>CAVRUN010000023.1:0-61362 GCA_963724435.1 uncultured Alphaproteobacteria bacterium | reverse complement strand
GTTTGCGCGCCAGCTCAGGCTGAGGGGCTTTGATCGTTCCGGCGCGCTAGTCGAGCCTGACCAGCCCAAGCGCAGACGAAAACGGCTCCCGCGACAGAACAGAATTAAACATGAAGCCAAGATCGTTTCTGATCATTTGTTCCGCGCCTGACTACTCGATTGATGCAACTGGCGTACTATCCATCAGGGCTGCGGGCTGCCGTTCCTGTCGGATATGTTCAGCCCGGAAGGAAAGATCCCGGTATTTGATCATGGCATAAGCGGTTGCACCCACGTCCGACACCGCGTTCTTGAAGAGTAATCCCCGGGCACCCGTTGCTACTCCGAAAATGGCCATGATGCACCCCATCCCCAGAATGTACCGACGCCGCACGACCATGTGGTTTGACGCTTCGCCTAAGCAGCCAAGTCCGATCCCTACGAGCGGCAGCAGCGCCATTGGCCTGAGCGCCCCACCAACGTAGAGCTGGCCGGCGACGGATGCGGCGGTGCAGATGAGAAATGCGGTCACGCACGCTACGCGCCGCCTGAATGTATTTCCTTCGATCTTGCTGAAACCAAGAAGCAGCAGCGTTCTTGCCGTTAGAACGGAGAAAACGGCTAAACCAACGAGCAAATCAACGCGTCCCGTATAGAGGTATCTGACGGCAAAATCCGCCGCGACGGCCCCCAGCGCCAACGCGTTGAACCGCCGCGATGCAACGTGGCTGGTGGTTTTTACCCGACCGACAGACGCAACCGCCGACGTCAACTGCAAGGAGACGGAGATAACCAAGGCTTGCGCGATCATTCTCATTCCCCTTTATTGATCGCGCTCCAGCGTCGTCGAAACTGCCCTGGCCAGAGCCTCCGCGGTGAACGGCTTCTTTAGCCAGATATCATGGTCGACTTCCGTGCCGTACTCAGTAACGTCACTGTAACCGGTAATAAACAACACCTTAAGGTCGGGCCTGGTGCGGCGGGCTGAACGTGCGGTCTCCTCGCCAGATAGCCCGGGCATTACCTGATCCAGGACGACGAGATCGCAAGGATCATCCCGCTCGAGGATCGCCAGTGCGGCGCCGCCGCTATCGGCTTCCACGACAGAATAGCCAATACCACGAAGACTTTCGACGATCACCCGTCGCACGGCCAGGTCATCGTCCACAACCAAAATGCGGGCGCTGGCGCTGGTCAGGATTTGCTCCGCTACCGTATCCCTCGCCCCCAGTAAAACCGTACTCTTCTCCCTCAGCAAAACCGCATCCTCCGCCCGCGGCAGGTAGATCTGGACCGTTGTCCCCTGGCCAATCGAGCTGCGCAGACGGACCGCTCCACCGGATTGGCGCACGACGCCGAACACCATCGATAAGCCCAATCCCGTCCCCTTACCGACACCCTTGGTCGTGAAGAAAGGTTCGAAGGCGCGCTCAAGCGTCTCGGGGCTCATCCCGATTCCGGTATCGTGCAGCGACATCAACACGCATTCGCGGCCCGCGACTTCTTCCGGCAATTCATCACTGATGTTCGCGGTTTTTATCAACAGCGTGCCGCCCCACGGCATCGCGTCGCACGCGTTGATGGCGACGTTGAGGAGCGCTGTTTCGATCTGACCGACATCGATCAGAAGTGGCCAGAGCTCGGTGGCTAGATCGTTCCGGATCTCTATGAAAGGTCCAATCGATCGCTGCAACAGCTCGGTGAGCGCGACGATGAGAGAGTTGAGATCCGCGAGCGTGACTTCGAGGCGCTGCTTGCGCGCGAAGGCGAGTAATGACCCCGTGAGCTTCGCACCCCGCAACATGGCGCCCTGCACGTTCCGAAGAAGGTCCAGGCTCCTCTCATCCGATATCCGTGGCTCGAGCATCTCCAACGAGCCCAGGGCGATGGTAAGAAGGTTGTTGAAATCGTGTGCGATGCCGCCGGTGAGCTGGCCGATGGCCTCCATCTTCTGAGTTTGCAGAAGTGTCGCCTGCGCCTGCTTCCGCGCTTCAATCTCCGCCATAAGTTGATTGTTAACGCGTGCAAGTTCCTGGGTGCGCTGCATCACCATGTCTTCAAGATGTTCCTGGTGACTAACCAGCGCGGCGGAGGCGGTACGGAGCCCATCGCCTACTAGGTCTAGCTCCCGCAGGCCGCCGACAAACCGACCGAGGGGTTCACCGCTCCCCAAGGCCTTCGTCATGACGGTGAGTTCGTCAACCGGGCGTCGGATCGACCGTGCCATGCACCAAGCAAGTGCGAGGCTTAAACTCAGGAATACAAGTCCCACCGCCAACGGCTAGCCCCCACGCGCGCCAGACGGGGGCGTCGACAAATTCCCGCGGGATGCCGATCGCCACTGTCCAGCCGGTAACCGGGGAGGTTCGGAATGTGGAATAAACCGGTATCCCGTCGCTTGTGATATTGGGGATCCAGTTCTCCTCCGGCCCCATCATCGCCTTCCGGAGCATCGGCGCCACCGGCCGCCCAAGGAAGCGAGCCAGGTCTCGGTTGCGCCCGATGATAGTGCCGTTGCGATCGAGGATCGCGATCGTCCAAGTAAGCGGGATCGCCTCAGCCAAAAGGTATTGATCTTGAAACAGCTCAGACAAGATCTCCGGCCCTATGCCCATCGCCAATACCTGGATGACCTGCCCGTTACTAATGACGGGGACGCCCACGGTAATGATGGGCCGGCGCAACGTAGCGCCCATTATCAGGTCAGAAACCTGCGGCTTTGCGGTGGCGACGACCCGATCGTGCATCTTCGTATCGTTCGCACGAGGGAGCGGTTCGCCAAACGGCCGGTTGGTATTAATCAGCTGCTGCCCTTTGGTATCGTGCAGCACCAGCGTCGTACCGTAGACTTTGATCGCTGCGCGCAGCTGCCGATCAAAGGTGGTGAGATCACCCCCTTGTATGCTGGGGAGATTCGCGAGGACCTCTAACTCCACTTGAATCGCGCGGAGCTGGCGGTCGAGGTCGGCAAGCAGCCCTTTTACCCTACCCGCCACCTCGTTTCTTACCTGCGCGCGCTGGGCCTCGATGAACGAGATCGTAATAGCGCCCGCGAGCACAACGAGCGGTAATGCCGTGACGCACGCCAGGATCATCAATCGCGCCTGGATGCCCAAATTACGATGATACCCTCTGTTCACCTCTTTCAGGATCATCCGGGCCACAGAGGTTACGATCATTCTCACGCCCTTGCGACGGATCGTCTACGTAGGCGGGTAATTTTCTGCCCGGGCGCTCGCCCTCGTCTCGGACGGCGCAATCGGTCGCAGGATTTGGACCGGCGGCCAGGCGAGCCGATCGAGCACTCTGAGGCCGAGCAAACCTGAGTAAGCGTTTGGTACGGGATGGAACGTCCTGGTACGGCGATAAATGATGCGACTGAGGTACCCCGCATGCCGGCCGATCCAGATAGATCCCCTTCGCAGAGCGATGGGCTGACCTTACGGGGCACTCGTCAAAATAGCGTCTACCGATCTATCGGCTGCCCACTATCTGCTCAACAAATCGGCCTCGACGCTCTTTTCACTGAAGTCCAGTTCGAGCTTTGAACAAATTCAATACCGCCCCGGTAAGGAGATCAGTAGGATGAGATCGACAATAGCCGTCGATCCAGAGGTAAACAGCATCCCAACTTATCGTTTGTGTGCCGTTATTCCAAAATTCTTTGTCAGCCCCAATCGTAAGGCCATTGATCATTCCAATCACATAGTGCTCCAATGAGACGGACGTGTTTCCGTGGCGCGAGGCTATCCATTCGCCGCAATCGGTAACACCGCGCACGTGTACTGCTTTGTCGCCCAGCGTTTCGGCCGCTAAAGGTACCGGGTAAGCCACCCACACAAGATAAAACAGCAGAAAACAGCGAAATTTCCATCTCGTCTGCTCGCTTTTCAGTGAGGACCCATTGCAACAGAGATCTGGAATGACACACAAGCCCATCGTGCCACCGAGAGGTAGATCGGCGGCTGGCGCATCCTCATTTGGCCTCAGCTGAATACTACCGTGGCGGCGCGGGCAGCTTAGCCGGGCTGTGCGAGCCGCCTCTACCAATAAGCCCGCCGATCCTGCGAAGGTTCTAACCGGAACTGAGCTGCACCAATTAAGAGGTACAGGCCTTCCCATGGTCGGGTCGTGCTCCCTGGGCCTTTGCCTGCGCCTCGGACATATAGGAGCCTTCCCTGGTCTTGCCGTACCACCGAGTACCGGGGCAGTGGTACACCTTGCTCGCCGTATTGACCCAGACTTGACCGAGCGCACCGGCAGTCGGGGTCTTTGCGGCCTGGGTCGGCGCAGAGGTGGGCGCAGTGGCACCGGTGGCTGCCGAGCTCCAAGTTTTGACCCCTCCGTGGCCACCACACGCGCCAGACCGAGTAGCGCCGCTGAAGGTTGTACCGTCTTTGCAGGTCGCGGTGACCGTATTTGCCGTCTGCGCATGGGGTGTGCCGATAGGAATTAGAAGCCCGGACGCAAAGATCGCCGAAAGCAGTAGGTTTCGCATTGCCGCCCCGTTCAGCCCTCGATCGCATGCTGCCCCAGCAAAATCAAGCACACAGCTTCGACGACCGACCGCGCGGCGACTATTCGGGCCAGATCAAGAGCTAACAGTCGGTCGCCAGCAATAGCCATTCGCCTGGAATTGCCTTAAGCCCCAGATTTTCGCACATGGACCTCGCCCTTTGAATTGAGTTAGGAGCGGCTCGGATCGTCGAAATAGACGTCAGGATACTCTCGGTGTAACCGCTCGCCCTCTTCGCGAATGGCTTTGTCGGTCGGGGTTTCGGGTGGCGGGCCGAAAAGCCGATCAAGCACACTGAGACGCGCGGCCGTGAACAGATAGTCGGCGCGATCGAGCGCGCCGGCGCTTAGTCGGACAATCCAGTTGAACACGTTAAGACCCTTGCGTCCAAAATGCGTCGCCTGTCTTGGGGTCCTGCCAGGCCGGGTTGAGGCTCCGGATTGCGCGGTTTGCGAGAGTTCGTTGTTCGGAATTTGCGGACCGGTCTACATAGCCTCCATCGTTGGTGTGACGCTTGCGTGAACGTCGTGGCAACAGTGAAGAGAAAACCTGCAACCCCGTAGATCTACATTACCAGAAGCAAAATCAATGGCTTGTCGAATTGCCTATTTCTTAAGCAACCCCGTAAGCCGTCTGAGTTTACCGCCTCTTAGCTCCCCGGTTGGCAAATTATCCACAGTGTTATCCACGGATCTGATCAGAACGATCGCCGTCCACACCCTTAACCATTCAACGTGTCTTTCATGGTCGTCATGTTCGAGCATCAGATTTGCTACGGCGACCGCCTTTTGCTCGGCTCCGGGTCCATCTTGCTCGATCATATCGGCAGCAATCGACCATACTCCCGGGTCAAATTTCATCTCGCACACTCCGGGTAAGAGACGCTCGGCAGCCTAGGCCAAGCGGGTTGAAGAAAGCTTATTCCTCGCGGCTGGCAGGCAAATCTTGGCGGCCTCGGTTCCCCTCTTTGCTTGGTTAATCGCGATCCGGTTCACATATCGAGCGCCCCATAAGCGTGGGTATTACTGGAGCGATGTTATCGAGGTTTTCGAGGTGCTCGGAGCCGCCGAGATCGTCGGGTGCGCGTGGCGGTTCGGCTAAAGTGATCGGCCGGGTTCTCAATACAACGAATGTCCTCGCGCAGCGCATAGTGGATCACCGCTTCATTGTCAGACGCCGCGGCACCTTTGAGCCCTGACGATAGCCCAACTCGAAAGCGGCCTTGAACAGCACGACGAGGGCCAATCTCTGTTCAGGTGGGAAACTGCTGGCTGAGGCATTTGAATACCTTATTGCGTTGTTCCACTTCAAAGTTCTACCTCAGCCGTCTAAATCACGTCGCACCCGAGGGCAATTATGCGTCCGCCTCCCGCCTTGGATATGATTTGGGACTATTCCTCGGTACTCGCAGAGAGCCGCTCTAAGGCCTCTATATTCAATAACTACGTAGTCGAGCCTAGGCGGTGTGTTGGTGACCAGATCGGGACACGGTACGGTTTTGTTCGTGGACGGTCCTCGCCTTCGAAGCTGGGGGAGTGGAGTGCACCCCGTTTTGACCGGACACGGGCGCTAGCCCGGAGGGCCTAGGAATAAGCCTAGGCATACGCCTATGTCCGACACGTTCTCGAAAGTCGAAGTGATTACCGGCGTCGCTCGGCGCCGCCGTTTCTCGACCGATCTGAAGCTGGCCGTGGTTGCCGAGACGATGCAGCCCGGCATGTCGGTGAGCTATGTTGCTCGCCGTCACGGGTTGTCACCCAGCCTGGTATTCCGCTGGAGGCAGTTAATGAGCGAGGGCGGCAAGGAGGCGGTCCGCGCCGATGATGACGTAGTGGCAGCGTCCGAAGTCCGCCGTCTCGAAGAGCGCGTGCGGGAGCTGGAGCGGCTGCTCGGCCGCAAGACGATGGAGGTCGAGATCCTCAAGGAGGCGCTCGACTTGGCGCGGGCAAAAAAACTGACCTTGCTGTCGCACTCGCCGCTTCCCGGAAATACCCGGTGAAGACAATCAGCCAGACGCTGGGCGTCGCGCGCTCGAATGTGATCGAACGCCGGGACGGCCATAAACCGCGACGTGGACCGCAAGAACGTCCTGGCGATGTTGAGCTCGCTGGCGAAATCCACCGCTTCGTCGACGAGCGACCGACCTATGGGTACCGGCGGATCGCCGCGCTATTACAGCGCGAGCGGCGATCCGACGGTTTGGCCCCGGTCAACGTCAAGCGCGTCTACCGGCTGATGAAGAAGCATGGCCTCTTGCTCGAACGCCATACCGGACGCCGGCGCCTGCGCGAGCATGACGGCCAAGTGGCAACGATCCGCTCGAATTGCCGCTGGTGCTCGGATGCGCTGGAGTTCACCTGCTGGAACGGAGAGGTCGTACGTGTCGCCTTCGCCCTCGATTGCCACGACCGCGAAGTCATCAGCTGGGTGGCGACAACCGCCGGCATCTCCGGCGAGATGATCCGCGACATGATGGTTCGCTCTGTCGAGCAACGCTTCGGCACGATCCGCGCGCCGCAGCCGGTGCAGTGGCTATCCGACAACGGCTCGATCTTCGCCGCCCACAGAACCATCGAGATCGCCGTAGCGCTCAACCTGGTGCCGTGCTTCACCCCGGTCGAGAGCCCGGAAAGCAACGGCATGGCCGAGGCTTTCGTGAAGACCTTCAAGCGCGATTACGTCCGGGTAAGCCCGATCCCAGACGCCGCTACTGCCCTTGCTCTCGTCGATCGCTGGATGGAGGACTACAACACCGTTCACCCGCATTCCCGATTGGGTTATCGATCACCCCGCGAATACATCCTTTCCCAACCCGCTGCGTGTCCGGTTTAACGGGGTCAAGCCAGGTTGAAAGGACTTGAACCTCGAATCATCGCCTTTAGCAATGATGTGATTCAGCGCCCATGACGAATATCCCGGTTGTCAGATGCTAATGGATAGTAGTTCCCAGATTTTCCACCGCTAAAAAGGGGTTTTGCACAGAGTTATCCACCAAATTCGAGATGTTTATCCGCCAAATTTCTTGCTCTCTATTTAATGATGGACGTGCAATAGACTCAACAATGACGTCAGCGCGACAATGAAGCTTTTACCTGAGGAGGCGGGGAGCCGATCGGAGCCGCTGCGAGAGCGTCCGGTGACGTCAACCCCCGCTACCGATAGAGCCACGACCCACGTACATCGTCGGAGACATGAACATGCCCAGCTTCAAGAGCGCAAATGTCAATCGGGAATACATGCGACGCTATATGCAAGCCGTGCGTAAGCGGGCCAGGGCAGAAAAAGCCGCCCGCATGTATGAAACCCGCACCGCATTCCTCGCCCGTGAGCGCCAGCTAAGATGGTCCCGTGAAATGCGGAATATGCTGCAGGGTAGACCGTGATGCGACGCGGCGGACTTTCGGCCCGGGATGATGCTCTGACCGATGACAAAGTCGCTTGAACCGGGCAGCATCCGGCCGAGTTCATTAGAACTGCGATCGGAATTCAGGCTAATTACCCGCAGCCATTAATCATCAATTTATCTATCTTGGTTAATCTTTGGTTTTGAACATCATAGCGGGGGTATCGATTGATGCGCGGAGTACTGGTTTCCGCCGGCCTTGTCGGCATCTTGTTATCATCGCCATCTTTCGGTGCGGGGACGCGGGTCTTACCCCAACTCAGCATGGAGGACGCGTGCAAGGCGGTGGATGCAGCCCTCGCGGCGCAGCCGAGCGTGAACGAGAATGTTGCGGTCGTCGATGGCGATGGCAGCCTTGTCTGCTTCAAACACCAAGACGGCGCGATCCATGCTGGCGTACCGGGCTCGATCGGGAAGGCGGTCGCATCAGCATTCTTTGGCGTTTCGTCAGCGCAACTTGAAGCCAAAATGGGGGCTGCCGCATGGGTCAGTGCACCCCCCACTGTGACGAGCGCCGCGCCAGTGCCGATCCCGACCTTGCCCGGTGTCGCTGCCGCAAGCCTGCCTGCGCCAATCTATTCCCAGGGTGCCAAACCGATCATTCGGGGTAGTGTTGTCGACGGCGCCGTGGGCTGTGGCGGCGGTACAGCAGAGCAGGACGAGATCTGCGCAAGCGCCGGCGCGGCAGCTTTGTCAAAATCAGACAGAAATAGTTAGTTAGCGCGTAAACCCCGCACGCAGTCGGAAGGCCCACCCAGTGCCAATTGCTCATCCAGTCAAAAATGCGGGTCCTATCCTCGAAGACGACAGTTGGCGCCAGGCTGATGCCACCGTACGAACCTGGCCACGCCGCTGAGTTTTTGTTCTCGTTCCGAGCTGGGCTGCAAGCGCACTCTCACGAACAAGCCGCTATACGAAAGCTCGGTCATATGCCGGCTGCTTTTTTGACATAGGGAATGCGCTCTTTTCTTACCGAGAGGTTGCCGCTTAGGACGCTAAAAGGACGGCAAGTCTATAATTTTGACGGCCTCGAGTAAGGAGAACATTAGTGTCGTCACGTAGCGCCGTTCGTTCAGAGTTAAGAGTTAACGAGGGGAGGCCGCCCTATGTCGTTGTGATAGAGGATGACCAAGCTCTTAGTCGATTGATGGTTGAGGTTTTCAGAATTACAGGAACTCGCTGTTTTGCCATCCGATCCAAAACTAGCGCGGAACATTTCCTGCAGCAGGTCCGGCCTGATCTCGTGATCGTCGACTATCAACTGATCGGCGGTGTTGGACTTGAGGCCGCCAAAATAGCGGCTGACAATAAGGTGCCGGTGATCATTACCTCGGGCCACCTCGATATATTTGAGCGCGTGCAGGAAGCCGGATTCTTCTACCTGAGGAAACCCTTCACGCCATCAGAATTGTTGGCCGTCTCGTCGATGCTTCTTGGCACTCATCTAAGCTTTCCCGAAAATCCGTCGATCCAATTACATTGAGGTGAGTAATTGGGGAGTGCCAACGTCGGTGGTGCCTGCCCCTGCTCTTTGTTAGCGGCTCTGATCAGTTGAGCCTGGCGTGGTGCCCTGCCTGCCCCGGTATCCTCTCACTTCCGGGCCAGTTGCTCGCTCTGCGTGATCGTGGCTTCGAGGTATTGCTTGAGCCGCGGCGTGGTTGCTTCCGAATGGAGCCGGCGGGCGCGGGCGACGACAGCGTGATAATGCGCAGGTGGGTGCTGCCCCGATAGGCACCACTCCGGACTTTTGTCGACGTCCGCGTGATCACGGCGCTCGAGCCTTGCTCGCCTCCTCGGGCTTGACTGTCGCCGAGGCAGGGACCCTTCCGCGTGCTCGTCCAGAGCATTTGTCGGGCTGACCGCGAACCGGTCTGTCCACGCTACCATAGCCGGGCAGAACACAACGACGTGACAGCCCACCAAATCGCCGCCCACAGTCCCAACGACGAAACCGTGATCACGATCAGCGATACTGCCGGCGGAAGGGTAAGAGCAGCCTCGGGTGATGATCTGTCGGGTCGAACTAGCCGGTCCCGATTAATCCGGTCATCGATTGACACAGGATCAATCACCATTGGATCCTCATGTGTTTGGTTTAGCAGTCTGGTCCGAACTGCTAACCATACCCGCCGTCATCACCGCGTCAGCGCCAGCGTCAAAAATATGACGGCATCAATCCAGACGGCCTAAGTTGGCTCGTCGATGGAGCCCCAGCCTCCCATGATGCGAGTTTTGCGGATTTTCCCATAAGGATTCTCTATGGGAGATCAACAGAACTTGCGGTTCAGTATGGCTAGCGGCCGGACGGAACGGGATGGACGCTCACCCACCTTGGCGTTTTGGCAGCGTTGACTGGATCGTTCGGCGATTGAGCGATGATCCCAGCCCGGACCAAAGGACGTCCTGATGCGGGTGCGGGCATGTTCACTCGATTACCGGATGTGATGGTCCCCGAAGGTGGCGGTCGCAGGCCGACCAAGCTCGGTGTCGTTCCGTTGAGCAATGACGGCCGCGACCGCAACAATAGTCAAGTTAGTCAGCGACAGTCACAGATGGACGGAGTGTTTACTTTCGACATGCTCGGCAGCGCGCTGGTATCGCTCGGCGAGCTCCAACAACTCATTCCGTATATCCTCAGACGCCATGCGCCATGCGGTTTGCCTAACAACTTCGGCATCGGTGCGATATTGGACGGCAGTAGGCTTTAGTTTTTCTTCTACCATTTGATCTGGCCCCAAATAGATAATCGTCCTTCAGGCGCAACATTCCCGGGTAGCGCTGGTTCCACAAGAGCACGACCTCCACGAGCCGGAGAAGTGCCCTGCACGAAAGAGTGGAATTCGAAAGAGGCCTAGCGCCAATATGGCTCCGAGCCTATCCCCTCCAATCTGCCTTATCGTGTTCGTCGCACTCGCGGGCTTGCCGGCGCGGTTGAGACTTCGCTCAAGCCTCGGCCGAAGGTCGGCTGACCGCGAAACGGGTCTCTTTGCGTGATAACTTAATCGCGCAGCGGGGTCAGCATCACCAAGGCAACCGCGACAGCGAGAACCGTCGCGCCGAGCGTGAACGCCACCATGATGGTCTCCCACCGGCGAAATTGCGCCAAGAAAGCCCGCAATTCATATTGATCGCGCGTTCGCTCATCGGTCATAGGTTGGCACGTCTATCATCAGATTGCTCTAACCGACCAAGCTCAAGGCGGGGCTTGGACGCTTCTCCCCCGAAACCCGGCCTCACACTCAATTGCTTAACTCGGGAACGGACGCAACCAGGATGTCTAATTTTGCCACACCTCTCCAACCAACGCGGCAATCTGGCACAGCCAGATCACGCACAAAATTCTGTTTTGTTTTGAAGGCATACAGAACCGTCAGCGGCCTATTACGCCAGCGCCGGAGGGCGGTAGACCAGAACCTGACTACCGTTCGGTGTCATCGATCTCCTCGCGCCGCATTTCCAGGGTCAGCCACCGTTCTTCGGCTGTTGCCAACGCCTCCCGCGCGACGGCGAGCGCCGTGGTCGTTTCCCGAACTGCCGGTGATCGCGGGCATAGAGGTTCGGATCGGCCAGGAGTTCGTTCAGCTCGGCAACTTTCGTTTGTAATGCGGCAATGCGGGTCAGCAGCGTCTCCAGCGCATGCCGGTCCTGGAAACTCATTCGGGGAGGACGGGCGGATGATCGTGCTCTGGTCACTTTCGTCGGCCGCGGTTGCTTTCTCAGGGCTACCGGCGGCGGCGATCTGCGGTGAGCCGCGGCGCGTTGGGCCAGCATATCGGTGTAGCCGCCGGCGTACTCGATCCAGCGCGCGTTATCTTCGGCGGCAATGGTCGATGTCACCACGCGATCGAGGAAGTCGCGGTCGTGGCTGACCAGCAACACCGTGCCGGTATAGTCCGCCAGCCGCGACAAGTTCGAACCGACCCAGCGGCAGTTACGACAGTCGCGCCCGCTGCCTCGGCGAGCCAGACAGTTCTATTGCAGTCGAGGCCGCCCGTGTCCGCCGCAGCGACACCCGAAGGCATTTCACTGACGGCGAGCCCCATCAGGATAGCGCTCAACCCAGCTTCGCCTTCCGCAGCGCCTGTGGATATTGCGGCCCGAATCCGGACTTTGCCAGCCGGTCGGCGCCTACTTCTTGTACTTGACAGCCTGGCCGCCCAAGCACAGCCCGGCATTGTCTACGACGCCTATTTAGACTTGCCCTCCGGGGCACCGACAAGCCCCAATTCACCCGAACTATGTGGGCACAGTCAATTTTTTTGCCGCCACCGGAATGCCGGGTATGACTATGTCTCCGCCCCGCCGAACCGTGAGTATCGATGCGACAAGAAGGGCTCAGGCTCTTGCCGCTCAAGGCAGGCTCAGCGGCGAGCCGAGTGTGACAATTGCTCCGGAGGGCACACCCGCGGAAAATGCTCGGCCGATAATTGGGCGCATCCAAGTCGTGGAGCAATAAACAAGGTCGGTCATTCTGGCACGGTGCGGGTAGTGCTCATCGACACCAGCGCTTTCCCGATTAACACCGCTTGTTCCAGCATCCCGTCGAGATTGGAGCCGAGCCGGTTGATCGGATACGGCGTTTCTCGGGACCCCCAACCAAGGCCGACGAAAGGTGCCGATGATCCGGTTGCCGACCTTGGCCCGGGTCATTTGGCGCCGACCGCCGCGACCCACGCCGGCGTGGTACGAAATAGAAGAGCCCACTTCGGGCACGTAGGCCAAGAGAGCCGAGCGTGACCTATGAAGAGCAGGCCTTGCCATGATCAGGCCGGTCTCCCTGAGCCTTGGCTTGGGCTTCTGACATATAGGCCCCTTGCTTGGTTTTGCCGTACCAGCGATCGCCGGGGCAATGATAAACCTTGCTCGCGGTATTGACCCAGACTTGACCGGGGGCGCCCGGGGCTTTCGTAGCCTGGCTCGGTACAGTGGTGGTCGAGGTGGCGCCGCTTGCTGCCGAGCCCCAGGACTGGACGCCACCATGCCCGCTACACGCTCCCGATCGTGTGGCGCCGCTAAAGCTCGTACCGTCTTTGCAGGTAGCGGTGACCTTGGCCGTGGTTTGCGCATGACCAGCGCCAACCGGGATCAGAAGGCCCACCGCAAAGATCGCAGAAAGGAGCAGGTTTCGCATTAGCCGCCCCAATGAATTCTTCCCCTCGATCGCACGCTCGCACCGCCAGATCAAGGCTGCTGATACAAAGTTAGGGCGGTGCTGATGCCTGATACCGGCTGTCAATATTTACCGTCATCGGAACCGAGGGGACATAGAGGCGGCAAAGCCTAAAAGCTCAGATGCCCGAGCAGGAACCCGATGACGAATATCGTGGCGTGGGTAACGACCAGCGACAGGATGACCGCCTTCGGCCAGAGGCGAGCGTCGGACGCCGCGTCAATTTCGTGAGCATATCTTTCTTCGAATAGATCGCTCCGTGCCCGCACTCTAGTGCTTTCTTTTCGTATTATCGAAATAAACGTCGGGAAACTCCCGGCGTAAGCGCTCACCCTCTTCCCGGATGGCCTTGTCGGTCGGGGTTTCGGGGAATGGGCCGAGCAGCCAATCAAGGATCCTGAACCGCGCGAGGGTGATCAGGTAGTCGGTGCGATCGAGCGCGCCGGCACCCAGTCGGACAATCCGATTGAACATAGTTCGAGATTAAGTCGCCTACGTCCAAAACACGTCACCCGTTCCGTGGTCCGGCCGGGCCGGGTTGAGCGCCAATAAAGCGTCAGCATAAATGGAGCGATGGTAAGCCTCCGGCGATGTGCTGATTCCGGTGATGTCGCTCGGCCATTCCGAGATCATGTCGCTCGCTGTTCCGACATGATGTCGCTCGCTTGAGCGGCGTTCTGCTGACCGTTTCGATTTTGGCGATTAGCGAGGCTTGGGTCAATCCTTTACGGCTGATCGTGGTCAAGTTCGCGGCAGGCTGTCGCCGGCGAGATCAATGCGATGGGCACAACCCAATCGATCTTGCGATATGCTCGCCGGCGCACAGGGCACTCCGCAGGTCGGCAGCCGCTGGCCTGCTTGAACAGTTTGCATCCTGAGCAGGACAATTGCTCTACGCACCCGCAGCCATTTCGGTCGTGGAGGAACGCCCCGCCAAATTCGCCGCACACAACGCAATCTCGCCGATGACAGGAGAGGATCAAGTGGCTAAGTGATGCGCGTTGAGCTTAGAGCTAATAATCGAAAATAAGACACATTGAAGCTTCTGGCGCGCTAGGTTCTGGCGCGTTAAAGGTCGTCAACATACGGCCGTCAGAAGGTACAATTAACCATGAGTACCTTTCAAACCTCCAACAAAGATTGGCGGTCATTAACGTTACCTCGACGCAATATTTTGGCAATTACCGTAATGTTTGAAGCCGTATTGTTCGGACGGCAACGGTCGGGTTCCGTTAATGAGTGTCCGAGACAGACCTCTGAATACGATGCCGTCATCACCTTCTGCTCGACCTTGCACTGTCCAGAAAGAATTGGAGACGCATGCTTGCGAGCCTTGCCAGCCTCCGAGGCCTCTCCCGATCATCTCGCGCGGCTGATCCTCGCCAAATTGATTACGACTAATAAGGGCGACTGTACCTCGGTCGGTGCGCTGCGTCGTTTGGTTAGGGAACGAAGCCAGGACGATTTCGGCCGCGACCGGACCGTCAACGTCGATGGCTGGATGCTGTCCCTCACGGAAACACGCATCTATGCGCTCAGCGCATTGCTCGCTAACAAACCTCGTCAAATGCTTATAAAAAACATTAATGACCAACACTGACACAGCAGCGATCTGGTTCGCAAGACTGTCCAGCCCCAGATTGCCATGCCAGTGTTTTCCCCAAATTGAAAATGTAAGTGAGGCTGGGTTTGGCGGCGGCGAGCGTTCGTCGTGGGGGGTGAACGGAAACCTTTAACCACAATCAAGTAGCATCGAGCCGTCCAAAAATTGGAAGTTCGAAAATGGCTGATGCTGTCTTGTTCACACATCCCGATCCGCGCGTGGGTCTGGCGGCAACCGATTTGTTCAAGGTCAAAGGAATAGAGGCGATAATCGTCACTACCGACGGTGTGGAATGGCAATATCACGGGCCGCTTTCCGTAGGGATGCGGCAGAAACCCGGCGCGGAGACCGGGATCGTGCTCTGCCGTGGCGACGACGTGCCAATTGATCTAGCTTCGGTTCCGAAAGCCATCGCCGCGGCGGTGGTTGACCATGGTGCCGGCTGGATATTTTGGTTCGGCGATGGGCAAGCCGTCCGGGTCGATCGCTGCACTGGGATCGCTGCCGCCCGCTCGGAGATCGAAGCCAGATGCTTACCGCCGGGCGGATACGAGTTGCCAAGCCAGAAAGCGTGCGCGGGCTTGGTAAATCCCACACCCTAGGCTGGTGCCATATCGCCTGATCCGGAAAGGTGGTGTCTACAGCGGGTGGGACACCTTGGGCGTGGCTCATCCGGTCGTTGCTCACCCCGTCCAGCCATGATTGATAGCAGGGTGTCGGCGTTCCTTACGGGCAAACTAAAACCTAACTATCTGTAATTGCCCAAAAAACCGCACCCGCAGCAAATGCAGGGTTGTTTGTGTGCCGGTTCTTACAGTTGCTTAACTATTGTTAAACATTCTGGTTTGATTTTATTGATTATTCCAGATGGTATATGGATTGCAATTTCGTGTCTTGATTGAAATCTTAGTAGGCGGACTTCTGATATGAATGGGAAATCGTTAACCGCAATGGCGCTTTGCTGTGGGGCTCTCGCATGGGCGTCGGCGGCCAATGCCAACCCAATCCTCACCTTCGGCCAAACTAGTAACAGCAATACAGTCTCTGCCGCAACGAATGCGGCTGTGAACCCAACTGCGACAACGATCACCGGAGCCAACGTAGCGGTCAATATCACGCAGATTCTTGGCACTGTGACTGCTCCGCAAGCCGCATATCTGAATTTCGACTTCACGAGCTCAGGCGCGGCGAGCCTTGTTATAGGCAACGTCACGCAGGCTTTTAGCGGTACCTTCAGCATCACCTCGGGGATGAGCGATACAGGCACCAATTACCTGAGCGGCAGTTTCACCGACGCCGTCTTCGGCGCAGGGGCCTCGCTCACGCTAAGCGCCGCTGACCCTCCCGAGACCGTAACCTTCACCTCCAGCGTAATCGCCGATCTCGACAATCCCACCGGTGTCTCCCTCAGCTTCACGAACGTCTCACCGGCGGTCTCGATCAATAACTCGACCTTGGCGGGTTTCACGGCAAGCGTTAGTGGGAATTTCAGCGGCTCGGATGCAGTCCCGGAACCCACCTCGCTCGTGCTGCTGGGATCGGGAATGCTGGGATTGGGCCTGATCCGGTGCTGGCGCTGCAAAGGCGTGGCTGCGCCCCTCTCGGTTTGACCTGAACCGTCAGGCCAATCCTCTGCGCCGCTGGGACCGAGAGCCACCCTTCCTATCTCATCGGGACGTCGCTTCATCCAACTGATGACCCAGCCACCCTCGCCAGGCATCTGCGGCGGGCGATCGGCGACGATCCGCTGCCGATGGCGAGTTTTCCCGCGAACGCGAATACCCCGACGACCGTTACAGTTTGTAACGAAAGGTGTCAATTTGTCGCAGATCGGCAACTGGACATATGGTTAATGTGTCATTAATATGACTAATAGTCCGCTCTCCGGTGGCGCTTGGTTTATGGGGAACGCAGGGCGGGCTTAGCACATGATAGTACATTTATTTGGGTCACCCGGCGGGGCGACGAGCGGATTTGATCTCGTCGTTCCGCCGCTCAAGCCACAAAACGACCGCAGCGGGGCTTTGTCGAGATCAGAGTTTGCGCCAAAGATTTGGCATGCGCCGCCCTTCGTCTGGGAGAAATCGCGGCCATTCGCTTTAAAGTACGGGAGAAACGATCGTGCTTGAAAATGCCAAGTACATTCTTGTCACGATAAGATCCACGGAAGTTGCCAATATCGCCGCTGAGGTTAATGCTTTAACCGAAAACTTTGACCCGGCGGGCTGGCTTGAACAAAACTGCGAGAATATCGCAACGCTGGCAACGGAAGCGGTGAAGGATATAATCATCGAGGGGCTTGAGATCGGTCTTGCCGATCATCCACTGGTTCTCCGTGCCCAGCTAACAGCAACGGCAAAGAGCCTCCACTAACCCTCATCCAATGAAACAAGCCACTCCGGTTGATATGCTTTTGGCACCTCGATCGGCCTGACCGGCGACTTTTGGCATGGTTAGCCATGACCCCATAACGCCTCTTTTCCTTCCAGGTTGATGTCGGGAAAGTTATCGTCACTTTTCTGCCGCCATCGAGTTCACTGAAAAGGGTCCCGTGAAGCTGATTTGTCAGTCCCTCCAATATGCGCATACCCAACTGCGGGCTGGACGGCGCTCGGTCGCAGATGTCGATAAACCCTGGACCATCATCCCTGATACTCATCGTGCCACTGTGACCCTCAAGCGCGCGCAAAACTACTTCAAAGCGGGAACCGAGGTTTTGCTGAAAGACGTGCTTTGCCGAGTTGGTGGCGACCTCCATCACGAGCATCGCAAGGACGCTCTTCTGGTCTAGTGAGAGGTCGATTTCTTCGACTTGTAAATCGACGGTGACCGAAGGCTGATCGATTAACGTTGTCACGATTTCCCGCAGCATTACCCCCAGCCCATCTCTGAAATAGCGAGGGTTATGCAGACGACGGTGCATCTCAGCGGATGCTGACATCCGCCGGACTGCCTCATCAAGGATGATGGCGCACTCGTCTGGGCTGGAATTTAACTTTCTTCTGATCCTTTCTAATGTGCCAACCGTAATTTGCAGGGTGTTGGCAACCCGGTGCTGAAGTTCCTCGAACAGTACTCTCTGCCGTTCATTTGCGTCCAAAAGCTGCTCGGCCAGGGCTTTTAATGCAACGATGATCGTGATGCTCAAGATCGCGACGATCGCCCACCCTAGCGGCAGCAACGAGAGGCCGGGAGGCAGGAAGAAATACCACCCGGCCAATAATGACAGCACCAGGACGAGTATCGCCTCCTTCAATCCCAGCATCACGGCAGCAACGATTATGACCGGATAGAAGGTCAGGAAGCGGGCGGCCTCGTAGAATGATCCTAGTGCAAACCGGGTTGCGAGCGCGGTCCCGAATAGGGCAACCGCTTCCAGCCAGCGGATTAGCGGCGGTTGCTGCCATCGCTTTGCGAAAATTCGCGTGATCCACCACATGAGGTTCCTCATGCGCGATGCTCAATACATTAATTAACCACGGCTTCGTCAAGGCAGCGTCACCACAACGTCAAATGCAAAGCGCTTCAATGGGCATTTCTGATCAAATTCGGTGAAGGAAGCCTCCGCTGCGTATTCATCGATTGTCACGCAGTAACTCCGCCGGCTCGCATTCAAGAACCATGGCGAGTTGGCGATGGACGATTGCCCGCGCGCAGCGCTCTCGGCAATTACTGCCGCCATTGAGCGGTGATCGGGAAACGTCCAGGGGGAACCCGCCGGTACGTCTCGGGCTGCTGTGGGTTTACCCTCGATTGATCCATTGCAGGCTTACGGCGAACAGCACGGAATGATTGTTGCGGCTAGGCGTTGTTTTCATCGGACACTACTCCTTGTATGGTAGGAGAACGATAATCTGTACCAGGTGTCCGCGCCGTATCACAACTTCTGTCAGAAAAACGCCATCATTAACTTCTATCCACTGCTGTCAGCCTCAACAACTCCGATGGCTCGCATACAAGGACCGTGGCGAGTTTGGCAATGACTTCCTGGCCCGGAATGTAGGTTGCGAAGCGGCGCACGAGGCTTTTGCAGGAACGAGAGCGTAGGGTTCGAGGTCTCGGCCATAACAGGCAACGTTCTGTTAACCCCACGCGCCCAGAATAGCTCAGATGTTTCCGACGCGGTTCTTCAATGAGCAGCATTCCGACCTGGGCAGTGTGGGTAATCGTGGTGCCCTTGGTGCTCCTCAGCCCCGTGGTCGCGTTCCTGCTGGCAATCGCGGCTGAAATCCTGATCTGGACCGTGGTCGATATCGGGGCGCCGGCGATCGTGGTCCTGGGCATTGGAGCGGGCGGGCTGTTTCTGTTTCGGAGGTTGCGGGTGAGGGCTAGACGAGCGGCTTCGGGTGAGGCGTGATGCGATCGGGCTCGGCGCAAGAGTTCGGCGTTGCGTGAACCAATCCGCACACCGGCAAAAAGCATCGCGGTATCCGCGCGCCTTTCGATTAGAGTGAAAGGAGACGGGGCTGCCCACCCAGCTGATAGACAGGGCTTATCCGCGGCCGGTGAGCGCGGCGGCGGCAGTCAGCGCCACAAGCGTGCGGGATGGAATGGCCTCGCTCCCCCGCCGCCGGTGTTAGCCGCCGGGAGTAACGCCCTGGCGCTTTGTGGGCGGGGCAAAGGCCGCGATAGGCCTCGTCGCCAAACTGCGCTCAAGCGGCCTGGTGACCCCGCTGCGACCAGATTGGGGTCAGATGGCATCCGCGAGCGCCGGCGACGAAGACCTCCGACAAATTTAGAAAAGATAGGACGCGAGCGCGAGGTCTCGGGCGGGGTATCGAGGCCGGCCAGCAAGACGCAGCCTTTTGAGCGGCGCCCTTAAATTGAAGGCCGTTCGATCGACGCATGACCGTTAATGCCGCGCAGGTGGACGACTGCAATTCCGGCGCCAGCATCAACTCAGAAGAATGCTGGGCAAAACTGGCGGCGCTTCCCTACGTTGCCCAGCAGGTTCATCAGGGTAATCAGGGATGGCGAGATCTCCTCAAGTGACCACCGCTGCAGCGACGAACGATGAGTTGCCAGCATGGATCAAACCGCAGCTGACGCGGCTGGTTACGGAAGCGTCGAGCGGCGACGAGTGGGCCCACGAGCTCAAATTCGACGGCTATCGCATGCACGCCCGGCTCGAGCGCGGTGATGTCCGTTTGCTGACCCGCACCGGGCTCGACTGGACCGGAAAATATCCGGCAATCGTCGCTGCCCTGCGCACTCTGCCAGCGGGGCAGGCCTATCTCGACGGCGAGCTCTGCGGTCTGCGGACGGACGGGGTTACCTCGTTCGCGCTGATCCAGAACGCCGCAGATCGGCGAGGCGGTGCCGACATTGTCTATTTCGTCTTCGACTTGCTCTACCTCGACGGGCGGAATCTGATGCCGCTGCCATTGGCGGACCGCAAGATTGGCCTCGCCGCCCTCTTCGAGCGAAGACGAAGAGAAGATGTGGTCCGGTTCAGCGAGCATCAGGCCGGCCAGGGTCCGAAATTTCACCGCCATGCCTGTGAGCTCGGGCTCGAAGGCATCGTCTCAAAACGGCTGGACGCCCCCTACAGCCCCGGCGATCGCGGCCTCTGGGTCAAGACCAATTGCCCCAACCGGGAGGAGTTCGTCATCGTCGGCTGGACTGATCCCGAGGGCAGCCGTCCGTTTATCGGCGCGCTCTTGCTTTGATACTATGACCCGGACGGCCGGCTGATTTATGCGGGCCGGGTTGGCACTGGAATGCGGGCCGGCCAGCTCGAGAAGCTTCTCGGGCGGCTGGAACCGTTGCAAGTCGACGCATTGCCGCTCGATATCGCTCCGCCGCGTTCGACCCGGTTCCGCTCGCCGCTGGTTCTCTCGCGGGTCCGTTTGGGTCCGACCCGAGCTCGTCGTCGAAGTCAAATATCTGACCTGGACCGAGGACGGGCTCCTGCGCCAGGTCGTCTATCAAGGAGTCCGCGAGGACAAACCGGCCCGTGAGGTTGTGCGCCCACGGCCAGCGGCCTGAACTACCCTACCATACCTTCTGCGAAGCCTGGGACGGTGTCCTGCCCCAACGCTCGCTGGCGAAGAGACTCCGCCTGACGTCAATGCGAAACGTGTAAGAAGATCTGCGGCCATAGGCCAATCAGGCCGATAAAAATCAAGTAAATCGCGACCACGTAGTTCAGGATTCGAGGCAGCAACAAGATCAGGATGCCGGCGATCAACGCGATCAGCGGTTGTATGGACACAATGTCGATCGTCATCGGGCGAACCTCTGCCAGGGTTAGTACAAAGGGAATAGATTTCCACGCGGTGGCCGGAGGCAAAAAGCGGATTGTGCGAGGGGTAGGAGATTTTCAATCGACAGGCTGCTGGTGTGAGGTGACGATGCGCGCGGCGGCTCCTTGAGCGATGGTTGCGCCGTTTCACGGGAGGCAACGATGACGCGCAAATTCTTCTTTTTCTCGGAGATGGGTTACAACGCTTATCGCCCGAGGTCCCCGAGCAATACGGCTACACGGCGCTGATGCTGCCCAACAGCATTTTCGACCCGGAGAAGGCGCGCGATCTCTGGCAGATGTAGCACGAATACGCGTCCGAGACCGGCTTCGACGGATCGGTGTGCAACGAACACCACAACAACGTGCTTTCGATGCAAGAGAGCGTCAACATATCGGCGGCGGTGGTCAGTCAGCGCATCAAGGGCACGATCGCGCTGATCGGTAATCCTCTGCCGATTCACGACAACCCGGTTCGTGTCGCCGAGGAGATCGCAATGCTCGATCTGATCTCCGGCGGCCGCATCATCTCAGGTTTTGTGCGCGGTACCGGCATCGAGCAACTCTCGACCAACGCCAATCCCGCCTACAATCGCGAGCGATTTGAGGAAGCGTTTGAGCTGATCAAGAAGACTTGGACCGTGCCGGGTCCCTTCCGTTGGGAGGGCAAACACTATCACCTGCGGGTCGTCAATCCATGGCAATTGCCATTACAGAAGCCGCACCCGCCGATTTGGGCGGCCGGCATTTTGAGCCCGGAGACGATCCGCTGGGCGGCAAAGCAGCGCATCACCTATCTCGTTCTCGGCAGCGCACTCGACGCGACAGCCGCCTGCCGCGAGATTTACCACGAGGTCGCAAAGCAAGACGGCTGGACGCCGACGCCCCAGCATCTCGGCTATCTGATCCACACCTGCGTGCTCGACACTGACGAGGAAGCCTACGAGATGGGTCGCCATCACTACGGCGGCGCTTCGGTCATCGGGCGCCGCGGTGGCGTGGCGGCATCGGCGTTGACGGCGGGAACCGGCTCTGCCGGGGTGACAAGCGGCGGTCCGCACCCGGAGTGGATGGCCCCGCCCGGCTACATGTCGAAACAGGCGAAAACCAGCAACTTGGCGAGGGAGCGCGGCGCCTCCGAAGGGAGCTACGACGGCGCCATCCGCGCCGGGCTCATCGTCACCGGCAGTCCAAAGACGATCATCCAGAAATTCAAGCACATCATCGACCGCACCGATCCCGGCTACCTGACCTTCTGGGCGCGCGAGGGCAAGAAGCCGCACGAGGCAACGATGCGGGGTATCGAGCTTCTCGGGAAGGAAGTCATTCCGGCGCTCCGCGAGCACCAGTCGGCTCTCGTCACCGGAAAGGAGGTAACGCCGTGGCCGCAATGATCACCGCGACACCACAGCTGATCGAGGCGGCCGGAATTACGGTCGAGCTGCGGCGCGGCGGCAGGGGCAAGCCATTGCTCGTCCTCCACGGCGAATTGGGCGTGCCCGGCTGGCTCGACAGCTTTACGCGTCTCGCCGAACATTACGACGTGATCGTTCCGTCTTTGCCCGGCTATGGGCAATCGACCCGGCCGGAGTGGATCATGGGTGTGCACGATCTCGCAGCCTGGGTGACCTGGTTCGCTCGGGACCTCGACCTATGCACACCAGTCAACGTGATTGGCTCTTCGCTTGGCGGCTGGATCGCCGCCGAGATCGCTACGGTAGCTCCACAGTTCTTGAACAGGATGGTGCTGGTCGGCGCGATGGGCATCAAGCCCGAACAGGGTGAGATCTTCGACTATTTCCTCGATTCCGGCATGACCGGCCTGCGGCGTGCCTTCAACCGGCCGGATGAGTCGGCCGAGTTCATCCGCTTTTGGGGTAAGGAATTGACACCAGAGGAAACCGATCTCGTCGAGCAGCACCGGGAGATGACCTGCCGCATCGCATGGAAGCCTTACATGCACAGCCTGACGCTGCGCTATCTGGTACGCGGTATCCGCACGCCGACGTTGCTGGTCTGGGGCCGCGAAGACATGATCACGCCCATTAACTGTGGCGAGATCTATGAGCATGCCATCCCCAGAGCGCGCCTCGTTACGATCCCAAATTGCGGCCACATGCCCGAGATGGAGAAGCCGGCCGATTTTGCCGAACTCGTTCGGGACTTCCTTAGCGAGTGAGCCATCTCGGTGCTGGTTGACAACTAGATTATGGGCAGCTGCTTTAGAGCGCCTTGAGCGCTAACGTATCCACCGGGTTACTGACGCTGCAGAGACCGTTTGCCGTATCGGGAATTGCTATCGCCGTACCAATCCGCCGTCGATGGGATCACAGCTCCGGTGACATACTCCGACAGGTCGGTCGCCAAGAACTCAACCACCTTGGCGCAATCCTCGACCGTCCCCAGACGCCGCAGAGCGACTAATTCAATCACGTGAGCTCGGTCGCCAGTACGGCACCTCGGCGATGGCGGGTACGCTCATTACGGCGCGGCAAAGGCCGCTACCGCCCATTACACGCGGTATCTGGCGCAGGATCTGGGGCCGTTTGGAATAACCGCCAACTACATTGCGCCCGGCGTGATCGCGACCGGGCGGATCGTGGCGACGGTCGTTCTAGGCAGCAGCCAGAGCAACCCTGATCGCTGATCATAACTGGCGGACGGGTTTCGGTACTCGACATAGATCAGATATCTTCCGCGTGGAGCAGCACAAAACCGTTGTTATCGAGCTGTCCAGCGTTCACTTGCTGGGCAGCGCGGAGTTCTATCAGCTGCCGATGCGCGTCAAATATCTGCGTGAGCGCGGGCTCGGAGAGGTCTCCCGACTGGACCGCATTTTCCAGCGCATCGATCGCAATAAAGCATAAGACGCTCTCACGACCGCGTTTGTGTAAAAAGAAGGAGAGCGCCTTGGCTTGGGGATTCCACGACGGTGGACCCGGGTCGATAAACCATCCTGCTTCTTCAATTGTCATTGTAGCACCTCCCGTATCTTTAACACCGCAAGGGATTGATGGTACCCACACTCTGGCGGTCGATGGTTCAATTGTGGTCAGCAAACTAAGATCCAGGCCTTCACCACCGTTCCGAGCGGTCTGCCCTTTGGCGATGGGAGGTTCACCACGCTTTGCGATCGTCTTCACGGCATGCCGTCGCGATTGGACAAAGGCGACCACAACAGCCGGCCCGCCGCAGACGATAGTCAATCGCAGGGCGGCGCGTCGGCGAAACTGCGCCGCGCAACAACAGTCAGGCCGCCAGCGAGGGCGACCGGACCGGTGGCATTGCGCGATCGTGACCGTCTCGATTGCCGGCGGAACGCGCGCGCAACCATCGAGACGACGCCGATCGTCGCGGCTATCGGCTCTACACCATCATAGATTATGACGCCGAGGCGGGCCGGATCGTCGCGGTTAAGCATTCCAGGTTCTCGCGTCTTACAAAGGACGGGCGCGCGTCAAGACATAGCATTGAGAGTTGCGGCCCGCGGGTTCGTAACACAGCTACCCCTTCGATCGGCGCGCAATTGTTAACTCATTGTTCGCCTCTGCTTGCGACAACTCTCTTATTGAGAGAAATAGCGTATCTCACGCGAGAGGGCGAGCGCATGGCGCTGAAATTGTCAAAAGCAACCCGGCCATCGTTCGATGTTCTCAGAACGCAATGGGATGAGCAGCTTCGCATGGAAGATGCTCCCCCTTTAGATGTCTACGAACCCATGATGGAGCACGCGGTATCGGTCATCGAAAATCGCCCAAATGACAATAATTACGGAATTTACGTAATAAAAGAACGCAGGTGCAATCATCCTATAATATATCATGGGTTCACACATATCTGCTATAAGCTTCCCCAAACTTCTGATGCAACATTGAAGATCTTATGGAAGTTGCTTGCTCCGCGATTGCAGTACGAATGTGACGAAGTTCAGTTGGCACGCATCATGATGACGTTGGTCGCGGGTGCGTTTAATCTTTCTCGGTCTCATATGCCGGCACGCCAAATAAAGATGTATCTCGGGAATTCGATCGACCGAGAGTTTGCTGTCATGGCCGCGGCGTTTTTGGAACGGAGCGGCGAGCAGATAGCGTTTGCAATCAGAGCGGGTTGGTTGCATATTTCCGCCACTTAGCAGGAGATTGGTACACGTGATGACCCAAGAGAAGCTGGAGCAGTTGCTTTTTGAGGCATTTCTCCACGCGACCACTCAGATGGGGCCGCGGGTCAAGGGGATGTCTTGCTTTCTTAAAAATTGGCGCGATGCCGGCGTGATCGTGCAGCCCGTACGGGCGAAGAAAGTGGCGTAAAACGCAACCCTCACAATGTGCGCCTGCACAAGCGAAGTACCGTCAATTCAGATAGTTCAGCAAACGTTTGCTGATAAACACCAGCAGCACCTACCGGCACAGGTTCTGTGAGCACCCCGCCCTTCCTCAACGCCGGCGGCCCGCGCTGGCATACGCGTTTCGGCGGTGGCTCAGAATGGTCTGTGCAGTCCCGCCGTTGCCCGTAGCGTCGGCTGATCCTCGCGGACCCGGAACGCCCCCTTGCTAACCTCGACCTTCGTCCCGGCGCACCAGCGGGACACGAACGCGGCGGCCGACGTGGCGTCGAGAAAATAGATCGCGACCGCATCGTTGACGACACCGCGCAGCCCGGCCGGGGTCATCGCCCAGCCGTCGGCGCCGCAGTTCTCGTCAAGCCAAGCGTGCATCTCGGTCAAGCGAGTGCCGAAGCCACCGGTGTCGGGATGCCGAGCCTGATCTAGCACGGGAAGCGGCGCTCGGCCTCGGTGATCATCAGCTTGGAGCTCGTGGCCATTGTGTTCCCCGTTTGTGGTTATGGAAGAGCGCCTAGGCGCCCGCGCCTGTCCAGCGGGACTGGGCTTTCCGCCTCCCGGCGCCATATGCCGGCCATGTGCAACGACTTCGGCTACCGCGTTCCTTATGACGAGTACCTGTGGGCGTTCAGCCAAATCCGCGCTCCGTTGCGCTGGCCTGAGGCGGCCCCGAACCTCGAACCGCGCGACGATATTTGGCCGACCGAGTCCGCGCCCGTCATTCGTCGCCGCGACGATGGTATCGAGCTGGTTCAACTTCGCTGGGGTTTTCCGCCGCGTCGGCCCAAAGGAGCACCTGTCATCAATTTTCGATCGGAGGGCCGACGCTTTCCTGTTGGCCGCTGCCTCGTGCCGGCGTCACACTTCTTTGAGTTCACCGGCAGCAAGTCGCCGAAATCGAAATGGAAGTTCACCAAGTCGGGCGAGGATTGGTTCTGTTTTGCTGGGCTCTGGCGCTCGATGCCCGAGGGTGCGGGCGAGGCGTTCACCCTGCTGACAACCGAACCCGGCCCCGACGTGGCGCCAATTCATGACCGGCAGATGGTCATCCTCGACCGGGCGGATTGGCTAGCTTAGCTTGATCTCAGGCAGCCGGAAGGCGAACTGCTCCGCCCGTTGCCCGCCGGGTCTTTGGAGGTCGAACAAGTCCGGTGATCACACATCAGCTTAGCGCGGAATACCGCGATCGCGTTGCTCGATTTCCCGATCCCCGGGGGCAGACGGCATAAGGGAAAAGATCCTGCTCGGCATCTAGGGCGCCCTGTGTTTGTCGCACCGACACGGATATCTGCCGAGAGGCCGCGCAGAGCGGCTATTCCCCTACTCGTTATGTTGGTGCTGGCCGGCTGTGCTCCGATAACCCCGGCGCCAATCCGGGTACCGGATTCGATCCATTCGCAAGACGAGAGTGACGATCGGGGCGGCATGCATTAGCTCGAGATCCGGCAACCGGGGCGCTCCCTCCAGAATTAAGGCGGTTGATACCGATCTTCTCGACCGTGAGCTTGAGATGATTTTCAGCTTTTGGATTCCGAGAGGTGCATAAATGCCCTCTATCTCAGGTCAGCATGTGGTCGTCCTCGGCGGCACGTCGGGCTTTGGGTTTGCTAGTGCCAAGGCTGCAATAGCCGAAGGTGCACGGGTCACAATCGCCTCGCGCTCGGCCGAGAAATTGCGGGGTGCGCTCGATCGGCTCGGCAACCGCGCAAGCGGCGAATGCGTCGACGTCACCAACAAATCGATGCTCGAACGAGTTTTTCGCCGGCCTCGGCCGTTCGATCACTTGGCGGTAACGGTTGGTGATTCGCTGTTGAACAAACCGATCATGGACCTGACCGACGACGAGGCGCGCTCGGCATTCGAGGTGCGGTTCTGGGGTCAGTTCAACGCGGTCCGCGCGGCCTATCCGCATATCAGCAAATCGGGCTCGATCACGCTGGTTTCCGGCCTGGCCGGTCAGCGCGCGTCGCCGGGTCGCGGCATCTACGCCGGCGTGCTCGGCGGGATTGAGGGCATGGTGAAGAGCTTCGCCGCCGAATTGCGGCCGGTCCGGGTCAACGGGGTCTGCGCTGGTGCGGTTGACACCGAGCTCTGGCACCGCTTACCGGAAGCCGAGAGATTGACGATGTTCGAACGTATCGGCGCACGTCTGCCGGTTGGCCGGGTCGGCAAGCCTGAGGATATCGCCGAAGCCTATCTGTATCTGATGAAGACCGGCTTCAGCACCGGCGAGACGATCGTCGTCGATGGCGGCGCACTGCAGGCACCATGACCCAATTGGGGGGCTAAGTTGGTTATCTCTGTCGATCGGCAATGCCGCACGCGTAGCGCAGTAGCCGATTGAGCCGTCGTAAAGCGTTAGATCGTCAAATCCGGACTGGTAGCGCAGGCTAGGTCGACGGTGCCCTCACCACGACCGGGGCGAAAGAAAGGATGGTGGACCCGAGCCCGTCGGGCTCCCGCAATCTCACTGGCCGCCAAATCCAGGGCAGACGGCCCATACGGACAGCACACTTACAGCACACCGGTGGCTTGAGCCTCATCTAACCACCTGGAATTATTGGCGTCCCCAAGGGGATTCGAACCCCTGTTACCGCCGTGAAAGGGCGATGTCCTAGGCCTCTAGACGATGGGGACGCAGACCTCGTCGGCGCTTGCATCTAGAGCGCTGGGATCGAGAAATCAACAACACTCTCCTTTCTTGGGCGAGCGGGCAGTCGTTTCGATCTGCGCTCAGCGGTGGCTCCGATCCGTCGGGCGGTGCTTCGAAGGTCCAGAAGATCGTCCATCGCCAACCGATCTCTGGCAAGGGGACCGGCAAGACGAGTTGCCGCATATCCGGATCGGCTTCATCCCGAATCTCCTCTATGATGCCTCGCATGACCATGGAAGGCAGGATTCGGGCCGGCATCGGCGGCTGGGTGTTCCCGCCCTGGCGCGGCGTGCTTTATCCGGCGAGGCTGGCGCAGGCGCGCGAGCTCGCCTATGCCAGCCGCCAAGTCACCGCGATCGAAATCAACGGCACCTTCTACGGCAGTCAGAAGCCAGAAAGCTTTCGCCGCTGGCATGACGAAACCCCGGAAGGCTTCATCTTTTCGCTCAAAGGACCGCGCTTTGTGACCCACCGTCGCGATCTTGCGACCGCCGGCCCGTCGATCGAACGCTTTTTCGATAGCGGCGTGCTCGAATTGCGCGACAAGCTCGGCCCGATCCTGTGGCAATTCGCCCCGTTTCTGCGCTTCGACGAGGCGGGCTTTGGCGATTTCCTGGCATTGCTCCCGCGCGAAGCCGATGGCCGCCCGCTGCGCCACATCATCGAAGTGCGGCATGCGAGCTTTGCGGCGCCCGCCTTTTTCGCCCTGTTGCAGCAACACAAGGTGGCGGTGGCCCTGGTCGACGATGAGAAATTCCCGGCCTTCGCCAATATCACGGCCGATTTTGTTTACGCCCGACTGCGCCGTTGTTCGCTCGATGAGCCCTCCGGTTATTCGCCCGAGGCGCTCGATGCCTGGGCCGGCCGCGCCCGCGATTGGGCGAAGAGCGGCCTCGATTGCTTTGTCTATTTTATCAATGGCGCCAAGGTACGCGCACCAGCGGCAGCGGCAGCTCTGCTGGCGCGTCTCGCCCCGCCAACGGCCGGCTCTGCCTCGGCAACCTGATCAGACCGCCTGTGCGCCGACAACCGATTTGAGCTTGGCGACGGCACTTCCGGGACTGGTCAGGACCGGACGCCCCAGCGCGGTGCTCGCCGCCAGCGCGGCGCGCGAGGTCGAGAAATGCGCGAGCAGCACCGCGTCGTAATCGGCGAAGCGCGGCACTGCGGCGGCGACCAGCCGGTCATGGGTCACCGCGTCACCCGCCTTGAGCGCCGCCATGGCACCCGGTACGCAATAGGTGTCGAGCGTCGCCGGCGAGCGGCATGCCGCAGCCATGTGACGAAACTCGTCCTCCATCGACGCGACGCTCGGTGCAAAAGTCGCCAGCATTCCGATACGCCGGCCCGCGTTTAACGCCGCCTCGAACATCGCTTCGTTCGGTTTCAGGACCGGGATGGGCAGCTGCGCCGCTGCCGCCTCGATCGCCTCGCCAAAAGCCGAGCAGGTGAACAGGATTGCATCGACTCCGGTGGCAAGGCCGTATTCGGCGAGCGCAATGATCCGCCCCGTCATCGCCGCGGTCAGCCGCCCGTCGCGTTCGCGGTCGACACTCAACGAGTTGTCGAGGATGTTGGCGCAATCGGCCTCAGCCCACAACTCGCGAAACGCGGTCTCGACCGGCGCCACCGCGACCGTGACGGCATGGATCAAGGCAATTCGGATCGACATTTCGCTCCTGGCTAACGGCGCCGGAGAGGCGACCCAAATCGGCAAATTCCCGTCGAACCGGGAAATTTTGCCAATTCACGTCTCCGACGAGGAATTTTCCTTAGCATTACCAGTATCTTGCGCGGCAATTCCCGTGCATTCCAATCGGGAATTTTGGCAGGTTAACCGGGAATTCTGTCGGCATAAACGGGAAACCCGAAAAGCAAACGGGAAACATGACGCGTTGCATTATCGATGCGCCATCCAATAGGGACGCCACTCGCCAAAGCTACGACGCCTTTGTGGCGAAATCCGATCCGTTGGCGGTCGGCGCCGCCGAGGACTCCAGCCGACATAGCATCAGCAACTTAAGGTTAAATGACCGACACGTCTCAGGGCCCGACTTCGGGCTGCGACGCGATGTTAACCTAGCATTCCTTTCGCGAGTTGCGTAGCGTGCAGGTTGGCACATTTTGCAACGCCGTTGAGAGTAAACATCGGAGGACGGAGCATCCCACATGGCGGTGCCCGCCGAATAAAATATTCCACGGGAGATTTCGGGCATGAGACGGTCAAGCATTTTGAAACAGGCGGCGCTGGCGGAATTTCTGGCCTTCGCGTGTCTAGTCTTTGGCGGCAGCCGTGCCACTATCGTGATAACGAAAAAGCGGCAGCTGCGGTGTTTTGCCAAGCAATATCAGCAATCAGCTCTCTAGCAGGTTTGTTGTTATTGCTGCTCCGCCTCGCTACGCAGTTGGAACGCGGTTTCATCAAAATCATCTCGCGTCAGCTCTTAGTCGCGCCCAACCCCGAGGTCCTCAAGATGCGAAAGCTTAATTTAAACCAACTCCTCTGTTGCGTTTTCGCGTTGGGTTTTGCTCTCTCCGGTATCCGGGCGGCGCACGCGCAGGCCGATCCTTTCCAGCGCTATATCGTAATTTACAACGAGCTGCCGATCACGATCTATCCGGCGATCACCGCCGTTGAATTGGAGCAAGGCGCCGCCTGCGGGACGTCAGGCCTCAACCGCAGAATCATCGTCAACGCCGGAACACAGGGCGCAGGGATACCCACTGGAGAGACGGTGACAGTGGAGCTGCCGAAAAAGAAACATTGCTGGTACACCGCGGTCCGAGTTTATCTATTCACTGTCGATCTGACCAAGTTCGAGGCTGAGATCCCCGCGAACCAGCGCACGGTTGCGGACAACGCCACTTGGAATCCACCTTTATGCGCCGCTGGCGCGTGCTGGTCCGGAACCGCTGCTGCCCAGTATCCCGTCGATGCCCCCGCCCAGTTGTACGAATATACCGTCATTTCTCAAGACCCGGCTACCGGTGCGGCATTTCCCGATCCGAATAATAAAATGGGCATCCCGCTGGCGGATATCGACGTCTCCTACGTCGATGAGCTGTATTTACCGGTGGCGTCGAATGTGGACGATGGCGGGGCTACTCCTTACATGGGAACTACTCTGTCTTACGATAACTTCAACACGCAAACAAAAGCGTTTGTCAACCTCAGCGCCATTTCGGGAACCCAACCACTCTGGTCTGAATATGCCGCCTACACGGCAGCAAATTGGCTTCACAACGTCTTCAACAACCTGGGATCCCCGGGATTCCAGCAAACCGACCATGTTGTAGGTAAAGATATTGTTGGCGATGTGAGGATTATACCGCCGAACCTCTTCCCGCCTTTGTCGGCATTGTATGACCCACCGTATATGGGTCCGCAGCAATGCAGTGACGTCCCCGAGTGTTCCAACCTTGCTGGAAACTGCTGCCCGACAAACAATGGCACGATCCTCGCCTGCTGCGGCAAGCCGTTGCCTTACCTAACCTCCAACACCACGAAGGCGCCATCCTTGACGTCCTTGTTCCCTCGCCTCGGCCTTCCCCGTCTCGGCCTCCCCCGCGCCGTGGGCGATCCTGGTGTGGACAACCCTTCGGTCGACGCTCTTGTTACCAGCTGGACCAATTGGGTCCGAAGCGACCCTTGCGCAAACCTTGCCGCCATCCCCGCCTGGCCCGGCGGCCCGGCACTCGATAAACAACTATTCTGCAGTATGTTCGAATCCACGGTACGTTCCGTCTGGAACAGCTTCAAAGATTCCCCGAACGAAAGAAATCCCGATGGCACAGTAACCCCCGGCTGCGTCAGCTTTACCGGCGCAGCCAAGGACCGGTGCACCGTCGACTCGATCGTCGCGTTTAAGAGCAACGATAAGGGATTGCTGAACGAGCAGGTCCAATCCCTGCTGAGAAACGTACCCTATGGCACCTTCAACGAAACCCGGTGGTCGTTTGATAAATTTATTTTGTTTTGGGCGCCTTACGTGAGTCCCTTCAATCTCTTTCCCTATTCCCATTTGGTTCATAACCCGCTAGACGGCGTCGATGCGCCGGGAGCGTATTCGTTTTCAATCGATGACAAATTTGGCAATTTCGGGAGCAGAGGCTCCGGCATTCTTCTTGATATCGGAGGCGGCACATACTTATTGAACCATGACCCTTATGATCTGTGGGAGCAGTTTCGTGTGTCGTTTGGACCGGGATGGGATCACGCCAGCGTTTGCGGTCTTCCTTTTGCGATCCCAATGAACTTAGGTAACGCCTCGCCGGTTTCATTTTGGAGAAACGGGACATCTCAAAGCCCCTGCAATATTGCCCTGTACAAGGATGCAGGCGAAACACAATACGCGAAGTTCCAGGTCAAGGAGGTGTCGAAGACGGTAACTGATACTTATACTGGCCAGCCGCAGACGGTCACAGAGCTAGCGTATGACCCAAGTAGCTGCAATTCGAACCTGAACGCTGTTTGCTCCGGCTCCCATCTTGTTTTCACTGCGGTGCCTCAACCCGTCCCCGGCGATATGGATCCTGATGCCGGTGAATCTTACGTCAGTTTGTCGGACGCCGACAAACCGCTCGTCACTCTGGTCGTACCCGCAATAGCACCGTAGCCTGGAATGCGGCGCGCCAGTGCCCGCCTCACCTCTCGCCTAATGGTGCGAACCGAACCGATCGTTCCTATGCTATGTCGTCGCCCCCGCTTACGTGTTTTGTCTCGGAAGATTGGCGGGACGGTGTACGGTTGTGGCAAGCTGTCGAGTGGCTGTGGCAGCAACGGCGGATGCGCGAGGCAGCGCAGCTCGTCCCGGTAGTCCATAGGAGGGACCCGCGCGCCCGCGCCGCGACCCCCGCGAGTTTGGCGGCGCGGCGCGTGGGAGGTCCCTGTGGACCCACCGGGACGAGCGTCTCTCGGACGCGCCGCCGCCGCCGCAGGCCGATCATGGGGAGCGCCGGCTGATGGATCTTAAGCTGCACGCCAATGCCACGACCACGCCGCGCACTCGTGCCTATATCCAGAAAAGCCAGGCCAGCAATGCCGCGCTGGCGCGCGAACTCGGCATCCACAGCCGCACCGTGGCGCGCTGGAAGGGCCGTCAGGACCTCGTCGATCGATCGACCCGCCCGCATCGGCTGAGCACCGCCTTGACTGATTGGGAAGAAGCCTTGGTGATCGAGCTGCGGCGCAGCCTCGCTCTGGCGCTCGACGACATCGTCGAGGCGATGCGGCGCTGCATCAACCCCGAACTGTCGCGCAGCGCCATTCACCGCTGTCTGCAGCGCTACGGCACTCCACCCGCCTCACGCCGCAAAAAGCCCCGGCCGCCGCCTTTCACACCAACACCCCGGCCGGCTTCATCCACATCGATGTCAAATACCTGCCGCCGCTCGACCGCCGCCGCAGTTACGCCTATGTCGCCATCGACCGCGCTACCCGCTTTGTCTATCTCGAGATCCTGCCCAATCGCCGGGCCGCCACCGCGGCCGACTTCCTCAAACGCTTTCTCGCCACCTTCCCGCTCACCGTCCACACCATCCTCACCGACAACGGCTCCGAGTTCACCGACCGCTTCGCTGTCGACAAGAAAGACAAGCCGTACGACAAACCCTCGGGCGAGCATGCCTTCGATCGCATCTGTACCGAGCGTCGGATCACCCACCGTCTGATCCGTCCCTTCCGACCGCAAACCAACGGCATGGTCGAACGCTTCAACCGCCGCTTGGGCGAGCATCTCGATCGCCGACCCCAACTGCAGGCCCATCGCCGCTTTCGCGACCATGCCGAACGTGACGCCTACCTCCACACTTTCGTTGCCGACTACAATCGCACCCGCCTGCGATGTCTCGGCTATCAGGCGCCCGCCGAGCTCCTCGCCAATCTTGCGGGACACAACACGAAAGCGGGGGTCCAGGCCTGCCCCTGTCCTGAACAGGGGCCGCCATTTGAATGCGTCCCCTGGATTCCCGCTTTCGCGGGAATGACGGAACGAGTGGGTTCTAAGTGCCTGAAATCGCACCACTAGATCGCGTCGCCAACTTTATCCTCGGACGGCGCTCGTGCGCCGATCGGTGGGCTCGCAATGACACCGTATTGATTGTCATTGCGGGGAGCGCAGCGACGAAGCAATCTCGCTGTGATGACTAACGGCGGGAAGCATCTGTTCAGTTCGAGGCACCAAAAAAGCGAGTTTGTTGAACCGCAAAAAGTGTCGAGGAGGAGCGAATGTGCGCCAAGAAACGCTCCCGGAGCTCACCCTGGGTATTGCGATACGCCCCATTATGATGCTGGCGGCCGCGATCCTGGCGCTGTCGTCGGCGACCGCCATGGCCGGTTTTGTCACGGTCGACCCGGCGGGGATCAGCGCGATCTTTTCCCAGCCGAGCTTTGATGGCACACCCATCGACATTCGGTTCAACCCGCCAAGGCTGATCGTCGACCCGGAGCTGCTGGATATCAATAGCCAAGCCCAATTGACGGCGCTGGTTGACCTGGCGCCGGATCCGGCGCCGATCGTGGACGCGTTCTTTGTCGATCAACTCAATGCCTGCGGTTTCGAGCAGGAGCCGACGATCAATGGATCATTTGCCGGCTGCGCGCAATTGCCGGGCCTTGTCTTTGTCGAAGCCTCAGATTACGCCGCACTGTCGCCCGCGCCGTTGATGGGCCAATGAACTGGGTCATAATTTGAACCTGCAGCATGATTTTTTTGATTCGAACAATTTGTCTTTCTGATCGCGCCGGGCGGGGGCCATTGCGACGCGCGGCGAAGCCAAGTCCTGCCAAACCAACGGCCAGCAACAGTATGCTCGATGGCTCGGGAACGCCAAGTGCCACCTGGGCTGACGGATCGATCGTAATCGTGTAGGTGTCGGGATCCGTCACGGGAAACATCGGGCTCAAAAAAGTTTCGTCGGGTGTTACCGTTGAGCACGCGGTGCCTGGGACCGAAGAACACGATATATTGATAACACTAGGTATATAAGTGGTCAAGGTATTAGCGTCCATAATTGTGAACATATTTTGTACACTAGCAGTAGCAAAACCCGCGGTCTCTTCTACGATGCTGTATGTAAACGAAAACTGTATCTCCTGGCCGGGGGCGCCCGTGACTTGAAAAATAATCTGGTTGGTACCCATCGCATCAATAGGTATTGTGTTCGTCGCAAGTCCCACAATCTCCGCGCTTGAGTCTATGTCGATCCCCGGAGAGGAGAGCGGGTCGGCCCGGGCGGGCGGGTTCTCCGAGAAAGTAGACGCGGTAGCTGCTGAAGAAACACCAGGAAAGGTGCCGTAGGCTAGAACAGCGGATGTCGAGCTTGGAAAGCCGAATGCATAGCGGTTCGATTGAGTAACTGTAGCGATACCCTTATTACCAATATTAGAAGCAGGAGTAAGACAGGGAGGGCCTACACACTCAGTCGGAATACCGCTCGAAATCCGGCGTGGCGAAGGACGTCAAATTATTTGAGCCGGGGCCGATGTAGCCGGAGCTATCGCCGAATTTTGGTGATGGTCCAAGGGTTCAGGCGACGGCGGTTTGGGATTGCGAGGACGCCGGGTTGGCGGCGACTTCGATCCCGTCAGAGAACCTGACACCTTGGATGAGCTTGGGCAACTGGTTGTGGCCATCGAGCCTGCGCCAGCTTTTCTGCGACGCATCGACGAGCTTGAACACCATGGCGAGCGCCGTTCTATTCGACAAGCAGCCCTTCGAGCGGATCGTGCGGTGCCGCACGGTGGCAAAGGTGCTCTCGATCGGGTTCGAGGTCCGCAGATGTTTCCAGTGTTCGGCAGGGAAATCGTAGAATGCGAGCAGGGCCTGGCGATCCTTTGCCAGGCACTCGGCGGCCTTATCGTATTTCAACTTGTAGGCTGCGATGAAGGCGTCGAACGCGGCCTCGGCGTCCTTGCTCGTCTCCGCCATCCAGATCTCCTGTAAGGCCCGCTTGGCTTTGGGCTGCTGGCTTTTCGGCAGTTTGTTGAGGACGTTGGCGGTCTTGTGCACCCAGCAGCGTTGCTCGCGTGTGGCCGGCCACAGCTCGCCGAGCGCCTTCCAGAAGCCAAGCGCGCCGTCGGCGACGGCGAGTTCGGGCGCGACGACCAGGCCTCGGTTCTGCAAATCGAGCAGCAGCTCCCGCCAATCCTGCGCGCTTTCGCGCGCGCCGTCAGTGAAGCCGAGCAGCTCCTTCCTGCCCTCCGGCGTCGCGCCGATGATCACCAGGATGCATTGCTTGGCGTCTTCGAGGCGGGCCTGCAGGTAAATGCCGTCGGCCCACACGTAGACGTAGCGCTTGGCCGACAGATCGCGCTTCTTCCAGTGCTCGTGCTCGTCGATCCAGACCTCCTTCAGCCGGGCAATCGTCGAGGCCGACAGGCCCGGCGCATCCTTGCCGAGCAGGGCCGCACGCGCCTCCTCGAAATCGCCGGTCGAGATGCCTTTCAGGTAAAGGATCGGTATCAGCACCTCCAGGCTGCGGGAGCGCCGCGCATAGGGCGGCAGGATCGCGGGGGTGAAGCGGATGCGCCCGGCATCATCGGCAGCGCCACGGTCGCGCACGCGCGGTTGGCGCACGCCGACCGGGCCAATGCCGGTCATCACCTCGCGTTCAGGCATATGCCCGTGCCGGACCATGCGGTTCAGGCCAGTAGCGGTCTTCAGATCGACATGCTTGGCCAGGAATTCGGCCACCTCGGCCTCGATCGCTTGGGCCAGTAGGGCGCGCGCTCCGGTGCGCAGCACCTCGGTGAGCGGGTCGGCGAATGACCCTGGTTGAAGCAGCTTGACGACGTTAGCATCGGACACGGCGTATCACTCCTTTGCGGGAGAAGTGGAGGCGCGAACACCCCCACGATACGCCGCCTTCATCCCGTCAGCCCGTCACCAACTTCCGCCCATAGCTCTGTAGCCGCTGGGGAAACCAAAGATCTGAAAATCAGAGATACTGTTCACAGCCTCCGCGTACGGTGGAGTCGGTTGAGCGTACACGCTGTGAGAGGTTCCCAAGCCCAACACGGCAGCGGCACTGAGTGCTGCTATTGCGAATTTCCTGATCATGGCTAACTCCTCCCGTAGGTCAGCGACGCAAAAATCGTACCGCTGAGAAAGTGTCAAAATACACTATAAAATACTTTCTTGCGCCACTAACGAGACGCACAATACATGTCTAGTTAGAATAACTGCGTAAATTGAACAATCGTATCAAGTGAGACAATCGTAGCGGGCGGAGCAGTGAGTGAGACGTTGCGCCGATAGACGCTCCCGGCGAACACGGTCGCGCAATCGCCGAAAATTAGCTTGGCCGAAGCTTCCGGGTGCGTGACAAGCAAGCGTCGAGCGCACCAGCGCAGCGCATTCCGCCTCGACGGTGCGGTCGGCTCCGCTGATCGACTGCCGGTCAAGTAGATTCACCGTGAAGAAGAAGGTTCCACCCGCAATCCGATTGCGGCGAGAAAGCCAGCACAAGTGGAATATACCTGACTGCGGAGAACGGCGGAATGCGCTGCGCTGTTCCGCCCTCCAGATCGCTGGGAAAACTGCCCCGCAGTCGCATAAAGCGCAAGTGTTAGTGCGCTATATCTCAGTCATAGGTTTCATTCACCGGGAATTCGGTGAACGTCGATGAAGATAGGTCCTGACCTTGCTTGCGATGACCAAGATGGGCTTTACAAACGCCCGCGCGATGATCCTCAGCGGCTCGGCCGATAGACGAAGGGCCAGCCCTTCGAGGCTCAGCGCCGTTCGCCCTCGGCCTTGTTGGGCTTCCAAATTCGCGAGTTCAAGTATGCGCCACGCCCGGCTCGTCCGCGCAGAGCGCCGCATGCCGCTGTCGGTCATCAGGATTTCGGCTCTAAGGCAGGCCATCATGTCAAACAACACGCGTTCGCGGGTCGGCCACTGGCGAGAGACACTGGTGTGGGAACTGACGTCCAGATCGCCGACGACGCCCGATCGATAGATCATCCGCTGCGCCTGATCAGCCAGCCGGAACGCCATCTCATAATCCTCCGCCTCGCTTATATCCTCCCAGTATAGGCCGGCCTTTTCGAATAGCTGCCTCGCAGCCACCAAGGTATCGGAATGAATATTTTGGCTCTCCAGGAAGCGGCTTACACTTTTCCGTGATACATCAAAAACGTCGGCCGCCCCCGGTAATGGATTGCGGCGCAATATGATGTCGGATGGCGAATAAAGATTCGGATTGACGGTAACCCCGTCTGCCGAGGATTGCATATTGGCGAAAAAGAAATCAGCTTGATACTGCGTCAACAGTCGTACCGCTATTGACAGATGATCGTCGCGTATCCACAAATCATCGTCGTCACAAAATGCGATAAACGCGCCCTGTGCCAGCTCAATACCTCTGTTGCGGGATCGCGCGGGGCCGAAGCGCCGGTCATCTTTCGATTTGAGGTACAAGCGAAACCGGGCATCGAGGCCTTGCCAAATCGCTTCGTATTCAGCCTGCGTCTGGTCATTCGAACCATCGTCGATTACCAAACATTCAAAATGCTGGTAGGACTGCCGCGCTATACAATGCAGCAAGCGACCGAGAGAGGCGGCACGATTGTACGTCGGAACGACAACCGAAACCGTCGGAATGGTCATGCCGATATCTGATCCGGAGTGCTCCTCAGCATGACGCTGCCCGTGATGGATTGCAGGTTTTCTTCATCCTAAGGAAGCCGTGAAGCGGCTGTCCCGAAGGACGCATGGCCTTGATTCAGCCTTGGGGATGATACTTGCCCGGCCTCGCAGCGTATTCGCCTCGACTGTGCGGTCGACCCCGCTGATGACTTAGCCATATCCGTGCCAAACTTCCACCGCTTCGATATCACAGCGGTTTGCCGGTCCGCCGCGGGTTATCGCTGCCAGCCCGTGCGCCAAGGGGACCGTTCACACGCCCTACAACTTAAAAGTTCAGGAGAAAATCAGGCTTTAGAGCGCGGTGGTTTTTTTGTAAGCTTAAAGAAAGCTTATGGGAGGGAACGCCAAAATGCGATCAGCGTCAGCCGGAAGTCGAAACAACAATAGGGCCGACCTCACGCGCCGCGAGGCTCTGGCGTTTGCCGGAATCGGAGCTTTGGCGGCGGCCGGCGGCCCGATGATTGCCCGCGCGGCGGCGCCCTCCGGGCAGCTGACTTGGGGCATCCACGTCTCGTTGGCGCCATTGTGGTTCGACCCGGCCGACACCCAGGCGCTGATCACCCCCTTTATGGTGCTGTATGCGCTGCAGGACGCGCTGGTCAAGCCAATGCCGCAAGGGCCGCTGACGCCGAGCCTGGCGGAATCCTTCAGCGCCTCCGAGGACGGCCTCTCCTACGATTTCGTGCTGCGCGACGGGATCAAGTTCCACAATGGCGAGCCGGTTACCGCCGAGGATGTCAAGTTCTCATTCCAGCGTTATCGCGGCGCCTCGCACGAATTGCTGGCGGGCCGCGTGGCCGCGATCGAGACCCCCGATGACCGGCATGTGCGCTTTACAATGAAGAGCCCGTGGCCGGATTTTATGACGTTTTATGGGCAGGCCACCGGCGCCGGCTGGATCGTGCCAAAGAAATATGTCGAGAAGGTCGGTGACGAAGGCTACAAAAAAGCACCGATCGGCGCCGGCCCCTACAAATTTGTGTCTTATACGCCCGGTGTCGAACTGGTGCTGGAGGCCTTTGAGGGGTATTGGCGCAAGACCCCTCAAGTCAAGCGCATTGTCATGCGCTCGATCCCGGAGGAGTCGACGCGGCTCGCCGCACTGAAGAACGGCGAGGTCGACATCATCTATTCGATCCGCGACGGGCTTGCCGAGGAGGTAAAGCGCTCTCCTGGCCTCACCTTGAAACCGGCATACCCGCCAAACCCGTTCTGGCTAAGCTTTGTCAATCAATGGGACGAAAAATCAATCTGGCATGACGAGCGGGTGCGCAAGGCGGCGAGCCTGGCGATCGACCGCAACGGCATCAATCAGGCGCTAACACTCGGTCTTTCCAAGCTGACCGGCAGTGTCATCCCGGACAGCTTCGATTATTACTGGCAGCCGCCAGCGCCAGTTTACGACCCGGAGAAGGCCAAACAATTGCTCGCCGAAGCCGGCCATCCCGGCGGCATCGATGGCGGCAATTACTATTGCGACAGCTCGTATTCAAATCTTGCCGAAGCGGTAATCAACAATCTCGAAGAGGTCGGTATCCGAACCACACTGGTTCCGATCGAGCGCGCCGCGTTTCTGGCGGGAGCATCGAACAAGAAATACAAGGATATTATTCAACTGGGCAGCGGCGCTTTTGGCGATACCGCGACGCGCTTGGCCGCGTTCATCGTCAAGGGCGGCGCTTACGTCTATGGCAGCTATCCCGATATCGACGATCTCTTTGCGAAGCAAGCCGCAGAACTCGATCACAAACAACGCGGCGAGACACTGCAAAAGATCCAGCAGCTGATCTACGACCGCACCGTTATATTACCGATTTGGCAGATCGCCTTTATCAATGCGGTTGGACCGCGGGTCGGTCAGTCCGGTTTCGGACTGATCCCGGGCTTTGCCTATACCGGGCCGTTCGAGGACATCACGATAAGAGCTTAGCGAAATCGGCCAAAGCTTAGCCAAGTCGGCGCAGTACCGCCGGCAACACGAGGCCGCAGCCGTGGTGGCCGCTGGCACCGCGCACCCGTACCGGATCTCGGCTGGTTCAGTCTCCATCCTAAACTGCGTTCGCTGGGGAGGGGAGGGGGCGAACAGCACCTGGAAGAGATGGCCGGGAAGCGGTAACCTCCTTTCACAAGGCTGACCCAAGACTTAAGATTGGCGAAAGCATCGCCGCGGAGCGTCCCGCGCAAGAATGCGGCACGGCTTCAAAGATCGGTACGTCAACAGAACGTCAGAAACCGCGGGACATTTTTGCTTAGCCGCCCTAACTTCCGATCCCGACACAGCCAAGATCAGCCAAAATCAGAAAGACATTTTTGCATGGCTGGTCTACGTTAGACGTAAGGTCCGCGTAAGAGATTGGGCTAAGCGTTCTGAGGAGGAGACGTAATGGGGTTGAGTTCGAGCACCGGCGGCACATTGAGAACCGGTTCGACCGGGGGCGATCTCTCGCGCCGAGATGTCCTGGCGCTGACCGCTCTGGGCTTGGTGGCAGCAGGAGCGCCTGCGGTAGCACGGGCATCGGCGCCTGCCGGGCAGTTGACCTGGGCGCTCCACGTCACCGTACCGCCGACCTGGCTCGATCCGGCCGAGACGCAAGGGCTGATCACACCCTTTATGGTGCTCTACGCATTGCATGACGCGATGGTAAAACCGATGCCCGGCAAGCTGCAGGCGCCGTGCCTCGCAGAAGCATGGTCGGTCTCCTCCGACAATCTCACCCACGAATTTGTTCTGCGCAACGGCGTCAAATTCCACAATGGCGAGCCGGTCACGGCGGAAGATGTCAAATTCTCGTTCGAACGCTATCGCGGCGCCGCGCACGAGCTGATGAAGAACCGAGTAGCGGAGATCGAAACCCCCGACGCCACGCATGTGCGCTTCAAGCTGAAGAAACCGTGGCCGGACTTTCTCACGTTTTACTCAAATGCAACCGGCGCCGGTTGGATCGTACCCAAGAAGTACATTCAAAAGGTCGGCGACGAGGGCTTCAAACAAGCTCCGATCGGCGCCGGGCCCTATAAATTCGTCTCATTTACACCCGGCGTCGAATTGGTGCTCGAAGCGTTTGACAATTATTGGCGCAAGCCGCCCAACGTCAAACGGCTGGTCATGAAAGTGATCCCGGACGAGTCGACGCGGTTGGCGGCGTTGCAGCGCGGCGAGGTCGACATCGCGTATTCGATCCGCGGTGAACTCGCGCAGGAAATCTTGAAACAGCCAGGCCTCAGCCTAAAGCCGGTCGTGCTGCAGGGGCCGAATTGGCTCTATTTTCCGGAACAATGGAATCCGAAATCGCCGTGGCATGATTTGCGCGTGCGGCAAGCGGCCAATCTGGCGATCGACCGCGAGGGCATGAACAAGGCCTTGTTCCTCGGTTATTGCAAGGTCACCAACAACGCCGTTGTCCCTTACACATTCGAGTATTACTGGCAGCCGCCGCCCGCAGTTTACGACCCGGAAAGGGCGAAAAAATTAATGGCTGAGGCCGGATTTGCCGACGGGTTCGACGCCGGTCCGCTGCACTGCGACAGCTCCTACGCGAACATGGCGGAAGTCTCGGTCAACAACCTGCAAGCGATCGGCATCGGCACCAAGCTGTTGCCGATCGAACGCGCCGGTTTTCTCGCCGGTTACGCCGGCAAGAAATATACCCGCGGCATCATTCAGGGGGCGAGCGCGGCCTTTGGCAACGCCGCGACCAGAATGACCTCGTTCGTCGTCGAGGGCGGCGCCTTCGCCTATGGCAGCTACCCTGATATCGATGCCCTATTTCCGCAGCAAGCCGACGAGGTCGATCACGAAAAGCGGGCGGCGATCCTCGATAAGATGCAGCAGCTCGTTTACGAAAAAGCGATGTACGCGCCGATCTGGCAGCTCGCTTTTCTCAGCGGGACCGGTCCGCGGGTCGGGGAATCGGCGTTTGGTTTAATCCCGGGCTTTGCCTATACGGCGCCGTTCGAGGACATCACGATCAAAGGCGCGTAGAGGGCAAGGCCGCGTAACGAGCGATCGACCGCGCAACCCGAAGGCCCTAGAGGCGAGGTGATGAGGCCAATATGAAGCAGTATATCGCCAGGCGTGCTGGCTATGCGTTGTTGTCGCTGTTTCTGTTGTCGCTGACGATCTTCTTTTTTGTCCGGGTCACCGGCGACCCGGCGGCATTGCTGGTCGAGCCCGGCGCCAGCCCCGACGACATTGCCGCGATCCATCACCAGTTCGGCCTCGATCGGCCACTGCTGGTTCAATACTGGATTTTTATGTCGAGCCTGCTGCGCGGCGACCTGGGCCAGTCGTTTTATTACCAGACCCCGGTTATGAGCCTCTATTTGTCGCGGCTGCCGAATTCATTGCAGCTGGCGGCGGTGGCGATGGCGTTTTCGCTGTTGATCGGCATTCCGAGCGGCATTCTTGCCGCGGTGCGGGTCGGACGCTTCTGGGACAGCGCCGGCAAGCTGTTCGCGCTGCTCGGGCTATCGATGCCGTCGTTTTGGATCGGATTGCTGATGATCCTGCTGTTCTCGGTTTATCTCGGCTGGCTGCCGTCGTCGGGAGCGGGGACCCCGCTGCACCTGATCATGCCGGCTTTCGCGCTCGGCTGGTATTTCGCAGCGGCCCATATGCGCCTGACCCGATCCTCGATGCTCGAGGTGCTGGGCTCGGAATACATCAAGCTCGCTCGCATCAAGGGGCTGCCGGAGAGCCTGGTGATCGCCAAGCACGCGTTCAAAAACGCGCTGATCCCGGTGCTGACCTTGGCCGGCATCAATCTTGTTTTGATGATCAACGTCGCGGTTGTCGTCGAGACCGTGTTTGCTTGGCCCGGGATCGGGCGACTGCTTTACGAAGGAATCACGTTCCGCGATTTCCCGGTGGTCCAGGGTGTCGTGATCCTGGGCGGGGCGATGATCGTCTTTGTGAATTTGGCTGTAGACGTCGTCTATGCCGTGATCGACCCGCGCATCCGACTGGAGAGGTGACGGCCATGACAATGCCGGCCCAAACCATCGCCCTCCCACCGCGTGTTGCGCCGCGCCGGCGCAGCCGCGTTCGCCTCGGCGATGTTCCGATATTTCCAATCTTTATCATCGCCGCGATCGCGTTCATTGCGATTTTCGCCAACCAGCTGGCGCCGCATAATCCCGAAATCGGCGTGCTCGCGCATCGCTTCCGCCCGCCGTTTTGGCAAACCGGCGGCAGCGCCCAATACTTGCTCGGCACCGACCAGCTCGGCCGCGATGTGCTGTCCCGATTGATCTTTGGCGCGCGTATCTCGATGATCGTCGGGTTCACCGCGGTGATCGTCGCCGGATTTATCGGGACCGTTCTTGGGATTGCCTCGGGCTATCTGGGCGGCTGGGTCGATCAGGTTGTCATGCGCCTGACCGATGCTTGGCTCGCTTTGCCTGCATTGACGTTCGCGATCTTTCTCGCCGCCATCGTCGGGCCGAGCATGTGGAACATCGTCATCATCCTCGGCGCCGTTTATTGGACACGCTACGCCCGCGTGATCCGCGGCGAGGTGCTGTCGCTAAAGGAGCGAGAGTTCGTGAGGCTGGCGATTGTCGCGGGCTGCTCGCGCTGGACGATCATGCTGCGTCACATCCTGCCAAATGTCCTCAACACCGCGATCGTTCTTGCCACCCTGATGCTGGGTGTGGTCATCGTGGCCGAGGCCTCGCTGACGCTTTCTCGGCGTCGGCGTCCCACCACCCAAACCGGCTTGGGGGCTGATGCTCGCCGACGGCAAGCAGGGATTGATGGTCGGATACTGGTGGCTCACCGTCTTCCCCGGCGTTTGCATCATGCTGATGGTGCTTGCCGCCAATCTTTTGGGTGATTGGCTCCGTGTCAAACTCGACCCCCAGCTCCGCCAGCTCTGAGCCGCGCCGCGGGCGTCCGGCTCGCGCCGCGTCGTCGGACCCGCCGCTGCTCGAGCTGCAGAACCTCTCGACCCATTACGTCTCGGCGCAAGGCTCGCGGGTCGTGCGCGCCGTCGATGAGGTCTCGCTGTCGATCAGGCCCGGCGAAACCTTGGGTATTGTCGGCGAGTTCGGGGTCGGGAAAGAGCACTTTGGCATTGACGATCCTGCGCATTCTGCCGCCCGCGGCGCGCATCGTCAGCGGCAAGATGCTGTTCGACGGCGAGGATCTGATCACCAAATCCGAAGAGGAGATGCGCCGGGTACGCGGCAAGCGGATCGCGATGATCCTGCAAGACCCGATGGCCTCGCTGAACCCATTGTTCACGATTGGCGACCAGGTCGGCGAGCCGATCCGGGTGCACGAAGGGGCCTCTCGCCGGAGTGCATGGCGGCGGGCCCGCGAGTTGCTAAAGGCGGTGCGCATCCCCTCGCCCGAAACCCGGGTGACGCAGTATCCGCATGAAATGTCGGGCGGCATGCGCCAGCGCATCGTGGGGGCAATCGGAATTTCGTGCGAGCCGCGCCTGCTGATCGCCGACGAGCCGACGACCAGCCTCGATCTGACGATTCAGGCGCAGTACCTCAACCTGCTGGCAGAGCTGCAGCGCGAACATCATCTGGCGTTGATCTTTATTACCCATAATCTCGGCATCGTCGCCAAAATGTGCGATCAACTGGCGGTGATGTATGCCGGTCGGGTCGTCGAGTCGGGGCCGGTATCGCAGATTTTCAACAACCCGGCGCATCCCTATACCGAGGCGCTGCTGAACTCGATCCCGCGCATGACCGACAACCGCGAACGGCTGACCGCGATCGAAGGCCAGCCACCCGATCTGTCGGCATTGCCGCCGGGTTGCTCGTTCGCGCCGCGCTGCCCGCAAGCCTTTAGCCGCTGTCTCGAAGAGGCGCCGCCCGAATCCGTTCCGGCCGATGGTCGAACCGCGCGCTGTTGGCTTGCCGGTCCGTCTCCGGAACCCGGCAAGAGCGCCCGGATGCCACTCACGGTCGGCAGCGGAGCGATCTGATGCCTCTCCTGGAAGCGGACGGGCTCAGCAAGCACTTTCGCACCAAGCGCGGTTTGTTTGGCGGCGACCACGGCCTGGTGCGTGCCGTCGACGAGATTTCGTTTGCGATCGAAAGCGGGCAGACATTGGGTGTCGTCGGCGAATCCGGCTGCGGCAAGACCACGACCGCAAAGCTCGTTCTCGGGCTCGAGGAGCCGACCGGCGGCACGATCCGGTTTGACGGGCGCGATCTGCGCACGCTCGCTGGAGCCGGGCGTCGATACTATCGCAAATCGGTCCAGGCGGTTTTTCAGGACCCGTACGCGTCGCTTAGCCCGCGCATGCGCATCGGCGCGATCATCGCCGAACCGTTGGTGACCAACGAGACCCAGTCGGCAAGCGAAGTGCGCAAGCGCGTGTCGCAGCTGCTCGACCTTGTCGGCTTGCCCGAAAGGGCGGCCGATCTGTTTCCGCATGAGTTTTCGGGTGGGCAGCGGCAGCGGATCGCAATCGCGCGCGCCTTGGCGGTGTCGCCAAAACTTGTCGTGCTCGACGAGCCGGTTTCCGCCCTCGATGTCTCGATCCGGGCGCAGATTCTCAATCTGTTGCGCGATTTGCAGAGCGAGCTTGGGCTGTCCTATCTGTTTATCGCCCACGATCTCGCCGCGGTCGCGCATATGAGCCACCAGATCATCGTGATGTATCTGGGCAAGATCGTCGAAAGCGGCGAGGCGCGGGCGCTGGCCCACTCTCCCCACCATCCCTATACCAGGGCGCTGTTTGCGGCGGCGTTGCCAAGCCATCCCGACGAGCGCGGCGACGAGTTCGTCCTGCCCGGTGAGGTACCCAGCCCGTTGCGGCCGCCGCCCGGCTGCCGCTTTCACCCGCGCTGTCCGCAAGCGATGGCGCGCTGCGCAGAAGACGAGCCGCGGCTAACCGAAATTGATGGCCGCCTCGTCGCCTGTCACCTTTATGACGGACAGCGCGAACTGGACGCTGCTTAGTCCTCTTTTCCAAAGTTGCACAGCGCTCTTCAGGACAGAGGCATCCTCGAAATCCGCGACGCGCAGGGCGTTTCCAGAGAGCTGGCGTTGCTTGCGGCTTGGACCTGCAGGACCGTTGCGACCAATTCGTGTCCGAGTGAGGCCACCTGCAGTCGGCGGCGCGCTCCATCGCCGTGGCTGGTGTGACGAAGATCACTTGCCATTCCACTGTTTCGGCTTGACGCACACATATCTCGAAGGTTATAAGATGGACTCATAGCCAGTAGGTTATCGATCCCAAATGCTTAACGCTCGCGATGTGCTCTTTAGAACGCTCGCCGATCCGACTCGGCGGGCATCGTGGCGATAGCACGTTTTATGGAGGAGGAGAAGAAGCGGGCATGAAGACGAGCGGGTCGCAGACAGGCGAAAATCCTTCTCAGCTGATAGATGCAAGAATCAAGGAGCTAGGCGACTGGCGAGGCACGATGCTCAGCCGGCTGCGTACCCTAGTCAAGGAAGCCGATCCCGAAGTGGTCGAGGAGTGGAAGTGGAGAGGGGTTCCGGTGTGGTCGCACGATGGATTGATCTGCACCGGCGAGACTTACAAGAACGTCGTGAAGATGACCTTTGCCAAAGGGGCGGCTCTGAACGATCCTTCGGGTCTCTTCAACTCCAGTCTTGACGGGAACACTAGGCGCGCCATCGACTTGCACGAGGGAGAAAAGATAGACGAGGAAGCGCTAAAAACGCTCGTCCGCGCTGCCGTGACCTTTAACAAATCCAACAAAAAAAGCCCAAAAATTTAATACCTCGGAAACCAACATTTTCCGTCCATTGGCCTTGTTCAATAGCTAATGGGTTATCGCTCGTGACGCCAGACTATCATGACCTGCTGTTCAGGGCGTTGGCCGATCCGACTCGGCGGGCTCTCTTCGAGCGACTGTGCCGCGAAGGAGAGCAGACAGTTGGGGCCCTGACGTCTCGGGCCGGGGTCTCGCAACCGGCCGTTTCAAAGCATCTCGGCGTTCTGAAACAGGCCGGGCTGGTGCGCGACCGCCACGAAGGTCGCCAGACGCATTATAGCGCGCAACTCGGCGCCTTGGCCCCGCTGATCGACTGGACAAGTCAAATGGCCGGCTTCTGGCAAAGCCGGTTCGACCACCTCGAAGATCTCCTCAAAAGGATGGACCAATGAGCAATACTGCGACCGAAATGCTTTCCGTCGTTGTGAAACGGGAGATCCCTTTTCCGCCGGAAAAGATCTGGCGCGCGCTGACCCAGCCACACCTGATCGAGGAGTGGCTGATGAAGAACGACTTCAAGCCTGTCGTGGGTCACGGTTTCAATCTTCGCGCCGACTGGGGAGTTGTTGACTGTCAGGTCCTGGCAATCGAGCCAAATAAAACACTGTCTTACACATGGGCGGCCTATGGTCTCGAAAGTGTCGTCACCTGGACGCTCACCGCGACGAGCACGGGAACGCACCTGCGCATGGAGCAGTCGGGCTTCCGGCCGGATCAGCAGCAGGCCTACCAGGGCGCCCAGGGCGGGTGGCCGCAGTTCTTTGCAAACCTGGAGCAGCTCTTGGCGCGGATTGACTGAGGTCTGTCAATTAATTCGAAGCTAGTGCCGCATCCGTCTGGCCGAAAACTCGATCCTGCAAGGGCATTCCCGCAGCGACGCAGAAGAACCCGTTCTGAAACCGCGGCTTGGGCGGCATCGGGGTATTTCCGGCGCCTGCCGATGCCTGTACGTTGCTGGATCATATTACGTGAGATCGGCAAGTACGGGAGGGGACGCGATGAAGGTCGGATTTACCAATCCGTGGTGGGTGGTGGTCGGAGCGGTGACCGGGCTCTTCGTCTGCAACGGCCCGGTGCTCGGCTTTACCTTTGGCGTGTTTTTAAAGCCGATCATGGCGGATATGGGGTGGGACCGCGGTGTCGCCTCGGCGGCATTGTCCTCCGGCCATATCACCTCGGCATTGGCGGTGCCGGTGCTCGGTTATCTGATGGACCGCTGGGGGATCCGTCACGTCGCGCTCCCCGGCCTCGTCATCTACGCCGCGTTTCTGTGCCTGTTGGGTTTCTCGCCGCACTCGCTGGCGATATTCACATTATTGGTGGCGCTCGCCGGCATGACCAGCGCCATCCAGACGCCGCTTGGCTACGCGAAGGCGATCTCGGCGTGGTTCGACCGCAGGCGCGGGCTGGCATTGGGCGTCGCGATGTCCGGGGTCGGGCTCGGAGCGTTTGTCATCCCACAGCTCGCGCGCGTCCTGATCGACCGGTTCGGCTGGCGCGGCGCCTATATCGCGCTTGGGCTGCTGACCCTCGCGATTGCCTTTCCGGCGGTGGCGTTGTGGATCCGTGAGCCGCGTCCCGGCGAGGGTGAGCGCCGCGCCCAGCCGCTCGCCACCGCCGTGCCTGGCCTCAGCGTGCGCGAGGCCGTCCACACCGGCCGGTTCTGGCTGATGGGCGGGACGTTCTTTCTGGTGGCGGTGGCGATCAACGGCACTGTCGCGCATGTCGTGCCGCTATTGACCGATCACGGCTTATCCCGCGCCGCGGCGACCGCGACCTTGGCCGTATTCGGCCTTGCGACATTGAGCGGGAGACTCCTCGCCGGCTGGCTCGTCGACCGGATTTACGCGCCCTACGTCGCCTCGGTGTTTTTCTTGGCGCCGATCGCCGGGTTTCTGTTTCTCGCCGGTGCTGCGGGCGCGCTGCCGGTCGTCGGCGTCGCGCTGATGGGGCTCGGCCTCGGCACCGAGATCGACCTGATCGCATTCCTGATCACCCGTTATTTTGGGCAGCGCGCGTTCGGCCAGATCTACGGCTACTTTTTCATGATTTTCGGGCTGGGCTCGGGGGTCGGACCGTTTCTCGGCGGCGTCACTTACGATCGTGCCGGCTCGTACAACCCAGCCCTGATCGGCGCCGCCTTTACGCTGGTTGCAGCGGTCATCCTGGTCAATCGGCTCGGCGCGTATGTCTACCCGGTCGACCATCAGATCGAACCCGACTTTGCCTCCGAGGCGGCGGCGTCATAATCAGGATCGAATCGAGCGCCGCCGGCGGAAGCCCGACCTAGCTCAGCGCCACCTCAAACCCGCGCTTGGTGCCGGGGCGCGCCATCATCGCCTCATACCAGCGTTTGACATTGGGATAATCGGCGAGGTCGACGAGGTGCCGCTCGTGACGCCACGCCCAGCCGAGGATCGCGAAATCTGCGATCGAGACCTCGTTGCCGCCGGCGAATTGGGCCTCGCCAAGCCGCTTGTCGAATACTCCGTAGAGCCGGCGGGTCTCCTTGGTGTAACGCTCGAGACCGTAGCGACGGTCGTTCTCGTCCTTGACCTGCAAAAAGTGGTGGACCTGTCCGGGCATCGGACCGAACCCGCCCATCTGCCACATCAGCCACTCGAGCACCGGCACCTGCCGCCGCATATCGCCTTTGGGCCAGAACTTGCCGGTCTTCTCGCCGAGATAGATCAGGATCGCGCCCAACTCGAACACACTGATCGGGGCGCCGCCCGGCCCCTCGGGATCGACGATCGCCGGGATTCGGTTATTCGGGCTGATCTTGAGGAATTCGGGAGCGAATTGCTCACCCTTCGAGATGTTGATCGGATGGACGCTGTAGGGCAGCCCCATTTCCTCAAGCGCCACGCTGATTTTGCGGCCATTCGGCGTGTTCCAGGTATGGAGTTCGATGGGCATCGCTGGTTCGCCTTTCCTTTATCGGATGCCGCGGGCCCAGCCCGCGGGAAGACGCGCCACATGTAGCGGATCGAGCCGCGAGTCGGCAACTGCCGCTTCAGAAATCGAAGCTGCCCGGCTAAGCCGGGAAGCGGAAGGCCAGCGCCGCCGCAATGACGATCGCGGCCGCGGCAGCAGGCGCGGCAAAGCCGGCCGCTGGCAGACGGGTCATATCCCAGATCGCACCGCCGGCAAGCGGAACGATGCAGGACAACCCATAGCCGATCGTAAACATGCCGGCGGAAAGCCGATGAACATCACCCGCCGCCACCAATTGCGGCGGTAACGCCAGGGTTACGATCAATGTGAAGGCGCAGCAAAAGCCGATGATCCCGGCGCCGAGGATTGACAACAGCGGAAGACCGGTCATCAGCGCGGCGATCCCAAGAAGGCCAGCGACTTGAGCCGAAACCACCGCGGCTTTGCTGAGGCCAAGCCGCCGCGCCATCATCATCAGCAGCAATGACGCCGGCAACTGACCGAGGTTGAGCGCACTGAGCCCGGCAGTGACGAGTTCGGGCCGGCTGATCGCGTGCAGGTAATCGGGGATAAGGGCATTCGCGGTGAAATAGAGCCCGCCGGTGCCACCTTGCATTAGTCCGAGCTCCCACATCTGCCGGCTGCGCCAATCGGGCCACCACCGTGCCGGCGCCGTCGGGGTTGTTGCGCGCGCGGCTGGGTTTGGCGGCGTCGGGCAAAGCGCCATCAACAAGGCCGTAACCCCGACCGGGACGGACCAGACGGCAAAACTCGCGGGCCAGCTGCCGCCGACCAACGGCAATACCAGCGGGATCGTCAGTGCCGCGGGGATCGCCTCACCGACAAGCAGTCCATTGGCATAGACCGCGGTTGCGAAACCCGCCCGGCTGATGAACCACTCGCCAACCAAAGCGGGCAACGCCGGCTGTACGAAGGCTACGCCCGCCGCCATGACAAAGGTCATCGTAAACAACATTGGCACCGACGGCCCGAGGCCGCGCGCCGCCGAACTCGCGGCGATGACGAGCAATCCGGCGGCCGCCGCTCGGCGCGCCCCGAGCCGCGCGATCAGCAGCGAGCCAGGGATCGCGGCGAGCCCGAACAACAACACAGGCAGTCCAGACAACGCCCCGATGGCGCGCTCGCTGAGCCCGAACTGGTGATGGATCAGCGGCAAAACCGGCGGAACCGCGAGCACCGTCAGCCGCAGATCGGCGCCGGCGAACCACAGCGTCGCGAGGGCAATCCGCTTCATGTTTTGCTTTCTGACATGGATTCCCCATCGATAACGTTAGGCGGGGTCCATCGCCGTCATTGCCATGCGGGTGAAACCGGATATTTTCGATCACGCGCCGCGGCGCGAGACGGCCCGAGCTTTAATTCGAGCGACGGATAAAGATGGCTTATCTGACCTACCGCGTTGAAATCACCCGCGATGAGTCGCGGCCGTCCACAAACGCAACCATCGAGGTGACTGCTTATATTGACCGCGTTCCGGAAACCGACGCGCCAGAGTTCGGGCGGCTGAGCAGAGCCTACAAGGGGGTCTGGAATAGTCGGCTCCAATACACCGGCGATTTCGAGACATTGTCCGAGGCGTTGGCGGCAATAGAAGCTGCCTATCCCACAGTAGAGCTGATCCGCTGCTATGAATATTCGGTGGACCAAGAATTCCCGAACCAGACACCAGATTTGCGTAAATCGGGTGGCAAGTGGTTGCCGACCGAAGCAAGCTTAACTCGCGGTTCTCCGCCACAGCTCAAATGGCAGGTTGAGTAAGCCGCCGGAAGGAGCCGACGGCGAAATGCGCTTCGCCGGGAATAACTCAGCTTTCCAGCGCGGCGGTGCTTACCGAAGCAAGTTCAGGACAGCGTCGCTCGACGCACTCAATTTTCCACTGGCATTACTCCTGAGTGGAGGCGGATTCCACCTGCAGCAGCGGGGTGGGCGCGATCGAGATCTCCCCGGTAAAGGGACGGTCATGGGCGAGGATCAGCAGAAAAGACACCGCCACCCCGGTCGTAAAGAGCCCCATTGCGATGGCGATGGTGCGCCGGCTGTCGATATGGACCATTGCGATGGCGGCAATCATACAAATCGCCTGCACGAACAGGCACGCCCATTTAATCGGATTGACGTAGGTGCGGCTGACGAGAATCCGCTGCCGGCGCGCGTCGAACACATTTGCAAGCGCATCGGCGATGGCGCGTTGTGCAAATTCCTGGCCGGGGGTATGGGGTGTGAGAGCGAGGGTCGCCTGAAGCGCTTCGGCGAGAGCTCGCGGGGTGACTGCTAGTGTAGAAGATTGGCGGCCCATGCTTGGCCATTCCACCGTCACAGCTTTTTCGATGTAGCGATGGATGACAGCGTGCAAGCGCGCTTCGGGCTCTCCGGGAAAGCTGGCAGCTAACACGAGGACCGATTTCAATGCGCTGGCCTCCCGAGCGACCGCCGTGTTGGCCCGTTCGATGTTGCCCCACACCTCGGAAGCGGTAAACGCAACAAAGAGTGCGAAGAGAATGCCCAGCGGGGCCAGCATACCGGGTGAGACTGCCTTGAAGATTTGCGCCCGTTCGCCGCTCGCGAGGGCTATGACGACTGCGTAGACTGCCGCCGCCACGAGATAGGTGACGCCAAACACGACCAACGCCATAAACAGTATTGGCAGATTGACAAGCCAGCTGCTCATTTTTCCTAATCTCCATTGCCGATAAGGGGATGTTCTGGTCTCGAAATCGATTGCAAGCGTGATTCTCTACATCTTTTAGCCCTTAAAGGTGCAAGGGATTAGCCGAGAAAGCCGTAAGCGCGAGATTCTGCAAAAGCGTCGGATGACGGCACAATTACGCTCTCGTCCTGGCCGGTTTGATACGCGGCACCGGACGAAACAACGTGGCGGGATCATCTCGTCGTCGTCGGCAATTTGCGGAACATGGAACGAGCCTAATTGTTGGTTACCCGGTAGCAGCGCCCGGGTTCGCTTGCGCGCCACGGCGCCGGCGGCTGGACATAAATCTGTCGCCAAAGTCTCTTCTCAAACCTGCGGCAACCCAATCGCGCCCTCGTACAAGGGACAGGGGAACGGGTGGCCGCCCTCCGGCGAGTTTTTGCGAATGGCGCAGCTTTGTCAGCGCGGCGGCGGGGTTAACAGTGGCAAGTTCAGGCCGGCCTCACTCGACGCGCTCAATTTTCTGCTCGCCGATGTGCGTGGCGCGCTGGGTCCGTATCTGAATGTGTTTCTGGTCACCCAGCAGCATTGGAGCCAGGAAGCGGTCGGGCTGGTAACCACGGTTGGCGGCTTACTGGGTCTGGCGGTTCAAACCCCGGTCGGCGGGTTGATCGACGCGACCCGGGCCAAGCGCGGGCTGATTGTTGCAGCACTCGCGGTATTGGCGGCGGGTGCGGCGACGATCTTTGCTGCTCCGCATTTCTGGCCCGTGATGATCGCCAATTCGGTAATGGCTGCGGTCGGCGACGTATTCGGCCCGGCGGTGGCGGCGCTGACCCTGGGACTTTACGCTCGCAAGTTCTTGGCTCGACGGATGGGGCGCAATTCGGCCTGGGATCACGCCGGCAACGTGGCAATCGCCGCCGCTGCAGGGGCCGTCGGCTGGGCGTTTTCACAGCGCGCGGTGTTTTTGCTCGTGCCGGTTTTTGCCGTGCTGGCGGGCCTCGCCGTGCTGTCGATCCCGCCCGATGCGATCGATCATGTCCGGGCGCGCGGCGGGGAGAATGAGCATGACGGCAAGCCACAGCCTTCCGGTCTCAAAGTGCTGCTGACCTGCCGTCCGCTGTTGCTTTATGCCGGCTGCACGATGCTGTTTCATTTTGCCAACGCGCCGCTCTTGCCGCTGGTCGGCCAGAAACTCGCCTTCGCTCACCGGGAATGGGCGACGGCGATGATGTCGGCCTGCATCATCGCCGCGCAAATGATCATGCTGCCGATCGCGCTGTTCGTCGGATGGAACGCCGATCGCTGGGGACGCAAGCCGATCCTGTTGATCGGCTTTGGTATTCTACCGATCCGCGCTGCGCTCTACACTTTGTCCAATGCGAGCCGATGGCTGATCGGCGTGCAATTGCTCGATGGGATCGGCGCCGGAATCTGGGGCGCGATCACGCCGCTCGTCGTAGCCGATTTGATGCGCGGCACCGGGCGCTATAATGTCGCGCAAGGCGGCGTTGCCACCGCGCAAGGCGTCGGCGCGTCGTTGAGCGGGCTCGCAGCCGGGGTGATCGTCGATCATTTCGGTTATTCGGCGGCATTTCTGACGTCAGCGGCGGTGGCCGCGATCGCTTTTGCGACGCTCTTTGTCGCGATGCCGGAAACGGCGCGAGCGGGGGACAACTCGGCAGCCGCCGAGCCGGCGCTCGCAACCGTTTCGGATTGACTGGCCGAAAGAAAGGCGAAGTGACCGAGCCCGGCTCGAGCGGCGGTCCAAGCCGGCGGCGCAGACCCGGTGCGCTGGGGTGGAGTGCCGGGATCATTACCGTCGCGCTGATCGCCGCAGGCCTGTTTGTCGCCGCGCGGGAGCCAGCGATCGTAACCGGCGTTTGGGCCAACCGCCTACAGATTGCGGCGATCCTTATCTTTGCCGCGACCTACCTCGTTATCGCCCTCGGCAAATTGCCGGGTTCCTATCTCGACCGGACGGGTGCGGCGCTGCTTGGTGCCGCTTTGATGGTTGGGTGCGGGGTGTTGCCATTCGACCGAGCGATGCGGGCGATCGATTTCAGCACGATCGCTTTGCTGGTTGGCATGATGATTGTTGTCGGCAATTTGCGCCTGTCGGGGTTTTTTCGGCTGGTGACCAACTGGGTCGTAACCCGCGCCCGCCATCCGCTTTTGCTGCTCGCCGCGGTCATCGTGACCTCGGGTTTTTTTTCCGCATTTCTGGTCAACGATGCAGTTTGCTTGGCGCTGACGCCGCTCGTCCTCGATCTTGTCGTCCGACTGCGCCGCGATCCCGTGCCGTATCTGTTGGCGGTGGCGATGGCGTCCAATGTCGGCAGCGTTGCGACGATCACCGGTAATCCGCAGAACATCATGATCGGCAGTTTTTCAGCGATGCCCTACACCGCTTTCGCCGCGGCATTGACGCCGATCGCGTTGATTGGGTTGATCCTGACCTTCGGCCTGATCGCCATATTTCATCCGGCCGAGTTTTTGCGGGCCAGCCGTCTTAGTGGATCGCCCACTCCGTCCCATGCCTATCGGCCGCTGATTGTGAAGGCAGTGCTTGTGACGGTCGCGATGATGGCCGGCTTTTTTGCGGGGCAGCCGCCGGCCAAGATTTCGCTTCTCGCGGGCGCCGTGCTGCTGGTAACCCGCGCGGTCAGGAGCGAGAAGATCTATCGCGAGATCGACTGGCCGCTGTTGCTGATGTTCGCTGGGCTGTTCGTCGTCGTCGCCGGCTTTGAACACGCCTTGCTGTCGCCGGCGCTCTTTGTCGAGATCAGCCATCAGCACTTGGACCGCATGCCGGTATTGGCGCTGGTGACCGCGATCCTGTCGAACCTTGTCAGCAATGTCCCGGCGGTGTTGGTGCTGAAGCCGTTTGTCGCGGCACTGCCCGATCCACGGCGCGCCTGGCTTATCGTCGCGATGTCGGCGACTTTGGCCGGCAATTTGACGATCCTCGGTTCGGTCGCCAATCTGATCGTGGTTCAGCGGGCCGCGCGCCGCGGTCTCGCAATTGTATTCTGGCAATATTTCCGGGTCGGCGCGCCTCTGACGGTGCTGACGATAATCGTCGGTTTGCTATGGTTGTGATCGCCATGCCAAGACACTGCCGGCCGCTGCAAATAAGTCACACCGGATGAGCGAGCAATATTTCAACGAATTCGGCCAGCCGATCGGCGCGCCGTTGCCGGATTGGTCGCCGCGGCCGTTCCCGCCCCGAACTCCCATCATAGGACGCTTTTGCCGGGTCGAACCGCTCGATCCGGACCGGCATGCGGCCGATCTCTTCGCCGCCAGCCGCGACGATGCGGAGGGCCGCAACTGGACATATCTGCCGTATGGACCGTTTCCCACGCTCGATCTTTATCGAGGGTGGGTCCGCGAGGTCAGCGCCCGCAGTGATCCGCAGTTTCACGCGATCCTCGATGTCTCGAACGGCTGCCCTGTTGGAGTGGTGAGCCTGATGCGGATCGATCCGGTGGCGGGGGTAATCGAGGTCGGCGGCATCAATTACAGTCCGCGGCTGCAGCGCCGCCCGGCCGCAACTGAAGCGATGTATCTGTTGATGCGCCGGGTGTTCGACGAGCTTGGCTACCGACGCTACGAATGGAAATGCGATTCACTGAACGCGCCGTCGCGGGCGGCGGCGCAGCGGCTCGGGTTTCGCTACGAAGGACTGTTTCGCCAAGCGACGGTCTATAAGGGCCGCAACCGGGACACCGCCTGGTTCTCGATCATCGACAGCGAGTGGCCAGCGCTGCGCACTGCCTTCGAAGGTTGGCTCGACCCGGCCAATTTCGACGCTGGCGGCCGGCAGCGCCAAAATCTGCAAAGCTTCCGGCAAGCCGCCTAGCAGGCGGCCGAGCGGGCTGGCGCGCCGTAATCGTGTCGCGTTGGCGGCTCCCTGCGATGTAGATGGAACCTCTCGCGCGCGCTGCCGTCTTGCAGCCAACGCTCGGTGGTCAGCGCAGACGATTGCGCCCCTGCATGTGAAGGGGCTAAGACCGTCCAGCATTCAGCGAGGGAGAGAAGGCCGTGGCGCGCGGAGAAGACCAACGCAAAAACCCGAAATCCGATATCGAGATCGCGCAAGCCGCATCGATGAAGCCGATCGGCGAAATCGCCGCCGGCAAGCTCGGTATCCCCGATGACGCGATATCGCCCTATGGACGATACAAAGCGAAGATTTCGCTCGATTACATCCACACGCTGCGCGACCGGCCCAACGGCAAGTTGATTCTGGTGACCGCGATCACCCCGACCCCGGCCGGCGAGGGCAAGACAACCACCACCGTCGGGCTGGGGGATGCCCTTAACCACATCGGCAAAAAGGCGATCTTGTGCTTGCGGGAGCCGAGCCTCGGACCCTGCTTCGGCCTTAAGGGGGGTGCTGCCGGCGGCGGCTATGCCCAGGTCGTTCCGATGGAGGACATCAACCTCCATTTTACCGGCGACTTTCACGCGATCGGCGCGGCCACCAACTTGCTCGGCGCGATGATCGACAACCACATCTATTGGGGCAACGAACTCGACATTGATCCGCGCCGGGTCACTTGGCGGCGCGGCATCGACATGAACGACCGTGCGCTGCGTTCGATCGTCTCGTCGCTCGGCGGCGTCGCGAATGGCTTCCCGCGCGAGGACGGCTTCGACATCGTCGTCGCTTCGGAAGTGATGGCGATATTCTGTCTTGCCACTGATCTGCAGGATCTGCGCCACCGGCTCGCGAACATTATCGTCGGCCAAACACGCGGGCGCAAACCAGTGCGCGCCGCCGACCTCAAAGCGGCCGGGTCGATGGCGGTGTTGCTGAAAGATGCCGTAGCACCCAACCTCGTGCAGACGCTCGAAAACAACCCGGCCTTTATTCATGGCGGTCCGTTCGCCAATATCGCGCATGGCTGCAATTCGGTGATCGCGACGGCAACGGCATTGAAGCTGGCCGATTATGTCGTCACGGAGGCGGGTTTCGGCGCTGACCTCGGTGCGGAAAAGTTCTTCGATATCAAATGCCGCAAAGCCGGGTTGTCGCCTGCGGCGGCGGTGGTTGTAACGACGGTCCGCGCATTAAAGATGCATGGCGGGGTCGCGCGCGATGCGCTACGCCAGGAGAATATCGGCGCACTCGAGAGCGGCTTTGCCAATCTCGCGCGGCATATCGGCAATCTGCGCGAGTTCGGGGTGCCAGCGGTTGTGTCGGTCAACCGCTTCAGCGCTGATACCGATGCCGAGCTGCGCCGGCTCAAGGAACTTTGCGGCGAACTCGGAGTCGAGGCGGTCGTTGCCGATCACTGGGCCAGCGGTGGCGAGGGGGCGGCCGATCTCGCTCATGCCGTCGTCAAGCTCGCCGATGGCGGGTCCGCCAAGTTTCGGTTGTTGTATCCGGACGACATGCCCCTCTGGGACAAGGTGAAGACCATTGCGCAGCGCCTGTACGGGGCGAGCGGCATCGACGCGGAGAGCCGTGTCAAAGGCCAGTTTGCGCAATTTCAGGAGGAGGGTTTTGGGCATTTTCCGGTATGCATCGCCAAAACCCAGTTCAGTTTTACGACTGATCCCAATATCAAAGGCGCGCCAAGCGGTCACGAGATCATGGTGCGTGAGGCGAGGTTATCGGCCGGGGCAGAGTTCGTCGTCGCGATCTGCGGCGAGATAATGACAATGCCGGGATTGCCGAGGGTGCCATCGGCGAACAATATCGAATTGACCGAGGACGGACGCATCACCGGCCTGTTCTGATTGGTGGGGAGCCGACGCTATGACACTCGACGACGCCGGCGTGATGGCGTATCCGCGCAAGCTCGTCGAGCAGATAATTCTCGGACTGTCGAGCCCTCTCAACCGCCATCTTGTCAAGTTAGTCGGGTTCGATTTCTCGCCAGAGATGCGTCAGCACTTTCGGCGTGAGGTTCGGACTTGGCTAAATGAACTTCAGGCATTGCGGCTCAAGCCATATTCTCGACCCGGCTCATTCAAGCTCTATTTCGACCTGTTGTTCGATTATCCATTTGGCGGGGTCGAGGTCCAAAACATGCGGACGATGATGGATCTGATCGCCGCCGAATACGAGCACGCCCGGCCGGTAAAACGACCGGAAGACATGGTCGAATGGCTCAGGCAATTCCATTTGGGATTGGCTGATCGCTTGCACAGCGGCGCGCCGGTGCTCGACTTGGTTCCGGAATAGGGTCGACGCGCCGGCATGGAGCGTCTCGTGGAAGTCATTTCGAGAGGGCAGGGTGGAACCGGATGCGGTCAAGGCCTGGCGTCGCGATGAACGCAAGCGTTTGCTGGCGTTGCGCACCGGCGCGCCGGCGGCCGATCGGCGCAGCTGGGGCGATGCGATCGAGGCGCGGCTCTGGGGAGTGCTGGCAGATCGCGCTGGAATTACATTGGGCGTCTACTGGCCGTTTCAGGCCGAGTTCGACCCACGCCCGCTCGTCGATCGGCTGATCCTTGAGGGGTTTTCCGCCGCTCTGCCGGTTATGGTCGACAAAAAGGGACCGCTCGAATACCGCCTTTGGCGGCCGGACGAGCCGCTGGTTGACGGCGTGTGGGGCATTCCCATTCCGCAGCGGCGCCAAGTCGTCGTACCACAAGCAGTGCTCGCGCCGCTGGTCGGGTTCGACCGGGGATGCTACCGGCTCGGCTATGGCGGCGGCTATTTCGACCTTACTCTTGCCGCTGCGTCGCCCCGCCCATTGGCGATCGGCGTGGGTTTCGAATTGTCCCGCATCGAGACAATTTATCCACAGGAATTCGACGTCCCGATGGACCTTATCGTGACCGAGGCTGGCCTCCACCGGCGCTGATTTGCTCCGTCATTGCTGATCTGGGCCCCACGCTGCGCACCGGCCAGCATCGTGGCTGCGCCAGTCAGCGCGCGATCATCGCGGGTTGGCGGAACTGCTTCTAAGCGACCGATAGTTCTGCTTGCAACACCTTGCCTCTGGTTTCCGGGCCGGCGAAAACCGCCGCGGCCACACTAAGTGCGGCGAGGGAAGTGCCAATCATCATCGGGATCGCAAATCCGGAATGCCAGTTGATCGCAAAGTAGGTGATGATTGGTAACGTCAAGCCGCCAAAGATCGCACCCTGATGGTAGACAAAGCCGGTCGCTGTGGCGCGGACCTCGGTCGGAAATCGTTCAGCGAGATAGGCCGGGTACAGCGTGTGCATGCCGCCGCCGCCAAACATGCCTTGCAACGTGAAAAACACGACGATCATCACGTAATCGTGCGTCAGCAGATAAAGTGGTGCTACCGGGATCGTCAGCAGCGCCGGGATGATGATTGCCGGGCGCCGGCCGATGCGATCCGCCAGCCAGCCATAGGCCGAACCGGACACGAAAAATACTATGCTTTGCAGCATGACCGGCAAAGCGACCAGCCCCGGGCTCAGATGTAGATCTTTTTGCAGGTAGGTCGGGAACAGCCCGCCGACCGAGTAGCCGACGACAAAGGCGCTGGCCATCCACCAGCACGCCGTCAACGTGTTGGCGAGCAGTCCCCGCTTGAAGATCTTGAGGAGCGGCACCTTGACCTCGCGCTGCTCCAGGCGCTGCAGCCTGCGGTTCTCGACCCAGACCGGCGGCTCTTGCACAAACTTCCGGACATAGACGATCCACAACGCCGGCAAGACGCCGAGCATCAACAGGCCGCGCCAGCCGATGGACGAATAGAGCAACCCATAGGCGGCACTCGATAACAGAGCGCCCAGACCCCACGAGGATTGCAGCACGCCGCCCATGAAGCCGCGCGAGCGGATCGGCCAGCTTTCCATCGCCAGAGACGCTCCGCAGGGCCATTCCGCTCCCATACCAATGCCCAGGAGCGCACGGAACAGAAATAGGAACCAGAACGCCGGCGAAAACGCGGCGATGAAGTTGCACGCCGAGTACCACGCGATCGAGATCATCAGCGGTGTCTTGCGACCAATCCGGTCGGCGAGCCAACCGGCGGCGGTCGCGCCGACCAAACGCATCCACAAGGTGAGGGTAAAGACCGCGGTGACCGCGGTCAGCGGCACGTGAAATTCCTGCGAGATCGGCAGCATGATTAACAGGAAAATCGTGAAGTCGAAGGCGTCCAGGGTCCAGCCGAGCCAAGCCGCCACCCAGGCCAGCCATTGTTCTTTGGTCGGCTCTTTCCACCATGGGATCGGATTTGCCACGTCGACAGCGATTGCCATGGGTTCCTCCCATTCGATGCGTTTCGCCTTAGCGGAGTGCGCGATTGGTTATGCGGCCCTCTTAACCGGGGCCTTTGAGCTGGCTAACCGCCAGCGTCGACAAACAAAAAGCCTCTCCCGGTGAGACCGGGAGAGGCTTTTTTTAAGGGTCTGAGAGCCTTTTCTTAGGCCACGACCAGTTCAGCCGACATTTCGGTGCCCCTGGTCTCCGGACCGAGAAGCAGCGCAACGACGAAATTGACCAACCCGAACATCGTGCCGATCAACATCGGGATCGCGAAGCC
>CAVRUN010000022.1:0-47354 GCA_963724435.1 uncultured Alphaproteobacteria bacterium | reverse complement strand
GGCCGCCGCTCGGCGCGCCCCGAGCCGCGCGATCAGCAGCGAGCCAGGGATCGCGGCGAGCCCGAACAACAACACAGGCAGTCCAGACAACGCCCCGATGGCGCGCTCGCTGAGCCCGAACTGGTGATGGATCAGCGGCAAAACCGGCGGAACCGCGAGCACCGTCAGCCGCAGATCGGCGCCGGCGAACCACAGCGTCGCGAGGGCAATCCGCTTCATGTTTTGCTTTCTGACATGGATTCCCCATCGATAACGTTAGGCGGGGTCCATCGCCGTCATTGCCATGCGGGTGAAACCGGATATTTTCGATCACGCGCCGCGGCGCGAGACGGCCCGAGCTTTAATTCGAGCGACGGATAAAGATGGCTTATCTGACCTACCGCGTTGAAATCACCCGCGATGAGTCGCGGCCGTCCACAAACGCAACCATCGAGGTGACTGCTTATATTGACCGCGTTCCGGAAACCGACGCGCCAGAGTTCGGGCGGCTGAGCAGAGCCTACAAGGGGGTCTGGAATAGTCGGCTCCAATACACCGGCGATTTCGAGACATTGTCCGAGGCGTTGGCGGCAATAGAAGCTGCCTATCCCACAGTAGAGCTGATCCGCTGCTATGAATATTCGGTGGACCAAGAATTTCCGAACCAGACACCAGATTTGCGTAAATCGGGTGGCAAGTGGTTGCCGACCCAAGCAAGCTTGACTCGCGGTTCTCCGCCGCAGCTCAAATGGCAGGTTGAGTAAGCCGTCGGAAGGAGCCGACGACAAAATGCTTCGCCGGGAATAACGCAAGCTTTCCAGCGCGGCGGTGCTTACCGAAGCAAGTTCAGGACAGCGTCGCTCGACGCACTCAATTTTCCACTGGCATTACTCCTGAGTGGAGGCGGATTCCACCTGCAGCAGCGGGGTGGGCGCGATCGAGATCTCCCCGGTAAAGGGACGGTCATGGGCGAGGATCAGCAGAAAAGACACCGCCACCCCGGTCGTAAAGAGCCCCATTGCGATGGCGATGGTGCGCCGGCTGTCGATGTGGACCATTGCGATGGCGGCAATCATACAAATCGCCTGCACGAACAGGCACGCCCATTTAATCGGATTGACGTAGGTGCGGCTGACGAGAATCCGCTGCCGGCGCGCGTCGAACACATTTGCAAGCGCATCGGCGATGGCGCGTTGTGCAATTTCCTGGCCGGGGGTATGGGGTGTGAGAGCGAGGGTCGCCTGAAGCGCTTCGGCGAGAGCTCGCGGGGTGACTGCTAGTGTAGAAGATTGGCGGCCCATGCTTGGCCATTCCACCGTCACAGCTTTTTCGATGTAGCGATGGATGACAGCGTGCAAGCGCGCTTCGGGCTCTCCGGGAAAGCTGGCAGCTAACACGAGGACCGATTTCAATGCGCTGGCCTCCCGAGCGACCGCCGTGTTGGCCCGTTCGATGTTGCCCCACACCTCGGAAGCGGTAAACGCAACAAAGAGTGCGAAGAGAATGCCCAGCGGGGGCAGCATACCGGGTGAGACTGCCTTGAAGATTTGCGCCCGTTCGCCGCTCGCGAGGGCTATGACGACTGCGTAGACTGCCGCCGCCACGAGATAGGTGACGCCGAACACGACCAACGCCATAAACAGTATTGGCAGATTGACAAGCCAGCTGCTCATTTTTCCTTATCTCCATTGCCGATAAGGGGATGTTCTGGTCTCGAAATCGATTGCAAGCGTGATTCTCTAGATCTCTGAGCCCGGTAAGGGGTGCAAGGGATTAGCCGAAAGCCGCAAAGGCGAGATCCTGCAAAAGCGTCGGATGACGGCACAATCACGCTCTCGTCTTGGCCTTTGATACGCGGCGCGGGACGGACAAAGTGGGATCATCTTGGGCGGCGGCAATTTGCGGAACATGGAACGAGCCTAATTGTTGGTTACTCGGTAGCAGCGCCCGGGTTCGCTTGCGCGCCACGGCGCCGGCGGCTGGACATAAATCTGTCGCCAAAGTCTCTTCTCAAACCTGCGGCAACCAATCGCGCCCTCGTACAAGGGACAGGGGAACGGGTGGCCGCCCTCCGGCGAGTTTTTGCGAATGGCGCAGCTTTGTCAGCACGGCGGCGGGGTTAACAGTGGCAAGTTCAGGCCGGCCTCACTCGACGCGCTCAATTTTCTGCTCGCCGATGTGCGTGGCGCGCTGGGTCCGTATCTGAATGTGTTTCTGGTCACCCAGCAGCATTGGAGCCAGGAAGCGGTCGGGCTGGTAACCACGGTTGGCGGCTTACTGGGTCTGGCGGTTCAAACCCCGGTCGGGGGTTGATCGACGCGACCCGGGCCAAGCGCGGGCTGATTGTTGCAGCACTCGCGGTATTCGCGGCGGGTGCGGCGACGATCTTCGCTGCCCCGCATTTCTGGCCCGTGATGATCGCCAATTCGCTAATGGCCGCAGTCGGCGACGTATTCGGCCCGGCGGTGGCGGCGCTGACCTTGGGACTTTACGCCCGTAAGGCCTTGGCGCGACGGATGGGGCGCAATTCGGCCTGGGATCACGCCGGCAACGTCGCGATCGCCGCCGCTGCAGGCGCCGTCGGCTGGGCGTTTTCACAGCGCGCGGTGTTTTTGCTCGTGCCGGTTTTTGCCGTGCTGGCCGGCGTCGCAGTGCTGTCGATCCCGGCCGATGCGATCGATCATGTCCGGGCGCGCGGCGGGGAAAACGAGCATGACGGCAAGCCACAGCCTTCCGGTCTCAAAGTGCTGCTGACCTGTCGTCCGCTGTTACTTTATGCCGGCTGCACGATGCTGTTTCATTTTGCCAACGCGCCGCTCTTGCCGCTTGTCGGCCAGAAACTCGCCTTCGCCCACCGGGCATGGGCGACGGCGATGATGTCGGCCTGCATCATCGCCGCGCAAATGATCATGCTGCCGATCGCGCTATTCGTCGGGCGGAACGCCGATCGCTGGGGACGCAAGCCGATCCTGTTGATCGGCTTTGGTATTCTACCGATCCGCGCTGCGCTCTACACTTTATCGAATGCGAGCGGGTGGCTGATCGGCGTGCAATTGCTCGACGGGATCGGCGCCGGAATCTGGGGCGCGATCACGCCGCTCGTCGTAGCCGATTTGATGCGTGGCACCGGCCGCTACAATGTCGCGCAAGGCGGCGTTGCCACCGCGCAAGGCGTCGGCGCGTCGTTGAGCGGGCTCGCAGCCGGGGCGATCGTCGATCATTTCGGTTATTCGGCGGCATTTCTGACGTCAGCGGCGGTGGCCGCGATCGCTTTTGCGACGCTCTTTGTCGCGATGCCGGAAACGGCGCGAGCGGGGGACGACTCGGCAGCCGCCGAGCCGGCGCTCGCAACCGTTTCGGATTGACTGGCCGAAAGAAAAGCGAAGTGACCGAGCCCGGCTCGAGCGGCGGTCCAAGCCGGCGGCGCAGACCCGGTGCGCTGGGGTGGAGTGCCGGGATCATTACCGTCGCGCTGATCGCCGCAGGCCTGTTTGTCGCGGCGCGAGAGCCGGCGATCGTAACCGGCGTTTGGGCCAACCGCCTACAGATTGCGGCGGTCCTTATCTTTGCCGCGACCTACCTCGTTATCGCCCTCGGCAAATTGCCGGGTTTCTATCTCGACCGGGCGGGTGCGGCGCTGCTTGGTGCCGCTTTGATGGTTGGGTGCGGGGTGTTGCCATTCGACCGAGCGATGCGGGCGATCGATTTTAACACGATCGCTTTGCTGCTTGGCATGATGATCGTTGTCGGCAATTTGCGCCTGTCGGGGTTTTTTCGGTTGGTCACCAACTGGGTCGTAACCCGCACCCGCCATCCGCTTTTGCTGCTCGCCGCGGTCATCGTGACCTCGGGCTTTTTTTCCGCATTTCTAGTCAACGATACAGTTTGCTTGGCGCTGACGCCGCTCGTCCTCGATCTTGTCGTCCGACTGCGCCGCGATCCTGCGCCGTATCTGTTGGCGGTGGCGATGGCGTCCAATGTCGGCAGCGTTGCCACGATCACTGGTAATCCGCAGAACATCATGATCGGCAGCTTTTCAGCGATCCCCTACACCGCCTTCGCCGCGGCATTGACGCCGGTCGCCTTGATTGGGTTGATCCTGACCTTCGGACTGATCGCCGTATTTCATCCGGCCGAGTTTTTGCGGGCCGGCCGTCTTAGAGGATCGCCCACTCCGTCCCATGCCTATCCGCCGCTGATTGTTAAGGCGGTGCTGGTTACGATCGCGATGATGGCCGGCTTTTTTGCGGGGCAGCCGCCGGCCAAGATTTCGCTTCTCGCGGGCGCCGTGCTGCTGGTAACCCGCGCGGTCAGGAGCGAGAAGATCTATCGCGAGATCGACTGGCCGCTGTTGCTGATGTTCGCTGGGCTGTTCGTCGTCGTCGCCGGCTTTGAACACGCCTTGCTGTCGCCGGCGCTCTTTGTCGAGATCAGCCATCAGCACTTGGACCGCATGCCGGTATTGGCGCTGGTGACCGCGATCCTGTCGAACCTTGTCAGCAATGTCCCGGCGGTGTTGGTGCTGAAGCCGTTTGTCGCGGCACTGCCCGATCCACGGCGCGCCTGGCTTATCGTCGCGATGTCGGCGACTTTGGCCGGCAATTTGACGATCCTCGGTTCGGTCGCCAATCTGATCGTGGTTCAGCGGGCCGCGCGCCGCGGTCTCGCAATTGTATTCTGGCAATATTTCCGGGTCGGCGCGCCTCTGACGGTGCTGACGATAATCGTCGGTTTGCTATGGTTGTGATCGCCATGCCAAGACACTGCCGGCCGCTGCAAATGAGTCACACCGGATGAGCGAGCAATATTTCAACGAATTCGGCCAGCCGATCGGCGCGCCGTTGCCGGATTGGTCGCCGCGGCCGTTCCCGCCCCGAACTCCCATCATAGGACGCTTTTGCCGGGTCGAACCGCTCGATCCGGACCGGCATGCGGCCGATCTCTTCGCCGCCAGCCGCGACGATGCGGAGGGCCGCAACTGGACATATCTGCCGTATGGACCGTTTCCCACGCTCGATCTTTATCGAGGGTGGGTCCGCGAGGTCAGCGCCCGCAGTGATCCGCAGTTTCACGCGATCCTCGATGTCTCGAACGGCTGCCCTGTTGGAGTGGTGAGCCTGATGCGGATCGATCCGGTGGCGGGGGTAATCGAGGTCGGCGGCATCAATTACAGTCCGCGGCTGCAGCGCCGCCCGGCCGCAACTGAAGCGATGTATCTGTTGATGCGCCGGGTGTTCGACGAGCTTGGCTACCGACGCTACGAATGGAAATGCGATTCACTGAACGCGCCGTCGCGGGCGGCGGCGCAGCGGCTCGGGTTTCGCTACGAAGGACTGTTTCGCCAAGCGACGGTCTATAAGGGCCGCAACCGGGACACCGCCTGGTTCTCGATCATCGACAGCGAGTGGCCAGCGCTGCGCACTGCCTTCGAAGGTTGGCTCGACCCGGCCAATTTCGACGCTGGCGGCCGGCAGCGCCAAAATCTGCAAAGCTTCCGGCAAGCCGCCTAGCAGGCGGCCGAGCGGGCTGGCGCGCCGTAATCGTGTCGCGTTGGCGGCTCCCTGCGATGTAGATGGAACCTCTCGCGCGCGCTGCCGTCTTGCAGCCAACGCTCGGTGGTCAGCGCAGACGATTGCGCCCCTGCATGTGAAGGGGCTAAGACCGTCCAGCATTCAGCGAGGGAGAGAAGGCCGTGGCGCGCGGAGAAGACCAACGCAAAAACCCGAAATCCGATATCGAGATCGCGCAAGCCGCATCGATGAAGCCGATCGGCGAAATCGCCGCCGGCAAGCTCGGTATCCCCGATGACGCGATATCGCCCTATGGACGATACAAAGCGAAGATTTCGCTCGATTACATCCACACGCTGCGCGACCGGCCCAACGGCAAGTTGATTCTGGTGACCGCGATCACCCCGACCCCGGCCGGCGAGGGCAAGACAACCACCACCGTCGGGCTGGGGGATGCCCTTAACCACATCGGCAAAAAGGCGATCTTGTGCTTGCGGGAGCCGAGCCTCGGACCCTGCTTCGGCCTTAAGGGGGGTGCTGCCGGCGGCGGCTATGCCCAGGTCGTTCCGATGGAGGACATCAACCTCCATTTTACCGGCGACTTTCACGCGATCGGCGCGGCCACCAACTTGCTCGGCGCGATGATCGACAACCACATCTATTGGGGCAACGAACTCGACATTGATCCGCGCCGGGTCACTTGGCGGCGCGGCATCGACATGAACGACCGTGCGCTGCGTTCGATCGTCTCGTCGCTCGGCGGCGTCGCGAATGGCTTCCCGCGCGAGGACGGCTTCGACATCGTCGTCGCTTCGGAAGTGATGGCGATATTCTGTCTTGCCACTGATCTGCAGGATCTGCGCCACCGGCTCGCGAACATTATCGTCGGCCAAACACGCGGGCGCAAACCAGTGCGCGCCGCCGACCTCAAAGCGGCCGGGTCGATGGCGGTGTTGCTGAAAGATGCCGTAGCACCCAACCTCGTGCAGACGCTCGAAAACAACCCGGCCTTTATTCATGGCGGTCCGTTCGCCAATATCGCGCATGGCTGCAATTCGGTGATCGCGACGGCAACGGCATTGAAGCTGGCCGATTATGTCGTCACGGAGGCGGGTTTCGGCGCTGACCTCGGTGCGGAAAAGTTCTTCGATATCAAATGCCGCAAAGCCGGGTTGTCGCCTGCGGCGGCGGTGGTTGTAACGACGGTCCGCGCATTAAAGATGCATGGCGGGGTCGCGCGCGATGCGCTACGCCAGGAGAATATCGGCGCACTCGAGAGCGGCTTTGCCAATCTCGCGCGGCATATCGGCAATCTGCGCGAGTTCGGGGTGCCAGCGGTTGTGTCGGTCAACCGCTTCAGCGCTGATACCGATGCCGAGCTGCGCCGGCTCAAGGAACTTTGCGGCGAACTCGGAGTCGAGGCGGTCGTTGCCGATCACTGGGCCAGCGGTGGCGAGGGGGCGGCCGATCTCGCTCATGCCGTCGTCAAGCTCGCCGATGGCGGGTCCGCCAAGTTTCGGTTGTTGTATCCGGACGACATGCCCCTCTGGGACAAGGTGAAGACCATTGCGCAGCGCCTGTACGGGGCGAGCGGCATCGACGCGGAGAGCCGTGTCAAAGGCCAGTTTGCGCAATTTCAGGAGGAGGGTTTTGGGCATTTTCCGGTATGCATCGCCAAAACCCAGTTCAGTTTTACGACTGATCCCAATATCAAAGGCGCGCCAAGCGGTCACGAGATCATGGTGCGTGAGGCGAGGTTATCGGCCGGGGCAGAGTTCGTCGTCGCGATCTGCGGCGAGATAATGACAATGCCGGGATTGCCGAGGGTGCCATCGGCGAACAATATCGAATTGACCGAGGACGGACGCATCACCGGCCTGTTCTGATTGGTGGGGAGCCGACGCTATGACACTCGACGACGCCGGCGTGATGGCGTATCCGCGCAAGCTCGTCGAGCAGATAATTCTCGGACTGTCGAGCCCTCTCAACCGCCATCTTGTCAAGTTAGTCGGGTTCGATTTCTCGCCAGAGATGCGTCAGCACTTTCGGCGTGAGGTTCGGACTTGGCTAAATGAACTTCAGGCATTGCGGCTCAAGCCATATTCTCGACCCGGCTCATTCAAGCTCTATTTCGACCTGTTGTTCGATTATCCATTTGGCGGGGTCGAGGTCCAAAACATGCGGACGATGATGGATCTGATCGCCGCCGAATACGAGCACGCCCGGCCGGTAAAACGACCGGAAGACATGGTCGAATGGCTCAGGCAATTCCATTTGGGATTGGCTGATCGCTTGCACAGCGGCGCGCCGGTGCTCGACTTGGTTCCGGAATAGGGTCGACGCGCCGGCATGGAGCGTCTCGTGGAAGTCATTTCGAGAGGGCAGGGTGGAACCGGATGCGGTCAAGGCCTGGCGTCGCGATGAACGCAAGCGTTTGCTGGCGTTGCGCACCGGCGCGCCGGCGGCCGATCGGCGCAGCTGGGGCGATGCGATCGAGGCGCGGCTCTGGGGAGTGCTGGCAGATCGCGCTGGAATTACATTGGGCGTCTACTGGCCGTTTCAGGCCGAGTTCGACCCACGCCCGCTCGTCGATCGGCTGATCCTTGAGGGGTTTTCCGCCGCTCTGCCGGTTATGGTCGACAAAAAGGGACCGCTCGAATACCGCCTTTGGCGGCCGGACGAGCCGCTGGTTGACGGCGTGTGGGGCATTCCCATTCCGCAGCGGCGCCAAGTCGTCGTACCACAAGCAGTGCTCGCGCCGCTGGTCGGGTTCGACCGGGGATGCTACCGGCTCGGCTATGGCGGCGGCTATTTCGACCTTACTCTTGCCGCTGCGTCGCCCCGCCCATTGGCGATCGGCGTGGGTTTCGAATTGTCCCGCATCGAGACAATTTATCCACAGGAATTCGACGTCCCGATGGACCTTATCGTGACCGAGGCTGGCCTCCACCGGCGCTGATTTGCTCCGTCATTGCTGATCTGGGCCCCACGCTGCGCACCGGCCAGCATCGTGGCTGCGCCAGTCAGCGCGCGATCATCGCGGGTTGGCGGAACTGCTTCTAAGCGACCGATAGTTCTGCTTGCAACACCTTGCCTCTGGTTTCCGGGCCGGCGAAAACCGCCGCGGCCACACTAAGTGCGGCGAGGGAAGTGCCAATCATCATCGGGATCGCAAATCCGGAATGCCAGTTGATCGCAAAGTAGGTGATGATTGGTAACGTCAAGCCGCCAAAGATCGCACCCTGATGGTAGACAAAGCCGGTCGCTGTGGCGCGGACCTCGGTCGGAAATCGTTCAGCGAGATAGGCCGGGTACAGCGTGTGCATGCCGCCGCCGCCAAACATGCCTTGCAACGTGAAAAACACGACGATCATCACGTAATCGTGCGTCAGCAGATAAAGTGGTGCTACCGGGATCGTCAGCAGCGCCGGGATGATGATTGCCGGGCGCCGGCCGATGCGATCCGCCAGCCAGCCATAGGCCGAACCGGACACGAAAAATACTATGCTTTGCAGCATGACCGGCAAAGCGACCAGCCCCGGGCTCAGATGTAGATCTTTTTGCAGGTAGGTCGGGAACAGCCCGCCGACCGAGTAGCCGACGACAAAGGCGCTGGCCATCCACCAGCACGCCGTCAACGTGTTGGCGAGCAGTCCCCGCTTGAAGATCTTGAGGAGCGGCACCTTGACCTCGCGCTGCTCCAGGCGCTGCAGCCTGCGGTTCTCGACCCAGACCGGCGGCTCTTGCACAAACTTCCGGACATAGACGATCCACAACGCCGGCAAGACGCCGAGCATCAACAGGCCGCGCCAGCCGATGGACGAATAGAGCAACCCATAGGCGGCACTCGATAACAGAGCGCCCAGACCCCACGAGGATTGCAGCACGCCGCCCATGAAGCCGCGCGAGCGGATCGGCCAGCTTTCCATCGCCAGAGACGCTCCGCAGGGCCATTCCGCTCCCATACCAATGCCCAGGAGCGCACGGAACAGAAATAGGAACCAGAACGCCGGCGAAAACGCGGCGATGAAGTTGCACGCCGAGTACCACGCGATCGAGATCATCAGCGGTGTCTTGCGACCAATCCGGTCGGCGAGCCAACCGGCGGCGGTCGCGCCGACCAAACGCATCCACAAGGTGAGGGTAAAGACCGCGGTGACCGCGGTCAGCGGCACGTGAAATTCCTGCGAGATCGGCAGCATGATTAACAGGAAAATCGTGAAGTCGAAGGCGTCCAGGGTCCAGCCGAGCCAAGCCGCCACCCAGGCCAGCCATTGTTCTTTGGTCGGCTCTTTCCACCATGGGATCGGATTTGCCACGTCGACAGCGATTGCCATGGATTACCTCCCATTCGATGCGTTTCGCCTTAGCGGAGTGCGCGATTGGTTATGCGGCCCTCTTAACCGGGGCCTTTGAGCTGGCTAACCGCCAGCGTCGACAAACAAAAAGCCTCTCCCGGTGAGACCGGGAGAGGCTTTTTTTAAGGGTCTGAGAGCCTTTTCTTAGGCCACGACCAGTTCAGCCGACATTTCGGTGCCCCTGGTCTCCGGACCGAGAAGCAGCGCAACGACGAAATTGACCAACCCGAACATCGTGCCGATCAACATCGGGATCGCGAAGCCGAGGTTCCAGCCTGGGCTGGTCGCGAAGTAGGTCAGAATCGGCGGGACCAGCCCACCGGCGATAGCGCCGACATGGTAGCTAAAGGCGCTCGCAGTGGCGCGGACCTCGGTCGGATAGCGCTCGTTGAGGAAGGCTGGGATCTGACCATACATTCCACCACCGGCGAACAAGCCGATCAAGACGAAGCCACCGACGATCAGCAATGTATTCTGGGACAATAGATAGACCGGAACGATCGCCATCGAGATGAGAGCCGGAAGGATCATGGCCCAGCGCCGGCCGAACCGATCCGAGAAAACTCCCCAGCTCGAACTGGCGAGGAACACTAACAAATTTGCCAACATGATCGGGGTGGCGATCAATGCGGTCGACAGGCCCAGATCCTTTTGAAGATGGGTCGCGAACAGCGCGTTGATCGAATAATAGGTGACGAACCCGGCGCACTGGAACCAGCACGCGTTGAGCACATTGCCGACGATGCCGCGGCGGAAGATCGCGGCGAGGGGTGCCTTGACCACCCGATTTTCTAGCTTCTGCAAACGGTTGTTCTCGACCCAAACCTCCGGTTCCTTGACGAAGAAGCGGACATAAACGATCGCCAATGCCGGCAAAATTCCGATCCACAGCATGCCGCGCCAGCCGAACCGGTCGTAGAGCAACCAGTAGCAGGCGCTCGACAGCAGAAAGCCAAGGCCCCACGAGCCCTGCAACACGCCGCTCATAAAGCCGCGCGAGCGGTTTGGCCAGGTTTCCATCGCCAGCGCCGCGCCGCACGGCCATTCGGCGCCCATGCCGATGCCGAGAATGGTGCGGAACAGTAATAGGAACCAGAAGGTCGGGCTAAACCCGGCGATGAAATTGCACACCGAGAACCAGAGGATCGAGATCATCAGCGGTGTCTTGCGGCCCATTCGGTCCGCCATCCAGCCCGCCGCCGTTGCGCCGACAAGGCGCATCCACAAGGTTAAGGTGAAGACGATGGCGACGTCGGTCAGCGGGACGCTGAACTCCTTGGCGATCGGCACCATGATCAGCAGGAAGATCGTGAAATCGAACGCGTCGAGCGTCCAACCCAACCATGCCGCGACAAAGGCGTACCACTGATCCTTTGTCGGCTCCTTCCACCACGGAACGCCCCTTACGTTCTCCGCCGCTACCATGCCTCACTCCTGTTCGATATGGCTTCTGTTGCGAAGCCTTGCAGCAAGTGTAGGGCAGCAATGCGCAGTTGTCGCTAGTTTTTTCGAGTTTTTATTGCCCGAAAATTAATCAAATGGATTAGCCGCGCTCAACCGTCACGCGCGGATCGCTCGGCATGTTCGGCGGCGCGCAGTGCAAACACGCTGGCCTTGATCAGTCCGCCGACATAGCCCACGGCGCCGCCGCCTTCGAGCCCGCCGGTAGCGCCTCCCGCGGCGTAGAGCCCGGGAACGGGCGAGCCATCCAAATCCAACACCCGCGCGTCGCGATCGATCGCAATTCCACCCATCGTATTAGTGATCGCGGGACAAATCGGAATTGCGAAAAATGGCGGCTCGGCAATCGCGGTCGGCATGCCGGTTTTGGCCGAGCGGACCGTTTCTAGCGAACCAATCGCCCCCGCTGTGATCGCCGCATTGTAACTGGCTACCGTGTCGGCAAGGCCGATCGGCGACAGCCCGGCAGCGATTGCGAGTGCCGCGATCGTGTCGGCGCGATAAAGCGTGCCGCCGGCGCGCTCGAGCTGCGGGTTGGGCGGCACTTGCGCGGCGCGGCCTGCCTTGTCCCAGATCGCCGCGTCGCACACGACGGTTGCGCACAGCGGGTCCGCCAGCCGCGCCAGCCGGTTGGTGATCGCGATCCCGCCTTCGCCCTCGTCCAGCAGCCGGCGTCCATCGGGGCCGACGACAATCCCGGCCGCCGCGACCGCGTCGATCTGCGGGTAGGGGGAGAGAGCTTCATTGGTCATCGCGTCGCGGCTCAACAGATGGCCGTAGAACCGGTCGAGGCCCGTCGCGGCCGCACCCGCGTCGAGCGCCATGCGCAGACCATCGCCCACAGCGGTCCCCGCATTGCGCCGCAGCACGCGGTCCGGACGTGGCCCGATGTAGCGCTGGAAAAGCTCCGGATTTGCGGGAAAGCCGCCATCGGCGATGACGACGGCGCCGGCTTTGTAGACGACTGCCGAACCGCCCTGCCGCGCATTTATGCCAACGCAACGCCCCGTATCCATTTGCAGCTCTTCGGCGCGGGTGCCGAGGAATAGGCGGCCGCCATGCTCGGCCAACCGCACGGCGAGCCGGTCAACCAGCCGGTCGGGGCCGCGTCCGCGCCAATCCGGGCCGGCAACCGCGGCGCGCGGTGGCGCCAACACCCATCCATGCCAGCTGATCGGGCTGCCGCGGGTAAATTCCGCACCTTGCCCACTTAGCCAATCGACCGCCCGGCGACAATCTGCGGCGATTGCCTCGACCAGTTGGGGAACAGCTTCGCCACCGGTCGCCTGGTTGATCGCGGCGATCAGCTCCGCCTTGGCAAGCTTCACGTCGTGATAAGAGACGTGAAACACCCCGGCGGCGTAGCGCGAGCTGCACAGATAATCGGGGCCCTCTCCCGCTTCGAGAACGGCAGTGCGGAGCCCCAATTCGGCGCCGCGCAAGGCGGCGGCCAGCCCCGCTAAACCGCCGCCGATCGCGATCAAATCAAAGGAATGGCCGGAGGGAGAAAAACGCATCGCTCGCTCGCATGCTGATTGCAAGACAGTCATCACTTTCTCACCCGGGGCGGACGCGCGTAAACCCGATGGCGCTGATCTTTGCTTCGATTAAAAGGCGTGTATCCGGCGGATGGCTCCGGCCGGGACTGACCCGAGCGAGGCGGGACATGGCCGAGCCAATCGCCGACTCGATCGACGAGGACCTCCGACAACATCCCGATGGGCAATGGCAGCGCACGTTATGGGCGATGGTTGGCATCCAATTCGTCATGACGATGTCGTTTTCGATGCTGACCCCGATCATGCCGTTGTTTCTGCCGGTGCTCGGCGTGCAATCGGAGAGCGCCATCGATTTATGGGCCGGCATCCTCGCCGGTGTTACGTCATTTGTCGCGGCTTTCGCCTCGCCGTTGTGGGGACGGCTGGCCGACCGCCACGGGCGCAAATTGATGCTGCTGCGGTCGAGCGTCGCGATCGGGTTGTTTGCCGGGCTGATGGGCGCAGCGGGCAATGTCTGGCAGCTGTTCGCGTTCCGCGCGCTGATGGGTGTGTTCGCCGGGTTTTCGAGCACCGCGATTGCTCTCGTTGCGGGCCAAGTTCCCGAAGAGCGTCTCGGATTTGCGCTCGGCTGGCTCAGCACCGGCCAGCTTGTCGGCTCGCTGGTCGGGCCGTTGCTTGGCGGCGGGTTGGCCGATCTGACCGGAAGCTATCGGATTCCGTTCTACTGCACCTCGGCAATCATCCTGTTGTCGACGTCTTTTGTGTGGTTCGGCGTGCATGAGCGCTTTGTCGCCACTCCCCAGGGCCGTGGCGGCCGAGCATTACTTAGCAGCCTGATCGCGGTTGCGCGCTCGCCGGGGTTGTTGGCGTTGTTCTTTGTGCTGCTGATGGCGCAATTCGGCGTGCGTACGGTGCAGCCGGTCGTGACTTTATTCGTCAAGGAGATGGTGGGTTCGCGCCCCGATCTCGCGACCTTAAGCGGCATCGCCTTCTCGATCACCGGCCTCGCCAACGTCGTCGCCGCACCCTTTTTGGGCAACAAAAGCGATGTGATCGGCTATCGCCGAGTATTACTGATCGCACTATTAGGGGCGACGGTGACGACACTGCCGCAGGCGTTCACCGACAGTTATTGGGTCTTCACCGGCTTGCGCTTTGCGGTCGGGCTGTTTATCGGCGGCATTCTGCCGACCGCGAACGCGCTGGTCGGGCGCCTCGTCCCGCGCGCGCAGCGCGGCACGGTTTATGGCATCACCTCGTCGGCGATGTTTCTCGGCAACTCGATCGGGCCATTAAGCGGTGGCGCGGTGGCCGCGGCGTTCGGACTGCGTTGGGTGTTTCTGGTCACCGGCGCCGTGCTGCTCGCGAACTTGGTCTGGGTCTATTACCGCGTCCCGGAATATGTCGATTCCCGCGAACCCGCCGCCAGGTGAGACTCGCATTTCCCGACCGCGACAGGGGTTCAATCCCGGCCTCGTATCGATCTATATAATGCGCGAACGAATACGCCATTCGAGGAGACAGACCGATGGATCAGGACGCCAAAAAGGCAGCGCTTCGCATGATCCCGTATGGGATTTACGTGCTGACCGCCGAAGACGGGAACGGCAATGTCGCCGCCGCCACAGTAAATTGGGTGACACAGACCGCCTTTTCACCGCCGCTCGTGGTCGTCGGGGTCAAGACCGATTCCGGCGCCTATCCGCTCGTCAAGAGCACCAAGAAGTTTACCCTCAACATGCTGGGCAAGGACGCCAAGGGGGTGGCTTTTACCTTCTTCAAGCCGACCAAGCTCGAAGACGGCAAGCTTTCCGGCCACTCGATACACCGCGGCGCCAATGGGTTGCCGATCCTCGATGCGGCATTGGCGGCGGTCGAATGCAACGTCACCAGCGTCGTCGAACAGGGCGACCATCACATCGTCGTGGGTGAAGTGGTCGAGGCGCACCTACCCAAACCAGTGACTGGACGCCCTGACGCCGCGATTCTGGAGATGAAGGATCTCGGCGACAACGTATTCTACGGCGGCTGAGCCTGCCGCAGCGGCCCGCGCGTTGAACCTTGATGCGACCCCTCTCGGCAACGCCGTGCGCAGGCTTCGTGAAGGTCTCGGTCGCCATCAGCGCGAGCCGATGGACGAGCAGCTTCGAGACGGAAGGAGCCGAACACCTTTATGCCGAGCTGCACCGGCGCCTCGGATGAGGGGCTCTGCTGATATCGATCTGCCTGCGGATCACCGCCGGATGATCCTGAGTATTCTTGCTGCGCTTCTGCCGCACGGTAGCGTGGCCTGGGTATTTGGCTCGCGTGCGACGGGGCGGGCGCGACCTCTCTCCGATCTCGATCTGGCGGCCGATGCGGGTCGGCGCTTGACCCTCGACGAAATCGCCGAGTTGGTCGAGGCGTTCACCGACAGCGACTTGCCGTATAAGGTCGATGTTGTCGATTGGCATGGCACCGACGATCGATTGAGGGAAACGATCAAGGCCGAGGGCCAGGAGCTGGGCGGTCTCGCCCCCAACGCGTGAGGCGCGGAACGACAAAGCAATCTTGCTAGGCATATCAGCATTCTGGAGCGGAGAAACCTGATGGAACACCAGCCTGCACTGCAATGGCCTGCCGAGGGCAACGCCCGGGTTCCCTATCGAGTTTTCGCCGATCCCGAAATCTATCGCCACGAACTCGCCCGTATTTTTCTAGGGCCAACCTGGCAATTCCTGACCCTGGCCGGCGAATTGCCCGAGGCGGGCGACTACCTAACGACGTTCCTCGGGGAGACACCGATTATCGTCACCCGCGGTACGGACGGGGGATTGCATGCGATGGTCAACCGCTGCGCCCATCGCGGCAACCTCGTCTGCTTAAAGCGGCGGGGCCACGCCGACAATCTAACCTGTGTTTATCACGCCTGGCGTTATGATCTTGAGGGCAATCTCGACAGTGTCGCGTTCCGCCGTGGCATCGCCGGCAAAGGCGGGATGCCGGAAAGTTTCCGGCTCGAAGACCACGGCCTCAAGAAAGTCGCGGTCGACCAGTTTGGCGATCTGGTATTCGGCACCTTGTCGCCCGACGCGCCGCCGCTTCATGAGTACATCGGCAACCAGATCGGCTCGCGCATCCACCGGGTTCTGCATGGCAAACCGAAAGTCTTGGGGACGACCTCGCAGATCCTGCACAACAATTGGAAACTCTATTTCGAAAACGTCCGCGACACTTACCACGCGACTTTGCTGCACAGCTTCTTTACGACGTTCCGGATGTCGCGGCTGACCTCGGAAGGCGGGGTCGACATTGCTGAGAACGGCGCACATCACGCGAGCTATACGCGTAACAAGATTGATCGCGTCGGCGCCGCCGAATCCGATCAGCTCTATGCCGGGATTCCGTCGCTGCACCAGAATTTCCGGTTGGCCGATCCCAGCTTCTTGTCGATGAAAGAGGAATTTGGCGACGACACGACGACCCAGATCCTGTCGTTGTTCCCGAATTTCGTGCTGCAGCAAATCCAGAACAGTATCGCGTTACGGCTGGTATTGCCAAAGGGACCGGACAAGACTGAATTGCAGTGGATCTATCTCGGCTTTGAGGAGGACGACGCCGACATGACCGCGTTGCGGTTGGCCCAGGCTAATCTCGTCGGCCCGGCCGGCTATGTGTCGATGGAGGATGGTGCGGTCGGCAATTTCATCCAGCGGGCACTCCCCGGCGCCGAAGACGACTGCTCGGTGCTCGAGATGGGCGGTTTCGACCATGTTTCCGAAGCCAACCGCACGACCGAAGCCTCGATCCGCGGCTTCTGGCAGGTCTACCGGCCATTGATGGGCTGGTGAGGCGGTGGACCTCGAGGCTGTCGTACGCCGGTTGGAGCTCCAAGAGCTGTATGCCGCCTACGTGCATTGCCTTGACGCCGATATACTCGAAGCGTGGCCCGATTTCTTTACCGAGGACTGCTTTTACCGCGTGACCTCGGTGGAGAATTACGAGGCCGGCCTCCCTCTTGGCCTGATCTACGCGACCTCGCGCAATATGGTGAAGGATCGGGTCAGCGCGTTGCGTGAAGCCAACATTTACGAGCCGCAGCGCTATCGCCACCTGGTCTCGTCAATTCGCATGACGGGCGAAACCGCGGAAGCCATTGATCTCGAATCCAACTTTCTGGTGATCCGCACGATGCAGGAAGGCGACATGATGATCTTCGCCGCCGGGCGCTATGTCGATCGGGTCGTGCGCGTCGGCGAGGAGTGGAAATTCGCCCGCAAAGAAGTCGTTCTCGACAGCCGCCAGATCGATACCCTGCTCGCGATCCCGATTTAGTCTGGTCGCGCTCGGCTCCCGACCGCGTCACCCAAACATCCGGGGAGGGCGGAAATGGCGGCCAAACCATACGACTATGTCATCGTCGGGGCCGGCTCGGCCGGTTGCACCTTGGCCAATCGGCTCAGCGAGGACCCCGACGCAACGGTGTTGTTGCTCGAAGCCGGCGGCTGGGACCGCGATCCGTGGATCCACATCCCGCTCGGCTGGGGCCGCATCCTCGAGCGCCGGCTGCATGATTGGATGTATTTTACCGAGCCCGAGGCAAACGCCAACGGCCGGCGCATCGAATGCGCCCGCGGCAAGGTCATCGGCGGCAGCTCGTCGATCAATGCTATGGCCTATGTCCGCGGCAATCGTGCCGATTACGGCCGTTGGGCGGCCGGTGGGCTCGACAACTGGTCCTATGCTCAAGTGCTGCCCTATTTCCGCCGCCAGGAAACCTGGGAAGGTGGCGCTAACCAATATCGCGGCGGGGATGGCCCACTGACTGTCGGCACTGCGCGTTACGACGACCCGATCATCGATGCCTGCCTTGCCGCTGGCGCTGCATTGCAGCTGCCGCTCACCGATGACTACAACGGGGCGCAGCAGGAAGGCTTGGGGCGGATGCAGCAGACAATCCGCCGCGGCCGCCGCTGCAGCGCCGCCGAAGCCTATCTGCGCCCGGCCCTAACCCGGTCCAACCTGACGGTCGAGACCGGGGCGCTGGCGCACTGCGTTGTGCTCGATCGCGGTCGCGCGATTGGCGTCGAATACCAGCGCGGCGGCGACACCAGCGTGGCGCGGGCCGAGCGCGAGGTCATTCTGTCGGGCGGCGTCATCAACTCGCCGCAGCTATTGATGCTGTCTGGCATCGGCGACCCGGATCGGCTGGCCAGGCACGGGATCGCCGTCGCGGCGCCGCTGACCGGGGTCGGCCAAAACCTGCAGGACCATCTGTCGGTGCTGGCGGATTACGCGCGCCGCGAGCCGGGCCCGTTTGTCGCGACGATGCGGCTTGACCGCATCCTCCCCGCACTAGCCCGCAGTTATTGCTTTGGCACGGGCCCTGCGAGCGAGACCCCGAGTGGCTGGACCGGCTTTGTCAAAACCCGGCCCGAGCTCGAATTGCCGGATATCCAGTTCCTGTTCCGCGCGGTGGCGACCAAGGCCTCACCCTATCTGCCGCCGTTCAAGCCGGCCTATGCCGACGGGTTTTCCCTGCGGGCAGTGATGCTGCATCCGGAGAGCCGCGGCGAGATTGAACTCGCGTCCGCCGACCCGCGCGCACCCGTAAAAATTCGCCAGAATTTCCTTGCCACCGAGGGTGACCGGAGGACGATCCGCGAAGGGTTGAAGCTGGTGCGGCGCATTTGTGCGACGCCACCGCTCAGCGACTTCGCCGCCGGCGAGCTGGTCCCCGGCTCCGGCGTGCAAAGCGATGAGGCGCTCGATGCTTATGTTCGCGAGACCGCCGCGACCGCACATCACCCGCTCGGCACTTGCAAGATGGGCCGCCTGACTGATCCCACAGCTGTGGTCGATCCCGAACTGAAGGTGTTGGGTGTCGAGGGGTTGCGCGTCGTCGACGCCTCGGTCATGCCTGACATGGTTGGCGGCAACATCAACGCGGTCGTGATCATGATCGCGGAGAAGGCCGCCGATTTGATCCGCGGCCACCCGCCGCTCGCTCCGGCCGACGCATGAGGAGCGCGGGATCAGAGAACAATACGTTCTTTACAGCGGCAATCGGCTTCCCGGCGCAGGTCGGGAACCCACGGCCGATCCCGACTTTGGTCGGGAAGGCGAACCGGACAAGTCCCTTGGCCGCGATTAGCGGAAGAACTCGACCTTGGCCTCGCGGAACCACAGAAAATTAGCCGGCGCCGCGGAGATCGGTCCGTTGATCGCAAACACCGCGACCTCGAACGCGTCGCCAGGCGCGACCTCGGTGGCGAGCACGATCCGGTGCGGCATGTTGAATCCTTGGATTGTGTAAGGACTTGGTCTGCCGGCGGCGCGCGGCATTTCGCCGTTGATCCAGATTTCCGCATAATCGTCGACATTGACCCGGAATACCGCCATCGCTCCGGCGGTCTCGAAGCCCGCGGCGTTGACCGGTATCGTCAAGGTTGCACGGTACCATAAAAACGAGATCATGCCGCCGCCGCGCCGGCCCCCGAGATCGGTCGCTGGTACGGCTTCCCAGTCAGAATCGTCGTAGCCGCGCTCCTCAGCATGCGGTTCGACATCGTAGGTCGTCTTGAATTCGGGCCGGGAGTTGCTGAGCGCCGGGCATTCGACCAGCTTTGCCTCTCTTGCCCGCCACTGCGCCCCGAACACGGCTGATCCCGCTTCAGTCATCAGGTCGACAACATGTGCCGGCGGGATTAGCGGCGGCACTGCCGGATGCGGCGTCAGCAACGGTGGCCGCGGCGGCAAAACCGAATGGGTAGGTCTGATCCGTTTGCTTTCCGCCATTTCGGTCTCCCTTGGTCGAGCGGCGCAGTATAGGCGCGGCGGTTAGGTGAGGCGAGGCCCCAAAGATTTGTCGCGAGCGACAAATCTTGGTAGATCCCTTGCGTGCGGCTATCACAGGTGATCGATCCCCGTGACATGATCCGCTTATCATAGCTGTGAGGCAAACCCGAGCCGCGCCATTGACATGATGGGGCGACGTAACTACCGTCTGTAGGCTGCTTCCTCGGAAGCGGTCCGCCCGAATAGGGGACGCCAGTCCGCGAGTGTCGCGCACTGGCTGTTTTTGTCGGCGGGGTACAGTTTCGGGAATTCTGATGTTCGATAGCCTGACCGATCGCCTTGGCGATGTTTTCGACCGGCTACGCCGCCATGGCGCGCTGACCGAGGCCGATGTCGGTACCGCGATGCGGGAAATCCGGGTCGCGTTGCTCGAAGCCGATGTCGCGCTGCCTGTGGTGCGCGACTTTATCGCTGCGGTGCGCGAGAAAGCGCTGGGTCAGGAGGTGCTGCGCTCGGTAACGCCGGCGCAGATGGTGGTCAAGATCGTGCACGACCATTTGGTCGAGGTGCTCGGCGGTGGCCTGGGCGGCGGTCCGGCTGGGATTGCGACCGACGGGCTCGATCTGAACGCACCGGCGCCGGTCGGCATCATGCTGGTCGGGCTACAGGGCTCGGGCAAAACCACGACCGCCGGCAAGATCGCGAACCGGCTGAAACAGCGCGATCGCAAAAAAGTGCTGCTCGCCTCGCTTGACGTGCAGCGCCCGGCGGCACAGGAGCAGCTTGCCGTGCTCGGCCGCCAGATCGGCATCACCAGCTTGCCGGTCGTGCCCGGCGAGAACCCGGTCGCGATCACCCGGCGCGCACTCGAAACCGGCCGCATGCAAGGCTACGACGTCGTGATCTACGACACCGCCGGCCGCCTCCACATCAACGAGGAGTTGATGCTCGAAGTGGCGGCGGTCAGCGATGTGGCGCGCCCGCACCAGAGCTTGCTCGTAGCCGATGCGATGACCGGTCAGGACGCGGTCAATCTTGCCAAGGCGTTTAGCGAGCGCGCTTCGATTACCGGCATCGTGCTGACCCGGGTAGACGGCGATGCGCGCGGTGGGGCGGCATTGTCGATGCGCCAGATCACCGGCAAGCCGATCGTTTTTATCGGCACCGGCGAGCGGATCGGGGCGTTGGAGCCGTTTCATCCTGAGCGCATTGCCGGCCGCATTCTCGGCATGGGCGATGTCGTGAGCCTGGTCGAGAAGGCCGCTGAAACCGTCGACCGCGACGAAGCCGAAAAGCTCGCGGCCAAAATGGCCAAGGGCAATTTCGATCTCGATGACCTCGCCGGCCAACTGCGCCAGATCCGCCGAATGGGCGGAATGGGCGGCATGTTGTCGATGCTGCCGGGGATCGGCAAGCTCAAGAAGCAATTGGGCGACGCCAACATCGACGAGAGCATCATCAAGCGCCAGGAAGCGATCATCTCGTCGATGACCAAAAACGAACGGCGCAACCCGAAATTGTTGAACGGTTCGCGGCGGCGGCGCATCGCCGGCGGTTCGGGAACGTCGGTGCAGGAGATCAATCGGCTGTTGAAGCAGTACCAGGATATGGCCGACATGATGAAAAAGATGAAGAAGCTTGGGCCGAAGGGCTTGGCGCGGCACGGCCTTGCCGGGCTGATGCCGGGCGCCGGGCTTCGCCATTAGCAGCGAGTGAAGAGATGTCGTTAAAAATTCGTCTGGCCCGCGGCGGCGCCAAAAAGCGGCCTTACTACAGCATTGTCATCGCCGACTCCCGCAGTCCGCGCGACGGCCGTTTTATCGAGCGGGTCGGGACCTACAATCCGATGCTCGATCGCGGTCATGCCGATCGTGTCACCCTGAAGACCGAACGCGTCCAGCATTGGCTGGGTGTGGGCGCACTGCCGACCGATCGCGTCGCCCGATTTCTCGGGGAGGCGGGGTTGATTGAAAAGCCCCCGGTTCGCGAGACACCGATCAAATCGGCGCCAAAAGCCAAAGCACAAGAACGAATGAAAGCCGCTGCCGAAGCGACAGCGGCGGCCGCCGGAAGCAGCTAGGCGCTGATCCTCGGCGATTGTGGGCGTAATTTATGGCAGCGACGGAAAAGCAGGTTTGCGTCGGGGTTGTCACCGGCCCGCAGGGGGTGACAGGCGCTGTGCGGATCAAGAGCTTTACCGCGCGCCCTGAGGATGTCGCCGCCTATGGACTACTTGCCGACGAGAGCGGCATACGCCGGCTGGAGTTGCGCTTGCTCGGCGCGGCTAAGGGGGTGTTGATCGGACGCCTATCGGGCGTGGATGACCGCAATCGCGCCGAGGCATTGCGAGGGCTGCGGCTCTATCTGCCGCGCTCAGCGCTGCCCCCGCCCGAAGACGAGGAATACTACCACGCCGACCTGATCGGGCTCGCCGTGTTGCTAATTGATGGGACACCGCTCGGCCGGGTGCGTGCGGTCCATGATTTCGGCGCCGGTGATACCCTCGAAATCGCGCGCCAAGGCGCCCCGCCGGCGATGGTGCCGTTTACCCGTGCGATCGTGCCGAAAATCGAAATCGAGGCCGGTCGACTCGTCATCGACCCGCCGCCGGGGCTGCTGGACGAAATCGAGGATGCGCCGATCGCGGTGGAGGAAGAGGCATGACTTGGCGGGCGACAGTATTGACGATCTTCCCCGAAATGCTGCCGGGGCCGCTCGCCTATTCGCTCGCCGGTAAGGCATTGCGCGCCCGGTTGTGGCAACTCGAAACCGTCGATATTCGCGACTTTGCACAGGACAAGCATCACTCGGTCGACGATGCGCCATTTGGCGGCGGCCCCGGCATGGTGATGCGTCCCGACGTGGTGGACGCCGCAATTACCGGCGCCGGCGGGATCGGGCCGCTGATCTTGTTGTCGCCGCGCGGCCGCCGGCTCGATCAGGGCAGGGTCGCGGAACTCGCCGCGGGTCCGGGTGTCACATTGATTTGCGGCCGTTTCGAAGGGATCGACCAGCGCGTTATCGAGGCCCGCGCTGTCGAGGAAGTCAGCCTCGGCGATTTTGTGTTATCGGGCGGCGAGCCGGCGGCGACTGCGCTGATCGATGCTTGCGTGCGATTGCTGCCGGGTGTGGTCGGCGATGCCGAGGGGCTTACCGAGGAGAGTTTTGCCGACGGGCTGCTCGAATATCCGCAGTACACGCGACCACAATTGTGGCAGGGCCGGCCTGTGCCGGAGGTGCTGGTCTCGGGTGACCACGGCCGCATCCGCGCGTGGCGGCAGTCCGAAGCCGAACGACTGACGCGCGAGCGCCGCGGTGATTTGTGGGAACGCTATCTGGCCGCCCCCGGCCATGTAATCAGGAGCGACGCTCCAATCTATCAAGGGGTCGAAAGATGAACCTTCTTCAGCAATTGGAACGCGAGCAGGTCGAAAAGCTCCTGGCCGCCCGCCCGGTGCCGAAATTCGAGCCCGGGGATACGGTACGGGTCAGCCTGCGCGTCGTCGAGGGCGAGCGCGAGCGCATCCAAGCCTTCGAAGGGGTGTGCATCGGCCGCAAGAACGCCGGCGTCAATTCGAGCTTTACGCTGCGCAAGATCTCCTATGGCGAGGGCGTGGAGCGCGTGTTCCCGCTGCATTCGCCGCGCATCACCGCCATCGATGTCGTGCGCCGCGGCGTCGTGCGCCGGGCCAAGCTTTATTATTTGCGTGGTCTCACCGGTAAGCGGGCGCGTATTGCCGAGCGCGCTCGCGACAGCGGGCGGCAGGAAACGGCATCGGCGCGACCGGCGGCGGCTGCCGCCGGCAATGACAAACCCTCCTCGGAGTGAGAGCTATGGCTGCGCCGCGCACGCTGTTCGACAAGATTTGGGACAATCACGTCATCGCCCCGCAGGGCGAAGGCACCTACCTGATCTATATCGACCTTCATTTGATCCATGAGGTCACCACGCCGCAAGCTTTTGAAGGGTTGAAGCTCGCCGGCCGCAAGGTGCGCCGTCCCGATGCAACAATGGCGGTCGCCGATCACAATATCCCGACGACCAACCGCAGCGCCGGCGTCGCCGGTATCGACAACCCCGAGTCGAAGCTGCAGGTCGACGTCCTCGAGCGCAACGTCAAGGAGTTCGGGGTCCCGTATTTCTCGATCGACAGCATCGACCAGGGCATCGTCCACATCATCGGACCCGAGCAGGGACTGAGTCAGCCCGGCATGACGATCGTATGCGGCGACAGTCACACCGCGACGCATGGCGCTTTGGGGGCGCTCGCCTTTGGCATCGGTACCTCCGAGGTCGAGCACGTCCTTGCCACCCAGACACTGATCCAGGCGCCCGCCAAGAACATGCTGATCTCGGTCAACGGCAGTCTCGGCGCCGGGGTCAGCCCAAAGGATGTGATCCTGGCGATCATCGCCAAGATCGGCACCGCGGGCGGCACCGGTCATGTGTTCGAATATGCGGGCAGCACCTTCCGTGACATGTCAATGGAAGGCCGGATGACGGTCTGCAACATGTCGATCGAAGCCGGGGCACGCGCCGGGCTCGTGGCACCCGACAAGAAGACCATCGCCTATGTCATGGGACGTCCTTACGCGCCAAAGGGTGCAGCATGGGAGCAAGCGGTCGCTTATTGGCGCACGCTCCCGTCCGATCCGGGCGCCAAATACGACAAAGAGGCGCATCTCGATGCCACGGACATCGCACCGCACGTTACCTGGGGCACCAATCCCGAGCAGGCTGCACCGGTAACCGGCCGGGTACCCGACCCGGCACAAATCGATGACCCGCTGAAGCGGGCGGCGATCGAGCGCGCATTGCAATACATGCAATTGCAGCCGAATACGCTGCTGACCGAAGTGCCGGTGCAACGCGTCTTTATCGGGTCGTGCACAAACAGCCGCATCGAAGATTTGCGCGCTGCGGCGGCGATCGCCAAAGGCCGCCGCGTCGCCAATGGGGTCACGGCGCTCGTGGTGCCGGGCTCGGGGCACGTCAAGCACCAAGCCGAGGAGGAAGGGCTCGACCGCATCTTCCTCGAAGCCGGCTTCCAATGGCGCGACGCCGGCTGCTCGATGTGCATGTCGATGAACGACGACAAAGCAATGAACGGCGAGCGGATTGCGTCGACCTCAAACCGCAATTTCGAGGGCCGCCAGGGCAAGAACGCCAAGACCCATTTGATGGGTCCGGCGATGGCCGCCGCCGCCGCGGTCACCGGCCACCTCGCCGACGTCCGCCAATTGGGCTAAGAAATCGTCATCCGGGCGGAGGTGGGACCCGTTTTTCCGCCTGCTCAAAAGTCGAATGGTGGATCCCGGCCTCCACCGGGATGACACCTAAGAGGGTAAAATGGATAAATTCACCGAACTGACAGGAGTGGCGGCGCCGCTGCCGATCATCAACCTCGATACCGACAAGATCTTTCCGGCGATCTATTTGAAGACCATCAAGCGGACTGGCCTATCGCAATGGCTGTTCCAGGAGATCCGGTTTCGCCCCGACGGGTCGGAGAACCCCGATTTCGTGCTGAACCAGGCGCCTTATCGCAACGCCAGGATTCTGATCGGCGCCGACAATTTCGGCTGTGGGTCGAGCCGCGAACACGCGCCATGGGCGCTGCTCGATTTCGGCATCCGCTGTGTCGTGGCCCCGAGCTTCGCCGACATCTTTTATAACAATTGCTTCAAGAACGGGATCCTACCGATCGCGCTGCCAAAAGAGATCTGCGACGAGTTGATGGAGGACGCCAAGAAAGGCGCGAACGCGATCATGACGATCGATCTCGAAACCCAGACGATCACCCGTCCGGACGGCGAAAAGGTGCATTTCGAGGTTGATGCGTTCCGCAAACACTGCATGTTGAATGGGCTAGATGACATCGGATTGACCGAGCAGAAGGGAGCGGAGATAGCCTCCTACGAAGAGAAGGCACGGCTGGCGCGCCCGTGGCAGTTCGGCATGACCCACACCGGGGCCTGAGCCGTGGCGCAAGCATCCGGCGCCAACCGCAAGGTATTGGTCCTGCCCGGCGACGGCATCGGCCCCGAGATCATGCGGGAGGTCTTGCGCATCGTCCATTTGTTCGACCGCCGGCGTATTGCCAGCTTTGATGTCGCCGAGGATTTGGTCGGCGGCGCCGCCTACGACGCGCACGGCACGCCCTTGACCGAAGCAACACTGCAAAAGGCCTTGTCGAGCGATGCGGTGCTGTTCGGCTCGGTCGGCGGCCCGAAATGGGAGAAATTGCCGTTCGAGCTGTGGCCCGAGCGCGGCCTGTTGCGGTTGCGCAAGGAAATGGATCTGTTTGCCAATCTGCGCCCGGCGGTCGTGTTCGAGGCCCTCGCCGAGGCGTCGAGTCTCAAGCGCGAGCTTGTCGCCGGGCTCGATTTGATGATCGTGCGCGAACTGACGGGTGGCATCTACTTTGGCGAGCCGCGCGGGATCGAAACCCTGTCCGACGGCACCCGCCGCGGTATCAACACCGAAGTTTACGGCGAAGACGAGATCGAGCGCGTGGTCCGCGTTGCCTGCGAATTGGCCCGCAAACGGGATCGGCGGGTGTGCGAGGTCGACAAGGCCAATGTCATGGAATCGGGTGGACTGTGGCGCGAGATAGCGCAGCGGGTGCGCGACGCCGACTACCCCGATATCGAATTGTCGTTCATGTACGCCGATAATTGCGCGATGCAGCTGGTGCGCAACCCCAAGCAGTTCGACGTGATTGTCACGAGCAATCTGTTTGGCGACCTACTGTCGGATTGCGCGGCGATGCTGACCGGCTCGCTCGGGATGCTGCCCTCGGCCTCCCTCGGCCCCGCCGACGCGACCGGCCGGCGCAAGGCCCTCTACGAGCCGGTGCATGGCAGCGCCCCCGATATTGCCGGGAAGGACGTCGCGAACCCGCTCGCCGCGATCCTCTCCTTCGCGATGATGCTGCGCTATTCGTTCGACATGAGCGAGGAGGCCGATCTCGTCGAAAACGCGGTGCGCCGGGCGCTCGATACCGGCATCCGCACCAACGACATCGCCCAATCCGGCAGCGCCGGTGTGTCGACCCGCGGAATGGGCGACATGATCCTGCGCGAGATCGAAAAAGCGATCTGAGGCCGACGAGACAGCTGAAGAAAACGGAGGAAAGCCATGCAGATGCGGAGGCTAGGCCGCACCGGACTCGATGTCTCGGTTCTCGGCTTTGGTTGCGGTGCGGTCGGCGGATTGATGGTCAAAGGCGACGCCGCCGACCAAGAGCGGGCAGTGGCGCGGGCGCTCGAACTCGGCATCAATTATTTCGACACCGCGGCGATGTACGGCAACGGCGAGTCGGAGCGTAATCTCGGCCGCGTTCTGAAAAGCCTTAAGCCGAACCTCTATCTCGGCACCAAGGTGCGCATCCCTGCCGCTGAACGGCGCGATATCGCGGCTGCGGTGACCGCCTCATTGGACGCGAGCCTGCAGCGCCTACAGCTCGACCATGTCGATCTCTTTCAATTGCACAACCACATCCTGGCCGATGGCCATGACGCCGATCTGACTCCGGATATCGTGCTCGGCGAGGTCGTGCCGGCTTTCGAACGGCTTCGCGAACAAGGCAAGACGCGGTTTTACGGCATCACCGCGGTGGGTGACACCGCCGCCCTGCATCAAGTCGCCGACGCGCGCGCGTTCGATACTGCCCAAGTTAGCTACAACATGCTGAATCCGAGCGCCGGAAGAAGCGTCGCGCCGGGTTATCCGGCGCATGATTTCGGCGATCTGCTGGCTCACACCAAAGCCGCGGATATGGGCGTAATCGCGATCCGCGTGCTCGCCGCCGGTGCCTTGAGCGGCACCGAGGAACGCCACCCACTCGGCTCACCGAGGGTCGACCCGATCGGCTCGGGCCGCGACTATCGGATCGATGTCGAGCGGGCGCGGCGGCTCGAACCGGTCGTGCGCGAGGGGCACGCCGACAGCCTGGTCGAAGCGGCGATCCGCTATGTGATCGCGCATTCGGCGGTGTCGACGACACTGGTCGGGTTTTCCACTCTCGATCAGCTCGAAACCGCAGCTGCCGCGGCAAACAAGGGGCCACTCTCGCCGGCCGCACTCGATCGCTTGACGACATTGCAGAATAGCTTTGTCGGTGAAGCGCGCTGATAAACAGACTTTACCGAGACCGCATCGCCCGGTTTCGCGCCCGCGACCTCCGCTCCTGTAAAGCAGCCGCCGCACTGCGATAATTGTCTCGGAACCTACCTGCCAGGCCGGTTGTTTAATAGTACCGGCCTCGCGGGAGGGCAGATGAGCGTTTTCGACAATCAGCTAGCGGCAAATAACTACCGTGCAGCCAGGCCGCGTCGCGAGTATTGGCGGGTTGAGCGCATCGGGCCGCCATGCGACGAACCCACCAAGCCTATTGCGCCAGTTCGCAGCCGAGCCCTTTTGGTTTGGCTTGACCGGCTTAGCGATGATAGCGCGGCGACGCTTTACCGGGTGTGTCCTGCGTCCGAAACCGATTGAGGTTTTTCACCTTTTAAGGCGACCCGGCGCGGATTGAGGGTCAGCAATCCCAAACAATTAAGTTGCGCGACAACGCCGGTGAAATGCGCCGCGGCGGAGCGGTCGAGACCTTCGAGCCAGTTCTGATCGAGAAAAGAGGCCAGCGCCGGCTGGCCAAACCGCGCCTCCAAGACGATGCCCAACAGTGATGCCGCCGCCTCATCCTCGTCGCGCGGCAGCGGCGGCATTACCGCGTCGCGCTCGGCGATGGCGCGGTCGAGCGTGTCGGGTCCCGGCCCTAGGCCGAAGTCGATCAACCCGCGGCGCTCCGGCGGGGCCAGCACAAAATGAGCTATCTCGTGAAGGATCACGTAAGCCTCGGTTGCACCATTCAGCGCCACCCCGTCCCAGTTGAACCGGCATTGGGTCTCCGGCGGATGCACGGCCATACCGTGCGACCGAGCAAGCGCCAACGCCGCAAGCCGGTGTGCCTCGGCCTCGGGTTCGGCGGCACGATCGGGCGATGTCGCCCGGATCTCGGCGAAGACGCTACGCGCCAACGGCTCGCTCAAACCGCCGCCAAACCGATCGAGCAAGCCATCGAGTGCGTCACGCGGAATTGGAGTCAGAATCATCGGCGGGGCATAAGTCTATCCCAGCAGCATTGTCTTCTTCACGATGCACCGGCCCGAGCGCGACCCCAGTTACCCGTTGTAGATTTTGACCAATTCACCATGCGCCCATTTGACCGCATCTTCGGGCGCCATGCCTTGCACCGCCTTGGTATACATATCGACGATGATGAATTTCGAGATCGCCTCTGCCGCCGCCCTCCCGGCAGGCCCCGCATAACCCGCATAACGGCCGCTTTCCGCGGCGGTGCGGAATGGCGCCATGACCGGATCGATCTTCCACATCGGGTCGTCTTTCCACACCTTGGTGGCGCCGGTCGAAAAACCCTGCTGCGAAGTAAACCATTGTTCGTAAATGTCCTTTGACTGGAACCAGCGCAAGAAGTCCTTCGCTGCTTTCTGGTTTGGCGTATAAGCGGGGATAATGTTCGAGAATGGAACGTGATAGCTGGCTTGGCCGGCGGGACCTTTAGGCAGCGGCGCGTGGAAGATATCTTTGAAAATCGGCGTGCCCTTCTCGCTTTGATAGCTATCGGGCTTGCTGCGGGCTAGCAGGTAAATCGAAGCGGCGTTGCTCGTCGAGCTGATCGTATTAGCGAGGAATGCGCGGTTATTGCCAGCGTCATCCCAAGACAATGCCCCCTCATCGAAGCACTCCTTCCAGAACGGAACAGCGAATTTGACCGACTCAACAGTCTCCTTGCTGTTCAGCACTACGGTTTTTCCGTCGGCCTCAACCTCTTTGCCACCCCACGACCACAAATAGGGGTACCAGAAGGCCGGCCCGTCACCAAAGGCATGAGCCAGGGTCTGGCCAAAAGGCTGGCTCTTGGGCTTCAGCAACTTGCCCACGGCGCGATACTCTTCCCAGGTCTGGGGAAACTTGTCCGGGCCATGCCCGACGGCATCGAACCACGATGTACGATTGGCTGTCAGCACGCCGAGGATGGTGAACGGCACCGCGATCCACTGCTTGCCGTCATTCGCAACGTCGTGTGCGGTCTTGTAGTAGCCGCCCTGCGCCTTGCCGATTTCCTCGGCGATATCACTGACGTCGACAACGCTGTCGGCGTAAAGCTGTGACCAATTATTGACCGCCATCATGATATCGGGGCCAGTTTTCGACTGGATCGCCGATGTAATGCGCGCCTGCACCCCGTCGCCGTTGATGGTCTCGACTTCCAGCTTGATGCCGAGGTCTTTTTTAGCCTCGTCAGAAATCTTGCCGCGCAAAAGCTTGTCCGAGACCGGCACAAAATCGACAAACTTCAACCAGTGCAGGGTCGTCCCTTGCGCATAAGCCGGCGCCCGCCCGGAGGCGAGGATCCCAGCAAGGCCGCCGCTACCGGTAGCGACCGCACCTGCGCCGGAGAATTTCAGAAAGCGGCGACGTGTCGTGTGTTGCATCAGCATTCCCCCCAACCCTATCCCTACCGTCTCTGCCAGACGTAATCATAACTGCAGGAATTTCCGATCTGGCGCGCGTGCACCGTACCGTTGGTGTCGAAGCTGCCATTGAGGTTTACCTCGACGGGCCGGGAACCGGCGTTGCTGCTGTTAGTCGGAGTGAGTGTTCGCATCGCCAGCTGACCCTGCGGCCCAACCGTTCCCCTGAGCTTGTCACCGGTCGCTGTAGTATACCGCGCCTTACCGTTCTCAATGTGCAGAGGCCCCGGTTTCCGGTATGGGCATTGGCCCAGCTGTCCGTTGCGTGAGGTGTAAGTTTGGTTGACTTGCGCCGCGGAAACCAAAGCGTAAGTGCCATCAACGGCCGTTCCCGCTGCCGAAGTCGGTGAGGTTTGCGCGTTCGCACCCGTCACCAAGCCGAAGAATACGACGACCCACACCAGTCCAACGGCTTTTTGCATGGGTTCACCTCCCCATTGCCGAGATCTCGGCATCGCTTCCGTTACATTGGCCTTCTTACCGCAACCGCTGTCCACCGGCCTCTCGAAAGGATGGCGGCCGGCTCGAACAAGCTGTGCTGGGCTCTTTACGTTCCGATTAGATCACGGCCTCCGTGGCCGCGTCGAAAAAGTGCATCCGCTCCGGGTTCATGGCCAGCCGCAACTTTTCGTGGACGCCGACGCGCACATTCGGCTCGACCGAAGCGACCATTGAATGTCGGCCGACCGCCACGTCGAGCAGGATCTCGGAGCCAAGCTTCTCGATCACCTCGACCGCCGCATCAAAGCCGAGTTCGGGCGGATCCGCTTCGGTGGCGAGGTGCAAATCCTCGGGTCGGATCCCCAAGGTCACCTGCTCACCGGCGTAACGACGCAGACGACCCGCGGTCTGGCCGGGAACCTTGATGCGGATGCCATCATCCTCGGCCCATAGGGCGCCATCGGTTTCGCGCACCACAACGGCAGCGAAATTCATCGCCGGCGAACCAAGAAACCCGGCGACAAAGCGATTGGCCGGCTCGTTATAAAGTTCGAGCGGCTCGCCGACTTGCTGCACTAAGCCGTCCCGCATCACGACGACGCGGTCGCCCAGCGTCATTGCCTCGACCTGGTCGTGAGTGACGTAAATCGCGGTTGTGCCCAGCCGGTCGTGCAATTTTTTGAGCTCGACACGCATTTGGACGCGCAATTTGGCATCAAGATTTGACAATGGTTCGTCAAACAGGAAGACCTGCGGGTGCCTGACGATCGCGCGACCGAGCGCCACACGCTGGCGTTGACCGCCGGAAAGCTGCCGCGGCTTGCGGTGCAGCAATTGCTCAATACCGAGGATCGTGGCAGCGTCCTGCACCCGCTTGGCGATGTCGGCGCGGTCGAATTTGCGCATTTTGAGGCCGAATGCCATATTGTCGTAGACGCTCATATGCGGGTAGAGCGCGTAGTTCTGAAACACCATCGCGATGTCGCGGTCCATTGGCGCAAGATCGTTGATGACCTTGTCATCGATCAGGATGCGGCCCGATGAAATCGACTCGAGCCCGGCCACCATTCGCAAAGTCGTGGTCTTGCCACAGCCCGACGGGCCAACCAGCACGATAAACTCCTTATCGTGGATCGACAGATTAACGTCGCGAACGGCGTAGACTTCGTCGAAATTCTTGTTGAGGCTCTGTAGGGCTACTTCGGCCATCGTGTTCTCTTCAAAACAAATCCTAACCTTTGACGGAGCCAGTCACGCTCGCGACGTAATGCTCGACAAAGAAGGAATAAACGAAAGCGACCGGGATGGAGCCGAGCAACGCACCGGCCATCAGTTCACCCCAATAAAACACATCGCCGCGGATCAACTCGGAGGTCACGCCGACCGGCACCGTCTTTTCGTCGGGTGAGGACAGGAAGACGAGCGCATAGATAAACTCGTTCCAAGACAATGTAAAAGCGAAGATGCCGGCCGACAGGATCCCGGGTATCGCGATCGGGAAGATGATGAACATCATCGCCTTCCAGCGTGTCGCGCCATCGATCCGGGCGCATTCCTCAAGTTCCTTCGGGATCGACTTGAAATACCCCATCATCAGCCAGGTACAGAACGGGATCAGAAAGGTCGGGTAGGTCAGGATCAAGGCCCAAGGCGAGTTGCCGAGGCGGAAGTTGCGGATGATGTCGGCAAGCGGAATGAACAACAGAGTCTGCGGTACCAGATAAGTGATAAAGATCCCGGTGCCGAGCGCTCCGGCAAACGGGAATTTTAAACGCGACAGCGCATAGCCGGCGAGTAGGCCGCAGAACAGCGAGATCGCAGTCGCCGAAAAGGCGATGATCATCGTGTTCAGAAGCCAGGTCGTAAATAAGGTCTGGGTCAGCAGGTCCGTAATGTGTTCGAGGGTCGGATGCCATGTCCAGAATGGGGCGTAGTTCGGGGCGTTCCACGGCCGATAAAGCTCGCTGTCCGGCCGAATGGTCGTAATGACCATCCAGTAAAACGGAAACAACAGCCCGACGACAAAAGCGGTGAGCGGAATATAAAAGAAGACCCAGCGTCGCCAAAGAGCGCCCTCGATCATGGCTCAATGGGTCTCCGCCTTGCGGATATAAAACAGCTGGATGATGACGACCAACAGCAGGACCGGGAAGACCGCCAACGAGATCGTCGCACCCTGGCTCAGTAAGCCGGTCCCGATGCCGATCTGATAGGCATAGGTCGAGAACAGCTGCGTGGCATTGGCAGGACCGCCACCGGTCAAGACATAGACTAATTGAAAATCGGCAAAGGTTTGGATCACTGAAAACAGCAGCACCACCAGAGTGACCGGCAGCAACAGAGGCCAAGTGACATGGATAAAGCGTTGCCAAGCCCGTGCGCCGTCGATTGCCGCTGCCTCATGCAATTCGGGGCTGATGGTCTGCAATCCGGCGAGCAGGCTAATCGCAAAAAATGGAACGCCGCGCCAAACATTGACGATGATTACGGAAATTAGCGCCAGATTGGGGTCGCCCAGCCAATTGATGCGGGTGTGGATCAGTCCCATCCGGAACAAACCCCAATTGATCACGCTAAAGGTCGGATCGAACATCCATTTCCAGGCAAGAGTGGAAAGCACTGTCGGGATAATAAACGGCAACAAAATAAAAGCCCGAGTGAACGCCTTGCCCCTGAAGTTGTTGTTGAGCAATACCGCAAGCCACAACCCGAGTGCGAGTTTGAAGACAGTGGCGACTGCCGTATAGAGACAGGTGTTCCATACCGCGATGCGAAAGATGCTGTCGTTCCAAATGTCCCGGAAATTCTGCAAACCCACGAAATGTCCCGGTATACCGACTTTGGTATCGGTCACTGACAGCTCGATGCCCTTGACGAACGGGTAGGCGATAAATAGCCCCAGCAGCACCACGGTCGGTAACAGCAGCAGCATCGCCAGCCAACGCTCGTCTTCGAGCAACCGCGTGACTGGTCCGCGTCGTGGTGTGCCGACATATGCTCGAGGTGCGGCGACGGTCGTAAAGCTCATCGATGGGCCTCCGCGGCGCGCGATCCGGATCAGCCGTACACTTTGGTCAGCTCACCAGTCGCCCATTTGACTGCGTCCTCGGGTTTCATTCCCTGGACGGCTTTGGCATACATATCGACGATAATGTACTTGGTCTGGACCTCGGCAGCCTTCTGGCTCGGCGGCCCGGCATAGCCTGCGAGGCGCCCGGCGGCCGGCAGGTATTTGAACGGCTCCATCACCGGGTCGATGTTCCACACGGGGTCGTTCTCCCACACCTTGGTAGCGCCATCGGTGTAGCCCTGCTGCGAGGTGAACCATTGCTCGAAGATCGGCTTCGTGTGAATCCAGCGCAGAAAGTCCTTGGCCGGTTTCTGCTTTTGCGAATAGCCCATGACCATATCGATGAACGGCCCCGGCAGGTTGAAGTGACCGCCGGCCCCGGTCCCGAGCGGCGCGTGTGAGATGTCGTCCTTCATCGGCGTTCCCTTGTCGGTCAGGTACATATCCGGCTTCTTCTTGGCTTCGAGATAGATCGAAGCGCCGTTGTTGGTGGCCGCGATCGTGCCCGACAAGAACGCGCGATTGTTGCTGCTGTCGTCCCAGGCCAATCCGCCCGGATCGCAGCAATCGTTCCAGAAGGCGACTGCGAATTTGACCGACTCGACAGTCTGCTTGCTGTCGAGCGCCACGGTCTTGCCGTCGGCCTCGACCTCCTTGCCGCCCCATGACCAGAGATAGGGGTACCAGAATCCGGGTGCGTCGCCAAAGGTGTGGCCCAAGGTTTGCCCGATCGGATGACCGGCGGCCTTGAGTTTCTTCCCGGCGTCGTGCCATTCATCCCAGGTCACCGGGAATTTTGGGTAGCCAGCGTCGGCGAGCCAGGATTTGCGATAGGCAACAAGACCGCCGCCTACGGCCCAGGGAACGCCGATCCATTTGCCCTGATAGGTGCCCACACTCTTGCAGATGTCGTAGTAGCCACCCTGCTGCGTGCCGATTTCCTCGGCCACATCGCTGACATCGGCAAGACTCCTGGCGTAGAGCTGCGGCCAGTTGTTGAGCGCCATGATGATGTCGGGGCCGCTGCCCGACTCAATCGACGAGGTGACGCGCGCCTGGATGTCGTTGGCGTTGATCGTCTCGAACTGGATCTTGATCCCCAGAGCTTTCTGTCCCTCAGGTAGTATCTTTTCGCGCAACAGCTTATCGGAGGCGGGTACAAAATCGGACCAGCGCACCCAATGCAGGGTGGTTTCCTGCGCATAGGCAGGCGCTCGTCCTGACGCCAGAATGCCGGCGAGACCACCGGAAGCGGCTGCTGCGGCACCGGCGCCGGAAAGTTTCAACAACCTGCGCCGGTCGATCCGAACCATGTAATTTCCTCCCTGAACTCGGCCATTCTACTCGGCTAAATGTTGTTTAGAGGCAACCACGCCGCCGCACAAGCCGGTTCGAAGGCTACCCGCTTGCCGCCGCCGGGCAGGTGCGTTAAGGGGGCGATGATTGAATTAGCGCGACATCGAACGGGAGAGGCGAATGAGCGACGCCAGAGGGATCACGGTTCTCGGAATTTGCGGCAGCCTACGCAAAGGTTCGTACAATATGGCGGCGTTGCGCACCGCGATCGAAGTGAAACCGCCGGGCATGACGATCGAGGTCGCCGACATCTCGCAATTCCCACTCTATAACGAGGATGTACGCGCCCAGGGCTTCCCGGCGCCGGTCGAGACGTTGCGGCGCCAGATCAAAGCCGCCGACGCCCTGCTGTTTGCCACGCCGGAATACAATTATTCGATGTCGGGCGTGTTGAAGAACGCGATCGACTGGGCCTCGCGCCCGCCCGATCAACCCTTTGCCGGCAAGCCGGCCGCGATCATGGGCGCAGGCGCCGGGATGGCTGGCACTGCGCACGCGCAAGGCGATCTGAGACGGGCCTGCGTCTTTCTCGACGTCCATCCGATCAACAAGCCCGAGGTGCGGATCGGCCAGGCGCACACCAAATTCGACGCCGATGGCGGTTTGACCGACGAAGCCGCGCGCGGGTTTATCCGCGATATGCTGGTGGCGCTCGAAAGCTGGACCCGGCAGATCAGCTGCAAGAGCTGAGCTACGGCACCAAAAGCATTTAACGGGAGGATAGCCATGGATCTCGACTTCAACGGCAAGGTGGCGCTGATCACCGGCGCCGGTAACGGCATTGGCCGCGCGACGGCGCTCGCCTTTGGCAAGAGCGGCGCCAAGGTCGTCGTCGTCGATCGCGATGCGGCGGGCGGCGAAGCGACTGCCGGGATTATCCGCCAGCAAGGGGCCGAGGCTCGCTTTGTTGCCGCCGATGTTACCAAGTCCGCGGAGGTCCAGAATTACGTCAAGGCAGCGCTAGACGCTTACGGCGCGATCGACTGTTTCTTTAATAACGCCGGCGTCGAGGGCAAATGGGCCCACACCGCCGAATATGACGAGGACATGTTTGACACCGTCATCGGCGTCAATGTCAAAGGCGTGTTCTTGGGTCTGCGCCACGTGCTGCCGGTCATGCTGCGGCAAAAGCGCGGCGCTATCGTCAACACCGCATCGGTGGCTGGGCTCGTGGCGACGCCGGGCATGCCGGCTTATGTCGCCTCGAAGCATGCGGTGATCGGGCTGACCAAGACTGCCGCCGGCGAAGTCGCGCGCCAGGGCATTCGCGTCAACGCAGTCTGCCCGGGGCCTGTCGACACCCGCATGATCCATTCGCTCGAAGCGCAGCTCAACCCGTCTGACCCCGCGGCGGTCAGCCGCCGCTACCAAGCGGCGATCCCGATGGGCCGCTATGTGACACCGGACGAGATCGCCAACACCGTGCTTTTTCTATGCTCGGACCTTGCGGCTGCGATTACCGGCGCGCAATACGTTATCGATGGCGGGCGCACCGCAACCGGCGGCGCCGTTACTCAGGCGCTGCAGAGTTGAGCAGATGCGCGGTCTTGCGCTGGCACTTAGATCGAGGCTGCGCTATCGTCTTTACGGCTGCGGCAGCCGCACGGGCGGTCGCAAAGGGGGATCATGACCGACCTGCGCACGCTCGCGATTGATATCGGCGGCAGCGGCATCAAGGCTGTCCTGCTTGACGAAGCCGGGCAGATCGTTAGCGATCGTGAGCGGGTACCGACCCCGTCCAAGCCGGTCGCTCCGGATGTTTTGATGCAGGCGATTGAGAAGGCAACAGCGCCGCTCGGAGAATTTGACCGGGTCTCGGTCGGTTTCCCCGGCTATGTACGAGACGGCCGAGTGGTCACAGCACCCAATCTCGGAACCGCGACATTGGCCGGTTTCGATCTTCAGCAGGCATTGAGCGACCATTGGGGTAAGCCGGTTCGCGTTCTCAATGATGCTGATGTTCAGGGCTTCGGTGCGATTTCGGGCCACGGCATCGAGATGGTCCTAACGCTGGGAACCGGTGCCGGCACGGCGATCTTTCGCGATGGCGAGATCATGCCGCATCTCGAACTTGCCCATCATCCGGTTAGCGGTGGAAAGACGTACGATGAATATATCGGCAACGCCGCACGCCGGAAGAAAGGCAAAAAGGCGTGGAACAAGAGGGTTGCAAAGGTCATCGACATCTTACGTGAAGTTGTGCGCTTCGATCATTTATATGTTGGCGGGGGCAACGCGAAGGATCTTACCTTTGAGCTGCCGCGTGACGTCAAGATCGTGCCCAACACCGATGGACTGACCGGCGGGATCGCGTTGTGGCAGGCGATGCCGCCGCATAGCGCTGCCGGCACCGGTCCCGTCAGCGAGCCGGGTGGCAAGACCACCCAACCACCGCTCGATCCCCCGAGCGAGACCGATCCGCCCCGCGATCCCCCGAGCGAGACCGATCACGCCGGCGGCACACCCGCTTAGCTCGCTCTGCTTCCACCAGCACATTAACGAGGCGCTGTTATGCGGCATGCGGTCGCCCTACTGGCGATGTTGATCCTGGCGGGCTGCGCCGCCGCACCCGAGCAGGTTGCTCCGCGCCCAACACCGACCGGGGCGACGGCGACCACCGCTCACGTTCCTCCCTTTGCGCGCTGGCCCTATCAGCCTTTTTCGCGTGAAGCCGCGGTGCAGATCGCACTCGGCGAGTGGCGCGCGTTTCGCCAGCCGATCGCCTATCCAAACGTCGAACCACCGGAGGATGACGAACGCGAAGAGGGCCTGTGGCAGCGCGTCGGGCTCTATTGGTGGATCGCTCTCGACCCGAGTTGGCCGCAGAGCGGCTGGACCGGCATTCATGATCAAAACGGGCAGGTGTTTCCGGCCGGTCGCGACGGTTATTATGCGTGGTCGGCGGCATTTATCGGATACGTGATGCGGATGGCCGGCGCTGGCGCCAGCTTCCCGTATTCCGAGAACCACGCCGACTACATCAATGCGGCGGCGGCGCACGAGCCTGGCGTCGCGTTGCAAGCAATGCGGGTCGAGGCCTACGCGCCGCAGATCGGCGACCTCATATGTCTGTGGCGCGGGCGCAAGGTCACTTTCGACCAACTACCGGCCGGCCGCTTTCCCGGGCACTGCGATATCGTGGTCGGCATCAAGCCTGGCCAGCTGTCGGTGATTGGCGGCAATGTCGATAATGCGGTCTCGATGAAGTACGTGCCGATCGCCGCCGACGGGCGTCTCGCCGGGCCGGACGGCGTCGTGATCGATCCCTATTATCACTGGTTTGTGGTCTTGAAGGTGCTCTATCGGCGCGACGGAACCGCCCCGCCGAGCAACGCAATTTCGGCGTTGCCGCCTGCCCAAAGAGTTGTTCAGAGCCCGGCAGCGGCGACCTCGCGGCCACGGCCGGCGCTGATCATCGCCTCGGCCAATCCGGGCTCGCGGTCGAGCGCCAATCGGTAGAGCATCGATACCGAGGCGACCAACTCGCCGCCGCGTCCAAGCAGCGTGTCACCAATTTCGATAATCCGCAGATTGGGCCAGGCGCGCGGCCGCAACCGTATGACTTGACCGACGACGTCCTGCGCTGCCCGTGCGGGATCGCATTGCGCCAAAAGCAGGATCGCAGAAGCGGTCGAGCGCGACACCCCGGCATGGCAATGGACCAGCAGATGGGCTTCGCTCGACTCCTCGGCGGCTTCATGCGCCGACTCGCTGAGATTGCGACCAAACGCCAGCAGCAATTCGACATCCCAGCGCTCCGGCGGGATCCAACCCGGCATCGGCTCGATGACGTCGTGAAAATTCAGCTTTAGCCGACGATTGAGGTTGAAGTTGCGGATCGGCTCCGGATCCGGCCAGCCAGGATCGAGGATGGACAACACGTGGGTGACCCCGGGCGCATCGCAATGCCCGGCTAATTCCTCAAGCCCACAGATCGTTAGCCTCAGCGGCGTCGGTGCAGCTTCTGTCACCTGTCCTCCTTCACCAATTATGTTGTGAGCGACAGGGTGCCACAAGGTTGTGGCAGATTTGTGCCCGACGGTCTTATTGAACCGACCGTTCGCGATCATGCTTCGTAGCAGGTTGGCCGTACGCATCAGGTAACAATGGCAGCGAAGAGCTTGCCATTCCGTCACCGAGAATGGCGAGGCGCCTGCCTTGATGAATCATCTTTCGGCTGCGGCGAGAGCCGAGGCCGGTCGGGTTACGCGCAACACCAGGAGCGACGCGAGCAGACAGGCGAGCCCGCTCGTCAAATGCCCACCGCACAGCCGCGCCAGAGCCATAATCGGCACTTTACCCACAAGCCATTTCGCGGCCGAGTTTAAGACCGTCGCGGCGGGCGCCTGGATAAATCTGGCTGCGTCGCGGGCATGGCTGCCGCGCTGGAGCTTGTCGCCCGTCCGGGTTGAAGCCCTCCCGGAGCACCGTTCGCTCAGGATGGCCGGCGGTCGACATGCTCGGCCAGTCGCGTTTCGATCGCGTCCCAGATCTTGGGAGCTATCGCGACACCGTCGAGCCGCTCGATTTCCTGGATGCCGGTCGGCGAGGTGACGTTGATCTCGGTCATCCAGTCGCCGATCACGTCGATGCCGACAAACACCAACCCTTGGGCACGCAAGGTCGGCCCGATCGCGGCACAAATCTCGAGTTCGCGCGCGGTAAGCTCGGTTTTTACCGCCCGGCCGCCAACGTGGAGGTTGGCGCGTGCCTCACCCTCGGGCGGCACCCGCAATACGCCGCCGGCCGGCTCGCCTTCGACGAGGATAATGCGCTTGTCGCCACGCCTGATCTCGGGCAGATAGCGCTGCACCATGACCGGCTCACGTTGAATAGACTCATACATTTCGAGGAGTGCGGTCAGGTTCTCGTCGCCCTGCCGCAGCCGGAACACGCCGGCGCCGCCATTGCCGAAAAGCGGCTTCAAGATGATGTCGCCATGCTCTCTCCAGAAGGCGCGAATCTCGTCGCGGTCGCGGGTCAACAGGGTTGGTGGCATTAGCTCCTTAAAGCGTAGCACAAACAATTTTTCGGGTGCGTTGCGCACCGCGGCCGGATCGTTGACGACAAGTGGCCCATCGTCCGGCAACAATTCGAGCAAATGTGTTGCGGTTATATAGGCCATGTCGAAGGGCGGGTCCTGTCGCATCAGGACGACATCGACGCCGGCTAGATCGAGTTCCTCGAACGCGCCAAAATGGTGATGGTCGCCACTGCGGCGAAAGACTTCAAGCGGCCGGCCGCGCGCATAAAGCCGGCCATCGCGCAGGGTCAGCGCATCGGGCAAATAGTGGAACAGCGCGTGGCCGCGCGCCTGCGCCTCAAGCGCTAAGGCAAAGGTCGAATCCGCGTCGATGTTGATCGTATCGATCGGATCCATCTGGATCGCGACGGCGAGACCCATGGCTTACTCCTTCTCCCGGCGCCACGGTTATAGACGGATCTCTGTGCTGTCGCAGCGCGCGTCAGTTCAATTGCCCACGCAGCTGCTGCAGGATCGCGGCGCCCTGGTGCCGGGCCATGCCTTCGGGGGCGCGCACAACATATTGCTCGAAGGCGCTGGCGGCGGCGCGGATATTGCCGAGCTGGCGATGCAGCATGCCGGCCTCGCGCCACAAATCCGCGAGATCGGGAGCAAGCATTAGCATCGTCTCGATGATCTTCACTGCGCGCTCGTGGCTCTGCTGCTGCAACAGCCGCGATTTCAGGTTGTTCTGGAGCCTCAGCAATACATCTCGATCCGAGACCGGAGCGTAATAGTCGGGTGTTAGCTCGGCCTCGGGACCGACCACCGCCTTTAGCAATTCGCGCAGTTCGGCGGCGCCGCAAATCTGGCCGTTGTGAAACGGATCGAGGATCAATCGCTCCGCCTGTTCTGACAGCCGAACCAAAAAATGGCCGGGAAAGGCGAGCCCTGCCGCCTCCCAGCCCTGCGCGCGGGCAGCGTCGATAAACAGAATACCGAGCACCACCGGCAACCCTTTGCGGCGATCGATAACCCGCATCAAATTGGCATTCTGGAGATCGTCGTAGGTCAGCTCGTCTCCCGAATAACCGTTCTTTAGAAGAATGATCTCGTTCAGCGCACGGGCGCGCTCGGCAAGATCACCCGCCGCGCCGGGGTGATCCGCAACGTCACGGGCGATCAGTTGCAAATGCTCGCGGTAACGCGAGAAATTGACCCGTCGGCGCTCGAACGACGCCAGCACCAGCGCTGCCTCGGCGATCGGCAGGACGCGCCCGTCGGTAGCGCCGAGCCCACGTAAAAACTGCTCGCAACTTTCGGGGTCGGGGCTCTCGGGCGGCTCGATCATTTGCATCATCGCTCTCTGCCGACAAACGATGACAATATTTTTTCACCGCGCCGGCTGTCCAGCCCCGCGGGCCCGAGCGCCGTCCGCCCTAGCGAACTGGGGACCGGCTCTCGCCGGCATAGACGCCGCGCCGATCCGGCGCATAATGCCGACTTCTTAGGTTGATGCGTTATGGCGCCCCGGGGAGGAGCAGATGAAAAAAGTCGAGATCACCGATTACGGGACACCTGAAAACGTTGCCCATTGCATCGAGGCGCCCGATGTCGGCGCTCCCGGTCCGGGCGAGATCGTGTTCGATGTGCTCGCTTTTCCGATCAACCCGGCCGACATCTCGTTCTGCCGCGGTAATTATCGGCTACACCCGCCGTTGCCGGCCACGCCCGGGGCGGAATGCGTCGGCCGCGTCGCAGCTGTCGGAAGCGGCGTCGGCGATATTCGGCCAGGCGACCTCGTCATCAACATGCAGCGCGAGAATTGGGTGCAGCGCCGGCGCGTCGCCGCTGCAGACGCGATCCCGTTGCCGTCAGGTCTCGATCTCAAGCAGGCGGCGATGGTGCGCATCAACCCGGCCACAGCGCAATTGCTGCTCGAAGACCATGTCGCGCTGAACCCCGGGGATTGGGTGATCCAGAATGTCGCCAACTCGGCGGTCGGCCGCCATCTGATCGTGATTGCCAAAGCCAGAGGCGTGCGCACGCTCAATGTTGTGAGGCGCGGCGATGTCGAGGGTGAGTTGAAAGAGTTCGGCGCCGATGTCGTATTGGCCGACGGGCCCGATCTGGCGGCGCGAGCGCGGCAAGCGGCAGACGGTGCGCCGATCCGGCTCGGGATCGATGCGGTTTCGGGCGAGGCCTGCAAGCGCATCGCCGACAGTGTCGCGGATGGCGGCGTCGTCGTCACCTACGGTTCGATGAGCGGCGCCGACCCGGTCATCAGCCGCGCCGCCTTAGGAAGAGGCGTCACCCTCAAGAGCTTTATGCTCGGCGACGGCCTCGCGAAGCGGACGCGCGAGCAGGTGCGGTCGCTCTACGCCGATCTCGCCGCCAAACTGCGCGACGGTGTCTTACAGGCGCCGATCGACGCCACTTACCCGATCGATGAGATCAAGGCCGCACTCGCTCACGCCCAGCGCGGCGGCCGGCACGGCAAGGTGCTGGTTCTGCCCAACGGACCGCTCTGATCTTGATATTTTGCAGGCCAACCGGGTCCCCGAGGCTCCGCGATCGCCCTTGCTTCATGACTGGGCTCAAGCAATTGCCCGGGCGCGGAGCCTTGGATCTAGCCTGGATCGGCCAGCTACTCAGTTGCGCCAACGCCGTGCGACGGTCTCACAACTGGCGCTCCTCCGGGGCCATGTCGACATCGAGGCGGACGAGCTGCGAGACCAGGGATGGCATGCAAAGCCTAAAGGCGCATGTCATCTTTGGCAAGCCGCGAAATAATTCGGGCGGCGCATCGAACGTGAGCCGCTTCACACCGTGCGTGGCACTCCCACCCTATTATTGCTGTGGGCGGCCCAGGCTGAACAACGGCGCTGAGCTTCCTGGCATCACCTTCTATTGATGATGCGACTGCAACGCGCTCTTACCTGGAGGAAGAAATGCCAGACCCGACACTATCAACTGCTCAGATCACTTTCGAGACCACCGACGACGATAAGAGACAAGAGAGTATTCTCGATATCCGTGTTGCGGATAAGGACGACAACATCGTCGCTCGGGCGAGTAGCGCCTACGGTAAATTCGATAACAACACCACTAATGGACCGTTTAGCCTAAATATTCTTGATCAAGCGAAGAAGAGCAAGCTCAAGCCAGGTGGAAACGTCACAGTAACTTGGACGCCCTGGAGCGGCGGGCTCGGTAACCACGACGAATGGCACTTCAACATGTTTCTCGATCTGGTCTTTTCAGACAACGAGCATGTCGTGGTAGATGAGAACACCTTGATCCTAAGCTACAACCAAAACGTGCTTACGTTCGGTCTATAATCGGCAGCGAAAACCAGGATGCGGCGGCGCCCACGGGCGCTGCTTCTTTTGGGTGTCGGCATCGCGAGCTTGCGACCCATGCGGGACAGGCAAGCCGGGTTTGCAGCCTTCCTTACTTCCCTCCCCAGGGTCAGCAGCCGGAATCGAAGGTTGCTGGTCGTGCCCAACGGCCCGCTCTAATCCGGCGCGTCACGGTCATCGTCGCATGATGCCGGCGGCGCCGCTGGGGTCGTAGCCGACCGCGACCCGGACATCGACAACGCAAACCTTGCCGGCGCGCGCCGCGGCAACAGCTTCGGTCATGGCCGCGACCAGCTTTTTCGGGTCGTCGACCGGGCCGATGCCGACACAGCCCTGGCCGCGCGCCAAGGTCGCGAGATCGATGTCGGGCTCGCGGATCGATTGGCCGATCCAGCGGTTTTCGACCGGGCGGCCGCGGTCACGGGCGACCCGCTCCTGATGCAATTCGTCGTTAAAGAACGAGCGGTTGTTGGCGATCACGACCAACAGCGGGATCGCGTTGTGCACCGCTGTCCACAAAGCCGTGACCCCCATCAGAAAATCGCCGTCGCCGAGGATCGCAACCGGCACCCGGTTGCTGCCGCTGTCACGCAATGCCAATGCCGCGCCGACGGCCATGCCGGGCCCCGAGCCGATACCGCCGCCGCCATCGGTCCCGAGAAAATCGAGCGGATGGCGAAAATCCCACAGATGCTCGCCCCAAGACAATGGCAAGCGGATCATCGTCGCTGGCGCGTCCCCCAGCACTTGCTTTAGCGCCGTCGCCAGCATCGGCACCTCGATGATTTGCGCGGTATCGAGCGCCGCTAAGGTCGGCGGTGATCGCCGTGCCGTGCGTGTCGGCGGCGATGGCGGGCTCCGTCGTAACTCCCTGACAGCGGCCAATAGCGGCGGCACCGCGGAATCGGGCTCTGCCAATAGGTAAACGTCGGCCGGCGGCAGCCCCTGATAATCCATACTCCAGCCATTGTGGACGTACTGGTCGACCGAGATCTGGATGACCTTGCCAGCGGGCGGCTTGCCACCGCAGGCGGTCTTCAATGTACCGGCGAGGTCGATCCAGTCGAGGCTCAGGATCACGTCGGCCCCGGTAAGAAGCTCCGCGGCTTCCGGGCCGGCGGCATGCAGCGCATGGTCTGTCGGAAACACGGCACCGGTCTTGCGGTCGGTCATAACGCGTGCGCCAATTGCCTCGGCAAGGGCCACCCGCCGCGCCCAAGCCTCTGGATCGCGCGAGCCGCGGCCCATCATGATCACCGGCCGCTCGGCCCGCGCCAGCAACTCCGCCGCCTGGCGGAGCAGCGCGCCGCCAGGCTCGGGCGAGGCTGGTGGTGCGAACCTGGTGATGTCGGGCATGGCGGGGACGGATTCGACTTCGTCCTCTTGCAAAGCGAGGTCGAAGTTGAGGTAGACCGGTCCGCGGGGTGCGGTCTGCGCGATCATATTGGCGCGCAAAACTGCCTCTTGCGCCGCGCCGATCGACGACGGTTGGTCGTCCCATTTGCTGAAATTGCGGATCAGTGCACCCTGGTCACGCGCCGTGTGGATCCACTCGATCCACGGCCGCCGCCTGACCGCATCGAGCGCCCCGGTCGCGCCGAGCACGATGACCGGCGCCCGGTCGCACCAGGCGTTGAAGATCGCCATCGTCGCATGCATCAGCCCGACATTGGCATGGACGATCGCCAGCATCGGCCTCCCGGTGACTTTGGCCCAGCCATGCGCTAAGGCCACCGCACTCTCCTCGTGCAGACACAGCAGCATGCGCGGGCGGCTGTTGCCGAGATAGTTGACGAGGCTGTCATGCAGGCCGCGATAGCTCGACCCCGGATTCAATGCGACATAGGGAATGTCGAGATGGCGGATCGCGTCGGCGATCGCATCGCTGCCCCACACGCGGTTTGACGGCGCGCTCGGCACCGGTCGGTCGATCTCTTTATCCGCGCCCGCTATCGACCGATTTTCTGATGAAACCACCACGCTCGCCTCCCTTAACCCAGCGTTCTGGCCGGATTACGCCCTATTCCTCGGCAACGAACAAGATCGCCGTAGCCGACTTGTCTGCCCCCGATCGCGTCATCACCGCCGCAGCGGCACGACAATCCCGCCGACAATCAGGGCAATGCTGACCACGACATCGGCGCTGAGCGTGCCGCCGAAAATCAGCAGTGACAGCGCAAAGCCGCCGATCGGCGTCAATGTGACGACCTGCCCTGCGATCGCGGCCGGCATCATCGACAAGACCTTGGCCCACAGAAAATAGCCAAGCGCGGTCGTGACGAGGCTGTTATAGGCGATGATGGCGATCAGACCGGGTGACCATCGCACCGGCCCGGCGTCGGCGGCTACTAGCGCGATCAAGCCTACCGGCAAAATACTGACCGCGAGCTGCCAAAAAGTCTGCACCCAAAACGACGAACGCCAGGCGCGCTGGCGGTAGAGGCAGGAGCCCAATGCCCAAGCGATCGCGGCGGCCAATAAAAGGCCGTTTCCCGCGAGAACCCGGCGGTCTCCCCAATTGACGAGCCGCGGGTTCATAAACAGTACCAGCCCAGCGAAGCCAATCGCCGCGCCCGCGAATTGGTTGCGGGCGAGCGGCTCGGGCCACAGCAACAACCCGATCGGGATCGCCCAGAGCGGCATCGTATAAGCCAGCACGATCGCCCTCCCGGCGGGCATCATCGCCAGGCCGATGATGCTGAAGATCAGAAACCCGGCGACCTGAAGCGCTCCGACCCAGAACAGTCCCCAGCGCTCGCCCCGAGCCGGCAACAGCGGCTGCTTTGTCCCAATGAGCATGGGTGCGATCAGCACCAGGCTGCCGGTTAGCCGGAACAGCACGAACAGCAGCGGCGGCACTTGCCGGAGCGCCAGCTTCATCAATGGCCAATTGGCGGCCCAGCTCAGGATAATGATTGCGAGATAAACAAAGGCGACCGGCGGCAGCGCCTGCTCGCGTGAGATGGGCTTGTCGCTGTCCATGCCCAAGTAGCTGGATAGCGGCAAGCGAACTGCGAGCAGGAGAATTGCAATTGTCGCCGTCGGGCGGTTGGCGCCTATGCCGGGGCGCATATGGCGCGGGCCGGCGAAGCTGTGAGCTTTATCGCCATGTGGCTAAGGCGGGCCGGAAAATGGCGATCGTGTCATTTGCGCGATCTAAGGATACGGCCAAGGGACGGCGCATCGAGATCGAGTATCTTGCTGGCTTTGTAGTGCGCGAAGGCGAGCAGGTCGGGATTGCCGCCTGCGCCAGTGAGTGGTTTTTCTATCGTTAAAAAGGTCGAGTGCGGCGAGCTCAGTTAAGACCTGCGTCGCATCAACGATCTCAGGCTAAATTAAGTACCCCGGCTGAATTGAGAACCGGCCTCTCCCCTCGGCGGGGCAGAGGCCGGCAATGTAGCTTCGCTTAGCGGTTGGTGCCGTTGTCGGTGTTCGCTCCGCTGTTCCAATTGTTTGAACCGCCATTCATGCCCGACGACTGGTTGTTCCAATTGCCTGGGTCGGTCGAACTGCCGGTTTGCTCGACGACGCCGGTCAATTCATCGGGCCGCAATAGCATCACGATGTGCGATCCGTCTGGCGCCACGGCGTGAATTACAAACGCTTCCGGCACGACGTTTACATTTGTGAAGCCGGATTGCTGAAGCGACGCGCGGATGCGATCCCGCGTGTTGGTGGTGACATTCCCGCCTTTGTTCCAGCCGTTGGAAGAATTATTCGATCCATACTGCTGGTTGTAGGTACCCGTGCCTTGGTTTGAATAGTTCGTGGCGCCCTGCTGGTTATAGCGGCCGGTCATCGAATTGGTGGAATAGCCGGGGTTCGTGTAGGTCGAATTGCCGTTCTGGTCGGTATTCGTGCCGCTCATCGAGTTGCTTTGGGCGAAAGCCGGCGCCGCCAGCAAAACCAGCGATGCAGCCATTGTAAATGCAGGAATCCGCATGTCATGCTCCTTCAAAGGTTGTGACAATTCGTTAAACGCCGGCACGCAAAAATAGTTACTCGGGGACGAGAATTCCGT
>CAVRUN010000021.1:0-178729 GCA_963724435.1 uncultured Alphaproteobacteria bacterium | reverse complement strand
GGGTGACCGCCAACCCCTTGGTCCGGAGAATGGTGGCGCGCACATCGACAAAAACTGGTACAATTTGAGGCCAAGCCGCAGAAGGGGCGCCGCCGCTCGCCGCTAATGCCGCACAGCGACTACTGGCCGGAAATGACGTCTCCTACGTGAATTTACGTTTGGCCGACCGAAAATCATGACAGACGGTGATCCGGGCTTTTTTGTCGGTGAGTTCGAGGACCTGGCAGAGCGCCCGCGCGGCGGGGTCGGCGACCCGGCCATCTTGGGCCGGTGGGTAAATCAGCGCGAAACAGAACCCGCTTTGCTTTCGGATCGAGTTCGTCGCGCGTCCGAAAGCGCATTCGGCCGCCGATCGTTTAGAGGCTGCCGAACAGTGCTGCGGTATCCAACATGCGGCAGGAAAAGCCCCATTCATTATCGTACCAGCCGGTGACGTGCGTGAGCCCTTCGTCAACCACCTTGGTCTGTGTCGCATCAAAGATGCATGAGGCCGGGTTGTGATTGAAGTCGACGCTGACCAACTGCTCGGTACTGTAGTCGAGAATGCCGCGAAGCTTCTCTTGGCTGGCTGCCTTCATTGCATCGTTTATCTGTGACGCTGTCGCCTGCGCCCGCAACACCAGGTCGAGAGAGACGAGCGACACGTTGGGCGTCGGCACTCGGATGGCCGTCCCGTCTAGCTTGCCTTTGAGATCCGGTATTACCAAACCGATCGACCGCGCGGCCCCGGTACCAGTCGGAATCATCGACAGCGCCGCCGCCCGGGCACGGCGCAGATCATGGTGCAGGGTGTCGATCGTGTGCTGGTCACCCGTGTAGGAATGGATCGTCACCATATAGCCGCGCAGAATGCCAAACGCGTCGTGCAAAACCTTTACCATTGGTCCGAGGCAGTTTGTCGTGCACGAGGCATTGGAGATCACTGTCATATTGCGGGTGATCGTCTCCTCATTGACGCCATACACGATGATCGCATCTGCGCCGGCAGCCGGCGCCGAGACCAGCACTTTGCGCGCGCCGGCGGCAAGTAGCTGCGCAGCCGTTTCTCTTTTTGTGAAATGCCCGGTGCATTCCATGGCGACGTCAACACCATCGAACGGTACCTTGGTCGGGTCCTTCTCTGCCGAAACCTTGATTGGTCCATAGCTCCGGCCCTGAAAGCGGATGATTAGAGAACCGCCTTCAATTCTGACCTGGCCGGGAAAGCGTCCATGCACGCTGTCGTAACAAAAAAGATGCGCGTTGGCCTCGACGGGCCCGAGGTCGTTGATTGCCACGGGGACAAGATCATCGCGTCCGTTCTCGATAAGCGCGCGCAGAACCAGTCGCCCGATACGACCGAAGCCGTTGATCCCAATTCTGACTGCCATTGCTGTTCACCTTTCCTGTTGGCCTGGGAGCCAATTTTGCCGCCGGTGGCTCTGCTGCTCAGATATACGGACACCGAAGACACCCGGATGTCGCAAGCTATCGGCCGGACGTGCGCACGCTTTGATCCATGTCAAACCGTCGTGGAATGTTTGACAGAACGACATCGGCGTGATGCCTAGTCTTGTGCTGAAGTGGTCGAGGCTCAGTACTTCCCGGCTCCCGGCGGAAGGCTGCACAGCGGTCGGACCTGCCCCTCCTTGCCATGACGCCACTGGACTAGTTCGCAACGACGCGAACATGGAATGTGAATTCGGCAGGTAACGCCGTCACATCTCCCATCCGGCCGACGCCTTACGCCGCGATGATGACCTTCAGCGCCCCTGTGTTGCCAGCTTGGCTAAAGGTCTCGTAGGCGTCGAGGATGTGGTCAAGTGCGAAGCGGTGCGTGATCAATTCTTTAGGATCGATCTTCCGCGCCTGCACGGTCTTGAGCAACATGGGAGTGGTGACCGTATCGACCAGCCGGGTGGTGATGGTGATGTTCTGTGACCACAGGCGTTCCAAATGGAGGTCCACTTTGACCCCGTGAACGCCCACATTGGCGATGGTGCCTCCAGGCGCGACGATGTTCTCGCAGGTGATGAATGTCGTTGGAATACCGACGGTCGATAGCCGTATCGACACCTCGTCCACCGCTTAGCTTCATCACGGTTTCCACTGCCCGGCCATCGGCGGCATTGACGGTCGCCGTGGCGCCGAAGCGCTTCGATACCTGCAGCCGATTCTCGTCGAGGTCGATCATGATGATCTCGGCTGGTGAGTAGAACTGAGCAGTCAGCAGCGCCGCGAGGCCAATCGGTCCGGCGCCGACGATGGCGACGGTGCTGCCTGGCTCGACCTTCCCGTTCAACACACCGCATTCGAGCCGGTCGGCAGGATGTCGCTCAACATGACCAGCGCCTCTTCATCCGCGCCATCGGGAATGTGGTAAAGGCCTGGTATCCGCATGCGGCGTGCGCACATACTCAGCCTGGGTACCGTCGATCGCGTTGCCGAGGATCCACCCGCCGGTCATGCAGTGGGAATACATCCCGCGCCGGCAGTATTCGCAGCGGCCGCATGACGAGATACAGGAGATCAGTACCCGATCGCCGGTGTGAAATTCGGTTACCCCGGGCCCGGTCTTCTCGACCACGCCGACGCCCTCATGGCCGAGAATGCGGCCCGGAGCACAGGTCGGCACGTCGCCCTTCAGGATGTGAAGGTCGGTGCCGCAAATCGTTGTCTGCACGATTTTAACAATGGCGTCGGTGGGCGCAGGGATCTGAGGTATCGGACGGTTTTCGAGGGCTTTCCTACCTGGACCCTGGTAGACTAGCGCTTTCATGCTGATGCTTCCTTGTAGGGAATTGCCGGAAATAAGTGGTTGTCTCCACATAACCGATTACTGAGGCTCCTCTACTCTTCGCCCTCGTAGAAGATCCGGTTTTCCAATCCGGGAGACGGAACAGGTGAAACGTCTCAGGCGATCTAATCGTTTTTCCTTCTGTCCCCTTCGGCGATTTGGCTTCTATCTCGGATAGGCCTTTACCGGCTGAGCCGGCAGCATCTGCTCGTAAAGGCGGTCGACGTCGGTCTGCCGGCACAAGGCGGTGCCAAATCCAAGCAATGCGGCAGCGCCGGCCGCTATCCAAAGCGGACGGCGTCCGGCAGTTTCAGACCGCGGGTCAGGCCGAGAACGATCCCGGCCAGCATGCTGTCGCCCGCGCCGACGGTGCTTTTCTCGGAGACCGCAGATCGCGGGAAACCGCTCGCAGTAATCGGCCGTAGCCAATAATGCGCCAGCCTCCCCAAGCGAGAGGATTACGATTTCGCTGCGGCCCTGCCCGATGACCTCGCGCGCAGCCCCTTCCTGCTCGTCTTCGCTGCGGATCTGTCGCCCGACCAGATCCTCGAGCTCGCGCAGGCTCGGCTTGAGGATATGGATCCCGCCGCCCGCCTGTTTGAGCGCCGCGCCGGAGGTATCGAGAACCAGCTTTTTCCCGAGCGATCGAGCGAGCGCCGCAACGCGCGCGTAGAAATCGTCGGCGACACCGAGCGGCAAGCTGCCGCTCGCGACGATGTAGCTCGCCGCGGGCGCCAGCAAGGCCAGCCGGTCGAGGCAGCGCTGCTGATCATGCTCGGAGATTTCGGGACCAGGAAGAATAAAGCGGAACTGTTCGCCGGTCGCGCGCTCTTCGACCGCCAAGCTTTCGCGAGTAAACCCGTCGATGGCGACGGCGTCGTAGACAACGTCTTCCTGATCCAACAGGTGGCGGATCATCTCGCCCGCAGCGCCTCCGGCCGGGAAGATTGCGGCCGCCTCGCCCCCCAAAGCGCGAACCGCGCGCGCGACATTGATGCCGCCGCCGCCCGGGTCGTAGCGCGGTTCGGTGCAGCGCAGCTTATGGGTCGGTTCCACGCGCTGCGTCGAGGTGGCGATGTCGAGCGCCGGGTTCATCGTCAGGGTCACGATTGCGGCCACTGCTCGAGGCCTACTCGGCTGCTGCCGCGGCGTGGACCGCCGCTTGTTCGGCCTCGTGGACGACGGTCATCGTGCGCAACAGGCTGGCAGCGTTGACGCTGATCGAATCGATGCCGAGTTCGGCAAGAAAGCGCGCGATCTCGGGATAATTCGCCGGCGCCTCGCCGCATATCCCGACATGGCGATGGTTGCGCTTGGCGCCGGTCACCGCCAGCCGCAGCATTTCAAGCATGCCGGGGTCGCGCTCGTCGAAATCAAAAGCGACGATCTCCGAATCACGGTCGACGCCAAGCGTCAGCTGCGTCAGATCGTTCGAGCCGATCGAAAAGCCATCGAACAGTCCGGCAAAGGCATCGATTTCGATCACGTTGTTCGGGATCTCGCACATCACGAAGATTTCGAGGCCGTTGTCGCCGCGCTTCAGCCCATTCTTGGCCATGGCCTCGATCACGGCCTTGCCCTCGGCGACGCGGCGGCAGAACGGCACCATGACGCGCAGATTGGTCAGCCCCATTTTGTCGCGCACGCGGGCGAGAGCCTGGCATTCGAGCGCGAAGCCGGCGGCATAGGCCGGATGGGCGTAGCGCGACGCACCGCGAAACCCGAGCATCGGATTGTCTTCCTTGGGCTCGAAGGAGGCGCCGCCGATCAGGCTGGCATATTCATTGGTCTTAAAATCGGACAGCCGGATGATGACCGGCTTCGGATAAAAGGCGGCGGCAATCGTGCCGACCCCCTCCGACAATTTCTCAATGAAGAAATCCGCCGGGTGTTGGTAGTTTTTTACCAGCCGGCGCGATCGTCGGCGCGCGCCGCCTGTGAGGTGACCTTGTCCGGCTCGACCAGCGCCATCGGATGGACTGCCGATGTGCTCGCTGATGATGAACTCCATACGCGCGAGCCCGACGCCGTCATTGGGCAGCATCGCGGTGTGATAGGCGAGTTCGGGATTGCCGAGATTGACCATGATCTCGGTGCGCGGCCGCGGCACGGCGGTCGCCGAGACCGACGCGACCTCGAACGGCAAGCGGCCGTCATAGACTTTGCCGACCTCGCCATCGGCGCAGCTGACGGTTACCGTCCGCCCGCTCGCGAGCCGCTCGACGGCCCCCTCGGCGCCGACCACCGCCGGTACCCCAAGTTCGCGGGCAACGATGGCCGCGTGGCAGGTGCGCCCGCCATGACTGGTGACGATCGCTGCCGCGGTCTTCATGACCGGCTCCCAATCGGGGCTGGTCGACTTCGGCAACCAGAACTTCTCCCGGCGCGAACGCGGAAAGGCTGCGCGCATCGATGACCAGCCGCGCCGCGCCCGATGCGATTTTTTCTCCGACCGCACGGCCGGTCGCCAGCACCGGGCCGCTAGCCTTCAACGTGAAGGTTTCGAAATTCCCCGCGGCGCGGCGTGAGGCCACGGTTTCCGGCCGAGCTTGGAGAATGTAGAGCTTGCCGTCTTCGCCATCCTTGGCCCATTCGATGTCCATCGGCATCGGCTGATCGGCCAGCTTTGAGTAGTGGTCCTCGATGCGGATCGCATAATCCGCAAGCTCCAGCACCTCGTTATCGGCAAGGCAGAACCTCTCGCGCTCGGCCCGCCGCGTGCGCAGGTTGCGGGTGCTGTCGGCGCCATGGTCGCGAGCGTAGACCAGCCGCAACTGTTTGGTCCCGAGCGCGTGGCTCAGTACTGCGCGGTAGCCGAGGCGAAAGGTTGGCTTGTGGACGTAGAACTCGTCCGGATCGACCTTGCCCTGCACGATGTTCTCCCCAAGGCCCCACGATCCGGTGACAAAGACCACGTCGCGAAACCCGGATTCGGTGTCGAGCGTAAAGATCACACCGCTCGCCGCAAGGTCGGCGCGGACCATCTTCATGACGCCGACCGACAGCGCCACCTTGAAATGATCAAACCCGTTGTCGATCCGGTACACGATCGCGCGGTCGGTAAAGATCGAGGCGAAACAACGCCGGCAAGCCTCGATCACATCCTGGGCGCCACGCACATTCAAAAAGCTCTCGTGCTGTCCGGCAAAGCTGGCGGTCGGGAGATCCTCGGCGGTGGCCGAGCTGCGCACGGCGACCGCGACCCGGCGGCCGCATTTCTGTTCGAGCGCACGATAGGCTGCGGCAATCTCCTCGCGCAGGCGCGCATTCCCGGTCGCTTCGTATACTAGCCGACGCGCAGCAGCAGCGCGCTCAGCGAGCAACGCCACGTCATGATGATCAAAATTCGACAACAACCGGCGCAACTCGTCCTCGACCCCGGCCGCAACGAGCGCGGCGCGATAGGCCTCGGCGCTCAGCGCAAAGCCGTCCGGAACGCGGCCGTTGAGCAGTGCATGCAGTTCACCCAAGGACGCGGTCTTGCCGCCAACCGTCGCGACGTCCTTGAGCCGGATGTCATCAAACCATCGGACCCAGCTTTCTACTGCCATCGTACCCGACTCCCATTCTCGCTCGGTGGCGGTTTGACACCCTGGGGCGATCCACGCGTTGATCTGGATCAGTTGCCGTGCGGCCGGTCCGCTCCGTATTGACCCAGATCAACGAAGCAAGTCCTGAGTTTCGCCATCAATACGCTTGGTACGGTTAGACGTGCCGATCGGCCGTCTTCCGCACTCGGCTGCGGGAAAGGTCGTTTCAAGGCAATCGGGATGCTGCAAAAGCTGAGTGACATCACGCCACGGATCGATCTGACCGGGGAGCTTGGGACCGGTCCGTTCCGCACAACGCGGCCGGTTTTTGTCGATCTACTGCCCCCTTGCGACAACGCCTGTCCGGCAGGGGAGCAGATCCAAGCCTGGCTCGCCCTTGCCCAAGCGGGCAAATACCGCGCAGCCTGGGAGACACTGGTGCGCGACAACCCGCTGCCGGCGGTGCACGGTCGCGTCTGCTATCACCCCTGCGAACAATCGTGCAATCGTGATGCGCTCGACGCCCCCGTCAGCATCCACGCGGTCGAGCGCTTTCTCGGGGACCTCGCGGCAGCGGAGGACTGGAGGCTGCCGATCGATGCGCCGCCGAGCGGCAAGCGCGTCCTTGTCGTCGGCGCCGGACCGAGCGGGCTCTCGGCAGCTTATCATCTCGCCCGATTGGGGTACGCGGTCGAGATCAAGGAAGCCGGGCCGGTACCCGGCGGCATGATGCATTTCGGCATCCCAACCTACCGGCTGCCCCGCGCCGAGTTGATGACCGAGATCCATCGCATTGAGGAGATCGGGGTAAAGATCACCCTCAACCACAAGGTCGAGGACATCCTCGCCGAGCGCCACGGCGGCGGGTTTGACGCCGTCTTTGTCGCGATCGGCGCCCATGTCAGCCGGCATATCGAGATCCCGGCGCGCGATGCGGCAAAAGTGCTCGACGCCGTGCCGTTTTTGCGCAGCGCCGATGCCGGCGAGGCGCCGCGACTTGGTCGACGGGTTGTGATCTATGGTGGCGGCAATACGGCGATGGATGCGGCGCGCACGGCACGTCGGCTTGGGGCCGATGAGGCGCTGATCATCTATCACCGCGACCGGGCGCACATGCCGGCGCGCGCTTTCGAGGCCGACGAGGCGATCGAGGAAGGCGTCAAAATCAAGTGGCTCACCAGTATCAAGGAGATCATTGGCCCCTCCCTGACGGTTGAGCGCATGACGCTCGACGATAACGGTAGGCCGCAGCCGACCGGTGAAATCGAAACGCTCGAAGCTGACGCCGTGGTATTGGCGCTCGGCCAGCAGGCCGAAAGCGCCTTTCTGCGCCAAGTGCCAGGGATCGAATTCAAGGCCGACGGGACGGTAATCGTCGATCCGCAGCTGATGACCGGGCATCCCGGTATCTTCGCCGGCGGCGACATGGTGCCGAGCGAACGCACCGTGACCGTGGCGGTGGGTCACGGCAGGCGCGCCGCGCGCAATATCGATGCATGGCTGCGGGGCAGTACTTATGCCGAGCCGGCGACGGTACCGCTCGTCTCGTTCGAGATGCTGTACCTCCCGATGTTCACCGATGTAGCGCCCACCGCGCAGTCGATGCTGGCCGGCGCCGAGCGGGTCGGCGGGTTTGAAGAAGTCGTCGCCGGGCTCGACGAGCGGCAGGCGCGTTATGAAGCCCAGCGTTGCCTATCCTGCGGCAATTGCTTCGAATGCGACAATTGCTATGCCGCCTGTCCCGAGGACGCGATCGTCAAACTCGGCCCCGGACGGCGCTATCGCTACGATTACGGCAAATGCACCGGGTGCGCGGTCTGCTTTGAGCAATGCCCTTGCCATGCGATCGAAATGATCGCCGAGCCGGCGTGACCTCAATCCCCGACGATGCCTCACTTATGCGCTCAGGGAAGGAAAACGGCGAGATGAAGGCGGTTGCGGCGACGATGGATGGAAATGCGGCGGTCGCCCATATCGCCTATCGCGTCAACGAGGTGTGCGCAATCTTTCCGATCACGCCGGCTTCGCCAATGGCGGAGCTCGCCGATGAATGGGCGGCGCAGGGTGTGGCGAACATTTGGGGCAATGTGCCCGCGATCCAGGAAATGCAGAGCGAGGGCGGGGCGGCGGGTGCAGTGCATGGCGCATTGCAGGCGGGGGCGCTGACCACGACCTTCACCGCGTCGCAAGGGCTGCTGTTGATGCTGCCCAATATGTACAAGATCGCAGGCGAACTGAGCCCGACAGTGTTCCATGTCGCCTCGCGGTCACTGGCAACGCAGGCGCTGTCGATTTTCGGCGACCACAGCGACGTGATGGCGGTTCGCGCCTCGGGTTTTGCGCTGCTGTGCTCAGCTTCGGTACAGGAGGCGCATGACAATGCGCTGATAGCCCAGGCGGCCACACTGGAGTTGCGGGTGCCGTTTCTGCATTTCTTTGGCGGATTCCGCACGTCGCACGAGATCAACACCCTGGCATTAGTCAGCGACGACCAGATTCGGACGATGATCGACGACGACCTCGTCCGCGGCCATCGCGGCCGCGCCCTCGATCCGGCGCATCCCGTGGTGCGCGGCACGGCGCACAATCCGGATACCTTTTTCCAGGCGCGCGAGACGGTAAGCCCGTTCTATGCCGCGGCTCCTGCGATCGTGCAGCGGGCGATGGACCGTTTTGCGGCGCTGACCGGGCGGCAGTACCATCTTTTTGATTACGACGGACCGCCCGACGCCGACCGTGTCCTGGTCACAATGGGGACTGGCGCCGAGACCGCGCGCGAGACTGCGGCGGCACTTTGCGCGCGAGGCGAAAAGGTCGGCGTGGTTCAAGTGCGGCTCTACCGCCCGTTTGACGGCGATGCCCTTCTGGCGGTTCTACCCAAGAGCTGCCGAGTAGTCGGGGTCATCGAGCAAACCAAGGAGCCGGGCGCGCCAGGCGAGCCGCTCTATCTCGATGTCATGGCGGTGCTTGCAGGAGGCGTCGCCGTTGGCAAACGAGCCGATATGCCGCGCGTCATCGGCGGGCGGTATGGCCTGTCGTCAAAGGATTTCACGCCGGCGATGGCCAAGGCGGTGTTCGACGAATTGGCAAAATCCGGTCCCAAGAATGGGTTTACGATCGGGATCGACGACGATGTCTCGCACACGAGCCTCGCCTACGACGCCTCCTTTGCGATCGAGCCGCCAGAGGTGGTGCGCGCGGTATTCTATGGCCTGGGCTCCGATGGCACGGTCGGCGCAAACAAAAACAGCGTCAAGATCATCGCTGAAGAAGCCGGGCTCTTTGCCCAGGGCTATTTTGTCTACGATTCCCACAAATCAGGTGCGCAAACGATCTCGCATTTGCGCTTTGGACCGCAACCAATTCGCGCGCCCTATTTGATCCAGCAGGCCAATTTTGTCGCCTGTCACCAATTCAACTTTGTCGAGCGGCGCGATTTGCTGCGGGTCGCCGCCCCTGGGGCCGTCTTTCTGCTGAACAGCCCCTACGGACCCGCAGCGGTGTGGGACCATCTGCCCCGATCGATGCAGCGCCAGATCATCGCAAAAAAACTGCGGTTTTTTGTGATCGATGCGTCAGAGGCGGCGCGTGAGGTCGGGTTGCGTGGCCGCACCAACACCATCCTGCAGACGTGCTTTTTCGCGCTGTCCGGGGTGTTGCCGCGGGCCGAGGCCATCCGGCAGATCAAAGACGCAATTCGCAAGACCTATGCCGACAAGGGCGAGGAGGTGGTCGAGCGTAACTTCCGGGTGGTCGACGGTACGCTCGAGCGCTTGCACGCGGTCGAGGTGCCGAGCGCAGTGACGAGCGACTGGGATCGTGCACCGCTGGTGCCGGAAGACGCGCCCGAGTTCGTCCGCGTCGTGACCGCCCGGATGCTCGAAGGGCGCGGCGACGAAATCCCGGTGAGTTTGATGCCGGCCGACGGCACCTTTCCTTCGGGCACCGCGGTGTACGAAAAGCGCAATGTCGCCGATATTGTCCCGGTCTGGGAGCCCGACATCTGTGTGCAGTGCGGGCAATGCAGCTTTGTCTGCCCACATTCCGTCATCCGGGCCAAATACTATCGCGAAACCGAACTCGCCGACGCACCCGCGACATTCAAGTCGGCGCCGATCAATGTCCGTGGCTTTCCCGAGGTGCGTTTTTCGCTACAGTTCTATGTCGAAGACTGCACTGGCTGTGGCCTGTGCATCGAGGCCTGCCCAGCGCACAGTCCGACGGAGCCTGGGTTGAAGGCGATCAACCTGCGCGCCAAGCAGCCCTTGGTCGAGGCGGCGCGCCGCAACGTGGCGTTTTTTGAAGCGCTGCCAGTCAACGACCGCGCCCGGGTCGATTTCGCCAATGTACGGGGCGTACAATTTCTCGAACCGTTGTTCGAATTCTCCGGCGCCTGCGCCGGCTGCGGCGAAACCCCTTATCTAAAGCTGCTGTCGCAGCTGTTCGGCGACCGGATGATGGTCGCCAATGCGACCGGGTGTTCGTCGATTTATGGCGGTAACCTGCCGGTCACGCCCTGGTCAAAGAACCATGAGGGGCGTGGGCCCGCCTGGTCGAACTCGCTGTTCGAAGACGACGCGGAATTTGGGCTGGGATTTCGGCTGGCGGCCGACAAGCAGCTCGATCTCGCCCGGACATTATTGCAGAAGCTGCAGCCCAAACTCGGAACCGATCTGGTCAGGGCCATTCTGTCCGCATCTCAGGACCGCGAGTCGGGAATCCGCGCGCAACATCAGCGCGTCACGGCCGTGATCGAGCGCTTGAAAACGCTCACCGATAACAGTGATGCCAGAGATCTGCTGTCAGTCGTCGATCATCTGGTGCGCCGCAGCATCTGGATCGTCGGCGGTGATGGGTGGGCCTATGACATCGGCTATGGCGGTCTCGACCATGTCTTGGCAGCTGGGCGCGACGTCAATGTGTTGGTGCTCGACACCGAAGTTTATTCCAATACCGGCGGCCAGATGTCGAAGGCGACGCCGCTCGGCGCCATTGCGAAGTTTGCTGCTGCCGGCAAGCGCGTAGCGCGGAAGGATTTGGCGCTGCAAGCCATCGCCTATGGCAATGTTTATGTCGCACAAGTCGCAATGGGAGCCAACCCGCAGCACACGCTTCTAGCCTTTCGCGAGGCCGAGGCCTTTCCCGGTCCATCACTGATACTCGCTTATTGCCATTGCATTGCCCACGGCATCGATATGCAGCGCGGCATGCAGCAGCAGGATTTGGCGGTCGCCTCCGGCTATTGGCCGCTGTTCCGCTACAATCCAGCGATGCGGTCGATCGGCGAAAACCCGTTTCGCCTCGACTCGCCGCGCCCGACAATCCCGTTTCGCGATTACGCCTATAACGAGCTGCGCTACAGGGCATTGGTCCAGACGCGGCCGCAGGAAGCCGCCGAACTGCTGGCCATGGCGCAAAGCATGGTCGACGAAAAATACCGCAGCTACGAAGAAATGGCCGGTTGGGCATCAAGCCGTTTCTCCCCAACACGCACCCCGGCCGATGCCGAAACTCACTTCGGGCGGTGATGAGAGGGCGGTCGTGGACCTGACAACGCGTTATCTCGGCCTCGCGGCTGACGCGTGATCTCGGCAATATCCGGCGGCTCGAAGATTGCGGCGCCGCTGCCGTGGTGCTGCCTTCGATCTTCGAAGAAGAAATCGAAGCCGAAGCAGCGAAGACCGAGCGCCTGACCGCTTCGCATGGCGAGAGCTTTGCCGAGGCAGTCTCGTATTTTCCGGCAACGATAAACTCCGGCACCGGGCCGAGCGCCTATCTCGAATTGATCCGGCGCGCACGCGAGGCGGTCGCAATCCCGGTGATTGCGAGCCTCAACGGTATCAGCCGCTCCGGCTGGTGTGACTATGCGCGGCTCGTCGAACAGGCGGGCGCCAGTGCGATCGAGTTGAACCCCTACTTCATCGCCTCCGATCTGCAGGTCGACAGCCGCGAGATCGAAACCCGGTATCTGGATGTCCTAAAATCGGTGAGGGCGTCGGTTACAATCCCGCTTGCTGTCAAGCTCGGCCCCTATTTCAGCGCGACCGGTCATATGGCGAAAGCGCTCGCCGAGGCGGGTGCAGATGGGCTCGTTTTGTTCAATCGCTTCTACCAGCCCGACATCAATCTGCCGACATTGTCCCTGACGCGCGATCTCGAGTTGAGTCGCCCCGCCGAGATCCGCCTGCCATTGCTGTGGATCGGCGTGCTCGCTGGCAATATCAACGCTTCGCTGGCCGCGAGCAGCGGCGTCGACAGCGCCGAGGAGGTGCTGAAATATCTGCTGGTCGGCGCCGACGCCGTGATGACGACCTCGGCATTGCTGCGCCACGGCATCGAGCATATGGCGGTTCTTGTCGCCGGCCTGCGCGAGTGGCTGGCCGCACGTGACATTGATGCGGTCAGCCGAATTCGCGGTCGGATGCGGCGTGGTGCGATCGATGATCCCGCCGCCTTCGATCGGGCCAACTATATCCAAATCCTGCACGATTACGGGTCGGAAAACCGATGATCCTCGTGCTGTTTGTGTTGCTTATAAATGTAGGAGCGTTCCGCCGACCTTTGCTGGTGACCTTTTTATTTGCCGTGACTCTCGCTGTCGGGCTCACGCCCGAGCTTTTTTGCCCTCCTGCTGTTTTGCCTTCTGCAGCCACGACAGTGATATTTTCCGCCACCAGCTTACGGCTGGGCTTGGGCACCGTCGGCCTGACCGGATCACTGCCGAGTTGAGCGAGCACACGCCTCAATCTGCCAATACTGTCGCGGGCCGCAATAAAGCCGCGCCAGTTCGCAATAGCGGCTTTAATCGGCGCCACCGCCCAGGCCATCATTACTAAAGAAGCGATCATGGCTCCGGCATCAGCTCGTGGTCGATAACGAGATAAGCGCCGAGGCCGAGCGCCGCTACACTCGAACCAGATCGCCGCAACAGCGAAACGATTATCGCGATGAGCCTGGAGGGAGCGCTGTCGCGAGGTTGGCTGGCGCTCAGACCGTGATCACGGCCTCGGGTTCGTCTCCTGCGCCGGCATACGGCTCGCCCGATCTTAAGAATTATATCGTTGCCGGTGTTACCGTTGATCAGCGTCCGGATCGGAAAACTTTGAGGTGAGCTTGATTTAGCCTTAAGATTAGCTTGCATTTTGCTGAAGGAATGCCTGGTACGGCCGCGTGGGAGGAGCACAGTGGTCTTCAGGTTTGGCGATCACGTGCTCGACATCCAGCGGCGAGAATTGCGCCGAGGGGCCGAGCCGGTCGCGCTCGAGCCGCAGGTGTTCGACCTTCTGGTCTATCTACTCCGCAACCGCGGACGCGTTGTCAGTAAGGATGATTTGATCGACGCAGTCTGGGGCGGACGGATTGTTTCAGATTCGACATTGACGTCGCGCCTTAATGCAGCGCGCAAGGCTGTCGACGACACCGGCGCGAGCCAGCGGGTCATCCGCACGGTGCCGCGCAGGGGGGTTCGCTTTATCGGCGAGGTGAGCGAGGAAAGTGATCCTGCCGCGGATGCCGAGGCGGCACCCGTTAATGTTGAGCCGCCGACCGCGGCGCGTCTATCGATCGTCGTGCTGCCCTTCGTCAACTTGAGCAACAACCCGGAGGAGCAGTATTTCGCCGATGGGATCACCGGCGAACTGACGACCGATCTATCGCGAATCCCCGATATGCTGGTGATATCGCGCAATACCGCCTTCACTTACCGAAACAAGCCGGTCGATACTCGACAGATTGGCCGTGAGCTCGGTGTGCGCTACGTGCTCGAAGGCGAGGTCCATCGGTCGGAAAACAGAGTCCGCGTCACCGCCCAGTTGATCGATGCCGAAACCGATACTCATTTGTGGGCCGAGCGATTCGATGGCAACGCATGCGATCTGTTCGATTGGCAAAACGATGTGACAAACCGGATCGCTGTTGCGCTTGACCTCGAATTGGTTGATGCGGCAGCTGCCCGTGCGGCGGAGCAGCCCGACACGCGCGACTACATTCTTCGGGGACGCGCTGCACGATTGAGGCCGCCCTCGCGTGAGAACCGCACCGAGGCGATCGACATGTTCGAGCAAGCGTTGGCGCTCGATCAAGACTCGGTCGCGGCGCAAAGCTGGTTGGCGATCGCGCTGACGGCACGTGTGCTTGATTCAATGGCCAGCGCGGCTGCGGCCGACATTGCCCGGGCGGAAGACTTGGCAAAGCGGGCCTTAGCTATGTCGCCCCGCAGTTCGCCGGCGCGTTTTGCAATGGCCCAGGTGTTACGGGCGCAGCACCGATATGATGAGGCCATTCTCGAATACGACGCTGTCATAGCGCTCAACCGCAACTGGGCTCACGCATACTCGCATCTCGGCTGGTGTAAGTTCATGACTGGGTCGGTCGAGGAGCTCATCCCCGCGCAGGAGAGAGCCATCCGGCTCAGCCCGCGCGATCCGCAGATCGGCCTCTTCTACAGCCGAATTGCTTGCGCGCATCTGCTGCAGTCCCGCCTGGAGGACGCGATTGTCTGGAGTGAAAAAGCACGCAACGCCACTCCGGCGCACCCCCAGTTCCGTACGTTTCTAGCCGCAGCCAGTGCTCTCAACGGCGATCATGACCGCGCAGCCGCCGAACTCGCCGAGGCGCGCGGTCTAGTCGGCGACGATCGTTACTCGAGCATCACCCGTTTGCGGGCGGCCGACGCTTGGGGAGTGCCGAAGATTTGCGACCTGATCGAAACCACCTACTACGCGGGTCTGCGCAAAGCGGGGATGCCGGAAGAATAAGGTTCCCGGGACCTGCCAAATCTATTCTGGCCATCGGTGGGCATCGTCGCGAAGTTCCGAACGGTGACGCTACACCGATGGCCAGAACGGCTTGGCGAGTGCAAGTTCGGTCGGGAAAACCGTCAGCGGAACTCCCTTTTGCCATTGCGCAAAGATTATCGGCACGTCGACGCGCCGCCCCTTGTCGTCGAATTTAATCGGTCCCGGGAAGCAGGCCGCGGCCGGCCCGGTTGTCAGGTTCATCGCGCGGATCGCATCGGCGACCTTTAGCCGGTCGGCCGCGCCGGCAACTTCCAGTGCGGCTTTCAGAATTGCGACATCGCCATAGCCGCACAACCCGTCCTGGGTCAGGAACGGCTCGCCAGTGCGCTTTTTGAACCGCTCGATAAAATCCTCCTGCCCCTTCATCGGCCAATTCGCAACGCTGAACAGCAACCCCTCGAGCAATTCGGCGCCGATCGTCTTCAGCAATTCGGGTGAGCCGAACGGCGCGCCGTTGCCGACCAATGGAATTTTTCCATGCGACAGCTTGAACTCGTCGAGCTTTTCAAGCACCAACTTGCAGTCGGGCATGGCCGAGGTCAGCAGCAGCAGGAAATCGGGCTTGGCCGAGCGCACTTTCTCGATCAGCGGGGTCGCATCCGACAGCGGCGGCGTGAACACCTCGTCGACCACCAGCTTGAGCCCGGCCTTCTCGAAGCCGCCGGCACGCAGCGGCTTGGCGAAACTGACCGGTGACGCGGTGTTGTCCATGATCAGGCCGACGGTCCGCGGGCGTTTGCCGGTGGCGGCTTGCGCCAGATCGAGCGCGGTCGGCACGGTCTCTCTCGCCTGGTGATCGGCGGTTGGCGAGGTCTGGAAAACGAACTTGAACCCGCGATTGGTGATCGCGTCCGAGTAACTGAGCGTCAACCACGGCAACGATGCGCGCTCGGTCACCTCGGTCACCGCCAGAGTAAAGGAGCTGAGCCACGCGCCGGTCCCACCGACAAGGTCGGGGTTGTCCGACAACAGGCGCTGCGCCGCGTTCTTGGCCTTTTCGGTGCTGTCGCCGGCATCGGCGTAAATGACCTCGATCTTGGCGCCGCCGAGGCTCTTGATGCCGCCGTTGCTATTGATGTCATCGGCCGCCATGTCGGAGCCCATGCGCAGCAGCTGACCCTGGCGCGCCCACGGGCCCGACAACGGTGCGATCGACGCGATCTTGACCGGTTTCGCCTGGGCGCGCGCCGAGGTGATCGCGACCGAGGGCAGCGCCAATGCGCCAAAGGACAGCGTCAACCCCTTGGCCACCGTGCGTCTCGTCAATTTCTTGTCGTCGGTCACCCGTCTCTCCTCCTCGAAATCGTGCAATTCGCCTTCACTGGCAGCGATCGCCTAGTTTGCCGCGCTGGCGACGCGCTCGACCCATTTCTTGCCGAGATACGCTTCGATCACATTAGGGTCGCGGACGATAGCATCCGGCTCGCCGGTTGCGATGATCCGCCCGTGATCAAGCACATCGAAATGGTCGACCAGCCTCACCATCGCCTGCATCGTGTGCTCGATGATTAGCACGGTTATGCCGTCGGCCCGCAACTGCCGGATCACCGCAAGAATGCCGTCGAGATCGTCATGCCCCAACCCGGCCAGGGTCTCATCCAGCAGCAGCATCCGGGGCCGTGGCGCCAGCGCACGCGCCAGCTCCATCAGCCGCAATTCCCGCGTCGTCAGACCGCCGGCGATCGCTTGCGCCCGGTCGCTGAGCCCAACGCGGTCGAGCGCCGCGAGCGCCATCCGTTCTGCGATCGTCTGATCGGCGGCGCCAACAAACGCCCCGACGACGACGTTTTCGAGAACCGTCATCCGGGGAAAGGCGCGCACAACCTGAAAGGTGCGGCCAATGCCGCGCCGGCACACCCGATTCGGTTGCAGCCCGACCAGCGGGGCGCCGGCGAAACTGATCGTACCGCTATCGGGAGGCAGAAACCCGTTGATGACGTTGAATAGCGTGGTCTTGCCGGCGCCGTTCGGACCGATGATGCCGTAAAGCCCGCCTTCCGGAACGGTCAGGTCGACACCGTCGAGCGCGCGCAAGCCACCGAAGGAAATGCTTACCCCGCGAAGCACCAGCAGGTCGGCCGCAGCACTGGTGCGGGGCTGTGGTACCGTGGGGACCGGCGCGAGCAGTGTCCGCGGCGAAACAAGCGGGGCCGGTTTATTGCGCGTAAACCGGTCCAATACGCGCCAATAGACGCCCTCCGGCGCGCAAAGAATGATCAATATAATTGCAATGCCATAGACGACGCCCTGGATGCCCGGCAAAATATTGCCCAATTTGGCGTTCAGTCCTTCGGCGAGCGGCACAAGCACGGCCGCGCCGATCAGTGGTCCCCAGATGCTCCCCACTCCGCCGAACAAGGCCAGGATCAAGGCTTGTGCCGAAACCAGCATGCCGAACACCGTCTCGGGGGTCAGCACCAGCAACACGACTGCGTATAGCCCACCCGCAGTGGCGCCAAGCGCGCCACTCAACATCAGCGCCAGCATCTTCCAGCGCCAAGTGTTGATGCCAGCCGCCTCGGCTGCCGGCTCGTTCTGCTTTATCGCCAACAGCGCCATGCCGAAGCGCGAGTTCTCGACCTTCAGCGAGATCAGCAGGGTCGCCACCAACAAACCGAGCGCGAGTACGACATAGACGCGCGGATTGTCGAACTGCATAAAAACCCAGGCCGCTTCCCGCTTCATCGGCAGGGTCAGTTCTTGATAACCAAGCCACTGGAACACATAAAGAATTGCCAGTGGATAGGCGAGCATCGCTAGCGCAAAATAGTGGCCGCGCAGGCGAAAGGTTGGGTAGCCGATCAGCGCGCCGGCGCAGCTGCCAACGACGGCGCTGAGGGGAATAGTCAGCCACGGTGTCAGGTTGAGGTAGATCAGCCCCAGCGCCACCGTGTAGGCGCCTAGCCCCCAAAATACAGCGTGCCCGAATGAAAAATAACCGCTGTAGCCACTCAGCACGTTCCACGCGAGTGACAAAACCGCCCAAAGCAGGACTTGGGTCAGGACCAGTTCGTAATAGGCGCTCTTCAGTACCAGTGACAGGATGACGACGACAATCGCGACCCCCAGGATCGCCCAGCGGTGCCGGTTAGTCTCCGTCCGCGTCCTCATGTCCGCTCGCTCAGACGACCGAACATCCCCTGCGGACGCAAGAAGATGATCAGCAGGAAAACGACGAAAATCGCCGTGTTTTGCAGTTGGTACGGCAGGACCAGAGTCGACATCTGCTGGACGATGCCGATCAATAGCCCGCCCCAGAACGCTCCGAGGATGCTACCGAGGCCACCGAGCACCACCCCGGCGTACATGACAATGACAAAGTCGAACCCGGTGTAGGGTTGAAAGGATTGCGAGCTGGCGACGAGCCCGCCGGCAACCGCAGTAATCCCGACCCCGAGGCTCCAGGCGATACGGTGGGCGCGCTCGACGTCGATACCCATATAGATCGCCGCCTGACTGTTATCCGCGGCGGCGCGCAACCCCTTGCCCAGCCGCGTGTGGCTGAGGAACAGATAGACCGCCGCGGCCGCTGCGACCGCCACCAGAAAGCTGACGCAGCGAGCCTGGTTGAGCAGGATCTCACCGATCTCCCATGACGAGTGCGACAAGGGGGTGCGAATGCCGGTCGGGGTCGAGCCGAAGACGATCAGAGCGCCATTCTGCAGGATCAGCGAAAGGCCAAGCGTCACGATAATCTGGCCGTAGGCGCCGGCGCCGGCGATCTCGGCGACTTTAGCGCCGGTGACCCGCGCGACGATGAAGCGGTGCAAGAACCAGCCCAGCGCAAACACGATCGGACCAGCCAGGAACGCCGCCACAATCGGCCCGGCATTCGGACCGAGAAAACTCAGGATTCCGAACCCTGTGGTCAGGTAAAAGGCGGCATACATGCCAACCATCAGAAAATCGCCCTGGGCGAAATTGATGACACGCATCGCGCCGAAGATGATCCCCAACCCGACGCACATCAGGGCATAGGTAGCGCCGACCAGGATGCCCGCGCTGAGCGCTTGCAGAAAATCGACGGCTGAGAAGGGCATTAGAAAAGTTTAAAGGCAAGCTTCATTGGTCCCCCGCACGCCGGACGATAGGCAGAGCGCGCCGCAGGCGCCACGAGTTTTCTATCGCGTCTTGCCTTCGCGTTTGGCCAATCGCGTCCTGCCGTGCTACCCCGGCCCCAGCATCGCAATTGCGTGGACAGGCACGCCGGTATGTTGGAAATCGACGGCCTCTCGGTCAGTTACGGCGGGCTCGTGGCGCTGAATGGCGTAACGCTCAGTGTTGCCGAAGGCCAATTTGTCGCGATCGTCGGCCCCAACGGAGCGGGCAAGACAACGCTGTTTAAGGCCATTTCGGGAACGGTGCGCCCGGGTTTCGGCACGATCATGTTCGAGGGACGCGACCTGCTCGCAGTGCGCCCCTCGGAGCGAGCGCATCTAGGCATCTCCCATGTGCCGGAAGGACGACAGGTGTTCGCCACGCTAACGGTGTTCGAAAACCTGGAAATGGGCGCTTATTCGATGCGCGGCCGAGTCGAGTGGCAGCGCAATCTCGATCGGATCTATAGCCTGTTTCCGGTCCTCGCCGAGCGCCGCCGACAGCTTGCCGGAACGCTGTCGGGCGGAGAGCAGCAAATGCTCGCGATCGGCCGCGGCATCGCCTCGGCGCCGCGGCTGCTGCTCCTTGACGAACCCTCGATGGGACTGGCGCCGGCGATCGCAGACCAGATCTTCGACAGCGTCGCGGCGTTGCACCGGGAGGATAAGCTAACGCTGGTACTCGTGGAGCAGCGCGTCGCCGAGGCGCTCGAATCCTGCGACTACGGCTATGTGCTGGAGACCGGCCGGGTGGTGCTCGAAGGCGCGCATCAGGCGCTCGTGGCTGACGACCGGGTCCGCCGGGCTTATCTTGGAATGTAGTTGCGAAGAGCGATCATCACGGCGCGCGGCGTTAGTCCCAATGTCACGATTGGCTGCGTTAAATCAAAATTCGATTGTCACAGTTACGCATGGGTAGCTCGACCGCGGCGCGTTGTCAGGCTGCTAATCATGGGCCACGACATGGCTGTCTTCGGAAACGATTTGCGGGGATCCATCCGAGAAGCGGAGGGCATAACGATAGCGTACCACACCGGTCGCCCGAGCACTGCGTTCCGCGCTTATGGCGTTGAAGTTTCGCAACCCGGTGATCACGCACTCTGCTGTCGCTTTATTACAATAAATTTGAGGCCTCTCTGCTCCAGGAAAAGGCCATGTCTGACGGCTTGGCCAACGCCTCAAAAAGGAATTCTTGTCGCGCAGGACAATCTGCTTAGGAAGCGATTTGCCATAATAGTTTACAACAGGAGCGTATACTGAACTCAGATAGGGTAGGACTTGGTCGCTTCTCTCGTCGATCGTTTGCCAATATGAGTTGATGAATGCATTCGCCCGCTCGGTTAAAGGCGAGCCCGTTGGCGCTGCGGCACGCGCACCGCTATTTGACGACAACCGATCCGCCGATTGATTTCCCATCGGTAGATTGGATGACAAGGGCGCTCGCAATGCATCCCCAGGACCCCTGGACCTGCGGCGCATCCGTCACCGCTCCTAGCGCTGTCGGGAGCCGATCCTCTTGTTTGACCTCGGATTGAGGTTCGGGCGGGGTTGGCCGAGTAACCGTTTCGCGCGGCGGCAATGGAGCGTAAGCGACCGGTGACGACTTAGGATTGTGTAAGATGATTATCGGGATAGTGGTATGCCGCGAGGTGGTATCGGGCGAAAATCGAGTCAGAAGCAAAAGCGAAACCGCGGTAGCGGTCCCCAATGCTGCAATAGACGTGATGGTGCAGAAGGGGTAAATCTCCAGAGCAAGGATTGCACCGGCGCGTTTTCATCTCGAGGATTGCTGCCGGCGCTCGCAGACGGGGTTTTGCGGGGATTGAAAAAGGTTTCGGTCTCTCCATTCAGCCATTTATCGATATCTCCACCGCTCATGATTCGTTAACTCGAGAGTGGGTCCTTTGACAATTCGAGCAATCACAACGTGAAAGCAAGCAAGACACACTCTTTCCTTGGAAAGGATGATTTATGGTTCACGATGTCATTGTCAACTCTTTTGCCCATCTTCGGTAAACCAGGCGACCAGCGCCATATTTAGAAGGGATTGTCACCATCGCGCGATCGCTGCCACAGCAAGCTGCTGTGGAGTGGGAGGGGAAGCCGACAGCGTTCAATAGACGGGCCCGGGCGGCGTTATGTTCGCGAGCTGAAGCCCCGCGAATCCGGTTACAAGAACCCGCGGTGCCCGACCCTTACTGGTGCTGCGGGTGTTTTATCGCTGGCAGGAGGCCGAGCGGTTTTGCGCTATGCTGACCCGGGAGCGCATAGCGGCTAAGCTGTTCGACGTCAGTTATGGGGAGGACGCATGAAGCACAGCACCGACCGAATCCTGACGACCCATGTCGGCAGTCTGCCGCGGCCGCCCGATTTGTTGGAAATGATCCAGGCAAAAGAGCAGGGCCGGCCGATCGACGGCGAAGCTTTTGCCGCCCGTGTCAAGAGTGCGGTCGCCGAGGTCGTGCGCAAACAAGCCGAGGCTGGAATTGATATCGTCGCCGACGGCGAGATGGGGCGGTTCGGCTTCATCCCCTATGTCAACGAGCGCCTGACCGGTCTCGAAGCGCGCTCCAATCCGCGAAGCGAGGGCACCTGGGCGCGCTCGCGCGAACATCTGGCGTTCCCCGAATATTACGCCTGGGCAGCGCAGATGCCGGGCGCCGCGGGTGGCGCCCCGCGCACCCAATGGGTATGCACCGGTCCGATCGCCTACAAAGGGCAGGAAGCGCTGAAGCGCGACATCGACAATTTAAAGGCGGCGCTGGCGCAAGTTCGCCATGAAGAAGCGTTCATGCCGGCGGTTTCGCCGGCCCAGCTCGCCGGCTGGAACAAGAATGAATATTACAAGACCGAAGAGGAGTTCCGGATTGCGATTGCCGATGCACTGCGTGACGAATACAAGGCGATCGTCGATGCCGGTCTCGTATTGCAGATCGATGACCCGCAGCTGGCGAGCCATTACACGACGCACCCAGAACTCGATATTGCCCAATGCCGCAATATAGCGAGCGCCACGGTCGAGCTGTTGAACCACGCGCTTGCCGGCATCCCGGCCGAGCGGGTGCGCTATCACACCTGCTATGGCATCAATATGGGACCGCGGGTGCACGACCTCGAACTCAAGCATATCATCGATATCATGCTGCGCATCAATGCCGGCGCCTTTTCGTTCGAGGCCGGCAACCCGCGTCACGAGCACGAGTGGAAAGTGTGGGAAACCGCGAAATTGCCGCAGGGTAAAGTGCTGATCCCGGGTGTCGTCACGCACGGGTCAAATTTTGTCGAGCATCCGGAGGCGGTCGCCCAGCGCATCGGCCGGTTCGCTGAGGCCGTCGGGCGCGAAAATGTGATTGCCGGAGCGGATTGCGGGTTTGCCAGCTTTTCGACAACCTGCGAGGTGCATCCCACGGTGGTATGGGCGAAGCTCGCGGCGCTCGGCGAAGGAGCGCGACTGGCGAGCCGCGAATTGTGGCGCCGCACCTCGGGGGGTTCAGGTTAATGCGCCTCCAAGAACCCTAAGCTCCGGCGCCTGGCCGACGAGACGACGCAGCGCCTGACAGATCGGCGGGATTGGTATCTTGGCCTGTAAAAAGTGCTCTGTGCCGAGCACCGCGTCTCGGAACCGTTATCGCGCTCGAAGAAAAGCTAGATTGCCGGGGCAAGCCTGACCATACCGGTATAGCGGAAGGATTTTTCAGAATGGCCGTGCGCGCCGGCAAGGAGTTTCTTGAAGCGCTCAGGGACGATCGGCAGATCTTTATCGATGGCGAGTGCGTCGCCGATGTCACGCAGGACCAGCGGCTCGCCGCGGCGGCGCGCAGCGTCGCCGAGCTGTATGACATGCAGCATGCCCCCGACTTTGCCGAGCGAATGACCTTCCGGTCGCCATCGAGCGGCGAGCGCGTCGGGCTTTCCTATATCGAGCCGCGTTCGGTCGAAGATCTGATCCGCCGTCGCGGCATGGTTAAAACCTGGATGGATGCAACCTGCGGCATGTTTGGCCGCAGCCCCGATTTCCTCAATATCATGCTAACCGGGCTGGCTGCTGCGGCTCCGGAGTTCGGCCGCCGTGACCCTCGATTTGCCGACAATATACGCGCCTATCACGTCTTCGCCCGCGAGCGAGATTTGTGCATGACGCACACGCTGCTCAACCCACAAGTCGACCGCTCGCGCCCGGTTGAGCGCCAAGAGAAAGACCTCGCTGCCAAGATCATCAAAGAAACCGATTCCGGGATCGTGGTCTCGGGCGCCCGCATGGTCTCGACCCTGTGCGCCTATGCCGACGAGATCCTGGTGATGCCGTCGACCTTTCTCGCCACCAACGCCGAGGCGGCGCCATACGCGTTCGGGTTCTCGATTCCGGTCGCCAGCCCAGGGCTGCGCTTTATTTGCCGACCCTCGGTCGTGCATCAGAATGCTGCCTCGCCGATGGACTTCCCGCTGTCGTCGCGCCTCGACGAGGGCGACGGGCTCGCTATCTTCGACAACGTGCCGGTGCCCTGGGAGCGCGTCTTCATCCACCGCGACCCGGAGATGTGCAACGGCCTCTTTCAGCGTACCCAGGCGATGTCGCAGGTGATGCACCAGACCTCGAGCAAGAACCTGGCAAAGGCCGAGTTCATGATGGCGCTGGGCTTCGCGATCGCACGCTCGACCAATATCGATGCGCATCTGCACGTCCAGGGTATGCTGGCCGAGCTCATTCAGCATGCTGAGTTCGTTCGCTCCTGCATCCGTGCCAGCGAGGCCGACGCCGCGATCAGCCCAGCCTCCGGGCTGATGACCCCGGCCGAGATGCCACTGTGGACAGTGCGAATGATGTTTCCGAAGATGTTTGTCCGCGCCTGCGAAATCATCCAGCTGCTGGGCGCCGGGGGGCTGGTCGCGGTGCCGTCCTATGCCGAGTTGCGTGGCCCTGCCGCGTCCGATGTCGAGAAATATGCGCAGGCGGCCAACGCCGATGCGCCGACTCGGGTCAAGCTGTTTCGCCTCGCGTTCGACGCCGCGGTGTCGTCCTTCTCCGGCCGGCAACAATTATACGAGCGCTATTACTCGGGCGACCCGGTCCGCCTCGCTGGCGCGCTCTACGCGCTTTACGACAAGGACCCACATGTCGCACGGATCCACGGTATGCTGGACGAGCTTGAGGCTAGCGCAAACGCGGGCATGACCGCGTGAGCAACCGGTCATCGTCGGGCAGTGATCGAGCCGCTGGATTAACGCATAGCGGGGATTAAGACGTCGTCCCGCTTCTAACAGCGCGGCTTCTACGCTGATTTGGCTGCCATCAGGCAGGCACGGTCAACCGCATTAATCGGGCCGGATCGCTTTCATTCTCGATGCCCCGCACCGCCGCGATCAGGCCGGCAGCGTCGACGAACGGGGCGCCGTAGGTAACCAGTTCGTGCACCTTGGCGTCGAGCTCGGCGTTTGCCATAGGTGATTAGCTTCTTGGGCCAGCTTTAACTGCTTGCTGCTACCGAAATCGCCAAAATTGTGCCAACGTAGCTCGCGAAGTAGCGACGGTTGACATACCCGCGGCATAGGCGAGGTAGCACATTTTCCATCCCGAAGACCGGGCACGGATGACGATCGACGGTCAGCTGGTTGAGGCTGGTTGGCTGGTACAGTCGCGCGAGCGGATGAACCGTAGCGCCGGGCTCGGCGTCGCTGTGCGCGAGTTCCCGACGATTTCGGGCCCGGTTGACTATGCCCTGTTCGTCGGCGGGACTTTGTGCGGCGGCGTCGAGGCAAAGCCCGAAGGCACGACCCTTTCGGGCTTCTCGGACCAGGCGGCGCGCTATATGGGCGGGGTCCCCGAGCATCTCGTCCGGCGCGAGGGGCAGGTCCGCTTCGAATACGTCGCCTCCGGCACCGAGATCCTGTTTCGCGACCATGCCGACCCCGCACCGCGATCGCGCCGCGTGTTCTACTTTCACCGCCCCGAGACATTGCGGCGTTGGCTCGCCGACCCGACGACGATGCGCCAGCGGCTGCAGACGATGCCGCCGCTGCTGACCGAGCGCCTGCGCGAATGCCAGATCGATGCCGTGACGAGTCTCGAAACCTCGCTCGCCGCCGATCGCTCGCGCGCGCTGATCCAGATGGCGACCGGTGCCGGCAAGACGTACACCGCTTGCGTGTTCAGCCATCGGCTGCTCGACCATGCGAAGTTCCGGCGCGTTTTATTTCTCGCCGACCGCGCCAATCTCGTCCGCCAGACACGGCACGAGTTCGAGGACTTTCGTCCGCCCGGCACCGGCCGATCGTTTACCGAGCTATACAACGTCCAGCGGCTCGGGCCCGCTGGTCTCGACAAGGACGCCTCGGTCGTCATCGCCACGATCCAGCGCGTCTACTCGATGTTGACCGGCCGCGAATTATCCGAGGAAGACGAGGAGAAATCCGCCTTCGAGACCAGCGCGAGCGAGCAGCAGCGCCTCGTGCACTACAACTCGGCGATCCCGATCGAGAGCTTCGATCTGATCATCACCGATGAATGCCACCGGTCGATTTATGGCACTTGGCGGCAAGTGCTCGAATATTTCGATGCGTTCATCGTTGGTCTGACGGCGACGCCCTCATTGCACACAATGGGATTTTTCGGGAGCAACCTCGTCGCGCAGTATCCCTACGAGCGCTCTGTGGCGGACGGGGTCAACGTCCCCTTCGAGATCTATCGTATCCGCACCGATATCGGCGAGCATGGCGGAGCGATCCCGAAGGGCTATCAGATTCCGGTCCGCGACAAGCGCACCCGGGCCGAGCGCTACGAAGAGCTCGACCAGGATCTTGCCTACACGGCGCAGGAGCTCGACCGCTCGGTCGTCGTGCCGAACCAGATGCGCACCGTGCTCGAAGCCTATCGCGACAGCCTGTTCACCGAATTGTTTCCTGGCCGCAGCGAAGTGCCGAAGACCTTGATCTTCTGCAAGGACGACCACCATGCCGAGGAGGTCGTCAGCATCGTCCGAGAGGTCTTCAGCAAGGGCAACGATTTCGCAAAGAAGATCACCTACCAGACCAAACCTGACGACCCGGAGCAGCTGATTCGCCAATTCCGCACCGACTACAACCCGCGCATCGCCGTGACCGTGGACATGATCGCCACCGGAACCGATGTGAAACCGCTGGAGGTGCTGATCTTTTTGCGCGACGTGAAGTCGGCGCTCTATTTCGAACAGATGAAAGGACGCGGCGCGCGCACGATCACCCCGACGCAATTGCGCCAGGTAACGCCAGACGCCGAGGAAAAAACCCGCTTCGTGCTGGTCGACGCGGTCGGCGTCACCGAGAGCCTCAAGCACGTCGCGCAGCCGTTGGACCGCGAGCGGAAGATTGGCTTCGACCGGCTAATCGACGAAATCGCCGCCGGCCGCCGCGACGACGACGCGATCTCAACACTGGCGGCACGGCTTGCCGCGCTCGACCGCAAGATCGACCACAAAGCACGTGCGCACATCGCGAACGCTGCCGACGGCCTCGATGCGAAAGCGTTGGCGCACAAGCTGCTCGATGCGGTTGACCCCGACACGATTGAGCGCGAAGCCGCCGCGCGCCAGGTCACGCCCGAAGCCGCCGCCGAGGCGTTGAAAGAAGAGGCGTGTCAGCCCTTCGACGACCCCGACTTCCGACGGCTATTGAAGGACATCAAGCGCCAGACCGAGATCCGCATTGATACGGTCTCGACCGACGCGGTGATTTCCTCGGGTTACGATGCTGCCCGCGCCCAGGACACCGTCGAGCGTTTCCGCCAATTCCTTGCCGAGCACCGCGACACCCTGGTTGCGCTCCAGGTCATCTACGCACGGCCCCATGCGACGCGGCGTCTCGATCGCGTCGCGATCGAGGAATTGCGCGACGCGATGCGCCGTCCGCCCTGGCTGTTGGAGCCGGTCGATATCTGGCGCGCCTACAAGCGCCTCGACGACGACCACGTCACAGGCAACCCGGCCCGCGCGCTCTCCGACATCGTGATGCTGGTGCGCTACGCCCTCGCTGACACGACGACATTGGAGCCGCTGCCCGCAATGATTGCCGGGCGTTTCAACTTGTGGCTCGGCCGCGAGGAGCGCGCCGGCCGCACCTACACCGAAGCCCAGCGCGTGTGGCTCTTCGCGATCCGCGACTTCATCGCGGTCAATGTCGACATCGCCCCCGAGGACCTGATGGACGCCCCCGATTTCGCCGCTCAAGGCGGCCTCCTCCGCGCCCATGCATTATTCGGCGACCGCCTCCGCCCGATCCTCGATGAATTGCCGCAGGTTCTGACTGCATGAGCCCAGATGCGCTCGCCGTCATTGTGCCGGACGAAGCGGCAGGCGCGAGCCTGAAGCCCGGGGGTCTGCCTCTAGGATGGTGCTTGAGCACCTCTTGGGCGAGGTGGCGTCTATCAATCCGACGACCGCCTTTGACGGTTTGGCCAGCGACGCGGAGATCCCCTTTATCCCAATGACTGCCGTGGCTGAGGAAACCGGCATCATCGATGCCTCGCGGCGACGGTCGGTGGCCGAGGTTCGGAAGGGATATGTGCGGTTCTGCGAAGGTGACGTGATCTTCGCCAAGATCACGCCCTGCATGGAGAACGGCAAAACCGCGCCAGTCATCGGCATACCAGGTGGGTATGCTGCCGGCTCGACCGAGTTTCACGTTCTGAGACCGGGGGCCGTCGATCCTCGATATCTGTGGTATTGGCTTGTGCGCCACGCATTTCGTCATGAGGCCGAGCGCAATATGAGCGGGTCTGCTGGGCAGCTCCGCGTGCCCGTGGACTACCTTCGAAAATCTCCTATATCCGTAGCGCCTCTGCCCGAGCAACGGCGGATCGTGGCGCGGATCGACGAACTGTTCGCAGAGATCGCCGAGGGCGAGGCGGCGCTGCAGCGCGCCCGCCAACGCCTGGACACCTGGCGCCGCGCGCTGCTCAAAGCCGCGGTCACCGGCGAGCTGACGCGCAACTGGCGCGAGGCGAACCGCCCCGCCGAGACCGGCGCCGACCTCCTCGCCCGCATCCGCGCCGAGCGTGAAGAGACAGGTGCTAGGCGTCTTCGCAAGCATCGGGGCACTGCGGATCTACCGCTCGACACTTCCGATCTGCCCGCACTGCCTGAGGGCTGGGGATGGGCTCGCCTAAGTGAACTCGGCATCTTTGGCCGAGGTAAATCAAAGCACCGACCTCGCGATGATCCTCGCCTCTATGGCGGCGACATCCCGTTCGTACAGACCGGAGTTGTCGCTGGTGCTGGCGACTACATTAAGGCTTTCCATCAGACATACAGCGAACTCGGAGTGGCGCAGAGCCGTGTCTGGCCCGCCGGTACGCTTTGTATCACCATCGCCGCAAACATTGCTAAGACGGCAATCCTCGCCTTTGAAGCCTGCTTTCCGGACAGCGTAGTCGGCCTTTTCCCTGATCGTGGCGTAGACGCGTATTTTATCCACATGTGGATGCAAACTATTCAGTCACGACTTGAGGCATTTGCTCCGGCCACTGCGCAGAAAAACATTAATCTCGAAGTCCTTCACAATGTTGCGGTTCCCCTACCATCGACGGGAGAACAGTTCCAAATCGTCGACTGCTTCCGTGGTGCCTTGGAAGCGGCCTGTGATTGCGTCGAAACTGTGAAACTCGATAAGGATCGCGACGCCCTTCGCCAGTCGATCTTAAAAGCCGCATTCGAGGGCCGTCTAGTATCCCAGGACCCAGCTGACGAGCCCGCGTCCGCACTGCTCGCCCGCCTGCGTAACAGCCATCCAGGGAACGGAGCCCGTGGGCGGAAGGCGCGAGCGGCAGCGGATTTCTCCCACCCGTCTTTGCCGGGCCTGACCCGGCAATCCGTGGACCCGCGGATCGAGCCCGCGGGTGACGAATGAGTGAACCATGACGAGCGAGGTTCAGCATCGGCTTCGAGCGGGGGCCGCTATTGATCGAGAAGAGGTCATCACCAAGTTGCGGGCTCACCAAGTGGAATTGCGCCAACGCGGGGTTCGTCACGCTGCGTTGTTCGGCTCGCTCGCGCGCGGCGAAGGCAAGCGCACGAGCGATATCGATATTTTGATCGAACTCGACCCCCAGGCCCCGGTCGGCCTTTTCGAATATGTTGGGATCACGCAATACCTCGCGGATTTGTTCCCGGTCCGCGTAGACGTCGCCAACCGGAGCAGTCTGAAGCCGCTCGTCCGATCGAATGTCGAGCGCGACGCGCTTTATGCTTTCTAACCGCGCTCGGCTCGCTCTGACCGATATTCGCGACAACATACGTCTCGCCGAACAGTTTGCCGCCGGCCTCTCGGTCGAAGCCCTCAAGGCGGATCGTCGGACGTTCTACGCGGTGACCCGCTGTCTCGAGATAATCTCCGAAGCGGCCCGCCGACTCCCCCAGAGCCTGCGCAACCGCCATTCCGAATTACCTTGGCGCGCCATCATGGGGGCGGGCAACGTCTATCGGCATGATTACGACAATGTCGCTGAAGAGATCGTCTGGCGGACAGTGCAGAACAATCTCGCTCCGCTTCTCGCGGCGGTAGAACGCGAACTCGCTCGCGCCCCTAAGAACAATGAAGGATACCACAAGCCGTGAACGAACTCGCACTCGTCCACAAAGTGTGGAACTACGCCCACGTGTTGCGGGACCAGGGCGTGCCGTACCAGGCCTATATCTCGCAGATCTCGTACCTGTTGTTCCTCAAGATGGATGATGAGCGGACGGGGCTGGTCACGTTGGGTCTCATTAAGGGTGAGGGCTCGGCGATCCCCGAAGATTGCCGCTGGACGGTCTTGCGTGACCTGCAAGGTGAGGAGCTAACGCGGAGCTATTCGGCGATTCTCGAAAAGCTGTCGCGGCTTTCCGGCATCGTCGGAACAATTTTTCTCAAGGCGCAGAACGAGATCCAAGACCCGGCGAAATTGCGGCGTCTCGTCGGGCTCATCGACGGCGAGATCTGGCTCGGGCTTGGCGTCGATGTCAAAGGTTCGATCTATGAGGGTCTGCTCGAACGCAACGCGCAGGAGGTCAAATCGGGTGCCGGGCAATATTTCACGCCGCGCGCGCTGATCGACGCGATGGTGAGCGTGATTGATCCCGAACCGCGGGAAACGATCCACGACCCCGCCTGCGGCACCGGCGGGTTTCTGCTTGCGGCCTGGGAGCACATGCGCAAGAAGCCGCTGGCGCGCAATGCCGAAGTCTACACCGCTATGCGCCAGCGGTTTTCGGGGGTCGACATCGTGCCCGAGGTCGTGCGGCTGTGCGCGATGAACCTTTATCTGCACGACATCGCGGGCCGCGACAGCCCGGTCGAGGCGCGCGACGCACTGCTCGGCGATGGCGGGAAGACCTACGATGTTGTCCTGACCAACCCGCCCTTCGGCAAAAAGCAGAGCTACCGGATTGTCCGCGATGACGGCGAGATCGACACCGAGCGGGAGGATTACGACCGCCAGGACTTCTTCGTCACGACCTCGAACAAGCAGCTCAACTTCCTGCAGCACATCATGACCGTGCTCGCCGAGAACGGCAGAGCCGCGGTCGTGATGCCGGACAATGTGCTGTTCGAAGGCGGCGCCGGCGAGACAATCCGCCGCCGGTTGCTGCACAATTTTGATTTCCACACGCTGGTAAGACTACCGACCGGCATCTTTTACAAGCAGGGCGTCAAGGCGAACGTGTTGTTCTTCGACAAAAAGCGCGTCTCGGCCGAGCCGAACACCAAGGATTTGTGGATCTACGATCTGCGGACGAACCAGCGCTTCACGTTAAAGGAGCGGCCGATGACGCGCGCCGATCTCGACGATTTCGTCGTCTGCTACAAATCAGGGCGGCGGCACGAGCGAGCTGAGACCGACCGCTTTAGGCGCTTCGCCCATGCGGAACTCATCGCCCGCGACAAAATCAATCTCGACATCTTCTGGCTCAAGGACGACACGCTCGACGACCCCGATCTATTGCCGCCGCCCGACGAGATTGCCGCCGAAATCGTCGAAAACCTGGAAGCCGCCCTCGACCGTTTCCGCAAGGTCGCGCTGAGCCTCCAGTCGGGCTAACAGCAAGTAGGGTGGATTAGCGCAGCGTAATCCGCTGTCCACGTTGAGGTGGCGGGTTACGCCTTCGGCAACCCGCCCTACCCGGCTCTCCGAAACCGGGGTGCCATCAAGAACGGTCCAGTTTCGCCGCTCAGAGCTCCCTCACCCGAAAATTGCCATGAGCGCGTGTTAAGTGGCGGGCATGATCGGGTTCGGTATTTTTCTCGCGATCGGGGCGGGGCTGCTGGTCGGCGCGGCGAGGCGGCTGTTGCGGCGCAGCGGGCGGCTTGCGGAGGGTGGGGTGGGCCGCTGTGGGCGCGCGTGGCGGTTCCCGGATAATTCCCGGTTCGACGCTCTTAACGGGAATTTGAATTCCCGGTTCGGCGGCCGGCAAATTTTCGTCAAGCCGTTGATATACCGCGAAAATTGGACCGATAGCGGGCAAACCGGCAGAATTTTCCCGGTTATTTCCCGGTTAGACGGGAATTTTGCCGCGCTAACCGCGCTCTACGGGAATTCGCCGCTGCGGCGCCGGCCGCTCGCTCCGCACCACCGGCCATCGGGCCCGGCTTTGGCCGCGTCACCAGGTCAGGGCGGGGCCTTTGAGCCCGAGGCCGCCGCTGTTATTCCCGGCGCCGCTATTCTTGCCAATCACCCCAAAGAGTCTCAATCGGCACGGCCAAGCCGGCGCGCAGTCATCGGCAGGTTTGGGTCCCGCGAGGCGCAATTTCGCCGGCGGCGAGGCGCCGACGGCCGATGGCGGCAGCTGCAATACCAGCCGCCCCGGCGGCGCCGTCGGGTTGCCGCCCGAGGCGGGCTGCTGCGCCACAGCCGGGGCCGCCGAAAACAAAACTGCGCTCAACAGCGCAGCGGCTGCGGCGGCCGCCAAGCGTATCACTACGAGTAAATCAGAGCGCTTTCAGCATCGCCTCGGCGCTGGAGACCTCGTATTGCCCCGGCTGCTCGACATGGAGCGCCTTGACCACGCCGTCATCGACCAGCATCGAATAGCGCTGCGTGCGCATCCCCATGCCTTCCTTGACGCGGTCGAGTTCGAGCCCCATCGCCTTGGCAAAATCGCCGCTGCCATCGCCAAGCATGACGATCTTGCCGTCGGCTCCGTGCTCCTTGCCCCAGGCGTTCATGACAAACTGATCGTTGACCGCGATGCAAGCGATCGTATCGACACCCTTGGCCTTGAGTTCGGCGGCGTGGGTCACATAACTCGGCAGATGCCGTTGTGAGCAGGTTCGGGTAAAGGCGCCGGGGACCGCAAACAACGCCACTTTCTTACCGCGGAAGAAATCCTCGGTGCTGACCGCCTGGACACCGTCGGGGGTCACATAGCGCAATGTCGCCGACGGCACCTTGTCGCCCACCTTGATCGTCATTTATCGCCCTCCTGAATGTCGGTGCCGCATCCCACCACAGCCGCGCCCCGGCATCAACCGTCCCGGCTCAGCGAACCAGTTAGACCGATACGGTTGTTCAGAACTGCAACGCCGCGGACGGTTCCGCCCGGAAGAGTTGTCAGCCGAGCCGCGGCAGGACCTCGTCGGTCAACAGCATAAAGGTTTCGTGGCTGAGCGGGGCGGCGAGCAGGTAGTCGACCGCAATCTCGTCGCGCAGCCGCAAGACCTGGTCGCACACCGCCTCTGGCGTGCCGTGCAGGATGACCTCGTCGAGATAGCGGCGGATCGGATCGACGCCTTCCGTTGTGAAATTGCCTTGCATGACCGGGCGATGCTGCGCGCCCAAGTAAGAATTGACGATCCATTCCGCGCCGTTACGGGCGACCGCCGCAGCCTTCTCGGTATTGCGGCCGAGCGCCAGCAGACGCGCCACCGGGATGTCGCGCCCGGCCTCGGAAAAACCGGCGGCGGTCAGCTGCTCGGAATAACGCCGGCGCTTGCGGCCGATCTCGGCAGCCGAGGAGTGCGGGTCCATCAAAATCGAAAAGCCCCGCCCGGCAGCCCAGTCGATCGCCCCATCCGAACTCGCCGCCATCCATACCGGCGGATGCGGGTGCTGCATCGGCTTCGGCAAAACCTCGATACCGTCAAACCGGAAATGCGTTCCGGAAAAGTGCAGCCGGTCGTCGGTCCAGGCGCGCAACACGATTTCAACCGTCTCGCGGAAGCGCGACGTGCTTTCCTCGGGCGGCACGCCAAACGCCTCGAATTCGATCCGGGCAAAGCCCCGGCCGGCGCCCCAATTGACCCGCCCGCCCGACAGGATGTCGAGCAAGGCCACCTCCTCGGCGAGCCGCAGTGGATGGTAAAACGGCGCCAGCGACACGCCGGTGCCGATGCGCAGCCGGCGCGTGCGCGCGGCGGCGAGGGTGCCGACCATATGCACTGACGGGCACACGCTAAAGCTCGAGAAATGATGCTCGGCGAGCCACACCGCGTCATAACCCGAGCGGTCCATGATCTCGATCCGCTCGAGAGCGCGGGCGTACACCGTCGCGAGATCGACCCGCCGCTCCGGCCAGCTGAAGAATTGCAACACCCCAAACTTCATTGGCCGACGATAACCCCGCCCCAGGGCACCGGTCCAGCCGACAGCGGCCGATTCGGCCGGATGGCGTCAACCGCCATAAATTCGCGCTGATCGTCTGGTAAGGACGATGCGCAGGTGAACCATTTCACATCCGAGCGACCATCGAGTGGTTAATATCGTAATAAAGCAAGGGGGAGGCTCTCTGCGATGAAAAGCACTGGGGTGTTGTTAAAGCTCGCTGGGCCAGTGGCTGGCGCACCCGCCGCTATGGTCGGGTTGGCGCCGCCGGAACATGAAATCAAACCGCTGTTTACGATATCCGCGGACCAACCTACTCCCGGCCAGGGATTGGCGCCGGCGGTGCGGACCGAGGACAGCTGGGTGCTGGTGACGCCGAATACTCCGGCGATGGCGGCGCAAGCCGCCTCGCAAAATCCGTGGGATCGGGTGCACGAGATTCGACGCCATTTTGCCGCCAGCGGCCGTCAGGTGCTGGCGGCCGAGCCCGATCTCGAACAGGCCTGGGTAACCGATCCGCCCGATGGCAATCGGCCCGCGATCGCGGTACGTGAGGCTGACCGCACCAAGCCGGACGATCAGCTCGGCACACCCTACGCGCCGGGCCCGCGGCCGAATTGGCATGTCGGTGACGATTTCAGCCAGCTGGCCGCCGCCCGACTCGCGGTGGGCGACGGCCCCAGCCCGATCAAGATCGTCCATCTCGATACCGGTTACGACCCGAACCACAAAGCGTGCCCGGCACACATCGTCCGCGACGAACAAAAGAATTTTGTCGATGCCTCTCGGCCCGATGATGCCACGGATGAAACCCCGACCTCGGGGCTGCTGCTGAACCGCGGCCACGGCACCGGCACGATCGGCATCCTGGCCGGGCCAAAGGTCGACGGGCTGCTCGATACCGCCAGCGGGAAGTCGGTGAACGGCGAGGTCTTGGGCGGCGCCCCGATGATGCGGATCGTGCCGGTGCGGATCGCCGATCGCGTCTTCCATTTCGCGACCAGCACGGTCGCGCAAGGGATCAACTACGCGGTCTCGATCGGCGCGGATGTCGTCTCGATGAGCATGGGCGGTCTGCCGTCGCAAGCCTGGGCCGATGCGGTAAACAAGGCCTACGAAGCCGGCATCGTAATGGTTTGCGCCGCCGGAAACAATTTCGGCGGCTTGCCAACCAGCCTCGTCGTCTACCCGGCCCGGTTCGACCGGGTCATCGCGGCTTGCGGCGTCATGGCCGACAAGACGCCATATTTGAACCTGCCGCCGCAGGACATGGAAGGCAATGCCGGGCCGGCGAGCAAAATGGCGACCGCCGTCGCCGCCTACACACCCAATATTCCGTGGGCGCGGCTCGGCTTTCCTAATTGGGTCGACCTCGACGGCGCCGGCACCTCCGCGGCGACGCCACAGGTGGCGGCTGCCGCGGCATTGTGGCTTCACAAGAACGGTGGCAATTATCCGGCGCGCGACTGGCAGCGGGCAGAGGCGGCGCGGCGCGCTATCTTTGACAGTGCCTTTCTCCGCAGCGGCGCCGCGCGGCCCGACCGCTTTCTCGGCAGCGGCGTGTTCCAGGCCACGGACGCGTTGGCGATCACGCGGGTCGATAATCTGACCCAGCTGCCGCGCGATTCGGCAAGTTTCGCCTTCCTGCATCTGCTGAGCAGCATCTTTGGCGTGACAGGCACCGAGCCGACCGATCTCTATGCCCTCGAACTGACGCAGTTGGCGCTTTATTCACGCGCGGCGCAGGACGCGATGCCGGATCCGCAGGCGCCATTGGATCAGATCACGCCATTGCAGCGGCGCCGCTTTCTGCAGGCGATATTGGAGGAGGGAAAAGCCTCGCGGGCGTTGCGCGACTATCTTTCGCGGACGCTGGGTCAGAGTAGTATTGCGACGACGGCTCCATCCCCGCCAACGCCAACGCCAGCGCAGGCCGCATTGGAGTCGGCCGGTCCTGCCGCGGCCGCCCCGGTTAATCGCTCCGCCGCCTGGCGTCAGATTCTCCCGGCGCCCCGGCCAGCCGGCGCTTGCGCATCTTCGCCACCGATCCGGGCGCCAGCCTCGAACTGAATACCGCGTTCATCAACGAAGCAATCGTGGAAGTGCCGTGGGAGGCCGCCCGCAGCAGCGAGAACCTGCTGACCCCCGGTCCTGTCGGCGAATATCTGGAGGTCGTCGACGTCGATCCTGCCAGTGCTCGCGTCTACGACCCGGTCGACCTCAATAACCCCTATCTGCTCGCTCAGGACGGATTGTCGCCTTCCGAGGGCAATCCGCAATTCCATCAGCAGATGGTCTATGCCGTCGCGATGCGCACGATCCGCAACTTTGAGATCGCATTGGGGCGTCGGGCGTTGTGGGCCGAACGGGAGGTGCCGGTCGCCGCCAATGATGAAAAGGCCACGGCAGACGGCCCAGCGCGCACCACGCGAGCTTTTGTGCGCCGGCTGCGCCTTTATCCGCACGCACTGCGCGAGGCCAATGCTTATTATAGCCCCGATAAGCGCGCCCTGCTGTTCGGTTACTTTCCTGCCGAAAACGCGATCGAGAGCGGCCAGATCGTGTTTACCGCACTCTCCCATGACGTCGTTGCGCATGAGACGACGCATGCCCTGCTCGACGGAATTCACCGCTATTATCAGCGGGCAACAAATGTAGACGTGCCGGCATTCCACGAGGCGTTCGCCGATATCGTCGCTATCTTTCAGCACTTCACTTTTCCCGAATTGCTGCAATACGAAATCCAACGCTCGCGCGGCGACCTCGCGGGACAAGGGCAGATGCTGGCGGGGTTGGCCAGACAGTTCGGTCGCGCAATCGGTCAAAGGGATGCGCTTCGCAGTGCGATCGGCACTTCGCCGAGCCGCGACGAATACGCCAATGCACAGGAGCCGCATGAGCGCGGGCGCGTACTGCTCGCGGCCGTCTTTGATGCGTTCCTGGCGATCTACAACCGGCGCACCCAGGATCTGCTGCGATTGGCGAGCGGCGGCAGTGGAATCTTGCAGCCGGGGGCGCTTCACCCCGACCTCGTCGGGCGGTTGGCGGAAGCGGCGATCAAATCGGCGCAGCACGTTGTCAAATTATCGATCCGGGCACTCGATTACATGCCGCCGGTCGATCCAAGATTTGGCGATTTTCTCAGAGCATTGATCACCGCCGACTCAGACCTCGTGCCAAACGACAAATTCGGCTACCGCGTCGCGTTTATCGAAGCGTTTGGCGCCCGCGGTATCCCGGCCGACGGGGTGCGTACATTGTCGCCCGAGAGCCTGCGCTGGCAGACATTGCAACCGGACGCGCAGCCGCGGGGGTTGGGCGAGTTCCTCCGCAAGAATATCGATCTCGGTTGGGATGTCCGGGGCGACCGCCAGGCAGCGTGGCAGGCAGCCCGCGTCAACGCCGCGCTGTTGCACGAATGGCTCGCGGACCCAGCGAATTTCTCGGATGAGCAGGCGAGAGCCTTTGGGTTAAACCGGGCTCTGCCGCCGACCTCCGGCCCAGACGATTTCCCACATCGTGATGCCCATAAACGCCCCCGCTTTGAGGTGCATTCGGTCCGCCCTGCCCGGCGGCTGACGGAGGACGGCGAGATGCGCACCGATATTATCGCGGTGATCACCCAGCGACGAACTCTCGCGAGTGAGGGCAACCCCGATGCCGAGTTCCGCGGCGGTTGCACCTTGGTACTCGATCGCCGCGAGGATATGCCGCCGGTCCGCTACTGCATCACAGTACCGGTTTCGAGCGCTGAGCGGGCGCAACGAGCACTGCAGAACAGCGTAGCGGCAATGGCGGCACGTGGTCCGTATGGCGATTACGGGGCCAATGGGCCCTTTGCCATGCTGCATCGGGCCTGAGGGAGGGCATACGATGGCACAAAGCAAAAAACCGGCGTCGCAGACGCAGCCCCCGACCAATGGAACGGAAGGCCAGGCCTCGTCAACGCCCGCGCTGGGGCGGGCAGCGGTCCGGATGTACCGGCAAGGATTGGGCGACTGTTTCCTGATCACATTGCCAAAGCAGGACCGCGCTCCCTGGCACATGCTGATCGATTGCGGGGTTATCCTCGGAACCCCAAGCGTCAACGACCGCCTGTCCGAGATCATCGCCGATATCGCAGCAGACACCGGCGGGCGGGTGGACATATTGGTGATCACCCATGAGCACTACGACCATGTCGCCGCCTTCGCCGGATTGAACGGCTTGTTCTGCGGCAGCGACCAACAACGCAAGGACGGGCAGCTGCAGGTCGGAAAAGTATGGTTCGCCTGGACCGAAGATCCCGACGACTCGCTCGGCCAAAAGCTCAACAAGGTGCGCGCCGCTCAGGTCAACCAGCTCGCGGCAATGGTCGGACAACTGCAATCGAGCAATCGCGCGATGTCGTCGCAGACGAAGACCATGGCCGACGGCGTCGCCGAACTGATGGCGTTCTTTGGCCTCGGTCCGGAGGAGCTGCTGCAGGCTCGTGCCAATCTGGCGAGCCAGGGAATGGCGGCCAACCTTGCAGCGAACGGCGGAGGCCAAGGGCAAAAGCATCTCGGCGCCACGGCTCAGGCGATGGAGAATGCCCGCGCCCTTGGCGGTCGCAACGGCGAGCATGTCCGCTATTGGAAACCAGGCGACACGCCCTGGACCAGCCCCGATCTCCCCGGCGTGCGGATCTATACTCTCGGCCCGCCGCGCGAAGAGGCATTGCTTAAAAAGACTTTCGTGGCCGATGAGGTCTATCACCTGGCGGCTAATGACGAGGGCCACAACGCGTTTTTTGGCGCGGCGGCGCTGGGCGGCAGCGGCACGACCGACGGCAGCGATAAATGGTGTCCGTTCGACAACGTGTATGGCCGCGAGCTGCGTGATCCGCAGCAGGGCGGCGATTTGAGGATGCCCGACGCGACTGCCGAGTTCCTGCAGCGTCATTATTATGGGCCCGGCAGCGATATGGGCGATCAGGATCAGAGCTGGCGCCGCATCGACGAGGACTGGCTCGGCAATGCCGCCCAATTCGCATTGAATTTGGATTCGGCGACCAACAATACGAGCCTAGTACTGGCGATCGAACTCTCACCCGGCGGAGAGGTTTTGCTATTCCCGGCCGATGCGCAAGTCGGCAACTGGCTATCCTGGCAGCAAGTAAATTGGGCCATGGAGGGCAACAAGGCGATCTCAGCAACCGATCTGCTGAAGCGCACCGTTTTCTACAAGGTCGGCCATCACGGCAGTCACAACGCAACATTGCGCGAGCATGGGCTCGAGCTGATGCCGCATGGCCTTGCCGCCCTGCTGCCGGTGGATCACGAGATGGCGGTCAAAAAGCGTTGGGATGGGATGCCACTGCCCGGCCTCCTGGACGCGTTAAAGGCGCGCAATGACGTCGTCGTGCGCATGGATGACGATCACCTGCCGGACGACAAGCGCTTCCGGGCCAGCGACAAGCAGGGCAAATCGTTTGCGGGGCCGCTATTCTACGAGTGGCGGCTCGATAATTAATCGGGCCTAGGCTGAACTGCGGTTGCCTGTTCGGCCGGCGGATGCTCTATTTCGTCGGCAATCGCCAATACGCGGCGCGCTTCGTCGACATGTAGATTTTCGACGAGCCGGCCGTCGAGCAGTGTTACCCCGATGCCCTGCGCCTCGGCTTTGGCATGGGCCGCGACAACTCGCCTCGACCACGCCACTTCCTCCGGGCTCGGGGCAAAGGCGGCATTTGCCGGTTCGATCTGCTTGGGGTGGATCAGGGTTTTGCCGTCGAAGCCGAATGCGCGGCCCTGATGGCACGCGAAGGCAAACCCTTCGTCGTCGGCGAGATCGAGGTGGACGCCGTCGAGCGCCGCCAGCCCATGAGACCGCGCAGCAAGCAGCAGCAGACCGAGTGCCGTTATCAGCGGAGCGCGGTCGCGCGTGTGTAAGGCGTGCAGATCGTTGGTCAGATCGGAGGTGCCGGCGACCAAGGCCGCGACCCGCGGGCTGGCGGCGGCGATTTCCCCAGCCGCGAGAATGCCGCGCGGCGTCTCCAGCATGCACCACACCGCGAGCGCGGCGGGCGCGCGCAATTCATCGACCCGCGAGACCACTCGGCATACCTGGTCGGCGCTCTCGACCTTTGGCAATAGCACCGCATCGATCGGCAGTCCGGCCGCCGCGGTGAGGTCGGCTTCGCCCCACGGCGTCTCTAGGGCGTTGACCCGCAGCACCAATTCGCGCCGGCCGTAGCCGCCCGCTTGCAGCGCTTGCGCCACCGCGGCGCGGGCGGTGTCCTTGGCGGTCGGCGCCACCGCATCTTCGAGATCAAAGATCAGCCCATCGGCCGGCAGGTCGCGCGCCTTTTCGAGCGCGCGCAGATTGGCCCCGGGCATAAACAGCACGCTGCGGCGCGGGCGAATTCTCGGCGGCAAGCGAAGCGCTCCTCACGATTAGCGGGCGATTATCGGCATCGCCGCGGAGATACGCCTCGAGCGGGGCGCTGTCGACCGGCGCCGTGTGGCATGGACCTTGCGTAGATCGGGTCGGGGAGGAGTGCCGGGGAACCGCAATCGGAGTCTCGAATGGCCGCTTCTCCGGCCGCAATCAGTTCTATCCCCCTCGCCGCCCCGCTTCATCGCCGGGCGCCGCGACTGACGCCGAGCCTGCTGATCGCCGGCGCGCAGCTGCTACCCGCCGTGCTCTTCCTGGCGTTCTTTTTCCTGCTGCCCGCCGCGACATTGTTCGCCTACAGCTTTCTGACCCAATCGGCGCAGGGCACGGTCGGATTGCCGCTGACCGCGGCGCATTACGCCCATTTCTTTGGCACCGCACTCTATTCACACGTCTTGCTGACCACGTTGCGCATCAGCCTGGTGACGACGGTTGCAGCGGCATTGCTCGCCTATCCGGTGGCGCTGGTCATGGTGCGCACGACCGCTACGGCGGCGAGCATTATAACGATGATCGTCATCGCGCCGCTGATCGTCAGCGTCGTCGTCCGCACCTATGGCTGGCAGGTAATACTCGGCAACGGCCCGACCGGGGTGCTGAATTGGCTGTTGCTCGCGACCGGTTTTATCCGGCATCCGCTGCGGCTGCTTTACACCGAGGCCGCTGTCGAGATCGGCTCGCTGCACGTCTTTTTTCCGCTGATGGTGCTGCCATTGGCCTCGGCATTGGGCAAAATCGACCCCTCGCTCGACGACGCGGCAACGACGCTCGGCGCCACCGCCTGGCGCCGCTTTCGCCGTATCACCTTTCCGCTGAGCCTGCCGGGGCTCGCGGTCGGCAGCACGTTGGTGTTCTCATTGACCGCCGGCTCGTTTGTGACGCCTGCCATTCTCGGCGGCAGCAGCGCGCAAATGTTGGGCATGTTGGTCGATCAGCAGATCCTCGCGGTCTACGACTGGCCGTTTGGCGCCACGGTCGCGAGTGTGCTCGTCGCAATCGTGTTGGGCGTCAACATCGTCTCGATGCGCCTGTTGGACCGCCGCGCGGCAACGCGGGATGCCCGATGAACAGCCGACTGACGGGCCCGCTCGCCTGGCTGTTGCTGCCGATTACGGCGGCGGTGCTGATCTTCACCTTGGCGCCGCTCGTCGTGACGGTTGCGATTTCGTTCAACGACACCGCCTTTGTCGTGTTCCCGCCGCGCAGCTTCACGCTCAAATGGTACGGGCAAGTGGTGCGCGACCCCGAATTCCTCAGTTCGCTCGGGTTCAGCACCGAGCTGGCATTGGCCGCGACGATCGGCGCGTTGTTATTGGGGGTGCCGGCCGCGTTCGCGGTCGTGCGCGGCCAGTTCCCGGGCCGCGACGCGGCGGCGGCGTTGCTATTGTCGCCGCTGGTCTTCCCGGTGCTGATCACCGGCGTAGCATTGTTGCAGCTGTTCTCGATGCTGCGCTCCGACAACACTCCGCTCAATCTGTTTATCGCCCATGTGCTGGTGACAATGCCCTATGTCGTGCGCACGGTGACCGCTAGCCTGATGCTCGCCGACCGCACGCTGGAAGAGGCGGCGCAGACGCTGGGTGCGGGGCGTTGGCGGGTGTTTCGCCGGATCACCGCGCCGCAGATCGCCCCCGGCCTCGCCGCCGGCGCGCTGTTTGCCTTTATGGTGTCGTTCGACAATTTCCCGATCTCGATGTGGCTCGCCGACGCCCAGCACAATCCGGTGCCGCTGTTGATTTTCCAGCGCATCGCCAATGTCTTCGAGCCGTCATTGGCGGCGATCTCGACTCTGCTGATCGTATTGGCGGTGGTGGTCGTGCTGATCGTGGAGCGGGTCGCCGGGTTGCGCCGCGGGCTGGCGATGTAATCCCTCAGCAACAGGAGAAACTGCTTTGAGCACAAAAATAGCGCGGCGGACCGTGCTTGGCGCCGCTGCGGCGCTCGCGGCACCCTTTGTCATCGGGCCGCATAGCCGGGCGGCGGAGCGTTCGATCACGGTCGGCATCTACACCGGCAAGCAGGGCGAGCATGTCCGCAAAACGATTATCCCGGCGTTCGAGGCCAAGCACAATTGCAAGGTCTACACGACCTTGGGCGTCACGCTCGAACAGATCGCCGCGTTGCGCGCCACACGTAACAATCCGCGCTACAGCGTCATGTTTGTCGACGATGTCGGGGTGGCGATGGGGAAAAACGAAGGGCTAATGGAGAAACTGCCGGTAGACGAAATCCCAAACATGAAGCGGCTATTAAAACGCTTTGTGTTTTATGACGGGTATGGCGCCGGGTTTGCGATGTCGACGGCAAGCCTAGCCTACGCCACCCAAACCACCAAGCCGCTCGAAACCTATGCCGAATTGTGGGACCCGAAATTCCGCCAGCGCTTTCTGATGGAAACGCCCAAGGCGACGCAGAGCGTCTATTTGTTGATCGCCGCGGTCACCCTCGCCACCGGCAAACCCTACGCCCAGGCGCAATACCTGCTCGATCAGGCCTGGCCTAAAATGGAGGCGCTAAAGCCCAACGTGCTCAGCATCTTCCAGAACGAGGAGGCAATCACGCAGATGATCCAAGGGCAGGCCGATGTTGCCGGCCTGTTTTATTCAAAGAGCGTCAATCCCTACAACGCCAAGGGCGCGCCGGTCGCGATGTGCTATCCGCGCGAAGGGACATTTGCCGGGATCAATACCTGTACTTTGGTCAAGAACGCGCCCGATCGCGAGCTCGGGATCGCCTTTATCAACTGGATGCTCGATCCCGGCGTGCAGCAAGGGCTTGCCGAAGCTACGCTCGCGGCGCCGACCATCAGTGGCCTGGAGTTCAAGCCGGATGTCGCAAAATATATCGCCTATCCCGAAAGCAAGATGGACGAGATGGGAATTTTCAGCCCCGACTGGAACTTCATCAATCCGCTCCGGCCAAAGCTTGTCGAAAAGTACAACGAAGTTTTCATCTCGTGATTTCGCCGCGGGCGCGGTAGCGCTGCGCCTGCGCGAACTGACCCGCGTATTTCGAGAAACCCGCGCGGTCGACCGGCTGACTCTGGCAATCGAACCGGGCAGCATGGTGGCGCTGCTCGGTCCTTCGGGCTGCGGCAAGACGACGACATTGCGCATGGTCGCCGGCTTGATCGAGCCGAGCGCCGGCGAGATTTTTCTCGACGACCGGCCTATATCACGGCTGCCGGCGCATCGCCGCAACATCGGCATGCTGTTTCAGAATTACGCGCTGTTCCCGCATATGAATGTCGCCGACAACGTCGCCTTTGGGCTCGAAGCCCGCGGCATCCCGCGCGACGCGAGAGCAGCGCGAGTTGCAGCGGCATTGCAATTAGTCCAACTCGGCGATTACGGCAAGCGAATGCCGGCGCAGCTGTCGGGAGGCCAGCAGCAGCGCGTGGCGTTGGCGCGCGCACTCGTCATCCGGCCGACCCTATTGTTGCTGGACGAACCATTGGGCGCGCTCGACAAGAGCTTGCGCCAGGAAATGCAGGTCGAGTTGCGGGGATTACAGCGCCGGCTGGGAATTACGACGGTTATGGTGACGCATGACCAGGACGAGGCGCTGACGATGGCGGACCGGATCGCGATCATGCGCGACGGCCAATTGGAGCAGACCGGATCGCCGGCGGAGGTCTATCAGCGGCCGACCTCGCGCTTTGTCGCGAGTTTCCTCGGCGCCGCGAATTTCTTTCACGGCCGCGTCGATCGAGTAGCGGAGGGGTCGGCGCGGATCGCCGCCGATGGTGGTGCCATGCTGACGGTCGGGGTAGCGCGCCCGCTCGGAAGCCCGGTCACCGTGGCGTTGCGGCCGGAGGCGATCACGGTTGAACCGGTGGCCGCGCCGCTCGCGGGCGATGCCCCGCCACAGGCGAACAGCATCGATGCCGTGGTCGAGCAAATCGTCTATCACGGCTTTGTCAGCCATCTTTACTTGCGTCTGCCAAACGGTGAGCCGTTGATCGCCTATCAGCAGAACCAGGGTGCTGCAGCTTCCTTGTCGCTAGCCCCCGGCATGCGCGTGCGCGCCTGGTGGGACGAAGCGCGAAACCATCTCGTCCGCGACTGACCGGACGCGCCGGCTATCGGGCCAAGACTCCGTTTCTCAAGTCAGCTTTTCGTGTCGATCGATAGCGGCTCCAGTGGGCGTGGACGGCGGTCGTCGCCGAGTGCGACATAGGTAAAGATCGCTTCTGTGACCTTGCGCACCTCGCCCGAAAAAAGGTTGCGCCGCCATGCTTCGATGCGCGTCGTGATCGAGGTTCGGCCGGTGCGGATCACCTCGCCATAGCAGCTGACCTCGTCGCCGACAAAAACCGGCTCGTGAAACACCATGGCGTCGACGGCGACCGTAGCGCAGCGGCCGCGCGCCCGCTGGACCGCGAGATTGCCGCCGGCAAGATCCATCTGCGCCAACAGCCAGCCGCCAAAGATATCGCCATTCGGGTTCGCGTCCGCCGGCATTGCGACGACCCGGATCAGCGGCGCCGAGTTCGGCGGTTCACGGGAGGCCGATTGCGCCGAACGCTTGCCGGGTTTGGCCATTTCCTCTCCAGCCGAAAGCCGCGCTGTGACCCCGATGTGACCTTATATGCGGCGGCCGACGGGGAGGATGACAAGCGGAATGGCCTATCCATATAGCACGTTATCTTCTAGCCCGGGCGGGGGTTCGCCGAGCCTGGGCGGGGCTGTGTGGAGGAAGTGATGCCGGTGGGCGCGGGGTTGGGTCGGTTGCGGCGCACTGCTTTTGCGGGGATTGCGCTGTTGGCGGGCGTCGGGGTAGTCGGCGAGTCGACGGTTTCGGCTTGGGCGCAGACTTACTCTTACCCACAGCAGACCGCGCCGAATTATTCCTATCAGCCGAATTATTCTTATCAGCAGCCGAGCACCGCGGCACCCAACTACTCTTATCAGCAGCCTTACGGTTATCAGCAGCCTTACGGTTATCAGCAGCCTTACGGTGGTTACGGGAATCCGGCGCCGTATCAGGGCGGTTATTCTTATGATCCTTACTGGTCCGGTTCGGGCTGGGGCTGGCCCTACTATGCCGGGGGATGGCCGTGGTGGGGCTGGTCGCCTTGGTGGTACGCAGGCTGGTGGGGCTGGCCCGGTTGGGGCTGGGGCTGGGGTGGTCGCGGCTGGGGTTGGGGCTATGGTCGGGGCTGGGGTTACGGTCGCGGCTACGGTTACGGCTATCGCGGCGGCTATGCGGGGTACCACGGCGGCGGCTGGGGTGGTGGCGGTGGCGGTGGTTGGGGCGGTGGCCACGGCGGCGGCTGGGGCGGCGGTGGTGGCGGCCATGGCGGGGGCGGCGGTCACCGTTAACGCCGGCTGCGGTCGGATCGCCGGATGACTGATAAGGCATCGCTTGGGGCATATCTCGACCGAGCGCTGACCGACGCGACGATCCCGGAGCTGCCAAATCATTATCGCGGCAAGGTTCGTGACAATTACGATTTGCCCGATGGCCGTCGCGTCATCATCGCCACCGACCGGCTGAGCGCCTTTGACCGGATAATCACCGCGATCCCGCTAAAGGGGCAAGCGCTGACCCAGATCGCGCGCTTCTGGTTCGACGAAACCCGCGACATCTGCCCGAACCACGTAATCGACTATCCCGACCCGAATGTGCTGGTCTGCCGGCGGCTGGCGATTATGCCGGTCGAGATCGTCGTGCGCGATTATTTGACCGGTACGACAGCTACCTCGATCTGGCCGATGTACCGATCCGGCCAGCGGCGGATTTACGGTATCCAATTTCCCGATGGCCTGCGGGAAAACCAAAAGCTTCCGGCGACGATCATCACCCCGACTACCAAGGCATTCGACGGTGGCCATGACGAGCCGTTGAGCGCCCACGACATTATCTCCCGCAAGCTGCTGACTTCAGGCCAGTGGGAGACTGTCTCCAGGCTGGCATTGGCGCTCTTCGCACGCGGGCGCGAAATTGCGCTGCAGCACGGGCTGATCCTGGTCGACACCAAGTACGAGTTCGGCTTTGGCAGCGACGGCGCCATTGTGTTGGCCGACGAGATCCACACACCGGACAGCAGCCGCTATTGGCTCGCCCAGAGCTATCAGTCGCGGTTCGAGCGCGGCGAGTCGCCCGAGAGCCTCGACAAGGACTTTGTCCGGCGGTGGGTGACGGCGCGTTGCGATCCTTATCGCGACCCGATCCCGTCGATCCCACGCGAAATCGTCGCCGAAGCCGCGCATCTCTACGTCGAGGTGTTCGAGACGATCACCGGGCGGCGCTTCGACTTTCCCGATCCCGGCATCCCGATCCTCGACCGTATCCGCGCCAATCTCACCCCTTATTTCCGAGCCGGGACCGGCTGAAATCCATGCAGCCGCTGGCCATCGGTTTATCCGGCGGATAGTCCGATTACCCGAGCCTCTTCGTCGGATTTGCGCGGCGCTGCGGCGCGTATTAGGCTACCGGAGTTTGGCCAAACCAGTGGCTCTTGCGCCTGATTGGCTAACCTGACGGGACGAGGAGGGAAGGCAATGCCCAGAATCAGACATATCGCTTTGACAACCAAGGATCCGGACAAGACCGCCGCGTTTTACAAGGACGCGTTCGGGATGCGCGAGATCCGCCGCAACCCGCGCGGTGCGGTATTCTTGACCGACGGCTACATCAACCTCGCGATCCTCAACTACAAGACCGAGAAAGACGCCGATGTCGGCGCGCATGGCGCGAATTTCGACGGCATTCATCATTTCGGCTTTGAGGTCGAGGACCTCGACGCGGCCGCCGAAAAGCTGGAAAAGGCCGCGGGTCAGCAGCTGACCGCAAAAGATGGCCTCGACATGGAGATGGCGGCTGGTAGCCAACGCAATTTCGAGATGAAATGGGCCGGCCCCGACGGCGTCGTGATCGACATTTCCCATACCGGGTGGGACAACGGGTCATGACCGGCAATATCACGATCTGCGTCGGCACCGTCGGCAGTGGTGCGTGGACCAGCACCGATGGCGGCGACAGCTGGAGCCGGGTCAGGCGCGGGATCGGCAACGAAAGCCGGGTCTACGGCCTCGCCGTGCATCCGCGGGAGCCGCGCACCGTGTTTGCCGGCGCCGATGACGGCATCTACAAGAGCGTCGACGGCGGGAAGAGCTTCGAGCACCTCGACTCGCCGATGAACAAGATGGATGTGTGGAAGATCGCGTTCGATCCGGCCGATCCCGACACGATGTTCGCCGGCACTCGGCCGGCGGCCCTGTTCCGCTCGAAGGATGGCGGGCGCGAATGGCGGCAGCTGCCGGTCGAAATGGTCGAGGACTGCCCGAATGTCGGCGTGCCGCGGGTTACGGCGCTGACTGTCGATCCCTCCGATCACCGCATCATCTGGGCGGGTGTCGAGGTCGACGGTGTGCGCCGCAGCCTCGATGGCGGCGAAACCTGGACGCGGATCGCGGGCGGGCTCAACGATCCCGACATTCATGACATGACGGTGCGCCCGGCGGGCGACGGCAAGACGGTGCTGACCAGCACGCCGCGCGAAATCTTCGCCAGCACCGACAAGGGCGAGAGCTGGCAGGGACTCGGGGTTGGTAAGCATTTCACCCTGCCCTATTGCCGCGGCCTGGCGTTAAAGAGCGACGACCCCAATACGGTGTTTGTCGCCACTGGCGACGGAGCGGCCGGCACCACCGGGGCGATCCAGCGCTCGACAGACGGGGGGAAGAGCTGGCAGCGGCTGTCCTTGCCGGACACGCCCAACTCGCCGATCTGGGCGTTTGCGACGCATGAAGAGGACCCGGGGCTGATCCTCGCCTGCAGCCATTACGGCGAACTCTACGCCAGCGGCAATGCCGGCGATTCGTGGCGCAAGCTGCCGCGCGAGTTTACCGAAATCCGCAGCCTCGCCTGGACCCCCAACTAAGGCAGGCCGACAGGCATCGTCCTTCTCCCCTCGCCAATCAAGGGGAGAGGACGAGTTGAGCGCGCTTTGCTCGGGACGGAGCGGATCGAAACGGGGTGATCTTTATGTGGCCGCGCACTGACTTCCTCGATTTGCTAGGCATCGCTCATCCAATCATCCAAGCGCCGATGAGCGGCTTTACGCCGCCCGCTCTAGCGGCGGCGGTGTGCAATGCAGGCGCGTTGGGTTCGGTCGGTTGCGCCGGACAGCCGCCGGGAGTAGTTCGCGAGCAAGTCGCGAGTTTGCGCGAGGCGACCAATCGGCCGTTCAACCTGAACTTCTTCGTCCACATCCGCCCGCATACCACACCCGATGCGACGGCGCGCATGCGAGCCAGGCTCGCGCGTTATTTCGATGAGTTTGGCCTCGGGCCGGTACCCGAGCCAACAGAGCCTTTTCCAAGCTTCGACCAGGAACGGCTTGACCTTGTCCTGGAGGTCCGACCGCCTGTCGTCAGCTTTCATTTTGGGCTGCCAGAGGCCTCTGCGGTGCGCCATATCAAGGCGGCAGGCTGCATCATTCTAAGCTCGGCGACCACGGTAGCTGAGGCGCGCGCGCTCGAAGCCGGCGGCGCTGATGCGATCATAGCGCAGGGTTTTGAAGCCGGTGGGCATCGCGGCACATTTACCAGCGGTCCAGCAGCCGGAATGGTCGGCATGATCGCGCTGGTGCCCCAAATCGTCGATGCCGTGCGCGTCCCGGTCATCGCCGCGGGCGGGATCGCAGACGGACGCGGGATCGCCGCAGCCTTCGCGCTAGGCGCGAGTGGGGTCCAAATTGGCACGGCATTTTTGGGTTGTCCCGAAACCACCGTCTCGCCGCAATACCGCGCTCGATTACGGACTGCGACTGATGAGGCGACGGTGGTGACGCGCGCCTTTACCGGCCGCCCGGCACGAGCGATGCGGAACCGCTTCGTCGCGGAGATGGCAGACGCCGAGCCCCTTGAATTTCCGCTGCAAGGGAGCCTTGCCGGCCCCCTGTGGCAATTGCCCGACGTGGCGGCGCGAGCCGATTTCGCACCAGTCTGGGCGGGACAGGCGGCCTCGCTAATCCGGGAGTTGCCTGCCGGTCAACTGGTCGGAGAACTCGTCGCCGAAGCGCAACGGGTATTTCACACCGCAAAATCCACGGGTTGAACAAACTCAGCCGAGAAGTGCTGGGCCAATCCCGCCTTCCGATCCGGAGTTCCTGAAGGGCACGCCGCCCTTTCGCCTGCAAGCGGCTGGAGCGCACGCGCGATAAGCTGATATCGTGCGTCGGGGATTCCCGGGTCTGCAGCAGGAGAACAGCAGCATGAATTCGAATGGCAAAGTGGCGCTCGTGACCGGCGGGGGCAGCGGCATCGGCAAGGCTTCGGCGTTGGCGCTGGCGAGGGAAGGATTTGCGGTCGTGGTTGCCGGGCGCCGCCCGGAGCCGCTGCAGGCGGTCGTCGGCGAGGTCCAGAGCATGCAGGGCAAGGCGCTCGGTGTGCCGACCGATGTCAGCAATCCCGACTCCGTGCGTGCCTTGTTCGCCAAGACCAAAGAGACCTTTGGCCGGCTCGACGTGCTGTTCAACAATGCCGGGTTTGGTGCCGCAGCCCCGATTGAGGAATTGCCGTTCGAGCGCTGGCAGGCGGTGGTCGGCTCGATCTTGACCGGCTCGTTCCTATGCACCCAGGAAGCCTTTAAGATCATGAAGGACCAGAATCCGATGGGCGGCCGGATCATCAATAACGGCTCGATTTCGGCGCATGTACCGCGGCCGAACTCGGTCGCCTACACCTCGTGCAAGCACGCGATCACCGGTCTCACCAAATCGACTTCGCTCGATGGCCGCAAATACGACATTGCCTGCGGCCAGATCGATGTCGGCAATGCGCTGACTGAAATGACCCAACGCATGCAGCGCGGCGTCCCGCAAGCGAATGGCACGGTCATCGAGGAACCGACAATGGACGTGCGGAACGTCGCGCGCGCCATCGTGTTTATGGCGACCGTAACCCCCGAGGCGAATGTGCAATTCCTGACGGTCATGGCGACCAAGATGCCGTTTGTCGGCCGCGGCTGAGCCGGCCTTATTGTCGCTAGGCCGAGGACAATCTCAGCCGATGCCCGGCAGCTCCTTATTTCAGCACGGGCATCAGCCGAAACGGGAGGAAACCAGCCAATGAATTACACAATCACGCCGCTGACCCCGCACACCGGCGCCGAAGTGCGCGGCATCGATCTGAACCAAGGGGTCGACGGCGAAACCCGCGCCGCATTAAACCGCGCCTTTGCCGACCATCACGTGCTGGTGGTCCGCGACCAGCAATTCACCCCGCCGCAATTTAGCGCCGCGGCACAAGCCTTTGGCGAGCTGTTTCAGCACGACAAGCGTGAAATGCACGTGCCGGGCTATCCGCAAATCTACTACGTCTCGAACGAGCAGACGGTGCCGGGCAAGCGCTATATCTCGGGCGAGACCTTTCACACCGACCACTCCAATCACCCGACCCCGCCCAAGGCGACAATACTGTTCCCGGTGTCATTACCAAGCCATGGCGGTGATACGCAATACGTCAACATGCACGAGGCGTATGACGATCTACCCGCAGCGACCAAGCAGCGGATCGACGGGCTAAAGGCGGTGCATGTCTATCTCAGCAAATACAGCCCGCGCGAACTGCGCCCATTGAGCGAGGACAGTGCCCGCAAGGTGCCGCCGCCCGGCATCCATCCGCTGGTCCGCACCCATCCCGAAAACGGCCGCAAGGCGCTTTACTTAAACCCGGTGCGGATCGAGGCCATTATCGGCATGGAGGACGCGGACGCGCTCGACCTCGTCAGCGAGCTGATGGAGCGCGCGATCCAAACCAAATACGAATACCGCCATCAATGGCGTTACGGCGACTTTGTGATCTGGGACAACCGCAGCGTCATTCACAAAGCCAATCCCGATTACGACATGAACGAGCGGCGTTACCTTTATCGGATGATGCTGAAGGGCGAGCGGCCGGTCTGAGCGTTGCCGATGCCGCCGCTAGGCCGCGAGATCTGACATGAGCGAACTGACGCACCGAAATGTCGCTGCCAACGGCATCAACCTGCACATCGCCGAACAGGGCAGCGGCCCGCTGGTGCTGTTGTGCCATGGCTTTCCCGAATCCTGGTATTCGTGGCGCCATCAATTGCCGGCGCTCGCCGCGGCCGGCTTTCACGCGGTCGCCTGCGACATGCGCGGCTATGGGCAGCCCGAGCGCCCCGAAGCAATCGACCAGTACACCTTGCTGCATTTGGTTGGTGACGTTGTCGGCCTGCTCGACGCGCTCGGCGAGGAGCATGCGGTTATAGCCGGCCATGATTGGGGTGCGCCTGTGGCGTGGTACGCCGCTCTAATGCGCCCCGATCGCTTTCGCGGCGTCATTGGGCTCAGTGTGCCGTTCACGCCGCGCGGGTCGGTGCGGCCGACCACGGGCATGCCGCAGACCGACGACGCAGTGTTTTATCAGCTGTACTTCCAGGCTCCGGGTGTCGCCGAGGCTGAGTTCGAGAGCGACATCCGCCGGACAATCCGCGGCATTCTGTGCATGAATTCGGGCGACAACCCTTATCAAGCATCGCGAGAAGAAGTCGGGATGGTGCCGCGGGCAGGCGGCCTTGCCGCACGCTGGCAGAGCGCGCTGGTCAATCCGGCAATACTGCCGGCTTGGCTCAGCGAAGCCGATGTCGATTTCTTTGCAGCCGAGTTCGGGCGCGCCGGGTTTCGCGGCGGGCTCAACTATTACCGCAACATCGACCGCAACTGGGAGCTATTGGCGCCATTCGCCGGAGCCAAAGTCGCGGTCCCTGCGCTTTACATTGCCGGCGACCGCGATCTCGTGATGGCGTTCAGAGGCATGGAACAGCTGATCGCCAACCTCAGGCATTTCGTGCCGCAACTGCAGCGGACGATCATGCTGCCGGGATGCGGGCACTGGACCCAGCAGGAGCGTCCAGCGGAGGTCAATGCCGCAATGATCGAATTCCTCCGCAGCCTCCCGAGCTGATTGTCACGAGTTGATGGGGGCGTACTCGGCCGAGCCTCGCCCCCCAGCCGCTGGCCCGTTATTCGGCGGCGGCGCGCACCGGCTCGCGGCGGTCAGGCATGTAATCGACACTGACCGGCTGGTTGGTTTCGAACGGGCTCTTGAGGTCGAATTCTCTCGCCATTTCGCGGAGTGCCGGAAACACCTCCTGCCCCAATAGGCGGATGCAGGTCCTGGCGTCCTGGTTCGACACGTTGCCATCATTGCCCCAAATGCCGAGGATGCCGGGCCGCGTCTCCTCAAGCAGGATGCGCAATTTGGCAATCACCTGCTTTGGCGTGCCAGCGATGATCATCAGATCCTCGAGCTGTTTTTCGAGCTCGGGGCGATAGCGCGGGTTCTTTGACCGGCCGGTGGCAAACTCGACAAAGGCGCGGCGATTTTCCGGGCTGCTATAGCCTGACGGCGTGCTCCAAACGGGATGAGCAAGGCCGGTAAATTCGCCTTGCATCCAGCGGAATTGAGCCGCGTTCGCGAGCGCCTTTTCCTCGGTCTCGGCGACGTGGATCTGCTTTAGCATCCCATGATAGTCCGGGCCCGGGGTATAGCCTGCCTCGGCCGCCACGTTGTCATAGATCTGCCAGATCTGCTTGGTGCGCTCGATCGGGGTGTTAAGCGCGACATAGGGATAGCCGCGCTGCGCCGCCCAGACGATCGTCTCGGGGCTGATCACGCCGGGTATCCAAACCCGCGGGTGGGGTTTTTGCAACGGCACCGCCCACGGATTGACGACGCGGTGCTGGTAATGCGTGCCTTCCCAACGGAACGGGCCTTCGCGTGTCCACGCTGCGACGACCAGATCGTGCGCCTCTTGGAAGCGCTCCCGGTTGTAGGCCGGGCTGACCCCAGTTGCGAGCTGCTCCTGCCCGCCGCCGCGGACAAAGCCCGACACCAGCCGCCCTTTCGAAATCATGTCGATCATCGACAATTCTTCGGCGAGCCGCACCGGGTTCTCGGCCAATGGCAGCGGGTTGCCGAGCAAGATGATTTTTGCTTCTTTTGTGACCGCAGCGAGGATCGACGCAAAAATATTGCACTTTGCCTGCATGCAGAACGGCGCATTGTGATGCTCGTTCAGCATAAAGCCGTCGATGCCCATCTCCTCGGCATAGATGTAATGCTCAAGGTATTCGCTATAGAGCCGGGTTCCGGCGACCGGATCGAAGTATTTGTTGGAGAACATCAGCGCCGTTGCCCCGAATTTCAGGCCCTCTTCGGCGGGATAGGCCGACATCGGCTGCTCGGTGAAATACATTAATTGCATGCACGTTTCTCCCGTCTCCGGCGTTGCCGCGCGTTACCCGTGGCGGCAATGGGAGTCTGGCACAAATTCCGCCGGACGTGCGCGATTTTTGACCTGTGCAAGGCCAGCTGCCTCGTCCTCGCGCTGGATCCATCCCGCGGGCCCATGCCGCTGGCGGCGGCCGCCTCGGCACGCTACGATTAGGTCAGATCACGGGCGATTTTCCGGGAGGGGGCAATGAAGGCGGTGCTGCTAAAGGGGCATGGCGGACCCGAAATGCTGCAATTGGGCGAGGCGCCCGACCCGGTTGCGGGACCCGGCGAGGTCGTCGTCGACATTCACGCAGCAAGCGTCAACGCCGCCGATTACAAGGTGCGGCTGGGCAGCGGCGGCTACAGCAATCTTAAGCTCCCCCATATTCTCGGCCGTGATTTTTCGGGTGTGGTCTCTGCACTCGGGTCCGGAGTAACCGATTTTAAAATCGGCGACGCAGTATTCGGGGTGACCGATCAGGGGATCGAGGGCTGCTATGCCGAAAAGCTCGCGATCAAGGCCGCGATTATCGCCAAAAAACCGGATCGCCTCGGCCATGCCGAAGCAGCCGCGCTCGGCCTGACCAGCCTGACGGCGTTGTGGGCGATCGAGGACACCGCGAAATTGCAAAAGGGCGAGACGATCCTGATCCAGGGCGGCGCCGGTGGCGTCGCCGGCTTTGCGATCCAGCTGTCGAAATATCTCGGCGCCACGGTGCTCACCACGGCCAGCGTGCGCAACCACGACTACGTCCGGAGCCTCGGCGCCGACCGCGCGATCGACTACAACACCGAGGATTTCACTAAGGTCGCCAGCAATGTCGATGTCGTGTTCGACACCGTCGGCGGCGAAGTACAGGTTCGATCATACGACGTGCTAAAGCCGGGCGGCCGGCTGGTCTGGATTGCCGCCGCCCCGGCGGGCTTTCAGCCGAGCCGCAAGGACGTCGAGGTATTGCGCCCCAATGTCGCCCGCGACCGCGCCCATCTCGAACGCATGCTCGAGCTTTACGACAAGGGTGCGGTGTGGTCCCCCAACATCGTCCGCTATAGGCTCGCCGACGCCGCCGAGGCGCACCGGGTCAGCGAAAGCCGCCATCTGCAAGGCAAGCTCGTGCTGATCGTGCGGTGACCCGCGGCGGTACGGGGACATTTCACTCGTCATTCCCGCGAAAAGCGGGAATCCAGGGCCAGGTCGGAACAGCTGCTCTGGACCCCCGCTTTCGCGGGGGCGACGACGATTTCCGCTACGGAGGAGAAAATCATGGCAGGCAACGCACAAACCGTTATCGACCTCGACAAGCAGCGCATGGACGCGATGGCAAAAAAGGACATCGCGGCCTTAAATGCGCTGATCTCGGACGATCTGGTCTACACCCATTCGACCGCCCGGCTCGACACCAAGCAAAGCCTAATCGGCAACATGGAGTCGGGCGGCACGGTCTACACCTCTGTCGTGCCGTCAGACGTCAAGGCGCACGATCTCGGCGACACGGTTGTCCTGACCGGGTCATGCAAAATCGGCGTGATGTCGCAAGGGCGGCCGAATAGCTTTGGCGTGCGCTTCACCGATGTGTGGGCCAATAAGGGTGGCAAATGGCAGATGGTCGCCTGGCAATCAACCCGCACCCCGGACTAGTTAGCAACCAACAAACCCCTTGCCCGGGCTTGTCCCGGGCATCCACGCCTTTGCCCCACAGATTCGCGCCCGTAAACACGTGGGTCCCCGGGTCACGCCCGGCCATGGAGTGCCTTTAGTCGTCCCAAATTGACCGGGAAACAACAGGCGTCGCTTTGCCTGTGCCGCAGCCGACAGGTCGATCAGCCGAGGTTGATCCAAGTTAACTCGTGCTTGTTATGGTAGAGGTGGCGTAGTCCCGAGCCGGGGATTGCGGCAAACCGGGCGGCGACGGCGTGGTCGGTCGCCCCCTGGAATTTGATTGTGCACACAAACCGGCGGCAGGTCGCGGCGGTGCGCCAGCGTTCGACCAAAGCCAACAGTCGCGCCGGATAGCAGACGACATCGGAGAACAGCCAATCGACCGGCCCGACCTCGTGCGGGTCGAGCGCAAACGCGCTTTCGCGCCGGTATTCGATTGCCGGAAGGTTCGCGATTTCGGGCATCAGCGCCGCCTTGTCGACGCTGATGACGCGCGCGCCCATCTGCGCCAATGCCCAACTCCACCCGCCAGGCGCACTGCCAAGGTCGAGGCACACCTCGCCCGGCTGCGGGTGCTGGCCGATCACCGTCAGCGCCTCCCATAATTTCAAATAGGCACGGCTTGGCGGCCCAGTGCGGTCCTCGACAAATTGGACTTCGCCGTGCGGGAACGGGCTCGTGCACTGTGCCGCGGCGAGGATGGTGCCGGCATCGAGCAGAGTCCACGAGCCGAGCGGGGCCGCTGGTGGCGGCGTGCCGAACGGCAGGGGTCGCGCCGAAACCGTCGGCAACTGCTCCTGGATCAGCGTCGCGCGGCGATGCAGGACCGGGGCATAGACCACCCAGTTGCGCTGGATTGCGCGCAGTTTCGCTACCGCGTCGGAAATCGACGCGATCGCGAGCCGCTGCGGATCGAGCCAGACATTGGCGGCCCACGCCGCCCTCCGCGGTGGTCCGCTTGCGATCAACAACCGCCCGTGAACCTGCTCGACCGCACCCAGCTCATGTGCCAGTTCGTCGACATACCCTTCGGCGGCGAGATAGGCCGTGCGACCCATCATCGATCGGCACCGCGCGATCCCACGCGGCACTTGGCGGAAGGGTGCCGATTTGCGACGATCGGCCCATGCTCGATGATCCGCAAGTCGCCGAACTCACTCGATCGATCGAACAATCGCGCCGCGCCGTGGTCTTTACCGGCGCCGGCATTAGCACTGAATCGGGCATCCCCGATTTCCGCAGCCCGGGCGGCATCTGGACCCGCATGGCGCCGCTCGATTTCGCCGATTTTCTCGCCTCGGAAGAGGCTCGGCGCGAAACCTGGCGGCGCCGCTTTGCGATGGAGGAAATTTTTCGCGGCGCTGCCCCCAACCGCGGTCATCGTGCGGTGGCCGAACTGGTTCGCCGCGGCAAAGTCGGCGCGGTCATCACCCAGAACATCGATGGGCTGCATCAGGCCTCCGGCATTCCGGGCGAGCGGGTTATCGAATTGCACGGCAACACGACTTATGCCCATTGCCTCGATTGCGCCCGGCATTATGAGCTCGAGGTGGTCCGCGCGGCATTCGAGCGCGACGAGACCGCGCCGATCTGCGACGACTGCGGCGGCTTCGTCAAGACCGCGACGATCTCGTTCGGCCAGGCGATGCCGCCGGCGGCCATGCGGCGCGCTGAGACCGAAACCATTGCCGCGGATTTGTTTATCGTCGCCGGATCGTCGCTTGTCGTCTACCCGGCCGCCGCGTTCCCCGAATTGGCCAAGCGGTATGGCGCCACCCTCGTCATCGTCAACCGCGAGGCGACCGGTCTCGACGGCATCGCCGATCTCGTGCTGCGGCGACCAATCGGCGAAACCCTCGGCGCCGCGATCGGCGTCGACTGACATCGGCCGGGCAATTTCTGAGCAAGATCGAACTCGGATCAACATACAGCCTTCTAAAGGAGCATTTAGTGGCACATCGGCAAGACCACACCAGCGAAGACGAGATGGCGGCGGATAATCCCAATGGCGGGCATCATTGCGGGAACTTGTTCGGCTGCGGTGATGAGAAGGGCACCGGGGTCCTGCGCGAGGACATCAAGGAGGGTATGTTCGACGCGCGGGTGGAGGACCGGCTGCTGCATCGCGACGAGGTGGATCAGGAACAGTTCGACGGCTATTTGACTGCCCGCGGCCGCCGGCGGCGGCAATTGCTGCGCACCAGCAGCTTTATGGGCGCGCTCGCGGCGGTCGGCCCTTGGTTCGATCGGCTTGCTCACGCGGCTAGCGCTGGCGACAACAGCCCCGCCACCGCTTCCGGCGCAAAGGTAAACGGCCGCGTCCATGTTGTCCCGTCGACAAAGGAAACGGTCCGGCTCGGCGTGTTTGACGCGACCCTGCCGCCCATCCTGACGATCGAGTTCGGGCGACTTTGTCAGCTTTCCCGATACCTGGTCTCATTTCTTGAACGAGATGCAGCCGGGCGTGTCGATCGATCGGTTGGCGGCATTGCGGGTCGCCAATCCTGGCCGCGGGCCGCACTCGATCATTGGCCCGATCGCAGTCAAAGACGCAACCCCGGGCGACGTCGTCGAGATCCGCTATCGCCGGCTGCGCCCGGTCGCCTGGGGCGCGGTGTTCAATAACCCGGCGGCACTCGGCACCGGACTGTTGGCCAAGGACTTTCCACAGGGCCAGGTCAAATATGTCGAGCTCGATCTGCAGCACATGCGGGGCAAGTTTGCGCCTGACATCAGCGTACCGCTGACCCCGTTCCAGGGTACGCTCGGTGTCGCTCCGCCCGACGGCTTTTTTCCGCCGCTCACTCCCGGGGTGACGAATTCGGTGCCGCCCGGTCCGCATGGCGGCAACCTCGACCTCAGGGAGTTGACCGAGGGCTCGACGCTTTATTTGCCGGTGTGGAAGCCGGGCGCGCTGATCTACACCGGCGACTCGCACGCGGCGCAAGGTGATGGCGAAATCAGCCTAACGGCGCTTGAAACCCGCATGCAAGAGGTGCTGATCCAGGTCATCCTGCACAAGCAACAGAACTTCCAATGGCCGATCGCGGAAACCCCGACGCATTGGATCGCGGTCGGCCTCGACAAGGATTTGAACGCGGCGATGGCAATGGCGGCGCGCAACGCGATTTCCTTTCTCGCGAGCCGTGCCAAATTGACATCGCTCGATGCCTATGCCTTGTGCAGCATCGCAGCGAGTTTCCGCGTGACCCAGGTCGTCGATATCGTGCGCGGGGTCCACGCCATGATCCCGAAAAACCTGTTTACCGGCGAATTACGGCGGCAGATCGCGGTCGTTTAAGCTGCGGGCAGTCAGCTAACAATCGAGGGAGGAGAGGTCGATGCGACTCGAAAACAAGGTGGCGCTGATCACCGGCGCGGCGTCGGGCATGGGCGCCAGCATGGCGCAGATTTTCGCCGGCGAGGGGGCCAAAGTCGCCGTTTGCGATGTGCTGGAGCAGGACGGCAGGAGTGTCGTTGCCGACATCACACGAGCCAACGGCGCAGCAATCTTCCATCGGCTCGACGTCAGTGACGAGACAGAGTGGAAGGCGGCGGTCGATGCGACCATCGCCGCCTATGGTCGGCTCGACATCCTGGTCAACGACGCCGGATTGAGCGGCAGCGCCGTCTCGGATTTGTTCGACACCGCGGCTTGGGACCGGTTGATGGCGGTCAACGCTCGCGGGGTCTTTCTCGGCATGAAGTTCGCGATACCCCTAATGAAGGCGCAAGGCGGCGGTTCGATCGTCAACATATCGTCGATTTCCGGGATTACCGGCCAGCACGGCGTGCATGTCGCCTACAACGCGTCAAAGGGTGCGGTGCGGACCCTGACCAAGGCTGCAGCGGTGCAGCACGGCGCCGACAATATCCGGGTCAATTCGGTGCATCCCGGGCTGATGCCGCCGATGCGCTCGTCCGGGCGCACCGCCGACCCCGAAGTCCGCGCAAAGATGCTGCGACAAGTGCCGATGGGCCGCGCCGGCCGTCCCGAGGAAGTCGCCAACGCCGTATTGTTCCTGGCCTCGGATGAGGCGTCGTACATTACCGGCGCCGAGTTGTGGGTCGACGGCGGCTATCTTGCGACTTAGCGCGATTGCTGGCCGGCCGGGGTAGCGCCGGAAGGCCTAGCGGTCGCTGGGCCGAATTCCTGGTACAGTGCGGCGCTCAGCGACTTCAGTGCGTCATCGGCCTTGTTGCCGCCGCGGTTGGTCATCGTGACCATCGCGAAATTATATTTCGGCTGCATCATGATGTAGGCGAGGTTCATTTCGTTAGAGCCGCCGTGGAATAGAAACGGCTCCGGCGAGAACGGCAGGGTAATTTCTCCGATGCCCAGTCCATAGCGGCCGCGCGATGGGGTGCCGACCGCCGCATCCGGTTTTATCGGCATTTCGATGACCATCGCGTGCAGCTTGGCAAAGGTTTCCGGATGAATCAGCGCCGGGCCGCGCTTGCCCGAGCCCGTCTGCCAGCCGGCCCAAGTGGCGAAATCGAGCACCGATAGATGCACGGTTCCGGCGGGTCCGATCACTTCGGGGTTGTCGCCGTTGGGACCGGCGAGCATCGCTTTCAGCCTGCCGTCCGGCAATGTCCGGTGGCCGAGTGGAGCGTCGACCCGGCTGAGGCTCGATTGCGGTCCAAATCCGGCGGTCTTGAGCCCAAGCGGGTCAAAGATGCGTTCGGCGATCAGCTCTTCCCAGGTCTTTCCGCCGAGCCGCTCAATGATGGCGCCGGCCAATGTGTAGCCGAGGTTCGAATAGGCGAAGTTCTCACCGGGCTTTGACTGCAACGGCTCCTTGACGAGCCCGGTGACGATCCAATAACGCAGTTCGTCGAGATTGCCCGGCTGGGCAAAGGACTGCTCGATCAACTTATCTTGTGCCGGGTTGCCGCTCGAGATGCCGCTCGTATGCGACAATAGCTGTTCGAGAGTGATGCCGGCGGCGCCAGGCGCCATCGTCGCCGCAAGTTCCGGAAAGATCGCTCCGACCGTAGCGTCCCAGCGCAATTTGCCCGCCTCGACCAGCATCGCCGCCAAAAGCGCGGTCATCGCCTTGGTGTCGGAGCCGATGTGAAAGCGGTCGTTGACCGTGACCGGGATATCGCTGCCGATCCGCCGCGTGCCGACCGCACCGGAAGCGACAAGCCGGCCGTCACGCACGATCGCCGCGGCCACCGCCGGCAACCCGTATTGAGCGAGATAAGGACGCAAAATCCCGTCGAGCCGGTTGTCGGTGTTCGTGTTGGGGGTCGACGGCACCGGTTTTTCGCCGGCGGCGGCGAGCACGAAGGCACCCGGCGCGGCCAGCAACTCGCGGCGGCGCATCTCCACGGCAAGGCAGTCCGCGTTAGCCGGCGACGCGATCGGGAACGGCCGCGACGGCAGGTTCGGTTGCAGAGGCGGGTCGTTCGCTGACCGCCGCCTCTTCCTGCAGCATCAAATTGTCCTTGATGCTGGCGAGTGCGGTGATCATCGAGTTCGCGCGTTCCTGCATTCAGCCCGGCGAATGCCTCTTCGCGGATTGCCAGATTGATTTCGAGAATGCGCTCGACCACCCGTCGTGCGGCGGGCATCAGCCACAATGTCCGCACCCTGCGATCGGTCGGGTGGGCGCGGCGTTCGACGAGGCCCTCTTCATTCAGCTTGTCGAGCATACGCACCAGCGCAATCGGCTCGATATCGAGCCAGGTCGCAACCTCGGCCTGACTCACGCCCTCCTTACGCGCGATGTAGAGTAACACTGCAGCCTGACGCCTGGTGATCGGCAGCCCGGTATGCCGCGCCGCGCGCTCAAACCGCCGTTTGACGAGCCGCGACACGTCGTGAACGAGAAAGCCAAAGCTGCGGTCGGCAGCCGGAAACGCCGCGGTCTCGATGTGCTCGGTCGCGATGTGGTTGCGCGCCATCCGCGTCACTCCGCGCTCTGTCGTTCTTGCGCCAACACCGGACTGCCCTCCCCCGATAGCGCCTCCGCGACCCGCGATGGGCGGTAGGGCCGGCCGATCCAGCGGGCAAAGCGGTCGAGATAGAGATAAATGACCGGCGTCGTGTAGAGCGTCAGCCATTGCGACACCAGCAGTCCGCCGATGATCGCGACGCCCAGCGGCTGGCGCAATTCCGCACCGCCGCCCTGACCAAAGGCGATCGGCATCGCGCCAAACAGCGCGGCGAAAGTCGTCATCATGATCGGCCGGAAGCGCAGCAGGCACGCCTGGTGGATCGCTTCCTGCGGGCTTTTGCCTTCGAGCCGCTCGGCCTGAAGCGCAAAGTCAATCATCATGATCGCGTTTTTCTTTACGATGCCGATCAGCAGGATGATGCCGACGATCGCGATCACCGACAGATCATAATGCAAAAGCCACAGCAGCAGCAGCGCCCCGACACCGGCCGAGGGCAACGCAGACAGAATCGTGATCGGATGGATGTAGCTCTCGTAAAGGATTCCCAGCACGATATAGACGACGAGGATCGCCGCGGCGACCAATAGCGGCATCGACGACAGCGAGGCCTGGAAGGCCTGTGCGGTTCCCTGGAACGAGACGTTCAGCGTCGGCGGCACGTGCAGGCGCTGGGTCATCGCCTGAATGGCGTCGACCGCCTGTCCGAGTGCCACACCTGGAGCCAGGTTGAACGACAGTGTGACCGCCGGGAAGATACCCTGGTGGCTGATCAGCAACGGTTCGACCTTCCGCGCGAAGTGCGAGAAACTGCCCAGCGGCACCTGAACGCCACCGGGACCGGAGACGTAAATCTCGGACAGCAGATTCGGGTCGTGCTGGTACTTCGGCTGGACTTCGAGGATTACCTTGTACTGGTTAGTCGCGGTATAGATCGTCGCGACCTGTCGCTGGCCAAATGCATCGTAGAGCGTCTGGTCGATCTGGTTCATCGACAATCCGAGCCGATAGGCCACATTGCGATCGATCTCGATAGCCAAATGTGCGGCGGCAATCTGCTGATCGGACGCGATTTGCTGCAGTTCGGGCAGTTTCCGCATTTCGGCTTCGATGATCGGCGCCCAATGGTTGAGCTCGTCGATATTGGTGTCGGTTAATGTGTACTGGTATTGCGTGCGGCTCAGACGGCCGCCAACCGTGATGTTCTGCGGCACTTGCATATAGAATTTGGCGCCCTCGATGGCAGCGACCTTCTTGCGCAACCGCTGGATGATCTGCTCTGCGGTGGCGTCGCGTTGATCGTAGGGTTTCAGCCCCCAAAAGATGCGCGCGGTATTCTCGGCGGGGTTGTAGGGCGTGGCGCCGTCATACGAGAAGACGCCCTGCACGCCGGGGTCGTGCATGACGATGTCGACGACCTTGCGCCGGATCTTGTCGGTTTGGATCATCGAAGCGTCTTCGCGGACATCAAGTTCGCCGAAGACGAACCCGGTATCCTGCTGCGGAAAAAAGCCCTTTGGCATTTTTACGTATAGATACCCGGTTGCGACCATCAGCAGCAGCGTCGCCAGTAGCGCGGCGAACTGATGGCGGAAGATGAAACCGAGCCCGCGGTCATAGCGGCGCAGCACCGCCTGGAACACGCGCTCGGCGCCGCGGTTAAAGCGGCCCTTGGGATGCAGCCCTTCCTGCTTCAGAAATAGCGAACATAGGACCGGGGTCAGGGTCAGCGACACGATCGCCGACGCCATCACTGCCACCGCTACGGTTACGGCGAACTCACGGAACAACCGGCCGATGATCCCGCCCATGAAGAACAACGGGATGAACACGGCGATCAGTGAAATCGTGATTGACACGATTGTGAAGCCGATCTGCCCCGCACCGCGCAGCGCCGCATCGAACGGGCGCATCCCCTGTTCCATATAACGCACGATGTTTTCGATCATGACGATCGCATCGTCGACGATGAAGCCCACCGAGATCGTCAGCCCCATCAGCGAGATGTTGTCGAGGCTGTAGCCGCCGACATACATGACGCCGAAGGTGGCGAGCAGCGACAGCGGCACCGCCAGGCTCGGGATCACCGTCGCCCACAACGTCCGCAGGAACAGGAAGATTACGACGACGACGAGGGTGATCGTCAGCAGCATGGTCAATTGCACGTCGCTGATCGCCGCTCGCGTCGTCTGCGAGCGGTCGGACATCAGGTCGACATGGACCGAGGGCGGCAGCGACTGCTCGAGCTTCGGCATCAGCGCTCTGATGCGGTCCACCACGGCGACCGTGTTGGCGCCGGGCTCCTTCTGGATGGCGATGCCTTCTGCCCGCTGGTCGCCGAACCATGAGCGGAGCCGCTCGTTCTGCACCGAGTTGATGACGTCGCCGACATCCTTGATGTGCACCGGCGCGCCGTTCTTGTAGGCAATGATGATGTTGCCGTATTGCGCGGCTTTGAACAGCTGGTCGTTTGTATCGAGGGCGATCGCCTGTTGATCGCCCTCGATTTCACCCTTCGGCCCGTTGACCGTCGCTGCGACGAGTGCGTTGCGGACGTCCTCCAGCCCCAGCCCCTTGGCGGCGAGGGACGCCGGATTGATCTGGACGCGGGCGGCATAAGGCATCGAGCCGAAGACAAAGACCTGCCCGACGCCGGGCTCGGTCGACAGGCGGTCCGCGATGACATTGGTGGCGTACTGGTCGACCTCGTAGGGTGGCAGGTCATCGGAGTGGATCGCATAGATCAGGATGGCAAAGTTCGCCGGGTTCACCTTGCGGTAGGTCGGTGGGGTCGGCATGTCCTTGGGCAACAGGCCGCTGGCCGCATTGATCGCCTGCTGCACGTCGCCCGCCGCGGCATCGATATTGCGGTTCAGGTCGAATTGCAGCGTGATCGAACTGACGCCGACACCGCTCCACGAGGTCATCTCGCTCAGCGACGGGATCGAGATGAATTGCTGTTCGAGCGGAGTCGCGACCGCCGACGCCATCGTGCTGGGATTGGCGCCGGGGTACTGTGCTGTCACGGTGATCGTCGGGAAGTCGACATTGGGCACCGCTGCAACCGGCAGCAGGTTGAAGGCGCCGATGCCAAAAACCAGCACCCCCAGCATCAACAGGGAGGTGGCGATCGGCCGCCGGATGAAAGGTTCAGAAATGCTCATCGGAGGCTGCTCTAGGTACGAGCGCGCCTTGGCGCCAAGACCCCGGTCATGTGTATAGCGCGGGAGCTGCGGTGGGCCGCCCGACAGCAGTTCCCGGTCGCTTCATTACATTCACTCCGCGCCCTGGCGCTCTTGGACCAGCACCGGCCTGCCCTCGCCTGCCAGCACCTCCGCCATTCGCGACGGCCGGTACGGACGACCGACCCAGTTGGCAAATCGTTCGAGATAAAGATAAATGATTGGTGTCGTGTATAGGGTTAGCCACTGCGACACGAGCAGCCCGCCGACGATCGCAATACCGAGCGGCCGCCGTAATTCGGAGCCTGCCCCTTGCCCGAATGCGATCGGCATGGCGCCAAACAAGGCTGCAAAGGTCGTCATCATGATCGGCCGAAAGCGCAACAGGCAGGCCTGGTGAATCGCCTCGCGCGGGCTCTTGCCCTCGATCCGCTCGGCCTGCAACGCAAAGTCGATCATCATGATCGCGTTCTTTTTGACGATGCCGATCAGCAGGATGACGCCGATCATCGCGATCACGGTCAAATCGTAATGCAGCAACATCAACGCCAAGAGCGCGCCCACACCGGCCGAGGGCAATGCCGATAGGATCGTGAGCGGGTGAATATAGCTTTCGTAAAGCACGCCCAGGACGATGTAGACGACGAGAATTGCCGCCGCGACCAGCAACGGCATCGATGACAGTGAAGCCTGAAAGGCCTGCGCGGAACCTTGGAACGCGCCTTCGAGCGTCGCCGGAACACGCAACTGCTGCTTGATTGCCAAAATCTTGTCAACCGCCGGACCGAGCGCCGTTCCTGGCGTCAGATTGAACGACAAGGTTACCGCTGGGAACTGGCCTTGATGATTGACCGACAGAGACTCGAGCTTTGAGGAGAAATGAGCAAACGAGCTTAACGGGATTTGCGCGCCGTTTGGCCCCGCAATGTAAATCTTGGACAGCGCTGTCGGATCTTCTTGGAATTTCGGATTGACCTCGAGGATCACCTTGTATTGATTAGTCGCGGTATACATCGTCGCGACCTGGCGCTGACCAAACGCGTCGTACAGCGTGGCGTCAATCAGCGATGGCGAAATCCCAAGCCGAGAGGCGGCGTCGCGGTCGATCTCGATTGCGATATGCGGTGCCGCGACCTGTTCGTCGGAGTTGACATCCTGCAACTCCGCCAGCTTCCTCATCGCTCCTTCGAGGATCGGCGCCCAGTGCGTCAGTTCTCCGAGATCCGTATCGGTCAGGGTGTATTGGTATTGGGTGCGGCTGAGACGTCCGCCAATCGTGACGTCCTGACCGGACTGCATAAAGAATTTTACGCCTTCGACGGCGGCGACCTTTGGGCGCAGCTTCTGAATGATCTGATCGGAGGTCAGGTCGCGCTCGTCATGCGGCTTAAGCTGAATGAACATCCGCGCGGTGTTTTCGGTCGGATTGTAGGAGTAGGCGCCAGCGAACCAAATAACACCTGAGACACCCGGCTCCCGTCTAACGATGTCGGCGATCCGGTGAGCCAATGCCGCGGTGCTGTAGAATGACGAATCCTCGCGGGCGTCAACCTCGCCGAAAATGAACCCGGTGTCCTGTTGCGGAAAAAACCCCTTGGGAATCTTCACGTAGAGATACCCGGTGATGACGATCAGCGCCAAGGTCGACAACAGCGTTACGAATTGATGGCGAAAGACAAACCCCAGGCCGCGGTCATAAGTGGCGAGCATCCAGTTGAACGCACCTTCGGCCGCCTGGTTGAAGCGGCCCGATGAATGCAGCCCCTGCTCCTTTAAAAATAGCGAGCATAAGACCGGCGTCAGCGTCAGCGAGATCGCTGCCGAAGCAACGACCGCCACCGATACGGTAATGGCAAATTCCCGGAACAACCGACCGATAATGCCGCCCATAAAAAACAGAGGAATGAACACCGCGATCAGCGAAAAGGTGATCGAGATGATCGTAAATCCGATTTGGCCGGCGCCTTTTAATGCGGCGTCGAACGGGCGCATCCCCTGCTCGATGTAGCGCACGATGTTCTCGATCATCACGATCGCGTCGTCGACGACAAAGCCGACCGAAATCGTCAACGCCATCAAGGAGATATTGTCGAGGCTGTAGCCGGCCGCATACATGATTGCAAAAGTTGCGAGCAGCGACAGCGGCACGGCCAAGCTCGGAATGATCGTGGCCCACAAGGTCCGCAGGAATAAAAAGATCACCAGAATGACGAGGCCAATCGTCAGCAACATCGTGATCTGCACGTCGTGCACGGCTGCGCGGATCACCACAGAGCGATCAGAGAGTAAATCGACCTTCACCGATGGCGGTATCAACTCCTCGAGCCGGGGCATCATCGCTTTGATCGTGTCGACCAGTTGGATCGTATTGGCGCCGGCCTGCCGCTGGATCGCCAACCCCTCGGCTGGGGTATCGCCAAACCAGGCCCCGGTCCTGGCATTCAGCACCCCGTCCGTCGCCTCTCCGACATCTTTGACGCGGACCGGGGCGCCGTTCCGATAGGCGACGATGACATTGTTGAACGCGGCCGCGTCAAACAGCTGATCGTTGGTGTCGAGCGTGTAAGTCTGGTGCGCGCCCTCTAAATTGCCTTTCGGCCGATTGATGGTCGCCGTCACCAGCGCATTGCGAACATCTTCGAAGCCGAGCCCGCGAGACGCGAGTGACCCGGGGTTGACCTGCACGTGAACCGCGTACGGCTTTTGTCCAAAGATCCGCGCCTCGGACACGCCGGGGACGGTTGACAGCTTTTGCGCCAGCACCGTGTACGCGTAGTTGTCGATGCGATAAACCGGGAGACCGTCGGAGTGAACCGCATAGATCAGCACCGGGCGATCGGCGGGGTTGGTCTTGCGGTAGGTCGGCGGGCTTGGCAAGTCCGGCGGCAATAAACCGCTGGCGGCATTGATCGCCTGCTGCACGTCTTGCGCGGCGGCGTCAATATTGCGCGCCAGGTTGAATTGCAGAGTGATTGTTGTTGTGCCAACGCCGCTTGTCGACGTCATTTGGTCGAGGTCGGGGATCGCCGCAAATTGCTGTTCGAGCGGCGTGGCGACCGCAGACGCCATCGTATCGGGACTCGCCCCCGGATAGGTTGCGTTCACCGAGATCGTGGGGAAATCGACGTTCGGCAGTGAAGCGACCGGCAACAATCCGTAGGCCGCGACGCCAAACACCAGCACACCCAGCATCAGTAGCGAGGTCGCGATCGGCCGCCGGATAAAAGGTTCTGAGATGCTCATCGACGATCACCTGCGCGGTTCGAATGCGTCACGGCGAAGACAGAAAAGGGTCGGGTTCTCAACTGGCGGCGCCCGCCGGCCGCGTGGGCAGAATCTTTACCCGGACCCCAGGGGTCAGGCGAAACTGCCCGTCAACGACGACCCGCTCGCCGGGCGACAGCCCTTTGGTGATAACGGCGAGCCCATCCTGGATGGAGGCGACGTCGACCGTACGGCGCTCGACCGTGTCATCGGGCTTGATAATGTACGCGTAGCTGCCGTTCGGCCCCTGTTGCACGGTTTGCGACGGAACCGTGGCGACGTTGGGACGGGTCTTTAAAATCACCCGTAGGCTAACAAACTCGCCGGGCCACAACCGCTCGTCCTGATTGTCAAAGCGCGCCTTCAGGTGAATTGTTCCGGTCGCCTGGTCGATCGAATTGTCGATCAGGGTCAGCCTTCCCGTGGACAGTAGCTTGCTGCCGTCGCTGCTATAGGCGCGGACAATGAGTGGCGCCTTTTGCTGCTGCTCGCGGATCTCATCAAGCGTGTCTTGCGGCAATGTGAAGCTGACAAAAATCGGCTTTAGCTCGGTGATCGTCACGAGCGCGGTATTGTCATTCGCGTGAACGAGATTTCCCTTGTCGACTAGCCGCGCCCCGAGACGTCCGTCGATCGGCGCGCGGATCTCGGCGTAGCCCAGGTTGAGGGTCGCATTATCGATCTGCGCTTGATCGCCTCTCAGAGCCGCCTGCAGCTGGGCGACGAGCGCGGTCTGATTGTCATAGCTTTGCCGAGTTTGATAACCGGTGCCGAGAAGTTTCGAGTATCGCTCGAGATCAAGCTTGGCGCCGGCAAGTTGCGCCTGGTCTTTCTGCTGAGTTGCCTGCGCTTGTTCGAGTGCCGCCTGAAATGGCCGCGGATCGATTTCAAAAAGCGGATCGCCTTCTTTTACTTCCTGCCCTTCTTTAAAGTAGACTTTGACAATCTGGCCATCGACACGGGTCTTTATCGAGACCATGTTGTAAGCTTGTACCGTGCCAATGCCCTGTAGATAAACCGGTACATCCTGGGCCGCGACGGTCCCAGCCGTAACAGGAACCGCCGCCGGCGGTGTTTGGGCCGTCGCCCGCGGTCCGTTGCCACCAAAGCTGTGCCACCAAATCACCAGCGCCGCAGCGGCAAACAAGATGGCCGCCACGCCGATCGCGCGCCTGAACATGACGAGCGACTCCCTTAATCAAGCAAGTTAACGACGATATATCATAGACAATCTCTATAGGTTTTGGCGTCCTCTGTCCATCCTGGCCGAGATCGGCCCGCTGTGCGCGAAACGTCGCACGATCAGACCGCTATCGCGCCTGCGGAATCTCGATCGGCGCACAATTGGTGCGCCCTGACATCAGACAATCTTCAAGCTTTGCCTCCTTGCCGAGGTCGCGCATCAGCACCACCCCGGCAATCGCCAACGACAACACGATGGCGAGGCCCATTAGCGCGGCTGTTCGCCGGTCGTCGGTTTCCCGACTGTCTTTGTCTCGATCGCGCATCGGCCCACCGCAACGATCAGCAAGCGCCGGGCCAAACAAAGTCGCACCCTGCGCCACGGAGCACCGTCGATCCCCCCGATCGACCCGGCTCCCAGGACAGATCGATATACCACAACGCGAACGCCGACAACGGCGCTCGCAGCGGCGGGAGCGCGCTCCGGCGGAGCGCTGTTAGCCCCGGGCCGCGGCGTGGTCCAGCGCCCGTTCCACAGCGCCGGCACTCAGCAACTCGGGCAGCAATTCGCCCTGCGGGCGGCCGGGGCCGTAAACCGCATTAAATGGAATGCCATATCGGTCAAAGCTTTCGAGGTATCGGGTCAATACTGGATCAGGTCGCGTCCAGTCGCCGCGCATCGCGACGACATTCGGCCCGAACAGCCGTCCCGCCACCGGATCACGGTCGAGCACCGCCGCTTCGTTGACCTTGCACGTCAGGCACCAGGCCGCTGTCACATCGACAAAGACGATCTTGCCCTCGCCGACCAGCCGCTGGATTTGCTGCGGATCGAACGCCTGCCAGCGGCCGCTACCGTCGATCGAGCCAGACGCCACCACACCGGCGAAGGCGGGCCACAATACCGCCACCGCAACCAACCCCGCCGTAACAGCGCTCGCGACCCGCGCCCCAGCGGCCGAGAAGCCATGCCGGCCTTTTACCGCGAGGACCGCAACCACGGCTGTCAAAGCCGCCGCGGCAATCAACGCCACCCGAGTTCCGGACAACGCCGAAAGTACAATCAGCAGCCAGACTGCCGTGCCGGCTAAAGCGAACCCAAGCGCGATGCGCAACACATTCATCCACCGGCCGGGACGCGGCAGCAACCGAACCAACCGCGGGAAGGCGGCGATTGCCAGATAGGGCGTCGCCATCCCGAGCCCCAGCGCAGCAAACACGATCGCGATCTCGCCCGGCCCTTGCGCCAATGCAAAGCCGACTGCGGTGCCGACAAACGGCGCCGAACACGGGGTGGCAAGGAGGGTCGCGAAAGCTCCGGTCAAGAACGCATCGGCATAAGGCGATGGCGCCCGAATGTCGGCCGCCGCTTCATAGGCGAACCGTGGCAGCAAGATCGGCAACCAGCCCCACAGGCTCGCGGCGAACAATGTCGTGACCGCCGCCATCGCCGCGATAAACCACGGCCACTGAAACTGGATTCCCCACCCGATCGCGGCGCCCGACGCTCTGAGCGCGATCAACGATGCCGCAATTAGGGCGAACGAGGCGAGCACGCCAAACGCTGTCATCGCCAGCCCGAAGCGGACCCGACGCCGCTCGGCGCCGGCATGGCTCGCGACCGACAGCAGTTTCAGCGACAGCACCGGCAAGACGCACGGCATGGCGTTGAGCACAAGCCCACCGAGCAGGGCGATCGCGATGATCGGAAGCAGTCGCGATGCGTTAGCGGCGGGGGCGGCTGGTGACGGGGTCGCCGTGAACTCCGCCGCCCGGCGGCCGTCAACGAGGGTCAAACTCAGCCGTTTGCCGGCAATCGCGGCGGCAGCCGCATCGCGGATTGGTACGGTTAACCGCGCCATGTGTCGCGCCTGCGACAGCGCTATATCCGGCCGGCCGGGCGATCCTTTGTCCAGCCCTTCGACAAATAGGTCGGGTGTTTTGAAGGGTATGTCCTTACTGCGCAGCCGGAGAGAAAGAGCCGCGTCTGCACCCCTGGCGGCTACATTGGCCGCGACGAGCTCGACACCCGCCACCGCCGCCGGTTGCGGAACACGCGCGCGGGCTTCGCCGATCAGCCCCGCCTCCGGTGCGGGCGCAGCGGGTCCGGCAGGTAACCGCAGGTCCAACTTTGTCGAATAAGGCACGCAGATATTGGCGCAGGCCGCCCAACTCACCAACGCTTGCAGATCGAGCGAATTGCCGGGCTGTGGCATGGTCGCCGTGATCGGCAGAACAATATGATCGCGGTACCCGGCGGTCTCGAAGCCCTGCAGCGAGTAGCGCGCCGGTGCCGGCCAGGCGATCTCCGCCCGCGTCAGGTTTTCGGACCCTGACCAATCGATGCTCGGCGGTATCCCGGCATCACCCGGCGTGCGCCAATATGCGTGCCAACCCGGCGCCAGCCGGATTTCGAGACCCGCTTCGACGGTTTTGCCCGAACCCGTGGCGTCAGTGGCGGTGATCAGGCGTGCCGCGGCATGGTTATCGCCGACCCACTCGGTCGCGGCCGCACGAGCCTCCGGCAGCAGCCCCGCCAACACGATGGCAATTACCGCGCCGCTCAACCAAAATCGCCGCAATGTCGGACCTCCTGCAGCCACGCCCAAAAAGCGATGCCAGCCAATTGCGGCTGATGCAAGATGGCGCAGCGGCACCGTTCCGAGTGGCTCGAACTCCTGCGGCGAATGACCGGGCGGTGCACGCTTTCTAAAATCAGGCGCTAATCCCGAACCCATATTGCGCTCCATAATCCTTGGCAAAGCGCAAGATACGGTCATCATAGGTGACCAGCGGGCAGGCTAATACAATCGCGGTAGCGATCAAAAGCCGGTCTGCCGGATTGCGGTGCTCCAGCTGGTGCAGACGGTAGCTACGGGCAGCGGCACGATGGTTAAGCGGCACCGCTTGAATGCCCGGTCGTTGGACAAACCGCGTTACCCAATCCTCAATCGGGAGATCCAGCTGGATGCGGTTGCTATCGACCAGCAGGGCAATTTCCCTGACGCTGACGGCGCTCAGCCGGATGGTGCCGCCATCCTGCCAGCATCCGTCGATCAGCGTCCGCGTCGACGGGTGAAGATGGGCGTAACCCGCGTCCAGCCAAAGGGCGATGTGCGTGTCGAGCAGCAGCGCTTCGGTCAATGCTCGATTTCTCGACCGGTTTCGGCGTCCGGATCGACGTCGAGCGCCGGCGCGGTGAGGTCAACGCCCTCGCGAACCCGGACCGACCCGGGGTGAGCCCCAAACAGTGAATGGGCGCGGGCATCCGCGTCTAACAGGCGACGCATCGCCAGCGCCACGGCCTGGGTCTTGTTGCCGCTCGTCAGCTTTTTGGCGGCCTTTTCGATCAGCGCGATGACGTCGGGTCGAGTAATGGTCACGACATTCGGCATGTTACATCCAGATACTTAGATCATTACTGATGTAATAAAGCTCTGCGACAGCGCAATGTCCCGGCATTGCGGGTATTTTCAATCGGGCATCGGTTGCGGTCGCGGGCCGCTCTGGGCTATTGACCGGATGCCTCGCCGCGAAAGGAACATCGGACATGGCGCAACAGGGGCCGCTCTCCGGCATCATCATCGTCGACCTTTCCCGCATCCTTGCGGGTCCTTACTGCACCCTGCTGATGGCCGAACTCGGCGCCCGCGTCATCAAGGTCGAGCCGCCGGGCCAAGGGGACGACGCGCGGCATTACGGCCCGTTCCGCAACGGCAAATCGGCCTATTTCTCTTCGGTCAACCGCGGCAAGGAGTTGATCTCCCTCGACTTGAAATCGGCCGAGGGCCGCGACATTTTCGAGCGCCTGCTAGATAAAGCCGACACTCTCGTCGAGAATTTCCGCCCCGGCACAATGGAAAAGCTCGGCTACGGCTGGGAGAGTTTGCACCCGCGCTATCCCCGGCTCGTCTATGCCGCCGCCTCGGGTTTTGGCCACACCGGCCCGTATTCGCACTACCCGGCCTACGACATGGTCGTGCAAGGTTTGGGCGGGGTCATGAGCATCACCGGTCATCCGGGCATGCCATTGACCCGCATCGGGACCTCGATCGGCGATCTTGGCGGCGGGCTGTTCACCGCCATCGCGCTCAACGCCGCCTTGCTGCATCGTGAGCGCACCGGCGAGGCGACCAAGGTCGACGTATCGTTGTTCGACTGCCAGCTGGCGCTGCTCGAAAACGCGATCGTGCGCTACACGTCGACAGGTGAAATCCCGGGGCCAATGGGCGCACGCCACCCCTCGATCACGCCGTTCGAGGCGTTCGCCACCGCCGACGGCAACATCATCATCGCAGCCGGCAATGATGGGTTGTTTGTCAAGCTCGCCAAAGCGCTGGGCCGCCCCGATCTCAGCGAAATCCAGCTGTTCAAAACCAATCCGCTCCGCAACCAACACCAGGAAGCGCTGAAGGCGGAAATCGAAAGTGTATTGCGTGAGGCCGGCACCGATCACTGGATCGCGGTGCTGGAAGCGGCGGGGGTGCCGTGCGGCCCGGTCAACAACATAGCCCAGGCGCTCGCCCACCCGCAGACCGAGGCGCGCAACATGCTGGTGGCGGTCGATGATCCGACGATGGGCTCATTGCAGCTCGCCGGGAACCCCATGAAACTATCGGCATTTCCCGACCCGCCGACCCGCGCGCCGGCGCCGGACCTCGATGCCGATCGTGAGCGGATCCTGCGCGAACTCGGCCTCTGATGCCGCCACCCTCCCGTTCCCGCTTTCGCGCGCGCGGGAGGGGTCGGGTCGGGCTCGGTATATTCGCCGGTGTTGCAGCGCTGGCATTGGTCGCAGCCGGCGGGCTCTACCTCTACCTGCGCTCCTCATTGCCGCAGACGAGCGGTCGTATGGTCGTGACCGGGCCGAACGCAACGATCCGTATCGAGCGCGATGCCGACGGCGTGCCGACCATCATCGCCCAAAGTGACGAGGACGCCGCTTTCGGTCTCGGCTTTGTGCATGCGCAAGACAGGCTGTTTCAGATGGAGCTGATGCGCCGTTATGCCTCGGGGCGGCTCGCCGAAATTTTCGGCAATGCGGCGCTGCCGATCGACCGGCAGATGCGCATCCTCGGGCTCTATCGTGCGGCTCAAGATGAGATTCCGTCTTTGTCGACGGACCTCAACCGCGCGCTGGCCGCCTACGCGGCCGGGGTCAACGCTCTTCTGTCGTCACACGGTGGCGCGCTGCCGCCGGAGTTCCAGCTACTGCGCTTTTCGCCGGAACCGTGGCGCGAAGCCGACAGCCTCGCTTGGGGCAAACTGATGGCCTTGCAGATCAGTGGCAATTACCGCGGCGAGTTGCAGCGCGCTTACATAGCGCGATCGATTTCGCCCGCCGACCTCGCCTTTCTCTATCCCGAATATCCGAAAGACGGACCGATAACCCTGGCGGCGATGCTGCCGATCTATCGGCGGCTCGAACTTGGCGCGTTGTTGGACGCGCTGCCTAGTTTGGTCGGACCGCGCTACACCTCAAACAACTGGGTCGTTGACGGCAAGCACAGCACCAGCGGCAAGCCGCTTCTTGCCAATGACCCGCATCTCGATTTCGGGGCGCCCGGCCCATGGTACCTAGCGCGGCTGAAGACACCTTCCGGCGTCATTGCCGGCGCCACCGCCGCCGGCGTGCCTCTCGTCGTGATCGGTCACAACAGCCACATCGCTTGGGGCTTTACGACGACGACCGCCGATGTCGAAGACTTGTTTGTCGAAAAGCTCGATCCCCAGGATTCGACCCGCTATCTGACCCCCGAGGGCAGCGCGGCTTTCGTCACTCGCCATGAAAAAATTCTGGTAAACGGCGGCGCGCCGGTCGACCTGATTGTCCGCGCCACGCGGCATGGCCCGGTGCTGTCAGACGCATTGCCGGCCGGCACGGCTGACCCCGGTTATGTGCTGGCACTCTCGGCGACCTTCCTGCAGCCGGGAGACCGCAGCGCCCAGGCGGTGTGGGAGGCCAATCGCGCCAATGATTGGACGAGCTTTCGCGAGGCATGGCGCAACTTTGTCGGACCCATTCAGAATATCGTCTACGCCGATGACGGCGGCACGATCGGCTTTATGGCGCCCGGTCTGGTACCGATCCGCAAAAAGGGCGAAGGCTGGATGCCGGCGCCGGGTTGGACCGGCGATTATGATTGGACCGGCTTTATCCCGTTCGACGCTCTGCCTAGCGGCACGAACCCGTCCATGGGGCGTTTTGTCAGCGCCAACAACAAGATCGTACCCGACAGCTATCCCTATTTCATCAGCCGCGGCTGGGATTGGCCCGACCGCGCCGAGCGGATCAACGCTCTGCTCGATGCGATCCCGGTGCAGACACCGGCGACGAGCGCCGCGATCCAGGCCGACACACTGTCCTTGGAGGCCAAGCGAATGGTGCCGCTCATGGCCCAAATTTCCCCAGCGGACGCCGCCTCCCATCAGGCGCTCGACTTGCTGCGCCAATGGGATTTTCGCATGGACCGCGACAAGGTGGCGCCGCTGCTGTTCACAGCGTGGCTGCGGCAATTCAGCCGGGCTGTGTTGTTTGCCCGATTTGGCGCGGCGGTCGCGGGGTATTGGGATCTAAAACCCGACGTAATGGAGGCGGTGCTGACAGAGCGCCCGGATTGGTGCGACGACCCAAAGCGGCCCGGGACGCAGAATTGCGCGAGCCGCCTCGCGGAGTCGCTGGCGGCCACACTCGCCGAACTTCGCGAAGCCTACGGCGCCAACATGTCGGAATGGCGCTGGGGCCGTGCGCACATTGCGGTTTTTGCCAACCCGGTGTTCAGCCGCATCCCGATCTTGCGCGACTGGTTCTCGCCGTCAATTTCGACCGGTGGTGCCGCGGACACGGTGGATCACGCCCCCAGCCTTATTCGCAACGACCAGCATCCCTATCAACAGGCATTCGGCGCCGGCTTGCGCATCATTACCGATCTCGCCTCGCTCGAGGATTCGCGCATGATCGTCACCCCCGGCCAGTCCGGCAACCCGCTCTCGGGTCACTTTGCAGATCTTCTGCACCGCTGGCGCGACTTTGGCCTGCTCGTCCCCGGTCGCGCTCCGGCTATGTCGACTCTCGAACTGGTTCCCGCAAATGAATGATCTGCCGGTCACAATCGCCGACATCCGCAAGGCCGCGGCAGCAATTGCGGGCGCGGTCGCGCGAACCCCGACTGTTGCCGCCCCGGCCTTATCTGAACTGGCCGGCGCCGAGATCTATCTAAAGCTCGAAACCTTGCATCGCACCGGCTCATTCAAAGAGCGCGGCGCCTTGAATAAGCTGCTGACCCTGACGCCCGAGCAGCGCCGCACCGGGGTCGTTGCGATGTCCGCCGGAAACCACGCCCAAGGGGTCGCCTATCATGCCCAGCGTCTCGGGATCCCGGCGACGATCGTCATGCCGGAGGGCACGCCCTTCACCAAAATAGACCGCACAGAGGCGTTTGGCGCCAGCGTGCTGCTAAAGGGTGAAGGTCTCACCGCTGCCGGCGAAGCCGCGCACGCCCTCAGCCGCGAACGAGGCCTCAGCTTTGTGCACCCCTATGACGACCCGGCCGTCATTGCCGGACAAGGGACGATCGCACTCGAATTGCTCGACGACCTGCGCGATCTTGACACGATTGTCGTGCCGATTGGCGGCGGCGGGCTGGTCTCCGGCATCGCCATCGCAGCCCAAGCGCTCGCACCCGATATCGAAATCATCGGCGTAGAAGCGGCACTCTATCCATCGATGTACCGGCTGATACGCGGCGAGGACCCGGGTCCACCGGCCGAGCAGATGACGTTGGCGGAAGGCATCGCGGTCAAACAACCGGGGCGGCTGACGCGCCGCGTGGTCGAGGAGTTGGTGTCCGACATCCTGCTGGTCGATGAGCCGGCAATCGAGAGTGCGGTCGAAATCCTGCTCGAAAAGCAGAGGCTGATTGTCGAGGGTGCGGGCGCCAGCGGGATTGCCGCGGTGCTCGCCGCAACCGAGCGCTTTGCCGGCAAGCGGGTTGCGGTTGTCGTCAGCGGCGGCAACATTGACGGTCGGCTGCTAGCCTCGATCCTGATGCGCGGTTTAGTACGCGAAGGGCGACTGGTGCGCCTGCGCGCCGAATTACCCGATGTCCCGGGAGCGCTGTCGCGGGTCTCGGGGATCATCGGCAAGCACGCCGGCAACATTGTCGAGGTTCACCATCAGCGGCTATTTCACGACACCTCGGTCAAGCGCGCCGAACTCGACGTCGTCGTCGAAACCCAGAACCGGCGGCATGTCGAACTGTTGATAAACGCCCTCAACCAAGCCGGTTTCCCGACCCGCCTCCTTCTCTCAGAGAGCGGCGACGATCTCGAATAGGCGCGCGCCATTTCCCTGAGCCAGTCGGGCGGCTACTTGCTGCCAGCTAGGCGCCCTCGACCAGGATCACGTGCGCGGTCGAATTGGCTTGCCGGATTTTCAGGGCTTGCTGGTATTCATCGGAGTGATACCAACGCCGCGCGGTATCGGCATCGGGAAACTCGATGACGACGGTCCGCTCCGGCTCGCCGGCGCCTTCAAGCAACTCGGCCTTGCCGCCGCGGACCAGAAAACGTCCGCCAAAGCGGGCGATGCTGGCGGCGGCCAGCGGGCGATAGGGCTCGTAGCCGGCGGCATTCGTTACTTTAACGTCGGCAATAATGTAAGCAGGCACGGGATCTTCCTTAACTGGGGTGCGTGGAGCGCCAGCCTAATCTATCACAGGACGGTCAACCACCCGCTTGCCGCGGCCTGCGGCATCCCCACATGCTCGGCGTCAACTCGCTATCTGGGGCTCAATGTGACCGCTGGATACGACTTTCCCTGGGCCGCCGACCATTTCGCCATTCCCGACCCGGCCGCCTTTCCCGAGCTTTACGAAGGCGTGCTATGGCGCCGGGTCATGGCGTACATGCTGGACCTATTGTTTATCGGTGTCATCGCGATTGCTGTGTGGATCGCATTCGCGGTGCTGTGGCTGTTGAGCTTTGGGTTGCTTGGGCCGCTGCTGTGGTTCCTCTTTGGGCTGATCCCGCTCGCTTATCACACGCTGTTGCTGAGCGGCTCGCGCTCGGCGACCTTTGGCATGCGCTGCTTTGATCTCGAATTGCGCTCGGTAACCGGCGAGCGGCCGAGCTTTCTGCAGGCGCTGATCCAGACCGCGCTGTTCTACATCACGATCGGGGTGACCTGTTCGCTGATCCTGCTCGTCGCGCTGTTCAACCGCCGCCGGCGCACCTTGCACGATTTTCTCGCCGGCACGGTCATGGTGCGGACCCTGCCGGCGCCATAAGCAGGCCGCGCCTCACACCGTGTGGGGTAGCGGCCGGCCTCGGGTCTCCGGCAGAAACGGCGCGGTAATCACCCCAATAATAAAGAACAGGCCGACGATCGTCGCCGCCGGGCCATAACCGCCGAGGCTGACGATCAGCGTGCCGGCGATCAGCGGGCCGATACAGGAGATCCAGCGCGGCGCGTTAAAGCAGAACGCGACGGCAGTACCGCGCATCCGGGTAGGAAACAGCTCGGGTAGCCAGATCGGCGCCCACGACCAGATCCCGCCGGTGAAAAAGCCAAACACGGTAACCGCGACGAGCAGGGCGGGCATGCCCTTCGCCCACATATAGACGACCGGCGTCAGGATCAGGCACATCGCATACCACAGCATCGTCGTCGGCTTGCGGCCAATCCCGTCGGCAAGAAAGCCCAATCCAACAAAGCCGAATATCGAGGCGGCAGTGCCGACCAGTCCGGCGATCGCCGAGTAGTAAGGGGCCGACAACCCGGCCTTGGCGGCAACCGTGCCGACATAGGTCGGGATGAAAGTGGCGACACCCCAGAAGCCGAACGTGACCGAGAACATCATCAGAAACGCGGCGATCAGTCGCCCGCGGACACTATGGTCGAGGAACATGTCGGTGACCGTGAAGCGCGTCAATGCCGCGGCTTCGCCGTCGAGCACGGCTCCGCTACGGTGCATATCGCGCGCCGCGCGGCGGCGTTGGTCAGCCTCTTCCCAGCGCGCCGATTCCGGCATGCCGCGCCAGATCCACAGCACCAGCAATGCCGGCAGGACTCCTACCAGGTACATCAGTCGCCAGGAATGCGGGCCCAGCCCGCCAATCACGAGCCACACGGCCGCAGCGATAAAGCTGCCGATCCCGGCGCCACTCTGTAATAACCCGCCGCCCTTGCCGCGCGCGTGGTCCGGCCACAATTCCGAGACGATCGAGGCGCCGGTCGCCCATTCCGAGCCGATCCCGACGCCGACGAGAAACCGCAATATCGCGAAAGACTGCCAATTCCAGGCGACGGCGCTCAACCCGGTGGTCAAGGAATAAGCGAGGATCGCCAGCATCATCGTCCGCTTGCGGCCGATATAATCGGCGATGATGCCGCCGATGACGCCTCCCGTCGCCCAACCGAACACGGTGGTCGCCAAAACATAGCCGGCGTAGCGCGGTAGGGCAGGAAAATCCGCTGGAACCAGCAACTGGTGCAGCGCAAAGCCGACGGTCAGGAACAATGCCTGGATCTCGAACCCGTCGAACAGCCAGGCGAGGTTCGAGGCGACGAGGACCCGCCACTGTTCGCGGTTGAGCGTACGATACCAGGGAACGGACGCAACAATGGCGTCTTGATGCATACCCACTCTCCTGTTCAAAAGGGCCGGCTTTGCGGCCCCGTTTTGTCGTTTTGAGCGCCGGTTCTCCGGTCGCCTGTGTCGCAGGCGATCCTAAGATCGCACGCCGCCCGCTGTCAAACCGGCCCTCGCCTCGCCGAGAGCCGATATTTGTATGATGTGCGGGCGCCGGTCGCTCCTTCGGCCGGCTACATGCCTTCGCGCACGACCGGGTTGGTCAGAGTGCCGATGCCGGTGATTTCGATATCGATCGTATCGCCGTGCTTGACGTTCTCGGGCGCCCCCTCGGTGCCCATCCACACGACGTCGCCGGGGTAAAGCGTCAAATACTGCGACATGCGGCTGATAAAGGTCGCCGGGCCGAACAGCATGTGGCTGGTCTTGAAGTGATCCTTTTCCTGGCCGTTGACGCGGATGATGGTCTCGGCCGCATCGAGATTGAAATCGGTCTCGATCCATGGCCCCATCGGTTTGAAGGTGTCGGCGTTTTTGGCGCGCCACAACGTGCGGTCATTGGCCTGCCAGGTGCGCTCGCTCATATCGTTGCCGATCGTCCAGCCGAACACACACGAGAGTGCGTCGGCTTCGCTCAGGTGTTTGGCCTTCTTGCCGATCACGGCGACGAGTTCACCCTCATATTGCACGCGCTCGGTCGCATCCTTTGGGATAACGATCGCCTCGCCATGCGCGATCAGCGCGTTGTTGGCGCGGTAGCCGATATCGGCTGCCTTTGGCAAATTCGGCTCCTGGCCACGCTTTCTCGCCGCTTCGATCACATGCTCGGCGTAGTTGAGGCCGGCACAATAAAAGGTTCGCGGCTCGACCGGCACCAGCAATTTCACCGACGAAATCCGGTGCCGAGTTGCCGTCTTTTCGTACCCGGCAAACGGGTCGCCCTTGACTTCGGTCACCATGTCGCCCTCGACGATGCCGTACGCCGCATGGCCATTGGTCTCGAACCGGATCCAGCGCATCTTCCGTCTCCTCGATTTTGATTAGAGGCTTATCCTAGCCTCGGTGCCTCAAATGTTTACCTCAACCTGGAGGAATTCGCATGCCGTCGATCATCGGGACCTGGAAATTGGTCCACGCCTCCGCCCGGGATGCAGCCGGAAATGCGCTACCGCCACCCTATGGCGGAAAGGCGCTGGGCCGCGTCACCTTTACCGGTGACGGGCGAATGATGTCGGTGGTGTGCGACGGCAGGCCCGAACTGCCACCGGGCAACACCCGCGAATACAGCTCGTATTGCGGTAATTATACCTTCGACGGTACTCGGCTCGTCACACGGGTCGATGCCGCCTCGGATCCGAGCCGGATCGGCAGCGACCAAGTGCGCGGGGTCCGCTTCGACGGCGAGCACATGATCCTGTTGCCTCCGCCGCGCGGCGCCGGACCCACTACCGAGCACCGCGAGATCACTTGGCAGCGCATCGCCGCCGAATAGCGGCGCGTTTGCTGTGATCGGCCGGGCTGGCGCAGCCCCGTCCGCGCGATCCGGGGCTGCAGGCTCGACTTAGCGGCAGCACTGGTCAGGCTTTCGCTGCGGCCGGATCCACGGAATTGGCCGCCGGCAAGCGCCTCGATGCCGCGAGGTTGGAGACAAACTGGTCAATGCAAGCGCGCCAGGAAAAGCGCAGGGCGTGAGCGCGGCAGAGCTCCCGCGGTATTGCAAGCGCTCCAAGCGCAGCATTCCGCAAATCCTGATCAAGCACACCCGGGCCGTTCTCGCCGATTACATCGAGTGGACCGGGAACCGGCAATGCCGCTACTGGCAAGCCACAGGCAAGCGCCTCCAGAAGCACCAGCCCAAACGTCTCGGTTCGGCTCGGCAATACGAACACATCCGCCGCGGCGTAGTGTCGGATCAACGCCTCGCCATCTTGCTGGCCGGCAAAGTAAATTTGCGGATAGCGGCGCCGCAATCCAGCAAGTAACGGTCCATCGCCGACGACGAGTTTTGATCCAGGCAAGTCGAGATCGAGGAAGTCAGGCAAATTCTTTTCCGGCGATATGCGGCCGACATACAGAAAAACCGGCCGCGGCAGGACAATCGCCGGCGGCCCGCCGGGCCGGAACAAATCCGCGTCGACCCCGCGGGTCCACGGAACCACGCGCGGAAAGGCGCGCCGCAGGAGTTCGCGTCGCACCGTTTCGGTCGCAACCATGACAGCACTCGACCGCGCGTGAAACCAGCGTAATGCGGCATAGCCGAGCGACACCGGCAGGCCGAGACGCGCATTCAAGTATTCGGGAAATTTGGTGTGGAAAGAGCTGGTAAAAGAGCGGTGTCGGTCGACGCAATAGGCGCGTGCGGCCAAACCCAGTGGGCCTTCCGTCGCAATGTGGATCGTATCGGGCCCAAAAGCATCGAGCACCCGCGAAACACGGCGACGGCCGACAATGGCCAGCCGGATCGCTGGATCGGTCGGGCACGGTAGCGTGCGAAACAGATTGGGAGTCACCGCCAGAACCTGATGGCCGGCGGCGGTCAACCCGTCGGCCAGAGTCGACAAGGTGCGCACAACCCCGTTCACCTGCGGCGCCCAAGCGTCGGTAACGAGGGCTATCTTCACGGTGCGACCTGAACCACGACGATGCCCCGACCCACCCCTAGCGCGGGGGTGGATCGCCGCGCGTCGACGCCGCGGCGGCCAATTCGGCCCGGTCGGTGTTGCCAGCCGGGTGGCGGAAGTCCAGCCAGTCCATTGTAAACGGCTGCTTGAACATCACTGTCCAAAGGTAGTTCATGCTGTATTGAAAAGCGACGTGGAATAGCCCTTCCGCCGCGAGCCGCCGGCCCGACGAGAACGCCGGCAAGCCGAACGAGAACTTGACGCCGCCGGCCTTGCTCAAGCGCCGCGCCAGTTCGGTGTCTTCGCCGTAAAAGCTGAAATTCGAGTTGAATGCTTCGACGGCGTCGAGAGCGCTCTTGCGGATGACGAAATTGCCGCCTTGCATCATCGAGCCGGCGCGAAAGACAAAGCGAACCGCCAGGTAGCTGACAAAAGCAAACCGATAAAAGATCGCGACGGTCACTCGAACCGATCGCGGCGCGTCATAATGAATAAACGGGCCGCTCAGCGCCGCCAGACCAGGCCGCTTGGCGAACTCGGCGAGTACCGTGTCGAGCCAGCCCGGAGGGATCATCGTGTCGGCGTCGATATTGGCGATCAAGCTACCCCGTGCGGCAAGGCAGCCCGCCCGCCGTGCCTGCACGAGACCTCGCTGCGGCTCATCGACGATGACAACTCCCGGAATTGCCGCTACGATTTGCCGCGTCCGATCGGTGCTGTTGTTGTCGACGACAATGATTTCCGCGCCGCAGCCAATACGCGAGGTCTCTGCCAAAATTGCGTACAAGCACGAGGCGATCAACGCTTCTTCGTTGTAGGCAGGCACAACAAAGCTGATCGTCACTTCCGACATCGCTCCTCCCTCGCTCGTCTCCATCAAAGCTGTCACAGACGCTCGTCCATTGTTTCCCAAACCTCTTCGCGCAGTTCGGCTTCGAGAGCGGCGTCGATGACCAGCGGGTCGAATGCACGTCGTGTCATCCAACTGACCACTTCGAGCGAACCATCGAAATCCTCGACGAGAGCAGTGCAGCTCTCGACCCAATCACCGCTGTTGCAATAAAGGATACCGCCAAGATCGCGAATTTCGGCATGATGGATATGACCGCATACGACGCCGTCAGCGCCGCGGCGGCGAGCCTCGTCGGCAACGGCGTCGCCGAACGACGCAATATATTGTACCGCATTCTTTACGCGTTGTTTCAGGTAGGCCGAAAGCGACCAATAGGGATAGCCAAGCCGCCGCCGCGCCGTGTTGAAATGGCGATTGAGCCACACCATCACCGTGTAGGCGCCGTCGCCCAGTAGCGCTAGCCATCGGGCATGGGTGACGACCGCATCAAAAGCATCACCATGAATGACCAGCAGCCTCCGGCCATCAGCGGTCACATGGATCGCCTCGTCGAGAATTTCGACCCCGCCAAACTGCAAACTCGTGTAGTCGCGCAACCATTCGTCATGATTGCCAGGGACGTAGATCGCGCGCGTTCCTTTGCGCACCATGCGTAACAGCTTTTGGACGACGTCGTTATGCGTCTGCGGCCAGTACCAGGATTTCTTGAGACGCCAACCATCGATAATGTCACCGACAAGATAAATCGTGTCGGCATCATTGTGGCGCAGAAAATCCAGCAGAAATTCGGCTTTGCAGCCGCGAGTGCCGAGGTGCACATCCGATATCCAGATCGTGCGGTAACGGCGCATGCGCTGCGAACGGCTCATATCGCCTCTCCACCGGGCGACGGCTGGCGCGCATCCCAATAAGACCAGATTTGCGCCGGCAATAGATTGAGCCAAACCCGAGCGACCTCACACCCGCTTATCCCCAGCTGCTGCATCCCCAAGGGCGAACGAAAGGCATTGGTCAATTGTATGAACCGGCCGCCCCGTCCAAGGCGATCGAGGCAGGGCCGCACAACAGCTTCTTGCTGTTCTGGCGAAAACCATTTGACGGGCAAGCTGGAGACCACACTGCAGAGCTGCATTGCGCGAATTGCGGGATGTTGCCCCAATCGCGTGGCGTCGCCTTCGACGACGGTCACGCCAGGCAATTTCTCGCGGAGGATAGCGGCGAGGTCGGGCTCGCCTTCGAGAGCGATGATGCGCTCGGGTGGGCAGCCGGCCCGAATCAGCCCACGGGTGAGACTCCCGGTTCCTGCCCCCAGTTCGAGCACCGGCCCCGGTCGCGTAAGGTCTACCTGGGCAGCTATCGCGTCCGCGAGACGAACACCGCTGGGATTGGCTGCAGCAATGCGCAAAGGCTTTTGCACCCACAGAGCAAAGAACACGCCGGCTTCGGCAGCCATGCTCTTCCCCCTCACAATTTTTCTCACGCCTCTTCTAGTCGTGGTATGTTACAGTTTTACGATCGCTAAATGTTGGCCGCGAGTTGCAAAACCGTCATCTATCCCTGATATCAAACAGCGAGAAAAAAGGGAGCAAGCGATGGCGGCCAAACGAGGCGCAGCAGCAGGCGCCCAACCCAATGTGTTTGCGGCAACTTTGGCCCGGTTTAAGGCTGCCAGCCGCACTGCCGAGAAACGGCGCGGGTCCAAGAAAATCCCATTATTCGCCAGGTTTGCCGTGCGCGAGCGGGTGAAAGCCGCAGATCCGATTTCAGTTGCAGTATTCGCCATCGACCAAGTCGGTCCGGCAGCGGTCAGGGCGTGCGCATCCGGTGTTGAAGTCAGCATTGCCGCCGAAGACGAGGCCACGGCAGCGGTGATTAGGGCGGCTCTTGCCGAGACGTCGCGCCGCCGCCCGACCGATCGCCTGATCCGCGTAATAATCGAGTAGAAATCGCGGCTCACGGATCTGCGAATACGCGTGGCTAAACGCGGGGATCGACTTGCGGCACTAACGCTTAGCAGACTAGCGCGCTTCCTGATCGAGAGCGTAGCCGGCGGAACGAACCGTCCGGACGAGATCGGCGCCGCCATCGGCGTTGAGCGCCTTGCGCAGGCGTCGAATATGAACATCGACGGTGCGCGCCTCGACATAGACGTCGTGACCCCAGACCGCATCCAACAGTTGCTCGCGCGAAAAGACGCGTCCGGGATGCTGCATCAGATGGCGCAGCAGGCGGAATTCGGTCGGACCGAGATGGATCGGCTTGTCCGAGCGCGACACCCGATGAGCCGCGAGATCCATCGTCACCTGGCCGAACTGCAGGGTTTCTTCGGAGGCAGTGGGCTGGGCGCGCCGAATCACCGCGCGCAATCGCGCCGCCAACTCGCGCAGACCAAACGGTTTGGCAATGTAATCGTCGGCGCCGCTATCAAGCCCGCGCACGCGGTCGGCTTCTTCGCCACGGGCCGTTAGCATGACCACGGGTAAAGTGCGGGTCTGCGGCATGCGGCGAATCTGCCGGCAAACCTCGATTCCCGAGACGAGAGGCAACATCCAATCAAGCAGCACAATGTCGGGTTTGTGCTCGGCGATTCGCACCAGCGCCTCCTCGCCGTCCGCCGCCTCGCTGACATCGAAACCCTCTTTCTCGAGATTGTAGCGCAAGAGCGTGACGAGCGGCGCTTCGTCCTCGACGATCAGTACAAGCGGCTTGGTCATGCTTGCGGCTGACCCGATTGCAGGGCCTGCAGGCTCGTGTCGTCGCCTTTGGGGCGCTTTTGCACCAGGGGTGTGCCGTGCACGAGATAATAGAGATCCTCGGCGATGTTGGTTGCGTGATCGCCGATCCGCTCGATGTTCTTGGCCATAAACAATAGGTGAGTGGAGGGACCGATGTTGCGCGGGTCCTCCATCATGTAGGTCAACAGCACGCGGAACAGGCTCGCATACATTTCATCGAGCTCTTCGTCGCGCATCCACACTTCGTAGGCCTTGTCGGCATCACGCTCGACATAGGCGTCGATCACGTCTTTGACCAAGAGCTGTGCCTGCCGTGCCATGCGCGTCAGCGCATGAATCGGCTGGACAGGCGGCGCTTGATTGAGGGCGATCGAGCGCTTCGCGATGTTGGCGGCGTAGTCACAAATCCGTTCAAGATCGCTGCCGATTTTCACCGCGGCGAAGATTCCGCGCAGATCACCGCCAACCGGCTGTCGCAACGCCAACAGCCTCACCGCAAAATTATCCAACTCATGCTGCAGTTGGTCGACCGCAACATCGCCTTCGACGACACTGGCGGCGAGATCGCTGTCGCGCTCGTTTACCGCTTCGATTGCTGTCGCGAGTTGGCTCTCGGCGAGCCCGCCCATCTCGGTGATCGTATTGTTGAGGCGCCGCAATTCCTCATCGTAGCTCTTGATCATGTGTTCGGACGACATCAGGACCCTCCGCCGGCTCAGCCAAAGCGGCCGGTGATGTAATCTTCGGTTCGCCGCTCTTTCGGGTGCGTGAATATGGTTTCGGTTTCGTCGAACTCGATCAATTCACCGAGATACATAAAGGCGGTGTAGTTGGAAACGCGCGCCGCCTGCTGCATGTTATGGGTGACAATCGCGATGCAGTAATCGGGTTTGAGTTCGTCGATCAGTTCTTCAATCCGCTGGGTCGAAATCGGGTCAAGCGCCGAAGCGGGCTCGTCGAGCAGCAACACTTCCGGCTTGACGGCGATCCCGCGGGCGATGCACAGGCGCTGCTGCTGGCCACCCGACAAGCCCAATCCGCTCTGTTTCAGCTTGTCCTTGACCTCGTCCCAGAGGGCAGCGCGCCGCAAGGCCGATTCGACGCGGTCGCTGAGTTCCGATTGCGGCAGCTTCTCGTAGAGGCGGATGCCGAACGCCACGTTGTCGTAAATCGTCATCGGAAACGGCGTCGGTTTTTGAAATACCATCCCGATCTTGGCGCGCAGTAGGTTGAGGTCGACGCTTGGGGACAGGATATTCTCACCATCGACCAAGACCTCGCCGGTCGCGCGCTGGCCGGGATAAAGTTCGTACATTCGGTTCAATACGCGCAGCAGGGTCGACTTGCCGCAACCCGAGGGACCGATAAACGCGGTCACGCTCTTGTCTTGCAACGGCAGGTTGATATCCTTAAGCGCGTGGGCTGAACCGTAATAGAAATTCACATTTCTTATTACGACTTTATCGCGTGAAGCGCCGACGGCAGTCGGGCGCGGCGGGGAGACGGTCATCGCAGCGGTCGCAATCGAAGCCTGGCTCATGGTTTGAACGTGCTCCAAGAGGCGAGCAAACGCGCGCCGATGTTGAGACAAAGGACGGCGATCGTGATCAGCAATGCCCCACCCCAGGCAAGCACCTGCCAGTCGGCGTAGGGGCTCATCGCGAACTGGAAGATGACAACCGGCAGATTGGCCATCGGCGCGTTCAGATTCGTGCTCCAAAACTGATTGTTTAATGCGGTGAACAGCAGCGGCGCGGTCTCGCCGGCGATCCGCGCGATTGCGAGCATGACCCCGGTCAGCATCCCTTGAAGCGCCGCGCGGTAGGAGATCATAACGATCACCTTCCATTTTGGCGCGCCCAGCGCCGAGGCGGCTTCGCGCAATGCGTTGGGAACAAGATTGAGCATGTCCTCGGTGGTTCGCACGACGACCGGGACGACGATGATCGCCAACGCAACCGAGCCGGCCCAGGCGGAGAAATTGCCCATCGGCACGACGACGAGTTCGTAGACAAACAGCCCGACGATGATCGAAGGCGCGCTCAACAAAATGTCGTTGATGAAACGCACAATTTCGCCAAAGCGGCTGTTATGGGCGTACTCGGCAAGGAAAGTGCCGGCGAGCATGCCGGTCGGCGTGCCGATCAGGGTCGCGATTGCGGTCATCACGAGGCTGCCGAAAATCGCGTTCAATAGGCCACCGCTGCTGCCCGGCGGCGGCGTCATTTGGGTGAACAGCGCCGGGCTCAGCGCCGAGAAACCCTCGTACAATAGGGTACCCAGCACCAGTGCCAGAAATATCAGCCCAAAGACGGTCGCGGCGATCGACAGGCTCAATATCAGCGAGTTGGTAAAACGGCGTCGGGCGTAGATTCCTGTCAACTCAGCCTCCCGCCTGCTTTTGCAACCGCATCAGCATGATCTTGGCGATCGCCAGCACGATAAAAGTGATCACGAAAAGGATAAAACCGAGCGCGATCAATGACGAGCGATAGAGGTCGCCGAACGCCTCGGTAAACTCATTGGCAAGCGAGGCGGAGATTGTTGTCCCCGGCTGTAGGATCGAAGCACTGATCCTGTGGGCGTTGCCGATCACGAATGTGACGGCCATGGTCTCGCCCAACGCCCGGCCAAGCCCAAGCATGATGCCGCCGATAACGCCGATCCGGGTATAGGGTACGACAACCTGCCAGACGACCTCGCTGCGTGTGGCGCCGAGACCATAGGCGCTCTCCTTCAGCATCGGCGGCACCGTCTCGAACACATCGCGCATGATCGAGGAGATAAACGGCAGCACCATGATCGCGAGAATAAAACCGGCGGTCAGCACCCCGATGCCGAGCGGTGGACCGGCGAACAATGCGCCTATTCCCGGGATATTTCCGAGCGTGTCGATGATCGCCGGCTGAATATACTGCTGAACAAACGGCGCAAACACAAACAGGCCCCAGATACCGTAAATGATGCTGGGGATCGCTGCCAATAACTCGATCATTGTCGCCATTGGCCGCTTCAGCCACAACGGGCAGATCTCGGTGATAAACAATGCCACGCCAAAAGCGACCGGCACGCCGATCAGCATCGCAATCGCTGAGGTGACCAAGGTGCCGTAGATCGGCGCGAGCGCCCCGAATTGCTCGGTTACCGGGTTCCAGACTTGGTTGACGATAAAGCCGAAGCCGTAGGTTCGGAACGCCGGCCACGCTCCGGCAATCAGCGAAACGATGACCCCGCCCAAAATCAGCAATACAAGCAGCGCAAAGAAAAACGTCAGGGTGCGAAAGACGCTGTCGCCAATGGCACCAGCCCGGCCTTTCTCGACCGTGATACGCGCGACACCCGCGGTCTCTGCCGTCACATTCCCCCTCCGCCGCGTTGCCGTTGACTTCGCACGAGTAGGGGGCGGCGCCTGCGAGCCCCCTACTGACGATCGTGATCAGATCAGGACGAGTGCCCGTCCCACACCGGCTTGCCGTCCGGCCCGACGATATTCTTCCAACTGGCCTCAAAGATTGCCACCGCGCTTGACGGCATCGGCACGTATTGCAGCGACTTTGCCATCGCGGCGCCGTTGTGATAGGCCCAGTTGAAGAAATCGAGCACCTGCTTCGCGCGCTCCGGATTGTCCTGTTTTTTGTGCATCAGGATGAAGGTCGCACCAGTGATCGGCCAAGTGTTTTTGCCCGGCTGATTGGTCAGGATCAGGTAAAAATCCGTTGCGTGCGCCCAATCCGCATTAGCCGCGGCGTTCTGGAACACGTCGAGACCAGGCTCCAACGCAACGCCTTCGCTGTTGATCAGCTTGGTATGGGTCAGCTTGTTCTGCAGCGCGTAGGCGTATTCGACGTACCCGATGCCGCCCATGGTCCGCGACGCGATCGCCGACACACCCTCATTGCCTTTGCCGCCGAGTCCCACCGGCCATTGCACCGAGGTACCCTCACCGACCTGCGACTTCCAGTCCGGGCTCACTTTCGACAGGTAGTTGGTAAAGATGAAGGTGGTGCCCGACCCGTCGGAGCGATGGACCACGGCAATTGCGGTCGACGGCAGTTTGAGCCCGGGATTGAGCTTGGCAATCGCCGGGTCATCCCATTTGGTGATTTTGCCCAAATAGATGTTGGCGATCGTCGGGCCGTCCAAGGTCATTTGGCCCGGCTTGACCCCGGGAAGGTTCACCACCATGACCTCGCCGCCGATTACCGGCGGGAACTGGGTCAGCCCGTCCTTTTCAAGGACATCGGGCTTCAAAGGCATATCCGAGGCGCCGAAATCGACGGTTCTCGCCTTGATCTGTGCAATGCCGCCACCCGAGCCAATCGACTGGTAATTCAGCTTGATGCCAGTCTTTTCGGCGTAGGCGGCAGCCCATTTGGCATAGATCGGGTAGGGAAAGGTGGCGCCGGCCCCCGAAATCTCCGCAGCCTGTGCGGCAAGGCTAAACGCGGCGGCAGCAACGACGCCGAGCAACAGCGTTCGAAACGGCTTCATGAACACGCTCCCAAGGCAGGAGTAGGGGAGCCCTCTGTAAACCTCGCACCAACAAGTTTTTATGACGATTACGTTGCGTTTATATGACAGTTTGCACGGTTCGAACGCGTCTTCTCGACGGCCGTATTAAGGTCCCGCTACTTCCGCTCTCCGCTACCCGCTCGCGACACCATTGGGCTCGCTCGATCGGCCGGCGTGGGGGCGCAACGAAACCGTAAAGACCGAGCCTTCGCCCGGCGTGCTTTCGATATCCAAAAAGCCGCGGTGGCGGTTGACGATGTGCTTGACAATCGCAAGCCCAAGCCCGGTGCCGCCCATCTCTCGTGAGCGGGCGGTATCGACGCGATAGAATTGCTCGGTCAGCCGCGGCAAATGCTCGCGCGGGATCCCGTCGCCATGATCTTTTATCGCAACCGCGACAAAGGCGGCCGAACCGCGCCCAGCCGATGCCGTGCGGCGCCCAGTGGTCGCGGCGCTGACGCTGATCTCGGTGCCGAGACGGCCGTACTTGATGGCGTTGTCCAGCAGGTTCTGAAAGACCTGAGCAAGCTCGTCGCGATCACCTTGCACGTCCGGGAGATCGGCCGGCAGGGTCAGAACGATCGTCATATCACGTTCGCCGGCGCGCAATTCGAGGGCCTCGGCGAGATGCTGCAAAAGAGGGGCAAGCGCCACCCGGCCTTGCGGCAGGACATGCTCGTTAAGTTCGATGCGCGACAACGACAGCAGATCTTCGACCAGCCGCGTCATCCGCGTCGCCTGCCCGTCCATGATCGCGAGAAATCGCTCGCGCGCTTCTGCGTCATCGCGCGCCGGGCCACGCAAAGTCTCGATAAACCCAGTCAATGTCGCGAGCGGTGTCTTCAGTTCGTGGCTCGCATTGGCGATGAAGTCGGCGCGCATCTGCTCGGCGCGTTTCAATTCGGTGACATCGTGCAATGTCACGACCGCAACCGCACCATCGAGCGAGGGGTGGTCGATGCGGGCAAACCGCGCACGCAGCTGGCGCTCGACTGGCGCTGTCAGCGTGAATTCCACGCTGCGGGCGGGTTCGCCGCCCAACACGGCGTCGGCCGCCGTCAGCAGGGCGGGGTTGCGCAGCACCGTGGCGAGATCGCAAGGCGGGGACGGGGCTCTGACCAGCGCAGCGGCGGCAAGATTGGCCCGGACGATTTGCCGCCGGTCGTCGAGCAAGATCAGCGGATCCGGCACCCGCTCGATGATCACCTCCGCTGAGGCGAGCCGGGCCTGAACCGCCACAGTCCGCTGCTGCCAACCGCGCGCCAAACGCTCGACACCAAGGCGCATCTGTTCGACCGCGCGACCGACGCCGGGCACCGATTCTCGTGAGGCCACGGGGGGCGAAGCTTCGGCGGCAAGTTCATCGACGGTGTCGCTGAGCGCGCCGAGAGCAAGCGCCAAGCGGCCCAGCACGACCACAGTCGCGACGACGATGGCAGCCCCCAGAAGCAACGCCAATCCCGGGGCCAGGACGCGCGCCAAGCCGAGCCCGGCGAGCGTGACCAAACCCGGCGCCGCAGCCGGTAATGCCAGCCCGAGAATTCGTGCTAAGCGAGCCGCGGGATGCCTGCCCATATTGCCGCCGCGATTCGAGCGCGGCCGATCCGCAGCAGGCTCAGCGGATCGCGTCGTGCGCCGCCAACGCCGCGAGATTGACAAGGTCGGAGACCGTGGCCCCGATATTGACAATCTGCACCGGCCGGTCGAGCCCCATCAGCAATGGCCCGACAACCGTGCCGCCGCCAAGATGCGGCAACAGCTTTGCGGTGATGTTCGCGCTGTTGAGCCCGGGCATGATCAGGATATTGGCCGCAGCGCCGAGCCTGCAGAACGGATAAAGCTGGCGCATCAGCCGAAAGTCGAGCGCCACATCGGGGCTCATCTCGCCGTCATATTCAAAATCCGCGCGGCGCTCGTCCAAGAGGCGGACCGCTTTGCGCACCCGTTCGCAATCGGGTCCTGTCGGGTTACCGAAATTGGCGTACGACAACAGCGCCACGCGCGGTGTGAGCCCAAACTCACGCGCCTTTGCCGCCGCCTGCGTCGCGATATCGGCAAGGTGCGCCGGGCTCGGGGTCTCGTGCACCAGCGTATCGGCAAGCAGCAATGGCCCTTCGCGCCCGAGCAATATCGTCAGCCCGAACATGACGCAGTCACTCTTGACCTCGATGACTCGCGAAACTTCGTCGAGCACGTCGAACGAATTGCGGGTCACACCGCTGACCATCGCGTCGGCGTCGCCGCAAGCGACCATACAGGCGGCGAACACGTTGCGATCGAGGTTCACCTGACGCTGGCAGTCGCGCCACAGCATCCCGTCGCGCTGCCGCCGCGCGTAAAGGAAATCTGTGTAGCGGCGGTTGTTCTGTGACAGCCGGGCATTGTGAATCTCAAGAGTTTCGCCGGCGGCGAGGCCCATTGTCGACATCGTCGCTTTGATCCGCTCCTCGCGTCCGATCAATACCGGTGTGCCATAGCCGCTGCCGGCGAATTGCAGCGCGGCCCGGATCGTCTTCTCCTCCTCGCCCTCAGCAAAGACAACGCGTTGCGGATTGGCCCGCACCTCGGCAAAGATCATCTCGAGGCCGGCAGCAGTCGGATCGAGGCGGCCGCGCAGACTGCGCTGGTAGGCGGCCATGTCGGTGATCGGCTTGCGCGCCACTCCCGAATCCATCGCCGCCTTTGCGACCGCCGACGGCACCGCCCAAATCAGCCGCGGGTCGAAAGGTGCGGGGATAATGTACTCGGGACCATAAGTCAGGCGCTCGCCGGAATAGGCGGCGGCGACTTCGTCGGGCACGTCCTCGCGTGCCAGTTCGGCCAATGCCTCGGCCGCCGCGATCTTCATCGCATCATTAATCGCCGAGGCGCGGACATCGAGCGCACCCCGAAAAATGTACGGAAAACCGAGAACGTTGTTGACCTGGTTCGGGTAATCCGAGCGCCCAGTGGCAATAATCGCGTCGGAGCGGACAGCACGAACCTCCTCGGGCGTGATCTCCGGATCGGGGTTGGCCATCGCAAACACGATCGGCTTGTCAGCCATCGAGCGGACCATTGCCTGGTCGACCGCCCCCTTAGCCGATAGGCCAAAGAACACCTCGGTGCCCTCCATCGCCTCGGCAAGGGTGCGCGCCTTGGTCTCGACCGCATGCGCCGATTTCCACTGGTTCATGCCTTCGGTGCGCCCGCGAAAAATGACGCCCCGTGTATCGCACAAGACAACGTTCGGCCCCGGCAATCCCATCGTCTTCAGCAATTCGACACAAGCGATCGAGGCGGCGCCGGCGCCGTTGATCACCATCTTGATCTGGTCGAGTGAGCGGCCGGTCAGATGCAGGGCGTTGATCAGCCCGGCGGTCGCAATGATCGCCGTGCCGTGCTGGTCATCATGGAAAACCGGGATGTCGAGCAGTTCGCGCAGCCGCTCCTCGATGATGAAGCATTCCGGCGCCTTGATATCCTCAAGATTGATGCCGCCAAAAGCCGGGTGCAGATAACGCACGCAATTGACAAAGGCGTCGACGTCGCGCGTGTCGATTTCGAGATCTATCGAATCGATATCGGCAAAGCGCTTGAACAGCGCCGCCTTGCCTTCCATGACCGGCTTTGCCGCGAGCGCCCCAAGATCGCCGAGACCGAGCACCGCGGTGCCGTTGGAGACCACGGCGACGAAATTGCCTTTCGAGGTGTAGTCAAAGGCGGCACTCGGACGGCGTTCGATTTCGAGGCATGGAAACGCGACACCCGGCGAATAGGCGAGCGACAGGTCGCGCTGCGTCGTCAGCGGTTTTGTCGGCGCGATAGCGAGCTTGCCTGGGCGGCCGCTGGAGTGAAACGACAGGGCTTCCTCTTCGGTCGCGCGAATTATGCCGGTATCCATACTCTCGACGCTCCTCGCCATTCCCGCCCGATCGGCGGCGGCCGTGGCACTCTTGGCCAGATTTAATCTAAAGCTGGATTCAATCTAAAGATCGCATTCGCCAGCGTCAAAGCCGCGGTCTGACGGCTCCCGCGTCAGCCGGTCAACGCGCTTGAATTCGCGGCCTGGATTGCCGTTACTGGTATGATGATCAACGCCGGCAATACCCGAGCTTTCTTGGCGGAATTCCTGGGGGAAGCGCTCGGGCTGCCGGCATCTTCTACCGCCGGCGGGCGCCACGCACCGCTGGGGGATGGCCGCCGGGTGCGGCGGGCGCCATGCCTATGATTACCGAATTCGGGGAGGAGCGGCAGCGCCGGCTGATTCTCGATTATTTTGGCGGCAATGCGAGGCTGCGCTTGCTGCGACGCACACCGACTTTCGGCTCACCGGTGTTCGTCGTCGATTTCGACCGCGGCGCGCGGCATTTCCGTACCCTGGGCTCGTTCGGCAGCAGCATCCAGGTGACCGAGCAGTCAAGCATGGATTTGCTCTACCCGGGGCGGCTAGTCTTTCACTACGAGCGGTTGATGTCGTTGGCCTTCGCGATGAGCCGGCAGGCCGTCACGGCGTTGTTGCTCGGCATTGGCGGCGCCGCGATGTGGCGGTTTTTGCGCGCCTACGTTCCGGATTGCGCGCCGACTCTGGTCGATGCCGATGAGACGATCGCCTCGATGGCGCGGCGCTGGTTTTATCTGACGCAGCCGGTGACGATCGAGCCGGCGCAGCAGTTCGTCGCGACGACAACCGAGCGCTTCGATGTCGTCCTCGTCGATCTCTACAATTCGTCCGGGCCCGCCGAGAGCAACGAGCTGTTTTGGTCGCGCTGTCTCGATGCGCTGAACCCCGGCGGCTGTCTCGCCAACAACTGGGCCGATTTTTCGGTCAATCCTGCGGTCCGGCCGATGGCGGACGCGCTTGCCGCGGTCGCCCAGGCGCGCGGGTTCGGGCCGATCTATGTGACCCGTCGTGGTTTCCGCGACAATCTCGTGCAGTACGTGCCGACCGAGCCCGGCATCGATGCCGAAGCCATAACCGATGTTCACGCCCGTTTTGTGGCGCAGTACCGCCCACCCGACCGCGGCCGCGGTATCCTTGAAAACTGTGTCGTGACGACCCGCTTCCCGATCGACTAGGTTCTGTCTCCCATCACGAAAGGACGCTGACATGCCGAGCATCGACCATCACGGCGCGCACATCCATTTTGAGGAATTCGGTCGCGGCTTTCCGATCCTGACCTTCGCCCCTGCCGGGCTGCGATCGGTGATCGAGGTTTGGAGCCAGCCCTCGGCGCCGATTAACCCGACTACCGAATTTGCCGATAAGTACCGGGTTATCGCGATGGACCAGCGCAATGCCGGCGGCGGGTCGCGCGCGCCAATCACTACTCAGGACGGCTGGGATTCCTACACCGCTGACCATATCGCCGTGCTTGACCATCTGCGGATCGACAAGTGCCACCTCTACGGTCAATGCATTGGCGGCTCGTTTATCATCAATATGCTGAAACACCATCCGGAGCGGGTGCAGTCGGCGGTATTGGCGCAGCCGATCGGGCGGGTCGGCCCGCTAAAGCCCGAATGGAACGCGAATTTCAAAGGCTGGACTGAGACGCTGACCGACCATCCCGAGGCGACCGAGCAGCTTCTAAATAGGTTCTACCAGAACCTGTACGCTCCGGGGTTCGTCTATTGCGCCGATCGTGACTTTGTAAAGACGATCAAGGCGCCGTGCCTGGTGCTGGCCGGCAATGACGAGGCCCATCCTTGGCCGATTTCCGAAGAGCTCTCGAAGCTGATCCCGAATTGCGAGTTCGTCGCCGAGTGGAAGACCGAACCGGCGCTGACCGCGGCCAAAGCCAAGGTTAAGGAATTCCTCGCGAAACACACCCCTGCCCACGCCTAGCCGATCGCGGGTTCATTCGCTCGACCCGCCAGATCTGATCGCATATTCCCACGCCAAAGCCCTCCCCCATCAAGGGAGGGCTTCTTTCTCTGCTCACCTGGGGCGTGTGACCGCGAGCGCCCCGGCGCCGGCGGTCGAACTCTTCGAAAACAGCATGAGGGGCGGGTGCGTAAACCTGTGAGCGGATCGTCACGCGATCCATGCGCCTCCTAAAGTACGATAACGCGGGGCCGAATGCGGGAGATTGGTGAATGCGGCTGACAGCTGGCACGATCATCGTGACCGTGTCTGTCGCACAGGTGGTCAGCATGGCCGGGTTCGTCAGCTTCCCGGCATTACAACCGGAGTTTCAGCGGCTGTGGACGCTGAGCGACGGGGAGTCCGGATTTATCAGCGGCATCTATTTCGTCGGGTACGTAATCGCTGTGCCATTGGCCAGCGGGCTGACCGATCGGATGGAGGCACGCCGGGTATATCTGGCCTCGCTGGTGTTCGCTATCGTCGGCGCGCTCGGGTTCGCGGTTGCGGCTCACGGTTTTGCCTCGGCTGCGCTGTGGCGGTTTCTGCAGGGTGCAGCGTTCGGCGGGTCACATATGCCGGGGCTGCGGGCGGTCAGCGAAGCCGTGCCGACCAACCGGCAGGGGCGGGCAATTGCCGTCTACACCGCGAGCTTTACCGTCGGTTCGGGTCTGTCCTTCGCCCTTTCGGGTCTGCTCGCGGGCAGTTTTGGTTGGCGGCTCGGGCTCGCGCTGCTGGCCTTGGGACCGCTCGCAGCCACCGCCATCGGTTTCGCCGTGCTGCCGCCGACGCCTTTTCACAGCGCGCCCCACCACGCCCGGCCGCCGCTCAGGATATTGCTGCAAAACCGCCGTGCGCTTGGCTTTGTGGTGGCTTATGGACTGCACAATTCCGAAGTCTCGATAATGCGGGCCTGGATGGTGACCCTGTTGGTTGCCAGCGCCGCCGCGGCGGGCATTTCCTCCTTTTCTACGACTGCCGCGATCGTTGCCACCGCGGCCAACCTCCTCGGGCTGCCGATGATCGTCTTGACCAACGAGATCGCCGGGCGGTGGAACCGCGAAGCCGTAATCGCGATCGTAATGACGACATCGGGCGTCTTGGGCCTCGCCATGGCTTTGGCCGCACCCCTCTCAATTCCGGCGGCTATCGTCGCGGCGATCCTGTTCGGTGGGGTCGCGACAGCGGATTCGGGGACCATCAACACCGGGCTCTTTGCCGCTGCCGATCCGGCGCGACGTGGCGCATTTCTCGCAATCCATGCTGTCTCCGGGTTTGGCGCAGCCGCCATTGCGCCAATGCTGTTTGGACTGCTGCTCGATGTCGTTGGCGGCAGTCGTCGCGCGCCGGCCTGGATCATCGCTTTCGCCAGCCAGGCCGCGATCAACCTGCTGTGGCCCGCTTTTTACGTTCTGAAGCGGGGGCGAATTGCGAACTCGGCCGCGCCGCACGGGCGGTGACGCGCACGCTTGCAGCAACGCGTGGATCGGGCGAGTCTATCGGCTGACCGGAGGAGATCGCCATGCCCGCCCCATACGAAAAACATCGCGCGCAACTGAAAGCCATCTTATCGGCATGGGGAATGCCGGAGGATAATGCGGAGGCGACCGCCGACATCCTCGGCTGGGCCGATCTGCACGGCGTCGACAGCCACGGCATCTCGATGATCCCGGGCTACGATCGATTGCGCCGCAGCGGCCGCGCGAACATGGCCGCTCGCCCCCGCATCATCAAGGAAACACCGATTTCAGCCTTGGTCGATGGTGACGGCGGGCTCGGCCACGTGCCGGCGCGCTTTGCGATGCAAGTGGCGATCGACAGGGCCAAGCAATCGGGCATGGCGATTACGGCGGTGCGCAACTCGGCGCATTTCGGCGCCACCGGCTACTACACCCTGATGGCGGCCAAGGAAGGGCTGATCGGCATGGCGTGCACCAGCAATTCGGGTGCCCAGGTCGCCCCCACCTTTGGCAAGGAAGCGAAGCTCGGCACCGATCCGTGGTCGTTCGCAGCACCGACCACCGATGGCGAGCGGCCGTTTCTGCTGGACATGGCGACGACGACGGTCGCCGCCGGCCGCATCCGGAACAAGGACAATGAAGGCCTAGAGTGTCCACCCGGCTGGGTGCTGGACAAACAGGGGCAACCCAGCACTGACCCGCGGGAGGTGCGCGACAAGGGCGGGTTTCTGACCTCGCTCGGCGGCTCGCCGGAAGGCTCGAGCTACAAGGGCTATGGCCTCGCGGTGATGGTCAATATTCTCAGCGCCTGCCTGCCGGGGGCGACTCTGATCACCGATTTGCGGGCCGGCAAGAAGCCTGACAGCAACGGTATTGGCCATTGCTTTATCGTGATCGATCCCGAGCTGTTCCGCGACCCTGACGAATTCACCTCCGATGTGACCCGGTTGTGCGACGATCTGCGCGCGACGCCGCCGATGGATCCGGCGCAGCCGGTCATGGTCGCGGGCGATCCGCAATGGAACCACGCCAAAAAGCGCCTTGCCGAAGGCGTGCCGGTCGGCGTCGGCTTGTTGAACCAGATCCGCCAGGTGGCGCAGGCCTGCGCCGCTCCCTGGCTGTTGGATTGAGGAGGCTCGCCATGGCCGAACCGCAACCGCAACCGCATGGCCCGCTGCAGGGGGTCAAGGTCGTTGCCTGCTCGACAGCGCAGGCCGGCACGGTGCCCTATATGCTGATGGCCGATCTTGGCGCCGAGGTCATCAAGATCGAGGTGCCCGAAATCGGCGACAATTCGCGTGGCTCGACGGTATTGCCGGGAATGCCCAGCACCTATTTCGAGACCAACAATCGCGGCGTCAAAAGCTGTACGCTGAACCTGAAGGCTCCGCAAGGCCGCGAAATTCTGCGCAAACTGGTCGCCAAGGCGGATATTTTCGGCCAGAACTTTCGCCCGGGTGCTGCCGAGAAAAACGGCTTTGGCTACGAAGAATTGCGGCAGGCAAATCCGCGGCTTGTTTATGTGTCGGTCTCAGGCTACGGACCCAAGGGGCCGCACGCCGATCTGCCGGGAACCGATTCGATGGCGCAGGCTTTGGGCGGCATCGCCGAGGCCTATTCGACCCCGGGCCAGCCGTTAAAGACCGGCATCGTTTCGGTCGCCGACGAGACCTGCGCGATCCTCGCTTTTGGCGGGGCGCTCGCGGCGCTGACCCATGCCCGCAGCACCGGTATCGGGCAAAAGGTCGATTGCTCGTTGCTCGGCGGCCAGATCCGGCTGATGGGATGGACCCTGACTACCGCGATGTGGCGCAACCGCAACCCGGTGACCGGGCAGGCCCGCATCACCGGCACGGCGGACCGCCCCGGGATCAGCGCCAGCTTTAACGACCGCGACGGAAAGCCGTTGGTGTTCCAATTGAACGGGGCGCGCAAATGGCGCGAGGCGATGGGGGCACTCGGCTTTTATGAAGCGCTCGAAAAGGCGGGCTTTGGCGATCTCGGGATCGTCATTACGTCAGACGAAAAGCGGGCGAGCCTGCTGCGTACGCTTGACGAGCTGTTTGCAACGGGGTTCCGTGGCCATTGGGTCGAGCGGCTGCGCGCCGCGGACATCGTCGCGGCGCCGATCAATACCCTTCTGGAAGCCTCGAACGACCCCGACGTGCTCGCCAACGGCTATGTGACCGAGATCGACTACCCCGAATACGGCAAGCGGCTGAAGGTCCACGGTTCGCCGTGGCATTTCTCGGAGACCCCGGCCAAGGTCGGGATCGCCCCGAAACTCGGCGCGGACAACGACGAAATCCTCGCCGATCTCGGCTACACCGCGACCCAGATCGACGGTTTGCGCCAGCGCAAAATCATCTGACACTGGCGCGCAGGAAATGGGTTAATTGGGCGGAGCGTCGCAAGGGTACCCCGCAGCTGGCGCTATGACCGGCCGCCCTTAAGCGGGGTGGCGGGCACTGACGAGGAAGATGGTGCCGGACAGACGGATTTGGCCGGAGGCCGCGTCGGCTTCGGCGGCGAACGCGGCCTCGATCTCTTGGGCGAGGGTCGCGCGGGTCGCGTCGTCAGGCTTCTTTTCTTCAATCAAGCGCGCGGTCGGTCCTGTGCTCAGCGCCTGGCGCGCTTCTTCTTCGGGACTGCCGCCGATGATCGTCGGGTGGGCCCGGTCGACCGATATCGCGGCGAACCCGGCCTCGGTCAAAAACCGGCGGACATAGTCCGGGTCGGCAAAGGCTATCGGGCCCGGCTCATGCGCCGGCTTTGGCGCCGGCGGGCCCAGATGACGGACCACGACGTCATAGGCAACGAGCCAATGGCCGTTTTCGGAAAGCGGCCCCCAGCAGGCGAAGACCAGATGCCCACCCGGTTTGAGCGCCGTCCCGATATTGCGGAACGCCGCTGCCGGATCGGCGAAGAACATCACCCCCATGCGCGAGGTCGCGAGGTCAAAGGCGGCGGGTTCGAACCCGAAGACCTGGGCGTCGCCGAGGTGCAAAGTCACGTTGCGTAGTCCGCGCTCTTCAATCCGTTGCCGTGCGGCAGCCAGCATCGGCTCGGCGATGTCGACCGCGACGACGCGACCGTGTTCGCCGACAGCCGCCGCCAACGGCAAGGTCAAGGCGCCGGCGCCGCAACCGATTTCGACGACGCTCTCGCCGCCCTTAAGGCCTAGACGCGCGATTAACAGGTCGATGCTTTCGCGGTTACGCCGCTCGCGCGAACCGGGTGCTGCGGCCCAACGCGGCCCCGCGACCGTGTTCCAATAACGCCGCATCGCCGCATTGGCGTCGCCAGCTTCGTCGGCCATTTCCCCCTACCCCTTGTTTGCGGCAAATCGCTCCCATGATAGCGTACCTAGCCGGCGGTGCTGCGGCCTAAGTGTGCCTAGCGGGTCAATCGTATGCCGTCGCAGGCGCAAGCGGTTCTTCCAACCCGACCATGATGGCTCCGAAGATGAATACATTAATTCTGGAAGAATCACTCAAGGAATGCTTTGTCGTCCCACGTGGTTCACCCTCCGCTTGACCGCACTGGAGAATTTTCTCAAAAATTTAACAAGCAATTTACCCAACGAGCATTAACATTCGTCTTGAACGTTGTTGCCCAAGGCCGGCGGTTGCGCTAACCAGCACAGCGGATTATGCTATCACAGCATCCTGGCGGCGGATCATGTCGCGGCACATAGGCCCTATGGCGGATGCGGTTGGACGAATGCTCGCGGCGCGACCGCCGGTGCTTCATCTGCTGCAAATCGGCTACAAACCTCCTTGTCATAAGCTCGACCGCGTGCGCCGGGTTAGGCAAGCGGCGCATCGATCAGTAGTTCGGGGGCGTGTTGAAAGGCGCTAAGGCATTTGCCAAACGGATCCTGCCGCCCGCCGCCCGCCGCGCGGTCCGCGAGCGATGGGAGGATTTAAGAGACTGGGTAGACGCGTTCGCCTTCGCGCTGCACTTTTTGGCGACACGCTCGCCGCGCCCCAGATTACTGGTGTTTTTTGGGTTTGCGCCGGGTGACGATCTTCTGTGCACAGCGGTGTTGCGAGAGCTGCGCCAGCGGCGCCGAACCGGCCTGCTTATGGTTTCCAACCATCGCGAACTGTTTATCGGCAATAACGACCCTGTCTATGTCCGCCCGCTCTGGCGCCGCTATTCTATGTATAATTCGACGATCTCAATCTGCAGGCGCTTTGCGCGAATGTGCGGCAGCGAGTTTACGACGCCGGAATATGCACCGCCTGCCGGTATTGATAGACGCAAGCCGCCATCGCGCCATGTCATCGCGGAAATGTGCACCAAGACGGGCATCACAGGCCCGGTACGGATCCGACCGTATCTCACCTTAACCGACGAGGAGCGGCGGTCGGCCAGCTGGGCCCGCGATCGTATAGTCATCCAAAGCAGCGGCATGAGCGCGCGCCACCCGGCCCAAAACAAGCAATGGTATCCGGAACGGTTCCAGGCTGTCGTCGACGCGCTGCAAAAGGAAGCGGAGTTTATTCAGTTGGGTTCCGCGGAAGATTCCCCGCTCGCGAACGTCACGGATCTACGGGGCGCGACCACCATCCGTCAGTCAGCCGCGATTTTGTACCAAGCGCGGCTGCACGTCGGACACGAGGGTTTCCTGATGCATTTGGCTCGGGCCGTCGAGTGCCCCAGCGTAATTGTCTTCGGCGGCCGCGTCGCACCGCACCAAATAGGATACATTTGTAATATCAATCTTTATTCCGCGTTGTCCTGCGCGCCATGCTGGCGGACGAACACCTGTGATTTCGATCGCAAGTGCATGACCGATATATCGGTCGCCCAGGTCGTATCGGCGATCCGCGAGATGATGGCCAGACCGCGCGGCCCGCTCGCCGTTGAAACGATTGAAATCGGGCCGGATAACTGTACGGATACAAAGACCTTGGCGCCGCCGACCCGGCTCGAAGGGGTTAGGGCAACTGTAACCTAACCCCGAAGCGCGATGCGATGCCCTCGTCAATATTCCCGGCGATCACACACTAGAGCATGATCCTAGGAGTTTGAATCGAAAAGAGGTTTTCGCGCACTGGGTTTTGTGATTCAAGATGCTGGCTGGGGTTGGGGGCCAGCATCCAATGGCAAGACCCTATTCACAGGACCTGCGGTGCCAGCTTTCGCGCCTATATCGAACAGTTCCTGGTGCCGACCCTCAGTCCTGGCGACGTCGTCGTCATGGACAATCTCGGCAGTCACAAGAGCAAGGCCGTACGCCACCTGATCCGCAGCGCTGGCGCCAAGCTGTTCTTCCTGCCGCGTTATTCGCCCGATCTCAATCCGATCGAGCAGGTCTTCGCCAAGCTCAAGACCCTGCTGCGCAAAACCGACCCGCGCACGATCGAAGCGACCTGGCGCGGCATTGCCGGCCTCCTCGGCCACTTCACCCCACAGGAATGCGCCAATTACCTCGCCAATGCCGGCTATGCTTCAACCTAACAGGATCACGCTCTAGCGTGGACCGATAACGACTGGCGGCCGGGTCGGCTTTCAGGTCAATGGCGGTTATCGCCGCGTAGCCTCGCCATTGAAGAGCGGATTGACGAGCGACGCCACAGAAGCCGGTTATTGAGAACGGACGGCTGGTCGGGACCCGACCTTAGAGCGCGTGCGCGGCGGCGAGAAAGGCGCTGATCTTGGCGGGGTCCTTATGCCCCGGCCGGGTTTCGACGCCGGAGGACACGTCGACGATCGCTGCCCCCGAGACGCGCACCGCCTCGGGCAATAATTCGGCGGTCAGGCCCCCCGACAGCATCCATGGACGCCGCCACGAGCGGCCGGCAATTAATCCCCAGTCAAAGGCGAGACCATTGCCGCCCGGCAACGCATCGGGCCGGATCGGCGGCTTGGCGTCAAACAACAGCATGTCGGCGACGTCTTCGTAATCGGCGGCGGCGGCCAAATCGTCCGGGCCGGCAATCGCCACTACTTTCATGACCTTGCACTGGAAGCGCGCTTTGGCCTCGGCGACGCGCTGTGGGCTTTCATGCCCATGAAATTGCAGCATATCGAGCGGCGCCATATCGAGCACCGCGGTAATCGAATGGTCATCGGCATCGACAAACAGCCCGACCCGCGTCACCCCAGCCGGCACTGCGGCGCATAATCTTGCAGCCTGCTGGCGCGAGAGCGAACGCGGGCTCGGCGGGTAGAAGACAAACCCGACATAAGCAGCCCCGCCGGCGACCGCCGCGGCGACAGCGTCATTGTCCGCCAGCCCGCAAATCTTCGCGGCAACAGTCATCGCCGTCCTCAGTGCTCGCCGCCCTCGCTGCCGCGCCCCATCGCTTCGAGCTGGCGTGTGAGCTGGTCGATCTGTGCTTCGAGGCGCTTTAATCGCGGGTCCTCGCCGGCCCCCTGCGGCGGCGGCGCATCGGTCGATTTGGCCTTTTCCTCCGCGGCGTACGAAGGCGCCAACATTTTCAGCGCGCGGTCGAAAAGCGCCATGTTCTGTTTGCCCATCTCCTCGAACTGGCCGAACGGGAACATGCCAAACGTCGCCTGCAGGCTTTTGCGCATCTGCTCCTGATTGCGGTTGAACGCGACCATCGCCTGTTCGAGATAGCCCGGCACCAGGAACTGCATGCTGTCGCCATAAAACGAGATCAACTGCCTCAGAAAGCTGATCGGCAGCAGGTTCTGGCCCTTCTGCTCCTGCTCGACAATGATCTGGGTCAGCACCGAGCGGGTGATGTCCTCGCCGGATTTGGCGTCGTGGGCCACGAAATCGCCGCCTTCCTTGATCAACTTGGCAAGGTCGTCAAGGGTGACATAGCTGCTCGTCGCGGTGTTGTAGAGCCGTCGGTTGGCGTATTTCTTGACGACGACCGGCTTGCCGGAGGCGGGCTTGTCATTGTTCGGGGTGTTCATGCGCACACTATTTCACCTCGGGATCGCTCCCCCGCAGCGACAATACAGCGTTTCGGCAAGATCGCCTTATCAATCCCGTGCAAATCGCCTCGGGTGCGCTTTCGCGGCGGTGACAGCTAAATATAGAGCAGCCGATGACCGACCCCCAAGACCTCGCGCGACGCTACCTGGCATTGTGGGAGGAGTATCTGGCGGCACTGCTAAGCGATCCCTCAGTCCCCCAGGCGTGGAGTTCGCTGCTCGGCGATCGGCGGCCGAGTGACCCGGGAACCAACCCCGGAAGCGAGCCCGGATCCCAGCCCGGATCCCAGCCCGGATCGTCGCCTGGCGCCGCGGCCGCTGCCGGCGCATCTGACAAGCGCAGCCGCGCTATGGATGAGCTCGCGCGCCGCGTTGCCGTTTTGGAAAATCGCGTCGCCGCCCTCGAACGAGACCGGCCGGCGGTGGCGCGCTCTAGGCGAAGAAATCGACGCGTGCGGGCCTGACCAATTTGCGGCCGCGCTCGACGCCGAGATCGGCCGCCGCGCCACGGCTTTCATTACCGGCCTGGAAGCTTACCGCCGTCACCCCTACCGGCGGTCGGCCGCCGCAATGCCCGTCATTTGGGAGGAGGGCGCCAGTCGCGTTCTCGATTATCGCGGCGAACCCGGCGCGCCGCCGGTGCTCATCATCCCGTCGCTGATCAACCGCTATTACGTGCTCGATTTGCTGCCCGAGCGCAGTTTCTTGCGCTTTCTGGCGGATCGAGGCGTGCGTCCGCTGGTTGTCGATTGGGGCGAGCCAGGGCCGGTCGAACGGGGGCTCGACCTTGGCGGCTATGTCGAGCGGCTTGACCGCGCTTTCACCGCCGCCTCGCAATCCTCCGGAAAGCCGATCGCTGTAGTTGGCTACTGCATGGGCGGGCTCCTCGCTCTGGCGTTGGCTCAGCGCCGGCAGGCACAGGTCGCGTGTCTGGCGCTGCTTGCCACACCCTGGGATTTTGCTGCCGAGCGGCCAATCCCACCGGGTCTGCTGAGGTTTTTCGATGAGTGGCTCAGCATGAGCGACGCCGCCGCGTTGCCGGTCGAACTGGTGCAGAGCGTGTTTTTTATGCTCGATCCATTTCTCGCCCAGCGCAAATTCGTGCGCTTCGCAGCGCTCGACCCGACGGGCGCCGAAGCTCGTAGTTTTGTTGCGCTCGAAGACTGGATCAATGACGGTGTGCCCTTGCCGATCGGTGTGGCGCGCGAGTGCTACGGCTCGTGGTATGGCGACAACATGCCTGGGCGCGGGCTGTGGCAGGTTGCTGGAACAAAGGTCAGGCCGCAGCAATTTCGCCGGCCGACTCTGGTCGTGATCCCCGGCCGCGACCGGATCGTGCCGCCGCTATCAGCCGAGCCGTTGGCGGCGGCGATCCCCAACGCGGGGGTAATGCGCCCGTCGCTCGGCCATATCGGGATGATGTCCGCGGCGCGCGCGCCTGACATACTGTGGTCGCCGATCGCCGGATGGCTCAAGGCTCAGCTCGATGGGTTGCCATACGGGCGCTGGCTGGACAGCGGCGGGGGGCGCTCCTAGATTGACCACACATTTGCCCGGATCGGGGGCAAACCCTTGTCAAGGAGATCTTTGATGACCGATGTCGTGATTGCCGGCGCTGTGCGGACCCCTGTCGGGGCATTCAACGGCGGGCTCGCCAGCCTGCCGGCGCACAAGCTCGGCGAGGTGGCGATTGTCGAGGCATTGCGCCGCGCCGAGGTCGACCCTAAAGAGGTCTCCGAGGTCATCATGGGCCAGATCCTCGCCGCCGGCGAAGGCCAGAACCCGGCGCGGCAAGCGGCGATCGGCGCCGGACTGCCGTTCGAGGTGACCGCCTACGGCGTCAACCAGCTTTGCGGCTCCGGGCTGCGCACGGTGGCGCTCGGGTATCAGGCGATCCGCAATGGCGATAGCGACATCGTCGTCGCCGGCGGGCAGGAAAGCATGAGCCAGGCGCCGCACTGCATCCATCTGCGCAACGGCGTCAAAATGGGCGACGCCGAACTCGTCGATACGATGATCCGCGACGGGCTGTGGGACGCCTTCAACGGCTATCATATGGGCAACACCGCCGAGAACGTGGCGCAGCGTTGGCAGATCACGAGGGATCAGCAGGACGCCTTTGCCGCCGCCTCCCAGGGCAAAGCCGAAGCAGCGCAGAAGGCCGGCCGCTTCAAAGACGAGATCGTCCCGGTCAAGATCGCCAGCCGCCGCGGCGAGACGATCGTCGACACCGACGAGCACCCCAAGCACGGCACGACCGTCGAAGTGCTCTCGAAATTGCGTCCTGCCTTTGACAAAAACGGTACGGTCACCGCCGGTAACGCTTCGGGCATCAATGACGGCGCGGCCGCGGTTGTGCTGATGACCGCAGAGACCGCGCTTAAGCGCGGAGTGCGGCCACTCGCTCGTATCATGTCCTGGGCAACCGCCGGCGTCGATCCCGCGATCATGGGCAGCGGGCCAATCCCGGCGAGCCGCATGGCGCTGAAAAAAGCCGGTTGGTCGGCCGATGATCTCGATCTGGTCGAGGCCAACGAGGCGTTCGCAGCACAAGCCTGCGCGGTCAACAAGGATCTTGGCTGGAATATTGAGAAGGTCAATGTCAATGGCGGCGCCATTGCGCTCGGCCATCCGATCGGCGCATCGGGGGCGCGGGTGCTGGTGACCTTGCTGTACGAGATGCAGCGCCGGAATGTGAAAAAAGGTTTGGCAACCCTATGCATCGGTGGCGGCATGGGGATTGCTATGTGCCTCGAGCGCGACTAGCCGCACGGCTAAGTCACGCCGGGTAATTCGTTAGGGAGGGACGCATGGCGAGAGTGGCGGTGGTCACGGGCGGGACCCGTGGGATTGGCCGCGCGGTATCGGTGGCTTTAAAGGATGCCGGTTACCGTGTTTCCGCCACTTATGGCGGCAACGATGCGGCGGCGCAGCGATTCAACGCCGAGACCGGTATCCCGGTCTACAAATTCGACGTCTCCGACTTCAACGCCTGCGCCGAGGGCGTAAAGGCGATCGAAGGCGCACTCGGCCCGATCGAAGTGCTGGTCAACAACGCCGGCATCACGCGCGACGCAACAATGCACCGCATGAGTTGGGAACAGTGGAATGCGGTGATCCAGACCAACCTGTCCTCGTGCTTCAATATGTCGAGGCAGGTCATCGAAGGGATGCGCGCGCGCGGCTTTGGCCGGATCGTCAATATCGGCTCGATCAACGGCCAGGCCGGGCAGTACGGTCAAGTCAATTACGCCGCGGCAAAGTCGGGGATTCACGGCTTCACCAAAGCCTTGGCGCAAGAAGGCGCCTCGCGCGGGATCACCGTCAACGCCGTCGCGCCGGGCTATGTCGATACCGAAATGGTGCGTGCGGTGCCGGCCGACGTGCTCGAAAAGATCATCGCGCGCATCCCGGTCGGTCGGCTCGGGCACGCCGAGGACATTTCGCGCACGGTGCTGTTCCTGGTCGCCGACGAGGCCGATTTCATCACCGGCTCGACGCTGTCGGTCAATGGCGGGCAGCATATGTATTGATCCGTGCTGGTCGCGCGCCGGGCTTTGCTGACATTGTCGGTGCAGTTGGCGGCGGCCGGTATCGTGAAAGCCGCTTCTGCCGACGAAAATTCCGCCCACGAAAATCTCGAATATCGCGACGGCTGGCTGGTTTGGGGGGAGGGCAGGGCCCGAGCCGCGGTCGGCCGCGCCGGCGTGACGACGCACAAGACCGAAGGCGATGGCGCCACCCCCACCGGCATGTTCCCGCTGATTTCTGCGTTCTATCGCGCCGATCGGATTATGCCGCCGCGCACGCGCCTGCCATTTCGCGCTCTGCAGCCGAGCGACGCTTGGGTCGATGATCCGGCCGATGGCAATTACAATCGCCTCGTTGAGCTGCCCTACCCGGCTCATACCGAGCCGATGTGGCTCGACGACCCGGTCTACGATCTCCTCGTGGTCATCGGCTACAACATGGCTCCGGTGGTGCGCGGCGCCGGCAGTGCGATCTTTCTGCATGTCGCGCGTCCCGACTTCTCACCCACCGCGGGATGCATTGCGATCGAGAAATCGGCGCTGGTCAGCTTGCTGCCGCTGCTCGGGCCTGGCAGCATGATGACGATCCGGATTTGATTACCTGCCGTTGTTATTCCCGCCCTGTTTTGTGGTCAGGGATGCCGCAGGCGTCGTGGTCGGCTGAGCAGCAGAACGAGGGCACCCAAGCCGATCAGCACGGCAGACGCCCAACACAGCAGCACAGGAACGACCACCTGATTCCATAAAAAAGGCGAGACATACCGCTGGGTCACTGCCTGGACCAGGTTCAGGCTCGACCGATCGACGTCGTACCACAGTTGACCAACAGCAATCGGCCGCCAAATGCCCGCATCAAAGCCGGCGATTACATCCCTTACCAGCACCGAAAGGCCGGCAAGCAGCACTATCCAGCCAATTGTGCGCCAGACGATCATCGAGTCTCCCAATGTTCTTTTCGGGCAGTTTAACCTGCTGCGAAATCAGCACAACGGCTTTGCTGCACGCTTCGGCCCGCGTCATCAAACCGCAACCTTGACGCCGGGCCGACACTCTGCGGATAATAAGTTTGTCCAAGGGGTGCCCCGTCAGGGGGCTGAGATGCCGCCGGCTTACCCCCGCCGAGCGTCCGCTGGTTGTGGCGGAAGCGGGTAGGGTGGGGCGCGGAAACCCTTCGAACCTGATCCGGGTCGTACCGGCGTAGGGACAGGAACGCCGCGGCAAGAGCCGCTCCCTTCTCTTCGCGGAATCCCGGGTCGTCGTTGCACAACGGAGGCACCATGCCCGATTCTGCGCCACTCCCATCCGCCAGGCCGATGCCGAAGATTGAAGAGCTTCGGGTCACTACCGGGCCATTCCCGTCGTCGCGCAAAGTCCATGTTCGCGGCCAGCTCCATCCCGAGTTGTCGGTGGCGATGCGCGAGATCGATCTCGAGGCCTCGGCCGGCGAGCCGCCGGTCCGCGCCTACGACACTTCGGGGCTTTATTCCGATCCGCATGCCGAAATCGACATCCACAAGGGCCTGACCGAATTACGGAAGCCCTGGATCGTGGCGCGCGGCGATGTCGAATTCTACGACGGCCGCGAGATAAAGCCCGAGGACAATGGGCTGCGGCGCGGTGAGGAAAGTGCGGTTTCGCTATTCGACCGCGGGCGGCGCCAGGTGCTGCGGGCCAAGGCCGGCGCGGCGGTGACCCAGATTGCCTACGCGCGCCGCGGGATCATCACCCCCGAGATGGAATATGTCGCAATCCGCGAGAACCTTGGGCGCGAAAAAATGCGCCGCGACGGTGCGGTTGACGGCGAGTTGTTCGGCGCGTCGATCCCCGATTATGTAACGCCGGAATTTGTGCGCGATGAGATCGCGCGCGGGCGGGCGATCATCCCGAACAACATCAACCACCCGGAAACCGAGCCGATGATCATCGGCCGGAACTTCCTGGTGAAGGTCAACGCCAATATCGGCAATTCGATCGTTACCTCCTCGATCGCCGAGGAAGTCGAGAAAATGGTGTGGGCGACACGCTGGGGCGCCGACACCGTCATGGATCTGTCGACGGGCCGTAACATTCACACGATCCGCGAGTGGATCATCCGCAATTCGCCGGTGCCGATCGGCACCGTGCCGATCTACCAGGCGCTCGAAAAAGTCGGTGGCAAAGCCGAGGAGCTGACCTGGGAATTGTTCCGCGATACGCTCATCGAGCAGGCCGAGCAGGGGGTCGATTACTTCACGATCCATGCCGGCGTCAGGCTCGCCTACATCCCGCTGACCGCCAACCGGGTCACCGGCATCGTATCGCGCGGCGGCTCGATCATGGCGAAATGGTGCCTCGCTCACCACCAGGAGAGCTTCCTCTACACCCATTTCCGCGAGATCAACGAGATCATGCGGGCCTATGACGTCAGCTACTCGTTGGGTGACGGGCTGCGCCCCGGCTCGATTGCCGACGCCAATGATCGTGCCCAATTCGCAGAGCTCGAAACCTTGGGCGAATTGACCAAGCTCGCCTGGGAGGATGGCGTCCAGGTCATGATCGAAGGCCCCGGTCATGTGCCGATGCACAAGATCAAGATCAACATGGAGAAACAGCTCGAAGAATGCGGCGAGGCCCCGTTCTACACCTTGGGCCCGCTGACGACCGATATCGCGCCCGGCTACGACCACATCACATCGGGCATCGGGGCGGCGATGATCGGCTGGTTTGGCACCGCATTGCTCTGCTATGTGACGCCAAAGGAGCATTTGGGGCTGCCCGATCGCGACGACGTCAAAGTGGGCGTCATCACCTACAAGATCGCCGCCCACGCCGCCGATCTCGCCAAGGGCCACCCGGCGGCGCGCGAGCGCGACGACGCCTTGTCGCGGGCACGGTTCGAGTTCCGCTGGCGCGACCAGTTCAACCTGTCGCTCGACCCCGAGACGGCTGAGAAGTTCCACGACCAGACCCTTCCGGCTGAGGGCGCCAAGCTCGCTCATTTCTGCTCGATGTGCGGGCCAAAATTCTGCTCGATGCAGATCACTCAGGAAATCCGTGAGTACGCCCGCGCCGGCATGCAAGAGAAGTCGCAGGAGTTTCTCGAACAGGGCGCCGAAATCTACACCGACGAGCACGGCCAGCCGCGTATCGCCGCGGAGTAAACGCTGATTGGAGTGACGGGCTTTCCCTCTCCGCCTCCGAGGGCAGAGAGGGAGCGATCTGTGATGGCTTCTTAATGAGCAATTTCCGACGGGAGGCACGCCGCTACCCCGAGCGACCGATCGTTGGGGTATTGGCGGTGGTGTTGCGCGGCGAGCGGGCGCTTGTTGTGCGCCGCGCCAACCCGCCGATGGCTGGGCGTTGGGGGTTTCCGGGTGGCGTGCTCGAACTCGGCGAAACGGTCGCCGAGGGTGCGATGCGCGAACTTCTGGAAGAGACCGGCGTCGTTGCCGAGCCGATCGGAACGCTGACCGTGATCGACACGATCGACCGCGACGACGAGGGCCGCGTCCGCTTTCACTACACGCTGGTCGCCGTGCGCGCGCGGTGGATCTCGGGTGAGGGCGTGGCCGACGATGACGCCGACGAGGTCGCCTGGCTGCGCCGCACCGAGATTGCCGAGGGCGGCGTGCTGACCGCCCCGGCGCTGCTACCATTGATCGACCTGGCGCTCAGCGCCGAAGGATAACCGGCTAGCTCCAGTACCCGGCGGTAAAGGTCCAGCCGGCCGGCCCTTGTTGCCAATAGCCGGGCACCCAATGGGCGGTCGGCGACGGCGGCTCGACATAATGGCCGGGGGTCCAGGTATACTGCGCACCGGTCCAGCTCCAATGTCCGGTCTGCCAAACGGCCGTTGGCGAGGGAGCCGGGGGCGGCTGCAGCTCCTTCAGCGGCGCCGGCGGCCCAAACGGTGCAACGACTGTCGTCGTCCCGGCACTGCTCGGCGCTTCGGCTGGCGGTGCGGTCGAGCCGAATTGCGATGCGGTATTATACGGGGTCAATCGGGTCGGCCCGGCGGCGGCTCCTGGCGGGTGGGCCGGCAGCGGGGAGGGCGGCAAAGTCTGGTTCGGTGTGAACGCAGGGCTCGGTGCTGGACCTGAAGCGATTCGCGGTGGGGGCGGAGTTGTCTGCTCCGGTGGTATCGCAGCGACCGGCGCCGGCGGGGGCGGAGGTGGTGGCGGGTAGCAGCCGGACAACGCGGTGGTTCCCAATACCAGCGCCGCAACGCTGGCGATCCGACCGAAATATTGCATCCGATCCTCCCGGATTTGCGCAGCCCGGCAATAATTCCGGATTACTGCTCCTGCAGGAGGAACGCGACGACCCGCCGATCATTCCAGGAGGTGAGAAAGGCCCGCGCTCGTCGCCAGGTTGCTGATCGGAGGCGGCTTAGTTCACGACTGCCATCGGCCGTCGGTCCAGATCCAGCCACTCGCATCCTGAACCCAATAGCCGGGCAGCCAATTCGCTGTCGGCGTCGGGCGGCGGATATAGGAGCCGCGTGTCCAGACAAAGCTGGCGCCGTTCCATGTCCAATGCCCGGCCTGCCACAACGCGTCTACCGAAGGCGGCGCCGGTGGAATTTCCGCTCGCTTTGGCGGCGGCGGATAGGGCGCGGCGAGCGCGGCAACGCGATCGGGTGGCGTCGGGCTGACTGATGCGCAGCCAACCGACAGCACAGCGCACAATAGGCCGACGGAAATGCCAATGACGCGGTCGAAACGCTGCATGAACACCTCCCCTCGACGCGGCGCGGGTTGGTCCCGCTTGCCGTGTTTGCCTACCTGTCGCTGCTTGGCCAGCCCTGGCATCTTGCCGAGACCCGCGGCTGTTTTCTTCGCCGCTATTCCGACAGCAGCGATAATTTACGGCAATTTCATCAGAAACGCGAGCGTGATCGCCCGGATTCGGCCGACGGTTTTGCGCTGTTCGCCCGGCATCGATCTGCCTTGTTGTTCGACGATGGCGTTGCGCTCGGCGCCGAGCTCAGTCGATCTTCTCGAATTTTTGCAATGAGCGCAGATCGGCGGGGTGCGGCCGGCCGGGATAGATCTGCGGCCAGGCGGTCCACGACACTTCGCCGACATAAATGTCGCCGTGAGCGTCGACTGCGAGCCCGTGCGGCGCCAGGAACTTGCCGAGCTCGGTGCCGGCCGGCGTGTCGCCAAACCGCCCGATCAGCTTACCCCGATGATCGACGATGCTGACCCTGGGCCCGAGATTGGGAATGTCGCGGCTGACCGCGGCGGCCGGGCCGACTTCGCCGATATAGCAGATCGGCTGATGGCCATAGGGCATGTACATGCCGCACGGCCGGTGCAGATTGTTCCACTGGGTCTCGTATCTACCGTTGCCGTCGAATACTTGCACCCGGTGGTTCTCGCGGTCGGCGACGTAGACCCAGCCATCGGCGTCGGTGCAGATATTGTGGACGATGTTGAATTCGCCTTCACCGGTGCCGGGTTCGCCCCACGACATCAGCAACTTGCCGTCGGGCGAATATTTGTGGACGCGCGAATTGCCATAGCCGTCCGAAACATAGATCTCGCCTTTAGGCGACAGCGCGGTATGGGTGCAGCGGTGGAGCGGCTCGCCGCTCATATAGGGCGCCGGTTTTCCGGGGACGCCGAGTTCGAGCAACACCTTGCCCTCGAGCGCCACCTTACGGACGAAATGGCCGCCATCATCGGTCAGGAACATCGTGTCATCGGGCGCCATATGGACGCCGTGCGGACGCGGATACTGGCCCTCGCCCCAGGAGCGCAGGAAATTGCCGGCGCGGTCAAAGACCATCATCGGGTGCTCGCCGCGATTGAACACATAGACGTTGTCGTTGCGGTCGACCCCGACGCCGCCAACCTCCTTGAACGACCAGCCCTCGGGCAATTTCGCCCAATCGGCATTGACGCGATATTTGAAGTCACCGCTTCCGACGATCATCAGAGGCCTCCTCCCGCTGCGCATTCGTCAGCGAGGCAATCATGATCGCGCCGCCAAAGGCAACCGTGATGGCGTGATTGTCGGTCCCCGATTTGGCGAATATGTTGGAGCAGAGCCTGCAATGGAGGGACGACGATGCGGTACGGGGGAAACGACTGGCTGGCGCTGACGCAAGAGCCGACTAAGAGCCCGGGATCGCGATCTGCGATCCACACCATCACTTCTGGGATTTCCGGCTCGAGCGCATCCCCTATCAGCGCTATCTGCTGCATGAATTGGACGCCGACCTCAATTGCGGCCATGATGTGCGCTCGACCGTGTTTATTGAGGCGCGGTCGATGTATCGGCCGGGTGGGCCGATCGAGTTGCGCCCGGTCGGCGAGGTCGAATTTGTCCAAGGCTTGGCAGCAGCCAGCGCCACCGGGCTTTATGGCCCGTTCCGGGCGGCGGCGGCGATCATCGGGCATGCCGATCTGAAACTCGGCGACCGGGTCGAACCGGTCTTGCAGGCCTTGCAAGCCGCGAGCCCCAACCGGTTTCGTGGCATCCGCCATACCGTCACCTGGGACCGCCATCCCGAAATCGGCAACCGCGAACGGGAAGGTGTCCTCGCCTCGCCCGATTACCGAGCGGGTGCGCGGGTACTGGCCCGGATGGGGCTGTCGCTCGACACCGGGGTGTGCTTCCCGCAATTGCCCGAGCTCGCCGATTTCGCCAGAGCGCTACCGGAGCTGACAATCGTGCTGAACCATTTGGGCGGGTTGCAGCGGGTCGGCCCCTATGCGAACCGCGACGAGGAGGTGATGGCGACCTGGCGCAGCGGTCTTGCGGCCGTGGCGCAGTGCCCGAACGTCAACCTAAAGCTTGGCGGCATCGGCATGCCTCGGCTCGGCTTTGACTGGCACACCCGCGATAAGCCGATCGGCTCGGAAGAATTGGCGGCCTCGATGGCGCCGATCATCAGCTATTGCATCGAGCAATTCGGGCCGGGCCGCTGCATGTTCGAAAGCAACTTCCCAGTCGACAAGGTGTCGTTCTCCCACCACGTGTTTTTCAACGCCTGCAAGCGGGTTTCAACGGGCTACTCGCCCTCCGAACGCGCCGCGCTATTCCACGACACCGCCGCGCGCGCCTACCGCATCACCGAGGCGTGAGTCACCGCGATCAACCCCGCGACCGGCCGGTTTCCATACCCGAGACTGACGCAGTTCCCTTCGGGCGACCTCGACCCGGCCGCCCATGCGTCTTTGTGCGATTCCCGGCGCCAGCAAAGACGTGGATGCCCGGATCAGGTCCGGGCAAGGGATGACTCAGGACTTTGTGGTGGGCTTTCCAGATATCGAGACGATCAGAGATTATCGATGCATCATTTACCGGCGGACCAGCCGCGCGCCTCCATGCACATGCGGAAAAGCCGGTTTGCCTCAGTTTGGTCCAGCTTATTCCGACCATAGAAAAACACACGGTTTTCGTCCGACCCAGCTACAGATCCGACGCGAGATTCTTGGCTGCACGCGTATTTATCGTGCCTTAAGTCCGTATCTGACGCTCCAACCTTCTGCCAAGAAGACGGGGCGCCCGTCGCACACGCTGCTAATACCAGTAGTATCGACATTCTTGATGGAAGCCGGAGCAGACGCCGATTATCGCAAAAGCTCATCTCCCGTCTTCTGCCCCAGCAACTCGTACTCTGCGATTCTTGCTCGGAGACTGGAGATCTCCTCTGGCTTTAGATCTTCATAAGCCCCACCAGACCTGGAACGCCTGCCAAATTCTTCACTGCCCGATATTGATGAGGCGAGTTCGGACCGCAATTCGGTTAGCGTTCGCCGGTACAAGTCGGCGTTCACCTCGGCTGCATCTCTATTCATCTTACCATTCCCTGGCGAGCGTCGGAGAGAACGATACCGGAACAGATTGGCCCTGTCAACGTGCAGACGCAGATGATTACTTAGCAGCGCCGGCCTGGAACACGCTTACCGTGCTGCGATCGCGAGCCAGCGTCTCAGCTGCGGCTGCCGCCGATGTGGGCGACCGCCTCGATTTCGACTTTGAGCGCCGGCGTGGCCAATGCCGCGACCTGCACCAAGGTCGAGGCCGGGAAATTGCCGGTGAAGAATTCGCGCCGCGCCTGCCAAACCTTTTCGCGCTGCGTGATGTCGGTGACAAAGATCGTCACCTTCATGATATCCGTCATATTGCCGCCGGCCGCCTCAACGAGATGGCGGATCTTAGTAAAGATCGTCCTCGCCTGAGCGTATTCGTCACCGGTTTCCCCGCCGCCGCCTGCGGTCATCCCGGCAATATACGCGATCCCGCCCGCCACCAGGCAATTCGACCAGGTACCCGCCTGTGGCTCGGGAACTTGCGGGGTGGTCGCACGAGTAATCGTCATAGATCCCCTCCTAGCGATACGATTTCAACACTTAGTACCCACTCTTTCCGTCATTCCCGCGGAAGCGGGAACCCAGGGTAAGCGCTCACGTGGCGGCCCCGTGTTCGAGCCAGGGGAGGGCCTGGACCCCCGCTTTTGCGGGGGCGACGAAATAGGATGGGGATCGTTTGTTCGGTTCGCATTAGCAATAAACCGAGCTTAGCGCGCGGCGAGCTTGCCCGATAGGCCCAGACGGACCCGGCTGGACAATCGGAATTGGGTTTGGTCGTGTCCCCGATTGGTTATTTGTCGAGCCAGACATCTTCCATGCGCCAGCCGTTATAGATGCTGTCGACCATGACCGTCACGCCTTTGACATAGGGCTGCCAACAGACCGCTCCACGATTGTATTGGATGATTGGCCGGGCATAATCTTCGGCCAGCTTGCGCTCGATCGCCCAGACCAGCTGTTTGCGCTTGGTTTGATTTTCTTCCCTCGACTGCTCGTCAATCAGTTTGTCTATCTCAGGGTTGCAGTACCCGTTGTAATTGCCTTCGGCGCCGCACGCGTAGTTCTCGTACAGCATCTGATCGGGATCATCGACCGTACTGCCGGTCAGATTGAGCGCTACGGTGTAGTCTTTGCGCATCATCTTTGGGTACCATTGGGTCGTATCGACGGTCTCAAGTTCGCCGTCGATGTATACTTGCTTTAACTGGTCGATCAGGATGACGGCCGGATCACGATAGGGAGGGATATTGCGTGTCGCGACCTTGATCTTGAGCAAATTGTCGGGCCCGTAACCGAGCTTCTGCATGATCTGGCGGGCCTCGAAGCGGTTCTTGGCGACATTCATGCCATAGCCGGGCAAGGTCTGCAGCACATCGGGCGTCAGTCCCCACAATCCGCCGGGTGGCGGCTGCAATGCCCCGCCAAGATGCCCTTGTCCCTGGGTCAGAATATCGACAAATGCCTTGCGGTCGAGATCGAGCGCCATCGCCCGCCGCAACTCCGGGTTGTTGAACGGCGGTACATCACGGTTGATGATCAGATTGGTATTGACGCTCCCGGGCGGGGACTCGCAGTGCGCCGCCGGCAACCGGCTCTCGACCTCGTGCATCAGCGGAATCGTGAGACTGCCGGCAAACGTCAAATCATATTTGCCGGCGATAAACGCCAGCACCACGGTCGACCGGTCCCGGAGCACCGTGTATTCGACACCGTCGAGATAGGGGCGGCCCGGCTTCCAATAATCCGGGTTGTGCGCGACCTTGATCGACTGATCCGGTTTGAACTCGACAAATTTGAAAGGCCCGGTGCCGACCGGATGGCTGCGCATGTCGCGCGGCGAGACATGACACGGATAGACCGGCGACCAACCCGAGGCGAGCAACGCCAAAAGCCCGGGTTGCGGCCGCTTCAAATGAAAGGTTACCTCGAAATCGCCGTTGGTCGTGACCTCGGCTAGATTTCGGTACCAGGCTTTTCGGGGGTTGATGCGGAACTTCTCGACCGATCTGCCGGCGAGCATGTCCCAAGTGCACTTTACGTCCCTGGCGGAAAAGGGTTCGCCGTCATGCCAACGCACCCCTTTGCGCAGCGGGAAGGTCAATTCGGTGCCGTCCTCGCTCCACGACCACCCGGTGGCAAGTTCGGGTTTTATCGCGCTCATGGTGTTTTGCGACACATTCTGGTCGAACAGGACGAGGTTGTTGAACACGCCCATCACCGGGCGCTCGGCGACGACGGTCGCCTCCTCGTGGATCGACATGCTTGCCGGGCTGTCGACCAAATATTCGCGAAGAGTGCCACCTTGCTTTTGCGCCAAGGCGCGATCGCCGGCGAGTAGTGTCGTAAAAAGAACGATCGTAACCGCGAGCGCGCCGAGATCTCGCCTCTTCATGTTCGCGTCCTCCCGATATGGACGAGAAACTTCGCTTTGGGTGGCTTGTGCCGCGCTCTTTAAACGTCCTCGTCCTCGAGGCTAACACAAACAGCGGTGGGCGGGTATCGGATGCAGGTGATGCTGGGGCCTTCGCCCTCGCCGGCCTCCCGAAATTTAACCGGTGTCTTGGAGTTCGCGAGAGCGCGCGCAACGAATGGATTGGGCGCGGGTTGAGTTACTTGAACTGAGAGATCAAAGGGGACGGAGGCCCTCGCCCCCGCCCAGTACCGATCGGCGCGCCTTAGTAGCGCCAAGCGTAGTGATGATGCCAATAGGGGTGATGCCAATAGGCATAGGGGTGATGATGCCAATACCAGGCATGCGGATACCAACAATGCCAACCATACCCGTTCCACCAGCAACGAGCCTCTGCTTGGGGAACCATGGTTGCGGTGGCAAGCAAAGCGGCGGCGAAGCCCGCAAGCAGGAACCTCTTCATGGTGATCGCCTCTGTTGTCTTGTCTTCCTAAGGCGATAACCGCGCAACCAAGGAGATTGGTTCCGGCTAGTCTTTGAGTTGGACCATCGGGTTTAGGTTAACCGGTGTATATTGGTCGCCGCACCCGGTATCCCGGCCGGGTTGCTGGCTGTGGTCCGAAAATTTTAGTCGCGGCGATACGGGTAACAGCGGGCGCGCTCCAGAGCCATGCCGAAATGCTGGCTCAGCGCGCGAATCGCGTCGCCATGCTCGATATAGGGATCGCTGTTGGCGAGGCCGACGATGATCGGACGAAAGGTACGGTCATCTTGTGCTCCCGGCGGCAGCATCGCCGTGACAAGAGGGGTACCGTCATCGTCGCGCAAGGTTAAGAACAGCGGCATTTGACGCTGGATGTGCGCCTTTAGACCGATTTCCCGCTCAAAATTAACCTTGGACAGCGGCTGAAACGTCTGCGTCGCCTTCTCCTGTTCCTTGCGAAAGAACTTCTCGACAGCGTGGCGCATCGTATCGGATTCGCTGGCCGCCTCGGCTTCGGTCTCGATTCGAAACCAGGTTTTCCCGCCTGGAGCATCGCAAACGTATTTCATGCATCCTCCGATGTCTCACCTGAGTGGTGGGGCGCAAAGGGCCTCGGCGATTGCCTGACTTCGGCGAGGAAGCGAAGCACCGCAACACCAGCGCCCACCACCTACAGCGCTTATTATAGCAGCATTCTGCCGCGCCACGACCCGGCTGTCGAGCCTCGGGGCGAGCGGTTAAGCTGCCGCGCCATCAATGCCGACCCGGCGACCGTCGCGCCGCCCTCTGTGGGAGATCCTCGGGCGGACTCTCGGACGCCTCCGGCGGTACCGTCCAGTCGCGCCACATCGAGATCAGCGCCGCCATCACCATCGGGCCGAGAAACAGCCCCAAGAGCCCGAATGTCTCAACCCCGCCGAGGATGCCGAGCAAGACCCACACGAATGGCAGGCGCGCTGCCCCGCCGATCAAAAATGGTCGGATAAAATGATCGGCAATAAAGACGACGAGCAAGCCAAAGGCGACGACCCCTACCGCGGCGCCGGTGTTGCCGTCAGCTACTAGATACAATCCGGCGCCCCAGAAGGCGACGGGCGCGCCGAATGGGATCACCGCGAGCACCCCGGTCAATGCCGAAAGCGAAACGACGTGCGGCAGACCTGCCGCGGCGTAGGCAAATCCGATGACGATGCCTTCGGCGAACCCGACCAGCACCAAACCGGTCACGGTACCGTGCACCGCTGCGATCATGTGGCGGGCAACCCGTTCGCCGCTCGGGCCGAGCAGGTTGTGGCTGAGCCGCACCAGCTGGCGACACAAGGTTTCGCCGTCGCGAAACAGGAAAAACAACGTGAACAGCGTAAATAGAAAAATGACCAAGCGATGCAGCACCTCGACCCCGATCACGCGCGCCGACTCGGTGGGAATTCGCATGAACAGGCGGCCGAACAGCTCCTTTATCGTCTGAGGATCGCTGAGATTGTCTTTCCACCAATCTGCGAGCGGCGAGCCAATTCCCGGGAGATGCGGCAACCAGGCGGGCATCGGCAGCCCGCTATGGGTCAATTCGGCGACATACCGCAAAAGGCTGCCGCTCTCGTGGGCAATCCTTACACCGGCATAGGCCAATGGCACGATCAGCACGAGGCCGACAACCAGGGTTGTAACAAGCGGCAACAGGATCCGATGGCCGCGCGGTGGAAAGGCCCGCTGCGCACGCCGGTAGAGCGGCCACACCGCGATCGCAAGGATCGTCGCCCAGGCGATTGCCGGGAGGAAAGCATGGATGATCCAAAGTCCCAGCAGGGTGAGCGCGACGGCTACTACGACGCGCGCTATTCGCTGCACCGAGGGCCCCGGCGTCGGCTCGACCTCCGGCGCTTTCTGAGAAGGATCGCCGTCGCGGCCCATCACGGCCCTCTTTGTTTCTGATCGTAAACTTAACGCCGGTTGCACTTGGCGAGTAGGGTCTACGACAACATTCGTCGAGTGTGGCTCCCCGGTTTTCAGATGCTCCTCCAGTGCCGCTACCGCCCGGGTGACGGAAGCCGGCGAGCGACCCAACCGCCGCGCGGCTTCGCCAAAGCTCCGTTGCTCCGCTGCGGCGATTAAGATCGTCTGGGTTTGCGCTTGCTCGCGCTTGCCGGGTCGAATTGCACGTTATAGAACCCCCGGTAACATAGTTTGGAAACTTAACTTCAGCCATATGGGGGCATCGAATGGGCAGCACATCGCGCCGCAATTTTTTGAGGCTCGCGGGCGCTGGGGCGATGGGCGCAGCCCTCGGAGCGCGACGGGCGTCAGCACAGCAAAAATCGATAACGCTGTTGCACGAAAGCTCGTTTATCAAACCCTTCGACGAATACATGCAAAACACGCTGGCCCCGGCCTACGAAAAGGAGACGGGCGTCAAGATCGATTATCAACTGATTAGCGTCGGCAGCATCCCGACCAGGGCCAGCGCAATCGCCGAGACCGGAAGCGGCGCCGACATCACGATGAACCTGACCCTGATGCCATTCCTCTTTAACGAGAAATACGCGGATGTCAGCGACATCGCCGAGGAGATGGGACAACAGCAGGGCGGCTGGTATCCGGCCGGGAAGGAAATGGCCGTCGTCAACGGCAAATGGAAGGCGATCCCGTTTTGCTCGATCGGGCAGTTGATGAACTGGCGCAGCGACTGGTTCGAGGAGGCCGGGTTCAGGGAATTCCCCGGCACCTGGGAAGAGCTTTACGAAGCCGGGGTAAAATTGAAAAAGAACGGACACCCCTTTGGCTTCGAACTCGGCCACGGCTTTGGCGACAACCATGGTTGGCTCTACCCGCTTATGTGGTCTTACGGCGGCCACGAGGTTTCCGAAGACGGCAAGACGGTCACGATCGATTCCGACGAAACCGCTCGCGCCGTCGATTTCGCCCGCAAGTTTTTTAAAGACACGATGATCGAAGACGTCCTTGGCTGGACCGATGTCAGCAACAACAAATCCTGGATGGCCGAGCAGATCTCGTGCACCAACAATGCCGAGAGCATCCTCTTCGTCGCTAAGCGCGATTTCCCGGACATCGGCAAGGTCACGCAGCAGTCACAGAACCCAGCGGGGCCAAAGGGCCGTTTTCACTTTTTGGGACCGATTAGCCACTCGATCTTCGACTTCTCGCCGGTAAAACAGGAGGCGCACGATTTTCTGCGCTGGCTATCGGCACCGAAACAGCTTGGGGCGTGGTACGCCTCGGCCATCAGCTATTACCAGCCGCTGCTGCACGGCTATGACAAGGCGCCGATGTGGGATGTCGAGCCGCGCAACATCCCCTATCGCGACGCGCTCTCCACCAGCCACCTGCCGGGCTGGCCGGCGCCGCCGGACCGCAGGCTGGCTGAAAGTGTCGCCAAATATGTCGTCGTCGACATGTTCGCAAAGGCCTGCAATGGCGCCCCGACCAAGGACGTCATCAAGAGCGCCGAGGCACAGCTCAAGGGCATCTATAAAACCGCGTAGCCGAAAGCAGACAAGACCGGCACGAGCCTTGCACCGACATCAATAGATGATCCGGGGGCGAAGAAGCCGGAGCAAGTGTGGCTGGCGGCTTAACCTCGGTTCGCCCTTGGGGTCTGGGAGCACCTTCTGGATGGAGCGCTGACGATGTCGATCCGCTCTGAGACCCTGCCAGCACTGACGCAGCGGCCGCGGCGTCCGCTGACACTCGCCGGCTGGCTCGATCGCGAGGCGGTATTCAGCTGGCTGATCATGGCGGCGCCGCTCGCCTTCCTTGCGGCCTTTGTCGGTTACCCGTTTCTTTACGGCATCGTGTTGAGCCTGCAGAACCGGCCGGTCGCCCATGCCGGCACATTTGTCGGGCTGCAGAATTTCGGCACCAATTTCCACGACCCGATCTTCTGGCGCGTGGCGATCAACACCTTCGTCTACACCGGCGTCGCGACGGTGTTCAAAACCATCGTCGGGCTGTGTCTGGCGCTGGCGATGAACCAGAACTTCCGCATGAAGAACCTGGTTCGCGCCCTTTTGCTCTTACCGTTCATCGTGCCGACGGTGCTCTCGACCGTCGCCTGGCTGTGGATGCTCGATCCGGCGTTCAGCGTCGTGAACCGGGTCATGGTCTCGCTCGGGTGGCCGCCGCCCGGACCGTCATGGCTTGGCAACCCGGCGTTGGCGTTGGGCTCGGTCATCTTTATCAATGTGTGGCGCGGCCTGCCGTTCTACGGCATCACCCTGTTGGCCGGCCTGCAGACGATCCCGCCCGAATTGCATGAAGCGGCGACGATCGACGGTGCCGGCGGCTGGCATCGGTTCCGCTATGTCACCCTGCCGCTGTTGCAGCCGATCATAATGATCGTGACCCTGTTCTCGGTGATCTTCACCTTCGCCGATTTCCAGCTGGTCTATGTGCTGACGCATGGGGGCCCGCAGAACGCCACCAACCTATTCGCGACCTACGCCTTCGACATTGCGATGGGGGCGGGGCAATTGGGGCTCGGCGCCTCGATCGCGTTGACGATGCTGCCGGCGCTGGGGTTGTTGATCATCGCGCTGACGATCTACTTGCGGAGCAAGTGATGGTCACCGGCTACGGGCGGGTTGAGCGAGCGGTCCGGGTGTGGCTGCCAGTCGGCTTCTTTCTCGCCCTGGCGCTGTTGCCTTTTTATTGGATGGCAATCACGTCGCTAAAACCGAACAGTGAGCTGTACAACAAGCACATCACCCCGCTGATCGTCTTTCACCCGACCTTGAAGCACTATGTCGACCTGCTGACCCAGACAAGTTTTCTGTTGTGGACCTGGAACACGATGGTCGTGGCGGTGGTGGCGACCGCGATCTCGTTGGTGCTCGGCATCATGCTGGCCTATCCGCTGGCGCGGATGCGGTTTGCCGGCGCCGGCCTGATCGCGACGACTGTAGCAGCGACCTATCTGGTGCCGCAGCCGTTGCTGTTCATTCCTCTGGCCGACATCATCAACCGGCTGCATCTCGGCAATACCCTGACCTCGGTCATTCTGACCTATCCGACGATGCTGGTGCCATTCTCAGCTTGGCTGCTGCTGGGTTATTTCAAGACCGTACCCAAAGACCTCGAAGAGGCGGCCCGGATCGACGGCGCCAGCCGCTTGCAGACGATGCGCCAGATCTTTCTGCCACTTTGCACCCCCGGCTTTATCTCGGCGGGCATCTTTGCCTTCACCTTATCGCAGAACGAGTTTCTCTACGCGCTGATCTTCCTGACCAAGACCTCGGTGCGCACCGTCCCGGTCGGCGTCATCGCCGAGCTAATCCGTGGTGACGTGTTTTATTGGGGTCAGCTGATGGCGGGGGCGTTGCTCGGCTCGATCCCGGTTGCAATCATCTACTCGTTCTTCGTCGAGCACTACGTCGCCGGCCTGACCTCGGGATCGGTCAAGGGCTAGACTAGGTCAAACCCAATCGGCTTGACAGGTTTCGCCTCGACAGCGGCGTCCACTTCTCTCCAAGGCAAGGCGGGTTATGCCCCCACAGCCGACCTCGCCGGTTGGCTGGGTAATCGGCTCAGTTGGGTGGTGGACAGCGGTCATTCGCCGGGAGCCCGGATTACCTTCGAACTTTGAACGTAGTGGAGGAGTGGAGGAGTGGAGGAGTGGAGGTGGTGTGAACCGTTTTCTAGAATACTCTAGTATGCGGCAAATGCTTGTAGGCGTGCGATCAGAATGGTCACCCCTCTGCCACTTCCAGAGAACCCGTTCCAGGAGATGTTGAGGTGCTGCTTGCCTAGGAAGCGGTTCCGCGCGGCGACGTTCGACAGAACCGCCGTGCGCGCACCACGAGGTTCATGTATGCTATGATAGGTTAACGTGGGCGGCCGCTTGCGGGGTCAGGCTAGAGAATGATAACTCTCGGGAAGCGCCTCAGGAAGCGTCAACGCTCGCCGCAAACTTCCATTAAGACCGTGCTTGAAATTGACTTATACTCTTACAATGACATTGCAACCTTTATCGAAGAAAACCTCGACGTAGCGGCCGTAAAGACATTTGAAGATCAGATTCAACAGTTTGTCGATTATGGCCTCAAAGCAGTTAACTTACGACGTGATGATGTTGTCCTTGGGACGGCAGGCGACAATGCTGTACTTATTTTTGATGATGCCAACACAATGCACCGATTTGCTGAAGCAGTTCACCAAGCAACTATAATTCATAATCGTTCGAAAACGGTCGACTTGGCGAAGCGGTGGTTTCGAATGGGCGCGGCGACTGGCATCGTAGAGTTTGATCCCTTAAAACGACGAATAGTCGGTATAACGACAGTGCGAGCCGTTCGTCTCGAAGCCGCGTCTGGAAAGGGGCAGCTTGTTGTAGATTTAGCTACATTCGATGCCCTTCAGGACGACCTAAGAAGAGTTTACGATGTTGAAGAGATCATCGAGGGAAAACGGGAAGAACGGTATAAAGCCCGTCGATGTACGCTAATTAATGTCTCTGGTGTCTTGCCGGGCGAAATCGCTCTGGAGGGAGCAAGCAGGGAGGATCGGCGCAAGCAGGACAGAGCCGAAGGACAACGCCAAACGGCAGAGCCCGCCCATCCGTTGCCGCCAGCGACCAATTTTGCTGAGAGCAGGAACCTCGAGGCTTTCTATGGCCGCTGGGTAGGAGTTTGGGACAACAATCCGATAGCTACCACATCGCTAACCATCGAGTTTATTAGCCCGACCGGGGATGTCACTGGCTCATACGTCTTCATGGGGAAGCCTTCTAAACTCGTAGCGAAGATCACCGATAACACGCTAAGCTTCGGCAGCCTTTGTAAATTCACGTTCAGGCTTCGCCCCGACGGTAAGATGGAGGGAACGCGGAACGATTTCGGAATGCTGAACACAACGGTTCTTACTTTGCAGTCTGCAACGGATTTTGACGAGAAGTTCGCGGCTTTCTCTGGCCGCTGGGTAGGAATTTGGGACAACGAGCCGACAGCTACTACATCGCTAATCATCGAATCCGTTACCCCGCCGAGAGATGTTACGGGCTCATACGTCTTCATGTCGTCCACCCCTATTAAATTCGTGGCGACGATTATTGAAAACACGATAACATTCGGCGGCTTGCATCACTTCACGTTCAAGCTTCGCCCCGATGGTAAGATGGAGGGAACGCACAGCGCTAACGGCGTATTGAATACAACGGTTCTTACCCGCGATGAGTTGCCGATGCGCCAGCCATAGCTTCGAGGGAGGTTTCCCTTGGATGATCTCAGGCGCGCAGCGCACAAGTCGCGGCGCGATGACTGCTTTCGGGCGCAGCCTCGCCGTTGGAGGGCGGGTCTACGGGTGACCGAATTCCGCAGAACTCGGTCACCGAGAGCAGTCGAGCTGATTGGGTTTGGTTCTAGAGCGCGCTCCTGGGGCTTGCACTTGCGCGCGCGCCGCGTAACGCTATTCTCGAACATCCTTTCGGGCGATCAGGAGAGAAGCCGTGAACGATATCGCACCGTCGCGCTACAAATGGGTTGGAACTCGGCCGGTCCGTCCCGACGGCGTGCCAAAGGTCACGGGCCGGGCGATGTATGGCGCCGATCTGGCGATGGCGGGAGCGCTTTATGGCAAGGTCATCCGCTCGCCGCATGCACATGCGCGCATCCGTTCGATCGATGCCTCAAAGGCGTTGGCGCTACCCGGCGTCAAGGCGGTCGTGACCTCGGCCGATTTTCCCGACCATAAATTCGAATATGTCGGGCCGGAGCGGGTCGCGCAGAATTTCTGGCACATCACGCGCAATGTGATGGCGCGTGAAAAAGCGCTCTATGAAGGGCATGCCGTCGCTGCCGTCGCGGCGATCGACAAGGCCACCGCCGATGCGGCAGCCGAACTGATCGACATCGACTACGAGGTGTTGCCGCATGTCATCGATGTCGACGAGGCGATGGCGCCTGATGCGCCGTTGCTGTTCGATGACATGATCACCCGCGGTGTCGAGCCGACGCCGACCAAACCTTCAAACATCTCAAAGCGGCTCGAATTCGAGATCGGTGACCTCGACAAAGGTTTTGCCGAGGCCGATTACATCATCGAAAAGGAGTTTAAGACCGCGGCCGTCCACCAGGCCTATATCGAGCCGCACGCGACAGTCGCGCGCGTCGATGCCGACGGCCAGGCCGAGATCTGGGCGTCGAGCCAGGGTCATTTTGTTGTCCGCGCTTTGACCGCGAAATTGCTTGGCATGCCAGTCGGCGATCTGCGGGTAAACCCGGCCGAGATCGGCGGCGGGTTTGGCGGCAAGACCGTCGTCTATCTCGAACCGGTCGCTGCCTTGCTGTCGAAAAAATCAGGGCGGCCGGTCAAAATCGTCATGAGCCGCGACGAGGTGTTCAAGGCTTCGGGGCCGACTTCGGGCGCCTCGATGTGGGTCAAGATGGGCGTCAAGAAGGACGGCACGCTGACCGCCGCCGACGGCGTCTTTAAATTCCAGGCTGGCGCATTCCCGGGCTCGCCGGTCATGAATGCCTGCCTATGCGCGTTTGCCCCCTACAACATCCCGAACGCGCGCTCGGTCGGTTATGACGTCGTCTGCAACCGGCCAAAGGCGGCGGCATACCGCGCACCCGGCTCGCCGATCTCAGCCTTTGCGGTCGAGAGCGTCCTCGACATGCTGGCAAAAAAGGTCGGCATGGACCCGCTGGAATTGCGGCTTAAGAATGCGGCGCGGCCGGGGACGACGATGATCTACGGGCCAAAGATGAGCCATGGCGGCTACGTCGAAACCCTTGAAGCGTTGCTCAACCATCCGGCCTATAAGGCCCCGCTCGGCCCGAACCAGGGGCGCGGCGTCGCCTCCGGCTATTGGTTCAATGGCGGCGGCGAATCCAGCGCCAGCGTCCAGGTCAACGAGGACGGCACCGTGCTCGTCGCCACCGGCAGCCCCGATATCGGCGGCTCACGCGCCTCGATGGCATTGATGGCGGCGGAGACCCTCGGCGTCGACTACAGCCAGGTGCGGGCGATCGTCGCCGACACCGCCTCGATCGGCTACACCCATGTCACCGGCGGCTCGCGCGTGACTTTCGCCACCGGTATGGCGGTCGCCGATGCCAGCAAAAAGGTTGTCGACGAACTGCGCAAACGCGCCGCGGTGATCTGGGATGTCGATGTCGATGGCGTGGTCTGGGAAGACGGCCAGGCCAAACCGGCGAGCAGCAATGTCGGCGATTTCGCGCCATTGTCGCTAAAGGAGCTGGCTGCGAAGAAGGCGCTAACCGGCGGTCCGATCGGAGCCCATGCCTCGGTCAATGCCGGCGGGCAAGCGCCCGGGTTTTCGACCCAATTCTGCGATGTCGAAGTCGACCCAGAGACCGGGAAAGTCACGGTGTTGCGCTTTGTCGCCGCGCAGGATGTCGGCAAGGCGATCCATCCTTCGTATGTCGAGGGGCAGATCCAGGGCGGCGTCACCCAGGGGATCGGTTGGGCGTTGAACGAGGAATACATTTACGACAAGCAGGGCCGGCTCGATAACGCCGGGTTCCTCGACTATCGCTGTCCGGTGGCGTCCGACGTGCCGATGATCGACGCGGTGTTGGTCGAGGTGCCGAACCCGGCCCATCCGTTTGGCGCCAAAGGCGTCGGCGAGGTCAACATCTGCCCGCCGATGGCGGCGATCGCCAACGCGATCGATAATGCGATCGGCCGGCGACTGACCGAATTGCCGATGTCGCCTCCAAAGGTGCGCGCCGCCCTCGACGCCGCCGGCGCCGACGATTAAGGGGTCGGGCGGCATCATGGCCGAGATGTCCGCGCGGGTTGTCCTGTCGGGTGGGTTTAGTCGCCGCTACACCGGCGGCGTGCGCGAATTCACGATCGAGGCGAGAAACCTGCGCGGCGTGATCAAGGCCTTGGACAAACTCTACCCCGGCTTGGGCCACCACCTCGAAGAAGAAACGACTGTCGCGATCGACGGCGAAATCCACGAGGTCGGGTACCTGCAGCCGCTCCGCCATGGCGGCGAAGTCTTCTTCATCCCCAAACTCGAAGGCGGTTAGGCGTCAAATTGCTCGTCAAAGATGGCGGGCGAGCCACCGTCGGTCTTCCCACATCGGAAACCGTGCCCCCGGGCCTGGTTTGAAGGACGATTAAGCTCGGCTACACGATTAAGCTCGCCTACCCCGATCAGTGGACCGTGCGCTACTTACTCGACGCCTACACCTTTCTCCCTCTGCCTTCTATTTTCCAGTGGACGCGTACATGACGCCGTCCATGAAAGGATTGTCTGGGGTCGATCCTCGTCTTGGAGAGATCGGTCTCGACCTCGACTCTCGAGCACGGGTGGCTAAACATTGGAATGGACGGCTGAAAGCATCGCAGCACTGACTGTTGCTCAGGTAAAGGCTCTTCGCGAGAACGCGGCAAAGCGTGACGCGCAAGGACTTGTCGGCCTGTGTGATGCCGACCTAGGGCGGCGCAATCCCCTTCGGGCCAGCAGGAAGGGGTTTGAGGCAATCCGTGCCGGACAGACGGTGCAAGGGTTTCATTTCGTGTGCCCCACCAAGAAGGGAATCATGGAAAATCCAGACGGCACAGTTTGGACGGGCACCTGGGTGGTGGATAAAAATCACGCCGAACGCGCAGTCAAGGGCGGCGGATATATCGCTTTGCATGTAGCGAAATCTGAACCGTCGTATCTGCAAGGTGTCATAAAGAGTTGGCGCACTCGCGAGCGCGAGCGGGCATACGCGGGAGGGCAGCTTACCAAGACGAGGTTCGGGATCGATTTCCTGATCGAGCTTACCGACAGGCCTCTTCAATGGTACGGAGATGGGTCCGGTGAGAAGGGGTACTTCTACGGCGACAGCGCTGATACTAATCCGGTGAGCTGAGAAGCCGACGGGTTTCACTCCCACTCGATGGTGCCGGGGGGTTTTGAGGTGACGTCGTAGACGACGCGGTTGATGCCGCGGACTTCGTTGATGATGCGCGTCGCCGCCCGGCCCAGGAATTCGTGCGAGAACGGGAAGGTGTCCGCGGTCATGCCGTCGGTCGAAGTCACCGCGCGCAAGGCGCAGGCATAGTCGTAAGTACGGGCATCGCCCATCACCCCGACGCTGCGCACCGGCAACAATACGGCAAAAGCCTGCCAAATCGCGTCGTAAAGCCCGGCGTTGCGGATTTCCTCAATAAAGACCGCGTCGGCCTTGCGCAGAATGTCGATCTTGTCGCGCGTGACCTCGCCGGGGATGCGGATCGCGAGCCCCGGACCAGGGAACGGGTGACGGCCAACCAGCCTTTCGGGAAGCCCGAGTTCGCGGCCCAACTCGCGTACCTCGTCCTTGAACAATTCGCGCAACGGCTCGACCACCCGCAATTTCATGTGCTCGGGCAGGCCGCCGACATTGTGGTGCGACTTGATCGTCACCGAGGGGCCGCCCTGGACGCTCATCGATTCGATCACGTCGGGATAGAGCGTTCCCTGGGCGAGAAATTCGACGTCGCCTAATTTGTGCGCCTCCTCGTCGAACACGTCGACAAAGGCGGCACCGATGCGCTTGCGCTTTTCCTCGGGGTCGGTGACGCCGGCGAGCTTCGACAAAAACAGATCGCCGGCGTCGCGATGGACGAGCGGGATGTTGTAGTGGCGGCGGAACAGATCGACGACCTCTTCGGGTTCGCCCGAGCGCAGCATCCCAGTGTCGACAAAGATGCAGGTCAGCTGGTCACCGATCGCCTCGTGCAACAGGGCGGCAGCGACGGCCGAGTCGACCCCGCCCGACAAGCCCAGCACGACATTGCCGTGGCCGACCTGACGGCGGATACGGTCGAGGATCTGGGCGTGAAACAGCGCCATTGTCCAGTCGGCGCGGCAGCCGGCGACCTTGTGGGTGAAATTCCGCAGCAGCTCGGCGCCCTGCGGGGTATGGGCGACCTCGGGATGGAACAACGCCCCGTAAAACCGCCGGCTATCGTCAGCGATCGCGGCAAAGGGAGCGGCTTCGCTGGCCGCGACGGCGCGAAACCCGGCCGGCAACGTGTCGACCTTGTCGCCGTGGCTCATCCATACCTGGGCACGATCGCCCTTTGGCCACAGCCCGTCGAACAGCAGGCAGTCGTCGAGAATATCGACAAAGGCGCGGCCGAATTCCTGATGCTCGCTCAGCGTAACGCGGCCGCCCAATTCGTCGCACATCGTCTGCATGCCGTAGCAGATGCCGAGCACCGGCACGCCGAGCTTGAAGACGGCATCGGGGGCGCGCGGTGCCGTCCCCTCGGTAACCGAGGCCGGCCCGCCCGACAAAATGACCGCGCGCGGTCCAAAATCGCGGACTTTGGCGTCGTCGATCGTGAACGGGTGGATTTCACAATAGACGCCGCTTTCGCGCACGCGGCGCGCGATCAGCTGGGTTACCTGGCTGCCGAAATCGAGGATCAGGATGCGATCGGACATGTCTCTCAACATGGTTCAATAGGGTCGGTTACGCCGGGCTGTTTTGCTCCGGCGTTCCGCAACCGACACCGATATCGAACATATCGCCGAAAATTGCGAGTGCTGCATCTCTAGCGCGACCTGTCGAAATTCGTCCGGCTTCCGACGACCCAGTTCGCGACCATCTCGGCAAATTGCTATCGCTCGCGGCGTCGACAGCTGTACAGCCGTGATGCAGAGCCGACAAGTCCCCGGCTTCCTCGGGTACCATCGAGGCCGGGGCGCATCCGCTCCACGTAAAGCCCGAGCGAATCGTCGACACTCGTCTGTATCGTGACAAGCGTCATCGATCCGTCACACGAGTTTCATCAAAGGGGTGTTTAACAGCTGCGGTTTCACTCTGGGCCTACCCTCCACGCGCACACGATGGAGAGAAATGATGACTCGTAAGGACTTCTGGATTCTCGCCGGAGCGGTCGTTGTGGCAATGATGGCGGGCCGCGTAGCGATCGCGGCCGGGGCCGCCGACTGCCCCGATGGCACCGTCCGCTTTGGCGTCGAGCCTTACGATACGGCGGCCCGGCTCGTTCCGATCTACCAGAAGGTCGGCGAATTAATTGGCAAGCAGCTCGGCTGCCCCGTTCAGGTCTTTGTTGCGACCAATTACAACGCCGAGATCGAGGCGATGCGCAACGGCAAGCTGGAAATCGGCGAGTTCGGGCCGCTGGGCTATGTCCTCGCCCACCAGGTGGCAAAGGCCGAGGCGGTGGCAGCCTTCGGCACTGCCGACGGCAAACCCGACACTTATTGGGCCAGTATCGTTACTTACCCTGGGTCGGGCATCAAGACGGTGGCTGAGATCAAGGGGCATAGCTTCGCGTTTTCCGACCCAGCCTCGACATCCGGCCATCTGTTCCCGGCCTACGGATTGCGACTAGGCGGCGTCGATCCAGACAAGGACATCAAGCCGCTGTTCGCCGGCAGTCACACCGCGTCGTTCGAAGCGCTCTATAACCACAAGGTCGACGCCGGCGAATTGAATAGCGAGCAGCTCGAATCCGCCAAACAGCGCGGCCATTACAAGGATGGCGATTTAGTCTTTCTATGGAAGTCGAACCCGATCCCAACTGACCCCTTCGCCGTGCGCGGCAACTTGCCCCCCGCGTTTAAAGCGCGGCTGACGAAAGTCTTGCAGACGCTCGATCTTTCGAGCCTTGACCCGAAGGACCGCAAAATCATGGTTGGCGCCGGCATCACCGGTCTGGTACCGCAGACCGACAGTGCCTATGACGGCATCCGCGATCTCGTCAAGACGCTGCACATCGACCTGCAGAAGCTGAGCTGAGAACAGCGGCGGGGCAGGCTGTATCGTGCTGCAAGTTTGTAGCCTGACGATGCGGTATCCCAACGGCAAGCTGGCTCTCGTCGACTTCAACCTGACTGTCTCGGCCGGGGAACTGGTGGTCGTACTCGGCGGCAACGGCAGCGGCAAGACGACGCTGTTGCGCTGTATCACACGAATGCTGCGCCCGACCGCCGGCCAGGTCTGGCTGGACGGTGTTGACCTCGCCAACCTGACGGGCGAACGGCTGCGCTGCGCGCGGCTGACACTGGCGATGGTCTGGCAGCATGCGAGCCTGGTACGGCGACGCAGCGTCCTCGCCAACGTTGCCACCGGCGCCCTTGGTCGCCACCGCGGCCTCTGGACGGCGCTCGGCGGTCTTCCCGCTGCCGAGCGCCGCGCCGCCTATGCCTATCTCGACGAGGTAGGACTGACCGCACTCGCCGAGCAGCGCGCCGGCACCCTATCGGGCGGACAGGCGCAGCGTGTCGCGATCGCCCGTGCGCTGGCGCAGCGTCCGCAGGTCCTGCTTGCCGACGAGCCAGTGGCGAGCCTCGACCCCGAGGCCGCCGACGACATCATGCGTCTCTTACGCCGCCTGGCCAAGGACGAGCGCCTTGCCGTGCTGTGTGTCTTGCACCAAGTCGACCTGGCCTATGCCTACGCCGACCGGGTGGTTGGCATCCGCGAAGGCAGGATCGTTTTCGACCTGCCGTCGTCCGACCTGCCGCGCGACGCGGTGCGACAGCTGTATCTGAGCGAGGCGGCGTGAACGCCGATACCATGACCCCTAATTTCTCCGAGCGCCGCTGGGGTGGCGCGCTCGGCCTGGCGGCGCGGCTGCTGATCTTGCTAGCTCTGGTGCTGATTGTCGTGCAATCGGCGATCGTCGTGCAGGCAAGGCCACAAGATCTGATCACCGGCGTCTTCGGTATGGTGGACATCATCCGGCGCGCCACGCCGCCCGATTTCGCCAACATCAACCTGATATGGTGGCCGACTCTCGAAACGATCGATATCGCGATTTTCGGGACACTAGGCGGTGTCGTCCTGGCCCTGCCGCTGGCCATTCTCGCGGCCGTCCATGTGACCCCGTCGCGCTATCTCTATTACTTCGCGCGCGGTGTGATCGGCTTCGCGCGCGCTGTCCCGGACCTGGTATGGGCGCTGTTGTTCGTGACCGCCGTCGGGCTCGGCCCATTTCCCGGCGCGCTGGCGCTGTCGGTGCATTCGATTGGCATGCTCGGGCGGCTCTTTGCCGAAACCATCGAGCACATGGATATGGCGCCGATCGATGCGCTGGCCCTGACCGGCGCGCGGCGGATGCAGATCTTCACGCACGGAATAATCCCCTCGATCCTGCCTTCGCTGACCGGGATCGCGCTATATCGCTTCGATGAGAACATCCGCTCCTCGCTGGTCCTCGGCTTTGTTGGCGCCGGCGGTATCGGGTTTCAGCTCTTATCGGCGATGAGCCTGTTCCAATACCGACTGGTTTCGCTCTATTTGATCGTGACCTTCGTCCTCGTGATCGTTGCCGAGCGCTTCTCGGCTCTGGTGCGTGCTCGGCTCGCGTGAGGTGCCATGATGGAGTTCGACCCGGCAGAGATCGCCTATGTCCCGACCATGGGCGTGCGGCGGATGCATGAGACCCCGCTCGTCACTGCCTCCGACGACAGCCTGAAGGGCTACGGTTGCTTGGTCAGTGACCCCAAGGCCTTCCCGATCGAGATCGTTCGCTGGCCGGCTCAGGGCTGGCGTCCGGTCGACGAGAACTCGGGCGATCAGGGCGGCATCGCCGAAGGCATTTTTGAATTCTGGTGGAAAGGCGACACGCTCTACGCCCGCAACAACGCGGTCGGTGACAGCTATCTATTCGCCTGGAGCAACTGGCCAGAGGAGGCGGCGAATGTCGGCCCGGCAAAACCGCGCCGGCACGCGCTGATCTGGCGCGCCAATTACCACCCCGACGGCGGCCAATTGTTCTATCCGCTGCACGGCGAGAGCTTTGTCGTGCCGCTGGCACTCCCCGGCGACGACGTCACGCCGGAGAAGTTCACGACGTTCTGGTGCGACGGCAGATGCGGACTATACATCCATCCGAAGATTTGGCACGGCGCGATCGTGCCGTTCGATGATCATGCCCAACTGCTCGACCGCCAGGGCCGCGTTCACGCCCGTGTATCGGTCGATTTCGCTAAGGAATTCGGCTGCTACCTTTCGTCGCCGATGCGCTCGCCGCTGACCGAGCCTGGACCTCCGCATTGCTCCGGATCGGAACGGCGGTTCAGCCCACAAAGCGAACTGCTTCCGCAGTCGAGCGAAAGCTCGCTTTTGGGGCATGGGCCGCCGTTGCCGCTAGGGTAACGATGGTCGCCAATGGATCGAGAGTCGCCGTTCTAACCGCGAGTTGAGCTGCACGATTAGAGCGGATCTTAGGGTAGCTTGCCCGAAATTGAGTTATCTCGCCGCGCCAATGGTCGAAGCGGCCCTCCGGCAGGATCAGGTCGCGGCAGGCATCCCCTCGTGCCCGCAAATCAATGGAGTCGGGTTGATTGCTCCCGGTACGGCTTCACCAGCCAGCGCAACTCGTCCTCGCATAAATCTCTGACCGGGCAGTCCCGGCACCGCCGGCCGCCCTCGTCCCGTCCGACTTCCTGGCAGGCTTCTTTCAGCGAGCGCGCCGTTGATCGCAGAAACTGGGGACGCCTAAACAGGCCGCGGTCGTTCATGCGCATTTACCCCGAGTGTTCGAGCGAACCAGCGCAAAGCGAGGGCTGCCGATCCCACCGGGCGAGAAGGCTGCGTTCGACACCCGTTCGACATCGCTAGGTGGCTGCTGGCACCGGCTTTATGCTCGTTTTTGCGAGATCGATTATCGGGGTGTCGCGTCTCGGCGCGAATTGATCTGGATCAATCGATTTGGTTTCGGATGTGACGTGCGCAGTGGCGGGTCAGCCCTCGCCGAGGCGCTTTTTTACGACCATTACGCTGGGATCGGCGGGCTGAGTGGCAATCGTGAACCCAAGTTCGCGGCACATACGCAGCATCGGCTCGTTCTCCCGCAGCACGTCCCCGACCAACTGACCGATGCCGCGTTGCCGGGCAACCGCAATCAACCGGTTCATCAACAAGTAGCCGAGCCCGCTCCCCTTCCGATCGCTGCGAACCGCGACCGCATATTCGGCGCTCTGGCGGTCGGGGTCGGCAAAATAGCGAACGACGCCCAGAGGCATTTGGCCTTCTAACGCAATCAGCGCCATTTCCCGGTCGTAGTCGAGCTGCGAGAGCCGCGCCGCGACCGCATGGGTCAGCCCACGCATCGGCGTGAAGAACCGCAGCCGTAGGTCTTCGGGGCTCATATGCGCGGCGAGATCAAGCAACAGCGGTTCATCCTCGGGACGCAGCGGCCGCAGATCGATGACAGTCTCGTCGCGCAACGTCTCAACCGATATGAGCTCTTGCGGATAGGGTGCGATCGCCAGCCTCGCCACCGTCGCGACGGTCGTGGGCGCGACGCGCAGCCGAGCGTCAAGAGCGATCACGCCCGCGGCATCGGCGAGCACCGGATCAAGCTCGAGTTCCTTGATCTCCGGTAGGTCGACGGCAAGCTGACCAAGGCGGATCAACAGAGCGACTAGCGCATCGGCATCGGCCGGCGGATTGCCGCGGCGGCCCGCTAATAGCCGCAAGGTGCGCGTGCGATCGATCAGTCGCCGGGCGAGCAACGCATTCAATGGCGGTAGTTCGAGCGAACGGTCACCGGCGATCTCGCCGCTGAAGCCGCCCTGTCCGAAGACAACCAACGGGCCGAACACAGGGTCTTCGACAAGCCCGGCGAGAAGCTCGATCGCTCCCGGGCGACGGATCATCGGTTGCACAAGAAAGCCGTTCAACCGCGCCCTCGGACGCGCGGCCGCGACGCGTTCGAGCATCGCCGCCGCCTCATGCCGCAGTTGATCGGGATCGCCCAGATTGAGCGCGATGCCGCCGATGTCGCTCTTAGCGACGATATCTGGCGACCAAATCTTCAAGACGACAGGAAACCCGAGTTCGCGGGCGATCGCGGCGGCCTGGTCGGGGTTGGCGGCATGCCGGCCCACGGTCAGCAGGATACCGTAGGCGCCAAGCACGACAGCGGCGGCATCCGGGTCCAGCCACGAGCCGCCGGTCGCGATGGCCGCGGCGATTGCCTGTCGCGCCGCAGCGATATCAGGGACAAACGGGTCCGCGCGCGCCGGTGGCGTCTCCATCAGTAGGGCACGGTTCTGACGATACCGAACCCGGTGCATGAAGGCCGCAACCGCACTATCCGGCGTCTCGTAACTGGCAATCCCGCCCTCCGCCAAAAGTTTCCGGCCGATCTGCGCGGATTCCTCCCCGAGCCATGCGGCAAAGAGATTTTTTCCGGCAAGCGCCGTGGGTGCCGCGGCCTTGACCGCATCCACCACGGCCTGGGCAGACTCCTCAGGGGCGACCAATGCCGTAGGAGAATTGAGCACAGCGATCGCGTCGATCTCGCGATCACCGATCAGTTGAGCGAGCGCGTCGGAATAGTTCTTGCCAGAGGCGGCGGCGCCGAGATCGATCGGATTTTGACAGCACCAGCTTGGCGGCAAAACCGAGCGCAACGCGGCTATCGTATTGTCCGACAAATCCGCCAGCCGAGCGCCAGCAGCACTCAGCGCGTCGGCCGCAAGCAATCCCGCCCCGCCGCTGTTGGTCAGAATCGCCAAGCGGTCGCCGATCTGCTCGCTCGTCGACGCCAAAGTCTCAGCGGCCTCGAACAGCTCGGCCATGGTCGCGACCCGTAATACCCCGGCACGACGAAAGGCGGCGTCATAGACTAAATCGGCATTGCAGAGAGGGCTGGAATCTGTGTTTGCTGCGTCTTCTCGGGCGGACGAACGGCCCGCCTTCAGAATTAATACCGGTTTGGTTCGTGCGGCCGCTCGGGCCGCCGACATGAACTTGCGGCCATTCTCGATCGTCTCGACATAGAGCAGGATCGCGCGCGTTCCGGCGTCTGTCGCGAGATAGTCGAGCAGGTCGCTAAAATCGATATCGGCCGTCTCGCCGAGCGAGACGATTTGCGAAAAGCCGATGCCATGGGGCACCGCCCAGTCGAGCATCGCGGTCACGATCGCACCGGACTGGCTGACAAAGGCGATATTCCCAGAAGATGCCGCCAGATGCGAAAAACTGGCGTCGAGGCCAAGCGGCGGGACCACAACGCCGACCGATTCAGGGCCAACGATTCGCAGCAGATATGGCTTTGCGGCATCGAGCATCGCTTGCTGCAGCTCGCGGCCTTGCCGGCCCAACGCGGCGAAGCTCGTGCCGAGCACGATCGCGGCGCGGGTGCCGCGCGCACCCAGTTCGCCGATCAGTGACGGCACGGTGTCGGGCGCCGTGGCAATTAGTGCGAGATCGGGGGCATGTGGGAGGGTCGCGATATCCGGGAAAACAGCGAGTTTGCCGTCGCCCTTATGCGGGTCGACCACCATTGCATCGCCGCTAAACTGGGCCCGACAGAGATTGCGGGCAACGATCGAGGCCACCGAACCGGGCTGTGACGCAGCGCCGATCAGCGCTACCGAGGCCGGCTTGAAGAGCCGTTCGAGGTTGCGAACCGACACCCGGCTTCTCCAATCCCTTCTTGCAGAACGCGCCTTTTTAAGTAATCAGCTGATCAGGCCGTGAGGAGCCGCAATGTGCATCTCTCGCCGAGAACGTCCTAAGTCAGGCCCGGATGACGGATTTGTTTGCCGTTCTACGCAATGCCATTAAACATCCCGGATCGGGGAAACGGATTCGGGGGAAACATGCCGCTCTCAATTGCAACATTCGCACGGGCACCGTGAACGTTCCTAGCTGATCCCTCGAGTGAAATTCCGTTTCGTGCCTCTAGTAAAGGCGCCGAGTTTATCGCGTGCAGCGGCGCCGAGCTTGGCGCTCGCTCTTGCGCTCACCGGGTGCGCCGGACCCGCGGTCCTTGGAACAGTGTCGACGGGCGTGCCTGCGCCCGCGACGACCGATGCCAGCCCGGTTGATTCGGCAGTCGCGCAGAGCCTGGAAACCGCGCCTGACGGCTCGCGAATTAACTATCGGCCAGTTGGTGGCGTCGGGGACTCGCTGGTGATCGGATCATTGTATCAGTCGGGACGCGGTGTTCCCTGCCGCCTTGGCCGCGCGGGCCCGCCGGCGACGGGATACCCTGTTCCGACAAGCTACCCGTTCTGCCGCATTGGCGGCCAGTGGTACGCCATGAAGCCGGTAGTGATCAGCGGCTACTGACGCGATCCTGACGCCTTGGCGTCATGCTCAATCGATCGGTGCTCGATTTTCGAGGCGAAAGATTGAGGGACCGGGTGAAGGCGATTCTATTCGCGCTCGGAGCTCTGGTGGTTCTGGCGGGCGCGGCCAATGCCCAGTTGAGCAATCTCACTCAAGCGCCAGTGCCGCTCGGTGGAAGCGATACGCGCGGACTGCCAAACCGCGCCGCTTTGCCTCCGATGTTCGGCGCCAATTTATTCCGGACCGGTCCGCTGACCAGCTTTGGCGTGATGCCAGGCTCGGCGACAATCGCGAGGTCCGGGGTCGCCCCGAATACTGCGGGGTTGACCGCTGCATCCGGGATACCGGCGACTACAACGGGTGTAGCCGGCAACCAAGCCGCTATCGCTGCTGCGGGTAATGCAGGTGCGATGGGAGCTTCAGCGGGTACAGCGGCGGGCGCGGCAGGCGGCGCACCGCAGCCGGTCATTCCGGCGACAGCGGTTCAGCCCCCCAACGGAATTCCACCTTTTGATCCCAATCATTTGATGGTGCCGGGGGATGTCGTCCAGCTTCACGTTTACGGCGCCACAACATTGGATCAGCAGGCGACGGTTGACAGCAAAGGCGATCTGTTCATCCCAACAATTGGGCCGGTGCATGTGGCAGGGATCACCGCCGGCAATATAGAGGCGGCAGTTTCCGCAGCCGTCGCCGCGATCTATCAAAAGAACTCTCAAGTCTACGTCACCTTGGCGAGCACGGTTCCGGTCAACGTCTTTGTCACCGGCGGCGTGATCTCGCCTGGTCAATACGCGCTGTCGCCGAGTGCCAGCATCATTGCCTTTTTGCAGGCCGCCGGTGGGATCGACCCCAATCTGGGTAGCTATCGCTACATTCGCATTTTGCGCGACCGGCAGACGCTCGCGACAGCCGATCTCTACGCATTTTTGTTGCAGGGACGGTTACCGACCGTTCAGTTGCGCGACCGCGATACGATCCTGGTCGGCCGGCAAGGGCCGACTGTTGCGGCCGAAGGCGATGTCAGCGGCGTCTATCGTTACGAGCTGTCCCAGCCACGCGACGGTGACGAGCTGATCAACTTGGCGCGGCCTCTTCCCGATGCAAACCATGTGAGCCTCGTCGGGATGCGCAATGGTAGACCAGCCTCATTCTACTTTACATTGGGCCAATTCCGCGCAGCGCCGCTGCTCGACGGCGACATCGCGACCTTTGCGCCGGATGTGCCGACCCGCGTCATGACGGTTTCGGTCGATGGCCGCATTGCCGGGCCCACCACATTAGTCGTGACGCGCGAGGCACGGCTTCTCGATGTCTTGCCGTACCTCCCGGTCGATCCCTATTTCTCGGATGTCGCCTCGATTTACATCCGGCGCGTTAGCATCGCTCAAGCCCAACAGAGAGCGATCCAGGAATTGATGCAGCGGCTGGAGAGTACTGTTGTCACCTCACCGACGATCACCGCCGAACAGGCGCAGATGCGGCAGCAGGAGGCCCAGATTATCTTTCAGTTTGCCGCGCAGCTGACCAATGTGCATCCCGAGGGGCGGCTTGTCGTGCAGGAGAATGGTCAGCCGGCAAATGTCCGCCTCGAAGATGGTGATGTAATCGTGGTGCCGTCGCGCACCGATCTGGTCTTGATCAGCGGCGAAGTTAGGGTGCCGCAATCCGTCGTGTGGGCGAGCGGGGCGCCGCTAGCTCATTATATCAGTGCGGCGGGTGGATTTACCGAACGCGCGAATACCTCGGAGATATTGGTTACACAGCCGAGCGGCGCCAGCCTGATTGGCAGCAGCCCCCCGATATTGGCCGGGGACCGGATCATCGTCTTGCCCAAACCCGATAATTGGGCGCTGCCGTTTATCAAGGATCTGACCCAGATCCTTTATCAGATTGCGGTCGGCGCCGGGGTCCTGTTGCGTCTGAACGGTTCCTAGCTCGAGGAATTGGGAGAGTGCTGCAGAGGAGCTGATCGTCAGCGAGGCTTACTTTACGTCGAGGAAGTTGGTAGGTTTCGACTAGGTCGGAGTCTCCTGACTGCTCCGGAGGTCGGCGACAACGACGCAGGTAAATCCGATGGTTGCCAGGATATTCTTCACAGCAGTAGCGGTCTTGATGGCGGTCGGGGCCTTTTGCGGTGCCGGCCCAACCTCTGGCGGCTTACTCGATCTGTTCGGGATATTATTCTTGTTTGTGGCGTGGTTGATTTGGTTTGCCTGGGACTTGATCCACGAAGGTTTTGTGTCCGGGCCGATGGATTTTATGCTGGTTAGAGCGGCGCTGTTACTCCGGAATAAATTGAAACAACGAACATCGGACTGAACAGTAACGGAAGATCCGGCTCACCGCGATTTGCGATCGGGGTCTGCTTCAGGGGAGCGGTCGGGGGGAAGTGCTGTGGCTGAAGCTAGACTTCAGCGCAGCATTTCGCCGGCGCGAAACGGGATTATGGTGGTCTCGCCCGCACCGATCCGCTCGGGGATCGCAAAGGCCTGCCGACACAAGGTCACGCGCTCCTCATTGGGCGGCAAGCCGTAAAATTCGGGACCGTTTAGTGAAGCGAAGGCTTCGAGCCGGTCGAGCGACGCCTCCTCTTCGAACACCTCGGCATAGAGTTCGAAAGCGCAGTGCGCGGTAAAGATGCCGGCGCAGCCGCAAGCGGTTTCCTTCGCCTGCTGCGCGTGCGGCGCGCTGTCGGTGCCGAGAAAAAAATGCCGGTCGCCCGATGTCGCGGCGCGCCGCAATGCCTGCCGGTGCTTTTCCCGCTTGGCGATCGGCAAGCAGTAAAGATGCGGGCGGATGCCGCCGGCAAACAATGCGTTGCGGCTGATCTGCAGATGATGCGCGGTGATCGTCGCCGCCAGATTGGTCTCGGCGGAGGAGACATAATCCACCGCCTCTTCGGTGGTGATGTGTTCGAACACGATCTTGAGTTCAGGCAGGCGGCGGCGCAGCGGGTTAAGCACCCGCTCGATAAACACCGCCTCACGGTCGAAGACATCGACTTCGGGGTCGGTGACCTCACCGTGGACCAAAAGCGGCATCCCGATCTCCGCCATGCGCTCCAATACCCGATGCACCCGATCGATGTCGGTAACGCCGAGGGCGGAGTTGGTCGTCGCGTGCGCCGGATAGAGTTTGACCGCGGCGAAGTCCCGTTCGGCGAAGCCGCGCGCGACCTCTTCAGGATCGGTCGTGTCGGTCAAATAGCACGTCATCAGCGGCGCAAAGCGCCCTCTCACGCCCTCCCCCGCGAGCGGGGGAGGGTTAGGGTGGGGGTGCAGCGCCGCGAGAATGCGCTGGCGATAAGCGCGAGCTTCGGCGACGGTGCAGATCGGCGGGACCAAGTTTGGCATCACGATGGCGCGGGCGAATTGCCGCGGGGTGTACGGCAGTACCTGGGCCAGCATCTCGCCATCGCGCAAATGGACATGCCAGTCGTCCGGTCGCCGCAACGTGATCGATCCGAGTGGCGCCATCATCGGCAGGACAATACCCCGAGCAATCAGTCGGAACCATCCTCTCGCGGTAATGACGAGAGCGGAGGGCGAACCCATATTCAAGCAGAGCGCGAGAAGCGCAGGGTGCCGCAGTTGTGGTGGAGGGCGGAAATGAGCGGGTGCATCGTCGGCTGGGCGCACAGCAAATTCGGCAAGCATGATGGCCGCGACATCGAATCTTTGATCGTGGAGGTTGCGCAGGCCGCTCTTGCCGATGCCGGGGTTAGCGCCGCCGACATCGACACGGTTTATTTGGGCACAATGAACGGCGGCTTTGTCCGCCAGGAATTCCCCGCCTCCCTCGTGTTCCAGGCCGATCCAGGATTTCGCTTTAAACCGGCGACACGGGTCGAGGACGCTTGCGCCACCGGCTCGGCTGCAATCCACCAGGGTTTGAACGCGATCGCTGCCGGCAAGGCCCGCTTGGCGCTCGTCGTCGGCGTCGAAAAGATGACTGAGGTCAGCGGCGTGCAGGTTGGTGACATCCTGTTGGGCGCCAGCTACCGCAAGGAAGAGGACGCGATCGAGGGCGGCTTTGCCGGCATTTTCGGCCAGATCGCGCAAAGCTATTTCCAGCGCTATGGCGACCAATCCGACGCGCTGGCGCGGATCGCCGCAAAAAACCACAAGAACGGCGTCGCCAATCCTCTGGCGCAGATGCAGAAGGATCTCGGCTACGAATTCTGCCGCACGGTTTCGGACAAGAACCCGATCGTCGCTGGGCCCTTAAAGCGCACCGACTGCTCGCTGGTATCCGATGGCGCGGCGGCAGTCGTGTTGGCCGATACAGCGACAGCGCTGAGTCTTAAGAAAGCGGTGATTTTCCGCGCCGCCGAGCAGGTCAACGACTTCCTGCCGATGAGCCGGCGCGATGTAATTGCGTTCGAGGGACCCGCACTCGCTTGGCAGCGGGCCTTGGCGAACGCGCGGCTCACCCTCGAGGACCTCGACCTCGTCGAGACTCATGACTGCTTCACGATCGCCGAACTGATCGAATACGAGGCGATGGGCCTGACGCCAAAGGGCGAGGGCGCGCGGGCGATCCTTGAGGGGTGGACCGAAAAAGACGGAAAGCTGCCGATAAACCCATCCGGGGGGCTCAAGTCAAAAGGGCACCCGATTGGCGCCACCGGGGTGTCGATGCACGTCCTGGCAGCGATGCAGGTGACGGGACGGGCGGGCGGTATCCAGGTGCCGGGGGCCGCACTGGCCGGGATCATGAATATGGGTGGCGCCGCGGTAGCGAATTTTGTCAGCATTCTCGAACCGTTACGCAGCTAAAGCCCAATCAGCGGTGCGGGCATGAGGTTTGCACGGGCAACACGGTAAGAAATGGGGCCGCCGTCAACGGCGGCGAAATCATCTCGCGATAGAGAGGCATCATGGCGTCGTTTCGGGCTTTGGTGCTGCGTGAAGACGGTGGAAAAGTCGCCGCTGGCATCGAGGCGGTGGACGAGGCTCGATTGCCGCCAGGCGATGTCGAAATTGCGATCGAATATTCGACCTTGAATTACAAGGACGGAATGATCCTGCAAGGGATTGGCCGTCTGGTGCGCGATTATCCGCATGTTCCCGGCGTCGATTTCGCCGGCACGGTCGAGCGCTCGGCTTCCGCCGAATTCGCCCCCGGCGACCCGGTAATCCTGACAGGATGGCGGGTCGGCGAGATGCATTGGGGCGGCTATGCCGAAAAGGCGCGCGTCAAGTCGGAGTGGCTGGTGCGGCGGCCCGGCGAGCTTAGCGCGGCGCAGGCGATGGCGATTGGCACTGCCGGATTTACCTCAATGCTGGCGGTGATGGCGCTCGAGCGGCACGCAGTGACCCCAAGCGGAGGCGATGTCCTGGTGACCGGCGCCGCGGGTGGTGTCGGCAGTATTGCGACAGCGTTGCTGGCGCGGCTGGGTTATCGCGTTGTCGCCTCAACGGGCCGCCCCGAATTGCGCGACTATCTGACTGGGCTCGGGGCTGCAGAATTGATCGATCGGGCGGCACTCGCCGCAAAGCCTGCTCGGCCGCTTGATCGCGAGCGCTGGGCCGGCGCCGTCGACGCGGTCGGCGGGACAACCTTGGCGACAGTGCTCACCCAGCTCAAATATCGTGCGAGTGTTGCCGCTTGCGGGCTCGCCGGCGGCAGCGATTTGCCGGCGACAGTGATCCCCTTCCTCTTGCGCGGGGTCAACCTGCTGGGGATCGAACTCGGTCATGTGCCCGCGCGACGAGCGCGTCGAGGCATGGCGGCGGCTGGCGCTCGATTTGCCGCTCGACATCCTCGACCAAATGACCGAGATCGTTCCGCTCGCGGCCTTGCCGGGGCTGGCGCCGAAGATACTGCAAGGTGCGGTGCGCGGTCGCATCGTCGTTGACGTTAAAGCCTGAACAGTCGGGAATTGTCGCCATGATCCGGCGTTGGCGGAGTATGAAAAGTCATTCTTCTCAACCTCGTATCCTAACCGCCGCACAGCGCGGCCAGATCATTCAGCGCGTGCTTGTCGACGGGTGGACCATCGCCGATGCCGCTGCCGCGGCGCGGGTTCCGGAACGTATCGTCGCCGCTTGGGTTAACGATTTTTCCCAGCACGGGATGGCCAGCTTGCGTCAGCGCTCGGGCAAAATCGGCGCTGCCGATTACTTGCACAATCGCTTTGCCCGATATCTTCGTCTCGCTTTTCGCGGCATCGGGATGGGTGTGCGCTGGCTGTTCGCGTTTGAAAGGCCGGCGGCGACATCGTCGATTCGCCAATCGCGCGACGACCGCAGAGGTGGACCTTAAAAATCAAGCCGGGCCTCGGATGGGCACTGTCCTCGCCTCGTAAGTGGCCGCCTATTTCCGCCGGATAAGGGTACAGCGCTTGTGCCTTGCGCGCTATATAACCTGCGCGGTTATCTCGTTCGGGGTGGGCGCCGCTTGGGGCGGGGATGCACAACATGGCTTGGGGGCGGCGCGCTGTCGTGCGGCTCCTGGTTGGCTGTCTGGCAGCAGGGTTATTAGTTGGCGCGGCGTCGGGTCAGCCACCAGCCCGGGGTGTCGTTGCCGGCCGTAGCAAACCGAAGCCGCGATATCAGCCGCTGGTTGTCATTGATCCCGGACATGGGGGCGTCGATCCGGGCGCGATCGGCGTCGACGGCGTATACGAGAAATATATCACCTTCGCTGTGGCAGTCGATCTGGCCAGGTTGCTCATATCGACGCGTTCCTTTCGCATCGCCCTGACCCGGGGGGTCGACGAATATGTTCCATTGCGAGAGCGGGTCGCCCGCGCCCGCGCTTTGCGCGCCGATCTCTTTATCTCGATCCATGCGAATGCGCTTCCCAATCCGGAGAAGCGGGGTCTCTCGGTCTTCACTTTGTCGACAAAGGCGTCGGACCGCGAGGCGGCGGCACTCGCCGACAGCGAAAATCGAGATGTCGTCGTCGGCTTGCGCCTGGCGCGCGAGCCGCGCGAGATTGGGGCCATTTTGGTCGACCTTCTGCGGCGCGAGACCGACAACCGGTCGCGTCGTTTGGCGCGTGAAGTCGTTGCCTCACTCGCGAGCGAAACTGAGCTGCTTGAAAAGCCCGAACGTTCGGCGGGCTTTGTGGTGTTAACCGCGCCGGAAATCCCGTCGGTGCTGGTCGAACTTGGCTGCCTGTCGAACCCAGTCGAGGAGAAATTGTTGGAGCGGCCCTCTTACCGGCGACGCCTTGCGCGCGGTCTCGCATATGCGATCGAGGCTTATTTCAGCGGACATCGCGTCCCCTGACCCGAGCGCGGAAAGCGCGGTCAGTACTAAGACAATTGTCTCATTGGTTAATGGGTCAGTTGTAATGCACTGCATCAAGTGTCTCAGGTGATTCCGTGCTTAGCCTTCACCCAAAAGGGACTAGAGATTAAGTCCCAACATATCAGGTGTTTACCTCAATATTCGCCAATTAGGCGTCGTTGGCATGCGGATTGCTCCACTAACGAGGGGCCGCTGCTACGCACTTTACCTCGGAACTGGGCGCTGACGGGATGCTGCACAGTTTGCTGGGGTGGCTGAAACAGCACGTTCAAACGGCGACAAGCACATTTGGGCCCGCAGGGTGACTCGGTCTCGCAAGTTTATGTCTTGCGAGACCGATCACGCCCGCTATCGCGACCGTTTGCGATAAATTCAAGTCTTCGTAAGCCGTATCGCCGAGAGTATGGCGATTGGGCGTACAAAAAATTTTCAAGAAGCGCATCCCGCGCGTCGCTTCCCAAAAAATCGCGCCGTGTGAAACTGATCACAGCTGTCTCGAGACGAAGAGCCGACACTGGGTTACGGCGACCACGAGCGGCCGCCCGAGACTCTCGATATCGTCGAGGTGGCGGCTATGATCGAAGACTCCCTGGCGGCGTTGACGAAGGCCTGGATTACGACGGTCGTCGCGGCGAGCCTACTCTTAATTGCGCTCGCGACTGCGCAGATCAGCGCGGTTTATTTGCGCTCGCTGCCGCTCGCTACCGAGGGACCGCCACCGATCATTGACGATTGGGGTTAGGCGGCTGGAATTAGGCGGCGCGGGCGGGCCAGACCGGCTCATGATAGCCGAGCGGCGCGGTCGGCCGGGTCCAGAACGGGGGCGTTTCGGAGAGCCGCACCGTCGGACCAAGGTGCCGCAACCGGCCCACCGGCGTGTCGCTTTCGATCGACCAGCGCGCGATCTCCGCCGGGTAGAGTTCCTTGTCGACATTTTGCAGGGCCGCCTCCGGCACCTCGCCGCGATCAACGAGCCATTTTCCGGTCTGTGCCAGCGAGATCCGGACCAGCCAGCTGCCGCCCTCGCGCGCCCGCCGCGCCAATGCCACCATCGCGCCAAATGCCATCAGGTAGCCCGTCAGATAGTCGATCGCCGACACCGGGTAGAACTGCGGTCCCGGGGTAGCTCCTGGGAAGAGCTCCCCCTGGCGGGTCGTAATCCCGCTGACGGTCTGGACGACAGTGTCAAAGCCGCGCCGCGATGACCACGGGCCGGCATGGCTGAACGCGCACATCGACACGTAGACCAGCCCAGGCCGCAATCTTGACAGCTCTTCCGGCGACAGGCCGCGATTACCCAAGGTTCCCGGCCGGTAACCTTGGGTAAAGACATCGGCTTCGCGCACCAACCCCAGCAGGGTGTCTAGGTCACGCGACTGGCGCAAATCGAGATGCGCCTGCAACTTGCCGTGTCCGGTATCGTATTCCTGATAGCCGATATTGGGCAGATGCGGCGCAGTAATCTTCATAACCTCGGCGCCGTGCTCGGCGAGAGTGCGCGCCGAAGTCGGCCCGGCCAGCACTCGCGTGAGGTCGAGGACGCGGATCCCGGATAGCGGCCGCTCCGCCTCGGGCAAGGGTTCCGGCGCGCTGTCGCCAATCTTGATGATTTCCATTAGCGGCAATGACGCGATCGCGGCGGCCTGCGGATGCTTCGCCCATTCCGCCATGCTACGCACCATACCGCCCGCACCCTTGGCAGCGAGGATCGCCTCTTCGAGTTCAAGCGCATCCCAGTTCGAGACCGCCCGGCGCACCGCATCCTTTTCCTCGGGCACACCGAGCACACTCAGCGCGGCCGCACGGTGATTGGGAAAATTGGCATGGACATAGCTCCATCGGCCATTCTTCGCGGGATAAACGCCCATCACCGGGTTGCGATCGGTTGAAATCGGGGCGCCATTGATCTGCATGTAATGGCCGCTGCGCAGCGAAGCGACCGCCTGGCGCAGATCGACGGAGACCTGTTGGCGGCTGCCGCTACGTAATTCCCACAAATCAGCGGCGGCGAGGCCGGTGGCGGCCAGTGCCGCAGCACCCGCGGCGCCGATGCGGAAAGGTGTGGGCAATACCGGGTCGGCGCCGCCGGCGATCTCAACTTCGCGAAGCTTTTCTTCGGGCCAGCCGGCGATCGGCAGGATCGTGCGCAGCGCGTCGTAGGCCATCTTTCCTCCTATCGAATTAGCGGCGCTTGCCTCGGCGCCGGGCGATGATCGATGATGCCTTGAAACGACACAGGAAGGGAATGCCAATGAGCCAAGTCATGATCGTCGTCGAATTCGAGGTGAAACCCGAGCACCGTACCCAGTTTGTCGAGCTGATGCGCGGACACGCGCGACGCTCGCGCGGCGACGACGGCTGCCTGCAATTCGACATCATGCTGCCCAACGGTGACGAGCCGCACGTCTATCTGATAGAAAAATGGCGCGACCAGGCGGCGCTCGACGTGCACTCGAAAGGGCCGATGCCCGGCGCCACTTACAAGGACTGGATAGTCGGCCGCAAGGTCGCGCGCGGCACACCAGCCGATTAAAAACCGCAGCGCGCTGGCCGATTAAGACAGGGAGAGCTGTCATGAGGCTCGTACTGCGCGCTGCCATTTGCGTCGTGGCGCTGCTGAGCGGCGCTGCGATGCTGCATGCGGCCGATGCCGCCAGCACCCCGTCCTTTGCGCCCAAACCGGCAAAGTCCTCGACCGAAACCGCGCCGCCTGCCGAAATCCAGGCGCTGCTCAATCTGCTGGCCGATCCCAAGGTGCAGGTTTGGCTCACGCAACAGAAAAAAACCGACGCCTTGGCCGCGGAGACTAACAAACCCGCTCTCGAATCCCCCCAGCAGATAATGTCGTCGCACGTCGACGCGGTGCGCGAGCACATCGCGGGGATGGTCGATGTCATGCCGGACATGCCGGAGCAGTTCATACATGCTGCGGAAGTCTTCCGGGCCAAGCTTGGGGACCGCAGGCCGGAGCGCATCCTGGGGTTGGTCGCCACTTTCGCGGCCCTGGGGTTTGGTGCCGAATGGCTGTTTTGGCTCGCGACCAAACGGCTACGCCGGCATCTCGAAACACATCCAGTTGAGACTGTCGGTGACCGTGTGCGTCTTGTTGCCGAGCGCGCGGCCATTGCGCTGGGGTTGGTGGTTGCTTTCGCCCTCGGCAGCATCGGAGCGTTTCTCGCGTTCAAGTGGCCATCGCTGCTGCGCCAGATCGTACTGGGTTATCTGATTGTCTTCTTGGCAATCCGCATCGCCGCGGTTCTCGGCCGCTTTTTGTTGGCGCCGTACAACGAGCGCTTACGTGTCTGCCCGATGGAGGCGGAAGCGGCCCGGTTTTGGTACGTGCGATTGAAGCTCGTCGTCGGATGGCTGGCGCTTGGCCTAGTGACAAAGGGAGTGCTCGGCGCCCTCGAAGTTTCGCCGCCGGCACGCGACATCGTCGGCTACGGGTTTGGGCTCGGTACGCTGGTGATCCTGCTCGAAGCCATCTGGCGCCGGCCGTTCGAAAACGTCGGAGCGGAACCGGGGACCGATGATGAGAGACGCCACCTGAGCCGGGTTAAGCTAAACGCGTTGCTGACCGCCGGCATTATCCTGCTCTACGCGCTGCGCGTCGCGGGGACGATGCCCGCCTTTTGGCTGCTTCTCGTGGCATTGGTCTGGCCGCTGGCCGACCGCCTGAGCCGGCGGGGGGTGGAGCATATTCTTCGCCCGCCGGGGACGACTGAGGCGGCCGGAGTGCCGACCCTAACCACGGTCTTTCTCGAGCGCGGATTACGGGCGGCGCTGATCATCGCCGCACTGATACTCCTGGCCTGGGGCTGGGGCATCGATATCGAGAGTCTGACCGCCAATGAGACGATGATGACTCGTTTCGCGCGCGGAGCCTTGAGTGCCGTCGCGATCGCGTTGATCGCCGATTTCTTCTGGCATGTCGCAAAAGCCGCGATCGATGCGAAGCTTGCCGAGACCGCCGATCCTGGCGTGGCTACGACCCCCGAAGCGCGACGGCGGGCGCGGCTGCGTACTTTGCTGCCGATATTCCGTAACATGCTGTTTGTCGTCGTGGTGGTTGTGGCGGCGATGATGGCGCTGTCGGCGCTGGGCGTGGAAATCGGCCCGCTGATCGCTGGCGCCAGCGTCATTGGCGTGGCGATCGGCTTTGGCGCGCAGACCTTTGTTCGCGATGTGATCGCCGGCATGTTCTATCTGCTCGACGACGCCTTTCGGGTCGGCGAGTACATCCAGAGCGGCAATTACAAGGGGACCGTCGAGGGGTTCAGCATCCGCTCGGTGCGGCTGCGCCATCAACGAGGGCCGATATTCACGGTACCGTTCGGCCTGTTGGGCGCGGTCGAAAACATGAGCCGCGACTGGGTCATCGACAAAATCACGCTTGGCGTCACCTACGACACTGACCTCGATCTTGCCAGAAAGCTGATCAAGCAGGTCGGGCTCGAACTGGCGGAAGAGCCGGACTTCGCGCCGATGATCCTGCAACCGTTGAAAATGCAGGGCGTCGATGCGTTCGGTGACTTCGCGATCCAACTGCGCGCCAAGATGATGACCTTGCCAGGCGAGCAGTTCATGATCCGCCGTGCCGCTTATGCCCGAATCAAAAAAGCCTTTGACGCGAACGGCATCAAATTCGCCTTCCCGACGGTCCAGGTGGCGGGCGACAAAGACCCCGCCATCGCCGCTGCCGCTAAGGAAGCGCTGATGCTGACCCGGCCGCAGGCGGCCGAGTGACACCGGAGCGAGCCTCTTCGCAAACGCTCGCTCTCTCTCCCTCTCACACCAAACTGTTTACCAAGCGGGGTCAGCGGCCGCCGCCAATAGCGCCGGGTCCGCCGGCGCCCGGTGGTCCATTGCTGCCGGCGTTGCCGCCAACGCCGCTTCCGCTGAGCCCGGCTCCGGTGCCCGCGCCGCTGCTGCCGTAGCCGCCCTGCGTGCCAATGATCCCGTTCCCGGTGCTGCCGTAGCCTTGGGCGCCTGGCGTGCCGGTCCCGGCGCTGCCATCGCCAGTGCCTGCGTACACGGTATTGCGCAGGGTTCCGGGGCCGCTGGCGCCGTATCCGGTGCCATAGGTGCTATAGCCTTGGGACCCAGGGACGGCGCCGTAGCCAGCATTGCCCTTGTTTCCGGTTCCGCCGCCGTACCCGCCATAGCCGGCGCTGTTTCCGATCGTCGAGGTGACGCCGTAGCCGCTGCTACCCGGCGTCCCGGTCCCCGTGCTGCCCGAGCCTCCGGTACCCGCGGCACCGGTGGTGTAACCGGAGCTGCCAGAGCTATACCCCGCGCCTGCTCCCAAATCTCCGGTGGGGTTGCGGGTATTGGAACTGTTTATCCCGTAACCCAGAGATCCCCTCATGTCATATCCGGAGGCTCCATAACCCAGCGTGCCGTAACCCGGGTTGCCGATGGCTCCGCCGCTTAGCGACGGTGTGCCCGCCGCCCCACCCACGCCTGTGCCGGCGCCGGTCTGGGCATGAGCGATGAGGGATGTCCCGGCGACAAATGCAGCCGCCGTCGCCGCCAATCGAAGCGTGTGCCGCATTCGAAATTCTCCTCTCAAGGATGCTCACGCGAGCAGCCGGCCAGAGTGTCGCTCTCGCGGCCCCGGTCGGCGCCGGTCAGGCGCCGGCTGGCCGGCCGATGTCGAGAAGAACAACGGCCGAGGTAAAAAGGTGCGAAATTCAGCGGCGGCGTGACTTGGGTTCGACGCCTTCAGCTCTCGGTGGATACCTCCTCAAGAGAGCGGCCACGCTACACACGCTTTCACGCCGATAAACGGGGCCGCAAGAAGCCTTCTAAATGCCGAAAAATGCTTTCGAGCATTAGCGATAGTCGGCCGAATAGCCAATCCTGGTTTCGGCCGACTGGGAACGCTTTAGAACTTGACGCGGAACTCGCCAATAAAGACTTGTTCCTGTCCCGTAATGTTGGCAAGGACCCGCCGCTGGCCCCAGAGATATTCAAGCCCGGTGTCGACGAATGCGACCGGACTCCAGATCACGTTGATATTGGCAGCCTGCAAGCGATTGTTGGCGACCGTCGATTCGACCGGGCCAACCAGCGGCGCCGAGACGTCAGCCTGCCAGTAACCATACGCGATGTTCGAGCGCAGGTTTGGCAGCCACCAGTGCTGATAGCCGAGGGTGCCGCCCACTTCCATGATTGGCCTGACCAGAACACTGGCGGCCGCGGCTGGGCTGGTTGGCGTCACCAGATAGTTGGTTGCGAGATCCCCGCCGGTCGAGTTGGTCAAATAGCGGCCGATACCGTTGCCGACGGTGAACTGCCACTGGAAATCGTCTTTGCCCCAACCAAACCAGCCGGGTTTGACATCGCCCGAGATACCGCCACCATAGCCGACGAATTGCTGGTTCACATATTTGCCGTCATTGAGCGTCAATGTCGGACGGATCACGCCGCGGAAATTGACATGGCCCCAGGGTTGCGCCCAATAGGAGGAGAATGTCAAATCGGGCGCCGAGCTCTTTGTCGGGTTGAACGTCAATGTGCACCCCGAGGCATTGGTTACGGCGAGCCCGTTGGCAATGCAGGAGCCGGTCCCACCGTTGCTTGCGGGAACCAGACCGGCGGTGGTGTTGACGACCTGATTTGTCGAATCTGTAGCGATCTTGCCGGCTGGCGTCAGGATCTCGGTTGACGGCGTCTCGGCCGCGGCCGACCAAGAACTGCCCCAAGGCCCCTCATAGGTGTAGCGAACTTGTGGGATGCGCTGAGGCCCAGCGATACCCGGAGGTCCGTCGTCGGCAAGCGTTTCGGGCTCGGCCGCGGCATCGCGGAAGTTGGAATTCGCTTGGCCCGCGAGAAAGCCGCCCAACGTGCCATAGGCATAGCGCATTCGCGGGATCAGTGGATTGTTTACGCTCGACTGGCCGTTCTGGCCTGTCGTACTGAAATTGTTGGTTCCCTTAAAGTCGATTTCGAGAAACGTACGCGCGATACCCCAAGAGGTCGGCGTCTGGGTCTCGACATTGAGCCGCGATCGCTGCGGGCTTTGAAAAAATACGCCATTGCCGCGTGAGCTCTGGACATTTACCGGCACGAGATTACCGGCGCTCGGATAACCAGGAACAACATGCCCGCCAGTAAACAGCGGTTGTGTCTCGAGGTTGCCGTCGATTTCCGCAGTGACGCTTGGCACGCCGTTGGCCGGGCCGTTCTGCATATAATAAAAGATTGATTCATCGATAAAGCCGCCGATCCGGATCGATGTGTTGGTTCCGGGGATTAGCAACGAGCGTGCAAAGCTGCCACCCCCGGTTGGTGCCGCCGGCGTCGGAGCACCCGGCGCACCCGGGTTACTGCCCGGGTTTGGGCCCTGGGCCAGCTGTTCAATCCGCGCTTTGAGCAGTTCTTGTTCCCTGTCGAGCGCTATTTGTTGCGCGCTGAGCGCTGCTTGATTGGCGCGAAGTGTGGCCAATTCATCGGCGCGAGCGACTCCGGTATTGCCCAGAACAGCGAGCCCGGTAGCCAAACTGATTTGAGAAACAAGCTTGTAATTCGGTTTCATGATCGCCTTGCCCCTTAGTTGAGATTGGCGGGGCATAGACTAGTCGTGGTTTATGACACATCGATGATAGTTGTATCAGTTCCATCACAGCGTAGCTTAGATACAACACATGTTTTAAAATATTGTTCCCGTTGAGATAAGTCGCATTAGACAAGTCTTTGTGCAAAAGAAAGCGCGTTCGCCGCGCTGTTGGCTCGGGCGTCCTGCGCCGCGGCGCTCCTCTGTCAGCTTGCTGAGGCGCCGATTTTCAATCGGGTGTTATCGACGCCGATCGCACGTAAAGCGTGGCTGGCCGTTTGTAGTGACTGCCAAGCACTGCTTGATGCAGTCCCGCAGTTTTATCCCTGGCCGTAAACTCTGCAGCGATCTGTATCGTCTCGCGCGCCCTAAACCACCATTAGCCCACACCTCTACGTTCGTCGGATGGGCACTTCGAGGTTTAGCAGCCGCGCGGCGTTGCCGCCAAAGATCGCTTTGCGTTCGGCGTCATCGAGCCCAGGGCAGCCCTCGATCATGCCCACTGGATCGATCTCGCCCATATCGGCCGGGTAGTCGGTGCCCGTCAGAATGTGATCGGCGCCGTATTCTTCGACCAGATATTCGAGCTGGTGATGGGTATAGACCAGCGCGTCGAAATACACGCGCTTCAGATAAGTGGTCGGCATCCGCGCGATCTGCTCGCAACAATCGGGACGCGCCGAGGCGGCATGATCGATCCGGCCCGAATAGGCTGGCAGAAACCCGCCGCCATGGGCAACCACGAGCTTCAAATTCGGGTAATCGCGCAATACCCCGCCAAAGATCAGGTGATGCAGGGCAACCGTTAAATCGAGCGGGTTCCCGATAACATTGGCGAAATAATGATTGGCAAAGCGCCTTGCCTCGGTAAACCCGTCGGGATGCATAAAGACCAAAAGCCCCAACTCCTCGCAGCGGGCAAAGATCTTGCGAAACCGGTCAGCCGACAGATCCTCGCCGGCGACATGGGTCATGATTTCGATGCCGCGGAAGCCCAATGATTTATGCAGTCGGTCAAGTTCGGCAACGGCCAGCTCCGGCGCTTGAAACGGCACCGTGCCGAGCCCTACAAAGCGGTCGGGGTAGCGGCCACAGATCTCGGCGATAAAATCATTGATCGCGCGCGCAGTCGTAAGCCCGAGCTCGGGATCGGCGCCATAATAAGTTTGGCGGGGGGCGGGGGAAATCGCCTGGATGTCGATCCCCATCCGGTCCATGTCTTCGATGCGCTTTTCGGGCGATACGCTCTGCTCATCAGTGCGTTCGCCATTGGCCCGATTGATTGCGCGGCTTTGTGGGCTGGCTTGGGTCTCGAGAAACCAACGCGAAACGTCGACATTGCCTTCGACGAGCTGCGTCGCCTTTTCGCTCCTGACATGGCAGTGGATATCGATCGTGAACCATTTGCCGCGGGCATGCATCGGGCCGGGGAAACGCCCAGGGATCGGCGCGCCTTCCGGGAGGCATTTGAACAGCATTTATTTCCTCATTGTTAGATCAGCCGATCGAGGCCGGGATTTCGATGTTCAACAAGCGCGCGGCATTCCGCCCGAGGATCGCACGGCGTTCGGAATCGTCGAGCCGCTTGGCGCTTTCGATAAATCCAATTGGGTCGATCTCGCCCATATCAGCAGGATAGTCGGTGCCCATCAACACATGGTCGGCGCCGTATTGCCCGACCAAATATTCGAGCTGATGGTGAGTGTAGACAATCGTGTCGAAATAGAGCCGCTTTAGATAGGTCGTCGGCATCCGGTGGATTTGCTCGCAAGTATCGGGACGGGCTGATGCGGCGTGATCAATGCGGCCCGAATAGGCCGGCAAATAACCGCCGCCATGCGACAAGACAAGTTTCAGATTGGGGTGGTCGTCGAGAACGCCGCCAAAAATCAGGTGATGCACCGCGACCGTGGTGTCGAGCGGGTTGCCAATCACATTGACCAGGTAATGGTCGCCAAACCGGCGGGCCTCGGGGAACCCGGTCGGGTGCATGAAAACCAGCAGACCCAATTCCTCAACGCGGGCAAAAATCTTGCGGAAGCGTTCGGCCGAGAGGTCCTCGCCGCCGACATTGGTGGCGATCTCAATGCCTCGGAAGCCCAGTGATTTATGCAAGCGGTCGAGCTCTTCGACGGCGAGATCGGGGGCCTGGAACGGGACCGTACCGAGAGGGACAAACCGGTCGGGATGGCGCCCAGCGATGTCCGCGAGGTTGTCGTTGACGACGCGCGCGGTCGCAATGCCAAGATCGGGCTCGGCGCCGTAATAGGTCTGGTTGGGTGAGGGCGAGATTGCCTGGATGTCGATCCCCATCAAATCCATGTCGGCAAGCCGTTTTTCGACCGAGGTAAATTGAACTTGGTTGCGCTCGGCCTGCTGGCGGTTGACCTCGCGGGTGCGCTCGTTGGCGTAGACCTCGCGGGGATGGCGGGTTGCCGCCGCATGACCGGCGACCATCTCGGCCGCCTTTGGGGTCAGCACGTGACAATGAATATCGACGGTGAACCATTTGCCGCGGGGATGAGCAGGCCCGGGAAAGCGGCCGGGGATCGGCGCGCCGGGCGGTAGACATTTAAAAAGCATTTAGACGTTTCCTCTTCTACGGACGGGGCAAAGGTTACCAAGGCGGCCCGGTTCAGTGCCGACGATGGCGTTCCCGGTTAACCATCCCAACCTCTTGGATCATCGAAAAAAGAAAGGCAGTGGTCAGTCCAAACAATATGATCCCATTGAGCGCCTCGATGGCACCCATCAGTCGCCAATGCTGCTGCAGATCGACGTCGCTGCCCCCATAGGTCGTCATCGCACCCAACGAAAATAGCACCGAAGAGCGGAGCTCCGGAAGGGCGCCCAGCACCCAATACGCTAGCGCCCACACCCAGGCTTCGGTCGCGTGCAGAACGGTGATGAGTAAAACCGCGATTCCCATGACCGCGGCGAACATTGCCGTGAAATGCCGTCGCGCGATGATGCGAGCAACAGCGTGCACCACTCGTTCATGAAGAAGGCCAAGTCCGAATACATGGATGACGACGGTCAAAATGATCAGGGGAAGGCTCCATGCCCAATCGGCCTCCCAGCCCGTCGCCTGAGCGGCGGCGTTCAGCGGATGCATGCAAGCCGATTTCTGATCGCGTGGACTCTCGTTATTGCAGGGTCTCGTCGGGAAGAACGCCCCATACCTCGCTACGCCGAACCCACCCGCGATATCCCCCAGCGTCGACGCGGCACCAAGCACCTTGAAGGTCAATCAAACGGGCAATCACGCCTGGTTCGGCGCGGGCGACAGGTGCCGAAGCCGCATCGGGTTGCCGATAGAGCACGCGCACATTTCCATCGACGATGACCGCGCGTTTGCCGGTAATCATGCGGTCGAGCACCCAGCCCTTGTCGCCCTGCCAATCCTGCACCCGCCGCCAATTCTGAAATTGCTCCAGGACTTGAACCGGCATCTCCTTGCGCTTTAAGACCCACTCGATCGGGTAGTTCTCGCCGGGACCGACTCTTAAATTGACGTCGTTGGAGCGCAGGCTGGCAAAGCGCGGCAATTTCTCAACCGGCGGGGTCTGGGCCGCCGCCGCGAACGAAACGGACGCCAGGCAAGCGACCAGTAACAAGATGTTTCGGCGCGGGATGCGACCTCGCCATGGCCATGAAGACAATGCCCGCTGAACCTTTGCTGTTGAGTTTCGCACAGGCTGGATTTTTGACTTTCTCCTCCGCGCCATAATGGAATTTTTCTGGCCCGGTCTCAACCATCATCGCTTGTTCTCCTCACCGATGGCGAAACGGTGTAGCATTGCCTAAACGAATTGCAGCTTCGTCGGGAAGCGAGCGCGCAACAGGGATCGGGCGATGAAGAATCTGCTAGCTGTGGTCGGGGACGGGAATGCGACCCCGGTACTCGAAGCCTCGATGAAAGTGGCAGAGCGCTTTAATAGTCACATTGTCGGACTGCACAGTCTTACGACCGAATATGCGGTCGTCTTTGGCGGCGAGATGGGTTTTTCGATTTCTTCCGAAGTGGATCGCACGCTCGAACGAGAAGGCCATGAGCGCCGCGATCAAGCGCGGCGGCTTTTCCGCGACTTTATGAGCGCCCGCAGCGTGCCAATCGGCCCTATCCCGCCGGGCCATAATGGCCCCAGCGCCTCGTGGCGCGAGGAGGATGGCAGACAGAATGCGGTTGTCGGGCTGATCGGGCGCGTCTTTGATTTGATTGTGGTCGAGCAGCCGGAGAAGCTCGCCTCGATAGCCGAGGCAACACTGGAGGACGCGTTATTCGAAAGCGGCCGGCCGGTGCTGATGGTGCCGCCGAATGCCCCAACCACGATGGGTGAGGTCATCGCCATCGCCTGGAACGGCAGCACCGAAACCGCGCTGACGGTCGCGCTCGGCATGCCGTTTCTGCAAAGAGCGCGCCGCGTGATCGTTATCTCGGTCGGTCCGCAACACATGCCGGAACCGGGACCCGAGGGTCAGGAACTGGCCAATACGCTAGAACGCTACGGGATCGAGGTCAGCCTGCGCCCCGCCTTCGGCCGTCAGAAAGCGCAGGGCGAATTGTATATGAAGGAGGCGCTCGCTGCTGGTGCGGACATGATGCTGAAAGGCGCGTACACACAAAGCCGCATCCGTCAGATGATTTTTGGCGGCGCCACCCGACACATCATCATGGAAGCGAACATGCCGGTGCTTATGGCCCGGTAAGAAGGAGTCTGAACTTCGTATCCCGGCCAGAGAACCGCCGAGCCGACGTCTTCGGGACATCGAAGCGCCGATTTGATTTGATCCTGTGGGCGAGAGCCACGCCGAGTTCGGGACAAGGGGCTCTGCCCCGAGCTGATTACCGAAGTACTCGGCTTATCGGCGAACCGCATTATCATGCCGGCTGACCCGACCCGCACATTGCAGCGCGTAGAGGTGAAAAGGTCGCGATGAAACGGCAATTGCATCTGAACCTGTTTATGCACAGCCGCGGCCACCATGAGGCGGCGTGGCGGCATCCGGACACCTCGCCACTGGCGCTGACCGACATTCGCTATTACCAGGATCTGGCGCAGCGGGCCGAGGCGGCGCTCTTCGACTCGGTGTTTCTCGCCGACCAGTTGGCGCTTGCCGAGGATGTCGGGCAGGCGGCGCGCGCCTGGATCGAACCGATCACCGTGCTGTCAGCGCTTGGCGTGTCGACAAGCCATATCGGGCTGATCGCGACCGCCTCGACGACTTATACCGAGCCGTTCAACCTGGCGCGCCAGTTCGCCTCGATCGACCATATCAGCAACGGCCGGGCCGCCTGGAACATCGTGACATCCTGGCTCGCGACGGCGGCGCGTAATTACGGCAGCTCGGGCCAAGTCAGCCACGCCGACCGCTATGCCCGCGGCGAGGAGTTCATGTCGGTGGTCAAGGCGTTGTGGGACAGCTGGGCGGCGGACGCCGTCGTCGACGACCGCTCGACCGGTCAGTATGCCCGGCCCGACCGCATCCGGCCGATCAATCACCGCGGCGATTTCTACCAGGTCGCCGGGCCGTTGAACCTGCCACGCGGCCCGCAGGGCCGGCCGGTTTTGGTGCAGGCCGGATCATCCGATACCGGCCGCCGTTTTGCCGCGCGCCACGCCGACGCGGTCTTTACCGCGCATGTCGAAAAGCGAACGGCGCAGGAATTTTACTCCGATCTGAAGTCGCTGGCGGCGGCTGAGCAACGCAATCCGGACCATGTGCTGATCCTGCCGGGCCTGAGCCCGATGATCGGCTCCACTCAAACCGAGGCGCAGCGGCTCGCCCGCGAGGTCAACGAACTGACCGATCCCGAGGTCGGGCGCAAGCGGCTGTCGAACCGGTTTGGCGGGCATGATTTTTCCGATCTGCCGCTCGATCGCCCGTTGTCGCCCGACGATTTTCCCGATCCCGGCGCGGTCGAGGCGGCGCGCAGCCGGACCGAGGTGATCCTCAACCTGGTGCGCCGCGATCAGCCAACTTTGCGGCAATTGCTCGGCTATCTTGCCGGCGCGCGCGGGCATTACGTCACTGCGGGCACGCCCGAGCAGATCGCCGATCTGATCGAGGACTGGTTCACCGACGGCGCCGCCGACGGCTTTAACATCATGCCGCCGCTATTCCCGGTGCAGCTCGACATTTTCAGCGCCGAGGTCATTCCGCTGTTGCGGCGCCGCGGCCTGTTCCGCACCGCGTACGCCGGCCACACCTTGCGCGATCACTACGGCCTCCCGCAGCCAAAAAGCGCCTTCGACTTGTCGCCCCTGCAAGGGTAGCCTCGCACTAGCGTTTTGGACGGCTTTCGCGCACAACAGCCGGCGGTGATGACACCGACCCGGGCGCAAGCGCCAATGTCTGGAACTGGGCCGCGAAATATCGTTAGGACCCGGTTAATATCGAACCTTGATGGGCCTGATCGAGACCAGCGCCGCGCTTGGCCTATGCCTGCTGATGCTCGCCATCGCGGTCGTCCTCGACCGCCGGCCCTATCGGCCGGGCAAGAGAAACTACATTATGCTGATGGTCATTGCGCTTGCGGCGAGCCTAATCTTCGTCCGGCATCTACTAACCCTCCTGCTTTAGCTGCAACCTTCGAATGCTAGAGCTCGGCAGAAGGCCAGCCGAAGCATACGCCCCGGGGGACGGCATCTTCCAGTCAAGCTTTTCGGTCATGGCGGTTGGCCGGCCGGCATCGTTGCCGAGACAGGCGCAAACGGCTTACAATTCCTGCCGACGTTTTGACAGCGAAAAGCGAGACCCGGATGCCGACCGCAACCTTGGATCAAGATACAAAACACCTTTACGGTGAGTTGGAGGATCGGCTTCTCGCACGTGATCAGGTGGGTGGCAGTCAAGTCTATTATCAGCTGCTGCAGCGCGGCCGGCCTTTGCCGGAAATCATGGCCGAGGCGGTGCGCATCCATGCGCCCTATACGCACGTGCCATACCATCAGCGCATCGACGACGGCTTCCCCAACTTTGTCAACAACGACCATTGTCTGCTATCAGCCCGCGCTGCGGTCAATCTTCAGGCGATGCTGCCGGAGAAACTGGCGGCGCTACCCTTGGCGCAGACCATCTGGTACATCCCGTCGGGCCTCGACATCTGGAACCAAAAGATTTTGAAGGCCCCGGGTCATTATGCGACCCGCGGCTACAAGATGCCGAATACAACCCCGCCGGCTCCGGTCGTCTATTGGCCGGATCAGGAGCCGCTGAAGGAAACCGGTCCGCTCGCCGAGCGCCTCAACAACTGGCTGACCCTGGTCGAGCGCGGCGAGGTTATCGAAGCCTACCGCGTCTTCCTCGGGCTGATGGAAGAAACCGGACATCGCAAGGACGTACTGGCCCAGCTGGTGTTTGCCGGGCTGATCGATGTGCAAGACCGGATGCTCTACAATCGCTCATACACCACCGGTCACAAGGCCTACCGCGCCCGCTCGGTGGTTGAGCTCGGCAATGCGATCGGCTGGGACAACGCCCATGACGTAATCTATGCTGGCGCCCTCGACATCGCCGTCGGGCCGCGCTGGCACTCGGTTTATGAGATGGCGTGCAATGTCGTCACGATGTTTATCGAGGGCGCCGAAGTCCATGCCGTGCCGCAAGGCGGCACAACCGAGCGCGAACGCGCGCTGCTGACCAATACCGGCGCGCTCGGCCAATCCGAGACCGACGAACTCGTCGACGCGCTGATCCGCCAGCACGAACCCGCTTACATCGAGAAGATCAGTAAGCTGTTATTGGCCGGCACATCGCCGCGGCGGATCGTCGATGCAATTCAATTGGCGGCGGCGCAAGTCGTACTCGAAACCGACGGCGCCAATTCGTTTTCAATGCCGCAGCACACCTATGAATATTGCAATACGCTCGGCTGGTTTTACGACAATTTCGAGCACCCGCAGCGGCTGAAACTGCTGTATGTCGCGGGATCAATGGTCAACCAGGCGGCCTGGAACCAGAAGCACATGGGCTGGACCAAATCCGAGACGATCGCCGCCCCCGGCAGTGCCGAGCGGATGACCGGCGCCCAGATCATCGGCCGGCTCGAAGAGGCGATGGCCGCCTTCGACCCGGCGCAATCGGTTGCCTGGACCAAGGCTTATCTCGCCACCGGCGCCGATCGCGCGTCATTGGTCCAGCAGCTGGCATTGATGGCGTCACGCTTTGGCAATGACCCGCACAACCAAGAAATCCCGCAATGCCTGTTGCAGGATTACGGCAAAAACCAATGCGTCGACCGCGAACGCCTGCTGTTAGCCTGCGCGCATATTTCGGCTGGGCACCGTAAATACGGCGACACGTTCGAGGCCGCCCGCCGCTTTGGCGACGCCATGGGACTTTCCGAACTGCATTGAGGGTCGTGTCGTCTCAAAGAGCTTGCTTCGTCACTCCGCTCCACGCCCAACGGCAGTCATTGAGGTGTCATTGCAAGCTGGCGAAGCAATCTCGACAATAGGCTCATTGAACCCAAGAATTGGGTTCGCGCTACTAACTTCGGCCCGCGGAGACGGCATCCGGAAGCCTTTTAGCGACCGTGTTCCAGGCTGCGGATAAAGGTGGCGGAGCAGGATCTACGAGGCCATGGCGATAGCCAAATTTTCTGAACTGGCGCGGCAGCGGACCCACGACCTGCGCGCGGCAATTCACCAGCTGCCATTCAATACCGAGCTTGCTGCCGGATCTTTGCAGCGCGAGCGCTTCCAACATTACATCACTCAGGACGCGCTGTATCTCGGCCGGTTCTCGCGGGCATTAGCGATTGCCGCAGCAAAGGCGCCGGATAGCGAGACATTGCAAGCTTTCGGGCAATCCGCGGTCAATGCGGTCGCCGTCGAGCAAAGGTTGCACGAGCATTATCTACGCGCGTTTGGCGTCGACCCGGCGGCGCTTGTCGATGCGGAGCCGGCACCCGATTGCCTCGCCTATACCAGCTTCCTGCTCGCGATAGCCTATCACGAGCCGTGGGAGGTGCTGGTCGCCGCGCTGCTGCCGTGCTTCTGGATCTACTGGGATGTCGGCTGCGCGATCGCCGGGACTGCGGTTCCCGACAACCCGTACCGCGCCTGGATCGATACTTACGCCGACCCTCGCTTTGGCGAGGCAGTGCAAGCCGTCATCGCCGCCGCCGATCGCGCCGCAGCGGGGGCGAGCAATAGCGTGCGCGAGCAGATGCTCGCCGCCTTTACCCGCGCTGCGCAATATGAGTGGTTGTTCTGGGATGGCGCCTATCACCGCCGCAGGTGGCCATTGAGCGGCTGAGACCGCTTGCTATCGGGCGGCGATTTTGGGACGCCATCGAAGACGCCATAGAGCGCAGCTTATATAATTTCTGCTCTCGAACCTATGCACACCGCGGCGCCGATTTGGCCGGCACAGCTGCGGGACCCTCGGGTTGCGCATATCCGCCGCCGCGGCTAGGTTATCGGCCTGACTGCACGATGTGTTGTGCGGGAGGGGTGGCCGAGCGGTTGAAGGCGCACGCCTGGAAAGTGTGTAGACGGTGATGAATTGTCTCGCGGGTTCGAATCCCGCCCCCTCCGCCACCGATGCTTGCCGTCCGTTGCCATGGCATGTCAAACTCCGCAGATTTGCTTGGCCTGCTAATTTTATCCTTGCCAATCTTCGACATCTTATGTCACTAGCTTGCACCGCTTGGCTAGGGCAATGACTAGGGCGACGTTTCGCCGCTGCGTTTTGCCCTAACGGACGCGGAGCAACGCCAAGCCTCGCCCCAGGATGAGGGCGCAGCCGATGCCAGGGCAGGGATTTGTCCTAGCGGACGCATTGGTTGGAGAACACCGGGATAATTGCCGATGGCGTTAGAGAAATTGTCACCGTTGAAGGTCGAGAAATTGCGCGCTCTAGGTCTCCATAGCGACGGCGGCGGACTCTATCTGCGGATCGCGCCGGGCGGCTCAAAGGGCTGGATCTTCCGTTACAAACGTGGCTCCCGGCAGCGCGATATGGGGCTGGGGGCGTTGCATACGGTCGGCCTTCGCGAGGCGCGCCAACAGGCGATGGAGTCCCGCCGCCTGTTACACGCGGGCGTCGACCCGATCGACCAGCGCGACGCAGAGCGCGGCCGCGCTAAGCAGGCGGCGGCGGCCGCAACGCGGACCTTCCAGGCCTGTGCCCAGGATTACATCGCGGCGCATCAGCCCGCCTGGAAAAATGCCAAGCATGCCGCGCAGTGGCCGTCGACGCTTCAGACCTATGTCTACCCGGTGATCGGCGAGACCTCGGTGCAGCGCGTCACTACCGAGCTCATCCTACAGATTATCGAGCCGATCTGGCACAGCAAGACTGAGACAGCAACGCGGGTGCGGATGCGGATCGAGGCGGTGCTCGATTGGGCGACCGCAAAGAAATACCGCACCGGCGACAATCCAGCGCGGTGGCACGGGCTCATCGGGGAGTTGTTGCCCGCGCCCAGCAAAGTCAAGCGCTCGAAACCGTTCCCGTCGCTGCCCTACTCCGAATTGCCGAGCTTCATGGAGCGGCTGCGCGGCATCGAGGCGGTCGGTGCCCGGGCGCTCGAATACCTCGTCTTGACGATTGCCCGCACAAGCCAGGTGACCGACATGCCTTGGCTGGAATATGACCCCGAGGGCGCGATCTGGAATGTGCCGTTCGATCGCATGAAAGGGGGACGAGCACATCGCGTGCCGCTCGCCACGGATGCCGTCGCGGTACTCAACAAGGTGGCGAAGTTGCGCCGCGGCGATGTGGTCTTTCCCGGCAGAAAGCATGGGCGGTCAATCTCGACGGCGACAATGGCAAAATTGCTCAAAGACATGGGCTTCGCCACTGGAACAGCGACGGTGCATGGTATTCGCGCCTCGTTCAAGACGTGGGCGACTGATCGGGGGTATGCTTGGGAAGCGGTCGAAATGGCGCTGTCCCATGCGGTCGGTAACCAGGTCGAGCGCGCCTATATGCGCACCGATATGCTGGGCAGGCGCCGCCAGCTGGCCGAGGATTGGGCCGCCTTTTGTCGCTCGGGCCGTATGGCGGTGACAACCCCACCGGTGCCGGCGGCCCAGGGAGCGGTGTGACCAGAATGCGGCAGGCCAAACCGCCGCCTGCTTGGCTGGCTCTCGATACTGGCACCGCAATCAGGATCCTACTCCGGATCGAGAGAGACGGCGCCGTCAAAGTGTGGCGGGAAGAGTGGGCGCGGTGGTCCGACCATTCCGCCGCCCTGCGTCAGTGGCGCCTCGATCACGACATTGATGATGGCATTCGTGCTGCCGACTATGCGACCTGGCTCTATGCGCCAGAGCAAAAACTCATCATCAAAGACCGCAGCCTGCTCTATCCTACCGATGCGCTCACCTGCGGATTGCTCCGGGCAATGGGCGGGCTGCGGCTGATCGAGGATAAGTATCCATCGACGCGGTCGGAAGCGAACGACGTTGAGCTGGACGCCACCTCGGTCGAGGTCGAGTTGAAGCCCCTAACACAATCCGAAGCGAATCCTAGCTTGGCGCAATCCGAGTTGGATGCCGCCCTTGTCGACGTCGAGCCCGACCGGGTACAGGTCGAGGCGGAGCCCGTCCAGGAGCAGGCCGAGGCAGAGGCCGCCCGCGAGCAGGCCGACGCGGAGTCCGATCTTATTGACGTCGAGTTACCGGGAGCCGAACCCCAGCCTGGCCCAGGACTAATCGAGTTGGCGGTTGTTCCGGATAAACTAAAGCGCCAACCCAAGCCCTGGAATGAGATTGATCCGGTCATCGACGGATTCATGGTTCAATGGGGCACGCCCAGCAACAAAAAGGAAAGACGGCACTTGATCAGTTTCGCCGAAGGCGAGCTCGCAAAGCGCGGTTTGCGCGCAGCGCGCAGCACAATCGAGCGTCATATCGACCAACGAATCGCAAAGAGAAAAGAGGAACAGAGCTAAAACGGCGCAAATTGCGCGGCGGCGGGCCGTGACGATTAGGGATTGAGCGGCTCGCCGAACCTGCATTCGGCACAAGTTCGGCAAACGCAAATCCAGGCTCGGGTGGTGTGGCAGTACATGCCTCGGCGCCGCAGCGCGCCGTGCTAATCCGGGGTACCAATGCCGCTTGAAGCTGCCGATTTCCGTGCCATCGTAGCCGAGCAGCGCGCCACTAAGCAAGCGATCGCGCAGGCGCGCGAAGAGCTCGCCGAAATCAAACGTTTCATGGTGCGCCTGCGCCCGACGCACGGTGTGGCGCGGATCAAGACCTTCACCAAACCGGGATACGGCGACACCTCGGAGCGAACAGTTTATCGCTGGGAGGAGGAAGGCCGGGTAAGGCTAATCCGAGTCGGCGGAACCGTCTATGTCGACCTCGATCATTGGTTTGATCAGATCGAGCGACTACGCGCCGAACAACTGGCGGCGGCCGAGCAAAAGGCGCCCCAGTTAAAGAGGGCGCCCGATCATAAGGATCCCGAACTCGAGCATGATAGCTCGCCGCCGGCGCGAAATTACGGGCCGACGCCGAGGTAGATCGCGCGATGCGTCGGGGATCCACCCGCCAGTGTCCTGAAACTCGCGCCGGTCGAGCATGATCAGTTCGCCCGCGGAATTGCGCGAGCAATACCTGACGGATCTCGCTGACGCCGTCGGGAGTGGAGGCTGAGGATGCGTGCTGGAACGCATTATAGCCGCCGCTATCTCAACGGCCAGATCATTACCCTTAAATTCGATCTGTTCAAGACCCGCGAACAGAATGAGGAACTCAAGCGCGCCGCTAAGCGAGCCACCCAACGCATCCTCAAGCTCGAATATGAACTCACTGAACTGCGGCGGATTCTCGTGACAATCCGTGAATGCCGCGATCCCGTACTGCAGGAACGGCTGACCCAGCTGCGGTACAGCGGTGAAATTCTATTGGATCGACAATGAGCCACTACGTGCTGCGGCCATATCAGCTACATGCGATCGAGACGCTCAGTGCGGAGCTACGTGCCGGCTGCGGATCAATCGTCTTTGTAGCGCCAACAGGTTCCGGCAAGACAATAGTCACCGTTCATGCCGCGGCTCGGGCGGCGGCGACTGTGCAAGCATCGTTATCATCTTCCACCGCGATGAGTTGATTAGGCAGACTAGCCGCACCTTAACGGAAATGTCCGTACAGCACGGCATTGTCGCCGCGGGCTACCGGGAAAATAAATCATTGGTCCAGATCGCCAGTGTGATGAGCTTGGTCCAACGGCTCGATCGCTGGGGCAATGTGTTCAAGCTGGCAATTTGTGATGAGGCGCATCATGCCGTGGCCACGACCTATCGCCGTGTGTTGACGACGATTCCTTACCGCATCGGCCTCACTGCGACGCCGAAACGCGCCGATGGTCAAGGTTTGCGCGAGGTATTCAACAAGATGGTAGTGGGCCCGTCGGTCAAGGAGCTGGTCACTGAGGGCTACCTAGTGCCGCCGGTGATTTATGGCCCGGCAGTGGCACCCGACCTTTCGCAGGTCAAGACGCGCCGCGGCGACTACGGGTCGGAGGGTTTGTAAGCGCAGATGGCGCGGAGCGTCCTGATAGGAGACGTAGTCCAGTATTACCGAAAATTGGCGGCTGGCCGCTGCGCCCTATATTATTGCATTTCGATCGAACATTCCCGTCAAATCGCAGCGGCCTTCGGCGCGGCCGGGTTCCGCGCCCGCCATGTCGATGGCCAAAGCGGTGATGAAGAGCGTGAGCGGGCGATCGCCGGGCTCGCCGATGGGAGTCTGGATGTCCTGAAGAACGTCTTGGTATTCTCCGAGGGGCGCGACATCCCGCCCCTCGAAGCGGTTGGCATCTGCGCCTGACAGCCCTGGCTTACACCGACAAATGAACTGCCGGCCCTTGCGCCCGGTACTGGGTAAGAAAGCCGCCATTATTAATGATCAGAGTGGTAACGCATTTCGCCATGACCTCTACGACTACGGGCCGCGGTGGTTACTCGAAGGGAGACGAAGAGGAGAAAGCGAAGCCGAGGGCGAAGCGCCGGTGCAGTATTGTTTAAACGCGGAGTGCGGGGCGCTGATCGCGATCATCAGCGCGGCACGCATTGTGGAACTGTTCTGGCGCGGGCGCGGTCGGGTTCCCCAGCAGACGTCACGCCAGCTGGAGCAGATCAATGAGGACCGTCAGCTCGAGTTGATGCTGCAGTACATGCCGTACCGCCGAGCGGTCGAATGGGCGGAGGGTGATTATGACAGGCTTGCCTACGTCGCACGCGTGCGCGGCTACAAGCCGGGGCTGGGCGTACTATCAGTGGTGCGACGCGAAAGGGGATAATCCATGATGGAAGAGATCGACATTGCGGCGATCCGCGAGCATGTCGTCATGTTGCACGGTCTCGCTGCGCCGCTAAAGGGCCAGGGCAAACTGGTCGTCGCCTCGTTTGGTGAGGATCCGAGCCAGATCAACCCCAAGACCGGCAAGCCGGGCTGCCCGATCGTGCCAAAGATCCTACATTGCGAGATCGGCGAGGTGGAACGCGCCGTTGACTGGATCACCAAGCTGAGCCGCGAAAAGCACCGCAATGTGTATGCGAGCCTCGCGGTAATGCGGCCGAATCTGCCGCCCGGTAGAAAGGGCGAAGAAGACGACATCGTCGGATGCTTGGGCGTGGTGGCCGACTTTGATGATGCTGCGGCCACATACTGGGAAGCGCGTGTGCCATTACCGCCCGATCTGGTGATCGAGAGCTCGCAGGGCCGCTTCCAATGCTTCTACCTCTTCGACACGCCCGAACCGGTTGACCGGGCCAAGCCGATTGGCAGACGGCTACGGGATTTCTGCGACAGTGATCATGGCTCGCTCGATCTCACCCATGTATGGCGCCTTTGCGGCACTTTAAACTGGCCCAATGCTAAAAAAATCGCCGAAGGCCGCCCGCACGAGCCGCAGCTCGCCAAAAGGTGGGCCAAATAGCCATGGCGACAACGCGCACGCCACTCGATGCTCTCGATGCCGCATTGCAGCCGCTCGCAAACGAGACGGAAACACTCAATCCCTTTGCCCTTGGGGGCGCCGGCAAAGGATCTCCCGACGAGCCCGAGTTGAGACCGACTGAGGACGGCTTCGTCGGCAATGTCGGTACCTGCCCTGTTGACGATCTGGAGCTCATCCTCAAGGCGCTACCCGACAAATGGCGCGAGCGGATCATCCAACCGGAGCCGCCCGGCAGTGATCGCAGTAGAACATTGTTCCGGGTCATCAAGGAGCTGGGCCAGCGCGGGTTCAACGCAGAGACCATCGAGCGGCTAATTCGGATGCATCCCGAAGGCATTGGCGCGAAATATGCCGAACGCAGCGATCTGGACAAAGAAATTGTACGCATTCTGCAGAAGCAATCGTGGCGACAAGCATTGCTTGAGCAAACGCGGGCGGCGCGCACCGGCAAGCCAGTGCTGCAGTTGATTGCGGGATTGTTGCCAGAACTGATCGACCAGGCTGAAAGTCATTTAATCGCGGCAAATTTGGAGATCTACCAGCGCGGTGATCTTGTGGTGCGACCAGGGGTGGTCGAGCGCCGCACCGCCGCGGTAGAGAAATTGCGTATGCCCGGACTGGTCCCAGTGACGCCGTATAACATGGTCGAGCTCTTTACTAAGGTGATCGATTTTCAGATGTGGGACGGCCGCAGCGAAGAGTGGCGTTCGGTCGATTGCCCATTACCGTTTGCGACGGCTTATCTGCAGCGAATGCGTCACTGGCGGCTGCGGCAGCTCACCGCGATCATGACTGCGCCGACCTTGCGTCCCGACGGGTCGATCCTCGAGACACCCGGTTACGACGAGCAGACCGGTATCCTCTATGATCCGCTCGGGGTGGAGTTTCCGCCTGTGCCACAATATCCGAGCGAGGAGGACGCACTGCTTGCTCTGGAAGAGCTAAAGCGGCCGCTCGGCGAAATCCCGTTTGAACTGGATCCAGAGGGTCACGACGATGTCACCGATTTTAGTCAATCAAGCGCAGGCCGTTCCGTCGCGTTGTCGATAGCCTTGACCGGGTTGATACGTCCATCTTTGCGAACTGCCCCGTTGCATGGCAAGTCGGCACCGGTAGCCGGATCAGGCAAGTCGAAAGTGGTTAACTTCGCGACGATAATCATCACCGGCCATGAGGCCGGCTCGTTCGTTCCCAGCGAAGACGAAGTCGAGCTGGCAAAGCAAATCGGGGCGGCGCTGATTGCCGGTGATCCGGTCATAGCACTCGATAATTGCGATCACGTGCTGCAGAGTGCTGTGCTTGCTCAAGCCTTGACCGAGATTTTTGGTTAAGGTCCGCATTCTCGGCCGCTCGGAAATGTGTACAGTGTTGAATACCGCGTTGTTTACAGTCACCGGCAACAATTTGAAGCTTGCTGGCGATTTGCCTCGGCGCAGCTTGCGGGGAGTTATTGATCCGCAGGTCGAGCGGCCAGAGCTGCGCGAATTCGCGAGTGAAGACCCAATCAATGTAGCTCGACGTGAGCGACCGCGCCTAGTCGTCGCGGGCTTGACCATGCTCAGGGCTTACTATATCGCCAGAGGCAAGCCTCTCAGCCGGCCGCTCGGTTCATTCGAGGACTGGTCGCGATGGGTACGAGATTGTCTGATCTGGTTGGGGGAGAGTGATCCCTGTCTGACGATGGGTGCGATCCGAGACGAAGATCCCGCATTGACCGCGCTCACTGCAGTGATGACGCAATGGGAATCTTGCCTCGGTCGGGGCGAGTTTACGGTGCGGCAGATCATTGCCAGAGCGACTTGGTCGGAGGGGGAAGGAGTGCTACCGGGGGTCGAAGAGCTGAACCCGGTGCCTGACTTTCGTGAGGCACTTCTGGTTGTAGCCGGCAAAAACGGTGCGATCAACTCACAAAAACTCGGGAATTGGCTCGGAAAAAACAAAGATCGGATCGTCGACAAGCGTCGTATTGTGCGCGCCAACATTCTCGACGGATATATTCGATGGCGGCTCGATTTTACGTTGTAAAATTGACCATCCAAGATTGATTTAAATCGTCCACCAGACCCGACATGAGAGCGTGACCGGGCGGCAGTAGTGGACCGAGTGGTCCCGTCCCCATGTTTATCCTTACGACTCTCACATGTCAGCTGACAACGATTCTCTGACATGTTCTTCACACGGAATTCTGAGGTCCACTCGCGCCACTTGGCGACGATGGCCATTGCTACCAAACCGGGTATAAACCGGCGACCTTTCACGCACATGCGTTCGTGAGGCATTAAAATAAAGGCTGAAAATGGAGTTTTTGAATGCAATGAGTTTCAAATGAGGTACGGAAAATGCGCGTGACGATAGTCGGACAAATGGGCCTGTCAAATATACCGCGTTAGTCTGCTATGTAACCGCGCTATAGGTAAACACGGAGGTAAGGGTCACTTGGTCCACTTCCAGCTTGTCCGCGTACAGCTCCCAGAGCGCGCGCATAGGTAGTAAGAGAACTACGACCATCTGTCGCCGCACCCGGCGCCGCCGCACCGCACATCCGCCTCAGTATGGGTAACTCGTCTTGCAGCATGAGGGGAACGCACCCTCGAATGTTAACGACGATTGCCTCTTTCTTTGCGTCATATACTGTCCCATTTATGACTGATCTTGGGACAGTCACTAGACCGCAGCCGACCATATTGGCCGGCCCACTGGATCGAAACCGCACATGCGAAACCCTGAAAATGGGACAGTATCGCTTCGCATCGTCGGCGGGACACATCAGCGGGCCGCCCCGCCGCGCCGGCAGACGAACAGTGAGCGCCGCACCCGCGAATACCTCACCGAGCACGAAGTCGAATTGCTGCGCGAAGCAGCCAGGCGGCGCGGTCGTTACGGCCATCGCGATCAGACGATGATCCTGCTCGCCTACCGGCACGCACTCAGAGTAAGCGAGCTTGTCGCCGCTGCGCTGGGACCAGATCGATTTCTCGCAAGGCCACCTCTTCGTCATCCGCCGCAAGCGCGGCACGCCCTCGACGCACCCCCTCTCCGGCGAGGAATTGCGAGGGCTACGCAAGCTGCAACGCGACCAGGGCGCCAGCCGGCATTTGTTCATATCGGAACGCGATGCGCCGCTCTCTGAAGCCGGCTTCCGCAAGACCCCCGCCCGCACATCGGCGTCGAAGCTGGACTGCCCTTTCCGGTACATCCGCACATGCTGCGGCATGGCACCGGCTATCGATTGGCGAATGACGGTCGAGACACCCGCTCGCTGCAGCTCTACATGGGCCACAGGAACATTCAGCATACTGTGCGCTATACCGAGCTCGCCGCCGGCCGCTTCACCGGCTGGTTTGCCGATTGAGAATCGGGATGAGAACTCAGAGACGGTCGGGTCGGCCCAGGTGACATCGTGGGCCCGCCGAGCGTACGGGCATTTCGTGGCGCGGATCCGCGAGAATACAACAGGCCAATGGGCTGCGCGTGCCGAAGAAGGTTGGGTGTGACCGGCTGCCCAATTGCATCAGCTGATAGTCGCGAAGGTTCACTTGGCCGTCAATCTGACCGATCTCCTGCCGCGACGCGGTCATCCTCTTAAGGACGGCTAGTTTAGCGTTTCCTTAGTAATTTTCCGGCAACATGGGGTAAACCTGCGATCGAGTGATTCATCGAGGAACCACGCGCGGCGTCAAGGATGCAGGGGCTCGGGGCGACGAAGAGCCGGCTTCGGAACCCAGTCCCCGCTCACTGAGACCACCGCGTAATTACGGCCAAGACCGGACGCTTACTTCTCAAGTACACAGACGAACTCCTCTCCTTCAATGAGAAGGTGGCGTTCGACATCGTCCGTGAGCCCTACCCGCATTTCGGCTCACGACGAGGATACGTGGCTCGAATTCGTTGGTTGCGCGAGAGCCAACCCCCAGCTTGAGACCCAATCTTCGATGGTTGGGTCGACTTTGGGCCCCATCCGTCGGCCGACCAGCCGCCCCAACTCGCTGCGGAGCGCGTTCTTAATCTTCCGGTCGAGGGAATCTCCGATCTCGTGGAAGCGAGGGTACTTCCCGACGCAGGAGATGTCATACGTCCAGTCGGGATAGACGAGGCCGGGGTGTGGAAGGCCATCGGCGGCGAGCTCATCGACTGGTTCAAGACGCAGGCCGGCTAACCATCTCCCGTTTGTAGCCGGAGAACTCACCCAATTTGTCTCATAGCCGCTGATCCCGGTCATCATGGGCCATGCCCGGAAAGAGAGCACTGAGTAGATTCCGAGGGTACCATAATTGGCGCGAATGTCCCTAAAGGAGTGGGCACGGCAATGGAGACTTTCGATGATCTGCCCTCACGACCATCACCAATGCGACAATCGCGGTTGTCGCTACGGCGGCTGCCAGGGGCGGCGATCGGAGCGCCGCGGCTCGCACGGGACCTGTTCTTTAACGCCGATGGGGTCTGATGCGCGTTATGAGGATTACCCCAACCTCCTAGCGGAGCCCATTTGTCCTGACAGCCCGACGTTGAAGGGTTGACCGAAATATATATCTCGCTGGCAGAAAGCCGTGCCAAAGGCTTTATGAAATGGGCCAACACTTACCAGCCGGAAAGGCGTGGTAATGCTCGTGCCGGAGCGGACGAGGATCGCGTCAATCACATTCCTGAATTTCAGATAGGCGCCGCCCGACCCGTCGTTGGTCAAGACGATATTTGGGATGTCAGCGCCGTGAGTAACGAACGATGAGACAAGGTGGCCCCAAGCGATAGCAGGTTCGGTGAGAAGGTCGACCGCCGCGTTCCCGAAATCTCTATCGGGAGGTAATTGCCGGACAGTTTACTGCTGACCAAAACGCAGCCTGCAGCGTGGCGCAGCCGCACCAGTCAGGCTGTGGCGACTCCCATCGGCTGAGGCGGGAGAAGCAAGGAGATAGTCCATGCCCCGAGCACATTACCTCGAGCCGTTCTATCTAATCATTACTGACAGAGATAATGGGACGTTTTCTGTCGAGGGTCCAATGACTGACGACAGATCATGGAATCATGCTGTCGTCGTCGCTCAGAAATCGGGACGACAAATCAGATGCTCCTTCGCAAGCGGGTTCTCTGCCGAGGACACAGCTCGAAACTGGCTCCAACGATATTCCGGGAAACAGGTGCCGCCCGGTGAGATCGTCGCCTGTAGAGAGGAGGCCGCGCCAATGTATTCCCGGCCTCTGCCGGGTAAGGCCAGCCGACGGAATGCCGAGGAGCACTTCAAGACAAAAAGATAGTCAATTTCGAAACCGAGGAGACCGTTCCCGCGCAAAGCCGACATAAAGAAAACGGCGCGCCCGATTGCACTGGTCAGGGAGACAGCGGACAACGAAACTGCAAATCGTGACGAGTGGCAAGCGAAGGCTGCATAGACGGCAAGATCTGCGCCGTGCCGGCTCGGTTTCGGGGACCTTGCTTCGTGCGGTTAGCGCACGCACCCAACCGGCAACCAATGGCAGCCTGACGGTGCAGGGCCAGCGCAGAAATTTTCGGATGGTCAAGAGGCCGATATGGCATACGAAAAACTCAACGAAGCACTTCGACAGCTGAAAGAAGATCGCGAGCGTGCGGAAGCGATCGAAAACCAACGAAAAGAAGCGATCTCAGAAGCCAAAGTTCGGTTCGCCCAAATTAAGTCCGGAGTGATCGGGCCTATTTTCGATGAAGTCGTCACGCACTTAGCGGCCGAAGGCTTCTTCGGAGAAACGATAGACGAACATGATGACGCCTCTGGTCCAATTTCTATAAACGTGAATTTATCGGAAGATGATGGTTTCAGCCGACGAGGCAGTCTCCAGGTGCGGTTTGATCCAGATCAATATACATGCGAATTTGGGACATCGACGATGGCTAAAGCATCATCAACAAATCAAATGGTATTCGACGCTGGGCGTCATAAATTTGATGAGATGACTGAGGAGCTGGTTCGCCAGAAAACCGAACAGTTTGTACTCGATTTAATTGCCGGAAGGCTCTTGCGTTAAAGAAGCACGCTTTACCAACAGCTTCACGGTGGTGACAGAAGAACTCGCTGCAGTTGCATAGCCTTGGCGGCCGCTGCCGCGCTAACGAGGCTGCGCAATCGATACAGGCGCAAGAGAATGGCCCACGACGATCGGCGGCCGGAGCAGCGCGTAGGCGACGATCCCGATAAATAACAGCATCGGGATCACGACCGGCGGCACCAGGTATTTCATGACTTTTTCCCTTTTTAAACACTAGTGGCCGTATTTTCGTTTCGATCGATCGTGTCGGTGCCGGATCACCAGATGGCGGTCAACAGCGCCACCCCGAGGGCAAGACAGCCGATAAGCATCAGGGCATGAAAGTATCTCTTGTCCTTTTCGGCGGTCTGTTCTCGAGTTGGCGGCTCTGCTTGCGGGTGCTTTGGCAACAGCTCGACCAGTCGGCGGCTGATGGCCAGATTGCCTGAAGGCTGCGGTCGAGCCATCGGCAACCGGGCGACGATCGACGCCATTGCCTCGATGGCAAGCGCCTTTGGCAAAGCCGCAAGCCGTGCCGCTTCTTCCCACGGATCAACGCCCAGTCGGGTCAACGCCGACAGTACGCTGAGCGGCATGCCGTTTTGCTCATCGCCAACCGAAGCGAAAAGAAAATCGTTCAGATCCGAATGGAGCAGCGAAAAGCGAGCTGCCAACGTCATTGATCGCTCCTCCTCAAGTGAAATGGCTGGCGCCGGCAGAACCTCCGCCTTAGCAAGCGGGCTGAGCGCGTAAGGCTCTATCCTTATAGTTGTCGAGCACTACAGGGGTCGTCCCAGCCGTTCCGCGCAGGCCCGCGCAACCGCAGAATTCGGCGTGTCGTTTCCCGGCGCCGTTGCCCAGCCGCCCTTTTCGATCATCGACTCGCGGTCCCAGGACGAGACCTTGTTCAACTCCGCGAGTTTCGCGGTTGCATTGGCTTGGTGCTGGAATTTCTCAACGCAGATTGGCGTCAGCACGCCCACAACCGCGGTGTCGGCGCGATCTGCCGCCATCTGCTGCGCCGTGCCGTCGAGCTTCCAGCCGAGTGACGAGAAGCCGACCACGGTAATGGCGGCCGCACCAATCACTGCCCCCCAGATTCCCGGCTTTAAATTCTGTGATATGTTCATGCTCATGTTCCTCGTCAGGACGAACCTGGCCCATCCCAATGTTGCCGCCGCCAATCGCGGCCTCGAGCGAGAATTGTCTGCCCACTAGGACTTTAACAGATAAACCACTCGCCGTTCCGCGGCACAATTTTGCAGACCATTTTCTTATCCGTAATCTGTAACATCGTGTTTGTTTTTATAATATACAAGTAGGTGATAAAAGTATCTTAAATAGATCTCAAGATGTTGACTTGATTCGTCACCGTTTAATTTTTGTAAGCTGATGTCGTCTGGTGACCGGTCCACGAGAGGCCCGCGTCGACGGTGACCGGTTGGCCGGTCGCCGCGGGATGGTCGCCAGCACCCGGATCACCACTCTCCCCGGTCGGCTCAATGGAGCGCCTTGAAGTCCAATGAATGCCGCCAATCCCAGGCAGATCACATCGGAATGACAATTGGCGGAACGATCGAGCTCTAATTACGCTTTCGTCTTCCCGCAGGCGTTTCCGGCTGATCCGACATCACCGGGATCGTGGGGCCTTCGCGTTCCAGGCTTGCGCGAAACGCCTGACCTCGGTGATTTGAGACGATGTCAAGTGGGAGCAGGCGCGCTGGTAGGCGGACTCGGCCTGCTGAAGATGGGCGCCCACCAGGTTCGTCGTCGCCGCCAGATACCACCCGCAAGCCTTTACCGAATTCTCCGGAATCTCGGGTTCGCTGGCATAGATTTCTGCGAGTTTGATCTGCGCGCGGGGCAAGCCCTGTTCGGCGGCGGCGAGCAGCCACCGCATTGCCTCAGGCCGATTCCCTTCGACAGCGTACCGGCTATCGTCCAACCCGTTCTCGTAGAGGATTCCAAGATTGAACTGCGCGGCGGCGTCGCCGCGTTCGGCGGCTTGAACCAGGTGACTTTTCATGCAAATCGCTCCTCGACATCTGGGTCGCGGTTGTCCAGCGTCGCTGACAGGGCAACACCTCTCCCCGTCATCGGGAAGAGGTGATGCCCTTTCCGGGTGTTGGCGCGGCTGGAGATTTAGAAATCCATGCCGTCCATGCCGCCCATGCCCCCGGGCATAGCCGGGGCGCTCCTCTGTGGCTTATCGGCGACCATCACCTCGGTGGTGACGAGTAAACCGGCCACCGAGGCTGCCCCTTGCAAGGCTAGGCGCACGACTTTGGTCGGATCGATGATCCCAGCCTTGACCATGTCGACATAGGTGCCGCTCTGGGCGTCAAAGCCATGATTGTCGTCGCCTTTTTCTAGCAGCTTGCCGACAATCACCGAGCCCTCTTCTCCGGCGTTGGCGATAATTTGCCTTGCGGGCGCCGCCAATGCCCGACGCACGATGTCGATGCCGACTTTCTGGTCGCCGTTCTCGGGGTTCAACCCGCCCAGCCGCTTGCTTGCGTAAAGGAGTGTGACGCCACCGCCGGCAACAACCCCTTCCTCGACCGCCGCCCTGGTCGCATGCACCGCATCATCGACACGGTCCTTGCGTTCCTTGACGTCGATTTCGGTCGCGCCGCCGACACGAATAATGGCAACGCCGCCGGCCAGTTTGGCCAGGCGCTCCTGCAATTTCTCCTTGTCGTACTCCGAGGTTGTCTCCTCGATCTGTGCGCGCAACTGCGCGCAGCGACCTTCGATATCCGCCTTTTTGCCAGCACCGTCGATAATCGTCGTGTTTTCCTTCTCGATGCGGACTTCTTGGCCCGGCCGAGCATGTCGAGGGTGACGTTTTCGAGTTTGATGCCGAGATCCTCGCTGATCACCTGACCGCCGGTCAGGATGGCAAGGTCCTCTAGCATCGATTTGCGCCGGTCGCCAAAGCCCGGGGCTTTGACCGCCGCGACCTTGAGCCCGCCGCGCAATTTGTTGACAACGAGCGTCGCCAGCGCTTCACCCTCGATTTCCTCGGCAACGATCAGCAGCGGGTTGCCGCTCTGGACGACCGCTTCGAGCAAGGGAAGGATCGTTTGGAGGCCGGAAAGCCTCTTTTCGAATAAGAGGATGTGCGGGCTTTCGAGCTCGCAGATCATCTTTTCGACATTGGTCACGAAGTAGGGCGAGAGATAGCCGCGGTCGAACTGCATACCCTCGACGATATCGAGTTCGGTTTCGAGGCTCTTCGCCTCCTCGACCGTAATCACTCCCTCGTTGCCGACCTTGTCCATCGCATTCGCGATCATCTCGCCGATCTCGCTGTCATTATTGGCCGAGATCGTGCCGATCTGCGCGATCTCCGCATTGGTCGAAACCTTTTTGGAGACCTTCTTGATGTCGGTGACAACCCGGGCCACGGCCATGTCGATGCCGCGCTTCAAATCCATCGGGTTCATGCCGGCGGCAACCGCCTTCGATCCCTCGCGCACAATCGCCTGGGCGAGCACCGTCGCGGTCGTCGTGCCGTCGCCAGCTTGATCGCTGGTGCGGGTGGCGACCTCCTTGACCATCTGTGCGCCCATGTTCTCGAAGCGGTCGGAAAGTTCGATCTCCTTGGCGACCGTCACCCCATCCTTGGTGATGCGCGGAGCCCCGTAGGATTTGTGGAGGACGACGTTGCGGCCCTTGGGGCCTAGCGTCACCTTGACCGCATTGGCGAGAACGTCGATGCCGTGCAGCATCCGGTCGCGCGCATCGCCATCAAATCTGACTTCCTTGGCAGCCATGTGTGAAATCCTTGGTTAAGCGGCTTTTTTCTCCGCGACGGCCCGATTGAGCACGCCCATAATGTCGGCTTCCTTCATGATCATGAGATCCTCGCCATCGAGCTTGACCTCGGTGCCCGACCATTTCCCGAACAGCACACGGTCGCCGCTCTTGACGTCGAGCGGGTGCACCTTGCCCTCCTCGTCGCGCATGCCGGGGCCGACGGCAACCACCTCGCCCTCCGTCGGCTTCTCCTGTGCTGTGTCGGGAATGAAGATGCCGCCAGCGGTTTTCACTTCTGGCTCAACACGGCGGACCAGGACGCGGTCCTGCAATGGACGCAGTTTCATCGAAGGTCTCCTCGGACCAGAATTTGTGGGGCAGAGTTGGCACCGTCGAAACGCGAGTGCCAACGAGTATCTCAGTACGTGGGACGTTAGCCCGCCATATACAACCACAAATATTGCAGGCGCCTAAATTGATAACAAAGGTGGGGTCGCGAAATCTTTCGGCTGCATTCTAATGAAAAGTTTTAAAACATTTATTTCAACGTGCCTCGAAGAGGCATAATAATAACTGCATCGAGCTGTCCGCTTGCACGTTACAGCTTAAAACTCGCTCTACAGGTGGCGCGATCGACGAGGTCCGGCGCGGGGTCTGTGGAGATTCACCAGGCGTGAAACCGCGCTGCGCGCGAAGGGTGGGCAGTTTTACGTCGTGCCAAGGACGAGCCGATAATTCACCCGGCCAGGGTCCTTGGGTTGATATCGCCAATAGGGCCTCTCCGGTAGGTTCGGAAACTACTCACATCACACTCAGTAGA
>CAVRUN010000020.1:0-39787 GCA_963724435.1 uncultured Alphaproteobacteria bacterium | reverse complement strand
CGAGACCGCCCCGTTCGACCGCTCCGGCACCTCTCCATGCCGGCGATATCAATGATTTAGATAAGCACTTATCAAGAACATCGACGCCGGTCGCCACCCAAGCTGCCACCCAAATCGCATCTTGTCCACCGCAAACCACGTCGTACCATGTGCTCTCCCGTTGATCCCATGTTCAACTAGCCCGGATTTTTCATAGGGTTCGGTGCGTCGGGTCTGTGACCTGAGAAAATCGTCTTGCTGGAACGGTTTGTCTCAGGGTCAAGAGCCCCCGAGCATACAATGGTCGGCCAGCAGATGTTTGGCCTGGCCCTCGCTATGAGGATCAAAGCCTGCCGGGGCGCCGGCCGGAAGGCCGTTTTTTCCACGACTATTACGATTGTTGGCGGCCAAACTGCGCCGCGCCAATATCAATGCCAGCGCTACGGGTCAAGCCCGTGGGGTCAAGGCCTACGGCCGCGAAACACGAATAGCGCGCCGCCATGTGGGTCGAGGCACAGGTGGTCTGCACCCGCGCCGCCAGCCCGGCAAAGCCTTTTTCTCATGTCGGTGAGGCCGCACGCCAGGTAGACGCGGACATCGCCCGGAATGCCGATCACAACAGCGCCGACAAGACCCGGCGCAATGTCATCTCGTCGACCGCGTCGGTCAGGCGCAGCTTCACCCCGCGAGGGCCGCTCGATCTCCATTATTCCATCCACCCGCCGAACGAAAACGAAACCGCGCTTTCGCGAGCGCCGGTGTTTTCCAGACATGCTCGCCTTTGCTGCTGGCGTGTTCGCCATCCTGCTGCTCGCCGCCACCGCGCAGGATTCGTTCGAGGTCATGCTGCTGCCGCGCCGTGTGCTGCGGCGGCTGCGCTTTGTCAGCCTATTTTATCGCGTGACCTGGGCGGGTGTGGTCGGCGGTGACCGTGCGCCTGACCGGCGACCGCCGCGACCGATTTCTCGGGGTCTACGGCGCCCTCTCGATGGTGCTGCTGTTCAGCCTGTGGATTGCCGGCCTGATGCTCGGCTACGGGCTGTTGCTGTGGGCGGTCGAGGTCAGCGCCGGGGCGACCCCGCCGCCGACGCTCGGCGAGCACCTATACATGAGTGGCGTCACCTTTTTTACGCTCGGCTACGGCGATCTGGTGCCGCATAGCGGGCTGGCGCGGCTGCTGACGATCCTCGAAGCCGGCACTGGGCTCGGCTTTATCGCCGTCGTGATCGGTTATCTTCCGGTGCTGTACCAGCTGTTCTCACGGCGTGAGGCGGCAGTGATCCGGCTCGACGGTCGCGCCGGGTCGCCGCCGACCGCTGTCGGGTTGCTGCAGCGGCATGGCGGCGACGATGGATCGGGACAGATCGCGATCTTGCTGCGCGAATGGGAGGCCTGGGGTTCCGAGTTGCTGGAGAGCCATCTCTCCTATCCGATGCTCGCCTATTACCGCTCGCAGCACGACGACCAGTCGTGGCTGGCGGCGCTCGCGGTCATCATATCGATTGCTGCGCGCTGATCCTCGTCGGGCTCGACCGGACACCGCCACTGCAGGCGCGGATGACCTTTACGATGGCGCGGCAAATTCTGGTCGAAATGACAAAGTCGCTGGGCGTGGCGCCGTCGCGTTACAGCGGCGGCGACCGGCTCGACCATCCTGCTTTCCTGCGCCTGGAACAGAGCCTGATCGATGTCGGCTTCAGTTGGGAGACATCCGAGGCCGAGGAGTTGCTCGCGGCATTGCGCGCCACTTACGAACCGTTGCTCGAGGGGCTGGCCGCCTATTTGCTGCTGCCATTGCCGGGATGGATGGCCGAAGACGCTGACCGAGACCATTGGGAGCGCGGCCCGCGCGGCACGCTGGCGCGCCGTCTCGTCGACGAACTCATGCAGAGCGGCGCGATCATCGAGAGCGAGTCTGAGACAGGTTCGCGCTGGCGTCGCTTGCGGTCGCGCCTTCGCGATCGCTGACTTGGGGTACGGTTTTTGGTTCCTGAAGCGATCGGGCCCGGCCAAAACCCGCCGTCCAACCCCAGAACTTAGCCCGATTGGCGGGGCGTACTGTATCAGGATCGCAATTTTGCGGGTGGACGATCGGACATGAACCAGTGGTTTCAGAAAATCGCCCTGTTCGCTTCGAATGCTGTCGGCAGCCCGACCGCGTTTTTGCTCGCCTGCGCCTCGGTGTTGATTTGGGCGGCGGCCGGCCCGCTGATGGGCTTCTCGGATACCTGGCAGCTGATCATCAATTCTCTTTCCAGCATCATTACCTTTTTGGTCGTGTTCCTGATTCAATATGCGCAAAACCGCGACACACGCGCGATCCGCTTAAAGCTCGACGAGCTTTTGCGCACGCAGGAAGGTGCGCGGTCGTCTTTGGTTGACCTCGACCGATTGTCCGACCGGGAAATCGAGCATCTGGAGAAAGAGTTCCAAGACTGGCGACGGCGCAGGGAGCGGCCAAGGATGCGGACACCTCGGAAGCCGCGCCGCATCGGTTGTAATCGCGAGGAAGCGGGCGCGCCCGTGACTTCCGCAACCTCAATGCGGTTGCGCATCGCGGGTTGACAAACTCGGCGGCGCCGGCCAGCAATTCAGCGGATATTGCGCGCCTGGAGGAACCATGCTGTCCGAGACCACCCTTGCTAACTACAGGTGCGACGGGTTTGTCGTACTCCCGAACATCCTGACGATGGCGGAAGTTGAGGCGCTGCGTCGCGTCACCGAGGAGCTTGTCGAGGGTTCGCGGGCGGCCGCCGCCAATGACGAGATCTACGACCTCGAAGACACGCATACCTCGGCCGAGCCGCGGGTCCGGCGCATCAAGACACCGCATCTACACCATGCCGAATATGCCCGTGTCGCCCGCCACCCAAAGATCGTCGCCGCATTAAAAGAGTTGTGGGGCACGGTGCGGTTCGACACCGGCAAGCTCAACATGAAATCGGCCGGCTATGGCGCGCCGGTCGAATGGCACCAGGACTGGGCTTTTTATCCGCACACCAATGACAATCTCGCCGCGGTCGGGATCATGCTTGATGATTGCGATCTTGAAAACGGCCCGATGATGGTGCTTCCCGGCAGCCATCTCGGCCCGATCTACGATCATCACGGACCCGACGGCCGGTTTTGCGGCGCGATGGATCCTGACGCGTGTGGGATCGACGTGTCGCGGGCGGTACCGTGCCTGGGCAAAGCCGGCTCGATCACAATCCATCACGTGCGCGCGGTGCACGGCTCGGCAACCAATTTCTCGGGCAAGGAACGCCGCTTTTTGCTGTTCCAATACCGCGCCGCGGATGCCTGGCCCCTGCTCGGCTTCAAGGACGGCATCGAGAAATTTGACGAATTGCTGCTCGCCGGCGAGCCGACTTTGATGCCGCGGCTGGCGCCGGTACCAGTGCGGCTACCATTGCCGCCGGCCGCATACCAAGGTTCGATTTACGAGAACCAGCGCGCCACCGGCCGCCGCTTTTTCGAAACCGCGGCCGACCGCGACCTTATGGGGGTTGCCGCCGAATAACGCCGGCTTGGATTGTCGCGGGCCGCGGAATTAAAGCAGCGACAGCTGAGCGTCGGCGGGTGCCGGGTAAACGATCGCGCCGTTGGCCTGCACCATGGCTCCAGGGGTCAGACTGGCTGGCTCGACATGGTCGATGCCGAGGATGTGGCAAACGGTTAGCCCCAAGGCCAACAGATAGTCGCTCACAATCCGGCGGTGGCAGCGCCACCACACCGCCTCGGCGCACATGATCGCGGTGCGCTGGTTGCGGGCAAGCGCGATCAATTCCGCGAGACCGTGACGAAACCCCGGATCGACCGCGGCATAATCGGCGTAATTACGGAAAGGTTGACTGCGCCACAAAGTATTCGGCGACAGTGGGGCATCTTTGCGGCGTCCGCGCAAGCCGCCGAGATCAGGCAAGTGGCGGTAGCCGATCCCTGCCGCAGCAAGCGACTTCGGCAACTCGTCTTGGTTGAATTGCGGATTTGCTCGTGAACGCGGAACGGAACGGATATCCACCAGCAGGCCGATTCCAGCTTGGCCCAGCAAGCGGATAAGCTCGTCGACAGAACGCGTCGAATGTCCGACCGTCCAGATCGTCAGCGCCGCGTCAGAGTATGTGTCTTTCATTTCGGTTAACAGGCAAGTTACTGTATTTACACAAGTTTACCAAGAGCGTTGCAATTGTCTCAGCCCTAGGCATAGATGCGCGCCAGGGAGGATCGAGCATGGACCAACGTTCGATTGAAAAACATCTGCGCCGCTGGCACCGCCGCGACAAATCGGCGGTTGACGAGTTATCCCGCGAGTCAGCGACAGACACCTCTTCTGCCGAGCGTAAGCTCAGTGCCACGACCGGCAGCGGGCTGTCGATCGAAAGCCAGGTCAGGAAGGAATGGAACCCTGCTAGAGGTTTCGGGCTGCCGGTGTTTTGATGTCTCAAGCATGACGACACTTGAGCCCGGCCCAACTCGGCTTTTCAAAGCTACGATGCCCCAGCAACTGAAGAACCGGCGCGCGGAGGCACGACAATATTGAACAAGCGGGTGGCGAGCCGGCGGCCATACGGCCCGCCAGAAGCGTAAACTCAAATTACATTTCTTTTGACAGGGATCGCCATGATCTCCGCTGTTCCTGCCCTATCCCGACATCAAATCTTCTTTGCTTTTAGCTCCGTATGGCGCGCAAGCATTAAAGCTCACCGCTGCCGGGATTGGATATAAGCCGGCCCCCGCTGAATCATGAAGGCTATCGTGCTGCGCCAGCCGGGCGGCCCCGAGGCGCTTGAATACCTCGAGATCCCAACTCCGGTCCCCGGTGACGGCGAGATCCTGATCAAAGCCGATACGATTGGCGTCAGCATGCCCGAAGTGCTGGTGCGGCGCGGCACCTACAATTGGATGCCGCCGCTGCCGACAATTCCCGGGATCGAGATGAGCGGCACGGTCGCTGCGCACGGCCCAAATGTAGCCGCGCCGGCAATTGGCCAGCCGGTCGTCATCAGCGCCCGCGACCTCCCGGTGCGGGCCGGTTGCTATGCTGAATTCATCGCGGTGCCGGCACGGGTGGCGTATCCGTTGCCCGATGGCGCGTCGCTCGAAGCGGCGGCCTGCCTGTCGAACTACCAAGTCGCCTATCACCTGCTGCATACCGCGGCTCGCGGCGTCGCCGCCGAAAGCGTGCTGGTCTACAACGCTGCCGGCGGGATCGGCAGTGCGGCTGTGCAGCTGGCTGTTGCAGTGGGTAAAGGCGTCATCGGGGTTGCCGGTTCGGATGCGAAGACTTACGCCGTCATCCAGCTCGGGGCCGGGCTAGCAATCAACTACCGGAACGAAGACGTCGTCGCGCGGGTTATGCGCAGCACCGGCGGCCGCGGCGTCGATCTGATCCTCGACTCGATCGGCGGGAAGAATTTTGGCCGCAATTTCACGATGCTGGCACCGCTCGGCATGGTGATCTCTTATGGCCGGCTTGAAGGCACGCCAGAGGTCGACTTGATCCCCGCGATGCGGGCCAATTCGGCGGCCAGCCCAGCCTTGCGCTTATTTACGATCCATAGCTTTGACAATCGTCCCGATATCCGCGCCGCGACGATGAAGAAGTTGCTCGGCCATCTAACCGCCGGCGAGATCCGGCCGCTGATTTACGATCGCTTGCCGCTCGCAAAGGCTGCCCGAGCCCATGCAATGCTTGAAAGCGGCCAAGTCATCGGCAAGTTGCTGCTAAAGCCGTAGCGCGGGCGCGGCCGCTCACGCGAAAGGGGTGTCGTTCCGGACGACCCGCAGGGCGGGCCCGGAACGAACACCTGCTTTGGCCATGGTGTCCGCAGGTTGTGTGCATGCTTCCTAGCTCTTGGGCTGCCCCGCATCCCGGGATGACCGACCCTTTCCTAACCGCTTTTAAACTCTGGCGAAGGTCCGGACGCAGTTTACACCGTGCTTACCGGTTTCACGGTAAAGGCGAGAGGAGGCGCGCCGCCTCAAAACCGCCGCTAAGTCGTGTCGCGGGCGAGCGCGGCGAGGCGGTCAGCGAGATTATTCAATTCCCATTCGCGGGCCAGCGCTGCCGCATCACCCCAGCTCGGTGTCTGGTCCCCAAGAGCAGGAAGCGGGGCGTCGGCATTCATCGTCGCGATCTTCCGGTAGAGCCGTAATTCCTCGGCCTGCGCCGCAAAACGGCCATCGGCGAGGGCGTTTTCGAGCGAGCCATAGCGTTGCAACAACGCCGCCGCACTCTTTGGCCCGACCCCTTTTGCGCCCGGGATCTTGTCCGATGAGTCGCCGCGCAGTGCAATAAAGTCGGGCACTTGCCGCGGATCGACGCCGTAGCGGTTGCGCACTTCGGCCGGGCCGATCCGCGCCATTTCGCCGGCCCGCACCGGCTGCAAGATTACCGTCTTATCCGAGGCGAGCTGGAACGCGTCACGGTCGCCGCTGGCCACCACTGCGCTCCCGCCGCCTCGTTCTGCCAAGCGAACCGCAGCAGCCAGAAAATCGTCGGCCTCGTAACCCGGCGCCTTGGCGGCGGCAAAGCCGCAAGCGGTGACGAATTGCGGCAGGAGATCGAGCTGCTCGATCAAATCCGCATCAAAGTCGCGACCACCTTGATAGCCGGGAAGCGCCTGGTGGCGGTAGGTCGGGGCGTCGAGCGTATCCCAGCCGGCCAGCACCGCGCGCGGCCGCTCCTCGGCGTAAAGCCGCAATAGGAAATTGGCAAAGCCGACAATGGCGCCGGCGCCTCTGCCGCCGCGCCGCCGGATCGTCTTCGGCAAAGCGTGGTAGGAGCGATGCGCGAACGAGTCGCCATCGACGACCAGCAGCGGCCGGGTCATCGGCGGACCCTCGCCCTACAGAATCCGCCTGCACGAATGTCGCACATGCTGCACATGTTGTTTTCCACGGGTGGCGATCTTGTCACCGTTGGATCGATGACCCAAGATCAACGGCGATCGCGGACCCATGGAGATCAGCCTTATGCGCGCTTGGTATCATTGTGAAAACGTTTATCCGTTTGTGCCACAGGACGTTCTCGATCAAGCGCCATCAGTGCGCGCCAGTCTGCCCAATAAATATTGCGACCCTAAGATCGCCGCCAATCTGTTTGAAGAGTGCCTGGACGAGCATTTGCTGTGCGACGATCTCCACGTCAACATCGTCTCGATCGAGCATCATTCGGGCATCAATAGCCTTTATGGCGCGAGCCCGATGATCCTTGGCATCCTCGCGCGCCAGACCAAAAAGGTTCGCATTCTAAGCCTCGGGACCTTGGTCACGATCCGTCCCGATCCGGTGCGCGTCGCCGAGGAATATGCCACGGCGGACGTGATCTCGCGCGGCCGGCTCGATATTGGCTTTGTCAAATCCGGCGACAGCGAGATGGTCTCGGGCAACGCCAATCCGGTCGGCTATGTCGAGCGTTTCTGGGAGGCGATCGACCTCATTCAAAAGACGCTGACCTCGCATGACGGGCCGTTCAGCTGGGAGGGCAAGTACTACACTCATCGCCACGTCAATATCTGGCCGCCGGTCTATCAGCGCCCGCACCCGCCAATGTGGGCAGCGAGCGGCGATCCCGAGACCTGCGCCGAACTCGGCCGCCGCGGCATGATCAACGCGCTGGTTCTGCGCGGACCCGAGGCCAGCAAGCGCGCCTTTGACGCCTATCGCGCCGCTCGCCGCGAGGCCGGCCTACCGGCGCCCGGGACCGACCGCTTTGCCTATGCTGCGCTCGCTTATGTCGGCGACACCGACGAGGAAGGTTTGCGCGTCGGCAGCAAGTTGCTGTGGTTTTTGAACACCAGCCTCAAGCAATCGCCGCAGATGTCGAAATTGCTGCCGGGACGCGCGCCGCCCGAGGTGACCGCGCAAAACTACCGCCCCGCCCCACGGCTCGGTGCCGAGGCCACGCGGCGTCCGGCCGATAGCCTGATCGGCATCACCGCCGAGCAGGCTATCGCTCGCGGTATTCTCTGCGCCGGCAACCCCGACACAGTCTACCGGCAGATCATGGACATCTACGATAAGGTCGGCGGCTTTGCGAACTTCATCTTTGTCGGGCGTTCGGGGTTTCTCGACCACCAAGAGGCCGAAAAAGGCATCCGCCTGATGGCCAAGGAAGTGATTCCGCGACTGCCCACCGCGACTGCAACACCCGAAGCCACCCGCCAAGCCGCAGAATAGGCATCGGCCGGCTCGTCATTGGTCGCCGCGGCAGCGCGCGGGGTCAAGGGATCTCCGCCGCCGGGACCGCTGGTCAGCGGACACAGTAGTTATTTGCTTGATGAAGACCTTTGCTCGCCGCGGTCAGGCCAGCTCGGGGGCGGCGAGCTCGAGAGCCGGGCGCAGGAATTCGGGGTCCCATACCTTTGTGGCCATGACCTGGCAGCGGTGGATCAGGCGGATTTCATCAGGGCGGTAATCAGCGATCGCGCGATGGATCGTGCCGAGATGATCCCAGATCAAGAGATCATTCTCGGCCCAATGATTGGTGTAGCGAAACTTCTCCTGCAGCTGGTGCGCGAACAAATAGTTGAGCATCTCGTCACTGTCGCGCTCTGGCAGTTCGTTGATCCGCGCTGTGAAACCGGGGTTGCAGTACAGTACTTTGTGGCCAGTGATCGGGTGCGTCAGAAACACCGGATGCACGACGGGCGGCCGGCGGCGGCGTTGCTCGTCGGTCATCGGCGGGCGCTGGCTGCCACGGTTCTGGCGCATATGCTCCCAGAATTTTTCGATATTGTGGGTCGCGGTCATACCGTCGAGCCGCGTCTTGATGTCCGCCCGCAGATCGTCATAGGCGGCATGCATGTTGGCGAATTCGGTGCCGCCCAACGGCTTGCCGTCGCGGTGCGGGATGCGGATGCCGTAAAGCACATTCACAAACCCTGCGACATCGCGATAGGTCATGTCAGTGTGCCAATCCTGCCCGGCATCGGGGCTGCCGATGTGTCTGCCGTCTTCCTTCAAGTTGGAAAGAATGTCGATCTCCGGATATTCACGGCCTTTATCCAGATCGCGCGTCGGGCTGCCCTGGATCTCGCCGAACTGCTCGGAAAAGCGCTTCAACGCGCCGAGATCGAGATTCTGGTCGGGAAAGCGCAATACCCCATAACGCCCGAGCTCCAGCAAGATCCGCCCGAAATCGTCACGGCTCAACGGCTGCGCCAAGTCCACGCCGCGCACCGTCGCTCCCAATACCGCACCAGTAGGCTCGATCGTCAGCATCGCATTTCTCCTTTTGGGCGCCGTGTCCGATGAATTCCGACGTGAGTAAATGCAAGAGCCCGGCTCGACCGCACCAACCTCAGTCGTCTCTCACCGATGGCTCGGCGATCGGCAACGCCGGGCTATTTATCGCAGTGAGACCGCGGTGTCCTCGCTGCGGCAGACATTCACGCTGCGGCTGACGAGGTCGGAGCCATCATCGAGCACCGTCCTGACATCGACCCGGCAGCGGCCGTCGCGGTCATCGATATCAACCAGCACGGAACCGCCCGGTACCAAGTAATCGGAGCCCAACAAATCGGCTTGCCAATTCCCGGAATTGACATCCGAAACGTGCACTTCGACGATCGCCTCGCGGGTGTCGTTGGTCAATAATACGTGCCGCTCGCGACCCAGCGCCGGTGGCCCCGTCGCGCCCTGGAAAAATAGCAGCAGCGCGCCCGCTGCCACGGCAACATTTGAAATATTTAACATCTCGCCTCCAGACGGTGACTGGCGGATCGTCAATCGTTCGTCCGCCTTATCGCCCTAAAGTAGGAGGCATAAAGCCCGAGCAATGTGACCCGCCTCACCCGGTTCGATGGATTTTGACGATGTTCAGCGAAGCGGTCTGGGCGCCCACATGGCTTTTGCTACCGTGTAAGCCCGCTGTTTTCGGGCGCCGTTGCCGCGCACAACCAACGGGAGCAAAAGCATTCGGTCGAGTCGCTGATAATAAGGTTCGCGCAGACGATCGACGCCGAACTCAATTCCGGCATCACCATATTCGGGGTCAGCGCGATAGGTCCCGAACAGCCGGTCCCACACCGAGAAAACCAAACCATAATTTGTCGATATGTCCGCAGGATGCCGGGAATGGTGCACGCGATGCCAGGCCGGCGTAACCAACAGCCAACCTAAAGCATTTGTGAGACGGCTCGGCAGACGAATACTGGCGTGCGCGAAGAATTGTACGGAAAGATTGAGCGTTGCGTAGAGCCCGATCACAAACGGCGACAGTCCCACCACGGCGGCAGGGAGGCCGACCGCGAATGCCATCACCACCGACTCTCCCGGATGGTGCCGCACAGTGGTGGAGACGTCGAGTTCTGGATCGGAATGGTGCAGCGCATGCAGCCGCCACAGAGTGCCGCTAGCGTGGAACGCACGGTGCAGCGCGTAGCTCAGCGCATCGAGAGCAGGGATGCCGACCGCCAACTGCAACCAGCTCGGTGTTGCGAGCCCGCCGGTAAGACTCGCGAATGCTAACACCGCGATCAACGGAGCCAAGAGAAAATCGAGACCGCTCGTCAGCATGAAGAGCGCCAGGTTTATCACCCAGCGCGCCATCGCGAAGGTCGGGCCCGGTCGCCAGGGGCGGGTAATTTCGATGCCGGCGGCCAGTAAGAACGCGCCGAACAGGGGGAAAGCGCTGCTCAACAGAAGCCAAGAGCCCAAGCAGCCACCGAGAAACCCGCCAGCTATTTCCGTTTGAAATACTTGACGGCGGCGGCACCACCAAAGCCGATGGCGAGCAGCGTCAGGGTCGCCGGTTCCGGCACCGGAGTGGGAGGAGAAAGACCCGCAAATGCGTTCCCGGACATGCCGGTCAGCACCATCAGCGCCGTCGCAGCGATCGATAGGGTGTAGGACATAAAATCTCCTTTGATCACACGAGAATTTGAGGACAGCCCGCCGGCTACTTGCGTTTGAAATACTTGACGACGGCCGCCCCACCAAAGCCGATCGCGAGCAGCGTCAGGGTCGCCGATTCCGGTACGCGAACAGGAACGGCGCCTGCAAACGCACTCCCGGATATGCCGATCAGCATCGTCAACGCGGTCGGAAGGATCGATAGGGCGTAGGGCATAAAGATGCTCCTTTGATTACACAAGAATTTTGACGCAAACCCGTCGGCTACTTGCGTTTGAAAAATTTGGCTGCGGCGGCCCCACCAACGCCGATGGCGAGCAGGGTCAGGGTGGCGGGTTCCGGTACGGCAACGGGGACCGGGCCCGCAAACGCATTCCCGGATATGCCGATCAGCATCGTCAACGCGGTCGCAAGGATCGATAGGGTGTAAGACATTAACACGTTCCCTTCACAACGCGGGAATTTTAGTGCATTTTATATGCCACATGATCATTTCAATTACTTATGCGCGTAAACCATACCTTTTTGTAAGCTTTTCCGACAAGACAGAAGGCAACCGAAGCTCCCTATTCATCCGGAAAGAGTCAGCAAGTCCAATCGGCCTCAGCCTCGACGGCGGGATCGGGCCGCTGTAGCAGCTGTAAACATTGGCGACACCTCCCGCGAAGAATTACGCGGACCGGTCATTTCCAAAGGCTGAGGCTCTGGCGTTATCTATCGCCGACGCGATGACGGCATCGGCTCGAGCGGTATCCGCTCGAATAAAGAAAATTAGCTTCGCGATGCGAGCACGATGTCGAGCCAGCCGGATGGGGTAACCGTGACGCGCTCGGCGGGGCGCAACAGGACGGTCGTCATCGGCGATTCGATAATGGCCGGGCCGGCGATGGTCTGGGCCGGGGCAAGTGCCTCGAAAGCGTAGACCGGTGCGGCGATCCAGTCCTCCAGCCAGATGCGGCGCTCGGCCCGCGGCCGTGCCGGCGCGGTTTCGGGGAGCAGCGGCTCCTGCGGCAAGGCGGAGAGGATGCCGGACACCGCCACCCGGGCATTGACCAGCACGGTTTCCTGATCGCGCATCGAATAAGTGTAAAGTTCCTGATGGCGGCGGTGAAACCGCTCGACAATGTCGGGCAGCGGATCGGCGGCATTCCAATCGACATCATCCAGCGGGACGGTGATCTCGAAAACCTGCTCGCCATAGCGCATGTCGACCGCACGCGCGGTTTGGACCGGCCCGGCGAACGAGGCGCGCAGCCGCGTCAGCCCTTCGGCCTCCAATTCATCGAACAACTGGCGCAGATTGGCGCCGTCGAGTGATCGGGTATCACCGATATGGGTCCGCGACACCTCGAACCGCAGATCGGTAGCTAGCATTCCCCAAGCCGACAGCACTGCGGCAACACGCGGCACCATCACCCGCGTTAGATCGAGTTGGCGGGCGATCTCGGTCGCGTGCAGCCCCGCTGCGCCGCCAAAGGCGAGCAATGCGGAATGCCGCGGATCGACGCCGCGGCGGACTGAGACGAGCCGTACCCCTTCGGCCATATTCGTGTTGACGACACGATGAATGCCCTGCGCCGCAGTGATACGGCCGACGCTGAGGGCTGTGGCAATACGGTCGACCGCGGCTTCCGCGGCGGCACGGTCAAGCCGGCGTCGGCCGCCCAAGAAACTCTCGGGATCAAGATAGCCCAACACCAGATTGGCATCGGTGACCGTTGCCTCCTCGCCCCCGGCGCCATAGCAGGCGGGGCCCGGAACAGCACCGGCGCTTTGCGGGCCGACATGCAAAATGCCCCCGGCATCGACCCGGGCAATCGAGCCGCCGCCGGCGCCAATGCTTGCAATATCGAGGCTGTTCAATGCGATCGTGTGGCCCGCGATGCGCCGGCTATTGGCGAGGCTGGGCTTGCCTGCGACGATCAGCGAGATGTCCGTGCTGGTCCCGCCCATATCGAACGGGATCAGATTGCCCTCGCCGACGAGATTTGCGGCATAGACGCTGCCGGCAACGCCACCCGCCGGCCCGGACAACACCGCCCCCGCAGAGAGCCGCCCGGCCTCACCGATCGGCGCCACGCCACCATGGGATTGGATGATCAATGTCGGCCCGTGGTAGCCGGCTTCGCCCAGGCGACATTCGAGCAACGCAAGATATCGTGATAATGCCGGCCCGACATAGGCGTTGATGATGGTCGTCGAAACCCGCTCGAATTCCTTGATCTGCGGCAACACCTCGGACGATAGCGAGACATAGGCGCCGGGCAATTCGCGTACGACCGCATCGCGGGTAGCGCGCTCGTGGCTGGGGTCGCGCCACGCATGCAGGTAGCACACCGCGACCGCTTCAACCTGCTCACGTTTCAATGCCGCGATCGCCGTGTCGAGCGAGATCTGGTCGAGCGGGACTTCGACCCTGCCGTCAGCGCGCATCCGTTCGCGCACGCCGAGACGCAATTTTCGCGGCACCAGCTGCTCGGGCGGCGGCATCCGCAGATTGTAGCGGTCGTCTTTGAGGCCCTCTCGCATCTCGATGACATCGCGGTGGCCTTCGGTGGTCAGCAAGCCGACCTTAGCGCCCTTGCGTTCCAACAGCGCGTTGGTCGCAACCGTTGTGCCGTGGACGATGCGCTCAGTCGCGGCCAGCAGCCCAGCAGGATCGAGGTCAAGGCGCCGCGCCAGCAATGCCAGCCCATCGAGCACCCCAATCGATGGGTCATTCGGCGTTGTCGGAGATTTCTCCAGGACAGTCACGCCCGCATCGTCGACCGCCACCAGATCGGTGAACGTGCCGCCGACATCGATCCCAAGGCGATACATCGCTAATTCCCTAAACAAGCGATAATGACTGATAGTCACACGAGGCGGCGACGGTATTCCGTATCATAGTGCTGCAAACCCGACACTTGGTATCTAAGTGCCGTTCGAGATTGCTTCGCTGCGCTTGCAATGACACCGTAACTAATTCTCATTTGGGAGGAAGCGTGATTACCCGCCGTCGACTTGGAGAGATACTTGCGGCGATAGCGATCGGTACCGTTCAGCCGGCCGGGGCGCAGAGCCTTGCCCCGAGAGCCGGGGAGGCGCACTCGGGGCCAGCTCCGGCCCCAAACAGGTGCTGCTCATTCGCCACGGGGAAAAGCTTGGATCGGGCGACCGGGACGAGGACGGCGGACCCAACCTATCGCTGCGTGGCTCCGCGCGTGCAATGGCGCTACCGTCACTGTTTTCCCCGGCAACGCCGCGAACTCGCGTGCGATCTCGCCGCCGGCGCGGGCGCGGTTACTGGCAGCTACAGCACAGTCGAAATCTCGGGTAGCGCCCCGCGGTTTCAGATGCCAGCCTTCATTTTCGCAACCAAGGCCTCACACCACAGTAACCGGCCGCTCGAGACCATCTCGCCGCTGCTTGCGGCATTCAAAGTGCCGCTCGATGCCGACCACTCCGACGACGATTACGCGAAAGTAGCGCGCGATATTCTGAGCAAGCCGAAATATAGAGAGGCGATCGTCTTGGTCTGCTGGCATCACGGGAAAATCCCCGATCTCGCCCGCGCGCTCGGCGCAACGAATCCACCGCCTTGGCGGGGTACCGTTTTCGATCGCGTCTGGCAGCTCGATTATTCGGGAAGCGCGTCGGCTCTGTCGAACCTGCCGCAGCAACTGCTCTACGGGGATTTTAACACCTGATAGAGCGCCCCCGTCCTTAGTCGCGGTGATAGGGGTGGCCGGCGAGAATTTGCTGCGCCCGATATAGCTGTTCGAGCATCATGCCGCGAACCAACAGATGCGGCCAAGTCAACGCGCCAAGCGACAGCCTCACGGCAGCGTGGTCGAGCACCGCCTCGCCAAGCCCCTCGGCGCCGCCAATCGCAAAGGCGAGTTCGGCGTCACCCTGGTCACGCCATGTGGCGAGGCGATCGGCCAAGTCGCGGCTCGACCACTCGGACCCACGTTGGTCGAGCGCCACCAGCGGCACACCCGACGGCAGCGCCTCAAGGATCAGCTCGCCCTCACGCGCCTTTAACAATGCCGGACGAAGGCGCTGTTTTACGTCCAGCTCGACGATTGCCGGCGGGGGGAAGAGCCGAGCAGCATAGAAATTCTGCAGCTCCTTAAGCGGCCCGCTGCGCAGCCGGCCGATGGCGAGAATGCGGAAGCGGATTGACAGCGCCCGATACTACTGCCGGACCAGCTCGGCATCAGGGAAGGCGGCGCCCCACATTTTCTCGAGATTGTAGTATTCGCGAATCTCGGGGCGGAACAGGTGCACGATGACATCGCTGGCGTCGATCAGGACCCAGTCGCCCTGCTCCTTGCCCTCAATCGCGATCTTGATATGCCCGGACAGCGCCTGTTCGAGATGCTCGGTCAACGCCCCGATCTGCCGGGCCGACCGCCCGCTGGCAACCACCATGTAATCGGCAATGGTGGTCTTGCCGGCGAGATCGATCGTGACGATGTCCTCGGCCTTTCCGTCATCCAGCGTCTTCAAAATGAGATCAAGGATCTCCCGCGACTCCAAATCGGGAGAGCGTCGCGGCCTGAGCCGTACAGGTAGTGCCGTAATCGTAGCCAATTCGGGGTTTTGCTCCGCTGAAACTGTCGCTATCGTTTGCCCACGCTCGGACCGGATCTGCGTCGCCGATGTCGGATCGAGGCGTGTATGAAAAAACGCCCAGGCCGGCGGTTTTGTCTCCGCTAGCCGTCGCGCTGCGTTTTCCGGCACTCGATTTCGCGCAAAACGCTGCGCCGCTACTCCGGCGAGCCCCCTTTGAGAGTAAGAAGGGCGATCGAACACGGCAATAGGCACGGTCCGGAAAATCTCGGTCCAGTGCGCCCAACGCGGCAATTGTATTAGATTGTCGCCGCCCATCAGCCAGACAAATCGGCACCGCGGAAAGCGCCTGGTCAGCCGCTCGAGCGTATCCGCGGTATAGTGCGAGCCGTGGAGCCGGTCTTCAATGTCGGTGACGCGGATATCCTTGTACCCGGCCGCGATTTGCCGCGCCTGACGCAAGCGCTCGGCGAACGGCGCCATGCCTGCAACCGGCTTTAGCGGGTTCTGCGGCGACACCATCCACCACACTTCATCGAGATCGAGATGCCGGAGTGCGGCGAAACTCAGATGCAGGTGACCGCGATGCGCCGGGTTGAACGATCCGCCCAACAGCCCGATCCGGCGATGCCGCCGACCATGCGCTCGAAGCTCAGCAGCGGGGGTCAGGGGCGCACCTGGCCGTTGCCGCGCACCAGATATTTGTAAGTCATCAACTGCTCCGCACCGACCGGGCCGCGCGGCGGCAGACGCTGCGTCGAAATCCCGATCTCGGCGCCCATGCCGAACTCGCCGCCATCGGCGAACTGGGTCGAGGCGTTGACCAACACGATGGCGCTGTCGACCTCGCGCAAAAAACGTTCGGCGGTGACCGTGTCTTCAGTGACGATCGCGTCGGTGTGGTGTGACCCCCACCGATTGATGTGAGCGATCGCACCAGCGACACCGTCGACGACCGCAACCGACAGGATTGCGTCAAGATATTCGGTGCACCAATCTTCTTGTGTTGCACGCAGCACGTCTGAGTTGATCGCCCTTACCGCCTCGTCGCCGCGAAGTTCGCAACCGGCGGCGCGCAGATCGGTGAGGATCGGCGGCAGTAAGCGTGGTGCGACCGCACGGTCGATCAGCAAGGTCTCTGTGGCGCCGCAGATCGACACCCGGCGCATCTTGGCGTTGAGCACGATCGCGCGCGCTTTGGCCGGATCGGCGGCGGCGTCAACATAGGTGTGACAAATACCTTCGAGATGGGCAATGACCGGAATGCGGGTCTCACGTTGGACCCGCTCGATTAGTGAGCGCCCGCCGCGCGGTACGATCACGTCGATAGTGTCGCTCATCCCGAGCATCAGCCCGACCGCAGCACGGTCGCGGGTCGGCACGAGCTGAATCACGGTCTCGGGTAAACCCGCGGCGCGCAGCCCCTCGCCCAACGCCGAGACCAGAGCGCGCGAAGAATAAAAACTCTCTGACCCGCCGCGCAGGATCGCCGCATTCCCTGATTTAATCGTCAGGCCGCCAGCGTCCGCGGTCACATTTGGCCGGCTCTCGTAAATGATGCCGATAACCCCGAGCGGCACGGTGACGCGCTCGATGTCGAGTCCGTTGGGCTGCGCCCAGCAGGCGAGCGAGCGGCCGACCGGGTCGGGTAGCGCGGCGATCGCTTCGAGCCCGGCGGCAATGGCCTCAATGCGCTTCGAGTTCGAGCGCCAGTCGGTCGCGCAACACCGGGGCAAGACCCTTGCTTTCCGCCTCGGCGAGGTCGCGTTCGTTGGCGGCGAGTATTTCTGCCTTATTCGCCCGCACTGCGGCAGCTGCAGACTGCAATGCCCTCGTCTTTACCTCGGGCGTAGCGAGCGCCAGTGCCGCGGCGGCGCTCCGCGCCTGACGGCCGATTTCGGCCATTTCCTCGGCCAGACCTGCCTTAAGGGTCTGTGGGCCGTCGCCCAGCAATGTGCCACCGGTTGTCGGATTCGGCATCATCGGGTCTCGTTCACCACCAGATCGTCGCGATGAATAATCTCGTCGCGACCACGGTAGCCGAGGATGCCGGCGATTTCACCACTCTTGTGGCCGGCGATGGCGCGAATATCGGCGCTCGAATAAGCCGACAACCCGCGGCCCGTCTCGGCGCCGGTGCGAGTGCGCACGATGACCGCGTCGCCGCGTTCAAAAACGCCCTCAACCGCGACGACCCCGGCGGGCAACAGACTGCGCCCCTGTTGCAACGCCAATGCCGCTCCGTCATCGACAATGATGATGCCCGACGGCTCGACCGTGCCGGCGATCCATGCCTTGCGCGCCGATCGCGGCTCTCCTGTCGGCAGAAATATCGTCGCGGGTTCGCCGGCTTCGATCGCGGCAAGCGGCCCACTCGCAGCATCGATTTGCGGGACGCCTCGGGCGATCAGCATACGGCAGCCGGCCCCGATCGCGATCCGCGCCGCGGCGAGTTTGGTGACCATTCCACCAGAGCTGTAGCCGGGCGCTGCCTCGCCGGCCATCGCTTCGATCTCCGGCCCGATATCGCGGACCGTGCCGATATGGCGCGCGCCGGGGTTCTTGCGCGGATCGGCGGTGTAGAGGCCGTCGATGTCCGACAGCAACACTAGCATATCGGCGCTCGTCATCTGCGCGACTCGGGCGGCGAGCCGGTCATTGTCGCCAAAGCGGATCTCGGACGTCGCGATCGTGTCGTTTTCGTTGACCACCGGAACCGCACCCAGCGCCAGCAGTTGCGAAAACGTGGCGCGGGCATTGAGATGACGGCGGCGCGATTCGGTATCCTCCAACGTCAGCAAAATCTGGGCGACGGTGATGCTGTGGCGGGCCAATGCTTCTTGATAGGCGTGGGCCAGACGAATTTGCCCGGTCGCGGCCGCGGCCTGTTTCTCCTCGAGCCGCAGCCGTGCTCCGCTGAGCCCGAGATGCCGGCGACCGACGGCAATCGCACCGGACGAGACTAGGATGACGTCCTGAGCCCTGGCGCGACAGCGCGCGACATCATCGGCCAAGCGAGCGAGCCAGGCACGGCGGACCTCGCCATCATCGGCGACTAGTAACGCCGAGCCGATCTTGATGACGAGCCGCCGGGCACCTGCCAACGCCACGGCGGGCGTTTCCGTTACAGCCTCGCTAAGATCGGCGGTCAGGCGCTATGGGCGAGCGCGTCCAACCTCACCCCCTCATCACGCTTCGCCGAACGATCTTTTGCGAGTTGGGCAAACAACGCCGCCAGCACCTCTGGCACCCCGGCGCCGGTAGCGCCCGACATCGGCATAACCGCAGCACCACGCTCAGCGGCGCGCCGTAATTCGCGTAGCTTCGCCTTTACCGCCTCGCCATCGAGGGCGTCGATCTTGTTGAGGCCGACGATCTCCGGCTTGTCGGTGAGCCCATGGCCGTAGGCCGCCAGTTCCTGCCGGATCGCACGATAGGCGTCGGCGACATCGTCCTCGGTACCATCGATCAGATGCAGGATCACCGCACAGCGCTCGACATGGCCCAAAAACCGGGTACCAATACCGACGCCTTCGCTTGCTCCCTCGATCAGCCCCGGCAGATCAGCGAGGACAAATTCGTCATCATGCAGCCGCACGACGCCAAGTTGCGGTTTTAGGGTCGTGAACGGGTAGTCGGCGATTTTTGGCCGAGCATGCGAGACCGCCGCGAGAAAGGTCGATTTGCCGGCGTTGGGCATGCCGACCAAGCCGACATCGGCAATCAGTTTGAGTCGCAGCCAGACCCACGCTTCTTTGCCCGGCCAGCCGGGATCGGCCCGCCGCGGCGCACGGTTGGTCGAGGTTTTGTAATGAGCGTTGCCAAACCCACCATCGCCGCCGCGAAGAAACACAATGCGCTCGCCCGGCCGCGTCAGATCGGCGAGCACGTCGCGGTTGTCCTCGTCCATGATCTGGGTCCCGACCGGAACCCGCAATACGAGGTCGTCCGCATTGGCGCCGCTTTTCTCGCGCCCGGCGCCGGGACGCCCATCTGCCGCGCGAAAATGCTGGCGATAACGGTAGTCGATCAAAGTGTTGAGATTGTCTTCCGCGACAAAAACGATGTCGCCGCCCTTGCCGCCATTGCCGCCGTCGGGGCCGCCAAACTCGATAAACTTTTCACGACGAAAGCTCGCCGAGCCACGGCCGCCGTCACCGCTTTTCAGATAGATCTTGCATTGGTCGAGAAACTGCATCGGAAACCACAAACAAAAAAAGGAACGGCCGGGCCGTTCCCCTTTGACTTCGGCGCCCGTTGGGAAACGGCTATTCGGCGGCTTCAGCCGGCGCCGGGGCCGGCGATGCGGAGGGCACCGTGGGGGTGACGACCGAGATGTAGGTGCGGCCGGCGATTCCAGCATGAAAGCGCACAGCACCTTCGGCCGTCGCAAAAATCGTGTGGTCGCGGCCGATGCCGACATGGTCGCCGGGGTGAAATTTAGTGCCGCGCTGGCGGACAATAATATTGCCGGGAATCACAGCCTCGCCGCCGAATTTTTTGACGCCGAGGCGGCGACCACGGCTGTCGCGGCCGTTGCGCGATGAGCCGCCTGCTTTTTTATGAGCCATTTGCAACTCCTTCCTCTACGGCGGGCTCGGCCATCGGCTGCGAGCCAGCCGCGCCGCGAATCTCGGTGATGCGCAGCACGGTCTGGTGCTGGCGGTGACCCTTCTTCCGCCGGTAATTATGCCGCCGCTTTTTCTTGAAAACGATGATCTTTGCCGCGCGGGTCTGCTCGATCACGGTAGCACTAACCGCCGCGCCGGCGACGAGCGGTGCGCCGGTCGCGACCTCGGCGCCGTCGCCGACCATCAGGACCTCGCCGAATTCGACGTCAGCGCCGGGCTGACGCGCGAGTTTCTCGACGGTGATGATGTCGTCTTTGGCGACTCGGTACTGCTTGCCGCCGGTTCGGATCACTGCAAACATAATATCGGCCGATATGGGTTAGCGCGCCGCCACCGCAACCGCGCACATGTATGGGCGCCGCTTTGCAGCGGGCGAGCCGCGCAATATAGGAACGTCGGAATTTCTGTCAATCGAAAGCCAACCAGCGCTGCGAGATGGGTCTCCGCGCGGCTGCCTGTCATGCGCCAACAGGGGGAATATTTGAGGCTTGCGGCGTCCGTTACGATTTTGCTCGCCAGCCTGGCTCATGCGGCGATGGCAGATCGATTATCGCTGCCAGCGGTGGTCGAGCGGGATCGCCCGATTACAGTCAGCTACCAGTTTGACCAGCCAAGGACTGGGCGTGGCGCCCTAGAGGTCGAGTGGACAGATGCCACGGGTCGCGAAGTCGAACACCGCCATACCGCCCTGTCACTCGTGCGCGCCTCAGAAATATCCTTTCAGCTGGATATGCGGCGCGCAGTTGCGGTCGAAAATCGACTCGTTGCGCGCGTTCGGCTAGACGGTGGCGGGTCGCCGGGGCCGCTCCAAAACGAGGCGAGCGCATCATTCGCTGCCGCCCCACGCGATGATCCCTGGCGCGATTATCAGATCATCATGTGGCAGGACCAGACGCCGGCTGGATACGCCAGGTTGAAACAACTGGGTATCAGCGGCGGGATGGTGATGGTGCAGGATTACCAGAGACACGGATCATACAATGCTGATCAGCTCAAAGCTTTACTGGATCAAGATCTGGGATTTTATCTTGAGAATATTGCAACTGACTTTTATTCTCCTTACCATAGATGGTTCTCGAATCATCCGGTAAACTGGAAATTTCTCGAGGTCGAGCAAATCCATCGGGAGGATCCGGGCGATATCAGGGCATATATTCGCCAGCCCAGCCTTTCCGATCCCGAGTGGCTAGCGATGGTGCAAAGCCGGCTGACGCAAGACGTACGAATGCTGCGTCCGTATCGGCCTCTTTACTATGATCTGGGGGACGAGACCGGCATCGCTGACCTCGGCGCGTTTTGGGACTTCGACTTCTCCGAGCCATCCCTCCGCGCGATGCGGGTTTGGCTAAGAGAAATTTATGGCGGTTTGGACGCGCTTAATCGGGAATGGGGAACCCAGTTTCAGCGCTGGGCCGACGTGACCCCGCCGACGACCGCGCAAACGACTGCGCGGGCGGACGAAAACTTTTCGGCTTGGGCCGACTTTAAGGAATGGATGGACATCGCATTCGCCCGCGCCCTCGCGGGCGGCACTACGGCCGTGCATGCCGCCGATCACCACGCCTTGGCGGCGATCGAGGGCGCCCAAGCCCCGGGCTGGGGCGGTTATGATTATGCCCACGTCGCGCATAGCGTCGATCTGATCGAGCCTTACGATCTCGGTCCCAACCCCAACATCGAGATGTTGCGCTCGATCAATCCGCGGCTTGTCATGTTGACAACGTCCTTTGGCGGCGGGCCGCTCGAAACCTACCGCACGTGGCGCCGACTATTGCGCGGGACACGCGGGTCGATCTTGTGGGACCCGGAGAACGGCTTTGTCGGCAAAGACGGCAAACTCGGCGACCGAGGCCACGAAGCCGCTCCCGCTTTCGCCGAGATCCGCCGTGGTCTCGGGGCATTGTTGATCAACAGTCGGCGGCATATCGACCCGATCGGAGTCCTTTATTCGCCGGCGAGTATGCGGGTGCAGTGGATGCTCGACCAGCGCGATGCGAAGTCGAATGCAGCGCCAGCGGCCCAGGCTGCGGAGCTCGCGCAGCGGCTATCGTCTCGCAACTTTGTCCGTGCGGTCCAGCATTTGGGGCTGGAGCCGCGTTTCCTCACAGACGAGGCGATCACCAATGGCGAGCTGCACCGCAGCAGGTTGCGCGCGCTGATGTTGCCCTTCGCGATCGCTTTGTCGCGACGCGAAGCAAGCGAGATTGCGGGATTTATAGTGCGCGGCGGCGTGGTTTTTTCGGATGGCGAGCCCGGACTGTTCGACCAACACGGCCGTAAGACGGAAAAGCCGCTGCTCTCGGCGATCTTCACAGCACCACCCGGCGGCGCCCGCGCCCGCTTTGTCTATGGAAAAAGAGGAGCCGTCTATGCTGGTTTCACCGGCGCCGACGAAAAGGCAAACTCTCAGCGCGCGACGGAGCTACTGACCGAGACCGGGGTCAGGCCGCCCTTCCCGGTCATGCGCCAGAGTGGGCAGCGCGCGAGCGATATCGAGACGCATATTTTCGAGACCGGCGGGAACACGATCCTCGCCCTGCAGCGCGACTTTGCCCGAGGTGGCGCCAACGATCGGGAAACCGTGACCGTAACCTTGCCGCGCCGCCTTTACATCTATGATCTGCGCGCCCTTCAAGCGCTCGGCGAGACCGATCGGTTGGTGACCGATGTCGGGTCCGACGAGCCGGTGATATTGGGCTTATCCGCTGAGCCGCTTGCCCCGCCGGCACTCGCCGGGCCCTCCTCAGCACATCCCGGCGATACGATCCGATTTAGCATTGGGTCGCAATCTCCGGCGGCGCTGCGCGTTTTTCATATCGACGTCGTCGATCCGTCGGGCCGGGCCGTCCTGGCCTATTCGGGTAACATGCTCGTTGCGGGCGGTACGGCGAAAAAATCCCTGCCGCTCGCCCTTAACGATCAGCCCGGAAGCTGGAAAGTTCGGGCGACCGATCTAGCGAGCGGCCAGACCAGCACCGCCGATCTGCAAGTCGAGCCGAAAGATTAGCGAGAGGTCAGGCGGCGTCGACCAGCACCAGTTCGGCATCATCGAGCGCGCGGATATGGAGTTCCGCCTCGTCGCGGATCGCCGCGCCGTCGCGCGCGTCGAGCTTGACACCATTGACTTCGACCGAGCCCCTGGCCGGCACCAAATACCCGTGCCGCTCGCGCCCAAGCGGGTATTCGACGGCCTCGCCGGCATGCAAGGTGGCGCCCAGCACCCGGGCGTCGGTACGGATCGGCAATGCTTCGCCGTCGCTGTCAAAGCCGCTCGCCAAGGGCACAAACCGCCCGGACCGCTCGCCCTTGGGAAAGGGCCGCGTGCCCCAGTTCGGGGCCTCGCCACGCCGGGTCGGCAGGATCCAGATCTGGAACAGCTTGGTCGTCTCCGGTTCCAGATTGTATTCGGAGTGCCGGATACCGGTGCCGGCGCTCATGACCTGGACGTCACCCGCCTCGGTGCGGCCCTTGTTGCCGAGACTGTCCTGATGCGTAACCGCCCCTTCGGTCACGTAGGTGATGATTTCCATATCGGCATGCGGATGCGCCGGAAAGCCGGTATCGGGCGCGATCTCATCATCGTTCCACACCCGCAACCGGCCCCAATTCATCCGTTCCGGGTCCTGGTAATCGGCAAACGAAAAATGATGCTTGGTGGCGAGCCAGCCATGGTTGGCGCCGCCAAGTCTGGCAAAAGGTCTCTTTTCGATCATCTGGGTTTTCCTGTACCAAGGCGAAGTCCCAACTCGTCGATCGCCATCAGATTGGGACGATCTTTGAAAATAAAAGACCTGCAAATCTGCCAATACTTTGCCTCAGAGTACATCAAACTCAGGGGACTAGCAGGATCTTGCCGATATGCTGGCTCGACTCCATTAGACGATGTGCCTCAGCGGCTTGCGCCAGCGGGAATTGCTTGTAGGTGAAGGTGCGCAATTTGCCCTCACCCCATAATGGCCAGACCTTTTCCCTGAGTGCGGCGACGATCGCCGCCTTCTCCGCGATCGGGCGGGGGCGCAAGGTCGAGCCGGTAACGGTCAGGTGCTTGCGCTGGATCAGCCCGAAATCGGCCTCGACTTTGGCCCCGTGCATCAATGCCACAAAACACAGCCGTCCTTCCGGCGCCAGCAGGTCGAGTTCGCGCGCGATGTAATCGCCGCCGACCATGTCGAAGATCGCGTCGACGCCCCGGCCTTTGGTGTATTCCTTACCGACCTTTACAAAATCCTCGGTCCGGTAATTGATCGCGACATCGGCGCCGTAATCGACGCAGGCGCGGCACTTTTCGTCGGAACCGGCCGTCGTCAACACCGGCGCGCCAAAGGCCTTGGCGAGCTGGATCGCAGTGATGCCGATGCCGCTCGATCCGCCCTGCTGCAGAAACACTTCGCCCGATCGCAGGTGAATCCGATCGAAGACGTTGGTCCACACCGTGCAAAAGGTCTCCGGCAAACCGCCGGCATGGATCACGCTGACCCCCTCGGGCACCGGCAGGCATTGCACCGCCGGGGTCGCAGCGTATTCGCTGTAACCGTCGCCGATCATTAGGGCGCAGACCTGATCGCCTTCACGCCATTGCGACACGCCCTCGCCCAGTCTGACGACGGTGCCAGAGCATTCGAGCCCCGGGATGTCGGGGGCCCCGGGCGGCATCGGATAGCGTCCCATGCGCTGCAGGCAATCGGCGCGGTTGACCCCTGCCGCGGCGATGCGGATCAGCACTTCGCCCGCTTTCGGCTCGGGAACCGGCCGGATCGCGGGCACCAGCACCTCCGGCCCGCCGGGCTCTCTGATCTCGATCACGGTCTGCATCGCAGGAATATTGGCAAGCACGATTAGGCTCCCTGTGTTCGGGCAGTTGGTGTTCGCACGTTATCGGGCAGCTTCTCGGCAGTCGAGAATTTGGGTGCTCGGGAGCGACATCCCGCGGTTTCCGTTCTCGCGAATTTGTGCTCCGGCTTGCCGTCTCGGCCGAAAGGTTATACGTACATTATACGTATTGGATGAGAGCATGTCGAAAAAGCTGACCATCACCGTCGATGATGAGGTGTATGCCGGGCTTCACACCGTCGTCGGACGGCGGCGCATCAGTCGCTTCCTGAACGACCTCGCGCGCCCACACGTCCTGCGGGCCGACCTAACCGAGGGCTACAGGGCGATGGCGGCGGACGAGGAGCGGGAGCGCGAAGCCGCTGAATGGGTCGATAACCTGTGCGGGGACATAGCCGATGAGCCCAGATAGCCCACCGCAACGCGGTGAGGTTTGGTGGGTGGCGTTCGACCCCTCGGTCGGGGGCGAAATCCGCAAAACGCGGCCGGCTGTTGTGGTCAGCAACGACATCGCCAACCGCGAGCTGAACCGGGTGCAAGTGATTCCCCTGACCAGCAATGTCGCGCGACTCTACCCTTCTGAAGCACTGGTCAAGCTGCGAGGCGGACAGCGCAAGGCGATGGCGGATCAAATCAGCACGATCAGCAAGCTGCGCTTGCGGGATCGAGCCGGGCGCCTCAATGGCGACGACATGCTGGCGGTCGAACGCGCAATATGCCTCCAGCTTGGGCTTTAGGGTCGCAAGGACGACCGACGCAACGTAAGTGGGAGGAGAAAGATGGCTGATTTGCGGGACAAGGTCGTGCTGGTGACGGGATCGGGCGCCGGGATCGGACGCGCGACGACGCTCGCGATGGCCGAGGCCGGGGCGGCGGTGGCGGCGGCCGACATCGACCTTGCCGCGGCGCAGCGCACTGCTGCTGAGGCTGCCGGCAACAACCGGCGCGCGATCGCGATCATGGCCGATTGTGGCGATGTCGGCAGCATTGACGCGATGGTGGCGCGCACCATCGCCGAACTCGGCCGGCTCGACATCATCGTCAACAATGCCGGCGTTACCCGCTATGCCGAAATCATGGACCTCACCGAGGCGGATTGGGACCGTATCCACCGGGTAAACGCCAAGGGCGTGTTCTTTTGCCTGCAGCGCGCGGCGCGTGAAATGATCGCCCAGGGCGGCGGCCGCATCATCAACATCGCCTCGATTTCCGGCCGCGGCTATGCCGGCGCCTCGAACGCCGCCTATGCCGCGAGCAAGGGCGCGGTCATCGCCCTGACCAAGACGGCGGCGCAACAACTCGGCCGCCACAACATCAATGTCAACGCGATCTGCCCCGGTGTCACCCGCACCGAACTCGGCGCCCGCAACGCCGTCGCGCGCGCCGCCGAGCGCGGCCTGACCGTTGCCGAATTACAGGCCGAGCAGGAGGCGGTGATCCCGATCCGCCGCGCCAACCTGCCCGAGGACATCGCCGCGATGGCGGTATTTCTCGCTTCGCCGGGAGCGCGCAACATCACCGGCCAATCCTACAATGTCGATGGCGGTCTGGTGCCGAGCTGACGGGCCGCATCCTGAGCTTTGTAGTTAATCGTCACGCTACCCAACATCAAAGGGCCGGTTGTAACCGATGAGCCGGCTCGGCTTGCCATCGGTATTAAGCCGACGCTTGCCGTTTTTCTATGGCTGGGTGGTCCTGGCGTCTTTGTGTTGCGCCGGGTTTGCGCGCCAAGGCGGCGCCACCGCGACCTTCTCGGTCTTTGTCGAACCGCTGACCCGCGAGTTCGGCTGGTCGCGCACCGCTATTTCCGGCGCGGCCTCGCTCGGCGGCGTGCTCGCCGCGTTGCTGTCGCCGCTGATCGGCCCACTGCTCGACCGCCACGGCTCGCGTGTCGCACTGTGCCTTGCGGTGCTCGGCACTGGAATAGCGGCCTTGCTGCTGTCGCTGAGCCAGTCCTTGCTCGTCTTCTATCTGCTGTTCTGTATAGCCCGGCTCAACTGGGCCAGTCCTTTTGAGCTCGGCATTTACAGCGCTTTGAATAATTGGTTTGTGGCGCGGCGCCCTCTGGCGAATTCAATTGCGACGATCGCCCAAATGGCAGGCTTAATGGCAATGCCGCTAATTGCCCAACTGGCGATGCGCGGCCACAACTGGCGCGCCGGCTGGATTGCGATTGGGGTGACGGTGCTGAGTGTCGGCTTCACCCCGGTTTGGCTGCTGCTCGTCCGCCGGCCGGAGGACCTTGGGCTGTTGCCGGACAACGCCGCCGCCCCCAGAGGCGAAACGCGCGGCCCTGTGGCGGCATATCTCGAACCCGCCTTCTCGCGCCGGGCAGCGGTCCGCACCTCCGCGTTCTGGCTGCTGCTGTGCTACACGGTCCTGGTCTATCCGGTCCAGGCCGGCGTCAGCCTGCACCAGGCTGCCAACCTGACGGAGCATGGCATCTCACCGACCATGGCGGCATCGACCGTCAGCCTGTTTTCGCTGATGTCCGGGGTTGCCAGCGCGCTGTGCGGGTTGATGCCGCGGAGGCTACCGATCCGCTATCCGATGGCGCTTGGTGGGGTCTTTCTGACAATCGGCTGTCTGGCGATGATCGACATCGCCTCAACCCGCCAAGGACTGATCGCCGCGGCATTGTTTGGGTTCGGCATCGGCGGGATGCTGACCCTGCTGCCGATCGCCTGGGCCGATTACTTTGGCCGGGCAAATTACGGTGCAATACGGGGGCTCGCCTTGTCGGCGCAGGTCGTTGCACAAGCGACCGGCCCGATCTTGTCCGGTGCGCTGCACGACTGGACAGGCGGCTATACCCGCTCGCTCGAATGCTTTGCCGCGTTGTCGGCGGTGAGCATACTCGCGGCCTTGGCGGCTCACCGGCCGCGCATCGCCGCGAGCTAACGCGGGTGATCTTCGCGACTCAGTCCCGTCGCGCCGCACCCGCCTTTTCTAGCAATTCCGCCAGCACCTCGTATGGCTGGGCGCCGACCACCCCATAGCGAGCGGCAACAAAGGTCGGGACGCCGGTGACGCCATAGGCGTGCGATTTCGCCCAGTCGGCGTCGACCGGGTCCTTGAACCGCCGCTCAGTCAATACCGCCCGCGCTTCATCGGCCGGCAGCCTTACGGATTGAACGATCTCGACCAAAATTTCGGGGTCGCCAATATTGCGGTTGTCGACAAAGTAGGCCCGATAGAGAGCGTCGTGGAGCGCCTCGCCGCCCGGCTGGGTCTCGGCCCATTTGCCCAACTCCTGAGCCAATCGGCTGTTATAGGTGTGGGTCCGCCGGCCGTAAGGAAGCCCTTCGGCATCCATCAGGCCTTTCATTCGGGCATACACCGCCTCAGGATCGACGTTACGCCCGGCGTATAACTCCGCCATCGAGCGCCCCTCGAGCGGAGTCTCGGGATGCAGCGGAAAATGAACCAGCTTGGTCTCGACTTCGAACGCCTGCTTCAGCTTTTCAATACGCACGGTACTGAGATAGCACCAGGGTCAGACGTAGTCGGTAAAGATCTCCAGCGTAAGCGGCGTTGTCATCGTCAGCTCTCCCTCGCTTGCGTTGTGGTATCAAGGCTGAGCTGGTCGACGGCGAAAGGCAAGACGCATTTCTGACGGCCGAAGCGATAAGAGCGGCACCGACCATCGAAATGGGATCACCAAAAGCCGGCCCGCGCCGTGGTTTTGCTGATAACCTATTTACGTCACATCATGAGATGCCACCACATCGGACGGTAGCTTGGGAAGCGATAGGCCCCCCTTGAAACCCGCCCCGCGCGGGCTTGCTGCGAGATCGGCCGGAGACGGTGTCGCGGATGCTGTCTATACCGAGCAGATCGCCAGCGTCTTTCGACAGCTGCCGATCGCGCTTGTTGTCAATCTGGTCAATGCTGGATTGGTTGCGGCAATTTTGACGCCGGTGCTGGCGTGGCGGTTGCCGCTGCTATGGTTCGGCGCCATTGTGTTGGTCATAATCGGGCGCGCGGTTCTTTGGTGGCGCTATCGGCGCAGCGCCATGCCGACTGATCCGCGGTGGTGGTCGAACAGAGCAACGTTAGGCGCCTCAGTTGCCGGTCTGGCCTGGGGACTTGGTGGCGCGCTGTTTTTCCCGCTCGTTCCTGCCTCTACCCAATTGTTTCTGACGATCGTGATCGGTGGCATGTGCGCCGGAGCGGTCGTTGTCAGCGCCTCGCATCTACCGACCTTGATTGGCTTTTTGTTCGCTGCCTGCCTGCCGATGGCGGCCCGCTTTTTTGCCGAGGGAGACCCAGACGATAGGGCCGTGGGCGCGATGATCGTGGTTTTCGCGGTTGCGATGGCGTTCGCCGGGAGGCACCTCAGCCATCTTCTCGCCGAGACAATGCGGCTGCGTTTTGAGCTAGGCGAAGCCAACCAGCGTCTCAGTGCCGAGATCGCCGAACGCAAGGCAACACAAGCGGCCTTGGATCAAGCGCAAAAACTCGAGGCACTCGGCCAGCTGACCGGCGGGATTGCGCACGACTTCAACAATATTTTGGCAATTATTATCAATAATCTAAATCTGGTGGGTAAGCGGCTGGGTGAAAATTCTTCGGCCACGCCACTCGTTGCAGGCGCGGTTCAGGCAGCCGATCGAGGCATCGCACTCATTCAACGCTTGCTTGGCTTCGCCCGCAAACAACATCTGGCTCCCCAGCCTGTTGAAATCGCTCGTCTTATTGTCGGCATTCAAGGGATGATAAGGCAGACCCTGGGTCCGCAAATAGAGCTCTCGATCGACGCCCCGAGGCATTTGGCTCCGGCTGAGGTCGATTCCGATCAGCTGGAACTCGCCATCTTGAATTTGGCGACTAACGCGCGCGATGCGATGCCGCGCGGCGGCTCCCTTCGGATCGGATTGGCGGAACGCCGCTCCGACCAGACTTCGCCCCCGGAACTGGCCTCCGACGACTACCTTGTTATCTCACTCAGCGACACTGGGGCTGGTATGGACGACGCGACGCTCGCTCACGCGGTCGAACCGTTCTTTACAACAAAGAAGGTGGGCGCCGGCACCGGACTTGGACTCCCGATGGTTCTGCGCTTTGTCGCGCAATCGGGCGGAGCATTGCGATTGTCGAGTGTGCTCGGCGAAGGCACCAAAGTTGAATTGTGGCTGCCCAGCGCTCGAGTTTCGGCAGTAGATCGTGATACCTCTATCGAGAAAGCGACAACCAATTATCGATGCTAGATTTCCGGCCGGGTTACAGCGAGGCAGGCCGGATGTCGACATCGATCGAGGACAAGGACGCCATTCGTGAGCTGATGGCGGAATATTGCTTTCGCCTCGACGATGGGCGCTACGACGATATGGCGGCGCTTTTTACCGAGGACGGCACCTGGGATACAGCCTTTGGCAAAGCGACCGGCCGCGCCGAGATCGCCAAGCTTGCCGCCGACATTCGCGCTCGCGCCGGAGCCAATCGGCCGCGGGCGGCGCATCTGGTGACGAATATCGTTATTACGCTCGACGGTGCGCATGCCCGGGTGCGATCGAATTGGATCGTCATGCAGAACAGCCCCGACGGGCCAAAAATCGGCTCCGGCGGCGCCTATGCCGACGAAATCGTGCGGCACGACGGGCGATGGTCGTTCCGCTACCGCAAGATCGACCGCTTCATCGCCGCCTGAACCAAGACGTCAGGTCCCTCACGGGACGGATTGATCCAGCCCGCGGGAGAATACCGCTGGCGGAGAAACGAAGTCAGCTATTCGGGGGGGCCGGATTGTAGCTGAATATAGTTCTCGATCCCGATCTTCGGGATCAGGTCGAGCTGCGTTTCGATAAAGTCGACGTGATGTTCTTCGCCTTCGAGGATCTCGCTGAACAAATCACGGGTCACGAAATCGCGCACGCTCTCAGAATAGGCGATCCCTTCGCGCAAGGCCGGCATGGCCTGTTGCTCAAGCTGCAAATCGCATTCGAGGACTTCGCGCACATTCTCGCCAATCAGCAATTTATCGAGATCCTGCAGATTGGGCAGCCCGTCAAGAAACAGAATGCGCTCAATCAGCCGATCGGCGTGCTTCATCTCGTCGATCAACTCGGAATACTCATAAGCACCGAGCTTGGTGACGCCCCAATGGCGCAGCATTCGCGCGTGCAAGAAATATTGATTGATTGCCGTCAGCTCGTTTTTCAAGACCGCGTTCAAGTGTCGCAAAACGGTCGGATCACCGCGCACCGTCGCCTCCCGCAGTTGTTCTGGGGCTTATTGTGGAGTGAAAACGCGCGCCGGCAAGATTGGCCCCAAGTCAACTGGCTCCCGCCGCGACTGCCTCCGGCTGCGGCAACTCGACAACTTGGCGCAGCATCTCTCGCACAAGAGGAACACACTTGCCGCATTTTGGCTTGGTGCCTAGCGAGCGATAGATCATCGCGACAGTATTGCAATTACCTTGGGCTTGGGTGCGGACGTCACGATCGCTGATCCCGTTGCAGACACACACGTACATACGCGCCTCTGTCTTGATTGCCTCCCAAATTTTGCGAAGTTGCGATTAATTCGCAATAACCTCGGACGCATGGCTCCCTGCGACTCGGCGCAGGGCTCGCCAAACGGTTATTGCACCTGCTGCTTGAGCTTTGCCCAGCGGTCGAGGATTGGCAGGATCTGATCGGCGCCTTCCGGCGGCAGCGGGAAATTGACACGCACCGCTCCCAGATCGCGGAAGTGCTTCAGCTTGTCGGCGTCTTCCGGCGCCCCGCCGATCGTCACCGGCAGCGACGCTGGATCGCGCCCGGCATCGGTGGCCATCTGTCGGAACTTTGGCATGTACTCCTCGGGATTGCCGCTGCTCGCGTTTGGGTACCAGCCGTCGCCGTAGCGCACCGCGCGCCGCGCCGCCCATGGAAACGCGCCGCCGAGAATGATCGGAGGCCACGGTTTCTGCACCGGCTTGGGCCAAGTCATCATCTGCGGCACCTTGACGATCTCGCCTTCGTACTCGGCCTTTGACTTGGTCCAGATCTCCTTCATCGCTTCCATCTGCTCGCGCATCCTTTGCATGCGCGTGGCAAAAACGGTGCCGTGACTTTCAATCTCCTCCTGGTTCCAGCCGCCACCGATGCCGAACAAAAAGCGGCCGCCCGAGACTTGGTCGATCGACGCGACAAGCTTTGCGGTTTGGATCGTGTCGCGCTGAATGACCAGGCAAATGCCGGTCGCGACCTTGAGCCGCGTGGTCGCCGCTGCCGCCACCGCCAATGTGACGAATGGGTCCATCACGTCATAGTAGCGTTTGGCTAGCTCGCCGCCGCCCGGAGCGGGGGTCTTCCGTGGCACCGGGATATGCGAATGCTCGGCCGCCCATAGCGAGTCAAAGCCGCGTTCTTCGAGCGCCACCGCGAGCGCGGCCGGGGTGATCGAATAATCGGTGAAAAAGATCGAGGCTCCGAATTCCATGGCTCAACTCTCCTGCTGATCGTGGTCGATTAGCCTTGCCTACGATCCTAAGTGGGCTCGGCCACATCGGCAAGCCGGCGCATAGCGCGATGTCAACCCAGTGCCGAGCGCATTGCCCGCGCAACAGATCGGCCGCACAATCCCCAGGTGGAAAGGATTTTTGATGTCGAATAGCGCCGCATCCGACGCACCCAGCGCACCGATTTTGAGCATCACCGACGGTCGCGCCGTCGTCCTGCTCAATCGTCCACGCCAGCACAACCGCATCGAGCCGCAGGACCTAATCGCGCTTGAGCAATTTTTCGCCCGCGTCGCTGCCGATGCCGCGGTCCGGGTTCTCGTGCTGACGGCCACTGGCAAAAGCTTCAGTTCGGGTTTTCACATCGGCGCGCTGGTGGAACGCAACGCCGGTGAGGATGCTAACTACGACCGCGACGCTTTCGAGCGCACGGTCGATCGCCTCGAAAGGCTTCGGGTGCCGACGATCGCGGCGTTGAACGGCAGTGTCTATGGGGGTGCCACCGATCTGGCATTGGCGCGCGATTTTCGGATCGGCGTCGAGCGCATGCAGCTGCTGATGCCGGCGGCGCGGCTCGGGATCGTTTATTACGAAAGCGGCGTCCGCCGGTATGTCACGCGGCTTGGGGTCGGCGCTGCAAAAAAGCTGTTTATGACGGCGCAGCCGATTGATGCGGCCGAGATGCTTCGGATCGGCCATCTCGATGAAATCGTGCCGTCTGCTCAGCTAATGGCGCGCGTCGAGGCATTGGCGGCGACCCTGACCGCGAACGCGCCGCTCGCTGTGGCCGGGCTAAAACAGGCGATCAACGAGACCGCCGCAGGCACGCTCGACCGCGCGGCACTCGCCGCCATCCGGGCGCGTTGTTCGGAGTCGGACGACCACCAGGAAGCGTTGCGCGCCTGGGCAGAAAAACGACCCCGGTCTTCACCGGAAATTGATCGGATCAAGGCTCACTGCTCCAATTCGTCCTCTGGAAGCAGCGGCTCCCAAGCCGGTTCAATCTCGGACAGCCGCACCGGCGCGGCGAGTAACTCGTACAATGTCCGCGCATCGCTCGCCGGGCCGCGGCGCGATCCCAACGCCAAGATCCGTACGCTTCGCCGATAATTCCCCTGCGGCACGGCAATCGCGTCGCCGACCCGCACCGGCTGATTGGGTTTGCTTACGGCAACTCCGTTGAGGGTTACCGCGCCCGCGGCACACACGCGCGCCGCCGAGGAGCGCGTCTTGGCAAGCCGCGCAAACCATAGCCACTGGTCGATCCGCCGGCTTGCGGCCGTAGCCAAGCTGTCTGCCTTGCTCAAGCGAGCTTCAGCTCCTGCAGTTTGGCAAAGGGATGCCCCTCTCCGGGCGGCCGCACCGCGGTATTGTCGCGGCGGCGGCGCGGCCGCGCGACAAAGGTTTCAACGCCGCCACTAATGACGGCGCGATAGCCGAGCGCGGTTAACACCCGCCGCAGTGCGGCGGTCTCGACACCGGCGATCGCGGCGAGCCGGTCGTCCGCTGCGAACGGGCCGAGTCGCGAAAGCTGGCGGGCGGTCGCAGCGAGGCGCTCGACCCGGTCGGCGCGGAGCGCCAACCCATTGGCGGCGAAAAAGCCGAGTGTGGCATAAAATGACAAGGGCAGCGATGGATCGATTTCGATCGCTTTTGCGAGCCGGCAAGTCCCGGGCAGTGCCGGCGGGGTTCGTCCAAATCGCACCACCCATAGCAGGGCGCGAAAGCGTACCGCATCCGGCCGCAACAGCCGCTCGAGATACACGGTTTCGGTGCCGAACCGCACCCCATTTCGGCTCAGCGCCGCGCGATCGGCCCGGTCGAGGGCCGCGACTTGGCGCACCACTTCCCCCGCTGGCAGGCTCCCCAGTGCGTCGGCGAGCTGAAATGCGAGGCCGCGCGCGACACCGCCAAGCGGCAACCCGGAAATCGCGAACAGGGGGGCGAGCCGGCGTTCGATCTCGGTGCGGACAAACGCCGCGAGGCGCTGCCGGATCTTTTCGCGGAGATCGCCCTCGACAAAGTCGCCGCCGATCGCCTCGACCCGCGGAGTCAGCATGCGCTCCCCGGCAACCAGCCGGCCGACCACGCCGCCGCGCCAGCGCAGCCCGCCCGCAGCGTCGATTGTAAACGCCTCGTCGGCATCGGCCGCCAGTAGCCGTGCGCGTGACGCGATCTCGCCGCGCAATACCCGATTGGCGGCGGTGTTGACCATCCGCATTTCGATCCTATCAATCGCGTCCGGGACAAAGCGCAACCCCTCGAGCCGGCCGACATAGGCGCCCTCGACGCGCACTTCCCCGCTCGACGAAACCGAAGCAATCAATTCGTCATCCGAGGCGAGCCGGCGCACCAGGAAGGCCGAGCGGCGATCGACAAAGCGCTGGGTGATCCGCTCGTGCAATGCGTCGGACAGGCGGTCCTCGATACTACGCGCCTGCTCCTGCCAAGAGGTGGCGCCGTCGACCCAATCGCTGCGATGGGTGATATAGGTCCAAGTACGAATGTGGGCGATCCGCGCCATCAGGCTGTCGATGTCGCCATCGGTCCGGTCGAGGTTGTTCATCTGCCCCGCGATCCATTGCGTCGGCAGCCGTTCCTGGGGTCCGGCGAGATGGGTAAAGATATGCGCCAGCAGCCTCGTGTGGCTGTCGGTCATAACCTTGCGGAAATCCGGGATCTGGCACACGTCCCAGAGCAGCCGCACGGCGGCCCGGTTGCCGGCGAGCTGGGTGACATCGCGGTTGCGGGCGAGCGCCTGCAAGGCGCGATGATCGTCGGCCTGCCGCGCCTGAACGAGGCCGGGCAGTGGCGGGCGCTCATCAAGGCTCTGCAGCAAAGCGTCGATCGACTCGAAGTGCAGCCTGGTGTTGCGCCAGTTGAGCTTGGTCAACGGGTCGAAGCGATGGGTTTCGACCGCCTCTACGATTTCACCATCGAGCGGTCCTTGCTCGGCGGTCGTGCCAAAGGTGCCGTCGCTCATATGACGCCCGGCGCGACCGGCGATCTGGGCGATTTCGGCCGCGGTCAGCCGCCGCGGGCCGCGCCCGTCGAACTTGCCGATGCGGGCAAAGGCGACATGGTCGAGATCCATGTTGAGCCCCATCCCGATCGCATCGGTGGCGACGAGATAGTCGACCTCGCCAGCCTGGAACATCCCGACCTGAGCATTGCGCGCCCGCGGCGACAGCGCCCCGAGCACGACCGCGGTGCCACCACGCTGGCGCCGGATCAACTCGGCCAGTGAAAACACGTCCGCGACGGCAAAGGCGACGACAGCGCTGCGTCGCGGCAACCGGGTCACCTTCTTATGCCCGGTATAGGCCAAAGTCGAAAAACGGGGCCGACTGACATGCTCGAATTCGGGCACGAGCCGCCGCATCAGCGGCTTGATCGTGTCGGCGCCGAGAAACATCGTTTCGGCCAGGCCGCGCGCATGCAGCAGCCGCGCGGTGAAGACGTGGCCACGCTCCGGATCAGCGCAGAGCTGAATCTCATCGACAGCGAGAAAATCGACGGCGCGGTCGAGCGGCATCGATTCCACTGTACAGACAAAATAGGACGGGTTTGGCGGGACGATTTTTTCTTCGCCGGTAATCAGCGCCACCGCCCGGGCGCCGCGCAGTTTGACGATGCGATCGTAATTCTCGCGGGCGAGCAGCCGCAGCGGAAACCCGATCATCCCGCTTTTATGGCCGAGCATGCGCTCGATCGCGAGATGCGTCTTGCCGGTATTGGTCGGCCCGAGGACCGCGACAAGGCGCGGAGCGGGGCTGAACATGGCCATGGCAAAGGTATCGGGTGCGTAGGGCGACATGGCAAGAGCAAACCGTCAAATCCGCCGCGGTGCGTCGCCGCGGAAAACCCTTATTCTGGCCGGTCGAGTTTTCACCGAATCTTTTCAAAATTGCGCGATTTTGGGCTGTTGCTGGTAACAGGAAGATTTTGTGGACGGGTTTGGTGCTGATGATCTCGATGGGTGCCGCATTGGGCGAATAATCGCCGTGTCTGCATCGCGCTCCACCGTAATGCTGGAGGAGCAAGACCTGCATCCGGTCGAAATTGGTAATCTCGTCAAGATGCAGACGCGGTCGGGCACAGTTTATGGAATGGTAAGCCGACTAGAAGTGGCCGATCCGGGATTGGAGCCCACGGCCCAAGACTTCAAAACCGCCGAAATCGAGTTCGCAGGCGAGATCGGCAGCGGCGCTTCCGACCCTTTCAAGCGGGGCATATCCGGCTTTCCAGCGCTGGATACTCCCGTCCTGCTCGCCACCCCGTCCGATCTACAGCAAGTCTACGCACGTCCGGATGCTCCGACCGCCGCCATCGGCCTGCTTCACCAGAACCCAGAGGTTCCCGCCTATATTCTCGCCGACGAACTATTCGGGAAGCATTTCAGCATCGTCGGCACAACCGGATCGGGCAAGTCCTGCCTCGTTGCGGCGCTCTTGAGTGCAATCATTGACCATTCCCCCAACGCGCATCTGATTTTGCTCGACCTACACAGCGAGTATGCGGCCGCGTTCGGCGGACGGGCTGCAGTGCTGAGCCCGGGTCACGGTCTATATTTTCCCTATTGGCTTTTCAATTTCGAAGAGCTCACCGAAATCATCCTCGGCGCGGACAGTCATCCGGATCAGGTGAAAATCCTCGGCGAGGCAGTACTGGCAGCCAAGAAACTCTACTTCGCGAAGACGGGCCTCGAGCGCCGCGGCACGGTGGATACCCCGGCGCCCTACCGAATGGCGGATGTCTTGCGGTTTATCGACGCGGCCATGGGGAGCTTGGATCGCCCAGAAAGCGTCGCCGCCTATCATGCGGTGACCAGCCACATCACTGCGCTGCAGAACGATGCGCGCTATGCTTTTGTTTTCAACACGCGTATGACCCTTCGCGACGAGCTGTGCGATATCCTCGCGCAGTTATTCCGCATCCCCGTTGCCGGGAAGCCGATTACCATTCTCGACCTTGCCGGTATCCCCTCCGAAGTTGTGAACGTCATCGTCTCGGTCTTATGCCGTCTGGCCTTTGATTTCTCGTTGTGGAGCGAAACCCCGATCCCCATCACGATTGTCTGCGAAGAAGCGCATCGCTACGCGCCGCGCGATCAAAGTCTCGGCTTCGAAGCGGCAAAGCGAGCCCTCTTCCGCATCGCCAAAGAGGGCCGCAAATACGCGGTTTCGTTGTGCGTCGTCAGCCAACGACCGTCGGATCTGGCCCCGGGACTTCTGTCTGAGTGCAATACTCTATTCGCTCTGCGCATGACCGGCCAGGAAGATCAGGATATCGTGCGCAGTGCGGTACCCGAATCGTGTTACGGATTACTGAATTTTCTGCCGGCTCTTGGTAACGGAGAGGCAATCGCGGTCGGTGAAGGAGTATCCGTACCCATGCGTATCTCGCTTTCTGTGCTCCCGGCCGAGCGCCGCCCAAGAAGTGCGACGGCGTCATTTACTGAGGCTTGGACCAGCGAGGTCGATGGCGGGCGGGTCGAGAAAACCGTCGAGCGATGGCGCCGAGCCGACCGGGCGTGAATTGCTGACCTCGGATATCTTGCGCGGATACGATCTGCGCTACATATCCCGAACGCATTAACGCCAACCCGCCACGGCAGACCATGACCCAGGAAACAAGAAGCTTCCAGGCGGAAGTCAGCCGCCTTCTCGAAATCGTCGCGCATTCGCTTTACAGCGAAAAAGAGATTTTTTTGCGCGAATTGATCTCCAACGCCTCCGATGCTTGCGATCGGCTGCGCTACGCGGCCCTGACCGACCCGGCATTGGCTGGGGGCGATACCGACTACCGCGTCGTACTGACCCCCGATAAGAAATCTCGAACCCTGACAATCGCCGATAACGGCATCGGCATGAACCGCGACGAGTTGATCGAAAATCTCGGCACGATTGCCCGCTCCGGCACGGCGGCCTTTATGAGCCAGCTATCGGGTGACGCGCGCAAGGATATGAGCCTGATCGGCCAATTCGGTGTCGGCTTTTACTCAGCGTTTATGGTGGCCGAAAAAGTCGAGGTGCTGTCCCGAAAGGCCGGCGAAAGCGAAGGCTGGCGCTGGATCTCCGACGGCAAAGGCGAATTTACGATCGAGCCGCTGCCGGATGCGGCGCGAGGCGTATCCATTATTGCCCATTTGCGCGAGGGCGAAGACGAATATCTCGATGCCGCCCGGTTGCGCCGCATAGTTCACACCTATTCCGACCATATCGGATTGCCGATCGTTCTAAAGGACGGCGGTAAAGATGAAACGATCAACACCGCCTCCGCACTGTGGACCCGACCGCGCTCGGAAATTACGCCCGAGCAATACAAAGAATTCTATCATCACGTCGGCCACAGCTTTGACGATCCATGGTTGACCCTGCACAACAAAGCCGAGGGCGTGCTCGAATACACCAATTTGCTCTTCGTGCCTTCGACCAAGCCGTTCGATCTGTTCGATCCGGAGCGCAAAAGCCGGGTCAAGCTGTATGTCCGCCGGGTATTCATTACCGACGAGGGCACCGACCTGCTGCCCGCCTATTTGCGCTTCTTGCGCGGCGTCGTCGATAGCGAAGACCTGCCGCTCAACATCAGCCGCGAAATGTTGCAATCCAACCCGATGGTCGCGCGAATGCGCCAGCAGCTGACCCGGCGGGTGCTGACCGAACTCGGCAAGAAGGCGACCGAGGAGCCTGAGGAATACGCCAAATTCTGGGACAATTTTGGCGCGGTGTTGAAGGAAGGCCTCTACGAGGACCGCGACCAGCGCGATTCTTTGCTGGAACTTGTCCGGTTTCGTTCGACCGCGCGCGACGAACTCGTGTCCCTCGATCAATACATCGAGAGGATGCGGCCGGGGCAGGACGCGATCTATACGATCACCGGCGACAATCTGGAGATCGTCAAGCGCAGCCCGCAGCTTGAGGGCTTCCGTGCGCGCGGCGTAGAAGTGTTGATGCTGACCGATCCGATCGACGAATTCTGGGTATCTGCGATCGGAACGTATAAGGAGAAGCCGTTCAAATCAGCAACTCGCGGCGGCGTCGATCTCGTTAAGATCACCCCGCCTGAGGAGAAGCCGCAGGAACTGCCCGAGCCGCCGGCCAAGCTCGCCAGCCTGATCGCGATTTTTAAACTGGCACTTGGAGACGCAGTCAAAGACGTCCGCAGCTCAGATCGGCTGACCGACAGCGCGGTCTGTCTGGTTGCCGACGAGGGCGATATGGACATGCATCTCGAACGGCTATTGAAGCAGCATCGTCAACTGGATACCGCTGCCAAGCGCACCTCGAACTCAATCCCCGACACAAGCTGATCGAGCGTCTTGCGGCGAGCGTCGGCGGACCGGTCGTCGGATCAGATCGGCGAGTTTGCCTGGCTGCTGCTGGATCAGGCGCGGATTAGCGAGGGCGAACAATTGCCCGACCCCACGGCCTTTGCCCGCCGCTTGGCGGGGGCTGCTCGAGCGCGGCCTCCGCAGACACAGGCGGCG
>CAVRUN010000019.1:0-163404 GCA_963724435.1 uncultured Alphaproteobacteria bacterium | reverse complement strand
CGGCAACTCCGTTGAGGGTTACCGCGCCCGCGGCACACACGCGCGCCGCCGAGGAGCGCGTCTTGGCAAGCCGCGCAAACCATAGCCACTGGTCGATCCGCCGGCTTGCGGCCGTAGCCAAGCTGTCTGCCTTGCTCAAGCGAGCTTCAGCTCCTGCAGTTTGGCAAAGGGATGCCCCTCTCCGGGCGGCCGCACTGTGGTATTGTCGTGGCGGCGGCGCGGCCTCGCGACAAAGGTTTCAACGCCGCCACTAATGACGGCGCGATAGCCGAGCGCGGTTAACACCCGCCGCAGTGCGGCGGTCTCGACACCGGCGATCGCGGCGAGCCGGTCGTCCGCTGCGAACGGGCCGAGTTGGAAAGCTGGCGGGCGGTCGCAGCGAGGCGCTCGACCCGGTCGGCGCGGAGCGCCAACCCATTGGCGGCGAAAAAGCCGAGTGTGGCATAAAATGACAAGGGCAGCGATGGATCGATTTCGATCGCTTTTGCGAGCCGGCGAGTCCCGGGCAGTGCCGGCGGGGTTCGTCCAAATCGCACCACCCATAGCAGGGCGCGAAAGCGTACCGCATCCGGCCGCAACAGCCGCTCGAGATACACGGTTTCGGTGCCGAACCGCACCCCATTTCGGCTCAGCGCCGCGCGATCGGCCCGGTCGAGGGCCGCGACTTGGCGCACCACTTCCCCCGCTGGCAGGCTCCCCAGTGCGTCGGCGAGCTGAAATGCGAGGCCGCGCGCGACACCGCCAAGCGGCAACCCGGAAATCGCGAACAGGGGGGCGAGCCGGCGTTCGATCTCGGTGCGGACAAACGCCGCGAGGCGCTGCCGGATCTTTTCGCGGAGATCGCCCTCGACAAAGTCGCCGCCGATCGCCTCGACCCGCGGAATCAGCATGCGCTCCCCGGCAACCAGCCGGCCGACCACGCCGCCGCGCCAGCGCAGCCCGCCCGCAGCGTCGATTGTAAACGCCTCGTCGGCATCGGCCGCCAGTAGCCGTGCGCGTGACGCGATCTCGCCGCGCAATACCCTATTGGCGGCGGTGTTGACCATCCGCATTTCGATCCTATCAATCGCGTCCGGGACAAAGCGCAACCCCTCGAGCCGGCCGACATAGGCGCCCTCGACGCGCACTTCCCCGCTCGACGAAACCGAAGCAATCAATTCGTCATCCGAGGCGAGCCGGCGCACCAGGAAGGCCGAGCGGCGATCGACAAAGCGCTGGGTGATCCGCTCGTGCAATGCGTCGGACAGGCGGTCCTCGATACTACGCGCCTGCTCCTGCCAAGAGGTGGCGCCGTCGACCCAATCGCTGCGATGGGTGATATAGGTCCAAGTACGAATGTGGGCGATCCGCGCCATCAGGCTGTCGATGTCGCCATCGGTCCGGTCGAGGTTGTTCATCTGCCCCGCGATCCATTGCGTCGGCAGCCGTTCCTGGGGTCCGGCGAGATGGGTAAAGATATGCGCCAGCAGCCTCGTGTGGCTGTCGGTCATAACCTTGCGGAAATCCGGGATCTGGCACACGTCCCAGAGCAGCCGCACGGCGGCCCGGTTGCCGGCGAGCTGGGTGACATCGCGGTTGCGGGCGAGCGCCTGCAAGGCGCGATGATCGTCGGCCTGCCGCGCCTGAACGAGGCCGGGCAGTGGCGGGCGCTCATCAAGGCTCTGCAGCAAAGCGTCGATCGACTCGAAGTGCAGCCTGGTGTTGCGCCAGTTGAGCTTGGTCAACGGGTCGAAGCGATGGGTTTCGACCGCCTCTACGATTTCACCATCGAGCGGTCCTTGCTCGGCGGTCGTGCCAAAGGTGCCGTCGCTCATATGACGCCCGGCGCGACCGGCGATCTGGGCGATTTCGGCCGCGGTCAGCCGCCGCGGGCCGCGCCCGTCGAACTTGCCGATGCGGGCAAAGGCGACATGGTCGAGATCCATGTTGAGCCCCATCCCGATCGCATCGGTGGCGACGAGATAGTCGACCTCGCCAGCCTGGAACATCCCGACCTGAGCATTGCGCGCCCGCGGCGACAGCGCCCCGAGCACGACCGCGGTGCCACCACGCTGGCGCCGGATCAACTCGGCCAGTGAAAACACGTCCGCGACGGCAAAGGCGACGACAGCGCTGCGTCGCGGCAACCGGGTCACCTTCTTATGCCCGGTATAGGCCAAAGTCGAAAAACGGGGCCGACTGACATGCTCGAATTCGGGCACGAGCCGCCGCATCAGCGGCTTGATCGTGTCGGCGCCGAGAAACATCGTTTCGGCCAGGCCGCGCGCATGCAGCAGCCGCGCGGTGAAGACGTGGCCACGCTCCGGATCAGCGCAGAGCTGAATCTCATCGACAGCGAGAAAATCGACGGCGCGGTCGAGCGGCATCGATTCCACTGTACAGACAAAATAGGACGGGTTTGGCGGGACGATTTTTTCTTCGCCGGTAATCAGCGCCACCGCCCGGGCGCCGCGCAGTTTGACGATGCGATCGTAATTCTCGCGGGCGAGCAGCCGCAGCGGAAACCCGATCATCCCGCTTTTATGGCCGAGCATGCGCTCGATCGCGAGATGCGTCTTGCCGGTATTGGTCGGCCCGAGGACCGCGACAAGGCGCGGAGCGGGGCTGAACATGGCCATGGCAAAGGTATCGGGTGCGTAGGGCGACATGGCAAGAGCAAACCGTCAAATCCGCCGCGGTGCGTCGCCGCGGAAAACCCTTATTCTGGCCGGTCGAGTTTTCACCGAATCTTTTCAAAATTGCGCGATTTTGGGCTGTTGCTGGTAACAGGAAGATTTTGTGGACGGGTTTGGTGCTGATGATCTCGATGGGTGCCGCATTGGGCGAATAATCGCCGTGTCTGCATCGCGCTCCACCGTAATGCTGGAGGAGCAAGACCTGCATCCGGTCGAAATTGGTAATCTCGTCAAGATGCAGACGCGGTCGGGCACAGTTTATGGAATGGTAAGCCGACTAGAAGTGGCCGATCCGGGATTGGAGCCCACGGCCCAAGACTTCAAAACCGCCGAAATCGAGTTCGCAGGCGAGATCGGCAGCGGCGCTTCCGACCCTTTCAAGCGGGGCATATCCGGCTTTCCAGCGCTGGATACTCCCGTCCTGCTCGCCACCCCGTCCGATCTACAGCAAGTCTACGCACGTCCGGATGCTCCGACCGCCGCCATCGGCCTGCTTCACCAGAACCCAGAGGTTCCCGCCTATATTCTCGCCGACGAACTATTCGGGAAGCATTTCAGCATCGTCGGCACAACCGGATCGGGCAAGTCCTGCCTCGTTGCGGCGCTCTTGAGTGCAATCATTGACCATTCCCCCAACGCGCATCTGATTTTGCTCGACCTACACAGCGAGTATGCGGCCGCGTTCGGCGGACGGGCTGCAGTGCTGAGCCCGGGTCACGGTCTATATTTTCCCTATTGGCTTTTCAATTTCGAAGAGCTCACCGAAATCATCCTCGGCGCGGACAGTCATCCGGATCAGGTGAAAATCCTCGGCGAGGCAGTACTGGCAGCCAAGAAACTCTACTTCGCGAAGACGGGCCTCGAGCGCCGCGGCACGGTGGATACCCCGGCGCCCTACCGAATGGCGGATGTCTTGCGGTTTATCGACGCGGCCATGGGGAGCTTGGATCGCCCAGAAAGCGTCGCCGCCTATCATGCGGTGACCAGCCACATCACTGCGCTGCAGAACGATGCGCGCTATGCTTTTGTTTTCAACACGCGTATGACCCTTCGCGACGAGCTGTGCGATATCCTCGCGCAGTTATTCCGCATCCCCGTTGCCGGGAAGCCGATTACCATTCTCGACCTTGCCGGTATCCCCTCCGAAGTTGTGAACGTCATCGTCTCGGTCTTATGCCGTCTGGCCTTTGATTTCGCGTTGTGGAGCGAAACCCCGATCCCCATCACGATTGTCTGCGAAGAAGCGCATCGCTACGCGCCGCGCGATCAAAGTCTCGGCTTCGAAGCGGCAAAGCGAGCCCTCTTCCGCATCGCCAAAGAGGGCCGCAAATACGCGGTTTCGTTGTGCGTCGTCAGCCAACGACCGTCGGATCTGGCCCCGGGACTTCTGTCTGAGTGCAATACTCTATTCGCTCTGCGCATGACCGGCCAGGAAGATCAGGATATCGTGCGCAGTGCGGTACCCGAATCGTGTTACGGATTACTGAATTTTCTGCCGGCTCTTGGTAACGGAGAGGCAATCGCGGTCGGTGAAGGAGTATCCGTACCCATGCGTATCTCGCTTTCTGTGCTCCCGGCCGAGCGCCGCCCAAGAAGTGCGACGGCGTCATTTACTGAGGCTTGGACCAGCGAGGTCGATGGCGGGCGGGTCGAGAAAACCGTCGAGCGATGGCGCCGAGCCGACCGGGCGTGAATTGCTGACCTCGGATATCTTGCGCGGATACGATCTGCGCTACATATCCCGAACGCATTAACGCCAACCCGCCACGGCAGACCATGACCCAGGAAACAAGAAGCTTCCAGGCGGAAGTCAGCCGCCTTCTCGAAATCGTCGCGCATTCGCTTTACAGCGAAAAAGAGATTTTTTTGCGCGAATTGATCTCCAACGCCTCCGATGCTTGCGATCGGCTGCGCTACGCGGCCCTGACCGACCCGGCATTGGCTGGGGGCGATACCGACTACCGCGTCGTACTGACCCCCGATAAGAAATCTCGGACCCTGACAATCGCCGATAACGGCATCGGCATGAACCGCGACGAGTTGATCGAAAATCTCGGCACGATTGCCCGCTCCGGCACGGCGGCCTTTATGAGCCAGCTATCGGGTGACGCGCGCAAGGATATGAGCCTGATCGGCCAATTCGGTGTCGGCTTTTACTCAGCGTTTATGGTGGCCGAAAAAGTCGAGGTGCTGTCCCGAAAGGCCGGCGAAAGCGAAGGCTGGCGCTGGATCTCCGACGGCAAAGGCGAATTTACGATCGAGCCGCTGCCGGATGCGGCGCGAGGCGTATCCATTATTGTCCATTTGCGCGAGGGCGAAGACGAATATCTCGATGCCGCCCGGTTGCGCCGCATAGTTCACACCTATTCCGACCATATCGGATTGCCGATCGTTCTAAAGGACGGCGGTAAAGATGAAACGATCAACACCGCCTCCGCACTGTGGACCCGACCGCGCTCGGAAATTACGCCCGAGCAATACAAAGAATTCTATCATCACGTCGGCCACAGCTTTGACGATCCATGGTTGACCCTGCACAACAAAGCCGAGGGCGTGCTCGAATACACCAATTTGCTCTTCGTGCCTTCGACCAAGCCGTTCGATCTGTTCGATCCGGAGCGCAAAAGCCGGGTCAAGCTGTATGTCCGCCGGGTATTCATTACCGACGAGGGCACCGACCTGCTGCCCGCCTATTTGCGCTTCTTGCGCGGCGTCGTCGATAGCGAAGACCTGCCGCTCAACATCAGCCGCGAAATGTTGCAATCCAACCCGATGGTCGCGCGAATGCGCCAGCAGCTGACCCGGCGGGTGCTGACCGAACTCGGCAAGAAGGCGACCGAGGAGCCTGAGGAATACGCCAAATTCTGGGACAATTTTGGCGCGGTGTTGAAGGAAGGCCTCTACGAGGACCGCGACCAGCGCGATTCTTTGCTGGAACTTGTCCGGTTTCGTTCGACCGCGCGCGACGAACTCGTGTCCCTCGATCAATACATCGAGAGGATGCGGCCGGGGCAGGACGCGATCTATACGATCACCGGCGACAATCTGGAGATCGTCAAGCGCAGCCCGCAGCTTGAGGGCTTCCGTGCGCGCGGCGTAGAAGTGTTGATGCTGACCGATCCGATCGACGAATTCTGGGTATCTGCGATCGGAACGTATAAGGAGAAGCCGTTCAAATCAGCAACTCGCGGCGGCGTCGATCTCGTTAAGATCACCCCGCCTGAGGAGAAGCCGCAGGAACTGCCCGAGCCGCCGGCCAAGCTCGCCAGCCTGATCGCGATTTTTAAACTGGCACTTGGAGACGCAGTCAAAGACGTCCGCAGCTCAGATCGGCTGACCGACAGCGCGGTCTGTCTGGTTGCCGACGAGGGCGATATGGACATGCATCTCGAACGGCTATTGAAGCAGCATCGTCAACTGGATACCGCTGCCAAGCGCATCCTCGAACTCAATCCCCGACACAAGCTGATCGAGCGTCTTGCGGCGAGCGTCGGTGAGACCGGTGCGTCGGATCAGATCGGCGAGTTTGCCTGGCTGCTGCTCGATCAGGCGCGGATTATCGAGGGCGAACAATTGCCCGACCCCCCGGCCTTTGCCCGCCGCTTGGCGGAGCTGCTCGAGCGCGGCCTGCCGCAGACACAGGCGGCGTAACCGGGAACGGCGCTAAACAGTACGCTTTGCCGGGGACCGGGTGATTCACGAATCCGCTGATCCCCGCCCTCGTCCTCAGTCCGCGAAGGGTTGCGGGGTACCGGGAGGCAGTGGAACCTGGAACACGTTGAGCGCATTCCCGATTGCGGTGTAGTAGCCGATAATCGTCCCGAGTTCGACGACGCCCTGCTCGCCGAACGCCTCGATCGCCTCCGCAAACCTCGCGTCGGACAGTCTCTTGCTATCGATCAGCTCGGTAACGATCCGATAAACGAGCGCCTGCTCGTTGTTTGCAAATTCCGGCCTGACGCCGGTACGGATCGCCTCGATCGCATTGGCCGGCACCCCGGCTTCGATCGCCAGCGGCGCGTGCGCATACCACTCGTAATTCGCCCGGATGCTGCGCGCGGTCAGGCATATTGCCAATTCTGACAATGCCGGCGGCAGCGAACTGCCCCAGCGCAGATATTCGCCAAGCCGAGACAGGTGCCGGCACACTTCCGGTGCCCGGATCAAGAGCTGGAATGGGCCGCCGAATCGACCGCGCTTGCCGGCGACGATCTCGTCATGAACTTCTTTTTGCGGCTGGGTCATCTCGGCGAGAGTTATCTCGCGGTAACGGCTCATCGGGAGTTTCCTCATTCTCGCGGCGTGGACACCGGGGCGGTTCAGTCGTTTAACGCCGAGCCTCGGGCAGGGTCAAACACCACTTACTAAGCGCACCCTAGGTTACAGCGATTTAATTTCGAGGAAAGCCGGGTGTCAGGCCAGGGATGCAATTATCCTCTGATCCCGTTCGCTCTCGCGACGCCTGCGGTGTTCGGGGTACGGGGCAACCAGCCGTGAACAAGAGGACAGAATGGTCAATTTTTCCGCTGATAAGATCCGGCTCCCAAAGGTCACCCGCGGGCGCGCCGCGGCGCTGGGCTTTGGGCTCGGGGCGACGCTCGCTTTATCGCCGATGGTTTGGGCCGAAAACTCGGCACCTTTGTCTCCGGCACCGCAAACGATGACCTCGCCGGTGGCGCTGATCCAGCAGCAGAGCTTCGCACCTTTGGTCAAGAAGGTCTTGCCGGCTGTCGTGAACATCTCGGTCACGCAAAAAGCCGGGGCCGATCAGATGTCCGAAGAAGAGCAACCATTTCAGAGTTCGCCATTTCACGGATTCCCGAATTCTCCGTTTGACGAAATGCTGCGGCGTTTCTTTGACCAACAAAATCCGGAGGGCGGCGGGCGGCATGCGTTTCCCCAAATGCCGGAGGGCATGCCGCACCGCATAGCACTCGGCTCCGGTTTTATTATCGATTCCTCGGGTTATGTTGTTACCAATAACCACGTCGTCGGCGACGCCGGTAAGGTCGAAGTCATTCTGCAAGACAAGACCAAATACACCGCGAAGATTATTGGTCGTGATCCCAAGACCGATCTCGCCGTGCTGAAAATCAAAGCCGATCACCCGCTCCCTTATGTCACCTTCGGCGACAGCAGCGCTGCCCAAGTCGGGGATTGGGTGATGGCGGTCGGTAACCCGTTTGGGCTAGGCGGGACAGTAACCACCGGGATCATTTCGGCCCGCGGCCGCGACATCAATGAGGGACCCTACGACGATTTTCTGCAGATCGATGCACCGATCAATCGCGGCAATTCCGGCGGTCCGACCTTTAACCTCGAAGGCCAGGTAATCGGCATCAACACTGCGATCTATTCACCCAATGGCGGCAGCGTGGGTATTGGTTTCGCGGTGCCGTCCAACGTTGCGAAGAACATCGTCGCGCAGCTCGAGGAGCACGGCAAGATCACCCGCGGGTGGCTCGGGGTTCAAATCCAGGAGGTCACACCGGCCATTGCAGCCAGCCTCGGTCTTCACGGCGACCACGGCGCGCTGGTTTCAGTCGTCAATCCCGACGGTCCGGCCGCTAAAGCGGGTCTGAAGCAAGGCGACGTCATCTTGGGCTTTAATGGCACCCAGGTGGACCAGCTTCATGATTTGCCGAGACTCGTCGCGACCGCCAATCCCGGCAGCGAAGCGACAGTGACGGTGTGGCGCGACGGACATGAGACCGATTTGCAGGCAAAGCTCGGTGAGCTCCCGGACAATAACAAGGTCGCCTCGGCTGCCGGCGAGCAAAATGACGATCAGGCCTCCGAGGCTTCTGCATCGGGGATGCACTTTGCTCCGCTGACCAATCGGTTACGCCAGGAGCTGCACGTAGCCAAGGGCGTCGACGGGGTTGTCGTCACCCGCGTCGATAATGGCAGTGCCGGCGATGATGTCGGTGTGGCGGATGGCGATGTAATCGTTTCGATCAATCAGCAGCTGGTGCATACGCCTGAGGAAGCCGCGGCGAAGCTGAAAGAGGCCGCCCAATCATCGAAAAAGACCGCGCTGCTACTGCTCAATCGCCATGGTGTGACGCAGTATGTCGGCGTTACCTTAGGCAATCAGGGTTAAGGAGACCAATTCGCCCGATCGGTCGCGCGCGGCTTTTTCAAAACGCGCGGCCGTTCGGTGCGACAATCTTTAACGCGGGCGGAAAGCCGGTGACGGACGCGGAGAGGCATCGCGCGGGTGCAGCGGAACGCGCGCCTCCAGCCGTTCAAGCTCGATTCGGGTGCGGGCCCCGGCGCGCAAAAGACGGTCGGTAGCTTCCCGCAACTCGGTTCTGCTCTCGGTCGTATCGTGGTCGAGAGCCGCATCGAAGGCAGCAAGAAAGACTGCGATATCTTCATCAATGCGTTCGCGTAGCGCTCGATCGATAAAAGCCCCGCCCTCGCGAACTTTATTGGTCTGGTCCGTCATCCCTGAGGCGCCGAGCGCTGGCCCTATGGCGCCAGGCGCCGGCCCAAATGAGGGCCTTGGTGAAGGAGGAGGCTGGCGGGTTTGTGGTACGAAGCCCGCTGAACCCTGCGGCGGGCGCGAAACCGGCCGACCATCTAAGGCATTGCCGGAGTTGGCGCCGTTTTGGCTTGGCGGAGGCATCGCGGGGCTCGAGACGGGTCCGTTCCCGTGCAGCGACAGGTGAAGCGTCCGCCGGCCGTCTCCGTTTTGTGGAGTGGCGCCCTGCTGATTGGGTGGGCGGGATGGACCAACTGTTTCAATTGTGGAATGCCCGTCACGGGGTCGCGGGGCATCGCCCGGCGGCTCCCAGCCGACTGGCGTCACAGCTTGAGTGCGCCCGGGTAAGGATGAAGATGGCATTTGAGGAGAAAACAATTCCTTTTGAGTGATCCGTTCAGCATCTGTTTGTCGTTTTGAATCCGATGATGTGACCACCTCGATAGCCGATTGCTGAGTTTCTACGGAGGTGGCGTGCCGGGCTTTCTCGAATGTGACCTCGCTATGCGCCGAATCGGGTTCTGGTATGTCATTGATGGGTGTCGTCGATCCTGAGGTTTTTACCAGTTGAGGCTCGGTTAAAGGCAATCCAGGCGGGGTCGGTGCAGCGCTTTCAGCTGCCGCGGTTCGCGCCCGAGTGCGGCTGACGATATAGCTAATCGCCGGGGGCGAGCAGTCATAAGTGCGAGCGATACTCGCAAGGGTCTCACCCGACTCGTATCGGGAGATAATTGTCGGCCAATCCTGCTGGGGAATTTTCCCTCTTTTACTCGACTTTTCCATACGAAGGACCTTCGTCTGCGTGGCTTATATTGGACTTCTGAGCGCCACCTACCCCGCCCTATTTCAATGCAGGTGACGTCACCCCATCGCGGCAAGCAGCGAGACACAGAATTTGTAAGCTTGTGCTACGACCCTGCCTGGCAAACTTAATGCTGCCCAGCGAGATCAATAGAACCCGACTCTGCTCTTAGTACTGTGATAATACCTGCCGTCACGTCAACAATGAAGCTGTTTTTTAGTTCCGCGAGCTATCTAGGAGGGGACGGCGAACGATCACGCCCGCACGATTTTGCCAGGGTTCATTAGATTGTTCGGATCGAGCGCCAGCTTAATCATTCGCATGACACTAACAGCGTCGCCGTGCTCGGCAACGAGGAAATCCATTTTCCCGTAACCGACCCCATGCTCGCCAGTGCACGTACCTTCCATTGCCAGTGCCCGTGTCACCATTCGGTCATTGAGCCGGCGGGCTTCAGCGATTTCTTCCGGTCGATTCGGGTCGATCATAAAAACAAGATGGAAATTGCCATCTCCTACGTGGCCCACCATAGCTGACGGGATCGACGATTGCGCCAGATCTTGCTTTGTATCGTGAATACACTCGGCAAGCCGCGAAATCGGCACGCAAACATCGGTCGCCCAGCCTTTTGAGCCCGGGCGTAACGCCAATGCCGCATAATAAGCGTCGTGCCGGGCCTGCCAAAGTTTGGCGCGTTCCTCGGCCGTGGTCGTCCACCGGAAATCATCACCGCCGCTTTCCGCGGCGATCGACTTTACGGTTTCAGACTGCTCGGCGACGCCTGCCGGGGATCCGTGGAATTCGAAAAATAAAGTGGGGGCCACTTTATGGTCGAGCTTTGAGTATTTGTTTATTGCCCCCATCTGAGCTTCGTCGAGCAACTCGATTCGCGCTACCGGCACCCCGGATTGAATGGTCGTGATCACCGTGTTGACCGCGTCATCGAGTGTCGGAAAAGCGCATACCGCTGCCGAAATCGCCTCGGGGATTCCGTAAAGCCTGAGAGTGAGTTCGGTAATAATCCCGAGCGTCCCCTCGGAGCCGACAAATAGCCGGGTTAAATCATACCCGGCGGCTGATTTGCGCGCTCGGCGCGCGGTTCGAATAATCCGACCATCGGCCAGAACGACCGTCAGGGACAGCACATTCTCGCGCATCGTGCCGTATCGCACCGCGTTGGTGCCCGAGGCCCTGGTTGCCGCCATGCCGCCAAGCGAGGCGTCGGCGCCGGGGTCTATCGGAAAAAACAATCCAGTATCGCGCAGATATTCATTGAGCTGCTTGCGGGTGACCCCGGCTTCGATCGTAGCGTCGAGGTCCTCGGCGTTGACGCGCAAAATTCGGTTCATCTGCATCATGTCGACACAGACGCCCCCCTTAAGTGCAGCGACGTGACCCTCGAGCGAGGTGCCCGTGCCAAAGGCAATCACCGGCGCGTTGTATTCGGCGCAGAGCTTTACGATCCGGGCGACTTCCTCCGTGCTGCCAGGAAACACGACGGCATCGGGGGCATGCGCCTGGTGATAGGATTCGTCCTTGCCGTGCTGCGCACAAACTGCCGCCGCGGTCGACACCCGATTGCCGAGAAGCTCATGCAGCGCCGAGAGCAATGATGGGTTCGGTGGCTCGCGCGTCAATGCCAAGTCCGGCATTCAAAAACACCCCAAACCTGATTGGTTAAGTAAGCATTACCCTTCCCCGAACGACCCCGCAATCAGCATCGACAGCGGCTGCCGTTGGAGTTCGTTCGCTTGTGGTCCCTCCGCACGGAATTTAATGCCGCTGGCTCGCCTAAACACGGCAGGGTCATTTCCTTTTCCCGAATGGGTTGCGCTGCTCATTGAGGAACCACCAGCATAACACTACGTCTTATCAAACAGTAGCGGCGTTTCGGGAGGTCGCGATGGCGCTGGCGGCGGTCACACTCGACGACAAATACGTTCTCGACAAGGGACGCGCCTACCTGACCGGGACCCAAGCGCTGGTCCGTCTGCCAATCATGCAGCGTCAGCGTGACGCCGCTGCCGGACTTAACACCGGATGCTTTATTTCCGGTTACCGCGGCTCGCCGTTAGGTGGTTTTGACCAGGCGCTGTGGGCTGCACGACGCTTTGTCGAAAAAAACCACATCCGGTTCCAGCCCGCGATCAACGAGGAACTCGGCGCCACCGCTGTATGGGGCAGCCAACAGCTCAATCTCTTCCCCGGCGCCAAGTATGACGGCGTATTTGCGATGTGGTACGCCAAGGGCCCGGGCATCGATCGCAGCGGCGACGCGTTGAAGCACGGCAACGCCGCGGGGTCATCGCGTCATGGCGGGGTGCTGCTGCTCGCCGGTGACGACCATACCTGTAAGTCTTCGACTCTGGCGCATCAATCGGAATACGCGTTCATGGATGCGTGCATTCCGGTGCTGAATCCCTCCGGGGTGCAGGAGATTATCGATTTCGGTCTCTACGGCTGGGCGATGTCGCGCTATTCCGGCTGCTGGATTGCGCTTAAGACCATCGCCGAGACGATGGACAGTTCGGCCTCGTTCGAGCTCGACCCCGAACGGGTCCGTATCGTTTTACCTGAAGATTTCGAAATGCCGCCCGGCGGGCTTAACATCCGCTGGCCCGACCAGCCGCTCGACCAGGAATACCGCCTGCACAAACTTAAGCTCTACGCAGCGCTTGCTTTTGGTGGAGCCAACCGGCTCGACCGCATCGTCATCGACAGCCCGCGCCCGCGCTTTGGCATTGTCACGACCGGTAAATCCTACCTCGACGTGCGCCAGGCGCTGGACGATCTCGGCATCGACGACGCGCACGCCGCCGAGATCGGGTTTCGCCTCTACAAAGTGGGAATGTCGTGGCCGCTCGAACGCGAGGGCATTCGCCATTTTGCCGAGGGTCTCGAAGAAATTCTGGTTGTCGAGGAAAAACGCGCGGTCATTGAAAACCAGTTCAAGGAACAACTCTACAATTGGCGCGAGGATGTCCGCCCGCGGGTCATCGGCAAATTCGATGAAAACCGCAACTGGATTCTGCCATCAACTGGGGAGCTGACGCCGGCGATGATCGCGCGCGTGATCGCGCAGCGAATCGCCCGCTTTCACACCTCGCCGCGGATCCAGGAGCGCCTCGCCTTCCTCGAAGTCAAAGAGCGCCAGCTGGGCGGCGGCAATGTCGTGCCATTTGCGCGCACCCCCTATTTCTGCTCCGGATGTCCACACAACAGTTCGACCAAAGTACCCGAAGGGAGCCGTGCAGTCGCCGGCATTGGCTGCCATTACCTCGCCCAGTTTATGGATCGCTCGACGGCGACATTTACGCAAATGGGCGGCGAGGGCGTCCCCTGGATCGGCCAGGCGCCGTTCACGGAGACCCCGCATATTTTTGCCAATCTCGGCGACGGGACCTATACGCATTCGGGGGTTCTCGCGATCCGCGCGGCTATCGCCGCCAAGGTCAACATCACCTACAAGCTGTTATTCAACGACGCTGTCGCAATGACCGGCGGCCAGCCGAGCGATACCGGGCTGACCGTGCCGGCATTGACCCGCCAGCTCGCCGCCGAAGGCGTCGGCCGCATCGTCGTTGTCACCGACGAACCCGATAAATACCCGCAAAACGCCGGATTCCCTGCCGGGATCGCGGTGCGCCATCGCGACGACCTCGACATGGTGCAACGCGAGTTGCGCGAGATCCCAGGTGTCACCGCGATTGTTTACGATCAGACGTGCGCCGCTGAAAAACGGCGCCGCCGCAAGCGCGGCCGGTTCCCCGATCCGGCAAAGCGCGTCTTTATCAATGATCTGGTTTGTGAAGGCTGCGGTGATTGCTCGAAAACCTCGAACTGCGTTTCAGTGGTGCCGGTCGAAACCGAGTTCGGGCGCAAACGCGCGATCGATCAATCGAGCTGCAATAAAGACTATTCCTGCGTCAACGGGTTCTGTCCCAGCTTTGTGACGGTCCATGGCGGGGGGCTCAAAAAGCGCCGGGCCGGGGAGCTAGGCGAGGAGGGACTACCGCCACTGCCCGAACCAGCGCAACCGGCGCTCGACCGTGTATACGGGATCCTCATTACCGGTGTCGGCGGAACCGGCGTCGTCACAATCGGTGCGCTGCTCGGCATGGCCGCCCATCTCGAAGGCAAAGGCTGCACCGTTCTCGACATGACGGGGCTCGCGCAGAAAGGCGGTGCCGTTTACAGCCATGTCCGCATCGCCCAAAAGCCAGATCAGATCCACGCGGTGCGCATCGCCGCCGGCAATGCCGAACTGCTGTTGGGCTGCGATCTTGTGGTTTCGGCGAGCGCCGACGCCCTGACAAAGCTCGAACCCGGATACAGCCACGCTGTCGTCAACCGCCACGAAACGATCACCGGCGATTTCACCCGCAACCCTGATTTGGTGTTCCCGACCGACGCGATGGAGCGCAGCATCGCGGAAGCGACAGGACCCGAAAACGCCGAGTTTCTCGACGCGACTCGGCTTGCGACGGGGCTCCTCGGTGACTCGATTGCCAGCAATTTGTTTATGCTCGGCTATGCTTATCAGCGCGGTCTCGTTCCGCTGTCATCCGAGGCAATTGAGCGCGCGATCGAGCTGAACGCGGTCGCCGTCGACTTTAACCGCAACGCTTTCCGCTGGGGACGCCGGGCTGCGGTCGACATTGATTTGGTGGAGAGGCACGCAACGCCGCCAAGCACGGTGCCGGCGAGCCAACGTCTCTCCGAAACACTCGACCAGCTGATCGAGCGGCGAATCGCGTTCCTGACCGACTATCAAGACCGAGCCTATGCCGCCCGCTATGCCGATCGAGTTCGGCGGGTGCGCGAAGCTGAAGCCGCACGTCTTCCGAGCAGCACCGAACTGACCAAGGCTGTCGCGCGCGGCCTGTTCAAATTGATGGCCTATAAGGATGAATACGAAGTCGCCCGCCTCTACACTGAGAGCGATTTCCTGAAGCGCGTCGCCGATCAGTTCGATGGCGCCTACGAGCTACGTTTTCACCTCGCCCCGCCGATTCTCGGCGATCGCGACCCGCAAACCGGGCATTTGCGCAAGCGCGAGTTCGGGCCGTGGATGCTGCGCGTTTTTGGGCTGCTGGCGAAGCTGCGGCGGCTGCGCGGCACCCGGTTCGATATTTTCGCCCATAGCGAGGAGCGCCGCACCGAACGCCGGCTGATCGGCCAATACGAGACGATGATCGACGAAATCGTCAGCCGACTGGCACCGGGCAATCACGCGGTTGCCGTCGAATTGGCCGCACTCCCGCTCGAAATCCGTGGCTTCGGCCATATCAAGGAAGCGAACCTCGCGCTTGCCAAGGCGAAAGAGGCCAACCTTCTCAACCGCCTGCGCGCTCCCGTATCGGTTACCACTCCCGCGCTGGCCGCGGCTGAATAGCAAAGCTCACCGGCTGCTCAACCGCCTTCAGTCGGGAGCGCGACAAACCGGGTAATGCCGTCGCGCTCGACGCGGACCAGAAGGTCCTTGCGCCCGATCTTTTTGGTGGCGGCGGCCTTCTGCTGAATTTCCTCGGGTGTGGTAACCGGGCTAGGCCCGACAGCGATCAACAGGTCCCCTGCGCGTAGGCCTTTCGTCGCAGCGGCGCTGTTGGCCGGGACATCCGTAATCACCACCCCTCTTGCGGTCTCCGGTAGTGAGAATTGCTTGCGCAGATCCGGGGTCAGCCGGGTCAGCTTGAGACCGAGCGCCTCGATGCTCGGCGGCGGTTTTGGCTTTTCGGGTTCCGGCGGGGGCGGCGTCACCACCGGGCGGTTCGGGTCGAGTGCTGCCACTTTTAGCTCGATGTCGAGCGGCTTGCCGTCGCGCCAGATTGAAAGCTTGATCAGCTTGTCGGGTGCGGTCTCGGCGACGAGCCGCGGCAGCTGTCGACTGCGATCGACCGCCTTGCCGTCATAGGCCAGGATCACGTCGCCCGGTTGCAACTTCGCTTGCGCCGCCGGGCTAGCCGGATCGGTTGACGCAATCATCGCACCCCGGCTCTTGTCGAGCCCGATGGCGGCGGCGATGTCGTCAGTGACCGGTTGGATGTGGGCGCCGATCCAGCCACGCTCGACCTTTCCGGTTGTCCGCAGCTGATCGATGATCGGGCGCGCCGAAGCGGAGGGAATCGCAAAGCCGATCCCGATCGACCCACCCGACGGCGAGAAGATCGCGGTGTTGATGCCGATCACCTCGCCCCTGAGGTTAAACATTGGCCCGCCCGAATTGCCGCGGTTGATCGAGGCATCGGTCTGCAGAAAATCGTCGTACGGGCCAGAATGGATGTCGCGCGCGGTCGCCGAGATGATGCCTGAGGTGACGGTGCCGCCGAGACCAAACGGGTTGCCGATCGCCAGCACCCAGTCGCCAACTCGCGTATTCGCCGAATCACCCCATTTCGCTGCGGGCAGCGGCGTCTTGGCGTCGATCTTTAAGAGTGCGAGATCACTGACCGAATCGCGGCCGACGACATGCGCCGCCAAGGTCGTGTTGTCCGAGAGCGTGACCGAGATCTGCTCGGCATTGGCGATGACGTGGTTGTTTGTCACGATCAGTCCGGAGGGATCAATGATGAAGCCGGACCCGAGGGATGCAACCGGCGGCCCGAGCCCGTTTGGTCCGCTAAGACCGTTCTTGTCGCCAAAGAAATTCCGAAAAAACTCGTCGAGCTGCGATCCTGCGTTCGGCGCTTGCGCCTCGCCGGTCTTGCCGGCCGGGGCGCCGGGTGCCTGGGTGGTCGAGATGTTGACGACCACTTCGACAAGGTGTGCGGCGAGCTGAGCGAACAGCTCGGAGAATGGTGTCCGTTCAACCTGTGAGGGCGTTGTTGGCCTGGCCGCGCCCGGTATTGGCGCCCCGGCCGCACCCGGCATCGGTGCCCCGGCCGCACCTGCCGTCGGCGACCCGGCCGCACCTGGCGTCGACGACCCGGCCGCACCCGGCGTCAGTGCCCCGGCGGCACCTGCCGTCGGGGACCCGGCCGCACCTAGCGTTGACGACCCAACCCCACCCGGCCTCGGCGACCCAACCCCACCCGGCCTCGGCGACCCAACCCCACCCGGCCTCGGCGACCCAACCCCACCCGGCGTTGGTGCCCCGGCCGCACCCGGCGTGGGCGTCCCCTCCGCACCCGGTGTCGGCGCCCCTGCCCCACCCGGCGTCGTCGAAGCCAGCAACACGACTACCATTGCCGCGCTGCTCAATCCGCGGCGGCCTAACAGCCTCACAAACCTCGTCCCTCGTTGCGAGCTGATTATGCGACCAAGATCGTCGCGGGACGATCAAATGCTGGCCTTTGCCGATCACTCGATATGAAATGCCGTCCAGCTTGGCAATATGGAAGCGTGACGTGACCGCCCGCGATCAAACGCTGCCGGGAGAATTTCTGAGAGCCTTGTTTGGCGCGGCGCTCGCCGCGGCGGACCCGCTTAGGGCGATGATCGGCCATATTCCCGCGCCGGTGCCGGGACGTACGGTTGTAACCGGCGCCGGCAAAGCTGCCGCGGCAATGGCTCATGCGTTCGAGGCCTTGTGGCCCGGCATGCTCGAAGGTCTTGTTTTGACGCGCTATGGACATGCCCTTCCATGGGACCGCATCGAAATTCTGGAGGCGAGCCATCCAGTGCCGGATGATGCCGGCAAACGCGCCGCGCAGCGCATCCTCGATATGGCAGATAGCCTTGGGCCCGACGATCAAATGATCTTTCTCGCGTCGGGCGGCGGCTCGGCGCTGCTGACGCTCCCCGCACCCGGTCTGACCTTGGCTGACAAGCAGGCGGTAACGCGGGCATTGTTGCGATCCGGGGCGACGATCACCGAGATGAACACGGTGCGCAAGCACCTTTCGGCAATCAAGGGCGGCCGCTTGGCAGCGGCAGCAGCACCGGCGCGCGTTATCACTCTAGCAATCTCGGACGTTCCGGGCGACGACCCGGCGGTTATCGCCTCGGGCCCGACCGTGCCCGACGCAACGACTTTCGCGGACGCGCGCGCGGTGCTCGCAAAATATCGCATCGACGAGCCGGCAGCAGTGCTCAACCACCTCGTTTCGGCAGCCCACGAAACCCCAAAACCCGGTGATCCGGTTTTTCGAAATGCACGGTTCGAGCTGATCGCCAGCCCGCAAAACTCATTGGGAGCGGCGGCCGAGGAGGCCTTGCGACGAAACGTCACGCCTATCGTGCTCAGCGACCGAATCGAGGGCGAAGCACGCGAGGTGTCGCGGGTGCATGCCGCGATTGCACTCCAGCTGCGGTCGGGCGAATTTCGCGTCGGCGCGCAAACAGTGCATCTCCCAGCGGTTCTGCTGTCGGGCGGCGAAACTACCGTGACTGTCGCGGGCGCGGGACGTGGCGGGCGAAACGTCGAGTTTCTGTTGGCATTGGCCGTGGCGCTCGATGGCGCCGAGGGCATCTCGGCATTGGCGTGCGACACCGACGGGATCGACGGGACTGAAGATAACGCCGGCGCGATCATCTATCCCGACAGCATTGCGCGCGCCGCCGCCCGAGACATCTCAGCGAAAGCGGCGCTTGCCGAGAACGATGGATACGGGTTTTTTGCCGCCCTCGGTGACTTGGTGGTGACCGGTCCGACCTTGACCAACGTCAATGATTTTCGGGCCATCCTGGTTGGCGGCTGACCCGAAATTTCGGTTGGGAGATCGACATGCAGCGCCGGCGCAGCGCAAAAATCGTCGCGACCCTCGGCCCGGCGAGTTCGACCCTGGATCAGATCCGCGCCTTGTTCGACGCCGGCGTGGATGTTTTCCGGCTTAATTTCAGCCATGGCACGCATGCTGAGCACGATGCCCGGTTCGCGGCGATCCGAAAGATCGAGCACGACAGCGGCCGGCCGATCGGCATCCTCGCCGATTTGCAGGGACCAAAGCTGCGTCTTGGCACGTTTGCCTCGGGTCCGATCGAGCTGGCTGCGGGAGCGCACTTCCGCCTCGATCTCGATAGGCGGCCTGGGGATTGTACGCGAGCACCTCTGCCGCATCCAGAAATCTTCGAAGCGCTCGAGCCGGGGACGGAACTGCTGCTCGACGATGGGAAAGTACGGCTTCAAGCCGAGAGTTGCGGCGCCGAATACGCTGAAACCCTGTGCCGGGTCGGCGGAACCTTGTCCGACCGCAAAGGGGTCAATGTCCCGAACGCGGTTCTCCCGCTCTCGGCGATTACCGAAAAAGATCGGGCCGATCTCGCCTTTGCCCTGGATCGAGGTGCGGACTGGATTGCACTCTCTTTTGTTCAGCGGCCGGATGATGTCGCCGAAGGGCGCAAGCTGGTGGCTGGCCGGGCCGGGGTAATGGTCAAGCTGGAGAAGCCGGCGGCGATCAAGCGTCTGTCAGAGATCATCGAGCTCGCGGACGCGTTGATGGTCGCACGCGGCGATCTCGGCGTCGAGATGCCGCCCGAGGATGTGCCGAGCGTGCAGAAGCAGGTAGTGCATGCCTGCCGCCTCGCCGGCAAACCCGTCATTGTCGCAACCCAAATGCTCGAATCGATGATCACCTCGCCGACGCCCACCCGCGCCGAGGCCTCGGATGTCGCCACTGCGGTCTATGACGGCGCAGATGCCGTTATGCTGTCGGCGGAAACTGCGGCGGGCCGATACCCGATCGAGTCGGTGGCAATGATGGACCGCATTGCCTGCCGGGTGCATGAGGACCCACTCTACCGCACGATGCTCGAAGGCACCCGCACCGAGCTGGAACACACCGCTCCCGATGCGATCAGCGCCGCCGCTTGTCAGGTCGCGGGCATGGTCAATGCGGCGGCGATCGTCTCCTACACAACCTCGGGCGCCACCGCTTTGCGCGCCGCCCGCGAGCGCCCCGCCGTGCCGATCCTGGTGCTGACGGCCAAGCTCGACACCGCCCGCCGGCTCGCTGTGCTATGGGGCGCCCACTGCGTCCATACCAGCGATGTCAAGAACTTCACCGACATGGTGCAAAAAGCGGCGCGCATGGCATCTCGTGAAGGAATAGCTGCACCCGGTGAGCGGATCGTCGTCACCGCCGGAGTTCCGTTTGGCACTCCCGGGGCCACTAACATTCTGCGGATCGCCTGGGTCGATCGCTGAAACGCACTATCCTGCGCGGAGCCGGCGGGCGCGGGAGCGCAACAGCCGCGCGGTTGCGGCGGTGATCGCGTTCCACATCCGGAACGCTTCTGAGTACGGCTCATGCGCGTGCTGCGATCGCCGCTGCCTGGCGTGAGTGAGCGCCCATCGCCCATACTGGTGCACAAGAATCGCCGCCAGCTCTTCGGTCCTACGCTTGTCCATTCCTTATTCTGAATGCCGCGACCGCCGGTGAAGTTCCTGCGGACCGGCCGCTAGAACAGGGCAACCCGGCCGTATCCGAACTATCTCGGGTAAACCTGAATACTGCCGGCGACCGCGTCGGCGACGTGCTCCTTGCTGATCACGCCGAGCACATCGGCTGGCCTCGGCGAGCGATATCGACCACTGCCATCGCGGCGCACGACGATCGCCATGAGGGCATGCCGGCGCCACATGCGCTTGATAACGTCAAAGGCGACATCGTCCTCTCGGGCCAGCGTAAAGTCGCGCGTCGCGACATCGCCGAATGCGATGTCCGCGCCCGCTTCAGCGATCCCGTGCCGGAACGCCGTGTTGATTCGCACCACACCCACCAACCGGTCACCATTGGCGACCACGATGTGCTGCATGCCGGTACCGTGATCGGGCTGCAGCAGAAACGCATTGAGACCGAGATCAGCGGGCACCACGATAACGTTCCGCTCCATGACCTCCTTCGCCTTGCGCACAAGGAACATGTTGGCCTGCAGCGCTTTTGGGATCGTGTGGCCGCGCCGCGCCAGTTTCAGCGTGTAGATGTTTTCGCGCGACAGCATGCGGCGCACGCCGAGCGCCACCGCGACCGCCAAAATCATCGGCAGCACGATGCCGTAGTCGCGGGTCATCTCGAAAATCATCGTCACGGCGGTCATCGCCGCACCGGTGGCACCGCCGACCATCGCACCCATGCCGATCATCGCAAAGGCTGGCAGATTCAGCGGGATACCAGGGGCGATAAAGGCGATGAACCCGGCGAACGCCGCCCCCAAGGTCGCGCCCATGAACAGCGAAGGTGAAAAGATGCCGCCCGACGAACCCGATCCGAGGCTCAGTGCAGTCGCAGCAAGCTTGCACACAAACAACAGCGCAAGAAGGCCGGCAAAATTGAGCTGCCCGGTCAGGATCGCCTGGATTGTCGCGTAGCCGACGCCTTCGACAAAATAATGCCCAAAGCCTCGATAAAGCCCGTACATCAGAAGGCCGACGAGGGCCATGCCAAAGCAATGGCGCAGATAGTTGTTGGGGATACGGTCGAACCAGTCCTCGAGAGCGTAGAGCCCGCGGGTATAGGCTGCGGCGGCCACCCCGATAACCCCGCCAAGCACGATGTAGAGCACAATGATCAGCGCCGCCCACCCCGGCTCCGACGGCAGGGCCACGATTGGCGGCACCTGGAAGGATGGATGGGTCCCGAAAAAGATCCGCCCGATAAAGGTCGCGGTCCCGGTCGCGACTGCGACGGGGAGAAACGTATTGACGCTGACCTCGGGGAGCATCAGTTCGATTGCGAACAGGACGCCGCCGATCGGGGTGTTGAACGTCGCGGCGATACCGGCGCCCGCCCCGGCGGCGATCAAGACGATCCTCTGCGCCGAATCCATCTGGATAAGCTGACCCAGGGTCGAACCGAAGGAGGAGCCGATCTGGACGATCGGGCCCTCTCGCCCGACCGAAGCGCCGCTGCCGATCGCGAAAGCAGAGGCCAGCGATTTGACTAGCGCCACGACCGGGCGGATCTTGCCCTCGCCGTAGTAGATCGCGTCCATGACTTCCGGAACGCCGTGACCTCTGGCCTCGGGTGCGAAATTCACGACAAGAAAGGTGACGACGACCGCTCCGACGACGGGAACCAGAATCACGCCGGCGCCCCATGGGCTCGCCGGGGTGAACAGGTTAGCGTCGTAGTCAAAGGCGAATGTGCCCAGAAACAGAACGTTGTGGACGAGACCGATCAGCTCGCGAAAAACAAAGGCGCCGAGCCCGGCAACGACCCCGACCGAGAACGCCAGAAGCGACATCCGGATCAGGCCGTATCGCGTGGCCCCGACCCGCCAGCCGGGCAATGGTCGCCACGCCGAAAGCATCGCCCGCCTCGCCTGTGGCTCGTCACGCAACCTCACATTGCGCGGATCGGCATCAATATCGTCGGCCAACAATCTTCTCCCGAGCCATTTTGTCCACCTAAGGGGGAAACGTGCTACATGCCCTGCCTATCACCAAACACGATACGGCCACGGTCGGTTTTGCCGCAGGTCGCACGGAACAAAATCCGGCAGTCACGGCGTTCCCGGCAATCAACGGTTTGGGCCATCAACTGATTTATGCATCTCTCGATCGTCATTCCGGTTCGCAATGAGGCTGGCAATATCGCGCCGCTCGTCGCCGAAATCACCTCGGCGATCAGAGGGTTGCCGCCCTATGAGATCATCTATGTCGATGACGGCAGCAGTGACGGCACCGCCGCCGAGATTTTGCGTTTGGGCGCGGAACTGCCCAATCTACGGTTGCTGCGGCATCTGCGGAGTTGCGGGCAGAGCACCGCCTTGTTGACCGGAATCAAGGCGGCGCAAGGCACCTGGATCGCGACCCTCGATGGCGACGGCCAGAATGACCCAGCTGATATCCCGCAGCTATGGCGTCTCGCCCATGCCGCGCCGGCAAACCCGCCGCTGCTCGTCGCCGGGGTTCGCGCAAAGCGGCATGATAGCCAGGCGAAGCGCATGGCGTCGGTTATCGCCAACGCGGTGCGTTCACGGCTTCTGAATGATGCAACGCCGGACACCGGCTGCGGGCTAAAGCTGTTTCCGCGAGCTTTGTTTCTCGACCTGCCTGCTTTTGACCATATGCACCGCTTTTTGCCGGCCTTGGTGCTGCGCGCCGGCGGAGCGGTGCGCTCGGTGCCGGTCAATCATCGGCCGCGGCGCAGTGGCCAATCTAAATACGGCGTGTTCGACCGTCTCGGGGTCGGCATCGTCGATCTGATCGGCGTCTATTGGCTGCAGCGTCGCGCCACCCGTCCCGACCTGATCGGTGAAGTCGTCGGCGCCGGGCCCGGCGCGGTCACGACGATCAACGCCCCCGTTTCCGGCGTGGGATGAGCAACGAACTCGGCGCCACTCGGGCGGCTGCTGAACCGCTGCACTATTGGCGCCGTTGCGCGCGACTGATCCTCTTGGCTCTGCTCGCGGCCGGGATGGCCGGAGCGTGGTATTGGCGGGCGTCTCTCGACCCCGTGGCGATCGGCAATGTGATCGCTCGCTATCCGGCGGGTACCCCGCTGGTGTTTCTTGGTCTTCATGTCATCGCCAGCCTGCTATTCGTGCCGCGCACACTGTTTGCGACCGCCGCCGGGCTGGTCTTCGGCATCGTGTGGGGGACTCTTTGGGCGGCGCTCGGTAGCGTTCTCGGCGCGATCGCCGGATTTTGGATCGCACGATACATCGATCCGGGCCTCGTCGATCTCGATCAGAGAGCGCGTATCCCGCTGATCCTCGACCGCATTCAACGTGGCGGCTGGCGCGCCGTGGCGCTGGTCCGGCTAATCCCCGTCATCCCGCACAGCCTCGTCAATTACGCGCTGGGGCTGACGCCGATGCGGCTTGCTCCTTATGCGTTCGGCTCGCTGGTCGGCCAGTTGCCGATGACAATCGCCTGTGTCGATCTCGGGGCGGCCGGAGAAGAGCTAGCTTTGGGCCGCACCGGTTGGCTGACGCCGACTGTGATCGGAGCGGCAGCACTAGGGCTGACCTTGCTGATCCCTGCCCTCGCCCGCCGACGTGCCGGATAACCGGAGCGCATAGCCCTCGGTTCGGGGCCGCCGGTGGCCCAGTCGAGAAGCTCGACGGTGTGGACGACAGGCACATCGCTCCCGGGCATCAGTTGGGTGATGCAGCCGATATTGCCGGTGGCGACGACATCGGGGCGAGTTCTAGCGATGTTGGCGAGCTTGCGGTCGCGCAGTCTGCCGGCGATTTCCGGTTGCAGCAGATTGTAGGTGCCGGCCGAACCGCAGCAGATATGCCCTTCCGGGACCTCTATGGTCTCGAACCCGGCCGCGGTCAGCAGCGCCTTAGGTACACGATGCAGCTGCTGCCCATGTTGCATCGAGCATGCCGAATGATAGGCGACGCGCAATCCTTGCGCGACGTTTTCGGCCGGCGGCGGGCGCAGTCCGAGCTGGTCTATGATTTCCGTCACATCGCGCGCCAGAGACGAAATCCGCGCCGCCTTCTCGGCGTAACCCGGGTCTTCGCGCAGCATGAACCCGTAATCTTTGACCGTAGTGCCGCAGCCCGAGGCGTTGACCACGATCGCATCGAGGCCGCCGACCAGCCGCTCGCACTCCCATGCGGCGATATTGGCGCGGGCAAACGCCAGCGCCGCTTCCTCTTGCCCGAGGTGATGGTTCAAGGAGCCGCAGCAGCCGCTGCCTGGGGCGAGAACAACCTCGCAGCCATGCCGGGTCAGCAGCCGAATGGTCGCCTCGTTGATCTCGGGCATCAGCACGCGCTGGGCGCAGCCTGCCAACATTGCCACCCGCATTCGCCGTTCGCCTTGGGCCGGGAAAACGCGACCATTGTCGGTGGCGGAGGCGCGGGGAACCGTCGCGGGGGCAAGCGCCATCATCGGCGCCAAGCGTCGCGGCAAAGATCGCGCGAACGGCCGGGCGAGAGCGGCGCCGTGCAGCGCCATGCGGAACAGCCACGGCCGTGGCAGCACCGCCCCCAGCATCCGGCGGACTGCTCGCTCCGCCAAGGGTCGGCGGTATTTCTGTTCGATCCAGCGCCGGCTATGATCGACAAGGTGCATGTAATTGACGCCCGATGGGCAGGTCGTCATGCAGGCGAGGCACGATAGGCAGCGGTCGATGTGCTTGACGGTGTCCGCGCTCGGCGCCGTACTCGAGGCCAGCATGTCCTTGATCAGGTAGATGCGGCCGCGTGGGCTGTCGAGCTCGTCTGACAGCAGCAGATAAGTCGGGCAGGTCGCGGTGCAGAACCCGCAATGGGTGCATTTGCGCAAGATCTTTTCGGATTCGGCAGTATCGGGCTCGGCGAGTTGTTGTTCGGTGAAGTCGGTGCGCACGCGGCTTAGCTCCGCTCGACCATGCGGCCGGGGTTCAAGATATGGCGCGGGTCGAAGCTGTCCTTGATCCGGCCGGCAAGCGCCGCCAATGCCGATGCTTGCGGCTCGAACACCGGGACGGCGCGCCGCAACGCGGCCGAGCCCTTGATCAATGTGGCGTGCCCTGTGCCGTGGCCGTCCGGCCCGCGGATCGCCGCCCGGATCACCTTGGCCCCCCCATCCTCCATACCCGCCACCGCCACCCAAACGAGCCCGCCCCCCCAATCGAGAAACCAGACCGCGTCGATGGCGCGCGCGATCGCCTCGCCGACCTCCGCCCCACGCGCCGGCGCTACCGATACCCGCCAAACGGTTCGGTCCGTCAGCGCCGCAAGGGGTTCGGCATCGCGGATCGCGCGCCAAAAATTGCCCGAGGCGTCTTCTTCGAGCGTCGTGCATTCACATTCGCCGGCCAATTCGGCGATCAGCCGCTCGCGTCGGAAGGCGACCGACGGTTCGGGACCTTCGAGCCGCAATGCCGCCACCCCTACCATCGCCGCCGGGACCGAGCCGGGCGGCAAAAAAGCAGCAGCGGAAACCTCGTGGGGCAAAGACAGCGCGCGGCTCATCGCCTGTGCGGCTGCCGCAGCATCCATTCCGCAAAGCACTACCGTAACGAGATGCTCGGGACGCGGCATCACCTTGATCGTTACCTCCTCCAGCGCGGCCAGGGTGCCAAAGGAACCCGCCATAAGTTTCGAGAGATCATAGCCGGTGACGTTTTTGACGACCTTGCCACCCGATTTGAAGATTTCGCCACGGCCGCTGACCGCACGGAAACCGAGAAAATGGTCGCGCGCCGCCCCCGCCTTGATCCGCCGCGGTCCGCTCAAATTGCAGGCAAGCGCGCCGCCGAGGGTGGGCTGGGTTTCCAAAGACCCGAGCAGCGGGCGCCAATCGGGCGGCTCAAAGGCGAGCATCTGCCGGTTCTGCGCCAATGCCTCTTCGATTTCGGCAAGCGGAGTTGCAGCCCCGGCGGTCAGGACCAGTTCGCTCGGCTGATAATCGCGAATGCCCGACAGCCGCGACAGGTCGAGCGTGCGCGGCGTCTGCATCGGCCGGCCTATCCCACGCTTCGACCCGCCCGCAACCAACTCAAGCGGCTCGTCGGCAGCGAGCGCTTCGCCGACCGCGTCATGCAATTCCTCCAGGTCCGCGGGGGCGAGATGGATCACGTTAACGGGTTTACCCGGATGCAATACTTATCGCTCTTTCCATAGCCAATTTAATGGACACTTGGAGCGATCGTCAGAACGTAATCGTTTGGTTCGTTAACCACCGAAATTGGCCTATCCGGTGGTGGGACCATCATTCCTACCAACTTCCGCTGTACTTCATATCCATTTCTCTGTAGAAATACCTGAAAATTAGTCGCAGCACTTTGGTCTGCGTTTCCACCGACAGTGAACATGATAACTTTCTTTTTTTCTGGCATTCGAGCCAGTAACGCGTTTCCCAAATCGTCCGAAAAGGCAAGTCGAGATGGTGCGATATTGAGCGTGCCAGCTGTGATCCCACCCTGTTGTCCGTAAGAATATGCGCTGCCTGGTCCTTGATTGACCGCAGGCGGCTGTTGGGCCTCCCCATCAGGAGAGAATGCTATCCCCGCAGCACAACCGAGGAAGAGTAATCCAATCGCTAATGTAACCCATCCAATTCTTTTTGGGATGGCGGGAACGATAGTGGGCAGAATCGCCCCTATGATAGTGATAGCTAGCCCCGCGATGCTAAAGGCTCGATCGATCATCAAGCTCGTTACCCGGAGTAATCATTCCTAAGAAATGTCCCTTCCGCTTAAAACCGGGGCAGGTCGGGGAACGGCAACCGGCCGCTGCGGACGTGCAGGCGGCCGAGTTCGGCGCAGCGATGAAGCTGTGGAAAGACCTTGCCGGGATTGAGTAAGCCGTCAGGGTCGAACGCGCATTTAACGCGCTGTTGGTGGGCAAGGTCGGTTTCGTCGAACATCGTGCCCATCAGATCGCGTTTTTCGACGCCGACGCCATGCTCACCGGTCAGGACGCCGCCGACCTCGACGCAGAGCCGCAGGATGTCGGAGCCGAACGCTTCTGCGCGCTCGATTTCGCCCGGCTTGTTGGCGTCGTAGAGGATCAGAGGATGGAGATTGCCGTCGCCGGCATGAAACACATTGGCGACACCGAGGCCGTATTGCTCGGACAAGTCGCGCATGCGGCTCAGCACCTGCGCCAGTCTTCCGCGCGGGATCGTCCCGTCCATGCAATAATAATCGGGTGAAATCCGGCCGACTGCGGGGAATGCCGCTTTGCGCCCCGACCAGAACGCCAGCCGCTCGGCATCGTCGTTGCTGATGCGGATCGTGGTGGCGCGGTGATCGCGCGCGATAGCCTCGACCTTGGCAATCAGATGATCGATTTCCGCCGGCGGGCCGTCGAGCTCGATGATCAGCAAGGCCTCGACATCGAGCGGATATCCCACCCCGACAAAGGCCTCGGCAGCGTGGATCGCCGGCCTGTCCATCATCTCCATGCCGCCCGGGATGATGCCGGCGCCGATCACCGCGGCGACGCATTCGCCGGCATCCTCGGCGCTGGCAAAGCCGATCAGCAATGCGCGCGCCGCCGTCGGCTTGGGCAGGATGCGAACGGTGACCTCGGTGACGATTTCGAGCAGCCCCTCGGAGCCGGTCATTACGCCCAACAAATCGTAGCCCTCGGAATCGAAATGCTTGCCGCCGAGACGGATCACCTCGCCATCTACAGTAACGATCTCGATGCCGAGAATGTTGTTGGTGGTCAGCCCGTATTTGAGACAGTGCACACCGCCCGAATTCTCGGCGACATTGCCGCCGATCGTGCAGGCGATCTGGCTCGACGGATCGGGCGCATAATAAAACCCGGCATGCTCGACCGCCTGGGTCAGGCCGAGGTTGGTCACGCCGGGCTGAGCGACAACGCAACGATTTTCGTAATCGATTTCGAGAATTCGGTTGAACTTGGCCATCCCAAGCAGCACGCCATCGGCCAACGGCAAGGCGCCGCCTGACAACGAGGTGCCGGCGCCGCGCGGCACGATTTTGACGCCCATCTCCTTGCAATAGCGCAACACCGCTGCGACCTGATCGACCCGCGACGGCAAGACTACGACCATCGGCAATTGGTGATAAGCCGTGAGCCCGTCGCTCTCATAAGCGCGGCGCTCGGCCTCGGCCGCAATGACGCCTTCGCCGGGCACGATCTGGCGCAGCGCCTCAATTATGTCGGTCCGGCGCTGCAAGACCGCCGCATCGGGCGTCGGCATCTTCATTTGCCGCCCTCCGCCGGGTCTCGGCGGCCTGAGATCAGCCCTGGCGCGCCTTGTAGCGCGGGTTTGCCTTGTTGATCACATAAACGCGGCCCTTGCGGCGAACGATGCGGCAGTTCTTGTCACGCTTCTTCAGCGTCTTGAGTGAATTTACGATCTTCATCTTCGGGTCCTGACCACAATCTGCGCTAGATAGGCTGCAGCAAGCGCGAAATCAAACTCGTCCCCGCGGCGACGCGCGTCGATTGCCTGAAACATTCCGTCCGACTGAACCGAAGCTTGGTGCGGTCGAGAAGACTCGAACTTCCACGGAGTTTCCCCCACAGCGACCTCAACGCTGCGCGTCTACCAATTCCGCCACGACCGCACGGCAGGGAGGGTCTCGCATCTCGCCGCGAGGCGGCGTGATTAGCAAATCCGCGCTACCATATCAAGCGAGATGGATTTCGGAGAGACAACGCAAGCGGGCGAAATCGAATGGCGCGTCAGCGCCGCCCCGGTTCCGTACCCCGAGGCCGTCGATGAGATGGAGCGCCGGGTTGCGGCGATCCGCGCCGGAGCCGCCCGCGAGCTTGTCTGGCTGCTCGAGCACCCGCCGCTCTACACCGCCGGCACGAGCGCCCGCGACGAGGATTTGTTGGCGCCACAGCGGTTTCCGGTGTATCGCGCCGGCCGCGGCGGCCGCTACACCTATCACGGGCCCGGGCAGCGCGTCGTGTACGTAACGCTCGATCTCGCCAGGCGCGGTAAGGATGTCCGCTGCTACGTCCATCATCTCGAAGAATGGGGGATCCGCACCTTGGCGCGTTTTGGGGTCGCTGGTAAGCGCCGCAAGGGTCGCGTCGGGATCTGGGTTGCGGGCCCCGGGATCGGCGAGGCCAAGCTCGCGGCGATCGGCGTGCGCGTGCGCCGCTGGGTCAGCTATCATGGCATGGCGATCAACATCGATCCCGATCTTGACCACTACGGCGGCATCGTCCCTTGCGGTATCGCCGAGCACGGCGTGACCTCGCTCGCCGCGCTCGGCGTATCCGCGACGCTTAGCGATGTCGATGCGGCGCTGCGTGAAACCTTCCCCACCGTTTTTACCGATCCGGCTGCTTGCTCGACGCAAGCGTGTTAGCCTTAGTGCGCGCGACTAAATTTGAAGGCGATCAATGGGTCCGGTTCCTGCTCCGCCGCTCACCAGCCGCCGCCTCGTCCTTACCGCTCTGACAGCAGGGGCAGTCACATCGGTGTACCGCCCTTGCCGCGTCTTCGGGCAGGCAGCGGGCCCGTTTTCGCTGCCGCCATTGCCGTACCCCGAGGATGCGCTGGCTCCAGTGATCTCGGCCAGAACGATCAGCTTTCACTATGGCAAGCATCACGCAGCCTATGTCGCCAACCTCAATAAACTGGTCCAGGATACGGATTTATCTGGGAAATCGCTCGACGACATCGTCAAGGCCACGGCGGTGGATCCGAACCGCGTCGGCATTTTTAACAATGCCGCGCAAGACTGGAACCACACCTTTTATTGGCGCAGCATGCGGCCGGATGGCGGAGGACCGCCGAGCGGCGCGATTGCCGGCCGGATCAAGGATTCGTTTGGCGACTACAGCAACTTCCGCCAGCAATTCGTCACGGCCGCGGTGACCCAGTTCGGCAGCGGCTGGGCGTGGCTGGTGCAGGAGCCCGGCGGCAAGTTGAAAATCCTCAAGACACCCAATGCCGATACGCCGATGACGCATGGAATGAATTGCCTCTTGACCTGCGATGTATGGGAGCACGCCTACTATCTCGACTACCAGAACCGCCGCCCCGACTACGTCAACGCGTGGCTCGACAAGCTGGTGAACTGGGAATTCGCTTCGCAGCGCCTCGCCGGCTGAACCGACAAACCCGTGAGTACGCTATTCGAGAACCAGGCGCCGCGCCCGCTGGCCGACCGGCTGCGGCCGAAAAGCCTCGCTGAGGTTGTCGGTCAGGATCACCTGCTCGGCCCCGACGGCCCGATCGGGCGGATGGTCGCAAACCGAAAGCTGTCGTCGTTGATCCTGTGGGGCCCGCCCGGCTGCGGGAAGACGACGATCGCGCGCTTGCTGGCGCACGGCACCGACCTCGAATTCGAGCCTCTGTCGGCGGTGTTTTCCGGAGTTGCCGATCTGCGCAAGGTATTCGAGGCGGCGCGCAAACGGCGGGAGACCGGCCGCGGCACGCTGCTGTTCGTCGACGAAATTCACCGCTTTAACCGCGCTCAGCAAGACGCGTTCCTGCCGGTGGTCGAGGACGGCACGGTCATCCTGATCGGGGCCACGACCGAAAACCCGTCTTTCGAGCTGATCGGGGCGTTGTTGTCACGGGCCCAAGTATTTGTATTGCGCAGGCTCGGCGACGACGACCTCGAAACTCTGTTGCAGCGCGCGGAGACGGCGCTCGGCGACGATTTGCCGCTGACCGCCGACGGCCGCGCCGCGTTGCGGGCAATGGCCGATGGCGACGGCCGTTTTCTGCTCAATCTTGTCGAGGAAATCGCGCGCTTGCCCGCCGATCCGCAGCTCGATCCCGCCGCACTTGCCCGCCTCGTACAGCGGCGTGCGCCGCTATACGACAAGGTGCAAGAGGGCCACTACAACCTGATCAGCGCCTTGCACAAATCATTGCGCGGGTCCGACACCGATGCCGCGCTTTATTGGCTCGCCCGCATGCTGGCGGGCGGAGAGGACCCGGTCTACATCCTGCGCAGGCTGACGCGAGCAGCGGTCGAGGATATCGGCCTTGCCGATCCGCAGGCGGTGGTCCAGGTGCTTGCGGCCTGGGACACATACGAGCGGCTCGGCTCACCCGAAGGCGAGCTGGCCATCGCTCAATGCGTGATCTATCTCGCGACAGCGCCCAAATCAAACGCCGCCTATGCCGCCTTTGGCGAAGCGCAGCAAATGGCGCGCGAGACCGGCTCGCTGATGCCGCCGATGCACATATTGAACGCGCCGACCCGGCTAATGCGCAAGCTCGGCTACGGTAAGGGCTATGTTTACGACCACGCCACCGAGGAGGGGTTCTCGGGGCAGAACTACTTTCCTGAGGGGATCGCTCGACACCGTTTTTACCGCCCCGGCGAGCGCGGTTTCGAGCGCGAGGTCAAAAAGCGGCTCGACTACTGGGACAAGCTACGCGAACGCACCGCCGAGCTGTCGCCGTGAGCGAGATCGAGACGATAACCGTATCCGGCGACGACGGCTCGCTGCGCCTTGATCGCTGGTTCAAGCGGCATTATCCGGCATTGGCGCATGGGCGGCTCGAAAAATTGTTGCGCACCGGCCAGATCCGGGTCGACGGCCATCGCGCCAAAGCCGGCGATCGGATCGGGCCCGGTCAGACGATCCGCGTTCCGCTGTTGAACGAGGCTGAGCCGACGGGCCCGCCCGAACCGCGCCCGCTATCCCCGGCTGATCAGGCGATGCTGGAGGCGGCGATCTTGCATCGCGACGACCAGATGATCGTGCTGAACAAACCGCCGGGCCTGGCGGTCCAGGGCGGGACGCGGTCGGAGCGGCATCTTGACGGAATGCTCGATGCGCTACGCTTTGGCTCGGCCGAGCGCCCGCGGCTCGTCCACCGGCTCGATAAGGACACGAGCGGGGCTCTCGCCATTGCCCGCACCGCCGCAGCAGCAGCATTTCTGACCCGCGCCTTTCGCGACAAGACGACGCGCAAAATTTATTGGGCGCTGGTTATCGGTCGTCCGAAGACCATGCAGGGCCGCATCGATCTGGCACTAGCGAAGCAGCCCGGCCAAGACGGCGAGCGGGTGCGCCCCGATCCGGACGAAGGCAAGCGGGCAGTTACCTATTACAAACTCATCGACAATGCCGGCGAGCATGCCAGCTGGCTCGCATTGCTCCCGGTCACCGGGCGCACGCATCAGCTGCGTGCCCATTGCGCCGCGATCGGCACGCCGATCTTAGGTGATCCGAAATACGGCGTCGCGGCACCGCAGCTCGCCGGCGTGCCGAACGCGAACCGGATGCATCTGCATGCGCGTGAGTTGTCGGTCCCGCATCCTGCCGGAGGAGTTTTGCGGGTTGTCGCACCGTTGCCGCCGCATATGCGGCAGAGCTGGCAATTCTTCGGTTTTCCCAACGACGCCAAGGATCCGTTTGCGGCGTTGGATCCTGTGGAATGAAACGTTTTTATCAGCAGGCCGAGATCGTCCGGCAGGGCCAGAGATACGGCATCGCCCTCGACGGCAAAGCGATCAAGACGCCGGCTAAGCGTGACCTCGCGGTTCCGACCGCAGCTTTAGCGGCAGCGATCGCCGCCGAGTGGAACGCTCAGGAGGACGAGGTCCGGCCGGCGCAGATGTCCCTGGCCCAGATCGCCAACACGGCGATCGACCGGGTGACCCCGCAACGGGCCCTGATCGTTCAGCAGATCGCGGACTATGCCGGGACCGATCTCGTCTGCTACCGGGCGGTTCGCCCGCCCGAGTTGGCGGCGCGCCAACAGGAGGTCTGGCAGCCCTTGGTCGATTGGGCGGTGCTGCGTTACGACGCGCCACTCGACATCACTGCCGGCGTCATACCGGTCGCACAGTCGCCGGCAAGCCTGCACGCTCTTGCCGCCGCAGTCGCCGAGCACGACGATTTCGAACTGGCAGCGTTGCACCTTTTGACTAGCGCTTGCGGGTCCCTAGTCGTCGCTCTGGCCTTGGTCGAAGGCAAGCTCAGTGCCGAGGAGGCCTTTGCCGCCTCACAACTCGATGAGAGCTTTCAAATCGAAGCCTGGGGCGAAGACGGCGAACAGGCCCAGCGGCGCGAGGCGCTGGCTGGGGACATTGCCGCGGCCGCGCTATTCTTGTCGCTCTTGCAGGCCTAAGGCCGGAGCCCGCCGGGTCCACAGCGCTTCCGGGGTGACAACAAAATCGACCCGACCTTCCTCAAGCGTCTTCAAGCATTCCTCGGGACGATTGACGATCGGTTCCTCATGAACGTTCAGGCTGGTGTTGACTAATGCCGGGAGCCCGGTGCGCGCCTTGAACGCCGCCAAAATATCGAAATAGCTGGGATTATCGGCCCGCTCGATGATTTGCGGCCGGGCGGTGCCATCGACATGTACGACCCCGGGAATCCGATCGCGCCATTCCGGATGGACGCTGCAGCTGATCGTCATGAAATGCGCGGAATAGCGATTGGTCGCGCCGATATCGAATACATCGCTCGCGTCCCTTACGCTGATCACCGGCGCGAACGGCATGAATTCGCTGCGCTTCAGACGCTGGTTCAGCTTTTGGTTGATGTCGGGATCGGCCGGGCTGGCAAGTATGCTGCGGGCGCCGAGCGCACGCGGGCCATACTCCATCCGGCCGTTGTAGACAGCGCCAATCTGGCCTTGCGCCAGCCTTTCGGCCGCGCTTACCGCCGGATCACCGGCATTACATTGGATTGCGGTCGATGCGCCAAAGACGGTGGCGACCTCGGCATCGGAGTCGCCGCCCCAGTAAACATTGCTCAGCGACTGCCGCCGGGACAGCCACGCCGGTAAGCCATCGCGCTCAAGCAAAAATTGCAGGACGCCGCCAATGACGAGGCCGTCGTCGCCCATCGGCGGTACGATAAAAACCTCGTCTACCGGCAAGCTTTCGGCGAGCAGCCGATTGAGCCGGACATTGGCAAAAACCCCGCCCGCCAGCCCGAGCCGCCTCACCTTATGCGCTTCAAGCAGCCGGCTGACCGATTGACTGATGCAGTGTTCGAGCAATGCCTGGACCGAGGCGGCCGCGTTCTCGCGAGTTTCGGTCAAGACGAGCGGCTGGAAGCATTCGCGCATCTCGCGATGATCGGCAAAATCCATCGTGATCCGCCCGTCATCGCAGACGCTGAAGTGGCTTAACATCTCGGGCAGCAATGTCGGCTCGCCATAAGCGGCAAGCCCGGTCAATTTCCCCTCATGACGATTGATCTTCCAGCCCAAGGCCTCGGTTACGCAGCCATAAGCGAGCCCGAGACTGCCTGAGTTATCGCCCTGGCACAGCCAGCGATCGTCGCCGTAAAGGTTCGCGAGCTTGCCGTTCTGCATCAAGTAATGGCTGTAATAGACTTGGTCGCCAACACCGTCGGCGGTGTAGAGCAGCGCCTCGTCCCAATCGGTAAAGAACAGGCTCGGTAGTGCGTGGGTGAAGTGATGGTTCGAGAAAAAGACGCGCACGTCCGGCCGAAATTCGAGATCGGCCAGTAAGCCTTGATAATTGAAAACGTCCTCGGCGCGATGGCCCGGGTTTTTGCGCAGCACGAGGCTGATCTCGTGCATTTTCGAATGTCCGGTAAGCCGTCGCCACTCTTCCCGCACCCGCTCATAAGAGCGCCGGTGCTTGAAGTAATGCCGTTGAAACAGGCAGCGGGTAGAGACCAGCACATCGACGTGCCGACGCTCGACACCGGCAATGCGCAGCACCTCGGCGATTGATTTTTCGGGGAAACCGCCGGAACACTTGATCCGATTGAGCCGCTCCTCGGCGACCGCGGCGAGCAGCCGATAGTCATCAAACAACGCTGCCGACGAATTGTGCGGTCCGCTATGCAGACTGAGGATCAACATTCAGCGGGTCTCGCTTGGTTGCGGCGGCGTCGCTCGGAGCGGGTCAGGCGATGATAGCAGCGAATTGGCGGGCGAAGGCGTCTGGGCCGAAGCGCTGGATCACCTCGGCGCGGATCGCTCTCCGGTCATAGCGCGAGGCCCGGCCCCGCATCTCCCGCAAAGCATCGCGCAATGCCGGCACCTCGCCGCATGGGACCAGCATGCCGTTGTCCGGAGCGATCAGATGATCGGGTCCGCCGCTCTCGGTGCTGACGACCGGGAGACCACAGGCCAACGCCTCGATCACGACAACGCCAAAGGTTTCGTGGTTGCTGGCCAGCGCAAAGGCGTCCGCCGCTTCCATCTCCGCGCGCACACGATCCGCGGGCAAAGCGCCAGCGAAATCGACCTGCTCCGCAATGCGGAGCTGGCGTGAAAGCTCGCCAAGGATTGCCAGCAAGGGGCCATCGCCGACCAGCCGCAACCGTACATTCTCGCTGCCGCGAAACGCCCCGGCAAACGCCTCGAGGAGCAACGCATGACCCTTTTCGGGCGACATCCGGGCGACGCAAAGAAACACGAACGGGCGGTCTCCCATGGGCGCCATCATCGCGGGAGCCGGGCCGCAGAGCCTCTCACCCTGAACACCTTCACTAAGAAAAGCCTCCCCGAGCACATTGGGCAAATACCGCCATTGCGATCCGGGGTAGTGGCGCTCAAGCAGACCCGCAAGATGGGGACTGACGGCGATACACCGGCTCGCCCGCTTAGTGACGCGGCGGATCAGGTCGCGCTCCCACCACCGCCCGCCGGCGGGGCCGGCGCTATGCTCGGTGACAACGTACGGGATCCCAAAGCGGCGGTCGATCGCCAAGGCCAATACCCCCGCATTCAAGCAGCAATGCGCGTGAACGAGATCCGGCCAACCATTCTCGCCAATGTATCGGCCGAAGAGTCTCAGGCCGCATCGGGTCCACACGAGTGGGTTGCGGTACGGCAGCCGCGGCAGCCCGGTGAAGTCATCGCGGCGGTAGATCGGCACGCCGTCATATTCGACGCCTCGATTATCGAGCCCTGCACGCGGTACCCGGTCGGCTCGCCGATCACGCCAAGTGTGAATAGCGGGGGCGAGTATCGCAACGCGATGACCCGCCGCCTTCAGCGCCAGCGCCTGATCGCGGAAATAGCCGCCGCCCGAGCCTCGCCCATCCGAGTACCACGACGGGATAACGAGGATATGGCTGGTCAAGCGCCCGTCTTTTGTGCCGCCTGTTCGGCGCGGTACTCGGCGAAGGCGTTGCTCGCCACCATCATCGATTCGCGAATGATCGGAACCCCGACATAGCCCGAGAGGTGCAACAGCGCTTCAGTTAACTCCTCCTCGGACCAACCCTGGCGCAGGGCCATGCGCAGGTGCAATCCGAGTTCGGGCTCCCGCCCGGTCGCCGCATCCGAGATCACGCAGATCAACGCCCTCGTCTTTAGATCGAGGCCGGGCCGTGTCCAGAGCGCGCCAAACACAGTCTCGGTCGCGACCTCGATAAACTTCTTCATGACCGGATCGCTGTAGATCTCGCGCGCCGAGCGCTCGACCGCGGCATCACCCATCAGCCGACGCCGCATCGCCGCGCCTTTTTGATACAACTCGCTCTCCGCCATGGTCCCCTCCGGCTGGTTGATTGGTTGGCTCTGATCGATATTGCATGGCGATCACGGTTCCGAACAAGGGCGAGTCCACCTGCTGGTCGTGAGAAGCCTCCGCGTATCTAGACTTGACCCGGTCGCGCAAAGGGGGCGAATCAGCGGCGATGGATAATCTCGCGACACTTAAAGCGGCGGCCGAATTGGTGCATCGGGTGGTGCCGCCAACGCCGGCTTATTGCTGGCCGTTGCTGTCGCGGCGGATCGGCACCGAATTGTGGGTCAAGCACGAAAACCACACGCCGATTGGCGCATTCAAGTTGCGCGGAGGGCTCGTCTATCTCGATGATTTGAAACGGCGCGAGCCTCAGGTCCTGGGTGTCGTGACCGCGACTCGCGGCAATCACGGTCAGAGCATCGCCTATGCCGCAACGAGCCTCGGGCTCGCCTCAACGGTCGTCGTGCCGCACGGCAACAGCATCGAAAAGAACCGCGCGATGGAGGCGTTTGGGGCGCGGCTGATCACGCATGGCCACGACTTCCAGGCAGCCTATGAGCACGCAATCGAACTGGCCGAGCGCGAGCACCTGCACCTCGTGCGATCATATGATCCGCTGCTGGTGCGCGGGGTCGCGAGCTATGGGCTCGAGCTGTTCGGCGCGGTGCCGGATCTCGATACCGTCTATGTGCCGATCGGCCTTGGCAGCGGCATTTCCGGGGTCATCGCCGCTCGCGAGGCGCTGGGACAAACCGCCGAGATTATCGGGGTCGTCGCGGCCGAGGCGCCGGCCTATGCATTGTCCGTCGCCGCCGGCCAACCGGTTGCGACCAATTCCGCCGACACGATGGCCGACGGGCTGGCTGTGCGGGCGCCCGACCCGGCGGCCCTCGAACTTATTCGCCGCTGGGCGGCGCGCATCGTGACCGTATCCGAGACCGAGATCCGCCGCGCGATGCGTATCCTCTACACCGACACGCACAATCTCGCCGAGGGTGCGGGTGCCGCGGCGCTGGCTGCGGCATTGCAGGAACGCAACGGGTTGCGCAGCAAGCGGGTCGCAGTGATCCAGAGCGGCGGCAATATCGACCGCACCCTCTTCGCCGAGGTGTTGGCAGAGGAAGATCACGACTGACAGCGGCGCGCGGCGCGGCGTTGGGGAAAGCGGATCATGACGGGTCGTAAGACGTGGTGCGGATACGCTGCCGGATTGGGCTTTTTCATGCTCTCCGCGTTACAGCCGGCCGCCGCCGCGGTATGGACGCCCGATCACGTCGTCATCGTGATCGAGGAAAACTTGTCGTCCCGCAATCTCGTGCCGCAGCTGACCTATCTCACCAGCCTAATGCACGATAATGCCAACTTCACCAATTCACATGCCGTCGACCACCCCTCGCAGCCGAATTATCTGGCGCTCTTCTCAGGCGACACGCAAGGCACGGGATCGGAGGCGCGGCGCAACCCCGACGGCTCCAACCCGATCATCGACGGCCATACCGAGGTCGGCACTGACGCACCGCTGGCCAATGCCCCGCTCAATACCCCAAATCTTGGGGCGGCGCTGATCCATGCCGGGCTCAGCTTTGCCGGATATTCGGAGGATCTCCCCTCCCCCGGTTTCACCGGCACCTTGCGGACCGGTCCTCCGGGCAGCGGCATCGACTATCAGCGCAAGCACAATCCCTGGGTCAATTGGCAGGCGGCAAAGGACAGCGCAATTGGCCATAATCAGCTGCCGTCGTCAGTCAATCTGCCGTTCACCGCATTTCCGAGCGACGAAGCCGGTTTTGCCCGGCTGCCGACGGTCGCCATCGTGGTGCCCAACCAGATCAACGACGCGCACGAATCCGACGCTGCTCCGCCCGGAACCGACTTTGGCAAGGCGATGGACGATTGGCTGCGTCGTCATATCGAGCCGTACCGCCGCTGGGCGATGACCCACAACAGCCTGCTCATTGTCACCTGGGACGAGGATGAAGACGATTCGACGCCCGTCAAAGATGCCAAAGGTGCCATCGTCGCCAAGCGTTACATCAATCTGATCCCGACGATCATGGCCGGCGAAGGGGTGGTGCCGGGCAGTTACGGCGAGCGCATCGATCATTACGCCGTATTGCGCACGATCGAGGATTTCTACGGTCTTACGCCGCTCTCGCATGGCGATGCCGGGGCCAAGCCGATCACCGACGCCTTCCGTAAGCCCTGACCCAGCAGGCAATCACTCGATCACTTGATCTGCACGAGCCAATACGTCAGGCGAGATCGTCAGGCCGAGTGTTTTGGCGACGTTCAGATTAACCGCGAGAACGTAATGCTTAGGCTCTTCGATCGGTAGATCACCGGGATCGGTGCCGCGGAGAATGCGTGCAACATCATTCGCCACCCGATGTTGAAGTTCGGTGAAGTCCGGACCGTAGCCGAGCAGGCATCCCGATTGCGCCATCTCGGCCCATTCGCAGATTGTCGGCAGTTTCGCGTTCAAAGCGGCTTCAGCAATCATTGCCGCGTCGGCGTAAAGCTCGGGTGCCGAGATGACCTGTAAGGCGCTGGCCCCGGTAATTTTCATCGCCCGAAAAGCCGCTTGATATTGATCAGCATGCCCTGCGTAAAACGCAAAAATCTGGACCTTGGCTCGATCGGCCGCCGCGCTTATCTCGGTGAGATTTGGCCGGTCTCTTTCCTTATCGACCGCCAGCACGGCAATCCGGCGGCTGGCTGGCAACACTTCGTGCAGTAATTGCAGTCGTTTGGCATCAAGTTCGGGCGCCAGCATCACCACGCCGGTGACCGTCCCACCGGGATGCGAAAGGCTCTTGGCAAAACCGGCGGCAACCGGATCTTCGCCAATAAACGCTCCGACGATTGGCGTTGCTTTCGCCGCCCGACGCATTGCGTCAATTGCTGCGGCGCCGACCGCAACGACCGCCTGAGGGCGAACCGCCGCTAAGCCGCGAGCCAGAGCGGGCAACTGTCCGGTGGGTCCGACGCGCGTTTCCAAAGCGAGGTTTCGGCCCTCGGAAAAGCCCAGCGTCGCCAACTCCGGGAGCATCGTGGCGCGGATTCTGTCGATCGCGCCAGCGCTTGGCGAGAGGACGCCCAGGCGGTAAATCTGCTCGGCTGCGCTCGCGGCTGATCCTTGCCCCATCGAAACTAAAAAAACGAGCAATCCGAAGAGACGGATGACGAGCCGCCTCACTTGATCTCTTTGATGCTAGCGTCGGAGAGCCGTGCAGTGACCTCGATCTCGATTTTCATACGCGGGTCAACGAGGCCGCACACGAGCGCTGTCGCTGCCGGCCGAATGACACCAAAGGCTTCGCCCAGTACCGGCACGATTTCTGGCCAGTCGGCTAAATCGGGCAGATGATAACGCACCCGCACAATGTCGGCGAGGGTGGCGCCGGCTTCGGCCAGTGCAGCCTCAATATTGCGCAACGCTTGCCGGGCCTGTTCGGCCGGGTCATCGGCAATCGTCATCTGCGCATAGTCGAACCCGGTCGTGCCGGCGACAAAGACCCATTCGCCATCGACGACCGCCCGGCTGTACCCCGCTGCCGCCTCGAACAGCGAGCCCGACGAAATCAGCCGCCGCATCTCACGGCTCATGTCCTAGATTGTTCCTCAAGCCGGCGCAGCCGGATGTCGAAGCGGTTGTGTTGAGCGGTTAGCGCGTGTAGTTGATCGAGGATGCCATTGAGTGTTGCATCGTGACGGAGCACGATGCTGGTCAAGACAGTCAGATCTCCTCGGATCGCACTCTGTTCGTCACGGATTGCGGCTAATTCGGCAAAAACGCGCTCGAACTGCCTACCGAGGAATTCCAGAGTGATTGACTCAGCCATGGCAATAGCATTGGCAGCCCACGGGGGCGCGTCAACTACGCGGTCTCCTCGAAGATTTCGCGGCCGATCAGCATGCGGCGGATCTCAGAGGTGCCGGCGCCGATCTCGTAGAGTTTGGCGTCGCGCAATAGGCGCCCGGCGGGAAATTCATTGATGTAGCCGTTGCCGCCAAGGATCTGCACCGCGTCGAGCGCCATCGCTGTCGCTTTCTCAGCGGCGTAAAGGATGGCGCCGGCGGCGTCTTTGCGCGTGGTTTGCCCGCGGTCGCAGGCGCGGGCGACGGCATAGACATAGGCCTTGCACGCATTCATGCCGGTATACATGTCTGCGACCTTGGCCTGGATCAGCTGGAACTCGCCAATCGGTTGGCCGAACTGCTTGCGATCGTGAATATAGGGCACCACGAGATCGATGCAGGCCTGCATGATCCCGAGCGGTCCCGCTGCCAGCACCGCGCGCTCGTAATCGAGACCGCTCATCAACACGCGAACGCCCTCGCCTTCAGCCCCCAACACGTTTTCTTCCGGGACTTCGCAATCCTCGAAGACTAGTTCCGAAGTCGGCGAGCCGCGCATCCCAAGCTTGTCGAGCTTTTGCGCCGGGCGAAACCCGGCAAAGCCCTTTTCGATCAGAAAGGCAGTAATCCCGCGCGCACCCGCATCAGGCCGTGTCTTAGCATAGACGACGAGCGTGTCGGCGTAGTGGCCGTTGGTGATCCACAGCTTAGTACCATTCAGGATCCAGTGATCGCCCTTTCGGTCGGCGCGCAGCCGCATCGAGACGACGTCGGAGCCCGCCCCCGGCTCACTCATCGCCAGCGCCCCGACATGCTCGCCCGAAATCAATTTCGCTAAGTATTTGCGTTTTTGTGCTTCGCTGCCGTTGCGGCGGATTTGGTTGATGCACAAATTCGAGTGCGCGCCGTAAGATAGCCCGACCGAGGCCGAGGCGCGGCTGACCTCCTCCATGGCGACGCAATGGGCGAGATAGCCCATTCCGGCGCCGCCGTATTCGTCCTCGACGGTAATGCCGTGCAGCCCGAGCTGCCCCATCTCGGGCCACAATTCGATCGGAAAACGGTCGCTGCGGTCGATCTCGGCGGCAAGCGGCGCGATCTTCGCCTCGGCAAAGTCGCGGACCGTTGCGCGCAGCATGTCGATCTCCGGACCGAGATCGAAATCGAGAGCCGTCAACCGCGTATTCTGCATCGATCGAACGCCGTTTTCCGAATGCCGATATGAGATCTATACGCTCTGAGCCGAGATCGGGTCACGCCACCACTCGCCCGCCCAACTCAAGCCCGAACAGCTGGAGCATGATGACCATGCGGATCGTCCAGACCCGACTGACCCTCGATACCGAGCCACGCGAGATCAAGGAGATCACCGCCGAGGTGCAGCAGTGGGTCGCTCAACAGGGCATCGGCACCGGTTTGTTGTCGGTGTACATCTCCCACACCTCGGCCTCACTGCTGATTCAGGAAAATGCATCGCCTGATGTCCGGCATGACCTCGAAGCGTTTCTGCGGCGGATCGTTCCCGACAATATGGCTCTTTACCGTCACAACGACGAAGGACCGGACGACATGCCGGCGCACATCAAGAGCATGCTGACCCAGACCCAGCTGACGATCCCGGTCACCGATGGGCGGCTGCAACTCGGCACCTGGCAAGGGATCTTTCTGCTGGAGCACCGCGCATCGCCACATCGCCGTTCGCTGATCCTGACCTTGATCGGTGAGGACAAAGGCTGACGCCGCCGCTGTTGGCAGGGCTTGGCAGCATCGCGGCGGTCTGCTTCTCCTCGCGCCGCCCTAGGCACAGCCGTTTCCGGTCGAGTCGCCCCACCGGCCAGCTGCTGCGCGATGCCCGCGGGTTGGCTCGCGCGAACAGGGATGCTATCTCGCCGCGGTACGCGTTGCGTGAGGGCAAATGGACAACATTCTCGACCGCTTGGATGAGAAACGCCGAGCCGCTCACGAGGGCGGTGGGGCGGCGCGCGTCGAGGCGCAGCACCTCCGCGGCAAGCTGACCGCGCGGGAGCGGCTCGAACTCTTGCTCGACCCCCAATCCTTTGAGGAATGGGACATGTTTGTCGAGCATCGCAGCCACGATTTCGGCATCGACCGGCACCGCATACCGGGCGACGGCGTTGTTACCGGCTACGGCACGGTCAACGGCCGGCTGGTCTTTGTCTTCAGCCAGGATTTCACCGTGTTCGGGGGTTCGCTGAGCGAGGCGCACGCCGAAAAAATCTGCAAGATTATGGACCAGGCGATGAATGTCGGGGCACCGATAATCGGAATCAACGATTCCGGCGGGGCGCGCATCCAGGATGGGGTCGCGTCGCTCGCTGGCTATGCCGAGGTTTTCGAGCGCAACGTGCTCGCCTCGGGCGTGATCCCGCAGGTTTCGCTGATCATGGGGCCGTGCGCCGGGGGTGCGGTGTACTCCCCGGCGATGACCGACTTCATCTTTATGGTCAAGGACACTTCGTACATGTTCGTGACCGGACCCGAGGTCGTGCGCACGGTCACCCATGAGAGTGTGACCCAGGAGGAATTGGGCGGGGCGCTGACTCATACCAGCCGCTCGGGCGTGGCTGACCGCGCTTTCGCCAATGATGTCGAGGCGTTACTCGAACTGCGCCGGTTCATCGATTTTTTGCCGGCTTCGAATCGCGTCCAGCCGCCATTGCGGCCGACCGACGATCCGCGCGATCGCGCCGAGCCGTCGCTCGATACGCTCGTGCCGGGCAATCCGAACAAGCCCTACGACATGAAGGAGTTGATCCTAAAGGTCGTCGATGAGGGCGATTTTTTCGAGGTGCAACCCGATTTTGCGCGAAACATCGTGGTGGGCTTTGCGCGGATCGAGGGTTCGCCGATCGGTATCGTCGCCAACCAACCCATGGTGCTGGCCGGTTGCCTCGACATCGACAGTTCGCGCAAAGCAGCACGCTTCGTTCGCTTTTGCGACTGTTTCAACATCCCGATCGTAACTTTTGTCGATGTCCCCGGATTTCTGCCGGGCACCGCGCAGGAATATGGCGGGATCATCAAACATGGCGCCAAATTGCTGTTCGCCTATGCCGAGGCGACCGTGCCAAAGGTTACACTGATTACGCGCAAGGCCTATGGGGGGGCCTATGACGTGATGAGTTCAAAACATTTGCGCGGCGATTTGAATTTTGCGTGGCCCTCCGCCGAAATCGCGGTAATGGGGCCAAAGGGCGCGGTCGAGATCATCTTTCGCGCCGATCTTGGCGATACCGCGGCAATCGAGGCCCGCACCGAAGAATACCGCGAGAAGTTTGCAAATCCGTTTGTCGCCGCGAGCCGCGGCTTTATTGATGACGTAATCCCGCCGCGCGATACCCGCCGCCGGCTCGCCCGCGCGCTCGCAATGCTCCGCGGCAAGCAGCTGAGTAATCCGCCCAAAAAGCACGATAACATCCCGCTTTAAATACGGCTCATTCAAATACGACGGGGGCGCCGCGTTTAGCGGCACCCCCAGTTCAGGCCGCATCGTGAATTCAGGCCTAAGGTTTGCGCTCGTCGGGGACGGTGCGTTCGAGATGGTCCCTGCGTTCGAGGTTATCGGCCCGACCGCCGGCCTCGTTTTCGACATCAACCCTGGTCTGGCGGACGGTGTCGCGGACCTTCTCTGTCCGCTCGTCGACATCCCGCCGGACGACGACTTCCTCAACGTTCCGCGCGCGTTTCTCGACCACGGGCTCTTCGTGCCGCTCGACCACCTCGAACTCACGCTCCTGCGGTACCTCAGCGCGTAGCCCCGCCTCACCGGTGACCGGGCGGTGTTCGACGATGACGCGCTCGTCACGTAAGGTCACATCTCTTTCGACCGGCGTCTCGACGACGTAAGTGCGGATCCGATAACGCCGCTCTTCCGCACGCTTTCCGACGTTCAATTCCTCTTTGACGACCGGGATCACCTGTTCCTTAGCGGTCTCTATTCCGGTTCGCTCTGCACGATAGTCCATCGCCGCGGCAGCGGTATCCGGGATCATCGTGGAAGTCGCACCAATCGGGGCGCCGGCGGCGCCGGTCTCGGGCCCGGTGACGGTACCGCGGCGGCTCCATGCCTCGGGTGAGCCAATTGGTCCGGTTCCGACCGTCCCGAGCGGCGGTGTCACCGGACGCGTCACCGGTTCGCCGCGCGTATCAAGCGGCTCTGCGTAGCGATCTCGCCGTTCGTAGCCCGCAGCTTCGGCTTCGGGGAATTCGAGAGGGTGGAATTCCTCGAGCACATCGGAGACCTCGTCCTCGAGTTCGCTATCTCGAACAAACACCGATAGTGCGGTCCGTCCTTCGCGGAGGTTTGTTTGGTACCAGGTGCGGTCATGCTCCGGCACCTCATCGCGCCCAAACAGCCAGTCCCAGAAACCACCCTCGCGGTGCTCGGTGACCTCGCGCCTCTCGCCTAAATCCGACGTGGTTGCGATATCGGATTCGGCGCTCATCCTGATATCGGTTGCGGGAATTCCAATCTCGGTTAGACGATCACGGGCACGTTCCGCTTGATCGCGCGAGCCGTAAACCGCCACAATATTGCGACTTTGCATGCCTTTTTTCTCCGTCGGGTATCGCGTGACAAGTGGCAAACGCCGGCGGCGCGCGACGCAGTTCCCAAATAACGCAGAAAACGCGACCGTTTTGGTAAAAGAAAACGTTTGGTTGACAACAGCCAAAAGGACCGATCCGGGTGTGGAACGACAGAGATCGTAAACTCGACACGATGCAGGAGCAGAGGCTCCGGGGAAACGCCCCGGTTTATTCTTCTATTACAGAAAAACAATCGCACGGGGGAGCGTTTCTCTCCCTAATTTTTTGCGAAAACGAATTCTTAGCTGCGAGCGCCAGTATCCGAGAGATGCGGGTGTCGCCGGATCTGCGGCTGCGGCACCCAAGGACGGGCGCCGCGGCTACTATTGGCGCTGTCGATCGTGATGCTGTCAGGGCGAAGCCATAGTGCGACGGCGCCAAGTCGCCATGAATCGATCCGATCGACGACCGGCATGACCGAGCGGCAGCGGAACCCGGCGGGCACCTGACTGACGATCGCATCAAAAATGCCGCAATCGAGGGGCAATGCCGCAGCTCCGGTAACGATCGCGACGATGCGCCCGCGCGCCGAATATCGACACAGCGCATCGGCGCAATCGAGGCCTTTTACGCCATCACGGGAGGGCCAGGGTAGCACGTCGAGACCGGTCTCCTCGCGGAGAAACGAAGCCTGGATCTGCTCCCCGTGATCGGCCGCACTCCAGTAAGCGCCCTCGGGCGATCGCACCGCTAGAAAGCGTCCGAGATCGGCGAGCACGATGTCTGGCGGCCGCGTCAGCGCCATGCTGGCAAGGCCCGCAGTAATCGCGGCAATGCCCCAAACTCGCCACGGCTGACGCCACAGACACAACCACAAGCCGCCAAACGAGACCAACGCCAGACCCGCGGCCGGCAATCGTGGCATCGGCCACACATTACCGGGTAAGGCCGATACCTCTTGCGCAACAAAGATTGTCGTGTCGATACCCCAACCCATTGGGATCAGCGCCAACCGTTCGAGACCGAACGGCATCAGCAGGCAGGTGACAACGCCCCAAGGTAGCGTCCACACCGCGCTCAACGGCACCGCTACGACATTGGCGAGCGGCGAGTAAAAGGCGATGTGATGAAAATGGTAGACCGAAAATGGATCGGTCCCGACGGTGACGACGACAGTCGTCACCACCACCGCTCCGGCGTAACCCAGCATTCGCCCGGACCATGATGGCCGATGTAGTAGGCGGCCGAGCCGGCTGCCATAGGTTTCATAGACCGCGATCAGCGCCACGACTGCGCCAAACGACATCTGAAAGCTGACGCCGACCAGGCTCTCGGGTTCGACGGCCAGTACGAAGGCGGCAGCTAGGGCGCAGATCCGCATCGAAATACGCAGCCGATCAATCAGGATTGCGGCGAAAACGAGCCCGTTCATGACAAAGGCACGCTGGGTCGGGATCGCTCCCCCCGACAGCAGCAGATAACAGGCGAGCACGACCAAGGCGGCGACAGCCGCAATCTTTTTTATCGGATACCGCAGCGCGATCCACGGGATCAGCGCCAGAACGGCGCGCACCGTGAAAAAAACAAAGCCTCCGACGAGACCCAGATGCAGCCCGGCGATTGCCAATAGATGCTGCAGCCCCGATTGGCGAAAGGCTTCCTTGATTTCTTCGGAGATTGCCCCACGCTTGCCAGTGATCAGCGCCGAGGCGACACCGCCGGTCGAGCCCGGCAACACCGCAATAATCCGGCGCGACATCTCGGTGCGCAAATGCCGCAGACCCTCGCGCCAGCCGCCACCCGCGTCATTGTTGTTGCTCTCCGTCCGATGCGCCGGGCCGAGGCTGTACCCGACGCCGCCGATTTGCGCGAAATAGGCCTCGCGCTGCATGTCGTGAGCGCCGGGAAGGATCTGTCCCGGAACGGGGTATAGGATGGCATGCATAGCGACACGATCACCCGGCGCCAGCAGGTCGCTCGCCCCCCCGATATGGATGCGCAGCCGCAAGGGTTGGCGGCTAGCATCGAGCCCGGGCAACGGGTCGGGCGCCACAATCACGCGCCAGCCGCGATCGACCGAGTCGATGTCAAGAACCCGGCCGGTGACCGTCACCGGGCCGAGACGACGCTGGAGTGTCGGTGCTTCGCGCTGCCAACTTGTCTCGCCGATCAGGGCAAAGCCGGCACAAAACATCGCCAGGGCAAGCGCCGCCTCACACAGCAGCGGGTGTTTTTGCAGCAACAATGCGCCAACCCCGGCGGCGAGAGCGGCGCCAAAGCCAAGCCACAGCGGCGGCTCAAAGGTCAGCGCGAAATAGACGCCGATGCCCCCGCCAAAGCATACCGGCAGCCACAGCAGCCGGCGCTCGCCCTCAGCGGCATAAGATTCGGCGAGAGTTTTGAACTGACGCGCGCCCCATGCCGAGGCTGCGCCGAGCCCACTGCCCGCGATCGCCGCATCCGCCATCGTTGCCCCGCCATTCGCCACTGCTAAATAAGCGCTGCGCAGAACAAGTGAAGCGGGCGGGCTAGCTTTGACGTCTTATTGACGATTTTCTTAGGGCCAAGCAAAATCGTATCGGTACTCTTTGAAATTCTTTAGAAGATTTAGGAGGCGGCTGCGATGCGAAACCAACCATCGGTTCGGTTATCAAAGTAGTTCATTCCAGCATGTTGCTGGCGGAAGCCGGGGCGAGCATCGTGCGCCGCCGCCGAATCCTTGGGGAGAAAGCTTTGCATCGCCATTCCCGTTTTCGACTTACCGGCTTGGCGTCGGTGCTCGCTGTCATTCTCGGCTGCGCTTCGCTTCTGCCGCTCGCGGATAGATCGGCGGCAGCGCAACAATCGCCGGCGGTATCGCAATCGAGCGACCCGGAGGGGGGTGCCGCAGCCTGTATCGTTGCACCGCGGCCGGATTTGTTATGGTCGCTGGCCCAATGCTGCTCGAGGAATCTGCAAAGCAATCGCGACTGCCGAGCCTATGACGCTGCCGATAAATACATCATCCTCAAAGACAATAGCCCGGCCAAGCCCGCCGCTTATCTGATCATCCCGACAATCCGGGTCCCCGGCATCGAGGACAAGCAGATCTTTTCACCACCAGTCGTCGATTTCTGGGAATACGGGTGGCAGCAAGCGCATCTACTCGTCAACAAGCCGGCCACCGATATCGCCCTAGCGATCAATTCAAAGCACGGACGCACTCAGAACCAGCTCCACATTCACATCGCCTGCGTGTTGCCCGCGGTCGCCCGGACCCTCGCCAGCCAGACAGCGATCGGGACCGATCCGGCTACCGCCACAAGGCTCGCCTTAGCCCCGGTCAACCATGTCTACCGGGTGATCAAGGTGAACAAGCTCGCCGGCGCCGACAGCCCGTTCACGCTGGTAGCGGCCATGCCGGATGCGGCTGCGCATATGGCCGACCAAAGCATTGCCGTCATCGGATCAGCCACCCCCAATACCTACTTCGTCCTTGACACCTGGGCTAATGGCGCGAACCCGGCTTTTGCCGAAGAGCTGCTCGACCAGAATTGCGGCAGCTGAGCGCTCGCTTAAAATTCGGAAGTACGGTCGAACCTGCTCGTAGCGGGGTTCGCGCAAGAAATTGGGAAAGCACTCATCCATGGTCTGCTCGGCGCGGTGTCCGAGCAGGTAGCGCTTTGACAAGTTCTCTACTGAGATGACCGGTAGCGGCATCGAATGCGTGCTTTGCCTCAGTCCGAGCCGGCTGAGCGAGGGCCGCCAACGGCCGCACTTATCTCCGGGAGCATTGCCCCGTTGTTTATGTTTGAGCTTCGCTATACTCGTCGCAATGCGTCCGCATAATAGCGCAGACGCCAGGCCATCCCACTGCGGAACCATTCGGCGCCGAGAGCGGGCATGATGGAGACAGTTCGCCACCGCGTCCGGGTGCGTTCGCTCGGGAGATATCCCAGGTCCGTCATCATTTCGCCGGTCAGATGCTCGACAAGGCGTATCTCACGCCGGGTCAGATCGGAACGCCAGCCTTCCGCTTCGCCTCTGCGGAAGAAGCCTGGTAATTGGGTGGCGTAAGTCGCAGCTAACTTGGGCGCCGCCGCCGAGCGAAGGTGGTCAATCTGATGATCACGTAAAATGCTGGCGGCCTCCGCTGCGGAAATGTGCAACCCGCACCAGACGTAGACCGAGTGCAAAGTGGCTGCCCCGTCGTTTTTCAAATCCTTGTAGCGGACTTCGAGGTAGTTCGGCGTAGCACCGGCGATCTCACGACCAGCTCTGACGCAGTCTGCCCATAACGAGCAAGCCTGGGAAATTCGCCTAGGGGCCCATTTGGCGCCAAAACTGTGGCCGGCCGCCCGCATCGATGCCACCGCGCCGCGCGGGTCCCTAATGATGTGAATAAATTGAGCCTGCGGGAAGACCGCAAGAATCTCGCGCCAATGGAAGACGTGATAGGGACTCTTCTCCACAAGAATCGTCGCCCCCGGTTTTGTCGCTAGGATTCGCGCCATGAGCTTCGAAGCAAGGTCACGTATGAGGGCGACGTATTCGTCTTCCTCCATCAGATGGTGAAGACCTACTGGAGCCCGTGAATCGCGATAGTATCGCCAGCCCGCAAAAAGTGACGAAAGATATGACTGGAATAGATGGCTTTCCACCGCCGTGGCAACGCTGGGCGATGCCGATACCAACAGCTGCAGCCAGGTCGTGCCGCTACGCGGCGCGCCAACAACAAAGATAAGCTTGGTGTCCGGCGGCAGGCCGCGCTCGATGTCGCGGGACGGACGGCACACAGTGAAGTTCCGCGCCATCCCAGCGCCAATCCCAATCACCGCGCCGTGCTGGTCCCCGTCCGATTTGCGGTTGTGGGCATCTGGGATGATACGGAGAGACAAAGTCCAAACCCGACCAATAGACTTTGAACATAAATTAACTATGTTGTGCCGCTCAAGACTCTATTTTTAAACTAGGAAGAATTATATATTGACGAAATTTCGTCAAAGTCATGACGATTATACTTGGGAAGATGCCGGGACTCGATTGTCGACTGCAACCGCCAGAAACCACGAAATAAGCGCGCAATGCGGGCCGGTTCTGGCCGGCACCGTGCAAGACGATGGGAAACCTCTTACCCTTTAGAGTTAGAAAAGGGATGCCAGTTGTTGCTAGCGGGCGCTGTCCGTTCGCACCGTTCGGAGGCACCGCTTGGGCCAATTCGGTCACGCTGACTCGGGTAAGGCCCTGCGTCGCGGGCGCGATCGTCGCCCCCCAGCAGATCGGCAGCAAACTATCGGCGTGGCTTGAAGGTCGGGGCCGGCCGTCAGCACGACAAGGCATGTGCGCCACGACACCTCGATGCCGCGAGGCAAGGTCTGCGACCGAGACAAGGGATGCGGATAAGACGGCGCTGGTAAAAGCCGCGGGACTGGCTCGTCCGGAGTCCCGGTAAGGTGCGTGGCTAAGATCAAAGGCGTATGATGGTGGGAAGCTTCAAGGCGATGGCCGGTAAGGAGAGATTTGTGGTGCCGAATGATCCTTTCATTGATGTCGCCGCCCTGACCTCACTGGGTTCAATCCAATATCTTGATGCGCGCGATCAGGCGATGTTTGATGCTGGCCATGCTCCCGGTGCCGTGAATGTACCGGTCGAGGAATGGGATAAAGCGGCCAAGGCGGCCGATATCGGGTTTGCCAAGACCGCTTACTGGGAGCAGGCCCTGCGATCGCTTGGCGTCGATCCTTCGGCTATTGCGGTGGCCTACGATGATGGCCGCATGACTAACGCCGCAAGGGCGTGGTTCTTTCTGCAGTACTTTGGGTTGAAGTCGGTCATCCTGAATGGCGGCTGGCCGGTGCTTTCCTCCGCGACGGGGCTACCGACAGGTGCCAAACCCGCGGGAAGCGGCTTCCGCGCGGTCCCCGGTGCGGGTTCGGTTGGTTTGGTCGATCGGGAGATCCTCAAGCGTCAACTTGGTGGCGAGGCGCACATATTCGACAGCCGAACGCGCGCCGAGTTCACCGGAGAGGATATGCGTAACCGTACGCGCGGCGGGCATCTTCCGGGTGCGCGGCACCTCTCGCATGCCGATCTCCTAGAGAATGGCGTCGTTCGCCCCGCGCCGGTTCTGCGGGCCATGATGGAACGGGTGGGATTTGGCCCCGGCGATCACATCGTGACCCACTGCGAAGGGGGCGGGCGGGCTGCACTGGCCGCCGCCGCAGCGGTTCGTGCCGGATATGACGACGTCCGTGTATATTACCTCAGCTTCGCGGATTGGGCGCGCGATGAGAGCTGTCCGATCGTGCGCGATTAGGCGCTAGACGAGCGGCCTTGCGCAGCCGGATGATTCGTCGGCAAGCGAGCGTGACCCGGCCCAAACAGCTTCTCGCGCAAGGTGCCCGACGCGTAGTCACGCTTGTAGACGCCGCGGCGCTGTAGTTCCGGCACGACCAAATCCACGATGTCGGTAAAAGTTTCCGGCGTGACTGCATAAGCCAGATTGAAGCCGTCAATGTCAGTCTCCGCCACCCATGTCTGCAATTCGTCGGCTATTTCGGTGTAGGAGCCAACAATGACCGGCCCGCGTCCGCCGATTGCCGCATGCCGCGCGATCTCCCGCACTGTCCAGCTCCGCGTCGGGTCGGCAGTGGTAAAGGCTTCCAACGCCGAGGTCATAGCATCGCGCGCCTCAAATCGTACCGGCTCATCCGGTGGCAATGCGGAGAAATCGAGCCCCGTCCACCCCGACATCAGCGCCAAGGCACCTTCTTCGCTAACGTGATTGAGATAATCCCGCAGCTTTTCCTGGGCGGCCTCGTGGGTTACGGCGGTAATAACGGTCATCATCGCGAAGATCAGGATCTGTGCCGAATCACGGCCACTGGCGGCAGCGCGGCGGCGAATATCAGTGACGATGTTGCCAATGACTTTTTTTGAAGGACCATTGATAAAAACGCATTCCGCATGCTGGGCGGCGAATTCCCGGCCACGGGTGGAGGCGCCAGCCTGGTACAGGACCGGCGTGCGCTGGGGCGAGGGTTCGCAGAGATGAATGGCGTCGAGTTGGAAATAGGGGCCGCGATGTTTTATGCGGTGAATCCGATCAGGGTCGGCAAATTTCCGGCTTCGTCGGTCACGCAGTACCGCGCGATCCTCCCAGCTTGCTTCCCATAGCTTATAGACCGCCGACAAATAGTCCTCAGCGATCTCGTAACGCTTATCGTGGCCTTCCTGGCTTGTCATACCGATGCCTCGGGCCGCACTCTCGAGATACCCGGTAACGATATTCCAGCCGATCCGTCCGTTTGTCAGGTGGTCCAATGTCGACATCCTGCGGGCGAACGGATAGGGGTGCTCGTAAGTGACCCCGCAGGTCACGCCAAAGCCGAGATTGCGGGTGACATAGGCCATCGCCGGGATGACCATCGGCGGATCGTTGACCGGGACCTGCACCGCGTTTTGCAGCGCGCTACACGGCGAGCCTTGGTAGACGTCGTAAATACCGAGCACATCAGCCAAAAACAGTGCATCGAACTTCCCCCGCTCAAGAGTGCGAGCTAACTGAACCCAGTATTCGAGCGTGTTGTAGCGATCTGCTTGGTCGCGCGGATGGGTCCACAGCCCCGGCGACTGGTGGCCAACGCAATTCATGTCAAACGCATTCAAGCGAATCTGCTTTGGCATTTTTGTCTCGGAGAATCCCCGGCTTCAATCGCACCCTCTCGGGCATCTCGGCGTCACGCGCCGGTGCATTTATTGTCGAATCTGTAGCAGCGGACAATTCGGCACTCGCCAGGTATCGTGCTTGAGTGCAACGACCACGCAAAGGAGGACTTTGTCATGGCTTTACTGAAGCTCGACTCAAAGGGAGCCGACGTCGTTGCCTTGCAGCAAGCGCTGCAAACGCATGGCTTCAACCCCGGGGTTGCCGATGGTGATTTCGGTCTCGGAACGCAGGCAGCAGTGCTCGCCTTTCAAAAGAGTGAAGGCCTCAACCCCGATGGCGTCGTGGGACCGATGACACGCGACAGACTTGGCATGCCCGCAGCCCTGCCGCCGCAAGTCCCCGCTGACATCACCGCCAGCGTGACCGCAACGCTGGTGTCGCGGATGTTCCCGCAAACCCCACTCGGCAACATCAAGACGAACCTGCCCTTCGTTCTGAAAGCGATGCATGACGCCGATCTCGGGGACAAACCAATGATTTTAATGGCGCTGGGGACCATTCGCGCGGAAACCGCAAGCTTTGAGCCGATCAGCGAAGGGCAATCACGATTTAATACTTCCCCGGGTGGCCACCCGTTCGATCTTTATGATCGGCGAAAAGATCTCGGCAACCGCGGCGCGCCTGACGGTGACAATTTCAAAGGTCGTGGCTTTATCCAGCTGACCGGTCGCGTCAACTACACGACCTTCGGCGCCGAGTTGGACATCGGCGCCGAGCTTGTCGACTATCCCGAAAAGGCGAACGACCCGACAATCGCATCTCAGTTGCTGGCCCTGTTCCTCAAAGACAAGGAACAGAGAATTCGCGATGCGCTCGACAGCGACGATCTAAAAAAGGCGCGCAGACTGGTGAATGGCGGCAGTAATGGCCTCGCCGACTTCACCGACGCCTATCGGACTGGCGACCGAATTCTGCCGGAAGCATGAAATTCTCCGGTCTCGTTACTCTCTTGCTGGTGGCCGGGCAGGCGCAGGCGGCGCCACCGACACAATGCACGGCCAACGAGCGGGTCATTTTTTCCTGCGCCATCGGCAACAAAATCGTCTCGGTCTGCGCCTCGAGCGATCTTGAACAACATGCTGGGTCGCTCAGCTACCGTTTCGGGCCTCCTGGGCGCCCGGAAATCTCCTACCCACCGACCGGCGAGTGGCGGCAAGTCGTAAAGGCCGGACGCTGGGTTTTCGCCGGAGGCGGGGGTGCCTGGCTCGCCTTTGATCGGCCGCCTTTCCGCTACTTGGTTTATTCCGCTGTCGGCCGCGGGTGGCGCGAAAAGCAGGGCTTGGCCGTCGAAAAAAACGGTCGGATGCTCAGAAACTTGCGCTGCCGGGGTGAGCCAGTCGCGGATGAGGTCGGTCCTGATTTCTTCACCAGCGCCCGAGTATCCGAAGACAAGACGCCGTTCGACCTCCCCTAAAAAAACCCGAGCCGACCCCCGCGCGTAGGGTCACGATACCGGTGATTTGCAGCGCCCGGTCGTCCCCGACGAGCCCTGCGGTTGCATCAAAATTCCGGCCCATGATAAATAGCGATCAGGGGTTTGGGGGTGATTTCAATGAAAGCTGTCATTCTTGCGGGTGGTCTTGGTACTCGGTTCGCCGAAGAGACCGAACACCGTCCAAAGCCAATGATCGAGATCGGCGGCAAGCCGATCTTGTGGCACATCATGAAGATTTACACGGCGCACGGCATCGACGAATTCATCGTCTGCCTTGGCTATAAAGGCTATGTAATAAAAGAATGGTTTGCGAATTATTTCCTCCATAATTCCGATGTCACCTTCGACATGCGGGATAATTCGATGCACATCCATACAGCAGCGGTCGAACCGTGGCGGGTTACGCTGATCAACACCGGCGATGAGACGATGATTGGAGGGCGCATAAAGCGAATCCTCCCGTTTGTCGCCGAGGATCCGGCCTTCTGCCTGACCTATGGCGATGGCGTCGGCGATGTCGATATCTCCAAAGCGATCGCTCTCCACCGCGAGGAGCGGCGTCTGGCGACCGTCACGGCAACACAGCCGCCCGGACGATTCGGCTCATTGCGTCTCGAAGGCAACCGTGTCACCGGATTTCAGGAAAAGCCGATCGGGGATGGCGGCTGGATCAATGGCGGGTTCTTCGTTCTTTCGCCGCAGGTTGGTGACTACATCGACGGCGATGGCTCGATCTGGGAGCGCGAGCCGATGGAGCGGCTGGCGGAAGACGACCAGCTGACAGTCTATCACCACCACGGCTTTTGGCAGCCGATGGATACGTTGCGCGACAAGCGATTCCTCGAGGAGTTGTGGGCGGAGGGACGAGCGCCTTGGAAGATCTGGTAAGCTGTCGTCGCATGCGAATCCTGATTACCGGTAATTTGGGCTATGTCGGCGCGAAGCTGGTCGGCCATTTGCGCAGCGTCATGCCGACAGCGGAGATCTTCGGCCACGACAGCGGATTTTTTGCACATTGTCTGACCGGCGTAGAAGCGCTGCCCGAGACGCGTTTGACCCGCCAATATTATGGCGATGTCCGTGACATCTCGCCGGAACTGCTCGACGGCGTCGATGCGGTCGTCCATTTGGCGGCCGTGTCGAACGACCCGATGGGGAACCGGTTCGAGCAGGTCACCGACGAGATCAATGCGCAGGCGAGTTTGCGTTTGGCCCGGCTCGCGCGCGAGGCCGGCGTCGGCGCGTTCGTTTTCGCCTCGTCGTGCTCGATTTATGGCTTTGCCGAGGGCGGCCCACGGCGGGAAGACGACGAAGTCAATCCGCTGACCGCATATGCCCGCTCGAAGGTCGCGACCGAACGCGGGCTCGCAGGCATGAACGCCGGCAGCATGACGATCACCTGTCTGCGCTTTGCCACTGCGTGCGGCATGAGCGGCCGGCTGCGGCTTGATTTGGTGCTCAACGATTTTGTCGCCTGCGCTCTCGCCAGCGGCGAGATCACCGTGCTTTCCGATGGTACGCCGTGGCGGCCGTTAGTCGATGTCAGCGACATGGCGCGCGCCATCGAATGGGCGATCACCCGCGATTCAGTGGCGGGCGGCGAGATGCTGTCGGTCAATGCCGGATCGGATGAGTGGAACTACCGGGTCAAGGATCTGGCGGAGGCGGTGGCAGAGGCTGTCCCGGGAACCGGACTTTCGATCAACCGCCAGGCGCCGCCCGACAAACGCTCCTACCGCGTCGACTTCTCACTGTTTCGGCAGCTTGCGCCAGGGCACCAGCCCGTCTCGACACTCACTGACAGCATCGAGCGGCTGAAATCCGGTCTCGAAAGCATGGGTTTTGCTGACAAGGATTTTCGCAATTCGCCTCTGATCCGACTGAAGACGCTCGACCACCTGATCTCGCAGGGCCTGCTGTCGCCGTCGCTGCGCTGGCGTGATGCCTTGTTGGGCGGCGTGCCGGCGTGAAATTCGTTTCGACGCCTCTCGAAGGCGCCTATCTGATCGAGCTCGAAAAGCGCGGCGATCATCGCGGCTTTTTCGCTCGTTTTTTTTGCGAGCGCGAATTTGCCGAGGCTGGGCTCGAAACCCATTTCGTCCAAGTCAACAACTCACTGACCGCGGCGCGTGGGACCTTGCGCGGCATGCATTTGCAATTGCCGCCCGCCGCCGAGGTAAAGGTCGTACGCTGCATCCGCGGCGCGCTGCACGATGTCATTGTCGATTTGCGGCCCGACAGTCCGAGCTATTTGAAATGGTTCGGGGCCGATCTCAGCGCCGAAAACCGGGTCATGATGTACGTCCCGCGCGGTTTCGCGCATGGCTTCCTGACTTTGACTAACGACGCCGAAGCGCTCTATTTGGTGAGCGCCTTCTATTCCCCGGCAACCGAGCGCGGGGTGCGGTTTGACGATCCGCAATTCGGGATTAATTGGCCGATGCCGCCCCAGGAGATGTCGGCCAAGGATCGCGAATGGCCCGACTATGATCCGACTAGGCCTGACGCCGCAGCTTTGCGGGGCTGCCGGTGAGGATTCTGCTGACCGGGGCGAGTTCGTTTACCGGCCTGTGGTTCGCGCGCGCGCTCGCCGCCGCTGGGCATGACGTAGTGACGCCGTTGCGCCGCGGGTGCGCAGACTATCGCGCCGATGTGCGGGCCGCGCGGGTGGCGCAGCTCGGCGAGGTGGCCGAATGTAGTTTTGGTTCCTCTTTTGGCGACGCCGGATTTCTCGATCTCTGCCGATCCGGCAGCTGGGATTTGTTGTGTCATCACGCCGCAGAAGTCGGCGACTATCGCTCGCCTGCCTTTGATGTCGCGGGTGCGCTTGCCGCAAATACCCGCAACTTCGCCGAAGTCGTAGCGGCGATGCGCGGGCTGCGCGGCGTGGTGCTGACCGGCAGTGTGTTCGAAGCCGATGAGGGGGCCGGAACCGCTCCGTTGCCAGCCTTCTCGCCTTACGGGGTGTCGAAGGCCTTAACCGCCGACCTCGTCCGGTTCCATTGTGAGGCGGCCGGTCTGCCGCTCGGCAAGTTCGTCATCCCGAATCCATTTGGCCCGTTCGAAGAGCCTCGTTTCTGCGCCTATCTGATCCGCCAATGGCAAGCCGGTCAGGCTGCCGAGGTGCGCACCCCGGCTTACGTCCGCGACAACATCCATGTTGATCTGTTGGCCGCGGCTTACGCCGGCTTTAGCGAAAACGTCGCGGCCGGCGCCGGCTTTATGCGCGCTAACCCGAGCGGCTATGTCGAGACCCAGGGCGCGTTTGCCGAGCGGTTCGCGCGCGAAATCGGCCAACGCAGCCGGCTTAATTGCCGCGTCGTCCTAGCCCATCAGACAGATTTTCCCGAGCCACTCGTCCGCATCAACACTGACCCGGTGCATCCGCCAGGCTGGAATGAGAGCGCCGCCTGGGGGGCGATCGCAGACTATTACGCCTGACGAGGTTTTTCCCGCCGGCTGCCATCGCAGGTGACATCGCAGTCGTAAAACTGAAGCTCGGGGCTGCGGAGCGGCTCAGGCGCGGATGCTAGAGCATCGTCGTGGCGGGGCCACCCTCAGCGCCTTTGCCGCGTCACCGGGGCAGACCTCGCCGGCTGTCTAGACCCCGCGATACTTTGCGATCAGTTTTGCGGACCCGTTCAGGTTAGCGGCAAAGGACCGTGGTCATCGCAATGTCCGCTATGCGGATGATGCAAATGGTCGCCGACACGATAGTCCGTATGATCGCCGTGCGGCACCGCCTCATGGCCGCAATTCGGGCCGTGAACATGAGCGGCGTCGTGACCGCCGCAGCCGTGACCGGAGGTGCAGCGGTCCGGGTTCTCGGCCGAAACCTCGATCACATGCTCATCCACATGATCATCATGCGGATGATGCAGGTGGCCCTCATGAAGGTAGTCGACATGCCCCTCATGGCGCACTGCTTGGTGGCCGCAGCCGGCACCGTGTCGATGCGTATGGCCGGCATGTTGTTCGGCAGAACAGCTGGTCATCAGTTCATTTCCTTTCTGTTTCCGAGATCTTTCGCAATCGTAGAGGCCCCCTACTGACCGCGTACGCCCAACTGACCGTCGCGACCCAGCGAAACGCCGGGGAGTTGCAGCAGCGCGTCGCCTAGGGGACGGTTTTCTCGACCTGGCTGATCGCGTAAGCGGCTCGGATCGAGCGTATACAGCGTCGCGCCCAGTGGCGGGGCGATCTCAGCACGCGCTTGGTCAAGCCGGCGCGCGGTCGCCTGATAATCCGACGGCGGCTGTTGGTCAGCGCAAGCCACGATGCCCACCGCCGTGCAAAACAAGATCGTTTGCTTCACTACGGACCAGTTAAGACGCTTGTCTAATCTTTCAAGCTGAGGGCGGTAACCCCCTTTGTGGCGCTACCCCTCCGCCCATCGCCGAGCCAGCTCGCCAGGGGCGGGGCGGTTTATTAGCTTGCTTGCCGCTCGCGTCGTTGGTTACGTTATATAGTAACGGACAAGCAGCGGATTTGAGGCATGCGGCAAACTGCATTTGCATTGGGTGCGATTGGCATCATCACTCTCTTTTCCGCGGGTAATGCCGGGGCGGCGGACGCCCCGGTCCTGCTGAGCGGCTTATCGCCATTCACGAGTGGCGATGCCGGTGGGTCGAATGCTCCTCTGCTGGTGGCGCAAAACCCGCCGACCCCGGGCGCGACCCCCTCGGCTTCCGAGAGCGGCTTATCGCTCCCCGATATCACCGTCATAGCCAAACAGCTCAATCAGGCGCGCATCAACATCGAGCCGGCGATCGGCGCCACGAAATACACGATGGGGCCAGCCGCCATCCAGAATTTGCCGGAAGGGCAAAACACTCCGATCGACAGTGCCATCCTGCAAATGCCTGGCGTTGACCAAGACAATCTGGCCAATGGCGGTATTCATGTCCGCGACGAACACTTGAACGTTCAGTATCGCATCGATGGCGTGATTATTCCCGATGGGGTGAGCTTCTTCGGGCAGGATTTGAGCCTTCGCTTCGTCCAGTCGATGTCGCTGATTACAGGTTCGCTGCCGGCGGAGTATGGTCTGCGGACCGCCGGCATTATCGACATTCAGAGCAAGAACGGCCTTTTCAACCCGGGCCGTTCCGTCGAAATGTATGGCGGCAGCTATACCACCCTCAATCCGAACTTCGAAGCAGGCGGCGTTGTCGACGGCTACAGCTATTACGCGACAGGGGACTACTACCAAAGCATAAATGGCATCAACGACGTCACATCGAAATACTATCAGATCCACGACCGAACCGAGCAGACCCACGATTTCGCCCGTATTGACAAGATCATCGACGCCAACGACAGGGTCAGCGTCTTTTGGGGCTTTTTCAACGGCGATTTTCAGATACCAAATACCCCGGACCAGTCGACGTTTCCCGGCATTACCGCTGTCAACAACACGCCTGCTTCGGCGTTCAGCTCCTCCAGCCTCACCGAGTTCCAGGTCGAAGGCAGCCAGTTCGGCGCAGTCTCATTTCTGCATACTTCATCGCATTTTGATTTCCAGGTATCGGACATAACCAAGTATAGCTTTCTGCATTACTATCCGGATCTGTTCGGCGATCTCGCCTTCAATGGCATTGGCGAGGACGCCGGGCGCACTAGCCTGGCCAACAACCTTCAGGCGGAGGGAACCTATCGGCTGGCGCCTAACCACACCTTGCGCGGCGGCCTTCTCTTCACTGCCGAACATGTGACCTCGGATACCAACGCGGCAGTGCTCGACCAGATCGGCACCGACAGTTTTGGAAATCCGATCTATGACACGACACCAACCTATATTTCGGCGAGCAGCGCCAAAACCAGTTTTACCTATAGCGCCTATCTCCAGGACGAATGGAAAGCGCTGCCAAAGCTTACCGTCAATTACGGAGCCCGGTTCGATGTGGTTAACGGCTATACGATGGGCAGTCAGCTGAGCCCGCGCCTGAACATGGTGTGGCAGGCAACGCCGACGACAACGTTTCACGCCGGGTACGCCCGGTATTTCACGCCGCCGCCGCAGGAGTTGGTCGCGACGGCGAATCTCGCCCCCTTTGCGAACACTACTGGGGCACCCGCATCCACCGAGAATTCACCGATCCTAAACGAAAGCGCGAATTATCTCGACATTGGCGTCAAACAGCAGGCGTTCACCTACCTCACCGCGGGCCTCGACGCCTATTACAAATTTGCGCACAACCTGCTCGACGAAGGGCAGTTCGGTGCACCGATCGTTCTGACGCCGTTCAACTACAAGATCGGCATCAACAAGGGCGTGGAGCTGACGACCGACTACACGCGCGGAAATTTCACCTTCTATGGCAATCTGGCGATCGCCAACCAGTTGGCGAAGGGCATTGAATCGGCTCAATTCAACTTCAGCCCTTCCGATCTCGAATCGGCCGATGGCGGGCTTGTCAACACCGATCACAGCCAGCTCAAAACTGCTTCCAGCGGGGTGGCGTATCTGTGGCACGGCACCCGGTTTAGCGCCGACATGGTGGCCGGCTCCGGTCTGCGCACCGGATCTGGCGACCTTACCTACAATGGTGCCACGGTTCCGTCTTATCAGCAGGTGAACCTCGGGATCTCGCATGTCTTTCCGGCAAGTTGGGGCGGGCCGGTCACCGTGCGTCTTGCAATCATCAACTTGCTCGACAGGATCTATCTGATACGCAGCATGACCGGCGTCGGGGAATTCTCCAACCAATACGGACCGCGTCGCTCCATCTACGTCGGCCTCAAAAAGGAGTTTTAAGCCGGTGCGGTTTTGCGACGGCGGAAGTGGCGAGCCGCAATTCGGCTAGCTGGTGGCCACTATCGTCTCCACGAAAATGCCACGATGGTCGTCCGTTTAGGATGTTCTCGACGTACCCAATCGAATCCGCCACTGCGCTTTATGGAACAGTCGCTAGGCTTTGTCAGTGAATAACTCCCCTGTCTCCCTTTCGGTCATCAGCCTGTTCCTTCACGCCGATGTCGTCGTGAAGGGCGTGCTGCTGCTGTTGCTCGCGGCCTCGGTGTGGAGTTGGGCCGTCATCCTCGACAAGCTGTGGCGCTTGGCCGCGGCGGCTCGGTCGGTGCAGGCGCACGAGGCGCGGGTGGCCGCGGCGCACACGGCTCCGGAGCTGATGGCGCCTTCAGGGCGACCCGGCAGCAGCGACCCGGCCGGGCATGTGCTATCTGCCGGCTGGTCCGAGAGCACGGATGCGAAATGGCCCGCACCCGAGACTTTGAATGAGCGCCGTGAGCGGATAGAGCGGGCGATGCGGTTGACGCTCGCCGCCGAACTCCGCCGGCTTGAAGCGCGCCTGCCGTTTCTCGCCACATTGGGGTCGGCGGCGCCGTTTATCGGCCTGTTCGGCACGGTATGGGGCATCATGCGCAGCTTCACAGGGATAGCAGCCGCCAACAACACCAGTCTGGCGGTGGTGGCGCCCGGCATTGCCGAAGCCTTGTTCGCGACCGCGATGGGCCTTGCTGCGGCGATCCCGGCGGTTGTCGCCTACAACAAGATCACGGTTGATCTCGGACGCTTTGCCGGGCGGATGCAGGGTTTGATCGGCCGGTCGGGCAGCATCCTGTCGCGCATCCCGTCGGAGACCTGACCCGTGGCGATGACAACGCGGCACACCGGCGAAAGCGGCGACGAGCAGTATCAGCCGATGGCCGAGATCAATGTGACGCCGATGGTCGATGTCATGTTGGTGCTGCTTGTGATCTTTATGGTCACGGCACCACTATTGATGGTCGGCGTGCCACTCGATCTGCCAAAGACCCAGGCCGCAGCGATCACCGAGCACAAAGACCCGATAATCCTCAGCCTCAACCGTGGCGGCGAAATCTTTATCGGCGATGACAAGGTGGCGGCCGGCGATCTCGAAACCCGCCTCGCCGCACTCGCCGTCGAAGACCCCAAACGCGTCGTCTTTGTCCGCGGCGACAAGACAATCACCTACGCGCAGCTGATGGATATGTTGAGCCAGGTCAATCGCGCCGGTTTTCTGAAGGTGTCACTGGTCGCCGAGGCGTCCGGGTCGAAGTGAACAGCTTCAGGCTGCCGCTGGCGCTGTCGCTGGCGGCCCATGCGCTGATCTTGGGGCTGCTCTTCATGCTGCCGAGCCCGGCGCCGCCGTTGACGCCGGCGCCCGCCAATGGCGGAATCGAGGTCGCGTTCGCACCGTCTTTGCCTCAGCCGCCGACGCCACCCGCCCCGCAGCCGGTCAAGGCCGAACCTCCGCCACCACCCCCGCCGCCACCACCTCCGCTGCCACCGCCGCCCCAACCGCCCCCGCCTCCTGTTGTCGAGCCGCCGCCGCCCGCTCCCGAGGCAGCGGTCGTCCTCCCCGAAGCGCTGCCCCCGCCGCCACCGCCCAAGCCCCCGGTGCCCCCACGCCGGGTTGTGGTCCGCCACTTCGAGCGGCCGGTCCAGCGGGTGGAGGAACCGCGTCCGGTCACCGATGTCGCCCCACCTACCCCAGCAATGCCCGCCGCCCCGATGGCGCCAACCCAGCAAGCGGCACTGCCGTCCGCGCGGGTTCCGGCGCCAGCGCGATCGGCTGCGGTCAGCCCGGGTTATGGGGCATTGCTGGGCGAGTGGCTGAACAGCCACAAGCGCTATCCCGAGAGTGCCCGCGAGCGCGGCGAAGAGGGGCATGCCATATTGCATTTTTCGGTCGAGCGCGACGGACGCGTCATCGAGGCCGCCGTTGTCAAAAGCTCAGGTTTTGCCGACCTCGATCAAGGGCTCGAGGAGATGATGCGCGGCGCCGTCCTGCCGCCGTTCCCGGCCGACATGCCGCAATCGCGCATCAGCGTTTCCGTGACGATCCGCTTCAGCCTCGAGCACTGAGCAGGTTTTCTCCGCCCGGCCAAAGCTAGCCCTACAAGCTAATCCTTATAAGTCCGACTCGATGGTCGCGCCCGGCTCGACATAAGCCCGGTCCCAATTCGACCACTGCCCGAGCACCGGCTCGGACGGATCGCGGTCGCGCCGCCAGCAGACTTCGGCACCGGGCGGCACGTCGATAATTTTGGTCGCATCGTTTGGGAGTACGAAGTGAAGGGTCGACACGTAGCCAGGTCCCCGCGATGAGCAGTCCGGGTTCGAGGTGATCACCGCCTCGACGTTGGTCGGCCCAAAATGCGGGTTATTCAGCATCAGGGTCCCCGGCGGTGGAGGCTGCGGCGGCACGCACGCAGCGACACAAAAAAGCAGGACGGGCCACAGGATCGATCGCACTGACTTTGCTCTTTCGGGCGGCGGATACCTGGTGGGAGGGGCGGACGCGCGCAATGCGACATCCATCCTCTCTCGCGCCTGGTTAGATCAATTGCTGAAAGCTTCTACCGGAACGCTGGCCAGCGCACAATTCGCCCGAGCGGCTACCCGTGGATCGCGTTTCAAACGCCGCCCAGAAAATCCCGCGTCCAGCGTTGATAATCGTCAGCGCGCGTAACCCGCCGCATCAGTTCGGGGGAGGCGATGTTTTTGAGGTCGCCGGGGGCCACACCATCGCGCAATGCCTTCAGGGTATCGTAGACGGCCTGTACCGCCGCCGAAAACGGAGCGTGAGTTTGTAGCGCCACCCGAACCCGATGCGCCGCCAGCCAATTGAGATCACCGAGTTGACCGCTTCCTCCGCCGAGGATCAGCGGGATACGGATCGCGTCCGCGACAATCTCGACCGCTTCGACGGTAACGCCACCGGCCAAGAATACCGCGTCAACTCCGGCGGCTTCATAAGCCTTGGCGCGCTTGACGGCCTCGTCGACATTGGCAATCGCCAGGGCGCTGGTCCGCCCGGCGATGACCAGGTTTTTGTCCTGCCGCGCTGACAGTGCCGCCTTCATCTTGCCAACGCCTTCGTCGACCGAGCTTAGGCTCGGCTTGCTATCGGTCCCATAAGGACGCGGTAACACCGTATCCTCGATCGACATCGCGCAGATGCCGGCGGTTTCCAGTTCTTCGACGGTGCGGCGCACGTTGAGTGCATTGCCGTAGCCGTGATCGGCATCGACCAGCAACGCGAGATTCCCGGCACGGCAGATGCGGTTGGCTTGGTCGGCGAATTCGGTCAAGGTCAGTACGACGAGATCCGGGGCGCCCAGCACCGACATCGACCCGATCGAACCCGAAAACATGCCGACTTCAAAACCGAGATCCTCGGCGATGCGCGCCGATATCGCGTCATAGACGGAACCCGGGTGCACGCAGCGGTTTCCGGAAAGAAGTGCACGAAAGCGCTCACGCCGCTCGGTCCAATTCATCGTGGTCCCTCTCAGGTTTTTGGGATTGTTTCCGCTGTGATCAGCTTATCATGGCCCAAGCGGGGTCAACGAGGGAGGAAATCATGGGCAAGCGCATCGCGGTGATCGGCGCCGGCGCGATCGGCGGCTATACCGGGGGTCACCTCGCGCATAACGGGTTCGATGTGATCCTGGTTGACCCATGGCCGGAGCATGTCGAGACGATCCGCAAGGACGGGTTGGCGATCGAAGGTGTCACCCACGAGGAGTTTGTGCTGGCGCATCCCCGGACCATGCACTTGACCGAATTGCAGCAGCTCGCGAAAGAAAAGCCGGTCGATATCGCGATGGTCTCAGTCAAAAGCTACGACACCGAATGGGCGACACGATTGATCGCGCAGTATCTGGCGCCGGACGGGTATGTCGTGTCTTTACAAAATTGCATGAACGAGGAGCGCATTGCCGCGATCGTCGGCGAGGACAAGACGGTCGGCGTCATTCCGGCGTTGCTTGGCGCCGAACTCTATGCCCCGGGCCGGGTCCGTCGCACCGCTGCAAAGGGTTCCTCGCCTTACGAGGTCTACCGCACAGGCGAGCTGCATGGCCGGATTACCAAGCGAATCGAAGAGCTCGCAGACATGATCCGAACGATCGACAGCGTCAAGCCGACCACCAATCTCTGGGGCGAGCGCTGGTCAAAGCTGTGTGTCAACGGCATGGCCAACGGTGTCGCCGCTGCGACCGGGATGTCCGGTAACGAGATGAACCGCGACGACAGGATCCGGCGGCTCAGCATCCGCCTCGCCGGCGAGGGAGTGCGGGTCGGCCAGGCGCTGGGCTATCAGCTCGAGCATATCCGCATGCATGAGTCCGAGGCGATCGCTCGCGCCTCCGAGGGCGACGCGGCGGCGCTCGACGAGATCGAATCGCAGATCTTCGCATCGCTGCAGTCGAACACCCGTAGCGAGCTGGCGCGCCCGTCAATGGGACAGGACATGCTCAAGGGCCGGCGCACCGAGATCGATTTTATCAACGGCCTGATCGCGGCCAAGGGTGCCGAGATCGGCGTGCCGGCGCCGACGCACGTCAAGCTGATCGCCGCGGTTAAAGAAGTCGAGCATGGCAAGAAGCCAGCGGCGCCGCAAAACCTATACGCGATCTGATAGGAACCGATGACGTGGCGGCGGGTTATTTGGAGTCGGCGGCTACCAGGTGATCGTCAGCTTGCCGCCACGCACCTCGTAGCTTTGAAGCCGGGTCAAAAAGCTCATCCCGAGCAGCGACACCTTCAGGTTTTCGGTCACGGCGGCGGGGACCTCGTCGATGGTCAGCTGCCCTAGACGGATTTCGCGCAGTGTCACCGTCGCGATGCGCACTTCGCCGTTAGCAGTGCTGGCGCGCTGATTGAACGCGAGTTGCCTCGGACCGAGTCCGGCGGCGCGGGCATCGGCCGGGGTCAGCGTGACGAGGCTCGCACCAGTATCGACCAAAAAACGCACCGGTGCGCCGTTGACCACGGCATTGACGAGGATGTGGCCGCGGGCATCGACCGGGTAAACCAGCGTGTTAACCGCCGCAGCCGGGGCGGACGCCGGATCAGGCTGGGTCATGGCACTGATCACAGGCTCGGGTTTGCTCTTGTTGAGCGATGGCAGCCACGAGCCGCCATTCACGACCACAGCACCGAGTAACGCAAAACCGCACCACACTACGACCCAGCGCAGCGCCCAACCGATCATCCCGCCGCTCCGAAGAATTCCTCTCGGATATGCAGTAGAGCGCTTACTTCCGGGTAAACACTCGTGGGATTTTCGGGTTATTCGGCCGCCGCGGGGGCATCGGGATAGCCGGCCGAGCGCCACCGTCGCGGACCAATTTGGTGCAGATCGGATTCGGCGCCCCAGCGGTCCCAGCCCGGCCGTTCCGAGCGCGCGAACATTTCGAGATACGGTCCCTCGCACAAGGCCTCTATGCGCTCGTAAGCCTCGTCGGGCTTCCGGCTATGCTCGCGCCGCGGCGAGATCATCAGCTTGCGTACATTGGCGCTGAGGCGTTTTGGATGACCGCGGGTGGCAAGCAGGCAGAGCTCGGGATTGGCGCGCGTCCAGAAACCAAGACCGGTGAAAAAGTCAGTCTCCCCATAGATTGGACCTGCAGCGAGCTTGTTCAGCTTTGCCCAGTAAAAGCCGACAGTCTTATAGGTAAAGCCCCAGGTTCGGATGACGTCGAAGGCTGTCGGCAGCAGCGGATCGGTGGTCCACAGCAGCAATACGCAATCCGCCGCTGCCCAAGCGCCAACCGGCAGCGCCTTGATGTCGTCGATCGACATGCAATCGTAATAGGCTTCGGCGCTGCGCCCTTTGCCCTTGCGCGAATAGGTCGCAAACGTCCAGGGCGGGTCAGCGTAGATTACGCCGTATTTCTTGGCTGAAGGCGAGGCCGACATGACAATCCTAATACGCTGACACGCAATGCTTGCGGCCGGCGCAAACTGTGGTCAAGCGCCATGCCCGCCGCTCAGCGCTCTTCGTCGCTGTCCTCGGCGCCTTCTTCCGTCTCGATGCGGTAATTGCCTTTGAGCCAGCGCCCCAGATCGATCTGTGCACAGCGTGCCGAGCAAAACGGGCGATGCTTTTGCGTTGTTGGCTTGCCGCAGATCGGACAGAGCCGGTCCGGCAGAATCGGCGAATCGTCCATAGCTTCCGATATAATCAAAGTGGCGCGATCAGGAACTGGCGGCGGCCGAGATTCGCATCTTCGGCGATAGCGATGGGTCGGCCGAAGCGTTGCTCCAGGTCGCGCAGTGCGCGTGCAACCTCGCCGGCTAGCGCCGCCGCGACATCGGGCCCAACGGTCAGCCGCCAAGTGCGACCGGGTCGCGCCCGCGCCTCGCGGCGCAACAAGCGCAATGCTTCAAGCGCAACCGTGGCTGCAGTCTTGATCAAAGGGCCGTCGGAAGCGGGTTCGAGCAAGGCATCTGCGAGCGGGCGGGTGCGGCGGCGCACCAATTCCAAATGACCGATCCGGGTCCAGCCGAGAATCTGAGGCTCCATCGGATCGGCTTCGAGCCCTCGGGCTAACGCGTTGCGCACCCGGTCGCGGGCGCCACGATCATCAACGCCGACAAAATCGATGACGATCGCGCCGCCGAGGTTGCGCAGCCGAATGTGACGGGCGATCGTTTCGGCCGCGGCTAGATTGGTCGCAAGCGCGGTTCGCTCGGGCGATCCGCTCTCGGGGGAGCCACTGTCGACATCAATCATTGTCGCGGCATGGGTCGGCTCAAAGTGCACCGATCCGCTACCGGGCAGCGCCAAGGTCGTCGACAACGCTGTCTCGAACAAGGCATCGAGCTCAAACGGCCACTCATCTTCCGGCAAGTGTTCGACGACGCTGGCGGGGAAGGCGGCGCGAGTTTGCGGAATCGCAGCCGGTTCATCAATGCCGATCCAGTCAAGCCCGTGAAAGACGCCAGCCAACGCTGCAGCGAAACTCGGAGCGGGCAAGAGCCGCGCCGGTGGTTCTAAATACGCGGGATCGATCGTCAGATCAGCCGGCATCACCGTGGCAGTGGTCACCTGGGGCGCCTTGCCGCCTTGTGCTTCACGCCGAATTTGCACGAGCAGTCGCTCGCCTTCATGAAAACGCCGGCCACGCGGATGGATCTGGCTGTGCGGCAAGAAAGCCGGTCGGTCGCCGCCGATATCGACAAGCGCGGCACCAAGCGAGGGAAGCAGCCGCGTTACCCGGCCCAGGTGGATGCTACCAAACTCGATGCCGTCCCCGCGCTCGACGCGCAGTGCGACAGGCGTGCCATCTTCGAGGAGTGCGGCGCGCCATTCGCCGGGGCCGGCGGATATCAAAAGTTCGCGGCGCATTGCGGGTGATAGCCGCGGCCGGCCAGCAGTTGCGCTGTCTCGAATAACGGTAATCCCACAATATTCGAGTACGAGCCGGAGATGAACCGGATCAAAGCGGCGGCGCGGCCTTGAATGGCATAACCGCCAGCTTTTTCGTGCCATTCGCGGCTTTTGAGATAAGCCGCGATTTCTTTGTCACTGAGGCGCTTAAACGCAACCTGGCTATCGACCCTGCGAAGGGTAAGGTTGCCGTCGGGCCCAATCAACGCGACGCCCGAGTGAACGCGGTGGCGCCGGCCGGACAGCAACTCGAGGCAGCGGCGAGCGGTGTCTTCGTCGCCGGGCTTTGGCAAAATGCGCCGGCCGCAGGCGACGACGGTATCGGCGGCCAGCACAAAGCAGTCGACATGCCGCGGCCTTACCCGCAGTGCCTTTTCGCGCGCCAGACGAAGCGCGTGCGTTGGCGGCAACTCGTTACGTTAAAGGGGTCTCGTCGATATCTGCAGGGTCGACTGCATCGGGCACGATGCCGATCTGCCGCAACAATTCGAGCCGTCGCGGTGAGGCGGAGGCCAGCACCAGCGATGGCATCGTCACCCCCGCAGATGCAACACGCAGATCAATGTGAACAGCCGCCGGGCGGTGGCATGGTCGATCGCGACCTTGTCGGCGAGCCGCTCCATCAGCAACGTCGAGCCCTCGTTGTGCAGACCCCGCCTTCCCATGTCTATCGCCTCGACCTGACCGAGCCGGCCGCCGCGCACCGCTTCGTAATAACTCTCGCAGATGATAAAGTAATCTTTGACGATGCGGCGAAACGGCGCCAGCGGCAACACGATCGCCTCTTTCGAGCCATCCGACGTCGAGCGAATACCGAGGTTCAGCCGGTTCTCCTCGATCGCTAAATGTACATTGAACGGACCGCGCTGCCCGGAGGCCGGGGCAAACGAGTTGTCTTCGAGCAAATCGGCGATCGCCGTCGCGCGCTCGTGCTCGATGTCGACGTTGCGGCGGACCACCGTGTGCTCGTCAAGAGTAATGGCGGCGATGCGCTGGTCTTCCGCGGGACCGCCGATCTGTTCGGTCATCGCGGCGGCTCAGTCCGAGTTTCGCCGGTTGAGCCGGATCGACAATGACAGCGCATGCGCATCGAGTCCCTCGGCCTCGGCCAGTCGGATCGCCGCCGGTGCGAGGGCTGCGAGGCTCGCTTCGTCGCACCGCACCAGCGATGTCCGCTTCATAAAATCGAGCACGCCGAGTCCGGAAGCAAAGCGCGCACTACGCGCCGTGGGCAAGACGTGATTGGGTCCGGCGATATAATCGCCGATCGCCTCGGGCGCCCAGCGGCCGATAAAGATCGCCCCAGCGTGCCTGACCTGGGCGGCAAGCGCATCGGCCTCGTCAAGCGCCAATTCGAGGTGCTCGGGCGCGATGCGGTCGATCAACGCGGGCGCTTCGCGCCAATCCGCGACGGTAATTATAGCGCCGTTTGCTTGCCAGCTCGCGCGGGCGATGTCGGCGCGCGGCAGGCGTGTCAAATGGCATTCGATCGCCGCCTCAACCGCGCGAGCAAAACCTTCATCGTCGGTGATTAGGATTGCCTGCGCCGCGGTGTCGTGCTCGGCTTGTGACAGCAGATCGGCTGCGATCCATTTCGGATCGTTGCCCGCATCGGCGACGACCAGAATTTCCGAGGGCCCGGCGATCATGTCGATGCCGACCCGGCCAAAGACCCGCCGTTTTGCCGCCGCGACATAGGCGTTGCCGGGACCGACAATCTTGTCGACCGGCGCGAGCGTCGCGGTGCCGTAGGCGAGACCCGCAATCGCCTGCGCCCCCCCTATGCGATAGATCTCATCGATCCCGAGCAAGCGGGCGGCCGCGAGAACCAGCGGGTTCAGCACCCCGCCGGGCGCCGGCACCGTCATTACCAGCCGCCGTACATCCGCGACCTTGGCGGGAATCGCGTTCATCAGCACCGAAGAAGGATAAGCCGCGGTACCGCCGGGTACATAGAGACCGACAGCGTCAATCGGCCGCCAGCGCTGTGCGAGCCGCACCCCCAGCCCATCGACGTAGTCGATTTCCGCAGGTAATTGGCGGCGATGAAAATTCTCAATACGCTCGGCCGCAAGTTCCAAGGCCGCGAGCGTATCGGCCGGCGCAGCTGCCGCGCCCTCGGCGATTTCGCGATGAGTGAGCCGCAGACCGCGGTCTGAGAGCTCGACGCCATCGAAACGCCGCGTGTATTCGAGCAGCGCTTGGTCGCCATCGCGCGCGACATCCTCGATAATCGCCGCCACCACGGCATCGACATCGGCTGCGGTATCGCGCTTAGCCTCAACAAGCCGGCGGAACGCGGCCTCGAAGCCGGGATCGCGGGTCGCGAGGGTGACTGGCATCAGCAGCTTCCCTCGACCGCCGCGCGAAAGCGCTCGATCCAGCCGCCGACTTCCTCGGGGCGCGTCTTCAACGCCGGGCGATTGACGATCAGCCGCGAGCTGATATCGGAGATGCATTCAATCTCGACGAGCCCATTCGCCTTCAATGTTGCGCCAGTCTGAACAAGGTCGACGATGTGGCGGCACAAACCAAGCCGCGGCGCCAGCTCGATCGCCCCATTAAGCTTGATGCATTCGGCCTGAATACCGCGCGCGGCAAAATGGCGGCGGGCAACTTCGGGATACTTCGTCGCTATCCGAATATGGCTCAGCCGCGTGTCGTCCCGAAGCGCAACCCAATCGGCGGGTGCTGCCACCGCAATTCGGCAATGCCCGATATTGAGATCAAGCGGCGCATAGATTTCGGAGTAATCAAACTCCATCAATACGTCGTTACCGGCAACACCGAGCTGGGCGGCTCCAAAAGCGACAAAGGTTGCAGCATCGAAGCTGCGCACCCGGATCAGATCAAGTTGCGGATCACTAGTAGAAAACCGTAGTCGGCGCGTATCGGGATCTTCAAAGGCGGGTTCAGGCTCGACTCCGATACGGCGCAGTAGCGGCATGACCTCCGCCAGGATGCGGCCGTTGGGCAACGCCATGATCAGCCTGTCCGCGGCGCCGGCGGTCATTGCCCGAGATCCTCGTCATGACGCGGGCGCCACGGTGTCGGCCACGGTTCACCCAAATCCTTGGCGTGGCACAGGATGCGTTCGGCTTCGAGCCGTATCGCGGCGGCCCCGGCAAATTCGAGCAGGATTGCCGCCCCAGCCGCGCCATCGGTCTCGCTACGCACCGCCAGCAAGCAAAGGAGCCGATCCTCGTCAGCGCGGCGAAATCCGCGATATGAAACACCCGCGACCGCGCTGAAGGTCACCACGCATAACACGCGCTGGTGCCCCTCGTCTCCCGGAGAGGGGCGCAGCCCGCTCTCCCAACGGAAGCGATTGGCTACCAAGATAAACGTCTTCTCGTCGGCGAGATAACCCAGGTCGCGGACCGCAACCAACGCGTCCTGCAGGCAAGCCGACAGCACTTCCAAATCGTCGGCGTCTTCAGCCCGCAGCTTTAATGCCGGGATGCTGTCAACCGCCATCGCGAAATCTCTCGATACGGGCACCGCAGGCTGAAAGCTTATCCTCGAGCCGTTCGTAACCGCGGTCGAGGTGATAAACACGATTAATCACAGTCTCGCCCTGTGCGATCAGCCCGGCCACCACCAACGACACCGAAGCGCGCAGATCAGTCGCCATTACCGGCGCTCCGGTCAGCTGCGGCACCCCACGCACCATCGCCGAGGCGCCGTGCACGTTGATGTTGGCCCCCATCCGCGCCAGTTCGGGGACATGCATAAAGCGGTTCTCAAAAATCGTTTCGGTAATCATCGAAGCGCCACGCGCGGTCGCCATCAGCGCCATGAATTGCGCCTGAAGATCGGTCGGGTAGCCGGGGTACGGTTCGGTCATCACGTCGACGCCATCGAGTTGCTCGCCGCGGGTCCGCACCTTTATCCCATCCTCGATTGCCGTCACTTCGACCCCGGCCTCAGCAAGCAGGCGCGCCACCGCCGTCACAAGATCGAGCCGCGTGCGGGTCAACCGCACTTCGCCGCCGGTCGCCGCCGCCGCCATAATGTAAGTACCGGTTTCGATGCGGTCGGGGATGATTCGGTGAGTGGCACTATGCAAACGCCCGACTCCTGATATCCGCAGCCGATCGCTGCCGATCCCGTTGATCTTCGCGCCCATCGCGACGAGGCATTCAGCAAGATCGGTAATCTCGGGCTCGCGCGCGGCATTGACCAGCACAGTCTCACCCTCGGCCAAAGTGGCCGCCATCAGCAGATGCTCGGTGGCGCCCACCGAAACCGACGGGAACACGATTTCGGCGCCGCGCAGCCCCTTAGGCGCGCGGGCTTCGACATAACCGCGATTTAGTTCAATCTGCGCTCCAAGCTGGCGCAACCCATTGACGTGAAGGTCGATCGGCCGCGTACCGATAGCGCAGCCACCCGGTAGCGAGACGCGTGCGCGGCCGCAGCGCGCCAAAAGTGGCCCCAATACCAGGACCGATGCCCGCATTTTGCGCACGAGGTCGTAGGGCGCCACAATCGACGTAATATGAACTGCTGATAAATCGACCTGGCGCCCGCCAGCTGGGCTGGGCTCTCCCATTTCAATGGCGACGCCGTGTTGAACCAACAGGTTCGACATCGTCGCGATGTCGGCAAGATCGGGGACATTTTCGAGAGTTAGCGTTTCCGCCGTCAACAGGCTCGCCGCCATTACCGGCAGTGCCGCGTTTTTTGCGCCGCCGATAGCGATAACCCCTGCGAGCGGTACGCCGCCTCTGATGCGGATCTTGTCCATGGCCTTGTTCCCCGCCCCGCCTGACCATCCGCGGCGCTAGCGGGATATCAATCAGCGGTCGTTTCGCCGTCGCGGATGCTTTTACCGGGAAGCGGTTCGCCACTCAAGCTGCTGGCGGCCTTCGTGGGATCGAGAGCTAGTCGATCCGGCGCGTTTCGTGCGCGGGCTTGCTCCTTTCGGCGCGTTAGATTTTGGCGCAAGGCGTCGGCAAGCCGGTCGGTACGCGACGCGCGCGCCGCCCGTTTGCGCGGGGAGAGGTCGGGGCTCTGTTTCATGTGGCGATGCAACAAAACAGAAGCATCGCTGTCAAGCGCTCAGGCTTCGACGCGGAGACTCATGTAAGTGGATAGAATGACCGCGACTGCCCGCTTAGCGGCATATTCGGCCGACTGCTCGGGGTGAACGCCGCGCCAAGCGGCAACGCCGGCGCGATAGCATTCCACGGAAGAACGTCCCTGTGCGCGCGCTTCCGAAAACGCCTTTAGCGCTGCGTCGGCCGCCGGGGTCCTCGCCAAATCGAGCGTTGTTGAAGTTCCTTGCATAATAGCGGGTTCCTAGCGAAATCGATTTCAGCCAACCGGGCCAACGCTATCATCGAATACGCGTTCCGCAGATCGCCATGGGCCCTCGCCTTGCCAGTCGAAGCCGGGTGGTGTATTTCTTTCGAATTCGCGCAAAGCGGGTTTCGGCACCCGGCGCTGCCGTAGCTCAGTGGTAGAGCACTCCCTTGGTAAGGGAGAGGTCGAAAGTTCAATCCTTTCCGGCAGCACCAGCCAAGCACTGAGAAAACCTTTGGTTCGATGCGCGGTGTCTTGATGCGGTCAACCATATTTTTGCGTAAACCTAAGATCTTTGTTGTTCGCCTTCATTGTGGGGGACCGACTGGGGTAGCCAAGCGCAAGTGGAAGAGGACGTCTTGGTTGTCATCAGCGGCTTGTGCACGCTTAGGCCAGGGACCCTGTGACTAATTCGGGTTTGACGGCGTTACTTTGGACCAAACCAGACCAAGAAACGTTCGCGGTCCATGTGCCCCGGAGGGCTATTTATGTGGACTGAGCGACAGAAGGAGAAGATCGTCACTCGGCTTCTTGCTGCCGCAACTGTCGCGATTATTGTCATCGGGATCCTGATCGCGATGATCGCCGTTTTTCACTTTCGCGGCTGAGCTAAAGCAGATCCGGATTAGGGCGGTGCCGGTGTGCGCGCTCAGCCATAAAGCTGCGACATAGTGGCCTGGGTCCAGCCCGATGGCCACGGCCACACAACGGGTGGTTCCTCCTTTGTTGTGTGCCACTCGGCGGCGCCGATTGACCGGTTGCAAACCGGGTCGTAGAACTCACTCTTCAACGAAAGGAGCGCGGGTATGGCTGATATTCCCCGCCTGAACGGCGTGATCCGGGCGTTAGAGCAGGCTAAGCCGGCATTCACGACCTTCGCCGCGGCAGAGATAAGCGTCGCACAGGCGGTCAATGCCGCCTCCTATGACGGCGTTGTATTCGAAATGGAGCATCGCGCATACGATATCCGTGCCCTGCGAGACTGCCTCCAATACATGCTCGATCGCCAACAAATCCTGCGCAGCGGCAGTCTGGCGCCAGCGGTCACCCCCTTTGTGCGCATCCCGCCAAATGGCGGCGAAACGAGCCAGTGGATCGCAAAGCAGGTGCTCGATCACGGCGTCTACGGCATCGTGTGGCCGCATGTCAGCACCGTTGAAGAGGCACTCAACGCGGTCACCGCTTGCCGTTATCCGCGCCCGCGCTCGGCCGCGTATTACGAGCCAGCCGGCCAGCGAGGGGATGCCCCAGCCGCAGCGGCTCGTTATTGGGGTTTGTCACAGCAGGATTATTACGCGCGCGCCGATGTCTGGCCCCTCAATCCGCAAGGCGAGATCCTCGTTGCGATCATGTGTGAGGAGGTGCGGGCAATCCGCAACCTGCCCAAGATGCTAGAAGAAGTGCCGGGAATCGGCGTCGTCATCATAGGCGAGGGCGATCTCTCACAGGATCTCGGGCTGCCGCGGCAATACGAGCATCCGACCGTGGCTGCAGCGATCGACGAAATTCTGGCCATCTGCAAGGCGCATAACGTCCCGTGCGGCCATCCGCATGTTGATAGCAAAAACATAGAGACCTTGCTTGGAAAGGGTTTTCGCTATCTGATGCCTGCCCCATCCTATTCGTTCGCCGCCCTCGAACTCGGGCGCAAAACTGCCGGCCGCTAAAGCGTCAGGGCGGCCTGAGAGAGGCGCAGAACATAGTGGCGGCCCCATGTATCGCGACCTCTCTGGCGCAGTAAGTCGTTGCCCGCGCGCGCGATGGTCAATGCGGCGAAGACGCTTCCGTTCTGCAACGCGCGACCGACACCCCATTCAATTTGAAGCGCGGCCCAATTGATCGGAGGCGCGCCCTCTGGTCACGAGTGGTTTATCGGCGGGCCGCTCGCCGCAAGCCGCGCCCAATCAATCGGGCTGCCGAGCTGTAATCGGGTGCCGGCCTCGGGCATCGGGTATTTGAGACCACTGGCGCAGTTGTACAGGACGACGCGGTCTCCCGGCCGGACCCGGCCATCGGCCAACGCCTGTTCATAGGCTGCATAGGTCGCGGCGCCCTCGGGGCACAGCAGCAGGCCCTCAGCTTTTGCTACTTTTCGCCAGGCCGTGGCGATCGCATCGTCATCAACAGCGATGGCGAAGCCGCTGCTCTCTCGGACGGCGCGGAGGATCAGAAAATCGCCGATTCCTTGCGGCACGCGGATGCCGGCGGCAAAGGTGTGCGCGTTCTGCCAACGCGGGGCATGTTCAACGCCCTCCTGCCAGGCCTTGACCATGGGGGCGCAGCCAGCGGCCTGAACCACCACCATGCGGGGCCGCTTGGGCCCGATCCAGCCGATTTGCTCGAGTTCGTCAAACGCCTTCCACATTCCAATAATGCCGGTGCCCCCGCCGGTTGGATAAAAAATTACATCGGGCACTTCCCAGCCGAGCTGCTCGGCCAGCTCGATCCCCATCGTCTTCTTGCCCTCGATGCGATAGGGCTCGCGTAAGGTCGAGCAGTTGAACCAGCCCACCGCCTTTTCACCCTCAGCAACGAGCCGCCCGCAATCATCTATTAGCCCATCGACCAGAAATACCTCCGCTCCTTGCATCGCGATCTCGCGGACATTTACCGCTGGCGTATCCTCGGGGCAGAAGACAAAGCTCTTGATTCCGGCACGCGCGCAATAGGCCGCCATCGCCGCTCCGGCGTTGCCGTTGGTCGGCATCGCCATCGTTCGGACACCCAATTCCTTGGCCATCGCCACGGCGAGCGCCAAGCCGCGCGCTTTGAACGAGCCGCTGGGCAGGCGTCCCTCGTCCTTGACCAACAGCTCACCCTGTCCAGGCGCCAGCCGCGGCAGCGATATCAAGGGCGTCATGGCTTCCCCGAGCGATACGATATTTTCGGCCCGGCGCACCGGCAACAGCTCGCGGTAGCGCCAGAAATTTTGCGGCCGTTTGGTTAGGGCGTCGCGGTCCAGGACACCGCGAACGGCATCGAGGTCATAGCGAACCAGCAACGGACGACCGGCTTTCGACAGGGTCTGCAGCGTATCAGCGGGATAGTGTTCGCCGGTCATGCTGCATTCGAGGTGCGTGACGAAGGTCGGCAGATCGCCGCCCATCCATTCATAATCGCGCATTGCTCCTCCGAAACGGGCAAGGTGATCCTAGGCCCGCCGCATGTACCTATCACCCCAGCGCTCACGATGCGATCTGGTATCGCCGCCTGAAGGAATAATTTAGAATGATTTTAATACGTGAGTGGGAGGAGGCAATGCGCACGCCGTGCTATTCGTCACTCGACGATGCTCTCGATGAGATCGCTTCGTTCAGCATCGAATTGAGAAACGGGAACACTAACCACGCCCCAATGGTCGCCGAGGCGCTTTGCGCCTTGGGACACCCTGAGGCGGTCGGGCCTTGGCTGACGCGCTACCGCGAACGCATGCAGCCACGGCCGGCAGCAGCCGGCGAGCGCATCCAGGCTGACAATTGGCAGGCCGCACTCGGCTGTCGCGAGCGGTTCGTCGACTGGGCCGCGTTCTTCGCCGAGCAGCTCGAAGAGACCGAGTGGCGGGCGCTGCTTGATAATTGGGTGATGCGGCTCGGACCTGGGTTTTGCGCAGCGGCTACCCACGGCGTCATTCGCGTCGGGCATGCGGTCCGCGCGCTCGCGGAGAGGGAAACGCGAAGCCGCAGGCGGGAGCTCGGCGATGCGCTCGCCAGTTGGACGGCGACTTGGCAGCGATTGCCGCGCAGCGAAGGGGCCGGAGGTCAAACGGTCTCGCCGCAGGATGCCATTGCTGGGGTTCCGCTCGTTCCGACCGACCAAAGACTGCCCGGAAACATTGTCCAGGCGCTCGCGGTACTTGACGATTTTCCCGAATTTTTGCCGGTCGTCGAAATGATCGATACGAGCGGTCCGGTTGCAGCACAAATCTGCGAACTCGCCCAACTTTTTGCCCGCGTGTATCTGGCGAATGCCCAGAACATTCCGACGACGATCGCCTTCATCCACGCTGTTACCAGCCTTACCGCCCTCGGAAATATCTGCGGCTATGTCAGCGAAGCGACCGCGCGCATCGCAATCCGATACGCCTGGCAAGCCGGCTGCGCGCTATATGCTTGCTATGGCCGTGACGCCGTGTTGGCCGACCGCCTCGGCGAAGGCAGCGGGAAAGGTGAAGAGGAGCTCGCCAGACAGGCGATTGCTAACGGCGACGAGCATGTCATTAAGTTCACTGAGGCGTGCCTCAACCGCCACGCTCAGGCAGCGTCACCCGCCTATCTTGCCGCCGCAGACCATGCGAACAGGATGATTCGGGCACGCCCTCTCATCTAATGAGTAGCGCGGCGAGCACCCATTATGCTTTGGCTAAAGCAGGACAACGATATGCACTGACAAAGACCAGGTCACGAGTTCGCGGGAGACCATGGATTTGGCAAAAGACGTTGCGATTTGGCCTTGGCTAACCGGGCCGCCTCTTTCGTCGCAACATAATCGCGGTAGGCGGCGCGATCCGAATCGGCCACGGTTGCCTGCGTGGGAACCGCACAGACCGTGGGGCAGCGGGTAACTCCCTTGGTTTGCAAATACTGTACAATGGCAGCTTCGTAATCGGTTTGTGACACGGCCGGCACTCCGGCTGGTTGGGGGGCTAGCCCGTCATAAACCGATCTGGTTAACGAGAGGTTAGGAAGAAGATGGCGAAAAAATTGCCAAAACCATTCAGAACGGAGGCACTCATATAGCTTTTTTTGTGAAATCCGATGATATAGGGCAGTAGGGACAAGAGGATTGTGACCCGGATCTTGGTCCAGCCGGAATATACGGTGCGGTTTTGGGGCGTGCGCGGCAGTATCGCCTGCCCGGGGCCGGACACCGTGCGATACGGCGGCAATACTTCTTGTGTCGAGATCCGGTGCGGCGAGCGGATCATGGTCTTCGACGGCGGTACCGGCCTGCGGCTCCTCGGCAACGAGCTGATGCGGGCGGGAAGGCCTGCGGAGCTGGATCTCTTCTACAGCCATACGCATTTCGATCATATCTGCGGATTGCCTTTTTTTGCGCCGTGCTACGATTCACGAAGCCGCATTCGTATCTGGGCCGGTCATCTCAACGGCCGTGGTATTGAAAGCGTGCTCAACAAGATGATGATCGAGCCGCTGTTTCCGATCCCGATGGGTATTTTCAAAGCGCAGCTCGACTTTTGCGACTTCGCCGCTGGAAAGCAATTAAAGCCGCACCGCGGAATTCGGCTCGCGACCGGACCACTTAACCATCCGAACGGGGCCACTGGTTACCGCATTGAATATGCTGGCAAGGTTGTGGCCTACATTACCGATACCGAGCATCACCCTGGCGCGCTCGACGTGAATATCTTGGCGCTGATCCAGCGCGCCGACATGATGATCTACGATGCCACCTACACCGACGCCGAGTTTCCTCAGCACAAGGACTGGGGACATTCGACCTGGCAAGAAGGGGTCCGATTAGCCGACGCCGCCGGGGTTCGGACCTTGGTGATTTTTCATCACGACCCCGGCCACGACGATGTTTTTATGGATCGGGTCGCGGCGGAAGCTGCGATCGTTCGGCCAGGCACGATTGTCGCCCGCGAGGGTCTCGTTCTTCGGCCTTGAGCCTCGCCAGACGGGATTCCCGCCAACGGCGTCGACCTCTTTCAGAGATGGCCCTCTCAGTGATAGGGATCGGCCGCGTCGCGCAGGCCATCGCCAAAAAAGTTGAACGCGAGTACCGCGAGGATCACGGTCGTGACGGGCGCCAGCAGCCAAGGATACAACGCCACGACGTTGATGTTTTGGGCGTCGCTCAACAGGACGCCCCAACTCGTCATCGGCGGCCGCACACCGAGGCCGAGAAACGACAGTGCGGTCTCACCGAGGATCATGCCCGGGATCATTAGAGTTGCCGAGGCAATCAGATGGCTCGAAAAACTCGGCAGCAAATGGCGTCCGATGATCCGAGCCGGACGCGCTCCCATTAGGACCGCAGCGGTACAGAAATCCTCTTCACGCAACGCCAGCAGCTTCGAGCGCACGGCGCGGCCAAGATGGGTCCAATCGATTATCCCAAGAATCAAGGTAATCCCGAAATAAACCAGCAGCGGGCTCCAACTCACCGGCAAGATCGCGGACAATGCCATCCACAACGGCAAATGCGGAAACGACTGGATAACCTCCATCGCGCGCTGGATCAAAATGTCGGTCCAGCCCCCGTAATAACCAGCGATGCCGCCGATGACGATACCGAGGGTCAGGCTCACCGCGACGCCGACCAGTCCCACCGTCAACGACACGCGCGCCCCGTAAATCATGCGAGACATTAGATCCCGGCCCAACCGGTCGGTACCGAGCAGAAACAACTGACCGCCGACCGCGGGACAAGCGAGGTGGAGATTCCCAGGAAATAAACCCCAGAATTTGTACTCATCTCCGTGACAAAAAAAGCGCAGCGGCTGCCGCTTCTCGCGATTCGGCGTGTAGATACGCTCGAGCCGCTTCATGTCGAGCTGATAATCGAAGCCGAGAACGTAAGGAGCGACGAGCCGACCTTCGTAAAACAAATGTACCGATTGCGGCGGGGCGTAGATGAAGTCGGTGTTGCGAGTGTCGGCCCCGTAGGGAGCGAGAAATTCGCAAATGATAATGCCGAGATACATCGCCAGCAGTACGCCCCCGGCGGCGACGGCGACGTGGTGGCGACGCAGCTTCCACCACACCATACGCCATTGCGAAGCGACGTAGAAACGCTCCTGCGCCGGCGTCATCCGCTCGACCGCATAGGGATCGTAAGGTGCAGTGGAGACGAAGTGAGGCAACGGAACCGGCGAGGCTGAATCCCCGGCAGGGCTGCGAGGCGGAGCCGGAACGAAGGTCAGATCGCTCATTGGCGACGTCCTCCCTGCAGCCGGATGCGCGGGTCGAGCAAAGCCAGAGCCAAATCCGAGACAAACACACCTATTACTGTCAAAAACGCCATAAACATCAGGAACGAGCCCGCCAGATACATGTCCTGGCTGCGCAGTGCGCTGAGCAGCATCGGCCCCGTCGTCGGCAGCGACATCACGACCGAAACGATCGCTGCCCCGGAAATAACTTGCGGCAACAATGAACCGATGTCGGAGATAAATGGGTTGAGCGCCATCCGCAGCGGATACTTGAACAATACCTTGAACGGGTGCAGGCCTTTGGCGCGGGCAGTCACGACATATTGCTTTTGCAGTTCATCAAGTAGATTGGCGCGCAGCCGGCGGATCATCGCAGCCGTCCCAGCCGAGCCGATTACGATTACCGGGATCCAGATATGCCCCATTAGCGACAATAGCTTAGGCCAACTCCACGGCTGGTCCAGATATTTCGGGTCCATCAGGCCACCGATCGAAATCCCAAAATAAACATTGGCGAAGTACAATAAGACCAAGGCCAATAGGAAACTTGGCGTCGCCAAGCCAAGGAATCCCAATAATGTGAGGAGATGATCGCTGATACTATATTGATGTGTCGCGGAATAGATACCGATTGGGAATGCTACAATATAGGTAAATATTATCGTTGTTATCGAAACGACGGCGGTCAATAATAGGCGATCCCCGACAACTTTATCAACCGGAAGGTCATAGGCGAACGAATATCCCAGGTCGCCGTGCAACAACCCGCCGGCCCAATAAATATATTGCTGCCAAAGGGGTCGGTCGAAGCCGTATTCCTTCTCAAGAAACTCGATCTTGGCGAGATCGGCCGTCTCCCCCGATCCCTGCAACTCGGCAATGTAGGTTGTGAAGTAGTTTCCTGGTGGAAGATTGATGATTGTAAAGATCACGATGCTGATCGCAACCAGCGTCGGCACCATGATCAGTATACGGTGAATAATATAACTCAGCATTTGCTAACCCGCTTCGTGCTCGGACCCCGGAATTTGCACAGGCGAGCCCAAACGCACGTCATTTTGCCGGCCCGGTACCGGTGACAGCGGATGCCGATTTTGTGCCGGATTCGGTATCAAACCAAAAATGATCGGGCTTGTAGATACCGAAGAAAGCTCCCGGATCCCAGTTATAGATCCCTTTGTCGGGGACATTGCGTAACTTGTCGTTCACCACGACCGGCTGCAATACTCCCCCAACGGTGCCGATGGTAAACACCTCGTCGGCCCAAATCTGCAGCATCTGATGCCAAATGGTCGTCTGCGTTTCCTTTGACGCGGTACCGAGCCACTGTCCGAACAACTCGCGAAGCTTGACCACGGAGGGAAGATCCGGGGGCTCGCCGGCATGTCCTTTGGTCTCGTAGTATTGGCCCCATTTCGGCCACTCGAGTTCTTGCTGCGTTGTCGGGGCGAATTCCCAAGGGGATGATCCCGCGTTCGCCAGCCCATTCTCGATCCCTTTGTCGAGAGACATCAGCGCTTGGCCGGAAAACACCCGTCGCCGGAATAACGTCAACTGCGCCGGCTTGGCAAACAGCTTGATCCCGATATGGCGCCACGAGTCCCTGATCAGTTCGAGGATGTCGGGTGATTGCGGTAATTCGCCCGAATATTCGACGACAATTTCCATCGGACGATCGTCGGGAAGCAGCCGAACGTCATCGCTGCCCCGCTTTGTCAGCCCGATGAGATCGAGCAATCGGTTGGCCTCGTGCGGATCGTATCGCGCCCAGGCTTGCCGGTAGGCGGGATCGTAGAGCGGGCTTTGCGGCAGGACCGTGTTCTGTCCTTCGATTGCCAAGCCGAAATAAATTACCTGATTAATTTCGTGACGATTGACGGCGAGCGACAAAGCTCGACGGAACCGCAGGTCGCGCATCACTCCGCGCCAAACTGCATCGTCAACATTTAGGTTGGGATAGAGCGCGAACTGACTACCGGGGCCAGTGCGCCATAGCCGTACCGAGTAATGATTTCGGTCTTCGCTTTGCCGCAAAAAAGTATAATCGTCAAAGCTGAGATAACGAGCCTGCAGATCGGTTTCCCCCGACGCGGTCTTCGCGGGAATTATTCGCGAGTCGGCAAGCGACAAGATCACCCGATCGATATAGGGCAGCTGGTTGCCGTCTTTATCAACTCGGTAATAATAAGGGTTACGCTCAAAAACAAAACGCTCGGCGGGTGGTTTTGTCTTTAATATCCAAGGCTCCAAGCTCGGCAGATCGGGATTGTCGTTCTTGTACATCGCTGCTAGCTTATTGTGTAAGGCAGCCCAATTGCGAACTCTGGCCTTCTTGACCAAGGCCTCGAGTTTGGCCTTATCGGCGTATTTTTCGTGGAACTGGCGGAGATAATGCGCAGGATAATAGATAAACAACGGATCAGGACCAGCGATATCCGGCACGAATAGCGGGTTTGGCCGCGACCAGCTATAGCGCACCGTCGTATCGTCCAGAACCTCGAAATGCGGCTTTTCGCCGCCCGGCGTCAAATCGACAGGCAACCCGGAAGGTGAAAGCTTAGGATTGCTCGCGACATCCTCGAACCAATAGCGGAAATCCTCCGCGGTAAAGGGTTGACCGTCCGACCATTTCATCCCCTGCCGCAGGTGCATCGTGAAAACACGGCCGTCCTGCACTTCGATTGCCTTCAGAATATCGGGTGCAAAAGTGAGAGAAGTGGTCAGACCGACAAGTCTAGCATAGCCGTAAACCACCATCATGCGGGTGTCTTTGGGCCCCGCCATCAGCATTCGCAATTCGCCGCCGGGCTTTCCTGATGCATCAACAATCGCGGGCTCAGCTGGTATCCGGTCGGTGATCTTGGGGAGCTTTTCGCGCTTAACCGCGCTCTTGAAAAACGGCGTTTCCTGGAGCGCAGCCCAAGCTGCGCCGGGGGCCGCGCAGATTAGGGTCGGGAGGAGCAGCGACCCGCCGACAAAGCGCCGCCGCGTCAGCACTATCTCTTGCGGTGGGGACCGATCCCAGGTCATGGAGCGAGCGCGTCAAGCCCGCGCGAGACCGCTTGCGCGCATCGGCAAAGTTGGCATTGCCCTTGCTTCGACCACATGGCCGGGCGCTACCTCGAACAGGCCCAGTGGGCTCGCCCGTTCACGCCGGAAGGGCTCGGGCCAGGCGGCCGGATCGGAGGCCCGATCCTCCATCAACTGCCGAAAATCGAGCGGCTGCGCCAGATCGGGGGTCGGCACTGCCGCAAGCAACGCTTGTGTATATGGATGTACCGGAGCACGAAATAGCGTGGCTCGATCAGCGATCTCGACAATGCGACCGGCGCACATCACCGCGATGCGGTCGGCGATATAATCGACAACGGCAAGGTTGTGGGAAATAAACAAATAGGTTAATCCAAGCTTGCGTTTCAGATCCATCAGTAGGTTCAAGATCTGAGCCTGGATCGAGACGTCGAGCGCGGAGGTCGGCTCGTCACAAATCACGAGGTCGGGCCTCAGCGCCAACGCGCGGGCGATACCAATGCGCTGCCGTTGTCCGCCGGAGAAGCTGTGCGGGTAGCGCCGCAGATGATGGCGGTCGAGCCCAACAAGACCGACGAGTTCTTCAACCATCTCGCGGCGTGAGTGGGCATCGCCGATACCATGAATCGCGAGCGGTTCCTCGATGATGTCGAATACGGTCATGCGCGGGTTCAACGACCCAAAGGGATCCTGAAAGATGAATTGAACCTGGCGCCGAAATGCTTTGAGCCCCTCTACCTCGAGCGCCAGCACGTCAATTCGCTTGCCGCGGTCATTGAAGGTAATCGTGCCCGCGTCCGGCGTCACCGCGCGCAACAGGACTTTGCTTAACGTAGTCTTGCCGCAGCCGCTCTCGCCGACCAACCCCAGACATTCGCCGCGCTCGATTCTCAAACTAACATCGTCGACGGCGACGACCTGCGCCGCCGCCCTCGTGCTGGAAAAGAGCCCAGCCTTGCGAATCGTAAAAGCTTTTCCCAACCCAACGCATTCCAGCAATGGCCCGGAAGGTCCGGGTGGCCACTGTGTCTTTTCCGCCATCAAATGCGGCGCATCTCCCGAGGCAACCTCGCGGATCGGCACCAGGCGCTCGCCGGGCTTCATGTCAAAGCGCGGCACCGCCCGCAACAACGCGCGCAAATACGGGTGCGACGGGTTACCAAATATATCTTCGAGCGTTCCGCTCTCCACCACCTCACCACGATACATAACGACAATCTCTTCGGCGACATTGGCGACGACGCCGAGATCGTGGGTGATCAGCAGGACCGCCATGCCGAATTCGTGCTGCAATTCGAGCACGAGCTTTAGGATCTGCGCCTGAATCGTCACATCGAGAGCCGTTGTCGGCTCGTCGGCGATGAGCAGCGCTGGACGGCAGACAAGCGCCATCGCGATCATCGCGCGCTGCCGCAATCCGCCTGATAACTCGAACGGATAGCTCCTCATTGCGCGATCCGGATCCGGAAATCCGACGAGCCGTAATGTATCTTGTGTCAGTTCTACAGCCTCGGTGGCGCCAACCTTGCGGTGCAATTGCAAAGCCTCGCCGACCTGATTGCCGACGGTGTGCAGCGGCGACAGCGAGGTCATCGGCTCTTGGAAGATGATCGAAATGCGGCCGCCGCGGATCTGGCGCATTTGGAGACTATTGGCCGGCAGGCGCGCGAGATCGATTATGGTGCCGTTCCCGCCCGGGTCGTTGAACAGAATCTCCCCTTGGGTGATCTCACCGCTCCGCGGCAGGATGCGCATGATCGCCTGGCTGACGACCGATTTGCCCGAGCCGGATTCGCCAACCAATGCCACCGTCGACCGAGGCCGAACGCGGAACGACGCCCCCCTCACGGCGCGGATAAACCCACCCGGCGCCGCGAAGCGGACGTGGAGATCGCGGATGGTGAGGAGATCGTTCACACGCGGCTTTCGGCGAGGTGCACGATGCCGCGGAAAGCGGGCATGCGGATACCAAGCGCGTCCAAATTTGCCGCGGTCGCGGCGCTCAATTCCACCCCGGCAGCGGTAGCTGCGAGCGCCGCGCGCTCGGCAAGCTGGGTAAACCCTTCGATGCGGCTATCGAGGCGGATCGAACGGCCGGGGCCGCGCAATTCCAACTGCATCCAGCCGTCGCGGCGGTCGCGCCGAGTAGAGTAATAAGCAAGCTTGATCCGTTCGATATCGATCCAACGGATCGTGACCGAGAGCGGGCCGGAAGCGGACAGCCCGGTTTCGGTCGCCTCGATCGTCGTTGCGTGACGCAGTGCGGTGCGCAATCCGAACAATGCAAATAGCGCCGCAAAAGCAACCAATACGCCGCCCGCCACCGGACCGACCCGCGAGATAGCTAGGATCGTCGTGGCAGGAACGAGGCCTGCGATGGCGCGCATGTAATCGCTGATCATTGCCGAATTTGGGTAAACATGACAGGTCATGCTTGCCCGATCGTTGCCACGGCAGCAGTAGCCGGCGCGAAGACCATCTCGGCCTCGACCCATTCGGCTGCGGGGTGATCGAGCGTTAGTCTCAACAGCCGGTCGAGGAAGGCCGCTGTGGCCGCGTCCTGTACCAAGTGGTGGGTCAGTATTCCGGTGGGCTCGCGGCGATCAACCGCACCGCAGCGACGTGCCCGCAAATGCGTAACCAAGCCTCCAAGTGCCGCCGCTTCGCCGACAAACCCGCGATCGGCGCGCCAGGCTACGAGGTCGACATGGACATTGCTCTCGAAAACCGACGGAATCGGGAAGACTACATCCCTCGGGTTGATTCGGGAAATTCCACCGATTCCACTTTCGGCAAGGACAGGCAGCAGATTGTCGGCAAAGCCGTTCCACGGCGGAGCGAGAACGGCAAGCGCCCGACTTCCGAACAATGCCTTCAGCCGCTCACGCCCTCGCATCAGATCCAACGCGACCGCGCCGGGCGAGCGTGACCTCGGGAACTCGCTTTTTTTCCCGGCACCCGCATGGTCGGCGTGTTGCCACCCGTGCTGGAGGATGCGCGTCGACGCTGGCGCGGCTTTGCCAAGCCATTCGGCGAGGGCTGGTTCAGCCAGCGCGGGGATTACGGCCAATGCCATGGGAACCCCGTTGGCAACGGCAAACAGCTCGCCAAGCCGTCCAGAGCACGCAACCGCATCATCGTCACGCCACCAAAGCGTCGCAATCCTCCCCTCGTCCCCCCACCGCTCCAGTTCGTCGCTTAGATCGGTCCATTCTGCGGATGGGGCCATGTCACTATCGAGAACAGTTATCATTTGCCAAGTCTATAGTCACCCACCCCGGTTGATTAAATTTTTGCCATGTCGGCGCCCGCCCGATCGCAAATCATCTCGGCGATTATTGATGCCGCACGACGCGCTCCCCCCATGTTGAGCTTAAGAGCCGCGGGATGCCGCGCCACAGCCCGCTTGATCGCATCGCCGAGACGTTCCGGCGATAGTGCTGTCGGCTCCAACATTTCGACGACACCGCAGGCTGCCAGCCGCTCGGCCCGCAAAGTCTGCTCAGTCTCTCGCATCTCCGCGAACGGCACCAGGACCGATGGGATGCCAGCGGAAATGACATCGAGAACGGTATTGTAACCGGCTTGGCTGACCGAGACGCGGCAGCGCCTAAGCATTTGCGAGAAATCGCTTCGATACCGTTCGACAATTACGCCGTCGGGCAGATCTATATGCAGTGCGGCGAATTCCTTGGCTGGCAGATTAGGCCCCGCAAGCAGACGCCAGCTGGCATCGGCCAAATAGCCGAGCCGTCGCGCTCCGAGGGCGGCGCGCAGCAGGGCCCCACCGACAGCTCCACCACCGGCGGAGACCAGCACCTCGCCGATGCCGGCAGTTTCCTCAGCATCGATCGATGCCTGCGGAGCATTGACGTAACCAGTGTAAATGAGCCGATCTGCGATCTCCGAGGCCCGCGCAAAACTCGCCTCGAGTGCGATTAAACGCGGGTCGCCATGCACCAGAACAGCATCGAAGTCAGCGCGCACGCGAGCGACGATCTCGATCGCGCGCTGTTCGTCGGCCGGGGCAACGACGACGTCTCGTAAAGAACAGAACACGAGGGTGCGGTGGTTTGCTAGGCGTGCGGCCGCGAGCAGCGGCTCCAACTCCCGGCGAAATGCGCGCCGACCGAATGGGTATGCCTCGATCACCAGAGCATCGGGCTTGGCTTTCGCATATGCCGCAAGCAGGGCCTCGCGCCGCGCCGCCCACAACGCATCATCGACCAGCCGTCCGTCGGCTCCGACCAGTGTTTTGAAGCTGGAATCGCCAGCGCGGATAGGGGGGAGCTGCACGACATGCCGCGCCGCCACGGGTTTGAGCTCAGGCAACGGCTCGCCGCCCGAAACGAGGGTTACGGCGAGCCCCTGGCGCGTCATGCCGTTGATCAGATAATGCGCGCGCCGCAGATGCCCGATGCCGAGCAGGTGCTGCACGTAGAACAAGACCGATCCGGTCACCGGGTCTGCGTCAAGTGATGGTTACGCGGCATTTGCAGGCCGCAGGCTCTGGATGACCGCGCCAATTCGCGCCGCTGCCACGGGCAGATCATGCTCGGCCAGCACCCGGCGCCGCGCGGCCGTGCCATAATCCCGGCGCAGGCTGCGATCGGTCAGCAGCCGGCGCACTGCCGTGGCAAAGCCCACCGCGTCGCCGGACGGGACAAGGAGCCCGGTAAGCTCGTGCGCGACGATCCCGGCGACCCCCGGGCTATCTCCTGCGACAACCGGTAATCCGCTGGCCTGCGCCTCGAGCAGAGCCATGCCGAATGCCTCGTTGATCGCCGGCCACACATAAAGATCGGCGTCCGCCAGCCGGCGCGCTGTCGCGTGCGGGCTCAACGCGCCCGACCAGGTGATCCGAGACCCGATTGGTGAAAGCGCTCTCGTGACTTCGCTGCGGGCGACGCCGTCGCCGACGACCTCCAAAGACCAATCTAAATTGAGCAGACCGGCCAAAGCCTCGCCGAGGATGCGGTAAGAGGTGAGCTTGTCACCGTAACGCATCATCGCCGCCGTAATCAGCCGGGGTGCTCGGCTCTCATTCACCGCGCCGGGCCAGAAGCAGCCGGCGTCGACGAACGGTGGTACAGCAGCCCAGCGCAACGGATCGGATAGTAGCGGCAAAACGCAGGCATAGTCGGCGGGGCTAAGCCCGATCACCGCATCGGCATGCCGGATTGCCTTTTCTGCGGCACAATGACCGCTCATCCATAGCCCGAAGGCCTGCTTGGGTGCGAAGGACGCTTCAGCCACCACATACGGAGTTCCAAGCGCCCCCGACACATGCGGCCCAAGCCAATCCGGTGCCTTATGATAAAGATGGTAAGTGAACCACAATTCCGGCGCCGCCATGGGCATGTCGCGGTAGCGCCGCAAGCTCCGATCGGCGAGCCGCCGACCAAGGACGGCGAGCCGAGCTTGGCGCCGCTGGTCACCGCGTCCTTCATAACTGCGGAAACGTGACGCCAGCACCGGCTCGTGCCCGGCCAGCCGCAGCGCTTTAAGAAACAACTGTGCAACCTGCCGATCACCCGACGGGACTGGATGATCTGGCGGCTTCAGCGGCGCATAAAAGGCGATGCGCATGGGTCTGCGTGATCAATCCGCGTCGACCAACTCGGCCCTCTCGACACGATCGTCGCCGAGAACGGCGCGCTCGAGGCCAAAGCGCTGCGCCAGCATATCGACCCCGGATATCATCGAAAATTGTGTTCGCACTAGGCGCTCGCCGGCGGCCCCGAGCGCCGCCCGCCGTTGTGGATCGCGGATCAACTCGCCGAGCGCACCCGCCAGCGCCGACGGATTACCGGGCGGAACCAGCACTCCCGTAATCTCGTCCCGGATTAGTTCGGGGATTCCGGAAACATCAGTCGCGATGCAAGCAAGGCGCTGAGATTGTGCCTCCATCAGCACGTTCGGCAGACCGTCGCGATCGCCATCATTGGCAATTTTCGCCGCAAGCACGAATAAATCAGCCTCGCGATACGCGGCCAGCACATCGGGTTGGGCACGCGGGCCCTGCCATTCGATCCGGTCGGATAGGCCGAGACGCTCGGCTTCTTTCCGTAAGACCGCCGCGAATGCACCGCCACCGATATGCACAAAACGCCACGCCAGATCGGGCGGCAGCAGCGCCAGCGCGGCGAGGAGGTCGTCATAACCCTTTTTTGGCACGGCACGGCCGATGGAAAGCAGCACGACTGGAGCATCAGGATTGCTGCCGTCGCCGCCGCCCCGCCGCACTGATGGCGGTGCGAACCGCTCGAGATCGAGCCCGTGATAGCACAGCATGATCCGTTCCGTTCGGGGTGCCAGCCCCGCCAGATGCGCGTATCCGGCTGCGGTACAAGTGACCGCCCACCTCACCTCGCCCAGCTTCTCGCGCTTCTCCCATTCGGGTGTCGTCCAGATGTCCTTGGCATGCGCCGACACGCTCCAAGGAAGTCCGCAGATCAGCGCCGCGTAGCGAGCGACCGAAGCCGGAGTATGCAAAAAATGGGCATGAAGGTGCTCGACATCGTCGGGTAATTCGGCTGCAAGCACCAATGCTTGGCCAAACCGGCGCACGCGATTTGGGCTAGGATCACGCAGCAGGTCAGCAAGCCACCGACGCCGCGCGCCGGGATAACCTTGTTGCCTTCGCGCCCGCCGCCAGGCGCGCCAGACGCGAAACGGTTCCTGGTGGAGATATTCGGGCAGGTAGAGCCGCTCGGCGCTGATCGCCGCGTTGATCGGGTGCTCAGTGCGATCGGTCGGATGACGCAGCGAGACGATAATGATCCCAAGCCCGCGCTGCTCCAGGGCCAGAATCTCCTGCGCGACGAAGGTCTCCGAAAGCCGCGGATACCCTTTCACAACAAACGCCACACGCGAGGGGCGCGGTGCCGCTCTCACCGCCTTGTTCATGCGCTGATCCGCGATCGGACTGTCACTCGCGGTCCGCGCCCGCGATCGAGCCATTTCTTCGCCAGTCGGTTAACGTTTGGCATACCGTCGAGCAACCCAGGGATCACAGCTTCGGACGGGGCCGGCTGGCTTGTTAGCCGGCGCAACGCCACCGCCACGGTCTGAGGATCGCGCCCGCGTTCTTCCGGCAGCATCGCGACTAGCCCGAGTTCCGCCGCGCGAGCGGCGCGGATATGCTGCTCGAGCCGCGGCGCCGTACGCGGTATGATCAGAGCGGGCTTATCAAAGGACAAGATCTCGCAAAAGGTGTTGTAGCCGCCCATCGCGACGACCCCGGCAGCGCGCGCGACAAGGGCCTCGAGCCGGGCGTTGAATGTGATCGCATGGACGTTTGGCAAGCGCGCAGCGCGAGCCTCGAACCCGGCTCGCTGCTCTGGCGGCATAAATGGGCCAAAAACGATCAGCGCCGGCAATGGGATATCGGAATCGTGCTCGTATGCCGCCAGGGTCAGGTCGACAAGCCCGTCGCCATCCCCACCGCCGCCCGGCGTAACCAGCAAGAATGGCTTCTCGACGATCTGCTGCAAATCGGGAGTGAGCACGGGATCGCTCGCGGTCCGGCGGAGATAGCCGGTATAAATCATCTTCCGCCGCACGCTCGCAGGCACCGGCAGCCCGGCCAGTGGGTCGCAAATTTGCGGCAGCCCATAAACCCAGATCTCGTCGTAATATTCCGACAAAGCTGGGACCGCGTGCTTCCGCTCCCACTCGTTTTCGAGGGCTTCGGGATCGTCCATCACGTCGCGCAAGCCGAGTATCACGGTCGCCCGCCGGCGCTGCATCAATTGTAACGTGTCGCGCACCTCGCCGCGCAAGCCTAGCGGCTCCTTATCGACAATCAGCAAGTCGGGATCAAAAATATCGGCGGTGTGGCGGATGATCGAAGAGCGCATGGCCAGCGTCTCTTCGATGTCGATGTGGAGATTGAGCGAAACATACTCCCCGTTGCGCAGCTTGATGACGCCGGGTACGCGCACAAAGTCTACTCGGGCGCGGAAGTCGAAGCTGCCGATGATCGGCGAACCCGACAGGATCAGGATGGTCAGTGCCGGGTCGGCTTCGACCAGCGAATGGGCAATCGCTCGGCAGCGCCGCAAGTGGCCGAGGCCGAAACTGTCATGACTGTAGATGAGCACCCGCTTGGGGTGGCGCCGACCGGCCATTTAGGCCACCTCACGCAGGCCCGAGACTCGACTATTGCATAGCGGCTCTAGTGGCGAAATGATCTTTTGATGAAGTTTGGGGCGATGAAACAGATGGTGGCGCTGGGTGGCACCGCCGAAGCGATGCCGGCGCCCCCGTCGCGTGGGCGATGGCGCCTGTTCGACAGCAGAGCCCGCCGAACCGCCCCGCCCCCGACACCTCTGTCGCGCCAACCGAGTGATCCCGACGCCCTCGAACCGTCGATCTACCGCTTTATCATTCGCCATAGCCTGCGTCAGCAAATCGTGCTGCTCGGTATGACCCTGGCTTCTTTTCCATTTCTCTACTATTCGCTCGAACTGCCCAAAATTATCACGAACAAGGCTATCAAGCAGAAATATGTCACGCAAACAATTCTTGGACACCCGCTCAATCAAATTAGTTACCTTCTTGTGCTTTGCTTTGCCTTTCTGGTCCTTGTTTTCATCAATGGCGCATTCAAGTACTACATAAATACCTACAAAGGCCGATTGGGCGAGCGGATGCTGAGGCGCTTCCGCTATCAATTGTTCCAACGGATGCTGCAGTTTCCGCTTTCGTATTTCAACAGAAATTCGTCGGCGCAGATCATCCCGATGATTACGGCCGAGTGCGAGTTGCTTGGCGGCTTTGTCGGCGATGCGGTGGCATTGCCGGCGTTTCAGGGCGGCACGCTGCTCACCAACATCTTCTTCATGTTCATGCAGGATCCGGTGCTGGGCCTCGCGGCGGTGGCGCTCTACCCGGTCCAGGGCTACGTAATCCCGAAACTGCAGCGTAAGGTCAATCAACTCGGCCGGCTCCGGGTGCGCACGATCCGCCAGGTGGCGGACCGGGTTCACGAATTGTCGAGTGGGATCGCCGACATTATTGCCAATGACGCGGCCAAGCTGCAGCTGACAGGTTTCGCGCATCTGCTGGGGACGATTTACGACATCCGCTTTGAGATTTACCAGCGCAAATTCTTTGTCAAATTCCTCAATAATTTTATAGGGCAGTTGACGCCATTTTTCTTTTTCTCGATCGGCGGCTATCTTGTGATCAAGGGCGGGCTCTCGGTTGGGGCGCTGCTCGCGGTGCTGATCGCTTATAAGGATTTGGCCTCGCCCTGGAAGGAGCTGCTTGATTTCTACCAGAGTTTCCAGGATTCGCGGATTAAATACGAACAGATCGTCGAACAATTCGCCCCTCCCGGCATCAGCGACACGCGCCTGTCGCTCGACGAGCCCGAAAGCGTGCCGCACCTCGAAGGCGAGCTCGTCGTCTCCAACCTGTCGCTAGTCGAGGACGATCGTAGCCGCATCCTCGACGGGATTAGCTTTAGTACACCGCTCGACCGTCAAATCGCCGTCATTGGGCAAGGCGGTAGCGGTAAGACCGAGCTTGCGTTGATGTTGGCGCGGCTGATCCAGCCGAGCAGCGGTCGCATTACGATTGGCGGAATCGACATCGCCGGCCTGCCTTCGGCGGTAATCGGCCGTCGTATCGGCTATGTTGGACCAATGCCGTACCTGTTTGCTGGCACCTTGCGGGATAATCTGCTGTTCGGATTACGGCACGTACCGACCCGCGCTGCCGAATACGAACCATCTGTCGCGAAGCGCCGGGCGCGGCAGCTAACCGAGGCGGCAAAGGCGGGCAACATCGATCTCGACCTCCATGCAGATTGGATCGATTACGCCAGCGCCGGTGTCGTGGACCGCGAGGGGCTATCCCATCGCATCACCGAAGTCCTCGCCCGTCTCGATTGCGAAAGCGACGTCTATAGCCTGGGGCTGCGCTGGCGCCTCGATCCTGAAGCCGAACCCGGTTCAGCCCGCGAGCTTCTGGAAGCGCGCCAGGCGCTGGCACAGCGACTCGCAAAAGACGGGATCAGCCATCTCGTCGAGACTTACGATATCGACCGGTTCAACCGCAACGCGTCGGTTGCTGAAAATCTGTTGTTCGGGACCCCAATCGGCCCGGCATTCGACTTCGAAGCGCTCGCCGACAACAATTACGTACTGAAGGTCCTCGCCAAGATCGGGTTGGTCGAGGATTTGGTCGACGCGGGTCGTGAAGTCGCGGCAACAATGGTTGAGCTGTTTGCGGACTTGCCCTCCGATCATGCCTTTTTCGAGCAGTACAGCTTTATTGACGCCAACGACCTCCCGGAGTTCGCAGCAATTCTGGACCGCGCGGAAAAGGGCGGGACAGCCGCGTTACCTCAGCCGGAACGTACAAAGCTGTTATCGTTGCCCTTCAAGCTAGTCCCGGCACGGCATCGGCTCGATGTCATCGATGAGGGGATGCAAGCCAGGCTGCTGGAGGCCAGGCGGGTATTTCGCGCCGATCTGCCGCCAGCGGCGCGGAACCAGATCGAGTTTTTCGACAAGGACCGCTATAACGCCGCCGCTTCGGTGCAGGACAACATCCTGTTTGGCAAGATCGCTTACGGCGAATCTGACGCACCGGTGCGGGTTCCCGCAGCACTCGCCGACGTCATCGAGGCGCTAAGTCTGCGGCAGACGATTATCGAAGTCGGGCTCGATTATAATGTCGGGCCCGGCGGCTCGCGCTTGTCACTAGCGCAGCGTCAGGTGGTCGGAATTGCGCGCGCGATATTGAAGCGACCGGATCTGCTGGTCTTGAATGAAGCGACGTCGGCGCTTGACGGCCAGGCCCAGGCGAGCGTCACGAGGGGATTGAGGGAAGAATTCCTTGGGCGCGGCATTGTCTGGGTGCTGCATCGTGCCAGCTTCGCTCGCAATTTCGATTACGCGTTGGTGCTGAGCAATGGCAGATTGCAGGAGCAGGGAGTGCCGGCTGAACTTGCCGAGCGCAAGGATTCCTTGCTGACATTGCTGGCAGCGACGGAATGAACAAAGCGACCGGGAGAACGCGAAGGAGGGAGGTAAATGAGCCTAAAACAGGAATTTGAATTGTTGCGTCGAGTGCCGTTCTTTGCCGAGATCGAACCGGCGAAACTCAAGCTGTTGGCATTCATGAGCGAGCGGGTTGGGTTCGACGCAGGCAAGCTGATCGTCCGCCAGGGCGATCCTGCCGACGCCGCCTATCTGATCATCGATGGCGAGGCGGAGGTTGTCGTCACGACTCCCGCCGGGCCGGTGACAGTTGCCACCCTGGGTCCAAATGAGATCTTTGGCGAGATCGCGATTTTGGTAAACATGCCGCGCAACGCTACGGTGCGGGCCAAAAACCGTCTGATCGCGCTGCGTATCTCAAAGGAGCCGTTCATGCGAATGGTGCGCGAGTTCCCGACAATGGCGGTAACGATCATGCAGGAATTGGCGCAGCGGCTGTCATCGACCAACAATCAGTTGAGTACAGCACTGGCGGAGGTAAAGCGGCTGCGAGAACAGGTCGGGATCGCGGCTTGATCCACCAGCGGTGAGCCGGCTCGACAGCTTCATCCGACGGCTGGAGGCGCAACGCGCCTGCCTCAATATGGCGGCGAGCCTGGTACGCGGCGTCGACGGGGCGGTCCTCGAGCTCGGGCTTGGCAATGGCCGCACCTACGATCATCTGCGCGAGCTTTTCCCGGAGCGGGACATCTTCGTCTGCGAGCGTCAAATCGCCGCCCATCCCGACTGTATTCCTCCGAAAGAATTCTTGTTGCTGGGCGACATGCGCGAAACTCTTCGGGCGGCGCGCCAGCGGCTTATGGAAAGGATTGCGCTGGCGCATTTCGACCCTGGAACCGGGGATGCCGCGGCAAACCAAGCGCTGGCCAGGGAATTGGCGCCGCTGGTAGCGCCGCTGCTTGGACCCGGCGGCGTTATTGTCAGCGAGATGGCGCTTGAGTTAGCGAAACTGGCCTCGATACCTCTGCCTTGCGGCGTGGCGCTAGGGCGCTACCACGTCTATCGCCACGTCAACTCCCGATTGTCACCATAACCGGGACGTGGTCGGAAGCCTTCGCCCAGCTGCGGCTGTCGCGTAACACTCGCGCGTCCGTGAGTTCCGCGACGATCCCGGGCGTCGCCCAAATATGATCGAGCCGCCGCCCCCGATTTGAAGCCGCCCAGTCGCGAGCGCGATAGCTCCACCAAGTATAGAGGCGCTCCGGCGGCGGCACAAAATGCCGCACTGCATCGACAAATCCACCGGCCTGCTGAAGCCGGTCGAGGCGCGCGACTTCGACCGGGGTATGGCTGACCACGGTCAGGAGCTGCTTATGCGACCAAACATCCGCTTCCAGCGGCGCGATATTGAGATCGCCGACCGCAACCATCGGGCGGCCATCGCAGCGCTCGGCGGCGAACCACGCGGTAACTTCATCGAGAAACTGCAGCTTGTGGGCGAACTTTGGGTTCGCATCTGGATCGGGTATATCGCCCCCAGCTGGAACATAGATGTTGTGCAGTTCTATCCCGCCCGGCAGCACTGCTATCGCATGGCGGCAATCTTCGCGTGCACACCAGTTACGAGTTTCCGGCGTGTCGAACGGAAAGCGCGATAAAATGGCGACGCCATTATAACCCTTCATCCCGTGCACCAGGCGGTACCGATACCCGACTGCTTCAAGTGATTCGGTCGGGAATAGCGCGTCCGGGGTCTTCGTTTCCTGTAGGCAAAGTATATCGGGGGCCCACTCGGCAACCAGTCTACAGACATTCTCGATGCGAAGCCGAACCGAGTTGATGTTCCAGGTCGCAAGCCGCAGAGCCATGCTTCACCGGGCTCGCGCGAAGGCGAGGCCACTCGCGGGATGAAAACAAAACGGCGCCCGGTCGGGGGGGAAGACCGGGCGCCTGCATGTCAGAAGCGTTTGGGGGAAATCGGGCCCGCAGGGGAGACGGGACCGTTTTTGAGAGGGCTCTTCACCCTCCCCGCTTCTGGAAATTTGACATGGGGTGCGAATCGGGCAAAGCAACCCCCCGATTCTTGCATGGCCGAAAGAAGAAATTGGCATGCGACCGTGTGGAACGAATTGCGATTCTCTCAGGCCGCGCGAATTGCTAGCTCCGGACCAGCAGCGGCTGGACGGCTAGCACGACCAAAAGCCGCAAACAGCGCAGTAGAGACCGGATTCTCCAGCACCTTGTACTCAGGATGCCATTGCACGCCAACGACAAAACGTGCTTGGGGCAGAGTAACCCCCTCGATTTGGCCGTCAGGCGCCACCGCCTCAATGCGGAGCCCCGGGGCCGGCTGGTCGATGCCCTGCGAATGTAGGGAATTGACCATGATCTCCTCGCTGCCGGCGAGCACCGCGAGCAACCCCCCCGGTGTTAGCGCGACGCTGTGGGCCCAACCATAGGGACCGTCCGGAGAATCCTTGCGCGGCCGATGGCTGATCCGGTTCGGCATCGCGTGCAACCGCTGGTGCAAGGTGCCGCCGAGCGCCACGTTCAGCTCCTGAATTCCCCGACAAATCGCTAGAATCGGGAGGTCGCGCTGCACCGCCTCGCGGATCAGCGGCAGCGTCGTGGCGTCACGCTCCGGATCATGCAAGATCTCGTCGTCGAGCGGTTCGTGGCCGTATTCGCTGGGGTGGACGTTAGACGGGCTGCCGGTTAGCAACAGACCGTCGAGCCGGTCGAGCAATGCGGCAATATCAATTCGTGACCCGACCGCCGGGATCAACAACGGCAAGCAGCCGGTCGCCTCAATGACCGCGACCGGGTACTTGTCGGCAACGGTGTGCACAACCCGTTCGTTGATCGTACGCCGGCAAGCGGGGATGCCGATTATCGGGAGAGGTGGGGATCGCATTTGTGGCGAGGCTCTATTATTCGTTGCTGCGACGCGAATAGTACGGGTTTTGATATACAAACAGGTTAGGGTCGAGCGCCATACCGAATTGTTGCTGACTCAGCGACACCGTCGTCACATGCCGCTGCTGATCGACAACCGTCCACTGGTTCAGCGAAAGCGGGTTCTCGGTAAAAGTCATCGTCAGGCTGCCATTGTCGGGGGCAGTGGGATCGACGACAGTAATCCGCAACATATTATCTCCGCGCTCAAATCGGGTAACTTCAAGATCGTTAAAACTGATCGGAACCCGCAAAAGAAACCACGCCGGGGTGGATTTCAGCCCAACCTCCGATACTTCGGCCAACTGGGTATCAATGTAATAAACATAGAAACGATCGGCGATCAGCAGGATTGGGTTTGGCGGATCATATTGAAACCGCATCCGCCCGGGACGTTCCATCCACAGCCAGCCGGCGGCGGTGCCGCCATTTGCCGCACGCTGGTGAAAGCGCGCGGTCATTGTGCCGATGCTGTTGAGATAGGTCGCGATCCGTTGCAGTTCAGCCTGGTCCTGGGCGGTCAATTGCGCCGGCGGCGGCGCCTCTGCGAGCACGGTGCCGAGCGGCATCAGCACCGCCATAGCCAGCGCCAGGACCGACAGCACTCGCCGCCATCCCGCCCCTGTGTCGCGCACCCAGCCTTTTCCAACCCGAATCACCATGCCCGCGCTCTTTATTCGTTCCGCCCGTCTTGGGACGGGACATGAGTTCGCGGACAAGCTTCGTCAATTGCGCTTATTCACCCGCTCGAGCCAGGACTTCGCGCTTCCCGACATGGTTCGCGGCGCTGACAATCCCTTCGGTCTCCATGCGCTCGATGATTCGTGCCGCTCGGTTGTAGCCGATCTGTAGATGGCGTTGAACAAAGCTGGTCGATGCCTTGCGCTCGCGGCAAACGATAGCAAGCGCTTGGCGGTACAGCATATCGCCCAAATCGACGTCATCCTCACCGGCGAGCGGATCCAGCGGCCCGTCCTCCTCCTCGGTGATTTCGTCGATATAATCGGGCTCGCCACGCGCCTTGAGGAACGACACGACGCGCTCGACTTCTTCGTCCGACACGAACGGCCCGTGAACGCGGGTGATTCGCCCGCCACCCGCCATGTAGAGCATGTCGCCGCGGCCAAGTAGCTGTTCGGCGCCGCCTTCGCCGAGAATGGTACGGCTGTCGATTTTGGAGGTGACTTGAAAACTGATCCGGGTTGGGAAATTCGCTTTGATTGTGCCGGTAATGACGTCAACCGACGGACGCTGCGTCGCCATAATAATGTGAATACCTGCAGCCCTCGCCATCTGCGCCAGGCGCTGGATCGCCGCCTCAATCTCTTTGCCGGCGACCAGCATGAGATCGGCCATTTCGTCGACGACGACGATTATCAGCGGCAATTCGCTGGTGTCGAAGGGCTGGTCCTCAAAAATCGGTAAACCGGTCTCTTCGTCAAAGCCGGTTTGCACCTTGCGAACCAGGCTCTCGCCTTTGGTAGCGGCCTCAGCTAGCCGGGCATTGAACCCATCTATGTTGCGCACGCCGAGCTTCGACATTTTGCGATAGCGGTTCTCCATCTCGCGCACGACCCATTTGAGCGCGAGCACGGCTTTTTTTGGGTCGGTTACGACCGGCGCTAACAGATGCGGAATGCCGTCATAGACGGACAATTCAAGCATCTTCGGATCGACCATAATGAATTTGCAGTGGTCGGGCGGCATCCGATACAGAATTGACAAAATCATCGTGTTAATGCCGACCGATTTCCCCGAGCCGGTTGTACCAGCGATTAATAAATGCGGCATCTTGGAGAGGTCGGCCAAGACCGGCTCTCCCGAGATATCCTTGCCGAGGATCAACGCTAACCGGCCCGGATGCTTTTCATAAATCGGCGAATCGAGCAATTCACGCAGATAGACCGTTTCCGCCCTGCGGTTCGGCAGTTCGATGCCGATCACGCTGCGCCCCGGCACGACCGCGACCCGCACCGAGATCGCGCTCATTGAACGCGCGATATCGTCCGCAAGACCGATTATCCGTGACGCCTTGATCCCTGGCGCCGGCTCCAACTCGTATAGCGTGACCACCGGGCCGGGGCGGACTTGGACGATCTGGCCGCGCACCCCGTAATCTTCGAGTACGGTTTCGAGCATCCGCGCGTTTTTCTCGAGGGCCTCCTCGTCAATCGCCGCGACCTTCACTATTGGAGCCTTGACCAAGAGGTCGAGCGCAGGCAGGACCGGCTCCTCGTCGGGCACGAGATCAAGTTTGGCCTGGCGCTCTTCTTCGGCGCGCTTTCCAGCCACCGCCGGCCGCGGCTGCGGCGAGATCAATCGGATCAGGCTGTTGCGTCCGCCTGCTTCTAACGGCGTGCTGACCGAAGGCCCGCGATCGAGGCGTGGCTCGCGCTGTTCCGCGAATGCGGTCACAACCGCGCTCGGCGAGGTCTCGACTGCTGTAGGGCCGGTATCGCCGCGGGAGCGCGCTGGCCACCACTGCCGCGCCACTTTGCCCCCTAACGTCGCTGCCACGATTGTCCCGCGCCCAGAAAACCCTGCGACCCGCCTGGCACCGCGGCTAGCGCCGCTCCCAAGTTGGTGCCAATCACGCCAGGACAGACCGAGAACCAGCAACAGTAATAACCCAAGCCCGGCAGCCGCGGTCATCGATGCCGGTAAGGCCAGTGACCCGAACCCCGCCCCTGCCAACAAACGCTGCATCTCCCAGCCGAGCACCCCGCCATAGGCGACGCTGCTGGAGCTTTCTCCGGAATCAAGCACGGATAAGCCGAGCGAGGCCAAGATCACTGCCACCGGCAGCAGACCGAGCTTGAGCCAGAACGATTGCAGCGGGCGATCCAGCAATAGCCGCAGCGACCAGCCGACAAGAGTAACCGGGATCACGAAAGCGGCGAATCCAAAACCTTGGCGGAGCAGGTCCGCAACTATCGCCCCGTTGCCGCCAATGAAGTTATGCGCAGGGGTATCGATCGCGGTGTCCAGCGACGGGTCTCGTGCACTATAAGAGAAAAGCGCCGCCAGAATCAGCAAAGCGGCCAGCAGCAGGCAAAATCCAAGCGTCTCGAAGAACCGGCGCTTGAGCGCCGCCCTTGTGTCCGTCCATGCGCGTATCCGGCGAGAGCGCACTCCCGCGGTCATACTCATCGATCTGGCCATGCTTCCCCCGATGCCGGCCTACCTACCCCCGCGCGCGGCGCTCGACCTCCGACCCGTTCCCGCCGTGCTACTTGCAAGATATCCCGAACGCCGGCGCCAGCCAATCACTTCCGGCTGCCGAGCGAGTTTGTCCGTCGGAAGCATCGCGTGAAGGTTTATCGATTACGCTGTGGAAACGGGCGGAATACGCCGCTCCTGCAAGCTGTCAGCAGGGTCTTTACCCTACCCCACAAAGCTAAACGCGCTATGTTACCGAGCTACTCCGCTTGGCGGCCGCCCTGACGAGCAAACAGATGACCGACGATATCGAACTGCTGATCGCCGGTGGCGGGCTGAACGGGCTGGTGCTGGGGATTGCTTGTTCTGGCGCGGGTCTTCCTTGCGCCGTCGTCGACCGCCAGGACCTAAATGCAATGTTGGAAGCTGCGTTCGACGGGCGCAGTTCGGCCCTCGCGTACGGCTCGCAGCGGATCCTGGAAGCATTGGGGTTGTGGCCCTCGATCGCAGCGCACGCTGAACCGATCCTCGAAATTCGGGTCGTCGACGATAACGCGCCGCTATTTTTGCACTACGACCACCGTGAACTCGGAACGGATGCGCCGCTCGGCTGGATCGTCGAGAACCGGGTTTTACGCTGCGCGTTGATCGAACACGCGCGGTCGCTTCCAAACCTGCGCCTCCTCGCCCCGCTCGAGGTCGAGGCTGTGGAAGCATCCGAAGCTGGTGCGACCGCGACACTTTCCGATGGCCAGCGCCTCACGGTTCGCCTTGTCGCTGCCGCCGACGGCGCCCATTCGCGATTGCGCCGGGCCGCCGGGATTCCGACTCTCGACTGGCGTTACCGGCAGACCGCAATTGTTACGACAGTCCGCCATGAGCGCCCGCACGCGGGGATCGCCGTCGAGCATTTTCTACCGGCCGGCCCTTTCGCAATCCTACCAATGACCGGCAATCGTTCCTCGATCGTATGGACCGAGCACGAGCCGCTAGCGAAACGGATCATGGCGCTTTCGGAGGAAGATTTCGTGGCCGAACTCTCGGCGCGCTTCGGAGACTTTCTTGGGCCGGTAGAGCAAATCGCCCCGCGATGGTCGTACCCGGTGGGGCTGATGCTAGCCGAGCGCTACGTCGATCGCCGCCTGGCCTTGGTCGGTGAGGCCGCACATGTCGTTCATCCGATCGCCGGCCAAGGTCTTAACCTCGGTATGCGCGATGTGGCGGCACTTGCCGAGCTGATCATAGACGCACGAAGGCTCGGGCTTGACATCGGCGATGAAGAATTGCTCAGGCGCTATCAGCAATGGCGCCGCGTCGACGCGATATTGCTCGCCACCGTAACCGACAGTCTAAACCGCCTGTTCTCGAACAGTATTGAACCTCTCCGCATAATCCGCGATCTCGGTCTAGCGACAGTCAACCGCTTCCCGGCGCTTAAGCGTTTCCTGATGCGCGACGCGATGGGCGTCACCGGAGACCTTCCCCGGCTGGTGCAAGGCCTGCCACTTTAAGGACTATCGAATTCGAGTTCGGCCGGCGAGGGCTCGCCCCGGCAGAAATTCTTCAAGGTGTGTGAGGCGGCTCACATAGATTCGGCATACGTCACGCTATCTCGGAATCGCCTCCTGCGAACTGGGAGCCTGCGTAGTATGGAGACCGCAATGCCGGAAGCAAACCGATGGAACCACAGCGCGCCGCGGATAGAACTCGACCACCGTGCACGCCAGGCTCGTATTCAGCTCGACCTCATTGAGCAGATGATCGTGTCGCGTCCGGCGGCGGGGAGTTCCTTATTTAGGCGAATTCTTTCGCATTTTAGCCTTGCTATGGTCGCGCGCCGCCCGCAAGTCTTCCAAACAAGGGGACCGCTGAGTAATCGGCGTCCTCCCCCGGCGCGTCCTCATCAGGCTTGGCCCGGTGGCGCGGTCTGTATTTTCTCCGCTTCAGGCCTCGGGGCACAACGTCATTGATCCATTGAAAATCGCGACAAAGGAAATCACGCTGGCTGTGGAACGAAGTGCGCAGCGCGTTCAAGGTTTGGCCAAGACTCGCTCGATTTCCTCTATTTCGACCCCGTAAACCTGCGCAACCTCTGCGATCTTCATCCCGTACCTCAGCCAGGTGCGGATCTGGGCGATGTGCGCTGCCGGAATTTTGCGCGCCGAGGGGGCTTCGTTGCTGTCGCGGGTCGCCGGGAGTACGGCACCGCTTTTGGGGGTTACAGACCGTGCAGTCCGGGAAACCGGTGGAGTCGTGGTCCTCGGCGCCTCTGAAACCCGGTTGTCGGGGGCTTTGCGGGCGGGAGCAACTGGTGCTTCAACTGCTCGCGGTTTAGGGGCGAACAGCGCCTCGGCCGCTTGACGGGCCTTATTGGCCCGTTCGCGATCGTTCGGGAACGGATCGCCCGACCGGGCTCTGTTGTATCCTAGACGGTTGGGCGGGCGATTTTCAGCCATAGCTCAAATCAAACGATAACTCATGGGGAGTAAGCGCGTTCACCGAATTTCCGAGGTTTTTCGGTTTTTTGCAATACGCTGGTCGGGCGCAGCGGCAGACCGCGACGGGTGTAGGGGCACAAGCGGGCCGTAAACTATGGGCGCCGAGTTTATTTCGACGGAGGGAATGCCCGGAGTAATCGACCGCGGCCCGCCGGCGCTTGCGCCGCCCCGCCCGGGCAGGAATACTGAACCGGGCTGGAGCCGGGGGTTGGCGTGGAAATCGGCGAAACGCGTCAGAGCGATATTTTGGTGCTGCGCCCGGTCGGCCGCATCGATAACCTGACAAGTACTGCGTTTCAGGACCGGTTGCTGGTTGCCGTCCGGGCCGGAACCGGCGACATCGTCGTCGACTTCACTGATGTCGAATACATCTCAAGCGCCGGGCTGCGCGCCTTGATGGCGGCCTCAAAACAGAAACCGAAAGAGCGCCGCATTATCGTCGCCGCCCTCAACAGCGTCGTCAGCGAGATTTTCGCGATCAGCCGGTTCTCGGAGGTGATTCCGGTTTTCGACAATGTCGAAGCGGCAGCAGTTGCGCTTTCAGGGGGAGTGCGGTCTGATGCGGGGACGGCGCCGATTCGCGTGCATTTCTGGGGCAGCCGTGGGTCGCTGCCGACCCCGCTTAGCGAAGCCGCAGTGCGCAGCAAGGTGCGCGACGCGTTGCTCGCCGCCCGCGGCCACGATCTGAACACACCGGAATCGATCGAGACCTTCATGGACGGTGAATTGCCATTCTCGGTCCGCGGCGCCTATGGCGGCAACACTGCGTGCGTTGAGATCGACACTGGCGGGGACGAATTTGTGCTGTGCGACCTCGGCAGCGGCTTGCGTGAATTCGGCCGCAAAGTCCTGGCCGAGCGCGGTCCGGATCGTAAGCATTGTTATAATGTGTTCCTGTCGCATTTGCATTGGGACCACATTATGGGATTCCCTTTCTTCACACCGGCCTATATCCCTGGGAATGTCATCCGGATCCATGGCTGCCACAAGTCGATGCGTGACGCGTTGCGCCGTCAGCACCAGGAGCCGGGCTTTCCAGTCGATTTCAACTCGCTCGCGGCAACGATTGAATTTGTCGAACTGGTCCCGGGGCGAACGCATCAGGTTGCCGGCTTTTCGGTTCTGCCGATCCAGCAATTTCATGCCGGCGATTCCTATGGGTATCGTTTTTCGCGCGGCGAAAAGGCGATCGTTTACTCGACCGATTGCGAGCATAAATATTCGACTTTGGATGGGTCCTACCCGTTTGTGCATTTTTACAGAAATGCAGACTTGTTGATTTTCGATGCGATGTATTCTTTAGCTGATACGGTGTCGGTAAAAGAGGATTGGGGGCATTCCAGCAATATTGTAGCGGTCGAATTGGCCCAGGCGGCGCAAGTCAAGCGGTTGGTTTTGTTTCATCATGAACCGGCTTACGACGACCGAATGATCGAAGCGCTCTTTGGAGAGACTGTTCGGTTCGAGGAGATTAGCCGCGATGACCACAAGGTCGAGGTCATTACCGCCTATGACGGGCTCGATGTGACCGTTTAGTTAATGAAATCCGCAGTGCGTTTACGCGGTGTCGAAGCCGAATTCGCCAGCTTGGTCGAATTTGCCGAGGAATTTGCCCTCCGCTGCAGCCTGCCCGATCGCGAACGATCAAGGCTGCTGATCATTCTAGAGGAGCTGTTTACCAACGCGGTTCGCTACGGCTGTCCCGAAAGCGCATCCGGGAGCGGCATCGAGATCACCCTGGCTGTCAAGCCCGGACGAATAGAGATTGATTTCAGCGACGATGGGATTCCATTCGATCCGTTGGGACAAGACACACCTGATTTGGATCAGCCGTTGACTGGACGCTCACCAGGCGGACTCGGTCTGCATATCGTAAGAAAATTGGTACATGAAGCTGAGTATCGGCGCGAAAAAGGCCGCAACTGCCTGAAGCTGGTGCGCAACCTTGCCGCCGCGCTGGAATGAGGCGTGACGGGATTAATCGAGGGGGCGATGCAGCCCGGTCGCAACATCGAGGTATTCGAAATCGTCCGGCGACAAAATCCCGCGCCGCACTGCAAAATCGAGCATCACAAGATTTACGTTGAACTTAAAGTCGTCGCTGTGGCGAATACGATCGAGGACTGCGGAGGCCGGCATCAAGATGAACTCGACGAATTCGCCGTCGCTGTTTTTGGGCGTGAAATCAATCGGCACTTCAAAGTCGTAAACAAACAAGACATCGTCGCGAATACCGAGCGTGGTTTCCATACGATAGGAAACCGCACCGGCAGGGACCGCGCGGGCGATCAGGTCCGGCGGGATCATCGCCTCTTCCGCGGCTTCCTTGACCAGGGTCTCGCCGAGCCCGTGGCCGTTGCCGATGCCGCCTGCGACGATGTTGTCAAGCTTATCGGGGGCAACGCTCTTATTAGGCGCGCGCCGCCCAACCCACAAATGCAGTTCGGGCCGGTCAAGGCGATAGCCGTTCAGGTGAACGCCGTAAGCGCGGGTTCCGAAGAACGGTACTGCACCCCGATCGAGTCTGAAGATCGGCGGAGCGCCCCAACATGCGGCGACGTCAAATGTCTCGTTGCGCGTCTTTGGAATCTGCCTTTCGGCAACGAGAGCATCGACAACTTGGTCTACGGCGTGGCTAACCGCGTCTACATCACCGTGCGCGCGCAACTCCACCCTGTCGTCCGCCACGGCGAAGACATCGGGAAATCGGCGCAATGCGTCAGCGTTATCACGGCGTACAAGCCCTACCCGATCTGCCCCGGCAATGAGCGGAACAACCCGCGCCGGGTCAAAATTGTTGCAGCGCCTGATATGATCGACAAACGACACGGCCGCAAACTCTCCACCTAGTCAGCGCGATGCGGCAACAGCGCCACCACCGCCTCCACACAGGCGATTTGCCGCAGGCAAGCGGCGATGTATTCGGTGATGTCACGGCCGAGGCCACTCATTTGAATTTCGATCGTCAGCCGCGGCTGCTCTTTCTGAGTGACGACACTGCGCCATTCAGACGGCACAAGTCCGCGCTTTGCAAAAAGCTCCAGCACCCGCGGCATTACGCCCGGGTCGACCTGCGCGTGAACGGAAAAGAAAGCGGCTTCAGGAAAATTCGAGTCAGCAACTGCTGCGGCTAGCGACGACATGGGTATCACCCTCGGCAAGAATGAGGCGAATCATATGAACCCGAACCCCTGATGGGTTCGGGAGCGTAATTCGCCGGCTCAGCCGGGCTTGTGTCGTCGCTGCGGCCACAACCGAACACCTAGCGTGCGCCGGTGGTTTCGTCAACGGGGTCCCGCCCTGGGATTGCTTATTCTCGATGCAAGGATCGAATGTCACCGGACCCTGTTCTCAAGAAAGGCAGCAACAGCGGGAAGAGGCTGGCTGTGGCGAAAAAACCGATAGTCGTAAACGAGACCGAAGCGCGCCAGGCCACCAAAGAGGGGGTGGTCCGCTACATACTGCTGGCGTCGATCACATTGGTGGTGGTTCTATTCGTGATAGCATATGTTTTCTTCCGTTGATCGGATCGATTGATGCTCGCAATGCGCTTCGGGCTTGTTATCGCGCTGATGCTTGCCACGGCTTCCGGATGCACCATCGGCGCTCCGGAGCGCGCTAGTAATATCCAAAATCCCAATGCGATACCGGACGACATCTCGGCGGTCGGGATGACGCGCTCGGAGGCTCAAAAGGTTCATGACCCGAACCTGCCGACCACATTGCCGACTCATTATCAATTACCTCAAGATTAGGCGCATTTCAGAGGCGCGCGGCGGGCGAAAAGGTGAGTTCCGCTTGTTGTTAGCGTGCCTCGGACAGCGCTCGGCACATCGGAGGTTTACAGAGGACAGGCTCGGGCAGCGCTGAGGGCCGAGTTGTCCCGGCCCCCGGACGGCGAAATCGAACGGGCACTGATCCTCGAAACCGTATTTGGCGAATATTTGGGTCAGGTCGTGGGCGGCATCCCGATGGCGGAAGGGGAATCCCCATAAATTAGGTGAGACCGCGGCTCTGCGTACTCGTGGAGCGGGTGCTCTGATTGCTGGGATGGCTGACTCCCGCTCGCGGCTTGGCGCGCCGATCTGCAACCGGCTAAATCTAGACCGGGAGCCGGAAATGGCTGCTATGTTCGGCCCGAGCGGCCTCAAGGAACGGAGCGAAACGTCCGAATGAACCCGCCGACGGCCTCTCTTTCCCGGTCAGGCTCCGGAGGCAACGACCCCGTGGCGCGTCCGCGAGCCCTGGAAAGCATTCGCGTCGTGGATTTCAGCTGGGTTCGGGCCGGGCCGTGGGCGACGCGCTGGCTCGGAGCCTTTGGCGCCGAAATCATCAAAATCGAGTGGCCGGAGAGCGAGCGCGGGAGGCTGCCGAGCACCACGACACCGCACAATCTGGAAGTAAATCTGAACACCTCGGGAAACTTCAACGACACCAATGTCAACAAGAAGAGCCTTAGTCTGAACGTCCGTAGCGCCAAAGGCCTTGAGATCGTCAAGCGGCTGATCGCCGTCTCCGACATCGTGATCGAGAATTTCAGCTCGCGGGTGTTGCAGAAATGGGGGCTCGGCTACGACGAGCTGATCAAAATCAAACCGGACATCGTCTATGTATCGATGTCGGGTTACGGCCACACCGGCCGGCATCACCATTACACGACATTCGGCCCGGTCGCTCAGGCGGTCTCCGGGCTGACTTATCTCTCGGGGCTGCCCGACAAACCGCCGGCTGGTTGGGGCTGGTCGTACATGGACGATACCGGCGGCATGTACGGGGCAATGTGCGCGCTGACCGGCCTTTACCATCGCAACATGACGGGACAAGGCCAGCATATCGATCTGTCGCAGATGGTGGCGAGCGTGCCGCTGGTCGGTCCGGCATTGCTGGACTTTGCGGTGAACGGGCGCGGGACTCGCCGGACCGGTTATCCACCCGGCAACCGGGCGCACTGGCCTGGTACGCCGGTTGTCAACAATTACCGCGGCCCAACTGTAGCGCCCCACAATGCCTATCGCACCGATCCCGGCGACTACAATGACTGGTGCGTGATCGTCTGCCACTCCGACGAGGAGTGGCAGCGACTGGTGAGGGTAATGGGTTCTCCGGCCTGGGCTGGCGCTACGAAATTCGCCACTGTCACTAGCCGACTGCAGCACCAGGAGGAATTGGACGACGGCATCGAGTTGTGGACCACGACATTGGGCAAGTACGAGCTGACCGAGCGCTGCCAAGCCGCCGGGATTCGCGCGCTGCCGGTGCAAAGCGCCGAAGACCGGGTTGAGCAGGACCCTCAGCTGCGCCATCGCGAGATGTATCTGCCGATCAAACACCCGACACTCGGCGCATACAACGTTCAGAATGCGCCGTTCAAAATGTCGGAGACGCCGGCGTCAAATCACCTGCCGAGCCCGCTGATCGGCGAACATACGCGCGAGATCGTCGAGGGTTTGCTCGGCTACAGCCACGACGAACTCCGCGCCGGCTTTGCCGACGGCACGTTTTGGCCGGTAAAGCGAGCCCGGTTTTCGTACATGGAGGAGATGCTGCGGTGAGCGATACTTCAGCCGCCGCTGCTTCAGAGACCGGAGCCGCCCTTCTGGCGGGCCCGCTAACCGGTCTCAGGCTCCTCGAATTGGCAGACGAAAAGGGTCAGTTCTGCGGCAAGCTCTTGGGCGATCTCGGCGCCGATGTGGTCAAGATCGAACCCCCCGGCGGCGAGCCCAGCCGCCAGATCGGGCCGTTTCTCGACGACATCCCCCACCCTGAGCGCAGCCTGTCCTTCTGGTATTACAATACTTCCAAACGCGGCATCACGCTCAATCTGGGCACTGCCGATGGCCATCAGCTTTTCCGGCGTTTGGCGGCGACGTCAGACATCATTCTGGAAACTTTCCGGCCAGGGTTTCTCGCGGCGCTGGGGCTTGATTACGAGTTGCTGCGCGGTGAAAATCCTGGGCTGGTCATGTGCGCGCTGACCCCGTTCGGGCAGACCGGCCCATGGCGGAACTACCTTTCGAGCGACCTGCTCCATATGGCAGCGGGCGGCGAGATGGCCTCATCCGGCTATGACGAGACCGATGTGCCAAACGCGCCGCCGATCGCGCCCGGTGGCGGCAACGCCTGGCATATGGGCGGCCATTTTGGCTACATGGCGATCATGGCCGCCCTGGTCTATCGAACCGTCTCCGGACAAGGGCAATATATCGACGCCTCGATCCACGAGGCGTGTGCGCTGACAACCGAAGCGGCAATCGCCAACTACATCTATCGCGGCGAAGTGTTGCGGCGCCAAACGGGGCGCCACCACGCGGCGGGTGCGACGCCCCGCACCCAGTTCCGCGCCAAAGACGGCGGCTATGTTTGCGCGCTGGTGGCCGGTCGGCTGAACCCGAGATACGTGCACGAGCTGGCGGATTTGCTCGACAGCTACGGTATGGCGGGTGACCTGAAGGATCCCAAATACCAAGACCCAGCAGTTATCGCAGCGAATACCTCGCACATCATCGATGATCTCGTTGCCAACTTTATTGCCAATCTGCCGGCGGAGGAGGTCTACCACGCGGCCCAGCAACGTGGCTTCACCTGGGGAGCGGTACGCGCCCCGGAGGCGCTGTTCGACGATCCGCATCTGCACGACCGCAATTTCTGGAAAGACGTCGAGCATCCTGAACTCGGCCGCAGTTTCATCTACCCAGGCGAGGCGGCAATCTATAACCGCTCGCCTTGGCGGATTTCCCGGCGAGCGCCACTGATCGGCGAACACAACATCGAGATATTCTGCGATGAACTGGGCTTGTCGCGCGGCGAACTCACGGTTCTAGCGGAAAATCACGTGATCTAAGCGATCGATTTCGCTGTCGGAGGACATTTAACAATGCGGGTGAAAAACGGCGACCACACCTATCTGGAGGCGCCGGCCAAAGCAGAGCCCGCTGAAAATAAATTGACCAGGGATTTTTACACGCAGCTGCCGCAAATCCGGCTAACAGGCGATCCAATCACTCGTCCGATGCAGCCGAAAACTCCTCCGGAAACGCCAATAGAGGTAATGCTCGACGGCAATGACGTTGCGAGGCTGGTCGAAAGCGCCCTCAGGCATCCGGCGTTTAATATGCGATGTGCAGTGTTGGCCGCGATCTGGAACCACCCCAACTCATTCCGGCACATTTTCCGGTTCGGTCTCGAGGCGCCACCCGCTTTTTCCGAAATCCGCGAAATCGTGGCGGAGGAGCTTGATAAGTGCGCCGCCACCTCGGAAGCTCGGGCCTCGAACGCGGTCAAGCCGGCGAATGGCAAGGCGCTGCTGCCGCGAATGCCCCTGCCGCCGCATTTGCGTGATCGCGAGAGACAATGACCGATCCAGCCTACGGACGCCAACCAACAGAGTGCAAGGCAAACACCCACAAGGCAAACAGATGAGCGACTGGAGCAAGGTAACCCGGCCAATACCCGTTCCAAACGAATGGACCAAGCCGTTCTGGGATGCCTCCAAGAGAGGCGTTCTTGAATTGCAGCGCTGCCAGAGTTGCGGGCATTTCCAGCACCCGCCCTATGCGACCTGCGTCGAATGCATCTCGACCGATTTGAAATTCGAGCCGGTGCGCGGCTCTGGCTCGATCTATGCCTACACGATCATGTATCACACCGGCGACAAGCGCTTCGCATCGGCGGTGCCCTACGCCAGCATCATCGTCGAGCTCGACGATGCGCCCGGCGCATTGCTTGCCGGCAATCTGTTGGAAGCGGAATATACCGAAGCCAAGGTCGGCCGCCGGGTGGAAGTCGTCTTCGAAAAACTCGACGACGACATCACGCTGCCGCAGTTTCGCCTCGCACGCACTGCTTCGTCTGCCTGAGGGCTTCAATGCGTCCCACGCTGTTAATCGCTCGTCACCCCGGCAGAGGCCGGGTCCATGGTACGGCAGCACGAGGCGGTGATTGTCGCTACAAAAAGAGCTCATCACCCAAAAAGCGTATGCTGACAGGGTGGTGGATCTCGGGCTTTCGCCGGGATGACTCTGGAGGGAATTCGGCGACCATCCTCCGGATGGTGAGATGGAGAGAGACCCTATGTGGGAGAACCGGTGCAAGGTGGCCGTCAGCGGCGTCGGCTTCTCGAAGGTCAGCCGCTCGGCTGACATTCCGCTCGCCGCTCATGCGCTAACCGCGGTCAAGGAGGCGGTCGCCGATTTAGGGCTACAGCTATCCGACATCGACGGTCTAGCGACCTATCCGGAATTGCCCGCGACCGGGCACGCCGAAATCGACGGCATCTCGATCGTGTCGGTCAATTGCATGATGACAATGCTGAAATTGCCCGACCTCAGCTGGCACATCCAGGTCGGCACGACCAATATCGGCGGGGCGGTCCAGCAGGCAGTCAACGCCTTGCTCGCCGGGGTCTGTAAATACGCGGTCGTGTGGCGGGCGATGCACAATCCCCGCGGCACCTACCAGAACCTACCCGGCGCTTACGCGCAAGGCGCGGCACAGTTCACCGCCCCTTATGGCTTTGGCGGTCCGGGACAGGGCATGGCGGTTGCCTATACCCGCTGGCTCGAGCGGAATAATCAAAACCGCGAGAAGATGGCCACCCTCGCGGTCACCCAGCGCCGCCACACGCAGCACAATCCGCATGCCTATTTCTATGGGACGGAACTGACGCGCGAAGACTATCTGAACTCGCGCATGGTGGCATATCCGTTCTGCCTGTTTGATTGCGACATCCCGGTGCAAGGCGCGGTGGCGATTGTGCTGACGACCGCCGATCGAGCGCGCGATTTAAAGCCGCGGCCGGCCTATCTCGCAGGCTATGGCCAACGGCTGCATTTTGAAGTGGCGGGCCGCATCGGCAGCCTTTCGAGCTACATGGAAGGCGGCAGCAGTTCGGCGAAACTGACCTGGGAGCGCTCCGGTTTCAGCCCCAAAGACGTCGATGTGGCGCAGATCTATGACGGCTTTTCCGCCTCGGTGATCTACGGTCTCGAATCCTACGGCTTTTGCGGGGAAGGCGAAGCCCTCGACTTTATCCAGGACGGCCGCATCGAGCTCGACGGTGAATTGCCGCTCAACACATTTGGCGGCAGTCTCGGCACCGGCCGCATCCATGGTCTGTGGCACATTATCGAAGGTGCGTTGCAGGCCTCGGGCCGCGCTGGCTCCCGCCAGGTCAAGGACGTCAACGTGTCGTTTGTCGGGGCCAGCGCCCCGATCGTCACCGGCACGACGTTTATCTTTGTCCGCGAACCCTACTGAGAGTCGGCGTCGCTGTACGCATAGAGTGGCCTGAGTCGCGGCAAACAGCACCGATGTTCGGCGCCGATGGGCTTTGCTACTGCTGAGCCCATCCTACTCCGCGCTACAGCGTTAGGGGATCGGATAGCAGGCGCCGTTCCAATAGTTGTATCCCGGGCCGCAAACCGGGGCTGGAGCGGCCGCAACCACTCCCGGGGCGCCGGTTAATGCATTGACTGTGCCGGTAACCGCACCGGTTGCGGTCCCGAGTGCCCCGCCGACCACCGCACCGACCGGGCCAGCTGCAGCGCCGCCCTGCGCGGCCCCGGCCGCACCACCCGCCGCGGCGCCCGACACCGGACCCGCCGGATACGTCTGATATGCCGGATAAGCGGGCGCTGGCGCCGGCACCGGTGCAGGGGCTGCCATCGGCTGGCAGACGCCGCCGTAATAGGTGTATCCCGCCGGGCAGGTATATTGCGCCATCGCCGCACTGGAGGTTCCCGCTGCCAGAGCGGCGGCGATCGCAAGAGTCTTGAGCCTGGTTGGCATCGTAATCTCCTCGCACGCAAACAGCGGCAAAGCACCGCCTTCCAGGTCAACAGCGTCCGATCGAACCGCGTTCCGCGCGCAACAAAGCGCCGCTTCTCGCCGCCCTGCTTTTAATCAGCCTGTCGATGCCGCATGGATCACTCGGGGTGCGGCGGACGCAGGTCGCGCGGGGCTCGTCAGCAGCCTCGTCGTGCGCGAGGGTAAGCGGCGCCTCCCACTTCCTCTTCAAGATGCGCGACGACTACCGGTCATTGTCGCGGGTGCGCCTGATACGCCGCCCCGGCAATAAGGCGGCCCAGCCGCTTCCGGATCGCGCGGTTCAAACTTCGTTGAAGTGTCCGCACGTTTATGATTGTGACTCCGACGCCCCGCGCCAGTCGAGCATCTTCACTCCCGATCTCCAGCGAAATAGAGTTTGGGGTCGGCGGCGCGGATATGGGCTTCGGGCAGCCCGAGTTCACGGCGGACGATATTGGTCCCAGCGACCAATGACACGCATTTGTAATAGGCAATGCGGCGCGACAGTCCCTCGCGACCAAACCCGCAATCCGTGGTGATGACCAGCCGCTCGGGCGGGATGTATTCGAGCGCCTTGCGGATTAACCCGGCGACATGCTCGGGCGGCTCGACGATCTTATTACAGTGATTGACGACGCCGATGCCGATCTTTTTGTCGGTCGTGAATTTGGCGAACAGCGGCAGATCCTTGCCGTCATTGCTGGCGCATTCAAAAGTGATCACGTCGGCATTTAGCTGCAGTAGATAGGGCAAAGCGCGCTCATAACTCGGCACCTCCCAATAGACCCGCTGCTGGTTGGGATTGCCCCAGCAGGTATGCACCCAAATTTCGGCGTCGACGCCGGCCAGCTGCCGATTGAACGCTTGCGTCTGGAACTCGAGATCGGCCTCGGTGCAATCGGGCCGGGTCGTCAGCCCGTGATGGCGCGGCTCCTCGACCTGGATCACCGCGCAGCCGGCGGCGGCGAGCTCGCGCAATTCGGCATTCATGATGTCGCACAGATCGAGCACCATCGCCTTGTCATCGGGGTAGTGCTGGTTCCACAGCATGCTTGCCAAGCCCGGCGCGCAGATCGTGCCGAACTTGACCGGGCGGTCGGTAAGGCGCTGGGCCATCTGCCAGAGTGCAGCGTATTCGAGCGGCCCGCGGGTCAATTTCTCGGTGACGACCGCCGGCTGGTAGGCCTCCTGCACCTCCCACAGGATATGTCCGGGTTTGAGCCCGTGACGACCCATCCAGCCTTGCGAGGTATCGCGATGGCCATGAATCCCGCCCAAGCGCTCGATCGGGTAGAAGAACCACGACTTGCCGCCGACCGCGAGATCAAACCGGCTGTCACCGTCGGTGACGATGTCGAGCCCAGCGGCTTCCTGGGCGTTGATGATTGCGGCGACCGCGTCGAGATATTGCTCGCGAAACAGCGAGTTCCCCAGCGCCGCCTTGAACGGCCGGCCGTCGAGGCTGGCGTCGAACCACAAGGGCCGCGGATAAGACCCGGTGATCGCTGTCGGCATAATCATGTCGCGCGTGGTGGTCAGCATCTGTCGGTCCTGCCAGAGAACATCGAGAGGAAGGCAGCGGACGAACAGACATCGAAATCGATCGAGATTGCGTCGTCGCTGCGCTCCTGGCGAAGCCCTTTAATGCTGTCATTGCGAGCGGAGCGAAGCAATCCCGATCCGAGCAGACAAAGGGAGCGGGCGTCTTTATAACAGCGAAAACCCTTGGGAGGCGCGCTTATGAAGGATTTCGCGGGGAGGATCGCGGTCGTCACCGGCGGCGGCTCGGGCATGGGGCGGGAGCTTGTGCGCCAACTCGTGGCCGAAGCCTGCAACGTCGCGTTCTGCGACGTCTCGCCGGCCGGAATGGTGGAAACGCAACGGTTGTGTGAGATGGCGGGGCTGCCGCAGGGTTTGCGGGTCACGACCCATATCGCCGATGTAACCGACCCGGAGCAGGTGCAGCGGTTTCGCGACGAGGTCGCCGACCGGCACGCCACCGACAAGATCCATCTGCTGTTCAACAATGCCGGAATCGGTGGCGGCGGCAGCATGATCGCCCACAGCGCCGCGGAATGGGAAAAGACCTTCAACATCTGTTGGGGCGGCGTCTACAATTGCACCCGGGCATTTTTGCCGATGCTGCTAAAGGCCGAAGCCGGCCACATCGTCAACACCAGCAGCGTCAACGGTTTCTGGGCATCGATCGGGCCCGGCCTGCCGCACACCGCCTACAGTGCCGCGAAATTCGCGGTAAAGGGCTTTACCGAGGCGCTGATGACCGATCTCAAGATCAACGCGCCGCACATCAAATGCTCGGTCGTCATGCCCGGTCATATCGGCACCGGCATTGCCACCAACTCGCGCAAGATCCACAGCGGCAGCGACTCGGACGCGATCACCTCAGGCCAGATCGCGTTTGCCCGGGCGCGCATTGCCTCGATGGGCCGAGACGTTTCGAAAATGTCGGATGATGCCATGCGCAAAATCCTGGCCGAGCGCGAACGGCGGTTTACCGAGGAGGCACCGACGAGTGCGGCCGAGGCAGCGACAATCATCCTCGACGGGGTCAAGGTCGACCGCTGGCGGATCCTGGTCGGCCCCGACGCGCACATTATCGACGAGATGGTCCGAGCCTCCCCCGAACGGGCTTACGACACCGACTTTTTCGGGGAGTTCGCTAAGAATGCCGGCTGGCGCCTCGGCTCAACCTGAAACGAGCAGTGCGGCCGACGCTTCTTTGACACGTCACGCACACAATATCCGAACGACGGCCGACGAACCGATCACTCTCGAATTCCGCGCAACGGAATTGCGGGATTGCACAACCAATCTTGGTGCATTGCCAACCGCATCCGCCGCCTCGAGAAGAGCGGAAGGAGCCCCAGGGCGGATGCAATCCGGTGGGTGCAATCCGCCACGCGCGCAGGAACCGGCGGCGGGGTGCTCCGCGCTCCACCCGCTTTGCTCCAGCTTCAGTTTAGCGGCGAGCCTTGGATCGTGATGCGGTGCAGCAGGCGGCGCTCACCGGGATAGTCGTTCACCGCAAAATGCCATGTCGAGCGGTTGTCCCACAGTGCCAGCGATCCAATCCGCCAATGAAAGCGGCAGGTGAATTCGGGCCGCGTCGCGTGCCGGTACAAGTGCTCGAGTAGCGGTCGCGACTCTTCCTCGGTCCAGCCCTCGAACCTAGAGTGAACCCCGGGTTGACATAGAGCGCTTTGCGACCGGTCTCGGGATGGCGGATCACGACCGGATGGATTGCGTCCTGAGTTGCCAATTCGGGATTGCGAATGCGGCCGACGAGGTCGCCGCGGCGCGCATGTGCCTCGGGACCGAACACATGGCGGCTCGAATGACAGGCGCGCAAACCGTCGAGCGTCGCTTTCAGTCCCTCGGATAGCGCGTCATAGGCGGCGTACATTCCGGCGAACAGCGTATCACCGCCGGTCGTAGGCACCTCGCGCGCATATAGCATGGAGCCGAGGGCCGGCGCCTCGTCGTAACTGTGGTCGGTATGCCAGCCGCCGCCGATATTACGGGTCTGCTCGGGCTCTTTGCGCACTTCGGCGATCATCGGATAGCCCGGCACCGCGGCAAAGAAGCGATTAACGTCGATCGGCGCAAAGCGCTCGGCAAAGGAAACGTGCTGCTCCGGCGTCAAATACTGGTCGCGGAAGAACACGACCCCATACTCGCCAAACGCGCAGCGGATTTCGGCGAAGGTCTCCTCGGTAATCGGGCCCGCTAGATCAACATCGCCGATCTCGGCGCCGACATCCGTCGAAATTGGCTCCACGCGGATGTGCTGATAGCTCATTAAAGTTCCCCCAAACAGGTTAATCGAACGTCAGGACGGTGCGGGCGACTTCGCCGGCTTTCATGGCGCGGAAGGCTTCGTTGATGTCGTCGAGATGGCCGCGCTTTGTGACCATGCTATCGAGGTCGAGCCGGCCCTGGCGGTAGAAGTCGAGATAGAGCGGGATGTCGTAGCGAAACCGGTTCGAGCCCATGCGCGATGTCTGCACCTTGCATTCGGGGCGGATCGCCATCCAGGGAAATTCGATCATCGCATCGGGCGGCAATACGCCGACGATCGTTGCGGTGCCGCGGATCGCGAGGCTCTCGATCGCCTGCCGCACCAGCGCCGCCGCGCCGACCGCCTCGAAAGCGTGATCGACGCCCAGACCGCTGGTCAGGCTCCGTACCGCCTTTACCGGATCATCCTCAGCGCTGTTGACAAAATGCGTGGCCCCGGCACGGGTCGCCATCTCGCGCTTTGATTCGAACCGGTCGACGGCGATGATCTGGCGCGCGGCGCCGATCCGCGCCCCTTGAATGATCGACAACCCGACCCCGCCGCAGCCAAACACCGCGACCGTCTGCCCCGCTTCGAGACCAGAGCTGCGCAATGCAGCCCCGACCCCCGTCAATACCCCGCACCCGACTAACGCAGCCTTGTCGAGCGGCAATTCGGGGTCGATCCGGACGATCGAGTTTTCGTGCAGCAGCATCTTTTCGGCGTAGCTCGAAATACCAATGAACTGTCGCAGCGGAGCGCCGTTTTGCGACAGCCGCGGTGCTGCGTTATCGGGCCGGGTGACGATGCCGCCGGTGCACAGAGATGGCCAGCGAAAGCATATAGGTGTATCCGCCCGACATAATCAAAGCGACGTGAAACAAACCGACACCACAGACCGAGGGAAGCCGGGCAACACTAAGGGCGGCCTGCAACTCGTCATTTCCACGCGTCCAGCGCGCTCTGTATCCGCCAGATGCAGCCTCGCCGACGGAAAAAACGAACCAGAAAAACAGGGTGGCAATCGCCAGCTGAACGCGAAATCTAGGGAGTTGACGCGCCATCCAGGACACGGCGCTCCCCGCTCCGATCGCGGCGAGCGCCACGCCAAACAAGACTGCCGGGTAGATGAAGCGAAATTCCTTGTAAACAATAAAAGTGTGCTCCAGAGCGATTATCACCGCCATAACCAGAAGCACGGGAACATATACGCTGCCAACAATACCTAGCAATACCAGTAGCGCAATACCCGGCCCCCAGTAATAAAGCAAATAATCGGCATATTGGTACCAAGGTTCCCCGCCGAAATCTCGTTGCATGCCGTGGAAGAGATTGTAATCGATGTACCGCCAGGCTGACTCGAACGGATAGCCCCAGGTGACCCAATCGAGGATTCCGGCGAGCAATATGACGGAGAGGGCCCCGATCAAGATTGGCATCAAGCGATCCCGCCAGGAACGCCAGCCAGTCCACAAAACAAAAATAGCAGGCGCCGGAGCTTAGCCCGGATTTCTCAAACGGGGTAGATGCACCGGGGCTCGATATCTGAGAAAATCGTGTTGGTTCAACCGTTTGTCTCAGGATCAAGAGGAGTCCCGATGCCGACAGAGTGTAGCGCGGCGCTATTCGAATTTGCACGCGTCGAGGGGCGCTCAGTGGTGGCCGGGTTTGATGGCGGCAAGATCACTTCGGATGCCGGTGCTTTGCTGTTGCGGGCGAGCGACCAAGCCATCGGGCTGATCGATCGCTTTGCTCGCTGCTTTAGCGACCGCCGATCGCCGGAGCTGGTCGAGCACACGGTGGCAACGCTGGTCGGCCAGCGCATCTTCGGCATCGCACTGGGGTATGAGGACGTGCTCGACCATGACGATCTGCGCCATGACCCGATCATGGCGGTGCTGGCCGGCAAGCTCGCGGCGCGGCGCAAGAACTGTGCATCGGTGGCCGGCAAATCGACCCTCAACCGGCTCGAATTGGGCAGCCGGAGGCGACGCCCTACCACAAGATCGGGCACGACCCGCAGGCGATCGAAGCTCTGCTGGTCGATCTATTTGTCGAGGCCCAGGCGCGTCCGCCGCGGCAGATCATCCTCGATCTCGATGCCACCGACGACCCGCTGCACGGGCACCAGAGCCTGCCCCGGCGCAGGCCGGGGAGGGGCGCTTCTTCCACGGCTATTACGACGGCTATTACGACTGCTACTGCTACCTGCCGCTGTACATCTTCTGCGACCGGCACCTGTTGGCGGCCAAACTGCGCCGTTCCAATATCGACGCCAGCGCTGGGGCGGTCGAGGAGGTGGCGCGCATTGTCGCTCACATCCGCACCCGCTGGCCACGGGTGCGGATCTTATGGCGCGCCGACGCAGGGTTTGCCCGCGAACAGCTGATGCATTGGTGCGAGCTACATGGCGTCGACTATCTGTTTGGCTTGGCCAAGAATGGGCGGCTCACGGCTGCAATCGCCGGCGAATTGGCCGCCGCACGCCAGCACAGCGAGCAAACCGGCCAGCACAGCGAGCAAACCGGCGGGCCGGCACGGCGCTTCAAAGACTTTACCTGGTCAACACTGGACAGCTGGAGCCGCCCGCGCCGGGTGGTCGGCAAGGCCGAATGGACCGGCGGCGAGGCCAACCCGCGCTTTGTCGTCACCTCGTTGTCGCGCCGCGAGCATGAGGCCCGCCACCTCTACGAGAAGGTCTATTGCGCCCGCGGCGAGATGGAAAACCGCATCAAGGAATGCCCGCTCGACCTGTTCGCCGACCGCACCCCTGTTCCGGCCAGGGGCAGGCTCTCGGCCACGACCATGCGCGCCAACCAGTTGCGGCGATGGTTCGCGGCGATGGCTTATGTGCTGGTCTGCGCCTTGCGCCGGATTGCCCTGCGACACACCCAGTTTGCCGAGGCCACCTGTGGCACGATCCGCCTCAAGCTGCTCAAGATCGGCGCGCTAGTGCGGGTCAGCGTTCGCCGCATCAAGGTCGCGATGGCTTCCGCCGGTCCCTACCAAAACGAGTTCGCCCTCGCCCATTTGCGCCTTACCGCCGCGGCGCACTGACCCGGAAACGGCGCCCGAGATATATCACCCCAGTCCGCGCACGGCCGCATTGCGCCCGCCACGACTCGCTCAAGTTGCGCGCCGGTGCGCTCGCCACCATGCCGTGCACTGCCCGTACCACCGCTTCCAATTAGAAACCGGTATCAGAAATCCGGGCTAGCTGGATGCGTAAAGCGAATCCCAGCCCGAGGAGAACACCGACGAGCAATAACCGCGACTTTGACTGCGCGCGAAACCCGGGCTCGGCTAAATAGCAAGCTGACAATAGGAGGTGCGCCGATACGACCTCAGGCGAGGCGCGAGGTCCGAAATATATCAGGTCCGCAGAGAACGCCACAATTCCGGCGCAGACAAGCGCCGTGACGGATCCAAAAAACCGCTCTCCCTATAAAAAGACTACTAAAATACAGGCGGTAGACAGCTATGAAAGCATCGCATGTACTACCAGCAGGTAATAAGTCGGCCCAGCATCGAACAAGCGTGACGCCCACATCAAGGCGGCGAGTGCGCCGGGCATCAGGAAAGAGCGGGCACCAACCTCAAATTTACAAGGGACGATACCGAAGCCGTAGACTATTCGATGAGCTTGCTCAAGGGTCTGAAATACCTCGTCGGCCTGATTGATATCGGGAACTGCAATAATCGATATTAAGCGAAGCAGGAAGCCCGTACTAAGAATTCCACCGAGGACCAAGAATAATAATTGCCCGGTCGGTCGGAATGGACGAGCCCGCAATACTTTGAACCTGGAGCGAGCGGCAGTTTCCGCCGACGACAGCAAACCATCGATGCCAAGCGCTCCTCGCTGCGCGCAAAAGATCGTGAAAACAAGGACACCGCTTCAGCATACAGCAGATTTAATCCAACCGCTTATATCTCTCGGCCGGGTGATTGTCATGGTATCGGCCAATACCCGTTGCGGTTTCCGATCACAGCGCTCGGTGATCCGCACGACCAAGCCCGTTTGCGGACCCATTCGCAGCATTCCGGCGCCCGCGTCGATATTGGCCCCGCGTGATCAGTGTATCTACGCCGCGGCTTCGGCTTCCGCCGTTCGGTCTCTCCTGCTCCGGATCCCAATCACGTTCCGGACATTTTCGCTCGACTTGTCGGCGCGCGCCTCAGTCGCTGCTTGGCCGCCTAGTAAATCGTTGGCCTTCTTTGAAGCCGATCCCCCATAGCTTTTAGTTTATGTTAACTCATCCATGGAATGCTCGTACTGCCACATTCGCTTCGCTGAACTCCGGAGTATTTTAACTAGTAAATGGACGGTCTCTCCAGGGCAGGACCATCCCAACCCTCACCAACTTGCACCTTCTGGTTGTGCAACCTATAAGAGCATCCGCATTCATGGCTTGGCAGGGAGTATAAAATCATTAAAATTAGGGTATGGAAATTCGGTCGACGACCTTGCCTGAGGTAAAAAAGCTATCGCCTGTCCGGATTGGCGACAGCCGCGGCTTTTTCTCAGAGGTGTGGAATCAGCGCACTTTCGCTTCAGTTGGGATCGACGTCAGCTTTGTGCAGGATAACCACATCCGCAGTCCACGAAGAGGAACATTGCGCGGTTTGCACTATCAGCTTCCGCCTGCGGCCCAGGGCAAGCTGATCCGGGTAACGCGAGGAGCGATATTCGATGTCGCGGTTGACATTCGCCGCGGCTCCCCTACTTTTGGCCAACACGCGGCGGTGGTCCTAAGCGCTGACAATTGGCACCAGCTATGGATTCCGGCGGGGTTCGCACATGGATATTGCACGCTCGAAGACGACGCAGAAGTGCAATACAAGGTTACTGATTTTTATAGCCCCGCGCATGAGCGTGGGATTGCCTGGGATGATCCGAGCTTGGCGATCGCTTGGCCGGTCGACATCGAAGCGATGCTATCCGAACGGGATCGCATGCTGCCGCATCTAGCCGCACAACCCGATATCTTCGCGTACCAACCGTGACCGTGATCGTAACCGGCGGCGCCGGCTTTATCGGCTCGGCCTTGGTGCGGGCATTGGTCGCCGATGGCGAACGGGTGATCACCGTCGACAAACTCACCTATGCCGGCAACCTCGACAATCTGGCGTCGGTTCCCCCTGCCCACCACGTTTTTGTCCACGCGGATGTCTGTGATCGAGCCGCCATGGTGGCTGTCTTCGCCGAGCACCGACCGCACGCCGTCTATCATCTCGCTGCCGAGAGCCATGTTGACCGCTCGATCGATAGTCCGAGACTGTGCCTCGAAACCAATGTCCTCGGAACGGCGACATTGCTCGAAGCTGCACTCGCTTACTGGCGTGGTCTCGATGCTGTCGGCCGCGGACAATTTCGGTTCCTGCAGGTTTCCACCGATGAGGTGTATGGCGAACTCGGATCGACAGGGTATTTTGACGACCAGAGCCGCTATTGCCCGAATTCACCCTATTCGGCCAGCAAAGCTGCGGCTGATCATCTCGCCCATGCCTGGCACCGAACTTACGGTTTGCCGGTGATGATATCGAACTGCTCGAATAATTACGGCCCGTACCAGTTTCCAGAAAAATTGATCCCGCTGACTGTGCTCAACGCGATCGCCGAGAAACCACTTCCGGTCTACGGGCAGGGTGTGAATATTCGTGATTGGTTGCATGTCGAGGATCACGTGGCGGCCTTGCGCAAGATCGTGGCGTGCGGCCGCATCGGTGAGACTTATCTCGTCGGGGCGCGCAACGAAGCGCGCAACATCGACCTCGTACACTCGATCTGCCGGCTGCTCGATAGCCAGCACCCGAGCGGCGCATCGCATGCCCGGCTGATCACTTTTGTTACTGATCGCCCAGGGCACGACGCACGCTACGCTATCGACCCCAGCAAGATCGAGCGCGAGCTCGCCTGGCGCCCCGCAATCGGGTTCGAGCAAGGGCTGGCGGCAACGATCAGCTGGTATATCGAGAACCAAGAGTGGTGCCGGCGCGCCAGCGCCAATTATCGCCAAGAGCGTCTAGGATTGCCGGCGGAGGCGGCGTGACCCTGGCGGTGTTCGGCGCGGGTGGACAGGTCGGCCGTGCCCTCGTCGAACGGGCCGGCGGCGCAGCTCGCGGGTTTGATCATGGAGGGAGCGATATTTGTGACTCGGAGGCCGTCGCGCGCGCGCTGGCGACCCCCGACCTGTCTGTGGTGATCAACTGCGCCGCGTATACCGCGGTCGACCGCGCCGAGCAGGAACCGGAACGCGCCTTTGCCGTCAATGCCACCGGTGCGGCGAATCTGGCTCAAATGGCGGCCGCGCGTTGCCTGCCGATGATTCATCTATCGACCGACTACGTCTACGCCGGAGCGGGCACGGCAGCGCTCAACGAAGATGAGCCAATTGCACCTCTGAACGTCTATGGCGCTTCGAAAGCCGCCGGCGATGCGGCCGTGGCCGCCGCGAACCCGGCATATCTGCTGCTCCGGGTATCCTGGGTTTTTGGCGTCCATGGCGCCAATTTTGTCAAGACGATGCGCCGGCTGGGCCGCGACCGACCGGAGCTGCGCGTTGTCGACGACCAGCGCGGCGGCCCGACCGAGGCACGCGACATCGCCGACGCGATTTTGGTGATGGCAAACGCCTGTCAACGCCCCGGCTTTGACAAGTGGGGCGCGTATCACTTTGCCGGCGCCCCGAGCGTGAGCTGGTACGGTTTTGCCGAAGCGATTTTCGCTGCCGGCCGCGGACCAAGGCCATCCCTCGTCAAGATCGCCACGAACGAGTATCCGGCAGCTGCACGTCGGCCGCTGAACTCGACGCTCGATTGCACGCGGATTCGGCAGGCCTTCGGCATCGATCAGCCGGATTGGCGAAAATCGCTGCTGCGGGTCATCGACGAGCTCGATAAGGCGGACCAGTGAAGGGGATCATCCTCGCCGGCGGCACCGGCAGTCGACTGTGGCCGATCACAAAAGCACTCAGCAAGCAGCTGCTCCCGATCTACGATAAGCCGATGATTTACTATCCGCTGACCACATTGATGTTGGCGGGGATCCGGGAAATTTTGATCATAACCACGCCGCACGATGCAGCACCATTCCGTGCGCTGCTCGGCGACGGCAGCGCCTGGGGACTGAGGCTGGAATTTGCTGTCCAGGCGAGCCCGGACGGTCTCGCTCAGGCCTTCCTGATCGGTCGCGAGTTCATCGCCGGCGGGCGTTCGGCTTTGGTGCTGGGCGACAATCTCTTTTACGGACAAAGCTTTGGCGCCGCGTTGCAACGAGCTGTCCAAAGCCGCGCCGGGGCCGTCGTCTTCGGGTACTGGGTTCGCGACCCGAGCCAATATGGCGTCATTGATTTCGCCGAGGACGGCTCGGTGCGCGGCATCGTCGAGAAACCCGCGATGCCGCCGTCCCATTATGCGGTCACCGGCCTCTACTTCTACGACGAAGAGGTGTGCTATATCGCCGCGACATTGCGGCCATCAGCCCGCGGCGAACTCGAAATCACCGACCTCAACAACCATTACGTGCGTGAGGGGCGACTTCACCCTCGAAACCTTGGGCCGCGGCTTTGCCTGGCTCGACACCGGGACGCCGGAGAGCCTGCTGCAGGCAGCGGAGTTCGTCGCGACGATCGAGTCCCGCCAAGGACTCAAGATCGCCTGCCCGGAAGAAGTGGCGTGGCGCCAAAACTGGATCGACGACGCCCAGCTGGAGGCGCTCGCCGCCACTTTCAAGGGAAACTCCTACGGGCGCTACCTGAGGGAATTGCTCGTTACCGGCCCATAACCACGGCGGTTCCGTGTCACGGCAAATATCTGTGCGGCAGCAGATGCTTGATCCGATCGTCCGATCGCGCATCATCATACAAACGCCGATTATGAAAAGATGCTCGCGTATGCTGCCGTCACTGCTCCGGTCAAGAAGAGCAGGACAGCAGCTATGCTCGTGATTTAGGGAGCCGAAGTATCAAGCCAGGCGCTGCCGTTCCAAACCTGCCAGAACTGGGGGCCATACTGGGAAAGCGACCCTGCGGCGGTGTTGTTATTGTACATCTGACCACCATTGGCAACCTCTAGCCTAGCCCCATAACCCCCGCCGACCCACGTGCCGTTCAACATGATTTCGTATTGACCGGTCGTGTAATACGTACCGGGAGGGGTTGGGCCGAACGTCCATGTGCCCGCCGCCGTGCTCAAGCTGCCGGTGGAGGGCGCGGTCAAAATCGTCCCATCAGGCGAAATTTGGCCGCTGGACGTGCCGGTCAGCTGGTTCGTAGAGGGGGGATTGACCTGTGTCGTGATCGACGGAGCGAACGAATTGCCGTTGCCGACGACCGCAACGCCGTTCGGGTCATTTATGCCGATCGCATTCGGAAGCGTGTTCTGCATTTGGTTGTTGATAAAGACGAGGCTGTTGGTCGGGTAAGTCAAGCCTTCCTCGCCATAGGAGAACATGTTGCTGTTCTGCGTCGCCGTCCCCTGGATCATCGTGTTGCCGGAGACGACCGCTACGCCGCCATTTGGGATGTCGAGGGCATAACTTGCTGAGCCGACATTGCAGCTTGGCTGGTTGGGGTCGGCCGCCCCGTCATAGAGCGTATTGTTCTCGATGATGGTCACCATGGCGCGGCTCTTGATGTTGTGCCCGACGATCGTGCCGCAGAACTCGTTGCCGATCGCGGTCAGCGAATTGTTGCCGCTGCCGATATACACGCCATGGGTCAGAGAACTCGTGTCGCCATTACCATTGTTCATGAAAACATTGTTGGTCAGCACGACGTCCAGCGGGAAGTTCACGTCGGTTAGGATCCCCTCCTGATTTGAGATAAACTGCGAGTTCCGTACCGTCAGCGTATAGCCCTGGCTTCCCTCGGCGCGGATGCCCGCCCCGTTTGCTCCCAGCGACCCATCGATATAGGCCCCTTGGAAGGTCAGCCCGTCGACCGTCAGCTGGGCGAGCGAAATCAGGATTCCCTTCTGATTGGGTAATGCCACGGTCTCGTTGAGGATGACCGCCGACCCCGGTTGAGCGGCCTCGATCGTCATCGGCCGACTGACGGTGGCGGTGTCATTGGTGTAAGTGCCGGGGGCAACTGTGATCACATAGTAATTGGCGGCGCTGTTATCCCCATCAGCGGCGGCAATCGCGGCGGCGATCGTTGTATAGGTTTGCCCTGGCCCGACCGGAAGAAATACTGTTCCAGCAGTCGCCGCAACTACCGGCAGGGCCATCAGTCCAGTAGCAGTAAAGAAGGTCTTGAGCATTTGGCTTTTATCTCCCTTGCATGTGATTTTTACCATTGACGCACTCAGATTGGCATGTTTCTCCTTTCACACAGGGGCGGAGTGATTTTCGAAAACGGAATATTACGGGGCTAGCTGGGCCAAGCGGATCTGGTGTTAACCATAAATACTGAGCCGGCGGCTCATTCAAGAGTCGAAAATGTGACGGGCCAATCGCGCAGTGGTTACGAGGTAACCACTATCGACCTAGGGCGTCAGGAACGCGTCCTATGGCCGCGGTCTAAAACTTAGAAAGTGGTAACGCTCTTCGAGATAGGGTAAGACCACCGCCGCCGCTCTGGCGGTTCGGATCTGGGGCACAGCGCGCATTTGATGGCATTGCCGGTCATCTCGGTCGAGAATTTGTCAAAGCGCTATTTGGTCGGACACCGCGCCGGGCAGACCATGGACGAGCGCTTTCCCAATTTCCGCGACGTGTTGGAGCGGCATCTGCGCAACGCCGTGCGCAAGGCGGTCGATGTCGCGCGCGGGCGGCAGGTGGTGCAGGGTGATCAGATCGAGGAATTCTGGGCGCTCAAGGATGTCAGCTTTGAGATCCAGGAGGGCGAGGTCCTCGGCATCATCGGCCGCAACGGCGCCGGCAAATCGACCTTGCTCAAGATCCTGTCGCGCATCACCGAGCCGACTTCGGGGCGCGTCACCCTGCGCGGCCGCGTCGCGAGCCTGCTCGAGGTCGGCACCGGCTTTCACCCGGAACTCACCGGCCGCGAGAACATCTTTCTGAATGGCGCCGTCCTCGGCATGAGCCGCGCCGAGATCCGCAAAAAATTTGATGAAATCGTCGCCTTTGCCGAGATCGAGAAATTTCTCGACACCCCGGTCAAGCGCTACTCATCGGGCATGTATGTCCGCCTCGCCTTTGCCGTCGCCGCCCATCTCGAACCCGAGATCCTGATTGTCGACGAAGTGCTCGCCGTCGGCGACGCCGAATTCCAAAAGAAATGCCTCGGCAAAATGGAGGAGGTCTCACACGGCGACGGCCGTACGGTACTGTTTGTCAGCCACAATATGGGCGCTGTTACCAGCCTATGCCCGCGAGTGATTTGGCTAGACCAAGGCTCGATTCAAACGGACGGCGATACGCGCGACTGTAATCGACGACTATCTTGTCCGGGCATCGCCGACCCGAACTCCTACCATCGAAATGGGACATATTAGACGACCAACTTATGTCCATGACGATCGTCTTCGACTGCAGTCACTGGAGTGGCTGTCAGATCTGCCACTGCGCCACGGTGAACCGGCCAGGGCGCGTATTCGATTTAAGGTTCGCGCCTTCGTGCCAGGCGTCTCGGTCGGAATTGGGTTTTGCGCTCCGGATTCTGCCCGCTTGATGACTTACTATACCAGCTGGCGGCGATTGCCAAAGCTTCGGAAGAGACCCTCGAAGTATAGAACTGAGGCGATCTCGGGACCGATGCCCTTGAGCTGCTTGAGAAGCACGACCGGGGATGGAGATTTCGCTGTCTTGGGCCCGGCAAGGACCTCGCGCGCGGCCTCAACATCGGCGATCTGGCGCACGAGCAATTCGATGAGCTCGATCTCGCGCAGGATCTCGGCCTTGAGCTGGGGCGGCAGCGGACGACCGTCGCCTGTGCGAGCGGCGTCGAGCAGTTGTCGGCGGTCCTTTTGCAGTGGATTGAAACCCGTAATGCCCTGTCCGGCGAGCAGACCCTTGATGCGGTTTGTGTGCCGGATCCGCTCCTGCAAGAGTATCGCGCGCTCGCGGCACACCCGCCGACAGTCCTCCTCTTCCGGGGTTGGCGGCACGACCATCGCACAGACACGTGGTTCTCCGCGCGTCCATGCCAGCAACGTTCTCAACAACGTCTCGCCGTCGATCGCATCCGTCTTGGCGCGTCGCCGGCGTCTCGGCACAGCAATGGACGCCGGGTCGACAACATGACTCTCAATGCCGTTTGCCTCCAGCAGCCGGTGGACCCAAAAGCCGTCCAGTCCAGCTTCTTGGATTGCCACAATCTTCACTGGACGCCCGGTCAGTTGCTGAGCCCTTACTCGCATGCGCTCCAGCAGACCGAGCAGCGCGCCACCATCGCCGCCTGGTGTCGAATACTTCGACATTCGGTTTCTGTCGGGCAAAAGACAGGTGACAAGCCATGTCGATCGGCTCAGTTCCAGCGACGCATAGAGCGTCAGATCAGGACGGCCAGTTGCGATTTGCTCGGTGGAATTACGGCGGATACTGGGGAGCATCGGTTCCTCCTCGATGCGTGATTGGCGGTGCTGAGCGTATCAACCCCGGCAATCGACGGTCCCCATAGGATCTTTATCATTGCCGTGGAGACCTCCTCAGATGGCCGCCCGCTGCATACCCGCCTTCAGGTCGTGCGCGGCTTCCAAGCTGGCGAAACCAAACGGCTATGCGCCCGCGTCGCGGCCGGAACGACTGTCGTCAGCGACGGCGGCCAATGGTTTCGCTGCATTGCCGAGCAGCCGGGTATCGTCCATGAACGCCACGTCACTGGCTCCGATCGCAGAGCTGCACGCCACCCTGCCTTCCGCTGGGCGAACACCATGCTCGCCAATATCAAGAACAGCTTGCTCGCCACCCACCGAGTGGTCGCCGCCAAACATCTGCCGCGCTACCTCGGCGCCTTCGCATGGCGTTTCAACCGACGCTTTGTCCTCAAAACAATCCACGAACGTCTCGCCATCGCGGCAACGACAACGCCGCCGATGCCCTACCGCCTCCTCAAACTGGCTGAGGCTCGATGGTAAGCAGGATGCCCATTATCAGCCGGGTGAGGCGATTATCCGTTACGGATTTCATCCCCGTTGCGGCGAAACGGTCATTGTTACCGGGCGTAATCGGCATGGCGACGAGGTTGCCCTGATCGTCCGCCAACCGGACGGCACGCTGGCACACTGTACCGATCCGGATTACGGAGGATCGCGCAGCGGCGATGCCGGTCACAAAGACCCCGCGTCTCACACTGGAGTGTTTGCGCGACCTGCGCCTCGAGCTCGATACCTGGCAAAGCTTGCTGCGCGACGCTTCCCGTCGCAAAGGAGCCGAGCATGCCGCGCCGTAGCCCAGTCATCGCCGACCCGATCTCTTCGCGCCCAACGATCCGCCGGTGCCGATCGCAGGGTCCGAGCGGACGAGGCTGTTGCTGCTGGTGAGTATCCTCCTGGCGGAGACGCTGGCTGTCGTCGCTAAGGCTGAGGCAAGCGATGAAAATCACGCCTGACCATTTGGCGCGCGGCGCCTTCGTCTACATCCGGCAATCCACCACCGACCAACTCGCCAACAATCATGAGAGCCGGCGCCGTCAGTATGGCCTCGCCGAACGGGCCCGCGCTCTCGGCTGGACCGATGTGACGGTCATCGATGACGATCTGGGTCGCTCGGGTTCGGGCATCAGCCGCCCTGGCTTTGAGCGGCTGCTTGCGGCGATCTGTGAGAACCGCGTTGGTGCCGTGTTTGCGATCGAAGCGTCGCGTTTGGCGCGCAACGGGCGTGACTGGCACACCCTGATCGAGTTTTGCGGTCTGGTTGGCACGGTGATCGTTGACGAGGATGGTGTATACGAGCCGCGCCATCCCAATGATCGCCTGTTGCTGGGTATGAAAGGGACGATGAGCTGTCCGTCGTCAGAGTTATTGAGACAACGGGCTGCGTGAAATTAAGGGAGGATCTGGCTCATCGGTTTGGTGATGTCAGGCGGCCTGCAGGCGGTGCTGCAAGCGGCGGTTGGCGATGGTCTGTCGTTTGATCCTTTCTCGTTCTGCCAGAATATTCGAGCCCGCCCGAAGTAGACGTCGGCGGGGGTGAGATTGTTGATGCTCTCGTGGTAGCGGCAGTGGTTGTAGTCGGCGACGAACGCCGCGATCTGGGCTTCGAGATCGCCGGGCAGAAAGTAGTTTTCCAACAGGATGCGGTTCTTGAGGGTCTGGTGCCAGCGCTCGATCTTGCCCTGGGTCATCGGATGATAAGGCGCGCCGCGGAGGTGTTTGATATTGCGGGCGCCGAGCCACTTGGCGAGGTCACCCGCAACATAGCTGGAACCGTTGTCGGACAGCAGCCGTGGTCGATTGGCAGGCTCGGCCTGGTCCAGCCCGCTGGTCTGCAGCGCCAAACCGAGCGTGGCGGTGACATCCTCGGCCCTCATCGTTGGTGCACAGCTTCCAGGCGACGATGTAGCGCGAGAAGTCGTCGAGCACGGTCGACAGGTAGAACCAGCCCCAGCCGATCACCTTGAGATAGGTGAAATCGGTCTGCCACATTTGGTTGGGTGCGGTGGTCTTGTCCTTGAACGCGTCGGCGGCTTTGATCACGATGAAAGCCGGGCTGGCGATCAGGTCCCGGGCCTTTAACAGGCGGTAGACCGAAGCCTCTGAGATGTAAGGTATGGAATTAATCTGACGATTGCGGAAGATCGGTGGGGCGGATCAAGCTGGCGGATATGGCGCCGGCTTAGGTGAGTTGAGGACCGCCGATGACGCAAGCACAAAAGGTGATACGGGCCAAGGTCGGCCTGTTGGAGCTGGCCAAGCAACTCGGCAATGTGAGCCAGGCCTGCAAGATGATGGGTTATAGCCGGGACAGCTTTTACCGGTTTAAGGAGCTCTACGATAAAGGTGGTGAGCTGGCGCTGCAGGAGATCAGCCGTGCAAAGCCGATCCTGAAGAACCGTGTCGATCCCGCGCTCGAGGCGGCCGTGGTCGAACTGGCGATCGAGCAACCGAGCTGGGGTCAACTGCGGGTATCGAACGAGCTGAAAAAGCGCGGCCAGTCGATCTCGGCCTTCGGGGTGCGCGGTGTGTGGCAGCGTCACGACCTCGAAAACATTAAGAAACGGCTCAAGGCGCTCGAAGCCAAAATGGCGCAGGAAGGGCTGGTTCTTACCGAGACCCAGCTCGCAGCGCTGGAAAAGGCCAAGGCCGACAAGGAAACTCACGGCGAGTTCGAGAGCGAATGCCCGGGCTATTGCGGCGCCCAGGATACCTTCGACGCCGGCACGCTGAAGGGCGTCGGACGGGTTTACCAGCAGACCTTCATCGACACTTATACCAAGCTCGGCGTTCGCCAAGCTCTACGATCGCAAGACCCCGATCACCGCGGCCGAGTTGTTAAACGACCGGGTGATCCCGTTCTTTGACGAGCATGAGATCCCGCTCGTCGAATGCTGACCGATCGCGGCACCGAGTATTGTGGCAATCCGGAGCACCACGAGTACGAGCTCTGCCTGGCGATCGAGGACATCGATCACACCCGCACCAAGGCAAGGAGCCCACAAACCAACGGAATTTGTGAGCGCTTTCATAAGACTGTGCTCGATGAATTCTATCGCATTGCCTTTCGCAAGCGGATCTACGCGACGATCGAGCAATTGCAGGGCGACCTTGATGCTTGGATGAGCGAGTACAATCAAGCGCGGCCCCATCAAGGCCGCTGGTGCTACGGCAAAACCCCGATGCAGACCTTCCTTGACACTCTGCCGATCGCCCAGGAAAAAGATCAGGGCCGCGTGACGGCCGACACTTTCCTCTTGTCGGACACCCACCACGACGAGAGTACCGCCTGTTCAGGTCAAATCCATACTTCTACATCTGAGATAAAATAGATTTTCGTGTCGGTGAAGCGCACTGCCAGCTCGCGCGGCGACAATGCCGGCTCTTCAAGCGCCAACTACATGATGTTGTCACGCACGCCATCCGGAATGCGGTTCCAAACGCGGTCCGGTCGCGGTGATCGATCATTCAAGGCCTCCGGCCCGCCGCGGCTGTGCCGGTCATACCAACGGTAGAAGGTTGCCGCGGGAATGCCGAGTTTCGCCAGCGTATGGCGCACCAGCAGCGAGGAGTGTTCGACCAGCCGGATGATCTCCAGCTTCTCGGCGGCGGGGTATCTCATGCGTCGTCCTCCCCAGCCCCAATCACGCTTTTTTTCAGCAGCCGGTTCTCGAGCATGAGTTCGGCGACCACCTCCTTCAACGCGCTGGACTCGCGGCGCAGATCCTTGACCTCGTCCGAGGTCGCTGCCCGCGCGGTGTCACCGGCCAGGCGCTTCTTGCCAGCCTCCAGAAATTCCTTCGACCAGCGGTAATAAAGGTTCTGGACGATCCCCTCGCGGCGGCACAGCTCGGCGATGCTGTCCTCGCCGCGCAGACCCGACAGCACAATGCGGATCTTCTCCTCCGCCGAGAACTGCCGCCGGGTGGCGCGGCGGATCTCTTTCACAACTTGTTCCGCCGGTTCCTTCACCGGCCCGGATTTCTGTCCCATCTTCGCTCCTTCAATGGCTACGATGGGCCAGAAATCCTCTCTATCTCAACTCAGCCAATCTGTCTCATAGGTGCTGATGCCGGACAGCGACCGTGATACGGCCGCTTCTTCTTTGCCCTCTTCCTTACACGCAAGGGAGAGGGTAGAGTCTTGGGTTCTGCTCTCGTTGCAAATACTCATTTGCTTTAAGGTTGGGGGCGGTCCGGAGGAGCCATGAGTTCGACGTTTCAGCCAATCGACGAACTTTGCATAAACACCATCCGGACGCTGTCGGTCGACGCGGTCCAGAAAGCGAATTCGGGACATCCGGGGATGCCGTTGGGTGCGGCGCCGATGGCGTACGTCTTGTGGTCGCGCCATCTGCGGCACAATCCCACCAACCCCAAATGGCCCGATCGCGATCGTTTCGTGCTGTCCGCCGGGCATGCCAGCATGCTGCTCTACAGCCTGCTGTTCCTCACCGGTTACGACCTTACGATGGCTGATATACAGCAATTTCGCCGATGGGGCAGCCGTACCCCGGGGCATCCCGAGTATGGCGTGGTGCCAGGTGCGGAAGTTACCACGGGTCCGTTAGGTCAAGGCATTGGTAACGCGGTGGGATTTGCAATCGCAGAGCGTTGGCTGGCCGCCAACTTCAATCGGTCGGGCCATGAAGTGGTCAATCACTACACGTATGTGATGTCGAGTGACGGCGACATGATGGAAGGTGTCGCGGCGGAGGCCGCCTCGATAGCGGGTCAGTTTCGGCTCGGACGATTAATCGTGCTCTACGACTCCAACCAGATAACGCTCTCGGCCAGCACCGATGTAACTTTCAGCGAAGATGTCGGCGCGCGATTCCAGGCCTATGGATGGCACGTGGAGCACATCGACGGGATGGATACAGCCGCGGTCGATGCTGCCCTAACCAAGGCAAAGGCGATCGATGACCGGCCGTCGCTGATCGTGGCGCGCACGCATATTGGCTATGGCAGCCCGCATAAGCATGACACTTTTCAGGCGCACGGCGAGCCCTTGGGCGTCGAAGAGGTGCGGTTAACCAAACGCGCGCTGGGATGGCCTGAAGACAAGGTTTTCTATATCCCCGACGAAGCCTTGGCCCAGTTTCGCAAGGCGGTCGAACAAGGGCGCGAGTTGGAGACTCAATGGAATCGACGAGTGGACGCGTTGGGCGCCGTCGATCCACAGGCAGCCGGGAAGTTTCGGGAGGTACTCACCGGTAAACCGCCGAAAGGATGGGAAGCGGGACTTCCCCGCTTCACGCCGGCGGACGGCGCGATGGCGACCCGCGACGCCGGACAGAAAGCTATCACCGCGCTGGCCGATGTCGTACCTAACCTGATTGGCGGCTCGGGCGACCTCGATCCGTCCACGCGCACCGCGCTCAAGGGACACGGCGACTTCGAGAGTCCCCTGTTTAAGCCTCCCGAGGGTGCGCCGCCGACCCAGGGACTGGTAGGCGGTCCAACCGGATATGCCGGGCGGAATATTCATTTCGGTATTCGCGAGCACGCGATGGCCGCGATTGCCACGGGCATGGCCCTGCATGGCGGCGTCCTGCCCTTTGCCGCCACCTTCTTTACGTTTTCCGACTACATGCGGCCAAGCATCAGACTGGCGGCCTTGAGCAAGGCCCACGTCATCTATGTATGGACCCACGACAGCATAGGATTAGGCGAGGACGGACCTACGCATCAGCCGGTGGAACAACTGGCAAGCCTTCGCGCGCTTCCTGATCTGACGCTGCTGCGCCCGGCGGACGCCAACGAGACCGTGGAGGCGTGGAAGATCGCGGTTACGCACATCTCGGGGCCGGTAGGACTTGTGCTTACGCGCCAGAGATTACCTATTCTGGACCGCTCAACGCTGGCGTCGGCGTCGGGAGTGGCGAAAGGAGCGTATGTCCTCAGCGACTGCGCTACAGGTTCGCCGACCGTTATCCTGATCGCTACCGGTTCCGAAGTGTCGCTTGCGCTAGAAGCGCACAACCAACTGACGCGCGAAGGAATTGCAAGCAGGGTAGTCTCGATGCCATCGTGGGATTTGTTTCAGTCGCAACCGCAATCCTACAGGGACACGGTTCTTCCTCCCGTCGTCAAGGCGCGGGTCAGCATCGAGGCAGGCTCCACGCTCGGATGGGAGCGCTACGTGGGCCTCGACGGCATTATCATCGGGCTGAATTGGTTCGGTGGGTCGGCGCCTGGTGAGATCGTGATGCGTGAGCTGGGATTCACCCCGGAGCACGTTGTCAAAGCTGCCAAATCCCTGATCGGTGGCCACAAAGCCGGATAGGATATGGGTTGATCGCGGCACTAATCGCGGTCGTTTGTGTCGAGGCCCTAACGACAGTGGGCACCAAGCTCAGCGCGATCTTGGTATCGATCGCCGGCACCTGTAATCACACTGCCGACACAGAAAAAGCAATCACTGACAGGCCGGCCGCAGGGGCACATCGTCTCTGGGGCCGATTTCGTCTCGGGCTCAGGCTGCGGCGGCGATAGCTGCTCCGAACTCGGCCGGAATAGCTCGCGGTAGCGCCGGCCTATGGCTTCTGTCTCATCGGCGATCCGCATCTGGCCTCCGTGGTGCATTCGGCCATGAGCTGTTCGAGCGTGCGCCTCGGCTCGCGCGACTGCTGAGCCTCCGATCGGCGTTGCTACATGGCCCTTGGCGGCTGGAGCAGGCGTCCCATTAATGTTGCTTGATATCGGTGCTCGCCGCAAATTCTCGTTGCCATCGGTCCGCTAGCCGGGGTTATTCGGTCAAGTCCACCCCAGAGCAGAAATTTGCCGTAGCCCGCACGTAGGCGTCGCCGAGGCGATCGCGAACTCGACCATTGAAGCACCTTGATTTGTCGCGATTTCTGCCGGCTCTCGCGGCCGGCATTTCACGAGGTTCGTGCCATTGCCGCCATTGACAGGCGGAGGCCGCGTCGTCTCAAGAACCTGCGCATGTATAGCATGATCGGGATGCCGTCGCGCGGCTCGAGCGCCCTGATCAGGACGCCGGCTCCGATCCCGGGCAACTCGCTCGAGACATTCAGCATGTATGAGCTGCCGTAGGCGAGATAAAGATAGGCGTGCCCATGCTCGAGAAAGAGCGAGCGATTACGCGGCGTCATCCCCCGGTAGGCGTGCCCTGCGGCGTCGCCGACGACATACGCCTCGGTCTCGACAATACGGCCGCTGGCCACACCTTCGGCCATTTCCCGCACCAGGATCTTGCCGATCAGATAGCGGGCGAGCGAGACCGTATCGACCGGCAGCTCCGCACGAGAGAGCGGTGTATGGCTACCCTTACGCCGGCGCGGTTTCAGGGCATCCGCTCGACCCATTGCGCGCGCGAAGGCCCCGGCTCAAACGGATCGCCGAAGTATTGGGTCTCGCGGGCCACCTTCCCGTCTCTGAACTCCATAATGCTCACTGTGTAAGACGGCTGCCCGTCATAGGTTAGGACATATTCAGTCACCCAGAGGTCGCCCGCGCCGATTATCCGCCGCACCGCGAAGCGTTTGCGGTTCGGCTGCGCGGCGCGAGAGGCCTGAATGTTGCTCCGTCCGCGGATGCGCTCGCTCGATTGCGGATATTCGAGCACCGCATCCTCTCGGTAAATCTGGTGCTCCGCCTCAAAGTCGTCGGCGTCGGAGGCGGCCCAGTGACGATCCAGGGCCGCTCTGATGTCGCGGTCTTCCATCTCGATCTTCCCTAACGCTGCGTCATTTCAAAAACCGCCCGATGCTCGCCGCCATGCCTCACCAAATCCGCTTGCCCATCACCATTGATGTTAAGCCGGGCCAAGATCGCGGTCTTGAACGGGCGTCTTCCAAATCGCGGTGTGGACCGTCTTTGTCAAAGATCTAAAGCAATGTCGCCCTGGGGCTCGCTGCAGCAGATCAACAGATTGCCATCGGCCGGCGGTTCGACTGGGTCCGGCCGATAGACGACGGCGCCGGATATCAGCCCAGTCTCGCAATTATGACAGACGCCGGTGCGGCACGACCAGCGCACCGGGACATCGCAAGCCTCGGCGAGTTCGAGCAGGCTGTGGAAAGCGGAACCCCAGCGGACCGCGAGATTGCTGCGCGTAAAGGATACGAGTGGCCCGATATCCGAGGCTTGCTCCGGCGGATGCGGCGGCCGCCGAGGCGCCGCCACAACGCCTGGCGTCTTCGACGGGCCGGACCCGAAATTCTCAGTGCGGAGGCGGGCGGGGGCGACGCCCCAGCCCGTGAGATCGGCGACGAGACCGCTCATAAACGCGGCCGGGCCGCAAATGTAGAAATCTGCGTCGCGCGGAATGCCCAGTTCGTCGAACACGTGCAGGCTGACGCGCCCGAGCCTGTCGAAATCAACAGCCGGCCGATCGGTTGGCTGTGGCGCACTGTAGCAAATGTGGCTGCGGCCCGCGGGCAAGGCCTCGAGCAGCGCGCGCACCTCGGCTGCAAACGGATGCTCGCCGCCGTTGCGGGCACCGTGAAGCCACCAAATCTCCCTTGCTGATTGCGTGGCGGCCAATACGTGCAACATCGCCAGCACCGGCGTAGCGCCGATGCCGGCGCTGACGAGGACGACCGGACCATCGCCCTGCCGTAACGTAAAGCTGCCGCGCGGAGCGCTCGTCTCGACGACATCGCCCACCTGAACCTGTATATCGATGTAAGCCCCAGCGGCGCCGTGCGGCTCGCGCTTGACGCTGATGCGATAGCGATCCTCACTTGGCGCGCCCGACAGCGAGTAGCTGCGTAAGAGAGCGCTCTCGTCGGGCCGTGGCCTCAGCCGAAGAACGACAAACTGCCCGGCCAAGGCAGGCGTCAGCGGCTCGCCGTCGATGGACTCCAGGACGAGCGAGGTGACATTGCTGCTTTCGCGCAGCTTCTGCGATACGCGCAGCGGGCGAAAGCCTTGCCACGCCGGGGGCGGGCCCATTAACGCGCCGAGCCCGGGGTTGCCCGTTGGTCCGCCGCCCTTCCGTTCCCGGTCGAGCAGCGCCTCCAATGAGGTTCTCCAACCGGCGCTCAATGCCGGAATGCGCAACGCTCGTTCCAGCCCGTTTGCCGGGTGACCCGGCAAGTACAAAAGAGCGTTGATCTCGGCGACGGTCATACGCTCGGGACCCGCCTCGACCTTGACGATTTCGTCGCTGGCGCCGACTTCGCCTTCCTCCAGGAGCCGGAAATAGAAACCGGGCCTGCCGTGTGAGACGAGCAGTGCCGCCATCTGCGGTTCGTTCATACGGATACCGACGCGATAGCAGGTGACGCGCGGCTGCGTCACTTCGAACAGGGCATCGCCGATCCGGTAATGATCACCAATGCACACTTCAGTATCCGCCAGTCCCTCGACGGTAAAATTCTCTCCGAACTGGCCATAGGTAAAGACGTTTCGACCGAGCTGCTTTTGCCAATAACGGTAAGATTCGATCTGATAGACAAAGACGGCCCGGTGTTCGCCGCCATGCCCCGCCAAGTCTCCTTGCCCATCACCATCGATGTTGAGCCGTCGCGCCATGCGTCGGCCCTGAACCGGCGTTTTCCAGACCGCGGTGTGGACGGATTTCCCTTGCCACTCGATGTCGCGTGGCAGGCCGACATTTACCGAGAGCAAGCGCGCCATCGTTTTGATCTCCTCTCAAGAGGGGCCGAAGAGTAAGCACATTTCCGCCGGCGCCGCTAATCCTGCATTTGATCGAGCGTCAAATCGAGAGCACAAAACTCAGGCCGAGATACGGTGCAGCTCCAAGTGCCCAGACGAGGCGCTGATGAGCGCGGCCAACCCTATCTGCTGCGGTTTTTTTGATAAGAGTCTGGTAGCTCCGGAAATTGAGGAAGAGTATCGGTGATGCCGAACCACAGCGCCTTGCCCGCGACAAAGCAGTGGAGCGTCGGCCGGACGTTCGGGTCGTCGTCGAGTATCCCCAGCGGGACACTAAACTCGGGGTGGCTCAATTTGCTGATGATCGGCGAGCCACAGGCGCCGCAAAACCTCCGGTAAAAGCCGGGCGACGATTGGTAGAAGCGCACGAGTTCCTCGCCTTGCAGCCATTTGAAGTCTTCGATGCCGACGCGGGCGCGGCTGCGAAATGCGGCACCGTGCTGCTTTCGGCATTTCGAGCAGTTGCAATTCAACATCCGCATCAGTGGCCCGATAATCTCGAACTTGACGCCGCCGCACAGGCGGCTTCCTCGCACATTCGCCAGCGTCGCCCTCCGTTCGCCTGGAGCGTTTTTTTGATTTCCGGAACACGCCGTGTCCAGTTCCGACCAATCGCGGACGAGAAGCGTCGCGCCGCCCAATTCCGAATGAAGCCTCAAGCGAAAGCGCCCTTCTCGTCGGCAGCTATCTGGGATATCGGTACCAGAGTCACGAGGCCATTGGCCGAGAAAACGCGCATCACTGTGACGACAACCACTCGGGGGAGGCGAACACGCCGGCTTAAAAAACAAGTCGAGCGTCTGAGCCCCCCAATCACGATCATTCAGGCGGCCAGCACAGTAACGCGGGCTACTCTTCAACGACCACGGAAAGGAAGGCATCATGAAAGTCCTGATGGTTCTTACCTCGCACGACGAGCTCGGCAACACGGGTCGCAAGACCGGCTTCTGGCTGGAGGAACTGGCGGCGCCTTACTATGTCTTCAAAGATGCCGGCGCCCAGATCACCCTCGCATCGCCCAAGGGCGGGCGCCCGCCAGTCGATCCCAAGAGCAACGAGCGGAGCTTCCAGACCGACATCACCCGTCGGTTCGAGAAGGATGCCGACGCCAACGCCCAGCTCGACAGGACGCTGCACCTCGATAGCGTTAAGCAGGAAGACTACGATACCGTCTTCTACCCCGGTGGTCATGGGCCGATGTGGGATCTCGTCGAAGACGAGAACTCGATCAAGCTGCTGGAATCCTTCCTAGCCGCCGGCAAGACCTTCGCGGTAGTCTGCCATTCTTCCGGTGCGTTGCGCCATGTCAAGACCCCGGGCGGCAAGCTGCTCGTAGAGGGCAAGACCGTGACCGGCTTCACGAATGGAGAGGAAGAGGAGGTAGGCTTGACGAAGGTGGTACCCTTCCTTGTCGAGGACGAACTGATGAGCCTCGGTGCCACCTTTTCCAAGGTCAAGAACTGGGGCGTTCACACGGTCGCCGACGGCCAGCTGATCACCGGCCAGAATCCGGCCTCGTCGAGCCCGGCTGCCAAGCTTCTGAGCGATACGCTGGATAAGAAGGAGGAATAGTCAGGCCCACTGAACTCGCGGCGGCGTGGACATGAGCGCCTCCTTCGCCTTTGACTTTTGGAGGTATATTAGCTTCGGCATCTTGAACAGCGCTCGGCAGACAGGGGACGCGATCATGTTTTTTTGGCGATCCGGCGAGCCGGGGGAGCAAGGAGGACGCCATTGCCTGCGTCAAGATGGCGATCGCCATGCAGCGGCGGATGCGCGAGCTGCAGCTCGAAGTGGCTGGATCTGGGCTCAGAAAAGCCATTCCAATTGCGCATCGAGGTCAACACCGGCTTCTCGGCCGTCGGCAATTTCGGCAGCGAGGACCGGATGGACTACACCATCATTGGCAACGAGGTAAATCTGGCCACGCGGTTGCAGTCCCATGCTGAGCTCGGCGAAATCCTTTTGGAAAAGGACGGCCGGATCATCCGAGAGCAGCGCGAGGGCTTTTGGCTGCTGGTCGACCTGACCAAGGGCGATGAGGCCAGTGCCATCGCGGCGGTAGAAAACGTACTTGCTCGGTTGAAGGGTTCATCGGCTTGCGGCGGATCAGCGTTTAAATATGTCGCGGTATAGGGTCATCGTGGGAAAACAGTCCGCATTTGCGGGATCGCAATGCCGCGATGTGGGGGTGAGCGTCACAAGCCCGAATTGGAGAGCCAAAAAATTCGCATCAATTATGGAATTATGGAGTTTGCCGCTGCCAATTTTCGGGTGATCCGGATTAAATCGGTGCTGGACAGGCCAATCGGCCTTCGATCCACCAAACACCAGAATCATGAACGAGGTTTCTATGGGCAGCGAGCAGAAAGTAGCCGTTATTACCGGCGCATCGGGAGGCATTGGCGCGGCCCTTGTCAACGCGTACCGCGATCGCAACTACCGGGTGGTCGCGACGGCGCTCTCAATGGAGCCGTTGAACGGCGACGATGTCATGATCGTCTCCGGCGACATCGCCGATCGAATGACGGCTGTACGTGCAATCTCGGAGGGCATGGCGCGGTTCGGGCGCATCGACACGCTCGTCAACAACGCCGGCATCTTTATCAGTAAACCCTTCACTCAGTATACCGAGGCCGACTACGCGGCGATCCTGGGTGTCAATGTCACGGGCTTCTTTCACATCACGCAACTCGCCGTCGCCGAGATGGAGAAGCAGGGCAGCGGTCATATCATACAGATCACGACGAGCATGGTCGACCACGCTATCGCCGGCGTACCTGCCGTGCTGGCGGCGCTAACGAAAGGTGGCCTGAATGCCGCGACTAAATCGCTCGCGATCGAGTATGCCAAGCGCGGCATCCGCGTGAACGCGGTTGCGCCGGGCACGGTTAAGACGCCAATGCATTCCGTCGAGGAGTATGCGCAACTCGCCGCCCTTCACCCGGTCGGCCGTCTGGGCGAGATCCCCGACATCGTCGACGCGATCCTCTACCTCGAAGGGGCCAGCTTCGTGACGGGCGAAATCCTTCACGTCGACGGCGGCCAGAGCGCGGGACACTGACGTTCGATTTTGGGTGACCCGCGGGCAACTCGCGTCGGGGACATGCAGGCTCTACGGGATGAACTGACGCCGCCTACAGGATTGTTTTGGAAACGGTCCCAATATAGCCGAAATAGTCTTACGGTTAGTCGAGTCTATTATAAATTAATGGTGGTAATTAATTTGCCACTTTTTTCAAAACAACAGCCGAGTAAAGCTTACGATTTAAAGCATTTTAACGTAATATTGCGTGGGTTATTGGAATATTTTCTAGGTCTGTCAAGCGATGATTTGTTGTAGGCGTTGTTAACGCAGGGAAGACACAACGACAGGAATATCGGAATGGGAGGCTAACGGTGAGCACGCTGGACGGCAAGGCGACGATTATTCGGGCGCCCCTCTCCGCCTCGGACGGGCTTATGCGAAGCGGCTGGCCGAATCAGGGACCAAGCTCGCGGTCGCCGACCTCGATCTACACTCGTATCAGGAATTATAGGCCGAGGCGAAGGGACATGACCGCCAAACAGCACCACTGCCGAGATCGAGGCCGCTCGCAGCGCCGCTTCGGGATCGAGGTCAAGGTTCGTGACCACGAGGCAGTCGAGGCCATGGTGACGCAGATTGTCCAGAAGTGGGGTCGGTCCAATGTGCTGGTCGCCAATACAAGCGGCGGTCGCGGATACCAACACCTTTGATCCGGCACTGTTACAGCTCGTAGGGGAGATGAACCTGTTCGGGACCTCTATAGCTGCAACGCGGTCGCCCCAATCATGAAGCAGCAACGTTCAGGTAAGATCATCAGTGGCCGGCACGGCACCATCCGCCGATGGCGTTTACGCCCATTACGGCGCGCCAAAGCGGCGATCGCCCATTACACGCGGTATCTGGCCCAGGATCTCGGGCCATTAGGCATCACCGCGAATTGCTCGAACATCCGGGTGAAGTCGCCGCCGAACAGATGATCCCGACTGACCTTCCAGATCGGACGCATGTCGTTGTTCGGCCAATCGGGGTGCATCGCTTCGCGGCTCCACAACGTCAAGGACTGAACCTGATGATCGGCGAACCTGAACTCGATCCGTTGGTGTGGGGCCGGCTTCAACCGAACCGTGATCCCCTCGAGATCGGCAACCATCACGTCGATGATGCGACGGAATCCCTGCGCGAGCTTTGTGCGAAGAACGAACCGCTCGTCATCACTCATGTCGGGGTTCATGCGTTCCACGAGTCGACCGAACTCTGCGTGACGATCCCGAGTCCGCAGCGCTTCAACGATCCCGAGATTGTCGTTATCGGAGCGAAGCTCCGCCCTCAGCGTCTCGATCTCCGTCTCAAGCTCGGCAACCGCTCCAGTACCGCGGCAGGCATCTTCGCCCTGAATGTCGCGAGCAACTGATGCTGCGTCTCGACGCGATCGGTGATCTCCGCTGTAAGCTCGGCTCCCCGGTCATGGTTGGCCTCCGGGGTCGGCACGAGCCGTGAGTAGTCAAACAGCCCCAACGCCTGGACGAGTTCAGATTCGACGGAGGGATAGAAGTGCTGCTTGCTGTTCGAGCATCCACCGTGGTTACGAATTGCAGCCCCGCAAACGAGCGTGTGCCGGTTCTTTTTCCTGCCACCGCCGCTCTCATAAATCAGCGGCGCGCCGCATTCGGCGCATGCCCCAAGGCCAAGAAATAGGTTCGGATAGCCCCAACCCTTCCGGCCACCGCTCCCCTTTCCGCCTTCCTCGTATCGGCGATCCCGGATCGCCGCCTGGACGCGCAAGAAGATTTTCTTGCTGATTACCGCCGGATAGTAGTCGCGGATCGGATCGCCGTTTTGGACGCGCTTATCATCCTCGGCAACCATCCTCGGCTGAAATTCGCCGATTAGTCGCCGGTCACGAAGAAGCGCTCCGACCGTGCTGTGATGCCAGCCGTTGTTGCCCTTTGGTGGCGGAACCTTCCTGGCATTGAGGCGAGTGGTAATCAGCCGCTTGCCCATGCCCGCAATGGCGTCCTCGCACATCTGGCGGATGGCTTTTGTCGGTTTGGTCTTGAGTAAGAAAGCGAAGTTCTTGCCCTCGCCGCGAATTCCGATCCAATGCGGGGTCTGACGGGTTAACTTGACTTCGCCGTTGCGGGCGGCAGCACGACGGATGGCCTTGGTCTTTGCGACCCGATCCCCTTGAGTTTACTTTCTTCGTGAGATTTGAACATCATGACCGTCATCAGGACGATCGCGCCGAGATCGTCGTTGATGCGATCCCAGGTATACTCCTGACCATCAGCGAGGGTTACGATTACGAGTCCGGCTTTCAGGATGCGTTCGGCGCGCTGTCGGGCTTCCGTGATCTTGTCGCGACTCAACCGGTCGAAATGCTCAACCAATAGCTTGGTGCCGCGCTCCCACGTGCCGGCCTCTGCAAGCTCCATGATGCGACCGAGGCGACCGATGGCGGCGTTCCTACCCCGACAGGCCGACATACCGGCATCAACGAACGTTTCATCGAGTTGGTCGCCGGTTCGCTCGCAATATTCGCGAGCCGCATCATCCTGCCGGCCTAACCCCTCACCCGAAACCTGACGAACCAGCGAAACCCGTTTGTAGGAGATCGCCTTAGCCATTAACGCCTCGCGCAAGGTAGACCCGCAAATGTGCGGGTTTTGCCGTCAATAGGCTATACGATGACGATCGTGAGCCCCGTCCCCTCGGTCTCTTTGGCCCACACCTCGGTCGCCATTTCGAGCGCGGCTTTTGATGCGCCATAGGGGTGGGTTCCGGCGCGGTTCATTGTGTCGAGCTTGGTCGTGACGTTGACGATGCGGCCCCAGCCGCGCTCCACCATGCCGCGGGCGACTTGGCGCGCCAGTCGATCGCCGGCGAGGTAATTGGTCGCGATGACGTTTTCGATGATGTCGCCGCCGACCTCCCAGAAATGCTGCATCGTCGACCGTCGATAGCGCGCCGGATCGATGTAGGTGAAGGTCAGCCCGGCATTGTTGACCAGGATGTCAACCCCGCCGAGCCGATCCTGCGCCGCAGTAACCACGCGGTCGCATTCCTCGGCGTGGCGCAGATCGGCAACGAGCGCGTGCACGCGGCGAGCCAGCGGCGTCCCGGCAATCTCGCGAGCAATCTCGCGACATCTGCCTCGATATGTCCGACCGCGAGCACCTGGCGGCGGTCGCGCGCTAAGCCGAGCGCCATTGCTCGGCCGAGCCCGCGCAACCCGCCGGTCACAATTGCATTGCGCTGTTCCATCACCCCTCCCCTTTGAAATATTCGGCTTCGATTTTCCGCAATCAGGCTGCGAGACAGTGAGGCCGTTCTAGTAGACTACCTTACTTCCTCCTTACCTCCTCGCTTCGCTGCTTCTCTCGCGAAATCAGACTTGGGCGAGCGCCATGGGCGAGTTGGCGAAAGCCGGCATGATCTCTTCGGCAAAGGTGCGCAGACCGGCGATCGACGCGCCCGGGGCGGCGAACAGCACATTTTCGACCCCGCCGGCCTCGAGCTTTTTGAGCCGCGCGATAATCTCTTCGGGCGTGCCGAGCAGTGGCGCGTCGTCGAGCACAAACGAGTCCTCGTCGTCCTTGATATGGGCGTAGTGCTCGGCGCCCGGGCCGCGGGCAAGGTCGCCGATATTTTTCAGCACTTGCCGCCGCGTGGCGATCGCGCGCCGCCGCTCTTCCTCGTTATGCACGATCTGCAGACCGCGGGTGACGCCGACCGACATCGGGTTCCAGCCGCGCCCGACCCGCTCGCACTCGGCGCGGAAGGTGGCGACACGGTCGAGAATGAGATCGGTCGGTGCTATCTGGTCGAGCAGCAGATTGTAGCCTTCGCGCGCGGCACGGCGGATCGATTCCGCGCTGCCGGCGCCAAGCCAGAATGGCGGGTGCGGCTGCTGGATCGGGCTCGGCTCGACGACGACATTGTCATAATGCCAAAGCTTGCCGTGATACGAGAACCGGCCGGGCGAGGTCCACGCCTTGCGGATCACCTCCATCGCTTCGTCGAAACGTTCGGTCGCCTCCTCGGGAGGAATGCAGAAGCCGGAGAATTCGTAGCTGCGGTAACCCTTGCCGACGCCAAAATCGAGCCTGCCATTCGACAACAGATCGAGCGTCGCCGCCTGCTCGGCCACGAGGATCGGGTTGTGCCAGGGCAAGACGACAACCGCGGTGCCGAGCCGGATGCGCTCGGTGCGCGCCGCGAGATAGGCGAGCAGGCTCATTGATGCCGAGACTTGGCCAAAGCCGGTGAAATGGTGCTCGACCAGAAACACGCTTGAAAAGCCGAGCTTTTCGGCCTCGACGACGTAATTGACAAAATCATGATAGGCATAGCTGTCGCCGGCCGGTCCACCCTTGGCCCGCGCCCCGCCGAATAATCCAAATTTCATATCCGCCCTCCATCTGCTGATTTCATATCGCCGCGCCGCTCAAATGCCCTCAGCCATCGGGTTGCTCATCCAAATGAGCGACCAAACGGAAGCGCTCGCACCATAGCGGCATATCTGGGGCGAAAGTGCCCTGACGCTCGAAATACTTACGATGAACGCGGCACCAATAGGCGAGCGTACGGTCGCCCTCGCCTTCGTCAAAAGCAAAGGCCGCGTCAACCTGATCAAAACGCCGCATCACCAATTCGGTGGTCTCGATCACCGCCGCCGGCCGACCGGCGCCGTCGAGCATTACCATCGGCTTGCCGACATGCGTCTTCTGGCCCTCGCTCGCGGCCCAACAAGTCGCGCGCTTCACCCCCGCCAAGACAAGCCGCGCAAGCTTGTCGGCCAAAGCAGGGCTGTCGCCGAAGGAAAACGTTTCGAGCGTCGTCCAGAATGGCCTTTGATCACTCACTTCAGCCTTCGCGTTCAGTTTACGTTTCCGAGCAGGGTTTCTGATTGCTGAGAGCCGCCGCCGGTTCTCCCGGTCTGCAGAATGTCGCGAACTCCACGCAAGCATCAGAAATTGCCTTTTCGTGGGTGGTTGGCGAGAGTGTGGACGACAGTAGAGCGAGGTTTAGCCGATGGCGCTGGCAAACGAGCGGGTCGCCTGGTTCAACGGTAGGATCGTGCGCGAAAGCGAGGTGCTGATCCCGTTTCGCGACCAAGGCTTTACCCGCGGCGACGCGGTTTTCGATATGACCCGCAGCTTCAACGGTCAAGCCTTTCGCCTCGAAGAGCATGTCTCGCGGCTCTATCGATCTCTGAAATATCTCGACCTCGACCCCGGTCTGTCGCCAGCGGAGATGGTCAAGGTCAGCGCCGATGTGCTCGACCGCAACCGCCACCTGCTCGGCCCCGGCGAGGATTTTTGGCTGGCTCAGCGGATCAGCCGCGGCATCCACCCAGTCCCCGGCGATAATTGGGAATATTACGGGCCCAATGTGATCGTCGAATGTGTGCCTTTGCCATTGCGTGAGCGCGCCCGGCATTTCCGCGACGGCATCGAGGTGATTACCCCCTCATTGCGCCGCACGCCGCCGGATTTGCTGTCGCCGCGCGCCAAGATGCACCAGTACCTGAACCTCGTCCTGGCCGATCGCGAGGTCAAAGCTCAGAATCCTGAGGCATGGGCGGTGCTGCTCGATGTCAACGGCAACCTCGCCGAGGGCCAGGGCAGCAACATTTTCTTGGTGCGCGACGGCGGCCTACTGACCCCGCGCGAGCGCTATGTTTTGCCAGGGGTCAGCCGCCAGGCGGTGATCGACCTCGCCGGACAATTAGGGATCCCATCCGAGGAGAAAGACCTCGATCTCTACGACGCCTACACCGCTGATGAATGCTTTTTGACCTCAACGAGCCTGTGCATCTGCGGCGTTCGCAGCCTCAATGGCCGGAGTTTTACCGGCGCTAAGGTGCCCGGGCCGATAACTCAGCGCCTGACTGACGCTTACAAGGAACTCGTCGGCTGCGATTTCGTCGCGCAATATCTGCAGCGTCTCGAAGCTTGAGGATAGTCGAGCGGCGGTCGCGGGGATCGCGTCACACAGCGCTGCCTATTCTATCGTCGATACGGCTCGCTCTCGGAGCCGAATTGACGGAGGTCCTGCGTGAAAGCAATGCTGCTCGCTGGTGCGTTGGCGCTGACTGCTGCGGTCGCAATGCCGGCCTATGCCCAGCCGGCTGAACCCCCTGCCAATCCCCCCGGGGCCAATTCACCCGGGGGCAATCCGCCTGCTCAACCGATGCCGCTGAGCGCGCCAGAGCAGCCCGGGGGCGGCGATCACGGCGGCGGACCTTGGATGCCTGGCAGAGGCGGGTGGGGGATGCGCGGTGGGCCGATGATGCATCGCGAGATGTGGCATCATGCGATGATGCGCGGGGATCCGCGGGAGCGCTGCATCGACCGTCTCGCCTGGCGCGCCGCGCGCCGCGCTTTTGTCGAGGCCAAGCTTGACTTGACCGCCGAACAGCGTCCGCTGTGGGACAGAGTACAGGGCGTCGCGCAGGGCGAGCAGCAGAAAGAGCGGCAGCTGTGCGATCAGCTAAAACCCGATGCCGATTTGACGGTGCTTGACCGGATGGATAGGGCGCAGCAATTCCTTTCGGCTCGCCTCGACGCACTGCAATCGGCCAAGCCGGCGGTGCAGGCACTCTATCAATCGCTGAACCCGGAGCAGAGGGAGATCTTCGACCATCCCTTCCGCCCGTAGTAGAGCAACGCTCAGCGAGGCGGTCGGGGGGCGTTCCGGCAACGCAACTCTTGTTCGGCGATCCTCAAGCTTACTAAGGTGGCGGGAACAGCTTAAGCCCGCCACAGGCCGCCAATGCCCTTTGACAATAATCCTGCGCCAAACTTGGAGGCGCGGTTACGTCGCGAGATCCGCGGCGAGGTGTTGTTCGACGCGTTCAGCCGCGGGCGGTACAGCACCGATGCCTCGATCTATCAGATCGAGCCGTTGGGCGTCGTCGTGCCGCGTGATCGCGAGGATGCCGCGATCGCGATCGCTGTCGCCCGTGAGGAGGGTGTTCCGGTGTTGGCGCGGGGTGCGGGGACCTCGCAATGCGGCCAGACCGTCGCCAAGGCGCTCGTCATCGATTGTTCGAAGCATCTGAGCCGAGTGGTTTCGGTCGATGTCGAGGGACGCCGGGCGCGGGTCGAGCCCGGGGTGGTGCTCGATCGGCTCAATCGCTCATTGCGGCAACACAAGCTGTTCTTCCCGGTCGATCCATCGACGGCGAGCCGGGCGACGATCGGCGGCATGACCGCCAACAACAGCTGCGGCTCGCGCTCGATCCGCTACGGCAACATGGTCCACAATGTCCGCGGCATCGATGCGTTGCTCGCCGACGGCACCCGCGCGTGGTTTGGCGAGGCGGCCGGAAATTTCGATGACGATGTCGATGGCGATGGTGGCGGTGATGGCGTGGGCGGCCCTATGCCCACGCGTTATCGCGATCTCGTGCAACGCCTGCGCGCCCTACACCGCCGCGAAGCCGACGAGATTGCGCGCCGCTTTCCGCAGGTATTGCGCCGAGTTCGGCGGCTACAACATCGATTCGATTGACGATAACGGCCACAACATGGCGCGGCTGCTGGTCGGCTCGGAAGGCACCCTCGCCTTTTTCAACGAGATCGAGCTCGATCTGCAGCCGATCCCGGCGCACCGGGTTCTCGGCATCTGCCATTTCCCTACCTTTTACAGCGCCATGGCGTCGACGCGAAAAATCGTCGAGCTGGGGCCGAGCGCGGTCGAGCTGGTCGATCGCACGATGATTGATCTATCGCGCGACATTCCGCTGTTTCGCGCTGTCGTCGACCAATTTGTTCGGGGCGAGCCCGCGGCATTGCTGCTGACCGAATTCGCCGGCGACGACCCCGCAGACAATTTGCGGCGGCTAAAGGCGTTGCATGAGCTGATGGGCGATCTCGGCTATCCGGATGCTGTCGTCGACGCAATCGACCCGGCGTTTCAGGCCGCGGTCTTGGATGTCCGCGCCCAAGGCCTCAACATCATGATGTCGATGAAGGGCGACGGCAAACCGGTCTCGTTTCTCGAAGACTGTGCGGTGCGGCTCGAAGATCTTGCTGATTACACCGATCGTCTGACGCGTATTTTTGAAAAGCACGGCACCTACGGAACCTGGTACGCGCATGCCTCGGTCGGCTGCCTGCATGTGCGGCCGGTGCTCAACCTGAAACAGGAACTCGAAGTCAAAAAGATGCGGGCGATCGCCGAGGAGGCGTTTGCCATGGTTCGCGAATACAAGGGTTCGCATTCGGGCGAGCACGGCGACGGGCTGGTGCGCTCCGAATTTCACGAAGCGATGTTTGGCGGCCGTCTAGTGCGAGCCTTCGAGGAGGTCAAGGACACCTTTGACCCGCAGGGTCTATTCAATCCCGGCAAGATTGTGCGGGCGCCAAGGATGGACGATCGCGGCCTGTTCCGCTTCAAGCCGGATTACCGGCCATTGCCGATCGCCACCGGGCTCGACTGGTCGGAATGGGGCGGGTTCGCCGCCGCGACCGAGATGTGCAACAACAACGGCGCCTGCCGGGTGCGCGATCCCGGTGTAATGTGCCCATCGTTTCGCGCAACCGGTGACGAGCAGCATTTGACCCGCGGCCGCGCCAACACATTGCGGTTGGCGCTGTCCGGGCAGCTTGGGCCAGACGCGTTGGTTGCGTCCGAGATGCGGGAGACAATGGATCTTTGCATCTCATGCAAGGGATGCCGCCGCGAATGCCCGACCGGTGTCGACATGGCGCGGATGAAGATCGAATTCCTGCACCATTACCGCCGCCATCACCCGATCTCGCAGCGCGACCGCCTGATCGCCTATCTGCCGCGTTACGCGCCCCATGCGGCGCGCCTGGCGCCGCTGCTCAATCTGCGCAATCGGGTGCCATTTCTGGCGCAGCTCGGCGAGCGGCAGCTGGGCTTCAGCGCGGCGCGCAAATTACCGCAATGGTCGGCAGAGCCGTATCGCGGGGGCTCGACCGGTCACGGCCGCGAGGTCGTGCTGTTGGTCGATACCTTTAACCGCTATTTCGAGCCGGAAAACGCCCGAGCCGCCGAGCGCGTGCTGACCCGCGCCGGCTATCGCGTCATCAGTCCCGATCCGGCGCGCGGCCGGCCATTGTGTTGTGGGCGGACTTTTCTTTCCGCCGGTCTCGTTGACGAGGCGCGCAAGGAAGCCGGCCGCACCGTCGCGGCATTGACGTCCTTCGTGCGGTCCGGCACGCCGATCATCGGACTGGAGCCGTCGTGTCTCCTGACCTTGCGCGACGAATTTCCGGCGATCGTACCGGGGCCGACGGCAAAGGTGCTTGCCGGCCATGCCCAGCTGTTCGAGGAATTTGCCAACACCGAACGCCAAGCTGGCCGGTTTGACCTCGCCCTTAAGCCGATGCCGGGACGTAGCGCATTATTGCACGGCCATTGTCACCAGAAGGCATTTGCCACAGTAGACGCCGCAGTCAAAGCCTTGCAGCTGATCCCGGATCTGACCGTCGAGACGTTTGATTCGACATGCTGCGGCATGGCGGGCGCGTTTGGCTATGAGGCCGAGCATTATGCGATGTCGATCAAGATCGGCGAACTCGGCGTATTGCCCAAGATGCGCGACGCCCCATCCGACACGATGCTCGCAGCCTGCGGCACCAGTTGCCGTCATCAGATCGCCGACGCCGCCGGCCGCGAAGCGCGGCATATTGTCCGCATTCTCGACGACGCGCTGACCCCAGCGTGAGTTATTTTAGCCGTCAGCCGACCGCTGGATTCGCATCGCCCGGGAAGCGTCGACCGGAGAGCAGTTGAATGCCGGTTGGCTCGATCCTTGTCTACATCACCAGCCACGTCGACAACGCGATCGGCGAGAACGTTATCAAATTGCCATTGCTGCTGGCGCTAAGCACCGGTTTCCCATCGGCAAAAATCTCGTGGGTTCCGGGCACCGGGGGTGCCCTTTACTTGCAGAACGAGCTGGCGCCGTTGGTCGATGGACGGATCAGCGAATTTATCACCGATCTCGACATTCCAGTGGATCCACGTTCGGCGCTCCGCGCCAGGCATCCGATCCTGAAGCGCCGGTTCGATCTGATTATTGACACGCAACGCTATCTCGGCCGCACGCTGTTCTTGCGGCGCATCCCGCATGATCGATTTATCAGTGGGACTTGGCGCTATTTCTTTTCGAATGCGCGCCCGCCACGAGGCGTCTCGCGGCGACCACCGCGGCTGACCGACAAGCTGCTCGGCCTCGCCGCCGCTGCCGCCGGGCACGAGATCCCGGTGCCGAACCCGATCCCGATACCACGCAGCCTGCGCCGGCGTGCGGTGGAACTGCTGCCGCCGGGTCCGATTTATGTCGCCTTCTCGCCCGGCGCCGGTGTCAAACATACCGGCAAATGTTGGCCACTCGACCGCTTTATCGCCTTGGCGCAGCAGCAGGTCGAGCGCGGGCGCGTTCCGGTATTTTTTATTGGACCGAACGAACGCGACTGGCGCGAGCCTCTCGGCCGGGCAGTGCCGCAGGCGCTGTTCCCCGAGCAGCAAAGCGATGCCGCTCCAATCGCCACTCGAGGACCATGTTTGGTTGTGGCGCTCGCCGAGCAGGTGTCGGCTGCTGTCGCCAATTGCTCCGGGACGGGTCATCTCCTGGCTGCCGGCGGGGCGCCAATGGTTTCGCTCTATGGCCCGACGCGCCCCGAGAAATACGCACCGTTTTCGCGAGCACTGGTTTGTCTGAAGGCGCAAGATTTCGGTTCGGAGAGCATCGACGCAATCCCGTTGAGCGCCGTCGCCGCGGCGCTGGAGCGGCAGGTGGCGATCGGCCCCGCTGCCGGGCAGGTTCCCTCGTCAGCAGCGGCAAACTCTGCACCCTTGCTGGCGCCGATCTCGGTCGGGGAACTGCTCGACAAGATCACCATTCTTGAAATCAAAGCCGAGCGGATAGCCGACCCTGCAAAGCACGACAACGTGCTGCGCGAGCTCGAACTCGCTAAACACGGTGCGTGGGCATCAAGTTATGATGACAGCGGAATTAGAGGCGCTGTGCCGAGAACTCGGCAGCGTCAATCGAGCGCTCTGGGACATTGAGGACAAGCTGCGCCATTGCGAGCATCAGCGGAGATTTGATGCTGAATTCATCGAGTTGGCGCGCGGCGTGTATCACACCAACGATCGCCGGGCGGCGGTCAAGCGACGTCTGAACGAATTGACCGGCTCGGACATTATCGAGGAGAAGTACTATTACGAACGCTGATTTGCACTACTCGGGGGGCGATCCTTCGGACGATGCAAGCCGGTGATTTGCAAAAGAGCGAACCGCGATGACTGACGATGCAGAATTGCCCGAGCGCGCGCGGGCATTGCTCGATTTCTGGTTCGCGCCGCCCGGTGACCCGGAGCGCGAGAAGCACCGCGAGATCTGGTTCAAGAGCACGACCGAATTCGACGATGCATTGCGCCAAAAATTTCTCGCCGACTATGAAGCCGCCGCCGCGGGAAAGCTGGAATCGTGGGAAACGACGCCAGAGGGAACGCTCGCCCTGCTGCTGCTGCTCGACCAGGTGCCGCGCAATATCTTTCGCGGCATGCCATGCACTTACGCGACTGATGCTGCGGCGCGCGCTGTAGCCGATCGGGCGCTCGCCCGTGGCTTTGACCAGATGATTGTACCGGCATGGCGGTTATTCTTTTACATGCCGTTCCATCATAGCGAGGATCTCGGCGACCAGCGCCGGGCAGTGGCGCTGTCAGCGACCCTGCAACGAAATCGCGATCGTGGCGGATCCTTGCGCCGTTACGGACGATCCTATGTCGAGGTCATCGAGCGCTTCGGGCGCTTCCCGCACCGCAACGCGATCCTCGGCCGGCAATCGACGCCAGAGGAGATCGCGTTTATGGCAGAGCACGAAAAGCGCAAGGATCAGCAATCCAACGCGTCACCGCCGACCAACGATACGTAGTAATCCGTTTGCCGGATCCGGCCGTCGGCTTGGTCGCGGAATTTGGCGGTTGAGATGCCGCCCTGCCTTGATACAGCCCACCGCCGGGATTGTCTGTTGCTAGGGGATTTCGAATTAGTCCAACCCGCCTCGCGATGGGTGATAAGGCGGAGCTCTCATGCGCCCAATCTAGTAGAACTGAAGACTTTCTGCGAATTTTTGGCAGCGATATAGCAGATCACCCATTCATTTTTGCCGCGGCTCTACCGGTCGCTAGCTACGACAGCGTAGATCAACGGCTTCGGCTCGGCTCTAAGCCGGGCCGATGCTCTCCTGTATCGGAAAAGGCGCTGCTCGACGCGTAACAAGATGCTCGTAAGGTAATCAACCCCGATCTGGTTGCTGGCTTGTTCAGGATTGCCGGCCTTCCCCAATCTAGTTTATCCCTTTGGAACGACGGCGGGCGCGCCTCCATGACGAGGCGAAGCTGCGAAACCCAGCCGAGCGAGGGAGCAAATGCCTTTCACAAGATTAAACCGAGCCGTTCTTGTCGCGACCGTCTTTCTAGCCGCCGTGTCCGCGGCGTCTGCGCAGACGCTGATCGTCGGCAATGACGAGAAGCCGGGGTTTGACCAGAACCTGAAACAGTTCTTTCGCGAGCCCGGCCACGATACATTATCTATTATCGACATTTCCAAGCCGGATACGCCCAAGATCACGGCAACAATCCCGCTGATGAACTCGATCGCTGGCCCGCCGACCAATTTGGCGGTGACGCCATCGGGAGATATCGCGATAGTCGCCAACTCGCTGATGCCGGTGGTCCAGGGTTGGGCGCATCGGCTCGATCCCGACGACAAGGTCTTTGTCGTCGACCTCAAAGCGAGCCCGCCCAACGTCATCGGCACGGTCAAGGTCGGCAAACAGCCTTCGGGTTTGGCGATCAGTCCAAAGGGTGATCTCGCTTTGGTCGCCAATCGCGGCGACGGCACGTTGTCGGTGCTGGCGATCAACGGAAAGAATGTCCTCGTTACCGGCACCGTATCGGTCGGAACCGCCACCGACCTGGTCTCCGCGGTCGCCATCACCCCGGACGGCCGGCACGCGCTCGCGGCAAAACCTGGCGCCAACAAAGTCGCGCTGCTGGCGATCGACGCCGACAAGGTGAGTTACGACAACCGTGATCTGCCGATCGGAATTTACCCTTACAATGTTGCGGTGACGCCTGACGGCAAGCTGGCGCTGACTGCGGACACTGGTGATAACGGCAGTTCCGATGGCAATGTCGACACGGTTGGGGTCATCGATCTTTCCGCCGCGCCGCCGCGGGTCATCAACTACATTGCTGTTGGCGACTCGCCGGAGGGGCTGGCGATCAGCCCAAAGGGCAATCTCGCGGTCTCGGTCCAGGCTGAGGGTTCGAACCGGCCAAAAAGCGATTTCTACCACCATGCCGGTGGCAGCGTCGCGGTGCTCGCGATCGACGGTAACAAAGTCACGAAGGTCGGTTCAATCACGGTCGGCGCGCTGCCGGAAGGCGTCGCCTTCAGCGCCGATGGCAGCCATATCTATGTCGGCAATTTCCTCGACGGTGACATGTCGGTGCTCAAGGTCGACGGCACCAATGTGACCGACACCGGCCAACGACTGAAATTGCCGGGCCACCCCGCCTCGATGCGCGCCGGCCCGCAATAAGCCGGCGATAATCGCTTGCGCGCTGGTCAGTCCCCTGCGCCGAAGATAGACCGGCTCGGGAGCGAGGCGCCAGTTACACGCGCAGTAGATCGATCAGCTCGGAAACGTGACGCCGCTCCCGAAAATCGTGAATGATCGCGAGGCTCGCTTCGATCTGCCGTTCGGGAACCCGGGCTAGCGGCACCAAGATCCGGTACTTGCTGTCGACATCGGCCCAGGCGATGCCACGGACGCCGGCTCCCTTGGGTTCAAAAACGGTGTTCGTGGCGGTGCGGCCGTCCGTCGTCCGGATTGTCACGGTGGCGCCCTGGCGATAGCGGGCCGCGTCTTCGGTGGGCGGGGGGCCAACCCGAATCTTGTCGATCAGGCGATGGATCGCCGGGTCGGCAATCCTTGCTTGCGTTGCATTGCTCCATGAGAAGTCGCGATCGGCTACCCCTGCTGCTAGAAAGTAGGCTGGGCTGTGCGCCATGCCGATCAGATCGGTCGGGTGCAATGGTCCGGTAAGCGCCGTGAAACCCGGACGCGACACCGTGATGCTCTCGACATCTTCCGGGACGATATCCGCAGTACTCGCCGCATTGGCGGCGGCCTCGGCGAGAGCATGATAGGGGTGGCCACCCGGCACCAGCTTGATGGCCATATCGGTGATGATGTCCCAGGATTGGCCAAGCCCGCGCGTTACGCTCGCTGCACCCGCCTCGCCCTCCGTTCCGCCATAAACCTCAAAGAACCCCCCTCGGGCTTCCAGGATCTTCTCTTCGGCCCGGTATCCGCGCTGCGCCGCGAGCGCCGCCGGAATGCCCAGCATCGCTGCCAACCCGGCATGATATTCGCGAGCAACGCTTGTATTGGCTGCCGCCATTAGGCCGCCGATCGATGTCGCCGACAAAGCGATGGCCTGAGCCAATTGTGGCGGCGTCAGCTGCAGCAGCCGGCCGGCAGCGACCGCCCCGCCAAAGATCGCGACAAGACAACCGTGAAACCCGCGAGCGCGAAAGCCGGGGGTGATCGCTTCACCAATACGCCCTGCCGCCTCATAGCCGAGGACAATCGCCGTCAGGATGTCCCTACCTCGAGCATCCGTCCGCTCGGCGATCGCAAACCCGGTGGCGACCAAGGTGGTGCCGGCATGGACGATGTTGCGCAAGTCGCTGTCATCGGAGGCGGCGGCATCGCTCATGACCGCATTGACCTGCGCCGCATCAGCCGCGGGCAATCGAGGTCCCGGGTCGAACCACAGGGACGCCTCTGGCTTGCCGGCCCGCTCCTGGGCCAGCGAGCGAATAATCGTCGACGATTCCAGGCCGCTGCCCATCGCCGCGCTGGAGATGGTGCTGGCGATCAGCATCGCCGCGTGCTCGACCGCTTGTGCGGGAAGGTCGGCCATCGAAGTTCCGGTCAAGAACTCCGCCAAGTCGCGGGCGACGGTCATCCCATATTCCCTTCTTATTCGATCGCCGGCCGGATCAACTTAGGGGCCGGATCAACCCGGGCATGGCGTTTCGGCTCACGCAGCCGAACCCCGGCTTACTTCGGCTTGTCGGCATCGAGTATCGCGGCGATATGCTCGGGATCGGCGGCAAGGGGTGGAATGCCGGCGCGTTCGACTTGGAGGAGCTGGCCGACCGTGCTGTTGCGAGTGCCCCAGCCGCGGTTCATCGCTTCGGTCAATTCCTCATACGCCATGTTGGCGAGGCGCATCGGCACTCCGACCTCACGACCGAGACCAACCGCAAGCCCAACATCCTTGTGCAACAGACGCAGCGCAAAATCGGCCGGATCGTGCTGCCCGCTCAAAAACCGGCCGAGTTGGTCGAAGGTGCGCTGCCGGCCCGTCGCACCCTGGCGGACTGCCTCCCATAACTCGAGCGGCTCGACCCCGGCCTTGATCCCCATCGTGAAGACCTCAGCGAGTGCCACCCCCAAGACCGCGCTGGTGCAGTTGTGAACGAGCTTGGCGATCGATCCGGAGCCGATCGGGCCGATATAGGCCGCCTGGTCACCCATCGCGTCGAGCACGCGTTTGTGGCGATTGAAGATCTGCTCATCCCCGCCGACCCAGATCGCCATCTTGCCGCTGGCCGCACCGCCTGGTCCGCCGCTGACGGGCGAGTCAAGCATGTAGAGGTTCTTCTCGGCGAAGATCGCGTGAATTTTGCGTACGACAGCCACCGAATTTGTCGACATGTCGAAGAACGCAGTATCGGGCCGCATACCCTCGATGAGTTCGTTTGTCCCAAGCGCCACCGCCTCGACATCAGCCGGCACCGGCAATGACGTAAAGATGACTTCGGTCTGCTCCGCGACCTGCTTTGGCGAATTGGCCCAGACAGCGCCTTTCGCTAGGAACGGCTCGGCGGCGGCGCGGCTCAAATCATGCACGACAAGGTCATGCCCGGCTTTTTGTAGGTTAGCCGCCATTCCCTTGCCCATCATGCCCAAGCCGATAAACCCTACGCGCATCTTCCCCTCCATCGCTCGCAAAGCCGTTGTGGGAGGAGTTTCGCCGAGCGCCAGGCCCAAGCGCAAGGACAACCCCTCTCCCCTGTCGCGAGAGGACCGAAGCGTTGGTAAAGGGCTGCGCGTGCGGCTCGCTATGTCGGCCACTCATCTACGCAAAAGCGGGGCGTGTCGTAGGTAGAGTCATCGACATCGCCACTTGGCGGTCGCTCGTTGACCGAAAATGCGGGATAGTCGTCGCTAAGGAAACGCCGAACAATGGCGGCGTAGGCGACGGTTTGCCGACCGAGGCATAATTTTGCTGTATCGGCGTACTCGGTAATGGACTGTATCGGCAGAAGACCGGGTTTGTGGTGTTGTCTTGCTGCGTTGTTTTCGGGATCAAGGCACCGTCCAGGCGTGATCAGACACGGCCCTAGGCGAGCAGCGCTTTCTTGACGATCACCAGGTTGGCCAGCGCGAACAGGGTGTGCAGCTGCGCCGTGTTCTTGGCCAGCCCGCGATAGCGCAGCTTCTTATGGCGGAACAGAGCCTGCCCCGGCGCAGGCCGGGGTTTTTGATGATATGGAACGGGTGCTCGACCCAGGCCCGCACCTGTGACAGCGCTCGCTCCACTGCCTCGGCCCAATTCCGCAGCCGTTCGGGCAATGGCTTGATGACGCTGCGCTTGATCGCGATGTTCCAGCAGATATCGCAGCCCTCAAATTCGGGCCGCTTGTCCGCCCCGGTGTAGCCGGCATCGGCGAAGACATCCGTCTCCTGGCCGTGCAGTAAGGCCGCTGCCTGATTGATATCGGCCTCGTTGGCAGCGGTGCCGATAACCGTGTGCACCACCCCCGAGGCGACATCGACCCCGATATGCGCCTTCATCCCGAAGTGCCACTGGTTGCCCTTCTTGGTCTGGTGCATCTCCGGGTCGCGCGCCTTGCTTTTGTTCTTGGTCGAAGGCGGGGCGGCGATGATCCCCGCCTTCGCGAGGACGGCGTCGACGATTGTTCCCTGGCGCATCAACAAGCCGCGCTCCTCAGCATCGCACCGACCTCGTCGAATAGAACCCGAGTCAAGTCGTGCTGCTCTAACCAATGGCGGAAGTTCAGCACCGTCGTCGCGTCCGGAACTGTCGCCACTGACAGATCGATGCCGGCAAAGCCGCGCAACGCCTGGCTGTCGTACAGCGCGTCCTCCACGGCCTCGTCGGCCAGCCCGTACCACTGCTGCAAAAAGTAGATCCGCAGCATCCGCTCCAGCCCAACCGGCGGCCGGCCGCGCTCTCCCTTCGGGTAGAAAGGTCGCAGACGATCGACCAGCCGTGCCCACGGCACAACCTCTTCCATCTCGGCCAAAAACCGGTCCCGGCGCGTCTGCCTTTTCTTGCCGGCGTATTCCGCCTGCGAAAAGCTCCCCTGCCGCTGCATCGCCCGCCCCTTGGTCCCCCCGGACCCGCGGATTCTACCCGTTGCCCGCGCCCTTGCCTCGGCTTATTTCAGCGTTTCCCTAACTGGAGAGGCCCGGGAGGATAGGATGCCAAACACGCTGTATGTCTGCCTGCAAGATGACGACAAGGTCGCGGCCTTCGCTATCGATTCCGGCAGTGGGCAGCTCACACCGCAGTCCGAAACCCCAGTCGCGGGCGGGCCGTCGGTCATGGCGACCAGCCCCGATCGCCGGACGCTTTATGTTGGACATCGCACCCGGCCGGCGATCTCGAACTTTCGGATAGACCAAAACACTGGCGCCCTGACGCTGCTGGGAACGGTCGCGCAGGAGCACGCGCCGACGTTTCTCGCACCCGATCGCACCGGCAAATTTCTGCTGTGTGCTTATTATCAGGGCGGCGGGGCGGCGGTTCATCCTGTCGGAGAGAACGGTGCGGCGACCGCGCCATCGCTTGGCTGGCTGGCGACGGCGACCGGCGCCCATGCCATCGCCACCGACCGCTCTAACCGCTTCGCTTTCGTTCCGCACATCGCCCGCCTCAACGACAACGTGCTGGAGCCGCCGAAGGACAATCCCGGCCCCAATATGATCCTGCAGTTGAGGTTCGACGCCGCTAGCGGGCAGCTGACGCCGAATTCGCCCGCTCGACTCGAGCTGGCGGAGCGCCTGGGCCCGCGCCATTATTGCTTTCATCCTGCGCTGGACGTCGTTTATTTCTCCAATGAGCAGGGCTGTAGCGTCACGGCTTATCGCTTGGACCCTGCGACCGGCACCCTTTCCGCCATGCAAACCGTTACGACCCTGCCCGACGGATATACCGCTCGAAACACCTGCTCCCAGATCCACCTGACGCCCTCGGGCGACTTCCTGTATGTCGGCAACCGCGGCCACAACAGCATCGCCGGGTTCGCCGTGAACCAGGCCAGCGGACGTTTGACGTCTATCGGGCATGTTTCGACCGAAGCGGTCCCCAGTGCCTTCAGTCTCGATCCCACTGGCCATTTTCTGTTTGCTGCCGGGACGGCGACCGGCCGCCTCGCGTCTTACCGGATCAATAACGAAACTGGAGCGCTGACGCCGTTATCAACCTATGCCGTAGGCCAGCGGCCTGCCGCAGTAACGGCAGTGCATCTCGCCTGAGACGGTGATTCCCCGATTATATGAGCGTATTGGTTTTTTATGTTGCGCTCGGAGACATCAAGCCCCGCTGATCCGCGGCGCCTCGCAGACTGGTATAGAAAGCTCGCGGAGCGGGCTGACAACCCTACGATTTGGGAGGCGCGGTTACGCACGGCCGAAGCCCTCGAGGCCGAGGCTTTCAGAATCGAGGCCGAGCTTGGTAAAGGGTCGGGATTATCTCCTCTCGATAATGCCAGAGCTCTTGAATAAGATAGGTGCTATCGGAATTTTTCGTTTTCGCAGCCTAAAGCATGATGGCTATAGGGGCTGGACACACTATCGAGCAAATCGTTTTACCGCTGCGTAACGCCCGCCTTCCCTTACTGACACTGCTATATCCGGTCGAGCATGGACTTTAACCACGCAGCAACAACTTCGCTACTTGCCTTTATGACAAGCCCGACGCGAGCGGCAGTAGGATAAATAAAAGCAGCGGCTTCGCCACCATCAATGGCTTCACAGTCAGGTCAGCACCAACCAGGGCTAGGATAAACGGTAGGTAGGCGATCGTTCCCACGGTCAGTAGAACCATTGAATAATGGCTCCCGCGCTTCTGGGTGGCTTCTTGGTCTCGAGGGAGAATCGGCGAAGCGGCAAAATGCCCGCTGGCGGTTGCGCTGATCCAAATCAACGCATACGCCCCGCAATGCAGTTTTAATTTACTGGAACTCGTTTAGGAGCGACAGAAGTCCGATGTACCAGAACGGCGCGATGCTGGCCGTGTTTCTGCTAATCTATAGCGCAATTGCCGGGCGGATCGAGCGCTCCTTGATCAGCGGACCGATCGTGTTCACCGCCGTTGGGTTTATCCTGGGTGCCGATGGGTTGGGCATTCTGCGCATCCATATCGAGGGGGAGGGACTGCGGCTTCTGGCGGAACTAACGCTGGCAATGGTTCTGTTCACCGACGCCGCAAACGCCGATTTCAGCATTGTCAGGCAAAACCTCGCCCTGCCCCGCCGGCTGCTGATGCTAGGGCTGCCTCTGACGATCGTGTTCGGTTTTCTTGTCGCGGCTATCGTCTTCCCCCGGCTCGGATTGCTGGAATTGGCTCTGCTGGCCACGATATTGGCGCCGACCGACGCGGCGCTTGGCAAACCGGTGGTGACCAATCCGGCAGTGCCGGCGGTGATGCGCGAAGCGCTTAACCTGGAAAGCGGGCTCAATGACGGCATTTGCGTACCGATTGTCGTGCTGTTGCTTGGTATGGCGGTCGGGACGCAAATTGAGGCTGGGACTGCGGGGCATGTCACCCGGGTGGTTGTCGAGGCGATCGGTATCGGGCTGATCGTCGGGCTTGGGTTGACCTGGCTGACTACTCTGATGCTGCGATCAGCCGAGCAGCTCGGCTGGATCAGCGAACATTGGATTGAGATCCCGATCGTTGCGCTGGCAGCGGCCTGCTTTGCCGCGGCGCAGGCATTAGGCGGCAGCGGTTTTATCGCTTGCTTTGTCGGCGGCCTTTTGCTGAGCGGGTTGCGCGCGCGCCACAAGCGGGAACTGCTCCGTGGAGCCGAGCAAATGGGCGAGGCGCTGGCGCTCTCGACGTGGGTCGTCTTCGGCGGCATAGTGGTCGCTCGCATGGTCGACCGTGTCACGTGGCCAGCCCTGCTTTACGCGGTGCTGAGCCTGACGGTGATCCGGATGCTGCCGGTGTTTCTGTGCCTAATCGGGACGCGAACGAGCATCGCCGACAAGCTTTTCATTGGCTGGTTCGGCCCACGTGGACTCGCCACGATCGTATTTGCGGTCCTCGTGCTCGATCAGAGGCTGCCGGGTAATGACACCATCATACTCGCCGCCGGCTGGACGGTATTGCTAAGCGTCATCGCCCATGGGGTGACCGCCAACCCCTTGGTCCGGAGAATGGTGGCGCGCACATCGACAAAAACTGGGTAGAATTTGAGGCCAAGCCGCAGAAGGGGCGCCGCCGCTCGCCGCTAATGCCGCACAGCGACTAGTGGCCGGAAATGACGTCTCCTCCGCGAAATTTTACGTTTGGCCGACCGAAAATGATGGCAGACGGTGATCCGGGCTTTTTTGTCGGTGAGCTCGAGGACCTGGCAGAGCGCCCGCGCGGCGGGGTCGGCGACCCGGCCATCTTGGGCCGGTGGGTAAATCAGCGCGCAACAGAACCCGCTTTGCTTTCGGATCGAGTTCGTCGCGCGTCCGAAAGCGCATTCGGCCGCCGATCGTTTAGAGGCTGCCGAACAGTGCTGCGGTATCCAACATGCGGCAGGAAAAGCCCCATTCATTATCGTACCAGCCGGTGACGTGCGCGAGCCCTTCGTCAACCACCTTGGTCTGTGTCGCATCAAAGATGCATGAGGCCGGGTTGTGATTGAAGTCGACGCTGACCAACTGCTCGGTACTGTAGTCGAGAATGCCGCGAAGCTTCTCTTGGCTGGCTGCCTTCATTGCATCGTTTATCTGTGACGCTGTCGCCTGCGCCCGCAACACCAGGTCGAGAGAGACGAGCGACACGTTGGGCGTCGGCACTCGGATGGCCGTCCCGTCTAGCTTGCCTTTGAGATCCGGTATTACCAAACCGATCGACCGCGCGGCCCCGGTACCAGTCGGAATCATCGACAGCGCCGCCGCCCGGGCACGGCGCAGATCATGGTGCAGGGTGTCGATCGTGTGCTGGTCACCCGTGTAGGAATGGATCGTCACCATATAGCCGCGCAGAATGCCAAACGCGTCGTGCAAAACCTTTACCATTGGTCCGAGGCAGTTTGTCGTGCACGAGGCATTGGAGATCACTGTCATATTGCGGGTGATCGTCTCCTCATTGACGCCATACACGATGATCGCATCTGCGCCGGCAGCCGGCGCCGAGACCAGCACTTTGCGCGCGCCGGCGGCAAGTAGCTGCGCAGCCGTTTCTCTTTTTGTGAAATGCCCGGTGCATTCCATGGCGACGTCAACACCATCGAACGGTACCTTGGTCGGGTCCTTCTCTGCCGAAACCTTGATTGGTCCATAGCTCCGGCCCTGAAAGCGGATGATTAGAGAACCGCCTTCAATTCTGACCTGGCCGGGAAAGCGTCCATGCACGCTGTCGTAACAAAAAAGATGCGCGTTGGCCTCGACGGGCCCGAGGTCGTTGATTGCCACGGGGACAAGATCATCGCGTCCGTTCTCGATAAGCGCGCGCAGAACCAGTCGCCCGATACGACCGAAGCCGTTGATCCCAATTCTGACTGCCATTGCTGTTCACCTTTCCTGTTGGCCTGGGAGCCAATTTTGCCGCCGGTGGCTCTGCTGCTCAGATATACGGACACCGAAGACACCCGGATGTCGCAAGCTATCGGCTGGACGTGCGCACGCTTTGATCCATGTCAAACCGTCGTGGAATGTTTGACAGAACGACATCGGCGTGATGCCTAGTCTTCTGCTGAAGTGGTCGAGGATCAGTACTTCCCGGCTCCCGGCGGAAGGCTGCACAGCGGTCGGACCTGCCCTCCTTGCCATGACGCCACTGGACTAGTTCGCAATGACGCGAACATGGATTATGAATTCGGCAGGTAACGCCGTCACATCTCCCATCCGGCCGACGCCTTACGCCGCGATGATGACCTTCAGCGCCCCTGTGTTGCCAGCTTGGCTAAAGGTCTCGTAGGCGTCGAGGATGTGGTCAAGTGCGAAGCGGTGCGTGATCAATTCTTTAGGATCGATCTTCCGCGCCTGCACGGTCTTGAGCAACATGG
>CAVRUN010000018.1:0-94318 GCA_963724435.1 uncultured Alphaproteobacteria bacterium | reverse complement strand
AACGGCTGATCGGCCGCCGCTTTAGCGATCCCATGGTCAAGAAGGACATCGACCTCGTCCCGTACAAGATCATACCGGGCGACAATGGCGATGCCTGGGTAGAGAGCCGCGGCAAGAAATACGCCCCATCACAAATCAGCGCCTTCATTCTGCAGAAGATGAAGGAGACGGCTGAAGCCTATCTGGGCGAGCCGGTGACCGAAGCGGTGATTACGGTGCCGGCTTACTTCAACGACAGTCAGCGTCAGGCGACCAAAGATGCCGGCAAGATCGCCGGCCTCGAAGTGTTGCGGATCATCAACGAGCCGACCGCGGCGGCGCTGGCCTATGGCATGGAGCGCAAGGGCGCCGGTACCATCGCGGTCTATGACCTCGGCGGCGGCACGTTTGACATCTCGGTGCTCGAAATCGGCGACGGTGTCTTTGAGGTCAAATCGACCAATGGCGACACCTTCCTCGGCGGCGAGGATTTCGACAAGAACATCATCGACTATTTGGCCGACGAGTTCAAAAAAGAGCAGGGCATCGACCTGCGCAACGACCGGCTCGCACTGCAACGGCTGAAAGAAGCGGCGGAGAAGGCGAAGATCGAGCTCAGCTCGTCGATGCAAACCGACGTCAACCTGCCGTTTATCACGGCGGACCAACACGGACCCAAGCATCTCAATATCAAGCTGACGCGAGCCAAGCTCGAGGCCCTGGTTGAAGATTTGATCCAGCGGACCATCGGGCCGTGCCGCAATGCGTTGAAGGATGCCGGCCTGAAGGCTTCCGAGATCGACGAAGTGATCCTGGTCGGCGGCATGACCCGGATGCCTAAGGTCATCGACACGGTCAAACAGTTCTTTGGGAAGGAGCCCAATCGCAGCGTCAACCCGGACGAGGTCGTGGCGATCGGCGCGGCGATCCAGGCCGGCGTGTTGAAGGGCGAGGTCAAGGATGTCCTGCTGCTCGACGTGACCCCGCTGTCGCTCGGTATCGAGACCTTGGGTGGCGTCTTTACCCGGCTGATCGATCGTAACACGACGATCCCGACCAAGAAGAGCCAGACCTTCTCGACCGCCGAGGACAATCAGACCGCGGTCACGATCCGCGTTTTCCAGGGCGAGCGCGAAATGGCGGCCGACAACAAGCTGCTTGGCCAATTCGATCTCGTCGGCATTCCGCCGGCGCCGCGTGGCATGCCGCAAGTCGAGGTGACTTTCGACATCGACGCGAACGGCATCGTCCAGGTCTCGGCCAAGGACAAAGCCACCGGCAAGGAGCAGCAGATCCGCATCCAGGCTTCGGGTGGGCTGTCGGAGGCCGATATCGAGAAGATGGTCAAGGATGCCGAAGCGCATGCCGGTGAGGACAAGCGTCGCCGCGAATTGGTTGAGGCTAAGAACAACGCCGATGCGCTGATCCACACGACCGAGCGCACCCTGCACGAGAATGGCGAGAAGATCCCACAATCTGATCGTCAGTCGGTTGAGCAGGCCATGCAGGCGTTGAAAGACACCCTCGGCAGTGAGGACGCGGAACAGATCAAATCGAAGACCGAGGCTCTGGCCCAGGTCTCGATGAAGATCGGCGAGGCGCTCTACAAGGCCGAGCAGGCAGCGCAAGCCGGGGCTGGTGGCGGTGGTGACGGCAATCCGGGCCCGGGTGGTCCCGGTGGGCCGCACGGCCCAGCCGGAGGCGACGACAAGGTTGTTGACGCCGATTTCGAGGAGGTCGACGATCAAAAGAAGCGCGGCTCCGCCTAAATCGGCGTCGCGCCAGATATCGAGCGAATGCGTTCACCCCGGCGGTCCTTCGTCGGGGTGATTCGCGACAACTAACCCTTCGAGCGAATGCCCATCGAGAATGGCTAAGCAAGATTTTTACGAGATCCTCGGCGTTTCCAAATCCGCCAACGCCGACGATCTCAAGCGGGCCTATCGCAAGCTCGCGATGCAGTACCACCCGGACCGGAATTCCGGAGACAAGAACGCAGAACAAAAATTCAAAGACCTTAACGAGGCCTACGACGTCCTGAAGGACGATCAGAAGCGCGCTGCCTACGACCGATTTGGCCATGCCGCGTTTGAGCAGGGCGGTGGGCGCGGGCCGGGCGATTTTGGCTTCACCGGTGGATTTGCCGACATCTTCGACGAAGTGTTCGGCGAGTTTATGAACACTGGGCGCCGCGCCGGCCAGTCAGGGCCGAGCCGCGGCAGCGACCTACGCTACAATCTGGAAATTTCGCTCGAAGAGAGCTTTCGCGGCAAACAAACGACGATCCGCGTTCCGAATTTGGTGGCCTGCGATCAGTGCCACGGCAGCGGCGCCGAAGCCGGCTCCAAACCAGTGACCTGCTCGACTTGCCAGGGCCGCGGACGGGTCCGCATGCAGCAGGGGTTTTTCACGATCGAGCGGACCTGCGCCTCCTGCCAGGGCGCCGGCAGGGTCATCGAAAAGCCCTGTCGAGCCTGCGGCGGCCAGGGCCGAGTCCGGCGCGAGAAGACTCTCTCGGTCAACATCCCCGCCGGGGTCGAGGACGGCATGCGCATCCGCCTCGCCGGCGAAGGCGAGGTTGGGGTGCGGGGTGCCGCCGCCGGCGATCTCTACATTTTCGTAACGGTGACCCCGCACCCGATCTTTCAGCGCGACGGCGCCAATATCCATTGCCGCGTGCCGATTTCGATCACGACTGCGGCGCTCGGCGGCGCCATCGAGGTGCCCACCGTCGAGGGTGGCCGCACCAAGGTCACCGTCCCGGCCGGCACCCAATCGGGCCATCAATTCCGCTTGCGCGGCAAAGGCATGACCGTCCTGCGCTCGTCATTGCGCGGCGAGATGTTTATCGAGGTGATCGTCGAGACTCCTCAGAATTTGACCAAGCGCCAGCAGGAATTGCTGCGCGAATTCGAAAAGGAAGGCGACGGCGGTCGGACTCACCCCGAAAGCGAAGGCTTCTTCGCTCGGGTCAAAGAGTTCTTCGAGGATCTGCGCGAGTAGTTCTTGCCGCTCCGTGGCCGGGCTCACGCCGGCCAACCACGTCTTTTCTCGACTTGCTGCTCTTTTCGGATGGGCATGCTGGACTACAAGCGCGCTCGTCGAGAAGCTACCGCGCGGGCTCTCGCGGCTAGTCCGCTAGCGCCTGCCGCACGACGCTTTGAAGGTGGTGCAGGCGCCGGGGTCTTATCGGCACGGGCCAGGACCGCTTCCAGGGTCGAACGGATTTCGGCGAGCTTTGTCGGGTGCTCGACCTTGTGGCCGAACAGGTTTTTGACGTAGAACACGTCGACGACTTTTTCGCCATAGGTCGAGATTTTGGCGCTTGAGACCTGGAGGTTGAGCCGGGTCAGTTCGCGTGTCAGCTCAAACAGCAAACCTGGCCGATCGCGGCCATTGACCTCAATCACTGTGTGCAGCGCGCTTGCCTGATTGTCTACCAGAACGCGTGGCGCCACCGTAAAAGCTTGCATTCGGCTCGGGAAAGCCGGTGGGCGCGCCAGCTCGCGATGCGGCTTTAAATCTCCGGTGAGCACATTCTCGAACACGACGGCGAGCCGCGCGAGCTTGTCCGGGCGGTCAAACGCGTGTCCGGCGAGGTCCTGAACCCAAAAGGTATCGAGTGCCATGCCGTTCGACATCGTCATGATGCGCGCATCGACAATGTTGGCGCCGCTGACCGCGAGCGCCCCAGCGATGCGGGAGAATAGCCCCGGGTGATCGGCGGTGTAGAGCGTGATCTCGGTCACCGCGCGGGCGGCGTCGACACGCTTTTCGACAACCAGCGGCGCGCCGCTTGCCACCGCCTCGCGTATCAGCCGAGCATGCCGGGCGTGGACATCTGCAGGGAACGAGAGCCAGTAAAACGGGTAACCGGCTTTGGTGAAGGCGGCGAACTCGGCCTCGCTGAAATCCGGCAAATGCTGCCGCACCGCTGCCTGCGCGGCCGCGATCTGCGCATCTTGCGGCTCGTCGGTAAGCCCTCCCGACATGACTTCAATCGCGCGCTGGTAAAGATCGCGCAACAGCGCCGCTTTCCAGGCGTTCCACACTTGGGGACCGACCGCGCGAATATCGGCGTTGGTCAGGATTAGCAACAGCTTGAGCCGTTCGGGCGACTGCACGATGTCGACAAAGTCAGTAATCGTACGCGGGTCGCCGATGTCGCGCTTGAAGGCGGTGCCGCTCATCAATAGGTGCCAGCGCACCAGCCACGCGACGGTTTCGGTTTCTTCGGCGGTGAGGCCGAGCCGCGGCCCCAGCTTTAAGGCAATGCCCTCGCCAAGGATGGAGTGATCGCCGCCGCGCCCCTTTGCAATATCGTGCAGCAATACTGCGAGATAGAGCGCGCGGCGCGATACAATCTTGCCGCAGAGCTTTGTCGCCAACGGCGACTCGTCCTTCAGCTCGCCGTTCTCAATCTTCTGCAGGATCCCGATCGCGAACAGCGTGTGCTCGTCAACCGTGTAGTGATGATACATGTCGTACTGCATTTGTGCCACGACACGCCCAAAATCGGGGATAAAGCGGCCAAAAACCCCGGCCTCGTTCATACGACGAAGCGCGGCTTCGGGGTCTTTGCGCGAAGTCAGGATTTCGAGAAAGAGCCGGTTGGCCTCGGGGTCCTGACGCAGTTTGGCGTCGATCAGACGCAACGACTGGCCGGCGCGGCGCAATGCGCGCGGATGAATATCAAGCTCGGTTCGCTGCGCGACATGAAACAGCCGTATTAAAGCGACCGGATCCTTTTCGAAAAAATCCTCCGACGGGATCGTCAGCCGCTCGCCATCAAGCACAAACCCGTCGAGCCCGCGCCGGCCAATGCCCCAACGTACCCAGGAAAGACGCCGCTTGCGCTGCTGATCGGCTTCGAGGATCGCACAAAAGATGCGCGTCAGATCGCCGACATCTTTTGCCACCAGGAAATAATGCTTCATAAAGCGCTCGACCCCACGACTGCCCGCGTGGTCGGTGTAGCCCATCAGCCGCCCGGTTTCGGTCTGCAGATCGAACGTCAGTCTTTCTTCGGCGCGGCCCGCAACAAAATGAAGATGGCACCGCACCGTCCACAAAAAGTTCTGCGCCCTGGCGAAACGGCGCGACTCCTCGGCCGACAGCACGCCCAAATCGACAAGCTTGGCGACATCGTCGATGCGGTAAATGTATTTCGCCAGCCAGAACAGCGTGTGCAGATCTCTGAGCCCGCCCTTTCCTTCCTTGACATTGGGTTCGAGCATGTACCGGCTGTCGCCGGTGCGGCGATGGCGTTCATCGCGTTCGGCGAGCTTTGCCTCGATAAATTGCGCTGCGCTGCCGCGCACGATATCGGCATCAAAGCGCTTTTTGAGTTCGGCAAATAGCGGCTGATCGCCCCACAGATAACGCGCTTCGAGGAGACCCGTGCGGATTGTCAGATCGGATTTGGCATGACGCAGGCAGTCTTCGATCGAGCGCGTTGCGTGCCCGATTTTGAGTCCCAAATCCCAGAGCAAATAAAGCAGCGACTCGACGACTTGCTCAGTATGCGGCGTTTGCTTGTAGGGCAGCAGGAACAACAGGTCGATATCGGAGAACGGCGCCAGTTCGCCGCGGCCATAGCCGCCGACCGCCACCAATGCCAGCTTTTCACCCGAGGTCGGATTGGCAAGCGGATACAACTCCGTCGTGACGACATCGAACAGCGCGCGGATCAACTGATCGATCAGGAAGCATTGCTCGCGGATGACCGCCGGACCGTCGCCTTTCTCCGCGAAACGGCGGCGGATTTCGGCGCGCCCGTTGACGAGAGCGGTCTTGAGGACCGGGACCAACGGAGTGCGGTCGAGACTCGGCGATTTGGTCGAGCGCGCAACCGCCGATAGCTCGTCATTGAGCTTTTGCCGATCGATGATGTCGCGTTGCCTGACGATCGTGCTTATTGCACCCCTCCCTTGCGGCAAGCCGGACGAGAGCCGTGCTACATTGCCTCGAAACCGGCTCGCGGTTGCCATTGCGCTTGATATATGAGGGCGGAGGATGGATTTCACCCGAGCGGAGCTGCGGAAACCGGCCATTTATAGGTGACGGCCGGCATCAACCGGGACGATCGACCCCGTCGTGTGCGTCAGGTGGGTGACGCAAGCCATGACCGCCTTGGCCACGTCTTCGGCTTCGATCGCGCGCTTGAGCGGGGTCGCCATCGCCGCCGCCGCCATCATCTCTTCGGTGCGGCCGGGAACAAAGCCGGTATGGACCATCCCGGGCGCGACCACGATGACGCGGATTTCCGGGGCGAGCACGCGCGCCAACGCCATGCTCATCGTGTTGAGCGCGGCCTTTGATGCCCCGTAAATGATCGAGCTCCCGGTGCCGCTCTGTGCAGCACCCGACGAGATATTGATAATGACGCCGTCGCCCGATTGGCGAAGCAGCGGCACAAACGCGCGGATTGTGGCAAACGGCCCGCGCACATTCGCGGTTAGCACCGCGTCGATCAGGTCGTCATCGAGGGCTTCGAGGTCGTGGTGCGGCACCATCCGGGTAAAGCCGGCGGAATTGACCAGGATGTCGGCGCGACCGAATTGGTCTCGGACCGCCGCGGCCGCTTTGCGGATCTGCGCCGTATCTTCGAGCGGGAGATGCATCGCCCTGTGGTCCGAGCCGGAGAGTTCGGCGATCAGCGCGGCGGCACGATCCGCACCCTTGTTATAGCCCACCACCACCTTTGCTCCGGCTGTGGCGAGCATTCGCGCGCTTGCCGCACCGATGCCGCTGCTGCCTCCGGTCACCACCGCCACTTTGCCATTTAGCGGGTGTTCTTCTGCCATCCTGGGAGCCCCTTTTGGTTGATCTATCGTGCCAGTCTCGCATAGATCGCCAGCATTTCGCTGCCGCGTTGTGCAACGCAGCGACAATTGTCTTGGGCAGCCTGGCTGGGGCCGATCCGGCAATGGTAGCGTCAGGTGGCGTTAATCTTGACAAGCTGTTTGGTTTCGCTCCATTTCCGCAGCTAATCGGTAAGGGACGGCGATGGGACGTCTTCCTGCCGCCGCGCGAACAGGGAAGGGAGCGGCAATGGGCGATTTCGGTAAAATTTTAGGCAGTTCCGGAGTAACGCGCCGCCGTGTGGTCGGCTGGGGTGCGGTCGGCGGGCTGGCGACAATAATGTCCCCGATGCCGCTGCGGTTTGGTTTGGCGGCGTCCAATCCCTACAAGATCGGCAGCATTCAGCCACTCTCCGGTGCTGGCGCGGCGGTCGGCAAAACCGCGCTCGTCGGACTGCAAATGGCGGTCGATCGGATCAACAAATCGGGCGGGCTCCTCGGCCGCGAAGTTCAGCTGATCGCCGAAGACGACGAGTTAAAGCCCGATGTCGGCCGCCGCAAAACCGAGAAATTGCTCGATGAAGACCAGGTCGACGCTAATGTCGGCGGCGTCTTGTCGAACATCTGCCTCGCCTGCATGCCACTCTATCAGCAGCGCAAAGTCATCAACATGATCAGCGTCTGCCTCGACACGACGATCACCGGCAGCAAGTGCAATCGCTACAGTTTCCGCCCCTACGATTACGCCCCGGCCCAGGCGGTCGCCTTCGCGCCATATCTCGTCAACAAGATCGGCAAGAAATGGCACATCGCGTATGCCGACTACGCCTGGGGCCAATCGACCCGCGATGCGTACGCCGCGGAGATCAAGAAGCAGGGCGGCGAGGTTGTGGGCGGCACTGGCATCCCGATCGGCACCGCCGACATGACGCCGTTCCTGTCCAAGATCAACGGCGATTTCGACGGCTTATTCCTGATCTTCTTTGGCAAGGACGGGGTGACGATCGGCAACCAAGCGTTCGACCTCGGCCTCACCAAGAAATACAAGATGGCCGGGGATGGCGCCGTCTGCGAATCCACCAACCTGCCGGCGCTTGGTCACAAGATCGACGGGTTTGTCGCGATCAACCGCTATATCCCGGTCTTCGACCCGCCGCTCGATACGCCCTACAACCACGCGTTTTTCGACGACGCGGTGAAGCGGCTGAAGGCGATCGACCCCTCGGGGCCGCTCCCCGACCGCTATGTACAATCAAATTTCGAGGCCATGAACTGCCTCAAGCTCGGGATCGAGAAGTCGAAATTTCAGGGTCGCCCCGATACCGACAAACTGATCGAGGCCCTCGAAGGTCTCGAGATGAAAGAGGGCTACGATTTTCCGCAGGGCGACAAGACGCTGCGCGCCGCAGACCACCAAGCCTTCGTGCGTGAGTTCATCTATAGCGTCAATGACGGCAAATTCCACATCCTGGAAACCGTCCCTAAAGACAAAACGATTGTGCCGCCCGCTTGCCACTTTGCCCAAGCATAAGACGGCTGACACTTTAGATGTCGATTGAACTCAAGTGACTGCGGATGCGCTGCTGACGACGCCGTCCCGGGCGGAGAGGGCCGAGGGCGGCGCGGCGGCTGCACTGTTGTACACTGAAGATCTGACGATCCGCTTCGGCGGGCTGACCGCGCTCAATCAGGTCAACTTCGCGATCGCGCGCGGCGAAATCCGCGCGATTATCGGTCCGAATGGCGCCGGAAAGAGCACTTTTTTCAACTGTCTCACCGGGGTTTTGCGCCCGTCATCGGGAGCGATCCGGTTTGCCGGGCAGGACGTCACCGGGCTGCCCCCCAACAAGATCTCGCAAAAAGGCATCGCCCGCTCCTATCAAATCACGAACATCCTGCCGAGTGCGACTGTCCTCGAAAACGCCCGCATCGCCGCTCAATCGCGGCGGCACGGCTGGAGCCTGTTGACCCACCATCGCTCACATCGCGCTGTCATCGAAAAAGCCGAGGCGGCGCTCGATGCGGTCGGCCTTCTCGACAAGGCCGGCGAGCTAGCCGCCAACCTGTCGCATGGTGAGCAGCGGACGCTCGAGATCGCGATCGCACTGGCGACCGAGCCCCAGTTGCTCTGCCTCGACGAGCCGACCGCCGGAATGAGTGCGGCCGAAACCCACGATACGATGCAGCTGGTGCGCCGCATCGCGGAGAACCTGACCATCCTGATCGTCGAGCACGACATGCAGGTGGTGATGGGATTGGCCGACCGGATCACCGTGTTTCATCACGGCGAGATTTTAGCCGAGGGGCTGCCCGCCGAGATCCAGAAGAACCCGCGGGTTGTCGAGGTTTATCTGAAAACATGAGCGGCGCGGGATTAGCTCTGAGCGATGCCGGCGTCGCGGGCGAGCCGGTGAATGGCGGCCCGCTGCCAACGCCGGCGGAACTCCTCGCGGTCGACGGCATCCATACCTATTACGGCAAGAGCCACATCTTGCATGGTGTTTCGCTCACGGTCGGGCAGGGCGAAGTGGTCGGGCTGCTCGGCCGCAATGGCGTTGGCAAAAGCACGACCTTAAAGGCAATCGCCGGCATTGTGCATCCGAGCGGCGGCGAGGTCCGTTTCGAAGGGTTCAGCGTCAGCAAATTGCCGCCGCATCGCCTAGCGCGGCTCGGAATTGGTTATGTGCCGGAGGACCGTCGCATCTTCCCTCTGTTGACGGTGCTCGAGAATCTTCGAGTCGGGCTCGACCGGCATGGTGTCGGCAAGCCGCGTAAAGCCGAACTCCTCGACAAGGTCTACGCTTATTTCCCGGTGCTGGCAGAGCGGCGCAACCAGGCCGGCGGCACCTTGTCGGGCGGCGAGCAGCAAATGCTGGCGATAGCGCGGGCAATGATGCTGGAGCCCAAAATCATCCTCCTCGACGAGCCAACCGAGGGGCTGATGCCGCGCATGGTGTCGCAGATCCGCGATATTATCGATGTCCTGCATCGCGAGGGGGTGGCGGTGCTGCTGGTCGAGCAGAATGTGCCGTTGACCCTCGAAGCCAGCCAGCGGGTTTATTTCATCGAGAAAGGCGAAGTCAGGCATCATGCCCTGGCGGCGCAATTGCATGTCGATGCCGCTGTAATTCACCAATATCTCGGCGTCTGACGTGAGCATTCCGCTCGACCAGCTTCTGATCCAGACGATCAACGGCATTGTAACCGGCATGATTCTGGCTCTGGTGTCGTCCGGGCTGACCTTGATTTTCGGCATCATGGACGTCGTCAATTTCGCGCATGGCGAATTGTTCATGCTGGGCGCCTATGTCGGCGTATTGACCCTGGCGGCAACCGGCAATTTCTGGCTCGCGCTGATTTCAGCAACGCTGCTGATCGGACTGCTTGGAGCGGCGATCTACCTCGTCACATTGCGGCCGTTGATCGGCCGCGACCCGCTGACCACGATCCTGGCGACCTTCGGCGTGTCGCTGGTATTGCAGAACTACGCGCTGTGGCAGTTCGGCCCGGTGGCGCGCAAAATCTCCGAGCCTATTGGTGGCCATTTTACTTTGTTTTATCTTGATTATCCTTGGTACCGGGTGGTCATCGCCCTGCTTTCGGCGGCGATCATTGGCGGCTTTTGGCTGTTTCTCAAATTTGGCACCTGGGGCATCTGGATCCGCGCCACCACCCAGGACCGGGTAATGGCGCAATCGATGGGCATCCCGGTGCCGTGGGTGTTGACCGCAGTCTTCGCGATCGGCTCTGCGATGGCGGCGGCGAGCGGTGTCCTATTCGGCCCCTTGGTCGGTGTCGATGCGACGATGGGGACAAGCTGGATTCTGCGGGCCTTTATTGTCGTCGTGGTCGGCGGCATGGGAAGCCTCGGCGGATCGATTGCCGCGGCGATCTTTATCAGCCTTCTCGAAGCTTACGCCTCACTGTGGGTGAGCCCATCCCAGGCCGTCATCGTCTCGTTCGTCGTGCTGATTGTGACCCTGTTGTTCCGGCCCACCGGCTTGTTTGTCGCGACGCCAAAATGAGGCGGGGTCACGGCGTCGTCTTTTGGACGGGCTTTGCCGTTATCATCGCCTTGTTGTTTGCCGCGCCCCTTGTCCTCCCCGAGTTCTGGCGCCGTTTTGTCACCGAGATTTTGATCTGGGGCCTGTTGGCGATGTCGTCCGATATCCTGATCGGCTATACCGGCATGGTCTCGTTTGGTCATTCGGCCTTTTTTGGGCTCGGCATGTATGGCGCGGCCGCAGCCCTCTTGACCACCCATCCGCCCAGTCTGTGGCTGGCGCTGTTCTATGGGCTGATCGCCGCCGCCGCGGTTGCCGCCTTTGTCGCGTATTTTTCGACGCGGCTGCGCGATATCTATTTCGCGATTACGACATTGATCTTCTCGCAGATCTTCTATGTCATTATTTTTACCTGGACCTCGGTGACAGGCGGCGAGAACGGTCTCACTTTTGACCAGCCGGCGCTCGGTTTCGGCCCGGCATTGTCGATTTCGTTCACCCCAACGATTCTGCACTGGTTTGTGCTCGCGGTCGTGGCCGGGTCGTATTTGCTATTGCGGCGCATCACCCAATCGCCGTTTGGCATGGTGCTGCAGTCGATCCGCGAAAACGAGGCGCGCACCCGTGCGATCGGCTATGCGGTCGAGCGCTATAAGATCGTTGCGGTCATGCTCTCCGGGCTGTTTGCCGGCCTCGCCGGGGTTCTTTACGCAATCCAGAACCAGTTCGCGGCCCCCGATTTCGTGTTCTTTCTCGTTTCGGGCGAGACCGTGATCTACAACGTCATTGGCGGTATCGGCACTTTGGTCGGGCCAATCGTCGGCGCCGCTTTTTTCTTGCTGCTGCGCGAGGGCCTATCGCGCTTTTTGACCCAGTATTATCTGATCCCGGTTGGCGCGATCTTTATCGCAATGGTCATCTTTTTGCCGCAGGGGCTCCTGGGCTTCGCTCGCCGCTGGCTAAATGAGTAATCGCTGCTATGGCGACAACACCCCGAGCCGCCTAAAGTATTTTCCCAAGTTAGATTAGCTACAACGATACTGGTTGGACCTCCCAGAAGTAGAGGTGGCCACCACTAAACGTGGCGGCACGGCATTCTCTAACCAAGCGATGCAACGATTTCGCGATACGCCGCCTCGGGGAAAGCCTTCAATGTCCGGGTGCGGACGGTTCCCAGCATGCCAAGGACGAGCGTGAACCGTGCGGACACCGCGTCGTCCGGCGCGTCATAGATCATGACCAGGTCATAACCCCCCATGGTCATATAGAACCCCTTGAACTCACCCCCCATATCGGCAAGCGCCTTCTTCGCCGAGTTCGAGCCGCCGCGGTGATTCCTTGATCTTTTGTGCGCCCTGCTCGGTCCAATTGGCGAGCATGATATATGTCGACATGACCTACCCTCCCTAACTCGCTAATTGCTCTTGACTTGGAGGCCAAGAAACTCCGCTCTCTGGAGCACGCTAAGATGACCCCAGCAGCTTAATCACCGGCCAGGCGATCGAGCTTCGCTGCCATGATAAAGTCGTTTTGGTGGAGACCTTTGATTTTCTTCGTCTGCAACGAGATGGTGGCAAAACCCCAGCCAAAGCGGATTTCCGGATGATGAGCCTCCTCTTCAGCCAGCGCCGCTGCGCGCTCGACAAAGCTGAATGCCTCTCGGAAATTGCGGAAACGATAGGTGCGTTCGATCCGCTTGGCATCGTCCAGCAATGCCCATTCCGACGCTTGGGTGTGAAGTCCTTCGGCCTCCTCGGCGGTTAACGGCGGAATGCCGCCCCGGCACGGCGTACAGCTCTTTTCGGCTAGTGCAGTGGCCATTATTGCATCCTCCTTCGAAAGTGATGAGCCTAGCATGAAACCGATGCGGGCATGGAGACTGGCGAAATGACACGCGCAGCGCGCTGGCTCACGATGGTTTTGCTAGGAATGGCGCCGGCCGCCCTGGCCTCCGTTGCTGTCGGATCGGTTGCTCCGGCATCGGCGGCTCTGCCATCAGCAGCCTCCGGCGGCAGTTGGAAAGTCGTATTGGCCGCCGGCGACGATGCTCAGCCAGTATTTGATGACGCCACCCATGCGCTGGAGAAGCGGTTGCGCGCGGTTAACGTTCCGCCCGCGAATATTCATCGGCTGAGCGCCAGCGCCGCTGAACTGCACGACGGGGCAGAGGCGGCCACCGCGGAAAACCTGCTCCGACGCGTTGCGAGCCTGGCGGCGGGGCCGGCCGACCGTTGCTTCATCTTTTTGACATCGCATGGCCAGCACAATGGCGGCTTGTGGCTGGCGCCGTCGCAGCGTGCGCTGCATCCCGAAGAATTGGCGCAGGCGCTCTCGCAGGGCTGCGCTACCGTACCGACGGTTGTCGTGGTCTCGAGCTGCTATAGCGGCGGGTTTGCCACCGGGGCAATGATCAAGCCCAATCGGATCATCATGACCGCCTCGCGGCGCGACCGGCCGTCCTTTGGTTGTCAAGTCGAGCGCACTTACAGCTTTTTTGATGGCTGTTTTCTGAATGCTCTGCCGGGGAGATCGAATTGGCGGTCGGTGTTTCAGGCGACTCGTCGCTGCGTCGGCCGCGAAGAGCAGGCGCTCGGCGAGTCCCCGTCTGATCCACAAGCCTATTTCGGTCTCGCGGAGGAAGGCCTTACAGCAGGATTTTAACGGGTTAGTGAGTTTCTGGTTAGTGGGTTTCAGCGGCTGACGATGATCGGCACAACGCCCTCGCGGCGCGTAATGTTAAGGGCAACATCCCGATCGTGACGCCGCAGCACGACATCGGCCGAGCCGCCTCTCACCTGTAGACCCCGCAAGTGCAGTTCGTTGATAAAGCGAGGCAACGATGGCCGGTCAAAAGAAATTTCAGTCGCTTGATTAGTAAAACTCAGTCCGAGGCTGGCTTGCACCAAGGCGAACACAGTCGCGGCCGCCCAGGCTTGCGGGCTGCAGGCAACCGGATAGAGGGTCGGCGCGTTTAGCTGGCGCCAAGGAAACCCGCAAAACAGTTCGGGTAGCCGCCGTAAGTCCATATATCCGCCGGCTTCGAACAGGCCGCGAAAGATCTTAAGCACCCCCTGTTTCAGTCCATAGCGCGCGAGGCCGAGGGCGATCAGACCGTTGTCATGCGGCCAGACCGAACCGTTATGATAGGACATGGGGTTGTAGCGAGCCGCTGATACAGCAATCGTGCGTACGCCCCACCCCGAATAGCACGACAGCCCCAGTAGCGTATCGGCGACCCGACGCGCGCGCTCAGGGTCGGCGATGCCGGTTAGCAGCGCATGCCCGGCATTTGAAGAGACGACTCGGCAAAGATTTTTGTCGCCATCGAGCGCCAGCCCGTAAGTCGAAAGCTCCTCGCACCAAAACGCGGCTTCGAACTTCTCGCGCAAAGTCTCAGCCTGTTGTCGCAAGCGCGAGGCCATCGCGGCATCGCCGAGTGCCGCCGCTAGATTTGCTCCCTGGTGTTTGGCGGCGTAGACATAACCTTGAACTTCGCACAGCGCGATCGGGCCCTCGGCAAGCCGACCATCAGCATGAAAGATCGCGTCGTGTGAGTCCTTCCAGCCCTGGTTCACCAGCCCGTTGGCGTTTTTCCGGTGGTATTCGACAAACCCGTCGCCATCGGCATCGCCGTAGGTGTCGCACCAGCGCAGCGCGGCTTCAAGGTTCGGCCACAGTGCGCGAATGGTGTCGAGATCGCCGGTACGCGCATAGTATTCGCCGGCAAGCATGACGAAGAGCGGCGTCGCATCGACGGTCCCATAATAGCGCGAGAATGGCACCTCTCCGAGTGCGGCCATTTCGCCGCCGCGCATCTCATGCAGAATTTTGCCCGGCTCGGCATCACGCGCTGGATCGATTTCGGTTGCCTGTGTGGCGGCGAGAAATTTCAACACGCCTCTGGCGATCGCCGGATCGAGCCACAGCGCGAACAGCGCGGTGATGATCCCGTCGCGGCCAAATACCGTGCTGAACCAGGGGATTCCGGCGAACGGGTAGGGCCCGTGCTCGGTTTCGGTGATCAGCATGTAGAGGTCGGCGACGGAGCGTCGCGCCATCTCATTGAAAACCGAATTCGAGCTTTCGAGCGCAACGGCGTGCCCGCTCGCGGTCCGCATCGCGCGCCGCGCCAAACGCAGAGTGCTATAGAACTGCCGGGCTAAGTCACTGTCGGGGGCTTTTTTACTGCAGGCGATCTGTAGAAACGCCCGCATTGCCTCGCCCGGCTTCAGCGTCAGTTGATAATGTGCTTGGCTCCCATCAAGCCGGGTCGGACAGGGATCAAACGACAGCGTTGTGATCCTCTCCATCCCGTCCAACCCGAAATAATGGAGAGCAATCGATGAGTCCGAGCGCTGCTCCGTCGACTGCTGGCCGCGCCGCCCGCGTCTTTGTCCGCGGACCTCAAACAGGTCGGCGAAATCCGAAGCGAAATCAATGTTTAAGCTTAGCGCGTGCTGAACAACATCGAAATTGTGCACGAACAAGCGTTCATAGCAGCAGTTCGCTGCGATATATCGTCGGCGGTTGATGTGGATGCGTTCTCCAAGCAGTTTATTTTGATCGCCGGGGCCTAGATCCGGGTTGGTCAAGTCCACCGTCAGAACGACATTGTCCTCTTGAACATTCGAGCTGAGGAGGAGAAGCGGCGCGTTGTTAAGCCGCAATTCGAGACGCGACAAATGCCGGGTGTCGCGATGATAAATGCCATCTGGGCTACCGGCGGTAGCGACGATGTCGCCGCGCGGATCAAAAACCGCAAAGGTATGACCGCTTTTTAATGTCCGCGGCCGGCGCTCCTGTAATGAGGTTGCCGATTTAATGGAAAAGCGAGAAGCCTCGCCGCCCTCAGAGGCTGCTTCTGACATTGAAGGTTCAGACATCAAAGGTTAGCCCCGCGACGAGGGGCTTAAACGTCCCCGGCATCAGCTGCGGTGGTGGGTTTCCGATCGCTCACCGCCCCGAAATGCAAGATCTTTCGGTAAAAGCTAACATAATCACGCGTCATGCGCTCGACTTGGAAGCGATCGTCGAAGCGTTGACGAATCATGTCACGATCGAGCCTAAGCGCTTCTGGAACCGCTGCGACCGCTTCATCGAGGCCGTCGACGATAAAGCCGGTAACACCAGGGTCAATGATTTCGGGAACGGCACCGCGCCGAAACGCGATGACCGGCGTGCCGCAGGCCATCGCCTCGATCTGCACCAGCCCGAACGGCTCCGGCCAATCGATCGGGAAAAGCAGCGCAGCAGCATCGCCGAGCAATGCACCCTTTTCGTCGTCGTTCACTTCGCCAATGAATTCGATCAATGGGTCATTGAGCAGAGGCTCGACTTGAGTCGTGTAGTACTCGTAGTCGGCCTTGTCGACTTTGGCCGCGATGACCAACGGCAGGCCAACACGGCGAGCGATTTCGATTGCCCGTTCCGGCCCTTTTTCCGGGCTTATTCGACCCACAAAAGCGAGATAGCCACCCTTGCCGTGGCCTGGAGAGAAGAGATCGGGCGGGAGGCCGTGATGCACTGTGCCGTACCAATTCGCCCAAGATAATGGCGCGCGCTGGGCGGCCGAGATCGAGACCAGCGGCATCATTGGAAATTCCCGCATTAAGGGCGCCAAATCCGGCAAATCGAGGCGCCCGTGCAATGTCGTCAGCGTCTTGCCCCAGCGAGGAGCAAATAGCGGGAAGTGGAGATAGTCGATATGGAAGTGAATTATGTCGAATAGGTGCGCGTTGCGCGCAACGCGATTGACCAAAACCATATGATGGGCTAGCGGATCCCGGCAGCCGGGATCAAGTCTTAGCGCTCGTTCGCATGGCGCCTCTAATGTTGCCTTGGTCCGCGAGTTGCCACTTGCGAATAGGGTGACTTCATGGCCTTGGCGAACCAACTCCTCCGTTAAATGCGAAACCACACGCTCTGTCCCGCCGTAAAGTTGCGGTGGGCAGCTCTCACACAAAGGTGCAACCTGAGCAATTCGCATTGCTTCGTGCCCTTCCTTGCTAGTCTCCGTTGTTGAGCAGTTGCTGAAGCAGTCCACACCGGCCGCAAACTGCCTCTTATCCGGCAGGCGAAATATGAACTACTCCGGAATGCGGCAAGTTCCGCCTGGCTTGCCGCTTGAACGTCAGGACCGGGCCTCCTAGATCAAAAGTCGTGCCGGATGCCGCTCAGCGGGTCTCGGCAGGAATGAAGGTCGCGCAAGAAATCGGCGGACCGAGGTCATGTCGCTTCTTGGTGAGGATGTGATCGACCGTTACCCACTCCTCCCCGGACCATGTCCGGGCCAATCGCGGCGTCGCTATCGGATATTATCCGGCCGACTTCTCTATCTTCACCTGTCGCGGGCTGAGGCGGCGCTTCTGGTGATCTTGGAGGAGTGAAAAATGGCCTTATCGGAATTTCCCCGCCTGGGGCTCGACCCTTTCCTCGAATTGCGTCGAATGCAAAGCGAGATGAACCGCGTGTTTTCGGGGTTCAGTTCGGCGGCAGCGCGCGAGTTTCCGCCGGTCAACATTTGGCTCGGCGAAAACAGCGTTGTGGTCACCGCCGAATTGCCGGGCATGAAACGTGATGACGTAAACATCAGTCTTCAGGACGAAGTGCTGACATTGGAAGGAAGGCGCGAGCCACAAATACAACAGCAGGATGTCAAATGGCATCGGCGTGAGCGCGCTTACGGCACCTTTGCGCGAACCATTCAGCTCCCGTTTCGCGTTGATCCCGAAAAAGTTCAAGCTCGATACAGCAACGGCGTTCTCGAGATCGAACTTGAGCGGCTGGAAGCGGATCGGCCGAAAAAAATTCAGATCCGCGCCGCTTGACCCAATCGGAGGAATAGAGAAATGCCCCAAGAAGTAAGCACGGTGGAGCAGCGCACTCCCCAGACCCAAGGTAACGAGCAGCGCACACCGCAGAGACAAGGTCAGCAGGTAGCGCAGACGCAAGGTGGTTCGGGTACCAATGTTCCCCGCCCGGTTTTCGTGCCGCCAGCCGATATCTATGAGACCACCGACAGCCTAATGGTGATGTGCGAGATGCCTGGGGTTGGCCCTGACGGTGTCGACATCACGTTGGAGCGTAGGGTTCTGACGATCCGGGCCCGCTCGGCCAACCAGCAGCACACCGGCTATCAGCGGGTTTACTCCGAATACGCCGACGGCGATTACGAACGCGTCTTTACGCTCTCTGAAGATATCGACCGTGATCGCATCGAAGCGACCGCGAAGGACGGCGTACTGCACCTTGTCCTCCCCAAGGCGGCTCCCGCCAAGGCGAGAAAGATCGAACTAAAATCCACCTAATTTCCCAGTTGTTCGCCGCTCTCCTGAAGAAACGATAGAGAGCGGCGAACCTCAGATTAGACCGGCCTCTTAGGCAGTCTCGGTTGTAAACCGGTGTTTGCTACTAGTCGGTTTGCACAACGCGCGGCTCTCGCTATAGCGAAGCGAAGTCTCGACTTCCCCGCCATCAAGCCGGCTTAGGCGGAAACTGTGGCTTTTCTGCTCCCGACCGGCCAAGTGCATTATCCCGATCACCTCGTGCGGCGAATAGGGCTCGACAAATAGACCGCGTTTGGCATCGAAAGCCGGGGCAGCGTCGCCCGGCATCCAATTACAATAAGCCGGCAGAAAATCGACCGGCAGATGTTCGGCAAAGATGGCGTAATTGAGCGCCGTCTGTTCAACGAAAAAAAAACGCGTCCGCTGCGCAACCCGCGCTATCACGCGGCCCCACACTTGCCAATGAGGCGCGTCGCCTCGCAGCGCAAAGACGCCGCAATTAACCATCGGGTTACGCCCAAGCCGATCGGCAACGCGCCAACCGAACGCCTCACGGTAATTTTTCCATGGCAAGGTCCAGCCGAACAATTTGGGTCGCTTGTAGTGGCGTTTATACGCGCGGTCGATTTCCGGGACGATGGCAAGCTTGCCGCGGCGTGCGGCTTCGACATAAACATCGACCACCCGCCAGTCCTGCAGCCAAGCGTCGGCATCGATCCACAAATAGATATCGTATCCCGGAAAGTGGCGGGGCAGGAACGGCCGAGCGAATTGCGCCTTGCGGGCTTCGGCGGTCGCGGTCCGCCCCGGAAAATCGATGTCCCAGCCCGGCTTGACCAGGTGAGCGACGCGCGCCGATAGCCACTGAGTTTGCTCGGGATCGAGCCCACAGTCGAGAATCCCGATCGCCGCGTCAGGCCGGAGAGCTTGAACCGAGAGAACGGTGTCTTTCAGCAACGGGAAATAGGCGCTGTCTGCTCCGCTGACGATCAGTAATTCGTTCACCTGAGACCGGACAAAACGACGTCTTGCTGCGATCCGGCTGTTGCCAGTGCCTCCGTTCGATGCATCAAGGAACGACCTCCGTCCGATGCATCAGGGGACGAGACGATAACCGCCGGGCTCGGTCACCAAGATTTCGGCTGAGGTCGGATTACGTTCGATCTTCTGCCGCAAGCGGTATACATGGGTTTCGAGGGTGTGGGTGGTGACCCCGGCATTGTATCCCCATACCTCCCCGAGCAAGGTTTCACGTCCGATGACCTGATCGCCCGCGCGATATAGATATTTCAGGATCGCCGTTTCTTTTTCGGTCAGTCGCACTTTCTTGCGACTGCTCGGGTCGGTCAGCAGCTTTGCGCTCGGACGAAATGAGTATGGCCCGATCGTAAAGATGGCATCGTCGCTGTGTTCGCTCTGGCGCAGATGCGCCCGCAGCCGGGCCAACAGCACGCTGAGCCGAAACGGCTTTGTGACATAATCATCGGCTCCCGAATCGAGGCCGATCACGGTGTCGGCATCGGTGTCCGAGGCCGTCAGCATCATAATCGGAACGTGTATCTCTTTACGGCGAAGCGCCCGGCATACTTCGCGCCCGTCCATATCGGGAAGTCCGATATCGAGCAGTATCGCGTCGAACCGGTGCTGTTCGACCGCCTGCAGTGCTTGCGCTCCACTGTCGCATTCGACAGCCAGAAACTCATCGTTCAGCTCCAGCTGCTCAGCGAGCGACTTGCGAAGCGCGGTATCATCATCGACGATTAGGATTTTGCGGCCAGCCCTCATCATTCCCCCGCCGGTCCATCAAGCGAAGTTGCGGACCTATCAACTCAGCCAAGCGGCGCGAAACCGCGGTAGTTATACCACGGTCGACGCTGTTTTCGTCCCCGAATGCAAAGGGGGTGGTGGCTTCAGCCGGTGCCGCGGACTGAACAGTGCCCGCCTGGCTACGCCGCTGGAGAGTGGCGAGGGAGCAGAATTCGTATGTCGGCTCGGCGCCCGCCGATCGCCAGCGGAATGCTGTTACCAGCCGTAGATAGTGTCAGGCGGCCTTGATGTTCGAGCGTTTGATGTGATCGAGGTTGGCGCCCTCGATGCGCACCAGCTTGGTGAGGCCGTCCCGCTTTGGCGAGTGCACCACGCCGACATCATAGAAATGCGAGTCGCCCGGCTGCAGGACATAGGTTCGCTCCGGCGCGACTAGCGTTGGGTTACTGTCATCACCCGGCTGAACGATGCGCCAGTCCGTCATTTCGGTATCGCCGACCGCGAGGCCGTAGATCGCCCAGCTTGAGCCGTGATCGTGCGGCATTCCATGCGCGGGGGTTTCGTAGACGTGCCCGCAGATGCAAAAGCCCAGCTCCGGATCCTCGTAAAGCACCTTACGTGGTTGGCACTGGTCTGCGGTCAGGTGCCGGGCGACAAATTCCTTGTCCAGCAACACCTTCGATATCAGCGCGCACACCGCCTGCTTGCCGGAAGGGCCGGCGTCCGTCTTCAGGGCGTGGCGAATATCCGCGCTCAGTTGCTCCAGCGTGTAGCCCATTTACTTCCTCCTGTGCTTGCCGGCGTGACGAGCCGAGGCTTCATTACCATGCATCGGAGCCGGGAAACAGGCCGCCAACATCTCGATAAAAGCGGCCGCGAGATGCCGCGGCCGGTCGACCCCGCATCACCGCGGCTGCGCATTCTATCCGACCCAGGCTTGACTCGATCCCGCAGCGATCGGACAGTCGCCCCATTACTTGGGAACAGCGGGCGAGGAGGCGCGATGTTGCCGATTACCGATACCGATAACCCGGTGCTGTCGGCGCAGATGCCAATTATGGCGGTGAATTGACATGCCCGGGAACGAAAGCGGGACCGCGGTCAATCGCCGCCGCCAGATCCGGCTGACCCCGGAGGAGCAGGCGGCTTTTTTGCGCGAGAACCCGAAATGCGCCCTCGCCACGATCGACAAGGACGGGTTTCCGCATGTCGTAGCGATGGGGTTTTACGTCGAAGACGGCGCCTTTTGGATGACTTCCTATGCCAAGGCGCAAAAGGTTTTGAACATCCGCCGCAACCCAAAGGTCGGGCTGATGGTCGAGACCGGCGCCAGCTATGCCGAATTGCGCGGCGTCATGGTGCGCGGAGCCTGCGAAATCATTGAGGATGTCGAGACCGTGCGCCGGGTCATGGACCACCGCCGCAGCAGCGCCGAAAGCGGGCGGCGCGGATCACTCGACAGCGCCCCCAAGCGGGTCGTCCTCAAAATTACCCCGCAAAAAATCGCTAGCTGGGACCACAGCAAACTCGGCGGGCGCTATTGATGCGCGGCTGTTTTTATTGAAACAAGGTCGTGCCAAGGCCTATCCAAGTGCGGTTGGGCGATCGCCAGGAGATCCGAGCATGGCAGGAGAATCCGCGCATTTCGGCTTGCGGGAGCGGCCGCCGACGCCGGCCATCCGTCCCTTCGAGCTGCCGCCGCGCATGCGGCCGATGCTCGATCGGGCTCATAACGGGCTTGCCGAGCCGTTTCGCGGGGTGGCCATCGGCGGCGAGGTCGTGCCGGGCCTGTTCCGGCTTGAGAAAACCGGCATCTCGACCGCCCCGGTTGTGGAGGCGGCGCGTTCGTTCCTCGTGGCGCTGAGCCCAGAGCAGCGTAGCGCGGCGAGCTTCACCGTCGGGGACGAGGCCTGGCGGAAATGGTCGAACATCCATCCGTGGCTGATGCGCCACGGCGTCTGCCTCGCCGATCTCGGCCATGACCAGCGCAAGGCCGCGCTCGGGCTGATGCGGGCGAGCCTGAGCGCTGTCGGCTACCAGACCGCCCGCGACGTCATGAGGCTCAATGAACACGCCCTCGAAATCACCGGCAAGGCTGAGGAATACGGCGAGTGGCTTTATTGGGTCAGTTTGTTCGGCGCGCCATCGCCGAGCGAGCCTTGGGGCTGGCAGATCGACGGGCATCACTTGAACCTCAACTGCTTTGTTCTCGGCGATCAGCTGGTGCTGACGCCCTCTTTTATGGGCTCGGAGCCGGTCCTGGCGCGCTTCGGTAAATATCAGGGAACCCGCGTCTTCGCCGCGGAGGAGGAGCGCGGGTATGCGCTGATGCGCTCGCTGTCGGCCGAAGAACGGCAGCAGGCGACGATCGGCGCCGATCTACCCGCAGAACTGCTGACGGCAGCGTTCAACGACAACCGGCGGATCGATGCCAGCGGGATCCGCTATGGCGATCTGCCGCCCGAGGCCCGCGACCGGCTCGAAGCGCTGCTCGCGACCTATACCGGCCGCATCCGCCCGGGCCACGCCGAAATCCGCTGGGCCGAGGTGAAACGCCATCTCGGGCAGACGTGTTTCGCGTGGATCGGCGCGTTCGACGATGCCAGCCCGTTCTACTACCGTGTCCTGAGCCCGGTGATCCTGGTCGAATTCGATCACCAATCGGGCATCATGTATGACAACGACACCCCATCACGCGACCATATCCACACGGTGGTGCGCACACCCAACGGCAACGATTACGGCAAGGATTTGCTGCGCCAGCATTATGCGCAGCACGACCACTCGCAACGATGACGGTCTAGTCTTACGAGATTGCGGTTCGAAACGGAGGTAGGACGACCCCCATGATCAAACGGTTTCATGCGCTCTATGTCGGTCAGATCGAACTCGACAATATCGGGCTCAACGGTACGCCGGCGAACGACCGCCGCTATTCGAACGAGCGCTTGTCCGAAGTTTTCGCGACGGCGCTCGACGTGGCGCGGGTCATGGACGAGGAAGGCTATTACGCGCTGTGGACCGCCGAGCACCATTTTCAGCACGAGGGTTACGAGTGCATCCCGAACCTGATCCAGTTTGGTTTGTGGCTCGCGACTCAGACGAAGCGCCTGAAATTCGGTTGCGGCTTTAACATCCTCCCGATGTGGCATCCGATCCGCCTCGCCGAGGACTATGCTATGGCGGACATCGTCACCGATGGCCGGGTGATCATGGGCGTCGGCCGTGGCTATCACACCCGCGAGGTCGAGACTTTCGGCGCGCCATTGCTCGATACCGACGCCAATCGCGAGATCTTCGAGGAAGGATTGCAGCTATTGCTGAAATGCTTCAACCAGGAGTTGTTCCGGCAGAAGGGCAAGTATTTCGAATGCCCGCCAAGCGTCCCCTATCGTGGTTATCAACTCGAAGAAATCACGATGGTGCCGCGACCAAAGTACCTGCCAGTCGAGATCTGGATGCCGATCGCCAGCGGCCGGACCATCGACATGATGGCGCAATACGGCATCAAGGCGATGGTGACCTTGAACGGCGAAAAGATCCTCGATGATGTCGTGCGCGCCTACCACGACGCCTGCTTGCGCCACGGCCAGGACGTCAAGCTCGGTCAGAACATGATCTGGGGCGCTGGGCTCTATCTCGCCGACAGCCGCGAGGAGGCGATGCGGCGGGTCGAGCCGTCACATGACGAGCGCTACAAATGGTTCGCGCCGTTCGGTTTGGTGCGTTATGCGGACGAGCAGGGCCGTACTTGGGGCACCCCCGGCGCGCCGGCGCGGGTCCCCTCACTGTCCGATGGCGTCGCGCAAAAGGCGTGGTTCTGCGGCTCGCCGCAAGAAGTGATCGATGGGATCAAGTCGATCGAGGCCAAATACCCCGGTCTCGAAGATTTCATGATCCATTGGGCCGAAGGGCTGCCGCCCGACGAGTTCAAAGATCAGCTGCGCTGGTTCGCGCGCGATGTGATGCCGGCCTTTAACCGCGGTTAGGAAACCGGATGATTGGAACGCGGATTAACGGGTAGCTCTCGTTGCAAGGATCATAGGAAAACAGTACGAATGCTTCATCTAATTTCCGCGTTTCAATCGGGTGAGATAGAATCCGTTCTACTGCCTTAGGTGTCAGGACTGGTTCGTCCGTATGCAACACGAGAAGGAAACGCGCGTAAAAACCTATCGAACGTTTTGCAAGCTTCGTATCCTTTATCTCTATCCTATTCCGGATTTCGCCTAAGAGAGTTTGATCAGACCATCGCGCCCAATCTCTGCTAACACCAGTATCCCATTGCTCGATTGTCTTCTGACTTACCAATTCCGTCAACTCAAGCGCTATTTTTTGGCCTTTTTCATCCTCCAAGACTATATCTGGAGGATCTTCGCCGGGGCCAAACACCTTAAGAAATTTACCCGTCAAGGAGAAATGGCTCCTCACAAAATCCTCGGCGATTCCCTTCTCCTTGAGCGATTTATTTGGCCACTCCCAATGGCCGGCATACCTGTTTAATTTCCCCTGATGTTTGTATAGCAACTTAACGACTTCATCTTCCTCATCCATTCTATGCCGTCTGGCTGTGATTCGCGATGGGCAACGTCATCGTTCGCATGGTCCGTTTTGGTAAATGGGTGCACGGGCCATGCCCTAAAGCTTTTGCACTTCGACCGGTGTGGTCGGCGCGGCGTTGGGTACGGCGCCTGCCGGCGGTTCGGCCGGGCCCGCCGAATATCCCGGTGGCCCCCCTGGAGCTGCCGAATATCCCGCCGGCCCCGACGCAGGGGGCGGCCCGGCTAATTGGGCGCCGGGCGGCTCGCCCGGGCGGACTTCGACATACGAGACGACGCGTTTGACCCCCGGAACATTGCGCGCAAGATCGGTGGCGTGATGAAGCTCGGCTTCGGTGCGCGCTGAACCGATCAGGTAGACCGAGCCTCCCGCGGTCTCGATGTTGTAATTCACCGAGCGGACGTTGCTGAACACCAGCCGTGATCGAACCTCGGACGTGATCCACGCGTCCTTTGTCGAATCCCACGCCGATTCATTGGGCGTCACCTCAATCTCGTTATAGACGGCGCGCACCCCTTGGATGCTCCGCGCAAGTTGCGCCGCCTCGGCTTTGCGTTCCGGATTGGCCGCGGTGCCGGTTAACAACACGCGGCCTTCATAAACCGTGACGTCAATTGTCGGGGCGAGATTGAGATCCGCTTTGCCCCATGCATTTTGAATGTTTGTTTTGATCGCAAAGTCGTTGTACGTGCCCTGGACCCCGCGTTCTTGGTTCGCCTGATACCCCGCACCACCAGCCGCGGCGATCCCGCCGACAATCGCCAATGGGCAGCCGGTGAGGCCAGTACAAACGCCGAACCCTAACGCCAGCCAAAGCGTAACCCGCAAAAACGACACCGACTGCCCCCCAGCTGAGATGTCCCGGCCAGTTTCCGGCCTGAGCGGCGCTATTTCCAAGGCCAGTCTTTGTGACCTTTTATGGCCGGCAAGATGAACGGCTGAGAAACCTGGATAACTGCCGAGTAAGTCCCAACATTCGTCGCATTTTCAGAAGGTTAGAGAAAGCGCGGGGCGGATCGCGCAAATTCCTCGCTAGCTGTCGGTGCGCCAGGCGTCGGGCCAATGCCGCGGCAGCCGGCGGGGCGCGACCAGCATCACGTCGAATCGCACATCGAGGCCGGTGAAATCCGGACGCGACATAATCAGCGCTTCGGCGGCTCGGCTGATCCGTCGACGCTGACGCGGTGTCACAGCGTTTGCCGCCGCCGCGAGTTTGTCACGCGACTTGACCTCGACAATCGCCAAGACCTTGCCGCGGCGGGCCACGATATCGATTTCGCCGGCCGGACAGCGCCAGCCGCGCGCGACGATCTGCCAGCCGCGCAATCGCAAATGCCACAGGCACAGCCACTCCCCGAGCCGCCCGCGGCGCTCGGCACGTTGCCGCCGGGGAGAGGGGCGCCATCTGCTGGCGGGATGTGGCCGGGTGTGCCTCATCCCTGTTCCTCGCGCAACGCTAGCGCGCGGCGGTATAGCTGGCTACGCGGCAGGCCGGTCTCGGCGGCAAGCCTAGCCGAGGCATCGCGCACGCCGAGTTTGGCGACCGCTAATCGCAGCCGGTAGTCGATCTCATTCTCGTCGAGCAACGCGGGCGGTTGAGGCGGGCCGACGACGATCACAATCTCGCCGCGTGGCGCGCCAGTCTCGCGATAGTAATCGGCCAATTCGGCGAGCGCGCCACGCCTGATCTCCTCGTGCAATTTGGTCAGCTCGCGGGCGACCGAGACCGGGCGCGGGCCGAGGATTTCGGCCATATCGGTGAGGGTGGCAGCGAGCCGCGGCGCCGTCTCGTAAAAGATCAGGGTGGCGCCGAGCGACACCCAGCCGGCGAGCGCCTGCCGGCGCGCCGTTTGCTGGCGCGGCAGAAAGCCGGCGAACAGAAACGGGGCGGGTGGCAGCCCGGACAACACCAGCGCGGTGAGCAGCGCGGCGGGGCCCGGCGTTGCGGTAACCGGTAGCTGCTCGGCGATCGCCGCGCATACCAGCTTGTAGCCGGGGTCGGAGACAAGCGGCGTCCCGGCGTCGCTGACCAAGGCCACCCGCGCGCCGTCCTTCAATGCCGCGATGATCTTCGGTCTTACCGCCTCGGCATTATGGTCATGATAGGCGTCAAGCCGCGCTTTGATAGCGAAACGGGCGAGCAGCTTGCCGGTGACCCGGGTGTCTTCGCAATAAATCCGGTCGGCGCCGCGCAGCACCGCCAACGCGCGCAGGCTGATGTCGGAGAGATTCCCGATCGGGGTCGCCACCAAATGCAGGCCGGGGGCCGGGAGGCCAGTTGGAATCGGCAGCGCGTCCGGCTCGGGTTTACTCGCATCGGCGGCACCATTAGGCTCGCCCGCCTTTCCGCTCGCGCTCGAGGTCATCGTTGCCGCGCTGGTGTTTCCCCCGCTTCGCCTCATTAGTGGCCGCCTTCACCGGGCTGGCGGCGCTCGCCGCCTGTATGCCCGCGCCGATCGTACCGGCGCCGCTGGTCACCCCGCAACCACCCTATGGCCCGCCGCCTCCACCTGTTACCGCGCCGGCGCCGCCGACCGCGGTCGCGCCGTCGGGGCCGGCCAAGATCGCGTTGCTGGTGCCGCTCTCGGGTCCCAATGCCGGCCTCGGCAGTGCCATTCTCGATGCCGCGCAAATGGCGTTGTTCGAGACCGGCGGCGACCAGCTGACTCTGGTGCCGCGCGATACCAAGGGGACGCCGGCGGGGGCGGCCGCGGCGGCGCAGTCGGCGGTCGATTCCGGGGTCAAGCTGATCCTCGGGCCGCTGCTCGCCGCCGAAGTCGAGGCGGTAACCCCGATCGCGCGAGATGCCCACATAAACGTCATCGCGTTTTCGACCGTGACCAACCTCGCGGGCGGTGGGATCTATCTGATGGGATTTCTGCCCCGCCAGGAGGTGGTGCGCGAGGTCACCTATGCCCGCCAGCGCGGGATTGCGCGTTTCGCCACCCTCGCGCCGGACAGCCCTTACGGGCATCTGATGGCCGACGCGCTGCGCGAGACCGCCGCCTCGAGCGGGGCGACGGTGACCAAAACCGTGTTTTTCGATCCCAGCGCCGGCGATCCATCAACCGCCATAGCCGCCTTGTTGCCCGCCGGGCCGGCCCCCGCGGCCGCGACGGCCGCGGGCCCTCCCGATACTCCGACGGCGGCGGTTTCCCCGCCGCCAGCCGTTCCCCCACCGCCGGCGGTGCCGAGTTTCGATGCGCTGTTGCTCCCCGAAGGCGGCGAGCAGCTGAAAGCGATCGCGCGCAAATTGGCCGCCGCCGGGCTCGACAACAAGGCGACCCGGCTCCTCGGGTCAGGCTTGTGGGATGTGCCCGATATCGGCAGCGAGCGGACGCTCGACGGCGGCTGGTTCGCTGCATCGCCGCCCGATGCCCGACGCGATTTCGCTCAGCATTTTCACGCGACCTATGGCCGTGACCCACCGCGGCTTGCCTCGCTCGGCTATGACGCTGCCGCCCTCGCCGGCGCATTGGCGAGCGGCAAGAGTGGTCCACCATTCTCAATGGAGGCAATCCAGAACCCAAAGGGGTTCAGCGGCGTCGACGGGTTGTTCCGCTTTACCTCCGACGGCTTGGTGCAGCGCGGTCTGGCGGTGCTCGAGGTCGAGCCGCAAGGCAACATCGTCGTCAGTCCCGCGCCGCGAAGTTTCCGTGATCTCGGTTCTTGAGCTTAAATGCTGGTTTGGCGGGCTTCCGACAGCCTACTCCGCTGCTTCCTGCGGCTCGTCCTCCGCTTCGACCGCATCGGGAAGGACTCGACGGATGGCTTCGACCTGCTGTTCGGCCTCGGCGCGCACCCGTTCCCAATAGCGTAAGCCATGGATGCGGCCGGCCGCTCTGGAACCTTCGGCCATCTGCCGCGACAGCTCGATCCGTTCGCTCAGCACCCGCTGCGCGACGTCGAGCGCCTTTTCGAGCAATTCGACCTGAGCCGGCAGCAACTCGCCAGCGCCAAAGATATGGCCGATATGGCAGCGGAACTGACCCGTTGACCCGGCGCCGATCTTTCGCAACGCGCCGCCGCAATCGGGGCAAGTCAACGCCGACGGACGCTCCGGCTTTTGCAGCGGCTCCGGCAGGCGGCTCGACGGAATGTGTTCCGGCTCGGAGATTTCCTCGCCCGACAAGCGCGCCAGCAAACCGGGAAGCTCGACGCCTCTGACCAGGTAATCGGGTTCGACAATTTCGGCGGCCGCAAGCGGCATGTCGGGGGCGATGGCATCGCGCGGGTCCAGTACCACCGAGATGCCGCCCGCGCGTTTGATCGAGTCGAGGCCGGAGGCGCCGTCGCTGCCGCCGCCGCTTAACACGACGCCAATGGCGCGCCCGCCATAACTCGCCGCCACCGAGCGGAACAACGGGTCAATGGCCGGCCGCGTGAAATGCTCGCGCGGCCCGCGGGAGAGCCGCACGACCTGCCGCTCAACCAACAAATGCCGATCGCTCGGAGCTACATAAATGCGACCGGGCTCGATAGGTTCGCGATCGCGCGGTGCGTCGACCGGCAGATTCCCAGCATGAACAAGCAGCTCTGGGAGCTGGCTGGGGCGATTGCCGATGTGTAACGCGACAAATATATTGCCTTTGAAATCGGCCGAGAAGGCCGCGACGATTGACAACAGTGTATCAAGACTACCGGCGGATCCTCCAATCGCGATAATGTCCCGATGCATCTTTCCTCAGGCGTCATACAGCGACTGACTCGCCAACGACGCGCCTCTCGGTTCGTTCCGGATCAAATCGACGTAAGAATCCTAAAAGTTAACCCGCTCTCGTGACGAAAGGCGGAAACAGATGTTAGAAGAATAAGAACAAGCGGTAGAATAAAGCATGGCAGCCCATCTTCCCGTTGTCGGGATTGGTGCTTCGGCCGGCGGTGTCGAGGCCCTCGAAGCGTTTTTCAAATCCGTTCCTGCCGACAGTGGCCTTGCTTTTGTCGTCGTCACTCATTTGGCGCCCGATCGGGAGAGCATGCTGACAGAGATCCTTGGCCGGGCGACCAAGATGCCGGTGGTCGACGCTCAGGACGGGCGACTGGTCGAAGCCGAACACGTCTATGTTCTACCCCCCGGTGCGATCCTGACGATCCATGATGGGCGGCTGCAGCTGCGCCGTACCGGTCTGAACGATCACGAGAGGGCGCCGATCGACGTTTTCTTTAATGCGCTGGCCGAGGACCAAGCAGAGCACGCCATTGGTGTCGTGCTGTCGGGCAGCGGCAGCGACGGCAGCATCGGCCTAAAGGCGATTAAAGAGAATGGCGGCCTGACAATCGCCCAGGGTTCGAACACGTCGCGACCGCGCTTCGCCGAAATGCCGTCGAGTGCGGTGGCCGCCGGATTTGTCGATCTTGAACTCCCGGTCGAGGAGATTCCCGAACGGATCGTCGCTTATGTTCGGAATTGGAACGCTTTTGATCCGGAGCAGCCGAGCGATGCGCTGACCCGTATCTACACATTGCTGCGCACCCGGACCGGTCATGATTTCACGGAATACAAGGAGCGCACTTTCCAGCGCCGGGTTCAGCGGCGGATGCAGGTCGTTCAGACAAGAAAGCTCGAAGAATACGCTGATCGCCTGGAACAGCAGCCGGAGGAAATCAATGCGTTATTTCGGGACTTGTTAATTGGCGTAACCGACTTCTTTCGTGATCCGGCGGCATATGAGTCGCTTGAAGCTGTAATCCCGCAATTATTCGAAAACAAAGGGGCCGACGAAGAAGTCCGGGTCTGGGTTGCCGGATGTTCCACCGGTGAAGAGGCCTACTCGATCGCGATCCTACTGCGCGAGCATCTCGAAAAATTTCCAGCGCCGCCGCGAGTTCAGTTGTTCGCCACTGATATCGACGAAGGGGCGCTGACGGTTGCCCGCGCCGCGCGATATTCGGCAAACGTTGTCAAACTGGTCTCCGAGGACCGGCTGCAGCGCTTTTTTATCAAGGAAGCGAACTACTATCAATTGGTCAAGGAGGTGCGCGACATGTGCATCTTTTCGACCCACAGCCTGATCCGCGATCCGCCGTTTTCCCGGCTCGATTTGATTTCCTGCCGCAACTTGATGATTTATATGAAGCCGTCATTGCAGGCGCAAATCATCCCGCTATTTCATTACTCGCTCCGGACGGGCGGTTGCCTGTTCCTTGGGGCTTCGGAAAACGTATCGCGACACAGCGACCTGTTTGTCACGCTCGATCGCAAAAATCGCTTGTTTCGGCGCCGCGAGCTGGTCTCGCGACCGATCCTGCCTTTGCGCCAATTCATACCCTATTCGCGCCGCGAATTGGGCATCCGAGACGAAGAGCGGAGCAGTCTGCTGCACCGTTCGGACCTCCTTCGGCGCATCGCCAATACGATCGTCGAGCATTTTGGCCCGGCCTATGTGATCGTCGACGAGACGGGCCAGGCGCTCTATTTCTCGTCGGGAACCGGGAAATATCTTCAAGCCGCTGCTGGGCCACCCAGTCGCGACATCGTTGCGATGGCCCGGCCAGGCCTGCGCGCTGATTTACGGGTGGCGCTACAGAGTGCGAAAGCCACAGGTCGGCGCGTCATACGCGACCGTGTCGCGGTACAGGTCGATGGCGGGATCCAGATGATCCGGGTTGTCGTAGAGCCGGTCAGCGAAGGAACCGAAAGAGCCTACGGGATCGTCTTTACCGACGAGGGTTCCATCAGAACAGAGGAAGACGGCGATGGGGCAGAGAAACGGGACACGGTAGACACGACCGTCAGGCAGCTGGAGCAGGAACTCCAGGAAACCCGGGAGCGCCTGCAGTCGACAATCGAAGAGCTCGAAACGGCCAATGAGGAATTTCGCTCGTCAAACGAAGAATTGCTCTCGGTCAACGAGGAAATGCAATCGACGAATGAAGAGCTCGAAACGTCCAAAGAGGAGCTGCAATCAGTAAACGAGGAGCTGCAGACTGTAAATAATGAGCTAAACATAAAAATAGATCAGTTGGATCGTGCGAATGCCGATCTGTATAATTTGTTTCAGAGCACTCAAGTAGCGACAATCTTTCTTGACAACAATCTTGTAATCCGAAGCTTTACGCCGGATGTTACCAAGCTGTTCAACCTGATTGCCGGCGATCAAGGGCGCCCCTTGACCGATTTGTCGAGCCGGCTCGTTTATCCGAATCTTAAGGACGACATTTCGCAAGTATTTAGCGGCAAAGTGATTGAGCGTGCGGTCAAGGTGTCGGACGGCAGCGAACATTATCTCGCTCGGCTCTTGCCATATCGGACTCCCGACAATGTGATCGATGGCGTCCTGCTGACCTTTGTCAATGTGACCAACATCATCGAGGCCGAGGAGCAGCAGAAGGTTCTAACCGCGGAACTCAGTCACCGGGTCAAGAACACGCTTGCGGTGGTCTCTTCGATCGCTGAGCGTACCTTGCCGGACGGAGACCTCAAAACTGAATTGATCGGGCGATTTCATGCCCTTGGACACACCCACGACCTGCTCGCGGATGCCGGTTGGACCGAGGCTCGGCTCCGCGATGTAATCCGCGCTGAGTTGGCCCCGCATCTCGCACCCAATGGCGCCAATCTGACAGTCAGCGGCCCACCTGTCATGTTAAAGCCACAAGCGGCATTGTTTATGGCGCTGGTGATCCACGAATTAGCAACCAATGCGACCAAATACGGCGCGCTCTCGCTGGCGGGCGGGCGGGTTGACGTAAGCTGGAAGATTGGCGGGGACTCGCCGCTCTACCTTGAATTGATTTGGACCGAGCAGGGCGGCCCAAAGATTAACGGCCCGATGAAGCCCGGCTTCGGAACGGAACTGATCGAGCGAGGGCTTCGTTTCGAGTTACAGGGAGAAGCAAAGCTCGAAGCAGTCGACGGCGCGCTTCGGTGCCGGATGACGATCCCGGCCGATCCAGATCGTCTTGTCTTTGTATCTTCCACGGAACCTCCGAGCCGAGAGGAAGCCGCGTGATGAACGCAGAACTTTGCGGGATCAGAGTATTGGTGGTGGAGGATGAGTATCTCGTAGCCTCGTTGATTCAGGATATTTTGGAAAACGCGGGTTGCATCGTTTCGGGGCCGATCCCGCGGCTGTCGGAAGCAATCGATGCGGCCGAGATAGAAACCTGTGACGCCGCCGTACTCGACGTCAATCTGGGTGGGAAGCGCGTCTTTCCGGTTGCTGAAGTTTTGTCGCGGCGGCACATCCCGTTTATTTTTGTCACCGGTTATGGAACCTCCAGCTTGCCGCTGGAGCATCATGGCCACCCGACTATCCGCAAGCCATTCCGTAACGAGGAATTGGTCAACGCGGTCTCCGGCCTGCTCAACCGCGCCGCCTAACCTCGATCCGCCAAGCAAAAGCGAACCAGCTCGCGCCCACGAGCCCGTCCTTGAGGCTTGCGGCCAACGCCCAAGGAATTCTTCGAACTGGGATGATCTTTACGAGCGGTTGGTCTAGATAGCTCGGCGGCGCAGTCAAACACGGGCGCCGGGGAATACTGGCGACCGCGACCGAGCGGTAGCGGGGAGCGAAAGATGAGAACAGGGGCGGAGTACCGCGAGGCGCTGCGCGACGGGCGGCGCGTCTGGGTCATGGGCGAAGGCATGATCGACGATTTGCCCACCCATCCCGCGACCCGTGCGATGGTCGACGAGTATGTCGGCTTGGTACGATCTGCACTTTGACGCCGCCTGGGGAGACACGGCACTCGCCCCGCCCGACGGCTTTGGAAACCGCACTCCTTGGGCCTATGTCGCCCCCAAAACCGCCGAAGAACTCGGCGCGATGGGCCGGTTTTTCTCCGCCTCGACGTTTTTGAGCGCCGGCAATATCACCCACACGCCGGCTTATGGCCATCTGATCGCGCTTGGCCTGTTGTGCTCGCTCGAAGAACGCGATTACTCACCCGAGCAAGTCGCGAACGCCGCCCGCTATCGCGAAATGATCGCCAAGACTGGCCGGTTTCTAACATTTTGCGGCGGTGGACCGACGATTGGTTACCGCATGCGCGAGAACCCGGCCGACCGCCTGGCATTAAAGATCGTGCGCGAAACCGACGCCGGGCTCGTCATTTCAGGCAAGATCGGCATGCACACGAGCCCGGCCTATGCCGAGGACCTCTATGTCGGCAGCGTCTCGGGGCTCGAAATCGATGGCCAGCGCGTGACTTTCATTGTCCCGGTCAATGCCCCGGGGATCACCGTGCTGTGCCGCAAAATCGCGGCGCGCGACAAGAACCCGTTTGTGGCGCCGCTGTCGAGCCGGTTTGACGAGCTCGACGGCCAGATGTGGCTCGACGACGTGTTTGTGCCGTGGGAGAGCGTGTTTTTCCTCGGCCAATCACCCGAGCCGGTCGTGCGTTGGCTGATCTGGCATCATCTTTACGGCTGGCTATCGAAGGCCGAGTTCACGCTCGGCCTCGCTCTGGCGCTGAGCCACGCGATGGGTCTTTCCAAGCACGATCAAACGATCAATTACCTTCTCGATCTGACCATCGAAGTGCAGACGGTGCGTAGCTGCCTCACCGCCTGCGAGCGCGACCCGCGTTTCACGGCAAGTGGCTATTGCGTCCCCAACCACGCCCATCTCTCGGCAGGCGGCCTTGCAATCCTGCGCGCCCGGCCGCGGATGGCCGAGATCCTGCGTATCGTCCCGGGTTCCTCATTGGTCGTGGCCCCGTCCGACCACGACCTTGCCGCACCCGAAGTCGCCAACGGTTTCGAGGAATCCTTTGGCGGTGGTGGGTACACGGCCTTGCAGCGCGCGGCGTTATTACAGATGGCCTGGGACCATGTCTCCTCGGCGCTCGACGGCCGCGAGTCGGCGTTCGAATTGCACGCGAGCGGTGGGGTCCCGGCCTGGCGTGGCCGGCTGCGGCATAATTTCGAGAGCTACAACGATCTCGCCAACCGTGTCGCCGGTTCGCTGGGCATCGCGATGCCCGAAATCGACCTCGATCACATCCGCGAGGTTCCCTGGGCACCACGCCGCGCGGTCACCCCGCCCACGCCCGGCGGCCGGGCCGACTGAGCCGGGTTGTTGCGCGTAGAGGTTGTTTGTCGCCATTCGCTACCAGTTGAGGAGCTTTTGCGGGGGCGGCGCTATTATCGGGCTGCAATACTCAGTCGAAAATGGGAGGGGGACATGCGGGCGAACGGAATAAGGCTATATGCCGCTTTGGTGGCGGCGCTCGTGTTGGCGGGCGGGGCGGCTTCGGCTGCGACCCTCGACCGGATAAAGCAGGATAAATCGATCCGTATCGCCTATCGCGACGACGCACCGCCATTCTCGTACAAGGGCAAAAACGGCGACCCCGCCGGGTTTATGGTCGATTTGTGCCGCGCGGTTGCCGCGCAACTCGGCGACCAGCTGCATGTGACACCGCTCAACATCGTTTATGTTCCGGTCACCGCCGCCAACCGCTTTGATGCGATCACGCAAGGCAAGGCGGATCTGCTGTGCGAGCCGACCACAGAAACCTTAACGCGACGCCAGCAGGTCGATTTCTCGATCCCGACTTTTGTCGACGGCGCCGGGCTCTTGATCCGCAGCGATGGGCCAAAGAGCCTGAATGCGCTTGGTGGGCGCAAAATCGGCGTCCTTGCCGGCACCACGACACAGCAAGAGCTGAACGCGTCTCTGAAGGACGCCGGCATTACCGCTCAAGTCATCCCGGCGCGGACCCATGAGGAGGGTTTGGCGATGCTCGACGACGGCAAGGTCTCGGCGTATTTTGCCGATCGCGGCATCCTGATGTTTCTCGCCGATAAGAGCAAAGCTCCGGGGAAATTGCTGCTCGCCGACAATTATTTAACAATAGAGCCTTACGCGTTGGCGTTGCCGCGTGGCGACGAGGATTTCCGACTCGCCGTCGACCGCGCTCTCAGCACGATCTATCGTTCGGGGAAAATCGCGACGATTTTCTCGCAAACCTTCGGTAATGACACCAAGCCGAGCCAGACATTGCAGATGCTTTACTTGGTTTCGGCGCTGCCGGACTGACTCCTGGATCCCTCTCCAGTCCGGCGAGGCTGTGGTCAGTCGGGGCCTCCTGCCGTAGACTGGTCGCACTAGGCGAAACCAGTCCGAGGGAGGGCGGCCATGGCGCTGGAAGTACGGCGGATCGTCACCGGGCACGATGCAAACGGCAAAGCGATCGTCACCACTGACGAAAGGCTGACCGCGGTCCCGCGGCTTAATCGACCGCACATTTCAGGCTGCGAGATCTGGTCCACCGACAAGATGCCGGTCGACAATTCGGCCGAAGCCGATGCCCCGCAGCGCGCCGGTTTTGTCAAGCGCTACAACTATGTCGGAACCGGCCAGGGCACGGTTATCCGGGTCACTGAATTCGCCCCCGGCACCCCCAAATTCATGCACCGCACCGAGACCGTCGATTACGCGATCCTCCTGTCGGGCGAATGCGATCTCGAATTCGACAGCGGCGAAATCGTACATATGAAGCAGGGCGACATCGTCGTGCAGCGCGGCACGATGCACGCCTGGGTCAACACCGGCTCGGTTCCAGCGGTCTTCGCCTTTATCCTGATCGACGCGCAGCCCGCCGAGGTCGACGGCCAAGCCTTACGCACTCATTACCCGGCGCCCTGATGACGCGCACTATTGCGATCGCCGGCACCACCCTCGAACTCATGAGCGCGGCGCCCTCTAAAGCGCTCGCTCAGGAGCGGCCCGGGCTTGAGGTTCGCGATGCAGTGCTGGTGAGGGGGCAATCGCGCCTGAGAATGCCTGCGAAATAGGCGTTCGTTCGCCGGCGCGCGAAAAGTCTTCGCGCGGTGTTATCTAATGATTTGGCTGTCCTGCTCCGGAGAATCGAATTCTCGCCGCTGGCGCGATATATGCAGAATAGTTGTGGCGGATCACATCCGGGGAACGCATGGATCGCTCTATCCTCGACGGTTACGACCCGCTCGGTTTTTATTGCGAGATGCTGGGCAGTCCGGCGAGCGCCGCCGTCCGCGAGCGCTTGGGGAGGCTGTCAATCGAGGCATTAAAGCAACGTGCGGCCGATGCGAATGCCGAACTTTACAATCTCGGGATCACTTTTACCGTGTATTCCGACGCAAAGACGATCGACCGGATTCTGCCGTTCGACGTGCTGCCGCGGGTATTGTCGGCGGAGGAATGGCGGCATCTTGAAACCGGCATCACCCAGCGGATCACCGCGATCAATTTGTTGCTCGACGATATCTATCACGATCAGCAGGTATTGCGGGATGGCGTCGTTCCGGCCGATCTGATCCTCGGCAACCATAACTACCGGCCGGAGATGCGCGGCGTCGACCTGCCGCACAAAGCCTATGTCAACATCTGCGGCACCGACATCGTACGCGACGAAAAGGGCACGTTCCTGGTACTCGAAGATAATGCGCGCACCCCGTCGGGGGTCAGTTATGTCGTTGAAAACCGGCACATGATGCTGCGCGCCTTCCCCGATCTGCTGGACGATATCAGCCTGCGCCCGATCGACAATTACGGCGCCCGCCTGATCGCGGCATTGCATGAAATGGCGCCGGCCGGCATCGCTGATCCGCAGGTCGTTCTGCTGTCGCCCGGTACCTATAACTCGGCCTATTTCGAGCACGTCTTTCTCGCCCGCGAGATGGGCGTGCCGTTGGTCGAGGGTCAGGATCTGGTGGTCGAGGACGATCGCGTGTGGATGCGCACGACCGGCGGGCTCGCCCGTGTCGATGTAATCTATCGCCGTCTAAATGACGATTTTCTTGATCCCGAGGCGTTCAGTCCGGACAGCATGTTGGGCGTGCCCGGGCTGATGCGCGCCTATCGCGCGGGGACTGTAGCCCTCGCCAATGCGATCGGCACCGGCGTCGCCGACGACAAGGCGGTCTATGCGTATATGCCGCGCATAATCCGCTACTATCTTGCCGAGGACCCGATCCTGCCGAATGTATTGACCCATATCTGCCGTGAGCCCGAAGCGTTACGCTACACGCTCGACCATCTCGCCGAACTGGTCGTCAAACCGGTCGGCGAGGCTGGCGGCTACGGGATTACCGTTGGCCCAAAGGCGAGCCGCGCCGAACTCGACGAGTGCCGCGATAAACTACTCGCTGATCCCGAAAACTACATCAGCCAGCCCTGCATCAATCTATCGGTGGCGCCGACATTGATCGATGGCGCCATCGAGCCGCGGCATGTCGATTTGCGGCCGTTTGCGGTGACCGGGTCGAGCACCTGGGTGTTGCCCGGCGGCTTGACGCGGGTAGCGTTGCGGCGCGGTTCGCTGGTCGTCAATTCCTCGCAGGGCGGTGGATCAAAGGATACCTGGGTCCTTGGTTGACGTACTCCTCGCCCGCTATGCGGATTGCATCTTTTGGCTCGCCCGCTATGTCGAGCGCGCCGAAAACCTGGCCCGCATTCTCGATGTCAACGAGACCTTTTCGCGGGACAGCCGCGGCGCCCAGAATTGGCGCTCGATCATCCAGCTAAATTCGGACGAGGAGCGCTTTTTCTCGGCCAAGCGCAAAGTCTCAGCAGCGAGCGTGCTGCAATTTTACGTAATCGATGCCGACAACCCGAACTCGATCTTCAACGCCTTCCGCTATGCCCGTGAGAACGCGCGCACCTTGCGGCCGTTGATCTCGACCGAAATGTGGGCGCAGCTCAACGTCTTCTATAACCGCTTGGCCGCCCTCGACAGCGACGATTTAGCCCCCGGCCGGCTGTCGGCGCTGTTCGCGACAATCAAGGAAGCGTGTCAAACTCATACCGGCATCACCGATGGCACGTTTTTTCGCGACCAAGGATGGTACTTCTACCAACTCGGTCGCTATATCGAGCGTGCCGATCAGACAACCCGGCTCCTCGACATCAAGTATCATTTGTTATTGCCCGACATCGCCAATGTCGGCTCGCCAACCGATGTCAGCCAGTGGAATGCGCTCTTGCGCTCAGCCGCCGGATATCACGCCTACCGCCGTCTTCATGCTGCGAGAACGACCCCGGCACGGGTTGCCGGTTTCCTGCTGTTCAACCAGGCGTTTCCGCGCTCGGTGCATCATTGCGTCCGAGAAGCCGGGCTCCTTCTGGGCGAAGTCAAATCGCGTTATTCATTGCGCGGGGCGAATGATGCGGCCGAAGAGTTGGACCGATTGCGCGCCGTTCTCGGCACGTTGACAATTAGGGAAATAATCAGCGAGGGATTGCACGAATTCCTGGACGTTATTCAACAACAGCTGATCGCCGTCAGCCGTGATCTCTCGATCGCCTTCTTCGGGTATGATGGCGCAGCCTCGCAATCCCAGATGGCGGCTCAGTAGCAGGCCCAATGTCCGTAATTCGCGTGCGTCACGTCACGACTTATCGCTACAAGCAGCCGGTCAGCTTTGGCGAGCATCGGATGATGCTGCGCCCGCGCGACAGCCATGACCAGAAACTGCTCGAGACCAGTTTGACGATCACACCCGAGCCGGCCGATTTGCGCTGGGTGCACGATGTCTTCGGCAATTGCGTCGCGATTGCGCGGTTTGCCGGCCGCGCGGCGGAATTGGGCTTTGACAGCATGATTCGGCTCGATCATTCGGCTAGCAATGCGCTCGATTTTCAGATCGAAGAGCATGCGATGCGCTATCCGTTCAGTTATGGCGCCGAGGACATGCCCGACCTGCTGCGGTTGATAGAGCGGCAATACCTCGACCCCGAGCACGAGATTGACCGATGGGCGCGGCAGTTCCTGAGGCATGACGGGCGCAGCGATACGACCGAGATGCTGGCGGCGATGACTTACGCGATCCGGCGCGATCTGACCTATGTGGCGCGCGAAGAAACCGGGATACAGGATCCGATCAAAACCTTGAAGTTGGCCAGCGGTAGTTGCCGTGATTTCGCCGTGTTGATGATGGAAGCGGTCCGCTCGCTGGGTCTCGCCGCTCGTTTTGTCAGCGGCTACCTGATTGTTCCCGAAACGCGCCGCGGTAGCCGGGTGGGTGGCGGCGCGACCCACGCTTGGATGGAGGTCTACCTACCGGGCGCCGGTTGGGTCGAATTCGATCCGACTAACGGCATTGTCGGCAGCGCGGATTTAATCCGGGTTGCGGTCGTGCGCGATCCGCGCCAGGCGGTGCCGGTTTCCGGCACCTGGACCGGGTTTCCGTCGGACCATCTCGGAATGACCGTCGCGGTCGAGGTCACTGAAGAAACCGACACCACCCCCGCCGTGTCCCCACCGGATCGCCTTTCGCAAGCCTCCGCCTGATCGCAGCTGAGACATTAACCCTCGGCTGGACAGCGCCGGGACGCGCCTCTTATGATCGTCTGACAGATATATACGCCGGCACTCGCGCGAGAGGGTGATGACTGTGACCGACCCGCAACGCCACCGGCGGAGGGCGTCAGCCAAGCGCGGCAGCATCCGCAAAGAGATTCAATGGCCGACTTATGCTGGGATCACAGCGCTCCTGATGTTCATCATCATCGCGTTGGCCGGCGGCATCATCTGGTACAATTCGACAAAATCGAACGAGCTTGCGATCGCGTCGGCCAAGCGGCTGATGAAGTATGCGGACGAGAAGATCGTCGACCGGATCAGGCTGCTATACGACCCGATGTATGCAGTTGTCGGGATCGCCTCGGCGGCGCCGATGTTCACCGCACCCGATTTGGCTAATAATGCGAGCACCAAGGCGACGATGCTGCGGGCCTTGCGGACTTACCCACAGATCCTTTCGCTTTACGTCGGGTTTGACAGCGGCGACTTCTTTATGACGACCCACATCGCGGGCGCCAAGGCCGACACGCTTCGCAAAGAACTACAAGCGCCGCCCGATGCCGTCTTTGCCAACGAGATCGTGACCGCCAACGCCACGGGCCCGCCCGATGTACGATGGGTTTTTCTCGCCGATGACGGCGCGGTGGTCGGCCGTCGTGATCAGGGGAAGGCCTATGATCCGCGCAAGCGTCCATGGTTTGCGGGGGCGAAGGCAACCGATGTCGTCGAGCACAGCGACCTCTACGTCTTTGCATCGAATGGCGAGCCGGGATTTACCTTGAGCCGCAGCTTTGGCGGGCCAACGCCGGGGGTAATGGGCGCTGATCTGGCTGTTGTCGATCTTGCCAATTTTCTCAGCGAGCAAAAGATAACGTCAAGCAGCCAAGCCTTCATCTTCACCAAGGCGGGCGAAGTCGTGGCTATACCTGACGGGTCCCGGGTCGACGACGCGCTCAGAGCCACGGGAAAGACAGGAGCCACCCTTCCTAAGATCGCCGACCTGAACGATCCGGTTATCAGCGGTCTGGTCGCGGCTTACCGGGATCAGCCGATGGCGGGCACGCGTATCTACAATGTCGCGGGCCGGAGTTACATTGGCCGTGTCGTCAACATCCCGGCCCGATATGGCAACGATCAGGTGCTCGCGATCGTGGTGCCGGTCGACGAGATCGAGAAGCCTTTTGCCGAGATCCGTAACGAAACGCTGCTCTATTCGATCGCTTTTCTGGTGTTCGCACTGCCGCTGTTCGTCACCTTGGTCGTGGTCATGATCGACCGCAAGCTGGGGCGGCCCGCTCCTTGGGCGCGTTTCCGCGACGACGAATAGAGCCTCAGCAGGGCCTTTATCCGATCCGTTGCTGCTCAACGACAACCGTGTCGACCGTGACCAACTCAGCCTGATAGAGCCAGCGGGTAAAAAAACCGGCAATAGCCGCGCCGATAATCGGCGCCAGCCAAAACAGCCATAGCTGGCCGATATAGGCTCCGCCAGCGAACAGTGCCGGCCCGGTGCTGCGCGCTGGGTTGACCGAGGTATTGGTCACCGGGATCGTAATTAGATGGATCAGTGTTAAGCACAGGCCGATTGGGATACCGGCAAAGCCGACAGCTGCTCCTTTTGAGGTCGAGCCGATAATCACGAACAGAAAAAAGAAGGTTGCCACGATCTCGGTCACAAAGCAGGCGCTCAATCCGTATTTGCCCGGGCTCAAATCGCCATAGCCGTTGGAGGCGAAGCCGTCCGCGACCCAGCCTGGCTTCCCCGACGCGATGAAATGAAGGATCGCGGCGGCGATGATCGCCCCGATTACTTGGGCGATGATGTACGGCAGCACGTCGGCGCTCTTGAACCGTCCGCCGGCCCACAGCCCGATGGTAACCGCCGGATTGAAGTGGCCACCAGAGATGTGTCCGACAGCATAAGCCATCGTCAGCAGCGTCAGGCCGAAGGCAAACGCCACACCGAGAAAGCCGACTCCGAGAGACGGAAAGGCGGCGGCGAACAGGGCCGTTCCGCAACCTCCGAATACCAGCCAAAGCGTGCCGAAAAACTCGGCTATTGCGCGGCGTGTCATGTCCATGATTGTCCCTCCGCTTCGATCCGATCTTCAGAGCTCGTCGGTCCCGTCTAAAGGTGACGGCTTGATTAAGACAGTGCGCCCCAAAAATGCTGCACAAAAAAAAGTCGAACGCAACAGACGTTTTTATGATCGAGCAATGCGCTACGGTTGTGCGGTGCACGAAAACGAGTAACCTATCGGTTCAGCCAGCAACGACTCCTTTGCTAATCGGGCCAGCGGCGATGAACCCACAGCCATTCTTCCGGCCGCTCACGAATCCAGGATTCGAGAATTGCTGTGACATTGGCCGTCAGCACCGCAACATCGTCATTTTGATTTCCGCTGCGGGGTAACGGCACAGGCGGGAAGACCGTCAGACGAAAATGCGCACCCCGCAGTCGCTCGACCCGCGCCGGCAGCACATCGCAGTCGAAATGCAGCGCAAGCAGCGCAAGCGCCGTGGCGGTCATCGCTGGGCGGCCAAAGAACGGGACGGGAATGCCCTCGTTCAACTTCTGATCGGCCAGCATCGTCAAATGCTCGCCGCGATAGAGCGCCGCATAAGCGCGCCGCGCCGCTGTTACGCCCTTGGGAATATACTCGCCACGATCGCCGCGAAACTTCGCGATCAGCCGGTCGATCAGCGGGTTGTTTGGCGCCCGATAGATCTGCGTGACATTGTAACTCTGCGCCGCGGTAAACCCATACTGAACTGCGGCGATCGCCCCGATTTCCCAATTTCCCATATGGCCGGAAAAGATGATCATCCCCCGCCCGGCGGCGACGGCATTGTCCATGTGCTCGATGCCGTATGTCTCGACGCGACCGCCAGGGGCAAAAACACGGATGTCGGGCAGATGCGGGTATTCGGCAGCGACGCGGCCGAGATTATCCCACATCCCGCCGACGATCCGCTCGATCTCGCGTTCGGGCAGATTGGGAAAGGCTCGTCGCAGATTGGTCCGGGCGCGCTTTGAGATGCCGAGGAATGGCCCTATGCCTCGCGCCACGGCGCCGCCGAACGCGGATGCCCATTCGATCGGCAGCAATCGCAAGACGCCAAATAACAGAGCCGCACTCGACCACTCGATGCGATCCGAAATTCGGATGGGGTCAGGGGATTGCTTGCTCCGGGTTGGCATTTCCGCGGGCGGATAGCACGAGCGGAGCGAGAAGCCCAGCCAAGGCATCGGGGTCAGGCCAGCAGACCTCCACCTCGAGCACCTCAATATCGGCGCGCGTTGCGGCCGGTAGGCGCACAAAATCCTTTGCGGTCGTTACCAGTCGCGCGCGAGCGCCGCGGGCCGCCCGCCGCAGCGCTGCGATATCGCTTTCGCTGAAGGCGTGATGGTCGGGATAGCTGCGCTCACCGACAATTTCAGCGCCAAGGGCGCGCAAGGTTGCAAAAAATTTTGCCGGCCGTCCAATACCGGCAAATGCCAGTACCCGCTGATCGGCTAACCGCTCACCCGCAACCGGCGCCAAGATCGCAGGCACGACCGGCCGCTGTCCGTTTATCTGTGCCAGGGACGCCGAGCGCTCCTCTCCCTCCGTGGCGAGCAAAACCAACGCATCGGCGCGGTCGAGACCGCGCTCCAGATTCTCGCGCAGCGGACCCGCCGGCATTACCCGACCATTGCCGAACCCATAACCGGCATCGACCACAACCAGCGACAGCGTCTTGCGGATCGTCGGATTTTGAAAACCATCATCGAGCAGGACGATCTTGGCCCCTTCTACCGCGGCTGCAGCGATCCCGGCGGCACGGTGCCGCGCGATCCATGTCGGCGCTCGAGCGGCGAGCAGTACCGCCTCGTCACCGACCTCCTCGCAATTGTGCCGGAAGGGGTCGACTCGGCACGGACCGGCAAGCCGCCCGCCATAGCCGCGCGTGACGACATGCACAGCGACGCCTCGTCCGGTGAACCAAGCGGCGAGCGCCAATGTCACCGGTGTCTTGCCCGCGCCGCCTGCGACCAGATTGCCGACGCAAATGATCGGCACCGGGGCGCAATAGGGGTGCGCCAACGCTCGGCGGAGCCTCCCGGCGGCGTTCCAGGCCGCGGCAAAGGGCAGCAGCAGATCGGCGGCGAGCCCCGGTTCCCTTGCCCAAAAATCAGGGGCGACGCGGATCATGCGCGCACGATGTGCGGCGCCCGCTCCTTAGCCGCAATCAAATCGCCCTGCGGTGACGCGCTCCGCTGCGGCGCGATCCGGTCGAGCCAAAGCGCCAGCCGCGCCAGAACGGCATCAAGAATTGTTTCTCCCTGCGCCGCAACGCGCATTGCCGCGGCCCGGCGGGCGGCGCACAGCCGGGGATCGGACAGCAGCAGCGATACCGCAGTTCCGAGTTCTTCGGCATCATCTACCATCTGCGCTGCCCCGGCTCCGGCCAAGGCCCCTGCCATCGCGGCGCAATTGCTCATATCGGGTCCGTGAAGGATCGCACAGTCGAGCCGAGCGGCCTCGAAAGGGTTGTGACCCCCGCTGCGCGCGATCGAACCACCGACAAAGGCGATGTCGGCGAGACGGTAGAACAATCCGAGTTCACCCATGGTATCGGCGAGATAGATATCAGTTTCCGGCGTGATCGGCTCGCCATGACCGCGTCGCGCGACCCGCAACCCGCTCCGAGCCAGCATCGCCGCAACGGCGTCGCCGCGGACCGGGTGGCGCGGCGCGATGATCGTCAAAAGACCTGGATGTTTCGCGGCAAGTGTCGCGTGGACTTCGGCGGCGGCCTCCTCCTCGTCTTGATGGGTGCTGGCTGCGAGCCACAGCGGACGCTGGCCGATTTCTCGCTTCAATCGCTGCAATTGCGCCTGGTCGACCGGCAGCCGGTGCCCTGCCGCCTTCAGATCGCCGATGGCAACCACGTTTTCGGCGCCCAGCCGGCAGAGGCGGCGAGCCTGCTCAGCATCCTGCGCCAGACACTGCGCAAACGCACCCAGGATCGGCCGAATCAGCCCGGGCCATTTTTGCCAACGCCGGAATGAGCGCGCCGACAAACGGGCGTTGATCAACATCATCGGAGTGCCGCGGGCGTGCGTCGTTAGCACCAGGTTGGGCCACAGTTCCGATTCGACCCAAAGCGCCATATCCGGCCGCCAATGGTCGAGAAAACGCTGGACCCAACCCGGCAAATCGATTGGCACGAATTGGTGGCGGGCGCGCGCCGGCAGTCGCTTCTCTAAAAGTCGCGCCGAGGCGACGGTGCCCGTTGTCACCAGTATCTCGAGTTCGGGACGCGTCTGGAGCAACCGGTCGATCAGCTGCAGCACCGCTGTCGCCTCGCCGACGCTGGCGCCATGGATCCAGATCAGCGGCCCTGCGGGGCGGGCGTCGTTCGCGATCCCGCGCCGTTCCGCCAACCGGAGCCGGTCTTCCTTGCCGCGCCGGCACCGCCGTTGCAGGTACAGCGTGACCAGCGGCGGCAGCGGTCGGGTCAGCGCGCGATAAACAAACGGCAAGATCACGGAGCCGCTGCCGGTTTGGGCGAATTTTCCGAAGCGGATCCGGACGCACCCGCGACCACTTCCCGGCTGGACAGCGGCATCAGCTCGGCGGCCGCTAGCAGCGGGACCGGGTGGCCGACCCGGCGATCGGCTTCGCGCATCATCTCGCTCATGCGCTGTTCTACGAGCCGCCGTGCGCTTTCAAGCCCGCATTCATCGAGCTCCGCAGCGATCTCGATCGGCTCGCCCCACAAGAACACGCCGCGGCCGAATGGCAGGGCGATGTGAAACCGGTCCCAGGTTGCGGCAATATGGCGTCGACTGGTCGCATAAGTGATCGGCACGATCGGCACCTGCGCCAGCCGCGCGACATTGACGATGCCGGCGCTGGCGCTCATTGCTGGGCCGCGCGGTCCGTCTGGCGTAATCGCAATGCAATCCCCTTCCTTCAGCCGTTTCAGCATCGTGCGCAGCGCCGCCGAGCCGCCTCGCCGCGTCGAACCGGCAATCGCATCGATCCCAAAATAGGCGACCGCGTCGGCGATGATCCGGCCATCACGATGGGCCGAGATCAGCATGTGCATGCGCGCCATCCGCCGCCAACCCAAAGGAATCATCATCATGCGCCCGTGCCAAAAGGCGCCGATAAACGGCTGGCCGGTGGCAAGCAGCCGCCGCGGAAATTCTTCGTCCTCGACGGTCCATCGATTGGTCCGATAGACAAGTCGAATATAACAATGGATCGCCCAGCACGCGGCCCTTCGCACCCGCGGATTGCGCAGCAAACGACGCCACAGGCGGGGAGCGGTCGACCGCGACGCCACGCGGCTATGATGCCGAACCGGCGGTGACGAGATCGCGGTCATCGGCGAACTGCATCGCGTAAAGCCGCGCGTAATACCCATTGCGGGCGAGCAGTTCAGTATGTCGCCCACTTTCCACAAGACGCCCGCGATCGATCACGCAAATCAGGTCGGCGCCCTGCACCGTCGAGAGGCGATGGGCGATAACCAATGTCGTGCGCCCCCGGATCAGGGTGCGCAAGGCAGATTGCACTTGCCGCTCCGACTCGCTGTCGAGCGCCGAGGTCGCCTCGTCGAGCAGCAGGATCGGCGCGTCCTTGAGCATTGCGCGAGCGATCGCAATCCGCTGACGCTGACCGCCTGACAGCCGCACCCCGCGCTCGCCGACCTGGGTGTCATAGCCGTCGCGCAATTCTCGGATAAAGCCCTCGATACCAGCGGCTCGGGCGGCTGCCTCAATGTCCGCCGTCGACGCTCCAAATCGGCCATAGGCGATATTGGCGCGCAAGGTGTCGTCGAACAACGTCACCTCTTGCGACACGATCGCGATCGCGGCGCGCAGCGATGCCAAGGTGACCGCGCGGATGTCCTGCCCGTCGACTGCGATACTGCCTTCTTCGACGTCAAAAAAGCGCGGAATGAGATTGAGAATCGTCGACTTGCCGGCGCCCGAAGCGCCGACCAGAGCAACCGTTCGTCCCGCCGGGATGGTCAGCGAAATATCGTCGAGGGCGACGGCCCCGGGTGCGTAGCCAAAGCGCACATGGTCGAAGCGAATTTCGCCGCCGGCGATATCCAGCGGCCGGGCGCCCCGCTCGTCGCGGATGGTTGGCTCGATATCGAATACCTGGAAGATTCTCTGCGCCGCGGCCAAGCCTTCTTGCAGCGAGGCGTTGAGATTGGCCAGGCTCTTGAGGGGCTGATAGGCCAACAGCAGCGCCGTGATAAAGGAGAAGAACGCCCCGGGGGTGCGGACGCCGCCGATAACCTGGTGCCCGCCGTAGAGAATAACGATCGCAATCGCAGCGCCGCCCAAGGTCTCCATCAGCGGCGAGGCGCGGGCGCGGGTGCGCGTCGCCCGGTCGATCAGTCTGAAGACGCGCTCAAACAGCGCGGCGGCGCGGCCTTCCTCATACGCCTCCATGCCGTACGCCTTGACCAAGCGCGCGCCCTGAAAGGTCTGGGTCAGTAACGTCGTCAATTGGCCGACTTCGGTTTGAGTATTTGCGGTGACGCGCCGCATGCGCCGGCCGATGCCGACGATCGGATGGATCGCCACCGGAAATATAAAGAACGAGGCGAGCGCCAACAGCCAATCTTGGTAGAACATCAGCCCGACCAGGAAGATGACGGTCAGCACGTCCTTGCCTATTGCCGCGAGGATGTTCGCGGCGGCATTGCGCAACAGCGCGGCGTCGCTGGTAAACCGCGAGATCAGCGTGCCGCTCGGGTGGGCGTGGAAATAAGCGAGATCGGCTCGCATCAACCGGCCGAAGAGCGCAATCTGCACATCGGCGATCACGCGTTGGCCGACGAGATTCATCATCACGGCTTCGCCGTAATCGGCGATGCCTTTGATCAGCGCGATAGCGAGCGCGCCGCCAGCGATCGGCAGCAGCCACGAAGCGTCGCGACCGACAAAAACGCGGTCCAGCACGGGCTGCATCAGCCAAGCGCGTAACGCGGTACTGCCGGCGGCAGCGCCCATCAGCAGAAATGCGATCGCAATTCTGCCGGCGTGCGGGCGCATGAAGTCGCGCGCCAGACGCCACACCAGGGCAGCTGTCTGCGCACCCTCTTCTAGGATCGGCGGCTTTTTGAACATGGATCCCCGCCGCCAGTGTTACGGGCGAGGGCCCGACTTGGCAAGCGCGGCGGCGGTCAGCCGATGAGGACGCGCCGCCGCGCTATGTTCAACCCTACACCGGATAGGTAACGAAGCACTTCTCCGACGCGAAGATGTGCGTCTCGACGTAATCGTGCACGATGGGGCGGCGGTCGAGGGTCTCCATCGCCCCCATCAGCGCGCACCAGTTCAGCATCTCATGCTGGCCGGCCTGCTCCATTTCCTTGAGCGGGCGCTTGCGCCAAGTGTCGTAATCGCGCTCTTTCAGCGCATCGAACAGCAGCCGATCGGCCTTGTGGTCAGGCCACAGATAGCCATTGGTCGGCGACAGGAAACAGTGCGACCAGCTTGATGACGCGATGACGGCGACGCGCCAGGGCGAGTCCGCAAAGGTCTCGGCCACGGCCTTGCCGACTTCCATACAGCGCCACGGATGCGGTGACGGCGGGTCGCCGGGGATCGACGGGTCGCGCGGCGGTATGAACAAGGCCGCGGTGCCGCCCTTGGCATGCAGCAGATTGCTGCCATAGCAATTGATCGCGAACGGGATAACCGGATAGGGAAAGCCTTTGCGATCCCAATCGAGGTAAAGGAAGGTGTTGGTAAAGGCGTGCGCCAGCGGATGATGCAGCGGCTTATAGGCATAGGCCAGATCGATGCCGCGCTCGATCAATCCGGTCGCCAGATACTTGGCGGCGTCGCGATGACCGTGCAGCTTTAATGCCCAATCGCCAGGCTCGCCCCAGCGATTGCTGCGGCCGCCATTGCCGTTCTTCCACGGCTGGACCTGGAAATCATCATCATAGCCGAGCAAGCAGAACGCCGGGATGATGTCCTCGCGGAAATTTTCGTACTGGTCGTCGCCCCACACCACCACGACATCAGGATTAAATTCGTCAAGCGATTTGCGCACCGCCCGAAAGCCCTCGGCGAGTCGCGCGCTATAGCGCTGAGCTGATGAGAAGCCCTCGTCGTTGCCAAGTTCGGCGATCAGTTCGGCCGGCCAGTTTGCCGGATTCTTGTAACGCTCGGGTACATTGGGGGCGGTTAACAACCGGTGAAACAGCCCCGGCAATTGTTCGTCGGGGACCGTCAGTCCCGGATAGTGAGTGCAGCCAAGACCGAGAATGTCGCCCATTTCCTGCTCCTCCCTCGAGAGCGCACGCCGCCATCGGCGACGCGGCCATGTGAAACCGCGGCGATACTACCCGATCTTCCGCGCGCCCGTGAGGACAATCCGATAATCCGCCCCGCCGGCGCTATTCCGCCGAGCTTGAAGACCCGATGCGCTCAAATTCGCCCCGTGATTGGGCGAGTGCGGGGTCAACAGCGGCGAAACCGCTCCAGCCGGGTAGGGCGGCCAGCCGCGGTCGTCACTCGGCGGCTTGGGCGACGGCCCGAGCCGGCGCCCGCTCAATCATCAAATCGTCCCAGCTGTCGGCTTCCATGAATTGAGCCCAGCGGCGGTAGAGATTGCGCAAATTGTGCTCGCTCGACTTGGCTCGGGTCAAATCGGTCACAAGCCCCGGTAATCGGAACCCTTCCCACTCGTAATTCTCGATCTCGGTCCCAGCACCTTGCTCATAATTATAGGGAAACCGGCGCGCGATCACGCCGCGGCTCGCGGCATGCGCGTAGTTCCAGTTTTCCATGTCGTCCTGCTCGGTCATGCCGGCGGGACCCGAATAGCGGATGTAGTAGTCGCGCAGAAAATCCTTGACCTCTTGCGGCGCCGCCTTGTCGACCAGGAACCAGCGCCACACTTCGGTCTCGTGCGGCCCGCGCGGGTGCCACACCGCAATCGTGCGGGGCTGGCGCGAGAGAAACGCCATGGTCGGGAACACTTCGCCGACCAAGGTAATCAGCCGTCCCCAATCGCCGCGCCGGCGGCGGCGCTGTTCTTCGCAATGCGCGAAATAGTCGGAAACGACCGAAGAGTGCTGATAGCCGGGCGGCACCGAACTCGTCTGCGGCAACAGATAAGCCGTTGTCTGATGCCCGCGATCGGGGATCGCGATGTGCAGCTTTTGCGCGAGGTTCAATTCCGGCATGTCACGGCGGCCGCTGCCTGACGGGCCGACGCCGACCAGATCGACGGAGCGGTGGCTAATGTTGTGATAGCTGTCGCCGCTGAAATTCTCGGCCGGGAATTTCCAGTTGCACGGCACCCGCCATTTCTGGATGCCGCCGAGGATCTCGGCACCGCCATCGCCGCCGTCCCAGGCGTCAAAAGTCTGATCGAGATACTGGGTAAAGTCGCCGAGATATTCGGTAAAGGACGGGGCGGCCGGGTCCCAGGTGGCCCAAATGGCACCCTTGTAGTTGCACAATTGCGCGACCTCGACCAAACCCCATTGCGAGCGGTCGAGCGTTGAGTGATAGGCCTCGCGAAAATACGGGACGCCGACCAGCCTGCCGTCGGTGCCGTAGCTCCAGCCGTGATAGGGGCAGGTGAAGACCGGCGTGTTGCCCTCGTCATAGCGGCACACCTTCATGCCACGATGCCGGCACGAATTGAGGAACACATGGATCTCACCGGCGCGGTCGCGGCACAGGATCACCGACTCTTCGCCCATGCCCGAGACAAAGAAATCGCCGGGGTTGGGGATTTGGCTCTCATGGCCGACAAACAGCCAGGCGCGGGCAAACAGCCGCTCCTGCTCCTGCGCGTAGATCGCGTCGTTGACAAAGATCTCGCGGCTGATCTGGCCTTTCGCCAAGTCGACGAGACCTTCGCGATACCCCGCTTCCGATATGGCCGCCATTGCTGCCCTCCAATCTACCGATGCCGGCCCCATAAAGCGGGTCCGGGCCGTCCGTCCTAATCGATGCCGCCCTCTTGCGTCCCGCCTTCGGACGCTACTCGCGGGCGGGGCTGCGTCGCGGATCGTCCGCCTGATAGTTTACTGCATTCTGCCCAGACTGCGAGCGCAGCTCGTGGCCGGCCATCGCTTCGAGGATGCGGGCGGCGATCGGAAACCCCTCTTTACCCCAACCCTGAGCCTGGGCGCGATGCAATACGTCATGGGCAAGGAGACCCAGACTTGCCGGGGAGGCGACTTCACGGGCGAGTTCGCAGGCCAGATGCAGATCCTTGGCGACAATGTCGAGCGTGCCGCCGGCGGTGAACGCACCGCTCAGCACCGAGCGCGGAAGGTTGTCGAAAGTGCGGCTGGCGCCGGCACTGAACGGCACGATCTGCGCCAGAATACCGGGATCGATCCCGGCCTTGGCGCCGATCAACAGGCCTTCCAGTGCGGCGACAAAATTGGTGTAACCGAGATATTGCGTGACGAGCTTGGCGACGCACCCGGCCCCCGGCCCACCAACATAAAAGATGTTGCGGGCAATGGCCTCGAATAACGGGCGATGGCGCGCAAAGACAGCTTCGTCGCCGCCGCCCATCACCGTCATTCCGGGCGGACGGCCGCTGACCGGCGCATCGAGCATCGAAACACCCTTGCCGGCACAGGCAGCGGCAACCTCGCGCGCTACCGCCGGCGCGTTGGTCGTCAGATCGATGTAGCAACCGCCCTCGCGCAGTCCGGCGAGAATGCCTCTTTGCGGATCGAGCACTGTCGCCCGCATTTCGTCCGGGCCGGGAAGCGAGGTGAACACAACCTCGCTCTTTTCGGCGACGGCGCGCGGGCTCGCCACCGCTTCAGCGCCACGCCCGGCGAGAGTCCGTGTTGCCTCGGAGCTGATGTCATAAACCCTCAGCACGTGGCCGGCATCGATCAGGCAGCCGGCAATCGGTGTGCCCATCGTCCCGGTGCCGATAAAGCCGATCTGCATGCGACGGTCCTCCCGTTTCCCCGACTTCGCCGATCGCGGATGCGCCACCAACCATTATAGCGGCGGAATTCGGGCTCTGCGATACGCCCGCAGCGCGCCACCGCCGATAAGCGCGCATGAATCATTTTCATCGAAAGTAGCTGGCGGCGTCGAATCGGGTTTGCCTTGTGCACATTTTGCCGGTCCCGGCATGATGGCGGGCAGCTGCCTTTCTGTACGAGACCACGCCATGCCCTCTCAATCCGCGCCGATCCTGACCGCCGACAGCATCACCCGCATCGGCCCCGAAGCCAAAGGTGCGGTCGTCGTCAACGGCTCGCATGGTGGCGTTTATGCCGCCTATGTCGCGGCCAAGCTCGGTGTTGCGGCGGCAATCTTTAACGATGCCGGGATCGGGCGCGACGATGCCGGGATTGCCGGGCTCGACTATCTCGCCAAACTCAGCATACCGGCCGCCACGGTGGACCATGCGACCGCGCGGATCGGCGACGGCGCCGATATGATGGCGCGGGGCGTGATCACCCATGCCAATCCCACCGCGGTCGCACTCGGCTGCCGGCCCGGCCTCAACTGCAGCGATGCCGCCGCGGCGCTAACGCACGCTCCGACCAGCGGAAGAGAGCCCCCGGCAGCACTCGAATCGGCGTTTCTGCTGATCCCCGAGCCGCCGGCCGTGTGGGCGCTCGACTCGGCATCGGCGGTCAGCCCCGAGCATGTCGGGACAATCGTCGTGACCGGCTCGCATGGGGGGCTATTGGGCGGAAAGCCCGAGACCGCGCTCAAATACGACGCGCTTGCAGCACTCTTCAACGATGCCGGCATCGGCGTTGACGACGCCGGCGTGACCCGGCTCCCCGCACTCGATGCCCGCGGCATCGCCGCCGCTACCGTCGCGGCCAACACCGCCCGCATTGGCGACGCCCGTTCGACCTACGAGGATGGTATTCTATCGCGCGTAAATTTGCGGGCTGCGGGTTTGGGCATCGCACCTGGCCTCAGCGCGTGCGAGTTTGTCGCGATTGTCCGCGCCGCCGCCCCCGCGGGTCAAGCCCGCGGCCTAAAGAAACACGACCGGGAGGAACACGCATGAGCGAAGCAAACCGCACCAGCAACCGCCCCTCGGGGCGGATGAATGGCGGCCGCGCCATGGCGGAGATGCTGCGGCTCGCCGAGGTCGGGCCGATGTTCGGCATGGGCGGCTTCCAGCTATTGCCGTTTTACGACGCGCTGTCGCAACTCGGGATGCGGCACTTTCTGATCAACGACGAGCGCTGCGGCGCCTTTGCCGCCGAGGCTTATGCGCGAGTCACCAACCGGCCGGGGGTGTGCGACGGCACGCTCGGCCCCGGCGCCACCAACCTTGTTACCGGCCTGATCGAGGCGTTGAACGCCGGGACCCCGATCGTCGCCTTTGCCGGAGACACCAACCGCTCTCATTCCTGGAAAAACATGACCCAGGAGGCGCGCCAGGTCGAAATCCTGCGGCCGGCAGTGAAGGAATTGATCCGGGTCGAGCAGACCGCCCGCGTTCCGGAATTGCTGGCTCGCGCGTTTGCCGTCGCGACCTCGGGTCGGCCCGGGCCGGTATTGCTCGATGTGCCTGAGGATGTCTGCCACGGCGAACACGATTTCACCGCCGACGATTTCGCAATCGACCCGACGACGTTGCGCGCTCCCGCCCGGCGCATCCGACCCGACCGCACCGATATCGCGCGCGCCGCGGCATTGCTCGCGCGTGCCGAGCGGCCCTTGATCCTGGTCGGCGGCGGCATCCATCTGTCGCAGGGCTACGACGCACTGCTCGACTTGGCCGAGGCCCAATCGATCCCGGTCGCGCACACGATGAGCGGGAAGGGCGGTATCGCCTGCACCCACCAATTGTCGGCCGGTCTCTTTGGCCGCTACTCGCGGATCGCCAACGAGCTGATCGACGCGTCGGATTGCCTGCTTGTCGTCGGCTGCAAGCTGGGAGAAATCGCGACCAAGCGCTACGCCTTGCCGTCACGCTCGATCCCACTCATTCACCTCGAAATTGTCGCTGAGGAGATTGGCCGCTGCATGCCGCCGGTGGTGGCATTGTGGGGTGATGCCCGCGCCGGGCTCGAGGACCTCAGCGAAGCCCTCGCTGATGATTCGAGGCAGAGCCGCGCCGCGCGCGCCGGCTATACCGCGGAAATCCCGAAGCGAATGGCGGCATGGCGCGACGAGGCCTCCGCCCGGCTCGATTCAGACGAGCGGCCGGTCCACATGGCGCGGCTGTGCCGTGAGCTGAACCGTGCCCTGCCTGATGACAGCATCCTTGTCGCCGATGGCGGGTTCGCCGGGCATTGGACCGGGCTGCTTTACGACACCAAGAAGGCCGGGCGGCATTTCATCCCTGACCGTGGTCTGGCCTCGATCGGCTATGGGCTGCCCGGTGGGATCGGCGCGGCTTTAGCGGCACCGGCAACCCCGGTCGTGGCAATCGGCGGCGATGGCGGCTTTAACATGACCTTGGGCGAACTCGAGACCGCTCGCCGCGCCGGCATCGGGCTAACAATCGTCGTCGTCAACAACGCCGCTTCGGGCTATGTCAAAGCGTTGCAGCACGCGATGTTTCGCGGCCGCTATCAATCCTCCGATCTTGTCGAGATGGATTATGCCGCAATCGCGCGCGCCATGGGATGCAACGGCATCCGCGTCGAGGACCCGGGCCAATTGCCCGCGGCGCTCGCGACCGGTCTCGCCGAGCGCAGCCGCCCGACGGTGCTCGATGTGATCGTGACCCGCGACCCCGCGCGCATGCTCCCCGCGGTCGACAACCGCACCGTCGAAATCCGGCAAGGCGACCGCGTCGCATGACGGGCGAGCTCAGCGCGGTCCGTAGTAATAATGCGCGTAGTGCCGCGCGTGATGGTGCCGAGGCCGCCCGTAATAGCCGTAGCGATAGCCATAATAGGGGTAGTAGTAGGGTCCCGAAAGCGCCACGAACGGCGCGGTGACGATCGTGGCGGCGGTGTTGACGGCGGCGCCCGCTATGCAGAACGGCCAAGCCAGCGGAAAGGGCGAGCAGGGAGGATAGTAGTATTGCGCCTCGGCGGTCGCGATCGGCAGGGCGGCGAGCCCGGCGGCGAAGGCGGCCGAAGCCGCAAATAGACGGATGCGCATGCGTTTCTCCCAGTAGGACGGGCCGCGCCGGTCGCGATAACCGGCGACAAGCCAAAGGGGCGCGACGCAATCCCAATCTTGGAAAACGTCGAATTGCGTCTCCGCCGTGGCTTGACGGCGACAACCAAAACTGAGCAACGACGCCACGTCGAGCGTCATATTTAGGACAGCCTTCCAGCCATCCCAGCGTGCCCGGCCCGGTCGCAGTCAAATTCCACCGCGATGCCCGTCCATCGAGACAGCTGCCCGGCCGGAATTACCCAAATATCCGCCATTTTGGAAAAGCGCAGTGCGTTTGCCGCGAACTTCGTAAAGAAGATACTCTTGTAGAGGCGTTGAGGTTCGTGGGCTTTATGATTGCCTGCACGACCTCGGCGGGTGAGCGAGGTGTGTAAATAGGTTGCTTCGGAGCGGCCTTTGTAAAAGGGCCAGACCACTGCCGCGGGAGTTCGGCAGGTCGTGTTCCAGTCGAACTTTCGCCGGGTGAGGCGGCCCCGCAAATAGGTAAACTACTGCGGGTTGGTGGTGGTTGTGGTGTGGGTGGTGGTGCTTCGGCCCCAAGGGTCGGTCTTGGTGATCGTGCGGCTTTGCGAGCTGCCCGCGATCCCCTCCTTATAGGTCTCTTTCTTGGTAACCGCGTTGCCGTACATGTCGACGCCGTGCTTGGTCGTCGTCGCGTGGTAGCCGCCATTCGGGGCCGACGTGATCGTTGTTGTCGTCGAGGCGCCGGCACCCGGGATCTCGGGAGGTGTCGTCGGGGGCGGATAGGTTTGCGCCGCAGCGACGCCGCTTATCAGGATGACGGCCGCCACGCCGGCCAATAGCTGCCTGGTCATTTGCTGTTCCATTGCTGATTGATCACGCCTCGCAAACCGCCAAGCTGTGCCGCCGGTTCCGCGTTAACCAATGTGGCGAGTTGGCCAATTCACCGAGCTTATTCGGCGCCGCCCGATGCTATCGACATCCCGATGAAGGCCACTGCTGGTGAATTTAATCGTCAGGCCGGGATTCTTGCTCGCGCTCGATCGCGTCGGCCACATCCGCCAGCTCGACAGCCCATAGCCGCAGCTGGTCAACAGTGTCCGGCTCTAGCGCAGATTTCGCCAGATCGCGGCAAGTTCGCGCAAGGGATCGCAGCTCGTTTGGGTCAACCATGCGTCTCCTCCGATAAAGTATGTGCAGGGCTCATAAAACGATGTTTGTTCCTGTGCAGTCTGCGGTGAGTGGTTAATCTGCCAACGTTCGGAATTTTGTCGGGTTCCGGACATTAGATTTATACATCATTGATTTTAATCGTGTTTAGTTCGCTTAAGGTTTTTCCGACAGCAAAGCCGGAACTGCCCGAGCACGACCGATGTTTGGTTTCACGGCGGGTTAGGGGAAGCCGATATGCTGGTCGTTAGATCGCTTTTGTTTTGCGTCGGGATCGTTCTTGCAGCCGCGAGCATGCACTCCGCCTCGCCCCGACATCAGCCAAATCACGACGGCAAGGTCGGCAATCCGATCGACTACATCTACCCGCATTACGCCTGACGCTGCACTCCCGCAGTCGCCTCGGCTGTTTGGCGCCTTCCGGGAGATTGCCGGAAGCTGTGCTAGGGCGGGTGTGGCAGCGCTCCGCCTCCTCCAACACCTTTCAAAGTGTGTAAGCCCACAAACGGCGGCATTCGGTGATTTCCGGTTTAAGTGCGGCGCGGCAGGGCGGCCGCGGAGCCTGCCCAGAGGGCAACGTGCGCGCGATTTGCGACCACAAAACTGTTTTGTACTATTTAGGGAACCTGCCTGGCCGGCGGAGGTTGCGCTTGACCCGGCTGCGTCGCTGTACGACACTTTTATTAAGGTATCGTGATTTGGAGCATTATCCCCAATGATATTCTATCCAGAAGAGCGTATCGCCATATTTATCGACGGCGCCAATCTTTATTCCGCCGCCCGCGGCCTTGCTTTTGATATCGATTACAAGCGGCTTCTCGATTTGTTCAGCACCAAAGGGCGGCTGATCCGCGCGTTTTATTATACGGCGTTGGTCGAAGATCAGGAATATTCGCCAATCCGGCCATTGGTGGATTGGCTCGATTACAACGGCTATTCGATGGTCACAAAGCCCACCAAGGAGTTCACCGACGTGATGGGGCGGCGCCGGATCAAGGGCAACATGGATATCGAACTGGCGATCGATATGCTCGAAATGGCGCAATTTATCGACCATGCCGTGCTGTTTTCCGGCGACGGCGATTTTCGCCGGCTGGTTGAGGCGGTGCAGCGCCGCGGCGTGCGCGTGTCGGTGGTATCGACGATCCGCTCGTCGCCGCCAATGGTTTCGGACGATCTGCGCCGCCAAGCCGACAACTTTATAGAATTGCAGGATCTCGCACCCAACATTGCGCGCAATCATCATCCGCGCGAGGAACTGCGGGTGCGCACCGAAACCGTCGACGAGGCGTGAGCGCGCCATCGCGCGAGCCCGAGTCGCCCGGGTCCGAGTCTCCTGGGTCCGAGTCTCCGAGGCCGCTGGCGACCGAGCCTCCCGTTCCCGCCGAACCGCCGGGTGGGGTTCTGGAAACCGGGCAAATGCCGGCAGCAAAGCTTCCAGGCCGGGACTGTGCGCTGTGCCCGCGGCTGGTGGCGTTTCGCGAGACCCAGCGCAAGGCGCATCCTGATTGGTTCAACGCACCGGTGCCGTCCTTTGGCGTGAAGGCGGCCGAGCTACTAATCGTCGGGCTGGCGCCGGGGCTGCGCGGCGCTAATCGAACGGGGCGCCCGTTCACCGGCGATTACGCGGGCGACTTGCTTTATGCGACCCTGCGCAAATTCGGGCTGGCATTGGGGCACTACGACGCGCGGTCGGATGATGGGCTGGCGCTGGTCGGCGCGCGGATTACCAACGCGGTGCGCTGCGTCCCGCCGCAAAACAAGCCCGAACCGCGCGAGATCACCGCCTGCCGGCGCTTCCTGGTGCAGGAGGTGATGGCCTCGCCCGGGCTTCGCGCGTTTGTGGCATTAGGGGCGATCGCCCATGATGCAGTGCTCTCGGCATTGGGCCTGCGCCGTGCATTGTTCCGGTTCGGCCATGGTGCGGTGCATGCGCTTCCGGATGGGCGGCTGTTGGCCGACAGCTATCACTGCTCGCGACTCAACACGAACACCGGAAAGCTGACGGCCGCGATGTTCGAGGCGGTGTTTGCCGAGATTCTCGACCGGATTGAGCCGGGCCGTGGAGAGCGAGCGATGCGCTAGGCGCATGGCACGCCGGCGGTACCGTGATAATTTTGCGATTGTCGTGCAACGGTATACCGCTGATATTGCGAGCCGTTCGCATTCGCAATGTTTGGTGCCGTCGATGCGTCGTTTTCTGCCGGTCGCCGGAGTGCTGGGTCTGCTATTGGCGACACCCGCCTCAGCTGACGTTCCGAGTTTCTCAATTGCGCTGAAGAACAACCAGTTTGTGCCGAGCGAAGTCCAGATCCCGGCCGGTGTTAAGGTCAAGCTTGTGGTCCGCAACGAAAACCAGACCACATCCGAATTCGAAAGCAATCAGTTCCACCGCGAGAAAGTGGTTGGCCCCGGTCAGGAGATCACGGTCTTTGTCGGGCCGCTCGATCCCGGCAGCTATGAATTTTTCGACGATTTTCATCCGCAGACCCGCGGTCATCTGGTCGTTAAATAGCGAGTAGCGTAATGCTGGCCACGGCAATCATCGTTTTCCGCGAAGTTCTTGAAGCCGCCCTGGTGGTCGGCATAGTGCTGGCAGCGAGCCGCGGTGTGCCCCGCCGGGGAGTTTGGGTCGGAGCCGGGGTTGCTGCCGGGATCGCCGGCGCCACGATCGTCGCCGGCTGCGCCGAGGCGATCGCCGCCGCGGTCAACGGCATCGGCCAGGAATTGTTTAATGCGACCATTCTCTTTACCGCGGTCGCAATGCTCGGCTGGCACAACATCTGGATGAACCGGCACGGACGCGAGTTGGCGGCGAGCGCAGCGGGCCTGGGCCGGGCCGTCATGGGCGGCAGTCGGCCGCTCTACGCGTTGGGTCTCGTCGTCGGTATCGCGGTTTTGCGCGAGGGGTCCGAGGTCGTGCTGTTTTTGTACGGCATCGCCCTCGCCTCCGGTGTTGGTGCGCTCAGCATGCTGGCGGGGGGAGCGTTGGGGATGATTGGCGGCGTTGCGATCGGCACGCTGATCTACTTCGGCCTGCTCGCGATCCCGATGAAGCGGCTGTTTGCCGTGACCAGCTGGCTGATCCTGCTGTTGGCGGCGGGCATGGCGTCACAGGGCGCAGCATTCCTGATGCAGGCCAATCTCTTGCCGTCACTTGGCAATGATTTGTGGGACACCTCTTCGATTCTCGGCGAGCGCAGCATGCTCGGCACATTGCTGCATGTGTTGATCGGCTATTCAGCGCAACCGGCCGGTATTCAGGTCGTGTTTTATCTCGCAACAATCATCGTGATCGGCGGATTGATGCGGTTGATGGCGCCTGAGCGCGCGCCGAATCTGCCGCGTCCGGTCGCAACCGTCTAAGTAAATTCGCCTGCTTTTTTGGAACGCGCCGTCTGCGGGAGTGCTGCGAATGCGAAGCACTATCATGTCATCGCTTGCTGGAGCGGTCTGCCTTGCTGTCGCGATGCCCGCCGCTGCGGACTTCAAGGTGCAGATGCCTGACGCCGAAACCGGCGAAATTGCGATCGAACCATTAGGCGATATCGGCCAGGATCCGAGCCACGCCCACAGCGGCGAATTGAGTTCGACTCAGGAGCTCGAATACGGCGTTAATAGCTTCTGGCGTACCGAATTGGAATTGGAGCAGGAGCGCGACGCAGGGCCTGGCCAGTCGATACATTTCAGTCAGGTGACGTGGGAAAACATTCTTCAGTTTACAGAGCGCGGTGAGCGGTGGATCGACAGCGGTTTCTTTTTTGAATTCGGCAAGACGACATTGGCGAACACGCCCAACGAGGTGACCTTTGGACCGATTTTTCGCAAAGAATTTTCTCACACCATCAATACCGTTAACCTTTTCATGGAACATGACGTCGGCACGCCATACGCCTCGGGCAGGCCGGGTTTTCTTTATGCGTGGGAAACACGGATTGCGCTCGGCACGCCGATCGAGCCCGGATTCCAGGCTTACGGCCAGCCTAGCAGCTTCCCCGAGTATAACTCCGGCTGGCCGCAAGACAACCGCATCGGCCCGCAGGTATTCGGCACGATAAGCAATCTCGGTCCGGGCACACTAAAGTGGAACGGTGGCATCCTCTTTGGGATACGGCCGTGGGCGCCACGCGACACTTGGCGCTGGCAAGCCGAATACGAAATCCACTTCTGAGACTACCTGATGTCCACAAGCGTCGTCGTCGCGCCCCGAAGGCCTGGCGTTCGGAGGAGGCGTTTCTTTGCCGTGCTCGGGCCGGGCTTGTTGGTGATGCTTGCGGATACCGATGTCGGCAGCATCATCACGGCAGGACAAAGCGGCGTGCAGTGGGGCTACCGGCTCCTGCTCCTCCAGATTCTGCTGATGCCGATCCTTTACGTGGTGCAGGAATTGACGGTGCGCCTAGGCATCTTTACGGGCAAAGGGCACGGCGAACTGATCCGAGACATTTTCGGCGAGCGTTGGGCGTGGCTGTCGGTGACAGGTTTGGGGGTGGCTTCGATCGGCGCTTTGCTCACCGAGTTCTCCGGCGTGGCTGGCGTCGGTGAACTCTTTGGAGTGCCGCGCGACCTGGGCCTCTCGCTCGCTGTAGTCTTTCTCCTCGTGGTCGTCTGGACTGGTTCCTACCGCCGGGTCGAACTCGTCGCCATCGCCCTCGGCCTGTTTGAATGCGCGTTCTTCTGGATTGCGTACTCAAGCCGTCCCCAAGCTGTAGAGCTTGTGCAAGGTCTTATACAGTTCCCGATCGGCAACACGGACTATCTGTACCTGATGGCCGCCAATATTGGCGCGGTCATCATGCCGTGGATGATTTTCTTTCAGCAATCCGCGGTCGCCGATAAGAAACTTGATCCCGAGGATTACAGAAACGCACGCTGGGACACCTGCCTTGGGGCGATTGCGACCCAGCTGGTCATGGCCGCCGTGCTGGTCGCCACCGCCGCCACGATCGGCAAGGTCGGCGGCCACTCCGCAGGCGGGCTCGATTCCGTGGGGCAGATGGCCGGTGAATTGACACCGTTTCTTGGCCCGGCGGTAGGCCGCGTGGTCTTTGGGCTTGCCGTTATGGGTGCCGCCATGGTGGCGGCAATCGTCGTCTCTCTCGCTTGCGCCTGGGGGTTTGGCGAGGTCACCGGCTACAAACACTCCCTCGCACACCATCCGTCAGAAGCGCCATGGTTTTATGGGGTCTATATCGCTGCAGTGGTTGGAGGCGCGATCATCGTCGCCGAGGCGCCGAATCTAATTAGCCTCAATGTCGCCGTCGAGGTGATGAATGCGCTCATGCTTCCGCTGGTGTTGGGTCTTCTCGTCGCGTTGGCGACGCGGGCATTGCCACAGGAGCATCGGCTGCGTGGCAGCTATCGCTGGATTGTCATCGGCGTGTCGAGCCTGATCTCGGTGCTTGGCGTCTACGGCGGCATTTCCGGGATCTGGAACTAGCACTCGGGCTCAGGACGTCAGGCGCTTTGTTCGCGCATGATCCGAGCGCGGCTGCGTTGCCAGTCGCGCGACTTTTCCGCTTCACGCTTATCGGCTTTGCGCTTGCCGCGGGCAAGGCCGAGCGAGATCTTGGCCCGGCCGCGCTCGTTGAAATAGATCGATAGCGGAACGACCGTCACCCCCTCGCGACGGATCGCGCCGAGCAGGCGGTTCATTTCCTTGCGATGCAATAAGAGCTTTCGCGGCCGCCGCGGCTCGTGGTTGAAATGCGCCGAACTCGCATATTCCGGGATGTTGGCATTGACCAGAAATAGCTCGCCGCCGCTCTCGTCGGCATAAGCTTCGGCGATGCTGGCCTGGCCCTTGCGCAATACCTTGACCTCGGTGCCCTGCAATACGAGGCCGGCTTCGAGCGTATCCTCGATGATGTAATCGTGCCGGGCGCGCCGGTTTTGCGCGACATATCGATCGGCCGTCCGCACCGCGCCCGTCCTAAACGCTGCTTAACAGCCCGACTCAGTTCAACAGCCCAACTTAGTTCAACAGACCCGCGCCGCGCATCGCCCGCGCCACCCGCTCTTGTGTTTCAGGCATGATCGCGCAAAGCGGCTGCCGCACCGTCGGTTCGCATTTGCCGAGCAGCGACGCCGCGTATTTGACCGGCGCCGGGCTGGTTTCGGCGAACAGAGCATCGTGCAGCGGGATCAGCCGCTCATTGATCTGCTGGACGGTCTCGAATGCGCCGCGCTGCCACGCCTCGTGCATTTCAGCGAGCAGCCTCGGCGCCACATTGGCGGTGACCGAGATGCAGCCGTCGCCGCCCTGTGCGAGATAGGCAACTGCGGTCGCATCCTCTCCCGACATCATCGAAAAATCGCGGCCGATATCGACGCGCATGCGCAATGGGCGTGCGAGATCGTTGGTCGCGTCCTTGACGCCGACGATGTTGGGGAGTTTCGCGAGCCGAGCCATCGTCGCGTTGTTCATATCGACCGATGACCGGCCGGGGATGTTGTAGATCACGATCGGGATGTCGACCGCGTCATGGATCGCCTTGAAGTGCTGGTAAAGACCTTCCTGGGTCGGCTTGTTGTAATAGGGGCAGACGATCAGCGCCGCGCTGGCTCCAGCCGCCTTGGCGAGGCGCGTCAGTTCGATTGTATGCGCGGTCGAATTCGATCCGGTGCCGGCAATAACGGGGACCCGGCCATTCGCGACTTCGGCGCACAGAGCGATCACCCGCTCCTGCTCGTCGTGGCTCAAAGTCGGCGCCTCGCCGGTGGTGCCGGTCGGCACCAGACCATGCGTGCCCTGGTCGACTTGCCACGCGACAAAATCCTGAAACTTGGTCTCATCGACCCCGCCGTTGCGAAACGGGGTAATCAGCGCGACAAACGATCCCTTAAACATCGTTTCCTCCCGGGTGGCGGCCTCGACCGCGCACGATATCCCTCGTGACGGCAAGCTTCAACATTGGCGGGATCGGATCCCGGCGGCGTGTGGAAATATGGAAAACAGGTGGCCTTTCCTTGCTTCGCCGGACAAAAACCCGCTATGACGTTTGCCTTATCTTTGACGCGGCAAGGAAGGGGGGCCAACCTTGCTCTCTCACAATCGCTTTGTTTTACCAATCATCCTGGGACTTGCTGTTGCGGGTGCTGCGCAAGCGCAGACATTGTCGAGTTCCGATGCGGCGGCGACCCGCGCTGCGGTCGCGACCGCACAAGCCGGCGACTGGAACCGCGCCTCCGCCGATGTCGCCGCGATTAGCGACCCGCTTCCGCTCAAAATGCTGCGTTGGCTCAACTACGCCAGCCCCGGCGCCCCGGGCCGCTTTGCCGACATCGCCGATTTCATCGAAAAGAACCCGGCTTGGCCGCGCCAAAAGGCGTTACGGATGCACGCCGAAGAAGCTCTGACAGGCGAAACCGATGCCGTTGCCGCCGCTTGGTTTGCCCGCTTCCCACCAATCAGCGCCACCGGACAGATCCGCGCTGCCGAAATAAAGTTGAAATCGGGCGATGTCGCCGGCGGGACCGCGGCATTGCGGGCGGTTTGGGTCGACAGCGACTTCAACGCGATCGACGAAAAGAGTTTTCTCGCCAATCACGGCGCGGCAATTACGCCCCAAGACAATCAAAACCGGCTGGACCGGCTGCTGTGGGACGGCAAGGTCGAGGCGGTGCGGCGGATGCTGTCGCGGGTGCCGCCGGACTCCCGCGCGTTGGCCGAGGCGCGTCTCGCCTTGTTGCTGCATGCGCCGGCGGCCGACCTGCTCGTTGCACGCGTGCCGGCGCCGTTGCAGGCGGATTCCGGGCTGCTCTTCGCGGAATTGCGCGCGCGACGCGAAAAGGACATGACCGACGCCGCGGTTGCGATCCTGCGCGGCAATTCCGGGGATCCGCTGCACCCTGAGGCCTGGTGGCGTGAGCGCCAGATTATCGCGCGACGCGTGCTTGCTGGCGGCAATTTCGATCTTGCCTATCAGATCGCCGCGCAGCACGGTGTTCTCGACGGCAAAGCCTATGCCGACGCCAATTTTCTGCTTGGTTATATTGCGTTAAGGTTCAAAAAGGATCCGTCACTCGCCTTCGACGACTTTTCCCATATCCTGACGCGGGCCGACACGCCGTATGCCAAGGCACGAGCGGCTTATTGGGGCGGCCGCGCCGCCGAGGCTGAGGCCAAGCCCGACTTGGCGCGGAAATGGTACGCCGCCGGCGCTGAGCATATGGCTACCTTTTACGGGCAACTCGCCGCCCACCAACTCGGCGACGACGCGCCGCCAAAACCCGTTCCGGAACCGGTCCCAACCAGCGCCGAAAGTGCCGCTTTCGATAGCGACGAGGTGGTTCGCGCGACCAAGATCTTTTTCGCGATAGGGGACCGTCAGCACAGCAAGGATTTCCTGCTGCATTTGGCGGACCGGGCGCAAACCCCGACGCAGTTTTCGATGTTGGCCGCCCTCGCCGAGCAGAACGGGCGCCTCGATCTCGCGATCTCGGTGGCTAAGCGCGCCATCGTGGCCGGTACACCATTGATGATCCACGGCTACCCGGTCATCGCTCTACCTGCCGGCGGCATCACCGAGCCCGCGTTGCTCTATGCGATCATCCGACAGGAGAGCGGCTTCGACGTCGACGCCGTCAGCCCTGTCGGCGCTCGCGGCTTGATGCAGCTGATGCCGGCGACAGCAAGCTCGACCGCAGCCAAGCTTGGCCAGCCGTTCTCGATGCCGCGGCTGATGACGGACGGGCTCTACAACATCGAACTCGGCCGTGGCTATTTGCAGAATCTGATCGAAGATTTCGGTGGGTCTTACGCTCTGGCGATCGCCTCCTACAACGCCGGTCCCGGCCGGATACGCCAGTGGCTCGCCGAATACGGGGACCCGCGCGGCGGCAAGATCGACATGGTCGATTGGATCGAAACCATCCCGATCGACGAAACGCGACTGTATGTCCAGCGCGTTCTCGAAAACCTGCAAGTCTATCGCGGGCAGAACGGCCGCAACTCAGCCTTCTCGTTGGTCAGCGATCTCGCCCGCTGACCGCGCTCGCGCTGGCGTGGGTCAGCCGAGTTCGACGACGCTATCGTCAGGTAGGCGGCCCTGGGCGCGGTATTGGCCGATTTTTTCAAGCAGCGGTTTGTCGGAGACCGCGTAGAGAACCGCATCGGCGCCGCCGCGGGTGAGATGCCGCCGCCAGGCAAAGCCGGGGACGACAAAGATGTCGTTCGGCTCCCAATCAAAGGAATGGCCGGCGATCTCGGTCGTCCCGCGCCCTTCGATGACCTGGTACAGCGTCGCCGAGGTTTCGCGCTTGAACCGCGTCTCCTCGCCGGAGCGCAGCAGCATCGCCCGATAATCCAGGGTCGGAAACACCGAGGCGCCGGTCACCGGGTTGACAAAGCTCAGCGTGACACCCTCGTAGGGGTCGCCGGCCTCGCCGCGCAAATCTTCGAGGGCGGCGCGCACATCGGCCCCGCGGTAATGAAACATCGGCGACGTGTTTTGCCCGAAGCCGCGCTGAGCGGAGGCAAAGCCTGGCGTTAACCCGCCTTTGCTATAGAGGCGCCGGGAATAGCCGTCCTTGGCCGAAACCGCCTGGGCACGCGCATTGCCTTGGGTTTTGCCGGGAAATTCTTCATCGAGCCAGACGCAATCGAGAAATTCCATCAGCGGAAAATCGAGCACGTCGATCCATACCACCGGATCGACGCCGTCATTGCCGTGGTCGTGCCAGGTTCCGTTTGGAGTCAGGATCAGATCGCCGCGCGCCGCTCGGCAGCGTTCGCCCTCGATCGTCGTGTAGCCGCCATTTTCGGATAGGATCGTCCGGCTGGCATTTGGCGTGTGGATGTGCACCGGCGCGACATCACCCGGATTGTAGATCGAGACCGCGCAGCGCATCGTGCTGCTGACTTGGAGTCTCCCGCCGAGCCCGGGATTGGTCAGCAGGAATTGCTGGCGCTCGGCAAATTCGATTGGCGACACCTCCGCATTGCGGGCAATCTCGGCGATCCGGTCGAGATAGGGGCCGATTTCGCTCCAGCGCCAGTGATGTGCGGCCGGCTTGAGCTGCGCCGCACCGACCCGGCCGGAGGCGACGCGGCCGCCCGCGTTCAGCCCGGTTTCGCGAAACCACGGAAGCTGCGCCGGCGCGTTCGCCTGGGTCCGCAACCAAATATTTAGCGGCGCCGCTTCGGCGTTGAGCTGCTCCATTGCTTCCCGCGCTCCGAACCCCGACATACCCGCCTCTATCGCCATCACACTTCCTCCTCAGGCTTCGCTAGGATAGCGCTGCCGCTCGCATGAATAACGTGAGATCGGCGACGAGACCTTCGTCGCGCTCGATCGCGTACTCGCTGCGGCCGGCCGCGCCGTCCTTTTCGAGCACCATCAGCAGTGCCGGGTCGTCGGTCTCGAAAATGCGCAAATTGCGGCCTTCGTGATCGAGTTCGGCGAGCTTGGTCTTCAACGGCACTGCCGGCAACCGGTCGCAGATACCGATCAATTCGATCAGCCCTTCGACGGTGATCCCGGCATCGTCGATCTGTTTGCGGATCGCGTCGGCAGCCTCCTGCTGGGCGCGACGCTCTTGCGCCCGGATTCGGGCGGCTTCGTCCGCTTTTTTGCGATATTCCTGATAATGCGGCGCGATCCGCTGCAAAAACACCGGCGTCGTAAGCTCCTGGGTATCGATCCAGCTTTTTGCTCTGGTCCAGGTGGTGGCGAGCCATTCGCGGATACCGGCATCACGGATTTCCCGTATCCTGTCGGCGCGCAATGAGGCCGCCCACCGGGTTTGCGTCGGGTCGCCGGTCAAGGTTGCCCAGTTGCTCTGGTCGGGCGTTGCCGGCGCCGCGCCCTGTACCGCGGCTGGGCGGGGTGCGGCAGCGCCGTTGGCGTGGCGCGCCTTTGCCTGCTCGAACTGGCGCCGATATTCGGCCTCCCATTCGTCGCTGTCTTCTGCCGGGACAAAGCCGCGCGTATCCCAGAAAAAGCGCGTTGTCCCCTCGATCGCCTCCTCTCTTACCAGCCTCAAATCCATGGCTTCTCCATCCTTGCTTTTTGCCTGGTTGCCCGAAGGGTATCATGATCGGCGACAGCGAAGCGAGCCGCACCGCTCGCGGAACAAAGGACCCGAACAAAGGACTGCGCCGATGATCAAAAGCGTCGGGCTACTGACCCGCAAATACGGGCTAAGCCACGAAGAATTCGTCAAGCATTGGTATGAGATTCACGCGCCGCTGGCACATGCCGTTCCGGGTGTGCGCCGCTATGTTCAGTCGCACATCCTGGCCGAGCGGACGCGCCCCGACATCCCAACGACCGAGGTTGAAATCGACGGCATCGCCGAGCTTTGGTACGACGATCTCGAAGCCTTCGAGCGCGCCAGCGCCACCCCCGAGGCTAAGCGCTTGCATGCTGATGGCGCCCTGTTCATCGGGCGTATCAAAAGCTATGTCGTCGAGGAGAGGACGATTATCCCGATATCCCCGGAGTAAAGCCGATGCAGCGCTATCTTTCCGGCTTTGGCAGCGAGCACGCGAGCGAGGCGTTGCCCGGTGCTCTGCCCGAAGGCCAGAATGCGCCACAGCGCCATCCACTCGGGCTTTATACCGAGCAGATATCGGGGACGGCGTTTACAGCACCGCGCGGCCAAAACCGCCGCTCCTGGCTCTATCGCATCCGGCCGTCTGCGGCGCACCCCGCCTATCGCCGCATCGACAATGGCCTCGTGCGCAGCGCGCCGTTTACAGAAGCCGAGCCGCCGGCCAACCGGCTGCGCTGGAACCCGCTGCCGTTTCCCGACAAACCGACTGATTTTATCGCCGGGCTGGTGACGATGGGCGGCAATGGCGACGCCGGGCTGCGCTTAGGCATCGCGATTCACGTCTATCGTGCCACCCAATCGATGGATCGGCGCGTGTTCTTTGATGCCGATGGCGAGTTGCTGATGGTGCCGCAGCAAGGCCGCTTGCTGATCGCTACCGAATTCGGCCGGATTGCAGCCGGGCCTGGCGAAATCGCTGTCATCCCACGCGGCGTCAAATTCCGCGTCGACCTGCCCGATGGCGCGGCTCGCGGCTATATCTGCGAGAATTACGGCGAACTCTTCCGTCTGCCTGAACTAGGCGCGATCGGCGCCAACGGACTCGCTAATCCCCGCGATTTTCTGACCCCGGCCGCCGCTTATGAAGACAGTGACGAGCGGTGCGAAGTCGTCGCTAAATTCGCCGGCAATCTGTGGGCTGCCGAATTCGACCATTCGCCGCTGGATGTCGTTGCCTGGCACGGCAATTACGTTCCCTACAAATACGATCTGGCGCGGTTCAATACGCTCGGCACGATCAGCTTTGATCATCCCGATCCGTCGATCTTCACCGTCCTGACCGCGCCGTCCGAAATTCCCGGCACGGCGAATTGCGATTTTGTGATCTTCCCGCCGCGCTGGATGGTGGCGGAGCACACCTTTCGCCCGCCGTGGTTTCATCGCAACGTCATGAACGAATTCATGGGGCTGGTGCACGGCGCCTATGACGCCAAAGCCGAGGGCTTTGTCCCGGGCGGGATGTCGCTGCACAATTGCATGGCCGCTCACGGCCCGGACGCCGCGACCTATGAACGGGCGAGCACGGCCGAATTGAAGCCGCAAAAGATCGAGAACACGCTCGCCTTTATGTTCGAGGCGCGGTTTCCGATCCGCCCGACGCGGTTTGCGCTCGAAACCCCGGCATTGCAGCGCAATTACGATGCGTGCTGGCAAGGCCTGCCAAAAATGTTCAAGGGCGAGACTTAGCTGTTCCACCATGAACGGTCTGCGAGGGCACGTTCGGGCGATGGTTCTCGCGCCCGCTCGGCGACCGCATCGCGCCGCCGGTAACCAAACAAATCACGAATTTGCGGAGCATCGGCGCCGGCTGTGCGTTCGACTCTGCATCAGCGGGACATGGAGGGTTCGATGAGCGAAACCAAGTTTGGCGATCAGGCGACGCCGGACGCGGCCAAAGGCGCGCCGGAGGCGATCGCTAGCGCTTCCAGCGATGTAATTCGGCAGACGACCGAGCAGGCCCGTGAAGGCATGCGGCAGGCGAGTGCCGCCTCCACTGCGGGTGCCGAGGCTACGATGAGAACCGGCGCCTCGCTCGCCGAAGGCGTCCACGACATCACAAATGCGTGGGCGCATTATGCCGAGGAGGTCATGCGTCAGACCACGGAGGCTAGCCGTGCGCTGGTCGGGTGCCGCAGCTTGACCGACATGTTCGAAATTCAATCGCGCCTGCTGCGGGGAAATCTGCAGGCGTTCCTCGACCAGAGCAGCAAGATTGCGGAAATCGCCGGCCGTATCGCGACGCGCCCCTTCGAAGCAATGAAACAAGCGAGCGAGGATCGGCAATCTCGCTAACGCGCCGAAAACCCCCAGTTCGCCAGCGGGGGCCTGCTTAGCGCTTTCGCGGCGCGGCGCGACGCGCTAGACCGTCCATAGCGGTTGCAGCAGCAACAGCGGGGCGGAGATGATCGATCTTTACACTTGGCCGACACCGAACGGGCACAAGGTGTCGGTCATGCTTGAGGAGTGCGAACTCGAATATCGCGTTCATCCGATCGACATCGCCAATGACGAACAATTCACGCCGGCTTTTGAAGCGCTAAATCCGAACGGTAAGATCCCGACGATCGTCGATCAGGACGGACCGGGAGGCGGCGCGTTCACCGTGTTCGAATTGGGCGCGATCCTGATCTATCTCGCCGAAAAGACCGGACGCTTTCTATCCGCCGAACCGCGCCGGCGATCGCAGGCGATGCAATGGCTGATGTTCCAGATGGGCGGGATCGGGCCAATGTTTGGCCAGGCGCAGCATTTCCGCCGCTTCGCCCCGCAACCCTTGCCTTATGCTATCCAGCGATACTCGAAAGAGGCGGCGCGCCTCTATGGCGTGCTCGAAAAGCGCCTCGCCGCCAGCGAATACCTCGCCGAAGACGGATATTCGATCGCCGACATCGCGAGCTACCCGTGGGTGGCTCGGTCGGAATGGCAGGGTGTCTCGCTGAAGGATTATCCAAATGTCCGCCGCTGGGTCGAAACCATTGCTCAGCGCCCGGCGGTGCAGCGCGGCATGCAGGTCCCGCAGATTTAGTCTTGAGGGCTGAGATTCTAGTAGAATGGGACACTAGAAGACCGGGGCCTGGAGCGCCGGCATCAGCCAGACGAACCAGGTCGCGAGGGCCAGAAAGGGTCCGAACGGCAGAGCCGAAGACGGCCCCAACCGGACGCCCGACAGCCGCAGACATGCCGCGCCCAGCAGCCCGGCAACCGCCGCAATCAGAATGACCTGCGGCAGAGCGCTGGCGCCGACCCACGCTCCGGCCGCCGCCAGCAGCTTGGCGTCGCCCTGGCCTAAGCCGTCGCGGCCACGCACTCGGCGATACAGAAAAGCAACAACCCGCAATCCGAGATAGCCGACCGCCGCTCCTAACGCGCGGTCGGTCAATTGGCTGGGATCAAAGATCAGAGCGGTCAACAGCCCGACTAGGACCAGCGGCAATGTCAATGGATCGGGCAACAGCCAGTGTCGCGCATCGATCCAGCTGAGCGCCAACAGCCACCAACCGAAAACACAGTCGAGCCAAACATACGGCCCCCGGTCAACAAGCGCCGCGATCACCGCAATCGCGAGTGCCGCCAGCTCGACCCCGGGATAGAACCAGCCGAGCCATCGACCACAGAAACGACAGCGGCCACGCCCGGCAAGCCAGCTCAGGACCGGAACCAGATCGCGCACCGAGAGCGTGGCGCCGCAGCCCTCGCAGCACGACCGTGTCCACGCGATCGGTCTCGCCTCGGGCAATCGGCGGATCACAACCCCGAGAAAGCTGCCGATAAACGGGGCGACGAGCACGGCGCCCCACGCGTTGGCATCAAACCCGGCTGTTGTATCGACCCAGGCCGCGTCGAACATCAACTCCCGCTCCGAACACCAATCGTTTATTGTCGCCGCTCAAGGATCTGATCCACCAGCTCCGCGAGGAGGAGCCCGTCGTTCATGAGCATAGAGGCGTTTGCCGCGCCAACTGCCGCCGCGCCGACTGCCGCCGCACCCACCGCCGCCGCACCCACTGCCGAGGAGGCTGCCGAGGCCTTGGCCCGGCTTGGTCCGGCCCTTGTCGAGAGCGGCGCCATCGATCATCGGACCCTGGAGCGCGCGCGTCGCGTCGGCGCGGAGACCGGCGGCCGCCTCGATCGGGTATTGACCCAGCTCGGCATGATCAGCGAGCGCGGCCTCGCCGAGGCGCTGGCCCAGCTGGTCGCCGCACCCCTCGTGGGACCGGCAGATTATCCCGAGGAGCCGCTGTTCGTCGACCGCCTGCGGCCAAAATTTCTGCGCAAGGCGCATGCGCTGCCCATCGCCGATGGGGAGGAGGCGCTGCTCGCGATGGTCGATCCGCTCGACGTGTTTACACGCAAGGCGGTGGCCTCCGCCCTTGGCCGGCCGGTCGCGATTGCGGTCGCCGTGCCGATCGAGCTCGAAGGCGCGCTTGACCGCCTCTACTCCGAACCGGTCGAGGCTGGGGACGGCGACCCGATGCTGGACGACATCGTCGCCGACGCCGAGCCGGCCGAGGAGGATGCCGAACGCCTCAAAGATCTGGCCAGCGAGGCGCCGGTGATCCGGCTCGTCAACCAGATGATCGCCCGTGCGGTCGAAACTCATGCTTCGGACGTGCATCTCGAGCCTTTCCCCGACCGCCTTCGCATACGTTACCGCTACGACGGCGTATTGCACGAGATCGAGCCGCCGCCGGCGCGGCTGCAAGCTGCGGTCATTTCCCGCATAAAGATCATGGCTCGGCTCGACATCGCCGAGCGCCGGCTGCCGCAGGACGGCCGCATCAAGCTGACGGTGCGCGGCCATGAGATCGATTTCCGCGTATCGACGATGCCGGCGCTCTACGGTGAGAAGGTTGTTCTGCGTGTGCTGGATCGCACCGCGGTCGATTTCGATTACGAAAAATTGGGTCTGCCGGAGGACATCCGGGCGGGTCTCGAACGGGCGTTCGAATTACCCAATGGGATGGTGCTAGTGACAGGGCCGACCGGTAGCGGCAAAACCACGACGCTGTACACCGGTCTGGCAAGGCTGAACACCACCGAGCGTAATGTCGTCACGGTTGAGGATCCGATCGAATATCAGCTGACCGGCATCAACCAGATACAGGTGAGGCCGCAAATCGGCCTCAATTTCGCGACTCTATTGCGCTCGATCCTGCGTCAAGACCCCGATGTGATCATGATCGGCGAGATCCGCGACCTCGAAACCGTGCAAATTGCGGTTCAGGCGGCGCTCACCGGCCACCTCGTACTGTCGACTGTGCACACCAATTCAGCCGCGGCGACGATGACCCGGCTGCGCGATATGGGTCTCGAAGATTATCTGATGACGGCGACCCTGAAAGCGGTTTTGGCACAGCGGCTGGTGCGCCGGCTGTGCCGCAAATGCCGCCAGCCGGAGGAAGCGCCGGCGTCGCTGCGCGAGCGCTTTGGCCTCGACCGGCTGGCTGGTGGTGATCCGATCATACTGTATCATCCGCGTGGCTGTCCGGAATGCCGCGGCACCGGTTTTCGCGGTCGGCGTGCGATCGCCGAGTTACTGGTGCCGAACCGCACGACCGACCGGCTGATCTTTGACGCCGCCGACAACACCGCGATCGAGCGCGCCGCAATCGAGGGCGGCATGCGGCCGATCTTCGACAGCGGGCTGCTCGCCGTGCTCGAGGGCGACACGACGATCGAGGAGGTCGTTCGCTGTATCCGAAGCGAGGCCTAGAAGGTGCGTGCGAGTGGCCTGACGCGACATTCCGTTGCCGGGCGCATGCCCGGAACTCGACAGAGATGAGCTCACCGCCGGAGGCCTGAGATGCCGTCGTTCCGTTGGTCGGCAATCAATGGTGGCGGTGAGGTCGTGCACGGCGTCATGGAAGCGCCGGATCGCGCATGGGTCGTCGATCGGTTGCAGCGCCAGGGACAAACCGTGCTGCGCGCCGACCCGGCTAATTTACGGCGCGGGCTCGGCGACCTCTTGCAAATCGAGATTGGCGGAGCGCGCGCTCTCGATAAGAACGCGATCAGCGAAGTCACCCGCGAACTGGCGATCATGCTCGCGGCGGGGCAGGATCTCGACCGGGCCCTGCGTTTTGTTGTCGACAAAACCCGAAATGCGCGCACGCGCACGATCCTCGGCCGGGTCCGCGACAGGGTCCGGTCAGGCAGCTCGCTCGCTGCCGCGCTTTCAAGCGAACCGCGCAGCTTTTCGAAGCTTTACATCGGGATGGTACGTGCCGGCGAAGCGGGCGGGACGTTGCCTGCGACCCTCGACCGGCTGGCGGCGTTGCTCGAGCGCGAACGCGCCTTAACAGCCAACCTGCGTGCGGCGATGATCTACCCGGCATTGCTTGTGGTAGCAGCGATCGGCTCGATCATGTTGCTGCTTGATTACGTGCTGCCGCAATTTACCCCAATCTTTGAGCAATCGGGCGCACAGCTGCCGACCGCAACCCGCGTCCTGATGACTGTGGGAACGATTGTCGGCGCCGCGACGCCGTGGTTGCTCGCGGCTATCTTGATCGCGGGTGTTGCTCTCCGCCATTATTTGAGAATCCCCGCGTACCGGATCCGCTTCGACCGGCTGCTTTTGCGAGTGCCGATCGCCGGCAGCCTGATCCGCGAGACATTGGCGGCGCGGCTGACCCGCACCCTCGGCAATCTTCTCGAAAACGGCGTCGCGCTGATCCCGGCGCTCGGTATCGCCAAGGAGGCGCTTGGCAATCTCGCGGCTTCCGACGCAGTCGACGTGGCCGCACTCAAGGCCAAGGGCGGCGCCGGGTTATCCCGGCCACTCGACGCCGCCGCAATTTTCCCGGCGCGAACGATTCAACTTTTGCAGCTCGGCGAGGAGGCGGCGCAGCTCGCGGCGATGTCGCTAAAGGCGGCTGACATCCACGAAGAGCAGGCGCGGCTGATGATGCAGCGGTTGGTGGCGTTGGCGATCCCGACGATCACAATCGTGATGGGTCTTGCTGTCGCCGGTATTATCAGCGCGCTGCTGACAGCAATGCTGAGCCTCAATGATCTCGCGGGCTAAAGCTGGGTCATCGTGGGAAGCGACCGTGCCATCCGGCGATCGGCGATGCGGCTTCAGCTTGATCGAGCTAATCGTGGTCATGGCGATCATGGGCTTCGCGCTGGTTTTGATCCTCGGCTACAAGGCGCCGTGGAGCAGCGGTCTCAACCTTAGAGGAACCGCCGCCGAGCTGGCTGCCGGCTTGCGCCTGGCGCGCTCGGAAGCAATCGCCGACAATCGGCCGATTCTGTTCGCGGTCGATCTTGCAAGCCATCGTTATCGGATCGGAAATGAGCCGCCGCATGGCTTGCCGCCCCAGCTTTCGCTCGCGTTGTTGACGGTCAACGGCGAAAAGCGCAGCGCGACATCCGCGGATATTCGGTTTAATCCCGATGGCAGCTCGACCGGCGGCCGCATCGTGCTCGCGAATAACGCACGGCGCATTGCCGTCGGCGTCGATTGGTTGACGGGACGTGTCACGGTCGCCGATGTCCGCTAAGCGCCCACCGGCGGATGCCGGCTTCACCTTGCTCGAGGTTATTGTGGCGGTCGCCATCGCCGGGCTGGCGCTGGTTGGGCTGTTTCAGGCCGGGAGCGGCGGCGTCTTTGCCGTCGACACCGCGGCGCACGCCGAGGAAGCGCTGCAGCGCGCCCAATCGCACTTGGCTGCGATCGGACGCGACGCGGCTCTGGTGCAGGGCGATGTAACCGGGGATGACGGCGGAGGCTACCGCTGGCGGTTGCAAGTCGAGCCGGTCAGCCAGCGGGGCGGGGTCGCCGCCGACGGGATTACACCGCAAAATACGACGCTGTTCTCGGTCGAGGTCGCAATCTCGTGGGAGTTGCGCGGGCATCATCGCGCTGTCATCCTGCGGACTTTGCGTCTCGGGACCGGAGCCGCAAACGGCTGAACAGAGATGAGCGGAGAACACGCCGGCGCGCGGCAGAGCGGTTTCACGCTTCTCGAAACCCTGGTAGTCGTGGTTGTGCTCGGGATGTTGGTAGCGGGTCTCGGGCAGGGTGTTCACGCCGGCTTGTCATTGTGGGGCGCACAGCAGCGGCGCCTTGGCGAAATCGCCGAACTGGACGCCGGCGCGCGCGTTCTCCGCGGCTTGTTGACCGGAATCACCGTCCCGCAGGGCCAGGTCGTTGGTGGGCCCGACGCAAACAATGGATTTAAGGGCGATGCCGAGCAGTTGAGCTTTACCGGCAATCTGCCGACCGGCCTTGGCACGACGCGGCGCGCCGACATTTCGATTGCCTTGCGCAAGGGCAATCTGGTGCTGAGCTGGACCCCGCGCCTGCACGAAATCCTGTTAACACCGCCACCGCCGCCGACCGATACTGAACTGGTTAGCGGGGTTGCCCGTCTCGATATCGCGTATTGGGGCTCCGCCGTCCCCGACCAGCCGGCAGCGTGGCAGGCGCGTTGGGACGGGCCGGCACCGCCTCAGCTGATCCGCATTCGCCTCGTGTTTGGCAAGGACGATCGGCGACGCTGGCCGGTGCTGATCGCGGCGCCGGTTCTTTGAGCAGGCAGACCGATTCGCGCCGGCAGATGCTTGGTTGTGCCAATTTATCCGATCGAGCGAACCTCCGGGGGCGCTACTCCGGCAAAATCCCGCTGATTTATCCGGGCAAATCGCCATGATCGAGCCACATTCAGAAACTTTGTTGAGCTAAGCGGCGGCCGCATCCGGTCAGCCTGTTGCGCACACGCGGCGCTCTGTACCATTGCAGTGTCGGTAAAGGTTCGGGTCGGCTCGGTTCCGCGTCATGCTCCGTGACTTTTTCACATGGTGGTTCGGACAGCTGGGTGACCTGCTGCCGCAACGGCTGCGGCGGTCTGCGCCGACATCCGAAGACGCCACGGTGATTACGCCGATCGGGCCGATCGACGATTCAATCGACGCAGTTGCGGTTGGGCTGCGACGCGGCGGCAAGGAAACTTTGCTGGGACATTTCGCCCTCGGGGCCTCAGGGCTCGCCAATCTGCCCAACACGTCCAACAAGCCGGCGGTGCTTCGCCTCGGAGAGGAAGACGTGCTGGCAAAGACCTTGGTCTTACCGCTGGCGGCGGAGCGCGAGCTCGACCAGGCGCTGCTCTTCGAGATGGATCGAGAGACCCCGTTCAAACCGGATGAACTTTACTGGAATCATCGGGTCGAGGCGATCGATCGGCAGAACGGACGTCTCCAGGTGCGTTTGCTGTTAGCGCCAAAGGAAAATCTGTCGCCCTTGATCGAGCGGCTCGGGATCGCGCAGATTACGCCGGTTCGCGCCGAAATCGCGAATGGTCCCGATGCGGGTTCTTGGCTGCCGCTCGACAACCATCGTCAAGCGGTGGATCGCGGCCCCAGGAGCTTTCTGAAGCCGCTTGCGGTGTGTTGCACGCTTCTAGCCATCGCCGCGGTCGTGACGCCGTTTGTGCGCCAGTCGATCACAATTGCAGCCCTCGACAAATCGCTAGCGGCTGGGCACGCGGCTGCCGGTGAAGCCGATAAATTGCATGATGAGATTGCCCGTTTGACGGGCAGCGCTGATCTGATCGTCAGGGAGCGCGAAAAGGTCGGACAGCCGCTGGCCGTGATGGCGGCCGCCACCCGCGTGCTGCCGGACGACACCTATCTGACCGAGATGCAGCTGCAGCAGCGCAAGCTGACGATGAGCGGGCGCTCGGCGGCGGCGGCAAAGCTGATCGGCGCGGTGTCGGCCGACAGCGAGTTTCATAACCCGACCTTTGCCGCTCCTGTCACCCGAATAGAAGCGCTCAAGCAGGAGATCTTCACGATCGTAACGGAGGTCGCGCCGTAGCCGTGATTGCCACCTTGCCGACCGGCCGGCGTGGCCAGTTGCTGGCACTGGCGTTGTTGGTTCTTGTGCTGGGCTGCGTCTACTTTCTGGCGGTAACCCCGCTCGTCGATCTCTACCAGCAACGCGCGGCCAAAATCGAGGATGGCCGCATGCTGCTGCCTCGGCTAGAGGCGGTCGCCGACGGTCTGCCGGCCCTGCGCTCCCGAGTTGCCGAACTGCGGGCCGCGGCGCGAACCCGCAAGGTCACGCTCGACGGCGCCAGCGACGCGATCGCATCGGCCAGTCTGCAGAGCCGGATCGAGGGTTTTGCCAGCTCGGTCGGCGCCACGATTGGTAGCACCGAAAGCTTGCCAGCCGAGACGCGCGACGGCTATCGGCGCATTGGCCTGCGTTTTGCGCTCAACGGTCCCTATGCGACCCTGGTACGCCTGTTGGCCAAACTCGAGGAAGCCACACCGCCGCTGGTCGTTGACAATTTACAGGTTCACGGCGTCTTGCGGCGGCCGGGATTACCGCAAGCCGGGTCTGGCGAAATCGGTCTCGATGCGGGCCTTGATGTCTACGGCTTTCGCGCCGCCGACAGATCCGCGGCCGCTTCACCATGATCGACAGGCTGGCGCTGATCGTGCTGCTTGCCGGTTGCGTTCTATTCGCCGCAATCACCGCCGCCGAAGTCATCGCAACTCCTGCGGCCCCGACCGAGATCGCGGCAGATCGCGCGCAGACCCGCCCACCGCCGCCGTCTGTCGCTAGGGCCGAGCGCGGGCCGCCTTCCGAAGCGATTGTGGCGGAAATCCTCGCCCGACCGCTATTCAGCGCAACCCGGCGCCCGCCGGCGAAAAGTGAAGGTGCGACCGTGGATTCTGGGCTGGCTGACACCCGCCTTGCCGGGATTGTCACCACTCCGGGTCGTCGGTTTGCGATCTTCGCTCCAAACGGAGCCAAACCTCTCATCGTCAACGAAGGCGACACGATAAGCGGCTGGCATATCGATCGGATAACGCCTCGGGAAGTATCGCTGACCGGGCCCACCGGGACAAAAACTCTCCAGCCAAAGATCGACCCGACTTTGGTGCCGCCAGCTCCGCCGCCAGGCGCCGCGCCGCCGCCGGCGTCCCCACCCAACAATCCGGCATTCGTCCCGCCGAACCGGCCGGGTTTCCCGGCGCCGCCCGCTAACCGCCTGCCGATCCGGCGAGGCCAGCCGCGGCAGTCACTATGACAATGTGTCGGGGACAACGGCTGCCGGCGGTCTGTGCGGCGGCTATGTTTCTTCTCCTCGGCGCTTGTCATCAACCTGAGACCGGCCTTCTGCCACTGGAACAACCGACAGGACTTCAAGCAGCCGCCCCGCGGATCAGCGGTCCGATCCCGAGCAATCGCATCGAGAAACGGGCCTTCGAGGATCGCCGCCAGCCGGTCGTGCCCGCATCAGCCCGGGGGGGCTCACCACCCCCGCCGGGCGTCGCCATCAGCCAGGGCGGTGACGTGACCTTAAATTTCGTCGATACGGACATTCGTGAGATCGTACGCGCGGTGCTCGGAACAACCTTGAAGGTGGCGTACACGATCGACCCCGCCGTGCACGGAACCGGATCGATTGAGACCCCGACGCCGCTGCCACGCTCCGCCCTGATCGGGACGCTCGAAACACTGCTAAACGGAAACGGTGCGGCGCTTGTCGTCCGCGACGGGATCTATAACGTCGTGCCGGTTCCGGCGGGCGCGATCGGCAATCTCGCGAGTGGCGTAAACGCGATCGGCGCCGGGGCCGAGGTCGTGCCGCTGCGGTATGCCGCCGCGCGAGACCTCGCCAAAATGCTTGAGCCTTATATCGGGCAGGGCGGCAAAATCACAGCTGATCCCGCGGCCAACGCGGTGTTGGTCAGCGGCGACGCCGCGATTCGGCAGACTTTGATAGGGCTCATTCACGCGTTCGACATTGATATTTTGTCCGGTCGATCTTACGCGCTGTTCCCGGTCGGCGACGGTGACCCGGCCAAGCTCGCCGCGGAACTGGAAAAGGTCATGCAAGCTCAGGGCGAAGGCTCGCTCTCCGGTATTGTTCAGGTACTGCCAATGGAGCGCGTCAACGCCGTTCTCGTTGTCTCCGCGCAACCACGCTACCTCGACGCCGCCGACCGGTTTTTTCACTTGGCGCAGCGGGCGGAAGAGGCAACGTCGCGGACTTGGCACGTCTATTATGTGCAGAACGGTCAGAGCGCCGATCTCGAAGCGTTGCTGCAGCGCGCGTTTACTCCTGGGAATGTATCGCCGACCCCGCCGCCGCCCGGCAGCACGGCTCCCGGAGCAACGCCAGCGGCTCTGGGCTTCGGCAACGCTCCAGGCGGTGCAACTGGAGTCGGGGGCGCTGTCGGCGGCATCAGTTCGACGGGCACTGCGAGCACGACTGGAACGACTGGGACCGGGACAACGGGTGGGGGGGGGTTAGGCTCGGCCCTCGCGGCGACAGGTACGACCACCGCGGCGGCGACAGAAACTCCGGCGACCGAACCGCTATCGACCGAAACCGGTCAGGGTGCCGGTACCAACCTCAACCGAATGCGCATTATTGCCAACCGGACCAACAACGCCCTCCTGATTTATGCCACCCCAGATGAATATTCAGTTGTTGAAGGAATGTTGCATAAAATTGATGTTGTTCCTCTACAGGTGTTAATTGAGGCCACCATCGCTGAGGTCGATTTAAATGATCAATTGCAGTATGGTACACAATTTTTCTTCAAAACCGACCATGTCGCAGAGACTCTAGGAACACCGACGGTTCCGAATTTCCCATCTCTGACGAATTTGACATTTCCGTCGAGTTCTCCATACTTTATCCTGAGCAAAATGCCGAATTTTGCACTGTCTGCCCTTGCCCAGATAACCACAGTGAAGATCTTGTCGGCACCGGAAATCATGGTTCTCGACAACCAGCCGGCGCGCCTACAGGTCGGCCAGCAAGTTCCGGTGTTGACCGGGCAGGCGACCAGCACGCTCGCGGCGGGGGCGCCAGTCGTCAACAGCGTCGATTATCACGAAACCGGGGTCATCATGCAGGTGACGCCGCGCGTCAACACCGGCGGTCTGGTGTCGCTCGACATCGGCCAGGAAGTCAGTTCGGTCGCCCAAGCGGCGACCAACACCGTGAACGGCTCCCCAACGTTCAACGACCAGGTCTTTCGGACGCGAGTGGTGGTGCAAGACGGGCAGACCGTCGGCATGGCAGGGCTGATCACCGACAATGTTGCGCGAGGCAATAGCGGGCTTCCGTTTCTCAAAGACATCCCGCTTTTGGGGACGTTGTTCTCGACACAGAGCAATGCGCGGATGCGTGCCGAGCTGTTGGTGCTGATTACCCCCCATGTTGTCCGTGACCAGCGCGATGCTCGAGCGCTGACCGAGGATTTACGCAATCAGCTGATAAATGCCGGGCTGGTGCCGCAGCAGGCTCAGCACACCCGCAGCACGGGATCCGCCAATCCAAACGGATTGTAGTCCAGTGCTGACAGAACCACCGCGTTCGCCATCAGCGAGGCGAAATGCGGGGTTCGCGCTGCTGATCGTCTTGTGGACCTTGGTGCTGATCGCTTTTCTCGTGCTTCACCTGACGGCGAGCGGGCGCACCGAGATCCGGATCGCAAACAATCTCCAGTCGAATGCGATCGCAGCAGCAGCGGCAGACGGAGCTATTTCGGCAGCGATCTTTGCCTTGTCGGCGCCGCAGCCCGATCAGCGCTGGACGGTCAACGGCCCCACTCATCGATTGACGATCGGCAACTGCCAGGTGGTGGTACAGCTCGACAACGAGGCGGCGCGGATCAATCCCAGCCTCGCACCGCCAGCGCTGATGGAATTGCTGTTGCGCGCCGTCGGCAGCCCCCCGGACAATGCACGAAGCACCGCCGAAGCAATCGGCCATTGGGTCGGATCCGCGCAGACCCCTAAAACCGCAGATGTCTTGAAGGCGGAGTATCAGGCCGCCGGTCTCGATTACGCGCCACCCGGTGGGCCGCTCGAAAGCATGGACGAGCTTAGCCGGGTTCTGGGCATGACCCCGACGCTGTTTGCGGCGCTGCGGCCCCATCTGACGCTGTTTGGCCCGGCGCAACCGGATCCCACCGGCGGAGATCCGGTCGTCGCCGCTGCCATTGCCCAAACACCGCAACTTAGTCAACCGACAGCGCCCAGTGGCGCCGCCCTACCGGACACGCTGATCGTCAGAATTATCGCGGACGCCAAGGGTCTCGGGAACGCACGAGTGACCCGGGTGGCGGTGGTGCGCGTCAGCCCCAGCCTGCCCCAAGGCTACGCTGTTTTGGCGTGGGGCAACACGGTCGATTGAGGCCGCAGCTTACAGCGGGTGCGCTTAGTCATTGGTGATTTCCGCGTCTCCGCCGGCACCGCCGGGTTTCCCGGTTGGTCCAAGCGAGTAAAGGTCATAATCGTGTCCCGGCCGCTGGCTCGGCATCCGGTACAGGAACGGGTGGCCCCACGGGTCTTGCGGCACGCTCTGACCCTTTACATAGGGGCCGCTCCAATGGTCAACGCCTGATGGGCGGGCCACCAGCGCCTCCAGTCCCTGCTCGGTTGTCGGATAGGTCCCGACATCGAGCTTGTAGATATCAAGCACGCTGGCGAGCCGTTCGATCGATTGATGGGCGATTTTTTCTTTGGCTGAGCCGAGCTGGCGCAGTGCCGCCGGGGCCACGAGGCCGATCAGCAACCCTAGAATTGCAAGGACGACCAGGAGCTCGAGTAGGGTGAAGCCTCGCTCCTGGCGCCCGACATCGTAGGGGCTATCAGATCGGTTTGGGGTGCTAAATGCGAGGTTACGCAAGATACCGCCTCTGGAAGCCTGATCCGCCAAAGGCTGGGGCAGAAAATGGGCATCTTCATGGCGAAGCGCCTCATATCGGGCATTCGCCGAGTACCGTCTGCGGCACACAAGCCGGCGTGTTCTTTGCCTTAGCTCAATGATGTCGGCGACGAGGGCCCGCCCTGTCGATCCTGATCAGGACGAGTGCAATAAGTGTAGGGCGGGGGGTGTGAGGCGCAGCGTTTATGCCCCATCACAGCTCAGCAATCGTTTGATGACTTGCGATTGCGCGTTTGCTCCCATTCGACATTGGACAGAAACGATAACCAACGGTTTGTTTCTCGCAAAGTGCTCAACACCGCGGTTACAAACCAAAGGTTGAGGCAGAGAAGGATCAGTGTGCTCAGCTCGAACCAATGGATCAGAATCCAATCCAATTTCGGGCTCCGATCGGGGCTTTTTGATCAGATGGTGCGCTGGTAAAAGAAAGCCATTCATTTTCTCGCGATCATTTTCCCAGAACGACGCTGAAAACGGGCGCGGCTAAGGGGAGTCTCTGAGACTTTCAACGATCGTTGCGCGAGGCGAATACGCGGATCGGCGCGTCGGCGATAGTCTTCTTCGCGGCAGTTGGCCCTCCATATCAAGCGGCATGGGACGTCTCTTGATCATTATCGGCGTGATCCTGGCCGCGATCGGCGTGATGTGGCCACTGCTGAGAAGGCTTGGTCTCGGTCGCTTGCCCGGTGATATTTACTTTCGCGGCCAGCAAGGGACGTTCTATTTCCCAATCACCACTTGCATAGTTGTTAGCGTCGCATTGTCCCTGCTGTTCTGGCTGCTTAATCGCTAAGCACGTCGCTTCCCCCACCAGAGAGCCCTGAACGATGCCCGATCGTTACGATGTCGTGATCATTGGCGGCGGCCCGGGCGGGTATGTCGCGGCCATCCGCGCCGCCCAACTCGGCCTCCGCGCGGCCTGCGTTGATCGGCGCGACAGCCTCGGCGGAACCTGCCTCAATATCGGCTGCATTCCATCCAAGGCCTTGCTGCAATCCTCGGAGAAATATTCCGAGGCGCGCAATGCGCTGGCGGAGCATGGGATAACGGTCGGCGAGCTTACCCTTGACCTCAGCCGGATGATGGCGCGCAAGGATCGGGTGGTCAGCACGCTGACACGCGGTGTCGAGTTCTTATTTCGCAAAAACAAGATCGATTGGCTCAAGGGGACCGGCCGCATCGCGGCGCCAGGGCGGGTGGCCGTCAGCGCCGCCGATGGCGGCGCGAATGAAGTCGAAACCGGCGCTATCGTCATCGCCACCGGCTCCGAGAGCACGCCGCTGCGCGGTATCGCGATCGACGAGCGTCGAATCCTGTCCTCGACCGATGCGCTTGGGCTCGAGCAGGTGCCGCAACGGCTGGCCGTCATCGGGGGCGGCTATATCGGGCTTGAGCTCGGCTCGGTTTGGCAGCGGCTCGGCGCTGAGGTGACTGTGATCGAACTTCTCGACCGCATCGTGCCGACGATGGACCGCGAGCTCGCAGCAGCATTGCAGAGCGTGCTCACGCGACAGGGTATCATCTTCCAACTCGGTTCCAAACTGACCGAACTGCGCGACGCCGCGGATAAACTGTCGCTCGAAATCGAAGGCGCCGAGCGTCGAGTGATCGAGGCCGATGCGGTTTTGGTTGCGGCTGGTCGGCGTCCGTTCACAAAGGGGTTGGGGCTCGATGCGGTGGGTGTTGCTCGCGATGGGCAGGGCCGAGTCGTCGTCGATGACGGCTTTGCCACCAACCGCCCCGGCATCTTTGCAATCGGCGATGTGATCCGCGGGCCAATGCTGGCGCACAAGGCCGAGGAGGAAGGGATCGCGGTCGCTGAACGCCTCGCCGGGCAAAAGCCGGAAGTCAATTACGATGCGATCCCGGCGGTGATTTACACCTGGCCCGAGGTCGCTTCGGTCGGCAAGACCGAAGAGGAGCTGAAAGCGGCCGCGATTTCGTACCGGGCCGGCAGGTTCCCGTTTACCGCTAATCCTCGGGCGCGCGCCAACGGCGACACTGAAGGGTTTGTCAAAATTCTCGCCGATGCTGCGAGCGACCGTGTGCTTGGGGTGCACATCATCGGGCCCGATGCCGGCACCATGATTGCCGAAGCTGCGCTGGCGATCGAGTTCGGCGCCTCTGCCGAGGATATCGCACGTACCTGCCACGCCCACCCGACCCTGAGCGAAGCCGTGAAAGAGGCGGCGCTCGCGGTCGACGGCCGCGCGATCCATATCTGAGCCGTCGCCATAACCACTAATGAGTGACGAATTCAGGGCCGACGAAGCTGGGATGCGTCAGCGCGACTTATCGGGGGTAGCGTCAGCCGGCCCGCACCTGTTCTGCTTCGGTTTGGGTTACAGCGCCCTGGCGCTCGCTCGATTGCTGGCGCGCGAAGGCTGGACGGTCAGCGGCACCAGCCGCAGCGCCGAGGGCGCGGCAGCGCTGAGCGCGCTGGGCTTTGCCGCCGATGTGTTCGACCGAAACCACCCCCTCCCGGCGCAGGCATTGAGCGGGGTCACGCACATCCTGGTGTCGATTCCGCCGGATGCTGCCGGAGACCCGGTGCTCGATCGCCACCACGACGACATCGCCGCACTGCCGGCCCTCGCTTGGCTCGGCTATCTCTCGACGACCGGCGTCTATGGCGACCGCGGCGGCGGTTGGGTGGATGAGCATTCTGCGCTTTTGCCGACCGGCGAGCGCGGGCGGCGGCGGGTCTCGGCTGAGCGCGGTTGGCTCGATCTCTGGCGCAACCACGATGTTCCGGTCCACATTTTCCGGCTGGCGGCGATCTATGGCCCGAGGCGTAGCGCGTTCGCGGCACTGCGCGACGGCACCGCAAAGCGCATCGACAAGGCGGGGCAAGTGTTTTCCCGCATCCATGTCGACGATTTGGCGCGGATGCTCCAGGCTTCGATGGCCCGGCCGCGGCCTGGCGCCATCTACAATGTCTGCGACGATGAGCCGGCCCCGCCCGAGGCTGTCGTTGCCTTTGCGGCCGGGTTGCTGGGTGTTCCCGCGCCGCCCCTTGTGCCGTTCGAGACAGCAGAGCTGTCGCCCATGGCGCGCAGTTTTTACGACGACAACAAACGGGTCAGTAACGCGTTGATCAAAAGTGAACTCGGTTTGGCATTGCGCTACCTCAATTACCGCGCCGGGCTCCTCGCAATCCTGACCGAGGAACAAAACCGCGGCTGAATGCCGCTTGCCTGAAAAGCGGGCATCCGGCATCGTCGGATCGAGAGCGCAGGCCGCCCCGCAAGCTAACGGCGGTAGGGCCTCTTGGGAGAAACGCCGATGACCGACACGATCCGTTCGTTGCGAACGGCTGCGCCATGTCCCTCGTCAAGCAGAGCGAGTGGCTTCAATCGGCGCGCGATCGGTTACGGCAGCCAAATCCATAATCCGCCGCGGCAGCGGCCGATAGCGAATGAACCGGTCCGTGGGCTCAGCCGCCTCGGACGGGCGCAATTGTGCACAAAACGGATCGAGGAGGTCTGATGACCACTTACAACGTCCTGATGATGGGCGCGTCCTACGGGTCGCTGCTTGCAACCAAGCTGCTCTTTGGCGGCCATAGCATCACCTTGGTGTGCCTGCCCGCCGAAATCGAAGCCTTCAACACCGATGGCGCGCAGGTCCGCATGCCGATCCGCGGGCGCAAAGAGCCGATCGAACTCAACTCACGCAAACTGCCCGGGAGGCTGCAAGCCGCGGGGCCGGGCGACGTCAAGCCCGCCGATTACAATCTCGTCGTCCTTGCGATGCAGGAGCCGCAATACCGCTCGCCGGGGGTGCGCGAATTGCTCGATGCGGTGGCGCGGGCGCGGGTGCCGTGCATGTCGATCATGAACATGCCGCCATTGCCGTACCTGAAGCGCATACCCGGGCTTGCTACCGATCCGCTGCGCTCGTGCTACACCGATGCGACGGTGTGGAACAATTTTGAGCCCGGGCTCTTGACTCTGTGCAGCCCCGACCCGCAGGCGATCCGCCCGCCGGGTGAAAAGATCAATGTGTTGCAAGTCACCTTGCCGACCAATTTCAAGGCGGCGCGGTTTGAGGCGGACGGCCCCACCGCAATCCTCAAGCAGATGCAGAAAGAGATCGAGGCGGTGCGCTATGACCCCGGCGATGGCCCGATCGATCTGCCGGTCAAGCTCAAGGTTCACGAGTTGATTTTTGTGCCACTCGCCAAATGGGCGATGCTGTTGACCGGCAATTACCGCTGCGTAACCCCGGACGCGGCGATCGACATCAAGGACGCGGTGCATCGCGATCCCGAGGCATCGCGCTCGGTTTATAACTGGGTGTGCGAGGTGTGCCGCAAGCTGGGTGCGGCACCCGACGATCTGGTGCCGTTCGAGAAATACGCCGCCGCGGCGAACGATCTGGTGCGGCCATCCTCCGCCGCGCGGGCGTTGTTCAACGGCGCGCCGAATATCGAGCGCACCGACCGCCTGGTGCAAATGATCGGGGCCCAGTTCGGCATGCGCAACCCGATCGTCGACCAGGCGGTGGCCGAAGTCGACAACCGACTGGCGATCAACCGCAAAGCCGCCGCCTAGACCCGATCAGTGGCGGTCCTCCACGCGAAAGAGGATCGCCGCATCTCCAAGGCTTGGCTGCACCGCAGCAATAATTGCGGTCCGAGCCCCGGCCCGGTTGAGCTTGCGGCAATCCATGATTGGGGATTGCTGAACCCGATCGCCACGGTGCCGGAAGTCCGCACCGCGATCGCCCAAGGTCGGCAACGAGCTGAAGAATCGTCTTAAATAATCGAAGCGATTACGCCGCGAGCCTCTGGCGCGACTGTGCGAGGATCATCGCGGCGCCTTTCTCAGCGATCATGATTGTCGGCGCGTTGGTGTTGGTCGAGGTCACCGCCGGCATGACCGAGGCGTCGACGACCCGCAACCCTTGGAGCCCGTGCACCCGGAGCTGGTCGTCGACCACGGCCAGCTGGTCGCGCCCCATTTTGCAGCTGCAGCTTGCGTGGAACACCGTCGAGCCGTATTGCCGCGCATAGTCGAGCAGTTCGTCATCGCTCTGGACATGCTCGCCGGGCAGGGTCTCGGCGCCGACGTATCGCTTGATTGCCGGCGCTGAAAACAGGCGCCGCACGATCTTGAGCCCGGCAACGACCGCCCTGCGGTCGGTCTCCTCGGCAAAATAGCGTGGGTTTATCGCCGGCTGCTCGGCCGGGTTTGGCGACTTCGCCTCGACATAGCCGCGCGACAAGGGCCGCATCTGCCACATGCCCACCGTCATACCGGGCTTATCGTCGAGCCGGCGGATCGGCCCCGGGGCAAAGCTGCCCGGCGAAAAGAGACATTGGACATCGGGGGTCGCCGATTCCGGCAGCACCTTGATCGAGGCGCAGACCAGGGACGAGGCGTAGGTCAGCATGCCGGTCCCGGTGAATACATAGCGCATGAGTTCACTGGCAAAGGGCAGCCCGCGCGCCTTTTCGTTGAGGGTCTTGGCGCCGATGACCGAACACGCGACCCGCGCGATGTAGTGGTCCTGGAAATTTTTGCCGACGCCGGGCAGCGCATGGAGCACCGGGATGCCGACCCTCGCCAGGTGGGCGGGATCCCCAACCCCCGACAATTGCAGGATGTGCGGCGAGCCGATCGCCCCGGCCGCGAGGATCACCTCGGATGCCGCATCGACCCGTTCCGGCGCAGCGCCCTGGCCCCCTCGGGCGTATTCGACACCCACGGCCCGCGTGCCGTCGAACAACACGCGACGCACTTGCGCGCCGGTGATGATCTGGAGATTGGGCCGCCTTGCCGCAGCCCGCAGATAGGTCCGTGCCGCGCTCTGGCGCCGGCGGCCGCGGCGGGTCTGCTGCACCCAGCCGATATTGTCGCCCGCACCCGGCGGCAGGTGATTGACGTCCGCGCGATATTCGAGGCCGATCTCGGTCCCGGCCTCGATCATCTTCTCGCAAAGGAGCGGCTTGTCGGAGGCGTGCGATGTCAACAGCGGTCCGCCATGCCCGTGAAATTCGTCCTGCCCGCGCTCCCAGCTCTCGGCTTTTTTGAAAAACGGCAGCACGTCATCCCACGACCAGCCGCGGTTGCCGAGCTGGCCCCAATGGTCGAAATCCTCGGGCTGGCCACGGACATAGATCATGCCGTTGATCGAACTCGATCCGCCAAGCACCCGGCCGCGCGGATACGGGATGGCGCGTCCGGCGGTGCCGGGATCGGGCTCGGCGGTATAGCCCCAGGTAATCGTCGGATGGTCGAGCAATTTCATGTAGCCGGCCGGGATGTGGATCAGCGGGTTCAAATCCCGTCCGCCGGCTTCGAGCAATACGACGCGGCTGCTTGGATCGGCACTCAGCCGGTTGGCCAATACGCACCCGGCAGAGCCGGCCCCGACGATCACATAGTCCGCCTTCATTGCGTATCCTCCACCCCTCTGCCGGACGCTTGCGGTGCGGTCACGGCGGTCGGACTGCCTGCCTCTCCACAGGAGCAATTGGCGTCACCCAACGCTCCTGTTCCACCTGTTTTATCAGGATCGAGATCAGGCTGCGGCAACTCCTTTCAGAAAAAATTCCTGCGCGGGCTGCGAGTTGAGGCCTCGATAGTACAAGGCGATTACGGCGGCCGCATGATTGCAAACGCGACCGCGAAACGCGCCAGCTTGGGGCGAGAAGCCAGCGGCGTCGTGATCATTCCTCGGGGAAGCCGGCGCGGCCTAGCCCAAAGTTCAACGTCTTCTCGCGTAATTCACGGTATCCTGGGTTGACGTTCCAGGGTTGGCGAGCCGGCTATCAGCTCGACGGCTTTGATTAGGGTGGCAGTCTCCTCGCTTCGCCGCCTTAGTTGATCCCGAGCAATTTCGCGGCGGTGCCGCCGAGGATCGCGATCTTGTCGTCGTCGGAGAGGCCCGGGGTCGACAGGATGTGGTCGACCGGGACCTTGTTCCACGGGAACGGGTAGTCGGTGCCGAGCACGACCTGGCCGACACCGCTTTCGGCGATCAGGTGGCGCATCGCCTCGCCCGTAAACATGATCGAGTCGAAATAAAGCTGGCCGTCTTTCAGGTATTGGGTCGGCTTTTTCTTTGGCAATGGGCCGACGCGGTTCGGGAACGTCGTGATGACCGCGTCCGAGCGGTTGGCATAAGACGGCAAAAAGCCGCCGCCATGCGCGGCACAAATCTTCAGCCCCGGAAAACGGTCGAGCGTTCCCTCAAAGATCAGATGCGACAACGCGATCGTGGTTTCGAGCGGGTTGCCGATCGTGTTGGTCAGCAGGCCGCTGCCGCCGAGCCGGCCGCTTGGCTCCAATTCGCGGGTGCCGAGTGGGTGCATAAAAATCAGGATGCCGAGTTCCTCGGCTTTGGCCCAAACCGGATGGAATTTCGGGTCGGCCAATTCCTGGCCGGCAACGCTGCCGCCGACCGACAGACCGCGTAATCCCAGGGTCTTGATCGCGTATTCGAGCTGCTCGACGGCGAGCTGCGGGTGCTGCAACGCCACTGTCGCAAACGCGACAAAACGATCGGGCATGCCGGCGCAGAATTCGGCCAACTTCTCGTTCTGGATCTTGATCAGCTCGGCCGCAGCATCGCGCTCGGCCCGATACCAATAGGGGTTGATGCTGAGCGCTTCGACATCGACGCCCTCGGCATCCATTTCGGCGATGCGGTCGGAAACGTTCGACCACAACAGCCCCGGCGCTTCAAGCGGGTGGTTGATCACCGCCGCCGCCTCGGGAACGATCGTGTGGGCGTGGACATCGACGGTCTTGACCCGCTTGCCGTTGACCACGACCTCGCGCCGCCGGCCTGGTTGTGCGGTTCCCTGGGCGGCATGCGCGGGTCGCGCGCGCATCATATTGCAGCCGACAAAAGCGAGCCCGGCAAGCGCGCCGGTCAGTAATCTTGCGCCGATAGCCATTTCCTCGTTTCCCTTGTTTTGTTACGAGCGGCGCAATCTATCGACCGCTCGTCCTCGGCGCCACCGGTTTGCGGGCGTGGCGGGAGATCTACGGCGCTCGGCTCTTGAACCGGCGCGCGCATCGGCGTACCTCAATTGCCACCCGTATATGGGAGGCATGACATGACAGATATCGAAACCCCGGCCGAGGCGGTCAGCCCGTCCGGCATCAATCACTTGGTCCTTAACGTGCGCGACATCGACGAGTCGCACAAATTCTGGACCGAGATCGTCGGCTTCAAGCAGGTCGGCGAACTGCATCCGAAAGCCGGGCGGCCGAACCCGCCAAAGATGCGGTTTTATAGCGCCGTCAATGACGGTCAGCTGACCCATCACACGGTGGCGTTGGTCGAGAGCCCGAACCTGCCGCCGCCCGCCGACTGGGTCCTGTCAAACAGCCAGGTCGCGATAAACCATGTCGCTTTGACGATGCCAAACCGCGAAGCCTGGCTAAAGCAGCTCAAATTTCTGCAAAGCCGCGGTGTCAAGTTCAACTGGCGGGTCAATCACGGTGTGACCCACAGCGTCTATATCAACGACCCGAACGGCTATGGCGTCGAGTTTCTTTACGAGATGGCGCGCGAGATGTGGGAAAACGACATCGACGCCGGCATCAACTGGCTCGAAAACCTGCCAAACGACGGCCCCGAAGCCTTGGTCGACCGCACCGACACCCCAAGCTTCGGCATCAAACAACCCGTCCCCGCGGAATAGCGCGACGCAGTGTACGGTGGCCGGGCTGTACCCCCCGGCCACCGAGCAACGCCTGCTAAGGTCGCCGTAAAAGACACCCTTTTGTGAAATAGGGCATAACGGCGAGTGGGAATTTCTCTTGAGCCAGTCGATCAGGGGTTATCCCTTGCACAAGATATGATCGAAGCGCCACCTCATCGAGAATTTCTTCTGTGCCCTCAAACAGTTCAGAGCAATTGTGACGCGCTACGATAAAACCTCCAGAAATTTCCTGGCGGCGATCCACCTTGCCGCGCGCTATCATCTGGCTCAAATGACGACACGACCTAGTCTAGGGGCTGACACAGACCATCAAATAACGGAGCGATCTCGGTGCCGCGCAGTCCCTCGCCGACCGTCCAGACGTGCAATTCAATGATTTTTCGCCCCAGCGGGTCGTCGAAGCTCTTGCAGAAGAGGCGGCAGCGGAGACGGACTTGCAGTGTCGGGCATGGCACAAGTCCTGTCCTGGTCTCTTGGTATTGCCGGCCCTAATCGACCGACCATTGCGCGACGCTAGACTCCGCACAATCGGCACGCAAGCGTGTCGCAGGTGCGGGCCGGATTAGCCGTCATCTACGGAGTGAGCCGTTGCCGTTGGGGAAACATTTGACTCTGACCGCCGCAACGCGGCAGATCGCATCGATTATTCAGCAGTTCTTATGGCGCGTGGTTCGATCGCAAGCCTGCTTTCGGCGCGTCTTGCCCTTTACCGCGCGTCGTGGCGAAGGTCCCTTCGCCGAGCCCACAACGGCCGTTCGCCGTCGGTAACGGGAGCAGCCAATCCCTATGACGCACCGTTGCAGGGCGCGGGATCTCGCGGTCTGCCGCCGGCCCTCGCGATGGCCGCCGAACTGGGTGATCGTCGGTGGCGCAAGCGACCCCGGCGCACGTTCCATTGAAAAGGCCTGGGTGCGCGTAGTGCGCGACCAGTGCCTGGCGAACGGTGTGATATTCTTCTTCAAGCAAATGGGCTTCTTCAAGCAATTGGGCTTCTTCAAGCAATTGGGCGAACTTCGGGCGGTCGAAAGCTCGATGGGCACGAATGGAGCCAGTTCCCACGTCTCGCCGGGCTAGCGGAAATGGCGGCCGAGTAAGATGGACCCATTGAAAGGCGATACCGACTCTTTCACACGTGCTGCAGCCGTCCTCAAGCACGACCTTCTGAAGGCGCCTGTCACTCCATAAGGGCTGAGCGAGGCCGGAGGGATTCGCTCGCGCTCTTTTGCTCTCTGACGCGCTCGTGTCGGGATGAGAGAACGGTCGTCCATGATTCGAATTCAGGATGTGGAGGCGTTGTCGCCGGGTGATAAGTCAACTGATCGTCGCCGCCCTAGGGGTCGCGCGCGACAGTGGAGAGAAGACGAATGACAACGACCGCAGCAACCGACTTCGATATCGCCAAGTTGCGGGCGCGGCGCACTAACAAGTGGCATAAGTTTCCGCCGGACGTGCTGCCGGCTTGGGTCGCGGACATGGATTTCGGCGTCGCGCCTTCGATCACGGCCGCGCTGGCGCGCCTGACGCGAGATCAGGAATACGGCTATGCGGCGCGCGACGGCGTGCTGGCCGCGGCCTTCGTCCGCCGCATGGAGCGGCGCTTCGGCTGGCACACCGATCAAGCCGATACGATGGCGATCGGCGATCTGGTGCAGGCCAGCTTCTCCTCGGTCATGGCGTTCAGCGAACCGGGCGACGCGATCCTGTTGCAGCTTCCCTCCTACCCGCCCTTCATGCGCGCCATCGAGGAGACGGGCCGCCGCCTGATCGCCAACCCGATGCGCGATGACGGCAAGCGCTGGGTGCTAGACTTGGGCGCTTATGAGGCAGCCCATGATCCGCGCCTGCGCATGCTGATATTCTGCCATCCGCAGAACCCCACCGGGCGCGCCTTCAGCCGGGCAGAACTGGAGGAGGTGGCGGACTTCGCGATTCGGCATGACCTGGTGGTGGTGTCCGACGAGATCCACGCGGACATCGTCTATCCGGGCAACACGCATATTCCGCTCGCGTCGCTGCATCCGGAGATCGCGGCGCGCACCATCACGATCACCTCGGCGACCAAGAGTTTCAACATCCCGGCTCTGCGCTGCGCGGTCATGCATTTTGGCGCGCCCGTGCTAAAGGAGGGGTTTGCGAAGCGCATCCCGTCGCGGTTACTCGGCTCGCCGGGGGTGACCGGGGTCGATGCGACCGTCGCGGCGTGGGATGACGGGCAGCCGTGGCTGGATGAGATTGTTGCGCAGCTTCGGGTGAACCGCGATTGGCTGGCGGCGACGCTCGCCGCGGAGCTGCCAGGCGTGACGATGCGGGTGCCGGAGGCGACGTATCTGGCCTGGCTGGATTGCCGGGCGCTGGAATTGCCGTGCCCGGCCGGGCAGTTCTTTCTGGATCAGGCCAGGGTTGGGCTGAATTTTGGCGAGACCTTTGGTGCGGATTACGCGGGGTTCGCGCGGCTGAATTTTGCGACGCCCCCGGCAATACTGAGGGAGATTGTTACGCGGATGGGAGAGGCGGTGCGGAGGCGGTGAGGCGACGTTAAATTCAGTTGCCGTGAAGCCGGTGCAAGATCGGTCAAGGACCTTTGTCTCGCGCCGACGCAAGGCCACACATCATCCTTGGCAAGTCAGCGATCATCGCGGAGTGCGAGCGCGTCGCGTCTAAGCACCCTGTTTTTCGGATCGTCCATATCAAGACGGGGCCCGGAGCTGATCGGGCGGAATGATGATCATGAACTGCAAACGGAGCAGACGACAGGGGCGGCCTAGGCCCGAGCTTTGAAGACGCCCGTGTCCACCAGATATCGCTCGAGCGCCGGTATGCGTCTGCTTGCAGGGTGGCGCCTCCCGTTACCTCGCACGTCGACAATTGCGGTCATTGGCGTGGGACGGCCCCGCCGCCCGCCGCGGCACCTCCATATTACATCGCGTTATCGGCCATGTTGGAGATCGCCCGGCGACGTCGCGAGCGACCGGGCCGATATTGTGGTCCCCCGTTCACCACCGTCGGTCACACTGCCGCCGGCGTCGGAATTATCCTCGTAGACCCTTTCGACCGAGGGATTGGGGAGTATTTGCGGCTCCCGCCTTGTCTTCGGGGGTCAAGCCGCCAGCTTCTCCCGCGCGCCGACCTTGATCATTGCCGCGCCCTTCTGGCGCGGCGGCGCCCGCCTCGGGTCTGTTGACACCAGCCGATCGAGTCTGCGGCGCCACGTGGCAGGTTGTTGACGTCGGGCACGTATTCGAGGCCGAGCTCCTGCGCTGCCCGGATGATCGCGTGACAGGCCTCCGGCCGCTCGGTCATCGGCGAGGTGGTGAGATGCCCTTGCGTGCCGTGAATCTCGGCCTCGTCGCCGGTCCACCGCTCGGCGCGCTTGAAGAACGGCAGGACGTCGTCCCAACCCCAGCCGCGATTGCCGAGCTGCGCCCAGTAGTCATAATCCTCCGGTTGGCTGCGGATGTAGATCAGCCCGTTGATCGAAGACGAGCCCCCGAGCACGCGGCCGCGCGGATAGGCAATGGCACGGCCGTTAGTGCCCGGGTCGGCCTCGGCCTTGAAGCCCCAGTGAGCTGCTTGTGGTCGAGCAGTTTCATGTATCCGACCGGAATATGGATCAACGGGTTCCAATCGCGCCCGCCGGCCTCGATCAGGATCACGCAAGTGGTCGGGTCCTCGGTAAGTCGGTTGGCCAGAACGCATCCGGCCGACCCGGCACCGACGATCACGTAATCCGCTTGCATCTGGGTTCTCTCACTACGGTCGCCGCTGCCCGCGGCCGTGTCCGGTGCTGTGGGGCGCCGGCGTCTAATTCGACCAGCCGAAGGGGCTGCCGTCAACCCCGAGGGTCTCGAGGTGCTTTCGAGTGGTCAAGACGCAGAAAGCGCGGCGGAGGGAAAGCTTTCGGCCCGCCTTGCCCGTTGCGGCTACTAATGGTCTCCTTTCTTACCCAGCGGGCACTTAGCCTTTGCTGCGGGAGCCGCACTTCCTGCC
>CAVRUN010000017.1:0-109763 GCA_963724435.1 uncultured Alphaproteobacteria bacterium | reverse complement strand
ACCTGCAAGTGCGTTATGATCGAACTCGATGCGCAGACGACCGGCATCGGCCTTGGCGTTTCCGGGCAGGCCTGACGATCGACATGCCAATCCCGCCGGAAAATGCGCCACGGGCTTACGTGCTGGAGTACGGCGCTCAGAAGGGCTGGCTCAGTGCCGACAACCGAAAGGCGCTTAATGACCTGGTGGACGCCTGGAAATGCCGCTTCGTAAATTTTGACGTGACGGGAGGCAGTGACAGCCAGGAAACCGAGGGTGCCAAGCTCGCGTCGTTGCGGGCGAACGCGGTCCGGAACTACCTCGTCGGTGCGGGTGTCGCAGCAGACCGCATCGCCCCAAAGGCGTCCGATTACCTGCGGGTATTGACGGGCGAAGGTGTACGTCTGCGCCAGAACCGGGTGGTCGTCGTGACAGTTCGTTGAGCTGCGGTCAACGCCGTCCCTTTTGGAAAATGGGCATTCTGTCGGGGGTTCCACCCATAGCGGCGAAGCTCCCGCACCCCTTGAGGGGTGTTCACCCGGAGAAGATCATGATCCAGCTCATCCTTTTAAGGCACGGCGAGAGTGTTGGAATCGCGACAACCGTTTCACCGGCTGGACGGACGCGAATCTCTCCGACAAGGGCGTCGAAGAAGCGCATCGGGCGACGGCCCTCCTGAAGACGCATAAAATCCTGCCGGACTGGTGCTGTACGTCCTATCTGAAGCGCGCGATCCGCACATTATCGATCGTTCTCGATGACCTCGATCGGATGTGGTTGCCGATCCATACGAGCTGGCGCCTAAACGAACGTCACTACGGTGCGCTGCAGGGCCTGAACAAGGCAGAAACCGCCCACAAGATGGCGAAGAGCAGGTGCACGCCTGGCGCCGCAGCTACGACGCTCGGCCACCAGCGCTCGACGACCGCGACCAACGCTTCCCTGGACACGATGGGCGGTATGCGGCCCTTTCGGATGAAGAGCTGCCGAGAGCGGAGAGCCTGAAGGATACCGTCGCGCGCTTTCTGCCGTATTGGGACCGAGTGTTGGTGCCGCAGTTGCGATCAGACCGGACAGCGCTCGTTGCCGCGCACGGCAATAGCCTGCGCGCGCTTGTGAAGTATCTCGATCGTATCACTGACAACGATATACCCGGCCTCGAGATCCCGACTGGCGCCCCACTTGTTTACGAGCTCGACGGCGCGCTGCGTCCGATAAAGCACCATTACCTGGAGACGACCTGATCACCAGCGGATCGCATCTAGAAATTACAGCCTACGAGTTCGGGGTGGATCGGTGTGGCATCACCAATGACGCTTGCCCGTTTTAAAGAGTGGAATGACCGCAGGAGCGAGATGCTTCCTGTTGTCTACCTCGCTCGGCACGGCGAGACGGCCTGGAACCTCTCCGGCCAGCATACGGCTAGGACGGACAGACCCGCCCCCAAAACCGAACGCGGCGAACGCGACGCCCGCGCCCTTGGTGAACGTTGCACGGGCTGGCTTTTGCCAAAGTGTTCACCAGCCCGTTAAGGCGCGCATTGTGCACCCGCGAACCGGCCGGCTTTGGGGCCGCTGCCGAAACCGACCCCGACCTAGTCGAGTGGGACTACGGCCAATATGAGGGTCGCCGCAGGGCTGAGATCTATGCGGAGCGCCCTGACTGGCAACTGTTCCGCGACGGCTGCCCCGGCGGGGAAGCGCCGGACCCCGCGCTTCGGTCGCGCTCGCTCGGTTTGATAGGGGATGCCCTCCTTTGCGAAGCCCTCGACGGTCCAGCCGGCTGCGTATCTGTCATCAGTGACGCAAGTCACGCAATGCTCGCGTACACGTTGCGCTATTTCGACGACAACGACCGAAGGGTCGAACGGCGACCGGCGCTCGGAGAGGCAATCGAGGATCACAGCGTTGCCCTCGGAGTGCGCGACACCGAGGGTGAAGCTGTCGCCGCGTCCGCCGCTCGGGTCGGCAAAAGCTGTGTACGTGATGGCGGGATGTGGTGGCCGGACGACGACGCCGTGGTCGGTCGCGGCGGCGATCAACTCCCGGTCTAAGAAATCGGATAGGTCGCTCCGCCAACCGACAGCCACTCGGATGATGCCGCCTCCGGGTCGGCGTCGAGCGCCGCATCGATGACGGGCTGCGGGAGACTTGGGTTGAACGAGGTTGACGGGCCGTAAACCACTCTCATGTCCGCTTTTCCAAGTAACAGGCAAGCGAATTGGTGGCTTTCTTTCAAGCGATTGTTTTGGGCTGTACTGGGCGTTGATTGCCGGGACCGCCAACATTGTCTTGCCAAAAGCGACCCAGGACGCGGTCTTCCCGGCATTTATGTTTCTCGCCTTCTGTATGTTGCTGGTGGGGTTCGCGTTTCTTTTTCTGGCGCGCGAAACGCATGGCCGCGCGATCACCCTCGATCTCGACGGCGAGCCGCAGCCAGAACCGCAGCCCGCAGCAGCAGCGCGCTAATCAGGCGGAATCACCCGGCGGCCTCGCGGCAAACGCCAATGCGGCGTGCATTTTTGGCCCAGTAAAAGAGCGGCGGGTCGCCTGCCGCGGTGCCCTGACGCAGGGCGATGGCGCGCGCCAGCATAAACCGGGTGACATCGCGGAAGCCGTCGAGCATGCCCTGCTCGATCAGTCGCCACCCGGCGTCCTCCAGTTCAGCGCTGGCGGCCGGCTCGCCAAATGCCAGGCTGCCATCGCCGAGAAAAAACCGGGTATTGAAGCGGCGGGAGGAGTGCGACGGGGTGATCGCCCGGCCGACATAGACCAACTGATCCATCGCGGCGACGAGACCGCATTCGCGATAAGCCGCCTCAATTGGCGCTCTCGCTGGTCCGTTGCGCGCAGCCCTTTCAGCCGGCCTGCCGACGAGCACACCGACTTCCTCCCAGGTCTCGCGGATCGCAGCGCGCGCGGCATGCGCGAGCCGTGATGGAATAGTCTCGGCGCCGCTCTCGATATCCCAAGGGTGCCGATCGGGCGCGTCGATCGCACCACCCGGAAAAACATAGACCCCGGGCATGAATCGCGCCGACAACGGCCGCCTCCCGACCAGGACTTCGAGGTTGTCTGCATCGCCGCGCAACAAGATCAGCGAGGCGGCGTCGCGCGGCCGCACGGCGCCTGTCCGCCTCTGTCGCGGCGCGCCGACCTGCCCGACCGCTCTGTCGTTCATTTCTTCACTATGTCTGAAATCCTGCTGGAAGGGTTCCGACATTGCTCTCAACCCGCGTCACGGCGGGCGCGCTCGATCGCCGCAATCCAGGTTCCGAGCGCCTGGCGCAATTCGTCAAACCGGTAATGCTCCGGAAGCGAGCCCTCAATGACCGCATTGCGAAGTTGAACCCCTGCGGGTGACACCGTAACCGCGTAAGCGTTGCCGATTGCGGCCGGCCGCGGCGCCTCGCCGCGTTCGATCGCCCCGATCTCGGCCAGCAACGCGCGGGCGCCGTCGAGGTCGCCCTGCACATCGCTTTGGAAAAAACTTGCCAGCACCGCTCCCCGACGGCCGCTGCCCCTGATCGCGCGGCCTTCGAGATGGCCCGCGGGATGGCGCCGCGCGGTCATCAGCCCTGCCGGCGGCGTGCGGCCCCGCGGCATCAAGGCCCTCGCAATGGATAGGCGGCAACAATACGTCCCGATTGATACCAGCCCTCAATCACAAACCCATGCCCCGAAGCACCGACAAACTCACCGCCACGGTGTCGCTGCCCATTGCGAAAGGCGTTCAGCACCGCCTGGATAACCTCGTTATCCGACATCGCGTCCGGGAAAAAGGTCGACGAGGCGCGCTTGTCGATCCATTCGCCGGTTGCCGCATCGCGCAATGCCACACGCGCACGATAGACCCCATTCGCATCCGGCGGCTGGGTGACGCGCAGCACTTTCGCCCCCGGTGGGTCGACCCCGTTTGGCCGATGATGATAACCGACCGCTTCGCCGCGCCGGTTGATCTCGCCGGTTTCGATATGTGCAAAGTTGATCGGCGGGTCCGTCGCCGTCCATTTGGTTCCCGACGTCCCTATGGTTTCACGCGCCGGCACCGACCCTGGTAACAGCATCAGCAGTACGATCACCGCGAGCAGAGCCTCGCCATTAGCGGATCGCTTTCTCAAAGTCCGATCACCGGCTATCCAGGTCAGCAACAGTAACCTCTATGTGTGATGTTGCTCACACTTACTGGCATGTAAGCGCGATAGGTTGGCTTGCTGAACGAAAGCTCGATCAGCGTACCTACTCCAGTGTCCCTCGCCTTCAAAGGAGCGGTTCGATGGATCCCTTCAAACAGCTGACTCATGGCGGCGTGCTAGACGTCGCCGAGATTCTGTTCCACACGCGCTTCGACTACATGTTTCCGCTGTTGGCGGAAAACCCGGATTGGCTGTTGCCGCCTGGCGCAAACACCCAGGGGGCACTTTTAGCACTGGGCACCGCGATGGCGACCGACGATGCCACGCAGATGAACGACTCGACGATCCCCGCGATCTTCACATATTTCGGCCAATTCATCGACCACAACATTACGGCCCAAACCGACCGTGAAATCGGCCTCAGCCGGATTGCCACCCCCGATGGCAACGTAATGGATTTGACGCCGCTGCCCTCGCAGGAGGTCGCGCAAAAGCTGATCAATGGCCGGCGGCCGCAGCTCGACCTCGAACAAGTATATGGCGACGGGCCAGCGCTCGGCACCGGCGCCAATCTCGGCGAGACCGAAGCCGATGTTTTGTATGACATGCAGAAGCACTTGAAGGTGGTCGCAGTACCGCCCGGGTTCGACGTACCGCGTCAACCCGACGGGACGGCAATTATTGCCGATATGCGCAATAACGAAAACCTCAACGTCAGCCAACTGCACTGCGCGTTTTTGCTGTTTCACAACAATATCGTCACAAAGCTGGTGGGCTCGCCTTCAAATGACGAGCGGTACATCAGGGCACGACGACTGGCGCGATGGGCCTATCAATACGTCGTCATCAACGACTATCTGCGCACGGTATGCGATCCGGTGGTGGTCGACGACATCCTCGCCAACGGCAACCGATATTATGCCCCAAACACGGACGCAGCCTTTCTTCCGTTAGAATTTTCGGTAGCGGCATTCCGCTTTGGGCACTCGATGATCCGCCCACAGTACAACATCAACGCCAGCCATACCGGGACCACCACCGCGCTGAAATTGTCGCAGATTTTGGCCGTTGGTTCGCTGCTCGATAACGCCACCGGAAAGCTGCAGTCACAGTACATTATCGATTGGCATAATTTTGTTCAGTTTGGCGGACAATCGGCGCCACAGATGGCGCGCCGGATCGATCCCTTGATCGCCATGGATCTCGGCAATCTTCCATTCAAATTGCCTGGCTCGACGACGCTCCCGGCCGGCCCGCTGCTGCAGCAATTGGCTCGTCGCAACCTGCTGCGGGGTTTTCTGCTGTCGATCCCGACCGGACAGGCGGTTGCCGAGGCGATGGACGTAAAGCCGCTCTCGGCAAAGGACCTGACCAACGGCGTAACCGATGCCATCGCCACCGCACTGGTTGCCGGAGAGTTTCAGAGCATGACGCCGCTCTGGTACTATGTCCTCCAGGAAGCGCGTTTTCAGCAGAACGGCAACCGTCTCGGCTCGGTCGGAAGCCGCATCGTCGCCGAGACTTTGATCGGATTGGTGCGCAAGGATCGGACGAGCTACCTCAACAACCTCTCGGAACCGGCGGTGACAGCGAACGGCATCAGCGTCGCCCCGGGGCAGATCATCGCCACGATCGCCGAGTTGCTGACTTTCGCCGGCGTGCCGATCTGATCGGCTGAAACGACAATGCGGGAGATCACTCGGCATATCTTTCCATCTCCCGCCGGGGCCCACCCGGTCAGCGCTCGGCAAAGACGTCCTTGGCTACCAGTGCCGCCGTCATTGCCGCGGGCCAGCCGGCGTAAAAGGCGAGATGCGTTATCAGCTCGCCGAGTTCATCCTTACTGAGCCCGTTGTCGAGCGCGCGGCCGAGATGCCCGACGAGCTGCTTTTCGCGGCCGAGCGCCACGAGGGTGGCGACGGTGATCAGGCTGCGGTCGCGCTTTGACAGGCCGGGGCGTTCCCAAACATCGCCATAGACCACCTTTTCGGCGAGCTCGATCAGTTTGGGTGCGATCGGCCGGATCTGTTCGCGGGCTGGCGAAGGCGGCGTTACGGGCATCTCTGTCTCTCCTTGATCGAGGTGATCGGGTAATGTCGTGCCAACGATGATCCGGGTTAGGCTAAGGCGGATCGTTGGTCAGGTGAATTGCGCAATCTGATCGGGAGTAATGCATGCGGATTGCAGTTGTCGGCGCCGGCGGCATCGGGGCGATTTACGGCGCCTCCCTCGCCAAAGCGGGGGCGGATGTCGTCTTTGTCGCTCGCGGCGCGCATGTCGCGGCGATGCGCGAAAACGGCCTCCGGATCGAGGGCGACAGCGGCGAAATCCATATCAAGCCGGCCGATGCCACCGACGACATCGCAAGCATCGGTATCGTCGATTACGTGCTGTTTGCAGTCAAATTGTGGGATGTCGAAAGCGCCGGCGAGCAGATCCGCTCTATCGTCGGGCCTGACACCGCCGTTATCCCACTGCAGAACGGCGTCGATGCCGCCGAGCGGCTGGCCACGATCCTCGGACCTGAGCCGGTCATGGGCGGCACCGCGTATGTCACCGGTTCGATTGTCGCCCCCGGCGTTGTTCGCCAGACCGGTAGGCATCAGACAATGACCTTTGGCGAGCTGGGCGGCGGTAACAGCCAGCGTGGCCTGCGCTTGCGCGAACTGTGCGAGGCGGCTGGGTTTGAGGGCGTGTTGAGCCCCGATGTCATGGTCCCGATCTGGCAGAAATTCCTGCTGCTAGCGCCGATGAGCGGGCTGTGCGCGCTGACCCGGTTGCCTCTCGGTAAATGGCGAACTGATTCCGATCTGCTCAGTCTCTACGAGGCCGCATTGCGTGAGACCGATGCGGTCGGCCGCGCCGAGGGGGTGCGTTTGCCTCCCGACGGTATCGACACGGCGCTGGCGACGATGTGGTCGATGCCGGACCACCTGATGGCCTCGATGGGTAACGATTTGCTGCGCGGCAATCGCCTCGAATTGCCGTGGCTTGGCGTTAAGGTTGTCGAGCTCGGCCGCCGCCATGCGATCCCGACACCAGCCAACAGCTTTATGTATACAGCGCTAAAACCCTACACAAACGGCGCCCCGCTTTAGGCGACAGACGGGCGCCATTCGACATTGTCGTCGAGCGGGATCACCGGGCGGGGCAAGCGCTGCCAGTCAAAGCGGCTCAGGACGGGCGACGTCAGACCCGGCAGGTCGACTTCGACGATCTGGTCGGGGCCGAAGAACTCGTCGAACCCGCCGCGGAAATGGCCGCGCGATTTGACGACGACCGAGCGCGCCCGTCCGATGTCAAGCCCCATCATCTCGAAGAATATTGGGTCGGCGCACTGCACCCGATGCGAGATCACGACCACAGTCAGGCCGCCGACCCGCAACGCCGCGCACGGCCCGAGTTCGAGCTTCATACCGGCATAGATGCCGCGCCGGCCGACGCAATTTCCGTCGGTTAGGGCCACGACCCGAGCCGGCGCCGACCGGGGCTCGGAAAATTTGGTGGTCTCCTCGCGGTTGAAGCGAGCGTCGAACTGATAATGCAGTCCGTAGCGGTGCGCTTCGGCGGCGAGCGGCGGATCGTAGAACACGCCGAGCAACGAGTTCTTGACCCCGGCCTCGACAAATGCCCGCAATAAGAAGGTCGTGTTGCCGCGGCCACCGCCACCCGGGTTGTCGGCGACGTCGGCAAAAGCTAATGCCGGCAACGACTGGTCGCGGCCAACCGCCAGTGCCTTTTCAACCGCCTCGTCGAGCGATGTCAGCCGCGGATAAAACCGCGCCCGGTTGGCCCAACCGAGTTCCGCGATTTCGCGCGCCAAGGCTTCGGCGGCATGTTTGCCGTGCCGCGCGGTAACGATGACGGCGAGGCCATTATCCGCGGTGTCGGCAAAGGCAAACCCGCCCATCACCGAGACGTTCAAGATCTCCGGGTTCATCCGCTGCTGGCCCAGATTGATCATCTCGGCATACGGGCCGGCAGCGGTCAGCATCGTGACCGTCGGCGGCACGATCGGCAATCGGATAAATGCCGCTTGCGGCCGCATGCCGGCCAACATTTCCCGGATCGCGGCCGCGGCCTCGGCGCCGCGCTCGCGCATGTCGAGATGCGGATTGGTGCGATAGCCGATAAAGGCGTCGAGCGATTGCACCATCCGCGCCGACACGTTGGCGTGCAGGTCGAGAGTGGCGGCGATCGGCACATCGGGACCGACGATGCTGCGGACAAGCGCAAACAGCACGCCGTCAGGGTCGTCCTCCTCGGTCGTCACGGCAGCACCGTGCGAGCAAATGTAGACAGCATCGACCGGCAGCGCGGCCCGCAGCCGCTGCTCGATCGTCTCCAGCAACTCGAGGAAAAACCCGTGCTCGACCGGGCCGTTGGGCTCGGTCATCGCGAGCGTGATACCGACTGCAACCCACGGCCCGGAAGCGTCCATCGCCGCGATAAAACCCGGTGTTTCCGCCAACATCCGCGGGTTTGGTGCCCGCGCCTCGGCGACGATCGCGTCACCTTCGAGATAGGTGCGCGCGGTAAAGTGCGCCTTGGTCGCGACCGGTGCGAATTTGTTGCACTCGATCGAAAAGCCGAGCAATGCCACGCGCGGCGGGGAAGTTGGAGCCATGCGAGCATCCTAGCGCATTTCCGAAGTGGCACCTGAAGTTACTGAAGTCGTCCCGATTGCCAGGGATCGAAAACGGCCCCAATCGGCAAGATTTTGCCGTTGATCCAAATCAATGACGCTCGCATAATCCTTCCTCAACTTTTGGTGATGGCGCAAGGCACGGGCGGCAGTCACACGCTCCGCTCGGGCACGGATCACGATTTGGGGAAAGGAAAGAGGTAATGATGAGGGGGCTTGGGTTACTATCGGTTGTCGCTGCCCTTGGTTTTTTCGCCGCCGCTAATGCCCAAACGTCAGCTCCTGCAAGTCCCGGAGCTTATGACGGCACGTATCATTTTGTCTCTTCCACCAAACTCAACGAGACGTACACGGGGCGCGGAGGAAGAATGGGCCATTGTCCGGAACGGAAACCAGGCCCGCTCCACGTCGTAGGCGGAAAGGCGCATTACACGATGGCCTCAGGACACCAGATTTCGGCAATTGTCGGGCCCCAAGGCGAGCTGGAAATGCGAATGTCTGCTCCCGGCACCAATACGCTTGAAATGCACGCCGCCGGCGGCATCGATAATACCGGCACCGCCCACCTACGCCAGCGCGGTAATTCGTGCAGCTACGACTTTGTCTGGAAGAAATAACCCGATTGTGCAGGCTATAGCGACTCAATCGACGATTTCGCGGCCGAGCAATCAGGTGATCCCAACCCAAACTACTCCGAAAGGACACCTGTACCGACCGCCCTAACTGCGGGGCGGTTGCGCCCATCTGCCCCTTCGAGAGCCGGCGAGGAAAGAGACGACACGACTCCCGCATTCGGAGGAAACAGATGAAAGCGCTTGCAGAATTCACAAAAACGACGGTGATCGGCGGCTTCCTGATCGTGCTGCCGATCTACGTCTCGCTTCTCTTGGTGGCCAAGGCCTTTAAGGGCCTTGTTGCCTTAGTGGCGCCGATTACAGCCGGGATCCCGGCTTCGGTGGAATCTCGCGAGCTCCTTGCGATCCTGGTGCTTGTCGCCGTCTGCTTTGTTGCCGGTGGAATTGTCCGCACGGGACCGGGCTTGCGAGCAAAAAATGCAGTTGAAAAGGCGCTGTTGGAAAGACTGCCCGGCTATACATTGCTGCGGGGCCTTGCCGGCCGCCTCACCGGGCAGGCAGACGAACCAGGTTTCGCGCCGGCACTTGTCGAGATAGAGGAAGCGTTGGTGCCGGCACTGATAGTCGAGAAACTGGAGGACGGTTCGTATACAGTCCTGGTGCCATCGGTACCCACCCCAATGGCGGGGGCACTTTACATCCTGCCGCCCGAGCGGGTTCACCCAGTCGACATCCCGTTCACCGTAGCACTCAAGGTCTTCACAAAATGGGGCACCGGCGCCGGTGAATTCGTTCGGGCGATGCAAGCAGAAAAGCTAGCGCCAGTCACGTCGGCGGTCGCCTGACAGGCCTCGATTCAGTGGATCAGAGCGCGCCGACTTGTCAAACAACTGGATGCGGCATCAATATCGTGCGCACTTTCCCATTCGAAGGTCTGCGTTGAAGGGCCGCTCTGATTTCCAGAGCGGCCGCCGCTCTACTGGCGGGTGTATTTGACTACGCGGCGCACGCGACCCCACTCGCCCGGCTGGACGACGTAAAGATCCTTGTGCGAGTTGACCCAAATCCCGTGGCACGAGCGGTTGACCGGGCCATCGCCCCAGCGCGCCAGCCGCTCGCCATCGAGCGTCAGGATGCTGATCATGCCGCCATTATGCTCGGGGATGTAGACTGTGTCCTCGTCGTCGACATAGAAGAATGCCGGGCCGATCAGTTCGGTCGGCCATACCTCGAGCAGCTTGCCGCCTTGATCGAAGACCTGGACCCGGTCGTTTTCGCGATCGGCGACGAGCAGGCGGCCGCGGCTGTCGATCCAAACGCCATGTGGCAAATTGAACTGGCCGGGTGCGGTTCCAGGCTCGCCCCATGAAAACAAGTATTTGCCGTCGGCGGCGAATTTGTGCACGCGAGCGTTGCCGTAGCCGTCACTGATAAAGAACTCGCCGGACGACGCAAACGCGATGTCGGTCGGCAAATTGAACGGGCCACCGCCGTGGGTGACCTTTTTCCACGCCGATGAGCTGAAATCATCCGCCGGCACCCCGGTATCGGAACGCTCACCCTTCACGCCAATCGTGTGCAGCAATTCGCCATCTGTGGTGAATTTCATGAATTGGCCGTGATATTCGTCGGTCAGCCAGACGAAATCGTTCTCGTCGATGCGGATCGCGTGCGGAAATGAAAACAATCCGGCGCCCCACGACTTTAGAAAATTGCCGTCGCGATCGAACACCACGACCGGATGTTCCGAGTTGCGGTTAAAGCAGTAGACGCGGTCCTGTGAATTGACCGAGACCGCACACGCTCTGACATCGAGGCCTTCCGGCGGGCGGGCCCATTCCTCATTGACCTTATAGGTGTATTTACCGCTGCCGACGATGGGATCCATCATTTCCCCTTTCCGTCTTCTGTTTGGTGCGCTTTGCCAGTTGTGATCGTGGAAATATCGCGCTCGGCCTTATTATAGCAGCCCCGAGCGGCGCGATCGCAAAAGCTTTGCGACGCGCGCAAACCCGACACCTGGGTGATCCGCTCGCCTCACCGCCGCCGCTCTGATAAACCACTCGATAGGCGACCGGCACTGCTGCGGCGCCTCGGAGCTCCGGCTTTTGCCGGTGATGGATAGGATCAGCCATCAATGTTGCGGCAATCGAGCGACCAGGACCGGGGGACGACGCGGCTCTATTTGATTACGCCGCCGGCGTTCGATCCCGACAGATTCGCGAGCAAATTGGAGGAGGCGCTGACCGGCGGCGATGTCGCCTGCCTGCAATTGCGGCTCAAGGACGTGGAAGATGATGTGATCCGGCGTGCAGCTACGGTGCTGATGCCGATCGCCCAGGCGCACGACGTTGCGTTCATCATGAACGATCGGCCGGACCTCGCCGCCGAACTCGATTGCGACGGCGTCCATATCGGCGAAGAGGACATGCCGTACGCGGAAGCGCGGCGACTGCTCGGCCCCGACCGCATCGTCGGCGTGACCTGCGGCAATAGCCGCCACCGAGCGATCACCGCCGCAGAGGCCGGCGCCGATTACGTCGCATTTGGCGCCTTCTTCCCGAGCCTGACGAAGGTGGGCACAAAGCACCGCGCCGACGTCGAGGTATTGCGCGACTGGAGCGACACGACTGTAGTGCCGTGCTGTGCGATCGGCGGCATCACGCAAGAAAATTGCGGACCCCTGGTCGAAGCCGGCGCCGATTTTCTCGCCGTGATTTCCTCGATCTGGTCATATCCCGATGGCCCCCGCGCCGCCGTTCGCGCCTTCAATGACGTAATAGCCAGCTATGGACGCGGTCACCCGGGGCCCTCGAAGAAATAGATCGGGACCCTTGCGGGTTATGAGATCAGGGGCAAACTCGCTCTACATCACTGCCATCGCTGCTGTTCTGCTCGTCTTCACCGCAGCGGCGACGGCAGCGCCCGCGGTCGTAGTCGCATCCAAAATCGACACGGAAGGCGCGCTCCTCGGCAACATGATCCTGTCGATGCTGGGCGGCCACGGAGTCGCTGTGCACAACCGACTGCAACTCGGGCCGACCAACATCGTGCGAGCCGCTATCCTTGCAGGGCAGATCGACATCTACCCCGAATACACCGGCAATGGCGGGTTATTCTTTCACACCGAAGCCGACCCGGTATGGAAGAGTTGGGCGCGCGGCTATGCCGAAGTGGCCGCTCTTGACCGTGCCAAGAACCACTTGATATGGCTCGACCCGGCGCCAGCCAATAATACTTGGGTGATCGCGGTGCGGCACGATCTCGCCGAGCGCACTCATCTAAAGACCATGAGCGATTTCGCACGCTATGTATTGGGGGGTGGTTATGTTTATCTCGCCGCATCGGCGGAGTTCGTCGAGAGCCCGTCGGCTTTGCCCGCGTTTGAACAGGCGTATGGGTTTCGCCTCAATGATCGTCAATTGCTGACGCTGTCCGGGGGCAACACATCTGCGACGTTACGGGCCGCGGCCGAAGGCATGTCCGGCGTCAACGCAGCGATGGCTTACGGCACCGATGGTGCGATCGCCGCCCTCAATCTCGTCGCTCTCGAGGACGACAAGGGAGCGCAGATTGTCTATGCCCCGGCGCCGGTCGTGCGGGAAGATGTGCTGGCGCAATATGCCCAGATCCCGGGGCTGCTCGATCCGGTGTTTAAAAGCCTGACATTGACGGTCTTGCAGAAACTCAACGCCAAGATTGCGGTCAATGGCGATGATGCCGCAGCGGTCGCCACCGGCTATTTGAAATCGCAGCACTTCCTGCCGTGACTTCACAGGCCGAAGTGGCGGCTCAGCCCCCTCCCCTGACCCCGCGTTTCGACATCTACAATCCCGTATTGTTTGTTTTGGTGATCACCGCAGCTTTGGCCGGAGTTGGTCTCGGCTTTGTCGCGGTCGCCCCGAACCGGCTGATATCAGGCCGTGCGGTTGGGTTGTGGACAGCCGTCGGCCCTGTCTTCACCGCCGGGATCGGCGCGATCGCCGCAGTGCTGCTGGCTCTCTCGCTGATGCGCCTGCGCCAAGCCGGTTTGGTCATCGCCGCTGTGCTGGGCGGGGTATGGTTGCTGTTAACGCTGGGGGCCGTCGGCGACGCCGCGCGGAACCTCGGGGCCGGGGCGCCGGCGGTGCGAGTCTCGGCGGGTGCAGCGTTTTGGGTCATCGCTGGTTGCGCGGCTCTTGCCGTAGCCGACGCCCTGCAGCGACTGCGCGCCGGGGCGCTGCTGACGGCGGCGGTCGTCACGGCCCTGTGCGCCGGCATCGCAAGCCTCGCATTGTCAGGCTATTTCGACGCGCTATCGATCGCCCGCGAGTATTCTACCCGCCATGCTCTGTTCGCCGCAGCCTTCAGCCGCCACATTGCACTGGTCGCTGGGTCGGTCGGCCCGGCGCTCGCCATTGGCTTCCCATTGGGCGTCGCCGCGGCAAGAAAACCGAATCTGCAGGGGCCATTGTTTGCCGGCCTCAACCTGCTTCAGACGATACCGTCGATTGCGCTGTTTGGGCTTTTGATTATTCCGCTTTCGGCGTTGGCGAATGCGGTCCCGCAATTGGCAGCTTTAGGCGTGGGCGGGATCGGTCCCGCTCCAGCGGTTATCGCCCTGATCCTCTACGCTCTGCTCCCGATCGTGCGCAACACGAATGCGGGTATTTCGGGCGTCGACCCCGCTGTCATCGATGCCGCGCGCGGTGTCGGGCTGACGCAGCGGCAGATCTTCTGGCGAATCGAATTTCCGCTAGCGTTGCCGATTCTGATGGCAGGGGTGCGCGTCGTCACAGTCCAGACAATCGGGCTCGCGGTGGTGGCGGCGTTGATCGGCGCCGGCGGGCTCGGCACGTTTGTCTTCGAGGGGCTCGGCCAATACGCGCTCGACCTTGTATTGCTCGGTGCTTTGCCGGCGATCGGATTGGCGCTGACGGTTGATTTTCTGCTGCGGCTGGTCTCCCGACTGCTGCTGCGCGCCGAAGTCTAATGATCGAACTCGAAGGTGTGACAAAGCGCTACGACGGCCGGACTGTAGTCGACGATTTGTCGCTGTCGATCCCGACCGGCGAGTTCTGCGTCTTGCTTGGCTCTTCCGGTTGCGGCAAGTCGACGACATTACGAATGATCAACCGCTTGGTCATGGCCGACGCAGGGTCCATCCGGGTCGACGGCGAAGCAATTACTGCATATCCGCCCGAGATATTGCGGCGTCGCATCGGATATGCGATCCAGTCTACCGGACTGTTCCCGCATTGGACGGTCGCCGACAACATCGCGACCGTGCCGCGTCTATTGAAGTGGCCGGAGCCGCGAATCGGCACGCGGGTCGCCGAATTGCTGGAACTCTTCCGGCTCGATCCCGCCAGTTACAGCGGCAAGTATCCGCGCCAGCTTTCGGGCGGCGAGCAGCAGCGCGTCGGTGTCGCACGCGCGCTCGCTGCCGATCCCGGCCTTTTGCTGATGGATGAGCCGTTTGCCGCGGTGGACCCGATCACCCGCGACGCTCTCCAGGCCGAGCTGGCGCGCATTCACCGCTCGACCGGCAAGACCATCGTGTTCGTCACACACGACATTGAGGAGGCGCTGCGGTTGGCGACATCGATCGCGATCATGGATAAAGGTCGGATCGTGCAGCTTGCGCCGCCGCTCGATCTTCTCGAACGCCCGGCAAACGACTTTGTCCGGGAGTTTGTCGGGCACCAGGGCCTTGGCCTGAAACTGTTGTCGGTGCGCCGCGTCGTTGAGCGGGTGCGCCCAGGCGAAACCGCCGAAGGCGAGCCTTTGCCACAGGACACCAGTCTCCGCGACGCGTTATCGGCGATGACAGCGCGCCATACCGACCGATTGCCGGTGGTTGACGCCGCCGGTCAAAGGGTTGGCATCATTACCCTTTCCGATCTGATCAGCTGACATCCGATGCGTGGTTCCGCACGGCTTTCGCGCCCGGAGCTCTGGGTCGGGCTGCTGTTTCTCGCGCTGTTGCTGCGAATGGACGCGCTGCGGCCGGTCTTTCGCTGGGCATTCCCCGGAATAACACCGGTCATTTACGACCGCGCCAGTTTTCTCGAGCTCTTTTTCGCGCATTTTGTCCTCGTCGCGACCGCCAGCCTTGGCGCGTCTGTTGTCGGCCTCGCCCTGGCAATTTTTGTAACTCGGCCGGCGGGGACTCAATTCCGCAGCATGGTCGACACCTTGGCTGCGATCGGCCAGACGTTCCCGCCGGTCGCGGTGTTGGCGATTGCGGTGCCGCTGATCGGCTTCGGCGCGCGGCCGACCGTGATCGCGCTATTTATTTACGGGTTGCTGCCGATCATCGAAAACGCCGTCGCCGGTCTCGAAGGCGTGCCGCGCGATGTGCGAGAGGCGGCGGACGGCATGGGTCTGTCGCCCCGACAGCGCCTCTTCGCAATCGAGTTGCCGCTCGCAGCCCCAGTCATCCTCGCCGGCATTCGCGTCTCGGTTACGATCGCCATCGGCACCGCGACGATCGGCTCGACGGTTGGCGCCTTGACCCTAGGAACACCGATTTTTGACGGGCTTGTTGCCGATAAGCTGCCCTTTGTGATTCAGGGCTCGGTTCTCGTCGCCCTATTCGCGATCCTAACCGACATGTTGTTCGCCCGCCTCGACCGTCGGCTGCGCCGCCATCGCGGATCGTGAGCGAGCAACCTGGCCGCGAACCGGGTTGACGGATACCTCTTAAATTCTCGGGGACATCGTCCGCGCCGCCAGAGCGGTCATAATCAGCGACAGGCCAAGAAACACCATGTTGATGCCGACCAGAAGGCCGATCGCCCAGTCGGCCGAGCTTGGCCAGCCATCCCAAATCAAGAAGGCAAGAAGCAAATCGACGAGGCCGCTAAATAGGATCCAGCCCCAACTCGGTAAATGCCGCCGGTGTTCGATGGCCAGCAAAATGGCTGAGATGCCCTCGAGGATAAAGAATGCGATCAACGCTAAAGTCAGGGTGAGCACACCGGCAATCGGCCGTAGCAGCAATACCAGACCGAGAACAATCGCGAGCAACGCCGTCGCCAGCGCCCAACCGAACCCTGGCATGTCCCGATGTTGCACAAGGGAAATAGCGCGAAAAATGCCGCCGATAAAAAACAGCCAGCCGATAAAGATCGTGATCGCGACGCTGGCCACCTCGGGGACGGCGATCGCTAACAGACCCAGCACCATCAAAACGATGCCTTCGGCGAGAAACAGCTTCCAGTGAGCATGAATTGCCGCCGCGAACCGACCCCGGAGGTCGTCGAGCCCACTAACCTTGTCAAGTTCGGTCATCTGTCCCCCTCACAGCGCGGCAGCGATTGCCGGACACATCCTAACGGATCGCCGCGCGAGTGTCCCGTTCCGCACCGTTCAGTTCGTCCTCTTCATCTTTTGTTATGTCGATCGGGCAGCGCGCCCGCGCTTAACCTTCATGCGCCACCGCCTCGATTGCCGCCCGCGACAAAATATCGATTGTTTCCCGATCGAAATCGGGCGCCTCGCCGATCGATTTGCTGTGGATAACCGCGAAGACGGCAAACCCGCCTTGATGCCGCGGCGTGATAAAGTACTCGGTGACGCGCTGTTGGTTGGCGTCGCTGCACGACAAGACCGCCGTGAACGCTAAAGTTTTGCCAATATTGTTGCGAAATCGAGCCGCGGTAAAATCGCCTTTGCACACCTTCGGGTCTACCGCAATCAGGTTCGAGGCGATGCCGATAGCGCTAACATCGGGCCCGGGCGGGATAATCTTGACCGCGCCTGCGGCATCTTCGGAACGCCACACGGCGGCGAAATCCGCCAGTGCCGGCGGTTTGTCGGCATCCACCAGACGCGCATCGGCGAGGCGGGCCCTATTAAGAAAATCCGTCGCCAAGCGCACCTCCTCGATGCTGTTGGTCCCCTCCGACTGCGCGCCCAGGCGCGGTGGCGATGCCATCCGCGCCGGAGCAACGGGCGATAGGGCGGTGAAAGCGAGCGGTGGGGGAGCAGAGGGGCCCTGACCCGTATGGGCTGTCCCATCTGCTTCTTTTGTCACCGCTGCCGCCGGTGCTGAAGTTTCGCTCGAAGCCGGCGACGACGGTCCCGACCGGCTTGGCGTCGCGTCCGCGGGAGAGATAGCGAGCTCTTTCTGCATCGTTTGGGACGCCGGCATAGCTTGGGACGCCGCCGGCGATATCTCTGTCGCGCCACTAGCTTGCGGCGTGAGACTTTGGGAGGCTCCTCCTTTACCGAAGGACGAGACCGCATCTTCGGGCGAGAGGTTCGACGGCGATTCAGCTGCGGCGACCGACTTTTCCGGCGACGAGGGCGCAGCCGTGGTTTTCTCGCCTGACGTTGAACGGGGCGCAGCGGCGACGGAATTGGGGGAGTGGTTTGGCGACCCCGCCGCTTGTGGTTCGGTCACAGAACTAGCTGTCTTCGATGCGGCCGGTGGTTCAGAGGCATTCGCCGTCGCGGGTCCAAGAGGTGTGGACACGGGTCCGGAAAGCGCCGGCGCCGCAGACCAACCTGTCTCGGCGGGACCGCCCTTTGACTCGGAAGCAGGCGCTGTCGCGGATGTGGAGGAGGACGCAGCCGTGGATCGAGACGCGGGCGACGATGCGGAGGCCAGTGGAGATGTCTTTTCTTTGAGCGCGAGCGACGTTTGTACGCAGCTCGTTAGTCGATCCATGACAGCCGGCGTGTCATTTAGCTTGAAAACAAACGATTTCCCTTCGGCCTCGAGGGCGAGTTCGGAGCCCCGGCGAAACGCGTCGATCAACCGCGAGCTGTCCGGCAAGGGAACCAGCAGCAGTTGGCCACTCGGGATCGTTGCAAGCCGATTGAACGACGCGCCGTTATCGAGAAGCAGGCGGATCGGCTCTTTCGCATTGGGTGTGAACGACCATTTCGGGTTGATAAAGCCAAGCCACCAGCGGTATTCGCCGGTTACCAACACGAACAAATTAATTCCGCTGTCATAGGCTACCCCGGCAGAACAATGGGTAAAAGCGCCGGTTCGATCGTCGGTATAGGCGCCGCCCGTCCAAAAGCCGTGCTTGAACGGCCGAACCGGGCCGGCCGCGTTAGCAATCGTGCTCCATAACAGCAACACCGCGGCCATAATCACGGCCAAGCGGGGAAAAGCCATCCAATCCCTCCGTCCCTTAGCGAAAGTATCATACTTTTGAGCGGGATTGGACCTTTCGGCTGACGGTGCCCATAGCGGGTACAGCGTTGGGAATGTTCACGCAACTGGCATGTTGACATCGCAGGGGCGCCGCACAGCGCCCAAATCGATGGAGGCATCGCTTGAAACATACATTTGTGATTGCCGGTATTGCGGCGCTCGCGATCAGCGCCCCGGTACTCGCGCAGAGCTCGCCTTCTCTCGCGGCGGTCAGCGCCGAACGCGCAGTAACGCCCGGCATCGTGCTGGCGCAAGCGCTAGTGCCCGCACCGGCGCCCGCGATCGTGGCGACCCCGGCGCCAGGCGCGGCCGTGGTCATCGCTCCGAGCGCGCCACCGCCGCCGCAGGTTGAAGCCCCGCCGCCGCCACCCGCCCCAAGCTATGTTTGGGAGCCCGGCCATTGGTCGTGGAATGGCGCGCAATTTACCTGGGAGGTAGGAAAATACGTCCAAAAGCCGACGGCCACCGCGACCTATGTCCCCGGACATTGGCAGCAATATTCCGATGGCTGGGGCTGGGTCCCGGGCGAATGGAATTACCAAGGCGTCGGCAGCAGCACGCCGCCGCAGTAAACCGGTACGGCGGTGGTCTCAGAGCTTTCGCCCCGAGGCTGCCGCCTTAACGCAGGCCAAGCGAGCGGAATTCGGTTCGCAATGAGGCATAGGCGAGGCAGCCATACACGCAGCCGACTACTGCGACGACAACAGCCGTACCGAGTAAAAGCGATTTCAGCTTCATCTTTCGGTCCGAGCCGCTCGCCAATTAGACCGCCGGCCGGCTTCTGATCTCGTCGGGCACCTTGCGCGGCAGGAATTGCCCGCCTTTGAGGTCGGCCGAGAACCTGCCGCCCTCGACGACCACCTTGCCGCGCAACATGGTCATCGACGGCCAGGCGGCGAGGTCGCGGCCCTCCCACGGGCTGTAATCGGCTTCGTGCATGTCGGCGGCGTGCACAATAGGGCGCTGGCGTGGGTCGAGCACGACGATGTCGGCATCGGAGCCTACTGCCAAGGTGCCTTTGCGCGGATAAAGCCCCATGATCTTCGCGGCATTGGACGAGACCAGACCGACAAAATCGACCAGGCTGCGGCCGCGCTTCTCGACCGTCTCGGTGTAGATTAACGACAGCCGAGGCTCGACTCCGGCATTGCCGCCGGTCGTGTCGTCGATGCGGTGCCCCTGCAATTTTATCCGCAACGGGCAGCAAATCTCGTCGGTTGCGACGGTCTGGATCGCACCGTGATCGGTGGCCGCCCATAAAGCCTGCTGGTCGGCCGGGAACTTCAATGACGGGTAAGTGTGGTAGATTTGACCATTCGGCTTTTTATAGTCTTCCGAATTATAGAGTAAGTATTGATGCAAGGTTTCGCCGTAGATCGGCACGCCGTTTGTTCGGGCCGCCGCGATCGCCCGAACGCCGGTCGCGGCCGAGGTGTGCATCATGTAGAGCGCCGCACCCTCGACATTCGCGGCGAGCCGGATTACCCGGTTGAACGCCAGATCCTCGGAGAGGGTATTGTGCACCTCGGCCATGTTCTCAAAGCCGCTCCGCTCTTCGCGGAACAGCTTTTCATACATGTGCATAACGAGGTCGTTGTCCTCGGCGTGGATCGCGGCGATGCCGCCCGCTCGCGCCAGAACCTTTAGCACCTCCCAGATGTCGCCGAAATCAACCATGCGGCCCTTGCGGCTGGGGGTAATGTCGGTCGTAAAGATCTTGACCGAGGGATGTCCGGCCTGAACCGCCTCGGCAAGTTGCGGCATCAATTCATGCGGCAGCTTGCCCTGAACCATCGTGTGAAAGGCATAGTCGCAATGGCAGTCGCCGCCCCACTCCCGTTGCCGGCGTTCGATTGCCTGCTGGACATTGTCACCGTCCCCGACCAGCGCAAAATCGATGATCGTCGTCGTGCCGCCATGCAACGCCGCCTCGCTTACCCGCGCCGGCCCCTCGGTCATCTGGTGCTGGGTTGTGCCGGGCACGACGATCGGCCAGCGGCAATGGACATGCGGATCGATGCCGCCTGGGATGACAATCTGCCCCGCCGCGTCGATCGTGCGGCCGGCGCCAATCGCCCCAAGGCTGCCCGGCGTGCCGATCGCAGCGATCTTGCCGGAGACAACCCCGATATCGGCCGGCTCCGCCCCGGTCGGCAAAACCGCGAGACCATTGGCGACGACGATGTCGAACATCTCACTCTCTCTCGTACTGCGCAGCTCACGAATTCCAGCAAGAACCTTCCCGGGAGCGGGTGATTAAAGCCTGTCAACGGCCGATGAATTTGGGCGGCCGCTTTTCGCGAAACGCAGTGACCCCTTCGGCGTTATCGGCGGTCAGGTGCAATTGCGGCTGCACCAGGCTCTCGATGTCGAGATAGTCATCGAGGCTCGGCCCGACCGCGGCGTGGAACAGCTTTTTCGCCAGCCCGAGGGCAAAAGTCGGCGCCATCGCCAGATCCGCCGCCAATTCTTCGGTCTTAGCCATCAACTGATCATCCGCAACGACGTGATTGACGAGGCCGAGGGCAAGCGCTTCCTCGGCTTCGACGAACCCGGCGGTAAACACCAGTTCTTTGGCTTTCGCCATCCCCAGCCGCCGGGTCAGGAACCAGATCGCACCGCCGTCCGGCGCTAGCCCGATCCGCCGGAAGATCTGCGAAAACCGCGCGGTCTCTGACGCAACGACAAGATCGCAGGCGAGAGCGATACTCCAGCCGATCCCCACGGCCGGTCCGCGAACCGCCGCTATCGTCGGCTTTTCAATTGCATGTAGCGCGCGGATAAAGGTGTGGCCGCCCTGCTGCAGCCGCTCACGCCCACCCCGCAGGTCGTGCTCTTGACCAGCCATGCGGTCGACATCGGCGCCCGAGCAGAACCCCCTCCCCGCCCCGGTTACGACCACCACCCGGACCGCGTCGTCGTAGCGCAACCGGGCAAAATGATCGCACAGGCTTTGGCGCATCTCGACGCTCAACGCGTTCAGTTTTTCCGGGCGGTTCAGCACGACCTTCGCGACAGCACCCTCAACCGTCAAATCAACCGACATTTCCGCATTCCTCAAAATCAACGGCGATGATTATACCGCCCGCTCGCTGCACTCCAATCAGCCTTGCGGAGCGCGCCTGCCACGAAGTGATCACCTGGCCAATTTGGCGGGGCAGGATCGCACTTGGCAAATTGCGCCCGATATAAATGCTTGAACATACAGCCAGCAGGAGGACAGGATGGCCGAGAATACCGAGCAACAGACCGCCACCGGTGGGTTACCGCGGCTCGTCGGCATCAATCACGTGGCGCTCGAAGTCGGCGACATTGAGGAAGCGCTCGCCTTCTACGGCAAGATCTTCGATTTCAACCTGCGCGCGAAGCGGCCCGGCAACGCCTTTATCGAGCTTGGCGATCAATTCATCAATTTGATGCAAGCGAGCGGCCGCGGCAGTGATCAACGCCGGCATTTCGGCCTCGTGGTCGACGACCGCTCGCGGGTACGCGAATTGGTCAAGGCGGCAGGCGGCGAATTATTGCCAGGGCAGTTCCTCGATTTTCTCGATCCCTGGGGTAACCGGGTCGAGGTTGTCGAATACCGAGATATTCAGTTCACCAAGGCGCCGCACGTCATGAGCGCAATGGGGCTCGACCAGACCAAGAGCGACAAGGCGTTGCGCGAATTGGCTGACAAAGGCATGGCGCCCTAAGCGTTCGCGTCAGCATCAAGCGGACGGAATGTCATGGATCTATCTAAGATCGCGGCCGGCCGGGCGCCGCCTTTCGACGTCAATGTCGTCGTCGAAATCCCGCAAGGCGGCGAACCGGTTAAATACGAGCTCGACAAGGGATCGGGCGCGCTGATGGTCGATCGGTTCCTCAACACCGCGATGTACTATCCGGGCAATTACGGCTTTGTCCCGCATACCTTGGCCGAGGACGGGGATCCGATCGACGTGCTGATTGTCGGCACTGTCGCTGTCGTACCGGGAGCCGTGGTGCGCTGCCGCCCGGTCGGCGCGCTGATCATGGAAGACGAGAAGGGTCCGGACGAAAAGATCGTCGCCGTGCCGGTCGACGATCTCCACCCCTACTATGTCGACGTGCGCTCGTATCGCGACTTGCCGCCCAATTTGTGCAGCCAGATCGCCCATTTCTTCAGTCACTACAAGGATCTGGAAACCGGCAAATGGGTCAAAGTCGGCGACTGGGTGGAAGCCGATGACGCGGCTAAACTGATCACGGCGGCAATCGCCCGCTATGGCGATGCCTGAATCCTTTGGGCCGGTCGGTAATCAGAGGTAGGATTCCAGCCTCATCAGTGGAGGAAACGAGAATGGCCAAGGGTCTTTTGATCGCCGCGATGGATTTTTCACACGTCAGCGAAGACGAATTTAACGACTGGTACGATCTCGAGCACATCCCGGAGCGCCAAAGGGTCCCGGGATTTCAGACATTGCAGCGCTGGATCGGCGCCGATAACGACCGACATTCGGTGGCGATCTATGATCTGGAGAGCCTTGCGGTTCTGCAAAGCCCGGCTTACCGCGCTATCGGGGGCGAGAATTTGTCGCCGTGGTCAAAGCGGGTAACCGCGAAATGCCAGCGACTGTTGCCGCGTTTCGAGGGTGAGCAAATCCTGCCCGGCGACGCCACCGCGCCGCAAGGTGCGGGCGGCTTATTGCTGGTGGCGATGACGCCGGCGCCGGCGCACGAGACCGAGTTCAACGCCTGGTACGACACCGAGCACGTTCCGGCATTGGCCCGGGTGCCGGGTGTGCTGAGCGCCCGCCGCTTCCGCGCCGATGGCCACCCCCAATACGTGGCGCTGTACCATCTAGCGTCGCCCGAGGTGGTATCCGGGCCGGATTGGAAGCGGGCCAGCGAATCGACGCCGATGCCGGCGCATATACGCCCACAGATCGCCGATCGCGCCCGCCTGATCTGCCGCAGCTACCAGCGTCATTCCCCGCTCTGAGTCCGACGCTCTTAGTTGTATTCCGGCAGCTCGAAGCTATCGGCAAACATTCGCTTGACCATTAGGTCACCGATAAGCGGAACCCCCAACAGCCGGCTGATAGCATTGCGGACGGCCAATCCGAGCGCCGTCCGGGGCGCAAACTGGCGAGCGAAACCGGCCGCCTGTCGCTGCTTGTGATCAATGAGCGGCTTCATCAGAGCCTGGTACGCCGGGTAAGCGGTGCTGAAATCGCCGCCAGCCCGACGCAACTCGCCAGCGAGAACAAAAGCGCTCGCCATTGCCAAGGAAGAGCCTTGCCCCGCCAACAATGACGGGCAGAACGCGGCGTCGCCGATCAGAACCTTGCGCCCGCAGTGCCACTCATCGAGCCGGATCTGGCTCACCACGTCGAAATACACGTCACCGCTGTGCTGCAGCGCTCGCCGAATCTCCGGGCATTGCCAGCCAGCGTCGGCAAGGACGCGATCAAGAATTTCTCGTTGGTGAGCGGAATCGTGATGGCCAATCGCCGGCTTCTCATCCAGTGCAAATACGAGAAAAAAGACCGTTCGCCCGTCGCGCAGCGTAAAGCGAGCAACTTGCTTGCCAGGCACGCAATAGGCGACATAGACGTCAGCGTCGCGGTGCGGATATCCGTCAACCGCAAACGCGGCGGCGCAATATCCGAGATAGACTTCGTGCCCCAGCTCGGGCGCGAAGATCAGCCGCCGCACGGCAGAATGGAGACCGTCGGCGCCGACCACGAGGTCGAACCGCCGCGAGGGTGAACGGTCAAACTGAACATCGACACCCGTTTTGTCCTCGTCCAGCGCCCGTATGCTGTCCCCAAATAGGGTCTCGACGCTGCCCTCAAGTGCGGCGTAGATCTCGGCTGCGAGATCTCCGCGCAGGATACTCAAATAACGCTGGCGAAGGACGCGCCCGAACCGGCTGGTGTCAAAGCCGCCGACCCGCCGTCCTCGATCGTCGACAATCCTGAGCGCCTGCAAGTTGTACCCGGCCTGCCGCAAGCTCGGGACCAGGTGCATTCGCTCAGCGACATCAAAGCCCGCGCCCCAGAAATCCATGATATAGCCGCCGGTGCGCAGTGCCGGAGCACGCTCGACGAGCGTCGGGGTGAAGCCGAAGCGGCGAAGCCAATATGCCAGGGTGGGTCCGGCTATGCCGGCTCCTGAAATCAGGATTGTGAGACTCACGGTCAATGCTTGCGATGGTCGGCGGCTCCTGCTTTCGTCCTACCAAGCAATCGCCTGAGCTGGAAGGAGCAGCGCCATGCGCTATGAGTTCTACTATTGGAGCGGGATCCAAGGGCGCGGGGAATTCGTCCGGTTGGCTCTGGAGGAATGCGGCGCCGATTATATCGATGTCGCCCGACAGCCGGGAGGCGAGACCGAGATGATGCGGCTTATGCGTAATGAGGCGAGCGCTTGGCCGCCCTTTGCGACGCCTTTTCTGAAGGCCGGCGAATTGCTGATCGCGCAGACCGCAAACATTCTGTTGTATCTCGGCGAGCATCACGGACTAGCGCCCCGCGAGGAAGCTGGGCGGTTGTGGGCGCACCAGTTACAGCTGACGATTGCCGATCTTGTCGACGAAGCTCACGACACGCATCACCCGATCGCCAGCAGTCTTTATTACGAAGACCAGCGGGATGCGGCCCAGACCCGCGCCGCTGATTTTCGCCGCACGCGAATGCCGAAGTATTTCGGCTATTTTGAAAATGTCTTAGCGCGAAATCCGACGGGTGGCCATCTGATCGGGACGGATCTGAGCTATCCGGACCTGTCGCTGTTCCAGATCGTGGCCGGGCTGCGCTATGCGTTTCCGTCGCGGATGGCCGCGCTCGAACCGCAATACCCGCGTGTTGCAACATTGCATGATCTCGTTGCGGCACGTCCTCGCATCGCCGCTTACCTTGCCTCCGAACGCCGCATCCCGTTCAACGAGCACGGCGTTTTCCGCCATTACCCGGAGCTCGACGCAAAAGATTAGCGGCCTTCGCCCCGCGCCATCAGCCGGAACGCCGCCGCAACCAGGACAAACACAGCGCCGAGGAACAATGTCGCGAGCGCGTTCACCTCGGGGCTGACGCCGAGCCGGACACTCGAAAACACCGCCATTGGTAGGGTCGTCGCTGAGGGACCGGTCACAAAGCTCGCGACCACGAGATCGTCGAGCGACAAGGTAAACGCCAATAGCCAGCCCGAGATCAGCGCGGGGCGGATGCCGGGCAAGGTGATCCGCGCGAGCACAGCCCAGGGCCGCGCGCCGAGATCGAGCGCCGCCTCTTCGAGCGTCCGATCAAAGCTAGCGAGCTGCGCGCGCACCAGCACGGCAACAAACGACGCCCCAAACGTCGCGTGAGCGATCGTGATCGTCATGACGCCGCGGTTTGTCGGCCAGCCAATCAGCTCTTGGCTGGCGACAAAGAATAGCAACAGTGACAGACCAAGGATGATTTCCGGCACCACAAGCGGAGCCAGCAAGGCGAAGCCGAAGATCGAACGGCCCGGAAAGCGGGCAAACCGCGCCAGCGCGAACCCCCCAAGGGTGCCGAGCACCAACGCCACGCTCGCCGCCATGGCCGCAACCTGCAGGCTCGTTGCTGCGGCATCGCGGAATTGATTGTCGGCAATCAGTTTCCCGTACCAATGCGTCGAAAACCCCGCCCACACCGTCACCAGCCGCGACGCGTTGAACGAATAGACGATCAGCAACGCGATCGGGGCATAGAGAAAGGCAAGCCCGAAAGACAAGACCCCGATGCGAATTGCGGCGGTACCCGTCGGGCGAATCATGCGGACGGCTCACGATCGAGTAACCGCTGCGCAAATACCGTCGGCACCGCCAGCACCGCAATCAGCGCCACCGTGGCGGCGGCTGCGACTGGCCAATCGTGGTTCTCAAAAAATTCATCCCACAACACCTTGCCGATCATCAGCGTGTTGGGGCCGCCGAGCAGATCAGGAATTACGAACTCGCCAACCGCCGGCACGAACACCAGAAAACAGCCGGCGGCCACACCGGGAAGAGACAGCGGCAGGATTACGCTTAAGAACTGACGCCACGGCCGGGCGCCGAGATCGGCCGCCGCCTCGATCAGGCTTTCGTCGAGTGCCGACAGGCTGCCGTAAATCGGCAGGATCATGAATGGCAGGTACGAATAGACAAGGCCTAGTTCGACTGAAAAGGCGTTGTTAAGCAACCGCAATGGCGCTTGCGTCAGCCCTGTCGAGAGCAATAGGCGATTTAGCAACCCGTTCGGCTGCAGGATCGCGATCCATGCATAAACGCGGATCAGAAAGCTGGTCCAGAACGGCAAGATGACCAGGAACAGCAGCAACTGGCGCCGCGCCGCGGACGCGCGCGCGATCGCGAGCGCAATCGGATATCCAAGGAATAGGCAAAACACCGTTGCGACCGCCGCGTTGGCCAAGGAGCCCAAATAGGCGCGGAGGTAAAGATCATCGCGCGCCAACAGCAGAAAATTCGCCAGGGTTGCGTGGAATTCGACGCTGCCGGCTCGACGGCTGAGCAGCGGGGTATAAGGCGGGATGCCGATCGCACTATGCGCCAGGCTGATCTTGACCACGATCAGCAGCGGGACCAGAAAAAACAGCGCAAGCCAGAGAAACGGTAGACCGATCAACACTAGCCGACCGGCCCGGCCAAGCCCGATCACCGGCGGAGCACGACCATATCCGCGGCATCCCAGCTCACCCATACCGGGGACCCGCGGGGGATACCCGCAGCGGCGCTCGGCAATTGCGCCGTCAACGCCAAGCCAGCCGTGGTCGAGAGCCGCACTTTCGACACCGGGCCCTGGTATTCGACGCTGACGATTGTCGCCTTCACAGCAAATCCGGCCGGCTGGTTCTGCGACAACACCAGTTTTTCAGGGCGCACGGCAAAGGTGACCCCGGCACCCTCGGACTCATAGTTACAACCGGCGAGATCGATTGGCTGGTCGAGACCTGCAGCGCGCATAACCGGGCAGCCATTTGCGATTGTCACGCTGCCCTCGAAGAAATTCATCTCACCGACAAAACCGGCAACCAACCGCGAGTTCGGGCGCTCGTAAATCTCGCCTGGCGTCCCGATTTGTGCGAGTTGTCCGGCATTCATCACGGCGATGCGCGACGCCATGCCGAGCGCCTCTTCCTGATCATGCGTGACGACCAGAAATGTCGTCCCTACTCTCTCCTGGATCCCCATCAGCTCCCGCCTAGTCTGTTCGCGCAATTTTCGGTCGAGTGCGGCCAGCGGCTCATCAAGCAGCAACAGCTTCGGCGACTTGGCCAGCGCACGCGCCAATGCCACGCGCTGGCGCTGCCCGCCCGATAATTGATGCGGTCGGCGGCGCGCGTAATCCGACAGCTGGACGAGCGCCAGTATTTCCTCGACGCGGGCGGCGCGGCGGCTGCGCTCCATCCGTTCCTGACGCAGCCCGAACGCGACATTGGCGGCGATATCCATGTGCGGGAACAAAGCGTAGGACTGGAACATCATGTTGACCGGGCGCCCATAGGGCGGCAACTCGGTGACGTCGAGGCCGTCGACAACGATGCGCCCGCCATCGGGGGTCTCGAAGCCGGCAATCATGCGCAACAGGGTTGTCTTGCCGCAGCCCGAGGGGCCGAGCAGCACGAAAAGTTCGCCTCGCTCGACTTGAAGGCTGACATCGTCAACCGCGACGGTCCTGCCAAAATATTTGCTGACCCCCGCAATCTCGAGCAGCGCCACTGCCGAAGGCCGATCAGCGCCGGTTATTCACCGGATTTGAGCCGGGTCCAGGCGCGCGTGCGCGCCCGCTCGTAATCAGGGGGCGCCGGTAGATCAACAAAGAAGCGGCGGCGGACATCCGCCGGTGGATAGACCGCTGGGTCGTCCCGGATCGCCGGGTTGACCAGGGCCGTGCCTGGAATATTCGGGTTCGGATATGTCACTGCGTCGGAAATATCGGCGATTACTCGCGGTTGCAGTAGATAGTCGATAAACCGCAACGCATTCTGCGGATGCGGCGCGTCGGCCGGGATACCGAGCATGTCGACCGACATCTGCGCCCCCTCTTTGGGGACGCGAAATGCGATCTCGACGCCGTTATGCGCCTCGCGGGCGCGGTTGCGCGCGATGACCACGTCGCCCGAGTAACCGATCGCAAGGCACAGATTGCTGTTGGCGAGATCGTTGATGTATTCCGAGGATTGAAACTTGCGAATATAGGGCCGGATTTTTCCGAGGGCGGCGATTGCCTTGTCGAGATCACCCATCTCATGGCTCTTCGGGTCGAGCCCGAGATAGGCCAGCATGGCAGGTACGATCTCCTGCGGTGTGTCGAGCAGCGAGATGCCGCAATCGGCGAGCTTCTTCGCATTTGCCGGGTCGAAGACTAATGCCCAGCTGTCTGTTGGCGCGGTCTCGCCGAGCACGGCCTTTACTTTTGCCTTGTTGTAACCGATGCCGGTGACGCTCCAAAGGTAAGGCGTGCCGTGCGCATTGTCGGGATCAGCGGCGGCCACGAGGTCGAGAATTTTCGGGTCGAGATTTTTCCAGCCATCGAGCTTGCTCTTATCGAGCGGCATGTAGACGTTGGCGGCAATCTGCCTCGCCATGTACGGGCTCGCCGACGGAACCACGATGTCGTAGCCCGACCGCCCGGCGAACAACTTCGCTTCCAGAATCTCGTTCGAATCATAGACATCGTAGGTGACCTTGATCCCGGTCTCGTGCTCGAATTTGGGGATCGTATCGGGGGCAATGTAATCCGACCAATTGTAGACGTGCAGGACCGGTTCCTCCGCGCCGGCGCCGCGAGCGCCCAGCATTGTCGCCAACAAAACCAATCCGAATGTTAGAGATGCCACTTTCATAACCGGGCCATACATCAGCCAGGCTGGTGATTGTCAACGCCGACTGATCCGAGACGCAGTGCGGATCGAATGTTACAATCCGGCATTCCGCGAATTTTTAGGGGCAAGCAAGGTGACGCTCTTTCATTTGGTGCGGCATGGCGAACATGCGATGCAAAGCCGGATTATTGCTGGGCGGACGACCGGCATTGGTCTGTCGCCGAAGGGACGAGCCGAGGCCGCAGCCGTTGCCGAGCGTCTGACCGCGGAAAAGGTCGACGCAATTTATGCGAGCCCGCTCGACCGGACCCGCGAAACCGCGGCGATCCTCGCCGGTCGTCTCGATCTACCGGTTGCTATCCGCGAAGATTTGATCGAGCTCGATTTTGGCGAGTGGACCGGTTTGACCTTCGAGCAGGTCCGGACGGACCAACGCTGGGCGCCGTGGCAATCCTGTCGCAGCATCGCTGCGATACCGGGAGGCGAAAGCTGGCGGCAAGTGCAAGACCGTACGGTCCGCGCCCTCTTTGATCTGCGCCGCAGCCATCTCGCCGAGACTGTCGTTCTCGTCAGCCATGGCGACGTGATCCGGGCCGCGCTGTTGTTCGCCCTCGGCATGCCGCTCGATTTTTATAACCGGATCGAGGTCGGTACCGGGTCGATCAGCACGGTCCGCATGGATGATAACGGTATCCGGGTTCCAGCGCTGAACGAACGCCCGCGTGTGGTTTAGCGTTGGACTCAGCGCGGACGCAGGCTGGCCAGGGCAGCATCGGCGGCGGTAAGGCCGCTCATATAAGCCCCATGGGCGGTTGAGAAGAAGTACGGCGACGTCGCTTCGCCGGCAAAGAAAAGTCGATTGTCGACCGGTGCGGCCAAGGCCGCGCGGTCGTCGGCGTGACCCGGTAAGGCGTAGGAATACGATCCGCGCGACCACGGCTCCAGCAGCCAAGCCGTAGCGGCGAGCGGCGATATATGTTTGCGGATATCGCTGCCCAGGATGTTGGCCAATTCGTCGGCGGCAAAGGCGAAAATCGCCGCCTCGCCTTCGCGTTCCATCGCAGCGGCAAAACGGCCGCCAAAAAATGTGTAGATCACCGGCCGGCCCATCGGCCGCACCTGATAGTTCATGGTTTCGCGCCGCGTCGTCGAACCTACGAGAAAACCCCCAGGGTCGATATCGGCTAGCGCTTTGTCGAGGGCGATAAACAATTTGTCGTCGACTCCGAGGGGCAGGCCGGCCGCCGCCGCGGTTTTGTCGTGGAGCGGCGGATCGAAGCAGAGAATTTCGGCGGCGATGATCGAGGTCGGCACGGTAACGATAACGCACTCGGCATTGACGACACCGCGCTCGGTTTCAACCCGTACCTTGCGCCCGTTATGGTCGATCCGCGACACCGGCGTTTCAAGAAATACCGGCAATCCTTCGGCCAGCTTTTCGAACAGCCGGCCATAGCCCTCGCCCAGACGCCAATTGATATTGGTGCTGTTGTCGTCGTAGCGGACGTAGTCCTTGACCGACACGCGATCGAGTTCGGCGCCATTCCCCCATGTGCTGGTCGCGTCAAGCAGTTGATTCCACCGGCCTCCGGGCTCTAGCGTGCTCGCTAGCGAGCGGTCGGTCGGTGCAGCCGCAGCTTTGCGTCGCGCCCGGCCTTGCGCTTCGCGCGTCGCAAGCCAATCGGCTTCGGCCTCAGTGGTTTCACCGCTGCGCGACAGCCGTGTCGTCCATTCCGGTGGCCGGCGGTGCACTGAGAAGCCCAGCTGCTGGGCAATGGGCGACAACGGATTACGGTCGGCCGAATGCAGCCACTCGGCGCCGCGGTCGAGCGGAAAGCCGATCGGTTCGATGGTGTTGACCCGGCCGCCGACGCGGCCCCGCGCCTCCAACGCCAAGACCGTAACCCCGCCAGCTTCGACGAGCCGGCGTGTCGCACCGATCCCGGCGGCGCCGGCGCCGATCACCGCGATATCGACTTCCGAGCGGAAGCCAGCCATTTTTATCCTCACCGTGTGGCTACAGCTTGCTTGATGGTGGCGCGTGGTGGGTTTTGAGGTTACACCCATAAGCTTCAGCGGCGGCAAGATCCGCACCTTGATCGTTATACCGGCGGCGACGCTACACGGTTTTTGCAACCCCGTGATGGTCAAAGTCCTGTGCGGCAGTAAGACGGCCCAAGCGCATCATGCCTTTAAGGCACAAGCACCGCTGCGCCATGCAGCCGGCCGTATAGCAAATCGGCGAGCGCGTCATTCGCCCGCTCTAAAGGATATGTGGTTGTCTCGGCCCGCACTCCGGTCTGTGGCGCCAATGCGAGAAATTCTTCCGCGTCGCGGCGGGTGAGATTGGCGACCGAGCGCAGCACGCGTTCCTCCCACAGGAGCCGGTACGGAAACGACGGGATGTCGCTCATATGGATACCGCCGCTGACGACAGTCCCGCCCTTTTTTGTTGCGGCCAACGCCGCCGGCACCAATGCACCCACGGGCGCGAAAATCAACGCCGCGTCGAGAGGCTCCGGGGGAGCCATTGTCGAGTCCCCGGCCCATTCGGCGCCTAATTGCCGGGCAAAGTCCTGTGCCTCCTGGTCACCGGTCCGCGTAAATGCGAAAAACTTTCGACCCTGATGACGGATCACCTGCGCGATGATGTGGGCGGCGGCGCCAAACCCGTAAATGCCAATCAGCCGCGCATCGCCGGCCATACGCAAGGTGCGGTAGCCGATCAGCCCGGCGCACATCAGTGGCGCGGCCTCGACATCGCTGTACACAGGGTCGATCGCGAAGCAATACCGCTGATCGGCGACCGTCAGCTCGGCATAACCGCCATCGATCTGGTAGCCAGTGAAACGCGCGTAATCGCAGAGATTTTCGCGGCCGCTGCAGCAAAATTCGCATACCCCGCAGGTCCAGCCGAGCCACGGCACGCCAACCCGGTCGCCGACAGCGAAGCGGTCAACCTCGGCGCCTTTTTCGGCGACTATACCGATGATCTCGTGGCCGAGAACGAGCGGCAATTTCGGGTCCGGCAATTCGCCATCGACAACGTGCAAATCGGTCCGGCACACCGCGCAGGCACGCACTGCGATCAGCAGTTGCCCCGGCCCCGGCCGCGGCGGCGCCACCTGCGCCGCTACCAGCGGCCGTTTTGGTTCGGTCAGCAATTGTACGCGCATCTGCATCCCCGGCGCCGGAATTGCCATTCAACGCTGTACCGAACAGTATCGCTGCATGTTCCATTTTCGACGAGTCAGCGTTGCGCTGGCCGCGGGCTGGCCTGCTTTCACGATCGCCGCTTGCCATCTGGTGCCGGAAGGTGGCATGGCGGATCGCTGCGCCCAGATCATGACCCTGGCCTATCCCGGCGCCGATATCGACATCACCAAGCGCGAGGCTGCGGCTACGAGCCTGACGGCCATCGTCGCACACGTCGAGGGCGACCGGACCAACCTGCCACCAGCTGCTGCGATCGCTCGCCATCTGGCGGTGGAGTGCAAATTCGACAACAACGTCCTGATAGGGTTCCGTTGGACCGCCGGGCCGAGCAAATGAAACGCGGTCGGGGCTGGCATCAACGGCCCGCTCTCGTTCATACTTGGGCGAATGATGCAAATCGGCAAATAGGGGTACGCAATGGGTCTCGGCTCGGGGGAGGTTAGCGACGAGGGGGCGAGTGACCGGCTCGTTCGCAACCGCCGCCGCGGCGAGCCGAGGCCTCGGTTCGCTGGCCCATTATTGCAATTTCATGCGACTTCGGCGGTCGCCTGCCCGTACGTCCCGGGCCGGGCCGAGCGCAAGCTGATCGTTGAACTCGACAGCGGCGCCGCCGCGTTCGCCTATGACGATTTGTCACGCGCCGGGTTTCGCCGCAGTCATAATTTCGCGTACCGGCCAGCCTGCCGAGGCTGCACCGCCTGCGTGCCGGTGCGTATCGCTGTGGAACGGTTCGAGGATACGCGCTGGACACGGCGTATCCGAAACGCCAACCACGATCTATCGGTCGACCTTGTTCCGCCACGCGGGACAGTCGAGCAGTTCCGCCTGTTCTGGGGCTATCAGCATGCCCGGCATGGCGATAGCGAGATGGCAACGATGAGTTTCCGCGACTATCGCGGCATGGTCGAGGAATCGCCGGTGCGCACCGAGATTGCCGAATTCCGCGACAAGGCTGGCAGTCTTGTGGCCGCTTCGCTGATCGACCGGCTCGATGACGGCATCTCCGCAGTCTACAGCTTCTTTGATCCGTTCCAGCACAAGCGCAGCCTCGGTAGCTTAAGCATATTGTGGTTCATCGACGAATGCCGGCGACAGGGCGAGCCCTTTGTCTATCTCGGGTACTGGATCGCCGAAAGCCCAAAGATGGCCTACAAGTCCCGCTTCCCGGCGCTTCAGCACCTTACCAAGGCTGGTTGGACCGATATCCCGTCCCACTGCGCCGGGAATCAACGGGCGTAAAGCGCTACATCTGCTCCCGGCATTTGATGCTTCCGCGGCGCTAACCTCAGCTTGCGAGTGACAGGGCGGGTCCTATGGCGATCGGCATTCTCGATTCGGCAATCTTCGCCGACATGTTCGGCACCGCGGCAATGCGCGCCGTGTTCGGTGACCACGCTTTTTTGGCACGCTGCGCCGAGGTGGAGGCGGCACTCGCCCGCGCTCAGGCCCGGCTCGGAATGATCCCCGCCGAGGCTGCAGCGGCAATTTCGCACGCGGTCGCCGGAATCTCGGAGAACCCCGAAACCCTCGACCTCGCGCGGCTGAAGCGCGAGACCGAGAATGTCGGCTATCCGATCCTGCCATTGGTCCGCCAGCTCGGCGAAAAGGCGGGCGAGTCAGGGCGCTGGCTGCATTGGGGCGCGACAACTCAGGACATCATGGACACCGCCGTGGTGCTTCAGATCCGCGACGGGCTTGACCTGCTTGATGCCGATCTTACGGCAGCGCGGGGCCACTTGGCCGACCTCGCGCGCCGCTATCGCGACACGCCAATGGCAGGACGCACCCATCTGCAGCACGCACTGCCGATAACCTTCGGCTACAAGGCGGCGATCTGGCTGTCGGCGCTCGATCGCCACGCCGAGCGGCTGGCGCAGCTCCGGCCTCGTGTCTTGCTCGCTCAGTTCGGCGGCGCGGCCGGCACGCTGGCCTCGCTCGGCGAAGGCGCCGAAATCGTCAGGAGCCGCACCGAACTCGCGCGCGAACTCGGACTCGGCGACCCGCCGATCACCTGGCACGTCGCCCGCGACGGCATCGCCGAGACGGTGCAAGCATTGGCGTTGCTCTCCGGCAGTCTTGGTAAAATCGCTTACGATGTGATGTTGATGTCGGCGACCGAGTTCGGCGAAGCGGCCGAACCGTTTGTCGCGGGTCGCGGCTCGAGCTCGACGATGCCGCAAAAGCGCAACCCGATCTCGTGCGAGCTGATCCTTGCCGCCGCCAAGGTATTGCGGCAGCAGTCCGGGCTCGTGCTCGACGCGTTGGTCAGCGATTTCGAGCGTGCGACCGGGCCGTGGCATGTCGAATGGGTGGCGGTTCCGGAGGCGTTTGGTTATGCCGGCGGCGCACTGCGCCAGTCCCGCTTCTTGCTGGGTGGCCTGATTGTCGATCCGGCGCGGATGGCCAAGAACCTCGGCATGACGCATGGCCTGATCGTCGCCGAGGCGGCGATGATGGGCCTCGCCCCACACACCGGACGCAACGAGGCTCACGACCTAGTCTACGACGCTTGCAATGTTGCGATCGAAAATGACCGGCCGTTACTGGACGTTCTACTCGAAACCCCGGCCGTCGCCGGCCCGCTCGGCGCCGACAAATTGAGCGCCCTCACCGACCCTAAGAACTACCTCGGCGCCGCCCCGGCAATGGTCGATCATCTGCTGGCGCATCGCTGAATCCTGATCGCGCGAGCGTGTTCGCCTGCGGCTTGACGGTTGCGCGCCAGAAAGCCTACACAGCAATATCTGCGCTGCGACAAGTGCAGAAGCTTAGGGAGATGGCAGATGGCGCGAATCAGGCATATCGCACTCGTGACCGACGATCCCGCAAAAACCGCAGAGTTCTATAAGGAACATTTCGGCCTGACCGAACTTTACCGCCGGCCCGGCGACAGCGGTGAAAAAGGTGTTTGGCTCAGCGACGGCTACATTTACTTCGCTATTCTTAAGTATGGCGAGCCCGGTGCGCCAAAACTCGGCCCGGGGCAAACCTCCGATCTGCGTGGCATTCACCACATCGGCTTTTATGTCGACGACGAGCAGGCGAAGGCGAAAGAACTCGAAGCGGCGAATTTCAAGCCCGTCCCGATCCCCAAAACCGAGCGCGCCGAGACGACTCCGATGGGCGACGCTGTCAATTTGAAGTATCTCGGCCCTGACGAGGTGCAGATCGACATCCGCAGCCGCGGCTGGAACGAAGCGATCAGCTTTGCAATGGAGCGCTACGATCTCGCCCCGATCAAAGAAGAAGCGCTCTAGTCCCAAAAACGATCCGGGGAGCGGCTAGCGCCGCTTTCCGGGGTGCCCGGGTTACGTCGCGGGTCATCTCTGCCCAGCGCTGAAAATATCGCTGCCATGTGCCTGACACGTCCTCGGCTTTCGCCGGCGGGATGAACCGGGTAAACACTGTCTGCGATGCGTGACGGCGGCAATTTCCTCGACCACCGGGAGCACGCGAGTCATCCACGGCGTGTGCCACGGCGTTGCCCCGGCAAACAGGTTCTGCATATCGATGCAAAGGTGCACGCTACGCTGAGTGAGCGGACCAAAAGGAAGTGTAGCCACAGCGACTTTCTCTAAAGGCTGTCCACTTTCCCCTAAATATTATTACCTTGCTTACAAAACCGGCAGACCGCCCTGCTTTTTTGGGTCCCACTCCTTGCGCACCTGCTCTTCGACCGAAGCGCCGCTGTCGGTCGTTGACGGCTGGGGTTGCTTTTCGGCCGCTTCCGGATCGAACACGTGCTCGACCAAATGATCGATCGTCTCTTTTTCTGTGGGTTTCGGGTTTTGGTCGGGCTTGTCTGAGGGAAGTTTGTCCATCTTGTTCATCTCCTCGTTTTGCACGGGGTGATGTCTTGCGTACGTTTAGCGTGCAAAGAGGTTCCAAGATAAATCAATGATCAATTATACTGGACTACTCGTGCGGCGCATCATAGGATTCCTATTGGCGGGGTCTGTGTAATGATGCTGGGTGCGGGGGGATCAGTCCCGAGGTGAGTGCGGCCGACCGTGAGCGATTGGCCGCGGTAGCTGCCGATCGCATTAGCTTACAAATGTCCTCGCCGGCAGTGTCATCGACATGCATGGCGCGCCACCGCCACGAGGAATTCGTCCGTTTTCTGAACCGGATTGAGGCCGCAGAGCTGGTATTCCCGGTACTCGGTTTGGGACGCGGGTTAGCACAGTCCGCCGAGCGCGGCATTCAGAGGAGTATCGCGATCGTACTGCCGGGGACTCTGGCTTCGCCTTTGCGAGCCCGCTCTTTCAAACTCGGCTTACGACACGATTTGCCGCGAGGTTGAAGCAACCGCGGACCCTCGCCGGTGTTTCGAGCGAGCGAAGCCGCTCGCCCCGCAGACGCGCCAACTTTGCTCGCAATTTAAACCGCGCGACGGACCATTTCTCGATTTTAGCTTGCGGTGCGCTGGGAAGCGGCAGTCGTTATCCCTTGCTGCCTGCGAGGACGCTAACATCGTCGGGATTAATCAGATCGGGGGCGGTCCAGCCGTCGAGGTCGTATTCGGCCATGCAGCTATCGGCAAAGCTCTTCCAGCGCTCGTATTGGCCCGAGCCGATCGAGGCGCGTAGGGCGTCGATACGAATTTCTTCGTGGCTGCCGGCATAGTTTATTTCGTAGAGCTCGTGGCGGGCGCCGAACTCGCTGCCGATCGCGTCCCATAGCAGCTTCATCAGCTTTACCCGCTCGACTGCACTGACCCCGCCGGAGCCGCGCACATAGCGGTCAAGGTATTGCCGCATCTCCGGCGTCTTAAAGTCGCGCGCATGCGAGTTGAGGTAAATCAAGCTGCTGGCGACCGTTTTCTCGATCAGATGCTTGATCTGAACATAGGCCTCCGGGGCGAGGATGCGGTAGGCCATTGCCGGCTCCAGCGCGGGCAACACGCAGCCGCCCGCCCACGGTTCGGCGCGTTTGGCCATTGCGTCCGAAAGCCCCCACATCGTGTTTCGCCAGGCAATGACCTCGCCAATATTGGCTTCGACCCCGCGGAAGGCGCGGGTACCAGCCATCTCCGTCGCCTTCACCATGAGGCCGATGATAAAGTCGAGCTTGACCGCAAGCCGGGTGCAGCCCTGCAGCATCGCGCGCGGCAGAAACCCGCTGTTCGGGAAGAATTTATTGGCCTTATCAATGTCGGCGTAGACGAACACGTCCTCCCACGGCACCAGCACGTCATCCATGATAAAGATCGCGTCATTCTCATCGAGGCGGCTCGATAGCGGGTAGTCGAACGGGCTGCCGAGGACGGCCGCACGCTGTTCGTTCGACACGCGGCAGAGAAATTTGACTCCCGGCGCCCCAGTCGGCACCAGGAAGACAATCGCGAAATTCTTGTCCTGCACCGGGAGCACCCCGGCATGGGCGACAAAGGTGAAATGCGTCAACGCCGAGCCGGTCGCGACCACCTTTGCTCCGGTGACGCGGATGCCGGCATCGGTCTCCTTAGTCACATGCGCGTAAACGTCGCTCGGGCCTCCCGGGGCGCCAGGAGCCATGTTGCGGTCGACCGGCGGCTGCACGATCGCATGATTGACGAATGGCACCCGTTCCTGACTAAAGCGATACCAGCGGCGCGCGTTCTCCTGATAAGGCTCGTAAAACTCCGCGTTAGCGCCGAGCGTGGCGAGGAAAGCCGCCTTGTAATCGGGTGACCGGCCGAGCCATCCGTAAGTCAGCCGCGACCACGCCGCGATCGCATCGCGGGCGGCCACCTGATCCTCGGCCGAACGAGGTCCGACAAAATATCGGTGCGTGAACCCACCCCATTCGGTCGGGCAGGAGAGAACATTCCTTTCCTCGGTGTGGTCGCGATGCAGCGCATCGTAAAGCCGCGCGATCATCCGCGCGGTATTGCGAAAGGCCGGGTGCTCGGTGATCTTTTTTACGCGCTCGCCGTAGATCCACACCTCTCTGCCATCATCGAGGCTGTCGAGAAATTCCTTGCCGGTATAGGGAAGTGTCTCTGACATGGTTGGGTCTCCCTGAGACGATACGATATTTTGTTGAGCTCGCTGGCGGAGCTGATTAGCCGGCTGGCAGCAGCACGACATTGCGTTATTAAGTTTTGTGTAAGCTTAAGTCAATCTGCTACGCCCAGCTACCCCAATCGGAGACGAGGATATGGCAAAACTCACAGGCAAGGTAGCGCTGATCACCGGTGCTGCGGGCGGGCAAGGGACCGCCGAAGCGGAACTATTCGTCCGCGAGCGGGCGGCAATCGTGCTGACCGATGTCAACGCCGCAGCAGGCGAAGCCTTGGCGCGGAGGATCGTCGGGCAGGGCGGCGAAGCGCTATTCTTGCGCCAGGACGTGGCCGATGAGGGATCGTGGGAAGGGGTCGTGAAGGCGGCATTGGCGCGGTTTGGCAAGCTTCACATTCTTGTCAATAACGCCGGCACGATCGCACGCCAAGGCATCGTCGACACGACGGTCGAGGCGTGGAACCGCACTATCGCAGTCAATCTAACGGGGGCGATGCTGGGCATGAAGCATTGCGCACCTGTTATCCGCGACAGCGGCGGCGGCGCGATCGTCAATATCTCGTCGACCGCCGGCCTGACCGCGCATGACGACGCGGCCTATACCGCCAGCAAATGGGGTCTGCGTGGCCTGACCAAGACCGCGGTGCTGCAGTTCTCGCCATGGAACATCCGCGTCAATTCAATCCACCCGGGTCAGATCGCCGACACCGGCTTTTTCCAAAGCGGTGGCGAGGCTTTCGCTCAGGCGGCGCGGGCCGCGATCCCGATGCACCGCCAGGGCACGCCCGAGGAATGCGCCGAACTGGTCCTGTTCCTAGCATCAAACGAAGCGCGCTTTATCAGCGGCGCCGAGATCGCGATCGATGGCGGCTATATCGCCGCCGGCCTCGCCAGCCTGCGCAACCGCATCCGCGCTGATTACGAAACCGGGAAAAACTGAGTCGAATCGAAATCTCGCCGCGTCGGGACCAAGACGAATTTGCAGTCGAGGCCTTTCTCCGCCACGTCAATGTGCTCGATCTCCCAGAAGAAGCCGCCATCGACTACGCTCAGATCCGGGCGGAGCTCAGAAGACGCGGCGAAATGATCGGTACAAATGATCTGTTCATCGCCGCCCATGCCCGCTGTAATGGTTTGATCCTGGTCACCAACAACACCCGCGAATTTGGCCGGGACGAGAGGCTCAACATCGAAAACTGGACGCAAGCCGACTGAGTTGTCGGGACATAGGCTCGGCTCCCGCGCGCCACCGCCATAATCCTAACTTATTTGCCAAGCCGGATGGCGCATTGCTGCGATTCCAACGAGTCCTTTGGGGGGAGGAGTTTGTGAAGCTTCAAGTCCTGGTACTAATTGCCATGCTGCTAGGCGGAGCAGCCGTGGGTCTGGCTCCGGCCATGGTCTGCGCCGCGGAACCCGCCAGCCAGCAAAAACCGGAGATCAGTGCGGAGGCGAGAACGGCACTGCAGCATATGGGCGAAAGTTTGCGGGCCCAGCAATTTTCGTTCGAGGCGCAGACGATCCGGGCATATGCCGGGCCCCATGGCGAGCCGCTACACATTTTCCATAGTCTCGAGGTGACGGTCCGCCGGCCAAACCGGATGCTCGCCGTCAGGAACGGCGATGATGGGCCGGGCAAGCTCGTCTACAACGGCAAGACCCTGTTCATCTATACCTCGGACGCCAACAAATACGCCGAGATCCCGGTGCCGGGAACGATCGAGGGCATGATGAAGGAAGCGATGGGCCGGCTCGGCGTCGATTTCCCGCTCGCGGACTTTTTGACGGAGGCGCCGGACAAGGCGTTCCTGAGCGGCGTGACCTCGGGTGAAGTCGTCAATACCGTGACCATCGACGGCACGCCCTGTCTGCACATGTTCTTCGTGCAGCCGCCCGGCATCGAACTCGAATTGTGGCTGGAAAAGAACGATCGGTCGTTACCGCGCCGGCTGATCGTGACCTATCGGTCATTGCCCGGGGAGCCGAGTTTTATCGCGACGATGGGGAAGTGGGACATGTCGGTCCATCCCTCCGACGCAGAATTCACCTTTCAGCCGCCGCCGGGAGCTGTGAAGGTGGCGCTGAAGGCGCCGGCGCATCCGCCTGCCGCCGTCGAAACGAAGGCCCCGGGAGGCGCGAAATGAAATATCTCGCCCCGGTCTGCCTTGGTGCGCTCCTCGCCGTATCGGCCGGCTCGGACGCCTTTGGCTGGGGCGCCGTCGCTGGGCCGCGCGGCGGCGCTGCCTATCGCGGACCGATGGGCGGTGCGGCGGTACGCACACCCTCCGGCGCCGGCGCGGTGCGCGGCCCTTATGGCGCCGGTGCGGTCCGCGGGCCCGAAGGTAACGTGGCCGTGCGCGGCCCGACTTATGGCGGCGGCGCCGTCTATCACGGTGGCACCTACTACGGTGGGGGCGCCTATTATGGGGGCGCTGGCGTGGCTGCTGGCGTGGCGGCCGGGGTGGCGGTTGGGGCCGCTGCCGGAGCCGCGGCATCGACCTACTACCCGCCGCCTTATTATTGTCCCGCGGGCTACTACTACCCTAACTGTTCGACGCCCTATTACCCGCCCTACTGATTTGTCGAGATGGCCGGTGCGGCCGCGATCACCGGGCGAAGGCGGCGAAGATTTTGTCGATGGCAGTCAATTGGTTGCCGTTGACTGAGTTCGGGACCAGGACCGGCGTGTTGACGCCGGCGGCGAACCACTCGGCAAGCCGGTCGCGGACCTTGGTGGCGGAGCCGTAGAGCGAGTTGTCGGCGATCCAGCGGTCGGTCAGATAGTTCGGAATATCATCGCGGCGATTTTCGACGACGGCCTTTTCGATCGCCGCCATCTCCTCGCCGTAGCCCGCTTCCTTCCAGTAATTGCGGTAGTTCGGCAACAGGATGTAGCGCACCAGCCGGCGGCGGTGCAGTTCCAACGCGGCGCCCTCGTCATCGGTGATGCACACCGGCAACATATTGCCGATCAGGAAGTCGGGGTCGCGGCATCTCTCGGGTGGGATCACCGAGAGCGACTCCGCCATATGTGACAGGCTGGCATTGGCGAACAGCACGCCTTGGGCGATTTCGGCCGCGAGCGCCACCATCCGCTTGCGAAGGGCCGCGAGCACGATGGGCGGCAGAGCGCCGATGCCCTCCAACGATTTTATCTTTTCGACAAAGGCGCGGATGTCCGCGAGCGGCTTGCCGACGGTGACGCCGAGGCGCTGATGCATCGGCCCGTGCGCGACGCCGATGCCAAAGCGAAAGCGCCCGCCCGAAACTTCGTGAATGTAGGCCGCACTCATCGCGAATTCTTCGGCCGAATGCGCATAGATCGGTGCGATCGCGGTGCCAAAGCGGATCTGCTCGGTCGCAAAGGCGAGCCCGGTGCACTGCGCCATGTTGCTCCAACGGCTCGGCATATAGATGCCGGAAAAGCCGCGCCGTTCGATGTCGCGTGCAATATCGAGCGTCTGCCGCCGCCGCCCCGGCACGGCAACCAGACTGATCGCAGGAAGCTGATTGGGCATCAGCAGCAACTCCGCTGTTATGCTCTCTCCCGCGTCACGGGAGAGGGCGACCCCGCCTGTGGGCCTGGATGATACCGCCTGTCTCCAAGCACGCCGAGAAGGGGAGATTACCCGTTCGACCGAGAGAGAAGGGGGATGATCCAAGGGGCGGCTAGCGACGTGCATATCGCGCCGAGCCCCATCGCTACGCCGGCAATGGCGCCGGAGAACTCGCTCTCGGTGGCTGCTTGCGCCGTCCCTTGCCCGTGCGAGATCGTGCCAAGCGCCAACCCGCGGGAAAGCGGGTTGGTTATCGCTAGGCGATCCATCAGCCAGGGGCCAAAGCTTGCTCCGATCATGCCGGTGATGACGACGAAGGCCGCCGTCAAGGTCGGGTTTCCATGGACGATCTTGGCAACCTCGACCGCTATCGGCACGGTAGTCGACTTGATCGCTATCGAAGACGCAAGTTTCTGGGTAAATCCGAACAATCGCGCCAACGCAACTGCGGCGATCATAGTACCAAGCGATCCGGCGAGCAGGCCGACAACGCCGGGAACGATATTTTTGACGAAACTCTGGCGGTTTTTGTAAAGGGGTATGGCGAGAGCGACGGTGGCGGGGCCGAGCAGAGACGTCATGATGTTCTTTGCCGGTTGGTAGGCGGCGAACGAGATTCCGGTCGCCAGCAGCACCGCGATGACAATGACGGTGCTGAATAGGACGGGGGTGGTCAGCGGCGAGGGATAACCCCGCCGGGCCGCCAGGCTCAGCAAATATGCGCCGGCGGTCAATGCGATCCCGAATCCCGTCACAGCAATCGTCGAAACGGAAATCATAATGCGTCTCCGACGCGCCAGGACCGGCGCAGAAGAATCTGTGAAGTCCATCCCGCGAGCCCGATCCCGATCGCTGCGCTTGCTGCGAGTGTGACCATGATTCCGATGCCCCAGGTAGCGAATAGAGGCCCGGCATTCATCAGGCCAACGGTAATCGGCACGAAAAAGAACGCGAGATGTCGAATGAGAAAAGATCCAGCTGGCTCGAACCAGGATAGCTTGACGATGCCGGCCGCGAGCAGCGCATACAGCAGCACCATCCCAATCAAATTGCCGGGAATGGGCACAGCCGTTTTTTCAATGACCCAGTTCCCGGCAATGTTGAGCGCCCACAAACCAAGTATCTGTAGCGCGCCAAGCAAGAACCATAGGACCTTCTGGATGGCGGCTTGCCGAGCATCGTCCGTATCATCGGCAGGCAGAACCGCGCTGGCGACGGACCTCGCTGTCGCTTTGACTTCCTCCACGATGTTCTCCCGGATCATCACCGGCAGACTGCGCCGCAAGAACCATGCCGCAACGGTTGCAGGCCCTGAGGTGACGCACCGGCCCGAGCGAAGCTAGCGTACCGCGCGCGACCCGAATATGAAGCGGGTCACACTAAGCTAAAGCCAAACCGACGCGATCTCGCCTCGACACATTCACCATTACTCCGCGGCTTGGGCGCGGGTGACTTGCACCGAATTGGGGCCGTAGCGGTCGCGGTAGGGCTGGGTGTCGATTTCTTCGAGCTCGATCTCGCGGTTGAGCACACGCTGTTTCCACGCCTGATGCTCGGGTTCGTGGTCGTGGAATTCGGGCATCACCTCGCACGCGAACAACTCGAGACTCTCGCAGATGTGCTCGTGAGTGTTCTTGCCGGCCTGGTTCAAAAAGATCACCTGGTCGATATTCGAAGTCTCGAACCGTCGTAATTTGCGCCGGATGGTTTCGGGAGAGCCGATCAGCCCGCCTGACAACGCGCGCTGCAAGCCCTCGGGGTTGGCGTGCTTCCATTTCTCGTATTCGTCCCACAGATTGACCTCGCCCGGTTTGGGCCGCTCGCGGGTCGGGCTCAGCCCGTAAAAGCGCAACGCGAACTGGAAAAACGGAATGCCGTCGGCGCGGCGGCGCGCCTCCTCATCGGTTTCGGCGCACATAAAATAGCTGGTCAGTGCCAAATTCGGGTTGGTCACGTAATCCGCGAGCTTTTCCTGTCGTTTGGTGAAGGCATTGTAATAAGCGTGGACCCAGGCATGCGCCGCCTCGGCAGAGAGGAATTGGAAGGCGAGCGCACCCAAACCGCGCCGCCCGGCCATCTCGATCGTCTCCAATTGCGAGCAGGCGCACCACAAGGGCGGATGCGGTTTTTGCAATGGCTTGGGCACGACGTTGCGCAGCGGGAAATCGAAATACGGCCCGTGATACTCGCAGCCGCCATCCTTAAACATCGGGATGATCGCGCGCACGGCGTCTTCCCACACCGCGCGCTTTTCTTCAAAAGCGCGGCCAAACGGTTCGAGTTCGGTGCTGCTCGCACTCTCGCCCATGCCAAATTCGACGCGGCCCCTACTGACGAGATCAAGGGCGGCGATGCGCTCGGCAACCCGCGCCGGTGGGCTTGTCGTCAACTGCATGATGCCGTGCGCTAGGCGGATTTGCTTGGTGCGCTGGCTTGCCGCCCCGAGAAATACCTCGGGGGCCGGCGAGTGCGAATATTCCTCGAGGAAATGGTGTTCGACCTCCCAGGCAAAATCATAACCGAGTCGGTCGGCCAATTCGACCTGGTCGAGCGCGTTCTGATAAAGACGAAACTCGCCATCCGGCTCCCACGGGCGCGGCAATTGCAGCTCATAAAAAATGCCGAACTTCATCGCTTCCTCCTTGCCGCCCTGCTTTCAGAATACGTCGGGCAGCGCCACTTCATGGACCGATCCGACGCAATCTGGTAACCCCTGGATATGCCGCTTAGTCTCTACAACTCACTGACTCGCCGCAAGGAGCCACTCGAACCGCTCGATCCCGGTCTGGTGCGCATGTATGTCTGCGGCCCGACGGTGTACGACTTCGCCCATCTCGGCAATGCCCGCGCGGTCGTCGCGTTTGACGTGCTCTATCGGGTCCTGCGCCACACTTACGGCGAAGACCATGTGCGCTATGTCCGCAACATCACCGATGTCGAAGACAAGATCATCGCCGCCGCCCGCGAGAACGGCGAGCCGATCGACGCACTGACCCGACGCACTATCACTATCTTCCACGCGGACATGGCGGCGCTCGGCAATCTGGCGCCGGACATCGAGCCTCGCGCGACCGAATACATCCCGCAGATGATTGCTATGATCGAGCGGCTGATCGCGTCGGGCCACGCATATGCAGCGGAAGGTCACGCGCTGTTCCGCGTCGCCTCTTATGCCAGGTACGGCGCGCTCTCACGGCGCAGCCGCGCCGACATGATCGCCGGCGCGCGGGTCGAGGTCGCGCCCTACAAAGAAGACCCCGGCGATTTCGTGCTGTGGAAGCCCTCGATCGCCGACCAGCCGGGCTGGGACAGCCCGTGGGGCCGCGGCCGGCCCGGCTGGCACATCGAATGCTCTGCGATGAGCGAGAACACTCTCGGGGAGACGTTCGACATCCATGGCGGTGGGCTCGACCTGATCTTTCCGCATCACGAAAACGAAATTGCGCAGAGTGTCTGCGCCCATAACGGGCACCCCTTCGCGCGCTATTGGCTGCATAACGGAATGCTGACCGTCGGCAGCGCCAAGATGGCGAAGTCGGAAGGCAATTTCATTACAGTGCGCCAGGCGCTCGACGAGGCCCCGGGCGAGGCGATCCGGCTCGCCTTGCTGTCGGCGCATTACCGCGATCCGCTTGACTGGACTAGCGAGCGACTGCGGCAGGCGCGGCAGAGCCTCGATCGCTTTTACCGGGCGCTGACCCTGTCGCGTGACCCAGTGTTCGAGCGCTTTGGCGAGGCGGAAGAGGCATTGCGGCCAGTGAAGGACGCGCTCGGAGACGACCTCAACACCCCGCTCGCCTTGACCCGCTTGCACGAGCTGGTCGGCGCCATCAACCGGACGACTTCGGACGCGGTGCGGTCGGCGCTGCAGCGCGCCCTCGAACAAGGCGGCCAGCTGATTGGGTTGTTGGAACAGGACCCGCTGACTTGGCTGCGCGGCAGCGCCCAGGCCGACGAACACCGGATCGAGGAGCAGATCGCCTTGCGCGCAGCCGCGCGACGCCAGCGTCGATTTGGCGAAGCGGACAAAATTCGCGCCGCCCTCGCGTCCGAGGGCATCTTGCTCGAAGACCGCCCCGACGGCACCACCACCTGGTGGCGCAGGGATTAGGCATGACATGCTCTAATTGCCATATCCGAGATGTTTATCCGATTTGGCCCGGTCGGCAGGGCTTGGCGTGCGGCCATCCGATTGCTCGCGCGTCTTCGCCGGACGCCTATTCGGATAGACGAGCGCAGATTGAGACATATCTTTCGCAACGCTGAGGGTCACTTCGCGGATGACACGCCGGAAAATCGCAGTCGCTTGCTTAGGGTCGCCCGCGACCCGGAAAGTCAGCTCGGTGTAGACCGGTTCGGAATTCTTTGGGCGGAAGAGATGATGCCTGATGGCAGCCAGATATGGGTCCAAATCAAAGATGGGCGAGTAATCAACGGTGGTCTCAATCTCAAGCCTCGGTCATTCGATGTCGCTGTTGGCCTATCCATAAGGCGGGATACGGAGCGCAATCTTGGATAACCTGACGATGTCGACGGAGCAGGGCTTTCGGGCGATGTCCAAGTTTCTCGACGAATATCGGAAAAGGGTTCACGACGGCGGAGATCTGGCTGCGGTTCTTAGTGATATACAAATGATGGCTGATGGCCGGCCCGCCGATGCTGCCGCTTGGGAAGATTGGCTCAAAGCGGTGCGCATAGTTCTAGAGAACACGCCGCATTAGATGGCCGGCACCGATCATCGCCGTCGCGCTACCGCGGGCGGGCCCGCGATCATTCTCGTTGAACCGCAGCTCGGGGAAAATATTGGCACGGCCGCGCGGGCAATGATGAATTGCGCGCTCGATGATTTGCGCCTGGTGCGCCCGCGCGATGGGTGGCCGTCGGCGAAAGCGGTGGCGGCGGCGAGCGGCGCCGATTGGGTGCTGGACAGGGCGCGGCTGTATCCGTCGATCGCGGCGGCGGTGGCCGACCTCGTCCATGTCTACGCCTCCACCGCCCGCGACCGCGGCATGGTCCGGCGCGAGGTCACGCCGCGTCAGGCAGCGGCCGAGATGCGCGCCCATAGCGCGGCGACGGAGCCGTGCGGCGTGCTCTTTGGCCCAGAGCGCACCGGGTTGTTGAACGACGCGATAACCTTGGCCGATACGGTCCTTACAGTGCCGCTCAATCCGGGCTTTTCGTCATTGAACCTGGCCCAGGCAGTGATGATCGTCGGCTATGAGTGGTACACCGCCGGCATCGAAGCACCGGCGGAAACCGTTCATACCGGGCTTAGCCGTCCGGCAACCAAAGCCGAGCTGTTCAATTTTTTTGGGCATCTCGAAGAGGCGCTGATCAAGAACGGTTTTCTGCGCCATCCCGAGAGCCGTCCGAGCATGGTCCGCAATCTGCGCAGCCTGTTTCAGCGGGCGCGCTGTACCGAGCAGGAATTGCGCACGTTGCATGGCGTGGTGACGGCTTTCGCCGGGCCGCGCGAGCGCGGTAAAACTGCAGAACTGGACGCCATCGATAGCGAAGTCCTGGACTGAGTCCCGCCTTTTCGCATCGGCGGCAACTGCCTGCCCAATCGATAGCGGCGATACTGATCAGCTTAACAGGAGGGAAGGGCAATGCAGCTGCATTTGCAGACCTGGCCGGAGGTCGAGGCCTACCTCCAGAAACGCCGCGGCATCATTATGCCGATCGGTTCGACCGAGCAGCATGGACCGGTCGGTCTGATCGGCACCGACGCGATCTGCGCCGAGATCATCGCTCGCGGGGTCGGTGAGATGGCCGGCGCGCTGGTCGGCCCGACAATCGGGGTCGGCATGGCGCAGCACCACATGGCCTTTGCCGGTTCGGTCACATTGCGGCCGAGCACCCTGATCGCGGTGTTGCGCGACATGGTCGAGTTGCTCGCGGTGCACGGCTTCGAGCGCTTTTACTTCATCAATGGCCATGGCGGGAACATCGCTACGATCTCGGCTGCGTTTTCCGAGATCTATGCGGGGCGCAGCATGGCACCCGCCGGCAGCGTCGCGCCGATCAAATGCCGGTTGCGGAATTGGTGGCAAGCCGAAGGGGTGATGCCGCTGGCGAAAGAGCTCTATGGCGATTCCGAGGGCAGCCATGCGACCCCGAGCGAGGTCGCGGTGACCCAATTCGCCCACCCGGAGGCGATCAAAGAGGCGCCTCTCGATCCACCGATTGCACCGCGCGGCGACTTCACCGACGCTGCCGACTACCGCCGCAACTTCCCGGATGGCCGCATCGGCTCCAACTCGGCCTTGGCGACACCCGAGGCCGGCAAACGTCTTTACGAAACCGCCGTTGCCGGGCTCGCCAAGGATTACGAGAGATGGCTCGACGGTTGAACTGCGACATCTGTTCCAAACCGAGCCGGCGCGGGAGCTGGGAACATTAAGCGGCTGCGTGCTAAACTGTGCCCATGCGCTACCTGATGAAAATTCGCCCGCAGCACGCCGTTTTGATGGTTTGTATTCTGGCGCTGATGAGTTTGGTCTATGCTGAGGGCTGGACATGGCCGCTAAAGGCCGCAGCCGTCATGATCCCGGTCTCGTTTCTGGTCGGCTGATCCTGCGTCCCTATCGCCGCAGCACATACGGGTAGAGGCTGAGCAGCAACTCGGCGACGATCAGCAGGACGATATACCATTCGACCCGCATGCTGCTGCGGGTTTGCACCAGACCGAGCAGGGTCTCGACTGTGTTCGACACGATGTCGAGTTTTCGGTCGAGCGCGCGATCGCGATCGCGCAATTCGTATTCGTCGGCGAGGCGCATGTAAAACCTGTCGAGCTCGGGATGCTCCCACAACAGCTCGGGGGTCTCCGAGGTCCCGACGCGTCCGACCGTCTGTTGCTGGATCAGCAGCACGTCGCCGATCTGACGCAGGAGTTCCTTACCGGCGGCGCCGGCGCGCCCCTTTTCGCGCAAAGTTATCGCCAACGGTTCGATATGGTCGAACAACTCGGCGATCCGCATTTCGTAATGCGACAAGACTAGGCTCTTGGCGAGGATGTCGGCCACCAGCTGCAATCGCTCGATCGATCGGTCGCGGACGATGATGTTGCCGGTAGCGTCGACATGCTGATCGCTCTCAGGCCGGACGACAAGGCGCACCTCGTCCTGTTCCGGCGTTGGGAAGGCGCCGACAACCGAGGAGGTGAGCCCTTTGATGAATTCGTCCCCGGCAGCGTTGCTTGCGCCAAACAGCACGACTGCGCCATATCGAAACAACACAGCGATGCCGCCGCCGGGTAGATTTATCGTTAGTGGCGCCACCCCAAACGAGCTGCTCCGTTCGAGCCGCGTGTCGATCCGATCGCCCAGCAGCAGTGCCCGCACGGGAACCGTATCGGGCCCGATATCGGTCGCCGCAGGCTGACGCGAGCTGTGTGCCTCGGCGGCAATCGACGGCGCCGCCGCCCGCTCGCCCATATTCATCGCGGTTCCCAAGGATCGTCGCAGCAAATGGTTCTGCTGATCTGTGCAACCGAATGGGAAATCGCAACCGTGCCAGCAACGTCGCGCCAGCTGTCGCGACTGTCAACGGCCACGACTTCGAGCAAGCGGGTTAGCGAGCGCCGTCCGGGTTGGGGTCCTCTTCGAGCCAAGCCTGCAGCAGGGTATAGGCGACCGCAAGCACCACCGGGCCCAGAAAGATACCGACCAGACCGAACGCAATCAGCCCACCGATCACCCCGGCCAGCAGCAGCACCAATGGCAGATGCACGCCCTTTCGCATCAACAGCGGGCGCACGATGTTGTCGATGCTGAGAACGGCTAGCGACCACACCAGCAAAAACGTGCCCCAACCGGCGCTGCCGCTCCAATACAGCCAGACGATGGCCGGTATCAGCACCAGACCGGGGCCGATCTGGGCAATGCACAGCATAAAGGTGACGGCGGTCAGAACGCCCGGGAGCGGCACGCCGGCCACGCCCAGCCCGGCGCCTGTCATAATCGCCTGGACCAAAGCGGTAACGACAACGCCGAGCGCCACGCTGCGGATCGAACGGCCAGCGAGGCGCACCGACTCGCGTCCGCGCGCGCCGGCAAGCCGATGGCCAAAGCGCTCTACGATCACCTCGGCCCGATCGCCGCCAGCGTACAAGATCGCGGCGATGATCAGTGTCAACAGCAGCTGGATCAGTGTTGTCCCGAAACCGCTGAGGGCGGCGACAAACCATCCTGCGGCATTGCCGGCATAGGGCGCCGCTTTTGCCGCCAAATCGTTGATGCCGCTCGCCTCGAGCTTCCCCCACAGCAGCACAAGCTGGTTGCTGAACAGCGGAATTTGGTGCAGCCAGGCGGGTGGCGGCGGCAGTCTGAACGTGACGATCGCATGGCCCCAGCCCATGATGGCGTCGAAATTTTGGATGATGGTCGAGACCGCCAGCCCGAACGGCGCGACAAAGACGATCAGCAACGCCAGGGTCATTACGGTGACCGCAAGGGCGCGGCTGTTCCACAGGTAGTGCTGAACCTTCAGCATCAACGGCCAAGTCGCCACCACGAGGGTCGTTGCCCAGATGGTGGCCGGCAAGAACGGCCAGAGGACCCAGAATGAGGTCCCGATCAGTCCGCCGATAAACAGGATCGCGAGGACTGTCCGAACCAAGTCACGCTGCCCAGCCGGAGACGGCGGCAGCCCGCTAATGTCCGAGCTTGGCGGCGGCAGTGTCGCCGGCCGCGACCCCTGAATTTGGCTGAGGCTTTGCGAGAACGGTCTCTCGCGGCGCATCAGGGTTCGCCGACGACGAACATAGGGTTGGGCCTATCCGGTCGATTGAGCCATCGCGACGCGCCGTCCGGCCATCTGCCGGTCACCGATCAACGCCACCACGACGGTCAATAGCATAAAGACGACGCTGACGCCGAAAATCCAATGCGCGGCACCGCGATCGAGCAGCCAGCCGAACAGCATCGGGCCGATCGTGCCGCCGATGCTGAAACCGATCGTGACCACGCCAAAGGCACGCCCGATCGCACCGGCCGGGGCCGCGGCGCGCACCAGCATGTCACGCGACGGCTGGATCAGCCCTGATAGAAACCCGGCAAATGCCATGACGGTCACTAATAAGGCGGGGCCGAGGCCGAAGAGGGCGATCTGCAAGATCAAGATCGCGTTGATGGTAAAGCCGATTGCGGCGACCTCGCCGTGCCGGCGCGTCATATCGGCGACAAACCCGCCGCTCAGCACGCCAAAAGCTGTTGCTGTCAAGTAAGCGGTCAACGCGAGATTGGCGGTCGCGAAAGGCAAGCCGTAGCCGCGCATCAAGGCCGGCACCGAAAAATTGGTCAACCCGCTGGTCGACAGGCTCAGCATGATAAAAAACACCATCATGCCGATGATCGCCGGTGTGAAAACGCTGCCGGCGCGGCCCGGTTTCGTCTCGCCGCGCCGGCCCAAAATCTTTTGGTCCGCCACGCTCTTGCCCTCAATCGCGGTTGTGCCGATCAGCGGCAGCGCCACTAGTGGGCCCACCAGACCCGCCATGATCAAGGCGCCGGGTATGCCGACCCGCGGCACCAGCGCCAGCATCGTCAAGGGCGCCAGCGCATTGCCGAGCATGCCGGCAAAGGTGTGGACCGAAAAGGCGCGCCCGATCCGCGAGGGCGTCACCCGCGCCGAAAGGATGGCGTAGTCGGCCGGGTGATAAACCGCGTTGGCGATACCCGACAATCCTGCAGCGACCAGGAACCAGGAATAGCGGTCGACGATACCGATCGAAGCGAGCGATACCCCGCCCAGGAATAATGCGCCGATCAGCAATTTGCGCGAGCCAAAGCGGTCGGCCATGTAGCCCATCGGCAATTGTGCGGCGACTGAAACGAGGGCGTAGACGGTCAGCGCCAAACCAAGTTGGATGAAGTTGACGCCCCAGCGCACCGTCAGCAGGGAGAATAGCGGCGGCACCACCAGCATATGAAAGTGGCCGACGAAATGCGCCGACGACACCAAGCCCACCGCGCGAAATTCGCTGCTCTTCCCGAGATGTCCAATCGCCGCCGCCTCTGTCGCCATGCGCGCGCCTCTGCCGTCGTAATCAGCCAAACTGGATCGTGGCGACAGATGTAAAGTGTGCCTTGTCTTGCGGCAACCGACTGCCGCGAATTTCAGCACGTGCCTTTTGGGATGGCTGCTATCTGCAAGGGCTCGCTATCTGCAAGGGCTCCCGGGGAATTGGCATTTCTGAGCCGCTCGTATTCAGCACGCACCGCTTCGGCGCCATAGACGCGCTCAAGGCGGCGGACGGCAAAATGGCCACGGGCCAGCTCCTGAAAATGCTCGATAAAGGCAAGATTGATTGCGGCGCCGCCGACTGCGCCGACCACGGCCACCGCCTGTGCCGCAAGTTTCTGCGAGACGATCGCGCCAAAGCGGTTGACGACCGGCGATAAGGCGCGTACCGCCAAGGCCGAGCCGCCGTGCAAGGACCCCTTGTTGATCACCGTATCGGCCGCCTGAGCCAAGCCGCGGGCGAGCAAGGCGCGAACCGCGAAATAGCCACCCTCGGTCGCCTCGGCGCTTGTGGATCCGGTGTGGCCTAAGCCAAAGACTTCGAGACAGGCGAGCCCGGTGGCGGGATCGCTGAGGTCTTCGCCTTCCTTTTGGGCAATCGCCGCAATCGCCCGCAGCATGATCGCGGTCGAGACCGGCAACTCGATCGTGATTGCGGCAAGCCCGAAGGCGCCCCCAATCGCGCCCGAGGCCGAAGCGAGCGCGGAATGCACCACCCGACCGCCGCGAACACGGCGGCCACGCAGGCTCAACAACGCGATGTCGAGCGCCCGGGTCAGGGCGGTCTGCGCCGCTTTGGCAACAAGGCCCGTTGCGACCCCGGGCAATGCCCGCGCTGCCAGTTCCGCCGGGCGGCCGAAGATCGTGGTTATCCTCCCCGCGAACCCCAGCGCTTCCAGGCGCCGCATCGCTGCAGCCAATACTTCCCGATCCGAATCTGAGAAATTCATGCGCCTTAGCTGGCCGCGCTCGCTTCGCCGCACAAGACATTCGGCCGCGACGCTGCAGGTATCCGTCCCCGCTACTAGGCGACCTGGCACGAAGCGTGCGCGGAAAGCAATTTGGGTCTCTGAAAAGAGCGCAACCATTGCAGTGCCGGTTTGTTTGCTTGGGATCACAGCTAACACGACCAATTAAGTCCGAGTGGTTGATTGGAAAGGGGTGGGGTTTGTCTAATAAATTAGGTCCCTGGTCGCGTCTGCCCTTCGATCTCTGGCAAGCGGGGCTCGAAGCGCAGCAGGTGATCGCTTTGCGACTAGCCAAGCTCGCGCTAGGCGGCCCGGCGGCAACGACCGAAATGAACCGTATGGTGTCGGAGAAGATGACCGCTGCCATGGAGGTCCAGTCGGCGGCCGCGGCGGCCGTCTTAAACGGCAATGCCGCACAGATCCCATCGCGCACGGTAGCTCTCTATCGGCGGAAGATGCGCGCCAACCGCAATCGTCTCAGCGCCGCCGACAGCTCCTCGCCACGCCCCCACCGCTCAAAGAAACACACCCGGACATGAGTGGGCCGCCCGAGGCATCCACGCCCCCGAGCATACCTGAGGAGATCCGCGCGCGGCTCGCGCATGCCACGGTCAGGTTGTCGGGATCGGTCAGCCACCCAATGGTCGCGAGCTTTTTTGATCAGCTGCTCCCGGTATTGGAGGTCGAGGGCGCGATCCTTGTCGAGCTATTCACGGATGGCGGCGATGCCGAGATCGGCCGCCGTCTCGCCGAGGAAGTACGGCTGCTGCGTCAGCAGCACGGCCGCGATATGTGGTTTCTCGGCAAGACGCTCGTCGCCTCGGCCGGAGTAACCATCATGGCGGCGTTTCCGAAAGACCGGCGCTGGCTGACCAGCGACGCCGCCTTGCTGATCCATGGGCGCCGGATGACAAAGGATTTGCATCTCGAAGGGCCATTGGGCAGTTGCCGGCGCGTGCTCGAGGAAATGATCGCAGATATAGACCATGGGTTGCGCCTCGAAGAGCGCGGCTTCGCCGAATTGATCGAGGGCTCTGACGTCGATGCCGAGGAGGTCGCCCGCCGCGCCTACGGTGGCTGGTATCTTTCGGCGGAAGAAGCATTGAGCCGCGGCTTGATTGCTGGCCTGATTTAGCTTCGAAAATTTTATTTTCGCGGGTTATGCCGCCGAGGCATAACCTGCATGGTTGCGCATGGTCGCGTCGGATGATCGCGCTGCGGAATTGGCACAACTTGCCGGCGCACAGTGTCGCCCTAGCGTTACCTGTAGATCAAAACCGGAACTCGGCCAGATTTACTGAGTTAACCAGGGTAACGGTTGGTGAAGCCGGCCTTAGGAGCTCTCCGGAGCGAATCCGTCGTGGACTTAACCAACCCATTCGTGCGCTGCGGCGCAGAACTGATCGCGATCTCGTCTTGGACAGGACCGCAGGATCAGTTCTGCCTTGGCGCTAGCGAGTGCAACCGCGAAGGAGTGAGACAGATGGTCGATGTGCCAACAATGGAGAGGATCCGCGAGCGGCAGGAACGGGCCACGTGGACCACGGCAGGTCCGGTGATTACGCGCATGCCGGATGATGAAGTACTGGCGCTCGAAGAACAGGCAATGGCAAGTATCGGCGATCCGTCGCCGTTGGGCCTTTGGGCCTTTGCTACCGGCACCTGGATCGCAGGCACGGTGATTGGCGGCGCTTTCGGGCATCCGTTCGGCGATGTTGTTGCCGCGGCAAACGCAGTGCATTCAGTGACCGGGCCAGCGCCGGTGCAAGTCGGCTTAATTCCGGCCCCCGGTCACCTTATGGCGCTCGTCCCGATTTTGTTGATCTTTGGCGGTGTCGCCCAATTCATCGCCGGGCTGTTCAGCTACCGGCGGGCGAGTTCGCTGATGGCAACCGCATTCACCTGCTATGGCGCATTTGCACTCCTGGCTGCCACCTCGTTTCTGCTGATGGCCCGAGGAACGCTCCCGATAACCGGTGGATCTCTGGTGATCTGGGGTTTCCTGCTGGAGAGCTTTGGCTTCATTTCATTCGCTCTTTGCATGGCGGCACTCGCCACAAACTTGGCGTTGGTCGGAATGTTAGGCGCGATCTGCATCGGCTTTGTTCTGGCCGGTATCCCAAATCTCGCCGGCGTTACCAGTGGCGGCTGGGTGGTCATCGGGGAGATTGGCGGCTGGTTTATGGTCGCCTCGGCGGTGTTCGCCTACTATCTGGGCATGGCCACCCTGGTGAATAGCTCACGCAAGCGCCCCGCCATGCATCTCTTCGGGCGGCCCTGCTAAGCAGCAGGCTCGCCAATAAGCGGCTCGTGTGCATTTGAGCCGACCAGCCCGCTCCGATATGCCTTGAGCAGCCTCCGCTCAAGGCATATCGGGCATCAGCCGCTTTTCTCTTTTTTAAACAGTTGAACGTCCTCGGAGCGCTCTTTCTTTAATAAGCGCATAGCAAACCGGCGCGAGACGATCCCGAAAGGCTGGGACGGTTTTTGCATCGACGATGTTGGTGAGATCATCGGGCCCATGCGGGTTCGCAAAATCGACAACGACCTATCTTGAGCGGGGATCAGAATGCATCTCAAAATCGGCTACCGGCTGACTTATGAATGCTTGCAACCGGCGCCGATGGTGCTGATGCTCAATGTCCATCCGAGCCGAATGCCGGATCTGCTGGTATCCGACCATATGACCACCGATCCCGATCTGCCGGTTCGTCATTACCGAGACGGCTTTGGCAATCGCTGCGCCCGGCTAGTGGCGCCGCGCGGCCAGACCCGACTATCGACTGATGCGGTGATCAGCGACACTGGAGAACCGGACGCCGTGGCGCCCGAAATGCCGCAATGGCCGGTCGAGGAACTGCCCGATGACAGCCTGGTATTCCTGCTTTCGAGCCGTTATTGCGAGACCGACCAGCTATCGGATCTGGCGTGGTCATTGTTCGGCAAGACCGCCCCGGGCTGGCCGCGGGTCCAGGCGATCTGTGACTATGTCCACGACCATTTGTGCTTCGGCTACGAGCACGCCCGCTCAACCCGTACCGCGTTGCAGGCGCATCATGAACGGCTTGGGGTGTGCCGGGACTTTGCCCATCTCGCGATAACTTTCTGCCGGTGCATGAACATTCCGGCGCGTTATTGCACCGGCTATCTCGGGGATATCGGGGTGCCGCCCGACCCGGCGCCAATGGACTTCTCGGCCTGGTTTGAGGCCTACCTCGGCGGTGCCTGGTACACCTTTGATGCCCGGCATAACACCCCGCGGATCGGCCGCATCCTGATGGCGCATGGCCGCGACGCGGCCGACGTCGCGATCAGCACGACTTTTGGCGCCAACCAACTGGTCGGTTTCGAAGTAGTGACGGAGGAGATCACCCTCGCCTGACCATGCTCACCGCGCCCGCAACAAAACGTCGCGGGCACGGTTGATCTGGGTCGCGAGATAGTCAGAGCCGCCGTGGTCGGGGTGCAGTTTAACCATCAACCGACGGTGTGCCTCCTTGATTTGGTCGGGGCCGGCGCCGCGCGCGAGGCCGAGGATCGCATAAGCCTCATCGACGCTCATATTGCCGCTTGCGGGCCGGGCTTCGCCGGCTCCTCTGCCGGTCCCAGCTGCGCCGCTGTTAGCACCGCCCGAGCCGGTCCAGCCGCCGCTCGTTAATTCATCGCGCCAGTCGGGATGGAGCCGGTCGAGATAGGCTTCGACCAGCCGGGCGCTCTCCTCATCCGCAGCACGGCATTCGCGCAACAAGGCGAGCAGGTCGCCGACCCCCATTTCCTCGATCCGCAGCCCGGCAAACTGGCCGCGCAATATCGTCCCGGTCATCGTCCCGGTATCGTGGTCGAGGGTCATCCGCAGATATTCGGTCGTCACCGTCGAACTTTGGCCACCACGCGGCGCCCGATAGCGGTCGATCAGGTTTCGCAAGCGCGACAATAGCGGCATCGAAAGTGCCAGCGGAAACAGCAAACTCGCGAATTCGCGTGCCGGCGGGAACAGAAACAGTCCGATTACCGCTACGGCGGCGATCCCGATACCGGCCCATTTGAGATTGCGGGCGAGCCGCAAAGGATCAGCATTGACGAACAGATTGACCAGCAGCAGGAAACCCGCGAGCAGGATCACGCCGCCAATCAGGAACAGCATCACCGCCGCCTATGCGCCTAGACGTCATGGCCGGGCTTGTCCCGGCCATCCACGTCTTCCTTGGTCAAGACCATCTCGGTTCCTGGACGTGGCTACCCGGATCAAGTCCGGGCAAAGCGTAATTTGAGCACCGCCATGCTGAACACATCGTAATCGTCTCGGTCAGCCTTTGAGCTGCGAAGTCAGTTGCAGCACCTCGCCGCCCTTGCCTTCGCCATAGGCGGCGAGCGCGCGATAGCCGCCGGCAGCATAAACCGCGACCGCCGCCAGCAGATCCTTCAGACGGCCGGCGCTGGAGAGGTCGAAGCTTAAATAAGCGCCGTGCGACAGGCTCGCCATCTGCTTGAAGGCCGCAGCCACGGCTGGATCACGGCCTTCGTGAAACAGGAAAATCGGCACGCCGAGCAATCCCAATTCACCCGCCAACCGGCACAAGCGGTCGACTTTTTCCTCCATCGCATCGCCGACAAAGACAAGGGCGTTGACCCGGCGTCTGCCGGTCTCGCGTATGGCATGGCTCAACACGCGCTCAATCTGGGTCTCGCCGCCGACGCAAAAGACCGAGCGCATGATGCGGTGCAGCTCGGCGGCCGTCGTCACCCACCGGCTCGCCTTGCATTCCGCAAAGCCGCGGTAGAACACGAGCTGGATTTCGAGCCCGCCCAAACCCGCCGTCGCCTCGAACATCTCGCCCTGAATATGGCAGGCGCGGTCCCAAGTCGGCTCGCGGCTGGCGGTCGCGTCGAGTGCAAAGATCAGACGCCCGCGGCCAGTAGTGGCGCGCGCCGGCGCCTGCTTCAGCTTTTCGATAAAATCAGCGACTTCGGCCGAATGGCGTTCAGTCGGGAGTGCCTTGCCGTTGTCACTCATCGGGCAGCCTCGTCATGCCGGGCGCAGCCATACCGAGGTGTCGTGGAACACCGCGCCGCCGCGCGGCAATCCGGGATCGGCGCTGGTCAGAAGATTGATGCCGATCCCCTCCTCAAAGGCGTGGTTGGGCCAGACCCCTTCGACGATCACGACACGCTTTTGCAGCCCATCAAAGGCGCAGGCGTGGACGACGACACTCCCCTTGGCATTACCAAGCCGCACCCGGTCGCCCTCGGCAAGGCCGAGACGGGCGAGGACCGAAGGGTGGATCAGCGCTGTCGGTCGGCCTTCGCGGGCGATCCCCGAGGGCGTGTTGTTAAAACTCGTGTTCAGAAACGAACGCGAGGGGGCGGCGACGAGGCGGAATGGCCGCTCGGGATCGCCATCATCGGTAACCGCAACATGGTCGGGAAAGGCCGGCAGCTTCGCGTGCTCGGGGCCGAGGGCGGCCCAGTCAGCGCGAAAATGGAATTTCTTGTTGGCGTGACCAAACCCGTCAAGGAAATGACTCGTCGTGAATGGCGGACGGCAATCGAGCCAGCCATCATCAGGAAATTCGTCCACCCCGGGCAGGCCGCTCGCGCGCAACGTATGGTCGATCAATTCGAGCGGGGTCATATCGAACCCGCGGTGCCGCGCTCCGAGGCGCTTGGCGAGCGCACAGACAACATCGTGGTTCGGGCGGCACTCGGCATAAGGCGGCAGGATCGCCCGCGCTAGCTGCAGATAGGTGTGCGCGCCCGCCGTGTAAAAATCGTGGTGCTCGAGAAAGGTCGTCGCCGGTAGCACGATGTCGGCCATCGCAGCGGTTTCAGTCATGAATTGTTCATGGACGCAGACGAACAGATCGTCGCGCGCAAAGCCCTGGCGCACGAGTCCCGACTCCGGCGCGACGGCCATCGGGTTGGTGTTTTGGATAAAGAGTGCGGTAACCGGCGGGCCGTCGCCGAGATCGCGGCGATCATCGGTCAGGATCGGGCCGATGCGCGACTGATCGAGAATGCGGGTCGACGGATCGAGAACATCGAGCCCTTCGAGCAAGCTGCGGTCGAGCGCCACCAGGCCGTGGTTCGATTGCAATGCGCCGCCGCCCTCATATTGCCAGGCACCGGTGACGGTCGGCAGACAGGTCACCGCGAAAAGCTGCGCCGACCCGTTGCGCGAACGCGAAAACCCATAACCGACGCGGATATAGCTGCGTTTGGTACGGCCGTAGAGCCGGGCGAAGTCGACGATCTCGTCTTCGGGAACCCCAGTGATGCCCGCCGCCCAGGCCGGGTCGCGGGCGGCCACATGCGCTTCGAGCCCGTCGGGATCGTCAGCATACCGCGCCATATATTCGCGGTCGGCATAGCCCTCCTTGAACAGCACATGCATGACCGCACAGGCGAGCGCGCCATCGGTGCCGGGCAGTGGCATCAGATGCAGATCGGCGGCTTCGGCACTCGCGGTGCGGTAGGGGTCGATCACGACCAGCTTCGCGCCCCGTTCGCGCCGTGCCATCGTGATATGGGTCATCACATTGACCTGGGTCGAGACCGGGTTGCCGCCCCAAACCACAATCAGATCGGCTTTGGCCATCTCGCGGCCGTCAACGCCGCGCAACACCCCGACGCCGGCGCGCCAGCCGGTGCCGGTCAGCATGCTGCAAATCGTCAAATCCTCGCGCGAATAGCGCATCGCGTGACGCAGCCGGTTGATGCCGTCGCGCTGCACCAACCCCATCGTGCCCGAGTAATAATAAGGCCACACCGCCTCCGAACCGTGGCGCTGCGCGGCGCGGGTCAGCCTTTCAGCGACCTCGTCAAGTGCGGCCTCCCAGGAGATCGGCTCGAAGGCGGCATGGCCAACGCCCCTGTCGCCGACCCGGCGCAATGGCTGCGACAGCCGGTCGGGATGATGCTGGCGCTCGGCGTAGCGCGCGACCTTGGCGCATACCACGCCATATGTGTAGCTCTGGCTCGCCGCCCCGCGAATACGCCCGATGCGGTGGCCGTCGATCCGCTCGACCTCGAGCGCGCACGCACTCGGGCAATCGTGCGGGCAAACGCTGGGCAAAATGTCGAGAGGCAAGGCGGTGCTCCGTCCTGGTACTTTGCGCGACAGGACCTAGAAATATAAGGACGGGACCAGCAGGTCGATAGATCGGAGGCACTCGCAGATGGGCTCACCAACCTGATAAAGGATTGTGGCCGGATCTTGCTCCACTAGCGGCCAAGCCGCTCCAACTCGACCCCGGGCGCGTGCTCGTTACGAACTAAGGGATTTTCGCCGCCAGTTGCAACCAACCGATAAAAATGATGGTATCCGGATGAGTTGGCGATGGTCTTGTACGACTGTTGCGAAACGGAGATATTCGATTGCAATTTACTAAATGGCCCCGAGCAGGAATCTCCGCCCAACAAAGTGTATTTGAACCCCGGCTTAAGGATGCTCGTCTTTATTTCTAACCCTTTCGCCCCCAGGGAAGCCTTTGTTCCAAACGGCCGCGCCAAAGGATCTCCGACAAAGACACCCCGGAAAGGATATTCCACTGATTTGGTGTATGCCTCGACCACGGTGTTGCCGCTAAAATAAGTATTTATCAGTATCGAGGCTTGCGGAAATTTGCGGTAATCGGCGCCCGGTTCGGTGACTGTGCCGTAACTCGCGGTAACACCTGCTTGCAGCCAATTCAGTACGCTCATTTGGACTCTTTCGAGAAGAGCGCCTCCAAACGAGGTCAAGTGATCGGCGACCGCGCCCGGCAGATACTTATTGGTGTTGATCGCCGGAACTCCCGACAGAGAGGTTTCGTAAAATAATACGTTAGCGGCGTTTTGAATGAAGTCATTCCCCTTTCCCGTCGAATTGTCGACATAGACGACGTGCAAGCCGTTCGGGTGATCCCAGTAAATGGCGGTACCCTCGAAATCGACGTACCGAGGATTGCTGCGCCCGGTGTCTGTCGTACGAACGAGGTATGCGTTTGCCGAGGGTAGAGTTTGCGCCGCCTCCGCACCTCTATCAATTAACGAGAGTGCATCTTGAAGCGTGAAACCGGCGACCATCATCGATGGACGGAATTTCAGATCGGTGTAGGGCTGAACCGAACCGCTATTGTAATAGGGGCTGGCCCCCTCGGCCGCAGCGTAGCCCATCGAGAACGCTGTTGTTAGCCCGGTCCCGCCTCCCACCGACCATGGCTGGGTCCAAGTGATCGCGTACGCCTGAATATTTGGACCCAACCGCGCATCCACCTGCGATTTTAGGGCCGTAAAGTCCTTCGCCGAAATCGAAAAATTCGCTTCTGTGCTCGCAACAAAAGGGAAATCGATATGAACTATGTTCTTGTTCGGGATCCCATGTTTGAGCTGGTAATACTGTCCAACAATAACTGATTGCAGATCGCTGTCGTTGACCACGACAGCCATTTCCGAGGGTTGAATCCCACTGCGCGGAACCAATAAGGAAACGGGCTCGCCGCGATCGCTCCTGACATCAGGTACGGATTCCATTCCCCAGCCGGCGCAGGTCGGTGGCGGCGGTGGAGGCACTACAACCACTTCGACTACGATGACGGCGTTTCCGGTAGTACTTCGGCCCGCCGGATCGGTAACGGTATACCCAAAGTTCGAAGCTGTTGTGGCGGTAACCGGCCCAGGCACAAACCTAAGACCGGTCAGCTGAGCGGGGGTCAGTCGCTGGCCTATCTTCACCGGCGTCAGCCCATCGGCAAATGTCACGGTTCCGCCGCTCGGGAGACCGGACACTTTAATGCCGAGGCGCGAGGCCGGATAGTTCAGCTCGCTGGGCGCTGGCATGCCGATCGCGCTTGCGGTGCTCTTTGCCGATACAATCAGGTGGGTCGGCTTTGTCAGCGGCTGCGGCGGATCAAAGAAGATCCCGCTGACCGCGCCGCAGCACCCCTGGTCCGCGGTGCTCGTGATCTCGAAAATCACATGTCCGCTGACCTGCCAGCTGATATAGACGCCGCCGGCGAAGGTTGAGAGGTTCTGAGTCGAGAGCACGGCCCCGGAACTTGCATCTTTTACTATAAATCTTTGCCTGAACCCAGAATTGTAAAAGTCGAGAGCATAGAAGCTCACTTTGTGGGGCAGCTTATCCGTTAGATTGAGGTCGATTGAAAAACTCGTCAGGGTCGCCCAATTGGCCCACGGGCCGGTCGACTTGCCGACGATTTTCAGCACCCGCGGATCATCAGTCGAGCTTATCGCCGTATCGGGCGGGGTGCTGACCGTCAGCTGTGCGTAGTCGGGAAGCTTGGTAGCCTGATTTACCAGTTCATATCCCTCCGAGCCGTAATGGCCGACCCAAGCGCTCTTTGTCTTGGTGTCGAGGCCCAAAATCGCGGCGCTCGCCGGCATTGGCGATGACGACGCCGATTGCCTCGCTGCCGAACCGGGCGCAACAGCTGATCGAGCTACGAATGGCGCAATAGTCGGCGCCCCCGATTTTGAAGCGGGAGCATCGGCCGCTGTTGAAAAGCCGAATGACCAACCGAAGAGAATTAAAGTGAGGAGGATTCGGGTAAAGGTTGTCGAAATAGAAAAGCCGAGTGTTGGGCTCATCTTTAATTTCAGATCCAGGAAATCTCTATGGCACGCTTAGATGGGTTGACCCGGTGCACCTAAGCCCTCACGGAGCTTGGCCCAGGCGCCGCGGTCCGGTCAGGTCGGGCCGGTCGGGTCAGATCTCGTAGTCTGGCAGGCTTTGATCCATTTCCAGGGCCGGAACAGCACCCTGCGACCAGGCGACGATGCGCGCCGGCACGCCGGCGACAGTCGCTCGCGGCGGCACGTTGGTAAGGACAACGCTGCCGGCGCCGACTTTTGCTTCGCGGCCGATCTCGACATTGCCGAGCACCTTGGCGCCGGCGCACAACAGAACGCCGTCGCGCACCTTGGGGTGGCGGTCGCCGCGCTCCTTGCCGGTGCCGCCCAGGGTCACCTCGTGCAAGATCGAAACGTCGTTGCCAATAACCGCGGTCTCGCCAACAACGAGGCCGGTGGCGTGGTCGATAAACACCCCGGTCCCGATCGGTACCGCCGGATGAATGTCGACCGCGAAAACTTCGGAAGCGCGGCTTTGCAGAAAATGGGCGAGGTCGCGCCGTCCCACCCGCCACACCCAATGAGCGATGCGGTGCCACTCGAGCGCGTGGAAACCCTTGTAGTAGAGGAACGGGGTCAAATAGCTTTCTGCGGCCGGATCGCGGGTACGGATCGCGTTGAGATCGGTCGCCGCCGCAACGACGATCGCCGGTTCATCGGCGATTGCTGATCTGACGAGGTCGGCAAGCCGGGACGCCGGCAATGCCGCATCCGCAAGCTTGTGCGCCAGCAACCCGCAGAGAGCCGAGGCAAAGCTATCGCAACTCAGCACCGCGCGCTCGATGAGCCCGGCCAGGATCTCCTCGCGGGCCGCCGCCCGCGCCGCTTCCGCGCACAATATCGGCCACAGCTCGATCTCGGCCGAGGAGGCGGGTCGTGGTCGCGTTCCGGGCACCCCCGGGGCGGCAAAGCCGATGTCGTTCATAGGCCCCTTCGCTCCGTTTCGCGGTAGCTTATCATACTGAACGAGGAGTGTGACAGGGGGCATGCAAAAACCCTTTTAGCCCGTTAACCATTTACTCCGCGCCGCCGTACTACTGCGCGGCAGACCGGCGCGCCGACCATCGAACCGTGACCGCGAATGGCTGCGGCAATGCTTATTCCAGTGGGGGGATGCCGCCCTTTCCCAATCCCGCACGGAGCAAACCCCCGGCATAGCACCAATGCTGGATCGCCGGTTTCGTCGAGGCTCATTCGAGTCTTACACTTCATGCTACATCATCGTTCAGCCGCCGGAGTGCCGCGATGTTACGCAGCCGCGCCGAAATCAGTCAAAACAAGTACTTCGGGCCCCTGACCGATGCGATCCTCGAACGCGATCAGCCAAAAACCACTGATCTGTTTTTCCGGATGGTGGCAAAGGACGGCCGCTCGGTTGGTGATGCACTCGCGGTCGTGACCGCCGCGGAAGCCCCCTTTGTGCAGGTCCCGAGCCACATCAACGTCAAGGATGGTCAGGTCTCGCTGATCAACAACGACCACACGATCCTCGGTCTGCGTGCGTCAGCCTGCCTGATGCCCTATCTGCCGGAGAAATACCGGCTGCTGCCTTTGTTGCAGAGCGTCTGGTACATCCCGGCCGGGCTCGACATCTGGAACCAGCTGCGCGGCAAATACCCCGGCCGCTATGCGACAATGAAGGGCATCAACGTCTCGCCGCCGGATTATGGCCCGGTCGTGTGGCAGGAGGATCACGAGCCGATTCACGAACAGGGCTCGGTCGAGGAACGGCTGCATTCGCATATGATCGCCACCGTCAGCGGCGACGCACGACGTTCCTACGGCTTGTTCCTGGGCATGGCCGAGGACGAGCAGTTGCGGCCGATGCTGCGCGAACAGCTCGAATTTCTTGGCCTGATCGACCTACAGGATACCGTTATCGGCCGCAAGGCGCGCAACACCGGCCATAAGGCGATCCGGGCGCGCGCGATTACCGACCTCGCCGATGTCGTCGGCTGGGATCAGGCGCACGGCGTCTACTATATGGGTGTGCCCGATATGGCGGTTGGGCCGCTCTATTACTCACTTTACGATTCAGTGTGCGTGCGGCTCACTGCCGAGTTTCCCGAGGATGGCGGCAAGGGCCTGGTGCACACCAACAAGATGCCGCTGACCCCGGCGGAAGTCGAGGAAATGCTCGATCATCTGATGACCGCCGATAGTGGTGCGGTGTGGAACCTGCTGACCAAGCATCTTAAAGCCGGCAAATCGATTAGAAGCCTCGGTGACACGATCCAGCTCGGCGCCGCGGAGTTGATCTTACGGACGACCGTGCCGCGGCAATTCACCGACGGCCAGCATCCGTTCGACTATTGCAACGTCGCCAACAATTGGCTGCGCAGCCGCGACAACCCGTATCAGGTGCGCATCCTTTATTTGATGGCGAGCTTTATCAACGACGTGGCGCACGAAAACAAGCTGTACCATTCGGTGATTGAGGACGAAGGGGCCGCGTTCAACGGCGACAGCCGTACCCCGCAGGCGCTGCTCGGCGAACTCGACGAGGCGATCATGGCCTTGGACTTTCCGCGCGCCACGGCGGTCGCGGGCAAGTATCTGAAGTCCGGGGCCGACCGCCGCGCCTATCAGGAAACGGTGGCGCTGTGCGCCTGCCGCTTTCAGGACGACCCGCACAATCAGAAGATCACGGTCTCGACCTTTGAGGAGTACGAGCATAACACGACCCATTTGCGCGACCGGTTGCTGCTGGCGACACCGCGGCTATTGGCAGGCTGGCTTAAGATGCCCGGCGAGCGCGATTGCTACGCCCGCTTTGAGCGCGAGTGGATCAATAACTAATCGAGTTAGGCGGCTCGCGAGGGTTCAATCGATGCGCGCCGGTGTCCATTCGAGGCGGTGGACAGCGCGTTCGCGCGCCAGATCATCGGCGAAACCTGGGGTCAGCGCGGCGCGGCCGTCATCGTACCACCGTAGCTGATAGCAGATCTCACAGCACTCGCCGCCGGCCGTCAGCGTGCGCAACTCGGCGGCGATTTTGTAGCCGGCGTGGGCGAGGGCGACGACAACTCGGTTTTCGATACCGGAACCGGTCTCGAAAGCCACAATAAGGCGGGCCTGCCGCGCGATGCCGATGCGGCGCTCAACCCATTTGAGGCACCAGAGTATCACCGCCGCGAGGCCGGATGACGCCGCTCCAAGCCCGAGATAGCCGGCGCCAAAACACATCCCGATCACGGTCACAAACCATAAGGTCGCGGCGGTGGTAACCCCTTCGACGAGTTTGCCGCGCCGGACGATCGCGCCGGCGCCGATAAACCCGATCCCCGAAAGCAGGCCCTGGGGCAACCGAAACAGACCTTCGGGCTGGTGCACTGCAGGAAATAAAACGTTCACCAGGATCATCGTCACCGATCCGGCAAGGCAGACCAGCATCGTCGTGCGCAAACCGACCTGCTGATGGCGCTCGCCGCGGTTGAAGCCGATCACCGCGCCGGCCAACAAAGTCAGCGCCAGGCGGATCGCGATGTCCCCCCATCCAATGTTTGGCGACATAACCGGGGCACCTCCGATCCGGCTGAGCGCGGATCGCCGGCGGCTGTCACATTTCCTTCATAACCTGCGCATAGGAGATAACGGCGAATAACGCCGTCCCTCCGATGATGTTGCCGAGCAGGACCGGCACCGTGAAATGGCCGATCATCTGCCCAAAGCCGAGATGGCCGTTCAACACCAGCAAGAAGCCTTCAACGCTGCCGGCAACGATATGCGTAAAACCGGCGAGCGCGATCAGGTAGGTATTCATCGTGATGACGAAGAATTGCGCGCCCTCTGCGCTGGGGATCAGCCAAACCATTACCGCGATCAAAAATCCGGCGCCGATGCCGCGGAACAGCATCTCGGCCCAGCTGAGCTCCATCGTCGTGTGGCTGAGTTCGAGCATCGCGCCGCGCAATTCGGGTGAGACGGCCGGGGTCACCGTGCAAAACAATGCCGAGACAAAAGTCCCGACCATATTGGCGGCGAAAACGATGCTCCACATCCGCAGCAATCGCCGCAAATTGGAGGCGGTGAACTCTGCGACGACCGGCAAGACGACGGTCACGGTGTTTTCGGTAAACAGCTGTTGGCGCGCCAGCACGACGATCAGAAATCCAACCGAGTAGCCAAAAGAGCTGACCAGCGGGCGCCACGGCGCATTCGGCAGATGCATCCACAGCACCGCCTGCGCCAGTAAGGAAAAGCTGATCGACAACCCGGCAGCGACCCCGGACCACCACAGCGACGTGCTCGGGCGGTCCATTTCGGTTTCGCCTTCGCGGCGCACGATTTCATAAATGACCGGGGTGCGCAGTCGGGCGCGGTCTTCGATATCCTCGATTTCACGCTCGGTGACGCCGGCCGGTGTTTCATCTTGAGGCGTTTCATCTCGCGACGTTTCATCTTGATCGGCCTCGGCGCGCTCGTTTTCTGCCGCAGGGCTCGCTGTCCCTGCCCGTAATTCATCCATCTGTCGGGGCTCGCATCGATTGGCGGGTGAGACCCGCGCACCCCTCGTCAACACCAGGATATGCCGACACGTTACCACCGCTTGCCACCACCCCCGGTCCGCGGTGACCCAGGCCGCGGCGCGGTGGTCGGCGACGAGTGCTCCGCCGAGACCGGCGCTGTATGCTGCGCCGCGACGGTCGGGTTCAGCCAAAGCAGGAGGAGTTCAATGTCGGGCGTACTCGATGGGATCCGCGTGCTCGATTTTGGCCGCTACATCGCGGGGCCGTTTTGCGCCGCATTGCTGGGCGATCTCGGCGCCGAGGTGATCCGCATCGAACGCATCGAGGGCGGCGAGGACCGCGCTTACATCCCGGTCGGCGCTGGCCCCGGAGGCGGTGGTGCGATGTTCCTGGCGATGAACCGCAACAAGCTCGGGATGACGCTCGATCCGGCAGCACCTGGAGGCCGCGAGATCGTCAAAAAGCTCGTCGCCACCGCTGATGTCGTCGTCGCCAATCTGCCGCCGCGGGTTTTGCGGTCGCTGGCGCTCGACCTCGACAGTCTGCGCCAGGTTAAGCCCGACATTATCCTGACGACGGTGACCGGGTTTGGCGCCGGCGGCCCGCTGTCGCACAAGCACGGCTTTGACGGCATCGGCCAGGCGATGAGCGGTGCGGTTTACTTGTCCGGCACACCGGAGCAACCGATCGCGCTAAAGCTGCCCTGGGTCGATTTCGGCACCGCCTGCCTGTCGGCCTTTGGCACGCTTGCGGCATTGATCGAGCGCGGCAAGAGCGGGCATGGCCAAAAGGTCGAGGGCGCGTTGTTGCGCACCGCAATCGCCTTTGCCAACGCCACCTTGATCGAACAAGCCTTGACCGGGGTGAACCGGGTCGCGACCGTCAACCGCGGCTTCAACTCGGCGCCCGCCGATTTTTACCGCTGCAAGGATGGCTGGATTGTCGCGACGGTGATCGGGCCGGCGATGTTCCGGCGCTGGACGCGGATGATCGGCGAGGATCACTGGCTCTCCGACCCGCGCTTTGCCGACGACCAGTCGCGCGCCGACCATGGCGAGATCATTTCGGCGCGGATGACCTTGTGGTGCGCCGAGCGAAATTGCGCCGAGGCGCTGGCGGCACTCGAGGAAGCAAGCATCGTCGCGGGCCAGCTATATTCGCCGCAACAGGCGCTCGACGACGCTCACATCCGCGCCGCCCATCTGCTCGAAGACGTGCCGCACCCGGCACTCGCGACCGAGTTCCCCTTGGCGCCGACCCCAATCGAATTGTCCGAGACGCCCGGCAGCTACCGCCGCCCGGCCCCGCTTTTGGGTGAGCACACCGACCAAATCCTGGCGAGCCTCGGCTACGCCGCCGCCGAAATCGCCGCGCTGCGCGCGGAAGGCGTGATCTGAGGCCGACCTGACCCGCGCGCTGGCGAATTCCCGTGTAACGGGAAATAACCGCGAATTTTTAAGATGGCATAGGAAATTCACCTGTGTGTCAGATACTTATGCAGGATTAGCTGTCAAATAACCGGGAACTTTTTACGGCCTAATCGGGAAATAAATTCGGGTAACCGGGAAAATACCGCGTACCGCATCAAAGCCAATTCCAACCGGCCGAGATTCCAGTCGCAGGGAGGGTACGATAACTTTGTGGCGAAATCCGGTGGGCCGCCGACGCCGCGCCAGCCGGCCGCGATCGCACGTACGTATTCACCGCTTACGCTGCCACGTCGGGAGGCGGAGGTCGTCTACCTGCGGCGGTCGCTTCAGCAGCTTGTTTTCTCTGTTCGACCTGTCGCTGCACGTAGGAACCAATAAAAGCCCCAAGTGTAAGTTTGGCTAGATCAAACAAGCTGGTAAATATTTTTTCGTCTTTAAAAAAAATCAACGCAGCTAACGTAAAAATCATAGTTACACTGATCGTAACGAGCGGAAGTCCAGTCAATCCTATTTTTGTAAAGCCACCTGTGAATCCAGATAACGACCTCACTCGTATATATTGTGTTATCGGATCTTCTTCTCCTTTTTTGATCGCCGATTCTATGAGTTTAAGATCACGTTCCGGGAAACTCGAATAACTTGATGCTTCTCCGGCAGTCAGCAGACCGCGTGCTATGAGCGCTGATAAGAAACCGGTAGCTAGTAATATCAAGTGTGACAAGACATCTGAAATACTGGAGGGTATTTTTCCCCTCAGGGCGTCAATTATAATTATCACTACAATTGCGGCAAAACAAAAAAAGGCTAATGCAACAAAAACCATTCCAGCAGCCGCAAAGAAGCGCTGGTATCGTTCATTAGGGGAGAGGATGTCCTTTTCGCTCATGGAAAACGGGATTTCGCTCATGGAAAATGTCCTTTGCTGTGTTTGGTGGAGCCCCGTCCCGTGGGTGTGTGGCCGATGTCGGGTTTTGTTACGGCAAGCCGCGCCACTCGCGCATTGATTCAGATCAACAGTGTTGGCGCTCACCCGCATCACATACCGGAGGCCTGCCGACCGACACAGCCGCGCGCAGACATGGCCTGACGCCGTGGCCGAACTCGTCACCCTGCAAGGAGACTCCAGATCAACATCTTGTGTGCGTCACCCGTGAAGTAATCGCCCCGCGCCGTCGCGATCAGCACAACGCGCGTCTGTTTAAAAGTCGGCTGAGCGGTTCTACGAGCCGGGCACGCTGACTCCCGCCCGGTGAAACAGCCGGTGCGGTTTCGAGCGCCGTGCCGCGGTCGTCGGTCGGGCGCTGTGCTACGCTGGGGGCTCCGCGCCCGCCCGCCGCCGTCAGTGCACTGACATTTTTAAATTGGAGAAAACACTGACATTTGTATTTTGCGTGGACATGAGCGGCACCGCCGCGCAAGGATTTCATCGTGGGCGATGGCGGGTCACGAAAAACTCGGAGAGCATCGGCCAGTAGACCTGCATCACCGCGAAAATGTAGGCCGTGCTGATACCAAACAGCAGCATGCCGCCCGCCGCCTCAAGCGCGCCCATCATCTGCCAGTGCTGTTGCAGCGTCAGCCCCGATGCGCCTCGCGTGGTCATTGAGTTCGACGGAATAGAGGATCGCATCTTGAGGTGAGGCGAGCGCACCAAGCCACAGATAGGCCGTCGCCCAGATCGCGGCCTCTATCCCGTGGAGCACCGCTAGCAGCAGTCCGACCGCTCCGACAATGCCAATCACCAGCGGGATCACGCGCCATAAACCTAGCTTCCGGGTCTCCAGCCGCGCCCTGATCCCGAACCCCACGAAGGACATGATCACCACACCCGTTACGTGGATTACTATGGTCAGTGCGATGAGCGACAGCCCCCAAGTCCAGTTGACGCTCTCCAACAGACTTATCCTGTAAAAGCGAGGTAACTAACTCGGTTATCCGACAAAAGAGCCGTGCGCGCGAGTTGGCGACACCGCCAATCGAGCGTGTTGCGAAATTCATATGTGGACGGCCCCCGCCTGCGAAGGAGTTGAGTTCGGTTTTGACGAAATGGTCGGGTGCGGTCCTATGTCGGCGCTCTGGCGCGGTGCACGTGACCGCTGGCCCTGATGGAGTTTGCTGATCGGGTCCCTATCAAGAATATGCGCTGCTTTGCGCCTTGAATTTTACGGGGCTTCCCGATGCGCGGCTTGACCGCTCGCCATCACGTCCTCTTCATCCTCGCATTCTGAATAGGCTGCCCGACGTCTATGCCGGCAGCCCGAAGACTTCCTTACGCGGGTAGCAATCGCCGCGCATCATCACCGCCCAAACGGTGGGGGCGGTCTTGTTGGCCAGCGAACTCGTAGGGCGGAAAAGTGCAGCGCCTTCCGCCGTCGCGGATTGATGATTCCTACAGCTGCCACCGAACCAAATCCTTTTGCGATCGACGGCCGAGTTAGTGACAATCGCAAAGCGTCGACCGTACAAAAGCGGCGGAATGCGCTCCCGCTGTTCCGTTGGGGTGGACGGCCCCGCGGCATCTGGTGCCAAAGTTCGGCTGTCAAGACACGAACTGGAGACCGTCCATGAGCGATATTAAACGGATTGCGATCGACACGTCCAAGTCGGTGTTCACGCTGCATGGAGTAGACGGCATGGGCCGGGTGGTATTGCGGCGCAACCTGCGGCGGCGCGAGTTGCTGCAGTACTTTGACGGGCTGGCGCCAGTCGAGGTGGCGCTGGAAGCGTGCGGCGGTTCGCATCACTGGGCACGAGTTCTGCTGGCGCTCGGCCACCGCGTGCGGCTGATCCCGCCGCAATACGTCAAACCGTTTGTCAAGCGCAACAAGAATGACCGCAACGATGCCGAGGCGATCAGCGTGGCCGCGACCCAGCCGTCGATCGCCAGCGTCCCGATCAAGTCGGTCGAGCAGCAGGCGGCGGCGATGCTGTTGTCGGTGCGCGAGCTATTGGTGCGGCAGCGCACCCAGCTGGTCAATGCGATGCGCGGCCATGCCGCCGAGATGGGCGTCGTCGCGCCACTCGGCGCGAAGGGCGTGCACGAGCTGCGGGCCGAGATCGCCGCGGCGGATGACGCAGCGGTGCCGGCAGCAGCCAAGCAGGCGATCGCGCTCCTCGGTGGGGAAGCCGAGCGCATCGAGATGCGGCTGCGGGCGATCGACACCACGCTGCTGCGACAGCACAAGGGCAACCCGGTCAGCCGGCGGCTCGCTGCGGTTCCGGGGATTGGACCGATTGCGGCGCTGAATTTGGCGCTGCGGGTCGACGCGGCGCAGTTCAAATCGGCGCGGCATTTCGCGGCCTGGCTTGGGTTAGTGCCGCGGCAATGCTCGACCGCCGGCAGACAGCGCCTGGGCGGCATCAGCCGGGCCGGCGACGAGCGGCTGCGCCAGTTGCTGGTGCTGGGAGCGACCGCGGTCATCCAACATGCCAAACCTGGCCGGCCAGCGACCTCGCCATGGCTGCTTAACCTACTCGGCCGCAAGCCCCGCAAACTTGCCGCGGTGGCTTTGGCCAACAAGATGGCCCGCATCATGTGGGCCATGATGATCAGCGGGCGGGATTACCAGACCGCGCCGACGGCGGCCTGATCGCGCGTCGGCACCTAACCGCAGGGCTCGAGCGAAGATGCTGATCGGTCGGTCCGACGATCCACAAAACCCGTGTAGGGTGGTGGCCTTCAAGGTCTCTGTTCCGTTTGGGAGTGGGTCGCGAAACCCATCTGGGCCAGCGGCACCGACCGCACAAACAGGCCGGACACACGACCGCAACCGCACCAGATCAGGATTCTCTTATCTCACCCCTTGCGTCAACGGGGCCGTCCACACACGCCCTACGCTTGCTAAGCCGAGACTATGGAGCGGTGGGCAGCTGTTGCGGTAGTCCGGTCGGCGGCAGATCGTAAGTATGATCGCGCCCCAGTTTCCCACCCAAGGTACCCTCAAGCAGGTCGAATTGGACCTTCGCGGCGGAGGTTGATCGGATGAAGGCTATCAGTTCACGCCAAGGATCGAGGACCCGATCTAGTCCGCTGATAAAGGCCACCACGATGCCGATTTCGGTTTTCCCTTTGAGAACCATGATCCCGCCGACAAACAGCAGCGCGAAGACGCCGACCGATTGCAACCCGCTGACAAGACCCTTCAGCCCGAACTTGAGTTTGAAGACGCGCAGACGTATTCCGAAGATCGTATCGAACGCTTTGCCGATCTCGCTTCCGAGAGAACTGGCGGATGCGCTACCGCCCTGCATGTTGTCGACGATCAGATCACTGGCCCGACGCACTGTGCGGACACGCTCTCTAACCAATCCGTTTATTCGGCGCTGGATCATTGGAACAACGACAATCTGCGGCACGGCGATCAGCAAAACAACGAGCCCGAGCAGAGGCTCGGTGTAGAGCATGTAACCCAACACACTGAGCAGCGTCCCTGCCTGCACAGTTGGGGTTGAAATGCAATCTCCAACGAACTTTCCGACAGCTTCCGCCTCGGAGGCGACCATCGCAACGAACGTTCCCGCCTTGTCTTTCATTGTTTCGTCGAGTGTTCCATCCGGCTTAAGGGGCGAGCTGCGGCCGTAGATGTCTCGGCGCAAGAAAAGAATCATCGATTCTCCGAGGCCTGCGCTTTTAATGTTTAAAAGATATTTGAGGCCACTGATGCTGAGCGCAGCGATCAGATAAGCCCCGCAGAGCCCGAGCAGTCCCTCAGCTTTCTCATGCCCGGCGAGGGTATTTACAATGTGGCGTTGCAGTTCGAGCGGTGCCATCGCTAGGAGGGCAGCCGAGACCGCCAAGCCGATTAGGACAATCTGTCGTGGTGCCGATGCCCGCCAGACGAATCCGTACAATTCGCGCATGTTGGCCACCTGTCCTTAAGGATCGAGGTTTCCCTCGGAACCCGATACTCGCTTCGGGAAGGCGCTGACGCCCCCGGAGCCAGCCACGGCCTATTCGGACCCACAATCGTTGAGCGGCGGGGCTGCTTTGCCGGTGAGCAGGGCGGTCAGACCCGCAGCCGTGCCAATCGGGGCGCCGACATAGATTGTCGAACCGGTATTGCTGCTGGCAACCGTGCCCTTGCAGTATTTGAAAAAGGACTTGTCACAGGGATATGGGCCTAGGATTTGATATCCTGCCGCGGACGTGCCGGGCTTTGCCTGAGTAATCGGGCAAGAGCAGATGATTTGTCCTTTCGGCACTGGCTTGTCGAAGCCTGGAAAGGTAGTCTCCTCGGTGCTTCGGAAACACAGTCCGCCGTCGCATTGGGCGTAGGCGCCGTCGGAGTTTTGGCTCGAACAGGTGTAGACTCCGCCACCACCCTGCGGCGAAGCGATCTGCTCGGGCAGGCTGTAGGTGCTCACCATGTATTTGTTGTTCGCCCCGGCGGCGTTGATCGAGCAAACATCCTCGTCCTTGCCCATCGGAAACGGCAGGCTGATGCTGTTGCCGTGCCTCACCTCGCACTGACAGTAGGCAACGCCATCGAACACATTGCATTGTGCCGCGGCGCAAAGCGCATAAGTCTGATCCTTGCAGATTTTGAATGACGCTCCGGCCATCACGTCGAGCAGCGAGCTGAGACAAGTTTTGGAAAGCTGGCCCATGTTGTTCTGTATGCAGTCTTGAATGCGTCCGCCGCCGGGGATGGTTCCCGAGCAGAGACGCCAGACATCGCCCGCGCAGGCGCGGATGATCCCAAAATCCTGTTCCAGGCGCTCCTGCGCTATCGAGGGCGCTGCCCACGCCGTCAATATGACCGCAACGGCCAACCCTGTACTCAACCGTGATTTTGCAGCCCGCTTCCAGTCTGACCACATATCCATCCCTCCCCCTCTACGTCGAAGGTTCATTGCTGCGCTCATCACGTCGCGGGAATGCTCCCCCGTGTCCATGTCAGCAAGACCGCCAAAATCAGATGAAGAGCGGCAGCAGGCCACAGCAACAAACCCACGTTCGCACCGATGAGGCCGGTAACCACAAGAAAGGCTGCCGCCAGCCAGCTTAGCGCGACTAGCGGAAAAAAGGCCTGATGCTGGCCGCTGTCGCCGGTGCGGGGCCAGCAGCCGACCGCAAGACAGAGCATTACGAGCCCGGAGATGCGGCCCGTCGCCTCGCCCGCCACGTTCAAGTCGGAACCGAAGAGAAAGCGGGCTAGCAGGGACGGGGCGGCAACGAGGGTAAGCCCGGTCAGAACTTCGAGCCCCGCTGAGGCACGCGCCCATAGCGTTGCTGAAATCGCCCGCCTCGCGTTCAAGAGAGACCCCTCCATCGAAATCCTATTTTGCATGAACCCGTGATGCAAGTCGCCGCCGCTTACCTCGCCCGGGAAGGTTTTTCGGTGCAAAAGAAGATGCGGTCAAAATCCCCGGGCTATCGGCACGCGATCGATAGCGCCAGATCGCCGCGGAGTGAGGTAGGGAGCCGACTATCGACCACTGGGGCGCTACCTTGTGCGGTTCCTGACGTCGCAAAAGCTCGTGAGCGCGCAATGGGTTGGGTCCGGGCCTTGCCAGTACGGTGACGCCGGCTTGCCCGCCGTGATCGGCGATTAGGGGCCGGCGGCTCCCCAACGGCAAAAAAACGCCCGCCCGCGGGGTGCGCGGACGGGCGGTGTCGTGGTTTGTGTTGGCGAATGGGTGGGTTTAGAAGTCCATTCCGCCCATTCCGCCCATTCCGCCGCCCGGCGGCATTCCCGGCGCGGACTTGGGTTCGGGCTTCTCGGCCACCATTGCCTCGGTCGTGATCAACAAGCCGGCGACCGATGCCGCGTCCTGCAAGGCGTGGCGAACCACCTTGGTCGGATCGATAATGCCGGCCCGGATCATGTCGGTGAACTCGCCCTTTTGCGCGTCATAGCCGAAATTCGTGTCGCTGCTATCGAGCAATTTGCCGACCACGATCGAGCCGTCGGTTCCAGAATTTTCGGCGATCTGGCGGGCCGGATAGAGGATCGCTTTTTTGACGATATCGATGCCGACCTTCTGGTCGTTGTTGGCCGGGTTCAACCCGTCGAGCGCACGCGCTGCGTACAGCAATGCCGCACCGCCGCCCGCGACGACGCCTTCCTCAACCGCGGCGCGGGTCGCATGCATCGCATCATCGACGCGATCCTTGCGCTCCTTGACCTCGATTTCGGTCGAGCCACCGACCCGGATCACCGCAACGCCGCCGGCGAGTTTGGCCAGCCGCTCCTGCAATTTTTCGCGGTCGTAGTCAGAGGTCGTCTCTTCGATCTGCTGGCGGATCTGGGCGATGCGGCCCTGGATGTCCTCGGACTTGCCCGATCCATCGATGATCGTCGTGTTTTCCTTTTCGATCCGCACCCGCTTGGCTTGGCCCAGCATGTCGAGCGTGACGCCTTCGAGCTTGATGCCGAGATCTTCGCTGATCACCTGACCACCGGTCAGGATTGCGATGTCCTCGAGCATCGCTTTGCGCCGGTCGCCAAAGCCCGGGGCCTTAACAGCCGCGACCTTTAACCCGCCGCGCAATTTGTTGACGACCAAGGTCGCCAATGCCTCGCCCTCGACATCTTCGGAGACGATCAGCAACGGCTTGCCCGACTGCACGACGGATTCGAGCAAGGGCAGCATCGCCTGCAGACCCGAGAGCTTCTTTTCGTGGAGCAGGATGTAGGGGTTTTCGAGTTCCGCCACCATTTTCTCGGCGTTGGTGACGAAATAGGGGCTGATATAGCCGCGGTCGAACTGCATGCCTTCGACGACGTCGAGCTCGGTCTCGAGCGATTTTGCCTCTTCGACCGTGATCACGCCTTCGTTGCCGACCTTTTGCATCGCTTCGGCGATCATTTCGCCGACTTCACGCTCGCCATTGGCCGAGATCGTGCCGACCTGGGCGATCTCTTCATTGGTCGAGATCTTCTTCGAGCGCTTCTTAATGTCCTCGACGACCGCCGCGACGGCGACATCGATACCGCGCTTGAGATCCATCGGGTTCATGCCGGCGGCCACCGCCTTGGCGCCTTCACGGACAATCGCCTGCGCCAAAATGGTCGCAGTCGTGGTGCCGTCGCCGGCTTGGTCGCTGGTCTTCGAAGCGACCTCTTTCACCATTTGCGCGCCCATGTTCTCGAACTTGTCGGAGAGTTCGATCTCCTTCGCGACGGTGACACCGTCCTTGGTGATGCGCGGTGCGCCAAACGATTTGTCGAGGACGACGTTGCGGCCCTTTGGCCCGAGTGTGACCTTGACCGCGTTCGCTAACGTATCGACGCCGCGCAGCATGCGCTCGCGCGCGTCGGCATGAAATCTGACGTCTTTGGCAGCCATTTCTTAATTCTCCTTAGGCGAGGACGCCCATGATGTCGGATTCTTTCATAATGATCAGCTCTTCGCCGTCGAGCTTGACCTCGGTGCCGGACCATTTGCCAAACAGCACCCGGTCGCCCGCCTTGACGTCGAGCGGTTGAATGGTGCCGTCCTCGCCGCGCGCACCGGGACCGGCAGCGATAACTTCGCCTTCCATCGGCTTTTCTTTTGCGGTGTCGGGAATGATGATACCGCCTTTGCTCTTTTCTTCCTCCTCGACGCGCCGAATCACGACGCGGTCATGCAACGGACGAAATTTCATGCAACCCTCCTGGTCCCTGAATTGTTAGCACTCTCAAACAATGAGTGCTGGTGACATAAAGGGAGCGCCCGGCGTTGTCAAGCCGCGATGGGATCGGCCTCATTAACTTTGAGCGGCGGATAACGACCGCCTGCGAGCGTGCCGCAGAAGAATACGAACCATCCGCACCCGTTCCGGGTTATGATCGCAGCAGAAGCCACAAACGAGTTGCCGCAATGCCGAAAGACGTAGAATGGGAGATCCCGGGCGAGATCCAGCCAAAGCCCGGCGACTGCAATTTTGATCTCGACCGCGCCCTCGGTGCAGTGCTCGGCCTTAGGGCAACGGTTCCGGATGACGCTTTTACCGCGGCCACGCTTGGCACCGAGCGCGCCGGGAGCGGGGTCCTGATCCGCGGCGACGGCCTCGTCCTGACCATCGGCTACCTGGTCACCGAAGCCGAGACCATTTGGCTAACATCGGCTGGCGGGGGCGCTGTGCCCGGACACGTTCTTGCCTATGATCAGGAAACCGGGTTTGGGCTGGTGCAGGCGCTCGGCAAGTTAAATGTCGAGCCGCTCGAATTGGGCATCGGCATGCGGGTCGGCGCCGGGGATCGCGCCATTATGGCGGCGGAAGGCGGGCGTCGTCACGCGGTCTCGGCGCGGGTTGTGGCGCGCCAGGAATTTGCCGGCTACTGGGAATATGTCCTCGACCGCGCGATCTTTACCGCACCGGCGCATCCGTTTTGGGGCGGTGCGGCACTGATCGCCGCCGATGGCCGGCTGATCGGAATCGGCTCGCTGCACGTCCAGCATTCTAGTGGGCGAGAATTGCGGCGCGACGTGAACATGGTCGTCCCGATCGACCTCCTGCCGCCGATCCTCGACGATATGCTCACCTATGGCCGGCCAAATCGTCCGGTGCGCCCTTGGCTCGGCCTCTACGCCGCCGAAGTCGAGGACGCAATCGTCGTTGCCGGGCTCGCCGAGCGCGGACCGGCGAGCGAGGCCGGATTGCAACCGGGCGATCGGATCGTCGCCGTAGGGGACGAGAATGTCGGCAGCCTTGCCGGTTTCTGGCGCCGGGTGTGGGCTGGCGGCCCGGCCGGCAGCGAGATTCCGCTACAGCTGGCGCGCGACGGCAGGAATATAACCGTGCGTATCCAATCGGCTGATCGCACCCGGTTTCTCAAGGGTCCCAAGCTGCACTGACGGGCCGTCGTAAGGTTGAGCTTTACCCAACCTTAGCAAGTGGCCGGCATAAAACCTGCTGGTATGAGTGCGGCGTGCTGGCGCGGGGCACGCCCTGCGATTGACAGCGCTGCTGTCGGTCTCTACGGGACGCTGCTGTCCGACTCAGAATTGATTGCCCGGGAAGGTGTTGTTGTCCGCCGCACCAGAGACATCGCAATTGCAGCCTCTATTGCCAGCCCATCTGCGTCGGCTTGAGGCCGAGTTGATCGGGATCTTCCGCGAGGTCGCGGCGGAGTTTCGGAATCCGGTCATGATGTACTCGATCGGCAAGGATTCCAGCGTAATGCTGCACCTCGCCCGCAAGGCATTTTTCCCCGGCAAGCCGCCTTTTCCGCTGCTCCATGTCGATACATTGTGGAAGTTTCGCGAGATGATCGCGTTTCGTGACGCGATCGCGCGCCAGCTTGGGATAGAGCTGATCGTTCATACCAACGAAGACGGGGTGCGCCGCGGGATCAACCCGATCGCGTCGGGCTCGGCTTTGCATACCGCGGTGATGAAAACCGAAGCGCTCAAGCAAGCGCTCGACCGTTTTGGGTTTGACGCGGCGCTCGGCGGAGCGCGCCGCGACGAGGAAAAAAGCCGTGCGAAGGAGCGGATATTTTCACTGCGCGGCGCTAACCACAGCTGGGATCCACGCAACCAGCGCCCGGAATTATGGCGGCTTTACAATACCCGTCTGCGCGAGCGCGAAACCATGCGCGTCTTTCCACTGTCGAATTGGACCGAACACGACATTTGGGAATATATCACGGCGGAGGAGATCCCGGTCGTGCCGCTCTATTTTGCGGCGATGCGGCCGGTCGTCGATCGCGGTGGCGCCTGGATCATGGTCGATGACGACCGCTTGCCGCTTGAGGACGGCGAGACGCCGCAGCAGCGGCTTGTCCGATTTCGCACCCTCGGCTGCTATCCGCTTACGGGCGCTATCGAGTTCGGCTGCCACAACACCGGCCGAGATCCTCGCGGAACTGCGCGATACCAGGCGTTCCGAGCGTCAGGGTCGCTTGATCGACAGCGACGAGGACGCGGCGATGGAGCGCAAAAAGCGCGAGGGCTATTTCTGATGGCGGCCGGTTGCGAAGCGAGGCACGCCCGAAGCGATCGCGACCTATTGCGGTTCCTGACGTGTGGATCGGTCGATGACGGAAAATCGACCCTGATAGGCCGGTTGCTGCACGACTGCGCGCTGATTTTTGACGATCAGCTCGAGACGCTCGAACGCGAGTCAAAACGCTTCGGAACAACCGGAGGCAATCTCGATTTTTCGCTGCTCCTCGACGGGCTGGAGGACGAGCGGCAACAGCGCATAACGATCGATGTCGCGTACCGCTTTTTCGCGACCCCGGCGCGCTCCTTTGTCGTTGCCGATACGCCGGGTCACGAGCAATACACCCGCAACATGGCGACCGGCGCCTCGACCTGCGATCTTGCCGTGATCCTGGTCGATGCCCGCAACGGGATCGTCATCCAGACCCGGCGACACGCCTTTATTTGCTCGCTGCTCGGCATTCGGCATGTGGTCCTGGCAGTAAACAAAATGGACCTCGTCGGCTTTGACGAGGGTCGCTTTGCCGAGATCACTGCGGATTTTTCGCGAATTCAAGACCGAGCTTGGCGATCTGGAGGTATGCGCGATCCCGCTCTCGGCCGTCGCAGGCGATAACGTCACCCATCGCTCGGATCGAACGCCGTGGTATCAGGGGCCGACCCTGCTCGAGCATTTAGAGACGGTCGACACCGCGCGTGACGATGGCGGGCGGCGGTTTCGTTTTCCGGTCCAGTGGGTCAACCGGCCGCATGCGGAGTTTCGCGGATTTTCCGGAACCGTGGTTTCGGGTTCGATCGCGCCGGGCGACCAGATCCTTATCGCCGGCTCGGGGCGGATGACGCGGGTCCGCGAAATCGTGACGTTCGATGGTAAGCTCGACCATGCCGGCGCTGGTGATGCCGTGACCTTGACGCTTGCCGACGAGATCGATATCGCGCGCGGCGATCTGCTGGCCGACCCGCGCGATCCGCCCGAATGCGTCGATCAATTCGCCGCTCACATCATCTGGATGAGTGAGCACCGAATGGTCCCGGGCCGCTCGTATTTGTTGAAGATCGGCGCGCGCACCGTGCCGGCGACGATTACCGCACTCAAGCATCGGGTCGATGTCGATACGATGGCGCATCTCGCCGATAAGAGCCTCGGCCTGAACGATATCGGGTTTTGCAATCTGTCGACCGCGGCTCCGGTTGCTTTCGACCCCTATACGGAAAACCGCGAGACCGGAGCCTTTATCCTGATCGACCGGCTGACCAACGAGACCGCCGGGGCGGGGATGATCAGCTTTGGGCTGCGTCGCGCCAGCAACATCCATTGGCAGGCGCTGACTGTTGGGCGTGAGGAGCGGGCGGCTCTGAAGGGCCAGACACCGGCGGTGTTGTGGCTGACGGGATTATCGGGGGCCGGAAAGTCCACAATTGCCGATCTCGTCGAAAAGCAGCTGCTCGCCAGCGGCCGCCACACGATGCTGCTCGACGGCGATAATGTTCGACATGGCCTGAACCGCGATCTCGGCTTCACCGATGTCGACCGGGTCGAAAATATTCGCCGGGTCGGCGAAGTCGCTAAGCTGATGGCCGAAGCCGGGCTGATCGTGATCTGCTCGTTTATCTCGCCGTTTCGCGCCGAACGACAAATGGTGCGGGAGCTGATCGAGCCGACCGCGTTTCTCGAGATCTTTATCGATACGCCGATCGACGAGTGCATTCGACGCGACCCCAAGGGCCTCTACGCCAGGGCTAAAGCCGGGCGTATCGAACATTTTACCGGTCTCGATTCACCCTATGAGATGCCGGAGGTGCCCGAGCTGCGGCTAGCGACGCTCGGCAACACGCCCGAGGATGCCGCGGGTCTAATCCTGGATGAGCTCCGCTCGCGCCGGATTATTTGACCGGCGGCACGCCCGCCGTAACGTCAGGAGAGCGGCGCGTCCTGCCCATGGCGCGTCAGCAGTTGATCAAAATACGCGATCGTGCGGGTAAGCCCGTCTTTGAGTGCGGTGCGCGGTTGCCAACCAAGCACCGATTGCGCCTGCGTGATGTCCGGGCAGCGTTGCACCGGGTCGTCGACCGGTAGTGGGCGGTAAACAATTTCGGAATGCGAGCCGGTCAGCGCGGTGATCAATTCGGCGAGTTCCGCGACCGAGGTTTCGACGGGATTGCCGAGGTTGACAGGTCCGGTGACAGTATCGGGAGCCGCCATCAGCGCAAGAAAACCGCTGATCAGATCGTCGACGTAGCAAAAGGCGCGGGTCTGCGTGCCGTCCCCATAAAGGGTGATCGGTTCATTGCGCAATGCCTGCACGATAAAATTTGAGACAACGCGCCCATCATTGGGGTGCATCCGGGGGCCGTAAGTATTGAATATTCGGGCCACCCGTATCTTCAAATTATGCTGACGATAATAGTCGAAAAATAATGTTTCGGCGCAGCGTTTGCCCTCGTCGTAGCACGCGCGCGGGCCAATCGGGTTGACATTGCCGCGGTAGCTTTCGGGTTGCGGATGCGATGTCGGGTCGCCATAGACTTCGGATGTGGAAGCCTGAAAAATCTTTGCCTTTAGCCGCTTTGCCAGCCCCAGCATATTGATCGCGCCAATGACGCTGGTCTTTGTCGTCTGTACCGGGTCAAATTGGTAATGAATCGGCGAAGCGGGGCAAGCGAGATTGTAGATTTCATCGACCTCGATAAAAAGCGGATGGGTGATGTCGTGCCGCATCGCTTCGAAATGTGGGTCGGAGAGTAGCCGCGCCACGTTATCTTTGCGGCCTGTGAAGTAGTTATCGATACAGAGGACATCATTACCTTGGCCAACCAGGCGTTCGCACAAATGCGACCCAAGAAACCCGGCGCCGCCGGTGACGAGGACACGCTTTGCGACGACGCTACTCATTGAAATAGCCTTTCATGAGAACCGGGCGAAGGCCTTCAAGCATACGCTGGTCAGGCAAATGCTCGCAATTGCGGTGCGGCGTGATGCGCGCTGCGGCCAATGCTGATGTAGGAAAGACCAGCGGCCAGCATCTCTTGCGGGTTGTAGATGTTGCGCAGGTCGATGACCACAGGGGTGGCAAGCAGGTTTTCAACGCGACTGAGATCCAATGCCCGAAACGCGTTCCATTCGGTCAGCAGCACCAGCGCGTCGGCGCCCGCAATCGTCTCGTAAGCGTCGGCGCAATAAACAATGTCGGGCAGCAGCTTTCTCGCCTCTTCCATCCCCTCCGGGTCGAAAGCACGGATCGTGGCGCCGGCCGTGATCAAGCGCGGCAGGATCGACAGGCTCGGGCTGTCGCGCATGTCATCGGTGTTCGGTTTGAAGGTCAACCCCAGCACTGCCAACGTCTTGCCGGCGACATTCCCGCCACAGGCGGCGATAATCTTGTCGGCCATACGCTCCTTACGGGTGTCGTTGACCTGCACCACCGTCTCGATAATCGACAGCGGCGATTGCGCCTCCCGCGCGGTGCGCACCAACGCTCGGCAATCCTTTGGAAAACACGATCCGCCAAAACCCGGACCGGCGTGCAGAAACTTGCGGCCGATGCGCCCATCGAGGCCGATCCCCTTTGCCACTTCCTGAACATCGGCGCCGACTTTTTCGCAGAGATCGGCGATCTCGTTGATGAATGTGATCTTGGTCGCGAGAAAGGCGTTGGCGGCGTATTTGATCAACTCCGCCGTCTCGATATCGGTGAACACCATCGGCGTTTCGATCAGATAGAGCGGGCGATAAAGTGCGTGCATGATGGCGCGCGCCCGTTCGCTGTCGGCGCCGATAACGACTCGATCCGGCCGCATAAAATCTTCAATCGCCGAGCCTTCGCGGAGAAATTCCGGGTTTGAGGCGACGTCAAACCCGCCTTGCGGCCTGGTGCGCCGCAAGATCTTGGCAACCTCGCGTCCGGTGCCGACCGGAACCGTCGATTTCGTTACAATAACCGCGTAATCGGTTAGGGCCTGTCCAATTTCCTCGGCCGCGGCATAGACAAAAGACAGATCAGCGTGACCGTCGCCGCGCCGCGATGGCGTGCCGACAGCAATAAAGACCGCTTCGGCGCCGGCTACCGCGGCCCGCAGGTCGGTGGTAAACGAGATCCGTCCGGCCGCCGCATTCTTGGTGACCAGCGCCTCGAGCCCGGGCTCAAAGATTGGCATTTCGCCGCGTTGCAGGCGGGCGATTTTCGCGCTGTCTTGGTCAACGCAAACGACCTCGACGCCAAATTCGGAAAAGCACGCCCCCGACACCAACCCGACATAACCCGTTCCGATAATCGCTATGCGCATGCTCTCCGCCCTTTACGCGAACGCGCCCAAAAACGGTGGCGCTACCGGCTTATTCCGCAAGTCGACGCCGCGGCAAGTCGCCGCGCCCGAATGCCAAGAAATGGCGGAAGGCGCGGTTGCGGCGTGGCGTTGTACATCGAGAGACATTACGAAACCGAAAGCAGTATGTCGCAATCCATTTTGGTCACCGGCGGCGCTGGGTATATCGGCTCGCACGCGTGCAAGACTTTGGCCCGAGCCGGTTATCGCCCGGTCGTTTACGACAATCTGTCGCGCGGCCGCCGCGAAGCGGCGCGTTGGGGCCCGCTGGTGGAAGGCGACATCGGCGACAGCTCGAGGCTGGGCGCTGCGATCAAAGAACATGAGGTGACCGCCGTAATGCATTTTGCGGCGCTCGCCTATGTCGGCGAATCCGTCGGTGATCCGGCGCTCTACTACCGCAACAATTTGGGCGGCAGCCTGTCGTTGCTCGAAGCGATGCGGGAAACCGGCGTCGGCGAGATCGTCTTTTCTTCGAGCTGCGCGACCTATGGCACGCCCGACACCGTCCCGATCCGCGAGACGGCGCCGCAGCGTCCGGTCAACCCTTATGGCGAAACCAAACTTGCGGTCGAGCGCGCCCTGCATTGGTATGGCCCAGCTTATGGGATTCGCTCGGTTTCGCTGCGCTATTTCAATGCCGCCGGCGCCGATTCCGACGGCGAGATCGGCGAATCCCACGAGCCCGAGACCCATCTGGTGCCGCTTGTTCTCGCGGCCGCACTGGGCCGGCGCCCGGGCATCGAGGTCTTTGGCACCGACTATCCGACCCCCGACGGCACCGCCATCCGCGACTACATCCATGTCGATGACCTTGCTGATGCCCATCTGCGGGCGCTCGAGCGGCTGCGCGCCGGAGGCGACAGCATCGCCCTCAATCTCGGAACGGGACGCGGCCATTCGGTTCGCGAGGTCATTGCTACAGCCGAGGCGATTAGTGGCCACAAGATAGCGGTTCGCGAGGCCCCGAGGCGGCCCGGCGATCCGCCGGCGCTGGTCGCCGACCCCAGCCTTGCGGCCGAGACGTTGGGCTGGCAAGCGCAGCACTCGGACCTCGACACCATCCTCCGCACCGCTCTCGCCTGGCATCGGCGCTCTAACGCTTGATGCGGCTTTTTCGCCCGCCACTGGGCGGCGACAGACGGAATGCAGCCCGCAGTTATCCGTTGTGCTTGCCTTGCAATGATTAACGCAGCGGCATCGCTGGAACCTGACAATGACTGTCATCGAAACTGACGAGATCGCCGCGTTTGCCCCGGTGACAATCCCGGCGGCAGCGGCGGGCGATCTGCCGATCCGCGTCAGAGGAAAATTTTTCTTTGCCGGCGAAAACAAGCATTTCATCAAAGGCGTTACCTACGGTCCGTTCCCGGTGGGGAGCCACGGGGCTCAGTTCCCCGAGCGGGCTATAGTCGAAAAAGATTTCACATTGATGAGGGCCGCCGGGGTCAACACTGTCCGCGTCTTCACGGTGCCGCCGCTATGGCTGCTCGATGCCGCAGAAGAAGCGGGCGTTAAGGTCCTGGCGGGTCTTCCCTGGCCGCAGTACGTCGCCTTTTTGGACAGCCCGGCAATCCTCGGCGAAATCAGGGCCGCGGTGGTTGATGGCGTGCGGGCGTGCGGCCGGCACCCAGCGATTTTTGCCTATCTGGTCGGGAACGAGATCCCGCCTGATGTGATCCGCTGGCATGGCGCGGAGCCGGTGCGGCGCTTCCTGCGCGAGCTTGTCGGCTGCGTCAGGAACGAGCACCCCGGGGCATTGGTCAGCTATGCCAATTTCCCATCCACCGAATATCTGACCGTCGATTTTACCGATTTTGTCTGTTTCAACGTCTATTTGCATGATCAAGCCGCATTCCGGCGCTACGTTGCGCGGCTGCACAATCTCGCGGTCGACCGACCGTTGGTATTGACCGAATTCGGTGTCGACTCGCTCCGCGAGGGCGAGCGCGGCCAGTCCCGCATCCTGTCATGGCAGGTGCGCACCGCGTTCGAGGCGGGAGTCGCCGGCACTTGCGTGTTCGCCTGGACCGACGAATGGTTTACCGGGGGACATTTGATCGAGGATTGGGCGTTTGGGCTCGTCGATCGCGAGCGCCGCCCGAAACCCGCTCTTCTCGAGGTCGAGCGTTGCTATTGCGGCCCACTGCCGCCGCCGCTGCCGTACTACCCGCGGGTGTCCGTCGTCGTCTGCGCCTACAATGCGGAGCGCACGATGGATGCGTGCCTTGCTTCGCTCGAGCTGCTGAACTACCCGGATTACGAAGTCATTGTCGTCAATGACGGTTCGCGCGACCGCACCCTCGAAATCGCCGAGAGCTATCCCTATTGCCGGATCATCAGCCAACCGAACAAGGGGTTGAGCGTTGCCCGAAATGTCGGCGCCGAGGCGGCGACCGGCGAAATCGTCGCCTATACCGACAGTGACTGCGTCGCCGACACCGATTGGCTGACTTATCTCGTCGCCAAAATGGAGACGAGCGGGCTTGCCGCCTGCGGCGGGCCAAATTTTCCGCCCCCCGAGGACAGCCTGGTGCCGGCTGCGGTCGCGGTATCGCCCGGAGGCCCGACTCACGTGCTGCTCAGCGATGAGGTCGCCGAGCATATCGCCGGCTGCAACATGGCGTTCCGCCGCGATGCATTGCTCGGCCTGGGCGGTTTCGACCCGGTCTATCGCGCCGCCGGCGATGATGTCGATATTTGCTGGCGCTTCCAGGACGCCGGTTTTGTGATCGGCTTTAGCCCGGCGGCGATTGTCTGGCATTTCCGCCGCAACACGGTCAAAGCCTACTGCAACCAGCAGCGCGGCTATGGCAAGGCCGAGGCTCTGGTCTATTCGAAGCATCCGTTCCGCTTCAATCTGTTTGGCCAGGCCAAATGGCTCGGGCGGATCTATGGCGATTTGTCGGCGTCGCTGCTGTTATCGCGCCGCCCGGTGATTTACTCGGGGATATTTGGCCGCGGCCTGTTCCAGACCTTGTACGAACCGCCGTCCTCACTGACCGCGGTTTTGCCGCTGACCTTTGAATGGAGCGCCGCTTCGATCCTGCTGGCTTTGGCGGGTTTGGTCGGCGGGGGATGGTGGCTGCTGCTCGCGGTTCCGTTGCTCGCCACCTGGGCGATGTGCGTTAACGGCGCGATGAAGGCGCCGATCGACAAGCGTTTTGACGGGCCAAAGGCGCGCGCCCTGGTGGCGTTGTTGATTTATCTCGGCCCATTGCTGCGCGGCTTGGAGCGTATCAAATGGCGCGTGCGCGAGACGCGTGCGCGGCCGCATGCGGCGCCCGCGACGACCGAGCAAAGGGCACGCTGGTCGTGGCGCGATCGCTCTTTCCAACTCGCCTTCTGGAACCAGGCGGGCGTCGACAAAGAGGCGCTGATCGGTGGCTTGATGAGTTTTTTGGTGCCGCAGAAATACTTTGTCGTGCCCGACACCGGGTGGAGCGGCTGGGATTTGAAAATTTCCCGCGGGTTATGCAGCCGCGCGCTCGTCCTAGTTTGCACGGAATATCACGGCGGCGATAAACGGTTGCTGCGGGTGCGCTGTACGATGCGGCTGTCGCAGCTCGCGCTTTTCCTGCTGCGCGGCTATGCTTTGATGACGGCGTTCGCGCTGTTGCTCGGATGGCCCATCGCCGCCGCGGTGCTCGCGGTGGTTGGGCTGGTGAATTTGGGCGTGATCGGGACGAAACTCGCCGCATTCGCCGGGCTGATGCATCGCATCATCGAGGCCGTCGCCAAGCCCGCCGGGTTGATCCCGGTCCAACCGAAAACCGCTATCCGTAAAGCGACGCCCGCGCCGCAGCCGGCGTAAGATTGAAAAGGCGGCATCACGCCGTCCGGATCATGTTGAGCAAAATTTCACCTTATCTCTGGCCGCATCGCTGGCGCATTGCCTGGACGCTAGCCCAGGTCTTTTTTATCACCGGGTTCGAACTGTTAAAGCCGTGGCCGCTGCAAGTCGTCATCGACAATGTGCTCGGTGGAAAACCGATTTCGCTTGCGGCATTGCACGGGACCTCCCCCGGACGATTACTAATCTTCGCCTGCATCGCCCTCATCGTCGTGCATCTCGGCAGCGGCGGGCTGACCTTGCTGCACAACTACACCGCAATCGGCGTCGGCCAGAGCATGGTCAACGATCTGCGGGGCGCCCTTTACGGGCATCTGCAGCGGCTGTCGTTGGCTTTTCACGATCGTCAGCGGGTCGGCGACCTGCTCTATCGCATCACTGCCGACAGTTTTGCTGTGCAGACAATGATTATGAACGGCGTGCTGCCGATTCTGTCGGCGGCGGTTCTACTGGCCGGCATGCTGATGGTTCTGTTTCCGCTCGATCCGAACCTGACCTTGCTGGCGCTGACCGTCGTGCCGGTGCTGTTCGCCCTGATCGCCGGGTTCAACCGCAAAATCATCGACATCGCCACCGAGGTGCGCACCACCGAAAGCCGGGTCTATTCGCTGGTGCAATGGGCAATGTCGTCGATCAAGGTCGTGCAGGCTTTTACCCGCGAAGACGACGAGCACCGCCGGTTTATGGGCGCCAGCCGCGAGAGCCTACGCGCCACCTTGCGTCTTTACAGTTGGCAAACCCTATATTCGGGGGCAGTCAATAGCGTCATTGCCGCTGGTACGGCACTTGTCGTGTACGCTGGAGCGCGAGCGGTGATGTCGGGCGCTCTGACCGTCGGCCAATTGATTGTTTTCATCTCCTATCTCGCTCAGCTCTATGCACCGATTAACCAGATCAGTCAGAGCTGGGGGATGATTGCCGGCGCCCGGGTCGGCGCGCGCCGCGTGTTTGAGGTGCTTGATGCCGAGCCCGATCTGATCGACGGAACAAAGAGCTTTCCGGCAGAGGGCGCCCGTGGCGACATCGCACTGCGCGGCGTCGGTTTTCGTTACCGGCGCGAGACGCCGGTCCTGCACGGGATCGACCTCAAAGTGCCGGCCGGCGCGAAGATCGCGATTGTCGGCCCGACGGGGGCAGGAAAATCGACTTTGGTGAGCCTGCTGGCGCGGTTTCACGATCCGATCGAAGGTGCGATTGAAATCGACGGCGTCGATCTGCGCGAGTACACGCTCAAATCGCTGCGCAGCCAGATTGCAATGGTACTGCAGCCGCCGCTTATCTTTCCCCTGTCGGTCCGCGACAACATCGCTTATGGCCGGCCCGGGGCCGATGACGCGGCAATCGAGCGCGCTGCTCGTCTGGCGCGCATCGACGAACGGATCGGGTCGCTACCCGAAGGCTACGACACCGTCATCGGCGAATCCGGGGTGTCGCTGTCCGAAGGCGAAAAGCAGCGCATCACGATCGCCCGCGCCCTCCTGAGGGACGCACCGATCTTGATCCTCGACGAACCGACCTCGGCGCTCGATGTGACCACCGAAGCGCTGGTGATGGCGGGGATCGAGCGGCTGATGGAGGGGCGCACCACATTCATCATCGCCCACCGCTTGTCGACCGTGCAGCGTTGCGATCGGATCGTCGTATTGCAAGGTGGCGCGCTTGTGGAGCAGGGCAATCTGGCCGAGTTGCTGCAGCGGGACGGCGTCTTCGCCGGCTATTATCGAAGCCAGTTCAGCAGCGAGCGCCGTACGCCTTCCGATTTAGTCTCCGCGGTTTAATGCGCGTTACGATAAAATCCTGTTGCGCTGATGGCGCTGAATAATAATCGCCCATCAGCAATATATACCCCCTAAATCCGACTCGGACACGAAGTATAGTCGAATAATCCACCATCACTTAAGCCGCGCTTGCTGATCGTGACCATAGAGGCTCCGTACAAATTGTGGCTATTTCATGGAATGTCTCTGGATTCTTGATGTTTGATTGCTCTCTCCGGAAAAGTTAGCGATTCTTTGTTGTCATAGGCAGGTCGCCCCGTTAGGGTCCATTCCGCGAGGCGCACTGTCAAAGCCACGTTCCTTGCGTAAACCGGCGAGACGCCGCGGCTGGGCCAAAAATCCAGCCACTCGCTGAGCAGGGAGGACGCCGACACCCGGCGTCCCGACGCATGCCAAACCTGGTCCGGTCAGCGCATCGGACATCCACGGTTCGGCACTGGTGGGGGAGAAATGATCGTCGAAACCTCTAGTGAGGGAAGCAGGGTCTTCCCCGAAATCCGCATTCGTTTTCGTTCGTCGAATCCGGTTGCCGTATCGCCGCGGCTGCAAAGCGCATTGCTCCTAACCGTGTTTGCGGGAATTGGGGTGCTTGCGTTTCTCGGAGTGAATTGGATCCAATACGGGCATCGCGTGGCGGAGAAAACCGCTGCCGCAGCGCGCCTGCGGAACACGAACGATGATTTGCGAAAACAGCTCAGCGGCGTCCGCCGGGAGCTGGCTGATGCGCGGCAGGATCGCAGCCACGCTCAGCAAGAGACCGCGGCCCTGACTGAACAGACGCAGATGTTGCGCGACCAGCTATCGACGGCGGATGCCAAGCTGCAATCCTTGACCCTGGTGGATGACGGATTTGCGGAGTTGATGGGCGACATTCAAAAGCTTAGCGCGGAGGCGATTGCGGGGACGGGGCCGATTGCGGGGACGGGGCCGATTGCGGGGATGGGGCCAGTTGCGGGGATGGAGCCGCTTGCGGGGTCGGGGCCGGTCACGCAGCCGGGTCCGATCGCGCAGCCGGCGCCAAAGCTGCCGTCGCCGACGGAAATCGCGACGGCAAGCGAGGAGACGCGTCAGGCATTGCAGCAGGAACAGGCGCGAAACGCCGCACTGACGGCGCAACTGCAGCAGATGCAAAGCGAGCGGACGGCCGAGGTGTCGCAGCTGGCGCAATACAAAGCGAGTCTCGAACAAACGGCGAGAGAGCTTGCCCAATTCGGCGCGCTGCGCGACAAGGTCACAATCAAGCGCGGCCGCCTTCGCTTGCAGATCAACGATATCTGGCGACGATTATCGCTGATGCGGCTTCCGTTACCGGGCCCGGCAATCGCCGCCGCCGGACCGACAGCTCAAAGCGGCGACGTCGCGTCGACGACCTCCAACGCCGCGGGATCCGGCGCCAAAAGTCTCGACACTGCTGCGGTCGCGGCAGTCGAAAACGTTCTCCGATCAGCTGGCGTCAATCTCGGACGGATTGTCGGGCGGATCATGTCACAAGGCAGTCCAGCTGGCGCCGAGGGCGGCCCCTTTGTCCCGCCCCCGGATGCCAGAGCCGCGAAGAGCGATGGGATCAGCGCCGAAAAGCTGGCGGCAATCGAGGCTTTGTCAAAAACGCTGCCGATTGCAGCGCCGCTGGCGCATTACGAGCTCGGCAGCCGGTTTGGCCCGCGGATCGACCCGTTTAATCACCAGGCCGCCTTTCACACCGGCATTGACATGGATGCCCCCTATTCATCGCCGGTCTACGCAACGGCGCCGGGTACTGTGATTTATGCCGGCTGGCTAGGTGATTACGGCCAGGCGATCGAAATCGACCACGGTTACGGCATCGTGACCCTCTACGGCCATCTGCGGCGCTGTCTCGTCGCCGTCGGGCAGACCGTCTCCGCGCAAACCGAGATCGGCCTGCTCGGCTCGACCGGCCGCAGCACCGGCCCCCACGTTCATTATGAGGTGCGGGTCGATGGGCAGCCGCAGGATCCGCAGAAATTTCTGAGCCTCGCTCACCTGTTGCCGGCGACGACCGACCGTCAGGTCACTCCAGCGGTAGGTGGACCAGCAGGGAATAGCCGTTGATCATCAAGAGCGTCGCTGCAAACGCGAGGACTCCGCTCAATCCGAGGAGCGGGCGTGAAACGGCGACGATGCTGACCGAGCCAAGCACGATTGCGATCTGAAAGAGGGCCTCGGCATAATCAAAGTTGGGGTCGCGCTCCGCGGCGAGGTCACGCTTTTCTTCCCAATTCTTGGCTCTGGCGAGCAATTCCTGCTTGCCCTGGCCACCCTGCGGGTCGGCCTCGTAGCGATCGGCGGTCGTTCGCCAGTGCTTGATGTCGTCTTGGATTTTGGCCTTGGCCGTGTCCGGCATGGCCGGGTTGGCGGCGAGTTGAGCTTCGAGGATATCCGCCGCTAACCGGTATGAGGTCTGGCGAGCGTATTTCGCCTGATAAAAGCCGTAGGTATCGGACGCCTGGATATTGGAATTCGTCATCGTCTTGGTCGCGTTCGATCCGCCGAGCGAGGTTATCGCCAGCAGCATCGCGATGATGCCGAGATAAATGCCCGTCATCCTGCGAAAGCCAGCATCGACCTCAAGGTGATGCTCGTGCTCTTCTTCGCGTATCTTCTCGGCAACCTCGCTTGCCTCCACCCGATCCTCCTTCGGATAAACAGTCGGCGGGACATCGGCGAAATACCAATCGGGGTCAAGCCCGATGCGGCGGACAAGGATAAATGGCCGATCTCCAGGCCGGCCCACTCGCCCAGCATTCTGTGCCCCCGCCGCTTGGTTCGGCTCACCCGTCAAGGGGGTCACCACGGGAGCGATTTTGCGGATTAGTCAGGAAGCAAAGGCCGCGGACGGATCGCTCAACGGCCTATTTTGATGGTGGCTCCCCGGGCCGGACTTCGAACCAGCGACCCAGCGGTTAACAGCCGCTTGCTCTACCAACTGAGCTACCGGGGATCAGAGGCCCTCCGGGGCCGTTGCAACTTCCTCCCTTGAGGCCGGAAGCGGGATCGAACCGCTGTACGAGGGTTGGCAATCCAGGCATCAGCCTTTCTCAACAATTCCCGCAGCGGCTTTCCGGATTTTTATAGATACAGTAGCGCTACAATCCTCGCGCAAAAACTATGCATGCCGACCCGATTTTTCCGGGCATGATCACGAGAATTTACACACAGCCCGCTGCAATCGACCTTCCCGCATCTGTATAGGCGAAATCGGCCGAAACCGCAAGGTGCGCACCGATATCTCCGCAGCGCCTGCGGGTCCGCTCGCTCGACGTGCTGCGATGCCCGCGATCACTCGCCGTATGCGCAAGCCGGAGCCTGCCTACTCACACGAACTCCGGGCGACGGCCGGGGTCACCGCGCCCGTTCGTTCAGGGCCGGCCCGAGGTGGGGTCTGCGGCCGGCGGAGGGCCGCTACCGAGCCAAGGGCACGGGGATCGATTGCGATGAGATTTTGTTGCGACACACCTGCCGAGACGCATTAACTATGTTGCGATCGGCAAGCCGGTAAACCTGCATTTATTGGCTTTAGTTGCCGGCTGCCGGTGCTGCCGGGACAAAGTCCCGAAAGGATTGTCTCTGACGGATACGGCCAATGATTGTCGACGCACGTTCTGTTCCGCCGGGCTCGATCATTGAGACAGAAGTTTGCATCATCGGGGGTGGCGCCGCCGGCATCACGCTCGCGCGGAAGTTCATCGATGCGCCGTTTCGCGTCGCTGTCCTCGAAAGCGGCGGCATGGAGTTGGATGCGGCGACCCAACAACTCTACGAAGGCCGAAGCATCGGTGCGTCGTTTCCGGATTTGACAACGTCGCGGCTGCGCTTTTTTGGCGGGACAACTAATCATTGGGGCGGCTGGTGTCTGCCCCTCGACGCGATCGACTTTGAGAGGCGCGAGGACCTCCCGTACCACGAATGGCCGTTTCCCAAACCGGCTCTTGATCCATGGTACCGCCAGGCCCAGGAAGTCTGCGATCTCGGACCTTACGATTACCGGCCCGCGAGCTGGGGGATTGCGCCGAGCAAAATTCCGCCGCCGTTTTCCGGTCCCAACTTCGAGAGCAAGATTTTTCAGGTGAGCCCGGTCCATTTCGGGCCGGTGTATGCCGCCGACCTGCGCCACGCGCCGCGCGTGACGGTCTATTTGTACGCCAACGCGTTCCATCTGCACGGTGGCGAGAGCGATGCCGAGATCACCGAATTATCGGCTAAGACGCTTTCCGGAAACCATTTCTCGGTTCGCGCTCGGTTTTATATATCGGCCGCGGGCGGGATCGAAAACGCCAGGCTGCTGTTAGCCTCCGGCACCAACGGGGGTAACGGTCTCGGCAATGCGCATGATCTTGTCGGTCGCTTCCTTATGACCCATCTGACATATTCGGGCGCGATCACCGCTCCGTCCGATCCGCACATGAACTTCGATTTCCGTAGCGCCGGCACTTACCCGGCGTTTGGCGGCAGGCATATTTTCGACTCGTGCATGGGGCTAACCGCGTCGGCCATGCGCCATTTACAGCTGCCGAACGTATTCATTTTTTGGACCTACCGGTTTTCTCCGGTCGTGGACGCTGTGAAGGCGCTGCAACGCGTGATCGGCGGCGAGGGGCCGGGCGGCAGTTTGGTTGCGGATTTGTCCAAGGTCATCGGCGATCTCGATGGGGTCGCGACCTTTGCGGCGCGCAAGGCTCTCTTCGGGGAGGGTATCCCGGTGGAGGAGCTGGAGCTGTCGTATGTCGCGGAACAGCAGCCAAACCCGCAAAGCCGGGTGATGCTCGGGTCGGACCGCGATGCTCTCGGCATGCGACGGGTGGTCGTGGATTGGCGGCTGACCGAGGAAGACAAAACCAGAGCGGCGGCAGCGTTTCGCCTTCTGGGGAACGAGATCGGACGGACCGGATTTGGCCGCCTCCGCGCCGCACCAAGCGATCCCGATGGTACGCCGAGGGATTTCCATCCCAATGAGCACCACATGGGCACGACGCGCATGCACGCCGATGCGAAGCAGGGCGTGGTCGACGAAAATTGCCGCGTCCATTCGGTCGCGAACCTCTATGTCGCCGGCAGCTCGGTGTTTCCATCCGGCGGCGCCAACAACCCCACCTTGACGATTGTCGCGCTGGCCCTGCGGTTGGCGAACCATATCAAGCAGCGCCTGAATTAGCCGTCAGTCATGCTGTCGCGACGCCACTTGATGACGATTGCGGCCGGCGCCGCAGCGACGTGGTTTGGCCGGCAAGCGCCGCTCGGCGCGGGTGAGTGCACCGGCGAGACCTCAGAATACGATGCTCTCGCCGCTTACTGTTCGGCTTTGCACTGTCCCGAAGCGATCGGGCAGTCATGCCTGCAAGCATTGCCGGCGAGCGAGGCTTCGCCCGACCAGCTCGCGCGGCTAATCCTGGCGGAATTGTCGACAACAAGCTGCGGCTGTGCCTCGATCGTGACGCTGCGTCGTTCGGTCGGCGAACGGAGCCAGGACGATTTTGGCCACGGCCGGATTGTCTATGTCGATGGCTGGATGCTGTCGCTGACCGAGACCCGCCTTTACGCACTCAGCACCTTGCTCGCCAAGAAGCATTCACCGGCCTCAATTCGAACCTAAAGGGCTTTTCTCAGGTACACCCTTGATCTTTTCCTCGCCATCACGGCGCACCCAACCGGCGCCGTTGACGTGAACCACGTCATTGGCCGAGAACGACACCGCCGCCGAAGCTACGCCGGAATTTCGCGCGTAGTTAAGAGCGGCTGAACAGATTACTCTCTGGAGGCCGGAAGCCGGAATCGAACCGCTGTACGAGGATTTGCAGTCAGACATTGCGGCCTTCCCAGCGTCCTAATGTACTACCCGTTTGTTGCGTTTTCAATGGGTTACGGCCGGGGTGGTAAAGTGCGGGAACTTGAACAATCCCGGAACTTCTGCGCACGATTACACCAGAATTACACCAAAGTTCGTGGTTTGCTCCTATGTCGGTCAGGCGCCGGCAGACAACTATTCGCAGAAGGTCCAATTCCCTCAGGCGCTTACATTTTTTGAGACGATTACATCAAATCTCACTACGAGTTGCGGTTTGATTCTGCTGCTGCTGGTTGGGCTGCAGAGCAGGGAAAATCCTCGGACACACGGGGCGGCTTTGTCTCAATCGCCCAGCGCCGATATTCGCGTAATAGGTGAAACGTTTTGCTGGAGGAGGCCGAAGGGTCAAATTGAACGGTAATGCGTGCCTAGAGCAGCCATGATTATGATGCGCGCGGGCTCGCTCGCTCGTGGCGGTATTGAGTCTACTCAAGCTCGAAACAGGTGGCCGCCGCGGGTGATCTGGGAACCGGTCGCCGGTGACGGCGCGGTCGCCCGGCCGCTGCTCGCGGCCGGCTTCATGGTGGGTTGGCCTAGGATGCCGCCGATCAGGGCTGGGTGCACGATAATTGGAGGTCTGCAAACGATGGGTCAAGGGACCTTTGCCGGGGCATGTGGCGGCGACGAGAACGCGTTCGCGGTAGGGACGTCCGTCACCGGACGCCCCCCGCACAGATCCGGACGTGCGGGTTTCCCGCATCCGGCTCCTACCTCGGGTGTTTGACGGCAAAGCGAATGCTCGGCCAAGGGTGAAGGATGCGCGGTTGTGGGAGCCAGTCGTCGGCCACCTTGCCTATCCGCTCCAAGGTCGACGCGTGCTTTTGGCTGCGGCGCCGCAGCGTCCGCCCCCAAAGCCTGACAACATGATCACGGAACGCGCCAAGCGAGCGAAAGTTGGTCGGCACGGCGTGGTAGGCATAGTAGCCGGTGATGACCAGCTTCAGCTATCTTCCTTGCTCGGGGATGGGCTGCAGTATGCGCCGGCGTAGCTCGTCCTTGATCTCTCGCAGCTTCGCCGATCTGCGGTCCCGCCGACTTTTGCGACGGATTTGGAACCGGCCCTGCCGGTTCCGTCCGCAGATATGAGTGAAGCCAAGGAAATCGAACGTTTCCGGTTTGCCGAGCCCGAGCTTGGTACGTTGCGCCGCTGCGAGGCGGCCGAACGTGATCAGCCGGGTCTTCTCCGGATGCAATGTCAGCGCAAACTCCGCCAACCGCTCGCGCATCATGTCGAGAAAGCGTCGGCCGTCGGCCTCGTGCTCGAAGCCGACCACGATGTCGTCCGCATAACGTACGATCACCATGTCGCCAGTAGCCTCGCGCCGTCGCCAGCGCGCCGCCCAGAGATCGAAGACGTAGTGCAGGTAGATGTTGGCCAGAAGCGGAGAGATCACCGATCCCTGCCCGTCCCCCACTCGCTCGTCGTAACGACCCCGTCTTCCAGGACACCCGCTTTGAGCCATTTACTGATCAGGCGGATGATGCGCGGGTCGCCGATCCGGTGCTCGACAAAGCGGATGAGCCAGTCCTGGCTTACCGCGTCGAAGAACCCGGCAATATCGGCGTCCAGAATGTGGTTCACCTTTCTGCTGTCGATCCCGACATGGAGCGCGTCGAGCGCATCGTGCTGGCCGCGGCCCGGGCGGAATCCATAGCTGAACCCGAGGAATTCCTCCTCGTAGATCGCATTCAGCAGTGCAGTGGTGGCCCGTTGGACAATCTTGTCCTCAAGGGCGGCGACTGCCAGCGGACGCTGCCGCCCATCGGGCTTCGGAATGTACCGACGCCGCGACGGCTGCGCCCGATAGGCTCCCCGATGGACCCGATCGCTCAAATCTTCGATCCTGCGATCGAGATCGGCTTCGTAGTCCTGCCACGTCACCCCGTCGACGCCCGCAGCCGCGTCCCGCTTCAGCGCGAAGAACGCGGTACGGAGCATTGCTGAGTTGATGTGGTGGAAGAGCGCGGTGAACCGCTCTTTCCTCCTTTGCTTTGCGGCTTGCCGTACGCGCTCCAGCGCCTGTGACACGCTTTCCCGGTCCTGCGCCCGGCGCGTGCTTTGCTGGCCCGCGTTTCCCTCGGTTCCCGCCCTTCTCCACCCGCTCCGCCGCCGGTTGCCCGGCATTGTTCGCAGGCTTCGTCGCTACTATGGCAGGATCAGACTTCTCGCGGCCGTGCATCATCGGCGTCGGCTCCTCGCCTTCCCGATGCGGACGAATCGCGGCATGCCGCCTTGGTCAGCCACGAGACCTCCCGGTTCCCGAACAAAGAGTGTCTGCACATGCCAGGGTCTCCGACTACGCCGGGTCGTCGGGGAGCTCGCGATAGCGCGCCCCGTCGTGTGGCCTTCCGCGTATCGGACGGCGTCGGCACCCGGAATATCGTCCTTTTCGTGGCTCAAATGGCTGGCCTGCGCACTCCCCTGTCAACGCTTCACGTACGGCCTCACGACCGCCCGCGCATGAACTCGGGGCCGATGTGGATCGCTACTCCTTCATCGTAATGGACTCGCACCATCAGCTCTTTGCCGGTCTCCCGGCGCACCCGATTCCGGACCATCGTGGGGTCTCCACCAAAGTTTCCAGGTTGATCAAACCGGACCTTGACGGGGGTAAGCACAATGCCCGGAGGAGCCCGTCCGAAAATGTCCGGTCGCCGGGGTTTTCAGGTCGTGGCGACGATGTTCTCGAGCGGCTCGCCGCGGACAAAGCGGTCGATGTTGCGAGCAACATCACGCGAGCGGCGCTCGATGGTTCCGCCGGTGCGCGGCGAGCAGTGCGGCGTCATGATGACGTTCGGCAATTCGTGGAATGGGTAGCGGGAGGGGCGCGGCTGCGGGTCGGCAGCGCTCGGATAGCGCCACCAGGTGTCGAGCGCCGCTCCGCCGATAACCCCATCGCGCAGGGCGCAGTAAAGCGCCTCCTCGTCGGCGATCGGGCCGCGCGCCAGATTGATCAGGAAGGCGTCGGGCTTCATCGCGTCAAGCCGGCGTCCGTCGATCAAACCGGCCGTCTCGGCGGTTAGGGCGCAGCTAAGCACGACGATATCGCATTCGGCGAGCATCAAGTCGAGTTCCGCCCATCGAAAGACCTGCTCGACCGAAGCCAGTTTCTCGCGCGACGTGCGGTTGGAGGCAAGCACCCGACAGCCGAGCGCGGCGGCGCGCCAGGCAACTTCGCGTCCGATATGGCCGAGCCCGATGACGCCGACGGTCTGGCCGCCGATCTCGCCGCGCACCGCTCCGCCGACCATCGGGCTCCAGGACCACGACCCCTCGCGGAAGGAGGTCGCGATGTCGAACAAGCGGTGGCGCCAGGCCAGCATCATCATGATCGCGAATTCGCCGAGCGCCGGCTCGTGGCCATAGGCATTGCACAGAGTGACGCCCTTAGGCAGAGCGGAGATATCGATGCCATCCGTGCCGGCGAGCGGCACCTGCAGCAAGCGCAGCTTCGGCACCGGTGGAAATCCGCTGCGCCATGCTCCAGTCAGCAGGACATCTGCATCGGCGAGCGCCGCAGCCGCGTGCGCCGGGTCGCCGTTATCAAGGATTTCGGTTCGGATGTCGGCAGTGATGAATTCGATAATTGGGGTAGCTTGCGAGGCGGCGAGCGTACCCAGGAACAGCGCTTTCATTGGCGGCTCATTTTCCAGCGGCGACAGTTTCGTGTAGTAATTACCCGGTCCCACACGTACCCAGCAACCGCGCGAAATTTGCGAGAGAAGCTGCTAGAGGCTCCCGCGCTGCGACCTGCCACACGCGTTTGGGCGACACCAAGCCCGGATCTGCCCGGACACCGCACCGACTGCCGCGACCGGCGACCCCTGCGTCAACCGCATCGCCTCTGCCAAAACCGACTGAGGCATGACGGCGAGCACTTATTGATCCACCGTGTCTCCTGTCTGCAATCGGCGGTCCCGGGGGCATCCGCGGGTCATGCCGGCACCCACCCCGGCTCTCCGAGTGAGCTTGGGCGGACTTGCAGAGGGTCGGACCCCGCTGCATCGCCAATTCCACGGCATCGCGTTTCGCTCTCGCATGGCTACAGTCGCTGATGACGGAGCCGGGATTGCCGTGCGGCTTCACCGCCACCACTATTGCGGGAGGAAACTACATTAGGTGGAGGAGACGATGCAGCAACCGGTTCAGCAATCCCTGACGCGACGCTCGCTGTTAGCCGGCAGCGCCGGACTTGCCGGTGCGGCAGCACTGACGCGATCGCGCGCATTCGCCCAGCAAAAGGCCCAGCTCGGCGCCCCGGCCAGCGTCGTCACCAATCCGCCGCGCGACTGGACGCCGGGCCGCCCATCGATCTACCCCGACCCCGACGTGATCGTGGTCGATCCCTCGTTTCTCCCGTTACGGCGGGCACAGGGTGCCATCTACCGCGTCTGGACGGGAGCCTTGTGGGCAGAAGGGCCGACCTGGTCGAACCAGGGCCAATACCTCGTCTTCAGCGACGTCTCGGGCAATACCCTGTACCGCTATATCTGGGATGACGGGCGGGTGACTGCGTTCCGCCGGCCATCCAATAACGCCAATGGCAACGCTTTCGATTTTCAGGGCAGGCTCTTGTCTTGTGAGGACCTCACGCGCCGTCTCGTGCGCTGGGAGCACGACGGGACGATGACCGTCATCGCCAATTCGTACGATGGCAAGCCATTGAATTCGCCCAATGGCGTGGCGCCGCACCCCGATGGCAGCATTTGGTTCACCGATCCCGGCTATGGCGATCAGATCGCCGAGGGGCACCCGGATGAGGCCGGCGGCCCTACCAATCCGCAAGGGATCTTGAACCCGCGGATTGGCGCCGAGGACGCCGGCGCCATCGGTGGGCGCAAGCGGGAATTGCCGACCAACACCTACCGCTGGGACCCGAGCGGGAGGCTCGAGGTCGTGGTTTCCGAGGAGGTGGTTCCCGATCCGAATGGCCTCTGCTTTTCGCCCGATCACAAGACATTCTATTTGATCAGCACCGGCAAGGGGCCGGGCGATACCGGCCCTGGTGGCCAACGGGTCATCTACGCCTTTGATGTTCAGGGCACGAAAGTCACCAACAAGCGCCTGTTCACCGACATGATGGTAGACGGGGTCAAATGCGGGCCCGACGACATGTGCGCCGACATCTTTGGCAATCTGTGGTGTGCCTCCAATGCGCCGCTCGGCTATGCCGGAGTGCTTGTGTTCAACCAAGCGGGCAAGCTGATCGGCCGCATCCGCCTGCCCGAAGTGTGCGCCAACCTAACCTTTGGCGGCCCCAAGCGCGATCGCCTGTTCATGGCCGCGAGCCAGTCGCTCTACATGATGGAGACCGCAATCCAAGGCGCCGCCCCCGGCTGACCCGCGGGCCCCGCGCCGCAACGGTGGGCGGGGGTCACCACGGCCGAGTGCTCACTTGCGGGGGGGCGCCCTTGGACCGCGCGCGACTAGAATCCAGAAATCAAACAGATGAGACATTTTGACCAGAGGTCCGCTCGCCGCCTAGAGCGTGATCCTGTTAGGCTGAAGCATAGCCGGCATTGGCGAGGTAATTGGCGCATTCGATTGGGGTGAAGCGATCGAGGAGGTTACCGATGCCGCGCCAAGTGGCCTCGGTCGTGCGGGGGTCGGTTTTGCGCAGCAGGGTCTTGAGCTTGGCGAAGACCTGCTCGATCGGATTGAGATCGGGCGAGTAGCGCGGCAGGAAGAACAGCTTGGCGCCAGCGCTGCGGATCAGGTGGCGTACCGCCTTGCCTTTGTGACTGCCGAGATTGTCCATGACGACGACGTCGCCAGGACTGAGGGTCGGCACCAGGAACTGTTCGATATAGGCGCGAAAGCTGGTGCCGTTGATCGGCCCGTCGATGACGCAGGGGCGGTGATGCGGTCGTGGCGCAGCGCCGCCAGAAAGGTCAGCGTGCGCCAGCGGCCGTGCGGCACCTTGGCGACCAGCCGCGCGCCGCGGCGGCAGCGGCCATGGCGGCGGGTCATGTTGGTCATGGCCCAAGTCTCGGCGATGAACACCAGGCGCCGGGGGTCAAGCCGGTTCTGGTTGCATCTTCCACCGGGTGCGGCGGCGGGCGATGTCGGCGCGATCCTGCTCGCTGGCGTATACGGTTTTTTTAAAGGTGATCCCCGCATGCTTGAAAAAAGCGCCACACCGCCCCGTAGCTCGCCGGTGTGCCGCGCTCGGCCAGTTCGGCCACCACCGCCCGCAAGAGACGCTATGGGGCGAGCGGCGAGGACAAGGCACCATCGTCGCTTTGAGAACCGACGGAGTGTCCCATGCCACAGTTGAATGATCTGAGCAGATCGCTCGCCGCTCTTGATCAAGATAGTACGCTGATCGTCGTCATTGAGATGAGCCAATCGAGCTGGCTAGTTGCCGGCATCATTCCCGGCATCAACCGCCAGCCGCTGAAAAAACTGGCGGCGGCGGAGACGGCGCTGCTTGGGCTACTGCATCGCTGGCGCGACGAGGCGACCAGGGCCGGCCGCACGGTCAGCCGGATCGTCGTGGCCTTCGAGGCCGGCCGGGATGGTTTCTGGCTGGCGCGGTGGCTGCGGACGCGCGGTATCGAAGCCCATGTGATCCACGCAACAAGTGTCGCCGTGTCGCGTGAGCATCGGCGGGCGAAGACCGATCGGCTCGACACCGAGTTGCTGAAGCGGGCCTTCCTCGGTTGGCTGCGCGGCGAACGGGGTCATTGCAGCATGGCCGCGATCCCAACCCTTGAGGAGGAGGATGCCAAGCGGCCGAACCGCGAGCGCGAGGGCCTGGTTGGCGAGCGCACCCGCATTGTCAACCGGATCAAGAGCACCCTGGCTCGTCTCGGGATTCGCGGCTTCAAGCCGACCTTACGCCGGGCGCCGGAGCGGCTCGCAGCATTGCTCACACCGGAGGGTACGCCGCCGCCGCCGAACACGCTGGCCGAGTTGCGCCGCGATATGGCACGCCTGCGCTTCGTTATCGGCCAGATCCGAGAGATCGAAGCCGCGCGCCTTGAACGGCTCGAGCAGCACCCCCAACAAGGCGCCCACGCGATGGTCCGGCGGCTGGCACAGGTCATCGGCATTGGTGTCGAGACAGCGGACATGCTGGTGCACGAGATCTTATCGCGTAACCTGCGCGACCGCAGAGCCGTGGCGCGTTATGCCGGGCTGACCGGCGCACCGGATGAAAGCGGCGCGCGGCGACGGGAGAAGGGCTTGGCCAGGGCCGGCAATTCCCGGGTGCGCCGTGGCATGATCCAGTTGGCTTGGCGCTTCTTGATGTTCCAGAAGGGCAGCGCCCTGGCCCAATGGTATCGGGCGCGGACAGCCGATGCCCGGGGCGCCACCCGCAAGACCATGATTGTCGCGCTGGCGCGCAAGCTGCTGGTTGCATTGTGGCAACTGGTGACGACCGGCGAGGTCCCGCAGGGTGTCGTCCTGCGTGCAACGGCGTGAGCAACCGGGGAAGGAGATCGCTGACAAACGGTTTCGGCGCCGCGTGGCACGAACAGCCGCGCCGATAACGATCCGAGGCGGCGGTGACCCGAGGCAGGCATGGCTTGCACGCCGTCTTAGAGAATGGGCCTGCCGTCTCGGAGCTTTGCCGCCGATGCGCATGACTGCATCATGGTCGAGGTCCACGCGGACCTGCCGAATACAAGTGTGTAGCGCGATCTTTCGCGCCCGCTGGCGAGCTCCCCTCGGATCGTCCGGCACTGAGCTTTGGCCAACGCCGAGACCCGACACCGGATGAAAACGCAATGTGCGTCATCAGGCTTGACAACCAACGCCCCATACAAGCCTGCCCCGGCTTTCGTGTTGTGTCCCGTGAGTTTAGCGAGGAGTTCGGCGGGCGCTTGATAGTCAAGACAGCGCAAGCGGGTGCGATTGTAGTCGGCGACAAAGGTGTTGAGATACGCATCGCGTTCGGCATGGTCGAGAAAGCGGCGGTGGTGGGCGGCGCGGTTCTGCGGCCTGCGGCCGAGATGGTCGCCGAGGCGGCGATTGAAGCGCTCGACCATGCCGTTGGTTTGCGGGCGAAAGGGGCGGATGAGGCGGTGCGTGATCGAATGCCGGGTGCAGATGCGGTCAAAGGCGTGATCGCCGGACGGTTTGTCGTGCGGCTTGCCTTTCTTGTCGACGGCGAAGCGATCGGTGAACGCGGAGCCATTGTCGGTCAGGATGGTGTGGACGGAGAGCGGGAAGCGGTCGAGGAAGCGCGCCAGGAAACCAGCGGCGGTTTGGGCCCGGCGATCGGCGAGGATTTCGCGGTAGACAAAGCGGGTGGCACGGTCGATCGCGACATAAGCGTAACTGCGGTGGCGGTTAAGCGGCGGCAGGTACTTGACATCGATATGGATAAACCCCGCCGGGGTGTCGGTTTGGAAGGTGGCGGCCGGCGCTGTTTTCGGGGTAAGGCGGGCGGACAGACCGTAGCGCTGCAGGCACCGGTGGATGGCGCTGCGCGACAGCTTTTGATTGATGCAGCGCCGCATCGCTTCGACGATGTCGTCGAGCGGCAGGGCAAGGCGGCGGCGCAGCTCGACGATCAGGCCTTCTTCCCACTCGGTCATCGTCGTGGCCAGCCGATGCGGACGGGTAGAGCGATCGACCACATCCTGACGGTTTTTCCAGCGGGCTACGGTTCGGCTATGGATGCCGAGCTCGCGGGCCAGCACGCTGGTCGCGGCGGCGCTTTTCTGAATATAGGCGCGGATGCGCGGCGTGGTGGTGGCGTTGGCGTGCAGTTTGAGGTGCATCAGCGAGCGCTCCCCTGGGGCGGCTTGCGGCACCGGCGTGGTCGCGTCGTCGGGACGCTCGCCTGGCCGCAACTCCGGCCTCAGCTGTAAAGGTATGGAATTAATCTGACGATTGCGGAAGATCGGTGGGGCGGATCAAGCTGGCGGATATGGCGCCGGCTTAGGTGAGTTGAGGACTGCCGATGACGCAAGCACAAAAGGTGATACGGGCCAAGGTCGGCCTGTTGGAGCTGGCCAAGCAACTCGGCAATGTGAGCCAGGCCTGCAAGATGATGGGTTATAGCCGGGACAGCTTTTACCGGTTTAAGGAGCTCTACGATAAAGGTGGTGAGCTGGCGCTGCAGGAGATCAGCCGTGCAAAGCCGATCCTGAAGAACCGTGTCGATCCCGCGCTCGAGGCGGCCGTGGTCGAACTGGCGATCGAGCAACCGAGCTGGGGTCAACTGCGGGTATCGAACGAGCTGAAAAAGCGCGGCCAGTCGATCTCGGCCTTCGGGGTGCGCGGTGTGTGGCAGCGTCACGACCTCGAAAACATTAAGAAACGGCTCAAGGCGCTCGAAGCCAAAATGGCGCAGGAAGGGCTGGTTCTTACCGAGACCCAGCTCGCAGCGCTGGAAAAGGCCAAGGCCGACAAGGAAACTCACGGCGAGTTCGAGAGCGAATGCCCGGGCTATTGCGGCGCCCAGGATACCTTCTATGTCGGCACGCTGAAGGGCGTCGGACGGGTTTACCAGCAGACCTTCATCGACACTTATACCAAGGTGGCGTTCGCCAAGCTCTACGATCGCAAGACCCCGATCACCGCGGCCGAGTTGTTAAACGACCGAGTGATCCCGTTCTTTGACGAGCATGAGATCCCGCTCTGTCGAATGCTGACCGATCGTGGCACCGAGTATTGTGGCAATCCGGAGCACCACGAGTACGAGCTCTACCTGGCGATCGAGGACATCGATCACACCCGCACCAAGGCGAGGAGCCCACAAACCAACGGAATTTGTGAGCGCTTTCATAAGACTGTGCTCGATGAATTCTATCGCATTGCCTTTCGCAAGCGGATCTACGCGACGATCGAGCAATTGCAGGGCGACCTTGATGCTTGGATGAGCGAGTACAATCAAGCGCGGCCCCATCAAGGCCGCTGGTGCTACGGCAAAACCCCGATGCAGACCTTCCTTGACACTCTGCCGATTGCCCAGGAAAAAAGTATTAGGGCCGCGTGACGGCCGACACTTTCCTCTTGTCGGACACCCACCACGACGAGAGTACCGCCTGTCAGGTCAAATCCATACTTCTACACCTCAGCCATTCGATAGCTTGCCACAATCGCGTGCTGTCGCGCCAATCTTCCGAGACAAAACACGCAGGCCGGGGTCAGATCCGGCTTCTCGGCGATCCGCGCCAACAGCCACCCGCGCTCGCGCTGCAGCCGCAGCGGCCGCCGCCCACCCATCGGCTTGGCCGCCGTACGGCCGCTCGCGCGCCAGCGCTGCGACCACTTCACCACGCTGGCCACGCTCACCCCAAACAGCACCGCCGTCGCCCGGCAGGTGCGACCGCTCGCCACCGAACCAACCACCCGGTCCCGCAGGTCCTGTGAATAGGGCCTTGCCATTGGATGCTGGCCCCCAACCCCAGCCAGCATCTTGAAGCACATAACCCAGTCCGCGAAAACCTCAATGGCGTAGTATGGATGTGGGACATTTTTTCCTTCGTCGTATCTCGTACGTTTTCGATATGACTGTCCCACCGTCGAGCACCTCCAGCCCGGTGCGAGCATCAAACCCTTGAAAAGGCCTAACCACGCAAGCCCGAACTCTCTCGGGTCGGTTACCATTCCGACGAAATTACGCCTTGACCGGCAAGCGTGGGGATGAAGCATTCTTCGCCAGGTCGGCTTCGATATCTCATTATCAGAAGCCTAACCGCTGACGGTATAGCGGATGCGAAGTCCACCGTTTCCTCGACCCGGATTTTTGTCGTGATGGCCAATGCTACGCCCGGGATGCCGTAGACGGCACACTGACGGAGACGATCGTCAGGTGTCACTCGACGGCTTCTGGATCCACCGAGTGCTGCAGTCGGAAGGGATCGAGAGCCACGTGGTCGACCCCGCGTCGATCCTGACCTCGCGCCGAGGTCGGCGGACGAAGACCGACCGGATCGATGGCGAGACCCTGGTGCGCACCCTAAATGGCGTTCAAGCGTGGCGAGCCGCGGGTCCGCGCGGACCTGATTAGTCCTGCCGGATCCAGATGGCCGAACCGAAACGACTGTTGGCCTTACTAGCCGACCGACAGAATGGCCCCGGCCTCCTGAGCCCGACCCGCCGAATGCGGGATGTTGGTGCAGCCGCATCAAGCGGCGACCGTATGTGAGCCTGATCTGGTGCAACACACCATCGGGTCATCGAAACGGGCTCAGACCTTGGATCCGAAGCAACGGTCGGAGAACTCCCATGAACCCCTAAACCTGACCCTTGACCTCGAACATGCCCATGTGAGCGGTCGTGAGGTCGGGAACGGTAGCGCTGGCGTGTTCGGCTTTAGGAGAACCTTTGACACTTGATCTGACCGCAAAAGCGAGCGGGGAATTACGCCCCATCCCGCCCTCTTGACCTGCGCGTCTGCCTATTATCAGCAACCCACAAGGGCGGCTCACCTCAATTTGCATCTGCACCTGCCAGCCGCATAGCATTAGTTCCCTGTGCTTGGGGTTCCGTCGGAGGCCGCCATCCTATACCACGATAGGGGTAATGGTCTGCAGCCGGCGGACGATCTGCCGCGCCTCGTCGAGCCGCCCCAGATGCGCATAGCACGAGGCGAGAAGGCGATAAGCTATCGGAAATCCCGGATCATCTTGGATCGCGCGCAGCAGCTGCGGCGATGCCGCGTCGAAACGCCGGCTGAAGAAATGCACTGCGCCCAGTAACAGGAAAGCCGGGTTCACTTTGTCGAGCGGGCTGAGCCGCAGCGCTGTATTGACATGTTGAACGGCGAGATCCGGCTGGTCCGCCCACAACCTGAGAAGAGCGCTGATCCCCCATCCGCGGGTGTAGTTCGGGTTGAGTACCAATGCGCGGTCCACCAACGCTGTCATCGCGCCGATGTCCTCGCCGAAGGAGGCCAGCACCAGGGCGGCATATGCCAAAATTTCTGCCTCATCGCCCCCTATATCGAGGGCGCGCCTAGCAAAATCGACGCCCTTCAGCCGATCGGCCGCCGGGTCATTGCTTCGGCCGTCGATCACCAATCGGTGGCAGCACAGTGCTGCGAACGCAAGCGGGGTTCCATATTGCGGATCACGAGCAATCGCCTGCTCCATGAGAGCAAGAGCTTCCGGGATCCGGGCTGCCGATGACCACACCATCGCGTAGGCGCGCAGATAGAGGTCGTAGGCGTTCAGATCGATGGTCGAGTAGTCGGCGCGCCGAGCGGTCTCGGCGGCCTGCAAGGTCGGCTCGATGACCCCGGCGACGCTCGACGCGACCCGGTCCTGCAATGCGAAAACATAATCGAGCGAGCCGTCAAACCGGTTGGCCCAAGGATATACGCCGGTAATCGCATCGATCAACTGTGCGGCGATACGCACGCGTGAGCCTGCCCTCCGTACCGACCCTTCCAGCGCGTAGCGGACGCCCAATTCACGACCGACCCGCTTCACATCGACGGCTCGGCCCTTGTAGGTGAAGCTCGAATTGCGGGCTATTACGAACAGCGAGCGGATGCGGCAGAGCGCGGTGGTGATCTCCTCGACCATGCCGTCGACGAAATATTCCTCATCCGGGTTGCCGCTTAGGTTTTGGAACGGCAACACGGCGATCGACGGCTTGTCGCGAAGCGGCGATGCCGGCCGGTCGGGTGCCGCGAGACTGGATCGACTTACGAGCGCGACAAACCTGTAGCCGCGGTTCGGAATTGTCTGGATACAGCTGCCTGCCCGCGCCCGTGATCGAGGATGCGGCGCAGTGCCGAAATCTGGACCGAAAGGTTGCTCTCCTCGACAGCTGTGCCCGGCCAGACCGTTTCCATGATCAGGTCTTTGGCAAGAAGTTCACCTTGCCGCTCGACGAGCAGCCGCAGTAGACCGAGGGCATGCGAGCCGAGTGAAACCGGCTCGGCGTTTCCCGCCTGATCGGGTCGGAAAAGACCTCGTTGCTCAAGCCGAAACCCTCCCTCAAAGAGGAGAGCGTCGGCTATGTCTTCTGACCGGTCCATCGGTGATTTCCATCACGCGGTCGGAACATTTGCTCGCCCGCCAGCTTACCAGCGCCTCTCGCGAGCCGCCAACCGGACCGAGCCTTTGGAAATTTTCGGATTGGTTCAGAAGATTTCGGACCGACCTCATCGCCAGCCAACGGGGTGAACGGCATCGATTTGTGTGTCGCAATGAAATACTTTCCGCAGGAGGATCGATGCCCGACGATCTGCTGACTTCGTTCATCGTTGCTGCGGAAGGCCTCGCACCACAAGTTGCGGCGTTTGCAGAAGAAGGCGAACGATGCCATCGGCTGCCTCTGCCATTGGTCGAGGCGATGGCGCGAGCGGGTCTCTTTCGCCTCTGGATACCGCAGGCGCTTGGCGGGTCGGAGGTTGATCCGATCAACTTTCTCAGGGTCGTCGAGACGGTCTCGATGGTCGATGGCTCGGCTGGCTGGTGCCAAATGATCGCTGGTTCCTTGAGTGCATTTGGCGGTTACTTGCCGATGGCCGGAGCGCAGGAGATTTTCGGCTGTGATCCGCTTACGGCCCTGAGTGGCTCCTTTTCCCCGTTTGGGCAAGCCGTCGTTGCGCCGGGCGGCTATCGGGTCACCGGCAGATGGCGCTCGCCAGCGGCTGCCAGCATTGTTCCTGGCTTGTGGGCGCCTGTCGGGTTGTTGACGACGATCGGCCGCGCCTCCGATCCGACGGAACCCCGGTTACACGCATGATGATGTTACCCGCCGACCCCTGCCAAATACTCGACACTTGGGACAGCGTCGGGTTGCGCGGTACCGGCAGCCACGACTACACCGTTCCCAATTTCTTCGTCCCCGATGACCATTTCGCTGTCGTTTCGGGAACCGCCCGTGCAGTCGGGGCCCCTTCACGCGCTGCCAAGCATTGCACTATTTGCCGCTGCGATCGCGGCGGTCCCACTCGGCATCGCCCGTCACGCGATCGATCTCTTCACTCATCTGAGCGCCGCGAAGGTCACGGTTCGGTCGCGGCTAACGCGGCGTGAGGAGGCGAGCGCCTAGGCCGATCTGGGGCGTGCGGAGGCGCTGCTGCGGTCCGGTCGTGCGTTTCTCTACGAAACCCTTGAGGATGCTTGGCGAGTTGTAAGCGGCGGCGGGACGCTCGATGTTGTGCAGCTGGCTTTGCTCCGGCTGGCGGGACGCAGGCGGCGAATGCCGCTGTTCAAGCCGTGGACCTGGTGTTCAACGCGGGGAGTTCCGCCTCGGTTTATGAGAGTACCGGTCTCGGTCGATGCCTGCGGGATATTCTTACCGCTGGTTAGCACATCGCCATTATCCCATCCAATTATGGAATGGCAGGCCAGGCGTTCCTCGGCTTCGAGATGGGAACGACGCCGCTGATGATGATGGACGACCACGGCAATCGATGACAAAAGGCCACCGCGTAGCCGTAACCAGTGATCGATTAGGGGGCATGAAGAGCGGTTCCCGCCATCAAAGCTGAACGGCCGGTGTCCTTGGGTGAGGCGACCTTCGCCAAGGCAAATAGCAAGAGGCGAGATGCGC
>CAVRUN010000016.1:0-99036 GCA_963724435.1 uncultured Alphaproteobacteria bacterium | reverse complement strand
GGGCCCGTTTCGAGCGAAACACGAAGACCGTCCCATTGAACGGGTCCTGCCGCAGCACCGATTGCACCGTCGCCGCCAAGCCATCGGCGCCCCGGCGGAAGTCCACCGGCCGGGTTGCGATCAGCACCCGCACTCCCGATGGCGGCGCGCCGGAGAGAGCGGGGATCACTTCATTGCCTTCAACAGGCGCAGCACTTTGCCGAGCAAGGCCAGCTCGGCACCCGCCCTGACACGCACGACCGCGCTGCCGATCTCGATCTCGATCGCCGCCGCACCAGAACCGCCATCCGCCACCACCGGGACGAAGTCGAGTCCTCGCGTGCCGGCCTCGGCCATCGCATTGGCATCCGCCGCCGATCCGAACTCCCGCCGCCAGCCATAAAGTTGGTTGCGATGCAGCCCGTAGCGCAACGCGATCTCGCTCGCTTGCGCGCCCGGCGCTTGGCTCTCCGCGACGATCGCCACCTTTTCCTCATCGGTCCAGCGGCGCCGGCGCGGTGTGCCCGTCAACACCTCCACGCGACGGAAACTGTGCCCATCAATTGGCAAATTACTTGGCACACCATCCCCCTGCCTCGATCAGAACAGGCAGGTTCACCCCATCACCATCATCCGGCGCAAGGTGGGGGTCAGGCTTCGCTTACAGAATTCCCAACATCTGATTTTTATTAATGATACAGATTTATCATCTCCAGCCCATTTGCGTTATAATTTCAAGATAATCCTCATACTCGCGTTTAGATTTTGAACAGCTAACCTGAAAAATTCATTGGACTGGCCAGAAGGGACGGCGGGAGCGGCATAAACCGTTGGTTTCGTGTATGATTTGGTTGCTAAGGCCGGATCAAACCGAAGCAACGGAGTTCGCACCCGCCATGGAGGAAGGTACGGGGATTTTGCCAGGTTTGCCAGCGGTGGCGGGTAAGCCGGTGCATGTCGGGTTTGACGGCGGCCGGCTGACCTCGGATGGTGGGATATTGCTGGTGGCGGCGATCGAACAACGGCTCAAGATTGCCGAACGCTTAGCGGCGTGCCTCGAAGATCCGCGCGACCCGGACCGGGTGCGGCACGAACTGGCCGAGATGATCCGCTATCGTGCCTTGCTGATTGCGGCGGGCTATCCCGACGGCAACGACTGCGACGCGCTGAAAGCCGACCCCGCCTTCAAGATGGCCGTCGGACGATTGCCGGAAAGCGGTGAAGATCTGTGCTCGCAACCGACGATCAGCCGGCTCGAGAACCTGCCGAGCGCGACCGCGCTCAAGCGCATGATGGCGGCGATGATCGAGTTGTTCTGCGACAGCTTCGAGCAGGTACCCCGGCGCATCCTGCTCGATATCGACGACACCGAGGACCGGGTTCACGGCGGCCAGCAGCTCGCGCTCTTCAATGCGCACTACGACAGCCGCTGCTTTCTGCCGATCCACATTTACGAGGCGACGACCGGCAAACCCGTCGCTGTCATCCTGCGCCCCGGCAAGACGCCTGACGGGACCGAGGTGGCGCTGGTGCTGCGCCATGTCATTGGCCGCATCCGCGCCCGCTGGCCGGCGGTCGAGATCGTCGTGCGCGGCGACAGCCATTACGGCCGGCCCAAGGCCATGGCGTGGTGCGAGCGTCAGCAGGTCGGCTACATCTTCGGCCTCTCTGGTAACCCGGTGCTGCTGCGGCAGGTCAGCCCGCTCACCGAGGACGCCGCCTTGGGTCGTCTCGCAGACGAAGGGGAAAAGGTCCGCCGCTATGGCGATTTCCGCTATGCCGCCAAAAGCTGGAATGTCGAGCGCCGCGTCATCGCCCGCGTCGAGGCCGGTCCTCAAGGGGCCGACAGCCGCTTCATCGTCACCAACCTGCGGGGTCTGCCCAAGACGCTCTACGAGAAGGTCTATTGCGCGCGCGGGCAGGCCGAAAACCTGATCAAGGCGCACAAACTGCATCTGGCTTCCGACCCTACCTCCTGCACCAAGGCGACCGCCAACCAGTTCCGGCTGCTGCTTCATACCGCCGCCTACTGGCTGATGCTGAGCCTGCGCGGTCTGGCTCCAAAGACATCCTTCTGGCGCGATGCCCAATTCGATACGATCCGCCTCTGCCTGATCAAGGTCGCCGGGCGCGTCACCGAGATGGTCACCCGCATCAAGATCGCCTTGCCGAGCGCCTTTCCCTATCAGGCCGGCTTTGCCGATCTCGCCGGCCGCATCGCCAAGCTGCCGCCGTGAGCGACGGGGCGGTTGCCCCAGTTCAAACCCTTTGGCCCAACCGCAAACCCCGACCAGCGCGCCCCCGACGCCACAAAAAGCCGCGCCCGATCCCCGCCATCACTGTGGAGCCGCCAGCCCCTCATGAATGATCCGGGCTAACTGTATTCCACGCCGGTCCCGACGTGTTTGAAGCGCGCCGCCCGCCCTGAGCCTTCACAGCCGTTGGATTGAACCGCGACTTTGATGATGGACCGAACGAAATCTACGTCGTTCAGCCTATACCTTTGACGATCAACGGGCCGAGCCGGGTGGCGATCGACAGCGGCAGTCTTTTCCAGGCGGCAACCATGAGGCGGAATTTCGGGTTGAGCGGGTTCAAATCAGGCGCGGTGGCGCCTGCAGCTACGCGAAACTGATAAATCAGCGGCGTCGGCTCAAATCCCCAATTACGTTTAAAGGCGTAGGCGCCGGTGCCGATCTTGCTCCGGCCAAAGTCGAACAACCGACAGCCGCGTTCGCACGCCCGCCGCATGACTTCCCAATACATGAAATCATTTGCCGCCAGCGCCCGGGCCGCGACTTTGCCGCCACCGTAATAGGGCAGTACTTCATCGCGAAAATAAAAATTCAATACCGAGGCAACCGGCTGATCGTCGGTCATCACCGAGACGATGTCACAGCACCCGGCAAATTCTTCAGTGAGAATTCGAAAGTAAGATTTGCCAAAAACGGGAGTTCCGAGATTGCGGACGCTCTCTGCGTAGATGCGGTATAGACGATCGACATCATTGTCGACTTCAGAGCGCAGTCCGTTTTGGATTCCCTTTCGGATCATGGCTCGTTGCTTCCGCGGAACCGCCTTTAGATTGGCCTCGACCGAAGGCTGAAGCGGCCGACGAAAAGTCGCGTAGAGATCCGATTTAGTCTGCCATTTGCTGCGCTCTGCAGCGAAGCCGCGCATCTCAAGCGTCGCGACGCGGCGCTCGTCCATAAGCCGTGCCGCGGCGCTGTCGAGCGCCTCGCGACTTTCATCATCGGCGGCGGCCGGCCCACCTTGGACGGCGAACGCGTTCGAGATCAGCGCAGAGCCGAATATCGCCGATCGAATATGCGTCAACGGCAGAACGCCGGTAATCACTCCGGCGCGTTCGGCAATCAGGTAATGCGTTTTGTGTCCAAACGCGCGCTCGATTACCCGTTTCCAAGGCGACAGATGAAAGAACGTCGCGCTCGCACAGGCATTGACGAAACTATCCCAAGGCCGTGCGTCCGCGGTCGTGAATGGCCTTATCGTGACGGGGAGTGAGCTTCCGTCCATGCGGCGACCAACGGGTAGGGACCTGAATCTTGGGCCAAAAACAGCCGGTCCATTCGCGTCCAAGCAAAATTCCGTAACAAGCGCTGAAAGCGTGGCTCGGTGCGGCTCAGGTTCAGATAGTGGCGCACGCGCGAGCGGAAGGGAGCCTGCCGCTGCCGGGGCTGTCCGGGGTCGATCTCCCACGGGTGCAGGTAGAAGATCGCCGGATAGCCCTGCGCTCTCGTCTTCGCTTGCAGCCATCGGGTAAATGCGTAGGGGAACAGGCGAAAAAAACCGCCACCTGACGCCGGGACATCCCGGCCCCAGACATGGGCCACGGTCAACGGAATTTCGATCAGACCGGCGACGGGTGAGAAGGCAGACCGCGGCGCGCCGGGACTGCCATAAAGATCGTGGCTGATAGGATACACGCTGGAGCTATAGCGGTAGCCTTCCTCTGCGAGGATCGGATGTGCCCAGGCCGTTGCTCGCCCGATCGAAAAGGTGGGCGCCCGGTAGCCATGAACAGCGACCCCGCCGATGTCCTCGAGAATCCTCTTGCTATCGCGGGCATCGCTGCGAAATGCCGAAGCCGAGCAGTGATCGACGCGAAGATGGTCGGTGCCGTGACTGGCGAGTTCATGCCCTTCGGCAATGATACGTTGCACAATCAGGGGATGACGCCGTGCGATACAACCTAGAGTAAAAAAGGTCGCCTGTACTCCCGCGGCGGCTAGAATGTCGAGCAATCGGTTCGTGTTGCGCTCGACGCGCGGCGGCAACCGGTCCCAATCCCTACGGTCGATCGTCGAAGCGAAGGCCTCTACTTGATAGTAATCCTCGACATCGATGGTCATCGCGCCGATGGGGGCAGGCTGGCGTGCCTGTTCTTGTGCCAGGCTCACAGCCGCTCACCCTGAAAATAATGGGCGGCAATCTCGATCGCGCGCTTTATCAGGCGCTCATGCTTGCCGACACTCTTTTCGAGATGGGCTAACCGCTCGACGAGTACCGACAGACCGTCTCCGGCAACGTTGGTTACGGGATCCTGGGAAACCGACATCGGGGTTGTCACCACCGCGATTTCCTCACGCAGATCGTTCGCAACCTTATCCACCGCGCTCGCCGTCAGGGTGTGGAGCTGCTCGAGAAAACCGTACAACAACAATCGTGAGCACAGCGTATTGATCCGTCTCGGAACGCCTTCGGTGTGCTGATAAATGACCGGAAATGCGGCCTCGGTAAAGTGGGGGTCACCCTTCCAATCGGCCCGACCCAAGCGATGCTCGATATAAGCGCGGGTTTCGTTCTCGCTGAGCGGGCCGAGATGATAAGCGGCTGTCACTCGCTGGCGGAGTTGCTCTAATCCTGCACTACCGAGGACGCTACGAAATTGCGGTTGCCCGAGCAGAAAACTCTGCAACGCCATGGTTTTATCGACGACGATATTGGACAGCATGCGAAGCTCTTCGAGCGCTTCAAAAGACAAATTCTGTGCTTCGTCGACAATCAGCAGCGCCCGTTTGCCAACCCGATGTTGCGCGAGAACGAAATCGCTAATGCGCTGCAACAGGGCGCCTTTGCTCAGCCCCTCTTTGGCAATGCCGAAACCCCCGGCGACCAAATGCAATAAGTCATCGCCGCCAAGCTGGCTGGTTACGATCTTCGCCGCGACAAAGCTTGTGGGGTCAACTGTCGTTAAAAGGTTATCAACCAGGATTGTCTTGCCGGCTCCAACCTCGCCGGTAATGATGATGAACCCTTCGGCGTGGTGCAGCCCGTAGACCAAATAAGCCATGGCCTGCCGATGCACGCTGCTCTCGAAAAAAAATCGTGCGTCGGGAGTGAGCTGAAACGGCCGCGTCGCAAGCCCGTAAAATTCGGCGTACATCGGCTCAAAACGCCTTAGTCAAATAAAACTGCAGCGTATTGGCCACAATATCTCCGGGACGTCCGTTGATAAGCGTACCCCCGTTTGGCTGATATGAAAAGGTGTAGATAATCGATCCGGTCAGCGATCGCGCAAATGTATGATTTAGCCCAATATTCGCGCTAACGACGCTTGTATTGTCGACTGGTGTTGATGAGTTGATTGTCACGGCGTTAGTCGTCCGCGAGTAGCCGAGCGAAGCGTAGCCGTTGGTGTCGGGTCGGATGTCGCGGTTCCATGAAAAGTACGAACCGACGCTGTTAGTCTGTGGTGGGGCCGGGGTGGTCAGTTGTTGTGCGGTAGTGTAATAGGTGAACAACGATAATGAGTTACGACCCAGCTGCTTGGTCAGCCCAAAATTGTACAGATGTTGCCGGTAAGGGAAATTGTTCAACCCAACGCCGGGATTGAAAAATTGCGTTGCCAGTCCGGTACCCTGGTTTACGATCGCTCCATTCACGCCCAAGGTCGATCCTGCCAGACCTGATTGGAACGATTGGCCCGTCGAACTGATCCCCTGGGTGATGTAAGCCTGAAAAGTCAGCGTCGGCGTGATCTGGTAGTTCGCCGATCCGTTCAGGCCGGCGACTCCCTGCACGCGACCATATGTGAGGGCTATGTACCCATATCCGTTGGCTGTCCCAAGCTGACCGCCCGCGAGCCATGTGGCGCCGCTGAAGGACGCCCCCGTCGTGGAGGGGTATTGGATGTTCTGATATCCCGCCCGGCCAAGCAGGGAGATGTTCGGTTTGATGAAATATTGAAGGTTATCGAAGGCGCTGAATTGCGTGTTTTGCGACAGCGAGTTGGAGTTGTAGCTTAACTCGTCTACGACGACCTCGGAGGAGATGCGCTGAAAGTTATAACCGGTCGCCAAAATCAACGTGCCTTCGTTCGAGGTGCTACCGACCAGATTTGAATTCTGCGCACCTACTCCCGATGTTATTCCAGTATTGTTACCGTAATTCGTCGAAGAAAAGCGGTAACTCAACAAACCATTGACTAGTCCATCGTAAGCTGCAACCGCGTAAGGCGCTACCGTGTTCGTGAATACGAGCGATTGCTGTGTGCGGGGCAGCGTCGATGGGTTGACAAAACCAAGCCCAGGCAAGGTTGACGCCTGAGTAACGTAACTAGCGGCGTCGACAAAAAGCCGATCGGGAAGAATGATGCCAGTACCAGTCCCATATAAATTGGCGCTGATCTGGTCGAGGTTATTGGAGGGCACATAAAGACTGCCCTGTACATTGCCACTCAAGACGCCTCTGAACCGCGGCGTGTCGGCTGAGATCGAAACCCCCGGAATAAGGCTGGTTTGCGACGCCGCTTGGTGGTCGGTCGCGGTGTAATTAACGTTGGAATATAACGTTTCGCCAAGTGTTACGGTGGGCTGGATGATTACGGCGGGAGCATTGGGATCATAGTCCTGGAGTGTAGTGATCCCGGCACCGGGCGCCGGGAGGGCTAACCCGGAAGACGGCAACGGGGTCGGGGCTTGCGCACCGCCGACGGGTAAGGTGCCAGGCGGAGCTAACGGATTTGGCAGACCAAATGCACCGGAAGGCGGCGGCGGCAGGGCGGTCGGAGCGCCGCCTAGCGCGCCGGTTGGCGCAGCGCCCCCGCCTAGCGCGCCGGTTGGCGCAGCGCCCCCGCTCGGCGTGCCGGTTGGGGCAGCGCCTGTAGACGCAGCGCCCTCGCCTGGCGCCCCCAAACCAGTCCCAAACTGCTGAGCCGCCGACGGTGCCGCACGCTCCGTGAGAGCCACGGCAAAAAGCAGCAGAGTCAGCCCGAGGTGCTGCCCATGATTGCGTTGGCCCCTAGGAGTGGTCCTAAGCCGGCGCTGGCTTGTCCCTGCGCAGCTCATCGCCTTTGACGCTGGGATAACCATAATCGTACCCGTAGGAGCCAAAATGAGCGTTTACCTGCTCGCTCTTGTTCAATAGCAGACTGATCCGTGGACAAGCACTAAGCATGCTAAGACTGGCTTCGATCTCGTCTTGTTGGGTGCGATGCGCTTCAATGACAAAGACAACCTGTCCGACCAGCGCGGCCATCGTCGCTGCGTCGCTGCTCACCATACAGGGAGGGGTATCAAGGATAATGAAGCGATCCGGAAAGCGCCGTGTCATTTCATTTAGCAGTGAATTCATGCGCGGGCTAGAAAACAACTCCGGAACATGAGGGCCGCCATGTCCGGCCGCCAGAACAAAAAGATTTTCAATATTAGTATGAATTAATGCTTCGTCCAGGGTTGCCGCGCCCGCGAGGACATCGACTATCCCCTTGGTTTGACGATCGCCGAGGATTGTCTTAAGCGCCGAGTGACGGGTATCGACATGAGTGTCGGCATCAACAAGCAGTGCCTTGACCTCTCTTTCGGAGGAGAATGCCAAGGCTAAGTTAAGCGCAACAAACGTCTTCCCTTCACCGGGGCGCGCACTTGTAACCATGATGACCCGACCCAGCCGGTCGTCGCCACCGCGGAGATCAGACGCCCATGTCGCGATCAGGTTGCGTTTGACTAGGCGGAATTCCTCCGCCGTCCGCGATCGTTCGGCCGAGGGGATCGCGACCCCAAAGGCAGCGAGCTGACCGCGATCGAGGACCAGTCGGGAACCGCCTATATGATCGGCCGTCTCCGATGCCGCTGCCCCGACCTCATCTAGGGGCGGCGCCGGAGCGAGCTGTGCCGACTCGCGCTGGCGTAATAGCGCCGCTGCGCGTTCGATCAATCCTATCGATTCCACCATCAAGAAACGCCCACCGAATGCAGTTTCAAGCTCAACAGCAGCAAGGTTCCATAAACGGCTATCAAAACAACCGCGCTGGCGCATACTCCCGCTAACTGGACGGTGGCCCGTCGTCGCGCGGCGCCAATCGAAATCCGAGTGACGCTACCCAAAATTGGGATTCCGAGGTCTCGAAGCTGCGCAACCGTCGCGAAGGAGCGATCAAGTTGCCCTATCATCAAGGGTGTCGCTAGACCAGTGCCAAGACCGACCAGAAGAACCATCGAAACCAGCAGCGGCCGATTGGGTTCGACCGGTATCAGCGGCACTTGCGGCGCATCGATAACCCGGAACTGAATCTTCTCGGTCTTCGTGTCTGCGGCTTCTGCAATTTGAGTCGATTGGCGACGCGAGACGAACTCTTCGTAATTTCGCTGCAAAATTCCATAATCCCGGTCGAGATCTTGTACTTCGCTTAGCACGGCGGGAGCCGAGCGCGCGATCTTCTCGATACGCTCTTCTTCAGCTTGTGCCTGTTTCAACCGGCGCTGTATGGCGGCGACTTGAGTTTCTGCATCTACGAGCTTGATTTTGAGCTGGTCGTAAACGGCATTTGGGATTTGTGTCTTACTGACACCACCAGAACTTTCAGAGGTGGAGTGTTTCATCTGCGCCTCTAACTGCTTTATCTCCTGGCGCGTGGCAATCACATCCGGGTGCTGGTCAGTATATTTCAACCGCATTGTGTCGAGGTTGTTTTGCATCTGCGCGAGGCGCTGCTCATCGGGGCTTAGCGAGCGGCCGCCGTTGACCACGACTTGTGGCGCGCGATCGACGGATAACATTGGCGGTACCGAGGATAGCTCCTTAAGCAATGAGTTTCGATTTGTGACCGCGTCCTCAAGCTCGTTCTTGATCTTGACGATCGCGGAACGTTCCTGATCGAGCCGACTTCGTGCTTCTCCTCCGACCGTTCCCTCGGTCGACACAAGATCAGGGTATTGCCGCGCCAAGACTGCGCGCTGCTGGTCTTTGGCACGCAATTGGTCACGATAGGATGCGATCTCGTCGTCGAGGAACCGCTGGGCACTGTCCATCTCGGAGCGGCTGCTGCCTGCCGTCTTTTCAGCGAAAATCGTCAACAGTCCCTGAACTACGTTCTTTGCCGTCTGCGGGTCCTTATTGCGATACGAAATCGTCATCAAGTTCGAGGTGATCGGCGTGATGGAAACTTCGGCCGCAAGACGGCGGAATAATGTCTCCCGTTCCGCCGGGCTGTTGATGTGAATATCGAGGTCGGTCAGGCGGACGAGTTGCTCCAGATTTGGGCGGCTAAGCAGCGTACGCTGCAAAAAGTCGAGGTGCCGGGACGGATCGGTGTCAATCGCCAAACCGCGCAGCAGCGGTGTCAAAAGCGGGTCCGCATTTAGATATATACGGGTAGATGACTCGTATTTGGTCGGCATAAAGGCAACGCCGATCCATCCGACAGTACAAACCAGCCATGCTATCCCGACGGCGATCCATTTCTGCCGCCACAACGTTCGCAGGAATGGCATAGCCTGCGATGCAAGCGAATTCATCGAGGGCTCCGTTTCGGTAACGCAAGCATAGTATTCCGCGGCAGAAGACTCGGTTGTGATCGTGCCATAGCAAATCGCATTCTTGGCCGGACACCGTTCATTATTAGAACAAGCGTTGTGGAATAATTATGATGTCGCCTGGTTGGAGCGAAACGTTGCTTGTTATATCACCATCGTTGATCAGGCGGTCGAGGTGAACGCCATAGGTATATTGCTTAGCCCCAACCGTTCGGATGATGACCGAGTCATTGCCTGCCGCGTAACGCGTCAGACCGCCGACCGCGATCATCGCATCGAGCGCCGTCATATCCGCTCGGTACGGGATCGCCCGGGGTGTCGATGCTTCGCCGATGATGCGCACCTGTTCGGTGAACGGCCCCACAAACCCTGTTACGATAACCGTTACAATCGGCTCCTTGATGTATTTGGACAATCGCTGTTCAAGTTCGCGCGCTAAATTGGTCGGGGTCTTCCCGGTCGCCACGACGTCCTCGACGAGCGGGATCGTCATCCGACCGTCCGGCCGGACCGGGACGCCAGTGCTCAGCTCGGGATTGCGCCACACGAAAATGCTCAATGAATCGCCCGGGCCGATAATGTATTGCGCCGATGGCAGCGCCGAGGCTGGCGGGGCAGGTGGCAAGGGCGGGGCGCCGTGGCACCCGAAAATTGCGAGAACGGCAAGAAGGCTTGTGACGCTAAACCATCTGCGGTGCACCTTACGCCCCCGATTAGAGCCGCGGCCGGCGAGAAGAGCTGTCCCGCAACTGTCCGTCACTGACAACCACGGCGCTCACCGCTCCACACAAGTCTCAAATAATTCGAGCATTCTTATAACACCAAATCAGATCATAGGCAATAAAGTTGTCGTATACCTTTCGCCTTGCCCACGGACAAATCATACAGTAAGAACGCCCGCTGCTAAACGGCTTCGACCAGTTGTTGTGCGGCGCTGGGTTTTGCCACCTACTCCACATCGCGAGTATCGGCACCCAACCCTACAATGGACACAGTCGGCACCGAATGTCGATAATTGGTCCGGGTCGTGAAGAAACGATAAAGACAGGCGGCCCCGTCCGATAAACCGGGGCGGGCAGTGTATCGCAGTCCCTGGTTAGGCCAGCAGCACCAACAATTGCGCGAAGATGAAGTTCCACGCGAGGACGCGCGTGCCAGCTTACAACCCTTGGTCCCGAACGGAGCCGCCATGCCGCCTCACTCCGACGGCATCGCTCCGCGCGACTAGATCTGTCGCGTTGCCGACCGGCGCGCCGACCATCGCCTAACGCGCTGGTGTGCAAGATCGCGTCAATTCGCATCTATCGTCGCATGAAGTCGGGGCTGCCGAGAAGCAACGCGGCGCGCTCGCCCGCGGGAGCCGAGTTGATGACCGCGCGCACCTCGCCCGTTAGCGTCGATCCGAAAATTGTCATCAAATGCTTGGGGTCGACTAGCCTGCGCTCCCCAGAGTATGCCAAGTCGGGCACCCCGTCCGCAGCAGCGGCGACAGGAAGAGCGCCGCGGGAAAAGGCGGCGGCGAACGCAATACGCTGGATTGTTGCATCCGGGCTCAGCCATGCCTCCGCCGTGTTCTTGTACCCGTCCGGCGTCGCACAGCCGTAGAGCGGCATGCCGAGGCGGTTCATCCAGTTAAGCAGGGGGCGGACATTGTCGATCGGCAGGTCTGCTGCGCGCGCCGCTGAAATCACGAATTCATACGGCGTTTTATATTTTTCTCCGACGCTGGCCCAAAATTCGGGGCTGTCAAAGAGGGTTTTGAGTGTCTGCCTGATATTTCCGCCGGTGGCGAGAAAGCGAGCAGCCAGCCGATCGACAAGAGCCGCCGGCGGCGCGTCAACGACGAAATATTGCGCTAGCTGAAATGCAATATGCCGCGCGGTGGCGGGACTCGACGCTAGAACATCGAGCGCTTCCTCACCCTCAGCCCTGCCGCGCGACCGCAGCTGGCGTCCCAAAAAGACCTTTGGTGCGTAATCGTGGTGCGGGCCCTCGAAAACGGCGGCCACGCCGGGAAGCTCACTGCCATCGAGCCGATTGATCCGCCACCCGGTAAAGACGCGGGCCAAGGTCTCGACGTCGGCCTGGCTATATCCGCCATCGGGGCCGAGCGTGTGGAGTTCCATGACCTCGCGTGCGAAGTTCTCGTTCAAGTGGTCCTGCCCGCTGCCGGCCACGGCGGTATTCTGCGTATTATCAAGGTAAACCAGCATTGCCGGGTGCTTGGCGACGGCGAACAGCAGGTCACGAAACTGGCCCAGCGCATAAGGCCGGATCGCCCGCTCCTCGTAATTGCCGATCCAGATGCGTTCGAGCCCGTCCTCGGCAAAGATGTTGAAGTGGTTAAACCAGAAGTTGACCATAACCTGTTCAAGCTGGCGCCGGCTCATCACCGCCCGCAAGATCCGCGCCTCCGCCGCTTCCCGCTCGACGAGGGCCGCCCGCTGCTGTTGCGCCTTGATCTCCTCGAGGGTCGGCTTGCTGCCGTTCACCGGACGCAACGGGCCATAGAACTGCCGCAGCTCGGCCGCGCCGAGGCCTAGCGAATTCAGCTCGGCCAAGCGAAGGCGTAGCGCGAACGGCTCGGGGATATTTGTGGGATCGAGTTGCTCGGCGATGTAGCGCTCGACCCCGACCATCTTGACATAGAGGAAATCTTCAGCGGTTGGTCCAAACGCTAGCCGGTTCAGAATGTGAAGCACCAGTTGATCCGAATCGGCCGCGCCCGCCGCGGGTGCTGCCAGCGACATCAATAGGCATATACCCACAAGGATTCCCTTGGATCGGCTGGGCATTCGTCCCGACGAGATCAACACTGGACGGGCATTGTACGACGTTATTTTTAGGAGTAGCCCCGATCTCCGACCGGCGGGTTGTTTGTTCTCTGACGAAAAGAACCGAGTGACGAAGGCAACAGCATTCTCGATCTACCAGGACCGATCCCGCGTGCGTGGGCCGGCACGAGCATCTCAATCGGAACTGGCAGCGCCCTGCTGCGAGTTCGGCCGTGCCGGGATTTCGATTGGGGGAGATTGCGGAATACGCGCGAAGCGCGATAGCCGCACCAAGCTGGCGACTGCGGCCGCCGCGGAAAACCCCGATGCGAGAAAGATTGCGATCGTCGAACCGCTGCCGCCCGACGGGTGGGCGAAACCAAAGATCAGCGCGACCAGCGCCGCACCAACCGTCTGCCCCAACAGCCGGGCCGTCGATTGAATGGCGCCGGCGCCGCCGCTGCGCTCGCGCGGTGCGCTGGCCACGATAGCTCGGTTGTTTGGGGAGGCAAAGAAACCGAAGCCCAGCCCGCACAACATCATACGCCACAGGATGTCGAGGGTCGCAGGCTCGGTCGGCAGCAACGCCAACAGCAAAAGGCCGAGGCTCAGCATGCTCAACCCGATCCCGCCGAGGATTCCGGCAGGATAGCGGTCGGCCAGCCGTCCTGCGATCGGCGCAATCAATGCCACCGTCGCCGGCCATGGAGTCATCAACAGGCCGGTCGCAACTTGCGAGCGACCTAGAACATCCTGGAAATAAAACGGCAAGGTGACAAACGTAAGGCCCAACGCCACAAATGTCGTAACCGACGTGGCCACCGACAGTGCAAATATTGGACGACGGAACAGATCAACCGGCAATAACGGCATTGCCAACGCTGCCTGTCGCTTCACCAGGACGTATCCAATCGCGATTGCGCCGATAAGCTCGGCTGCGACAAATTCCCCGGGCTGGCCATGACCGATGCCGTTGATCCCACCGATCAGGGCGGCAAAGGCGACCGCGCTCAGCACCGCGCTCGTCAGATCAAACCGGTGCGGTGATGGAGCTGTGCGCGGCAGGAGCCACAATGACAATAGGAAGGTGACCAACCCGACCGGCACACTGACCGCGAACAGCCAATGCCAGGAGGCGACTGCGAGAATGGCCGCCGCGACGCTCGGCCCCGCCGCCGAAGAGACCGACACCGCCACCGCAATCATCGCGATGCCTCGCCCTAACTGCCGCCGCGGATAAGTAAACCGCACGAGCGCCGTGTTGACGCTCATCATCCCGGCCGAGCCGAGGCCCTGCAGCGCGCGTCCGACCGCCAGCATCGGCAGCGAATAGGACAACGCGCTGATCAAGGCGGCGGCAGTGAAAATTGCAAACCCGATCGCGTAGATCCGGCGATAACCAAAGATATCGCCAAGCGAGGCCAAGGGCAGCAACGACACTACCACCGCGAGCTGGTAGGCGTTGATCACCCAGATCGACTGGGACGGGGTGGCGCCGATCTGGCGCGCAATCGTCGGCAAGGCGATATTGGCGATCGAGCTGTCGAGGACCGAGACGACCATCCCGATCGCTAGAGTCAGGATCGCCCAATATCGCTGCGGCAGCGGCAGCCCGTCTTCGGCCGTGTTCATCAACGCGCGGTCCGCCGCCCAGATCCGATACGGAATGGGGAAGAGTTAGCTGACTATCGGCGGTTAAGCCACCTTCTGTCCGCGCACAGCTCCTGTGCGGTACCGTGCCTTCCAAAGTCGAGATGACGGCTCAGCCGGGTGGCGCCGGATGGGCCGGCTGCTCAGGTGCGCGCGGCCCGCGAACGCCGGGCGAATTGCCAGACACCAAGAAAGACCAACCCAGCGGCGAGCACGGTGAGACCGGGCGGCTCCGCTACCGCTACCGTGATTGCTCCGAAAAGCCCGTGCGTCTCGCCGTCGATGCCGTTGGTGAAATAAAGGGTGTCGGGACTGCCATTACTGCCGCCGATCCCAAATTCGAGTGCCCAAAGGCCGCCCGGCGTATACCCGCTTCCGCCGATCGGGATCGTGCCGACAAATGCGTAGTTGTTTAGCGGGTCGAAAGCGTTAATCACGCTGTCGGCGTAGCTGAAATTGCCGACCAGCAAGTCGCCGCTGAACTCGCCAAAGCCGGTCGGCGGCGCCAACGCGATGCCCCAAGGTGCCGCAAGCGCGCCGCCAACGTTGATCAGCCTCCCTAGGAAGTTCCCGCTAGTATCAAAAACATCCACATAACCTTGTCCCGCCGTTGCCATGGTCTGCGGTGTGCGGTCTGCACCCATCGTGGCAGGCGCATAGGTGACGTAGATGTTGCCGCCAATGTTCTGGACGTTAAAAGGCACATAACCGGGAACAGGATTGGGATCGACAAATTTGCCCATGAATGTCGTGCCGGTCACATTGGCAAAGGTGCCGTCGAAGACCTCGATGCCGGGGGTCATCCCCCCGTTAGCAGCGTAAAGGTACGGCATTCCGCCGGGGCTGCCGATAGCCAAACCCGTGTAGACTGCCCCGGTGACCGTTGCCCCTGGCTGGATAAATGCCGTCTGGCCGGCGTCCCAGGCGGAAATCGTGCCGTTCAGATTAGCGAAGATGAAGTGAGCGGCAGCCCCATTCCCGCCAGTACTCGTCGGAATCACAAACGCTGAGGTGCTGTTGAAGACTTGACCGGTGGGTCCTACTGCGCCAGTCCCACCCGGCGGGATCAGAATGTTGCCGTTGGTACCGGTAGGCATGGCCTTTGCCGGCACTAAGCCGGTGGTCACCGAGTAGAGAGTTGCGGTGCTGGTCTGCTGGTTCGAGACCCAAATCGGGCTCGTCGAGCTGAAGGAGATACCCCACGGGTTCACCAATTCGGGATCGGTAATGGCTGCCAGGCCCGCGACGTCGGAAACGAGGTTTGTCTGGATATAGCCGGCTTCGGCTGCGCCCGACATCGCGTAAAACGCACCGACCGCGACCACCGCTGCCGACACCAATTTTCCCAGGGTCAAGGATCTCATCGCGCGCTCCGCTAAGAGATGACAATTGCGGTCGTCAGGCCGTTCGAAACCTCACAAAACATACCGCCGCCCCTCGGCTTGCGGTTTGTTGGTCCTCATTGGAGGAAATTAGGCAAATGATGACGGTTGCTCGCTGTTAACGCAAGCAACGACCAATGACAATTTCGTTACTACACTTTGGTGGTCTACATTAACGTTAATTCAATATCTAATAGCTTCCTCATTAATCGACGATTTGCGGGATCAGCAGGAACAGATCGGTGTCGCCGGTTTCCTGGCCGGCGGCGGTCAGCATCGGATGCACCTGGCCGCGGTGATGGGTCTGATGGTTGAAGAAATGCGAGACCAGCAATCCCTTTGGCGCGCGTATCTCGCGGCTGGCGGCGCCGCTGAACCAGACCATGTCACCAGCAAGCCACATATCGTCGACCTTGTGCGCCCACAGAGTAATGCCGCCATCCGCCTTTTCGCGGGCGGCCGCGAGTTCGTCGAAGTCCTCGATCATCTGCGCGCTTTGTTTGATCGGCGTCGAAGGCTTTGGCCAATTGTCAAATCGCGACATCCATTGGTGGTCGCCCCACAGAATGTGAGTCAGGGTGCCATGGATCGAGCCCCAAAACGCGCCGCGCGGCATCCGCCGCTCTTCCTCCGACAGCCGAGCCGCGGCACTGAACAGCCTGCGGTTCATTTCGGCGTTGTAGGCTGCCATCGTGCGAATATAGGCCGGGGTGATCATTGCTTGGTCCTCCTGAGGATGCGCTTACGCCACAAATGGATGCGGTCCTCGACGGCCAATTGACCCAAGGGCAGTCGCTTGAGTCAACCTTGATTCAATAATCAATATTGGTATCGTCAGCCCAAAGCGATGGACGGCCTTCTCAGGTGTCCAGCTTGGCGTCAGCGGCCTCTGAAAGGGCCGGGCTTGCGCTTCTCGGCGAAGGCGCGGGCGGCTTCGTGGAAGTCTTCGGTCAAATAGAGTTTGAGCGGCGCCGTCTGCATTGCGACCTCGCGGCCGATCTGGTCCATATACCAGCGCCGAGTGCGCACCGACAATGGCGGATTTTTCGCGACTTCCGCCGCGAGTTCGCGGGCGGCCTCGAGATGCCCGCCGGCCGGCGCTACGCGGTTGATAATGCCGGCGGTATGCGCCTCCTCGGCGGTGAAGAATCGTCCCGTCAGCGCCACCTCGGCAGCAAAGGCGGCGGCCCCGCGAAAGTTCAGCAAGGCCCAATATTTGGAGCCGCCAAGCCCGCGCGAGGTCTCGGTGATCTGAAACCGGGTGCCGGCCTCGGCGACAATCAGGTCGCATTCGAGCACGATGCCGAGCGCCAAGCCCATCGCGTAGCCGTGTGGTGCGGCGATGACCGGCTTCCAGTTGACCGAGCGGGTCAGGAGATCGGCGGAATTCGCCCCCCAACCTTGCGGTCCGCCATGTTCAAGGAACTCCTCGCGCCGGCGGAGTTGCCGCTGATGGACATCGGCCCCGCTCGAAAAGGCGCGACCGGCGCCGGTAATGATCGCCACCTCGGCTTCAGGATCGAGATCAAAACAGCGCAGCGCGTCCGCCAGATGACGGACGAGATCGTCGCTGAACGCATTGAGCTTTTCGGGGCGATTAAGGGTCAGGGTGGCGATCCGGTCCTGACAGGCATAGAGGACTAGGCCTTCTGCCGCCGCATCGTCCATCAGCGCGTCTCCCGCCTCAACGGTCGAGCCAAACATCCTCGAACCGCCAGCCATTGTACTGGCTGTTGGTCATCAAGGTCAGTCCTTTGAGCTGTGGTTGCCAACAGGTTGCGGCACGCAAGTGGTAGATGATCGGGCGCGCTTCCTCCTGCTGCAGCTGATAATCGGCCTTCCAGACCAGCTGCTTGCGCTTTTCGGGATCGGGCTCCATCGATTGCTGGTCGACCAGCTTTTCCCAATCGTGATTACAGAACCCGGTGTAATTGCGGTTCGAGTTACACACGTAATTTTGGTAGAAGACGACATCGGGATCGTCGACCCCGGTCCCGAGCACATTGAGCCCGACGGCGAAATCCTTGCGGATCAATTTGGGCACCCAATTAGCCGTCTCTACCGTTTCGAGCTCGCCATCGATGCCGATATTCTTCAGTTGATCGATCAGCAATGCGGCCGGATCACGATACACCGCGAGGTTGCGCGTCGATATCTTGACCGAGAGCCGCTTGTCCGGCCCGTAGCCGAGCTTTTGCATAATTGCCTTGGCTTCTTCCCGGTTTTTTTGAACATCCGCGCCATAGCCGGGCAGTGCCTTCACCATATCGGCCGGCATACCCCACACACCCTCGGGCCCGGGCAGCATGGCGCCGCCAACATCGCCCTGACCTTGGCCCAAAATGTCGATAAAGGATTTCCGGTCGATTGCCAGCGCCATCGCTCGCCGCAAATCGGCATTGTCAAAGGGCGGCACGTTACGATTGATCAACATGCCGATGGACTCGCCCGCGGGGCCCACTTGGCACAACGCCTGCGGCGCCTGGCTCTTGATGTCCTTTAACAGCGGGATCGTGACCTCCCAGGGAAAGGTCATGTCGAACTTGCCGGCGATAAAAGCGAGGATCGCTGTCGAACGATTGGGGATGATCGTGTATTCGACACCATCGAGATAAGGCCGGCCCGGCTTCCAATAATCGGGGTTACGGACGACCTTGATGTCCGAGTTGGGCTTGTATTCGGCGAATTTGAACGGGCCGGTGCCGATCGGATGCTGGCGCATCTCGCGCGGTGGCACATGGCAGGGATACATCGGTGTTTGCCCTGCCGCCAGCATCGCCAGAACCGCCGGCTGCGGCCGCTTTAGATGAACCGTCGCCTCACCATCGCCATTGGTCGTAACGTCGGCCACATTCACCCACCACGACCCGCGATAGTTTAGCCGCAGCTTTTCCTGTCCCTGGCCCGTCAGCAGATCAAAGGTGCATTTGACGTCCGCGGCGGTAAATTTTTTGCCGTCATGCCATTTGACATCGTCGCGCAGCTTAAAAGTCAGATCCTTGCCGTCCTCGCTCCACGCCCAACTGGTCGCCAATTCGGGTACGACCGACTGCATGCTGTTCTGCGGGACATGCTGGTCAAAGATCACCAGATTGTTGAACACGCCCATCATCGGCATGATCACGCCAATCGTTCCCTCCTCGTGGATCGACATGCTGGCCGGGCTGTCGCGGTGATAGATCCTTAAAATCCCGCCTTGTTTTTGCGCGAAAGCAGAGCCGGTAACCGCAACTGCCGCCAGCAGCCCGGCGGCCGCGGCAACCGCCTTCAACCCACGTTTCATCCCCAAACTCCGTTGACCATCGGGTTCGGCAGAGCTTGGCGAAGGGCTGCAGGTGAGTCCAGCGCTCGTCTGAGCAGCGCACCAGGCATGCAACAAGCGATGGCGGCAGCCTCGACTTGCGCGGCGCGAGGGCAAAAAAAGCCCCGCCAAGGAGGCGGGGCGGCTTGCGCCTACGAGTTTAGCGATTAGCGCTGGTTGGCCGGCGTCGATCCGTTGGACCCACCACTGGCCCCGGCATTGCTCAACGGCGGCATATTCATGTCATTTGCGGAATTGGGCGGCATGCTCGAGCCCACACCGACGCCGGTACCCGTGCCGCCGTTACCGATAAGGCTGTTGAGGGTCTGCGGATCGAGGGTTGCCGTCATACGCAGACCATGTTGGCGCTGAAAAGCGCGCAGCGCGTGTTGGGTTTCCGGTCCGACCAAACCGTCGATTCTGCCGCGATAGAGCCCTTCAGCCTTGAGCTTTTGCTGGATTTGCTCAACGTCGTTGCGCGAAAGACGCGGCCAGTCCGTGCTCGACTGAGCAGTGCTAGCCATAGCGGAATTGTTGGACAGATTGTTGCCGCTCATCGACGGCGAGGTCTGCTGGCTCGCATTGCCCGCCTGCGGGGTCGCCGGCTGCATTGTCCCGGGCGAAGGCGTCTGCTCTGCGGCTGGCGCTGGGTTGGTCGATGGTGCGTTGTTCATGTTTTGCGCATAAAGCGGGCCGGCGCCAACGATGCCGAGGGCGATCGCCGAGACCGTGGCGAGGATTAGCGTTCTCATCCCAGACTCCAATATCGTCGTGCATGCTGCGCACATGAAGCTAACTCCGCCTCGCGCGACGGGTTCCGATGCAGACTAGGTCAGGATCAGAAACGGAGATCGGCCGATAATGGCAGCACTTTGGTAGCAAAGCGCTCGATCTGTTCCGGGTCCATCTTACGCCTCGCCGGCCGGGGGCTGCACGCCGAAATTTAATCGAGCGGTTTGAGGTCGCCGAGGATCGTCGGCAACAACTCGGAGACGGTGGGGTGGATGTGCATCGCGCGCTGCATAACGGTGTACGGCGCTTTGGCGTACATCAGGTCGATGATTGCGTGGACTGCTTCGTCGCAGCCAGTGCCGAGCAAGGATGCGCCGAGGATCTCTTTGCTGTCTGCGTCGACAAGGATGCGCATAAAGCCCTGCGTCTCGCCTTTTTCGATTGCTCGCGCCACGCGCGTCATTGGCCGTTCGCCAACCATTACCCGGCGCCCGCTCTGCCGGGCCTCGGCCATCGTCGTGCCGACGCGGCCCAACGGCGGATCGGTATAGAGCGCGTAAGCCGTGATGCGGTCGCTGACTCGGCGTCGGTCATGGTCGAGCAAATTCGCCGCGACGATCTCGAAATCGTTATAGGCGGTGTGGGTGAAGGCGCCCCGGCCGTTGCAGTCGCCAAGCGCCCAAATTCCGGGGACGTTGGTGCGGAGTTCGTCATCGACGGTGATGTAGCCGCGCTCGTCGCGATGCACGCCGGCCTTGTCGAGCCCGAGATCGTCGGTATTGGGCCGGCGCCCGACAGCGAGCAGCACATGAGACCCGACGATCTCGGGAGGACCCTCGGTACAGTCGGCCGTCGCGACAATATCGTTGCCGCGCTTTGCAAGACTGATGCACTCGGCGTTCAGCCGGACATTCACACCGTCGCGCTCGACGATGTCCTTGATCGCCGCCGACACGTCGTCGTCTTCGCGATGCACCAGCCGCGGCGCCATCTCGACGATCGTCACCTCGCTACCAAAGCGGCAGTACATCTGGCCGAATTCAAGCCCGATATAGCTGCCCCCAATAATCACCAAATGGCGTGGCAGGAAATCGACATCCATCATCGACGAATTGGTCAGACGGGGAACCTGGTCGACGCCGGGCATTGCCGGCACCAGCGCCCGGCCGCCGACATTGATAAAGATGCGTTCGGCGCGAAGGCGCTGGCCGGCGACTTCGATTTCCTGCGGTGATACGAACCGAGCATGACCGCGGATAAGGGTGATGTTTGAGGCCTTCTCGAGCGCGGAGGTCAGACCGTCTCGCGACTGGGCGACGATCGCGTCCTTGCGTGCCTTGATCCGCTTCATGTCGACACCGACCGCGCCGGCGATCGTGACCCCGTACTCGGCCGCGCGCCGCGCCGTTTGCGCAGCATAGGCGCTCGCGACAAGAGCCTTGGTCGGGGTGCAGCCGGTGTTGACGCAAGTGCCGCCGACCAGATTACGCTCGACGACAGCAACCTTCATGCCGGCACCGGCGAGCCGAAACGCCAGCGACGGCCCGGCCTGGCCAGTGCCGATCACGATCGCGTCGTAATCAGGCATCGGCGCCTCTAATCAAAATTTCGCTCCCGAGGGCGGCCAGCACTCAACCCTCCCTTCCGGGTTCGTTCTCTCTCCCATCGCCGCGGCGGGCCCTCCTGCCTTAAGCCGGGGCGAACAGGTCGGGAGAGGCGGCGGACTTTTGCAATACCGGAGCCGGCGGCGTCGCGAAGGCGCCGTCCTGTTGCAACACCGGCAAAACCCGGCTCGCGAACAATTTCATGTTCTTGTCGGCCTCGTGATGCGGGATGCCGCCGAACGAGAATTCGGTCACGAGATGATCGGTCCCGGTCACGCGCTGCAATTCCGCGATCTGCTGGATGCAGTCGTCGGGCGTGCCGACGATCTGGATCTTGACATAGAACTCGGTCGCCCGGACGCGTTCTTCCTCACTTTGCAGTCGGGCATAGGTCTTGGCCATCTTGCCGTAAGTCTCGTAGCCTTTGACCGTGGCGAGATGCCCGTCGGAAAAATGGTAGTGGTTGTCGATCGACTCCCACTTCTTGCCGAGCCAGATCATTGCCCGGTCATGCGCCTCTTCGCGGCTCTCGGCACAGGAAACATTGGTCAGGATGATTGGCGGCGGCGGGTTATGGCCGACGCTGTGCGCGATCTCGCGATAGGCGACGATGTTCTCGGCTGCCTTGGGCCATTCGTTTTGCATGACGACGAGAATGCCAAAACCGAGCTTGGCCATGATCTCGGCCGATTCCGGACTGACCGATGAGGCGTAAAAGCGTTCCTCGGGATTGGAGATCGGGCGCGGCCGGATCGAGGTGCGCGGGATCTGGTAGAACTCGCCCTGCCACTCGAATTCGGGTTCGTGCAGCGCCTTGCGGATCAGTTGAGCGGACTCGGCAAAGCGGGCGCGGGCTTCGCCCATCGGGATGCGGAACCCCGCATACTCGACGCTCGCCGCACCGCGGCCAAAGCCGAACAGGCACCGTCCGTTACTTAAAATGTCGAGGAGCGCGATGCCCTCGGCGACACGGATCGGGTCGTGCCACGGCAGCACGATAACCGAGGTCCCAAACTTGATCCGCTTGGTGCGGCCGGCGAAATAGGCGAGTAATTCGAGCGGCGCCGGCGACATCGCGTACCCGGTGAAATGATGCTCGAGCGCGAACAGCGAGTCGAAGCCGAGCGGCTCGGCGAGATCGCCCATCGCCAGATGATCCGATACGACATCCACATCGGTCCGGCCGGGTTCCGATAGCATATTGAGCGCAATGCCGACTTTCATGGGGGTTCTCCTCGGCGTTATTTCGCACGCAGACGGTACCACGGATGCGGCTGGCCCGGGATTTTGCCGCGCAAGGTGTAGACCGAGGTGCGCGCGGTGAAAAAGATCGTCTTCAGATCGGGCCCGCCAAAAGCGAGGTTCGCCGGCACCTCGGGCGTGCGGATGATCCCGAGCCGCGAGCCGTCGGGGGCGAAGACCCAGGTGCCGCCGGGGCCGGTGCAGTAGACGTTGCCCTGTAGGTCGACCTTCATGCCATCTGGCACGCCATCGGTATCATCCGAGGACATGTCGGCAAAGATCCGCCGTTTGACCATATTGCCAGCGCTGTCGAGTTCGATCGCGTGGATGTATTGGGCGTAACGGGTATTGGCGACGTACAGCACTCGCTCATCCGGCGAAAAGGCGAGACCGTTCGGATACTCGAATTCAGCAACGAGACGGTTCGTTCCGTCCGGTTTGACAGCGTAGACGCCGGAATGCGCGAGTTCCTTGTCGGCGAGAGGCACCCGCAATCCGGGATCGGTAAACCAGATGGTGCCGTCCGATTTGCAGACGACATCGTTTGGCCGATTGATGCGCTGGCCCTCGTAGCGGTCCATGACGACTTCACTGTGGTGGTCGTCGGACCAGCGGGTGACGCGGCGGTTGCCGCCCTCGCAAATAACGAAGCGACCTTGCAGGTCAAAGGTCGTGCCGTTGCCCTCGCCGGTGTCGCTCCGCACTGTTTCAGGCGATTGCCCCAGCTTCAGCCGGTAGAACTTGCTCGCGCGCACATCGGCGAAATAATAGAAATCGTCGGGGTGCCACAGCGGTCCCTCGGTAAATACAAAACCGGTCGCCGGCCGTTGCGCATCGGTCGTTTCCAATACCGTATCAAGTCCGGCCATCTCGTCCCCTCCCATCAGCGGCGTTTGCTCAGAGGCGAGGCTACCGCGCGAGCTATCCACCTGTCTATTCGAGCGAGACCCCTCAGGATCATTAGGGAGCACGGCGAACGCGACGCGGCGAACGCCATCCATTGCTGCCCCCGAGTTCGCGCCCTCTTCCCGTCGCTTGTGCATCGAGCGCGCGCCGCTTATCTTACCAAAGTCTTACCTGAGGCGGCTATGACGTCTTCTGCGCTCGTGACCACGACCGTGTCGACCAAGGGGCAGGTCATATTGCCAAAGTCAATCCGCCAGCGCCGGGGTTGGGGGCCGGGAACGCGGCTAACCATCGAAGACACGCCCGAGGGGATATTGCTGCGGCCGCTGCTGTGTTTTCCGCCGACGCGGCCCGAAAATGTTTTTGGCTCTCTTGCGTCGCCAGGCGGGCCGAAGACATTGGAGGAAATGGACGCGGCGATCGCCGCCGAAGTGAAGCGGCGTGATGCTCGCGATCGATACTAACTTGGTGGTGCGCTATTTGACCGCCGATCACCCCGAGCAATCCGCAAGGGCAAAGGCGTTAATCGAAGGCGCTGAAGTATTCGTATGCACGACGGTCGTATTGGAGACCGAGTGGGTGCTGCGCAGCGCCTACGGTTTCGCGACCAGTCAAATTGCTCCGGCGATCCGAGCCTTTGCCGGGCTGTCACAGGTATCTGTTGAAGATCCGGCTCTGATCGCGTTGGCTCTGGACTGGATGGAGCGTGGGATGGATTTTGCAGACGCTTTGCATTTGGCTAAGGCTGGCGAATGCGAGGCCTTTATTAGCTTCGATCGGCGGCTGGCGGTAGCGGCGGCTCGCTTGGCGAGAGTGCAGGTGCGTGCCCCTTAGTGCCGAGGGTCATCCCCCGGCGGGTGGCATCCGGGGTATCGACCTATTAAGTTTGCAATGTACGAAGCAGGCACAGCGGCCTACGGGCTTTGCCTCGGTCATCTCAGTCGTCGGGAGAGGATTTCTTTTGGATTTGAATTCTGCTGCGATGGATGTTGCCAACCCTGCCAAACTCCCGGCCTCTGTAGATGCGACCCTCGCGATGCTCGGCAGCGCCGATTACATCGCGGACCGCAGCCTGGCGACGGCGGTCCATTTGGCGCTGCATTTGAACCGGCCGCTATTTCTCGAAGGCGAAGCCGGGGTCGGGAAAACCGAAATCGCCAAAGTCTTGGCAACCGCGCTGCATCGCCGGCTGATCCGCCTGCAATGCTATGAGGGGCTTGATGTCGCCTCAGCCGTTTATGAGTGGGACTACGCGCGGCAGATGATCGAGATCCGCCTTGCCGAAGCGGCTGAGGAGGATCGCGGCGAAATCGAAAGCACGATCTTTTCCGACCGGTTTTTGATCAAGCGCCCGCTATTACAGGCGTTGGAGCCCGACATCGCCGGCGCGCCGGTGTTGCTGATCGACGAGCTTGATCGCACCGATGAACCATTCGAAGCTTTTCTTCTCGAAATCCTGTCCGATTTCCAGGTGACGATCCCGGAGATCGGCACAATCCGCGCCGAGCATCCGCCGATCGTCATAATCACTTCGAACCGTACGCGCGAGATCCACGACGCGTTGAAGCGGCGCTGCTTTTACTATTGGGTCGATTACCCGAGTGCGGCGCGCGAACTCGAAATCCTCAAGCGCAAGGCGCCCGGAGCCAGCGAGCACCTGTCGCAGCAGGTCGTCGGATTTGTCCAGAAATTGCGGTCGATGGATCTGTTCAAGCTGCCAGGCATCGCCGAAACCATCGATTGGACCGAGGCGCTGATGCAGCTCGACGTGCTCGAACTGACGCCGCAGGCGATCAACGACACTTTGGGTGTATTGCTCAAATACCAAGACGACATCGCCCGCATTCAGGGCAGCGAGGCCGCTCGCCTTCTCGACCAAATCAAGGCCGAAGCGGCCGCCGCGGCTTAGCAACAATTCTTGGTGCAGCTTGACTGATCAGCGCCTCACCCCACCCCTTTTCCCGCGTGCGGGGAAGGGGAGGGACCCGCATCAGCGGGCGGGTGAGGGGCCGTCTGCGCCGCACGGCCGGCTGCTCGCCAACCTGATGCATTTTGCGCGCACCTTGCGTGCCGCCGGATTGCCGGTCGGCCCGGGCAAGGTCATCGACGCTGTCGAGGCGGTTCGGACAATCGGCATCACTGACCGCCGCGACTTCTACTGGACGTTGCACGCGGTGTTTGTGAACCGGCCGGACCAGCGGCTGATCTTTGACCAGGCATTTCACGTCTTCTGGCGCAACCCGGACCTCTTGAAAAAGATGATGGCGCTGGTGCTGCCGGAAATGCGCGTTCCCGGGGAGGAGGATCGCGGCGCCGAAATGGCGCGGCGGCTCGCCGAGGCATTGCACCCCAACCGCGACGAACCGGCGGGTGAGCCCGAGGAGGTCGACACCGAGATCGATGCGGTCATGACGTTTTCCGACCGCGAGCAGCTGCGCGGCATGGATTTCGAGAAAATGTCGCTTGAAGAACTGGCGCGCGCCAAGGCCGCGATCTCCAGGTTGCGCCTGCCGGTGCAGGATATTCCGACGCGACGCTTTGCCCCTGATCGGCACGGGGCTCGCGCCGATCTGCGCGCGACTCTGCGTGCCGCGCTGCGCTCGGGCGGGCTGATCGAATTAAAGCGCAAGAGCCCGCGCCGCCGGCCGCCGCCGCTTGTGGTGTTGTGCGACATCTCGGGATCGATGAGCCGGTACAGCCGCATCTTTCTGCATTTCATGCACACCGTCACCAACGACCGTGACCGGGTTTACACCTTTGTCTTTGGCACCCGGCTGACCAACATCACCCGCTACCTGCGCTTTCGCGATGTTGATCTCGCCTTGGATCGGGTCGGCGAAGCGGTCGCCGATTGGTCGGGCGGGACCCGCATCGGTCATTCGATTGCTGAGTTCAACCGCTTGTGGTCGCGCCGCCTGTTGGGGCAGGGGGCGATCGTCATGCTGATCACCGATGGGCTCGACCGCGACGCCGGCACCGGGCTGGCCCGTGAAATGGACCGGCTGCACCGCTCGTGCCGCCGCTTGATCTGGCTGAACCCGCTGTTGCGCTATGAGGGCTTCGAGCCAAGATCACTCGGTATGCGGGCGATGATGCCTTATGTCGACGAGTTCCGTCCGGTGCACAATCTCGTCAGCCTCGAAGAGCTGATCGGGGCATTGAGCGCGGCCCCGGCGCGGCGTGGGCCGGCGACACCGGTCTTGCGGCATTATCAGGAGAAGGCGGCATGAGCCATGCTGCAGAAATTCTCGACGAAGCCGCTTCTAGGTTCGCGTCGCAGGACGACGTCCTCAGTGACCAGTTGAAGAAACAAAAAGCGGGACACTATGAGGTATTGGGCGAAACGCTGGCGAAATTCGAGTTCTTTCAGAATGAATGGCACCCTTATACCCACTTCCTCGATGTAGATAAGGTAGATATTGTTCTGCGCCGGCGTCGTGGAAATTCGGTTGAGTACCGCGACGTTCAAGTTAAGTATGGAAAGCTTTATGAAATTATGGCCAAGTGGGAGCATAAACTCTTTTGCACCACATCGTGGCGATTCTTCACAGCTAAGGAGCTTCAAGGCCTAGAAGATCGTAAAGGACTATACTTGGCTTATGTCTTATCAAGAGATAATCGCTACCTAGGGGATATCTTTATTTTCCCAATCACGGATTTTGTAGCTGCCGTGAGGCAGTCCGTGAGGAGCGGAGAGGACAGATACAAGGTTTACATATCGAAGGGACACTCCGACGATAATCATTGGTACGTCCGGCGACAGGGACGGAAATTCGAAACGCTTGATGAGCCAAGTGTGTTCGACGTCTCCCAATATTATAGAAATTTCGCGTGTCTAGGTTAAGAACCGATTGGCCCTTTAACGGAGTAAGGCGGCATGAGCGATACGGCGGAAATTCTCGAGCAGGCGGCGCGTTGGCGCGAGGCCGGGTCGGGTGTGGCGTTGGCGACGGTGGTGACCACCTGGGGATCCTCCCCGCGGCCGGTCGGCGCCAAGCTCGCGGTCGATGACAAGGGCGCCATGGTCGGCTCGGTGTCGGGCGGCTGTGTCGAGGGGGCCGTCGTCCAAGAGGCGCAGGAGGTGATCCGCGACGGCAAACCGCGGCTCCTCGATTTTGGCGTCAGCGACGACCAGGCCTGGGAAGTCGGCCTCGCCTGCGGCGGCAAGATCCAAATCTTTGTCGAGCGCGTGGAATGAAGGGCCGCATCCTCGATCGCGTCGTCGAGGCCGGGCGTGAGCACCGCTCCGTCGCACTCGCGACCGATCTCGCCACCGGCTGGCAATTGCTGCTCGACGGCAAAGACGCCGAGGGCGACCTCACTCTCGATGAAGCGGCGCTCGGCGCGATCCGCGACGTGTGGCGCGCTGGCCGCAATCGAGCGATCGAGACCCCGGCGGGTCGGGTATTTGTCGAGGTGCTCACCCCGCCGATGCGGTGCTTTATCATCGGAGCGGTCCATATCGCGCAGCCTTTGGCGCAGATGCTGACGATGGTTGACTACGCGGTGACGGTTATCGATCCGCGCGGCGCGTTCGCGACCCAGGCCCGGTTTCCGGGGGTCGAGTTGGTCAGCGAATGGCCGGACGAAGCGCTTGATCGGCTGCGCCTTGATCGAGGTTCGGCGGTCATCGCACTGACCCACGATCCCAAGCTCGATGACCCGGCATTGGCCGCGGCGTTGCGCTCCGAATGCTTTTATATCGGTGCGCTTGGCTCGCGCCGTAACCACGCCGGGCGCTGCGAGCGGTTGAAGCAACAGGGCTTTACCGACAACGATGTTGGCCGCATTCACGGCCCAATCGGTCTCGCGATCGGCGCCGTATCCCCAGCCGAGGTCGCGACTTCGATCGTTGCCGAGATGATCCAGGTGCTGCGTAAGGGTAGTGCGGCGGAGGCGGGATGAAATTCGGCGAGGTCGCCGTCGGTGAGGCGGAAGGGGCCATCCTCGCGCATAGCCTGAAGTTCGGCTCGACCGCGCTGAAAAAGGGCCGGCTGCTGTCGGCCGCCGATCTCGAGTTGATCGCTGGTGCAGGGTTGTTGCGGATCACTGTCGCGCGGCTCGAACCCGGCGATGTCGCCGAGGATATGGCTGCACAACGGGTGGCGCTGGCGGCGATTGGGCCCGGCGTTTCGGCGGCAGCGCCGTTTACAGGCCGGGTCAATCTGCACGCCGACGGGAGAGGGGTCTTGGCCCTCGATCGCGAGCGGGTCGATCGGCTTAATCTGGTCGACGAAGCCATCACGCTCGGCACTTTGCCGCCGTTCACCATTGTCGAACCGCGGCAGATGGTGGCGACGATCAAAATCATCCCATTCGCCGCACCCGAAGAGGCGATCAAGCAATGCGTTAGGTTCGCGGTCAATGGCGGGCCGCTCCTGCGGGTGGCTCCGTTCCGAGCCCTATCGCTGGGGCTGATTCAGACCCGACTTCCGGGTCTCAAGGAGAGCATCCTCGATAAGACAAAGGAAGTCACCGAAGGCCGGCTGTCGGCGTTGGGCTGCTCGCTTATTTTTGAAGCGCGCTGCGTCCACGAAACCGAAGCCCTGGCGTCGACGATCCACGATGCGTTTAGCTTGGGGATCGAGATGCTGCTGATCCATGGCGCCTCGGCAATCCTGGATCGCCGCGACGTTATTCCCTCCGCGATCGAGCGCGCCGGTGGGCGTGTCGATCATTTCGGCATGCCGGTCGATCCCGGCAACCTTCTGCTGCTCGGCCATATTGGCGAGAGGGTCGTCTTGGGGTTGCCCGGCTGTGCCCGCTCGCCAAAGGTCAACGGTTTCGATTGGGTTTTGCAGCGGTTGGTAGCCGGGTTGCCGGTCGGCTCGGCCGAGATCATGCGTATGGGAGCAGGCGGGCTCCTCGCCGAGATCCCGACCCGGCCACTGCCGCGAGCCGAGGCCAAGCCGCCTTCGGCTAAGGAAAAAGAAAAGCCACCCGGGCCGCGGATTGGCGCCTTGCTGCTCGCCGCCGGTCAGTCGCGACGGATGGGCGGCCCCAACAAATTGCTGGCCGAAATTGAAGGCATGCCGATGGTGGCGCGGGTGGCGCAACGCTTGCTGGCCTCGCGTGCAAGGCCGATCATCGCCGTGCTCGGCAACCGCGGCGACGAGATTGACGCGGCACTCGGCCGCTTGCCGGTCGAGCGGGTGCGCAACCCCGATTTCGCCGAGGGTCTATCGACTTCCCTGAAATGCGGCCTTTCTTCCCTGCCGGGCGACCTCGACGGGGTGTTGGTCTGCCTGGGCGACATGCCGCTGATCTCTGGCCGCCATCTCGATCGGCTGATCGCGGCTTTCAACCCGCTCGAGGGGCGCGCGATCGTTGTGCCGACGCGGCATGGCAAGCGCGGCAACCCGGTGTTGTGGTCCAAGCGCTTTTTTTCGGAGATGGCGCAGATTGCGGGCGATGTCGGCGCCCGGCACTTGATCGGCGAGCATGCTGAACTAGTCGCGGAAGTCGAAATGGATGATGACGCGATCCTGGTCGATATCGACACCCCCGAAGCACTCGCCGCACTCCAATCGAGGAGCGCTACTCGCGGAGGTCAGCCTGCCGCAGAGGGGTGAACACGCGGCTTCCTGCTGCTAATCGGCGGCGTGGCGCGGGGCAACTTCCGCAAAATGCGGCATCACTTCACGGGCAAAGCGGCGCAGGCTAGTGCGGCCGCGGGCGCCGCCGCCCGAGCCCCCGCCATTGACCAGGACATAGCCGGCCCCGGCAGCGCGCAATTGGTCCAGTCGTTCGGCGATGTGATCGGGATTGCCGTACATCGCACTCGCCTCGTTCACCGCTTGCGGGTCTCCGGTGGCGCGGTCGGGTCCGCCGTGCACGGTGCCATCGGGCGTTGTCGCCAGCTTTAGCTGACGCAAACGGTTTGCCAGCCGGCGCTCCATTGCCGCGTCGCGCTCCGCCTGACTATCGCAGACAAAAAAAGCTCGGGTTACCGCGACTTGCATCGGATTCCATTGGCGACCTCGCGCCTGGGTCTCCGATTTGTAGATCGCAATGCTGTTGGCGACATCAGCCGGCGACGCGTATTGCCCGAGCAGCAAATTGTAGCCCTGCGCGGCAACGCGGCGGATCGAGCGCTCGCTGCCAGCTCCCATCCAGATTGGCGGATGCGGCTTTTGCGCGGTCGGCGGCTCGACGACGATATTGTCGAATTGCCAGTATTTGCCGCGGTGCGAAAACGGTTCGTCGGCGGTCCACGCTTTAAGGATCACGCCGAGCGCCTCGTCGTAACGCGCGTCAGCCTCTTCCATCGGCACGCAAAAACCGGCGAACTCGTTATAGCGATAACCTTTGCCGATGCCGAAATCGAGACGACCGCCGGATAGCAGATCGAGGGTCGCGGCCTGCTCAGCAAGCAGGACCGGGTTGTGCCACGGCAATACCATGACCGCCGTGCCGAGCCGCAAGTGCCGGGTTCGCGCGCCGAGCCAGGTGAGGAGGTTGATCGTCGCCGAGACCTGGCCGTAACCAGTGAAATGGTGCTCGACGACAAAGGTGCTGTGAAACCCGAGCGCCTCGGCCTCGACATTATATTCGATGAAGTCGCGAAAGCCCTCGGCGCTGTCGAACTCCACCTCTTCAGGCCCTTTGGCGCGCCGCGCCGCGGCACTGCCGAACAGACCGAATTGCATTCCGTTAATCCTCGCTTTTCGTCGCGCCGAACCCGCCGGCAGACGTTACGGCAACCCTCTGCAATAATCCAAATGCTGTTTGTCGATCGCCCGCATAGCGGATCGGCATCACGATAGAGCCTCACCTAGCCAGTCTGGGGCCCGGGTCACGCCTTCCTGATCGTTGCAAGCTTTTCTTAAGCGTGGCGCAAGCGTATTTTAAGACTGCGGCGATTTGCGTCTATCACAAACGAGGAGTGCGTATTAATCAAAGTGCCAGTCAGTCGAACACTGGAGAGAGTCATGCGCGCGCTGATTGTTGGGGTAGTTGGTATGGCGGGTCTCATCGCGTCCACTGCGTTGGTTCAGGCGGCGCCGACCGCATTCCATGATCAGGTGGTTGCCGCGCCGGTGACTACGTTGGTCGTCCAGCGCTGCGGACACGGGTACCACCGGGAAGCCGCGACGCCAGATAAATCGGGCGTTTGGCATGGCAAGTGCGCACCCAACGCAAAAAAGTCGCCTGATTCAGCCATCCCGCCCGGAACGCCGCAGTCTCCGCCGCACTCCTAACTCCACATAGCCGATTCGACAGCTCTAGGAAGCATCGCGGGCTCCCCGCATAGGGGAGCTAGCGCGGTGAGGATTGCCAACTGACAACATTCCGCTTGGGCGGGCGCTGGACCCGCCGAATCCTGCGACTGCGGCCGAGGTCCCGCCCGCTACGCCGAGGCCGGGCGCTGCCAGCCGAGCCAAGCGCAGATTGCATCACCCATGACGAGTTCTTTGTCCCGGCCCTGCAGCCACGGCATTTCCTCGGTAAACATCGTTACGCATTGTCGGTAGGAACACGGCATGCGGGTGATGTCGGTCCCCCAAAAGCAGCGCTGCGGGCCAAAGGCGTCGACGATCTGGCGAATGTATTTGTGGATGTTGCGGTAAGGATAGGGTTCGCTCGAATAACTGGGCGCGCCCGACAATTTGACCGCGATATTGGGATATTTCGCCAGAGCCAGCATCTCGCCGAGATTGTCAAAGGCGGCATCGTCCGTCCCGGCACCGCCGCCCCCACCGCGCCCGTGATGATCGATGTGGAGCTTGAGGCCTGGATGGCGCTCAGCGATGCGGGCGAGGTCGGCTAAATGGCCACCGGCCATTAAGCCGACCGGCAGTTTTTCGCGCTCGCAGGCCGCCCAAAACCAGTCGAGCGAGCCGTCCGACCACCAGCTCTGCTGATGCGGTTGGTTGAACGTGAACCGGAAACCGAGCATGCCCGGCCGCTGCCGCCAATTCCGGACGATTTCCTCGCGGTTTGGCGCCTGCAGATCGAAATTGCCGAGAATGCAGAACTTGTCGGGATTAGCTTTGACCGCTTCCACTGCCTGCACATTCGGCGCTTCGCCAAGAGTACTGGGCGGGTGGATGACCGCGGCGTCGACCCCGGCCTCGGCCATTTCCTTTAGCGCGTCGTCGACGTTGTAGGTCGGGATCTGACGGTGCTGCGGCGACATCCGCGCGTTTTCCCAAAGGTGGATCTGTGAGTCGACGATCTGCATCGGTTTCCTCCTCTCGACTAAGCTTTTAAGCTTCGACCCGTACCCGCCGGCGCGACCGCGAACCGGCAGCCGTCTCCGGCACCGGTTCGGCGATCGCCGCCCGCAGCTTGCCGTCCTCCTCGATGTGGCCGACCACTTCGGTCACGACCTCGGCAACCGCTTGCCGCGCAGCCGACGGGCCGCGGCTCGCCGCATCCCCGAGCGCCAGGGTGCGAAACACGCCCGACCCGGTAATCCGGTGCGCTTCCACCAGCCCGCGCGCGCATTCGCGATAGACCGAGGAGTGCGGCAAGATGGACGCGCCGACCCCTTGCTGTACCATCTGCCGAATGGTCTCGTGATCGTCGAGCTCGGTATCGACCCGCAATGCGATGCCGCGGCCGGCCAGCAAAACCTCAAGCGCAGCGCGCATTCCGTCGCCCAGGATCAGCGGCGTGCGATTCAATTCATCAACGGTAACAAAGCCTCGCGGCCGCGCGCCGGGGCGTGTCACGAGGACCATTTCCTCTTCCGCCAATCGGGTCAAGGCGATCAGCCGGCTCCGCGAGATCTCTGCCATCAGGGCCAAGTCGACGAGACCGGCGATGATGAATTCTTCGAGCCGCGCCGAGCCGGCATGCACCACTTTCAGTTCGACCAGCGGATAATGCTCGCGCATATGCGCAAACAGCTCGGGCACCACCACCGGGCACAGCGGCGGCGTCACGCCCAAGATGATTTTGCCTGATGGATGCGCCTTATGCGCGCGGATTTCGTCGCCGGCGCGCTCGATATCGCGCAGGATGCGCTGGGCGCTGTCGAGCAATTTTTGTCCGGCCTCGGTCAGTTTTACGCCGCGGTTAGCGCGGGTGAATAAAGCCGCATCGAGCTCGTCCTCAAGCCGCTGGATATGGCGGGTCAGCGCCGGTTGGGCGATCTGCAAATGGGCCGAGGCGCGGGTAATGCTGCCGAGTTCGGCGATGCGAACAAAATAATGGAGGCTGCGTAATTCCATTGCGGGTGCGATTCCGCCCACCCGCGCGCGCGAAGGTCAACCGGAATTGTCCGATGCTCATCATGCCGCAGCGGCATGAGCATGATCGGAAATCGGTATTTGCTTGATAGACGAATTGATTTTAGCGTCGTATCAGCGGGCTAGCGTACAGGAGAAAGTTTATGGAAGTCGGCGTCTACCATGAATTCCACTGCCGGCCGGATCAGACCCAGGCAGCGGCGTTCGCGGAGGCGCTGGACCAGATCGAGGCGGCTGACCGCTGGGGGCTCGACGCGATCTGGCTCGCCGAAATCCATCAGCAAGCGCGCCGCTCGGTGATGAGTGCGCCGATGACCGTCGCCAGCGCAATCGCCGCCCGCACCAAGCATATCAAGATCGGCACCGGGGTTCAGGTGTTGCCGCTATGCCATCCGTTGCGACTCGCCGAGGAAACCGCGACGGTCGACCAGATCAGCAACGGCCGTCTGCTGTTCGGCGTCGGCCGCAGCGGTAATCCGCGCAGCTACATGGCGTATGGGGTGCCGTATTCGGAAAGCCGCGAGCGGTTTCTTGAAACTCTCGAAATCGTCAAACGAGCCTGGACACAGGAGCGGTTTTCCTTTGAAGGCAAGTATTGGAATTTCGAGAATGCCAGTGCTGTGCCGCGGCCTTTTCAGCAACCGTTTCCGCCGATCCGCGTCGCCGCCGCCAGCGAGGAGACGTTTCCGTCCCTCGGCGAGGCCGGCTATCCGATCTTTGTCGCGGTGCGCAGCGGCTCGTTGTCGGGGCTGGCGCCGGATCTCGCCGCCTACCGCCAAGCCTACAGAGAGGCCGGCCACCCCGGCGAGGGCGAAGTTTACCTGCGACTAACCCTGCATATCGCCGACACCGACCGGCGGGCATTCGACGAAGCCGAGGAGAGCATTATGCTCGGCTATCGCACCTTGAGTTCGCAACTCGAAGGTGCGCCCAACCGCCGCCGCGCCGCCGAAGCGGTCGCGATCCGCACGATTTCCTACGAAGAGGTGCAGCGCGACAAGGTCATCATCGGCTGCCCCGAGCGGGTCGCCGATCGTCTGTTACAATTGCACGAGGAGTTGGGCCTCGACGGCATTCTTGCCGAGCTTAATTTCGGCGCCTTGATCGCACCCGAAGCAATGACCCGCTCCTTGCAGTTGCTGTGCGAAAAAGTCATGCCGCGACTGCATTAGGACAAAGGAGAAAAGATGAAGTTCGGATTGTTCGGCAGCGCGCAGGCTCGGCGTGCCGGTCCCGATACCGACAGCAGCCAGGGTTTTCGCGACTTTATCGACAATAATGTCGAGGCCGAGGCGCTCGGTTACTACAGCACATTTCTGGTCGAGCATCATTTCACCGGCTTTGGCCAGGTCTCGGCGAGCCTCAATTTGTTGACCTGGCTCGGCGCACGCACCCGGAATTTACGGCTCGGCACCGCGGTATTGGTACTGCCGTGGCACAATCCGGTCCTGCTCGCGGAGCAGGCCGCGACTCTCGACTTGCTGTCAGGCGGGCGGCTCGATTTCGGGGTCGGCAAAGGCTATCGATGGAACGAGTTTGCCGGCTTTTGTGTGGCGATGGAGGAGGCGGACGAGCGCTTCGAAGAGGCGCTTGACGTGATTACGAAATCCTTTGTTTCGGAAACCCCGTTCTCGCACCGCGGCAAATTCTGGCAGTACGACAACATCGTCGTCGAACCGCCGACCGCACAGAAACCACATCCGCCGTTCTGGATGGGGGCCGGGAGCAAGCGCTCGGTCAACGAGGTCGTGCGCCGCGGCTATAACATGCTGTTGGGCCAACATTCGCTGTCCGAGGAAATCCTGGAACAGGTCGCACAATTCAAGGAAGAGGTCGAGGCGCGCGGACGGCGGTTCAATCCGCTGGAAGTAGCGGTTGCCCGCGCTGTGCACATTGCGAAGGACCAGGCGGACAAAGAAGCAGCGCTCGAACGCCGCTATCAGGGTCATATGCGGATTAATGCGCTGGCCCGGCAACCCGGCACCGAAACCCGGGCCCGCTATCTCCTCGATGATGAAAAAGCGGCGCGCCATGAGAGTGCGGAGAGCGCGCTGTTCGGCTCGCCGGATGAGATCATGCGCAAGCTCGAACGCCTGCGCGCCGGCGGGGTCGAATACGTGATCATCAATTTCGGCGGCTCGCGCGAGAATATCCGCCGCTTTGCGCGCGAGATCATGCCGGCCTTTGCCGACGAGCCCGCCCTGGCGCTGGCCGGCCAGTAAGAATCTAAAAGGAGTAGCAACGATGCCCTTCGAATTTGGCGTTTTCCACGAGTTCCAGCGGCGCCCGGGACAGAGCGAGGGAGAAGCGTTTGACACTGCTTTCGAGCAGGTCGATGCCGCCGAGCGCTGGGGCCTTGACGCGATTTGGCTGGCGGAAATCCATATGGCCCCCGAACGCTCGGTGTGTTCGGTGCCGATGACGATCGCGAGCGCGATTGCCTCCCGAACCCGCAACATCAAAATCGGCACCGGCGTCCAGGTGCTGCCACTATGCCAGCCCCTGCGGCTCGCCGAAGAAGCCGCGACGGTCGACCACATCAGCCATGGAAGGCTGCTGTTCGGGGTCGGCCGCAGCGGCTTCCCACGCGCCTACGAGGCCTATGGCATCCCTTACGGCGAGAGCCCTGAGCGTTTTACCGAGGTGCTCGAGGTCGTCAAGCGCGCCTGGACAGAAGAAACGTTTTCGTTCGCCGGCAAATTCTACAATTATGAAAATGTCTGCGTCGTTCCAAAGCCGTACCAGAAGCCGCATCCGCCGATCCGCATCGCCGCCAATCGAGAAGACACGTTTATTTCCGCCGGCCGGCAGGGTTACGCGATCTTTGTCGGCGCGCGGCGCGGCACGTTCGACGAAGTCCTGCCCAATGTCGGGATATATCGCGAGGCCTGGAAAGCCGCCGGTCATCCCGGAAATGGCCAGGTTTATCTGCGTGCGCCGGTCTATGTCGGCGACACACTCGAACAGGCGCTCTCTGATCCGCAGGAGACCCTGATGAATTTCTACCGCTATCTGGGCGCCCGGCTCGAAGAATCGGCCAATCGCCCTGGCATCTTCGACACGGAGCGGCGGGTTGAGGGCGCTCAGCGGCTGCAGAACCTGACCTGGGACGAGGTGCGGCGCGGGCGAGCGATCGTCGGCACACCAGAGGTCGTCGCCGATAATCTCGCGAGCCTTAGGGAACAACTCGGTCTCGCCGGCATCCTGGCAGAGCTCAACACCGGCGGTCTGATCCCGCACGAGCGGGTGATGCGTTCGATGCAGCTATTGTGCGAGAAGGTACAGCCGCTGCTACGGTAAAGCACCGACCTCGTCGCGTCGGCTTCGGCGGGGGGCGTCTACGGACCGGTATCGAAGGTTGTAATGCCGTCCTGCGCCGGGGGCCCTTTGCGGCAGCCCCGGCACGCCCGATAATTGACACCGGTGCGGTTGCGCGGCGCGGCATCCGCCGATCTTAACTCTAAAATCTGTTTCGATTACTGCGTAAAATTCCCTTGTCCGGCGCGATTACATTCGCAGTCTCGCCGGTAGCGAAAAAATCCGATCGGCATGTGAGGTGAACCGTTGCGTTGCGGTGGAATTTGTCTCGCGAATTCAGCGCGAACGCGCTATCCTTGAACGCGAAACGATAGGTGCCGAAGCAATTGCGATCGGTTAGAGATGCGGTGCTCACGGTATTTCGGCATGTTGGCTCGGCGGTCGCCCTGCGCGATTGGAACAACAGCTTCGTCAGGCTTTGCCGCGGGCAGCGACTGGCCACGGGTGTCCGCTAGTCTAAACCAAGGCAGTCGACCCTATTGCAATTCCTTCCCGCCAATCACGGCATTGCTGTTGGGCGGAGTGTGCTTTGGCGCGCTGCTGCCAAACCCAGCCGTCGCTGACCCTAATAGCGATGATCTCAACAAGCTGCGCACCGAAATTCAAAAGGAAATTTCTGCACTTAAAAAGCAAGAATCAAAACTTCATCAGCAGTTTCTCGACCTCGATCGTAAGAGTAAATTACTTGACCGCAAGAGTGAACTCCTTGACGAGCAGCTGCGCACACTGCGCGCAACCGGAGAGGCAAGCACCGGCACTGCACCGGCTGGAGTGGGTGCTCCGGGTACGCCTGCGACAATCTCCAGCGCGCCAACGGTAAGCTCGCCGTCGCCTCCGACCGGCGTTGAGGTGGCACAAGCGCCCGCTGCGGCGCCATCCGCTCCGGCAGCCCCCGGGGTCCAACCCTCTCCCGCGCCGGCGCCGAGTGAATCTGCCCCCATCCAGGGACCTTCGGCGGCGCAACAGCAGGCGCGTCAGGTGGTGGAGACCGCTCCGTCTTTATCCACCGCCGGCGGCGTGCTGACCCCGAAGGGGCAATTCGTTCTCGACCCGTCGATCGAATACGATTACTGGTCGCAAAACCAACTCGGGGTGAACGGTTTTCAAATCATTCCCGGGATTACCTTTGGCAACATCTTTGCCAATCGAGTTGAACAAAACATCACGACGGCAGCCCTGACCGGTCGCTACGGCATAACCGATCGCTGGGAGGTCAATGTCAAAGTCCCCTATGTATACAATACTGGCCAGACGATCAGCCTGATCCCGGTTGGCGCAAATGCGCAGCTGTTAAGCGTCAGCGCCACTGGGACCGGTATTGGCGACCTCCAATTCGGGACGAGCTATCAAATCAACTCGGGAAACAACGGCTGGCCAATTTTGGTTGCCAATGCGTTGTTCAAGACAGCAACCGGTATCAGTCCTTTCGACGTGCCGATCATTACGGTGAACGACCCGAACGGCCAATTCCTCGAAGGCCAGCCCACGAAATTGGCGACCGGCACCGGGTTTTATGCAATAGAGCCCAGCCTGACGATGTTGTTGCCGACTGCTCCCGGTGTTCTGTTCGCCAACGTTCAGGATATCCATAATTTAGGGCGAACAGTCACTATCCAGAACCCCGGCGGTGGTCCTGGAACCGCTACTTTGCTGCAACCCGGCGAAAACCCGGCGCTAACCTTTGGCATCGGGTTTTCGCTCAACGATCGTGCGGCGCTGACCTTTAGCTATCAACAACAGCATGTCTTCACCGCCTTTGCCAATCATCAGGCAATACAAGGTTCGCCGTATTCATTCGGCACCTTCAATTTCGGGCTTGGTTATCAAATATCCCAATCGACGCGAATCAATCTGAGCGTCGGCATCGGCGCCGGGCCAAATACACCCGTTGCGAAAGTCCTGCTCGAACTGCCGTATAAATTCTCGCTTTGATCGTTGGGATCAGAAACCGCCGAGTAGTCATTCTATTAAAGACGAAGATTGACGGTCCGTTGCCTCCCCGGGTCAGCGCAGTGACATTCGCCTGAATGAACTGATCGGACAGCCACGCTGGCGAGATCGGTTAGCCGCACTGATCGGAGCAGAATAAAGTAAAGAAAGCGGTCTTGCGTTCGGAGACCGCTAGTCGCGGGGGTTGCTGGGGCTCGCGCGAACCTCAGCGGTGGGCCGCGTTGAACTGTGCCAACGCTGCCGGGCCGGGGCAAAGTTCGGTCTCGCCGAGCCCGTTTAGTGGGGCTTCGACGGTGTCCAACAACTCGTGCAGATCATCGGAATCAGGCTCGACGAACAAGAGGCCAGTGACGATCTCGCCCTGCTGATGGCGGTGTTGGAGATAGCCCATCGCTGAAATCCGGTCATGCGGATCGTAATCCGGCGCCAATTTGCGCAGCCGCAAAATTGAGCCGTCGTGCTGAACCACGGTTTCGATCGTGCCCGGCGCATAATCGGCGGTGATCTCTTCGCGCTCGAGGATCACATCCAGGTAATTCACTGCCTCATTGTGGGCCCGGACATAGTCGAAACTCTTTGTCGATTCGGGATTGTTGTTAAACGCGACACAGGGCGAAATCACATCGATAAAGGCAGCACCGCGGTGTTCGATTGCGGCTTTGATCAGCGGCACCAGTTGTTTTTTGTCGCCGGAAAAGCTGCGGCCGACAAACGAGGCGCCGAGTTGCAATGCCATTGCCACCAGATCGATCGGGGAATCGGTGTTGACGGCACCGCGGCGCGCTTTTGATCCCTTGTCGGCGGTTGCCGAGAACTGGCCCTTGGTCAGGCCGTAAACGCCATTGTTCTCGACAATGTAAACCATGTTGACGGCGCGGCGGATGCAATGGGCGAACTGGCCGAGCCCGATCGAGGCCGAGTCGCCATCGCCGGAAATGCCGAGATAAACAAGATCGCGGTTGGCGAGATTGGCGCCGGTCAGCACCGACGGCATCCGCCCATGCACGCTGTTGAACCCGTGTGACTTGCCGAGGAAATAGGTCGGTGTCTTGGACGAGCAACCGATCCCCGATAATTTGGCGATTTTGTGTGGCGGCAGGCTCAGTTCAAAACAGGCCTGGATAATCGCAGCACTGATCGAATCATGCCCGCAGCCGGCGCACAAGGTCGAGACCGCGCCCTCATAGTCGCGATGGGTAAAGCCGAGAGCGTTGGTCGGCAGCTTCGGGTGATGCAGCGGCGGTTTGGTGATGTAGGTCATTGGGACCTCGATATAGGGCTTGAACAGCTATTTGCCGGAGAGATTGCAGGGATAGGGCGCGATCTACTGCGCTGCCGAGCGATGGAGCGGCGCCAGGGTCACGACATCGAGGATGTCGGCGATCGCCTTGACGATAAAGCGCGCAGTGATCGGGGTGCCGTCATAGTGCAGGATCGGCACCAGCCGCGCCGGGTCGATCTCGCCGTCGATCGCCAACAGAGTGCGTAATTGCGCGTCGCGATTCTGCTCGACGACAAAGACGCGGTCGTAGGCTGCAACAAAGTCGAAGACGTCCTCGTGGAACGGATAGGCGCGCACGCGCAATGTATCGAGGTGAATATTCCGTTGCTCGAGCGCTTCAAGCGCTTCGGTCATGGCCGGCGAAGTCGAGCCGAAATAAATCGCGCCATAGCGGGTGGGCTGTTCTGCTGATCGTTTGATAGGCGGCGGCACGAGACGCTTCGCGGTATCGAATTTGTGCAGAAGCCGCTGCATATTGTCGACGTAATCCGGCCCCTCCTCAGAGTAGCGCGCATAGCGATCCTTGGTAGTGCCGCGGGTGAAAAAGGCGCCGCGCGTTGGATGCGTGCCGGGCAAGGTGCGATAGGGGATGCCGTCATCGTCGACATCGAGATAGCGGCCAAATTCGACACCGGCATCGAGCTGTTCGGCGGTCATGACTTTGCCGCGGTCGTACGCCCGGTTCTCTTCCCAAGCCAATGGCTCGACCAACCAGTCATTCATGCCGATATCGAGATCGAGCATGACAAACACCGGCGTCTGTAGCCGGTCAGCTAAGTCGAACGCCTCGGCGGCGAAAGCAAAACTCTCGTGCGGGTCTTCGGGGAACAGAAGAACATGCTTGGTATCCCCATGCGAGGCATGAGCGCAGGACAGGATGTCGGCCTGCTGCGTGCGGGTCGGCATGCCGGTTGAGGGACTGCCGCGCTGCACATCGAAAATCACCGCCGGGATCTCGGCAAAATAGGCGAGCCCGATAAACTCCTGCATCAGCGAGATGCCGGGCCCGGAGGTCGCGGTAAAGGCGCGGGCGCCGTTCCATGCCGCACCGATCACCATGCCGATCGAGGCGAGTTCATCTTCGGCTTGGATAATCGAATAGCGCTTTTTCTTGGTCTCGGGATCGGTCCGATAACGGCGGCAATGATTGGCAAACGCCTCAGCCAGCGATGAGGATGGCGTGATCGGATACCAGGCGCAGACAGTTGCCCCGCCATAGACGGCTCCCAATGCCGCGGCATCGTTGCCGGTAATGAAGATACGGTTGCCGACTTTGTCGGTGCTGCGAAGGCGCAGTCCGATCGGGCATTCGTGTTCGTTCAAGGCCCATTCTCGGCCGAGATTGAGTGCGCGCAGATTGGGCCGGATCAGCGTGTCCTTGCCGCGGAACTGCTCGGAGATCAGCTGCTCGATCGCCGCCACATCCATGCTCAGCAATGCCGATAAAGCGCCGAGATAGATGATGTTCTTGAACAATTGGCGCTGGCGGGGATCGTTGTATTCGCGGTTGCAGATCGCCGTTAGCGGCGCGCCGATAACCGTAACGTCGTCGCGGAATTTCGATGGCGGCAGCGGCTTGGTCGAATCGTAGAACAGATATCCGCCCGGCTCGATTTCGGCGACGTCCTGGTCCCAGGTTTCGGGGTTCATCGCGACCATTAGATCGACGCCGCCGCGGCGTCCGAGATGACCCTTCTCGCAAATCCTGACCTCGTACCAGGTCGGCAGGCCCTGAATGTTCGACGGGAAAATGTTGCGTGAGCTCGCCGGAATTCCCATGCGCAGGACCGATTTTGCAAACAGCGAGTTGGCGCTGGCAGAGCCCGATCCGTTGACGTTGCCAAATTTGACGACGAAGTCGTTAGTGCTTTGGATGCTTTGTCGGATTAATGCGTCCACGTTCGTGCCTCTGTAAAAGGCTTCAGCGCAAAGCTCGCGGCTGTCGGGCAGAGCGGGCGCATATTGGCTTGTTTCCCACTTCGCTGCGCGTTCATTGCGTCCTCGGCATTGAAAGTGGCCCTTATTGAGCGCGGCAGGCAGGGCCGGCCAGGGTCATGTCCAGCAGGAATTTCCGCATGTCCCAGGCGCCGGTCGGGCAGCGCTCGGCGCAGAGCCCGCAGTGCAGGCAAACATCTTCGTCCTTGACCATGATCCGGCCAGTCTTCAACGAGCCGCCGATGTAGAGATCCTGATCGCGGTTCAGCGCCGGCGCCATCAGTCGCTCGCGCAGTTCGTCCTCGCTGCCATTATCGGCGAAGGTGATGCAATCCATCGGGCAAATGTCGACGCAGGCATCGCATTCGATGCAGAGCTGCCCGGTGAAGACGGTTTGCACGTCGCAGTTCAGGCACCGTTCGGCTTCGAGATAACCGAGCTTTTCGTCATAGCCAAGCTCAACTTCGACCCGGATATCGGCGAGCGCGACGGCGGTGTCGCGCAGCGGCACCCGATATCTGAAATCGTTTGAAATGTCGTTATCATAGCTCCACTCGTGGATGCCCATTTTCTGGCTGACCAGCGTGACGCCCGGGGCCGGCCGTTCGTTGACATCTTCGCCGTGGCAAAACTTGTCGATCGAAATCGCGGCATCGTGGCCGTGGGCGACGGCCCAAATGATGTTCTTCGGGCCGAAGGCGGCATCGCCGCCGAAGAAGACGTTCGGAACGGTCGACTGCATAGTCTTCGGGTCGACCTTGGGCATATCCCAGCGGTCAAATACAATGCCGATGTCGCGCTCGATCCACGGAAACGCGTTCTCCTGGCCGACCGCGATCAGAATGTCGTCGCACGGGATGTGGACATCGGGCTCGCCGGTCGGGACCAGATTACGACGGCCGCGCGCGTCGTACTCCGCTTTCACCTTTTCGAATAATACGCCGGTCAGATCACCGCGATCGTGGATGAATTCTTTCGGCACCAGCCAATTGAGAATTGGGATGCCCTCGTGCATCGCATCCTCTTTTTCCCACGCTGAAGCTTTCATTTCATCAAAGCCGCTGCGCACCACGACGGTGACTTCATCCCCGCCAAGCCGGCGCGACGAGCGGCAGCAATCCATCGCGGTGTTGCCGCCACCAAGCACGATGACGCGTCGGCCGATCTTGTTGATGTGACCAAACGACACACTCGACAGCCAATCGATCCCGATATGAATGTTAGCCGCCGCTTCGGTGCGGCCCGGAATCTCGAGATCACGCCCACGCGGCGCGCCGCAGCCGACAAAAACGGCGTCCCAACCCTCGGCCAATAGCGCACTGAGACTATTCACCGGCTCGCCGAAATGGGTTTCGACCCCCATGTCGAGGATCAAATCGACCTCTTCGTCGGTGACGGTGGTGGGCAAGCGGAACCGCGGAATCTGGCTGCGCATCATGCCGCCACCCTTGGCGTCGCCGTCGAACATCACGCAGTGATAACCGAGCGGCATCAGATCGCGGGCCACCGTCAGCGAGGCTGGGCCGGCGCCGACAAGTGCGATGCGCTTGCCGTTTTTCTCGCGCGGGATTTGCGGCAGAAACGGACGGATGTCGCCCTTGTTGTCGGCGGCGACGCGTTTCAGGCGGCAGATCGCCACCGGCTCTTTCTCGACGCGGCCACGGCGGCAGGCGGGTTCGCACGGCCGGTCGCAGGTTCGCCCGAGAATGCCGGGAAAGACATTCGACTCCCAATTAACCATGAATGCGTCGGTATAGCGCCGTTCGGCGATCAGCCGGATGTACTCGGGAACCGGCGTATGGGCAGGGCAGGCCCATTGGCAATCGACGACTTTGTGAAAGTAATCGGGGTTATTGATATCGGTCGGCTGCACTAGGGTCCTCCAGGCGATGGGAGCCTTCCCATGACGCCAATTCTCTCGCTGCGATCGACAGACCAAAAGAGCCATTGAGGTGACCGCATCGCGCCGGTCTTATAATCGCGGCGATACGAGCCGTCATCCCTCCCGTCGCGTGCATCCGGCATCTCGAACCGTGTTTATCGCGTTCGCCTGCGACAGCTTGCCTCATCCCGCCGCCGGCCGCAACCGTCGCCGGGCAGCGGGCAATATGGGCCGATGCGGGTTCGTTTCCAGAGCCCCGCCGCGGGTCAGGTGCAACACTGGATTGACCGAGGTGCATTCGTCTCAACGTTAAAGCTGCAAGTTTGTGCGGCTCAACCCGATCCCACAGGCCCCCACATCCAATCCGAAGCAAATCGAATAATAACGCAGCTCCCGCTGTAGGTCGCTCGCTATACTAAGTTTGCTGCTCATTATCAGCAATTTATTGTGTTGATTTTATCCATACACGCGGGGTTTTGCCATGAATCGACCTTGCCATACCGGGATCACGATGACCTGTATCACGTTGCTGGCTGCGGCATGCGCCAATCCTGAGGCAGCGGCGCCAACCAAGGACGATCTTTTGGCGCAGGCGGGGTTTGTGCGCCGAGACGTCAATACCGAGGAACGCCTGGCGGCGCTCAAGGTGTTGCCGCCACACCAGTTCGTTATGCGGAACTCGAACGGCAGCATCAAATACATGTATGCCGACCCGAATGTTTGCGGCTGCATTTACGTCGGTGGCCAACGCGCCTACGACCAATATCGCCAAATGATGGTGTCGCGGGTTCAGGAGGATCAGATCCGGGCGATCCTGAGCACAACGACATTGCCCGGAGAATCGGGACTCTAGCCGCTGATTTGAGAGATTGCGCGGCGAGCCAAATTTCGGCACTGGATCGGCAGCCGATCCGCCCGACATTTACGGCGTACTCTTTGGGGACGGCATAATCTTTGGGATTGCAATGAGCGAAAATCCGTTTTTTGAGACCTGGGACACGCCATTCGGCATCCCGCCTTTCGATCGCATCCAGCCGCAACATTTTCCGCCGGCCTTTGAGCGTGGAATGGCCGAGCAGCAAGCCGAAATCGACGCAATTACCGGGGCGCCATGGCCGCCAAGCTTTGCCGATACAATCGAAGCTCTTGAGCGCAGCGGGCGCCTGATTGACCGTGTGGGCCGCGTCTTTTCCAACCTTGACGCGAGTGATACGAACCCGCCGCTCGAAGCAATCGCCCGCGACTTTGCGCCAAAACTCGCACAGCATCAGATGCGGATCGCGCTCGATCCCAAATTATTTGCGCGCATCGCCGACCTTTACGCGCGTCGTGCGGCTCTCGGTTTGGCAAAAGATCAACTTCGCCTTCTCGAACGCCATCATCTGCGTTTGGTGCGCAACGGCGCCTTGCTGAACCCCGAACAGAAGGCCCGAATGGCGGCGATCAGCGAGCGGCTCGCGACATTGCACACCGCGTTTGGCCAGAACGTCTTGCATGACGAGCGCGAATGGCAGTTGGTGCTCGACGAAGCCGATCTCGACGGGCTGCCTGAGTTCGTCCGCGTCGCAGCAGCGCAGGCCGCCGATGAACGTGGCCTCCCCGGCCGTTATGTGATCACGCTCGCACGCTCGTCGATCGAACCATTTCTGACCTTCTCCGCGCGCCGCGATCTACGCCGCACCGCGCACCAGGCATGGACCGCGCGCGGGACCCACGCTGGGCCGGCGGACAACATCCCTGTCGTCCGTGAGATCATGGCATTGCGCGCCGAGCAGGCGCGGCTTCTCGGCCATCCGAATTTCGCTGCCTACCGGCTTGACGATTCGATGGCCAAAACAGAGGAAGCGGTCGAGGGTCTGCTGACGCAAGTCTGGCAGCCCGCCAAGGACAAGGCGCGCGAGGAGCGTGCGGCATTGGAAGCTGCGGCCCGCGCCGAGGGGCTCAACGAGCCGATCGAGCCATGGGATTGGCGCTATTACGCGGAGAAGGTCCGACAGGCTCAGTACGATCTCGACGAAGCCGAGGTGAAGCCATATTTCGCGCTCGAAAACATGGTTCAGGCGGCGTTCGATACCGCGGGCCGCCTATTTGGCTTGACCTTTACTGCGCGTCCTGACCTCCCGGTCTACCACCCCGATGTCCGGGCCTGGGAGGTCCGCGACCAAGCCGGCGCCCATGTCGGGTTGTTTCTGCACGACAATTTCGCTCGTCCCGGCAAGCATTCTGGCGCCTGGTCCAGCCGCTACCGCGACCAGCAAAACCTCGATGGCTGGGTGACCCCGATCGTCGTCAACAACAACAATTTCTCCAAGGGCGAGCCGACCCTATTGAGCTTCGATGACGCCGAAACGCTGTTTCACGAATTCGGCCACGGTCTTCACGGGCTGCTGAGCCGAGTACGTTATCGGTCGCAATCGGGTACAGCGGTCAAGCGCGATTTCGTCGAGTTCCCGTCGCAAATCTTCGAGCATTGGATGTCGGCGCCCGAGAATTTGCGCCGCTACGCGCGCCATTATCAAACCGGCGAGCCGATACCCGAGCCTCTTTTGGAGCGGCTACTGGCCGCGCGCAATTTCAACCAGGGTTTCGCCACGGTCGAATACACCGCCTCGGCACTGATCGACCTCGAACTGCACCGCCATCCCGCTCCGGAAACACTCGATCCAAACCGATTCGAGAGCGAGTTTCTCGAGCGGTACGACGTGCCGCGCGAGATCGGGCTGCGGCATCGCCCGGCCCACTTCCAGCATCTCTTTGCTGGCGGTGGGTACGCCGCTGGGTACTACGCCTATCTCTGGGCCGAGGTCCTGGAAGCCGATGGCTTTGCCGCATTTGCCGAGACCGGCGACCTCTTCAATCCAGATTTGGCGGCGCGGCTCAAGGACATTTACGCCGCCGGTGACACCGAGGATCCGATGGAGCTCTATCGCGCGTTTCGCGGCCGCGATCCCAAGATTGGTCCGTTATTGCTGCAACGCGGCCTTGAGATAAGCAGCTAACCCCGCGAACACGGGAACCCAGGATACGCGCTCACATGCGACCCGCTGTTCAGGCCAGGGGCAGGCCAGGACCCCGCTTTCGCGACCGCAAGAGTAGGCCAGAAAGCCGTCGCGCATCCCGCGGAAATAATAAGGGCTTGCTCGGTCTACTGACAGGTTGTCAGATTACCGGTCTGGAGGCAGGTGATCCCTTGGTTAGGAAGTCGGTAAGCGCCGTAGGGCAATCGGGAAGGCTGGGCCATAGCACCGAAAATCGCCGCGGCCCCTAAGAGTTCGCGGGTCGCTGCGTCCCGACGAGCCGCTTCGGCTTGCAGCTCCAAAGCGCGCGCCTGCACTTCTATTTCGCTTTGCTCCCGAACTGCCTTTTCGCGCTCGGTCTGGGCTGCAACTTGGGCTTGAGTCTGAGCGGATGCTTGAGCATTAAGAGCCATCTGGTACTCAGCGTATTTCAGCTTTGCTTCTGCTTTGGTGAGCTGCTTTAGGTCAACCTTTTCCGCGAGCTCATACATTTTTGCCAACAGGAGTTTATCGGTATCGCTTAGCGGATGCAAATCCTGCTCGCTTATTCGATCAAGTTTCTGTTCAAAACACTTAACCGCGTCAGTGGCTTTTTTAATTCTGCGCTGCTCGTATCTGGCGTTACACTCAGCTTGTGCTGCCCGCACCTGTTCACCGATCTGTTCCTCGGAAGGAACGGCAGGCAGAGCTGGCGTCGGCACCGCCGGCGGGTCAGGCACATAGACGGTATCGTCATAATGACGCGCACACCCAGCTATCGCGAACGGGAGGACGGGGAAGAGAAATTTCTTGGACCCGCGCGTTCGGTCCCCGTTTCGGTGGGGCATTGGCTCAATCGGCAACTTACAAGGTTGCCACCGCCCATCCTCCACATCGAGCGTCAACGCCGCGTCCCGGGTTCGGCCGTGAGGCGCCGGTCAAAGGCGACTGCCGCCCTCCCTAAACCCCCGCTTTGCCCGATAATGTCAGCCCTCCCTTGGGGCGGCGGCGCGGCGCAAGCGGTCGTTGATTGCGCGGCCAAGACCGTGCTCGGGAATCGGCATGACCGCGATCCCCGAAAAAATCGGGCGGTCGAGCTGCCGCAACATCGCGAACAGATTGGCAGCAGCCTCGGCGAGGTCACCCGAGCGGCTGAGCCACAACACCTCGGCAAAGCCCGCCGGGGCGTCGCGGCCAAAGGCGAGCAACACCTCACCCGGGCGGGCGTCGGTCACGTTAAGGCGTATCGGTAGGGACGGCGCGTAATGGCTCGCCAATTGGCCCGGCGAGCGCAGCGAGGCGGCTTCGGCGGGGCTGGGTGTGGTGATCGGGCCTAGCAACGCCTCTAATTCTTCGACGGTGACGCCGCCGGGGCGGAGCAGGGCAGGGGCCTCACCCGACAAATCGAGGACGGTCGATTCCACACCGACCGGCGTGCGCCCGCCGTCGAGGATCAGCGAGACATATTCGCCGAGTTCGCTCATGACATGCGCGGCCTCGGTCGGGCTCACCCGCCCGGAGCGGTTGGCGGAGGGTGCGGCAATCGGCCGGCCGGCCGCGCGCAACAGGGCCTGTGCGACGGGATGTGCCGGAGCGCGGATCGCCACCGTGTCGAGCCCGGCGCTCGCCAATAGCGAGAGCCCGGCGTCGCTGCGTCGGCGCAACACCAGCGATAGCGGTCCCGGCCAAAACCGCGCCGCCACACCTCGCGCCCGCATGTCGAACTCGGCCAAAGCCTCGGCCTCGGTCAGGCCCGGGACGTGCACGATCAGGGGGTTGAAGTGTGGCCGGCCCTTCGCGGCAAAAATCGCGGCGACCGCGCGGTCGCTTGTCGCGTCGGCGCCCAGCCCATAGACGGTTTCGGTCGGAAACCCCACCAGCGCTCCTGAGCGCAGCAGCCGCGCCGCCCGCTCGATCGCGTCGGGGTTCGCGCGGGGGGCCAGGGTGGACATGATTCCTCCCTCAAGCGACCGCGAGCACGCCGTATTGACAAGCGCAGGATGCCGCCCAGTTTATAATCGTTCTAGAAAAGAGCGAACGAGGCTTTAGGAGGAGAGTATGGATCCGAAGAAACCGCGACTGACGATCGAGGCCGGCATCCCGGTCAGCGACAACCCGAACAGCCTTACCGCGTCGGCGCACGGCCCTGCCGAGTGTTTGGCGTCTATTCGTCGTGTCCGTCATGAAGTCAAACCCTAGACCAGAATAGATATGGTCTGATTCTACGGAATGGAGAGAATTATGGACGGAGATATTGTCGCAAGCGCCGGCAAGTGCCCGGTAATGCATGGTGCTCGCCCCCCTGAGACTTTCAGGGGCAGGTCGAACCGGGACTGGTGGCCAAACCAGTTGAACCTCAAAATTCTGCAGCAGAACTCTCCTCTGGCTGATCCCATGGGCAAGGACTTCAACTACGCCGAGGAGTTCAAGAAACTCGACTTCCAGGCCCTGAAAAACGACCTCTATGCGCTGATGACCGACTCGCAAGAGTGGTGGCCGGCCGACTTCGGGCATTACGGGCCGCTCTTCATCCGGATGGCGTGGCACAGCGCGGGCACCTACCGCATCGGTGACGGCCGCGGCGGTGCTGGCTCCGGCACGCAGCGCTTTGCGCCGCTCAACAGCTGGCCGGACAACGTGCTCCTCGACCGAGCGCGCCGGTTGCTGTGGCCGGTCAAGCAGAAGTATGGCAGCAAGATCTCCTGGGCCGACCTGATGATCCTCGCCGGTAACTGCGCGCTGGAGTCGATGGGCTTCAAGACATTCGGCTTTGGCGGCGGGCGCGAGGATGTCTGGGAACCCCCAGAGGACATCTACTGGGGCCCCGAAGGCAAGTGGCTGGCGGACGAGCGCTACAGCGGCGACCGCGATCTCGAGAATCCTCTCGCCGCTGTGCAGATGGGTCTGATCTACGTCAATCCGGAAGGGCCGAACGGCAAGCCGGATCCGCTCGCTGCGGCGCGGGATATCCGCGAGACGTTCAAGCGCATGGCCATGAACGACGAGGAGACTGTGGCGCTGATCGCCGGCGGACACACCTTTGGCAAAACCCATGGCGCCGCCGATCCGAGCAAATATGTCGGCCCCGAGCCTGAAGGCGCCTCGATCGAGGAGCAGGGGCTCGGCTGGAAGAACAGCTATGGCAGCGGCAAGGGCGATGAGGCGATCGGGAGCGGTCTGGAAGTCATCTGGACCCAGACGCCAACAAAGTGGAGCAACAACTTCTTCTCGAACTTGTTCGGCTACGAATGGGAACTGACGAAGAGCCCGGCCGGCGCGTATCAGTGGAAGCCGAGGGGCGACGCGGGCGCCGGTACCGTGCCGGATCCGGACGACCGATCGAAGCGCCGTGGGCCTTCCATGCTGACCACCGACCTCGCCTTGCGCGTCGACCCGGTTTACGAAAGGATTTCAAGACGGTTCTACGAGAATCCCGATCAGCTGGCAGACGCGTTCGCCCGGGCGTGGTTCAAGCTGGTGCATCGCGACATGGGTCCGCGCTCGCGCTATCTCGGCCCGGAGGTCCCCGCGGAGGAGTTGCTGTGGCAAGACCCGGTCCCGGTCGTCACGCATCAACTGATCGACGAGCAGGACATCCGCGCACTCAAGGCCAAAATCCTCGCATCGGGTCTTTCGATTTCCCAATTGGTTTCGATCGCTTGGGCGTCGGCGGCAACTTTCCGTGGCTCCGACAAGCGCGGTGGGGCAAACGGGGCGCGCATCCGCTTGGCACCGCAAAAGGATTGGGAGGTCAACCAGCCGGCCCAACTGGCGAACGTGCTTGAAACCCTCGAGGATGTCCAAAAGGAGTTCAACGTCGCGCAGACCGGAGGGAAGCAGGTCTCACTCGCCGATCTGATCATCCTTGGTGGCTGTGCCGCTGTCGAGCAGGCTGCGAAGAATGCCGGGCATGGCATACAGGTTCCCTTCACGCCTGGGCGCACGGACGCATCGCAGGATCAGACCGACATCGAGGCCTTTGAGGTGTTAGAACCGGCTGCGGACGGGTTCCGCAACTACCTCAAAGCCGCCTACACCTCGCCGGAGGAGATGCTGGTCGATCGGGCGCAACTCCTGACGTTGACCGCCCCTGAAATGACGGTTCTCATCGGCGGCATGCGCATGCTGAATGCGAATTTCGGACAGTCGCAGCACGGCGTCTTCACAAAGCGCCCCGGGACGCTGACCAATGACTTCTTTGTCAACCTGCTCGACATGGGTACGGTCTGGAAAGCCGTCTCGGAAGCCCAGGACGTGTTTGAAGGCCGCGACCGCGCAACGGGCGAGCTGAAATGGACCGGCACCCGCGTCGATCTGATCTTCGGTTCGCACTCACAGCTGCGCGCCCTCGCGGAAGTCTATGCGAGCGCGGATTCGAAGGAGAAGTTTGTCAAAGACTTCGTGGCGGCGTGGACCAAGGTGATGAACTTGGACCGCTTCGACCTCGCCTGATCACCAATACTCCACGGCCACAATACGCTAGCGGTTCCCCCGCTTGCGTGTTGTGTCCCGCAAGATTGGCGAGGAGCTCGGCGGGCGCCTGATAGCCGAGACATCGCAGGCGGGTGCGATTGTAGTCGGCAACGAAAGTGTGGAGGTAGGCGTCACGTTCGGCATGGTCGCGAAAGCGGCGATGGGCCTGCAGTTGGGGTCGGCGATCGAGATGCTCGCCCAAGCGGCGGTTGAAGCGTTCGACCATGCCGTTGGTTTGCGGTCGGAAGGGACGGATCAGACGGTGGGTGATCCGACGCTCGGTACAGATGCGATCGAAGGCATGCTCGCCCGAGGGTTTGTCGTACGGCTTGTCTTTCTTGTCGACAGCGAAGCGGTCGGTGAACTCGGAGCCGTTGTCGGTGAGGATGGTGTGGACGGTGAGCGGGAAGGTGGCGAGAAAGCGTTTGAGGAAGTCGGCCGCGGTGGCGGCCCGGCGATTGGGCAGGATCTCGAGATAGACAAAGCGGGTAGCGCGGTCGATGGCGACATAGGCGTAACTGCGGCGGCGGTCGAGCGGCGGCAGGTATTTGACATCGATGTGGATGAAGCCGGCCGGGGTGTTGGTGTGAAAGGCGGCGGCCGGGGCTTTTTGCAGCGTGAGGCGGGTGGAGATGCCGTAGCGCTGCAGACAGCGGTGAATGGCGCTGCGCGACAGTTCGGGGTTGATGCAGCGCCGCATCGCCTCGACGATGTCGTCGAGCGCCAGAGCGAGGCTGCGCCGCAGCTCGATCACCAAGGCTTCTTCCCAATCAGTCAAGGCGGTGCTCAGCCGATGCGGGCGGGTCGATCGATCGACGAGGTCCTGACGGCCCTTCCAGCGCGCCACGGTGCGGCTGTGGATGCCGAGTTCGCGCGCCAGCGCGGCATTGCTGGCCTGGCTTTTCTGGATATAGGCACGAGTGCGCGGCGTGGTCGTGGCATTGGCGTGCAGCTTAAGATCCATCAGCCGGCGCTCCCCATGATCGGCCTGCGGCGGCGGCGGCGCGTCCGAGAGACGCTCGTCCCGGTGGGTCCACAGGGACCTCCCACGCGCCGCGCCGCCAGACTCGCGGGGGTCGCGGCGCGGGCGCGCGGGTCCCTCCTATGGACTACCGGGACGAGCTGCGCTGCCTCGCGCATCCGCCGTTGCTGCCACAGCCACTCGACAGCTTGCCACAACCGTACACCGTCCCGCCAATCTTCCGAGACAAAACACGAAAGCCGGGGTCCGCCCTCTTGCACTATCGCCATAGATTCTTGCTGGCGAGCGCCGCGCCTTGTGTCAGCGCTTCGAGCTTGGCCCAGGCGATCTGCGGGTGGACGCGGCCGCCGAGCCCGCAATCGGTCGAAGCGATCACGCGCTCACGGCCGACCAAATTGGCAAAGCGCAGGATGCGGTCGGCGACCAGTTCGGGGTGCTCGACGACATTGGTCGCGTGGCTGACGACGCCCGGCAGGATGATCTTGTCGTCGGGCAGTTTGATTTCCTGCCACACCTTCCATTCGTGCTCGTGACGAACATTGCCGGCCTCGAACGAGTAGGCCTGGGCATTGACCTTGAGCATGACCTCGACGATCTCGCGCATCGGGATGTCGGTCACATGTGGCCCGTGCCAGCTGCCCCAGCACAAATGAAAGCGGATGCGATCCTCGGGTAAGCCGCGTAATGCATGATTGAGCGCCTGGATCCGGACCATTGTGAATTTTCGATAGCCTTCGACATCGGGCTCGGGATCCATCATATCCCAGCCGGTCGCGGTCGCCGGATCGTCGAGCTGCAGGATTAGCCCGGCATCGACGATCGCCTTGTACTCCTCCCGCATTGCCTCAGCCCAGGCATAGAGGAATTCCTCGTCGCTCCGATAATGTTGGTTGGGGATGCGATAGGCGCTGCCCGGCGCCACCGAGGTCATAAAGCCTTCTTCGACCCCGGCCAACGCTAACGCCGCCTTGAAATTGTCGATGTCGGCTTTGACCGCCTCGTGGCCGATATAGCTGACCGGCCCGACACAGACCGGCCCTGCCGAGGGGCGCGGACCCATGAAAACGCCCGACTCGCGATCGGCATAGGCCTCCGCGAAACGCACCCGGTCACGCCGCCTCGCCGCGTTCTGCAGCACCAGTTCGCCTGGCCGGGCTTGCCGCGGGACCATGTGGTCGAGGCTCGGCCCGTCGAGCCGGAGGCCGCCAAGCCGCAGGAAGACATAGTTCCACCACGCGCCATAGTTGACCCGATGTCCGGCCGATTTGCCGAATTCGCCATCGCCCGGGATATCGACGCCGAGTTCCTTCTGGAGGCGCACGACATCGTCGACGGCAGTTCGCAAAATCCTCTCGAACGCCGACTTGTCGCTGGCCTGGCCGTCTTCGCGGGCGCGGTTCGCCGCGATCAGATCATCCGGCCGCGGCAGGCTGCCGACATGGGTCGTCAGGATGTGATCGGTGCTGGTTCTCATGATCCGACCTCAGCGCCACAATTGCTTGCTGGCGAGGGCCGCACCCTGCGCCAGTGCTTCGAGCTTGGCCCAGGCGATCTGCGGGTGGACGCGGCCGCCGAGCCCGCAATCGGTGGACGCAATGACCCGCTCACGGCCGACCAAATTCGCAAAGCGCAGGATGCGGTCGGCGACGAGTTCGGGGTGCTCGACGACATTGGTCGCGTGGCTGACGACACCCGGCAGGATGATCTTGTCATCGCGCAGTTTGATTTCCTGCCACACCTTCCATTCGTGCTCGTGACGAACATTGCCGGCCTCGAACGAATAGGCCTGGGCATTGACCTTGAGCATGACTTCGACGATGTCGCGCATCGCGATGTCGGTCACATGCGGCCCATGCCAGCTGCCCCAGCACAGATGAAAGCGAATGCGCTCCTGGGGTAAGCCGCGCAATGCGTGATTAAGCGCCTCGATCCAGCGTGTCGCGAGCTTTCGGTAGTCCTCGACTTTCGGCTCAGGATTGACCTGGTCCCACCCTTCGGCGATGCACGGATCGTCGAGCTGCAGGATGATGCCGGCGTCGACGATCGCTTTGTACTCCTCGCGCATCGCATCGGCGCAGGCGAAGAGGAACTCCTCCTCGGTTTTGTAATACTCATTGGCGATGCGCGCACAGCTGGCGGGCGCCACGGCGGTCATAAAGCCCTCTTCGACCCCGGCCGCCGCCAGCGCCGCTTTAAAGCGGGCGATATCGGCGTTGATCATGTCGTGCCCGGTATAGCGCAGCGGACCGGTGCACACCGGACTCGGCGGGCGCGGCCCCGTCGTAATGCCGGATTCCGGGTCGTTGTAAGCGGCCGCGAACAACGCCCGGTCACGGCGGTCACCAAAGCTGGTCAGGACGATCTCGCCTTGACGCGAGCGGCGCGCCTCCATCTCGTAAAGCGACTGCTGGCCCGGATCGATGCCGGAAAGGCGCTGCCATGAATAGCGCCACCATGAGCCGTAATTGACGCGCTGACCCATCGGCTTGCCAAACTCGCCATCGCCGGGAACGTCGATGCCAAGCTCCTTTTGATGTCGCACGACATCGGCGACGGCATTGCGGAGTTCATCCGCAAGCGCGCTTTCGTCATTTGCCGCCCAAGCGGCAATCAGTGCGTCCGGCCGCGGCAGGCTGCCGGCATGGCTGGTCAGGATCTTGTCGGTGCTGCGTCTCATCATTCCTCCCGATTGCTAACCAACGGGCGCCGGTTCCGCGGCCCCGCCGCAACCGTCGCTTTTGTGCGCGAGTATCGACCGCAATCCGGTTTCGCTCACCCATAAAATTTCCCATCAATGATGTTGCCCATCTCTTCGTCCCACTCGCGATCATGGGCACGTTTGTGGTTGACCGGCGGGTCGCATCGGCCTTTATTCGTTTTGCGGGAAACTGCGAGAACGCCGATGAGCGAGACGTTATTGCGCGACATCGCCGAGTACTGCCGCCGCGCCGGGTTGGCGGAGTCGACCTTTGGCCGGCTCGCGGTCAATGACGGCAAGCTCGTCAGCCGGCTGCGCCTGGGTGGCCGAGTGACGACCGATACCGCGGACCGCGTCCAAGCCTTTATCGCCCGGCAACCGCAGCTCGAGCGCCAACCGCGGCCTGAGATCAACGGTCTCCCGGCGGCGACGCCGATCCTAGCGCCAGCCCTGGCGCAGCGGGCGGCGCGCAACTTTCGCTTTTATGATAATCGCCAGAAATACCTGCTGTTCGTCACCACTTGCGGGGAGAAGTGGGCAATATCCCAACGAGTGGGCATGGAGTTGGGGAACATCCACCCGCGCCCGCCGGCCTTGCGGCTGTTCGATGCCGGGACCGGCGACGGCACCGTGCTGACCCGCACGATGCGCGCCATGCACCACCGTTTCTCGACAATGCCGTTCTACATCGTCGCCAAGGAGATCAGCCTCGAAGACGTCCGCCTGACGCTCGAAAAAATGCCGGATCGCTTGTTCGAGCACCCGGCGACGGTGCTGGTCATGACCAACATGTATTACGCCGAGGCGCCGTGGCTGACGCCGCATTCGGTCACGGCTGCCACTAGCCTCGTCTGGCACGAATTGCCGCTGACCGGCAACACCGCCCACGATTTCGAATTGCAGATCGGCGATCTGCAGTCGTTTCTCGGCGAGCACTGGCAGGCGCGGGTCAGCGCGAACACCGGCAATCCGGTTTATGAAAAACCGGTCGTGTTGGTGATTTATCGCGAGGATCACAAATTCCTGCTCGACCAGGTGCGCCCTCGCCGTGGCGCCACCCGCGCGGAGTACGATCTGGTCATTGCCTCGCAGCCTTATCGCGCCCGCGCCCCGCTCGAGTTCAAGGCGCGCCGGATCGTCGCGCCGCTGGCCCGCAGCCTCGCTCCCGGGGGCCGTCTGATCGCGATCCATTCGCATGGGCATGACCCGGGGCTGGAGATCATCCAGCTGATCTGGCCCGGTGAGGACCCGTTCACGACCGACCGGCATGCATTGCTGCGGGCCGCCAAAACCGAACTCGGCAATGCCGCGCGGGCGTTTAACTTCGGTGCCTACGCCGATGCCCGCTCGCTGTTCCGCTATGACATGCACACCCTGCCGAGCGAGATCAGCGAGACCATCGGAACCTCGACCCTGTTCGCGGCGTGGAATGCGGCGGTCTATGTCGCGCAGATCGAAGATGAGCGCCTGTCGGGGGCGATCAGCAGCGGCGCTTATCTTGATGCAACCAAAGAGGTGCTGCGCCGTCACGGCGGGCTGTGGTTTTGGGACGAGTCCTACGTGATCTCGCGCAAGCGGGATTCGGGATGACGAGCGCCATCATGGAAGATAAGGGGCGGCCGGTCGACGCTCGGGTGCAGCACCGCGTCGCGGAACTGATCAGTACGGCCTCGATCGAGATTTCGCCGCACGATGACCCGTTGCGGGAGCGGCTCGATGAATTGCTGCCGCCGCAGACTTCGGTGTTCGTCAATCATCCGGGCAGCGTCACCCATCACGATATTGTCGCCGCCTGTGTCAAGCTGCGCCAGGCGGGCTTTTCTCCCGTGCCACATGTCGCCGCGCGGCGGCTCGCCAGTTTTACTCAGGCGCGCGACTTTATGCAGCGCGCGGCCGGCGAAGCAGGGGTAGCCAGTATTCTTCTGATCGCCGGCGATCCGAGCCGCGCGATTGGCCCGTTCAGCGACAGTCTCGATCTGTTGGCGACCGGCTTGGTGGAGCGTCACGGCATTGCGCGGGTTACCTTTGCCGGCTATCCGGAGGGCCATCCGCGCATCGATCGCCATAGCCTCGATACGGCTCTGCGCGCCAAGATCGCAATGGCGCGGCAGCGCGGTCTCGATGTGTCGCTCGTTACCCAATTCGGCTTTGAGGCGGACCCGATCGCGCATTGGATCGCCTCGTTGCGAGAAGAGGGCATCCGCTGCCCGATCCGGGTCGGGGTCGCGGGCCCGGCCACGATCGCGACACTTGCCAAATTCGCGGTGCGCTGCGGCATCGGCGCCTCATTGCGCGCTCTCGGGCGCAGCCAAACCGCTTTTGCCCGCATCTTGACCGAAGCGACCCCCAATGCGCTGATCGAGGCATTGGTCGCCCACGAGGATCGCGACACGCCGGTCGAGGCCCTTCACGTCTTCGCCTTTGGCGGCGTCCATCGCTCCGCCGCATGGCTACACACCCGGGCGCAGCGCGGTGGCGTTGCATTATCGCACTAGCTGGTCAGCCTAGGATTTGACGTTCCTCGCAAAATGAGCGAGACCAAAGGCACGTAAAGCATGCGGTCTATGGTGCGTTTGGGATCGGCGCTGCAGTGCGGGCGCACGCGATCGGCAGGAACGCAGAAGGGTCAGGAAAAGCGGTGTCGTTTGTTACGTTGACGCGTCCAGACGGGAGTCGGATAGCACTAAACAAAGATAGCATTCTATCGGTGGCTGAAGCGCCGCCGGCCAATAGCCCTTTAGCAGGACCGGCTGGCGCCCAGACGAGGATCACTTTTTCCAATCAAACGCATCAAGACGTGCGGGAAACGTTCCAAGAGGTTCTCGAGCTCATCAACAAGGCATGACAATGCGAGGTCCAGAAAAGATCACAGTGAGGTGATCCTTCTTGCTGCCCATGCTCAGTGACGTTTCTTTTGAAGCTCATTGAACCATCGCAGCATTGCCTTTTGAATTTTGCCTGTCGAGCAGGTCTGGGACGAGACGCTCGAGGAAACCAGCGACGAAACCAATAATCAGCACCATCTGCCAGTTCACGTTGCTCGATTTGAAATCCGCATCTCCAATCTTGAGGCTTGGCACGATACCGCACGCAAACAGCAGCAACAGCACACCGGCAGCAATGACGCCGATCAGAAGACGAAGCGTCCCATCGGTGATGTTATCGAGGAGTTCCGTGTCGAGGGCGACAGTCCTTCCCCGAATGCCCAGAGCGATGGAGAAGGCCGAGCCGATCAAGCCCGCCTTGGCCGCAAGCCAGAGATCGCTCGAGGGTTGTGAGAAAGGAAAGAGTCGGCTAGCCAGAAACAGCAGCGCAATCAACAAAGCTGCCGTAGCAAAACTCCATTTCAGATATTGGAAGCGACCACTGGCGGCGCGTTTGGCCAAAACGGCAGCTTTGGCCGATGCGGTTATCGCTTTGGCACCATCCAAATCGCCGTCCAAGGCGAGTTGCAGCGCATAAGCCAGCTGTCGATCACAGACTTCGCGGCAGGCTAAATCTTCAGCCAGCGCGTTCACCTCTGCCCGAGCCGCACTGATCGGCAGGATGGATTTTCGCTGTGCCTGGGCCTTTGCAGGATCATCGGCGAAGTGAACCATTACTTCGCCTGCTTGGTAGACGGCGTACTCGTCGGACTGGACGGCATATATCGCGGTTACCTTGATACCCCGGCTGTCGGGACAATCAATCCGAATATCGCTGAGCCGGGACGCCTTCTCGGGACTCTCGGCATGAAGTTCGAGCCTTCCGGAGCCGGCAGGCTGAGTCTGCCGGTCCGTGTCACTCGAACCAACAAGGTCATCTGTGACGAGGTCCTGTTCAGACCCCATAACGTGCCCTCCGCCGTTCTCGGGTACTTCTTCTCCCGATCCAGTCACGCGAGGGATAATCCGACTGTTTTTGGCATCCGTAATTGTGGAAGCGAGCATGACTTTCTCCGCCTGCACCGATCGATTATCGGGCAATTGAGCTTACGCAAAATTCGGCAGGCGATATATGTGAGCTCGTTCAGACAGGCTTAATTGCCAATCTCGCAACCTTGTAAAAAGAAAAGCTTGGGCCGGTCGCCGCTTTGCGCTGGGTCGGGGTTGCGCGGTAGATAGGCGGCGGGCTAAATCGAGCTGACGCGGATAGGGAGCGAGGCGATGAACGACGCGACACCCTGGGTCGATCCCGAATTGGTGGCGGCGGGGCAATTGTTGCAGAGCCGCGGATTTGTCGTGCCGGACCGCACCAAAGCCCCGCTCTCTGAGGTGCGCGCGGCGCAAGACCGGGTTGGGGCCTTTCTCGGCGAAGGCTCGGTGCCGTTGAAGCAAGAGCGCGACCTGAGCCTGCCCGGACCGCACGGACAGGTGCCGTGCCAACTCTATCTGCCCGACGGTGCGTCACGCCCGCCGCTGATTGTCTACGCCCATGGCGGCGGCTTTATGCAGGGCAGCCTGGGATCTTGGGACGCGATGCTGCGCGAGTTGGTGCGGCAATCGGGGGTGGCGGCGTTGTCGGTCGATTACAAGCTCTCACCCGAGCACCGTTTTCCCAAGGCGTTTGAGGAGATGGTCGCAGTGACCCGGCTCGCGGCGCGCGAGGGCTCTGACCTCGGCATCGATCCGGATCGCCTCGCGCTCGGCGGCGATTCGGCTGGCGGCAATCTGGCGCTCGCAGCAGCGATGGCGTTGCGCGACGAGGGCGTCCATGCAGTGCGCTTTATGCTGCTGATCTACGGCGTCTATTCGACCGATAGCGAGAGCCCGTCATGGCAGCGTTTTGGCCAGGGAGCAGGCTTGTCGCAGACCCAGATGCTGTGGATCTGGGAAACCTATCTCGAAAAGCCGGAACAGCAGCAGGATTGGCGCGCCGCTCCGATGCTGGGCGATCTCAAAGGCCTACCGCCGGCCCATCTAATCGTCGGCAGTCTCGACCCGCTGCTCGACGACAGCCACCGGCTCGCCGCGGCATTTAAGCAAGCCGGGGTCCCGCATAGCCTCAAAGTCTATGACGGGATCAGCCATGGCTTTATCCGCTATGGTAGGCTAATCGGCGCCGCGCGGCGGGCGGTCAGTGAATGTGCCGCCGCCTTGCGCCAAGGGATGTCCGCGGGCTAAGTAAAGTCAATCTTTGGGGCCGGCAGCAAACGGCCGGCCTAGCTGGCGCGTAGATCGTTAGGGAGCCCTCCTTCCATCGTGGAAGGTGTCGCGGGTGCATCACATCTTGGTGTGCCGTGGAATTTAGCTGTCGGGCGCCGGTCTAATTCGCAGCCGGGAGTCCCGGCGCAGACAAGGCAGCCTGACCATGCCTCCAGCTCCGCATTTATTGAGCCTCGCGACCGCGGTACCGCCCTACCGGCTCGATCAAGACGATGTGATCCGGCGCGTCGAAGCTTTGTTCAACGGCGCCCCCACGCTCGAGCGGCTGTTGCCGGTCTTCGCCAATTCCGGCATACGCTCGCGCTATTCTTGTGTGCCGATCGAATGGTACGACCGCCAGCACAGCTGGGCAGAGCGCAACGGGGTCTACATCACGGGTGCGCTCGACCTGCTCGAAACAACGACCGTTAGGCTTCTCGACCGCGCCGGTATCAGCAAGCACCAGATCGATGCGGTCGTTACGGTATCGACAACCGGCATCGCGACGCCGAGCCTCGATGCCCTGTTGATCGAGCGGATGCAGTTGCGCCGCGATGTCAGGCGATTGCCGATCTTCGGGTTCGGCTGCGCCGGCGGTGTCCTTGGCCTCGCCCGCGCCGCGAGCCAGGCGCTGGCGCAGCCCGGGGAGATTGTGCTGCTTCTCGTCGTCGAATTGTGCGCTTTGTCGTTTCGCCGCGATGATTGGACCAAAAGCAATATCGTCGCAACCGCTCTATTCGGCGATGGCGCCGCCGGCGTATTGCTGTCAACCGAAGGCTCGGGTCCCGCGGTGGTCGCCAGCGGCGAGCATACCTGGCCCGGCACCCTCGAAGTGATGGGCTGGGATATCGCCGATAACGGGTTCAGCGCCGTATTTTCGCGGGATATCCCGCAGCTCGTCGAGACCCGGTTGCGGGCGGTGGCCGACGACTTCCTCGCCCGTCATGGGCTGAGGGTCGCAGACATCGACCGTTTTCTATGTCACCCGGGCGGCGTCAAGGTTTTGGACGCACTCGAACATGCTTTTGGCCTGCCGGACAGCGCGCTGGCCGATGCCCGCGAAGTGTTGCGCGACTATGGCAACATGTCGGCAGCGACGGTGATGTTTGTGCTCGAACGGATGCTCGCCGAAACGCCGCAATGGCAGCGGGGGTTGATGACGGCGCTCGGCCCCGGATTTACCGCCGGGTTTGCGGTGCTCGAAAATCGGTGACACCGCTTCATTGGACGCTCGGCGTGATCGCGCTCGAGCGGCTTACCGAACTCGGCTGGGCGGCGCGCAACACTCGGCGGCTGCGGCGCCTCGGCGCAACCGAAATTGATGCCGGCGGCTATCCCTATTTCGTCGCGCTCCATAGCGCATGGCTCGCGAGTTTGGCGTTGCTGGTGCCGGTCGCAACCCAGCCGAGCTGGCCCTTGCTCGCGCTCTTCGCGCTGCTGCAACCCGCGCGCCTGTGGGTGATTTTAAGCCTCGGGCGTTGTTGGACGACGCGGATCTTGGCGTTGCCTGAGGCCCCGCTTGTCAAAGCCGGTCCATATCGCTGGATGCGCCACCCGAACTACCTAATCGTCACCGTCGAGATCGCCCTTCTGCCGCTCGCCTTTAGCGGCGTTGCGATCGCAGTGGCATTCTCCGCGCTCAACCTGGTGCTGATCGCCCGCCGTATTGCGATCGAGGACCGGGTATTAGCATCGCGGCGACAGCTGTGATGCTCATCCCGAGAACTGGCGCTGCGAGAACCGCGGCCAAGACCTGGGTCGGCTTTACCGCAATGGCGGTCGGCATGTTCATGGCGATCTTGGACATCCAGATCGTCGCCAGCTCATTGCCGGAGATTCAGGCCGGCCTCGGCATCCCGCTTACGCGGCTCAGCTGGGTGCAGACCGCCTATTTAATGGCGGAAATCGTCGCGATCCCGCTGACCGGCTGGCTGACCTTGATGCTGTCGACATCGGGCGCGTTCGTCGTCAGCGTTGTCGGGTTCACGATGGCGAGCCTCGCCTGTGCAGCCTCGACCGGATTTTGGACCCTGATTCCGGCGCGTATCGTCCAGGGGTTTTGCGGGGGTGCGCTGATCCCGCTCGTCTTTTCGGCGATCTTTCTGATATTCGATTGGCCGGCGCGAACGCGCGCCACGTTGATTGCCGGGTTGTTTGCGATGCTGGCGCCGACCCTCGGGCCGGTGGTTGGCGGGTTCGTCACCGATCGCTTTTCGTGGCATTGGCTGTTCTTGATCAACCTGCCGCCCGGCATTGCCGTCGCCGCGCTGGTCGGGTGGACGGTAAGGATTGACCGTCCCGATCGCCGCCGGTTCGCCGCGGTCGACCTCTGGGCGCTGCCCTTTCTCGCAGTGTTTCTCGCCGGCCTCGAAGTATTGTTAAAGGAGGCGCCATCGCGCGGCTGGTCGAGCACCCCGATGCTGCTGCTCGCGGCATTGTGCGGGATTGCCGGCTGCGGTCTTGTGAGCCGTTCATTGCGCCATCCGAGGCCGCTGATCGACCTTTCCGCCTTTGGCGACCGCAATTTTGCGATCGGCTGCGGCTTCAGCTTTGCGCTCGGCGTCGGTCTTTATGGCGCCACATACCTGTTGCCGGTGTTTCTCGGTGTGGTGCGCGGCTATGACGCGCTGCCGATCGGCCAGATCATGATGGTGACAGGTGCCGCACAATTGGCAATGGCCCCGGTCGCGACAATGCTCGAGCGTCGCGCCGATGCGCGGCTGCTGATCGCCGCCGGCTATGCGTTGCTTGCGATCGGCTGGCTCGGTAATGGGTTTATGACCGCCGCGACCGATTTCTGGGGGCTGTTCTGGCAGCAGCTGGCGCGCGGCGCGGCAATCATGCTGTGCCTCTTACCGAGTACGGCATTGGCGCTCGGCGGTTTCGAGCCGGCGCGCGTTCCCAATGCGAGCGGCCTGTTTAATCTGATGCGCAACCTTGGCGGCGCCATTGGGCTCGCTACGATCGACACCATCCTCGAACAGCGCGCTCCCGTGCATGTCGCGAGCCTGGTCGCTCGGCTTCAGGCCGGCGATCCTGCCGCGGCGCGGATTGTCGGCTTGCCGACCGAGCGGTTTACCGGCGTGCCGCTTGGTCCGGTCGACCAGGCGACACGCGAACTTGTAGCGCCGCTGGTTGAGCGCGCCGGGCTAGTCGCAGCCTTCAACGACGCTTGGCTGTGGATCGGCGGTGCGATGCTGTTGTCGCTGGTGCTGGTGCCATTGCTGCGCGCATTGCCGCGCCAATTGGCGGAGGCGGTTCCAGTCCCGATCTCTCGGGCTGCGGGCATAGCCGCGACAAGGTCGAACCGATGAGCGAAGCGCAGCCTCTACTCTCGCCAGCCGCCGACACCCGGGCAGAGCCGTCTTCGTCGAGCCAAATCGCGCGTTCGCTGCGTGACAACGCGATCAGCATCTTTCCGCCCGAGGCGTTCGAGGAAGAAGTCGTTTTTCGCCGCATCTTTGGTCGGCAGCAGATCATCATGAGTCGGCCCGCCGGTATCCAGCACATCCTGGTCGACAATTCGGCGAATTACCGCCGCACTGCCGCCGGCATCCGCATTTTGCGCCCGCTATTGGGCAAGGGGCTTTTGCTCAGTCGGGGCGAGGATTGGCGCCAGCAGCGCCGCACCTTGGCACCCGCTTTTGCGCCGCGCACACTGCCGATCTTGGCGCGCCATGTCGCGCGTGCCGCCAGTGCCGCCGTTGCCGATCTTGAAGCCGCTAGCGCCCATCCGGTCGATCTGCTCGCGGCGATGCAATTCCTTGCTCTTGAGATCGCCGGCGCTTCGATGTTTTCGCTCGAAATCGTGGATTACGGCGCCGAATTACGTGGTCTGATCAAGCATTACGCCGCGCGCATGGGCCGGCCGAGCATGCTCGATTTCCTGCTGCCGGTGTGGGTCCCGAGCCCGCGCGACGTGTTGCGCTGGAACTTTCGCCGGCATTGGCTCGGTTTGATCCGCCGGATCATCGCCGCGCGCCTTGCGCAAGCTTCGAGCGATATGCCGCGTGATCTTTTCGATTTGATGGCGAAGGCCAAAGACCCGGAGAGCGGCGCTCTGTTCCCGCCCGCCAAGCTCGCCGATGAGGTTGCGACGATGATCGTCGCTGGCCATGAGACGACCGCAGTCAGCTTGTTCTGGTCGCTGTTTCTGCTGGCCGGTGCGCCGGAAGCCCAGGATCGGCTCGCCGCCGAGGTCGCCGGCGTCGATCTCGGACCCGACAATGCCGCCAACGCGCTCTCGGCCTTGGTCTATACCCGCGCCGTGGTTCAGGAGGCATTGCGCCTGTACCCGCCGGCGTTCACCTTAGCCCGGTTGGCGACTGACGACGACCTCGCTGGCGGCGTGCCGGTCAAGGCCAATACCGTAGTGCTGATCGCACCTTGGGTGTTGCACCGCCATCTTAAGCTATGGGCGCAGCCCGAACGGTTCGACCCCTCGCGCTTTCTGCCCGGCGCCGTGCCACCCGACCGCTTCGCCTATCTCCCGTTTGGCGCCGGTCCGCGCGTCTGCATCGGCGCGCAATTCGCGTTGACCGAAGCGACCCTGGTGCTCGCGACCCTAATTCAACACTTCCGCGTCGAGCGCCCCGAGGACAGCCCGGTTAGCGTACGTGCTATCGTGACGACCCAGCCGGATCACGCGCCGCCGTTTCTGCTTCACCGGCGATCCGCTCACTGATCCGCTGCTTCACGAAATCTGCCTTCGCGCGGGAGGGGACGATCCGGCGGAAGCTCCCAATGACGAGACCAGGTAAGGACAGCCCTCAGGAGGCGCGCCCGGCGTAGCTCGTCAGATCGATAAATTCGAGCACCGTGCCGTCGGGATCGTGGAAGTAGGCACGGGGTCCGTTCACCACCCCGCCTTGTCGGTCCTCCTCGAAAGTGATCTCAACGCCATGGCCGCGCAAATGGTCGAGTGCCGCCTCGTATTGGTCGTGCGCGATTTCGAACGAGTGATGGACGCCGCCGTGATCCTCTTGCACCGGATTGATCGGCGGCTCGCGCTTGACCAGGATCAGGCAAGTCCCGGCAGCGTCGAGAAACGCCATCCGTCCGCCGCCCACCGTCTGCAGATGCCGGCAGCCGACGATCTCGGTGTAGAACCGTGTGCTGTTCTCGATGTCGCTGACCGGAATGCTGAAATGGGCAACCGATTTGATCGCAACCATCCGACCCTCCCCTTCGTGCTGACTGCTCTATTATCGAACGACAAGCTGCCCGCGCCAGGACTAAAGCTGACCTCCAGTTGGAACTCGATTCTATCGGCTGGAGTAACGCAGGTTACCTTCGAACATCCGAAAAGTCGGGGCTTTTCCAATAAACTGAAAATTGATCTAACAGGCCGTAAGATCGGCTTCCTGGCCATGTTTTTAGAAGCTCTCCGGTGGAGCAGTTCGAAGGGAGATTCGGTCCGCGCATGACGGAGCAGGGGTGCAATGGATGCATATGTATCGCCGCCACCGAGACCGCGAGCAGTCTGGATGCGGAGTCGGACAAAATTTCGAATTTTTACGGGAAGGTATTGCTTGGCGACGCGTTCGATCTTTTTGAACTCCTCCCCGAACGCTCGGTTGATCTCATCATTACTTCCCCACCTTATTGGGGGCATCGAGAGTATGGCTTAGCCCACAACTGGGAGATGTTTAACGACATCCGGGCTCTAAAGCAAAACTTCCGCGTCCAGTCAGATGGATACGCATTATATCGAGAACGAAAAGGTGTCCTTGGTCTTGAGCCGTATCCGGAGTGGTACATATCGCACCTCGTGGAGATCTTCAGAAGGGCTCGGCGTTGCCTGAAAATGTCGGGCTCCATGTGGATCAACGTTGGCGATACTTATTTCGCGCGATGGGCCAGCATCCGGGAGAACGGTCGGCAGGGCCTTGCGGATGAAGGGCGCCTCCGACGTAAGACCCCGATGGGCGGCTTCCGACAGGAGAAGCAACTCCTTCTCATCCCGGCCCGATTAGCAATCGCGATGCAGGACGACGGGTGGATACTCCGCAACGACCTAATCTGGCACAAGCCGAACGCCACCCCGCGACCCGAGAGCGACCGCCTGAGGCTAACGCATGAGCACTTCTTCCACTTCGTGAGGAAGCCAAAGGAAGGCCGGCCCGCCTATCTCTATGAGGCTCAGTTCGCAGAGTCCGGGCTCAGCGACGTGGTGTCCGTGAATGTCGCTCCGGGCGAGGAAGGGCACACCGCGACGTTCCCCAAGAAGCTGATAGCTCCTCGAATCCTTTCGTCCTCTCCCCCGTCAGGTACGGTCCTCGACCCGTTCTGTGGGACAGGCCGAGCATTGGAGGTCGCCCACGAATACGGCCGTAATGTGATTGGGTTTGAGAAGTTCGCAGATTTCTGCAGGGCCGCGCAATTAAAGTTGAACCAAGTAAATGCGGCGGGCGGATGTGGCTAGAAGAGTTGTACGGCCGCCCCAAGATGCCGGCAACTATGTGAGCGAATGGTTTGGACGCCGGATCTATCCTGTTGTGAGGCTCGAAGGCATCGGAGACATAACCGGCGCCAACAAGAACGTCTGTCCCTTCCTTACGGAGATGCAGTCTGCCAAAACTGAATGTTGGAAACGCGCAAACTCGAAGGGCGTTTGCACCATCAGCTCCCCCAGCAACCAGGCGGGAACACCGCTGAGAAGGGTGCGGCAAGACTGGCTCGTCTGCCCACATCGGGTAATCCACACGGATCTTGTAAAGGAGAGCTGCGCAAGGATCTTCGGAGATGACGCCGCAGACCGATATCCTATCCCCGTGTCGGCGCTACGCAACGTTGAAAAGCTCGACAAGTTCAAATTCGACGTGTGCGAGCGCGGTCGAGGCTTTCTGTTCTTTCAGGACAAGCTAGGCGGCGAGATTTCGTTGAGCGGAACCGAGAAGAACCCGGAGATGGCCTTCGACGTCACGCTGGTGGAAGTTCTGAGCACCGCGGGCGGAGGGTTCGGGCTCGGCAGGTATGGTATTATGGAAGTTCAGACTATGGATTACCACGGTTGGACTTGCTTCGGAAAAGTGGAGAGTTCCCCTATGAGCGGTGAGGAACTCGAAGATGCAGCAGCGACGGTTTACGAAAGAATTTGAGGAGGAAGCGGTCCGCCTGGTGCAAACCAGCGGGCGAACGCAGCGCGAGATCGCCGGCGATCTGGGGATCGGGCTGTCGACGCTGGTCCGCTGGATGAGTCGGAGTCGGGATCGGCGTGCTGCCGACCCAACGACGGCGGCAGAGGGCGATGTCACGGCAGAGCTGAAACGGCTGCGCCGGGAGAACGAGATCCTCCGCCAGGAGCGGGACATCCTGAAGAAGGCGACGGCTTTTTTCGCCCGGGCGGGAAGTCGATGAGGTTCGCGCTCATCGATACGGCGAAAGCGGAATTCCCGATCCATCGTCTGTGCGGCGTACTCGGTGTCAGCCAAAGCGGCTATTTTGCCTGGCGCGGTCGGCCGGCGTGCCGCCGCCAACGCGATGACATGGTGCTGCTGGCGCATGTCCGGTCGGCCTTTACGCTGTCGAACGGCACCTATGGCAGCCCCCGGATGATGCGGGAATTGCGGGACAGCGGCCTCACCGTCGGTCGCCGCCGGACGGCGCGTCTGATGCGGGAGAACGGGCTCAGGGCTCGACAGAAGCGGCGGTTTAAGCGCACCACCGACAGCCAGCATCCGTGGCCGGTGGCGCCAAACCTGCTCGATCAGGACTTCGCGGCAACCGGGCCCGACGAGAAATGGGGTGCCGATATTTCCTATGTCTGGACCCGCGAGGGTTGGCTGTACCTCGCGGTTATCATCGACTTGTTTGCCCGCCGGGTCGTCGGCTGGGCGACCGGCGACCGGCTGCACCGCGATCTGGCTCTTGCCGCTCTGCGCAAAGCCCTGGCGGTGCGCCGCCCAGCAGCCGGGCTGATCCATCACTCAGACCGGGGCAGCCAATACTGTTCGGTCGATTATCAAGCCGAGCTCGGCAAGCACGGCATCCTGATCTCAATGTCGGCAAAGGGGAACTGCTACGACAACGCCATGGTGGAGACGTTCTTCAAGACGCTGAAATCTGAGCGGGTGTGGCGGACCATCTTCTATACCCGCCAACAAGCGACCCAGGCCATTGGCCGCTACATTGACGGCTTCTACAATCCCGTCCGGCGCCATTCCGCCCTCGACTTTACAAGCCCGGTACAGTTCGAAAAAACGGCCGCCAAATGACCTAATGCCTCTCCACTAAACCGACGCAACTCCAGGTAGCTATAAGGCGGCGGTGGATGCCCTGACCAACGCCCTCGACCTTCATGGTTCGGACTTTCCTGAAATCCTACAAAACAATCTGGACTGGGCGCGACGCAAGGTGGAGGGGCCAAATATAGCAAACGTATTCAAGCGGACCTTCTACCAGATGCTCGTCAAGTTCCAACTGTCAACTGGTGATGCAGCGGCGGGGACAGTGTTGGCCCTTCCGAAATCCGTCTGGGACAGTTGGCAGCCGTTCCTAGGTGGGCCAACTCTTATAGAGACAGGCAGCGGCACTCCGTTATCGAGGGAGCGGCGGCAACGGCCCTGAACGCCTTCATCTGCGTATTCGACATCGATGCCACCACCGTCTCAGGCAAAGAAGGCGAGGTGGGCGTCGCGGGAGCAAGGGACATCTCACCAATCCGGATCGAGACCTTCATCAAGGTTGATCCCGAGACCTTGGCCCATCACGCATTCACCGAAGTTCCACGCGAGATACTCCGCAACATAGCGGGGACCGACCTGATCATGGTCAGTATACGCAGCCGCCTTTTGAACCTTTGGCCTGAATTGGCCCGCCGGGGACCCGTTCCCTTAGCTTCGCTGCCCGGCATGTGAGACGCGTACGAGCGTAAACCGCCTCACGCTCGTCGTGCCTCGCCTGGCTTGAAGGGTTCGCGAGCGGGTAGCGGTCGGGCCGCCGCAGCGGTCTCGGAGTTGGTGGGCTGGGCGATTTTGACCAGCGCCTGCAACAGCCGAGCGACCCCGGTCAGACGCTGCTTTTCGTCATCCCAGTTGCGCAGATAAACGATTTTTTGGTCGGGGCGGATCTTTAACGTCCCGGAATTGCGCTGGATCAGGTCGACAAGCCCGGCCGGGTTCGAAAAACGGTTGCCGCGCAATGTGATGACCGCACCCTTGGGCCCGGCTTCGACGCGCTCGACCCCGGCTTCGCGGCAGGCGCGCTTGATCGCGATGATCTGCAATAAATTGTCGACTTCGGCCGGCAACGGGCCAAAGCGGTCGATCAATTCGGCGGCAAAGGCGTCGATCTCGCGCCGATCGGCAAGCGTGGCGACACGGCGGTAAAGCCCGAGCCGCACCCCGAGATCGGCGACATAGCTCTCCGGGATCAAGACCGGCATGCCGATCGTGATCTGCGGGGTCCATTCGTCAATCGGCAAGTCGGCGCCGTCGGTGCGGGCGGCGGCGACAGCCTCTTCCAGCATGTGCTGATAGAGCTCGATCCCGACCTCGCGAATATGCCCCGATTGCTCGTCGCCGAGCAAATTGCCGGCGCCGCGAATGTCGAGGTCATGGCTCGCCAGTTGGAACCCGGCACCGAGATTGTCCAGGGTTTGCATGACTTCGAGCCGGCGCTGGGCGGTCGGCGACAATTTCTTGCGCTCGGGCAAGGTTAGATAGGCATAGCCGCGCACCTTGCTGCGGCCGATGCGGCCGCGCAATTGGTAGAGCTGGGCCAGTCCGAACATGTCCGAGCGATGCACGATCAGCGTGTTGGCCGAGGGGATGTCCAGCCCGGATTCGATAATGTTGGTCGACAGCAACAAATCATAGGAGCGGTCGTCGAACGCGGTCATCACGGCTTCCAATTCGGATGGCGCCATGCGGCCGTGTGCGGTCGCGAATTTGATTTCGGGGACGATTTCGCGCAGCCCTTGCGCCACTTCGTCGAGATCGACAATGCGAGGCACGACATAGAAAACCTGCCCGCCGCGGTCGCGCTCGCGCATGATCGCTTCGCGGATCGTGACCGGATCGTAGGGCATGACAAAGGTGCGCACCGCCAGCCGGTCGATCGGCGGCGAGGCGATGATGCTCATCTCGCGGACCCCCGACAATGCCAGCTGCAGGGTGCGCGGGATCGGCGTCGCTGTGAGTGTCAGGACATGGACATCGGCCTTGAGCTGCTTCAGCTTTTCCTTTTGCGAGACGCCGAAATGCTGCTCCTCGTCGACGATCAGCAGCCCGAGACGAGCGAACCGCACATCCTTGGCAAGTAGCGCGTGGGTCCCGATGACGATGTCGAGGCGGCCTTCGGCCAGTTCTTTTTTGACGTCGCGGGCGTCCTTGGCGGAGACCAGCCGAGACAGCTGCCCGATGCGGATCGGCAATCCGGCAAAGCGCTGCGTAAAATTGCGATAGTGCTGGCGCGACAACAAGGTGGTCGGCACCACGACTGCGACCTGGCTGCCGGCCATCGCGGCGATAAACGCGGCGCGCAACGCGATCTCGGTCTTGCCAAAACCGACATCGCCGCAGATCAGCCGGTCCATCGGCCGCCCCGAGGCCATGTCGGCCAAGGTGTCAGCGATCGCGTTCAACTGATCCTCGGTTTCAGGGTAGGGGAAGCGCGCGGCAAATTCCTCGTAGATGCCTTCCGGTGGGGTCACGACCTCGCCCGGGCGCAATTGCCGCTCGGCGGCAACCCGGATCAGTTCGCCGGCAATGTCGCGGATGCGCTGCTTGACTCGCGCGCGGCGCGACTGCCATCCGACCCCGCCCAAGCGGTCGAGCTGCACCCCGGCATCCTCGGAGCCGAAGCGCGACAGCACCTCGATATTCTCGACCGGCACAAACAATTTGTCGTTGTCGGCGTAGAGCAGGCGCACGCAGTCGTGCGGCGCGCCGGCGACATCGATCGTCTCCAATGCCTCGTAGCGGCCGATGCCGTGATCGGCATGAACGACGAGATCGCCGGGCGACAGGGTCGTCGCCTCGGTGATGAACTGGTCGAGATTGCGTCGCCGCCGCGCAGTGCGCGCCAGCCGGTCGCCGAGAATGTCCTGCTCGCCGAGCATGACGAGCGTCTGGGTCGTGAACCCCTGTTCGAGCGGCAAGATCGCGAGCCCGACCGTCGCCGCGGGCAACGCGGTCAGCGCATCGCAATCGGCGACGCGGCGCAGATCAGCGATGCCGCGCTCGCGCAGCACGGTGGCGAGCCGGTCGGCCGAGCCTTCGCTAAAGGCGGCGATCGCGGTCTGGCGGCCGGCTTCGCGCTCGGCGTCGAGATAGTCGCGCACCGCCTCGAACAGCACGATGTTGGGGTCGGCCCGCTCGGCTGCGAAATTGCGCGCCGGCCTCGCCCCGGCGTCGAACTGGTCGACCGCAGCGTCGGCGGTGGAAAACGGCGAGATCTGCACGACCGGACGGGTCGACAACGCACTCTGCCATTCGCGCTCGTCGAGATAGAGCCGGTCGGGGCGTAATGCGCGATAAACCGGGGCGCCGCTGCGAGCGGCTCCAGTCACATTGTGCCGCGCCGCATAAAACTCAGCGATCTGGTCGATCCGGTGGGCGCGGACCTCCTCGGCTTGGTGATCGAATGACAGCCCGGCGTCGGGCAGGTAGTCGAATAAGGTTTCGAGCCGCTCGTAATAGAGCGGCAGCCAGTGCTCCATGCCGACATAGCGGCGCCCGGCGCTGACCAATTCGTATAGCGGATCATCGGTGCCGGTGGCGCCGAATTCCTCGCGGTAGCGCTGGCGGAAACGGCTGATTGCCGGATCGTCGAGCAGAACCTCGCTAACCGGGCGCAGTACCGCTTCCTTCTCGGTGCCGGTCGAGCGCTGGGTCAGCGGATCAAAGCTGCGGATGCTCTCAATGGTGTCGCCGAAAAAATCCAGCCGCAATGGCTGCGCCGCGCCGGCCGGATAGAGATCGACGATGCCGCCGCGGACCGCGAACTCGCCGGGTTCGCGCACCGTGTCGGTGCGGAAATAGCCGTTGTTGCGAAAGAAGCTTTGCAGCCGGTCGCTGCCGATCTGGCCCGATGGCCGCAGGATCAGCACCCGGCCTTCGAACAGCCGGCGCGGTGGCACGCGCTGGACCAGCGCATTGACCGTCGTCAGCACGACCAGCGGGCCCTGCGCCCCGGCGGGCGCCCCCTTGTTTCGCTGACCCGCCAGCCGGGGAGGGTTAGGGTGGGGGACTTGCCGCGATTGCGCGGCCGGCGGTTGCGCCGGGGCGCTCGCGAGCCGGGTCAGGGTGTCGATGCGGCGGCTGACGAGCTCGCCATTGGGCGACACCCGGTCATAGGGCAGACAGTCCCATGCCGGAAAGGTCAGCGCCTCGATTTCGGGATTGAAAAAGGCGAGGGCGGCGGCAAACCGCGCCATTCGTCCGTCATCGCGGCAGACATGCAGCCAGCGCCGGGCCGCTCCCGCCGCGACAATCCGACCGACCACCGCCGCGTCGTAGCCCTCGGGCGCGCCATACAATGTGACAGCGCGCGGCCGCGCCTTCAGCGATCCGGCGAGATCTTCGATCGCCGCCGTTCCGCCCGCCCCAGCTACCCTCGCCACAGCCGAAGGCGGAGAGACAAATTTCGTATCGCTCATCCCGGCGACGCAGCCCCGCGAAACGCGACCAACAACCGCATGACGTCATCGTCGTGCGGCGCCGGTGGTGCGGCGCGGCCGCTGACCCAATCGAACAGATCGGCGTCCTCGCACTCGAGCAACGCCTCGAAGCGGTCGAGCTGGTCGTCGTCGAATGCCTCGAGATGGGCATCGGCAAAGCGGCCGAGGATCAGGTCGGTTTCGCGCGTGCCCCGGTGCCATGACCGGAACAACAGGCGCTTGCGGCGAATATCGGTTGGGGCTGGCACGGGGCGCTCTTGGCGGTGTCGCGACATGGATATAGAGATCACGGGTCGCGCTGTCAGCTCAAACGACGGTTTGGTGAACCTGCTTTGCGTCCCGCTATTCTCGACCGGCTGTTTGCGCCGGTGACCGCACTCACCGGCATCGGGCCGCAGCTCGGCCGGCTGTTCGAGCGGCTGGCAGGGCCGCTGGTCGTCGATCTGCTGTGGCACCTACCGTCCGGGATTATCGACCGCCGCAACGCGCCCTCGATAGACGCGCTCGAAGCCGACCGGGTTGCGACCCTGCAGGTGCGGGTCGAGGGGCACCAGCCGGGCATCGGCCGCCGACCCTATCGGGTGCTGTGCGTCGACGATACCGGCATCCTGACCCTGGTCTACTTCAACGTCAAAAGCGACTACCTGATGCGCCTATTCCCGATCGGCGCCGAGCGCATCGTCAGCGGCCGCGTCGAGTTCTACAACGGCATCGCGCAGATGCCGCACCCCGATCTGGTATTGCGTCCCGACGAACTCGACCGGCTGAAGCCGATCGAGCCGGTCTACCCGCTGACATCGGGTCTCGCTCCGCGCATCGTCCAGCGCGCCGCCGCGGCAGCGCTCGAGCGCGTTCCTGATCTCGCGGAATGGATCGACCGCGGCCTGATGCGCCGGCGTCAGTGGCCGGCCTGGGCCGAGGCCTTGCGGCAGGCCCACGCCCCGGCGAGCGAGGCCGATTTGATGCCGTTGACCGCGGCGCGCCAGCGCCTCGCCTATGACGAAGTCTTTGCCAGCCAGCTCGCAGTCGCACTGGTCCGCGCCCGCCGCCAGCGCCGCCGCGGCCGCGTCACGACAGGCAACGGCCGGCTCGCCGCCAAGGTCGAGGCCGGGCTCGGTTTTGCACTGACCGGCGCCCAGCGTATGGCGATCGCCGAGATCAGCGCCGATCTGGCGCAGCCCCGCCGCATGATGCGCCTCTTGCAAGGCGATGTCGGCAGCGGCAAGACCCTTGTCGCGCTGATGGCGATGCTGAGTGCGGTCGAAAGCAGCGCGCAGGCCGCGCTGATGGCGCCGACCGAGATCCTCGCCCGCCAGCACCAGGCGACCTTGCGCCGCCTCGCCCGACCGGCTGGGCTCGAGATCGGATTGCTGACCGGCCGGGAGAAGGGCAGGGCGCGCGACGCGACCCTTGCCGGCCTCGCTTCCGGCCTATTGCCGATCGTCGTCGGGACGCACGCGCTGCTGCAACCCGATGTCGGGTTTCGCGACCTTGCCCTCGTCGTGATCGACGAGCAGCACCGCTTTGGCGTCGAGCAGCGCCTGGCGCTCACCGAAAAAGGCCGCGATGCCGACACCCTGCTGATGTCGGCGACGCCGATCCCGCGCACCTTGATGATGACCGCCTATGGCGATCTCGACGTCTCGCGGCTAACCGAGAAACCACCGGGACGCCAGCCGATCGACACCCGCACCGTGCCGCTCGAACGCTTTGACGAGGTCACCGCCGCCCTCCGCCGCGCCCTCGCCCAGGGGGCCAAGGCCTATTGGATCTGCCCCCTGGTCGACGAATCCGAGGACGCCGACCTCGCCGCTGCGCGCGAGCGCTCAACGGCGCTCGAAGCCTTGTTGCCGGGCCGGGTCGGGCTGGTGCACGGCCGCATGAAGGCCGCCGACAAGGACCGCACCATGGCCGGTTTCGCCGGCGACGCAATCGATTTGTTGGTGGCGACGACGGTCATCGAGGTCGGGGTCGACGTCCCGGCGGCGACGATCATGGTCGTCGAGCATGCCGAGCGTTTTGGCCTCGCCCAGCTGCACCAATTGCGCGGCCGCATCGGGCGCGGCGACAAGCCCTCGACCTGTCTCTTGCTCTATCACGCGCCATTGGGCGAGGTTGCGCGCCAGCGGCTCTCGACCCTGCGCGAGACCGATGACGGGTTCCGCATCGCCGAGGAGGATCTGCGGCTGCGCGGCGCCGGCGAAGTGCTCGGCACTCGCCAGAGCGGTCTGCCGACCCTGCGGCTCGCCGACCTCGCCGCCCATGCCGAGCTGATCGCGATCGCTCATGACGATGCCCGGCTCGTGCTCGACCAGGACCCGCATCTCGAAACCGAGCGCGGCCAGGCCCTGCGCACCCTGCTCTACCTGTTCCGCCGCGACGAAGCGGTCCAGTACCTCCGCGCCGGCTAATTCCCGTCATACCGGGAAATAGCCGCGAATTTTTTACCGGACCGGATTTTTATGTATCTGGCTCAATAAGTTACAATGAAATTCCCGCCCACCTAATCGGGAATTTTTCCGGTCTAATCGGGAATTAAGTTTGCCTAACCCGGAAATACATGAATACCGCACAAAGCACGTGATCCGCCCAAATCGAGCGCGCAAGGCTACGACAGCTTTGTGGCGAAATCCCGCCGACCTCTGCCACCAAGTAACCAGCCGACGCCATGATCGCCCACGGCGGCGTTTTTCCGTCCCCCGAGTATTAACCGCCGCGGCGAGCGCCTCGATGCTACAAGGCGATCCCTCACACGGAGGAGCGAGCCATGCCCCTGACGACCGATGAACAGCTCCTGGCGCTGAGCCACGAAATCATCGAAAAATTCGACAAACTCAACGGCGGTGTGCATCCGGGCTTCAGACCGGCGCATGCCAAGGGCGTTCTGCTGACCGGCATCTTTACGCCGTCATCGGAAGCGGGCTCGCTGACGCGGGCGCCGCATGTCAACCGCGCTTCGACGCCGGTAACCGTCCGCTTGTCGGATTTCGCCGGTATTCCGAGCATCGCCGACAACGACCCGCAGGGCGCCAGCCCGCGCGGCTTTGCGGTTCGCTTTCACCTGGCCGAGCACGCTCACACCGACATCGTCGCGCATTCGGTCGACGCCTTCCCGGTGCGCACCACCGAAGAATTCCGGGAGTTTCTCACCGCCGTGATCGCCACCGATCCCGCCGGGCCGCACCCGAATGCGATCGAGCAGTTTCTTGGCATGCATCCCGCGGCTTTGCGATTTGTGCAGATCCCCAAGCCCATTCCGGCCAGCTTTGCCCGGGAGTCGTTTTTCGCGGTATCCGCATTCAAGTTCACCAACGCGGACGGCCGCAGCCGCTACGGGCGCTATCGGGTATTGCCGGCCGCGGGCAACGAATATCTCGCCGAGGCCGAAGCCGCTGCCCGACAGCCGAACTTTCTTTTCGACGAGATCAAACAGCGCATGGCAAAGGAACCCGTCAGGTTCCGCATCGCCGTTCAAATGGCAGCGGACGGCGACCTGACCGACGACGCCACATTTCGCTGGCCCGAGGACCGCCCGCAACTCGCGTTTGGCGAAATCACTCTGCAACAAATCGCGCCAAACAATACCGGCGAGCAGCAACACATGATCTTCGATCCGATCCCGCGCGTGGACGGCATCGAAGCCTCGGCCGACCCTCTCTTCGAACCCCGCGCCAACATCTACCTAATGTCCGGCCGCCGCCGCCGAGCCGCCCCGACACCCTAGCCCGAGAACCCGAAACACGGACCCAACGCACCGCCGCCGGGACGGCTCCTAGACCAGATGTCCGCCTGAGGGCGGGGCGACCCGTCTCACAGTATGCAGGTAGCGAGGATTGCATCGGATCAGCCGGTGCCGAGCCTCATGCATAGGAGACGGGTCATGGGAAATCGTATCACGTATGTCGGGCTTGACGTTCACAAGGAAACCATTGTTGTCGCGGTAGCCGAGGGTGGCATCCGCGGCGAGATCCGGGAGTACGGCCGGATTGCTAACACACCGACGGCCTTGGATCGTGTGATGCGCAAGCTCGGCCGGGAAGGGGTGAGGCTGCGGTTCTGTTACGAAGCGGGGCCGTGCGGCTACGGCATCCAGCGTCAATTGTCGGCGGCCGGGCATGAATGCGTCGTCGTGGCGCCCTCGCTGATCCCTAAGCGGGCGGGCGACCGGGTCAAGACCGACCGGCGCGACGCGGCCAGTCTGGCACGGCTGCATCGGGCGGGCGAGCTCACCGCGGTGTGGCTTCCCGATGCCGGGCACGAAGCAATGCGTGATTTGGTACGAGCACGTCTTGATGCCGTGCATGCGTTGCGCCGCGCCCGGCAGCAGCTCTCGGGCTTTTTGTTGCGCCAGCGCTGCCATTATGGGCGGCCGGCTTGGACCAGGCTGCATCGCCGATGGCTCGCGGGTTTGCGCTTCGAGCACGCGGCGCACCACCTCGTGCTCGAGGATTACATCGAGGCAGTCGAAGCCGCCGAGGCGCGGCGTAATCGACTGACTGTGCAGATCGCAGCGATGCTGCCCGACTGGACATTGGCCCCGGTGGTGGCGGCACTCCAAACGATGCGCGGCATGGCGCTGGTCAATGCCGCAACCTTGATCGCCGAACTGGGTGATCTCTCGCGCTTCGCCAATCCGCGCCAGCTGATGGCTTATCTTGGATTGGTGCCGTCCGAACATTCGAGCGGCGCCAGCGTCAGACGCGGCGGCATTACCAAAGCCGGCAACGGCGCCGCCCGCCGGCTGTTGATCGAAGCGGCGTGGAGCTATCGCTTCCCGGCGCGGGTCAGCCGCGAGTTGCGGCTGCGCCAAGAGGAACAACCCAAGCCGATCCGCGAGATCGCCTGGAAGGGGCAAACCCGGTTGTGCGCGCGTTATCGCCGGCTCGCCCGCGCCGGCAAGCCGGCCAATATCGTTACCACCGCGATCGCCCGCGAACTGGCGGGGTTTGTCTGGGCCATCGCCCGCAGCGTGCCGCCAGCAGCAGGCTGAGCAGAGAAACCGCATGATCGCAGCCACAGCAGGAGGCGCCAGCGAACCATCCGACATGCTCTTTCCGGGCAAGGCGGGGGGCACGGTCGCGGTCAGGAGAACCCTCGCATCCACTATCTGCCGGATCGCCGATCCGACGCAGGTTCCTAGACCGAGGCAGCTCCGCGACGCATCAACGGTCATGCGGTTCCGACCCGCGCATCAGAGTATGATCAACCGTCGTTTCGACGACCGTGCCTCCCGCCCTGCCCGGCATAGCCCGAAACCAGCGCTTGAAAGAAAGCCACAGATTCACTTGCCTGCTACTTGGAAAGGCGGACATGAGAGTGGTGTGACGCGATCGTTTGGTGCCCACGGTTGACCTTTTCGATGATGCGATCGGGATCGGCGGTCCAAACGAACGGTTTGGGTTGGCGGTCGTGCTCGCCGAGATAGCGGTCGATCGCGGCCTGCAGGTCGACGAGCGAGTGGAAGACGCCGCGCTGCAATCGGCGGCGGGTCAGGGTGGCGAAGAAGCCCTCGACCGCATTGGCCCAGGAGCACGAGGTCGGGGTGAAGTGAAAGGTCCAGCGCGGATGGCGGCCGAGCCAGGCGCGCACTCTGGGATGCTTGTGGACGGCATAGTTGTCGAGGATCGCGTGGATGAGCTTTCCCGCCGGCATTGCGGTCTCGATCCGGTTCAGAAAACGGAGGAATTCCTGGTGTCGATGGCGCACCATGCATTGCCCGATGACGCTGCCGTCGAGGCTATTGAGTGCCGCGAACAACGTGGTCGTGCCCCCGGCGCAGGTGTTTTGTCTCGGAAGATTGGCGTGACAGCACGCGATTGTGGCAAGCTATCGAATGGCTGAGGCCGGAGTTGCGGCCAGGCGAGCGTCCCGACGACGCGACCACGCCGGTGCCGCAAGCCGCCCCAGGGGAGCGCTCGCTGATGCACCTCAAACTGCACGCCAACGCCACCACCACGCCGCGCATCCGCGCCTATATTCAGAAAAGCGCCGCCGCGACCAGCGTGCTGGCCCGCGAGCTCGGCATCCATAGCCGAACCGTAGCCCGCTGGAAAAACCGTCAGGATGTGGTCGATCGCTCTACCCGTCCGCATCGGCTGGCCACGACGATGACCGAGTGGGAAGAAGGCCTGATCGTCGAGCTGCGCCGCCGCCTTGCCCTGCCGCTCGACGACATCGTCGAAGCGATGCGGCGCTGCATCAATCAAAAGCTGTCGCGCAGCGCCATCCACCGGTGCCTGCAGCGCTACGGTCTGTCCGCCCGCCTTACCCCGAAAACAGCGCCGGCCGCCACCTTCCAAACCGACACCCCGGCGGGGTTTATCCATATCGATGTCAAGTACCTGCCGCCGCTTAACCGCCACCGCAGTTACGCTTATGTCGCGATCGACCGTGCCACCCGCTTTGTCTACCGCGAAATCCTCGCCGATCGCCGGGCCCAAACCGCCGCTGGTTTCCTGGCGCGCTTCCTCGACCGCTTCCCGCTCTCCGTCCACACCATCCTGACCGACAATGGCTCCGCGTTCACCGATCGCTTCGCCGTCGACAAGAAAGGCAAGCCGCACGACAAACCGTCCGGCGATCACGCCTTTGACCGCATCTGCACCCGGCATTCGATCACGCACCGCCTCATCCGCCCCTTTCGCCCGCAAACCAACGGCATGGTCGAGCGCTTCAATCGCCGCCTCGGCGACCATCTCGGCCGCAGGCCGCAGAACCGCGCCGCCCACCACCGCCGCTTTCTCGACCATGCCGAACGCGATGCGTATCTCAACACCTTTGTCGCCGACTACAATCGCACCCGCTTGCGCTGTCTTGACTATCAAGCGCCCGCCGAACTCCTCGCTAAACTCACGGGACACAACACGAAAGCCGGGGCAGGCTCTTGCGGATGTAATCGTGGGTCATTGTCCCGGCCCGGCCTTCTTCATCGGCAGGCCGGGCTGGGTACGGTCGAGCGCCCCTGTTTGTGCCAGGGGCAGGCTCTGGATCTGGATCTGGCTCTTCTCGTCGACCGACAGCACCAGACTAGGGGCCGGCGGGTCGAGATAGAGCCCGACCACGTCGCGCAATTTGGCAGCAAAGGCGGGAGCGTGCGACAGCTTGAAACGCCGAACCCGGCGCGGCTGCAGACCATGGGCGGCCCAAATCCGCTGCACTGAGCGCAGCGAGATGCCGCTCGCTGCCGCCATCGCCCGACCGGTCCAGTGGGTCGCCGCACCCGGCGGCTCAGCCAGCGTCAGTTCGACCACGCGGTCAACCGCCGCCGCTGGCAATGGTGGCAGCCCGGGCTTGCGTGTCTTATCGCGCAGCAGCCCGGCCACCCCCTCGCGCATAAACCGTTCCTGCCAGCGCCACACACACGGCTTTGAGACCCCGGCCCGGCGCATAATCTCGGCCGTTCCGCAACCCTCCGTCGTCGCCAGAATGATCCCCGCCCGCCAGACATGCTTTTGCGGGCTGTTGCGGTCCGCCACCACCGCGGCCAATCGCTCGCGATCCGCCGCGCTCACTTCGATGCTGATCCCCTCGCGCATCCAGCAGCATCGCACACGCCCCGCCAATATGGAATCCTATGATCGCACTAGCTTGATGCACTCGCAACGGTAGGGTGCGTCCGAAACATCCATCAAGACGAAGCCCCGCCGGCAACTTTCCGCACCACATAAATGTCCTGATGCCCCCACCAGTCTCCCTCGCGCAGTAATAAAAGTTCTGCATCAGTCAATTTGGCTAGTTCGGTACTGACAAACAATGGAGTAGAAATAGTTCCTCCATATTCATCGGGCGCCAAATCCAATTGCTCACTTCGCGGCGTGAATCGGAAGCCATTCTTAGAGAGTTTTGGTTTCCCAAAGTTAGCGTGAGATACCATACCATGGGTCGTGAAAATAAGAAACCCACCGGGAGCGACGTGCTGGAATAATGCGGTTAACCATCGAGACCAACTCGTTTCAGGCATATGGCTGAAGAAAGACAGCGCGAATACCACATCGAAATCGCCAGGCGATCTGAAGTCTTCTGGAACAGATACAGATCTAACAAATGGCACATTAAGATGTTCAGCGTAGAACGCGCCCGCATCATCATGAATGTCACAGACCGTCAGTAGAATTTCTTCCTCATACTTAACAAGATGCCTACTGACACAGCCGTATCCGCTTGCAAATTCGAGCGCACGTACTACTTTGTAATTCAGACCAATGTCTTCAGAAAAAAGCGTACGTAACTTCTGCGCAGACGTATTTCCTGAATTGAAATATTCACTGACTGCCTCCCGAGGATTGTCAACATGCCTTCTAAGAATATATTGAAATATGAAATCTTTGGGATGAATATGCGGAATTACCCGGTATTTTTGCGCTTCCTCAACGCACCACTGCGGCATGCTTAGAGCCGAGGCGAGCAGCGTCGCCTTGCGTGATCGGAACTTCTCAACTCGGGCAATAATGTACCGGGATGCTGGAAGTCGAACTACGATGTCTTTGGCCATAGTTGCTACGCGGCTGATCGCAGTATTCACATCTAGACTCCATAATTGGTGGTAATCCGACCTAATGTGCACAGCTTCACTCGGTCCTAGACCACATGTCCGCCTGAGGGCGGGGCGACCCGTCTCACAGTATGCGGGTGGCGAGGGTTGCGCCGGATTGGCCGGTGCCGAGCCTCATGCATAGGAGACGGGTCATGGGGGATCGTATCACTTACGTCAGGGTTGATGTTCGCCGGCAAGCGTAGGGCGTGTGTGGACGGCCCCGTTGACGCAAGGGGTGAGATAAGAGAATCCTGATCTGGTGCGGTTGCGGTCGTGTGTCCGGCCTGTTTGTGCGGTCGGTGCCGCTGGCCCAGATGGGTTTCGCGACCCACTCCCAAACGGAACAGAGACCTTGAAGGCCACCACCCTACACGGGTTTTGTGGATCGTCGGACCGACCGATCAGCATCTTCGCTCGAGCCCTGCGGTTAGGTGCCGACGCGCGATCAGGCCGCCGTCGGCGCGGTCTGGTAATCCCGCCCGCTGATCATCATGGCCCACATGATGCGGGCCATCTTGTTGGCCAAAGCCACCGCGGCAAGTTTGCGGGGCTTGCGGCCGAGTAGGTTAAGCAGCCATGGCGAGGTCGCTGGCCGGCCAGGTTTGGCATGTTGGATGACCGCGGTCGCTCCCAGCACCAGCAACTGGCGCAGCCGCTCGTCGCCGGCCCGGCTGATGCCGCCCAGGCGCTGTCTGCCGGCGGTCGAGCATTGCCGCGGCACTAACCCAAGCCAGGCCGCGAAATGCCGCGCCGATTTGAACTGCGCCGCGTCGACCCGCAGCGCCAAATTCAGCGCCGCAATCGGTCCAATCCCCGGAACCGCAGCGAGCCGCCGGCTGACCGGGTTGCCCTTGTGCTGTCGCAGCAGCGTGGTGTCGATCGCCCGCAGCCGCATCTCGATGCGCTCGGCTTCCCCACCGAGGAGCGCGATCGCCTGCTTGGCTGCTGCCGGCACCGCTGCGTCATCCGCCGCGGCGATCTCGGCCCGCAGCTCGTGCACGCCCTTCGCGCCGAGTGGCGCGACGACGCCCATCTCGGCGGCATGGCCGCGCATCGCATTGACCAGCTGGGTGCGCTGCCGCACCAATAGCTCGCGCACCGACAACAGCATCGCCGCCGCCTGCTGCTCGACCGACTTGATCGGGACGCTGGCGATCGACGGCTGGGTCGCGGCCACGCTGATCGCCTCGGCATCGTTGCGGTCATTCTTGTTGCGCTTGACAAACGGTTTGACGTATTGCGGCGGGATCAGCCGCACGCGGTGGCCGAGCGCCAGCAGAACTCGTGCCCAGTGATGCGAACCGCCGCACGCTTCCAGCGCCACCTCGACTGGCGCCAGCCCGTCAAAGTACTGCAGCAACTCGCGCCGCCGCAGGTTGCGCCGCAATACCACCCGGCCCATGCCGTCTACTCCATGCAGCGTGAACACCGACTTGGACGTGTCGATCGCAATCCGTTTAATATCGCTCATGGACGGTCTCCAGTTCGTGTCTTGACAGCCGAACTTTGGCACCAGATGCCGCGGGGCCGTCCACCCCAACGGAACAGCGGGAGCGCATTCCGCCGCTCTGCGTGAGGCATACTCCCCCGGATGCCGGATTATCGCCGCAATCGGGTTCCAGGCGGGACCTTCTTCTTTACCGTAAACCTGCTTGATCGGCGCTCGAACCTGTTGGTGGCGAATATCGACGCGCTGCGCGATGTGGTTCGACGAGTGTGCGCCGGCGCACCTTTCCGCATCGACGCCTGGGTCGTCCTCCCCGACCACATGCACAGTCTGTGGACGTTGCCGCAAGGCGATGCCGATTTTCCGGGTCGGTGGCGAGCGATCAAGATCGAGTTCGCGAAATCGCTGCCGATCGGCGAGCCGCGATCGCCGGTCATGACACGCCGCGGCGAACGCGGCATTTGGCAGCGGCGATACTGGGAGCACACAATCCGCGACGACAGCGACTTTGCCGCTCACATGGATTATACGCACTTCAACCCGGTCAAGCATGGCCTCGTAACCCATCTGGCGGATTGGCCGCATTCGTCATTTCACCGGTGCGTCGCTAGCGGAATGTATCCCGCCGATTGGGCGGGCGGCAGCGATGAACCGCAACAGACGGGCGAACGCAGTGCAATCGAGGCGGCCAAAGCAGGCCGAGAGATATGACCGATCGGCCGTCAGGGGATCGCGCGCCCGCCCGATGTAGAGGCGGAATGCGCTGCGCTGTTCCGCCTCTACGTTTGCTGACGCTCCTATTCGGAGGCTACCCTTATGTCCGGTGCGAGGGTGCGGCCGTTAGCTGAGTTGTTTGCGGGCTTCTTCGGCTTGGTCGCGCATCGATTTGAGGAGGCGGGCCTCCGGGGTCGGGGCGCAATTGGCGTAGCCGGCGCCGAGCGCCTTTAATTGCGGCGTTGCGCGGGAAGGCGGCGTGGTTGAGCGGCAGGGCGAGACGGGCGCCCGCACTCTTTTTCGCGGCGTCGCACCCGGTCGATCGCGGTGCTTGTGCGGGCGGCAAAAAGCATCAGCTATCCAGCACGCGAGGTGCATGGTAACTGTTTACAGCGTGATGCCGGGAAAACGCATGCCGAAGACCAAGACCGTTTTTGACGAGATCGATGAGGATGCCGAGGCGCGCGCGATCAGCGAAGCCGAAGCGGACGTCGCCACTGGGCGCGTCATCGCACATGACGAGGTGGTGAAATGGCTGCGGTCGTGGGGCACGCCTGACGAATTGCCTAGCCCCGTTCGCAAGGGACGGTGAAGCCTGTAATCTGGACTTTCTCGGCGCTGGCGGACCTCGATGGAATTCGCCGCTATATCGCTGTCTTCAATCCCTCCGCAGCGCGCTCTATCGCTGACAGGATCATTAGTGCCGCGAACAGCCTCGGCACCTTTCCGTATAGAGGTCGTCAGGTGCCGGGCACGCAGCTGCGCGAGAGCGTTGTGGCCCGCCCATACATAATCCGCTACCGGATTGATCAGGACCGCGTGGTGTTTCTTCGCGTGCGTTACGGCGCGCGTCGTCCGACAAGCCCCCGAACTTTACCGACGTTCTTTCGCTCCTCGGTTGCTCGGCCGGGCCGGCGCGGCACCAGATGCGACGCCCTTACCCCGACATTTCGTGGAGACGGCAGGCTTTTCATCGGCCGCTCCTATTCGGAGGCCGCCCGCGAGGGTGCGGCGGTTAGCTGAGTTGTTTGCGGGCTTCTTCGGCTTGGTCGCGCATCGATTTCAGGAGGCGGGCTTCGGGGGTCGGGGCGCAATTGGTGTAGCCGGCGCCGAGCGCCTTTAACTGCGCGGCGTTGCGCGGGAAGGCGGCGTGGTTGAGCGGCAGCGCGAGACGGGCGCCGGCACTCTTTTTCGCGGCCTCGCGCACCCGGTCGATCGCCGCCACCAGCCGCGGATGATCGGGCGTGCCACTGACGCCGAGCGAGCGCGACAGATCGGACGGGCCGACCGCCAATAGATCGACGCCCACGACCGCGGCGATCTCGTCGATGCGCTCGACCGCTTCCATGTCCTCGATCATGCAGGCGAGCAGGATCTCGCGGTTCGACTGGGCCATGTGGTCGATGAGCGGGATGCGGCCAAACTCGGCGGCGCGGCTGCCGGCCGCCATGCCGCGCTTGCCCTGCGGCGGATAGCGCACCGCGTTCACCGCTTCGCGTGCGGTCTCGGCATTCTGGACATGCGGCACCTGGATGCCCTGCACGCCCATATCGAGCAGCCGCAGGATAAACGCCGGGTCAAACCCCGGGGTGCGCACGATCGGGGTGATGCCGACATGCTCGGCCGCCATCACCATCGCCTGGACATCGTGCAGGTCGAAGCTGGTGTGCTCCAGATCGATAAAGGCGGCGTCAAAGCCCGCGAGCCCGATGATCTCGACAATCTGCGGATCGGGGATGCCGCCGACATGCGTCCCGAGCGCCAGGCCGCCCTCGCGCAGGATGCGCTTTACGCGATTTTCTCTCATGATCTCCTCCCTTGCCCCGAGGCTATTCTGAAGCAGGCTGTCGCGAAATCGGTTGCGGTCAGGCGGCGCGCGCGGCGGGTGAGCGCTGCAGCCGCTCGATGATCATATCGGTGTCCATGACATCGCCGAAGATGTTGTAGAAGGCGGTGAGCGCCGCGTCATGCTCCTCTTGGGTCGCTGCGGCGTTGCCGTCGCTGACCATGATCGTGCGGAAATTGGTCATGTTGGCGTCGCGCGCCGAGCTTTCGCAGCACACATTGGTCACGGTGCCGGTGATCAGCACGGTGTCAAAGCCGCGCGCCCGCAGCCGCTCGGGCAGATCCGAGGTGCCCGGCATAAACGCGCTGTAGCGGTATTTTTTGACGATCTCGTCTTGCGGCTGCACATCGAGGCCGGGCCACAGCCGATACCCCATCGTGCCTTCGGAGAGCGCCGCGATCCGTTTTTCGCGCATTGCGGGTGAGGCCATCTCATGCGCCACCGACCACTCGTCGAGACAGCGCGAATCGTGCGTCATCTGCACCCAGAACACGCCGCCGCCGGCCATGCGCAAGGTCGCCGCGAGGCGGTTGACCGCGGGGACGATGTCGATCGCGGCCGGGCAGACAGCGTGGCCGACCCCCTCGGTCATAAAGGCGTGCTGCAGATCGATGACGACGAGTGCGGTGTGCGCCGGATCGAGATCGGCGTAGCAATGCTCACCACCGCGGCGGGCGACGACGCGTTCGACGATCGCGTCGGGTATCGTGGCACCATTGAGTTTCATCGCTCCCCCTGCTTGCTGGTCGGTCGTATCGCTGGGTCGGTTGGAGGCGGCATTACACGCGCCGCGACATACTTGCCGCGACCCCGGCATGAAGAAAAGGGCGGCTGACATGATCCTGGTCTTTGGCTCGATCAATGTCGATGTGATCGTACCGGTGCCGCATTTGCCGCAGCCGGGCGAGACCGTGCTCGGCGGCGATTACGCGGTATTGCCCGGCGGCAAGGGCGCCAATCAGGCGATGGCGGCATGCCGGGCTGGGGCCGAGGTCGCGATGGCGGGTGCGGTCGGCCATGACGGCTTTGCCATGACCGCGCTCGACCCGCTCTGTCGGGCCGGCATCGACACGCGGCTGGTGCGCGGGGTCGACCAACCGACCGGCTGCGCCGCGATCATGGTTGCCGAGAATGGCGAGAACATCATCGCCGTCGCCTCGGGCGCCAATGCCGCGGTGCGCTGCGATCAGGTGCCAGAGGAGGCGATTGGCCCGGAGACGCTGCTGGTTGGCCAGATGGAGGCCCCGCCCGCCGAAACTGCGGCTGTCATCCGCCGGGTGCGGGCGGCGGGCGGCTTGGTGTTGCTCAATCTGGCGCCGGCATTGGGGATCACGCCCGATTTGCTGCGGGAAATCGACCTTGTCGTCGCGAATGAGGGGGAGGCGGCGACCCTCGGCGCCGAGCCGGCGCGGATTGCGGCAAGGCTGCGCCAAGCCCTGGTCGTCACCCGCGGCTCCGCCGGCGCCACCGCGTATCTGTCGATGGGAGCGACAATCTCGGTCCCGGCATTGCCGATTGTCCCGGTCGACACGACTGGCGCGGGCGACACCTTTGTCGGGGTGTTGGCGGCAGCACTCGATTTGGGTGAGTCGCTCGAGATCGGATTGCGGCGGGCGAGTGCCGCGGCCGGTCTCGCCTGTCTGGCGCGCGGGGCGCAGAGTGCGATGCCCGATAGAGCGGCGATCGACGCGGCGGTGGCGCGGTTGCCGAGCGAGTAGGGGGTGTTAGAGGGAGGGGCCGGCCGCTCAGAGCGAGCGGTCGCCGTCAGACGGAGCGGGCGCTGCCGGCGGCGGCGCGGCAGTGATCGCGAAACTCGTCGAGGACAGCGACATAGACGTGGCGTTTGAATGCCACGATCAGCTTTGGCAACTCGTCGGGCTCGACCCAGCGGAAGGCGTCGAACTCGGCATGCTTCGGCCCCAAATCGATGTCGGCGTCGCTGCCGATAAACCGCATCAAAAACCACTTTTGCCGCTGGCCGCGATATCGGCCGCGCCACACCCGGCCGGCGACTTCGGATGGAAAGTCGTAGGTCAGCCAGTCACGGCTCTCGGCAATAATCTCAGCGCTGGCGGTGCCGATTTCCTCTTCGAGCTCGCGCAGTGCCGCCTGGCGCGGGGTTTCGCCCCAATCGATCCCGCCTTGAGGCATCTGCCAAGCCGGTGCTGTCGGCATGTCGGCGCGGCGCGCGACAAGGACATGCCCCCGCCAATTGATCAACATGATCCCGACGCATTCCCGGTACCGGCCCGGGCGGGTGTGCGGCGGTAGCATGCTCGCTCCCCGACCCCGCGCCGCGGCTCAGTTGGTCAGGCGGCTGTACATCGCCATGCCGCGCAGCATGTCAACCGCCCGCGTCATCTGGTAGTCGGCGTCGGTTCCCATAATCGTCGGATCGACCGAACTCGTCACGTCGAGGTCATCGCCGGAATCGTCGGTCTTCGCGTCGGAAGCGTCTTTCTTGGCCGCCTTCTTGTCCTGTTCGATCTTGGCGGCGTCGACGATGATGTCCGGCTCGATCCCCTTGGCCTGGATCGAGCGCCCCGACGGTGTGTAATAGCGCGCCGTGGTCAGCCGCATCGCACCATGTCCGGGGAGCGGGATGATGGTCTGCACCGACCCTTTACCAAACGAGCGCGTGCCCAGCAGGATCGCGCGGTGGTGGTCCTGCAATGCGCCGGCGACAATCTCGCTTGCGGAGGCCGAGCCGCCATTGATCAGCACCGCGATCGGCAGCCCGGCAGCAACATCCCCCGGCCGCGCGTCATAGCGCTGGGCGTCGTCGGAGCGCCGCCCGCGGGTCGACACGATCTCGCCCTTGTCGATAAACGCGTCCGACACCGCGACCGCCTGATCGAGCAATCCGCCGGGATTGTTGCGCAGGTCGAGAACGATGCCCCGCAATTTGTTGCCGGCCTGCTGCTTGATGCTCTTCATCGCGTTGTTGAGCCCGACATCGGTCTGCTCGTTAAACGACGTGATCCGGATATAACCGATGTCATCGCCAACCATGTGCGAGCGGACCGACTGGATGCGGATCGTCGCGCGCGTCAGCTTGACGTCGAACGGATCGCGGCCCTTGCGTTGAATCGTCAGCCTGATTTCGCTGTTGATCGGACCGCGCATCTTTTCGACCGCCTGCGGCAAGGTCATCCCCTGGACCGCCTGGCCGTCAAGCTGGGTAATCATGTCGCCCGGCTTTAGCCCGGCGCGCGCGGCCGGGGTGTCGTCGATTGGCGAGACGACCTTGACGAGACCGTTTTCCATCGAGACTTCGATGCCGAGCCCGCCAAACTCGCCGCGGGTCTGCACCTTCATGTCGTCGAAATTTTTGGTATTCAGATAATTCGAGTGCGGGTCGAGCGAGGTCAGCATCCCGTTGATCGCCAATTCAACCAGCGAATCATCGTCGACCTTGCCGGCGTAATCGGCCCGCACATGCTCGAAAACTTCACCGAATAGGTTGAGGTCGTTGTAAGTCTCCGATGAATTAGAATTAGGGGTTGCAGCACCGATGTCTTGGCTAAATGAAAATGCTAATACCGCCGCGGCTGCTGCCGTAATCAGCCCCACCCGTTTCATATATTCACCCTAACGTTGATCCGATCGCGATCGCCGCAAACAATACTCGCCCGCCCATATCCTAATCAAGAACCGGCATAAGACTGCGGCTAGTTGGCGCTGAGCCGGTTCTCCTGTAGGCGAATCAACGAATGCCCGGTCATCGCGGCGGGCTGGTCGAGGCCGAGAATGTCGAGCAGGGTCGGCGCGACGTCAGCCAGGCGTCCGTCCTGCAGATCGGCGACCGCCGGTGGATGGACAACTAGAAACGGCACCGGGTTAAGTGTGTGGGCGGTGTGCGGGCCGCCATTGTCGGGATCGCGCATCATCTCGGCATTGCCGTGATCGGCGGTGACGACGAGGGTGCCGCCGGCTTTTTCGACCGCGGCCGCGACCCGCCCGAGGCAAGTGTCGATCGTTTCGACCGCTTTGACCGCGGCATCGAGCCGGCCGGTGTGCCCGACCATGTCGGCATTGGCGTAGTTCAACACGATCACGTCGAACCGGCCTGAATCGATCGCCTCGACGACCTTGTCTGTAACCTCCGGCGCCGACATTTCGGGCTGCTGATCGTAGGTCGCGACTTTTGGCGACGGCACCAGGATCCGCTCCTCGCCGGGAAAGACGGTTTCGCGCCCGCCATTAAAGAAAAAGGTGACATGCGCGTATTTTTCGGTCTCGGCGATGCGCAGCTGTTTTAAGCCGGCGCGCGAGATGACCTCGCCAAAAGTGTCGTCGAGATTTTCCGGCGGAAAGAGAGCGCCCAGAAACCGGTTGAGCTGATCCGAATATTCGACGAGGCCAAGGGCGGCGGCAAAGCTGACCTGCCTGGGGCGGGTAAACCCGTCAAACGCGGGATCGAGCAGCGCGGTCGCGATCTCCCGCACCCGGTCGGCGCGGAAATTGCCGATCAGCAGCCCGTCGTCATCCCGCATTCCGCGATAGCCGCCGATCGCCGTCGGCTGGACAAACTCATCGGTTTCGCCGCGCTGATAGGCGGCCTCGACAGCCGCCGCCGCGGTGGCTGCGGTCTCGCCCTCGCCATCGACGAGAACCCGATAGGCCCGTTCGACGCGATCCCAGCGTTTGTCGCGATCCATTGCGTAATAGCGGCCGGTGACGGTCGCGATAACAAGGTTTGCGAGCCCCGCGACATCGGCTTCAAATTTCTCCAGATAGGACATGGCGGCTTGCGGCGGCGTATCGCGGCCATCGAGAAACGCATGCACCGCGACCGGCACGCCGGCCTCGGCGACGATGCGCGCGAGGGCGGCGATCTGGTGCTGGTGCGAATGCACCCCGCCCGGCGACAGCAGTCCCATCAGGTGAGCGGTGCCGCCGGTGCGCTTTAATCGGTCGATAAAGTCGCGCAACGCAGGCATCCGCGCGAGCTCGCCCGAGGCGATCGCCGCATCGATCCGCGGCAAATCCTGCATGACGAGCCGCCCGGCGCCGAGATTGGTGTGCCCGACCTCGGAATTCCCCATCTGTCCGTCGGGAAGCCCGACATAATGCTCGCTCGCCTCTAGATGCGAATGCGGCCACACCGCCATCAACCGATGCCACACCGGCATCCGCGCCGTCTCGATCGCGTTGTCCGGGGCGGGGCCGCGTTCACCCCAACCATCGAGGATGCACAGCACAACCGGACGCGGGCGAGGGAAGGGGGGCATAAATTCGACCTCGGAAATCGGCACTATCTCTATACGCGAAACCGCGCCGATTCAGCCAGCGTTCCATCACAAACCCACCCGAATGTCGAGGCACCCACGAGGCACGTGGTCAGTGCGAGCAAAGCTGGCGGGGGGTCGAGCCGTAGACTTCGCGATGAAATTGAAGAGTGTTCGGATACTTCAGAATCGAATACACTATATGCGACTTTCGCAGCCAGCGGCAAACGCGGCAGACCTACTAAATCTAGAAACACGGGGGCGCGGGCGACATGACCGAAACCGACGACGGACTCGACAGCGACCAGCGCCGCGCCATCGAATTTCTCAACTACGTGCCCAAGCCCGGCTTCGAAAACGCGGCGGATGGAGTTTGGTGCGGGCTTGGATCGCTTTCTCTTAGATCCATGCGTTCAATCAGACCGTTCGCGATGGTGTAAACGTGCCACACGTCCGTATCTGAAAGAACGTCGCCACTGAGGGTCTTCACGAGCTGGTGAACCTTCACGTCGGTTTTGCTTCCCTCGCGGTCGATCACTTCCACCGGTTCCACGTGAGGGTCAAACTCCTTCCACTGACGCGTCCAGTAGGCGCGAATCTCATCTTTCCCGACCACACGACCGCCTTCCGATGCCTTAGGCCAGCTCACGTTCTCGCTCATGAGCGCCAGCGCACCATCGATATCCCGCCGGTTGAAAGCAGCATAGGCTTCGGCCACGAGCATCTGTGTGTTTGCCAATGGGTCACCTTCTTTGAGAATTAAAGGTGTCATTTGATTAACTATAACGGACTGTCGCGAGAACTGCAAAATGGTCACGATGCGCAGTGAAACTGCAGAAGCCGGCGTGCTTCATAATTCAAGATTTCCGGATGAGCGGGTTGGTACGCCTGGCGAAAACGTTCGCGGGAAAAATCACGGGCGGATGGAGCGCAGCAGGAAGTAGCGTAACGCATCTGGCCCGAGTTCTGCCGATAGCGGCACCGGATCGATCGCGTTGCCAGAAGACTTGCCTATCTTGCGTCCCTCTATGGTCAAATAAGCATGAACGAGGACACATAACTTGAGAATGTTGATTTCGAGGGCCGGACGAAGATGTTCGTCTCGCTATTCCAGATACGGCGTCAGCACATCTTCGATCCATTTCATGAATGCGCGGACTCGGCGCGACAGATTGCTCCGATGTGCTACGACGAGGGACACGGCGAGCGCCCGGCGACGAAAATCGGGTATGATCTCCACAAGCGCTCCACCCTCTAAGTATCGGCCAATCCCCAAGAGTGGCGCCTGAATCAGGCCAAGGCCGGCGAGGGCAGCGGCTTCGTAGGTCTGCGCGCTGTTGACGTGTAGCGCACCTGGCAACTGAAGCGTCGCGTAGCTGTCGCCGTCCGGATATTCCCATCCAGAGGGTCTTGCGCCCAGCATCGTCGAAAAATGAATTGTCCGATGTTCCTGACGCTGGAGATCCTCTAGCGATCGAGGGACGCCATAGCGCGCCAGATAGGCGGGACTGGCAGCGTTGACCATGCGCAACAGGCCCAGTGGGCGGGCAATCAGCGTCTCGTCCCCTATGGGTCCAAGCCGCAATACACAGTCGAACCCCTCTTGAACCAGATCGACTTGCCGATCCGTACTCGACACCTCCAGCTCCAACTCGGGGTGAGTCGCCATGAAATCCGGCAAGGCCGGTACGATCGTTGTGCGCGCCACCTCGGTCGGAAGATCGACCCGTAAACGCCCGCGAAGTGCCACGCGATCGCCTGCGAACATCGAGTGTAGGTCATCGACTTCGGCAAGCAGATCGCGGGCACGGGCATGAAATACCCGTCCGTCTTCCGTCAACTGCACGCTACGCGTCGTCCGGTGCAGAAGCCTGACACCGACATCTTCTTCCAGCTTCCGGACCGCCGTTGAGGCCCTTCCCTTCTGAATGCCCAGGCTATCGGCTGCGTGGGTGAAGCTACCCATTTCCGCTACCGTTATGAAAATGAGGATGGGTTCGAGATTCTGCACTTCGTGCCTCGGTATTGTTCATCGGAGAGAGAACAGTTGGTTCATTTCCTCGGTGTTTATCATACCTAAGAGACACAGTAAGCTTCGAATATGGGATTCCCCCATCGGAGAATGACAAGTGTCCGAAACTATGAACCTGCACCAGGTGCCTGAAACTATGACCTTGCATCGCGCCCTCTGGGCCGGCCGGATAATGAGCGCGTTTGTCGTCATCGCTCTGGTGGCAGACGGCACTATTCAGCTTTTCGCGCCGGCACAGGTCGCGAGCATGTTGCAGGAAACCGGGTTCGCGATGGACCTGACCCGTGTCGTGGGTCCGATCATACTCGTCTGCGCCATCCTTTACGCCATTCCGGCCACCGCCGTCCTCGGCGCGATCCTGGTGACTGGCTTTTTGGGAGGCGCCATTTGCGCCCATGTGCGCATCGGTGAGTTGGGATCGCCGCCGGAAATCATTTCGCTGCTTCTGGGCGTGATGACATGGGGCGGCCTCTACGCGCGCGACCCCCGTATCCGGGCCATTCTGCCGCTTATCCGTTGAACCAACAGGGGCAGTGCTCTGTCCCTCAAGATCAGGAGAAAACGCATGTTTTTGGTAATGGGAATCACGGGAAAAGTGGGCGGCGCAACGGCAGAACATCTGCTGGCGCACGGCAAGGAGGTACGCGCGCTCGTCCGCAATCCGGAGAATGCGGCTAACTGGGCGAAGCAGGGCGTGGAACTGGTTGACGGCGATTGGAATGATGCGGCAACCATCGAGCGGGCGCTCAAAGGCGTCGAAGGCACGTTTGTCATGTTGCCGGCTGTCTGGGCCCCCTCGCCCGATTACAAAGAAGCCAAGGGCGTGATTGCAAACTATGTCGAGGCGCTCACCAAGGCAGCGCCGCCGCGGGTGGTAGCGCTTTCGTCGATGGGTGCGAACAGGACCAGCGGGCTTGGGATGATCACGGCCTTGTCGCTTCTGGAGCAAGGTTTTCGCGACCTGATATCGCCAGTCGCATTTGTACGCGCAGGTGGATTCTTCGAAAACTTCCTTTACGGCTTGCAGGTCGCCCAGGGCGGTACGCTACCGGTCTCCTACAATCCGACAAACCGGAAATCGACCATGGTCGCGACGAACGACATCGGCGCGGAGGTCGCAACCCTTTTGACCGGGCCAGCGTGGTCAGGGCAGCGCGTCGTCGAGCTTGGTTCGATGGTCACCGCGGATGAAGTCGCGGAGCAATTGGGTGAAGTCCTGAATCTCGACGTGAAAGCCTTTGCAGTCCCGCGTGCAGGGTGGGCGGAAGCGTTCGAGCAATTCGGCATCCCGAAGGGCCACACCGGACCTGCCGAAGAAATGTTTGAGGCCGTGAATGCAGGATGGATGGACCTCGGAGTCGAGGGTACGGAGCACGTAGCGGGTACGACGTCCGCACGCGATGTATTCGAGGCTGCACAGAACGCCGCCAGGCGTAAGTCCGGGACGAATCAGGTATAAGACGGAGACTGCCCGCTTCTGCGTCGGACGCGTCGCGGGAGGCGTCAACAGTTCAAAGCAACGCGAAACGCCTCCACTCCCGCCTGACCTTCTGAATCTCCGGGAGGAGAGGATTATTTACGGATTTGCTTCCAGTATGCGGTGCAGGGGGAGGGGCACCCTACGGCCAACCGATTAAAAGTCGGATGCGCTGTCATTCATAAAATCGATTTCACTCTCAAAAACGAGGCAGACCGTGCGAAAACACGCTTCGGCGGGCAGTTGGAGCGTTGCTCAGACTAACTTTTCGCCGCGCAATAGGCGGTGTATTTCGATCATCGTCGTGAATTCGGTTTGCAGAGGATTTGGCCAGAATTTGCGCTCTGCACAGGTTGGCCCGCGATGGTTACAGGGCGGCCATCATCTTCGGGATGCCCACAAGCTTCACCGCCCGTGTCAGATTGTAGGCCAGCGCCGTGAGACTGAACTCGGCCCGCACGTTCTCCAGTCGCCGCATTAAGAAATAGCCTTGGTTCATCCATTGCTTGATGCTGCCGAACGGATGTTCGACGGTCTCGCGCCGCACCTGGAGTATCTCGGGCCGCGCCGCCAAACGTTCGGCCATGCGGTCGAGCACCGCTTCATCAGCCCAACGGCTGATCCGTCGATGGGTATTCGGGGTGCAACGCGGTTTGAGCGGGCAGGTCCGACAGGCCCCGGGGTTGCAGTAATTGACCAGGGCGTGCCCCTTGACCTCCCAGTGGTAGCGGGGCTCGAGACGCTGTCCGCCGGGGCAAAGATAGGTGTCGCTGCCTGCGTCGTAACGAAACTCCTCCTTGCGGAATAGCCCATTGCTGACCGCTGACCCACGCTGTGGGTGGGCGACATAGGCATCGATACCGGCCTCCTCGCAGGCCTGGATATCCTCGCCCTTGTAATAGCCCTTGTCGGCGACGGCATCGATCCGTTCGACACCGAGCACTTCTTTGGCGGCGCCGGCGGTCTGTGCCAGCAGCCCGAGATCGCTACCGGCGTTGGTCACCTCCTGCGCGACGATCAGCTTGTGCTTGGCATCGACCGCGACCTGCGCGTTGTAGCCCACCCCCACTTTCGGGTACGACGCCATCGCTCGACTGTCCGGATCGGTCAGCGAAATCTGCTTCTCGCCGGTGCGTTCCAGTTCCTGCGACAGCTCCGCGTACCGGCCACGACGCTGTTTCAGAGTGGGCGATCTTCTCGGCCAAGTTCGTCACAGGGATGCTGCTCGCCGTGCCCTCCTCGCCATCAGCTCCGATCGAGGCGCGGCCAGATAGTCGGCGAGCCGCTCATCCGCCCATTGGATCAACTTTTTCAGCTTCTCGCGGGTGAAGTTGCGATCGGTGCTGTTGACCGCCTTCAGCCGGGTGCCGTCGACCGCCACCAGCTCACAGCCAAACAGATCGAGCTTGCGGCACAGCAGCACGAATTGGCGGAACACCGCTTTGAAGGCATTGCGGTTGTCCTTGCGGAAATCGGCGATGGTCTTGAAGTCCGGCCGCAACCCGCACAATAGCCAGATCACCTCGAGATTGCGGCGGGCTTCGATCTCCAGTCGACGGCTCGATCGCACCCGATTGACGTAGCCATAAATGTAAAGCTTGAGCAGATCGGCCGGATCGTAAGCCGGGCGACCGGTGTCTTTCGGCTCAACCCGAGCAAATCCTGCCGCATGGAGATCCAAATCATCGACGAACGCGTCGATAAAGCGCACCGGATTGTCGCGATCGACATAGTCATCGACCCGCGCCGGCAGAAGCTGCGCCTGGTTGCGATCACAGCCTTCAACATGATGCATGCAACGATTTTAGCGGACTAATTCGCCAAAAGGAATCCCCGCCCGCCGAGAAACTCGCGTTTTCACACAGTCTGGAGGGTTTTTGAGAGGGTATGCCGAACCGGAAAAGTTACGGGCAAAAGTGGGTTAAACCTCTCTCAAAACGCATTCTTGATTTCGGCCTCGCAAAAGGTAAGAGTGCGGTTGAGTTTCGAGAGGGGTCATGACGATCAAACGGACAAAGACCGCTCACACAGCCGCGCGGGCGAAGCGGCGACTTCGGCCGGCCGCGCCGAAGGTCGCGCGAGCGCGATCATCCGATGCCGGCGACATCACGTCGAAACCGATGCTGATCGGCTATGCCCGCGTGTCGACCGTAGACCAGAACCTTGCCTTGCAGCGCGACGCACTGACCGAAGCAGGGTGCGCAAAGATTTTCACCGAGCAGATGTCGGGTGCGGTTACAGACCGCCCGGCTTTGCATGACGCGCTCGAATTCGCGCGCAGCGGCGACACGCTGATCGTGTGGAAGCTCGACCGGCTGGCGCGGTCGATGAAGCAGTTGATCGAAACCGTCGAAACCCTGCGGGTGAGGGGCATCGGGTTTCGCAGCCTGACCGAAGCCCTCGACACGACGACCGCGCAAGGGCGGCTGGTCTTTCACATGTTTGGCGCGCTGGCGGAATTCGAGCGCAGCCTGATCCGGGAGCGCACCCAAGCGGGCCTTGCCGCCGCGCGGCGCGCGGGCCGCACCGGAGGCCGTCCGCCAAAACTCACCGACGACGACATTGAGGCCGCGCGAGGCGTTGCTGGCCAATCCCGACATCGGCGTCACCCAAATCGCGCACCGCCTCGGCGTCTCTCCGGCGACGCTCTATCGGTACATCCCGGCCGCGCGAACCGCGAATACCCCAGGCGTTTGACAACGGCCGCTCTACCCTAAAGACCGGACGCTCCAGGAGGGTTTTCATCCCGGTGGCGGCCGGCGGCGGCAATGCGCCAGGATCGTCGCTCGCCCAATTCAATCGGATGGCCAACGCGTTGGATGCGCGATTATACCCTGCTAAGAGAAACGCGCGTCGAGACGAGCATCTCCGCCGCTGAGGCCCCTGTCGGTTTCGGGCCGGGGTTTAGCTTCGATCCGGTGATTGCCGGCGTCCCATTTAGGCTAGGGAGTAATACGATGACCGAAACACATATTACCCGTAGCGACAGCCGACTCCGCCCGAAGGAGGACCTCTCGGCTTCCGGTAAGTTTTTCGTAGACGACACCCCCGCTCGGTCTAGGACCACAATATGTAATCTGCTTCAGTACGATCACACTGACGCCGACTCTACTTACTACAGCATCATTGGCTACGGCTGTGTAACGATCTACCTTAGCGATGGCAACGGCAACGTCGTCTCTTCGACGACTTTCCAAGGCATTCCCGGACCCGGACAGGTCCTTAGGGTGGACGGCCCTCACGGCTTCGGCTGCAACTGTTGAAGTGCTGAGCGAACAGCGGCTCCGAGTAGCATCGACCGCGATGAGGTCACTTTCCAATTCGCACAATTCCATTCTTTCAGACCGGGTGTTGATCCCGCTTGCAGTAGAGAGCCGGCAGAATCAGCGATTGGACAAAGGAGCCATGGGTTGATGGGAAGGCACTTCCGTGTCACCGGAATAACAAACTTGGAGGCGCTGCACTGTCATTCCTCGTGAAGTCGATAGATTTGAACACCTCCAGTTGTATCTATCTGCAACAGAGCGACGCCACCGTACCCATCAAGCAGAGTAAAAAATCCGCCAAAGGCACCCGTTAGCGGTTGCTGCCGCGAGCTGAGGATTTCCTCTGCTTCTCCGTTAGAGTAGATGGCCAATAATAAATAGGTTCGTACTGCTGCTGCGGTGCCGAAAGTATCGTCGGTAATAACTTCAAGCAACAGTGTCCCGTCCTCCAACATGACAACGTTAGGAAAGAAAGGCAGGTACTTTGGCATACCTTGCAGACTGCCGAAACTAAACAACTGTGTAGTAGTCGCAGTTCCAGCGTTCCACCGATAAAGCTTATAGCCGAGGGGTCCGACGCCATAATAAACGATATACAATAGTCTCTGGGTATCGCCAGTTACCTCCGGCCTCAGCTGAATTCGGTGGCGCTGGCGCTTGCGTTACCAGCTTCGGCGTCGAAGTCCCTTGAGCGAAGTGAATATCTCCGTTTCGATTCCAGGAGTAGATCCCATCATCAGCGACCACCGAGATCCTGCCGCCGGATGATATGGTGTCAGTAGGTACACCGCCCGGTAAAGAGGTTAATGGAACGTTAGCCTGAAAAATTCATTGGACTGGCCAGAAAGGACGGCGGGAGCGGCATAAACCGTTGGTTTCGTGTATGATTTGGTTGCTAAGGCCGGATCAAACCGAAGCAACGGAGTTCGCACCCGCCATGGAGGAAGGTACGGGGATTTTGCCAGGTTTGCCAGCTGGTGGCGGGTAAGCCGGTGCATGTCGGGTTTGACGGCGGCCGGCTGACCTCGGATGGTGGGATATTGCTGGTGGCGGCGATCGAACAACGGCTCAAGATTGCCGAACGCTTAGCGGCGTGCCTCGCAGACCCGCGCGACCCGGCACTCTGGTGCGCAAACTGAACTGGCCGAGATGATCCGCTATCGTGCCTTGCTGATTGCGGCGGGCTATCCCTACGGCAACGACTGCGACGCGCTGAAAGCCGACCCCGCCTTCAAGATGGCCCGTCGGACGATTGCCGGAAAGCGGTGAAGATCTGTGCTCGCAACCGACGATGAGCCCTCTGTAGAACCTGCCCGAGCGCGACCGCGCTCAAGCGCATGATGGCGGCGATGATCGAGTTGTTCTGCGACAGCTTCGAGCAGGTACCCCCGGCGCATCCTGCTCGATATCGACGACACCGAGGACCCGGGTTCACGGCGGCCAGCAGCTCGCGCTCTTCAATGCGCACTACGACAGCCGCTGCTTTCTGCCGATCCACATTTACGAGGCGACGACCGGCAAACCCGTCGCTGTCATCCTGCGCCCCGGCAAGACGCCTGACGGGACCGAGGTGGCGCTGGTGCTGCGCCATGTCATTGGCCGCATCCGCGCCCGCTGGCCGGCGGTCGAGATCGTCGTGCGCGGCGACAGCCATTACGGCCGGCCCAAGGCCATGGCGTGGTGCGAG
>CAVRUN010000015.1:0-228095 GCA_963724435.1 uncultured Alphaproteobacteria bacterium | reverse complement strand
CCACCACCGCGAACCCCGCTCCGCCAACAGCCGCGAGGAATGCCTCGCAGATTGGCAGATCAAGACGCGACGGCTTTACCGATATTAAGCCGCTGTCCCCGTGCCATTGATTGGCGCCACGGGTGTTGGTTTCGGCCTTTTTGAAGGAGGGCGGCACTTGATCGAACGACCACCCGTGGCACCCACGCTGCGCCCACTGGTCGTATTCGAGCGAGTGGCGGCGGAGATAGAGCATGCCGTTGATGCTTCCTGAGCCACCGAGGATGCGCCCCTGGAACCACCACAATTTGCGGCCGTTCAATGCCGGAACCGGCTCGGTTTCGAAATTCCAGTTGCGGCGCGGCGACGTGCTGGCGATGAACGCGGTGCCGGGAATTTCTCGTCGTCCTCGGAGACGAGCCAGACCAAGGGCGGCGCCATCACTGGATCATCGCGGCGCGCTCGAACCCCGCCTCGTCGGAGATCATCGGCGTGTTGGTGATCCCGCCCGGGACCAGAACGTTGACGGTCACTCCGGTGCCGTCGAGATCCTTCGCCATAATCGCACTGAGCGCTTCCAGCGCCGCCTTGGAGGGTCCATAGGTGGGTGAGCCGGCGCTCAACATCGTTCCAAGGCTGGTCGTAACATTGACGATCCGGCCCAGCCCTGGCGGATCATCTCGGGCACCACCGCATTGGTCAGCGCCAACGGCGCCGTGGTATGGACCGCTACAAAGCGGCGCCACTGATCCGGGGTGACCTCCCAGAATTTGAGCGGACGCTGCCAGCTGTCGGGCCGGATCGCGCCGGGCCCGATCCCGGCATTGTTGACGAGGATGTCGATCCGGCCAAACCGGGCGCGGGTCGCCTGTGTGATCTCATCAGGGGCCGTATCCGATGTCAGGTCGATCTGAAGCGTGAGCAGCTCGTCGGTCTTGCCCCGCTCACGCGCTACCCCGCAAGCGCCTCCAGCTGATCGCGGTCGCGGTCGACGCCAGCGACTTGGATGCCCGTTGCCAGCAAGCTTTGCACCATGCCGATGCCGCCCGCCGCACCGATCTACTCGGGGAGACCGACTCAACGCGTCCTCCCACGCATTGCAAGTAAACCGCCTTTGCTCGGCATGTTGCCATCCGGCAGAAGGAGGATGCCTCTGGTAACAAGCCAGCCGATCGAGCATCGCGCCGCCGCCGGAAACGGGCATATGCGGTCAGCAGCGGACGCTCGTGGACAGGCGTTTTTCGGACATTGGTCGGACATGAAGACGCCCGAAGCGGACTAGGCTTCGGGCGTTTGGTTCAAGACATTGCTACAGAGGACGCATTTGGTTGCGGGGGGAGGATTTGAACCTCCGACCTTCAGGTTATGAGCCTGACGAGCTACCGGGCTGCTCCACCCCGCGGCGGTGGTGATGGGATTATCCGGGATTGCGGTTTAGGGCGGGCGGCGGCGTGGTGCGGCCAAGGGATGCGTTGGGGCGATGCGATTGGGCAATGCGATTTGGGCGGGTGTGACGGGGTTGGCCGGGGGGTGTGTGGGTGGGGGCTGCGAGAGCCTGGCGGCGACCTGCTCTTCCGCGTCTTGAGACGCAGTACCATCGGCGCTGAGGGTTTTCACGGCCGAGTTCGGGATGGGATCGGGTGTTTGGCCCCTCGCTGTGGCCACCAGGCTGTCGCAGCCCCCGTGCCTTAAATGCTAAGAACGTGCCTTAAATGCTAAGAACGCCCGAGAACCGACAGCGGCGGAGACAACCGAGAACGGAGCGAGACGTCACGCGCGGCGATGTCTCCGGTGTGCGGCTGCTCTTGGACCGTTGCTTGGCCGGTCGGCTCCTTGGCCGGTCGGCCGTGGCGCGGCGGAATTTGTGAATGCGTCGCGAGGCCCCGGTATCACGCGCCTGGTGTAGCGCCCGGATCGGGGGAAGTGTCGTTAGGGCTTGCTGCCGCATGCTGGCTTAGCGCCTATGGCGCTTGCCGCTGCACGCCGGCGGTTGCCCGGCTGTTGGCGAATAGCACACGCCAACAGCTTAAAGGATCGAGCGGTTTCGAGCGATTAGTACCGGTCAGCTCCACGGATTGCTCCGCTTCCACCTCCGGCCTATCGACGTGGTGGTCTTCCACGGCTCTCGACGAGACCTGGTTTTGAGGGGGGCTTCCCGCTTAGATGCGTTCAGCGGTTATCCCGTCCGCACTTAGCTACCCGGCGTTGCGGCTGGCGCCACAACCGGTCCACCAGAGGTGCGTCCCTCCCGGTCCTCTCGTACTGGGGAGAGCGCCTCGCAAGTCTCGAACACCCACGGCAGATAGGGACCGAACTGTCTCACGACGTTCTAAACCCAGCTCACGTACCGCTTTAAATGGCGAACAGCCATACCCTTGGGACCTGCTCCAGCCCCAGGATGCGATGAGCCGACATCGAGGTGCCAAACGACGCCGTCGATATGGACTCTTGGGCGTCATCAGCCTGTTATCCCCGGCGTACCTTTTATCCGTTGAGCGATGGCCCTTCCACGCGGGACCACCGGATCACTATGGCCGACTTTCGTCTCTGCTCGAGCCGTCGCTCTCGCAGTCAGGCGGGCTTGTGCCATTGCACTCAACAGCTGATTTCCGACCAGCCTGAGCCCACCATCGCGCGCCTCCGTTACTCTTTGGGAGGCGACCGCCCCAGTCAAACTACCCGCCATGCAGGGTCCCGGACCCGGGTAACGGGCCGCGGTTAGATGCCAGAGATCGCAAGAGCGGTATTTCAAGGTTGCCTCCACCCCAACTGGCGCCAGGGCTTCATCGGCTCCCGCCTATCCTACACATGCGATCCCTAACACCACTGCAAAGCTGTAGTAAAGGTGCACGGGGTCTTTCCGTCTGACCGCGGGAACTCCGCATCTTCACGGAGAATTCAATTTCGCTGAGCCGGTGTTGGAGACAGCGGGGAAGTCGTTACGCCATTCGTGCAGGTCGGAACTTACCCGACAAGGAATTTCGCTACCTTAGGACCGTTATAGTTACGGCCGCCGTTTACCGGGGCTTCGATTCAGAGCTTGCACCCCTCCTCTTAACCTTCCGGCACCGGGCAGGCGTCAGACCCTATACGTCGTCTTGCGACTTCGCAGAGCCCTGTGTTTTTAGTAAACAGTCGCCACCCCCTCCTCTGTGCCCCCCGCCCCGGCTTGCGCCGAAACGGGGCCCCCTTCTCCCGAAGTTACGGGGGCATTTTGCCGAGTTCCTTCAACACCGTTCTCTCACACGCCTTGGTATGCTCTACCAGTCCACCAGTGTCGGTTTCGGGTACGGTCTTTAACGCCGGTGCTGTTTCCCGGAAGTCCCACACCGCCCTGTCAATCCAATAAGACAGAACGATTTTCGGCCTTCGTCACATTCCGGCAGGCGGAGGAATGTTAACCCCCTTCCCATCGGCTACGGCTCTCGCCCTCGCCTTAGGGGCCCGGCTAACCCTGCGCGGAATAACCTTGCGCAGGAACCCTTGGACTTTCGGCGTGAGGGTTTCTCACCCTCATTTACGCTACTCATGTCAGCATTCTCGCTTCCGATGCCTCCAGCACATCTCGCGATGCACCTTCGCCGGCCTACGGAACGCTCCGCTACCGCTTCAGAAGACAGTAATCAGGAATCAGTTATCAGAACTACTGGCAGAGAGGCCGGAGAGCATCCGGGCAATCTCCTGGTACTCGCCGCGCCAGCGCTCCGCCACATCGCTCGCAATGTAGCCAAGATCACGGCAATAGAGCACCCACACCTGCATTTCGTCGGCCGAACCAATGGCCATGATCAGAAAGCGGCGAAACTCCGGCCGCGATTGCTGCTGCCGGCCAAAGCCCTCGGCGAGATTGGCGCAGATCGATTTCGACGCCCGCCTGATCTGGTCGGCTAGGGCAAACTGCTCGATCCGCGGAAACTCCAGGCTTGCTCGGTGCACTTCCAACGACACCCGATAGGCCCGCCGGAACACCGCGAGATCCTCGACCCGGCTGGCAAAGCCTGGCATATCCTGCCTCGCTTCTGATCACTGATTACTGATTACTGTCTTCTGAAACCCGCAGCTTCGGTGCGTGGCTTGAGCCCCGTTACATTTTCGGCGCCGGACGGCTGATAGACCAGTGAGCTATTACGCTTTCTTTAAAGGATGGCTGCTTCTAAGCCAACCTCCTGGTTGTCTTGGCCTTCCCACATCCTTTCCCACTTAGCCACGACTTGGGGACCTTAGCTGGCGGTCTGGGCTGTTTCCCTCTCGACGACGGACCTTAGCACCCGCCGTCTGGCTGCCGACCTCTACTCGCCGGTATTCGGAGTTTGGTTAGGTTTGGTAAGGCTCGCGCCCCCCTAGCCCATCCAGTGCTCTACCCCCGGCGGTAATAGTCGACGCTCTACCTCAATAGATTTCGCGGAGAACCAGCTATTTCCGAGTTTGATTGGCCTTTCACCCCTAGCCACAAGTCATCCCCTACTTTTGCAACAGTAGTGGGTTCGGTCCTCCAGTGCGTGTTACCGCACCTTCAACCTGCCCATGGCTAGATCACCCGGTTTCGGGTCTGATCCCGGCAACTCAAGCGCCCTATTCAGACTCGCTTTCGCTGCGCCTACGCCTAACGGCTTAAGCTTGCTGCCAAGACCAACTCGCTGACCCATTATACAAAAGGTACGCCGTCAGCCCAGTTATCAGATGACAGTAATCAGGAATCAGAACTGCCTCGGCAGGGCTCTCGCCACACCGGGCAGCCGACAGCGCTTCCGCCATCGGTTCTGATCACTGATCACTGATTACTGATAACTGAACCTCCGACTGCTTGTAGGCATCCGGTTTCAGGAACTATTTCACTCCCCTCGTCGGGGTGCTTTTCACCTTTCCCTCACGGTACTGGTGCACTATCGGTCACTGAGGAGTACTTAGGCTTGGAGGGTGGTCCCCCCATCTTCAGACAGGATGGCTCGTGTCCCGCCTTACTCAAGGATCGCTTGGCCGGTTTCCCGTACGGGGCTGTCACCCGCTCCGGCCCGCCTTTCCAGACGCTTCCGGTACCAAACCAAACGACCACTGGCCTCGTCCGCTTTCGCTCGCCACTACTCGCGGAGTCTCGGTTGATGTCCTTTCCTCCGGCTACTGAGATGTTTCAGTTCGCCGGGTTCGCCTCGCTACCCTATGAATTCAGATAGCGATACCCTTGCGGGTGGGTTGCCCCATTCGGAGATCCCGGGATCAACGATCGCTCGCATCTCCCCCGGGCTTTTCGCAGCGTGCCACGTCCTTCATCGCCTCTCAGTGCCAAGGCATCCACCAGATGCCCTTGTTTTGCTCGATCCAAGAATATCGGAGCGGCCGTCACCAGCCACCCAAACACCCCGGACAACCGCCGCGCACAGGGGCAAGCCCCCCATTTGGCAAGGCTCCCCTTTGCCAGGGTTTCCCCGCCGGCGCGGCGTCTTCCATGAAGACACTTCTTCGGACGGCCCGCATGCGAGTTGACACCCGCACCTCGGCGCCGTCCGCCTCGGTCACATTCACAAATTCGCTTTACCCGTTCAATCAACACCGCCCCGGACACCCGGTCGCCGGCGCGGGACACATCCCGCCCGGTTGACCCGACCCCGGAACAAACCTGGTCTTCTCCGAATGTCGTAATCAGGGATCAGGGATCAGAACCGGCCAAGCGCGGGCCGGGCCGCTGTCGTCCTGATAACTGATACGGATGCCTGATGTCCCAGCGCGGTGCGCCAGCCCCTAGCGGGGGGCGCTGTGGCAGAGGCGCCATGGTGGAGGTGAACGGGATCGAACCGATGACCTCCTGCTTGCAAAGCAGGCGCTCTCCCAACTGAGCTACACCCCCGTTCAGAGATCAGAAGACAGTAATCAGTGGTCAGAACCAGCCAGGCGCGGGCCTTGCTACGGCAGTTCTGATAACTGATTACCGATCCCTGATGACTGGATCTGGTGGGCCAGGGAGGATTTGAACCTCCGACCTCACGCTTATCAAGCGCGCGCTCTAACCAGCTGAGCTACTAGCCCCGACCAGAGGACAGCGGGCAACCGGCCGACGACAGATCATCTTCCGTCCTCTGCCGTTATCCTCTGCCGTCCGGCGAACGGCGTTCGCCCCGACATTCGGGAGAAGGGATGCGCAGACGGCGGCCTGGTGCAGGGATCAGGCATCAGGGATCAGTAATCAGAATTACTGCTCCCGCCCGACCCCGGCGTTGTGGATAATCAGAAGAAGCGCCGCAATCAGTTCTGATAACTGATAACTGATTACTGATCCCTGTCTCCTGAATTCCAGAAAGGAGGTGATCCAGCCGCAGGTTCCCCTACGGCTACCTTGTTACGACTTCACCCCAGTCGCTGACCTTACCGTGGTCGGCTAGCTCTCTTGCGAGTTGCCGCACCGCCTTCGGGTAAAGCCAACTCCCATGGTGTGACGGGCGGTGTGTACAAGGCCCGGGAACGTATTCACCGCGGCATGCTGATCCGCGATTACTAGCGATTCCGACTTCATGCTCTCGAGTTGCAGAGAGCAATCCGAACTGAGACGGCTTTTCGAGATTGGCGCAGGGTCGCCCCCTTGCATCCCGCTGTCACCGCCATTGTAGCACGTGTGTAGCCCAGCCCATAAGGGCCATGAGGACTTGACGTCATCCCCGCCTTCCTCCGGCTTGTCACCGGCAGTTTCTGCAGAGTGCCCGGCCAAACCGCTGGCAACTGCAGATGAGGGTTGCGCTCGTTGCGGGACTTAACCCAACATCTCACGACACGAGCTGACGACAGCCATGCAGCACCTGTGTCCCGGCCAGCCGAACTGAAGGATGGGATCTCTCCCACCCATACCAGGCATGTCAAGAGCTGGTAAGGTTCTTCGCGTTGCGTCGAATTAAACCACATGCTCCACCGCTTGTGCGGGCCCCCGTCAATTCCTTTGAGTTTTAACCTTGCGGCCGTACTCCCCAGGCGGTGTGCTTAAAGCGTTAGCGGCGACACCGAAGAGCTAGGCTCCCCAACGTCTAGCACACATCGTTTACCGCGTGGACTACCAGGGTATCTAATCCTGTTTGCTCCCCACGCTTTCGCGCCTCAGCGTCAGTATCGGTCCAGAGCGCCGCCTTCGCCACCGGTGTTCTTCCCAATATCTACGAATTTCACCTCTACACTGGGAATTCCACGCTCCTCTCCCGAACTCAAGCAAACCAGTCCCAAGCGCAGTTCCCAGGTTGAGCCCGGGGCTTTCACGCCTGACTTGATCCGCCGCCTACGCGCCCTTTACGCCCAGTAAATCCGAACAACGCTCGCCCCCTTCGTATTACCGCGGCTGCTGGCACGAAGTTAGCCGGGGCTTCTTCTCCTGCTACCGTCACTATCGTCGCAGGCGAAAGAGCTTTACAACCCGAAGGCCTTCATCACTCACGCGGCATTGCTGGATCAGGCTTGCGCCCATTGTCCAATATTCCCCACTGCTGCCTCCCGTAGGAGTCTGGGCCGTGTCTCAGTCCCAGTGTGGCTGATCATCCTCTCAGACCAGCTACGGATCATAGGCTTGGTAGGCCGTTACCCCACCAACTACCTAATCCGACGCGGGCCCCTCCAAAAGCGATAAATCTTTCCCCGGCCAAACCCTGAGATTTAACCGGGCGTATGCGGTATTAGCCGAAGTTTCCCTCGGTTATCCCCCACTTCTGGGCAGGTTCCCACGCGCTACTCACCCGTGCGCCACTCTCCTGCGACCGAAGTCGCAAAAGCGTTCGACTTGCATGTGTTAGGCATGCCGCCAGCGTTCGTTCTGAGCCAGGATCAAACTCTCAAGTTTAACCCAGGACCGCCGGCCCCAAACCGCACCTTTAACAAAAGGCCGTCTCAGCCGCCGGCCCGATCGTTAGGGCCTCTAAAACGTTCGCATCGATGCGCGAACTTCAGAACAACCCCACCAACATCACGCCCGCATTTCTGCAGACATCACGCCGGCTCGGCCGCCGTCCGCGCATCCCTTCCCTTAGCTCACAATCTCAAACAACACCGGTCCCCAAGCCCAAGCCCAAAAGGCCACCGCTCAAGAACCAAAATCGCCAGACCGATCCAGGCATCCTGCGACGCCGACCAGACCCGCCCCACCAAAGGGGCCGCGCTTATAACCCCCCACCCAACCCCATGTCAACACACTTTTCTCAGGTCGACCCAGCTTATCCGACTCCGCTCCAGCGCCGTACGATCTGATGATCGTCCGTTACTTAGGATCAACCCGTTTCGGGCCATACCTGCTAGGCGCGTTGTTGAGAACATCGATAGGGATCCGCCCCCCGGGATGCGGAGGCTGGCCTCATGACCGCCACACCTAGATAAGTGCCGCCTAATCCCGTGTCCAGACCTACCGCAACAATATGTTCACAAGCTTCGCACGAGGGCGCGCTTATATCTTCGGCCGCTCGACCCTTAAGGGTCACCACCATTACTCAAACAGCCTCGGCGCCGTAGTAGAGGGAGACTGTATGCTTTGCCTCAGCAAAAAACAGCCAGCGTTCGACAACCAGTCCAAGCGCCGCACTGACGGCAGCGACGCCGGCCGCCGCGGTCCCCGGCACGCCGACGACGACTGCCGCAATCAAACTGCCTAGCGCCGGGATGATAAACCCAGTCAGCCGGGCGATCAGCCGCAGACGCCGCGCATGCTTGCGCGCGATTTGGAATCCCATCTCCTTCAACAAATAGTTGTCCTGGGTATGCGGCGCCTCGAACATCCGCACGCGGCCGCGGCTGCCGAGCGCGGTCGCGCTCGGCACAGTGCTGCGCGCTGAAGTGGTGTCGATAAAGATCCAATATCGCTCCTTGATCCACCAGGCGAGCAACACCGATGCGAGGGCTATCAGCCCGAGACTTATTGCGCGCCCGCCCCAAAGCCGAACCAGAAAATCGAGGATCAGCAGCCCGCTCATCAGACCCAGCGCGAGATAGCTTGGTACAACCCAGCTATTGTGCCATTGGTGAATTGGCTTCAGCGAGGCGTAAATCATCCCAGTGCAATAGAGCGTGCCGGCAGCGAGAGCCGCGGCGATCACCCCGCATAGTCCGACGAAACCCTGGCGAGCGCTGAAAAACACCCAGCCGATGCCGAAAATGATCGCCGGCAGGAATGTCAGCGCCGCGAAAACGCCCTCGCGCGACAGCCACGACGATCGCCATTGCGAGAAAGCCCGCCACGAGCGTTCGGGTCGGCCGAGGTGAAAAACTGAGGAGCCGAGGCCGCCAACCGCGAGGACAGCGGCGGTCGCGAGCGCGACAAAGGCGAACCAGCCGCTATCGGGCAGCCATCCGAGTGGCGCGCTCAACCCAAGCAACAACAAAAGCCCGAAACCGGCGCCGGACGCGGTCGTGAAAAAGACGATGGAAAGCGCAGGGTGCATTTTCTATGTGTTTCGCTAAGAGGACCGTCGCGAACCGCGCGGTCAGCGCGACAGGAGCCGGTCGACCCAGCGCAACAGCCCGTCGGCAGCTGAAGCAGCGACGGGTGGCGGGGCCGAACTCGACGGGGTGGGCGAGTTCCGCGGCATCCGGCCGGGTCGCGGCGGTAGATACTTGTTGACCGGCTTATAGCCGAGCTCGGGCATCAGGTCGCGCCCGCGCCGCTCTGCAACCAAAGCCGAGACTGCGGAATCGGGGTCGCCGAGATCGCCGAAATGCCGCGCGCTGACCGGGCATACCAAGACGCAGGCCGGTTGGCGATCAGGCTCGGATAGGTGCTCGTTGTAGATGCGGTCGATGCACAGGGTGCACTTCTTCATGACGCCTTCGTCGGCGTCAAATTCGCGCGCGCCATAAGGACACGCCCAGGAACACAATTTGCAGCCGATGCAGATCGCCTCGTTGACCAGCACGATCCCGTCCTCGACGCGTTTGTAGGAGGCACCGGTCGGGCATACGGTCACGCAAGCCGGCTCCTCGCAATGCAGGCACGATTTTGGGAAATGGACCGTGCGCGCGCCCTCGCCCTCACCTTCCTCAAAGGAGTGGATGCGGTTGAACCACACGCCCCAGGCATTCTCCCCATAAGGATCGAAATCGGGCAGAGGCGCCATGTGGCCCCCGGTATTCCATTCCTTGCAGGCAGTGGCACAGGCATGACAGCCAACGCAAATGTCGAGGTCGATCACGAGCCCGAGTTTTTTGTCGCCGGGCAACTGGCGTGGGAGTGAGGTCACGGGACGTTTTGCTCCGCTTTCGGAGCGCCGTATCGCAAGATCGCGGGCGGCGGCCGCAATGACGGCGGAGTTGCAACTGGTGTAAATGCGGGAGCGCTGGTCCCGGCTTCGGCCGGAGCCGCGCGCTCGATCCGCACTCGCAAATCGTACCACGCGGCCTGGCCGGTGATCGGGTCGGCATTGGAATAGGAATATCCGCCGTCGCCGGGCAGCAGTTCAGAGATGAGGTGGTTGAGCAGGAATCCTTTGCGGAACTCCGGAGAGTTGGCATCGAGATCCCAGGCCCCGGTACGCTTGCCGATCGCATTCCAGGTCCATACGGTGTTCGGGTTCACGCCATCGACGAGACGCGTCGGCACCCGAATGCGTCCGTGATGACTGATGACCCATACCAAGTCCTCGTCCTCGAGCCCAAGCGCATGGCCGGTGATGCGGTTTATGAACAGACGGTTGTAGCCGAGGATCTGGCGCAACCACGCATTCTGCGAGTGCCATGAATGGTACATCTGCATCGGTCGCTGCGTTACCGCGTGCAGCGGGAAGGCGTCCCGGTCGATGCGAGCCTCCTCAAACGGCATGTACCAGAATGGCAGCGGGTCAAAATAAGTCGCGATCCGCTCGCGGTGTTCGGGCGGCGGCGCGACCGGCCCGTGCCCCTCGGCCGCGAGGCGAAACCGCTGCAGCGGCTCGGCGTAGAGCTGCAATACGATCGGCTGAGCGCTGTCGATTAATCCCATCGAAACCGCAGTTTCGAGATAGGCCTTGTTGGCATGCTTGAAGTAGAGCTGATCGTCAGGCAGCTGGTGTTTCCAAAAACAGCCATTGGCGATATAGCGCTCCAGCTGATCCGGGTTAGGCGCCCCACGCCCTGGCTGATCACCGTCAATGCCGCGCCATCCGGCTAATGGCCCGATCCCCGGGCGCCGTTCGTGGTTGACGATGTAGTCGCGGTAGCCGCCGGGATAGCGCGGCTGTCCCTCCGGTGTCGTAAAACCCGGCAACCCGAGCCGCGCGCCGATCTCGATCAATACATCCTGAAACGGCCGCACATCGCGATCGGGCTCGAGAATTGGCTGACGGATCGCATCGCCTGGTCCATCCGAGCCCCCGATCGGGCGGTCGAGCAGCGAGATGCAATCCCAGCGTTCGAGATACGTGGTGTCGGGCAGGATGAGATCGGCGTATGGAACAGTTTCAGAGTAATAGGCGTCCGAATAGATTATCCGTGGGATACGGTACGCGCCGGTCGTCGGGTCCTTTTCAGTCAACATGCGCATTGTCTCGGCGGTGTTCATCGCCGAGTTCCACGCCATGTTCGTCATATACATAAAGAGCGTGTCAATTGGGTAGGGGTCGCCTTTGGCCGCGTTGGCGATGACCATGTGCATCATGCCGTGCGCGGCAATCGGCGCTTCCCAGGAAAACGCCTTGTCGATGCGCGCTGGCCGGCCTTCGCCATCAATGATGAGATCTTCGGGCGACATCGGGTAGCCGAGCGGAATCCCGGGCAGCGGTTTTCCGGCCGTCACTTGCTCGGGCTTGCCGGCTGGCTTTGGTCCGGGTGGCGCCGGCTTTGGATGCGGCGACTTGTAGCGCCAGCCCCCCGGGACATCGATCGTACCGAGCAGCATCTGCAACAGGTGCAGCGCACGGCAGGTCTGAAAGCCGTTTGAATGCGCTGAAATCCCGCGCATCGCGTGCAATGACACCGGTCGCCCCAGCATAGTCGGGTGATGCCGGCCGGCCCAATCGGTCCATGCGACCGGCAGCTCGATTACCTCTTCGAAGGCGGCGTGCGCCATCTCGGCAGCGAGGCGGCGGATTGTGTCGGCCGCAATGCCGCAGGCCTCGGCGACGGCGTCGGGCGCGTAGCGCTGGTCGAGATAGCGTTCGGCAACGAGTTGGAAAACCGGCACCGCCCGGCGGCCGTCGGGCAGCCTTGCCTCGCCGACGAGGCGGGACACAACCCCGGCCTCAGTCGCGTCGGCGAGCGATCCCGAGGCTTCGAGGACTAAAGGGTCGCCTTTCTCGTTGCGGGCAAAGAGCCCGTTATCGGCCTCTCCGGGCGCCTGGATCACCAGCCATGCGGCGTTGGTGTAATGCGCCAGATATTCGAGGTCGACATGGTCCGCGGCGAGCAGCTCGTGGATCAGCGCTAGCACAAATAAACCGTCGGTTCCCGGCCGGATCCCGACCCATTCGTCGGCGATCGCGGAATACCCGGTGCGCACTGGGTTGACCGAGATAAATTTAGCGCCGCGGCGACGCAGGGCCGAAAGCCCGATCTTGATCGGGTTTGAATCATGGTCCTCGGCGACCCCGAACATCATAAAATAGCGGGTATGTTCCCAGTCTGGCTCGCCAAATTCCCAAAAGCTGCCGCCGAGCGTGTACATGCCGGCCGCTGCCATGTTGACCGAGCAAAACCCGCCATGCGCGGCGAAATTGGGTGTCCCGAACTGCGCCGCCCAATAGCCGGTCAGCGCCTGGCTCTGGTCGCGCCCGGTGAAAAAGGCAAGCTTCTTCGGATCGGTCGCGCGAATGCTCGAGAGCCATTCGACCGCGGTTGCGATCGCTTCGTCCCACTCGATTTCGCGGAACTCGCCGGAGCCGCGCTCACCGACGCGTTTCAAGGGCTTGCTCAGCTTCGCCGGGGACTGCTGCTGCATGATCCCGGAGGCGCCCTTACCGCAGATCACACCGCGATTGACCGGGTGGTCCCGATTGCCCTCGATGTAGCGAATACCGCCGTTCTTCAGATGAACTTTGATACCGCAGCGGCAGGCGCACATGTAGCAGGTCGTATACTTGACCTCGTCGGACACCGGTGGCGACGTATCGATGATCTCGCGCGGCTTAAAATACGAGCGGATCCGCTCAAGGAAGCCTCGGTCCTCTGCGCTTTCCGATCGAATGGCACCAAGGTGCAGGCTGCTCACGCTTTGTCCTTCTCGTTCGATGCAGCGCAGCCGCGCCATCGTGCTCGCATTAGATCGGAGCAGAGCGCGCCCTCCGCCGCCAGGGCAGCGGAGCGGAAACTACATCGATTATCTGATATTGCAACACCGCCTGAGCCAACCGGTCCTGGGGTCAACTGAGCGGAATCTAAAAGCGCCCGGGAATCTCAGATTGTGAGCGGTTCAGACTTCGCGATCGGTTTCGGCCAGGTGTCCGATTGGCGTTTGGACATGAGGCTGCCCGTCAATTTGTTGCGACATCATCGGCTCGTGTGATACCTCGGATTGACGACGCACAAGAAAGGTCGCCTCCAGCTGGGTGCCGGTCTGCATCATTGTGTCAAATAGACCGGTGTCGCCGGTCAGGGCACCCGACCCGTCGCCGCCGAGCCAGCGCGCGGCCATCATCCTCCACAACGAGCGCATCAAGCCGTCCCCATGCTGATCGCGGGTAGTTAACCCCGGAAGCAGGCCGGAATATGGCGGCATCGCCGACTGTGCTATGACCGTCCGCCATGGCGCTCTTATTCTTTTCCACTATCGACTCGGCCGCGCGCTGGCGGCATGAGTTGGCCCGCATTAGGCCCGAACTCGAGGTAAGAGTTTGGCCCGACATTGGCGATCCCGCCGAGATTGATTATGCGCTGGTGTGGCGGCCGCAGACGGGTCTGCTGGCGGGGCTGCCAAACCTCAAACTAATCCTGTCGCTCGGCGCCGGAGTGGACCACGTCCTGAAAGACCCGCAACTCCCGCGTGGCGTGCCGATCGTCCGCCTCGTCGATCCGTATTTGATCGACGCGATGAGCGAGTATGTGAGCCTGCAGGTGCTGCGGCTGCATCGTGAGGATCTCGACTACCGGGCCCAGCAGGCAGCGGAAATCTGGCGCGAACTCCCGCAGAAAAACGCCTGTCAGCGGCCGGTGGGCATTCTCGGATTTGGCGAGATCGGGCGGGATGCCGCTCGCAAACTCGCCGCCCTTGGTTTTCCTGTTTCCGGCTGGAGTCGCGGCAACAATACGATCGCCGACTTTGTGACCTATGCCGATGCAGAGGGTTTGTTGCAGCTGCTCCGCGCGACCGAAATCCTTGTCTGCTTGTTGCCACTGACCGCGGAGACCGAGGGCATCTTGTGCGCCCGCACCTTTGCCCAACTGCCCTACGGCGCCAGCCTAATCAATGCCGGACGCGGCGCGCATCTCGTGGAGGACGACTTGATCCCGGCGCTTACCTCCGGCCAACTTTCCGGGGCGGCACTCGACGTCTTCCGTGAAGAGCCGCTGCCGCCGGGGCATCCTTTTTGGCATCACCCGCGCATTCTCGTCACGCCGCACATTGCGGGCGTCACCAACCCCGCGACCGCGGCAGCGGTTATTCTCGACAACATCCGCCGTTACGAACAAGGCGAGCCGCTCCTCAACCAAGTCGACCCGGCTCGCGGGTATTGAAGGACGAGCTCGGCCTAGCCGAAGCGCTGAACGATGTGGGCGTAGAGCGCGCGCAACGCGGTTGCTTCCGCGCCCTCGGGTCGGCCAGGGCGGCCTTGCGGGTTCCATGCCATCACATCGAGATGCGCCCAAGGGATGCCGGGGTCGACAAATTCCTGCAAATAGAGCGCGGCCGTGATCGCGCCGGCATGCGGCGATTCGGAAACATTGTTGAGGTCGGCGATCTTGCTGTCGATCATCTTGCGGTAGGGCCGCCACAGCGGCATCCGCCACATCGGGTCTTCTTCGGTCCGAGCAGCATCGAGCAAGGCGTTGGCAAGCGCGTCGTCATTGCAGAACAGCGCCGCCAATTCGGGGCCGAGCGCCACTCGCGCCGCCCCGGTCAGGGTTGCCATATCAATCAGCAATTTCGGCTTTTCAGTCGAGGCTTCAGCCAGAGCATCGCACAGGATCAGCCGGCCTTCGGCATCGGTGTTGCCGATTTCGACGGTCAGCCCCTTGCGCGTGCGGACGACGTCAAGCGGCCGCATGGCGTTGCCCGACACCGAGTTCTCGACACAGGGCAGCAGGACGCGCAGGCGGACCGGCAACTTTGCATCCATGATTGCCTGGCCGAGCCCGAGCACGATCGCCGCGCCCGCCATGTCCTTTTTCATCAACCGCATGCCGGAAGCGGTTTTGAGGTCGAGCCCCCCCGTGTCAAAGCACACGCCCTTGCCGACAAGGGTTACCTTCGGCGCCGCCGGATCGCCCCAGACGATGTCGACCAGTCGCGGTGGCCGCGTGCTGGCGCGGCCGACTGCGTGGATCGTCGGATAGTTTTCGGCGAGGAGTTCGTCGCCGACGATGACGCGGTGGCAGGCGCCCGCTTCCTCTGCAACCTGGATCGCAGCCTTTGCCAACTCTTCGGGGCCGAGATCACCGGCCGGCGTGGCGGCGAGATCGCGCGCCAGGAAAATCGCGCGGGCAAGCCTTTCGACCCGGCCGCGATCGGCGCCCTCGGGCCAGGCCAACGCGGCACCGCTCGCCGGCTTGGCGTGGTAACGCGTGAAGGCGTAGGTGGCGAGCGCCCAGCCGAGCGCGATACGTGTCGGATCGGCGCTCTCGGGTGCGGGATCAAGCCGATAGCTCCCTTCCGGCAAGGCATCGGGCAGGCCGGCGAGTGCCCACATCGTCGCACCCGCGTCCGCTCCGTCGCCAAGCCCAACCAGCACCCTTTCGAGCCTTCCATTATCGCCCGGCACCAGGGCGAGCTTGCCGGCGTCGGCGGTAAAGCCGATCGACCGCACCCAATTGCGGCCGTATTCGAAGGCGCCTTCCAGCCAGCTCGAAAGCCGTTCCTTGGTAAGGGCAGTGATCGGCACGAGCCCGCCGGATTGTTCGATCAGGGAAAACGCCATTGCTCGCCTCGCTCGTATTACCTGGCAAAAGAATGGGGTTATCGCGGCGTCTTGCAAAGATAAAGCGCGCCGCCCCACAATCGGCAGCGCGATCCATCAAATTCGATCGGGAGCCGGACTTATACCGCATGCTCAAGCGGCGCCGCGTTCGGCCCGGACACCGTCGATCTGATCAATCTCGGTGTCGCCACAGGTGCGCAATGGTTCGACGGCTCGACACGGGAGTTGTGATGTCCGACATAAGAGTAGCCGCCAATGGTTCCTGGTCGTCGCCGATCACCTCCGACATGATCGTCGCGTCGTCGATCGGCCTTGGCGAGATCATGCTCGACGGCGCCGATGTGTACTGGCTCGAATCTCGCCCGCAGGAAGGCGGACGCTCGGTGCTCGTTCGCCGGAGCCCAGATGGCAATACGGCCGATTTAACGCCGCCAGTGGCCGCCGATGGCGGGCCCGTTTTCAGCGTCCGCACCCGCGTCCACGAATATGGCGGCGGCGCTTATCTGGTCCATGCCGGCGTCATCTATTTTAGCAACGATGCCGACCAGCGGCTCTATTCACAGCTGCCGGGTGCGGCGCCGGTGGCGATAACCCCTGAGCCCGCCGTGTCGCGCGGGCTTCGCTACGCCGACGGCGTCATGGACGCCGCGCGTCAGCGAATGATCTGGGTCCGCGAAGATCACACCGCGGGGACGGATGAGCCGGTCAACGCGCTTGTCGAAATTCCGCTTGATAGCGCGCGGCCGCAGCGCGTCCTGCAATCCGGGCGGGATTTCTACGCGGCACCCCGGCTCAGCCCGGACGGACAGCAGCTTGCTTGGCTCGAATGGAACCACCCGCTGATGCCGTGGATCGGGTGCGAATTGTGGGTCGGCGAGATCACAGCGGATGGCTCGATTGGTAGCGCGCGCCGGATCGCTGGCGGTGACGACGAGTTCGATCTTTCAGCCCGAGTGGTCGCCGGAGGGCACTCTATATTTGATTTCGGACCGGGCGCAGGACGGTATTGCCGGCCGCTGGTGGAACCTGTTTCGCGTCGCGGGCGACCCACTCGAGCCATCCTCCGCCACCCAGTCGGTGTGGCCGCTCCCCGCCGAGTTCGGACGGCCGCAGTGGAACTTCCGCATGTCGACTTACGCATTCGAAGCGCAGCACCGGCTGATCTGCAGCTATATCGAACAGGGCGTCCACCGGCTGGGGATGGTCGACCCCGACACGCTAAAGACGACCTCGATCCCGACGCCGTACCAGGACATCTCCTCGGTGCGAGTGGTAGGCGAGCGTGTCTATTTCCGCGGCGGCGCGCCGACCGAACCGCCGGCAATTGTCGAGCTCGACCTCGGATCGGGGCATGCCACTGTGCTGCGGCATTCGACCACCCAGGATGTCAACGCCTATCGCGGCTATCTGTCGATCGCGGAGCCGGTGACCTTCGAGACCGACAACGGCCAGCAGGCCTATGGTCTGTTCTACCCGCCGCGCAATTCCGACTTCTCCGCTCCTGCTGGGGAATTGCCGCCGCTCTTGGTGCACTCGCACGGCGGCCCGACCGCCGCTGCTTCACCGACTCTGAGTTGGGGCACGCAATATTGGACGAGCCGAGGCTTTGCTGTGCTCGACGTCAATTACGGCGGCAGCACTGGCTATGGCCGCGAGTTTCGCCTGCGCTTGCAAGGCAATTGGGGCATTGTCGATGTCGCCGATTGCGTCAATGGCGCCCGCTACCTGGCCAAAGCGAAACGCGTCGACCCGGCGCGCTGGGCGATCAGCGGCGGCAGCGCTGGCGGCTATACGACATTGGCCGTGCTGACCATGCGTAACGAATTCAAAACCGGCGCCAGTTATTATGGCGTCAGCGATCTCGAAGCGCTCGCCAAGGACACGCACAAATTCGAGAGCCGCTATCTCGACGGCCTGATCGGGCCCTATCCCAAGCGTCGCGATCTTTATGTCGCGCGATCGCCGGTCCATCATGGCGATGGATTATCGGTCCCGGTGGCGTTCTTCCAAGGCGCCGAAGATCGGGTCGTGCCACCCGAGCAAGCAGAAGCAATGGTCGAGGCCCTGCGCCGCCGGGGAATTCCGTCGCTTTATCTGTTGTTTGACGGCGAGCAGCACGGCTTCCGCCGCGCCGACAACATCAAGCGCGCGCTAGACGCCGAACTCTATTTCTATTCGATTTTTCTAACTGGTGAGCGCCTCGAATTCCGCGTTTAGCGGCCGAGCAATTCGTCGAGGGTGGAGGCGAGTCGGGCGAGGTCCGCTTCGCTCGATAGGCGGTGGTCGCCGTCCTTGACGAGGGTGACGGCGACATCGCAACTCGTCAGCTGTTCGACCAGCCGGACGCTCGTCTGCCACGGTACCGAATCGTCCCGGATGCCGTGCAACAGCCGCACCGGGCAGTCGAGCGCGATCGGCCCGCGCGTGACGAGATGCCGCCGGCCGCCCTCAATCATGCCGAGAGTGGAGGTGTAGCCCGCCGGATCGTACTCCGACGCCAACGTCACCGAACCGGTGGCCACCAATTCGCTGCGCTTGGCCTCGTCAAGACGCGGCCCCAACAGATCCTCGGTAGCGTCTGGGGCCGAAGCAATACCGACGAGCGCATGAATCCGTTGCGGCCGGGCGAGCGCCGCGAGCAGCATCAGCCAGCCGCCTAGGCTCGACCCGATCAGGATCTGCGGCCCCTCGGTCAACTCGTCGATAACAGCGATTGCGTCCTCAGCCCAGCGTCCGACAGTACCGTCCCTGAAATCCCCGCTCGACGCACCATGGCCAAAATAATCAAATCGCACATAGGCGTGGCCGTGGCGGCGGCAATAAGCGTCGAGATAGCTCGCTTTGGTGCCGGTCATGTCCGAGCGCAACCCCGCGAGGAAGACAATTCCCGGCGCGCCGCCGGGAGCCTGGCGATAGGCGAGTGCCGCACCATCGTGACGCTGCAGGATTTGGGATGAATTCATCAGGGGGGTTGCGGGACGGGAACGCGACGACGACGATAGCACGATGGCAGCGCCCTCAGAAGGCCGTCCGCCGGCGGTCCTGCAAGTCATCCCGCACCTTGTTTCGGGCGGCGCGGAGCGGGGCACGGTCGAAGTCGCCGAAGCGCTGACCGCTGCCGGGTGGAACGCCTATGTCGCCTCCGCTGGAGGGCCGCTTGAACATTCTATTACCCGCAGCGGCGCCGTTCACCTGACGTTGCCGCTGGCGTCGAAGAACCCATTGGTGATCAGGCGTAATGTTGCCGCACTCGCCAGCATCATCCGGCGTTTTGATATCGATATCGTCCATGCGCGGAGCCGCGCGCCGGCGTGGAGCGCCTGGGGTGCCGCGCGTGCTACCGGCCGGCATTTCGTGACTACTTTTCACAACGCCTACGGCCACGGTTCGCGGCTCAAGCAGCGTTACAATTCGGTCATGGCGCGTGGCGAGCGGGTCATCGCGATCTCGCAATTTGTGGCCGAGCACGCCGCTCAGGTTTACGGCGTCGGCGCCGACCGGCTGCGGACGATCCCACGCGGCGTCGATCTCGACGTCTTTGATCCGCGGCAAGTCAGCGGCGCGCGGATGGCGACGCTCGCGCGGCAATGGCGGCTGCCTGACGGTATGCCAATCATCATGATGCCAGGACGACTGACGCGATGGAAAGGCGGGCTCGATTTTATCGCTGCGATCGGCCTTCTCGACCGCCGCGATATCTTGTGTCTAATGGTCGGGGCCGAGCAGCGGCCCGGCTTCCGTCATGAACTCGAGGCCGCGATCGAAACCCGAGGCCTCGGCGGCGTGTTTCGCACTGTCGAGGACTGCCGCGATATGCCGGCTGCCTACATGCTCGCCGATGTCGTCGTCTCGGCATCGACGGAGCCCGAAGGTTTCGGCAGGGTCATTGTCGAGGCTCAGGCGATGGGCCGGCCGGTCGTCGCCACCGACCATGGCGGCGCCCGCGAAACAATTGTTCCGGGTGTCACCGGCTGGCTTGTGCCGGCGCGCGATCCCCCTTCGCTCGCCGATGCGATCGGCGCCGCCTTGTCACTGACGGCTGCCGACCGGTTGGTTCTGGCGCGGCGGGCCAGCGCTCATATCGGCGCCCATTTCACTTGCGAGCAAATGTGCGCGAGGACGATCGCAGTCTATGAGGAACTGCTGTTCCCCGACATTGTCGCGATCCCCGCGGAGCCTGAAGCACTGCGGGCCTGATATCTCTGCGGCTCAATTTGTAGCGAGCTGGCAGCGCTGCACCCCAATAGGCGGTTGCGATTCGTGGAGCTTATCTTGAAGCCGGCATGCCTGGTGGCGGGCGGGGCCCAAGCCGTCCGAACTTGGTCGAACGCCGGTTCAGCATCCAGGAAGAATGATGACGGCGATGCTCCGTCGGACTGTCCGCATCGCTGAGCGGGTCGAGCGCGGACCGGGGCGATCCGCGCGGGTGCTGTCCGCGGCTCCGCGGCTCTGCTCGGGCGGTCAGGCGGCGAGCGCTTCGGCGCGGCTGAGAAAACTGCGGTTGGGCAGGCTGCGCGGGCGGTTGTCTAGGCGCTCATGAGCCAGCGCCACAGCGACGCCGCGTCGTCCGGCGCGACTGGCGGCTTCGGTCAAGGTCCAATTGACGACGTCGCGCTGTGCGTGGCTGCCGCCGATCTGCCATAGATCGGCACGAACCGGCAGCAGCAATTCAACAGCTTCGGCCCAGGCCCCGCGGTGGAAGGCTATCAGCGCTGCCACGACCGGAATGCCGACAGTCCGGTACAGACGCGCTGCCTCGCCCGTGCTCGCCGCGGTTTGACGCATCGCCGCCAGCCGCTGCTCGACCCGGGCTTCGCGGCCCGCGCCCAACTCCGCTATTGCCGCATGGATGTCGGCGAACACCAGACACTTGCCGTCGGCGTGGCCCTCCCATAAATCCGCTTCTTCCGGCCAGCGCTCGCCGATGTCGTTGCCGAGCATATCGAGACGCCACAACAGTGCTGCGGCATTGGTCAGGCTCAGGGCCACTGGACGCTGAGTAGCGCGAATCGGTCCATCATAGACCGCGAGCGCCGCGTCGTATTGGCCAAGCTCGAGGTGGAACAGTGCCTTGTGCCACCAGATGTGAACCTGGTTCAGATGGGCAGAGGTCGACCACAGCTTCTCGCGGGCCGTCATCCAGCCTAACCCATCCTCAGGGCGCCCGGTCATTTCCAAGACGTGAGCCACAGTATGGTGCGGCCAGAAACTCAGCGGTTCGAGTTCGGCGGCGGCGCGTGACTCGTCTTCGGCGCGAGCGTAATCGCCCGCTTCCTCACAGCCGAACCCGTGAAACGCCAGCAGGGTGGCGTAACCCGGGCAGTCCTTCGACCATAGTGGCAATGCGCGCGCCGAGCGCTCCCGCACCAACGGGAACCGCCCGAGAAACCCGTCGATCAGAGCCGCCGCCTGGTGTGCCACAAGATCGAACGGGTAGCTCATCAGATGGCGGTCCAGCAACGCGACGGCGGCGGCGCGAGCACCGTCGACCAGATGGGACAGGGCGGTGAAGTGCGCCCGCTGGCGGTCGTTCATTGCGAGAGGACGAGCGGTGTCGAGTAGCGTCCTGGCTCGGTCGATCAGCCCTGGGTCGTTGGCTAGCGCCAATGCCCAGGCTTGCCCGAAATATGCCATCACGAGATCGGGGGCTGCATCGCGTGCTGCCTCGAACAGGCCGATGGCATCGCCGTGAACCAGGTTGAACGCCCGCACCGCGTCGTTGTAGGTGGCGCCCGCCGCCGGCGTCGCGCCGGACAGCGAATGCCCCTGGGCGTCCTCGATCATTGTTGCACTTTCCCTCGCTCTCGATGCTGTTCGCTGCCGCGCTCGCTCGGTCGCACCGACCCACTCAATACGTAGAGATCTCGATCGAGTTGCTGTCGGGATCGTCGATATAGACCGACTGGATCGTGCCGATAGCGCCAGCGCGCGGACCTTCCATCCGTACCGACACACCACAGGCTTCGAGCTGAGCCTTTACGTCGGCGATCGGGGTCTCGGTGACAAAACAGATATGCGCCGGCATCCGCTTTTCGGCACTCATCGCCATCGGACCGCCAGCGGCGTCGAGATGGATCTTCTGCTCGCCGAAATGCAGTGCGGCACGGCCTTCGCCCATGCTTTCGATCTTCATGCCGAGCACCCGCTGGTAGAAGTCAATGCTGCGGTCGATATCGGCAACGGTCAGGTTCAAGTGATCAATGCGCTCGATCTTCATGGGCTACCTCGTCGATTTGAGACAGTCTACAGCTTGCCACGACAACGCGCCCCGAGCCAGCCCAACCGGCGGTCTCAATTCGAATCCGCACTTGGCCATGTTGCGCGCGACACCTGCGGCGATCGACCCCGGCGACGTATCGCTTGGAGCGGCGTTGGTGCGGGATAAGTCGCTGCGCCGGGCAGACGACTCCGTACTGCGAACATGCGGTGGTCACGCCCTTTTCGCTCGCAGCCGCAAGTTGGTCATTGTTGTGAGGCTGTATGAATCGCGAATTTCGGCCGCAGGCAGTTCGATCGCTGAGATCCCTCGGGTGGCCGGCGCGGACTGCGACGGCCGCTCTCGGCGCGGCTCTTTTCAACGCTTGGCGAGCGCGGCAAGCCGAGCGGGACCATCCACCGATTGGCCGCTTTCTCGATATCGACGGTGTGCGTCTGCACTATGTCGTACGAGGCGAGGGGCCCGCGCTCGTCCTGCTGCACGGCAACGGCGCAATGATCGAGGATTTTGCGATTAGCGGGATCCTCGATCGGCTGGCGCAGCGATTTAGGGTGATTGCGGTCGATCGCCCCGGCTTTGGTCATACGAACCGGCCGAGGTGGCGGGTCTGGACAGCCCAAGCCCAGGCCGAACTCGTGCATAATGCCTTAGCCAGACTAGGCGTCGACCAGGCGATCGTTCTCGGCCATTCCTGGGGGACAATGGTGGCCCTGTCGCTGGCGCTTGATCATCCAGCAGATGTACGCAGCTTGGTGCTGCTCGCCGGCTACTATTTCCCGACGGTGCGCGCCGACGTGCTGGCGTTCTCGATCCCCGCAGCGCCAGTTATCGGCGATCTCCTCGATTTGACAATTATGCCTATCATCGGGCGAGCGGTGCGCCCCCTGGTGTTCCGCAAACTGTTCGCGCCGGCGCCGGTGTCGCCCCAGTTTGATGCCGAATTCCTTACCTAGCTGGCATTGCGCCCCTCCCAGATCAAGGCCAGTGCTGTCGATACCGAATTGATGGGGGTGTCTTCGGCTGACCTCGCCGGACGCTACGGCGAACTAGAAATGCCGCTTGTGATTATGGCCGGCAGGTACGACCGGATCGTCGATTTCGGGCGACACTCGCGGCGTCTCGCCGATGCCGCTCCGGACGCTGTCCTGATCCCGCTGGAGAATGCCGGACACATGTTGCACCACGATGTCCCCGATAAGGTCGTGGACGCTGTCGAGTTGGCTTTCAGCCGCTCGGCACACACAGATCCCGGTCGATTAAAGCCCAAGCCGCGCAGTGTCGCCGCCGGGCCGACGCCTGAGCGGGCAACGCTTTGGGAGGATTAAAAGGGGAGATCAGTCCCGACCACAAACCTCTGTGATTTCGCTCGAACTAAGCTCAAGTCGGTTTGAAGCAGCGGTCGTGTTTTCCCGGAACAGCTTGCGCTTGACGTTAGGGGCATTCGAGGATTTTGTCGATCGAGTACGGGAACCACGACGGGCAATGCGGATAATCCCGCCAGAACATCCACACGCCGTCGCATCCACTGGCCTCATTCCGGTTGCGGCGCGATCTTGAATTAAGCCGGCCCGCGGAGATCCACCTCCCGGTTTTCGTACCAGCACCGATGCGCAAATAGTTTGCTGGCGCTGCGCCGGTCGCTCCATATGATGCACCGACGGCGGCTAGGAGATGCGGGTGCCCGAGTTCAAAGCGATTTCGACCCCGAGGCGCGATCCTGAGCCGTCTGAAAAGGGGAGCGCGGGTACAAATAATCTGGGCGCGGCTATCACTGCGTTGCGGCGCGGCGAGCCGGTACTGATCCGCGACGAAATGCTGAATGTGCTGGCGCTGGCCGCCGAACTCGTGACCGAACGGAAGCTGCGGTGGCTGCGCGGCGTCTCGACCGCTGCGCCGCGGGTGGTTTTGACGCGTCGACGCGCGGTAGCGCTCGGGCTCGCGCCGCGCCGCGACCTCTCGGGTGCGCTGACGATTTGTGTATCCCCCGAAATGCCGGCGTCGGTAATTCGCAATCTGGCGGATCCTGCAGCCTCGCTTGGTGCTGAGCCTCCCGGGTTCGGCCCCGAGCCGGTCGTCGCCAAAAGCGGTGGGCTCGCGGCGGTGACCTTGGCCAAACTCGCCTCCTTGCTCCCCGCGGCTTTGGTTGTGCGCGTCGGCGTCGCCGAGGCCGCGCTGATGGCGCGCCGCGATGATCTCGCGACAATCGATGCCTCGGACGTGTTCAAGCGCCATGCCGAGGATGCCGGCCTGACTCGGGTCGCGGAGGCCCGGGTGCCACTCGCGGACGCCGAGGACGCCCGGCTAATCGCGTTCCGGCCAGGCGATGGTGGCATCGAGCATCTGGCAATCGTGATCGGCGCACCCGACCCGGCCGCCCCCATTCTGGTGCGGCTCCACTCCGAATGCTTCACCGGGGATTTATTGGCAAGCCTGCGGTGCGACTGCGGCGACCAGCTGCGTGGCGCGATTGCTGCGATCGCCCGGGACGGCGGCGGTGTGCTGCTCTATCTCGCGCAAGAAGGTCGCGGCATCGGCCTCGTCAACAAGCTGCGCGCTTATCAACTGCAGGACGCCGGTTTCGACACCCTCGACGCAAACGAGCAGCTGGGGTTTGACGCGGACGAGCGGGTTTACCTGCCGGCCGCGGAAATGCTGCGGCAGCTGGGGTTCGGAACGATCCGGTTACTAACAAACAACCCGGAGAAGGTGGCGGCCCTCGAACGCTACGGCATTCGCGTCGATGAGCGGGTGGCGCATGTCTTCCCGGCTAATGGCCACAACGAGCGCTATCTGCGCACCAAGGCCACTCGCAGCGGGCATCTCCTATAGCCTGCTCACACCGTCGGCGGCCAAGTCCCTGGGACGCTATAGGCTTCATCGGCGCCGGGCCAAGGCGGCATTGTCACTCCGAGAATATGAAGCTTGTCTTCACCGTCGCAGCGGAATTGGAAGTGTGACCCGGTCGGAATGCTGAGAGATAAGCCGGGATCGAGGTCCACTACCTCCTCAACGCCACCGGATTTGCGCCACATTCGACCGCGGCCAGCGATCACGTACCACAGCTCCTCGATAGTTCGGTGAGCGACCGCTCTTGCAACCGCACCTGGTGGAAGCGAGAACAGAGCCAAGCTGCCGCGGGCCAACCCGCATAATATCCTGACTTCCGATCCGTCGGGCGCGATCGCGTCGGCTGCGGTTGGCGCTCGCCTGGTTTCGAAGCGCATACCATTCCTCCTGCTTGAAATCGCTTGGCTCGGCATGGCGACCGCCGATTGACAAAACCGTCACGCACCCCGACAACCCACGCGCCGCAACAAGAAGGAAGGGGCCAAAGGGATGGGCATGCTCGATGGACGGGTCGCAATCTGCACCGGCTCGGGGCGCGGGGTTGGTGGGGAGGTCGCCAAGCTTATGGCTGCAAATGGCGCCAAAGTGGTGGTGAACGATCCTGGCACAACTGGCAGCGGTGAGGGCTCCGACCAAACCCCGGCGCAGGAAATCGTCGATCAAATCAAGGCGGCGGGCGGTGACGCGATTGCCAATTACGGTTCGGTTGCCAAATTCGACGACTGCCTTGCAATGGTCAGCCAGGCGCACGAGACGTTTGGTGGGCTGCACATCGTTTTCAATGCCGCCGGCATCCTCCGCGACAAGATGTTTCACAACATGTTCCCCGAGGACTGGCAAGCGGTCATCGACGTGCATTTGACGGGGCATTTCAACGTCAGTCGCGCGGCAATCAATTTGTTCCGCGAGCAGAATTACGGCCGGATCATTATGGTGTCGTCCACTTCGGGACTGCTCGGCAACGTCGGTCAATGCAATTACGGGGCGGCCAAGCTCGGCATCGTCGCATTGGCGCGGATCGTCGCGATGGAGAACGCCGCACGCGGGATCACTGTCAATGTGATTGCTCCTTCTGCCGATACCCGCATGACCCGTTCGGTGCCGACGCCAAAGGATCCCGCGGCGGCGGCGTTGCGCGAGGAGCGCCTGCGGCGCAGCCGGGCCGATGCGATAGCACCGCTTTGCGTGTTTCTCGCTTCTGAGCAGGCGGCGAATGTGAATGGCCAAGTATTTCATCAGCGCGCCGGCGAATTGTCGCTTTACGGCCATATGCGACCGGTGAGGATGGTGCACCGTCAGGGTGGCTGGACACCGGAAGCACTGGCCGAGGTCGCGATCCCGGCCTTGGCGCCGCAGTTCACTCCGCTCGACAGCCGCGGCGTACATGCCGGATTGCCGATGGAGTAATCGGGCATCAGCCCGGCCTCATCCAGCCCGGTACTATCAGCCCTGTGCGATTGCGCGGCGCGCCGTCGTCAGACACTGCTCCGCGCTGCCACGAGCATCGATTCGGGTCCAGTCGATCGGGCCCGGATCCTGCTGCAGTTGCCGCGCCAGTACCTCCGCAGTGGCATCTGAAGCGTCGCCGCGGCGCTCACGGATGCGTTCCGCCATCGCGTCGGCATCGGCTTCGAGCCAGATCCCGGTAAACAGGACGCCAGCCCGCGCTGCGATATCGGCAAAGGCTCGCCGCTCTTCGGGGAGCAAAGAGACGGCGTCGATAATCACCGTATAGCCGGCGCCGAGGGCTGTCGCAGCCTTCGCCTCAAGCGCGTCATATACCCGGCGCGTGATTTCGGTCGTGTAGGCTGCTGCCGGCAATCGGGTTTCGGGTGCAGCCCCAAGGATCAGCTTGCGTGTCACGTCACTGCGCAATATCCGCGCACCGGGGCGCGGGTCCAGTTCGGGCGCGACGGACGCCGCGAGGGTCGATTTACCGCTGCCGCTCAAGCCCCCAATCGCGATCAACCGGCACGCGGGCTGCGGTTCCAGAAACCGCAGCGCGAGGTCGAGATAGCGCCGCGCCTCCTCCGTCATCCGAGGCTTTTTATCCCGATTGGCCCCGCTCGCCAGCGCGGTTGCCGTAACGTGGGCGCGGATCCCGGCGCGCAGCGACAGGAACAGCGGCATCGCCTTTAGGCCGTCATCCTCGTCGGTTTTGTCGAGGTAGCGGTTCAGTAGCCGATTGGCCAACGCTTCCAGCCCGCGATGCTCCAGATCCATCAGCAAAAAGGCGAGATCGTAAAGGATGTCGATACTGGCGAGCGCTTCGGAGAATTCGAGGCAATCGAACAGCGTCGGCTTGTCCTCGATCAGACATATGTTGCGCAAATGCAGGTCGCCGTGGCAGCGCCGCACTTTGCCCGCCGCGCGACGTGCTTCCAGCAAAGCGCCGGCGCCCGCTAATCCCGCGCGCCATTTGTGGAGAATGGATTCGACTTGCTCCGGAGGAAAAACAGTATCGGGTAGCTTGGAGAGGACCCGGTGATTGGTTTCAACGACGTCTGCGAGCGCGGCGGTGGTGTCGCGATCCGGGCGCATCTCGGCCCGCTCGTGGAAGTGTGCGATATGGTCCGCAAGCGCGTCGACCAACGGCCCGTCAAGCTTGCCGTTCTGTGCGAGCGCATCGAACAGCAACGCCTGATCGAAACGACGCATCACGACGACCCAATCGAGCGCCGGGCCCTGATCGACAAACCCGACCTCTCCAGCCGCATCGCGCCCAATGCGGCGCAAGTTAAGATAGAGCGCGGGGGCCGTGCGGCGGTTCAGCGCCAACTCAGCCGCACAAGCGGCATGCCGTTGCTCGGCGGTCGAAAAATCGAGATACGGGAGTTTGACCGAGCGTTTCAGCTTGTAGGCGCGGTCGCCGGCGAGAAAGATGATCGAAACGTGAGTCTCGATACGGTCAACCCGATCGATGCCCGGCCCGTATGTGAGCGGCCGTCCGAGAAAAACGATCACCGCGCGTTGGTCGTCGGCTTTCGTCCTTCCGACGGAGGGCATTAAAACAAATTTCCCTGCTCCGGACGCGGTGGGGTGCGGCGAACCGGACGGCGCGGCGTGCGGCCGGCGATAGCGCCCACCTTACCGTCATAGAATTCAAGATCGAGCGCCTCCCCAAGCTTGACCTTGGCCGCCTCGGTGACAACCCGCGCCTCGCCATCGCGGACCACGACATATCCACGCGCCAGGAGGCTCTCGTGGCGCTCCGAATGAGTGGCAAGGCGGCCCGCGAAATTATCTGCGCCATCGCGTTTAGCCTCGATCAGGCGCATCATCACCGCGTGCAGGCGCGCATCCGTCTCGAGAAGCCGGGCGCCAGCACGGTCGAGGTCCGTCATCAGCACTTCGGGCCGCAACCGTACTCCCGCGAGCGCGAGATTATGACGCGCCGCGCGCAAATGGCGCTCGGCAGATAGTCGCAATCTTTCGGAGCGGTCGTCCAGCCGCTGCGCCATATTCCCGATCAGATCTTGCGGCAATGGCAGTCCGCGCGCCAAGCCGGCAAGATACAACCGTCGTTCTGTAAAAAACCGCGCCAGCCCGGCCGATACTCGCGATGACTTGCCGGCGAGATCAGCCAGCAAATCGAGCCGCACTGGCACCGCTATCTCGGCCGCAGCGGTCGGGGTTGGCGCGCGGCGGTCGCTGGCATGGTCGATTAGAGTTGTGTCGGTCTCGTGACCGACCGCCGAGATCAGCGGGATTATCGAGGCAGCCGCGGCGCGCACGACAGTCTCTTCGTTGAACGCCATCAAATCTTCAATGCTGCCGCCGCCGCGGGCAACGATAATCAGGTCGGGCCGCGGCACGCCCGCCGCCGGCAAACGATTGAAGCCGGCGATTGCTGCCGCGACCTGGGCCGCGGCACCCTCGCCCTGCACCGATACCGGCCAGATCAACACGCGGCGCGGAAAGCGATCGGCGAGCCGGTGCAAGATATCGCGGATGACCGCCCCGGTTGGGGAGGTCACGACACCAATGACTTCCGGCAAAAATGGCAGCGGCTTCTTGTGCTCGACCGCAAATAGGCCCTCGGCGGCGAGCCGTTGACGCCGCTCCTCGAGCAGCCTGAGGAGCGCGCCGATCCCGGCGAGTTCGACCGCGTCCACAACGAGCTGGTATTTCGAGCGGCCGGGAAAGGTTGTGAGCCGGCCGGTGCATACCACCTCCATGCCATCCTCGGGCCTGATGCCAAGCCGGATCGCAGTCATCCGCCAGCAGACAGCGTCGAGCACGGCCTCGGTATCCTTTAGGGCGAAATAGCAATGGCCGGAGCCGTGGCGCTTAAAGCCCGAGATCTCGCCGCGGACGCGGACATAGCTGAACCCATCCTCTATCGAGCGGCGCAGTGCCTGAGACAGCTCGGAAACGGTATATTCGACGATGTTGGGCCGCGCCGGAGCAGGGGTCAGAAGATCGTTCATCGCCATATAATATGGGAGGTGGGCGGTAAGAGCGATGCGGCAGGCTGATCATCCGCCCGCCGGCCTAGAGAGAGCGGGGACAAGTAATGCGCGTGCTGATCGTGGGTTCCGGCGGGCGCGAGCATGCTCTCGCCTGGGCGATTGCAGCCTCGCCGCTCGTTGATCGGCTGTATTGCGCGCCCGGGAACGCTGGGATCTCCGAGGAGGCCGAGTGCGTACCTATCGGCTCCAGCGACATCCCGGGGCTGGTCGGCTTTTCCCGGCGCGAGAGAATTGATTTCGTGGTCGTAGGACCAGAAGCGCCGCTCGTTCTGGGGCTCGTCGACGCGCTCGAAGCCGAGGGTATCGCCGCATTTGGTCCGACCTCTGCAGCGGCAGCAATCGAAGCCTCTAAAGGCTCGATGAAGCAACTTTGCGCCGACGCCGGCATCCCGACCGCGGCACACCGGAGCTTTCGCGACCCGATCGCAGCCAAAGCGTTCATCGCCGAGCGCGGCGCGACGATCGTCGTCAAAGTCGATGGGCTTGCCGCGGGCAAAGGGGTCACGATTGCCTCTGATCTCGATACGGCATGCCGAGCGGTCGACGCCGCCCTGGTCGAATGCCGTTTCGGGCAAGCGGGGCAGCAAATCGTTATCGAAGATTTTCTCGAGGGCGAGGAGGCGAGCTTTTTCGCCTTCGTGGATGGCAATAACGTGCTGCCACTCGCCACCGCCCAGGATTTCAAGCGCCTCGGCGATGGCGACACCGGCCCCAATACCGGCGGCATGGGGGCGTTATCACCGGCGCCGGCTCTCAATCCGGCGCTCGAGGGCCAAATCATGGACCGCATCATGCTCCCTGCGGTTGCGGCAATGAGGGTGCAGGGGCGTCCCTATAAAGGTGTCCTTTATGCCGGGCTGATGCTGACCGAAAAGGGCCCAGCGCTGCTCGAATTCAATGCCCGCTTTGGCGATCCGGAAACGCAAGTGCTGATGATGCGGCTGATCAGCGACCCGTTGCCGGCGATGATTGCTGCCCGCGAGGGCGTACTGCGCCAGGTTGATCTGCGCTGGCGCGCCGATCCGGCAGTATGTGTCGTGATGGCGGCGAATGGTTATCCCGATGAGCCGGAGCGCGGCAGCGAAATCTGCGGTCTCGATCAGGCAAGCAGCGATCCCGCCGTCAAGATATTCCATGCGGCCACTCGCCGCGAGGGTGAGCGCGTGATCGCCGATGGCGGACGCGTGCTCAACGTCGCCGCGCTCGGCGCCGATTTCGATCAGGCGCGCGCCCGCGCCTATGCCGCGATCGAGCGAATCGACTGGCCGCAGGGCTTCTGCCGAAGCGACATCGGGCCCCGCTGAGGTAGAATCGCGCCGGGCTTGCGCTTATGAGCGGTGCGAAAACGTCGGAAGCGCCGCCGGGCCCGATTACCCGATGGGTAGACCTTGCAACGGGCGGAACAGTCGCAGCGGTACCGCCGCTGCTTTTTGGCTTGCGGTTATGGGCTTCAGTCTGTCTCGCGCTTTACGTCGCGTTCTGGCTCGAGCTCGACAACGCGTATTGGGCCGGTACCACCGCGGCGATCGTCTGTCAGCCGCATCTCGGCGCCTCGTTGCGCAAGGGCTGGTTCCGCCTGATCGGCACCGTGATCGGCGCGGTGGCGATCGTGGTCATGACCGCGTGCTTCCCGCAGAACCGCGCCGCCTTTTTCGTGACCCTGGCGCTGTGGGGCGCCGCATGCGCGCTCGTAGCGACACTTTTGCGCAATTTCGCGGCCTATTCCGCGGCATTGGCCGGATACACCGCCGCGATCATCGCGAGCGATCAGCTCGGCGCCGTCGGCGGCCTCAACGGGCAGGCCTTCATGCTCGCCGTGGACCGTGCCAGCGAAATCTGCATCGGCATCGTCTGCGCCGGAATCGTCCTCGCCGTAACCGATCTCGGCGGCGCCCGGCGTCAGCTTGCCACTCTACTTGCCGCGATTTCGGCCGAGATCGCCAGCCGGTTCATCGGCACATTGGTCAACGCCGGAGCCGAATTCGAGAACACCCAGACGATCCGGCGCGAACTCCTCCGCCGAGTCATCGCGCTCGACCCGGTCATCGACGAAGCGCTCGGCGAATCCTCCCAACTCCGCTACCACTCCCCGGTCTTGCAGAACGCGTTAGACGGCTTGGTGACGGCTCTCGCCGGTTGGCGTACGGCGGCGGTTGTGCTTGCGCGATTGCCGGAGCCGAGCGCCCGGCAAGAGGCAAGCGCGGTGCTGGCCCGGGTGCCGGAGCCGCTTCGCGCGAAGCCCGAAGAGGACGCGGCGGCCCGCTGGATCGTCGGTCCGACGCACTCACTCCAGGCCTGTGACGTGGCGGTGCGCAGGCTCGTCGCCATGCCGGCGGCCGTGCCGTCGCTGCGGCTGCTCGCCGACCAGGCAGGTGAAGCGCTAGCCGGCCTCTCGCATGCTCTCAACGGGCTGGCCTTACTGGTTGCCGATCCTGCCCAGCCAGTTGATCGCGGTCGCGGCAGCCGCCGCCTGCGCATCCCCGATTGGCTTCCCCCGCTGGTCAATGGCGGGCGCGCCTTCGTCGCGATCGGCGCCGCCGAGCTGTTCTGGATCGTCACCGCATGGCCCGATGGTGCCAATGCGATCACATTCGCGGCCATCATCGTCACCCTATTCGCGGCGAGAGCCGACCAGGCTTACGTCATGGCGATCAGCTTTTTGATCGGCGCCCTCCTAAGCGTGGCTATTACCGCGACCCTCAAATTCGCGGTGCTGCCGAACGTAGAGACCTTTGCCGGCTTTAGCCTGATAATCGGTTTGGTACTGGTGCCGCTGGGCGCTTGCCTTGCCTTGCAGTGGAAACTAGCAATTTTTACCGGAATTGTGACGCCCTTTGTCCCGCTCCTAGCACCCAGCAACCCGATGACTTATGACACACAGCAATTCTATAACGGGGCTTTGGCGATCGTCGCCGGAATTGGCGCCGGCGCATTGTCGTTTCGCTTGCTGCCGCCGCTGTCCCCGGCGTTTCGAACGCGCCGGCTGCTGGCGGGGACATTGCGCGATTTGCGCCGCCTTGCGACGGATCCGATCCCGGATAGGCCGGACGATTGGGAGGCCAGCATGTATAGCAGGTTCGCGGTGCTGCCGGATCAGGCGCAACCGTTGCAGCGCTCGCAGCTCATGGCGGCGTTCTCGGCAGGTACTCAGATCATCCAGCTGCGCCGCATCTGTCGCCGGTTCGATCTGAGCCCGGGCCCCGATGGTGCGCTAGAGGCCGTCGCACAGGGTAACAGCGCAACGGCGATCGCAAAGTTTGCTGATCTTGAAACGGCACTTACCTCTCGTCCGGGCGCCGCCGCTCTTCGGGCGCGCGGCCTCATCCTTGCGATCTCCGAGGCGCTCACCCAACATCCCTCCTACTTCGACGCAGGATCGCCCGGGTGAGGTTCACCGAGATCAACCTGTTCGGCGTCTATGTCGCGCCGATGTCGGTGATCATGGTGGCCGCTTGGTTTGTCACAATTTCATTGCGCTGGGGCGCCGCCCGCTTTGGTTTGTTGCGCTACGTTTGGCACCCGGCCTTGTTTGTGCTCTCTGTCTACATGATCGTGCTGTCGTCGATGGTTTTACTGGTCGCCAGATGGCCGATACCGGGCTGAGATCGCGCGCCGACATCGCGCCGAACGCGCCTGCTGCGGACCCGCTTCTCACGCCCGGCTTGGCTCCGCGCCGACGGCGGCGCATCCGCATCTTGCCGCTACTACTTACACTGATCGCGATTGCGCTGGCCGTCGGCCTCGGTCGCGAGATGTGGCGCGTCTATGTCGAAGCGCCGTGGACGCGCGACGGCACGGTGCGGGTCTATGTCGTGACGATGGCGCCGCAAGTTGCCGGTCAAATCGTAAAGCTTCCGGTTGCCGACAATCAGTTCGTGCACAAGGGCGATCTCTTGATGGTGATCGACCCGACCGACTACAAAATCGCCGTCGATCTTGCGCAAGCGGCGGTGGAGCATGCGCAAGTCACTGCATACAACGCGCAGCGCGAGGCGCAGCGCCGGCAACAGCTAACCCAATTGGCGGTGACAAAGGAAGAAAAGCAGACTTACGAGAGCACCGCTATCGCTGACCAGGCGACGTATCAGCAGGCGGTCGCAAATTTGAACCAGGCGCGGGTCAATCTCCAGCGGACAGAGATCCGTTCCCCTGTTAACGGCTATGTCACCAATCTGCTGGCTCAGCTCGGCGATTACGCGACGGTCGGCAAAAACTTGATCTCGCTGGTCGATTCCGATTCATTTTGGGTCGACGGCTATTTCGAAGAAACCAACCTCGACCGCATCCGCAAAGGCGACCCAGCGACGATAAAGCTGATGGGCTATCGGCGGATCGTGCACGGCCATGTCGACAGTATCGCCCGCGCGATCAATGTCGCCAACGCCCAACCCAATGACCTGGGTCTCGCAACGGTGAACCCGATATTCACCTGGGTGCGGCTGGCGCAGCGCGTTCCGGTCCGCATCCACATCGATCAGGTGCCGGAAGGCGTGCATCTGGTCGCCGGGATGACCGCGACGGTGCAGATTGATAAGCCAGCCGGGGATCCCGCGATCGGGACGAGGTCACCCTCGACTTCACCGGACAACTAACAAATCGCAGTCGAGGCGCTCGCTTAACGCGCGGAGTTTATTCGGATCACCCTCCGCTGTATCTGCGCAAACCGCCACCAATCCACAGCCGAGCTCAGCGATGCGGGCATCCAGTTCGGCCGCGTCGCCCGAGGCCGGCTCTATTCGGGGTCGTGTGGCGGAAGGTGCGATTTGCTCGTCCACCCATTCCACAAAAACTTCGGCGACGGCGAGTGCGGATGGACAGATCACGGTAAGGATACCGCCATCGGATGCGGTGATCCGCGCCGCGGCTTGCAGTAGCCGGCCCGCTGCCATGCTGCGGTCTCGCAGCAAGGCGACAGTTCCGCCGGCTCTTTTAACGCCCTTGCGCGCAAAGAGAATCGGTCCCGGCGCCAACTCGTATGCGGCGAGCCAGCCTGAGTCGACGCGTAGGTGTCCGGCTACCGGCCGGGCAAGCGCGCCGGCAACGACCAGGTCTCGCTCGGAAGTTGCCGAGAGCGCGGTTTGCGCGCTGCCGCGCACGATTTCGAATGAATATTCGATGGCGTGGATTTCGGCCGCAACGAGGAGGTCTTGGCGGGCGCGGATGGCGGCGGCGCGCAGTTGAAGTTCAAGTTGCTCGGTCGTCAATGGCGCGGCGCCGGCGCCGGCGACGATTTCCCGGGCGACCTTCAAACCAGCCAAGCTCAGCAAATCCTCGTCTTCGACAAAAACCGCGTGCAGCGGCGTACCGACACCCGCAGCGAGCCGCGCCGCGAGGTCGATCGCCGGACGAATGTCGGCTGTTGCGTCGAGAGCGACGACTACCCTCTCGATCGGCTTGCTCAACGGCGGTCCCCCTGAGCAAAGGCGCTGCGGGCGAGCTCTGCGGCTCGAGCGGCAAAGGAGTCGAGCCGAGCGGCTATGCAATGGTTCAATGTACCAGCCGGATACGCGCCGTCGGTATCGAGCTCCCCAGCCGGGACTCCCGTCAACAGCTCGAGACCTTGATCGACGGTATCGATCGGATAGACCGTGAACCGGCCCTCAGCCGCAGCAGCGACAACATCGTGGCGCAGCATCAAATGCCGCACATTGCTCGCTGGAATGATCACACCCTGGCGGCCGGTAAAGCCGGTCTGGCGGCAGCTGTCGAAAAACCCCTCGATCTTTTCGTTGACGCCGCCAATCGCCTGGATCTGACCGCGTTGATCGACCGAGCCAGTGACCGCAAAGCATTGCTTTATCGGCGCTTCTGCCAAAGCTGAGAGCAGCGCAAACAGCTCCGCGGCTGATGCGCTGTCGCCCTCCACGCCGCCATAAGATTGTTCGAAGACCAAGCTCGCATTGAGCGACAGGGGTCGGGTGTTGCCAAACCGACCGCCAAGGAAACCTGATAAAATCAGTACGCCCTTGGAATGTAGCGGGCCACCGAGTGCCACCTCGCGTTCGATATCGACGACCTCGCCGCGACCAAGCCGCACCTGAGCCGTGATTCGACTCGGCGTGCCGAAAGAAAGAGCGCCGAGGCTGATCACCGACAACCCGTTGACCTGGCCGATCGCGCTCCCATCGGTTTCGATGCGGATAGTGCCGCGGCCGATTTCCTCCTCCAGCGACCGATAAATTCGATCGCCGCGGCGGAACTGAGCGTCGATCACCGCCTGGACTTCGGTTACTCCGACTACGTCCTTGCCGGCGTCCGCGGCGAGCTGATCGGATTCGCGCAGCAGGGCGTTGATGGCGCGCATGCTGCTCGACAGCTTGCCGGAATCGCCGGCCAGACGCGCGGCCTGCTCGATGACACGGGCGACAGCCTCGCGGTCGAGCGGGCGCAATTTCTCGTGGCGAGCTACCGCGCAGATCAGGCGGGCGTAAAGCAAGGTCGTCTGCGGAGCGCGCTCAACCCGATCGTCAAAATCGGCGGCGATCTTGAACAGATCCGGGAATTCATCGTCATAGGCACTGAGCGAGTAATAGAGATTGGGCGGGCCGATCAGCACGATCTTGACGTCGAGCGGGATCGGTTCGGGAGCAAGCGAGACCGTGCTTGCCATACTCAGCAGCTGCTCCAAGCTCTCGATGCGGATTTGGCTGGCGTTCAGCGCGCGCTTTAAGGACGCCCAGCCGAGATTCCCGGTCAACAGCTTCTGCGCGTCAAGAATAAGATAGCCGCCATTGGCGCGATGGAGAGCGCCTGGGGTCAGGAGGTTGAAGTCGGTAACCAGCGCGCCAAACCGCGCCAAATGCTCGACCCGGCCAACTAGATTTTGATGGGTCGGGTTGTCTTCATAGACAACCGGCGCCCCGTGCTGCGCCCCGTTATCGATGATGACGTTTACCTGGTAGCGACGAAAACGAGCTTCATCGAGCGCTGGGATTGCGGCTTGCGGCACCGGGATTGCCGCTGAAGCCTCGATTGCGGGTGAAGGCAGGAAATCATCAGCGTTTTCTTTTACATCTTGTTCGACCGCATCGAGATAGCGACCGACCTCTGAGAGATCGGCAAAGCCTGCCCGCAACTCGCCCATCAGATGGGAGATCGCGAAGCCGGTAGTCTCGCGATTGAGCGCCTGCAATGCCTCGCGATGCTCTCGCTCCCATTGCGGTACCTGCTGCATGATGGTTTCGAGCTGGTGCTGTATTCCCTCGATGTCGTGGCGGATACGCTCGCGCTCGCCGGTTGGGAGTGCTTCAAATAGATCGGGTGCGAGCACCTTTCCGTCGCGGCGCGGAGCTAGGCCCAAACCCATCGGCGTACGGAGCAACGCGATGTTCTTTACCTCGGCTTGTTGCTGCAAGGCCGCGAGGGATTGTTCGCTGCGCTGCTTTAACTGCTGCTCGAGTGCCTCGCGACGGATCCGATATTCATCACGTTCGAAGGCGGCCGGTAACGCCGCCCGCAATTCCGTGACCAGCCGCTTCATCGCGGCTGACAACCCCGCGGCGCGCCCCGGCGGCAACCGCAGGCTAAGCGGCTGCTGCGGATCAGAGAAGTTGTTTATGTAGCACCAATCGGAGGGCGTCGGCTCGCCGCGCGCCCGCTCGCGCAACAGGTCCTCGACCATGCCGTGCCGGCCGGTGCCGCTGAGACCAAGGGCGTAGACATTGTAGCCCTTGCGGCGAATGCGCATGGCGAACTGGATCGCCTCGACAGCGCGTTGCTGTCCGATCAGCCCCGGAGCTTCTTCAAGCTCGCTGCACAACTCAAACGGCAGTTCAGCGGGATCGCACCGCCGATAAAGCAAACTTGGCGGTAATCGCCGGGCGAGTTCGAAATCAGGACCGGACGGGTGTGACACAGCTTCTTCGTGGCCGAGAGACGTACGGGACGGTGTGATCAAGATGCTCTCGCTGTCGATCTAGCTCGCATCCGGGTCAGCAAGCGCGCCCGCGACCCGCCTTGTCAACCGCAAGCGGCCGGGTTGGCGGATCACTTCGCGATTTATCAAACTGCCAGAATCTGCTCGATGCCGGATCGAGCCGGCGGCATCCCGGGGAATATCCGATCGAGCTGCTCGCCTCGGAGCCCGAGGTGACGCTCGAGGATCGTTGCAAGGACCAGCCGGAAATCTGTGGTGACGGCTAGATCGCGGCCTTGGTAAAGCTGCTTTGCCGCCAAACCAGGCCAATCGCCTAAGACCTGACCACCGCGAACACGCCCGCCCAGCACCCAGATCACATTGCCATGGCCGTGATCGGTCCCGCCATTGCCATTCTCGTGCACCGTGCGGCCGAATTCGGAAATCACGACAATGACGGCGTCGTCGAAGTCCTTTCCAAGTCCCTTGGCCAAGGCGGCGGCGCCGTCGCCCAGCAGCCCCAGATGTCGGGCGAGCTGACCCGTTTTGCTGCCTTGGTTAACGTGAGTGTCCCAGCCGCCGAGGCTGGCAAAAGCGAGGCGGATCCGTCGATCCTTTACAAGCAGGTAGGCTAGTCGCGCAGCCTGCGCGGGAAAGCTGTTCGGCGGCGGGGCGCCGTTATCGGCTTGATGCGTCTCGCTCGGTAGATCGCCGATCAGCTCGGCCCGTGCCGCCCGCCCTTCGCGATAGGCCTCGGATATTGCGTCATCTCTGGCGTAGAGGCGATCGAATGCCTGCCCGATCTCGGCGCGGTCGAGCGGCATTACTCTCGAAGCCTGCGGACCGAGCGGCAAATTGGCGACCGGCAACTTGCCCTTGAGGATTTGCGGCAGGGTCACTCCGATGCTGAGCGCGTCTGTCGGGCCATGCGGCGCGGGCAGTTCCGCGAGCAGGCGATTCATCCATCCGTCCGGCGTTGTTTTGCGCCCGGGCGTGCCATTCTCCATGAACAGTTGCGCGTCAAAATGTGAACGCGTCGGATCCTTAGAGCCCGCTGCATGGACAAAGGCGAGTTTCTTATCGGTCCATAACGGAATCAGCCTGAGGAGTGCAGGATGAAGGCCAAAATGGCTGTCGAGCGGCAGCGCGCCGCCGTCACCACCCGGGGGGCCGATCGCAATCGTTTGGCGAGCGTCGTAATAGGCTCTCTCAGCGTACGGCACGACGATATTGAGCCCGTCAACCGCACCCCGTAATAAAATGACGATCAGTCGCTTGGGCGCATCCCCTGCCGTCGACGCCAACGCGCCACGGCCGACCGGCAGCAGAGCGGGCGCTGTCGTGAGCCAAAGGAAGTCGCGGCGGTTCATTGGCCCTATCTTACCCTGCGACTAGGCGAACTCGGATCGTGGTTCTCCTAAGTAGCAAATTCGCCTAAGATGCGCAAATTCGGCAGGCTCGTAGCGGTAACCGAACAAATGGTTCCCATCTTTTCCTAGCCCCGCTTTCGAGCGATGTTGCCCAATCCGGCTTTTCGGCACTCTTGTAATTCTATGATTTATCCGACTCTAGGATGTGACTGGAACGCTTTATTCAGACGCGGCGGCCAGGCGGTGCGAGAATCATTTAACAGGACGTGCTGCAGACGGCAGAGCTGGCCGTAATGCGATTACCCGGTCTCGCCAGAGCCGCCCAGCGGCGATGCGGCGGCGCCGTGCACCGGCCACAAATCCGCGGCTGCCACAAGCCACACAAAGCGCCGATACGATTACAGCCTCCAAAGCGCGGGCCCAGGCCGCCGATGAGCGGGCTTCCCTGATTTCCCGCTTTTCGCGTCGCGAAAGCTTGAATGACCGGAAGAGTGGGGAATAAGAGGAATTGAGTGATTTCAGATCGACAGCCAATCGGTGAAAACCACTGAGAGCGGCGGGCTGCGCGGTTATGACGCCGGCAAGAAGATCAAAGGACGCAAACGTCATATCATCACCGATACCATCGGCCTATTGGTCGGCATGGCGATCCATCCCGGCGATGCCCAGGACCGCTACATCGCGATGCTGGTGATCCAACCGCTTTACGACCTGTTTCAGCCCGCGCCATCTGCTTGCCGACGGCGCCTATGCCGGCCAAAAGCTTCGTGATGGGCTCGCCAAGCTCGGCAAACTGGACGATCGACATCGGCAAACGCTCGGATCAGGCCGCCGGCCTTGCAGTGGCGCCGCGGCGCTGGGTGGTCGAGCGAGCTTTGCCGATCTGTCGCGCAAGCTCGATCTTGGGATCCGTCTTCAGCAGCGACCTGATTTCGGGAATTTAGGGGGTGCGGGGTAGCGGATTGACGCCGCGCTGCGAACGCAGCTAGAACATCGTCCCTAATCTTGGGTGCCATTTGGGCGCCGATCGGCGTTTTGGGTTGGACACGGGCAGGCTCCAACGGTTGGACACAGGTATTGGATGGGTGGCCGAGCGGTTTAAGGCACCGGTCTTGAAAACCGGCGTGGGTGCAAGCTCACCGTGGGTTCGAATCCCACCCCATCCGGAACCCCCGAAATTTCTACCTTCGGACACCTTCGCTAAACGAAATAATTTCAGTATCTTACGAGAACAAAGCGCTTGACACCTTCCCCAACCTTCGGCCAAATGCGCGTGGGATAGCTCGTGAGTTTGGCGGACAGTTTTTGGCTTCGGCCGAAATCCGCTCAATCCCGCAAGCCGGCCCTGCTGATTGGAGAAAGGCGCGCGCGGGATGGAAATCGAAAAATTATCGACGGCCGCGGTCAAGACGGCAAAGCCGGGGATGCACGGCGATGGTGGCGGTCTGTGGCTTTCCGTCGGGCGCCGCGGCAACAAATCGTGGATCTTTAGGTTTACCTCGCCGATCGATGGCAAGCCACACGAGATGGGGCTCGGCCCACTACAAACGATCGGCCTGGCTGATGCGCGCATCAAGGCGCTTGAGTGCCGCCGCCAGGTCCTCGAGGGCCACGACCCGCTCGCGGCTAAAAGGACTGCCCACCGGGCCGCGAAGCTCCCCGCGGTGAAGACCTTCAAGCAATGCGCCGATGCCTTTGTCGCGGAATTCCAGAAGGGCTGGCACAATCCCGTGCACCGCCAGCAGTGGGCCAACACTTTGGCAACCTATGTGTTCCCGGTCATCGGCGACATGCCGGTAGCGGCCGTCGATCGGCCGGCGGTGTTGCGCGTGATCACCCCGTTATGGAATGAAAAGACCGAGACCGCGAGCCGGGTTCGCGGTCGGATCGAAGCTATACTCGGCTGGGCCACACAACATGGGTATCGAGAGGGTGATAATCCGGCAACCTGGAAGGGCGCCCTAGAACATGCCCTGCCAAAGAAGAGCAAGGTCGCGCCTGTCAAGCACCACGCAGCTTTGGATTATACCGAAATCACTGCGTTCGTAGCCGAGCTGCGGCAGCGTGAAGGCGTTGCGGCGCAAGCGCTCCAATTCGCCATCCTGACAGCGGCCCGTACCGGCGAAGTGCTCGGCGCCACGTGGCGCGAAATCGATCTCGACAAGCGGCTGTGGACTGTGCCGGCAGCGCGCATGAAAGCCGGCCGTGAACACCGCGTGCCATTGTCCGAGGCGGCGATCGCTATCATCGAGAAGATGGCCGCGGTCCGCGCCGGCGATGTCGTCTTTCCCGCCGCCGGCGGCGGCCGGCTCAGCAACATGGCGCTGCTGGCACTGCTCGGCCGTATGGGGCGCGGTGACCTTACTGCGCACGGGTTCCGCTCGACTTTTTCTGATTGGTGCGCAGAAGAGACCAACACGCCTACCGAGGTTCGCGAAATGGCGCTGGCGCACGCCGTCAGCGACAAGGTCGAAGCCGCGTACCGCCGGGGCGATCTGTTCGAGAAGCGCTGCCAGCTCGCCGAAGCGTGGAGTTGGTTCTGCACGATGCCGCCGGCGGCCGTCGTACCCTTGCGACGCGCACGGCATTGACCATCCGATTCGTCGGCTGTCGGATGCGGCGGCCATCACGAAATTGCGCCCGGGCCCGGCGTCTCTCCGCTTCGCCACGTCCTGAATATCCCGCCGAAAGTATTGATAAATCGTAATAACCGACTGATTTACGGTCAGCCGGGCACTGCTCGCTATTTCAATAACATACGAACGGTAGTGTGCATTTTTGTGTCGTTTCAGTGCACAATTTTACCGCGAGCAAAGTAGACCCGAAAAAGCTTCGATGCTGCGAAATGATCGCCAGTTTGATAATTTCCTGGCGATCACAACGTGAACGAAGGTTGCAGCAAGATGGACGGGTCCGACAAAGGACATGGGAAGTTACTCTACTCCTCCAAAGAAGTGCAGGCCGAGATCGGCTGCGGGCCAACCAAAGTGTGGGAGCTGGAAAAACGCGGACTGCTCGAAGCCATCCCGTTCGACGGATTGAAGCGTTACACCGGCGAAAGCGTTCGCAGGCTCGCCACACAGGGCACCGGACAGATCTGCACCAAGCGCCCGCCTATTCCACAGCGCCGGCGCCAACCGCGCGATGACGCCCCGCCGGCCGCGTAAGCCATGCCGGAGCTTCCAGCGGACTATCTGATGCTCTACGAGGCAGCCGAACGCGTCGAGGTAGGGCCGCCGCGCCGAATGGCACAGGATGCCCGCTTGGCGATTCGCCGGGCGATTACTGCGCAGCAAATCGAGGCGATAAAAGACGTCGGTGGTGAATGGGTTCTGATCGACCGCGCCGCCTTGGCCGCGGCGGAGATCGACTTTGCATCCTCACGCATGCGCGCCGAGGGCGGCAGCGATGAGCCGCCGGAGGTGAAGGTGGTTCCGCTTCGGTTGATCTTTCAGCAATGGGAAGAGCCAGCGACGCCGCTCGCACAGCAGGCAGGGCGATCGCCGACCACGCCACCGCCGGTACTTGACACCAAAGAATGGGTCGAGAAGTTCGGAGTGTTTCCGGGCGGTGGCGAGTACATCGACTGGGAGAAAAGCTATGCAAAGGAGCGCGCCTATTACGGTGCGACGGGGCCAGCGTCCCCGAGGCCGACGAGCGAAGAGGAAGCACGCCAGGCGGCAAACCAGCTCCGCGAGACTATGGAGCGCGATTTTGGGCTGATCCCTCAGGAATTCACAGATCAGCCGCCGGCGATTAAAGGCCCCGAATTTGGACCTGTCATCGGATTACTTGCTGATGATGTCGACTGTATTGTCGCGCCTCGGTCAACCGATACGGTGACCTCTGGCCCCGCGCCAACCATCCCGCCGATCGAATCGGCATCACCTCCCGGCCGAAGCGCGCTTTACAATTGGCCTGAGGTCGAGCGGCAGGTCCGCCGCCGTTGTCTCCAATATGGCATCCCAGCCTCAAAGTCAGAATTGGCGGCCGAGATAGCTGAATATTTCCGAGAACGCGGGCTTACCGCGGGCTCGAGCACGATCTTACGCGAGGTCGCAAAAATGTGGCCGTGGATCGAAGACCTCGCCCGCCCGGCGGAGGTGCGCCCGTTCGACGCCGAGCGCTGACCGATGTGAGAATTGCGAGAACGATCGCAGTGGAAAAAACCGCCGACCAGGTGTCAGCCTCGTCGGCGGTTTGAGTATCCGTACAAAGGAACGAAAATGGAGCACCACCTCCACCTCGTCGGCGGCGACTGTAGCCACACGGGCAATGCATCGGCAAGCCTAATCTGGCTGGTGGCACTGGTCTCGCCTCTTGCTCTTCTTGACGATTACGAAGGAGCAATGCGCCGGCGACAGCAGCAGCTCGATCAACACCGGCTCGCACGCCGGATCTACAAATCGCCGGGCCGCCCGAACGGGCGCCAGCCCGTCATCAAAAGCCGTTTAATTGCGCCGGGGCGCCGGCGACCGATGGATAGGCGCCGCGTCCGGCGATGACCGAAGCCAGCGCGGTTGGCGCAGCGGTCCGCCAAGTCATCGATAATGCGTGGTTAGTCCCGCCGCCACTGGAAACCTTTGCTTCCGAACCGGAGCGGACCCCGAGCGCGATCATCAGCCGGTTGCCGATTTACTGCCACGGTATGGCCCGCGCCGAGGCCGAATTCCCTAAGCCACCAGGAGGCTACCCGACGCGCACTGTCGCATTATTGCGCGCTCGCAATCCCGATCGCGAACTCGGCGAGCTTTTTGCGACGATAGTCGAGGCCAAGAGTGACGCGAGCCCAGATCCCGTCTTTCTGTATTGCGACATCAACGGCGTCGCCCGGGTGCTGGCCGATGCGCAGCATGATCGCAATGGGATCGCTTCACTGTTCGCCGGAGACCGCTGGCTATTGTCGCGGTTCTGGCCCGCTGCAAAGCACTGGGATGCAGACCGGGCGGCAACGGACCTCCTTTGTCGACAAGGCGAGATCGGGTTAATCCGCATCCCTCCCGGCTTTGAGCAGCCAATCATTGCCGAAAGCGATGTCGAAATCGCGGCGCAGCTTTCGATCAATCGGATGGCAGCGCAGTTGCTTCGGCAAGGCGCTAACCCAGCTGAGGCGATCGCGATCTGCCGCAGCAGCCCGGCCGGGCACACCCTCCAAAGCAAGACCATCGCGGCGATCGTGGCTGGCGCCCAATCCCGCCAAATGAGAGGCCGCATAAATGGCTGACGTTGTCGATTTCTCCGCAGCTCTGCGCGCCCAACGCAAGGTACTTTGGGTAAAAGGCGGCGACATCGACCAGGTTGTCGATCAGGCCGAGGAAAACCTGATCGCCGTCGATCACGAGGTGTTTCAATATTCCAACGAACTCGTGGCGATCAGGCCAAAGAGCTTCGATAGCGCGGACGGCAAGCAAGAAACCGGTCTGCGCACAATCGCACTCACGCCCTTCAACCTCATCGAGCGCCTGACCGCCGCCAACAACTTTGTAAAGCCATTGGTGCGCGGCGACGGCACGCGGCAGATCGATTGCCCGGAAAAAGTGGCGCGGGTCTATCTCGATCGCCGGCGCTGGCGGGTCCCGATCCTGAAGGGGTTGTCGACGGCGCCGATCCTTTATCCGGACGGTCACATTGTCACCCGGCCAGGCTACGACCCCGAAAGCGGGATGTATTTCGACCCGCAAGGCATGGAATTCCCCGAAGTCCCGGAAGAGCCGAGCGAGGATGACGCGCGACGAGCGCTCGACGGCTACCTCGATCTGTTGAAAGACTTTCCCGTCGTTGGCCCGGTCGACCAGGCTGCGATGGTCAGCCAAACTTTGACCCTGCTAGCGCGACGATGCTTTCCGCACGCTCCGCTTTATGCCTGTTCGGCGAGTGCCGCCGGAAGCGGTAAAACTTTGTGCCAGGATATCTCGGCGATCATCGCAACGGGCGCCGCAGCCTCGGCCTGCCGCTTTTCACCCGACACCAACGAACTCGACAAACTGCTCGGCACGATCCTTGCCGAGGCGCCTCCGGTAATCCTGTTCGACAACGTTCCCGAAGGGATCATCTTGCAGGGCGATCGTCTCTGCCAGGCATTGACCAAGGATGAGGTCGACTTTCGCGCGCTCGGCTTCATGCGGCGGATCACTGCTAGCACCAGCACCGTCACATTCTTTGCAAACGGCAACAACCTCGCTGTCGGCGGCGACGCTAGCCGGCGGGCATTGATCTGGAACCTCGACCCGAAATGCGAGGCGCCCGAGCTGCGCGGCCTCGACGAGGAGCGCACGCGGCTGGTAGTGAAAAACAACCGCGGCCGACTGGTCGCCGCCGGCCTGACCATTTTGCGATACTACATCCAGGCCGGGTTCCCCGACCCTGTTGCGCCAATCGGCAATTTCGAAAGCTGGTCGCGGTTTGTCCCCAGCGCATTGCGACATCTCGGCATGGCCGACGCCACCCAAGCCATGCGGTCGACCCGCCAAGAAGATCCCAAGCGGGCGAAACTGTGGGCGCTGCTGCGCGAATGGCGTAACCATTTTGGTGTCGCGTATGCAACGGCGACCAAGGCAGCCAACGATGCAGCGCTGCGCACCTTCGACGGCAATCCCGCGCACCCTGCTCTGCGTGAGGCGCTGCTCTCGGTCGCAGCCGCGAAAGAGAAAAACAACTTCACCGGCAACATCTCGGTCGACCGGCTCGGCTCTTATTTGAGATCGCACAAGGGCAACGTGGTCAATGGGCACCGGCTTATTCGGAGCAGCGACAGAACCAATACCTCGATCTGGGCAGTGACCGACGATCTGACGCAGCCCACGGATTTGTCGGAATGACCCCTCACACCCCTCGGGCTCAAAGTCGGGCAGCAATGCTGACCTACCATCACGTTCTGAAGGTGGGCGAAGGAAAGGTTGCAGGACGTAGGGACGTAGCCAAACGCTTCGCAGGTAAAATGGCACATAGAATGACACTTTACATAAATAGCGCTGGGACACGTCCTGCTACGTCCCTACGTCCTGCAAAGGTCAGTGTTGCTGATATAGACAGCAGAGCTGACATATTAACTAATCGATCTTACTGTGCGAGAATTGCGAGAGCGGGTCGATGACACAGTCGAATGATCAGGGCGATAGCGGGCAGATCATAGCGATCGACGAGGCGACCCGCCGTTGGAAGGCCGAGCAGGCAGAGGCCGATGAGGACGAGCGCCAATTCGGGCTCTTCGCCGAGCCTCGAACCGAGGCCGGCCGCGCCAAGGCGATCGTTTACAAGCGCGGTCCTGGCCGCCCGCCGGGCTCGCGCAACAAGCGCACCGAGCGCACTGTGGCGTTCTTGCTGGCGCGGCACCGAGACCCGCGCGAGATCCTGCTCGAAATGGCAGCGGCAAATGTTCACGACCTGGCCGCGCTGTACGGCTGCTCGCCCTTCGAGGCCGCGCAAGAAAAGCGGCTCGCCGCAATCGCGGTGCTGCCCTATGTCGCCGCGCGGATCACACCCGAGGTAGTCGACAACCGGCAGATCGTGCACCTGCATTTCGGCGCGCTCGAAGGGGGCGCCGGGACTTCCTCGGCGAGTGGCTTAGGCACAGTCCATGTTCTCGACCCGTCCGAGTTCGAGGAACAGCAAGGGTAGTTTGGCGGAAGGTGTATCCTCCGAAAGGACAATTAACACAGCATGTTAGTACTACAACACCGGCAATGACCACGTGCCATCCCACGTCAGCACCTCGACTAGGCCGCCGCTGTCGGGCGATTTCCGCCAGCGGGCGATCGGCGGGGGGGTACCCCGGTTTTCGCGCCGCGTCGCCACTCGTACCCCTGGCAGTGTGCTTTGGTGCCCTCCTGGGAGTTTCGGTTCTTCGCGGTCGAAACCGAAAAGAGCCGGGGATGGCGGGCGCGGGTGCAAGGATCGCGGAGAATGGATGAACCAGAATGAAGGCAGGCGACGAATAACGAAGGCCAGCGAAGCTAATAAAGTAAGTATATAGACCCGTTATTTACCTGTAGGTTTTTATGATGGCGTTGCGATATACTGTCGGACATGACCGATGATCGCTTACTGTCTTACGGTGAATTGTGGGAACGGGGGATTCGCTATTCCGCACGTCACCTAGCACGGCTGGAGGCGGCGGGGGAGTTCCCACAGCATCAGCGCCGTCCAGATCGCCGCAGCGGCTGGCGAGCATCCGAGGTCGGCCAATGGCTCGCCCAGCGCGACGGGAATGCGCCGCGCGCAGCGGCTTAGGGGGAACAATGGAAAAATGTGAAGCGGTGAACTGCACCTTGCAGGCGACCCGCACGATTGGCGGGCATCATTTCTGCCCCTGGCACCGCGAGGGAAATCTTGTCCCCGAGGCACCGCTCGTGTTGTGCGCGATCCACGGATGCGGGTCACCGGCCGCTGATCGCGGCCTTTGCCGCTATCACGCCAGCCACGTGCCGCCACAGCGGGCAGCTTAGCGATGCTCAGCGCGCCACGCATCCTTGCCGGCGGCGGGCTATTGGGTCTCGTTGCATTTCCGGGACTAGCGCAAGCTGGTGGCGTCGTCGCGGCGACGCTCACGAACACGTCCGCGGAGGTCGTCGCAGCCAGTGCCGGGCCTGGCATTCGGCTGATCATCATCGACAACGAGTTCGACAACCGACAAAATCGCATGCCGGCTCGGGGCCGCCGCAGCGCTCAACACTGCCGGCTCGATCACGGTCGCACCGTATGCGACGAGCAACCCCGAGCATCGGGTCACGATCGCCGCCCCGCCCAACGTGACGATCCACGATGCGTTGAACTGCATCTCGGCGAATAGCGGGCTCGGCTCGCCAGCAACGATCTTTTGGGAGTGAAGCGGATGTTTGACAGATTGCGCGGGCGGTTTGCAGGCGAGCCGATCGACCGCATCCGTGAAGCCAATGCCGAAGACGCAGCGCTGACGAAGCGCGCCGCGGCATTGGAACGCCAACTGACGATCGAGACCCGCAGCCGCCTCGATGGCATCGACGGCGCCGCAGATCGCGGCAAGGCGATCGAAAACGAGCTAGCCACGGTCGGCCGCCGCCGCCGGGAGTTGCACGCGATCGTCACAGCCGCAAGCGCTGAAATGACAGCCGCGGCCGAACAGGTGTCTCGCGAGGCCAAAGACAGGCCGAAGTTGATCGCCGCACTGCGCGCACAGCGGGAACGGCTAATGGCTGAGACCCAGCAGAGCGGAGCACAAATCGCCCGAAACGTCGGTCTGTTGCGCGAGAACGGCGAGGCGATCAATGCGGCATTCGGGCTTTCGGCCGCTCAAGGTCCACTGTCATTTGGCGCGCTCGTCGCGCGGTTGCAGGCCGGGCTTGCTCCGCTGTTCGCGCTTAACCCTGCGGAACCATTGACCGTCAGGAACAGCCTTCTTGGCATCGCCTCACCCTTCGTCGGCGCCGCCGCCCGGCGAACCATGAGCGAGGCCGAGCAGTTGGTGCTGGATGACGTTTGCCCCTATGTCGAGGGACTGGAGGCCGCCCATGCCGCGCAAGACCGGCGCGCCGAGCGCGGCGACAAGACCGTGATCGTCGGTCTCGCCGGCGGCGTGTTTATGCTGGTCCCAGTGGCGAGAGCCTTCGCTGACCGCGCCCAGGCGGAACGCGCCCTAACGGTTGCCGGCGCGGGCATGCAAGTAGCCGCCGCCGTCGACGGTGGCGTGGCCCTAATACCCGCCGAATTGGCGGCGGCCTGACGGTGGCGAAGCCGCTTGAACCGCGGGCCGCGCTAGCGATCCGATTGATCCGGCGCATCGAGGACGAACTCTATCCGGCCGCGGTGGCGGCAGGGCTGCCGCCCGGTCCAGCCTTCAAATACGGCGCGGTCATGACCCGCGGCGAAGCCCGAAGCTTGCGCCAATGGGCGATGAGCCATCGCCAAACCCGTGCCGCGCTGCTTGATCCTGCCTGGCAAGGCGAGGCTCAAACTCTCCTTCGGTTGACCGCGCATTTCGAGGCAGACCACCCGCAGACCACCGCGGGCGAACCCGCCATGTGGACCGAGCCAGTGAGTGCCGCAATGCAGGGGTTTGCATTGCGCGAGCGCAACGATCTGCCAGCCGCCGCGCTGCTGCCCCACGAACTTGAAAGTCTGGTCCATTACGCGCGGCTGCGCGATCCGGCCGACTTCGAGAACGATGTTGCCGACCGCGTCCGCAACGAGGTCGACCAATTGGTCGAGGCGTCTGAGAAGGCCGCCGACACCGGCGTGATGTTCGCCAATGATCCAACGACGGCGCCAGACGCCGGGCAAGGAACCGCAATGGCAGATAACCCCCAACGTGCCGCCGCGCTGGCGCAGCGCACCGCGTTGATGCGCGACCCCGAATTTCAGGCGCGGTATCACTCACCGCACATTCGCATCCGCAAAGAGGCGGTCGACCAATTATTGGCGGTCAACCGGATTATTGCCGGTGAAGGCAACGAGGGCTCCGCCAGTGGGGCGCCAGTCCGCGACAGCGTCATTTCACCGCCGGTGACCATTGAGGCGTTGAGGGCGGCAGCGCCAGCACGCAAAGCCGCACCGTTCGAGGCCGCCGCTTTGCGCAAAAACCTTGAGGGACTGAACCCAAGCCAGCGCGCAGCCAAGCTGTCCCAAATGTTCGGCCCTGACGCTGCCGCCAATGGCGGTCCGGCCGCCGGTATCAATGCCGACACCGGTGGCAGCACCGGCCCAGCCGCTGGCGCACCCGAGGCGGCGTAGCCTTCGTCAGATGCCACCAACCGAGCGGCTACCCACAAAGGAGCCACTGAGCGCGGGATTTACACGCAATCGACCACCGCCAATCCCGCCCGGCGAACGCCCGCGCCGTCGCTACCGGGTGTTAGGTAATGGCGCCGCGGTTTTGCTGTGGGTCGACCCGGTGTTGATCGTCCGCAATAAGGCCGATCCGCTTTGGGTTGAATTCGAACGTTGGCGGCGCCAACCGGGCAATTTGATAGAGCCTGAAGAGTCGGCATGAGCAGAGACAACGTCGTTTACGGTCCTTTTTGGCCGTTGCGGGAAGAGCCGTCGCCGGCGATCGAGGACGTCGAGGCACTCGACGTCAACGAGCTCGTCGCGCAGCAAACCGCCATACTCGAGGCCGAGCTGTCCGCCGATCCGGCGCTTGTCGACGAAATCGCCCGCATTGATCGCCAGCTCGGGGAAGGCAACGCCGTGGCGCGGCTGATCCGCGCCGGCGCCGAGGTCATGATCCGTGAGAATGCCCGAGCGGTGAACGCGCCGGCGGCAGATGGCAAGTCCACCGCCGGCGGTCTCCCGGCCGAGCCGGGCGGCTTCCCTCACAAGGAAACGCGCAAGGTTGATCGGCTAGCCGTCAGGCGCGCGTCCCGGAGCTAAATATGAGCTATCAAGATTGCATCGCGGAGATCCGCACGGCGGCGGGCGGAAAGCTGTCCGACGATGAGGTCGAGCAAATCCTCGATACCGTCCTGCGCCGGGCAAAGCGCGCCTCGCCATTGGGAGCGCTCAACTCCGAGGGGTTGCGGCTTGCCGCCGAAAGCCTCGCCGAGGAAGCGCGCAAGACATCCGCGCTTGAGCGGCGCAATGCGCTGATCAATATGCGCAACCGCATCGGCCGCCGCCAGCGGATCACGGCCGCCGGCGACCCCGTGCTCGGCTTCAAGGCCGAAATTCATGGGGTCAATACGCCCATCGAGGGCGGCCGGTTTTCGGCACAGGCCGAGTGGAAAGCGCGGTCGCGCGCCTACGTCGCGGGGATGACCCGCGACCTGCAGCGGGCCGGATTATTCCAGTCTGTTCGCGCCGGCGCGTTGGAGCGCGAGTGGACGCGCGAGCTGTTCGAGCTTTCGAAGGGCGATGCCGGCAACCCCGGCGTTTCCGGCTCGGCCGAGGCGCTGACCATTGCCCGCATCGTGCACAAGTATCAGAACGCGGCGAAGCGAGCAGCAAACCGCGCCGGCGCGGCGATCGGCGACTACAGCGGCTATATCACTCGCACCAGCCATGACATGGACAAGATTAGGCGTGCCGGCGCGGATCCCTGGAAGCAAGTAATCAAGCCGCTGTTGGCCGACGAGACCTTTGACTATGTCGGCGGTCCCGGCACCAAGGAAGCCGACGACTTTCTGAATAACGTCTGGCACGCGCTGGTTACCGGTGTGCATCTGACCCATGAAGGCATGCAGGGCTTTAAGGACCCGGCCTTCACTGGACCCGGCAACCTTGCCAAGCGCCTCAGCCAAGACCGCGTGCTGCATTTCCGCGATGCCGATTCCTGGCTCGACTACCACCAGCAATTCGGCCGCGGCACCGTCGCCGAGAACGTGATCAATAATCTCGACAGCTCCGCACGCGCGACCGCGCTGATGAACCATTTCGGCACGAACCCGCGCGCCGAGTTCGATGCCGATCTTCGCTGGCTAAAGGAGAACTTGCGCAACCGCGATCCGGAGACAGTGTTGCGACTACAGAACGCGGAACCTGGCCTGCGCAACCGCTTCGACTTTCTCGACGGTACCGCCAACATGCCGGTCAATCGGCTATGGGCGAAGATCGGCAGCACCGCCCGCGTGGTCGAAAGCATGGCGAAGCTCGGGCTGGTGGCGTTCACCCATCTGTCGTTCGGGGCAACTAAGGCGGCTGAATTGCGCTACCAGGGCGCAAATCTGTTCGAGCGCTACGGCAATTTCATCACCTCACTCAAACCCGGCCGCAACGACGTTGCCGACGAGCTGCTGGCCGGGCTTGAAGGCGCGCACCGCGATTTGCTCAGCCGGTTCCAAATCGACGATGGCGTGCCCGGTACCTTGTCGAAGCTGGCGAACACGTTCTTTCACTGGTCGGGGCTAACCTATCTGTTCGAGCATCAACGCCAGGGCGGCGAGGAATTGATGGCGCGCATGCTTGGCCGCCAATTCGACCGCAGCTTCGATCAGCTCGAACCCGAAAGCGCCCGGTTATTGCGACTGTTCGGGATCGGTGATCGCGAGTGGGAGTTGCTGCGCCAGGCGCCTGAGCATGCCGAGATCGACGGCCGCCAGTTCCTGACACCCTACGCCACGACGCGCATTCCCGAGGCGCAGGTGATCCAGCACCTGTTCGATACCGGGCAGATCGACAAACGCATCATCCCGCCAGGCCCGGTCGAGGCCCGCAAGATCGATGCCTGGCGCCGTGATCTCGCGATCCGGCTCTATGCGATGTTCAACGACCGCAGCGAATACATGGTCGTTACCCCCGATATTCAGACCCGCGCCGCATGGCTTGGCAACACCCGCGCCGGCACCGCGCAAGGCGAGTTCTGGCGCTTCATGGCGCAGTTCAAGACCTGGCCGACGGCGTTGATCCAGCAGGCGATCGGCCGCGAATGGTATGGCGGTCAGACCCGCCTCGCGGCAGCCGGCGGCATCATCCAGATGGCGCTTGCCGCGACGGTGCTCGGCTATGGCATCATGACATTGAAGGATCTGGTCAAGGGCAGGAACCCCCGCGATCCGCTGAGCCCTAAGACCTGGGCCGCGGCAATAATGCAGGGCGGCGGCGCCGGCATCCTCGGCGATTTCCTGTTCGGCGAGTATTCGCGGTTCGGCCAGCCGGTTACCGACACGATCCTCGGCCCGGTGCTCGGCCAGGGGGCGTCGACAGTTATCGACATGTGGAACCGGCTAAAGGCCGGCGCCGAGGACCCGACCCGCAAACACGATATCGCCCCCGAGCTGTTCCGTGCGTTGCTCGACAACACGCCGTTCGTCAACATCCTCGGGCTGAGGACCGCGCTGAACTATCTGTTCCTGTGGCAAGTGCAGGAAGCGCTTAACCCCGGCAGCGTGCGCCGGATGGAGCGCACGATCCAGCAACAACAGCACCAGACCTTCTGGCTATCGCCTTCCCGAGCGATCGGACAATGACCGACCCAACCGTGGTGAACAGTTTTGGTCGCGGCAACGATGGCGACGCCGGCGATCCGTCGCGACCGATCTATCCAATCTCCTCGGCGCCGACCGTCGCCGCCGAGCGGTGGCCGAGTGCAGGTTATATTCTGCTCTGGACCATCGATCGGATTTCCTGTTCGCGATGGCGACTTGGCGCGTGGACCGGCAATGCATGGGTTCGAGATGACGGCACGGGCATCACGCCGCAATTCTGGGCGCCAATTCCCGGCGCGCCGCCCGCAGCCGTGCCCGGGTGATACGCGAAACGACTTTTCGAGGCACCGTCGTACCCCCGGCCGCTTCCGACGCTGCACGGGCTTCAAAATCGATTTCTGTGGGATGACCCGATCTTGACGAACCGAGCCGATTGCGGGACGATGGCGCTGGCGCTGAAAACGCCGATGAGCGACTCGCCCCCGACATTGGGCGTTCCTATGCCGTGGGGTGACAGGACATAAGGCTGGGCAACCAGCACGAATAACTGCGCCCGTACTCATCCGGGTTTTCAGCCCCACGGCGCCAGGCCGCACCTGGCAATGGCCTGAAAAGCCAGATGAGGTAAACATGACCCACAATGCGCAAGCCGCGCCGTTCGCGCGCGGTGACCATGTGATACGCCGCGCCGATAAACCGCGCAGCGTCGAAACCGTCGACCAGGTTACCGAACTCGGCGGCGAAACCTTCCTCCGCACTATGCGATCCTTCGAGCCGCTTGGTCGCTGTATCCGGGTGCGTGCCCCGGCGGCCGAGTTTGAGCGCGTGCCCGAGCAGCGGCTCACCCGGCGAGCTGCAGCCGTTGTCGTCGCGGTAGTCTGCGCTGCCTTCTGGGTTGCGCTCGTATGGGCTGGTCTGGTGGTGATCCCATGAGCGCGATCGGCGACATCGTGGCCGAGGCGATCATCGTCGGCCAGCATCCTAGCCCCAAGCGCGCCGCCCGTTGGATGGCTGCTTTCGCAGAGAGCATCGAGCGCGGCGAGGACCCGCGGCCGCTGCTGGTCACAATCGGAGCATTGGCAATCGCCGCCACGGTTGCAATCGACGCCGCCGCCGGCGGCCGCGCCGGTCTACCCGCGCCACGCGGCATGTTCGACCCCGACCCGGTGCAAGGCAATCTTGGCGGAGGACCGCGGCCATGATCAGCTTCCGCACTACGGCCGATATCGCGTCGCGCGTCGACGAGAGCGTGCTCAATCAAGGCCGCGACATCGATGCGCTTCGCCATAGTGTAAGGACCGACGCCGGCTGGCGCCGTCTGACGCCACGGGTCTGGCGAGCCTTCGAGCTGTTGCACCAGCATCGTGGTCAACCGGTTGACGCCGATCGCATCGCCGCCGCCGTGTGGCCGTCGCGCGAGCCAGACGCGGATAGCTGTCGGCGTCAGGTTGTCTGTGACTTGCGCCAGGCGCTGATCGGCACGCGCTGGTCTATTCGCACCTGGCGCCTCGGTGGGCCAAATTATGAGTTAATAGCCGCGGCGGTGCCCGCTGATGCAGATGGACGGCCGCCGGACGCGTTGCTGCCGGCCGTACGCCAGGATGGCGTTCTCGCGAGGGAGAGAGGCCATGATTAGCAGCAACACCGCAGGCCGCGCCCCGAAGGCGTTGCCGATTGATAATGCGCCGACGAAACCGGGAGCCCACTTCGGACCCTGTCTCGTTTGGCGCGATGAGTCATGGGATATCGGCCGCTGGAACGGTGAGGAATGGGCGGACTCCGATGGTTGGGTGATATCGCCGATTTGGTGGGCGCCGTTACCCCGCATGCCCGTCACGATCGAACATCAGGCTTGATCGAACCCACGAAAGGACAAGAGAACCCCGCCCTTGAGGCGGGGTTTTTTCGTTGTAGGATATGACGTGGGAACAGCCGTTATCGGAGCGCTACGATCAGAAACTATCAAGTATATCAGTAAGTTACGGATGACCTTAGACGGACACCCCATCCGCCAATCTCCTCTGAGCCAGCAGTCTTAGCCCGTCTCAACGGGCCACAAAGATAATAGGACAGCGGGGGCATCCTGGCTGCTTGCGTATCCCGCCCATTTCACCAGCGATGGGGAAAGAAATGGGGAACCCTATCGATGCTCTCCCACCCGTTTAACTGGAAATCGGGATCGGCATGGCGCAGACCTGCAAGCCCACAGCGACAAAAGTAGCGGGGCAAAAGGGGCCGGCGGTCCTGCATGACGGAGGTGGGCTTTATCTGCGTGTTTCCTCCACCGGTGCCAAATCCTGGGTGTTCCGGTTTCGGCTTGACGGTAAGCGCTGCGACATGGGGCTCGGGCCTTTTCCCGATGTGTCGCTCGCCGCGGCCCGCGCAAAAGCGCTGGAACAGCGCAACCAGCGCCGCGATGGCATCGACCCGCTCGCAGCAAAGGCGGCTCAGCGCCAAGCGCAGCAGCGAGTGTCGGCGGCCAAGGGCCGAACCTTCCGCGAAGTCGCCGAAGAATTCATCGGCCGCAACGAAGCCGGGTGGCGCAACGCCAAGCACGGCCAGCAATGGTGCAACACGCTAGCCACGTACGTCTACCCCGCTTTGGGGGAATTGTCGGTGTCGGCGGTCGATAACGGGCTGGTCGTGCAAGTGCTCGATCCGATCTGGACCGAGACGCCGGAAACCGCGAGCCGGGTGCAGGACGATCGAGGCGGTGTTGGATGCCGCGACCGTACGCGGCTTTCGCCAGGGACCAAACCCGGCGCAATGGAAAGGCGACCTTGATCATATCTTGCCGGCACGCTCAAGGCTGCGGAAGATTGTGCATCATGCTGCGCTTACGTTCGACGAAATGGCGTCATTCGTGGACAGACTTGGTCAGCGGGCAGGGATGGCGGCGCGGGCGCTCGAATTCGTGATTTACACCGCTGCCCGAACCGGCGAGGCCTTGGGTCGCGCGGGGACGAGATCGATCTCGGCGCGAAAGTTTGGACCGTGCCGGGCAATCGCATGAAATCCGGGCTCGAACATCGCGTGCCGCTCAGCGATGCGGCACTCGATGTGCTGCAAAAGGTGCGTCCGCTCGCACTTGGTAAAAGCGGCCTCCCTGATCCGACCGCGCCGGTCTTTCCTGGCTCGCGGTGGGCATTGCCGATGTCGAATATGACAATGCTGATGTTGCTGCGCCGGATGGGCCGAGCGGATCTGACCGCGCACGGTTTCCGGTCGAGCTTTTCGGATTGGGCGGCCGAGCGCACCGCCTATCCGCGCGAAGTGGTCGAAATGGCGCTGTCACACGCGATCGAGAACCACCGTCGAAGCCGTCTATCGCAGAGGCGATTCTGTTCGGAAAGCGGCGGCGGCTGATTGCTGATTGGGCGCAGTTCTGTTCGACGCCCGCTGATCCGGGAACGATTGTTTCGATCCGATCGCCGGCAACATAAAATCGGCTGGTTTAATCCGTCTTCCTCCGGCACAGCTTGATCTCAACCCAAGCGGTCCAGGCAAGCGCGGAGGAGCGCCAACGGTCGAATTAACCGTCATCTCCGACCACTGCCCGGCAACTTGAGGACCAGTCGGATCAGCCGAACTGGGATCGAGCGGATGCGATGCCGTTGTCGCTGGCTGGCGCAGGTGATCGACAATCGTATTGCTTCGCCCCCTCTTCCCCAGGGTGCTTGGATAGAGAGAGCTGCCTGTATTTAGCCTTTTCCTTGTCTCTGGAATAGTGAAGTACGTGATCGAGTATGCCGGCCAAAAGTGAACTGCTGTCCGCCTGTCTTCTTGAAACAAATTTCAGCTACGAGATTCTCGTCACCAACACCTGATCCATTAGGGAAACGCTGAAATAAGCCGAGGCAAGGGCGCGGGCAACGGGTAGAATCCGCGGGTCCGGGGGGACCAAGGGGCGGGCGATGCAGCGGCAGGGGAGCTTTTCGCAGGCGGAATACGCCGGCAAGAAAAGGCAGACGCGCCGGGACCGGTTTTTGGCCGAGATGGAAGAGGTTGTGCCGTGGGCACGGCTGGTCGATCGTCTGCGACCTTTCTACCCGAAGGGAGAGCGCGGCCGGCCGCCGGTTGGGCTGGAGCGGATGCTGCGGATCTACTTTTTGCAGCAGTGGTACGGGCTGGCCGACGAGGCCGTGGAGGACGCGCTGTACGACAGCCAGGCGTTGCGCGGCTTTGCCGGCATCGATCTGTCAGTGGCGACAGTTCCGGACGCGACGACGGTGCTGAACTTCCGCCATTGGTTAGAGCAGCACGACTTGACTCGGGTTCTATTCGACGAGGTCGGTGCGATGCTGAGGAGCGCGGCTTGTTGATGCGCCAGGGAACAATCGTCGACGCCGTCCTCGCGAAGGCGGGGATCATCGCCGCCCCGCCTTCGACCAAGAACAAAAGCAAGGCGCGCGACCCGGAGATGCACCAGACCAAGAAGGGCAACCAGTGGCACTTCGGGATGAAGGCGCATATCGGGGTCGATGTCGCCTCGGGGGTGGTGCACACGGTTATCGGCACCGCTGCCAACGAGGCCGATATCAATCAGGCAGCGGCCTTACTGCACGGCCAGGAGACGGATGTCTTCGCCGATGCCGGCTACACCGGGGCGGACAAGCGGCCCGAATTTGAGGGCTGCGATATCTGCTGGAACATCGCGATCAAGCGCAGCGTCATCAAGCCATTGCCCGAACGGCTGCGGAATTGGGCCGAGGCAGTGGAGCGAGCGCTGTCACAGGTGCGGGCCTGGGTCGAGCACCCGTTCCATATCATCAAAAACCCCGGCCTGCGCCGGGGCAGGCTCTGTTCCGCCATAAGAAGCTGCGCTATCGCGGGCTGGCCAAGAACACGGCGCAGCTGCACACCCTGTTCGCGCTGGCCAACCTGGTGATCGTCAAGAAAGCGCTGCTCGCCTAGGGCCGTGTCTGATCACGCCTGGACGGTGCCTTGATCCCGAAAACAACGCAGCAAGACAACACCACAAACCCGGTCTTCTGCCGATACAGTCCATTACCGAGTACGCCGATACAGCAAAATTATGCCTCGGTCGGCAAACCGTCGCCTACGCCGCCATTGTTCGGCGTTTCCTTAGCGCCCGGACACGGTGCACATCCTCGTCGCCGATCTGTGCGAAAATCGACCCGCTATCGGCGAGGAGGTCGCGGGCGACGGTCAGACGGTCGCGCAGATAGGTCAGGTGGGAGTGGATGCCATCGCGCCAGGTGTCGCGGAAAGCTTTGACCTCTCGGGCTCGCGGCTGATGTGGTCTTTGTTGCCGTCCTTTACGTCGCGGGCTGGTCGTTGACCACTGGAAATTCGAGTTGAAGCGGATGCCGTAGGGCGGGTCGTTATAGATGGACTGCACCTTGCCGCTCAGCCCTTCGCGCTCGGCGAGGCTCGCCATGACGGACAGGCTGTCGCCGAGGATCATACGGTTCGACCAGTTGGCGTGGTGCTGATAGAACTCGGTCACCGCCTTGTCGGCAGGCCGTTGAGCGAACAGGTCGGGTATCGGCCGGTTCTTTTCCTCCCGCCGCTCGCTGCATTGCCGCAGCAGATCGTCCACCGGCACGTTCGGGTGGATCTTTTCCGGGATGTAGAGCGGCGCGGCTTGAACGATTAGGCCGGACCAGTCCCGCTCGTCCTTTCCGCGCCAGACGAGCTGCGGGTCGAAATCGCGATTGCGGCGTTCATCGGCAAGCCGAATCGGGCTCTTGTCCTCTGCGTCCATGACCGGTTCGAGTTCGGCGGTCGGGATTATCAGCAGGGGCACCCTACAGTATAACTTATGTAATGGGATGAACTTCATAGTTGTTAGCTCATTTGGTTGCATTTTGCATTTATCTGCTAGAATTTTACGAACCGTTTCGATAGGCATGCCATAAGTTAATCCATTAATATCGCCCTTTGCGCTCGATCGGGGCGTCGCAATTCGCGGCGATCGCGTAGACCGATTCCTTGAATTCAGCAAAGGACCAGCGGCTTAAGTCGCCGAGATTGTTGACGCCCGGCACCCAATAAGGCGTCCATCGTATTAGCCTTGTCCTTGGCGTCCTCGCCGCGATAACCCTTGATCTCGATAACCAAGTTTAACGGATCGTCGGGCCCATGCCCGTCATCGACCCTATAAATCAGCCAAATATTTTTTCGAGGTTGAGCCAAACAGATAGGGCACGTCAAAACCGACACGCTGGTTCTTCACATAGGAGCGCACCCGCGGGTTGGCCTCGGCGGCACGGCAGAACTCGGCTTCTCAATCGCTGTCGCAGATGACCCGATTCACCTGACAGCGGCGATGATCGGTGTGCCAGCGGGTTTTTTCGAAGTTGTGAAATTGACTGGGCAGTTGAACCATCCGGATTAGATGGAGCCAATACCACCTTGATCGGCCGTTCTCCGACGCGCGATGTCGTAATCGCGGCGGCGATCGGTCGCCTGCCCGGTCGGCGATGACTTGATAGGCGAGCTGGGCGGGATAGGTGCCGCAAATGCATTCGAGATAGCCCCCAGAGCGCGCGGGCGCGCCAGCCGGTTACCGTAGTCCTCGTAATTGCGAAAATAGCGCGAGGTGACCGTTTTCCAGCACCTTGGTCCCATCGTCCTGCGCGCGCTCCAACCGCTTTTGAGATCGCGGTGTTTTGGCAGACAACGATGAAAACCGGTGGCACGGCCACGCCATTTTCCTGCCAAACTGTAAAGGTATTGGAGTAATGCTTCGAGGGCAGTTTGCAGCATGGCCGGAATCTTTAGCGGATCGATCGGGCCCGCCTTGCCGCGTCCCTTTTTTGGCAGATCGGTGCCCCGCAGATTGTCCCAAAGATTGCGAAACTTTGGCGCATCCCCGCCAGGGATATTGTCGGCTATCGGCACCCGCGGCCGCTTGACGATGCCGCATTCGATCGCCTCCATCAGCGAAAAATCGCTGACCGTCCAATGGAACAGCGTACCATCGGCATAAGCTGAACCGCGCAAAAAGAACGGGGTCGCCGACAATCGTACAGGAGTGCGCGCAACTGATTGATCAGCGCCGTCCGCTCCTCCACCAGCCGATCCCGCACCCGATGCAGTGTCTGCAGATCGAGCTGGTCCTCGCTCTTCAACGTCACGAACCGCATTGTCGGCCGGGTTGCTGCCTCCGCAATCACCTCCATCACGGTCGTCGTTCTTTTGCGCCTGACATACGGCCGGACATATTCCGGCTACATCGACCGAACGTCATGCCCTTGCGCCGTCAGTAGCCGGCCGAGATGATGTGCGCCGCAACAAGTCTCCATCGCTATGATGCAGGCAGATAGGTCTTTGGTGAAGGCCGTTATGTTCCCTTGTCGCATTCGGCGCCGCTTGATCACCGCCCCGCTATCGTCCATCCCGACCACGCTGCAGCTGTTCTTGCCGACGTCAATCCCAAGAACCACGATCGGCATCCGTCTTGCTCTTCTCTGCTCCGGTTATCCCCGCAGCCTATGCGCTGTCAGGGGAAGAGGGGCGGGCCATTCCATAACCACGTTGGGGTGGACCGCGCGTTTGGGTTTCTGGCGCTACAGCGTCACCCATGCGGCGGCTTATGACGGCGGGCAGCTCGCGGCGGTGCTCGACCGTGACAACACCGCCAGCGACGTGGGGGCCGACACCGCCTATCGCTTGGCAACCAATCTCGCCCTGCTTGAGCGCCGTGGCCTCAAGCCGCAATTCCAGCGCAAGAAGCCGAGGGGCCGCGAGATGCCAGCCCACATCGCCCGCGGCAACGCCACCCGCGCCCGGGTGCGCTCGCGCGTCGAGCACGTCTTCGCTGCCCAGCGATGCCGGATCGGGCTCGTCATTCGAACGGTTGGCGTGGTGCGCGCGGGGAGATCGACCTCGCCAATCTTAGCTACAACTTAGCTCGCCTGGCCTGGCTTCAGGGTCAAACTGCGCCCGCCTGACGCCCCACCACAATCGCTACCAACGCCGGCCAACCAAACCAGCCCAGCGCTGCCTTGATCAGCGCCGCGATAGAGGTTGCGCCTGCCTCTATTCGTCGGGCGGCTGATCGAGTTCGAGCCACATCGCGTTCAGAATAGCAAACGAGCAGGCGAGGCCGAGCCCGAGCACCCAGGTGAAATACCACATCGCAAAGATCCCTTAGTAGAGCGCGTGCTCGTCGCGTCGGATCGCCTCGGCGGTGACCGGGCCGCGAAGGACGTGAAAAATCCATCCCGTGTAGAGGATGACGATCGGCAAAAAAATCAGGGTGGCGACCAGCATGATGAACAGAGTCGTTTGGCTACTCGACGCATCCCACACTGTCAGGCTGCTGCGCGGGTCGAGCGATGACGGCAGCAGAAACGGAAACAGGCTCAGACCCGCGGTCGCGACAATCCCGGCGACTCCGAAACCGCTGGCAACAAAGGCGGACAGCGGCCGCGCCGCGCGCAGCAGCAGCCAAGTCAGCGCCGCGCCGAGATAGGCCAATATCGGGGCCGCGCTGGTGATCGGATAGGTCCGGTAATTCGATAGCCAGGCGCCGGCGGCCTCCACGACATTTTTGTTCAGTGGGTTAGATGGCGCTGCCGGGTCGATAGTGCCCTGGATCACATAGCCGTCGATGCCGCGCGCGAGCCAGACCCCAGCCAGCGAGAACAGCACAATTACGGCGACAGCGGCCCAGGATGCAGCGGAATTGGCGCGCCGCGCCAGGGGGCCCTCGGTCTTGAAGGCGAGCCAGGCGCCGCCATGCATTGCCAGCATCGAAACGCTGACCAGTCCGCACAGCAACGCCCACGGATTAAGCAGCCCGATCAATCCGCCTTCGTAAGTGACGCGCAGGGTGTCGTCGAAATGGAATGGGACGCCGAGGAACAGATTGCCGAACGCGACGCCAAAGACCAGCGCCGGAACGATGCCAGAGACAAAAAATGCCCAGTCCCACACGCCTCGCCAGCCGGGGGCTTCGAGCTTGCTGCGAAACGTAAACGCCACCGGCCGCAGAATGAGCGCTGCCAGCACCAAAAACATCGCAAGATAGAAACCGGAAAACGACACAGCGTAGAGCGGCGGCCAAGCTGCAAAAATGGCACCGCCGCCGAGGATGAACCAGACCTGATTGCCTTCCCAGACCGGGCCGATCGAATTGAGCAGCATGCGTTTTTCGATATCGGTGCGGGCGACAAACGGCTGCAGCAGGGCGGCGCCAAGGTCAAAGCCGTCCATCACCGCAAAGCCGATCAGCAGCACGCCAAGGAATGCCCACCAGATCAGGCGCAAGATTGCGTAATCGATCGGAATCATGGTGCCCTCTAATCCTCGCCGGCCGCGGCGACGACACGGCGCTGCCCGAAGGCGGCCGGCATCTCGGGACCGAGCCGAACGTATTTAACCATCAGGTAGATCTCGACGACCGCCAGCGTGCTGTAGAACAGCACGAACCCGCCGAGACTGAAGTAGACATTGCCGGCTGGCAGGTTGGAGGCGGCAAGGAATGTCGGCAGCACGCCATCGATGATCCAGGGCTGGCGGCCGTACTCGGCGACGATCCAGCCAAACTCAGCCGCGAGCCACGGCAGTGGAAGACTCCACAGAGCAATACGCAGGAACCACGATCGTTCGAGGTCGCGCCGGCAGGCGAAATAGAAGGCGAGCGCGAACAGCAAGATAAAATAAAACCCAAACCCGACCATGAAACGGAACACCCAGAAAAGAACCGGGACGTCGGGCACGGTGCTGTACGCGGCCTGCCTGACCTGGGCGTCAGTCGCGTTTTCGATGTCCGGCCGAATGCGCTTCAACAATAGCGCGTAGCCAAGATCGCCGATCGACGATTCCATCTGCGGTGGCACCGTCGTGCTGTGCGATGCGCGCAGCTGCGCCAGCTCCTGGTATCCGACAAGGCCGTTGCGGATGCGCCGTTCGGCTTGCGCAACCAACTCCTGGATCCCGGCAATCGGTTGATCAAGCGAGCGGGTGGCGATCAGCCCCATGACCCACGGCACCCTGATTGCAAAGTGGGTGGTGTGCGTCGCCATATCGGGAAGGCCAAACAGCGTGAAGCTTGCCGGTGGCGACTCGGTTTCCCACATCGCCTCGATCGCCGCGATCTTCATCTTTTGGTTGATGTCGACCATGTAACCGCTCTCGTCGCCGAGCACGACGACCGACAGGGCGGAGGCCAGCCCAAAGCTGGCCGCGACCGTCATCGATCGCCAGGCGAAACTGCGGTGCCGGCGGCGCAATAGATAAAAGGCACTGATCGACAGCACGAACATCGAGCCGGTCACGTAACCGGCGCTGACCGTGTGGACAAATTTTGCCTGGGCGACCGGGTTGAACAGCACGTCATAGAACGACGCGACTTCCATGCGCATCGTCGCCGGATTGAACCGGGCGCCGACCGGATACTGCATCCAGGCATTGGCGATCAGTATCCACAGAGCGGAAAGATTGCTGCCGATCGCCACCAGCCAGGTCACGACCAGATGCCCCACCCGGCTCAACCGATCCCAGCCGAAAAAGAACAGGCCAACAAAGCTCGCTTCGAGAAAGAACGCCATCAAGCCTTCGATCGCGAGCGGGGCGCCAAAGATGTCGCCAACGTAATGCGCGTAATAAGCCCAGTTTGTTCCGAACTGGAACTCCATCGTTATTCCGGTAGCGACGCCCATCGCGAAGTTGATGCCGAATAGAATTCCCCAGAACTTTGTCATCTCGCGCCAGATCGCGCGCCCGGTCATGACATAGACCGTCTCCATGATCGCCAGCAGCAGAGACAGTCCGAGCGTCAAAGGCACAAACAGGAAATGATAAAGGGCAGTCAGCGCAAACTGCAGTCGTGAGAGATCGACGACATCAATAGACGGCATGTCAGTGCTCTCCGGAAGTTTGCGCGGGCTCGCCAAGCGTGGCCGCGATCTGGTCGGGGGTCACCGAGGAACGATGAGCCGGTCCAAAGAAAGCGAAATAAAGCGCGGCCAGCGCCACCATTTTGAATGCCAGCACCCAGGCGATCTCGCGGCCCAGCGAATTATGGTGCGGCCTGCTCAAGAGCGGGCGAGTTGTGCCCACGCGATGTCTCCATAGCAGTGGAAGTCATAATACGAGATCAGTCACAGGTAACCAGAGGATTGCATTCTACCGCGCATTCCGATGATCTGGATCAATGATTGTAGGGGCAGGAGCGCTGCCCGAGTTCGCTCGGCAACCCGCGGCGTCTCGCCGGGTCCTCAGCCGGCTCAGGCCGTCGGTGAGCGGCAGGTCACAGGGATGATGAGATACCCATTTTTATCGCCCGGCATTGACGTGGGTTAAAGTGATCTCGATCGGCACGGATTAAAGAAGCCGGTCATGAGCACTCGAAGCGTTCGGCTTAACATCGCGGCGGCGGCACAGAATCGGAGCCGAGTTGGCTCCCCGCAAGACGTCGATTCATATCCGTTCCCACAGACCGGTTTCTTCGTCGAGACGGTCGATCTCAACGCCGCTGAAGTCGAACCGCGACACGATCCCGACGATCCTTCCATCGTCGACGACCGGGACATGGCGGTAACGGCCACCCTCCATCTGCCGCAACGCCTCGATGGCCGTCGCGTGCGGCGGTATCGTTGCCGGAGTCGGCGTCATCACATCGGCAAGCTTGGTTCGGCCGGCACTCTTGCCCTCTGCCAGCACGCGGTGGACCGCATCACGCCCGGTAAAGATCCCGACAAGACGATTATCGTCTTCTGCGACCAGCACCGCGCCGACGCGCCGTTCACGCATGTGGCGGCAGGCTTCGCGCACCGTGGCATTCGGCGGCAATACCAATGCCTCCTGATGCCGGACGAGATCCGCCATCTTGCGCATTGTCATAGACCCCGGTAGCGGGGCTGCGATTTGCTGCGGCGCCCGCGTCTCTGGCGGCAGCGATCGCGATTATCCGCCAAACAAACGTAGTGGCTGTTCATCCGCGATCCTCCCGGCCTGGGGGCTGCTTCCTCAATTCACCATACGCGGTGACCATATCGGGTGAATGATCTGGATCAATTAGTGCCTAAAACCCGCGATCGTGGCCGGTTGCTTGATGGGGGTATAACCGCCATCGGGATTGAACCTAGCCGCCTCAGATACATTTTCGAGCTACCGAAAGATTGTGCTGAACGCCGCCGAGATCGGGAAACCACGCGCTGCCGGGTGTCCTGCACGGGGACGACCGACCAGAAAGGACCGCCGATGACAATTTCGCCGCTGGCCGGAAAACCGGCCCCCAAGGAGCTGCTGGTCGATCTCGGTCGGCTCGAGCGCGATTATTACGAGCGCCGGCCCGACCTCGACGACCGACAGCAGCGCGTCAGCTTTGGCACTAGCGGCCATCGCGGCTCGCCGTTTCACGGCTCGTTTACCGAGGCCCATATTCTCGCCATCACTCAGGCGATCTGCGACTATCGCCAGGCTGAGGGCACCGACGGCCCGCTTTACATGGGCAAGGACACCCACGCGCTGTCGGGTCCGGCCCAGCGGACCGCACTCGAAGTCTTGGCGGCCAACGGCATCGAGACGATCATCCAGGAGGCCGATGGGGTGACGCCGACCCCGGTCATTTCACGCGCGATCCTCGTTTACAATCGCGGTCGCGCCGCCCATCTCGCGGACGGCATCGTCGTCACGCCGTCGCACAACCCGCCCGAGGATGGCGGCTTCAAATACAACCCGACAAATGGCGGCCCGGCCGACACCGATGTGACGCAATGGATCGAGAAACGGGCCAATGAATTGTTGGGCGGCCGCAATGCGCAAGTGAAACGGATGATGCCCGCTACGGCATTGCGGGCCAATACGACGCACCCGCAGGATTTAATCCACCCCTATGTCGATGATTTGCGCAACATCGTCGACATGGAGGCGATCCGCGGTGCCGGGCTCAAGCTCGCGGTCGATCCGCTAGGCGGTGCTGCGGTGCATTACTGGGAGCCGATCAACACCGTCTACGGTCTCGATATCGAAATCGTCAATCCCCGGGTCGACCCGACATTTTCTTTCATGACGGTGGATTATGACGGCCGCATCCGCATGGATTGCTCGAGTCCCTATGCGATGGCGCGGCTGGTCGGGCTCAAGGATCATTACCGGCTCGCCTTTGCCAACGACCCGGATTCGGATCGCCACGGCATCGTCACGCCGTCGGCCGGACTGTTGAACCCGAACCATTATCTCGCGGTGGCGATCGGTTATCTTTTGACGCATCGGCCGGATTGGCCGGCGAGCGCGGCGATCGGCAAGACCGTGGTGTCGAGCAGCATGATCGATCGTGTCGTCGCCAAGGCCGGGCGGCAGCTCGCCGAAGTGCCGGTCGGGTTCAAGTGGTTCACGCCGGGTCTGTTCGATGGCTCCTATTGCTTTGGCGGCGAGGAGAGTGCGGGGGCCAGTTTTTTACGGCATGACGGCACGGTCTGGACGACCGACAAGGACGGCCCGGTCATGAATTTGCTGGCCGCCGAGATTACCGCCCGCACCGACCGGGACCCGGGCGAGCATTACCGCGCGCTCGAAACCGAATTCGGGACGGCCTATTACACCCGCATCGACGCCGCTGCCACGCCCGAGCAAAAAGCCAAGCTCGCCAAACTGGCGCCGGAAGCGGTCAAGGAAGCGAGCCTTGCCGGCGAGCCGATATCAGCCAAGCTCAGCCATGCGCCGGGCAACGACGCACCAATCGGCGGGCTCAAGGTGGTGGCCGCCAATGGCTGGTTCGCGGCGCGGCCGTCGGGCACCGAAGCCGTCTACAAGATTTACGCCGAGAGCTTCAAGGACGAGGCTCATCTAGACCGTTTGGTGCGCGAAGCCCAGGCGATCGTCGACAACGCAATCGCTGCGTAGTGGGGCGCGGATCTTATTCGCCCCAGGCCAGAAAGAGACCGACATCGCCCGGCACCCCGTCGGGATAATCGAGGACACGAGCCGCGAGGTGAAACCCGTTCGGCTTGAGCTCGTGTTCCCAGCGCAAGTAAAGTTCGGCAGCCTCGCCCCGCAAGGTAGCGGGCCAGTCCGAATCCATCGCGTTGATCGCCCGGCCGCGATCGCTGCATAGCTGCGCTGGAAAACGCAGCAGCATAAATTCGGTTTGACCGCGTTCGGCGGCCTGGCGGGCATTCTGCAGCATCGCCCGCCAGCTCTCGTCGCCGATGTGGTGATCGATCAGCTCTTTAACCGCCTGCTGGCGCTGTTCGGCGGCAGCGCGGCGTGCTTCTTCGCGGTGCTGCGCCTCGCCACGCTGATGGTCGCGCACCAAGGTGCGAAACCCGCCGGCGGGCATTCGATCCTCCTCGACGGCGGTGGCCGCGGCTGCAGACGAAAGATCGCCGGCTGCTCCGTGGCGATGGCTATGGTACTGCCGGTCGACCCAAGCGAAGAAACCCGAGCCGTGCGGTGTGGCGGGCGCGGTCGCCGATGCCCGCTGCAACGTCGCAAATGCTCTCAAAAGATCGGCGCGGCTGACAATTCCGACGATGCGACCGTCGCGCAGCACCGGCACACGCTTGACGCGATGTGCCGCGAGCAGACGGGCGACCTCGCGGATTTCGGTTTCTTCACTGACCGAAACGATCGGCGCTGCCATGACATCGCGTGCAGTGCGCTCCTGCGCGCGCAGTTGGGCGAGGAAATCCGGGCTCAAATTTTCACCCTCCGCGAGCATTGCCAGCCACCAGTCGCGCCGGGCTTCACGATCGCGATCGTTGCGGCCAATCAAATCGCCCTCACTGACCATACCGATCGGCACGCCGCCGGCGTCGACGACCGGAACCGCGCTGATGCCCTTGTCGAGCAGGAGCCGGGCGATCTCGCTGGTTGGTGTGTTGGGGCTGACCGAAACCACCTCGGCCGTCATTACGTCTTTTGCATTCATGCGCTTTATCCGTCACCGCTTCTTGGCTGTCCGTGGTGAACCCACAAGTGACCGCCCATCAAGCTAACATCAGGAACATCGAACTCAACTTCGATCGGCATCCGGGCCAATCTACGGATCAGGCAATTCCCGCGCGCCGATAACAAATGACTGGCGCAACTCTTCGCCGGAAACCCACATCCCGAGATGATCTGGATCAATGCCGGGGCAGGCTAGGTATTGAATGACGTGGGTGAGATCGAGCGGAGGAAACACCAACAATCGTAGGCTTCGGGGTGCTCACCGCCGTTAACAGAGGAGGGCTGCACCATCGCGGCCGAAGGAGAATGAATGCAAGTCCCGCTGCAGATCACGTTTCGTCACATGGACAGTTCAGAGGCGCTTGCGGCGCGCATCCGCGAGCGGGCCGAGGAGCTCGATCGCATCTTCGATCGCATCGTATCCTGCCGCGTTGCTGTCGAACTCCAGAATGCGCGCCATCAGCAAGGCAATCTGTTTCATGTCCGTGTCGATTTGACCGTCCCCGGCCGCGAGATCGTGGTCGGGCGCGACCCGGCAGCTCATCATGCGCATGAAGATGCCCATGTCGCGGTGCGCGACTCGTTCGATGCAGCTCGCCGGCTCCTCGAAGACTATGTCCGCGAGCGGCGCGGCGACGTGAAACTGCATGCGGTCCCTGACCACGGCCGCATCGCGCGTCTGATCGCCGAGCAGGATTACGGCTTCATCACGACGCCCGACGGCAGCGAAATCTATTTCCACCGCAACAGCGTCGCGAATGGCGGCTTCGATAAGCTCGAAGTCGGCGACGAAGTTCGCTTTGTCGTTCAGGAAGCCGAAAGCCCCAGGGGTCCGCAGGCGAGCACCGTGGTTCCGCTCGGCAAGCACCACCTACCTCCGACGGAAGCGGTCCGCTCCTAGGTCCTTTGCCCGAGCAAGTTTGCCCGGTTTCAGCCGACCGGCGGGAGCGAAAATCGGAAGATCGTGCCGCCGCCCGGGTTGGGTTCGGCACGCAGTTCGCCGCCATGCGTCTCGACAATTGAGTGGCAGATCGACAGCCCGACCCCCATGCCCTGCGGCTTGGTCGTGACAAAAGGCTGGAATAGCCGCTCGGCGATCTCCGGAGCGATACCGGGGCCAGTATCGGCGACCGCGACCTCGATGGCGCCCCCACGTGTCGGTGCGGCGCTGACCGTCAGCTCCCGCCGGTCGCATTGCACCATCGCTTCGACCGCGTTCCTAACCAAATTGACGACGACTTGCTGAACCTGGATTTTGTCGACCGACGCATCCGGCAAGTTTGAAGCAATTTGCAATTTGACCTTGATTCCGCTGTCTCTTACGCCGATCAGCGCCAGCGCGGCGGCCTCCTCGATCATCTTGCCGACCGGCTCAACGCGCCGCTCGCTCTCGCCCTTTCTGACAAAATCCCGCAGCCGCCGGATGATCTGCGTCGCCCGTACCAGCTGGGCCGCGGCGTTTTCGACGATGCCGGCGGCGCGCCCGGCCGCGTCAGCCTCGTTCCGCACCACAAGCCGGCGCGCGACTTCGAGGTAGTTTGTCGCCGCGGTCAGGGGCTGATTGATCTCGTGCGCCAGAGCCGAGGCCATCTGGCCCATTTCGGTCAGGCGCGAGACATGCGTCAGCTCCGCTTGCAATTCCTGAAGGCGGTGCTGGGTTTCCTGCCGCTCGGTCAAATCGCGGACAAAACCGGTGAACAAGCGGCGTCCGTTCGACTTTACTTCGCCGACCGAAAGCTCCAGTGGGAACACCGAGCCGTCTTTGCGTTGCCCGGTGACGACACGCCCAAGACCGATGATGCGCCGCTCGCCGGTGGTCAGATAGTGGGTGATATAGGCGTCGTGGCTTTCGTGATAGGGCGACGGCATCAGCATGCTGACGTTGCGGCCGCAAACCTCGGCGGCGGCGCAGCCAAACATGCGTTCTGCGGTGGCACTGAACGATTGGATCAAGCCCTGCTCGTCGATCACCACCATCCCGTCCGGGACCGTGTCGAGGATCGAGCGCAGCAATGCCTCGTTTTCTATCAGCGCGGCATCGGCGCGTTTCGCCTCGGTGATGTCGCGTGAAATCTTCGAAGCGCCGATGATCCGTCCGGCTTGGTCGCGGATTGGCGAAACCGTCAGCGCAACCTGAATCACTTGGCCGTCTTTTCGCTGCCGCTCGGTCTCGTAGTGCTCAAGACGCTCGCCACGGCCGATCGCCTTGAGAATGTATTGGATTTCGTCCGAGCTGCGCGGCGTTGCCAGCGTAGTGATCGGCTGCCCGATCATTTCCGCGGCGGTGTAGCCAAACATCCGCTGCGCGGCGCCGTTCCAGCTGGTGATGATGCCCTGAAGGGTCTCGCTGATGATGGCGTCTTCGGAGGATTCGACAATCGCGGCTAAAAGCCCTGCAGTTGGTCTCTCCGACCAATCGATTTTGCTCATCACCCTATTCAGCCCGAAAGGCGCCCCGAGTAGAACGGCGCGTTCTACCATAATGGGCTTGGGCTACCGCACAATTGCACGAACTACGGTGTTTATTTTTGCAGGCTACCCGGCCCTCTTGATGCAGATCAAGGCTAGGCAGACCCGGGTTTGCGAGGCTTGGAGCGAACAGATCGGCAAGCGATGTGATCTATATCGTTGATGATGATGAGGCGACGCGCGATTCACTCCGGCTCCTGCTTGAAGCCGAGGGGTTTGCCGCGCGCGAGTTTGCCGCAGGCCGCCCTTTCCTCGACGACGTCCGACCCGCTAACGGCGATTGCCTGATCCTCGATGTCAATATGCCAGGGATGAGTGGCCTCGATGTCCTCGAAGAGTTGCGTCGGCAGGGCCACTGGTTACCGATCATTATCATCACCGCCCGGCTGGATGATGCCACCCGCAATCGCGCCTTGGCCGGCGGCGCCCTCGCAGTGGTCGAAAAGCCCCCGGGGATCGACGAACTTCTAGGATTTGTGCGCACCGCAACGGGAACCGGTTCATAACCGGCGGGAGAAGCTGCGCGGGTGTGCTGTCAACTTTCATGCGTCTGCTGACTTGACTTGCCCGGCCCCGATTGACTTCTCCTGGTTTCTATCCGCGGGCCAAACCACCGGGCGCTGGGATTACCGATTTAGGTCAGGTTCACCGCCGCGACCTTGCGGAAGCGGACCAGCGCCAATAGCAGGACGAGGCCGCCAATGGCGCCGGTCAACAGGAACTCGCGCCAGACCACCGCAAAACCGGCGCCGCGATATAAAATCGCCTGCGCGAACGAGACGAAATGCGTTGAAGGCGAGGCCTGCATCAGGGTTGCCAACCAGCGCGGCATGCTTTCGAGCGGGGTATTGCTGCCGGAAAGCATGTTCATCGGCAGAAACACGAGCATGAAGAGCAGCCCCAGCTGCGGCATCGAGCGCGCAATGGTGCCGAGCAAAATCCCGACGGCGGTTGCAAAGAACAGGTAGGTCGCGACGCCGCACAGGAACAGCGGCACCGACCCGGCGATCGGAATGTGGAGCAAGCCGCGCACCACGAAATAGAGCGACAGCCCTACCGCGATCACGATGACGAGCCCGTTCGCCCAGACCTTTGACATGGCGATTTCGAACGGTGTCAACGGCATGACCAACAGATGGTCCATCGTCCCGTGCTCGCGCTCGCGCACGATCGCGGCACCGGCGAGGATGATCGCCAGCATCGTCACATTGTTGATGATGCCCATGATACTGGTGAACCACGCGGTCTCGATATTCGGGTTGAACGCGATGCGGACGACGAGGTTGACCGGCGTTACCGGGCCGCCCTCGGCGCGCGATAGGAAATTGTCGATCTCGGTGGTGATGATCTGCTGCGCGTAATCCGCGCCGAGGCCGGCTTGCACCATCGCCGTGGCATCGACATTAAGCTGGATCGCGGGCTGCCGCTTGCCGAGGACATCACGCTGGAAGTTTGGCGGGATATCGAGCACGAAGGTAAACCGTCCGCTGTTCATCGCCGGCATGATGTCGCGTTCGGCGATCGGCTGCGGCTTTTGGAAGTAGGGCGGCAGAAATGCCTGAACGATCCGCCGCGACAATGCCGAATGATCCTCGTCGACGATCGCGATCGAGGCATTGTGGACCTCCTGCGAGCTGCTCTGCGCCTGCGCGATGATCGCAAGCGAAAAGGAGTAAATTACGAGGCCGAGCAGCACGTAATCGCGCATAAGGGCGCGCAATTCCTTGGTGCCCAGCCACAGGATGTTGGCGAGGCTCCGCATCGCCCGGCCTAGGCGGCCTGCTTGCGCAGCAGCAGAATATTTAACAATGTCAGGATCGGGACGAATACCGCCAGAGCGGTCAGATTCGCAGAGAGATCGGCGAAGCCCAGCCCCTTGGTAAAGGTGCCGACGCTGATCGGCAAATAATAGCTCATCGGAAACACGCGACCCATGATGCGCGCCATCCCGGTCAGCGACGAGACCGGAACCATCATGCCGGCGAACATCGTGGCCGGCAAAACGGTCAAGATGGCGGTGCCGAACAGCGCGGCGATTTGGGTGCGCGTGAAGGCCGAGATCATCATGCCGTAAGCGGTCGTCGCAACAACGTAGATTAGTGTGCCGAGCAGGAGTGTCGGAAAGCTGCCTTTGAGCGGAACGCGAAAGACGATCAGGGCGAGGGTGAACATCAGCCCGAAATTGACCATCGCAAGTCCGACATAGGGCAGCTGCTTGCCCAGCAGAAATTCGAGCCGCGTCACGGGCGTTACATAAAGATTGGTAATCGAGCCCAGTTCCTTTTCGCGTACCACGGCTAACGCCATCAAAATCGCCGGGAATAACGCCAGCTCTAAGGCCAATTGCGCCGGCACCATTGCATAAACACTGTCGAAATCCTGGTTATATTTGAACCTGACCTCGATGTTCGCCGGCGGTGGCGGGGCCCGCCGGGTCGTCGTCACGATCGGATCGGACAGATAGAGCTGGTGCATCGCTTGCACATACCCGCGGATCGTCTGGGCGATAAACGGCCGCGCTCCGTCAATCCAGGCGGCCACCCAAACCGGGCGGCCGCGGGCGATGTCGCGGCCAAACCCGGGCGGGATCTCGATCGCTGCGGCGATTTCCCCGTCGGCGAGCCGTTTTTCGAGATCCCCGTAAGCCGTGAGCGGCGGTTTTTCGACAAAATATGATGAGCCCCGCAACTCTTCGAGATAAGCGCGGCTTTCGTGGCTGTGGTCGTGATCGAGGACAGCGAACGTCAGCGAGTTGACATCGGTCGAGATGCCAAAGCCGAACACCAGCATCAAAAACGTCGTCCCGAAGATCGCAAAGCCGATCCGGATCGGGTCGCGCAATAGCTCCAATTGCTCGCGGATTGTGCAAGCGAACAGCCGCCGCCAGCTGAACCAGGGTTCCCGGCGCGCGCGCCCTTGCAGCGGTGGTGGTTCTGGAAGCGGACGGGGTGGAACGGACGCTGCTGCCCCAGTACCGGGAGTGCGCGCGCGCACCGCTTCTTCGAGGTAGCTGATAAACGCATCCTCGAGCGTCGCCGCACCGCGCGCAGCGACGAGCCCTTGCGGTGTATCGGTCGCCAGGACGCGGCCCGAATCCATCAGCGAGACCCGGTCGCAGCGCGCCGCCTCATTCATGAAGTGGGTCGAAACAAAGATCGTCACATTCTGATTGCGCGACAGGTCGATCAGCAGCTCCCAGAACCGGTCGCGCGCCAGCGGGTCGACGCCCGAGGTCGGCTCGTCGAGGATCAACATTTCGGGCTCGTGAACGATCGCGACTGCGAGCGATAGCCGCTGACGGATGCCGAGCGGCGACGCCTCGGCATATTGGTCGACATGCTCGGTGAGGCCAAAGCGGTCGATCAGTGCGGCGATGCGCGCTCCGGCCTTCCGCGGCGGCAGGTGAAACAGCCGGGCGTGGAGATCGAGGTTCTGACGAACCGTCAGCTCTCCGTAAAGCGAGAACGATTGCGACATGTAGCCGACGCGATTGCGCGCCCGGAGATCGCCGGCATCGAGCGGGCGCCCGAACAGCAAGGCCTCGCCATCGCTGGCCGGCAACAACCCGGTCAGCATCTTCATCGTCGTTGTTTTGCCGCAGCCGTTCGAACCGACAAATCCGAAGATCTCGCCGCGGTCGATCGTAAAGCTGACGTGATCAACCGCGGTGAAGTTGCCGAACCGGCAGGTCAGGTTACGCGCCGTGATAACCGGCTCGCCATCGACCCGATTTCGGGGAGGAATATCGAGCGCGTGATGCCCGACGCGCTGCCGCGCCGGCAGCAATGCGATAAAGGCATCCTCGATCGAGGTTTCGCCGGTCGCTTGTTTGAGTTCAGATGGGCCGCCCGCCGCGACGACCCGGCCGTCATTGACCGCGACGAGCCAATCGAAACGCTCGGCCTCCTCCATATACGCAGTCGCCACGACGACGCTCATGCCGGCGCGGCGCAGCCGCATGCGATCGATCAATTCCCAGAACTGGCGGCGCGACAGCGGATCGACGCCGGTCGTCGGCTCGTCAAGGATCAGCAGATCGGGGTCGTGGATCAGCGAGCAGCACAGCCCGAGCTTCTGGCGCATGCCGCCCGACAATTTCTTGGCTGGGCGATCGGCAAACGCCGCAAGACCGGTGGCATCGAGGAGGTCACCGATCCGCCACTCCCGCTCGGCCGTCGATTGCCCGAACAAACGGCCGAAAAATTCGATGTTTTCGCGAACGCTGAGATCGGGATAGAGATTCCTGCCAAGACCTTGCGGTATATAGGCGATGCGCCGGCAAACCGCGGCGCGATGCCGGGTATCGGCCATGTCGCCATCGAGGACGCGAACTCTACCCGAGTGAATGCGGCGTGCCCCGGCGATCAGCGCCAAGGCGGTCGACTTACCCACCCCGTCCGGGCCGATCAAGCCGACCAGGCGACCTGCGGGCACGACGAGGCTGAAGTCGTCGAGCGCCGTGATCTTGCCATATACCTGGGTGACGCAGTCGAGCTCCGCGACGGGCGTGCTCTGGTCGCTCACGGCGGCGGGCTCGCCTGCAGCTGCGGCGGCCACGGTATGTGCGCATCGGTGCGGACATAGGCCAGTCCTGGGAGCCCGTTGCGGACGAGCTGGGCGTGACCCTTTAGCCGGTCGGGATCGATCCGGACCCGCACCCGAAACACCAGCTTATCGCGTTCGTCTTTGGTCTCGACGGTTTTGGGCGTGAATTGCGCCTGGCTCGCAACGAACACGACCTTTGCCGGGATCACGTGACCGGGATACGCGTCGAGCACGATGCGCGCGTCCGAGCCGAGCGCCACCCGGCCTGCGTCCACGGTCGGGAGATAAATATCCATGTAGACATAGGAAGTATCGAGCATCGTGAAAACCTTACCGCCAGCCGGCAGAACTTCACCGATATTGGCAACGCGATACTCGATTCGCCCCTCGCGCGGGGCGATGAGCGTGTTGTCGAGTATGTTTACACGGTAGAGCTCGACATCGTGGCTGGCGGCGTTAAGGGCAAACTCAGCGGTGCCGACTCGCTGCATGGCGGCAGATTGGGCTGCGGTTGCGCCCGCCATTTGCTGACGTCGTTGGTCGAGCTGTTCTACGGTAGCAAAGCCTCGCGGCACCAATGCCGCGGTCCTGTCGAGCTCCTGCTTTGCAAAGGTAACCTGGGTTTGCTGCTGTACGAGATTGGCTTTGGCCTCGTCGAGCGCGTGCTGCGCCGCGGCTACTAAAGCTTGGGATTTCTTTAGCGACGCAATTATATCGCTGGTATCCATCATGGCGACGACCTCCCCGGCCCTAACCATGTCGCCCTCATCAACGAACAACTTGGCGATGCGCCCGGCGAACTTGGTATCGATGTCGATCGCGTCGGCTTCGAGACGACCATTGCTCCAGGCAAAGCCGGGCGGCAGCCCTGTCTGGGTGTGCCGCCACCAATAAATCCCACCGCTTCCCAAGGCGAGCAGCAGGAGGGCCAGAACCGGCAACCGCCACCGGCGCCGTCGGGGCGGCCTCGTTGGCAACTGCAGTTGCACGACCGCCGGCAAACGGCTCGGCACATTCGTTAGTGGCGGGGCGATCCGATCGGTATCGGGACCCGCAGTAATTCCAGGCTTTTCGTCTGACATTGCCGCAAGAGGTACAAGGTTAGAGCCGCCCATTTGTTGATTTGAATCAAAAAATCGTGCTCTCCTTACTGGCTCAAAAAGAGAGGCGTCGGGCGATGGCGTTGATCTGCGTCAATGCTCGGAAGCCGGCTATCCTTCTATTTTGGATACGGCTTTGGAGGCGGTAAGATGCGAGCCGTAGACATAATGACCCGCGAAGTGATCACAGTCGGGGAGAGGGTAACCATTTCCGAGGTCGCCGGATTACTGGCTGAGAACGGGATCAGCGCGGTGCCGGTCGTCGATAAGGCAGGCTGGGTGATCGGCATGGTCAGCGAGGGCGACCTGCTGCATCGCGCCGAAACCGGAACCGAGCGCCGCCGCTCGTGGTGGCTGGAGATGCTGGTCTCGACCGATCAGCTTGCGCGGGACTACGTCAAATCGCATGCCCAGACCGTGACAGAGGTGATGACTCGCGACGTCATTTCGGTCACCGAAGAGACCCCCGTCGCCGATATTGCGGTGTTGCTGGAGGCAAATGGGATCAAGCGGGTGCCGGTCACGCGCGACGGCAAACTGGTCGGAATTGTCAGCCGTGCCAACCTCGTCCAGGCTTTGGCAATGACCCTTACCGAACCAGCGGCAGACGCCGACAAAGACGACCTCGCCATTCGCGAAAGATTGCTTGGCGAGCTGAAGGCGCAACGCTGGGCCGAAGTTTCACCTATCAATGTTACTGTCAAAGACCGCGTTGTCCATTTGTGGAACTCATATGCGTCGGATGACGAGAAGCACGCGCTGCTAATTGCTGCGCGGAACACCCCGGGTGTGCGCCGAGTCGAGGATCATATGCGCAAGGTTGGTTGACGCGACCCGCGGAATCCGTTTTGGCGTTCTCCTCTCCCAGAGCGGAATAATCCGCCAAAAAACCCGTCGACCCATCCCGCTGCTCCTCTCGCCAGCTCAAAGGCGCTTCAAATGCGTTATGCCTTTCCGAAGATTGCTCTGATATCGCTGATATTCACCGCCAATGGTGCGGGCATTGCCTATGGCGATGCCGGCGCCGGCGGTCAGATCGCGCAGCGTTGGTGTTCGAGCTGCCACATCATCGGCGAGAACCAGACTGGCTCGGTTCCGCAAGGCCCCCCGAGCTTCCGCACGATCGCCAAGAGCGGGATGACCGCCGAGCAGCTCCGCGCCTTTCTGTCGCATCCACACGGCGCTATGCCCGATCTGGCGCTGAGCCGAACCGAGATCGACGATCTGACCGCCTATATCCAATCGCTGCGCTAGCGCGAGCGAGGTAGGCGGGGGGTAAGTAGTTTTACGTACGTAATATCCCTAAGGAACAAACCGGATTCCCGCCGCTGCCGATAACGACAATCGTGCCCCGCATCCAAAGGGCGGAGGGACATCATGTACAGGCAGCTCGGCAATGTATCGTATCGCAACGGGATCGCCGAACTCGCACCAGCCGATCATGCCGTGGTTCACTCCGGCCAGCTTGATGCGATGGTGGCGCTGGAACAGATCGGGGTGCGGCTTAACTTCGTGCGCAGTCAGGAAATCTACGTTGAAGGCGAGGGCGCCGATTGCTGGTACAAGGTGATCTCCGGCGCCGTGCGCATCTGCAAGCTGCTCGCCGATGGGCGACGCTACATCGCCGAATTCTGCTTTAGCGGCGATTGCTTCGGTCTCGACAGCGCCACTATGCGTAACTTCTCGGCGGAGGCTGTCAGCGACGCAATCGTCATGCGGCTGCCGCGCAAAGCGACCGAACAGCTGGCGGACCAGAACCCCGCCTTGGCGCGCCTATTGCGCGAGACGATGTTGCGCGACCTTATGAACGCGCATGGCAGAATGCTGATGCTGGGGCGAATGACCGCCCCGGAGCGCGTTGCGGCCTTTCTGCTCGAAATGTTCGATCGGCGCGACGCAACCAGGAATCTCAGCCTCCCGATGTCGCGCAACGACATCGCGGATTATCTCGGGCTGACGATCGAGACGGTGTGTCGGCTGCTCTCGGCGTTCAAGCGCGAAGGAGCGATCGCTATACCCAATGCCCATCAGGTCGAATTGCACGATCGTGCAGCACTCGAGGCAATCGCCGAAGCTTAGCTTGGTCCGCGTAGTGATTAAACAAGGTTTACTGGCTGAGGGCTCCTGACCGCCTTCGGGTCAGCGATTGGCGCCGGGCACCCACAACACGTCGCGGGCGCCATTGTCGTTGACCCTTCGCCCGAGGACAAAAAGATGGTCGGAGAGGCGGTTCAGATATTTGAGTGCTTCGGGATTGACCGGCTCGGCGAGCGCCAACGCGCTGACCAGACGCTCGGCCCGGCGCGCGACGGTACGCGCGAGATGCAGATAGGCCGCGGCAGCGGCGCCGCCCGGTAGGATGAACGAGTCGAGCGGCCGCAAGCTGGCGTTCATCGCATCGATTTCCTGTTCGAGCCGCTCGACCTGCGTTGCTGAGATGCGCAACGCTCCGGCGCTGCGGCGGCCACCCTCGGGCGTGCACAGATCAGCGCCGAGATCGAACAAATCGTTCTGGATGTGGCCGAGCATCCGGTCGGTCTCAGGATCGGCGTGCAAGCGGACGATGCCAATCGCGGCGTTCGCCTCGTCCACCGTGCCATAGGCGGCTACTCGCAACGCACTTTTTGGCACGCGCGAACCGTCGCCGAGCGACGTCTCGCCCTTGTCACCCCCGCGGGTATAGATGCGCGTTAGCTGGACCACGGGGCGGCTAGCGATGGCCGAGCAGCATCAGCGCCGCGAGCAAAAACAGCGCTAACGCCTGCATGATGACGCGCGCCTGCATCAATTTGTTCGAACGCCGCGGATTACCGCCGCGCAGCATCGTCGCCACGCCGAAGCCTAGGACAACCAGGACTCCGGCCAAGGCGAGCAGCAGCAGAATCATGACAAAACTGGTCATCGAACAAATATGGGGCCGCGTTCTCGCGCGAGCCAGCGATCATTCCGGAAGTGCTCGCCAATCGGCTGTTCTTCGCGACGGCGGCGGGTAGAAGCCGCCAGAATGTATGACGCTTTAGTCGATGATTGCTGCTGTTATCGCGGCTCGGTCCAGCTCTCCGAAAACGCAAGCGCGCATGTGCTGAATGGCCGGCCTTCGCGCTGCATCGGCCAGGCGCGACCCGTGGCCTGCACGCCGTCGAGCGTCAATCGCGCGCCCAATGCTGGGATCAGCAATGTGCAAACGCCGTAGCGGCGACCGCCTTCGCCAGGCTGGGTATGGATCAACAGCGGCTCGCCGATATCATACCAAGTCAGCGTGACTTCCTCATCGGACGTCACGATCCGCTCGGTCCAGTAGTAATGCGGGTCGCCGGATTTGACGAATTCGGCCTCGGTGACCTCAATCGCGGTGTCGGCGGTCTCGGGGTTGAGCATGCCCTGCACGGTCGTCTGCAGCCAGCGCGCCATCGCGATATTGTCGGCGTAAATCCGCCAGCGATTCTCGGTCAGCTCGCTCTTCAGGTAGAGCACATGCCCCGGCCCGGCGGGGCATGTTATTATGCGCCAGTAGCTGGCGTTGGTCGTCTGCGGGCCGCCATCGGTCTCGCTCAGGCGGATAAACGGGTTTTCGCCTGTCAAAATCACATGATTGGGGTCGGCGGGCATCCGGGATCCTCTCTCGATCAGAGCCACGTTGCTGCAGAGCGGCTCAGGCCCAGATGCTAGAGCATCGGCGCAGCGGGCGCCACCGGCGAGGCTGGTGACACCCCTGTAAGTGGGGTTCATCGGGCAAGGCAGGTCATACTACGTCGGACGAATGCGTTTTGTTCCTTCAAGAATAAATGATTCCAGTCGTAGAAAGCCTAGTGGCAACCGCGCCTCATTTTCAAGGTTGCTCAATGCGGCATCCTTGCTTACTCCGAGGTCGCACTTGGTTATATCTGTAAATCCGGCGTATATCATCGCCTCCTTCAGTGTACTTTCGTCGTATATGAATGTATGCCCCCAATCTCTCACGAAGTTGTTGATGACGAATGTCTCGTTATCTTTCAGCACCCCTTTGTAGGTCTGAGACGACCATTTTATATAATTTTTCTGCAGTGGAGACTTATCTTTGTTGTAGAGTCCTACCAGAAACGCGAGGTCCGGTGTTGATATTCTTATCCTACCAGATGGCTGGAGAACCCGGTAGCATTCAGAGAGCATTTTTAACCCATCAGTGTATGAGATGTGCTCTATCATATGCTCACTATAAGCATAGTCGAAGATGTCGTCATCAAAGGGGAATCGTTGTGTTGCATCCAGATGTAACACTTCTTTCGAAAGTGGGAAATAATCAGCATTGAGCCAACTAGAAAGCTGGTTTTGCCCGCATCCGATATGCAACTTTCGTGGTTTTGATTGAGACAGGTATTGCTCGGCAATTTGCCAATCGATACGGCCAAAGCGGCGATCGATATCCCATAGGAGCTTGCGCGTTGGTTCCAATAAATTGACGCTGCCCAGAATTTTCTTTGTGGCTTCCTTTATAGACATCGAACGCTCCTTCGAAGATCGTTCGGGAGATAGCATTCTCACCGCGATCGAGAAAAAAGCGAAGCGCAGCGTGAGAGATAGTAGTCCGAAATAGATAGAAAGCGCTTGCGCTTCATGGTGATCCAGTTCGGCAACGTCTTAACCGGATGCCAAAGCACATCACGTTCGCGCCCCGGCTTAAGGCGAATTTGCATCGTTCCGAAGCTCCCGAGCTTCCGGTAGTCATTTGGAGACCGATCAATGTAGCGCTGATCGCGGTCTTCCGGGGCGACAAAAGGACCGCGGCCGCCAATGTCACGGATCGGCATCCCGGCGGCATCTAGCACAGCGGGCCACACCATTTCATGTTGCCCGTTCCACCCTCGCAGATAAGCGCCATCGATGGCCGCCAGAGCCGCGGTGGTCGCACGAAAAAACGGCAAAAAGCACACCCTTGAGGGACGATCTTCCGAGAGGGTGTCCATACCCGTCGAAAACAGATAAACATAATTCCAATCTTTGGGTAAGAAGCGTAGATGAGTACATAGTAGTTCCGCGTTCGTCCCCGTCGTCTCCAGTCCCTTGATCAGTGCGCCGAAGTCGCCGGTGTACTCGACATCGTCCTCGATAACCCAATATCTGAGGTAATCTGGGCGATCGCGCCAGAACAGCAGGATCGGAATGTCGCAATGTAGCTTGAAGGGAAACGACGACCGAGGCACTTTGGCCGGATAGCCCATCGCCCGAACCGACGCCAAATTGTAGACGGTGTGAGGAAACTCGACGTCCTCAAAGCGGATTATCCGAGTTCCCGGGGTGCCGTCCCTATCATAGGTGACGATGTGAAAATCAATATCCGAGATAGAATTCAGAACGGAGTCATAAAACCTTAACAATCTACGTGCGGTTTTTGCTGGCTCGTACGCAAAATAGATAAATACGTCGCGGCCATTATTTTTAGTTTGGCGGTTCATTTTCATCGATCCCGGAATTCAGACAGCACACCGCTCTTTCATCGCCCTCTGACCGCTGGAGGCAGAATCACGGACTGCTACCCGAGGACGAGGAGATGGTTTTACCCAAACCTCGTATTCCGATAAAGGTCGGGCGCGAGAGCAATAATCGAGTAACCCGATTTGCGTTAAGCGGTTGCCAACGCGGCTCATCTGGTCGCGGTCTCCACCCGGTCTTTGCGGCCAGTCGCCGCACAGTCGTCCCCAGTGTGCGTGAAACCGCGCCGGCTTTCGGCGAAGAGAGGCTCCAGCGACTCTTGGCGACATTAAATCTTGATCAATAGCGGCAATTACCGACCCCACCGCGGTTCACAACAGGAGGGGCGCAGGATGGCGGCAATGGCCGCACCCTCTGCGTTATCGGTCGCACGTCTTGTGCTTTGCGAGTCCTTGATCTCCCTCACGGCCGGGCGGTGGCCTCGGGGAGGGTGCGCTGGCGGCGATAGCTGAGCGCTTCGGCGATGTGACGGCGGCCGACGAGAGCGGCGCCTTCGAGATCCGCCAAGGTGCGGGCGACCCGCATAACACGGTGATAACCGCGGGCCGACAGCCGCAGCCGTTCGGTCGCGCGCACCAGTAACGCCCGGCCCTCGGGATCGGGGGCGGCGACCTCATCGAGCAATGCGCCATCGGCCTCAGCATTGGTGCGGATGCGACGGTCTTCGGGCAGATCGGCATAGCGCGTGGCCTGTCGCCGGCGCGCAGCCGCGACCCGTTTCGCGACCGCCACACTGCCCTCGCTCGGTGGCGGCAACGCGAGATCGGCGGCCGAGACCGCCGGAACATCGATATGCAGATCGATACGATCGAGCAATGGCCCGGATAACCGGCTCTGATATTCTTCGGCGCAGCGCGGGGCGCGGCCGCAGGCCTGCTCGGCGAAATGACCGCAACGGCAAGGGTTCATCGCCGCGATTAGCTGAAACCGCGCCGGATAGGTGACATGACCATTGGCGCGGGCGACACTGACCCGGCCGGTTTCGAGCGGCTGACGCAATGCCTCAAGCGCGTTGCGGTTGAACTCGGGCAGTTCATCGAGAAACAGCACGCCTTGATGGGCCAGCGAGATTTCGCCCGGGCGCGCCCGCATACCGCCGCCGACCAGTGCCGGCAGCGACGCGGAATGGTGCGGCTCGCGAAACGGCCGCTCGCGGGTCAGGCCGCTGCCGCGAAAACCGCCCGAGACCGATTGGATCATGCCGAGTTCGAGGGCCTCAGCGGGTTCGAGCGGCGGCAATAGTCCCGGCAGGCGCGCCGCCAGCATCGACTTGCCCGATCCCGGCGGCCCGACCATCAACAAATTGTGACCGCCGGCCGCCGCGATCTCGATTGCGCGCTTGGCGCTTTCCTGGCCTTTGACGTCTTTCAGATCGAGCCCGGCCATCGTCGATGGCGCGAGCCGCGGCTCTGGAGGCGGCAATAGCTGCGAGCCTTTGAAATGATTGACGATCGCCAGCAGGCTGGGTGCGGCGATGACTTCGATCTCGCCGGCCCAGGCCGCCTCGCCACCGCAAGCGACAGGGCAGATCAAAGCGCTCTCATGGCTGGCGGCGAACAGTCCGGCGATCAGAACCCCGGCGACGCTGGTTATCGAGCCGTCGAGTGACAATTCTCCGAGTGCCGTATGAGCGGCCAGTTCGTCGGCCGGCAGTGCCTCCATCGCGACCAGCAAAGCGAGCGCGATTGGCAGGTCGAAATGGCTGCCCTCCTTGAGCACGTCGGCCGGGGCGAGATTGACCGTAATGCGCTTTGGCGGCAATGACAGCCCGAGCGAACTCAACGCCGAGCGCACCCGCTCGCGCGATTCAGCGACGGCTTTGTCGGGGAGCCCGACAATCGTAAAGGCCGGCAGGCCGGAGGCGATCGTCACCTGAGTTTCGACCTCAATGACCTCGATGCCATGGAACGCCACCGTGCGAACCTGCGCGGCCATGTCCTTGCCTGCCCTTAACCCTAAAGTGGAATGTAAATGGGTAAAGGCAGCGATGCTAGCGCCATTACCGCTTAACGCAGCGCAAAAGTTGTCGTGGAACGCAGGTGCGGTTAACCTAATCGCTGCTCCGACCGCTGAGCGACCGCAAAAACTCACGCAAGGGAGACTGCTTTGTCCGACAACAATAGATGGTGGCCTTCGTGGGAGCCGCGCGCATTGAGCCTGTTGCGCTTTTTCACCGGCCTGGCCTTCCTGGATCATGGCACCGCGAAATTATTTGGTTTCCCCGCGATGCCAATGTTTGCTCACCTGCATTTGGCATCATTGATCGGGGTGCAGGGCATTATCGAAGTAATCGGCGGCGCGCTGATCTGCATCGGCTTGTTCACCCGCCCGGTCGCTTTCATCCTCTGCGGGGACATGGCGGTCGCCTACTTTATGTCGCACTCGCCCAAAAGCTTTTTCCCGGCGGTAAATGGCGGCGACGCAGCCATTCTTTATTGTTTTATTTTCCTATACCTGTTCGTCGCGGGGCCGGGGGTGTGGAGCCTCGATCGCCGGCGCGCACGGCAACCCGCCCGTTTATCAGCCGCCCGGGCTTGAGCCGCTAGGGCCCGAGCCGCAGGCGACTGACCAAGCGCGCGCCGCCACAAGCGGTGCGATAAAGGCGGCGAGGTTGCCGCCCGGAAACAAATGGCCGGCGATCCCAGCCGCCTCGGCGGCGGCGCAATCGGACGCCTTGTCCCCGATCAAAAAGCTTGCATCGCGATCGACGGGCCAGCAGCGCAAGAGATCGTTGATCATCCCCGGAGCCGGCTTGCGCCAATCGCTTACCCGGCGGTACTCGGCGCGCACGGCTTCGGGGTGAAATGGGCAATATCGGATGTCGTCGAGGCGCGCACCGATGATGGCAAGCTCTGCGGCGATGTGCGCGTGCAGATTTTGGACATCGGTCTCGGTGTACAAGCCGCGCGCAACCCCGGCCTGATTGGTGACGACAAAGACGAAATACCCAGCCTCATTCAGCGCCTTGACCGCCACCTGGGCACCGTCGACCCAGCGAAAACGATCGCGCGAGCCGACATAACCGTCATCATGGTTCAGCACTCCGTCGCGGTCGAGAAACACCGCCGGCCGGCGCCACAGCCGACGAGGCCGAGCGATCGAGGGATCGATACCGCCTTGCACTATCAGCCCTCGTGCAGCTCGGCCTAGCGCGGGAACAAGCGCTCTTCGACGAGACCGCAAACGATATGGCCGGCGATCATGTGGAGCTGCTGGACAAGCGGCGTCGAATCCGATGGGGCCAGAAGGCAGACATCGCAGCGATCGCGCATCTCGCCGCCGCTTTTCCCGGTAAAACCGACGACGGTCAGCCGCTTTGTGCGCGCCGCATCGATCGCGTGCAGAATATTGCGTGAGCGGCCAGAGGTCGACAGTGCGATGAATACGTCGCCTGGAGCGCCGAGACCGAGGATCTGCCGTTCGAAGACATGCTCGTAACCGTAATCATTGCCGATCGCGGTTAGGACCGAACTGTCGGTCGTCAAGGCGATGGCCGCGATTGGCGCGCGATCGTAATTGAAGCGCGCCAGGAACTCACCGGCGAGGTGCTGGGCATCGCCAGCGCTGCCGCCATTTCCCGCCAAGAGCAGCTTGTGGCCGCTTGAGAGTGCGTCTGCCGCCACTCGGGCGATCGTTGCGATTTCGCTGGCAAATGCCCGATCCTCGATGGCCGCCTGTACGACATCGCGGGATTGCTTCAAGTAATCGATGATAGCGTCCACACCCGCCCCTTCGCCTCTAGTACCGGTCGCGGCAAGTATATCGCGCGACGGCGTTTGCACATTTCCCGATAGTACCGATCAGATATTTCAAAATGACTTACGCGCTGCCCCCCGGAAGATCCGGAGACGGTCGGGTTGCACCTTGCGCAGGTCGCCGCCGCGGATCGTGACCCCGGTGCGGTCGAAGAATTCGAGGATAATTATGGCGAGTTTGCGCCCGGTCGCGATGCGATCGCGGAAGGCGGCGGCTGTTACCGTGCCATTAGCCGCGGCATCGCACAGCTCTGCGAGGAGCTCTGCCATCTCATGGATGGTTTGGCGGAGGTAGAACCGGTCGGGAGCGACCTCGACGACGTCACCCATCCGGCCGAGCTGTTTCATCAGTTGTCGCATGGCGGTTTCCGATACCGACAGCTCGGCGGCGAGATCGCGCATCCACGCACCCGCAAAACCGGTGTTTTCCAGCGATTTACGGATGAGCGTCCAGAGTGCGGCTTGGGCGGGCGGCAAGCCCGCGCAGTGGCCAGGAAGATGGATTGCGGTGCCGCTCAGCGCCAGGCCGCGCTCCTCGACCAGCGCTTCGACAATGGCTCGTAAAGAGGCGGGCGGCAGCCGGTCACCCAAGGCGAGGCGAAGCTGATCAAGGGTCGGGCCCGGGCTGGCCGGCGCTGTCCGGTGATGCTCGGACAAGGCGGCTTCGATCCGATGCCGCAATATTCCAAAGCGGCTCGGCGATATGGCAAAGCCATGACCGCGCCCATCCGCTTTCAGCACGCGCGCGCCGGCTTCGCGGCACGCTGCATGCGCTTCGCCCGCCGTTATCCCCGAGGCGGTGGCGAACCGATCGAGATCAACACCTGCAGTGGAGGCGTCGAGAAGCCCGGCCAGGGCTGCCGCCGTTTCGGGCTGTGCGAGCGCCGCCAACGCCTCCAGCCGCTCGGGGCGTCGCCGGCCGCGGGCCCGCGGGCAGGGATCGAGAACGACACCGCCGCCGATCGTCCGGGTGGCCGCAGCGTCACGAAGAATAAATCGGTCGCCACGCCAGGCGCCGATCGGGTGCTCGAGCACCAGCTGCACCGGAAACTCGGCGCCGGGCTGCAACGGCGGGTCGCTCAAGGGGAAGAGTCGCGCCCCAGCGCGCGCCGCCCCGAGATGCAGGTGCACTTTCAGCCCGGGGCGCAATGAGCGCGGCGTAGCTCCGAGAAGGCGCAAGCGAGCATCGAAGCGGTCAGTCGGCGCAGGCACTGACGCCGCAACCACCCAGTCGCCGCGGCAAACCCGCTCGCGACGGACCTGCGGACCGGTAATGTTCAAGGCGCATCGCTGACCGACCTGCCCGGCTTGCGCGCGCCGGCCGTTGGCGTGGATGCTGCGCACCCGAACCTCTATCCCGGAAGGTGTTAGCACCGCACGCTCGCTGACCGAGATACGGCCCGCAGCGACGGTGCCGGTGACCACGACGCCGACCCCGGCGAGTACAAAGCTGCGATCGACAGCCATTCGGAATGCGCCTTGCGGCTTTACCGCATCGAGCGCGAGGGCGGCATCGGTCAGATATGCGTCAAGCTCGGCGATGCCCTGGCCGGTGACAGCCGAAACCGGCACGATTGCAGCATCCTGCAAAGCGGAGCCGCGAAGGAGGCCGCGGATTTCGAGCTCGGCCTCGATCAGCCGGTCGGGTGTTACAAGGTCGGTTTTGGTCAGCGCCACCACGCCACGCTTTACCCCGAGCAACGAAACGATATCGAGGTGCTCGCGGGTCTGCGGCATCGGCCCATCATCCGCGGCCACTACCAACAACATAAAATCGATGCCGGTGACCCCGGCGAGCATGTTGTGGATAAACCGCTCATGCCCCGGCACGTCGATAAAGCCGAGCATCCAGCTACCGCGCGATGCGTCCGCGCCATCCGTGGCCGGCAGCGCGCGATAAGCGAAGCCGAGATCGATCGTCATACCCCGGCGTTTTTCCTCAGGTAGGCGATCGGCGTCGACGCCGGTCAGTGCCCGGACAAGCGCTGTCTTGCCGTGGTCGATATGTCCGGCAGTGCCGATGATCATCTCAGCCGCAGCAAATGCTTGAGATTACGATCCGTGCTCGGCATTTGCCCTGCGCGCGCAACGGTGACAAGCGACCCCTCATTGTTGAGGAGTGATCAGGGGTTCCGGGCAGCTCGCTGAATAACGGGAATGTGCTCAGAAGACAGGCTGGCTTCGTCACGGCCGAGCGCCGTACCAATAAACGCGGATTGGTCCCCGGCGTTGCATAACAGCTACGTCTTTTTGTCTGCTTGACCTTGCAGATATGACGATTGACCCCGGCGAGCGATATAATATGCTCTCTTCATCATAGACTGCGGAGCGACGCCACCTCGACCGACGCCACGCCTTGCAAACGACCTCCCTCAGCGCCGTGGTCTCGATCCAAAGAGGAGCGGTCGAACGGAGAGGCGACTCGTCGATCGACAGTGAAAAGAGAAAGAGCGAGCCGACAACATCCACTTTACGGAGAACGATCATGCCCGTAGCGCAGCCCGTCCAGTATTCCGCTGACATCGAACCGCTGGTCCAATTCATCGAGGAAACGTCTCCCGACGAAATCCTGGACCGCACTTTGGAGAAGCTGCGCGCCGGAGTGCCGACGCAGACGATGCTGACCGCATCGGCATTGGCGGTGATCCGTTCGACCGACAACCCGCCGGGCCATCACGGCGGACCACTGCATCCGCTCGTCGGGCTGCATGCGGTGTCACAGCTGGTCGATCGCCTCGAGGGTGAGGATAAATTCCTCCCGATCATGCAGCATGTTGCGTTGTCGAATAAGCATATCCATCACCCGGCGATGGGTCCCTACGCGCTGTTGGATTTTGCTCCTGAGAACGCCGGCGGAATCGAGGCGACCAAGGCTGCCTATTTTGCGGCAATCAACCGGGGCGAGTACAACAAGGCCGACCACCTGTTTTTGTGGCTGTGGGATAATATGCCGCGTGTCGAAGCTTTTGACCTGTTGATGAGCGTCGCAATCCCCAAGAACATCATCGATGATCACTACTTTGCATTCCCCGCCTTCACTTGGCGCGCTCTCGAGACCAATTCGATTGATCCAGAGTATTTCTCGGTAATGATGCGGCCGGCGGTGCGTTATGTTTCGCGCTACCCGACTGCACCAGCGCTGCCGGAGATCGAGATGCTGATCGAAGAGCATCAGCTGATGACCCGAGTCACCCGCCAGGAAACCGGCGAAGACGAAACCGCCGTGATCGGCGAACTCGGCGAGGGAATCGGCAAGGTTAATGTTTTTGCCGAGATTCCGGTGCTGATGGCCAAGGCCCTGGCAGACGGCTTGTCACTCGACGGCGCGGGCGAAGCCCTGTCGATCGGCGCTGCCGGCCTGTTCCTGCGCTCCCTCGGCGGCAATCCGATGGATGTGCACCTGCATACCAGCGCCAACATTCGCCGCTACTTGCTTAGGTTTGAGGGGCTGAACCTCCGCAGCAAGCTGCTGCTACTGATGACCTGGCAGTCGGGCCCGGAGATCCGGTCGACCGCCGGTCGGCTGCAAGCTTACCCGCAGCCGGACTGGACTGCCGTCGCGGCGTTGCCACCGCGCTCTCAGGAGCAGCTGTTGGATGCGATCACCCACAGCATTTACAATCAGCCCCCGACCGACTGGTCGCAGGTTAGCAATCTCGGGCTGATGCGGGCGGTTCCAGAAGTTAGGGCGACGGTTAACCTAGCCCAGCAATACGTGAACAGCGGCTACGATGCACAGGCGTTGATCGCGCGTCTCGCCGAGATCGTATGCCACGACAATTTCACCGAAATGCACGCCTTCAAGCACCACCAGGCGATCATTGAGGAATTCAGCACCACGCGCGAGCCGTGGCGGTGGATGCACCTGGTTTGCGGTGTCCAGGCCGCCGCGATCTCGTTCGGCAAGAACATGAGCGTCTATGAAGAGGCGCTGGAATTGCTGCACGCAGCGTAATCAAACGAGCGATGCAAATGGCGGAGGGGCCTTGCCTCTCCGCCATTTTTGTTTCGGCTACGCTTTGCCTTTGGTTACAGGCGCGCCGAGCGCAGGCGCAAGGCGTTGGCGATCACCGTCACTGAACTCAGGCTCATCGCGGCGCTGGCAATCATCGGGTTGAGCAACAGCCCGAACGCCGGATAAAGCACCCCCGCCGCAATCGGAATTGCGGCAGCGTTGAACACAAACGCAAAAAATAGGTTCTGCCTGATATTGCGCATCACGGCGCGGGACAGCCGCCGGGCGCGCACGATGCCTTGCAAATCGCCTTTGACCAGGGTTACCGCAGCGCTCTCCATCGCGGCATCAGCGCCCGTGCCCATCGCGATGCCGACTTGCGCTTGCGCCAATGCCGGCGCGTCGTTGATCCCGTCGCCTGCCATCGCGACAAATCGGCCCTTTGCCTGCAAGTCCCGGACGACACGGGCCTTCTGGTCCGGCAAAACATCGGCGACGATGTCACCGATGCCGAGCCGTCGTCCGACGGCCTCGGCGGTACTGCGGCTGTCGCCGGTCAGCATCACGACCCGGATGCCCTCATCGCGCAACGCCGCGAGAGCAACCCCAGCGCTCTCCTTAATGGGGTCGGCGACGGTGAGGATTCCTGCCGCGATGCCGTCAACCGCGACCATCACCACGCCCTGACCTTCTTGCCGCAATGCTTCGGCGCGCTCAGGCAAGTCTCCGGCATCGATGCCGAGCGAGGCGAGCAACGCCAGGTTGCCGACGGCGACGCGCTTGCCGTCAACCAATCCGACAACGCCTTTGCCGCTCTTGGCGGCGAAATCCAGCGGCTCACTGAGCTTCAAGCCGCGTTCGCCGGCACCTTTGACGATTGCCGCGGCGAGCGGATGCTCGCTGCTACGTTCGAGGCTCGCGGCGAGCCGCAGTAGCTCGTTTTCATCAACGCCGCCGATCGCGATCACCCCCACGAGACGCGGCTTGCCTTCGGTCAGGGTCCCGGTTTTGTCGACGACCAGGGTGTCGATCTTCTCCATCAGTTCGAGCGCTTCGGCGTTCTTGACGAGGACGCCGGCATGCGCCCCACGACCCGTGCCGACCATGATCGACATCGGCGTCGCCAGACCAAGTGCACACGGGCAGGCGATGATCAACACCGCGACTGCTGCAAGCAGAGCAAAGCTCATCGCGGGCGGCGGCCCGACAACCGACCATGCTACAAAGGCAATCCCGGCGATGATGACGACCGCCGGCACAAACCAGCCGGATACCGTATCGGCCAAAGTCTGAATTGGCGCACGCGAGCGCTGCGCCTCGGCGACCATCTTGACGATTTGCGCGAGCAAGGTGTCGCTGCCCACCCGATCGGCGCGCATGATGAACGACCCGCTGCTGTTGACGGTGGCCCCCGTGACCTTTTCCCCGGCCGACTTTTCGACCGGTAACGGCTCGCCGGTGATCATCGACTCATCGATGGTGCTGTGGCCTTCAACCACGACGCCGTCTACCGGTACTTTCTCGCCGGGGCGCACCCGTAAGCGGTCGCCGGGCACGACCAACTCGAGCGCGACATCGGCTTCGGCGCCGTCGTCGCCGATGATGCGCGCAGTCTTAGGAGTAAGATCGAGCAACGCGCGGATGGCGCCGCCGGTCTGCGCCCGGGCGCGTAACTCCAGGACCTGGCCGAGCAATACCAGTGTCACGATGACCGCCGCCGGTTCGAAATAGACCGGCACGGACCCATCCGGCATCCGGAACGACGCCGGAAAAAGCCTCGGCAGCAGCCCCGCAATCAGGCTGTATCCATAAGCGATCCCGGTGCCGAGCATGATCAGGGTGAACATGTTCAGATGGCGGTGGACGAGCGATGCCCAGCCGCGCTCGAAAAACGGCTGCCCACACCACAACACGACCGGTGTCGCCAGCACCAGCTGCAACCAGACCGCTGCGCCGCCCGGCAGCAACGCGCGGAAATGCTCGGTCATCGCCAAGGCGACTAACGGCAACGACAGCGCTACCCCGATCCAAAATCGCCGTGTCATGTCGGCGAGTTCGGGATTGGCCGCCTCGGCCATGGTGGGCGCCATCGGTTCGAGCGCCATGCCGCAGATCGGGCAGCTACCCGGCCCGCTGCGCACGATTTCGGGATGCATCGGGCAGGTCCATTGGCCTGCGCCGCCGATCGGCTGCGGCTCCGTCGTAATCGCTAGAGTGAGATAGCGCCGAGGATCGGCTGTAAAGCGCTCGCGGCAGCGATCTCCGCAGAAATGATATGTGCGGCCCGCGTGCTCCACCTTGTGCCGCGATCGTGCTGCATCGACCGACATCCCACAGACCGGGTCGCGGACGCGCTCCGGCTTATGGTAGCTTGGTGCTTCCGTCGCGGGCAATTGCTTGGTGGTGGTCATGGTTTGTCCAACCCTGCGCCGGGAGCCGTCTGTGTGCATCCGCCTTTCTCTGCGCCTTCGGTATCGAGTGGCGGGTTTGCGAGCGGGTCCGCGCGCTCGCGAAAGTCGGTCAAACTGCCGTTAAACCGCAAGGCGTCAATCAGTTCGGCAATCTTCGTGCTGCCGCCACCCGCTCGGATGGCATCGGTGACACAAGTCTCCAGATGATTCTGCAGCAGGATTCTATTGACGCGCTCGAGCGAAGCTTGCGCCGCGGCAACTTGCTTCATCAGCTCCGGACAATAGGCTTCGGCCTCGACCATCCGGATAACCCCGTCGAGGTGGCCTCGCACTGTCTTGAGGCGCAGGAGCGTATCCCGCTTATGTCCAGCATCCATGAAGATTTCTCCCAAACCCAACCCCACCCCACCTGGGGTGCGTTTATATTTGGGGTACCTGTTAGCAGATCAAGAGAAGTGCACGTTCCGTCCGAGCGGCATCGAGCGTTACCGCCGCGGCCCGCGGCTTCTCACGGTGGCGTCCTCGGGACGAGCCCCGTCACGATTGACCCAGATCAAAGATCGCAGCGAGGAGGGGCGGTAGCGAAGGCTCCATACGACCGAATGGAGGATCCCATGTTTGCACGCAAGACTGGCACCGCGATCGTTCTTGGCTTGGCGCTGCTCGCCACTCCCACCTACGCGCAGCAGGCGGCTCAACCCGGGCACCAATCCGAACGCGCCGTGCCGAGCCAAGGATCAATGATGGGTGTCGGCCAAGGATCAATGATGGGTGCCGGCCAAGGATCAATGATGGGTGGCGGCCACGGCTCAATGATGGACATGATGCACATGATGATGGGCGAGCGCGGCGGCGGCATGGGGATGATGTCCGCTATGGCCGGGCACGTCGAAGGGCGGCTCGCCTTTCTGAAGACTGAACTAAAGATCACCGACACGCAGCAACCGTTATGGAACAAATTCGCCGATGCGCTGCGTGACAACGCAAAGACCATGACGCAGGTGATGCAGGGCAGGATGAGCCCCGGGAATCAGTCCACAACCCTTCCGGAAAGGCTCGCGCTACGCGAGAATTTCCTGACCGCTCGGCTCAATGCTCTGCGCAACCTGAAGGCGGCCGCCGACCCGCTTTACGCTGCGCTCAGCCCCGAACAGAAAAAGACCGCGGATGAGGTCATGCTGTCCCCAATGGGAATGGGAGTTACGATGTAGACGCACTTGCTCGGTATTTGCGGACGTGGGTCGGCGCTTTCCCAAGCCAGGGATAGCGAGTAGGCTTGAGCGGCTGCCGCTCTGCGGGAAAACGCAGTTCGACCGATCACCGCGTGTTGCAGCAGCACAACTCCGGGAGGGAGTAATCATGCCAACCTATGAAATCACGACTGAAGATGTCGAGTATCTCCGTCACGGCGACAAGAAGCTGATCGCACGGCTCTACAAGCCGAAGGGCGACGGGCCGTTTCCGGCGGTGGTCGATCTGCATGGCGGCGCCTGGACCAGTGGCGATTTGACGGGAACCCAGGGCCTCGACGAGACGCTGGCAAAAAACGGTTTTGTCGTCGCCTCGCTTGAGTTCCGCCACAACGCCGACGGCTATCCGACCTCGCTGATCGATATCAACCACGCGGTCCGCTGGCTCAAGGCGCATGCCCGTGAGCTAAAAATCGACCCCAACCGGGTCGGCATCGGCGGGGCATCAAGCGGCGGTCATCTCGCGATGCTGGCGGCGATGCGGCCCAATGACCAGCGTTATGCGTCCGCGCCGTTGCCGGCCGGCTCACCGGCGGTCGACGCGACGGTGCAGGCGGTCGCGATGTCGTGGCCGGTCATCAACCCGCTATCGCGTTATCGCAATGCACAAAAAGCGGCGAAGAGCCCAAACCCGCCGGCCTATTCGATCGGCATGAAGGAAAAGCACGACCTTTACTGGAAGACCGAGGCCGCGATGACCGAGGGCAACCCGATGTTGATCCTCGAACGCGGCGAAAAGGTCACGATGCCGCCGGCTCTCTGGGTGCAAGGCCGGCCCGACATCGTGCACGATTATCACGACGACGATTCAAGCTTCCCCGGCAACGAACCGGAGCGGTTTATCTCGAATTACCGCAATGCCGGCGGCGACATCGAGATCGTCTACATCGATAATGAAAAACGGCAGTCGAACGCCTCGTACGACCCGGTGACCGCTTTTTACAAAAAGCACCTCGGGTAAACGAGAGCACCTCCGCGTCTAACCTTGGCTATTCCTCTCCCCGATTATCGGGGAGAGGGGCGTCTCCGGGAAACCAATCGCCCAGTACCTGCTCAATGGTGTAGCTGGCGGCGGTCACTTTGCTGATCACGTCTGGCCCTATCTCGTCGTGACGTCGGAGGATCTGAAGGAGACGGCGTGCGGCCCGCTCCATTTCCCCCGCGACCACACTGCCCACCTCTCCCCTAAGGCTCGGACTATCATCAAACAGCAGCTCAGTCTCTGATCGCTCGCGCGCGATGGTATCGATCCATCCCCGCCGTGGGTCAGTTGCTGGCGAGCATTCAAGTTTGATCAAATGCTCGATAATCACCGCAACGCGGCTGCGTAGTTCGCGCTTTAACGACCGGCCCAAGCTGTCGATCTCCTCGGCAAGGTTCTCCCAGTCGAGCGGCAGGTTCACGTCGAGCCCTGCGGCTTGGCGCAGCGCCGCCGCTTGCTGCTCGGTCCAGCGGACGAAATCCTGGTCGTAAAGTTGCGCATCGCTACCGGACATGGCCGGTCCTCCTCCGCATCAGATATCGCGGCACCAGCGCCCCGGATCAATCGCCGGTGGTCAGCACCACCCGGAACCGGGCCCCGCCGCTGATCATGCGTTGATAGCCGTCGGCGGCGCGCTCCAGCGGATAGGTTTCATTCATCGACCGCACTCCGCTCAGCGCGCTAAACGCCAACGTCTCCTGCGAGTTGATCGAGGTGCCGCAATACCATCCCTTGATCGAGCCCCTGCCGGCGAGCAGGGGCGCGACGGCCGCAGTCAGCGACTCGACGACGCCGATAACCATCAATGTTCCGTTTGCCGCGAGCCCGCCCTGAACCGAATTCATCGCTTCGGCGCTGGTCACCGTCGCCAAGATGGCCTTGGCGCCTCCGAGGCGCTGCAGCGCTTCCGCCGGGTCCTCCGCCGCGTTATCGATGTAGTGACGCGCGCCGAGTTGCCGGGCGAGCGGCACTTTGTCGGACCCGCGAGCGATCGCAACGGTATTGAACCCGAGCTTCGCGGCGTATTGGACACCAAGATGACCGAGACCGCCGATGCCCAAAACCGCGACGGTGTCGCCCGGTCGGGCGCCGCTGTTGCGCAAGGCGTTGAATGTCGTAATCCCGGCGCACATTAGGGGAGCGGCCTCGACCGAGGAAAGTTCGTCGGGAACCCGCGCCAAAGCCTCGTCTGGGGCGATCATGTAATCGGCGTAGCCGCCATCCGAGGTAACGCCAGTGACCAAGGTCTCGGTTTGGCAGGCGAAGGCGTCGCCGCGGCGGCAGTTGTCGCAGTACCCGCAATTGCCGCCATGCCAGCCGACGCCGACCCGCTGGCCTACGGTCCACCCGCGCACGTTTGCGCCGATATCATCGACCAGCCCGATGACCTCGTGGCCGGGAACCCGCGGGTATTCGATTCCTGGCCATTGCCCCTCCTTAACGAAGCTGTCGCTGTGGCAGATGCCGCAGGCTTGCACCTTGATCCGGACTTCTCCAGGATTGGGCTCGGAGATATCACGCTCGACCAATTCCAACGGCCCGCCAGGCTGCCGCACTTCTACCGCGCGCATCTTTGCCATTCTCAACCTCCTTCCGCTCTACATCCGGCCGACAAGATTGCACGCGGCGCAATATGGGACCTCGCCTCGTGAGGTGTCCCAGGCAGTCGGCCGGCTTGTTAGCGCTTGAATAGCGCCTCGGCGCCGCGCCTCTGACCAAGCTTTGATGCAATTTCAGCCCGGGTCCGCGTGATTTCGGCTTCGAGAGCGGCGATATAGGCGTCCAGCTCGGCGATGCCCATCAGGCTCAAATCTTTGACCACGGCGGGTTTGCGGCGCGGTTCAAGCTCGGATTCGTCAATCATTTGGGTTCCTTTGCAGTCGCCTTCCTTGCGTCAGCTCAGCAATTATATATCGTTTAACATTATGCGCTGCGACGCGAGCCTGTCGGCTCGCAGCGAGCAGCCGAAACCGGGATCTCTGTCATGCCTGCACCATTGATGCCAAAGGCGACCGCCGTATGGCTGGTCGAAAACACCTCGCTAACCTTCGAACAGATTGCCGATTTTTGTGGTCTGCACCCGCTCGAAATCCAGGCGATCGCGGATGGCGAGGTGGCCAATCAGATGCAAGGCCTCGACCCGGTGGCTAACGGCCAGACGACCACCGAGGAAATCGAGCGCTGCCAAGCGGATCCCGAGGCTCGGCTCAAATTATCGGCGCAGGCGATGCCGCCGCAGTTCATCAAGCATAAGGGACCGCGCTACACACCAATCGCCAAGCGCCAGGACAAGCCTGACGCGATCGCTTATCTGCTGAAGAGCCATCCTGAACTATCTGACGCACAGATCTCGAAATTGATCGGGACAACAAAACCGACGATCGCGGCGGTGCGCGACCGCACTCATTGGAACAGCCCCAACATCAAGCCGCGGCATCCGGTGGGCCTCGGCTTATGCACACTTGACGAGCTCGAGGATGCCGTGCGTCGCGCCCGCGCCCGCTTGCCGGCCGATCAAGTCGCCGCGCTCGAGGCCCGAGAGGCAGAGCCGCTGGAAACGGAAAACTAGGCCGGACACTTGCGAACTGCTGCACGGCGTCAAAGATGCTGGGGGTCGAGCAGCGAGGGAATGGCACCATCGTCGCGGCAATCAGTTTTTCGTTGCTGACGATGTCGCTTATGTCGGGGCGGAGTTGATAAATACAGCCGGCAGGTATTAGACCGTCGAGGTCAGCAATTCGATGGCTCCCAAACTGATCGAAGGGCCCGATAACCGTGGCATCGGCGGAGCTGCGCTCGCTCTTAACGGTTCCGGGCTCGGCGTTTCGTTCGACAAGCTCTTGAACGAGTTGGCACCGCTGATATCTTGAGCGACCTCAATACCGCAAATGCTAGAAAGACCGGCTAGTTCATCACTCAGTACAACATTCCCGCACAGCCCTATGACGTAGCGATCGGCAGCGGCAGCGCCGTTGTCGCGGATGGCACCTGCGGACTGCAGATCGCCAATTACAAACCGTTCGACACTACAGGCATTCCGCCGACGATCCAGATCACACAACTGCCGACAAGCGCTAATTCAAGCGTCTCCGAAACCGCTCGGCGAATATGAATTGACATTGCCGCACTTCAGATCGCCGACCCTGAGGGAGTTGCGCTCGGCGTAACGCCGCTGACTATGGCTTTACCATAGAGCCGTTTTCCGTGAGCTGGGAGAACCCGTTGGTGAGCGGGATCATGGAACACCGCTGCCAACTAGTGGTACGACGCAATCACAGGATTCCATAGCGGCTGGCTCTATGCAATGATGCTGAATGCGCGAGGGGATCAGTATCGAAGTGAGTGCCGCCGACCGTGAGCGACTGGCCGCGGTCGTAGCGGATCGCAATAGCCCGCAAAAACATGTGTGGCGGGCGCAGATCATCCTGGCCACGGCGGAGGGCTGCGGCACCGCCGAGGTCATGCGCCGCGCCGGGGTTTCGAAGCCCTGTGTGTGGCGCTGGCAGGAACGGTTCATGCGCGAAGGCGTGGCTGGCCTGCTGCACGACAAGACCAGAAAGCCCGGTCTGCCGCCATTGCCCTCAGCCCTGATCAACCGGGTCGTCGAACTGACCCTCGCTGAGCCGCCGGGTGAGGCAACCCACTGGACCGGCCGGGCGATGGCCGCGGCGAGCGGCATCTCGTTGCGCTCGGTGCAGCGCATCTGGGCGGCACATGGTCTGCAGCCGCATCGGGTGCGACGCTTCAAGTTGTCGCAAGACCCGGCCTTTGCCGCCAAATTGCGTGACGTGGTCGGGCTCTATCTCGACCCGCCGGCCCACAGCCTGGTGCTGTCGGTCGACGAAAAATCGCAAATCCAGGCTCTCGACCGCACTCAGCCCGGCCTGCCGATGAAGCGTGGGCGCGCCGGCACAATGACCCACGATTACATCCGTAATGGCACGACCACCTTGTTCGCGGCGCTCAACGTTCTCGACGGCACGGTCATCGGGCAATGCATGGCACGCCACCGCCACCAGGAATTCCTTCGCTTTCTGAACCGGATCGAGGCCGCGGTGCCGGCGGGAAAGCTCGTTCACGCGATCCTCGACAATTATGCCGTCCACAAGCATCCCAAAGTGCGCGCCTGGCTCGTCCGCCATCCGCGCTGGACCTTTCACTTCACCCCGACTTCGTGCTCCTGGGCCAATGCGGTCGAAGGCTTTTTCGCCACGCTGACGCGCCGGCGCTTGCAACGCGGTGTCTTCCGCTCGCTGGTCGACCTCCAGGCGGCGATCAACCGCTATCTCGGCGAGCACAATCGCAAACCCAAACCGTTCGTCTGGACCGCCGATCCCGATCGCATCATCGATAAGGTCAACCGTGGACATCAAATGATTGCGTCAGACCACTAGAATACGGGTCAGGTCCCCGGACATACCTATAGTGAGCTGGCGGATGTGACATCTGGGTCTACAGCCACATTCAGCAACGGTTCTGATACCGTTTCGAGCATAGCGATCCAGGGCGGGAGGACTCTAGAGATTACCAGCGCGTGCTCGCCGCAACCGGCCCGATCGAGATCACCAACGGTGACCTTTAGCTCAAGAGCGGCGGCGCCATTCGCAGTGCGACCATTGTGAACGGCGCTGGTGTTGTCACTCTCCCGGGCAGGATCCTCAATGGGGTGATCTATGACGGGACGATGGAACTGTCGCCGTTCGATTCAGCTCCCAGCCTCACCCGTACGGCAAATTGCCAGCCGAACTGCCACCCAACTTCCTGGGTCCAAGAAGTACGGAACCCCACAGCTGATTAGCGTCCACTCAACCGATAATACTGACCGACGATTGGATCAATGGAAACCAACACAAGACCTCGATTTTAGGTTCTTGAGACCGCCCCATTGACCGCTCAGGCACGTCTCCGACTGAGCGATCACTCCGAGTTCGCATGACGGTGAGCGGAACGGCAAAAGAACACGCATGATGTCAACGCCTGCAGCGCATCGCCTCTGGGATTAGTGGTTTTTTCGTTTTCTCGGCCCCGACTTTGACCGATGCGCCATTGTTGGGTTCGCTCGGTCGCAAGGTCGAAAATCCAGCGCCGGCGACCATGACGCGCCGGCCTTAATCGGCCTCACGAACTGCGAGGATCGGCTCCGGCACCGTGTCGAGATCGATGTCGGGATCGCTGTCAAGGACAGCATTGAGTTGGCGTGTGTCGAGCTCCCCCATCCACTTCGAGATCACAACGGTCGCAAAGATGTTGCTGAACAAATTGGTGACCGCTCGGATTTCCGACATGAATCGTTCCACGCCGAGCAGCAGGGTCAAACCGCCGACCGGCAGAATGCCGAGCGCCGGCAGAGTTGCGGCGAGCGCGACGAACCCAGCGCCGGCGACGCCGGCCGCACCCTTCGAGGTCAGCAGCATCACCGCCAACATCGTCAGCTGCTGGCCCAGGCTGAGATGGATATCGGTCGCTTGGGCGATAAACAGGACCGCCATCGTCATGTAGATCGCGGTGCCATCGGTATTGAACGAAAAGCCGGTCGGTAAAACGAGCCCCACCACCTCCTGCGAGCAGCCCAGTCGCTCGAGCTTAGCCATCGAACGCGGGATCATTGCTTCGCCTGACGTGGCACTGAAAGCGATTAGCAACTCGTCTTTGAAAAAGCGCAGGATTTTCAGGACCCGAAGGTCGAAAAGGCGCGCGATCACACCAAAGCCGACCAGCACGAAAAGGATCGAGGTTAGATACACCCCGAGAAGCAGCCAACCGAGATTGGTCAGGGCATGAAAGCCGAACTTACCGACCGTAAAGGCCATCGCGCCAAACGCGGCGAGCGGCGCCACATACATGACGATCCGCACGATACCGAACAGCGCATGTGTGAAATCATCGACCAGCGAAACCAGCCGGTCGGCGCGGCGCCCCATATGGCACAACGCAAAACCGAACAGCACGCCGATCACCAGCACCGGCAGGATCTCGCCCTCGGCGATGGCCCCAACGAGGTTACGTGGGATCATTTTCATCAGGAATTCGACGATCGTCAGCGACTTGGCGCCGGTCACGTAGCCTTCGATCGGTTTGCTATCGAGCGTTGCGGGATTTATGTGAAGCCCAGCGCCCGGCTGCAGCAGGTTTCCGACGAGGAGACCGATAAACAGCGCCAGGGTTGAGACGATTTCGAAATAGACGATCGCCCGCACCCCGACCACGCCGACGCGGCGCATATCGCCCATTTTGGCGATCCCGACCGCCACGGTCGCAAATATAACGAGCGGGACCACCGCGCGGATAAGCATGATAAAGCCGTCGCTGAACGGCTTCATCATGACGGCGAAATGCGGGTAGAAATGCCCGAGCAGGATGCCGATGACGATCGCGATCAGGATTTGGACATAAAGATGACGCATTGGCGAGCCGCCCGATGCGGGTTGCGGCGCTGACGATAAACGACCCGATGCGCCTGTATTCGCCATTTTGCCTCCTCTCGTGTTTGTCCTGCTGCCACCCAATGCCGTCAGTCACTCCTGGAGCCAGACATCGGTCAAATCCTGTCCGATGAAGTGGCTGGGCGTGATGTACCAGCCCCCGAGCTTTGAAGAGGTCACGACGATGCGGTTCCACCACAGTAGCGGGACGGTATACGCCTCGGTCAGCGCATGCTTTTCGAAGGCGCGAACAATCTTGGCCCGCTGCTGAGGATTTTCAGTCACCGCCTGTCCGATATAGAGAGCGTCGAGAAACTGGTCGGTCGAGCCAGAATTGTTAACCGGCGATAAATCATGCGAAACGTATTTCGTCAGCTGGATCGTCGGGTCGTCAAAATAGTCTCCTGAAAAATCAAGTGCTGCATCGAAGTTGCCGGCTTCGACCCGCGACTGCCAATCGAAGATCCCGAGTTTTTCCTCTGTCGCGTTGATACCGACCTGCCGCCAGCTGTCGACCAGTAAATCGGCGCCGGCAAAATGAGGCATCGGGATATCGCGCACCAGCAGAGTAAGTTTGAGGTCATGTACCCCGGCCGCGGCGAGGAGGCGCTTTGCCTCGGCGCGAGCGGCGGCGATATCGCGGCCAAAACCCGGGAGTTCGACCAGTTCCGCCTCCGGGGTTGCCATGCTCGACCCCGGCCGCATCAGACCGCCGACATATTTGAGGAAGGTGGTTTTTTGCAGTTTATCAGCAGCGCCCCAGCGGTCGATGGCGAGCGACATTGCACGACGGACGCGTGCATCGCTGAAAGGCGCCCGTTTCACATTGAACACAACCGATAAATTCGACAACCATGGGCTTTCGCTGATCGTCATCCGATCGCCAAAAGCAGCGACCATGTCATCGCGCTGCGGTGGCGTCACACCGCGAAACTCGGCAGCGATCTTGCCGCTTTTGTATGCCGACATCACCGCTGCTGCGGGCATGAAATCGGCTTGGAAACCATCGAGGTACGGCTTTCCAGGCCGGAAATACTTTTCCCAGCGTCTACCGCGCCAATACTTTCCTTTAACGTGCTCGACAAAAACGAAGGCGCCAGTACCGAGTATATGAGTTTTAGGGAAATTCGGGTCGGCGGCCAATTTGGCGGCGCTGTAGATGCAGTTCCAAGGTGAAGCGAAATTCGCCAGCATCGCCGCTTCGGGCCATTGCAGGTAAAAGACGACGGTCAATGGATCGGGAGTTGCGATATCGGAAATCGCGCCGTAGTCAATACGCCTTGCCGAGACGATGCCCTGAGGTGGGTGGATCAGTCGCTCATAGCTGGCCTTGAGGTCCGCCGATGTTAGCGGCGAACCGTCGTGGAACAGAACGTTCGGCCAAAGCTTAAAGGTATAAGTTTTTCGATCGGCAGAAATCGCCCAGGACTTCGCCAAATCACCAATGATCTGCGGGTAATTGGCCGCATCGAACTTCAGCAGGGTCGAATAATGAGGTGCTACAGGGTGCAGAAAAGCGAAGGACGTATTGGAATAGCAGTCGTAATCTTTAGGCTCCACGGTAACAGCGAAATCGAGAATGCCGCCGTGCCGCGGCTCCGATTGGGCAAATAGGGTTCCCGCAAAAACTGGGGTGAGAGCGATTGCGACTATAGCGAAGAGAGTCCACGCTCGCCGGCGCACCACGGCCACTCCCGGCAGTCGGAGGGTCGCGTGATTACGCATGACGCTGACGTTCCAATCGCGCTTGAGTGAAGGTGCGAGCCCTAACGCATTTGTCCCTTTTGCCACCGCTCAAACTGGCCAAACAACTCGTCCTTTTGTTGTTGGGTCAGCGGCGTTCCTCCGGCCGATTGCTGACGCTCGTCGACAAAGCGGGCGAAAATCGCTTTAAGGGCCTGCTCGTTGGGCTCACCGGCGGCGGGCGCGTTTCGCTGCAGCCAATCCGCCGCCGGCGGAAAACGCCGCCAGCCCGGAAGTTCGGCGGCAATATTGACCTCGTGCCATTTCGGATGGTGGCCGGGCATCAAAAGCGACTGAAATCCGGTAAAGAACGCGTCGACAAAGTTGACCACGTTGCGGTAACGCTCAAAATCCGGCTGAAGATTGGCGACGAACAGCACGGCGCCCACGGCAATCGTGTCCACGGGATGATCTGATTGGATCAAAGCCGGATAATCGTCAGCTGTGAGGCGCGCCGGAACATAAGTTGCAGTAATCGCTGTATTGAGCGGGACTGGGATAAAGTGAAGATTCTTGTCGGCGCTTAGATCGCGAAAGATCGGCGCCGGCCGGCCGCCGACCAACGCTACAGCCGCAATCTCGCCACGACGCAATTTATCGAGGGCAACTCCCGAATCATCGTTCGTGGTGACAATTGGAATGTTTAGCAGACTGAATAATCGAGTTGTCGTTAATTCAGTTCCGCCGCCTCGGATATCGGTATTCACCTTCTGGTTGGCGAGCTCAGCAATAGTTTTGATGTCGCTGCGAGCGAGCAAATGAAATTCTTCATTATAGAGTTTGGCTATATAGGTAATCTGAGACTCGATTCCGGGCGACAGATTTTGCTGTCGCGCGTAATTCATGACGTCATCCTGCAGGATTGTAAGGTCAATCCCGCGCAGGAGTTCGAGGTCGGTAATGTTTTTTAGTCCGCCCTTACCGACCACAGGCAATACACGCCGCGTCGCGCCATCATCGATAAGATTCGCAAGATCCTCAGCCATCTGTACAGAAATACCGCTGCCGCGCCCGGTTTCGAGTTCGACCACCCCACGATTAACCGCCACTTGCGGTGGCGGGGTGACACTGTAGCGCGCGGCATCGGCGCGCACGGCAACTACGTTTAGAATGATGAGGACGCCCACCACAAAAATGAGTTGCCTCAGCCCGTACCAGCTTGGCAGCGAACACCAACACAAACAGTCAAGGTCGCCGTCGTCAGAAGGGTTGAAACGACGGACACTAAACCGCTTCCGGATTACAGTATTTCGTCCAGGCGTAACAAAACTGTTCACCGATACCTCTTTGACCGATGCGCGGAGCGGTCGTTGCTCGGCGGGCCTTGTCTGCAACAGGCATGAAATCGACGAGAAGTGGAGCCTCCGTAAACCACACGGAAGTCGATGATCTCGATTGATTGGGACAGGTCGTAGGCTCCGCTTGTGAGACTGCAATTTCACGCTCTCTTCGATCTCAAGATTTCTTGCCACTGAGTTGGCCAAGGGACAGACAAAGCGAGCTCCCCGAGGTGATTGCGGGAGAGCAGTTCATCTTTCACCCTTGACCGGACCGCGGTCAAGTGTCCAGGATCATTTTGTTCGATTTCCTACAATTCGGCATGTAGAGATAATTACGCATGGTTAATTGGTTGGCGTCGAGTTTTATTCATTGTCGATTGGAAAAGGCGCAAGGCCCCCCGGTTGGAATTCACGAAGTCTGCAGTAGCCGGCTAGGGTGAGTGCTACTGTCCCAAAATCGGCAGGGAGCGTGAACACGGGCTGCGCCTATCTGGGTAGGAATAGTGAGCTATCGGCGGCGAGAGCCGCGATTTTCCCTCTTAGGGGCCGGCTCCCTGGGATCTCGAGAGCGTGGTGCCCAGGGGAGGAATTGAACCACCGACACACGGATTTTCAGTCCGTTGCTCTACCAACTGAGCTACCTGGGCGCACCAGCGAGCGGCGCTTATAGAGTATCGGGCGCCGGCCTGTCCAGCCCGCTAGATCGGCGGAACTGCGAAACTCCAGCCGCGCGAAGACCAGGATGCGGGCGACATCAAGGGGCCGCCCTCGGCCCGTTTGCTGAGAAAGAACGGGACTCTTCCTGCCCGTTGTCGCGATCAACATCGCATTGCCGAGCTTGCTCGCAAAGTGCAGATCTGCCCGGTCGAATTCCTCGTTTCGGTTTGGGTATATCGCAAGGGCAAACGGGGCCAGCCTAGCGCATTACTCCTCGGCAGCGATCGCCTCGCCGGGTGTCGCCATCATCGCCTCGGCAACGAGACCAGCATTGGCGCGGATCGCGCGCTCGATTGCTTCCCCGACTTCAGGATGCTCGCGCAGATAGCTCTTTGCATTTTCGCGACCTTGACCGACGCGCTGGCCCTCATAGGAAAACCACGACCCCGATTTCTCGACGACACCTGCCTGAACACCGAGATCGATCAATTCGCCGCGCTTGGAGATGCCTTCGCCATACATGATATCGAAATCGACAACCTTGAACGGGGGCGCCATCTTGTTCTTGACGACCTTGACTTGGGTTTGGTTGCCGGTCACCTGGTCACGCTCCTTAATCGATCCGATGCGGCGGATGTCGAGCCGAACCGAGGCATAGAATTTTAGCGCATTACCGCCGGTTGTGGTCTCCGGATTGCCGAACATGACGCCGATTTTGTATCGGATCTGATTGATAAAAACGACGATCGTGCGCGATCGGGAGATCGAACCGGTCAGCTTGCGCAAAGCCTGGCTCATCAGACGGGCTTGCAGCCCCATATGGCTATCGCCCATCTCGCCTTCGAGTTCTGCGCGCGGCACAAGGGCCGCGACTGAATCGATGACCAGCACATCGATGGCACCGGAACGCACCAGGGTATCGGCGATTTCCAGCGCCTGCTCGCCGGCATCGGGCTGCGAGATCAACAATTCGTCGACATTGACCCCGAGCTTGCGGGCATAGGCCGGGTCAAGTGCGTGCTCGGCATCGATAAACGCGCAAGTGCCGCCTGCGCGCTGGCCTTCGGCGATCACGTGCAGCGCAAGCGTTGTCTTGCCCGAGCTTTCCGGGCCATAGATTTCGACAATTCGGCCGCGCGGGAGACCACCAATGCCAAGTGCTATATCGAGGCCAAGCGAGCCGGTCGGGATCACCTCGGCTTCGGCCGCCGTGTCATGCGAGCCGAGCTTCATAATCGAACCCTTGCCAAAGGCTCGCTCGATCTGCCCGAGGGCCGCATCTAAAGCCCGCTGCTTGTCCATCGCTTCCTTGTCCAACAGGCGCAGTGCCGTCTGCATGCCGAGGCCCTCCGTTATTTCATAGCCGGCGCTGCCGTGCAACGCGAGGCGAAAGCATCATGTACCCGTTTTGTTCGCTGAAGCAATCGAAATTTCCAACTGCGCAGTCCGGGCGGGCATCACCTCCTTAACCTTAAGCGCTAGTTGCTTCAAGTTGAACGGTTTCGCTAGAAAGTGAATATTGCGCTCGCGATTGAGGCGCTGCCGAAATCCATCTTCGGCGTAGCCGGAGATGAAGATCACCTTTGTGTCAGGATCGATCGCCCGCAGCTCACGGACCATAGCTGGCCCATCCATCTGCGGCATAACCACGTCGGTAATAACCAAATCGATGCGCTCGGTCGCATTACGGACGAGCTTGAGTGCCGCCTCTCCGCTCCTGGCTTCGAGCACCTGATAACCTTTGTTGCGTAAGGCGCGCGCGCTGAACATGCGGACCGCGTCGTCGTCTTCAACGAGCATGATCGTGCCATGCCCGGTCAAGTCTCGCGGGACAGTGGGGTCGGCTGCCTCGAGCCGAGCCTCGAGCTCGCCGGCGCAGCGCGGCAGGTGGATGGTAAAACGCGCACCCTGGCCCGGAGTGCTGTCGACAAAAACAAATCCACCGGTTTGTTTGACGATGCCATAGACCGTCGAAAGACCGAGCCCAGTACCACTGCCAACCTCTTTTGTTGAAAAAAACGGCTCGAAAATTCGCGCCAATTGATCAGCGGCGATGCCGATCCCGGTGTCGGAGACTTCGATCAGAACGTAACTGCCCGCGGGCATGGTCTCTGTTCCCTGCCGGACGACACCCTCCTGCACCGAATTCGCGGTACGGATGATTAACTTGCCGCCCTCAGGCATGGCGTCGCGGGCGTTGACCGCGAGGTTGATGATCACCTGTTCGAGTTGGCCTTGATCGGCTTTGATGAGACCAAGATCCCGACCGTGGTCAAATTCAAGTTCAATATTTTCACCAATTAAGCGGCGCAACAAATCCGACAGCTCGGTCAGCACATCGGTAATGTCGAGCACCCGCGGCTGCAGATTTTGCTGGCGCGAAAACGCCAGCAATTGCCGCACGAGGTTGGCCGCGCGATTAGCATTCTGCTTGATCTGCATGATATCGGGAAAGGCGGGGTCGCCTGGCCGCGAGCGCAGCAGCAGCAAATCACAAAACCCGATCATTGCGGTCAAGAGATTATTGAAATCGTGCGCGATCCCACCGGCGAGCTGACCCAATGCCTGCATTTTCACCGACTGCGCCAGCCGCGTCTCGCGGTGCTTCTGCTCGGTTACGTCCGTGAAATAAACTGCAAACGCCTCGGCCGGAGCTTTCCTTGGCGGCGCGCCTGAAAGGATCGCGGGCGACGGAACACTCCCGGGAAACGGCGCATGCTGCCGATCTTCGAAACCGGTCAAAGGATTTAGCAGCAAGCGCATCGTTCGCGCACCGACCCAAACTTCGGCTGGTACACTATCCCCGGATCCAGCCGCCGTGGCGGCGAGCGCTGCGGCAATACCTGGTCCGCTTTCCGGGCTCACCAAGTCAACCAGTCCGCGGCCGACCAGGCTCTCTTCTGCCACATCGAGCAATTCGCCGAGAGCGCGGTTCGCGCCAATGAAACGACCCAAGCGATCGACCACGGCGATGCCGATAGGCGCATCAGCGAAAAACCGCTGAGAACAAAGGAGCGTTCTCAAATCCGCCGCAGCGCACGGCGGTCGTGCTGGCAGGGGGCAAGATACGTCACGGCGAGCCAACTCCGCACCTGGCTCTCCGAAATGATGCCTGGTCGAGCCATTGCAAGCATCGCGGCTGCACGCCTTAATATCTTTCGTCAGGCCGATGCGATTGGATAAGCCGCCGGCTGGCATTGCCGGACCTGGCGACATCGCAAGGACATCGGGCCGCTCGGCGCGGCGGCCGATCGATGCCGGATCGAGGAATTCCTGGTTGGCCGCGCACGGCTCCTCTGTGACAGCCCCTGATGAAGGGAGGAGTGCGCCGACCCTTTGGATTGTCCACAGCTGGTATCTTGGATGCCCGACGGTCCCAGGCTCAGCCGTTATTTCAAAATGGCGCAACCGACCGCCATCCACCAGCTGCAATGCCACGCATGCCGAGGCGGCGAGACCGGCCTGGGCTCTTTCGCGCAGCGACCGGAAAGCGGCGGCGGCTTCAGGGCTGGCCGCAGCGCGCTCGATCTGATCGAGCGAGGCTTCCAGCGCGCCGGCGAAAAGACGCGCGAACGCAATGTTGCTTTGTACGACAGTGCCATCGGCGGCAGTAATCAACTGCGCCGCGGGCGCGCTGTCGAAGGCCCGGCCGAGCACATCAAGCCATGGCTCGCACTTCCTAACCCGAAACGCCGCCACTGTTGCGACGACGACAAACGCGAGGCCGATTAGCGCCACCGACGACATCCAGCCAGCAAGTCCGGGAGAGCCGGCGAGGCTGCGCGCAAGAGAGGCGGCTATGACAATGCCGGCAATCGCCGCCAAACTGCGCAGCGCAGGCATTAGCCGAAGCTGATTACACGACGCGGAGCATATCGCATTCAACCAAATCGACTGGAATATCTCTCCTATTCGCCGATTGTCGACGATCCGTTCTGCACTGAGCACCAAGATTTCCCGTGTTAGACGGTTAACGACCGATCTACTCTACCATAGATCGACGAGAGCGCAAACCTTAATGTTCTAACTTTGTTTCAAATGTTGCCGCCCAGTCTCGGCGGCTGCGTGTCAGGGTTGGGTGAGCCGCCGGCGGCAGTATCAATCGTCGCGGTGAGTGCGCTCCATTCTTTCGTGACGCTCCTGGGCTTCGATCGTCAGCGTGGCGATCGGCCGGGCTTCGAGGCGGCGTAGGCCGATCGGCTCGTCGGTCTCTTCGCAATAACCGTAAGTACCATCAGCGATCCGCTCGAGCGCCGTGTTAATTTTTGAAATCAGCTTGCGCTCGCGCTGCCTCGTGCGCAATTCGATCGACCGTTCCGCCTCAAGTGCAGCGCGATCGGTCAGGTCTGGCTTAAGCAGACTTTCCTCTTTCATGTGCTGCAATATGTCGGCGGATTCGGCGAGCAGCGCTTCGCGCCAACGCAGCAGTTTCTGCCGAAAGTATTCGACTTGGAGCGGGCTCATGAACTCTTCGTCTTCGGACGGGCGATAACCTGGCGGAAGCGACGGGCTCATCGGTGTTCCCGAGTCCGGTGAAAAAGCGGCCGGAGTATATGAATCGCGGGGTTGTGCTACAAGCGCGAGAATTGCATGGAGCATATTGATTTGGCACGTATTTCCGCATAGCCCTAGCCGGTCAGGTATCTCGGCAAGCTGTTGGGATGCTGTCGTCGCGGAGGCGAATTCGGCGTGCTTGCGTCACGCGATCTAGTTACTGAAGAGCAGTCTGTGCTTGCCGTGAGTAGGTTTATTGAAAAGATATTAATCGGATCAGGCCAGATATCGGTTGGATTGACTTAGGAATTCTTTAATCCGTGCTGGTCTACACTACCGACATGGATGAGAAAGACACAGCCGGCGACCATCTTCTGCCGGCGCCCGACACAAAGCGCTGGGTCGCGCGGCGCAAGGCGGTGGTCGTCAATGCCGTACGCAACGGCGCGCTGACAATCGACGAAGCTTGCCAGCGTTATCAGCTGTCCATCGAAGAGTTTTATTCCTGGCAAAAGGCAATCGAGGCGCACGGTGTGGCCGGCCTGCGAGTTACGCGATTGCAGATCTATCGCGACGCCCCGCCAGCCCGCTTTAACAAGCCGCGCTATTAATCCGACGCTCGGTCGGCTGGTCGGCGACAACCGGGCCGTTCTAATCCCGATCGATACCGCTCAGACCGCGGGTCGGGTACGGACTTCTTTGCTGATCTTGCGCGGCAGAAATTGGCCGTCGCTCGGCAACGCGGAAAACCGACCTTTCTCCACCACGATCTTGCCCCGCAATATCGTCATGCTTGGCCACACAGCAACCTCATGGCCTTCCCATGGTGTGTAATCTGTCTCGTGCAGGTCTTCCTTTCGCAACACACGCCGCATGCGTGGGTCGAGCAACACGATGTCGGCATCGGAGCCCACCGCCAGCGCACCCTTGCGCGGATAAAGCCCCATGATCTGCGCCGCATTGGCTGATATCAGTCGCACGAAATCCGCGAGCCTGTAGCCACGCTTTTCAACGAGATGCGTGTACATCAGGGATACTCGCGGCTCGACCCCGGAATTACCCCCGGTGGTGTCGTCGATCCGCCGACCTTGCAGTTTGACCTGCAACGGGCAGCATACTTCATCGGTTGCGATCGTCTGGATCCCGCCGTGATTGGTGGCCGCCCATAACGCTTCCTGATCTTTGGGAAATTTGAGAGATGGATAGGTGTGGAACATCTGGCCGCCCGGCCGCTTGTAGTCCTCGGCATTGTAAAGCAAATATTGATGCAGAGTTTCACCGTAAATCGGAAAGCCACGATCCCGGGACGCGGCGATTGCCGCCACACCGGTCGCGGCCGAGACGTGCACCATGTAAAGGGCGGCGCCTTCGACATTTTCGGCCAGCCGGATCACGCGGTTAAACGACAGATCTTCAGAGAGCGTGTTGTGGACCTCGGCCATGTTCTCAAAGCCGACGCGGTCCTCGCGGATCAGCTTCTCATACATGTGCATGACGATATCGTTGTCTTCGGCGTGGATTGCGGCAAGCCCGCCGGCCGCCCCGAGGATCTTAAGTACCTCCCAAATATCGCCGAATTGCACCATCCGTCCTAATCGATTGGGTCGGATGTCGGTCGTGAACATTTTAACCGAGGCATGGCCGTCTTGAATCGCCTCGGGCAGCGGGTCGAGCACCCCTTGCGATAACTTGCCGTGCAATAGCAAGTGAAACCCGTAGTCGCAATAGCAAGCGCCGGCCCATTCGCGTTTGCGCAGCTCGATCGATTGCTGCAGCGGCTGATCCGGCGGACACGGAGCAAAATCGAGCAAGGTTGTAGTGCCGCCATGCAGAGCCGCGCGGCTGACCTGGTCGGGTGGCGCGCTCATCAGGTCCTCATTGCGGCCCGGGAATGGGATCGGCGAATTACAGTGGATATGCGGGTCGACCCCGCCGGGAATGACAATCTGTCCGGCGGCGTCAATCACGCGCTCCGCACCTGCGGCTGCAAGAGTGCCCGGTGCGCCGATCGCGGCGATCTTGCCGGCCGCAACGCCGATATCGGCCGGCTCGGACATCTCCGGCATGACCGCAACGCCCCCGGAAACGATCAGATCGAACATTACCCCACCCCTTACCAGCCCCACTGCCGCCCGGTTTTCGGACGATACTGGTCAGTTTCACGGCTTCAATCGGCGCCGTCCAGCGGATTGCGCGGGCGCCGCGGCCGACACCAATCCTCGCGCGCGGCAAAAGGAACCGAGGCCGCAAGACGAGCATGCCATTGAGCAGCGTAGGCCTCTGCAACTGCGCGCGACGCGATGAGGTTTAAATCCTCGGAATTGCGCGCCGCAGCACGTGTCCAATTATATGAGCCCATCAGGGTCACCGCGCCGTCGATGACAATTGTCTTGGCATGGGCGATCGGCACGGTGCGGTCGATCCAGATCGGGGCGCCGGCGGCGGCCAAAGCGTCGATGCCGGTGTTCCGCTCGCACGGTGTGCGCTTGTCTGCGATCAACTCGACATCGACGCCGCGGGTGCGGGCGCGCACCAGCGCCTCGACGATGCCGGCGCCGATTGTCAGATTGTAGGCGCTGACCAAGACTCCGTTGCTGCGCCCGCTCGATCGCCTCGGCGACAATCGCGGCACAATCCTGCTCGGGTGCAAAGCATACCGAAATTGCTGCTTCTATCGGCTCCGACGCGGGGACCAGCGCGAGCCCCGAGATCACTGCCGTGATCCGCAGAGCAACAATAAAACCGGCCGAGATCACTCGACCGTATTAGCCGATAGAGGTTAAATCGAGGTTTTCAGCGTATACAAGTTTTCCGCCGCAGCTTCTGGGGCGATAATTGGAATATAATAATTCGCCTCCGGCTGTCCTTTGTCCGAGCCTGGCCGCGACTGAGGAGAGTGGGGGACCCCAGAATACGGATGCAGCGTCAGCTGCTGCAGTGCCGAACTTATCGCGCAGCGGCGCTCGGGTGATGCGGGGTTATTGCCAAAGTTCTCTGTCCGCCGGGCAATCGCCTGAAGACGCGGCGCGGGCACATCAGCGCGATCACTCGGAACCTGCGCCGATCCGAGGAGCGACCCTATCTTACAGGCGGATCGGCTGCCGCGTTTGAGGAAGGCACCTGCTCTCGCGACCGGCTCGCGGCTGCAGGCGCCGCGGTATGGGTCGCCCCGACACTGCGCGGACGGCTAACACCCGATTTCATCATCCGGTTACACCGGTGAGAGAAGACGCCGCCCTCCTCGAGTTGGGCGGCTTCCTCAACCAGCCAGGCTCAGTTGATCGAAGCGAGTTCCTCGATCCGCAGGCCGGCTCGCACGCGGTCTACGAGTTCCTCGGGCTCAAAAACGATCACCGACCGGATTTTTGTCGTTTGGCGAGCGGCTCTGCATATATGCCCGGCCTTCGGCAGCGGTCGCGAAATTGTCGACCAACAGCTCGACCTGATTACGGTCGGGGTCGTGATAATACATCGAGGTCGTGACACCGTGGTTGACGCAGCGATGCGGCTGGATGCCGAGCTGCTTCAAACGCTGATAATTGTCGATCAGATCGTCGAGCCCGTCAAACGTAAAGGCGACGTGGTGCAGCCCGGCCTCCTTCCCGGCTTTGGGTCCGTCCGGCTCGCGCTCCTCCAACGGGCCGGGATCAAGAAACGCGACCCGATGATGCTCATCATCATAGCTGACAAACGAGATCCGCTCGGCTTCGTAGAGGATTTCGGCGCCGAGGACAGTGCAATACCAATCAATCATCTCGCGCCGGCGATTGGTCTGCAGCACGATATGCGAAAGTTTTTTGGGTGACGCCATAATCTCCTCCCGTGAGGGTGCTTTGCGCAGCGGGTGCACCACAAAAGCGGCATTAAGTCAACCGTGGCGCTAATGACCGAACTAATCGATCGAGCGCGCGCTGCGCGCTGGCGACCGAGAGGGAAGCCGAGAGCGGGACAAAGACCCGCGCTGTTCGCTAGTTTACAGCAGCCGCACCAGGTGCTTTACCGCGGTCGTGGCGATCAAAGCCGCTCCCGACAAAAGCAGGATGGCGCCCGAACCGCGGCTGATCCAAGTCAGTTGCCGCGGCTCGATCGAGCGGCGGAACATCGCGACCCCGATGCCCAGCGCCAGCCACCAGCCGAATGAGCCGGTCCACACCCCAGCGACGAGAATTCCCGCAAACAACAATGTTGCGCTTGCCCCTTTGAGGCCCAGAGCTTCAAAGATTCCGAGAAAGACCAGGATGGTTATCGGGTTCGTTATCGTCAGTACAAAGGTCGTCGCAAAATTCCGTAGCAAGGATTCGGGGTCCGATCGGTCGCCGGGCGTGTCCGGCGGGGGGCTGATCAACGCTCGGCCGCCGGCATAGAGCAGATAGCAGCCGCCTACCACGCGCAGCAGACTTTCATAGCCAAGCAGCCACTTCGAAATAAAGGTGAGGCCAAATGCGGCGATAACCCCGAAGAACGCGTCGGCAGTGGCGGCGCCGAGCCCGGAGATCAGCCCGGCCAGCTCGCCGTGAAAGATCGCTTGGCGTAGGCACAAGATCCCGACCGGTCCGACGGGAACCGCGATGATCACACCGACGACGATGCCTTTTACAAAGAAGACCAAAAGCATCGGTTACCTCTGGCGGATATGCACGCCAGTCTCAGGGATGCGTCGGGGCGGCGCAATGTCAAATACACCGGCTTTACCCACTCGCACCGGGCGTTATGCTGACGCCCGCGTCCCTGCAATTTCCGGGAGTTGCTGATGTCCGCTGCCGATAACGCTTATGGTTTTGAATTCACCTCGATCGACGGCGAGAAGTTGCCGCTCGACACTTGGCGCGGCCGTCCGGTGCTGGTGGTCAACACCGCCTCCTATTGCGGTTACACCGCGCAATACCGCGACCTCGAGGCGCTGTGGCGGCGCTATCGCGAGCGCGGGCTCATCGTGCTCGGGGTGCCGTCAAACGATTTCGGCCAGCAGGAGCCGGGATCGGCCGCCGACATCAAGCAATTTTGTGAGACCAATTACGCCATCGACTTTCCGCTCACCCGGAAATGCCGGGTCATCGGCGGCGAGGCCCACCCATTCTACCAGTGGATCGCGGAAAGCCTGGGCGAAGCCGGCACGCCGCGATGGAATTTCCACAAATACCTGATCGGGCCCGATGGCGAACTCATCGGAGCCTGGCCGTCCTCGGTCGGGCCGACCGACCGCCGCATTACGGGCGAGATCGAGAGGGTGCTGCCAAATCAATAAGAATATAGATCCCGTATCGCTCCAGCCGGGTTGCAACAGACGACCCGGGCGGCGGCGTCATTCCCTATTCTTGCGGGTGGCTTCAAACCGCAGCAGATTCGAGGCGGGGAGGGCCGCCAGTTTCCACTGCCGGCAGTTCGGCGGCGCGCGACAGCGTTCGGATAGCCAGCATCTCGCGCTTGCCGCGGATTTCGATTTCGTGGCGCGGAAAGCCAGATAATTCGAGCCCAGCGCGTAGGACCACCGCCTCCGATACGACGAGTTCGCAGCCGTATTCCTTGGTCAGCTCCTGCAGCCGGCTCGCAGTATTGACCGCATCCCCGATCGCGGTGATCGATGACGTCCCGCCATAACCCATCTCGCCGACGATGATCGGCCCGGTATGAATGCCGATGCCGATCCGAAGCGGCTCGTCGAGCTCGTCGCGCAATGACGCGTTCAGCTCGTCCATCCGCTCCGATATCATTCGCGCGGCGGCGAGCGCGCCGCGGCTCCCGCCTTGGGCGCCATCGTCGATTCCGAACAACGCCATAACGCCGTCACCGAGGAATTTATCGATCCGGCCGCCGGCACTTTCGACCGAGCGCCCGACCGCGGCAAAATAGCGGTTCAAGATGAAGACCACATCGTAGGGCAGCCGGCCTTCGGAAAGTGCGGTAAAGCCGCGAATATCGGTAAACATGATCGCGATCTCGCGTTCCCGCCCTTGCGCGACATCGACCCGGCGCCGGCCGTCCATCGCATAGGCAAAGGGCGGCAGCAGTGGCGTAACCTCGACTTTGCCTTTCGGCCGCAATTGACAGGCGAGCCGGACATTGGACGTGGCTCGGATGCGGCGCAGCACCCGCCGCTCCGTCTCGCCCGGCGGATCGATGCTGCCGGCCTCTGCGCGCACACGCACGCGGCAGGTCGAGCAGCGACCGCGCCCACCGCAGACATGCGCGTGCGGGATGCCGGCAAGGCGGCTCGCCTCAAGGACGCTGGTACCGGGCATTACCTCGACAAAGCGGCCGTCGGGATAGTCTATTCGGATCAGGCCGTGACGCCGCTGCCACAAGCGGCGCGCGAGTCGCGCCAGCAGAACCGCGATCACGATACCCGCGAACGACCAGCTAAGCGCCCGCGTGATTGTATCGAGCGTCTGCTGCGCTTCCGGCGACGGCAGCCACAGCTGGGCAAAGGCCGCTCTTGTCCAGGCGGGATCGGCGGCAAGGGCGGCAATTTGTCTGCCCGCCTCGATTACGCCGAGCAGAGACAGAACCGGTACCAGGACCGCGGCCACCAATACCATAGGCTGTACGCGCGCGTACCACGGCCTGATCCTTAGCCAGAAATGCAGTCCGAACATCGCATGCGACCACGCCACAATCAGCGTGGCCATCTGCAACACGCCATGCCAAGGCGAGCGGAGAAAATAGATCCACAGCAGATAGGAATAGGACAGATCGTAGGTGCCGAAATAGTCGTCGGAAATGCGGGTGCCGACGACGTGGCGCGCCAGCATGATCGGCACCGCGAACCCAAGAACGATCTGAGTCCATTCGCCCGGGCGCAGGCGCAAGGTGCGCCGCTCCCACAAGGACCATAGGGCGAGAGTGAAGTGGACGAGGAACGCGCCGTACAACAGCACTTGCGCCGGTCTGTTCGACCACAGCCAGAGAACCCAGGCCAGCACCTCGTCCATGGCTTTGAGCGAGATCAGGCCCATCGCATGATTCGATAAATGCATCGCCACGTAGACGAGCATCACCAAACCCGACCAAAGTCGTGCTTGCCGGATCATCCCATCACGCAAGACAACAGGCAGCCCTTTCCCGGAAAATGCCGGACGAACCCGCACCTGCTGCCGCTGCGCCTTTGCGCCGCAATGCGCGGACCCGCGGAAAGTGGCAAACAAAGGCCACCACGCTAGGGGTTTGCTCTATGCTGGAGATCCACAACCTGGTCAAACAATTCGGCGCGCTGGTCGCGGTCGACGACGTCTCCTTCGCCGTCGAACGCGGCGAAGTGCTCGGTTTTCTCGGGCCGAACGGCGCCGGCAAGTCGACCACGATGAAGATGATCACCGGCTTTGTCCCGCCGACATCGGGCACGGCGGTGATCTGCGGCCACGACATCATCCGAGCGCCGATCGCGGCAAAACGGTGTATCGGCTATCTGCCGGAAGGCGCCCCCGCCTACCCAGACATGACTGCGGCCGAGTTTCTCGACTTTATCGCCCATATCCGCGGCTTTTCGGGCCGCGAGGCAAAGCGGCGCATCTCCCGCATCGTCGAGACAATCCATATTGGGGACGTCCTGCATCAGCCGATCGAAACCTTGTCTAAGGGATATCGGCGCCGCGTTGGAGTAGCGCAGGCATTGCTGCATGATCCTCAGGTGCTGATCCTCGATGAGCCGACCGACGGGCTCGACCCGAATCAGAAATATGAAATGCGCAAGATCATCGACGAGATGCGCCCGAATAAGGCGATCGTCATCTCAACTCATTTGCTCGAAGAAGTCGAAGCGGTCTGCAGCCGCGCGATCATCATCGCCCATGGCCGCATCCTCGCCGATGCGACCCCGGCCGAACTCGCCCGCCGCTCGCGGCGTCATAATGCCGTACGGTTGGCCGCAACCGGTGCGGCGGAGGCACAACAGCGCGCCGAACTGCTGCGATTGCCCGGTGTCGCCGCCGTCGAGACCCCCCGGGACGGCGAGGGGCTGTTGATCTTCCCGCGCGATGGCCAGGACATCGTCGCCGACGTCGCGGATCTCGGGCGCGCCCATCGCTGGCAGGTGACACTGTTGCGGGTCGAGCAGGGACGGCTCGACGAAGTTTTTCGCGAGATTACCACCGGTCCGGTTGACCGGGCCCCGCTCGCGGCCGCGGCCTGAGTTCCGCGATGCGCAACGTCCTCACCATTTTCCGACGCGAGTTCGTCAGCTATTTCACGACGCCGCTCGCCTATGTGTTCATCATTATCTTCCTGGTGATGGCCGGGATGCTGACGTTTTTCGTCGGCAATTTTTTTGGCCGTGGGCAGGCCGACCTGCAGCCGTTTTTCGCGTTCCATCCCTGGCTTTACCTCGTGCTGATCCCGGCGCTCTCGATGCGGCTATGGGCAGAAGAGCGCCGGTCCGGAACGATCGAGCTGTTTCTGACATTGCCAATCCGCACGACCGAGGCGGTGCTCGGAAAATTCCTTGCCGCCTGGTGTTTTGCCGGGATCGCGTTGGCGCTGACCTTCCCGTTTTGGTTGACCGTCAATTTCCTCGGTAGCCCCGACAACGGCGTCATTTTGGCTAGCTATTTAGCGAGTTGGCTGATGGCCGGAGCGCTGCTCGCCATCGGCGCCTGCATCTCCGCGGTGACAAAGAACCAGATCATCGCCTTTGTCGTGACCGCCGCGCTTGGCTTTATCGTTACCGCCGCGGGATCGCCTGCGGTGCTCGGCGCACTGCAGGGCTGGGGTCCGCAGTGGCTAATCGATGCCTTTGCGCGAATGAGCTTTATCAGCCATTTCAGTGCCATCACCCGCGGCGTCATCGATCTGCGGGATGTCGCCTACTTCATTTCGGTCATGATCGCGTTTTTGTTTGCCAATGCGATCCTCGTCGACCTCGAAAAAGCCGATTAAAGGGCGGAAAAGCCGTGACGATCAAACATAGTCAGTCCACAACGCTCGGCAGGCAGTGGAGCGGCGGCACCAGCCCGCGCAGGCTGTGGGCGCGCATCGGACAAACCCGGATTGTACGGTGTGACGTCTCGCACACCGTTTTCTCGCCCAGAATTCGCAGCAGACGATAGCGATGGAACCGACCCCGACTCGCGGCTTCTTCGCCTCGCGGCGCGCGGTGGCGATTACCGCATTGATCTGCATCGCGCTGATTCTAATCTCGGCCAATATCGTCATCGACCGTTGGTTTAATGCACGTCTCGATCTGACAGCCGATCAACTTTACACGCTGTCGCCGGGAACATTGCACACGCTCGCCAAGATCGACGAGCCGATAACCCTTCGGTTTTATTACTCGAACCGCCTGGGCAACGAAGTTCCGGCTTACGGCGTCTATGCCCAGCGCGTGCGCGAGCTGCTGAGCCAGTATGTCGCCGCGTCGAACGGCAAGCTGCGCCTTGAGACTTATGATCCTCAGCCATTTTCCGATGTCGAGGACCGCGCGATGGCGTTCGGCCTACAGGCGGTGCCGCTCGACAGTCAGGGCGATCGAGTTTACTTCGGCCTCGCCGCTACGAATTCGACCGACGATCAGCAAGTCATTGCGTTCTTTTCTCCTCAGCGCGAACGCTTTCTCGAATACGATTTGACAAAGCTGGTCCACTCCCTTGCCGTGCCAAAAAAGACTGTAGTTGGGATGATCAGCTCTTTGCCGCTCGAGGGCGACATGATGGCCATGATGCGGGGCCAGCCGAGCCAGCCGATGGCGGTTCTCGAGCAGCTGCGTCAGCTTGACAACGTCAAATCGCTTGGCGCTGAGACGGATGCGATCCCGTCCGATATCGACGTGCTGCTACTCGTTCACCCGCAAAACCTACCGCCAAAGACCTTGTTCGCAATCGATCAGTTTGTCCTCGGAGGCGGCAGGGCGTTGGTCTTTGTCGACCCGCATTCGGAAACGCAGGCCGCGCAAGCCAATCACATGAACCAGCCGGGGGCGCCGTCAACCAGCGACCTCGCTCCACTGTTCAAGACTTGGGGTTTCGAAATGCTGCCCAAAGTGGTGGCTGGGGATCGCCGCGATGCGCAGCAGGTCGAGATCCCGGTGCCGGGTCGCGGCGGGGAACCGCTCGATTATATCGCTTGGCTCGATCTGAAATCGGCCAATTTAAGCCGCTCTGACATGGCGACCGCCGATTTGAGCCATATTACGATGGCTTCGGCCGGGATCCTCGAGCGATTGCCCGGAGCCAAAACAAACTTCGAGCCGCTGATCTGGACTTCTTCGGACTCGACCAAGATACCGGTCGATAAGCTGAATGGCTTGCCCGATGTCGCCGGCCTCCTCGCAGATTTCAAGCCCGACGACAAGCGCTATGTGCTCGCGGCTCATGTGACCGGGCCGGCCAAGACGGCATTCCCGGATGGGCCGCCAAAGCCGGCCACACCGCCTATGTCCAAGCCCGGGGAAAAGCCGACCGCAGCACCGGCTGCGACGGGCATATGGCTGAAGGAATCCAAGCATCCGATCAACGTCATCGCGGTTGCAGATACTGATCTGCTCGACGACCGGGTTTGGGCGCAGAGCCAAAATTTCTTTGGACAGAGGGTCCTCGTCCCATTTGCCGATAACGGCGATTTTGTCGCCAATGCGATCGACGTGCTCGCTGGCGGCGAGGATCTGGTCGGCTTGCGCAGCCGCGGCAGTGCGGCCCGACCGTTCGAAGTCGTCGACGAGATCCAGCGCGAAGCGCAGACGCGCTACAGCGCCGAGGAGCATGCGCTGCAGCAAAAACTCAAGGCCACCGAGGCCAAGCTTGCCGATCTAACCGGCAAGGACCAGACCGACACACCCGCGACGCTGTCGCCTGAGCAGACCAAGGCGATCGCGCAGTTCCGTGTCGACATGCTGCAGACCCGCCGGCAATTGCGCGATGTCCAGGCCGCGCTGCGCAGCAATATCCAGAGCCTGAAGAACGGGCTCGAATTCCTCGATATAGCGCTGATCCCGATCATTGTTGCGATTGTCGCCGTTATCGTTGGGGCGGTGCGCTTGCGGCGTCGTCAACGACGCACGGCCGAGGTCTAAGAGGAGACCGGGCCGTGCAACGGCGTAGCCTCGTCCTGTTGATTGCAGCGACCTTTGTCTTAGTCGTGCTCGCGGCGGTAGCGCTCGGAACCGGGGGTCGTGGCGGCGGCCATGCTGGGGTCGATCAGCGCACTCTCCCAGGGCTGGCCGCTAAGCTCGGCGATGTCGCATCGATCGAGGTCCGCCGCGCCGGCCTCGACCTGACGTTTGTCCGCGATGGAAACGAATGGTTGGCAACGCAAAAGGGCAATTATCCGGCCGACGCCGCGAAAATCCGCCGCGTCGTTCTGGCTCTGTCGGATATGACCCTCGTCGAGCCAAAGACCAGCAAACCCGATCTCTATCCGCGGCTGCAAGTCGAAGATCCGGGCAAAGGCAAGTCGACCCTCGTCACGATAAAAGACAAGTCCGGAGCGGACATCGCCGGGTTGATTGTCGGCAAGCGCAGCTACGACCGGCTGGGCGAAGGCAATGACGGCGTTTACGTCCGCAAGCCGGGTGATGCGCAATCCTGGCTCGCCCGAGGCTCCCTCGATTTCTCCGACGATGTGCCGAGCTGGCTCGCGCGGCGGATTGTCGACATCCCCGACAGCCGGATCGCCAAAGTGGTCCTGACCCAGCCTGACGGCGCGACCTTGACCCTAAGCCGCGCCAAGCCGGACGCGAAATTCACGCTCGAAAACCCGCCAAAGGACGCAAAGTACAAAAGCGATACGGCCTTGGGCGAGCCGGCAATGGCGCTCGAGGCGCTCGATCTCGAGGATGTCGCACCAGCGGCGAAACTACCGATACCCGAGAAAGGTGTAACGACCGCCTCGTATACGACCTTTGACGGGCTCACGATCAATTTGAAATTGTTTCAGCAGGAGAATAAGAGCTGGATCGCGGTCGCCGCCACCGGCTCGGGGAAGGCCGAGGCGGACGCGAAAAAGCTAAATGGGCAAGTGTCTCACTGGGCGTACGCAATCCCCGGCTACAAAGCCAAGATGATGGAGACAAAGACCGCCGATCTGCTCGAACCGCCCAAAGGTTCGTAAGGGATGGCCGGAGAACCCGGTCTGGCCGAGGCAGCATCGGTTTCGCCCTGCATTGGCATCTGTTTAATCGACCCCGCCACCCGCCGCTGCCATGGCTGCTTGCGCACGATCGACGAAATCGCCACCTGGTACGAGGCGAACGCCGATGAAAAACGGGATATTTTAGGGTGCATCGCGGCACGCCGTGCGGCGGAGGGCACGAAATGAGGGCTATTTGGTCCGGACACGGCGAGCGGCGGGGGTCTCATGGCAATGCCTGGATCGCCGTGTTTATGCTATTGACTGCCTCGGCCTGTGCTGCGCCCTCGGGCCAGGCGCGTTGGGTCAAGGCGGGGCTCGACGACGCTGCGGTCACACGCGAGGTGAACGACTGTCAAGCGCAGGCGAACGCCGCGCAAAGCACCCAGCAGGGGATCAACCAAGACCGCAGCGCCACGTTGGGCCGCAACTGGGCGCTCAGCTATACGACCGGGCTGCAGACTCAAAACATGGAGCAGCAGGCCGTCGTGACGGCCGACCAAGTCTTCAACAACTGCATGCGCGCGAAAGGCTTTACCAAAGCCGGGTAAGCCGCGCACCCTCAGACTAGCTGTGAGCTTTCCGTGCGTTGTCCAACCGGTCCCTGCCGAGAGGAGCTGATGGTGTCGAATCCCCAGCACTCCAGGAGAAGGACCGGATGAACGTGCACAAGAATGCCCGGCTGACGCCGCGCGGTCGAGAACGGATCATAGAGCTCGATGCGAGCGGGCAGACGCCGCAGGCCATCAGCCAAGCCGTAGGCGTCTGCCCGCGGACAGTTCGCAAATGGGTAGGTCGCTATCATCGCGAAGGGTTGGCCGGATTGCAGGATCGTTCCTCGCGGCCACGGCGGTTGCGCCAGCCCACGCCTCAGGCGGTTGTGGAGACAATCGAGCTGCTGCGCCGCCAGCGTCTGACCGGCAAAGCGATCGCCGCCGAAGTTCGGGTCTCGTCGGCCACCGTCAGCCGGGTTCTGCGACGGCTGGGTTTGAACAAACTCAGCGCCCTGGAGCCAGAGCCCGTCCGATGCTATGAGCGCGAGAACCCAGGTGAACTGATCCATCTCGACATCAAAAAGTTGGGGAAAATCGGCTCCGTGGGACATCGCATCACCGGCCGCAGGACCGGCATCGTCAACCAGCATCTCGGCATCGGCTGGGAGTTTGTGCATGTCTGCATCGACGATGCCTCCCGCGTCGCCTTTAGCAGCGTGATCAAAGACGAAAGGAAAGAGAGTGCCGTCGCCTTCCTCAAGGCGGCGATCGCCTACTATGCAAGCCTGGGCGTGAAGATCGAGCGCGTGATGACCGACAACGGCCCCTGCTATCGCTCCAAAACCTTCGCCAAAGCCTGCAAGCAGCTCAGCCTCAAGCACATCTTCACCAAACCCTACACGCCAAAAACCAACGGAAAAGCCGAGCGCTTTATCCAAACCAGCCTGTGTGAATGGGCTTACGGTCGTGCCTACAACACCTCAGACGAACGCACCGCTGAGCTCCCGCGATGGCTTCATCGCTATAATTGGCATCGCCCTCATGGCAGTATCGGATCAATGCCTCCAATCACCCAACTCGGCATCTCCCGGAACAACCTATTGAGGCTGCACAGCTAGCTAATTTCCCTTGCGTCGTTTGGCGATTTCGTCCGGTGAAATCGACGATGCGCTGGCGCCAAACCGGCCGGTGACATAATTGGCAACAGCGGCAATTTCCGCGTCGGAATAGCCCGCGCCGAACCTTGGCATGAAGACCGTGCCATCCGGTGTGTGGAGACGAGCGCCGTCGAGCAGCACTTGCGTCAGGTTGACCGCCTCGGGGTCATTCACGGAGCGATCACCGGCAAGCGAGGCGTAGGGTGTAATCGTGCCGCTGCCGTCGAAGCTGTGGCAGCTTGCGCAGGCGCCTTCGAAGACACGCAACCCGAGGTTCTGGCCACCGCCGACAGAAACCACTGCTTTCGCCATAGACATCCCTTCAGGCGGCGTCCGCACGGCCGCCGGATTTTTGCTGTCGGCAAGCGGCGGAATGCTCTTCAAGTAGGCTGTCATGGAGCTGAGGTCGTCCTTGACGAGGAACCGCAGGCTATCGTCCATGGCTTCGCCCATTGGTCCCGCGGCCGTACTGCGTTGCAGCGCATGCCCGGTGGAGAGATACTCCACCAATTGCGGGGTTGACCAAGCACCTATGCCCCACATCGGATCGGGAGTAATATTGTAGGCCTTCCAGCCTTCGATCAGCGCACCGGCGAATTTTTGGCTGGTGCTGAGCCCCTGTAAAAGGTTTCGCGGTGTATGACAGTCGCCGCAATGGCCGAGCGCCTCGGAAAGGTAGGCGCCGCGGTTCCACTCGGCAGTCTGGTCGGTGTTCGGCCTGAAGCGGTGATCGGGGTTGAACAGAAGGTTCCAAAAGACCATCAGGTAGCGCTGATTGAACGGAAATGCCAAATCGTCGGCGGGCACCACATTTCGGATCGGTTTGAGGCTGAACAAGTATGTTTTGATAGCCAGCGCGTCGTTGCGGGTCATCAGCGTGTAAGAAGGGTAGGGAAAGGCCGGATATAGATATTTGCCGTCCTTGCCGATGCCTTTGTGCAGCGCTCTGACAAAATCGTCGTCGCTCCAATCGCCGATGCCGGTTTCCTTGTCGGCAGTAATGTTCGGTGAATAGAGGGTGCCGAAGGGCAATTTGAAAGCCCGACCGCCCGCGAATTGTTCACCGCCCGGCGCCGTGTGGCAGGCGGCACAGTCGGCGGCTCGCGTCAGATATTCGCCGCGCGCTAAGGGATCGGCTCCCGCAAGAGCGGCGGGGACGCCAGTGGGATCTGGGCCCTTGTAGTCGGCCAAGACGACACGACTGCCACCGGCAAACTCGGTAGGATCGCGTGCATGCAGCACAAACCAGCCCGCACCAGCCACCACGGCGACGACGATGATTGCGAACGCCAGGAGCTTCAAGGCCTTCATGCGGCACGCAGCTGGTCTTTGACCGGCAATTTCCGGATCCGGATCCCGGTGGCGGCAAAGATTGCGTTGGTAAGGGCGGGCGCCGCTCCGACAGTCCCAACTTCTCCGAGCCCGCCGGGTGGTTCGTGGCTGTTGATCAGATGCACCTCGACGCTCGGCGCCTCGTTGATGCGCAGTGCCCGATAGTCGTTGAAATTGCTCTGTTCGACGCGGCCGTCTCGGATCGTGATCTCACCGAATAGCGCGGCGGTCAGACCGAAAATGATCCCGCCTTCGATCTGCGCCTTGATCGTGTCGGGGTTGACAACCATACCGCAATCGACCGCGCCGACCACATGCTCTACCCGTACCTCCCCGTCCTTGGAAACCGCCACCCGTGTGATCTGCGCCATATAAGTCCCGAACGCGTATTGCACGGCGACGCCGCGGCCGTGGCGCCCCGGCAGCGGTGTCCCCCACCCCGCCTTTTCGGCCGCCAGATCGAGTACCGCCTTGACGCGTGTGGGATCAGGCGGCGGGCCCGACCAAGGCGCCGTCGCCGCAGGGTCGAGCCCAGCCTCGATATTCGATGCCTTGTCGAGCAGAGCGCGGCGGTATTCGACCGGGTCGCGCCTTGCCGCGGCTGCAAGCTCGTCGACGAAACTCTCCACCATGAAAATGTTGTGCGTCGAGCCGACGCCGCGCCACCATCCCGTAGTCATACCTGGTTGTTCGTGGCGAACATAATCCACCAGGATATTGGGGAACCCATAAGGCGGGTTTGCCGCGCCCTCGACGGCATCGGGATCAAGCCCGTGCTTGAACCCTGGAGGGAACCACCGCGCCATGATCGAGGAGCCGGTAATGCGGTCGCTCCACGCGACCGGCAGGCCGTGCTCGTCCAGTCCAGCCGCCAGCCGATCGTAGTAATAGGGCCGATAGGCATCGTGCCGGATGTCTTCCTCGCGGGTCCACACGACCTTTACCGGCCCGTCGACCTGTTTGGCGATCTTGACTGCCTGGGTGACGCCGTCCACCTCCAGCCGTCGGCCAAAGCCGCCGCCCAGCAGGTGATTGTAAACTTGGACCTTGTCACGCGGCAGGCCGGTCACCTCGGCCGCCGTGGCCTGGGCGCGGCTGACCACTTGGTTTCCGACCCACACATCGCAACCGTCGGGGCGCACGTGGACAGTGCAGTTCATTGGCTCCATTGCCGCATGCGCGAGGAACGGTGCCTGGTAAACCGCTTCGAGTTCTGGTTGTGGCGCCGGCCATTGCCTTGGCGACATCGCCCTCCTTGCGAGCGACGACGCCGGGTTTCTGTGAGGCGGCCTCCATTTGGCGCAGGATCTCGGCACTCGAGACCTTCGCGTTCGGCCCTTCGTCCCAGTCGATATCGAGCGCCGCGAGCCCTTGCAGCGCCGCCCACATATGCTCGGCGACCACCGCGACAGCGTCGTCGAGGTGTACGACCTGACTGACGCCCTGGATCGCCAGTGCCGCGCTCTCGTCGACATGGGCGAGCTTGCCGCCGAAAACCGGGCAAGCCGCGACTGTGGCGATCTTCATGCCGGGAATTTTGACATCGATGCCGAACTGCGCCTTGCCATTCACCTTGTCGGGAGTATCGAGACGCTTGGCCGGCGTTCCGATCAGCTTGAAATCCTTAGGATCCTTCAGGGGCACGTGAGTCGGCGTCGGCAGCCTTGCGGCCAAGTCGATGAGCGCCCCGTAAGCGAGCCGCTGACCGGTCGGTATGTTGACCACCTTGCCATTTTCGGCGCGGCAGGTGGTCGGGTCCGTGTGCCAGCGACGCGCTGCCGCAGTTACCAGCAGGATCCGAGCGGCAGCGCCCGCATAGCGCAACGGCCGCCACATGCCTCGCACCGAGGTGGAACCGCCGGTGACCTGCGCCCCGATCAGCGGGTTCGCATAGAGGCGATCATCTGGCGGCGCTGCCTGAAGCGCGACCTGCGCGAGATCCACTTCCAGTTCCTCGGCGATCAGCATCGACATCGAGGTATAGGTGCCCTGCCCCATCTCCACCTGGGGCATGATGAACGTCACTTGGCCGCTACGGTCGATGCGGATAAAGGCGTTCGGTGCGAAGATATCTGCGCTATTGGTAGCGATCGACTGAGGGTAGGCCGCAGATAGATCGAGGCTGAGCAACAAACCGCCACCAGCGGCAGCTCCGACCTTCAGAAAGGCTCTTCGTGAAACGCAGAAATTCAGCCCTTGATCGTAGCGCATATTGCAACGCTCGCGTCAGGTGGTCTGGGCCGCCGATTTGATCGCAGCCCGGATGCGCTGATAGGTCCCGCACCGACAGATGTTCCCGGACATGGCGGCATCGATGTCGGCGTCGCTGGGGTTCGAATTACTTGCCAGCAGTGCCGCGGCTGACATGATCTGGCCCGACTGGCAATAGCCACACTGAACCACCTCGATATCGAGCCAGGCTTGCTGAACCTTGCTCCCAATTGAGGTTTCGCCGATGGCCTCGACCGTTGTGACGCTCTTTCCCGCGGCGTGAGAGACAGGAGTAATGCAGGAGCGTATCGCCCGACGGTCAAGATGCACGGTGCAGGCGCCGCACAGCGCGACGCCGCAGCCGAACTTCGTTCCAGTCAGCCCCACAATGTCGCGCAAGACCCACAGCAGCGGCATGTCGCGCGGCACATCGAGTTCGTATTCCTGATCATTGACGCGTAAGGTCATCATGGCTGCTGCCGGCGCCAATTAATGGGCCGTCAGCACCGGCACATTCATATCGCGCAATATGTCTCGGGTGACGCCGCCGAGGATGATTTCGCGAAAACGCGAATGGCTGTAAGCGCCCATTACCAGCAGATCGGCATCGAGCTCGGCTACCTGAGTCAATATCGTGCTGGAAACCGCCACTGTGGCGAGGTCGTGGCGAATGACCTGGATTCTGGCATTGAGCCCGTGCCGGCCAAGATGGGCGACCAGGTCTTGGGCGAGTGCAACATCGGCGAGTTCGTCGTCCGGATCGACCAACAGGACAGTCACGACGCTCGAGGCGCTCATAAGCGGCAGCGCTTCCTGCACGGCCCGGCCCGCTTCACGGCTGCCGTTCCACGCCACCAGCACATTTTCGCCCAGCCGATCTGCCCGGCGGCCGGCATAAGGCACAACCAACACCGGGCGGCTGCACGAAAGAATGACATCTTCCGGGCGGTACAATCCGGTGCCGTGATCCGGGATGCGTTGGCCGAGGATCACCAGATCTGCACAATGCGCCCACCGAGTCACAAAAGGTTCGGTCAATCCGATCGCCATATGCCACTCGCCGAGAAGAGCATCGTTTGACAGCATCCTCTCGAACCTCTCGCCGACCGCGGCTGCATCCTCGGGAACAACTCCAATCAGATAGGCATCCAAGCGGTGCGCCAGACGGAAGGCGAGGTCGAGGCGTTCAGCCGAGGCGGCGGAGGGATCGGCGTAGACGAGGATGTCGGCAACGGTCATGGCGATACTCCAAATCGGCAGGCGGTCGTGTTAATCGGGCCGGCGAGTATCGTCTCTGGCAATGCCGACAAACGCCGGACGGAGAAGCCGCTCGTGATAGGCATAACCGGGCAGGACGATCTGGGCGATGGTGCCGGGCTCGTAGTCACCGGCATCAGCTACGAACATAGCCTGGTGCTGATGAGGGTCGAACTGATCGCCGAGCGCGGGATGGATCTGAGTGATGCCGTGTCTGGCGAAGGTGTCTTGCAGCGCTCTTTCGCTCGCGGCTACGCCGGCCAGTAGATTCTGCATTGCCTGCAGCTGATCGGGTGGGTCGGGTGGCACGCTCTCCAGTGCGCGAGCCAGGTTGTCCGCGGTCAGAAGGAGATCCTTCACCAACTGTGTTGCCGCGAATCTAATCGCTTCGTCGCGCTCCCTTTCAATTCTGCGGCGAAAGTTCTCCTGCTCGGCGAGCACGCGCAAGAGCTTCTCCTTTAGCTCGGCCGCATTGGGATCAGAAGTGGTCGCAGGCGCTGCTCCGACCAGGTCCCTCGTCGCCTCTTCGTTGGTCACCTGAGTCCCGGAAGGGGTATCCCTTGCCGGAACGAATTCGGCTGAAGCTTCCTTAGCAACGTTTTTCGGGCGAGCTGCGGTCGACCCCTGTGATGAAGCTCGTTCGTCGGTGGTATCCACAACCGGAGTGTCGGCTTTATCTTCCGATGTTGTTGTCATGGACTCATCCCGCCTCATATGCCCCGCGGCACTGCACCCGAAGGCGCCACGGCGGCGTGTCGCCGACCGCGCAGCCGAAAGGCGAGCACCAACAGCGCGACACCGAAGAACAGCGCGTATGCAGCTATCCACCAAGTCAGCACTATCGCGCCGATCAATGGCCAGAGGATCAGCAGGACCCCCCAAACAATCGAGATCGCTCCGGCGAGCGCCATCAGCCATCGGCCATGCGGGATGCTGAGCCGGAAGCTTGCCCCGAACAGTAGCGCCCCGGTGACAACTGCCCAAGCGCCCATTAGGAAAACAAAGGCGACAATCGTTATCAGCGGCCAAACGACAGCAATGCCGCCCGCGATAAAGTCGAGAATGCCCTCGAAGATCAGCCATCCCCAGCGCTCATGCCGCTTTGCCGCTCTGACGCCGGCAATAATCGCTAATACGCCATCGACCAGCATGTAAGCAGCAAACAGCAGCACGAATGCAAGCAGCGCCGCGCCGGGCATGAGCAGCGCAATGATTCCGAAAATAATAGCAAAAACTCCACGCAATGCGATTACCCACCAGTTTTGCGCCAACAGGTTGCTCATCGCATTATCGCCGGCTGGCCAGCCGGACGTCATGCCCGCTCGGTCGTCCATTGTCATTGTGAAATTCTCCAGAAGAAGAGGGTCAAGTGAAGCTCAGGAAGCGCCGCGTTTGCGTTCGTCCACATCCTCGAATTCCGCATCGACCACTTCCTCGCCGCCGGGGCTGTCGGCCCCGGCGCCCTGTGGCTGGCTTCGATTCACGGCTTCGCCAATCCGCATGGCAGCTCGCGTTAGCGTCTCCATACCTTGCCGGATACGGCCGGCGTCTTCCCCCGCAATCGCCGTGCGCAGCGCATCGACCGCCTCCTCGATGGTGCGCCGATCGGCATCGTTCAGGCGACTTCCGTGCTCTTGCAGACTCCGTTCCGTGCTGTAGATCAGTGCGTCGCCTTGGTTGCGAGCCTCGATCAACTCACGGCGCCTTCTGTCTTCCGCCGCGTGCTGTTCGGCTTCGCGAACCATGCGTTGGATATCGGCCTCGGAGAGGCCGCCGGAGGCTTGGATGCGGATCTGCTGCTCCTTGCCTGTCGCCTTGTCCCGAGCCGAGACGTTGACGATGCCGTTGGCGTCGATGTCAAAGGTGACCTCGATCTGCGGTATCCCGCGAGGCGCCGGCGGGATCCCGACAAGGTCGAACTGGCCCAACAACTTGTTGTCGGCGGCGAGCTCGCGTTCCCCTTGGAAGACGCGGATTGTGACCGCGGTCTGGTTGTCCTCGGCAGTCGAGAAGATCTGACTGCGTTTGGTCGGGATCGTCGTGTTGCGGTCGATCAGTTTGGTCATCACGCCGCCCAATGTCTCGATGCCGAGCGACAGCGGGGTCACATCGAGCAGCAATACGTCCTTGACGTCGCCCTGCAGGACGCCGGCCTGGATCGCCGCCCCGACCGCCACGACTTCGTCCGGATTGACCCCCTTATGCGGATCGCGACCAAAGAACTCGCGTACGGTATCGGCGACCTTGGGCATGCGGGTCATGCCGCCGACCAGGATCACCTCGTCGATATTTTGAGCGGTCAGTCCAGCGTCCTTCAGCGCGGCGCGGCACGGCCCGACCGTCTTCTCGATCAAATCGCCGACCAGCGACTCGAGTTTGGCGCGGGTCAAGGTCATCGTCAGATGTTTAGGCCCGGTCTGGTCGGCGGTGATAAACGGCAGGTTGACCTCGGTCTGCAGGGTCGAGGAGAGCTCGATTTTCGCCTTCTCGGCCGCCTCTTTCAGTCGCTGCAGTGCCAGCCGATCATTGCGCAGATCAATCCCTTGCTGCTTTTTGAACTCGTCGGCCAGCCAGTCGATGACACGCTGGTCGAAGTCCTCGCCGCCGAGAAAGGTATCGCCGTTGGTCGCCTTTACTTCGAAGACGCCCTCAGCGATATCGAGGATCGAAATGTCAAAGGTACCGCCGCCAAGATCATAGACCGCGACTTTGCCGGTGCCCTTCTTTTCGAGCCCATAGGCAAGAGCAGCGGCGGTCGGCTCGTTGATGATGCGCAGCACTTCGAGCCCGGCGATCCGCCCGGCGTCCTTGGTGGCCTGGCGTTGCGAGTCATTGAAATAAGCGGGAACGGTGATGACCGCCTGGGTCACCTTTTCACCGAGATAGGCCTCGGCGGTCTCCCGCATTTTGGTGAGGATAAAGGCGCTGATCTGGCTCGGGCTGTAGCGTTTGCCGCGGACTTCGACCCAGGCGTCGCCATTGTCGCCTCTAATGACCTTATAGGGCACCAGGCTCTTGTGCCTTTCGACCATCGGGTCGTCAAAGCGTCGCCCGATCAGCCGCTTGATGGCGAAAATCGTATTCTCGGCATTGGTGATCGCCTGCCGCCGAGCCGGCTGCCCGACCAGCACTTCACCAGAGCTCGTGAATGCAACAACAGAGGGCGTTACGCGCGTACCCTCCGCATTCTCGATTACTTTGGCGCTGCCGCCTTCCATGACCGCGACGCAGGAAAATGTCGTCCCGAGATCGATTCCAATAACTTTAGCCATGCAACACCTCCAGCGCCTCGGCAAAGCCGCTCCAACTCGGAGCGGCTCGCTCGCTCTTACTTATCCGCGACTATCCGGCTGCGGTTTCCTTCTCCCGCTGCTCCGCCTGCGACTGCGACGTCGTCGAGGATGTCGTCTCGGATTGCCGACCGCTTCGCGACACCGACGGTTCGCTGGGCGCGCTCGTGTCCTTTTGCACCTCGATCCGGTGTTGCTTCTGCTTCACCTCTTGCGGCTTGGGGATCGTGATGGTCATAACCCCGTCTTTGAACTCGGCCTTTACCTGACTGGGATCGGGTGCAAAGGGCAGTGGTAGGGTGCGTGAAAAGGCGCCCTGTACGCGCTCTCTGATGTGATAATTGCGGTTCTTGTCCTCGTCCTCGCGCTCCTCGCTCTTCTCCCCGCGAATGATCAGCCTGTCGTCTTCGAGCAGGACCTCGACGTCGTTCTGATCTATGCCGGGCATTTCCGCGGTAACGTGGATCTCGTTGTCCGTCTCACTGACGTCGATTTTTGGTGCCGCCGGCATCTGCCGTAGCGCAGGACCTATGAAGCTCGGCAATCCAAACCCGCTAAAGGCATCATCGAAGAGGCGGTTCACTTCGCGGCGCATTGCCAGGAACGGATCCATGTCCTCGCTCCAGCGCGACATCGGCATATTGCGCGAAAACGGCATTAACGACCTGCTAGCCATTTGATTTTCTCCTTTGCTGAGATTTAAACACTGATGGTGATTTGATTTTCCACTCGTTTGACGCCGGGTGCTGACCAGGCCACCCGCTCGGCTTCCCGACGTTCGGCCCAGGAGCGCACAGTGCCTTTGAGGATCACCTCGCCTCCATGAGCTTCGACGGTGATCCGATTTGCATCGATTTCCGCACTGCGGCGGAAGGCTTCCTCGATTTTGCGCTTGATCTCGCTGGCCGGAATGCTTGGCTTCACCACGATCGTATTGGTGACGCCCTTAAGCCCCTTCACTCGCCGGACAGCGCGCTCGGCCGCAGACCGCAGGTAGTCCCACTCGACCTCGCCTTCCAGCGTAATCCAGCCATTGCGAACGAGCACCTTGATCTGCTCGGCGGCGGCCGGCAGACGGCTTTTGATTGCCGCGATCGCGTCGCGGGCAATTTCAGGATCAGGCCGCTGGTCGAGAGACGGCAAGCGCACCTCGATGTCGTTCGCGACGCCGAGCACGCCGGCCACCCGCTTTGCCGCCCCCTCCGCCTCGAGCTTGTCGCTATAGCTGCGCGCGAACCCGGCGAGAGTGACGACCCCGCTCTTCACCGTTACGGCAATGTCGGTCGCGTCGAGGTCCGGATCCCACCGCAGCTCGTCCTCGACATCCCGCTTGATATCGCTATCGGATCTCATCACGCCTCCTGGCTGTATTCGGTCGTATTCGAGATCGAAGATCTCGCGCGGGCGCATCCTAGGGAGGGCTCGCCGGTCCACGAAGATCACTATCGGTGCGGCGGCCCGCAGCTGCCTTGACAGCTATCAATTTCCGCCTCTTTTTTCGTCTGGCGGGCCTCGATCAATTGGCACGCTCGCCGCACTGGCAGCGCGGCGCGGAGGACGGGCGACGTAAAGAAAGTGCGCAGCAAGCGCGACACTGCCCGCGATCGCAGTGGCGATGACCCGATGCAATGCCACGGCCGGTTCCGGCAGACCGCCAAAGGCAAACAGCAGGGCAATGTAACCGGTGACCAACATGCTGAACAAACCGTAATTGACGCGCAAGCACGCGTAGCACCCCCACGCCGTTACGGCGATTACCGCCACCAGGATCGTTTGCGACGGCCGCAATAGGGCGACGACGAGGGTCGCAACTCCGGCGCCGACCATAGTGCCGATGATGCGGGTCACAGTGATCCTGACCGTATCGCGCAATTCCGAACGCAGGACGATCAGGATCGTCATCGCGATCCAATAGCCGTTCGAAAAATTTGCAACCCGATAGGCTGCAGCGGCGAGGCCGACCGTGACCGTTAGGGCCGCAGCATAGCGAAACCGCGGGGTGTCCCTTTCCAAGGTTTCGCGAAGCGCCAACCGCACCGCCTCAAAGGAGAGCGGCCGGTTGTTCTCGTTCCGGGGAGCCGGAACATCGCACTGCCAACAGAGGAGCGTCCACAAGCTCGACGCGAACACGAGCTGAAGCGTACCGCCCAGGGCGACGAGCAACCCGCGCAACAGGGCGAAAGTCGGATCGGCCGGGAAAGCGGCAGCAATGACGAGAGCGATCGACCATTGCAGCACGATCCACCACACCGCGGTGCCAAGCCCGACTGCTGCCGCCACCCCGAACGCCCACATCGCTGCGGCGATGCCCTCGGATAGCGGCGAGGCGCTGGCCAGGGTACCGACGGTGGCCGATATCGTCATGCCGATGAGCGCCAGCAGCATCGGCGCGAAGGCGAAAGAAGAGAGCCGCTGGAACAGGCCGAACCCGACCGAAAATGCTCCCGCCGTTGCGACGAGCGCCGCGAAAGGTTGGCTGACAACCAACCCGCAAACGAGAATGATGACGATTGCGGGCACGCAGCACGCCGCTGCACCAGGATGGAATTCCTCCCATTGCAGCTTGATGACTTCACCGGTCGCGGCAATTATTTCGCGATGTGGCGAGACTTCGTCCGCGTGGTCGATCGGCAATGGAGTACTCATGGCAAGGTGGCCCGCGCTCCGACGCGTGAGGTCGGTACTCCGCTAAGCCCAGAACCGTTACCGCCGCCAGTGGCCAACTTTCCAGACCCAGCCGTGGCCATGCCTGACCCAGGCTCCGGGCACCCATACCGCGTGAACAAAAGGGGGCACGACGTATGCGCCTGGCACCCAGACATATTGAACGCCGTTCCAGCTCCAGTAGCCAGGCTGCCAGACATAGCCGGCAGCAGGCGGAAGGGGCGCCACCTCGACCACAGGAGCGGGTGGGGCAAAGCCGATCACGACCCCGACGCGGGCAGCGCCGGGAGCAGCGGCGAGGATCAGCGCCGCGGCGCAGAGAAAGGGAAGGATCGATCGTCGCCTCATGGAGCGGGCTCCCGGCAGACACCTCGCTTCGAGCCGAGCAAGCTACCGGACGGGAATGGATCTATCCTTGACAGTCGTCAACACCATCCCGCTTTTTCGGAGGCGACCACTATGGCTGACTGCTACTCGGTCACGACGAGCACGATCTTGCCGCGCACATGGCCGCGCTCGAGCCGCTCATGAGCATGACCTGCTTCGGCGAGGGGGTGGGTCGCCGTAATGACGGGACGGACCTTGCCCTGATCAATGAGCAGACCGATGTCGGCGAGCTGCCCGCCATTGGCTCGGGCTCGGTAACCGACACCGTGCGCTCGATGCTGCATCACCGTTTCTCGCGGGGGCTCGCCGAGTGCGGAGACGAGAATGCCTCCCGGCTTCAACACCGACCAGGACCGTTCCTGGGTTTCTCCCCCGACGAGATCGAGGACCAGATCAACATCACGCGCGATTTCCTCGAAACGCTGAGACCGGTAGTCGATAGCGCGATCGGCGCCGAGTTCGCGGACAAAGTCGAGGTTTTGGGCTGACACGGTGGTGAATGCAGTGGCCCCGGTTACCTTGGCGAATTGAATCGCGAAATGACCGACACCGCCCCATCCGCCATGGATCAGCACAGTCTGGCCGGCCTCTAGATGCCCGTGGTCGAAGAGCCCTTGCCATGCCGTCAGCGCGGCGAGCGGCACTGCTGCGGCTTCGATGTGAGAGAGACGCTTCGGTTTGGGCGCGGCTTCGTTAGGTCGCACGAGCACGTATTCTTCGTAGCTGCCGCGATCGATGCCGCCGAGCATTGCATAGACAGCATCGCCATCGTCAAAGACATCTATCCCAGCGCCAGCGCTTTCGACCGTCCCGGATAAATCGCGGCCGAGTGTAATCGGCAGCATCTCTCGATTGACCCACGGGACTGTGCCCGGCGTATCTTGTAATCGACAGGGTTGACGCTGGCTGCACGGATACGCACCAGTAACTCGTCCTCTCCCGGTTGTAGGATTAGGACGTCGTCCAATTCCAATACTTCCGGACCACCGAACCCGTGGATGCGTATCGCTTTCATTGTTCGCCGTCCTCGACTTCAAAAACCATCTATCTGCGCGACGCCGACCCATCGCCATCCGGTCTTGCATTGCACGTAGCAGAGCAAACTATCGAAACCGCATTGGCAGACGTTGATGCTCGTCAAGTGGCCAAATCTTTACGCTCTTACCAAGGCTGCAGGGTCAGGCAACGTAGACAGTCTTAATGTTTAGGAACTCCTTAATCCATAGTGGGAGAGTTCGCGCCCGTAGCCGCTTTCCTTGATGCCACCGAAGGGTAGCTGCGGATCCGCTCCGAACCCAGGGCGCGATCGCATCGTCAGCGCCGCTTAGATCGCAAAGATTCCTGGCGGCCCAATACCCGATGGTTTCGCCAACGGAAATAGTGGCCAATCGCTGGCGAGCCGCCGAGCCGCACGTCTTGGCCCAGACGGAATTGGTCTTCAACTACGGTGCTGAGCCCGGCCACGCATTGACTAAGCCGAGCTCGGGCGCTTGGTTGCAGCCTGCCCTATTCGATTTTGCCGAGAACTTTCATGACTTCCGGCATAGTGTGATATTGCCTGCCGGGCAGCTCATCAATGAATTTTAGAACCTCCGGCGGGGCCTGGTTCTTTTGTGCATCTGCCTTCAAATTCTGCTTGCTAGCAGGGAATTGGACCCCCCTCAGGTAATGGACGAGTTGGGCAGGTGATACGCGAATATCGCTTTGAGCCATGATCCCTGTTCTCCTTACTCAGGTATTCTGCGTACTTACGCAAGAGCCACGTTGGCACTCTCTTTACTTTCCATAGTAGCTTTGGTAATGTCGCGGGGCTGTCGAAGAGCCGTAGTAGCGGATTTGGTGATGGCGGGTCGACGACGCAACTCTCTGAGAAGGCGCTGTCGAGGCCACCAAGGGCTCGAATTGGTTGAAGCTCATGACGCAGTTGGCACGAAGTTGAGGGTCAGTCATCGGTCCGCATTCCTTGCGGATTCGCGCCATCCGAAAGGCCGGGTCTGTCTCCAACAGGCGATCGTATTGTTGGGCTTCCGCCAAGTTGCGCTGCGGATTCCAGTTCACGTCGCCCGGATCGACGCGTGGGGGCGGCATCACCACCACGGTCTCGCCGCTCGTTTGTGCAACAGCGGCCGGTACGGTCATCGCAAGCCAAGCAGCCGCTAGAGCAAAGCATGTTGCAGTCTTGATAATCAAGTTGTCACCTCTTTATGCGGGACCCCGTTCACGGCCTTTGGGGTCCATAAGAGGTCAAACTAGCGGCTTTCAATCTTGAAGGAATTGACGTCTATCAGGATTCCGGGAATTTGCCCGAAGGCTTTTCCGACCGCACTCACCGGAATTGGGTCGATGCACCGAGTGCTAGCGCGCCGCCAGCGCTTATGCGGCGGAAGAGATGCCGGAAAATTTGACGGGCGTTAAGGCGCCAATCAGTGGCGTACTAGAATTCCTTTCACCCAACCAGACTAGTGGGTGCGCTCGACGGGCGGGAAGCTGGGCGCCTCATTGGAGAGCGCGTGCAGATGAACCGGGCGGTAGGCGAAGCGGACGTTCCAGCCCTCGTCCTTCCACGCACAGGTGTGCTTTAGCCAGTTCTCGTCGTCGCGTTTTTGGTAATTCGATCGCGTCCTGGTCGCCGAGCCAATCGGAGCCCCGGACCGTGTCGTACATGTGCCACCGCCAGTCGTCCTTTTCCATATTGCCGAGTGCGCCACTGATGCCGCCTTGCGCGGCGACGGTGTGGCTGCGGGTCGGGAACACCTTGGTGACGCAGGCCGTATTGAGCCCCGCCGCGACCATGCCGAGGGTCGCGCGCAACCCGGCGCCTCCCGCGCCGAGCACGACGATGTCGAAGGAATGATCGATGATGTCGTAGCTATTGGCCATTGTTTTCTCTCCCTATCGGCCAAGGAACAGCTTGAGGACAGCGAGCACGCTAGCACCGGCCAGCACTATTGCAGCGCCGCGCACCAGCAGCTCGGCTGCGATCAGCCGGGCGCGCGTGTGTACGTAGTCGACGAGGACCGAGCGCAAACCGACGACCGCATGCGCGAACAACGCCGTTACGAAGAGGATAGTTAAGAGGGCAGCACCGGCGAGCTCAGCCATTGCGCAGCGGTCTGTTCGCTCCTTTTAAGATGTCGCGAAAGCTTAGATCCCCTGAGGCATCCAAGGAAGCCTCCGCTCCTATAGCAGCGTGTCGCGCCATCGCCGCAGTGCCGCAAGGATTGCCCATTGGCGCGGCGGCGCGTCGACGACGACAGTGGCGGTCATGCCCGAGCTGACCAGCACCCCCTCCGCCACTTGATCGATATGGATGCGTACCGGGATGCGCTGGGCGAGCCGGACCCATTCGAAGGTTGGGTTGGCATTAACCAGGAGTTCGGGACCGTCGGGGTTGTCGCGGTTAGTGACGCCGCGGGCGATGCTTTGCACATGGCCGCGGAGCGGCGGCGTACCATCGAGAAGATAAATTTCGGCCTGTTCGCCCGGCTTGATAACCGGCATCTTGGTTTCCTCGAAATAGCCGGTTACGCGATAGGAATCGCTGTCGATCAATGCCATGACCTTGGTGCCGACTGAGGCGTAATTGCCGACTTCGAGGGTCAGGTTGGTGACAAACCCGTTGACCGGTGCGTGCACTACGGTGCGGTCGAGATCGAGCTGAGCGGTCGAGCGGAGTGCCACCGCCTGCTGGTAGGCAGCGGCTGCCGAGTTCGCGCTGAGTATAGCGGTCTCGCGCGCATCATCGGAAATCGCGATCGTCGTCAGCTTGGCCCGCCGCGCAGCCTGCTGCCCGGCGTTTTCCATATCCGCCTTGCGGGCGGCGACGGTTGCGTCGGCGAGTGCGAGGGCGCGCGTATAACGGGCCCGATCGATGACGAGCATAACATCGCCTTTGTGGACGAACTGGTTGTCCTTGACCCGAACCTCGTCGACAAAGCCGGCGACATCCGGGGCGATAGTCACGACGTCCGCCTGAACGTGAGCGTCACGGGTCCATGGCGAGAACAGGTAGTAATCCCACAGTTCGTACCCGCCGGCGCAGACGGCGGCGACGAGGACGAGGGTCAGCAAGAAGCGCGCGACGGTTTTCATCGGAGCTCCTCAGGGCCTGGTCAACAGGACAAGCCCGGAAAACAAGCAGACAAAAACGGCGAGCCGCACCAATGGCGGATGCCAGACAAGGCGGTAGAAGCCGAGCGGCGACAGCAGCCGGTCGATCATCAGAAACAGCACCACCGCCGCAAGGAAATACAGCAGCAGCGACGGCGTCAGCCCGCCGAACAGGTCGATTTCACGCAGCATCGGAATGCGCTCCGTTCGAATCAGCTTCTGGGGGTCGGTCTGCAGTGAGCAACGCGCTGCCGCGCTCGAGCTCGTCTCGGATCGCTGCGAAGGCGACGATCTTGCGCGCTGCGGACTGTGCTTGCGCGACGCCGACTGAGTCCTGGCGCAACTCCGCAAGGCACCTCGCGGCAGCTTGTTGCGCCGTACGTCGAGCGCAATCGAGCCACTGCGCTCGCGGGTTGCCAGCAAGCTCGGCGATATCGAGTTCGAGGGCGGCTGTCGCAGAGGAGGCACGATCGTCACGCACCCGTATCAGCTCGCGGCCGGCATCAAACAGCGCGATCGCGGCCTCGAATGCCGCAATATCGTCGGGCTTATCCGGCTGGAGTTGGCCCCGCAGCTGAGCGAGAGCTTCGGTCGTCGCGGTCTCGAATTCGGGAAGCCCGATGGGCCGGCGTCGCGCCGCGATCCTTGTCAGCGCTTGGCGCGCGGCGCGAATGAAACGACGTCGCGCCGCTTCCGGCGTCGCCGGTGCGATGATGGCCCACAGTATCATCGCCGTTGCTGCGGCGACGACCGCTGCAATGCAAGTGTTGAGCATTCCCACCGGGTCGTAAACCATCCGGTCTAGGAACCCGCCAGCCGAGGCGAACAGCAGCGCCGACAAGTACCCGATCAGCATGGTCTTTTTGTGCGCCATTAGAAGAGCGCACAAAAACAGCATTGGCGCGACGGCGAGGGCGAACATCGCGAACCCGTCGGCAAGTGGCAGCAATATTTCGACAACGATGAAGGCGGGGATGGTTGCGAGCGCGAAGATCAAGGTGGCGCCGACCGCAATCGGCACGGCAGGCGCCATCGTCGCCAGCCGCGCCGTCGCCACGGCACCGAGGATCGCCGCCGTCGACCCGTGCGCCCAATTGGTTAGGATCCAGAAACTGCTGACGATAAGAACCGCAAGCGCAGCACGCAGTCCGGTCCACAACGCTCCCGTCAGGTCGTTGGAGTGAGCGAAGTCTATCCGGTGCGGTTCCGGTTTCGCTCCCGAAGCAACGGCCTCGTAAGCCTGGGCATAAGCGGTCAAGGCAGCGAAGAACTCGCGCAGTCTGGCAATGACCGCTACTCGCTGGATCACCTCCTCGTCGGGCACCGATCGATCGCGGCACAGCCCTCGGACCAATGGCAGGTATGCTCGGGCGCGGACCAGGCCTCGGCCGAACTCGGCGGCATCGAGCGCAGCGGCATGCCATGCTTTGATCGTCGCGGTGGCTTCGGTGATTGCGTCATCGACCCCCGCTTCGGCCGATTCACGGGTTCGGTCGAGCGCGTCGAACGCCCGGCGGAGAAGCTGCGCCGCGCCGACGGCATTGATCAGCGCCAAGTCGAGGAGGCGCAGTGCGTCGCTCCGATCGCGGATCTCGCGATCCTCAAAGATTGCCGAAGCGCGCAGATTCTCGATTTCAATCGCCTGGCCCAACAGCTTTGTCCGCAATCTTGCGGTGTCGCCGACGGCGAAGATCGCGAGCGCGTAGTCGGCAAGTCCCGCGTGGGCCTCGGTGACCGCTTGCCACAGCGAAGGGATTAGCGAGTTTGGCAGCACGATGTGGCTGATCGTCGCTGTCACAATGATCCCGAGACTGATTTCGGTAACGCGCCCCACGGCAATGTAGAAAGCATTCCCGGCATCGAGCGCGCCCGGAACGCCGACAATGGCCACGGTATAGCCGGACAAGACAAAGCTATAAGCGGCCCAGTTCCTGGCGTATTGCGAGCCAAAGGTGCACAGCCCGACCCAGAGCGCCAGACCGCCAAGAAAGAGGACGCGCTCCTGGGCGACGAGGGCGACGAGAACCAAGCCCGCAGAGGCGCCGATCACCGTTCCGACAATGCGGTAAAAGCTCTTCGCTAGCACCATCCCGCTCTGTCGCGGCTGCGAGACAATGAAGACGGTAAGCAGCGCCCAGTAAGGCTGATCCAGGTTGAAAGTGAAGGCGATGAGCAGCGCGATCAGTCCCGACGCAGTCGTCTTCGCGGCAAAAATCACCCCAAAGCGATCTTCGATTATTTGCTTTACGGGCCGCGCGGGGGGCGGGCTGTCAACTACGGTGGGCATGGCCGAGCGTGCCAGGGTCGGGTGTGATGCGGGCACCGCAGACTCGCCAGTGCCGACGAGTTTAAGGAGCGGACTGCTCCTCTCATTGTAGAGAGCGGAGGTCATCGCGCAGGGCGCACGGCCGCTGGGGTTGCCGCCTCGGCTCCCTCTTCCGCCCAATACCCACTCAGCCGGCCCCGAGATGCTACGGCGCCGATCAGCGGGTATTCGTCTCTCGCAGCTGCAGTTTCTTCCGGCCAGTGCTTCTCGTAGAAAACAACGGCCTCTTCGGCATCTTTGCGGCATGCCTCATAATAGCGAAAGCCAATATCCTGGCCGAGTTCGGCTACCGCAGTGGTGCAGCGGCGGTGATGCGCAATCAATCTGAGCAGAAATATCACCGCCTCTTTGGGATGCTCATCGATGTTAACCAAGTCTCACCCCGAGATGACGCAAATCAGGTCGCCGTGTGGATCGCCGGATAACCCGGCATCGCCGCGATTTGCTGCCTGGTCCGTCGCTACACCGATCGGTGCGCGGGGTGCTCAGTGGATGGTGCCCGACGCGGGCGCATCCTCGCGGGATGGGGTCGCTCTCCGGTATCTAACGTCGATTGGACCATGCTCCTGCAAAACTTCTGGTCCTAGCGCGTCAGCCAACAGAAGTTTGACGTAGTTGTCACTGCGACTTGCCAATCCAGCCGCCACCTTTGGATCCAACGTGTAATACCGACGCCGCAGCGGATCCCAGCGGAACCCCACAGCTCTGGGCGGAGCGCCATCTCCGGTCGCACAGCGGTAGTAGAACTGATACGTAATGGGATCGAAATGGAGCTTTGACATCAGGCTCTCCCCAATGCGGGTTCAGGCGGATGAATTGCGGTCAGCTCATCGATCCAATTGTGCACCCCCATGCGCCGCAGTCGAGTAAAGTCGGGTAAATCCTGGTGAGTTGCGGTGAGCCAACTACGGAGCTTCGCGCAGCCGGGTGGCGGTCGGGATCAATAACGATAGACGCCGCGGCCGGTTTTGCGGCCGAGATAGCCCGCCGCGACCATCTCTCTGAGCAGCGGGCAAGGCCGGTATTTTGAATCGGCGAACTCGTCGTGAATAGTCTGCAGCACCGCCAAAAGCACATCGAGCCCGATCAGGTCCGCCAATGCCAGCGGGCCGATCGGATGATTGCATCCCAGCTTCATCCCTAGGTCAATGTCGGTGGGGTTGGTATCGCCTTCGGCAAGCACAAAAAACGCTTCATTGATCATTGGGAGCAGGATGCGATTGACAACAAAGCCGGGCCCGCTCTTGACTGTGATCGGTGTTTTGCCGAGTTCCAGCGCCAGCGCTTCGATCGCATCGTGCGTCGCATCGCTGGTCTGCAACCCGCGAACGATCTCGACTAAAGTCATGACGGTCACCGGGTTAAAGAAGTGCATGCCGATGAGACGGTGAGGATGCGAGATAGCCGATGCAAGTTTGGTGATCGAGATCGACGACGTGTTGGTCGCGATGATTGTTTCGCCCCCGACCAATGCATCCAGCTGTTTGAGTATATTTACCTTCAGATTGACCTCTTCAATCGCGGCTTCGATCACGATATCGGCCGGCTTAAGCTCCCTGAACGTCGTGGTTCCGTGGATCAATCCCAGAGCAGTCTCCTTCTCAGCATCGGTGATCTTGCTTTTCGCCACCTGCCGCGCCAGATTGCCCCCTATCGTCTCGAGGCCTTTTGCGAGCGCTGCGTCATTGATATCGATCAGGATAACATTGACCCCCGCGATAGCGGCTATTTCGGAAATGCCGCTGCCCATCGCCCCGGCGCCGATCACTCCTATTGTCCGTACTGACACACTATTTGCTCCTGTACTCTACTGGACCCGCTCGGTTGTCGGTTCATCGAAATGCTAAGAAGCGAGCGGCTTCTTTCAACGACAGATGACTCTGTATTGGCGCTGAGGAATTCGCCGCGGTCGCAGTGACGCCAACGCCTTTCTCGACAGCCCTGTCTAACTCGACTTAGTCGCGACCATCCTACGCAAATCGGGGCGCGGCTTTAACCGAGGTTAAGCTAGGCTGGGTTGGACCACCTCGAGCACGGCCGCAAATCGTACTCTCCGGGATTCAGTTCGGCGTCGATTTGCCGGTGTCGTCAGAGGCTCAAGACGACCGGAAGACGATCGCCAACGGCCGACAGCTAGTTGGCGGGCGGTTGGGCCGCTAGCTTCCGCGGCGCTCGGTTGATGCCGGTGTGAATTCGTGAGCCCCCCTAAAGGGAGAACGGGGCGGGCCCGCTTCCGTCAACTTGCGTAGCGTCTGGCGCCCGCGAGAGAGCCGAGACCGAACTGTACCTATTGGCACGTCGCACACTCGTGCGATCTCATTATTATCAGCTTGTGTAAGCCCAGCGAGGAGCACAGCGGTCTGCTGCCCCTCGGTCAGGAACTTCATCCCGCGTGCGATCTCGCGCACTTCCAGGTGATCGAGCTGCCGCGGGGCACTGCTCAGCCCCAGCGCATGCTCGCTCCATTGGACTGTTTTGCCGTGCCGTGCGACATGGCGGACGTGGTTCACGTGCTCGTTGTGCATGATAGTGAATAGCCACGCCCGCGCATCGCCACCGCAATAATGCGCACGTCTGCTCCAGGCTCGCGTCAACGTATCCTGAATCAGGTCATCGGCTCCCGTACCACGGCGCGTCAGCACATACGCGTAGTTCCGCAGATTGGGAAGCGCAGCTCGGATATCAGCCTCGGTCAGCATTGGCGATTCCCTGTTCGCAGTGCCCCGATCACAATCGTGGCCGTGGCTCGACCCGATCCTCTTAAAAAGAACGGATCGCGGCTATAACCCGGGTTAAGCCAGCGAGCACATGATCGCTTCCGCCCGTCAGCCAAATGGGTGAGCTTCCAGGGTTTATTCGGGTGAAGGAAGATGTCGCAAAACCCAATCTGAAGTTCAGTTAGATTAAGCTGGTTCCGATCGACCAAAAGGGGTTGCTCAACCCAACTCGTCGAGGACCCGCTTTGCGGTCCGCAGATCGCCAGTCTCGAATCCTTCGGTGAAGCGGCAATACACCGATGCGACAAGCTCGCGCGCCTCTGCGCCGCGTCCCTGATCGCGCCATAAGCGACCAAGGCTGAATGCGGCCCGCAGTTCGTAGGAAAGCGTACCATCCCGACGGGCCCAGTCGAGCGCTTGCCGAAAGCAATCTTCGGCCGCGAGTGCCGCCCCGACCGACCCGTCGAGCACAAGAAGTTCGCCCTTGTGTCGCAATAGCTCGGGGAGGATCGAACGTTCCTCGTGGCGCTCCGACAGAGCCAATGCCTGGTCGATTGCTGTCAGACCCTCGCTCACCAGCCCGGCTTGGCCCAAGCCTCTTGCAAGCACTCCTAAAAAGGTGGGGTGACCCGGCGCCGCCCCGCTCTCGCGCAGCTCATCGAGCGCCTCTCGCAGAATCGGTAGGCCGGCGGCAAAATCGCCTTGCATGACCAGCACCGTGCCCTGGAAGCAATGGCCGCGGGCGATCCAGCCGGCGAGCCCGAGTTCTCTGGATCGGTCGACCAGGATCGCGGTAAAGCGTGCCGCCGCCGCCACATCGCCGTTAAAGAGCGCAACCGAACACGCAGCCTGAGCCAGTGCATGACAAAGCGTCAGCGCATGCTCGGTCGCCTCGGCCTCGTCCACGCTGAGCTGCGCGGTGCGTGTGGCCTGATCTGGAAATCCCTGAAACCACAAGATCCGTGCCAACAGCGCTCGCACCGCCACCTGCGGGTCAATCGCAAAGCGAATGGGTTGCGGTCGGCGAACCAGAGTAACAGGGCGCGCGAGTAGCCGTTCGAGGTGCTGGCGCGCGGCGGTCTGGTCCCCGAGATAATGGAGGATGAGGGCGGCCATCCGATCGCCGGCTGCCAAGTCAGCCGGATCGCCCGTGGTTGCAGCAAACTCGCTGAACTCGGAGGCAAGAGCCAGCGATGCCCGATATTCGCCGGCGTTCATCCGATGCGCCCAAAGACCGCGGAGCGCGCGCAAGTGGTATTCGGTGTCGCTGAGGCTCTTGGCGATTTCCAAGGTCCTCGTCCAGGCTGCTTCGGTCTCGGGTATGGGGCCGGTAGTGTAGTTCAGCGACATCCCCAATGCCTCCTGGAGATGCATTTCCCGCCGCGGATCCAGCTCTGTAACTGAAGTGAGGTGAGCGAGGGCGCGTTCGATGTGACGGCGGCACTCGGCCATCATTGACAGATCGACCCACAACGGCACCGAAGCAGCGGTCAACGCGACGCCGATCGATATGTCGCCACCGGGCGAAAATGCCCAGTCGAGCGCCGCTCGGAGATTCTCGATGCGAGGGCGATATTCGGAAAGCCACTCGGCCATTGGCCTCGTCTCGGCTTCGGCTTCGGCCCGCTCAAACAGAGCCAGGTGGTATTCGGCGTGACGCCGCGCGATCTGTTCGCGCTCGCCGCTTTCGACGAGGGTTTGGAGCGCGTAGGCGCGAATAGTCTCGGGTAGCCGATAACGCACCATCGCGCCGCCAACATCGACCGACACAAGCGATTTGGCGACCAGATTGGCAACGCTCTCGACGACCTCCGACGTAGCGATTTCCGCACTCGCCGCGACGGCACTCGCCGCTTCCTCGCTGAACCCACCGGCGAAGACCGCCAAACGACGCAGAACGACGCGCTCCGGCTCGGCAAGCAGTTGATAACTCCAGTCGAGTGTCGCTCTTAACGTCCGGTGGCGCGGCGGAGCCGTACGCCGGCCCCTGGTCAGCAGCTGAAATCGGTCCTCGAGGTGCGCCGCGACCCCTCGCACCCCGAACGTGTCTATGCGGGCGGCCGCCAACTCGATCGCCAGCGGAATTCCGTCGAGCTTCTGGCATATGTCGGCGACCATTGGAGCATCGGCATCGGTCAGTTCGAATTCGTCCAGGCTCGCCGTCGCACGCTCGATAAAGAGCCTAACCGCTGGGAAGCCGAGCGCCTCTGCAGCGGTAAGCGGGGCCAATTCGGGCGGGCTCGCCAGCGGTGACAGGCGATGCACGTGCTCGCCCTCAATCCGCAGCGGCTCGCGGCTGGTGGCGAGCATCTGGACCCCTGGCGCTGCTGTGAGGATTGCCACTGCCAAGCCCGCCGCCGCCTCGACGACATGCTCGCAATTGTCGAGCACGAGCAGCATCTTTTTATCTCGCAGACTGGCAACCAAACCGGGCAGTGGATCCCCGGGGCGGATTTGCAGCCCGAGCGTATCCGCCAGGGCGCTCGGCACCAGCCCGGGATCGCTCAATGGCGCCAAATCGATCAGCCAGACACCTTGCTCGTACGCGGAAATAAATCGCTCAGCCACAGCGAGGCAGATCGAGGTCTTGCCGATGCCACCCGGCCCGACAATGGTTAGAAGACGTTGCCGCGGAAGCCGTCCGGCTAGCCTTTCAACCGTGTCCTCGCGGCCAATCAAGCGTGTCAGCAACGCCGGCAGGTTATGGGCGTTCTTTGTTTGGGGTAGCTCGGGAGCAGCTGTTCCCCCCTCCTCAGCGCGCGCGACCGGGGCTACAAAGGAATAGCCGCGTCCCGGGACATTAACCAAATAGCGGTTGCCGCCGCCCAAGGTTCGCCGTAACGCGCTGATTTGAAATTTGAGATTGCCTTCTTCGACATGGGTGTTTGGCCAGACCCGGGCCATCAGTGCGTCACGGCCGATGACTTCACCCGGATGCTCGACCAAGGCGATCAACACATCGAAAGCGCGGCTGCCGAGACGAACCGGTTTGTCGCCCTCCAACAGCAGACGTTGCTCCGGAAACAGGCGGTAGGGTCCGAACGAGACCGCGCCTTCAGTCGGAGCAACGGCCAGGTCGGCCACGGGTCACGCGGTGGGTGGGGCGATTGCGTCGAGCGCGAGACCCTTCGTCTCGGGACCGACCTGGGTAACTGCGACGGCGGCGATCGCGACGGTGACCGCCATCACAATGAACACGGCATTGAGGCCGAAACCCTTCTGGATCCACAGGAAAGACGGGATCGCGACGAACACGGCGATGCGCCCGGCGGCCTGCGACAGGCCAAACCCTGATGCGCGGGCGTTGGTCGGGAACACTTCGGAGATTAAAATTTGCGACGAGTTGCCGGCAAGCTGTGTGAAAAAGATCATGCCAAAACCGACCGCCAGCACCATGCCGACAATACTCGCACTGGCCCACCACAATCCGAACAGGCCGGACAGGATGAAGGCGACGACCGCGGTCGGCTTGCGGCCGAAATACTCCAGCGCAAACATCATAAAGGCGCTGGCGCACGGGAAGGCCAAGGTGATCCAGAAGATCGAGTTGAGCGATTTGGCGATCGTGAAGCCGCGCTCGACCAGGATGTTCGGCAGCCAGGAGCCGAGGCCAACCGCAATGCCGAAGAACGCAGAAAAGCAGATCATGCCAGCTATAACGCGCCTCGGGTATCGCCGGAATACGACAAGGAACGGATCGCTGTGCGTATCGCTCGCAGCGTCCATCCGCAGCGATGACAGCGGCGCGGTGGACAGCCCCATCCGCTGCAGCAGATCGAGCGCCCGCTGAGGTTGGCCGTGCGTCGCTAGCCAGCGCGGCGATTCCGGCAGCGAGAAGCGCAGGACGAATATGACAAGCGCGCCGATGCCGATGATAATCCAGATGCCGCGCCAGCCGATCGAGTTGCGCAAGGCGAGCGTCAGCAGCACGCCAACCGGCCACGGCCAGGCACCGCCGATGAACTGCATCAGCGCGACGATGCGGCCACGGATGGCGCGCGGCGCGTATTCCGCGGTGTACGAATAGCACAGCGGCTGCTCTGCCCCGAGTCCGATGCCGGCGAGAAAGCGGAACGACACAAGCCAGCTAAATCCCGGGTTGAAGCCGATGCTCGGGATCGGCGGGAGTGCGGCGAGGATCGTCGCCAGCCCGAACAGCAGCAGGTTGAACTGGTAGACCGCCTTGCGACCGAAGCGGTCGGTAAATTCGCCCTGACCGAGGGTGCCGACGAACAGGCCCAAGGCGCTGATGCTGCCGATCCAGGGGACCTGGTTTTGGGTCACGAACCCGCTCCTCAGCAGGTCCGGGATGAGCGCGCCGAAAATCGTGAAGTCGATCACGTCGAAAAAATAGCCGGAAGCGACCAGTGCCAGCACACGCCAATGGATCGGCCCCATGCGGGCTTCATCCATCGTCCGACCGACAAAAGATTCAATCGTCTCGGCCGCTGCGGCCGGTTGCGCCGAACGCGCCATAGGTTACCCCCGCTTTGGCTCGGGGCGAGGGTGGCAAGCACGCCCCGGCGAATATTCCAGCCTAAGCAAAAGTAGCACAATCACCGTCGGGCGTCAGTCGCGACCAACATCGGCCAACTCGTCGAGCAGCCGTTTTGCCTCAATCAGATCGGCCGTGTCGAAGCCTTCGGTGAACCGGTCGTAAACGGGTTGGAGATTGGCAATGGCATCGGCTGACCGGCGCTGATCCCGCAGCAGCCGTCCGAGGCTCGTAGCGGCACGCAATTCCCACGACAACGCACCCTGCCGGCACGCCCAGTCGAGCGCCTGCCGGAAAAGACGTTCGGCCTCGGCCGCGGTTTCTGGCGCGCCCTGCAACAAAAGAAGGTCGCCTTTCAGGCGCAGCAATTCGGCGACCAGCCAGCGCTCTTCGGTGGCCTCGGAGCGCGCGACCGCCTCCGCGATTATGGTCAACCCGTCGATTATCTGCCCGGCACGGGCCAAGGCTCCCGCTATAAAGAAGCTGACAAGCCGCAAGGCCGCGTACTTGGCGTCGCCGAGTTCGTTCAGGCCGGCATGCAGCACCCGCAATCCTGCGGCAGTATCCCCGCGGCGGATTATGAGCACACCCTGGTAGCTGCGGCCAAACGCGTGCCAAAGCGCCAGCGCATGCCTTGTCGAGTGGTCGAGCAGCATTTCTACGTAATTTTCCGCCGCGGCCAAATCGCCGACCAAAAGCGCAATCGGGCATGCCGCCCGCACCAAGGAGTAACACAGCGACACGGCATGGTCGGTAGCGCGCGCCGCTTCGACGCCAGTCCGGACGGCGCGCATCGCCTGCTCCGCATATCCCTCCAGCCATAGGATCCGCGCCAGGAAGGCGCGCCCCACCACCCGCTGGTCGGTCTGGAAGCGAATTATGTGCAGCCGCTCATTGGGGACGACGTAGCTGCCAAGCATGCGCTCGAGGTGGTGCCGCGCGGTGGACTGATCGCCCAAGAAATGTCGCGAGACGCCAAGCATTCCCTCGCCAACCAGCCGATCATTCGGCTCGTGGCTCTGCGCCACGCTGCTGAACCTTTGCGCCAGCGCCAGAGCGGCGCGATGCTGACTGCTGGTGCTGTGAAAGAGCCACAGCCCCCAGAGCGAACGTAATTGGTACCCAGCATCGTCAAGGATCTGCGCAATCTCGAGCGCCTTTGACCAAGCCGCGGCGATCTCAGGAACCGTTCCCCTGGAAGACGCCAGCGATGCACCCAATGCGGCGTGGAGCTTCATTTCCCGGCGTGGATGCCGATGCCCGCCGGTTTCGACGGCGGCGAGCGCTCGCTCTACATTGCCGCGGCACTCCTCCAGCAGCGACAATTGCATCCATAGGGGCACCGCGGCGGCCGTCAAGGCGACGCCGATCGACGCGTCACCGTCTGGCGACAAAGCCCAATCGACCGCTGCGCGAAGATTGTCGATCTCGCGTCCGTAACCGGAGAGCCATTCGGTTACGGGCTGCACCTCCCATTCGGTTTCGGCCCGCTCAAACAGATCGCGGTAATATTCGGCATGGCGGCGCGCGAGCGGTTCGCGCTCGCCGCTCTCGGCGAGTTTCGTCAGCACATAAGCTCGCGTGGTCTCCAGCAGCCGCAGCCGCGGCTCGGCGTCACCAACATCCGCGGAGACTAAAGACTTCGCGACCAATTCCCCTACCTGGTCGATGGTCTCGCTCTCCGGCTGCGCCGGATCGGCAGCCACTGCCCCGGCGGCCTCGAGCGTGAAGTCACCGGCGAAGATCGCGAGGCGACGTAAAACTTTTTGTTCTGCCGCGGTCAGCAGCCGATAACTCCAATCGAGGGCCGCCCTCATCGTCTGGTGCCGGGGCGCGACCGCACGACGCCCGCTCGTCAGCAGCCGCAAGCGTTCATCCAGATGCGCCGCTAGGCCGTGCACCCCGAACGCCTCGACGCGGGCGGCGGCGAACTCGATCGCCAGCGGGATTCCGTCCAACTTCCGGCAGATGTTGGCGATGATCGGGGCGTCCGTATCGCTCAGCTCGAACCCATCCAAGCTCGCCGCCGCACGCTCTACAAATAGCTGAACGGCTGGAAATTCGAGGGCATCTGCGGCGGTGAGCCCAACTGCCGCAGGCGGGCTCGAAAGCGGCGCAAGGTGATATACGCGCTCGCCCTCGGCGCGCAGCGGCTCTCGGCTCGTTGCTAGGATGTGCACGTCGGGTGCGGCTCTCAGGATCGCGACCGCCAAGCCAGCGGCAGCGTCGATCACATGCTCGCAATTGTCGAGCACCAGCAGCATTTGCTTGTCCCGAAGGGCTACAGTTAATCCCGGCATTGGGTTGCCGGAGCGGATTTCCAGCCCAAGCACGCCCGCCAGCGCAGTCGGCACGAGTCGAGGGTCGCTAACCGGCGACAGATCGACGAGCCAAACCCCATGCTCATAGGCCTCGATCTGCCGCTCCGCCACAGCGACAGCGAGCGTGGTCTTGCCGACCCCACCTGGTCCTACAAGCGTGATCAAACGCTGGTCTGGCAGTCGCCTCGTGAGCGTGCTGACGATATCGCTGCGGCCGATCATCCGCCCGAGAGCAGCCGGCAGGTTGTGCTCGCGCTTTGTCGAGGCGACGGCCTGCGTCCGAGCCTGCTGTGGACCGTCAGCGATCGCGACCGGCGCTACAAAACTGTACCCGCGCCCGGGAACGTTAACCAGATACCGATTGCCGCCGCCCAACACTCTGCGGAGTGCCGCGACGTGGACCTTGAGGTTGCCCTCCTCGACAAAGGTGTCGGGCCAGACGCGGGCCACGAGGTCGTCCTTGCCGACGAGCTCGCCGGCATGCTCAATCAGCGCGATCAAGATGTCGAGCGCCCGGCTGCCGAGACGGACCGGCTTGTCGCCTTCAAACAGCAAGCGCTGTGTCGGAAGGAGGCGGAACGGGCCGAACGAGATCGCCCGTTCGGCCGTCACCGCCGCAGACAGATCTGCCAAATTAACCCCGTCTAACCTAATTTAACTTGACAGATCGTAGGCGGGCGAGCGCGGCATGTCCATAGGACGCCCTGCTGACGATAACAAGGCGGGAGCAATGCCGCATTGAGCAAGCCCGGATTGACGAAAGTCCGTTCGAGGACCCCGGCTCGCGCTAATCGACACATATTGTCAATGGGAGTTCGCAGACCTGCAGCAATCTGCGGGCTGTTGATCGCGTCCGTCGTCCTCACGCAGGTGAAACGATCGTCAGGCGTGCGCGACCTTTCGAGTGATCTCGAAATAGTGATGTGGTCCGGCGAGATAGCGCCGGGAATAGCGACCGGCGCCTATTCGGCCAGCAGAGCGCGCACCATATCGGCGCGGCTTACGATGCCGACAATGTGGCCGTCGCGGACGACCGGCACACGTTTTATGCGGCGTGTTGTCAGGAGCCGCGCAACCTCTCCGAGGCTGGTCTCCTCGCCGACCGTGATTACCGCGCAGGCATCACCCGGCCATCTAATTTGGCTTATGTTCCACTGCGTAATTCCCCTAGCCAAGGCGGCATAGACGCGGGCCTAACGAGATCCCTGTACCACCTTTGAGCGCCCAGCATCAGGCGTGAGGAAGGCATCGAGCTTTGATCTGCATCAAGGCCGGATCGGAATGACAGGTGGGCTGTTCCTGCGGCCTAATTGATCGTGACGACGACCACCCGGTTCTGCCGCAGACGTACACCTTCGCCCGTCAATACCCGCAGGTAATCGGACGCCTTTGGGCTGATGCGGTCTGCTGCGACACCTGCACCGACGAGGTAGTTCCGGACCGCATTCGCCCGCAGCGACGCGAGCTTGGCGCCCTCGGTTTCCTGGCTGTCACTGCCTCCCGTGACGTCGAAATTTACGAAGCGACATTTCCAGGCGTCCACCAGGTCGTTAAGCGCCTTTCGGTTGTCGGCGTTGAGCCAGCCCTTCTGAAAGCCGTATTCCAGCACGTAAGCCCGTGGCGCATTTTCCGGAGGGATCGGCATGTCGATCGTCAGGCCTTGCCCGGAAACGCCAAGGCCGATGCCGACCGTCTGCGCAGCAAGCTCGATCATGACGTCATTGGCCTTGTTTTTCAGTGTAGCGGCGCCGCCGCCGACACCCACCGTAACTTCACCCGCGCTTGCGGTGTAGGTCCCGGGGAAATCGTCTAGCTTCGTCAGACTTTTGATAGGTCCGGACGCCGAAATTTTCGACAGGTTGACCTGAACCCCGGCGCCAAAGCCGCCGATCGTAAAGGGATAGTCACAATTCGTCCCCAGGTTCGGCAGGTGGAGCTGGCCATCGCCGCTCCCCCCACCGATACCGGCCATGGCTGAAATCGCTTCGAGTTCCATCCAGGGCGCGTTGTTCGTTTGAGCGCGTGCAGAAACTGCTCCGACCGCGAGAGACAACAGCGATACAGCAGCGGCGTATTTTGTAATATTCATCAGGGTCACCTTAATGTGGCTGGAAAGGTTCACACTCAGAGCCGGTCTCGGCTGCGGCCGCGGGCCGCGGCCGGGTGAAACCCGACGCCGGCTCTATCTACTGCAAGCTACGAACGCCCGCGGCGCAGGGCATTGATTTAGATTAAAGCAGCGCGGGAATTTCAGGATATCCAACCGAACTGACGCAATAGCTCGCCGGGTTGATCGAAGTTAAAGCCGAGTCGGGCGGCCAGCGACAGGATTACAACTCGATGGAAACATCAGCCAGGATCCCGGTGTCAAAGGTCGACATTAAAGATCGAGACCTCTCTCGGAAACGAGGCATGCTGGTCTCGGTGCACGCCGACATTATAGATAAAGAGTTCGCATTTGCGGAATCCGAAACCGGACGAGCGCCGCAGCAGCGAGAGACCGGCCGAAGTTTCCCGCTCGGCGCCAGCGTCACCTGCGCGGGTGTAAATTTTAGCGTGTATTCACGGCAGGCGAGCCGGGTGGATCTCCTGCTGTTCGATGGTGCTGACGCAACGCATCCGGCGCGGGTAATCGATCTCGATCCTCATACGCATCGCACCTACCATTATTGGCACGCCTTTGTGCCGGGAATTCGTCCCGGACAGGTTTATGGCTATCGCGCCGATGGCCCTTTCGATCCCGGGCGCGGTCTGCGGTTCGATCCCGCCAAGCTGCTCCTCGATCCTTACGGCCGCAGCGTCGTCGTACCCGACGAATACTCCCGCCACGCGGCGAGCCGATACGGTGAGGTCAATACGAAGGCGATGAAGAGCGTTGTCGTCGACCCCGATCTCTACGACTGGGAGGGCGACGCGCCGTTGCGCCGGCCTTTCGCCAAAACCGTGATCTACGAGATGGACGTCGCCAGCTTTACGCGGCACCCCAGCTCCGGTGTCGCTGCTGAGCTGCGAGGAACCTATGCGGGCATGGTCGAAAAGATCCCCTATCTGCAGGATCTCGGGGTCACCGCGGTGGAGCTGCTGCCGGTGTTCCAGTTCGACCGGCAGGACTGTCCGCCGGGATTGGCCAATTACTGGGGGTATTCCCCGGCGTCGTTCTTCGCTCCCCATGCCGGCTACAGTTCGCGGAACGACCTCCTTGGTCCCGTCGATGAGTTTCGCGACCTCGTCAAAGCGCTTCACCTCGCCGGCATCGAGGTGATCCTCGATGTCATCTACAACCACACGGCGGAGGGAAACAGCGAGGGGCCGACGTTGTGCTTCCGGGGTCTCGCGAACGAAATCTATTACATTCTCGATAAAGACCGCGCCCAATACGCGAATTACAGTGGCGCCGGAAATACGCTGAACGCCAATCAGTCGATCGTGCGCCGCATGATTCTCGATAGCGCGCGGTACTGGGTCACCCACATGCATGTCGATGGGTTCCGGTTCGATCTCGCCTCGATCCTGTCCCGGGACGAGGACGGCTGTCCGCTACAAAATCCCCCGGTTCTCTGGGATATCGAGTCGGATCCCGTCCTCGCCGGCGTCAAACTGATCGCCGAGGCGTGGGACGGCGCCGGTCTCTATCAGGTCGGCAACTTCAGCGGCGATAATTGGAAGGAGTGGAATGGCCGGTTCCGCGACGATGTCCGCCGCTTTGTCAAAGCCGACAATGGCACGGTCGGGCTATTGGCGCAGCGCGCACTTGGCAGCCCTGATATTTTCGGACATCAGGAGCGGGAACCGGAACAGAGCATCAATTTTATCACTTGCCACGATGGTTTCACGCTAAACGATCTGGTTTCCTACAACGACAAGCACAACGAGGCGAATGAAGAAGGAAACCGGGACGGCCCGAGCACCAACTTCTCCCGGAATTGCGGCGTCGAGGGGCCGACGGGCGACGCGGCCGTCGAGCAGCTGCGGCGCCGTCAGGTCAAGAATTTCTTTGTCATTCTGCTTACTTCGATCGGGGCGCCGATGTTCCGGATGGGCGACGAAATGCGTCGCACTCAGCGGGGCAACAGCAATGCCTATTGCCAGAACAACGAGGTGAGCTGGCTCGACTGGAGCCTGCTTGACCGGCACCGGGACCTCCATCAATTTGTGCGGAAACTCATTTTCCAGCGTCTCCAGCTGCTGGGATTGGGCGACGAGGAGAGCTTTGAGCTGAGCCTCAACGCGCTGCTGCGCCGCGGCGAGATCGATTGGCACGGCGTGCAGCTCGGTAGGCCGGATTGGAGTGACGATTCCCACAGCATTGCCTGCACAGTGCGTTCCCGCGAACGCCAAATCCCACTCTGGCTGCATGTGATATTCATCGCCTATTGGCAAGCGCTTGACTTCGACCTGCCGTTGGCACCGGCCGCGGCCGTATCCGGCTGGCAACGATGGATCGATACATCGCTCGAATCGCCCGAGGACATCATGGATGCCGCTGCCGCCCCATCGGTACCCGGAATGCAGTACCGCGTAGCGGCTCGTTCGGTGGCGGCGCTGTTCGTGCGAACCGACGGCGGCTGCGGTCCGATCGCCGAACTGACACAAAAATCATCGTAAAACAGCACCACGTTCTGTCACTGAGATCAGGAACATCAGGATGATCAGCACTACCATGACAACCCACGATGCTGGTCGCGCTGACGACGCGCTGTCTGCCTACGGCCCTGCTCGTGCGACGGTCGCGGGGACACCACTCAGCGCCGACGAGCTGCATAACATCGACGCATATTGGCGGGCCAGCCTCTATTTGTGCCTGGGAATGCTTTACCTCAAGGCCAACCCGCTGCTGCGAGAGCCACTTACCCTCGATCACATAAAGCCGCGGTTATTGGGTCATTGGGGCTCGGACGCTGGCCAAGCCTTTACCTATATTCATTTCAACAGACTAATCAAGAAATACGATCTCAACGCGATCTACATCAGCGGTCCCGGGCACGGCGCTCCCGCGGTACTGTCCCAGGCCTATTTGGAGGGCACGTACTCTGAAATCTATCCGGAAAAGAGCCAGGACATCGGGGGGCTACAGCGCTTCTTCAAGCAGTTCTCGTTTCCTGGCGGCATCGGTAGTCATGCCACGCCGGAAACGCCCGGCAGTATTCATGAGGGCGGCGAGCTGGGCTACAGCATCTCGCACGCTTATGGGGCGGTCTATGACCATCCCGACTTGATCGCCCTCACGATGGTGGGCGACGGCGAGTCCGAGACCGGTCCGCTCGCCACCAGCTGGCACAGCAACAAATTCCTCAACCCGATCACCGACGGTGCTGTGCTGCCGGTCCTGCACTTGAACGGCTACAAGATCAACAATCCGACCATCCTCGCCCGCATCAGCCACGACGAGCTAAAGGCGCTATTCGTCGGTTACGGATATACCCCTTATTTTGTCGAAGGCAGCGACCACGAAAGCATGCACCAGGCGATGGCTGCAACCCTGGAGCACTGCGTATTGGAGATCCGCGAGATCCAGGAAAGAGCGCGGCAGAGCGGCAAGGCCTTTCGACCGCGCTGGCCGATGATCGTCCTGCGCAGCCCCAAGGGCTGGACCGCGCCGCGGGAAGTCGACGGACACTACCTCGAAGGCTTTTGGCGCGCCCACCAAATCCCGATTACCGATGTCGCCACCAACCCCAGCCACTTAAAGCTGCTGGAAAGTTGGCTGCGGGGTTACCGGCCGCAGGAACTGTTCGACGACAACGGGCGCCTGCTACCTGAGTTGAAGGCCTTGGCTCCGATGGGAAATCGGCGGATGAGTGCCAACCCGATCGCCAATGGCGGGCTGTTGCGCAGACCGCTGGACCTGCCCGACTTCCGCGCCTCGGCGGTCAAGGTCGACAAACCCGGCGCGACCCTGGCCGGCAACGTGCCCACCCTCGGCGATTTCCTGCGCGATGTCACCCGGCTCAATATGCGGAACTTCCGCGTGTTCGGGCCCGACGAGACCCAGTCCAACCGGCTGGAGGCGCTCTACGATGTCACCAAAAAGGTCTGGCTCGCTGAGTATTTCCCGGAGGATTCCGACGGCGGCAATCTCGCTCCCGAAGGCCGTGTCATGGAAATGCTCAGCGAGCACACCGTCGAAGGCTGGCTCGAAGGCTATCTGCTGACCGGGCGGCACGGTTTGATCAACAGCTACGAGCCGTTTATCCACGTCATCGACTCGATGTTCAACCAGCACGCCAAATGGCTGGAGAAGTGTAACGACCTGCCCTGGCGCGCCAAAATATCATCGCTCAATCTGTTAATCACGGCACTGGTCTGGCGTCAGGATCACAACGGCTTCACCCACCAGGATCCGGGCTTTCTCGACGTCGTCGCCAATAAGAGCCCGAGTGTCGTGCGCATCTACCTGCCACCCGACGCCAATTGCCTTTTGTCAGTCGCCGACCATTGCCTGCGCAGCGTTAATTACGCCAATGTGATCATCGCCGACAAACAGGTGCATCTCCAATACTTGGATATGGAGGCAGCGATTGAGCATTGCACAAAGGGCGCTGGCATCTGGGCCTGGGCGAGCAACGACCAGGGCGTCGAGCCCGACGTTGTCATGGCGAGTTGCGGCGACTGCCCGACAATGGAGTCATTGGCGGCCACAGCCCTACTCCGTCAATACCTGCCCGACATCAAGGTCCGGTTTGTGAATGTGGTGGATTTGTTCAAGCTGGTTCCGCACACCGAGCATCCCCACGGGCTGACCGACCGCGAGTTCGAGGCCCTGTTCACCCCCGACAGACCGGTCATCTTCAATTTCCACGCCTACCCGTGGCTGATCCACCGGCTCACCTACCATCGGCCGCACCAGCGACACATTCACGTGCGCGGCTACAAGGAGCAGGGCAACATCAATACGCCGCTGGAGCTCGCCATTCGCAACCAGGCCGACCGCTTCACCTTGGCGATCGATGCGATCGACCGCATGCCGCGGTTCCACGTCACCGGATCGAGCGCGCGTGAGGCGCTGCTCAATCAGCAGATTGCCTGTAAAAACCACGCCTGGGAATTCGGCGTAGATACGCCGGAGATTACTAATTGGCAGTGGCCATTCTAGACCGGGAGCAGCGGTATGAGCGAGCCGCTTCCGACTGTTTATCTCGCGAGGCACGGCGAGACCGCGTGGAGCCTCTCCGGCCAGCATACCGGCCGGACCGACCTGCCGTTGACACAACGCGGCGAACGCAACGCCCGCGCCCTTGGCGAGCGGCTGCGCGGGATGGTTTTCGCCAAGGTCTTCACTAGCCCGTTGCAGCGCGCGATGCGGACTTGCGAGCTAGCCGGCTTTGGTGCCATCGCTGAAATCGACTCCCACCTCGTCGAATGGGACTACGGCCCATATGAGGGCCGCCGCACGGCCGAGATCCATGCCGAGCGCCCGGACTGGCAACTGTTCCGTGACGGTTGCCCCGGCGGAGAATCGCCAGACCAAGTGGGCGCCCGGGCGAACCAGGTCATCGCGGATGTGCGCGGCGTCCATGGCGATGCGTTACTGTTTTCCAGCGGTCATTTCTTGCGCGTGCTCGCCGCCCGCTGGCTCAGCCGCCACGCGGCGGCCAGACGATACTTCCTTGCTGAGCACCGCGAGCTTGAGCGCGCTCAGCTATGAGCGCAAACTGGCCGAGTTGGCAATCCGGCTATGGAACGAAGCCCGTCACGTCGAGACGTGACCTTTTGGACCGCCGGCGGATGAAGCGGAATTTGCAGTGAGCATCCCCCCATTCCCGCCGGGGTACCGAACGTCGGGCGTGCTCCTTCACGTCTCGTCCTTACCTTCGCCCTACGGCATTGGTGATTTGGGACCGGCCGCGTCGGCGTGGGTCGACCACCTCCATGGGGCAGGCCAACATTGGTGGCAGGCGCTGCCGCTGGGTCCCACAGGCTACGGTAACTCGCCGTATCAGTCGCTGTCGTCATTTGCCGGGAACGAACTCTTGATCAGTCCGGATTGCCTGATCGATGACGGATTACTGCGGACAAGCGACTGCGAGGGCAACTCGTTCTCGGCAGCATTGGTCGATTATGACGCCGTCATCCCGTTCAAGCACCGGCTGCTCGAGAGGGCCTGGACTAACTTCAGCGCCGGCCCGCTCCCTGACCTGCGACCAGCTTTTGATCAATTTTGCGACGAGCAAAGGCACTGGCTCGACGACTACGCCCTCTTCCGAGCGCTAAAGCTGAGGCACAACAACGCCTATTACCTCGAATGGCCGGCAGAGTTGGTCCGACGCCTACCCTTGGCTTTGGCGAGTGCGCGCCGTGAACTCGAGCGCCCGATCGATCAGGTTCGATTCGCGCAGTTCCTGCTGTTCCGCCAGGCGGCGCGCCTGAAGCAGCGTGCTCACGCCAAAGGCTTGCTTTTGATCGGCGATCTGCCGTTTTTCGTCTCTCCCGATTCGAGCGATGTCTGGGCGAACCCGGAGCTGTTTCAGCTCGACGAACAATACAGACCCCGCTTTGTCGCCGGAGTCCCTCCCGATTACTTCAGCGCCACGGGGCAGCTGTGGGGCAACCCGGTCTATGACTGGGACATCCTTCGTCGTACCGATTACCGGTGGTGCGTCGATCGTCTACGCGCTCTTCTGACCTATGTCGATGCTGTCCGTCTTGACCATTTTCGCGGATTTGCTGCCGCCTGGCACATCCCGACGGGTGCGCCGACAGCGCAGACCGGCCGATGGGTGCCGGGACCGGGCGCCGAGTTCTTCAGCGTGGTGCAGAAAGAGCTGGGGGGTCTGCCATTCATCGCCGAGGATTTGGGACTGATCACTCCCGACGTGCGTGCCCTTCGCGACCAGTTCAACCTGCCCGGAACCCGGGTGCTGCAGTTTGCCTTTGATGGACAGCCGAATAATCCGCATCTGCCCGACAATTACACCGGCAACACGGTGGCCTATCCGGGTACCCACGACAATCCTACAGCACGCGAGTGGTACGAGGAATTGCCCGACCGCCAGCGGCAAGCTCTGTGGCGCTACCTGAACCGACCTGAAGGCCTCAGCAGCGAGGTGGCGCCGGCGCTGATCCAGCTGGCGTGGTCGTCGCCGGCGGCACTCGCCATCGCTCCGCTTCAGGATGTTCTTAACCTCGGGGCAGAGGCGCGGATGAACATGCCCGGCCGGGCCGACGGCAACTGGCGTTGGCGCTGCTCCAGAGACCTGCTGTCCGCGCCGGAGATTGAATGGCTGCGAAACTTGACCAAGATCTCCAATCGCGCGAGCGCTTAAAGGAATACTCACCCAGCCTGCCGGCGCGCCTGCACCAAATCATCTCCCGGCTCAGTGACTCTCTCCGCTACGCTGCCGTGTTCAAGGGTCCAATTGACGACTCGCCGCATCACATCGGCGAGACTGGCGTCAAAGGCGGTTGTCACCGCGCTGATCGTATCGGCGGCAACTGGCGTCGTCTTCTCGAAGCGAGCCGTTGCAATCGGCTTGCGGCGCGGCATGCGCAGCAAGGTTGTCTCGATTACGACAGTCGCTTGCGGCACCCCCGCTGCATCCTTCTCGACCTGAAACTTGCGCAAGTTCGAAAGCAGTAGAAAATCCGTAGCCAGAGTCTGATGGGTCGATGCAACGACCGGCAGGCGTCCGCTATTCTGAAACGATTGGATCAGCAATAGCTGCACCATCGCCGGGGCGTTGTCGGTCCATTCGACATCGGCATAGTATTCGACCTGGAACGGGCCGTTCATCAATGCAATGCGGGAAACGTCGATCTGGTGCGGCGCTGTCGGCTCGTCGACGTCGAGCGACCAGGATGCCGGTTGCAGTCCTTGCGCAAAATCCACCGCGGGCGACAGCGTGTATTGGCGCGGCGCTGGTCCCCCGCCCAGTCCGCAGCCCGACATTATTGGAAGAAACGAAGCGGCGATCATTCCGGCGAGAAGCTGGCGACGAGTTATTTGAGCCGGACTCCTTCTGCCATTTTGTTGCCGAAAAGAAAGCGAGCGGGGTTGCGTTCGATGCTGTCGAGAATAGTCGTCATCTTGTCGACCGTCGTTCTTGTATCGATGATCGTAGCTGACAAATCCGGTAATGAGCCCTCGGTGAACTGTCGGATAGGACGGCGGTTCTCGGCAATGACCTGGTTAAGCTGGTCGGTCAACTTGTCGACGGATATGGTGGCCTGCCGGAAATTGCGGACCGAGGTTCTAATGTCGGCACGATTTTCCTCGGCAATGCCGTCGAGGTGTGTGGTCAGTTGATTGACACCGGCGAGCACGCTGCCTGCTCTAGCGATCACCGGACCGATAGACACGGCATCGTTCTGCAATGCGTCCATCATCGAAGCCGTGCTTTCAAGAATTTTCGATATCAACTTTTGGTTCTCGGGCGAGACGACTTTCTCTATGCGATCAAGCGTAGCGATACCCTTATTGATCAATGTCGGCAGATCCTTCGCGGCAGTATCGATTGACGACATTAGCTCCTGGGTCGGAGACGGCAGGGTGGGGATCTGGTGATAGGGCAAATCCGTCTTGATAAGTTTTGCCTGAGTTCCGGGGAAAAAATTGAGCTGGACCACCTGCTGACCAGTGACGAGGCTCGAAGTTTCGAGGCGCGCGCGCAGCCCCTCGTCGATCAGCTGCTCCAATCCCGCCATACGCAACGTCGAAGGAGGAGAATATTTTGCGATTACACCCGGCCGGATCCGAATTATGACCGGTATTTCGAATGACTTGTCGGTGGGGTCATAGCGGATCCCAACTTCCTCGACCTGGCCGAGCGGCACGCCTCTGAATAAAACAGCCGAACCGACTTTCAAGCCGTCTACCGTTCCCTGGAAGAACACGACGAACCGATTGGTCGGCTGAAATAAAGTAAAGCTGCCAAAGATCAGCGTCGCCGCGACCACTAATCCGATCCCGGCGATTACAAACCCCCCGATCAGTTTCGGGTTCGCGCGCCGGCTGCTCATGCAGCACCTCCCCGGCTGGCGCGGGCGATGTGGCCTTGGGGTGCCTCCTGCGCTCCGGGGGGTTCTCCCCGTCTTAGAAACGCCTGCACTCTCGGATCCGGGCACTCGGCCAGCAGTCTTTTCGGGGGCCCCAGGGCGATCTGCGTCTTGGTCTCGGTATCGAGAAAGACACTGTTGTCACTGACGGCAAAGATACTCGCCAGTTCGTGGCTGACCATGACGATGGTGGCGCCGAGACTGTCGCGCAGCTCGAGGATCAAATCATCGAGTAACCGCGAGCTAATCGGGTCGAGACCAGCCGAAGGCTCGTCGAACAGCAGAACTTCCGGCGATAAAGCCATTGCGCGCGCGAGACCCGCGCGCTTTTGCATGCCGCCGCTGATCTCCGCCGGAAAGTAGTCCTCAAAGCCGGCGAGCCCGACTAAGGCGAGGTTCAAGGATGCGAGGTCGGCGATCTCAGCAGGCGTCAAATCGGTATACTGCTCCAGCGGGAGCGCCACGTTTTCCACCAAGGTCATCGAGCTCCATAATCCGCCGGCTTGATAAGTCACCCCGGTTTTTCGGAGGATCGCTTCGCGCCGCTCTGGGTCGGCACCCCAGAGGTTTTCATTGGAGTACAACACGCGGCCCTCTATCGGCGCCTGCAGCCCAACCAGGGCCCGCAGCAATGTGCTTTTGCCGCAGCCGCTGCCGCCCATGACGATAAAGATCTCACCCTTGTAGATTGTGAAGTTGAGATCGTGCTCAATGACGAAATCGCCATAGGCCATCGTCAAATCCTCGACCACGATGTGCGGTTGCCGGGCCGTATGCGTCGTTGGATCGCTCACAGCTTTACCCCGGCGCTCAGATATTTAGGGTCGTGCAGATCACGGTCGCGATTGCGTCGATCATGATGATCAACACGATGCACAATACCACCGCGGACGTCGCGGCGGCGCCGACAGCGGCGGCGCTGCGCTGGCACCGCAAGCCGCGCCAGCAGCCGACGATCGCGACCACAGCCCCAAACAACATCGCCTTGACGAGGCCGACCGCCCAGTCGTTAAGGCCAACCGCGGCGGAGGTCTCATTGTAGTAGCTCGCTGACGAAATACCGAGCTGCAGCGCGGCGATCAGCGCTCCGCCCAATATGCCGACGACATTGGCAAAAACCGCCAGCAGCGGCATCATCAAGGAGAGAGCGACGATGCGCGGCAATACCAGGAACTCCATCGGCGGGATGCCAAGGGTCTCCAATGCCGAGATCTCGTCGCTGACCTGCATTGTGCCGAGATTGGCGGCGTAAGCGGCCCCAGTCCGCCCCGACATCAGGATCGCGGTCATCATCGCGCCCATCTCGCGCACCATCGCAATGCCGACGAGATCGGCGACGTAGATCGCCGCGCCAAATCGCTGAAATTGGATGGCGCCGATAAAGGCGATGATCAGCCCGATCAAGAAGCTGATCAACGCGGTGATCGGCAATGCATCAGGTCCACATTCCTCGATCGCGAGCATCAGATCCGAGCGTCTGAGACGCGCCTTACCGACGATAAGTCGGCCGAGTCCGATCATTGTCTCGCCAAGGAAAGCAACGAAATCGACAACGGCCGCGAAGAAATCCAGGCTCGTCGCGCCGACCACGGTCAGAAAATCGGAGTGCTGAGTAGCATGCCGCGCCCCCGAGCGTTCGGGCACGGCGCGCGCAAGCGCCACCAGCCTTGCCACACCACGGGGCAAGGCGGAGGTGTCGACCTCGACCCCGCGCTCGCCGGCGATCGTCTCCACTTTGGTTAGAAACTCGATCAGGACCTCATCCCAAGCTCCGAGCTTGCTTGCATCAAATGAGGTCTTCTTCGGCCGCGGGGTTTCGCTGAACCGCTGTAATATTTCTTCCGACGAGCGAACGCCGGAAGCCAGAACCCAGTCGCCTGACAACCTGATCCGAAGCTCGCCAGTGGGCGAAAGCTTCGCCTCCCAACCGTCATGCACGAAAATCCTGTCCTCTCTCTTCGAGTTCAGCGCAAACACACTGCGACGTCATGCGAACTCCGGGAGCACCCCCAATCCTCAGTCTGCCGAGTTCATTGAGGTCGGTCGGCTCGCATTCCGGTCTCATTGATCGAGAACTCGGTCTCGTCAGCCCAACATGCCATCGGATTTCTCAACCGGCTTTGACGTAGATTAAAATCGGCTGCTGACTATTGGGCCTAGTGGGGGTCGGCTGATTTTCGGATGATTGGACCGTCAGCAATGCAATGCCGGCGCATCAGCTCGCGACGCCGCATTCATAGCGCTTGTCATCGCGAGGAACCCGTAGCGCGACGAAGCAATCCCGGGTCACTGAGTTGCTCCGGACGGGATTGCCTCGCTGGCTCGCAATGACGACTATGTATATTAAACAGATTTCTGAATCAGGATACAGTGAACTGAACCCCGCCCACTAGTGCTCATTCTCCCATCAGATGGAGATCGACGCCGCGACCTTGCAGCTCGGCGAGGTAACCTTTGACGGCCCCAAATGCAGTGTCGAATTCCATCCGAACAGGGACCAGGCGGTCGCCGGCAATCAGCCGGGCATACCAGATCTTGCCATGGCGATAGGTGTCCTCGTCATGGTTCGGATTGACAACGATATGCTCGCGCACGATGTCGCAGACTTGCGCGGGACCAGTGAAGTTCTGGTAGCCGTCGGCTGACAGCGTTTCTCGCTTAACATCGGTAAAGCGCAGATCGTAACTTCGCTGCGGAATCAAAAGCACTCGCCGCCACGCTCGGATCCGGCGCCAAGTCCAGCGCTCAAGTCGGGTAAGTGGAGAAGGCGCCGGGGTTGGCTAGAACGTCACGATGGCCTGCAGACCAAGCACGAAAGCATTGGGGATCGTGGTCACCGCGTTGGGTCGGACGATGTACTGGATGTTCGGCATCAGCGAGAACCACGGAGTCAGCTCAGCGCGGTAGTCAAGTTCGATGTCCGACTCGGCGGATTGCACGTTGACCGAGCCGGGCATAACAAGGTTCCGCATATTTTGGGCTGCGATCAGGGCGTTGCTGAGCCGGCTTTGGTTGACCGCCAAGCCGATCGAATCATGATCGCGGCCCCGAAAGGTCCCGAGGTAGAGAAGACCAGCCTCCCAATAGAATTCCAGCAACGCCGTGTCGGGATGGGCGTAGACAAAGACGCCGAATACCGTCAGCCCCTTCTCCGCTTGGGCCACCTCCAGGAGTTCCATGCGATATGGAGGGCCGACGGGGTTAACAGGTTCTGCGCGGGCGGGGCCCTTTCGGTAGATCGTCTGATCGACCAGAACATAGACGCCCCAGCGTCCGCTGATCAGGGCTGGCGGACCGGCTAAGGGGGCCCCGAGGTCAGAGGCAGCGGAATTATCATAGTAGGCGCCGGCCTTGTAGTGTCCTAGCAATTGGTCGGATCCGAGTGCCGCCTTCCAACCGGCCTCGAACGGCGTGATCACGCCCGTCGCTCCGGCGGTGCTCAATTTGAATCCGTTGCCCGAGTTGTTGAGCGAGGGATTTACTTCATAGGCGCCGGCCTGAAGGTAGAGGTCGCTGCGCAAACCCAAATTGAGAAAGCCGCCCCAGCTGGCGACCGGGAAAGTGGTAAACCCGCTATCGATCGGAATGCCGGCGGGCTGACCGCAAAACCCGTTATTTTGGAAATAGCAATAGATCGGCGAATGCGCAAAATCGTCGGCAGCGTGGATCCGGCCAAATTTTGTGTCGAGGCGATCTTCAAACAGTGATTGTAAATAGGAGAGTTCGGCGAGCCGAAAATTCTGACCGCCGCCAAAGATTTCCTGTTCCGAGATCAGGTTCCCAATGTCGGTGGCGGCAAGACTTTGCCCGGCGCGGCTGGTGAAGGTGACGTGTGCCTCTCCCCCCTGAATATTTACCAGCCGGGCAAGGTTGAGGTCCGCACCGAAAGCGATCTGCTGGGCATCTTGCACGCCCTGTCGCCGCCCGCCCAGCGGATTGCCGGCAGTCTCCGAGACATAACCGCCGCGTAAAGTGATGCCTTTGGCCTCCAGACTCGTTCGGAAACCACCCCAATCGCCGGTCAGATATTGCCGATGCAGCCAGTCATCGACGGACTGGGCGGTGGCCGGCGGCGTGACACAGAGGCCCAACGCCGCCGCGACCGCGACCAGCAGGCGCGCCAGCCGTCGCACCTTCAGGCGCTCGTTTGGCGGCCTGACGCCCTTCAAGCCATCGTCGGAGCCGGCCCGTGCAGATCGGCCTCGATCTCCTCAAGGCTACGCCCCTTGGTTTCCTTCACCTGCGACCGAGTGAAGACATAGGCCGCCACTGTCAGGATAGCGTAGAGGAAAAACGTGCCGGGCCGCCCCAGGACCACGACCAGCTCCAGGAAAGTGACCGTCACCAAGAGGTTGCTGCCCCAGTTGGCAATTGTCGCCACCCCCATCGCGCGGCCGCGTATGTAGAGCGGGAAGATCTCGGCGATCAGCAGCCAGAATACGGGCCCAAGGCCGATGGCGAAGAAGCCGACATAGGCGGCAAGGCTGAGCGCGGTGGCCCAGCCGAGCGCGGTAGAGGAGCCGCCGACGGCAAAGCCGAGGCCGAGGAGCACTAGGCACACCGCCATGCCCATAAGGCCCCACAACAGCAAGGTGCGTCTGCCGAGCCTGTCGATTAATTGCATCGCCACCACCGTCATCGCGACATTGACGACGCCCACACCCGCGGTCGCGAGGATGGCGGAGGATGCGGAGGAAAGACCGGCAGCCTGGAAGATGGTCGGGGCAAAATAGATGACCGTGTTGATCCCGGTGATTTGCTGAAAGATCGCCAAGCCGACGCCGATGACCAGTGGCGGGCGCACCGCTGGGTTGAGCAGCGCGCGCCAACCAACCAGTCGTCCTTCGCGCCTGATATCGGTGCGCAGCTCGGCGAGTTCGCCTTCGGTGTCGCTCGTGGTACCGCGCAACCGGCGAAGCGCCGTGCCGGCCTCGGCCATATGCCCATGCCCGGCGAGCCAGCGCGGCGTCTCGGGCAGCACCAGCATGCCGATGGCGAGGATCGCGCCCGGGACGGCGCCAAGCGCCAGCATCCAGCGCCACTGACCGGTTTGGGCGAAGACATAGCCGATGAGATAGGAGACAAGGATGCCGCAGGTGATCGCGAGCTGGTTGAGTGAGACCAGCGCGCCCCGGCTGCTCGCCGGCGCCGTTTCCGCCAGATATAAGGGCGTCAGCATCGAGGCGAAGCCGATGCCGCCGCCGACGATAATCCGCCCCGCCAGCAGGACCGATGTTCCCGGCGCCAAAGCCGCGATGATCGAGCCAGCAACAAAGACAAGCCCGGTCACAAAAAGGACTTTGCGCCGACCGAACCGGTCGGACAGGCTGCCAGCGAAGGCGGCACCCGCTGTCGCTCCGGCTAGCGCGATCCCAGCAACCACGCCCTGCATTGCCGGCGAGAGGTGGAAATCGGTCCGGATGAACAGTAACGCCCCGGAGATTACGCCGGTGTCATAACCAAATAGCAATCCCCCAAGGGCCGCAATTCCAACGATCAGTCGGAAGCTCATCGGCAGACTCTGTGAGGCGGGCGCGGGGCCGGATGTTATCAGCGCCATCTACTCACCCTTTCGTGCCGTAAGCATTCAGTCCCTCTTTTAGTGGCAATCGGGTCCCTAGGATAGTGCGACGGCTCAAGATTGAAGGTCTAAGCGGCTCTCGTTTCAATAAACGCCATATTGAGACTTGCGGAGCCGGGCGATCGTTTCGAACCGGCTTACACCCTGCTCGCAGCGATCAGGTTCTTCCGAATTTGAGGCAACCACTGGACGGCTCAGCTGTGCCCGGCGAGCGACCCCAACACCATTGCCGGACGGATCGGCAAGTGGCGCAGGCGTACCCCGACGGCCGCGAAGATAGCGTTGCCAATGGCAGGACCGACGACGGTCGTCCCCGGCTCGCCCAGGCCGACCGGCACTTCCGTGCTGTCGACAAACTCGACGTCAATCTCGGGCACGTCGCCAATGCGCAATGGCCCGTAGGTGTCGAGATTCGTGTCTTGCACCTGCCCTTTGACGAATTCAGTGCCTTCATAAAGCGCCATACTGAGGCCCCACAGCGCCCCGCCCTCGATCTGCGCCAGCGCACCGTCCGGATCGACAATGGTGCCGGCATCCACAACGATCGTCAGCTTTTCGACCTTCACGACGCCGCTTCCCCGGTTTACTGCGACGCGCGCGACGCAGGCGATCCAGGTCGGCATATCGCGTTCCTGGCCGAATGTGGTGGCGATGCCGAGGCCGCTATTCTTTGGCATCTCCGCACCCCAGCCGGCCTTTTGTGCGACCTGTCGAACGACCGCGGCCTGGCGCTTTGCGCCGCCCACGGAATTGGGGCTTGAGCCCGCATTGCGACCCGGCCTTCCGTTCAGCATCCCGACGCGGAACTCGACGGGGTCCGCGCCGACCTTGTGCGCCGCCTCGTCGATGAAGCTCTCCACCGCCCAATTGGTCCAGCCGGGGCCGACCGAGCGCAGCCAGCCCGGCCGAAAGGCGCGATTGGCGACATCGTTTGACAGGGCCCGCACACGCTGCGCCCCGACATCGTACCAATGGTCGGCGCCCGAGATCGCAAACGGGTCGTAAAGCGCCTGATGGAGGCCCTTGGACATGAATCCCTTCGCCATGACCAGGGTGGGCCAGCCCGCGGACGCGTGATGCTCCATTGCCGTGACCTTGCCGCCATCATCAAAGGCCATGCGCAGTGTCTGGATGGAAGGCGAGCGGAATGAATTGAAGCGCATATCGTCGGGACGCGTCAGCACCATCTTTACTGGCCGGCCCAGCGCTTTGGCGGCGAGTGCCGCCGGTACGGTATAATCGCCATTGAGGCGTCGTCCAAAACCACCACCAAGATAGTAGCTGCGCAAAACGATGCGTTCTTGCGGCAGGCCGAGCGCTTTTGAAAGCACCGGCAGGATCAATGTCTGCCACTGATTTCCGGTGTGGATCTCGAAGATGCCGTCCCTCTCGAAGGCGAGCGCGTTGACCGGCTCGAGCTGGACATGCAGGACACTGCTCGTCGTGTAGGTCTGCGCGAGCATTGACTTCGCGTTACGAAAAGCAGCGTCCACACCCTCGTCGTCGACAAGGAAGACGCCGCCCTTTGGGTCGGCAATCTGCTTTGCGCCATAATCGAGAATGTCCTGCTCGGAGACGTTGGCGCCTTCGCCCACCGCCCAATCGACCGTCACGAGATCGGCAGCGCGTATCGCCGCGGGGTATGTCTCGGCGAAAACCATGACCCAGCCGGGCACCGTACCCGACGGGTCCTCGAGAGCGAGGCTCTTGATATAGCCTTTCACGCCCCGCGCCGCGGAATTGTCGATCGAGCGCACCTTGCAGTCGTTGCGCGTCGGCGGGATCTTGGGTCGGGCATAGACCATGCCCTCGACCTTCGCGTCGATGCCATAGCGCGCGGCACCATTTGTCTTGGAGGGGATATCGAGCGCCATTACAGGCCGACCGATCAGCCGCCGTTCTGCGGCCGGCTTGATTGGCATCCGCGCCAGTTCATCGGCAGTGAAGGTACGGCTGAGATCGCCGCGCTGGACGATCTCAGCATAGGAGATCGACCGATCCCCAGCGACGACAGCGCCGCTGCGCGCCGTACATTGCGTTGCGGCAACGCCGAGAAGCCTGGCGCCCTCCTCGACGAGAGCGATGCGCCCGGCGGCGCCGGCATGGCTGAAGACCGGAAAGGTCATCCACACCGACCAGCTTCCGCCGGTCACCATCAGGCCCCATTTTGCATTGCTGTCGACCGCATCGAGCCGGACATTGTCCCAATCGACCTCAAGCTCGTCGGCCAGGATACGGGCAAGCGCGGTGCCGACATGCTGGCCCATCTCGGCGCGGATGATATTGACGGTGACGATCCCGTTGCGGTCGATGCGATACCAGATGGTGGGCTCGAACGCGGGCTGCGCCGTCACTATCGCATCGGTCGCCGCAAGGCCAGCCTTTGCATAACCAAAGGCAAAGCCTGCGCCGGCCGCGACAATCAGAAAGCCGCGGCGCGACAATGGCAGGGCATCGCCCGCGGCGTGATGAAGGAGTTTACCCATTGCTCGCGGTGCTCCTCACTTCGGCGGCAGCCGCTTTGATCGCCTTGCGGATGCGGAGATAGGTCATGCACCGGCACAGATTGCCGGACATGACGGCGTCAATGTCCTGATCGGTCGGTCTCGGGAAATCCCTGATCAGGCTAGCGGCCTGCATGATCTGGCCGGACTGGCAATAGCCGCATTGCGGCACCTGGAGCGACACCCAGGCCTTTTGCAGAGGATGCTGCCCTCTCGGATCGAGCCCCTCGATCGTCGTTACCGCGGCGCCCGCGACGTTGCCGACCGGCGTGATGCATGAGCGCGTCGGGCGCCCGCCGACATGCACAGTGCAGGCGCCGCACATGCCGATCCCGCAGCCGAACTTGGTGCCGGTGAGACCGATCGTATCGCGGATCACCCAAAGCAGCGGCGTGTCGTTCTCGACATCCACCGATACGGATCGGCCGTTGATCTGGAATCTGGTCATAAACAACGGCTCCCTTTGGTAATTTTAGCGCGTTGCGTCGATCTGCTGTCGCACCGCGGCGATCTTCCGGTCGAGGTCACTCCACGGCGGCAGGTTCGTGCGCGTGCGCCGCAGATAAGCGGCGATGCGGGCGATATCGGCGTCGGTGAAGCCCGGTGCAAAGCCCGGCATGACGATCCCCGGCAGCCCCTCGTTGGCATTGATGCCACGCATCATCACCTGGACCAGATTGGTCGGATCCGGCAGGCTGAGCGCGCTGTTGAGTGCAAGATCGGGCCGAACTGCGAGCGGCGCTTTTCCGGCATTGTAGTGGCACGAAGCGCAGGCGGCCGTGTAAAGTCGCGCGGCGGCGTCGAATTGCTGCCCCGAACCTAGGGACGAATACGACATGGCGCGCGAGACCGCAGCACCGACCGCCGCCTCGCGCTTGCGCGCCTGGTCGATATCGGCAAAGTACGCCGTGATGGCTTCGACATCCGCATCCGGCAATGTCGAGAGGCCGCCATGCACGACCGCGGCCATCGGGCCCGCCGCTGTTCCGTGCAGGACACTCGCGCCAATGCGCAGATAGTGGTGGAGTTCGTCTTGCGTCCACGGTGCGGGTGCGGGATTAGCATCGGTCAGCGGCGGCGCGATCCAGCCATCGACCAGCGCGCCCGCGTAAGCGTCGTCTTGCTTCTCCGCGCCGAGAAAATTCCGTGGCGTGTGGCAGGCGCCGCAATGGCTCAAACCCTGCGCCAGATAAGCGCCGCGATTCCATTCGGCGCTTTTCGCGGCATCGGGCTGGAACCGGCCTGGCCTGAAGAACAGCAATTTCCATGCGGCTTGAAGGGCACGAACGTTAAGGGGGAAGGGCAGCCCGTTTGCCTGAGCGACGGCACGAACCGGCGGTCTCGTCATGAAGTAGGCGTAGAGCGCCCGAACGTCGTCGTCCGACAGCTTTGTGAAGTGATTGTAGGGAAACGCCGGGAAGAGATGCGAGCCGTCACGCGCCACACCCTCTCGCATCGCTCGCGCGAAAGCTGCTTCCGACCAGGTCCCGATACCGGTCTCCGGATTGGGTGTGATATTGCTCGAATAGATCACACCAAAGGGCGTTTGCATGGCATAGCCGCCGGCAAATTTTTGCCCGCCCTTGGCGGTATGGCAGGTCGCGCAATAGCCACCGCCTGCGAGAGCCTCACCCTTGGCAACGAGCTCCGGCGGAAAGCTTGCCGCTGCGGGCGGCGCGACCGGAGCGATCGGCGATCGCCATGCCAGAACGATGAAACCGAGCAGGCCAACGACAACAAGCCCGGCGAGCCCGATCAACCAGCGTCTGAGCAATGTCATCCTCCGGGGTCGGCCAGACGAATTCGAACACCGCCAGCATGGCGAAGCATGCATCGCCGCGGCTATGCGGGCGCACGGGTTTACCGCGACATCCGACAACCCGGCTGAGCATACGCCCAGTTCATTGCGCCTTCCGAGATGTTGTCGCTAATCGGGCCCTATGCGGCTTCCGCGGGCGTAAACGCATTATCGTAAGCTGGGTAGGCCCGGCGATCGTTTTGGATCGGCATCCATCCAACAGGCAAGGAGCCGGCCGCCTCCGTAGCAGTCGGACGGCCCGTGAGTTTGGCAAGCGTTGGGTGTCCGGCAGTTCGCTGTGGGGTTGGAAGATCGACTTCCACCCCGGCGGTAGCAATCAAAGCCGCGGGGTCGATGATTTCAAGATTATGATTGGCGAACTGGACGATTCCTCGTTCGCGCAGAATTTGAAGTGTCCGGCATACGTGAACATAGGTCAGGCCGACGGCCTGACCGATCTGGCCCTGACTGAGCGGTAGCTGGATCGTCTCGCCCGGTTCGACCGGGAGGCGGCCGCGAACCCTGACATAAAGTTCCAGCAGGAGATGTGCGATGCGTTGCTTGGCGTCTCGCAGACCGACATTGGCAAGGTGGTCGTGCGCGCGTGCCTCATCGGCGGTGACTTGCCGGCAGAACATGATAGCGAGTTGCGGATTGGCTTCGATCATGCTATCCAGCTTTTGGCGAGGGAAAGCATAGACCCGCACCACCGAGAGACACCGGGCAGAATGATACATCGGGAGGTCCGCGGTCGACTGAAAGCCGAGCACCGCACCCGGGAGGGCGAAATCCAAGATCTGGCACGAGCCGTCATCGAGAAGCACGGAGAGGGCAATCCAGCCACCGAGCAGGATAAAACAAGACGAACAGGCATCACCTTGACGGTATAGATCCGATCCGGGGGAGATGACCCGAGCACCCGCTTCCAAATCGGCGATCATGCGGAGTTCTGTCCTAATGGGCATATGTGTCTCCTGATCATCGTCGAAGTCCCGATCCGGACTTCAAAACTCGCTAGCCGCTTACTCCCTCGCCGCACCCCCGACGGGAATGCCGGTTGCGCCGATGCCGGCATTCCGGCCGGGCCATTAGAATTATGCAGCCCAACACTTAGCCCGAGTGATGCTCGAACCCGAGTGAAGCCTGGTTAATCGCGGTGAGTTGTGGTGAGGCGAACGAGATTGGCGCGATCGCCCCCGCTGCTGCACCCGATTTTCCTCTCCCGAGAGCAAGGCGTCGGAAACTGCTTTGGCGGCGGGCGCCCAGAACGCACATTTCCGACCGGGTGCTGCCAACGCAGTGGCAATCGCTCCGAGGCAGCGAGAGCCGGCCGAGGACCAAATTTTAGGCGGCGGCTTCGGTGACGGGCATCGGTTCGCGGCGGGCGGATGCGCGATCGGCGATGGGCGTCAATGCCGGGTCGGTATAGGTGCGGTCGTCGCGCTCGACGCGGCGGCGGATCTTGTGCAGATACCGGTAAAAGGCAGCGAGTTTCGTGTGGGTTTCGACGATTTCTCGAACCCGGCGCGGATAAAAGATCAGCGGGTTTTCGCGCGGCATGCCCGCGCGGCGACTGCGGCGTAGCTTGCGCCGAAAATAACCGCCCTGAAGCGGATGCACGTTTTCCTGAATAAAGGTGAAGTAAAATTGCAGGATATGATTGAGCAGTCGCACCGGCTTAATGCCGCTTGCCTTGGCGCGGCGAAAGATCGTTTCGATATGCGCTTCGGAATAATACAGATCCCAGGCGTCACGATAGACTTTTTGCCAGTCTTCTGCGGCCATGATCGGATGACCGGTGGTGACGTGCTCCAAATCGTATTTGTTCATGTCGGGGTCCATCCACACCCCGTCGGCGTCGAGCGCCTTATGATCGGCCGAGCCCGGCAATGGCGTTAAAATAAAAAATTCGAGCAGATCGACCGGCAATTCCTGCTGCACGGTCTTGATGTCGCGCGCGATCCGTTCCGGCGTATCGCCCGGGAAACCGAGGATATAACCGGCATAAGTGATAACCTGCTTTGCCCGCCAGGCGAGGAACATCTCGCGGTATTCGTGCACCCGGTTCTGCTTTTTCTTCGCCTGAAGGAGATTGTCGGGGTTGATGTTTTCGAGCCCGATAAAGACCCGCTTGCAGCCCGCGCGCGCCGCCTTTTCGATAAAGTTCGGAATGCGGTGGCACAGCGTGTCGACCTGAATGATGAATTGCAGGCGCAGGCCTTCCTGTTCGCGCATTTGGATCAGCCGGTCGAAAATCGCCTCCCAATTGCGGTTACGCGCGAAATTGTCGTCGGTGATAAAAAAGCGGAACACGCCTTGCGCCAGATTGGCGCGCACCAGCCGCTCGACATCATCGGCGTCGCGCCAGCGCGATTTGCGCCCCTGGACATTGATGATTGTGCAAAAGCTGCATTGAAACGGACAGCCGCGCCCGGCATCGAAGGCGCCGATCGTCTCGCCATAACGGCGCACGATGTCGATCGGCAGAAACGGTGTCACCTGCTGCTGCAGGCCGGGCAAATCGTCCATGTAATTGTAGATCGGCCGCAACCACCCGGCGAACGCGTCGGCGAACAGCCCCTCCAGCCGGCCCTCGGCCTCGCCGGCAAATAAGGTGATGCCGAGATCAAGCGCCTGCTGCAAATCCGGCGCGAGGCGCGGCAGCATTGCCAGGCAACCCGAAACGTGGAACCCGCCGATCGCCACCGCGATCCCGGACTCTCGAAACCGAGCCGCGAGATCCATTGCCCGCGGGAATTGGTTCGACTGCACGCCGACCAGGCATACGAGGCCGGCGTCCGCGTTCTTGATGCGGCTGATGATCCGGCGGATCGGGATGACCGTATGGCATTCGTCGTAGGCGTTGATCTCGACCGCCGCGTCGGGGCCAAGCGCACGCCGCTTGGCGATGTCAGACGCGATGCCATAGAGGCAGGCGAGCGAGTTCGACGGGATCCACGACTTCCACCACTGGATCACATAGCCGTCATCATCGTAATGCGACGGCTTGATCAGCTCGACGACGAACCGGCGGTCCCCCAACGCACCCTCGCCCGACCATATCGACCGCCACCGTCTTACCCGTTATGCGATCCGGACGAAAGGCTGTGCTCGCTACCCGACGCCGAACCTAGCGTTCTCGTATCATTGGTGATCGGGTCCGATCAGCCTGTCAGCCTAAACCTGCCTAGCCGGCTCTACGCAGGGCTCAGAGCTATCGCCGAATTTTGGTGATGGTCCAAGGGTTCAGGCGACGGCGGTTTGGGATTGCGAGGACGCCGGGTTGGCGGCGACTTCGATCCCGTCAGAGAACCTGACACCTTGGATGAGCTTGGGCAACTGGTTGTGGCCATCGAGCCTGCGCCAGCTTTTCTGCGACGCATCGACGAGCTTGAACACCATGGCGAGCGCCGTTCTATTCGACAAGCAGCCCTTCGAGCGGATCGTGCGGTGCCGCACGGTGGCAAAGGTGCTCTCGATCGGGTTCGAGGTCCGCAGATGTTTCCAGTGTTCGGCAGGGAAATCGTAGAATGCGAGCAGGGCCTGGCGATCCTTTGCCAGGCACTCGGCGGCCTTATCGTATTTCAACTTGTAGGCTGCGATGAAGGCGTCGAACGCGGCCTCGGCGTCCTTGCTCGTCTCCGCCATCCAGATCTCCTGTAAGGCCCGCTTGGCTTTGGGCTGCTGGCTTTTCGGCAGTTTGTTGAGGACGTTGGCGGTCTTGTGCACCCAGCAGCGTTGCTCGCGTGTGGCCGGCCACAGCTCGCCGAGCGCCTTCCAGAAGCCAAGCGCGCCGTCGGCGACGGCGAGTTCGGGCGCGACGACCAGGCCTCGGTTCTGCAAATCGAGCAGCAGCTCCCGCCAATCCTGCGCGCTTTCGCGCGCGCCGTCAGTGAAGCCGAGCAGCTCCTTCCTGCCCTCCGGCGTCGCGCCGATGATCACCAGGATGCATTGCTTGGCGTCTTCGAGGCGGGCCTGCAGGTAAATGCCGTCGGCCCACACGTAGACGTAGCGCTTGGCCGACAGATCGCGCTTCTTCCAGTGCTCGTGCTCGTCGATCCAGACCTCCTTCAGCCGGGCAATCGTCGAGGCCGACAGGCCCGGCGCATCCTTGCCGAGCAGGGCCGCACGCGCCTCCTCGAAATCGCCGGTCGAGATGCCTTTCAGGTAAAGGATCGGTATCAGCACCTCCAGGCTGCGGGAGCGCCGCGCATAGGGCGGCAGGATCGCGGGGGTGAAGCGGATGCGCCCGGCATCATCGGCAGCGCCACGGTCGCGCACGCGCGGTTGGCGCACGCCGACCGGGCCAATGCCGGTCATCACCTCGCGTTCAGGCATATGCCCGTGCCGGACCATGCGGTTCAGGCCAGTAGCGGTCTTCAGATCGACATGCTTGGCCAGGAATTCGGCCACCTCGGCCTCGATCGCTTGGGCCAGTAGGGCGCGCGCTCCGGTGCGCAGCACCTCGGTGAGCGGGTCGGCGAATGACCCTGGTTGAAGCAGCTTGACGACGTTAGCATCGGACACGGCGTATCACTCCTTTGCGGGAGAAGTGGAGGCGCGAACACCCCCACGATACGCCGCCTTCATCCCGTCAGCCCGTCACCAACTTCCGCCCATAGCTCGTGAGGGCTCACCGGTTCGATAGTAGCCCGGCGGTTCGGGTGGCCGCCGGACCTTCAGGTTTGATGCGCCAGCGGCCGGGTAGCGCCGATAGCTTAACGTGACTCCGCTCGTTCCCTGGGCTAGTGCTTGCTCTACTAGCGCGCCTACGAGGCGAGCCTTGCGTTGCGTTAAGCCCTCCTTCCGAAAAGACCGCAACCTCAGAGCAGGCTGCCCAGGAATTGGCCCGGTTGCGCCGGGCGCCTTGTCCTCAGCCGCCCGTGCAATAGGTGCAGCGGGCCTCCTGCGCGCGGTTCAGACCCCACACGCCCGATGGGAGGAGAGTGATTCCCGGAATCAGATTCGCGGCCCATTCCTTTGCCGCGTCGTCCGCGCTCACGCCGGCGTTGCTGGCGAGCTGTTTGCTCAGGTTATGCAGCGCCAGGTTGCAGGCGCCGAATACCGCGCCTTTCCCGAGCAACCGGTCGACAGCCATATCGTCCGCTGGCAGGACGCCGGCCTTGGGATGCAGGAAAGGATTTTTCACTGCAGGGGCCTTCGTCTCCGGATCGATGATCTTGAATGATTCACCGATCCTGTATTTTTCCCACATCGCACTGTTGAGAGCGATCGGGAGCGCCTGAGCGCGCAGAACGACGACCGACGTCGCTGAACCTGGCGCCGCGTCCGTGAGCAGGAACGCATGTGCGAATAAAAGGGGGCGGCCGTCGTTGACCGTATAGGCGTCGACCACCTGGCGATGGCGACCCTTGAGCTTTCCAGGCCAGTTCGGGCCATCGCCCGCCAGCGATGTCGCGGCCTGTGTGCGCGAGGCGGCAGACGCAAGTCCAGCGAGCCCAAGCATCGTTGCCCCGGCGAGGCGAAAGAAATTTCGGCGCGGCGCGCCATCCGCCGTGTTTGTGTTGAGGGTGCTCATCTGCTCCTCCATTCCGCGTCTGATCTAAGGTGGTTGGTTGCGGCTTGCTGGTTGATCGGCTGGCTCGTCCTACCGGAGGGTGCATTCCTGATAATAACGCGCGGGCGTCAGCTCTGGGCATCATCAGCGCTTCATTTCAGGCTCCGATACAGCATGTATCCCGACACCACGACCAGCATGCACCCCAGCAACCGCGTCAGCGTCTGGTGCTGTGCCGAGAGCCGTTGCGCCAGATGCGCGCCGATCCATCCGCCGCCGATCCCCCCGGCGATGAACAGCAGCGCGACCGGCCAATCAACGAGTCCGGAGGCGGCATAATTGAGCGCCGTCGTGGTGCCGAAAACGCCGACCGCGACCAGCGCGGACCCAATCGCTGCGATCGTCGGCATGCCAGTCCCGAGGATCAGTCCAGGCACCACGAGGAACCCGCCGCCGATCCCGTAGAACCCGGAAAGCGAGCCAACCCCGAGCCCGATCTGACCGAGCCGCCAAAGATTGACGGGCCGCTCCGCGCCCACCGGGCCAGAAGCGGCCTTGCGACCGCGCAGCATCATCGCCGCGACGAGCAGCATCAGCAGCGCAAATAGGATCAGCAGCCGGCGTCCATCCACCGCCTTGCCGATCGACGAGCCGATGAGGGCGCCGGCCAACCCGGCAGCCGCAAAGACCAGCGCGGGATGCCAGCGGACGTGCCGCTCACGCGCGTGCGGCACGAGATTGGCGAACGCATTGACCGCGACCGCGACGGCACTGGTGCCGATCGCCAGATGCGGGTCTGGCATCCCCACGACATAGAGCAGCAAGGGCACCGCGAGAATCGAGCCGCCGCCGCCGACCAAGCCGAGTGTAAAACCGACGATCACCCCGCTGCCAACCGCCGCCGCTGTCTGAAACGGGTCCATCCGGGCGGCTCAGTGTCCCGGAGCCGCAGAGTTGCTCCGCAGGGTTTGTGCGTTGTCCTTCTGCCATTGCCGGATCGGTTGCCACGGCCCGGTCAGATGCTGCGATGGCGGGAACGGGCCGAGGAACGGCGGATAGGTCGCGTCGGCGGGCTTGAGCGCGCGGTCGGGAAAATCCCGCTCGTTGCCGAGCCGGTGCGGCCGAGCTTGACTGTCGATAAACGCCGCCACGTCAAACGCATTCTGCGCGCTCAGGATAGGGTGAGCATAATCGGTGCCGAACGGCATGTTGGCGCGGATAAAGTTAGCCGCCGTGATAGGCCGCGCCATGCCCGCGCCGTCGTTATAGCTGTCCGGTCCCCACAAAGGCGGAAATTGGTAGCGATGTCGTTGCGCCGCCGCCTCCTTCGGCCCCCAACGCTTCCCCTGGCCGTCGGCCTGATGGCACACCGCGCAGGTTTCCGCGAACACCACCTCGCCGTGTTTTGGATCGCTCGCCGCGGTTGGCAATGGCACCGGCGGCGCCGCCCGCCCCTCGGCGCTGCGCCCGGTCGGGACACCGGCGCTAATGAACCGGATATATGTCAGCATCGCCTTCATTTCCGGGCCGTCCGGCGGCAGAGCGCGACCGTTCATGCTGCGCTCCATGCATCCGTTGATCCGGTCCTCCAGCGTACGCACCTCGTTCTCGCGGCCGATGAACTGTGGAAATACGCCCCAGATGCCCGCAAGCGGCAATCCGAACTTCTTCCTGCCAGCATCGAGATGGCAGCTCTCACATTCGAGCCCATTTCCGGAGAACCGTTTCGCGGGATCGGTGGCGTCCGGACCGATCGTCGCCGCGGTGTGCACGATCAGGTCACGGCCGACGCGCACCGTTCGCCCGAACGCGTCCATCGGTAGCGCGTCGACATCCGGAACGGCCCATTCCTCGGCCGAGGCGCTGGTCGGCAGGGCGCCGCAGATCAACGCGAATGTTAACAGAAGTTTCCGCATCACGCGTGGCGCCGCCGCCCCCATCCTTGGTCATAATCTATGGCACTGCGCGGGTCATCGACCGCCGCGCGCGGCTTTTGTGAGCCACCTCGCGCGCCGGCGAAAAGCCGGTGGCGCCCTCCCAATTGGGCTTGTCATCACCATAGCCTGGCGGTCGGCAAAAGCCTTTACACACGGCGTGATTTTTCCTTACGATTATCTTGCCTTTTCGTTATGGACGCGGTGCGGGCGGCTTCCGGAGGACGGGAGTGGTTTATGCCTTTGGCGATTGCCGTTTAGACCTCGAACGTCGCGAACTGTGGCGCGGCGCTGCGCTGATCGACCTCGAGCCCCAGGTTTTCGATCTGCTGGCCTATCTCGTGCACCACCGCGGGCGGGTGGTCAGCAAGGACGATCTTATCGCGACAGTGTGGAACGGGCGGATTGTCTCCGATTCCGCGGTGACCACGCGGATCAACGCGGTGCGCCGGGCGCTCGGCGACGACGGTGCGAGCCAGCGGTTGGTCCGCACCTTCGCTCGCCGTGGCGTGCGCTTTGTTGGCGAGGTCACGGAAAACGGGACAGAAATGCCGCCGGACACCCTGGGCGGGCCGGCCACTCGTCCGATCCTGGGGCTGGCCGGGCGGCCGTCGATTGCCGTCTTGCCTTTCGGGAACCTGACCGGTGACCCGGAGCAGGAATACTTCGCGGACGGCGTGGTCGAGGAAATCACCACCGCAATCGCGCGCTGCCCCTGGCTGTTCGTCATCGCCCGAAATTCGAGCTTTCGCTATAAGGGCAAGCCGATCTATGTGAACCAGACGGCGCGGGAGCTCGGCGTGCGCTATATCTTGGAAGGTTCGGTCAGAAAGGCCGGCAACCGCATGCGCATCGCCGGGCAGCTGATCAACTCCTCGACCGGCGCGCATATCTGGGCCGACCGGTTCGACGGCAACCTCGACGACATCTTCGAGTTGCAGGACCGGGTGGCAAGCGGCGTTGTCGGCGCAATCGAGCCGCGGCTGCGGCGCGCCGAAGCCGAGCACGCCGTCCGCAGGCCGACCGCGAGCCTGCATGCTTACGACCTTTACTGGCGCGCCCAGGCGCAAGCATACAAAAGAACCTGCGAGAGCATGGCCGAGTTGATTAGGCTGGCACGGCTCGCCCTCGATATGGATCCCGCCTACGGCCCGGCGATGGCGCGAATTGCCCTGAGTTCGAGGGATGCAGCGGCAGCGGAACTGGATCCCACCATCCGGCCCTGAGGTGGAGGAGGGGATCGCGATGGCGCGGCAGGCAATTGCCGCTGCCGGGGACGATCCGTGGGCGCTGGATTTTGCCGGCTTGGCGCTTGCGCAACTTGCCGGGGACAATTACGCCGCGCTCAGCGCACTCAACCGCGCAATCGACCTCAACCCCAATTTTGCCCTTGCCTTCGGCCACCGCGCCGTCGTGTTGGCATATCTCGATCGACCCGACGAGGCGATCCACTCGGCGCATCAGGCAATCCGCCTGAGCCCGCTTGATCCGGCCATATTTTCTTTCTACCAGGCGCTGGCTCTCGCGGAGCTGGCAGCGGGCCGCTACGAGGCCGGGCTGTCGTGGGCGGAAGCGGCGTTGCGCGAACACGGCGGTATGCCGGCGCTGCGCCTGAAACTCAGCCTGTGCGGCTACCTAGGTCGGCATCAGGAAGCGTGTATTTGCCTGAGCCGTGTGCGGGAATTTCAGTGCGAACCGACAATCGCGGGGGTTATGCGGGCGCTGCCGAAGGGCGTCGTCCCAGAACTCGCCGCCCGCGTTGCCGAAGGATTGCGCAAAGCCGGGCTGCCCGAGGCGTGACGCCCGCCTCATCGGCGCATTTTTGTCGCCGGGGCGACACAAGCGCAGATAGCACCCTCGCTCCTGGACGAGAGACGCTCGACTTCGGTTGTGGCTGAAAGCGCGCGGTCACGCGAGCCTGGCTTGCGCCCACTCCCTCCGGACCAGCGGCCTGGTATCGCAGGCTGGCCGGTTGAGCTAACCTGCCTCTTCGCTACGTGGTGAGGAGAGGGGACATGTTCGAGGGGTTTACGCGGGCGGAGATCGACACTTCGGGGGCGCGGATCAATCTGCGGCATGGCGGCGACGGGCCGCCGCTGTTGCTGCTTCACGGCAACCCGCTGACCCATGCTTCTTGGAGCAAGATCGCGCCCGATCTCGCCAAGCACTTTCACGTCGTCGCTGCTGATTTGCGTGGGTATGGCGACAGCGTCGGCCCCGATGATGGCGGCGAGAACAATCTCAATTACTCGTTCCGGGCGATGGCGCAGGACCAGGTCGAGGTCATGGAAAAGCTCGGCTACCGCGAATTCTTTGTCGCCGGGCATGACCGTGGCGCCCGCACGACAGCCCGCATGTGCCTCGACCATTCCGACCGGGTGAAGCGCGCGGCCCTGATCGACATTTTGCCGAATCATCACATCTGGACCCACACCTCCAGAGAATGGGCGTTGCGCTCATGGCATTGGTCTTTGATGGCTCAGCCTTACGATTTGCCCGAGCGGATGCTGGCCGGCATCCCGGCGCAATATTTTATGGAGAAGAAATTGTCAAAGCCCGGGATCGGGCTCGGCTTTTTTGATCCCGAAGCATTCGCCGAGTATGTCCGCTGCTTTAATTGGAAGACGATAAAGGGTTCCTGCGCCGATTACCGCGCTTGCGCCACCTGCGATTTCGAGATGGACAAGGCCGATTTTGAGGCCGGGCATAAAATCACGGTGCCGCTGCTGGTGATCTGGGGCGCCAAAAGCCACACCGAGGGTGTTCACGGCGACGTGCTGGCGGTGTGGCGAGCCAATTACGCAACAAACGCCACCGGCGGGCCGATCGCTTGCGGGCATTATGTGCCGGAGGAGGCGCCCGCCGACACGCTGCGCTGGTTGATGCAGCATTTCACCGGCTGAGCGAGGGAGATCGCCGGTGGGGTCAACAGAGATGGTGCTGAACACCTGATGGTTCGCGTCGGCGTTTTCCCGGCCGCGGTTTTCGACTAAACCCGCCCCATGTCGCTTTTGCGCTCGGTCGCCACGGTCGGCTCCTACACGCTGTTGAGCCGGGTCATGGGTTTCGTCCGCGACATCCTGACCGCGGCGTTGCTTGGCGCGGGGCCGGTGGCGGACGCCTTTTTCGTAGCGCAGCGCCTACCAAACCTTTTCCGCAGCCTGTTTGCCGAGGGCGCGTTTAGCGCCGCTTTCGTCCCATTATTTGCCGGGACGATGGCGCAACAGGGGAAGGAAGCAGCGCGGCTTTTCGCCGAGGACGCGCTGGCGGTATTGCTCGCGGCGTTGCTGATTTTCGTTCTGCTCGGCGAAGTCTTCATGCCCTCGGTCATGCGCCTGATCGCACCCGGGTTCGCCGAAGACCCGGAAAAGTTTGCGCTGGCAGTCGCCCTCACCCGCATCACTTTTCCCTATCTTTTATTTATTGCCCTAGTCGCGTTGCAGGGCGGTGTCCTTAATTCGGTTGACCGTTTCGCAGCGGCAGCGGCGACGCCGATCTTATTGAACCTGTTTTTGATCGCCGCCTTGCTGATGATGCGGCGGTTCGGTTGGCATGACGGCCGGGCGCTCGCCTGGGCCATAACCGGCGCCGGGCTCGCCCAATTCCTGTGGCTGATGTTTTCCTGCGCGCGCGCCGAACTAGGGTTGGGGCTCCCCTGGCCGCGACTGACGCCGGAGGTCAAGCGCACCTTGGCGATCATGGGCCCGGGCGCGATCGGCGCCGGCGTCACCCAGGTCAATCTGTTGGTTTCGACCGCCCTTGCCTCATTTCTGCCGGGCGGCTCGGTCTCCTATCTCTACTACGCCGACCGGCTCAACCAATTGCCCCTGGGCGTGGTCGGCATTGCTGTCGGCACCGCGATCCTGCCGCCGCTATCGCGCCATCTCAGGCTTGGTGAGGACGCCGCCGCGGTGGAAACGCAAAATCGCGGCCTCGAACTGGCGTTGCTGCTGACCGTACCGGCTGCGGTGGCGTTGGCGGTCCTGGCGCAGCCGATCCTCGCGGTCTTGTTTCAGCGCGGGGCATTCAGCCCGTCCGATACTGCGGCAACCGCAGCCGCGCTGGCCGCCTATGCCGCCGGGCTCCCGGCTTTCGTCCTGATCAAGGTATTGGCGCCCGCGTTTTTCGCGCGGCACGACACCGCGACACCGGTCAGGGTCGCGATCACCGCGATGGCGGTCAACCTCGCCCTGACGCTGATCTTGATGCAGTTCTTGGCGCATGTCGGGATCGCGCTGGCGACCAGCTGCGCCGGTTGGCTCAATGCGCTGACATTGCTGGTACTGTTGGTCCGGCGCGAGCATTTCGCGCTAGATCGGCGGGCGCGACGCAATCTCCCGCGGATCACGGCAGCGGCATTTGCGATGGGCGTGATCTTGGCATTATTGCGTTCGACTTTGACGCCTGCACTCGCGGCGGCGCCGGCGATCCGGATCACGGCGCTTTTTGGTCTTTGCGGGGCCGGCCTCGGCGTCTTTGTGATTTTGGCGCTGGCGTTCGGGGTCGCCGACTGGCGCGTCTTATGGGGCCGGCTGCGGCGCCAACCAGCTTGACCATCGCCATTCGACAGCGATAACACGCGCCATGAACCGTATCTTTTCCGGCGTTCAGCCAACGGGCAATCTGCATCTCGGGAACTATTTGGGGGCCATTCGCAATTGGGTAGCGCTGCAGGACGACTACGAGTGCATTTTTTGCATCGTCGATCTCCATGCGTTGACCTTGCCGCAAGACCCGGACGAATTGCGGGCCTCGACGCGCGAGGTGACGGCGGCTTATATCGCCGCCGGGATCGACCCCGAGCGTTGCATCATATTCAATCAAAGCATGGTTCCGGCTCACGCCGAGCTGGCCTGGCTGCTCGCCTGCCTGACCCCGCTCGGTTGGCTGAACCGCATGACGCAGTTCAAGGAGAAGGCCGGCAAACAACGCGAGATGGCGGGCCTCGGCCTCTACGCCTATCCGGTGCTGATGGCTGCCGACATCCTCGTCTACAAAGCGACGCATGTGCCGGTCGGCGAAGACCAAAAGCAACATCTTGAACTCTCCCGCGACATCGCCGGCGCGTTCAACCGCCGCTACGACCGAGACTTTTTCCCGTTGCCCGAGCCGCAGATCTTTGGCGCCGCAACGCGGGTCATGAGCCTGCGGGACGGCACCAAGAAGATGTCGAAATCCGACACTTCGGATTACTCGCGCATCAACATGACCGATGATGCCGACGCGATCACCTTAAAGATCCGGCGCGCCAAGACCGATCCTGAGCCTTTGCCCGCAACGATCATCGATCTCGAGCGCCGGCCCGAGGCCGACAATCTGATCGGGATTTACGCAGCGCTCGCGAGCCAATCGCGCGAGGATACGCTTGCCCATTTCGCCGGGCGCAATTTCTCGGAATTCAAGGAAGCGCTGTCGGCGCTTTCGGTCGATATCCTTGGACGGATCGGTGGCGAGATGCGGCGGCTAATGGCCGATCCCGCCTATATCGATCAGGTATTGCGCCGTGGCGCCGAGCGCGCCCGCGCGATCGCCGCGCCGGTGTTGCGCGAGGCGCAACAGATTAGCGGATTGCTGAGGCCTTGAGCCGCGATCTTTGCGCCCTGGACCCCGAGACGCGGGGAAACTCCGGCTTAGGCGGCCGGCGATGGCTTAAGTCGAGAAGAGCCCCGGGGTTGAATCGCTCAGCGGCTCCTCCCATGCTAGTGAACAGCTTACGCTAACCTAACTGCATTCGTGGAGCTTCCGATGTTTATTCAAACCGAGCAGACGCCAAACCCGGCGACCCTGAAGTTCCTTCCCGGGTGCACCGTGATGACAAAGGGTACCGCCAATTTCACCGATGCCCATTCAGCGCGGGTGTCGCCATTAGCCGAACGGTTGTTTTCTTTGCCCGAGGTCTGCGGCGTCTTCTTCGGCAGCGACTTTATCACTGTCACCAAGCAGGATGAGGGTGACTGGTATCATCTAAAGCCGGCTATTCTTGCGGTTATTATGGAGCATTTTACGGCTGAGCGCCCGGTGATGCTCGCTGAGAACAATCCATCCTCTTCGACGGAAGCAGAGGAGGAAGACGACGAGGTCGTCGCCCAGATCAAGGAGCTGCTCGAAACCCGGGTGCGCCCAGCCGTCGCGCAGGACGGTGGCGACATCATCTTTTATGACTTCGCGGATGGTGTCGTTTACTTGCACATGCAAGGCTCGTGCTCGGGCTGCCCGAGTTCAACGGCGACATTGAAAGCCGGGATCGAAAACATGCTGCGCCACTACATCCCCGAAGTACTCGAGGTTCGCGCCGTCTGACCGATTTTCGCGGACGCCGCCCGACGACATCCGCTCCGCTTATCCTTGCTCTGGACTCGGCGGGGAGCGCCTGTGCAGCGGCGGTAGCGGTTGGGGAGAGGCTGCTGGCCGTGAAACATCAGGAGATGATGCATGGCCAAGCCGAGGCGCTACTGCCTCTAATCGACGATACCGTGCGTGGGGCCGGGCTAACCGCATCGAGGCTCGACATCGTGGCGGTGACGACCGGACCCGGCAGCTTCACCGGCATTCGGGTCGGCATCGCCGCAGCGCTCGGGATAGCTTTGGCCGCTGACCTGCCGCTGATCGGTGTGACCAGTTTCGAAGCCGTTGTCGAGACCGTACCAAGCGCGGCTCGTGCCGGGCGTCATCTCCTGGTCGCGCTCGAAAGCCGACGCGCGGATCTGTACGTGCAATTCTTCGATCCGACAGGACAAGCGCTCTTCGAGCCCGCAGCAATCCTGCCCGAGGCGCTAGCCTCGGCAGTTGACGGCGTCACGGCGGATACGATCGTCATTGCCGGCGATGCTGCCATCCGCGCCGCGACGGCGCTCGACGGACGGGGTGGGGCGGCTATCGCCAAATCGGCATTGCCGCCGGCAACCGGCGTATTACGCGTCGCGCTGCGCCGTTGGCAGCGCGGGGAGGGGGAGGCTCCTGTGCGGCCGCTTTATCTGCGACCGCCGGACGTTACGATGGCCAAGGACAGGAGCCCGCCCGTTTCGCGATGATTCGCCTCGAGCCGCTGCCCCCGATATCGGTGAAAGTATTTGGGTCGCTACTTTCGGAACTGCACAGCGCCTGTTTTCCGGACGATCCGTGGCCGTCGCAGGCCTTTATCGAGCTTGGTGGAATGGCCGGCTTTTTTGGTCGAATAGCCTGGGACGATGCTGGCCCAGCCGGGCTCGTGCTTGCCCAAGCGCTCGGCGAGGAATGCGAGATACTAACGCTCGGTGTTATTCCTGCCCGCCGCCGGTCGGGTATCGGGTCAGTTTTACTCGCGACGGTTGTGGCGGAGGCGAAACGCCAACGGGCGCGAACGCTGTTTCTCGAAGTAGCACAGGACAACAGTGCCGCCCGCGGGTTGTACGCCGCGCATGGCTTTGTACAGATTGGACGCCGCGCTAATTACTACCGTCGTCGATCGGGCCTTGTCGACGCCTTGGTGCTGCGCCTCTTGCTGTCGTCTTGAGTTGACCAGGGGTTAGGCTGGCCGATAGCCCGCACAATGAATTGATCATTGGTCAGATCGGAGATGGCAAGAAATCGGCCGGCAAGGCGATTGCCCCACGTCCGGTTGTTACTTATATTAAAGATGAGGTTTAGCGCAGGGCCCGAGAAATGACCAACTCCGATCAAAACAGCGATTTGCTGGCACTAACGACAGAAATCGTCGCTGCCCACGTATCAAACAATACAGTTGCTGTCGGTGATTTGCCGGTGCTTATCAATCAAGTGTATCATTCGTTGGCAAATATCGGCAGTATACCGGCATCGCCGGTGGAACGGCCGCAACCGGCTGTCCCTCTGAAAAAATCGGTTCATGCCGATTACATTGTCTGTCTCGAGGACGGCAAAAAGCTGAAAATGCTCAAGCGTCATTTGAAAACGGCATACAACATGACGCCGGAAGCTTATCGCGAGCGCTGGGGATTAGCTGCCGATTATCCGATGGTGGCGCCGAATTATGCACGCCAACGCAGCCGGTTGGCAAAAGAGATCGGCCTGGGAACGCGGGCGCGCCGCCAGCGTGCTTGATCGGCCGCGGGCCACGCAGCCAGGCTCGCGGTCTTCGCCCGACGCCCCATCCCAATCGTAGGCTCGCGTCGAGCTTTGCGCTATTGTGCGGATGGATCCGGATAACGGAGACGCGATGATCTCGCGGCTAGAGCAGCTCTGCCTCGACAAAGGGCTCAAGATGACCGAGCAGCGGCGGGTCATCGCGCGCGTCTTGTCGGAATTTGCGGATCATCCGGACGTCGAACAGGTCTATCGGCGAGCCACCGCCATTGACCCGCATATCAGCATCGCTACCGTCTATCGCACCGTGCGGCTGTTTGAAGAGGCTAACATCCTTGCGCGCCACGATTTCGGTGACGGGCGCTCGCGCTACGAAGAGATGCCGAGCGCCCATCACGACCATTTGATCGATCTGCAGTCCGGCCGGGTTATCGAATTTCACAACGAAGAGATTGAAAAGCTGCAGGAGGCCGTCGCAGACAAACTGGGTTTTGATCTCGTCGGCCATCGCCTCGAACTTTACGCCGTCCCTCGCGGCGCCAAGATTCGCGGCGGTATAGAATGAGCTACCGGCAAGACGCCGCTGCTGGATGGTCCGCCCTGTCTTGGGTACGCTTGCGGCCTTTGATGCGCTTACGGGCAGAAGTCGTGAGCGCCGTGCGATCTTCCGAGCGCGGCCGCGCAGCGTGATCCACGGTGCCGTCGTTTCCCCGGGCAATCCGCTGGCCGGCGCCCCCGCGGCCTCCGGAGGAACCCCGATCGTCGATATTCGCTCGGGTCCACTGCAAGTTCGCTTGGCTGAGAGCGAAGCTGATATCGATGCGGCGCAAGCGCTGCGTTATCGCGTTTTCTACGAGGCTCTCGGCGCGCGCGCTGCGATCGAAGCCCAACGGCGACGGCGCGACTTTGACCGCTTCGACGAACGCTGCGATCATCTGCTGGTGCTCGATCATAGCCGCGGAACCGGACCCGAGACCGTTGTCGGCACCTACCGCTTGATCCGTCGAGAAGCCGCTTCGCGTCTCGGTGGGTTTTATTCGGCTGGTGAATTCGACATAGCGCGGTTGATTGCTCACCCCGGCGAGATCCTTGAACTCGGGCGTTCTTGCGTCGACAGCGCCTATCGCCAGCGATCGGCGGCGCAATTATTGTGGAGCGGGATCGCGGCCTATGTATTCCATTACAATATCGACTTGATGTTTGGCTGCGCCAGTCTGCCCGGCACCGACCCGGACGGTTTGGCCGTCCCGCTGTCCTACCTTTACCACTATCATCTTGCCGCGCCTTCGCTGAGGCCACGAGCGCTCCCTGATCGCTACCTCGAGATGTGCCGTTTGCCGCGTGGCGTGCTCGATCCGGCGCGGGCGCTTTCCGGCCTGCCGCCGCTGATAAAAGGTTATCTCAGGCTTGGCGGCTTTGTCGGCGACGGCGCCGTGATCGATTATGACTTCAATACGACTGATGTCTGCATCGTAGTGAAGACCGACCTCGTGACGGAGAAGTACTCGCGCCATTACGTGCGGGCGAAAGATTCCAGAGAGGTTTTGGTGAGAGCCGAATGGGCGTCCTGACGGCATGGGTTCGCCGACGCTGAGGCTCGCGCGGCTTGCGCTTTACCTTTTCTGGACCCTGGGCTTGATGCCGGTGCAGGGGATAGGGCTGGCGCTACGTCGGCCCTGGACGCGCAAATTGCCGGCCGTTTATCATCGCTGGTGCTGCCGTATTCTTGGATTTCGGGTGCGCATGATCGGATCGCCAACAAACCGGCGGCCGGCATTATTTGCGTCGAACCACATTTCCTACACCGATATCACCGTCCTCGGGTCGGTGATCCCAGGCTCGTTTGTAGCCAAGGCAGAAGTTGCGGGTTGGCCGTTTTTCGGTTGGCTGGCCAAGCTCCAGCGCACTGTGTTTGTCGACCGCCGCGTTCGCAGCACCGCATCTCAGCGCGATGCGATGACGGCGCGGCTGGCGGCGGGCGACGCCCTGATCCTGTTTCCGGAAGGCACCAGCAGTGACGGGAACCGCGTTCTGCCGTTCAAGAGCGCGCTGTTCAGTGCGGCTGAAACAATGGAGCAGATTGAACCGATCGTGGTCCAGCCGGTTTCGATCGCCTATACGAAGCTCGATGGAATCCCGCTTGGTCGTCTGCTCCGCCCCTACTTCGCCTGGTACGGAACGACCGAACTGACCCCGCATTTGTGGAGCATGATCGGGCTCGGGACTGTCGAAGTCGTCGTCGAATTTCACCCGCCGACTTCTCTTGCCGATTGTGGATCACGCAAGGCGTTGGCTCGCTATTGTCATGGGCGCGTCGCCGGCGGCTTGGCCGCAGCCCTTTCAGGGCGGCCGCAACCGGTGCCGGAACCGCCGGCCGCTGCGCCAAGACAAACTCCCGCCATGGCGCGGGCTCTACCTCATTGATGGGTGCTGTCTCAATGCGCGAAGGGGTGGAAGATGCGACAAAGGGCGTGTTTATCGCGACTTATGGCTGCCAAATGAATGTTTACGATTCCGAGCGCATGACTGAATTATTGGCGTCTATAGGCTATCACCCGACCCCGACACCCGATAAAGCCGATCTTGTCATTTTGAACACTTGCCATATACGCGAAAAAGCGTCGGAAAAGGTGTTTTCGGAACTTGGCAAATTTCGGCAGATAAAGTCGCGAAAGGCCCGCCGTGGCGACGGAAACATGCTGATCGCGGTCGCCGGCTGCGTTGCCCAAGCCGAGGGCGATGAAATCCGTCGGCGGGCACCGTTTGTCGATCTGGTTTTTGGCCCACAGACCTACCACAGACTGCCTGAGATGGTGCAGCAGGCGCTGCGGGCCGACGGGGCCGGTGTGGTTGACACGAGTTTCCCCGAAGAACCCAAATTCGATTATTTGCCGCAATCGCGGCCAGGTCAGGGCGTCACTGCTTTTCTGACGGTGCAGGAAGGCTGCGATAAATTTTGCACCTTTTGCGTCGTCCCCTATACCCGGGGCGCCGAATATTCGCGTCCGGTCGCCAAAATTCTGGATGAGGCGCGTCAACTTATCGCCGGCGGCGCGCGCGAGATCACGCTGCTCGGCCAAAACGTCAACGCCTACCACGGCGAGGGTCCGGATGGTCACGAATGGGGTTTGGGGCGTCTGATCCATGCGCTCGCCGGCCTAACCGGGCTCGACCGGATCCGCTACACGACTTCTCACCCGCGCGATGTTGATGACGAGCTGATCGCGGCGCATCGCGACGTACCCCAGCTGATGCCGTTTCTGCATCTGCCGGTGCAAAGCGGCTCCGATTCTATATTGTCGGCGATGAACCGACGCCATACCGCCTACGACTACCGGCATATTATTGATCGGTTGCGTGCGGCGCGGCCCGACCTGGCGCTGTCCACCGATTTGATCGTCGGGTTTCCCGGCGAAACCGATCGGGATTTTCGCGCTACGCTCGATCTTGTGGACGAAGTCTCCTTTGCCCAGGCGTTTTCGTTCAAATACTCGCCAAGACCCGGCACTCCCGCGGCGTCAGCCTCAGAACAGGTGGCGGACACAGTCAAAATCGAGCGGCTTTCTGAATTACAGAAATTGCTGGCGAGGCAGCAGCGCGCGTTCAACCAAGCCTGCATCGGTCGCGTCTTACCGGTTTTGCTCGACAAGCCTGGCCGTCATCCGGGGCAGCTTGTCGGGCGCAGTCCCTATCTCCAGAGCGTTCACCTTGCCGCCGCTAGCGACGCCATCGGTGACATCGTCCCCGTAGAGATCGCAGCGGCCACCCAAAACAGTTTGTCGGGGACACGCGCTGCATGACGGCGCTTTCAGCGGACAGCGCAGCCGCCGCTTTGGGTGAAGGCCGCACCCAGCTCGAATTCGACGACAATTTGCTGCTCCCGTCGCTTTACGGTGAACGCGACCAGCATCTCGAAAGAGTTCGAGCGACAGCTCGGGGTTTCGCTCGTCACCCGTGGTAATCGACTAGTGATTTCCGGACCGCCTTCGGCGACCGAAGCCGCCCATCTGGCGCTCACCCGCCTCTATGATCGGCTCAAGCAGGGCCAGGACATCGACCTACCGGTTGTCGAGGCGGCGCTGCGGCTGGCGCAAGCCGAGATCGGCGACCGCAGCCTGAGCCTATGGCAAGAAGACCCAGGTTTCCGCACGCGCAAGCGGCGGATATCGCCGCGTACGCCGGGTCAGGCCGCGTATATCAAGGCGCTGCGCGAGAATGAGCTGGTATTTGGTCTCGGGCCGGCCGGAACCGGCAAGACCTATCTCGCGGTCGCCGCTGCGGTCGATCTGTTGATGACCGGTCAAGTCGAGCGCGTCATTCTGTCGCGTCCCGCGGTCGAGGCTGGCGAGCGTCTTGGGTTTTTGCCCGGCGATCTGCGCGATAAGGTGGATCCCTATCTTCGCCCGCTGTTCGACGCGCTCAACGACATGCTCCCGGCTGACCAACTCGCCCGCCGGCTCGGCACCGGGGAGATCGAGGTGGCGCCGATCGCGTTTATGCGCGGCCGCACCCTGTCGCGCGCCTTCGTCATTCTCGACGAGGCCCAAAACACGACACCGATGCAGATGAAGATGTTTCTGACCCGGCTCGGTGAGGGCTCGCGCATGGTCGTGACCGGCGACCCGAGCCAGATAGATTTGCCGCCGGCGACCCGCTCAGGCCTGACCGAGGCCCTCGAGACCCTGATCGGTTTGGAGGGGATTGCCGTCGTTCGCTTCTCCGATCGCGACGTCGTGCGCCATGATCTCGTTGCCCGCATCGTACGCGCTTACGAGGCACGCGAGCGCGCCACACGCCCCGCCTTGCCGTGACTCGCTCGAGCGCCGAGGTCGAGGTCATTTCGCGGTGCGAGGTGTGGGATCGCGTGCTCCCCGATTGCGACGACCGGGCACGGCGCGCCGCCCGGCTGGCGTTGGCGCGGGGCCAGTCGAAAGCGGCGCTCGCACTCCCGCATCAGGTCGAGTTGGTCGTCGTTCTCGCCAATGATGCCGAACAGCGGCAGCTCAATCGCGATTGGCGGGGGATTGACCGCCCGACCAATGTTCTTGCATTTCCGGCCTGGGCCCCGGGAGCTCAATTGCCACGCGATGCGCCGCTGCTGCTCGGCGACGTGGTGCTTGCTTTCGAGACCGTTGCGCGCGAGGCAGGTGAGCAGGACAAGCCCTTAGCCGACCATTTCGGCCATCTGATAGTGCACGGCGTGCTACATCTGCTCGGCTACGATCATGCGAGCGAGGGGGAAGCTGTTGAGATGGAGCGATTGGAAACGTCCATATTGGCTGAATTGGGGGTAGCAGATCCCTATCGCGGCACTATGTGACCTATTAGGGATTTAACCGACTTCTCAATGACTGCTTCCGAGCCGCCTGAAAGTAGCGGCCAGCCCGATCGGGACCGGGCTTTTACACCCCTGCGCAGCCTGATGCGGCTAATCCGCCGGCAGCGCAACGGCGAAAGCCTGCGCGAGACCATCGACGAGATGATCGAAGAGCAGCCGCCCGAGGGATCTGATTCGCTCGGCGCACATGAGCGGGTGCTGATCGGCAATATTTTAAAAGGCCATGACCGCACGGCCGCCGACGTGATGGTCCCGCGCATCGACATCGTGGCCCTGGATGTCGAGACGCCGTTCCCCGAAGTCGTCAAATGCATGATCGAGCAGGAACATTCTCGCGTACCCGTATATCGCGAGACTCTCGATGATGTGATCGGCTTTATTCATGTAAAGGATATTCTCCCGCCGGTCGCAGAACGGCGCGAGACCAAATTGGCGCCAATTTTGCGCAAATTGTTGTTCGTGGCGCCATCCGTACCGATCCTCGAGCTTTTGGTGCAGATGCGTCAGGCGCGCACGCATATCGCGATGGTGGTCGACGAGTTTGGGGGCATCGACGGGCTGGTGACGATCGAAGATCTTATCGAAGAAATCGTCGGGGAAATCGAGGACGAGCACGATGAAGCCGATAGGCCAAACCTTATCGAGCGAGCCGACGGAACCTTGATCGCCGATGCCCGAACCCCGATTGAAATGCTTGAAGAGCGGCAGGGCATCCAGCTGCGACCGGACGATGACCAGGAAGAGGTAGACACCTTGGGCGGCCTCGTTTCTACACTAGCGGGGCGCGTCCCCAAACGCGGCGAGGTCATCGCTCACCCATCGGGTGTCGAATTCGAGGTACTGGAAGCCGATCCGCGGCACATCAAGCGGTTGCGCGTGCGCCGCCTTCCGCCGGCGAACGGGGCTGGCGGCGACGCCAGTGCCTGACCCCGCAAAATAGTGCCTGATCCCGAAAATAGTGCCTGACTCTGTAATCTACCGCATTCGGCCGGGTTCTCGCGTCGATACGCCGCTGTGCCGGCTAGCGCAAGACGTCGCGGCACTGACTGGCTTGCGCCGCTATGGGCTGGCTTTTCTGCTCGGCGTTGTCACCGCGGCAACGATGCCACCCTTCGATTTGACACCGCTGTTGGCGGTCGCCTTCCCCGGCTTGTTATGGCTCGATGATGGCAGCGTCACCGCGGGTGCTTCGTTTCGCCTAGGCTGGGTGTTTGGGTTCGGCTTCTTTCTCGCTGGCCTTTACTGGATCGCCGCGGCGCTTTTTGTCGATATCGACCGCTTTTGGTGGCTGGTCCCGTTCGCGGCGGCTGGCTTGCCGGCCGGATTTTCGATTTATGTCGGATTGGCGCTGCTCGCCACCAGCCTCCTCACCCGATACCTGCATCTGCCGCCGCCCGCGCGTGTTTTCGCTTTTGCTATCGCGTGGAGCATCGGTGAATGGGCGCGTGGCCATGCATTTACCGGCCTTCCCTGGAACCTGATCGGCTATGCCTGGTCCGGCGGCTTTCCGGGAGCGATCGCCGTTTTGCAGAGCGTCGCCGTGGTTGGGATCTACGGCCTCAGCTTTGTGACAGTGCTGGCCGCGTCTTTATTGGCGCTGCTCGGTAGCCCGCGGACGCGACCGATGGCGATTGCCCGCCGCTGGGCCCCGGCGATCGTGGGCGGGCTGTTGATCCTGGTGCCGGCGACGGGCGGCGCGATCCGCCTCGCCAGCGCCCCAACGGTGCTGACTCACACCTGGTTGCGCTTGGTCCAGCCCTCGATCCCGCAAAGCCTGAAATGGCAGCCTACCGCGGAACAGAACAACTTTCGCCGCCTGATCGATCTCAGCGGTGCGGTCACTCGCGACCGTTTGAACGCCATCCTGTGGCCCGAGGCCGCGACGCCCTTTCTGCTTGGCCGCGATAGGCCGGCGCGCGATGCCCTTTCAGCGATCGTACCGAAAGGCGGTTATCTGATTACCGGCGTGTTGCGCGCGAACCCGCCTCCGGCTCCGATCGAAAAGATCTGGAACAGTATCGAGGCGGTCAATGATCATGGCGATATCGCTGCCCATTACGATAAAGCGCACCTCGTCCCGTTTGGTGAATACGTGCCGTTCCGCGATCTGCTGCCGATCACCAAGATCACTTCCGGCACCATGGACCTAAGTGCAGGCGCCGGGCCGCAAACCATCGATCTCCCTGGTCTTCCGCCTTTCGCCCCGCTGATTTGCTATGAAGCGATTTTCCCGGGGGCGATCGTCGATGAGAGCAATCGCCCGGCTTGGCTGCTGAATGTCACCAACGACGCCTGGTATGGGCGCAGTTCAGGGCCGTATCAGCATTTTGCGATCGCCCGGACGCGTGCCGTCGAGGAAGGACTGCCCTTGGTGCGAGTTGCCAATAATGGCATCAGCGCCGTCGTCGACCCGGTCGGCCGGGTTCTAGCGCGCACCAATCTCGACGCTATCGGCTATATCGATAGCGCACTGCCTGGGCCCATGTCCCGGACCCCCTACGCCTGGGCCGGCAACTGGATGTTGCTCGTACTGCTGATCCTCGCGGCCATTCCAGTAGTGCTTCGCTTGCGGTGAGTTCTACCGCTTCAGGTTGCAACAGATTATTAAAAGTTGAAGCTTCACCTTGACTGGCGAGGGCGGGCATTCTAAAAAGCTAACGAATTGTTATCGGCAAAGTGGTCCTCCCCAGTGGCGATCCAGCAACAGCCCCGTCGGCCCGGCCGCCAGAAGGGCGACAAGCCGAACCCGATCGATGTCCATGTTGGCTCGCGGGTGCGGTTGCGGCGGAATATGCTCGGCCTAAGTCAGGAAAAACTCGGCGAAGCCATTGGGCTGACCTTTCAGCAGGTTCAGAAATATGAACGGGGCGCCAATCGAATTGGCGCGAGCCGGTTGCATGATTTGAGCCGGGTACTCGACGTCCCTGTTTCGTTTTTCTTTGACGACATGGACCCGGTGCGCGCACCCGCGATCCCCGCCGGCTTCGCCGAACCGCCCGCTGAGGGATTTGATTCCGATCCGTTGCGCAAGCGTGAAACCGTCGAGTTGATCAGCGCATATTATCGGATCGATGATCCAACGATCCGCCGACGGCTCTTCGATCTTGCCAAGGCGCTCGCCACCGGCAACGAACGTCCGCCAGAAAATAGCCGCCATCTCTGATCGCGAAGCTCGCGAACAAACAGGTGCGATGAGAATCGGGGGTTGACGCTCGTCTCCCGAGACTGCATCAACGGCGCGGCATTGGCCTCATCGCTCATTGCGCAGGAGGGGTAATCCCTTGGCGAAACAGAATTTTGTGTTCACTAGCGAATCCGTCTCCGAGGGTCATCCCGATAAGATCTGCGACCGGATTTCCGATGCGATCGTCGACACCTATCTCGCCGCTGAACCCGAGGCCCGCTGCGGTGTCGAGACTTTGGTCACGACCAATCGCGTCGTCCTCGCGGGGGAGGTTCGTGGGCCCGCCGCGATTACCGGCGAACAGCTGATCGAAGTGGCGCGCCGGGCGATCCGGGACATCGGCTACGAGCAGGAAAATTTTCATTGGGAGCGGGCGGCGATCAAATGCCACATCCACGGCCAGTCGGCAAATATCGCTCAGGGCGTCGATGCGTCGGGCAACAAGGATGAGGGCGCCGGCGACCAGGGAATGATGTTTGGCTATGCCTGCAACGAGACCCCGGCCTTGATGCCGGCGCCGATCTTTTATGCCCATGCGATGCTGCGCGCGCTGTCCGAGGCACGTCATTCTGGCAACACCCCGCTTCTTGGCCCCGATGCCAAGAGCCAGGTCACGCTGCAGTACGAGGCTGGCAAACCGGTGAGGGCGACCAAGGTTGTCGTCTCAATTCAGCATTCCGATCGGATCGACCAGGATGAGGTGCGCGAGATCATCCGCCCTTATGTCGTCTCGACCCTGCCCGATGGCTGGATGTGTGACGAGCAGAACTTTCTCGTCAATCCGACGGGGGTTTTTGTGATTGGCGGGCCCGATGGCGATGCCGGCGTTACCGGCCGCAAAATCATCGTCGATACGTATGGCGGGGCAGCGCCACATGGCGGTGGCGCGTTCTCGGGCAAGGACCCGACCAAAGTGGATCGCTCGGCCGCCTATGCGGCGCGCTACCTCGCCAAGAACGTTGTCGGCGCCGGACTGGCTGAGCGCTGTACGATCCAAGTCGCCTACGCGATCGGTGTCGCGAAGCCATTGTCCTTTTATGTCGACACTCAAGGTGCGGTCGACGAGGACAAGCTCGGGCGCATCTTGCAGGAGCTGATGGATCTTTCGCCACGCGGCATCCGCACTCATCTCGGGCTTAACAAGCCGATCTACACGCGCACTTCGTCCTATGGGCATTTTGGACGAACCCCTGATCCCGATGGCGGCTTTTCCTGGGAGAAGCTCGATCTCGTCGACGAATTGCGACGCGCCTTCTGATTCCCTCAGGGACGAGGGGCGGTCCCACGCTAACCGTCTCTACGGGCGCAAGCGCGGGCGTCGGCTGCGCCCCGCTCAGCAGATCCTGGTCGAACGGTTGTTGCCGAAGCTGGCAATCGAACTTCCGCCATCGGGCGAGATCGATCCGACACAGTTGTTCGCTGTCTCGGTTCGGTCGATCTGGGTCGAAATCGGTTTTGGCGCCGGCGAGCACCTCGCTGCGCAAGCCGAAGCCCACCCTGATTTCGGGCTCATAGGTAGCGAAGTCTTCGAAAACGGGGTCGCCAAACTGCTTGGCGATATCGCGCGGCGGCAACTGGCCAATATCCGGCTTTTTGCCGACGATGCACGCGAGCTTATCGCCGCATTAACACCCCACTCTATCGACCGTGTTTTTATCCTGTTTCCGGATCCTTGGCCAAAGGCGCGGCACCATAAGAGGCGGATTGTCTCGACTGAGACCCTCGATCAGTTAGCGCGGATAATGCGCGACGGGGCCGAATTGCGCCTCGCCACCGACGATGCCGAGTATTTTGCGTGGATGCTGGAGCGGGTCACCAGCCAGCCCGCCTTTGAATGGCTGGCCCGGCGACCAGCCGATTGGCGGGTGCGGCCCGCGGATTGGCCACCCACCCGTTATGAACAAAAAGCGCGCGGCGCCGGCCGTGTGCCGTTTTTCTTGGGCGCCCGCCGCCGGCCGAGGAATTAGCCTCTGACCAATGCCCGCGATAATTTGCGATAGAAAATAGATCTTGGTATTCCTGGCTGCGGCAGGACATCCAGCGTCGGTCGGTGCGGTGCTTGACCGTATGCGCGAGGCGCGCCTATATGGGGCCGTGCTGGCCGGATGGCAGAGTGGTTATGCAGAGGACTGCAAATCCTCGTACAGCGGTTCGATTCCGCTTCCGGCCTCCAGGGTATAGACTATTGGAAAATCTGGAAAACGGACCCAACTCAGTGGTTAATGCGAGACCCTGGAAAAGGTCAATGGTGTAATTTTGGTGTAATCGTGCCTGAAAACCCAAGAAGCAGAACTTTTTGCAATGTGCAAGATGATGCGAGAAGAAACGGGAACGGAAAGGTAGAATAGCGTAGATAATACCCTTGGAGCCGTATTCAGGTATCGGAGCGACTTACCCAGCGGCTAGAACGGACCGGAAACCAAACTTATGATCGAAATCGCGATCAGACAGCCGACCAATCCTCGCGCGAGCGCCGAGCTGTACGGGTTGAGGTGTAGCGAGCCAGACCGAGGTCGAGCAAACGATCGAGCGCCTCGCTACGGCCAACTTCACGCCAGGTTCGAGGTCGGTCGGTAACTCCTCTTTCACCACCGGGAAAAACCCGACGCTGCGAACGGTGGCGATCTGCGGCTCGGGCTGGGTCAGATAATCGATCAGCTCCACCGCACCATTAATGTCGGGCGCGCCTTTCAACACAGCGAGCCCGGCGAGCACCGACATGTACCCCCGCCCCTTGGGGCCGGCGGGAGCGGGGAATGCGATGAACTCGCCCGGTCTTTGGCGCAGCGCGTCGAGCACGCGGGCAACGTGGTCGAAGCCGATCCAGACATCGCCGGAGAGCAGTGGCTGCTGCATGAAATTATAGCTTGTCGAGTTCGGATTGACGCTCTTCCATAACGATGCGAACTGGGTCCACATTGTTGCGGCCGTCGCCGAGCGGAACGGAACCACGACGCCGCCGGTGTAGGACGGGTAGAGGTAGCCCTCACAGAAGCGGTGCACCAGCCCTTGCGGACCGGCCGGAAAGCCGACCAGGCGCTTACCGGTCTTCCGCTGGAGCGTGCTGGCCTGCCCGGCGAGCTGATCGTAACTGAGCGCGTTGATGTCTGCTCCAGCAGGCAGATAAGGGAGCGCCTTTTTGTTGCGACCATAATGTAGCTCGCCTGCATCCACGGGATATAGAGCTGGTGCGCGGTGCCAAATTTACCGAGGGCTATCAGCGAGTCCGGGATGTTGCGACCTGTTAGCTTGGCGGCCAGATCATCGAGAGGAACTAATGCGCCCCGCCGCTCGAGCGGCTCGAGCTCACCGTGGAGCGCGCCGACCACATTAATCGTATGCGCGCCGCTCTCTCGCTCTGCCTCAATGCGCGTCGAAAACTGCGAAGGCTGCTCGGTAATGTAATCGACCTCCCCTTGAGAATTCCTGAGAATAATATTGCGCATCTTCTGCGCCTCCTCGATTGGGCGCAGTTGCGTCGACAAAAAGATCAGCCGTTCGGTTTGCGCAGCGGCCACGATTGTGGTTAACAGAGCGGCGGCGCAAAGCAGGACGCTGAGAAACGCCGATATTCTCCGCATTTTCCCTAACTCCCGGCGCCGTCTTCGCAGACATCGCCTAATTTCGCTCAGGCGGAATGGCGACTACGACGCGCTCGGTTGAATCGTTGGGCGTAGTTTGCGCGGCTTCAGCGGCCGACCGCCGACCGCGCATCATATAACCGTCATCGATTTCGGACTAAAATAGGATAAATTCTCGGTTTGCAACGCGGCGCGGACAGCCCGTGGAGATCACGCCGGCTCTCCGGGCATCTTCTCAGCTTAAAAAATAAGCAGGGACTTTAAATATGCCGAACAGCGCCGTTCTGACCTTTACCGACCCCGATGCGTTTTATGCCGCCGTCCGGAACGCGCAGGTGGATGGTGTTGTCACCGCGCGCGGCAACTTCCGGGCCGAGCTAACCCGTATCGATCTGAACCGGGTATGGATGCTTCGCGGCGAGGAAAGCCTGGCGCGGATCCATAGTGTCGCGATCGGAAACCGGGTCGCGATTTTGTTCCCGACCGGTCAAAATCCACCCGAATACGTGGACGGTATGGAATTGCCGCAGGGCAGAATTCTGGTGTTCGGCTTGGGTTCGGTCGGACATCAGCGAACCGCGGCGGGCTTGCGATGGGGTACGATGTCGCTGACGCAAGAGGATCTTGCGGCCGCCGGGTATGCAATCACCGGTCGTGTGGTGCTGGCACCATCCGACACGTGCTGTATTAGACCAGCGCTGCAAGCTATGTCGCTTTTATCAAGTCTTCATGAAGCCGCCGGCCACCTCGCCAAGACCGCCCCTGACATTCTGGTGCAACCCGAAGTAGCTCGGGCGATAGAGCAGAGTCTTCTGCATGCAATGGTATGGTGTATCGGTGGTGGAGAGGCCGCCGAGACGAGCAGCGCCCTGCGCCGCCATGCGGCGGTTATGCGGCGATTTGAACAGCTGTTGGAGTCAAACCCCGATCAGACACTGTATACGGCGGAACTCTGTTCTACTGTGGGAGCATCGGAAAGAACGCTACGCGCCTGCTGCCAGGAGCATTTAGGCATGAGTCCGACACGCTATTTGTGGTTGCGGCGCATGCATCTGGCCCGCCGGGACCTGCGAGCAACCGATACGGCTGCGACGAGTGTGACCAAGGTTGCGACCAGCTATGGTTTCTGGGAGTTGGGGCGGTTCGCGGTAGCGTATCGCTCGCTATTTGGGGAGTCGCCGTCGACAACGCTGCGGCGGCCGCCCGACCCGCAACCGCAAAAAAATATCGGCTCGCCCTGGCAGTTGCCGGGATCTGCATAGTCAGCCGCGGTTCGCAGGGCCTATCGTGGGCGGTTGGCGACAATTTGGTCGGCATCGCGACGCTCGGGTCCGCGGGTTTGATCCGACTGTTATGCAGGAAAGCGAATGCCGGCAAGCGGCACGGGCACCTTTATCGATCCCGAGGATTACCAGGCGAGCCTGCGCCGGACGCGGATCGATCTCCTCGTTACCTCTCCAGGTACGTTCAACGCCCGCTTGACTTGGGCGACACTTCATCACCTGCAGCTGCTGCGCAGCGAGGAGGATGTGTCGCGGATTGCCTATGTGTCGCTCGACCCGGCGCTGGTTTTTGTCGGGTTTACGACGCGCCCGGATCCGCCGATGCTCTGGGGCGGGCAGCAACTGCAATCAAACGAGATCATATTTCATAGTCCCGGCGAGCGGTTCCATCAGCGGACGACTGGACCGTGCAGCTGGAGCTTGCTGGGACTGCCGCCACGGCCTCTCGAACGATATGGCGGCGCTATTAACGGAAGGCCACTCTCGCCGCCGACGGCCGCGCGGATCGTGCGCCCGGCCGCGCGCGATGCGGCCCGGCTGCGGCGGCTGCATACGCAGGCGTGCCGCCTTGCAGAGACCCGGCCGGGAATTTTGGCGCGTCCCGAGGTCGCGCGCGCGATCGAACAGGGTCTCATTCACGAGCTCGTCACTTGTCTAGCCGCCCGGCCCCGGCATGACGGGATCGCCAGGCCGCGTCACTCCAGGATCATGGCACGGCTAGAGCAGGTGCTGGCAGAGCATCCACATAGACAATTGCCATTGCCCGAGTTGTGCGCACTGGTTGGTGCGAGTGAGCGAACCCTGCGATCGTGCTGCACCGAGTTTTTGGCCATTAGTCCGAGCCGGTATATGCTCCTGCGCCGGCTAAAGACAGTACGTTTGGCGCTGCGCGACGCCGATCCGGGGACGACAGGCGTCGCTGAGATAGCCGCCAGTTATGGTTTCACCGAGCCGGGGCGCTTTGCCGTGGTTTACCGAACCGAATTTGGCGAGTTGCCCTCGGCGACGCTTCAGCGGCCGCCCGGATTCGTAATCCCCGGCCCTACATTCGCCGAATCTGCATAGTCGGCCGGATAGCAGGGGCTCTAGGTTTGCGACTGGGCGCGCTTCGCCCGATTAAACAAAAATCCCTGCGGGAGACTAGCAAATGAATATGAAGCTGAGGGCTGTGGCGAGGGTTGTCCCCCTCACCGCGCTGATGTTGTCGGGCTGCGTATGGAAGAGTGACTACGACGCATTGCAGTCACAGAACCAGCAGCTTCAGACCCAGAACCAGCAGCTCCAAGCGCAGGTCACAGGGCTGCAACGCGAGGCCAGCTTTGTCGAGGCCGGCGACCTCTTATTCCCACCGGGCGGCTATCAGCTAAGCCCCGCGGGCAAAACCGAGCTCAGCAACAATATTGTCCCAAAGCTCACCGGACTGCAGAACGCCAAGATCGTTGTCTACGGCTACACCGATGGTGAGCCGGTCGGAGGACAGCTGCAGCGCGCCGGAATTAATGACAATTTGACGTTGTCGTCGCGGAGGGCAGGCGACGTCGTCACCTACCTCGTCGCGCAAGGCGTCGACCCGAACATCATCTCCGCCAAGGGGTTTGGCGACACCCATCCGGTAGCCCCGAACAATACTCCGGCCGACCGCGCGAAAAACCGCCGCATCGTCATCACCGTGCAAGGGCCAGGAGCGCCTGGCGCCTGACCGCGAGGCGAGCCGGCCCCGGCCCCGCCGAAGAGGCCAAACCGTCATCCTGCGCTTACCGAGAACGGGCTTGGGCAGCGTACATGCGCCGCAAGTCCAAAAGGAGCTAAACAATGCGGCAAGATCTAAAGAGCGTCACCGCGCTACTGGCGGGGAGCGGTGACCCAGCGGTGGAGCAGGTCAAGCGCGCCATCGCCTCATTGGGGCTCGCGATCCTTGTCTTCGGTTGCGCCTTGCCGGCAGACCCCGCTGTCCGCGCCTACAACGCATGCATGTCACGCCATCCGCACGAGGCGGCGTTATGCGAGGGACCGCTGCAGGCATACCAACTCGATATTTCGGCCTACCAGGCAGCAGCTGCAGTGAGCCCGCCTGCTGGCGCCAGTACTGCAGAGGGTTTCGCAACAGGCGTCCGCTAGCCCCGCACAATACGGCGGCAAACGCACGAGGGCCTATGCGTCGCACGGTGCAGTACCCGCACTGGGCGCCTGACGCCACGATCGGCATTTACCAGCAGAGAGGAGCAACCTGAATCTCATTCACCACTCGCCGCGCAACCAGAAGGCAACCCCTTAAACGACTGCAAATACCACTCGTCCAGCAGTTCACTCAAGGAGACTGAGATGTATTACACCGATGACACGCTGATGCCGGAGAATATGGATCCGTTGATCATCTGCGCAGCGCCCTATGGGCCGTCATGGCTTCCGGGCGACGCCCCTGATCTGCCGGTCAGTTTCGAGGCGCAGACCCAGTCGGCGGTCGACTGTTACAACGCCGGCGCCACCATGCTGCACCTCCATGTGCGCGATCCGAACACCGGCCATGGCTCTGTGGACATGAACGATTTCAGCGAGATGCTGGGCCGCCTGCGCAAAGCGGTGCCGAAGATGATCCTGTCGGTCGGCGGTTCGATCTCATTCGCTCCGAAAGGACCCGGCCAAACCGCCAAATGGCTCGGCTACGATACCCGGCACATGCTCGCCGAACTTGAGCCGAAGCCGGATCAAGTCACGGTCCAAGTCGGCACAAGCTCGTTTAACGTGACTGAGCTGCTGACACCGGAGGACTATGCCGGGACCAGCTTCGAACAACCCGGGATGTTGGCTGCCTATGCGGAACTGACGGTCACCTCCACCCCGTCCTTTTATGTCGAGCACCTGAAGCGCTTGCGGCACAGCAAGATCCAGCCCTACTTTATGAACTGCCATATCCATCAACTCGAGACCGTCGAGCGCCTGATCCGCGCGGGTCTCTATATGGGGCCGTTAAACCACTGCCTGATGGCCGTCGGTGGCGGCTGTGCGGGCCGAAATCCTTTCGACCTGATGGAATATATCCGCCGCTCGCCGCATGGCTCGGTCTTCACGATGATGTCGAACATGCGTTCGATGTTTTCATTGACCGGGATGGCGATTGCCCTCGGGGCGCATGCTCGCTGCGGCATCGAAGAGAATTTGTGGAGCCCCAACAAGGGCGAACGCATGAGCACGGTCAAACAGGTTGAGTGGCAGGTGCAGTTGGCAAAACAACTAGGCCGCAGGGTCGCGACCGCAGAAGAGGCGCGTCAGATCTTTAAGATCGGGACCTGGTACAACAGTGTCGAGGAGACGCTATCCAATCTTGGCCTGCCGCCCAACCGCAAGGGTGGCCAGGTGGGCTTCATTGTGAAAGAAACCGACGGAAAGCTTTACGAGCCAGGCGTGGAGCCCGGCGGTTACACGCACGCCTCCATTATCTAGCGCGCGCTTCCGTATTGAGGGTTGCGTCAGCGATTTGTGGAGTCCTTCCCGAGAGCTGGGAAGGACTTCACGAATTAAAGGTAAGCGGTTCCCCGAAAACGCCGTAACGCCGGGTCGCCATTCTACCACCAAACCAGACCTTCAATGCCGATGCGCTGATCCTGCCGAAGAACAGCGACGCCCGATCCACGATCAACGAATTTAGTCCCCCTATAGCGAAGGAAAGCATCGTCAGATGAGCGCCGGCCCAGTACCCAGCGACAGTCACGACAACGGGCGTAGCCTTCTCGGTAAGATCATCGTCGAAATAAAAAAATTCGTCAGCATGGCAATTTATCTCTGGGTCATGTTTGGTTTGATGGCGCTGCATGCATCAGTTGTCTTGGCCGAGCGTCAGATGAGTTATCGGTTCTATGGTTTTGCCATCATCAACTCATTGATCCTGGCAAAAGTCATGCTCATCGCCGAGGATCTGCATTTTGGCGATAATTTAAAAGATCGAGCTTTGATTTATCCGATTTTGTATAAAGCGGTCCTATTTGCAATTCTGTTCATCTGTTTTGACATGGTGGAAGAGGTTCTCGTCGGGTTGGCCCGGGGCAAGACCTTTGCCCAAAGCATCCCCAAAATCGGCGGCGGCAGCCCGAGCGGCGTATTTTTTGTTGCGATTATCCTTTCAGTCGGTCTCATTCCGTTCTTCGCCTTCAGGGAGATCAGCCGAGTCATCGGCAAGAGCGAGTTGCATTCCCTGATTTTTAGGGATGGCGCACGGGCTGCGTTTCAGTCTCGAATGCTCCCAGGAGGCGCTAGCGCCGCTCAACCATGGGGATAGGGCGCCATGACAGCGCACATGCTGATCGTCTTTGGGATTCTGGCCGGCGCTGTCGTGCTGTTCGCATCCGGACGGATTCGTCCCGATGTCGTGGCAATCCTGATCGTTCTGGCGCTGAATTTGAGCGGTGTGCTGACGATCCAAGAAGCGGTGGCGGGCTTTGGCCAGCCGGTGGTGATTCTGATTGCTGCAGTGTCGATCGTCGGCGAAGGCTTGATCGCCACCGGCGTCGCATACCGCCTCGGCGAGGCGGTGATGAAAGCCGGCGGCAGCAATGAGGCGCGCCTGGTGACATTGGTCATGATTTTGGCGGGGACCATCGGCGCGTTTATGAGCTCGTCGGCGATCGTCGCGATGTTTATCCCGGTCGTCCTGACGATCGCCAACAAGGTCGGGCTCAATCCCAAGCGAATGCTGATGCCGCTTTCGATCGCGACCTTGATCAGCGGCATGATGACGTTGATTGCCTCGTCCTCCAATATGATTGTCGAAGACACTCTTCGGGCGCGCGGCCTTGCCTCGCTCGGCTTCTTCAGCTGGACACCTTTTGGGGTCGCCATGCTCGTTGCCGCGATCGGCTTTATGCTGGTGTTCGGGCGCAACATGCTGAGCAGAGAAACCTCCGCCGGAGAGGCTAGGGCGCGGCAGCCAAGTGCCTACGATTTGCTCGGGTCTTACGGTCTTGCCGATAAGTGGCACCGTTTGCAGGTCCCGCACAGCTCGCCGCTGATTGGCCGGTCGGCGGCGCAGATGCAGGTTCCTGAGCATTTTGGCGCCGTTCTCGTCGGCTTTGAAAAACATCAGCATGGCAGAGCACAATTCCTGCCGGCGACGCCCGCGACCATGTTCGAGCCGGATGACGCGATCTTTGCCGTTGGCAATGAAGAACAGGCGCAACAGCTGGTCGCGGACCATGATTTGGTCGTGCTGCCGCGACTGGATCAGAGGCAGCGCCACGAGGCCCTGCAAGAGGTTGGCATCGCCGAGATCATGCTGGCGCCGGAGGCAAAGCTGATCGGCCGGACCCTGCGCGATGTCGGGTTCAGCTCGCAATACGATCTCAACGTGCTGGCGATCCGCCATCGCGGCGAGAAGCTGACGACCCAGCTCGAGGACCAGACCCTGGATTTTGGCGATACACTGCTGGTGGCAGGCGGCTGGGGGGAGATCCGACGATTGCGGGATGACCCCGAGGATTTTGTCGTGCTGACCCTGCCGGCGGAGTACAGCGAACTGATGCCCGCCCGCCATCGCGCGCCGATTGCGGTGGCTATTCTCGTCGCCATGGTTGCTGTCATGGCCTCTCAGCTGGTGGCGAATGCGGCTGCGACGCTGATCGCCGCCTTGGCGATGATCTCCACCCGCTGTGTCAGGCTTGACTCGATCTATCGCATCGTCAACTGGAAGACGGTCGTGCTGGTGGCCGGCACCCTGCCGCTTGCAACGGCATTGTCGAAAACCGGCGCAACCGCGTTGATGGCGCATGGACTGGTCAGCCTTTTAGGGTCGGTTGGCCCTTTGGCGATGCTGGCCGCCGTGTTCCTGGTCACAGCACTAATCGGGCTGTTCATCTCCAACTCAGCCACTGCGGTGCTGGTAGCACCGATCGCTATCGATGCCGCGAGAGCGCTGCATGTCTCGCCATACGCGTTTGCAATAACGGTTTCGATCGGCTGCTCCGCCGCGTTTGTGACACCGGTATCGTCGGCGGTGAATATGCTGGTCATGGAGCCGGGCGGCTACACCTTCGGCGACTATGTCAAAGTCGGCTTGCCGCTTTTGGTGCTGACGCTGCTGGTCACCGTGGGGCTGGTCGCGATCATTTACCAGTTTTAACAGGGAGCTAGACAATGGCAGCAACGCATTTGGAGCGCGACCGGCCGCTTGCACTCAAGCAGGGTCAATACAGCGACGGTAGCCCGCTCGATGAGGTCCAGTACCTCGAGTGCAAGCTGATCCTGAAGCCCGACCGTTTCACGGCGGCAAAAGTCTTCTTTGAATATGGCGAGGTGGTGGCGCAGACCGCGAGAAAATTTGGCATCGATTTTATCAACAAAGGCGTGGTGCTTAAGCCGGCGATCCGGGAAGTGCTGTTCCTGGATGCCGCCGACTTTCGGCTCTATAACAATTCGTTCATCTTGCGGCGGCGCATTCGCTACCGGGACGGCTTTCCCGCGGGCGAACCGGAAATCGTTTTCAAATTCCGACACCCTGACATCCAGAAGGCGGCAGAGCTCGACGTGCGGCCAAACATCGCCGGCAATTACCGGATCAAATTCAAGGCGGAGGCTCTGCCGCTGAAAGATCAGGTCGGTGGATACCGAATGCTGTTCTCCCACAATGTGCAGTTTCCATTGTGCCAGGCGCCCGAGGGCGACCGCACCGCGATGGGCACATTGGGGCATGTGTTTCCCGCCCTGGAGCCGCTAAAGACCGCCGACACCGACAGGGTCGAATTGGTCAACCAGACCATCGTCGAGGAGGTGCTGCAGGACCTCGGGGTGTTGGACTTTGGCAAAGGAGTGACCGCCGAAGCGAACATCGCGATCTGGCGCGAGCGCGGCACCCACCATCCAATGTGCGGTGAATTCGCCTACGAGGCCAAGTTCCAGCGCCGCGACGAACTGCACGACAAAGCAATGGACCGCTGTCGCGAGTTTTTCATCGCGCTGCAACAATCCGGGCGCGACTGGCTCTCCCTCGGCACGACAAAGACCGGGCTCGTCTACCGGCTCAAAGGCAATCCGCCGCAGGCTCATGAGTGACAAAGAATGAGCCGCATCGCTCGACAAGTCTGTACAAATTCAGCGCCGTAAACTGTTCATTCTAATATTCGCCGAAATTGCATAGCGCAGCCTTCCGGTCACATTCATGTTGACCAGCGGCAGTCTCGCCGCTCTTAAAACATCCGAGGCTAGCGATGAAGACAAGATATCTGATGACCGGCGTCGCTGTAATCGCCGCGCTTGCGTTCTGCGCGCCTGTTGGGGCTCAGTCTGGCAGTTCGTCAGCAGGAAACGCAATGGGAATGCCCGGCCCGAACCCCGGTGGTGGCGGCTTGGAGCGGTACAGCACCGGCGTACCGACCGCTCCTGCCGCCGCAGCGCCATTGGCGATCCCGTCGACTAGCCCGGCCGGTGAGAGCGCGGGCGCTGCAGGCGCGACGCCCTATAGCTCCGGTTATCCGCGCGAGAGCGAGCACGGTACCGTGCAACGGTGATTAGCCGGGAACTCGATAAAGCGGCTAAGGACTAGGCAAATCGGCAGGAATTCGATCATCACTGCCGACTGGGCATGTGTGCTGGGAAGGCGCCAGGGCTGGTCCCCAGCGAAGCTAGGCCAACCAGTCAAACCGCTCGCGTGTAGGCGTCGCCGCGTCCGATGGGTCGCATGCGCTGTCGACGGTGCCTACGCGGCTTCGTCAAGAATGCTTGGTTCGCTTCTAACCCGGATTTCTGATACCGGTTTCTAATTGGAAGCGGTGGTACGGGCAGTGCACGGCATGGTGGCGAGCGCACCGGCGCGCAACTTGAGCGAGTCGTGGCGGGCGCAATGCGGCCGTGCGCGGACTGGGGTGATATATCTCGGGCGCCGTTTCCGGGTCAGTGCGCCGCGGCGGTAAGGCGCAAATGGGCGAGGGCGAACTCGTTTTGGTAGGGACCGGCGGAAGCCATCGCGACCTTGATGCGGCGAACGCTGACCCGCACTAGCGCGCCGATCTTGAGCAGCTTGAGGCGGATCGTGCCACAGGTGGCCTCGGCAAACTGGGTGTGTCGCAGGGCAATCCGGCGCAAGGCGCAGACCAGCACATAAGCCATCGCCGCGAACCATCGCCGCAACTGGTTGGCGCGCATGGTCGTGGCCGAGAGCCTGCCCCTGGCCGGAACAGGGGTGCGGTCGGCGAACAGGTCGAGCGGGCATTCCTTGATGCGGTTTTCCATCTCGCCGCGGGCGCAATAGACCTTCTCGTAGAGGTGGCGGGCCTCATGCTCGCGGCGCGACAACGAGGTGACGACAAAGCGCGGGTTGGCCTCGCCGCCGGTCCATTCGGCCTTGCCGACCACCCGGCGCGGGCGGCTCCAGCTGTCCAGTGTTGACCAGGTAAAGTCTTTGAAGCGCCGTGCCGGCCCGCCGGTTTGCTCGCTGTGCTGGCCGGTTTGCTCGCTGTGCTGGCGTGCGGCGGCCAATTCGCCGGCGATTGCAGCCGTGAGCCGCCCATTCTTGGCCAAGCCAAACAGATAGTCGACGCCATGTAGCTCGCACCAATGCATCAGCTGTTCGCGGGCAAACCCTGCGTCGGCGCGCCATAAGATCCGCACCCGTGGCCAGCGGGTGCGGATGTGAGCGACAATGCGCGCCACCTCCTCGACCGCCCCAGCGCTGGCGTCGATATTGGAACGGCGCAGTTTGGCCGCCAACAGGTGCCGGTCGCAGAAGATGTACAGCGGCAGGTAGCAGTAGCAGTCGTAATAGCCGTCGTAATAGCCGTGGAAGAAGCGCCCCTCCCCGGCCTGCGCCGGGGCAGGCTCTGGTGCCCGTGCAGCGGGTCGTCGGTGGCATCGAGATCGAGGATGATCTGCCGCGGCGGACGCGCCTGGGCCTCGACAAATAGATCGACCAGCAGAGCTTCGATCGCCTGCGGGTCGTGCCCGATCTTGTGGTAGGGCGTCGCCTCCGGCTGCCCAATTCGAGCCGGTTGAGGGTCGATTTGCCGGCCACCGATGCACAGTTCTTGCGCCGCGCCGCGAGCTTGCCGGCCAGCACCGCCATGATCGGGTCATGGCGCAGATCGTCATGGTCGAGCACGTCCTCATACCCCAGTGCGATGCCGAAGATGCGCTGGCCGACCAGCGTTGCCACCGTGTGCTCGACCAGCTCCGGCGATCGGCGGTCGCTAAAGCAGCGAGCAAAGCGATCGATCAGCCCGATGGCTTGGTCGCTCGCCCGCAACAGCAAAGCACCGGCATCCGAAGTGATCTTGCCGCCATCAAACCCGGCCACCACTGAGCGCCCCTCGACGCGTGCAAATTCGAATAGCGCCGCGCTACACTCTGTCGGCATCGGGACTCCTCTTGATCCTGAGACAAACGGTTGAACCAACACGATTTTCTCAGATATCGAGCCCCGGTGCATCTACCCCGTTTGAGAAATCCGGGCTAGGTTGGAGGATTATCAATGCGCGATTGTCGTTTCGTGGCGGCGGGGCTTTGCGGCGGTGTCCTTCTTCTCGGCGCTTGCGGCGCTCAGCCCGGCGGAACGGCCTCACAGGCATCAGTTCCGGCACTGCAGCCGAATATGGCTCGGGTTTGGGTTCTCCGACAGTCGAACGCGCCCGGCGGCAATGTCGCGGCCGACCCAATGGTCTTTGCCAATGGCGCCTCGCTGGCTCAAAGCGCGCAGGGCACTGCATACTTCCATGATTTCCAGCCGGGAACCTATCGTTTGACGGTGCAATCCTACGGAACCCCCGCCGACCTCGTCGACCTCGTCGAACTCGCGCCCGAAACGGAGGCCTATGTTCAGGTACAGGCGGTGCCTAACTGGGAAATGGGTTCTACCTCTGGGGGTGTCAGCTTCGCAGTGCTGACGATGTCGCCGCAGGAGGTCCAGGCCTATATCCAGACGATGACCAATCTCGGTCAGCGCTGATCCGGGTCTCTCCAAAAGGCAACTGGGTGATCAACGCGGTTGCATCCTTGCCTCGCCGCGATCACGAATAATCTCTCCCCTGGGGGCCTAAACTCGTTCCACTAATGACCAACTAGCAGAATGCGGAACTTCCTCCGGATGACGCCCGTAATCGCGACCTCGAGTTCCGTTGCCTCATCGCTGGGGGAAGTCGATTAGAACTCTCGTCGCCGGCGGGAAAACATCGATTTTCGCGCCGACCCGTTAGGGATTGACGAAAAAGACTGGCCAGCGTGGAGATTTTGCCGCGGCAGCGTGCGGGGCAAATGGTCTTGAAGGCGGTACAGTCCTCGCTTTGCGCGCAACCTGGCGGTAAGCTAAAGCCTGACCTCAGGAAACAGAAAACGCGCGCCGCTCTTCGCGGTGCCATTTCCGGAGCGTGCCGAATGGCCAGCGGGGTGATTAATGTCGCAGAGGAAAGCCTTTTAGCAGGCGAAGCGTCCGGCCCGCTCGAGGAGAGGCATCTGCAATATGCCAATTACCGCGCTGTCGCGGAGGGATCGACGCTCACCCGGACGCATTGGCACATCGCGCTCGCCAACGGTCTCGGATGGGGCTTCGACGGCATGGACGGGGTGATCTTTTCAGCTCATCTCGCCGCTCATCATCCGGGAGTTCGCACTTGACATCCCGACCTTCCGGACCGGGTTTCAGATCTGGCTCACCCTTGGCATCACCGGGCTCTATTTCTGGCCATGGCTGTCCGACCGGATCGGCCGCCGCACGCTGCTCGCGATCAACATCGCGATGTTCTCGTTGATGATGCCTGTCGTGGCGCTGGCACCGAGCTTTGCGGTCTTCGTCGCGGCACGCGCGCTGATCACCTTTGCTCTCAATGGTGAATGGTCGCTGGGATCGATGCTCGTGGCGGAGACGTGGCCCGCACATCTGCGTGGCCGGGTGATTAGCATTAATCGCGGCATGTGGTGTTTGGGGGCCTCGTTTGCGGGCGCGATTGCCGGTCTCGTCGCCAGCAGCTGGGGTTGGCGCGCGGCGGTGATAGTGCCGGGCATCATCCCGCTGCTCGCGATCTACATCCGCGCGACCTGCCCCGAATCCCCTTACTGGGTCCGCGCCCAGGATAGGAAGCGGCGCATCGCTAATACGCTTGCTATCGGGGGCATGCTGAGCGCCAAGGATCGAACGTGGTACACCGAGGCCGACAAGGTCGGGATCCGTCAGGTATTTATGCCCGACGTGCTGTCGGTCACCTTGGTTGCTACTTTCGTAGCCTGCTGCAGTTGCTGCATTTTCGGGACTGTCGGCGCCTGGATGCCGCTCTTACCTTTCGACCGAAAAGCACTGGTCGACCGCGGAATACAGTAGCTTCTACGTATTCTGGGGCCTCGTCGGCTTTGTCGGGCTTTGCGCAGCGGGCTGGCTCGCCGACAAGATCGGGCGGCGGGTCGGCTTTATCGCGCTGCTGATCTGGGGTGCGGTCTTTATGACTCTCTGGGTCTATGCGGCGAGCAACCTCTGGCTCTGGATTTTTGGCCTCGCCTGGAGTTTCGGGTTCCTGGGTTTCGGGGGCCCGAGCACGACGCTCACTGCGGAGAATTTTCCCACCCGCATTCGCGGTGTTGCCAACGGCGTCGTGTGGTTCATCGGCTTTTTCGTCGGATTTGTGTTGTGGCCGTTTGCCACCGTCGCGCTGCAGCAGGCCACACGGTCCTTCGCCCTCGCTTTCCTGACCATACCGGTTTTCATGGTGGCCATGGCTGTGGGGGTGTGGTTTATCGTCCCGGAGCACGCAGGCAAGGAGCTCAACGTGATCGCCGTCTGAGGGCTCGGGTAGACGTTTAAATGCCCTTTTCGGCCTCCACCGGTTGCGGCGTCACCAGGCGCGACGGGTTTACTGGTACGACGCAACGAGTGCAGGCGCGACGGCAACATACGGCTATCCGTATTGCCTCCCCCTGACGGGCAGGCGATGACATAGCGGTAGCCGAACCCAAGGAGTTCGCGATCCTTCGTACGATTAGAGCCAGCAACACCAATTTGGGCCTAGACGGGGGTAGCGAATTTCCGCCCGCCAGTCGAACTCCTTCTGAATTTGCCGACGCCGTATTCGGCTACTCTTCCCGGGGGACGTCGGTTCGTCCGCGGATGTCGGCTCTTGGCACCCAAGAGACGATTAATTTGGACGCGCGGATTGTCGGCTTATTGAGGTGGAACTGACTCTTTCACCCAACAAGCTGTAATCAGCTCGCAGCATCCCTCCCACTGTCGTTATCGCCAGGACAGGCGATGGTTCCGCCGAAGGCGTTCGCGCCATTCAGATCGTAAATCCGGGATCACATCGCGTAGCTGTAGTGGGATGACCCGAAACTTTTCCTCATCGATCGCGACTGCGACCGCGCACACACGTCCCCGTGTACCGCCAATCACAATTCTGATGCGCCCATGGCGCCCGTCCTTCAGGACGGCTATGTCGCCTGGGCAGATCGATCGTTTGGCTGTTTTCATCCGCCCGTCCTAATCGGAAACGATTCGAGGCAGCACGCCGCGGCGCTCAGTATCCCGCACGGGGTGTACACGCTCGTAACGACCACACGCCTAGCACCGGACCACAGGTCGAGAGGTGTTGATCCATGTCGCCCTCGCCGAGGTCAACCGCACCGATTGCTGCAGCTATTCAAAGTTCGCTTCGGTCCGGCCAGGGTGATCTCCGGTGCGATCCGGTATTCGTTAATCCTGCCACAAGCCGGCGAAGCGATCGGCAGCGAGCTCGCTGTAGCGCACCGTGTGCTCGATGCAGCGATGCCCGAGATAATGCTGCAACGTCCGTGTATCGACGCCCTTGTTGGCCAGCGCGTAACCCGTGCTGTGACGCAGCGAGTGCGGATGTACGAGCCAGTCGAAACCGGCGGCCTTGCCGATCGCCGCCAGGGTCTTGCGAAACCCGGCCGGGGTCATTGGTCCGCCGCGTTCGGTCTGAAAGACGAACTGGCCCGCGGGCCAGTCGCAGCGCAGCTGGCGCAACGCGCGGCCCTCGACCGCAACCGCCGGGATCGACACCACCTCCCATTGCTCGCCACCCGCCTTCTGCTCTTCGAGCAGCCGGCCGGCGAGATCGTCGTCGTGCCAGCGGGTGCCAATGTAGATCACCCCAGCATCGGGCAGCAGACGGGTCCAGAAATCGCTCTTGTACCACTCCCAGGCGTGGTTGCGGATCGTCGGGCTATCGGCTTCGGCGCGGCCTTTGACCGGGTCGTCGATAATGCCGAGGGCGGCGCGCCGTCCCGTCACCGAGCCATCGACGCCGACCGCGTAATATTCGCCGCCTCGCGCCGTTTCCCAGCGGCCGGCGGCACCGCTTTCTTCTCCTAAGCCAAAGCCAAAGATGTCCCGGTAGATCGGCGAGTTGACGATGTTGCGTACACGCCGGCCAAAGCGCTCGGCGAGCTCCTTGGCGTGGCTTGCAGCGATTACCGGGTGGGTCGGGTGGCGGCCCATGTACCAAGGGGGAAACAGGATCGACGCATAAGTCGACTTGGCCGCGCCCGGGGGGCAGAAAAATCATTAACCGCTTGATCTTGCCGCGCGCCACGGCCTCGAGCTTGGCGATCAGCAGCTTGTGATGAACGGCCGGACGGATATCCGGCATTATCAGCCCGATAAACCGGCTCAAATCCTCGCGGGCGTCCTCCCGCATCGCCTCGGCCGCAGCCTCGACCGGGTCGAGCGCGAGGTCACACTCGATCTCCAGCCGGACACGATCAACGCCCCGAGCACCGGCGCCAGGACGCCACTACCCTGCCTGAAACAGAACGGCCCCCAGCAAGACCGGTTGCACGAACCATCCCGACAAAAAAGCCCCGCAACAGAAAGGAATCGACATGAGCATCCGCTTTCGCCGCCTTACGCGCGCGGCAATCAAACAGCTGCAGCCCGGCGAGAGCCTGCGTGAAAACGGCATCATTGCCGAGTGCACGGCCAACCGCGATATCCGCTACTTCGTCAATGCCATGGTGGACGGCCGCCGCATTCACCGGGCGATCGGCTTTGCCAGCGCCAACGTAACGCTGACGCAATGCGAAGAGTTTTGGGAGAAAGCCCGCAGCGGCGCCCGGGCCGGCCGGCTATCTCTGCCAAAGGGACGTAAACTCGCCCTCACCGTAGCCGCCGCGGCGCCGCAATACCTCGAACGGCTGATCCAATCCGACGGCAAAAATTTAAAGGTCAAGCGCCGCCACCTTTGCGTAAAAAGCCATTTGACCAAATTCTTTGGCGCCCAGCGGCTCGACCAGATCACCGAGTTTGCGATCGACCGCTATAAAAAGGCGCGGAAGGCAGAGGGCGCCGCCGCGGGCACGATCCTGGCTTCGCGTTTCGACCAGATCAACTTTGTCCAGCTGCGCCAGTTCATTCCGAAGGCTAAAGGTGGTCGGCGTACCCAGCCCCTGACGGCCGAGCTCGTCCGCATCCTCGAACACGAACGGACAATGCGCGAGAATCGGCAAGGCTGGATCTTCCCATCGCCGCATGCCGACAGCAGCAGCGGTCACCTCGCCACGATGAACCGCCCGTTCAATGACGCCGTCAAACGCGCCGGTCTGCGGGGCAAGCTCACTCCCCACACGATGCGACATACCGCCATCACCAAGCTGATCAAAGCCGGGGTGGATCTGCCGACGGTGCCGAAAATCAGCGGCCACAAGGTATTGGCAATGGTGCTGCGTTATGCGCATGTGCACGACACCCACATCGACAAGGCGATGACCGCGCTAGCGCATCCCCTTCCGCTGGCACTCCCGGGAGAGTTCAAGAACCCGCGCAATAAGCGGAGAAAGCCCGCGGCTCTGGGATTTCGGCCGCGAACTTTACGCGCAGGAACGCGCAAAAGGCTGAGAACCTGACCAAGAGCCGACGTCACCTATCATCAACAAGCCACTGCCCGCTTTCGAAACCCAGACGGTCGCTCAGCCCGCGCGCGGGAACCGCTCTTCATGCCCCATTCCGGGCCTTGCCCGAGCCCGGTGGGAGATTTGGGAGACTGGGAAGCGGGCGCTTGGTCCAGCGCGCCCGGTCGAGTGTTAATAGGTCAACTTCAGTGACAAGAGCCATCGCCTAGATCTTCCAACCTGCGCATATATCGGTGATGGCTGGTCTGCTCCAGACCCGCGGCACAGGCGTTTCTCGCTGGTCGGTCGGGCTAGATTGCGCTTCTCCGCCGCGGGTTTCTGACATATTACGCTTTGCGCTTGACACCATAAAACCGGTACCCGCTAACTTCACAACCTGACGTTCCAAAAAAGCGTTTTGGGAGGGTAATTGCCATGACGCGCAAACCGGCCTTTTGGCTGTCGCTTGCTGTTACAATTACAATCGGACTGGCAAGCCAAGCTTGGGCGCAATATAATGGATCTTATATCGGACCTTCAACTTTCGGGAGACATCCGGGACCTTATCTCCCTGATGGGCCCTACGTTCCGACGGTCACAGAGACCCTAGGGAACGAGGGGGCTGCCGGCCTGCCGCCGGACATTCCGCCCCCGCCGAAGGGCTTTGACCAGCAGTCGATCTGGAACATGCAGGTGGTCGGGTTTAACAAGAACCAAGGCCGCGCCAGTTCCGACGACGGCTGGATCGAGGACCAAAACGGCCGCTACATCGCCTACGTCGCCAACAGCCCGGGCTCGGCTTTGAACCCGCTTACCGACCAAACCGAGAGCAACGGCACTTCGCTCATCGACGTGACGAACCCGGCAAACCCGGTTTATGTTCATCACATCGCGTCGATCTTCCCGACCAGCAACACCCGCGGCAGCGGCGCGACGCATGTCGCCGTATGCGGCGGCAACACGCTGGTGCAGGGCGGGACCGAGTTGCAAAATATCTCGAACCGTTGGTTCATGATCCGGCACAGCGGATCGCTGAATCAGGAGATCTGGGACGTCACCAATCCGCAGGCGCCGTTCATCATCAGCGTCCTGCTCGGTGGCCCGTCAATGCAAGCAACCGCCCAGGGCGTGACTACGACGAACAAGGGCGCCAGTTTAACGAACAATCAATTTCTGACCGCCAACCACCACATCTGGTGGGAGTGCGACACCGGCATCGCTTACATGATCGCCCAGTCGGACGATGACGGTTTCCCTGTTTGGAACGAAAGCGGGTCGAAGCAGCACATCTACATCTTCGATCTGCATGATCCGCACAATCCGGTCTTCATCCGCGAGTGGGGGCTGGTCGGGCAGCAGCCGGGAGCAGCCAGTTCGGCCGGCTATGTAAGCTGTTACAATGCCCCCGGGGGCAACTGCTATGAGGGCTTCACCAATCCCCCCGGCGGCGTCCATCAGGCGTACTCGGCCGGCCTATACAATGTAAACACAAGTGTAGGCTATCCCGCCAACCCGCCTGTACTACATGAGGTCTATTTCCCTTACGGGGTCGGCCAGGACGGCGTGGTCCAGATCACCGATCGGGATAAGCTAGTGTATGGCTGTGAAACATCGGAGAACCCAAATGCTTCGGGGAGTTGCGCGAACTTTCCGACCCAGGCTGACCTGCTTTATCCGCAGATCAGCTACGTCACGATGAAACCGTCGCAGGGGGCGCATACCTCGATCCCGATCTTCGGGGTCCCGATCCCGGAAACACAGACGAACTGGGTAGCGAGTTCGCTCGCCGGCACGCCGCAAACATGGGATCTGCTGGCGATCACGTCGGAGCAGACCGCCAACGACTGCGCACCGCAGGATTGGAAGAACCCGACGCTGCTCGACATCACCCCAACGGTGAACGCTAACGGCAACCTCACCCAAGCGATCTGGCCGTTTGCGACCTTGGCGCTCGGCCAGTTCCCGGGCAATTTCTGCGAAAAGGGCGCGCGCTTCGGGATCCATGAGCTTAATCGGGAAATCTATGCTCCCTATTACGGCAAGATCATCGTCGCGGCATATTTCAACGCCGGGGTGCAGGTCTGGGACATTCGCGACCCGACCAGCCCCAGACGAATCGCCTACTTCATCCAGGCCCCGAACGGCAACACTCTGCCGAATTGCGCTAGTGCTGGTGGGATCCTACCGACGACCTACTGCCCGAAGGAGACCTTTTCCGACCTCGGGGAAGTGGACGACCGGGGCTATATCTACAACATGGATCGCGCCGGCTCGGGGGTGACGGTCCTCCGGTTGACGGGCAACGCCGCGCAGGTCATCACGGGACAAGGCGCCGAAGGGGGGATGAACGACACCCACAATTCTCAATGATGGATTGTCCCGCACGGGCCGACCGGGCCGCGCCCGAAGCTTGTCATTGCGACAGCTTCGGCGGGCTCCCGTCAGCCCCTCATTTCCGATAGAGCTTGGCGATTGCTGGCGCATTTCGGAGTGGTGAAGGTGCAGAATTTTGCATTTCTTCTGATCGGCGCGGCGGCTCTCAGCGTGCCGCTGGTCGCGGCGCAGGGCGCGCCACAGGCAACCGGCAAACCGCTGATCCTACTAGGGAGATGTGCATCCGCCGGCGACGAATCCGCGGCGTGCACCTCGTGCACGGTGGCGCTGGCGCGGGACTTGACGCAGCCCGCGGGGGATCGGACCCTGATGGGGTCGTGTCCGAAAATGGCGGCCGGCCGCTACACGCTCAGCATTACGGTTCCGGTCCAACTCCTCCCGGCGCAGCCGGCGAAGAAGACTTTTGCTCAGCTTGAGGCATCGCTTAGCGCGACCTTCCGCGACCGGAGTGGCGCCGGAGGCGTGTTGGCCGAGACGCCGGCGGTTACATGGAGCTGGTTTGGTCCCGCCGGGTATGTGCTTATCTACCAGACGACGCCGGTGAGCATCGATCACGCCGGCGGCGTCGACATCGCCGTTACGCTTCGAGACCTCCGGTACTTCATCCCGCACCAGACCCAAGGGCCTGCCCACGATGACGGCGAGCTGATCGTGGGAAAGGCCGATCTGATCAGCCTGGAGCGCCTCCCCGCGCCGACTGCGACCGAGCTCGGAGTGCAGCAAGAGTTCAGTACAAAAACCCTTGCCTCGGTAGTCCCCGGCCATACTACCGAGAAACAGGTCGAGGCGCTGCTCGGGAAGCCCTGGCGCACCGACGCAGGCGATGAGGACGAGGATATACCCGAGAGCTGGGATTATCGCGGGAAAGACGCAAGCGGCATCTACTTGGTCCACATCGAATTCGACAATCGTGGCACGACCACCAAGATCGTAAAGGTCCCTGAGAAGACCCACGCCGCGACCGCGACCACATCAAAAACGCCAGGCGCCCCGGTCAAACCCTGACCCCGGCCGCCAATGCCGCGCGACGCGGTCGTTCACAGCCTCGTAAACCGGCAAGCCGTTCCCGCAACAAGCCGACCAGCCAGTGGCGGTCGCTATTGCCAGTCCGCGTATACTCGATCGAGCACTCGAACGGCTGTTTCCGGCGCTCTGTAGCCGATGGGGACGGTGCCGCCAAGGTCCTCTGACCGATCCGATAGCGGACGTTCCGGCTCGGCGGCGCGAACCGGCGTTCATGCCCGATATCGTTCTCTAATGGGTCAAGGGGCGGCGGCTCGGTTATGTGCGATATCGACGCTGTCGGGTGTCTGCGTTCTCTACGTGCTGACGTGGCACTTGATGGGGTCAGCTGGGTACAAAGCGGCTTGGTTGAAATCGCAATCGGCCGACGACCGCTGCTACAGAATCGGCGCCGTCATCTGCTCCCTCCCTCGGGCGTCGCTCCGCTCGGGAGCTCGGTTCGACCTCCTGTCCGGTAGGCGCTGCCTGTCTACACCGGTTTGAACTCGGTGCCGTGGCGCAACATGGCGTGCATGATAATGGCCAGACGACGGGCGAGCGCGATCCGCGCCTTGCGCATCGTCGACCGTTTGGCGATCGCCAATGCCCAGTCCTTTAGCTTCAGCGGTCCCTTGTAGCGCGTCAACATGACGTTTGCGGCCTCGTACAAGAGGGTGCGCACCCGACGATCGCCGCACTTCGAGATGCTGCCGGTGTAATCGACCTCGCCCGACTGATAGCGCCGCGGCACCAAGCCGAAATAGGCGCCAATCTCGCGAGACCGTCGGAAGCGCTCAGGATCGTCAATAGCCGCCGTGAAGGCGAGAGCGGTAAGTTGGCCCGGTCCCACGCCATGATGCTCATCTCTCTACATCATTGAAAAATCAAGGTTCGCTGATCTGGATTTGATGATGATGGACCTTGGCGGGACATCTTAACGCGTTCGACTAGATGCTGACCTTCAATATCCCGGCGCTTGATTACCCAGGGTGCGCCTTTGCAATATTGCTCGGCCGGTATCATGCCAGTGCGGATCCGGCGCAGCACGGTCATCGGGCTTAGATCGAGTATCCTGGCTGCTTCGGTCAATGTGACTTCGCCACGCTCGGCCCACTCGCCGTCGACGTAGACTGCAATGCTGTGGGTATTGCGGAAGCCACGGACACGCGATTGCGTCCATCCGTTGAGCCGGCCGGTTCGCTTTCCGGTTCGGTTGAGCATACCAGCAATCGCCTTGTCGGGCATCAAGCGCGCGCAGGCCCGGATCAGAGCCGTCGTTTCAGGCTCGACCGCCCAACGCGTCTGACCCCTCCGGTTCTTCCGTACGGTGATGCGAGTGTGATCACCGCCCTGCCAATGCAATAGCAGATGGATTAGATCATCTTCGACGCGCGCCACGACTTCGCGCAGCACAGTGCGGATGATCCGCTTGCGCGTGACAGCGGTTGCCGCCGGATGATGCCAGGCGGCTTCCAGGTCGGCGCCCATTTGCAGCAGACGTTGACGCTCCTCGGCGCCCAGGGCGACCGGTCGTTGTCGGATCAGTGCCTCCAGCTCCTTCTCCAGATTGTCGACCGCGGCGAGAGCGACATTCCAGCGCCGCTCGAGTTCGCCAGCGACAAGGCGATTGTCAGGATCGACTGCATCATATTGCCGCCGCGCCCTGACCGCCTCGTACCGCGCCTGTTCGAGCGCCAGCTCAAGTTGGCGTTGTTTCTCGCCACACTGATGTTCGCAGTCAGTGATCGCACGGACCGCCGCTTCAACGCCAAGCGGCTGCAGCAATCGCACGATCTCGACACCCACTGCCTGGTCGACCCTCAGAGCGCCGAACGAGATACAGGCGGCAGCTCCGGGATTGCCTCGGGTCGCGTCGCAATAATAGCGCCCGATATCGCCCTTCGTGCCGTTGTAGCTGACCAGTAGCCGGCGCCCACAATGGCCGCAGCGCAGAAGGCCACCGAGCAGAGCCTCTCCCTTGCCGCACCGCGCCGCGTACCATCATGCCTTTGCCGTTGGCATTGTCGGCGATCAGCCGCTGGTTCCTTTCAAAGTCCGCCCAAGACAAGTAACCCTCGTGATGGTCGACGAGCAAGACCGCCCAGTCCGAGCGATCCTTGCGATAGCCGCGCAAGATCCGCTTGCGGCCATTTTCGATCGTCGTCCGGCTACCGGTTCGACCAAAGACATAAGCCCCAGCATAAACGGGATTGGTCAAAAGATTATCCACCGTCGAGTAGACCGGAAGCTTCCATCGTAGTTGACGTTGCCCTGAGCTTTTGGAGTCAATGTACGGCAGTGCGATCTGGTCGGCGAGAAGTGACAAAAACACTTGGCGGATGCTTTGCATCTCAGCAAAACGAGCAAAGACCAGCGATATCGCCTCACGCACGCGCAGATCGGGATCGATCTCGATTTTGTCGCGGCCGGCTTTCACGTAACCGACGGCGACCGTAAAGAAGAGCTCACCGCGCCGTGCTTTCTGCTTCAGAGCTTCCATCGAGCGGGCGCGCAGGAGAGACAGCTCAAGCTCGCTCATCGTCCCTTTCATACCCAGCAACAGGCGATCATTCGGATGGCGCGGCTCGTATACACCATCCTCGTCAACGATCACCGTGCCAACCAGACCGCAAAACTCGATCAAGGTGTGCCAGTCACGCCCGTTGCGCGCCAAACGCGACGCTTCGATCGCAAACACGGCACCAACGCGGTTCTCACAAATCGCCGCAAGCAGCCGCTCAAAGCCGGGGCGGCTGATGCCCGAACCCGAGCGACCGAGATCGTCATCGATGACCGTCACATCGGTCCAGCCGAGAGCGCGGGCCCGTTCGGCGAGGCCATACTGACGGCGCCGGCTCTCATGATTGTTGGCGAGTTGGTCGGCGGTGGATTGCCGGATGTAGACGAAGGCGCCGCGCGCCAAATGGTCAGGCGTGATTTTCATCGCTTGCCTCAGCCTCAGCGACGACCGCCAGCGTCTCCGCCAGGAGGATGCTCACCAGCAGCAACAGCGTCGTCCGCTCGGACGCTGCGATCGGCACCGGCGGATCGTTGGGCGCGAAGAGATCGGGTTGGCGATGACTGGGCTGCGGACGCGGCATGCTCGTCTCCTTCACGACGGGAATCGTCGCAAGCAAGCTTTGCCAGGCATCGAGCTCGAGGCGCAGGTCGCGCAAACACTCCAGTGTGAGACGCGGGGTCTTTGTGACCGTCATCGCCGCTGCCCGATCCTCCGTCATCCAGATCGGTAAGTGTGCCAGCGTGCCGTCCGGTTGGCGGACGATCAGGGCAACCTCGTCGCCATGCCGATTGCGCCCGGTAACAATGACCGTTTCGCCGCAACGGGGATGAAATCCGTAACGGATAATCGCCTCACCCGGCTGATTATGGGCATTATTTCGCTGCTCTACCGACACCGGGAATGCTCATCAGCCGGCGGCAAGCTTCGGATGCCCTGACCATCCGTCTTATGTCGGCATCGATCGCCACGACGGCGGCAAGCATGGCCGCGCGCGCCGCAACCAGCCCCCGCATCGCGGCAGACAGGCCGGCGATCCCTTCGCTCGCCCGCAGCGTCTGCCTGACAAAGACGGGACTGAGGGCACGGGGCAGTCGGACCCCAAAGATCACGGCGAGGCCGCGGATCTGGTTCTCCAGAGTGACCCGCTGGCCGACCAGCTTTTTGCGAGCGATGATCAGCGATCGTACCGCGTGGGCCGGCAGTGACTTGACATGAACCGGTTTGAAGAAGCCGGTGCGGGCGAGATGCGCCAGGCCGCGGGCATCATTGCGGTCGGTCTTGTGCGTCGCTAACGACTTCAGCGCCTGATAAGCCTGCCGGCTCTCGACACAGATAACGGGTAATCCAAGCTGGCTCAAGCCATGGTACAGCATCGGCGCCATCCGGCCGGTCTCGAACAGGATGCGCCGACAGGCCGGTAGTTGCGCGAGCGCGGCTGCGATGTCGGCAGGCGTCGACGGCACCTTTACCTCATGCATTACGGCACCGTCTCGGTTCATGACACACACATGCGTCTCGCTCATCGAGACATCCAGGCCGGCGAAGTATTCCATGCTCGCTTTCCTCTTCCAATGACGGAGCCGATCCTATCGGCCTCCGCGGAGGAGCCACCGCCCATTCCAATGTTGAAAAACTCGTTGAGTGACAGAGGCTCAAGGACCGCTTTCCGTCCGATCGAGCCGATCCCCGAGCAGCGCACGGAGGGGCAGCTTTGGGGGCAAATTGAGCGGTTCCGGCGATGGAGGCTGAGCGGCCGCTGTCGGTTCAGTAAGAGGACCTTCATCGGGACGAGAGTAATGGGCGAGACGCGCCAAAAGCGGTCGTCGGAAGGGGCTGGCTAAATCACCCGCCTCCACCCAGAACAGCGGTTAATTGCCGTATCGACCAGGAAGGCGGATCACGCCACCAGACCGGTCATGCGTTTGACGCCCCAAACTGAGGGAACGAGAAGGACGTGCTGTCTGAATTGCTATTCGTCGTCGGGCGTGGTGCACTTTGCTTTGCTGTTATCAAATAGTAAAACCTACTTCTAGCGTGGTGGCCTTCGGGAGGGCCCATGACTGGCGCAGTCGGTTCATATCACGCCTGCCGGGCCTGTGGCGAACCTTTGACCGATGACGCGAGCGGCGAGCCGTGTCCGCGCTGCCGGTACATCAATCTTTTTGCGGAAACGATCCTTAGATATCCGGTCGATCACCTGGGCATGTCTCCCGAGAGCATAGATCCTGTCGAGATATGCGCCACCCTGCGGAGCACCGCTGAGCTGCAGCTCACTCGTGCGCGCGAGTTGATCGGAAGAAATATCCCAGCGGCAACCGAATTTCTGCAGCATTCTATCTCAGAGATGGAGAAGCGCGCCCGAAAATCTTACGATTTAAGAGATTCTTCAGATGAACAGGATACTATCCTCTTTAATCGTCACACTCAGCTTCTTTATTTATTGCTATGTGAACTCGGTGATGTCCACCTGACAAACTCATCGGGTGCTCCAGCGCTGTCCGTTCTTTACAGGTCGCTCTGGCCGCTTCTTGGGGATGTCGTTGTACTCACGCGCCTGCGCAATGCCGTGACGGCGGAGCTCTCCCAGTGCTCGATCGAGGGCGGAGAGCTCATCGAGACGAAGACCAATGTTGACCGGCTCATGACGGAGGTGCAGGTCAACACCCAACGCATCGAGCGATTGTTTCGCGCCAACCGGCGACCGTCTCTTGCGTTGCATGAGCCTGAGCTCGGTGCGGCACAGCGTGCAGTCCTTGGGTTCTCGATCGACGACGTCAAAAATCTCATGCGTAACAATTTTCGTCTCTTACGCAAGCTCACCAGAGTGATCGATCAGGACGGGATCATGATCGCGGCGGTCGATGTTGCCGGCGAGCGAGCCCGCCCGATCCTCGAGGCACTCACCTTGACCCTCGAGAGGGTTCGTCGATTTGCTGTGCCCTTCTACTTCGACTTGGGTGTACCGCGAGAAGACATCCCGCCGGCCGGCATACCCGACGACGTCATCAATGTAAACTGGACGGCGTACTACCCCTGCTACGGTGCCGTGGCCGCTGACGGCCATACTCGTGTGGTGCTGTTTTCCACCATCATGTGGGTGAACGCGTTCGGCTACATGTTCTCGGCTCGCTCGCAAATGATGAACCAACTCGTGCAACGGGTCAGAGGTGACGCAGGGTCATCGGCCGACGAGGTCAAAAAACTGGCACGTGAGCGCTCGGCTCGGTTCGAGCAAAGCATAGCAGCACAGCTGCGAGATCATGGCTTCAAGGCAAAGGCTTCGCTTACCGAGCTAAAGGGCGCGCCGCTCCCATGTCACGAGATCGACGCCATCGGCGCGCGCGTACACAAGGGCGTGACAGAAATCGTCGTCATCGAGGCGAAGGACCTTGATTTCCCCCTGCAAAAACCCGGATCACTCGACCGCGCTATCGAGACGCTTCAACGTGGCGGCAGACAACTCGAAATAAGGACCGAGTGGGTTAAGGACAGTTGGCGGGAGTTGGTCGGCGCACTAGGTGTGAAAGCTTCGGGTTCCGCGGTGCTAACGCCGTTGCTGGTGACACGTCGCTACATGCCACCAGGTGTGGTACCCCCGTTCACCGTCGTCCCTTACAACATGCTGCGGCCCGCGTTTGCGCGGCTTGTTGAAGGGAACTTTGCGCCAAGCGAGGGATTAGCAGCACTTCCCCGAATATCTCTGACCTCCGAATCCTCAACCGCATCTGGTGATTGGAACCGCAGTTAAGGGGCGTTGGTGAAGGGCGCTGGCCAAGTATTTAAGACCGATGTGCAGCGGCGCGGTCACCTCCTCGTCGGCCGGCTGCTTCCAAGCAAGCTCGTTCACCGTAGCCTCATTGAGCACAATTCTCGTAAGCGTGTCGTCTTGTTCGCCGCGCCCGAGCTTTTCACGCTGACTTAAGCGGATCGCGCGGAGGATAAAATACTGGGCCACAAGGATCCGCCAGGTCACCGGACACTTGCCGGGGTGAAATGTCGCGAAAATCGACGCGAGGGGTTCCATGGCCTTTGCGAGTTCAGAGTCGGGGTCGAGGATAAGCTTCTCGAACGCGCCGAATGTGATTACTTGAGCCGCCTCGGCATTTCGCTCGACAAGGCAGTTGACGGCAATATCAAGGCGGCCCAGGAAGACGCCTTGCTTCCGATGCCTTGCTACACCTTCCTGCGCATTCGGCCTGTCCGCCGTCTCTCGGTACCCGTCGATGGCCGGGGTCAGCCCGGCGAAGAGAAAGTCTCGTGTAAACGCCTCGTAGGCGGCCTCGGACAAGAGAAATTGTGTAAGCGGAGCTTGATGGCCACCGCTACGGCGGGTTGACGGGCTGGTTTTGTTCGCGGGGCTGCGATCAGGGGTGATCGGCGGTCCAGGCCCAGGGGGTCAGTTCGGCCAGTCGGTTGTTGGGCCATCCGTTGACGAGTTTGGTGAGTAGATCGGTCAGATAGGTTTCCGGATTGACGCCGTGCAGCTTGCAGGTCTCGATCAGCGAGGCCAGCATCGCCCAGTTTTCCGCGCCTTCGTCGCTGCCGGCGAACAGTGCATTTTTTCGATTCAGAGCGATCGGGCGCATGCTGCGTTCGACGGTGTTGGAGTTGATCTCGATGCGGCCGTCATCAAGAAAGCGCACCAGTCCATTCCAGTGGTTGAGGCCATAGCGCAGAGCCTGGGCGATCGTCGCGCCGCCGGCCAGCTGTGCCAGGGTTTTCTCGAGCCAAGCCTTTAGCGCCGCAACGAGCGGCTTTGTCTTCTCCTGTCGCGCCGCCCGGCGTTCGTCGGCGCTCTTGCCGCGGATCTCGGCTTCGATGTCATAGAGCTCGGCAATCCGCTTCAGGGCTTCGGCGGCGATCGGCGCCGGCGGTGATTTTGCCAGGTCGAAGAATTGCCGGCGCCAGTGTGCCCAACAGAAGGCGAGCGTCGCCGGTCCGCCGGCGCGCTTCGGATCGGCGAGGGCGCGATAGCCGGCATAGCCGTCGGTTTGCAGCACGCCGGTGTACCCCTTCAGCAGCGCCAAGGCGTAATCGCCGCTGCGCCCTGGTGCGTAGCTGTACACCACCGCCGGCGATGATCCGCCCTGCCACGGCCGATCGTCGCGAGCCAGCGCCCAGAAGTAACCCTTCTTTGTGCGCCCCCGGCCAGGGTCAAGGACCGGCGCCGTCGTCTCGTCGACGAACAGCTTGGTCGAGCCCAGCAGCTCCTCGAGCATCAGACGCCACACCGGTTTGATCTCGGCGGCGCCGTAGCCGGTCCAGAACGCCAGGGTGGCGCGATCGATCACGATGCCCTGCCGCGCCAGGATCTGGGCCTGGCGGTACAACGGGCAGTGGTCGGCATATTTTGCGACGATGACATGAGCGACCAACCGCTCGGTCGGCAGGCCGCCTTCGATCAACCGCGCCGGGGCCCGCGCCTGCACCACCGCTTCCTGGCATGCGCGGCAGGCGTATTTCGGCCGCCGCGTCACGATCACCTGGTATTGCGCCGGAACGACGTCGAGCCGCTGCGAGCGATCTTCGCCGATCACGTGCATCGCGCCGCCGCAGCATGGGCAGGCGGTATCTTCCGGTTCGATGACGATCTCGACCCGCGGCAGGTGCTCGGGCAGCGGGCCGCGGCCAGCGCGCCGCTTCTCCGAACGGGTTTTGCGCAGGGCCGGATCGGCCTTCTCCTGTTCGGCCTCGGCCTCGGCGATTGCCTGTTCCAGATCTTCCAAGGCCAGGTTGAACTGGTCTGGATCGAGCTTTTCCGAGCGCCGGCCGAACTGCATTCGCTGCAACTGGCGAAGCAGGTGGCGCAATCGGTCGTTCTGCCCAGCGAGCTGATCACGCTCTTCGGTCAGCCGCCCCTTCTCGGCCCGCTCCGCGTCACGCTCCGCCCATGCCGTCAGCACCAGGGCGTGCAGCGCGGCAACGTCGTCGGGAAGGCTGTCGGGTGTCGTCACGATCGGGATTATCTCATGTCGCCGGCGCCGTCCGATCCTCAACCTCAAGGTGAGTCAACATGACGCAGGCCTCCGACGGAGGTGGCACTCAGCCGGCCACCTGCGGCCGTTTGATCCTGGGGGCGTACACCCGCCTCCAATCCAGCCCCTCGAACAATGCCGCCAGTTGTGCCGCCGACAGCCGCATCACCCCGTCGCTGATCGCCGGCCATTTGAACTTGGCCCCCTCCAGCCGTTTCCAGATCAGCACCAGGCCGGTCCCGTCGTAGACCAGCATCTTCACGCGGTCCGCACAGCCCGTTTCATAATGCCTCCTTTGGTCAAATGCCCGGCAGGCGGATCAGCTTGTCATATTGATAATCCTCATAAATTTTTGGGCGCCGTGCGACCACTCGCTGCACCCCTAGGCGCACCGCCTCACTGGAGAGCGCGTCGAGCGGAACGAGCCAGGGAGAGCCCGGCACGACTTGTGTCGCGGGCAAGACCCCTCTGAGGACGAGACTCTTTGCAGATCCTACGCAGATGCCGAGCCGCTCCGCGGCTTTCATTAAACTGATCATTTTCTCTTCGGTTCGGCTGGAAGCACACTCGGCCAAACTTAGGCGTTCGCGCATCTCCTTGACGCGGACCGTTGTCCAGGTCTCGCCGTCGCCGGTCTTGCAGCGCATCCGATTGAGCGACACGGCGATTTCTCGATCCGGCCAGTGGCCAACAAGCTGGCGCAGGACATCGACGGCCGCGGGCACTCGATCGGCCGGATATCCACTGGTCCTGACGCGCTGAACCCGCACTTCGCTATGACGACCGCCGGTCCAGTGGATCAACAACACGGCCTCGTTGGACGTGTCGTCGAGGTCGCAGACAATCTCCTGGACCAAGATATGGATGAGCCGCTGCTTTGTACGGGTATCGGCTGACGGTGAGTTCCAAGCAGCCGGCAGGTCGTGAGCAAGCTGAAGAAGGCGTGTACGATCAATCTTTGGATGGGCCGCTGCCCGAGCCCGGAGATCCTCAATCCGGCGTTCGAGGTCGGCCACACGTTCCAAAGCGCCGTTCCACCGTGCTTCCAACTCGCGGGCGACATGGCGCTTGGCGGGGTCCACCAGCTCGTATCGCCGGCTGGCGAGAGAAGCCTCATATCGCGCACCTTCGAGTTCCCGCTCGACCGCCGCGATGACGTCCTGTTGCGAGCGCTCCATTTGATCGGAGGCGAGAATCGCAGCGTCGACGGCACGATCAGAAACGGCATCGAGGATCTGCAGTGCGACGGCACGATCGATCCGGATGCCGCCAATGCCGATGCACAGCCCCGCACCGACATGGCCATCATCGCCGCGGCATTGGTAACGATGGGCATTGCCTTTCCCCATGCCATAGAAGACGCGCATCATCCGTCCGCAGCGGCCGCACCGGATCAGGCCAGTGAGCAAGGCGCGACCGCCGCGGGCGGACTTGCGGGCGCAGTTCTTTTTCATATGTGCGTTTTCGAGCAGGAGCTTCTGGTTGTCCTCGTATTCCTGCCAGTCAATGTAGCCCGCATGGCTGTCGCGCAGCAGGACGTTCCATTGGTCGCGGGGCTTGTCGAAGCCGCTGACCTTGCGGGCGCGCCCATCGACAATCTTGGTTCGCTGCGCCCGCCGACCATAGGCATAGGCGCCGGCATAGAGCGGATTGTGCAGGATCTGGATGACGGTGTGATAGGCGGGCGCCTTCCAGGTCAGCTTGTAGACATCGAGATTGCGCAGGACGACCGGCAGGCTGACGCCGGCCGACCGCAGCCACAGAAACACTTGCCGTGCGCTGCCCAGTTCGCGGAACTTTGCGAACACAAGGCGGATCGCCTCGGCCACATGCTCGTCGGGGTCAATCTCGATCTTGCCCGCCTCGCCCCAGCAGAAGCCGGGCGGTAGCATAAAGCGGAATTCACCGCGTTGCGCCTTCGAATCTCGCGCCGCGAGGCCGCGCTGCCGCATCAAGCTCAGCTCGTATTCCGACATCGTCCCCTTCAGCCCGAGAAGCAAGCGGTCGTTGACGAGACGCGGATCGTAGGCGCCGTCCGGATCAATGACCAGCGCTCCGGCCAAGGCGCACAAATCGATCAGGTGGTGCCAGTCCCGTCCATTGCGCGCCAAGCGCGACGCCTCAATGCAGTAAACGGCACCGACATCGCCGGAGCAGACCAGCGCCACAAGACGTTCGAACCCCGGCCGCTCGATCCGGCCCGATCCGGAGCGGCCGAGGTCGTCGTCGATCACTGTCACGGAGGCGAACCCCGCCGCCTTTGCAGTCCCCGCCAGATCGTATTGTCGGCGTTGGCTTTCGAGATTGCCGACGACCTGAGCCATCGTCGATTGCCGCACATACACCACCGCGGCGCGAGCGAGATGATCAGCCGTGATCTTGCCGCTCATCGACCCCTCCCCCAGTCGCCGCTGTCGTTCCGACGTCCATTCCCAATGCCGCCAATAGGAGGTCGGCCAAAGCCTCGACCAGCCCCGTCGTGCTCGCTGTCGCCAGCGCTGGCTGATCGTGACGCTGAAGATCGAGAACGAGTTGCCCTCGACCCTGATACCGTCTGTTCCGCACCGCCCCTCTCCTTCGGCTGCGAAGGGTGGGATTGTGCGCCCCGATTTCGATCCCGGTCGAACAGGGCGAGAACGACGGCAAGCTCGTTGAGCCCCTCGATGCTGATCTCCGGCAACCCGAGCGTCATGCCGGCGCAATAGCCTTGATCAAACATCCAATTCGGCAGCTCGCGGCAGAGGTCAGGCCGTTCATCCGTATAGATGCACGTCAACTCCTTGCCGCGCCGAAACGGCGACACCCGGAAGGTCCGCCCATATAACGGATGCCAACGGTAGGCGATTGTCGCGAATCGAAAACCGTATGC
>CAVRUN010000014.1:0-248872 GCA_963724435.1 uncultured Alphaproteobacteria bacterium | reverse complement strand
CAACATACCGAGGAAATATATTATGAATAAATCGATGCTTCTCGCCAGTGCCGCAATGATCAGTGTCGCCCTTCTCTCCGGCGGCGCCGGAGCGCAAGGCACGCCGCAAACGGTGGAACTGGTCAAGGTCGACGTGCAGAAGCTGTCGGCTGGCTATCGCTCGTCCCAGGTCGTTGGCAGCAGCGTTGTCAATGATGCCAACGAGACTATCGGCAAGATCGACGACCTCCTCGTTAGCCGCGACGGCAAGCGACCGTATGCGGTGCTGTCGATCGGCGGCTTTCTGGGCATGAACACTCATTTGGTTGTCGTGCCGTACGACACGCTCAAGTTTACCGGCAACAAGGTGAGCCTACCGGGGGGCACCAAGGAAGGGCTCAAGCTTCTGCCGGAGTTTAAATACGCTACGGGCTGATCCTCTGCGGGAGCTGCGAGGGTAGAGGTTTGCAGGCAGCAGGGCGTCAGACGGAGAAAGATGATGAACGATACCTGGTCGAACAATGCGATAAGCATGGAGGCGCGCGTGACAAAGGTCGGGGAGGCAATCAGCGAGGGGGTGCAGAGTGCCACGGTGGCCACCGCCGCAGTGGCAGGGCACGCCCAAAAAATAGTTTCGGACGCTACCGCAGCCACTACGGCAGCGGCCAATCAGGCGGCGAAATTACTGGGCGATGCAGGTGAAACGGCGCAGCGAGCTTGGTCGCAAGCGGGCGCCAAGGCGGAAGATGTCGTAGATACGGGTCGTCGCGCGACCAGTTCCGTTTCCCGGCAGATCCACAGACAGCCATTGATGGCGGTTATGGCGGGCTTCGCGCTTGGCTATATCGCGGCTGTTTGGATGCACCCCAGCGGCGGTCAACCGCAAAGAAATACTGGCGATAAAGCCAATACGAAAGCGCCTTCGCCATAAGATTTCGATCTCTCTTCCCAAAAGAGTACAGCAGCGGTTTTACAGGGAGGAGTACTTGCACTTCATCGATGAGCAGCCAAAGGAAGCCGTGGCATCCCTGCTCCGGATAATTGCGTATCACGACCGCCTTGCACGCAGAGCGGAAGACAAAGATCTGGAGGAGAGCTGGCGCTAATCACGAGGCGACCAGAAACGAAGCGGAAGAGCGTCTTGCTTTATATGAGAAGCGTTGGCTGGAAGAAGCTGCCGTTGGGAAATCGGATGCACCGGCGGCGGCAGCAGAAACTGGAATCTGCCCGAACCAGGGCAATGCGGCAGTGATGATAAACGCGGAAAACGGTTGGTTAACCCGAAATAAGGGCTGCAGCCCTTCCTTTGCAGGGGTGGGGCCGCGACTTTTTAGAACGTTGGAACCTGACGATCACGGTCAGCGCGCCTGATCCGGATGGAAGGCGCCTAAGAAGCTCGATCTGAGTAGTTTCCGAACCTATCGGACGTCTCGCCCGACATGTCATGAAATTATCCAGAAGGCGGTTCATTGAAATCATTCACTGCCGCAATTACCGGAGATACAACTTACATGCAAACAAAGCATAAGCTGATAACTAGTTTGGCTTTCTCGGCCGCATTCCTGACGGCGATTGCGGTTATGCCAACCGCTCGGGCCGAGATGAACGCGAACGGCGCCGAGGTGGTGACTAATGGTCCACAGGTAAATTCGCAGGACAGTTCGGGCTCTTGGTCGACGCGCCAGAACATACGAGACAGCCAGCGGTATGATGCGGTGGTGCACTCGAACAGCCGCTACCGTGCCAGTCGAGTCAAAAAGGAATGCGGTCCGATCAATGATCCGGAGCTGCATGCCTCTTGTATCGCGAGCTTTAGCGAGGGTTCGTCCGCGCCGAACCGCAGTTCCCGACAATAACCCTAAGCCGTCCGGTCAGAAATTCGGTTTCGGCGCCATGGAACCAGAACAGTGCGCCCCCTCCGGACAAGCGGATCGGGGCCGACACGCCACCCACCATCCTGCGTTGAAATGCGACGGACCGCGACGTAGCCCCAGTCGGATCATCGGCACTGGTGATATCCGGGTCGGAGAAGATCGCGCGTTCGTCTCCGCCAACTGAGGGGTCTTAGCGCCGGGATTACCCTCCGTGGCCAATCCGGATTGCCATGCCAGCGTCGGGTCCGTCAGTCAAAGTCAAGCTTAGGGAACCCCGGCGCTCACATTGGTCATGATCTCATTGGCGGGACCTCTGCCATGCCCGACACTAACGCGCCAGCCGATTTTCGCCCGCTGGATTTGCATGCCGCCGAGACCCCGCCAACGGGTCTGGGGACAATGGCCGTCGGCGTCATTGCCATTGCAGCGCTTTATTTCGGACGGGAAGTCTTTGTCCCGATGGCTCTCGCCGTCCTGTTGAGCTTTGCGCTCGGGCCGCCCGTGCTGCTACTGCGACGTTGGCACATCAATCGCGTGGTTGCCGTAATCGCCGTGGTCGTACTTGCCTTCGCGCTGATCGCCAGCGTCGGTGGGGTGATCGGCAGTCAATTCACGCACTTGGCCGAGAACCTGCCCGCGTACCAAACCAACCTCACAGAGAAAATCCATTCCCTTCGGGACTCGACGACCGGCAGCGGCATTGTCGGGCGTGCCACGACGATGGTAAGTAATCTCCGCAACGAGATGACCAAGTCTCGCGAGAGGGCCGCCGGCGTGGCAACTAACGGCCCTCCGTTCCTCGTGCCAGATGCCCGGCAGCAAAAGCCGGTTCCCGTCGAGATTCGCTCGCCCAATCCGACACCGCTCCAACTGATCCGGGAAATCGCCGGGCCATTGCTCCAGCCATTGGCGACTGCCGGAATCGTCATCGTCTTTGTGATCTTCTTCCTGTTGCAGCGGCAGGATCTGCGAGACCGCTTCATTCGGCTAGCCGGGGCGCGCGATCTTCGGCGCACGACCGAAGCGCTGGACGACGCCGCCCGACGCCTAAGCCGTTATCTGCTGATGCAGAGCGCGATTAACGCAAGCGTCGGCCTGTTGGTCGGTGCCGGGCTGTGGTTCATCGGCGTGCCAAACCCGGCACTCTGGGGCATCCTCGTGATGCTTTTGCGCTTCGTCCCGTACATCGGCCCGATTATCGCCGTGGCGTTTCCGGCAGCACTCGCCGTTGCCGTCGATCCGGGATGGGCGATGATGTTCTGGGTCATCGGTCTGTTCCTCGCCATCGAACTCGTCACCGGTTACGTGATCGAGCCTTGGCTCTACGGTCACAGCACCGGGCTTTCCGGCGCCGCAGTGCTGGTCGCCGCCGCCTTCTGGACATTGCTGTGGGGGCCAGTCGGGCTGCTGCTGTCAACCCCGCTGACGATGTGCCTGGTGGTGCTGGGGCGGCATGTCGAGCATCTGCAGTTTCTCGAGGTGTTGCTTGGTGACCAGCCTGCGCTGGCGCTGGAGGAGAGATTCTATCAATGCATGCTGGCGGGCGACCCCGATGAAGCCGCGCAGCAAGCTGAGGCGTTCCTCAAAGACAATCCCCTGTCGGTCTATTACCAGGAGGTCGCGATCAAGGGGCTTGCGCTGGCTCAACTGGACGTCAATCGGGGCGCCCTCGATCACGCACGCCGGGTCAGGATCAAAGAGGGCGTCGACTGGATCATCGATGACCTTTCCGACCATGACGACGGCCCGGCGTCAGCTCTCGAGCAAATAGCGACCGAGGTGGCAGCGCTGCCGTCACTGCGGAGGACGACGGTGTTGTGCGTCGCCGGTCGCGGCTCGCTCGACGAGGCGGCGGCGGCAATGCTGGCGCAGCTTCTGGCAAAACACGAGGTCGGCGTCCGCGTCGTGCCGTCCCAGGCGGTTTCGGTGGCGAACCTTCCGCGGCTCGACGTGACCGGCGTACAAGTAGCGTGTCTTTCCTATTTAGAGCCCGGCAGTTTCACCAACGCTCGCTACCTGGTGCGGCGGTTACGGCGCAGGCTGCCGCAGGTACGGATCATCGACGGGTTCTGGACCTTGACGGCGCAGGAGGCCGAGGAGCGGAATGCGCTTGCGGCCACGCACGCCGATTTCCTCGTCACCACGTTGCAGCAGGCGGTGGAACAGGTCGTCAATCCGGCTATGAGCGCCAATCTGGCCAACGAGACCAGAGCGCTCGTCGTCGTGCCACCGGCGGGGACGTCTGGAGAGATGGCATCCAAACCCCAACATCGCTCACTCGACAGCTCTCGATTTGGCGGCCAATTTCGAGGAAATTGGGCGGCGAAGACTTCAAATAATTCGACAGTTCGCGTAACACGAAGTGGCATGCTCGACAGAGGTCATGATCCGCACGAAATAGCGATAGGACGCCGAGAGTGAGCTCGGAGGTGAGCCGTGTGTCAGACCTTGACGCGAGCCGGCTCTACATTCCGCAAAACGACGGAAGCCACAAACAACGGCGCGCTCCGGCCTGCCAAATCGGGATCATCTGAGCAGTTTCCGTAGCGATTGTCTCCCCGCGTATCCTTCCCCGGTTGATCTGGCCGGAAGGATCCTTTTTCTCCAAAAGCCAAGGTGACGAGATCAAGATCCACAACGGGAGAACGGGCGGGTCGAGTGCAAGTGATTAGGCTATTGCGTTCCCAGTTGCAGGGTTCTCGTCCCTTGGACGACAGTCGGCAGCACGGGCCGAGAAATGGCAACCCAGCACACCGCAGCGGTCATTGCGGCCCTCTGATGACCGGGATAAGTGGTCATAGGTCAAAACCCCTTCATCAAAGATCGAGACACCCCATGACTGCGCTAGAGCTACCGATGTGCAACTAACCTGCCGTGCGTCGAAAAAGGCGGCCAGCCGAATCGAATTCTTTCGAGAAGCCTGGAAACAGTGGCTCAGCCTCAACCCAACACCAATGATCTCATGTGGACGGCATTGGTTATTGGTATGTTCTAACGGCCAATGTGTCGCCGAGGGGTCCCCAATGTCAACCGCTCGCAAGGATATGTTGCGTAGAACAAGGCTATGTTGCGTAGAAGCAGTCTTAACGAGAACGGACAAGATCCATGACAGTCGACTGGCAGAGGGAGAATGCCGAGGGCACGCTGTGGTCCGCGACGATTACTGACGGTCAGCAGGGTTGGTTCGAGGCCCAAATCGAGCACAGTCCCGATGGCTGGGACTGGATCGTCAATCACGACCGCAGGTTCTGGGGCCGGGAGAACACTCTCGACCAGGCGAAGATCGCCGTGGCGGCGCAGCTCGATCGGACAGGCCAGCATTTTCCTCGGTGCGAGATCCGGCCGTTCACGGAAAATGAAGATGGCGGATATCTGATCAGCTTTCCTGACTTCCCCGGCGTCGTGGCGAGCGGTTCGATGCCCGAGGAAGCGATTAGGCGAGCGCGAGACGCACTCGAAGTGTACCGGAACACCATGCGACGGATGGAAGTCCCTGAAGGCGGGGGCTCGGCGGGTGCTCGCGGAGGGTAACTGCGAAGTGCGATTCAAGTTCGCCCGCGCTCTAGGCGCGCCCGCGTTCTACGCTCTAGCATGACTGCGCCGGCCCATTTCAAGCGGTGATCCTCCCGTTGGCGGGTGGCTTCGGCTATGGCCGGGGCGGCTATCATCTATCAGCGGCAACCTCAGCGGCCGACATACTCTGCCACATCGGCCTCACTTTGCTGCGCCGTACAATGGGAGTTTTTTCTTAAATACCCAGTGAGCCGCCCGGCCTTAGCCAAAATCCTCTTTGCTCAACTCATAGACCGTTAGGTCGTTCTCGATGATTCGGACGCTAACCAATGACGGCTTGTCCGGAGAGAGGGCTCGAAAGAGAGCCCTAGTTTGGACCACGGCGGCGGTGATATCGGGGGCGTAAAGGTCGTGCCGCTGTTCGCGATGCTCACCCGAGCGATGAAGAAGCTTGATCTGAAATGCGGCCATGTTCGTTCCCCGCGGCACTTTCGGTAAGTTCATATGGGACGACCCGCTTTGCCGTGGGGTTTTATAACCACCGTCGCTTGAGCCGGCCGGCGATAACCAGCGCTATTGCCAAGCTCATATGTGCTTTATCATCACCATGGCGCCGACATCGTCGCGCTCTGACTGAAAGCCTTATCACCTTGCCCCATCCGGATATCGGCGGCGGTTCCCTATTGCAATCGACAGCCACTCAGCCTTTGCATTGGTATGGCCACTGAGTGCACCGAGCGCTGCGGGGCAAGGTCCGCGGCCCGGCGAGATATCCCCGGATTTTTGGGGATGGCCCCAAGCTGGATTTTGTGTCCCTCGATCTACAGGTGCGCAAAAGCCATTCAGTAAACATCGGTTCTAAAATCTGCAGAAGCGAAGGATACCGCCGTAAGTCCATGGTGTTTGCTAATTAAATGGAAAATATACGCCACTGCTTCACGTAAATTTCATCATTTTTCAAAGAGACTCCGAAATTTTTCACCGATCGTACGAAATATTTAGTAATAGTGAAAATCGTCCACATATATCGTTTTCAGCAATTCATAAAGGATCTAGTCATGAGCATCTCGATGAGTAGTCCTACGAGCGGGTTCAGGAAATGGTCGGAGGCGCATGACCCGAAGATCGCGGCGGCTCGCGCCGCTGCCGCTAAGGTTGCTGTCATCCCGGTTCCGGATCCCGGTCAAGGGATAGCGACTCCAGACGAACAGCCACATCATCCGTGGCTCGTGCCGGGGACCGGTACGCTCTGAACCGAACTCCGAAGCCCAGTTTGCTGTAATTCACACCTGATTGCTAACTCCGACACGGCCCGGAACGTCACGTGAGACTGCCAGACATCGTTCCATCACCCTAAGCGAGGCAAATCCGATGATCATCGAGATGCGTACTTACACCGTCCAGCCGGGCTCGGTCGCGACTGTCGAGGAACAGTTCGGACAGGCGCTTCCGGCGCGGGCGAAACTATCTCCGCTCGCCGCCTTCTGGCACACCGAGGTCGGCCCGTTGAATTGGGTGATCCATGTATGGGCCTATGACAGTTTCGAGGAGCGGACCCGCATCCGCGCCGAATCGCAGAAGCTAGAGGGCTGGCCGCCTAACATCCGCGAATTCGTCACCGAGCAGCAGAGCGAGATCTTCCTGCCGGCGCCGTTTTCGCCGAAGCTCGAGCCGCGCAAGCTCGGCAACCTCTACGAGATCCGCACCTACACGCTGAAGCCGGGCGGCATTCCCGGTATCATCGACCGCTGGAGCACCCAGATCGCCGAGCGCATCAAACTGTCACCTCTGGCCGGGGCCTGGTATTCCGAACTCGGCGGGCTCAACCGATGGTGCCACATCTGGGCCTATAAGGATGCGGCCGAGCGCTTCGCGGTCCGCGAACGTGCCCGCAACGAAGGAGTCTGGCCGCCGCGCGGCGGCCAGCCTGGCGTCACCCTCAAGCAAGAGAACATGCTGGTCGTCCCGGCATCCTTCTCGCCGCTGCATTAGCGCCAAGCGGCTGGCCTCCCGATCATCAATTGGGGAGGCCAGCCCCCGGGCTGGGCACGCGATCGCCGATGAGGGCGGAGCAAACGAGGACATCATGTCAATCGAAAATCAATCCGGCCCCTAGCCGGGAGTGGCAGAGTGGCCAACCCCCCGCCAATCACAGCGGCCTCAATCGCCGTCCGGCAGCGGCTATCTCAAGTTCAGGAACGACCGGGGTGCCGCCGAAATCTGCATCGGGGTCAGGGAATTCAAGTGCATCGGGGAGTCCCCACGACAGGACCGCCCGCACATCTACATCAATATGGGCGAGGCGAACACGGTCCTCTGTCCTTATTGCGGTACGAAGTTCCGCTTCGATCCGCGATTGACACCCCTCGAAGCCGACCCTCCGGACAGTTTATTTGCTGACCAAGACGCAGCTTGAATGGGGCCGTTTGTGTCTTTGTTGACGACCGCGTGATGGACGGAACCCGTTACCGTTAGCGTGCGACTTAAGCAAAATCGTACAGCGGCTATCCGTAACCTATTCAAACGATGTGGGTTCAGTTTATTATATCGCCCCACTCAGGCACAGAAGCCTTGTCCACGTCATCGCCCAATCGAGCGGCGCCCGCTCCCGCGCGTTCTGTCGGCGCCCGCGGTAAGCCGTTTCCAGGTGCCCCGTTGCGCGAACCGCTCGGGCAGGATAGCGCGGTTTGTCTGTGTCCCACGCCCAGTCGACGCGTTGGGTAGCGCGGTTTTCTCCCGCCGTTGGGGACGGCTACGGCTATGAGTTTTGCGACGGGCGGGCTCGACGCCGGCGTTTGCCGCTCTCGACGGATTTCGGAAATCCGGACCTGGTTAAACCCTCTCCACTTCAACCCGTAATGGGTGCTCCTCGATCTTGGCCAGCAGCAGGACTTCCCACTGCTTTTGTTGGGCAATCTCAAAGGTGTAGGTACCGGCGATGCCCTTACCTTGCGTATGGACGGCCAAGGTCAAGGCCAGAGCATCTAGCGTCGATATATGAAATATCGTCTTTAGGACGAATTCGACAAAATCCATCGGTGTGTAATCGTCGTTATAAAAGACGATGTTCCACATGCTCGGTCGTTTTGCCTTTACCTCATCCTTTTCTAAAAGATCGAGTTGTGGTTTATTCGCCGGTCCAAGATGGTATGGGTTCCGTTTTTGTAAGAAAATCCTGCTGAGAGTCTCCATGATCTCGATTCCAATCCATCCCTTATTCGCAATTAAAATCCGTTAGCCTTGATGCTCGGTTACCCAATCCCAGTACCTGACCTGCGCACTGGTCGCTGGCGTATCCCCAACACCTCATATGGGTCCCGTCTGCACCCAATCACATGCTCTCGGAGCGAGGAGATTTCTATCGGCTCATCGGCGCGTTCGTCGCACCGCGATACCAGCCACCTCATTCGGTACGTCTCTTCCGGCCAAGCATGGCGGTCAGACTTCAGCGTGGATCGGGGCGAGATCCCGAACGATGTTCTGAGGTCGTCAGCTCCGACGAGCGCCAAACCAAGCTTATCTCGCGTGCGCAGCCGCGGAGTTAGACGGCGTGCACAGATCCGTTTCGCGGCAAATCCACGAGAACCCGTTGATGGCCATTCTGGTCGGCTATGTCGCGGGCTACTGGATTCATCGAGACAGTGGAACCAGGAAAATCGAAGGGGATTGAGGCGAAGCCAAAATTACCTTCGCAAATCATTCGATGCCCTATGGAAAGTACCCGGCGGCCGTGTCACACATCCTACCATTTGTTGGCGGCGGACGGCTTATCAACCTGCCACCGTTGGATCAGCCCGAGCACCTTGGGTTCGGCCGGGGCCGAACCCATTCTGTCGCTGCACCCACTGGAAGCCCTCATGCTTCGTGATGGCAGCGATCGCGATCGATCCGCCCACGGTTTTGGGCCGCGCGATCGAGAACTTCACAAAGCCAATCGTCGTTTCGACGAGAAAACGTGCCAAATCGACCGCATCGCGGATCGGCATCGCCTCTACGAAGAGAAGCTCGAAGAGCTCCGGCGAGAGCTTAGCATGCAGGTCGCGCGCCCCTTCAGGCGTAAGTCCGCTACCGGTGGCCGCCTCCTCAAAACCAGTCCCGAGCCCAAAGATCAGACGGCTTAGCGCCTCGTACTCCCCGTCCCAGCGGATACCGAAATCCTGCTCGCCTTGCACCTGGGTTGGCGCCGGAGAATTGGGCCCGAGCAGCAGGATCTCCCAGACCTCGGGGAGCGGGCGATCCGCGGAATAGCCGCACAGCCGCACTCGGGTCCAGACCTCGCCAGTGTAGGCGGCGGCTTTCTCCTCGAACAGGAAGGCGCGAAGCCGGTTCGCGACCTCGCCGAGCGTGTACCGTGCGGGATCGAGTGCCCAGTCCCGCCGCGCCGCGTCCTCGCCATTGAAGCGGCGTCGAAGGTCCTTAAGGAGCGTGTCGATCAACTCATTTCCGATCCCACCGGCACCGGTGACCATCGCCCCGATCGGCAGGCCCTGGCGTAAATTCACGATCTTGTCGGCATGCCGGTAAACCATGCCGCTAGCAAAAGAGCTGGCGCTGTCCGCCGCCATGACCACCCCGTCATTGATCTTAACCGAAACCAGAACGGTCATAGTGCTGCCTCACCTTTCACAATGGATCGGGTTATTTTCCGCACCGTTTGGAGCATTCCCGCCGGGCGAGCGATCGAAAATTTAATGCGCTGCAAAAACAAGGCGGCGTTCTCCGGATTGTAGATGCGCCGATCGTACAGCTTGGTCGTACTCGGTTCGCGATCCCCGGCAATCCCGCAGGAGATCGTCGCGTGGAGGCCAAGGTCGCCGGCCTCACCTGTTCTGCCAGGAAACTGGAGCTACCGCCCCGAAAAAGGGAACTTCCCTATCGGGGCCGGTGTGAAGCCTGGGCCTGATTACCTCTCCCGTCACCATTTTGCGCTTCGGCTGATGACCCAACACGGGGCTCTGGCTTCTCTTCGAGGTCGGCGCCAGGCCGCCTGATGATGGGATGAGAAAGAAGGGTGGGGAGGTACAATCTGAGGGGCGGCTTTAGCCGCTGGTCAGCGGCAGGATCACCCGACCGTGCGAACTCACCCCACCCGTCCCTAGGAGGACATTTCCCTGCCGGAGCAGAACGCGTTATCGCCTTGCGCGCAATTTCTCCGTCGCCGGTTCAGGTAAGCGCAGGAACCGGGGCGCTGTCGTTGCTCCAGCGGAATTCGCTACCGTTGGATATCATCAAAATGATAACATTTTCAATCAATTAAATTTTGATATCGGGGCTGACCTACAAATCCGCCTACGGTCGCAAAAACGGCTTTTTGACCCGGCCGCCCTAGTCGTATAATCGAACAATGCCGTCAGGGCGATCGCGGCTTGACGCGTTGAGCTGTGCTTGCCGGCCGCAAAAACGGCGGCGTACGAGGGATGATCTCTTTTCATCCTGGCGGCGAGGTAGGCGGTACCCTGCACTCTGCCCTTGTTTGAGCCGTAGCCACCGATGCGATGCCAACGCCACCGGCTGCACTGGTTGACATCGGCTTTGGCCCGCGTGATTTGTGGAGCTGACCCAGTCTCGTCTTGCCTCAGTGCGTCACCGAACATCTTCGCTCTCCGCGACCAGAGCGGTGATACCGACCGCGCCATTTTTAAATGCGCGCTTCGGCTATCCCCATATTAAAAAAGGTTGCCACAACCCATCAAAAGAGCGGACACTCGCGCCAGCGGCCTCGCAAAGCTGGGCGCCGTACCAATCCCAAGATCACGGATGACATGAGATCAGGACCAGATCAGCGGCCCCGCGGTCGCTTCAACGCAAACCGCCCGTTTAAACAACAACCGCGAGGCCCGCAGAACAATCAGACATTCGACAGCAACGGCCCCGACATTAGGGTCCGCGGCAGCGCCCACCAGATATTCGAGCGCTACGTTGCCCTGGCACGCGAAGCGACAGCGAGCGGCGACCGAATTGCCGCCGAGAATTTCTACCAACACGCAGAGCACTATTTTCGTCTCGATAACGCGCGCCGCGGAGGCGATCAGCAGGGGACGCCGTCGCGGGCGACCACGCCAGCCGACGTCGAGACGGACGGATCCGAGGCAGAGGTAAGAGAAGTTGATCGCTTCGAGCCCCAATGGGACGGCGACGCCTCCATCTCCTCGGAAAGCTCAACTCACTAAAAACCAGACCGCTCCCAGCCGTAGCGAACGCGCATCCCTGCCCGCAAGGAGGCAAGGCACCCACGCGCTCTCGTCTTGCACGTAAGCGGGCACATCAGAAATCCCATTCGCCGATACAGCTGGGCTGCGAAGCCACATCAGCGCCGTCGTTACCACCACAGGCGGGCGTGCAGTGTGCAGCAATGCTGAACCAATGCCAGTGAGCCTGGGGTTCGCAGAACTGGCCGGCCCAACTTAACCGAGGACTCCACCGCTGCAGAGCAGCCAAAAAGCGGTGCTCGTGCCCTACGCGTTAGAGAGATGACATGCTGGCCGGTGAGCCCGCGGATCGCCTACGTCAAGACAACGATCCCAGGCGGATCGACACGGCACACTCGGCCGGGCATCCTAAGGTTGGCAGCTTCCGATTTCGAGTGGACTGCAGCAGCTGGACCGGCCTCTGGCAAGATATGCTCAGGCTGAAGTCAAGGCGAAGCACGTTAGATTTCGACCTGGGCGCCGAGTTCGATGACTTGATCGGCGGGGATACGGAAAAACTCGGGGGTGCGTGTGGCGAGGCGGCTGAGCAACACATAGAGATGCTCTCGCCACCGGGCCATCCCCGGCCGCGGTGTCGATTTGACGTTGGCGCGTCCGACGAAATAGGAGATTTTGGCATGAACGAGATCGACCCCGGGGATTTCGGCGCGTCCTAATTCCCGCGGCACATTCGGGGTCTGGGCGAACCCGAAATGTGCGTCGATCTGCCAAAAGCCATGGCCGAGATCGCACCACTTGATCCGATCCGGGCCGGCAACCAGCGGGATGTTGTCGGTCGCGACGCGGACAAGCAATACGATCCGGTGCAGCACCTTGTTGTGCTTTAGATTTAGCAGCAGCGTCCCCGGAGCCCGTTCTTTTTGACTAGTGAGGAAAACCGCGGTGCCGGAAACGCGGGCCTCCGGAATCTCCTCGCAAGTGGCGAGGAATTCAGCGAGCGGCATCGTCTCACTCAGGAGTTTTTCCAGTACCAATCGGCGGCCGGTGCGCCAGGTGGTCATGATCGTAAACATGACGAGCCCGATCACCAATGGGAACCAGGCGCCGGTCGGGATCTTCATCGAGTTCGAGCCGAACAGCGCCAGATCAACGGTCATGATCGGCACCAGCACGACACCGATTATCGGCCACCGCCAGCGCCAGATGCCACGCATCACGGCGGCGGCGAGAACCGTCGTCAGCGCCATCGTCCCGGTGACGGCAAAGCCGTAGGCCGAAGCGAGGGCGCTCGAGCTTCTGAAGCTCACGACCAGTGCGATCACCGCGGCCAGCAGCAGCCAATTGACCTGTGGGATGTAAATCTGGCCGCGCGCCGTCACCGAAGTTTGAAATACATCGAGCTGCGGCATCAGGCCGAGCTGAATTGCTTGGCGCGTCAGCGAGAAGGAGCCGGAAATCACTGCCTGCGACGCGATGACGGTCGCTGCCGTTGACAGCAATACGAGCGGCACCAGTCCCCAGCCCGGTACCAGACGAAAGAATGGGTTCTCGATCGCCGTCTTGTCGCTGAGGAGCAAGGCGCCCTGCCCGAAATAATTCAGCACCAGGGCGGGCAGCACCAGCCCAAACCAGGCGACCCTGATCGGGAACCTCCCGAAATGGCCCATATCGGCGTAAAGCGCTTCGCCGCCGGTGATTGCGAGCGATACCGCACCGAGCACGATGAAGCCTCTCAACGGAGCGGTGATGAAGACGGCGATGGCGTGGGCCGGGTTGAGTGCCGCCAATACCCGGGGGTCCTCGGCGATGTGAACAAGGCCGTCAAGCCCGATCACCGCAAACCACACCAACATCACCGGACCAAAAAGATGACCGACGCTCTCCGTTCCGCGTCGCTGAATGAGAAAGAGCAGCACCAGCACCACGATCGTGGCCGGCACCACGAACCGGTTTAACGCCGGGGTTCCGACACTGACGCCTTCGATCGCGCTCAAAACTGAAATCGCCGGTGTGACCATGCTGTCGCCGTAAAAGAGGGCGGCGCCGCCGAGTGCGGTCAGAACGAGGATGTTTCGCGCGCGGGGGGTTTGCGCCGCCTCCTGAGCGAGTGCCAGCAACGCCAGGATCCCGCCCTCGCCGTGATTGTCGGCGCGCATGATCAACGAGACATATTTGACGGCGACGACCAGGATCAGCGCCCAGGCGATCAGCGACAGCACGCCGAGCACGTTCTCCGGCGAAAGCGGTAGCCCGTGCTCCGGATTGAAACACTCTCGAAAGGTGTAAACCGGGCTCGTCCCGATATCCCCGAAAACAACGCCGAGTGCCGCGAGCGACAGCCCGGCGAGACCACCACTCCGGGATGCTGGTCCCTCTCGCTCTTCCTCGGTGCTCGGGGCGGCGTGCCCGGCGGGAATGACCTCGGTCGAGGATGTGGCACTGCCGGTCGGCTCCGCCATGCGGTTCTCCTTAGGAAGGATCTCGGTCGGTTCGCCCACGCCGCTGGTTCGCAGTATCGACAAGGAGGTAACGTTTTGGTCGAAACGCGCCTCGCATGGTTATCGATGGCCGGGCGCTGCAGGCACCCTAGTGCGATCACCGCAACGGCAGGCCACAGGAATGCGGGGCGAGATCGGTAAGGTTTAGTGGACGAGCCCGGGAGGCGTTGTGTTGGCGAGCTGATCAATCGCTTCGATGATACGAAGCCAGATCGCGATGGCGAAGGCATTGGCGGCCGAGAACTCTTCAATCCGCCTGATGCTTTCCGCCTGGGCCATGTCGCCGTACCAGCGCAGCATCAGCTGAGCGGCGCGCCAGATGTCGATCTCGGTGATCACGTTGCGAGGCTAAATGGCGCCGGTTGGTAAACCCTGCCATGAACGGGCGACACCGGCCAAGCCGGATTTCACTCGCCTGACCGGTCAGCTTTGGTTCGGCCGGATCGGCATGGTTGCGATGCTGGTCCAGGCGACGGGCGCGCCGGCCTTCTCGGCCGCTTGTTCAGGCGGCAGCGCCGGATCCCAATGGATGCCGAGAAACCGCCGGCCCGTCACATTGCCGGCAGCCTCGGAGACGAGCCAGACCAACGGCGGGGCCATTACTTCCGGCTGGATCATTGCGGCGCGCTCGAACCCCGCCTCGTCGGAGATCATCGGTGTGTTGGTAATCCCACCCGGAACCAGAACGTTAACGGTCACTCCAGTGCCGTCGAGATCCTTTGCCATAATCGCGCTTAGCGCTTCCAGTGCGGCCTTGGACGGGCCGTAAGTCGGATTGCCAGCGGCCAGCATGGTGCCGAGGCTGGTCGTAACATTGACGATCCTACCCCAGCCCTGGCGCATCATCTTGGGCACCACGGCGTTGGTCAGCGCCAAGGGCGCCGTCGTGTGGACCGCAACGAAGCGGCGCCACTGATCCGGTGTGACCTCCCAGAATTTGAGCGGCCGTTGCCAGCTGTCGGGCCGGATCGCACCGGGGCCGATCCCGGCATTGTTGACCAGAATATCGATCCGGCCAAACCGGGCGCGTGTCGCGCGTGTGATCTCGTCAGCGGCGGTATCCGATGTCAGGTCGATCTGAAGGGTGAGCAGCTCGTCGGTCTTGCCCTGCTCGCGGGCCATCGTCGCGAGCGCCGCCAGTGGCTCATGGTCGCGATCGACGCCGGCGACTCGGATGCCTGCCGCCAGCAAGCCCCGCACCATCGCCCGGCCGATACCGCCGGCCGCACCGGTCACGATCGCTACTCTTTTGAGAAAATCGGGCATTGGTTAGCACCTCACGCGATAAGCTATTTTGGCCAAGGAACGCCATGCTCGACCAAGTGCGTCCATCCCCGTATATTGGACATATGTTGGACAGATCAGGTTGGTAATCCGATCAACCTGTTGAAAATATTGGCATCCCCTACCGGATTCGAACCGGTGTTGCCGCCGTGAGAGGGCGGGGTAAGATCGGAATTCGAGCCCGAAGCGCTTGCAAACAACGCTGGTTGCGAGCCCCCGCAACCAAATATGAATTCACCACGATTGGCACGCGCCGTCGAAACCAATGAGTCTGGGCGAGCCGGGCGACTACGTCATTCTCGGGGCGACCGTGTCGATCCTCGGGCAGCCAGATCAGTCACAAACACGATTATCGAAATATCGCGACGGCTACGCGCGGCGCCAGAAGGGTGGTTGCGCCCGGACGGGGTCGAGCAGCGACCAGTCGCCATCGTCCAATACATGTCCCTTTGGGAAGGGCGGCCGCGGCTCTAATCCCAAAGAGCGGACGACGCGATCGTCGCGATAGTAACACTGCAGGACAACGCGGGTCAGCGCTGCCACGGCGGCCCCGCCCTCAGCTCGCAGTTGCGCGGCTACCGCCTCCCGCTGTGCCGGGTCGAGACTGGCGAACGGCTGACCGGCTAGTCGCGCAACTTCGTCCAACGCCTCACGCACCAAGCCCGCCTCGCGGCCAAGCGTCGCCAGGATGTCGGCTTGGATCGCTGGATCATCCGCACCGGGTACATCGAATTCCGCGCTAGCCGGGATGATCGCGGCCGCGATGGCGCGTAAATTATCGCTCTGCGCTGGGGTCAGAGGGCTATCGTCGGACATCGCTCGCCTCAATCGAATAAATTGGTCAGGCGCTGCTTCATCTGATCGGCGATGTAGAGCGCCAGCGCCTGAATGGTGCGCGTCGGGTTCACGCCGGCCGACGTCACAAAGATGCTGCCATCGACGATGAACAGGTTCTTGACGTCGTGGCTGCGGCCCCACTCATTGACCACCGACAGTGCCGGGTCGGTGCCCATCCGCGCGGTGCCCATCAGGTGCCAACCGCCATCAGGGATCGGGGCTACATACCAGATATCATTTGCCCCGGCAGCGCGCAGGATCTCGCTGGCTCTGGTAATCGCATGATCCAGCATATGGCGGCTGTTTTCACTCAGCGTATAACTGATCTTCGGGGCCGGAATGCCGTTGGAATCTTTGAGCTCGGGATCGAGGGTAACAGTGTTGTGCTCCTCCGGCAGGTCTTCGCAGATCGCCACCATGCCGGTGCGGTGGCAGAACAGCTTGCGATAAGCGCGGTGGTGTTCGGCGCCCCAAGGCAGGCGACCGATCTGCATGCCATGTACGGCGGCCACTACCGGCCCCTGGCCGCGCGAGAATTCAAACGTGTAGCCCCGCACAAACCCGCGGGCGCGGTCGGTCTCATAGAATTCCTGGCTCCAGATGCAATTCCCCGGGCCACGATAGCCATCGAGCGTTTCGTCGAAATAGCCGGCGATGCGGGCATAGGGGTGGAACATCAGGTTCTTGCCGACGAGACCGCTGGAATTTGCCAGGCCGCCGGGAAACCGCGCCGACGCGGAATTGAGCAGAACGCGCGCTGTGCCGACGGCATTGCAGGCGAGGATCACAACTTCCGCAGGCTGAAACTGCTCGACCCCATCTGCGTCGTAATAGACCACGCCTGACGCCATGCCGTGCTCATTGGTGGTAATCTTGCGGACCCGGCAATGAGTGCGCAGCTCGATGCCCGCGCGGAGCGCGGCCGGCCAATAGGTGATGTCGGTGCTTGCCTTGGCGCCTTGGGCGCAGCCCGAGGTGCAATGGGCGAGATTGATGCACTTGGCACGTCCCTCATAATCCTCCGAAGCGATCGCGCTGTCGGACGGCCACCAATGCCAGCCGAGCTTGTTGAGCCCGCGCGCTAATGTCGTTCCCGACTTGCCCAGTGGTAGCGGCGGCATCATCGGTTCGTGCGCCGGATAGGCAGGATCACCTGCCAAGCCGGACACGCCCATCATCCGGTCGTTCTCGTCGTAGAACGGCTCCAATGTTGCATAGTCGATCGGCCAATCGTCAGCGACGCCATCGAGCGTGCGCACGCGGAAGTCCGATGGGTGGAACCGCGGGAAGTGACCGGCGTAAAGAATCGTGCCGCCGCCGACGCCATTGAAATTGGCGATCTTGATTGGTGAGTTGGCATCGTTGATCGGGTAGTCCTCGGGCCGGGCGCGAATATTGGGATTGGGGGAATACTCGACCATTCCGCGCGCCTCCCAGTCACGGCCGGTGCTGGGGTAGGTTGAGGGGTTCATCCAACCCCCTTGTTCCAGGCAGAGGATGTGCATCTTTGTATCGGCCAGGCTCCAGGCCACCGCCGCGCCCGACGCGCCGGCGCCAATAATCAACACATCGACGGGATCGTTCATGCTGGTCCTTCCGTAGTCGGGTGCAACATACCCTCGATCGCCTCTTGATCAAGCAAGCGATAGCCGGACAAGATTTGCGCACAGTTGGCTCTCACCGGAGCTCGATCGGGGACTGGCGGAGATGGCAACCGGAGACGACGCGGAGGGCCAAAGAGCCGAACCGGCGCCAAGGTCGCGCAAGATCATCCACATCGACATGGATGCGTTCTACGCATCGGTCGAACAGCGCGACAATCCGGAGTTGCGCGGCAAACCCGTCGCGGTCGGCGGATCGTGGGAACGCGGCGTCGTCGCGGCAGCGAGCTATGAAGCGCGTAAATTCGGCGTGCACTCTGCGATGCCCTCAGTGACGGCCAAGCGCAGATGCCCGGATTTGATCTTCGTGAAGCCGCGGTTCGATGCCTACAAGGAAATCTCTGAGCAAATCCGCCAGATCTTCGCCGAATACACGCCGATCATCGAGCCATTATCGCTTGATGAGGCCTATCTCGATGTGACCGAAAATCTTAAGGGCATGATTTCGGCGACAAGGATCGCGGAGCAAATCCGCGCGACGATCCGCGCTGAAACCGAGCTCACGGCTTCGGCCGGCGTCTCCTACAACAAGTTTCTGGCCAAGCTTGCCTCGGATTACCGCAAGCCTGATGGGCTTTTTGTAATCACCCCCGAAATGGGGCCTGGCTTTGTCGAGACCTTGCCGGTACGGCAGTTTCACGGTGTCGGGCCCGCGACCGCCAAAAAAATGAAGCAATTGGGGCTCGACACCGGGCTCGACCTGAGGGCGCAGAGCCCAGCCTTCCTGCAGCGCTATTTCGGGAAAATGGGCTCCTACTATTACTGGGCGTCGCGGGGCATCGACGAACGGCCGGTCCGCGCCGACCGAATACGCAAATCCATCGGGGTCGAGAACACGTTTCCTGCTGATCTGCTTACCTATGAAGTCGCGCACGACGCTCTCAAAGAGATCATCGACAAAGTCTGGGGATATTGCGAGCGTTCCGGGACGCGTGGGCGTACCGTCACCGTCAAGGTCAAGTTTGCTAACTTCCGGCAAATCACCCGCAGCCGCACCGGCCGGACGCAGATCACGACCCGCGCCGAACTTGAAGAGATTGGCGGCGCACTGCTCGAACCTCTCTTTCCTGTTACAAAAGGCGTTCGGCTCCTGGGTGTGTCATTATCCTCACTCGGGTCAGAGGATGCTGGACCCGAACGCCACCCCATCCTCCCCCTGTAGGCAAGTCGCGTATTAAGGAGTTTCGGTGACCGTCCTGCGGAAGCGACAGGAAACGCAAACATGAAGCCGTACGTAATCTGCCACATGAACGCGAGCGTCGACGGCCGCATTCTCGGCAGCCGCTGGCGGCCCGGCGAGAACCGCATGGCGGGGCTGTTCGAGCGCATACATGAGCAGCTCGGCGGCGGCTCGTGGCTCATCGGCCGCGTCACCGGCAGTGAATACGCGAAGGCCGAGGCTTACCCCGGTCACACCGATCAGGCCTATCCGCGGGAATTCTTGGTTCGCCCGCCGTGATGCCGCCGCCTACGGCATCGCGCTTGATGCACGAGGCAAGATCGCTTGGGGGCGGTCCGATATCGGTGGCGACCCGATCATCGCGTTGTTGACCGAGGAAGTCTCCGACGCCCATCTCGCGGGCCTGCGCCGGGATAGCGTCTCCTACGTCTTTGCCGGCGCGCAGCAGCTCGATCTGAGATTGGCGCTGGAAATCCTGAATCGCGAGTTCGGGATCGAACGCCTGCTGCTCGAAGGCGGCGGCGGCTCGAACGGGGCCTTTCTGCGGGCCGGTCTGATCGACGAGATCAGCGTTGCGATCTGCCCCGCTATCGACGGCGCGAAAGGTGCGCCGAGCATCTTCGACTCCAGCGACAAGGAGGCCGCGGTTGCGGCGCCGATCACGTCGATGACGCTGATGAGCTGCGAGGTTGTGGACGGCGGCGCGGTTTGGCTCCGCTATCGGCTACAAAACCGCTGATCGCACACCGGCAGAGAGAACCACGCAAAAAAGGGCCGCCCCAAAAGGACGGCCCTCCGTCGTTTTTGATCCGCGATAATTCAGGCTGGCATGCGATGAAGCGCGCACAGCTTGTTGCCATCCGGATCGCGAAGATAAGCGAGATACATCTGTCCGGCAGCCCCTTGGCGCACCCCGGGCGGGTCCTCGATCGAACTGCCGCCATTCGCGAGACCGGCTTTGTGCCATGCCTGGACTTGTTCGGGACTGCTCATCGTAAAGCCGATCGTGCCGCCATTCGCGTGGCTGGCCGGCTTGCCGTCGATCGGCTTGGACACCATAAAACGGCCGCCATTGTGCGTGTAGGCTAACCGGCCTCTGGCGTCCTCGGTACCGGGCTGAGCGCCCATCGCGGTAAATAGGGCGTCGTAGAATTTCTTTGATCGCGCGATGTCGTTACTCCCGACCATAACATGGCTGAACATGTGATTCTCTCCTTATCAGCGTGACATGCGCCCGCGACCTGCCCCCACAAGCTCGCGGACATCCGGCTTCCCGGCGATGGGTGGGCTGATTGGCTTGTGGGGCGGTCTCAGCCGCTCTTTTAGCGAACCCTCAGCGGCGCGGCCAGCGGAGACTCGCACTTCACATATTCAACCGCTGCATTTGTCCTGTCGGGTATCGAGTGCCGGACGCGGCGCCGGGCGGGACGATGCGGTCGATCTCCGCCAGATCCTCGGCCATCAGCACAATCTCCGCCGCACGCGCGTTCTCCTCGAGGTGGTTGCGCGATTTGGCGCCGGGTATCGGGACGATAAAGACTCCCACGCGCTTTCCCTCGGCCATGGGCCAGGCGATTGCGAGCTGGGCGAGGGTCGCGTTCTTGCGGCGCGCAATGCCCTCAAGCGCCGAGCGGAGTCCGAGATTCTTGTCGATGTGAACACTCTGAAAGCGTGGGAGCCTCTGGCGAACGTCGTGCGGCGCCAATTCCTCCGCTTTGGGAAGCTGGTTGCTCAGAAGCCCGCGCCCAAGCACGGCATAGGCCATCATTGCCATGCCGAGTTCATTGCAAGCCCGGAGTTGGCCCTGCTCTTCCGCGTCGCGCGAGAAAAGCGAATACTCCATCTGCAGCGAAACAAGCGGATGAACGGCGCCGCCCCGCCTCAGCGATTCGGCCGAGCACTCCGAGAGCGAGATGAAACGGGTCTTGCCCTCGCTGACGAGTTCGGCCATGCCGCCGACGCTCTCCTCAATCGGCACGTTCGGGTCGACGCGCGACATGCAAAAGACATCGAGCGTCTCCACCCCAAGATTCTTCAAGCTTTGCTCGCAGGTTTGACGCAGATAACGCGGATCGCCGCCACCGTGCACCGCGTCTGGGCCACCGTCGCGCGGGCTGCCGCTCTTCGAGTGGATGACAACCTCATCTCGGCGGCCGCGGATCGCTTCGCCGATCAAGCGATGATTGTGGCCTTCGCCATAGCTGGCCGATGTGTCGAGAAAATTGATGCCGAGATCGAGGGCGCGGCGAATGGTGGCGATCAACTCTGCGTCGTCCGCCGGACCGTAGGCACCCGACATGCCATAACAGCCGAGCCCGATCGCCGAAACGGTGAGATCGGAATTGCCGAATTTGTGACGTTCCATGGAGGAGCACCGCGCTTGCAGGCTTACACGATCGAGGCTCCGGGGTCGCCGGATTGAGGGGATGCCGTGTTAAAGCTACCGCGCTTGCTGCTCGATAGCGATGTCCGAGGCGCGGGTGATCATGTCAAGCAGGCGGGATGCAGGATGGCAGCATCAAAGCCGGGCACGATCGGCTTGGTAGGTGGGATCGATTGAGGCTCCCCAATTCGGGGGCTCAGCCGATCATCGTCGCCGTCAATACGCGGGCGACGTAACGTTGGGCGACCAAATCCTCGACGTAATTGATTGCCGGCGACACCTGACCAAACCCGTAACCGTCAAGTTGACATCACCGCCCCGTAGACCACAATCGGCAGCCACTTCTTAGCCAGCGCCGAGTTAGGTCCTGGTTCCCAATCGGGAGAAAACGCCATGTCGGACGAAGTTAAGATCTCGCGGGGCCCGGGCGAGATGATGGGTAACGCCGGTCCCGGAATGCTGGCGGGGATCCGCGTGATCGAGATCGCTGACGAACGCGCCGAATACACTGGGCTGCTGCTCGCCGGGCTCGGCGCCGAGGTGGTCAAAGTCGAACCACCCGAAGGCAATGCGACGCGGCGGATCGGCCCGTTTCTAGAAGACCAGCCGGGTATCGAGCGTTCGCTGTTCTTCTGGAATTACAATCGAAACAAAAAATCGGTTGTTCTCGATCTGCCTGACCCGAGAGCGCGCGAGCATCTGCTGGGTCTTCTAGGGGGCGCAGATGTCCTGTTGGATGCCAGCTGCGGCGCGTTGAACCAGGCGCTCGGACTCGACCGTGGCGAAACCAACGCGCGCTTTCCCCAGCTGGTGATGGCGCGGATCACGCCCTTTGGAGAAGACGGGCCGTGGGCGGATTTCAAGAGTTCGGATTTAATTCATCTGGCGCTCGGCGGCGTCATGATGAATTGCGGCTACGACCCCGACCCCAACCTCGAATACGACACCCCGCCGATCGCGCCGCAAATCTGGCACGCATATCATATCGCCGGCGAGCAATTGGCAACCGGCATCATCGCAGCACTGATCCATCGCGAACGCAGCGGGGAAGGCCAGGACGTAGCAGTCGCCATTCACGAGGCAGTCTCAAAGAACCCCGAGCAGGACATCATGTATTGGGTCATGCGGCGGGTCCCGCTATGGCGGCTGACCAACCGCCATGCCGCAGAGTTTCCCAATCACTCGCCGGGCATTTGCCACACCAAGGACGGGCGCTGGTTCATCACCCACGGCATGGGCGCGCGTGACCTGAAGAATTTGGTGCCGCTGCTGGCGAAATACAGCGCTGAGGCCGATCTGGAGCCGCCGCCGCCCGACGCCGATTTGCGCGGGCGGCAAGTGCCCGGCACTGCGGGGAGTGACGAGAGACGGGCGCATATGCTCGATGTCGTGCAGCGCTTTGTCCGCGCCTGGACCTATAAGGACATGCCGTGGCGCGATGCGCAGGATTCGGGGCTGTTGTGGGCGCCATTGCGCAAACCCCACGAGAACGCGCTCGACGAGCATTGGTTGACGCGCGGCACCTTTGCCGACGTGCCGCATCCCGAACAGGGCCGAAGCTACCGCTATCCGACCAGCAAATGGCTCAGCAACAAGACCAGCTGGCAGGTCGGCAGGCGTGCCCCGCTGCTCGGTGAGGACACAGCCACAATTCTCGGTGGAGCAAAGCGGCGGCCGAGCGTGCCGGCCGAACCGCGCCGGGTCGCGAACCCGCGCGTCTCGGCCTTGCATAACAAGCCTTTCCCCCTGCAAGGCATCAAAATCCTCGACTTCGCGTGGTTTCTCGCCTCGGCCGGCGGCACCCGTTTTTTGGCGGCGATGGGCGCCGAGAGCTTCAAGGTCGAGTGGAAAGACAATCCCGACACGCGGTTGGCGGCGATGGCGCCGATCGGCGGCCGCAGCGCGCGCGACGCCGCGACCGGCCCGTTGCCGAGTGTCAGGGACGCTGATATGGGCGGCCAGTTCAACAACAAGAATGCCGGCAAGCGTGGCATCTCGCTGAACATCCGCCATCCCAAGGGATTGCAGATCGCCAAGGATTTGGTGCGGGTCTGCGATGTCGTCGCCGAAGGGTTTTCGCCCGGCGTGTTGCAGCGCCTTGGGCTCGGCTACGATGTGATGAAGTCGATCCGGCCCGACGTCATCTACATCCAGCAATCGGGCATGGGGGCGCACGGCACCTATGGCCGGATGCGCACGGTCGGCCCGGTCGCCGCCGCTTTTGGCGGGCAAGGCGAAATGTCGGGCTTGCCCGAGCCCGCCATGCCGGTGGGCTGGGGGTACTCCTATCTCGACTGGATGGGCGCCTATGGTTACGCGCTGGCATTGCTCGGCGCGATTTATCATCGCGAGCGCACCGGCGAAGGCCAGTGGATCGACGCTTCGCAATGCGAGTCGGGGATCTTCCTGACCGGTGCCACAATCCTCGATTGGTCGGCCAATGACCGCGAATGGCGGCGCTACGGCAACCGCTCGCCCTATAAACCCGCTGCCCCGCATGGCGCTTATCGCTGTCAGGGCAAGGATTGCTGGATCGCGATTGCCTGTTTTAGCGATCCCGAATGGCGTGCCTTGGCCGAGATCGCCAGCCACCGCGAGTGGCTCGACGATCACCGCTTCGACACGCTCGAGCACCGTTTGCAGCATCAGGATGCGCTCGATTGCACCGTCAACTCTTGGACCCGCACTTTGGATTGCTACGACTGCATGATGCGGCTGCAGCGCGCCGGCGTGCCGGCCGGGGTCTGCCAGAACGCCGAGGACCGGGTTGAGACCGATCCGCAGCTGCGCCACCTGAAATGGCTGACCGAGGTCACTGGCACCAAGATCGGCACATGGCCGATCTATGAATTACCGATGAAGTTCAGCGCCACTCCTGCCTATATCGGCGGTCCGACCAATCGCGGAGCACCCTGCTACGGCGAGGACAATGTGTGGGTCTTGACCGAATTGCTCGGGCGAACCGCTAGCGAAGTCGAGCGGCTCGCGGAAGAGGGGGTGATCTGACCAGGCACCCGGCGAACCGAAGCACAATATCGCCGTCACCGGCGCAAAAGGTCGAATGATCTCCGGCGGGTGACGACCTGCTAGCTTGGCGTCGGCGCCTGCGGATGAAGCAATCCGGCTTGCCGCAGCTCCGCCCATAATGCTGCGGGGATTGGGCGCCGCCACAATTCGAGATTAGCGGCGAACTCGGCGACGTTGCGCGGTCCCGGGATGATCGCTGCGACCGCCGGATGGGCCAGCGGGAATTGCAAGGCAGCGGCGGCAAGCGGCACCCCGTTTCTGTCGCAAACCGCCCGAATAGCCTCGACGCGGGCGGTGATCTCGGGCGGCGCCGGCGCGTAGTTCCAGGTTTCGCGCCCGGCTAAAATGCCGGAGTTCAGTGGCCCGCCAACCACGATCGAGACGCCCGCTTCGAGGCATTTCGGCAGCAAATCCTCGATTGGGGTTTGTTCGAGCAGCGTATATCGGCCGGCCAGCAGAAAAACGTCCCAGGCGCCCCATTCCAGCGCTTCGAGCAGGACCTCCCGCTCGTTGACCCCGATCCCGATGGCCCGCACGGTACCGGCAGCCCGTAGGCCCTCCAATGCGCGATACCCGCTTTCGCGCAAGGTACGCATCAGTTCCGGATGAGCCGCGCGGCCGTGGGTTCTCGCGCCTATGTCATGGACGTAGAGGATGTCGATCCGCGCTAGGCCCAGCCGCTGCAGACTGTCTTCGAACGACCGCATGATACCGTCGTACGAATAGTCGTACGCGACCTCGAACGGCATCGGGTGATCGCCTGGCTGGACCGGTTTTGATCGCGGGCGCAGCAGGCGACCGACCTTTGTCGACAGCACCCAATTATCGCGGGGCACACCCCGCATTGCGTCGCCGACGCACCGCTCGGCCTGACCAAAGCCATAGAAGGGCGCGGTATCCATGTAGCGCACCCCGCCCGCCCAGGCCGCACGAACGATCGCTTCTGCTTCCTCGCGACCGACCCCTAGGCGGGTCCCACCAAGCGTTGCGCAACCAAGCCCGAGCGTTGTTACCTCGATCGCGGTACGCCCGATCCGGCGGGTTTCGAACGCTTCCATCCGCCGTGTTTTATCCCATTCCGTTCTTACAAAGTCCTTAGGTAGTATAGTTAAGGTAAAATAATTCAGGCGACTGTAAGCCTGTACACGCTCAGCGCGGTGCCGATGAAAGCGCCGTCTTCTCCGCGACCGAGGCGCCTGCCCGTGATCCGATTGAACGCGTTGCACAGTTCGCTGCACCCGTCGGATTGCTTGTCCGGCGGAAACTTGCTCTCGAAGCCGTAAGTACCTGGTTATATGGAGATGTTTTTGGATTGAAAGTTTCGCGCCATCGCTTTGGAGATGCGGCTGATCGGATGCCTGGCGGCGTTCCGGGAGAGATTTGCGCCGCCGAAATGGTCAGAATTTCCAGGCGGATTACGGCTTGCCGCAATCCCACAGATGATAAGTTGGAGCTGGGGTCGATGGCCACGCCACCTCGCCGGTGAGCGGCGACACCGATCTGCTGACCCTCAATCCGTCCCGGGGAACTCCCGATTATCCCACGCGGCGGGTTCGCGCAGGGCACAAAGGCATAATTCGCACGGAAGTTTCGACTTTCGCTCTCTATATCTTGCACCGACGAGAGCCGGTTCCGATAAAGGATCGGTCCCGGACTTCCGCGCATGGGAATAAGTTCAGAGTTGCTGATGGCTGATATCGACGGCGCAAGTTTTCTCTCCGGCGCCAACGCCGAATATATGGCCGACCTGTACGCCCGCTTTCTCGACGACCCTGGCTCTGTCGACGAAAGCTGGCGGCGGTTTTTTGCCGAAATCGGCGACGACGGGTCGGCTGCACTCGCGCAGTTGCGCACACCCGGTTGGGAAAAGCCGGCAGAGCGGCGGCCGAGCAATGGCGCAACCGCGCCGGCGCCGCTCGACGAAGCGGCTCTGCGCCAAGTAACCGCCGACTCGATCCACGCGCTGCAACTGATCCGCGCCTACCGGGTGCGCGGGCATCTCGAAGCCGATCTCGATCCGCTGGGCCTCGATAAGCGCGGCCCTTATCCCGAACTCGATTACCGCAGCTACGGCTTTAGCAAAGCCGATCTCGATCGCGAGATCTTTCTCGCCGGCATCTTCGACCGCGAGCGCGCCAGCTTGCGCGAGATTATCGACATTCTGCGCCAGACCTACTGCGGCAAGATCGGCGTCGAGTATATGCACATCCAAGTGCCGGCTGAACGCGCCTGGATCCAGGAGAAATTCGAGCGCCGGCAGGGCCGCCACGGCCTTTCGACCGCCGAAAAGAAGAATGTTCTCGAAATTCTGACGACGACCGAGACGTTCGAGCGGTTTCTCGATCGCCGTTATACCGGCACCAAGCGTTTTGGCATCGAGGGCGCGGAATTGCTGATGCCGGCGCTCGAGGCGATCTTGCGGCGCGGCAGCGAGCTCGGGGTCGAGGAGTTTGTGATCGGCATGCCGCACCGCGGCCGGCTCAACGTGCTCGCCAACTTTGTCGGCAAGCCCTATGCCGCGATCTTTTCCGAGTTTCAGGGCAACTCGACCAATCCCGAGCATGTTCACGGCTCGGGCGACGTCAAATACCACCTCGGCACCTCGGCTGACCGTGAGGTTGACGGGACCACCGTGCATCTGTCGTTGACCGCCAACCCGTCGCATCTCGAAGCGGTCAACCCGGTCGTGCTCGGCAAGGTGCGCGCCAAGCAGCAGCAGCGCGGCGACGAGACGCGGCGGGAAGTCGCCGGAATCCTGATGCATGGTGACGCCGCTTTTGCCGGTCAAGGGCTGGTTGCCGAGTTGCTGGAGTTGTCGGAGCTGACCGGCTTTTGCACCGGCGGGACGATCCACGTCATCGTCAACAACCAGATCGGGTTCACCACGGCGCCCTCCGCGGCGCGGTCGAGCCCCTACCCATCGGATGTCGCGAAAGGCGTGCAAGCGCCGATTTTTCACGTCAACGGCGATGATCCGGAGGCGGTCGTCGAAGTCGCCAAGGCCGCCGCCGATTACCGCCATCAATTCGGCAAGGATGTTGTCATCGATCTGTTTTGCTACCGCCGCCATGGCCACAATGAGGGTGACGAGCCGGCCTTTACCCAGCCATTGATGTACCGCACGATCGCGCGCCATCCGACAACCCGGCAGCTCTACGCCCAGCGCCTGGTCGCGGAAGGCGTGATCCCCGAGGGCGAGGCCGAGGCAATGGCGGCCCGGTTTGTCGCCCGGCTCGAAAGCGAATTCGAGGCGGCGAAAAGCTATCGCCCGAACAAGGCCGATTGGCTCGAGGGTGCCTGGGCCGGGCTTGGCGAAGCCCCCGACGATGACCGCCGCGGCGACACCGGTGTCGATAGCGAGTTGCTGCAACAGCTCGGGCGCGGGCTGGTCACGGCGCCTGAGAGATTTCGCCTCAATCCCAAGATCGCCCGGCAGCTCGAGGCCAAGCGGGCCGCGATCGAGAGCGGGGAGGGCATCGATTGGGCCACGGCCGAGGCTCTGGCGATCGCCTCGCTCTGTGCCGAGGGTACGCATGTCCGAATGTCGGGTCAGGACAGCGGGCGCGGCACCTTCTCGCACCGGCACGCGGTGTTGATCGATCAGGAGAGCGAACAGCGCTATGTCCCGATCAATCATGTGCGGGCGGGTCAAGCGCCCTTCGAAATCATCGATAGCCCGTTGTCGGAGGCGGGCGTCGTCGGGTTCGAATACGGCTACAGCCTCGCCGACCCGTCCACTCTGGTGCTGTGGGAAGCGCAGTTTGGCGATTTCGCCAACGGCGCCCAAGTCATCATCGACCAGTTCCTCACCGCCGGCGAGGCAAAGTGGCTGCGCATGAGCGGTCTCGTGTTACTGCTGCCGCATGGCTACGAAGGGCAGGGGCCGGAGCATTCCTCGGCCCGGATTGAGCGCTATTTGCAGCTCTGCGCCGAAGACAACATCCAGGTCTGCAACCTGACGACTGCGGCCAATTATTTCCACGCGCTGCGGCGCCAGGTGCGGCGCAACTTCCGAAAGCCGCTGGTCGTGTTCACGCCTAAATCTTTGTTGCGCGCCAAGGAGGTGGCCTCCTCGCTCGACGAATTGGGATCGGGAAGCTCATTCCACCGAGTGATCGGCGAGACCGGAACGATCGTGGCCGACGATCAGATCCGCCGCGTCGTGTTATGCTCGGGCAAGGTCTATTTCGATTTACTAAAGGCGCGGATCGCGAGCGGCGACGATCGGGTGGCGTTGGTGCGGGTCGAGCAGCTCTATCCATTTCCGTTCAATACCCTAGCTCGGGTACTGGCGCGATGGCCCGATGCCGAGATCGTGTGGTGCCAGGAAGAACCCCAGAATATGGGCGCGTGGAATTTTGTTGACCGGCGTATCGAGCGGGTTTTGGCCGGTCTCGACATCGCCGCCAAGCGCCCGCGCTTTGTTGGCCGCGCCGAGGCGGCCTCGCCCGCGACTGGCCTGTTCAAGCGCCATGTCGAGGAACAGGCGCAGCTCGTAACCGCAGCCCTCGCCGCTTAAGCGGGGGGTTTGGCGAGATGGCGATCGAGATCAAGGTGCCAAGCCTCGGTGAATCGGTCACCGACGCCACCGTCGCCAAATGGCTGAAGCAGCCCGGCGAACGGGTCGCGGTCGACGAGCCGATCGTCGAACTCGAGACCGACAAAGTGAATGTCGAGGTGCCGGCGCCGGTCGCCGGGACGCTCGCCGAAATTGTCGCCGCGGAGGGCATCACTCTGCCGGTCGGCGCGGTGCTCGGCATCATTGGCGACGGCGCGGTCTCGGTGCCGGCGGCGCACCCGACCCCGCTCGAAGCAAGCCTGCCGCTGCCCGGCGAACAAGACATGGTGATCGCCGATCCTGAGCCCGCGGGTGCAGGACATGTCGCGGCACTCGATCGTTCCGGGCCGGCGGTCCGCAAATTGGTCGCGGAAAGCGGACTCGACGCTCGTGAGATCATGCCGACCGGGCCCGGTAATAGGCTCACCAAAGCTGATGTGATGGCCGCGGCGGTGCGCCCAGCGGAGGCGCCGGCGGCGACTATCCACCCGTCACCCGCCGCATCTGCACCGGTGGTCGAGCCACCGCCCCAGTCAGCGCCACCGCTCTCAGCGCCGGTGCTGGCGGGTGATCGCGAAATACGGGTACGGATGACGCGGCTGCGGCAGCGCATCGCCGAGCGGCTGAAGGCGGCGCAAAACGCTGCCGCGATGCTGACGACGTTCAACGAAATCGACATGAGCCGGACAATTGCGTTGCGCGAGCAATGGCGCGATGCGTTTGAGAAAAAACACGGTGTCCGGCTCGGATTTATGTCGGTCTTTGTCAAGGCGTCGATCGCCGCATTGATGGAGTTCCCGGGCGTCAACGCCGAGATCGACGGCAGCGATATCGTCTACAAAAACCACTACGATATCGGCGTTGCGGTCGGGACCGAGCATGGGCTCGTCGTACCGGTCTTACGCGACGCCGATGGCATGAGCTTCGCCGAGATCGAGAAGGAGATTGCGGCACTCGGCGGCAAGGCGCGCGACGGCAAGTTGTCGATCGATGATCTGTCCGGCGGCACCTTTACGATCTCGAATGGCGGCATTTACGGCTCGCTGTTGTCGACGCCGATCCTGAACCCGCCGCAATCCGGCATTCTGGGCATGCACAAGATCGAGCGCCGCCCGGTCGCGGTGACCGGGCCAGGCGGCGAAACGATCGAAATCCGGCCGATGATGTACGTCGCGTTGTCCTACGACCACCGGCTCGTCGATGGCCGCGAAGCGGTCGGATTCCTGGTTCGGATCAAGGAACTGGTCGAGGACCCGTCGCGCCTGCTGTTCGATATCTGACGTTACTCGGCCGCGACCGGAGGTTTAGCCGGGATTGTGACGATGCGAGCAATCAGCGGTAGGATCTTGCGGTCGACATCCTGTTCGCTGAGCGGCCCGACATGGCGATAGCGGATGTGACCGGCGGGATCGACGACATAGGTCTCGGGCACGCCATAAACCCCGAAGTTGATCGCGGTCGTTCCGTCCTGGTCGATCCCGATATGGCGATAGGGGTTGCCGAGATCGTCGAGGAAACGTCGGGACGCCTCGGGCTTGTCTTTGTAGGCGATGCCGTCGAGGGTAACGCCGGGCTGGCGGGCAAGCTCCATCAACGCCGGCTGTTCTTCGCGGCACGGCGCACACCATGACGCGAAGAAATTGACGAGGGTGACGCCGCCGGCGAGATCCTTGCGCGCTAGGCCTTTTGCCGGGTCGTAGAGGCCAGGAAGATCAAAGTTCGGGGCCGGCCGGTTGATCATCGCCGAGGGTAAGAGGCTCGGATCGTGGTTGAGCCCCATCGCAAACGCCACCAGCAGCACCGCGAACAGCGCTACCGGTACCAGATACAAAAGCTTGCGCACCAAACCGGCTCGCCCTGGGAGAGGTGTCCGAACCCGCCTACCGTACCGGCGAAGGCGCCGGTTTCAGCGGCGCCGCGGCGGCTTCGGTCGCACCGCCTTCCTGCCAATGCCCGCTCTTTTTGAGCGCGTCGACGACTTCGCGCGGCATGTAGCGCTCGTCGTGCTTGGCGAGGATTGTCGAGGCGTCGAACAGCCCGCCCGGCTCCAGCTTGCCTTCGGCGACGACCCCTTGCCCCTCGCGGAACAAGTCCGGCAGGATGCCGTGGTAAGTCACCGGAATGTCTGTCTTGCCATCGCTGATGCGGAATGCGACCCGGCTGTCGGCGTCGCGCTTGACGCTGCCGTCCTCGACCAAGCCGCCCAGCCGGACCCGCTGCTCGGCCGAAATTGCCTGCGTTTTCAGATCGCTCGGGCTGTAGAAAAAGACGAGGTTGCTGCTAAACGCGCTCAACACCAGCGCCGTAGCGCCGCCGAGCGCCATCATGCCAAGCGCCAGCAATCCCAGGCGCTGCTGTTTGCGGGTCATCGCCGCGGCCTCACCTGCTGCTGCAGCGTTTCGAGGCTGCGGGCGCTGTCGCGGTAACGCCGCCAAGATTGAAACGCCAGCCCACCAAGGACCGCAGCCGTCAGCGCGTAGGCCGGCCACACATAGACGGCATAGCCGCCCATCGCGAAGTAGCTGCTGATGGCGCTCACCCTCACCGCCTCATCGCTGCACAGCCGGCCGCACCGGCGCCGTCACCTCGGGCCGAGATCGGGCCGGTGCTGACGCCGGAGCGGTGTTGAGGCGCAACGCACGGTCTTTGCGCTCATTGAGTTCGGTTCGCATGCGGAGCAGCAGCAGGGTGACGAACAGCAGCGTAAACCCCAGCGCCATCACCAACAGCGGCATCAGCATCGACAAGGCGATCGTTGGCTTGCCAAAGCGCAATACGCTCGCTGGCTGATGCAGCGTGTTCCACCAATCGACCGAGAATTTGATGATCGGCAGATTGACGACCCCTACCAAGGCCAGAACCGACCCGGCTCGGCCGCCGCGCGCGGGGTCGTCGAACGCGTTCACCAGCGCGATATAGCCGAGGTAGAGAAAGAACAGCACCAGCACCGAGGTCAGCCGCGCGTCCCACACCCACCAGGTGCCCCACATCGGCCGGCCCCACAGCGAGCCGGTCGTCAGGCAGACAAAGGTGAAGGCGGCGCCAATTGGGGCGGCCGAGCGCGCCGCGATCTCGGCCAACGGATGGCGCCAGACCAGGGCAACGCCGCTCGCCACCGCGACAAACAAATAGACGTTGAGCGCCAGCCACGCCGCCGGGACATGGACGTACATGATGCGGACCGCTTCGCCCTGCTGATAATCGGGCGGTGCGGCGATCAAGGCCAGATAGAGCCCGATAGCAACAATCGCGAGGCTTGCCCAAGCGCACCACGGCAGCGTTGCACCGCTGAACCGCATAAAGCGGGCAGGGTTGGCAAAGCGGCTCAGCATCGGCAGAAGCAGTCGTTCACAGTAATTGTTATAGCGCAAAATCGACTCTTCGCCAGTGGCGCCGCCGGTCCCTGCCGTTGGCACACTGGTCGCTGCCGCAGGCACGCCGGTCCCTGCCGCGGGTTCATTCGAGTGCCTGCCGCAACGCAGCCGCGGCCGCCCATGGACACAACGGCAGCGCGATCAAGCTCAGGGCGCCGAGCAGCAACAGGTCAGCGCGCGATCCGGTTCCAATCGCTTCCGCTTCGACCGCGCCTGCTCCGAAAACCAGCGGCGGGATGTAAAGCGGCAGGACCAGCAGCGACAACAGGACGCCCTGCCGGCGCGCGCCGAGCGTCAACGCTGCCGCAACCCCGCCGATCAGGCTCAGCACCGGGGTGCCGATCAACAGACTGGCGAACAAAGTTCCGATCGCGCGCTGGTCGAGATCGACGACGAATGCCAATGCCGGGCTGATCAATGCCAATGGCACCCCGGTCGACACCCAATGTGCGGCGCATTTGGCCAATGCCGCAAGCTCGAGCGGCAGCGGCGATAAGGCGATCAAGTCGAGACCGCCATCCTCATAATCCGGCAAGAACAGCCGATCGAGCGACAGGAGTGCCGCGAGCAACGCCGCGACCCACAGAATCCCCGGCGCCACGCGCGACAGAACTTCCTGCTCCGGGCCGACCCCGAACGGGAACAGCACGACGGTTAGCACAAAAAAGGCGATCACGAGACCGGTGTCGCCGCCCTGGCTTAGCGCCAATCGCAGGTCGCGGCGGAACAGGCCGAGAAACGCCGTCATCTCACTCGGCGAAGACAGAATCGAGCTCGTCAACGCGGGGGGCATAGCCGCCAAGCGCCAGAGTTGCCGCGGTCTCGAGCGCGATCGGCGCGTGAGTCGCGATCATGACCATGCCGTCGGCCGCGCGATGCGCCGCGATCGCCTGTTCAAGCCTGGCTTGACTGTCGCTATCGAGGGCGGTCGTCGGCTCGTCGAGCAGCCATAACGGCGCGGGCGCCGCCAGCAAGCGCGCAAGGGTGACGCGGCGCCGCTGTCCGGCCGAGAGCCAACGGCACGGCCAATCTGCGATCGCTTCGATTTCGAACGCCGAAAGCGCCTCGGCGATGGCATGCTCCGCGCCTGATCGGCGCGAGCCGCGGAGTGCCGCACAAAACGCCAAACTCTCACGCGGCGTCATCGCCGGCTTTAGCGCATCGAGATGGCCGACATAGTGCAGTCGGGCATGATGCGATGCGATATCGTCGGCGATGCTTTTCGCTCCCCACAACATGCGGCCTGCTGCTGGCGTCAGCAGGCCGGCCACCAGCCGCAACAAGCTCGATTTACCGCTGCCATTGGCGCCGGTCAGAACCAGCGCCCCTCCGGGCGGAAGCCGAAACGAAAGGCCGGTGAAAACAACTCGCTCGCCGCGGCGGCAGGCGAGCTCTTCGACGATAAGCTCGGCTGAAGAGACAGCTCGGGCGGAACCCAAGGATGGCTCGGTAAAATCGGTCAGGTGCAGCGGCATAAAAAGGCGGCTCCGGAGGGGGAATCCGGAGCCGCTTGGCCATCGGCCGTTGCTGGCGGCCGAGTACGAGGTTTGGGGGACAAACCTGTAAGGGTAAACCTTACACCTATCATATGGGGCGCGGATTGGGACTTTGGTTTGAAGGAAGTATGACCTTTTAGTGAATAATTTCGGCCGACCTTTAATCGAGCGGCCGGCGGTCCTCGATCAGCTTTCCATCGTCCGGCAGGCTCCCATGCGGCACTTGGTCGATCACTGAGCGCAACCGCGTCAGGGCCTGTACGGTCTCCGCGATCCGGGCGACGTCTACCGGCTCACCGGTCTCGACCAGCAATGTCATGGCATCAGCGCCATTGACCCGCTCGACGACAAGTCGCGCCCGGCTAATCGACGGGTGCCGACGGACGACATCGCTGATTTGTCCCGGGTGGACAAACATGCCGCGGATTTTGGTCGTCTGATCGGCGCGGCCGAGCCAACCCTTGATGCGGTAGTTGGTGCGAGCGCTGCGCACCGGGTCAGGCAACATCGCAGAGAGGTCACCGGTGGCGAAACGGATCAAAGGGTATTCCGGGGTCAAGGTCGTTACCACGACTTCGCCGGTGTCGCCGAGCGCGACGGGTTCGCCGGTTCCAGGACGGACGATTTCGACGATGATGTCCTCATCGAGGACCATCCCCGCCTCGAGTTCGCCATCAGTAGCCGTGCTTTCGAAGGCAATAACACCGATATCGGCGGTCCCGTAGCATTGCAGCACGGCTATCCCACGTTCCCGAAAGTCGCGGCGGAGCATCGCCGGCAGCGCCTCGGCGCCGACCAGCGCCTTTTTCAGAGAAGATATGTCGATGCCCTCGCTCGCCGCCCGATCGAGCAGGATTTTCAAAAACGATGGGGTCCCGACATAGCCGATCGGTTTGAGGTCGGCGATCGCCCGCAACTGTTGCTCGGTCTGCCCGGTTCCGGCGGGGATAACCGGGCAGCCCAGAGCCTCAGCGGCACTTTCTACCATCGCCCCGGCCGGTGTCAGATGATAAGAAAAGGTGTTGTGGACAAGATCGCCGGCGCGAAAACCGGCAGCAAATAATGCCCGAGCGAAACGCCCATAATCCGGCCGACGCCCTTCCGGTTCATAGATCGGGCCGGGTGAGACAAAGACCCGGCGCAATGCCGAAATCGGCACTGCCGTCAACCCGCCAAAGGGTGGGTCGCGCTGCTGCAATTCGATCAGTGCGGATTTTCTTGTCAGCGGCAATCGCGCGAGTGCAGCACGGTCGACTACCGCGGCCGGCTCGACTTCGCTAAAGAGCCTGCGATACGCTGGACAGTGCCGCTTTGCTGCCGCGATTATCGACGGCAGCTGCGACATCAGCGCTGCTTCGCGCTCGGCTGGATCGCGCGCCTCTTGCATGTCAAAAAGGTCGCTCACCATGACGGCCTCCCTTTGCCCGCTCGGTTTGGCGCCCACATCTGTTTCGCAGGTTCCAGAGTACTGCGCCCCGCCCTGAGCCGCGTCAACAACCCTTAGAAGCGTTTCGGTCGGCACAGGTTATCTCGTGGCGAAGCCGGCCCTCTGTATCGGCAGTAAATTTAAAAAGCACTATGGGTGGCGAGACTTGCAGTCGAACAGACACCTATCTTAAACTCGCTGAAGTTGGACGCTTGGGGGCAGCTTCGCGTCCCGCAATCGGGGAGAAGAAGTCGTTGGGCGCTGTGGGAAGAAATCACGGCGGACCCTCTCGCATTGGCAAAATTTTTGGTTGTCTCTGCGGTCTTGTTGTCCTTGCGATGACGTTGGCAACAGCGCAGGCGCCTGCGCAAGACCTTTCCGGCACCGAACACTCGCGCCTTGAATCCCAGAAGTCGGCTCTGTTTCAGCAGATGCTGCGTAACCCAGCCAATCTCGACGCTACCTTTGCTTATGCTGACGTTGCCGCCCGCCTGGGCGATTACGAGGCAGCGGTGTCAGCGCTCGACCGAATGCTGCTGTTTAATCCGAATTTACCGCGGGTTCAGCTCGAAATCGGCGCGCTTTACTTTCGCATGGGGTCGTACGATTTGGCTCGCGATTATTTTACGCGAGCAGCCGCGGCCAATCCTCCACCCGCAGTGCGTGAGCGCATTGATGACTATCTGGCGCAGATCGAAAAGGCGACGGCACGCCATCACCTGTCCGGGTACGTCTTTCTGGGCGGGCAGTATCAGAGCGATGCCAACGTAGCTCCCGGCTCCCCGTTGATTTTATCACCGATCGGTCCGGTCCTGCTCAACAGCCAATTTGCGGAGCAGCCCTCTGGCAGTGTGTTCGCGAGCGGGTCGCTTTTGTACAGCTATGACCTTGAAGACCAGCGCCGCGATTCGATCGACATCACCGCTGTCGGTTATCTTAATCATTATTTCAATTCGAACGTCAGCCGGCTCGACCTCGGGCTGCTGGAAGTGACCGCGGGGCCTCGGGTCAACTTTCCGAATGGCGGGCTGCTCGGCAGCATTGCGGCATCAGTCAAACCCTACGCGATCGGTGACGAAGTTGGATTGGGCGAGGCGCAATACTTCGCGGCTGGCGGCGCAGGGCTCGAATACGACGAGACGGTTTGGAACGACATGCTGCTAAAGACGGTATTTGAGTTTCGCCACAAAAACTTTACCAATACACCGGACCGGCCGCTGTCGACCGGGCTCAACGGTAACGACAAGCTAGTCAGCTTTTCTGCGACGAAGCCGGTTGCCGAGAATGCAGTGTTAAATCTTGAGTTCGATTACCTAAATCAGTCGACCGCTTTTGAATATTACACGAACTCGACTTATGCAGTGATCGGCGCTTACCGCATGCACTACAATGCACTCTTAAAACTGATGCCCTATCCGTGGGAGACCTCGCTATTTCTTGGCCGCGCCTGGAGTATCTATGCCGCGCCGGATCCGTGTTGCAATACCAGCAGCAATCCCGATCTTTTCTTTTCGACGAGTAACCAACTGACCCAGCGCTGGCGATTTGGCGTCACCCAAGCCATACCAATGTCTCGCCGTATTGCTATCGTGCTGCAATTGGAACGCGATATCGTCTCATCGAACCTACCGATTTACGAATATACCAGCAATTCGGTCTTGCTCGGCCCGCAAATCCGCTTTTAACCCTTTGGGATCCCGCAGTTGATGATGGGTTATCCGCAGGACGGGCAGATCGTCGAGGCCATGGTCGAACCCGAGACAAGGCGCGGGGGCGTCTTCTGGCATCAGCGGTGGAAGGACCGCGCCGACATCCCGTTGCCGACTCTGATCGCCGGAGCCAATTCTTGGGAGAGCGGCACGAGTGTGCAGACTTGGCTTTGCGAGGTGCCGCTCAAACAGCCATCCGGGTGATCGGGCCCTGCCTGGCACGCCCGATCTGGCCTCATACTAACGGCCTGGAGCGGTCGATTTGCCTTTCCCTTTTTCGGGCGGGTTATGCGTGTGATGGCTGTCGCGCTCGCCACCGCCACCGGAAACCCGGCTGTGACGGGTATTGGTCGGCTGTCCCGGCGCCGGTCCGGAATGATGCGGCGCTTCGGGTTTGGCGGCGTCCTGCTGGCTGCTGCCGGGGCCGCCATGCGAGCGATCGGCCGCTGGCGTTTTGGTGCTGTTCGACATATCAACGGTCCTGCTGATAGCCCTGATTCCGCGTATTAGCCGCAATATTGCCTTGTCGCCCCTGTTTATCGATGTTGCGGTTGCGCGCCTGAGCCGCATCGCTGGCGAGGTCGGACGGTTTCTCGCCGGAGGCTAGATTGCCTGGTGCCTTGTCGGAGCGCCCAGCCGGCGGGACAGGCGGGAGGTCCTTTTTCGACATTGCTAGTCCTCATCTGACTTTAGTCGAACAGTTGAGCCGTGGACTGCTTGGCCGCGGCGTCTGGCGTTGCCGAAATCCTTCGCCAAGCCGCCACCGAGCCGTTCGTTTCACGAAGCCCTCGTTGATGGCCCAATCATCTGCTCGGTAAAACGCAGAGCCTCCCCGAACGTCCCAACATCTGTGTGCCGCGGGTAGTGGCGCCGGCGCGATTTGGTCGGGGCTGAGGCGTCAATCAGTGCTTGGTCTATCTTGGCTGGAACTGTCTCACTGCGCCGGCGTTCCGCAAGGTCTCGGATCAGCTGGAGACGCATTTGGGCTTGCGAGATCTTGATGGGCTGGGCGTGTCACACTGGTCGGCTTCGGGTTTCAGACTCCGCGGGCATTCCCTCGTCTGTCTCTCTCACTTGCGCTGGGGTCTGGTTTTCCAAAGACCGCAGCATCTGATGACCCGTTTCGCCCGCTCGATGCCGGTTCTGTATATTGAGGAGGGGGTCTTTGAGGGGCGCAAGCCTCCGTATCTTGCAAGCTATGCTCTCGGCGAGAATCTGACCGTCTTTGTCCCGTATATGCCTGAAGACTTGCCCCTCGCAACTGCGGCTGCAGAACAGCGGCGGCTAGTGACGAACCTCCTCTGCCAGCAGGAGGTGGAGCACCCGATCCTCTGGTTCTACGCACCGATGGCATTGCAATATGCCGACGCAATCACGCCCGCGGCCACCGTTTATGACTGCATGGACGAGCTGTCGGCCTTTAAGGACGCTTCGGCGGAGCTGCATCGGCTCGAAGCCGACCTCCTCCAACAAGCCGATGTCGTCTTCACTGGCGGAATCAGCCTCTATGAGGCGAAACGGGCTCGGCATCCAAACGTGCATGCGTTTCCGAGCGCGGTCGACGCCGGGCATTTCGGCAAGGCGCGCAGTCGGTTGCCGGACCCTGCGGATCAGGCGTCGATTGGACGCCCGCGGCTCGGCTTCTGTGGTGTTATCGATGAGCGGCTCGATTTCGAACTGGTCGCTTCGCTGGCTCGCCTACGCCCCGACTGGCAGCTGATTTTTGTCGGGCCAGTGGTCAAGATCGACCCCGCCACCCTGCCGCGCGCTGCCAATATTCACTATCTCGGCGGCAAGACTTACGATCAATTGCCGGATTATATGGCGAACTGGGATATTGCTTGATACCGTTCGCCAGGAATGAGGCGACGCGGTTCATCAGCCCGACCAAAACGCCTGAATACCTCGCGGCCGGGAAGCCGGTGGTCTCGACGCCTATCACCAACGTCGTACGTCGGTGGGGCGGTCTCGAAGCGGTGCATATCGCCAAAACGCCGATGGAATTTGTCGTTGCGGCGGGCGCTGCGCTGGATCTAGCCAGAAATGGTCGCACCTGGCTCGAAGAAGTCGATCGCGAGCTAGCCGAAATCTCGTGGGAACGCACCTGGGCGCAGATGGCAGCACTGGTCGAAACGGCCGAAAGATGCCGGGACGCGAGAGGCGCAGCCGAAAAAGTGACCACTGCAAAACCAAATGCGGTCACCACCGGGTATCGACTGATCATCGACACTCGGCCGCATCGCCCGCGCGCATGCTGCTTTCAGGGCCGCACTGTTCAACTCAGCGACTTCTAGCGGAGCGATCAAAGTTGATTCTGCCATCTCATTGAGCAATTTCGATGTCGGAGGCAGGAACCGGTTGCCCCGCATAATGTTTCTGTAAGCCGGGTCGGACTGCTTCTTATCAATCTGACGGGCCGGCGCAGAGTTGCCCCCCAGGTCTTCAGCGTATCGCCCGACATGTGGAAAGGATTTATTTTGCTCGCCCTCAACGGAGCGCACTGTGTTTGATCGGCTGGTGGTCGGCGCCGGCTTTGCGGGAAGCGTCATTGCCGAGCGGCCGGCGAGCCACCACATCACAAGCCGGTCGGAACTCGACATCACCGAGCCGAGTTCGCTCGAAGCGAAGGTCTCGTCGAGCAGCGCCCTTCCGGGAACGCGGGAAAAGCTGCAGGAGCGGTGCAGCCAGCTAAAACTCGATGCCCAATCGCCACGCCGTGCCGGCGCGCTTGCGTACTCTGACGTTTTGCCAATGCGGGAATAGGGGGTTGAGGCGAAATTCGCCGGTCGGAAGCAGCAGCCGCCCGCCTTCTCGGACATGCGCAGCGACGGTATGGTCAAGGCTGTTCGTTACCCGCAACGTTGCCGCTTGCGAAGTCGGCGGTCACTTGGTAGCTCAGCGCTTCGAAGCGGGCGCGCAGATCGGGCCGAGGCGACCAGATCGCGGTGATATCGGAAGTTTGAAAATCGCGCGGGTGAACTGCGAAATCGAGATAGTTGGTGGCGACGACCGAGCCATCGGCCGCCCGCAGCACGAACTCTGCCCGCCTAATGCAGGATCGCTGCTCATCAGGAACCGGCAGCGCCACTGGATCAGGGTGCTGATCGTCTTCGGCTCCTGATCCGGGAGCGCGATTGATCTCTGTGTCCCGAAGGTGATCTGCAGCTCCGCTCTGCGCAGCGCTGGCCCGGCGCCGTGCGCGATCGACAGCTCGACCACAGCGGTTTCACCCGCCCAATACGACAACCGTGACCAGCGCGGCACAATCACGATGTCGGCGTTAATCGTCGGGAAGACACCGTCAAACTCGCGCGGGTTGCGGCGCATATCGAGCAGCCCGTTGCATTCCCAATGCGCGTCGGTGAGCTCGGTGATGACATAGCCGGCAATGTTATTTTTCCGGCGGAGCGCTTCGATCTCATACTTCAATCCCCGAAATTGCTGCCATTGCGCTGCTTCAACAAAGCCCTTCAAGTCACCGAACACTCGTGCGAGGCTCCAATCGGCAAAGCGGTGCTGCACCCCGTGTGGGTACATCATTCCTTCGCCCCAATCATGGCCGGTCTCGAACCACCAAGGCTCGTTACCCGAGGCATCCGTGAAATGCTCAGGATCCGGTAGTCCCCAATTGCCAAATTCGGAGCACATCAACGGTTCGTGGCCGGTCTGCACCACCTCGCTTCCCGCCGCAAAGAGCCAGGAGGCTCGGCTCGCCAGTTGCTTGACAAAGCGATCCCAGCCGAGCCGATTGTCCCGGAATGCCGCGTAGTAATGATAGTCAGCGATGTCGGTTTCGACATGATAACTCGGCGCCAACGGCGAGTTATCGACGACCAGTCGCCCCGGATCATAGGACTTCAGCCACTGGTACGTCTCTTTGAGCCAGTCTCGATCAAGCGGATCATTGACCAGATCGACCCCCCAGTTCTCGTTGATAATGGTCCAGCAAATAATCGAGGGATGGTTGCCGTCGCGATCGACGATGCCTCGCAATGTGGCGCGTTTACGCGCCCGCGAGCGCTCAGTCGACATGCCCATCGTCGGCAATTCGGTCCACACGAGTAGGCCGACCCAGCTATTGTGGACCGGCTTCCCTCGCCGCTGAAGGAACGCGCTCGCCACGTCGTAAGCGAAAACGGGCGCGTGCTTGCCGCACTCGGTGCAGATGCGGAGCAGTTAGGGGGCTTGATGAATGCGTCGCATGCCAGTCTACGCGATGACTATGCCGTCTCGTTGCCGGCTGTGGACGAAATTGTCGCCGCCCTACAGAATGAGCCAGCCGTGTTTGGCGCACGCCTGACCGGCGCGGGATTCGGCGGCTGCTGCGTGGCGCTGTTTAGAGAGGGTCAAGTCGGCAAAATTGGGAAACGGATAACCGGTCGACGCTTTTCGGCTTCGACACCGAGCATTATCATCCCTCGCTTAGGAATCACTAAATCAGCCCCGGCCTGACTAAGGCCTAACTCTGATCATGGGCTAGCAAACAACTCAGCCCGAGCAGGCGTTGATACGGGACGCTTCTCGCAATGTGGCCTGCAGGGCTGCGTCGAGCGCTTCAAGAAACCGGGACCGATCCCTTTTGGTCAGCGGCGCTGGCCCTTGCGTGTTCACCCCCAGCTCGCGCAGGTGTCGAGTGGACTTGCTTCGGAAAAGTGGAGAGTTCCCCTATGAGCGGTGAGGAACTCGAAGATGCAGCAGCGACGGTTTACGAAAGAATTTGAGGAGGAAGCGGTCCGCCTGGTGCAAACCAGCGGGCGAACGCAGCGCGAGATCGCCGGCGATCTGGGGATCGGGCTGTCGACGCTGGTCCGCTGGATGAGTCGGAGTCGGGATCGGCGTGCTGCCGACCCAACGACGGCGGCAGAGGGCGATGTCACGGCAGAGCTGAAACGGCTGCGCCGGGAGAACGAGATCCTCCGCCAGGAGCGGGACATCCTGAAGAAGGCGACGGCTTTTTTCGCCCGGGCGGGAAGTCGATGAGGTTCGCGCTCATCGATACGGCGAAAGCGGAATTCCCGATCCATCGTCTGTGCGGCGTACTCGGTGTCAGCCAAAGCGGCTATTTTGCCTGGCGCGGTCGGCCGGCGTGCCGCCGCCAACGCGATGACATGGTGCTGCTGGCGCATGTCCGGTCGGCCTTTACGCTGTCGAACGGCACCTATGGCAGCCCCCGGATGATGCGGGAATTGCGGGACAGCGGCCTCACCGTCGGTCGCCGCCGGACGGCGCGTCTGATGCGGGAGAACGGGCTCAGGGCTCGACAGAAGCGGCGGTTTAAGCGCACCACCGACAGCCAGCATCCGTGGCCGGTGGCGCCAAACCTGCTCGATCAGGACTTCGCGGCAACCGGGCCCGACGAGAAATGGGGTGCCGATATTTCCTATGTCTGGACCCGCGAGGGTTGGCTGTACCTCGCGGTTATCATCGACTTGTTTGCCCGCCGGGTCGTCGGCTGGGCGACCGGCGACCGGCTGCACCGCGATCTGGCTCTTGCCGCTCTGCGCAAAGCCCTGGCGGTGCGCCGCCCAGCAGCCGGGCTGATCCATCACTCAGACCGGGGCAGCCAATACTGTTCGGTCGATTATCAAGCCGAGCTCGGCAAGCACGGCATCCTGATCTCAATGTCGGCAAAGGGGAACTGCTACGACAACGCCATGGTGGAGACGTTCTTCAAGACGCTGAAATCTGAGCGGGTGTGGCGGACCATCTTCTATACCCGCCAACAAGCGACCCAGGCCATTGGCCGCTACATTGACGGCTTCTACAATCCCGTCCGGCGCCATTCCGCCCTCGACTTTACAAGCCCGGTACAGTTCGAAAAAACGGCCGCCAAATGACCTAATGCCTCTCCACTAAACCGACGCAACTCCACTTGAACCCTGATCCGGAAATGGGGGCGAAGATGGCTGGGTTCCATGCCGCAGAAAACGAGCGCTTCCAGTTTACCCGCAGCGAGATGTTGACAACGCGTCAAGGCTGAAGGATGCGACGGGATGGCACGGGCGAGCGCCGCACGACGGCGGTTAACGGCTCACTACAAATTAACACCCGGTGCAGCGCTGGCTGGTAAGGGACCGGTTCGGTAGCAGGAGCAGAGGCGGGACCGGACGGCGACGGCCCTGCTCTTTATTGCTCCTGGGGAGGCCGGACTTCACGGGACCGCACAGGGGCGGCGCATGGGGGCGGGGCGCGGTGTCGCTTTCTAAAATCTTCCAAGGGCTAGGCGGATGGTGACAATCGAACGTTTTCCTATATTCCATACGAAAAATTCATTTGGCTGGGTTCAGTGAACAATGAGTAAGTCGATCATTCCGGATTTTGGCGAACGCCTTAAGGCGGCCAAGGAAGCCAAGAACGCCCTGCTGGAGCGCGCAAAAGCTGCCGCCGAAAGACCCGAAGCGGTTGAGCGCCGGAACGCGCGGCAGGCGATCGTGGCCGCACGCAATGTAAGGCAGGCCGAAAGGAAGGCGGCCGAGCAGGAGCGGAAACAGCGTGAAGCGGCGGAACGGGCCGCGGCTGAGGCTGCCCAAGCCGCCGCTCGCGAAGTCGCGCGTCAGGCGGAAGAAGAAGCTAGGGCCGTCCGGGAGGCGGAGCGCGCGCGGCGGGAGGCGGCGGAGCTAGCAGCGCGAGAGGCTATCCTTGCAGCGCGCAGAGCAGGTCGTAAAGCCAAGAAGCGAAAATGAAAATCCCGGCCCGAGATTGTGATTGCCGATCACATAAACACGGGACGTCGGCCAATCCGTCCGCCCATCCCACCCCAGATAACAGCAGCTGGTACTGCGCCGAGACCCAAGGCGGGCCAGCGACCACTCCTTCGTAAGCGCCGCTGTGACGTAGCCAACCGACCTGCGCTTCTTGAGTGACAGGACAACTTTGGGCGGCTCTAAAGCGCCTTGCACGATCCGTCGCACTCGTCAGCAAACAAGCTCCTGCCACAGGCGCAAGGGCCGCGATGAAACGCGATGCTGGTATCGGTTGTCGGCGCGGGTTGCTCGGGCAGTCTCTCCCGCCGCAACTCCTCAACCCGAGTGCGGATCGTCTTGAAATCGTCAGCTGCGCGCGGCGGTGACATCAGAGCCTCCCGCTTCGGACTACCACGCGTTTGGCTGTTCGCCAATTGACTAAATTACAGATCTTCACAGGGTCGATCCTGGCGTGAAGCGACGGAAAACGGCAATAAGCCGTTTACCGGTCGACGCGAACCGCCGATCCGGGTCGGATGGCAAGCCCTGGACCCGATCGCGGATCGGCCTCGCACCGGCATCGCGTGTCCGCTACTATTATTGGCGTCGCATTCATCCGAAAGGAAATGGGTCATGGCTCGCGCTTACAATGCCATCGACGCCGATGGACATATCCTGGAACCGCTCGATCTCTGGGATAATTACATCGATCCCGCCTTCCGCGAGCGCCGGCCGCGGTTTGTCATCGACGACAACGGCAAGGAGCGTCTGTCGGTCGAGGACAAATTGCTGGGCAATCCGCGGGGGATCGGCAGCCTCGGCGCGGTCGGCGTTCGTCAGGGCGCCGTAAAGCTCGACAGCCTCAAATATGCCGAGGGAAAGAAGGGCGGCTTCGACCCGCACGCCCGCATCGTCGATATGGATGCCGACGGGATCGACGCCGCGTTCCTCTACCCGAGCCTCGGGTTGTTCGCCGGCGCCGTTGCGGATCCCGAACTCGCCGCCGCAATGTGCCGCGCCTACAACCGCTGGCTCGCGGATTACTGCAAGCCCTACCCCGACCGGCTGTTCGGCGTCGCGATGCTGCCGATGCAGTCGGTCGAGCTGGCGATCGAGGAGATGCGCTACGCTCGCCAAACTCTCGGGATGCGCGGCGGCTTTTTGCGGCCAAACCCGTATCACGGGAACAAGATGATCAGCGACCCGATGTACGAGTCGTTTTGGACGATGGCCGAGGAATTGGACTTCTCGGTCGGCTTTCACGAGGGTTCGACCACCGCGATGCCGACGGTCGGCGTCGACCGGTTCGAAGCGGACCGCGCAGCGCGCCACATGATTAGCCACACGATGGAAATGATGCTGGCGGCGATGAGCGTGATCTGGGGCGGTGTTGTCGATCGCCATCCGCGGCTGCGCGTCGCATTCCTTGAATCGGGCGGCGGCTGGATCGCGCCTTGGCTCGATCGCATGGATCGGCATTTCGACGACCAAGGCTTTAACGATACCGCCCCGAAGATGCGGCCGAGCGAGCTGTTTCAACGCAATTGCTGGATCTCGTTCGAGCCGGTCGAGAACAGCATCGCCGTGCTCGCCGACTATATCGGCCCGCACAAGATCATGTGGGCGACCGATTACCCGCATCAGGACGGCTTCTTCCCAGGCGCACCCCAAATGGTCCGCGAGCGGATCGAGCCGCTGTCCGCGGAGGCGAAGCACCAGGTGATGGCGGGTGGCGCGTTAGGCTTCTACGGCTTGCAGTGAGGGCGGGTGCATTCCGTGATGCTATCGCGGCCGGATCTCCTGGCTTTGAAGTTGATCGAGCGAGCCAAGCTGACGAACCGCCCCCGCGAAAGTGTTTTGTCTCGGAAGATTGGCGGGACGGTGTACGGTTGTGGCAAGCTGTCGAGTGGCTGTGGCAGCAACGGCGGATGCGCGAGGCAGCGCAGCTCGTCCCGGTAGTCCATAGGAGGGACCCGCGCGCCCGCGCCGCGACCCCCGCGAGTCTGGCGGCGCGGCGCGTGGGAGGTCCCTGTGGACCCACCGGGACGAGCGTCTCTCGGACGCGCCGCCGCCGCCGCAGGCCGATCATGGGGAGCGCCGGCTGATGGATCTTAAGCTGCACGCCAATGCCACGACCACGCCGCGCACTCGTGCCTATATCCAGAAAAGCCAGGCCAGCAATGCCGCGCTGGCGCGCGAACTCGGCATCCACAGCCGCACCGTGGCGCGCTGGAAGGGCCGTCAGGACCTCGTCGATCGATCGACCCGCCCGCATCGGCTGAGCACCGCCTTGACTGATTGGGAAGAAGCCTTGGTGATCGAGCTGCGGCGCAGCCTCGCTCTGGCGCTCGACGACATCGTCGAGGCGATGCGGCGCTGCATCAACCCCGAACTGTCGCGCAGCGCCATTCACCGCTGTCTGCAGCGCTACGGCATCTCCACCCGCCTCACGCTGCAAAAAGCCCCGGCCGCCGCCTTTCACACCAACACCCCGGCCGGCTTCATCCACATCGATGTCAAATACCTGCCGCCGCTCGACCGCCGCCGCAGTTACGCCTATGTCGCCATCGACCGCGCTACCCGCTTTGTCTATCTCGAGATCCTGCCCAATCGCCGGGCCGCCACCGCGGCCGACTTCCTCAAACGCTTTCTCGCCACCTTCCCGCTCACCGTCCACACCATCCTCACCGACAACGGCTCCGAGTTCACCGACCGCTTCGCTGTCGACAAGAAAGACAAGCCGTACGACAAACCCTCGGGCGAGCATGCCTTCGATCGCATCTGTACCGAGCGTCGGATCACCCACCGTCTGATCCGTCCCTTCCGACCGCAAACCAACGGCATGGTCGAACGCTTCAACCGCCGCTTGGGCGAGCATCTCGATCGCCGACCCCAACTGCAGGCCCATCGCCGCTTTCGCGACCATGCCGAACGTGACGCCTACCTCCACACTTTCGTTGCCGACTACAATCGCACCCGCCTGCGATGTCTCGGCTATCAGGCGCCCGCCGAGCTCCTCGCCAATCTTGCGGGACACAACACGCAGGCCGGGGTCCATCTCTGCTATGGGTACCGGCCTCCGCCGGTCTGGTTGCAGCGTGATAATCCCGCGAACAGGACTTGGGAAGGCTTCCGATCGGTGACCAACCGTCCATTCGTCTAAAGCACGTGGCCGACCGCAGATCGGTTCGGCGAATAATGTCCCCAGTCAACGACGCAACGAAAGGGAGGTGGGTTATGGAACGACCGCGGATGCAGCAGCCGATGCCTGAAGACCGGAGCGGCTGGCATCAGATCGATGCCGGGCCAAATCTCGAGATACTGTTTCACCCCGACCGGCGGCTGTCTGGCCGTGAGCCGGACGAGGTAAAACGGCCCTCGATCGTGGTTGCCGTGACCGGCAAGCGCGAACAGGCGCTGCGCTTCGACCCGTTCAGCATGGGCGCGCACTATCATATTCGGCCGGGCCTTGCCCCTCAGATCCCGCTCCCGGTCGCGGACGGGCAAAGTCCCCTCGATGCCATCTTGGCATTTTTTGAAAAGCCGCTTCGGTTCCGAGGACTGCTCGCGCTCGCCGAAGAGGACGAGGTGGCGTCGGGGCTGCGCGATGAAGAGCTGCGGAACGCTGCCAGCCAGATCCGCGCGCTCAGCAGCGCCGCGCATCAAGATGCGGCTGCCTGATCGCAGCACGCCCAGTCGCCGCAGCTAGTTTCTCGCCACCCAGGCCCTGGCAGCGATGTCAGGGCCACTCTTTCATGTGACGCCGGCAGCCCTGCTTGTTTGCCGCGGATTGAGCCCGAGATCTCCAGCATGATTGCCCCGCGGTATTCGACGGATCTTTTGGTTATCGGGGCCGGCGCAGCGGGCCTAATGACTGCCCGCGAGCTGGTGCGGGCCAATAAAAGAGTGACCATCCTCGAGGCGCGTAACCGCTGCGGAGGCCGCATCTGGCCGCTGCCGATCGAGGAATTTGGCTACCCGGCGGAGGGCGGCGCCGAGTTTGTTCATGGCGCCGCTCCGGTGACACGACGCTTGATGCGGGAAGCAGGACTGTCGCTGCAGCCCCGCGCGGGCATGCGATGGAGCACTCGCAGCGGCACGTTGTTGCCCGACAATTCGCTGCTTCCCTACGCGAGTCGGTTTTATCAGGCATTGCAGGCCGTCGAAGCCGATCTGCCAATCGCCGATTTCCTGCAGATCCATTTTGCCGGCGCGCAATACGATAGCCTGCGACGTTCAATTACGCGGACGATCGAGGGTTATGACGCCGCCGACCCGCGCCGCATCAGCACCTTTGCAATCCGCGACGAGTGGATGGCTCGGGACGATGGTGAGCACGGGCGGATCGTGGAAGGCTATGGCGCGCTTATCGACTATCTTGAAAGCGACTGCCGCAAGCGCGATACCGCGATCCGTTTCGGCGCTGCCGTAACCGCGATTGACGAGGCGGGGGAAGGGGTTACCGCCCGCTGTCTCGACGGCTCACTCTTCGAGGCCGATGCCGCGATTGTTACAGTGCCACTCCCGCTTGTGGCGGAAATCGCGTTTCCAGCGGCAACGCGCGAGCGGGTGGCAGCCACTGCCGATATCGGCTTTGGCAATGTCGTCAAGCTCCTGTTAGGCTTCCGAACGAAATGGTGGGCCGAGTACGGCGGACGAGACCTGTCGGATTTATCCTTTCTGGTTTCCGATGCCACCGTCCCGACCTGGTGGACACAGCATCCGTCCAGCTATCCGGTGCTGACGGGCTGGTTCGCGGGACCCAAGGCTGACACGGTGTCGTCACTGACCGCAACCGAGCTCGTCGATATGGGAATCGGATCTCTTGCCGAGATTTTCGATCGATCTCCTGACGGCATCGGGAGAGCCGTCCTCGCATCGCGGGCGATCAACTGGGGTAACGACCCGTTCGCGCGCGGCGCCTATTCCTATGCCACGCCTAAGACTCGGGCAGCGCAATCAGCTCTGAGCAAGCCGGATCGTGGGGCGATATTCTTTGCCGGCGAGGCCCTCTACGCCGGCCCGGATATGGGCACCGTCGAGGCGGCCTTGGCCAGCGGGCTCGAAACAGCGCAGATGATTTTGGCTACAGGACTATAGGCGCGGCGACTCGGGGCGGCCGGTGCTGGGCCGACAGAAGGATCACCCGCTCGGACCAGCAGAGGCGTGCTGTTGGACTCCGTGCCGGCGCTGGATAAAATCGGCGGGGTCCGGATGACCTCCCTTTGTAGGTCGAGAAAGTTCGCGGGAAACGCACGAGCCGGGCGGCATGTCGATGGCGAAGGGAGGGGGCCATGAAGATCGGGAAAACGCTTTCCGTATTCGCGCTCGCCACGATCTTGCTGGGCGGGAGGTCGAGTGCAGCCAAGGCGCAGCCGCAGAATGATGCCGCTGCGATTGCCGTCGGCCAAAAGGATATTGGCGGTGTCGTCTCCAGCCCGCGCGGCCGCGGGACTGGGGTCTGGGTGATCGCCGAGACCACCGAACTGCCGACGCGGTTCAGGCGCATCGTCGTGACCGACGATAATGGCCGCTACCTGGTGCCGGATCTGCCGCAAGCCGATTACAGCGTGTGGGTGCGCGGCTATGGTCTTGTCGACTCGCCAAAGATGCGCGCGAAGCCGGGCCAGCGGCTCGATCTCGCAGCGGCACCGGCGCCGAGTGCAACGGATGCAGCGCATTACTACCCGGCGATCTATTGGTATTCGTTGTTGACAATCCCGGACAAGAACGAGTTTGGCGGTGAGAACGGCATCCCTGCCAATGTAACGCAGCAGGAGTGGCTGGTGACCCTCAAGAACCGCGCTTGCGTCGGTTGCCACCAGCTCGGCCAGGAGGCAACCTGGACAATCCCGGCCGCTTTTTCGGATCAAAAGACCAGCGTTGATGCCTGGATGAGACGCGTCCAGTCGGGTCAGTCGGCGCCGTTTATGGTCAACCCGCTCGCCGGGCAATTGGGCGGCGCGCCGTTCAAATATTTTGCCGATTGGACCGACCGTATCGCGCAGGGCGAACTGCCGAAAGCGCAACCGCCGCGTCCAGAAGGGGTCGAGCGCAATCTCGTCATCACCGAATGGGATTGGGGCCGCCCGGACAAATATCTGCACGATTTGATCTCGACCGATAAACGCCAGCCGACCGTCAACGCCAACGGCAAGCTCTACGGCTCGCCGGAATATTCGACCGATGAGCTGCCGATCCTCGATCCCACAACGAATACGGTCACCTACTTTCGTGCGCCGGTGCGCGACCCCGGGATGCCGCTATCGTTGGGCGACGGCCAGGCCGCGACCGTGAAGCCGGAGATGCCATCGGCTTATTGGGGCGATCGGCAAATCTGGGACAGGCGCGTCAACAACCACAATATGATGATCGACCGAAAGGGCCGAGTGTGGCTGACCGCCACGGTGCGCGGCCTCGACAATCCAGCCTTCTGCAAAGCGGGCTCCGACCATCCCTCGGCAAAGCTCTTTCCGCTGAACCAGAGCCATCGGCAGTTGGCGATGTTCGATCCGCAGACGATGAAATACACCTTCATCGATACCTGCTTTGACACGCACCATCTGCAATTCGGCTTTGACAAGGATGACACCTTGTGGACGAGCGGCGGTGGTCCGGTCGTCGGATGGCTCGACACCAAGGTGTTCGATGAGACCGGAGACGCGGCGAAGGCGCAGGGCTGGACCGCGCTGGTGCTCGACACCGACGGCAATGGCAAGCGCGATGCCTATGTCGAGCCCAACCAGCCGGTCGATCCCACTAAGGACAAGCGCATATCAGGCGGCTTCTATGCGATCATGCCGAGCCCGGTCGACGGCTCGGTGTGGGGCACGGTCGGCCTGTTCGCCGGCAAGGGCGCCGTCGTGCGGCTCGATCCCGGACTGAACCCGCCCGCGACCGCACTCGCGGAAATCTATAACGTTCCTGCACCGGGTTTTGGACCACGCGGCGCCGATATCGACAGCAAGGGCGTGGTCTGGGTGTCGCTCGGCAGTGGCCATCTCGGCAGCTCGATCGGCGCAAATGCAAGGCCCCGCCGAACGGGCCCAAGGCGACCGGCGATCAGTGCCCCGAAGGCTGAACCCTGTACCAATATCCGGGTCCGGGCTTTGCCGGAATCGGTAACAATAGCGCCGAGGCGAGCTATTATACCTGGGTCGACCAGCACAATACCCTGGGGCTCGGGAATGATGTTCCGATCTCGACCGGCAATGAGAACGACGCCCTGCTGGCGCTGGTTAACGGGAAATGGGTGGTGTTGCGCGTGCCCTATCCGCCGAGCTTTTATGCCAAAGGGCTCGACGGCCGCATCGACGACGCCAACGCCGGATGGCAGGGCCGTGGCGTGTGGACGACGAGCGGAGACCGCACACCGTGGCTAAAAGAAGGCGGCAAGGGCACAGTACCGATCGCCTTCCATTTTCAGTTCCGCCCCAACCCGCTCGCCGATTGACCGCGCCCGCTGAACCGCCCGATCTGCTCGCGACAAATTCGCGGTCAAAACCCTCTTGGAGACGTAGTGCAAATCTTCAATCCAACCGGCCATCTGACCGCACCACGCCCCGTCGCGGCTGAGCGTGCAAAGAGGTGAATCTTCGCCGGGGCGTCCGACGGCTTGGGATCGGTTTGGCGTTGCTGTGGCTGGTGTTTTGGACAAGCGCCTACATCATCAAGCCGCCTGTTTCTGAAAAAGCGACATCTCTGCCCCCGGCGCTGTCGTTGACGACCGACATCGCTCTGATCGCCGCGGCCGTTCTGGGCGCGCCCTGGATTGTTTCAGGCTTCTGCCCAAATTCGGACACTACCAGGGGGTGAGTGAGCCTCCGCCTTCTTTAATTGCCAGGCCAGTGCTTGATAAGGTGCATATGCGCCTATATACGAGTGCTGAACCGTTTGGCGAGTGCGTCGTGGCCTTGGCGAATAAAATCGATCGTCCGCTAGTTGCCGAAAGGCTTCCAATGTCTCCGCAGTTGCGCATCGACCCGCGCACGCGAGCACTCCTCGACGGACCAATCGTTCCAACTCTGCTGCGGCTGGCGGCACCCAATGTGCTGGTTATGATGGTCCAAGCCTCGGTTGGGCTGATCGAGACTTATTTCATCGGCTGGCTCGGGACCGACGCGCTGGCAGGCGTGGCGCTAGTGTTTCCGGCGGTTATGCTGATGCAGATGATGTCGGCCGGTGCGATGGGCGGTGGCATCTCATCGGCTGTCGCACGAGCGCTGGGCGGCGGACGCCGTGAGGATACCGATGCCCTGGCCCTGCATGCGCTGGCGATCGCCATCGTGCTTGGTCTCGTATTCATGGCCGCAATGCTGTTCGGCGGCCATTGGCTTTATGGGGCAACGGGCGGCAACGGGGCTTCGCTGGCGGCGGCGATGACCTACTCCAATGTCGTCTTTGCCGGAGCAATCCTGGTTTGGATCTTCAATTCGCTTGCAAACGTGATCCGAGGCACCGGCAACATGGCGGTCCCGGCGGTCGTGACTTGCGCCGGCGCTCTGATCTTGCTGCCGTTGTCGCCCTGCCTGATCCTCGGCTGGGGGCCGTTTCCGCGACTGGGTATTGCCGGCGGGGCCAGCGCGGTTCTGGCTTATTACGCTGTCGGCAGCCTCGCGCTTGCCGGCTACCTGTGGTCGCGACACTCGGTTGTTCACCCGTCATTGCACGGCGTCGGGTTCCGCCGGAGTTTATTTTACGACATTTTGCGAGTGGGCGCGGTCGCAGCGCTGATTACCGCGCAGACCAACCTGACGATCGCGGTCGCAACCGGTTTTGTCGGCCATTTCGGTCCGGCGGCGATAGCCGGCTACGGCACCGGCTCGCGCCTTGAGTACCTGCTGGTGCCAATCATCTTCGGGCTCGGCGGGCCGTTGGTGGCGATGGTCGGGACCAATATCGGTGCTGGCCGGCGCGAGCGCGCCTTGCGCATCGGCTGGATCGGAGCCGCGGTCGCGGCCGGGCTCGCCGAGTTCGTCGGCTTGACGGCGGCAGCCTTCCCGCACGGCTGGCTGTCGCTCTTCGACAATGATCCGGCGATGCTTGAGGCGGGGTCCGCTTATCTGCGCATTGTTGGACCCTTTTACGGACTGTTCGGGCTCGGCTTGGCGCTCTATTTCGCCTCGCAAGGCGCCGGCCGGCTGCTATGGCCCTTTATCGCAAACGTCACCCGATTATTGATCGCAGCCGGGGGCGGCTTTGTCCTGTTGCGCTGGAGCGGTGATCTGACCAGCGTCTATTTCGCGCTTGGTGCAGCTTTGGCGGCTTTTGGGCTGATCAATGCGGTCGCCGTAGCTTGCGGCAGTTGGTTTGCTCGAGAGGGAGACGTGTCCACAGTGCCGTCAACGCGCGCTACAGCGGCGGATTGATGGCGCTAAATTTTTAAAATTAGCGAGTTTGCGGCGAAGGCCGGGCGGCTAACCGAGATAAGAGCCGCCGTTGACGTGCACGGTCTGGCCGGTGATGAACGCAGCGGCGTCTGACGCGAGAAATAATGCCGTCTTTGCGATTTCCTCAGGCTGGGCCATGCGGCCGAGCGGAATGGTGCGTGCCATCTCGGCGAGTTCGGTGTCGCTGCTCCCGTAACGCGGCTGGGCGGTGTCGGTGAGGCCAGGGGCGATCGCATTGACCCGAATTCGGTAAGGCGCCAATTCCAGCGCCATCGCCCGGGTCATCGACAATACGCCGCCTTTGCTCGCCACATAATGCACGCCGCGCGGCGAACTGCGGAACGCCGCGGCCGAGGTCAGATTGATGATCGCCCCGGGCCGATCCCTCTCGATCATCGCCCGCGCCGCTGCTTGGGCGCAAAAACACGCCCCCTTTAGATTTATGCCGAGGACAAAGTCCCAATCGTTCTCGCTCATGTCGAGGAACGGGACGCGTGGAAATACGCCCGCATTGTTGACGAGAACATCGATGTGGCCAAGTTCACGCGCGACAAACGCAACCATGTTGCGTGCCTGCGCCGGATCGCCGATATCGGCCTGAACCGCGACCGCCTTGCCACCCACCGTCGCCGCCTCTTCCCTGATTTGCGCTGCGGCATCGCGGTCGTCGAACCAGTTGATCCCGACATCCGCCCCGGCCGCGGCAAAGGCGAGGGCGATAGCGCGGCCGATCCCTTGCTGCGCCCCGGTTACCAGCACAACCTTGCCGGCAAAGTCATGCATCTGCTTGCCCCTCGGGATCGGCTCAGCGGCTCAGGAGCCGCATCGACGCGCCTTCGCCTCAGACACGTCGGCAGATGTGGACAAGACGATCAGTTGTGAAACAGGTTGAGCGCCGAGCCTTTGCGGAACCACTCGAGTTGCGAGGCGCTGAAGGTGTGGTTCAGGTGTAGGGTCTCGGTGGTGCCATCGGCATGTTTAACGCGGCACTCGACCGGCTGCCCGGGCGCCATCTCTTCAAGCCGGACGAGATCAAGCCGATCGTCCGCGCGGATGCGGTCGTAGTCAGCCGGATCCTGAAAGGTCAGCGCCAACAGGCCTTGCTTCTTTAGGTTCGACTCGTGGATGCGGGCAAAGCTGCGGGCAATGACCGCGCAGCCACCCAGCAGCCGCGGCGACAACGCGGCATGCTCGCGGCTCGATCCCTCGCCGTAATTATGGTCGCCGATCGCTACCCATTTGACCCCGTGTGCCTTATAGGCGCGCGCAATCTTCGAGATCATGACACCCTTCTCTCCGGTCAGCACATCGATGCCGGTGCCAGCCTCGCCGGTAAAGGCGTTGGTGGCGCCCATAAACATATTGTCGCTGAACTTGTCGAGATGGCCGCGATAGCGCAGCCAAGGGCCGGCCGGCGAGATGTGGTCGGTCGTCGTCTTGCCCTGGGTTTTGATCAGCACCGGGCAGTCGACAAAGTCTTTATGGTCCCACGCCGCCCACGGCTCCATGATTTGGAGTCGCTCGCTGTCCGGGGCGACGCTCAATTTGACCGCGCTGCCATCCTCCGGCGGAGCGATGTAGGTGGCATGCCCCGCATCGAAGCCGTGCGCCGGAACCTCGGGCGCCGGTTTTGGCGGATCGAGCCGGAACTGCCTGCCTTGCGCATCGGTCAAGGGGTCGGTTATCGGGTTGAACGACAACCGTCCGGCAAGAGCCATCGCGGTCACGATTTCCGGGCTGCCAATAAAGTTCATTGTTGTCGGCTGCCCGTCATTGCGGCGCGGGAAATTGCGGTTGTAAGAGGTGACGATTGTATTCGGCACCGCACCTTCCGAGGCGGCTCGCCGCCACTGGCCGATGCACGGCCCGCAGGCATTGGCGAGAACCGTTCCGTTGATGTCCTTTAGCGATTGCATCTGGCCATCGCGTTCGATCGTCGCGCGCACTGCTTCGGAACCGGGCGTTACCAGAAACGGCGTCGCGGCTTTGAGGCCGTGCGCCTTGGCTTGCTCGGCGACATCCGCCGAACGGCTCATATCTTCGTAGGAGGAATTGGTGCAGCTGCCGATCAGCGCGGTCGAGATATGGTCGATAAAGCCGTTTTTCGGATCTGCAACCTCGGCGGCAAGCTTGGAGATCGGCCGCGCGCGGTCCGGCGAGTGCGGGCCGACGATGTAGGGCTCCAGTTTTGATAAATCGAGCTCGACAACGCGGTCGTAATACTTTGCCGGATCGGCCTCGACTTCTTTGTCGGGTTCGAGCAGGTGCTGATTTTTCTGAAATAACGGCACCAAATCGGGCTTGCCGGTGGCTCGCAGATACCGCGCCATATGCTCGTCGGCTGGGAAGAGCGAGGTCGTAGCCCCGAGTTCTGCCCCCATGTTGGTGATTGTCGCCTTGCCGGTGGCGCTAATCGTGCGCGCGCCGGGACCGATGTATTCGACGATCGCATTGGTGCCGCCCGAGACGGTCAATGCGCCGGCGACATAGAGGATCACATCCTTGGGCGCGGTCCATCCGCCTAACTTGCCGGTCAAATAGACCGCGATATGCCGCGGATAAAGTACTTCCCATGGCAGACCAGCGATGACCTCGACCGCATCGGCGCCGCCGACCCCGACTGCGCAGGCGCCCAGCCCGCCGGCATTTGGCGTGTGCGAGTCGGTGCCGATGATCAGCTCGCCGGGAAACGCGTAATTTTCCAATACGACCTGGTGAATGATGCCGGCACCCGGGCCCCAGAAACCGAGGCCGAATTTGGCCGCCGCCGACCGTAAGAAGTCGTAGACCTCTTTATTTTCTTCCAGCGACTCGCGCAAATCCTCGCCGCCCTCGACCCGCGCTTGGATCAAATGGTCACAATGTATCGTCGCGGCGACCGCAACCCTGTCGCGCCGGGTTTGCATGAACTGGAGCAAACCGGTCTGGCCGAGCACGTCTTGGAAAACGACCCGGTCGGGACGCAGCATCAGATAGCTCTTGCCCGGCTCCATTTCCTGATGCTCGGGATCGTCGAGATGGCCCAGTAGGATCTTGTCCGCCAAGGTCAACGGCTTTCCCAGCCGGCGTCGGACGACGGCAAGATTGCGCGCCATCGTCTCGTAGGCCTTGGCCACCATTTCCGGGGTCGATTCGATCGATACCATTGTCTAACCTTTCTTGCCGATACTTGCAGGCGTCGTGACGAGCCGCGTCTCGTCTACACCCGGAAAGAAACCCTAGCCCACAAGCGAGGATAGCGGACAAACAACGCCGGGGATGATGCCGGATGGGATCGCGACCGTCCAGGGAATCTGCGACCACAAAAGCTGCGGGTGGACCTGTTTCCAGGGCCGACCTTAGACCTCGTTCAGCATATAGTCGCAAGCTCTGCCCGCGCCGCCGACGTCTCGGGCAATACGGCCGGAAAGCGGATGGTGAACACCGCCCCGCCACCCGGGCGATCTTCGACGACGATGCTGGCGCCGTGCATTTCGACGATACGCGCGACGATTGCAAGACCCAGACCGGCATGGCCACTGGGTCGGCGATCTCGCCGCCAGAACCGATCAAATATATGTTCGCGTTCGGTTTTTGGTATCCCGGGACCACGATCGAGCACGCGAATTGTTCCCTGCGCCGCGACGGTGAGCTCGACCGTCGTGCCAGCGGCGGTGTGCGCCAGCGCATTTTCGGCGAGGTTGCGCACCGCCCGCGCGATGGCGTCGCTATTACCGCGCACTCGGACCGGACGACGCGCCCCGGTCACCGCGAAGGTCTTGCCTTGCGATACCGCAAGCGGGGCCAAAAACGCCGCGACTTCGGTTGCGATAGCGACGAGGTCGGCGGTTTCTCCCTCGGAGATAAAGAAACTGTCGAGTTCGGATATCTCCAAAAGCTGGTTAACCAGCCGGCTCATGCTTTCGACATCATGACGCAGCGGCTCGGCAAGCTCACCGTCCTCGATCATGTCGATCTGCGTGCGCAGGATGGCGAGCGGTGTGCGCAACTCGTGGGCGGCGTCGGCAGTAAACTCACGTTGCGCGCGAAAGCCGGCATCGAGCCGGTCAAGAGCGCGGTTAACTGCTTGAACGAGCGGTAGGACCTCAAGCGGCATCGCTGCTTCCGGCAATCGCAATTCCATGCGGTCTGGGCCAATCTCGCCGGCCAGGCTCGAAGCCGCAACGACCGGCTGCATCGCGCGCCGGAAAATCGCGACATCGATCACGAGAAGTAACAGCAAGATAGGGGCTGTGACCCAGCCGACATGGGTCAGGAACTGAGCAAGGATGTCGTCGATTAAGACATCGCGGTGGAGGACGTCCTCGACAACCTGGACCAGGATCGGACGGCCATGGAAATCGATCCTTACGGTCGCGCCGTAAAGGGCGACGCCTTTCGAGCCATCACCAAAAAAGTTTACGGAGGCGCCATCGGACCGGACCGGTGCGATCGCCCCGAGTGGGTCTTGCTGGAAAAACTCGGTGGATTTCCCCTTTGGCGGAAGGCTCGCAATTGGTCTCTTTCCAGGCAAAGACGAGAACAACACCTCCCCTTCTGCATCGATCACCGCGTAGGCGGCTCGTCCGTAGCCCTGCGAGTAAAACTCGGCGATACCGGGGGGCAACGACAACCGCACGCTTCCGTTTGGCGCGATCGAAAGATAATTGACGATCTCCCCCGCCTGATCGCGGAGTGCCTCATGGTGCAACAGCTCGACGGCCTGCCGCAGCATCAGGAACAGAGCCAGCGGGATACAAATCGACGTAGCAACGATCGCCGCCACATGCAGTGCAATGATGCGCGAGGTGACGGAGCGAAACCGAACCACTCATTTTCTCTCGGAGATCAGGTACCCCACGCCGCGCAACGTGTGGATTTGAACCGAGGCGTCGACCTCAGCGAGTTGCTTGCGCAGCCGATGGATATAGACTTCGACCGCGTTGGAGCCGATCTCCTGAGATAATCCATAGAGGTTGCCTTCGAGCAGATTCTTGCCGACGACCCGTCCGCTGCGCCGCAACAGGTGCTCGAGGACCGCGATCTCGCGCGGCGAAAAGAAAATCGGCTCCTCTCCGACGAAAACTTGGCGCGCCACGGTATCGAGGGTGACGTTGCCGAGCTCTAATGGAACACCGAGCAAATTGCCGGGGCGCCGCAGCAAGGCGCGCAACCGGGCGATCAGTTCTTCGAGAGCAAAAGGTTTGACCAGATAATCGTCCGCGCCACTACCCAGCCCATTCACCCGATCCGTGAGGCTGCCGCGCGCCGTCAATATCAAAACCGGCGTCGCGTCGCGCCGCCGGCGCATTTCGCTGAGCACATCGAGCCCGTCGGCGTCCGGCAAACCGAGATCGAGCACGACAACTTCGAAGCGATTGGTCTCGAGAATTTCGGTGGCTTCGGCTGCAGTGCCGATGACGTCGACGACAAATCCGGCCGCGGTTAGACCTCGCTTGAGCAGTTCGGCGAAGCGTTCATTGTCTTCGATCAAGAGCAAGCGCATCGACGTTCAACCGTATCGGCTCGATCACGCTTCTTTATAGACCCAGAAATCGCGAATCTGTCCCGATTTCGCCGCGGTGAAAGCCAAAATCGGCGTCAGCCGTTTAAATCGCGTCGAGTTGCCACGCTACATCGTTGCCGATACCCCATAAATAGCCAACATCAGTGTGGCCGGTGAGGACGTAAGCCCGTCCCTGATGCCGCCAATAAAGCATGTTAACGTCCTGGCGGCGATCGACAGTCGGAGGAATATCAGACTGTTTTGTCGAGCCGATAATCAGTGCCAGCGGGCCGATCGCCTTATTTTCCGTCGTGTAAACCAGTTGTGCCGCCGGCCGGCCGTCAACCACCACAAGCCGGGCACCGCGAAAGTTCAGTCCCCAGGGTTTGAGATCGGGCAGCCGCACCTGCTGCGTCAGGCTTTGGCTGATCTTTTGTAACGCCTCTCGGGTGTCGCCGGTTGCGGGAACATCGATCAGGGCATTCTCGCCTGTCCCGACGAAAAGTTTGAAATCGCCGGCGGCATTATCGAGCCAAAGGCTATTGGCTACCGAAGCCTCGATCGCGGGAGCCGTCGAATTGCCGACGATCCCGGTCGAGAGAATCTTTCCCGCGCCGAGATAAACGGCTCCGCCGCCGACCACAAAGCCCAACAATGAGGCCGCAATCGGCAGGGCGGCCCACCGCCTCAGCCAGGGCCCGGCGCCGGTCTTGCCCGGGCGTGACGTAAACGGGACAACGCGAGGGGTCAGCTGTTCCGCGGTCTCACCACGAGCTGCTGCAATCAATCGATCAGGCAGAGGCGCACGCATGATTTCATCATAGGCCTGCCGCGCCAACTCGGTTGATTGGGCAAGAGCCGCCAGTCTCTCGCGCGCCGAAGGATCACTATCGAGCCAAGCTTCGATCTCGCATCGCTCCTGTGCTTCAATCTCGCCGTCGAGATAAGCGACGAGGCGATCGTCACTGTGCCTCGACATTGTTTCTACTCCTTTTTATCACTCCGCCGGACTCGAGCTGGGCTTGTAACGCTAGCCGGGCGCGAGCCAAGCGGCTCATGATGGTGCCGACGGGGACCTGCACTACTTCGGCAGCCTCCTTGTAGCTGAGGCCATCGACGGTGACCAAAAGCAATGCCGTCCGTTGATCCGGCGGGAGACGATCGACCGCGCGCCGCACCTCGTCCAGCGCCAACCGCGCTTCGACTCGCCGCACCGGCTCGTCCGAGCCCAATCGTCCTTCGGGTACCTCCGTCTCTTCCTTGCGCACCTTCCGCGTGCGGATTTGATCGATCCAAATCGTTTGCACGATTCGGAACATCCAGCTGTCGAAGCGGGTGCCCTCTTGAAATTGATGACGGCGAGAAAGTGCGCGTTCGCACGCCGCCTGCACAAGATCATCGGCTTCGACCAACGAGCCCGTTAGTCCCCGCGCAAACCGGCGTAACCGTGGCAGCACGGCGATCAATTGGTCGCCAAACCGGCTTCCGGTTGCATCCTCTTCCGCGGTGAGCCGTTCCGGCGACTCAACCGATCTGCGCATCAATGACAACGCGCCTCCTGAACTCTTATTCCCGGGCATCAGGCCGCCGCCAACACGCTCGCGTTTCCTTGGTTCCGATAGCTACGCGAAACGCCCGAACAACTGATGGTCCCAGCCTACCACTTCGACTTAAGACGCGAGAGCCTGATCCTTTACCCTTGTCGCTGCCGCTGGGCCTAATGGCAAGATTTGATCGGGATGCAGGGGTAACGACGCCACTGCGGCGCCGGTTGCCGGGGTTCTTGCTTCACAAACCGCGGCTGCCGCGGCATTGTGCGCCGCATCGTCCGTCCATTCAGGAACCGTTTTGCGATGAAGGTTGCCGTCGTCAGAGAAAGGCGGGCGCATGAACGCCGGGTGGCGGCCTCACCCGACAGCGTCAAGCGAATGGCCGGGTTGGGCCTGAATGTCGTTGCCGAGAGTGGGGCGGGCGAAGCTGCAGGCTTTACCGATTTGATTCTTGCCACTGCTGGAGCCACGATTGTCGGCGACGAAGCGGCGGCGGTTAGCGATGCCGACATCCTGCTCAAGGTGCAGCGCCCGTTGCGCGGCGTCGACGGCGAGCTCGACGAATTGCATCTGCTAAAGCGCGGCGCGGTGTTGATTGGGCTGCTGCAACCGATGCAAAACCCCGCCGATATCGACGCCTACGCCAATGCCGGGATCAGTGCTTTTGCGATGGAACTGGTACCCCGCATTACCCGTGCGCAGGCGATGGACGTGTTGTCGTCACAGGCCAATCTTGCCGGCTACAAGGCAGCGATCGACGCGGCCGACGAGTTCAATCGCGCTTTCCCGATGATGATGACGGCGGCCGGCACGATCAAGGCGGCGCGGGTCCTGGTCATGGGTGCGGGGGTCGCGGGATTGCAGGCGATCGCCACCGCCCGCCGCCTTGGCGCGATCGTCTCCGCCACGGATGTGCGCGCCGCCGCCAAGGAGCAGGTCGAGAGCCTGGGAGCGACTTTTATCACAGTCGATGACGAAGCGGCTCGGTCGGCCGAGACGGCCGGCGGCTATGCCCGTGAAATGGGTGAGGATTATCAGCGGCGGCAGCGCGAGAGGATTATCGAGGCGTTGCGGCGCACCGACGTCGTAATTTGCACCGCGTTGATCCCGGGGCGCCGCGCGCCGGTGTTGTTGACCGAAGCAATGGTTACCGAAATGGCGCCGGGATCGGTGATTGTCGATCTCGCCGTCGAGGCCGGCGGCAATGTCGAGGGCAGCCGACCCGGCGAAGTCGTCAGCACCGCTAATCGGGTCAAGATCATTGGCCACCTCAATTATCCGTCGCGGATCGCCACTGATGCCAGCCAGCTTTACGCTCGTAACTTATTGTCGTTCCTCAGTCTGATCGTCGACAAGGAGGGCAAGTTGGCGATCGATGCGAATGACGAGATCGTTAAGGCTAGCCTGCTGACTCGTGATGGGGAAGTCGTTAATCCGGCACTAGCGCCGGCCCCGACCCCCGCTGTCGCCGCGGCGCCGGCGGCCGATAACTGACGGAGCAGACGATGGCAGATCCGGGATCACTTGCAGGACGGGCAAACGAGCTTGCCGATTATGCTGGACGGCTGGCGCGCGATCTCGACGCCATGGCCCATCAGCTCAGCCTGCAAGCTTCCACTGGAGGGGTCGGAGCCGCGGGAGCGGCCGGCGTTACCCCTTTTGTCTACGAGCTGACGGTTTTTGTTCTCGCGGTCTTTGTCGGCTACCACGTCGTCTGGCGGGTGACCCCGGCTCTGCACTCACCGCTGATGAGCGTGACCAACGCAATTTCGAGCGTGATCATAGTCGGAGCACTGATCGCCGCCGGGCCGTTAGGCTTCAGTTTCGCCAAGATAATGGGGTTCGTCGCCGTCACACTCGCCGCGGTCAACATCTTCGGCGGCTTTATCGTGACCCAGCGCATGCTGCAGATGTTTCAACGCAAAAGATAACGGGGTAGCTCGTGAGCGGAAACCTCGCCGCCTTCTTTTATTTGATAGCGTCCGTTTGTTTCATCCTCGCGCTGCGCGGGCTGTCCTCGCCGCGAACGGCGCGAGCCGGCAATCTGTACGGCATCGCCGGCATGGTGATCGCCGTTGTGACGACGCTGCTGGTTCCCAACGTGGTCAGCTATTGGCTGATCATAGCCGGGATTATTATCGGCGGAGCCATTGGGACATACATCGCGCTGCAGATTCAGATGACGGCGCTGCCGCAACTGGTGGCGGCGTTCCACAGCCTGGTTGGCCTCGCCGCTGTTTGCGTCGCCGTCGCCGCGTTCCGCGCGCCACAGGATTTTGGAATCGGTATGCCGGGTGCTATCGAGCGCGCCAGTCTGGTGGAGATGTCGATCGGCATGGCGATCGGCGCCATAACCTTCACCGGTTCGATCGTCGCCTTCGCCAAATTGCAGGGATTGGTCAGCGGCCGGCCATTGATGTTTCCCGGCCAGCATCTGCTGAATGCTGCGCTTGGCGTCCTGCTGATCCTATTGATCGCGGCTTTTGTCGCAACCGGTGCGGGCGGCGTATTCTGGCTGCTGCTGTTGTTGTCGTTGGCGCTCGGATTTTTGCTGATCATGCCGATCGGCGGCGCCGACATGCCGGTCGTGATCTCGATGCTGAACTCCTATTCGGGATGGGCCGCCAGCGGCATCGGCTTCACCTTGTCGAACAGCCTGCTGATCGTCACCGGAGCGTTGGTCGGCTCTTCGGGCGCGATCCTCAGCTACATCATGTGCAAGGGGATGAACCGCTCGATTGTCAACGTCATCTTGGGCGGGTTCGGCACTGAGAGTGGCGTAGTCGCAGCTGGGGCTGGGGTCGGTGACCGCTCGGTCAAATCAGGCAGCGCCGACGACGCGGCTTTTATCCTGAAGAATGCCGGCTCGGTTATCATTGTCCCCGGTTACGGCATGGCGGTGGCGCAAGCCCAGCACGCATTGCGCGAAATGGCCGATCTGTTAAAGAAGGATGGCGTCGAGGTTCGGTACGCGATCCACCCGGTGGCCGGGCGGATGCCGGGGCACATGAACGTGCTGTTGGCCGAGGCGAACGTGCCCTACGACGAAGTCTTCGAACTCGACGAAATCAATCGCGATTTCCCGTCGACTGATGTCGCTTTTGTGATCGGCGCTAATGATGTGACCAATCCGGCGGCCAAGACCGATCCCAACTCGCCTATCTATGGAATGCCGATCCTTGACGTCGAACGCGCGAAGACCGTGCTGTTTGTCAAGCGCTCGATGGCCTCGGGCTATGCCGGGGTCGAGAACGAGTTGTTCTATCGCGACAACACGATGATGCTGTTTGGTGACGCAAAAAAGATGTGCGAGGAAATCGTCAAGGCGATGGAATAGCCGGTTCCATCTCCGATCGCGGACAGCCTGTCCGTCTAGTAACCTTCGCGCTCCATGCGCTTGCGCAATAGCTTGCGATAGCGGCGCACTGCCTCCGCCTTCTCGCGCGCCCGCCGTTCCGACGGCTTCTCGTAGCTGCGCCGCAATTTCATCTCCCGGAATACGCCCTCGCGCTGCATTTTTTTCTTTAGGGCCCTAAGAGCCTGGTCAACATTGTTGTCGCGAACGAGGACTTGCACGGGGGCTCTTCTCCATCAAAAACTAGAACGCGGCAACGGCCGCCGCCGCTGCGCATTTATTTAGCACCTGACCGGCACGCTGTGAAGGCGACGGAGCGCGGAAACCGCATACGCTTTACCACCGCTATTGCAGCCGCCATATTCCGCAAATGGCTCTATTGAAGATCGCCCGCATGGGCAATCCCGTGCTGCGCCTTACCGCAGCCAAAGTCGAGGATCCAACCGCGCTATGGGTACGGCGGCTCGTCGACGACATGGTCGAGACGATGGAGGACGCGAACGGCACCGGTCTTGCGGCGCCGCAGATCCACCAGCCTTGGCGGGTCGTCGTTTTTTTTGTTTCGGGCGAAAGGCTGAGCGGCTTGCCGAACGACTTGGCTCAAGATCTAACCGTGTTGATCAATCCCGAAGTGGAATTGCTCGGGGAGGAGCGGGCCTTTGGCTGGGAGGGATGTCTCTCGGTGCCAGGGCTGCGCGGCGTCGTCCCGCGTCATCTGCGGATCCGCTACCGCGCGACCGGCCTCGAGGGCGAGCTGATCGAGCAGGAGGTCGAGGGCTTTCACGCTCGCGTCGTGCAGCACGAATGCGACCACCTCGACGGCATTCTTTATCCGCAACGGCTCATCGACCACCGCCACTTGTTCTTTCTTGAAGAGCTGCAGCGCCATCCGGTCGATCTCGCCACGTTCCTCAACGAGACCCGGCCCGTATGAAAAGCCCACTTGCCGAGCATCAGCGAGCGGCTCTGATCGAGGCGATCTTACCTGAGGTGCCGTTCGACGGGTGGTCGCGATTAGCGTTGCGCGCCGCAGCGCGTCGCTGCGGCATCGGCCCAGACGAAGCGTTCACGCTATTTCCCGGCGGCGCCGCTGATCTGGTCGCCGCCTTCAGCCATTGGGCCGACCATGAGATGCTGGACCGGTTGGAAGCCGTGCCGTTGCCACATAGGCGCGTCCCCGACCGGATAGCCGGGGCAATAGCGACACGCTTTGATGTCGTCGAGCCCTGGCGGGAAGCCGTGCGGCGGGCCCTGACTGTACTTGCCCTGCCGCACCATGCACCGCTAGCCGCTCGTCTCGTTTACGACACAGTCGACGCGATGTGGTATGCCGCGGGCGACACCGCTACGGATTTCAGCTTTTACACAAAGCGTGCGACTTTGGCGGCAATCTACACCGCGGCCGTGCTGTACTGGCTTGAGGACCGCTCCGAAGGCTTCTCCGATACGCGTGCTTTTGTGGATCGCCGTCTGGCTGGGGTTGCGCGGTTTGGCCGCCTTCGTCGCGATCTCGAAACGATCGCCGAGCGACTGCCGAACCCGCTTCGCCTGTTGCGCCCGCTGCGCTGAGCCGTACGAAGAACTCAGCGGCGGGGAACCAGGCGCGTGACATGGCCCATCTTACGGCCGGGCTGTATCTCGTGCTTGCCGTAGAGGTGCAGTTTGGCGAAGGGATCGGCGAGCGCCTCGCGCCACTTTTCGACGTCGTGGCCAAGCAAGTTCTTCATGACCGCATCGAAATGATGCTCGACCGAGCCTAGCGGCAGCCCGCATAAGGCCCGCACGAGCTGCTCGAACTGGCTGGTAACGCAGGCATCGATCGTCCAATGCCCGGAATTGTGCGGGCGCGGCGCAAGCTCGTTGACCAACACCTCTCCCGATGGCCTCACGAACATTTCAACCGCCAGCACGCCTACGAGATCGAGCTTTTCGGCGACGTGGCGGGCGATCGCCTCGGCGCGCATCGCCGTCTCAACTGCGATCCGTGCCGGTGCGATCGTCGTGTCCAGAATGTGATGGCTGTGCTGGTTCTCGACCGGCGGATAAGTGGCCCAGGCTCCGTTGCGCCCGCGCGCAACGATGACCGAAATCTCGCAGGCGAAATCGACAAAGGCTTCGAGGATGCCGATCTCGCCGCCCATTTGCCGCCATGCCTCACCCGAATTTATCTCCGGGGTCAAGGTCACCTGGCCTTTGCCGTCATACCCCAGGCGCACGCTCTTGAGCACCGCGGGGTAGCCGAAATCGTGCATCGCCCGAGCCAGCGCTGTCGCACCGGATATTTCCCGGTAGGCCGTGGTCGGGATATCGATCGACCGCAAAAAATCCTTTTCGCGCAATCTGTCCTGGGTAATTTCAAGGATCTCGGGTCGCGGCAGCACCGGTTTTGAGGCCGCCACCCGGCGCACCGCCTCGGCCGGAATGTTTTCGAACTCGAAGGTAGCGACATCCACTGAGGTCGCGAACCTGTCCAACGCCTCGCAATCGGCGTATTCGGCGACGGTTGCATTAACGCAGACCTGCTCCGCCGGACTGTCCGCCTCGGTGGCAAAGACATGGCAGCGGAACCCGAGCCGGGCGGCCGCTAGCGCCGTCATTCGCCCCAGTTGGCCGCCTCCCAATATCCCGATCGTGGCTCCCGGGGCCAGCACCTTCACCGGCATCAGGCCGTACCTGGCCGCTCGGCGACACGCTCGGTCTGCGCCTGCCGCCACGAATCGACGCTCGCCGCCGCAGCGTTGTCGGAAAGACCGAGGATCGCCGCGGCAAACAATGCCGCGTTGATGGCGCCCGCCTCCCCGATGGCAAAGGTCGCAACCGGAATTCCCGCGGGCATCTGGACAATCGATAACAGACTATCGACGCCTTTTAGCACGCGGCTTTCGATCGGCACGCCGAGCACCGGCAGCGAGGTCAGGGCTGCGGCCATGCCTGGCAAATGGGCGGCGCCGCCAGCGCCGGCGATAATCACTCTGAGGCCGCGTTCGCGGGCATTCCGAGCATAATCGTAGAGCCGGTCGGGTGTCCGGTGCGCCGATACGATGCGCGCTTCATGGCCGATCGCCAGCCGATCGAGGGTTGCCGCGGCGTGCTGCATCGTTTGCCAATCGGATTGGCTGCCCATGATAATGCCTACCGCCGGACCGGCCTCGCTCATTCGCTATGTTCTCCGGGACGGCGGAATGACATGGGCTCATTATAGGTGCCGACCCTATCGACACAAGAAGCCGTCCGGGAATGGCGGTTAGGCAATGATGTCGGGCAGCAGCTCGCTTTCGAGCTGCGCGATCCGGTCTTTCAGCAGCAGCTTTCTTTTCTTGAAGCGCTGGAGTTGCAGCTGATCGATCGGCGCGCGCTCCGACAGGCGCGCGATGACGTCGTCGAGATCGCGGTGTTCCGATTTCAGCGCGGCGAGCTTTGACCTCAGCGCTTCAGCGTCGATGTCCATGGCTGATGGCAATGGTGTCTTCGCCATTTTATCATTGATAAATGGGTAACGCTGCGAGAATCCGGCACAGAAAATGAACATTGGGTCTGACGCGCAAATCGCCGGCCGGGAATTGTGGTCGTTTTCGCAAAAGTTTTACGAGCGGCCTGGCGTCGCAACGGCCCTGATCACCCTCCAGGACGAAGCCGGTCTCGACGTCAATCTTATCCTCTTTGCGATCTGGCATGGGCTGTCGGGCCGCGGCCGTCTGGCAGAGCCGGAACTGGACTCGGCCGAACGGGCGGTTTGCTCGATGCGCGTCGAGGTAATCGAGCCGTTAAGGGCGCTGCGCCGTCGACTGAGAACGATCGTTGACGACGACATCCAACGCTTGCGCGAGCGCATCAAGGCGATCGAAATCGAAGCGGAGGAGGCGGCGCAATTGCGGCTTGCTGGGGTTGCGGGGCACGCTTTCACCGCTACGCACGAGCAAAGTTTGGCGGATGCCGAAGCCAATCTCCAGTGCTATCTACGCGGCGCCGACGCCGACGCTGGGCACACCGCGATCATTCGCCGCGAGCTGCGGCATCTGTATCAAGCGGCTAGCCCAACCGGTTAAGCCCGCTCTGCCGACTCACCCCAGCGCTTGACGGTTCCGGTCTCGATCCCGAACAGGTCGAGCATCCGGCCTAAGGTCTGATCGATCATCTCTGCAATCGTTGTCGGCTTGGCGTAGAAGGCCGGGACCGGAGGCGCGATAACCGCACCCATTTCCGACAAGGCAGTCATCGTCCGCAGATGCCCGAGATGAAGTGGCGTCTCGCGCACCATCAGCACCAGCCGGCGCCGCTCCTTCAGGACAACATCGGCGGCACGGGTCAACAGCGTCGTCGTCACGCCGCTCGCGATTTCCGACATGCTGCGGATCGAGCAAGGGGCCACCACCATCCCCACCGTCTTGAACGATCCCGACGAGATCGGCGCGGCCATATCGGAGACCGCGTGCACGACATCGGCGCGGGCGCGTAGTGCAGCCGGCTTTTGATCGGTTTCAAGCGCCAGCGTCAGTTCCGCCGTGCGGCTGATGACCAGGTGAGTTTCGACCGGCAAAGGTTGCAGCAGTTCGAGCAGCCTCGCCCCGTAGATCGTGCCGGAGGCGCCGCTGATCCCGATGATTAGGCGCGGCCTCGTTGACATCTCGCTCATCGCGACCCTGTGAAAATTCCCGCGCCTGACATATTTTCGTCACCGGGGTGGCCCCAGCTGTGAGATGGCTGCTCCGGCGTTACTTTGGGCCGATAGTCTCGGTGTTCGAGGAGGGAATGCATGTCGCAGAAAGATCGTATCGAGGCGCTCAAGGAAAAGCATGCAGCACTCGAACGTGCCATCGATGAGGAGAACAGCCGACCGCTGCCGAACGACGACATGATCTCCGATCTGAAGCGTCAGAAACTCCGCATCAAGGACGAAATTTATCAACTGGAACGTACTACAGTACAAGGATTTCAATAAGCTACCACTGAAAATCCGGGACGGTCGATTGGCTGCAACTGCGCTTGGTCGCAATTTGGTCGCAGTCCCAAATTTACCCGTCCGGAGCGCCATCCCCGTCCCCTTTTTGTTCCTCTGTTTTTGGACCCGCGAATCATGCCCGATCGCGCCCGAAACACTCCCCGCATGACCGTCATGGAGCTGTCCGAAACGACCGTGCTCATGGGGCCGATGGTCAGCGAATACTCGCCCGAGATACGCAACGACCCCGAGCAGCTCGCTGAGGCGCAGCGCCACAACAGCGAGTACCGCGCCCGCGAATGGGCCGGACTGTTTGCGCGAGGCGTTGCCGATCGTTCGCCGCATCCCGCGCGAGGACACTGTTCCCGAACTTGGGGCGAGCCCGTGGGTCCGCGTAGTATCCGCGCTGGCTTGGTGCATCACGCATTTTGGTGACGAGCTTTACGCGAAGGCGCGGCCGGACGATGACACCCCGCCCGATCCGGTGACGCGGGAGCTGACGCCGGGGCGGCAGTTCGATTGGTTCACCAATGTGCTGGGCGGCCACCTTATCCGCATGACGGCGCATGGCCGCGCGGGGCGGTTCACGATGAGCGGGCTGGACGGGACCGCGAGGATACCTTTCGAGCCGGACTGGTTTGTCGACGGCGCGGTGGTCTACGACGCGCTGTCGAATGCCGTGGTGGTGAATGGTAAGCGCTTCGGCGGGTTCGAAGCGGAGTGCAACGGCGATCGCGCGGCGGGCGAGGATAATCCTGCGGAAGGAGACGGCACGAGTGACAACGATCCTGACGAGCGTATGCCAACCAAGGTTGAAAAGTGGGTGCGGCTGCTGGAGGCGAGGGCACTAGTGAACGGTGATCCGCCCCTGAAGATGGTCGAAACCCGAAAACGAGTGTATCGGTGAGCTTCGCACCCGCGGGATCGTGGTTGGCCCGCGCGAGGCGGAGAAAGCCTTCAGACAGGCGGTGTGGGCTGACCGCCGCCGCGGTCGGGGAGGCACCCAAAAAATAATTTTTCCTGGGAAATGCTCCGGGAAATGCGTGGTAAATGAACTAAGGTTACGGGGATTTACCTAAATATACATTGAAAGCTTTTCCTGGGAAATGCCAGCCATTTCCCAGGATCGAAAGTATTTGCGACAGTCGTTTTTCTACCTCTAGCCTCGCGCATCTAGGCAACAGAGCGCGAGGCACCCCCAAACATGATAACTCCCGATCGCGACGCTCCGGCGCTGCGCGGCATCAAGAGGATCACCGAGTTCCTGCGGATTGAGATGGACGAGCCCGAGCTGAAAGAAGGGCTCGTCGCCGCGTGGGTCCGCGCCGGCAAGATCGATGTCGATCGCTTCGGCCGCAACGTCGTCGGCTGCCCACCCCGGCTGCGCGCCAGCATCGGCAAGCGCCCGGCTGCTTAACCGGTTCGCCGCGGATCGCGCGGCGGATCGGCCGGGCTGAACCCCGGCCGTCCTTTAACCCTTCGCCAAAAGGGAGTTTCTTGCAACGAGTTCCGAACCCTTAACCCCAACGCCGGTTTCTTACAACCCGCCAGCGGCGATGAACAGCATCTGGGCTCGATGGCCGACCCAGGCATTGCAAGGGGTGTATGACAGATCATTGAGGCACTACCATCGCCTCGGTAAGCGCATCGCCGCCGCCATGCGTCGTCGCGCGCGCGGCCCCGACCATCTCGTTCTCAACAAAGCCGAGACTCTCTCGCGCGACTACGCCGAGCGGCTCAAAGTCGACGCCCAGCTGACAGAAATTGAATGTGTCCTGGCTGACCGGCGAAGCCGCCACCACTGTCGCGGCTTAATAAAGGGAAAGGCGGGGCGAATTATCTGCCCCGCTTTTTTGTTCTACTGTTAAAAGGCCGAGAAATTTCATGAATATCGTCACCGTCGATCTGAGAAGAATTGATAAAGGCGGGCTTATAGCGACGGTCACACTATGGTTTCTCGAACTTTCACTTCAAGTTTACGAATGTACCTGGAGCCAGCGCGGCGCTGACGGGGCCGAATGGATGGCTTTCCCGGTGCGGCGCTGGGCCGATCAGAGCGGCGGTGCGCACACAGCCCGATTGATCACGCGGGGAGACGACAAGCTCGCAGCCGATTTCAGAACCGCCGCGCTTGAAGCGATCCACCGGCTCGCAGCGCAGCCCACCCAGGCAGCGGGGCGTGGCTGATCTCGACCTCGACAAGCTCGCCGTGCTTCTCGGGATCGCCGGCAGCAGTGTCTTTGAGGGCGAGCGAGCAAACGCAATCGTTGCGGTCGACAAGATGTTGCGCGCGGCAGGGCTGACTTGGCCCGATCTGCTTAAGCCGGCGGAGCAGCTCGAAACCGCCACCCAGGCCGCCGCGGCATTGCTCGCCGAGAACGATCTGTTGCGGGCGCAGCTTGCCGAAGCCGAAGTCAGAGGCGGCGCGCTGACCACCTGGCAAGACGTCAACGCCGCACCCGGCGATCACCGGCGGCGGGCGGCGTGGATGCTCAGCCTCGAAGCCCAAGGAGCGGTGTGGCTGGGTGATTTTGAGACCCGGTTTCCGACGTCCTGCACGAGCTGGACCGGGCAATTGACGAGGCGGCAACAGCCGATTTTCGACGGCATCCTAACCCGCGTCATCGATCGCACCGGGTTACGGCCGCCGCCATGATGCGCCCCCCGACACGTCTGCTACAGCCTGTGGCCTTGCCCGACAGATCCTTGATTTACCTAGGATTTTTGTCTGCTGCGGACCCTGACGTTCTTCACATCGCTTTTAGGGAAGGGGATGCCTGCCAATGTGGTTGTCGATTTTTCCGGACGTCTACGGGCGCGACCTCACCGCCCAAGATTTGATATCACCTTTATCGCTTACACCAGCCCGTCACATACACCCACGGCACCGCGATGGCGGATTATTTGCCCGTTCTCAAAGGAACTGCCGCCCGCCGAGCGCGCCCGCTACATGAACTGGCTCAATGGGGTGCTAGGGGGCATCTTAAGCCGTGAATCATGGCCATTGTCGCAATGCGTTTACTTCGGCGGCATCACCGGGCCGCCGGCCGAATTGTATCTCGGCGACAACTAGCGCTGCCTCGACGAAGCCGATTTTCAGGCGATCGCGCCACCCTATACAGCGACCACGAGCGCGACCGGTACCAAGGCGAAGCCGAACTTCGCCACGATGACTGACCAAGAGTTGCGCGATGTTATTCACTCCGGCGCGCATTGGTGGGGCCCGTTCAAGCAGCTCTTGTTGATGTGGGCGCGGCAAGGGGTCAGCCAAGGCGACGCCGAAAGCAACCTCACCAGCGCCTTTGACGCCGTGCCATCGGCGAACCGGAATGCGAAGTGGGCGAAGTACCGCAAAAGGATCCCGGTGTGGGTCCAAGAACTCCTACGCCAAGGCGCTCAAGGCATCCAAAACCGCCGCCTTTGTGCAGCTGATCGCCGAACTCGACAGCGAGCCGCATTGGCAGCGCGCGATGTTGACCAACACCTTCAGCGGGCAGATCGAGGTGTGCACCCGTGGCCGCCGCAAACCGGGCAGACCGCCGGCAATTATCGCGAGTTGGCCGACACCGTCGTGCTCGAAGCGCTCGCCCATCTGAGGGGCAACGGTGCGGCCTATTCCCGGAAGAGCACGGTGTGGGATGCGATCACGCTCGTAGCATCGCGCAACTAGCGTCATCCGCCGCGCGAGTGGCTCAGAAGCCTGGAATGGAACGGGACCGAGCGCGATCACCGGCTGTTCTTCGACTATTTCCCAGCCGAACTGCCGGAACTGCCCAACGCCAACGATGTCGAGAGCGTCGAGCATTACAACGCCATCCTCGAATATTACGAGCAGACCGCCTTGTGCTTCATGGTTGGCGGTGTCGCCCGGGTCATGCGGCCCGGCGTCAAGGTCGACACCTTACCCTGCCTGATCGGCCCGCAGGGCTTTCTCAAGAGCCAAGGTCTACAGGCGTTGGTGCCAGACCCGGCATGGTTCTCCGACGATCTGGCAACCGCCATCGGTGATCGCGACGCCAAGGAAAGCATGACCGCTAAGTAGCTGATCGAGTTGGCAGAATTTCCGCACATCCATAAGGAAATCGATAAGGCCAAAGCCTTCTTTTCGCGCCAAAACGACCGCTACCGCAAAGCCTGCGGGCGAGCGAGCGGCGATCATCCGCGCCAGTGTTTCTTCTGCGCCACCGCCAACGCGTTGGAGCTAATCGATCCCACCGGCAACAGACGGATGTGGCCAATCCAGCTCGCCGCGCCGGTCAGCGTTGCGAAGGTTATCGAAGATCGCGATCAGCTGTGGGCCGAGGTGCTTCATTGGTACGACCAGGGTTTCGAATGTGGCTGCCGCCGTCGCTCGAAGTCATCGCCAGCGAGTTCCAGGACGCGCGTATTGAGGAGGACCCGATAGACGAGCGTATCGTCGACTTCCTCGATCGCGCGTATCCGCTGAAGGACCCAAGCAGCCGCAGCAGGGAGCGAGAGCCCTTCACCTTAGCAGCCGTGCTTATCGGCATCGGATATTGCTTCGATCCGCGCGAACCAAACTGCACCAAGCCGGCAGACAAAAGCCGCGTTAGCAGACGGCTGAATCATCTCGGCTACGAGGTGAACCCACACCGCACCCGCGCCAACGGCCGGGTCCCGACATGGATCGCGAGAAAGAGGGCTCACCTATGACGCGAGAGGAGCGGACCCGCCGGCGGGACGCGGTTTCGCGCTTTCATAAGTTTCGGATTCTGGTTTTCGCCATGGTCATGCCTGGACACCCGCCCTGTCCAGGCATGACCAGCGCCAAAATCAAAACCCAACACTTTGAAACATGCGAGTTCATGCACGCGGACTATCCCGGCATCGGGCGGCTCCGCATCGCCACGCAAGTCATTGATCAACCTGGGAGCGACGATGCCGGCTGCAGTTTGTCGCAGGGATACCGATGCGCGGACCGCAGCACCCGCGCTGCCGGAACCGGAGGCGTAGCCTCCGGCCGCAACCACGCCGCAATCACGAAAGGAGACTACCCAGTATGAAGTCACTGTCGCAACAACAGCAAGCCAAGCTCGGCGCGCTGGTGCTCGATCTTGACGGCCGCGCCGGGGATGTCCGCAAGTCCATCGCCGATCTCAACGAGGTGCTCGCAAAGTATCAGGTCGACATCGCCGACGCCGTTCAAAAGCACAACCGGGCTGCATTCGGATTTCTCAGCGATCTGGCGATGGATGCCGAGTGGTATGCAGGGGATCGCCCCACGCCTGGCGTAACAGCGAAGGGGGCAAAGCCTACACGACGTGGGCGCAAAGCCTGAGCGATGCCGCCGACAGCATGATCGGTGAGGACGATCTGAGGGTCGATGAGTTGAGCGAACCCGCGCTGTTCGATGCCGACACTTGGGAATACCACCCGGCGCTGACCCCAAAGAAGCGGCATAGGGGAGGGGAGCCGCGTAATGGCCAATGTACCAATCGCAGGGTAGCGGCCGGCTGCAGTCGCCGAGTTTCTCGATAAACTAAGAACCGGAGGGGCGGCCAACGCCCCCGCCAATGGCACCGGCCGGCTGATCTTTAGTCTCGACGCCACCGCCTCGCGCGAACCGACCTGGGATCAAGCGAGCCACACTCAACACACGATGTTTGCCGCTGCCGCCGGCATTGGCGGGCTCGCCTGTCAGTTGGTGTTCTATCGCGGCTACAATGAGTGCAAGGCGTCGCGCTGGGTGACGAGCGCCGCCGAGCTGCACCGGATCATGAGCCAAGTCCGCTGCGATGCCGGCAATACGCAAATCTGCCGCATCCTTTAACATGCGCTCCGCGAAACCACCACCCAGCCAGTCAGCGCCTTGGTTTTTGTCGGGGATGCAATGGAGGAGCAAATCGACGAATTGGGCCACCTTGCCGCCGAGCTGGGAGCCCGTAAGACGCTGATCTTCCTATTGCACTACGGCAATGACCCGAGTGCCGCAAGAGCGTTCCAACAACTCGCCAGCCTGAGCGGTGGCGCGTATTTGCCATTCAATCTGAGCGCGATTGCTCGCCTGTGCGAGTTGCTCGCGGCGATCGCAGTCTATGCCGTAGGCGGTCTTACTGCGCTCGAAAAGCATGCCGCCGGCAAGTCCGCAGTGCTGCAGATCACTAGTCAACTAAAACGCTGAAAGGTGCCAATGGCTGATCTTGCCGAGCTGTTTCCGGGCCTTGTCGACGCCGTTCCGCCGCGCGAGGGCTACGCCTCCAATCCGATCGGCCGCGACCGTCAGGCGCGCCCGAAACGGCGCAGGACGCGCGCCCCAAACCCGGTTCCGGAGATGCGCCGCCAGATCGATGACGGGTTTACCAGCGTCCGGCAGTCACAGAAATGCATTGAAGCGACCTTGCCGGCGCTCTCGAATTGCTCAGTGAGCTCAGTGAAACAATCGAGCACATGCGGCGGCGGTTGATGGCGATCGAGCGTCATGCCGGGGTCCGGCCGCCACCCGAAGTCCCCAGGCACACTAGACGGAGACCCTTATGAATGCCGCCGACCCCACCGCGCCGAAACCCCCACGCCCGCGCGCTGAGATCGAGAGGGATATCGAGGTCGCATGTTCGGCAGTCGAGGCCCCGGGCGCGTACCCAGTGGACCCAACGCCACCGTGGCCTGACGCTCAGAGCCGGCAATTCCGCCAGCCCGTCGGGAGGCGCTTATGTTCTTCGTAGGTTTGGACGTATCGGTGAAACGGGCCGCGGTGTGCATCGTAGACGCTGCAGGTAAGTGATCCATGAGACATCGGTGAACAGCACCCCGCACGCGGTCGCCGCTGCAATCAGGGCAACTGGAGTAGACCCCGCCGCGTTGGCCTGGAGGCCGGTATCAACTCGGCATGGCTCGCACGCGGGTTGCTCGCCATGGGATTACCAGCAATCGTGATCGATGCCACGCACGCGTCAGCCGCGCTCAAGACCGGCTTTCGCAACAAAACCGACCGCAAGGACACCCGCGGGATCGCCGATCTAATGCGCGTCAATAATTCCGTCCAGTGTGGGTCAAGTCGCCAGCAGCTCAGCGTAAACCGTGTCCTGCTTACCGTGCGCGAGCAGCTGCGGCGCCAATCGCTGATGCCCGCAACACGATCTGGTCGATCCTGTAGGGCGAAGGGCTCCAACCACCCAAGCTCGCCAGTCCCGCCTTTGGAGCACTGTTGCTGCAAATGCTCGACGACCCGGATATTGGGCACCTGCTGCAGCCGCCGGCCACAATTGGCTGATGCGACCTGACCAATGCATTTCACCGGACTGGAAGCGTCGGTATCGCCGGCGCGGCGCCGTTCGCCGGGCGCTGTATCGGCTGCCAACGTGCTGCTCCATCACAGTAAGGGCTGGTGCGCGCTAAAGTCCTGGGCGGTTCGTCTGGCCAAGCGTCGAGGCCTAGGCACGGCCAAGGTCGCGCTGGCCCGTAAGCTGGCGATTGTACGGCACAAGATGTGGATGACCAGCGAGGATTACCGGCTTAACGCCGCTGCGTAGCCGCGGCAGTTCGAGACACGGCTGCCAACTACTCGCGGTCGAACAGGGCCCCTCGGGGACGGGGCTGGGGTGAATGCGCTCCATTTCTTTGGTTACCCGCCTTCCTGCTATGGCGGGATCAAGATGCCGTTAATAAGGAAAGCAACCCCCAACTCCTGCCCATACCCCATCCTGAGCCGGCCGCTTGCGCCGAGTTCGTAGAGAAGGCTGCCCCCAGGGGGACTGGTCACAAGCGCACGCAACCGCGAGCGCCTAAACTGGTTTTAGCGAGGTAAAATGAACCATTGACCGCAGGGGCCGGGATAGAGAAGGAAGTGAAGTGGCGCGCCGATGTCCTCGGCATCTACCCAAACGAGGCCAGCATCACCCGGCTGATCGGCGCCGTCTTGCTCGAGCGAGGGTATGGCCGAACTGGCATCACCGCTGATCGACGCCGAACTGGGAAACTTCCACCACTGGCAGCCTCTCAGTGACCACCTCAAACTCCACTCCGATTTACACCAGCTTGACGGATGTGACCTCAAAATCTTCAAAACGTTGCTGCGCCTATCAATCAAATCTTCAAGACTTGCTGCCCTATTAACCAATCTTCGAAACGTGGATGCGTAGATTTATCGCACCCCCACGAGGCTAAATCTACGCTTGCCTCTCACTCAAAATTGACGCTAAGTTGACGAAATCAGGTCGGTTTCGCCGATCGAAACGTTACTCTGGCACTTCGGTACATCAAAATGGCTCGCCAAGCGCAGTCATTCTCAAATTCACAACGACTTATTGATTGGTAAGTGTGAGCTTAATTCAAAATTCCCGGACCCATCCTTCCCTCAATGCGGTCCAGTTGATGATGATCGCCGCCTGCTCGCGCGGCCTGATATGCCGGCTGCGCGCCGGCCGGGCATGCCAATCCCATGATTTCCCTGACGGTCGCCAAGCGATCGTCGGCGCAGTGGCCCAACGATCAGGTTCGTGGCGCCAGCTATGCCGGCGATGTACCACTGTTCGAAATCGCGGATCGCCATCTGAAGCATTGGCGTTCTCTGACTGAGTGGATCGAGGACAGGATGCTTGCCGGAATTCTAGTCATTTCTTCTGCACCCGGTTTTGATCCACGCGTTTGAATTTCGAACTATGTCCTATTTCCAAATGTAGCGGTGCCTAGGGAGTGATACTCCGCCGCTTGCCTGGGGGGGCAAAATGCCAACCTCCGCTGCCGATGTAGTCGCCGGTCGTCCAATAAAGGGCGATCACAACAAGCTGGACGCAAAATGTGCCGGTATCGCCCGGACATCATTGGGAAGAGTTTCGATATCAGCACGGTACAGAATTCGGGTCGTTCTTGCTCTGGCCGCGTTTGATCTGTTGGGTTCGGGCTTCGCGATACACATGTCCGCGCTTGAGCCGGGAATGATCAATGCGGCCATGTGCACCGTGGCCCTCGTCCTCTTCGCTGGTCAAGTCTGCGGACTCTATACCACGAAGTCATCGGCGGATCTGGAAAGGTCAGCAAAGGGTACCATTGCATTGGGCGCTGGAGTACTCGCTGCTGCTGCTACTGCAGCATTGTTCGTCCGGGGCGTGGCGGCGGGTTGGCACGTAGCTTTCGGAGTAGCCTGCGGCGTCGCAATTGCGGCGCTAAGTCGCCTCGCTTGCGCTCTCGTCGTTCAGCGCTTCGACGAATTGGTTGTCGAGCATGTACTGTTCGTCGGAGCGTCCCAATCCGGAGAGCGGCTCGTTCAATTTCCCTACATTTTCAACGGCCGCGTAAACGTCGCTGGCCAGATCGTTGTCGGCGAGGGAGAGCCACGCGTGTTCCTTGCAGGGCGGATTGGCCCCGCTGGCCGTATTGAGCCAAGCACACTTGCAGGATGCGGCTATCCAAAGCGCGGCTTCGACCGGGTCGTCATTTTGAAATCGGATCTCGGAGATGGGGAGCTGGCCGATGTTGTCCGAAGCATGGAGGCGCTCTCCGTTCCAATTCATCTGCTGACGGATTTGCCAGAAGGAAGCCGGTCGGCCAGCCAAACTAACTACGCCGAATGGATCGTTCGTCCAGCGCCCCTCCAACCGGGGGTCAAACTTGCTAAGCGAGGCCTGGATCTTATCGTAAGTACACTCCTTATTGTGTTGACTGCACCATTGCTGGTGCTCATTGGCGTGACGATCCGGTTGGAATCGCGTGGGCCGGTGCTGTTCCGTCAAATTCGGCTGGGGCGTGACAATCAGCCTTTTACCATATTCAAGTTCCGTACGATGCGTGTTGACGCGCACGGCGCGGATGGAAGTATTCAGGCGGCTCGTGGTGACCCGCGTGTCACGCGCGTTGGCGCCATCCTGCGCAAGACCAGTTTGGACGAGCTGCCGCAGTTACTCAATGTTCTTAACGGAACCATGTCGCTGGTTGGGCCACGGCCACATCCGGCCGAGCTCAACCGCCGGTTCACACCGCTGATTGAGGGCTACTCGGCGCGTCATCGCGTGGCCCCCGGAATAACTGGCTGGGCACAGGTAAATGGGTTTCGTGGCGAAACGACTACGATCGAGCAGATGCAGAGCCGGGTCGATCGCGATCTGGAGTATATTCGCGATCACTCAGTGGCGTTCGACCTCTGGATATTGCTTCGCACCGTAGTGGCAATGATCGGTGATCGCAATGCGTACTAGTAGAACGCGGGTTCGCCCGAGCACGACCCGTTGGTCTACTTCGGCATGGCCCGCTCTGTTTTATAACTCAGGTGGCGCTTGAAATTGGCATTTGTGTGGTATTATAGCTGTTTCATGCGACCGCCGCATATCGGATAGGGTGTACCGACGTCGGCAAGCGCGTGCTTTGCATGCAATGTATCGTGCCTCGTGCGCGAGATGATTTGGATGCACTGGCCGCTGGTAATTGCTGGCTGCTTGGCAACTAAGTTGGTCCGAAATCGCGGGTTTGCACAGGAAGCATGCCGGTACGCGACAAATCGAGACCGAGCGGAGAGTGGAGAAACCTAGCCGATGAGTATTAAGACGGTCTCGGATGGATATGATCCTCTTCCTGGCGGGGTCTCCTGTGACCAAGGATCGGGCGCCGTACCGCCTGGGCGCGCACTCTGTGCCTCCGCCAGTGTGGTCGTCCCGACCCGGAACGCCGAGCGGCATTTGCCATCCTTGCTGGCCAGGCTACAGGCGACGGTACCGCCACCAAAACGCGTGTTGTTCATCGACACCGATTCAACGGACGGTACAGCTGCCATGATAACAGATGCGGGATACACGCTGAAGGTGATAAAATCCCGGGAGTTCGGCCACGGGAGGACCCGCAATCTCGGGCTCGATTTGTGCTCTGATAGCGATCACGTCGTCTACCTCACGCAGGACGCCTTGCCGATCGGGCGGGATTGGCTTGCAAATCTTCTTACGCCCTTCGCCACGCCGGATGTTGCGGTTGTGTTCGGTCGCCAGCTCCCGCGGCCGAACGCTTCGATGGCGGAGCGGTTCCCGCGCGTGTTCAACTATCCGGACACCTCGGAAATCACCGCGGAGCCCGATATCGGCCGACGCGGTATCAAGGCGGTGTTTTGTTCCAATTCCTTCGCGGCCTATGACCGGCGGCGGCTCCTATCGATCGGCGGGTTTCCTGAAAATCTGCCATCGAGTGAGGACATTGTCGCGACGTTTAGGTTGCTGCGCGCCGGATATAGGCGGACATATTGCGCCAAGGCTATGGCTGTCCATAGCCACCATTACACGCTACGTCAGGAATTCCGGCGCTACTTCGATATCGGCGCGTCGCTGGCTTGCGACGCGGAAATGCGCAGCGCGTCCGTCGCCACTGCCAGCGCCGGCACCTCGGTCCTGCTCGCCCAGATGCGTTATGCCCGAACGGGAGGCGGATTTGGTGCTGTACTCGGCGTGTTGATACGGACAGCGAGCAAGTTTAGTGGCTTCCAGTTGGGACGGCATCACCGGCGCCTGCCGCGGGGCATGTGTCGCTTGTGCAGTATGCATGTCAATCACTGGAGTCAGGCTTGAGCATCGCTATGGTTGCCGATGGCGCGATTGCGCCGCCTTCAGTTGCGGTTTGTAATCGGCCGCGGCTGAAGATCGTCATCGTCAACTACAGGACGCCGCTTCTGGTCAATGAATGCGTCGACAGTCTCAAAGCCTATTCGGCGCGTGGCGCGACCACGACGATTGTGGTTGTGGACAATGGCTCGGGTGACGGCAGCCCGACACTCATTCGCGCAGCGCATCCCGATATCACGCTGATCGACGCCGGCGGCAATCTCGGCTTCGCCAAGGCGAACAATCTCGTGCTGCGCGAGCTGGATGCCGACTATGCCCTATTGATCAATAGCGACACGCGAGTGGAACTCGGCACACTGGATCGAATGGTAGAGGCTTTGCAGGCCGATCCTGCGATCGGTGTTGTCGGGCCGCGCCTGGTGAACATGGGGGATGGTGAGGATCAGGACTATCCGACCCAATTCCCCACAATCGGTGAGATGCTGCGTCGGGTGATCCGTGGGCCGCGTTTTCCGGCGAGCGGCCAGGATCGTCCGCTGGAGGTCGAGCGCGTTCATGGCGCCTGCATGATGACCCGCGCTGCGGTGCTGATTGGGGTCGGGCTGCTCGACGAAGGCTTCTTCATCTATGACGAGGACGCGGATTGGTGCATCCGCGTCCACCGTGCCGGCTGGCGGCTTCAACTATTGCCGGACATCCGCGTGCGTCATCACGGCGGCCAATCGACTGGCAACCGTCCAAACGGGCAGCGCGTAGAGCGCGTACTGCCCAGCGAGACCAGCTTGCGCATGCGCTATGAGCTGCGACATAGCCGATATCGACTGTACCGCAAGCACCGCAACTCGATCGAAACCGCGCTGCTGAAGCTGTTCACAGATGCGTTTCTGGTCATTCATTCCATCGCGTGGCTAGCAAGGGGCGTGATCTCCGCCAAGTGCCGTCCTGCCGCCACCGCGGTCATGCGCTGCAATCTGCGGATCATCCGTCTAAATCCGTTCGGCCTGAAGATCACGCAGTGACTTCGGCACGGGCACAAGATTTTGACACGGCGTTGCTGGAGCGGCTGCCCGCCTCTGGGTGGCCCGCGGGGCTCGCAAAGGCGATTTTCGTCTGCGCCTCCGGCTTCTTGATCGCCGGGCTAACGGCGGTTTGTCCCTTGCTCAGCATTGGCGTCGGCGTCGGCGTCGGCCTCTTCGTGTTGCTGATCCGCGTGCCCGAATTGCTTCTTGTGTTGTTCGGCTTTTCACTCGGCTTCCCCTACTCCGTCAGCCTTGCGGGCGTTCCCGTGAATGCCGCCGATGGGGTTCTGATGCTGTGGTGCGTTTGTGCGCCCCTCATCGTCATCCACCGTCTGCCAGCGCATTGGCGGTTGCCGCCCGTCGTCAAGGCGATCCTGCCATTCGCTCTGGCGGTGGTGTTGTCGACAATTCTGGCATCCAATCCGCCTGCGAACATCAAGCAGCCAATTCGCATCATCGAATGGTTCATTGTGCTGCCCCTGGCATTCAGCGTGCTCGAGCCGACACCACGCCTGCTACGCGTGGCTGCGGTCCTGATGATGGTGGTGCCCAGCATCTTCGCGATCGACGGCGTCATCGAATTCGTCAGCCACGGCAACTCCATCTCGCATATACTCGGTGTCCCGGTGCCCGGGCCGACGGACACGAGCGGCGAGACAATTCGTTATACGTTTGATAAGTCGAGCCGCGCCGGCAGCACTTTCGGCGGCCCGCAGGCCCTGGCGATGTTCCTGGCTCTGACGATGAGTGTCGCGTTCGCCTATGTCGTGCGGTCGCCGTCGCGCGGGCTCCGCGCAATGGCTGTCATCAGCTTCCTGATCTGCCTTGCGGGGCTAGGTGCCGCCGAATCGCGTGGCGGCTTGATCGGCGCCCTCGCGATGATGCTGGCTATCGGGGTGTTCGAACTGCCCAGGCTGGGGAAGGTCATGGCGCTGATCGGCCTGCTGGCGATCAGTGCCGGCGCGCTTGTCGTCGCCACATTACCCGGCTTGGACGGCAACATCACGAGCTTGGTGCCCGGCGACCGGCCCGCCGCAGTAATCGATCACCTGACCATCTGGCGGATGGCGCTCACCGTCTGGGGCGACCACCCGATCCTAGGCGTGGGGCTCGGCAACTTCCGCGATCATGCGCTGGCCCGCCAAATCGACCTGCTGGTGCCGCTCGGCTACCAGTCTTTCCATGCTCATAATACCTATCTCGAAATTCTCGCCGACACTGGGATCGTTGGCTTGCTCTGCTACATACTGTTTCTCGTGGCCATGGTACGTTGCCTGCTGCACCGCTGGCGCGGCCTGCGCGGTGCGCGGCGATCGCCGGCAAGCAGCCTCATTCTGGCCGCCATCGGTGCCTTGGCGGCCTATATCGTTTTTGCGTCCGTGGACATGCTGCTCAGCGAAAACACACATTTCGTACTGGTGCTGCTGCTGTCCATGGGCCTGTTGAGGGACCCTTCGCGCCAGCAGGCGAGCAGACTGTCGCGTGCGCCTCGCCCCTCGCGGCTGGCGGCGGCGGATGCCCCGACATGAGGATCGTGCTGCTTGCCGAGGAATTGCGGATCGGCGGACTGCCCAATTACGTTCTGATGCTGGCGCATGCCATGCCCTCCGCCGGTTTCGAGGTGCTGGTAGCGCACGGCAACGCGCCCTTGCCCGCGCAGCTCGAAGTCTCCGGTCTCACGCTTGCGCATCTGCCCGGTCTAGCGGCAGGTGCCGACGATGCGGCCATTGACGAGGCGATGGTGGCGCTCCGCGCTTGGTCGCCGGACATCGTACATGTCCATCTGTGCAGCAACGTCGCGATGATCAGACGGCTTCTGGACAGCCATCTACCGCTCGTGCGAACGCTGCATGACTATACCTCGCTTTGCCTGCGGCGCGGCCGCCGCCGCTGGTCGGGCGACCGCTGCCAGCGAGCGCTAGGCTGGAGCTGTGCCGCCTGGGGATGCTTTGTGTCGCCGCCGCGGCCCGGTAGCCGATTGCCCAGCTTTGCTAACCTCGCCACCAGGCTGGCCGAGCGCAACCACTACCGTTCCTTCGGCGCGAGTATCGTAACCGGCGACCACATGGCGCGGACGCTGCGTCGGAACGGGTTTCCCGATGCGCGGATCCATGTCGTGCCTTATTTCACGCGCTTCGAAGCCGAGGCGGCCGACCCGATCCCGCCCGTCAAGCCGCCCGGTATTCCTGGGCGCGACCGGCCGCTCGAATTGCTTTTCGCCGGCCAGGCGCTGCCAGTAAAGGGGCTAGAGACGCTGATGGAGGCCTTAGCCGGACTGCACGGTGACTGGCGTCTGTCCGTCCTGGCGGAGGGTCAACGGCTTGCGCCGGCTCGGGCAATGGTAGAAGCTGTAGGGCTGGCCGCGCGTGTTTCGTTTCTGGGCTGGGCGACTCAATCAGAGACACGCAATAATTACCGAAAGTCGGACGTACTGGTGTTCCCGTCGCTCTGGGACGAGCCATTCGGCCTGGTGGGGATCGAGGCAATGTCGTTCGGGACGCCTGTTGTGGGTTTCGCCGTGGGGGGCATTTCTGACTATCTACTCGATAAGGAAACCGGTCTTCTGGTGCGGGAGACGACGGCGGATGCGCTACGTGCCGCCCTGACCCAGGTGATCGACAACCCTGAGCAGATTGCCGTCTGGGGCCGCAACGCGCGGAATTTGGTGACGCGAACCTATACCAAGGCCGTGCATTTGGCGGCGCTGCGTCGCATATATATCGAGGTCCGGGAGTGTAGCGATGATGTACACCGGGCTGACCACGGCATACGGTGAAGGCCATTGGCCGACGAGAGGACTGGCAGGACGATGTCGTTTCGCGACATGGTTACGAATGTTCCGGGACTGTGCCGCGCCGCTGCCGCGCAGAACGTGCAACTCACCTATGCCATGTGGCAGATCGCGGCATCGATCCTCCATGAGACGCCGGTTCGGCCGCTGCGCCACATTATGCTGTTAGGGGTAACGCGGAAGGTAGGCACCAGCTTCGTCGCACGCGCCCTAGCCGAATCGCTCAGGTTTGGCGAGAAGCGGGTGTTGATCATCGAGGTGCTTTCGGAACCATGCGAGGCCGATGAATTGCTGCGCCTGCTAACCGAACCGGTCCTGCCGCCGCCGGAGCAGCCGATGAAACTCGGCGTCGGCGGTTCGGAGTTCATGTCACTGATCGCATTCGGCCCTGAGAATTTCGAAGCGCTGACGCGGCGTCTGGCGGAGCGTTTCGACCTGGTGATATGGGACATGCCGCCGGTGAGTGAGGCGACGCCCACTGTGACAGCGGCGCGGTTGATGGATGACGTGCTGCTGGTCGTCGCCGACGCACATACCAGCCGCCGTGCCGCAGCCTATGTGGCGGACACGCTTCGCGACAACGGGGGCCACATGCTCGGGGTGGTGATCAATCGTGTTCGCGGTATACGTCCCCAATGATCGCGAGCCATCCCACCTTTTGATCGGACCTCGCTTGCGAGCGTCGGCGCTGCTCTCGTACTTCCTGCTGGCCGCTTGCGGTGGCCCCGACTTCACTCAGGTCGCGCCACCGAGCGGCTCCCCCTGGCCGGACCGCTAAGCGCGCCGACGATCTCCGAATATCGCATCCGACCGGGCGACCAGCTCGACATCAAGTTTTATTATTCGACTAATTTAAACGAACAGGTGACGGTAAGGCCGGACGGCGCCATCTCGCTGCAGCTGATCGACGAGGTCATGGCAGCAGGCCTGACGCCACGACAGCTCACACAGACGCTGCGCGAGCGCTATCGCGGCCTTATCGAACAACCGGCCGTGTCGGTAAACGTGCGGTCCTTTACCGGCCAAGTCGTCTATGCCGGCGGGGAGGTGGTGACGCCACAGATGATCAATCTGGTGCCCGGCCTAACAGTCATGCAAGCCATTCTCCACGCGGGGGGCATGCGTGACACGGCCGACGCGCGGGATGTCATCCTGATCCGGAAGGGGCCTCAAAATCAGCCGATCCCCTATCGCGTCGACTTGAGCGACCAGGCTCTAGAGCGTGGCAGCCGTGATTTCGGCGTGGCGCTGCAGCCGTCGGATGTAATCTATGTCACGAAATCGCCGATCGCCAGGGCCGACCAGTTCGCCCGCCAGTACGTGCAGCAGTTGCTTCTCTTCCAGGGCTTTAACCTCGGCTTTCAGGGCATCTATCAGATTAACGGCGGCTCGACGGTCACCTCCTCGGGCGCCGCAGCGACAACGCATTGATCGATGGTCTTCTCCGCGAGGATTGCCAACGGCCTTACCCGACGCGATCTGGGGCGCCTGTCCGGCGGCACTGTGCTCGCGCTTGCCGCGTTGCCAGCCTGGGCCGAGCTGGCGTCCGAGATGGTGAAGCTGCCACCCGGCTTCCTCGGGATGAACGTGCTGTGGGGTCCGGGGGACGCGGCAGCCTTGCGTGACCGCTTTACCAGGGCGGGGGCGCTCGGTCTGGCTGAGCTGCGCATCGACTGGGAATGGCGCGTCGCCGAGGCGCATCCCGGTGTCTACGACTGGACCGTGTTCGACCGCTTGGTGGGCATCGCTCGCGAGAAGGGGGTGCGACTGTTGCCGATCGTGCATTACGCGCCGGCCTGGGCGCTGGTGTCGGCCAGCAAAAACTCGCAGAGTTTCGAACTCGCACCCGCCGACAATGCGTTCGAGCCATTCGCCCAATTCGTAGCCGCTTGCGTGCGGCGCTACGGCCCAGGCGGTGACGCACCCGTGCCGTTTCATCCTATCACGCATTGGCAGGTGTGGAACGAGCCGAATAACAAGGATTTCTGGGGGCCTGCGCCGCAGCCGTTCGTTTCGGCCAAATGATGCGCCGTGTCACGATCGCGCTCGCGCCGTACCGCGGCTGCATCCAAGTCGTACATGCCGGCCTCTCCAATGCCGACGTGATGTTTCTGTGTCAGCTTTGGGACGCAGACCGGCACTATGGTGAAACGTTCGATGTGATGGCCGTCCACCCCTACATCTTCGACCGCTGGCAGGGAGTGCGGCGGCCCGACGACATGGACGCGGACATCGCAACGGATGCTGCGCTGGGTTTCGTTGGGGATAAGAACAAGCCGAACTACCTTGGAAAGGTATTCAATCTTCAGCTGCTGATGACGTTGCGCGGCGATGAGGGAAAGCCGATCTGGATCACTGAGATGGGATTCTTCGTCTCGAACACTTGGCTCGGCGTGAGCGAGGGTCGTCAGGCTGTCTTGCTGTCGAAGACGATGGACTACATCGCGAAACATTTGAGGGAACGGCCATTTGGTGAGGGAAAGCGCGCGCTCGCAGCAAATGTGCAGCGCGTGTATTGGTTTGCTCTGGACGATTTCGCGTCGCCCGATGGGGTAGGAAATTTCGGCGTCTATCGCGCCGACCATTCGCTACGGCCAAGCGGCCAGATGATCCGGAGCCTCCTGTCGTGAATTCTGCAATCGGGGGAACAGAATGATGGGGCGGAACATCACCTTACGGGATGTGCCGGGTATTCTGCGCCGCCGGCAACTGGTCATCCTTGGCTTCTTCCTCTCTGCTCTGGCCGGCGGCTATGTGGGCCTGCGGTTCGTTTCGCCAGTCTATCGCGCGACGGCACAACTCATGGTCCAGTTGGGCCAGGAAGACGTCTTTATGCCCGTTCTGCCGTCCAGCTCCAGCGACATGCGCACGCCGCTGACCACTGGAAACCTCGAGCATGAGGTCAATGCCGAGGTCCGCATCATCGAAAGCGAGCCGTTGGCACAACAGGTGCTCGCGAAGTTCGGCGTGGGCACGCTGTTCCCGAGCACCGGTGTGCACCACCTCTGGTACACGCCGGGCGGATTAATGCAGAGCGTGCTAGGGTTCTATCGCGCTCTGAAAGACCATTTCTATCCGCGATCGGGCGCCGAAAGACCCGAGGAACAGGCGTTGCGTCGGTTGCGCGAAAGCATCAGCGTTGCGGTCATCAAGGATTCGACCGTCATCGAAGTGACTATGACCAGTGCGGTCCCCGACGTCGCAGCTGAAGCGGTGAACGAGCTGGTGCACCTCTACCTTCTCGAACGCGAGAAAATCTACCAACATGAAACCGAAGGTTTCTTCGATGCCCATCTGTCCGAGCTGTCGACCAAATTGGCGAGTGTCGACCAGCAGATCGATGCATTCCGTAGCCAAAACAGAGTGGTGGACGTCGACCAACAGTTAAACGCCCTGCTAAAGCGGCTTGCCGAGGTAAGGGCAAACCGGGAAAACGAGGAGGTGGCGGCCATGCAGATCCAGAGGCGGATAGGTGTCCTGGAAGGCCAGATGGCTGCCTTAATGCCCACTCAACGCGTCGAGTCCAACACGATCTACCAACGGATCAGGGATGATCGGCTGCGCGCACAATCCGAGCTGGCGCCACATCATGAGGCGGCTGCCAACTGGGCCGCGATCGAAGCCAGATTGACGGCGCAGAGCGCCGAACTAGCCCGCGGACAGAGCATTTACACCCAGCTGCTCCAGCAGCAGCATGTTCTCCAGGACAGCCGCAAGCTTTATCTGCAAAAGAGCGAGGAAGCCCGCTACCAGCAGGCGGTCGTCCAGGCGCATTTCGGCAATGTTTCGGTGATCAACTGGGCCACGGCCGATCCAACCCTCGTCAGCCCGAAATTCGGGCTGTTGCTTGGCGGGATCGTCGTGATAGGCCTGCTGGGCGGTGTCGGACTCTCGCTGTTTTTCGAGCTAACGGACGACAGGATCATGTCCGATCGCGATGTCATTCGCGCAACCGGCCTACCGGTCATCGGCCGGGTTGGCGTGTTGTCAAAAACCAGGCGGAAGAGCCACGGTGCCACTGCCAACCCTGACAGCGCCATAATACATGACCGCGCCATAATAAGTGTGCGCGGTGCTCGGCAGAATGGCTAGCGGCAAGCCGGCCGTGCCTTGGAAACCTTGACCGATCCGTCCCGCGCCGGCGGGGGCGATCCCACGCCGCGGCAGTCCTTGCTGTGGGCGTGGGCGGCACAGCGCAAGATGCGGGAACTTTTCCTGGTGCTAGCCGGCCAGGGCATCCAGAGTGCAGCCAACTTTCTGACTGGGGCGGCAATAGGACGGTTCACATCGGTTTCCGCGCTTGGCAAGTATGCCCTGGGAATGAGCATATTTTTCGTGGTGGCCTCGCTCGCGGACTCGCTGGTCGCCACGCCCTTTACATATCTCGTCATCTCGCGGCCGTCCTTTCAGGCGCAACGTGCCGCTTTCGGCACCGCGCTGCTGGCGACGCTGGGGCTCGCCTTGCTAGGCGGTCTGGCGTCCGGTGCAGCGAGCGTGTTTTTGCCTGAGCTCGCGTCGCTGTTGCCGGCCCTGCCCTGCGCGTTGGTCACCTCGCTGGCACGCGAGCTAATTCGGCGCCGCCATTATGTCTACGGTGAACCCGCGCGGGCGCTGCTATCCGATATTGTCACCGTCATTATTCAGTTCGCCATTATGATCGGCTGGCTGATCGAGACGCATCGCTTCGATGCGAGCGCGGCCTTCTGGGCGGTGGCGTGCGCTTGCGGTGTTGCGGCAGTTCTCGGGTTGTTGGACCTGCGCGGTCATATCCGGATGAGGCTACGCCTGCTTCTGCCCTACGGCGACCGTTTCGTCCGCTACGGACAATGGCTGGCGATGGGCGGCCTGTGTCAGATGCTCGCGCTACAATCGTTCTCCTGGTTCCTGTTCCTGACGTCGGGCGCTCGTATCACCGGTGCCTTCGCCGCCTGCGTCGCCATCTCGAATCTCCCGAATCCGCTTCTGATAGGCTTGACCAACTACGCCCGACCGGCGCTAATGCGCGTATATACGGTACGCAGCTGGCCGAGTCTGGCGGCCCGCACCGCGCAGCTTGCGGGGCTATTCGTGGCGCCAATCGTCGTATTCGCGCTAGGGATCTCGGTCGCGGGTGGCCGCGCATTGACCCTAATCTACGGCCCGGATCTCCTGTGGGCACGCGGCGCGCTGATCTGGACCAGCATCGCCTTGATCGCCGTCGCGATTGCGGCGCCACTGCAATTGGCGATGCTGGCAATCAACAAACCGCGTGCAGTGCTTTATCTGCATATCGGCGAATTGACGGCCGCTTATTTGATCGCGCTTCCCCTTATTGTGCTCTTCGGCCTTCAGGGCGCTGCGATCGGCTACTTCACCACGATGGCGATGGGCACGGCTGTGTTGCTGTCATTGTTCATCACGGAATTGCGCCGCCGCGCTGCATGATCCACGCTTGCCGAATGCCGGAACACGCACCGGGAGCCCCCGTTGAAACATTGGCCTTTTGGTTTCTATGACGGCGGCATAGGCATCCATGAGAGGGCTCCAAAACCTATTTCAGCAACCTGCTAGATGAAAGTAATGCAGCGAGTTCCTGCCGGAGACCGAGTTGCTGGCCATTTTTGGCTGCCAAGGGGATCGGCTACGATCGAATTGCTTTGTATCCGGCGTAAATGAGACGGAGAATTATGCCCAACAGCCCGCGAATTGAGGAAATGCTGGGTCAAGATGTTTGCCCTGCTCCAATCATCGAGGGACGACGAGCAGGCTGTTGAAAGAGTTGTTGTCGATTTCGCCGGCAATATCCTCTGGATGGGGGATGCGATGCGCGGCGACCACGAAATTTGCGGCAAGCTTTTCAGCTACATAGACCTGGAGGATCGGGTTCGGGCGCATCATCCGCTGCGGGTGATCCGCGAGATTGCGAACACGGCACTGCCGGCGCTAACAGGCGACTTCGCGGCGCTGTATTGCGGCATCGGCGGCCGTCGGTGCCGCCGGAGAAATTGCTGCGAGCGATGCTGCTGCAAGCCTTCTACTCCGTGCGCTCGGAGCGGCGTAAGCGAGGCGCTGATCACACGGTCTGGCCGGGTTGACGGGTAAGTTCGTTGGCATGGCGATTAGCGAGTTGCCGCGGCCCAGGCCCAAGGGGTCAGTTCTGCGAGCCGGCGGTTGGACCAGTTGTTCACAAGTTTTGTCAGTACTTCGCTGGGATAGGTTCGTGGGTTGACGCTTGCAGCTTGCAGGTCTCGATCAACGACGCCAGCATTGCCCAGTTTTCGGCCACTTGGTCGCTGCCGGTAAACAGCGCATTTTTTCGATTGAGAGCAATCACCCGGTCATTTTGCCCATATCGGGCAAGTTGAGGTTCATTACCGCTGGCACCCGCTCCATGGGCGTCGTGTCCGGCGGCAGTACAGTGGATCGCCCGCCGCCTCGGCGTGCACCGCGCCAATGTCGGTCGCGTCCTGCCGCTCCCCGAAGCTTCAGCATGAATGCTACGCAGGGCGAGGTCCCAGCCGCCTGGTTTCGCTGGTGCGCCGCCGCCGCGCTCGTCACTCAGCCAGGCTCGTCGCGCTGTCAATCAGCGCAGAAACGTGACCCGGGATCAGCGTCCAATGGTGACCCACAGCAATGGTTGAGTAGCGGTCGTCCCCGGAGTCCACGGAGGGGACCCGCGCGCGTCGCGCAGTGCCCTCACAAGCGACGGAGCGACGCGCGTGGGGAGGCGCTGTGGGCCCCCGGGGGCGATCCGCGGGCCACGGGTCTCAGGTTCGGTTTTTGAAGCGCCAGCTCTCGTTGCCGGTTTCGATGATGTCGCAGTGATGCGTCAGTCGATCGAGCAGCGCTGTGGTCATTTTGGCGTCGCCGAAGACGCTCGGCCATTCGGCAAAGGCGAGATTGGTCGACAGGATGATCGAGGTGCGCTCGTAAAGCCGGCTGATTAGGTGAAACAGCATCTGCCCGCCGCTGACTGGGAACGGCAGATAACCGAGCACGTCGAGAATGACGAGATCGACGCGCACGAGCTGGTCGGCGAGCTTTCCGGCCTTGCCGGCGGGTGCCTCGGCCTCGAGCTGGTTGACCAGATCGACGGCGGTGAAGAAGCGCACGCGGGCGCCGTTGCGCACGCAATTGGCGCCGATCGCTACGGCGATATGGCTCTTGCCGGTACCGATTCTGCCAATCAGCACGGTGTTGCGCTGGGTGGCGAGAAAGCCGCCCTCGTGCAGATCACGCAGCAGGCCCTGGTTCACCGGCGAGACAGAGAAGTCGAACTCGGCGAGATTCTTCGTTACTGGGAAACGCGCCGCCCCCATGCGGTCGGCGATCGATCGGGCGCGATGATCGCCAACTGCGCGAGCAGCAATTCGCCGGAGATGCGTTGAGACGAGTGCTGGGCGCGCAGTCCCGCTGCGACCACCTCGTCATAGGCTGCACGCATGCCGGCCAGCTTGAGCTGACCCAATAGCTCCATGATCTCATGCCGCTCCACGGTAAGCGTCCTCGTGTGGCAGCAGGTGGTTCAGCTGGTCATAGCGGGCGCAGTCGGCCGCTGGCTCGATCGCCAGCGTCAGCGCCGCCGGGGTCGCTACCGGCCGAGCCGGGGCGGCATCGCGCTGCCGCGCCATGATGTTGAGCAAGACGTCGCGGCCGAACAGCTTAGCCGACAGCTCCTCGGCACAGGCCGCCTCGACCGCATCGAGCCCGGTCTCGGCCACGGCTGTCAGGATGTCGACGAACTGGCGATCGCCGTCGTCATGCCCGACAAGCTGGCGCCGGATCTGCGCCAGTGCCGGCGGCAGATCCCAGTTGCGGAACGGATCACCGTTGCGCAGCGCCCCCGGCTTGCGGGCCAGCACCGGCAGGTAATGCCAGGCATCGTAGGCGGTCTGGCCGCGACCAAAGCGGCGGCGGTGATCCGCGACAATCTCGCCGTCGTACCAGATGACGATGCGCTCGGCGTAAACCCGTATCTGCGCGGTGCGCCGCGCCGCCCTGACTGCGACGCTGTAGCGATTGTGGTCAAAGCGCACCAAGCTGTTCTTCGACACCGCGATCTCGAGTCTTGTGGAACCCATCGAACGGCCCCCGATAGGCGATCAGGCTCGCCCGCTCGGCCTCGAATACCTCCCACACCGTCTTGTCGCGCTGCTCGGGGTGAGCGCTCTCGCGCGCCTGGGCGAGACAGCGCGCTTCCAGCCAGGCGTTGAGCTCGGTGTAGTTGGCAAAATCCAGACGCGGTGTGAACAGTCTCTCGCGCGCGTTGCCAACCTGGTTTTCGACCTGGCCCTTCTCCCAGCCCGCCGCCGGCGTGCACGCGACGGGCTGGGAGAAGGGCCAGGTAATGCGAGCACATCGCCAGGAAGCGGCGGTTGAAGCGGCGTCCCTTGCCGACAAAAACGGCTTCGACCGCCGTCGCCATATTGTCATAAATGCCACGCCGGCATATCCCGCCAAACAAGCGGAGAGCGCGGTCGTGCGCGTCAAACACCATCTCCTGGGTCTCGCGCGGGTAGGCGCGCACCAGGAACATCCGGCTGTGGCAGAGCCGGATATGCGCCACCTTGACAGTCGTCGTCACGCCGCCGAGCACCACGACTTCGTGCGACCAGTCGAACTGATAGGCCTCGCCCGGCGCGAACCACAGCGGGATGAATACTTGGCCCAGCCGTGACTGCTGTCGGCACCACTCGCGGACGTGGCGCTGCACGCTGTCATAGGCGCCCGTGTAACCCTCGGCGCGTAGGAGCTCAAACAGCCGCCGTGCCGTCAGCCGCTCGCGCGCCGGACACTGGCTGTTCGCTTCCAGCATCGCCTCGAGCCGGGCGACATAAGCCCCCAGTCGCGGTTGCGGCTGAACCTGCCGCTCGTAGCGAAACTCTCTCGACGAACCCCGGATCGCCTTGCGCACCGTCTGCCGCGAGATCCTCAACTCGCGAACGATCTGGCGGATCGGCTTCTTATCAACCCAGAACGCCCGCCTGATCCGGCCAATCGTTTCCACCGTCACCATCCCCGGCCACGCTCCCCCAAGCACAACCAGGGAGAGCATTCGATGATTCCCGGGGTGTGTCGCTATTCGATGCTGATCACCCCCAGAGCCGGGTCACTCTTCCACGCTGTTTTCCACGTCGTGCAATGGCCGCCGCCGGCGGAAGAGTGGCTGGTGGTGCATCCTCGATCGCCCTCCCGAGCGGGATGAACCGTCGAGTTTCACAGCATTTGGCAGGTGTCGGCGCGCTGATTGGTTGGACTGCGTGGGAATGGCAGCCGTTGAAGGCAGGGGGCAGGAACGCCATCGAAGGCTTCTTTGCCAACTTTGACGAGAGCGGGCTCTCCGTTTTCTGCACATCAGTTCTGCAGTCCGGACCAAAAGGCTAGATCGTGCGAGAAGTCGACCACCACCAGACAAACTCTAGGACAATCCCGCCTCTTGCGTCGTATTTACGTCGCCGGCAGTATCGGGTGATCGCGATCACTTCGGGATCATACCGTCCTAAGTGAATACGAGACAATAAACAACCGGGGGAGGGTTAACATGAAACGGCCATCTTTCTTCTGCTTCGTTCGGTTGCCTTTGACAAGTTTTTCCCTTTGGGTTTTGCTGGACACCTTTGCGGCAGATGCTCATGCCACCTTTCTGTACGCGATCTCAGAAAAGGTGACGGGCCCACCGGCCGGAAACGGTACGGCAGATGACTTCGACCTCGTCGTCGACACGGGTACGCCTGCGGCGGGAAGAGCGCCGAACGAGGCGCCGAATATCGCCGGAACTGTCCCGGGAGCGAATATTAAAAAAGCGCCTTTCATGTCGCTTCTAACAATGAATGCTACTGGGAAACCTACTCAGTAATTGGCCCATTTCACTGGCGGCCTTGCAGCGGCTAATACCGCATATACCTTTACCTTCGGGCTGAAGACCAAGAATGTTGCTGTGTCGTTCCCTTCTGCCGATTGGACGGCGGCGGGGGGAAGCTCAAACCAACGGAGCCAACGGCGGGTTTTTCGGCACCGCTTAAGGGTAATGACCAGCAGTTCACCCTGTCCAATGATACCTCGGTATCGTTCGACCTGATCAAGGTGTCAGCGTTGGTCAAATCGCCGACTTTGGATCTGAGCGCGCTTGATCCAGGCAACGTGCCGGATTTCACCATGGTTCCTCGGCCCGATCCTTTTGGCTTCGGGTCAGAAGGTGTCCTTCTCACTGTCTGAGGATACAGACCCGGGAAACTGGGCCTATATCCAGGGTTTCATCTTTGACCCGTGAGTGGGGCAAGTTGTCGGCTCATCTCTTTACGGAGATTCCGTGGCGGTGCCCGAGCCGCCGACCCTGATGCTTCTGGGGACTGGGCTCCTCGTCATGGGCATCGCGTGGTCGGCTAAACAGCATCAGATCGCTACCCCGCCCGCGTGAAGGCCCGAAGGACCTCACCCCATTACTGTATGCACCGAGGCTTAGAGTACGTTTTTAAACAAATCGTCCGGTGACCCCCTATCTAGCCGCCGCAAGCTCCTACCGCCGCGCGGACGGCACTTCACCGCTATTAGTGGGATTGAAAAGCGCTTTGTGAAACGGCATCAGAACAAGATCTGGTAGCTGGTGGGACACTTTATTCTCTATGTTGAGTTACGGTTAAGGCCGTCATAAAAAAGTCACTGTCGTCAGGGCAACGGGAGTGGCGATGCCGATCAGACCTGAAATACGGGAGTTTTATCCGAGCAATTGGCCGCAGATCAGCCGGCGGGTGCGGTTCGAGCGCGCCGCCGGTATCTGTCAAGGATGCAACCGGCGGCACGGCATAACAGTTCGCGGTCTGCCTGACGGGCGCTGGTTCGATCCCGTGCAAAACACCTGGCGCAATGACCGGGGGCGGACGGCGCGCTGGCCCGATCTCGTCGAAACCGCCCAAATCCGGCACACCCGCGTCGTTCTGGCTGCAGCCCACCTCGACCACAACCCGCGTAACAACCGGCGGCGCAAGAGCCTGTGCCAGCGCTGCCACATGATCCACGATCGCCCGCACCATCTGGCGCAGCGGCGGCTCACTTATTTGCTGCGCCGGGCGCTCGGTGATCTGTTCCTCGGGCCGTACTCGGCTTGGTTGGTGCAGAAACCAGCACGGCTCCCCGGCCGGCCAAACCGCATGCAGGGTCCATTCGCCTCTTCTGGGATAGCGTGACGGAATTCGCCCGCGGCGGCTTTCGGCATGTATACTACGGTTTCTCCAAATAGACCTATTGGCGTGATTTACGATTTATGGATACTTGGAATTCGCTTTCCATTATGGGGGTTATGCGGCAAAAAATTGTAGGCGCCCGATCAAAATGTCACTCCTCTGCCGGTTACAGATGACACTTCCCGGGGGATTTCCGGGGGGTGTTGGGGGTGACGATACGACTGATGAGCGATCGGGAGCTTTCGCGGCTGGAGGTTCTGCGGGATTTGGACCAAAAGCGGCTGACGACGAAAGCGGCGGGCCAGCTGTTGGGGCTCGAGCGGCGTCAGGTGTTTCGGCTGTTGAAGGCCTATCGGATCGAAGGTCCGAGCGGCCTGATCTCGAAGCGCCGCGGCCGTCGCAGTAACCGGCGCAAGCCCGAGGCATTGCGGCGCGCGGTTCTGACAATCATCCGCCAGTGGTATTGGGATTTTGGCCCGACCCTGGCAGCCGAGAAGCTGTGCAAGGATCACGGGATCGCGGTTGGCCGTGAAACGCTGCGCCAGTGGATGATCGAAGCCGGGCTGTGGCGTGATCGCAAGCAGCGCAAGCAGGTTCACCAGCCGCGGCCGCGGCGCGAATGCGTTGGCGAACTGGTCCAGGTCGATGGTAGCGAGCATTGGTGGTTCGAGGACCGCGGGCCGCAATGCACGCTGCTGGTGTTTGTCGACGACGCGACCAGCCGGCTGATGCATCTGCAATTTGTCGAGAGCGAGTCAACCTTTGCCTATTTCCAGGCGGCCCGTGCCTATCTGGAGGCCTGGGGCAAGCCGATCGCGTTTTACAGCGACAAGCACGGGGTGTTTCGGGTCAACCACTCGGGCGCGCTCGGCGGCGACGGCATGACCCAGTTTGGCCGGGCATTGCACGTGCTCAACATCGATATCATCTGCGCCAATTCGAGCCCGGCGAAAGGCCGGGTCGAGCGTGCCAACAAGACGTTGCAAGACCGCCTGGTCAAGGAATTGCGGTTGGCGGGCGTGGCAAGCTTGGCGGAAGGCAACGCCCTGCTCCCGGCTTTCATGGCTGACTACAACGCGCGCTTTGCCAAAGCACCGGCGAATAAAAAGGATTTGCATCGGCCGCTGCACGCCGGTGACGATCTCGACGACGCCTTTGCCTGGAAGGAGGAGCGCACCCTCTCACAGGCGCTGACCCTGCAGTACGACAAGATCATGTTCATCCTGGAGCCAAGCGAGCAAGCCAAGGCGGCAATCGGCAAGCGGGTCACCGTCATCGACTATCCCGACGGTCGCCTGTCGATCCGCTACAAGGGCATCGAGTTTGCCTGCCGGATCTTCGATACAATCCAACAGGTTGACCAGGGCGCGATTGTCGAGAACAAACGGCTCGGCGCTGCGCTCGCCTTCATCCGCGAGGAGCAGCTTCGCCGCGGACCGCAGCGGCGCAGCACCAAAGCACCGCGCCGCCGCGATCAGCGCGACGCGCGTCTGTTTAAAGTCGGCTGAGCCGTTCTACGAGCCGGGCGGGCCGAGCCCGCCCGGTCAAACAAGCGGGTGCAGTTTCGGCCATCCCCATGGCGGGCGTCGATCGGTCGCTGCGCTACGCCGGGGGCTTCGCGCCCGCCCGCCGCCCGACCCAAACCGCGGTGCCGGTGACATTTGTAAATGGCAGAGACGGTGACATCTGTATTTGGTGGACACAAAAATTGTAGGCACAACGTGCAAATGTCAGTGCCGTCCAATTTAAGAATGTCGGTTCTCTCGTGCTTCTTGGCGGGCTGTGACGGGTGGAGACGGCGATGCCGTCGACGATGAGGGAGAGATTGTGGCCGAGCGGAACGGGCTTTAGCATCTAGTTGAAAGGGGAGGGCCATAGGAACTCACGGCGGTCCCTCTCCTTATGTAGCGTTACAGCCCATCCCTCCCTCTGCTGCTGCATGAGAAAAAGCTCGTCGCCAATTGCCCGTCGCAACGCTTCTTGCAGCGTTTTGAACCCGCCGAGGTCCATGATCCGCTTGACAGCTTCCCTTGCTGGTGGTGAAATACCCTGCTCGTGATCGATCGAGCCGCTCTGCCAGGGCGTTGGCGCCAGACCGGCGTAGGCGGCCACCTGCCTGCGGTTGTCGAATTGGCGGAACAGGCCCTCCGACCAGAGGACGGCGGCGGTTTCAGGGCCGATACCCTTCAGCTGCACCAGCATGGCCGGCGGCGAGGGCATCTCGTCACTGGCCGGCTTGAGCAAGGCGTTCCGTTCCGCCGCAACGGTCTTCAACTGCGCCAGCACGACCTCGAGCCGATCCAGCTCGCGGATGATCTGCGCCTTCAGGTGACCGGCAGGGGCCGACCGTCACCGGTTCGCAGGTCCTCCAACCGCTCACGCCGACGCTTGCGCAGCGGCCCGTCGCCGAACATCCCCTGGGCGAAGAGCAGCCCTTTGATCCGGTTGACATGCTTCACCCGCTCGCCTACCAGCGTCCGGCGCTCGCGGCAGACGCGCCGGCAGTCCTCCTCCTGCGGCGTCGGCGCCCTGGCCATCAAACATACCCGCGGCTCGCCACGCTTGAACGCCACTAGAGCGTGATCCTATTAGGTTGAAGCATAGCCGGCATTGGCGAGGTAATTGGCGCATTCCTGTGGGGGTGAAGTGGCCGAGGAGGCCGCCAATGCCGCGCCAAGTGGCCTCGGTCGTGCGGGGGTCGGTTTTGCGCAGCAGGGTCTTGAGCTTGGCGAAGACCTGCTCGATCGGATTGAGATCGGGCGAGTAGCGCGGCAGGAAGAACAGCTTGGCGCCAGCGCTGCGGATCAGGTGGCGTACCGCCTTGCCTTTGTGACTGCCGAGATTGTCCATGACGACGACGTCGCCAGGACTGAGGGTCGGCACCAGGAACTGTTCGATATAGGCGCGAAAGCTGGTGCCGTTGATCGGCCCGTCGATGACGCAGGGGCGGTGATGCGGTCGTGGCGCAGCGCCGCCAGAAAGGTCAGCGTGCGCCAGCGGCCGTGCGGCACCTTGGCGACCAGCCGCGCGCCGCGGCGGCAGCGGCCATGGCGGCGGGTCATGTTGGTCATGGCCCAAGTCTCGGCGATGAATACCAGGCGCCGGGGGTCAAGCCGGCCCTGATGCGTCTTCCATCGTGTCCGGCGGCGGGCGATGTTGGCGCGATCCTGCTCGCTGGCGTATACGATTTTTTGTAAAGGTGATCCCCGCATGCTTGAAAAAGCGCCACACCGCCCCGCGTCGGATCGGAGAGCACCGGGTGAATAAAGATGTACGGGGCCCCATCGTCAGAGGCCGCGCCGGGATGACACGCTCCGGTGGAGGTTCCGCGGGCGGGGCGGCCGACAGATACATAAAGCCGGCTTGGCAGCGGCGCTTTCGCTCGCGCGAAATAGGGCCGCCACGCATTGACGACATAGCCGAGCCAAGCCTCGCGGGTACCGGTGAAAAAGGCGCCGCCCTCGCTGGTTACACTGCCGGCGGTGATCTCCAGCCGAGGGATCAGCGGGTTGAGGTTGTTCTCAGGCATCGGCCTTAGACTTACGCGCGGACCTCTGCAGTGCCTTCGCCGCGGGCTTTTTCTTCGTCCGGACGGGGTCGCCCGGCGGGGCGCGCCTTTCGAGCATCTGGAGCAACAGCTCGGTCTGACGCGACACCGAGGCCTGCCCGTTCATCTGCTTGTGCAAACCGCTCAGCGACAGCCCCAGCAGCGGGGCCAGTGCGGTGTAGGAGCGGTCAAGCTGGTTCAACCGGCGGCGCAGTTCGGCTCCATCCATGATCGCGATCTCCACATCGCTTTTATGTTGAATAATGGTTATGTTACCAGTATGGTAATATATAGACGTGGAGACAGCGCATGGCAACGGTAGGCAAGCGGTTCGCAGCGGCGCAGACGGCTCGGAAAAGGCCGCTTGGGTGGCGGATTACTTCGATCAGCACCGCAAGCGGCACTCAAAGACGTTCGAAATCAAGCGCCGCTTTCGATGCACCGGAATTGGCCATCGCATTGGCAAAGCAGTTGTCGAATGCCGTTCCGCGCCGCCCGTCACACCGGGAATGAAACCGCTGCATAAAGCCGGCATCGGGATGCCACACCGCCGCACCTGTTACCTTTTCCTGGGCGCCGGCTTGATGTGAGGCCACGCCGCACAACAATCCTGCAAGGAATGCCCGGGCGATGAGTTCGACCTCGGCGAGGGTACGGGATTTCGGCGCGATCTCTTGACCGTTTTCGGCTGAGAACAGCGACAGCTGACGGGCTCCACACTTGACGGTTCTCGAACCAATTCCAACCGGCAATAAAGACCTAGCGAATGTCATCATCCGTTATAGTAAGTCGACAAGCTGCGGATCGGCTTGTTCTTCTAATTCGACTCTTAGCTCTTTTTTGCGAGGCCAGTAATGCACGAACTGATCGAACTGAACGAGCGGCGGTACCGCAACCCGGAATTACCGGTCGTTGTAATTTGTGTTGACGGATTTGATCCGGCTTATGTCGAGCATGGAATAGCCGACGGCATTTTGCCGACGATTGCGGGGTTTGCCCGCGACGGCTGGCTCGGAACCGCGGACGCGGTGATGCCGACCTTCACCAACCCGAACAATGTCTCGATCGTGACCGGTGCGCCGCCGGCGGTGCACGGGATCGCCGGCAATTACTATCTCGATCGCGACACCCGGCGGGAGGTGATGATCACCGACGACCGGCTGATGCGCTGTGAAACGATCCTCGGGCTGATGTCGCAATCCGGCGTCAAGACCGCGGCGATTACGGCTAAGGACAAGTTGCGGCGGATGCTCGGGCATGGCCTTGAAGGTATCTGTTTTTCGTCGGAATGCGCCGATGCCGAGATCGAGGGGATGGTCGGCCGCGCTCGACCCGACATGTATTCGGGCGATCTGTCGTTATTCGTGCTCGACGCCGGACTACAGCTGCTGACGTCGGGTGCGGCACAGCTTCTGTATCTGTCGCTGTCCGATTACGTGCAGCACGGCCACGCGCCGGGTGATCCGGAGGCCGACGCATTTCATCGCGCGCTCGACGCGCGGGTCGCGCGATTTTTAGAGATGGGCGCGACCGTGGCGCTCACCGCCGATCACGGCATGAACGACAAGCCGCGTGTTATCTTTCTCCAGGACAAGCTGAGCAGCCGGTTTGGCGCCGGTGCCGCGCGCGTTATCTGTCCGATCACCGATCCGTTTGTTCGCCATCACGGGGCGCTCGGCTCGTTTGTGCGCGTCTATGCGCGGAACACCCGTGAGATCGAAGAGATGATGGCGGCCGCTGCCGAATTACCCGGCGTAGCCGGAGTGTTCGACCGCACCGAGGCGGCGCAGCGGTTCGAATTGCCGTTTGATCTCGAAGCCGACTTTGTCGTCCTCGGCGATCCTGCCACCGCGATCGGCGCCGCTCGCGCGGAACACGATCTGTCGGAGCTCGCTGGCCATCGACTGCGCTCGCATGGCGGCGAGGGCGAGCAGCGCGTCCCGTTCATGCTGTCGCAGCCGTTGACTCCCGAATACCGGCACCGCGCCGAAACCGGCCAGGTACGCAATTTCGACGTCTTCGATTATGCGCTGAACGGCGTCGCCTAGAGTTCGGACCGTCTAACAACTAGCTATCGTCGCCCCCGCGAAAGCTGGGATTGGAGGCAAATGCCGGGGTGTCGGGAACGGGGCGCAAGGTCTCCTGCGATCGGCGGACGGGTGGAGGCTCTGTCGGACGAAGCCTGCTTCGCGTGCTGGGTGCGGTGATTGCACGGAGGGCGCCGGCGGCGGCGATTGCGAGCCCGACCGCGAGAACAATGACCGCCGGGCGAATGCCCGTCTGTGACGAGAAGTTGGCTTCGAGGACCCGCGCCAAATCAGCGTGGAAGGCCAGCCTGAAATAGAGCGCTTCGCCCAATGCTGTGCCGACCCCGGCTGCGAGGCTTAACGCACCGACCCAGGGCAACGCCAAATGCCCGCGCTTGCCAAAGCGCCACAACAGCAGCCGGTAGCCGAGCAGCCAGCCGAGCAGCCCGGCCATGATCGTCGGCTCCCACAGATCGAGCTTCGACTGGAAGCAGTAGTGAATGACGGCGAGAACCGCGATCGCATAGACGAGCCGGTGGAGCAGTTGCCACCTCTTGCCGCCGAGACGGCGGATCATCCCGTCGGTCGAGGTCGCGGCCAACGCCGCCAGCCCGAGCAGGGCCGCAAATCCGATCGTCAGATAGACGCGGTGGACGATCTCGCTAGCAACTTTTTCGAGATCGAACATCTCGCTGGCGGCGAAAAGCAGAAAGTGGATAAGCACATAGGCAAAGGCGGCGACCCCGATCATCCGCCGTATCAGGATCAGCCGTGGCGATTGCAGGATGTGGCGCAGCGGGGTCACCGCCAGCGCCAGAAAAATCAGCCGGATCGTCCACAACCCGATCTGGTGGATCGCCTCGTTCAACGGACGCGCACCGAGCAGCCCAAAACCGTAGGCGAACAGGACCCATCCCGCCGGAATGAAGAGCGCGACAAAGACAACGAGCTTTAGCGGCGACAGGCGTCCGCTGTAATCGTTCCACGGGAAAAACATCGGCAAGTCTCGGCTGCGGCGCAGCCTCCCTACATCGGCGGCTTGACACCGTCTTTTTCAGCCGTCACCCCGGCGGCGGCGAGGCTGCCGTCAGGTTGTTTGCGGGCAAACACGAAGACAGTCGTGCCCGGACGGACCAAAGCCTTCTCACCTTTGTCGTAACTCACAATCGGCGTCCCAGGCGGAACAGCGAATTCTTGGTCTTTACCGTTTAAAGTGACTTTAATCGTGCGCCCCTGCGGCGTGCTGCTGACCTGCGCCACCTCAGCATTGGTCATCAGACTGTCGGGGCGAAGATTCCAAGGATATTCGCTCAATCGACTGGCTGGCATATTCGCCGGCAACATGTGGATTTCGATCGCCTCCCGCGTACCGTCGGGCCTCTTGACCGAAGTTATGCCGACCTTGTCGCCAGGCTTTATGTCATCCAGCGTTTTGGCAACAACAACGCGGACCGTAAAATCGGGTGCGAGTGTCACGGTGGTCGAATCACCGTTGGTCGCTTTGACCGTCAATGTGTGGTCGTCGAATTTCTCGACCGTGCCGCGGATGCCAGTCGGCCGCGGCGGAGAATTTGGCGCCTGCGCAAAGCTCGGCGGCGCGAATCCTGCCATCAACATCAAAGCGATAATTGCCGTCGAACGCATCGTTTCAGCCTCCCCGTTCGTATCAACTGTTTAACGTAGCAGAGGTGGCGCCGCTGCGGTCGGCTCGCATTTCACATTTCGGTTACCGGATTGGCGGAGCGCCGTGGGTGGGAGGACGCCGCCGGAGCAAGCCGTCTTCAATTTTCGGGGTTCTTCGGGTTCAATCTCAGTCCGTGTCGAAAGTAATTTGGCACGGGATAGAAGGAGGGCGAGCGAGAGGGCGTTGAACCCTCTCACTCCTTTTACTTCTGCTTAGCGGTAGTTGCCGCCGTAACCGGATTGTGAGTTGTAGGAATTCATCCCCGAAGAGGGATTGCTGTTCACCATTACGCTCGATCCCGTCGTGCCCTGGTTGGTATAGGCACCCTGATTGCCGTAGGTATTCCCGTACGTCCCCTGATTGCCGTAGGTATTCCCATAGGTGCCCTGATTCCCGTAGGCATTCCCATAGGTGCCCTGATTCCCATAGGTATTGCCGGACGTGCCTTGGTTGCCGTAGGTATTCCCGTACGTGCCTTGATTGCTGTTGTAAGCGCCCTGATAGCGGTCGTCGCGATCGCCCCAGTTGCCGTTGTTGCCGGCTTGGTTACCCCAATTCCCTTGGTTGCCGTTATAGGCGCCCTGATAGCGGTTGTCTCGATCATAGGCACCCTGGTTACCCCAGTTGCCTTGATTGCTGTTGTATGCGCCTTGATAGCGATCGTCGCGATCGCCCCAGTTGCCGTTGTTGGCAGCGCGGTTACCCCAGTTTCCCTGGTTAGTGTTGTAGGCGCCTTGGTTGCCCCAGTTTCCCTGATTGGTGTTGTAGGCGCCCTGATTACCCCAGTTGTGGGCGCCCTGAGAGGCCTGATTGCTGTTGTACGGATAACCCAAATTGCTGCGGGTTCTTTGGTTTTGGTTGTAGTAACCTTGATCGTTCTGCGAATAACTCCCCTGATTGCCATAGACTCCCTGATTGGCTGAGCCACTGCTGTAGCCCTGGGCCCAAGCCGCCGACCCCGCCGTGAGCATGAAGGCGCTCGCGATTACCGCGCATCTCAAAACCGTATTCATCGCGTATATCCCGTCATTGGTTGGAGAAAAAGCTTAGCTGCCGCTAAGCTCCGATAGGCAACGAAAACCCGCCGGTGAAAGTTCAATTTAGAGATGTGGTAAGCCGTTGTTTATTACCTTGTTCACCCAAGAGGTACGATTAGTGACTTTTAGTTGATAGATAGTGGACTGATGTCTCAATCTGTCCACGGATTGCATGAGTGATTTATCAATTCAACAAGGGAGTGCGCCGAGCTCAAGCCGCTGCTTTTGCGCTCAGGGTCCTACGGTGCCGGGGCAGGAAAAGACGGTAAGAAGGAGGAGGCCTACGGGCCCCCTCCGGGTTTGTGCCGATTAAGTCACCTCGGCGCGGTTACTGACCTCGGAAGGTCGCGACTAGACCGTTATCCCCGAGCAGAACATGGATGTTCTCGCCGTTTCTGGTAGCGTCCGCCGACCAGCCCTGTGTGGGGCGGATGTTATGGATATCACTGTACCCGTATTGCGACAGTTCGGCTTTCTTCGAGCCGATCTGGTTCATCAGAAACTGGTTTCCGCCATACCCGGCTTCCGTATTCTCCGCATAGGGGCCACTGCTGCCCGAGCTGCCTTGATTCTCGTTGACGCCGCGGAAGGTAGCAATCATGCCGTTGTCATTCAGAATGACATGGACCATCTGGCCATTTTTCATGGCGTCAGCGGACCAGCCGCGCTGAGGCGTCAAGTTACGAATGTTATCGAAACCATACTTCGACAACTCATTCTGCGCAGAATTGCTGTTTACATTAATATTACCCTGATTTACGCCTCTAAAGGTCGCAATGCGTCCGTTATCGCCGATGATGACGTGGACCATTTGACCGTTTTGCATGGCATCGGCCGACCAACCCCGCATTGGCCTCACATTCTGAACGTCGGTGTATCCAAAGCGTGAGAGTTCGTTCTGAACATTGCCGGGGCCGGCGCCAAAACTTTGCTGAACGTTGTTTGGGCCGGGGCCGAAGTTCGGGTTGGACCCATAATTCTGCGCCCAAGCCGCTGATCCCGCTGTCAGCATCACGACGCTGGCGACCGCTGCGCATTTAGCGATGGTCTTCATCCGTATTCCTCATCCCTGGGTCTACGATCACCCGGGTTACCGCCGGGCTTGTTTTGGTAACGAAGCGTTGCTGCAAAAGTTTCGTTTGAGCGCTTCTGTTACGAATTGATTTTTATTATTGATCTAAATTGGCCATCGCGCTAAACAGCAGAGTTACTGCATCCAATTTTAGCAATCGGCAGTTTAGACCGATACGAACGTGATGGATTCTTATACCGAGGGGCTCATCCGAGCCCCTCGGTATAAGAATCGTCGCTTTATTCGCCTCGGAAGGTCGCGACCAGACCATTCTCGCCAAGCAGGAGATGCACCATCCTGCCATTTTTCATAGCGTCAGCGGACCAGCCTTGGGTTGGGCGTAGATTGTGAACGTCGGTGTATCCGTACTGCGAGAGCTCCCTCTGAGCTTGGTTAAAGCCATAATTGTTATTGTTGGAGTAACCGGCGCCGGAGTTTTCTGAATATTGACCGCTGCTGCCCTGGGAACCCTGATTCCAGTTACCCTGATAGCCGTTGGCGCCCCGCATTCCCTGGCGCCAGTTGGACTGATTGTTACCCCAGTTGCCGTTATTGGCGCTTTGATTATAGCCCGGATTGCCGTACTGGCTTTGATTGCCGTATGCGCCCTGGTTGCCGAAGTTACCCTGGCTGTTCTGGCTATAGGTTTGATTTGCGCCCTGACTCCCATACGTGCCCGAGTTGCCGTAGCTCTGAGCCCATGCTGCCGATCCCGCCGTGAGCAGCACCACACTGGCGATCGCCGCACATTTTGCAACTGTGTTCATCCCGTCCATCCCATCGTGAATCGCAATAGCCCAGCTACTGCCGGGCGCCAGAATGAACGGGATGTAGGCATCCGAAGTTCATTGCTAGAGCAGCAAAGCGATTGCTGCGGGTTATTGATATATAATATTAACGCCGATCACGATTATTGCAGCCGGGCAAGGTCGAACCCTATCTCGACTTACCTCCGACGAGCGCCGCAAGCGGCTCATCGGCCTTCTTCTCTTGGCAACGGCCTCTATTTTGGTGATCAGGCGAACATCGGCAGCATGACGCGGCCGAGGGCTTAAGCGACTGCGCGGCGACGGGAGGCTCGAAGCCGCCGGCAAAACCATGTACTTCCATATGTGGGCGGGCATTCCTCTTGTCCGCGTGGCAAGCGCCGGATGCGGGGCGACTGGAAGCAAAGAGCGAGGAGCAAGGGTCGATGGCCGATGCGCAGAATTATTCGCTCGAAGAAATGGATCGGCAGAGCTTTTTCCATCCGGCCACGTCGATCGTCGATCATTTGCGCGACGGGCCGACGATCATCGGGGGCGGCTCGGGGGTCCGCCTCAAGGATCGGCGCGGGCACGATTTGATCGATTGCGGTGCCGGCTTGTGGTGCGTCAATGTCGGTTACGGCCGCGCCGAATTAGGTGCGGCGGCAGCGCAGGCGATGGCCGATCTCGGCTATTATCACACGTTTGCGTCCTACTCGAACGAGCCGATCATCCGTGTTGCCGACCGGCTCCTGACCCTGTTCCGCGAAAAAGCCGGCGCCGGTCATTTATCGAAAGTGTTCTTCGGTACGTCGGGCTCGGACGCCAACGACACCAATTTCAAATTGGTCCGCTACTACAACAATTTACGGGATCTTCCGCAAAAGAAGAAGTTCATCTCGCGGCTGGGCGCTTATCACGGTCTTACTTACGCTGCCGGCAGCCTGACCGGGATCAGCGCATTTCATCGCGCCTTTGATCTGCCCGTCGAAGGGGTTCTTCACACATCGTGCCCGCATTTTTACCGGTTTGCCGAGCCGGGTGAGGATGAGGCAGCGTTTACCGAGCGGATGGTCGCCGATCTCGAAGCGCTGATTACGCGTGAGGGCGCGGACACGATCGCCGCCTTTATCGCCGAGCCGATTATGGGCACCGGCGGCGCTCTGCTGCCGCCCTCGGGGTATTTCCCGAGGGTTCAGGAGGTCCTCGCCAAAAACGACATTCTGTTTATTGCCGACGAGGTCATCACCGGGTTTGGCCGCACCGGATCATGGTTCGCGACCGGTCTTTACGGCCTAAAACCCGATATGGTCACCTTGGCAAAAGGCATCACCAGCGCTTACTTTCCGCTCTCCGCGTCGCTGATTTCCGAAGAGATGTGGTCGGTGTTGCGCGAGGCTTCGCCCAAATACGGGCCGGTTATGCACGGCTTTACGTATTCGGGCCACCCCGTGGGCGGTGCGGTGGCGATGGCCAATCTCGATATCATCGAGCGCGAGGGGCTGGTTGAGAATTCGGCGCGAATGGGAGCCTATCTCCGCGACCGGCTGCAGGACCGGATCGGCGATAATCCGTTTATCGGCAACATCCGCGGGGAAGGGCTGATGGTCGGTGTCGAATTTGTCGCTGACAAAGCAGCGCGGCGCTTTTTCGATCCGCAGAGCCAGCCGCACCGCATCGTCGCTCGCAACGCGTTTGACGAGGGCCTGCTGGTGCGCGCGCTGGGGTTCACCGAAACCGTTTCATTCTCGCCACCGCTCTGCATAAGCGAAAGCGAGATCGACCAGGCGGTAGACCGTTTCGGCCGCGCGCTCGACCGCGCGATGCCCGAATTGCGCCAGCTCGCGGGATAATCAGGCCGAGGACGTTGTGCCGAAACAGTGCTCCGGGCCGGGGAAGCGGCGGGCGCGGACATCGCCGGCATAGGCCTCGGCCGCGGCCGCGATCAGCGGCGCCAGCTCGGCGTATCGTTTGACAAAACGCGGCGTGAATTCGGTAAAGACGCCGAGCAAATCGTCGGTGACCAGGATCTGGCCGTCGCAGGCCGGCGAGGCGCCGATACCGATTGTCGGTACCGCCACCCTCTCGGTAATCGCGCGCGCCACCGGCTCGACGGTGCCCTCGACGACGATCGAAAAAGCCCCGGCCTCGGCGATCGCGATCGCATCGGCCATAACCTGTTCCCCCTGCTCAGGGCCGCGGCCCTGCACTTTGAACCCGCCGGCGGTGTTGACCGATTGCGGCATCAGCCCGACATGCCCCATGACCGGCACCCCGCGCCGGGTCAGAAAGCGGACGGTGTCCGCCATCGCCTCGCCGCCTTCGAGCTTGACCGCGGCGCAACCGGTCTCGGCCATAATCCGCGCCGCGCTGCGAAAGGCTTGCTCCGGCGATTCCTGATAAGCCCCGAACGGCAGGTCGACAACAATGAGCGCCTGCGCCGAGCTGCGCATGACTGCCGCGCCGTGCGCGATCATCATCTCGAGCGTCACCGGCACCGTGCTGTCGAACCCGTAGACGACCATGCCCAACGAGTCACCGACCAGCAAGAAATCGACATGCGGGTCGAGCAATCGGGCGATTGGGGCGGTATAGGCGGTCAACCCGACGATTGGCGCAGCCCGCTTGACGATCGCGCTGATCCCGCGGCGCCTGATCCGGGCGGTCGAATTAATCTGTGCGCTCATTTCCGTCTCCTCCGCCGTCAATGTATGACAGGCGGCCGCGAGATACACTGCATCGCAGCAGCATCAGCTATGAGCCCGAGGCGAAGCATGAACGACGCGACTATAATCGAATTGCCTGACCTGAAGAGCCTTGGCGCAATTGGCCGGCCGTTGCGCCGCAAGGAAGACGAGCGCCTGTTGACCGGCCGCGGCCGCTTCAGCGATGATTTCACGTTGCCGGGCCAGGCCTATATGGCCGTTGTGCGTTCGCCATATCCGCACGCCCGTATCCTCCGGATCGAGAAGCAGCAGGCGTCGGGGTTGCCCGGGGTCATCGGCATCCTTACAGGAGGCGATTGCGCCGCTGACGGGCTCTCGCCGATCCCGCACAACCCGGTGCCGCAGACCCGCTATGACATGAAATTGACCGGTCCTGGCGGCGGCCCGATCTTTATCGGCCCGCAGATGCTGCTGCCATCGGACAAGGTGCGCCATGTCGGCGAAGCGGTCGTGATCGTGGTCGCGGAGACCGCAGCGCAAGCGCAGGACGCCGCCGAAGCGGTCACAGTCGACTATCAGGAATTGCCCTGGATCGCGCAGATCAAAGACGCTCTCGCACCGGCCGCGCCAGCAGTTTGGGACGAAATGCCGAACAATGTGCTGGTCGACACTTTTTTTGGCGACCTGGCAGCGACAGAGCAGGCCTTTGCCGCCGCCGACCACATCGTTGAGATGGAATTTAATGTCGGCCGCGTAACCGGGGTGCCGATGGAGCCGCGCGCCGCCCTCGGCTATTGGGATGCTGCCAGCGGCCGGGGCACATTATGGGCCGGCAGCGGCGGGGCCGTGCGGCAAAAGGTCGAGCTCGCCGCGGTGCTCGGCGTCGCGCAGGACAGCGTGCGGGTAGTGTCGCTCGATGTCGGCGGCAATTTCGGCACCCGCAACCGGCTCTATGTCGAATCCGCGCTGGTGTTGTGGGCGTCGCGCAAACTCGGCCGCCCGGTCAAATACACCTCGACCCGCTCGGAGGTGTTCCTGACCGATTTTCAGGGTCGTGACCTGTTGACCCGCGTGTCGCTGGCGGTGCGCGCCGATGGCCGATTTCTCGGGCTGCGCGCCGATAATGTCAGCAATGTCGGCGCCCGCTGCGCGTCGCTGTCGCCGCTCGGCAAGGGCTCGGCGCTGGTGACCGGCTCCTACGACATCCCGGTGGCGGCCCTGCGCTCGCAGGCGGTCTTTACCAACACGATGCCGACCAACGCTTACCGCAGCTCGGGCCGGCCCGAAGTCACCTATGCGATCGAGCGGGTCGTTGACGAAGCGGCCCGCCGGCTCGGGATCGACCGCGTCACATTGCGACGGATGAACCTGGTGATGCCGCGAGCGATGCCCTACCCGAATGCGGTGGGCGCCCGCTACGACAGCGGCACCTACGAGGCCAATATGGACCTCGCAATGGAGATCGCCGACTGGGACGGGTTTGTGGCGCGCCGGGCGGCGGCCGAAGCGCGCGGCAAATTGCTCGGGCTCGGGCTTGCCAACTATGTCGAAAGCTCGATCGGCGCGCCGCGCGAGCGCAGCGAGATCACGATAACGCCGGAAGGCAGGGTCAAGGTTGTCATCGGCACCGGCCCGAGCGGGCAGGGGCACGAGACCAGTTTCGCCCAGGTGGTCGGCGCCGTGCTCTCGGTCCCGGTCGAGGCCATCGACCTCGTCACCGGCGACACCGATATCGTCAGCCTCGGCGGCGGCTCGCATTCGGGACGCTCGATGCGCCATTCTGCTACTCTGTTCGCCAAAGCCGCGCCGGAACTGATCACCCAAGGAAAGAGGTTGGCTGCGCGCCTACTCGACACCAGCCCCGACCAGGTCACCTTCAACGATGGCCGGTTTTCCGCACCCCCTCACAATCGCAGCTTCGATTTTCTCGAATTGGCAAAGGAGGGGGCGCGGCTCGGCACCGATGGTGAACTCGCAGTCACAACCGACAACGAGATGCACGATCCGGTATTTCCGAACGGCTGTGCGGTCTGCGAGGTCGAGGTCGATCCCGAGACCGGCCAGGTCGAGATCGCCCGCTATTCGGTGGTCGACGATGTCGGCCGCTGCATCAACCCGCTGATTGTGCACGGGCAAACCCATGGCGGGGTCGCCCAAGGGGTCGGCGAGGCGATGTGGGAGGAATGCGTCATCGATCCCGATTCGGGCCAGCCTTTGTCGGGGTCGTTCATGGATTACGGCATCCCGCGCTCGGACAATCTGCCGTCGATAAAGACGCGGATTGTCGAAGTCTTGTCGCCGACCAACCCGTTCGGCATCAAGGCCGGCGGGGAGGGCGGCTGCACGCCGGCCTTGGCGGTTGTGATCAGCGCCATCCTTGACGCGCTCGCCCCGCTCGGCGTCCGCGACCTGACAATGCCCGCTACTCCCTTCAAGGTGTGGACCGCGATCCAGCAGGCACAGCTATAATCGCTCTAACCGCCGCAACGAATTCGCGGGCTTTCACAAGGTAAGCTGAGACGTCGTTGGCATTGGGTGTGCCCGAACCGTAATCGCCCTCGACCCGAAGTTCCTGCGCTTCGTTGATCGCCCGACCCAACTCGGTCGGAAGAGGGCCGCTTCTGCAGAAATGGCGACCGAACCTCGCGATAATCGTCCCGTGCTTTCCCTGCGCTGGCGCCCCAATACTCTCAAGTGCTGCTCTAGTCTAGCCGGCTGCGGCGCGTCGGCAGCCTCCGTTCACGTCACGAGCAAGCTCGATTGTATATCCATAAAAAGGAATTGTTGCACCCGGTCGTCGTGACCCAGCCGAGCGCGTCGTTCGCTCAGTTTCTCTTGGAACAGTTTGGCGGCGCTACTGGGGAATTATCCGCGGGTCTGCAATATTTTGTCCAGGCGCAGCATACTGATGATCTAAACCTGCGCGACATGCTGCTCGATATTTCCACTGAAGAATTTGGTCATCTCGAAATCGTCGCACATCTGATTGAGGCGCACACCAAAGGTAGCCAGCAGGCGCAAGCCTATCAATCGACGCTGTTCTCCGTCCGTGGCAAGGGCGCCCATTTCCTCGACAGCCAGGGTGTCGAATGGAGTGCCAAATACATTAATGAAGGGGCAAGCCCCGTGCGTGATTTACGCGCCGATATCGCCGCCGCAGGCGGGGCGCTGGCGACCTATGAGGCATTGCTCCCAAAGGCGCCCGACGAAGGCACCTTTCAGGTACTGCGCCATCTCGCGACGCGCGAAGTCGCGCACACCAAAATGTTTATGATCGCGCTGCAATCGATGAACAAACTGGACGAGCCCCTTTTTGGCAACCTGCAGCCCGACAATACAGTTGATCTCTACTTCAACTTGTCGTCGGACGGCACCGCCAACGAGCGCGGCCCGTGGAACGAGGAGCCGGCATTCCGTTATGTCGCCGACCCACTGGCGCAATTGCAGGGCCAGAGCGGGTCCAGCAGTGGCCCGTTCGGTCCGGGCTCGCGCGGCCGCTGATGGGCTTCAATGGGCGGTCATTCCATGAATAGGGGTGGCCGCCCCGTGGAAATTAGTTTGGCCATGGAGAGCAGCGATGCTTTCGACAGAAGTTGATCGTCGAAATGTATTAAAGACCGCCGGCATTGGCGGAATTACGGCAATAACCGGGGTGCAGCTGTCTCCAGCGCTCGCCGCAGTGACCCAACAGCGAGGAAGCGAGCGCCTTGCCAGTCTCGCCGCTTGGGTACGTGTGCGAAGCGACGGCAGCGCTGTCATCACGCTGGCATCGTCAAAGCTCGCCGAGGGTCTGGAAGTCGTCTGGCAGCCTGCCTTCTCGCACAGCGAGCCGTCAGTGACGGCTAAAACCGCCTCCTCCCGGGCAATCCGGCAAGCGGCTTACGACACCGCCCGCGCGCTGCTCGTCAGTTTGGCGGCGCGGAATTGGGAGGTCGACACCCGCGAATGCCGCCTGCAAGAAAGCCGGGTTGTGCATGAAAAAAGCGGGCGTTCGATCGGTTACCTGATCTGGGCCGATGTTGGATGATCCGGTGTCCGGGCGCTGACGACGCAGCCGGTCACCGCTGATAGAGAGACGCAAACCCCCGCCGGGGGGATCTCTACGCTTTTATGAACGTCTTAGCGGCCGCGGATTTCTCGGCCCCTTTCTTCTTCTGCTTTGGTTTCTTGGCTTCCTTGCTCGAGCGCTTCTGTTCCTTGTTGGCCATCGCAACAACCTCCCTTTCGGTGCGTCAGAATATGAGCCGGATGCAAGCCGATGCAACAGCGGGATAATCGGCTCGCTATCGCGTGGGCTTCCAGCGCTTGGCTTGGACCGCAGCATCGGGAGCGGCGGCGATCGTCGCAAGCCGCGCTTGCAATTCCGGGCTCGGCCAAACCGCGCCGACGGCTTTCTCGTACGACCGGCAGGCCTGTAGAACCGCAAGATCCTCATAGAGCGGCCCCACGACCTGCAGCCCGACCGGGAGCCCATTGGCAAAGCCGCACGGGATCGAGGCAGCCGGATTCTTGGTCAGGTTGAAAGGCGGCGTGTACGGCATCCAATCTGGAAAGTTGTTTGGGTTGGGGAAGTCGTCGTCACGTGGATCGGCATAGGCAGCCGGGATCGGCATCGTGGGCGACAACAGTAGGTCGTAACGATCGAAAAACAGCCGCAATGTCTGGCCGAGCGCTGCCCGCCGCGTCACCGCTCCGACATACTCCTCCTGCGTCACTTCTTTGCCGCGCCGGCAGAGATCGACGAGCCCTGGATCCATAACTGTCGGCGCCTCCGGCGGTAAGCCGCGCAGCAGGCCCCAAAACGCCGCGAGCGCCAGCGTCTCGAAAATCCCCTTTGGCGGTTCCGGGAACGGATCGGCAGGCTCGACCACCGCACCGAGGCCGCGGAAGACCTCTGCCGCGCGTTCGATCGCGGCTCGCACCAGCGGTTCCGGCTCGGCCAGGCCGAGGGTCATCGACAGCGCCACCCGTTTGCCCCTGAGCGAACCTTCTTGCAGGCGCTCGCGATGGGCGACGCCGTCATCGGGAAAACTGTGCCAATCTCGGGAATCCGGCCCTTTGATCGCATCGAGCATCAATGCCGCGTCTTCGACGGTGCGCGCCATCGGCCCGACATGAGCGACATCGCCAAAAGCAGAGGGAGGATAGACCGCGACCCGGCCAAAGCTCGGTTTCAGCCCGAAGATGCCGGAGAATGCTGCGGGGATGCGGATCGAACCACCCGCATCGGTGCCGACCGCGAGCGGACAAATACCGGCCAATACCGCTGCGGCGCTGCCGCCGCTGCTGCCGCCCGGGGTGCGTTCAAGGTCCCAGGGATTGCGGGTGACGCCCGAGAGCGGTGAGTTGGTCAGCGGCTTCCACCCGAATTCGGGTGTTGTCGTTTTGCCGAACAGCACAGCGCCATGCGCGCGCAGGCGTTCGGTCACCGGCGAATCCTCATTCCAGGCCTGGTTCGGGTCGATTGTGCGCGAGCCGACCAGCCGAGGCCATCCTGTCGTCAACACGGTATCCTTGATCGCCACCGGCACGCCATCGAGCAGACCAAGCGGCTCGCCCTTGCGCCAGCGCACCTCGGAGGCGCGGGCCTGCGCCATCGCGGCCTCTGGGTCGTACAGCACAAAGGCGTTGAGGGCGGCCTCAAAGCGTTCGAGCCGACGCAGCGTTTCGGCCAGCACCTCGACCGGCGACAATATCTTGTCGCGGTAGAGCGCGATCAACTCGGTCGCGGGCAAAAAGGCGATGTCGTCGGTCATGCGGTCTCCTCGCAGGCGGCCGAGCGGTGCGGGACGCGATTGGCTTCAATCGGCTAGCAGTCGGACGTCCTATCGGATCTTCCCGCGATCGCATGCGAACAATCAAGGTCGCGATTGCGTTTAATACTGGCGACGCCGGAAGCCGGGAGCGCCCGCTCGCCGCGCAACCGCCGCAGTTTCGCACCAGCGCAGTGCGAAAGGTTTTTGCTGCCGCGGGACGGTTCCGGAGATGATTCCAGATCCCTGGCTTTTGACGTTCTTGGTGTTCGCCGTGCTGGTGGCCCTCGGCTCGAGCTCCGGCCTGATCAATGAGCGTTTGTGGATTTCTGAGTCGCTCGTCTGCGCGCTGGTCGGAGTAGCACTCGGGCCCGTCGGGCTGGGCTTGATGCATATTAATCCCGGCAAAGACCCAGCCTCGGCTGCCGTGCTGTCGGAAACCGCCCGCGTTACCCTGGCGATCGCCGTCGCAGGCGCCGCCATCCGGCTACCGCGCGGCTGGCTCCGAGTGCATTGGCGCGGCCTCGCCGCAGCACTCGGGCCGGGCATGGTGTTGATGTGGGGTGCTGGCGCATTCGTCGCCGCTACCGTGCTCGGCGCCCCGCTTTTGACGGCGCTGCTGATCGCGGCCGCGGTAGCGCCGACCGACCCGGTACTGTCGGCCCCGTTGCTGACAGGGCGGCTGGCGAGTCAGGCGGTACCGGAAGATCTCCGACACGGTCTTACCGCCGAGAGCGGGGTCAATGACGGCCTTGCGCTGCCGCTGGTCATGCTTCCAGTGTTGCTGCTTAACCATCGGCCGGATGCGGCATGGACCGAATGGCTGGGCCATGTCCTGCTTTATGAGATTGGTTCCGGCATCGTTGTCGGCGCGATCGGTGGTTGGCTCACCTGCCGACTATTGCAGTGGGCCAAAAGCCGTCCGGATTCTCAACGTGCCTCGCTGCTCACCGCGGTTATCGCATTGGCCCTGATGGTGCTCGCCGGTGCAAGGCTGCTGGATAGCGACGGTGTGCTGGCGGCCTTTGTCGCCGGCGCCGTCTTAAACCAGGGCAACTGGGACAACGAGATCGAACAGCAGAGCGAACGCTTCAACGAAGCGCTCGCGCGCTTTTTCGATCTGCCGATCATGATCTTATTTGGCGCGGTCCTGCCTTGGCACGATTGGACGGCTCTCGGTTGGCGCGGAGTTGGATTCGCGCTGGCGATATTGCTGCTGCGTCGCCCTCCGGTATGGCTGCTGCTCGGGCCGTTGATGCCTTGGACCCGAGATGTTCGCGAGGCCTTGTTCGCCGGCTGGTTTGGGCCGATCGGCGCAGCGGCTCTGTTTTACGCGATGCTGATTCAGGATCAGACCGGATTGACGACAATTTGGCCGGCTGTGAGCCTCGTGGTCGCAGCCTCCGTACTGGCCCATGGCGCCACCGGGACGCCGCTCACCTGGATCTTCGGCCGGGCGCGATCCGGGTCGTTGCAACTGCACGATCCGCAGCCGGCGGGCGATGAGCCGCAGATGGCTGACCAAGGCGGGGCGGGTCGCGAATCCGTTACGTACCCGCCGACCTGAAATTGGAATCTCAGTTCGTAACGACAAGGTTGATTAAGGGCTCGCCGCGGACGAAACGGTTCAAATTATCGGCGACCTCGTCCCACCGGCGACGGACCATTCCGCTGGTCCACCCGGAATTGTGCGGCGTGACAATGACGTTCGGCAATTCATGAAACGGATGTCGCGAGCCGCGGCGGTTGGGCTCGGCAGCGCTCGGGTATTGCCACCAGACGTCAATTGCAGCTCCGGCGATTTTTCGGTCGCGCAGCGCCGCATAGAGGGCGTCCTCATCGACCACCTGCCCGCGCGCGATATTGATCAGAAATGCCGTGGGCTTCATTAGCGACAGCCGGCGCGCGTCGATCAGTCCCGTCGTCTCCGGGCCGAGCGCGGTGCATAAGGCGAGGGTATCGCATTGGGGCAATAGCTGATCGAGTTCGGCCAGCGGATAGACGCGCTCCACCCCAGCCTCGGCCGCGCGCGGCGTCCGATTGGCGGCGAGCATACGACAGCCGAATGGTGCTGCGCGCCGTGCGACCTCGCGCCCGACCCGGCCGTAACCGACGATGCCCAATGTCGAACCGCGCACTTCGCCATGCGGCGGACCGCCCTCGACCCAGCTTGTCCGCCATGAGCCACGATCGCGAAATTCGCCAGCAATCTCGAACAGGCGATGATGCAGCGCCAGCATGGTCATGACGATGTATTCCGCGATCGCGGTCTCGTGGCCGAACGCGTTGCATACGGTGACGCCCGAAGGAAGGACGTCGAGGTCGAACAGATCAACCCCGGTCGCAACCGACTGCACAAGCCGCACCTTTGGCGCCGACCCGTACTCTCGTCGCCAATGATTGCTGACGAGAATGTCGGCCGCAGCCGCCGCGGTGGGCAAGCGGTCCCTATCGATCGGGTCGTCCAGGATCTCGACCTCGAGCGAGTCGGGGAGCTGTGCCTTTATTCCTTCAGCGGTATCGGCAGCGACCCTGCCGAGAAACAACGCCCTCACGAGTTCCGTTGCCCGACTAGCACGAGCGGCAAATTATCGCTGCGGCACAACCAGCTCGAGACGCGCTTCATGATTTCACCGCCATCCAAGCCTCGCAATTAGAGCGCCAGCTTAATCGTCGGCTCGCAAATAGGCTACCGAGCGCAGTGGACCCTGCTCCTCGCGGTCAGTCCATATTCTAGAGAACGGTTTGCTAGGCGCGGCGGGTGGCGAAGTCGATGCGTGGATCGATCAGCATATAGGTCAGGTCGCTGACCAGCTTTAGCAGCAGGCCGATCAGGGTGTACACGTAAAGCGTGCCAAACACGATCGGGTAGTCGCGGTTGATCGCCGCCTCAAACCCCAGCAATCCGAGCCCATCGAGCGAAAAGATCACTTCGATCAGCAACGACCCGGTAAACAAGATCCCGACAAGCGCCGCGGGGAAGCCGGCGACAACCAACAGCATCGCGTTGCGAAAAACATGCCCGTAGAGGACGCGGTGCTCGGTCAATCCCTTGGCACGCGCGGTCAGGACGTATTGCTTGTTGATCTCGTCGAGAAAGCAATTCTTGGTCAGCATCGTCAGGGTCGCGAAGCCTGAGATCACCAAGGCGGTGATCGGCAGAGCGATGTGCCAGAAATAATCGGCGATCCGCATCGGCCACGACAGCGAGACCCAATTGTCGCTGACCAGGCCCCGCAAGGGAAAGATCGACAGGTAGCTGCCGCCGGCGAACAGCACGATCAGCAAAACCGCGAACAGAAAACTCGGCACCGCATAGCCGACGATGATGACCGCACTGCTCCACACATCAAAGCGGCTGCCGTCGCGCACGGCTTTCTTGATACCGAGCGGGATCGAGACGAGATACGTGATCAAAGTCGTCCACAGCCCGATCGAGATCGACACCGGCAATTTGGACTTGATTAGATCGGCGACCCGCTGGTCGCGGAAAAAGCTCTTGCCAAAGTTAAAGGTCAGATAATTGCGCATCATCAACGCAAATCGGGTTAGCGGTGGCTTGTCGAAGCCATATTGCTTTTCGAGTTCTTTGATCAGAGCCGGATCGATACCGCGCGCACCCCGATAGCGCGAGTTGACGGCAGCGCTCGCGGCGGAGGGCATCTTGATCTCGCCGGTACCGCCGCTGACGCGCTCGGTGGCGCTCACGCCTTCGCCTTTGAGCTTGGCGATCATCTGTTGGACCGGCCCGCCGGGGGCGGCCTGCACGATGACAAAATTCACCACCATGATCGCGAACAGCGTCGGGATGATCAGCAATATCCGCCGCAGCGCATAGGCAATCATGGGATCACGGCCAGTCCCGTGAAGACCCTTTTGCGCCCTTACCGACCCAGCCGCTCGTGCTGGAGCTCCGCTCTCCCGCAGTGTGGGAGAGGGTGCCGAGTGCAGTCAGGCGGGTGAGCGGTAGCGGCGTCACTGTTTGACCGCCTCGGTGCCCTTTTTGGCTTCGACCGATTTCTCGGCGCCGGGATCGACCCACCAGGTATCGAGGCCGACAGCGTATTTGGGCGATACCGCGGGGCGGCGGAACTTGTCCCAATAGGCAATTCGGAAGGCCGACAGGTGGTATTGCGGGATCAGGTAGTACCCGTACTGCAATACTCTATCGAGAGCCCGCGTATGGGCAACGAGACTAGGCCGGTCGGGCGACTGGATCAGCTCTTGGACAAGCTCATCGACAGCTTTGTTCTTGATCCCGAGAACGTTGCGGCTGCCTTGCTCGTCGGCGGCCTGCGAGCCCCAAAATTCGCGCTGCTCGTTGCCGGGCGATAGCGACTCGGGAAAGAGCACAATTGTCATGTCGTAGTCGAATGTTTCCATCCGTCTTTCGTACTGCGCGGTATCGACGGTTTGTACCCGCGCGGTAATACCCATCCGCTTGAGATTGTCGGCGAAGGGCAGCGCAATCCGTTCGAATTGCGGGTTGTCGAGCAGGATCTCGAACTCGAACGGCTGACCGGTTTTGGCATCGACCAGCTTCTCGTCCTTAAAGGTCCAGCCGGCCTCCATCAGCAGCTTCAGCGCCTTTCTCAACCCGTCGCGGATATTGCCGGAGCCGTCGTATTTCGGCGGGTCGTATTCGGTCGTGAATACCGCATCCGGGATCTGCCCGCGAAATTTGTCCAGAATCTGCAGCTCTGGCCCTTGCGGCACCCCGGTTGCGGCGAGTTCGGAATTATCGAAATAACTCCGCGTGCGGGTATAGGCGCCGTAGAACAAATTCTTGTTCGACCATTCGAAATCAAAAGCATAGGCGAGCGCCTCGCGCACCCGCGGGTCCTGGAAGATCGGCCGCCGTAAGTTATACCCAAATCCTTGCATGCCGCTCGGCAATCCGTTGGGGATCTGTTCCTTTTTGATCAAATGATTGCGAAGCGCCGGCGAGTCGTAGCCGGTCGCCCAGTCCTTTGACGAGTTTTCGAGCCGCACATCGTACTGCCCGGCCTTGAACGCCTCGAGTGCGATCGTCGCATCGCGGTAATAGTCGTAGCGGATCGTGTCGACGTTATAGCGGCCCTTATTGACCGGCAGATCCGCACCCCAGTAATCCTTGACCCGGCCGTAAGTAATCGAGCGGCCGGGGTCGAGCGACTCGATCTTGTACGGCCCGCTGCCGAGAGGCGGGGTCAACGTCGTCTTGGCGAAATCGCGGCCTGACCAATATGCTTTCGACAACACCGGCATCTGCCCGAGGATTTGCGGCAATTCGCGGTTCTTTGCGGATTTGAAATAAAAGCGGACACCGCGATCGCCTTCCTGTTCGACCTTGGTCACGTCGCCATAATATTCGCGATAGGAAGGCAGCCCTTTCTTCTGCAAGGTCTCGAATGTCCAGATCACGTCGGCAGGCGTCATCGGCGTGCCGTCATGAAACCGAGCTTCCTTGCGCAAGGTGTACAGCACGGACAATTTGTCCGGCGCGAGATCGATCGTTTTCGCAACCAAGCCGTATTCGCTCGCCGGCTCGTCTTGCGAGGAGGCCGACAAAGTATCAAAAATCAAGCTGATGCCGGCCGCGGGTACTCCGTTTATGACAAACGGGTTCAGCGTGTCGTAGGTCCCGATTGCCGAGTACCGCATCGTACCGCCCTTTGGCGCCTGCGGATTGGTGTAGTCGAAATGAGTAAAGCCCGGCTGGTATTTGAGATCGCCGAACAGCGACATGCCCTCGCTCGGCGCCGCCTGGGCGCCGCCGGCCGCCAGCAGCAAAACCAACGCCGCCGTGACCGCCGATACTTTACCCATACCCTTGTCCTTTGACCCTAGAATTGTTCAGCCTTTTACGATCGCCAGCGCCTCTGCGTGTGCACGCCGATCGCCGCCGACAAGCACGCGACCGTCAGAAGCGAGGCCCAGCTTTTCTCCGCGCCAGTCGGTCGCGGTGCCGCCCGCTCCTTCGACGATCGGAATAACCGCGCAGAAATCGTAAGGCTTGAGACTGGCTTCAAGCACGAGATCGATGAAACCCGCGGCCAGCAATCCATAAGCATAACAATCGGCGCCATAGCGGGTCAGTTTGGCCGCTGCAGAGACGCGGGCAAAGCCGTCCGCGTCGGTCCCGCGAAACATGTCGGGTGTGGTCGCAAACAGCGTGGCGGTACCGAGTTCGGGGCAAGCGCGGCAATGGATCGGCGCCCCGTTTAGCGTGCTGCGCCGTCCGACGCCGCCGAGCCAACGCTCCCAAAGAATTGGTTGGTCGATGACGCCGAGAATTGGGGTTCCTTGATGGGTCAACGCAATCAAAGTGCCAAACAATGGCACGCCGCTGATAAAGGATTTGGTTCCGTCGATTGGATCGAGGACCCAGACGAACTCGGCATCTTCGCGCGCTCGGCCGAATTCCTCGCCAACGATGCCATGCTTAGGGAAGCGCTGCTCGATCAGTTCGCGCATTGCCTGCTCGGCGGCGCGGTCGGCGGCGGTCACCGGGGTCTGGTCGGGCTTGTCGTCTATCGCTAGCGCGGTGCGAAAGTACGGCCGGATCGCCGCACCGGCGGCGTCGGCCAAATCCGATGCCAGAGCCAAATAGGCGTCTAGGTCGAGCAGCGGGGCATCCCTGAGTAAGAGGCTATTTCAAGCTCTGCAGATAAGCGATGACGTCGGCCCGCTCCTGCGCCTTTGGAATCCCGGCAAAGCTCATTTTTGTCCCGGCAGCAAATTGCTGCGGATTATTGAGCCACTGGTTGAGCAATTTGGGGTCCCATTTCTGGCCCTTATGCGCCTCCAGCGCCGAGGAAAACGCGTATCCGCCACGGTCTTCGGCGATCGGTCCGCCGACCACGTCCCACAAATTGGGTCCGATCTTGTTTGGGCCGCCCTTGGTAAAGCTGTGGCATACCTGACAGACTTTGGTGTCCTCCTCACCTTTTTTCACATCGGCTTTGGCGAGCAGCGGCGCAATCGGTTCGAGTTTTGGTGCGGCCGCCTGCTCGGCAGGAGCGGGGCTTGCCGGCGCACCGGCAACAAGAAACACCGGCTTTTCAAGCGGCTTTGGCTGTACCAGTATTGTCGACAAAATCCCGGCGACCATCGCCACGATCAGCGCGGTCAGCACCGAGGCAATGACCTTATTCCACTCGAAGGACGACATCAGTTATCCATCCCACCGTACCGGGTGCGGCAGGAAATTGCATTCCCCCCGAAAACTGGCCAGCAATATCACGCTTCCCGCGTTGCGACGAACCGGGCATGTTGTCGCTCCCGATGGAATCCGTTGCTGCACAAGACCGCGGTAATCATGGCATCACCGCACAACGCCATCATCCTCATCCCAGCCCGGCTTGCCGCGACCCGGCTGCCCGGCAAGCCGCTCGTCGACATCGCGGGAACGCCGATGATCGTCCATGTCTGGCGGCGTGCGGTGATGGCCGAAGCTGGGCCTGTCGTCGTCGCTTGCGGCGATGCTGAGATTGCCGCAGTCATCGAAAGCGTGGGCGGCCGCGCGGTGCTGACCGACCCCCAATTGCCGACCGGTTCCGATCGCATCCATCAGGCGATCATGCGCCTCGACCCGCAACGCCGGCACGATGCGGTCGTCAACGTCCAAGGCGATCTGCCGATGCTCGACCCCGCCGCGATCCATAAAGCGCTTGCCGGACTGGCCGACCCGGAAACCGATATCGCGACCCTGGCAGCGATTATCGAGGAGCCCGCCACACTCGCCGACACCAGCGTCAACAAGGTTGTCGCCGGGTTCGCCAATCCAACGCAGCCGGCACGCGCTTTGTATTTCAGCAAGGCGGTCGTGCCATGGGGCGACGGTCCGCATTACGAACACGTCGGGCTGTACGCGTATCGCCGCGCCGCGTTGGAGCGGTTTGTCACTCTGCCTCGCGGCGTGCTTGAACAACGCGAGCGGCTCGAACAATTGCGCGCGCTCGAAGCGGGTATGCAAATCTCGGTAAGCTTGATCGATGCGAGCCGTCTTGGCGTACAGGTGGATACGCCGGCTGATCTCGACCGTGCCCGCCGACTGATGCGACAACAGCACTGAAATGATGGCTGAACCAAATCTCCAAATTGCCGACCCAGAGCAAACAATCGCGTTTCAAGGCATGTTCGGGGCCTACTCCGATCTCGCCTGCCGGAACGTTTTCCCGGATATGACGACACTACCGTGCAACCAATTCGAGGATGCGTTTGCCGCAGTGCGCGAAGGACGGGCACGGTTGGCGATGATCCCGATCGAAAATTCGGTTGCCGGCCGCGTGGCCGACATCCACCATCTGATGCCCGATTCGGGATTACACATCATCGCCGAGCACTACCAGCCGGTACACCACCATCTGTTGGCGGTCCCGGGCGCGAGCCTCGCCAAAATCCGCATCGTCAAGAGCCACGTGCAGGCGCTGTCGCAATGCCGCAAGCTGATCCGCGCGCTTGGGTTTGAGCCGATCGTCGCGGCCGATACCGCCGGGTCCGCGGCCGAAATCGCCGCCCGCGGTGATCCGACCGTAGCGGCGATCGCTTCCGAACTTGCCGGCAAGATCTATGATCTGGTCTCGCTAAAAGAGAACATCGAAGACGCCGGGCACAATACGACCCGCTTTCTGATCATGTCGCGGGATGCAGCGCAGCCGCGGCTGGGGACGCCGACGGTCACGACCTTTCTATTTCGCGTGCGCAACGTGCCGGCGGCTCTTTATAAGGCGCTGGGCGGATTTGCGACGAATGGCGTCAATATGACCAAGCTCGAAAGCTATATGGTCGGGGGCGCCTTTACCGCGACGCAATTCTACGCCGATGTCGAGGCCCATCCCGAAGGCCGCTCGCTGGCCCTGGCGCTCGAGGAACTCGCCTTTTTCTCGCGCGAGCTGAAGATCCTCGGTGTTTATCCGGCCCACCCCTCGCGCATTGCCGCCTCCGCCGGTGCGGAATAAATCACGCCTTGGGAAAGTCTCAAGCTTGGGACGGGCTCGGTTTAGGCTCGGGACAGTCAAGGATCGACAAGTTAGGGAGACAGAGATGACCAATTTGATCAACGCCGCGAGCGGCGGGATTTTGGCCGCCGTCGTGTTCGGTTTCGGCATAGCGTTGGCATCGCCGGCTTTCGCCGATAGCGGCGATAGTAGCGGCAACAAACCAGACACGAAAACCTGCGGCAAAGGCGAGGTCTGGGACAGCCGCAGCCAGAAATGCGTAAAGGCCGAAAACGGCGTGTTGCCGGACAAGAACTTCGCCGACAACGCCTACGCCCTGGCCAAAGCCGGGCGCTACACCGAAGCGCTGGCGGTGCTGAATATGATGAAGGACCCAAACACGGCAGTGGCGCTCAATTATCGCGGCTATGCGACGCGAAGAATGGGCCGAGTTCGACGAGGGGATCAGCTATTATCTGAAATCCGTTGCGCTCGATCCGAACTATTCGCAGGTGCGCGAATATTTGGGCGAGGCTTATGTGATCAAGGGCGATATCCCGCGCGCCGAGGAACAGCTGCACGCGATCAAAAAGATCTGCGGCGGCACCACCTGTGAGGAGTACCAAAACCTCGCGGTGTTTATCGCCGATCCCGCAAAGTTGTAACTGGGATCAGCGAGGCGACAGCAGTTGCACCCGCCCAGGACGCGCGGCGGCAACCGTTCGCTTGGCGTGACGAGCATCATCGGCGGTGGGTTTGGCTGCGGCCTCCGATGACGCGAATTCAATCTACCCGATTAACGATAAAAGCGTAATCGGAACCTCCCGGTTCGCCCTCTGTTGGGAGACTAAGCCGCGCCACGGCCACGGCTTTTCACTCAACACGGGGATGCCAGATGTTCTATCACGACAAAAAGTTGATGTTTGATGTCAAGGTTGATGGACCGGATCCGCAATTTGCCCAGATGTTGCTCGAGCAGTTCGGCGGCGCCACTGGCGAATTAAGCGCGGCGCTGACCTATTGGACTCAGTCGTTTCATGTCGAGGACAAGGCGGTCCGCGACATGCTGCATGACATCGCGATCGAAGAATTTAGCCACCTAGAGATGGTTGGCCGGATGATCGAGCAGCATACCGAAAAGGGCACCGGTGCGGCTAAGGATGCCGCCCACAAGAGCACGCTTTTCGCGGTTCGCGGGATCGGACCGCATCTCGTCGACAGCCAAGGGCAGGCCTGGACCGCGGCTTACGTCAACGAAGGCGGCAATGTGATCCGCGATCTGCGCGCTGACATCGCTGCTGAGGCGGGCGCTCGCCAGACTTATGAAGCGCTGATCAAACTAGCACCGGACGACGGCAGCAGGAAAGCGCTGACATTCCTGCTCACGCGTGAGGTTTCGCACACCCAAATGTTTATGAAAGCGCTCGAAACCTACGGCAAGCTGACCGATCCATTGTTCGGCAACGTCAAGCCGGACGAGACCGTTGATCTTTATTTCAACCTGTCCAAGGACGGCCCGATGGATCTACGCGGTCCGTGGAACTCCGAACCCGCATTCCGCTACGTCGATCAACCGGAGCCGCAGGGCCAACTGCCACAGGAGGTCAACAATCCGGATGATGAGCGTCGCGGACCTGGCGTCGCGCATTCGCACGAGCGGGTATCGGGCGCAACCACGCAAGGCATGCATCCGGCTGGCCAGCACGCCGATCCCAGCCGCACCGCCACCGAACGCAATCCCGTGAGGTAGTCGTGGTTATGCGGGGGCCTGCCCGTTTTGGGCATGGCCCTCGCGCATTCCGCTCCGACGATCGGGCCACCCCTGCTACATTACAGCATCGGCGGATGCTTTTGGTCTGTCCCCGCCGCACGTTCCCAGGTGCGGGCGATCTGGAAAAGCGTTGCCTCACCGAAGTAGCGACCCACAAACTGAACCGATAACGGCAGGCCGCTGGTCGAGAGACCGGCCATCATCGCGAGCGCCGGGTGGCCGGTGACGTTAAACGGTGTACGCGCTTGCCGCGGATAGGTCCGGTCGACCTCATCGGGCTTGTCGATGCGGCAGGGCGGGTCCATTGCACTGGCGCACAAGAGGACGTCGACATCGCGCAAAGCGTCTTCAACTGCAGCGATCATCTCGCGGCGCCGCCGCGCTGCCTCGACATAGTCCCCCGCACTCAGGAACGCCCCGGCCATTAGTCGCTGGCGAGCGAGTTGGCCGTAATCGCCGGGTCGTTCGCGCAGCCACGGGCCGTGGATCGCCCACGCTTCGCTTTGCAGGATTACACGATTGACGGCGCCGAACTCGCCGAGTGTCGGTAAGCGGACATCGCGGATTTCGGCGCCAAGCTGTCGCAAAGTGCGGGCGACTTCCTCCAATCCGGCGGCAACCTCGCTATTGGCCGGGACATCGATTTCATGGAAATGGCGAATAAATCCGATGCGCAATCCGCGCACGCCCTTTTCGAGCCCCGATCGAAAGTGACCGGTGGGCGCCGCAGCGCTGCCTGGGTCGAGTGGGTCGTGACCGGTAATGACCTCGAGCATCAGCGCGTTGTCCTCGACGGTACGAGTCAGCGGGCCGACATGGTCGAGGGTAAATGAAAGCGGAAAGACACCGCGGCGCGAAACGAGACCGTAGGTCGGCTTAAGCCCGACAATGCCGCAGGCGCTTGCCGGGTTGCGCACGCTGCCGCCGGTATCGCTGCCCAAGGCCATCGCAAACAACCCCGCTGCAACACCCGCACCGGACCCCGAGGACGAGCCGCCGGGGTGATGATCGGTATTCCACGGATTGCGGGCGGGCGGCCAGGGGAGATCGAAACTCGGCCCGCCGATCGCGAACTCGTGCGTCGACAGCTTTCCCAGCACGATCGCGCCGGCGCCGCGAAGCCGCGAAACGCACACCGCATCGGCAGTCGCAACATGATCGATCAGCACCCTGGAGTGGCAGGACGTGGGCAGGCCAGCGACATCGATGATGTCTTTGATGCCGACCGGGACCCCATGCAGCGGCCCGCGCAGATGGCCGGCAGCGAGCTCGGCTTCGGCGGCCTTGGCGGCAGCCATCGCCGCATCGGCGTCGAGGCGGATAAAGACGTTGAGCTTTGGATCGAGCCGGTCGATGCGCTCCAGCAGCGCGCCCGTGAGTTCAACCGGCGAGATTTCGCGGCTGGCGATGGCCCGCGCCGCCTCCGCCGCCGTCAGCCAATGCAGGTCGGTCATAAGCCGGTCCCGGCGCGCATCGGCGGCCACGGTTCAGCGCGGGGATCGGTCGGCGCCTTCAGCTTCGCCGCAGCACTGCTCGCCTGCTCGGCGGCAGCGGCAACATCCTCGGGGAATTCCGCCAACGCCTTGTCCAGCCCTGCCCGCCGCGCCAGCAATTCCGTCATTCCCTTGTCCACTATGCCACCCCTCCAGCCTTACTCAGTGTAGCTGAGCTGAAACTCTGACGTGACTCAAGCGACGTACAGGACAGCCTTGCCGCTAAACTCACGGTCGATAAGCCGGCGGGCTACCGTGTCGATCTCGCTCCACGGCGCCTCGACCGCAATCTGCGGACGCAGCTTCTTGGCGGCGATCAACTCGGCGAGTAATGCCAAGCCGGTGCCAGCGCGCTCGACACTCATCAACTCGTGAAACAGGGTGAGCCCATAGAGCCGCGCTCCACCCGTCGCGAAAAAATCGCGGCTTGCGATCGTCGCCTCCGGCGCGTCGGACACTCCGAATGTCACGCAGGTGCCGCTCGGCTGCAGCATACCGAGGGCTGCCGCAAGGGCGGCGCCGCCGAGCGAGTTGAGTATCAGCCAAAACGGCCCGTGAGGTTTGGCGGCGGCGAGGTCGCGCCCCAGCACTACGCGTTCGCCGCACCATTCGGCGACGGCGGCGCGATATTCCTCGCGCCGGACATGACCCCAGACTTGGGCGCCAGCCGCGGCAGCGAGCTGGCACGCGAGATGCCCAACCCCACCCGACGCGCCATCGACCAGCACCTTGCGCCCGAGCAACAAGCCACCCTGGCGCAGCGCATGCAATGCCGTGAGGCCGGCAACCGGCAATGTCGCGGCCTCGGCGTCGCTGACCGCGTCTGGTAACGCAGCGACCGCATGGGTTCGGCAGTTGACCCGCTCGGCCCAGGCGCCGGACGGCAGAATACCGACGACACGGGTGCCAGGTCGGGGTCCGCTGCCATCCGCCGCCGCGCTCTCGGTCAACCCGACAAAATCCCAACCAGGCCGCCATCCCGGCTCAGCCTGTTGTACCGCGCGCCGCGTTTCGCCGCGGTTGAGCGAGATCGCGGTCACCCGGACGGCTATCTCGTCCCGGTCGGGATCGCGCAGTTCGACCGGTTTGATGGCCAGCCGACCGGGTGCCGCCGGGTCGACGACAACCGCACGGACCTGTCGAGGCATCAGCATTCTCCTGTATCGGCCACGATCTTATTAAATGCCGATTTGCACAGGAGCGGGGAGGCTTTTTGCTGCGATCTGCGGCGCTACGAAGATGCTTGCCGCGCATCTTTGTGCGCGTGTACCGCGGCGTTGGCAGTTTAAGGTTGACGAGCGGCCGAAATGGCGGGGCTGGCCTGTGCTCGATTAGAGTCTGCTATTGAGAACATCGCCGCCCGGGACTGCCGCTGCTGGCAAGCACTGGCTGTCCCGGGCGGAAAGGAGTAATGCGATCGAAGGGTGGGACGCGTGGTCCCAGCCCGGATTACTCTGCCGTTTCGGCCATCAATTCCTGTTTGCGCTGACCAAGCTCTTGGCCGAGGGCTCCGGTGTCCAGGCCGGCGGAAGTCAGCTCCGGGAAAAGCTCCTCTTCCTCTTCTTGAATGTGCCGCTTGACCATTTCCTCAAGCACCCGGATCCTGGCGTCGAACAAATTATCGCCCGGCTCCATTTCCTCGATTTCTTCAATCAGGTGCTTTACGCTTGCATGCTCGACGATTGCCTCATCGATCAGGTCGTTATCTTTGGTGGCCTCCCGGGCGCGCGGATAGAAGATCTCCTCCTCGATTTCCGCATGCACGGTCAACTCACGGCAAATCTGCTTGGCGAGCTGTCCACGGCGGTCGTCGTCCCCCTCCGCCTCATCGTATTCGTCAAATAACTCTTCTACTTTGCGATGGTCCTCCTCCAACATTTCGAGCGCATCCTTGGAAGGCACGGAAGCCCTCGAAGAGTTCTCGCTCTTCTTTCGCTTGTTCTCTGCTGGCTGGCGCGTTTTGCGCGCGGCCTTAGTGCTTGCTTTGGTCGCCACTTTTGATTCCCTAGGTTCAGTTACGGCAAATCCCGCACAGCGAAAACCATCGCGGCAACTGGCAAGTTCCTAGTTTTCAATTTCGGCAAATCATTTTTAATCAGCATTCAACCCTGTGCCGTCCCGACCGTATCAGCCATTTTGGCACCCCGCGCTCCGAGTGGCCGAGCCGGTCCGGACGTGCTTTGACGAGTGGTCTGGTGCTCCATTTCCGCGTCGAGTTGGGCGCCAACGAGGATTACGGTCACCGACAGCCACACCCACGTCATAAAGCCGATGATCGCGCCGAGCGCACCGTAAGTCTTATTGTAGCTGCCGAAATTTGCGACGTACCAGGAGAACAGGATCGAGCCTGCGAGCCATAAGAGGGTGGCGGCGGCGCTGCCCCAGGTGATCCAGCGCCATCGCGGCTCGGCGCGGCTTGGACCGTAGCGATAAAAGAAGGAGAGCGCCAACGCCACCAGCACAAAGAGAACCGGCCACCTGGCGATATTCAGAATTGTCGCGATAAATCCGGGCAGGGAGAGAAAATTCAAAACGGCGGGGATTGCGACGATCGCCGCCAGTGAAACCAGCGAGAACCCGATCAGTCCGAGCGTAAACAGCAAAGCTACCCCGGTCAGTTTAAGAAAGCTGCGTTTTTCCTCCTCCTCATAAGCGACGTTCAGCCCATCCAACATCGCCTTGACGCCCGAAGTCGCCGACCACAAGGACACCGCAAGGCTGAGCAAAAACCCAAAGCTAAGCGCGGTCCCGCTCTGCTGGCTGAGCCGGGTCAGCTGCTCGCGAAGGACATCGATCGCGCCGCCAGGAGCAACGCTCGCAACCACGTCGAGATGCCCGATCATCGTCTTCGGATCAAAAAACAGGCCGTAGATCGAGACCAGGGCTGCGATTCCGGGGAAAATAGCCAGGATCAAGTAAAAGGTGATGCCAGCGGTAATCAATAAGATCCGGTCGCGGGAAATACGGTGGTAGAGACGAAGCAGAATATCTTTCCATCCCGTCCACGGGATCTCAGAGGGGGCATCAGCGGATCGGCCGCGTTCGCCATCACCGGATCGGGCCAGGCCCGAGGTACGGCCGCCCGGCCGGGCGTCGGCTTGCTGATGTTTCCCTGGAAGATATTCGGATTGACCCGCGGGAGCGCCTGTCCGCCAGACCAGACCGGCGGTTACCACGATCGCGCTCAGCACGATTGCCCAGGATGGAGGTGGTGCGGTTTGCGTTACCGGTTGGGGAGCCTGCCGATTCGCCTCGGTAATGCTCATCTCACTATGCTCCGCTAGAATTGGCTGGTCCGCGCGCCATCATCCGGCCGAGCGGGTACTCCCTATTAACTCAGGCCGGGAAAACCGCGTTCCCGCGGGATGGCAAGGATCGCCGCCGGAGTGCGCTTTGCGGTCGCCGCGTATCGTCGCGCGCAGCTTGGGAATTGGACGGGGCTCGTAGTGTTTGAGCCCGGTCAAGAAAGCAATTGTTCCACCAGGATCAGCAATTCTTCGGGTTGAAAAGGCTTTGCGATAAACGGCGTTGTGCCGTTTCGAAGCTGCGCTATTCGCGAAGGGTGACCGCTCATCATAATAAGAGGGACATTCGAAAACGCAGCCATTGTATTGCCATTGCCGCGCACACCGGTATCGGCAATCACCAAGTCGACCTGAGCACGTCGCATCACGGCAAGCCCGCGGCTGCGCGCTCTTGCGGTATTAACCCTGTATCCCGCTCGCCGAAAGAATGTCGCCAATACAAAAAGGATGTCCTCGTCGTCTTCTACAATTAAGAGTTGTTTCCGGTTTAGCGGCATGCCGCTAGCACCTCCTTTCGGCAAACGCGAATGGTCGAGAGTGGTCGGTCGAGAACGCAGCCCATCATCATTCGTTACACACGGGCCAGCAAAATCAACGAAACTTGATACAATTGGTGAACATAGGTAACCTCGCTACAAACCTTCTCTATGGGAGGAACTTATTTGCGTTATCCCCGTTAACGGCTTTTGGCAAAATTGCTGGTAGCACAGGGTCCCAATAACCCAATCATAAAGAAGGACGAAAATGCCGGGGCGAGGGGGATCGCTGTGCAAACCCGGCGCGCGGGGAATACTTTTTTGGCGCAGCCAATGTCGCGTCGATCGAGATTCGCTATGGCGTGTCCGAATGGGTGTTGCGGTCGTGCTGGCTGCAATCGCCGGACGCCACGCACACGGACAGTCGATCGAAGAGCTTGGCCGACTGTCGATCGAGGAACTCGCGAACATCAACATTACTTCGGTCACCAAGAGCCCGGAACCCCTGAGCCGGGCGGCGGCGGCGGTGTTTGTCATTACCGCGAACGACATCATCCGGTCGGGTGCAACAAATCTGCCTGAAGTCTTACGGCTGGCGCCCAACCTCGAAGTCGCGCGGCTCAACGCCTACAACTGGGCGATCACGGCGCGCGGCTTCAACTCGCCCGAATCCGATAACAAGCTACTGGTGTTGATCGACGGGCGCAGCGTCTATTCGCCGCTCGCCGATACGGTTTTTTGGCCAGCTGTCGACGTGCCGCTCGACAACATCGAACGGATCGAGGTTATCAGCGGGCCCGGCGGTACGCTCTACGGCGCCAACGCGGTAAACGGCGTTATTAACATAGTCACCAAGAACTCGGCCGACACGCAGGGTGGTCTGCAGGATGTCGGCGGCGGCAACCAGGACCGCCAGGATACGCTGCGCTATGGCGGCCGGATCGGTGACAATACAACCTACCGTGTCTACGGCTATGGTTTTGACCGCGCCAGCACGCCGCCCTATCACGCGACGAATGTTCCGACTGATGCCTTCTATGGCGGGCAATCCGGCTTTCGCGTCGATGGCAAGGCCGGCTTCGATGCCTATACGGTCCAAGGCGATCTCTATAACCACGTCGTGGTCTCCGACGGTGGTCAGTTCTGGGGCGGCAATCTGAACGGGTGGTGGTCACACCGCCTCGATAACGGTTCAACCATAAAATTGCAGGCTTATTACGAAAGCGATACGCAAAATGCTCCGAACGTCCCACCGCCGCCAAACGTGCTAGAGCGGCTCGATACTTACGATGTACAAGGCCAGCAAAACCTGAAAGCCGGCATCCATCAGCTGGTCTGGGGAGCCGAAGTTCGCGCTTGGCAGGTGGGTGTGTTTTCCTCGGGTCCGTTCTTTTTTGCGCAGCCCGAACAACCGTTGTGGCTCGCAAACGCCTTCGCGCAAGACGAGATTTCGTTGCGTCCCGATCTGGTGCTGACGCTCGGGCTAAAAGCCGAGTACTACACCTACACTGGGCTCGCGCCGTTGCCCAATATCCGGCTGGGCTGGCAGGCACGGCCCGACATATTTCTCTGGTCGGCGATATCGCGGGCGATCCGTACGCCCTCGCGGATTGATCGCGAGCTCGAGAGCCCCGGGTTTCTAGCCCCCTCGCCTGACTTTCAATCGGAAAAGCTTACCGCTTTTGAGGTCGGATACCGGGGCCAGCCGACGAAACAGATCTCGCTCTCCATCTCGGCATTTTGCAATTATTATAATGACTTACGAACCGATGCATTAACCAATGGCGGATTTCCGGTCGTTTTGATGAACGGCCTCGCCGGGAATACCTACGGGGTCGAGGCGTGGGCCAGCTACAGTATTACCGAAGGGTGGCGACTGCGACCCGGGGCCAATTGGCTACACAAGAACATTACGTTAAATCCCGGCGCCACCGATTTCTCCCAAGGACAGTCGATTGGTGAAGACCCTGCGTATCAGGCGCAACTCCGGTCGGAGATCAACCTGTCCGCGACGGTCGAATTCGACACGACGCTGCGCGCGGTCGGTCGGGTGTCCCGCTCCAATGTGCCGCCCTATGTCGAAGCCGATGCCCGGCTTGCTTGGCACGCCAACGCGCGGACAACCTTTGAGGTCGACGCCTTCAATCTGCTGCACCCCAACCATCTTGAAGTTTTCGACCCCTCGACCTCCCCGCCGCGCTACATTCCTCGCTCGGTGTTCTTCCGCATGCGCGCGAGCTTCTGAGAGTGTCGGGGACGGCAGTGTCCAGAAGAGCCTTGCTGGAGTTTCTGCTCGGAGGCGGGATGACAGCTGTGATCCCCACCACGCCGTCCCCGGCGCAGGAGAGCGGTTCGCTGGAGCGCGCCGTCAAGGCTACCTACCTGTGGAAATTCGCTCCGTTTATCGAGTGGCCGGCGAGCGCCTTCAAATCGCCGGACAGCCCTTTTGCTATCTGCGTCCTCGGCAGCAATCCATTCGGGAATGTGCTCGACGAAGCGGTGGCTGGCCAGCGCATCCTCGGACGGCCGATATCGATACGACATCTTTCGACGGTGAGTGGGAACTCAGGCTGCCAGATTTTGTTTGATGCCGGTTCGCCGGAGCAATCGATCGCTGCCGGACTAACGGCGGTTCAAGGCGCGCCGGTGCTGACCGTCACCGATTCTCAGGACAATGGAGGTCCCAAAGGGATAATCAATTTCGTGATCGAGGAGGGCCACGTCCGTTTCGAGATCAACGACGCGACCGCATTAGCAAACGGATTGACGATAAGCTCGAAGCTGCTGAGCCTCGCTGTCGCCGTGACGCCAAGGACGGAAAAGAGTTCGAGGACCAGAGTGGCCTAGGATGCGGGGAATTGAAAATCGGATGACCGCGCTTGCGGTAGCCGCCGGCATCGTCTTGGTGCTGGCGGGTGTCGGGCTGTCGGTCTGGTTCGAGCGGTCTTACGAGCAGCGCAGGACCGAAGAAGCTAACGCACAGGCGCGCATTCTAGTGGCGACCTCGACCGCTGCGTTGACCTTTAACGATCGCAAGGCGGCAGCCGAATATGTCGGGGCGCTGGCGGCCAACCCTGAAATCAAAACCGCAGCCATTTATGATGCGAACGGCATGTTGTTTGCGGGGTTCGCCCGTACCCCCGATCAGGGACCGCCGCAACGGGTACCCGCACCGGAAGCCGTCGGAAGCGATGGTCTGTGGGTGACTGCCCCGGTGCGCCAGGGGACCGCATCGCTCGGAACGGTTTTCATCGAGGCTTTTCCCGATCCGATCAGGCGCCGCGCCGCGCGCTATGGCTTCGTCGCGCTGATCTTTACCCTGGCCGCGTTGATGGTCGGGGTGTTGGCCGCGGGTCAGTCGGCTTTGCGAAGGGCGAATGACGAGCTCAAGAAGCGAGCAGAGGAGCTTGCCGCGGCGATCGTTCGGCTCGAAGCCGAAATCGACGAGCGCGAAAAAGTGCAGGAGGCGCTGAGGCAGGCGCAAAAGATGGAAGCCGTGGGGCAGTTGACCGGCGGGGTGGCACACGATTTCAACAACCTGCTCCAGGTTATCACCGGCAATCTCGAGCTTCTGCGCCAGCGGGCGGGTGATAGTCGCGATGACATTCGCCGATTGGCGGATGGGGCGATGCGCGGTGCCGATCGCGCGGCGTCGCTAACCCAACGCTTGCTCGCTTTTTCGCGGCGGCAGCCATTGGCGCCGCAGCCGATCGACGTGAACAAGCTTGTCGCCGGCATGTCGGATCTGTTGCACCGAACCATCGGCGAGACCATCAGGATCGAAACGGTGCTCGCCCCCGGCGTATGGCCGGTCTCGGCTGACGCCAATCAGCTCGAAAACGCTCTCCTTAACCTCGCGGTCAACGCCCGGGACGCGATGCCGGATGGCGGCAAGCTTACGATCGAGACGGGGAATGCGTTCCTCGACGAGGAATACGCGGGCCGCCACGAGGAGGTTCAGCCGGGCCAATATGTCGTGGTGGCCGTTAGCGACACCGGCACCGGCATCCCAAAAGAGACTCTGGAGCGGGTATTTGAGCCGTTCTTTACGACCAAAGAAGCCGGCCGGGGTTCCGGCTTAGGCCTTTCGCAGGTTTACGGGTTCATGCGGCAGTCGGGCGGGCATGCCGCGATCTATAGCGAGGTTGGCGAAGGCACGACGGTGCGCCTCTATCTTCCGCGTCATGTTGGCGCCGATAGGGTGGCTGATGCCAGTCCCGAGGCCCGCCTGGTCGTGAGTGAAAATGACGAACTCGTGCTGGTCGTTGAAGACGACGAAGACGTGCGGACTAACACCGTCATGATGGTCCGCGAGCTCGGCTACGGTGTTGTCGAAGCTTCAGACGGAAATGCCGCCCTCGGTGTACTTGAAAAGCAGCCGGCGGTGCGATTGCTGTTCACCGATGTCGGATTGCCGGGGGGACTGAATGGGCGTCAGCTTGCGGACAAAGCGAGGCAGCTGCGCCCCGATCTCGTCGTGCTGTTCACGTCGGGTTATGCCCGCAACGCGATCGTCCATCATGGCCGGCTCGACCCCGGCGTAGAGATGATCGGCAAGCCTTTTACCTACGCGGCACTCGGCGCCAAGATCCGAAAAGTATTGGACGAGCAATCCGCGCAGGCGAGATGCCGGCCATCGCTTTGGACCTGACTGTATTTCTGCGCTCGACTGGTTCGGGCAACTTTCCGCTTCTCCGATAGCAATTGCCGCGACTGGTCTTTGTTAAAGCATGACGATTGCCGCTTTACCGCCCGCGCGGTGGTCCCCGATCAGGACCACCGGTGTCAGGCGTGGGGAAGCACTTTGTTTATGGTTGCTTAAAACCGTTGTTTTCAAATTCATCGCGCAGACGCGAGGAGCGCGGATAATTATGGTTTCGGGTTGAGCCTTCGCCGGTCGCATTGATGCGATCGAGCACCATCGTCGTACGCGCGGCGACCCGCATCAGATCAGTCGCGGCCTGCCGCAGCCGTGCTCGCATATCAGCCGAGCCTTCGGCCAGAGCGGCATCAAAACTCGAACGAAACGATGCAATCGCCGCTTCGGCGCGCGAGTGAAGCTCGCTGTCTAAACCTGGATGCGTCACGGACTGCACCGTCATCCGAGGATCAGCCACTCTGCCCGGATCCCGAATATTTTGGGGCATCGACGCCACGCCTTGGGGCTTGGGCGCCGCGCTTTGGGTGATTGGCGCCGAAGGTGTGGCATCCCGAGAAGGCCACGAGGGAAATCGAGCGCCTGAGACCGATCCGGGTGAGTTGGCGGCGACCTTTACAGTCTCCGGCGAAGACCTGGCAATATCCTGCGTAGTGAAGCCAGGTGCGGGGCTTTTCGCACGAAGCAAGCCGGAACTGCCGGCCTGATCGATGACCTTCTCACTCACCGCCGACACTGCGGACACGGTCCCACCTGCATTCGCCCGAACGAGCCGCGCCTGCGGCGCTTCCGCCGCGTAAATTGGCGGTGGCGAGAGTGTTGCTGTTGGCCGTTGACCGTTGCGTTTAAGAATATAGTGAATCGCAGGCGGGGTGCAGCCGTAACTTCGCGCAATTTTGCTAATAGACTCGCCGCTCTCATAGCGTGCCGCAATGGCGTTCCACTCGCCCTGCGGAATTTTCGACATTCCCAACTCCTCCGCCCAATTCTGCGGGCGCTACTTTCACTTGAGAGGCTGCTGATCGCTGCTTTAGGCGCGCAGGCGAAGAATTTCCTGCTACGTATTAAGGAGTTGAAGCTGCCTATTAGTAAGAAATGGGGATCGGGTTAACCATTTCAAGATCACCTTTTACAACAAAGAACGATTGCTAACCAACCGAGCCCTGTCTTGATCAAATGGTGATTACGTCAGCGACAATCCATAGCTCTGCGTTTAAAATACAGCCCGGGAAAAGCTGTGATGCTCAAGGAGTGGCGTGGGGGCATCCTGTCCAGGCGCCGTTAAGCAGGGCCGATGCACAAAGACGGACGGACCCGCAAAATCTGTCGATAAACAATGCGTCGTTGCCCTAATCTGAGGGCGAGCAGGTTCAACCGAAAAGGAAACCATCATGACCCAGATCTATGTCGTGCAAATGGACATTCCGGCTGAATTGGAAGCCGAATTCAACCGCATATACGACGAGGATCACGTGCCCACCATTCTTAAAGTCCCGGGGGTACGGTCTTGCCGGCGCTACCGCCTGGAGCATTCGACTGTAACTTCGATGCCGCGCTATCTCGCAATATACGAGTGCGACAATTCCGAGGTGATCAACAGCCCGGCCTGGGTCGAAGCCTCCGATACCGGAGAGTGGAAACCCAAGATCCGGCCGCACAGTACAAACCGCCAGCACTCAATATTCCATCAGATCGCCTGATCCCCGCCCTGCATAATTGCTGGAAGCACAATCGAGGAGGAATACGCGATGGCGTATCTTTTTATGGTTCAACTCGATGTTCCCGGTGAGTACGAGGCCGAGTTCAACCGCGTTTATGACACCGAGCACTTCCCGATGCTTTTGAAAGTACCGGGGGTGCGCAATGGCGCCCGGTATCGGCTCGAGAATTCAACAGTTTCAGGGATGCAGCGTTATTTGACGATATACGAGATCGACTTACCCGATGTTTTAAAGAGCGACGCCTGGGAGAAAGCAGGTGAGTTCGGCGACTGGGCCACCAAGATTCGCCCAAAACTGACGGCTCGTCACCACAGCGTTTTTGAGCGCATCGCCTGAGAGGAGGAATACGTAATGATACATGTAGTGGCCATCATCACCGCCAAACCCGGCATGCGCGCACAGATACTTGAGGCGTTTCATGCCAATATGCCGGCGGTTCACGCCGAACAGGGCTGCATCGAATACGGACCGGCGATCGATGCCGAAGGCGTCGGGAGCTTTCAGACGAAATTCGGCGCCGACACCTTTGTCGTGATCGAGAAATGGGAGAGCCTGGATGCGCTAAAGGCGCACGGCGCCTCGCCGCATATGGCGGCCTACGCCGCAAAAACCCGCGACCTGATCGCTAGCCGCGTCATCCACGTGCTCCAGCCGGCTTAACTCGTTCGCCCTGCGAATATGGCGGCGGCCTGCCCGCAATAGCGTTCGCGCTTGCAGCTCCGGCTCGGTCATCGATTTTTGCGTAGCCCCTGGCGCTCCAGGCAAATTGTGATCGGCTTGTTGCCGAGGTGGTTCAAGCCGCCGGGGGTCAGATCGTTGGCCGCGTGCGATTGCAAAAGGTTTTCCACCTGCTCGATCGCGTTGGACTGGATAGCGGCTTCGAGTACGGATACCACCATTACGGGCCTTATTCAGCCGAGCTGGTTGAAGCAGTTGATGACGCGACGGCTTTCGGCCTCCTGAGAGAAAGGCTGGAACTGCGTGTTTCTGACGGCGTCACATATAGCATTTTTGAACAACCAAGCGCGCGGCGCCGAGCCCGCATATTGGAAGGCTAAGTCAGCAGCAAGCCACATGCAAGTTAGCGCGCACGCAGAGAGAAACGGCGACGGTGCTCGAACTCGCCGCAACAATTGACTGGTTGAAGAATGTTGAAAATGTCCCGGATTGGCGCCAGGAGCTCAGTAGGCGGAAGCGTGGCAAGGCTGCGCCCGAGCGCGTAGAGCAGCTGAGAGCTTATTAAGGGATCTGGACCTGACGTCTGACGAGGACCTCGAGCTGTGATTGCGTTCGCGGTAGCTGGCGTATGAGATATATCACTTATTCCGTGGCGAGCGCTTTGAGGCGGTAGAGGAGGTCGAGGGCGTCGCGTGGGGTCAGTTCGTCGGGGCGGATATCGTGCAGCAGGGCTTCGGCGGCGGAGTCGCGGGCGGGCGCCGCCGCGGGCGTGTGATGGCGGCGAGCGGCTTGGAACAAGGGAAGGTCATCGGCGAGGCGGGCGAGCGCGCCGCCCTGTTCGCCCTTTTCCAACACCTCCAGCACTTCTTCGGCGCGGGCGGTGACCGATTTTGGCAGGCCGGCGAGCTTGGCGACATGGATGCCGTAGCTGCGGTCGGCGGTGCCGGGGCCGACCTCGTGCAGAAACACGACCTCGCCCTTCCACTCCTTGACCCGCATCGTGTGGCAGGCGAGCGCCGGCAATTTGGCTGCCAGCGCGGTCAGCTCGTGATAATGGGTCGCGAACAAGGTCCGACAGCGGTTGACGCCATGCAGATGTTCGAGCGTCGCCCAGGCGATTGACAGCCCGTCAAAAGTCGCGGTGCCGCGGCCGATCTCGTCGAGGATCACAAACGATGACGGGCCGGCCTGGTTCAGGATCGCCGCGGTCTCGACCATCTCGACCATAAAGGTCGACCGGCCGCGCGCTAGATCGTCGGCGGCGCCGACCCGGCTGAACAGCCGATCGACAATGCCGATGCGCGCCGTCCGCGCCGGCACATAGGCGCCCATCTGCGCCAGGATCGCGATCAACGCATTTTGCCGCAAAAAGGTGCTTTTCCCCGCCATGTTGGGGCCGGTGACAAGCCAGATCCGCACTTCGGCGAGGACGCAGTCATTGGCGACAAAAGCGCCGCTGCTGCCGACCGCAGCCAGTCCCGCCTCGACTGCCGGATGCCGCCCGCCCGTTATTTCGAACGAGGTACCCTCCTCAACCACCGGCCGCACCCAGCCGCCTTCGAGCGCGCGCTCGGCCAACGCCGCCGCGACATCGAGGCTCGCCAACGCCATCGCTGCGTCGGCGATCTCGGCGCGCCGCGCCATGACCTCGCCGACAAGGTCGTCGTAGAGCCGCAACTCCAAAGCGAGGGCACGCTCGGCGGCGCTGGCGATCTTGGTTTCGAGCTGCGCCAGTTCCGCCGTGGTATAGCGCTGGGCGCCTGCCATCGTCTGCCGGTGGATAAATTCTGGGCCGAGTTTGCCGGCATGGTTGGCCGACACCTCGATGTAATAGCCGATTACGTTGTTATGGCGGATCTTCAGCGCGGCGACCCCGGTATCGGCGGCGTACTGCGCCTGAAGGGCGGCGATCATGCGGCGGCTCTCGTCGCGCAACCGGCGCCACTCGTCGAGTTCGTCGGAATAGCCGGCGGCGATAAAACCGCCGTCGCGGGCGAAGAGCGGCAATTCCTCGGCGAGCGCGCGCCCCAATCGGTCGACCAGCACGCCGTGTTCGCCGAGCCCGCGCCGCGCGGCGCCCAGTAGCGCGGGGAGCGGTACCAGGCCGGATTCGGCCAGCATGTCGCGAATTACCGCCGTCTCGCCGAGCGACTGACGCAATGCTGCGAGATCGCGCGGTCCGCCGCGACCGAGACTGAGCCGCGTCACGGCGCGTTCGACATCCGGGCAATGGCGCAGTCGCTCGCGCAGTCGAGTACGGATAAAGGCGGCGTCGAGGAAAAAGCCGACCGCATCGAGCCGGGCGGCGATGGCAGGAGGCTCGGTCAAGGGTGCAGCCAGGTGATCGGCCAGCAGCCGCGCGCCGGCGGCGGTCAGCGTGCGGTCAACCGTCGCCAACAGGCTGCCGCGGCGTTCGCCGGATGTCGTCGTCACCAGTTCGAGATTGCGCCGCGTCGCGGCATCGATCTGCATGACCGAGCCGGGCGTTACCCGATGCGGTGGCTGGAGGTGCGGCGCCTTGCCTTGTTGGGTGAGGCCGACATAGTCGACCAACGCCCCGGCAGCGGCGATTTCCGCCCGGCTGAAGCTGCCAAAACCGTCGAGCGCACCGACGCCGTAAAAGCTTTCGAGCCGGCGGCGCGCCGTATCGCTATCAAACCGGGGGTTGGGCAGCGGCGTCAATGCCGGCTTCCACTCGCCAAGCAGCTCGTAGAGCGCCGGGCGGGCCAGCATGCGCTCAGGCAACAAAATCTCACCGGGTGCGATGCGGGCGAGGTCGCCCGGCAAGCCGGGCTCGCTACTGGGCGTCAGCGCAAAAACGCCGGTGGACAGATCGAGCCAGGCGAGGCCGATCTCGCCGCCGGCTTCGGCAATGCCGGCGAGGTAGTTATGGCGGCGGGCGTCGAGCAGCCCCTCCTCGGTCAAGGTCCCGGCGGTAACGAGCCGGACGACAGCGCGCCGCACGGGGCCTTTGGCAGCGCGTTTTCTCGCCTCCGCCCGGTCTTCGATCTGCTCGCAGATCGCGACCTTAAAGCCGGCCCGGATTAAGCGGGCGAGGTAGGTCTCGGCGGTGTGAACCGGCACCCCACACATCGGGATGTCGGCGCCGTCGTGGCGGCCGCGCTTGGTCAGCGCGATGTCGAGCGCCTGCGCCGCGGCGACCGCGTCGTCAAAGAACAGCTCAAAAAAATCGCCCATCCGGAAGAACAGCAGGCAGCCGGGGTTGGCCGCCTTGATCTCGAAATACTGCGCCATGACCGGCGAAACGCCGGCTGCAGCGATAGCAGGATCGGGGTGGGCAGGTGCGGTCATCAGCGGCGGCAAGATGGCGGACAGCGGCGGGATTTGACGGTAGCATGCGAAACGGGCGGGTGCGAAAGAGAGGATCGGATGGCCGAGGCTGCGGCGTCGTTTCCGGTGGTGCGCGAGGCGGTGGCTTCGTTTCCGGACCGCGCGCATTTTCATCGCGCCGTGTCGAACCTGCTGGCCGCAGGGTTTGCGACAAGCGATCTATCCGTCCTCGCCTCGCATGATTCGCTGACAACCGCGGGCGAACCTGCCGCGGGCGCACCCGATGCTGGCAGGCGGGGCCTGCTGCCGGCCGGGCTCAGCGATGAGATCAAGTATATCGGTCCGCTGACGGTGGCGGGTATCGTCGTACTATCGGGCGGGCCGATCGCGGTTGCGGTGGCCGCCTTAGTCGGCGCCGGGCTCGGCGGCGCGGCACTAAAGGAATTGTTCGACGACTATACCGCGCCGCGTCACCGGGACGATTTTAACGCAGCGTTGCAAGCTGGCGCGGCGTTGCTGTGGGTCCGCTGCGACGATCCCGACAGGGAATTGGCTGCCACCCTCATCCTCGAAGAAGCCGGCGGCCGCCATGTCCACATCCACGGCCGGCCTTCGGAGCCGGGCAGCAATAGCTGAGGGTGGGCTCGCTTACTCCGGCGGGTCGGGAAACCAGTCGTCGAGCACCTGGTCGGCGGTGAACCCTTGTTTAACCCGTTCCCAGACTGCGGCTGCCGGCTCATCATGCTGAGCCAGATCGCTGCAAGCTAATTTGGCGGCGATTGGGTTCAGTTTCTCGATGAGTTCGGCAATATCTCTGCGCAAGCTGGGGCTGTCTTCCAACACGAGTTCGATTTCGGTGCGGGCATCCACGATCGTCTCCCGCCACCCGGCACGTGGCCCCGCCGCCGTCGAAACCTCGAGTTTCAGCAGATGCCTTAGGACTCGGGTGATTTGCGAGCGCAGTGCCCGGCGATCCGATTTTCCCAAGCTCTCGATCTCCTCGGCGAGGTTCGCCCAATCGAGCGGCAGGTTGGAATCCTTGGCGCGGCGCAATGCGGCGGCCTGTTCTTCGGTCCACAGCACAAAATCTCGGTCGTAGAGTTCCCTAAGCTTGTTCAACTCGTCCTCGGCGGCTTTCATTTGCACGATGGGGCCTCCGGCCGGCGCGCGCAACCCGGCGATCAACGCCGCGGCCGTATCACGTCAGCAGCTTTTCGAGTTTTTCGAGGGTATCGGCCTCTTCGAAAGGCTTGTCCCAGCGAATGCGATGGATGCGTGGAAACCGCATCGCCACGCCTGAGCGGTGGCGGGTCGAACGGTGGACGCTATCGAATGCGACTTCGAGAACCATGCCGGGCTTCACCTCGCGCACCGGGCCGTAGCGCTGCACCGTGTTGTTGCGCACCCAGCGGTCGAGCCGCCGCAGCTCGTCATCGGTAAAGCCCGAATAGGCCTTGCCGACCGGCACCAGAGTATCGCCAGCCCACGCTCCAAAAGTATAGTCCGAGTAAAATGATGATCGCTTGCCGTGGCCGCGCTGGGCGTACATCAGCACGGTATCGAGGGTTAGGGCGCCGCGCTTCCATTTGAACCACGGGCCTTTTGGCCGGCCGGTGACATAAGTCGAATCCGCGCGCTTCAGCATCAATCCCTCGATGCCGCGGTCGCGGGCGCCGTCGCGCAGTTCGCGCAACTCGTCCCAGCTGGTAAACGGCACCATCGGCGACAGATCGAGGCCGGCGCGGGGCGCATCCGCATACCACGCTTCGAGCCGGCGGCGGCGCTCGACAAATGGCAGGCCGCGGAGATCCTCGGCGCCCTCGCGCAGGATATCGTAGAGCATGACCGCGGCGGGATAGTCCCGCAGCATTTTCTCGCTCGCGACTTTGCGATTAAGTCGCTGCTGTAGATCGTTAAACGAAGCAGCTTCGCCCGATCGCATCACCAGCAGCTCGCCGTCGAGCGTTACCTCGTCGGGGATCGCCGCCAGAATATCGGGAAAAGCCGAACCGATGTCGTCGCCGGAACGCGAATAGAGCCGCCGCTCGCCACCGCGAGCGACGAGCTGAACGCGGATGCCGTCCCATTTCCACTCGGCCAAATAATCGCTTGGATCGAGGCCCGCGAGGTCATCGTCTTCGAGCGGCTGAGCCAACATCAGCGGCGAAAAGGTCGGCAGATCGCTAATGTCAGGCGGCGGCTGGTGGCCCTCGAGCCAATCGAATAATGGCTGATAAGGAGGAGACAGCCCGTGCCAGACCTCCTCGATTTGATCGACCGAGACGTTGCCCCATTCGGCGAGCGCGGTCTTGGCAAGCCGCGCCGAGACGCCGATCCGCAGACTGCCGGTGACAAGCTTCAACAACGCCCAGCGTCCGGTGGCGTCGAGCGCGTCGAGCCACGGTTCGAGCAAGCGCGCTACCTCAGCGCGATTGGCGCGGTGTAACGTTTCGACAATCTCGGTCAGGCTCAATGTCCGCGCCGCGGTCGGCCCAGTCGGGGTGGGCGCGGGCGCGGGTGCGGGCCAGATCAGCGACACGGTTTCGGCGAGGTCGCCGACGAAATCATAGGACCAGCCGAGCAGCTCGGGATCGACCCGCTCAGCGGCGAGCATGCGCACCTGATTGGGTTTGGCCTCGGCAAAGGATAATTCGCCGGTCAAGGCCGCTAATGCCCAACCGCGCTCCGGGTCCGGCTGACTCGCAAAGTATTCCTGCATCAATCGCAGTTTGCCGTTGCGCGACGGGGTCAATAGCAAGGCTTCGAGCAGTGCCGCAAAGCGGTTCACTCGTCTTCCTCGAAGCCAGTCAGTGCCAGCGCGCGGGCGCGGTATCCTTTCTTTGTCGCGTAATGGACCAGCGCCTCCTCGCGTCCATGCGTGACCCAGACCTCGTCGGCGGCAACATCGTCCAGGGTTTGCGTCAGCTCGTCCCAATCGGCATGGTCGGAGATGACCAAGGGCAGCTCGACGCCGCTCGCTTTGGCGCGCTGACGCACCCGCATCCAGCCCGAGGCCTGAGCCACAAGTGGATCGGGCAAGCGTCGCGACCACGGCTCGGCCGGAGCACTCGGCGGGGCGAGCACGATCTGGCCTTTCAGCGCGTCCCGCGGCATGCCGGTTGCGGGCAATACCGGGCCAAGCGGCCCCTGCAGCCGCTCGTAAAGCTCAGTCATCGCGATCAGAGCACCATGCAAAAAAACCGGCTCCTCGTAGCCGGCGCGGCGCAGCAAGGCCAAGACGCGCTGACATTTTCCGAGCACGTAGACCCCGACGAGGTGGCAGCGCTCGGGAAACAAACTGACCGAATGCAACAGCTTATCGATCTCTTGGCCGTCGGGCGGGTGTCTGAAAACCGGCAGCCCGAACGTCGCCTCGGTAATGAAGAGATCGCAATTAACCGGCTCGAACGGTGGGCAGGTCGGGTCCGGCCGGCGCTTGTAGTCGCCGGAAACGACTACCCGGCTGCCGCGATAATCGAGCACAATTTGAGCGCTGCCCAGCACGTGCCCCGCAGGCATCAGCCTTACCTCGACCTCGCCGATTGTTAATTTTTCACCACAAGAGAGCGGCTGCAGCGCGTCGCCGGCGTCTACGCCATAGCGCGCTTGCATGATCGCGAGCGTCTCTGGAGTTGCCAACACTTGGCCGTTGCCGGGGCGGGCATGGTCGCCGTGACCGTGCGTGATGACGGCGCGAGGCGCCGGCCGTGACGGGTCGATATGGAAATCTCCGGGTTCGCAATAGAGCCCGGCCGGAGTTGTCCTGATCCAGGTTTCGGGCCGCGGCGCGGCAATCGGCATCGGCTATTCCATATCGGCATCAACGACATCGATATGGGGCGGCAACAATTACTGGGCAAACAGCCGGCAAGGTTTAGGCCCGGCCGGCGTTTTTGCCGATTTAGATCAGCTCTTCAAGCTTTTGGCGGTTGAGCACGAGGATCGACTCCTTCGCGACATGGACGTAGCCATCACGTTCCCAATGTTTGAGCTGTTTATTGACGCTCTCTCGCGTGATCCCAATGATGTTTCCAAGCTCCGCTTGCGACAGATGCAACTCGCGAGCTCGGCCGTTCGCGCCCGGCCGGCCAAACCGCTCAGACAGCTGCAGCAGAGCCTTAGCGATGCGCGCCTCGGCATGGCGGAACAACAGATCCTCGACCTGCTCGCTCGTCTTGCGCAGACGATCGCATAAAATATTGATCAGCATTAGACAAATATCAGGACGCTTTTCAAGCAGCGGAATGAAATCACGCCGCTGCAGCACCAGCAGTTCACAATCCGTCATTGCGAAGGCGTCGCCGCTGCGATTGCCGCCGTCAAGCGCCGCAATTTCTCCGACGACCTCGCCGGGTTGCATCATTCTGAATACGATTTCTCTGCCATCTATCGAAATCGAGCTGGTGCGGACACTTCCGCGGAGCACCAGCATCATGCAGCTACCTACGGAGTCTTTCTCAAATATCCGTTCTCCGGCAGGATAGCGCTCTACTCGCGAATAGGTGACGAGCTTTTCGATTTCGTCTTCGCTCAATTTGCCGAGCAAAGGATTCTGGATGAAAATCTGGCGCTTTTCTTGATGGGTGGTTCCGTTCATGACAGCCCCCATGCGTGTAACCGGGCCGAGAAAACTAAACTCCCGATCCGTCGGTGTCGCCAAGACGAGCGCGATCATTCGCTACGCCGGAATCGTCACCGTCACGTCTCGCGAGAAAAAACGCTAGCAGCTAGAGTACCTGCCTCGCCAGTCAACGTCTCGCTTTTTCTGCCGGCTCAAGCCGACCCGACCACAACCACCTCAGAAGCATCGCCTGAAAGAAGGAGCATTCGGCAGCGATTTGAGTTGGACGGGTCGCCGCGCTTTCCGGTTCCGGTTCGAGAAGCGCCAGCGTACAGACCCGTCCCGCCTCGGCTTCTTCAGCCCAGCGAACGGGTGTCGGCGTCTTCGCGATCATGACGATCTCCTGACGGTTCGTAACCGCAGGCCGCGAATATCACTAACTTTTGGTTAGCGATGTGAACTAGGTCACACGGACGAAAAAAATTCACTCGGCCGACCGGCATTGAACGCGCGCAAGCGAGCTCAGCAGGCCTTCTCGCCTCGCCTAGTGGGTTCGCTGGCCGATGTGGTGCGGTTACCCTGCGACGGCGCGGCGGCGTGGTCTGCTGCGGCCGTTGGCGAAACGTTCGAGCAGCCGTGTGGCGACGCGCGGGCTGACAAAATGCGAGACGTCGCCGCCCAATGCGCCGATCTCCTTCACAAAACGAGAGGAGATGAACTGATAGCGGTCGGATGCCATCAGAAAAACGGTTTCGATATCGGGGTTGAGCCTGGCGTTCATGCCGGCCATCTGAAACTCGTACTCAAAATCGGACACCGCCCGCAGCCCGCGGATAATGACTTTGGCACCGACCGACTGCGCGAAATGCATTAGCAAGCTATCGAACGGGCGGACCTCGATCCGCTCGGCATCGCCGTTTTCGAGATGCTCCACCTCGTCGCGCACGATCTCGACCCGTTCGTCGGTCGCGAACAGCGGCCCCTTGCCGTCGTTACGGGCGACACCGATAACCAGGCGGTCAACGAGCTTGGCCGCGCGCCGGATGATATCCGAATGGCCATTGGTGATCGGATCAAAGGTGCCAGGGTAAATCCCGACGCGCGGCTCGATCATTGGTCCCCCGTATCAGTCTGTTGACCGTCGTCGATTTCTTGTTCCCCGCCCGAGGTATCGGCAGCACCATCGCCGTTATCTTCGGAATCATCGGGTAGCCGCGCAACCGAAACAACGCGTTCACCATCATCTATTTTGAAGATCACGACGCCTTGGCTACCGCGCCGCGCGATCCGGATGCCACCGACCGGGCAGCGTATGACCATTCCGGCATCGGCCACCAGCATAACTTGGTCATTGTGCTCGACCGGGAACACGGCAACCACGGCATCGCGCCGCCGCGTCAGGTCCATGTTATTGATCCCCTGCCCACCGCGACCAGTGATGCGATAGTCATAGGCCGAGCTGCGAACCCCAAAACCGCGTTCAGTCACGCTCAACAGAAACTGCTCCCGATTGGCGAGATCGGCGAACTGTTCGTCTGTCAGCATCGGCGCATTTGCGATTTCTTCGCTCGACTGCGGATTGCGCCGTTCCGTATCGGTTTCTTCGACCTCGGTCGATGCTTCATTAATACCGTTAGCTTCGGTTTCATCACCGATTTGACGGCGGCGTTCCGCTGCGCGCCGTAGGTATTGATCACGCAGATCGGGGTCGATCTCTTCGTGCCGCAGGATCGACATTGAGATGACCTGATCGTCACCCAAGAGCCGGATTCCGCGAACCCCGACCGAATTGCGACCGGCGAAGACCCGCACATCGCCCACCGGAAACCGGATCGCCCGCCCGTTGCGCGTTGCCAGTAGAACGTCGTTTGCGTCAGTGCAGGTGGCGACGGCGATCAGCCGATCATTGGCGTCATCGCCCTCGAACTTCATTGCGATTTTGCCGTTGGCGCGGACATCGCCAAAGTCCGACAGCGCGTTGCGGCGGGTGTATCCATTCGCGGTCGCGAACACGACCGTCAGATCGCTCCAGCTTTCCTCGTCTTCGGGTAATGGCATGACGGTCGAGATCGTCTCGCCGGGCATCAGGTTGGGCAGCAGATTGACCATCGGCCGGCCGCGCGCCTGCGGGGTGCCGAGCGGCAGACGGTGCACCTTGAGCTTGTAGACGCGCCCGGATGAGGTAAAGAACAGCACCGGCGCGTGGGTCGATGCGACAAAGACCTCGTTGAGGAAATCCTCCTCGCGGATCGCCATTCCGGCCCGTCCGCGGCCGCCGCGGCGCTGCGCCCGATATGTCGATAGCGGCACCCGCTTGATGTATCCGGCATGACTGACGGTCACGACCATCGCTTCGCGCTGAATCAGCGCCTCGATGTCGGCCTCGAACTCGACATCCTCGATCTGGGTCCGGCGCGGCGTCGCGAACCGTTCCTTGATCGCCAACAATTCGCCGCGCAGCACCTCGATCAGCCGCGCCCGCGAGCGCAAGATCTCGAGATAGCCGCCGATCTCGGTGATCAGACCGCGCAATTCCTCGGAAATCTTGTCGCGTTCGAGCCCGGTCAGCCGTTGCAGCCGCAAGTCGAGAATGGCTCGCGCCTGCTCTTCAGAGAGCTGATAGGTGCCGTCCGCAGCGACCGCGCGCCCGGGTTCGCCAACCAAAGCCACGAGCGGCGCCACGTCGGCAGCGGGCCAAGCCCGGCCAATCAGCCCGGCGCGCGCCGTCGCCGGATCGGGCGCCGCGCGGATCAGCGCGATGATCGCGTCGAGATTGGCGACCGCGATCAACAAACCCAAAAGGGTGTGCGCCCGCTCCCGCGCCTTACCCAGCAAATAGCTGGTGCGGCGCGTGATGACCTCCTCGCGAAACGCGATAAAGGCGGCGATCACGTCGCGCAAGGTCAGCAATTCGGGCCGGCCGCCATTCAGCGCCAGCATGTTGACGCCAAAGCTCGTCTGCAGCGCGGTATGGCGGTAAAGCTGGTTAAGCACGATGTCGGGCTCGGCATCGCGCTTTAATTCGACGACGACGCGCACTCCGTCACGGTCACTTTCATCGCGCAGCTCAGCAATGCCTTCGACAAGTTTTTCGCGCACGCACTCGGCAATGCGCTCGATCAACTTCGCCTTGTTGACCTGATAAGGCATCTCGGTGAAGACAAGCGCCTCCCGGTCCTTGCGGATTTCTTCGACGTGGTTCTTGGCGCGCAGGATCACCGCGCCGCGGCCGGTCTTGTAGGCGGCATGGGTGCCGGACCGGCCGATGATAATGCCACCCGTCGGGAAATCCGGCGCCGGCACATGCTCCATCAGCTGCTCGATTGTGATGGCGCCATTGTCGAGATAGGCGCAGCAGGCTTCGATCACCTCGCCGAGATTGTGCGGCGGGATGTTAGTCGCCATGCCGACCGCAATCCCCTGGGCGCCATTGACCAGCAGGTTTGGAAAGCCCGCCGGTAGGACCTTGGGTTCGCGCTCGGTCTCGTCGTAGTTCGGCTGGAAATCGACGGTGTCATTGTCGAGATCGTCGAGCAGCGAGTTGGCGACCCGGGCGAGACGCGCCTCGGTGTACCGATAGGCCGCCGGTGAATCCCCGTCCATCGAGCCGAAATTGCCCTGGCCATCGATCAGCGGCAGCCGCATGGCGAAATCCTGCGCCATGCGGACCATCGCGTCGTAAATCGCGAGCTCGCCGTGCGGGTGATATTTGCCGATCACGTCGCCGACAATGCGGGCTGACTTGCGGTAGGCGCGGTTCCACTCGTTGCCGTTGACCTTCATCGAGTAAAGGATGCGGCGGTGAACCGGCTTTAGCCCGTCGCGAACATCGGGCAAGGCGCGCGCCACGATCACGCTCATCGCGTAATCGAGGTAAGAGCGCCGCATTTCGTCTTCGATCGTGACGGAGGTTATGTCGGGAGCGGAAGGCGGGGCGGCGGACGATGAAACGGCCAAGGCTGCTCTATTCGATTATTGCTGGGGACAAAGGCGACCGCGTTCGATCACCGGCGCCTATAATAGATGGTTATTTTTGATGAAATTACCGCACTGCACCACCCACGACAAACGAAATGCCTGACGCCGCGCGCAGCAAACCGCCGTCTCTCTCTGTAACCTGCTGGGGTGTCCCGAGTTCGCGGATCGATTGATCTGCTAGGCTAGTCAGATGGTCGATATTCAGATATTCCCGCCGAGGCGGCGCGCGCCTCATTACCAGGCGTCTGATGAAGGCGGTCCGGTTTTTGCGCATGCCTTTCAGACGGGCCACTACGCCGGCGGCCCGCCGACGATCGCGCGATAGATCACCAATATCAGCACCGCGCCGACGATCGCGCCGATAAAGCCCGCTTGCCGCCCGGGAGGATACCATCCGATCCGCTGGCCGAGCCATGACGCAAAAATTGCCCCAACGATCCCGAGCAGCGTCGTTACGATGATCCCGCCGGGCCCATGGATAAACAGCTTGGCGATCGCGCCCGCCAAAAAGCCGATGACGATGACCCACAACCAGTGCATTTCCGTTCCCCCTCCGAATAAGCGGCATGGGCTTTGACTCTCGCAACCGAGCCCCGCTCGCCCGATTTGCGCGACAGCGAGGCCGCACCTGATCGCGACCTAATGAAGGGCCAACCGCTCCGCTGGTCAAGTCGATCGGCGGAAGCCATCGCCCACGGCTTCCTACGAGCACGGGTATTCCGTATCATCTCGTCGAGGAAACCGGAGGACCCGCGAATGCCTGCTGATGCCGCCGCTGATGCCGATACAATCAAATGGCCGAATTATTGGGAGGCCGACTTTGTCATTCGGGACTACGTGTTTCGAAGCGGCGAGACGCTGCCCGAGCTGCGGCTGCACTACCGTACCCTGGGTACGGCCCGGCGCGACGCGGCGGGGAAGATCATCAACGGCATCCTGTTATTGCAAGGCAATACCGGCACAGGCGCCAATTGGCTGCACCCGAACCTCGCCGACGAGCTGTTCGCACCAGGGCAGCCGCTCGATGCGGCGGAATACTTCCTAATCATGCCGGATGCGATTGGACGCGGCGGATCGAGCAAACCCTCGGACGGGCTCAAAGGGAAATTCCCGCATTACCGCTACCATGACATGGTCGAATTGGGTTACCGGCTGGTCACCGAATGTCTTGAGGTCGCGCATCTGCGTCTTGTTATCGGCAGCTCAATGGGGGGCATGCATGCCTGGATGTGGGCCGAGAAGTATCCCGATCTGATGGACGGGGCGGTGCCGATCTCCTGTCAGCCGGTTGAGATCAGCGGCCGCAATTGGCTCGGCCGCCGCGCCCAGGCTGAGGCGATCCGGCACGACCCGGATTGGAACAACGGCTTCTACGAAACCAACCCGCGCCACTACATCTACGCCGCCGCCGGGAATTTCGGCACCGAGAGCCCCACCCGCATTCAGGAAATGGCGCCAACGCTCGCCGCTGCCAACGCGCTCTACGAGCACCGGCTGGCCGAGGCGGCGAAGGGCGACGCCAACAACCAGCTCTGGGCGATCGAGGCGATCCAGGATTACAACCCCGAGCCCGATCTCGACAAGATCAAGGCCAAGGTGATGCTGATCAACGACGCCGAGGATCACGCGAACCCGCCCGAGCTTGGGACCGTCGAGCGCGCGATGAAACGGGTCAAGCACGGCCGTTATGTGCTGATCCCGGCCGGACCCAACACCCACGGGCATTTCAGCCATTTCTATGCTGAGCTGTGGAAGCCTTATCTGATCGAGTTTATGAAGACCCTGGACGCCCCGTTGCAGGCAGCGGCGGAATAGCCGCGCCGGGCTGAGCCGGGATCACCGCGATGGGCATGCTCGACCGGCGGGTCGCACTGGTGACGGGCGGCAGCAAAGGCCTCGGTGCGGCGACAGCACACTTGTTTGCGGCAGCTGGGGCGCGCGTCGTCATCACCTTTAGCAGTGATGCCGAGGCCGCCGACCGGCTGGTTGCAAGCCTACCCGGAACCGGTCACCGCGCCAGCCGCACCCCAGCCCAGGATACCGCGGCGGTCGAAAGTCTCGTTGACGCTATCGGGGCGACCGAGGGCCGGCTCGATATCCTGGTCAACAATGCCGGCAGCACGCGCGTGATCCCGCACGCCGATTTGCGCGCCCTCGACGATGAATTCTTTGATTTTGTTCTGGCGGTCAACCTGCGTGGTCCGTTCGCGATGGTGCGCGCCTGCCAGCCATTGCTCGCCGCGAGCGGTCAGGGCCTGATTGTCAATGTCGGCTCGGTATCCGGCGTCCGCGGCGGCGGTAGCAACATCGCCTATGCGGCGGCCAAAGCGGGACTTCACGCGATGACGATGTCGCTGGCGCGAGCGCTGGCGCCGACGATCCGGGTGGTCGCGGTGGCTCCGAGCTTGATGGAGACGCCGATGACCGACATGTGGACGTCGCAGCAGCGCGCGCAAAGGATCGCCAATAACCCGCTCAAGCGGATCGCCGAGCCCGAGGAGGTCGCTGCGGTGATCCTCGGATTGGCGACAACGATGACCTTTGTCAACGGCACGGTCATCCCCGTCGACGGCGGCAGCCTGCTGTAAACCTGACGGTTTCACCTGAATGTGGTCGGCCGATCGCGGCGAGCGCAGCCAGCCGATCCAATACCACTCCGGCTCGGAGAGCGGCCTCTGCCAGCCCCAACCGATGTAACTCTATTAGCATCGAGCTGCCTTCTAGGGATCGCTAAGTTCCTGATTTCACGTCCCGGCAGGACTCGAACCTGCGACCCACAGTTTAGGAATTTGCGGATCGAGGTTTCGGCGTGTTGCCTTGGCTATCCGCGAGTACGGTGAATCAATCACATAGAACCGCCTATTGTTGCTGAGCGTTTCCCCGAACTTGATTTTAAGGGATACCTAGGGGGATACCTAGGCGACCCGCGCATTAGGGCGTGTCGTCATTTGAGCCAGATGATAGCGGCGGCAAGGTGGATCGCCGCCAGGAAATTTCTGGAGGTTTTATCGTAGCGCGTCGCAATTGCTCTGAAGTGTTTGAGGGCACCGAAGAAATTCTCGATGAGGTGGCGCGCCTTATAGAGTTCGCGGTCGAGTTCGAACGGGTTGAGGCGGTTTGGCCTGGACGGGATCACAGCTGATTTGCCGGCGGCGGCCAGGGGCTCGCGGACCCGTTTGTCGGCATCGAAGGCGCGGTCGGCGATCAACCGATTGGCCTGCATTTTTGCCAGCAGCGCGTCGCCCCAGGAGCAGCTAGACGGCTCGCAGGTCGCCCGTCTTTTGTAGATCTGCGCGGTCTTCGTCCGACAAATCGAATGCGTGTCGCAGGCGAAACTGTCCAGCCCGGCGCTCGCCTCGCTTTGCGATATATCGAAAATTGTATTTTTTGTCCGATATATTTTAATTTACTATCTCGAAGACTTAAAGTACCATCGGCATGCATCAGCGTTCTCCGAGGCGGTCCCCAAGTCTTCAGAGCCCTCGGCGCCAAAAAAGTCCGCGGACGTGCGCCGCCGGGGGCCTCTTTGGGGAGAGTTTCTCAGTTAATGGATTAGATCCCCGGTGATCAAATCGAGCACAAATTGCTCGGCCATCTCACGAACTAGATCCTCGGTCAATTCATCGAGTTGAAAATGTCTATCTCCGAATATAAGTTGATTCGTTGATGCTGTCTTGGCCATCGTCGACTTCCCAAATTCGCAGGTAGATTGATTGAGATCAAACCGTACCTGGAAGCTGCCTTTGCGGCAAAACCCGTCATCTTCCGATAAATTCAGATTGAGGGAAATTGGACCAGAGGGGTTGTTTTGCTCATCGATCGTTTCCGCGAAGAAACCTTCGGCCACGACGCGCGCCGCAACCTCGTCGAAAATAGGCCCCACCACTGTCGACTTGATTTGTGAGAACCGGATGCTCGCTTGTTCGGCCGCTCTTCGTTGTGCAGTTTCGATCTCGTCGGCACGCTCGCGATCTAGTTTCAGCTGTCGAAGTGCTTGGTCCAGCTTTTCGTACGCCATCTCGGCCCCGCTAAAAGCGCGCTAGCGCTAGCTTTGGCGACCCTTTTTGGCGCCACATAGGGGAACTCTCCGATTTTCCGAAGCAAGTCCAGGAACCGCGTACCATACTCTAGCAGCCCCGGCTCAAGCCGATAAATTGTGTCAACGCGATTGTACCTTCACCGCCGGATCTGCGGGATGGCTAGCAGTGAGCGGCGGTCCCAACAGCGAATAGGTCACCACAGCCACAAGCACAAGGATTGGGATCACGATTGGCGGCACGAGGTATCTCATGGCTTTTATTTTTTAAACACGGGCGCGGCATCTCCTTCGCTCCTCGATCACGGGTCGAAACGGATTAGAAAATGGCAGTCAGTACCGCCGCCCCAAAAGCGAGGCAGGCGAGAAGCATCATGATTCGATAATACCGCCTGCCTTTTAGCGAGGTCTTCGGATCTTCTGATCGGGCATCGTGCCTCTGCCTTGGCAACAGCGCCACCAACCGGTTGCTCGTCTCCAAATCTGATGGGTCCAGTCGACTAAGGAGCAAGCGGGCGATCATCAGGGCCAATGACTCGGCCGCGGGCGTCGCTGGTAGAGCTGCAAGTCGCCTCGCCTCTTTCAATGGATCGATATCAAGCCGTATCAACGCCGACATGACATTAAGTGGCATGCCGTTTTGCTGATCGCCGACCGAAGCGAAAAGAAAATCGTTCAGATCCGAATGGAGCAGGGAGAAGCGAGCGGGCAGCGTCATGATCGCTCTCGCCCTGAGAAAGCCGCGGGGACCCGCTTAACGCCGAGCTGGCCGGGCGGGGCCGCGTAATCCGAGGCGTCTTGCTGGCCTTCGGTTATGACGGCCTGCCGAGCCGTTCCGCGCAAGCCCGGGCAACCGCCAAATTTGGGGTATCGCTTCCGGGCAGTGTCGCCCATCCGCCCTTTTCGATCATTGACCCGCGGTCCCACGACGACGCCTTGTTCAACTCTGCCAACTTTGCTGATGCGTCCGTCTGTTGCTGGAATTTCTCCACGCAGATTGGCGTCAGTACGCCCACGACCGCGGTCTGAGCGCGATCGGCGGCCATCTGTTCGGCCGTGCTGCCGGATGTCCAGCCGAGCCATGAGAAGCCGACCACGGTTATTGCGACCGCACCGATCACCGCTCCCCAGATTCCAGGCTTTAAACTTGGTGAGATCTTCATGCTCGTTCCCCTATTTCAAGAAGGAACTGCTCCCTCCCGATCTTGTCATCGGCGACCGTCGGCCCCGACTAAAATCTCGACTACTACCCGGCGGGTAAGATAGAAATTCGGCAGATATGCCGCCGTTTTGTCGTAGAGAACGACACCCATATATTGATTTTCCGCCTTTTAAGTGGTGCTTCAACTTCTACATTTACAAGACGATCACAAATATGTTTTAAGAAAGGCAGACTCTCACATCACTGTTTTTATTTATAAATCGCGGTTTATTTTCTCGGATAATGCCACCGATCTGATGGATTGGGAGAAATCCAGGACAGATTTGGCAGCTTACCGCTGCTGTCATCAAATTCAGCAATGCGGCAAGATTATCGCGCGGGGCGGAGCAAGGCTCTTTGCAATCCACCTGACCGAGCCGGTCAAACAAAATATTGCGCCGTTTATGCTTTGATAAGCATCTTAATTGATGCGCAATAACGCCATGAGCCATCACCCGCGATCCCGGCGCTGTGACACGCCCTTGTAAAAGGCGGGGCCGCGCCCGATGTCCGTAGCACTCTTGGACATAGAGTGCTAGTCCTTGTGATTAGAGATATCCCAGAATTTGTATCGCTTTCCTTACGAGGGCGGTCGGATTTCAACCCGAAACTTTGGAAGACTTTGATGAAATTCAGACCTTTGCACGACCGCGTGCTGCTCCGGCGGGTGGAGCAGGAGGCGAAGACGACAGGTGGGATCATCATTCCCGACACCGCACAGGAAAAACCGATGGAAGGCGATGTCATCGCGGTCGGGCCCGGGGCCCGCGGCGACGACGGGAAGGTCCATCCGCTCGACGTCAAGGCCGGCGACCGTGTCCTCTTCGGAAAGTGGTCGGGCACCGAGATCAAGATCCACGGCGAGGAACTGATCATCATGAAAGAATCCGACGTCATGGGCATTGTCGCGGGTGGCGCCGCTGCTGCAACGACGCGTTGAAAGGGGAACGATCATGGCTGCTAAAGATATTCGGCTAGGTGCCGATGCCCGCGAGCGGATGCTGCACGGGATCGACATACTCGCCAACGCGGTCAGGGTGACTTTGGGGCCCAAGGGCCGCAATGTCGTCCTCGACAAGAGCTGGGGTGCCCCGCGCATCACCAAGGACGGCGTCACAGTCGCCAAAGAAATCGAGCTCTCCGACAAGTTCGAGAACATGGGCGCCCAGATGGTGCGTGAGGTGGCCAGTAAGACGAGCACCGAAGCCGGCGACGGCACGACGACCGCAACCATTCTCGCCCACGCGATGGTGCGTGAAGGCGTCAAGGCGGTAGCCGCGGGCATGAACCCGATGGATCTGAGGCGCGGCGTTGATATGGCGGTCGAGGCCGTCGTCAAGGATATCAAAACGCGTTCGAAGAAGGTTTCGACCAATGACGAGATCGCGCAGGTCGGCACGATCTCGGCCAATGGCGATGCCGAGATTGGCCGGATGTTGGCCGAGGCTATGAAGAAAGTTGGCAATGAGGGTGTCATCACCGTCGAGGAGGCGAAGTCGCTCGAAACTGAGCTCGACGTTGTTGAAGGGATGCAGTTCGACCGCGGCTATATCAGTCCTTATTTCGTCACCAATGTCGAGAGGATGGTCGCCGAATTGGAGGACGCACATATCCTGCTGCACGAAAAGAAGCTATCCGGCTTGCAATCGCTATTGCCTTTACTCGAGGCCGTCGTGCAAAGCGCTCGGCCCTTGCTGATCGTCGCCGAGGATATCGAAGGCGAGGCGCTCGCCACCCTCGTTGTCAACAAACTGCGCGGTGGCCTCAAGGTGGCGGCGGTCAAGGCACCGGGTTTCGGCGACCGACGCAAGGCCATGCTTGAAGACATCGCTGCGCTGACTGGCGCTCAGGTCATCTCGGAAGACCTCGGCATCAAGCTCGAGAACGTAACCCTGGACATGCTCGGCCGCGCCAAGCGGGTGCTGATTGAAAAGGAAAATACGACGATCATCGACGGCGCCGGCGAGAAAGAAGACATCCTCGCGCGCGTCAACCAGATCCGGGCGCAGATCGAAGAGACGACGTCTGATTACGACCGCGAGAAATTGCAGGAGCGCCTCGCCAAGCTCTCGGGCGGTGTCGCCGTTATCCGCGTCGGCGGCAGCACCGAGGTCGAGGTTAAGGAGCGCAAAGACAGGGTCGACGACGCCATGCACGCGACCAAGGCGGCGGTCGAGGAAGGCGTGGTGGCCGGTGGCGGCGTCGCGCTGCTGTTCGCAAGCAAGGTCCTGGCCGGCCTCAACCCGGCCAACAATGACCAGAAGGTCGGCATCGACATCGTCCGCAAAGCGATCCAGTCGCCGGTCCGCCAGATCGCGGAAAACTCCGGCGTCGAAGGTTCGATTGTGGTCGGGAAATTGACCGACAAGGGCGACCCGAATTTCGGGTTTGACGCCCAGTCGGGCGAGTACACGGACATGGTTGCCGCCGGAATCATCGATCCAACCAAGGTCGTGCGGGTGGCGTTGCAGGACGCGGCTTCGGTGGCGGGATTGCTGATCACGACCGAGGCGATGATCGGCGATCGACCCGAGCCGAAGGGCGCGCCCGGCATGCCGCCGGGAGGTATGGGTGGCATGGGCGGCATGGATTACTGAGCTGCCAAACACACACCGGGGCCGCAGAAGCGCTATCGCCTACCCTTCAAAGGAGGCGATGGTCCGCTGCGGCCCCAAAGCCCCTAGGATCAATAAATAAAGCCCTGGAATCGAGCGACGAAAGCGACGAACGAACGGTTGCCCGCGACATGATCGAGGCACACGGGGTGGAAGCTCCAACCGTTGCGCGGGAAAACGCCCGCGGCGCAGCACTTGCCGGTCAGGTCGCAGGGGCAAAGTCGTGGATCCGGGTGCTCGGCCTTATCCAGCGGCAGCAAACCATCCAAGCACCGCCGATCCGGACCTCCGCCGATCTGCTAGCCGGCGATCTCCCAAATGAAAAAAGTCACTTCGGCAATTAACTGGCTTTCGGATCGCTTTGTGCGGATCATCCAGCCTTAATTCGCTCAGAGCCGAATTAAAGTGGAGTCAGGAAATGGAGACGCCCTACTTGGTTCAAGTATGGCCAGACGGGCCAGATGGAGCGGCAAAATATCAACATTACCAAAAGGTGTATGCTGATACTCCCAAAGAAGCTGCGGAACGGTCATATGGTAGTTCTCTGCATGAACACGGAAGCAACCACCAACTTCGTGCGCAAGTGCAGGTGACAATTATTGGCAGGATCAAGAAGCTCTCATTTTATGAACGATAACCAACGAAGGAAGAGCCATTGTAAAATCGGGTCAACATTTAGCAACTCATCGGGGCGCGTCGGACCACGATTAAGGGGATCTCCCCCAAGCTGCCCACCGCATAGAGGACGCGATCAAGGGGTGACGCACGTGCGGGCTGCCTGAACAGAGCACCGGGACTTTATGGGTTTGGAAGACGCTATCCGGGGCTTGACCGCGTCTTGGTCCAACAGTCGGTAGGCGTAACCCAAATCCGTTTGTCTTGAACAGCTTGAGCTTCGCCGCCGACGTGATGCCGGCGTTCCAGAACGGGAAAGTCGCGGAGCCGGCTTGAGCCGCAAGCCGGTTTGAACTGCGGCCTGATCTTGACCCATTTGACTGGAGATGCATCGACGCTATCGCCTTAGCCGGCGACCATTTTGCTTCCCACTGCGACTGTACGACCCGCTGAGTAAAGCCGCATTCGCGGCCGTACGGTCAAATACTATTGAACTGGGTCAGTTCGGCCCTTTGCGCCAAAACAGATCATAACCACAGAGCCGGCCACTTTGGCGCGCTCTGGCAGTGCCACTGTCCTTTACAGTGCCACTGTCCTCTACAGTGCCACTAACTGACCAGTACCTCGACACCCGGCGAATTCCTAAGTCCCGGCGTAGGGGGTAGCCTCATGGAGAGTTCACCGTGGGGCCGAACGGCCCCCTCGAACTGGCTTCTGCCGATCGAATAACGCGTTTGACCGTTCTTGACAGTCAGGCGAGGCGGCGCCCCGCCTTCGAGCCTCAAAAGGCCGTGCAGCGCGCCGTTGCCAGCGCGCTGACGGTCAGATCTGCTCGGGCCGGTCGCCGTAGGGGTGGGTGATCATTTCCATCAAGTGACCATTGGGGTCGTCGAAATAGACGCCACGACCGCCGTGCAGATGATTAATCTCTCCGGGCTTGGCGCGCCGCGGATCGGCGTAATACCGGACACCCCGAGCGCGGATGCGCGCGAACCCGGCGTCGAACTCGGGGTCGCTGACAAGGAAGGCATAATGTCCGGGCCGGAACTCTTCGCGCGTATCGAAATCGAGGGTCACGCCGTTCGCTGTCTTGACCGGGACGAAATGGCCCCATTCCGGCCCTGCCTCGAGATTGAGGATATCGGCGAGGAATTTGGCCGAGACCCATTTGTCCTTCGCCGGGATGATCGTGTGATTGAGTTCGACACTCATCTGGTCCTCCCTTCACAATTTCTCATTTTATCACGTCATCGGCCTGATGAGGAGACTTGGCGGTTTAAAGAGGCCGAGCCGGCCTGCCGTGCCCTGGTCGAGAATAGGTGGAATCTGGTCCGCTCCTCGACCGGCTTGGTGCCTGGGAGGATCTTGTCACTGCTCCATGCTGCTGTTTCCTCGATGAATGGCCAAACTCCTATCGGCGCGGCCTGATCGGGGACGTCGCCGGGCGATACCGATATTGACGGAGGTTCGGGGCGCACGAGAGCAGCGTGTTCAACCGGTCCACTTTGTGGCCACGAGGCCTGTTTCTATCTGCTGCTTGCTTCGGCAAGTTGCCGCTCGATCAGTTCGTGCGTCTCGCGCAAGGGGCCGAGACAACGGCGCACGCCTTCCTCTGCGCTGATCACGCGCGCCGTCCAGATCGCATTAATTCAGCCCAGCACGCGCTTCTCGACCCGGATCGGCACGGCGATGGAGCCTGTGTGAGGCCAGATTTGCCCGCCCTGTCGCAAGCCGTAGCCGCGACGCCTCGTGGCGAGGATGAGGCGCGACACCTGCGCCGGTTCGCGCCCGAGCGCGTCGTGCGGATTCTTCGAGCGAGCAAGCAGTGCCCGCATGTTCTGCCGCTCCTGCTTCGGCGCGAATGCGATGTAGGCCAAGCCGGACGCGCTGCCGAGAAGGGGCATGGTTTGCCCGACCATGTTGCGGTCGATCGAGAGCGGGGCGATGCGATGGCTAGTATCGTGAATGATCATGCTGAGCACATCGAGTGTCGCCACGTCGCACGGCCATGAGATCTGCCGTGTGAGCTCCACCAAAGCCGGTCCGGCGATCGCCATAATCCACCGCTCGTCCTCGAAGCCTTCGGAAAGGCTCCGCACCTTCAATCTGAGATGAAGGCGGTCGTTGGCGGTGCCGCGGCCGACATAGCCGCTCTCCAGCAACGTTTGTAGCAGACGGTACACGGTTGCTCGCGGGACGCCCGTCTCACGCGCAAGCGTGAGAGCGGTCGCACTGCCGTGCCGGTTGAGGGCCGAGAGCACGTCGAGCCCGCGGGCAAACGAGCGGATCGGCTTGGACTGCATGGCGATCTGTCCGCATCGTGGACAACGCGGAGATAACTCTGCCCCGAACGAAGCGAACGTGAAAGTGTCGCGCAACGGGGGGTTCTCTCCGCTCAGGGAGGAGACATCATGGCGACCGAAACTGAACCGAACCATCGAACCTGCGAAACCGACGTCGTGATCGTCGGCTGCGGACCCGCCGGTGCGATGCTCGCAAACCTGCTCGGGCTGCAGGGTATCGGCACGCTTATGCTGGAGCGCGAGGCGGAGATCTATTGCCTGCCGCGAGCGGTGCACTTCGATGACGAAGCGATGCGGCTGGTCCAGACGGTGGGCCTTGCGGACGCGATGCAACCGCTCGTCCATGTCTCTCCCGGCATGAAGTTCCTCGACGACACCGGGCGGCTGCTGCTCGATTGGCCGCGTCCGAGCGAACCCGGGCCGCAGGGATGGCATGCGAGCTACCGCTTCCATCAGCCAGAGTTCGAGCGGGTGCTGCATGACGCGCTCGCACGCTTTCCATCGGTATCGCTCAAGTTGCGCAGCGAGGTGTTCGCGCTGGATCAGGAAGCGGACGCGGTCGTCGTCCGCTACGCGGACCTCTCGACCGGTGGCCTGGTGAACTGCCGTGCGCGTTACGTCGTCGGGTGCGAGGGCGCGCGCTCGCTGGTCCGGCGCGTGATTGGCGCCCCGATGGCGGATCTGGGCTTTCACGAGCGCTGGCTGGTGCTCGACGCTCTTCTGAAACGGCCGCGCCCGACCTGGGAGCTACAGCGTGCAGCACTGCAGCCGGCAGCGCCCGGTCACTTATGTCCGCGGCACCGGCAATTGCCGCCGTTGGGAGATCGCGGTGCTGCCCGGCGAGAACGACACCACGCTCACCCAGCCAGCGAAGGTGCTGGAACTGCTGAAGCCGTGGGTAGAGCCGGCCGACATCGAGCTTGAGCGCGTGGCCGTCTACACCTTTCATTCTGCGATTGCGAGGCGTTGGCACAGCTCGCCTGTTGATCGCGGGTGACTCCGCCCATCTCACCCCGCCATTCCTGGGGCAGGGCATGTGCGCAGGGATGCGCGACGTCGCCAACCTTGCCTGGAAGCTGGGCCGGGTGCTGCGCGGCCAGAATGACGAGGGCTTGCTCGAGACCTATCAGACCGAGCGTGCGCCGCATGTGCGGGAATACATCGAGCTGGCGGTGCGGCTTGGCGGACTGATCAACACCAAGGCGATGGAGGCCGCGGTACCCGGCTCGGTGCTCGAGGGCGGCGAGGCCGCGCGAATGACCTCGATCAAGCCCAGGCTAGGCCCGGGTGTCGCGGTGGGGTGGAACGGGCTGGCCGGCCACATCGCCCCGCAACCGCGCCTCGCCGACGGAACGAGGCTGGATGACCGGGTAGGCTACCGATACGCGGCTCTGCTGGAGCCGCAATTCGCCACAGCTCTGCCGGCTGACACACGTGGGCGCCTCAACGATCGCGACGTCGTCGTTCTGGCCGATGACGCTCCCGAACCGCGCGCCTGGCTCGAGACGGCAAATGCTTCGGCGATCGTCGTGCGCCCGGACCGCTACGTGCTCGGCGCGGTCCACTCGGCCCAGGAACTCAGCGCGCTCATCGCGGCGATCTGAGCGGTATCCCTCGGAAACCCATCGGAGATCCCGATGAAGCTCGTATCTTTCCTCTCCGCCTACATCATAACCCGCGGTCTTTTGCGGAAATTCCCTAGGCCAAATAGCCGAACAGGTCGTGCACTATGGGACGCGCTACGGCTAACCGGATCGGAAGGCCATTTGGAGTTGCGTCGGTTTAGTGGAGAGGCATTAGGTCATTTGGCGGCCGTTTTTTCGAACTGTACCGGGCTTGTAAAGTCGAGGGCGGAATGGCGCCGGACGGGATTGTAGAAGCCGTCAATGTAGCGGCCAATGGCCTGGGTCGCTTGTTGGCGGGTATAGAAGATGGTCCGCCACACCCGCTCAGATTTCAGCGTCTTGAAGAACGTCTCCACCATGGCGTTGTCGTAGCAGTTCCCCTTTGCCGACATTGAGATCAGGATGCCGTGCTTGCCGAGCTCGGCTTGATAATCGACCGAACAGTATTGGCTGCCCCGGTCTGAGTGATGGATCAGCCCGGCTGCTGGGCGGCGCACCGCCAGGGCTTTGCGCAGAGCGGCAAGAGCCAGATCGCGGTGCAGCCGGTCGCCGGTCGCCCAGCCGACGACCCGGCGGGCAAACAAGTCGATGATAACCGCGAGGTACAGCCAACCCTCGCGGGTCCAGACATAGGAAATATCGGCACCCCATTTCTCGTCGGGCCCGGTTGCCGCGAAGTCCTGATCGAGCAGGTTTGGCGCCACCGGCCACGGATGCTGGCTGTCGGTGGTGCGCTTAAACCGCCGCTTCTGTCGAGCCCTGAGCCCGTTCTCCCGCATCAGACGCGCCGTCCGGCGGCGACCGACGGTGAGGCCGCTGTCCCGCAATTCCCGCATCATCCGGGGGCTGCCATAGGTGCCGTTCGACAGCGTAAAGGCCGACCGGACATGCGCCAGCAGCACCATGTCATCGCGTTGGCGGCGGCACGCCGGCCGACCGCGCCAGGCAAAATAGCCGCTTTGGCTGACACCGAGTACGCCGCACAGACGATGGATCGGGAATTCCGCTTTCGCCGTATCGATGAGCGCGAACCTCATCGACTTCCCGCCCGGGCGAAAAAAGCCGTCGCCTTCTTCAGGATGTCCCGCTCCTGGCGGAGGATCTCGTTCTCCCGGCGCAGCCGTTTCAGCTCTGCCGTGACATCGCCCTCTGCCGCCGTCGTTGGGTCGGCAGCACGCCGATCCCGACTCCGACTCATCCAGCGGACCAGCGTCGACAGCCCGATCCCCAGATCGCCGGCGATCTCGCGCTGCGTTCGCCCGCTGGTTTGCACCAGGCGGACCGCTTCCTCCTCAAATTCTTTCGTAAACCGTCGCTGCTGCATCTTCGAGTTCCTCACCGCTCATAGGGGAACTCTCCACTTTTCCGAAGCAAGTCCAGTGTTGCACTAGATCAAGCTCACATACGGTCGCCGCTTGTTGCGGCTGCACCAACATCCCGCATTCGGCGGGTCGGGCTCAGGAGGCCGGGGCCATTCTGTCGGTCGGCTGGTAAGGCCAACAGTCGTTTCGGTTCGGCCATCTGGATCCGGCAGAACTGATCAGGTCCGCGCGGATGGGGTCAGATTGTCGCCGGTGCTGCCTTCATCACGGCCCCCGCGATGACGACGCCAGCGGTCGTGTACCGCCACAGGGCGATGAGGAGCTTGCGCCGCCAGGGCGACAATGGTCGTCTTGCGCACTCGCCCGCCAAGGCGCCGAACCCGCTCGTGGAACCACAGGCTGAGCGTCGAGGTCGGCTGGTTCTGCAGCCATAACCAGGCCAGCTCGACCATTGTTGTCCGCAGCCGCGGGTTGCCCGCCTTGGACACACCCTGCTCGTGATCGATCGAGCCGCTCTGCCAGGGCGCTCGCGGCAGACGCGCCCGGCAGTCCTCCTCCTGCGGCGTCGGCGCCCTGGCCATCAAACATACCCGCGGCTCGCCACGCTTGAACGCCATCAGGGTGGCGCACCAGGGTCTCGCCGTCGATCCGGTCGGTCTTCGCCCGCCGACCTCGGCGCGAGGTCAGGATCGACGCGGGGTCGACCACGTGGCTCTCGATCTCTTCCGACTGCAGCACTCGGTGGATCCAGAAGCCGTCGAGGCCGGCCTCCTGGATGACGATGATCGGGAAGTCCCGGCCGGTCCGCGCCGCAGCCTTGCGCCTGAGTTCCGCGAACCGATGCAGCAGCCCACACACATCGCTCGCCGGAACCGAGTGTTTGGACATCTTTTCCCCAGCCCCGGGCGATAGGGATGTGATCAGCCAGGCCCTGCGTGACAGTTCCATCGAGACAAAGATCGCGCCAAGATCGGTGCGGATCGCGGCCTGCGCGGGCCAAAGGGCGTCTTTAAGCATCATCGGCTCCAGAGTGGGTGCGTCAGCAACCTCACTCTCCCGGAGCGCAGGTCGCTAGCCAAACGCCCATAGGATCTTTCGGATCAGAACCCGACAGATTTACGGGTTTTCGCAGAGTGGGCCACGCGTCGGATGGCCCGGCGAAGGGGACTAATGGGCTTTTTGGCAATTTGCCGACCTCGCCAATGATACGGTGACAATATTTTTCGTGCTGTCGGGCTTCGTTATTGCCTATGTGGTGCGGGACCAGCGAGCGCTCACCTCGCCGCTTCTTCACCAATAGGGTCGCCAGAATTTATTCCGTCGTAGTGCCCGCAGTCCTATTAACCTGGGCGCTTGATTACATAGGTTTTCTAATAAATCCATCTTTTTATGGCAAAATGTTTCCGCTGCTGCCGACCTGGTTGCCATTTGCGCTCACCTTCACGAATCAAGTTTGGAGCGCTCATATCCCAATCGGTTCAAATATACCCTATTGGTCGCTCGGATATGAAGTCTGGTACTATGCTTTATTCGGTTGTGTGCTATTCGTACCAAGTCGATGGCCAATCATCGGCTGCCTCGCGATAGCTGTGTTCGTCGGGCCGGGCATAATCATCCTTTATCCACTATGGCTAGCGGGCGCTGCGACCTATCAAGTCATTGAAAAAATTAATCTAACTCGCGAGAGCTTTGGATGGGGTCTGTACCTGGGTTCAACGATACTCCTTGTAGCGTTCTTATATTGGCTGCTCTACTCGCCGACGGGAGTTGCAATCGATGGTTTTAATGTACCTTGCCGTTACGCCGTTGGCGTGCTCTTTATTTTTCATCTCGTCGGCTTTCGGCGGATCGAGCATCAACTCACTACCTTGCTACACGGCTGCGAAAAGCCAATCCGATGGACGGCCGGCATGACGTTTTTCCCTTTATCTTTATCACTATCCACTGCTGATGTTCTTGGCCGCAGTCCTACCGGGGACACCTTCTGGTATGATTTACCGGATTGGTGTCATCTGTATTCCGCTCCTCGTTATGGCTGGGCTTGCTCAAATCACTGAACGACAAAAATCAGCGTGGCGTCGGGTGATTGACGCATTGGTTTCCGCCGAACTCACCAATATATTACCCCTCGCCGTTCCACATAGCATTCCGGACCGGAAAAGCTTCTTTCGCCGGCCGCTGATTCTCGGTCATAAAGTCGTGTAATGGGCGATAGCGGCGTTCGCACTCCGTAATGAGCGTAACCACCATCAGCCGATGGCGCTGTACCGGCAACAGAGCTCACGGTTATGATCTTGCCGGAGCGCTGCGGCTTTCATGATCGGGGCGACCGTATTACAGCGATACACCGTCCCGAACAGGTTCATCTCGGCAACGAGGTGCAACAGTGCCGGGTCGAGCGCACTCGCTTTGGTGTCCATCGGTCGACCGCGACCACCACCGACATTGGCGACCAGGACGTCGACCTGCCCCCAATTGCTCGACAATCCGTGCCACCATGAGGCAGCTTCGACTAGATGCCAGCGGCTCAAATCGTCTGCCAGGGACGCGTAGCCGCGGCGGCAATACAGGCGTCCCTGATCCCAGGTCCGCTATTCGTTCTAACTAATATGCCGACAGCGAGGTGTTGGCAATCTTGCTTGGCCCCGCGCACGGACAGCCAATGCCGGCCATGTGCAACGATTTGGTAACCGCATTCCTTACGAGGACTACCTGCGGCTCTTCAGCCAAACCCGTGCGCCTCGGGCACTACGGCGTTGGTCAGCGCCAACGGCCCCGTGGTATGAACCGCGACAAAGCGGCGCCACTGATCCGGCGTGATTTCCCAGAATTTGAGCGGCCGTTGCCAGCTGTCGGGCCTGATCGCACCGGGGCCGATCCCGGCATTGTTGACGAGGATATCGATCCGGCCAAACCGGGCGCGGGTCGCCTGTGTGATCTCGTCAGCGGCCGTATCGGATGTCAGGTCAATCTGGATGGCCAGCAATTCGTCAGCCTTGCCTTGCTCGCGTGCCATCGTCGCGAGCGCCGCCAGCGGCTCATGATCGCGATCGACGCCGGCAACTCGGATGCCTGCTGCCAGCAAACCTTGGACCATGGCCCTGCCGATGCCGCCTGCCGCTCCGGTCACGATCGCCACCCTTTGCTTTTCGCATGATGTGTTTCCTTCACTCTGAAGGTGCTTTCGCTTTCAGCACCGATACGCGCTCATTCAGAGCCCGAATGCCCACAATTCTCTACCGAGGTCCACCCATGTCTGTAAAATGTGCGGGGGTTATTTGTGGGATGCTTCCAGCTTCAGTATCTATCGTTGATTGCAAAATAATTTGGGGCTTCTGGCGGAGGGGGCGTCCGCCAAAGAAAACTATTTATCTTCGTAATATCAGTAACCAACTGATGGCGCCGCAAGGTCTTGCCCTAGTTTCTGCCATATTGTGAGCCGCACTCTCACGGCGGCAACACCGGTTCGAATCCGAACAAATCAAGCGCTTATAACCTTAATTTGGAAGACTGCCTTGATCAGGGCAGGCAGAGGGGAGGCTGTCCCTCGATGTGCGCGCCGCCGCTATGCGGCCAAAGTGCTGCATGCGCCCCTCGTCATTCTTCTCCCCCCCACGTCGGCCGCATCCCTGTAGGGGCGCCTGTTGAGGGGCCGCGCTCGGTGAACTTACGAAGTGATTGGCGAGCCGGTCAATCGCGTGCTCGAAGTCGATCTCGAAAAATAGGAGCTTGAGCTGATCCGGCGATGAATGAGGGATACAAGGTTTCTGATCGACGAGTGCCTCAGCATCGTCGACAACCGCCCCCAAACTTACCGGTGAGGCCTATTACGAGAAGCTTTGCACGAGCGCGAGTGGAAGGTGTGACGAGACATCAAGCTGCCCGAAGGTACGACCCTGATACCGGGTGTAGTCAGCCACGCCACTAACGTTATCGAGCATCTCGAGGTCGTCGCCGACCGCATCCTCAATTTCGCCAGCGTCGCGGGGCGCGAGAATCTTATTGCCGGCACAGATTGCGGCCTCGGGGCTGCATTCATCCGCAGCTCGTCTGGGCCAAGCTTGAGCGCTTGCCGCAGGCGCCAAGCTCTAGCCGTAAGTCTACATCAACCCCATGGGGCTCAAGCATTGCCTCTTAATCAGCAGGCCGTCCTACTGCATACACCATAAAATCAAAGATTTAAGGAAACAACAAAACGGTAGTAACCGATACGATCCCAAGTTGGTAGCCTATTGGTAGCGCAACCCGCCTCGCTGACCATTGCCCGGTAAGAGGAACACGATCGCCGCAGTTCACCCTGGGGCGGTCGGATCTTCGCGATATCGCGCCCAAGGGGCGAGGGCTGAGGTCGCGCAAACGCGTACCTAGCATTCGGAGCGGAAGATGAGTAAAGTCCGAACTACAAATGCTTAGATTAACAATCGTATCTTCTGCTGAAAGGGATGAGGTTAAGCGCCAAATTTCTGCTGAAGATAATGGCAGAGGAGCCAGGTGTTTTTAGCGGCGACCATATTAGATAATGCATTGTATTCGTAATACTCAGGCGGCTTGATTTATCAGTGCGGGCGCAGCCAAATTGCTCGCGCAGGCGCCCCGAGCTGACGGCGAGTGCGAAATGATGCCCGCTCAGGCGGCCCATCTCCGTGGCTTCAGGCGTGTCGACCGGAAGGCCATCTTCGAAGGGTGCGAACGTTTTACAGACGTGGGTGGACCTCGGTGGAAAATCGTAGACACTCCGGCTCTGAATGAGCACGTATCTCTGCTGAAAGCGAAAGCACGTTCAGACCGGAGGAGCCACATCATGAGCGAGACCCAACGGGTGGCGCGTGACCGGTGCGGCGGGCGGCATCGGCCGGCGATGGTGCGGGGCTTGCTGGCAACAGGCATCCGCATCGCCGGCGTCGATCGGGCCCATGGGCCACTGGCGGCGCTCGCGACGATGGCGCGCGAGCAGGGCAAGACCGACGAACTGCTCACCCTTCAGATCGACCTGACATCGGATACCGCCGCTGACGAGATCACACGCGCGACACGCGCCCGGTTTGGCCGGATCGATATTCTGGTCAACAATGCCGGGATCGGCCCCGGTGCGATCCGGCCCGACAGCTGGCAACGGCCGCTCAAATTCTGGGAGGTCACACCGGATCAGTGGCGCCGCTTCGTTGCGGTCCACACGACGGCGCCCTTGGCGCTGACCAACGCGGTGGTGCCCAAGATGATGCGCCAGGGCTGGGGTAGGATCGTCAATGTTACGACCAGCCTCGGCACCATGCTGGCCGCTGGCAATCCGACTTACGGCCCGTCCAAGGCCGCACTGGAAGCGCTAAGCGCGATTATGGCAAAGGATCTCGACGGCACCGGAGTGACCGTTAACGTTCTGGTTCCGGGTGGGATTACCAACACACCGATGATCTCCGACGAGGCGGGGTTCGAGCGCGCCGCAATGATCCAGCCGGAAGTAATGGCCCCGCCATTGGTCTGGCTCGTCTCCGAGGCTGCCGGCAATGTGACGGGCCGGCGGTTTCTCGGCATCCATTGGGATCCGGCGCTGCCGCCTGAACAAGCGGCCGAGAAGGCCGGCGCGCCCGTCGCCTGGACCAGCATCGCAACCATGCCGATCCGGCCGAACCAAAGCTGACCGGTCAGGCGAGTGAAATCCGGCTTGGCCGGTGTCGCCCGTTCATGGCAGGGTTTACCAACCGGCGCCATTTAGCCTCGCAACGTGATCACCGAGATCGACATCTGGCGCGCCGCTCAGCTGATGCTGCGCTGGTACGGCGACATGGCCTAGGCGGAAAGCATCAGGCGGATTGAAGAGTTCTCGGCCGCCAATGCCTTCGCCATCGCGATCTGGCTTCGTATCATCGAAGCGATTGATCAGCTCGCCAACACAACGCCTCCCGGGCTCGTCCACTAAACCTTACCGATCTCGCCCCGCATTCCTGTGGCCTGCCGTTGCGGTGATCGCACTAGGGTGCCTGCAGCGCCCGGCCATCGATAACCATGCGAGGCGCGTTTCGACCAAAACGTTACCTCCTTGTCGATACTGCGAACCAGCGGCGTGGGCGAACCGACCGAGATCCTTCCTAAGGAGAACCGCATGGCGGAGCCGACCGGCAGTGCCACATCCTCGACCGAGGTCATTCCCGCCGGGCACGCCGCCCCGAGCACCGAGGAAGAGCGAGAGGGACCAGCATCCCGGAGTGGTGGTCTCGCCGGGCTGTCGCTCGCGGCACTCGGCGTTGTTTTCGGGGATATCGGGACGAGCCCGGTTTACACCTTTCGAGAGTGTTTCAATCCGGAGCACGGGCTACCGCTTTCGCCGGAGAACGTGCTCGGCGTGCTGTCGCTGATCGCCTGGGCGCTGATCCTGGTCGTCGCCGTCAAATATGTCTCGTTGATCATGCGCGCCGACAATCACGGCGAGGGCGGGATCTTGGCGTTGCTGGCACTCGCTCAGGAGGCGGCGCAAACCCCCCGCGCGCGAAACATCCTCGTTCTGACCGCACTCGGCGGCGCCGCCCTCTTTTACGGCGACAGCATGGTCACACCGGCGATTTCAGTTTTGAGCGCGATCGAAGGCGTCAGTGTCGGAACCCCGGCGTTAAACCGGTTCGTGGTGCCGGCCACGATCGTGGTGCTGGTGCTGCTCTTTCTCATTCAGCGACGCGGAACGGAGAGCGTCGGTCATCTTTTTGGTCCGGTGATGTTGGTGTGGTTTGCGGTGATCGGGCTTGACGGCCTTGTTCACATCGCCGAGGACCCCCGGGTATTGGCGGCACTCAACCCGGCCCACGCCATCGCCGTCTTCATCACCGCTCCGTTGAGAGGCTTCATCGTGCTCGGTGCGGTATCGCTCGCAATCACCGGCGGCGAAGCGCTTTACGCCGATATGGGCCATTTCGGGAGGTTCCCGATCAGGGTCGCCTGGTTTGGGCTGGTGCTGCCCGCCCTGGTGCTGAATTATTTCGGGCAGGGCGCCTTGCTCCTCAGCGACAAGACGGCGATCGAGAACCCATTCTTTCGTCTGGTACCGGGCTGGGGACTGGTGCCGCTCGTATTGCTGTCAACGGCAGCGACCGTCATCGCGTCGCAGGCAGTGATTTCCGGCTCCTTCTCGCTGACGCGCCAAGCAATTCAGCTCGGCCTGATGCCGCAGCTCGATGTATTTCAAACTTCGGTGACGGCGCGCGGCCAGATTTACATCCCACAGGTCAATTGGCTGCTGCTGGCCGCGGTGATCGCACTGGTCGTGAGCTTCAGAAGCTCGAGCGCCCTCGCTTCGGCCTACGGCTTTGCCGTCACCGGGACGATGGCGCTGACGACGGTTCTCGCCGCCGCCGTGATGCGTGGCATCTGGCGCTGGCGGTGGCCGATGATCGGTGTCGTGCTGGTGCCGATCATGACCGTTGATCTGGCGCTGTTCGGCTCGAACTCGATGAAGATCCCGACCGGCGCCTGGTTCCCATTGGTGATCGGGCTCGTCATGTTTACGATCATGACCACCTGGCGCACCGGCCGCCGATTGGTACTGGAAAAACTCCTGAGTGAGACGATGCCGCTCGCTGAATTCCTCGCCACTTGCGAGGAGATTCCGGAGGCCCGCGTTTCCGGCACCGCGGTTTTCCTCACTAGTCAAAAAGAACGGGCTCCGGGGACGCTGCTGCTAAATCTAAAGCACAACAAGGTGCTGCACCGGATCGTATTGCTTGTCCGCGTCGCGACCGACAACATCCCGCTGGTTGCCGGCCCGGATCGGATCAAGTGGTGCGATCTCGGCCATGGCTTTTGGCAGATCGACGCACATTTCGGGTTCGCCCAGACCCCGAATGTGCCGCGGGAATTAGGACGCGCCGAAATCCCCGGGGTCGATCTCGTTCATGCCAAAATCTCCTATTTCGTCGGACGCGCCAACGTCAAATCGACACCGCGGCCGGGGATGGCCCGGTGGCGAGAGCATCTCTATGTGTTGCTCAGCCGCCTCGCCACACGCACCCCCGAGTTTTTCCGTATCCCCGCCGATCAAGTCATCGAACTCGGCGCCCAGGTCGAAATCTGACGTGCATCGCCTTCCGACGGGTAGGGTGCGAGCATCGGTTTCAACCGCACCGGCTCAGCGGCCTCGCCAAGCTGGTTTGGCCGGTTCTGTGAGCCGAGGATTACTGGCATCCGCCGCGGACTGCGCCCCTGATTTCCACGGGAGGCGGCCCGCTTTACAAAAGCGGTCGTCGCTGCCAGGGCCCAGGCCTTTGATGCGGTGAGAGGGCGAGCGGCGAAACAAGCGGCGAGGTGAGTCATGAATGCGGTGGCGTCCCGCAACGTCAAGTTCATCAGCCACTCGGACCAGGGCGGGCGCGGCGACGGCGTCCAGATCATGGTGCGTCGCGGCTATGCCTATATCGGCCATGGCTATTCAAATGGCATCAGCATCATCGATGTGCGCGACCCGAAGAACCCGCGACCCGTTGCCTTCATGCCCTGCCCACCCAACACCCGCGCGATCCATCTCCAGACCCATGACGATCTGCTGCTCGCCGTCAACGGGCCGAGCATGTGGACGATGCAGGTCGATGCGCAGGCCTATTACTCGGGATCGCCGGCCGATCTCTTGAAAGGACAGCAGTACACGGCCGGCGTTCGCGTCTACGACATCTCGCATCCCGAGGTGCCGCGCGAGATCGGGTTTATGGCGACCGAGGGGGTGGGGCCGCATCGCATCTGGTATGTCGGCGGCCGTTACGCCTATGTCTCGATCCACTACCCCGAGTTCAGCGACCAAGTGCTAGTGATCGTCGACATGGCCGAGCCGACCCGACCCGAGGTCGTCGGCAAGTGGTGGATTCCCGGCATGTGGATAGGCGGCGGCGAAACACCGAGTTGGCCCAAAGGCCGCCGCTACGCACTGCACCACGCGCTCGTCGCCGGCAACCTTGCCTATGGCGCCTGGCGCGATGGCGGCCTCACCGTGCTGGATGTCGGTGATCCGACCCGACCCAAGCTGCTCGCCCATCGCAACCTCGACCCGCCGTTTGGCGGCGGCACGCATTCGCCGCTGCCGCTGCCGGATCGCAATCTGCTGGTGCTGGCCGACGAGGCCAATTTCGCTGATTGCAACCTGGGCCTGCGTCACACTTGGCTGTTCGATGTCCGCGAGCCCTCCAATCCCGTAAGCTTCGCCACGATGCCGGTCCCGTCCGAGGCTGACTACTGCACCAAGGGCGGCAATTTCGGGCCGCACAATCTATGGGAGAACCGGCCGGGTACGTTCCAGAGCTCGCGTTTCATCTTCGCGACCTATCACAATGCCGGCGTCCGGGTGTTTGACATCGAAAATCCATTTCAGCCGCGCGAAGCCGGGTTCTTCGTGCCGCCCGATCCAGAGCGCATGTTCGACCCGCGTCCCAATCGTCCAAAAGTCGTCCAATCGGCCGACTGCTTTGTCGATAGCCAGGGCATAATGTACCTCACCGACAACAACGCCGGTCTCTACATCCTACAGTTTGACGGAGCGTAGCTGCTTACTGCTGTTGTGATAAGGGCGCCCAAAGAAATAGCCTGCTCGCGCCCGCCGCCTCGTAACTATCTCTCGCTACCTGGGTCGCCACCCAGGCGCTCATCCTTAGCCAGGTCGCGCTCATCTTCCCTGCCCGATTATCGCTCTGCTGATCCGACACGACAGCGCGATGTCTGGGGTCATTTGAAACGTGCGTCTCACGACCGTCGCGGCGACGGCGGCGGCTGCCATCGTGCTCGCGCTCAATCTGCTGTTAATCCTGCAAACCGCCGGGGTTGCTGCGCCCGGCTTTTGCCGTGGCCAGATAGTAAATGCACGCGTCGGCAGCGCTCAATCGGCTGCGGCGCTTAGAGCGAATTACAAAACGCAACCAAATCGGCCTTGTCCTGGTCGGTCAGTCCGATAGCGAAGCGCTGATCGTAGAACTCTACGACCTCCTTTAACGTAGCAGCTGAACCGTTGTGAAAATATGGCGCGCGCGCCGCCAGTCCGCGCAAGATCGGCCTTTGAGCTTGCCGATATCAGCGCATTGGCCCGTGATAAGGCGGCGTCCGGGGTCGGTGACCTCGAAGATTTGGCCAGCCAATGATCCTGATGTGCACCACAGCGTGAACACGGGCAACCCGCCAATGTCCAGGGCCGGAGCGCTATTCGCACCGGCGTTGGCAACGCCGATGTTCAATGGCGCCTTCACCGAATGATAAAACCGACGGTTCCGGGCTGCGTAACCGAGCCCAAAGCACACGAGCGCTGCTCTGGAATCAGGTGCCTCGCCCGACCGCGACCGCGCCGCCGACTGCAACCTCTGGCGCTGGGGATTCCAACGCAGCGGCAATCGACTTGCGTCGCGCTAGGCTCAGCGCCAGAAAGCCGATCGACAGCACCGCGCCGATTGCCAGCGGCAGGCGTAAGCCGAAATGGGCGCTGGCGGTGCCTATCGTCACCGCGCCCAGCGCAGGCCCGGCGCGGAAGATCATGCCATAGAGCGCCATAACCCGGCCCGACATCGCGTGGTCGACCGAAGCCTGGATCAGCGTCTGCGCGCCGATCCCGGTGATCACCATCGCCGCACCGGCGACAAACACGCTCGGCAAAGCCAGCAGGAATTGGTCAGTGGCGGTGAAGGCGACAATCGCCAGCGACATCAACAGCGTGTTGGCGAGGACGACGGTTGTCAGACCGCTGATCTGCGAGCGGATCAGCATCCACGTGCCGCCAAAGATCGCGCCCAACCCCACCGTTGAGGTCAGCATCGCCAATCCTTGCGGCCCGCGATGAAAAACACTGTCGGCAAAGCCGGGGAACAGCTCGATAAAGCCACGCGTGCCGATCGTCGTCACTGCGAACAGCAACATCATCGGCGCCATTCCTTTGTGGCGGCGGACATAGGAAAAGGCTTCGAGCGAGGCTCGCACCGCGTTCTGCGCCGCCCGCATCGGCAGTGACGGCAAGTCGCGCAGATTGGCGAGTGAGATCTGGAAGGCGATATAGCCGACCGCGTTGGCGGCAAATGCTGCGGCGATGCCGACCCGGGCTATCAGTACCCCGGCGCAGGTGTTTTGTCTCGGAAGATTGGCGTGACAGCACGCGATTGTGGCAAGCTATCGAATGGCTGAGGCCGGAGTTGCGGCCAGGCGAGCGTCCCGACGACGCGACCACGCCGGTGCCGCAAGCCGCCCCAGGGGAGCGCTCGCTGATGCACCTCAAACTGCACGCCAACGCCACCACCACGCCGCGCATCCGCGCCTATATTCAGAAAAGCGCCGCCGCGACCAGCGTGCTGGCCCGCGAGCTCGGCATCCATAGCCGAACCGTAGCCCGCTGGAAAAACCGTCAGGATGTGGTCGATCGCTCTACCCGTCCGCATCGGCTGGCCACGACGATGACCGAGTGGGAAGAAGGCCTGATCGTCGAGCTGCGCCGCCGCCTTGCCCTGCCGCTCGACGACATCGTCGAAGCGATGCGGCGCTGCATCAATCAAAAGCTGTCGCGCAGCGCCATCCACCGGTGCCTGCAGCGCTACGGTCTGTCCGCCCGCCTTACCCCGAAAACAGCGCCGGCCGCCACCTTCCAAACCGACACCCCGGCGGGGTTTATCCATATCGATGTCAAGTACCTGCCGCCGCTTAACCGCCACCGCAGTTACGCTTATGTCGCGATCGACCGTGCCACCCGCTTTGTCTACCGCGAAATCCTCGCCGATCGCCGGGCCCAAACCGCCGCTGGTTTCCTGGCGCGCTTCCTCGACCGCTTCCCGCTCTCCGTCCACACCATCCTGACCGACAATGGCTCCGCGTTCACCGATCGCTTCGCCGTCGACAAGAAAGGCAAGCCGCACGACAAACCGTCCGGCGATCACGCCTTTGACCGCATCTGCACCCGGCATTCGATCACGCACCGCCTCATCCGCCCCTTTCGCCCGCAAACCAACGGCATGGTCGAGCGCTTCAATCGCCGCCTCGGCGACCATCTCGGCCGCAGGCCGCAGAACCGCGCCGCCCACCACCGCCGCTTTCTCGACCATGCCGAACGCGATGCGTATCTCAACACCTTTGTCGCCGACTACAATCGCACCCGCTTGCGCTGTCTTGACTATCAAGCGCCCGCCGAACTCCTCGCTAAACTCACCGGACACAACACCTGCGCCGGGGCAGGCTCTGGCTCCAGATCTCCAGCCGAGCCTCGGGATGGGCCTCGGCGATCTCGTTCAGGCAGGCAGCAAAGCCCCCTTTTTGAAGGCTTGTTGCGCCTTCTCATCGCTCTGAGGATGGCGTGGCCGGGTCTTGCGATGGCTCAGATCGAGCGACCATAAGAGGCGTAGCATCCCGGTCTCGCTGTAGCTGACGTCCCAGCGTTGTTCGACATAGCGGCACAGATCGACAATCCGCCAGCGCCCGATCTGGTCCACCACCGGATTGGGACCGGCCAGTACAATCACTTTCAAGCTCGCCATCTGGCCCTCGGTTAGCTTTGGCGAGCGCCCAGGTTTGGGCCGGTCGTACAAGCCGGCGCTACCCTCGGCGTTGTAGCGGTGAACCCAATCGCGCAAGGTCTGCCGATCCATCCCCGCCACAGACGCGCCGCACTTGCCCGATCCATCCCGTCGAGGGCATTGGCGAGCGCAATCAGCCGCGCACTGACGCGCCCGTCATGCTCCCGCCGGGACTGCCGGTGCAGCTCCTCCGAACCGACGTCATCCCGGATCACCAGAGCACGCATTGCGGTTCCCCCATTCCCCAACCACAACATCTGCTACTCGCGATCCCGCTCCGATGCTATTCTTTTGGCGAGTCAGCATCAACTCAGGTGGGTATTATGTCGTCGACGAGCGGCCCTGGCGGGCGGGCCCCCGCCGCCTATTGCCGTTTCAGCCCCGATCGCCGCGGTGAGCGACCGCGCGATCACTTGGCCCGCTTTCGCGGCGTGATCCAGGCCTACGCCTTAGCGGCTATCATGCCTTGACGCGACCAGCATCTGTCAGCGATCGGGTTGGCCGAGGGCCGCCGCTGCTCATCCATGCGGCGTGTTGGGCACACGCCAGGCGCAAATTTTACGACGTGTTCGAGTTCGACCAAGTCGCCAATCGCCGAGGATGCGCTCAAACAGATCGGCGAGCTCTACAAGATCGGCCGAGATTACCGGGCAGCCTGCCGAAACCCGACTGGCGACGCGACAGAGCCGTGCCGTGGCGATCCTCGACGCCTTGCGCGACTGGCTGACCGCACAGCGCCGCCGGCTGTCAGCAAAGAACGCGCTCGCCAGGGCGATCCAATACGCACTCACCCGCTGGGAGGCACTGAGCCGCTATGCCGGTGATGGCCGGCTCGCGATCGACAATAATGTCGCCGAGCGGGCATTGCGCGGTATCGCCGTTACACGCAAAAAATTTTCTGTTCCTTGGATCCGATGGCGGCGGCGAGCGCGCCTACACCGTGCTGGAAAGCGTCAAACCCAATGGCCTTGACCCGCAAGCCTGGCTCAGCGACGTGATCGATAGCCTGGCCAGAGGGCACCCAATCAATCGGCTCAGCGAACTGCTGCCGTGGAATTGGGAGACCAAAATCGTCACTCTCGCCGCCTGAGCGGCCACGAGCTGACGCTTACTTTCATGGTTAACTTAAGGAATTTTGCAATCTCGTGAAACTGACATCAAAATGGCGGAATATCTGGGTTTTTTTGGTAAGCCCGTCGGCATTCGAACCCGAGACCTACTGACTAGAAGTCATATGCCAGGCCTCCCTGTTTCGCGACCAGACTGGAGATCGAATGAAGCTGACAACAGCAAATCAAGACAGTTGCGAGCCCCCGCAACCAATTTTCGCCGGCCCCCGGCTCGCCGACCTACGGCCCATCCAAAGCCGCACTGGAAGCGCTCAGTGCGATTATGTCGAAGGATCTCGATGGCACCGGAGTGACCGTTAACGTTCTGGTTCCGGGTGGGATTACCAACACGCCGATGATCTCCGACGAAGCGGGGTTCGAGCGCGCCGCGATGATCCAACCGGAAGTGATGGCGCCGCCGTTGGTCTGGCTCGTCTCCGAGGCTGCCGGCAATGTGACCGGTCGGCGGTTTCTCGGCATCCATTGGGACCCGGAGCTGCCGCCCGAACAAGCGGCCGAGAAGGCCGGCGCGCCGGTTGCTTGGACCAGCATCGCAACCATGCCGATCCGGCCGAACCAAGGCTGACCGGTGGGGCGAGCGAGCTGCGGCTTGGCCGGCGTGGCCCGTCAAGGCAGCGTTTGATGACAGGTGCCCTTTGGGTCGGGTGAAAAGCCCCACCGCAGCTGAACGAGCTCAACGCCATCGTCGCGGCGGCGAATCACGGGTGCTATCTTAGTCGGCCAGATATCGTCGCGCGGTTGGAGGTTCGGGGGTGCTGTCGGCCAGCGCAGTGGCGCACGGGTTTGGCTGAGACCCGCAGGTAGTCGTCGTAAGGAATGCGGTTACCAAAATCGTTGCACATGGCCGGCACTGGCTGTCCGTGCGCGGGGCCAAGCAAGATTGCCAACACCTCGCTGTCGGCATATTAGTTAGAACGAATAGCGGACCTGGGATCAGGGACGCCTGTATTGCCGCCGCGGCTACGCGTCCCTGGCAGACGATTTGAGCCGCTGGCATCTAGTCGAAGCTGCCGGCCCCATTTTGTCCGCATCGCGCAGTCATCGAATATTCCCGTCTTATAAACGCCCGGTGACGTTGTCGTCGGCCGCGCTCTGGTGCCCGCCCCGACGAACTCTTCGTAAAACGAACAAGCGCTCGCGGGGGCCGAGGATGAACTTGGCGCTGCTGCCGTTTGCTGCCGTCCGCCGGCTCCCGGCGCAGCCGGCAACGAGCGACAACCGCCACGCCCGGAACTACGCCGCGTGCCGCATTTCGATGTCGATGCCGTGATCGACGCGCTCGCGCTATCCGCGGCTATCGATGTTCGCCGCACCAACGATGCTGACTCAACTCGTGCATCCACCGCGGTCGCCAAGGCCGACTGGCACAATCTACGGACGATCTGCTATGGCGGCGACCCAATGTATGTCGCTCGCAATTGTAGGCAGGGTCGGGTCGTGAGCTGCTCGATGCCGGTACCGCGCACAAAACCCGAGATGATGCGGCGTCCCGAGATCAGATCGAGCATCGCGATCTCCTCAACGACACGCACAGGATTGTCGTGGATCGGCAGAGGATTACCGATCAACGCGATCGTGCCCTTGATGCGCTGGCTGACCACCGCCGCGGAGATGTTGACGCTCTCCTGCATCGAGAGGACGTTGTTGTGGTGCTCGTTGCACACCGATCTGTCGAAGCCGGTCTCGGACGCGTATTCGTGGCCGCGCAGTAACGTTCGCCAAAGATGGCGCGCCTTCTCCGGGTGGAAAATGCTGTTGGGCAGCATTAGCGCCGCGTGTAACCCATCTCCGAGAAAAAGAAGAATTTGCGCGTCATCGTCTGGCTCCCGTGAAAACAGCGCAACATCAATCGGCCAGTGGCGACGGCTAAGGGGTGGGATAGAGGCGAGTCTTGATCGCCTCCAGTTGGGCGATCACGTCGGGGTCGATAATTCGGGTGAACCGCGGCACCTCCTTGCCCTTCCACTTGGCCGGTTGGTAAAACATGTGGAGCGGCCGGAGGTCAAACAGCCCGCCGTTGCGGTAAGCATACGCCTCCTCGTAAAGCGGCCGATACACTTGCATGAAGCCGTCTTCGGGTCGGCAGTCATCTTCAGTGTGATGGCCGACCCCGTAAATATAATACGCGTAATTATTCAACGGCCCATTCGGGTCATGTTTGAAATGGTAATAATATCCGGGCTCGGGCAGCTCCTTCGGCGGTTGAATATCGTAAGCCATATCGTCGTCTTCCCGGCTGCGTTGCAAAGAGTAGCGTATGAGGTGGCTAGAAACGCTGCCTAGATGAAGGGGCGGGTAGCTCGGGAAGCAGAGCATCGTTCGATAGTGAGCCCGCGCCCGGCCGGTGACACTCCTCCGCAGCGACCTTGTTCCGAGCGGTGGGACCCGAGCGGCCGATAACGGCGTGCGGCTGATGCCCAAAATTGCGCCAGCAACAGCCGGCCATCTTCGGGTATCTGCCTCTCATGCAGGGGGCAGGCGCAACGACGGTCGGCGGCGGCACCGCCAAGGGCTCGTGGAGCGAGATTTTTCGCAACGGGCTCGGGCTGTATTCGGCGCTGATCATCGGCGGCATCGCGATGAACGCGACCCAGATGCTGGTCATCGCGATTATCATGCCGACCATTGTTCGCGATATCGGCGGGGCGAGTTTCTACACCTGGGCGGCGCTCCTTTACACGATCGGGGCGATCGTCGGCGGCGCCTCGACCGCGATGGTGTGGTCGCGTCTCGGCGCGCGGCCCGCGTACACCCTCGGCGCCGGGGTGTTCGCGCTTGGCACGGTGTGCTGTGCCCTGGCGCCGGACATCGGCTCACTGATCGCGGCGCGCAGCGTCCAGGGGTGGGCCGGGGGTCTCGTCTCTGGCAGCGGCATGGCGCTGATCGCGAGCCTCTACGACGCGCGTCTGCGGACCCGCATCATCGCGATCTCCCAGGGCACCTTCACCGCCTGTCACCTCAGCGGCCCGATCGTCGGCGGGATGTTTGCGGCGATGCACTGGTGGCGCGGCTCGTTCTGGATGATGGCGCCGCTGATGCTGGTATTTGCCGGTCTCGCCTATTGGAAGATCCCCGACCGGCTCGACCGCGAGAGCGAAGGCAAGCGCTTCGCCAAAGTGCCGTTTCTCCGGTTCGGGACCTTGGCCGCCGGCGTGCTGTGCATTGCGGCCAGCGGATCGGTGTCGGGTGCGGCAGCGCGCATCCTGGTGATTGCCGCTGCGATAGCACTGGTCGGGGTGACCTTCTGGCTCGACCGGCGGGCGGCCAATTATCTGTTTCCGCGTGGCGCTCTGTCGCTCACCGCGCCAATCGGGTTGGCCTTGTGGATCCTGGCGTTGCATGGGATGACCCAGACCTCGGTGACGTTGTTTTTACCGTTGTTGCTGCAAGTCGTGCATCACGTGTCGCCGCTCGTCATCAACTTTCTCAGCATCGCCATTTCGCTGGGCTGGACCGCCGGCACCTTCACCGTCTCCGGGTGGTCGGGCAAGCGTGAGCGCTTGGCGCTCGTGTCAGGGCCGGTACTCGCCACGACCGGGCTCGCCTGTCTGACGGCAGTTGCTTTGCTGCCAGGACTGGCGCTGATGACGCTGAGCGCCTTCGCGATGGGGATCGGCATCGGCATCTACAACGTGCACCTGGTTGCCCGGGCGATGGACAGCGTGACCGCCGACGAACATCGCAGCACCGCCTCGGCCCTGGCCTCGATACGCTCGATCGGTACCGCCTTTGGCGCGGCGATTGCCGGGGTGGTGGCGAATGTTGCCGGGCTCGGCAACGCCACCGAACCGGCGGCGGTCGGCCATGCTGTCACCGCGGTCTATATGTTCTGCTGCATCCCGTTCGGGCTCGCCGCACTCTTGATGTTCCGCTTTGTCCGCATCACGCTCGGCAAGCCAGAGATGACGGCGCTCGCGGGATTAGAGCGGCGCGCCCATTACGCGAGCGGGGCCTTAATTTGGCGAGGTAGAACTATTTGATGACCTTGCTCGCCTGTACCGATCCGACTGAGCGGAGCTATAGGGTCTCAGCATGTCCTTGGCGCCAAAGCCGAGCGGGTCAGATGCGGCGCCATTCCCGGCCGAGGGAATGAGCCGCACCGAAATCCCGATGCTCGGTTATTGCCCGCGGCCTGATCTCCGGGCGCAATTAGACAGGCCACACGCCAAACCGCTCCGTCACGGCTGTCGCGCGGAGCGATGGCGTCAGGTTGATCTGGATCAATTCGTCTGGATTGAGAATCACTAGCTTAGGGACGAGACGGACCGAACTCTGCTCACTCGGATCGTCCCTACTATCGAACCCGGTTCCCCACCGGGACCGCTTTTTCACTAAGTGGCGCATTTCACCATGCCAAGTGCCAGTCTCAAAACGGTGATCCTGCCGTTCGCCCTCTTGGCCACTATCGCGTTTGCGGCCAAGGCCCAGGAGGGTGCGGGGGATCCCCAGACTGGGCATGTCTTTGCAAAGCGCGCGTGCTCGCCATGCCACGCCGTCGAACCCGACCCGCACGCCGCGCGGATGTTCGACATCGGTCCGGACTTCGAAACTGTAGCCAACACGCCCGGCATGACCGCGACAGCGCTCAACGCCTTCTTGCTGACCTCACACCCGAAGATGCCGAATTTGATCCTGTCGCCCGAGCAATCGGCAGATGTAATCGCCTATATCCTCACCTTGCGCGGCCGCCCGGACAGGGAGAAACCGAAATAATCCGCACTCTCTCGCATGTTCTGCCGTGAACCGCGGGTCAGAAGGCGCCGAATCCGAGGATGCCGTCGATGGGGTCAAAACCGGCGATGACGCGCTTGCCGATCAGATCGCGCAGGGTCTCGCTGGTGCCGCCGCCCAAGGTCCCGTAGCGAGCGCCGCGATAAAAGCGCGACACCGGGAATTCGTCGGTAAAGCCATAACCGCCGTGAACCTGGATTGCCTCGCTCGTCACCTTCAGCGCCATTTCGTTGCAGGTGACCTTAGCAACCGCCGCCAATAGCGGGTCCGGGAACGGATCGGCGGTGGCGCAGGCGCGGTAGAGCACGCTGCGCGCCGCTTCGATCTCACGATACATCTCCGCGATCTTCCAGCGCATTCCTTGGAAGTCGCCGATCGCGCGGCCAAACGCCGTGCGCTCCTTGACGTATTTGACAGCCTCTTCAAACGCCCCCTCGGCGAGACCCAACGATATGCTGGGGTTAAGGCAGCGCTGGGTGTTGAACGCCGACAGCAATTTTCGAAAGCCGTCCTCAAGCACGAGATTTTCGGGCGGCAGTTCACAATCCTCAAAGCGGATCTCATGCAGGTTTTCGCCGCCCATCGTGTGATAGGTGCCGGTGACTGAAAAGCCGGGCGTGTTTTTTTCGACGAGAACGCAGCCGATGCCTTCCCGCCCCGGCTTTTTGTCGACGCGGGTGAAGACGACGAACATGCCGGCTTCCTCCGCGCGGCTGATCAGGGTCTTGACCCCGTTGAGCCGCAGCCGATTGCCGATCCGGTCGACATTTGTCTGGTAATTGGCGACGTCGGTGCCGGCGTCGGGCTCGGTCATACAGATCGCGAGCAGGCAATCGCCGCTAGCGACTGCCGGTAGGATGCGCTGTTTGATCGGCTCCGGCGCGTAAACCGAGATGATCCGGGTCTGGACCCCGACCTCGCCGAGCACCGCCATCGCGGTCACGTAACAAACCTTGGCGATCTCCTCGAGCACCAGTGCGGTATCAAACACCGGCAGCCCGAGCCCGCCATACTCCTCGGGCACCGCCATTCCGAGCACGCCGAGCTTCGCTAGGGCGCGCATGTTGTCCCACGGAAAGACGCCGTTCATATAGTCCGGGGCGGGGGCGCGGAATTCGCCCTGCGCCAGCTCGCGCACGGTGCCGATGAATTGGCGCTGCTCGTCGGACAAGCTCGTGAACACGGGTTCCCCCTGGCTTTTAGATCAGGCCGAGATCGCGTAGGCTGGTGTGGCGGTTGCGGCCGATAATCAGATGATCGTGGAGGACAACACCAAGCGGGGCGGCGGCCTTCTTGATGTCCTGGGTCACGGCGATATCGGCCTTAGATGGAGTGGGATCACCCGACGGGTGGTTGTGCACCAGGATCAATGCCGAAGCACCGAGATCAAGCGCCCGCTTGACGACCTCGCGCGGGTAAACCGGGGTGTGGTCGACTGTGCCGCGCTGCTGGCGCTCATGTTTGATCAGCACGTTCTTGCGATCGAGAAATAAGATGTGGAATTCCTCGATCTTGCCGTGCGCGACGTGGGCGCTGCAATAATCGATCAGTTGATCCCAGGAGCTGACGACCGGCCGGTCCTGGAGGTCGGCGCGCATCAGCCGCAATGCCGCCTCGCGCACCGATTTGATCGCCGCGACGCCGGCCGATCCGAGCCCGGCCGCGAACAGCGCATCCGGCTCGGCGCTGACCACCGCGGCAAAGCCGCCGAAATGGTCGAGAAGTTCTTTCGCGAGAGGCTTGACGTCGCCGCGCGGGTTGCTCGCGAACAAAATGACTTCCAACAATTCGTAATCGGGCAGCGCTTCCGCCCCGGCCTCGATCAAGCGCTGACGCAGCCTCTCGCGGTGCCCGACGTAATGCGGCTGATCGCTTGCCGCTTCGCTGAGCTGCTTTGGCTTGCGCCGGCGGGCGGTCGCCATTATTCGGGACTACCCTTGCGCCGGCGGTCGCGCAGGCGGGCGAGCGCCATGCGCGCCGGCTCGTCGGTATCGAAGGCGCTGACAAAGGCGTCGATCCCGCGCGTGATCGCCGCTTCGGCTGGCAATTCCTCCCATTCGAGGATCAACGACTTTTGCAACCGGATCGCGAGCGGGCCGGCGGCGAGCATCGGCTGCGCCAAGCGCGCCACCGCCTTGTCGAGGCCGTCAGCCGGGGAAACACTATCGATCAGCCCCCAGGCCAATGCCTCCGCGGCGTGAATCGTCTCGCCTGATAGTAATAGTCGGCGGGCGCGGCCTTGGCCGATCAATTTCGGCAACAGTGCTGCTTCGACGACTGAGGGAATGCCGATCGCCACCTCCGGCATACCAAAGGCCGAAGTCTCGCTTGCGACGCGCAAATCGCAAGCGGCGGCGAGTTCGAGACCGGCGCCGAGCGCGTAGCCATCGATGCGCGCGATCACCGGCACCGGCAGATGACGGAACGCGGCGCAGCAGTGATGGACCAGGGTGATGAAAGGGCGGGCGCTGGCGTGATCAAGCGCGGCGATCTCGGATATGTCGGCGCCGCCGACAAAGGCGCGACCGCCGGCGCCGGTCAGGATCGCGAGCCGCAAATCAGGGTCGGCCGCCACCCCGGTCATCTTGTCGATGATCTCTTGCATCAGCCCCGAATTGAGGCTGTTGAGCTTGGCGGCGTTGTCGATCGTCAGCCGGACGACATGGCCGCCCTCGGGTCGTTCCTCGTATTCGACGCGAAAATGACCGGCCGCCATCTTTAGCCTGCCAATTGGTTCGAGCGCCCGCGCTCCAGCCCGGTGCAGGCGAGTTGCAGGCATTTGTGCATCACGGTGCCCGCGAGATACGCGGTCATCCCGGCGCTGTCATGCGGCGGGCTCACGGTGTTGACGTCGAAGGCGACAAGGTCGAGTTCGGCGAGCCCGTCGAGGATCGCCAAACCCTCTTTGGCGCTGAGCCCGCCCCAACTCGGGGTGCAAACTCCCGGCGCCACCGACGGGTCGAACACATCCATGTCAAAGCAAAGGTAAACCGGGCGCCGCGCGAGCCGCTGGCGGATATGCGCGAGAACCGCCGGTATCCCGAGGCTTTCGAGCTCGAACTCCAGGGATCAGCTCATAACCCCAATTGCGGGTGTATTCGAACAGGCCAGGCAGCGCCACCGCACCGCGCGCGCCGAGATGGATCGAGTTCTTGGCGTCAACGACGCCCTCCTCGGCGGCGCGGGTAAAGGTGGTCGCGTTGGTGAACTTGCTCTCCCCGTCATCGGGATAGGTGTCGGTATGCGCGTCGATGTGCAACACGACAAGATCGGAATGATACCGATGCAAGGCGCGCAATTGCGGCAGGGTCACCGCACCGTCGCCACCCATGGTCACCGGAACGGCGCCGGCTTCGACAATTTCCGCGACCGTCTCCTCGATATTTTCGAACGCCTCGGCGACATAGCCTGAGCGCAATTTTACATTGCCGTAATCGACGAGGCCGAGCCGTGCGACGGGATCGTAATCCCGATATGGCGGCTCGTAGCGCCGGACCAGCCCTGAGTGCTCGCGGATCGAATTCGGCCCGAGCCGCGCCCCAATTCGCGTCGGGTGAAACCCGCAATCGAACGGAATGCCGAGCACCGCCGCTTTGCTCGCCGACAGATCGCGCGAGGCGGGCACGCCCATGAAGGTCCCAACCCCTTCGACCGCGCGAGCCTGCATGCCCCAGCCTCATCCCATTAATTTCCGACTGATACTCGTGCTGGAGGCCAATGCCAATGGCACTTTCACCTTCGCTCCCGCATACTAGGGCGTGCGTTGCAAAGGAGACGGCTGGTGGACACGATCGAGAGCCCGCAGCAACTACGCGAAATCTATGGCGAGCCGATGGAGCGGGCGGTCAAAAAGCAATTGACCCGGCTCGACCGGCATTGCCGCAATTTCATCGCCATGTCGCCCTTTCTGGTGATCGCGTCATCGGATCCATCGGGGCGCTGCGACGCGTCACCCAAAGGCGACGCCCCGGGCTTTGTCCGGGTTATCGACGACACCACCTTGTTAATCCCCGATCGCCTCGGGAACAACCGCGTCGACACCTTGGGCAATCTGCTGACGCAGCCCGGCGTCGGGCTGATCTTTTTTGTACCCGGGATCAACGAGACCTTGCGCGTCAACGGTCGCGCTACCGTCACGACCGACCTCGCGATCCTCGAACCGCTCGCGGTCAATGGCAAGGCGCCGCGCAGTGGCATCCTGGTTGCCGCCGAGGAGATTTATTTTCACTGCGGCAAGGCGCTGATCCGCTCCGATTTATGGAACCCGGAGAAGCATGTCGCGCGCGGTGAATGGCCATCGCTCGGCCGCATTATCGCCGAGCAAGTCGGCGGCATGGATCCCGACGAAGCCGAGCGCCAAACCGCCGAAAGCTACCGAACGCGCCTCTACTGACTCTGCCCACCGCGCGTCGGAATTCACAATGCTATTTACCGCGGACCGAGGTCGCAGCGCGCTTTCGACGGCTCCGCACCGGTCGGAGCGGGAATGCGGCTTGCGGCGTGCGCCGCTGGCGAACGGATGCTGCTCAGCTACCCGTTCGGCAAACAGTCGATTTGCTGCTAGGGGCGCGCAACCGGGCCGCGTGAATCGGGAACGGTGGCCGCCTTCTCCTTCCAGTCCTTCGACCAAGGTGTCACCGGCTTTGGTATAGTCTTGCCGTCGACCCGAATTTCGTCGACGTGCTCGTTGTAGAAACAGAGATATCCCTTGATTTTGGGACATTCCGGGATCGGGTCGGGATAGCTCCAGACGATGTCCTCATAGAGCCGGTCGCCGATCTTGGCCGAGTAATACTGCGCCTTGCCTTTGTAAGGGCAGGCCGTCCTCTTGTCGCTCGGGATCAGTAGATCCATGCGCACATCTTCAAGCGGGATGTAGTAGCGGGTCGGCAACCGGGTTTCGAACAGAAACCGGGCGCGCCGTGTCTCGGCAAGAACTTCACCGCCGAGAATAACCTGCACCGGCCGTGAGGACTGAATCACATCGACACGCTTGTAAGGATCGCGAGGGTGAACAAAGATCTCCTCATCCTCCTCGTACCAATGATCGACGCGATCCCAGTAGAACGCGACGAAATCGCCGATCTCGGCAACCTCCTCGAACGGGTCGGGATAGCCCCAGACAGCATTTTCCGAGGCCTTGTCGCCGACTTTTATCGTCCAGTACGACGCAGTCCCCTTATACGGACAAAAAGTGTGGTGGTCGGTTGGCGTCATCAAATCGAGCCGAACATCCGACCGCGGAAGATAATAGACCGGCAGATGCCGGGTTTCGAACAGCAGGCGAGCATTGGTGGTGTCGGCAATAGTTTCGCCGTTGAATGTGACGCGCACGCGGCGCGGCGATGGCTCGAAGGTTATCTTGTAGTCGGGATTGGTCTTGAACCCGGATTCGCGCGTCTGCGGTGCGGCTGACATGATCGGGGCCTCCTTGTTCGCCTCGCCGGCCGAAATAGTGCGGTCGCGCAAACTTCCGCGCCGCTCTCGCCGGCCGCTCCCATTATATAGGCCACGCTCTCGCGATGAAACCGAAGCGTCAGTCGGCACCCTCGGCCGGCTCTGTCGAGTTTGCACCCTCGGCTTCCGCTGCTTGTTCGATCAAATTGGCCTTCATCGCGATCATCATATCGAGAAGCAGGTCGCGGTCAGGCTCCGGGATGCCGGCCAGCGCATCTTCGCGGACCTCGGCAGCAAGCGCGAAAATCCGGTCCAGCAGCGGATAAGCGGATTCTGTCAGATAAAGCAGGTGGGCGCGTCGATCCTTCGGATCGGGGCGGCGCTCGATAAGGCTGGCCGCCTGTAACCGATCGAGCAGCCGGGCTAGTGTGATCGGCTCCAATTCCAGGATTTGCGCCAGGCTGACTTGATTGATGCCCTCCTGGCGCGCGAGGTTGGCGAGCACCGCGGCTTGCGCCCGGGTCAACCCCAGCGAGGCGGCGCGCGCGCGCTGTTCGAACCGTTTGCGCATCAGACGCGCGACGTCGTTAAGGACAAAACCCAGGGTGCGGCTCGGGATTTCCTGGATCATCGCGATGCCCGCATTTGACCTGATCATTAACGAAGAATATGGCGAAAATCCGGCATTTCGGGCAATCTTAGGGAACGCATCGGGATCGGGGTAAATTGAGGGGTAAACCCGTGCGCCCAATCCCGCGGCGGATTGGTTATGACGCTCGGTGGGGTCGCCAGCTTGGCGCTCGGCGGTGGAGAGGGGGCCTGCTGCCCCGATGCGGTCCGGACTGCTAGCGCCGCCGCCGTCCCGGCAAATCCGGCCCCGGACGCCAACATTGTCCGCCGCGACAATAATTGTCGGCAAGCCGACTGCTTTGTCATCGTTTCCTCCCACAGCTGTTCTTGCTCTATTGTGGCCGGGTCCCCGCCGCGGAGCAATCTCGGCCGGAACGTCAAAATGCATAGCCATGCGGCAGCGGCAGGCCATGCTGTCGATTTCGCGGTGCGCCGTGGTGCCGCAGCGCGTGCTACACTTTTTGCAGGAAAACCAGTCGATCCAGCTTCCAGCAACGAAAGGGATAACGATGGCATATGATCTGCTGATCAAGAACGGGCGCATCGTCGACGGGTCGGGGATGCCGGCCTTTCGCGGGGATGTCGGGATCAAGCACGGCAAGATCACCGACATCGGCAAGTTGACTGGTCCGGCGACGCGCACGATCGACGCCGAAGGTCACGTCGTCGCCCCCGGTTTTATCGATAATCATTGCCATTACGACGCGCAGGTCACCTGGGACCCGCTGTGCTCGTTCTCGTGCGACCACGGCGCCACCACTGTGATTTTCGGCAATTGCTCGCTGTCCCTGGCGCCGGTGCGCAAAGGCAAGGAAGATCGGTTGGCCGAATTCCTCTCGTATGTCGAAGCGATTCCGATGGAGGTGCTGCGCACGCTCGAGTTCGGCTGGGAAACTGTCCCTCAATATCTCGACCAGCTCGACCATCATCTCGGCGTCAATGTCGGCAATTTGATCGGCCACACCGCGGTGCGCTACTACGTCATGGGCGACGACTGCCAGAAGCGCACCGCCACCGATGACGAGATCAATCAAATGCAAGATCTCGTGCGCGACGGCATGAAGGCTGGCGCCTTGGGGGTGTCGGTGTCGCGCAACCAGGGCCACTACGACCCGCAAGGAATTCACATCCCGGCATTGTGGGCTGATGAAAAGGAAATCTTTGCGATCGGCGACGTGTTGCGGGAACTCGGCACCGGCATCATCCAATCGGGTGGCGGCAACGGCGCCGAAATGAAGAACGCGCTAATGAGCCGCTTGTCCGAAGCGACCGGCCGCACTGTCGTCTACAACAATCTGAACCAATCGATGCGCCGCCCCGACGAATGGCGAAAGCAGATGGCGCAGGTCGATTCGACCACCGCCAAGGGCATCCGCGCCTACCCGATGTGCACGCCCAACCGCATCGTCGACAATTTCACGATGCGCAACACTCAGACTTTCCGCGGCTTACCGGTATGGCACCCGATCTGTCTGTCCTCGCCGGAGGAGATGCTGAAAGCCTATGCCGATCCGGAAATCCGCAAAAAGCTGCACGCCGAAGCGGTCGAGTTCAAGGTCGATACGCCGCCCCCCGGGATTTGCACGACCTGGTGGGACTATATGGTGCTGCAGACCGCGGTGCTGCCGAAGAACAAGCAGTACGAGGGCAAGACCCTCGGCGAAATCGCCAAGTTGCAGGGCAAGGGCATCATCGATGCGTTCCTCGATCTCGCGATCGAGGAGGATCTCGACACCGAATGGCTGCACGGCGAGAACAATGTCGATGACGAGGCGGTCGCCAAGATCCTGACCTATCCGAACGCGGTCATCGGTTTGTCCGATGGCGGCGCGCACGTGCAATTCCAGAGTGGGTTTGGCTTTTCGACCCGGCTGCTCGCCGAATGGGTGCGCGAAAAGCAGGTCATGACCCTGGAGCAGGCGGTTCGCCGGCTGACCTTCGACAGCGCCTCGACCTTTGGTCTTTATGACCGCGGCCTGCTGCGGCCGGGCATGGTGGCCGATGTCGTGATCTTTGATCCCGACACCGTAAAGCCGTTGCCGCTCGAAGTGCTGCACGATTTCCCGACCGGCGCCAAGCGCATCAAGGAGCCGGCCCAGGGGATCATGATGACGATCGTCAATGGCGAAGTGTTGCTCGAAAACGGCAAGCACACAGGCGCGCTGCCGGGCCGGGTCATGCGCAACACCTACTACCGCGGCCTCCACGCCTAGGCTGAGATCGAACCGGTCGCGGGCGAGCGGCTTCTGCCCTTAGTAAGAAGTCGCTTGCTCGCGAATTAGTAGACCCACTCGATCAGAAAGGGGCCGGTGGACAACCGGCCCTTTTCTAATCGTCAATACTTCTTTAAAGCCCAAAGATCACGGCTCGCTGAGCCACGCAGTTGGCTCGCCGACGGAACGAAAGACTGCCCGATAAGTTAACCGAAGCACGAAGTCCTCCCTTCGACGAAGAGGGCGCGCAGCGGCTGGTTGGTCTTTGGGGTTACGGAATGCCTTTCATTCGGAAACTTAGTAATTTCGTTACACTTTCACCCGAAGAAATCCGAGTATTAAATGCGCTTCAGTCAGATCGAGTTGGTGTACGTCGCCACCGTGAAATTATAACCGAAGGTCATTCTTACGATCACCTCTATATCCTCCTGGAAGGATACGCAATTCGTTGTCAAGTCCTTCGAAACGGCGGTCGACAGGTGCTGAATGTCGTATTGCCCGGCGACCTGATCGGCTTTCCCGTCACTTTTTTCCAGAAGGCGCAGTACGCAGTAACCGCGTTGACCGATACGGTCGTATCACCGATCCCGCATGAGAGCCTCATTGCGCTTCTGGACACGCATCCGACCTTGGCGGCAAAAGTGTTTTGGTCATTTGCCACCGAAGCGGGGATGTATGTCGAACACTTGACAAACATCGGCCGCCGTTCGGCGAGCGAGCGCGTCGCCAATTTTCTCTTGTAATTGCTGACCAGGCTCAAGCTGATCGGAATGGCGGATGAATGTTCCTACCGTTTGCCGCTGACCCAGGAGCAGATCAGTGACGCACTGGGCCTAAGCGCGCCCCATCTCAATCGGACCTTGCGTGAACTTCGCGCAGACGATCTGATCGACATTCAAGATCGGCGGGTGATCATTAAGGATATTCAAGCGCTGCAGGCTTTGGCTGGTTTCCGCGGCTATCACTTTGACCGTTTCCAGATACCGAAACCCCGCGTTGTGAGCGACGGCCGTACGCCGAAGATGGCAGAACTCTTCGCCGCCGCAGAAATCGACCACTCCTAAACTGGGTTGCGTCTGGCGATCGCGACCGGACCAGACAAAGTCACTCCGTCAGCGCCGCCTGTTTTAAACTCGGGCGGATCGCTTCGCCGTGGAACCCGTGCGCCACCAAGCAAGCACCGATCGATTAATTTAGATTATGCTTTTCCATAATGATCAGGGGTCAATATAGCTGATAAATTAGACATATCCGAAGCGATCGACAATAATATTGCTCGTTGATTTAGAAGACGTACTTTGCATCTTGGCCGTATACTTATTTAAGGACACTGACAATTCTGCCGCTAGCGGCGGAACACAAGTACGCGCCTGGCGTTTTACGAGGCAAGCCGTGCTTTTCCTTGACTAAGAAATTGATACGGCGATGTACCGATTTCAGGAGAATAATGGATGAGGCAGCTTCTAATGGCCTCGGCGGCGAGTTTGGCGCTCGCCTTCGCTGGCCCCGTCCTAGCGCAGGCCGGCCAAGGTTCGGGGGCGGCCAATACTCACGTGACCGCCGGGCAGACCTCCGCCGATAATGGCGCCGCGGCGGGTTCGGCTCAGAACGCGGCGGGTGGAACCAGCTCCGGGCAAACTGCCGAGAACAACCAGAACAGCCCCACCGTCGGCATCATAGGTCCGAATACACCCGCCAACGGTCTCTCGGGCGCCTTTTATCGGATGCAGTTGCAACAAAGGCAGCACGCGTCGGGCGGCACTGCATCGGAAACCGCTGGTTCAAATAACCAAGCCGCCAACAGCATCGATAAGGCCAGCCAGAGCGGCAACGCGTCAACCAATGCGAATAGCGGCGCCAGTGGCTCGAGCACCCCGAACGAGAGCGGAGCCATCGCGACTGGTTCGGGAGCGTCGGGCGCTGGTGGGAATGCGTCGGGCGGCAGCTCAAACTCGGGAGGCGCTGCCGCAAAGTGACACAAGTCCGGGATCGCGGCACTCCGTTCTATCATCGTCGACAGGCTCCCAACTGCTAGTCATCCAGGTTTGATCCAGAGTAATAATCTAGACAACTCCTGCTTACTAATTGGGATACGACTGACAAATCGGAGTGACGGGATCACTGTTTACGGTGGAACTATGATCTTGTCTTGACATTTACAGTAGGAGGTGGTTCCGGCCCTCGCAAAGTTGTGGTTGAGGTGGGGAACCGCTGAAACAATAGCGCAGGAGTGTGGTGAGATGAGAACGGCAAACTTGGTATTGAGCGCGTTGCTCGCGAGTGTGATGGCAATGCCAGTCGCCATGGCCCAGACTGCCGGCGAGGGCGGTGGAGGCGGGAATGCCGGTGCGGCGAGTGCAGCAACGCTGCCGAGCCAACGCATCACAAACGAAACGGTGCAGGGAACCGGGGCGCTGGTGACGGTTTCGCCCTCGGGCGTGCGCCAGATCCAGCAGCAATTGAATTGGCTGGGCTACAATGCCGGATTTGTTAACGGCATTTGGAACCGCAGCACCGAAATCGCGATGACCGAATTCCAGCGGGCTCACGGTCTGGACCCGACTGGTAACCTCAACTTCAGTTCGGTCGCGGCATTGGGTCTGTGGAACAACATTTTTGGCAACCCGATCGCCAACGGCAACGAAGCGTTGGTCGGAGCTCAAAACAGCGGCATGCCGCCAGCGCGCGGTTACGCCAGCAATATGCCGTCGCAGCGTATTACCAATGAAGGCATAGGCGGCGGCGCAATGGGCAACATGGGTGCTGGCGGCCCCGGCGGGTTTGGCGCCGGCGGCGGCGGAGCCAACGGCATGAGCGCCGGCGGCGGCGTGGGCTCCACAATGGGCGGCGGCGGTGGCATCCCGGCCGCCGGTGGCGGAGTAAGGTAGCGGCGGCGCACAACTGAGCCGCGTAGGCTCAGCGGATAGGTGTAAACGGCGCGGCGTGTCCGGATCGGGTGCGGCCGCGCCCTCCAACCCTGTCCCGGGCGTCGCAGGATAGTAGCCGCCAGACGGCGCCTCCGATTGGAGCGCCGGTCGTCGTGATCGGCAAACATCAGACAAAGAGATGAAAAACATGGACAAGAAGTGGCTTCTGGCGAGTGTGATGCTGGCGGCCCTGTCGCTGTCCGGCTGCGATAACAGTCCCGGCACGCATGCCAACAATTCCGGGAGCGCGAAGTCCGGATCGCAAGCTGCGGGCGAAACCCACACCGCCGCGACATCCGGCACTCAGCAGCCGGCGGCAACAGCCGCAACCCAAGCGGCCCAGACCGCGGCGTCGGCGAGCAACACGGCTGCGCCTTCCGCACCGGCAACGCCGTCGACCGTCAGCCCGGGAAGTACGTCCAGCGGGACCAAGACCGCGCAGACCGCAACCGCCCAACCGACGGCGGGGACTGCCGCTACGGGATCGACGGCGGGGACCGCCGCTACGGGATCGACGGCGGGACAGAGTGCTGTTTCATCGGCCACGAGCGCAGCCGCTTCGCCGCGTGGTGCGGGGGAACCCGCTAATGCCGGCGCTACGCGCTCGGCTCGCGAGTCTCGGCTCGGGAGCGGCCAACAAACCGCAGCAAACGCAGCGACCGCGCCGGTGCCGGGCGCGGCCCGGCCGGGGATCAGCGGTGCGCGAACCGCAGCGAACATCGCTCCTCAAAAGAGCAAGGTTGGTCCCCTGAACGGGGCCGCTGGGCATAACGAGGCGCCGGTGCTGGGTGCAGCCTTTTCGGGCATTAGCGGTGCGGCCAAGGCGGCGGCGCTTGGCCCGGAGAGCGCGAAGCGCCGTGCCGCCGAGACCGCGGCAGTGAACGGCGCCGTCGGCTATGACGAGCAGCCTGTGTTCGGTGCCGCCTTCTCCGGGATCAGCGGCGCGACAAGCGTGGCCGATCTAATGCCGCGCGCGGCAAGTGGTGCTTCCCAGGAGTTGGCGCAAGCCAATACCGAGGCAGGCGGCAGTTTGCAGCAGGCGGCGCAGACCAATACGGCGGTCGGCTATGACGACCGGCCGGTGTTTGGCGCGGCCTTTTCCGGGATCAGCGGCGCGACAAGTGCGGCCGATCTGATGCCGCGCAGAGCAAACCGCGGTTCCCTGGAGCTGGCGCAAGCCGGCACGGCGGCAAACGGTGGTTCGCAGAGTTCGGCACAACAGAATACCGCCGTCGGGTATGACGACCAGCCGGTCTTTGGTGCGGCCTTCTCCGGGATCAGCGGTGCGACGAATACGGCCGATCTGATGCCGCGCAGAGCAAACCGCGGTTCCCAGCAACTGATGCAAGCCAATACCGAGGCAAGCAGCCGTTCGCAGCAAGTGGAGCAAGGCAATACCGCGGTCGGGTATGACAACCAGCCGGTCTTTGGTGCGGCCTTCTCCGGAATCAGCGGTGCGACTAACGCGGCTGATCTAATGCCGCTAGTGGCAAGTCGTGGTTCCCAGCAACTGGTGCAAGCCAATACCGAGTTGAGCAGTTCGCAGCAGGCGGCGCAAAGCAATGCTGCGGTCGGCTATGACGACCAGCCTGTGTTCGGCGCAGCCTTTTCCGGGATCAGCGGTGCGACCAATGCGGCCGATCTGATGCCGCGCAACACGAAGGGCGGTGTGCGGTTAGCGCAGGGCACTACCGAGGCAAACCGCGGTTCGCAGGAGGCGTCGCAAACCAATCCGGCCGCCAGTTACGACGAGCAGCCTGTTTTGGGTGCCGCAGCTTTGGGGATCAGCGGAGCGGCAGATGCTGCCGGTCTCGATCGCCGGACCGGCAATAACACGCGCGTCAATAACACGCCCGGTAAGAATGCAGGGACTAGCAATTCGCAAGCGGATGAGAACCAGCCGGTTCGGGACGCTGCATATACAGGAGTTAGCGGCGTCCCGATCGCGCGGTTGGTTTCCGAGAACCGGGATAGCGGCAATGCGATTGGCGCTGCTCAGAACGACGCCGTCTGTTCGTCAAATGAGTTAAGCGGCAACCAAAGGGCCACAAATCAAAATGCGATCGATCTCAATTACTGCCGCCTCTATTTCGAACCGGCGATGGGGGCGGCTCATCGCGGCGCGAGTGCGTCGGGGGATAACAATCCATCGTCTTCGTAGGAGGCCAACCGAGCTATGAAACCCCTTTATTTTCTGACATCCGCTTTGCTCGCGAGCGCTGTTGCGATGCCAGGCGCGTTTGCGCAAACAGCGGTGGGCGCAGGCGGCGCCAATCTTCCAAGCCAGAGAATCGTCAACGAGAGTGCTAACGGCACCGGGGCGTCACTAACCCTCAGTCCGGCTACAGTCCGCCGCGTTCAGCAGGAACTCAATCGGCTCGGATACAATGCCGGAAATATCACCGGTAGCTGGGACAGGCCGACCAGGATAGCCGTGGCGCACTTCCAACAGGCTCGTGGCCTTGCGCCGACCGGGACGTTGGATGAAGCGACCCTAAGCACGCTTGGGGTCGGCATCGGCGTAGGCGCGGCGGGCAATGGAGCGGGAATCGACGGTGGCTACGCCAATGGCGGCGGCTACGCCAACAACGGTGGCTATGCCAATGGCGGCGGCCTGTGGGGTGGGTTCGGCAACCGCGGCGCCGCCGTCAGCAGTGGCGCGCTGAATGGAGAGTACGGCAACGGCGTCGGCATGAACGGCGGGTACGGCAACGGCGCCGCGATGAACGGCGCGTACGGCAACGGCGCCGGCATGAACGGGGCGTACGGCAACGGCGTCGGCATGAACGGGGCGTACGGCAACGGCGTCGGCATGAACGGCGGGTACGGCAACGGCGCCGGCATGAACGGCGTGTACGGCAACGGCGCCGGCATGAACGGCGTGTACGGCAACGGCGCGGCGATGAACGGCAATTACGGGAACAATGGCGGGATGAACGGGGCAGGCATCAATCGAGGGTATAATGCCGGCGTCAATCGACCCAATGCGAACGTGCCTGGCTCGGGCCTGTCAGCGGGCAATCTTTCGGGCTTAAATGCCTCTGGCGTAGGCGCGAATTCTGCCAGCGACAATACGGCCGGCGTAAATGGCGGCAACACCGCAGTTACCGGCAGCGAAAGCGGCCTCGGCAACAACAGCGGGATACCTCCTGCCCGGGACGGCGGATCGGGGACGGCTGCGGGTGCGAACGGTGCCGCAGTAGGAGTTGGTAACGGCACCGCTGGCAGCAGTGGCGCGGGCAACGTTGGCACAGAAGCCGGTACCGTCTCGGGCGGTGCACAAAACGATGCGACTGGGAGCGCTGCCTCGACCACTGGGAGTGGTGCTTCTACCCGGTAACCTATCTCGGACCGGCTGAGGCGGCGTGAGTTGCGTTCTCGGCCGGTCCACCACTTCCGCTAATTCTGCTCGGCCGCTTTCTGGGTCCGAAACCGATCGGCGCAGATTTCCGAGTTGCCCCACGCGTACCCCACCGCCCGCAACACAGTTATGCCCAGGTTACAACGGAGCCGGGCTCGTCACCAAAGGGCAAACGGCCTTTTGAATCTCGCAGGCCGACCGCTATAACCCCCTCGTAAACTTTGCTTTGGCGGAGAAGGATTATTATGGCGAGCGGCTCGGCGGCTGATCGACTGACGGTGCACGGGATCGAATTGGAAGTGCTGCGCCGTGGAACAGGGCGCCCGATCTTGTTATTGCATGGTTTTGACACGGTCGATCCCGAGGCGCCGTTTCTCGACCACCTCGCCCGACATGGCGAGATCCTGGCGCCGTCCTCGCCAGGATTTGGCAATTCCCCGCGGCCAAAGGATTTCGACACAGTTTACGATCTGGTCCATCTTTACCTTGCGGTGCTGCAGGCGTTGCCGGGCGACAAGATCAGCGTACTCGGCTTTTCGTTTGGCGGCTGGCTCGCCGCCGAGGTCGCCGCCGCCTGCACCGATCGAATTGATAAGCTGGTCCTGGTCGACCCGCTGGGTATCAAGATCAGCGACCGCGAGACCCCCGACATCCTCGATATCTTTAATAAATCGCCTGACGAGGTGCGGCGCCGCAGCTGGCACGACCCCGACCGTTCTGCACCCGATTACAATGCGATGTCCGACGAGGCGCTGGTCATCCATGCACGCAATCGCGAGGCGCTGTGCCTCTACGCCTGGCACCCCTACATGTATAACTCGCAATTGCCGCGCTGGCTCGGCCGGATCGACGTTCCGACCCTGGTATTATGGGGCGAAAGTGACGGGGTCGTCAGTCCGGATTACGGCCGCGCTTATGCCTCGATGATCCCCGGGGCCCGGTTCGAATTGGTCGCGCGCGCCGGTCACCACCCCGAAATCGAGCAGCCCGACGCCTTTGTCGACAATGTCGCTCGTTTTCTCCGGTAATAGGGCCCTCGCGATCGCGTGCGCTTAAATAATGGGGGTGTGGTCAGTCCCAGCAGCGTAGCCTTTAGCGCAGGTGGCAGGAGACGTGGTGCCCGGCGGCGACTTCGCGCAATACCGGGATCTCGACCCGGCAGCGGGCCTCGGCATAGGGGCAGCGGGTGTGAAAGGTGCAGCCGGGCGGCGGGTTTACCGGGCTCGGGACATCGCCTTCGAGCAGGTGCTTGCGTCGTTTGATGCGCGGGTTGGGGACCGGCACCGCCGCCAGTAATGCCTCTGTGTAGGGGTGCAGCGGGGTGGTGAACAGGGTTTCCTTGTCAGCGTATTCGACAATCCGCCCGAGATACATGACCGCGATGCGGTGACTGATATGCTCGACCACGGCGAGATCGTGGGCGATAAACAGATAGGACAAATTCTTTTCGCGCTGCAGGTCCATCATCAGATTGATGACCTGTGCCTGGATCGACACGTCGAGAGCCGAGACCGGCTCGTCGCCGACAATCAATTGCGGGTTCAAGGCGAGCGCGCGGGCAATGCAGATGCGTTGCCGCTGACCGCCGGAAAACTGGTGCGGCAAGCTCTGCATCTGTTGGCGGCGCAGGCCCACTTGGTCGAACAATTCAGCGACGCGCTCTTCTTTTTCTCTGCCGTGGGCGATCCCGTGGATCTGCAGCGGCTCGCCGACGATGTCGCCTGCAGACATTCGCGGATTGAGCGATGAAAACGGGTCCTGAAAAATAATCTGCATCTGGCGGCGATGCGGGCGCATCGCGGTTTTACCGAGATGCGTGATGTCCTCGCCATTGAGCTTGATCGAGCCTCCGGTCGGTTCGATCAATCGCATCACGGTGCGTGCGACGGTCGATTTCCCGCAACCCGACTCGCCGACAAGACCTAAGGTCTCGCCGCGCTCAATCGAAAAGCTGACCCCGTCGACAGCATAAACCTGGCCCGCAGCGCGCCTTAACAACCCCTTTTTTATCGGAAAATACTTTTGCAGACCGGCGACCTCGACCACCGGGATAGCCGGAGCCGCAATCGGCGACGGCACGATCGGCGCAACGGCGGTGGCCGCGCTAAGCATTGCCGCCATACAACTTCTCCGAATGCCAGCAGGCGACCCAATGCGAGGGCCGGATCTGCTCGTAAGGCGGGAATTGCATCCGGCAGCGTTGATCGGCAAAAGCGCAACGCGGGGCAAACGTGCAGCCCGGCGGCAAATTGCTCAATGCCGGGACCATCCCGGGGATTTCCTTGAGACGCTCGGCGCCATTCGCGGGCCGGCCGCCCATCACCGCAAGCCGTGGGATCGAAGCCAGCAGGCCGTGCGTGTAGGGGTGCAACGGCTCTTCGAACAGCGCTTCGACATCGGCCTCTTCGACCTTGCGGCCGGCATACATGACAATGACCCGCTGCGCCGTTTCGGCGACGACCCCGAGATTGTGCGTAATCAGGATCACGGCGGTGCCGAGATCGCTTTGCAATTCGAGGATCAGGTCGAGGATCTGCGCCTGGATCGTTACATCGAGCGCGGTCGTCGGTTCGTCGGCGATCAGCACCCGCGGATTACAGGCAAGCGCCATTGCGATCATCGCCCGCTGGCGCATCCCGCCGGACAGTTGATGCGGATACTCCCGCGACCGCTGCGCCGCCTCTGGGATTTTGACGAGACGCAGCATTTCGATCGCCTTGTCGGCGGCGGCACTCTTGGAGAGGTCCTGATGCAGCCGAACCGCCTCGCCGATTTGGCTGCCGATCGTCAATACCGGGTTCAGCGACGTCATCGGCTCTTGAAAGATCATCGAAATCCGGTTGCCGCGGATGTCGCGCATCTCGTTCTCGGCGAGCGGCACCAAATCCTTGCCTTCGAGCAGGATCCGGCCCTCCACGATCCGGCCAGGCGGGTCCGGCACCAGGCGCATGATCGACAGCGCGGTCATCGACTTGCCGCAGCCGGATTTACCAACCACCGCCAAGGTTTCGCTGCGGTGCAGTGAGAACGACACGTCGTCGACGCCTTTGACGACGCCCGAGCGCGTGAACAGGTAGGTTCGCAGCCCCTCGATCTCGAGCACCTTCGGGGCGTTGTCACCCGGCACTGGCATCGCGGTCTGACCTTTGCCTCAGCTGCGTTGCCGTGGGTCGAGAATGTCGCGGATCGCGTCGCCTAAAAGATTGGTGCCGAACACCACGGCGCTGATCGCAACGCCCGGAAAAATTACCAGCCAGGGTGCGGTGCGGACATATTCCGCCGCCGATTCCGACAGCATACGACCCCATGAGGGATGCGGCTCGGGAACCCCGAGGCCGAGGAACGATAACGACGCTTCGGTGAGGATCGTCGAGCCGAGCTGTGCGGTCGCCAGCACAATCAGCGGCGCCAGCGTATTGGGCAGCACATGGCGCATTGCGATCCGGACCTCGCTCATGCCGATCGCCTTCGCCGATTCAATAAAAGGCAACTCGCGCAATGATAATGTGTTAGCGCGCACGACTCGCGCTGAATAGGGGATCAGCGGGATAGAGATGGCGATGATCGTGTTGTGCAATGACGGCCCAAGCGCCGCCGCCATCAGCAACGCCATAACCAGCAATGGCAGCGACTGCAAGATGTCGATCAGGCGCTGAGCGGCGAGATCGATCCAGCCGCCGAGATAGCCCGACAACAGCCCGATCATGACGCCGATGCTGCCACCGAGCATGGTCGAGCCGATGCCGACCGCTAGCGAAATCCGTGCTCCGTAGACGATGCGGCTATAAACATCGCGGCCCATGAAATCGCAGCCGAGCCAGTGCGAGGCGCTGGGCCGGGCAAGCGATAGCGCAGCATTGGTCGAGAGCGGGTCATAGACCGTGATCAGCGGCGCGAAAATCGCCGCGAACACAAACAAACCCATGATCGCGCCGCCGATTGCGCCCAGCGGATAGCGCCGTACAAAAAAGCGGATCGCACTCCAGCGGCTGTCGACATTCGCCCCGGCCTTGGCGAGTTCGGCGCGGTAATCGATCGTGCTCACGGCGTTTCCTCGTTAAGTATCGGGGGGCCGGCTAGTCGGAATATTTGATGCGTGGATCGAGCGCCGCGTACAACATGTCGATCGTAAAGTTGATCACCACGACAATGATCGCGATATACATGACAATATTTTGCACGATCGGGTAGTCGCGCCAGCGGATCGCTTCAACCAGAAATCTCGCGACCCCCGGAATGTTGAAAACGGTCTCGGTGACGATCAGGCCGCCCATCAGAAAAGCGGCTTCGATGCCGATAACTGTGATTACCGGCAACACCGCATTTTTCAGCGCATGCCGATAGTGGACGACGCGCTCCGAGGCGCCCTTTGAGCGCGCGGTGCGGATGTAGTCCTGGCGCAGCACCTCCAGCATCGACGAGCGCGTCAGGCGCATCATCAACGCTGAACTGCGAAAACCAACCACCGCCGCGGGGATGCTGTACATTGCCAGCCCGGCCAAGAAACTCTTTGGCGCGTCGGAATAGATCGGGATCGTGCCGAACCAGCTAACCGCCGCCATCAGCACCAAGAGGCCGAGCCAAAATGCAGGCATCGATAGGCCCGACAGGCTGACTACCCTCAACAGATAGTCGAGGCGGGTGTTCTGGCGGACCGCGCTGACGATCCCAAGCGGAACCCCGATCAGGACAGAAAAGGACAGCGCCAGCCCCGCTACCTTCGCGGTAATCGGAATGCGCGGCAAGATTTCGGCGATGGCCGGACGGTCCGATACGTAGGAATAGCCGAGGTCACCATGCAGCAGGCCGCCGATCCAGGTCAGATATTGGATGACCAACGGCTTATCGAGGCCAAGCTGGGCCATGATCGCCTTCTTTTCCGCGGGATCGACAAAACCCGCCGCGTCGAACAGGATGTCAGCGATGTTGCCCGGCGCCACGCGCAGCATCAAAAAAATGATGACCGAGATCCCGAACAGGGTCACCAGCATCAGCCCAAAGCGCCGCACCAGGTACGAACCCAACCTTCCCTCCCTACGCCGGATCGGCCCCGGCGGTCGCGTCAGGCGAAGCTAGCATGCCTTAGTCATCACGGTCGATCGCGTCTGCGTGAACAAACTCGCGATCAAGGCTTATTTGTCGAGCCACACGTCTTCCATGCGCCAGCCGTTGAACCGGCTGTTGGTCATCGTCGTCAGCCCCTTCAGGCGCGGCTGCATGCAAGTGGCAAAACGCGAATACAGCAGCACCGGCCGCGAGGCGTCCTGCGCCAACCGGCGCTCCACTTCCCAGACCAGCTGACGCCGTTTCTGCGGGTCGGCCTCCATCGATTGCGCATCGATCAGCTTGTCGGTGTCATGATCGCAATAGCCGGTCAGGTTGCGTTCGGCGCCGCACACGTAATTCTCGTAGAATTTCTGGTCGGGCTCATCGAGGCCGCCGGTGCTGACGTCGAGGCCGAGCTTGTAATCCTTGCGCATGACGCGCGGAAACCAGTTGGCGGTGTCGACCAGCTCGAGTTCCGCATCGACATAAACCTCGCGCAACTGCGAGATCGCGACGACCGCGGCATCGCGATAACCCGGGATATTGCGGGTCGCCAGCTTGACTGCTAGTCGATTGTCCGGCCCGTAGCCGAGCTTGCGCATGATAGCGCGACCCTCCTCGCGGCTTTTGGCGACATCGACGCCGTAGCCGGGCAGAGTGTGCAGGGCCTCGGGCGTCATACCCCACACTCCATCGGGCGGCGGTAGCATCGCACCGCCCTCCGCCCCCTCACCAGCGGCAAGGATATCGATGAAGGCTCGGCGGTCGAATGAGAGCGCCAGCGCGCGCCGCAATTCGTGGTTGTCGAAAGGCGGTTTGGTGGCATTGATCAGGAGGTCGCGGCTGTTGTTATCCATGACCACCTCGCATACCGCCTGCGGCGCCTGGCTCTTCAAATCGCTTAGCAGCGGAATGGTCGCGAAGGTAAAGTCGAGCTTGCCGGCGGCGAAAGCCAAGACCTGTGTCGCCGGACTGGCGATAATCGAGTATTCGATGCCGTCGAGGTAGGGCCGCCCTGGCTTCCAGTACTCAGGGTTTCGGGTCACCCGAATACGTTCGTTCGGCTTGTATTCGACGAACTTGAAAGGGCCGGTGCCGATCGGGTGCTGACGCATCTGCGCCGTCGATACATGGCAGGGATAAACCGGCGACTGGCCCGAGGCGAGCAGCGCTATCAGATAGGGCTGCGGTCTCGCCAGATGGAAGGTGACCTCATACTCGCCGGTGGTCGTGATATTCTCGACATTGCGATACCACGCCTTGCGCGGATTGATGCGGAATTTATCGGCATCCACCCCGCGCAGCCTGTCCCAGGTGCATTTGACATCGGCCGCAGTGAACGGCTTGCCGTCATGCCACTTTACGCCCTGACGCAGATGAAAGGTCAGCGCCGTTCTGTCCTCGTCCCAGGACCAGTCTGACGCCAGATCCGGCACGATTGAGTTGAGGCTGTTCTGCGGGACGTGTTGGTCGAAGACAACAAGGTTGTTAAACACCCCCATCATCGGAATGCCGGCGGTGATCGTCGATTCCTCGTGGATCGACATCGATGCCGGGCTGGCGAAATCGAGCATCTGCAGTGTGCCGCCGGGCTTTTGCGCAGATGCCGGCGCAGCCATCGCTGCCGTCAGCAGCAGCCCGCCCGTTACCGCCTGACGCCAATAGCCCCCCGCCATGTGCTTCTCCCGCCCGCCGGTCAGGTTATTTATCGAGCCACACGTCTTCCATGCGATAGCCGTTGTAGATGCTGTTGACCATTGTCGTCAGCCCCTTGACATAGGGCTGGGTGCAGGTGCCGCCGCGCGGGTAGAAGATGATCGGCCGGGCGCCGTCTTCGGCCAAACGCCTTTCAATCTCCCACACGATTTTTTTGCGCTTCGCCGTGTCGGCTTCGGCTGATTGCTGGTCAATCAGTTTGTCGACCTCTTTGTTGCAATAGCCGGTGTAGTTGCGGACCGCACCGCAAACAAAGTTCTCATAGAATTGCTGGTCGGGATCATCGACACCGCTCTCGGTCCCGTTGATCGCGATCGTGTAATCTTTGCGATAAATCTTGGGGAACCAATTGACGGTCTCCACCGGCTCAAGCACGGCATCGATGTAGATTTGCTTCAGCTGGTCGATCAGGATCACCGCCGGATCGCGGTAAGCCGGAATGTTGCGCGACGCCAAAGTGACGGAGAGCCGGTGGTCGGGGCCATAGCCGAGCTTTTCCATGATCGTGCGCGCTTCTGCACGGTTTTTGGCGATATCGGGGTCGTAGCCGGGCAATGTCGCCAGCATCTCCGGCGGCATCCCCCACAAGCCTTCCGGTGGCGGCAGCATCGTGGCGCCGATATCGCCCTTGCCTTGCGTGATGATGTCGATGAATGCCTTGCGATCGAGACTTAGCGCCACCGCCCGGCGCAAATCCGGGTTGTTGAATGGCGGTTTCTCGGGGTTGAGGATCAGATTGCGGGCAACATTTGTCGCAGTCATCTCGCAGATCGCCTGCGGCATCTGCTTTTTGACGTCTTCCAGCAACGGCACCGTCGTGCCATAGGGTGAGGAAATGTCGTACTTGCCGGCGATGAACGTCAGGTTGCGTGTCGCGAGATCCTTGATGATGTCCCATTCGATGCCGTCGAGATAGGGCCGTCCGGGCTTCCAGTAATCCAGGTTGCGTTTGACCTTGACGTATTCGTTGGGTTTGAACTCGACAAAGATGAAGGGGCCGGTGCCGATCGGGTGACGCCGCATGTCGGCCGGCGAGACGTGGCAGGGATAGACCGGCGACCACCCGGATGCCAGCAGCGACAGCAATGCCGGCTGCGGCCGCTTTAAGTGAAAGGTGACCTCATAGTCGCCGTTCGTCGTCACGCTTTCGAGGTTTAGATACCAAGTCTTGCGCGGGTTGACGCGGAGCTTTTGACTGCTCTTCTCGGTCAGCAAATCCCAGGTGCACTTGACGTCAGCCGCAGTAAACGGTTTGCCGTCGTGCCATTTGACGCCCTTGCGCAGCGGAAAGGTCAGCTCCTTGCCGTCTTCGCTCCAGCTCCAGCTGGTCGCCAGATCGGGAATGATCGAAGCCGGGCTATTCTGTGCGACATGCTGATCGAACATGACGAGGTTGTTGAAGACGCCCATCATCGGACGCAGCGCCGCCCCGGTCGCCTCCTCGTGCAGCGACATGCTTGCGGGATTGTCGAAAAACGAAATCTTCAGCGTGCCGCCGGGTTTTTGGGCCAGCACCGGCCCAGCCGCGAATATCGCTACCGCGAGAACCCCGCTGGCGCCCCACTTTAGAAGCCTTCGCCCCATTCCTGCTCCTCCCCGAGCCTTGGTCCCGACGCCTTTTGCGGCGACTTCCGACCAGTCTTATCAAGGCGCTCGGTTAAATCCGGGTAACCGCTAACCCGAGCTTACGCTAGACTTAAACATCAAGCCAGACGCTATGGAGAGGCGCCCCGTTGTTCGCCGCATGCGGAAGGTGGGCGCTCTGATCTCGGCCCATCGGCGGATCAGTTGTCGAGCCAGACGTCTTCCATGCGCCAGCCATTGTAGATGCTGTTGGTCATCAGGGTCAGCCCCTTGACCTGGGGTTGCCAGCACGAGGCGCCGGCCGGATAGAACAGCACCGGTCGGACCCCCGCCTCGGCGAGCATGTGCTCGATCTGCCACACGATCTGTTTGCGCTTTGCCGGGTCGGCTTCCATCGATTGCTTGTTTACCAGCTTGTCGACTTCGGGGTTGCAATAACCGCTATAGTTTCGCACCGCCCCGCATGTGTAATTCTCGAAAAACATCTGATCCGGATCATCGACGCCGCTCTCGATCGGAACCGCCCCGACGGTATAGTCCTTGCGCGCCATCTTCGAGTACCAGAGTGCGGTATCGACGAGGTCGAGCTCGGCATCAATGTAGATCTCCTTCAGTTGCGAGATCATGATCACCGCCGGGTCGCGCCACGCCGGAAAATTGCGCGTCGAGAGCTTGACCGCGAGGCGCTTATTCGGCCCATAGCCGAGCTTCTCCATGATTTTGCGCGCTTCGGCACGGTTCTTTTGAACATCGGGCCCGTAACCCGGCAAGGTTTGCAATACCTCCGGCGGCATCCCCCAAGCACCGTCGGGTGGTGGCATCATGTTGCCGCCGATCACCCCTCTGCCCTCGTTGAGGATGTCGAGAAAAGCTTGGCGATCAAACGCCAGCCCCATTGCCCGGCGCAGTTCGGGATTGTCAAAAGGCGAAGCGGACGGATTGACCAGCAGTGTGCGCGGCACATTGGCGGTTTGAACTTCGCAGATCGCTTGCGGGGCCTGGCTCTTGAAATCCTTTAGTGTCGGAATGGTGACGCCCAACGGAATCATATCGAACTTGCCGGCAAAGAAGGCGAGGTTACGCGGGCCAGCCTCGCGCATGATCGTGTATTCGATACCGTCGAGATAAGGACGATCGGGCTTCCAGTAATCGGGGTTGCGGACGACCTTGATGTATTCGTTCGGCTTAAACTCGACAAACTTGAACGGGCCGGTACCGACCGGATGCTGGCGCATCTCGCGCGCCGGCACGTGGCACGGGTAAATCGGCGACCAACCCGAGGCCAATAACGCCAGCAGGGCCGGTTGCGGCTGCTTCAAATGAAAGGTGACCTCGTAGTCGCCCTTGGTCGTCACCTCTTTGACATTGCTGTACCAAGCCTTGCGCGGGTTAACCCGCAACTTATCGCTACCCGTCCCCATCAGCAGGTCCCAGGTGCATTTGACGTCTTTGGCGGTGAAGGGCTGGCCATCATGCCATTTCACGCCTTCGCGCAGTGGGAAGGTCAGTTCGGTGCCTTCCTCGTTCCACGACCAGCTCTTGGCGAGATCGGGCCGGATCGTCGAAAGACTGTTCTGCGCGATGTGCTGATCGTAGAGGACGAGGTTGTTAAACACCCCCATCATCGGCTGCTCGGCGGCGCGCGTCGATTCTTCGAGGATCGACATGCTTGCCGGGCTATCGAAATGCGACAGCTTAAGGATGCCGCCGCGCTTTTGCGCAACCGCCAAATTGTTGAACGAGACCGCCAGCATGATGCCGGCCACGAGGGCCGCAATGCTAAACGTTCGGACCATACGCATGGGATCGCGCGCTGGTTTGACGCTGAAATCGATGCAGTCGGTCGCCATTTTCCCCTCGGGATTAGTCCAGGCGGTCAGTCGGGCTCGACCCGAAACACGGCCTTGCCTGGGATGTGCCGGTCGCGCAATCGCGGGCCGATCTGGGCTAGGTTGCGCCAGCTGTTCACGACGAGTTCGAGCTGCAGCGAACCCTCCGCGACGAGCGACGCCAAAAGCGCCAAATCGGAGGCGAAGCGCTCCTCCGGCTCGGACCTGAAATAGGAAAAGCTCTGGATGCGAGCGTTCGCGTGCTCGGCAAAATCGCGGAAATTGATCGAGGTCGGCTCACCCGACGAATTGCCGAAGATGACGATACTTCCCTTCGGCTCGATGCGAGCGATCGCGGCGGCAAGCGACGCCCCGCCCACCGCTTCGAGGATCAGCCCGAATTGCCCTTCCGAATTGTCGATGCCCTCGACAATTCGGTCGGCTCCGCGTACATGCCGGCCACGCTCGGGCGAGCCAACGATGCCGGTGACATGCGCGCCCGAGCGTGCAGCGATCTGCACCGCCATATGGCCGACGCCGCCGGCCGCCCCGGTGACCAAGACCCGTTTGCCGAGCAACGGCGCCCCGTGGCGCAATGTGCGTAACGCTGTCAGCCCGGCGACCGGCAATGCTGCCGCCGCTTCGAAAGCGACGTTGTCGGCGAGCACCGCCATCCGGTGCGTTGGCACTGCTGCTCGTTGCGCCCAGCCGGCATTATCCGTCAACGCGACAACCCGGGCGCCGGGTTTTGGGCCGGTCCCATCGGCCGCCGCCCGCACGATGATCCCGGCGATGTCCTGTCCCGGCCGCCAGCCTTCGGCGCGGGTCTGCATCAGGCGTAATTCGCCGCGGTTCAACGAGAACGCCCGCACCTCGACCAGCGCCTCGTTCGCTGCCGGGGTCGGCTCGGGCACCTCGCCTATCTCGACCGGTGAACTGCCGGTCGGGGTATTGACGATCGCGAGCATGATAAGTCTCCCGGTTGGCCCTCACCCGCTTCGCTGCGCCAAGCACCCTCTCCCGCAGTGCGGGAGAAGGGAGACCGAGCCCCGCCGGCTCGCTAGGTGAGAGTCCCTCGATACTCGGGTCAGTTCAGCCGCAAATCGGTGATGTGCTTGGGGTCGGGTTTCAATTCGCCGCGCTCGACCTTGGTTACGATCTCGGTCAAGATTTTGTTGGTGGGCGCTGCGATCCCGACTTCCTCGCCTTTTTTAACAACAAAGCCGTTGAGGAATTGGATCTCGGTCCGCCGCCCCTTAACCATGTCCTGACCCATTGACGGGCGGTGCTCGCCGCCGCCGGGTCGGCTCGCTTCGACGAGACGATGCTCATCGATCTCCTTCTGCGCTGCCGGATCGCCCTCGCCGGCACGCGCCAAGGTCTCCGGATCCATGTGGCTGACTTCGTCGAAATGATAGCCGAGCGCCTGGCCGACGCGGATCGCTTCGCTGCCAAGCCGGTTCGAGAAATGCCGGATCGCGTCATTCTTGGTCATGTCGCGGGTGATCATGCCGGTGCAGGCCGACAGCCCATTGCCCATCACATTGGTCACGAGCTTTGACCAGCGCTCGCCCCACAAATTCTCGGTGACCATCGCGCTGTCGGCATAGCTGACGAGCCGGCAGATTTCCTTGGCGCGGTCGGTGACGCGGCCATGCACTTCGCCGACGCGAAAAACCGTATGCCGCGAACCCGATTTGCCCGCCGCCCGCCGCACTTGCCCCGGCGCGTGCAGCTCAACGGTAATCGAGCTGGCGATCGAACCCAATGTCTTGCCCCAGCCGACGATGCCGGCGATCGTCTCCTCATTCATGCAATTCTGCAGCGAGACGATATAGCCGGTCGGCGCCAGGTACTGCTTGATCAGCGTCGTTGCCCAGGCGGTGTCGTAGGACTTCATGCAGACAAAGGCGATGTCGATCGGCGCTTCTTTCGCCAGCTGCTGCGCCTCGGTGACATGCAACACGCGCGGCTTGACGGTGAACGGCTCGACATCCCGGATGTGGGTGACGCGCAGGCCGTCGCTGCGAATGGCTTCGACGTTCTCGGGCCACGGGTCGATATAGGTTACGTCTTCGCCCGCCTGCACCATATGCGCCCCGGCATAAGCCCCGACGGCGCCCGCACCGACGATCGCGATCTTATTCTTCGCCATTGGTCTCCTCCGCATGACTTCGCGGCGCGGATCGCCGCGTGTTTCCGGGACGATCCTATTACGGGCGGGATGCCGACGTCACCCTATCGCTTTGGCGTGGCGGGTTTGCGGGGCCGCGGCGTGGCGCGGGCCGACGCCGATGCCCTGGGACGGCTAGGGGGCCCGCGTTTTTTCGCAGGTGTTCGTTGGGATTTTGTCGCGAGGCGCCAGTCGACAATCATGCCGAGCGGAATCGCGAAGAGCGCCAGCGCCATCAAACCGCTCGCCGCCCGCGCCAGCAGCGCAACATCGGCCACCACGACGGCGAGGCCAAGCACCAGCCCGACACCAAAGGTCAACAAGGCAATCTTGGTATAGCGCATCCGTTGCGGCCGCCGAGCGAGACCCGTAATCTCTTGTAGGCAGAATCAACACGGCACCGGGTGCAGCGCCAATGCCAAAGAAGGAGAAAAGATGATCGAGGTCGAGCGGCCGACCGATCTGGCGCAATATGTCGGCAAGGAGATCGGCGTCAGCGATTGGTTCATCGTCGACCAGGCGATCATCGACAAATTCGCCGAGGCGACCGGCGATCATCAATGGATCCATGTCGATGTTGAGCGGGCCAAGCGTGAAATGCCGGGCGGCAAGACAATCGCCCACGGCTATCTGACCTTGTCGCTGGTGCCGCGGCTGGCGGCGACGATCTACCGGGTCAAGAACCGCTCGCGCGGGCTTAATTACGGCTCAAATCGGGTTCGCTTCACCGGCCAGGTGCCGGCCGGGTCGCGTATCCGGCTGCGGCAAAAGATCAAGTCGGTCGAACCGGTCGAGGGCGGCGGGGTGCGCATCACCTCCGAGAGCACGATGGAAGTCGAGGGATCGGAACGGCCAGCGCTAATCGCCGAAACCATCGGCATGCAATTCGAATAGGCTCACAACACCACGACAGGCGAGGAGAAATTGCGATGAGCAGTAACGGATCGAACCAGCGGGCGTCGTACATCTATCTCGGGTTGGCGGGCGAAACCGGGCGCGGCCGGGTCGTGGATTTGGGGCTGTTCCGCATGGCCGATGGCGACGACGGGTGGGAACCGCTGCAGCGCGGCCTGCCCGAAATGCCGGCGGTGCGGGCCTTGGCGGTCCATCCGCAAAACCCCGACATCGTCTATGCCGGGACACAGTCCGGTCCCTATCGCAGCGCCGACCGTGGCGAGCATTGGGAAAAGATCAATGTCCCCGACCATGGCTTGCCGGTGTGGTCGATCCTGTTTCACCCGCACGACCCTGACACGATCCTCGTCGGCTATGAGAATTGCGAGATCTACCGCAGCGACGATGCCGGCGAGCACTGGACGCGCCTGCCGGTCAGCGTTCGTTTTCCGGAGATCACGACGGCGCCCGGCGCCAATCCGGCAAAGCGCGTCCTGATGCTCGACGCCAGCGCAAGCGAGCCCGACTATCTCTATGGCGCAATCGAAGTCGGCGGCACGATCCGCTCAAAAGACGGCGGTGAGCATTGGGAGAATCTCAGCCACGGGCAATACCTCAACGACGACATGGTCGACATGCATGGGGTCTTGGCGAGCCGCTGGCGGCCCGGCAGCGTGTTCGGCATCGCGCGGGCCGGCATGTTCCGCAGCGATGACGGCGGCGATCATTGGCAGCACGTTCCGCTCGAGCCGCTCAACCCGAAGGGCTACATCTACTGCCGCGACATCCGCGAGGTGCCCGGCAGTCCGCGCCATTTGTGGGTGGCGGCGGGAGCCGGTTTTCAGAGCGATGCCGGGACGTTGCTGCACAGCCGCGATGGCGGTGACAGCTGGAGCCGGGTCGATATCGGCGCACCGGTGCCGCACACTATGTTCAAGATTGCCTTCGACGAAAGGCAGCCAGCGCTGATGTCCTGCGCGACCAACGGCGGCGAAGTCTGGTCGAGCCGGGACGGTGGCGAGACCTGGACCGCACTAAAGCCACCACCATCAGGGACCCAGGTCTACGCGCTCGCCCGCGGCTGAGCATGTAGCACCGGCGCGGAGGCTGAGACGCGCGCGTGGATTTCCGGCTGACCGACGAGCAATTGCGGCTGCAGCAGCGCTGCCGGGAGTTGGCCGCCGATTTTGCCACCCGGTCGGCGGAGCATGATCGCGACGCCAGCGATCCGACCGAAAATTACGAACGGCTACGGCGCGAAGGCCACAAAAGGGCTGATATTTCAGGTATTCGGAAACGGCAACGCGTTCGTGTTCTTGGAAATCGAAAGGCTCCGACGCTTGGATTTGAGCCGTCCCAGCTCCGATTTAGTTAGCGGTGTAACGTTACTTGGTGTTGCGGGCGTCGTTCCTGACTCGGAGCGAACATAGAGCTCGCGTGACGGCTGCATGCTGTCCATCGTGGCCGTCATCGTAGTTTCTGCTGCCTGCAATGTCGCGGTGATATTTGCTTTCGGCGTCGGACCCGCTGTTTAAAAAGGGATGTCGTCGTCGAGGTCTTCGCGGGTGGTGCGGCCGCGGGCGCCGCCGCCACGGCTGGGTCCGGGCATGACCGGAGTGGCGCGCGATGCCGGCTCGTCGGCGTAGCCGCCACCCGGATAGCCTTCTTCGAGGTCGCTATCCATCCCCGGGCCGCCGGCCGAGCCGCCACGACCACCGCCGGCGCCATCCAACATCGTCAATTCGCCGCGAAACTTGGGCAATACGATCTCGGTCGTGGTCCGCTCCTGGCCCCCCTGATCGGTCCATTTGCGCGTCTGCAGCGCGCCTTCGAGATAGATTTTCGAGCCCTTGCGCAGATATTTCTCGGCGACCTCGGCGAGCCGTTCGTTAAAGATCACGATGCGGTGCCACTCGGTGCGCTCCTTGCGCTCGCCGGAGACGCGGTCGCGCCAGGTGTCTGAGGTGGCGACCGTAAAGGTGGCGATGCGGGTGCCGTCCTGAGTTCGAGCGCATTTCGGGATCACGGCCGAGATTGCCGATCAAGGTCACTTTATTAAGACTGCCTGCCATGGGGTCACCGCACTTCCGTGGTCGCCAACAAAACCCATCTTATCAAGTCCTGCGAATGTTCCCACTTTATTCTTAACTTTGGGAAACTGCACATGACTAATCTATCGCCGATCTCCGATCCCCGCGATGACAGCGCGCCGGGGTCGTTTACGGCTTCGATGCCGGCGCCGGAAGACGCCGCTCTGTTCGACGCCTATTCACGCGCTGTCATCGGCGCCGTCGACAAGGTCGGCCCGGCGGTGCTCCATCTTCAGGTGACCGGGGCCAAGGACGGGGCCGGCGGCGCCGGTTCTGGGGTCGTGTTCACCCCGGACGCCTATGTCCTGACCAACAGCCATGTCGTGTCGGGCGCGCGCAAGATCGAGGCTGCCTTTCCCGACGGCCGCACCTTGAGCGCTAGTCTCGTCGGCGACGACCCGGACACCGACCTCGCGGTACTGCGTCTCGACGGCGAGACCGCGGCGTTTGCCCGGCTTGGCGATTCGCGGCAATTGCGGGTCGGTCAGCTGGTTGTCGCGATCGGCAACCCGTTTGGCTTTCAATGCACCGTCACCGCCGGCGTCGTCAGCGCGCTCGGGCGCTCATTGCGCACCCGCTCGGGGCGGCTGATCGACAGCGTGATCCAGACCGACGCGGCGCTGAACCCGGGCAATTCGGGCGGGCCGCTGGTCACGGCCGCGGGCGAGGTGGTCGGCATCAACACCGCGATCATCGGCATGGCGCAGGGCATCTGCTTTTCGATCTCGGCGGCGACGGTCGAGTTTGTCACCTCACGGCTGATCCGCGAAGGCCGAGTGCGCCGCTGCTACATCGGCGTCGCCGGCCAGAATGTGCCGTTGTCGCGCCGCGTCGTGCGGTTTCATGAGCTGCCGCGCGAGACCGGCGTGCGCATCCAGTCGACCGCGCCCGACGGGGCGGCGCGCGCCGCCGGGCTGGTCAGCGGCGACATCATCGTTGCCGCCGACGGCATCCCGGTTGCCGATATCGACGAGTTGCATCGGCTGATGACCGAGGAACGGGTCGGCAAACCGGTGCCGTTCACTGTATTGCGCCTGTCGCAAAAGCTCGAGGTGGTGGTGACGCCGCGCGAAACCCCGCCCCGCGCGGGGGGCTGATTTAGGAAGGAGCGCCGGACTGCGCCCTGGTTACTTTCCCGGCGCAGGCCGGGATCCACTCGCACCGTGGATACCGGCTTTCGCCGATAAGGCGAAACGGTGGGCGGAGCTTGGGGTTATCTACCTCCCTGCGGGAGGCGATTCGTCGGCCCCTTCTCTTACGTAGGCCGACGATGCGCCTGGATTTAAGCTATATGGGTCAAGTCGACAGGGATGATCACTACCTGTCGGTGGCGCTCTTTCACGATCCGGACGGGCACAGCCTGGCGCTGATGCAGCAGGCGCCCAAACGGTCATGTGCCCGCGGGTTCCGGTTGAAGTCCGGCCACGGGGTTAATGGCACCGCGTAGATCGTGGTGCCGGCACGGTGGCGCCGGGGGGTGAGGCGCGCTAAGTTTGTTGCCATGCAGCAGCTGATCCGGATCCGCGGTGCGCGCGAACATAATCTGAAGAACATCGACGTCGATTTGCCGCGCGACAGCCTGGTGGTGATCACCGGCCTGTCGGGCTCGGGCAAGTCGTCGCTCGCCTTCGATACCGTCTATGCCGAGGGTCAGCGCCGCTACGTCGAGAGTTTGTCGGCCTACGCGCGGCAATTCCTCGAGCTGATGCAAAAACCCGAAGTCGAATTGATCGAAGGATTGTCGCCGGCGATTTCGATCGAGCAAAAGACGACTTCGCGCAACCCGCGCTCAACGGTCGCAACCGTGACCGAGATTTACGATTACATGCGTCTGTTGTGGGCGCGGGTCGGGGTGCCGTATTCGCCAGCGACCGGATTGCCGATCGTCAGCCAGACCGTGTCGCAGATGGTTGACCGCGTCATGGCGATGCCCGAGGGCGCGCGCCTTTATCTGCTGGCGCCGATCGCGCGCGGCCGCAAAGGCGAATACCGCAAGGAGTTCATCGACCTGCGAAAGCGCGGGTTTCAGCGGGTCAAGATCGACGGCAAGATGGTCGAACTCGACGAGGTGCGACCGCTCAACAAGAATCTCAAGCACGATATTGCCGTCGTCGTCGACCGCATCATCGTGTCATCCGATCTCGGCAACCGGCTTGCCAATTCGTTCGAGACCGCTCTCGACCTCGCCGACGGCATAGCCATTACCGAAAACGCTGATTCAGGTGAGGAAACGATTTTCTCGGCGAAATTTGCGTGCCCGGTTTCCGGCTTTACGATCCCCGAGATCGAGCCGCGGCTGTTTTCGTTCAACAACCCGTTTGGCGCTTGTCCGGCGTGCGACGGGCTCGGCACCAAGCTCTACTTCGATCCGGCGCTCGTCGTCCATGACGAGAACCGCAGCCTCGCCGAAGGGGCGGTCAGCCCGTGGTCGCACTCGTCGTCGCCCTATTACACGCAGACCCTCGAGAGCATCGCCAAGCACTTCCGCCAGAGCATGCACACGCCGTGGCGCGATCTCCCGGAGAAAATGCGGCGCACGATCTTGAGCGGCTCGGCCGGCGAGCCGATCGCGATGACCTATGACGATGGACTACGCAAATACACAACCGATCGCGGGTTCGAGGGCGTGTTGCCGAATATGGAGCGGCGTTTTCGCGAGACCGACAGCGCCTGGGTGCGCGAGGAATTGGGGCGCTATCAGAGCGCCAAGACCTGCGAGGTGTGCCACGGCGACCGGCTGAAGCCCGAGGCATTGGCGGTCAAGATCGGTGGCAAGAACATCAGCGAGGTGGCGCGGCTGTCAATCGCCGATGCACTGGCCTGGTTCTCCGGCATCGACGCCGAGCTGACCCCAAGCCAGCGCGAAATCGCTCAGCGCATCCTGCGCGAGATCAACGAGCGGCTCGGCTTTTTGCAGAATGTCGGACTCGAATATTTGACCTTGTCGCGCGCCTCGGGGACGTTGTCCGGCGGCGAGAGCCAGCGCATCCGGCTCGCCTCGCAGATCGGCTCAGGGCTCACCGGCGTACTGTACGTGCTTGACGAGCCGTCGATCGGCTTGCACCAGCGCGACAACGGCCGGCTGCTGACCACCCTCAAACGACTGCGCGACCTCGGCAACACGGTGATTGTCGTCGAGCACGACGAGGAGGCGATCCGCACCGCCGATTGGGTCGTCGATATGGGGCCGGGAGCCGGAATTCATGGCGGCCACGTCGTCGCCGAGGGCACCCCCGATGCGATCATGGCCAATCCGGCGAGCCTGACCGGCCAGTATCTGACCGGCATCAGACAAATCCCGGTGCCGGCGATCAAGCGATCGGGCCATCCCGGGCAAATCTTGCGCATCGTCGGCGCGACCGGCAATAATTTGAAGAACATCACCGCTGAAATCCCGCTCGGCACCTTCTGCGTTGTGACCGGCGTATCGGGCGGCGGCAAATCGACCCTGATCATCGAGACTCTGTATAAGGCGCTCGCCAAGCGACTCAACAACGCGCGCGAGCAGCCGGCGCCGCATCAAGGGCTCGAAGGCGTCGAATTCCTCGACAAGATCGTCGATATTGACCAGTCACCAATCGGCCGCACGCCGCGCTCGAACCCGGCGACCTATACCGGCTGCTTTACCCCGATCCGCGATTGGTTTGCCGGCCTGCCCGAGGCGAAGTTGCGCGGCTATCTGCCCGGCCGCTTCTCGTTTAATGTCAAGGGCGGGCGCTGCGAGGCGTGCCAGGGTGACGGCGTCATCAAGATCGAGATGCACTTTCTGCCTGACGTCTATGTCCAATGCGATGTCTGCAAAGGCCGGCGCTACAACCGCGAAACCCTCGAAGTGTTGTTCCGCGCCAAGAGCATCGCCGACGTGCTCGACATGACCGTTGACGAGGGTGTCGACTTCTTTCGCGCGGTGCCGTCGATCCGCGACAAGCTGCTGACCCTGCAACAGGTCGGGCTCGGTTATATCCATATCGGCCAGCCGGCGACCACTCTTTCGGGCGGCGAGGCGCAGCGGGTCAAGCTTGCTAAGGAACTGTCGCGGCGCGCGACCGGGCGCACCCTCTACATCCTCGATGAGCCGACCACCGGTCTCCATTTCGACGATGTCCGAAAATTACTGGAGGTGCTGCACGCCTTGGTCGAGACCGGCAATACGGTGCTGGTCATCGAGCACAATCTCGAAGTCATCAAGACCGCGGATTGGATCATCGATCTTGGCCCCGAAGGCGGCGACGCCGGCGGCCATATCGTCGCGACCGGCACCCCCGAAGACATCGTGGCGAGCAGCGAGAGCTACACCGGCCACTATCTCCGCCCCTATCTCACCCGAGAGCAGCCGCGGCGGCGAAGACGGGCGGGGTGAGAGCACTACTCTAATCTGAATGCGAACCGCAGCCCGAAATTCGCTTCCTTCAAGCTGAGAGAGATGCCGAGCATCCTCTGGAAGAGACTGCTGTGATAGAGCGTACGAACCAAACACAGCGGAGATCGATGAGAACCCTGCGCCCCAATGGCCCTGGATCTTCATGGGACAAGTTTGCGGTCGTACATGGACGCGGATCTGAATGGAAGATAGGGCACAAAGTGGGAAACTAAATGCCTATTGATGCAGAGAAGGTCGCGCGCGACAGAGCTGATTTGGTTAAACGTCTGTTTGCTATAGTCCTCAGTGTAGGTTTGGCTTCAAGAATAACCGGCTTACCCTGGATCCGAGGGACCCCTTCATCTCCGGATGATGTGAAGAATGTCATCCTTCTAAGTTTATCGAGCCTTGCGGTGGTGCTCAGCTGGGATGGGTATCTGGCGGCGCTTCAGCTATTTAAACTTAAAGACATTCAACGCTTTTACCTTGACGTACGCATCGTTATCCTTTACTTAATTCTGTTATTATGCTCGCATGGAAATGCATTAGGGCTCTGGAGTGAAGTTTTAGCGGCCATTTTTATTGCGTATGTGCTGTGGGACCTTCTGACGAAGCTGGCTTATCCAGCAGAAGATTGTGGCGTTGCGATCAGCGTTGTATGGGCGCTGTATTTTCTGGTGGTATCCTGGAGAGCGAGCAGCGGCGAAGCCTTTACATTGCTTATTATCATTATTCTTTATGGCCTAATCTTATACCGAATTGATAAAGCTGTATATTTTAATACGATTATTCGTATAGTAGTTGCCATCGCACCATTCGTCGCCGTATATATAATATATTATAAGATAATATTGTAAATTGAACTCTAATAACAAGGAGGAGCAATGTTCTCCCGAGACGCAAATCTTTCGCCGAGGTCAATCTCTGAATTGCCGGGTGCTGATCTCTCGCCAATGGAAAGATTAAAATACTCCCAGGTGCTTTTCAAAGAGATGCATCTTGATGAGCTAATGCGCTCTGCGACAGCTGCTGCACCCCATGCCTATAGCCCGTACTCTCGGTTTCGCGTCGGTGCCGCCGTTCTTGCAGATGGCGTTCAGTATATAGGGTGTAATATCGAAAACGCCTCGTATGGGCTGACCATGTGTGCTGAACGTGTTGCTCTATATAATGGGATAGCAGCCGGGCACCATACGATAGACGCGCTTGCCGTCAATTGCTTGGATGGCGATGTATCTGAAGCTGTCGGAGCACGGATGCCTTGTGGAGCTTGTAGACAAGTAATGAGAGAGCTTCTCCGGCCAAACTCTCCAATAGTAGTTGTAGATATTGGCATCTTCTTTATCGATGAACTCTTGCCGCTATCGTTTTTTCTGCAGACAACCTATAGATGAGCGAATGATTGGAATAGCATCGGCTATATTATTGATAGCAACAACCCCGGCGGGCAACATTTGAGCTTCAGCGACCCAATTTGGCGACTGAAAGTGAATCGCACCTAAGCCGATTGCTCTCGCAGGGATGATGTCGGAGCGCACGCTATCTCCGATCATCCACGACGACTTGACGTCGATCGAATGATGACTGCAGAAGGCCGCAAGCTCCTCAGCTGTTTTGCGCTCGACGACCTCATAGTGGCGGAATTTATGCAGCATTGAGAAATCATTCAGCCTCTTTTGTTGAACCCAACGTTCTCCGGCCGTAATTACCGCTAGGTTGAAAGAGTCAGAAATTAGCTCGTCGATTATAAGATTAACCCCATCAAAGGGTTCTGCGACCGCGTCGAGAGCAGCCATAGCTAAAAAGCGTGCGTGCCGAAGATGCTCGGGGGTAGCAGAAGCCAAAAAAAAACAGTAAGGTGTCTTCGAACGAGCGCGCGAATCTTGAAAAGGAATAGCCGTGTGTCTTGTGAAGTTGAAGATCGCGATGCCGCTGCCATTTTTCGATTAAGTCTTTGTCATATAAGAAAAGTTATTCTCGTGCAGCTCGGACGAAAGGTCGATCACATAGTGGCAAAAATTCTCCCGCGCGATGTCATACAAGGGCTCTGTCTTCCACAGAGTATTATCACCATCGAACAAAACCCATTTCCCATGACCGGCGGGCATCATATTTCTCCTACGCGCTGGGGTGGACCATGATAGGCTTAACAACTTTAGATGTTAGAAATTGTAGGGCAAGCGGGAGCGAGGGTAACCGGCCGTGATGATGCCGCCGACATCGGCAGGCTGCACTGTCTCTCGAGCACCCCTTCACTTCGCCGGGCAGCGAACGGTAGCCGCGTGGTGGAGATTTATGCAGATCGTCAGCATTTGCGAAGCGAAAGGGCGGCTGTCGGACCGGTTACCGACCAAATCGAGCAGATGTTCCGAGGCGAGGTGTGAACGAGGTACGCTTAAGAGCGATCGAAGAGTTGCAGCGAATGGTGTTGGCCGCGCTTGGAAGCCACAGTGCGAGCGTCTGGCTGTTCGGATCGTGTGCCCGTGGCGAGCCTCGCCAGCACAGCGATATCGACATCGCGATCCTGGCGCGGGACGACCTTTCCTCGGCTTTCTTTGCAGAACTCGCAGACGAGATTGAGGAGAGCACTATTCCGTACGATGTCGATCTGGTCGATCTGCGGCATGCAGACCCAGCGCTGGTCGATCAGGTGCACCGGGAAGGCGTCAAGTGGCGGGATTAGAACGCCGAACTCGACGAGGCTGCGGCGGCGCTCGTCACCTTGGAAGAGGTCGCCGAAAAGGCTGACCGAACGCTGGTCGAGCGTGACGGCGCGATTTTGCGCCTGATCTACACCTTCGAGGCGATCTGGAAAGCTTGCCAGCAGCTTCTCGCCGAGCGCGAGGGCATCGAGGTCGCGTCTCCGAACGCAACCATCCGCGCGGCACGGCGGCTTGGTTGGTTGTCGGACGAGGACGCCCAGGCTGCGATCCGCCTCGGGCGCGATCGCAACCTCGCCGTTCATATGTATCGCGGCGAAATCGGAGCCGAAATCGCCCAACGCCTTGCCTCCCACGCGGCCCTGCTCCGCCGCTGGCTGGACGCCTTGCGGGCCCGGTTCGCCGCCTGAGCCTCCTGGGAAGGGAAACGGCTTTCTTTAGCTAGCGAGTTCGCTCCTGAGAATGTCGGCGCGCGGATTGGCGACTCGACCGGAAATGATCTGCATCGCATCGACCGGGCGACCATAGAAGGCGCGGTCCTGGGCCTTGTCCTGCACGATATCGGTGCCGTTGATGTTTAGTCCCCCTTCGAGCCCCTTCAGGTTTGACCACACCACGATATCGCCCTTGCCGATCGAGCCTTGCGCCTGACCGGACCAGTTCACGACCGTCAGCTTGGCATTACCGTTGATCGAAAAGTTGTTGTTCTGCGTGAAGTCGGCTACGGCCTTAGGAGTCATCAGCAAAAAGGCCACCGGGCCAGCCGCTCCACCCGCCTGCCAGCCGATCGAAATCGAGCCGAGCGTGTAAAAGGCAGGATCGCTCCACTGACCATTGTGGCGCACCAGCAGGACGCCTTGGCCGCCTTGACCGCCAACGACAAATGACCCGCGGACCAGGGTTGGAATAATAAAGACGCCCTGAGCCTGATGCAGCAGCCTGTCAAAATCCGGATTGCTCTTGAATTGCTGCAATGTATTGGCGGCGTCTCTGACGAGTTCGAGGGCGCCGGTGCGGTGCGCCGCCGATTGCTGCGGCGTGGCGTTGCCGGGAGTTGCTTGATTATAGGTTTGCGCTTGAGCGCCGTTGATCGCGATACCCAAAGAAGCGGCGATTACGGCGGCGCCGAATTGCTTGATCATAACGAATACCCTTTCTCGATGTCTCGCTCATCGGTTTCAACGGATCGCGGAAAGGGCCAGTTCCGAGGGCCTCGCCCGTCTCCGCGGCTAGACCGCGGGCGGAGGCTGCGGCAGGTTCGGCTACGCCAGGTTTGGCCGTGCTGACTTAACGCCTCGAGCCCTTGCCGCGTGTGAGCACCTCGGCTGCCTGGTAGGCCACAGGCGCGCCGATAGCCGGCTGTCCGATACCAGAGAGAAGCGCCATTTCGGCGATGTCTTCGCGGCTGGCCGTGAAACAGCGATAACGCGTGCTGTGCGGCTGTCGATGGCAGCTGATCGGGCTCTCGGACTTCATCCTGTCCGCAAACCGGGCCAAGGACGGCGTCGGAGTCTGGGAATTCGGGCGGATGCCCCACAAATGAACGATGTGGCCACCGATAAGCCAGGTCATCGCATCGCGGATTTCGGTGACTGGCCCGGATACCACTTCAGCCGAAGCATTCTCGGGCGGGTTTGCCGCAAGGTTCTGATCGACGTCAAAGCGGCGCGACTCGGGCGGCGGAGCGAGCGCTGCCGTAAGCACTAGCGGTTTGGCCAGCTGCTGTCGTTCTCCAGACGCGCCGGGTTGCGTTGGTTGAGGGCGCGGCTGCATATCGGCGCGAACCGCCGGTGTGGACGCTGGGGCTGCCGACACGGCGGAGGGCAAAGTCTCGCCTGAAGGATTAATCGCGCGGGCGGCAGAGGCATTTACGTCCTTCGGATACACGAGAAGATCGAAGGCGACGCTGAAGAACGCATAGATCGTCAGAATGCCGACGATTGCGAGGCAGCCCAGGTGAAGAAGAGTGCTAAGCCCGTCCCTCCATCCGCCGTTTCCGCGACGTGACGAAGGCGCCGCAATTTCGCGCCTTTGTCGCATTTCCCCGAAGGAAGGGCTCGCGAAAGAGCGGCCGGGCATCCCCGTTCCTATTTCACGGCGAGCCAATCAATCGCTAAGTTGAATAGCTCGACCGTCTGTTTCGCGAATCACGTTAATCGATCGGGTAGCGCGGTCAATCTTTTTTTGACGCTTTCTCGACGCGCGCCCAAACCGCTGGCGCGGCCGATCATTGATCTTCGCCCTTAGGAAGGATTGCCGGCTAGCGTCAGGCGAGGCCGGCTTCGGCCAGGTAGTTCTTCATCATGCCGATCAGGTAATCGGTGAACGAGCCCTGGGCCGCATGCGCCGCGATCCAGCCGAGCACCGCGCGCAGCGGGCTGCCCGACAGCTCGGTCTCGAAGATCGCGCGAAAGCGCTTTTCGATCGGGTCGCGATAGCTCTCGGGGTCGAGCTTGCCCTTGGGCCAAGGGTCCAGCGTTTCGTCCACCGCGCACGGCCCGACCAGTGGGATGATCGGCAGAAAATTGCCCGACGTTCTGAACGCCTGCCGCTGCTCGTCGGTCCAGGCGCCAAACAACGGGTTGTCGCCGGCTAACAAAAACGAATTGCGCAGAAAATCCTGGCAGTTTTTGCGCCCGAGCAAATAGTCGTAGCGCATAAAATCCGGGCACGCGAAACCGATGAACGCGCCGAGCCCGGCACTTGCGATCGCCTTGTCGCCAAGCTTAGTCCCGAGCTGCGGGGTCAGCATAAAGCGGCTGAACACCCGATCGTCTGCGGCGAGCACCAGATCGCGCGAATCGTAGCGAATCTGCTGGATAACCGCGTTTGAGATGGCGCCGAGGATGTGGGCAAAACTCGTCATCCCCGCTGGACCCAGCTGGTTTCTGCCCGCGAACGGGTCGATCAACAGGACGGCGCGGTTTGCCTCGTGGGCGTCGCGCGGATTGCTGCCATTAATGCCGCACAGTGCGGTGCGAGCCAGTTCGATCGGCTCGTTGTCGGTCGTGCCGCCGTCGACCGCCAGGAAGTGGTAGTCGTCGGGGACATCGTTGGCACCGTCCGGAATCAACGCCGGCCAATCGGGCAGCAGCACCGAATAAGACGGCTCGGCAGTGAACGCTGCGGCCGGATCCGTCGGGGCGCGCAGCACCACGCGATAGCGATATTGCGCCGTGGGGCGCACCAGCGGGCGCGGCGGAAAGCCGGCCGGAAACGCTGCCGTGGCGCGCGCGAACTGGCTGAATTCGTCCCAGGTGCTCGCCTGCGGCAGACGTTCCCCGTCCAGACCCAACACCAATTCGTCGGGCCGGAAATCCTGGATCGGCTGGTTCGGATAGACCAGCGCGTAGCGGATATAGTCGGCGTGGTCGACGTAGCTCTCGCTGCGGTCGCCATCGAAATCGAGCCGGAACGGAACCCCGCGCAAATTGGTCAGCGTGAGGATGATCCGCAACGGCCCGGCGACCCACGACCGCCGCCGCGGTCCCTTGCCGGAAAATTCGATGATGTCGCGCGCCCCGGCATCGATTGCGGCACCGTTGAGCAGCGAGGTGACCTCCTTGCCGATGTCGCTCGTGTCGAGAAACCGGTCGAGGGTCAGCGTTTTGATCCAGGTGTCATAAAACGGATTGCCGGTCAGTCCGGCGCCGACCGGGGTGCTGCGCGCGATCGGATCGAATTCGAACGCCAAGCCGCGGCCGGCGATCGCGGCGCAAACTCCGCCGCCCGAAGTTCCGGTAATAACGCGAAGAATGACGTTGTGACGGGGTGCGGCGGAGTTGTTGGCGTCGCGCAGCTGCGTCCAGGTGTCAAGCGCCTCGATCAGGAAATCGAGCGCACCGGCGGTGTAGGCGCCGGCCGAGACGGTGCCGCCCAGCACGAGCGCGAACTCGAAGGTCCGCGCTGGCACTGGCGGGTTGGCGAGGAACCAGCGCTCGATCTCGTCTTGGCTCGGCGGATTGCGGTCAAACATGCGGCATTCGCCCCCGAGCTGGCTTGGACAACTGCCGCCTAGTCCCCGAGCTGCGTTTTCAGGAAGGCCGACATGCGATCCCAGGCGAGATTGCCGGCCTCGAGATTATAGGCCGGGCTGCGTTCGTTAAAGAACGCGTGGGCGGCATCATAGCGATAAATTTCGTGCGTAAGGCCAGCCGCTTTTAGCGTCTTTTCGAGGTCGTCGACCGCTGCCGGCGTGCACCAATCGTCCTGATTGGCGAAATGACCCTGAAACGGCACGCGGATCTTGGCGGGGTCGGCGAAATCCTTGGGTGGGATCCCGTAAAAGCAAACCGCGGCATCGAACTCGTGGACATCTACCGCGGCGGCGATCGTCAACGCTCCACCCATGCAGAAGCCCATCACTGCCACCTTCGGGCTTTGCTCCTCCAGCCGCATTGCCGCACCGCGCAGATCCTGGTGGGTGGCGCCGGGGAAATCGAGGCCGGTCATCATATGGTTGGCCTCGTCCGGCGAAGTCGTGACCCGCCCCTTGTAAAGATCGGGCGCCAGCGCGTTGTAGCCGGCACGGGCAAAGCGGTCGGCGACGCCGCAGATCTGGTCGTTGAGACCCCACCACTCCTGAATCACGACGACCCCGGGCCGGCCATGGCCCGCCATCGCCAGATAGCAGCGGGTCGCAACACCATCGGGGCGGGCAAACTCGGTCATCAGACCCATCGGTTCCTCCAAACCTTCAGCCAGACAGATGCCTCCCGCCGCGGATCGTCGTGGCGGGATTGCTTGCTCTGTTCCTCGCAATGAACAAGCGTTTCCGGTGATTAAGCGTCGGCAAAGGCCGGCATGACCTCTTGCGCGAACAGCTCGATCGAGCGCATCGCCTCGTCGTGGGTGATCGTGCCAAAGGCAAAATCGCAGACGTAATAGTTGACGCCGGTCGCGGCGATCTCGCGGGAGATGTAGTCGCGCACCATCGCCGGTGTGCCGGCGATCGCGTCACCATGCTGCTGGAGCACGCGAAAATCTTCAGGCAATGCCGCTTCGAGCGGAAACGGCACCTTATATTCGTGCCATAACTGGCCCATGTGCTCTCGCCACGCTGGATAGCCGCGCCGCGCCGTGTCGAGCGCCTCGGCTTCCGTGTCGGCGATGATGATGTGCCGGTTTACGCCCAACAGCGGCAAATCAGCCTCGGCGCGGCCGAGCTTTTTCCACTCGGCGCGGTAGCTGTCGAGGATCGCGCGCACTTGCTCCGGCGGTCGCCGCGTCACGGTGTTGGCCGCGTTCGCCGCCGCCCACCCGACGCTCGCTGGGTTGCCGAGCCCGTACCACACCGGCAAGGGCTGCTGGTATGGCTTCATTACCACCGGCACATTGTCGAAATCGTAGAACTCGCCATGGAAGGTGACCCGGTCCTCGGTCAAGCCGCGGCGAATGACCTCGAACGCCTCGCGGAACTGCTTGGCCCCGGTGTCGAAATTCACGCCGTAAAAGCCGACCTCGATCGGCGAGATGCCGCGGCCGACGCCATAAAGAAAGCGCCCGCTGCTCATCTGGTCGAGCATGCAAATCTCGTCGATCAGCCGCAGCGGGTGATAAAGCGGCAACAGATAGACCATCGGCCCGAACCGCAATTGCCGCGTCCGCTGCGCCACGGCGGCAAGAAAAACGCTGGGCGACGGCGCATAGCCGAGCGGCGTGTTGTGGTGCTCGGCGAGATGATACCCGTAGAAGCCGGCGCGGTCGTACGCCTCGATCAGCTGCAACCGGTCTTCGAAATGCCGGTTGAGCGGTTGCCCGCTATCGTCCAAATGGTCAAAAACCCCAAACCGCATTCAGGCCTCCCTCTCTCGTCCCGCTATCCTAGCGAGACACGGGTGCAGACGCCAATCCACCAGAACCGACGACCTCGCGTGAAATCCGCTTTCACATGTTATAGCGTAGGGCTAGCTAAAACCTTCACCTCGGATCGATAGATCTTTGGCGCCGTACCATTCGGGACGAGACCGGCCAGTGAACCGCTCCCATGCCGGTCCTCGGCGATCGCGATGGACATCTGCGCAGAAGCCAGCTCTCTCAGGCTGAACCCGGATAGATTCTAGAGTGAATATTGGCGCTATTCGGGGCCCCCCTCTGCCGGAAATACGAGGGAAATCTGGGGTATCAGCAATTCATTTCAGAGAGTTTCCGACTATACTACTTTCCATCGCGAAATACACGCCATCTCCTTGCCTTCACGAGTCGGACTCTTGCCGTGGCGCAGCCCCGCTATGGAAAAGTTGAGTTGTTTGCCTGGTCGGATCGGCGATATTCCCCATCGCAATGATCCGGCGTTTCGGCGAATGCCGATCATCAGAGGTTGCCGGCTTCTCATCCGGCGCACGACACCGGGTTTGTTTAACGAGGAGCAAGAAATCGACATCTATGCGAGACCCTCAGCACCTCCGGCGGTATAGATAGTGTACGAAAAATCGCGGCGAGGGCGGCTCATGCTGACAGATCGATACGGCCTTTCCCTGTCCACCGCGTCAGCCGACGCGCGTGACGCGTATGTTGAGGGTTGCGATCTGGCGCTGACGTTTTACCCCGGCGCAGTCCGGGCCTATGACCACGCCATCGCAGCCGACCCGGGTTTTGCCTTGGCCCACGCCGGAAAAGCCCAAGTGCTGATGAGAGAAGGCAATGTCGCGGCGGCGCGCGCGGCCCTGGCGGCAGCCAAGGAGATGGCCGCTGGCCTGTCTGAACGCGAGGCCAGTCACATCGCATTCTTCGACCTTGCGTTCGCCGGTCGTACCGACGCCGCAATCGCTGCCTTGTACACACATCTAACGTTATGGCCGCGCGACGCTCTAATCGTCGCTAGTGGGGCGAATCCGAACGGCCTGATCGGCGGCTCCGGCCGCATCGGACAAAAGCGTCAGATCGCCACGTTAATGGACGGCCTCGCCCCGCATTACGGCGACGATTTTTGGTTCCTTTCCTATCATGCCATGGCGCTGTCCGAAGATGGGCAGCTCGCGGCGGCGCGGGCGAAGATCGAGCAATCGTTGGCCGCGAACCCGAACAATGCGCACGGTGCGCATGGCTTCGCCCATGTTTGTTACGAGAGTGGCGAGCGTGACACGGCCCGCACCTTCCTATCCCGGTGGCTCACCGCCTATCCGCGCGAAGGCTTTTTCCATGGGCATCTGAGCTGGCATCTTTCGCTCTGTGAAATCCAAGCCGGCGAATGGACAACAGCATTGCGGCTGTATCGAGACGCCATCGCCCTCGACCGGCACAGCGGCGGGCCGCAGCAGAAAGTCTCGGATGGAGCCGCGTTTTTGTGGCGCTCCGAACTCGCCGGGCACCCGCGCGATCCCGCGGCTTGGCAAGCGCTGTACGGCTACGCCAACAGCGAATTGCCGCGGCCGGGCAGCGGGCTCGCCGATCTGCACGTCATCTTGGCACAGGCTGTCATGGGTGATGACGCCGCGCTCGAAATCCGTGCTCGCCAGATCGAGGAACTGGCGAACGAAGGGCGTTACCCGTCCGGCTCTTACCTCCCGGCCCTGGCCCGCGGCTTCGCGGCGTTTGAACGCGGCGAATTTTCCGCGGCGATCGAGGCGCTCGCTCCGCTCTCAGGAGAAAACGAACGGATCGGCGGCAGCCGCGCGCAGCACGACCTGATCGAGTTCACGCTGTTGAGCGCCTATCTCCGCGCCGATCGTCTGGAGGAAGCGCGGCATCTGCTGAGTGCACGGAGGGCCGGCGCTCCTGGCATTCCGGTCGCGGGGGTTGCGAGGGTGCATTGACCGGGGAAATTGCGCGACCTGCAGCACCGGTTCACCACCACGGAAATCCACTTCTCGGCCAGGCTTAGAACCCGGGCGCCAGCACCTCCGAACTGATCTTTCGTCGCTACCCGGGGCACGCCGCTCCTCCCCCGTAAACCCGTAAACGGGGGAGGGTGACGGCCGATCGGCCGCTTACCGCACCGGTGAGAAGGTTGCCGGGATCAGCAATTTGTTTTCTTGGCGGACCGGGCGAACCCCGGCTTGCGGTGGCCAAGCCCCGCCGGGCCTACGCGATTCCTCGCGCACCCGTGCGCGCTCGTTCAAATCCTTGTACACCCAGATATGGGTGAACCGGTTGAGCCCACCGAGTTCGTTGGTCCAGCACGCCGCCAACGGCGAAAACCGTTCGCGCGCCTCGATTGCCTTGCCCCACGCATCGAGCACTTTCGGGATGTCGCCCGGTGCGTAGGTATAGGTGCGCATCTCGTAGACATTGCCGGTGCCATAATTCCGGCTGCCCAACGGGCGCATAAACGGCGCCGGTATCGCGATCTCGGCTTCCTGTGCCACAATCAGATCTTGACCGCCGGACATCGCGTTGCGCTCGGCGTCTTGCGCCATCGCGGCCCGCACCCGGGTTCGGTGCTGGAGATCGTCGTATGGGTAGACATGCACCACCTGGTTCAGCGGACCGAACTCGGTGTGCCAAAACGCTCCCAATTTCGAATGTTTTTCCCGCGACGGCAGACGCTTTTCGTAGCGCTCTTCGAATTCGGCTAAGGTCCCGGGGCGCAGGGTGTAGGTACGGACTTCGTAAATCATCGCGCATCCTCCAGGTGAAGACGGTAGGCCGGCGGTTTGCCGGCGAACCGACAACCCACTCTACTCCGCGGCAGCGACAGGGGATACCCGCACCACCCGTTCCCGCCGCGATCCTTTCGCTCTTGCCCAAACCCCTATAATCTCGGTGAAAAGCGAAGCCAGCGCGGTAAACGGCCAAGAGGGGTTTGGTGGAACAGCGCAATTTGGGGAAATCGGGCCTGCAGGTCTCGGCGATCGGGCTCGGCTGCAACAATTTTGGTGGGCGCAGCGATTTCGCCGCGACCAAAGCGGTCGTGCACAAGGCGCTCGATCTCGGCATCACGTTCTTTGACGAATCCGACACTTACGGCGACCCGCGTGGTAATTCCGAGAACTATCTCGGCGAGATCCTCGGCGACCGCCGCAAGGACGTCGTCTTGGCGACCAAATTCGCCCGGCCAATGGACGGATCGGGGCGGTTCGAGGGCGCCTCGCGGCACTACATCATCGCCGAGGTCGAGGCGAGCCTGCGACGGCTCAGGACCGACTGGATCGATCTTTACCAGCAGCACCAGCCCGACCCGCTGACCCCGATCGAGGAAACCCTGCGCGCGCTCGATGATCTCGTGCGCCACGGCAAGGTGCGCTATATCGGGTGCTCAACCCTGCCGGCCTGGCAGGTGGTCGAGGCGCAATGGACCGCGGCCCATCATAATCTGCACCGTTTCGTCTCGTGCCAGGAGGAGTACAGCCTTTTGAGCCGCGGCCTCGACGCTGACATGATGCCGGTGCTCGAAGCTTACGGTCTGGGATTAATCCCGTTCCGGCCGCTAGCCGATGGCCTGTTGACCGGCAAGTACAAGCGCGATGCTGCTCCGCCAGCCGGGACCCGCCTCGGCAATATGCCACGCGCCGCCGGCCGCTATATGAATGACGCGGTGTGGAACGTCGTCGAGCGGCTCGAAGGCTTCGCCGCCGAGCACGGCCACAGCCTGCTCGACCTCGCCTTTGGTTGGCTGTTGTCGCGGCCGATGGTGGCAAGCGTCATCGCCGGCGCCACAAGGCCCGAGCAGGTGGAAGCGAATGTTGAGGCCGCCGCGGCATGGCGATTAACCGCGGATGAGATGCACAAGATCGATCAGCTTACCCGATAATCCACAACCCAAAGGGAAGGAGACCTGCGGAATGGAAGTTCGACTGGACGGAAGAAGCGCCATCATCACCGGCGGCAGCAAGGGGCTGGGGCTGGCGATTGCCAAGGAATTTTTCGCCTCGGGTGCGGATGTCGCGATACTGGCGCGCGATCAGGCGACGCTCGCCGACGCTAGAGGTCAAGTTCAAGCGGTGGGTGGTAAGGGCAAGGTCCTGGCGATCAGCTGCGATGTGTCAAAAGCGGCGCCGATCCAGGCCGCCTGTGAGCAGGCGAACCGTGAGTTTGGCAAGGTCGACATCTTTGTCAACAACGCCGGCCAGTCGACGCGCGGCCCGTCCGAGACAATCACCGACGAGATGTGGCAGTCCGATCTCGATCTCAAACTGTTCGCCCAGATCCGCTTCTGCCGCATCCTGATGCCGCAGATGAAGCAGCGCAAATGGGGCCGCATCATCAGCGTCCTCAACATCGGCGCCAAGGCGCCGGGCGCCGACAGCGCCCCGACTTCGGTCAGCCGCGCCGCGCAGATGGCGTTCACCAAGGCGTTATCGCAAGAGGGCGCGCCGCATAACGTCCTGGTCAATTCACTGCATGTCGGGGTCATCGTCTCGGACCAGATCAAGCGCCGCTTTGATCGCGAGCGGCCGAATGTCAGCTTTGAGCAATATGTCGCCGAAGCCGGCCGCGGCGTCCCGATGGGCCGCATGGGCAAAGCCGAGGAATTCGCCAACGTCGCGACCTTTCTCGCCTCCGACGCCGCCGGCTATGTCACCGGCTGCGCGATCAACGTCGATGGCGGCCGCTCGCCGGTAGTGTAAAACACAAGCCGGTGATGACGAGCAGGTCGCGGCGGGATCTCGTTCGGCCGCGACCTCTAGATCGTACGGCGGCTTTTGCCAATGCAGAGCTTAGCGCTCACCGTTTTCGTGGCCGTCCTCGGTCTCGCGACGACGGCGATACATGCCGCCGGTTTCCGGTTGATCGAGGTGCCGGCCGACACCGGCGGCCCGGCCCTCAAAGGCGGGATGTGGTACCCCTGCTCCGCACCATCAGGCGAGATCCATCTCGGCAACGTTGTTTTGCGTGGGGTAAAGGATTGCCCGATCAGCGGCGAGAAGCTGGCACTGGTGATCTTCTCGCACGGCCGGGGCGGTTCTTTTATCGGCCATCATGATACCGCCGAGACGCTCGCCGATGCCGGCTTTGTCGTTGTCGAGGTCAATCATCCGGGCTCGACCAGCCTCGACAACCGGGTCGGCGATCTGTCTGCGTTGGTTGAGCGACCGACCGACATCAAGCGCCTCATCGACTTCATGCTCCTCACCTCACCCGCGTCATCCATCATCGATCCGCTGCGCATCGGCTTTTTTGGCTTCTCGATGGGCGGCTACACCGGGCTGGTCGTCATCGGGGCCAATCCCGACTGGGCTATCCCGTTATGCCGGCAATCGTCGGCGGTCCCTGTCTGCGAGCAAATTCTCCGAAAAGAGTTTCGGGTGCAGCCCCTCGTACATGACCCGAGGATCAAAGCCGCCGTCATTGCCAACCCGTTCAGCGCTTTCTTTGCTGCGGATAGCTTTGCGGCAGTCAAGGTGCCGGTCCAGCTGTGGGCGTCGACGCGTAGCGGCGATGAAGTAACACCCGAAGATGTTGCTATGGTGGACCGAAACTTACCGGTGAGGCACGAATACCACGTCGTGCCGAACTCGGGACATTTCGCCTTCCTGGCACCCTGTGCGCCGGCATTCGCGAAGGCGCGGCCCGAGCTGTGCAGCGATGCGCCGGGCTTCGATCGCGTCGCCTTCCACAGTAAATTCAATGTGGATGTGCTGGCATTTTTCCGCGCTCACCTGGCCGAGCGTTAGATATTTGTCTTGTCGCCCGCGCCTGCGAAAGCCGGGTTGGATCGGCGGTTCGTACAATCGCAATGCTGGCGAGGATTGATGAAGGAGGGCGTCGTCGGGCTGAGGCGGCTTAACGGCGGCCGAACAGGCGCTCGATATCCGCGAGGTCGAGCGCCACATAGGTCGGGCGGCCGTGATTGCACTGGCCGCTATTGGGGGTCGCCTCCATCTGGCGCAGCAAGGCGTCCATTTCGGTCGGGTTGAGCCGCCGCCCGGCGCGCACGCTGGTGTGGCAGGCGAGCGTGCCGCACACGCTCTCGACGCGCTCCTTTAGCGATAGTGCGGCACCCCATTCGGCGAGCTCGTCGGCGAGATCGCGGATAAGCGCGGCGACGTCGAGCCCCGGCAATAGTGCCGGGACCTCGCGGACGACAACCGCGCCCGGGCCAAACTTTTCGAGCACCAGACCAAATTCGGCGAGTTCGTCGGCGCGAGCCCCGAGTTGGGCGGCCTCGGCTTCGCCGAGTTCGACGATTTCGGGCAGCAATAGGCTTTGGCGGGCGACCCCGTGGGTCGCGAGCGCCTGCTTGATGCGCTCGTGGACCAGCCGCTCGTGGGCTGCGTGCTGGTCCACGAGAACGATGCCGGTTGCGGTCTCGGCGAGGATGTAGGTGCCGTGCAATTGCGCGCGGGCGGCGCCGAGCGGTGCGTCGGGCGGTAGCTCGGCCGTATCCGGCAGTGCCGGCGGCAGCCCGGTGGCGGATGGCGGCGCTTCGAACGATGGCGCGCCCGGCACGAGAAAAGCGTTGCCGGCTTCGGTAAATGCCAGGGCCGGCGAGGATAATGGCGGAAACGCGAACTGTCCTGGGCCAGCACCATGCCGGGCGACGGGGGTCCCTCCCGGGCGAAATGCGCCGAGTGCGGCAGTCGCGACCGTCGTCGACGCGCGATGCCCGGCCGCCGCCAGCGCTGCGCGCAACGCGCCGGCGATCAGCCCGCGCACCAGACCGGTGTCGCGAAACCGCACCTCCGCCTTGGCGGGGTGGACGTTGACATCGATTTCTTCCGCCGGTCCGTCGAGAAACAGCGCGACGATCGGATGGCGATCGCGCGCCAGGACATCCTGATAAGCGCCGCGCACCGCACCCACCAGCAATTTGTCGCGCACCGGCCGGCCATTGACGACGAGATACTGGTCGCGCGGCAGAGCCCGGTTCAAGGTCGGCAGCCCGGCCAGCCCGGTCAGCGCAAAGCCACCGCGCTCGGCTTCGATCGTCAGCGAATTCTGCGCAAAGTCGCGGCCGAGCAATGCGGCGAGCCGCGCCGCCCGGTCGGCGACCGCTGGCAACCGCAATAAGCTGCGATCCTCGTCACCGGCGACGGCAAAAGCGATCGCCGGATAGGCCATCGCCAGGCGGCGCACCGTATCAACCGCGAGCTCGCGCTCGGTGCGCGGCGTCTTTAGGAATTTGAGGCGCGCCGGGGTCGCAAAAAACAGATCGCGCACCTCGACTCGCGTTCCAAAGGGTGCGGCGGCCGGCATCGGCGCGCTCTTATGGCCGGCCTCGACCGTGATTTCCCAGGCGTTCGCGGCATCGCGGGGGCGCGAGACCAGGCGCATGCGACTGACAGCCCCGATCGACGGCAAGGCTTCGCCGCGGAACCCCAATGCCGGGATCCGCGACAGCGTGTCGTCGGGAAGTTTCGAGGTGCAATGGCGCTCGACCGCCAACGACAACTCGTCGGCGCTCATCCCGCGTTCCGTCATCGGCGACCGCGATCAACGCCTGCCCGCCATCGTGCAAGCTGATGTCGATCCGCGTCGCACCGGCGTCGATCGCGTTTTCGACGAGTTCCTTGACCGCTGCCGCCGGGCGCTCGACGACCTCGCCTGCAGCGATGCGGTTGACCAGGACCGGCGGCAACAGGCGGATCGTCATCGCAGCAGCTTACCGGATCGTTGGCTCTGCGGCGATCGGACTCTGCTCGGATAAGGCGTGAGGCAAGGTTGCCTGTTCGACGATGTAGCCGGTCCCGGCGCGCTCCAACACACGGCATGCTGCCGTGGTCACCGCGATTGCGAGCCCAGCGACCGCAGCACCCGCGATCATATCGATCAGGTAATGCTGGCCGACACTCGGGATAGAGAACAGCATAACCGCGTTTACGAGCGCCACGGGGAGAAACAGGGCCGAATGACGGTGTGCATAGGTCAACAGCACCACAAGGACGGTGTGGTAAGAAGGAAAAGATATCAGTCCTTGCAGTTGCGACAGGTCGAATGACAACGGCCCGCCGGCGCGCAATGCGAGCAGAACGGGCAGATCAGGTCCACGCGGGGTTTCCTGGTGGCCAATCGCCGGAAACCCGAAGAAAATCGCTGTTGTCGCCAACAGGCTGACAATATTGGTTAGCAGCAACTCGTAATTCGTATCGTCAGCGCCGGTCGACGAGAACCAGAAGATCGACAGCAGAATCTGCGGAAACAGGCTTGAGTAAGCGAGCCACAGCGCGAATTGCAGCCCCCGGTGCGGCGCCAGAAAATCGTACCAGCCCTGCCAGTCAAAACCGAGAGCGGCGTCGGCGGCGGCGAGTGTTCTGTCGTGAGCGGTGCCACCGCAGGCCGCGGCAACATAGATCAGCACCGTCCCGGCGTTGACAAAAAGCAGCCATAAGAGGGTCCAATATGCCGCCCGGGCGAGCACCGCGCTGCGTCCGGTGAGGTGGTAAAACAGCCCGATCGCGGTTACCACTGCGCAAGCCGAGGCGAGCGGCGTCCAGTGATAAAACCGCAACTGCAGATGATGGCAGAGCAGCAGATCGGCAACAGCCAACAGGCTTACCGCCATCCGAATGAGCCGAGTGCCGCGCTGCATGCTAATCTCCCGCGCATGCTGCCCGGCAACCGGTTGAAAAACCTTAAATCGCAACCCACCCGCGGCGGTAGTGTCCAACGCTGAACAGGAGCGAATGAATGGCGTCTAGCTCACCCGGCTCACGGTCCTCGGACGGCACCACCCCGCATTCGGGCACGATCGACTATATCGCCCGGGCGCGCGCGATGGCGTCGGTCATTGCCGCTGAAGCTGAGGAGATCGAACGCCGCCGCGAATTGCCGCCTAGCCTGCGAAAGGCGCTGATCGAGAACGGGTTTTATCGGCTGCTGTTGCCCCGGTCGCTTGGGGGAGCCGAATTGCCGCCCTTGGCCTTTGTTCAGGTCATCGAAGAAATCGCCAAGGCCGACGCCAGCACCGCGTGGTGCCTGAACCAGACATCCGGCTGCTCGATGACCGCGGCCTATCTCGATCCGGGGACGGCGCGCGAGGTATTTGGCGCGCCCGATGGCATCCTCGCCTGGGGACCGGGACCGGGCGAAGCGCGGATCCTCGATGGCGGCTATCGGATCAATACGACCTTCAGCTTTGCGAGCGGCAGCCACGACGCGAGCTGGCTCGGCGCCCATCTGCCGATTGTCGAGCGCGACGGCCGCCCGCGACTAAATCCCGATGGGACGCCGCTCATCTGCACGCTGCTGTTTCCCAAATCCGCCGCCAAGATGACCGACATCTGGCATGTCGTCGGGCTTAGGGGCACCGGCAGCGACCAGTATTCGGTCAAGGATCTGTTCGTGCCCGAGAGATTCTGCGTCGCACGCGACGCCAGTCAGGCGCGGTATGAGCCAGGCCTGCTTTATCGTTTCAGCAGCCTGCAGCTCTACGCCTCGGGATTTGCCGGTGTGGCGATGGGGATTGCCCGCAGCACCCTCGACGCCTTTATCGAGTTGGCGCGCGACAAGATCCCGCGGGGCGGCAAACACACCTTGCGCGACAATAATGTCGTGCAGTCGCAAGTGGCGCAGGCGGAGGCGAAACTCATTACCGCCCGAGCTTATCTGTTCGGCGCGCTAAAGAAGATCACCGACGAGGTCGCCTGCAATGGGCAGCTAACCCTCGATCAGCGAATGACGATCCGGCTCGCCGCGACTTTTGCCATCCACCAGGCGCGCGACGTCGTCGACATTGCCTATCATGCCGCCGGCGCCAACGCGATCTTTGCCGCCAACCCGTTCGAGCGGCGCTTTCGCGACATCCACACGGTCTCGCAGCAATTGCAGGGCCGGCAAGAGCATTACGAGACTGTGGGGCGGTACCGGCTCGGCCTTGAACCCGACAGCCTCGCCTGGCTCTGAGGCGATATGAGGTTAAATGCGCTTTACTCGCGATTGGGCCGGATGTGCTCGGGCGATCGTGATCGCAGTCCGCTCTTTCAGTTTGGCCGCTATTGCGCGGCGCTCGCGGTTCTCTCCCGCATCAGTTCGATCAGCCCTTGCACTTGGCCGCCGTGGCGCTGGATCACCGAGGCGAATTCAGAGCGCTGCGTTACCAGCATGCTGACGCCCTCGACGATCACGTCGGAAATCTTATAGGCGCCATCATCGTTGACCAGCCGCCAATCGACCTTGAGCGGCTGCGGCGCGCCCGGCGTCGTCACATCGCTCGAGACGATGACCGAATCATGATCGGGCCGCGCGCCATTGATCTTAAACTGCTCGCCTTGGAAATCCGACAGCCGCGCCGTGTAGACATAGACGACGTAATCTTCAAAGAGCTTTAGGAATTCCTTTTGTTCCTCTGGGGTCGTGGTGCGCCAGTAGCGGCCGAGCACAAACCGGGCGATCCCGGTCGTATCAAAATCTCGGTGAAACAACTCGCGAAATCGGGCTTGCCGCTCGGCGGCCGGCGCCTTTTTGTTGAGCAGGTCGAGCGCGTGGTTCCACAGTTCGTTCATAAAGGCGGTCGCCCTTGGATCGCCGGCATCGGAGGCTGCGGCCGCCGGCCCGGCAGCGATCGCTAGCGGCAACCCAATCACCAGCAAAAGACGACACAGTATCGGCGCGCTCCGCCGCCTCGGATCAACTTTGGCGTTAAATCCAGGCCAATATGATAAAGCCATGATAACCGTCCGTCCCCTTCGGCTTTGGCTCGCCAAGTTCTATAGCGCGCCGGCGGCGGCCTGACAACAACCTCGCGCCGCACCACGCGACTTGGAACATCCGAGATAAGTGGCATCGCGGCAAACTGCCGATACGAACGGCCCGCTGCCGGTGCGTTCCTGTGTCTAAATTTAATTCGTGACTTGCTGCCAGGCCTGCTCCGCCGCCGCCGGCAGCTTGTCCATGTGCTTTAGGAACAATGCCAGCGTCCAGATCTGTTCGTCGTTGAGCGTGCCCTCCCAGGCCGGCATCGCGGTCCAGCGAATGCCGTGCTTGACCTTCCAGAAGGTGTAGCCCTCGGGGTCGTCCTCGACACCGTCCGTCGCCAATTGCGGCGGCTGTATATACATACCCTTGGCAATCGGCGTGATCGATGCATCGCCCTTCGCCGTACCGTGACAAATCACGCAATTCTTGGCGTAGAGGCGGATCCCGGCGATCAAATTTGCGTCGCTGAGAGCAACTGGATTGGAGCCTTTGGGCGCTTCGCGTTCGAGTGTCGCATGCAGCGCGGTCCGTGCCGCCCAGCCTTCGAGCGGCAATCGCTTGGCGTCGCCATTCATCGGAATGACGGCATTGGTGACGAAGAAATACGCCACAACGACCGGGACAACGACCGTTACCAGAATACCCAGAACAAATGCTCTGAACATCGCGCCACCCCCGTGTGACTCAATCCGAAGCCGCTCGGCCCTGGTCAATCGCCGATATGCAACGCGCAGCACCATGATCGGGTTTCGCGCCTTGCCGCCCAAGCGGCGATTTCGCGCACATCCGCTCGATCGCCAAACGCGCGAAAACCTCGCATTTATTGTCGAGGCCGGTAAACAGCCTTGGCGGTTGTGAAGCGCTTGCTTACATCGATGTCCAGTCCGCCGATGCCGGCGGCGCCCACAGAAGGGGACACGCGATGTGGCCGTTTTCACGCGACAAGCTGGCTATTCCCGCACCGGAGGATTGCTTGCCGGGCCGAGGTGAGCCGATGCAGGTGCCGGAGCGCCATTTTGTCAACGGCCGCCCGCTCGCCGGTCCTTATCCTGCTGGCTTGGAGAAAGCACTTTTTGGCCTTGGCTGCTTTTGGGGCGCCGAGCGCGTTTTTTGGCAAGCGCCGGGGGTATGGGTGACCGCGGTCGGCTATGCCGGCGGCTCGACCCCAAATCCGACTTACGAGGAAGTCTGCAGCGGCCGCACCGGACATACCGAGGCGGTGTTGGTGGTGTATGACCCAAAGGCGACCACCTACGAAGCGTTGCTCAAATTGTTTTGGGAGAGCCACGACCCGACCCAGGGTATGCGCCAGGGTAATGATTGGGGGACCCAGTACCGCTCGGCGATCTATACCTTTTCGCCCGAGCAGCGACACGCCGCGGAGGCAGCGCGCGAGGCCTTCCAGCCCCGTCTCAACGACGCTCAATACGGCGTGATTACGACCGAAATCGCCGACGCCCCGCCATTTTACTTTGCCGAAGATTACCATCAGCAATATTTGGCGAAAAACCCGCGCGGCTATTGCGGGCTCGGCGGCACCGGGGTGTCTTGCCCGGTCCCGGCCAAGGCCGCCGCAGAGTAGTCGCCGGCGCGACAACGACGGCCGCGGGAGCCGTCACAGGGTGCTAGCCCGGGGCTCGCAGGCCGTCACTCAAAGTCGCCCGGGTCGTCACTTCCGCCAGAATGGTTGTTCTTGGTTCAGCCGTCTCAGCCGCCGCCGCGTCTTCTTTTCGTTCTTGGCTAAAATGCGCTGATGCCGCGCCAATAATTGCGCCCCGGCATCGGCCATCGGCTCGACCTGTGCTGCTGATCGGCCCAATTCGATCACGAGACTGTAGGCGACGCGCACATCGTTGGCGTGTCCGAGTTCGTCCTGCACCCGTTTCAGCCGCTTGATAAACGGCCTGGCATCGCGCCGGTCGTATAGACTGTCGAGCAGTTCGATCGCATAACGCAATTTTTTGACCGCGATCCGCAGCCGGTGCCGGCCGTGCGCCGGCAGCCGGCGGAAATGTCGGCTGCGCTTGCGCACCGTACGGCGGCGTCGATCGAGCACCGCAGGGGCAACGGCGCCGATCGCGACCGTCAATGCCTGATCCGGCACGGCGTCAGCCGCGCGCCGCCAGCCGCGGCCCTCGAACCAGCGCAGCAAGCGCAACATTGTCGCCGTGTAGCGCGGCGAGCGGATTTCGTCGGCGACACGGCGATGCGCCTCGGCGCGGGCCTTCTCGGCAGCCGAACTCAACTCCGCCCAGCCAGGCTGGTCGGGCGCCTCATCGCGCGCCGGCGGCAGCAATTCCGTTGCGAACACATCGAGATTGCGGGCAGGGCCGAGCGCCGCAGTCAATACCTTGATCTCGTCCGACACCCAACGGCGCTCCGTCTCGGGCAGCATCTTTTTGAGCGCGGATAGCATTGAGCGCAGCCGCCGCGTCGCCACCCTCATCTGGTGGACGCCCTCGATTTTGCCGGCGAGCGCCGCCGGCTCGCTGCGCAACATATGCGCGAGACAGATGCGGCCGACGCGTTGTAGCGCGTCTTCCAATGTCATTTCGGCGTCGAGGAACACCGGCTGGGCGGCGGCCGCCGATGGCGGCTCATCGTCTTTCTGGACCAGCCGATAACCGCGCTCGGATTTGCTCTGCAAATCGATCCGCAGCGGCGCCGTTTCCAGCAATTCGAGCGCCAGATCATAAACTGCCGCGGGATTGCCCGATTTCAATTCCAGCTCGATCTCGCTGATCGGTTGGCTGCAGCCGTCGTCTGCGGTGCGGATCGTGCCATGGTCGACCGCCGCCTCGATCCGGGTCCCGGGATGGGGCTCGATCTCGACCGTCACGCGCTCGACCTTGGTGACGAATAGCGGGCGGAGCGCCCCGACAATCTCCTCCGCCAGGTGCGAACCGCTCTCGGGTGCTTGCGGATCCGGCAGATTGCCGGCGACCGGGTCTTCCCATTCGCCACGCGACAGCAGATTCGCGCTGTCGGGATCCTCGGTCTTTAATGTCTGGACAAACCGCCCTTCGACCTCGCGCACACGCAAGATTGATCCTGTTTCCCGCAAAGCATAATCTGGGGTGTCGAAATAGGTCGATAGCAGCCGCCGCGAGATCGTCACAGCCCCCGGCGCCCGCGTGCTTAGCGCGCGCGTTAACTTGCCCAGATCACCGGGGTCGGCGGCGAGCTTGAGTTCAACCTCGGTCGAAATCGGAACCTCCTTTTGGGAGCCGTACTCAACGCATTAACACAAGGCCGCAATCAGCGCTTTTAACAATTCTGCAAACACTGCGCCGCGGCAATCGATCGCCCGCCGGCGGTGGGCCGACAATTGGTCCTACCAGCTATCCTGCCTCAAAATCGCCCAAGCGGAAAATCTCTGCTAAGGAAACGCCGAACAATGGCGGCGTAGGCGACGGTTTGCCGACCGAGGCATAATTTTGCTGTATCGGCGTACTCGGTAATGGACTGTATCGGCAGAAGACCGGGTTTGTGGTGTTGTCTTGCTGCGTTGTTTTCGGGATCAAGGCACCGTCCAGGCGTGATCAGACACGGCCCTAGGCGAGCAGCGCTTTCTTGACGATCACCAGGTTGGCCAGCGCGAACAGGGTGTGCAGCTGCGCCGTGTTCTTGGCCAGCCCGCGATAGCGCAGCTTCTTATGGCGGAACAGAGCCTGCCCCGGCGCAGGCCGGGGTTTTTGATGATATGGAACGGGTGCTCGACCCAGGCCCGCACCTGTGACAGCGCTCGCTCCACTGCCTCGGCCCAATTCCGCAGCCGTTCGGGCAATGGCTTGATGACGCTGCGCTTGATCGCGATGTTCCAGCAGATATCGCAGCCCTCAAATTCGGGCCGCTTGTCCGCCCCGGTGTAGCCGGCATCGGCGAAGACATCCGTCTCCTGGCCGTGCAGTAAGGCCGCTGCCTGATTGATATCGGCCTCGTTGGCAGCGGTGCCGATAACCGTGTGCACCACCCCCGAGGCGACATCGACCCCGATATGCGCCTTCATCCCGAAGTGCCACTGGTTGCCCTTCTTGGTCTGGTGCATCTCCGGGTCGCGCGCCTTGCTTTTGTTCTTGGTCGAAGGCGGGGCGGCGATGATCCCCGCCTTCGCGAGGACGGCGTCGACGATTGTTCCCTGGCGCATCAACAAGCCGCGCTCCTCAGCATCGCACCGACCTCGTCGAATAGAACCCGAGTCAAGTCGTGCTGCTCTAACCAATGGCGGAAGTTCAGCACCGTCGTCGCGTCCGGAACTGTCGCCACTGACAGATCGATGCCGGCAAAGCCGCGCAACGCCTGGCTGTCGTACAGCGCGTCCTCCACGGCCTCGTCGGCCAGCCCGTACCACTGCTGCAAAAAGTAGATCCGCAGCATCCGCTCCAGCCCAACCGGCGGCCGGCCGCGCTCTCCCTTCGGGTAGAAAGGTCGCAGACGATCGACCAGCCGTGCCCACGGCACAACCTCTTCCATCTCGGCCAAAAACCGGTCCCGGCGCGTCTGCCTTTTCTTGCCGGCGTATTCCGCCTGCGAAAAGCTCCCCTGCCGCTGCATCGCCCGCCCCTTGGTCCCCCCGGACCCGCGGATTCTACCCGTTGCCCGCGCCCTTGCCTCGGCTTATTTCAGCGTTTCCCTAGGCGCGTGAATGGCTGCTTACGGCGCATCCTCCTTCTTGCCACCCGTCCCGGCGAAGGTCGCTTTACCCTACCGACAGCCGCCGTTCGGGCTTGGCAGCCGGAAGCGGTCTTCGTGTCCCATTTCGGACCTTAGTTCAGCCAATTTTTAGGTCGGCGCAGGGTCGGCAGCGGCCATTCTCGCTTCGTACCGCCGATGTTGCCCAGCCGAGATCAGTCATAATACCGCGGTGCTAGCCGAAACACGTCGCGCCATCGCCCTTATAGGCGATGATCGTGCCGCCGCGGCAACCGTCCGTGGTCGTCGCGCTCTCGCCCCCGATGGCTCACCGGCGATGTCGCGAGGGGGTCACAACGTTTATCGAGCCGCTCGTCTGCTCATTGCCACCCTCACGGGCCTCTGTGGCTAAGCGGCGATAGCGTACTTGGCTGTTGCCACCCACGAAACAGAAGGCTCAAATCAACCCCGGACTCTGGTCTCGACTGGATGAAAAACGGGGGTCACGTCAGCGCTTTTCGACAAATTCCTTGGCCCGCCTCGCGATGTTTCTCGGTACGGGCCGTCAGGACCTGGTTGCCCGCTGTCATGTCGAGAGTTGAGGCTCAAGTCACCGGTCTCGGCCACAGATCAGATCGCGCTTCATCATGCCGAGGGCGACAGGGCCATCTGCTAAAGACCTGGTGAGGTCTTTGTGGGAATGACCGCACTTCGAAGCCAGGTAAGCCTTGAGCTTTGCTGACCCCGCGAAGCGGACGAGCAGGATTTCGGACGGAACTCGAGCACAGCGATGAAAGCGAGCGGCTGAAAGTCAGCTCTTGATAAACGCTATTAGGTCGGCGTTGATGGTCTCCGCTTCCGTCGTCGGCATGCCGTGCGGGAAACCTTTGTAGGTTTTCAGGCTTCCGTTCTTCAGTAGCTTATGGGACATCGGTCCGGCGGCGATATAGGGCACGATCTGGTCGTCTTCGCTATGCATGACCAACACCGGGACGGTGATCTTCTTGAGGTCTTCGGTGAAATCGGTCTGCGAAAAGGCGACGATGCCGTCGTAATGCGCCTTGGCGCCGCCCATCATGCCCTGGCGCCACCAATTCTGGATGACCGCCTCCGAGGCTTTGGCGCCTGACCGGTTGTAGCCGTAGAACGGCCCAGCCGCCACGTCGCGATAGAATTGCGAGCGATTGGCGGCGAGTTGCGCCTGCAGGTCGTCGAACACCTCCTTGGGGAGGCCCCGCGGATTGGCCGCCGTCTTCAACATGAGCGGCGGCACGGCACTGATCAGCGCTGCTTTGGCCACCCGGCTTTCGCCGTGCCGTCCGAGATAGCGCGCCACCTCGCCGCCGCCGGTGGAATGGCCGACATGAATGGCTTCTTTCAGGTCGAGATGCGCCGTCAGCGCCGCCAAATCGTCGGCATAGTGGTCCATATCGTGGCCGTCGGCGGTCTGGGTCGAGCGGCCATGGCCACGGCGGTCATGGGCGATAACGCGGTAGCCATGATGCCGGAAAAACAGCATCTGCGTGTCCCAATCATCGGCCGACAGCGGCCAGCCGTGGCTGAATACGATCGGCTGACCGGAACCCCAATCCTTATAAAAGATCTCGGTGCCGTCCTTGGTCTTGATCTTGTCCATTACAGTCAACTCCTTGGTCCTCGATGTGAAGCGTGCTCTTCACGACGCTTTTGCCGTGGTCGCCGTCAGCATATCGGCCTTGCGGTTGAGGGCCGCGATCAGACCGTCAATGCCGTCCCTCCGAAGGATGGCCGCGAACTCGGAGCGGCGGGTTGCCACCTCGCTGATCGTGCCGTCGAGATAGATATCGGAGATCAGCCAGCCGTCGCTGCCGCGATGCATCATGTAGTCGACCTCGACCGGTTCGCCGTTGGCCTTGATGATTTGGCTCCTCACCATCACTCCGGACAGCGCCGCCTGCTCGCCGGTAACCTCGAGCTTCTGTCCCTCATAACTGTCGAAGCGGTCGGCGTAGATCGCCGCGATGTAGCGTCCGAAACTCTCGCTCATCTGCTGACGCTGCGTCTCGCTCAACGAAATCCAGGTCGGACCGACCGACAGGCGCGCCATCGAAGTGATATCGAAGTTCCGCAGAATGACCGGCTCCAATCGCGCGAAACGCCCGCTCTCACCCAGTATCCGGCCGTTCTTCATCGTGCTGAGCAGCGCCTGATAAAGGCTCTCAACCGTGCCGCTGCTGCTCACCTGGGCAGCGTGCACCGGATAGGAAAGTATGCTGAGACCCAGGCCAGCCGCAAAAGCTGCATGTTTCCACAATGGCTTTTTTGCTGCGATCGGCGCTTCGTTATGGTAAGCGAAGATTGCTTGAAAATTACCTATTGCCACGTTTTCCTCCTCTGTTCAGCTAATCCACGGTGCTGCGCTATTCCGGACCAGACTGGATTCAAGGCGTCTGGCTGTGATTTTCGAGACCGTCTAAGACACGAGGTCTTCGCCGAGAACTGCAATGGCGAGAGAGCCATTGGCTTGGCCGGCAACTGCGCCGAGACCCGTGCTCGCAAGGATTCCGCGCAATGCTAGAGCTAACCTTGGCAGTGAGCCGGTAACCGTGGCCGAACTCGGTGCGGATAAAGCCGCGGTCCTCGCCAAGAGCCCTGCGTAATCCGTAGATCTGCACCTTCAAGTTCTCCTCCGCGACAATGACACCTTGCCAGACGCGCCTCATGAGCTCGTCTTTGCTGACCAGCGATCCGTCCGCCTCCAGCAAAACCATTAGGAGATCAAAGGCGCGCGTCCCCAACACAATCGGCATGCCGTCAGCAACGAGCTGTCGCCGGCGCAGCAGCACTCTGAAGCGGCCGAATTCAAGCATCGCGTCGGCGGCTCCTGGTTGAAGTGGCCGCACCACACGACGCGGCAATGCTTTTTGGCGGGAGAGAGCGTGTGCAACACAGATGTTTGTCGTCATGCGGCCCCTCTGTCAGGTCTATGACGTTCAATGTGCGGCGGGGCTGTCCGCTGGTCGCGTTAATGGTTGTGAAATCCTGCAACGACCGCCTTTACAGTTTTTTCGTCCTTTAGCTCTGTGCGTAACATGCCCGGCGGGCCCTAGAGACTCAGCCGTTTGCCGGCCCGGTTCGCGACCTCTATGATTGGCGGTCTCGCCTCCAGGATGCTTGCCCGGTGGATGAAGAAACCTTCGCCTTCGGACCGTTTCAGCTGATTCCGGCGCAGCGCATCCTGCTCGACGACGGCAAACCGCTACGACTCGGAAGCCGCGCGTTGGAGATCCTCATCGCGCTGGTCGAACGCGCCGGCGAGACGGTCCACAAGGACGACCTGATCGCGCGCACGTGGCGCGATACGGTCGTCGATGAAGGCGCGCTGCGGGTCCATGTCGCTGCGCTCCGTAAGGCGCTAGGCGACGGCCACGCGGGCAAGCGGTACATCATCAACGTCCCGGGCCGGGGTTACAGCTTTGCGGCATCGGTCGAACGCGAGCAGCAACGGCCGGCGATGGCCCCGCCGAGCCGAGCGGTCGTCGGTGGTAATTTGCCGACGCCGCTCACGCGCGTCATCGGCCGGGACGTCATCATTGCGTCTTTGGCAACGGATCTGGCTCAGCGCCGTTTGGTAACCCTCGTCGGTCCGGGCGGGATTGGCAAAACAACGGTGGCGATCGCGGTCGCCGAGATGGCGCAACCATTGTATCGAGACGGCGTCTGGTTCGTCGGGCTCGCGTCACTGGCTGATCCCGAACTGGTGCCGAGCGCCCTCAGTACCGTGTTGGGGATCCCGTTGCCAACTATCAACCCGGTATCAGGGTTGGCTGCGTGGTTTCGCGACAAGCATGCCCTGATCGTGCTCGACAGCTGCGAGCACGTTATCGGCACGGCAGCGACGCTGGCCGAGGCCGTCCTGAGGACCGCCGCACACGTCCATATTCTGGCCACCAGCCGCGAACCATTGCGGGCTGAAAGCGAACGGCTACACCGCCTGGAGTCCTTGGAAATCCCGCTGAACGCGTTGGATATCACGGCCGTCGAGGCCCTGCGTTATTCGGCGGTTCAGCTGTTTGACGACCGGGCAAGAGCGACTGTCGACGGGTTCGTCTTGGATGATGCCGACGTCCCGGCGGTTCTGGAGATTTGTCGCAGGCTCGACGGCATGCCGCTGGCGCTGGAACTGGCGGCAGCCCGCGTCGATGCGTTCGGGCTCAAGGGCCTCGCGGCGCGACTCGATGATCGGTTCGCGGTACTGACAAATGGCCGGCGCACGGCGCTGCCGCGGCACCAAACCCTGCGCGCCGCGATGGATTGGAGCTACGAGCTGCTGCCGCAAATCGAGCAGCTCATCTTTCGGCGCCTTGCCATCTTTCGAGGCAGCTTTACGATGGAGGCTGCCGCCGCTATCGCCGCAGACGAGCGGATCAACGCCGCCGAGGTGATGGAAAGCGTCGCCAATCTGGCGGGAAAATCGCTGATTACAACAGACATTGGCAGCGACATCACCTATCACCGGTTGCTCGACACGACCCGCTCGTACGCGCTCGACAAACTCGGCGACCGCGGCGAACACGTTGCGCGACGCCATGCGGAGTTCTTTCGGGACCTCGTGCCGCCAACCGCGCTCAGCACCTCGCCTGCGGTCGAGGACATGGCGCGCTACGGGCGAGAGATCGACAACGTGCGGGCGGCGCTCGACTGGTCCTTCGGCACGCTTGGCGACGCGTTGATCGGCGTCGTCCTTACAGCCAGATACGTGCCGGTCTGGTTATACCTTGCGTTGATCGGCGAATGCCGCGAGCGCACATATCGAGCTCTGGAATGTCTTGAGCCCGAAATGAAGTTGAGCGCACAGCTTCAAATGCAGCTGCACCTCGGACTTGGGCTCACCTTAAACCTTTCGATGGGATCGGTGGAAAGCGCCAGGATAGCATTGGCCAACGCGCTCGAATTCGCCGAGAGCCTGGGTGACTTGGAAGCCCAGTTACTGACCCTCTGGGCCCAATGGGTTTCACACTGCAACACCGGCGAGTGTCGTGCGACGCGATCCATTGCGGAGCGGTTCTCCGCCGTTGCCCGTCGCACGGGCGACCGGACCGTCACCCTCGTTGCCGATCGACTTATGGGGTACACGCTGCAGCACGAAGGCGAACAGCGCGAGGCCCAGCATTGCTTTGAACGCGTGCTTGATCTTTATTTTGCACCGGCGGATCAACGGTACAGTCTCTTGCCCCAATTTGATCAGCGCGTGTTGGCTCGCGCAATGCTGGCCCGGGTGCTGTGGTTGCAGGGATATGTCGATCAGGCTATCGACCAAGCTCGGCGGAGTCTCGAAGACGCAAAAGGCACGGACTACGAACTCTCGATTTGCGAGGCGCTTCGATTGGCGGTGTGCCCCGTGACGCTGATGACCGGAGATTTTGCTGCCGCCGCGCGGGCCGTGGCGATGTTGATCGAGGTCGCGACCAACCGCAACGCAACGTTCTGGAAGATTGTAGGACATTGCCTCAAAGGAAAGTTGTTGATCATGCGCGGCGAATTCCGGGCGGGCGCAGACCTGCTGCGCGTCGAGCTCGAGATGTGCGAAAAAGGCGGCTGGGCGGTATGGTTTCCGGAGTTCCTCGGCGCTCTCGCGGAAGGATTGGCCGGTCTCGGCCGCCTCACCGAAGCGCTCGCAACGGTCGACCAGGGTCTAGAGCGGGCGGACCGCGGCGGAGAGCGCTACTACGTCGCCGAACTTCTTCGTATCAAGGGCGAATTGCTGCTCCGGCAAGCCGGGGAATACTCTGTCCCGGGGGCGGAAGACTGCTTTCACGGGGCACAGGTAATAGCCCAAGAACAGGGAGCCCTGTTCTGGGAATTGCGGACCGCTCTGAGCCTCGCCCGCTTGCGGGTAAGGCAAGAACGGCAGGATGATGCGAGAGAAATTCTGGCACCGGTTTACGCTCGGTTTACCGAGGGGTTCCAGACCGCTGATTTAAAGCACGCGAAAGCCTTGTTGGAGCAGTTGGCGTAACGCCGTCAGCGGCTCAGCTGCTGCGGTACCCCTTTTACAATTGCCGAAGCCCAGCTCGCCCGCTCTCTATCGCTTTGCGTACGCGCTCGATATTAATGTTAAGCACCTAAGGACAATTCCCCGATGGATGAAGAGACCTTCGCCTTCGGACCATTCCAGCTGATTCCCGCGCAGCGGATCCTGCTCGGTGACGGGAAACCACTCCGACTCGGCAGCCGCGCGCTGGACATCCTCATCGCGCTGGTCGAGCGCGCCGGCGAGACGGTCCACAAGGACGACCTGATTGCGCGCACGTGGCCCGATACGGTCGTCGACGAAGGCGCGCTGCGGGTCCATGTCGCCGCGCTGCGCAAGGCACTGGGCGACGGCCGTTCGGGAAAGCGGTATATCGCCAATGACCCCGGGCGGGGTTATACCTTTGTTGCACCGGTAACCCGCGAGGGTCTTAGCCAGAACCCCGCCTGGCCGGCGGAAGCTAACATAGCGAACAATCTACCGGTGCGGCTCACCCGCACCATCGGGCGGGACCACATCGTCACCTCGCTGGCGACGCAGTTGACCCAGCGTCGTTTCGTGACAATCGTCGGTCCGGGCGGGATCGGCAAAACCACGGTAGCGATCGCGGTCGCCGAAATGGCGCAACCGGCGTATCCGGATGGCATCTGGTTCGTCGGACTTGCCTCGCTGGCTGATCCGGAACTCGTGCCAAGCACCATAAACGCCGTTCTGGGCATTTCTCTGTCAGGCACCAGCCCCCTATCTGCCTTGGCTGCATGGTTACGCGACAAGCACACCCTGATCGTTCTCGACAGCTGTGAGCACGTAATCGGGGCTGCGGCGGCGCTGGCCGAGGCCGTACTGAGAGCGGCGCCGCACGTCCACGTCTTGGCCACCAGCCGCGAACCGCTGCGAGCCGAAGGCGAATGGCTGCACCGCCTAGCTTCGCTGGAGAGTCCACCGACCTCGGTCGACATTACAGCCGCCGAGGTCAGGCGCTACCCCGCCGTCCAGTTGTTCGAAGAACGGGCCGAGGCGTCGGCAGACGGGTTCACTCTCAGCGATGATGAGGTCCCGGCCGTTCTGGAGATTTGCCGCAGGCTCGACGGGGTCCCGCTGGCGCTCGAGTTGGCGGCGGCGCGCATCGATGTGTTCGGCGTGCGTGAACTAGCAGCTCATCTCGATGATCGTTTCCGTGTTCTGACGAGCGGGCGACGCACCGCTGTGCCGCGCCATCAGACCCTCGCCGCTACTCTCGATTGGAGCTATCAGCTGCTTTCGGAAGAAGAGCGCAGGTTGCTGCGTCTCCTTGCAGTGTTCATTGGGGATTTCTCGCTCGATGCTGCCGCCGCCGTCGCTGGAGATCTGCCTCCATTGCTGGTCGTCGATCACATCGCCAACCTCGTCGCGAAATCGCTAGTCGTCTTCAACCTGCGCGCCGACACCGCGCAATATCACCTATTGGATACGACCCGCCTCTACGCCTTTGAAAAGCTGCGCAGCGCGGGAGAGCTGCCCGAGGCGGCACGACGCCATGCGAATTTCTACCTTTTCACTTTCGCCAACGCGGATGCCGAAAGCGAGTCGCGAGCGCAATCGGAGTGGCTGGCGATCTACGGCGGGCATCTCGATAATGTGCGGACGGGACTCGATTGGGCGTTTTCACCGGGTGGCGATCAGCAGATCGGTGTTGCTCTAACAGTCGCCTCTATGCCGCTATGGGTCCAGCTGTCGCTGTTTGGCGAGTGCCGCGAGCGCGTGGAGCGCGCGCTGGCAAGTCTCGACGATGAAGCGGCGACGGCCGCGCGACCGCGAATGCAGCTTTCCGCAGCGCTAGCCTGGTCCCTGATGTACGGCCTCGGCCGCGCCCGTACGGCCGGGCCGGCTTGGGCGGCGACACTCGAACTAGCCGAAAGGCTTGATGACAATAACTACCGGCTGCGCGCCCTGTGGGGTTTGTGCATCGATCAATTCAACAATGGCGAGTTTCGCGCGGCTCTTGAATTCGCGAGGCGTTTTGCGGATTTGGTGGCAGATTCCAGCGATCCGGTCGATTTAATGATGGCCGACCGTCTTGTCGCCACTACGCTGCACTACCTCGGCGACCAGAAAACCGCCCGTCATCACATCGACCGTGCTCTCGCCCATCTGGCGACTTTAGCGCAACAGCCTCAGATCGTCCGCCTGCGGTTCGATATGCGGGTGTCGACGCACTATTTCCAGGCCCGCATTCTGTGGTTGCAGGGGTTTGCCGAGGAGGCGTTGCGCGTCGTCGAGCACAATGTCGAAGAAGGGCGGGCCGTCGGACAGGCCCTATCCTTTTGCAGTGTTCTGGGTCAGGCGGCATGCCCGATCGCCTTCTGGGCCGGCGATCTCGATACTGCCGACCGATACGGCACGATGCTGCTCGAGCATACCGAACGTCACCCGATACGCCTCTGGCAGGTCTGGGCTCGCTGTTTCAACGCGGTGGTGATTGCGAGCCGAGGCGATACGGGCGCTGGGCTAGCGGCGCTGCGCGGCGGGCTCGAACAGGCGGGTGAAGCAAGATTTTTGCCGCGCTTCCTTCTGCTGCTTGGTGAACTCGCGGTGTGCCTTGGCAAAACCGGTGAGATTGCTTTAGGGCTCGAGACGGTTGACGGGGCAATCGCCCGCTGCGAAGCCCGCGACGAACGCTGGTATTTGGCCGAATTGCTGCGGATCAAGGGCGAACTCGCGCTATCGGCGGGTGCGGACCCTAGCGCCGCGGCCGAACGGCTTTTCCTGCAGGCGCTCGATTGCGCCGAGCGGCAGCAGGCGCTCTTCTGGGAGTTACGAGCCGCCACCAGCCTCGCGCGGTTATGGAGAGATCAGCATCAAGTTGAAGAAGCGAGGGCGCTGCTGGTCTCGGTTTACGGCCGTTTTACCGAAGGTTTCGAGACCGCCGATGTGCGCGGGGCGAGGGAACTACTGGCGGAGTTAGCGTAACCCGACAATCAAGCGAGCTTACGCCTTTGTCAGTGCCGCAATTACCGCATCGGTCGTCAGAATGGCATGCGCGAAGGTGGGGCCATTGATACCGTGAGCCGCGTGCATCGCCTCGCGGCTGAAGGCTGCCGTCGCATCCTGCACCAATGTCACGTGATAGCCGAGTTCGGCGCCGTAGCGGGCGGTCCCTTCCACGCAGGTGTTCGCTACCACTCCGCCAAGGATGATTTTTTCAATGCCGCGTTGCTTTAGTTGAAAGTCGAGGTCGGTATTCGCAAATCCGTTCTGGCCCCAGTGTTGCTCGACCACGACGTCACCCGGCTGGGGAATCAGATCTGGATGCCAGTCGCCGCCCCACATGCCGTCCCCGAAGATGGATTCGCGATCGACCTCGGTTTGGAAAGGACCGGGATGACGCCATCCATCGTAATCACCCTCCCGCCACCGCCGATGCGGCAAATAGAACACCACGACACCGACACGGCGCGCCGCCGAGACGAGTGCCCGCAGATGCGGCAGCAAATCCACGGCCTCGGCGATCGCCCGGGCTTTGGGCCACAGCTTGCCACCGTCACTCAGCAAGTCGTTGTACAAATCGACCAGCAGCAACCCGGTCCGATTCACCAGATAATCGTCTAACGCCAACGTTCTCTCCCAAGGTGAGGTTGCATGCTGCCCAGAACCCACCCATTCTCGAACCTGCGCAGCGGGAAACTCGGTCCGAAAGAAGTTGCACCAACCGGCGTCGATCCGGTCGTGATACGTTTCGGCCGAGCCGCTAAGGGGCACCGCCCCAGACTTTGAGAACCCGCATGGCCGATGCGGTGTGCCAACGCATACCGGCCGTCCGGTTCCCCACTCCTTGGAATAGTGCTCATATGTCCGGTGTAATCGTGCTTATTATGTCTCGTACGCACTTGTCCTCCGGGCTGAGCTCCTGTGCAGCTAAACTGGTTCCCCAAAACGATATTTCGCCGCCTTTCGTCGTGACCAGTACTTAAATTAATGCGGCACGTGAAGTTAAGAGTTGTGAATCTCTGTTACGCCAAGAGGTAGGGGGTCCCGATGGCTCCGTGGCTCAGTAATGCGCCAAATTTCGATTGGATCGTGCCGGCTTCTCGTGAACGAGCGGGCTTGCCGCGCCGCGACGGTTCGAGTATTCCCTACCGATCCTAATGCAACGATAAATACCAATGGCGGACTCACAAATACACAAGTCCAGTAGGGATCACCCGATCACCTGCCTGATCGGCGCCGGATCTCCACAAAATTAAAGACGGTGTCCGCCGAGTTGGGGTAAGCCGGTTCGGCCGTGTGGGGTTGCTAGTGTCAAGCTGTAGGGGCAGCGCGCGGCTCTTGCAACTTTTGGATTCGAGCCGCAGCCCATATGAGGGCGTGCCTTGTTGAAACGCGTTTCTTCTTCTACTGGTGAGCGGCATCCTACGACATCACACGCTACACTGGTCGAAAGATTGGGAAGCATTTTAAGGGTCAGCCAATCCGGCTATTGGCACACCTCCGGCAACTACCAGTGGGAAACGAACGACAGCTCTACATCCGGGAAGGGACGGCCGCGACAGAGGAGAAGAATGAGTGCTGTGG
>CAVRUN010000013.1:0-42144 GCA_963724435.1 uncultured Alphaproteobacteria bacterium | reverse complement strand
GCTAGAGATTGTACGCTCCAAGCAGCAGAAGTTTTTGGACGGCCATTCGATTTAGTGGCAGCCACGTTTGCAGAGCTAGCGGGCGTAGATGATCATGATTGGTTGCTTGAATTCGGCAGAAGGCTCGGCCTGACGCTGGAGCAGACACTCCAAGGTTTGTTCCGGTGCTGGTACAGCCGAGCGGAAAACGAAGCGTTATCACTGCGGGCGTTTCAGAGGTTGGCGGAGCTCGACTTGTAAACTTCCCGCGGGCTCGAGTAGAGCTATATTCGCGCTTATGTCAATGTTTTCAGTGTTTCGAACCCCTCAGCCGATGAGCTTCCGGCAGCAATGCGAAACGCCGAAACCGGAAGATTTAATCCCTAACCGAAAATGGCATTGTAGAGGTTTCTCGGCGACCGCTGTCGGGCGCTACTTCGGCGTTGCGTGGGTAATGATCGCATAGCCGGATTGGCATAAATGGCGGAGGGGCGATCGGTCGCCGAGAGGCGGTGATTTGCGTTTGGCCAGACGCCGAGGAGGGCGGTAGAAACCGGAATCCACAAAATTAACGCAAACCACTTAATCCCGAGCGATTTTGGTTGCGGCAACCGCCGCGGTAGCGAAAAATCGCGCGTTAGGGGACCGACCAGATCTTTTTTTGAGCACGGGGGCAAGCACGTTGCGGCTTACTAAACTGGTAGCGATTGTCGCGGCGCTGATATTGACGGCATGCCAGCCGCCGCCGCTCCCGACCTTGTACCAGGTAGTCGAGCCGCCAAAACCCGTTCGAGCCGGGCGCGGGATCGATATGGCGACCGACTCCACCGCGGTGGCGTACCAGCTGCAGCCGGCCCTGGCCGACTTTGTCGCCCGCTATTACCGCAACCCGGAATCGCGCTGGCCGGCGCTTTCGGCGAGCGAGGCGCAGCGGCTGTCGTCGCAGGGCTTGAACATTGTCGCGGTATGGCAATTTGCATTCCCGGTATCCGGGGTATTTTTCCTATGCATCCGGTTTTAGCGATGCAACCACCGCACACTGGCAGGCGAGAGCGATCGGCCAACCGCCCGGCACCGCCATTTACTTTGCTGTCGACTTTGATGCGCGTAAAGTCTATCGCTGGATCGTGTTACCGAATATTTCGAAGGGGTTGCAGCGGGTTTAGTCTCGGCCGGCAGAGGCATCGCAAATTACCAGATCGGGGTATACGGATCCGGAGCTGTTTGCGATGCGATAAAGCGAATGGGCCTTGCCCGCTACGCGTGGCTATCGAACTCGATCGCGTGGACCGGTTCGCTCGGTTATCAAGACTGGAACATCAGGAGTCGGCCCGCTGGCCCGAGCTGTCGTTCAACCATGATGCTGACGAAGCCAGAGACGATTACGGCGGGTTCCGGGTTATCGGCTATGAGGTCGCTAATGCCAATGGCGGTGGCGCTTCCCGTGATCTTGTCGCGGTTCGAACGCCCGCAGAATGGACCACCCCCTGCCGCCGCGATGATCCATTAGCGCTGCCACCAGGAGTGTCTCAGAACGGTGGTCCCGCAGCAGCGGCATTGCCGGCGATGTAGCCTTGACACACTGCCCGCGCGAGGCCGTGTTGACTGAAGCCGCCGGCTGATTCGCCGCCGCAATAAAGCCCGGGGATAACCTCGCCGTTCATGCCGATAACCTGGCATTCGGCATTGATGCGCAATCCAGCGCGAGTGTCGTGCACCACCGGTGTCGCCCAGGCGGCATAAAAGGGCGGCTTGGCGATCTTGTACATGGGCTTCGGTTTGCCGAAATCCGCGTCGATACCGGTATCGACAAAGGCGTTATAGCGGGCAACGGTTTCTTCCAAGGCTGCCGGCGGCATCGCCACGCGCTGATATTTCATGACGATCTTTTCGGCGAGATCAGCCAGTCGATTGGCGCTGAAGAAAAAGCCGGCGGCGATATCGACATGCGGCGGTGTCGGCCGCCATTGCTCGCGCTCGATGGCCTCGCTATCGAAGATCGCCCAAATCGGACCGCCACCATTGTGGCCGTCGTTAATGCCAGCGAGTGCGGCATTCAAGAAGTTATTGGGGTCGTATTTGATATTCTTGGCATTAAGCCAGCTGCCCTTAACGTAGGGATCGACGGAATTGTAATTGTTGGCAATGTATTGCCCGCCGGTCTCGTCATAAAAGCGCTTGCCCAGCATATTGACCAGAATGACATCCTGCCAATTGGCTACTCGGAGGCCGCTTGCACGGGCGCGATCAAATACCCGGCTGCCCGGCATCCATTGCAGATTTCGATAATTGTATTGGCAGCCGATCGAGCCCGGCTTGGTCACATTGGCGCCGAATTCGCCGGTTTGATTGTACAGTCCCCACAGTGAGGCGCCGATTGCCATCGCCGCCAACTCGCCGCTGGCATCCTGGTCCGACCACGGCATGCCGGCAAGCCCGCAGTATTCCTCGGTCAGACGCGGATCAAACATCCGCCGGAAATTGACGTTACCGGTCGAGCCGCCGGTGCCGATGATAACCGCCTTGCGGGCGCGGATGTGAACCCTGGTCCCCTTGTGATCGACTGAAATACCGAGCACGGTCCTGCATTCGACGCCTGTCGATGAATTGCCGTCATTCGGTGTTCGAGCAGGATTTCGACGCCGGCTTTTTTGGCGGCGACTTCGAGCGACCGCATCAGGCCATTGCCCGAGGAACGGGTCATTTGCACCGCCGCATCAGCCGGCATGCCGGTCTGGACCGTCGGCCAGTCCATTACGGCGCAGTGCATTTCGCGCGGAAGCGAATTTCCGACCGAGTTTCCGCCGATCGCATCGGGTGCTTTGTCGATAAAGATGACGCCATGGCCAACCAGCCATTCGAAGCATGGGACACTGTTGTCGGCAAAGGCGCGGATGATTTCGCGATCGTTGTAGCGGTAATCCGGGAACCCGTTCGGCCCGACTACCGACCAGTCCGTCAGGTCGCGGAACAACAAATCCGGGGTGTCCTCGATGCCGTATTTCTTTTGCACGCTGGTTCCGCCGCCGAGCGGAACGTTGCCGCCGCTGGTAATGGCGTGGCCGCCGATATCCGCTTCCGCCTCAACCAGGATCACCTCGCAGCCGGCTTCGCGCGCGACGATTGCGGTGGGCATTCCGGTAACGCCGGCGCCGATCACGACGACATCGACTTCGCGATCCCATTCGGCCGGGAGATGCGATGCCGGCGCGGCGGCTGATGTCAGCCTACCCTTCGAATCCATTTGCCCACTCCCCTCACCCCCGACATGCCTCGCTCGTCGCAACCAAGCGTATGTCAGTTTCGTCAAGCGCCTCAAGCTACTTACCCGCGAAAAAACCGCATCGGGGAGATCACGCAACGCATGCCGGTGAGAGGCTCCGGTTGGTGGGAATGCTGCGCCCTTCTCGGGTCCGTCGTCCTCTCCCACATAGGAGTGCGGTGACACTGCTCCGCAAAAGAATGAAATCCAGCCTTAACCACTCCGATCTCAAGCAACCCGATCTCTTTGACCGGCCATCACTCGCCGGGCTGTCACGGGCCGAAGACATCGTGACGCCACGGGAAGAGCAGAGCTTGATCGCGTCAATTGACGCGGCGGAGCTTTCGCCGTTTCGCTTTCATCAATGGTCAGGCAAGCGGCTGACCGCTTCCTATGGCTGGCGCTACGACTTTGATGATGCGAGCTTAACGCAGACCAAACCGTTTCCTGATTGGCTGCTCCCGTCGCGTGCAAAGGCGGCCGAATTCGCTGGGCTGGCTGCCGAAGAACTCGTCCAGGCTCTGGTGATCCGCTACGATCCCGGCGCCGGAATTGGCTGGCATCGAGACCGTCCGGTGTTCGAGCATGTCCTCGGCGTGTCGCTCGGCGCGCCGGCAACGATGCGGTTCCGGAGGCGCCAGCCCGGCGGTTTCGATCGGGCATCGGTGCTGCTGACGCCGCGCTCGATCTATCATCTTACCGGCGAGGCGCGTCACCAATGGGAGCACAGCATCGCCCCGATGGAAGTGACGCGTTGGTCAGTCACCTTCCGCAGCCTGTCGCAGAAGGGTCGTTCGGCGGCAAAAGTATAATCGATGACCCGCTCGACTGGCCCTGCGGCTATCCCTCCGCAGCCGGCGAGGCCAGACCATCGGGTGGACCGTGAGACGGGCCGCCCCGCGCTCAGGCGGACATCTGGTCCAGGGCCACTCATCTGAGCCATGACCGGAAGAGGCGCGCGAACCAGTACGGTTTGCGGCCAAATCCGTTCTCCTTTCGACCTTAGGCTGCGCAATAATTTCACTTGGCGTGGGCCAGAAGCCCCGGGGTTTGCGCGCGGACCTGGATCGGTGCAAGCCGCTGCAGATTACGGTCAAATTTCGATGGCCCAGCATCCCGGCGAGGCGCAAATTATGCCGGTGCATGCCGGTAAAAAGGAAGAGGGGGGATCTCGATGGGCATTGATAGGATGGTACGGCTGCGTTTCGCGCCGGTATTGTTGGCGGCTTTGTCGGCTCTGACACCTATTCGGGCAACCGCCGCAGAAGCTCAGATCAATATCCTCTTTATCGGCAACAGCTTTACGCATGGGCGATACGAGCCGGTGCGCACCTACAATGGCGGGTTCGGCGCAAACGACGTGCACGATCTGCTGTGCTCGACGCCAGCCACTTGCAGCAGCGCCGAACAAGGTGCGCAGGTCGATCCGGCCAAGACTCCGCCGCCCGGCGCCACCCTGGCGGCACAACTCGTCGATCTGCAGGCCAATCCTTCTCTGCAGTATAACGAGCCGGGTCCTTATGGCGGGATAGCCGGGATTTTCCTGCAGTTTACCCGGGAGGCGCACCTTAACTATTCGGTCTCGTTGATCGCGGTAAGCAGCGCCACCCTTACCGGCTATCTCAACGATACCGGCAATGAGAAAGATGACCTGCCGTTAATCGAGGGCACCGCCTGGGACAAGGTAGTGATGCAGGACCAGAGCTTCCGGCCGCTGCCGGCGACGATCAACGTGAATGGTCAAACCGTGGCGACGCGCGGCGATTTTGCCGGCTTTGAAAGCGGCGTGGCTGGGCTGATCAAGGCTATCGACGCCGTGTACGAGACGCAGCCGCTCGCGTCGTATGGCTATATCAGCACTAACCCCAATGCGCCGATCTTTGGCAGCAGCACCAGCCCGCCCGGTGGCCTAAATGCGCCCTATGTCGGCGACCAGGACCCGATCGGCGCCATGGCCGCCGACCTGCACAACGCCTATCAGCAGGCAGCCAGCGACTACATGGCGAGCAACCCGACAGGGAGCAAAGTGAATGTCGCGCTGGCGGGCGACGCCTGGATCAGCGCCATCAACGCCCAACTCGCGGTGCGCGACCCGTATCTGGCCGCCAACCCGCCTTATGAGGTCGATCTCTGGGACAGCAGCCCGCTCGATGCGTGCTGCACGACGCCGATCGGCTATCATCCTAGTATCTATGGCGCCTATCTCAGCGCGCTGGTGCTGTTTTATGAGATTACGCATGTGGATCCCGAGTTGCTTCTCGTCGAGTTTGACCCGGCCGATCCGCGTCATCGCGCCTCGGCTGCCACGGCACTCGGCATCTCGCCCGATATCGCGTGGAAACTCGCGGTCGCCGCGAAGAAAACGGTGCAGTTCGGCCAGCCGATCCTGAGCCAGAACAACCGCCAACGCTGAGATCCCGCTCTGTCCGGACCTGCGAGCCGCCGAGCAGGTGCCCGTCGCGGCTTGCCGATGCGAGCCCTGGAAGTACCTCGTTTTCTGACCAAACCGCGCCGCCGATCCGTCTCGCGTAGCGCGAACCGCCGTCTCGGAAGATCGCCGCAACGACCCGGTCGCGGTCCGTGCACACCCAACCGCGCCGGACGCATTGTCTGGATTGGCGCAAGAGGGCGCTACGCTGCTGCTGTCGTTAGTGCCGCGACTAAGTGGTAAACTCACAAACGCGCCGGCCAACCTCATCTCACGTATTTTTCCTCAGCCTCGAACCAAAACGGTTGTTCGACAACTCTAGTCGACGCTGCGAAGCGGAATGTTCGATCTGCGACCCTGTGCGTCATTTCGCGCGGTTTCTGCTGACGGTCGATAGCCTCTTCCGCACAAATTCGAGACGTATAATAGTCGCCGGCCCCCTGAGGGGTGATGATGGTTTAAACACGCCCGATATCGCGGGAGGGCGGCTCAAATACGGTGGCGGACGCCATGCCCGTTGAGATGACCGATAAGACGGGGACGAGCAGGGGCGAATCCAATCCGCTCGACGCGCCCCCCGCAAGTGAAAGGGTGTCGAGCGAGCACAAGGCGGAACAATCGGTGAGCCCACCGCCGGATCAACGGCCCTCGCGGCGGCGACGGCTGCTGATTGGTGCGCTCGGCGCCCTAGTTCTGGTGGTCCTCTGCACATTCGGTATCCGTTGGATTCTTGTATCTCTCAACACCGTTTCGACGGACGACGCCTACGTCAACGGCTATGTGACCTTCGTCGCTCCCCGGGTCGCCGGCCAGATCTCCCGGGTACTGGTGGACAACAATAACCGTGTGCACAAAGGCGAGCCTCTCGCCGAACTCGACAAGGAGCCGTTTCAGGACGCGGTCGCTGTGAAAAGAGCGGCGGTCGATACCGCAGAGGCAAACCTGCGCGCGGCTAAAGCCACGGTACGGGATATCGAAGCACAAGCACGGGCCCGCCGCTGGGAATTGCAGAACGCTGTGCAGGATGTCGACAACAAAGTCGCGCTTTTGCATGCTCGGGTAGCCGCTCTCGACAAGAGCAAGGCCGACTTGACGCTCTCACAAGCCGACTTCTATCGGGCGCAGCGGTTGCTGGGGACCCCGGCCGAGAGCCGTCAGGAATTCGATCGGGCTCAAAGGGCCTTATCTGCTGCCAGCGCGCAAGTCACTGAATCGCTGGCCGAAGTTTTCCAGGTTCGAGCCTCTTTGGGACTGCCAGCGCAATCCAATGGCGGTAGGAGTTTTGACCAAGTCCCGCCGGATCTGGATCAGACCTTTTCTTCTGTTCTCGTGGCCCAGGCGGACTTGATTCAAAGTGCGGCTCAGCTTGGTGTGATCCATTCCTTTGATCAGACCCCAAAGCAGATGCTCGAGCAATTCGAAAAACAGGGCGACATAGACCGCACATTTGCTCGGCTGGAGACCGAGGCTCCGGCCGTCAAGCAGGCCGAGGCCAAGCTCGAAGCCGCCAAACGCGATCTCGCTCAGGCCGAACTGGATCTTCGTTATTGTGACATCATTGCAGAGATTGACGGCGTCGTTACGCGTCGGAACGTGAATCCGGGCGATTACGTTCAAGTCGGGCAGAATTTGATGGCGATCCGCTCCCTCCGTGAGATTTGGGTCGATGCCAATTTCAAAGAGACGGAGCTACGGGACCTGCGCATCGGCCAGACTGCCGATCTCTTTGTCGACATGTATGGTGGCCGGCACGTATTCAAGGGCAGGGTCTCCGGCTTTACGATGGGCACCGGATCGACCCTGGCATTGCTGCCGGCCGAGAACGCGACCGGCAACTTTGTCAAAGTGGTCCAGCGGCTGCCGGTCCGGATCGACCTCGAAGGATACGACCCGGACAAGGACCCCCTGTTCATCGGCACGTCCGTTGTCCCCTATGTGTACATCAACAAGCCGCCCACCGGGCCAGATGCCGGGAAGTTTTTGCAAACCTATGCGCCTCGATCGCAAGCTGCCGGTTCGCCTGCGAGTTCGCCGTCGGGCGCCAACAAGTGACGGTCGCGGCACTTTCGCCTTCTAGATTCATTACGGCGAGAAATCCCTGGTTGGTGGCCGCCGTCGTGGTGGTGCCTACGTTCATGGAGGTGCTCGACACCACGATCGCGCTGGTCGCGTTGCGCTATATCGCGGGCGGACTGTCGGCAACGGTCGATGACGGCGAGTGGGTTATCACCAGTTACCTTGCCGCCAATGCCGTCATCGTGCCCATTACCGGTTGGCTGAGCGCGCATCTCGGTCGCCGCAACTACTTTCTGGCGTCGATCGCGATATTCACCTTGAGTTCGCTGCTGTGTGGCTTCGCCGGCAGTCTCGGTCAGCTGATCCTGTTCCGGGTGATCCAGGGGCTGGCGGGCGGCGGTCTACAGCCGAGCAGTCAGGGCATATTGCTTGATGCCTTTCCGCCGGAAAAGCAGGGTGCTGCGATGACCTTGTTTGGCTTCGCTGCCTTGATTGCGCCGATCGTCGGCCCAACCCTGGGCGGGTGGATAACCGACTCCTACTCGTGGCGCTGGATCTTTTGGATCAACGTGCCGGTCGGTCTCCTGGCACTCGCCGGGTGTTATGCTCTGCTTCGCGACCCGGACTATCTCGTCGCCCAGCGTACGGAGTTGCGAAAGCAGCCGTTCCATTTTGACTCGATCGGTTTGTCACTGCTGGTCATCGTCATGGTCTCTTGGGAAGTGATGCTCAGCAAGGGTCAGGAGTGGGACTGGCTGGGCGATCCGTTCTGGCGCATCCAGACGCTCGCCCTTTTGTGTGCCGTAGGTTTGATCGGGCTCGTCTTTTGGGAGATGCGTCACCGCAACCCCGTCGTCAATTTCCGACCGCTGGGCGAGCGCAACTTCGCGAGCTGCTGCATCATCATCTTTTGCGCTTACCTTGCGCTCTTTGCGGCCACCAAGTCATTGCTCGGTCTGCTGCAATCCCTGTTTGGTTATGACGCGCTGAGCACCGGACTGGTCATGTCGCCGAGTGGCATCTTTGCGGTGATAGCGATGCCGATTGTCGGGCGTCTGATCGGCCTGAGAATGGATACCCGCTGGCTGATCGGCGCCGGGTTGCTGCTCATGACCGCCGGGAATTATTGGATGTCCCAACTTAACCTCGACATCAGCCCGGGCCAGGCCGTCTGGCCTCGCGTTCTGGTGGTGTTGGGCTTGTCGGTATGTTTTGCGCCTGCAAACGTCGCAGCTTATCTCTATACGCCGTTGGAATTGCGTGGTGCTGCTGTCGGCTTATTGAGCCTACTGCGCAATGAGGGAGGCAGCGTCGGAGTGTCGTTGGCTCAAACCTTCCAAGAGCGGCGCGATCAATTCCACACGCTGCGGCTTGGCGAGTATCTCGATCCTTTCAACGCGGCCGCCAGATCCTTCCTCGCGCAGGCTCAGTCGCTCTTCCTACGGCAAACCGCCGATCCGGCCGCCTTGCACCAACTTGCCTGGCAGCAACTAGAAAACCTGCGCCAGCAGCAGGCATCTGCGCTCGCCTATTTCGACTGCTTTTGGATGGCCGCCGTGTTGACCTTTGCGGTCGCATTCTTGGTCTTGCTGATGAAACGTTCGGTGGCTGAGAAACGTGCTGGCCTTCCTGGCGAATGATCGGGCTTTGCGGGGAACCACTGCACCACGTCCACGGCCAGGGCGGAAGGTACGGAATCGACGCAAAACCATCATGCGGCGACCAGCGGCACAAAGTCCGCTTCCAGCCGATCGACATCTACTTCCTGCCTGTTCTCTTATTTTCACTCGGGTCTACGTGACAACTGCAGATCACCGCGGCCGTTCGATCATGCACGCGTCGCCGTAGGAGAAGAAGCGGTAGTGGTTGGCGACGGCGTGGGCGTAGGCGGATTTGATGCGGTCGAGGCCGGCTAGGGCGGCGACGAGCATGAACAGGGTCGAGCGCGGCAGGTGGAAATTGGTCAGCAGCACATCGATCGCGCAGCGCCGCTAGCTCGGCCCTGCCGGTCCGTGCCGCGGTCGGAGCGCCAAATTCCGAGATGGATCCCCAACGCCGTATCAGTACGCTCGTTGCGTTATGTACATAAAACGCCTACATTGTCATGTGTTTGAATGGGATGAGGCAAAACGGCTCACGAACCTGAACCGGCGCGGCCTTGATTTCGCAGATGCCGATCTCTTGTTCGATGGCCGCCCGGTCGCGACTTCGTCCTCGCTGCGCAACGACGAACACCGTTTTGTTTCGACCGCCAAGATTGACGATAAGCCTTATACGGTCGTCTGGACGTGGCGTGGCGACAATCAAAGGATTATTTCATTCAGGAGAGCGAGCAATGCCGAAGAAAGAGCGTATCGTCAGGTATTCGGCTAGGGATCTGGCCGCCAAGCGTCAGCGTGGCGAGACCCAATCGGATTGGGCGCGGGCATCAGCCATGACCGCGGAGGAGATCGAGAGAGATATCGCCTCCGACCCTGACGAGGCGGGTATGGTCGTCGACTGGAACAGCGTGTCGGTCAGACTGCCGGAGCCGAAGGCCGACCTTCACATGCGCATCGATCGCGATGTGCTGGAGTTTTTTCGCAAGACCGGGCGCGGCTACCAGACACGCATCAATGCGGTGCTGCGCTCCTATGTCGAAAAGGCGCGCCACGGATGACGCGCCGATCTGGGCACGATCAGCGGGGAACCGGAATTTTCGGAACTTTTGACTCCGTTACCGTAGGGCGTTCGATCAGGCAGGCGTCGCCGTAGGAGAAGAAGCGATAGTGGTTGGCGATGGCGTGGGCGTAGGCGGATTTGATGCGGTCGAGGCCGGCTAGGGCGCCGACCAGCATGAACAGGGTCGAGCGCGGTAGGTGGAAATTGGTCAATAACACGTCGATCGCGCGGAAACGGTAGCTGGGAAGGATGAAGAGGCGGGTTTCGCCGGCGAACGGGCGGACTTCGCCGGTTTCGGCGGCGGCTGATTTCGAGCAATCGCAGACTGGTCGTGCCGAGCGCCACGATGCGGCCACCGGCGCGGCGGGTCGCGGCGATGCGGTCCGCGGTTTCGGCCGACAATTCGCCCCGTTCGGCGTGCATGCGGTGCTGGCGGGGGTCGTCGGTCTTGACCGGCAAAAAAGTGCCGGGGCCAACATGCAAGGTCAGGGTGGCGAGGCCGATACCGCCGCCTGCCAACGCCGCGATCAGGGCGGGTGTGAAATGCAGACCGGCGGTGGGGGCGGCGACCGCGCCCTCGTTGCGGGCGAACATCGTCTGATAATCGGCATGGTCGCGCTGGTCGCCGCCTGACAGCCGCTTGATGTAAGGCGGCAATGGCATCGCACCATAGCGCGCGAGTGCGGCGCGGAACGCCTCCCCCTCCAAACCAAAATGCAGGGTGATGTCCCCCTCGGGGTGTTTTGCCATCACCGTGGCGGCGAAATCTGCGGCGAAATCGAGCCGGTCACCGGGCCGCAGCCGGCGGGCGCCCTTGGCAAAGGCGCGCCATATGCCCCCGCCCTCGTCACGATGAAGCGTCACCTCGACGGTAGCAGCACCTCGTTTGCCGACAAGGCGAGCGGGAATGACCTTAGTGTCGTTGCACACCAAGAGGTCGCCTGGCCGCAACAAATCCGGCAGATCAGCAACGTGTTTGTCTGCGAATGCGCCGGCAGCAGGAATGTGGAGCAGCCGCGCCGCCTCGCGCGGCTCGCGCGGGTGCTCGGCGATCAGTTGGCGCGGCAACGGGAAATCGAAATCGTCGAGGCGGAGGGGAGGCATCGCTTCAGATTAAGGGGTGACTGTTTGGCGGGGTCAATTCACCGGAGCGACTTGTCAGGCGTCCAGAGCCGGCTCTTGGCTTGAATTCGGGCAGCCACCGTGGCGCTTGCCCTCGGTTCCCGCTTTCGCGGGAACGACGATTCTTTTATACGATAAACATATGTAGATAAGTACATATTGACATTCCAAGAGCGGATATAATTAGGTATCTAACATTATAGGGCGGTATTTACCGCCTTTCAGCCGAGGGCGACATGGCTCAGATCGAGACGATTTCGAAAGCCGAGGCCGTCAAGCAGCAAAGCCGGCAATTGCGCGGCCATATCACCCGCGACCTAGCCGACACCGCGAAGCCGTTCGATAAAGAGGGCTATTCGCTCCTCAAATTTCACGGCGTCTACCAGGGTTACGACCGCGACAGCGCCACCGAATTGAAGCAGCGCGGCGAAAGCAAAGTGTGGCAATTCATGGTCCGCGTCCGCATTCCCGGCGGGCGGCTGACCGCGCAGCAATATCTCGGTCTCGATGCGATCGCCGGCAACTGGGCCGACGGGTCGCTGCGAATTACGACAAGGCAAAGCATCCAATTTCACGGGGTCGTCAAATCGGGCCTGAAGGCCGCGATTGCCGAGGTCAATCAATCCTTGCTGACAACCTTGGCGGCCTGCGGCGATGTCGTGCGCACCGTGACAACCGTGCCGGCGCCGATCCGCGACCCAGTGCATGACCGGCTTGAAGCCGATGCCCGGCGCCTCTCGACATATCTGTTGCCGCAGACCGGCGCCTATCACGAGATTTGGGTCGACGGTGAGAAATGGCGGGACGAGCCGGCCAGTGCGGATGTCGCACCGGGAGAAACACCGGACCCACTCTATGGCGAGCGCTATCTGCCGCGCAAATTCAAGATCGGGCTCGCGGTTCCCGAGGACAACACGATCGACGTGTTGACCAACGATCTCGCGATCGTCGCTTTGTGGGACGGCGACCGGCTCGCCGGCTACGACTTCCTGCTCGGTGGCGGGCACGGAATGACCCACAACAATCCAAAAACCTATCCGCGGCTCGCCACCCCAGTCGCATTCGTCACGCCGGACGATCTGCTCGATGCCGCCGCGGCGGTCGTCAAATTGCACCGCGATTGGGGCGACCGCGGCAACCGCCGTCACGCCCGGCTGAAATACGTGATCGCCGAGCATGGCGAGGATTGGGCGCGTGAGCGGCTTTCCGAATATCTCGCCAAAAGCCTCGAACCCGCCCGCCCACTGCCGGGATTGGCGGTGCCCGATCATTTGGGCTGGCATGAGCAGCGCGACGGCAAACTTTATCTCGGCATCCCGGTGGCGAGCGGGCGCATCGTCGACGGCCCGGAAACCGGGCGATTGCGCACCGCGCTGCGGGCGATCGTCACCGAGTTCGGCGTCGATCCGATCCTGATGCCGAGCCAGGACCTCATCTTGAGCGAAATCCGCCCCGAGCACCGTAGCGCGATCACCGCAATCCTGCGCGCGCACGAGGTGCGGCTGGCCGAGGATTTGTTGCCGCCCGAGCGCTGGGCATTGGCCTGCCCGGCTTTGCCGACCTGCGGCTTGGCATTGACCGAAGCCGAGCGGGTGCGCGGCGACATCGTCGCCGACATCCAGCAGCACCTTGCCGCTCACGGGCTGGCAGCGGAGCGGCTCAGCATCCGCATCACCGGGTGCCCCAATGGCTGCGCCCGGCCCTATACCGGCGATATCGGCATCGTCGGTCGCATACCCGGCTATTATGCGCTGTTTGTCGGCGGCGATTTCGAAGGAACCAGGCTCAATACCGCATTGATCGACAAGGTGCCGCTGGCTGCGATCGGCGCTACCCTCGAACCATTGTTTGCGCGATTTGCGGCGGAGCGTGAGGCCGTGGAGGGGTTTGGCGATTTCTGCCACCGCATCGGCGTGCCGGCACTGCAGGAAATGCTGAAGCATGATGACGAGGCGCGGCGGCATGCTGCCGATTAGCGTCGATCTCGCGCAAACCCGGGTCATGCTGGTTGGCGAGGGCGCCGCGGCATGCCGCCGGCTGAAATTGCTCGACGAGGCGGGTGCGGCGGCGCTCGAAATCTTTGCCCCCGAACCTGACCCGGAATTGGCCGAAGCTGCTGGACCGCGATTGCGCCGGCGCCTGCCATCGCCGGCCGAGATCGCCGGGGCGCAGCTGGTGTTTGTCGCCGAGGCGGGTGACGCCGCTGCCGGCGAGATCCGCCGTGTTGCCAAGGCCGCTGGCGTCCTGATCAATGTCGAGGACGACCGGCCTAAAAGCGACTTTCACTCGGCGGCGGTGATCCGGCGCGGCGGTCTGACGGTCGCGATCTCGACCAACGGAAGGAGCCCCGGCCTCGCGGCGCTAATGCGGCTGGTGCTGGAATATCGGATCGGCCCCGAATGGGAAATTTGGCTCGACGAGATCGCGTCGTTGCGCCAGGCGTGGCGTAACGCCGGCGACGATCCGGCAACGGTGGGCCGCCGCACCCGCGAATGGGCGCAGGTGCAGGGGTGGTTTGGTCCCGCTAAACCCAACCCGGCTTCACAGCAGCCGTCCGGGCCGATACCTTGAGCCCCATCGGGATCTTGCGAAGGGTAAGGCAATGACGGTCATCGCGATTATCGCTCAGGGCGTGATGGGGGCCGGTGTCGGCCGGCGGCTGCGCGAAACTGGCGCGGAGGTGCGCACCTTGTTGTCGGGCCGCAGCCCAAAAAGTGCCGAGCGCGCCCGCGCCGCCGGGATGCAGCCGGCCGCCGACGAGCACGCGTTGTTGTCGGGGGCCGATTTCTTTTTGTCGATCCTGCCGCCGGGTGACGCCGAAGCATTGGCTACGCGGCTGACGCCAGCGTTGAAGGCGCTCGGCAAGAAGCCGGTCTATGTCGACTGCAACGCGGTGAGCCCGCAGAGTGCCATCCGCATCGGCGAGATCGTCGCAGCCACCGGCGCCGATTTTGTCGATGGCGGGATCATCGGCGGTCCGCCGCGGCCGGGCTACAGCCCGACGATCTACGCCTCGGGGCCAAGGGCGGGCCAGACGGCAGTCTTGCGCGATTGGGGGATCGATTGGCGCGTCATCGACGGGCCGATCGGCGCCGCGTCGGCGTTAAAGATGTCCTATGCCGGGATCACCAAGGGGACGACCGCGATCGCCTCGGCGATGCTGCTGGGCGCCGCACGCTTTGGTTGCGAGGAGGCGCTGATCGCCGAATTGACCGAGAGCCAGCCCGAAATGCTGGCGCGGTTTCGCCAAGGCATCCCGCGGATGTACGACAAGGCCTATCGCTGGGTCGCCGAGATGCAGGAAATTTCCGACTTTCTCGAACAGAACCCGCCCTCGCGCGACATCTACGCCGCCGTCGCCCGCCTCTACGAGTACCTCGCCGCGGCCTACGACGAAAAGGAGCCGGGCCCCGACAGCGCCGTTAAGACATTGGACCGGGTGCTAGGGAAGGGTTGACGAAGCGCGTCGTTTACGCGGAACGCCGGGCGCGGGATTCGCTCGGCCCGGTGTCTATCCTAACCTTGCCTTCCCGGCACAGGAGCATGTGAAGAATCCCAAGGAATGTCATTCCGGGGCGCGGGCCACGCCCGCGAGCCCGGAACCTATGAAAATAGTCCTGGGAGATGTACGCGAGATGCCCTGTTTATGGGTTCCGAGTCTGCCCTAGAGGGCATCCCGGAATGACCATCCTCTGGACCAAGCGATTTCTCCACATCTTCGCAGGTTGGGACCCACGGCTGAAGTGGATCCCGACCTTCGTCGGGAAGACGATAGAGGGGATGTGCTGAGCCCCGACACAGTATGGCGTGAAAATTCAGCCCGGGAGATTCCAGCCGAGCCAGTTGCACACGGCGCGGCCCATGACGAGTTCGAGGTCGCGCCCCTTCAGAAACGGCATCTCCTCCGTAAACATCGTCACGCACTGTTTCCACGAGCACGGCATGCGGGTGATGTCAGTGCCCCAAAAGGTTCGATCCGGCCCAAAGGCCTCGACGATCTGCTGGGTGAATTTGTGTATGTTGCGGTAGGGATAGGGATGCGACGAGTTCCCCGGCGCGCCGGTCGCCTTGACCGCGACATTGGGATATTTGGCGAGCGCCAATAACGCTGGCTGGTTGCCGTGCGCGGCGTCGTCCTTGCCGTCGCGAACCCGCGCGTAATGATCGAGGATCAGTTTGAGACCGGGATGGCGCTCGGCGATCTGGCCGACTTGCGGCAGATAGTTCGAGGCCATCAATGCGATCGGAATCCCCGCCTTCTCGGCCGCCGGCCACAGCCAGTCTATCGTGCCGTCTGTCATCCAGTTGGCTTGGTGCGGCTGAGTGAACGCATAGCGCAGCCCGAGCATGCCCGGACGCTGCTTCCAGGTGTCGATCAGGGAGCGGCTTTCTTGTTTGTCGACCGGGAAATTGCCGAGAATGCCAAAGCGGTTCGGGTATTTGGCTGCGGCCTCTTCGGAAATCTTGCCCGAATTCGGGTCCCAGCCCGGCGGATGCAGCAGGCACGCATTGACGCCGGCGGCATCCATGTCCCGGATGCATTCCTCGGCGGTGTAGGAATTGACCTGGCGATGCGAAGGGTTGGTCGGCGGCCCCGCTGACCAGATGTGAACCTGTGCGTCGACAATCAGCATGAGGCGTTCCTCTGTTGTAGGGTGGGTTGAGCTGCCACAACCCACCGTTAGTGGCGGAAGGGGGTGGTGGGTTACGCTTTGCGAACCCACCCTACGAAGCTGTCGAAGGCCCGCGTCATAGCGGGTTGGGGCCGACGACTTCCCAGTGGTGGCGCTCGAAAAGTTTTTTGTGCTCGTCCTCGTTTTGGGGGCGGCCCTGCGACAGCGCCTCGATCAGGTCGCCGGCTGCGGCCGGAGTGTATAGGAACAGCACGCGGCCGGTCTCGCTGCCGGTATTCTTCCAGGCATGCGGGATATCGCGCGGCATGAATGCGCAAGTGCCGGGCCCGCCGGTGGTGGCGACTTCGTCGCCGATCTTGAAGGTGAACTCGCCGGCAAGCACCCAGGCGACCTCGTCGCTGTCGCGATGGAGATGATGGAGGCTAGCGGTGCCGGGCGGCAACGTCTCCTCGAACATCATGATGCTATCGCCGGTCTCGCGCCCGAGCAGCTTCATGGCAAAGGAGCGGCCGGGGGTCGGGCTGTCGAAACGCTTGCCGCCGCCCGCGGGTACGACAAAGCCCTTTGCTGCGGTCATGCTCGTGTCTCCTTCACTGTGGCGGGAAACAGATGGAACTCGAAACGAGTCGGCCGGGCCAGTTCGAAGCGATTGGCCAACGGCTCAGCGCTGCATCCCTGGAGCGCCGGCCGGCACGTCATAAAAGGCAAGCGTCATCGACACGCTGGTGTAATAGCCCATCAAACAGATCACGTCGGTGATGCCGACATGGCCCAGCGCCTTCACCGCGCGGTCGTAGAGACCCTTGGCAACCCAGCGCGAGTTCGACATGCAGATCGCCATCTCGTACACGATTTGCTCGCGCTCGTCCGAGAACGACGTCGGCAGGCCCGACAGCATCGCCTCGACCTTGTCGGCCGGCAGCCCGACTTCCTTGCCGCGCCGCTCATGTGCGTTGGTCGGATAGGCCGAGTGCCATTTGCTGTTGATAATGATGACGGCGATCTCGCGCTCGCGCTCGGTCAGCGAGTAGTGGCCTGGATGAAAATGCGCGCCGACCGGCCCTGCGGCCTTCGCCAGCTTGGGGTTGTGCACCCAAATCTTGCTCGGCCCGCCGACCTGGCCGCGGGTCTCGATCAGCGAGCGATAACCTTCCTGTTGTTCCCTTGTCATCTGGTCATAGGGAATTTCGGCGTAGCGGCCAAAGGTCGGCGTCTCGGGCATTTTGGTTTCCTCCCCCTTACTGTTGCTCTGATGGGCTTAGCGAGCCAGACCTTCGGCGCCGGCCGGGACGTCGTAAAACGCCAACGTCATCGACACGCTGGTGTAAAATCCCATCAGGCAAATGACATCGGTGATGCCCTCGTGGCCGAGTGCCTCGACCGCGCGGTCGAACAACCCTTTCGACACCCAACGCGATTCCGTCAGGCACTTCGCCATCTCGTAGACGACTTGTTCGCGCTTGTCGTCAAACAAAGTCGGCAGTCCGGACAGCATCGCTTCGACCTTGTCGTCCGGCAGCCCGGCGGCCTTGCCAGCGCGCTCATGCGCGTTGGTCGGGTAGGCCGAGTGAAACTTGCTGTTGACGATGACGACGGCGATTTCGCGCTCGCGCTCGGAGAGCGAATAGCCGGTGCGGAAATAGGCGCCCAGCGGCCCCATTACCTTTACCAGCTTGGGATTGTGGACATAGATCTTGTTCGGGCCCGGAAGCCGCCCGCGGGCCTCGAGCAGTGAGCGATAGCCCTCCTGCTGTTCCGGCGTCATCTGATCGTAGGGAATCTCGGCATAGCGGCCGAAGGTCGGCGTCTCGGGCATTTTGGTTTCCTTCCCCTGGGTTAATTCCGATCTATCCTGCAACAGCCGTACCGTCCTGTCGACCCGCTCGGGGCGAGAACCCGAAGAGGGCGAGACAGGGCAGCCGCTGCGCGCGACGATGCCTGGGCGTCGTCAATCGCGACGATGCCCGCGAAGCCGCGCTCGGCGGCCTCGATCGAATGCTTTAACGCCTGGATCTAGCCGAGTGGGCCTTGAAAGACCTGGTCGACATAGGTGTCGGACAATGGCTCCAGCGCCTCTGGCCAGTTGCCATTGACATGGCGGCGCTCCGCGGCTGGACGCACACGGCCGTCCCAGCCGACCTGCTCCATGTAATAATACAGCTGGATGCAATGGCCGTCGGGGTCGAGCGCAAAGGCGGAATAGTCGATGCCGGGGTAAAGCTCGGGCGGGATTGCGTCGATAAAGGTGACGCCATGCGCCTTCAGGAACGCGACCGCCTCGCGCAGTTGCGAATAACTGCCAAGTTCGACGCCAAACGACATGCAGGTGGTGTGCGGGCTAAGGCCGAGGGTGCCGCGCAACTCCTTCGGGAATAGCCCGAGGCTGTGATGTTCGGCGCCGCAACGCATAAAGACGCAGCGCGCGCCTCGATAGCGCGCCTCCTCGCTTCTGACAAAGCCTAGGCGCTCGCCGTAAAAAGCCTCGGCGCGGTCGACATCGTCGACGAACAAGCTGAGGGGGCCAATCTTGGTGATCTTGAACGGCCGCGGCAGCAGCACGCCTTCGACATCGTAAGTCGCTTGTGGCGGGCGCTCCGGGTGATGCCCCGACAACACGTCGATGCCCTTGTCCTGCGCCTCGAACAATTCCGCCGCTTCCGACATTTGCGGCAAGGACGGTTTTTCATTAAAGCCGCGGTAATACATGTCGCGCGGCTTTGACAGCTGGTTCCAGCCGACCTGTTCGATCCCGTAATAGAACTCGTTGGTGTGCCCATCGGGATCGTAGACATAGACATGCCAGTTGCTGCCCGGCATGTCGCGCCCGACGCGCTGCACTCGCACCTGGTGGTGCACAAAGTAATCATGCGCCTCGACAATCTCGCGCAGGCTGCCGCACTGCCACGTGATCTGGTTGATCGTGACCTCGGACGCGAATTTGCGGTCGGCGCGGTGATCCATGACCCGCTTTGGGAACAGCACAAAGGCGTGATGATCGGTGCCGTAGCGCATAAAATAGCCGCGCGGGTCGCCAACATCCTGATCCTTCGGAAACCACGGCGCGCGCGAAAAATCGAGTGTATCCGAGGCGGTGAAGCCTAGCAGGTCGCCATAAAACTCGCGGCCCTCGGGCAGTTTCTCGACATTAAAGCCGAAATGGCCGAGCCGGCGGACCTTGAACGGCCGCGGCAGATAAACCCCGCCGACATTGTAGCGCTGAGCAATTGCTGACATTGATGGTTCCTCCTCTGCGCGACGCCTTTATCCGGCGAAAAGCCCGCGCTGTTTTCGGTGATCGAGCACTAGGCAAGCCGCCAGCCGCTGGCGGATTTAATGACCCCGTGCGTCATGCAATGCAATCGCGTTCGTTGGGCCAGCCTTGCTTGGCCATATCTTGCGGCATGCCGTCAGAGCAGGCAGCCTGAGTTGCCCGTCTCAGGGAATCTCAGGGAGAACGCCAATGCTAGCCGCCGTTCGCAATCCCGCCCGCGAAAAGCTCGAACAAGGCCAGTTGTCGCTTGGTGTCGGCATCCGCATGACGCGCAGCGTTGAAATCGCCAAGGCGATGGCGGTGGCCGGTTTCGATTGGCTGTTTCTCGACATGGAGCACGGCGTCATGTCGCTCGAAGCCTGCGCGCAGATCGCGACCGCCGCACTCGACGCCGGCATCGCGCCGATTGCGCGCGTGCCAAACGGCGAATACGCGATCGCGACCCGCGCTTTGGACAATGGCGCGCTCGGCATCGTCATGCCGCACGTTGACAGCGCTGAGGAGGCTCGCGAGGTCGTCAACCGGCTCAAATACCCGCCCGTGGGCCATCGCTCGATCGGCGGCATCGGGCCGCATTATGGGCTGCGCTCGGCGAGTTCGAGCGAAGCAGCAGGTGCGCTCAACGCCGCCAATCTGACGATCGTCATGCTGGAGACGCCAACCGCGATCGCAAATGCCGACGAAATCGCCGCGGTGCCCGGGGTCGATGTACTGCTGATCGGCACCAACGATTTGTGCGCCGAGATGGACATCCATGGAGATTTTGGTAATCAGCGGGTCGCCGATGCCTACGGCAAGATGATCGCCGCCGCCCGCAAACACGGCAAGTTCCCAGGGATGGCCGGCGTCTACAACGAAACGATCATGCCGCGCTATATCGAGATGGGCGCGCGCTTTATTCTGTCGGGTCAGGACGCCCAGTTCATGGCTGCAGGTGCGGCGCAACGCACCGGCTTTCTACGCAAACTGCCGGTCGGCTGACAGCGATGCGGGCCGGGAAAACGGGCCGCTATGCCGGAGCGGCCGCTTGCGCCGCCCGCACATGAGCGGCGAGCAGCGCCGGCAGCCGCGCCGGGTCGCCTCGCGCCATGCCGCATTCTGTGGCCACACCATTGACTGTTGCGTGGCGTCGCGCAGCGGCGATCCGCGCCATATCTCCTTCGGGATCGTTGTGGTGCACGAGTCCGAGATAAAGCTGGGTCTCAGGATGTAGCCGCAAATTAGCGAGCGGCGCAAAATAGGGGTCGTCGGTACGGCCCTTCGGGACCGGCATATGGAAAAACTGGATCGGGCGCGCAACACCGGCGCTGATGGCGTTCGCGATCTCGACCATGATCGCCATGTCCTTGGGCTGGACGCAGTGCTCGTCAGCCGGACTGCCGTAGCATAGGTGATAGCCGAGCTCGATCGCGGCGGGCACCGCGTTGCCGATTTCTCTCAAGACTCCGATCGTCTCGGTCCGAAAATCGACTGGGCCGGGCTCGTAATAGCCCTCCCAGGCCAGCACTTCCTGGCACACGTCCCACTGCAGCGCGATCCGATTTTGCGGGATCGCAGCGGCGATTTTGCCGACCTCGCCGACCAGATGGCGGGTCAATGCCGGCAATAGCCGCGGCCGCTCGGACGGCACCATGTTGTTGTACGTCGGTGCGATCGGGGTCGGCAGCGAGATCTGAAATTTGACCGTCGCCGGGATCACGCCGGCTTGTTGCAGCTGCTCGAACAACTGCCACGATGCGACCGCCATCTCGGCATAGCCGGTCTCGAACGTGGCGGGATCGGGCTCGACCCCAGGTTTGACCCGCAGGCGCGGGATTTCGCGAAGCAGCTTGCCGTCCCACTGCGTGAATCTGAAGGGCGGCACGTCGGTGGCGACCTCGATCGCCGGATTGTCGGCGAGCACCTGTTGCAAAAACCGGATCCAGGTTTTGCGGATGCCGGTCTCGCCATCCGGCAGGCGCTGCAGATACGGGCCGGCGCTTTCGGTCAGTGTGCGGAACACGCTTTCGGCATCGGGCAGCGGGACGCTGCCGACAAAATGCACGATGGGGTGAGTGGGACCTTGAGCCATGACGTCCTCCTCGCCTTTCGATTGGACTACATCATCCCAGCCCTAGCATTCTCCGGCAACAGGCTGGAAATCGATCTCGGTCGCGGCGGGGCACGCCCTAGTCGCCGAACAGCAGCGTTCGGTGGCTTCCGGTTCGCGCGATAGGCGCTGAGGCGGGAGAGGGCGTCATCGATCGCCGCTGCGTATTTCGCGGCGCGCCAAACCGCGCCAGGTCTTCGGCGGGCCGAATTTGATGAGGAGATCGGCGGTCCCCGGCGGTCGTGACCAGGATCTTGCCTCGCGCATAAGGGAGGTTTGCCGCGTGCGGATGAGCGCGGATTGCCAAAGCGGTCGGCTGTGATCGTTACCATACCCTTATCCGTTGCGGCTGACGCGGATAGGGTAGATATGCCGGTGGCTGCCCTCGACCCGTGCAGGTTTGTGAGATCGCGGGCGGCGGGAGGGTACCGGGCCTTCAACTGCTGGGGGCAGCCGGGGGCTCAGTTGAGCTTGATCTCGATTTCGTCGTCGGTCTGACGGATTGGGTAGGTCTTCAGATCCTCAGTCGCCGGCGGGTCCAGAACTTCCCCGGTGCGGACATCAAAGCGCGCGGCATGCAACGGACATTCGATCGTCGTGCCGTCGAGCCAGCCATCCGACAGACAGGCATAGGCGTGCGTGCAGATATTATCGGTGGCGAACAATTCGCCATCACAGTTGTAAATCGCGATTGAACGGCCGCCGACCTCGACCCCGATAACTTCGCCAGGCGCCAATTCGCCGCGGCGAGCAACCCGCATCCAGCCGCCTTCGCCTTCACTCATCGGGCCTGCTCTGATCAAGCTCTGATTAAACCGAGGTATCTTCAGAAAACGCCTTGAAGGCGATGATCGTAAACGTGTCTTTGATGCCGGGCAAATTCTGCAGACGTTCGGTCACGAAATGCCCGATGTCTGCGTTTTCCGGCAGATAAACTTTCATCAGCAGATCGTATTGACCGGAGGTGGAGTAGACTTCCGAGACCTGCTCGATGCTGTTGACCGCCTCGTCGGCCACGGAATAGGCCTTGCCGAGCTCACATTTGACCATGACGAAGATGGTTTTCATCGCGGTCTGGTTTTCAATCGCTGTCGGCTAGGCCGGGGATCAGGGGCGGGCAACAATCCTCGGCGGCCGGGCGAGAAACGCCGGTAAATCATCGCCGAACCCGACGATCTTGCGATCTTCTTCCCTGGCATGCTCGGCCCTGACATGCTCAGGTCGAGCCGGCCGTCGGGGATCTTGCCGGCGGGGAAAGTGCATTACGTTGCTGTCTTTGGCAGCAGTATCTTTACCAGCGTTGTCTTTGGCACCGCTCGCTTTGGCGGCGATCGGCGCGGGGCTCTCCGGCCCGGTGCTCGGGGCGCGGGGGGGCGGAGGCCGCCGCGAGCCATTGTCTTGTGGCGTCTTCCGCCGACTTTCCGGAGTTTTGGTGCGGTCAGGTGCCTTGGCTCCGGCGCGCGCATTCGACCGTCCGCGCCGGCGTTCCTCGAATTCGAGCTGCGCCGGCTCGATGCCGTCGATCGCGATAATCGGGATGTCTTTGCCAATCAGCTTGGTGATCGCGGCGACGGCCTTGCCGTCTTCCGGTGCCGCCAGCATGAACGAACGGCCGGTCAACCCGGCGCGGCCGGTGCGGCCGATGCGGTGAACATAATCTTCGGCATGGATCGGGACGTCGAAGCAAAAGACGTGGCTCATGCCCTTGATATCGAGCCCGCGGGCGGCGACGTCGCTCGCCACGAGCAGTCGGACCTCGCCGTTCTTAAAGCGCTCCAAGGTTTCGGTGCGCTTGGGTTGCGGCATGTCGCCATGCAGTGCGGCGGCATCAAAACCGTGTCGCGCCAGCGATTTGTATAGAATATCGACGTCGCGCTTGCGGTTGCAGAAGATCAGCGCGTTCTTAACGTCTTCCGAGCGGATCAGCCGCCGCAACGTCTCGCGCTTGTCGCGCGGTTCGACGACCGTTAGCGATTGTGCGACGGTTGCCGCCGGAGAGGCTGGCGGAGCAACCGCGATCTCCACCGGAGTTTTCAGGAATGCGTCGGCCAACCGGCGAATTTCCACCGGCATGGTCGCCGAAAAGAACAGGGTCTGCCGATTTTTTGGCAACAGCCCGACAATCCGTTCGACATCAGGAATGAATCCCATGTCGAGCATCCGGTCGGCCTCGTCGATGACCAGGATATGCGCGTCGGACAGGATAATCTTACCGCGCCCGTAGAGATCGAGAAGCCGCCCCGGCGTGGCGATCAGCACATCCACACCGCGGTCAAGCTTTCGCTCTTGATCGACAAAGCTTTCGCCGCCGATCAACAGGGCCATGGTTAGGCGATGATATTTACCGTAGCGTTCGAATGAATCGGCGACTTGGGTCGCTAGTTCGCGGGTCGGTTCGAGGATCAACGAGCGCGGCATCCGCACCCGCGCACGGCCTGCCGCCAGCATGTCAATCATCGGCAGGACAAAGCTAGCCGTCTTGCCAGTACCGGTTTGGGCACAACCGAGAACGTCCCGCTCACGTTTGACGTGGGGAATCGCTTGTTCCTGGATCGGAGTGGGTGTCGTATAGCCGGCGTCAGAAATCGCCTGAAGCAGTTCAGGCGAAAGATCGAGTTCACTAAAATTCATTGAGGAGGTGTAGCCTTATTGTAATAATTTAACGGCCCTAGTTGTTAGACGATAGATCGGGCGGCGTTCTGATCATGTCAATCTTTTTTTCATGATCTGACATGCGCATTGAACAATGTAGGGTCCAACTTAGCGCCGACGGTATTGTGGACGGGGGCTCATCGGCGGTGCTGCTCGTTCGTCTTTATGACGGAAGTTGATCCGACCTTTTGTTAAATCGTAAGGCGTCATTTCTACAGTCACCCGGTCGCCGGCCAAAATTCGAATTCGATTCTTTTTCATCCGACCGGACGAGTAAGCCAACGTCTCGTGCCCATTGTCGAGCTTTACTCTAAAGCGTGCATCGGGAAGAAGTTCGAGCACCGTGCCGTCGAACTCTATTAAATCTTCTTTTGCCAATCAGTACCCCTCATAAAGTGACGGAGGCGCCAGGGCGCCCCCGTTTAGTGGCTTGCGTCCTTTAGGCTGTGCGCAAATTGACTGCCGAAACTCGCCCGCGTTGGCCTTGCTCGAGTTCATAGCTCAGTCTTTGGCCTTCACGCAGATTGTCCATTCCGGCGCGCTCGACAGCGGAAATGTGTACAAACACATCAGCGCCGCCATTTTCGGGCTGGATAAAGCCGTAGCCCTTTTGCGCATTGAACCATTTGACCGTACCGGTCGCCATCAGTGGTAGCTCCACATAGAAGTAGTAGGGCGCCGCGCAGCTGCGCAGCGATCGGACATCGATTGGCTCGGGAAACACGGTCGGACGATCGCATAGGAACGCTAGGCCGGAAAGCCGAATTCAAACGGGTCGACAAAAATTAGGTAATTGCCTCGTTCGCCCAACGCAAGGAGTCTTTACAAGTCGAGATCGCGGACAAAGCGGGCGTTTTTCTGGATGTAGTCAAAGCGCAGCTCGGGACGGCGCCCCATTAAGGTTTCGACCAGCGCGGTCGTCCGGGCACAGGACGCTGCTGTCTCGCAGGGCTCTGCCGTCGTGCAAGGCTCTGGGGCATCCGCCAAGCCAGCCGTCCCGTTGGCTTCCCTGATCGCGACTTGCAGCAAAGTGCGCTGCGCCGGGTCCATCGTCGTGGCCTTTAGATAGCGCGCCGGCATCTCGCCCAGCCCCTTAAACCGGCTGACCTCGATCTTGCCGCGGCCGTTAAAGCCGGTCCGCAGCAATTCTTCGCGATGCTGATCGTCGCGTGCATAAAGCGTGGTCTCGCCCTGGGTCAGTCGGTACAGCGGCGGCAACGCCAAGAACAGGTGACCATTGTCGATCAGCTTTGGCATCTCTCGGAAGAAGAAGGTCATCAGCAGCGACGCGATGTGGGCGCCATCGACATCGGCGTCGGTCATAATCACCACCCGCTCGTAGCGTAGCGCGTCTTCGCGGTACTGAGCGCCGCACCCGGCGCCGAGCGCCAGAATGATGTCGGCGAGTTCTTGGTTCGCCCTCATCTTATCGATCGAGGCGCTGGCGACGTTCAGGATCTTGCCGCGCAATGGCAGGATCGCCTGGGTTTCGCGATTGCGCGCCTGCTTTGCGGAACCGCCGGCGCTGTCGCCCTCGACCAGAAAGATCTCGGTGCCAGCGGCACTGTCGCGGGTGCAGTCGGAGAGCTTGCCGGGTAATCGCAATTTGCGCGTCGCACTCTTGCGGGCGAGCTCGCGCTGCTGGCGCCGCCGCTGCCGTTCCTCGGCGCGCTCCACAATTCGGTCGAGCAATTGCCGGGCGGCGGTCGGGTCGGCGCCGAGCCAATGGTCGAAATGATCCTTGACCGCATTGTCGACGAGCCTTGCCGCTTCAGCCGATGCGAGCCGTTCCTTGGTTTGGCCTTGAAATTGCGGGTCGCGAATAAAGAGCGACAATAGCATCGCCGCCGCTCCGGTTACGTCCTCAGCGGTCGCCTGAGATGCGCGCCGGTTGCCAGTCAGCTCGCCATAGCCTTTGAGCCCGCGCAGCAACGCGCTTTTTAGCCCGGCTTCATGGGTCCCGCCTTCGGGGGTTGGAATCGTGTTGCAATAGGAATGGCTAAACGCGGCTTCTCCGTCCTCCGGCCAAGCGACTGCCCATTCGACCCTGCCACCCTCGGGCAGCTCGGCCTCACCAATAAAAGCCTTGGGGGTCAACATCGCCTGATTGTCGAGGCTGGCGGCGAGAAAGTCGCCGAGCCCGCCAGGAAAATGCAGCCGCGCTTCGGCCGGCACGCCTTCTGGGCGCGGCAGCGACGGGTCGCAGCTCCAGCGGATCTCGAGACCGCGAAACAGATACGCCTTTGACCGCGCCATGCGGTAGAGGACCGCGGGGCGAAAGCCGTTACTGCCAAAAATTTGCGGATCGGGATGAAACCGCAAGGTCGTGCCGCGCCGGTTCTGCACCGCGCCGCAATCCTGCAGCGCACCCTGCGGCGCGCCGCGGCTGTAGGTTTGGCGCCACAGCCGGCGATCGCGCGCGACTTCCACGTCGAGCGCGTCCGACAGGGCATTGACGACCGACACGCCGACCCCGTGTAAGCCGCCGGAGGTACGGTAGGCTTCGCCGCCAAATTTGCCGCCGGCATGCAATGTCGTCAGGATAACTTCGAGAGCCGATTTGTCCGGAAACCGCGGATGCGGATCGATTGGGATGCCGCGCCCATTGTCGCGGACCGTCAGCCAGTCGCCGGCGGCAAGCTCGATCTCGATGCGAGTTGCATGGCCGGCCACCGCCTCGTCCATCGCATTGTCGAGCACCTCGGCGGCGAGGTGATGCAGGCCGCGCTCATCGGTGCCGCCGATATACATCCCCGGGCGGCGGCGGACCGGTTCGAGGCCTTCGAGGACTTCGATGTCTTTTGCGGAATAGGTGTCCCCGGCACCCGGGAGCACATTGTCGAACAGATCGGGCATAATCCGAATATAGCCCGGGCTTTTATCAACGCAAGCTGGATACGGTGGTCATAGCCGATCTAATACACTAAATCTTGGATCGGCCGTAGCTGGTCTGATAAATTGTCGATGCAAGGCAGATACGGCGATTACTGAGCCGCCCGGTTGCGAATGGCAACTCTCGATCCGTCTCGACCGATCTTCGGGTTCACCCTTAACTTTTCGTTAGGGCATCTCTGTGGAATTGCTGGCTTTGCGCCGAGCCGCCATGGGGTTAAGTTGCCCGACAACCGATGGAGGACACAGCCATGATGATCGACATGCACGCCCACTGGAGGCCTGCCGAAGTCGCGGACGCGCTACGCGCCCGTACCAGGGAGCCGCGCATCACGCGCAACTCGGACGGAGTCGAGGTGCTGAAGGCCCCACGGACGGGTGAAGCGCCGCTCGCTGAGGCGTTCGACCAGGTCGATTTCCATCTCGCGCGGATGGACCGCCAGGGTGTCGAGACCAGCGTGCTGTCGCTCCTCGGCTCGTTCTGCTGGATCGAGTCGCAGCCGCTGGATGTCTCCGGGCCGCTGTGCCGCAGTGTCAATGACGGGCTTTCGGCGATTTGCCAGGAGCATTCCGGTCGCTTCGCCGCCTATGCAGCGCTGCCGCTGACCGACATCGCCGCTGCTGCCGCCGAACTCGAGCGGGCGCTCGGGCTGCCGAGCATGATCGGCGCGCAGATACCGGGCAACGCGTTTCTGACGCGCAAGGACGCCGAGGCGATGCGTCCGCTGCTGGAAGTAGCGAACCGTCACCGCGCGGTGCTGTTCATCCACCACGGCCCGCGGCCGGGCGACGCTTTCCCCAAGGTCGGCGGCGAGACGGACAATGCGCGCCGCCGCAACGGCACGCTCGACATGCAGGCGAGCTTGTCATCGGTGATGGTGACATTGTCGCTGACCGACTTCCTCGCGCCCTATCCCGATGCGATGGTCCACGTCCACAATCTGGGGGGCAACATTCCCTATGAGGTCGAACGCATGGACCACCGCTGCCTGCTCGACACGCCGGATGAGGAGCTGCCGTCGTCGCGCTTCCGCAGGTCGAGAGTTTACGTCGATTGCAACTCGTTCGGCCCGCGCTCGATCGAGGCGGCGGTAAGCCTGTACGGCGCCGAGCGCATCGTGTGCGGCACCGACGGGACCGAGTTCGGTTGCGACTGGACCGCAAAGGCGCTGGCGGAAGCCCAGATTGGCGAGGAGGCGCGCGAGCACATCCTGCACCGAAATGCGGCTGCGATGCTCGCCCGTGTTGCCAGCGCGCAGGGCCAAAGAGCCGCCGCTTAATCTTTCGCGCCGGCCGCGGTCGGTTCGCTGTCACCTGAGGAGACCGCGATGCCCGAACCCGAACATATCGATCGGCGTCGGGCGGCACTGATCGCTTACGACGTTTGCCGGCGGGCACTAACGCCCGCCGATCCCGCGCGGAGGCCTGCAATGCGCCCGGTCCTCGATGCCTGGGTGCAGATGATTGCGGTCGCGCGGGCGGCGGGTGTGCCGGTGATCTACACGACGCCGGTCAGCCGTGCCGACGGCGCCGATGTCGTCATGCTGCCGACCGATCTCTCGGCGGAGACCGGCGCGCCGCCGCTGTCCAATGCGGTCGAGGGCACGGAGGAGGCCGGCTTTCCCGACGAGATCGCGCCGCGACCCGAGGACTATGTGTTTCTCAAACGCCGGCCGAGTGCCTTTTACGGGACTGGCGTCGGCGAGCTGCTGCACATGCTGCGGCGTGACATCATCATTATCGGTGGGGGCGCCACCAATCGCGGGGTCGAGACGAGTGTGCGCGAGGCCTTCAACTTCGACCTCGCATCCATTGTGGTGCGTGAATGCTGTTGGAGCGGCGACACCGCCGCGCATGCCTACAGTCTCGACAAAGCGATGAAAATGTACGCGCGGATCCGAACCCTCGACCAGGTCGCGGCGATGCTGCGGGCATAAGCGATCGACAACTGGTCCTCTAAAAATCTGCACAAGGTTATCGGGGGTGAACTGGCGGGTCCCGTCGTCAGGCCCGCTTACCGCCGCCCGCTCCCATACTGTGTTAATCACGCAATGTCGACCAAAAGGGGAAATCTCCAATGATCTGCGATGTGCATGCGCACTACACGCCAAAGAACTTCAGCCAGTTCATGGGTGACCGGTTTGCCTCGCCGGTTCATTTGCCGGTCAAGCGCGGAATGGCGCGCCACCCGTTCTCGGATTCGCAGCAGGATATTGAGGGGCGGTTCCAGTGGATGGAGGAGGCCGGTGTCGGAAAGCAGGTGCTCTCGCCGAACCACCCCCCCTATCTGCCCGATGAGGCGGAATGCGTGACCGCGGTCAAGATGCTGAACGACGCCTATGCCGAATTCGCGCACCGCTTCCCCGACCGCATCAGCTCGTACGTCATGCTGCCATTGCCGCACATCGACGCGGCGCTGAAGGAAATGGAGCGCGGCTTTGACCAGTTGGGCTGCGTCGGCGTCAACATGAACATCATCTGCCTTGGCCGCTCGATCGCTGAAACCGAGTTCGAGCCGATCTACGCCGAGATGAACCGGCTCAGTGCGGTGCTGTTCGTTCACCCGGCCGGATCGGGTATCTGCTCACCCTTCATCGTCGACTACAATTATCGGGGCTCGGTCGGCACGTCACTCGAGGATGCGACCTTTGTATTGCACATGATCGCCAAGCAGATCCCGCACCGCTATCCCAACATCAAATTTATTGTGCCGCATCTCGGCGGGCCAATTCCGATGCTGCTCAACCGGCTCGACAAGCAAGGACAAAGCCCGAGCGGCCACCCGAACCTTGCCGAATCGCCTAGCGTGACGGCCAAAAAATTCTATTACGACACCGTCTGCTACGGCTCGAAGCCGGCGTTTTTATGCGCGCTCGAAGCCTTTGGCGCCGATCATCTCGTGACTGGCAGCGATTACCCGGTATTGCAGGATTACGAGCCCTATAAGGAGACTTTCGCCTACATCGAAAGGTTGGGCCTGCCCAAATCCGATACCGACAAGATCCTTCACCACAATGCGCAAAAGCTGTTTGGCTTCAGCCATTGACGGGGCATCGTGTCTACCCTCTGGCCTCGATGCTTCAGCGTGTTTAATCGTCATGCCCGGCTTGAGCCGGGCATCCACGAAGCCTGGGCGGCCCGTGCCCCTGCGTAGCAATGGATGGCCGGGTTAAGTCCGGCCATGACGAATGCTAAGCGAGTTCTCGACACTATTGAATTGATGCGTCAGGCGATTTGGGTTCCCTCCGCGGCCATGGCTTTTTGCACCGCGGGGCGCGCCAGCATCCGTTTGCGGTGCTCCATGACGCGCGGCAGCTTGGTCGTGTCGACCCCGTCGCCTTCGAGCCAGGTCGCGATCGTGAACAAATACGGGTCGCAGATCGTGTAGTGCTCGCCCATGACCCACGGACCCGTCAGCAGCTTGCGTTCGATCAGCTCAAAGCATTCCGTCATTGTCGCGGGCACCTTGCGCTTCATCGCCTCGATTGCCGCGGCGTCGTCCACCCAACGCGCGCCCCGCCTGCCATGCGCATGCGCGACATGCACGGTCGAGCAGAGATAGCTGTTGAACTCCTGCAGCTGCGCTAGCGCGAACGGATCCGAGAGCGGTGCTAGCTCCGCGTTCGGAAAACGCTGCGCCACAAAGAGCAGCAATGCGGGCGTTTCGGTCAGTGTGCCGTTATCGGTGATCAGCGCGGGTACCCGCCCTTTCGGGTTGATCGCGAGGTATTCCGGGCTCCTCTGGGCTTGCGAACCGAAATCGACCGGTACCGCCTCATAGGGTGCACCAGCCTCTTCGAGCGCGATGTGCGTCGCTAACGCACAGGTGCCCGAAGCATAGTAGAGCTTCAACATCAGCATCGTCCTTTCATGGGTCAACAGTCACAAGCCGTGGCATCGGTCAGCTTTTCAAGAAGTCCGCAGTAGCAAGGACCGTGGCCAGCTTGTATCAGGGATGCGGGTTGGCGGCAGCTCGATACGCCACGCAGAAGGAGCGCAGCAATGTTGATCGTCGACGCATAGATCCATCTCTGGGAAAAGGGAACGCCGTCAGCGCACCATCGTCAGGAGTCTTATTCGGCCGAACAGGCGATCGCCGGCATGAACGGGCCGGCGTCGATCGGGCGCTAATCCACCCGGTGCTGTGGGACCCGGATTCAAACGAGTTGGCGCTCGCAGCGGTGCGCAAATACCCCGACCGTTTTGCGATCATGGGCTGGTTCTATCTCGACGACCCGCGCGGCCGCGACTTCGTCGCGCACTGAAGGAGCGGCCGGGCATGCTCGGCCTGCGGTTTTATACCAACGAGCGGCACCCGCAATCCTGGTTCACCGATGGCACCCTCGACTGGCTGTGGCCCGCCCCGGAACGCGCCGGGGTGCCGGTGTCTCGATGCCTTCATTGATGAACTGGATTTGGCGGTGTTGGGTTTTGCGGGCGTTATACCGGAAGCGACCGGCCGTCCCTCGTACCATCCAGTGGCGCTGCTCAAGATTTATATCTACGGTTATTTGAACCGGGTTCAGTCGAGCCGCCGGCTGGAGCGCGAGACCCAACGCAATATTGAGGTGATGTGGCTGACCGGGCGGCTGGCGCCCGACTTCAAGACCATCGCCGACTTCCGCCACGACAATGGTCCAGCGATCAGGGCGGTATGCGGCCAGTTTGTTGCGCTGTGCCGTCGTCTGAACCTGTTTGCCCAGACCGTTGTTGCGATCGACGGCAGCAAGTTCAAAGCCGTCAACAATCGTGACAAGAACTTCACGGTGGCCAAGGTCACCGGGCGGATGGAGGAGGTCGAGGCCAGCATCGCGCGTTACCTGCGGGGATTGGACCAGGCCGACCGCGAAGAGAGTGATATCGCCGAGGCCAAGTCGGGCCGGCTGACGGAGAAGATTGCCGGCCTGCGCCGACAGATGCAGGCCTTGAAGGCGATCGAGCAGACGGTTCAGGACGCACTGACCAGCAAGTCTCGCTGACCGATCCCGACGCCCGTTCAATGGCGACCAGCGGCAAAGGCACCGGCACCGTCGGCTACAACGTGCAGACCGCCGTCGACGTCGAACACCACCTGATCGTGGCGCACCAAGTGACCAATCTCGGCCATGACCGAACACAACTCGTGCCGATGGCGCTCAAGGCGCAGGAGGCGACAGGAAACGAGGAGATCACTGTTCTGGCTGATCGGGGCTATTTCAACGGCGATCAGGTATTGGCATGCGAAAACACCGGCGTGCTGCCCTGCGTGCCCAAGACGCTGACATCTGGCAACGCCAAGCGCGGCCTGTTCACCGGGCAGGACTTCATCCACGACGCCGAGAACGACCATTACACCTGCCCGGCCGGCGAACACCTGACGAGAGGGCTTGTCCGATCGGACCGTCGCGGAGATATCGACCACTACCGCAATCTGACCGCTTGCTTCACCTGTCCTCTCAAGCCCAGCTGCACACCGGACAAGCTAAAGCGGGTCAAGCGCTGGAAACATGAAGGCGTCCTCGACGTGATGCAGGCCAGGCTCGACCGGATGCCCGACGCCATGGGCGTGCGCCGGCAAACTGTGGAGCACCCTTTTGGAACGTCTTGCCGGCGGCAGCGCGGGCGGCATCCTCGTCGGGAGCCCGCACTACCGCAGAACCGTGACACGAACTCGCTTCCCAGTTCGGATCGGAAAGGTTGATTGGCGTCAGCTTCCAAACCGCCATCACTTATGTCCTCTAGCTGGAGGTTCATAAAATTGATGCAACCGTGCGGAGAGCGGAAGGTCTGCCACCGTATACGCGCCGGGACTCAGCGTCGGCAGCGCCTTTGCCGCTGCCACATAATTTGCGCCGTCACCGCAACTCGATCAAAGCGTCCTTCGAGTAGAAAGCGCTGATGCGCCTTGTCCGCCGCTGTCCCCACCGTTCGATGACGACGCCATGCCCTTTCTCCTCAAGCGCGGCGATGCTGTCCACCGGCAAAACGAGTGTTTCTTCGTCCAAAAACAACGTATCGCTTTCGATCGCCTGCTGGATGTCCGAAAGGTCAACGTCCGCCTCAGTTCAATATAAACATATCGCTGGATCATGCCGAGCTGGCACGAAGCTCCGCACAAAGCGCATCCTTGACGCCCGAAACCGATCGCACGGCAAGGGTATGATGCAGACTTACAGCCGGCCTATCGCGTATTTCAGTATGGCCTTTGGGATAAAGCACGGCGAAAAAGGCGGAAAACAGCGATAGCATACCGGGGTTCCAACCTGCCCCGACGACAGCCGCAACATCGTGCCGCAATGCAATCTGATCGATCTTTTGCCGGTATGAACGGTACTCTGCGTCAGGCACAGCCGCAGCTTCGATGACCGGAATGCGGTGCTGAAGCAAATCCCCCGCTGCTTCGAGAGCCAGTGGCGTCGGCAGGCAAATCGATGCTGCATCAAGCTGCGGAGTTCGCTGGCATGCGCGGCTACCGGCATGTCGCGGAGCAATTGCGGCAATGGTCTCCCCATTGGTCCCGTTGTATCAGCCGCGGTTCCGGCTCATTGACCCAGGTCAATGGATCAACCCGCTGAGTGATGGAAAGTGCCCTTCGAATCGACTAGAGAAATCCGTCTGTTGTCGAATCACGGAGGTGCTATGAAGCAAGCAAATACTACCGGGCAACAGCCCAGACGGACACGTCGCATCGCGGGCCACGCGCAACAGGATCACATACTCGACCCCTACCAAGCTCAGCAAAAGCTGCATGAAGGCACGGTCTGCGGACAATGCGGCGCCGCCTATCACGACGGGCGCTGGCAATGGATGGCCCACGCTGAGGGCGCTCACGAGGCACTGTGCGCGGCTTGCCGCCGGATCAATGATAAATTTCCTGCCGGCGTTGTGACCTTGCGAGGCGATTTCGCCAAGGAGCACAAAGAAGAGATGGTCCATCTCGCGCGTCATCAGGAGGAGGCGGAAAAGAACGAGCATCCGCTCAATCGCATCATCAGCATCGAGGAGGATGTGCACGGGATCGTAATGACGACCACAGACATCCATCTGCCGCGCCGCATCGGTGAGGCCGTCAAGCGCGCCTTCCACGGAGAGATCGAGGCCAAATTTGAGGAGGATGGGTATTTTGTGCGCGTGGACTGGACGCCAGCGGGCTGAAGTGCCGCTGGCGCCGGGTTCCCAATCGGTCACCGCATTGCGTCAAATCCGCTGCATTGGTGATGATCTGGCAAGCGCGATGCAACAAAAGCGAAGATGGCTCGACCACCACCGGATCGAGGAGCGGCTTTCGAGCACTCGTCGGGCGGCCCGGGTATCACGTTTCGCATATTCTTTTCGACCGAGGCCGAGGCACGAATGTTCGCGCCGGCCTTTGGCGGTCGGCTCAATGACGGTGCAAATCCGGGTGGGGCGCCATTATGGCCGGTCGGCGACAGCCGTTGCACTGCGGGTCTATCCCGTCGCCCAACCGATGTCGCCAATCGCTCGGGAGGCGGTCGGGAAGGGGCACGCCGCACGGCCCGATAGCGGTGAGCGATTGAACACCAGCACGTCCCACACGGGTTGCAATGACATCGGATAGTGCGCCCGAGCGGAAATTCTGGCAGGTCGCGCTTGCCGATCTGGAGCAGCAGCTGGGAACCGGCCGAAACGGCCTCACCTCTGCCGAGGCCGCCACGCGGCGGCTTCGCTATGGTCCGAACACGCTCGAGGCGCGGCGGCGTCTGTCTCTGCCCCTCAAATTCTTGAGTCGGTTCCGCAACCCACTTGTGATCATTCTGTTGGTGGCGGCGGCGATTTCCGCACTGACCGGCGATCTGACCAGCTTCATCATCATTTCGACCATTGTATTGATGAGCGCAGTGCTCGACACCGTGCAGGAATACCGGGCCGAGGAGGCTGCCGAGGGGCTCAAGGTTTCAGTGGCGCTCAAGGAGAGGGTCCTGCGGGATGGACAGGAGGTAACAGTACTCGGACAGGACCTGGTCGCTGGCGATGTTGTGCTGCTCGCCGCCGGCGATCTAGTCCCCGCAGACGGACGTCTTGTCGAGTCCAGGGATTTCTTTGTCAATGAAGCCTTGCTGACCGGTGAGTCCTATCCAGCCGAGAAACACGCATGCGACGAAGGCGTGAAAACTGAGGAAGTCGCCGCGGCCACCAATGCCGCCTTTATGGGCAGTTCAGTCATGAACGGCTCGGCTTGCCTTGTGGTCTGCGGGACGGGGTTGGCGACCCAGCTCGGCCAGATCAGCAGCACCTTGCGGCGGGCACCACCGCCGACTGCGCTCGAACAGGGAACACGCCGGTTCGGTATGCTGATTGTGCGCCTGACCGAGATCCTCGTCCTGTTTGTGTTGCTGATGAATGTAGGAGTGTTCCACCGACCTTGGCTGCTAACCTTTCTGTTCGCCGTCGCTCTCGCTGTCGGGCTCACGCCCGAGCTTTTGCCGATGATCGTCTCGGTGACGCTCGCGCGCGGCGCCATCCGCATGGCCAAGGCCAACGTGATCGTCAAACGGCTTGGCGCAATCCATGACCTGGGCAGCATGGATGTGCTGTGTACCGACAAGACGGGGACGCTCACGAAAGCGGAGATCAAACTCGCGCGGCAGATTGCACTCTCGGGGGCCGATTGCCGCCGCGTGCTCGACCTTGCTTGGCTCAACAGCCATTTCCAGGCGGGGTTAAGAAACCCGCTCGACATCGCAATCATCGAATCCGGCCCGGCATGCGATGCCGGCTGGATCAAGATCGATGAGGTGCCGTTCGACTTCCAGCGACGCCGCGTTTCGGTCCTCCTCGAACATGAAAATCGCCGCCTACTAATAACCAAGGGCGCGCCCGAAGATATTATCAAGCTCGCCACCCGGTATGAGGAGCCAGCGGCCGCTGATCCCCTCCTGCTTGACGACGCCGCGCGGGGCCGCGCAGCCATGTCCTTCGACCAGCTCAGCGCAGACGGGTTTCGCGCCCTTGGCGTCGCATGGCGGGAGATGGATCCCGATTGTTCGGGGGCAACGATAGCCGACGAACGAGATTTGGTCTTGGCCGGTTTCGTCGTTTTCTATGATCCGCCGAAAGCCGATGCAGGGGAAGCCATTGCGGCGCTGGAGGCCAAGGGTGTCAATGTCAAGATACTCAGCGGCGACAACGAGCGCGTGGCGCAGCATGTCTGCAATGAACTCGGCATTGCTGTGACAGGGCTGCTGACGGGCGCTGAGATCGAAGGGCTGAGCGAAGACGCGCTCGCCACGCGGCTGGAGCAGACCAATTTATTCTGCCGGGTTACGCCGGTCCAAAAGAACCGAATCATACTCGGGCTGAAGCGCCGCGGTCACGTGGTAGGGTATCTCGGCGATGGGATCAACGATGCACCATCGCTGCACACCTCCGATGTCGGCATTTCGGTTGATAGCGCGGTCGATGTCGCCAAGGACGCGGCTGACATCATCCTCCTGAGGCAGGACCTCGGCGTGCTCGAAAGGGGTGTTAGCGAAGGACGGCGCGCCTTCGGCAACATTATGAAATTCATTATGATGGCGATGAGCTCGAATTTCGGGAACATGTTCTCAATGGCCGGGGCGACGCTGATCCTGCCATTCTTGCCGATGCTGCCGGTGCAAGTATTGCTCAATAACATGCTTTACGCCGTTTCCGAAATGCCCATCCCGCTGGATCAGGTCGACAACGAGATCACTGAGAAACCTGAGCATTGGGACATGAATTTTATCCGCAACTTCATGCTGGTCCTGGGACCAGTGAGCTCGATATTCGACTTTCTGACCTTCGGCCTACTGCTGTTTGTCTTTCATGCGAGCCAAGCCTTGTTCCAGACCGGCTGGTTTATCGAATCGCTCGCCACCCAGGTTCTCGTTATTTTCGTGCTGCGGACCCGGCGCAATCCGTTCAAGAGCCGCCCGCATCCTCTCCTCGCCATCACCTCTGTCGTGGTGGTTGTGCTCGCGGTTGCGCTGCCGTTTACACCGCTTGCAGGGTGGTTCGGCTTCGCTCCGCCTTCTGCCTCCTTCCTGTTGGCGATTGCCGGGCTGACCATGTGCTACCTGGTGCTCGCCCAAACCGCTAAATCGGTGTTTTACCGCCGTTGGTCGCCGGGCGGCGTTGCGCGCGCCCCTCAGCTGCGATCGCACCTACCGCTTGTTGGAAGATCGTGACCTCCTCCCGCCTCCCTGCTGCCCATCTCTCAGGGTTGTCGCAGCGGTGGCGATCCTTCCCCGAGCTGCTGGCTGTAGCATTGTTGGATACATCCAACATCTCCCGAATAACCCAGTGGCTACGAACGCGGAGCACGTAGGCCAATCAAAAAGAGTGTTTCGGGAGGCCATCGAATGCTGCAGCAATGCGTTAAAGTTCGCCGCTCAGTGTTTGGTTTGATCCCAGTAATAATCAACAAGCTTGCTCGCGAGATTGGCGCCGACCGGATCCATCTCGCCTCGTTCGGACGAAGCCCACGTCTCGCAAAGGGTTTTGCAAACCTCACCGAAACCCTGGCCACCTTATCGAGCTGGCGCTCAGGCGGCTTGCGGGTCGTTAACTAAACAACTCGATTATTGGTTGAGGCGGTCATTTACCGATCGATCGAGCTCGGCTGCGCTGGCGACGTCCCGATGTTCACCGAAGTAAGCAACCCTGAGAAGTTTTCGAGTAGTTCGTGGCTCTCGTGGTCTGGTCCTGATCGAACGCGGCGTAGGCGAGGTGTTCGGCATCGAACGAGATGCCGTAGCCGACGGTCAGCATCAAGATCAGCGAACCGAGTAACGAAAAGGCGAGGCGGATCGGGTGCGTTCGCCCCTTTCGGAACACACGGGACACGTACGCGCGCGCGGGGCAGCTTTGGGATAAACCTAGCCCGGATTTCTCAAACGGGGTAGATGCACCGGGGCTCGATATCTGAGAAAATCGTGTTGGTTCAACCGTTTGTCTCAGGATCAAGAGGAGTCCCGATGCCGACAGAGTGTAGCGCGGCGCTATTCGAATTTGCACGCGTCGAGGGGCGCTCAGTGGTGGCCGGGTTTGATGGCGGCAAGATCACTTCGGATGCCGGTGCTTTGCTGTTGCGGGCGAGCGACCAAGCCATCGGGCTGATCGATCGCTTTGCTCGCTGCTTTAGCGACCGCCGATCGCCGGAGCTGGTCGAGCACACGGTGGCAACGCTGGTCGGCCAGCGCATCTTCGGCATCGCACTGGGGTATGAGGACGTGCTCGACCATGACGATCTGCGCCATGACCCGATCATGGCGGTGCTGGCCGGCAAGCTCGCGGCGCGGCGCAAGAACTGTGCATCGGTGGCCGGCAAATCGACCCTCAACCGGCTCGAATTGGGCAGCCGGAGGCGACGCCCTACCACAAGATCGGGCACGACCCGCAGGCGATCGAAGCTCTGCTGGTCGATCTATTTGTCGAGGCCCAGGCGCGTCCGCCGCGGCAGATCATCCTCGATCTCGATGCCACCGACGACCCGCTGCACGGGCACCAGAGCCTGCCCCGGCGCAGGCCGGGGAGGGGCGCTTCTTCCACGGCTATTACGACGGCTATTACGACTGCTACTGCTACCTGCCGCTGTACATCTTCTGCGACCGGCACCTGTTGGCGGCCAAACTGCGCCGTTCCAATATCGACGCCAGCGCTGGGGCGGTCGAGGAGGTGGCGCGCATTGTCGCTCACATCCGCACCCGCTGGCCACGGGTGCGGATCTTATGGCGCGCCGACGCAGGGTTTGCCCGCGAACAGCTGATGCATTGGTGCGAGCTACATGGCGTCGACTATCTGTTTGGCTTGGCCAAGAATGGGCGGCTCACGGCTGCAATCGCCGGCGAATTGGCCGCCGCACGCCAGCACAGCGAGCAAACCGGCCAGCACAGCGAGCAAACCGGCGGGCCGGCACGGCGCTTCAAAGACTTTACCTGGTCAACACTGGACAGCTGGAGCCGCCCGCGCCGGGTGGTCGGCAAGGCCGAATGGACCGGCGGCGAGGCCAACCCGCGCTTTGTCGTCACCTCGTTGTCGCGCCGCGAGCATGAGGCCCGCCACCTCTACGAGAAGGTCTATTGCGCCCGCGGCGAGATGGAAAACCGCATCAAGGAATGCCCGCTCGACCTGTTCGCCGACCGCACCCCTGTTCCGGCCAGGGGCAGGCTCTCGGCCACGACCATGCGCGCCAACCAGTTGCGGCGATGGTTCGCGGCGATGGCTTATGTGCTGGTCTGCGCCTTGCGCCGGATTGCCCTGCGACACACCCAGTTTGCCGAGGCCACCTGTGGCACGATCCGCCTCAAGCTGCTCAAGATCGGCGCGCTAGTGCGGGTCAGCGTTCGCCGCATCAAGGTCGCGATGGCTTCCGCCGGTCCCTACCAAAACGAGTTCGCCCTCGCCCATTTGCGCCTTACCGCCGCGGCGCACTGACCCGGAAACGGCGCCCGAGATATATCACCCCAGTCCGCGCACGGCCGCATTGCGCCCGCCACGACTCGCTCAAGTTGCGCGCCGGTGCGCTCGCCACCATGCCGTGCACTGCCCGTACCACCGCTTCCAATTAGAAACCGGTATCAGAAATCCGGGTTAAGCGGAATCCAAGTCGTGGTAGGCCGCACTCTAAGGAGGACAGAGACACAGACGGCGAGGATCGCGACAGAGCGGCGGATCTGGCTCATATCGCCTCGCCCATCGCCAGACGCAGGCCAGAGAGGAAAAGTTCGCGGTACTTGGGTTCCGCAGATGGGTGGCGTCGGCGCGGATAAAATGTTGTCTAGATCGCGTAAAGATTTTATCCCGTCAAAGTTCGGGCCGATGGCCACGAACCAGGGAGAAATGCCATGAAAGAACCCAGCGCCGTCAATCGTCGCGATTTCTTTTTCGGCGTCACGGTCGCTGGTGCCGGGCTGGTCGGCACCGGCGCCGCTGCCGCGCCTTCGGCGTTGCCTGCTGGCGGATGGGAGCGCGGCGTCGTCGATGTGCTGGCCGTTCTCCCTAACGTCACGCCGGGCGTGCAGAGCAGCGTCGAAGGCCTCACGGTGGGGCTGGACGGCAACATCTACGTTCCGAGCTTCGGCTACAACACGCAGGGCGCGCTCACCGGCAACGCCGTGCTCTTCGTGATCTCGCCGAAGGGCGACATTGTCAGGCAGGTCACCATCGTGAACTCGAGCCCGCACACGCTCGGGCTCGAGTTCAATCCAGTCACCGGGGCTTTGTGGGTCCTCGATTTCGGGGCCGGCAATGTCCTTCAGGTCGATCCAACGACCGGCTTGTCCAGCGTATTGGCGGGCCCGATCGCCGGTTCCGGCCTCAATGCGCTGACTTTCGACACGGCCGGAAACGGCTATGTGTCCGATTCCTTCCTCGGCAGGATCTGGAAGGTTCCACCCCATGGCGGCAGCTATACCGCATGGAGCGCGGACCCGCTGCTCGGGCCGGGAACGGGTCTGACGCCGCCGTTCGGGGCGAACGGCGTCGAGTTCAATAACGAACGTACGATCCTGTTCGTGGCCAACACCGCGTTTCATCAGATCATCCAGATTCCGGCGAATAAAGATGGCAGCGCCGGCACGGCGTCGATCTTCATCACCGGCATCAACGCCCCGGACGGGATTAGGATCGATCGCGACGACAACATCTGGATTTGCGCCAACCAGGAGGACGAGATCATCGTCATCGACAAGACCGGGAAGGTGATCGCCAAGCTCGGCGACTTCGGGGGCATCGATGAGGACGGCATCGTGCGCGGGTTTCTGTTTCCAGCAAGCCTGGCCTTTAGCAAGGACCGCTCGACCCTCTACGTGTCCAACCTGACGTTGTACCTGCCTTATGCGGGCGCCGAGCTGGCGATCAACTCGGCCTGGACATTGCAGGTCAAGGGCTACACGGTCTCGCAGCTTCCCGCCAAGATCCCGCCGCTTCCCGGTCAAGACTAGCCTCAGCCATCAGCCGATGGATGGCCTACTGGCGGCAGCCCTTCATCACTGAGCCAATTTCAGATGTTTTCAGCGATTTGATCAAGCCGGTGAGCGCGGGACTGCCCGAGGCTTGTTTCGAGATGTCCGGAGTGGGTAAGCAGCTGGCCCAGATGAGGCAACCCGGAAGGTCGGTCTCCACGCTCTTGTGACCTCTAGGTTCGCGCCAGGCCGTAATGGGGCATCAGCACCAGTTCACTATATGGGCCGCGGAGAGGTGAACCGCCCCGGTGGTGGGCGCGTGCCCCGGATGACAAGGTTGCGCCGTAAGCAGACCTGCATCACTGGACGAAAAACTCGCGGCGAACTCCTCACTCATATCGCTTTGCTCCCAACCATTCGAGGGTTGTCGAGATCGTCCTCGATCGTCTCGCTGGGAAAGGGTGTCACGGCCATCAGTGTCACGCCTCCGCAGAGCGAAAGTGTGGCCATGTCGCGGTCTGGGTTTCCGACTTGCGCCGGTACTACGGCGAAGCCGCGCGCATCTTGAAACCGGACGGCCTCCTGATCATCAGCGAATATCATCCTTTCACCGCGTATGGTGGCATTCGGTTGATCACCTCGAAGTGCGTTTCGTGGACCACACAGATCCATGGCCGGCCCGGATGTATTTTATCGGGGGCGCGGAGAACTGGAGCAATTCACCTTTCGCTGGACCGTCGCCGACAATATCGGCGCGATCCTCGCGTCCGGATGCGAGCTCGTTAGCATCGAGGAGTTTGGCGACACCTGCGAGGAATGGGAGGAGCACCGATGATTGGCTCGCCGGCGTGGCTGCTTCTGCTCGGCCGGCAGCGCTGACCGATCGATTACTCAGTTAATGTCGAGTTGGCGGGACACACACCACACTGCGATGCGCCGGTTCGCGATCGCCCTTGCCGCGCTTGCGATGAGCTTCGCTGGACCACGGATCGCGGCGGCGCAAACGGGGCAATCGCCGGTGATCGTCACTCGCGACAATTTCGCTCGGGCCAAGACCGATTTTCATTTCGCACAAACCGTGCGCGGCGGCGGGTTCGGCAGGCTCCTGCATCGCCGGGACGTGGTTCCGGTCAATCGCCAAGGCATCGTCCGCATGAACCGGGACACGCTCTATTCGGCCGGGGTCTTCGATCTCGCCGCGGCGCCGGTAACGATCACGCTCCCCGATCCCAGCCGTCGCTATATGTCGCTGCAGGTGATCTCCGAGGATCAG
>CAVRUN010000012.1:0-161276 GCA_963724435.1 uncultured Alphaproteobacteria bacterium | reverse complement strand
AAAGTGGGTGATTAGGGAGCGCCAACGGACGCATTTCACCTGCCGCTGCTCTTGTCAGCGACTCTAATCAATTGAGCCTGGCGTGGTGCCCTGCCTGCCTCGGAATTCCCGGCCAGTTGCTCGCTCTGCGTGATCGTGGCTTCGAGGTATTGCTTGAGCCGTGGCGTGGTTGCTTCCGATTGGAGCCGACGGGCTCGGGCGAGGACAGCGCGATAATGCGCAGGCGGATGCTGTCCCGATAGGCACCACTCCGGACTTGTATCGAGATCCGCGTGCTCACGGCGCTGGGGTCTTCCACGCCTCTTCGCGCTTGATTGTCGTCGAGGCAGGAACGCGTCCGCTTGCTCTTCCAGAGCATTTGTCGGGCTGGCCGCGAACCGGTCCGTCCACGCTACCATAGCCAGCCAGAACCCAGCGATGCGATCGCCCAGCAGATCGCCGCCCACAGCCCCAAGGACGAAAGGATTATCACAATCAGCGACGCTGCCGGGGGAAGGGCAAGGGCGGCCTCGGGTGATGATCTGTCGGGTCGTACGAGCCCGTCCCGATTGACCCGATCATCGGCTAACACAGGATCGATCGCCATTGGATCCTCATGTGCTTCGTTTGCCAGCCTTGTCCGAACTGCTAACCATACCCGCCGTCATCACGGCGTCAGCACCAATGTCAAAAATATGTGGGATCGATCCAGACGGCCTTGGTTGGTTTGTCGATGCAGCCGCCCAGTTCCTAACGGTGCGAGTTTTGCGGATTTTCCTATAAGGATTCTCTATGGGAGATTCCGCAGAACTCGCCGTTCAGTCTGGACGCTACAGGCACGGGTCGGGATGAACGCTTACCGCAGCGATCGCTTTGGGCTTTGGATGGAATCCTCCGGCGATCGCCCAGGATCCCGCCCGACTGAGAAATCCTGATGCGGGTGCGGGCGAGTTCGCTCAGTACTGCGATCTGACGGTCCTCAAGAGCGTCGGGGGTGGTCGACAGAGCTCGGTGGTGCGGTTGAGCGATGGCGCCGGGGAAGTCGCGGGCGGGCGGCGATCGCGTGATGCGGGCCAAGGAAGCGGTGACGGGCATAACCAGTTGCGGTTTTCCGAATTGACGTTGCTGGCCCAGTAGAAGTCGCCGGCCGCGGCAGGTGTTCTAGGCACCGCGCGATTTGACATTCCCTGGAGGTAGTTGCTGAATTGGACAGCCGCGGATGCTTTCGGGAGGCACCGATGGATACCCTGACCTCGGATTTCGTGCGCGCCGGCACTCTGGGGGAGTTGAAATCCAAGGGCCGGCTTGTCGTGCATGGCCGACACTGCCCAATCCTGCTTGTGTACGAGGGCGGGCATGTCTTTGCGCTCGACAATCGTTGCCCGCATATGGGATTTCCGCTCGAACGTGGCAGTGTCGAGGACGGCATTCTGACCTGTCACTGGCATCACGCACGCTTCGAATTGGCGAGCGGCTGCACCTTCGACCTCTGGGCCGACGACGTACCGACCTGTCCCGTGGAGATCCGCGCGGGTGACGAAATCTGGGTCAAACCGGTCTTCGGCCAAACCGACCCGGTCGGGCACTGGCGTGATCAGCTCGAACAGGGGCTCGCCCACAATCTCAACCTCGTCATCGCCAAGGCGGTGCAAGGTCAGCTCGCGGCGGGTGCCTCTCCGTCGGAGGTGATAAGGCAGGCTGCGTTATTCGGTACCCGCAACCGCGATGGCTGGGATACCGGGCTGACCATCCTGACCGCGCTCGGTCAGCTGCTGCCGTTCCTCTCGGAAGAAGACACCCACCTCGCTCTGTTTCACGGGGCGCGTCGCGTCGCTGCCGATTGCGACGGTGCGGCCCCACGCCGCGATCGCGCGCCGCTAGCTAGCCGGCCCGACCTCGCCACCCTCAAGCGCTGGCTGCTGCGCTGGGTCGCCGTGCGGCATCGCGATGCGGCCGAGCGTACCGTAATGACTGCTATTGAAAGCGGCGCCTCGCCGGCCGCACTCGCCGATTTGCTTTTTGCGGCCGAGACCGATCGCGTCTACGCCGATGGTGGACATTCGTTTGATTTCATCAACAAGGCGTTCGAGTGCCTTGATTTGATCGGCTGGCAATATGCCGCCGACGTGCTGCCAAGTGTGGTTGCCCAGATGACGGCAGCCCGGGGCGCAGAGGAAAGAACAGCATGGCGCCAGCCGATCGATCTCGTCGCACTGTGCGAGAAGACCGGGCGTGAATTGCCGGGGCTCTTCGCCGTCCACGGCCGCGCGCACTCTTGGTCGGATCATGCGGCGTTGGCGGAGAGCCTCCTTGGTGACGATCCGGCTGCGATCATCGGCGCGATCACCGCGGCAGCGGGCGATGGAGCCTCTCCGGCCGATGTTGGTCGAGCCCTCGCCTATGCAGCGGCGCTCAGGGTCGCGCGCTTTGGCACCGCCAATGAGCATTCCGACTGGGAGACGGCCCACCACGTCTTCACCTTTGCGAACGCCGTATACCAGGCGCTGAAACGGATTGGCGACGATGTGGCAGACGGCGATAACGGTGTTGAGGCTGTTCGCGGACTGCTGCATGGCGCGATGGCGCTTTACCTTGCCCGCTACCTGAATGTACCACCCGCTTCGCTACCGGGAGAGCACGGCGACCCGCTTGATGACCTGCCGTTGGGAGAGGAAGAGATTCGTGCCACGCTGCTCGGCGCCTTCGACCGTCAACAGCAGATCGATGCGGCAGCGCGCCTAGTGGCTCGTCACCTCCGGCTGGGTTATTCGTCTGAAGCGTTGATTGCCACTTTGGCGCATGCGCTTTTACGCGAGGATGCGGGCTTTCACGCCTACCAGATGCTCGAGGCCGGGGTCCGTCAGTTCCACGAGTGGGGCAATGGCGACGAGGGCCGCCACATCCTGATCGCGGTCACTCGGTACTTGGCTGCCCATTTTCCGACCCAGCGCGCGTTGTTGCAGACGGCCGATATCGCGCGGCGGCTGATGCGCGGGGGCGAGCTTCATCGTCAGGCGCGGATCGAATAAGTTTGCATCGATGCGTTAGCGCTCTGCCGATCTGGCTCAGGGCGGCAAGGAAAATCGACTCATCGGCACATCCTTTGCCGCAGAGCGCCCCCAACAAGTTGGGTGATGGCGCCGGCGCAGTCACGGATGTCGGCGAGCGGTGGCCCGGGTCAAGCTTGGCGACGGGATCATCGGCACCTTCATCCGCTCTGGGTTGGCAGCCGATCAGCCCGGGTTATCTTACCGACCGGCACGGCGCCGGCCGCAATTCAAATAGGCCGCACTCCTGCGCGAGCGGACTCAATCGAAGCCATCTTACAAGCAATAGCGGTGACGTCTCCGCCACGCTGTCCCATAGGCCAGCTTTGTCTTGCGCCTCCACTGAAGCGGGCCCAGGGTGATGCCGGCCCGGTCGATCCCGTAAAACGCTATAATTGGTAAGCTAGGGTTAACAGGTACCGCGTGAACCAAGGCTGGCACGGCCGACGTGGGCTAAACATCCAGGGGCTCAGCTGAGCCGTTAAGTAGTTGCCCAAATCGTCCTCAATAAGAAACTGATTGGGAGCAGCTAAATCATCCAGAAGCCAGGTGATACGATGACCTACACAATCACCGTAAATAACCATCAACGGACTGTTGATGTCGATGCCGACATGCCGCTCCTCTGGGTGCTGCGGGACGTGCTCGATATGAAAGGGAGCAAGTTCGGCTGCGGCGTAGGCTTGTGCGGAGCTTGCACCGTGCATCTCGGGGGTGCCCCGGTCCGCTCCTGCCTGGTGCCGGTTTCGAGCGTCGCAGATGCCGCCGTAACAACCATCGAGGGCATCGGCGACACGCCGGTTGGTAAGCGGGTGCAGTCTGCCTGGCTCGCGGTTGACGTTCCGCAATGCGGTTATTGTCAAGCTGGCCAGATCATGTCGGCAACCGCACTCCTCGTGAAGACGCCGCATCCGACCGACGCCGACATCGACAACGCGATGGCGGGCAATATCTGCCGCTGTTGCACCTACAACCGCATTCGCGCCGCGATCAAGCAGGCCGCTGCGCCCGAAGCGTTCAAGGCGGGAGCGCTGTGACCATGTTTGCCAAACGCATTCAAGAGTCCGCGCCACCCGGCGCATTACTCGGCGTCACTTCGCGCCGCGCGTTTCTCAGGGCAAGTTCTGTGGTCGGCGGCGGTCTGCTGTTGCATGCGACGCTGCCCGGTCCAGCGCGCGCTGCGATTTCAGGCGCCGAAGCCCAGCAACCAATGAGGTTGAATGCCTTTGTGCGGATCACGCCGGACGGCACCGTGACGATCATGTCGAAGAACCCGGAAATCGGCCAAGGCATCAAAACCATGCTGCCGATGCTGATCGCCGAGGAACTCGATGCCGACTGGGGGCGGGTCAGGATTGAACAGGCCGGGCTGGATCAGGAGAAATACGGCCGGCAATTTGCGGGCGGGAGTATGGCGACACCATTGAACTGGGAGCCACTGCGCCGGGTTGGCGCTGCCGGGCGACAAATGCTGGTCGCCGCGGCTGCCGCCACGTGGAATGTTCCGGAAGCCGAATGCCAGGCCGCGTCCAGCATGGTCCGCCACACGCCAAGCGGCCGCAGCTTGAGCTATGGAGCGCTCGCATCAAGGGCGGCGTCGCTCCCTGTGCCCGACCTGAAGGCGGTCAAGCTCAAAGACCCGAAGGACTTCAAAATCATCGGGCGATCGGTGCGGGGGATCGACAACCCGCTGATCGTGACCGGCAAACCGCTGTTCGGCATCGATGTCACGCGGCCCGGCATGCTTTATGCGGTGTTCCAGAAATGCCCGGTCTTTGGCGGCAAGGTGGTCAGCGCCAATACCGACAGCATCAAATCGCTGCCGGGCGTCCATGACGCTTTTGTCGTCAAGGGCGGCAACGACCCGCAAGGGTTGGTCGATGGGGTCGCCATCGTCGCCGAGAACTGGTGGGCCGCGAACAAGGCCCGCGACAAGCTCGAGATCACCTGGGACGAGGGCCCGACCGCCACGCAAAGTAGTGCCGGCTATGCTGCCGATGCGGCCGCGCTCGCCAAAGGCATGCCCTCCAAATCCTTGCGCCGCGATGGCGATGCGAAAGCCGCGCTCGGCGGCGCCGCGCATGTTGTCGAGGCCGCCTATTCCTATCCTTTTCTGCCGCACATCCCGCTCGAGCCGCAAAATTGCACGGCGCATGTCCAGGACGGAAAGGCAGAGATCTGGGCGCCAACCCAGAACCCCGGACCCGGCGCCAAGTTGGTGGCAGCCACTCTCGGCATGACGGAAGGTGACGTCACGGTTCACATGACCCGCTGCGGTGGCGGGTTTGGTCGACGCCTGCGCAACGATTTCATGGTTGAGGCGGCTTGGATTGCGAAAGTCGTGGGCGCCCCGGTAAAGCTGCTGTGGAACCGTCAGGACGATGTCCAGCACGATTTCTATCGGCCGGCGGGCTTTCATTTTCTCAAGGGTGGACTCGATGCGACCGGCAAGCTGATCGCTTTCAGCGACCATTTCGTGACGTTTGGGCATGGCGATCGCATCGCTGATTCGGCCGCAATGGAGCCGAATGAGTTCCCGGCGCGGCTTGTCGATAATCTCGATCCTGTTTACCATCGACACTCAGCTGTCGATTGAGTATCATCATCCTGAAATCGCGTAGATTTTCAGGACAAGATCGATGCCTCGCAATCGCGTGCAACACCAGAAGGGCCTCTCGGATGATGCCTTCGAACGGCTTTATGCGGACGAGGGGGCCTGCCGTAGGGCGTGGTTTGCCTGGCGCTGGCCTGAGGGCTTCAAGTGTCCGCGGTGCGCAGCATCAGAGTATTGCGAGATCCGCGATCGTCAACTGCTGCAATGCCGGCGCTGTCGGCATCAGACATCGCTGATCGCCGGCACCGTCTTGCAGGGCACCAAGCTGCCGATGCGGGCTTGGTTTCGCGCCATGCACCTGCTGGCTCAAGGCAAGAAGGGCCTGTCCAACATCGAGCTGGGCCGCCGGCTCGGGATCTCGACCAACGCCGCCTGGCGGATCCAGCACAAGCTGATGCAAGCTATGATCGAACGCGACCGCCGTTACATGCTTGGCGCCGCCGGGCCGCGGATCGAGATCGACGACGCCTATATCGGCGGTGAGCGCACCGGCGAAGGCGCCGGGCGCGGTCGGCGCGGTCATACGCCCTTTATCATCGCCGTGGAGACCTCCTCAGATGGCCGCCCGCTGCATACCCGCCTTCAGGTCGTGCGCGGCTTCCAAGCTGGCGAAACCAAACGGCTATGCGCCCGCGTCGCGGCCGGAACGACTGTCGTCAGCGACGGCGGCCAATGGTTTCGCTGCATTGCCGAGCAGCCGGGTATCGTCCATGAACGCCACGTCACTGGCTCCGATCGCAGAGCTGCACGCCACCCTGCCTTCCGCTGGGCGAACACCATGCTCGCCAATATCAAGAACAGCTTGCTCGCCACCCACCGAGTGGTCGCCGCCAAACATCTGCCGCGCTACCTCGGCGACTTCGCATGGCGTTTCAACCGACGCTTTGTCCTCAAAACAATCCACGAGCGCCTCGCCATTGCGGCAACGACAACGCCGCCGATGCCCTACCGCCTCCTCAAACTGGCTGAGGCTCGATGGTAAGCGGGACTCTCATTATGGGATGTCGCTGATGCCGCTGGGCGTGCCGACAGGACCGCTGCGCGCGCCCAGGTCGAACGCGCTCGGTTTCGTCTTCCAGTCTTTCATCGACGAACTGGCCCATGCCGCCGGCAAGGACCCGGTAGAGTTCCGGCTGGCGCTATTGGGTGAGCCGCGGGTTTTGCCCGACCCCTCTGGCAACCCGTTGCGGGCTTTCGATACCGGCCGCATGCGTGGCGTTCTCGAACTGGTCGTGGCAAAGGCCGACTGGTCCAATCGTGCACTGCCCAAAGACACTGGTATGGGGGTGGCGTTCTATTTTAGCCACCTCGGCTATTTTGCCGAAATCGTCCGAGCGACGGTTGCGCCGTCGGGCGATGTGAAAGTCGACAAGGTCTGGATCGCCGCCTATGTCGGCAGCCAGATCATCAATCCGATCAATGCCGAAAATCAGGTCGTGGGTGCTGCACTCGATGGCATCGGCGCAGCGCTCGGCCAGGCGATCACGATCGATCGAGGCCGCGTCGTGCAGGCCAATTTCGACACGGTGTTGCCGCTGCGGATCAGTCAAGCGGCACCGGTCGAGGTGCATTTCCGGATCACCGACCATCCCCCGACGGGTCTCGGCGAACCCGCGTTGCCCCCAGCGATCCCGGCGCTCTGCAACGCGATTTTCGCGGCAACCGGCAAACGGGTTCGCAAGCTGCCGATCACCCCCGCCGACCTCAAAGGGGCCTAGCAGCGTTCCCCTTCCGGCCGAGTTCACCGTCAAAGGGCGGCGCGGTTCTGAGCACCACCAATCCGTTTATATCCCCGGCGTGCGGGCTGCCGGATGCGGACCTCTTTGGGCAGCTCGGCCGGGAGCATCCGAGCGCCGGGCGCGGGTTCGGCGCGGAGCCGGAGTGGCCGCATCGGCTGCCGAAATCAGCTTCTCGATGTCGCGCAGGTAGGGCCGAACCTCATCGCTGCACATTCCTCGACCGCTTGGTGACATCGACCATTGCCGAAGGGTAGTCAGAATTCCGGTCTACTGGCCTTGCGGCGCAGGCGTAATAGGCCACTGTGGGTCGGTTACGCGAGAAGGACGGCAAGTGCCGCGCGATGCCTGGGCACAAAATATCACACATCGCGCTGGTTCGGGCGAGTTGGGGGTCGTGTCGTCCGGGGGCGCGGTTGGGTCACAGGTCTACCAGCGACCGAGCGGACTGTCAAAATCACTCGCCGGGGGCTTCGGGTTTTCTGCGCCCGCCGCTTACCGGCAACAACAGGGCAGGCTGCCGAGTGGTGCCGGTCGCCGGCGTTCGGCGGGATTGCGGAGGCTTTGGCAGCTCTTTGCGGAGTTGCTCACCGTACTGGCGTACAAGGTTGATGCAGGTTTCAGGCGAATCCCGACATAGCCGCGCTCGTCCACAAAAGCGCACTCTGTGACAATGCGGCGGACAAGATCTTCAGCCGTCAAGATCGGCCCGCCGGTGTGGCGCTTCGTCGGACATGGCGAAGTTCTGGCACTGGCCGTGCGCGCTGTCAAAATCGCATAACGTTCGATTCTGGAAAACCCCTACCCGCCACCAATCGGACAGGAATGGCCGTTTCATGAAATTTAAACACTGTGGCGGATCATCGGGTATGTCGTTGAGGGCACAAGTCATCATTAAAGGGCTGCTATGAAATCAATTCCGCGTCTGGTATGGGTCGCACCGGCGATCCTATTGATAGTTGCGACCTCACGCCTTCCTTACGGCTATTATACTCTCACACGCATCGTCACCTGCGGTATTGCAGCGATCATCGTAGTTGTTGGATTACGAGATCACTTGTCGAGTCAAGTGTGGTCTGTTCCGTTGGTGCTCGTCTCTATATTATTCAATCCTTTCGGGCCAATACATTTTTCACGTCAGACATGGGTTTATTTAGATTTTGGAGCCGCCGCCGTGTTTGCGGCTCATTTACTTGTTGTACGCTGGAAGGCGTAGCATGGTGCGCGGAATAGCCGTGCCTCATTTCATCACGCTGCTGTCGGATAAAGATTTTTAACCCGCAAAAAAGGCATGAAAAGTGGTTCGATAATCGTCATCTTCGCGGCCACCACTGTGTTTCAAGCAACGGCCGTCACGGCAGCGGATGCGGGGCCGAGACCGTCGGGGTTAACTATGCTGGCACAGGACACTCCTAACCCCGCCGGTGCCGGCCCAGAACGCAGCTACTTCCGTAAAGAGATTTACAGGCTGCCGCAGATCGGGGTGAGCCTGATGCGCAATGGAAGCTCGGGGGGCTGTACGAGTACGGCATGGGAGTCGCTCGGAGCAGTGCGGAAGCGCTCAAGTGGTATCGCCACGCGGCCGATCATGGGTACGGCAACGCTCAGGTTAGCCTCGGGATCATGTATGACAAAGGCAAGGGCGTCGAGCGAGACCAGACGGCGGCGCTGCATTGGATGCAAAAGGCAGCAGATCAGGGGAACGTCACTGGTCAATACAATCTCGGCCTGATGTACTTTAAGGGTGAGGGTACGAGCCAAGACTATTCGCGAGCGATGTTGTGGTTCGGCGCGGCGGCCCAACACGGGGATGCCGACGCGCAAGATGCGCTCGGAGATATGTTCTTATTCGGCGAGGGCGTCACTGAGGACGACGCCGAGGCAATGAAATGGTATCGAAAAGCGGCCGATAAAGGACTGGCAAGCGCCGAGGCATCACTGGGCTTCATATACGAGTTTAGCGAGAGCCTTCCGCAAAACCTCAGAGAAAGCGCCCGCTGGTATCGGCAGGCCGCCGATCAAGGTGACTCAGAAGGCCAATATAGCCTCGGAATGTTGTATAGCGAAGGTCGCGGGGTTCCAAAAGACGACATGCAAGCGTACCGGTGGTTGAGCCGCGCGGCAGCGAATTCGGATAGCTTCTATCGTGAGGATGCAATTAAAGAATTGTTCGCGGTCGCTAAGGAGCTTCCGCCCGGGACTGTACTTGATCCACCTCTTCCACCCGAGCCATTCAAGCTGAAACTTAACCGATGGTGGGATTGGTTCCGCACGACATTTGGATATATTCTCGGTGCGTGGTTCGGGGTGGCGATGCTAATGGGTTTTGGTATGGCTCTTCGCGATTGGGCTCGCCAGAAAAGCCCGGAGGCGCAGCGCAATGCGCGACCCGACTGATGCTTAGCTCTTAAGTCGGGTGACCAGCGCATCAAAAAGCCCGATAAGCGGCCTTACGGAAAAAGAGCCGCGCGTCGGCCCACGGCACGGCCAAGGATCGGAATTGTGCTGCGGGCGAGGCGCTCAATCCGCGTCACCGTCACCACATCGCCGGGGGCCAGCTTGCCGACCATCCGGTTAACCTCGCACCGGTCGGCGCGCGCGCCGGTCACCTTCTCGCGGTAGATGTTCCGGCTGCTGCATCCGGCGGCACAACGTTGCTCAAGCTGGCTGTCGAAGGTCTGCCCGTAAGGTGGATACGCGGGCGTAGCCGATGAGCCAGTTCTGGCCTGTTCAATTGACATGCCCTGCCTAAAAGCCGCGCTAGCGGGCCGTCAGGCCGTGCGCCGCACAGGTGAACGGTAGGATGCCAGCGAGCAGGCTGTCTGGGATGATAGGCTCTTCGTCTTCTGCGTTGCCCGTGTCGCGGCTGACTATGTGGCCATCGGCGGCGTAACGGTAGAGCGAAATGGTTGAGTGATATGAGCGGGTGCAGTCGAGCTGCTCGTAGGCCAGCGACTCCTTCACGCCGTGGGCATCGGGCTTGTCGTTCCGATATTTGATCCAAGTGCGCATTCGCCCCGGACCGGCGCTGACCATGCTGTCCATGTCCACAGCGATGGTGATGCCGTTGCTATTGTTCACCACCCGGCCTGCATGTTCCCAGTGCGACGTTGAAGTTGGAGTTGGCGCCCGCGCAGCGGGCTGGGCGATATTGGCCAAGGTCTGCCGACACTGATGCTTCTTGAGCAAGGACACCCGGTACTCTGTGATCTCTTTGACGGTGACGCGGGGCTGAACCGCCGCAAGTTGCTGCAAAAGAGCTCTACGGCAGTCGCGCGGGCTTCGTCGCTGGGTAAATCTTCAGGGCAGACAAAAGTGCGATCTATCTGAGCCAGCTCCTTCTGAACTGCCAATTGCGCATGAGCGGCAGCGGCGGTCAGCGTTGTGACGGCGGTCAAAGCGACCAAGGCTTGTTTAGCCGCGGTTGTGAGCTTCATCTGATCCCCAGGTTTGCCAAGACCGTCGTTCAAGCTTAGCTGCGCGTGATCTCGCACAACGGTTCGCGGGCCGCCGAGCTAGGCGAGTCTCGAAATCGTCGCTCGACTTACATTGTAGCTGCGGGCGAGTTCTTCGAGCGTCGCGCCCTGCGCGCGCCGCCTGATGGCCTCCTTCTTGGGGTCACCTGACGATTTGCTCAAAATAGCACGCTAGCGAGGTGTTCACTTGGTGATTGCCTTTCGGACGGGTTCTGAAAGAGGTTTTTGCAGGGGGCACAGGGGGCTTCGGCATGGTGCGCCCGGTCTGGATGCGGGCAAAGGCGGCCTTGATCTTGGCAATATCGGTTGCAGCGAGAACCGGCGCGGTGATCCGCGCATCGCCGGCTTTGGGAGTTTTCGAGGTGTCGAGCGTCGTGATTGGCGGGAACTTCACGCGCTTGAGCAAGCTGTGATCGGGTGCCCAAATCCAGCCCTCGCTGACTTTCAAATGGACTTGCTTCGGAAAAGTGGAGAGTTCCCCTATGAGCGGTGAGGAACTCGAAGATGCAGCAGCGACGGTTTACGAAAGAATTTGAGGAGGAAGCGGTCCGCCTGGTGCAAACCAGCGGGCGAACGCAGCGCGAGATCGCCGGCGATCTGGGGATCGGGCTGTCGACGCTGGTCCGCTGGATAAGTCGGAGTCGGGATCGGCGTGCTGCCGACCCAACGACGGCGGCAGAGGGCGATGTCACGGCAGAGCTGAAACGGCTGCGCCGGGAGAACGAGATCCTCCGCCAGGAGCGGGACATCCTGAAGAAGGCGACGGCTTTTTTCGCCCGGGCGGGAAGTCGATGAGGTTCGCGCTCATCGATACGGCGAAAGCGGAATTCCCGATCCATCGTCTGTGCGGCGTACTCGGTGTCAGCCAAAGCGGCTATTTTGCCTGGCGCGGTCGGCCGGCGTGCCGCCGCCAACGCGATGACATGGTGCTGCTGGCGCATGTCCGGTCGGCCTTTACGCTGTCGAACGGCACCTATGGCAGCCCCCGGATGATGCGGGAATTGCGGGACAGCGGCCTCACCGTCGGTCGCCGCCGGACGGCGCGTCTGATGCGGGAGAACGGGCTCAGGGCTCGACAGAAGCGGCGGTTTAAGCGCACCACCGACAGCCAGCATCCGTGGCCGGTGGCGCCAAACCTGCTCGATCAGGACTTCGCGGCAACCGGGCCCGACGAGAAATGGGGTGCCGATATTTCCTATGTCTGGACCCGCGAGGGTTGGCTGTACCTCGCGGTTATCATCGACTTGTTTGCCCGCCGGGTCGTCGGCTGGGCGACCGGCGACCGGCTGCACCGCGATCTGGCTCTTGCCGCTCTGCGCAAAGCCCTGGCGGTGCGCCGCCCAGCAGCCGGGCTGATCCATCACTCAGACCGGGGCAGCCAATACTGTTCGGTCGATTATCAAGCCGAGCTCGGCAAGCACGGCATCCTGATCTCAATGTCGGCAAAGGGGAACTGCTACGACAACGCCATGGTGGAGACGTTCTTCAAGACGCTGAAATCTGAGCGGGTGTGGCGGACCATCTTCTATACCCGCCAACAAGCGACCCAGGCCATTGGCCGCTACATTGACGGCTTCTACAATCCCGTCCGGCGCCATTCCGCCCTCGACTTTACAAGCCCGGTACAGTTCGAAAAAACGGCCGCCAAATGACCTAATGCCTCTCCACTAAACCGACGCAACTCCAAAATGCGCAAGGCTGTCGTAGACGTCGCGCGCCTTGTCGCGGTCGGCGTTGCCGTCAACCCACGCCTTGATCGCGTCGCGGTCTTGCGGGCTGGTGACACCCAAGGCGATCAGGGTGGATAGCTGCGTCAGCACATCCTTGTTAAGCTTCGCCGGCCGCTGCGTAATCGAGATCAGGCGAAAGCCGAAATTGCGGCCACGCCGGGCGATGCGGTCGACTTCGCCGAGAACGCGGGTCATCTCTCCCATAGGCTGCTGCGGCGCAAAGGCGTCGGCTTCCTCAAGCACGAGCCATAAGGGATCGCGGTTGACGGTGAACAGGTGATCGAGCACGTCCTCCACGAGGCGGGCCTGCTCGGCCTTGCGCATCTGACCCAAATCGAGCACGGCGGAAATTGCCGTGCTGGTGAGAAGTTGGCCGAGCGCATGCCCGGACGCTCCGGTGATCAGGATGTCGGCATGCGGGCCGCCGAACACCGGGATCGGATAGCCGGGTGACTTGCCGTCGGCTGACGCCTTCAATCCCCACCACACTGACAATGGGTCGAGCACGACAACGCGGCGGCCCATGTGCAACAGCCGTTCAACGATGCCTTTGCAATATGGATACTGGTTTTGGTGTGAGCCAGCGCGCGCGTATTATCCATACATAACATGGTGTCCAGTCCCATGGCGTATTATTAACCCGGCGACCACTGAGAAACCGTACCCCGCGCCAGTTACGCCGCCAAATGTACCACACTCAGCGCCAGCCACCCCCGACACGCTTCCTAGCGTCTCGACACAAAGCAATCCTCTCGACGAATGGTGCGCCAAAATTAAACTGCCATCCAGCATCGCTATTTGCAGTGACACAGAGTTACGTTCGTTAATGATTGAACGCCAAAAGGCTTGCGACGGTGCCAAGGCGCGGCTCACCCTAGAGCAACAGAAGGCATTACTCGCTGACCAAAATCGATGGGTGAGGTCATACTCTACGGCCTGTGGGCTAGCTCCAGATGCCCCACCAACTCTCCCGCTCGCGCCAGCAGTAAAAGATTGCATGATAGAGGCTGGGCGATCCCGCATCGCGTATTTAAATACCTATGCGGTCGAACCGGGGTCAGGGGGTGCTTCAGCGCCCTCGTCTCCCATGGCGACTTCATCTCCAACTTCCGCACAACCTCCTCCTGTTACCTCTACCTCGCCAGATGGCGGCTCATCTCAAGAGGCTCCACAATCACAAGACGGGTCTTCAATTGGCTTCCTCATAGTCGGCATTATCGTCATTGGAATAGGGATTAAAATCTGGCGTGCTTGCGAGCGAGCCAAGATGCGGCGTCGCGAGATCGCACTCACCTGTGAATACTTCAATCTAGTGAACGCGTCTCGGAGATTTCCGGCTGTGGGCGTGTCGGTCATTCTTGAGCCCACAGAATTCGGATTGCTGGTCACCCCTGCAACATTGTGCGAGATGCGGGCGCACAGAGCGACCGCTGGCGGAAGAGTACGGATCGCAAAAAGCGTTCGGGTGGGGGTACGCAAATACGAATATTCCTATAGACAACTTGATCCTGTGGCCTCCGGAACTCTCATCGTTACTAACCATAGGGTAGTGTTCAAGAGTGATGAGCGGCCTGTGCATCTTGCCCTCAGTGAGTTAGTCGATGTGGAGTATGATGGTTGTCTACGGCTGTCGATCCGACGACGGCAAACGCCAATCATTTTGAGGATCGCACCGGGAAATCTCGCTATGTTGCTGATCCGCCTCTTTGCAAAGGACACCTTTCCGAGTGGCGAGCTGCCAGAGGGATTGATTATATCGGCACGACCCGATCAGAGGGGCCGTGGCGTCGTTTTGAATTTCGATATGCCTGGCCCGGGGGTAGCGACCGCGACAATGTGTCCACCAAATACAGATGTCACCGTCTCTGCCATTTACAAATGTCACCGGCACCGCGGTTTGGGTCGGGCGGCGGGCGGGCGCGAAGCCCCCGGCGTAGCGCAGCGACCGATCGACGCCCGCCATGGGGATGGCCGAAACTGCACCCGCTTGTTTGACCGGGCGGGCTCGGCCCGCCCGGCTCGTAGAACGGCTCAGCCGACTTTAAACAGACGCGCGTCGCGCTGATCGCGGCGGCGCGGTGCTTTGGTGCTGCGCCGCTGCGGTCCGCGGCGAAGCTGCTCCTCGCGGATGAAGGCGAGCGCAGCGCCGAGCCGTTTGTTCTCGACAATCGCGCCCTGGTCAACCTGTTGGATTGTATCGAAGATCCGGTAGGCAAACTCGATGCCCTTGTAGCGGATCGACAGGCGACCGTCGGGATAGTCGATGACGGTGACCCGCTTGCCGATTGCCGCCTTGGCTTGCTCGCTTGGCTCCAGGATGAACATGATCTTGTCGTACTGCAGGGTCAGCGCCTGTGAGAGGGTGCGCTCCTCCTTCCAGGCAAAGGCGTCGTCGAGATCGTCACCGGCGTGCAGCGGCCGATGCAAATCCTTTTTATTCGCCGGTGCTTTGGCAAAGCGCGCGTTGTAGTCAGCCATGAAAGCCGGGAGCAGGGCGTTGCCTTCCGCCAAGCTTGCCACGCCCGCCAACCGCAATTCCTTGACCAGGCGGTCTTGCAACGTCTTGTTGGCACGCTCGACCCGGCCTTTCGCCGGGCTCGAATTGGCGCAGATGATATCGATGTTGAGCACGTGCAATGCCCGGCCAAACTGGGTCATGCCGTCGCCGCCGAGCGCGCCCGAGTGGTTGACCCGAAACACCCCGTGCTTGTCGCTGTAAAACGCGATCGGCTTGCCCCAGGCCTCCAGATAGGCACGGGCCGCCTGGAAATAGGCAAAGGTTGACTCGCTCTCGACAAATTGCAGATGCATCAGCCGGCTGGTCGCGTCGTCGACAAACACCAGCAGCGTGCATTGCGGCCCGCGGTCCTCGAACCACCAATGCTCGCTACCATCGACCTGGACCAGTTCGCCAACGCATTCGCGCCGCGGCCGCGGCTGGTGAACCTGCTTGCGCTGCTTGCGATCACGCCACAGCCCGGCTTCGATCATCCACTGGCGCAGCGTTTCACGGCCAACCGCGATCCCGTGATCCTTGCACAGCTTCTCGGCTGCCAGGGTCGGGCCAAAATCCCAATACCACTGGCGGATGATTGTCAGAACCGCGCGCCGCAATGCCTCGGGCTTGCGCCGGTTACTGCGACGGCCGCGGCGCTTCGAGATCAGGCCGCTCGGACCTTCGATCCGATAGGCCTTCAACAGCCGAAACACCTGACGCCGCTCGAGCCCCAACAGCTGGCCCGCCGCTTTCGTCGTCAGCCGCTTTTGGTCCAAATCCCGCAGAACCTCCAGCCGCGAAAGCTCCCGATCGCTCATCAGTCGTATCGTCACCCCCAACACCCCCCGGAAATCCCCCGGGAAGTGTCATCTGTAACCGGCAGAGGAGTGACATTTTGATCGGGCGCCTACACACCCCTGTGCAAAGTTGAGGTGACACTCCCGGGTTCTGGGGTCGCGGGGGATGGGCCGTGGCGGTGGTGTCGATGAGCAAGCAGGAGTTCAGCCGGCTTGAGGTGTTATTGCGCGTTCAATCAGGCCGCCTGCGAATTGCCGACGCGTGTGAACTGATCGGATTGCAGCGGCGGCAGGTATTTCGTCTGCTACGCGGTCTCAAGCAAGACGGTGCCGCCAGCTTGCTATCGAAGCGCCGCGGTAAACCCAGTAATAACCGTCTACCGTCCGCAGTTCGTACCCTTGCCCTGTCGATCGTGCGCGATCGATACGCCGATTTCGGGCCGACCTTGGCGGCGGAGAAGCTGGCAGAGCACCATGGCTGTTTGGTCTCGCGCGAGACCCTGCGCGGTTGGATGATCGCCGATGGACTGTGGCAGGATCGCCGTCATCGTCTCCCCTCGCCGCATCAGCCGCGCCGACGGCGCGATTGCCTGGGCGAATTGGTGCAGATCGACGGCTCGGAGCACGCCTGGTTCGAAGATCGTGGCCCGCCGTGCACGCTGCTGGCTTTCGTGGATGATGCGACGAGCCGGTTGCTGCAGCTGCGGTTCGTCACCTCGGAATCGACATTTGATTACTTTCGGACGACCCGCGCCTATCTGGAGGAGCATGGCAAACCGGTCGCCTTCTACAGCGACAAGCACGGCATCTTCCGGGTGAACAGCAAGGAGGCTGCCGCAGGTGACGGTGTGACCCAGTTCGGTCGCGCGCTATTGGCGCTGAATATCGACATCATCTGTGCCAACACCCCGCAGGCGAAGGGACGCATTGAGCGCGCGTTTGGCACGTTGCAAGATCGCATGGTCAAGGAGCTGCGGCTGGCGGGGGTATCGTCGATTGCTGCGGCGAACGCATGGCTGCCTGGGTTTATCTGTAGAAGTATGGATTTGACCTGACAGGCGGTACTCTCGTCGTGGTGGGTGTCCGACAAGAGGAAAGTGTCGGCCGTCACGCGGCCCTGATACTTTTTTCCTGGGCGATCGGCAGAGTGTCAAGGAAGGTCTGCATCGGGGTTTTGCCGTAGCACCAGCGGCCTTGATGGGGCCGCGCTTGATTGTACTCGCTCATCCAAGCATCAAGGTCGCCCTGCAATTGCTCGATCGTCGCGTAGATCCGCTTGCGAAAGGCAATGCGATAGAATTCATCGAGCACAGTCTTATGAAAGCGCTCACAAATTCCGTTGGTTTGTGGGCTCCTCGCCTTGGTGCGGGTGTGATCGATGTCCTCGATCGCCAGGTAGAGCTCGTACTCGTGGTGCTCCGGATTGCCACAATACTCGGTGCCGCGATCGGTCAGCATTCGACAGAGCGGGATCTCATGCTCGTCAAAGAACGGGATCACCCGGTCGTTTAACAACTCGGCCGCGGTGATCGGGGTCTTGCGATCGTAGAGCTTGGCGAACGCCACCTTGGTATAAGTGTCGATGAAGGTCTGCTGGTAAACCCGTCCGACGCCCTTCAGCGTGCCGACATAGAAGGTATCCTGGGCGCCGCAATAGCCCGGGCATTCGCTCTCGAACTCGCCGTGAGTTTCCTTGTCGGCCTTGGCCTTTTCCAGCGCTGCGAGCTGGGTCTCGGTAAGAACCAGCCCTTCCTACGCCACTTTGGCTTCGAGCGCCTTGAGCCGTTTCTTAATGTTTTCGAGGTCGTGACGCTGCCACACACCGCGCACCCCGAAGGCCGAGATCGACTGGCCGCGCTTTTTCAGCTCGTTCGATACCCGCAGTTGACCCCAGCTCGGTTGCTCGATCGCCAGTTCGACCACGGCCGCCTCGAGCGCGGGATCGACACGGTTCTTCAGGATCGGCTTTGCACGGCTGATCTCCTGCAGCGCCAGCTCACCACCTTTATCGTAGAGCTCCTTAAACCGGTAAAAGCTGTCCCGGCTATAACCCATCATCTTGCAGGCCTGGCTCACATTGCCGAGTTGCTTGGCCAGCTCCAACAGGCCGACCTTGGCCCGTATCACCTTTTGTGCTTGCGTCTCAAGCTGGCGTCAACTCACCTGGCGCCGGCTCCAGTGATCTGAGGACCAGCTCGATGCCGCCCCACCGATCTTCCGCAATCGTCAGATTAATTCCATACCTTTACAGTTTATCACCGCCTACAACACGCGCTTCGGGCGCGACCCGGCGAATGCCAAGGACCTACATCGGCCATTGGCGCAAGCGGATGATCTGGACGAGATTTTGGCCTGGCGCGAGGAGCGCACAGTCACGCGCAACCTGACCCTGCACTACGACCGGATGATGCTGCTCCTCGACCCGACCTCGCTGGCCCGTGGCTTGGTGCGCAAGAAGGTCGAGGTAGTGAACTATCCGGACGGGCGGTTTGCGGTTCAGTTCAACGGAACGGCGCTCGGTTTCAAAGTCTTCGATAAGATCCAGACGGTGAAGCCCGGCGCGATCGTCGACAACAAGCAGCTGGCGGCCGTGCTGGAGCAGGTAAAGGCACGGCAGGCGGCCTACCCGGCGCGTCAGCAGCGAGGGCATGTTGCGCGGCAGCGACCGCCGAACAATCTCGAGGCACCGGGTCTGCCGTCGAAGGGCCGGGCGCCACGCAGTGCGTCCGCGGCTGCTCCGGCCTGAGGCCCCTTCCCGACCTGGCCGACGCTGACCTCGTGCTCACCGCCCTCAAGACCGCTTCGCGCGCGCCTTCGGCGGTGGCCCTCGCAGCGCTCGGACCAGTCTTGACCGCGATTGCGCGCGACGCTCCCACAAAATCAGGTCGGGACGGAGAAACGACGCCTCAGTCGAACAAAGAAACTGTAATCTGCAATACGGCCAATCGAAGAGGCACAAGGCCAGCCGTCTCGTTGGTCGGATCCGCCTCCAATGGCGGTGTCATCTCTACCTTGCGCGCAGGATGACATTTCAACCTTGCGCCGACACGAGCCGCCCGATCAGGTAGCGATTTAATTTGGTGGGGTTCATTCGGCGCGCTGCCCCCCGGCCAACATGCGCTTAAGCCCCTCGATTGGAACTAAAATCCTGCTGCCGATCTTGATCGACGGGATTTCACCCCGTGCGATGGCGTCGTAGGTCGAGTTGCGCCCCAATCCAAGCAGTCGCGCAGCGGTTGGCCACGGCGGCACTGCTAACGGCGCGATATCCCGGTCCATTTGTTCCCCTTCCGTTTGCGGTTACTGAGCTGGAATTAGCTCTTGACCCAATTTGTACAATGTTAAATGACAACTGGATCAACGTAGTGCAGAGATAGCCCGGAATGAGACTGAGCCTACGATGGCCGCGACGCCGCTACCGGCTCGAGCGACGCATTTCCGAGCCGTCGCCCATGAGCACGCTTATGAGCGGTGCTGAAACGGACATACTGGAGATCGTGCCCGAAGGTAGCGGGTCGCCGGTTTTCTACTATCCGTGCGCACACGAGGGCCTGTGCCGCCGTCTCGCCGAGTATGCCTCGACACCGGAAGACGCCCTGTTGTTCACGAACTCGTTTGGCTTGCTTCGCGCGGGCGAAACGCAAAGGGCGGCCGAGATCGTCAGCGCCATCGACGACGCAAAGGCTTTGACCGCCGCTCACAAGGCTGGCGATGCCAGCTATCTCATGCGCTGGGCCAAGGCGCGCGATGAAGCGATGAGGCTATTGCCGGTATTTGATCAGAAGCTTCCGCCACACCCGCATGCGGAGGGCGATGCGGAAGCCGAAATCGCTTGGCAGGCATCCCTGGCGCGGAACCCGCGCTTTGAGGTGAGACTCCGTCCCCGCGATCTTTACGCCGCGATCTTCCTGAGGTTTTTCCAGGAAGTCAGTGATTCGCTCGATCTGCGTCGCTGCGAGCGCGCTGGGTGCGAGGAATGGTTCGCCGTGGGATCAGGCACGGGGCGGCGGACCACCAAGCGGTATTGCAGCGATCGCTGCCGAGATGCCGAGAGTTATCGGCGGAAAACCACGGGGGGCACACCATGAGCGGCAACATCACCAAGCGTGGCGAGCGCTCGTGGCGGCTTAAATTCGAGGGCGGCGAGCGCGACCCTGCCACGGGTAAGCGACAGACACGCTTTGTCACGGTGCGCGGCACCAAGAAAGACGCACAGCGCGAGTTAACCCGCCTGCTGGCCGAAGTCGGCAACGGCACCGCCGTTGCTCCGTCACGCGTGACGGTCGCGGAGTACCTGCGGGAATGGCTCGCCGGCGCCGATCACCTTGCCTACAAGACGCGCGAGCGATATCGCGGCCTTGTAGAACAGCAGGCGATCCCGCACCTGGGCGCGCTCGAATTGCAGAAGCTCCGTCCGGCGCACATTGCCGACTGGCACGCCACTCTTTTGCGATCCGGTGGGGCAGAAGCCCGGCCGCTCTCGGTTCGCACTGTCGGCCATGCACACCGCGTCCTGCACACGGCGCTCGCACGCGCGGCACAGCTTGAAATCGTGACGCGGAATGTCGCCTCGATGGTGCATCCGCCGAAAGTCGATGCCGAGGAAGTCGTCATCCTCTCCGCGGATCAGGTTGCCGATGTCCTCGCCAAATTAAGAGGTCGTCGGCTGTTTCCGATCGTCGCTGTAGCGCTCGCCGCCGGGTTGCGGCGTGGTGAACTGTGCGCCTTACGTTGGGGGGATCTGGACTTGGCGGCGCCGGCCCTGCGGGTCGAGCGCGCGATGGAGCAGACGCGGGCCGGGCTCAAGATCAAAGACCTCAAAACCCGTCATGGGCGGCGTACCCTTACCCTGCCTGCCTTCGCCGCCGAGGCGCTGCAGTCGCACCGCCGCGACCAGCTCGAACAGTGATTGATCCTCGGGCTTGGGCGGCCTTCCGGCGACGATCTGGTATTCAGCTTGCCGGATGGTTCGCCCTGGGGGCCAGACTATCTAAGCCGGTGCTGGCTGCGTGCCACCCAAAGCCTAAGGCTGCCCGATGTGGGCCTTCACAGCCTGCGGCACAGCCACGCGAGCGCGCTGATCGCGGCCGGCGTCGACCCGCTGACGATCAGTCGTCCGTCTCGGCCACGGGATTCCGGCCTTTACGCTGTCGATCTACGGGCACCTATTCACCCACACCGACGATGCAGCGGCGAAGGCAATCGACGCCGTGATGGGCGCCAAACGGTGATCAGAAACCCTCGGGTGCCAATTGGGTGCCAATTCGCGATTTGTGCGCCTTGCGAGGATCGGGTAAGAGACTGAAATATCCTACTTATGCCGGGTTAGCACAGTGGCAGTGCAGCGGTTTTGTAAACCGAAGGTCGGGGGTTCGAATCCCTCACCCGGCACCGTATAAAAAACAAGAAGTTGATATATAATCGAAAGGTGAGACCAGCGGTCGAAACGGTTTAGGGGCAACGATTGGGGCAACATCCCGCCAAGAAAATCGAAGCACAGAAGATGGCGCGGTTCGACCGCGACCCCTTGCCGCTGGCGTCGGGGTTCTATCGGAGCCTGATCTATCGGTCACGAGAGGTTGGGGTGAGCAGTCCTCCGGAGGCACTTACGAAAGCGATCGCGGTTCTCTAGCGGTTACCTCCGCCAGGCCCGGCCCGAAGAACCTCCTGTCCGCCCACAGTTCACCCGTCCTTCGTGATCTTTGCGGGATACTATACGCGAACACGGGAACGAAAGACCGATTTGCGATTGCGTTGGAAAACGCGCTGCATGCCCTCAGCCTGCCACGTTGATTACCCTCCTCGCACGGTTACCTCTTGCTGCCGGCGCAAGAAGCGGCGCCCCGGCAAAGCATTCTTACGCGTTCGATGACAACATATTCGAGCGTCCACGGGTCCCCCTTCACCTGACACCCTTCCCTTGCTGCGAATGACCAAACTCGGCGAGGAACGCGCGCATCTGCGGGCTCAGCTTCGGGTCCGGGCTGATAGGCCGGATCGCCATCGAAGCGTCCTCGGGGATCGGGCCGAGTTTAGATCGGTAAGTTTTCAGGTCAGGCATTTTCTGGATAATCCATTTCCGTATTTAGCCGGTTTCGATCAAAAAACAGCCGACTGCCCGCGCTGTGATGGTTTTCGAGCCGGCCAATTCCGCGCCGCGGCGCGCTCGCCGTCAGCAGGTTCGCGGCGCATTCAGATATCGATTTTCGGACTCTAAATCCCGTAATTTGATGCGATTATGACGCTCGACCTGACTGATGAGAGGTTCGAATTAATGGGCAATGAGGGATCTGCAGACGTTTAGGAGGCATGCTCGACCATAGTCCGCCCGCCCTCTCACGGCGGCAACACCGGTTCGAATCCGTAAGGGACGCCACCTCCCGGAAAAATTACTTAATATCAGTCTGTTGTATGCTGGTTAGGACAAGGGGAGCAGAAGGTTAGGACAATTTGTTGGCGAGCTGTGCTTCCGCGCTACCTTGCAACCGAAAGATTGCCGCCTGTGCCAGACGCGGTTGATTAGCCGCCTCGATATAGCGCTGCACCTCGGCGAGCGATTTGTGGCCGCTGATCGCGGCGATCTGCGGCGCCGTGGCGCCAGCCTCGGCCAACCGCCGGCATTGCGCCTTTCTGAGCCCATGCGGCGAGCACTGCGGCAGCCCGGCCGTACGGCACCAATCGCGAAATAGGTTGCCAAAGCCAGCGACGGAAAACGGCGCTGCCGGCTGTGTGACGAGAAGCGTCAGGTTCCCGCAATGGCTCGCCGCGATGATGCGCGCAAGCTCCGGATGGACGGGGATTTCGAGCACCTCGTCTCGCTTCTGCATGCTGGTCTTTCTCTGCCGCACGTAGAGTGTCCCATCGCGAATATGCTGCGGCCCGAGCCGCACGATGTCGCTGCGCCGTTGCCCGGTATAGAGCATCAGCGCCATTGCCAACCGCGCCCGCGTGCCGACCGGATGGGCCCTCTCGAACTGCGCGATCTCGGTCTCATCCCGGGTATGGATGCGGCCCGCCTTGACCTTGACGCGTTCGATGCCGGCGGTCGGGTCGTCTTCACGCAGGCCAACCGCGACCGCGAACCTCATCAGGCCTCGGAGCGTTTCCAATGTGTTATGGGCGGCAAACGGTTTCTGAAGCCCGAGGATTAGCGCGATGTGCTCGCGGCTCAGCTTCGCCAAGCGCTTGTCGCCGTGTTTGGCACGGAACCGTTCCAGGACGGCGCGGCGCATCTTGCGGGTCGTCTCACCCAGAGACAGAAAGCTGTTGTGCGTGTAATAGCCGGCGATCGCCGCCGATACGCTGCCAAGGACTGTGCGGTTCTTACCGATTTCATGCACTGTCAGCGCCGCCAGCGCTGCATTGTAAGCCGTCTCGAACTCGGGCGACCCTGGTCGCCCGGGCAAGGCGATCTGCGGCTGGCCCCGGTCGCGACGGAAATAATATCGCTCGCGCCCGTGGCGTCGCGGTAGTGGTTGATATACTTAAGATGCTTGGTGATCCGCATAAAGTTCGTCCCATTCGTTGGGGTCCTCAGGTACTGGCGCGGAGCCGTTGCCAACTGGCGGCGCCAGTTCCACCACTATACTGCCATTCCGGTTGATCGATAGCCTTGTCACAGAGTGACCGGCGCGCTCGACGGCCTTGATAACGGGGACCACATCGCGCCGGCGAAAAGTCAGCTGCGCATGAGCCATTGCAGGTTACTCCGCCGCCGGCCATGCTGCCAGATCCTGCATTGGCATCGGCAATAGCGCGCAGATTCTTTAACATGCTCAAGTGCCCGCCGCAGCTCTACGGTCACGATTAGCGGCATAATGGACGCCTAGTCTTTGACCCGGACAAGATACCAACGCGGGCGTTTTTTGTCGGCGTGGTTGACCTCAAGTTTGAAGCCCTCCGCGATGGTGTGTGTTTGGCGGCGCAACCAGTTTCCCAGCAATTTGTTATCAATCTTGCCCGCATTTGGGCCGTTGCCTCTGCTGGCCGCGACAGTCATCAGCGCTTCGTGCAGGTCAAACGAACGCTCGGCGAGCGCGACCAGCTCCGAGGTGGTCAGGCCGCCACCTTCTTCGAAATCGAACGCGCGCGGCGCCGCGGCCCACACCGAAAATGCCTGCGCCCGTAATTGCCGCACCGGGTCGTCGAGCCGCAACATGTCCATCGTGTCGAGCGGATCGGCCTGGCCCAACCAGATCAGCGCCGAGCGGACGAGATCGGACCACGCGCCGTAGGAAGCAAGCCGCTGCCGGCGGCCGGGTGAACCGGCCCAGATATAAGCGCGACTGACCGTTAGGCAGGCGGCAACATATTTCGCGCGGTCAGCGCGCACCATCTCAAGCGGGTCGAGTTGGAACTCGCGTCTTTCTGGCTCCGCAACATTCGCGTCGAGGCCCGCGCGGATTGTTCGTCGGGTCAGATCGTCGGCCACTCCGGCATTGTTCCCGGTTACGACCACGACAAAATTGTTGCGGACGGCCACGACATGGCTGGTACCGAGCGGGCGCAATTGCAGCAATGGCCGCTCGCAAACCTGGGCCCAGAAATCGCCGGCGATAAGATGCCTAACATTGTCGACCACGATCAACGGCCGCCCGGCAAGCGCCGCGCGACCAATCTTTTTTCGGTTTCTTCGTCGCTCGGGGCCTGCGCGATCGCCATCATATGCTCCCCAGTCGCGATCATGGCCGCCAGACTGGCCAAATAGCTTTTGCCGGAACCTGGGGCCGGCGCGCTGATTAAGTGGATCGGCACGTCGTCATTGAGGCGCGCACGATCGGCGAAATCAGTAAACTGAGCGCCACCGAGCGGCTGGCGTCGCTGTCAAAGTCAAATTCCGGTAGCAGACCCAGCAGCAATTCCAGTCCGCTTTCGGCGTGCCGGCGCGATGGCCGTTCAAGGATTGGCGGCAATTCAAACCCATTGGGCAATGCCAAAAACAACCCAGTACTGTGATCGTAACCCGGATTTCGTAGCAGCGAGCCATCCGGGCGCAGCGTTGGTGTCGTGAGGAGGCCGTGCAGCGGTGGAAACGGCCAGTCCTCAACCATACTACCGATTTGCTGGACTATTGGCAGCGGCGGGTCAGTTCGGAGCACGCGGCCTTTGGCGTCGTGTCTCATCCATCGTGCCGATTGACCGAGTGCGCGACCGAGCAATGGCAACGGCACATCGAGGACCGCCGGAAGGGTAATGTCGTCGCCATCGCAGGATCTGGCCGAAGTCGCCACAACCCGCACCAAATTCTGCCCGCGTACAAAGTATTTAACGTGAGCGTCGCGCAACGCGGCCAGCCCCAAGTTAGCCGCGATGTGGCGCTGACCGGCATAGACCATGATGACCCGCTCCGGCGGCGGCCGGCCGTCGGGAGACTCGGCTGCCGGCGGATCCCAATCGGGCGGCTCAGGTGGCGGCGGTTCCTCATGGGCGAGATCGCGATAACCGAACCGCTCCGGTGGGATGCCCATCCGCTCGCATAACCAGATCGCCGCATCGAGCGAATTCGCCGGCCCGCCGTATTCGAGCACGACATCAATTGGAGTCAACGGCTGATCCGTAAGAAAATCCTTAATCCCATGCTGCGGATCGATGCTCAGGTCTTGCTTTGAGCTGGGCAGTCCGCGCAATGGCGCCGGAACCCGCCAGGCGCCGTTTGGTGCCGGCCGTTTTACCGCCGGAAACAGCGTCGGGACCCAGTCCTCGGCATGCTCGAGCGCGGCCCGATTGACCTTGAAGAAAAAACCACTTTCGCCGCCATTGCCAATGACCCGGTGTCGTGGGTCGGGCCTGTGCTCGCCAGCGTCATACGGCGGCGCATTCGGGTTGACCCAGTCAACTGCACCAGCGGCGCGCAGGACCGCTTCGGCCGCAGCCAATGCCGCATCTGCCTGCGCCTCACTGATTGGCGGCAATTCGCTGAGCTTCACGTAAAGCGGATGCTGACCAAGCCAACGATAGCGCATACCGTTGGGGTGAATACCGTCGGCCATGATGCCCGCGCCACGGCCTTTGATCTCGACAATGGTCGGCTTCTCGCTGGCTTTTAACTGCAATTTCGCTGTGGCTCGGCTGTTGAACGGCGTCTCGGCCCGGTATAAGAGCGCCAGTTTCGGCGGCTCGTCTTGGCGCACCAGCGGCGTGGGGCCAGCGATTGTTTCGATCGCGGCTACAATGTCGTCGACCAATTGCTGATCACGCACATCGCAGTCGATCGCCGCCAAACCGCTGCATAAAAACGCGGTGTTGAGGCTGTCGCTGTCGGGCCGCACCCGTACCGCGCGCGGCGGATCCTCGGAGGCAAAGCTGTTCCATGACCCTTTTCCGCGCTTGCCAGCCCCGCGAATTGGCTGACCATCCCGGTCGACAGCACCGGGATTGTAAACCGCGAACATGCGGAAGCCGTTTGCCCAATAGGCCTGGCGGCGGACCCAGACTGCTTCTATCGACTGGGAGTGCAGCGCGATATTATTGCGTTCATCGCTCATTGCTGGTCCCCATGAAGAACCGCATTACTGGACGGTCGAGTTCGCCGATCCCCCGTTCGGCCGCAGCTGAGATCGCGATTCTGCGCATGGGACAAATTGCGCGGCCGCTATGCACTTGGCGGCCTCGCTTTTGAGCCGGGGGATCCCGTCCCGGCCTTGTCGCGCTCCATCTCAGCGATGGCGCCGAGTAGGTGAAAGGTAAACCCACCGAGGTATGCCGAGACCGGTAGCCTTCGTCGAGACATAAATAACGCGCGATCCCGACGTCGCAACAATCGTTCTCGCGCTGATCCTTCCATGTCATCGTGTTAGAATGCCCGGCTTCTTGCTTCTGATCGATAGCGCCATAGTGGCGGCGAGGCAAACTCTGATCGGTGCCACGGGTTAGCCCGCCCTTCGACCGAGGCCCAATATGACCGCGACCGACAACAACTCACCCGAACTCCCGAGTAGAAATGAGACGATTATTGATGTTACCGATCGAATCCTTCCGCACTATAGCGCGGAACAAACTGCTACTGCACTTGCCAAACACCGCGAAGGGCTTACTCCCTCATCAAATCCGCAAGCTGTTTTAATGTTTGCTAAGCTCGCAGCTTATCACGCCAAGCAAATTGATAAGGAGAGAGAAGACGATTATGACTTCAGTCATCCAATAAATTTTCAAGCACTTGGCGCACTGCTTGTCAAATTACGTAACACCAACTGTCGAACCCTCGCTTGAGGATCCCATTCGTCCGGATGAGGATGTCAAGCGCATCTTTTATCACCAAGTAATGGAGGAGATCAATAAACATCAGGCGGCGTGCATGATCCACGGTATCCGCCGCGTGTACTATGACATTGAAAAAGATAGATTTCACCATCGCTTAAGTAAGCTGAGACGGCAATCTGCCTTACACCTGATTGACACCGAAGCACAACGAGAAATGCTTACTACCGCTTACAATGAACAGCATCGCGCACTCGATGATGCCGTTTTTTTTGCCATGGCCAGCAGCGCCGAACATATCAAATTTGTCTGAGAAGCCAATCCGAACTCATGGAGACAGTTTGAGCAGAAAATTGGCTGTACTTACGAAAATCTTGTTGCTTATTCTGGGTTTATCGTGTTTCTCGAGTTTGCTTGAGGACGAAGTCGACGATTTGGGTGGAGTACCATTGGCCTCCCCGGGCTCTATTCTCGTGCTTGCTTGTCAATCGCAGCGAGTAAATCTGCGGCTGCATTTTCCACATCGACGTATTTGTCGTGGCCAGCGCGGCTTTGTGTAGCGAGAATTCCGCAGCGATGGACTTTTTTGAAATCGCCGTATGGAAATTCGTAATACCGCCTACTTTTTTCTCCGTACTCGTCGTTTACCGCCAAGAACCACTCGCCGTACTCAGAGAAGCCATTCTTTTCGATAAATTCTTCTTCGATTTGCGTGGATGGATGGTGGTCGCTCCACGAGTCCCTTTCGTCATTGATAAACTTGTTGTCTTCGATCAGGCGCTTGGCGCGTTCGTAGCCGGCGCTGTTGAGCTTTACGGTCATGCCGGCTATCGCCCGATCGTATCGAAACTGGGCAACCGTCCCCGCCCAGTGGGTGCGCCCCAATCGACACTCTGGAACGAGCGCCGACAGCTGTGACGTCCGCACCCTAGCCCTTCCCCAATTGCGGGGGAGGGAAGGGTGGCGGGGGACTGCAGCCTTCTTCCTCGCCCCAGACAATCTGGCGCTGCCGTTGTGTCACTCACGTGCAGTACGCCGATGAATCGGTAACCGCGGCCGAATTCCGTCTGGATGAGGTCGCGGTCAGCGCCCAGCGCTTTGCGTAATGCCGAAACCTGGAACTTGAGGTTACCTTCCGACACGACGACGCCCGGCCACACCTGGCTCATGAGCGCCTCTTTTGCGACGAGCGAGCCGTCGGCCTCCATGAGGGCCAGCAAGAGATCGAATGCGCGCGTGCCGAGCTCGACCGGAACGCCGTCGGCGAGCAGCTGCCGCCGCCGCGGCAGGACGCGGAAACGGCCGAATTCGAGGTCCGTGCTGGCGGCAGTTGCCCGGCGTGACCAGCTTGCGCGGCCGGGCAGCGGATTTGTGCGCCGAGCGGAAGGTTTTCGACCAATATTCATTGCCATGGTGGCTTCCCGCGATCAGGTTGACCGAGGCCGGACTGCAAGGCCGTCGTCGGATCGCTACCCGATGCGGCTCACCGTTGCCCAGCGCTCCAAAAGCTAAGGAGCGACACCTGTGAAGTCCTTTGGACGGAGCTGTATAAACCTGTGAAATCCGGTGGGCGGCTTGGGCTGGCTTGCCAGCGGCCCGTCCCAAAAGAATCTGTGATTTCCTGGGGCGCTCCTATAATGGCGGCCGATGGATACCGCCTCCGAAGCACCGGCGAGTGTCGCGTTCGGACGCTTCCTGCTGTTGCCGCATCGCCGCGAATTGCTCGCCAATGGCCGGCCGGTCAAACTCGGCGGTCGCGCCTTTGACGTGCTGATGGCGCTGGTTGAGGCGCGTGGCGCTGTGGTTTCCAAGAACGCTTTGATGGCGCGGGTGTGGCCCGAGCGGATCGTCGAGGAAAATAATCTCCAGTGGCAGATTTCGGCACTGCGTGCCGCTTTCGGGGTGGATCGCAATCTGATCCGGACCGTATCCGGACGCGGTTACCAGTTCACCGGAGAGATCAACGCCGTATCCGCTAACCCGGAGGTCGGTAAGGCAATACCGGACGCGCCGCCCGGTCCCAGCGACGCCCATCCCGACCGAAAGATACCCGCGGAGTCGCCGCCGACGAACTTGCCGGAGCCGGTTTCCGAGCTGGTTGGCCGGAATGACGTTCTCGGCGAGATCCTGAACCTAGCCTCAGCACACCGGCTCGTTACCCTGACCGGCGCCGGCGGCATCGGCAAAACGCGGCTCGCGCTCGCCGCGGCACGCCGGCTCCTGCCGCAATTTCCCGACGGTGCGTGGCTGGCCGAGTTTTCGCCGATCGCCGATCCCGGCCTCGTGCCCGTCACCGCTGCCGCGGCGATCGGGCTCGATCTTGGCGGCGGCGCAGTCACGGCGCAGCGCGTCTCGCAGGCGCTTGCCGGCCGCCGTCTGCTGCTGGTGCTGGACACGTGCGAGCACGTGATCGGCGCAGCCGCGGCGTTGGTTGAGGCGGTATTGAGGGCCGGGCGGGACGTGCGATTGCTCGCCACCAGCCGCGAGCCGCTGCGGGCCGAAGGCGAGTGGGTCTATCCGGTACCACCGCTCGCCGTACCGGCGGAAGTTGCCGAGGATGCGGACGACCTGCTGCGGTACGGCGGGGTTCGGCTATTTGTCGAGCGGGCGCGGGCGGCCGAACCGCACTTCGCGCTCGATCGGCTCGTAGCTGGCACTATTGCGACGATCTGCCGGCGGCTCGACGGCATCCCGCTTGCCATCGAGTTGGCGGCTGCCCGCAGCGCGATGCTTGGGGTGGATCAAGTCGCTGCTCGCCTCGACGATCGCTTTCATATCCTGACCGGTGGCCGGCGAACAGCCTTGCCGAGACAGCAGACGCTGCGGGCGACGGTCGACTGGAGCTACGAACTGCTGGCGGAGTCCGAGCGCGTGATCCTGCGCCGCTTGGCGATCTTCGCCGGTGCGTTCAGCCTGGAGGCGGCTGGCGCGGTTGCCGCGAGCCACGATCTCACCGCACCGCAAGTTATCGACGGTCTTTTTAGCCTAGTCACCAAGTCGCTCGTAGCGGCAGAGGTCGAGGACGTTCGCAATCGCTATCGGCTCCTGGACACGACCCGGGCTTACGCGCTTGAGAAACTTGACGAGAGTGGAGAGCGCCAGTGGCTGGCGCGGCGCCATGCCGAGTATTACCGCAGCCTCTTTGAACGCGGGGAAGCCGAGTGGGAAGCGCGGCCCACGGCAGAATCGTTGATCGAATACGCGCGCGACACCGACAATCTGCGAGCTGCGCTTGACTGGGCATTTTCTCCTGAAGGCAATGCAGCGCCCGGCATCGCGCTGACTGCGGCCGCGGTTCCTTTGTGGATGCAGCTCTCGCTACTGGAGGAGTGCCGCCGCCGCGTCGAGCAGGCCCTCGCTGCATTGACAACCCTCGCCGAGCCGGATGCTCGCCAGGAGATGAAGCTGCTTGCCGCGTTGGGCGCGTCTCGACTCTATACCCGAGGCGGCGTTCCCGAAGTGGCCTCGGCCTGGACGAAGGCCCTGGAGCTTGCGAAGAGCTTGGGGGATCTCGAGTACCAGAAGCGCTCCCTTTGGGGCCTGTGGTCCTTTCATGTCAACGGTGTCGATTACCGCACCGCTTTGTCCCTAGCGCACGAGTTCGCTTGCCTGGCGACGACGAGCCTCGACCGGGACGATCGATTTGTTAGTGAGCGGATGATCGGCATCTCGCACCACAACCTTGGTGATCAACCGAGCGCGCGACTACACATCGAGCGGGCGCTCGCCGAGTCCGCTGGTTCCGGCCACCAACGGCAATCCATTCGCCTGCAGCTCGATCCGCAGGTTACGGCTCGCGTCCATCTTGCGCGAATCCTTTGGCTGCAGGGCTTTCCGGATCGCGCAATGCGCGAAGCCGAACGCAGCGTCAATGATGCGCGGGCGGCAGAGCACGCGATCTCGTTCAGTTATGCTCTGCACCGCGCGGCGTGTCCGGTCCCGCTGTGGAACGGAGATCTGGCAGCGGCCGACCACTACGCGGACATGCTGCTCGAGCACGCGAAGCGCCATGCTCTGGCGCATTGGCAGCTGTACGGCTGGGGCTATCAGGGAGCGGTCGCTATCAGACGCGGCGACGTCGCCACCGGATTGCGCCTGTTGCGATCGTGTTTCGAAGAGCTTGGCGAAACTGGGATCACGGCTCCGCGGTTCATGCGGTTTGCCGCGGTCTATATGGCCGAGGGTTTGGGAAAAGTCGGGCAGATCGCTGACGCATTTGACGCCATCGATGACGCGATCGCACGCGCCGAGCGTACCGAAGAACTCTGGCAAACGCCCGAGTTGCTGCGGGTCAAAGGCGAGCTGGTCCTCTTGCAGGGTGCAGCCGCACAGTCAGCCGCTGCCGAAGGTTATTTCCGGCAAGCGCTCGATTGGGCGCGCCGGCAGGGCGCCCTGTCATGGGAACTGCGCGCCGTGGCGAGCCTCACTCGGCTGCTACGCGATCAGGGCCGTTCCGCCGAGGCGCTGGCGCTTCTTCAGCCGGTCTACGTGCGGTTCACCGAAGGGTTCGACACAGCCGACCTGAAACTCGCAAGAGCACTTCTCGACGACCTGCACACGTGAGGCGATCGTCGATGCTGGGCAGCGCGTGTTCCTAGAGCGCGGCTTCACTGACGGGCCACCCCGCCATAAGCATAGTCGATTTGATAGGACTGGAATGCGTTGGCCTACGCCGTTTCGGCGGTTCGCACGACCGTTTCCCGTCCGAAGCCGCTTCGTGCCAAGACTTGTTCGATCTCGATGAGGACCGCTGGATCGTCGATCGTGGCCGGCATCGGATAGGGTTCGGCGTCGGCGATCTTGCGCATCGTACCGCGAAGGATCTTGCCTGACCGGGTCTTCGGCAGGCCGGCGACAACGAGAGCCTTATGAAAGCTGGCAACCGGGCCGATGCGCTCGCGCACGAGGGCGACGGCTTCTTGTTGGATTTCCTCCGCGGTTCGCGTTGCCCCAGCCTTCAGCACCAACAACCCTAACGGCACCTGCCCCTTGAGCGCGTCGGCGACACCGATCACGGCGCATTCGGCGACGTCGGGATGGGCCGCCAGAACCTCTTCGATCTCACCCGTCGAGAGCCGATGCGCGGCGACGTTGATGATGTCGTCGGTGCGGGTCATGACATGGACATAGCCGTCCTCGTCGATGAAACCGGCATCGGCGGTCTGATAGAACCCGGGAAATGCGCTCATATAGGATCGCACAAAGCGGTCATCCGTCTGCCACAAAGTCGGTAGTGCGCCCGGCGGCAGCGGCAGTTTGAGGGCGAGCGCGCCGATCCGGCCGCCGCCTAATTCGATCGCCTCGCCTTCGCGCTCGGCATCGAGAACGCGAAGATCCCAACCCGGCACCGGACATGTCGCCGAGCCGCGTTTGACCGGCAATTGTTCGATGCCGAGGCAATTGGCGGCGATCGGCCACCCGGTTTCGGTCTGCCACCAATGATCGATGACCGGCACCTTGAGATGTTCCTCGGCCCAGCCGACAGTCGGCGGGTCGGCGCGCTCGCCGGCCAGAAACAGGGCACGGAAATTCTTCAGATCGTGCTGTCGGATCAATAGGCCGTCGGGGTCCTCGCGTTTGATCGCCCGGAATGCGGTCGGCGCGGTGAAAAAGACCCGCACATCGTGCTGCTCGATGACCCGCCAAAAGGCGCCGGCATCAGGGGTGCCGACCGGCTTGCCTTCATACATCACCGTCGTGCAGCCGTAGAGCAGCGGCGCGTAGACAATGTAGGAGTGACCGACGACCCAACCGACATCGGAGGCGGTCCAAAACACTTCGTCGGGCTGCACGCCGTAGATATTTCGCATCGACCAATGCAACGCCACGGCATGGCCGCCATTGTCGCGCACCACGCCTTTGGGAATGCCGGTCGTGCCTGAGGTGTAGAGAATGTAGAGCGGGTCGGTCGCCAATACCGGAACGCAATCGGCCGGCCGCGCGGCGGCTGCCAGCTCGTCCCAGTCATGGTCGCGTCCCGCCACCAGATCGGCATGGCACATCGGGCGCTGCAGGATCACGCAATGTTCGGGCTTTGACTTTGCTTCGGCGATCGCGGCGTCGAGCAACGGCTTGTAGGCGACGATGCGGCTCGGCTCGATCCCGCACGAGGCCGAGAGAACGACCTTGGGGCGGGCGTCATCGATGCGGGTTGCCAGCTCGTGCGCCGCAAATCCGCCAAAAACCACCGAATGGACGGCGCCAATCCGCGCGCAAGCCAACATTGCCATCGCCGCCTCGGGCACCATCGGCATGTAGATCAGCACTCGGTCGCCCTTCTTGACCCCGAGCCCGACAAGCACTCCCGCAAGGCGCGCGACACGATCACGTAATTCGCGATAGGTGAACGCCACGGTCTCGTCGGTTACCGGGCTGTCCCAGATTAACGCCGTCCGCCCGCCGCGGCCGGCCGCGACATGGCGGTCGAGCGCATTCCAGCAAGTGTTCAGCTGGGCGCCCGCAAACCAGCGGTAAAATGGCGGCTGGCTGGCATCGAGCACCCGGTCCCAGCGCCGCTCCCAATCGATTGCCGCGGCAGCCTCGGCCCAGAATTCCTCCGGCCGATCGAGCGATCGACGATACGTCTCGATGTATCCCGCCATGAAACGACCTCCCTATGTGCTTACGCAGCCTTCGCGGGCCGCGGCGCTTGAACATGTCCGCTGACCGCCTCGCCATCGTTTGGCGTCAACCGCAAAAAGCCGAAGCCGGCGACGAGGGGGAGCAATCCCACCAGAAAAAAGGCAAACCGGAAATCCTCGACTGTAACCTTCATCGGTCCGGCGATAACCGCCAGCGACGCCGCCGCGACCGCGACGCCAAAGCCGCGCGCCACCTGTTGCGCCACACCGGCGACGCTGGTGCCCTTGCTCAACAGCGGACCCGGCATATCAGCATAGCTGACCGTGTTTAGCGCCAAATATTGGACGCTGCGCACGCACCCCGACAGCAGGACGAGCACCACGGTAAGCCACACCGCGGTGTTCGCCTGCAGCAATCCGCACAGCGCGGTTACCCCGGCCGAGAGCCAGGCCGTGCCGACCAGCAGCCGACGAAAGCCAAACCATCGCAACAATGGGCTGGCGAGGGTCCGCACCGCCATCGCGCCGACGCTTGACGAAAAGGTCAGGAGCCCGGATTGCAGGGCGCTCATCCCAAACCCCAGCTGGAACAGCAGCGGCAGCAAAAATGGCACCGCGTCAAGACCGATGCGGCACACACCACCGATGACGGTCCCGATGCGAAAGGTGCGGATCCGCAACAGAGCGAGATCGAGGATCGGATCTTGGCACCGCCGTGCATGCCAGCCGTAAAGTGCCAGGATCGCCAGCGCGGCGGGGAAAAACGCCATTCCCAACGCACCCGGGATGATCGGGCGACCAAGATTTTCGATCGCCAGCTCGAGCAACGCCAATCCCAACCCGCAGATAACAAAGCCGCGTAAATCAAAGCGGATCGGCGCTGGGGCACGGAAATTCTCGAACAGACGCAACGCCAGAATGAGGCCAAGAAGGCCAACCGGCAGGTTCAGGAAAAATATTGCCCGCCACGAAAACCAACTCGTGATGAAACCGCCGACGATCGGCCCGGCGGTGGGTCCGATCATCGCCGGGATCGTCATCCAGTTCATCGCCGAGACGAGATCCGATCGCGGGAAGCTGCGCAACAGGATCAACCGCCCGACCGGGGTCATCATCGCCCCGCCGAAACCCTGGATCACGCGCATCGCCAGCAATACCGGCAGGTTGGGAGCGATTCCGCACAACGCCGAACCGGTGGTGAAGATTGCGATTGCCGAGCAGAAGACGATACGAGCGCCGAGGCGGTCGGCGATCCAACCGCTGACCGGGATAAAGACTGCGAGGCTCAACAGATAGGTCGCGATCACCAGATTGAGGCGCAGCGGGCTTTGGCCCAGGCTCTTCGCCATCGCCGGGATCGACACGGCGATCATCGTCGAGTTCGAGCCCCTCCATAAAAAACGCGCAGCCAACGATCAGCGCGATGACAATGGCGCGTCTTGGCTGGCCACCGGAGCCGGCAGAGCGGGAAATGGATGCGCCGGTGTTGCTCACCGGGGGCCATCCGATGGAATGCCCGCCGAACCGCCGCGCAGAACGCCTGGGTCAAGCACTTCCGCGCATGTAGCGCTGCCGGGCTGCATCCGCCTTTCCGGTCCCCTTTTGTTGACACGAGATTACGCCGGGACCATAGCCGATCGCTGATCGGGTGGGGCGACAAAGGTGGACGCAAGCGAAATCGACGCGGGGCTTCTCGAAAATTGGGCCCTTGCCTATCTGGGGCGATATGCCAGTTCGGCCGCGAACTTGCGACGTGTTCTGTTGCGCCGCCTCCGCCGCCGTTTGCGCGATAACGCCGAGGTCTTTCACCAGGCAGAACCGCTGATCGAAGCGCTTGTCGAACACTATTTGCGATCGGGTCTGCTCAACGACGCGGCCTATGCCGCAAGCCGGGCTGAGGCGCTCCATCGTCGCGGTGAGTCGTTGGCCAAGATACGCGCGCGACTGGCAGCCAAAGGAGTTACCGGCGCGCTCGCCACCGAAGCCCTCGCGGCACTGCGCACAAATTCTGCCGATCCCGACCTCGCCGCCGCCTGCGCCTTTGCCCGCCGTCGCCGGCTTGGCCCCTATCGACGCTTCGCCGTCGAAAGGACGCGTGAGCTGGCTGCTTTTGCTCGTGCCGGGTTCAGCCGGCGGGTTGCGGAGGCGGTGCTGGCCTGCGCCGACACCGACGCGGCCGAAGCCCTTGCCCGCAGCGATCAGGATTAATCTAGAATGGCGGCGATCGATTTAGCGAGTGGTCACGCGCGCCGCAGCGCGGGTGTCACGGCTTCCTCCGGCCGCTCCGCTGTCTGCTCGGGCGGACCGATTATCGACATCGGCGACGGATCGCGCATCGTAATCCCATATTTGTCAAATGCCATCTTGACCCGCCGGTTAAATGCGCGGCCGACAGCGTATTGCTTTGACGGCAATGTCCGAATGCGGACCAACAGCACCACCGAAAACTCGTTAAGGGCGTCAACACCGAGATATTCGAACGGGTCGATGATCAGGTCGCGCACCGCCTCGTCTTCCATCAAATCGGCGCTCGCCTCGCGCAGGATCTCGACGACGCGATCGATGTCTTCGCCGTAGGCGATCGTCACCCGGGCGGTGGCATAGGCGAAGTCGCGGGTCATGTTCTTGACCGTTGTGACCTCGCTGAACGGGACCGTATGGACGGTGCCGGAAAGATCGCGCAACCGGATTGTGCGCACGCTGATCGCCTCGACCACACCCGCGTGATCCTTGCCGAGGTCGACGATGTCGCCGACTGCAAGCTGGTCTTCGAGCAGGATAAAGAGGCCGGTGATCACGTCGCGGACCAATGCCTGGCTGCCAAAGCCGATCGCGACGCCGACAATGCCGGCCCCGGCAAGCAACGGCGCGATGTCGATGCCGAGATGCGAGAGAATGATAAGCCCGGCCATGACGACGATCAGCGACAGCATCGCCGTGCGCAATAATGGCAGCATCGTGCGGATGCGGGTGCGTCGCGGCACGCCGCCGTTGATTTTGCCGAGATAGCGCTCGATCGCCGAGGCGAAGATCTCCCAGACCGCCAGTGCAGCCGCGACAATCAGGCCGATCGACAACAGGTCGCCTCCGATCCGCCGGGCAAGATCGGTGTCGAGCCAGGCGTAAGCGCTGATTTCCCAAGCCTGCAGCACGGTTAGGCCGGCGACGATATAGAGTGCCGCGCTGACCAAACCGGTCAGGACCGGGACATAGCGGTTCGCACGCTGCTCAAGCGTCGGAAATTGCGTTTTGAGGTGAGGTGAAACGGCAAACCCGCGCTGGCTCAAACTGCGGATCGAGTGAGCTAGCACCCGCGCCCCAAGAATTACCAAAATGCTGAGCCCGGTAGCGCGCGCAACATAGCTAAACCCGCCCTCGATATGCAGCGCGTAAATCGCGTAGAGGCCGGCTATGTAAAAGATCGCCAGCAATTGCCAGATTTCGGCCAATGTGCGCCGCACTCGGCCCCAGCCCGATAGCCGGGATCCATCGCCGCCGATCCAATCGGCGATCTGGTTACGATTTTGCAGCAAAAAGATGATCGCGAGCAGCGCCAGCACCAGCCCGACGAGCTTCAGCAGCAAGGTATAGAGGGCGCCCGGAATGCCGAGCCACCACGCGGCTTCAGGCACCGCATAGCCGAAGACGCCCCAAAACGTGAAGCGTTTGACCCAGATGTAGAGATAATTTCGCGTCTCGGCGTCGAGCCGCAGGAACGAGGTGCCCTCGTCGGGCGGGATCAGAACCGCGCGTGCGACACACAGGATCAGCCGCGCCTCGATCGTCGCTACCGCAAGGACCGACATTGTGATGCCGGTCGGGGTCAATGAATTGAGCGCCATTGCGACGGCGCCATAAACGATTGCCGCGAAGACCAAAATCGGCGCCAGGTCGAGGATAAATGCGAGCAAGGCAAAGAGCGCCTTGATCGCTCGGGTATCGCGTCGACGCACCGGGAATTTGGGCCGCGTTCGGGCGATGACCCAGCGCAGTGCCGCCTCAGCCGCCGCCGCTCCGCCAAAGACGAGCACAAAAGCCTGCGCCGCGCTCGCCCAGCGCTCGCGCGCGGCGGGATTGTGCATCTGCTCGCGGGCCCAGCGGATCAATCGTGGCGCATCCACAACCATTGCGACGCCTGCCAGAATCTCGCCGGTGAAAGCGTCGATCTGGGTGGACAAGCGCCCAAGCAGAGCAACCCCCTCCGATTTCGGGGGCTCGGCGTGATGTTGCGCCGCGATCAGCGTCTGCAGCTGCGCTATCAGCTTTGACCGCTGCTGGTCGCTCTGCAACGTGTTGACGAGTTGCTGCAGTTCGCCGGACGAAGGTGACGGTGGCTGCGCCGCGACACCGGCGGAAGGCGGCGAGTGCGCTGACCCCGCTAAGGTCGGAGTGGGTGAGGCTGCGCCGGCCGCTTCCGAGAAGGTCGCGGCCAGGATCGCAAGCAGCAGCCATACGGCTTTGCACATCAACGACACCCCCCGCATCAGCTCTTCATCGTGAGCAGCGGAGCGGGTTCCCCGGCCCGACCGCCGCGCATTTTAACTCTCGGCCTATTCGCGCTGCCGCATCATCCGGACGACGCCGCCGGCCTCGGCATCACCGGCGGCTTCCAATGCGGCGATGATCCGCGGACGCTCCGCCGCGGGACGGTTCTGGCTCAGCTTGAATTTGCCTTCGAGCCGCGTCACGCTAATCTCAAAACCGACAATTCCCCTAAGCATGCCGGCCATATAGTCGGCGGGCTGATCCTCCATTCGCCACGGCGTCTCGCTGCCGCTCTCATGCCGCTGTGACAGACGGCGCAGCAGATCGCGCAACCAGTCCGCGTCATCAATCGGTCGAACCGCGCCATAAGCATGAACATCGGCGTAGTTCCAGGTCGGCACCGCCGGACCACTCGCATACCAGCGTGGCGAAATATAGGCGTGCGGTCCGCTAAACACGGCGAGGACCTCGTTGCCCTGCGGCAAATTCGAGACCTGCGGGTTAGGGCGCGCCAGATGACCCTGCAAATACAGTTGATCGCCCCGCCGCTCGACCAGAAACGGAACATGACTCGACACCAGGCCATGCTCGCCATGGCTAACCAGCAGCCCAAAATCGTAACGCTCGATATGGGCGATCAGAATTTCGGGACGGGTTTCGGTAAAAACGGGCGGCAGGTAAACCACGAAGCCTCACGACCTGTCAGAGTATAGCCGCGGGTGGTCTACCACATCCCTCACTGTCACGACGGCTGTTCTGTCCGAGAACCAAAGGGCTGTCGCGCCCCCTTATTTGGCGACCATCACATCCGACGCCTTGATGACGGCAAACGCGTCGTCGCCGACGGCGAGAGCGAGATCGTCGACCGCCTCGTTGGTGATTGACGAGGTCACGATATTTCCGCCGCCGATATCGATGCGGATATGCGCTGTCGTTTGCCCCTTGGTGACCGCGACGATCTTACCTTTGAGCTGATTGCGCGCGCTTAGTTTCATCGTATCTTCCTTTCCGAGGTATTGTGCAGCAGAGAGAACTCGGTCGACATATCCGGTCAGATATAGTGCAGCCGAAATTCGACCGACAAGCGAGGCGAAATGAAGGACGCAAAGACCGATTCGATTTTGGCCGAGACGATATCGGCGATCGAGGCGATCCTCGGCGCAGATCTTGCGCAGGTCACGGTCGAGCGCGCGGTGATCGGGCTGTTCTTCACTGGCGTCAAGCTTAGTAACGGCGTCGGCGGGGCCTGTGCCACGCCGATCAAGACGATCCCGGAAGCGGTATGCTGCCCGAGTTCGGCGATGGCGATGCCGTTTCCCGGCAAAATTCGGGGCCGCAATGCGGCGGAGTTGGCGTGCGAGGCGCTCTCCGATCACGGCATTCGCCGGGCCGTCGGCATCGCCACTCTGAATGCGCTTGCAGATTGCTGCTGGCAGCGCCGGCCGCGTCCCGATGTCGAGCTACGGGTGGGGGTGGACGCCTTTGACGCGACCGAAATCCGCAAGGGCGATCGGGTCGTCGTCGTCGGCGCGTTCGTTCCGTTTCTTAAGGAATTGAAACGCCGCGGCCAGTCCTATCTGGTGCTGGAGCAAGACCCCGCGACCTTGAAGGCCGATGAGCTGCCGTTTTTTCGCCCGGCAGAACAGGCCGGTGACGTCGTGCCTGACGCCGATGTGTTGTTGATCACCGGCTCGACCCTTCTGAACGCCACGCTCGAAGATCTGCTGGCGTTGGCCCGGCCCGAAGCGCGGGTCACGATCGTCGGGCCCACCGTCGGCATGCTGCCGGACGCCTTCCTTGCGCGCGGCGCCGATGTCCTCGGCTGCGTTCGCATCACCGAGCCTGACGCGTTTCTCGATGTGCTCGCCGAAGGCGGCTCCGGGTACCATTTCTTCGGCCGCTCGGCGCAAAAAATTGTGCTCGCCCGCCGCATGCCGGCCGTCAGCGCGCAAGCCGCATAACCCTTCATGATCGTCTGATGGTCCCGCTTTCCGTTCTTGATCTTTCACCGATCACCGAGGGCAGTGATGCCGGCCAGGCGTTGCGCAACTCGCTCGATCTGGCGCGCCATGTCGAAGCGCTCGGCTACCGGCGATTCTGGATGGCCGAGCATCACAATCTGCCAGGCATCGCGAGCGCCGCAACCGCGGTTGCGCTCGCCCATGTCGCGGGCGGCACCAGCACGATCCGGATCGGCGCCGGCGGCATCATGCTGCCGAACCACGCGCCGCTGCTGATCGCCGAGCAATTCGGTACGCTCGCAGCCCTTCATCCGGGGCGGGTTGAGCTCGGTCTCGGCCGCGCGCCGGGCTCGGACCAGGTCACCGCGCGGGCGGTGCGCCGGGCCCTGCTCGGTGGCGCTGAAAACTTCCCGCAGGATGTCGTCGAGCTAATGGCGTATTTCCAGCCGGCCGAACCGGGGCAGGCGGTGCAGGCGGTCCCCGGCGCTGGGTTGGAGGTGCCGATCTGGATTCTCGGCTCCAGCCTCTATGGCGCGCAGGTCGCCGCCTATTTGGGCCTGCCGTTCGCCTTTGCCTCGCATTTCGCCCCGGCGATGATGATGCAGGCAATCCAGGTCTATCGCGAGCGGTTCCGCCCGTCGACGCAACTTGCTTTGCCGCATGTGATGCTCGGGGTAGTCGTCGTTGCCGCGGAATCGGATAATGAGGCTCAGTTTCTGTTCTCCTCGCTGCAGCAAGCGACGTTGAACAACCGGATCGGCCATCCCGGCCGTGTGCCACCGCCGGTCGCCAATTTTGATGCGCAACTCGATCCTTACGCGCGCGCCATCCTCGCCGACTCGCAGTCCTGCGCGATTATCGGTGCACCGGATACGGTGCGGCGCGGCCTCGAAGACTTCATCCGCCGCACCGGCGCTGACGAGCTGATGGTCACCGCAAACATCTTCGACCACGCCAAGCGCAAGCACTCATTCGAGATTGTCGCACAAGTGCATGGCGGGATGAAAGCGGCGCCAATCGCCCAACCCGAACCTCAGCTATCTGCCGCCGCCCAATCGTAGACCTTAGCCGAGGTCCCGCCGATCAGAGCGGGGCGGCCATGCCAGGGATGAGCGGGAGTCGACGCAATCAAGCGCGATCGGCTAAGCTCATGCCAGGAATTACGCGGCTAAGGAGAAACCGATGAATGATGCGATGACCTTGTCCCAGCGTGCCGACGCGCTCGAAGAACAAATGAGCCGCGAACTCGACTGCATCGTGATCAAGTCACGGCTCTACAGCATGGCCGAAGGGGATATGGGCCCGGCGCCGAATGTCGCCGCGCTGATGGCGAAGAATCCCAACGCGCGGGTGCTGATGGGCGACGATCCTCGGCTGCCGGAAATGCCGGAAAAGCCGACACTGGTCGATTTCTTCAAATGCCGCTTTGGCCCCGCGGCGCATCTGCTGCAGAGCGCCAAGCATGCGGTCAATGCCGGGTTGCCGGAAAATATGGTGCTCGCGTGTCTACTGCACGACATCTCGACGATCGGCTTTATCCGTGGCGATCACGGCTATTGGGGCGCGCAGCTGGTCGAGCCCTATGTTGACGAGGAAGTGACCTGGGCGATCCGGGCTCATCAGGTCCTGCGGTTTTATCCCGACGAGTCAGTCGGGTACGAATATCCGCAATCCTATGTCAAATCGTTCGGCGACGATTACCGACCCGATCCGTATATCGAGGAAGATTACAAGCGGATGCGCGACCATAAATGGTACATGTCGGGACGAATGATTACGGTGCACGACATTTATTCCTTCGACCCGAATGCCAAAGTCGAACTCGAAGAATTCACCGATGTAATCGGCCGCAATTTCAAGCAGCCAGAGGAAGGGCTCGGCTTTGACAACAGCCCAGTCGCACATATGTGGCGGGCGATGATCCGGCCGGCGAAGTATCTTTAACAATCAGTAAAAATCGGCCAGGCGCGGTGCGGTCATCGCGCTCGGCCCTGCGAAACCAGCCAGGGGGAACCCGCGGCATCGTCGCGGGCTCAACCGTTAAAATGCTTAAGACGAGGTCAGGAATGGACAGCACCGCGCTGCGCGAACTGCAGACGCCGCTCAAGCAAAAATACCGCAATGATCCGGCTGCGGCTGTCGTCACGCTAAAGGCGCATGGTGATCTGGCGGACCATGCAATTGTCTGCAAAGTCGAGACCGGGCGGGCAATGATCGCTGCCGGTCTGCACCCTGCGACGGGCGGCACCGGTCTTGATGTTTGCTCCGGCGACATGCTGCTCGAAGCGCTGGTCGCCTGTGCCGGCGTCACGTTGAAAGCAGTCGCGACGGCCATCGATTTCAATTTGCGCGGCGGGTCCGTCCATGCCGAGGGTGATCTCGATTTCCGCGGTACTCTGGGCGTCGAACGCACCGCGCCGGTCGGTTTTCGCGACATCCGGCTAAGCTTTACGCTCGACACCGACGAACCCGAGGACCGGCGCGAAAGCCTCTTGAAGCTGACCGAGCGCTATTGCGTGGTATTGCAGACATTGCGCACCCCGCCAAGGCTGGAGGCTCGCATTGTCCAACACCGCTAAGCCAAGCTGATGCGCTCAGAACCCACAATGCAACGCCAGTTCTCAGCGCCGGATAAATGGGATATCGAAGCCGATGTCGTGGTCGTCGGGTTTGGAGCGGCGGGCGTCGCAGCGGCGGTAACAGCCCATGATCTCGGCGCCGATGTCGTCATCCTCGAAAAGGCACCCGAAGGCGAGCACGGCGGCAACACCCGGGTCGCGGGTCAGGGATATCTGAACACATCTTCGGCCGAGGATGCCGCTGCCTATTTGACCGCGCTGTGCGGCCCCTACACCGTGCCGGAACCGATGGTGAAGGCGTGGGCGGAGGAAATGTGCCGCAACAATGCGTGGCTCGAAAGTCTCGGCGGGGACCCGCAGGAGCATCAGCATCCGCCGGTCGGTATCGAATTTCCGGATCTGCCGGGCTCGGGATGCGTGCATAAATTTCACGACGGGCCGACTTATGGCTACTCCTACACATGGAAACGGTTCGAGAGCCTGGTCAAACAGCGTCCGATCCGTGTTATTTACGAAATGCCCGGCCGCGAGCTGATCCAGCACGACATCACCAAGGAAATTCTCGGGGTTTGCGCGGAACGCGGAGATAAACCGATTTATGTGAAAGCGCGCCGGGGCGTGGTGCTGACTTGCGGCGGCTTTGAAAACAACCAGGAGATGATCCGCGATTACTTGCCTGGCGTACCCTACTGCTACACCTCGGGCTCGCCCTATAATGAAGGCGACGGCATCACGATGGCGATGTCGGTCGGCGCCGATCTCTGGCACATGAACAATTACGCCGGGCCGTCGATGGCGCTGAAGGTTCCGGAGATCCGGACATCGTTTTCGATGCAGGCCTTGCATTACAGCAAAGTGATGCCGGGCGGCATGATCGTAGTCGGCCCCGACGGCAGGCGCTTTACCGACGAGAAGTACAAAACCCGGCACGGCAAAGTCCCGGTGAATAGCCGCTGGCTGCCATTGTCGACACCGTGCCCGATGTTTATGATTGTCGATCACGCGCTGTTTTCGGCCGGACCTCTTTACGACAAGCATCCCAGCCATGGCTGGACGCAAATTATCGAGCGCTACGAATGGAGCGGGGACAACAGCGCCGAATTGGCCAAAGGCTGGATCAAGACCGCTGATACCGTTGCAGGTCTCGCCGCCGAGCTAGGGCTCGACCCTTCAGCATTGGAAAGCACCGTCGGCCGCTGGAACCGCTATTGCGATGCCGGGAGAGACGCGGAGTTCGGCCGGTCGCTGATGCTGGAGCCGATCGGCGATGGGCCGTTCTATGCGGTCGAGCTGTCGCCTTCGATGCTCAACACTCAGGGCGGCCCGCGACGCAATGAAAAGGGCCAGATCGTGCGCCCCAATGGCACACCGATCCCGCGGCTCTACAGCGCCGGCGAACTCGGCTCGATCTACAGCTATTTGTACCAGGGCACCGGCAATATCGGCGAATGCCTCGCCTTTGGCCGCATCTCCGGCTGCAACGCCGCAGGTGAGACCCCCTGGGACTCTAAAGGACCATAAGCGCAATGGGATCCGACGTCAGGTAGGCCGCTAAGCTGGCCACTGAATTACGCCGCGCGTCCTCAAGTCCTCGCGGGATAGTAACCGAGGAAATTCCGACACCCTGCTATGCGCCACCGCACCTGCGTCACCTCGATGTCGATTAGATGGGGGCGTGCAGCGGAAGTCCTTCGTCGAGCAGGCGCACCTCGACCGCAAGGGCAGCCGGCATCTGCAACAGAACTTCGATCATTGCCGAGGGTGTCGCATATGTCATGAGTGGAGGTCTGATGGTTGTCACGGCCCGCCGCGCGTGAAACACTTGCACCAACGTGACCGTACGGAGGAAGGCCATGGATGTCGGCATGATGATGGTGTTCGCCAGCTATGGCTGGGAGAATGTCGGCGACGATCAGGTGTGGGACGAGGAAATCCGGCTGGCAAGGCTCGCCGCCGATTCCGGCTTTGACGCGTTGTGGTCAGCCGAGCATCATTTTTTCGACTACTCGTTCTGCCCCGACAATCTGCAGGTGATGACCTATCTCGCCGGGGTATGCCCCGGCGTCGGGCTCGGCACGGCGGCCGTCATCGTACCGTGGCACGACCCGTTGCGCGTCGCCGAGCAGGCGGCGGTCCTCGATCTGTTGTGCAAAGGAAAATTGCGGCTGGGTTTGGGGCGCGGTCTGGCGCGGCGCGAGTTCGCGGCGTTTCGCGGCACAATGGACGAGTTGCGCGAGCGCTTTGATGAAGCCGCCCCGATGATCGTCGAGGCGTTGCGCACCGGCTTTATCGAGGGGCACGGCAAGTATTACCCGCAGCCGCGGATTGAACTCAGGCCGCGTCCCAAATACGATTTCGCGGGCCGCATTTATTGCGTCGCGGCGAGCGAGGAGTTGGTCGAGGCTGCCGCCAGGCTTGGCGCGCATATGGTCATGTTTTCCGACCGGCCGTGGCACATGCGGTTGCCGGCGATCGAACGCAACCGCGAACTGCACCGGAAATTTCATGGGCGGCCGGCGCCGCATATGATGATCACCGATTTCTGCATCTGCGGGCCGGACCTGGCGCAGGCCGAGGAGGACGCGCGGAAATACATGGGGAAATTTGTCGAGAGCAATTTCCATCATTACGAATTTCTCGGCGAACACTTCGCGACAGTAAAGGGCTACGACGCCTACGCGCAAAAGGCGGAGATCGCGCGCAAGGGCGGGCTCGATGGGGCGGTCGCCGGGTTTATGCAGGCGGCTATTTGGGGCACGCCCGACCGCATCCTGCGGGAGTTGGAAACGCGGCGCGATGTGCTTGGTGAATTCGAGCTCAATACGGCGTTCCGGTTTGGCGGCGTACCATTCGACATCGCTGAGCGCGGACTCAAAATGTTCGCCAAGGAAGTATTGCCGGTCCTCAAGACCTGGCGGGCGGAAAAGTCAGCACTCGCGGCAGAATAGAGGAACCTGCGATGATCACGAAATTCGACAGCTCCTATTACGGCACCGCCGATATGGAGAACCTCGGCTACGCCGGCACGCCGATCAATGAGCGCTGCCATAGCAAGGAGCAGCTGGGCAACGCACTGCACAAAGTGGTGAAGTACGCCCAGTGCATGGACGAGCGCGGCTATGACACGTTCTGGATGGCCGAACATCATTTCCAGCCCGAAGGCACGGAATTGATCCCGAACCTGCTGATGATGGCGGCGCATTTGTGCGGCGTGACCAAGAACATCAAGATCGGCTGCGGTTTCAACGTCGTGCCGATGTGGCACCCGTTGCGCCTCGCGGAAGACTACGCGATGGCCGATATCCTGACCGGCGGACGAGTGATCTTTGGCGTCGCGCGCGGCTATCACACCCGCGAAGTGGAGACGTTTGGCTCGCCGCTGATGGACCAGGAGGCCAACCGCGAATTGTTCGAGGAAGGCGTCGAGATCCTATTCAAGGCGTTCGAGGGCAAGCCGTTCTCGCATAAGGGCAAGTTCTACACGATCCCGCCGGAGGTGCCGTATCGCGGCTACACCTTAAAGGAGATCACCCTGGTGCCGGCGCCCGAGCGCCTGCCGGTCGAATGCTGGCAGCCGATCCAGAGCGGTTCGGAACGCGCCTTCGATTTTATGGCGAAGCACGGCATACGCGGCGTCATTGGTGGCGGCTCGGCCGAGGGTGGCGCTGTCGAGCGGCACATGATCGGCTTTCAGGCAGCCTACGCCCGGCGCGGCATCAAGCTCGAACTCGGGGAACGGCTGGCGCTCGGCTACCAGTTCCATACCTCATCGAGCCGCGAGCAGGCGATCCGCGAGGCCGCGCCGCATTACGAAGAGAACATGAAGATGTTTGGCGAGCTGCGGCTGGTGCGGGCACTGACCGATGAGCAGATCGCGGCGATGCGCGATCCCCGGCTTGCCGCCACCACCAATTTGCCGCGCATTGAGGATGCGGTGAAGGCCGGCGGCTTTCTTGCCGGGCGGCCGGAAGACATCGTCGAGCAGCTCAAGGCGGTCGAGAAGCGCTACCCGGGGATCGATCGGGTTATTTGCGCCACCCCGCTCGGCACCCCGCTCGACGTGCAGCTCGAAGACCTCGACCGCTTCGCCAAAGAAGTGATCCCGGCCTTCCGTAACGAAAAGGCTTCGGTGCGGGCAGCCGCCGAGTAGCCAAACAAAGACGAGGTTCGAGGGGAGGAGCGCGCAAATAGCTCAGATCGGAGAAGGAAGGGCGAGTACCGCGAGCTCGCCTACCGAAACGAAACCGAGCCGTCGATGCCGCCGTGACACAGGACCCTCCGCTCTGGACGAGGCGTAGCCAGGAAACTTGGCAGCACATGCTCGATTGGTTCAGCAAGTACCCGCGGGCAGAGTTGAAGGCAGCCGGCCAAAGGCGGTTCGCACGCACCGTCCTCACATGACGGTCGAGGAGATCGAGGTTCCATTCACGAAGGCCAGATCAGGGCGGTATCGCTTTCGCGGGCGAGGGTGGTGCCAAAGGCCTGCGATAACCGGGCGAGGCGGGCGAGGATTGTATCGGCGGCGGGGCCGCGGGCAATCGACGGGCGGCCGCGGGTTTTGAGATCGTCGGAGCCGCCAATGCCGGTGGAGTTGAGCTGCAACGGGATCAGACGCATTTCCCGGAAGCAGCCGGCGGCGAAATGGCATTCCGCAATGACGCTCTGCCAGACCTCGTCGTCGTAATGACCGGGTTCGGTCGCGGTCTGGAAGATGAAATTCCCGAGATCGCAAAAGATCGGCCGGCCGCGATAGATCTCAATGCCGTGCGGCCGTGGCGCGCCGTGGCTGACATAGAGCGATGCCCCGGCATCGATGCAATGACGCGCGAAATCGCGCTGCCAATGCGGTGTATGCCGGCCGCCCTCTTCGAGGATGTGGTTGTGGTGGTACGCAAGCAAGATTTCGGCCCGCGTCGCGGCCTCAGAGATCGCCGCGGTGATGCGGGCGAGGTCGGCGGCTGCCGCATCGCCAGTGAGCCGCAATTCATTGACCCCGGCGCGGATGTCAGTCGCAGCCGCACCCTCGCGGATCGACCCGCTTGCTATCGCCACCAGTGCGACCGTGCCGTTGGCGGTTTTGCGGTAAGCGGCGGCCGCGGCTGCGGCCAAATCATTGCCGGCGCCGGCATGGCAGAAGCCGCGCGCGTCGAGCTCGCGCACCATGCCGATAATCCCGCCGGCGCCGAGATCCCAGACATGGTTGTTGGCGGTCGCCAGCAGCGACACCGACAATGCCTGCAGGCAATCGAGCACCGCCGGATCGGCAGCATGCAAAAACACGCCGTGACGCGTCGCCGCCTCGGCCAGCGGAGTCCTGATCGCGGTCTCCAGATCGGTAAAGCAGACATCCGCCCGCCCGCAGATCTCAGCCAAAGCCGCGAAATCGGGCCACGGATCGGCGCGCAGATCATGACCGATCAACGCCTGACCTAGTACGGTCAGCCGCAAATCGTTACCACTTACCAAAGTTGGCGGATGGCCGGCTGACCGCCTTTGCGCGTCAGATGTGGCGGCCGCGGAGTTCGTTGTTGGTGTGGCGGTCGCCGGACAGCCAACGGGCGAGTTCGCTGTGCGCGTCGGCGCGGCGGATCGCGTCGATCTCGGCGACGTCGTCGGGGTCCTGGGTGAATTCGACGTGGAGCCCGTCGGGTGACGTCACATAGATCGACTTGCAATAGCCGTGATTGCTCTCGCGGTATTTCTCGCCAGCCGCCTCGAGCCGTCGCTTCAGTTCTTCGTAGGTATCGGGCTCGGCCTTGAAGGCGATGTGGTCGTAGCGCCCGATCTTGGCCGGCTTTTCGGCCTGGGTCATCTCGTAGAGTTCGGGGTCGGCGAACTGGAAAAAGGCCAATGCCCCGCCATCGGCCATGCCAAAAAAGGTGTGGCAGAACTCGACCTCGCGCCCGATCTCGGCGCTGGAATTCTTTTCGCACCAGGTCGCGACCAGCGGGATGCCGAGCAGATCCTCGAAAAACCGGCGGTTGGCTTCGTGGTCCTTTACGACATAGGCGTTGTGATGCAGGCGCGATGGCAGCCGTGACAGCAATTTCGTTGTCTTTGATGCGCTAGTTGCCTCGATCGTGTCCATTTAGTCCTCCCTGATTGAGAACGGCAGCGAGTTTAGCTCCCACCTTATCATAGGACCCCGCACCCACGACAGAGCTGACCGGGTATCGGTCACGGAAGTTCGCAGGCGCGTGCAATCCTGCGATCCGCCGCTGGCGCTGGCGCCGCACGACGATGTAGCGCATGCTCGGCGGAAAGCGGCCAAGAAGATGGGGGATTTTCCGTGAAGATAAGCACGATGATCCGGTTCACGCCCGGCGCCGGGGCAAATGACCGGCTACTGGGGCGCACCGCTGATTATGCCCGCCGCATCGAGGCCGCCGGGTTTCCGGGCATTTGGGTCGGCGATTCGATGGGCCGCGGGCGACCGACGCTCGATCCACTTGTCGAATTGGCGGTGCTGGCGGCGGTGACCGAGCGCGTCGAGCTCGGCATCGGGGTGTTGCAGGTGCCGTTGCGCCATCCCGTCGAATTGGCGCATCGCGTGCAGTCGGTCCAGGTGTTGTCCGGCGGGCGTCTGGTGCTCGGCGTCGGCAGCGGCTCAACCCGCGACGATTTCGAATTGCTCGGCCTCGACTGGGACCACCGCTTTCGCACGCTCAGGAATTCATTGAGAACGATGGGTCAGGTGTGGCGCGGCGAGCCGGTCAATGGCGGGACTTTGTCGACCTGGCCCGGCTGTCAGGGCGGACCGCCGATCCTGATCGGTGCCTGGCGTAGCCCGCGCTGGATCACCCTCGCCGCCAAGGAATACCACGGGTGGACGCCATCCGGCCGCTACAGCAGCTGGGAAGATCTGGAAGCCGGCATGCGCATTTTCCGCGAGGCTGGCGGCACCAATGCGGTGCTCGCCAATGTCGCGGTGGACTTTGCCAATCGGCCGGAATCCGCCGGCCTCGCCGAAGCCACCAATGTGGCGCTGGTCTGCCCACCCGACGAAGCTCGTCAGCGGATCAAGCGGATGCAGCAGCTCGGTTTTGACGAGGTGTTGTTGGTGTCGCCGGCCGGCGTGCTCGAAGATATCGAACGGGCGCGCGATTTTCTCTGAGCCGAGCGCACCGCGCAACTCCGCCCCGCGGCTTGACAGCGCGGGTCGCGGGCGCATGCTCCCGCTCGGCCTCAATCTCAGCAGGGAGCCCGAAATGATCAATGCGGACCTCACCGGCAAGGCAGTGCTGGTGACCGGAGCAGCCTCGGGCATCGGGCTTGCGGCAGCGGAGCATTTCGCGCGCTGCGGTGCAGCCGTGGCGCTCAACCATTTGCCCGATGACGCACGCGGGCCGGCCGCCGCCGAACGCCTCAAGAGCGAGGGGCACAAAGTATTGGGTGCTCCCGGCGACGTGTCTCGACCGGGCGATGCCGAGCGGATGGTCAAGAGTGCGATCGATGCCCTCGGCCATCTCGATTTTCTGGTCAATAATGCCGGCACGCCCGCAACGCCGACGCCGATCCCGTTTTCCGATCTCGATGCGTTGACCGAGGATTTCTGGTCGACGATCCTGACGACCAATTTGATCGGGCCGTTTCGCTGCGCGCACGCGGCGGTGCCGGCGTTAAAGGCGGCGCGCGGTGCAATCTGCAACACCGCCTCGATAGCCGGTGTACAAGGCTCGGGCAGCAGTATTCCGTATGCGACGAGCAAGGCCGGGCTGATCAACCTGACCCGCAGTCTGGCGCGCACTTTAGCGCCGGAAATCCGCGTCAACGCGGTGGCGCCGGGGTTTGTCGACAGTCCGTGGAACAGGGAATGGCCTGTTGACCGCAAGCAAACCTCGATCGAGCGCACCCCGTTGAAGCGCGCCTGCAAGCCCGAGGATATTGCCGAGACGATCTTTTTTCTATGCGCGGGTGCGGCGATGATCACCGGGCAGACTGTCATTGTCGATGGCGGGCTGACACTGTAAAGCGCTGCAAACCAGCAGTGGGAGGGAACGAGAATTGAGCGAAACAGCAGCGATGAACGGTGCCCAATGGCTGGCGCGGGCGCTTGCCAGCACCGGCATGACGCATGTGTTTTTTGTCGAGTTGGTAATGCGCCGCACGTTACTCGAATTCGACGACCTCGGCGTCACCCGCATCCTCGCCCATTCCGAGAAGGCGGCGGCTTATATGGCCGATGGTTATGCCCGCATCACCGGCAAGCCCGTAGTGTGCATGGCACAGTCGGTCGGCGCCGCCAATCTTGCCTCGGGTCTGCAAGATGCCTGGCTTGGGCGCAGCCCAGTCATCGCCTTGACCGGCCGCAAGGAGCCCTCGTTCCAGCACCGCAACAGCTATCAGGAAATCCCGCACGCGCCGTTGTTCGCTGCGGTGACCAAATTCTCGGCGCCGGTCGACGCAACCTCTGAATTGCCGCGACTGTTGCGCCATGCGTGGCGCGCGGCATTGGCCGACACGCCGCGGCCGACGCATCTCGATTTCAACGGTCTGCAAGGCGATGTCATCGAGCTGGGCCAGACCGCCGAGCCGCCAGTGATCGACTCGGAGGGCCGCCGCATTCCGGCGCATCGCCCGGTCGCCGATCCGCAGGATATCGAGCGCGCCGGTGCGGCGCTGAAATCGGCCGGTCGCGTCGTGATCATTGCCGGCGAGGGTGCCGCGGCGTCGCAAGCCGGGCCCGAATTATTGGCTCTGGCCGAGGCCTTGGCAGCGCCGATTGCGACCTCGCTCGGAGCTCGCGGCATTGTGCCAACCCGGCATCCGCTCCACATTGGCGTGCCCGGCAGCTATTCGGCGCCGCCGGCCAATCGCATCGTCCACTCGGCCGATCTCGTCCTGTATGTCGGCTGCGACACCGGAGACCAACTCACACTGAATTGGACGATTCCGCCGCTCGCGACAAAGATCGTGCAGATCGACGCCGACCCGGTTGAAATCGGGCGCAGTTACCCCAACACGATTGGCGTTGTCGGCGACGCGAAGATGACGCTTGCGCGGCTACTAGAGGCGATCGGCAAACCGCAGCGCGACCGGGGCTTTGCCGAGGAAGCAGCGCGCATTGTCGGCGATTGGCATCAGACGATGGCTCCGCTCGTCAATGACGACAAGGTGCCGATCCGGGTCGAGCGGCTGTGCGCCGAAGTCAGCAAGGCATTGCCGGCCGACGGCATCGTCGTTGCCGATACTGGTTATTCCGGCATATGGACCGGCACCATGGTGGACTTCAACGGGGCGGGGCAAACCTATCTGCGTGCTGCCGGATCGCTCGGTTGGGCGTTTCCGGCATCACTCGGCGCACAATGCGCGGCACCTAACCGCAAGGTGCTGTGCTTCACTGGCGATGGCGGGTTCTATTACCATCTGGCGGAGCTCGAATTGGCGCGCCGGTGCGGCATCCCAGTGACTGTCGTTGTCAATAACAATTCGGGCTTTGGCCAAAATCTCACCGGCGTACGGCGCATCGCCGGCAATCGGCCGGGACGCGGCGAGGCGCTGGTGCGGTTCGGCCCGACGGATTTTACTGCCGTCGCGAGGAGTTTTGGCGTGCGCGGCATCCGAGTCGAACGGCCGAACGAGATTGCACCCGCCCTGAGCGAGGCGCTCGCTGCCAACGAGCCGGTCGTAATCGATGTTGTGACCGATCTGGAGCCGCGGGCGCCCGAACCATGGGCGCCACCCCCCCGGGGTTAGGGCTGGGGTTAGCGGTCCTATACCGGGAGTTTGTGTCTCCCGTCCAGAGCGAGTGCGGAGACGTCAACCAGCCACGCCAAGCGAGCGAATCTTTTCAAAGATCGGATCGATCTGCGCGCGGTAAGTAATGTTGGTCGAACGCGCGAGCCAGAGGTGCTCGATGTCATTTGCCCGCGAGCCCGGATACTGGTTGCGAAACGCCGTCGCCGCGCGGGCAGCTTCGCTTTTTCGACCCAATAGCTGCAATGCCCCGACCAGAAATAATTCCGCGGCCCCATAGCTGGGGTTGCGCTCGAGCGATTTCTGCAATAGCGAAACTGCTGTCTCGGTGCGGCCTAGCAACAATTCCGCAAATCCGCTGAAGAAGAAAAAGATGCTGTGACGGCGGTCGGTCTGGTCGTAACGCATTGCCAGCTCGACCGCAGCCATGGTTTCCTCGGCGTGGCCGAGGAACGCTGCATTGTAACCACGTTGCGCATGCGCGATCCCGAACCGCGGATCCGCCGCGAGCGCTGTATCGAAAGCTTCAGCCGCCTCATCCAGCTGGCCGCCAGCCGAGCACAGCATCCCCTTGACGCAATTTGCGAGCGGATGCTGTGGCGCTATTGCAAGCGCGTCGTTAATCGCCTCTCGTCCGAGGTCGAGCGCGATCGCGGCAGTACTCGAATCGCCCCACCAGGGTTGGCCGACCAGATGCTGGCAGGTACGTGCGAGGCCGATCAGGCCTTCGAGGTTTTGTGGATCGAGAGCCAGTGCGGCGAGGAACCAACGCTGCGCCTCGGCCGTGACCTCGGGTCGCATCTTACCCTTGAGGAGGCTTGTGGCTTGGGCAAGACACTCATTGACGCCAATTTCGATCCCGGCATTCACAAACGCGCGACGGCTGGCTTCGCGCAGCAGCAGTGCATGGACCTCCCGCGAGACCTGGCGCGTGATCCTCGTCTGAACACGACCGAGTTCGTTCGGGTCGAATTCATAGCGGCGCGCCCAGCGGTATTCCGACGTCGTCGCATCGGTAACCTGAACATTGACTCTCAAGGTCTGAGGACCATTGCGCTGGGCGCTGCCGGCAACAACGTACTCGATCTCGGCGCCCACGCTACGTGGCGCGGCATCCGGTGCCCGCCGCTCATCTCCGATGCGCGCCAGCGACAGTCCAGGGCCAGTTCGCATGAGATCGGTGACGAGATCTTCGGTGAACGCCTCCATCAAGTATTGCTGTTGAGGGTCGCCTGTCAGGTTGCGCAAAGGTGCCACCGCGACCGCTATGCTCGGCAGCAGACACGGCCACTGCAGCCGGGTGCCCTCCGGTGCTGATGGAGGTGCTGCGGCAACATGGCGAGGGGATGCGTTGGTTGGAATCAACCGATCATCGCCGAGCCGAACCACCGGACGCGTATGCGACGGCTGGCCGATACCGCCTGAATGCGCGATCTCGTTTGCGAGCGCCTGGGTCTCCGCGTCTGGCGCGACACCAAGTTCGCGCTTTAGGATTTCCGCGCAGGTGCGGTACTGGCGCAAGGCCTCCGGACGACGCCCGGCCCGCGCGTAAGCGCGTATCAATGCCCGCTGGCCAATTTCCGAGAGCGGATCGAGCAATGCCAAGCGGCGGGCCGATATTATCGCGGCCTCGTGCTCGCCGGCCTGATCCTGCAAGCCTGTCAGCCGCTGCAGGACGCCGCAGATGAGGTCGAGAGACCGGTCGCGCTCGCTCGAAAGCCACTCTTGGAATGGCTCGGAATCGATCACGAAATCAGATAGAAATTCACCGCGGTAGAGCTCCGCTGCAGCGAGCAACTCGGACCGTTCTTTAGAACGAGAGAGCTGTTCGAAGCGAGCGACGTCGGTATCGACGTCCTGAAGGCGGCAATTGGCAAATTCGGCAGCGAGATGACGCGTGGCATCCTGCCCAAACGCCTTACGCAGTTCCAACAGGCAGTTGCGCAGGCTATGTCGCGCTTGTTCGGATCCCTGGTAGGGCCATAACAAATCCGAAAGCCGCTCTCGGCTTACAGGACGTGCGCCCTGAGTCGCGAGATAGGCCAGCAGAGCCCGCGCCTTTCTCGGAAGCTTGCCTAGCCGCCGCTGGTCAATTTCGATCACCAAAGGCCCGAGAAGGCCGATCACCAACGCCATCACTAATGTCCTTATCGCATCCCGCAATCTTCAGGCTGGAGCCATCTTGTGGTTAATGACGACCGACATCAACCAGATAGCCATCATAGTCATCCAGAAACGTGCGTTTCGTGGTCAATCGGCGACCCATCCGGCTTCGCTGCCCGAAGCTTCACGATAATCGGCGATCTTGCTCTCGAGTACTTCGCATAACGAATCGAAACCCCGCGCGCGAAGCGGCGACAGTAGGTCGTGATAGGTGATTGCACGGTGGTTTATCGGCACCGGTACCGCCTCATTCCACAGCTCGACAGGTGTCAAGCTAGGCCCCAAGGACGCGGTCTCGTCCACACCGGCCGCGAGCAACTCAAGACGGGTGCGCAGGCATTTTTCGCAGCGCCCGCAATTGACCTCATCACCCGCACTCTCGGGGCAAACACGGAGGACTCGCAACGCGGTGGGCCAAGTCGCGAGCTCGCGCACCTTTTCTAGCCGAGAGAAGCGCGAGCCGTCATGTATCACCGTCAAGCGCTGACTTGAGAATAGCCCATCTACTGTCGGATGAGAGCCGACCGGAACGGGGGTAGCGACCTGATAGGTACCGCCAATGAACAAGAACCCCGGGCCTAGAGTCGCCGCATGGCCGACAGCAGCCAGTGCGGCGCCGCTGTGACGGTTTGCCCAAAATCCGGGACGTGAAGGAAGATGCCGTAAGTTGGTGCGACACGGAATAAGACGAATGCCAGTCTCGATCGCCACGGGTTCCAGCCGCCGCAAGACCGCCTGATAGCGTTCCGTCCCTGCATCGCGCGCGCGTTTGCCGATATCGATGCCATGAATAAATATCGCATCGCGAATATAGGCGGCATCGTCAGGGTCATAGAGCTGATGGTTTCGCATCAGCATGTGAAGGCTGTCAACGCCGCCGGAAAGCAAAGCAACGGCTCTGCGCGGCGCATCAGGGCGCGAAAAATGACCTCGGGCAGCGGTCTCGATCCTGGGGGCAGGATTTGGCATCCCGCCCCAACTCGACCACCATGCGTAGGCGGTGCGCAGGCCCTCGACCAGCATCGGGCAGGCCCTACCTTCAACTCGGACCCTGGTTTCACCGTGAACGGCGGCAAGCGGAAAACAAGCGGCGAGAAACGCGTCCGGAACAGGATCCTCGCACAGCAGCGGATCCGCGCCGAATTCGGTCCATTCGCCGCCCCCTTGCGGTTCGTCGATATCGAAGGTAAGTCGCTGGGCTGGGAAGTCTCGCTCCTCCCAGATCACCGCAGCTGACAGTATGCGCCGACGCCCATCGATGGCGCAGGCAAGATCATGGATAAGCATCGGTCCACCCCCATTTCGGCCCGGCCGGCGTGGAAAGCATTGCCACTCCGGGACAATGCCTCTCTTTTTAAGCAAGGCTATAGCGGGCTCCGTCAAAAAGCAGTCCCAATCAGCGTCACGCGAAATCTGATCGAAGAAACCTAACCGAGGATTTACGCGGCCAATCCGCCGAGCTCAGTTTTTTTGGGCCGCGGCGCACTTCTGTTATGGCGTCGCAATCTGACCCCGATCACTGCGCATTAGGCATCATAATCAGCTCACGATTAATCGTAATCCGCGTTTCCTAAAGTTGAATTAAATTAAAGTCAATTGCATTTTTGACATATGGTTGACGAGATTGCCGACATTTCGCTGACCGCGTGCAGCAAATCTCTGCTCTGGAGGGACAAGACAAACCATCGAAGGACCTCAATGTGTAACCCCTCATTCTATAGTCCAGCGTGCTTGGTCCGAAGAACCGGCACTGCTGTTGGTCATTCGCCTCGAATTCGGGCAACGGATACCTTTTTCAGGATGAGAGTGACCATTTGTGATCCCGACATATACCCGCAATATATTAGACGGGTCGAAACGAAAACTTGCCTCGATGTTTTCTCAGACGGATTGGTAACATCCCTGTCCTTGCCTTCGCTGCCGCCGTCGGTCCTCTTTGGACACGTCTTAGGAAAACCTCGCCGCCTCGGCGAGCGGTCGCCGTGACGCCGCAAAAGTCCCATGGATCAGGCAGTGCAGAGTCTCGGCCATTGCTTTGCCGAGTTGAGGGATCCGCGAGGTCCCAACGCCAAACGTCACGATCTGCCGGAGATTATGACGATCGCCTTATGCGCGACTTTAGCCGGAGGCCAGACGGCCGTCGATATGGCGGTCTTTGCCGAGGCGAAGCAGGAGTTCCTTGGCAGCTTTCTCCGTCTGAAGAATGGAGTACCCAGTCACGATACCTTCAGCCGCGTATTCCGCAAGCTCGATCCTGATCAGTTCCGGCTTTGCTTCCAGAGGTTTATGGGGCGATTCACCGAGACCTGCAGCGGGGTTATCGCGATCGACGGGAAGGTACTGCGGCCGCCGATGGGCCCGACACGCCCCGGGTCCGCGCTCCACATGGTCAGCGCCTGGTGCTGCGATACCCGCCTCGTACTGGCCCAAATCGCGACCAGCACCAAGAAGAGAGAAAGCGCCGCGGTCATCAAGCTCCTCGACATGCTCAATCTGACCGGAACCATCGTCACCACCGACGCGCTCAATTGTCGGCGCGAAACCGGGCAGCGAATTATCGAGCGCGGTGGAGACTACGCCTTAGCACTAAAGGGTAATCACACCCCGCTGCACGCCGCCGTCGTGCGTTTTTTTGCTGAGTCTAAGCCTCGCGGCCCTTACACCCACGCCACTCATGACAACAATCACGGTCGGATCGAGACCCGCTTCGCGCTCGTATCAAGCGACGTTGCTTGGTTGCAGGAACGCTATCGCTGGCCGGGGTTAACCGCGCTTGGCCGCGTCGTTCGCGTCCGCCGGGCGCCCGCCGGCGAGTCGACGAAAACGACAACCGAGACCGCCTATTTTTTGCTGAGTACTCCGCTGACGCCCGAACGCCTTGGCCAAGTCGTTCGCTCGCATTGGGGGGTGGAGAACCGGTTGCACTGGGTGCTTAACGTGGTGATGAACGAAGATCAAATCCGCAGCCGCCGGGACAATAGCCCCTACAACCTCGCGATCCTCCGTCACATGGCGCTCAACCTGATGCATAAAGATCGTTCGAACGTTTCGTTGCGCGGCAAATTCAACCTCGCCGCATGGCGCGACGATTTCCTTGTAAAGTTACTCGCTCAAGCTTAACCGGTAACCTGCCGCATCTCTCAGGCCTGCTCTGGACAGAAACTTATAATTAATTTCGTACGACGAGAGTAAGCGGCTCGCTCGCCGACGCCATGCTGAATCTCGGAGAGTTGGATTGCCGTTCGACAGCGCGCGATCACTCGACTTCGAACAGACTGAGGAGCCGTATCTTGCGGCGCTCGGAACCGCCGTTGCTGAGTTTAATTTGCCGCATCCCTACTTGCTCTTCCATAAAAGAGCCCTATCCGAAATTCGCCGTCTTGCCGCGACCAATGAACAACTGACACGGCGCTCGGTAAAACTATTGTCGGAGGTTGGCCCCTCTCCGACGCCGAACGATCCGCGTACGGTGATCAAGCGTCGTGCCCGCCGGCTGATCAACACCGCGTTTATTGCTCTTACCGCCGAGCCGGCGCTGGCCGAAGCAGCGCTGTCGGCGACGAGACACACTCTTGGACAATTTGCCGCAGCGCCAACCTGGAAGGAACGGCCGGTGATTCGCTCCTTTCTCGACTGCGCCGAAATCGCCATTGCTGTCGCGCTTGCCTATGATTGGCTGTATGACGCATTGCCGGCTTCCGAGCGACGCGAGATTGAGGCAGCGATCCTGCGCAATGTTTTGATGCCGGCCTTGGCCGCATACCGCGATCCTTCGCTCCTCTGGCCACGACGACGAGACAACTGCACGCTGGTCTCGAATGCGGGCATTCTTGTCGCCGCGCTTTCCGTATTACCGCTTAATCGCGCGTCAGCCGCCGAACTTTTCCGTTACGGCCTGACCTCGATTTGGAATATTTTTTCAGGCCTGGCACCGGATGGCGCATGGCGCGAAGGGCTAAGCTATTGGTCACTGGCGATGCGCTACGCCGGCTTGATGGTGGCGGCCCTGGAGAGCACATTCGGCTGCAGCTTTGGACTCGCCGAGTTCCCGGGATTTGCCCAAACGGGCGATTTTGCATTGCACGCCGCCGGCCCGTTCGGGGCCGCGTTCAACTTTGGCGACTCAGAACAGCGATACGATATTTTATCGCTCGCTTGGTTCGCGCATCGCTTTGGCAGACCCGTTGATGGTTGGCTCCTGGGCGATGGCGAAGGTTGGTATCTGCCCTTTACGATGATTTGGCCTTGCCGCGAGAGAGCCTCGCCCGCGACACTCGCCCTACCGACCGCCAAAGTCTTTCGCAGCGCCGATCTCGCCTGCTTTCGCAATACCTGGTCGGCTGAACCCGACTCGCGGCCAGTCTATCTGGCCATCAAAGGCGGTAATGTGTTTGGTACGATCAGAGCCGGAGCTCCGCCTCCCGAAGAGATCCTATTGCACGCTCAAGCCGACGCCGGAACGTTTGTCGTCGACGGGGCCAGGCATCGCTGGGTGGTCGATATGGGCTCGGATGACTACGATCTCCCCGGATATTTCGATCACGGAACGGATGGACGATCGGGGCGCCGCTGGCGCTATTACCGTTCGCAGGCGGCTAGCCACAATACGCTTACGATCCGCGGTCATGCCCAGCTTCCCAATTCGCCGGCCACGATCATCGGCAGTAGTGTCGAGGGCGAGAACAACTGGGTTGTGCTGGATTTATCACCCGCGTACGGACACCCGGCTGGGACGATCCGGCGCGGCGCCGCGCTGCTCGGCCGGCAGATTATCATCGAGGACGAGATCGATCCTGGGATTTGCAGCGAGATCACCTGGACCGCTCATACCACTGCAGAACCCGTGGCACTGGCCGGATCCTTAGCTCGTTTTCGCGTCGACGAGGACCAATTTGATGTACGTATATTGGAACCGGCCGGTGCCCGGTTCGCGTTGTCGCCACCTCCCCCGCCGCGCTCGTTTGATCTCGGCGATCCGCGGCAGTTGCATGGACGGCAAGCCGACGATAGCCGGCGGGTGTCGGAGCTTCCGCGGCGTACGGATTTCGAGGATCAGCGAGCCGCCGGATCACCGATCCAGAGGCTGCAGATCGTCCTGCCGGCGGGCACGCCGCGGGTGACTGTCCTACTACTACCGGATTGCGACGGCGACGAGTTGGCGCTGCCCGTATCACCACTCGACCATTGGCTTGCACGCCAGCCGCTGCGGCTGACCGGCGTGCCGCGCCGCGGCTACCGGGCGCGCGGAGTAGCTCGGACAGTGCGGCGCCGGCTTAGAAACTTTGATGAAATGTTCGATGTGATGGACCGGTTTTACAGGCCGCATTTTTGATGCTGACTGACAGCTCGCTCCCAGCCGACGGGCTTACGACAATCCGCCGCAGGTTTGTGTTGCTGAGCCTCACCGCCTCATCATCGCTTGGCCTGGTGGCTTCTGGGATTTACGTCCCCTCGGTTCCAGCGATCGCGCATCAGCTGCATACTTCCATCGCGCGGGTGCAGTTCACCTTCGCTGCCTACCTGGCAGCCTTTGCGGTCAGCATGCTGGTGTTGGGGCCGTTGTCGGATTATTTCGGGCGACGGCGGACTGTACTGTGCGGCCTCGGCCTGAGCGCGCTCGCCAGTTTGATATGCGCCGTCAGCCCGACCATCGAGATTCTGATCGCCGCACGGGTTTTGCAGGCGATCGGGGCCTGTGCCGGGATGGTCGTCGGGCGCGCGTTGACCCGCGAGATCTGGGGTCCCGCCGCGGCTGCCCAGGTAATTGCCGGGCGCGCCATCGCCGCCACCTTGATGCAGGCCTCCGCCCCGGTACTCGGCGGCTTCCTGCAGGCATGGATCGGTTGGCGAGCCAACTTCGTCGCCGTCGCCGCACTCGCGGTCTTTGCAATGCTGCTGATGGTTCGCTGCGTACCCGACCGCGGCGCCGTCTTGGCTCAGGCTCCGGGGTTGCAGGGGATTCTCGCGGGCTACCGCGCACTGGTCGCAACCCGCCGCTTCCTCGGCTATGCCTTTGCCGCCGCCGGAGCGCATGCCGGCTTTCATATTTTTGCCGCGGGGGCGCCGGCGGTATTGATCGGCAAGTTTGGCATGACACCTGAAAAGTACGGCCTTTACGCCGCGCTGCCGCCGCTAGGTTTTCTGATCGGCAGCTTTCTGTCGAGCCGCCTGACCAACCGGCTCGGCGTCAATCGCATGATCATGATCGGCGCGACGGTCTTGATCCCTGCCGGGCTGTTGATGGTGACCTTGGCGCTTTCAAGCTATCATGGCCCTTTGGCCATTATCGGGCCGATGATTTTCGTCTGTTGCGGCAGCGGGCTGGTTACGCCCAACGCTACCGCTGGCAGTCTCGGCGCCAATCCGCGGATTATCGGCGCCGCTTCGGGGCTGGGCAGCTTTATCCAGATGGCCGGAGCGGCGAGCGCCACCGCTGCGCTGTCGTTCGGTCCCGCCGGCAGCCCGCTTGTACTCGCGTTGATCATCGCCTGCGCCGGGCTGTTCTGTGCTACCGCCTTCGGTTCGTTGCTGTCGTCGCAGCCGATGCCGGCGGAAGCGCATGTCCGCGCGCCGGTTTGATCACGACCCGCCGTGTCGACGGCCAGCCGTGATGACACAATTCCGGCACCGCGGGGTTGGAGCCCGCAAAGCACCCTCGCTGGCTATTTCCCGGCGATGGCCGAATTGTGCCGGACAATCCTGCCCGAGATCCGCGCAATCGAGCAGCAGCTCGATCGCGAGGAAACGGCCGGCGGTGACACGGTTCGCCCGCGCCAGGCGATCGGGGAGTTGCAGTGGCGGCTGCAATACACCGGCGATGCGGCCGCCGCGGCAAAGACATTCGAGCGGGTCCGCGCCCTCGCCGCAGAGCCGCCGTTGGCTGGCTTGTCCCGCGATGAGCAGGGCAGTTTCGGCATCGGGACCGATGTCTGGTTTCTCAAGCTCGATGCCTCCGTCGACCCGATGCTCGCCGAGGATTTCGACATCGGCGACAATCCGCCGCGGTTTCTCGACCGCATCAACAACCCCGACCGTCTGCGGAATTATCTCGAAAACCTTGTCGTATCACGCCTTGCCCAAGACGGTGTCGATCGCCGCAAGGAGCTCAATTTCGCCACCGCAGATCTCATTCGGCTGATCTTGCGCCGCCGCCCTTCAGGTTATTTGTGGGACCTGCGGCTCGCGCGGACGATCCGTGACTTCGTCGCCGGTTGGCAGGACCCAACGACCGGGTTTTTTGGCGCCGATTACGAGATCGACCGGCAGCGCCGGCGCACCGCCGACCTCAGCATGACGTTTCACATGGCCCGTTATCTCGAAGGCCACATCGGCCACTGGCCGCAGCTGATCGACACGTTGTTCCAAATCCGCGACGATCGTTATCCGAACGGCTGGCTCGACGACGAAGGAATGACCAGTCACAACAATTACGACGTCGCCGTGCTGTTCAGCCTCGGCTGGCCGCACATGCGTCCCGACCAACGCGGTCGCGCCCGGCACGAACTCGACTGCCTGCTGCGCTGGTGTCTCGAAACCGCCATCCAGCCCGACGGCACGGTGGTCGCACGCGCCGCTGGCGAGTCCGTGGCCGAAAGCTACTATTTCACGATCGCTTTTCTCGACACTCTCGGCTTCTTCGATCCGGCTAAGCGCTTCTGGACCACCCGCGAGTTCCCCGAAGAACCGGCACTGCGCGCCGGCCTCGAACGCCGGGTTTTCGCCCTTCACCGCAATCATCCGATGGTTCCGATGGCGCTCGGCCGGCTGCGCCGTTGAGCGGTGGATTTGTCCACCATCGATCCGTTAGGATATCCCCCGAACGATGATTCTGTGAGGAGCCGCAAATGCCGCCGACGCTAGAAGCCGATACCCGCCATGATGTCCGCGTCGAGGATGTCGAGTACCAGCGCCAGGGCGGCCGCTCGCTGTTGGCGCGGCTTTACCGGCCGAGCGGGGGCGGGCCGTTCCCGGCAGTTTTGCAGATCCATGGCGGCGCCTGGGTCAACAAGGACCGGACCGACAACGATTTCATCGCCAAGGCATTGGCCGAGAGCGGCATCTTTGTCGCCTCGATCGATTTCCGCATGCCGCCTGAGGCACCCTATCCCGCGTCGCTCGCCGACATCAATCTTGCCACCCGCTGGCTCAAGGCGAACGCGCGCGAATTCAGAAGCCGCGCCGAATGGGTCGGCAGCTTTGGCACGTCGAGCGGCGGCCATCAGGTGTTGCTGGCGGCAATGCGGCCGGAGGACCCGCGCTACAGCGAATTGTGGCTGCCCGATGCGCCGGCGCTCGATGCCCGGCTCGCCTTTGTGATCTCCGGCTGGGGTGTGCTCGACCCGCTGCTGCGTTACGAACTCGCCAAAAAGGCGGGGAACAGCGAACTCCTCGAAAATCATCACAATTTTTGGGGTGACGCGGCGACCATGGAAGAGGGCAACCCGCCGCGCATGCTCGACCGCGGCGAAAAGGTCGCCCTGCCGCCGGCATTGGTGTTTGGCGGAGACAAGGACGAATGGGTCCCGGTCGAACTGATGCGCAAATTCGTCGCCGACTACCAAAAGGCTGGCGGCGAGGCCGAATTGCAGCTCTATGAAGGCGCGAACCACGGCTTTATGACCGGCAAGCCCGACGCCGCCTACGCGGCCCGCGCGATCGAGCGCATGAAAGCCTTTATCCGCAAGCACACCACCGGCTGACGCTCCGCGGCCTCTTCGGCCGTCGCTTTTGCCTCGGGTGGGTGGCCCGGTGGATGAGCCGCGATCCTCCTCCGCTTCGGCGCATGGCGCGCTTATGGATGCCCGACCTGCTGGCCGCTCAAAGGCGCTGGCGTTGCGCTTCGGCTTGCTCGTCCAGCAAGGAAGCGTGAAAGCTTTGGATGCTGGCGTGCAACCCTGCGGCATCAAAGCCTGAATTGGCCTGCGCCCGAGCCGCTTTGCCTTTACGGACACGCAGTAAAGGATCGCTGGCGAGTTTTAACAGGGCCTCTTTCAAAGCCTCGGCCTCACGCGGCGGGACTACGAAACCGGCGTCACGAGCGACGAGGCCGTTATCGCCGACATCAGTTACGATAACGGGCAAGCCGCACGCCATCGCCTCGCTCAACGCCACTGACGTACCCTCGCCGAAATGCGAAGCGAGCATGAAGATTTCCGCTGCCGAATATAGGGCAGGCATATCGTCGCGGCGTCCGAGCAGAAGACGTTGCCGACCTGGCGGCAAGCGCTCCGTGCCCTCTCCGACAGCGACCAGCCAAATGTTGCGATCGACGACCGCATTGGTGGCTGAGAGCACACCTTCCCAGTTTTTCATCGGATCATTGCGACCCACCGCGATTACCGCGACCGCGTCGTCGGGCAAGCCCAGTGACCGGCGAACCGCCGCGCGCGATATCGGGTCGAAGCGAAACCTGTCCAAATCGATACCGTTTGAAACCAAATGCGTTCGCCGCGAACGGAAGCCGAATTGCCGATGGGCATCCAGCGCGATCCGGCTGTTGTAAAGAATCCCATCGATGAACGGCGACAGCTTTGCACTGACCCGGACAGCGCGGCGCAACCGTGGCGGATAACAGGTGAAATCCGGAAGGGTGCCGAGAATACCCCAGGCGAGCCGTGGCCGCGGACGCACGCCTGACGCCCAGGTCGCCGCCGTCGCCGCGAGATTTCCGTGGTAGAGCCAGCCTTGTACGATTCGCGGCCGCTTCTGCCGTATGATCCGAACAAGTCTCAGCAGCCCCGGTCCCGACCAGCTGCCGCGTCTCATACCGAGGCCGATCACCTGTACTCCGACCTTGGCAAACCGGTCGCGCATCGGACCGTCGGACATCAGGCTCGCCACCGAGGGCGTCCGCCCGTAACGGATATCCTCGCGACACAACTCCAAGAGCAGCATCTCGGCGCCCCCGACCTCGAGACCCGTAATGACATGGACCACGTCGCTTGTGGTCATGTCGGGGCGACCTCGCAACATCATCGGGTACGCATGCGGGTTGCGATGGGGTTGTTCCAATTCAGCGTAAAGCGCGCGCGGATGTGCGACCACCCTCTCGGGAATTCTTTTCACCAAATGCCGCAAAGACAGCTCGTACTGTCCTCGCTCACCGGATTGGCCATCGGACCAGGTGAAGATTGCAATCCCGCTCGGCCATTCAAGCCGACAATGTCCCGGCTCAGCCGCTGCCGGGTGCCGTTTTCGCTCCGATCCGTCGCGCGGCATTTGCCAAATGACGCTCGGCATGGAGGCGAATTGGCCGCGTGCATCCACCCCGAATTCGGCGGCTCATGGTAGACCCGAAAGTCGCTACGAGCGAGACGCCGTCGGGAAAATATGCGGGAAAAGCTGACAGCCGGCCGAATCACGAGCGATGCCCCGAGATGTCGCACGGAGTCGGACCAGCAAATTTTCACGCATCGGCGCGGCGGCGATTCTGCTCTCTCCCCGGGCAGTCGCGATTCGCGATTTATCGTTGCCGATCCCGTTCGAACGGGCGATCCTCCCTCGCAACTATCCGAAATCCGGGGGGAATGTCGGCCAGGGCGCCGTGACGGAAGCACACCGTGCATCACAGGGGGCGCATGGACATCTTTCGATGCCCATCGCGATTAACCTAGGCCAGGCTCCGAATTGTGTGTCAATTTGATGGCTGGACACACCGCTGTGGGGCGCGCCATAGGGACAAAGGATGAAACAAAGACTGGAGAGCGCCTCGCGCGAGCCTAGGCAGACCGCTGTGCTGATTCTGGGCATGCACCGCAGCGGCACCTCGCTGTTGAGCAGCCTCGTGCACTCCCTAGGGATAAATATCGGCGAACGCCTGGTTTGCGCCGACATGCACAACCCGGCCGGGTACTTCGAAGATCGAGAATGCGTCGACATCCAGGAACGTATGCTCGCAGCCCTGGGGCAACTCTGGGCAGGCGACAAGGGAATGTTGCCGTTCCCGGCGAAATGGTGGCGCGATCCTGAACTGCTCCCCCTAGTAAAGGAACTGGAGGCTTGGGTCGATGATCGTCAGGCCTCGGCGGAACATGTTTGGGCCGTCAAAGATCCGCGCACGACCCGCTTCCTCCCGCTGTGGCAGGAAATGTTGGGTACGCGGGGTATTACGCCCCGCTATCTACTAACGGTGCGCGACCCGGCCGAAGTGGTCGCCTCGCAAGTCAAGCGCGATAGCATCCCGGCGGAGCACGTCTACCGCGTTTGGTTGCGCTACAACATGGAAGCGCTTTTGCACGCGGGCGCCGATCTCGCCGGGGTCTTCGTGTACAGCCACTGGTTTAGTGACGGGACAGCGCAGTTGCGGCGCTTGGCTGCGATCCTGGGTGTCGAACGAACTACTGATGAATGTGACGCCATTCTCGGCCGTTTGCTGCATAGCGAATTGCGTCGGCAATCGGGTGGCGCGGAGTTGTCGCCGAATTGGGCGTCTCATCTTTACGCCCGCCTCGAAAGCCTATCGGATCAGCAGAATCTCAAGAGCGTGCCCGGCCTCGCCACTGAGGCTGAATATTTCGATGCCACACTGCGTTGCGGGGAAGAGCCCGACACCGAAGGCGCACTGACCGCCGTTTTGACCAGAGCTGACGGGCTCCCCGAGGCTGTGACGCTGGCTCAGCATCTGCGTGCCGACGGCGCACGGGTCGTTTTGAGCGTCGATGAGAATGATCCCACAGTAAATACCTCCGAAATACTTCCGAAAATACCTCTGGCGTGGCTGTCGTTGTCCGTCAAATTGACGGTCCGCCAATAGAGGGACAGCTGCAGGCGTGCGCCGCATATACTGCCTGGCGCTGGTTACAGCAGCGCGAATACACTGCAGTGCATTTTGAGGGCGGCAATGGACTTGCCGCGCACGCTCTCGACGCGCGCCGCCAGGGCTGGCCGGATCAATACGGCCCGATCCATGTGCATTATCGCAAACGGCCGCCTTGGCTGAATGAGTGTGGCTATATCCAATTTCACAACATGGCCGAGGCCGAGGCGTGGTGTTTGGAACGCCGCGTTATCGCCAGTAATGGCGGCAGTTTGCATGCGCATCCGACGCTGCAAGCCATGCTCCGTCACGTTGCTGTCGATGAACCGGATTGCTCAGCCAGCCCGATCCCGACAGACCGGGCGGCACCTCTGGTCAGCATATGCATCACCCACTACAATCGGCCGGCGCTGTTGACCGATTGTTTGGCCAGTGTGCGTCATCAGACGTACAGCAACATTGAAGTCATCCTCGTAGACGACGGCAGCACCCAGCCCGCAGCGCGCGTTTTTGTGGACAGTCTGGAAGATGAGTTTCACGCCAAAGGCTGGACACTGATCCGCCAGGAGAACCGCTATCTGGGTGCTGCGCGGAATTCGGCGGCCCGTGCCGCAAAGGGCGATTACCTGTTTATCCTGGATGACGACAACCTGCTGCTGCCGGACGGCATTGAAAAAGCCGTCCGAATTGCGCAGCACACAAATGCCGACATCGTCACGAGCGTGATGGCAATGTTCCACGGGCCGGCCGGGACCGATCCGACCTGGCCGGATAGGCTTCGGGTGTTTTTGGGTGGCGCCCCGTTGTTCGGGTTGTTCGACAACACGCTCGGTGATGCGAACGCATTAGTGCGCCGTAGCTGCTGGAGTGAACTCGGCGGGTATACCGAAGATCGCGGTGTGGGTGCCGAAGACTGGGAGTTCTTTGCCAACGCCACACTGCGCGGGCATCGCCTCGAAACCAGCTTGCAGCCGCTCTCCTGGTACCGGGTCAGCGCCTCCGGGATGGCGATTGCGGGCGACTGGTGGAGCGATTACCGGCGCGCGCTGCGGGCCTATGAAGCGCTACTGCCGCCCGCTTTGCGCGAGCTGCCGGCGCTCGCTGGTATGCTGTGGCGCGATGCCAACAGAGCCGAGCAAGAGAGCCGAAATCTTGAAGCCCAACTGGCGGCACGTGATCGCCGCCTGGTCGAGCTGACAGAACATGCGGGACGGGTCGAAACCGAACTCGCGGCGCGCGATCGCCATTTGGCGCAACTGGGAGACCACGCTCGGCATATCGAAACCGAATTGGCGGCGCGAGACCGCCATTTGGCGGAACTGGGAGACCACGCTCGGCATATCGAAGCCGAACTCGCGTCGCGGGACCACCATCTGGCGGAACTGGGAGACCACGCGCGACGGATCGAAGCCGAGCTGGTAGAGCGCAATCGCGACTTGGCCGACGCGAGAGCGAATCTTGTCGAAGCGACGGCGAGAGAACAAGAACAAGCGGAACACCTGCGTCAGGCAAGCGCAGCCCTAACCGAGGCAGAGCATCTCGCCCGCCATTTCAAAGCGGAGAGCGGAGCAACTGCGATCGCAGCTCAACGGGGTTCTCGAATCGACCTCTTGGCGCGTTACTTGGCCGCTGCGCCGTGCCCTCGGCAGTCACCCGCGGACCGCGCGAGCCATGCGGCGGGGGGCCAAACTCGCATGGTGGACCGTTACTCTTCAGCTCCCCCGCCGAATAGCGGCAAGACGCAGGCAGCTTGAGCCGGCCACGGCGCCCGTGCTGTCGTTGCCCAACCCCGATCCTGACCATCTGAGCTCAGGATGCAGGAAGAGCGGATGACAGAAGTCGCTGGCGACAATATGCGCCAAAATTACCTGGTCTGGAACAAGCAACATGATTGGAGCGAGGATGGTGACGAGTGGAAGGGCCAAGCCCACGCCTGTGGAGTTCCGTATGATGTCTGGAAAGGCTCATTGGCTGACGCGCTAATCTTACCGAATACGGGATCTGAAAGAAACATTCTGGAGATCGGGCCGGGCCATGGCCGATGGTCGGCTTACCTCATTCCCAATTCGCAGTTTTGCACTCTAGTTGACCTCAGCCCGAACTGTCTCGATTATTGCCGAAGTCGCTTTGCGGAGTGCCACAATGTGGAGTACTTCCTGACGACGGGAGCCTCCTTGCCCCGCTATTGCGCCGCGGCGATCGATTTTGTGTGGTCCTTCGATGCATTCGTTCATATGGCCGCAGAAGTTATAGATCGATATCTCGGGGAGATTGCACGCGTTCTTCGTCCCAACAGGGATCGCAATTCTTCACCATTCGAATATTAAGGATCTGAATTCGCATCAACAGGGTATGCATATCGGCTGGCGATCAGCTGTTAATAACGATCTTGTGCGATCGCTTGCGGAACACGCCGGCCTAACAGTTGAACGTCAATTCGTCTATTGGGATGAGATGAAGAAAATCGGCGTGCCCAACTTTGGTGACTCGATAACTGTTCTGAGGCAAAGCCCGGACGGACCGAACGCGCCGCCGGTGGCGCTTGGCCGGCTGAGCGATTTGGCTATGAAACTGATATCGTGTGCCGATCAAGCTTAATCTCCGGGGTCCGGCGGAACGGGTGGGTTTGTCTTGATGGGATAAAACCGCTTGCAGTCTTCACCAACAGGCTGCAGGATTTGTCATGGGGATGGCCAAATCCATTCGCGGGGACAACCAACAGAAAGCGAGGGCATGCTTCGGTGTCGTAACCTTAACTTTGGGGTTTGACGCCAGCCGCCGATTTGCGGTTTAACATGCCTAAAATGTCATCAAACATACCGGTTTCGCTTTGGAGTTTAATACCTTGACATTTGCGAACGGAACTGCGAAACCATCTGACGGGCGTTTTTGCGCCGGTGGTGGCGTTTGTCGATGAATCTTTGATGCGGCGCTGGGCAATCTTTGGGCAAAGGGGGGACTAAATGTCAGGTAGTTTTTGGACTTCGGCGGCAATGGCCCGGTTAAAGAGTCGGGCCCTCGGGTCGACTGCCCTGACGGTACTAGCGGTCATGGCGACCCATGCGGCGTGGGCCGCACCGCCGGCCGCCGGCAGCCTTCCGGGCGCATTTTCCAGCAATGGCGCTCGACCTATACCGGTACGGGAACCACGGCCACGATTACGGTGACGCCGGCCAATGCGGTGCTGCAATGGGGCGGAACGACTCTTGGCACCAAGGTCAGCGCGCCGAGCGGCCTCACCAGCACCCCCAATACCGGGTTCAGCATCGGCAATGGCGCAACCCTGAACCTCACGACCGCGGGAACCGCAATCATCCGTTCTCGTCAGCGATCTGACCGGGAACCCGTCGCAAATCTTTGGCAGCTGAACGCGTCGGGTCTAAATGGGCGGGGGGGCCCCGCTCAGCTGTATGTGTCGAACACCAACGGCGTCATCGTCGGCGCGAGCGGCACGATCTCTGCCCCAATCTGGCGGTGTCGGTCTTCTCGGATACGCGGTCGACCCCACTGTTTTTGTCGACCAACGGCTTTGTGACGGTCGACAATTCGACGGCGGGGACGGGTGGCGTCACGACAATGGCCGGAGCCAGCATCAACGGCGGTGGTGGCGGCGGCGGTCTTCTCATCGCGAGCAACGGCACCGTCAACATCGGCGCTCTCAACAAATGCCGCCCTCCAACCTATGTGGTGGCCGGCGTCGGTTTCACCACGGCCCCGGTGAGCAACGTCGATACCCGTCATCTCTTCCCGGCGACTCCGGTCCCGCCGACGGCGCTGCCCGGCGGCGCAAACTCGGTCGTGAACTTTACCGGCCCCGCGACGCTTGACCGTCGATCAGCTGGTTGCGGCGGGCGCCGTCAACAACTCGGCCACCCTTACCATCTCGACGGCCATCGGCCCCCCGAATAATCTCAACGTCGCCGGTCTGTTCACGAATACCGGGCAAGTGACTGAGACCAACAACTTGGCCTGATAACGAGCTCGCTGGCGGTCTCGCCAATCTCGGCACGATCACCGAGACGACCGGCGCTATGACCATTATGTCGACTAAGGGCAACGTGCAGAGCACGGGCGTCCTCGTCCTGCCAACCGCCAGTCAGCTTACGGTCGAGGGAGCCAATGTCGACCTCGAGGGCAAGGTGCAAATCGGCACCAAGGCGCTGAGCACGAGCAATCAGCTCGACAGCCTCACATTGACAGACAATTACCGCCACGCCAACCCACAGGCCGGTGGGGTCGTCGACGTCGGCGCCTCGCTCTTCACCAGCGGTGGCGCTACTGTCCAAGGTAATGCCATCCGCATCCTTTCCGGCGGCATTTTCGACAGCGGCGGATCTATTTTTCTGCTTCCGGGGACGAATGCAGCAGGGGTTGCCGATCCCTTCTATAATCTGAAATCGCTGAACTACACTTTCAGCACCTTCCCTGGCACGATGGTCCAGGAAACGTTGGCGGGTGGGTTTATCTCAGTTGTTCAACAACCAAGGCAGCACCTTGTTCTCGAACTCGCCCGGCGTGAACCTCAACGGGCCCTTGTCGGTTACCGGGTCCGGATCGGAAATTTTCATCGTCGCCAACAACATCAATAGCAATAACGGGCTTGCCGGCGGATTTTCGGTCGCGGACGAGAGCACGATCTATCTCCAATTCTTTGGCAACGTAAACAATCCGAGCGGCACTGGCTCATTCCTCAATAATTATGTGCCGGTGACCGTGGCGCCGAACGGCACCAAGGCCGGCACCGTCGAAGTCTTGCTAGCCGGGCCGAGTGCAGCGAGTGCGACCGCCCAGAACGTGAACCTGCTGGTTCAGGGGAATGTCAACCTTGCGGATAGCTCGGGATTTTTTGGGGTAGCGCCGCTGATAGCGCCGGGTCCATTCCCGACCGCGCCGATTTCCCCCTACGCCAACAATCATCTGGTCGTGACGGCGACCGGCAATATCGGGCTCGACCCGAGCCAAGCCGGGATCGTTAGTCCCAACATTTTTTATTGGCCGGGTCTGGTTTGGCTGACCTCAGGGGCGACCGCGTCGAACCCGACGGCGGCCCCGAACAGCACCGCGTCGATCGCGTTGGGTGACGTGGGCGGTGTCTTTACGGGTGGCACCTCGACGACGGTGAATCTCAGCAACATCATCGCGGCCGATCTGACAAAAGCGAGTGTCAGCGGAACGACCGGCCTGGGCGGGGTGCACTATCTGACAAACATACTGAACCTGACGCCGGGCACCGGCACCGCCGCCACCACGACGATCAGCAATAACAGCTGGGTCAACTTCCTGACCCCGGCGCTGGCAACCGCGTTCCAGATCACTAATCCGGCCCAGTTCACTGGCGGGTTCATCCAGACCAATGGGCAGGTAAACACGCAACAGCTGCCGGCGGCCGACTTCCAGCCGAAGATGTAACTAAACGCGCAACCGGGTACGACTAGGAAACGGGGCCGGCTTTCCGGCCCCGTTTTCTGTCGATCATCCCCCGTATGGGGGGTTAGCCCCTGAGCCCCGATGATCGGTTGGGCATAAACGCACGCACCGATCTCGGTCTCGTCCTGCAAAATTCACCAATGCGGCGTCTAATCGCTGCCGCGCGTATCATTGATTTTCATGCCCGCGTTCACACCGCCGCCCTCGACACCGCCCGTCGTGGAAGTTGCTCCACCGCGCTATGGAGCAGAGCCGATCTCGATCGAAAGCCACGGCTATCGTTACACCGTCACCGGCAACACGCTGCTATCGCCCGAACTGATCGAAAAGGTGCTGGCGGGGGCGCCAACGCCAAAGGACGCGTTGGGCGCGGTGCAGGACGCCTATCACAGCCGCGGCTACAGCCTTGTCGCGATAACCGGCGAGGTGAACGGCAAATCCGTGCGCGTGACGGTATTTCAGGGGACCGTCACCGAGGTTAAGACGCCGGATGGACTAGGCTGGTTCTTTCCCGGTCTCGAAGGGCGCAACGACATTCGCGGCAACGAACTCGTCAAGGAGCAGGTGCTCGCCGGCGCTTACGCGGCGCGCTCGGGACAGCAAGTCAACGTCAATGTCGAGCCCGCGGCAAACCCGGGCGGAACGGCGATCGTCATCAGCGAGCCGCCGATACCTGACTACTCCCCGGTGACCGGAATTCTCAATTTTGGAAATTACGGAAACCGGTTTACCGGCGGCTACCAAGCCGGCGGCAACGCGTTCGCCAATTTGACGCATGGCCTACAGCTGACGGCGAGCTATGTCCAGGGCCTACCCTGGCTCGATGCAAAAAGCCGCGGCAGTTTCTATAGTCAGCCCGGGGTCGGCATCTCCTCGGTCACGCCCTGGGGGATCTACGGTTTCTCCGCCAACGGCACGCATTTCCGAGAAGGCAATGTCACCGCACCGCTGTTCCCGGTCGGGAACATCCTTAGCTACTCTCTGAACGGAACCCAGCTTCTCTATGCCGACACCGCCGCCCGCTTTTCGATCACTGAAGCGCTGAACCGAACCACCTTTAGCGAAACGGTGCTGGACGATGCATTCACAATTCTCCAACAGCGCTATAACTGGTTGGCGTTCGGCAGCACCTATAGTAGGTCGCTGACGCTTGGCGGCCAGCCGGGCAACATCACCGGTGGCGCGAATGTCAACCTCGGGGTCTCGACACCCTCCGGAACCCTGTTCGATGACATACCCGGCGTCCCGACCCCGCATTTTCGCTATATCACCGCCAACGCCTCTTATCAGCAGCATCTGCCGCGCGGCTTTCAAGTGGACCTGACCGGCCAGGGGCAATGGGCCTTCAACACCCTTCCGGTAGAGCAGGAGTGGACTCTCGGCGGGTTCGGCAATTTGAGTGCGTGGCAGCCCGCGATCGCGGTGGGCGATAGCGGCTATCTGGCGCGGCTTGAGTTCAGCGCGGGTAGCCCGGTGATGTACCGTAGCGAGGCCCGGCTCGGCCTATTTCTGGAGACCGGCGGGGCGAAACTGACGACACCGCCGCACGGCACCGAACCTTGGCAGAGGCTGTCTGATATTGGTCTCAGCCTGCGGCTAACCTTGCCTTACAATTTAAGCGTGACGGCGATGGCGGCGCTTCCGATCGAGAATAACGGGTTCAGCGGGGTGGCCAAGACCAGTCTAGACTTGAACCGGGTCTATGCCTTCTTTGTGGTTCAGAAAAGGTTTTAGGATGCGACAGCTTTTGCTTGCCGGCGTATTGGTCGCCGGCCTGCCCTGTGCCGCGTCGGCCCAAATCCTGGCGCAGGTCGGCGGCGTGACAATCACCCTCCAAGAAGTGATCGCGGCTGATCCGGCGGCAGCCAAGGACAACGCGGCACGCAACAAGACGCTGCTTACCCTGATCAATCGCCAGGCGGTGCTGAACGCTGCCGAGAGGACCGGTATCTACAAATCTGCCGAGTACAAGCGGGCGTTGAAACAAGCCGGTGAAAATATCGCGATCCAGCTGGTAGCAAAGAATTTTACCGCCTGCGCATCCGGTCACCGATAAGGAAATGAAGGACGCGTATCAGAAAATTGTTGAGGCGCAGGCGCCGGAGCAATTTCGGCTGCGCGAGATTATCACCGAATCCTATGCGGCGGGGCAGGCGGCGATCGACGAGATCAAAGGCGGCAAATCGTTCTCGATTGTCGCGGCGGAGAAGTCGCAGGATCAGCAGAGTGCGGCCGTTGGCGGCGAGGTCGGTTGGGTTGCGGCGCCGCAGCTACTTGCCCCGATCTTGAAGGCGGTCGAGCCGCTAAAAGTCGGGGAGGTGACTGGACCGATTTCGGTGCCCAAAGGCTTTGTCGTGCTCCAGCTGCTCGGCAGGCGACCGACGCCAAAACCGCCCCTCGACCAAATCAAGCAACAGCTGACGACAGCGTTGCAGCAACAGCAATGGGATAAATACGTGATCAAATTACGCAGCGAGCAGGGCGCTCGTCTGATGGTGCCGTTGCCGGAGAAATGATGCGCCATGCGACGATCGATCATTTGCCTCGCTATCGCCGTCCTGCTCGGCGGATGTGCAGCTCAGTCGAGCCCGGTTGAGGTAACACGTCTCGCCGGGTGGGGCAGCTACCCGCCGCAGCCTTTTATCAAGGTTCTGCAGGCGCCCCCGGCCGGGCTCTATGTGCCGATCGCACGATTGGTCGTAAACGCCGCCGCTGGGCTCGATCGCGCGCAGGCGTTGACCGCGTTGGAACAGAAGGCGCGGGAACTGGGCGCCAACGCACTGATCGTGTCCGAAGAGACCCGGCCGGCGGCGCCGGATCTGACGTTCAACCCATCCGGGGGAACCTACACGCTCGAGCCGCCGCAATCGGGGACCCACTTGGTTGGCGAGGCGATTCATTCGAGTGCCGCGGACACGCATAATTGATTTTAGGTGTGCCGAGATGGTCGGCATCCACAACATAAGGAGCTAAAATGGCTACGATTTTCCGACGCCTAGCCGGCGCTTTGTTCTTCATTGCTTTCTCTCTTTTGACGGCAGCGACCAGTCTGCATGCGCTAAGTAATGGGAGAGTTGCGCGAGAGCAAGGTCAAGGCGATCTGAAATGCGCAAGGACAGATCAGAGCCTCCCGGCGTTTATGGGAGTCTATCTCCCAGCGCATGAGTTTGACGGTACATTGTCAACGGTGTGCTTTATGCCTGACGAAGTGAAGGACGGAAGATATTACGGAAGAATGACGTTAATTCGTGCGACGAGTGCCACTGGATGGGGAGGGGTTGGTCAAACCTACAGATACAGAGGGATGTTTACATGGGATTCGCACCGCAAAAGAATGGAGTATACTATCGGCTTTCGCAAGGGAGCGGGCAAATCTTGCAAGGAGGGAGGGCGCATCTTCGGTTACCACTTCGACGACGGGAAAGAGTGGTTAATCCCTGCGCAAAGCTTCGAGGACTGTAGACCACCTGAAGTAAAGGCGAAAGTCCCTTGGCCTCCTCCTGAAAGACAGTGGCCTGCAATTCGAGAGGCACAGCTGCGCGGGACAGCTATGGGTCAGGCGGCTCAACAGCAAGAACATATTGGCAAGTAGCCACTAGTTCGTGGTCGAGATGCCCGGCATTTCCGGGGCATTTTTCATTCAAGGTGCATCTGCCGAACAATCACTGGATACCAGATATTGCGGGATAGCTTGCGTTGAGGAAGCAATCTGCCCGGGTAGCAAAACTGGCATGGACATTAGCTGAGGTTCGGCACGGCATCCGCAAGCAACTAACCTGAGCCCGCTTGATTTGCTCCGGCCCTCAGGGCGTTGGCTTGCGGCGGTGAATGACCGCATATTGATCCGAATAGATGCGCTCCCATCCCGACAAATGGTCGAGCAGCCTCACAGCGGGGCTCGCCGGCTCCAGCAAGGTCCAGCGCACGCGGTATTGGCGGAGGAGATTCTGTAGTGATTCTCCTATCGCGTTTGAGGCGGCAACATAGCGCTGCAGGAATATGTCGCCGTAGAGATCGGCGCGGCCGTCGACAAAGGCCGGAATCTTCGCCATCAGCAGATATCCGCCGAAACGAACGGAATTGAAAACGTGGCCGTCGAGCCCGGTCCGGCGCGCCTCTTCAATTGCGGCTGCGGGCATAACATCCGCGCGCGGCGCGAGACCGCGCTGGTTGAGCATCCAAGCTGTTGCAGCAAGCGCGATCCCCATCGCCGCTGCCGCCGAAAGCGCGATGCCGGTAACCGCAGCTGCGCCGGTATGCCGCTCGGCCCTCGATGAAGCCATTTCGGGGGTGAGGATGGTTGACCGAAGCTGAAGCGCCAACGGCCCCGCGACCAAGAGGGGGCCTATAATCCCGAGCAGCTCGTCATTGCGAACATGCGTCACCGCCATCCACAGGAGCAACAACAGCATCAACGCGCGCGAGAGCGGCAGGCTTATCCCGAAAACCAAGCAACCGAGGATGGCGAGCGCGACCCACGCTGCGAGCGGATCGGGACGCGCGAAGTCGAGAGACCGCCACTCGGAAATCGAATGGATTGCAAAACTCATCTGGATTAGGCGGAACGGTAACAGCAGCGCGCCGATGCCATTCGGCGAACACAGCGCGCTGAGCCCAGCAAGCCCGAGGAACATTCCCCATCCCCGGATTACGCGGAATCGGGTCGCCGCGCTCGCATACAGTATGGCTTCGGCGGCAATCAACCCGGCGAACCCGAGTCCGATCACAAAACCCCCGTGGATGTTGGCCCAGAGGATCATAATCGGCAGCAATGCCAGGGACGGCAGCCGGCCGTTGTCTCGTGCGGCGATGATCCCGGCCGACCAGATGACCAGCAGCGGCCAGGCTAGCGCATGCGGGCGTGCAAGAAAGTGAGCCTCGGTCAGCGAGAACGCGGCGAGCGCGGCGATTGCGGCGGGACGCGGTCCGAGAGTCCGCTGCAGCGCTAGGGTGAGGAGTGCAAACGCCGCCGCCGCGGCGAGCCCGGTGGCAGCGACAACGCCGCCCCAACCCAGCCAATCGTACAGGCCCGCCAAGGCGATTTCGGCCAGCCATTCGTGCGGCACCCAATTCTGGCCGTGGACCGTGTAGCTGAAAGGATCATCGAATGGGATCGCGCGATGCGCGACGATCCAGTGGCCGATTGCGATATGGGAGAGGGTGTCGCCGTCATTGAGCAGCGCTGGAGCCCCGACGATCGCGACACAATAGACGCCAATCCCGATCAGCGACGGCACTAGCAAGACGCCGCTCCGGTCCAAAACTCGCTGCGGTGGAGTAAGCCGGGGGATCGCCGCGATGACTGACGCCGCCCGCCAATACCGTTGCGAAATGCCTTTCATGCGGCGAGACAGCCGGCCTTTATCCATGAGAGCCGAACCACATGTCCGACAACGTTGGGTTTCGGCACGGACGTGGTTCAACCCGCCGACTGTATGGCGCTCAAAGTTTGCTAAAGCGTTTCCGACTGCTGGCCTGGTCTGTCGAAGGTCCGGCCTAGTTGCGGCGCGAAGCTCTTCGTCGCGGGGCGATCTCAATATCTTCAGTTTGGCGCCGAGCAACTAGCCGCGATCTGGCGGCCAACGCGACGACTGTGGGCACAATAAATTTGGGCTCAACCTTGGTGTCTAAGAGGGCGGTTTCATTGCGACGTCGAGCATGACATTGGGCAAAATTTCGCGGATGACGCTGCGCAACGTCGCTTCGTCCTGGGCAATGGCGCTCGCCAGCAGCCGGCGGGAGCCGCGGCGCAGCACCCTTGCGGTAGCGCGCCCATCGTTCCCCGGCCGGATCGTGGCAAAGGCGTCCGCCGGCTCGATCCGTTTCAACACACGCTTTAGCGCCTGCAGCCCCTCCGTGGTCTCGACATCGTAGGCAGGCGAGTCCGGACTTACCGGCTCGGCTTCTTCTTCGACGACGGCGTCGATCGCCTCGACCGCTCGATAACGAGACAATGACTGATAAATCGCCCGGCCGGGCTCGGTGTCGATCCGCGATTGCAATTCCCAGCTTTCGCCGCGCGCCGAAAGTTCGGTAATCAACGCAAACAAATCATCGCTATCCTCTTCGTGCGAGCAGGTCAGAAACGCCAGGCGGCCGTCGTGCTCGACAACCCGGTCATCGTCCTCGGGAAATCCCAGTTCGGCGAGCGCGTTATCCAGCGCGCGACGCGACGCGACCAACAAAGTCGTCACATGCAAGCGGCGTCCGCTTTCTGCCGGGTCCTTTTCCGCCATTATCTCCCTCCGAAGCGGCGTAATCAGCCGATCGCAATCTAGGCGGACCCCATCGGGGGCGCGACCAAAAAACCGCCTGCTGCCGCTCTTCTATTCGCGCTGCAGCTCACCGGCGCGGTTCAGCCGCACATCCCAGTCGAGATAGACGCTGATCATCAGGCCAATGCCGAACATTACTGTCAGCATTGCCGTTCCGCCGTAGGAGATAAGCGGGAGCGGGATGCCGACAACAGGGATCAGACCCGTCACCATCGCTATGTTGATGAAAATGTATAAGGATAAATTGGCGACAATCCCGAGGCACAACAGCCTGCCAAAATGGCTTCGGCAACGGAAAGCGATGGCAAACCCATAGGCAATAATGCCGATATAAAGCGCTAGCAGCACAAGGCCGCCAATTAACCCGAACTCTTCGGCTAAAGTGGTGAAGATGAAATCGGTCTGCTTCTCGGGCAGGAAGCTCAAATGACTTTGCGTGCCGAGGAGAAATCCTTTTCCAAACAGGCCGCCTGAGCCGAGCGCGATCTTGGACTGCAGGATATGATACCCTGCCCCAAGCGGATCACTGTCCGGATCGAGAAAGGTGTAGATCCGGTTCTTTTGGTAGTCTCGCAGCAATCTCCATACAAAAGGCAGAAAAACACTCGTCAGTAAAATGCCGATGGCAAATATGAACAAGCGCACACCGGCGATAAACATTAAAATTACGCCGATCAATAGCAAGACGACTGCCGTTCCGAGATCAGGCTGTTTTAGTACTAGGCCCGTCGGTATAACGGTCATCAGAATTGGCAACAGCAGATAAAGAGGTTTATTGATTTTCTCTTCCGCGAGACTATGGAAATATCGGCTCAGAGCCAGCACTAACGTCACACTCATCAACTCGGAAGGCTGAAGCTGGATGATTCCGAGATCGATCCAACGCTGGGCGCCCATCCCCACAAAGCCGCGAAGATCGACCGCGATAATCAGCGACAGAGCAAGCGCGTAACCCCAATAGGCTGCCCGGAACCATCTGCGGATGCCTAGCAAGGCGGCACCCAACATCGGGACGAGGGCGACCGCGAACCGGGACATCTGTTTTGTGGCCCAAGGCTGCATGCTGCCGTCGGCTGCGGAATACAAGGCGGCGACGCCGATCCCCGCGATGATCGTAACCAGCAACAGCAGATCCCATCGGATGCCCAATATTCTTCCAGCGAACCCGGTGCCTGGGCGCTCGAAATCAGCTGGAAAGCCCGCCAAACGGCTCACCCTCGCGCTGCCGCCGACGCGGTAAGCGGGACTGGGGTCGCGGGAATAGAGTGCGCAACGGTGTCTCTCGGCGGAACCCGCCGCGCCGGGTCGCGCCGTTGCGCCTCGCGCAACACATCGCGGCAGATCGGCGCTGCCACCGCCGAGCCGCCGCCGCCGTGTTCGACGACGGTGGCACAGACGTAACGCGGTGCGCTAACGGGCGCAAATCCGACGAAGAGAGCGTGGTCGCGCTCCTTCCAGGGAATCTCGTCGATTTTGCGCAAACCATGATCGCGCTCGTACTGGGTGATGCGGCGAACCTGGGATGTGCCGGATTTGCCGCCCATGGCGAGATTGGGCTCGGTGATCCGCGCTGAATAAGCGGTGCCACCCGGCTCGTTCACGACGGCGTTCATCCCGTCGACGACAAGTGCAAGCGCGTCGGCGTCAAACCCGAGCGGGCGAAACTCGGGTTGCGCCTTATCACCATCGGGCAGCATCAAGCCACCCTGGCGGACAAAATGAGGCACCACCGCTGTGCCCGAGACCAGGCGGGCAACCATCGTGGCTATCTGCATCGGTGTGGCAAGCACCGATCCCTGGCCTATGCCGGCGATCAGCGTTTCGCCCTGCTGCCAGGGAGTCCCGGTCGTCGCGAGCTTCCATTCGCGCGTGGGTATCAGCCCACCCTTTTCGCCGGGAATGTCGACGCCGAGCGGTGATCCGAAACCGAGCTGATGGGCCATTGCCGCCAGCCGGTCGATCCCCAGACGACGCGCCGTCTCGTAAAAGAAAACATCACAGGATTTTTTGATGGCATCGTGCACATGCAACGTCCCGTGACCGCCGTGCCGCCAACAATGAAACACCGCGTTGCCAAGTTGAATCTGGCCGCTGCAGGTGATCGACGTTTGCGGCGTTAGCACGCCCGCACTCAAAGCAGCCAGCGCGACAACCGGCTTGAATGTCGAGCCCGGCGGGTAAATGCCGGCGATGGCTTTGTTCGACAATGGGTGGCGGGGATCGCCGGAAAGCTGTTGCCAAAGCGCTGAGCTAAGGCCGTCGGCGAAGGCTGTGGGATCGAAACCGGGGATCGAGACTAAAGCAAGGATCTCGCCGCTGATCGCATCGAGCAAAACGCTCGAGACACTCTGGTCCTCGGCACAGCGCTTCGTGACAAACTCTTGCATCGCCATATCGAGGCCGATGACAACGTCTTGTCCGGGTTGTCCGTCGACATGGGCGAGTTCGCGCACGACGCGGCCAAAAGCGTTTATCTCAACCTGGCGGGTGCCGGCGGTGCCGCGCAGCGCCACGTCTTCAGTTTTTTCGACGCCGGCCTTGCCGATGCGAAAATCCGGCAGCTCCAGCAAAGGATCGCCGGTGAGTTCTTGCTCGGAGACCGCGGCAACGTAGCCGATCACATGCGCTGTAGTTTCCCGAAACGGGTAATTCCGGGTGAGGCCTTGTTCGACCGAGAGCCCCGGCAGCTCTGGGACCACCACCTCGACTTTGGCCATCTCGTCCCAGTTGAGGTTGTCGCGAACGACGACCGGGACAAAGGAATGTTTACGTCGTACTTCCCGCATCACCCGATTGCGGTCGGTCGCGTCGAGCTTGATCAAGCGCGCCAGCGCGTCCAGCGTCGCCGGGATGTCGGCCGCCTGCTCCGCGACGATCACCAAGTGATAATCTTGCCTGTTATCGGCGAGCGGGGTGCCGAAACGATCGAGGATCCGGCCGCGCGGCGGGGCAATCAGGCGCAGGTTGACGCGATTTTCATCGGACAGCACCTTGTAGCGATCGGAGTCGACGACCTGCAGCTGATACAATCGGCCGCCAAGCGCGGCAAAGAGTAGCGCCTGGGCGCCCGCAAGAGCCGCGGCCCGTCTGCTGAATAAGCGATAGCGTTGGATCTCGCGCTGAAGACCGCTTCCGGCAAGGGCGTCTTTCGATCGCATGATCAGCCAGCGCCGATCAGCGCGTGTTGGGTTCGTCCCAACGCGAAACTCGCTATCGGAAACAATGCAATCGTCAGCACCGCGCGAAAGACGCTGCTATTGATGCTGAAGAGTTGCCAAGCCAAGATCGAGTGAACCGCCCACAACCCGCCGATTGCGACACCGGCCAGCAGCGTGAATCCAGCCCATATAAACGGGAAGTCGCGATTAAAAAACCATCGCCGACAGCGCAACACCGCAGCCCGCGAGAGCAGAAAGAGAAGAGGTGTGGCGCCGAGAGGCCCGCCGGATAAAAGGTCGTACACCGCGCCAATCCCAAACAGAGCCGTTGGCGGCAGCAGGTCTGGTCGATAGATCGTCCAATGATAGACAGTCATTAGCGCGAAGGCCGGCGTTAGCGCCGCGTATCCCGCAAGCGGGACCGGCAGCAGTGCGAGAAGTGCCGCAAATCCGGTCGACGCAACCGGCAGCAAGCGATACGCCAATTCGCCAATCTGAGACTTAGCCGGAGCGGTGTCGGTGGGCCACGGCATCTATCATTAACGCCGGCTGGCTTTGGGCGCGGATGCCGCGGCAGCACGAGGACCGCCTCGCAATGCCGTCACGGCTGGTGGTAATTCGTGAGCGAGACCGTAATCGACGATTCGTACATATTCGAGCTGGCCAAGGCGTACAAAAGGTTGGACCCGTGGCGAACCGGTATCGGCGGCCACGACCACTCCGACCGGCAGCCCCGACGGGAAGATCCCGCCTTCGCCCGAAGTGACGATCCGGTCCCCGACTTTCAGCGGTGCGGCCGGATCGAGATACCACAAGGCCGGCAATTCCGAGTTGTCTCCGGCCAAGATTGCTCGCTGGCGGGACCGATCGACAATTACAGGAACACGCGAGTTCAGATCGGTAATCAATAGGATACGCGCTGCTCGCGCGCCGACTTCGTAGACCCGGCCGACCAGGCCTTCGCCAACGACGGCAGCCTGGCCGCGGGCAATTCCGTTTTCGGTACCCGCGTCGACCATCAAGTTGCGCAAAAAGGCGCCGCCAGAATTGGCGATCACCCGCGCGGACACAAAGGAAACAGCCGATTGCGGAACCAGCTTTACCAAGTCCCGCAATTGTGAGTTTTGGTCGGCCAAGGCGATTGCCGCTTGCTGCCAGTGCAGCAATCGCTTGTTTTCCTCAGTTAGGCGGGCGTTATCCTCGTAAAGATCGACCATCGATTGGATACGCTCGGTCAGAGCCGCGACTGCGATCATCGGTCGCGAAAATGCATCGAGCAATGGCGAGACGTAGTCGGCCACCGAAGTGCGGACAGACTGGAGCATGACCTGGTCGACTTTTCCGAGAATGATAAAGATCACGGATAAGGCAACGAGGAGAGGTGCCACGATACGCTGGGCCGCAGAGCGACGCAGCGTCAATTGACGAAACATATCACCTCTGTCGTGGCTCCTTCATCACGCCGGCCTGTCGGTGCAAACCTTTCCCCGTAGTTGTCAGCAGTTACCAGCCATTGATCAAAACGGACCTAAGGGTCTTCATTTCCTCGAGCGTCCTACCCGTGCCAAGAGCGACGCAACTCAGCGGATCGTCGGCGATCGATACCGGAAGCCCGGTCGCGTGGCGCAGCACCAAGTCGAGATTTCCGAGCAGAGCGCCACCTCCCGTCAGGACAATTCCCTTGTCGACGATATCGGCGGCAAGTTCGGGCGCCGTATGTTCCAGCGCCACCTTGACAGCTTCGACTATCGAGCCGACCGGCTCGGCGAGGCTCTCGGAAACCTGGCGTTCACTGATGACGACTTCTTTTGGCACGCCGTTCATCAGATCACGCCCTTTGATCTCCATGATCCGGCCTTCGCCGTCATCGGGCATGGATGCCGAGCCGATCTCCTTTTTGATCCGCTCGGCGCTGCTCTCGCCGACCAAAAGATTATGATTGCGGCGGATATAGGCGATAATCGCCTCATCCATTTTGTCGCCGCCGACCCGCACCGACCGGCAATAGACGATGCCGCCCAACGACAGCACGGCGACTTCAGTGGTGCCGCCTCCGACATCGACGACCATCGATCCGGTCGGTTCGGTCACCGGAAGACCGGCTCCGATCGCCGCGGCCATCGGCTCTTCGATCAAGAAGACACGCCGAGCGCCGGCGCTTTCGGCGGACTCTTGGATTGCGCGCCGTTCCACCGCGGTCGAGCCCGAGGGCACGCACACGACGATCTGGGGCGTCGCGAAACTGCGCCGATTGTGTACCTTGCGAATAAAATGTTTGATCATCTCCTCGGTCACTTCGAAATCGGCGATGACGCCGTCCCGTAGCGGCCGAATGGCCTGGATGTAGCCGGGAGTGCGGCCCAGCATAAGCTTGGCTTCCTCCCCAACCGCCAATACCTGCTTACGCCCTTTGACGCTGGCGATCGCGACGACCGAAGGTTCGTTGAGCACGATGCCCCGCCCCTTGACGTAGACCAAGGTGTTGGCGGTGCCGAGGTCGATCGCCATGTCGGCAGACAGTAAACCCAACATTCTTCCGAGCATGTCACTCTGGACCCAATGTTCCACAAGCCAGGAGGATCGGGCAGAGCGCCGCTGCCGTGAACCGCCCCGCCGGTTTATAAGAGCAAGTCTACGACCCGTTCTCGATCTACCGGAGCGCGTGTGCGGCGCCGACTAGCACTATCGTCATGGATTTCCCCCGGTTTGATCCTTATCCTTGCGGATCACGGGTGCGTTTGCAAGGCACGCTTTTTGAGCCGTGTCGGCAGCCGGATGGAGCGGATCGCGACGGCAGAGTGAGGTCCCCGGGGGCGGCACGACACGGCAGCGACGGGTTTGGGCGATAGCGCAACGAATTTCACCGCAAAGCGCTGTACGGTACCGGCCGAAATCCCCACAAAAGTGGGGGACACCGGGGAGATCGAAACTTAAATCTTGCTCATTTTGATGATTGCTCGGCGCCTCGAGCCAGAGTTAGTCGCTCCCAGAAGCAAGCATGCGCTTTAGCCCTGTTCGGTTCCTGCCATCCCGCTATCGCACACTCGTCCGCAGGGCGGGGATCGCGAAAAAAAGCCGGCGTCGGCTGTGCCGACCCCGGCAAGGTTGCGGGTGGCAGACCCGCGACAGGGAGACTTTGCCAAGCCGGGCTAAAGAGTGAGGCGGCGCCCGGCAGCCCGCCTGCGCCATCAACGCGATGAAATGTTTTTGGTTCCAGGAATATGGCGCTCAACCCCGAGCTTTATTGCACGCTCGACCTTCGCCACCGAGTCCTTGGGCGCAACCGGCTTGTCGTGCGACCAAGTTTGACGGCGCCCGGCTCCCGCCGGTTGCGGCTGCGCCTGTCTGAAACGAGGTTGACGAATATCGCGGCTCCTGCCCTGACTATTCGCCGTACGAGCGGTCGCCGCGCTCGCCACCTCGTCATCCTCCGGCTCCATGCCCACGAGCTTGCGAAGAGCCTCGCGGCCCCGCGAGAGACGTGAGCGCACGGTTCCCACCGGCACACCGAGGACGGCCGCGACCTCCTCGTAACGCATACCCTCCAACCCGACGAGCAGGATCGCGGATTGTTGCTCTTCTGGAAGCTTGGCAATCGCGCGCTCGAGATCGCGCAATTCGAGCCGCTGTCCTTGCTGGGGCGCTCGTGTCAGCAACGGTTCATTATCGCTCAAAGCGACGGCAGCGCCTTCTCGTACCGACCGTCTAACATAGTTGACGTATTGATTGTGCAGTATCGTGAATAACCAAGCTCGCAGATCTGTCCCTTCTTGCCACAAATGCAGTTTTCCGAGCGCGCGGGTCAGACAATCCTGGACGAGATCGTCGGCAGCGGCGATATCTCGGGTTAATGCCCGAGCGTAGCGCCGAAGACGCGGAATTTCTGCTTCAATCTCCCTGTAAGTGTCTAGCATCAAAGGCTCCCAATTCTCAATCAGCTGGTGCTGACGGCGGCTGAGAGTCGTATCGGGGCGCTGTAATCCGAAAATGTCAGTGCCTCTAGTTTTATGTAAGAAATTGTAACTATATGTATAATGGATCGGATGGCATCGGCCCGGGATCGAGGTTAGGGTCGATCTGGGCAAACTCGACGAACGCGGACGCTATGAGTGACATCGGCCACATACTGGTCGTCGACGATCAAAAAGAGATCTGCGACATGGTCCAGGACTATCTGTCCAGCGAGGGCTACCGGGTGTCGACCGCACATGACGGCGGCGGTATGCGCCGAGTCATTACTCAGTCTGCGGTCGACCTCGTAATCCTTGATCTAATGCTTCCGGGTGAGGATGGATTAACGCTCGCGCGCTCGCTGCGCGAAGAGTCGAGTGTCGGCATCATCATTTTGACAGGACGCGGCGAAACCGTCGACCGCATCATCGGGCTGGAGATGGGGGCCGACGACTATCTGCCAAAGCCGTTTCACCTTCGCGAACTTCTGGCGCGGGTCAAAAGCGTGCTGCGGCGGGTGTCGAGCCGGAGCGTCGAAAAGGCCCCGACACACCGATCACAAGCGCGCTTCGCCGGCTGGCATCTCGATCTGTCGAGCCGTGAGCTTTTTTCACCCGCCGGCGAGGAGGTCCGGCTGACGACCGGCGAGTTTGATTTACTCGCCGCTTTTGTAAACAACGCCAATCAGGTGCTGACCCGCGACCGTTTGCTCGATCTGGCCCGCAACCGCGAAGCTGGACCGTTTGATCGAACCATCGATGTGCAAGTCGGGCGGTTGCGCCGCAAGCTTGAAGACGATCCGCAGAAACCCTCGATGATCAAAACGGTACGCGGCACCGGATACATCTTCACCCCGCCGGTCGAAACCGGCTGACTAGCCCTGGCTCAAACCGTCAGATAGCTGCGGACCGCTACTTCATCCATTTCCTCGCGGCGACCGGAAGCCACGACCTCGCCGCGCTCGATGACGACGAACGCAGCGGCAAGATCACGGGCAAATTCAAAATATTGCTCGACGAGCAGGATTGCCATGTCCCCGCGCGCCGCGAGACCGCGTATGACCTGCTCGATATCCTTGATGATCGACGGCTGAATCCCTTCGGTCGGCTCGTCGAGTATCAACAGCCGCGGCCGTGTCACGAGTGCGCGTGCAATTGCCAATTGCTGCTGTTGGCCGCCGGATAGATCGCCGCCGCGGCGTCCGAGCATGTTCTTTAATACCGGAAAAAGAGCGAAGATCTCCTCAGGGATTTGGCGCAGGCCGCGCGCCAACGGGGCAAAGCCGGTTTCCAGGTTTTCGAGGACGGTCAGGCGCGCAAAAATTTCGCGCCCTTGCGGCACCAGTGCCAAGCCGGCGCGGGCGCGTTGATAGGCAGGCAAGCCGGTCAGCTCGCGATCTTCCCAGGAAATCCGGCCGCCGCGGATCGGCTGAAGGCCGAAGATCGCCCGCAACAAGCTGGTTTTGCCGACGCCGTTGCGACCGAGTACGCAAGTCACCTCGCCTTTTTTCGCCGTCAGGCTGACGCGCCGCAGCGCGCGGCTAGCGCCGTAAAACAGGTCGACACCCTCGACGTTCAGCATGGGTCAGCGACCGAGATACACTTCGATGACGCGCGGATCGTTCTGGACGTGGTCGATCGAGCCTTCGGCGATGACCGAACCCTCATGCAGAACCGTTACCTTGACCTCGAGGGCGCGCACGAATGCCATATCGTGTTCGACCACGACAACGCTGCGGCTGCGATTGATCTCGCGTAGCAGGTCGGCTGTCGCTGCGGTCTCCGCGTCGGTCATGCCGGCGACCGGCTCGTCGACCAGCAGCAATCTGGGTTCCTGGGCGAGCAGCATGCCAATCTCCAGCCACTGCTTTTGACCATGCGACAGCTCGCCTGCGCGGCGGTCACGTTCGGAGGCAAGGCGGATCGTTGTCAGGATTTCCTCGATCCGCATGCTCTCGTCGGCCGTCTCGCGCGCCCACAAGGTAAAGTGAGGGGAGCGATCGCCATTGAGCGCGAGCAGCACGTTGTCGCGGACCGACAGCGGCTCGAAAACCGTGGGGCGCTGAAACTTTCGGCCAATGCCGAGCCGAGCGATTGCCGGCTCGTCGAGTTGCGTCAGATCGGTATCATCACCAAACACGACGCGCCCGGAATCCGGCCTCGTCTTGCCGGTAATAACGTCCATCATGGTGGTCTTGCCGGCGCCGTTGGGGCCGATCACCGCCCGCATCTCGCCCGCATCCAATACGAGGGACAGTTCGTTGAGCGCCTTGAAGCCATCGAAGGAGACGTTGACTCCGTCGAGATAGAGGAGGGTTCCCTCGCTCACCCGGCGACCTCGCGCGCCGCCGCCTCTGCCGCCGTCTCGGTCGCGGTTGCCTCGCGCTCAGCCGCGGCGCGGGGCCCTCGCAGTGAAAAGAGCCCAATGATGCCGCGAGGCAGAAGCAGCGTAACCAAGATAAACAATGCGCCAAACGCGAACAGCCAGATTTCCGGCATGGCACTCGTCAGCCAGGTCTTGCCGAGGTTGACGATAACCGCGCCCAAGATTGCTCCGGCGAGCGTGCCGCGTCCGCCGACCGCGACCCAGATCACCGCCTCGATTGAATTCCCGGGTGCGAATTCAGACGGGTTGATGATGCCAACCTGCGGCACGTAAAGCGCGCCGCCGATCCCGGCGATGATCGCCGAAACCACCCACACAGTAAGCTTGTAGGATTCCGGACGATAGCCGAGAAACCGGGTTCGCGCCTCCGCATCGCGCACTGCCACCAGCACCTTGCCAAAGCGCGATCCGGTCATTGCGCGCGCCAACAGCAACGCCGCCGCCAGCACGACGGCGGTGATCAACATGAGTCCTACCGAAGTGCTCTCGCGGTTGAGCGGGAAGCCCAAAATGTCCTTAAAGTCGGTCATCCCGTTATTGCCGCCAAAACCCATGTCGTTGCGGAAAAAAGCCAGTAGCAACGCAAAGGTCAGCGCCTGGGTGATGATCGAGAAGTAGACACCTGAGACCCGCGAGCGAAACGCGAACCAGCCGAACACGCCAGCCAGGACGCCGGGCACCAGCACCACCATGATCAGGGCAAACCAGAAATGGTCGAACCCGTACCAGTACCAAGGCAGCTTGTTCCACCCGATAAAGACCATGAAATCGGGCAGAGTGGGATTGGCATAGACGCCGCGCGCGCCGATCTCGCGCATCAGGTACATGCCCATCGCATAGCCGCCCAAGGCGAAGAAGGCGGCATGACCAAGGGTCAGGATGCCGGCATAGCCCCAAACAAGATCAACCGCCAATGCCAGAATAGCGTAACAGAGATATTTGCCGGCCAACGAGATGGCGAAGTTTTGGACATGCACCGCGCTTGTCGCAGGCACGAGCAGGTTCAGACCCGCGAGCAGCGCCGCCCCGCCGAGCACGCAGGCAAGCGTCACCGTGGTTGCGCGATCGATTTGCATTACGCCTCGGCCGCCCGGCCCTTGAGCGGGAATAGGCCTTGCGGGCGCCGCTGAATGAACAGAATCAAGAATACCAGCACCAGAATTTTGGCAAGCACCGCGCCCTCGAACGGTTCGACAAACTTGTCGACGACGCCCAAGCTCATCGCGGCGACAAGCGTCCCCCAAAGATTGCCGACGCCCCCCAACACCACGACGAGGAAACTGTCGATGATGTAGTTCTGGCCGAGATTGGGGCTGACATTGTCGATCTGGCTCAGCGCGACGCCAGCCATGCCGGCGATGCCGGAACCGAGGCCAAAAGTGAGTGCGTCGATCACCGGCGTGCGGATGCCCATTACCGCCGCCATGCGCCGGTTCTGCATGACGGCTCGGATTGAGCGTCCGAGCCCGCCCCAACGCAATATCGCCATCAGCGTGCCGAGCACGAGTGCGGCGAATACGATGATCCACAAGCGGTTTACCGTCAGCGTAAGCCCGCCGATCTCGATCGCGCCGCTCATCCAGGGCGGTGAGCTGACATCTTTGTTGGTAGGGCCGAAGATGCTGCGCACCGCCTGCTGGAGGATCAGGCTGAGCCCCCAGGTGGCGAGCAGGGTCTCCAGCGGCCTGCCGTAGAGAAAGCGGATCAGCGTGCGTTCGATCACGACCCCGAGCGCGCCCGCCACCAGAAACGCCGCGGGCACGGCGAACAGCAGGCCGAAATTCTCAAGCGCCGGGGCAACGGCAAAGATCAGTTGCTGCACTACAAAAGTGGTGTAGGCGCCGATCATCACCATTTCGCCATGCGCCATGTTGATGACGCCCATCACCCCAAAGGTAATGGCAAGCCCGGTCGCGGCGAGCAGCAGCACTGCACCGAGGCTCAGGCCGTAATAGACGTTCTCTAAAAGCCCCCACAGCTTCAGCTTGAAATCGATGTCACGGACCGCCGTCGCGATCACCGCCGCTACCGGCGGCGGCTGGCCCTGCAGCGAGGCGAGCAGGCTGCGTGTCGGCAGATCCGCGCGCCCCGCCAACTCGTGAACCGCGGCGAGCCGGTCCGATTCCGATCCGGTATCCGACTTCAGCAAGGCTGCGGCGTGCGCTTCGCGCAGAACGCGCGTGACGGCGGCATCCCGTTCGCTGGCGAGCGCCTTGTCGATCAACGGCAAGGCGCCTGGATCGGCCGATTGGAACAGCGCCTCCGCAGCCTTCAGCCGCGCAGTCGGGTTCTTTGAGGAAAGATCGAGCGCGCCCGCGGCGGTCTCGATTGCCGCGCGCACCGTGTCGCTGACGATGACGCGTCGCAGGTTTGGCATCGCCGGCGCCTCGACCGTGGCGCCTGTGCGCGCATCGACAAACCCTTTATCGGTGCGGATGTAGAGCGGTGGATTCGGCCGCGGCCATTTCCAGGCATAGAGCCGCCCGTCGCGTAACGCCTCGACCACAGCCGCAGCGTGCGGGTTGCCGGAAATCGCCAGCGCGGTCACGCCGCGGGCCTCGACATCCGCTGTGGTGGCGGCAATGTCGGCAAATGGATCGGATTGGGCCCGCGCCGTGCTCGGCAACACCATCATCAGCGCAACCAAGGCACCGATTAAGAAGCCGCACGGAAGGGCGAACCGGCGGCGATGACCCTCCCGCCGATTCAATACCATACTGCTCAGGCCTTCTTTGCTCCGACACATTTGCCGGCGACGACGTCATAGCTGCCGCAGGACATGGGCGGCAGCCAGTCGCCGATCAGGTTCTTGCTTTCCGGCAGATACGGCGACCACGGCTGGGCGACCACCAGACCGCCGGTCTGCCAGACCACGTTGAATTGCCCGTTACCCTGTACTTCGCCGATCAGCACCGGCTTGGTGAGGTGATGATTGGGCATCATTGTCGCGAAATCGCCCGAAAGATTCGGGTTGGCGACGCCAATCATCGCGTCGATCACTGCATCGTGGTCGGTGGTGCCAGCCTTCTCCACCGCTTTAACCCACATGTTGAAGCCGATGTAGTGCGCCTCCATCGGGTCGTTGAACACGCGCTTGTCGTCCTTGGCGAACTGTTTGAACGCAGCGACAACCTGTTTATTGAGCGGGGTGTCGAGGCTCTCGAAATAGTTCCATGCCGCGAGATGGCCGACCAGCGGCTTGGTGTCGATACCGGCAAGCTCCTGTTCGCCGACGCTAAACGCCACCACTGGAATGTCGGTCGCCTTGATGCCCTGGTTGCCGAGCTCCTTGTAAAACGGCACGTTGGCATCGCCATTAATGGTCGAGACCACGCCGGTCTTCTTGCCGGCGGAGCCGAAAGCCTTGATCTTGGCGACCTCCGCCTGCCAGTCGGAATAGCCAAACGGCGTGTAGTTGATCATCATATCGGCAGGCGCGACGCCTTTGGCCTTCAGGTACGCTTCAAGGATCTTGTTGGTGGTGCGCGGATAGACGTAATCGGTCCCCTCCAGCACCCAACGCTTCACCCCGACCTGGTTCATCAGGTAATCGACCGCGGGGATCGCCTGCTGGTTTGGCGCGGCGCCGGTGTAGAATACGTTACGGCTGCATTCCTGACCCTCGTACTGCACGGGGTACAACAGGATACCGTTCAGCTCTTCGAATACCGGCAGTACCGATTTGCGAGATACCGACGTCCAGCAGCCAAACACCGCCGCCACCTTGTCGACCGACAGCAACTGCTTCGCCTTCTCCGCAAAGAGCGGCCAGTTCGAAGCCGGGTCGACCACCACCGGCTGGAGCTGCCGGCCCATGACCCCGCCCTTTGCATTCTGTTGGGCAATCAGCATCAGCATGACATCCTTGAGCGGAGACTCGCTGATCGCCATTGTGCCGGAGAGCGAATGCAGGATCCCGACCTTGATGGGACCTGTCTCCGACGCCGCAGGGGCCGCCTCGGCCTGCGGGATCAAGAGGTTGGGGACCGCGCCGAGACCGGCAGCGGTCGCGGCCAAGCCAGCGCCAAGCAAACCCAATCGGCGACGATCGATCGTGAACCCGTCGGACGACATGTACTGCTCCCCTTGTATCTGCCTTGTTGGTGACCGTTTGATCCGAAAGAGCAAGAAAGAGGCCAAACGCCGGCGTCACCGGTTTGCGCGACGGGCGGATTGCACCAGCGGGTTTCCAGCAACATCGCCATGAATAAAAGCGGCGATGCCGGCGGCCCAAGTTTGTCGAATGAGGTGCTCGCGCTGGTGCCGGACCGCCTTTTCGCCTAATTTTTAGGCATTCTGGTGCCGTTTGGCGCGCCATTGCCAATCCGGGGCATTCGCCGCGTAGCGCGATATCGGCCGCGTCGATATGCTGGCGCCAGCCGGGGACCTGAGATCATCGACAGGACGCAGCGATGACCGATACCGACGCCGTGCTTGCCGCCAATCTCGAGTTTTATCGGGCCTTCACGATGCGTGATGTCGCGGCGATGGACGCCTTGTGGGCGCGCCATGCGCCGGTTGCCTGCCTTCATCCGGGATGGACCGTGCTGACCGAGCGCGATGCCATCATCTCCAGTTGGAGCGGAATCCTGTCGCACCCCGGAGCGCCGCGGATCGCCTGCTACGACGAACGTGTCCTGCTTTTCGGCGATACCGCACTCGTGCTGTGCGAAGAAGAACTCGACGGCGGCACGCTCGCCGCGAGCAACTTTTTCGTCCGTGAGGACGGCGCCTGGCGTCTGGCGCATCACCATGCCGGCCAGATCGTGCGTCGCCAGGTGGAGCGGCGACCAACCCGCCTCAATTAACCCGTCTTCAGACTGCCCCTTTCCGGGAACACGCGTAACTCGCCTGCACCTCAGCGAGCCGGGATGCGGTTTCGTCATCGATAACGCCATCCACGCGCGCCGGACGAAAGCGACGCTGGAAGGCAGCAACAACAGGCGCCTCGGTGTTGGCGGCGATGCAATAGCCGATATTGCTCAAATTCTCCATTGCGCGCGCCCGATCGATCGCAACCGTTCCCGCTCGGCTACCTGGCTCAGGCCACAGCCCGATGCCCGCGTGCGCGAGCCGCCCCCAATCGAACAGCTCGCCCGGGTCGCTCTTGCGCTCCGGTGCGATATCGGAATGCCCGACAATGCGGTGTGCGGGAATCGGGTGACGCGAGATAATGTCGCGGCACAACTCTTTCACCACCCGCATCTGACCTTCCGGGAACGGCCGGTACCCCCAATCGTGACCGGGATTGACGATCTCGACGCCAATCGACACGCGGTTAAGGTCGCCCTCGCGCTCCCAGCACGAGATTCCGGCATGAAAGCCGCGCCGCGCCTCGGGAACAAGCCGCCAGACCGTCCCATCCTCCTCGATCACATAGTGGGCGCTGACCCGGGCCGCCGGATCGCACAGCCGGTCAAGCGCCTCACCAGCGCTGCGCATGCCGGTGTAGTGGAGAACGAGCATGTCGATCCGCGGCGGGTGGTCCCGCGGAGCATGGTTAGGGGAGGGCCGTTCGCGTACCGAAATCTCGGTCATCCGTAAGCCGCGGCACGGGTGCTGCCGCGTTTCGCCAACGAATCATAGGCCGCGTTGATCCGTGCAATTCTGGCATTGGCGAGGGCCACGCATTCGGGCGGCAGACCTTTGGCGACCACGAGATCGGGGTGAGTTTCGCGCACCAGCCGATGGTAGGCGATGCGGATGTCGCTGAGCGGCGCCCCCGGATCGACGCCGAGTATAGCGTAGGCATTCTCTCCGGCCGTTTCGGCGGGCTCGACATGATGTGCGCGGATACGGGCGTAGGCGGCGGCGTCAAAGCCAAACAGCCGAGCGACCTCGCGTAAATAGGCGTCTTCGGCGTCGCACAGCCGTCCATCAGCGAGCGCGATATGAAACAGCCCATCCAGCATATGCTCCAACACGACCGGATCGCTTGCGAACAAGCGCCTGACCTGGCGGGCGTAGCTGTCAAATCCGTGCGTGCTCTTGCGGGCGAGATCGAACACCAGCCGGACGTGGTCCTCTTCACCGGGTGGCACTTCGAATACGTCGTGAAACGCCGCCACCTCGTCGCGGGTAACAGCGCCATCGGCACGCGCCATTTTGGCGCCGAGCGCGATAGCCGCGATCGTGAACGCAACCGGCTGACGCGGGTTGATGTCCGCTGGACCAGGCCCCGGACCGTGGTGGAGTATGATGTGATGGCCGACACGATCGAGCAACGCACCGAGCGGCCCGCCAAAGGAGAGCTCGACCGCGCCGCCGATCATTCGCCCGATAAAGCTCATCGATTCTGGGCCTCGACATCGTTTAGATAAGTCTTCGAACGGAACACCGGGGTTGGCGGGTTCCTTATCCGCCCGGTCGCTCTATGCTACTTGCGGGCCACAATTGGAAACAGGGTGTCAATCTGCCGCGGCGGCGCGCAGCGAGGGGGGTCGGTGGAGCGGTTCGGTGCAATCGTAATCGGCGGCGGGCTGGTCGGGTCTGCGATCGCTTGGGGCTTGGCCCGCGGCGGGCTGGCAACCGCGTTGCTCGATGAGGGCGATGCCGCTTTCCGTGCCTCGCGAGGCAATTTCGGTCTTGTCTGGGTGCAGAGCAAGGGCGACGGCGCACCGCATTATCAGCGCTGGACAAGGCGCTCGGCTGACGAATGGCCGGGGCTGGCCAACGAGCTTGCGAATAAAACCGGGATCGATGTCGGTCATCATCGGCCGGGCGGGTTTCATCTGTGCCTCGGAGAGGACGAGTTCGCCGATCGCCATCAAAAAATGGAGCGAATGCGTCGGGAGTCGGGCAATTTTGGCTTTGAATACAGAATGCTGGACCGGCACGAAATCGCCGAGCTGCTGCCCGGAGTCGGACCGACCGTGAGCGGTGCGTCGTGGACGCCGTATGACGGGCATGCAAACCCCCTCAATCTGCTCAAGGCGCTGCACAAGGGCCTTGTCGACAATGGCGGGCGCTACATTCCGAACACGATCGTCGCCGAAGCTGCCGCCGCACCCGGCGACTTTCGCATTCGCACCGCCTCGGGTGAAATTGCCGCACCGCGGGTCGTTGTTGCCGCGGGTCTCGGCAATGCCGCGCTGGCGCCGCTGTTCGGATTGAGCGCTCCAGTCAGACCGCAGCGAGGCCAAATCCTGGTGACGGAACGCGCGCCACATCTTTTGTCGATGCCGACCACGACAATTCGCCAGACCAAGGAAGGCAGCATCATGCTCGGCGACAGCCAGGAGGATGTCGGGTTTGATACCGGTCAGAAAGCCGCGGTCATGCAAGAGATCGCCCGCCGCGCAGCACTCTCTTTTCCATGGCTGCGCGATCTGCAAATCGTCCGCGCCTGGGCGGCCTTGCGGGTGATGCCGCCCGACGGACTGCCGATCTACGATCAATCGAAGGAGTTTCCCGGCGCCTTTACGGCAAACTGCCACAGCGGTGTCACCCTTGCGGCGGTGCATGCCAAAATCCTGGCCCCAATGATTGCGGAGGGGACGCTCGACCCTTCACTCGATCTGTTTTCGGCGCGGCGGTTCGATGTTCCGGCGATGGCGTGATCTCGCGCCGGCGACTGTCGCCGTCACCGTCGACCGCCGTTTAGTGCATGTCGCGACTGGCGCTTCCGCCGCGGCGGCCGTGCTCGCGGCGGGTTTCCGCAGCATTCGCGCAACATCAATCAGCGGCTCCGAGCGGGCGCCTTACTGCATGATGGGCATTTGCTACGAATGCCTCGCCGAGATCGACGGGATACCAAATCGCCAAAGCTGTCTGGTAGAGGTGCAGGCGGGGATGCAGATCCGCCGTCAAATCGGCGCGCGCCGGATCGACCCGACAACTTGAAACTTGAATGAAAAAGGTCGAATTCGCGATTGTCGGTGCGGGTCCCGCCGGGATGAGTGCTGCTATTCTCGCCGCGGAACTTGGGCTCGACACGCTGCTGATCGACGAGCAGGGTTCGCTCGGCGGACAAATCTATCGCGCTGTCGAGCGCGCTGGCCCGGATGCGCCGCTCGGGCCGGACTACCTCGCCGGCGCCCCGCTGATGGCGGCGCTGAGGGCGAGCAGGGTCGATTACCGACCCAACACAACGCTGTGGAATTTGGAGCCGGAGGGCACGCTTTATCTTGCCGACCCGGACCGCACCGAGCGGGTCTCTGCCCGCCGTATTCTGCTTGCGACTGGTGCTGTCGAGCGTCCGGTTCCGATTCCGGGATGGACCTTGCCCGGCGTGATGACCGTGGGCGCTGCACAGATCCTATTGAAAACCGCGGATCTCGTCCCCGCCGGCCGGATCGTTTTGGCTGGGCAGGGGCCGCTGCTCTACTTGTTCGCGGCACAGCTGATCCGCGCCGGGGCGGCGCCGAGCGTCATCCTCGAAACCACGCCCCCAAGGAATTATCGCACAGCGATCGGGGCGCTGCGCGTTCGGCGGCCGGCGCTGCGGGCCATACTGAAAGGCCTCTCTTTTATCCTCGCGACGCAGCGTGCCGGTGTGCCCGTCCGGCGGGGCGTGCGCGGTCTGCGGGCGATCGGGCGCAATAGCTTGGAGCGGGTATCCTGGGAGGGCGGCGAATTTGGCGCCGATCATCTTCTGGTGCATGAAGGCATCATCCCGAATATCCAAATCAGCCTCGCATTGCAGCTGCAGCACGAATGGGACGACGATCAGCTGTGCTGGAAGCCCGTTCTCGATCCGTGGGGCCAGAGCAGCCTGTCGTCGATTGCGGTCGCCGGGGATGCAGGCGGGATCAGCGGTGCGGAAGCGGCGCGCTTGTCGGGGCAGCTTGCAGCACTTGATGCCGCGATGTTGCTCGGGCATATAGATGAAGCGGAGCGCGACCGGCGCGCCGGGCCAATCCACACCGCGCTCGAGGGCGAGCAGATATCGCGCCCGTTCTTGGATCGCCTTCACCGGCCGCGCCGCTCGGTTTTGATCCCGGCCGCGGACGGAACCATTGTCTGCCGCTGCGAGGAAGTTACCGCCGGCGAAATCCGTCAGGCGGTTCGGCTCGGCGCTATCGGTCCAAACCAAGTCAAGGCTTTTACGCGCTGCGGCATGGGGCTGTGTCAGGGCCGAATCTGTGGCCCTATCGTGAGCCCGCTGATCGCCGACACCCTCGGACGACCAATTGGATCGATCGGCTGTTGGCGGCCGCGCGCACCCTATAAGCCGATCAGCGTCGGTGCGCTCGCGGACATGGATATAAGCGACTGACCAATTCGCGCTTGCTTCAGCTGGGCCAAAGGCGGCGAGCGCCGACGGCACGGTCGGCTTAAGGAAGTCTTAGCGTAATCTCGGCAAATTCGTTCGTAGGACACTGTGGCTGTGGTCCCACCGACCCTGTGAGCGCGTATCAACGGCGCAGTTTGCGTGCGTTGGACGCGCGTCTGGGCGGACCGGTCGGCTGCGCCGCGGATAGTTTCAATTCGGGTGACTAATTCGGCCTAATGCGCCTATTGCCGCTAGCTAGCCGCTCAAACGCCGGTCGTCGCGCGCCGCTCGCGATCGCCTTTGGCGCCAGCCTTATAGCCTTCTTTGGCGTGTATGTCGGTTGGTCTTCTCGGCTGAGTTGGGAGCGGGCTCATCCGGCGGCGGATTTGGCTGTGGTCTTGGCTTTTGCCGCGGGCTGCTTTGGGCTCGCATGGAGTGGCGGCCGGCTGCGTCGCCATTATCGCCTTAGCGCGGCGTATCAGCGCCGGGACGAGGCGCGGCTGCGGCGGCAGAAAGCGCTGTTGCAGAACACCCTCGACAACATCGGCGAAGGGCTCAGCGTTTTCGATTCACGTGGTAGACTGATTGCACGCAATTCGCGGTTTTGCGAGCTGCTGGATCTCCCGGAAGCTATACCGGCCGGAACGTCGCTCGGCGAGATCCTGATGCGGCAGGCGCGCAACGGCGATTTTGGCGATGTCGAGCCTGCGGCGGAGACCGCCCGGCGCCTCGAGCGATTTTATCGAGAGGTCCCGATCGTAAAGGAACGGCAGACGCCGACCGGACGCACGCTGCAGATCCGGCGCAGCGCTATGCCGGGTGGAGCCGTGCTGTCGGTCTATTCCGACATCACGGAGATCCGCGCCGCCGAGCGCAGGCTGCTGCAGGCGCGCAGCCAAGCGGAGGCCGCCAATCACTCAAAAAGCGAATTTCTGGCCAATATGAGCCATGAGTTGCGTACCCCGCTCAACGCTATTATCGGCTTTACGGAGATCATCTCACAGGAACTGTTTGGACCCATTGGTAATGACAAATATCTGGAATATATAAAGGATGTTCATTCCAGCAGCCTTCACTTGCTGTCGATCATCAATGACGTTCTCGACATGTCGAAGATCGAGGCTGGCAAGCTGGAATTGGCGAAACAAGCGGTAATTTTGCAGGAGGTGATCGGTGACGTGATCCGCATCGTTCGCGAACGGGCCAGCAGCCGCGACATCGAATTGGTGTTTGACGCGACAGAGCAGCCGGTCGTGGTCTGGGGCGACGAGCGCGCAATGAAACAAATATTTTTGAATTTACTGTCGAACGCGATCAAATTCTCCAAAGAGGATGAGAAAGTGCAGATCCGGGTCTTTACCGAACCGGGCGGAAATGCCGCCGTCGAAGTCGAGGACCGTGGCATCGGGATGGATGAGCAGGAGCAGGAACGAGCGTTGCAGCCTTTCGGTCAGGCGAAGCCGGCGACAACGCGAAACTACGGCGGCACGGGTTTGGGCCTGCCGATCACCAAAGGCTTGGTCGAAGCACATGGCGGGAGTTTGACGATCTCCAGCCGGGTCGGCGAGGGCACGACCGTTCGGGTAGTCCTGCCGGTGAACTCCTCACTGGCCCCGGAGAGTGCGATCCCTGTCTTCAAAGCAGAGGCGTTCGATCTCGGCTGAGTTGCGGGGCCCCCCCGCAGTATCTCTATGGCCGCGGTGCTCCAGGATTGGCATCGAGAGCGGACAGCAACGGGCGAACCATCCGAAACAAAAAAACGCCCGGGATCATCATCAGGGCGGTGATCGCAAGCAACCGGAAACAATCAGTGTACGCCCCAAAAGAGGCAAGCGAATGCGCCTGCGGCGATGAGGTCGCTATCGCGTCGGCGGAGTGGAGATGCTTAACGTGGATTTGAATGCGCGCCTGCAACACCGCGGTCATCGCTGCGACGCCAGTGGCGCAGCCGAGCTGCCGAGCGAGGTTGTAAAGACCAGCTCCATCGGTACGCAATTCTGCATCAAGTGTCGAAAAGGCAATCGTGCTAAGCGGCGTGAACAACAGGCCAATACCGATGCCCTGCGCAGCACTCGTCGCTGCGAGCCAAATTCCGCCTCCATGCAAAGGCACCTGGGCCATTAGTTCGAGGGCAACGGCGGTTATGACGAAGCCGATCGTCAGCAGTGCGCGATGATCAACGCGGTCGATCACGTAGCGCATTGCGAGCATCATTGTCATGGTTCCGATCCCTCGCGGCGCGATCGCCAAGCCGGCTTGTGTCGCGCTCCAGGCGAACGGCCCTTCCGCGAGGGCGGGGAGGAATACGATCGTCGTGAATAGGATCGCCCCGACTAAAAAGTTGTAGAGCGCGGCGATCGCGAAATTGATGTCGCGGAACACGTCAAATCGAAACAGCGCGAAACGCCCCCGCCCGACCCGAACCGCTATCAGAGCACCAGCGCAAACCGCCGCTGCTACCGCGCCGAGCGTTTCGGGTGCTGGGGGCCAGATCTGGGCGATGCTGCGCTGTAATGCCAATTGCACCGAACCGGTGGCAATCACCAGCATCACGACGCCCCACCGATCGACACGATCGCCCGTGAGCGCTTTGGTGCTGGACGGGACGGCGCCCAATCCCACAAGCGCTATCGCTCCGAGCGGTACGTTCAATGCAAAAATCCAACGCCATGATGCGAGATCGGTGATCACCCCGCCGAGTAACGGGCCCAGCATCGGGCCGGCCATAATTGTCGCCCCCCAGATCGCCAGCATCCGCCCATGTTCCTGCTTTGGATAGATGTCGAGGATGATTGCTTGCGACATCGGTTGAATGATCCCGGCGGCAGCGCCCTGGATCAGCCGAAAGAAGATCAGCACCGTGAAGGTGTTGGCTGCTGCACACAGCACCGAGGCGCCAACGAACAAGGCGATCGCGCCGGTAAACACCTGCCGCCCTCCCCAGTGGCGACGCAGCCAGCCGGTCAGGATCGCGGTCACTGCCGAGGCGCACAGAAAACTTGTCATGACCCACGAGCCGAGATCGATCCCGTGCCCGAAACCACGCTCGAGCTGTGGCAGGGCGACATTCGCGATCGTCGCGTCAAAGGCCTGCATCGCGGTTGCAATCATCAGGGCGATGGTCGCTTGCCGTCGACCCGCGACAGGTGATCCGCCCGGGTCTAAGACCGTTGGCGCATCGCGACCTGGCCGGCGCGCGATTTCTTGGTCAGACAAAGCGACCCGACTACGTGAAGCTGTAATCAGCCAAACAGGACTTAAGCAATAACTCGGGGAAATCCCGACTCGAATGGAAGCTTTTTATCTCCCCTGACATAGACCCTTCTCTTACAAATTTTATTTTAAGATATTTACCTTGTTCCTTTTTTCTGCCTGGATACTTCTTTAGGACGCTGTTTACCACCTCGCCGTCATATTTCCGTCCGTGACAGCCAGTCCGGTGTCATCCTCATTTTGAGGCAAAAAAACTCAGTCGGGCGGCTGACCAGTTTCAGATCGGCTGCATGCTGGCTCGCCGGTTCGGCCGCTACATGCGCGCGTTTGCCTGGCCCACCGGGAGGTCCATCGAAGGGCCGGGCTCGTCGATCCCCTACTTGTCGGTTTTTCCGAAGGTTCGGCTTGGTGAACCCGAAATAAATAGGCATCGCTGGATTAAGAATTCGTTAGCGAGCGCAATCGGTCACTCCGCATTGCCTTGCCGTGGCGGCCTGAAAAACCAAGGCTTGGCCTTCGGCGGCCGGCGCTCGAAACGCCCTAGTAATCGGGAGCGGGCGCCTGAGCATCGCGGGCGAGATATCCGTGCCGGTGATAACGCCGCGGGCGTCACAAGCTGCGGCGGCGCGATGGTTGCTCTAGCTAGCGACCGAGGAGGCGATGTCCCGCGTCTACTGCGGCGGCTAGCAGCCCGGGAACAAGAGGCCAGATCAGCGGCCGACCCACCACTCATGCGGCGCTGACCGCGCTACCGAGCTGGCGCGTGAAGGCCCCGATTTAACCAGCTCGTGGTCCCCAGCGGGTCCGGGTGTTTCAGGCGGTCCAGCGCAGGATAGCGGCAGCGACCTCATCGGGCTTGTCGAGCTCGGCTAAATGGCCGGCGCCCGGGATCATCGCGATTTCGCTAGGCCCGGCGATCGCGTCGGCGAAGCGCTCGGCGTAGCTCTTTGGCATGATCCGGTCTTCGGCGCCCCAGATCAGCAGGGTCGGGGCCTGGATCAGCGGCAGCCGCTTTTCCAGCTTAGTATTGCCGAGCGGCCAAAACGCGCGGGCGGCGGCCTCGGCGGCGCGGGTCTGCTCGATCGGCCATTCGGGCGAATTGGCGCCTTCGGGGGCAGCCTTGAGCTGATTCCAGCGCTCGGGATCGGCGCACATCAGCCCCGGCACGTCGGGTGCGCGCTGCGCCCAAGGGTCGGTCGCCGGGTCCTTCTCGTCGAACAATCCCCAGGGGGCGATCAATGCCAGTCGGCGCACCATACCGGGCCAGATCGCCGCGACCTCTGCGGCAAACGAACCGCCAACCGAGCTGCCGGCCAAATCGGCGCCATCGAGCCCGGCTTTTTGCAGCAGCTCGCGCACCTCCAAGACCCAATCAAGATGGCTGTCGAGGACGGTGTGCCCGCGGTCGCCGCCGGGATGCCCCGGCAGTGACGGCACGATGACCGTGCGCTCGCGCGCCAGCGCGTCGAGAAACGGGACCCAGCGCGGCAATCCGCCAAACCCGGCGAGAAAGCCCAGCTTGGGTCCGGCGCTCGCCCGCCACACGCGCGTCGCAAAGCCGTTGATTTCGATTGAAAGCACCTGCGGCTCGGCCATGGCCCTCTCCGGCGTTTCTCCCCTCGATCAGCCTGACCCGCGGCCCGGCCCGGGTCAAGACCACGAGCTCGCCCGCAGCCCTAATCTGGGCCGAAGACCATCGCCCGCGCCACCCTTGCCGCGCCGAACCCCGGCCCCGCCGAATCCCCGGTCCTACCGCCGCCGATTTGTCGGTCTTTGCCCTCTCGACAGCCGCATACCGGACAGTGTAGGCTCCTTGGGAAACAAACCACGAACAACGGTGTCACAGTGACGCGAGCGTCTCGACAGGCCCAGCGTGAGGCAGAGCGGCAGTTTCCGGTGCGGGTGCGGATCGCGGTGCCGCCCGAGGGGCTCGGCCGCCAGCTGATGCTGATCCATGCCTGGCTCGACGAAACCTGCGGCGCCGGCGGCTGGGCCTCGGCGCCGGCCGGAACGATTGGCGTGGTCAACGACGCAGTCGCGTTCTATTTCGAGAGCGCGGCCTTTGCGCATGCCTTTGTCGCCCGCTTTTGCTGCGGCTACCGCATCGAGACGATCGCCGGGTCGTTTGCCCTCCGCCATGACGATCCGCCGCCGCGCCAAGCGGCCGCAGTCCACAAAACTCCCTGACCCGCTCGGCTGAGCGGCATTGTGAGCCTCGTGGCATGGGCCGCGCTTGCCGCCACGACGTTTGGCGCAGCCTTGCTGCAGGCGGCCGGCGGGTTTGGGTTTGCGGTGGTCGCGACCCCTCTCTATTTGATGATCGTGCCGCCCGCCACAGCGGTCCATCTAGTGATTATCGTGGCGACGGCGCTTTCGGCGGTCGTCCTGCCGCGGCTGCGCTATGCCGTCCAATCGGGGTTGCTGCTGCGCTTCCTCCTCGGCAGTGTCGCGGGCTTGCCCCTCGGTCTTCTCGCATTCCGCTACGCCGACCCAAAGCTCGTTCGCCTCGCTGCGGGCGCGATCGTTCTCGGTTTTGCCGCCCTGTTGGCGCTGTCGCGCGGCAATGCGCGGCCGGCGAAACTGCTCAAAGCAAGCCATAACCGCGATCTCGCCGCCGGCGCTGTTTCCGGCGCCGCGGCGGCGCTGGTCGGCATGGCGGGACCACCGGTGCTGATCTATCTGCTGCTGGCCGGCGCCGCCTCGCAAGTGATCCGCGCGACCTTGCTGGCGTTCTTTGCTCTGGTCTACGCCGCTACGCTGGCGGCGCATGCGGCGACCATCGGCGTTCCCATCCACACCTGGTTGACATCGGGTATCCTGCTCCCGTTTGCTTTTCTCGGCGGCCTGATTGGCCGGCCGCTGGGCGATCGCCTCGGCGCCGGCGCGTTTACTATACTCGCCATCGGTCTGCTGATTTTTGCCGGATTGTTTACGCTGGTGCAGGCAAGCGGCCTTTACGGCAGCGGGCGCTGACACCGCGGCAATATTTCTGGTCGCGTTGCAACATCTGCTGATGACGCCGGCGAGACCGCAGAGTATCTTTGCCGCGCGATGCTCGATCTACCCCGAAGCGCTGCCGATTTCCAAGGAAGGCGCCGGCATTCGACGCGCATTGCTGCCGACGACATTATTTACGCCCAGGTGAGATCATGATCGGACCACCGGGATTGCCCAAATACGGACGTCGAGTCTTTTCCTTTGCTGCGGCAAAGCCAAAGCAACCGCGACAAGCTCATCTCTTTGTGAAATTGGCGGCAGGCCTTTATTTCGCCGGCGTGCTTGCCCATTTCAGCCACCACCTCGCATTCAACTTCGCCGAAGGCGACGCGTCCTTCGGCCATGCGATCGTATCGGCGCCGGTTAGCCTGGTGTGGCCGGCCGATCTGATCGGGACATTGATCTCACTGACCTGACCGCGCCGTCGACGGCCCGGCTTTTGCGCGATCTTGCCGCTGCGGCGGCAAGTGGACACAATCGCGCGTGCCGAGGGAGGGGAATATGGAGCGGATCTCGCAATCGCCACTGGCGATCTATCAACAACATCTCGAGAACGGCGAGCTGGCTTACCAATGGAGCCCGGAAGCCAACCGGGCGGTGTTTTATCCGCGGGTGATCTGCCCGCACACCGGCAGCGATCGTCTCGAGTGGCGGGTCAGCGCCGGTGTCGGCACGGTCTACGCCACGACGGTGACGCACCCGCGCGACGGCGCGCCCTATAACGTCGTGCTGATCGATGTCGATGAAGGCTTTCGGCTGATGAGTCGGGTCGAAGACATCGCCCCGGAGGCGGTCAAGATCGGCATGCGCGTCAGGTTCCGGGTCCATCGGCCCAAAGGCGATCAGGCTTCGAGCGAGCAGGCTTCGAGTGATGAACCTGCTTACCCGGTATTCACCCCGGCGGAGGGTGCGTGATGGACGGGCTCCGGCGCGGCGCGGCTGCGATCGTCGGTGTTGCCGAATCCGATCTCGGCGCCGTCGCCGCCGAAATGAGCCCAATCGATTTGATGGCGCAGGGCATCCACCGCGCCCTCGCGGATTGCGGGCTCAGGCTCAGCGATGTCGACGGGCTGATCTGCGCTACTGCGCAAAGCCGCACCTCGGGCCTCAACCTTGCCGAATATCTCGGGATCTCGCCCGCCTTTATCGACACGACGATCCTCGGCGGCTCGTCTTTTATGTTTCATGTGGCGCATGCCCAAGCCGCGCTGCAGCTCGGCCTGTGCCAAGTCGCGGTGATTGCTTACGGATCGACGCAGCGCACGATTGGCCGCCGCCACGCCTCGGTGCGCGAATACAATCCCTATGAGACGCCGTTCCGCCCGTTTCTGCCGTCGACCGCCTACGCGCTTGCCGCCTCGCGCTACATGCACCAATACGGCACCACCCGCGAGCAATTGGCCGCGGTTGCGGTTGCGGCGCGCCAATGGGCATTGCTGAACCCGGCCGCCTGGGAAAAGAAGCCGCTGACCATCCCCGAAGTGCTGTCGGCGCGGATGATCAGCTATCCGTTCACGGTGCGCGACATTTGCCTCGTGACCGATGGCGGCGGTGCGGTGATCATGACCACCGCCGAGCGCGCCCGCTCGCTCAAAAAGCCGCCGGCCTATGTGCTGGGGACCGGCCAGGCGATCACCCACGCCAATATTTCGAGCATGCCCGACCTGACCGTGACCGGCGCGTTGGCTTCGGGTCACGCCGCCTATGACATGGCAAGGCTCGCGCCGTCGGACATCGACGTACTCGAACTCTACGATGCGTTTACGATCAACACGATCTTGTTCCTCGAGGACCTCGGCTTTTGCAAAAAGGGCGAGGGCGGCTCGTTTGTCGAAGGCGACCGGATCGCCCCGGGCGGGGCATTGCCGGTCAACACCAATGGCGGCGGGCTGTCTTTCTGCCATCCCGGCATGTACGGCCTGTTTCTGCTGATCGAGGCGACGCGCCAATTGCGCGGCGAATGCGGCGCGCGACAGGTCGCTGATTGCGAAACCGCGATCGCCCACGGCAATGGCGGCGTCTTGTCTTCACAAGCGACCGTCATTTTAGGCACCGGCGCAACGGTGTAAGTCTTGTTGAACAAAGAGGCGGGGAGACAGCGAGCGGGTGGCTTTTCATTGGTTGACCAAGATCCGTGGCATCTCAGCCGAGGTCATCCCGACGAAGGTCGGGATCCACAGCGGCCATAGATACGGGCTTTCGCCGGTATGACGCGGGCATGCTATGAGCATCTCATTGCTCACCGCTCATTGCGAACTTATGGGAGGAACGACATGGCCGAGAACACCGTGGTGCGGTTTGAGAATGTCGACGCGATCGGTGTCATCACCGTTGACAACCCGCCGGTCAACGCGTTGTCCCCGGGCGTTCCCGAGGGCATCGTCGAGAGTGTCGAGCGCGGCAACGCCGACCCGGCGATCAAGGCGATGGTGCTGATCGGCGCGGGCCGCAGCTTTATCGCCGGCGCCGACATTCGCACCTTTGGCACCAATCGGCCGCCGCCGGTCGAGGGCCGCCGCCCGCATCAAATCCTCGACAAAAGCGAAAAACCGGTCGTCGCCGCGATCCACGGCTATGCCCTGGGCGGCGGTCTCGAACTGGCGCTCGCCTCGAACTACCGCATCGCCGTCCCGAGCGCCAAGGTCGGCCTGCCCGAAGTATTGATCGGCATCCTGCCGGGGAGCGGCGGGACGCAGCGCCTGCCGCGGCTCGTCGGCCCCAAAGCGGCGATGGAGATGATCACTTCGGGCCGCCATGTCCCGGCCGACGAGGCGCACCGCCTCGGTATTATCGATGAGATCGTCCCCGAGGGTGGCGACCTGCGCGAAGCCGCAATCGCCTTCGCCCGCCGCATCGCCGATGTCAGGCCGTTGCCGCGCATCCGGGAGCACGATGAAAAGCTCGCCGAGGCCAAGACCGATCCCGCCATCTTCGACAATATGCGCCGCTCGATCGCGCGCCGCGCCCGGGGCCAAAAGGCCCCCTACCACTGCATCGCTGCGGTCGAGGCGGCTTGCACGATGCCCTTTGACGACGGTGTGCGGCATGAGCGCGAACTCTTTGACGAACTCGAAAACTCGGCCGAGGCGCGCGCTCTGCGCTATGCCTTTTTTGCCGAGCGCGAGGTGGCGCGGCTCCCCGACATCCCGCGCGACACGCCATTGCGCCCGATCAAAACCGCGGCGATCGTCGGCGCCGGCACGATGGGCGGCGGCATCTCGATGAGCTTTGCCGAATTCGGCTTTCCCGTGAAATTGCTCGAGGCGAGCCAGGAGGCGCTCGACCGCGGCCTCGCCCGTATCCGCGCCAATTACGAAACCAGCGTCAAGCGCGGCAGCCTCAGCGAAGCCGAGATGAACCGACGTCTCTCCCTCATTGAGCCGGTCACTGACTATGACGCCATCAAAGACTGCGATGTCGTGATCGAAGCCGTGTTCGAGCGCATCCCGGTCAAGGAAGAAGTCTTCAAAAAGCTCGACGAGGTCATGAAACCGGGGGCGTTGCTCTACAGCAATACCTCGGGGATCGACATCGACATCATGGCGAACGCGACCAAACGGCCGCAGGACGTTGCCGGCACGCATTTCTTCGCTCCGGCCAATGTCATGAAACTGTTCGAGGTCGTCAAAGGTGCCAAAAGCGCCCCCGACACTTTGGCGACCGGGATGGATTTGGGGCGCAAGATCGGCAAGATCAGTGCGATGGCCGGCAATGGCGACGGCTTTGTCGCCAACCGCAGCCGCACGCCATTCGGCACCGAAATGATCATCATGCTCGAAGAGGGCTGCTTGCCCGAGCAGATTGACAAGGTGATGGTCGATTTCGGCTATCCGATCGGGCCGTTTGCCACCGCCGATCTCTCGGGGCTCGACATCGGCTATGACAGCCGCCAGCGCCGCGCCGCGCAAAACCCGAACTACCGCAAAATGCCGATCGCCGACGCGATCGTCGAGATGGGCCGGCTTGGGCAAAAGACCGGCGCGGGCTGGTTCAAATACGAGCCGGGCGACCGCACCCCGCATCCCGACCCCGAAGTGGCGCGCGTTATCAGGGAAAAGGCCGCCGAGATGGGCGTCGCGCAGCGCGAGTTCAGCGATGAGGAGATCCTGCGCCGGCTATTGTTCGCCTCGGTCAACGAGGCCTGCCGCATCCTCGACGAGGGCAAGGCCTACCGCGCCAGCGACATCGATGTGATGTGGCTGAACGGCTTTGGTTTTCCCCGCTATCGCGGCGGACTGATGTATTGGGCCGACGGCATCGGGGTTGGCGAGGTCTACCGCCAGATCGCCGCGTGGCACCAGCAATATGGCGAGCGCTGGGCGCCCTCGCCGTTCCTGCGCCGTCTCGCCGAAACCAACACCCCGTTCCGCGACGCCAAACCCTCAAGACCGATGTAGGGCGGCCCGCAAAGCACGTGCCGGGCGCCATCAGAGAGCGGCTGGCGCAGTCGGACCGCGGCAACGCCGGCTGGCAGCGCGACCTGTCGGTCAGCTACGATCGGGTTGGCGATGTGCTGGTGGCGCAGGGCAATCTGCCGGAAGCGCTGAAATCGTTTCGCGACGGGCTCGCGATTGCCGAGCGGCTGGCGCAGTCGGACCGCGGCAACGCCGGCTGGCAGCGCGATCTGTCGGTCAGCTTTATCAAGATTGGCGATGTGCTGGTGGCGCAGGGCAATCTGCCGGAGGCGCTGAAATCGTTTCGCGACGGGCTCGCGATTGCCGAGCGGCTGGCGCAGTCGGACCGCGGCAACGCCGGCTGGCAGCGCGATCTGTCGGTCAGCTACGATCGGGTTGGCGATGTGCTGGTGGCGCAGGGCAATCTGCCGGAGGCGCTGAAATCGTTTCGCGACGGGCTCGCGATTGCCGAGCGGCTGGCGCAGTCGGACCGCGGCAACGCCGGCTGGCAGCGCGATCTGTCGGTCAGCTACGATCGGGTTGGCGATGTGCTGGTGGCGCAGGGCAATCTGCCGGAGGCGCTGAAATCGTTTCGCGATTGCCGAGCGGCTGGCGCAATCGGACCGCGGCAACGCCGGCTGGCAGCGCGATCTGTCGGTCAGCTACGATCGGCTTGGCGATGTGCTGGTGGCGCAGGGCAATCTGCCGGAAGCGCTGAAATCGTTTCGCGACGGGCTCGCCATCAGAGAGCGGCTGGCGCAGTCGGACCGCGGCAACGCCGGCTGGCAGCGCGATCTGTCGGTCAGCTACGATCGGGTTGGCGATGTGCTGGTGGCGCAGGGCAATCTGCCGGAAGCGCTGAAATCGTTTCGCGACGGGCTCGCCATCAGAGAGCGGCTGGCGCAGTCGGACCGCGGCAACGCCGGCTGGCAGCGCGATCTGTCGGTGTCCTATGGCCGGATAGCCATCGTTCACCAACAGATGGGAGCCTCTGCCGACGCGATCAGCGCGTTGAAGCAAGGGCAAGCGATCATGGTGCGTATGACGCAACTGGTGCCGGACAACGCGGTTTGGAAGAGCGACCTCGCCTGGTTCAATGATCAGATCGCACAAACCAAGCCCCCGCGATAACCAGCCTACGCGCGTTGCGGGAGGGTGGCGGTCGGGAGGGCGAGCGAGAGGGGGCGGGGCGGGTGGAAGGTCAGGGCGATCAGGACCGCGCCGAGACCGATGCCACACGAGCCGGTGCGCCGCTGCGACTGGACGCGGGGTCGACGGTGTTTATGGCTGCTTCCCGGCAGACATTTCTGCATGAGCCTGCTCGACAGCTTGCTTTAGACTGGCGAGGTCGTTCCGGATGATACGGGCTATCACCGCCGGGTCGACGCCGTCATAAGCATGTCGCAAGACATTCCCCAAGTCGCGAATGGCGCGCCAAGGTGGACCGAGCGCCATCACTTCAGCCACGGTCCCAAGCCTGCGAGCCGAACTCGCTGATAATCAACAACGCGTGCAAAACGGCAAAGAATGCTTGTTCATTTTCACCCAGTTTCGCGATGTCCAAGGCTGTCGTAAACCGTTCGATGCGGGCGATATTTTCGAGAATGTCTTCAAACCAAGGGGCCTGTTTTTCAGAAGACAAGGACCGCATCCTTTTCGATGTTGCGGCGCAGTCGTTCTTTATTGACAGGCTCGGCAACGATATCGACGGGTCGACCGATGATCTCGCGGAGACGCTGGTTGAGCGCTTCGAGTTGGCCGAAATGGGCAAAACCGTCGTGCGAGGCCTCGGCACCAAACCGGATGAGCACATCCACATCCGACGCCTCGGTCGCGTCGCCGCGAGCGGCTGAGCCGAATATCGACAGCCGTTCGATGCCCGATGCCCGGAGTTCGGCCTCATGGGCGCGGAGGGCCGACAAAATCTCTCCTTTGTCCATGCAAAACAGTTAGCAACTCCAGGCCATGGTTGCCAGCGCGGGGGCGGTCGAACATGGGCGACAGCGGCGAAATCTGCACCGCATTAGATGGAAGGCCAGACCCGATTCTACCACTATTTGGTTAGGGCGGCCCGCGGATCATTCTCTTTACGCGCCTTTCGGCCCAACTTAGGATGTCGCGCCGACAGTTAGTTTGGGACGATCGGTTGAGGCGGCCTGGGCGCGTATTTGCGCGAGCACGGGGGCGGGATCGTCGGGGGCCTTGGCGAATGGCTAAGCGCAATCGACCGGCTTGCTGTCAATGCCAATTAGGGAGGGCACGAACGGCGGACGACATCGTCCTTTACGAAATCGATGGTCGCAGGTTGCTCTGCGGCGAGGCTCCAACTGGACCGATCATGAAAGCTAAACTTTCGCTCCTCCTCGGTCTCCCTCTGTTGCCGCCGCGGGCGCAGACTGCAATTGGCCAGACCGCCCATGGCTCCCGATCCAATGCCGATCCGGATCGACTGCGCGCTGTTGTCCAGGCCGGGGCCCAAAAAGGCTGGCACGAAGGCAGTCGAGTTTGGAACCTGGGTGCGCACCCGCGAGGTCCTGACGCTGGCTCTTGGGACTCATCACCGGCGTCAGCTGGAGCGGTGTGCTCTAGGCGCTGGCGGATCTGCGAACTATCTGCGCGCTAGCCCTATTGCGGGCTGTGACTGGGGTTTTCCCCGGCTGCCGGGTAGCAAGGTGTGACGTTGATCTTGTCCCTGTGATGATGAATTTCGGCCCGACTGAAGATCTCACAATGATTGCCGTTGAGCGTTATCTGGGCGACTGAAAAACTATAGGTCTTGGTGCTGCTGCCGAAGGAGAGGGGAATGGTATCGCCAATTGCAATGCGTTCCGGCAGGCGGATGTGGACTTGCTTCGGAAAAGTGGAGAGTTCCCCTATGAGCGGTGAGGAACTCGAAGATGCAGCAGCGACGGTTTACGAAAGAATTTGAGGAGGAAGCGGTCCGCCTGGTGCAAACCAGCGGGCGAACGCAGCGCGAGATCGCCGGCGATCTGGGGATCGGGCTGTCGACGCTGGTCCGCTGGATGAGTTGGAGTCGGGATCGGCGTGCTGCCGACCCAACGACGGCGGCAGAGGGCGATGTCACGGCAGAGCTGAAACGGCTGCGCCGGGAGAACGAGATCCTCCGCCAGGAGCGGGACATCCTGAAGAAGGCGACGGCTTTTTTCGCCCGGGCGGGAAGTCGATGAGGTTCGCGCTCATCGATACGGCGAAAGCGGAATTCCCGATCCATCGTCTGTGCGGCGTACTCGGTGTCAGCCAAAGCGGCTATTTTGCCTGGCGCGGTCGGCCGGCGTGCCGCCGCCAACGCGATGACATGGTGCTGCTGGCGCATGTCCGGTCGGCCTTTACGCTGTCGAACGGCACCTATGGCAGCCCCCGGATGATGCGGGAATTGCGGGACAGCGGCCTCACCGTCGGTCGCCGCCGGACGGCGCGTCTGATGCGGGAGAACGGGCTCAGGGCTCGACAGAAGCGGCGGTTTAAGCGCACCACCGACAGCCAGCATCCGTGGCCGGTGGCGCCAAACCTGCTCGATCAGGACTTCGCGGCAACCGGGCCCGACGAGAAATGGGGTGCCGATATTTCCTATGTCTGGACCCGCGAGGGTTGGCTGTACCTCGCGGTTATCATCGACTTGTTTGCCCGCCGGGTCGTCGGCTGGGCGACCGGCGACCGGCTGCACCGCGATCTGGCTCTTGCCGCTCTGCGCAAAGCCCTGGCGGTGCGCCGCCCAGCAGCCGGGCTGATCCATCACTCAGACCGGGGCAGCCAATACTGTTCGGTCGATTATCAAGCCGAGCTCGGCAAGCACGGCATCCTGATCTCAATGTCGGCAAAGGGGAACTGCTACGACAACGCCATGGTGGAGACGTTCTTCAAGACGCTGAAATCTGAGCGGGTGTGGCGGACCATCTTCTATACCCGCCAACAAGCGACCCAGGCCATTGGCCGCTACATTGACGGCTTCTACAATCCCGTCCGGCGCCATTCCGCCCTCGACTTTACAAGCCCGGTACAGTTCGAAAAAACGGCCGCCAAATGACCTAATGCCTCTCCACTAAACCGACGCAACTCCAATGTGATGGTAGGTGCGGAGGGAGCTGGCGACAAGCCAATCAATCCGTTTTGTTAATACCCCTTGACCTCCGGGCCTGACCGCATTGACCGGATTTGACTGAGCCGCGGAACCGACGCTCGTAACCGCAGTGAGAACGACGGCAATGCACATGCAAGCGGTGAAGTGGCATGCCCTGCCCCGTCGTAGAAAATACATGACTACGTAGGTTTTTTATTGACTGCAAAACCGTAGTAAAGCGGCTTATCGTGTTTTGGTATTCGGGCGCACATAAGTACCGCGCCACGCTTCCTTGCCTGAGCTGTCAAGCAGACGCACATCGAGTTCGGCATCGGCGCTAACACCGCGCTCATAGACGGTCTGGACGTGGTGCATCGCGGCCTCGATATCGGGCGCGTCAAAGCTCCCGTCCGCCAATCGATGATGACCTCCGACCGGCACGATCTCATAACGCCAATGCATTGTTCCCTCCGCGCGGGTTATCGCAGCGTCAACGCCGGGCCGCGCCGTTATGTCCCGTGGCACGCATCCCACTCACCACCATATCCGCGCGCCGGCTCCCGCAGCCGCAGTATATTAGCCCGCGTACAGTTCTCGGTGTCGAAGGGAACGTAGGTTTGTGATCGAGGAGCCACATGAAAGACAGAACGATCTTATTTCTGATCCTTGCAACATGCTTTGGCGTTTGGGCAAATTTATTGGTTCCGCCGATCACTGCGTCGGCGCAAGAAAGTCGCGGCTACACCTTGCAATCCGTATATCTGAGGCTGGTCGCTATCCAAACCGATTTAGCCGAATTGAAGAGAGAAATGGGTGAGGTGCAAAATAGTTTAACAGAACTTAAAACGGGCTCGTGCAGAAATCCTAAAATTTGCTGATCGCACCCGAGCTGGTTTGCTCGGCCGAAAGCGAGGCCCAAGTGTCGGCAAAAAAGTGGCCCTCAGCTAGTGAGGGCCACTTTCGCCGCTAAGCCCGCCTGGTCTGCCTCCGCCCGAGGCTTTATGCGGCAGAGTGTCGCGCGGGTTTGAGGCCCAGTCAAGCGCCGAGACTTACGGCTTGGTTGTCGTCGTCTTGCTCGTTGTCGTGCCGCCGCTTGCGGGGTCAGCCTCGGTCTTGCTGTGCGTCTCGGAACTGCCCGCCGCCCCTTCCTTGTATGTGTCCTGCTTGGTCACGGCGTTCCCGTTCCACCCAGTGCCTTGTTTGGTCGAGGTCGTGCTGGAACCGTTCGGGCCCGAGGTCACAGTGGTGGTGGACGAGCCCGACCCCGGAACGCCTTGCTGCGCCAGGGCGACACCGGTCATCAATCCGAGCGCAGCCACACCAGTGAGTAGATGTCTGATCATATTATTTGGTTCCTCGGTTGTAACTACGCTTCCGTAAACCTGATCGGTTTGGTGTGAGTTCCGATTTTCCCCAAAACCGCTATCCCGCCTCCGGGAAAGGCGGCGCGTGCAGCGCTGTTGCCGATCGGTAGTTGGGGTGTATGTCGATCTGCACGGAGGGCATGGCGACCCTCGCACGTCGCGTGGCCCCGCCGATTGCCGAAGCACGATCGCGGGCGCATGCTGCCCTCAGCGCAGCAAGGGCATGTTCGGGGCGAAAACCATGCATGACATCGCGATCCGCGGCGGGACGATCCTGGATGGCACCGGCGGCGAGGCCTTTACCGGTGACATTGCGATCGATAATGGCAAACTAACCGCGGTTGGCGGCAAGGCCGGGGCAGCCAAACGCGAGATCGAAGCGAACGGTCTGCTCGTCACCCCCGGCTGGGTCGATGTCCATACCCATTATGACGGCCAGGCAACCTGGGACCCGGTGTTGGCCCCGTCGTCGTGGCATGGCGTAACGACGATCCTCTTCGGTAATTGCGGCGTCGGCTTCGCTCCGGTTCGCAAGGAGCACCGCGGGGGCCTCATCGACCTGATGGAGGCGATCGAGGACATCCCCGGCACGGCGCTCGCCGAGGGCCTCAAATGGGATTGGGAAAGCTTCCCCGAATATCTCGACGCGCTCGATCGGATGCCGCGGACGATCGATATCGCCACGCAGATCCCGCATCATCCGCTGCGCGTCTTTGTGATGGGCGAGCGCGGCATTAACCGTGAAGTCGCGACCGCCCAGGACATAGCGGAAATGCGACGCCTCACCGAGGAGTCGCTTCGGGCGGGCGCGTTCGGCTTCACGACGTCGCGTACCTACTCTCACAAGACCAATGACGGTCAGCTCGTCCCCGGCCATTTCGCCGAGGAGCAGGAGCTTTACGGTATCGGGCAGGCGATGGCCGCGGTCGGCGGCGGCACCTTTGGCATGAACAGCGACTTTGTCGACGAGACGGCCGAATTCGCCTGGATGACGCGGCTCTCGAAGGAGACCGGCCGACCGGTCTGGTTCCTCCTGACCGACCGGGTCAAGGACCCGATGCGCTGGAGGCGTCTGATGCAAGCCGTCCATAAGGCGCGCGCCGAAGGCGCCAGCATTACGGCGCAGGTTGCCGGGCGGCCGGTCGGCATCATCCAGGGCGTCGCCGGCTCGTTCAACCCGTTCGCGATCCGCCCGAGCTACATCCCGCTGGAGCGCCTGTCGCCAAAGGAGCGCATCGAGCGAATGCGCGACCCCGCGCTACGCGCCCAGCTTCTCTCTGAGGAGCCGTCAGAACGCCAGCTCGCGCGGCTGTCGCAGGCGCGACAGAACATGGTCGGCCGCTGGGACAAGATGTTCGTGATGAGCGGCACGACGCCTGATTACGAGCCCTCGCCCGAGAAGAGCATCGCCGCAATTGCCGCAAAGTGCAATGCGAGCCCGCAGGAGGTCGCCTATGATTACCTGACCGAGAAGCTCGATAATTTTCTGTTCTTCCCCATCGTCAACTACACCGACGGCGATCACGAGACGGTACGCGAAATGCTGACCGACCCCGGCACTTTGCTTGGCCTCAGTGACGGCGGCGCACATTGCGGCGCTATCGTCGATGCCAGCGTGCCATCGTTCATGCTGTCGCATTGGGGCCGCGATCGGAAGCGCGGGCCCTGCCTGCCGCTGCCGCAGCTCGTCAAGATGCAGACCAGCGAGACCGCCGATTTCTTCGGTTTTAAGGATCGCGGCCGGCTGCGCCCGGGGCTGCGCGCCGACGTCAACATCATCGACTTCGACCAGCTACGCCTTCACCAGCCCGAGGTCGTCCAGGACCTGCCGGCCGGCGGCCGCCGGCTGGTGCAGCATGTCGACGGCTACCGCGCGACTTTCGTCGCCGGGACCCCGGTCTTCGAAAATGGCGAAGACACTGGCGTCCGCCCCGGCCGCCTCGTGCGGGCGGGCCGATAGGTCGGCGCGAGACGCGCGGCTGAGCTTCAATGGATTGAAGAGAATGGCACACGACACGATGGTTCATGCAACTAACGCACGAGACGGGACGACCGAACTCGACGCACTGGTGATCGGCGCCGGGTTTGCGGGTCTCTACCAGCTATTCTGTCTGCGCGATCGTCTCGGCTTGTCGGTGCGGGCGCTTGAAGCGGGCGGCGGGGTTGGCGGCACCTGGTACTGGAACCGATACCCGGGCGCGCGCTGCAACTCCGAAAGCCATGTCTATTGGTACACCTTTTCGCCCGAACTAATGCGCGAGTGGGAGTGGTCGGAACGCTATCCCGGCCAGGCCGAGATTCTGCGCTACCTAAATTTCGTCGCCGATCGGTTCGACCTGAAGCGAGACATCCGGTTCAACACCCGCGTGGTCGCCGCTTCCTACGACGAGCAGGCGAACCGCTGGCAAGTGCGCACCGAGGGCGGCGAGACTTATGTCGTCAAATTCCTGATCACCGCCGTCGGCTGCCTGTCGACCGCGAATGTGCCGGATTTGCCCGGTCTGGATGATTTCGCCGGCGATTGGTACCACACCGGCCAGTGGCCGCATGAGGGGGTCGATTTTACCGGCAAGCGGGTCGGCATGATCGGCACCGGGTCGACCGGCATCCAGGCGGCGCCGGTCATCGCGGCGTCGGCAAAGCATCTGACGGTGTTCCAGCGCACCGCGAACTACTCGGTGCCGGCTCGCAACGCGCCGCTGACCCCGGAGTTCAGGCGCTACATCAAGGAGCACACCAAAGACATTCGCACCTTTACGCACGAAACGATCAACGGCATGGCGTTCAGGATCGAGGAGCGGCGCGCCGTCGACACCCCGCCCGAGGAGCGCGAGAAAATCTACGAGGCCGCGTGGGAGCGCGGTGGGCTGCAGTTCCGGGCGGCGTTCCAGGACATGATGATCGACAAGAGGGCGAACGACACGGCTGCCGACTTCGTCAAGCGCAAAATACGCTCGATCGTAAAGGATCCGAAGACCGCGGCGATCCTATCGGACATCGATCATCCCTACGCCGCAAAGCGCCCGCCGATCGACACCAACTATTTCGAGACCTACAACCGCCCCAACGTCACGCTGGTGGATCTGCGCAAGGCGCCGATCGATCGGATCAGCCGCGCTGGGATTTGCACCACCGAGGCAGAGTACCTGGTCGATATCGTCGTCTTCGCCACTGGATTCGACGCGATGACCGGCCCGATGTTGCGCATCGACATTCGCGGGCGCGGTGGTGTTGCCTTGAAGGACGTGTGGGAGGCGGGGCCGCGCAACTACCTTGGCTTGCAGGTCGCCGGTTTCCCGAACCTGTTCACGATCACCGGCCCGGGCAGCCCGTCGGTGCTCTGCAACATGCCGGTCGCGATCGAACAGCACGCAGATTGGATCACCGACTGCATCAGGCACCTGAACGATCGCGGCCTCGAATGTATCGAGGCGCGGGCCGACGCGATGGACAAATGGGTCGCGGAGGTCAACGAAGCGGCCCACAAGACCGTGCTGCCACTAGCCAAGCATTCCTGGTACCTGGGCGCCAACATCCCCGGCAAACCCCGTGTTTTCATGCCCTACGCCGGCGGCATGCTGCGCTATCGGCAGCTCTGCGCGGATGTCGCGGCGCGCGGTTACGAGGGCTTCATGCTGTCGTGAGCCGCGTCGGTCGCAAGTCGCCGATTGCACAGTCTGGAAAACGCAGGCTCTGTGTGCCAGTGTGAGGCCGAATTATCGGAGGTGTTGCCATGAGCCAACTCGAGGTCGCCGACAATACCGTTACGGCGGACACGCGAAGAGCATCGTCGGCCTATGCGCCGCCGCTCCAGCGCACGGAAGGGCAGCCGCCGCCGATCGCGGCGCATGGCGGCCTGTCCTACATGGCGTTCGACCGGGACGGCGATGCGGGAACCGCCAAGGCGCTCGAGGACGCGCTCGCCGAGATCGCCGAGGGCGAGGGCCAGCGCGTCAGCGACATGATCGCCAAGGCACCACCGGGCCCGATCAAGACCAAATGGGGCCTCGGGTTCCGCGACTACGACGAGTGTATGAAGTACATCCGCGAGTCGAACAGCATGAAGGCTCCGCCAGGCGGCGTGGCGCTGCCGCTGCCCTATACGGTGTACGAGCGGCCGAGCTACTCCGTAGTGCCGTCCAACGCGATCTGGCGGGACCCGGCGCGCGCCGAGACAGCGATGATCCTGCGCACGAACGAGCGGGGCAACCGGCGGCGCGACCTCTATTTCCCGCAGGTGCTGCGCGATGCTCGGCGCATCGGCGAGTACTACCCGGGCCTCTCGCCGAACAGCCCCGAATGCATGGACAAGCTCGGCGTGTCGCTGGCGCATCTCGAGTCCAAGTGCTCGAACATCTACGATGCGGCGGAGGTGGAGCGGGTGTACTACCCGGAGATCGAGGAGCTGCTGCTCGAGTTCTTCCCGGACGCAACCGATGCGCTGGTCTATAACCACGACGTTTTCGACAAGGACTACGAGGGCGACCGCACGGAAGACCAGGACAGCAACAACCCGGGTGTAAACGCCAATTACGCCAACCTGGTGCACAACGACCTGAACGACAACAGTGGCCGCGTGCGCTGCCGCGAACTGCTCACCCGAAATCTGCGGAACTTCGGGCGCACGCAGCACTACACCGAGGAAGAGGCCGACGCGAAGATGTCGCGGCGGTTCATGTCGATCAACCTCGCCAAGCCGATCGAGACGGTCGAGCAGTTCCCGTTTGTGCTCTGCGCCTGGCCCTCCTTCGCCGACCAGCCGTACGTCAACAACTACCGGATCTACGACGACCGCGTCGGCGAGACCACCCGCTTCACCTACCGTCCCGACCACGAGTGGTACTGGTTTCCGCGGCAGAAACCCACCGAGGTCTCAATGCTCAAATGCTATGACTCGGTGACCGACGGCTCGGTCTCGCGCTGGTCTTTCCACACGGCTTGTATAGACCCGACCGTGCCCGTCAACGCCCGATGCCGCAAGAACGTCGTGGTCCGGTCATTTGTCTTTTTTTAGGAAGACAAGAAGCTGCAGCGGGCAAAGGAAGCCGATATCGAAGCGCTGATTAAAGGGCTCAGCGATGTTTGGACCCGGCTCGCGCTGCGGTGGGGGACCTAACAGGCTTCGATTTGGCTTAGCCCCGCTTCGAACGCCCTTCCAATGGAAACTGGTTGATCTGCATACGACTGCTTCGGTTGCTGCCCGGTATGGGCCAACTGGCCCTGGTGTCGCGCCTTGCCATTTTTCCCCGGCAAGGTGCAACGGCGCTCTGGTAGCTAAGGCGTCCCACGCAGCGGAGCCGCCCAGTGAGCGTGAACTAGTTCACACTCGCGCCTGTGTTTAGCGCCTAAGCTCCAGTTGTGTTCGGTCTTGCGGCGGGCCTGATAATTTTATCGAACTCGGTGCGCTCGATTGGCTCGATTTGTTGAGTTGGGCTAAATTATCCCCCGTCCCTCTGCAGTCGGAGGCAAGGATAATGGGCAGAAAGTTCGACTTTCTGAGGCTGATCGATCTCATCTACGAGGCCGCTGTAGATATGCGTGCTTGGGCAGCGGCAATGATCGCCATCGCCGGAGCCTTGGGGGCGGCGACAATGAGCCTCAGCATCATCGATGTGGCGGATCCTGATGGAAAAAGGGTGCCCTTTGTCATCGCGCCCCATACCGATCCCGAGTGGCTGCGTCGCTACGACGAGCGATGGTCGATGTCGAATGTCGTGCGCGAACGCGGTTTGGCTCTCCCGGTGAGGGCGGTTTACCAGTTCGAAGACCTAATGAGCCGCTCGGAATTCGAAAATACGCCCTATTACAACGAATTCTTCTCACCGCAGCATTCGGATTACGCGCTTTTCGCCAATGTTGCAAAGGGGCCAGCGGCCGTCGCTGGCATCGGCTTTTACCGCTCCTGGGGCGCCGGACGCTTTGAGCGGCGAGAAGAGCGGCTGTTGAGCGCGCTGGCGCCGCATCTGCAGCGCGCGGTGGCGTTGAATCTTCAGCTCTCACGCATTGAAATGCAGCGGGAGGGCGCCGCCGAGATGCTGAACCGTTGCGACCACGGCGCCATTTTGGTCGATACCAAGGCCCGTATACTGTTCGCAAATGCCGCGGCCGAGATCCTGTTGCGGAGTGGCGCAGGTTTGCGCGTAAAAGACGGGCGGCTTTCCACCTGCTCGGCAGCGGAGACAGCGGCACTGCGCGCGATGATCGCGGGCGACGAGGACGGGATTCCCGGAGGCCTATTGACCCTGCGGCGCGAAGATCGCAGCAGCCTTACCCTGCTTGTTTTTCCGCTCCGAAGCGAGACAGCCTGGCTGGCGCAGCGGCCCGCGGCCATCGTGTTCGTCAAGGACCCTGAGGCGAGCTCCCTGCCGTCGCGTGACGAGATCCGATTGCTGTTCGGCCTGACGCCGGCACAGGCCGGCTTGGCGCGCGAGATCCTCCAGGGCGACGGCATCCAAGCCACCGCCGAGCGCCTCGGCATTTCCCCCGCCACCGCGCGCACCCACCTCCTCGAAGTGTTCCAGAAGACCGGAACCAGCCGCCAAGCCGAACTGGTGCGCGTGCTCCTGCAACAGAACCTACCGAAACGCGCCGCGTCCTGACCGGAGCGGCAGCCTGAAAAAAATCTGTCACCTCCACCAAACGGTTGAGGCGCGCTGTGTGGCTGGCCTCCTATTAAGACGACTGAAAGGACGTTCCCCGTTTCCAGGAGGCTGCATAATGAATGACGAGACCATTGTCAGATTTGCGCAAGGTCTGCGCGGCTCCGTCATCGGGCGCGACGACGCGGATTACGACGAGGTGCGCAAACTCTACAATGGCATGATCGACAAGAGGCCGCTCTTAATCGCGCGCTGCGCCGACGCCGCCGATGTGATCGCGGCGGTTAACTTCGGACGCGACAATGGCCTGACAATCGCCGTCCGCGGGGGCGCCCACAATGGGCCGGGGCTCGGCAGCGTCGATGACGGCCTGGTGATCGATATGTCATTGATGAAGGGCGTGCGTGTTGACCCGGCGAAGCGCACGACGAGGGTCGGCGGCGGCTGCGTCACCGGGGATGTCGACCACGCCACCTGCGCCTTCGGGCAGGCCGTGCCGTTCGGGGTCATCTCGACGACCGGTGTTGCCGGCCTCACGCTGAGCGGGGGCCACGGCTATCTCAGCCGCCAGTATGGGCTCGCCGCGGACAATCTGCTGGAGGCCGACGTGGTGCTGGCCGACGGCCGCTTCGTCACCGCGTCCGAAAACGAGAATGCGGATCTGCTCTGGGGTCTGCGCGGCGGCGGTGGTAATTTCGGCGTCGTCACCAGCTTCCTGTTCCGCACCAACCCGGTGGGGACGCTGTACGCCGGACCGATTATCTTCGATCTCGCCGATGCCGCCACGGTAATGCGCTGGTACCGGCAATTCCAGGCGAATTCGCGAGACGAATTTTACATCTTTCTCGGGTTGCAGTCGGTGCCGCCGGGCGAGCCGTTCCCGCAGGAACACTGGGGCAAGAAGATGTGCGCGCTGCTCGTCTCGCATCCCGGCCCCGACGGCGAGAAGGCGGTCAACGCGATCCGCGCGGAACTCCCCACGCCGATCATCGACTGGGCGCAGCCGATGGCGTACCCGACGCTGCAAACCATGTTCGACCCGCTCTATCCGAAGGGCCTGCAATGGTACTGGAAGGGCGACTTCGTCAAGGAACTGCCGGATGCCGCTATAGAGGCGCATATCGCGCACGCCGACAAGGTGCCGAACCCGCTTTGCCTGATGCACCTCTATCCGGTCGATGGCGCCGTCCATCGAAAGCAAAAGAACGAGGCAGCCTGGGGCCATCGCGACGCGACTTGGTCGATGGTGATCGCTGGGATCGATCCCGAGCCGGCGAACGCCGCGACCATCAAACAGTGGGCGCGAGATTATTGGGAGGCGGTGCACCCGTTCGACCTAGCCGGTGCCTATCCGAACTTCATGATGGACGACGAAGGCGAGGCGCGCGTCAAGGCCGCCTTCGGCGACAATTACGAGCGGCTGACCGCGCTGAAGAAGAAATACGACCCCGCCAACTTGTTCCGGGTCAACCACAACATCCGGCCGTCGCCGTAATCCGGCGACCCGGGACAAGGGAGGAAGCCATGCCGATCTTCCTGGATCGCCACAATATGCCCGGATTGACCCACGAGGAGATCGCCGAGGCACACCGCAAAGACCTCGAGGTCCAAGGCAGGTACGGCGTCAAGTACATGACCTACTGGTGGGACTACGAGCAGGGCACGGGCTTCTGCCTGGTCGATGCCCCAGATGCCGAAACCGCGACACGCGTCCATTGCGAGGCGCACGGCGGCACCGCCGATGCCATCATCCCGGTCGATCTTGCCGCGGTCGAGGCCTTCCTCGGCCGCATTAGCGATCCGCGCGCGGCCCCGGGCGCCGCCTCGCCGGCGATCGATCCCGGCATGCGAGCCGTGATGTTCACCGATATTGTCGGCTCGACCGAGATGACGGCGCGCCTCGGCGACGCGGCAGCGCTCGAACTGGTACGGGTGCACGACGCGCTGGTCCGGCGCGGGCTAAACTCGCATGGCGGGCGCGAAGTCAAGCACACCGGCGACGGCATCATGGCCTCGTTCGACAAGCCGGCCAATGCGGTGCGCGCCGCCGCCGAGATCCCGCGCCGCTTTGCCGCCTACAACGCCAACGCGTCCGAAAGCCTGAGCGTGCGCATTGGTATCCATGCCGGCGAACCGGTCACGGATCACAACGACCTCTTCGGCGCGACGGTGCAACTCGCTTATCGGCTGTGCAGCGAGGCTGAGGCCGACGGCATTGTCGTCTCCGGGCTCGTGCGCGAGCTATGTGACAAAGACGCTGGGCGTTTTGTCGCGCTTGGCGAGCGGCGGCTGAAGGGGTTCGCCGAACCGACGGCGGCATTCGGGTTCGAGTGGCGAAACTGATCCGCCACCCGCCTCCATCGGCCCCGGAATGGGGAGGCGCTATCTTAGGCCAGGTCGGTGCGAGAGATCCCGACCAAAGTTGAACAGACATGATCTCCACCAAACGCCGATGCGCGGGATTCAACCTCGCTTCTAACTTGAAACGCCGCCAAGTGGTGTGTCGAAGGACAGCACCTCAGGTGTGAGACGAAATCCGAATGGGAGAAGGCTGTGGAAATGATCGATCTGCCGCGCCGGCAATTTCTGGCGCAAAGCGGCGTCGCGGTGACCAGCGTCGCCGTGTTGAACAATTCGTTGCTAGCGCGGGTCTTTGCCGCTCAACCCGGGGAAGAGACCATCCCCTGGTCGGACCAACCGCCCGCCGAGCCGGCAGCCGCCTCCGGCCTGGTGCAGAATCTACAGCGCTGGGAAGATTTCGACACCTGGCTGACGCCCAATCGCGAGTTTTTCAATGTCGCGCATTACAATCGGCCGCACATCGACGAGAAGGATTGGTCGCTGGAGATCACCGGGCTGGTCAAACGTCCCGGTCGGTTGAGCTTGAGCGAGATCAAGGCGAGGCCGCGACGCGAGCTGGTCTTCACGCTCGAATGCTCGGGCAATAATGGCTTTCCCTGGTTCCCGACCGGCATCGGCACGGCGCGCTGGGCCGGAACGCCGCTGGCGCCAATACTGCGCGAGGCCGACGTAGCAGACCGCGGGATCGAGGTTGTTTTTGTTGGCACCGATCAGGGCGAGGAAGAGGTCCGCGGCATCAAAATGCCGCAGAACTTTGCCCGCAGCATGCGGCTCGCCGATGCGATGGGGCCCGACAATCTCCTGTGCTACGAGATGAACGGCGCGCCGTTGCTGCCGGAACACGGCTTTCCGCTGCGGCTGATCGCGCCGGGCTGGTATGGCATCGCCAACACCAAATGGCTGAAGCGGATCGAAGTGCGCGACACGCGGCTGGAGAACCGTTTTATGGGCCGCGACTACGTGACGATCCGCGAAGAGAAGCACGACGGGCAGACCGAATGGGTGGAGACTTCGGTCGGCCGCGCGCTGATTAAATCGGCGCCCGCCAGGGTCGTCCGCCAGGACGGCCGTTATCGGATCCTTGGCATGGCCTGGGGCGCGCCAATCGCCCGCGTCGAGGTACGGATCGACAACACTCCTTGGCAGCAGGCGGCGATCGATAAGAGCCATCAGGCAAAATACGCCTGGCGCTTGTGGTCGCTCGATTGGCCTAACCCCAGCCCGGGCGAGCACACCATCACCTCGCGCGCGATCGGCACCGGCGGCGCGATACAGCCGGCGCCGAGCGATCCGGTGATCGCCGACAAGCACACCTATTGGGAGAGCAACGGCCAGATCACTCGGCACGTCGCGATACCGGAGCATCCCGGTTGATCGGCGGGAGGCAGAAATGGATATGGCAGCTTGGCTGCACACTCTGGGGCTCGATCAGTACGAGCGGGCGTTTCGCGACAACGATGTCGATGCCGAAGTCCTGGCCGGCCTGACAGCGGACGATCTGCGCGAACTCGGCGTCGCTTCGCTGGGTCATCGCAAGAAATTGCTTTCGGCGATCGCGGCGCTTTCGCCGAGGTTCGGGGCCGAAGCCGAAGCCGTAGCTGCCGCGATGCCGCCGGAGACCGCCCCCGCGGACGCCAGCGCTTCGAAGACCCTGCGAGCCGAGCGGCGTCATCTGACGGTGATGTTCGTCGACCTCGCCGGTTCGACAGCGCTTTCGGCCCGCCTCGATCCGGAGGACATGCGCGAAATCATTTCCGCCTACCACGATGCGGTCGCGGCGGGGGTCAAGCGCTTCGAGGGCTACGTCGCTAAGCTGATGGGCGATGGGGTGCTGGCCTATTTCGGCTGGCCGCGGGCGCACGAGGACGAGGCGGAGCGCGCGGTGCGCGCCGGGCTGGCGATCGTTCAGGCCGTTGGGGCTCTCGATATACGCGGCGACCATGCGCTTACCGCCCGTGTCGGAATCGCCACCGGCCTGGTGGTTGTTGGCGATCTTGTCGGCGAAGGGGCGGCCCAGGAGGAAGCGGTCGTCGGTGAGAACTCCGAACGTCGCCGCACGCCTACAGCAGCTCGCCCCGCCCGGGGCGGTCGTCATCGCCGAGAGCACCCGTCGCCTCCTCGGCGGCCTCTTCAGCCTCGTCGAGTTGGGGCCGCAGCCGGTTCGGGGAATCGAGACGCCAATCCCGGTCTTCCACGTGCTCCGCGAGGCCGCAGCCGAAAGTCGGTTCGAGGCCCTGCGAACCGTGGAACTCGGGCCGCTGATCGGCCGCGATCTGGAACTGGCGCTGCTCCTCGACCGGTGGGAGACCGCCAAGGTCGGCGAGGGGCAGGTGGTGCTGCTATCGGGTGAAGCTGGTATCGGCAAGTCGCGCCTCGTCCTCGCATTGCGCGAGCGGTTGCGGGGCGAGGCCTGCTCCCGGATCGGGTTTTCCTGTTCGCCGCATCACGTCAACAGCGCTCTTTGGCCTATAGTCACGCAACTTGAGCGGGCAGCGGGTTATTCGCGCGACGACACGTGGTCGGCGAAGCTTGAGCATCTGGAAGCGCTTCTAGGCCAGGCCGGCGAACCGCTGGCCTCCGCGGTGCCACCCGTTGCCGAATTGCTGGGGCTGCCGCTCGAAGGCCGCTATCCGGTTCCCGGCGGCACGCCGCAGGAGAAGAAAGCGCGCGTCTTCGCGGTTTTGCTGGCCCAGCTGGAAGGGCTGGCGCACCGCCAACCAGTGCTCGTCGTGCTGGAAGATGCGCAATGGCTCGACCCGACAACGAGCGAGTTCTTCGACCGCTTCGCCGATCGGCTCCGCCAGTTGCCGGTGCTGTTCGTCGCGACCCTCCGACCGGAGTGGATAGCGCCTTGGGCGCGCTATTTGCATGCCACGACACTCAGCCTCAACCGCCTCGGCCGATCGGGCTCCCGGATGTTGATCGAGCGCACCACCGGCGACCGGGCTCTGCCGCCGGCCATCAGCGAGGCCATCCTTTCGCGCACCGAGGGCGTGCCGCTCTTCGTCGAGGAATTGACCAAGACGGTTCTCGAATTCGGGGCTCTTCGCCGGCGCGAGCGGCGACGGGTCATTTGAGCTGCGCAACGCGCTTCCACCTCTCGCCATTCCCGAGACATTGCAGGATTCGCTGCTGGCGCGACCCGAGCGCCTGGCGCCGACCCGCGAGGTGGCGCAGATCGCGGCCTGCATCGGCCGCGAATTTGACGAGGAGATTGTCGGCGCCGTTGCCGATCTTTCGCAACCGCTGCTGGCCGACGCGCTGGACCAGCTGCGCCAAGCACAACTGATCCAGAGGCACGGTACGCCGCCTCGCCATGTCTACGCCTTCAAGCACGCCCTGGTACGCGATGCCGCCTACGCGACGCTTCTCAGATCACGCCGCCGGCAGCTGCACCTGCGCATCGCCGAAGCGATCGAGCGCTTGCGCCCGGAGACAGTAGCCGGCCAGCCGGAAATCCTCGCGCAGCACTTCATGGAATGCGGCTTGCGCGATCGCGCCGCGGCCTACCTGCTGGCTGCCGGCCGGCTCGCCAAGGGGCGCAATGCCATCCGCGAAGCGGTCTCTCAGCTCGAAGCGTGCCTGAAGCTGATGTCTCAACCTGCCGAGGAGACCGAGCCGTCGGTACGCGAGACAAAGCGCGAATGTTTGCTGATGCTGGGCGACTTGGCCGGGGTCGTCGACGACTTGGACAGGGCAAACAATTATTACGAATGCGCGGCCGCGCTCGCCGACGCCGATGCCGATCGCCGCAATGCGCAGAACCGCATGCACCGCATCGACTACGCCGAGCGGGACGGGGCGCGGATCGCCTTTTACGAGCACGGGACCGGCGAGCAAGCGATCGTCTTTATCAACCCTATCCATTACGGACTCTCCGTCTTTCAGCCGATCGTCGAGCAATTGTGCCAGGAGTTCCGCATTATCACCGTCGACTGCCGGGGCGCCGGCCGATCCGACCCGCTAGTGCGTCCCTACGGGACTCTCAATCATATGGAGGACCTCGCCGCCATCATCGAAACAGCCGCGGCGGCTCCGGTCATTGCCGTGGGCATATCGGCCGCGTCCGCCCTGGTGCTGCAGCTGGCAGCCAATCACCCGCAATCGGTTTGCAAGCTGATGGTGGTCGGTGCGGATTGGAGGGGTCCTCTGCCGGATGGCTTCCAGGTCCGCGATCCCGAATTCGCCAGGCGGCGTGACGAAATTATTGGCCGCGGTGCGCTGCACGAAAGCCCGGGTGCACTGGAAGACCCGGGCGCACTGGAGGAGTTAATCGAGCTGGTGGCGGAATCTTGTTATAGCCGACCGGAGGAGGCTGAACTGCGGCGGCTTTCGGCCGAACGCTGGCGCCGGCTGCCGAGGCAAACGACTCTGAGCTTCTTTGGCGACCCCGATCCGGGTCGCGATATCGCCCCGTTGCTGGGATCGCTCGCCGTCCCGGTACTGGTCGCGCATGGCCGCGAGGACCGGCAGAAACCCTGGACCCTGAGCGAGTTCATCGCCTCGCGCATTCCCGGCGCGCAGCTGTACCTCTTCGATGGCGCGGGGCACCTCCCAATGTTCTCGGCGACCGACGAGTTCTGCCGCGTGCTGCGAAATTTCATCCGAACGGGACGGGCCGAGAGCCCAGCGCTGGAAGCCGCGCAATGACCGCTCCGGGACAACTCTGTATCCTCGCGCCAACGCCAATTGCCACCGCGTCCGACCCTCGCCCGCCCGAAGCTGCTAGTGCCGGCCTCGTCGTCGCAGACGTCGCAAACGGGCTTAAAACCCCTGTCGAGCGGCGCCTGCGCTTTGTTCAATAGATGTGCTGGCCGCCATTGACCGAGATTTCGGTGCCGGTGACGTAGGCGGCGTCGTCGCTGCACAGAAAAAATATGGTGCCTGCGACGTCTTGTGGGATGCCGAGCCGGTTCAACGGAATGCGGGGTAACAGCACGGCGGTTTCGGGCGACAGCATCGCGGTCTCGATCTCACCCGGAGCAACGGCGTTGACGCGCACACCGATCTTGGCGAAATCCGCCGCCATCTCGCGCGTCAGGGCCGACAATGCCGCTTTCGACGTCGCATAAGCCGAGCCGGCGAAGGGATGCACCATATGCCCGGCGATCGAGGTGATGTTGACGATCGCTCCCTTGCCGCGCGCCAATGCCGGCGCAAACGCACGCGACAGGGTCAATGGCACAAAGAAGTTCAGGTGAAACACCCGGTGCCAATCTTCGAGGTCGCCGTTGAGCGTACCGAGGCGCTCCTTTGTCGGCGATTTTGGTGAAACTCCGGCATTGTTCACCAGCGCGTGCAGCGGGCCATCGATGTGGTCCTTGGCCTCGGCGACAAAATGGTCGAGATCCGCGGGGTCGCCGAGATCCGCGGTGATGTGGTGGCTCCAGTTTGGGTCGCGCTTGCACTCGGGCGGTACTGCGTCACGCGAGCAGGTGATGATGCGCCATCCGGCGTCGCTGAAGCGCTGGACCGTAGCATGACCGATGCCCCGGCTGGCGCCGGTCAACAACAGGACCTTGCGTTCGCTGCTCATCGCGCCGCGACCCGTCGCGGAAAATTCGAGCGCGGCTCTTCGATTCCCTCCGGGTCCTGGTGAATGATGATCTCGGCGTTGGGATAGGCGGCGCGCAGCCTCGCCTCGACCCCATCCGAAACTTCATGCGCTCGGATCAGGCTCATCGCACCGTCCATTTCGATGTGGATCTGAATAAAGGCTGTTGGTCCCGCGACCCGGGTTCGCAGATCGTGCGCCGCAGTTACCTCGGGATGAGACTGGGCGATTCCGCGGATTTTCTCGCGCTCGTCATCGGGCAGCTCCTCGTCCATCAGCTGCACCAGCGAAAGCCGCGCCAGCCCTGTCGCCGACCAGATAATCCAGATGCCGATCGCTGCGCCGAACAACGGGTCGAGAATGCGGAGCCCGAAAAGCGCGCCCAGAGTCAGGGCGGCGATGACGCCGAGGTTCAGAACTACGTCGCTGCGATAGTGCAGTTCGTCGGCGCTGATCGCGATCGAGCCAGTCCGACGCACGACATGCCGCTGATAGAGCACGAGCGCCACGGTCACGATGATCGAGAAGACCATGACCACGATGCCGAGCGGCGGGTTGTGGATAGGAAGTGGGTCGATCAATCGGCGCACGGCTTCGGCCAGCAATAGCAAGGCGCTGCCGGTGATAAAGGCCGACTGCCCGAGAACGGCCAGCGGTTCCGCCTTGCCGTGGCCAAAGCGATGCTCGCGATCGGCCGGCGTCAGGGCATGGCGCACTGCTATCAGATTGATGACCGCCGCCGCCGCGTCGAGCAGCGAGTCGATGACGCTCGACAACAGCGCGACCGACCCAGTCTCAAGCCACGCCCCGAACTTGACCGCGATCAGCAACGCGGCAACCGCAACCGAGGCATAGGTCGCCCGCCGCCGCAGCCGGTCGGCTTCCGGGCCGTAGATCAGGGGAAAAGCCGCTCCCGTCGCCATTCATCGCCCTCGCGAACAAACAACCAGCGGTCATGCAGGCGCGAGGGGCGCTCCTGCCAGAACTCGATCCGTTGCGCCGCCACCCGAAAGCCCGACCAAAAGGGCGGCCTCGGCACGTCGGCATCGACAAACCGCCGAGCCACCGCCTCGACCCGCTGTTCGAGCGTGGCCCGGTTAGGGAGCGGCCGCGATTGGTCGGATGCCCAAGCGCCGATCCGGCTCTCGCGCGCGCGGCTGCCGAAATAGGCATCGGCTTCCGCGGCCGACACCGGCTCGACGGTGCCCTCGACCCTCACCTGGCGCCGCAGCAGCGGCCAGAAAAAGCATAGTGCGGCACGCGGGTTGTGGGCCAGCTCTTTTGATTTTCGGCTTTCAAGATTAGTATAGAACACGAAGCCGCGTTGATCGAAGCCCTTTAGCAGCACGGCGCGCGCCGACGGGACCCCGTTCGGGGTCGCAGTCGCGACGGTCATCGCAGTGGGGTCCGCCTCGCGCGCCGTGGCTTCGGCAAACCAGCGCTCGAATGGGGCGAACGGTTCGGTTTCGGTGATTTCGTCCATCAGCTAAACCCGCCCCTTATCGAGATCCGATCTTCTCCGCGAATTCCTCGGCAGCACGCGACCGGCTGCCATGGCGGACAGCTCCCTCGGCGGTCTCGCCAATCAGGGAGGCGATCGTCAATTGCGCCGCTGCGGCCTCGGCTCTGACGATCCGCCTGATCGCCGGCTCAATCAGCCGCTGCCATGGCGCGGACGCGTTGCCCAGCCAGCTCCCGGCAAACGGCAATTGCAGCGCATCATATAGGTCGCGCAAGGTTGCCGTCTCGGGATTCCACGCCAACACCCAGCTTCCGGATTGCGTATGGGCGACAAAACCCGCAGTCGCAAGCGGCTCCATGTGTTCGTCGATAACCGTCGTCGCAACCCCGAGCTCGACAGCAAGTTCCTGAGTTGTCCGCGCCGCGCCGGTGCGCTGCGCCCGCACCAGAGACGCGAGTAAGGCAAGGCTGAGTCCGAGCCGCACGCCCCCCGCGGACGTTTTGCCGACGCGCTCGTCAATGCGCCACAGCGGCAATGCCGCAGCGACCTCGGCGCCGAGCAGCACCGCCATCCACGAAATATACATCCATAGTAGGAAGATCGGGATTGCCGCGAGCGCGCCGTAAACGGTTTGGTAGTAGGACATCGCGCCGATATAGATCGCGAACCCGATCTTGAGGATTTCGATCGCCGCTGTTGCGACCAGCGCACCGCGGGCCGCGTCGCGCCAGCGCACCGCACAGTTCGGGATCAACCAGTAGAGCAAAGTTGCCGCCGAAAACTCGAGCAACGCCGGGATCGTTCGCGCCACCCCGTGCAGCCAGCCGCTTTCGAGCCACTGAAAGGCTTCCTGACCAAAACCCGCCCGGCGCGCGGCAACCTCGAAATAGGTCGACAATGACAGGCTCAGTCCGACAAGGAGGGGGCCGAGCGTGATCAGTGCCCAATAAGCGAGCACCCGCTGTCCCCAGGGACGCGGCGACGTCACCCGCCAGATCAGGTTCAGCTGGTCCTCGACGGTGGCCAGCAGGAGGACCCCGGTGGCGGCGATGCCGACGACGCCGATTGCGGTCGTCTGGGCTGCCGAATTGGCAAAGGCTCGAAACCACCAGCCCGCCTGCTCGCCAATCGAGGGTACGAAATACTTAAAGACCAGCGCCAGAATCTGATCGTGCAGCTGACTGAAGACCGGGAGAACTGAAAGGGTGCCGAGACCGATGACCGCGAGCGGCACCAGCGACACAAGCGCGGCGTAGCTCAGCGCGCCAGAGGCGGCGAAGCAGCCATCGGCGTTAAAGCGGCGCAGGGAATAGAGGGTGAACGCACCGGCAGCGGAGCCGGCCTGGCGCAACGCGCGGCGACGTCGGCTTGTTCGACGCTTTTCCGCCTCAGTCAACATTCGCCGCACCTCACAGCGTCTTATCTGGTAAACAGACCAACGCCGAGCAATTATCCGCCTGGCCGCCACGGCGCCAGCGCCATTTGGGAGACGTAACCCTTGGCCTCCTCCCGCACCCTAGTACAGGATGTTTCGCAATACGAGAAACGGTGATGACAATGCCGCTCATGGCGGGAAAACGCGGTCTGATTATGGGCGTCGCAAACGAGCGTTCGATCGCTTGGGGAATTGCCAAGACGCTGCACGAACATGGCGCGGCACTGGCATTCACCTATCAGGGTGAGGCGCTTGGCAAGCGGGTGCGGCCACTGGCGCAAAGCGTCGACAGCAACCTTGTTCTCGAGGCCGATGTTGCGTCGGATGAAAGCCTCGATTCGCTGTTTGCGGCGATAGCGCAGCAGTGGGGCCGGCTCGACTTCCTGGTTCACGCAATCGCCTTCTCCGACAAGGACGAGTTGAAGGGGAAATACCTGCAGACGACCCGATCCAACTTTCTGCGCACCCTGGAGATTTCCTGCTACTCCTTCACCGAGGTTTGTCGCCGGGCGGCGCCGCTGATGACCGAGGGCGGCAGCCTGTTGACCCTGACCTATTCGGGGGCCGAACGGGTGATGCCGCACTATAACGTGATGGGCGTCGCCAAGGCGGCGCTCGAGGCAAGCGTGCGTTATCTGGCGGTCGATCTCGGCGGCGACAATATCCGCGTCAATGCCATCTCGGCGGGACCGATCAAGACCTTGGCTGCTTCCGGCATCGGTGATTTCCGCTACATCCTGAAATGGAACCAGTTGAACTCACCCCTGAAACGCAACGTCACGATCGAGGATGTTGGCGGGGGCGCGCTCTATTTGCTGAGTGATTTGTCGGCCGGGGTCAGCGGCGAGGTGCATCACATCGATTGCGGCTATCACGTGGTCGGTATGAAGGCGGTCGACGCCCCCGATATCTCAGTCGTGTGAGGATTTCGAGGGATCGGGCGCAGCAGACATGGCGGGCAATTCTTCTGGAACCCTGTTCCGGTTCACGACCTGGGGCGAAAGCCACGGCCCCGCGATCGGCGTCGTCATCGACGGTGTTCCACCTCGCCTGCCGCTCGCCGAGCCTGACATCCAGCGCTGGCTAGACAAGCGCAAACCCGGACAATCGCGCTTTACGACGCAGCGGCGAGAGGAAGACCTCGTCCGCATCTTGAGCGGCGTCTTCGACGGAGTGACAACCGGCACCCCGATCCAGTTGCTGATCGAAAACACCGACCAGCGCTCCAAAGATTACCGCAACATCGCCGATCGCTTTCGCCCCGGCCATGCCGACTACACGTACTGGAAAAAGTACGGCGTTCGCGACTATCGCGGGGGTGGCCGCGCCTCGGCGCGCGAGACCGCCTCGCGGGTCGCCGCGGGCGCCGTCGCCCGGGCGATCCTCGGTCCCGCCGTGACGATCCGCGGTGCACTGGTGCAGATCGGTCCGCATGCGATTGACCGCAGCACCTGGGACTGGCGGGCGGTTGAAGAAAATCCGTTCTGGTGCCCTGATGCGGCCATGGCGCTCTACTGGGCGGATTATCTCGATGGCGTCCGCAAAGCCGGTTCATCGGCGGGTGCGGTGATTGAAATCGTCGCCTCAGGCGTCCCGGCCGGTCTCGGCGAGCCGATCTATGACAAGCTCGATGGCGATCTTGCCCGAGGGTTGATGACAATAAATGCGGTCAAAGGCGTCGAGATCGGCGCCGGGTTTGGCGCGGCGGCACTGCGCGGCGAGGACAACGCCGACGAAATGCGGATGGCCGAGGGACAGGTCGTCTTCCTGTCGAACAACGCTGGCGGCATCCTCGGCGGGATCTCGACTGGGCAGGACATCGTCGTCCGTTTTGCGGTCAAGCCGACCAGTTCGATCCTGACGCCGATGCGCACCGTCGACACCGATGGCAACGAGGTCGAGATCGCGACCCATGGCCGCCACGATCCCTGCGTCGGCATCCGCGCGGTGCCGGTCGGCGAGGCAATGGTCGCCTGCGTGCTGGCCGATCACCTGCTGCGCCATCGCGCCATCGGCGGTGAACTCTGAGCAATGCGCCGCTTTCTGGTCGGCTTTCTCGCAACGTTCGGGTTTCTAGCCCTTCTCGGTATAGTCGCCATCGCTGTCGTTGTCGCCCGGCTGGAGCCAGGCAAGCCACAGCTTCCCGAGCGGATCATCTTGTCCGCCGACCTGACCCGCGGTCTCGCCGAAGGCCCCCCGCAAGAAGGCTGGCGGCGGCTGATCTTGGGCGAAAAGCCGAGATTGCGGGAGTTCCTCGACGCGCTCGAAGCAGGCGGAGCCGATCCCCGCGTCAAAGGCATCCTCGCTCGCATTGGCGATGACCAAATCGCGCTCGCCGACGCGCAGCAGGTGCGCGACGCCATCGCCGCCTTTCGGGCCAAGGGCAAGTTCGCCATCGCCTTTGCCGACAGTTTTGGCGAGTTCGGCGCCGGAACCCGTCCCTATTATTTGGCAACCGCCTTTGACGAGATCTGGTTGCAGCCGATGGGCAGCCTCGGCCTGACGGGGCTCTATTCCGAGGCCACCTTTTTCAAAGGCACGCTCGACAAAATCGGTGTCGCGCCTGAATTCGACCACCGTGGCAAATACAAATCCGCCGCGAACATCCTAACCGAAACCAAGATGACCCCGCCGCAGCGCGAAGAGGTCGAAGATTTGCTGAGCTCAGTTGCAGGACAGGTCGTAGTCGGGATCGCCCAGGCACGGAAATTGTCGCCGGAGGCAGTTCGTAGCGCAATCGACCATGCGCCGCTGCTCGCCAGCGAAGCTTTGCAGACGAAACTCGTGGACCGTCTCGGCTATCGTGACGACGCGATCAGCGCAGCCCACAAACGTGCCGGCTCGCGTGCCGAAATCACCGGGCTCTCAGCCTATCTCGACGGCGCCGGTCGGCCATATCGCAAGGGCGAGCGAATAGCGCTGATCTATGGATCGGGGCTGATCGTTCGCGGTGGCACCGCGAACAACCCTTTGACCCGATCCGACGAAATGGCCGCCAATGACATGACGCGGGCATTTCGCGCCGCGGTGCGCGACCCAAAGGTCCGCGCGATACTGTTCCGTATCGACAGCCCTGGCGGGTCGGTCGTTGCCTCGGAGACGATCTGGCACGATGTCGTGTTCGCCCGCGAGCGCGGCAAGCCGGTCATTGTTTCCATGGGCAGCGTCGCAGGCTCGGGCGGATATTATGTCGCCGCACCCGCCGATAAAATCGTTGCCGAACCGGCGACGTTGACCGGGTCGATCGGCGTGCTCGCCGGCAAACTCGTCGTCGCAGATTTGTTAAATAAGATCGGCGTCTCGACCGACGCCGCGCAATTTGGCGCCAACGCTGCAATGTTGAGCGCCACCTCGGAATTTACGCCGACGGCCCGCGCGCGGCTGCAGGCGTTGCTCGATGCAACCTATCAAGGGTTCAAAGACCATGTCGCGTCCGGCCGCCACTTGACCCCGGATGCGGTCGAAGCAGTCGCGCAGGGCCGTGTCTGGTCGGGTGAAGAAGCCAAGAAAAACGGGCTGGTCGATGCGTTGGGCGGCTACGAAGTCGCGCTCCGCCTTGCCAAACAGGCCGCGAATATCTCACCCGACGCGCCGATCCAGATGACGGTCTTTCCCCGCGAACAGAGCCTGGCAGACTACGTTTACGAGCGCCTGACGGGCAAGGAACGCGAGGACGACGACATCGGGGTGACGGCGCTCGGCCAAATCATTGAAGCAGCCCAGCCAATGCTGGAGCGCATCCAAGCCGTGCTGGTTGATCCAGGCATCCTGATCATGCCGCCTATAAGCCAGCCCCGGTAAGCTTGGCGCCGCCCGACCCCGCACCCCTCGCTTCTGCTCCACAACTCCCGCCCATCTCCCTTTTTGGGAACAGAACCGCGTGAGCGGCGGTTAGCAAATTGGCCGACGGTGTCGAATTCTCCTTTCGTCGCCAAACGCTTTCCGGATTTCGGGGTGGGCGGAGCACGGCGATATGCTTGGGACAGCAATCCTTCGTCTTGTCGATTTCTGCGCGCGGCGGTCTTTGTGGGTCCTATTTGCAGCAGCAATCCTTACGGGGTCTTGCGCTGTCTATACCGTAAAGCATTTTGCCGTCAATACCGACACGACTGCGTTATTTCCGCCGAACCTGCCCTGGGCTCAGCGGGCGTTCCAATACATGCGAGCCTTCCCCGAGCCGGGCATCATTGTCGTCGTCGAAGCACCGACACCCGAGAATGTCGAACAAGCCGCCTCCAAGCTTGCCGCTGCTTTGGCCAAACGTAAGGACTTGATCCGTTCGGTCCGGGAGCCGCAGGGCAGCGCGTTTTTCAAACACGATGGGTTGCTATACCTGCCGACAGGCGAGGTGGAACAGCTGACCCAAGGCCTCACCAAGGGCAGCCCGCTGATCGCCACCCTCGCCGCGGACCCTAGCCTGCATGGTTCTCTCGAAGCCCTGTCAAACGGCCTGGCTGGAGTAAGAGCCGGCTACTTGCCGCTCGATGCAATGAGGCGGCCGATGGCGATGGCCTCCGATACGGCGCAAGCAGCGCTCGCCCGCCGGCCGGCCCACTTCTCCTGGCAAGCGCTGGCGAGTGGTCATCCCGTAGACCCCGGCCAGCTGCGTCGCTTTATCGAAGTCGACCCGGTGCTCGACTATCACGCCCTCGAACCTGGCCGCGCCGCCAGCAATGCGATCGAACAAACGGCGCGCGAACTAAAGCTCGGTCCCGAATTTCAGGCAAGCATCCGGCTGACGGGGTTGGTGCCGATCAATGATGACGGGTTTGCGACGCTGACCAAGAATGCCGGGCTCAACGCTGCGATATCACTTGCCGCGGTGGGGCTGATCCTGTGGCTGGCGCTGCGTTGGGGCCGGCTCATCTTTGCGGTGGTGGTTACGATCTCGGCCGGGCTCGCAGCCTCCGTCGCATTCGGCCTGTTTCTGGTCGGCGCGCTCAATCTGATCTCGGTCGCATTCCTGGTACTGTTTATCGGCCTTGGCATCGATTTCGGCATCCAGTTCGGCGTACGTTATCGGGCCGAGCGGTACGAATTCGGCAATCTGCGTTCAGCCCTCCGTAGTGCGGCGCGCAAGGCAGGTCCGCCATTGGCACTCGCCGCCGCGGCGACGGCGGTCGGGTTCGGGTCCTTTGTCCCGACAGATTATCGCGGACTTTCCGAGCTCGGCGAGATCGCCGGGGCGGGGATGGTCATCGCTTTCCTAAGCAGCATCACGTTGTTGCCGGCCTTGGTGGCAATGCTCAAGCCGCCACTCGAGCGCGCTCCAATGGGGTTTGCGACATTGGCGCCGGTGGATCGTTTCCTCGGGCGGCATCGGATGGCGATTGTTGTCGTCACCATTGGCGCAGTCGCGGCCGCCTCCCCGCTCCTGATGTTCCTGCGGTTTGATTTCAACCCGCTTCACCTGCGCGACGCCAAAGCGCCATCGGTCGCGACCTTTCTCGAGCTGCGCAAAGATCCCCAGATCGGCGCAAACGCGATTGAAGTGATGACCCCGAACCTTGCGGCGGCTGACGCGCTGGCCCAGCGACTGTCGGTTTTGCCGCAAGTGGCGAAAGCATCGACCCTCGATCGCCTTATCCCCCCCGATCAAGACCACAAGCTCGAGCTGATCCGTAAAGCAGCCGCGGCGATCGAGCCCTCGCTGAACCCGCAATCGGTCGCGCCGCCGCCGAGTGACCGGCAGACCATCGAGGCGTTGAACGCGACCGCAGCTTCGCTGTCGCAAATTGCCGCGAACAAAACCGGGCCGGGAGCCGAAGCAGCAAGACGGCTTTCTGGACTGTTGGTCCAACTGGCGCAGGCCCGACCCGATATCCGCCAGCGGGTCGAGACCGCCATTGGCGAGCCGTTGAAGGTTTCGCTCGACGATTTGCGGCAGGTGCTGCAACCCCAACGCATTACTCGCGAGACAATTCCGGCCGAGCTGAAGCGGCAGTGGCTAACCCCGAACGGCAGCGCGCGAGTTCAGGTGCTACCAAAGGGCGATCCCGACAATACCGCGGTGCTGCGCCAATTCGTGACCGCGGTCTTGGCGGTAGCGCCGAACGCGACCGGACCCGCCGTGCTGCTCTTCGAGGCCGGGAAAACGGTGGTGCGCGCTTTTGTCGAGGCTGGAGCCTTTGCAATTGCCGCGATCGTGCTGTTGCTGGCGATAACTCTGCGCCGGGTCCGAGACGTGCTGTTGACCCTGATCCCATTGCTGGTCGCCGGCATCGTGACGTTGGAATTGGCCGTCGCACTCGGGATCCGGCTCAACTTTGCCAATATCATCGCGCTGCCTTTGCTGCTCGGCGTCGGCGTCGCCTTCAAGATCTATTATATGCTCGCCTGGCGCAGCGGCCGGACAGCGCTGGTGCAATCGACCCTGACCCGGGCCGTGATTTTCAGCGCGATGACAACGGCAACCGCCTTTGGCAGCCTGTGGATGTCCGCCGATCCCGGTACGTCGAGCATGGGCGAGCTGATGGCGCTGGCGCTTCTTGCGACAATGGCGGCGGCGGTGCTGCTCCAGCCGGCGCTGATGGGGCCGCCGCGCAAGACAGAGCCCGACTGGGATGGCACCCGGCAGCCGCAGCGTGAGCCGGCGATTGCGGTGCGGCGTGTGGCGCCCTCGGTCGAACTTGGTTCGGGCGTCGCGTCGACTCGCCGGGTCGAGGAGCCAGCTGAACACGAATTCGAGAAATGAGCGGACCCGTCATTTCTCGCCCGCGGCCGGGGCGAACCAGCATCGCGCTCGACAATTTGCGGGCCTACGTTATCCTGCTGGTGCTGGCGTTCCACTCGTCGCTTGCCTACCTCGCCTTTTTGCCGGCACAGCCTTTTGCTTTCAACAGCCCGCCCTTTGAATGGCGCGCTTTCCCGATTATCGACATTCACCGGTCCACCGCGCTCGAACTGTTCTGCGCGTGGCAGGACGTCTTTCTGATGACCCTGTTCTTTTTTTTGTCCGGGCTGTTTGTCTGGCCAAGCCTTAAGCGCAAGGGCATTCCGGCCTTCGTCGCAGACCGCATCAAGAGGCTGGGGATCCCGTTCGCTCTGGTCGTCGCGTTACTGATGCCGGTGGCGTTGTATCCGGTCTACCTTCAGGCCGCGACCGAACCCGGGATCGCCGCCTACGTCGGACATTTTCTCGCCCTACCATGGTGGCCGTGCGGCCCGATGTGGTTTTTGTGGCTGCTGCTGTCGGCCGATCTGCTTGCCGCCAGCCTGCACAAGATTTCTCCCGATTGGGGAGAGCGGCTGGCGCGGTTCTCCAGCCTCGCCGGCACGCGGCCGGTCCGCTATTTTGCCTGGCTATTGGCCGCCTCCGCTTTGGCCTATATCCCGCTGGCATTGGTGTTTACACCCGAGGCTTGGGCCCAATTTGGCCCGTTCGCATTTCAGCTGAGCCGCCCGGTTCATTATGCTGTCTATTTTTTCGCGGGTGCCGGGTTAGGCGCCTACGGCATCGATCGCGGGCTATTCGCAGCGGACGGATCGCTGATCAAACATTGGCGGCTGTGGCTTGGCGTTGCGCTCGCGTCCTTTGCACTGTGGCTGGCATTAACGGCACTAACAATCAGGGTGCAGGGCCAAATTCCGTTGGCTCTTCAGATCGTAGACGATCTGAGTTTTGTGATTGCTTGTCTATGCAATTGCTTTGGCGTGCTGGCATTGGCGCTGCGCTTGGCGGCGAGCCGGCGGGTGTGGCTCGACAACCTCAAGCAAAATGCCTTCGGTATGTACCTGGTGCATTACCTGTTTGTGGTTTGGCTGCAATACGCACTGTTGCCGGTCGGGATGCCCGGCATCGTCAAGGCCGGCATCGTTTTCACGGGTACGCTCTTGTTGAGCTGGACGACAACCGCCGGCTTCCGGCATCTGCCGTCGCTCACGGGGATTATTACCGGAGGTCGCCGGATCGCGGCGAAGCCGTCGTGACCGTCATCTGCTCCGCGACAAAGCGGCCGATGCGCGCGATCGCGCGCCGCGCCTCCGGCATTACCAAGGCGAACAGATGCCATACATGCGGCATCCGCGGCCAAACTTCGAGCACGACCTCGCAGCCAGCGGCTCGCATGCAATCCGCCATGCGCGTGGCGTCGTCGCGCAGCACCTCATCGCTGCCAACCTGGATCAAGGCAGGCGGCAGGCCGCGCGGATCGCCGTAGAGCGGCGAGGCGTAGGGGTGACGCGGGTCGACGCCCGCGAGATAACACTCGGCGATCGGCGCAATGCCGTTGGCATCCAAAAAAGGGTCGGCAACCGCGTTCCGCCGAAGGGAGGCGCCGGTCAATGCCAGATCGGTCCAGGGTGATAAGGCCACGAGAGCGGCGGGCAGCGGCAATCGGCCTTCGTCGCGGCATCGCAACGCCAAGGCGAGAGCAAGACCACCCCCCGCCGAGTCGCCGATAACTGCGATCTGCCGCGGATCGGCGCCACTCGCCAGTAGCCATGCATAGACTGCCATCGCGTCGTCGAGCGCCGCCGGAAATGGGTGCTCGGGGGCCAGCCGGTAATCGGCCGCCAGCAGGCGCGCTCCGACGGCCCGCGCCAGCCGCCACGTCAGATGTCGATAGAGCGACGGCGAGCCGACCACATAACCGCCACCATGCAGGTAGAGAACGTAGCGGTGATGTTGTGAGGCCGGCGTGACAACCCATTCCGCTTCGACGCCGCCGGCATCGACCGCGATCCGCTTTATGCTGGACGGCGGATTGGGAACCCATCGCTCGGCGGCGGCGGCGCGGTGGCGGCGTTCCTCGAAGCTGGCCTCCGGCCCCGGCTTGCCCTTCAACAGGCAACGCGTCCCCAGCCGCAAAATCTCCGCACGCAGGCTCATTTGTGTTCAGCCCGCCGGGGAAGGGTGCATCTCGCCCGCTACTCTGACTCGCACGCGAAGCGCATTTCCCGGCAGATAGGCAAGCGGCATGTCCTCGATATCGACGGTTTCGAGGCTGGCGCGATCGGCCCCGGCAGCAACGGCGCGGTCACGCGCTTGCTCCTCCGCGGCGGCGATCGCCGAAACCCGGTCGAGATCCCGGTAAATCTGATCAGTCTCGCCACTGATCTGGGCAATCGCGGCGCCAACCGCGTTGGCGTACTCGCCATAAGGCACCCGGATCACCCGTGAAACCCCGGCCAGCTGCTCGGGTACCAGAAAAGTGCCACCGCCGACCGCGATCAGCGGCACATCGCCGGCTTCGGTCTTCATTCGGTCGACAGCATCCTCGATGCGGTCGCGCGCCAGCGCCAGCACAGCTTGCGCTAGGTCGGGCGACAGGTGCGCGACGCGTCGCCGCTCGCCGATATCAGCGACGCCGGCCGCCACCGCAGCGTCGGTCGCGGTCAATGTATCGCCGGCAAAAACCAGCGCCTCCGATGTCAGCCGATAACCCACGCTCTGCGGCCCAAGGGCCAGCGGCTCATGCCCGACAATACTGCCGCCGCCGAGGCCGATCGACAGCAGGTCCGGCATGCGAAACAAGGTGCGCACCCCGCCGATCTCGACGACCGAATTCGCCTCGCGAGGAAACCCGCGGCGCAGCTGACCGATATCGGTCGAGGTTCCGCCGACATCGACGACCATCGCCTCGGCCAACCCCGAGAGAAACGCGGCGCCGCGCATCGAGTTGGTCGGACCCGACGCAAAGGTCATGACCGGGAGCGCCGTCGCCGCGGCGGCTTCCATTACAGTGCCGTCGTTTTGTGTCAGATAAAGCGGCGCCTCGATCCCGCTCGCCGCGAGCGCCGTCGTAAACCCGGCAACAGTTTTCCGCGCCAGCTCGATCAGCGCAGCGTTTAACAGGGCAGCATTTTCGCGTTCGAGCAAACCGATGCGGCCGAGATCGCGCGACAGGGTAACGGCGGTATCAGGGGACTCTTCGGCCAGAATTGCGCGCGCCCGCTCCTCGTCCGAGCTGTCGATCGGTGAAAAGATCGCGGCGACCGCAACCGAACCGATGCCACTCTCTCGGATCCGCCGCGCCGCCCGGCGCATCCCCTCTTCATCGAACGGCACGAGCGGGCGGCCATCATAATCATGCCCGCCTTCAAGCATGAAGACCTCACCACAAACCAGTTCGGCGAGGTCCGCGGGCCAATCACAAAATGGCGGCAGGGACGCAGCGGCCGGCAATCCGATCCGGATCGCGGCGACCCGCGCCAATCCCTGCCGCTGCACGACCGCGTTGACGAAATGCGTCGTCCCGATCACGACCGCGTCGACGTCATGAGCCGCGACATCGGGGTGCGTGCAGAGCAGCCGCAGCGCCGCAACGATGCCAGAAGTCACATCTTCGGTGGTCGGGGTCTTGACCGCGTGGACGACCGTGCGGTTCGCAAGCAGCACTGCGTCGGTGTTGGTCCCGCCAACATCGATTCCGATCCGCCGCATCTCAATCGGGCCCGTGCTTGCCATCGTGCCAAGATAGGGATTGTCGCATTTTTGTCATCATCGGCCAGGTTTTAATGCCCGAAATTCCTGCTCGAACCGGCGGTCGCATATTCGCAGGTTGGAGTACTTGCGGGCTTGGGGCCGTGCGGGTCCCGCATCTCGGCCGAGATCGACGCACCAGCTTGAGACCAGGCATATCGGAAACTCGCCGTCCTGGCGGTCGTTCAAACACCCGGTGATTACATCAATCCGGCCACGATATTAATTGTCAGAGCAAGAACGACGACATTAAAGAAAAAAGCTAACACGCTATGGGCCAGTGCCACTCGTCGTATCTCGCGATCCTCGATCTCGACATCCGAGACTTGGAAAGTCATGCCGATGCAGAAAGCAAAATACATAAAGTCCCAATAATCGGGTAGGCCTTCACCGGGAAAGTGAAGACCGCCGGCGGGTTGGTATTCGACGGTCGGATCGGCATCGCCAAAATAACCGTGAGCGTAATGCAGCGCAAAAATCGTGTTCATAAAGAACCAGGAGAGCAAAATCGTCGCAGCGGCGACCGCGATGTGCGGACCGGGCGATGACGCATTCTTGCTGCCGTGAAGCTCAACAGCGATAGCCAGCAACACCGCAACGGCTGCCATCGAGCCGAGGCACAGCACCGTGTACCGGCCCTCGTCTTCCAGCTGTGCGCGACGTCGCATGTCGTCTTGGGTCGCGGTGGCCATCATAATCCAAACTGCCACGAGAAATGCCAGCGCGCCGCCGTCGAAGGCGATCAGAAAGCGTGCGGTAGGTCCGCTCCATCCCGAGAGAAGAAGGTAGAGCAGAACGCCTGTCGCCCCGGCCAGATATAGACGAGGATGGCTGCGGATAAGCGTGCGGCGCAAGACGCCGCGGGCCAGGCCGAACCAGAACGACCCGTCTCGACCTTCCGCCGCAACGTCATTTCGAATCATCTTGTCACGCGAATTCTTGGCCATTGAGTAATCCGGACTGAGAGAGGTCTCAAAACTCAGCAAGCCCTCGTCAGTCTGTTTCGCGGCGCCGCGTTGCTCACGCGGCTCGCAAAGTTACTGCTGGCCAAAGACCGAGTGAAAATCGAGGTCGTAGCCAAAGGCGCGTGGGCCGACATGTTCCAAGCCCTTCGAGCTCAGGAACACAGCAGGAGCCGGCAGAGCGACCACTGTGACGCGCCTTCCGTAGCGGATCGTTTCAGTGCCGCAAGCCTCGCCCGAGACGGTGTCGAGCACACAGATCAACTCGGGCGACGTAACGATCGGCGCGCCGTCATGCCAAGCGACCACCCATTCGTTTTGAAAGGCGATTTCGAGTCGCGACCCGCGGTCCTGATCGAGCCCGTCGATGACCACGCGCCCGCGCAGAAATCCCTCGGTCGTGCGCCTCGCGACATCAACGACCTTGCCGCGGAACACGCACTTGCCGTCCGCTTCATCGAGGATTGCGGCGATCGGGTCCTCGTGCCGGCGCTGCGCCTCATGTACGCGGCGGCCGATACCGATTGCTTTCGACACGGTGAAATGGATGCCCCAGTCTTTAACCTCTCGCCCGGTGCGAGGTGCTTTGCAGGTCGAGGCAATCGAGCCCATCTCGACGCAAATCTTGCGGCTCGTCCGCTCCATCCATTTCCAATTCGGGACTTTGGTGACGACTGCCTCGATGCCGCGAGGATCGTAGAGCACGCAGGGATAGGGCCGCAACTCGCCGACCGCGACGCTGGTCATCTGCGCCTCGGGATAGGCGCGGCCCATCGTGTCGGCATCAACCACCGGCAAGCCCAAATGCGCCGCAGCCATCAGCGGCTGAATGCCGTTGCCGCCACCGATCTCGAGCGACATCACAGCGGCGAACTTCGCCCCGAGCAGCCCTTCCTGGATTTCGACCGCTCGCGCGATGTTGCGGCTGTCGACCAGCCGCTCCTGACCGACCAGCGGCGCCCCCATATTCGAGACCACCGCGACCCAGTCCTCATCATCAAGATCGAAGGGCGAGATCAGCGCAACGCGGTACCCGTCGGCATAGAGCTGGCGCATGTTCAAAAGTCCGAGATACGGGCTCCCACCGCCACCGGTGCCGAGGATCCACGCCCCGACCGCCAGCGCCTCGATATCGTCGAGCGTGATTACACGTGGAGAATTTGTCATTGCGAGGCGGAGCGACAAAGCATCCTGGTCGGAGGAAGGGCACCGCCGCAACATTGCTTCGCAGCGCTCGCAATGACAATGCTTGCTATTATCGGAGGGTCGTCGCGTGCCGCTGTCGGGAATTCGCGTCGTTGATTTGACCCGCATTTTGGCGGGGCCGTTTTGCTCGATGCTGCTGGGCGATATGGGGGCGGAGGTCGTCAAGATCGAAACTCCGGGGGTTGGCGACCCGGTCCGCCAACAGGGGGCGATCCGCGACGGGCTCAGTTGGTATTTTGCCGCCTTCAACCGCAACAAGCGCTCGCTGACATTGAATTTGCGCCATGCCGAGGGCCGCGCGGTGCTCGAACGGCTGATCGCGCAAAGCGACGTCCTGGTCGAGAATTTCCGGCCGGGCGTGATGGCGGCGATGGGCTTTGACGAGCCGCGGCTCAAGACGCTGAACTCTGCTCTCGTTTATTGCAATCTGAGCGGGTTTGGGTCGAGCGGGCCTTATCGCGACAGGCTGTCGTTCGATTTTATCGCACAGGCGATGAGCGGCTTTATGAGCGTCACCGGCGAGCCGGGTGGGCCGCCGATGCGCGCCGGGCCGCCGATCGCCGATCTCGTCGCCGGGCTTTACGGCGCGCTCGGAATATGCGCCGCATTGGTTCGCCGCGGCCGCACCAACAAGGGCGAGACCGTCGGCGCCAGTCTCAACAATTCAATGATCAGCATGCTGGGCTTTCTGGCCGCCAACTATCTCGCGACCGGCGAGGCGCCCGAACGCAGCGGGAACGATCATGCGATCGTCTCGCCCTACGGCATGTTTCGTACGCGGGATGGGGAGATCGCGATCGCTCCGAGCCAGGAGCAGTCTTATCAGCGGCTGATCGATGCGCTCGACATGCCCGAATGGCGTGATGATCCGCGTTTTCGGACCAACGATTTGCGTGTCGCCAACCGCCCGGCAATGAAAGCCGCGATCGAAGCGCGGCTGATGACCGGCACCAGCGATCATTGGATCGAGAAGCTCAATGCTGCGGGCGTACCCTGCGACCGGGTCAAGACCTTAGCCGAAGTGTTTGCCGACCCGCAGATAACAGAGCAGGAGATGGTGATCAGCGCCGGACATCCCGGCCATGGCGAGGTCAAGATGCTCGGCTTCCCGATCAAATTCGCGCAGGCTCCTTGCCAACTGCGGCGTCCCGCGCCCGACCTCGGCGGCGATAGCGACGCGGTGCTGCGCGAAATCGGCTATTCGATCGCGGACATCGGCCGACTGCGCGATGTCGGCGCGATCTAAAAACGCTCTCGCTTAAGGCGCGATGGGCGCCTCCGACCGGCCCGTCCGGCTAACGCAATTCCGGCGCGCCGCCGGCTCTGGTGTCACGGCCCCAAACTGCGCCCGATCGCATCGACTTGTTGGTGATCGGCTACCGACTGTGTCGATGACCCGGACATCGGTGCCAGCAAGGTGTTGTCGCTAAACAAGCCGCTGCCCGGAGCAAGCAATGGTCGGTTTCACCGAGGACACTGCGCTGATCATTGATGCGTGCGCCTATGTCATTGAGCTCTATCGCGAGCTGACTGAGGAAAATGGCGCGCCAACCCCCGGCACGCAAAACCAGGCGGTCAATTTCATCCTGGCGGATCCGGTACTGAGCCGCAATGTCAAGGCATGGGGTGAGAGTCGCCGCGTCGACGAGGCGACCGCTGCGCCACCGCAGCGGCTTTCTTTTGACGAGACCTACCGCCGTGTTCGCGATTTCCTGGTATCGTCAATGGAGGCGCCGGTTTTCGAGCGTAAAGATCGCGACTGATCGGGCCACCGATTTGCGCTATATCGCCCGTAGCAGCGCCAGCGGTTGGAGATCGTCGAGGAGGATCAATGCCGAGCTTTGATGTCGTCTCGCGGATCGACCTTGCCGAGGTCGACAATGCGCTCGCCGGGATTACGCGCGAAATCGCAACACGGTTTGATTTCAAGGGCAGCAAATGCTCGATCCAGCGCAAGGAAGGCGCGCTGACGGTGCTGGCCGACGACGATTTAAAGCTCAAGCAAATGCACGAGCTGCTAAAGGTGCACATGACCCGGCGCAAGGTCGAACCGGGAGCGCTCGATTTCAAGCCGCCGGAAAAGGCGTCGGGCAACGCGGTTCGTCAGATAATCGCGCTGCGGCAGGGGGTCGACGCAGAACTCGGCCGACGGCTAATCCGCGAGATCAAGGACAGCAAGCTCAAGGTGCAAGTGTCGCTCCAGGGCGATGAGCTGCGGGTCACAGGCAAGAAACGCGACGATCTGCAGAGCGCCATCGCGGCGATCCGCGGCCTCAAGATCGAGCAACCGCTGCAATACATCAACTTTCGCGAATAGGACCGACCTATCAGCGGGGCTTATCGGGCGCTTGCTCGCCGTCCCCCCGGCCGCTATTTAAATGGAACGAGGCTTCGTCCCCTTCGTCTAGAGGCCTAGGACACCGCCCTCTCACGGCGGCAACACCGGTTCGAATCCGGTAGGGGACGCCAGCAATTTCAATGGGTTGGAATAGATCATCTTCTGAGCTGTCCAACATATATCCAATATACGGGGATGGACTCACTTGGCCGGGCATGGCGTCCCTTGGCCACATAGCCCCTCGCGTGAGGTGCCTAACCAATGCCCGATTATCTGAAAAGAACGGCGATCGTGACCGGTGCGGCGGGCGGCATCGGCCGGCGATGGTGCGGGGCTTGCTGGCAACAGGCATCCGCATCGCCGGCGTCGATCGGGCCCATGGGCCACTGGCGGCGCTCGCGACGATGGCGCGCGAGCAGGGCAAGACCGACGAACTGCTCACCCTTCAGATCGACCTGACATCGGATACCGCCGCTGACGAGATCACACGCGCGACACGCGCCCGGTTTGGCCGGATCGATATTCTGGTCAACAATGCCGGGATCGGCCCCGGTGCGATCCGGCCCGACAGCTGGCAACGGCCGCTCAAATTCTGGGAGGTCACACCGGATCAGTGGCGCCGCTTCGTTGCGGTCCACACGACGGCGCCCTTGGCGCTGACCAACGCGGTGGTGCCCAAGATGATGCGCCAGGGCTGGGGTAGGATCGTCAATGTTACGACCAGCCTCGGCACCATGCTGGCCGCTGGCAATCCGACTTACGGCCCGTCCAAGGCCGCACTGGAAGCGCTAAGCGCGATTATGGCAAAGGATCTCGACGGCACCGGAGTGACCGTTAACGTTCTGGTTCCGGGTGGGATTACCAACACACCGATGATCTCCGACGAGGCGGGGTTCGAGCGCGCCGCAATGATCCAGCCGGAAGTAATGGCCCCGCCGTTGGTCTGGCTCGTCTCCGAGGCTGCCGGCAATGTGACCGGTCGGCGGTTTCTTGGCATCCATTGGGATCCGGCGCTGCCGCCCGAACAAGCGGCCGAGAAGGCTGGCGCGCCCGTCGCCTGGACCAGCATCGCAACGATGCCGATCCGGCCGAACCAAGGCTGACCGGTCGGGCGAGCAGGCCCTGCTTAGCCTCCGTCGACCACTCCCTAACAAGGTTTACGGGCGAGCCGCACCCACTTAGCCTCACAACGTGATCACCGAGATCGACATCTGGCGCGCCGCTCAGCTGATGCTCCGCTGGTACGGCAACATGGCCCAGGCGGAGAGCATCAGGCGGATTGGAGAGTTCTCGGCGGCCGATGACTTCGCCGGTGTGGCGATCTGGCTTCGGATTATCGATGCGGTCGATCAACTCGCCAACACAACGCCTCCCGGGCCCGCCCACTAAACTGACAATCCCTCCTGGTATTTCTTGCATCCGGCTATTGCCGAGATCGCACTACGGCGCCTGCAGCGTGCCCCGTCGATAACCACGCGAGGCGTGTTCCGACCCAAAGCGTTACCTTCTTGTCGATATTGCGACAAGGAGCCTGGGCGAACTGGCCAGGATCAATCCTAAGGAGAACCGCATGGCGGAGCCAACCGGCAGTGCTACATCCTCGACCGAGGTCATTCCTGCCGGGCACGCCGCCCCAAGTACCGAGGAAGAGCGCGAAGGGCCAGCGCCCCGAACTGCTGTTGCCGGGCTGTCGCTCGCCGCACTCGGCATCGTGTTCGGCGATATTGGCACGAGCCCGGTTTACACCTTTCGAGAGTGTTTCAATCCGGAGCACGGGCTGCCGCTTTCGCCGGAGAACGTGCTCGGCGTCCTATCGCTGATCGTGTGGGCGCTGATCCTGGTCGTGGCCGTCAAATACGTTCTATTGATCATGCGCGCCGACAATCATGGCGAGGGCGGGATCCTGGCGTTGCTGGCGCTCGCTCAGGAAGCCGTGCAAAACCCCCGCGCGCGAAACATTTTAGTCCTGGTCGCGGTTGGCGGCGCCGCCCTCTTTTACGGCGACAGCATGGTCACACCGGCGATTTCAGTGTTGAGCGCGATCGAAGGTATCAGTGTCGGAACCCCGGCATTGAACCGGTTTGTGGTGCCGATCACGATCGTGGTGTTGGTGCTGCTCTTGCTCATTCAGCGACGCGGAACGGAGAGCGTCGGTCATCTTTTTGGTCCGGTGATGTTGGTGTGGTTTGCGGTGATCGGGCTTGACGGCCTTGTTCACATCGCCGAGGACCCCCGGGTATTGGCGGCACTCAACCCGGCCCACGCCATCGCCGTCTTCATCACCGCTCCGTTGAGAGGCTTCATCGTGCTCGGTGCGGTATCGCTCGCAATCACCGGCGGCGAAGCGCTTTACGCCGATATGGGCCATTTCGGGAGGTTCCCGATCAGGGTCGCCTGGTTTGGGCTGGTGCTGCCCGCCCTGGTGCTGAATTATTTCGGGCAGGGCGCCTTGCTCCTCAGCGACAAGACGGCGATCGAGAACCCATTCTTTCGTCTGGTACCGGGCTGGGGACTGGTGCCGCTCGTATTGCTGTCAACGGCAGCGACCGTCATCGCGTCGCAGGCAGTGATTTCCGGCTCCTTCTCGCTGACGCGCCAAGCAATTCAGCTCGGCCTGATGCCGCAGCTCGATGTATTTCAAACTTCGGTGACGGCGCGCGGCCAGATTTACATCCCACAGGTCAATTGGCTGCTGCTGGCCGCGGTGATCGCACTGGTCGTGAGCTTCAGAAGCTCGAGCGCCCTCGCTTCGGCCTACGGCTTTGCCGTCACCGGGACGATGGCGCTGACGACGGTTCTCGCCGCCGCCGTGATGCGTGGCATCTGGCGCTGGCGGTGGCCGATGATCGGTGTCGTGCTGGTGCCGATCATGACCGTTGATCTGGCGCTGTTCGGCTCGAACTCGATGAAGATCCCGACCGGCGCCTGGTTCCCATTGGTGATCGGGCTCGTCATGTTTACGATCATGACCACCTGGCGCACCGGCCGCCGATTGGTACTGGAAAAACTCCTGAGTGAGACGATGCCGCTCGCTGAATTCCTCGCCACTTGCGAGGAGATTCCGGAGGCCCGCGTTTCCGGCACCGCGGTTTTCCTCACTAGTCAAAAAGAACGGGCTCCGGGGACGCTGCTGCTAAATCTAAAGCACAACAAGGTGCTGCACCGGATCGTATTGCTTGTCCGCGTCGCGACCGACAACATCCCGCTGGTTGCCGGCCCTGATCGGATCAAGTGGCGCGATCTCGGCCATGGCTTTTGGCAGATCGACGCGCATTTCGGGTTCGCCCAGACCCCGAACGTGCCGCGGGCGTTACAGCGTGCCGAAATACCCGGGGTTGATCTCGCTCGCGGCGAAATCTCCTATTTTGTGGGACGTGCCAACGTCAAATCGACACCGCGGCCGGGAATGGCGCGATGGCGCGAGCATCTCTATGTGTTGCTCAGCCGCCTCGCCACACGCACCCCCGAGTTTTTCCGTATCCCCGCCGATCAAGTCATCGAGCTGGGCGCCCAGGTCGAGATCTGACAGCTAGCGCGCGAGGACTTTTTATCTTGCGCGGTCGAATTGCGAGCGATCAGGCAACAAGGTTCTGCATCGGCAGAACTCCGGCACTGTCGGGGAATACGGCAGTGGAAAGAGCAGGTTCGCCCACCCCTAGGTGATCCCTTAGCAGCCCTTTCATCACCGCGCGCAGGTCGGTTGTCGGCTTCAGATCGCGATTCTGGTAGAGGTCGGCGTCTTTGAGCCCCGGCCAATCGGCGATAACCTGTCCACTCTTCAACGCGCCGCCCGCGAGCAGGGCCACGGTCGCCGTGCCATGGTCGGTGCCGCCATTGCCATTGATGTGCACGGTGCGGCCGAACTCGGTGACCACGACGACGACCGTTTCACGCCAGGCGTCGCCCATATTTGCTGCGATCGCGGCCAGCGCGTCGTCGAGCCCACTCAATAGATTGCTGAGACGACCCTTGACTGGTCCCTCGTTTACATGGGTGTCCCAGCCATCAAAGGCGAGCGCGCCGATGCGCGGCCCGTCCGCCCGAGCGAGGAACTTTGCCGCCATACCCGCCGTGTCGGCAAAATAAGCGCGCACCCGGGCGAGCCCGCCAGTCTGGACAACCGGACCGCCAGTTGCCGCGCGCTGGTCGATCCCGCCGGCATGCGCGATCGCGGCGATCCCGATGCGCTCCTCGAGCGCTTGTGCAAATAACGGGTCGGTATGACGATAGAGATCGAGGAGACGCAGGATCGTCTCATCGCTGGCCGGCGCCAGTTTTGGTGCCTCCCACGATAGCACCGGCGCCGGGCCGCGCATGATCAGCGGGGTCACCGGCCCGATGGAGAGGCCCGCTCTGGTGTGTGGATCGGCCGATTGTTCCGATCCCAGCGCCGCCACGGCGCGATTGAGCCAGCCGGTATCGAGTGCGCCCGGCTTCGTCGCTCCCGTTTGCAGTACATCCTGCCCGTCGAAATGCGAGCGGTCGCGATAGGGGGTCGCAACCGCATGCACGATGATCGCGTGCCCGTGGCGATAGAATTCGTGCAGGCTCGGCATCGCCGGGTTGAGGGCAAACAAGGTGTCGAGCTGCAGCCCCGGCGACGCACCGTCGAGTGTGAGAGCGTCCTCGCCGCGCAATCCGCGCCATTGCGGGTCGCCCACAGGTGCGACCACTGCTAGCCCATCGAGGGCACCGCGTAGCACGATCGCCAGAAAGCGCGGGTCGCGGCCTTGCGCGCGCGCCAGACGAGGAAGCTGGGTCCAGGCAAAAAGGGCGCCGGAGCCGACGACCAGGTCGCGGCGGGTCGGTGCGTCGGATATCGCCGGCATCATCAGATCACCTGCGGAGAAACTCGGGAGCCATCAGCGCCAAGGTCATTGCTTGCGGCCGGCTCTCGGCATGCGCGATCGCTTGACGCGTCTCACCCGAGGCGAGCGGGCCGAGTGTCGTATCCGTGACGGCCATCGGATCAAGCGACCGTCTGAGCCGCTGGGCGATGGCGTTGGCAATCTCAAGGCGTTCGGCCAAACCGTCGAGCCAGGCAGCATTCTCGTCGGAGAAGCCTTTCGGCGCTGGCGGTCGCCACAACGGCTCGCCGAGCAGCGCCTGCGCCTCGACCACGCGGCGGATGTCGCCCGCGAGCCCGGTCGCCCGTAGCGCCGCGACAAGCCATTCGCCCGGGCGCTTCACCTTGGCCTGCTGCCGCGTCCAAGCCTCCGGTGACGCGATCAGCGTCTTCGCGACTTCTTTCAGATCACCGTCAGTGTCGCGAAAGCTCTGAGCGAGGCGAGCGACCAGCGCCGGCGGCGGATCATCGGCGACAAAATGAACTGCCAGCTTTGTGGCGATATGGCTGGCCGTCGCAGGATGGCGGGCAAGGTCTGCGAGGATTGCGTGCCCCTGCGCAACGCCGAGATCAGGGTAGACCTTGCCGAGCACCGTCTGTGCACCCGGCTCATGCGCCCGCGGGATGAATACAAACTCGCCGCCGATGTCGGGGTCGGTGACCGGCTGCCGCAATGTCCAACCGGTCATCGCCTTAGCAAAATTGATGACGTCGGCCTGGGTATAGCCGGTGCGCACGCCGAGGGTATGGAGCTCCAGGATTTCGCGTGCAAAATTCTCGTTAAGGCCCTTACCCCGATTGATGCCAGCGACCGAATCGGGCCCGATCGACTGAGCATCGTTCAGATAGAGCAGCATCGCCGGATGGCTGTCGGCAGCCCCAAGCAGGTCGACGAAATGGCCCAGAACATGCGGCCGGATCGCCTCGCGTTCGTAGCCGCCGGCCATGACCGAAGTGTCGAGGCTGACGCAGAAATGGTTCGACCAGAACCAGACGAGCCGCTCGACAAACCCGATTTCGGCGTCACGCGCAGCATCGATCCGCGCCTTGGCCTCGGACAGAACAATCTGCTGCGGCAACCGCACCGGCCGAGGCTCATCGGACCCCGGCTTTCATCCGCGGCACTTTCCGGTTCCGTCTTCGAGTCGCTTGGAACGAGGCCGCGACGGGCGAGCTTCGCCTGCGCGGCGCGTGCGGCGTTGAACTCGAAGACCGAGCGAAACGCGGCGGCGCTGCTCAATAGGCCGGGATCGACGATCTGCCCAGCGTTTGCTAGGTCGAGATCTGCGGCAACCGCCCCTTGCGAATCTGCAGCGATCGCCGCAATCGATCCGGCGCGCGGGCCGAACCCGAAGCGATGCAGTGCCAGAGCTGCTTTGTCCGGATCCCGCGTCATCCCAGTCGCCTAAGCGAGTAATACCGGTTTAAATTTATGCGCAGCCACGCGACGAGTATCCCCGCGCGGCTAATCAGTTTGCCCTTCATGCCGATCGTCAGGTTGATCGCCAACCGCCAGGTACGCATCTGGTATGGAGCTGCGCGGCTCAAGCCCGCTCGATGAATTCCGGGAAGACGCTGCAACACCGAGTAATAGTCGAATCGTTGTAAAGAGTCCGCCTGATGACCATCGATATTGTGGCCGTGCAACCGCTCATCGCGTTGATCGCGGGCATCCTGATCTTGTTGGTACCTCGAATCCTGAACTACGTGGTCGCGATTTACTTGATTTTTATCGGCCTCATTGGCCTGTGGCCGCACATCTTACACGTTTCGCATTGACGTCCGGCGGAGTCTCTTCAGCATCGAGCGCTTGGGCAGGACGCCGTTCTAAGATTCGCCTCTTGCTCGGAAGCTACGGTCGGTAGTGCAGGCAGCTGGCCGTGGGCGCACAACCTCACGGGCCGGCTTGTCCTCGCGGATCCCTTCATAGACCACCTGGCGCAAGAGCCCGTCCTCGGTCCAGGTCAGGTATTTGACCTCGACAACGAGTTCGGGTCGGACCCAGTGAACCCGCGACAGCACCAGCGGCGAGCCAAACCGGGTCGAGCGCGGCGGCGCAACATCGAGCGGCATCGTGTCGATCTGCAACGGGCGCAGCCGCCGTAAGAGATCCTCGAGCTGGCCGGCCCGCATTCCGGTACCGACCCGGCCCGCGTAAATCAGCCGGCCGTCCGGATCATGGTACCCAAGCAAGAGCGCGCCGATAAACGGACGGCTGCCCTCGGGGTCAGTCCAACCGACGACCACGAACTCTTCGCGGTTGAGGCATTTGGTCTTGAGCCAGAGGCCGCGATCGCCCGGCGTGTACGGGGCGTCCAGCCGCTTTGAGACGATGCCTTCGAGGCCGAGCTTGCAGGCATGGCGGTGAAATTCCGGGCCCTGTCCGACCTGATGCTCACTGAAGCGGATCGCGTCCTCTCTTCCCTTGAGGAGGACGGCGAGACCATCCTTGCGGTCCGCCAACGGCAGCGGCATCAGATTCCTGCCGTCGAGGTAGAGCAGGTCGAAAACGAAATAGACGAGGTCGGCACCACCGCGCCGTTCTGCGGCGTTCTGGATCAGCGCGAACGAGGTAACCCCGTCCGGCCGCAGCCCGCAGAGCTCGCCGTCGAGATAGGCCTGCCCCGCCGGCAGGGTGCGCAGGGCAGCGGCGATCGCCGGATATTTGCCGGTCCAGTCAAGCCCGGTGCGGGTCAGTAGACGGGCATCGCCACGATCGAGCCGGGCGTGCATGCGATAACCGTCGAATTTGAGCTCGTGGACCAACTCGTCGCCGCTAGGCGCTTCCGTGATCAGTCGCGTCAGCTGTGGCTTAACCCATGCTGGCAACTCATCGTTCGTCCCTGCAGCGGTGGTCAGTCGGGGAGATCTCGCCATCCCTAATTACCCAGATGAACCTGCTCGGCAACGTAGGGAAGCGCAGCCGGTTTTACCCAGCATTCTTCTGAGTGATGGCTGGCGCCGAAATTACCTTCGTCCACCTGCACGGCACTAACGTAATGATTACGTGGGCACGGGACCAACGTGGATCGAGGGGGCCTTCAATTTGAGGGCGCTACACAGAAGGCTGCATCTTGCTGATCGGCCTCGACACCCGGAACGGAAATTTCGCGCTCGCGCCACGGCTGAGCGGCGCCCGGCACTCGGAAACGTGACCTATCCAATCGGGGAATCGGCGTCTCTATCGGCGTGTTATGCTGCGGGACCCAAGAATAGGGTGCCCGATAGGCCCGGTAAATCATATTGAGTCCGCGGCTGCCCCAGTAAGGGCTGATATATTCCCAGACCAGCTCATGGTCTCTGGTGACCTCGAAGATACGGCCATCCGATCCTTCGGTGACCAATGTATTACCATTGGGTAGACGCTGAACGCTGCTGATGAAAGGACTGTAGAAGCGTGAAGCATCGAGCGGTATGACGAAACCCGCTTCGGCGGGCGTATACTGCCAGATGATTTGGAGTGAAATGGGATCTATCTCCAAGACACGCGAATAATCCCGCCTGGCGTTCAGTCGGCCGGTCGGCGAAGAGGGATTGGGTTTGCCGTAACCCGCCCAGCCACCATTGTCGAACACCAGTAAATTCCCCTCGCCCGGGAGGCCGCGCGGAATGATGTGCGCGTGGTGCTGACCGATGATCCAACCCAGTTTGATCTCGGCCTCGCTGCCATCGTAGTTGGGACCGAGCCGCCAAGTGATATTGCCGGTCTTTCTGTCGGTAATGGCGATGATGTTCGCCTCCCTTGAATCCCAGATGATGTTGTCGGGATGAAAGCGGTTATCGCCTGCATCGAAATGCCGGTTTGGGCCGACGAACGACGCCGAATTGATATGCAGCCAATCACCGACCGACCCGCCCGCCAGTTTTCTAAGGTTGGGGTCACGGAACAGAACCGTCTTTGCGTCATCATCGAAACCCAGCTCGTCGAAATGTTGATGGGCGCTCCATGACCATAAGATTTCACCGTCCCAGCTTACCTCGATGAGCTTGTCATCGAGCAGCGCCTGATCGGAGATTTTTGGGATCCGAACATCTTCGTGCACCAGCAGCAGCGTTTTGCCTCTGTGGTTCATGGGTGTCTGGCCAGGCACGTAATACCCGACAGGATTGCTCTCACGCTGAAAATCGTGATGCTGGCGCGCATACCAGCGCGGCTCTTGTCCCGGATCGGCGATATGTTCCAGCCGGCTGAACCGCCAAACGATATTGCCCTCCCAATCGACTTGGACCAAATCCGTTTGATCCTGGAAACTATGATCAGGATCGCGGCGCCCTGTGCTGCCAAAGACTTGGCCGTCCGGCAACAACTTGTTGGGAAAGCCGTGCAAATGCTTCCACAGTTGGACTTCGTTTCCGGTCATATCGATCAGCAAGGCGCCAAGATCCGCTGCCGGAAAAATGGTGTATCCGTTCCAGGCCTTGGCGGGATCGTACAAAGTGACCCCGGTCGGATAGATCGTTGGATGGCCCATCTTATCCCCACCTCTCAAATGGCCGGAAGCAGCATCTGGCGCCGCAAACTTACGGCGTCCCGGAGAAAGGCAGAGTGCTGCTGTCGGATCAAATACTCAATGTTTGGCTATGTTCGCGCACGGAGGGAGAAACTATTGGCGGAACCCAAGGCGACGGAGAACCATGGATCGGCCTTCCGGCAGTGCGCGTCGCTGGACCTGAGGAGATGAGGCGATGAAACTCGCGATATGGTCGACGACCGCTCCGCGCGAAAATTCAACGTATCAGGAGATGTTTCGCCGACAGCTCGAAGAGGTGGAACTGGCGGAACGCATCGGCATCGATCAGATCTGGTTCTTCGAGCATCATCTGTCGCCCACGGCGCCGGTTCCCTCGCCCAATCTGCTGATCGCTGCCGCGGCGCGGACTACCCGGCACATCCGCTTCAGCAGCATGGTCAACATCCTGCCATTCCGGCATCCGCTGCTCGTCGCCGAGGAAGCAGCGATGCTCGATAATCTAACAAATGGACGCCTCGACATGGGTCTCAGCCGTGGCCTGCGTCCACCCGAGTTCGAAGCCTTTGGTGTCGATCAGCAGCAGTCGCGCGAGATGTTTCTCGAATCCTTTGACATCATTAGCCGTGTCTGGGCCGACGAGAACTTCACCCATCGCGGCAAATATTGGACCATCCACAAGGATGCGCCGCTGTCGCCGCCGCTTGTCCAGCGCCCGCACCCGCCGTTTTTGGTCAGCGCGCAGAGCGAGCAATCGCTGCGCTGGGCGGCACAGCACGATATCCCGTTTGCACAGATCGACTCGATGGTCGACCAGGCGAGGCGCGACCAGACGCTTTATCGGGAAAATCAAAGTGCGCACGGGCATGCGCCGGCACCGCGGCTCTATTTGATGCGCGAGATCTATGTGGCCGAAAGCGATGCGCGCGCTCGCGCTGAGGCGCATCCTTATCTGTTGCAATACTGGGAATTATGGAACCGCTATACGCAGTTCACCTGCGGTGGAAAGCTGCCCGCCAGCTACGATTTCTGGCGACGCCAAGCGCCGATGCTGCACGCGATGAGCTTCGACGAGATCGTCGCCAACGACATGGTGATCCTCGGCAGTGCCGAGACAGTGGCTGATACGATCCTCCGCATCGCAGGCCAGCTCGACCTGATGGGCCTCGCGATGATCTTCAAGCTGGGGGCGATGCCCTACGACATGGTCGAGCGCTCGATGACCGCTTTTGGCGAGGAGGTCATGCCGCGGATCCAGCAGGTTCTCGATCGCACCGCCGCTAACGGCCATGCGGCCGCCGCACCGGCGCTGCACATTGCCTAAAGCGGATCATTCAAGAATTTCGACAAAAATCTTGCCCCAGCGATCAAGGCTTACACGCGTCATAAGTTATGGTCGAAACTCATCCCGAAAAACGCCTCATTGGCTACACGCGCGTCAGCACCGTGGGACAGACGCTCGACAGCCAGCTTGAGCAGCTTCGTGCCGCCGGATGCAGCAGCCGGAATATCTACCCCGAGAAGGCAAACGGGCGCGCGACCCGACCGACGCGAGCTTAACCGGATGCTCGGCAAGCTGGCCCCCGGCGACGTGGTGACCGTCACGCGGATCGACCGGCTGGCCCGCGGCATCCTTTGATCTGTTCGGCATGGTCAAACTCATCATGGACGGCAAGGCGCAATTCCGATCCTTGGCAGATCCGTGGGCCGACACTGGCACCAGCACCGGGGGCTTGATGCTGGCGGTACTCGGCGGGCGGGCCGATGTTGAGCGCGACCTTATCCGCACCCGTACCGCCGAAGGCAGAAGCCGCGCCAAGGCCCAAGGAAAGGCCATAGGCCGCCCCCTTCCCGGACGCCACCACAACAGAAAGAGGCCATCGGACGGCGCTGGATGCAGGGCGCTACCTTGCAGGAATTAGCCGACAGCTACGACCGCAGCATTTCCACCATGCGCCGCGCCACGCGCACCGACGCCTGACCTAAATCTTGATGCGCGGCGCTCCGGGAAAAAGTAGCGCACCCTTAGGTGGTGAGTGCTTCTATAGGCTTCCAGTTATTGAGATAGATTCTGAAATCACGTGCTTCATCCTTAAATGTTGCCTCCGCGACCGCGCGCACATCCGACTTTTTCAAGCCGCGAATATCCCAACACCTTTCCCCGTTAGTCACCTTTCCCCCGTTAGTCACGCAAAAGTAGCACTGAAACTTATCAGGCTTGCTCTGATAAATATTGTCAAGACGTTTCAGCAGTTCGTCTGGTTCTATAATGATATAATCTGTAGTTCTGTTCACAAATCCCGCGAGAACAAAGACCCAGTATTTTGCAGGTGACTTTTTGATCTGTTGGCGTGTTACTGTCCACCACCCGCTAGCACGAAGCTTTGTATGGAAAAACTCGTCCTGCATGTGTGTGGTGTGTGTAGCAACAACGTAGTCCCGCGAGAATTTGACTTGGAGAGAGATTGCTCTCTCGTTGCTGTCGTCAGTAACCAACAAATCAACGCCGGTGTCTTTCGCTGGAACCCACACGTGCACATTTGGAAATTTGCGCTCTATTTCCCCGCCTACGAGAAATTCACCAGCGTGCACAGTAAAAAGAGGCTTCATGGTAGTGCGTCCTCACCCTCACGGAGGTTTGACCCTTATTGTGGAGTGAATAAATCCATCAATTTTTTTGCGTTCAATAACTTCTGAAAGCTCGTATAGTGTGTACCTTTCATGTATCCTGACGGAGCGTCAGCAAAAGGAATAGGGCCGACCGGCTTGGCGGGTTCAGCGAAGAGCAATTTATATTTCCCCTCGTCGCCATAGGGTTCGATGCTGGCGACAGGCGCGTAGTGCGTCACCTTCGCTTCCGGCAGGGTTCGATAGGCGGCAATGTATTTGATCTTCGGGAGCATGGCCCCTGAGATACGGATCGCGTACCAACAATTTTCGCCGATGAAGGTTTCCTGAAAGCCCTCCTCGCGGGCAGGCACAACGACGGTGTCGAGTTCGGGTTTCCCGATGCTGACCGTCGGGCTAGACGGGGGAGCGGCCGTCTGTGGCGTGGCAACGGGCTTCGGTATCTCAAATGCTCGTAAGCCAATGAGCGGGAGAATCTGCAGCACTTCTCCGAGAAAAGCGTCAGTGTCAGCGCGCTCGGCCTCGCTCAGCGCGGGCGGCTGCGGCTCCGTACCATTATCGAGTTTGCTGCGGTGCGCTTGGGTAGCCCGATTGACGAGCGCATATTCAAGCCATTTGACGTGAGCCTTGTTGAGGCTGTTGTTTGTAGCCGTGAAGACAATCGCTCGATCCCAAAAATCTTTGTTCTGATAGTGAGATTCAATTCGGTTTCGGATTACGTCTCCCTCGCCAATATAAATTGTCGGCAGATCGTCGTTCACCCCTTCTTCGTACCCGCTGAGAATATAGACCCCTGTTCGTGAGAATTCAGGTCGTTGTTTGGTCGCAGGCCATTTTTCACGTGGAAAGACGATGCCATGGCCTGTCCAATTCATGCGGTCGATGAGGCGGACGCCTTCGGGATCGCCATCGGGCACGAAGATACGAATTGTAAAAGGGCTAGTCGCCATCGGGCTATCTCTCCGATTGTACGAACACCATAGCACGGCACTTCCCGTCCATCCATGAACACACCGAGGCCCAATTCTTCAAAATCCCGCTTTATGTGAACACGCGTTCTCGCCTCCCTCCCGGATTTTCCGTAATCCCCGCTTATGCGGCTTTCACCTGTAGGCGCCCGATCAAAATGTCACTCCTCTGCCGGTTACAGATGACACTTCCCGGGGGATTTCCGGGGGGTGTTGGGGGTGACGATACGACTGATGAGCGATCGGGAGCTTTCGCGGCTGGAGGTTCTGCGGGATTTGGACCAAAAGCGGCTGACGACGAAAGCGGCGGGCCAGCTGTTGGGGCTCGAGCGGCGTCAGGTGTTTCGGCTGTTGAAGGCCTATCGGATCGAAGGTCCGAGCGGCCTGATCTCGAAGCGCCGCGGCCGTCGCAGTAACCGGCGCAAGCCCGAGGCATTGCGGCGCGCGGTTCTGACAATCATCCGCCAGTGGTATTGGGATTTTGGCCCGACCCTGGCAGCCGAGAAGCTGTGCGAGGATCACGGGATCGCGGTTGGCCGTGAAACGCTGCGCCAGTGGATGATCGAAGCCGGGCTGTGGCGTGATCGCAAGCAGCGCAAGCAGGTTCACCAGCCGCGGCCGCGGCGCGAATGCGTTGGCGAACTGGTCCAGGTCGATGGTAGCGAGCATTGGTGGTTCGAGGACCGCGGGCCGCAATGCACGCTGCTGGTGTTTGTCGACGACGCGACCAGCCGGCTGATGCATCTGCAATTTGTCGAGAGCGAGTCAACCTTTGCCTATTTCCAGGCGGCCCGTGCCTATCTGGAGGCCTGGGGCAAGCCGATCGCGTTTTACAGCGACAAGCACGGGGTGTTTCGGGTCAACCACTCGGGCGCGCTCGGCGGCGACGGCATGACCCAGTTTGGCCGGGCATTGCACGTGCTCAACATCGATATCATCTGCGCCAATTCGAGCCCGGCGAAAGGCCGGGTCGAGCGTGCCAACAAGACGTTGCAAGACCGCCTGGTCAAGGAATTGCGGTTGGCGGGCGTGGCAAGCTTGGCGGAAGGCAACGCCCTGCTCCCGGCTTTCATGGCTGACTACAACGCGCGCTTTGCCAAAGCACCGGCGAATAAAAAGGATTTGCATCGGCCGCTGCACGCCGGTGACGATCTCGACGACGCCTTTGCCTGGAAGGAGGAGCGCACCCTCTCACAGGCGCTGACCCTGCAGTACGACAAGATCATGTTCATCCTGGAGCCAAGCGAGCAAGCCAAGGCGGCAATCGGCAAGCGGGTCACCGTCATCGACTATCCCGACGGTCGCCTGTCGATCCGCTACAAGGGCATCGAGTTTGCCTACCGGATCTTCGATACAATCCAATAGGTTGACCAGGGCGCGATTGTCGAGAACAAACGGCTCGGCGCTGCGCTCGCCTTCATCCGCGAGGAGCAGCTTCGCCGCGGACCGCAGCGGCGCAGCACCAAAGCACCGCGCCGCCGCGATCAGCGCGACGCGCGTCTGTTTAAAGTCGGCTGAGCCGTTCTACGAGCCGGGCGGGCCGAGCCCGCCCGGTCAAACAAGCGGGTGCAGTTTCGGCCATCCCCATGGCGGGCGTCGATCGGTCGCTGCGCTACGCCGGGGGCTTCGCGCCCGCCCGCCGCCCGACCCAAACCGCGGTGCCGGTGACATTTGTAAATGGCAGAGACGGTGACATCTGTATTTGGTGGACACATTTGTTGTACGAGCAATATAGAGATGACACCCCTGTGCAAAGTTGAGGTGACACTCCCGCGGGTTCTGGGGTCGCGGGGGATGGGCCGTGGCGGTGGTGTCGATGAGCAAGCAGGAGTTCAGCCGGCTTGAGGTGTTGTTGCGCGTTCAATCCGGCCGTCTGCGGGTTGCCGACGCCTGTGAGCTGATCGGGCTGCAGCGGCGGCAGGTATTTCGTCTGCTGCGCGGCCTCAAGCAGGACGGCGCCACCAGCCTGCTTTCCAAACATCGGGGCAAACCCAGCAATCACCGGCTGCCGGCCGAGGTTCGTACCCTTGCCCTATCGCTGGTGCGCGAGCGGTATGCCGATTTTGGCCCGACCTTGGCGGCGGAGAAGCTGGCAGAGCATCACGGCTGCTCGGTCTCGCGCGAGACCTTGCGGGGTTGGATGATCGCGGATGGGCTGTGGAAGGATCGCCGGCATCGCTCCCCTCCCCGCATCAGCCACGCCGGCGGCGCGATTGCCTGGGCGAACTGGTGCAGATCGACGGCTCGGAGCACGCCTGGTTCGAGGACCGCGGCGCGCATGTGCACGCTGCTGGCTTTTGTGGACGACGCAACGAGCCGGCTGATGCAGTTGCGCTTCGTCGCCTCGAAATCGGCATTTGATTACTTCCGCACGACCCGCGCCTATCTGGAGGAGCATGGCAAGCCGGTGGCGTTCTACAGCGACAAGCACGGCATCTTCCGGGTGAACGCCAAAGATGCGGTGGGCGGCGACGGCATCACCCAGTTTGGCCGTGCGCTGTTGGCGCTGAACATCGACATCATCTGTGCCAACAGCCCGCAGGCAAAAGGACGCATTGAACGCGCGTTTGGCACATTGCAGGACCGTATGGTCAAGGAGCTGCGGCTGGCCGGGGTATCGTCGATTGCCGAAGCGAACGCATGGCTGCCGGGGTTTATCACCGCCTACAACACGCGCTTCGGCCGCGACCCGGCGAATGCCAAGGACCTGCATCGGCCGCTGGCGCAAGCGGATGATCTGGACGAGATCCTGGCGTGGCGGGAGGAGCGGACCGTCACGCAGAACCTGACCCTGCACTACGACCGGATGATGCTGCTGCTGGACCCGACGCCGCTGGCGCGTGGCTTGGTGCGCAAGAAGGTCGAGGTGGTGAACTACCCGGACGGACGATTTGCGGTTCAGTTCAACGGAACGGCGCTCGGCTTCAAGCTGTTTGACAAGATCCAGACCGTGCAGCCCGGGGATATCGTCGACAACAAGCGGCTGTCCGCCGTGCTGGAGCAGGTGAAGGCGCAGCAGGCTGCCTACCCAGCGCGTCAGCAGCGCGGGCATGCTGCGCGGCAGCGGCCGCCGAACAACCTCGAGGCGCCGGGTCTGCCGTCGAAGGGTCGGCCACCACGCGGTGCGGCCGCGGCTGCTCCGGGTTGAGGCAGCCCCTTCCCGACCTGGCCGACACTGGCGTCGTGCTCACCGCCCTCAAGACCGCTTCGCGCGCGCCTGCGGCGGTGGCCCTCGCCTCGCTCGGACCAGTCTTGACCGCGATTGCGCGCGACGCTC
>CAVRUN010000011.1:0-336639 GCA_963724435.1 uncultured Alphaproteobacteria bacterium | reverse complement strand
TGGCGCGGCGCGCGCATAAACCCGTAAGATCCAAAACGCTCCGGCGCCGCGGGCCGCCTGAGACTGGTCCTGTCGGAGTGGAAATCGGAGGCCGGCTTTTTTCTGTCTATCCGAACCGGAAGGACCTGTTCGCCAAGGTAAGGAACTCACTGGAATTTGTTGACTGTCCGGCATCAGCGCCGATGAGTGTCAATCGGGGGCGCTGCGGAGGGGATCCGAAAGCGGCAAGGCGCACGGAACGAAATGAGGCTATTCGGGCTCTTGGCCTCTACTTAGCGCCGAGCTGAGCCTAGAGCGTCAGGTTGGGGAAATCATCCGCAAGGTGCGACAGTATCGGCCGGCGGCAGGCGATGAAAACGGCGATGGCGAATTCGGCGTCCTTCACCAACTTGCGAATAGTGGGTTGCCCTTGCCAGATACGCGGCAGCTTAAGCGAATTCTTGGACGAAGCTCTGATCACCCAATCCCGACGCCGGCGAGACAGAACTTCCCGCCGGGGGAACTTCAGCCGTATCCATCCGCCGCGCGACCGAGTACGGTTGAGCGTCCAGGGGCAAGCCCCCCTTGGGCAGGGTCCCGCGGCCGTCGGTTTTGTCTCCTCCGGTGGCGGGACCTATCAAAGATAGGTTCCACTCGGCGACGTCGGTCCCCATCGGTCAGTTCCTACGGCCCAATGGCATAATTGCTCAATAACTGCGGGGTCGGTCGCAGAGTTCGCGCGCTCCCGGTGTTTCCGAGCAAGGTCACGAAGCTCATTCGGAGAATGCATGTTCAAACCTGCTACACCGTCCGATACGCGGTAGACATCGTCAATTCCATCCGCCAAATTCCGGACCGACGCGCAGCACCATGCGGTGCGTAAGTTATTCCCGGGATGACCAAAATGCGGGTAGATGATGGGGACGAATTATCCGTGCAAATACGAGATTACGACACCTGCTTTGCAGAGTTCTTGAACCCTTCGGGCAACGGTCAAAAAATCTTGCAGGCGATTCTGCTGCGCGAGGCGTTCAGTCTTTTTGCACAACGGGGGATAGCAATAAGGCAAAACGCTCCAACAGTGATACTGGACGTAAGTTGTGGGCCTGGTGATTACAGCGTGGCATGGATATCGCAAATCGCGAGGTTCTTACCAAAAGGTATAGCCTTTTATTGTACGGATTACCGCGGCGGCATTGTCAGAGAAACGGGCGAAACCTACGCGATGACGACTGCAAAGAAGATGCAAGGCGCGGCAGAAAGTGGAAAGGTGACATTGACGCAGGCTCCGGTAGCTATCGATGCCGACCTGTTTTCTGGCCGCGATGCGCTTATGCCACCCGGCAAAACCGCCGACATCGTCCATTGGTCGCACAGCGGATACCATGTGCGCGACGCGCTCGGCGCAGCCAGGAATGATCCTCGGGCGATCGAAGCGGGTTTGCATGCAGCGGTCGATAAGATGTGGGCAGCGCTTGACCAAATGGGTTTCATGGTTTCGGTCCACGAAACGCGAGACAACTCTGATGGTGTTTCGTCGCAAATAGGCCCTGTCTCTCGGAAATATTGCGGAAGGTTGGATGATGTGCCTGAGCAGATCGCTGCACGCATTGGGCAATTGGGCGGATTTGTCGCCGCAGTTAAGTTTGTCAGCCCGCTCAAGCTTCTGGGACTGGATGATGCAGGCTGGGCGCGATTGAAACGGCCGGATCAATGGAATCGGCTCAATGAGCCGGAAGCCCGGGCTTTGCGGTTGCTGAATTTCATTGCTTTTGATTTCTCCGATCCTGCCAAAGCGGCGCTCGAAACCCTCGCAGAGGATGGTCGGTTAGCCGCCTATGTCGACGAATACAAATCCATTCTCGCAACGAATGGCGGTTACATCGTAGTAAAGTGCGCCTTTCAAATGATCAGTAAATCGCAGCAAGTGGCGAGAAAGCTGGACGACATCGCATTTCAGCTCAGTGAGAAATTGCGCGAATTTTCTGAGGAGATGAACGCCGAGATGCGAAAATCATGACGTGGGTGTCTCGGGCAGCCGGCGAGGAAGGAACGGCCTGCGCCACCGGCGCTGGCCGGATTGGGGGAGTTTTGTCCCTAGCTTGGAATCGAGCAGGCAGGCGACAACGGCAAAATTCGTCGTTTCATCTAATAGACGAAGGCGGTATTGGCCTTTAAGTCCAGCTTAGACGCGCGAAGCTGGCCGAGGTGGTGGGAACGCTCGCCCCAAGGGCAATCGCGATGGAGGCGTGCGCCAGTGCGCATCATTGGGCTCGCTGCTGGCTCGCTGCCGGTTGCGAAGTGCGCCTCATCAATCCGCGTTTCGTGAAACCCTTTGTCAAGGGATCGAAGAATGATGCCGTCGACGCGGAGGCAATTTTCGAAGCGGCGATGCGTCCGACAATGCGCTTCGTACCGGTGAAGTCGACAGACCAGCAAGACCTGCAGTCACTGCACCGGGCCCGCGACCGGCTGATCTGCCAACGGACGGCGTTGATCAACCATACGCGCGGCCTGCTCGCCGAATACGGCATCGTGCTACCGCAAGGCCCTTGGCGCTTCATGGCGCAGGCCCCCGCCGCCGTTGCCGATGCCGGGATATCCGAATTGGCGCGGGCGATCTTTGCCGAGCTCTTGGGCCAGCTTCGTGACCTCAACCGCCGGATCGAGATCCTCGAGGGGAAAATGGTTTCGATCTGCCGCGCGCACCCAGCTTGTTGGCGGCTCGCAAAGCTGCCGGGCGTTGGTCCAGTCATCGCCACGGCCATCATCGCTGCCGTCAACGATGGTCGACAATTCCGGTCAGGCCGCGAGCTGTCCGCTTGGATCGGGCTGGTGCCTCGACAATACACGACTGGGGGCAAGCCGCGGCTCGGTGGCATCGGCCGACGCGCCAATCATTATCTCAGGCGGCAGATCATTCGCGGTGCGCGCTCCGTGGTCAGCCGGCTCTCCAAGCACGACGATCGTCGATCGACCTGGCTGAAAGCACTTGTTGCCAGACGGGGGTTCAATCGCACCATTGTCGCACTGGCCAACAAAACAGCGCACATTGCCTGGGTATTGCTAGCCGGCAAGAAAGAATATGCGGTCACTTGATAAGCAGCGATTTTTGGCTTTGCACTGAGGATCGCCACCGAATGCGAGGTGTATACTGATGGTTCGCCGGCATGGACCGCAGCCTTAAAGCCTGATGTACGACAGGGCCTCAGCGGCCGATCATGTTATGAGGTCAGAGACAGCGGATCCCCATCAAGGCCAGGGGCGGTATCGCTCCCGCAATAGGCCGGATAGATTCACGCATCCTGCACCGCCGGAGACCACAGGATCATCTTGCGGCGAGAGGCGTCGATAATTGTCGTAGATGCCGCGCGTGCAGGCCCCCTTAAAGAAGGCGAAGGCAACGGTTGTGCGCGTCAAACACCATCTCCTGGGTCTCGCGCGGGTAGGCTCGCACGAACAACATGCGGCTGTGGCACAGCCGGACATGCGCCAGCTTGACCGTCACCGTCACCGCGTTGATAAGCGCTACCTCGTGGCTCCAATCGAATTGGTAGGCCGCGCCCGGTGCAAAGCTCAGCGGCACATAGGCCTCCGCCGTCACCGCCCCGCAGCGCGCCATCCGCATTGCGGGCACTCGCATTTGATCAGCCGGGCGACTTGCTTTTTGCCACCCATTGGTCATCGCATGCAGTTCGGCATGCGGGTAGGGTCCGATCGCGTCTAGGATCGGCTGCGCAAGCCGTTTAAACGCTTCGCCTTCGGTGGTCGCGGTCATCTTGCCTTCAAGGCCGAGCCCGTGTGCCATCGCGCGGAACGGCCCCTTGTGGCCGTGTTCGACTCCCACAGCGGCATGGATCAGTTCATGGGTGAGTATGCCCGCAACCCGCATCCCGTCCGCGATCACCGGCGAGATGATGATTTCGTGATGATCATCGCCGGAGCGCTCATTAGACCAGCATTCGCCAATGCGCTGGTTTTTGCTAGCGATGCCGCGGACACTCGGAAAACCAACGCCAATGCGGACCTTCTCGGGTATCGGGTAGCCAAGCCGTTTAAACGGGCCGCGAAGCTCGCCCATAAGCGCGTGTAACCACGCCTCGCCGGTGCTGATAGGTGTTTGATCGTGCCGGCACCGGCTGGGGTAGAGGCCGTTTAAACGCACTGTCGACCGGCAAGGCGCGCGTGTCGCTCGACTGAGAGGGAACCTCCCGGTCGGGCTCTGCAGCTACTGGCTCGGCCGCTGATGGCGTGCCTTCCAGACGCTCGAACACCTTGCTCACGCGAGCGACCGCGAAGTCCATATCAAGCGGCATGGCTCACCATCCCTTCCGGTAGGCTGGGCAGACGGCCTTCGGTCAGCATGTCGCGATAGGTGCGACCGCTGAAACCGAAGCGCCACGTTGGGGACACATAGGCAGGCCATTGCGTGCGCCGCTGCAGATCGCCTTCGGTATCGTCCATCAGCGCGCAGACACGCTCGCGGTACCGGATAAGGATATCCTGCAGCGCGCGATTGGTTTTACGCTCACTGTAGCAAACGAGGTATTCCACGCCGTCTGGCGCCGTGAAGCTGATTTCGTATGCCGTCGCTCGATTGTGCAGTCGCACTAGCTCGCGCTCAGCTTTCGCACTGTCGATTGGAATGAACTTGGTCATTGCCGCTCCATTAGGTTTGTCGCTCACGAGCCTGCCCTAGTGCGTCTGTCGCACTCTGTCGCATTGAAGTCGGATTTGACTTTTGCGACGGCGTATCAGTCAGGGTCTTAGGATCGTGTGCGACAACACCTAGTCCGAGCTTGATCGCTCTGCAAACAATATGCTGCTTAATATTGAATAAGACTGGTCGTCTGGTCAGTAGATTTTAGCCCTTCACAAGCTCTTTCACTGAATCGATCAGAGACCGGGGGTGTCTCTATAGCAAGTTCTGCTTACGCCCATTTTATACTGTATACATGCTCCATCTACAACGCGGCCCGTCTAAAGCATAATGCTAACGCTACTTGGCCTCTATTGGGCGGCGACTCCATGAACACCTTCTAGCTAACGCGGCTTTAATGCCATTGCCACGACCGAGACGATGCGGCCAACAATGCACGCTTAATGCGAGCGGCTCGTCGTCTAAGTGGTCTGAACCCGCTTGTACAGTGTTTGCCATTCCATCGGGCTGATCCTCTTCTACGGCCGTCACTTTGTACGGTCTTTGTTGATATGGCGGGATTTGGAATGCGCTCCCATGGTGCAAAATAAGCTATGCCGAGGCCATTCCGCGCATTCCGTTGGCAGCACAGTCCTAAAACCTGAAACCTCAGCCTCGTAAACCTCGCTGACGGCGCTGGTCGCGCGCTGGCACACCGGCTAGTAGGTGAGAGACACCGATCGAGGACAACGCCCAGACCATTCAGGGGACGGCAATTGTGCGGCCGCGGGACGAGATCGCCGAAATCGGGTAGTCCTAGCTATGCCCGCCTCGGCCGGGGCGAGCCGCTAGTCAACCTTATCGCCGCTGGGGGATGAGCCAATGAAAGCGCTGTTCCTGGGTACGCTCGCCACCTCGCAGGCGACGCCGATCATCGAATTCATCACTTCCGACATCCACACTCAAATCCTTGACAACGGCAACCCGGCGCAGATGGCTGCGGCTCTTGCCGATGCGGATGTCCTGCTAACCGGAGCTTGGCACGCCGGATTTCCGCCGGCACCAAAGCTGCGCTTGCTGCAGGTACCGCTGGCCGGCACTGACGGTATCGATATCGCTGTGCTGCCGAAAGGCGTCACTCTGTGCAACGCCTATGGCCACGAGCCGGCGCTCGGCGAATTCGCAATCATGATGATGCTGGCTTGGCGCCACCGCCTGTTCGATATCGCGACGTCGTTCCGCGAGGGATCGTGGGTTTGGAGCCCGATGGCGGGGGGCGCGGTGCGCGGCGAGATCGGCGGCCAGACCGTCGGTATCGTCGGGCTGGGTCACATCGGACGCGAGGTCGCCTGGCGCGCCGCCGCGCTCGGCTGCCGGGTGCTTGCCGCCAACCGAACGGTGCGCGAGAAGCCAGTTTCGGTTGAGCATCTCTTTTTATGGGCCGAACTCGACCGGATGCTTGGCGAGTGCGACATTGTCGTGCTCAGCTGCGCCCTAACGTCCGAGACAACGGGCCTGATCGACGGGCGCCGGCTTGCCGCGATGAAGCCGGGCGCCTTCCTGATCAATCTGGCGCGCGGCCCGATCGCCGACGAGGAGGCGCTCTACCGCGCCTTGCGCGATGGGGTCATCGGCGGAGCGGCGCTCGACACCTGGTGGCGCTATCCGAGCGCTGGCGACCCGCAGCCACGCCCCTCCCGCTATCCGTTCCATGAACTGCCGAATGTGATCATGACGCCGCACTGCTCGCCGCGGACCGATGGAACAATCCTGCGGCGCTCGCGCGATGTTGCCCGCAACATCGACCGCTTTGTCCGCGGCGAGCCGCTCGAAAACATCGTCGCCACAACCTGAGAATTGGGTTTGTCTGATTAAGGCGACGCGTTGTCGTTGGACCGAGGCTTTAAAACCAAATGCCGCTCTTCATCAAACAGCGGCAATTTCGCCTGGCTGCCTCGGTGGCACTACCGGAGGTGCAGCCCAGATCGATCGTCGGAGGGCGCTGTTGCTGGGCCGACGATCTTTTGCGTCTCAGCTCGATGGGGAACCCGCGTCAGTCAGTGCTGTCAGCATGTATATTATTGACCCGAAGCGGCAGGGGATTGGTGATTACCGGAGAAAAACCTGCATGTTTTCAAAGTCAAAGGTCACCGCATAGGGCTTGAAGAAATCGTGGCCGACCATGCCCGCGAGGTGGAAGCCAAACGTGTGTTCCCACGGGAACGGCCCATCGTAGAGACCCGCGACGTTGTCTTCCTGGATATCGCCGAACGAAAGCCGGCGCACGGTGTAGGGCACGATTTTCAGCTTCCCGCCTCCCCCGGCCCCTTCGTAAGCTTTGTTTTCCTCCAAGTTTGATTCCGGCCTGCTTGATAACCGACTCCGCGAATTTGACCCCGGCGCCCGCCAGCCCTGTGTCGACGAAGAGCAGTGCCGACGGAAGAGTGTCCACCCGGCCCCAGCCCACCATGAAGTGGTCGCTCGCCATCCAGAACGGAACCGCGACGCTCTTCCCTGGCGACGCCATAAACTGCTCCAGGCCTTTCGCGGTCTTGCGGCGCAGGACAAGCTCGCCATGCGGATAATCCATCGTCGCAATGAAATGGTAGAGGAGCGTGGTCCCGATGATCCGTCGACGCGTTTCACGCCCAAATCCTTCGAGAGCTGGCGCAGGGCGAAGCATGGCAACGGGCAGGTTCCTGACGGTCCAGTCGCCGAGTGTGAGGGATTCAATGCGCGACTTGCTGAACTTCGGCATGCTGACCGCCGGAAAAGGTGCCTTGCACGGCTCCGAATTGCGGCACTCGAAGCTCTCCGGCGAAGCCCGTGTCGAGCGCGACCTCCGAACCCCCGGTATCGATGAAAAAGGTGACCTCGTCGCCGCCATTAACGCGCACGCTCACCACCGGCAGCGGATCGGTCCTTACAAACTTGAGGCGCGTGGTTTTCCCATCGCCATGCACCTCATAGGGCGTCTGGCCCTTGAAGCTCTCCAGCTTCGCTACGTTCAAGCTTGGATACTGCGAAATGATCAGCCTGTTGCTGCTGACATCGACCCCGTTGAGCGCAGCCGCAGCCCTCTGAAAATCGTCGCGGCGATAAAACGCCTCGGCCAGCATGACCTTGGCGTCGGCCTCACTCGGCCGCAGGGGGATGGCCTCTTCCAGCCATTTTTGGGCATCGTCAAGCCGGTTGGACAGCAACGCGATGCGGCCCAACTGGAGGATCGCCGGATAGTCCCTGGGATCTTGGGCGGCAATTCGCGAATAGAGTTTGCCAGCTTCAACAAACTTGCCCGCCTGAAAGAGCCGATTGGCCGCAACGATTTCCGGCTGTTTGGGCTGGGATGCCGCTGGTCCGGGGAAACTACAGGACGCGATCAACGCGGCAAGGACGACGCAGGTTCTGGCATATTTCATTTTGGATCCATTCCGACAAAGCGGCTTACGCTGATGCGGTTCGCGCCATATTGGAAAGTTGTTGATGCCTATTTAGTGCGTCGGGCTGCTGCCACGACGCAGTGTGCTCGCGATGGTCGCGGTTGTCGGCGCGTCATTAGCGCTAGCCCTGATTTGCGGCCTGCTCACACTTTTTACGTCGCCGCTAAGGCCGCATCCGGCTCCCGCTGCTCGCCCGCGTCATTCGATGGCAAAAGAACCCTAAGCACACCCGCTGTCCGCGATCTGCATCCCCGAGTAGCCCTGATTCTGGTTAGGTAGTGACAGACTGGCGAGGTGTGATCGCGATAAGGTTGAGCCGGCGTTCTTGATAACGACTTATGATGAACTGAATGAGGTCCGACTGAACCCAGCGCGGCAGCGTGGCGCTGATATGATCTCTGGTGCCGAGCGCGCCATATTGAGGATCAGGCCTAATATCCAGGTTCTGCCTGGCCAGAGGAATCGTGCGGATCGCGACCTACAACGTCAACGGCATCAACGGGCGGCTTGCCAACCTGCTCGGGTGGCTGGAGGAACGGACGCCGGATATCGTCTGCCTGCAGGAGCTGAAAGCGCCTGATGAGAAATTTCCGGCCACAGCACTCCGCGACGCCGGCTACGGCGCGGTCTGGCATGGGCAGAAGAGCTGGAACGGCGTGGCGATCCTCGCCCGCGGCGCCGAGCCTGTGGAGACCCGCCGCGGCCTGCCGGGCGATCCTGACGACACGCACAGCCGCTACCTCGAAGCAGCGGTCGCCGGCCTGATTGTCGGATGTCTCTATCTGCCGAACGGCAATCCGGCGCCGGGCCCGAAATTCGATTACAAGCTGCGTTGGTTCGAACGGCTGACGAGTTATGCAGAAACCGTTTTGGCGAGCGGCGCGCCAGCCGTTCTAGCCGGCGACTTCAACGTCATGCCGACCGATCTCGATGTCTACGCGCCGGAGCGCTGGGTCGATGACGCCCTGTTCCGGCCGGAGGTGCGCGAGGCCTATCGCGGCCTGGTCGCACAGGGCTGGATCGACGCGCTGCGGGCGCTGCATCCCAATGACCGGATCTATACGTTCTGGAAGTATTTCCGGAACGCCTTTGCCCGCGACGCCGGTTTGCGCATCGATCATCTGCTGCTGAGCCCGTCCCTTGCCGGCCGCCTGGTCGCCGCCGGCGTCGACCGCGAGGTGCGGGGCCGCGAGCATGCAAGCGATCACGCGCCGGTCTGGATCGAACTTGCGGACGCCGAACCGGATCGGCGCAGCGCCGGCGGAAACACTGATCAGGCTGAATGCTCCGTTTGATCGAAGTCGCGAACGGTGGCGGGGAGATCGCGTTTTCGCGGGCAATACAAAAACGTCGTGACACATCGGCAATGCCCAAGACGGGGGAGTCGTGCTCCAGCCAGCGTGAGAAGCTGATCAAGATGCGAAGCATCAAGGCTCCGGCTTCGATCGCCGGCTTGCTGGTCTTGTGCGGGCCGGCCGCTACACGTTGCGTCGGTTGATCCTCGCGCACGCGAAACGCCCCGCCGCTGATCTCGACCTTCGATACGGTGCACCAGAGGGTTACGAATGCAGCGGCCGACATTTGGGCCTCGGTGAGGCGTCTGTTTTGCCAGAATAGCGAAGAACAGGTACGCAGCTCGCGCATTTAGGTTATAGCTTGAAAATTAACGACGATCGGAGGGGGAAATGTCTATTATCGGCTGGATAATTCTCGGACTGATAGCTGGGTTTATCGCCAGCAAGATCGTTAATAAGCAGGGGGAAGGCTTCGTCCTTGACATAATCCTCGGCATCGTCGGAGCGCTGGTTGGCGGCTGGCTATTCACGTTCTTCGGCGCCGCCGGAGTGACCGGTTTCAATCTGTACAGCATGTTCGTTGCGATTATCGGCGCGATCGTCGTGCTCGTTGTCTATCACATGGTCCGGCGGGCGGTGTGAAATCGGCAGAGAAGGGTTTCAATCTCGCGGTCGCATCCGCACGGTGAGCGAGTGGCCGCCGCGGTGGCCGCATCGCCGGCAACGCAGCTTTGCTTCCAGATCAACGAGCCGCATGTGGTTCGGCCGGCCGTTAATTAAACGGGCATGATCGATGACCGCTCTATGCCGGCACACCAGGCAGGCCGCTTCGACAAGATGCCAACGGCGCAAATCCTCTAACCGGAACGCGTATCGTGGCGGCAGCGTCGGCATCGCCGATCCTTAGATGTTCGCTTTCGTTCTTAATAACATTCCGCGGGCGAGTGCGGGTCGTCAACCCCGCTTGGCCTCTCCGACAGGGACAGCGCCATATGCCCGGCCATGTGCAACGACTTCGGCAACCGCGTCCCTTATGACGACTACCTGCGCGCGTTCAGCCAAATCCGCGCACCTCTGCGATGGCCCGAGGCCGCCCCGAACCTTGAACCGCGAGACGATATCTGGCCGACCGATCCCGCGCCGATTATTCGCCGCCGCGAGGATGGTGTGGAGCTTGTTCAACTACGTTGGGGATTTCCGCCGGCCCGGCCGAAGGGTGCGCCCGTTATCAATTTCCGCTCCGAAGGCCGGCGGTTCCCGAAAGGCCGCTGCCTGATCCCGGCGTCGCACTTTTTCGAGTTCACCGGCCGCAAGTCGCCGAAATCGAAATGGAAGTTCACCAAGGCGGGCGAGGATTGGTTCTGCTTTGCCGGCTTGTGGCGGCCGATGCCGGATGGCGAGGGCGAGGCGTTTACGCTGCTGACTACCGAGCCCGGCCCCGATGTGGCGCCTATTCGCCGTTGCCATCAAGGGCGACGCAGGTGCCGACGCCAGGAACATCGATCCGCGTGACGAGCCGGACAACCCTCAACCTGTCCAGCACGGTCGCGCTGGAGATGTGGCCCTTCTGCAGGACCGGCGAACCGCTGACGATGTCAAAATGCGCGAGGGGAACGACCCCGCCGCGGGCTTCGAGGGCGGCGATCGCCGCAGCGTCGGCCGGAGCGGTTGACCAACATCGCGAACGAGCGCTTTCCAGTAGGCGTGCGAGTTGAAGCTAGTTTCACGGTACAGAAAACGGACGCCACGTGGGAAGACCAGGCCTTAGAGGCGTTTGACGGCTACGCCCCCCCGGGAGACGCGTTGCGGGGCGGCCTGTGCACTCAGCCCGCGCTCCTCGAGAGCGGCGCAAAGTCGCGATGAAGGCAGGGGCCGAGCGCCCTCAGGATGGGCTCGAGGCGACAGCACTACGGGGCATTCCCAAATGACCATAATTCGGGCTTCCTTTTCTGGTGATATTCGGATACCGCCCGGCATCCCCTTTTCATAGATATAGTTTGTCCGTGCCAGTAGTAATATCACAGAATGGTAAAACATAGGTAGCGCTAAGGAAAGTAGTACGCTGATGTGATATACTGACAATCTCATATCTCCATTTATAAATAGCTCGCAGCATTTCTCCGAGACGTTGTTACGCTTGTCCAATATCATATATTGGATTTTGGGTGAGTGGCGGGAAGGTACGCGGGCACAAGACCTTGATTAGCCCTCGGGCCCGCCGCCGGAACCCAAAAAGGCCGGTGCAGGAGAACACCGGCCTCTCGGTCTTCTGCAAAAGCGCGGATGGCGATCGCGGCGACCCATTCCGGGTTTGCCATGATCGGGTCTGCGGTCATCGCAGAGGCTTCCGTGTCGGTCGTGGCGGCAACCCGCGAATGTGGTCAGAAATCAAGGCTTTCGAGACATGGCCTATTCAGAACCACACTCGTTGAGCGGCGGGACCTCGCCGTTGCGCTGGGCGGTCAGACCCGCAGCTGTACCAATCGGAGCACCGACATAGATTGTCGAACTCGTATTGCTATTGGCGACCGCGCTCTTGCAAATTCGAAAATGGACTTGTTACAGGGATATGGCCCCAGGATTTGATATCCTGTCGTGGCCGTGCGGGGCTTGGCCTGAGTGATCGGGCAAGAGAACATATGATTTGTCCCTTCGGCACCGGCTTGTCGAAGCCCGTAAACATCGCCTCCCTGGTGCTTCGGAAACACAGTCCACCGTCGCACCCAGCGCCCCCCGGAGGGGGCCGGTGGCGCGCACTACATCAGGGCCGCCCTTTGTTCTTTTTTTGGAATCTAATCCGGTCGGTCCTCCGAGTGAACGAGCAGAGCGAAAATCTCAACACGAAGGAAAATAGGAAACACCAATGGCCGATGAAACCGCAACGCTTGCCGCCTATGTCGCAAACCTGAAATTCGAGGACATCCCGCCGGAAGTCAAGGAGCGCGCCAAGGCGCTGACGCTCGATTTCCTGGGCAGCGCGATCCGGGCGCGCCGCGACGCGGAATCGACGCCTTCGCTGTTGAAAATGCTGGAAGCGCTTGCGCTCGACGGCAAGGGCGAGGCGACCGTTTTCGGCGATACCAGGACCTGGACGCCGGCGGTGGCGGCGCTGCTCAACGGCGCGCTCGGCCATTCGCTCGATTTCGACGATACGCATGCGGACTCCTCGCTGCATGCGAGCGCGCCTGTGGTGCCGGCCGCATTCGCGGTCGGCGAACTCGTGGGCGCCTCCGGCCGCGACGTGCTCACCGCGATCGTGGCGGGCTATGAGGTGTGCTGCCGGCTCGGCAATGCGCTCGATCCGACCTCGCATTATGCGCGCGGCTTTCATCCGACCGCGACCGCCGGCACCTATGGCGCCGCGGCGGCGGCGTCAAAGCTGTTCGCGCTGTCGAAGGAGCAGATCGTCGCCGCGTTTGGCGTCTCCGGCAGCCAGGCCGCGGGCTCGCTGCAATTTCTGGTCAACGGCGCCTGGAACAAGCGCTACCAGGTCGGCGCCGCCGCGATGAACGGCGTGATCGCCGCGACCCTGGCGCGCAACGATTTCGTCGGCGCGACCCAGTCGATCGAAGGCAAGCACGGCTTGTTGGTCGGCTACAGTGACAACGCCCATCCGGACAAGGCCACCGCCGGCCTCGGCAAGATTTACGAGACCATGAAGATCGGCGTCAAACCCTATCCGAGCTGCCGCTACACCCACGCCGCGCTGGATGCGCTGATCGCGATGCGGAGAGAGCACAATCTCACGCCGGACCAGATCAAGCGCGTCGAGATCGGGCTGCACCGCAACGGCATCACGCTGACCGGCGACGCCGCCACCAAGCGGCATCCGACCTCGATCGTCGGCGGCCAGTTCTCGATGTTCTTCACCGGCGCGGTCGCGCTCGACCAGGGCCGCTTCGGCTGGGACGATTACGACCGGCTCGGCGATGCCGCGGTCGACGCGCTCGCCGACAAGTTCGACGTGGTGCAGGACGACCGTCTCGAGATCGGCCGCAGCCATCCGTTTGGCGCGCGCGTCAGCATCACCACCGACGATGGCGTGCATGAGCGGCTCCATCGCCGACCCGTCCGGCGAGCCGAATTCGTTCCCGGACGCCCAGGCGATGGCGCAGAAATTCCTGACGCTGGCGCGCCCGGTGCTGAACAGCGCGCCGAGCAGCTGGCGGACGCGATCCTCTCGCTCGAGCGATTCGATCGCGTCGCGCAGGTAACGCAGCTTGGCCGGCACTAAGCCGCCCGGGGACTTCGAGCAGGCTCAGGCCACGGCTTGCGCAATGAAGTTGCGGACGAGGAATGGTCATTAAAAAATTAAAGAAATCTGCATCGCCCGAATCATCTCCGAAAAAGGAGGATTTTCGAGAGAGCGGCCGGCCGACTTGCCCCGGCCATATCGGTGCGGGGCTTTCCAGAATGGCGTACCCTGGCGGCGCTGCACTGGCCCCGGCTTGGCTTCCTCAGGTGTGGCGGGCAAAAGCGTCTTCCCAGTTGCGCCCGTCTAAAAGTCGGCGGGGACGCATCTGGACCGGATCGAAATCGTCGAGGCAGCGGGCGTTGACGCTGAAATTCTCCGGATCGGAGCGGGGAACGTAGAAGGCGTGGATGCCGCAATGACGGCAGAAGGTATGCTGCGCGATGCCGGTATTGAAGCGATAGGTGGCAAGATCGTCATGGCCACTCAGCAATTCGAACTGCCCGGGCGTGACGCCAATGTGAAGGATGCCCTTCTTGGTGCAGATTGAGCAGTTGCATTCGCCCACGGCTCGATTGCTCCAGATCGACGCGGATACGAAACCGCACCCGGCCGCAATGGCAGCCGCCCTCGTATGTCTGCAGCATGTTTCCCTACTCCCGTGCCCCGCGATGCTGTTCCGGGCAGGCTATCATTTTGAGGTGCCCGGCCCACCTGCGATTTTCTAATGGCATGACTGGTTTTCGTCAAACCCGGGCGCATGGCAAACGATGTGGCAGGGAGAATTATGCACAGGCTCCATGTCACCCGCTGCGACGGAAGTTTCCTTCCCTGGTCGTGTTTTTTCGTTCGACCGATCTGTTTCTGCGCGTCCTTGCGCGGAGAGATGCGCGACCGGCAAATGCCAACCGTATCTGATCGCCATAAAGCGAAGACCGAAGCACAAAGCCCCTCCGGCGACCGTAGAGACGCCATAAGAAAGACCTAGCACATTGCCGATTACAACGATCAACGCGCCCGCCAGCGCCGCAACGGCGTAGAGATCGGAACGCAGCACCTGCGGGATTTCGGAAAGGAGCACGTCGCGCATCATGCCGCCGCCGATGCCGGTTAACATGCCCAAAAGAGCCGACGCGACCGGGCTTAATCCGAACTCGACGGCCTTTTGTGTGCCGGCGACGGCGAAGAACGACAGTCCCGCTGCATCGAACAGCAGCACAGGGGTGCGCAGTCTATCGACGCCCGCATACCAGAAGAATGTGATGAGTCCCGCCAGGACGGAAACCAGCAGATATCGGCCATCGGTGAGGGCGGCTGGGGGCACCGCGCCGATCAGCACGTCACGTGTAATCCCGCCGAGATTTCCCGTCACGAAGGACAGGACGAGGATGCCGAAAATGTCGAGTCTGCGATTAACCGCGGCGACTGCCCCGCTGATCGCGAAGACGAATGTCCCGCCCAAGTCCAGGATAGGCACGAAGCTTTCAATTGTGGCCATTACGGCTCCCGCGACACCCGTCGATGCATATGAACATCAGCTTGCACCGAGCCAGGCCAGCGCGCCGACGACCAGCGCCTCTACGCCGGTCTCCAAGGTGGGGTGTAGGACCGGTGCGAATTGCGGGCTGTGATTGACCGGCAGCTCATTGAGCTTCCCCGCTGCCTTGGCCTCGGCATAGGTCTTGGGATCATTTCCGCCCACGAACCAGAAACACCGATGGAACCTGCCACGCAGTGCCGAAGCAGCCAAAATCCTCACTGGCCGGCGCGGGTCCGGTATGCTTCACCCGGTCAGCTAAAAAATAGCCGCAAAACGCCACGGCGATGCGGTTGCTCGTGGCTTCGTCGTTCACGTTGAGAGGGTAGCGGTCGAGCGGTGTAATCTCCGGTTTGCGCGGCGCCCTGGAGGCTTCGGCCTCGGCATTGACGATCCGCTCGATCGCAGCAAGCACATGCTTGCGCACGCCGGCATCGAAGGTCCGCACATTCAGCTTGAGGACCTGAGCGGGGCCAATGGTCTGACCCAGGGCCAATTGGATGGCGCGTGTGGTGACGAACGCACGCAGCTCGATCCCCCGCTGACGATCAAGCCGTGCCCGAAGCAATGACAGTCGAGCGGGCCATGCAAATGACCTTGTGGCAACCGCGCATCCGCCGCGAGCCCGACCCGCGCCAGGGCGAGCTATTTAACGACGCTGACCATCAGCCCCTCGTGGCTTCAGGTCGGGGCTACAACGGTTCAGGCCAAGCTAATTTCCCAATTGCGGGGTGCGTCAGTTTGAGATCCAGTTTGCGCCCGCGTCGATCCGCGGCAAGACCGCTAGTTCGCCGGCCGCAGCAGGTCGAGCAACGGGCTGACGCCGGCGGCCCGGCGGAAATCGTGGATGATGTCGAGGGTCCTGCTGATGGCGTCGCCGCCGAGCCCGCCGAGCGGGGCGAGGGCGCGAAACTTGGCGTCGATGTCGTTCCAGGCGATGCCGAGCTGGCCCGAACCCTTGGGGGCGTAGACCGTGCTGGTGAAGCTGTGCCCGTCGCGAAGCGCGATCGTCACGGTGGCGCCTTGGCGGTAGCGCTCGGCATTCTCGGTCGGCGGCGGCCCGACCCGCACCTTGTCGATCAGCGAATGGATGACCGGGTCGGCAATTTTGGCCGGGGTCGCGTTGGCCCAGGAAAATTCGCGGTCGGCGGCGCCCGCGGCAGTGAAATAAGCCGGGCTATGCGCCATGTCGACCAGGTCCTTGGGATGCGACGGTCCGCTGAGCGCGGTCAGGCCGGGCCTCGACACGGTGATGCTTTCGATCGCTTCCGCCGCCGCCTGCGCCTTGCGCGCAGCGTTGGCGGCGGCCTCGGCCAGGGCATGGTATGGGTGGCCGCCGGGCACCAGCTTGACCGCCATGTCGGTGACGATGTCCCACGAGCCGCCGCGGTCCCGGGTGGCCAGCGTCGCCCCCGCATTGCCGTCGACGCCGCCTACCGCTTCGAAAAACCCGAGCTTCATCTCCAGAATGCGCTCTTCTGCCTTGTAGCCGCGCTGCGCCGCCCGCACCGCCTGGATGCCGGCCATCGTCGCCATGCCGGCGTGGTATTCGCGCGCGACGCTGGTATCGGCCGCCTTCGCCAGCCCGCTCGACGAGGTCGCGGTCAGTGCGATCGCGTGCGTCGTCTGCTCGGCGTCGAGATGGAGCAGGCGGGCCGCCGCGACCGTCGCCGAGAAGATCGCCGCCTGCGAGCCGTGGAAGCCGCGCTCGCGGAACCCGGTCATCGCGTCGATGATGCGGCCCGAGGCCTCGTAACCGACGACGATCGCCGCCAGCACCTCCTCGCCGGTGCCGCCGTGGTGCTCGGCGGCGGCCAGCGCGGTCGCAACCAGCGGCGTGCCACAATGCACGATCGTGCGCAGATCGCTGTCGTCGGAGGCGGCGGCGTCGCTCATCACCGCATTGACCTGGGCGGCATAGACCACCGGCAATTTGGCGCCGGCCTTGTCGAACCAGATCGAGGCCCGAGCGCTGCCGCCCAGGCTCACCGCCATATCCTTGACGATGCGGGAGGATTCGAGTGTGCTGCCCATCGCCGCGCTGGCCAGCGTCGAGGCGATCAGCACAGCCGCTGCTTGATGATCTTCCCGATCTTCCAGGCGGCGATATCGAGTTCGCCGGCGATTTCGGCCCAGATCATTGGGATCTTGCGATCCTGCCAGAGGGCCGCAAGTTCGACGGCACTCGCGTGATAGGCAACGACTGCCGCATTAAGGACATCGGCGACCTGGTCGGGGGTATCGACATCGAGGTTGAGCTCAATGTCCAAGCCGTCTCTCCTCGATCAGGACGAGACAGGCTTCGAGCTGCAGCCATTCCTGCGGCGTGTTGCACCAGGAATGCAGTGAGAGCGCGGCGGCCTGGGCCTTCAGCACCGACAAATTGGCGCTGACGACCAGCCGCCGCGCTTCGGCCGGGGTCAGTTCGCGGCGCGTGTGATGACGCACCGCTTCGAGTTTGATCAGCTTCATTGGGGATTTCCTTCGAGGCGAAAATGCCTCGACGCCCCGGCCCCGCTACACGGCTGCGTAGCGAGGTTGGGCGTGGCTCAGGCTGCCGGCGTGGCTGAAATCGTCATTGGCTGGTGGTGCTATTTCTTCGCCGTCCGGCGCCAGTATTTGAGGCCTGACTTGATCTCCGAGAGGAGCTTCAGGACGATACTGTTGACCCCGTGGATTAAGAGGGACAGGACCGCGAGGCCCAATAGGGCGTGCATTGGCTTTCTCCGGGAGCGGGATGCTCCTGACACCCAAACCCCCACATGCTTCTGCATGCAGGGGTGAGGGTGCGGGTTAGGCGGCGAGTTTCAGCACATCGCCGGCGGCGCGTTCGATCTCGATCCGCTTGTCATTGTTGGTGAGCGAACGAGCGTGCGCCGTGGCGGCGGTGGTGACGTCCCACAGGGTTTCGATCGGCCGACCCTCTTCGGTTTCATGGATGGCTTTCAAAGCCGGGACCATGCTTTTGGAGTTGCGTCGGTTTAGTGGAGAGGCATTAGGTCATTTGGCGGCCGTTTTTTCGAACTGTACCGGGCTTGTAAAGTCGAGGGCGGAATGGCGCCGGACGGGATTGTAGAAGCCGTCAATGTAGCGGCCAATGGCCTGGGTCGCTTGTTGGCGGGTATAGAAGATGGTCCGCCACACCCGCTCAGATTTCAGCGTCTTGAAGAACGTCTCCACCATGGCGTTGTCGTAGCAGTTCCCCTTTGCCGACATTGAGATCAGGATGCCGTGCTTGCCGAGCTCGGCTTGATAATCGACCGAACAGTATTGGCTGCCCCGGTCTGAGTGATGGATCAGCCCGGCTGCTGGGCGGCGCACCGCCAGGGCTTTGCGCAGAGCGGCAAGAGCCAGATCGCGGTGCAGCCGGTCGCCGGTCGCCCAGCCGACGACCCGGCGGGCAAACAAGTCGATGATATGTAGAAGTATGGATTTGACCTGACAGGCGGTACTCTCGTCGTGGTGGGTGTCCGACAAGAGGAAAGTGTCGGCCGTCACGCGGCCCTAATACTTTTTTCCTGGGCAATCGGCAGAGTGTCAAGGAAGGTCTGCATCGGGGTTTTGCCGTAGCACCAGCGGCCTTGATGGGGCCGCGCTTGATTGTACTCGCTCATCCAAGCATCAAGGTCGCCCTGCAATTGCTCGATCGTCGCGTAGATCCGCTTGCGAAAGGCAATGCGATAGAATTCATCGAGCACAGTCTTATGAAAGCGCTCACAAATTCCGTTGGTTTGTGGGCTCCTCGCCTTGGTGCGGGTGTGATCGATGTCCTCGATCGCCAGGTAGAGCTCGTACTCGTGGTGCTCCGGATTGCCACAATACTCGGTGCCACGATCGGTCAGCATTCGACAGAGCGGGATCTCATGCTCGTCAAAGAACGGGATCACTCGGTCGTTTAACAACTCGGCCGCGGTGATCGGGGTCTTGCGATCGTAGAGCTTGGCGAACGCCACCTTGGTATAAGTGTCGATGAAGGTCTGCTGGTAAACCCGTCCGACGCCCTTCAGCGTGCCGACATAGAAGGTATCCTGGGCGCCGCAATAGCCCGGGCATTCGCTCTCGAACTCGCCGTGAGTTTCCTTGTCGGCCTTGGCCTTTTCCAGCGCTGCGAGCTGGGTCTCGGTAAGAACCAGCCCTTCCTGCGCCATTTTGGCTTCGAGCGCCTTGAGCCGTTTCTTAATGTTTTCGAGGTCGTGACGCTGCCACACACCGCGCACCCCGAAGGCCGAGATCGACTGGCCGCGCTTTTTCAGCTCGTTCGATACCCGCAGTTGACCCCAGCTCGGTTGCTCGATCGCCAGTTCGACCACGGCCGCCTCGAGCGCGGGATCGACACGGTTCTTCAGGATCGGCTTTGCACGGCTGATCTCCTGCAGCGCCAGCTCACCACCTTTATCGTAGAGCTCCTTAAACCGGTAAAAGCTGTCCCGGCTATAACCCATCATCTTGCAGGCCTGGCTCACATTGCCGAGTTGCTTGGCCAGCTCCAACAGGCCGACCTTGGCCCGTATCACCTTTTGTGCTTGCGTCATCGGCAGTCCTCAACTCACCTAAGCCGGCGCCATATCCGCCAGCTTGATCCGCCCCACCGATCTTCCGCAATCGTCAGATTAATTCCATACCTTTACAGATGATAACCGCGAGGTACAGCCAACCCTCGCGGGTCCAGACATAGGAAATATCGGCACCCCATTTCTCGTCGGGCCCGGTTGCCGCGAAGTCCTGATCGAGCAGGTTTGGCGCCACCGGCCACGGATGCTGGCTGTCGGTGGTGCGCTTAAACCGCCGCTTCTGTCGAGCCCTGAGCCCGTTCTCCCGCATCAGACGCGCCGTCCGGCGGCGACCGACGGTGAGGCCGCTGTCCCGCAATTCCCGCATCATCCGGGGGCTGCCATAGGTGCCGTTCGACAGCGTAAAGGCCGACCGGACATGCGCCAGCAGCACCATGTCATCGCGTTGGCGGCGGCACGCCGGCCGACCGCGCCAGGCAAAATAGCCGCTTTGGCTGACACCGAGTACGCCGCACAGACGATGGATCGGGAATTCCGCTTTCGCCGTATCGATGAGCGCGAACCTCATCGACTTCCCGCCCGGGCGAAAAAAGCCGTCGCCTTCTTCAGGATGTCCCGCTCCTGGCGGAGGATCTCGTTCTCCCGGCGCAGCCGTTTCAGCTCTGCCGTGACATCGCCCTCTGCCGCCGTCGTTGGGTCGGCAGCACGCCGATCCCAACTCCAACTCATCCAGCGGACCAGCGTCGACAGCCCGATCCCCAGATCGCCGGCGATCTCGCGCTGCGTTCGCCCGCTGGTTTGCACCAGGCGGACCGCTTCCTCCTCAAATTCTTTCGTAAACCGTCGCTGCTGCATCTTCGAGTTCCTCACCGCTCATAGGGGAACTCTCCACTTTTCCGAAGCAAGTCCATCGATCTGTCTGACCTGGCGCGGGCGATCTTCGGCGAGCTGCTGGACCAACTTGACGACCTCGAGCGTCGGATCAAGAAGCTCGACGCGGCGATGGTGAGCCTGTGCCGCACGAACGAGACCTGCCGCCGGCTCGCCAAGCTACCGGGGGTCGGACCAGTCGTCGCTACGGAAATCGTCGCCGCCGTCAACGAGGGGCGACAGTTTCGCTCCGGCCGCGAGATGGCAGCCTGGATCGGGTTGGTCCCTCGACAATACACCACCGGCGGCAAGCCGCGGCTCGGCGGCATCGGACGACGTGCAAACCACTACCTCAGGCGCCAGCTGATCCACGGCGCTCGCGCCGTCGTCGGCCGCCTATCCAAGCATGACGACCGGCGAGCAACCTGGCTCAAAGCGCTGGTGGCGCGCCGCGGCTTCAATCGGACGATTGTCGCGCTCGCCAACAAGACGGCGCGTGTCGCCTGGGTGTTGCTGAACCGGAAGGAGGTGTATGTGGCTCCCTGAGACGCAGCGCGCTTCTGCTCTGCACCCAGGCCGCAATGAATGCGAGGTGAATACTGATGGTTCGTCGGCAAGGACCGCAGCTTCGAAGCCTGATCTACGACAAGGCCCACGCGGCCGATCATGTTATGAGGCCGGAGGCAGCGGACTCCCATCAAGGCCAGGGGCGCGAGCGCTCCAGCAACAGGCCGGATAAATTCACGCATCCCGCGCCGCCGACACCGACAGGTTCATCTTGCGGCGGGAGGCGTCCATAGATTGTCGTAGATGCCGCGCGTGCAGGTCCCCTTAAAGAAAGCGAAGGCGCGGTTGTGCGCGTCGAACACCATCTCCTGGGTCTCGCGCGGATAGGCCCGCACAAACAACATGCGGCTGTGGCACAGCCGGACATGCGCCAGCTTGACCGTCACCGTCACCCCGTTGATCAGCACGACCTCGTGTGACCAGTCGAACTGGTAGGCCTCGCCCGGGGCAAAGCTCAGCGGCACGTACGCCTCCGCCGTCACCGCCCCGCGCGCCACCCGCCATCCCCTGGTATAGCGCCGGACCAAATCGTAGCTGCCCTCGTAACCGAGACCGCGCAGTTCCTCGAAGATCCGGATCAAGGTCAACCGCTCGCGCGCCGGCTTGCCCTCGTTCACCAGCAGCATTGCGTCGAGCTCTTCCCGCCATGGATCGATCCGCGGCAACGGTTGCCGCCCGCGCTCATAATGAAACTCGGTCGCTTCCGAACGGATCACCTTGCGCACGACCTTCCGCGACAGGCGAAACTCGCGGCAGATGGCTTTGATCGGTTTCTTCTGTGCGAAATACGCCCGCCGGATCTTTGCAATCGTCTCCACTACCAGCATCCCCGTCCCGGCTCCCACGTCCCCCATGGAAGCCACTGTGAACCCGCCGTCAGGGGGGTCCCGATTGGGTGCCGATCACCCCCTAAACGGGGTCCTTATTCCACGCCGATCCACAACACGGCGGTGTCGAAGGGTTCGATACCGCTGACCTTAAAGAGGCCAAGACGCTGCTCGACAAGCTGACTGAGCCGGCGATTGCCGCAGAGGGGTGAGAAAGCCCGAACCGGCGGCTCCATGGGAATTCCCACTCAATCCACGCATTGTCGCAACTCCGATGAGCTCTTCTGTGCGTGGAAGTCCTGCCGCGAATGGCCGCTCGTGGGCCGACCTACCCATCGATTGGCGAGGTCTTGAAGGGCAGCTCTGGGGCATTTTGACCAGTTCCCACCGACAAGCCTGAGTGTCGGGTATCGGATCGGTCAAAGGACCTTCGCGGCACCGTCCCCGATCGGCTGCAGAGCGCCAACTCCAGACCCTCTCCCCCTCGTCCCGGAACGGGGAAAGTTCGACCCATTGCAGACCTTCCTAGCCGGTAATGACAACGGCAGCCCATGCCCCCACTCCGGACCTTTTAGCTCGAGGCGCGTCAGGTGGCTTATAGAAGGGCAGCGATCGAATTCCCCCGAGACGCCATGTCGGGTTATGCTTCCCACCCTGCGAGCGCACAGCGAGAAGCCAATGTCTGATGCAGATTTGGACGATCCGAGGCTGTTCGAGATCATCCACACGACGCGCTCGATGCGGCGGCTGAAGCCGGACCCGGTGCCGGACGGACTGATCAGGCGAATCCTCGAAGCCGGCACGGCCGCGCCGTCGGGCGGCAACATGCAACGTTGGCGCTTCCTAGACCAGATGTCCGCCTGAGGGCGGGGCGACCCGTCTCACAGTATGCAGGTAGCGAGGATTGCATCGGATCAGCCGGTGCCGAGCCTCATGCATAGGAGACGGGTCATGGGAAATCGTATCACGTATGTCGGGCTTGACGTTCACAAGGAAACCATTGTTGTCGCGGTAGCCGAGGGTGGCATCCGCGGCGAGATCCGGGAGTACGGCCGGATTGCTAACACACCGACGGCCTTGGATCGTGTGATGCGCAAGCTCGGCCGGGAAGGGGTGAGGCTGCGGTTCTGTTACGAAGCGGGGCCGTGCGGCTACGGCATCCAGCGTCAATTGTCGGCGGCCGGGCATGAATGCGTCGTCGTGGCGCCCTCGCTGATCCCTAAGCGGGCGGGCGACCGGGTCAAGACCGACCGGCGCGACGCGGCCAGTCTGGCACGGCTGCATCGGGCGGGCGAGCTCACCGCGGTGTGGCTTCCCGATGCCGGGCACGAAGCAATGCGTGATTTGGTACGAGCACGTCTTGATGCCGTGCATGCGTTGCGCCGCGCCCGGCAGCAGCTCTCGGGCTTTTTGTTGCGCCAGCGCTGCCATTATGGGCGGCCGGCTTGGACCAGGCTGCATCGCCGATGGCTCGCGGGTTTGCGCTTCGAGCACGCGGCGCACCACCTCGTGCTCGAGGATTACATCGAGGCAGTCGAAGCCGCCGAGGCGCGGCGTAATCGACTGACTGTGCAGATCGCAGCGATGCTGCCCGACTGGACATTGGCCCCGGTGGTGGCGGCACTCCAAACGATGCGCGGCATGGCGCTGGTCAATGCCGCAACCTTGATCGCCGAACTGGGTGATCTCTCGCGCTTCGCCAATCCGCGCCAGCTGATGGCTTATCTTGGATTGGTGCCGTCCGAACATTCGAGCGGCGCCAGCGTCAGACGCGGCGGCATTACCAAAGCCGGCAACGGCGCCGCCCGCCGGCTGTTGATCGAAGCGGCGTGGAGCTATCGCTTCCCGGCGCGGGTCAGCCGCGAGTTGCGGCTGCGCCAAGAGGAACAACCCAAGCCGATCCGCGAGATCGCCTGGAAGGGGCAAACCCGGTTGTGCGCGCGTTATCGCCGGCTCGCCCGCGCCGGCAAGCCGGCCAATATCGTTACCACCGCGATCGCCCGCGAACTGGCGGGGTTTGTCTGGGCCATCGCCCGCAGCGTGCCGCCAGCAGCAGGCTGAGCAGAGAAACCGCATGATCGCAGCCACAGCAGGAGGCGCCAGCGAACCATCCGACATGCTCTTTCCGGGCAAGGCGGGGGGCACGGTCGCGGTCAGGAGAACCCTCGCATCCACTATCTGCCGGATCGCCGATCCGACGCAGGTTCCTAGACCGAGGCAGCTCCGCGACGCATCAACGGTCATGCGGTTCCGACCCGCGCATCAGAGTATGATCAACCGTCGTTTCGACGACCGTGCCTCCCGCCCTGCCCGGCATAGCCCGAAACCAGCGCTTGAAAGAAAGCCACAGATTCACTTGCCTGCTACTTGGAAAGGCGGACATGAGAGTGGTCAAGAACCCGGAGATCAAGAAGGCCGCAGGGGCCTATTACAAGCGTGCCTGGGACGAGTATGTCGGGCCCACCTACCGCGCCGGGACGCCGGCGCCCGGCGTCAGCGCCGAGCGCTTCGGCCGCATGCTCGACGCCGCGCAGCACCTCGCCGACCACATCCACGAGGCGCCAGTATGGATCGTCGCCTGTCTCGAGGGCGTGGGCGTGCACGGCGTGCCGACCTACTGGTCCGGCTCGTCGATCTACCCGGCAGTGCAGAACATGCTGCTGACCGCACGCGCGCTTGGGCTCGGCGCCACGCTGACGACGCTTTTTCTGCGCTACGAAAACGAGGTGGCGGCGGTCTTCGGCCTGCCGGCCGACGTCAAATGTTACGCGCTGCTGCCGATCGGCTACCCGCTCGGGCGGTTCGGGCCGGTCGGCCGCAGCCCGCTCGATGAAATTACCTACCTTGACAAGTGGGGCCAAGCCTACGCCGCAGGATAATTGCAGCCAAACCGGACTCTCCGGTAGCAGGCACGCAGCGCTGGTGGTGCGACCGCGGGCCTAGGGCGGCCGCGTCAAAAAGCCGGTTTCAGCGACCGTAGGCGGATTTGTAGGTCAGCCCCGATATCAAAATTTAATTATTGAAAATGTTATCATTTTGCAGGGAGATCGCCACAAATTTGCCGGTGACGATGAACCTCGGGTCGATGAGCCTCGGGTCGCACTAGGTAGCGGCACGGGAGTGAGGCCGACCAACTCCGACCGTCACGGCGGCACCGCGCTGTGTCGCTGCATTTGCCCGTGCCGAAGGCCCGGCGCGGCCAGCGGCGGCTGCTGACCGTGGGTAGCATCGTGTTATACGCCGCAGATGCCGCTGCGGCAGAGAGAGACCGCCCGGCTCTTGACCGCATCTTCACCAAGTACGGTAGAGCAAGACGTACGATCAAAAACTGTTGCCGCTGATCAGCCTCGACCGTTCCGCAGGAACTTGCCAGGCAAGGCTCCGGTAGGCTCACCGTTTTCGAAGGTGATTTGCCCGTTGACCAGGATCCAGTCGTATCCCTTGGATTTCTGGATGCGCCGCCACTCGCCTCCGGGCAGGTCTTCGGCGACTTCCGAGGGCAGAACCTCCAGATTCTCCAAGTCGTAGACCACGATGTCGGCGGGCGCCTGCTCCCGTATCGCGCCGCGGTCTTTGAAGCCACCCAGATGGGCCGGCAGGTAACTCAACTTGTAATGCGCATCCTCCAGACTAATGGTCTTCTCCTCGCGGACGAGCCAGATCAACAGGTCCGTCGGATAGATCCCGGCGGTCAGGAATTTGACGTGGGCGCCGCCGTCTGAGACCCCTGCCACGACGAGGTTGGAATTCAACACCTCGGTGGTAAATTGGGCGGCCTCCCGCCCTTGGGTCGGGGCGAAGAACTCGGTGTCCAGATCGTCCTCGACGACGATGTCGAGCAGCGCGTCGATCACATGCTTGCCCTGCAGGTCGGCGATCTGCTGCACGGTTTGCCCGGCGAGCGTTGAGTTGCCGGTCTTCGCATTTGGCACCAAGGCAATCAGCCGTCCGTCATTAACCTTGACCGCAAAGGACTTCATCCGCAGCCCGGGGTCGTTGAGGCACTTGCCGCCGTCTTTGTCATAACGGTAGCCGTGAGTGCGGCAGATAAAGGACGGGCCTATATTGCGGACCGTGCCCCCCTGATGCGGACACACCCGCGACAGCAGCTTGTAGCCGTCTTGGGTCTTGACCAGGAAGTAGGAAACGCTGCCGATCTCTACCGGCGCCGGCAATGTCGGAAAATCCGATTCGGCACCAATATCGGTCTTCACGTTCCGGGTCCGCACGACGAGGCTGCCGACCGAGCCCTGCGCCACCTGGGTCGGTCGGACCCCGGAATCCCATTCCTCCTTGAGGCGGCGGCGCATCTCCGGATCCTGCATCTTGGCCTTGCGCTCATCTTTAGTCCCCAGGGTGACTTCCCGCCACGCCTCGGTGTCGTCGAACAGGTTCCAGTCGGCAAAGGTCAACTCGAACCCGCCGCGCCGCGTGGCGCCCTGGCCATAGACGCGCAACCCACGCTCGGCACAGCTTTCGAGCCACCGGATCCGTTCTCGGTGCTGTTCGGGATGCACCGAGTTCGGGGTGACGGCCTGGTAGAGGATCGGTCGCTTGGCCACCGCAGCAACTCTCTCGAAGAACTCTCTGGCGTCCTGCGCGAGCGGCCGTCCCTCTTCGCCGGTCTGCTTGTAGGCTAGTTCGATAAAGCCTTCGTCGCGGTCGGCCAGCACCTTGGCGAACGTCAGGACTTCGTGTTCCGAGAGCAGATCCGTGATCATCGGCGTCCCGTCATAATCACGTTGGATCGAGTTCTCGCCCAGGACCTGGGCCGACCAGCCGCAGGCGCCGGCATCCATCGCCTCGTGGATCAACCGGCACATTTCCTGGAGTTCCGCCTCGCTCGGCCGCCGCTTTTTGGCTTCCTCCCAGCCCATCACCCAGGCATAAAGCGGGGTCAACGGCACATAGGTTAGGCAATTCACGCCTTTCGGCGTGCGGCTCAGGCTGTCGATGAAATCGGGGAACGTCACCCAGTTCCACGGCATGCCCGCCTTCATCGCGTCATAAGGGATCGCCTCGTTGCGGGTCATGCTAAGCATCGCCCGATCGCGGTCCTCGACTCGTGACGGGGCGAAGCCGAACCCGCAATTGCCGAGCGCCACCGAGGTCACCCCGTGCCACCCGGAAAGCGTGCAATAGGGATCCCAGAAAATCTGAGCGTCGTAATGAGTGTGCAGGTCGACAAAGCCAGGCGCGACAATGCGACCAGCAGCGTCGAGCGAACGATTGGCGGTCTTCCCTTTCAGGCCGCCGATTTGGACGATTTTGCCATCCTTGATCCCAATATCGCTCACATAGCGGGGCGTACGCGTCCCATCAACGATCGTGCCGCCTTGGATGATAAGGTCGAAATCTGCCATGGGTGACTCCGTTACGAAGATGGTTGAACCGTGCCCTCGACAGGGGAAAGACACAAAACCGGGGATCAATGTGCAACCAGCGCTCAAGCTTGTACGGACGGTAGCTTCGACGCAAGAGCTTCGAGCAGAATTTCCACCGCTGAACGCTTTGACGAGCAGCAGGCGATCGTGCTCGTGGAAATCAGGATCTGCGCCGGGTCGCGGCCACAGGATCAACGGACTTACAACGACATGTTTCACAGAGGCGAATGGTCTATTGGCGGATTGGGCACGTGCAGAAATTGGCGGCGCACGAAAGCCGCGAACGTCCAAGCTTTACGATCGGACCAAGGAGCACCAAGACTGCGGCGCTTGCCGACATCGAATAGCTCGGCTTACGCTGAGGTCCTCACCGTCCGACGCCACCAGCCTCGGCCTGCCACAATCGGCTACGGGGCATGAAGACCAGTTCCGGCCGCCAACGCTGAGCGTCCGCTGTCGGCTCGGCCAGGAGACCTTCGCTGAGACGGACTGCAACGAGCAAGATGCGCCGATTCCGGTCGTTCGTCGCGCGCCGCGATCGAACCGCTGGAGTTGATTCTGAACCGACCTTCAGAGCCTCGCCCGCGGATCAGTATCAGCGCGATCAAGCCGAACGCGGTCAGCGAGTGCGGGGCAGAAGTCTCGTCGGGTCATGATGGCCTCGCGCGGCCCTGATAGAAGAAGGTGTGAGTCCGGGGTCCCGGCAGCCTTGACTGTTCAAGGAAGTCGATCCGGAACCCGCTGCCGGAAATTAGGTCGTCCATTTTCCGGTTCAGATGGCAGCCGCCGGCGATACGGGACCACAACGGGTCGAGCCGATCCTGCCATCGCGCGACGCCGAGCTCCGGAGCGCGTCCGTGCTCGATGAAGAGCAAGGCTCCGCTAGGCTTCAACACGCGGCGTATTTCGGTCAGCGCTTGCGGTGCATTGGCGATTGTGCAGAGCGTCCAGGTCATCACCACTGTGTCCATGCTGAAGTCGTCGAATGGCAAGGTTTCCGCTGAGGCTTGGAGGATCTCGACCGGCACCGGCACGGCCCTTGCGCGCCCGCGCGCCATGCGGAGCAGCTCGGACGAGGGATCCACTCCGATGACTGAGCGGACAGGTGGACGGTAGAGCGACAGGTTGAGCCCGGAGCCGATGCCGACCTCCAGCACTTTCCCCTCGGCCGCGCTAATCACGCGGCGCCGAAAAGGCATCAGCTGATTCTGCCGCATTGCCAGGTGCAGTAACCACGGCAACACGTGGCGCCGATAAAAGGTCATTCTGCTGTTTCCAGGTGGAGGATTGCACCCGCTGCGACGCGCTGCAACGCGCCCATCACCGCCCCGATGTCCTCATGCTTGGGCAACAGATGCCGGCGGGCTCCGGATCCGTCGACCGGCCGAAGCATCGCGGGTAGGCTGTAATTATTGGGTCCAAGCGAGCCCAGACCGCCCACATCGCCGCGACACCCCAGTCCCCTTGTCGGCGACCGGCGGCCGCTTCAGTCACAACTGCACCGGATGGAATTTTCTTCCCGGCTCACACCAGCCGAGCCGTCCCAAGACACCTCTCTCCTGCTGGGCTTCTCAGAGCGCATTCCGCAGTGCGGCTTCGATGTCCGCGGGCGAGCTCGTCGCCGGCAGTAGCTTGGGGTGTGGATCGTTGGTCCGCATCACGAAAATCGGCGAGGTGTGTTTCATCGCGTAGTCGGTGGGGTCGGCACTGAACTGGATACGCTCAACCTTGACTTTAAAGCTCCTGGCTGCCCGGTCTATGTCCTCGGACGAACCGGTCAGTCCGAGGAAACTCGGGCCAAAAGAATTCATATAAAGCTGGATATTTGTGAGCACCGCCAGCTCGGGATCCATGTCGATAAAGACTGGCTGAACAGAAGCTCCAGCTGCGCCCAGACGATCTATCGCCTCTGCGATGCTGTTGAGCGCGGTCGGGCAGGTTCCCAAGCAAGTCGTGTAGCCAAAATAGATCGCCAGCACCGAGCCGGACGGGAAACTCTCGATCGAGTAGGAGCGCCCGGTCGGCCCCACCAGATGGAAGTTTTCAAGCTCAGGGCTCCGAATGGGACCTTGGTGCGGTACCGCCACGAAGGCAGCGGCTCCAAGACTGGCGAAAAGACCTATGCCAACAGCGATTGGAACCAGACGCTTCACGCACCCGCCCTCCGTATCCCCTTCAGTACAGGTCGATGAAGGCCATCCCATGCGGCTTGGCAGCACCCGTTGCGCCGCGATGGGGCCATAGGTACGACGTCGGCCGGTCCATCGAGACACAAGGGCGGCCAGTTAACTCGTCCTTGAAGGCGGTATCCAGGATCAGCTGACCCGTTTGTGTCAGCCTCGCCATGCAGACCCGATCGTCGCCCGCCTCCTGTGTGCCGGGCAAATTGAAGGGCGCCAGCTGCACAAAGTAGTTCGTCGCAGCGACCCGCCGGGACTCATGGTCGAAAGCCGTGAAATGCGGCCCGGCATGAGTGTCGAAATTCGCCTGGGAGTCCAGATTGAGGGTGCCGGTGATCGTAGGGCAATCCTTCGCGCCGTTGTTACGCGCGGGAATTAGCTGAATGATCCCATTTGCATCGGTGACAACGGGCGGCGCTGCACATTGAACGGCGGTCCCCGCTCTCAGCAGCTTCTGGATATCCAGAACAACTATGCGGCGCGAGTGTTCACCCTTGTAGTCACGATCGTATACTGCGTCGCCTGGAGACCATGCGCCCTGAATCGGTTGCACGAGGAACCGGTCATCCGGCGTAAGAAAGAATATTGCGGCGGAAGCGCCGGGGCCTACTCGGTAAACCATGCGGAACTCGGGCTGAGCCGCGGTGGCGTCCGGCGCGTACCAGATGGTCCCGCCACCCATCGACGCTACGAACACGCCTCTGTGTTCATGCAGGTGAGTGAGCGCGACCGACATCAGCCCCTCGGGCGCGTTGTTCTCGAACAATGTCTCACGGCCCTTGCCGACAGGAACCTGCGCGATTGCCTTAGGTCCGGCGTCGAGATCCGAAAGATTCCAAAACCGCACGGTTGTTCCCATGTCTTCTGCTGTTCCGTACACCGTCGCTGCGATCGCCAGGCTGAGCGGGTCGGCGAAGTCGGACGTCACCAGCAGGTTCAGGTCCTCGCGGATATCGATCCCATGCGGATGGGCCAGCAGCCCGGTATCGGTGACCCCATTGATGCTCGGCATGTAGCGCGTCGGCCCGCCTCGTTTGGCGGCCGCGTATTCTCCGATGACGGTGCCGTCGAGGGCGAGCTCGACCACGCCGCCCGGTGTCGTCAGGTCGTGAGCGCCCATATAGCTGACAAGTAGGTTGCCGTTGGGTGCCTGGATGAAGTCGTCAACGCCGGAGAAGTTTTTGACGTCCTCCGCCGACGTGACCAGCGGACAGGTGGGGATGTGGAGTGGGTCGGCCACATCGCAGCGAAACACGTTCGCGCTGATCAGCCCGCCGAGATAGAGGTAGCGGTGGCGGCCATCGACAATCGGTTCGTGCGACATGTGATGCGCCTCGTTCAGCACATCTGACGGTATCCCGGCTGGTGGAAACCCGTATTGCGTCGTCAGGCCGAGCGCGTTCGTATACCCCAGATCATTTAGCAGGTTCATGCCGGGTACGTGCTGCAACGACGCAGTGTTCACCACCTTGCCGTAGGTCAGGGAGCGCGGATCGGCATCGATGATGGCGAGGAAGTCGGTATTAAGGCTGCCCTTGGCAGGGTCCTTGTCGGATGACCAAACCGCCAGATAGCTCGAGCCGGCGTGCGCGCTCCACGAAACCGCCACAGCGAAGGCCAGAGTGACCACTAGCAGCCAGCCTCCTGGTACGACGGCGTCAATCGTGGCCCTGATCCCGCTCGGAACCGAGGCCAGCAGTCGAACAGCCGGCCGGTCTCTGCCCGCAATCTCATATGCCATATCCGACCCGTGCTTCGGTTTGCTTTCAAGGAATAATCTCACGCCGTCGGCTCGGCCTGAAGAACTTCGGTGGGAAAAAACCGCATTAACCCAACGCGGTGCCTTAGTGCTGGGCTCAGACGCCAAGTTCGGCAGTGCCCGTATCGTCGATCTCGTTCTCACGGAATGCCGCACGTAGCGCCTAGGGGGCAGAACCTATAGCGACGGCGCTACGTCCATGGGTAGATCCTCCGCTCATACGAGAGGACCCGCTCGTGGACGATCTTAGACCTCTGCTCGTTGACCCGCCAGCGCTTAAATAGGCGCAGTTCGGATGTTCCGGATTGAGTCGGTCAGTGACTCTTTGGACAGAATTGGCGTCACGGACGAGCCAATCGGAATGACGGGAAACCACCCGACCTCGCGCTGGTCGGTCGCTACGACAATGGCTGCTTCGGGGCACTTTGACCCGTTCCCTGCCGGCTAGGCTGAACGGCCGGTGTTGGTTCAGTTAGCCGACCTCCGCCGGAGCGAGCGGGAACGACGCGGCTGGGCCCATTCCTGTCGTTCGCGGCATTGGGAGCATCCGGCAAGGCGCGACCTTAGAGAGCCATTTCTGGCCGCGTCGGTGGATGGTCGGGGCGGCCCGGAAGCGGCCATTCGTTTCGCCTGCCAAATCAGTGACCGAGACGATTAGAAATGGCTATTCCTCCGGAACCCCGGCCCGGCGCAGACCGGCGAAATAGGTGGTTTCGACCAAGAGCTGCGGCGCGCCCCAAGATGCTACCGCCCGCAAATGGGCGATGCTGGAATACCGATCGTCGCCGACCAGCCTGCGCGCTTCGGCGAGCTCGCCGCGGGCGCGGCCGGTCTCGCCTTTGAGAGCGTAGGCAGAAGCCAGGAGGGTGCGGAATATTGGGGCCGCTGGCGCGGCGTTGCGCGCCTTTTCGCACCAGACGATCGCCTCATCGGGGCGCGATTGGAGGAGATGCCCGAACCCGATCCGGAAATAAAAAAGACCGATTTGAGGATCCCGGGGACTGAGCCGAATAGCCCGCTCTTGCGTCGGGATAAGCGCCTCTATCGCCCCCGTCACGAACCTGCACCAGCCGAGATGGGAGTGTGCGTGGGCCCAGTTGCGATTGAGCGCGATGACTGTCTCATATTCGGAAATCGCCTCGTCGAATCGGTCCTGCGCGCGCAACACCTGGCCCTTGGCGAAATGCGCGACCGAGCTGCGCGGCGATGCGGCCAGGACTCGCTCGGCTAAGCCTTCCGCCCGCGTAATATCGGCCGCGGCCGTGCCGGTCATAAAATCAAGGGCGCGGGCCGTGAGTTCGATCGCCAGCCAGCTCTGCGCCGCGATCGAGTCTTGATCGAGTGCCAGCGCCTGCTCGAACAGCGCAATCGCAGTCGTACGGCTCTCGCGCGACGGCGGCTTCAGTCGTACCGCGCGCCCGCGCAAGATGTAATCGCGCGCGTACGGGCGCTCGCTCGGCCGGGAGGCTGCGGCGTCGACCAGCTCGAGGTCGAGCGCGACCGCGATCCGGTTGGTAATCTCATCTTGCCAGGCGAACAGATCGCTGGGGTCGCCGTCGAACCGCTCGGCCCACAGATGCGTGTCGGTTTCGGCATCGATCAGCTGGGCGGTGACGCGGACCCGGGTTCCCGAGCGCTGGACCTCTCCTTCGAGTGCATAGCGCACTCCCAGCTCGCGGCCGATCTGCTTGATGTCGACCGGCTTGTCCCTATAGGTGAAGGCGGTGTAGCGCGAGATGACGAGCATGTCCGGAATGCGTGATAGATCGGTTATGAGATCCCCTGTGATCCCGTCGGCGAAATATTGCTGTTCGGGGTCGTTGCTCAGATTGACGAAGGGCAGCACGACAATCGACAGGCGCGGCGTCGCGGGCTCCGAAATTGTAACTGCTGGCACGCTCCTTGCCGGCAGATCGCCGACCGGCGAGGCCGCCGAATTCGTGTCGCAATCGGCCGAGCGGGTGGCCGAACCACGGACGGTGCGCCATGCTCGGAGCAGTGGCCCCGAGGCTCCACCGACGTCACGCAGGGCGCGCAGGCCCGCCTCATACTGCTCCCCTACCTCCCCGCTGCGGCCAGCCGCCGCAAGATTGGTGATCAACACCGCCCAGGCCGTCTCGTCGTAGGGGTCGATACGCACCAGCTCACGTGCATAGGGCAAGGCTGCGTCGGGGGTTGATCCGAGACGCTCCGTTAAGGCACGTAGGATTTGCGTCTGAAGCTTCCGCGCGTCCTCGCGCAAACTCAACAGCCAGCTCTGGAATTCGTTGTTTGCCGGCAGGTCGAGATCGGCCAGCAGCGGGGCGCGGAAGGAAGAGGCGGCCTGCACCAGGTCGGATGTCGCCTCGACGCCGGCGCCGACGTAGGCTTGCGCAGACAGCAGGTCGATGGCGAGCGCCTCGGTACGCAGCTCGACACTGTTGCGGTCGGCGATCAAGCGGGGATGCGCCGGATCGTCGATCAGCGGCCTGATTTTGCTCAGGCTCCAGCGCAAAGCACCGCGTGGGTCGTCCGGCACATCCCAGAATATCTCGCATAACCTTTCGCGCCGATGCTTTTGTCGACTTAAAGCGAGGTATGCGAGAAGAGCGCGCGTCTTGCGCGATGGCGGCAACGTCACCGTGACGCCGTCCCGGACGACCTCAAATTCGCCGAGGACCCTGAACTCCAGCACGTGCTGTCCGTAGCTTAACATTAGATTACACGCACCGGCGATTATACATAACCACGTTTCCACCGCAACTTACCACGCCTGTTCCCACGGCCCCGTACACGCTCGATGGCCATTGTTCGGTCGCCGAGAGCGCTTGGCCTCTCGCCGAAAAAGGGGGTCTGTGATGGACATTTCCTATGCCGTTCCAACCGATCGGTTCGCCCGTTGCATTGCCGCATCGAAGCGGATGCGCTGGGACGTCGAGACCGACGTCATTCGCGGGCGCCGGCTCGATCGCGCTGACAAGTTCCTGCCCGACGGGCTCACACTGGCGGGCGGGCTCGACTTTCTCTCGCCGAGCGAGCGGATCTTCTTCAGTCAGGTCCAAGGGCGCACTTACGCCAACATGTTCGGGTTGGTCGAGCGCTTCATCGGCGCCAAAGTATTGGAGCTCAGTCGCGACCATTGGCTCGGTGACCAAGTCGCGCTCGAGGCGCTGATCCGGTTCGGCGATGAAGAGCTAAAGCATCAGGCATTGTTTCGCCGGGTCGAAGCGCTGACCGCGGAGGTCATGCCGTCCGGCTACAGTTTTGCCTGGGATCCGAACGAGGTCGCCGCCGCGGTACTGAGCAAGAGCAGCTGGGCAGTGCTGGCACTAACCCTGCACATCGAGCTGTTCACCCAATCCCATTACCGTGAAAGCATTCGTGAGGACGTCGGTCTATCCGAACTCTACCAGGACGTCTTTATGTTCCACTGGAAGGAGGAATGCCAGCACGCGCTCATGGACGAGCTGGAGTGGCGGCGGCTCGATGCCGGCATCAGTGCTGAGGCGCGCGATGCGGCGGTCGACGAGCTGATCGCGCTGGTCAGGGCCGTCGACGCCATTGTACAGGCGCAGGCCGCTGCCGATGGCGATTACTTTGCTCGAACTTGCGGGCGGCAACTGAGCGCGTCCGAGACCCGCATGATGAAGCAGACGATCCTGGAGGCATACCGCTTCCAGTACATCCTCTCCGGCGCGCGGCATCCCCACTTCGCCAGCACATTGGCGAGCCTGACGACCGACGCACAACTCGGCCGGATCCACGAGGCGCTCGCTTCCTTCGCTCCGGTACGGATGCTGGAAGCCGCCTAAAGCAACCTCAACCTGATCGCGTGAAAGGATCCAGATCATGTCCACAGCCGTCAAAATGCAAGAAAATGCTTCCCTGTCTTCCGGCAGCGTCGTCAACGGTATCGACACCGATGCCGTGCATACGTTGATCGAGAGCGTCGAGGCCAATCCCGCACAGGGCATGACGCATTGGCGGGTCGCCAGCACCTGGCAGAGCGGCGCGCATTCGCGGGCGCAAGTCGACAGCTTTGCAATCGGCGGCACCAATGTGCCGCGGCGCTTCTCGCTCGACATCGACGAGCCCTTAGAGCTCGGTGGCGGCAACGCCTATGCCAATCCGCAGGAATATCTGCTCGCCGGCTTCAACGCCTGCATGATGGTGGGCTACTCGGCGCTCTGCGCGCTGCAGGGTATCGCACTGCAAAAATTGGAGATCACCACCGAAGGCGACATCGACCTGCGCGGCTTCTTTGGGCTCGATCCGTCGGTCGCTCCCGGCTATCGCGAGCTGCGCACCCGAGTAGTGATCAAGGGCGACGGCACCGAAGAGCAGCTCCGGAAGATCCACGAGCTGGTGCTGGCGACATCTCCCAATTTCTACAACGTCACCCGCGCCATCGCGGTCGTTCCGTCGCTAATCATTGAGTGACCGAAACCGAGCCCGCAGCGCGTAGAGCGCTGCGGGCTCGGACAGCGCGCAACACCTGTCGTTTAAGTAAAAATCGCTGCAAGGAGAGGTACGATGACCATTCCGTTTCGCCGATGCAGAAAAGCCCTACCAATCATTGCCGGATTGGCATTGCTCATCACGGGCTCTGTCGTGACCGCCGCGCGAGCCGTCGAGACCGGAGGATTTGATACCGCGAGCTGAGCGACAGAACGCCCGGGCTGTTGTTGAAATCGGCGGGAATGCGCTGTGGCAGCAAGATCGTTTCTCTCGTTTGCAGTAACTTCACATCCTGGCGGTGTCACACTGCGCGACCCCAGCTCAATTGTCTCAAGCGACGCGAGCCGCTCCTGCACCTCCGGCATGTTTTGAAGGCTCGGGGAACTCCGAGTTTATGGGTAATCAGTCCCTAAAAGCGCGGCTTCGGACATCCTCTCATCACGCCGCCGCAACGCGCACTCAAGGAGGGAGGTCCGATAATAGAAGGAGGACACATGTCGACCCCGTTCGTCAAATACACGCCGGACATCGAAGCCGCCGATCCCCAGTTCGATGAAACCCTGCAGACAGTAATCGCAAAGACGGAGCGTTACATTGCCGGGTCGGCCACGACTGAAGGCACCGGCCGCGCCGTCCGCGACGCACACGCCAAAGGCTATGGACTAGTCAGGGCCGAGGTCGAGATATTGGATCGGCTTCCAGCCGAATACGCGCAAGGCATTTATGCCAAACCCGGAACGCACGACGCATTGATCCGCTTTTCCAACGGCTCGCCACATGCTGGAGCGGACGCGCGGCTTGGCGGCGCGACCGGATTGGCGCTGAAGATGTTCGACATCGACGGTCCGACCCTGCTCGACGATCAGCCCGACACGCGCACCTTCGATTACGCCAACATCGACGCGCCGATCTTCTTCTGCAATACGATCGAGCATTATCTATTTATCCAGGAGTTGTTCGTAGAAGCACCACTTTACTTTGCGCAAGGCACCCCCGGTCGGCACCGTTTTTTTCGAGACTTTGTGACGGGCAAGGGAACGCTGGACCAGGATCAGTGGGCCTGGGACGAACTCCTCGCGTTCCTTACCGTGGCTCAGACACGCCCCGTGAACCTGTTGCTATCCACTTACTGGACGATGGGTGCTGTTCGGCACGGGGACTATATCGCCAAGGTGCGTTTCGCCCCCAACCCGGCATTTGCAAAAAAGGTGGTTGAGCGCTCTCTCGACCTTGCGTCGGCCCCGGAGGTGTACCGCCCCGTCCTGGTAGCGGAGCTGCGGGACCATCCATACGAATTCGACATCCAAGTGCAACTGTGCGCCGATCTAGCCCGGATGCCGGTCGAGGACGTCACCGTCGAATGGCCTGAGGCGCTGTCGCCTTTCGTCACGGTGGCCAAGCTCCGCATCCCGCGGCAGGACATCTCTGGCGACGAGAACCTCGAGAAGATGGATGCGCTCTCCTTCACGCCATGGCGCGTGACGGCGGAGCATGCGCCACTCGGCAACATTATGCGCGCGCGCAAAGAGGTCTACCGCCATTCTTCGATCCTGCGCCATAAGCTCAACCGGCAGCAGCGCACGGAGCCATGCAGCGCCGACGAGGTGCTTACCGTAATGGGTAAGGTCTTCCCGCGCTGGGGGTGACCAATACCCCTCCGAGCCATCAGCCAATGGCTGTGGAGAAGGCGACAACACCGGTTCAAAAAGCAGACTAATTGCTGCGGGCGAGTGATGCTGCGCGCTAAAACGGCGCCACAACCGGCAAGCCAACATTGCGAACTCCGTGAGCGAGGATATCCCCTGCCGGTTTGGTCTGCCAGCGGTACCCGGTGCGATAAGCGCAGCGTCGGGGATCGTCGCGAATGACGCTTTTAAAAGCTAGGCACTCCAAGCGGCCCAAATCGGGAAGCTCGCATTTCACCCAACTGATACGAGCCGCTCCGGCTAGCGCCCGGCGATGACCGGAATGGGGGCAGGTCCGGCAAGGATATCGCTCGGAGGCCGAAGGTCGGTTTGATGCAGCTGAGAGCTGCCTTCAGTACGTTTTTGCGCTGCGGATCGCGGATGATCCGAGCTGCGGAGGGTCGGGTCGGTTTCGGAGGAAACTACCATGCTCAGCATCGACGCCGCAGAAACCTCGTTGCGCCGTATCCCTTGGAACAAGGGTCGCCTCATCGGCCAGAAGCGCCCGCTGAAGCCAAAGGAGGTCTGGACAATCCGGGTCCGGCTTCAGCTCGAACAGCACAGACGCGACCTTGCTTTGTTCAATTTGGCCATCGACAGCAAGCTGAGGGGCTGCGATCTTGTGCAGCTTCACGTCAACGATGTTTGCGTCGGCGGCCGGGTCCGAGATCGCGCCACGGTGATCCAACAGAAAACAGGAAGACCGGTCCAGTTCGAGGTTACCGAACAAACCCGAGCAGCAGTCCGCGATTGGTTGGCCGATACCGCTCCAAAGTTCGGGCAGTACCTATTCCCAAGCCGGTTTCATGACCGACCGCACACCTCGACGCGGCAATATGCCCGGATTGTCCATAGTTGGGTTGAGCGCGCGGGGCTCGATAGCTCGGCCTACGGGACCCACTCAATGCGACGAACCAAGGCGGCGCAGATCTACAAGAAGACCGGCAACCTGAGAGCGGTGCAGCTGCTGCTCGGGCATACGAAGCTCGAAAGCACTGTTCGCTATCTCGGCATCGAGGTCGACGATGCGCTCAGCATCTCGGAGCAAATCGAGCTGTGAGCTGAGCACAAGTGCGGCCCTGGCGCTCTGACGGGGCCGCTATCACTTCTTTTAGAAGACTTTCGTCGGCGAGAACGGAAATTGGCAAGACGCGCCGAGACCAGCCGTTTGAGCGGCTGCGAGCGAGACGCAGGGATCGATCCAACGCGAAGCTTGGCAGCCATTGATGGCGGCTACTTAGTCCCCACACCGATCAGGTATGTCTGTGGTGCCACGAATTCGTCAACGTTATCATACTGGCGCAGAGCCACCTCGATCTCGGCCCAAGCCGCTTCGCGTTCAGTTTCGGTGGCTTGCATCAGCAGCTGCGGTATCTCCGGCAGCAGGTCCCGGACGTTCTGCATGGCCACTGCGAGCGAAGGGAATCGCCGCTGGACCGGTGCCGCTTCTACGGTCACGTCACGAAACCCGGCATCGCGATACACAGCCTCGAGCACGACCGGATCGCCAAGCGCGAACAAGCCGGGGTCGCCGAACGGCGCCTGGGGCGCTCCGGCATGGCGGCCCGCGATCCCCATCGGTAGCGCGATAAGGGGGCATTCATCGGCGGTGCCAATGACCAAAGCCGCAAACTTCTTGCCTGGCTTCAATGCCTGATGAATGCCGGCCATTACCCGCGCCCGCTCTGGGACCAGCATGAGTGCCAGCCGCATGATCGCGGCGTCGAATGACTCGGGCTCGAGGTTAAGATCGCGAGCGTCCAGAACTCGCGTCTCAACGTTCCCAAGTCCCACCCGCGCGACCGCCTCTTCTGCCAACGCCAGCATCCGGGCTGCGATGTCGGTTGCCAAGACCGCGCCGGTAGGTCCGACACGCTGAGCCGCCAGGAGCGTCTGGTCGCCGGTGCCAGCGGCGACATCGAGGAACTCGATGGCCGATGTCGATTCCGGCCAGGTCAAGCATCCGCTCGGTCAGCGGTGCTAGGATCTGCGCACGGGCAACGCCACTGCGCTGCCATCCGGCGGCGGCTTCCGACGATCCATACGTTCCGCCGGCCTGATCCGCAATGCGATGCTCGGATATCATGTTCGCCTAACGCCCTCCAACGGCCGTGCTGAGGAAACCCAAACGTCCTTGTTGACGAAGCTCACTATACACCAGCACCCACAAGATGCCTGCTGCATCCGGCGAAAGCACGGCGCCCGCCCGGGTAAGTCCTGGCCGCTATCGGCGTCACTCGTCACCTGCCGCTAACATAGCGAAGATCTTTTTTCCACCACCTGAGCCATTGCCGAATTCCTACCGGAGCATTTTGACCAGTTCCCACCGACAAGCCTGAGCGTCGGCTATCGGATCGGTCAGAGGACCTTGGCGGCACCGCCCCCATCGGCTGCAGAGCGCCGAAACCAGTCCTTCGCCGGACTGCTATGAAAGCGCGAGTTCGACCCACCCCGGTCGCCAGACGGCCGAGCGGGTGATCCCGCCAGCCACACCAACTTTCCGGCGGGGGTCTTGATTGTCGGCGCACCGGTGATGTCGTGGCTCGATTGTGACGTTGGGAACGTCTGTTTCCGAGTGCAGATCGGTGTCGTTAGTTGACTCCGGCACTTTTCGGCTTTTTCGACGCCTTTCGAGCCTTTGTGGCGGCGGCGGTTTTCGCCGCTTGTCGTTGTCGCTGCTGACCGAGATTTAGGACAAGAAAAACCACCTTTACCTCACCAAAATCTGCTGAGTACCGCGCCACGAAGCCGGATGGCCGAGAGTCGTCATGAGGGATCGGTTCGCGCCCAAGATAGGTAAACCCTGCAGGGCTGGCCATCTCGGCCGACGTCTCTAAGGACAGCATGAGCCCCTGCTTGTCTTCGATGTAGGCGTAGGTGAGGTGAAAGAAGACCCTTGAATTGCCATACCCAAGCAGCTTCTGGAAATGACTTTCCAGGTCCGCCTTCATCACATCCTGGGTAAGCGGTCTGTCACAGATCACCGCTTCGATCAGGGCCAGCACCGAGCTTCCCCAGGTGATGAGAAGATCTCGTTCGCCAGCGTTGCCTTTGGCGCTGAAACCACCTTTCGACTGGTCGCCGACCGACCATCCTAGAAATTGGACGCGAGCCGCCAGCAGGTGCTGGATGAAGGCAGTCAGATCGTCTTCGATGGCATCAATCTGGACGCCTTTCATCATCGGGACGAGGGATACGACATCGTCGGCGGCGGCCCGGACATAGTCGACCAGCAGCGCTTCGAAGGGATCCGCCTGTCGTTGAAGCACTCGGGCTTGGTCAGCGGGATTCATCGTCCGGAACTGGGCAATCGCTGACGCGACGTTTTCAACGAGGTCATCATATACAGAGATATCGGGCACAGAGAGGAAGGGTGCCCCGCTGGCGATGTGACTTCGTGCTGCCGCAAGCACCCAAGTCCTGCCGAAGGTGTGCTCAGCGGCATCCAGCGCCGCGGTCGCCTCCGATCGCCGGCCCAGCCTGGCCAGCGCTATTGTGCGATAAGCGGCGGCGGTATCTGGCAGGCGAATAAAGGTCACGGCCGATAGGACGGCAAGGGCCTGACTTGGCTCACAGAGGGCCAGCAACAACAGCGCCCGATTGCACTCCATGGCTTCATCTACGGAAGCCGCTGGAAGCAGCGCCGTCATTCGTTCGACCTCGGCAATCGCCTTCTGCCCTTTGCGGATTTGATCCCCTTTCAACAGGCTGAAACTATCTGTCTGAAGCAGCTCGCTGATCTCGGCCGCAAACCAATTGGTGGCGAAACTAAGAGACGGGCGTTTGGCGAAGAGCTCCGCGAACAACGTCTTCGCCCACTCGGGATTTGGGTTCGGGCCCTTGAGGGCCCGTCAGCCCGCGAAATTGCCGTAAGGTCTCAACCGCCGCCGCCTGCTCTAGTGGCGCTGGGAAGTTTGGATCGGCCGTGGCCGCAATCGCCGCCCAGTCCTCCCGAAGGAAATGGAGGCGGAGTTGGTTCCGGAACCGGGTGAGTTCACGCCCTGCAGGTTTCCCCCACGTCGTGAGACCAACCTCGGCGGCCATATAGCTTGCGGCGGCGTCTGCGGCGCCAGCCGTCAGCAGTTCGTCAATGCGGGCCTGCATTTCCGGAAGAGAACGGATCGCTCCAGCGTCAATCGGCGCGAGCGCGGTGATGCGCCGTTCGATGTTGGAGCGAAGATTGGGCGGACTTCTCGAAAGCAACTGCGCGAGGATGAGCGGCTCATCGGTTTCGAGAATCGCTGCCAACAGAGCTTCTTGTCGCTGCCGGTCGATGAACGTCAGGGCGGCCGCCAGGTCAGCGGCCAGAGGCCGGTCGGAAACGAGCGCCCCGATGTGTTTCTCGAATCGCGGGGCGAATGCGGCGACGCGCCCCTTCTCGTCGTGCTTTAGCGCGCCAGTCCGGACAGCGGCCACCAGGGCGTCAAACAGATCGGCGGGCGCGTCCGCCACTCCACCGATGATGGCTCGGCAGAGAATTCGGATGTGCGTTCGCAGCGACCGTCCGATGGAATCCGCAGTGGTAAACTCATTATCGTGAGACGTCGCGGCGGCCAATCGGGCGCGAACGTCCAGGGGATAAAGGAACTGGGTGCGCAGCGCCTGCGTCCGCCCGGCCATGCGGGCCAGCGAGGCTGCGCCTGCGGCTCCTATCCGGTGAGCCGACAGCGAATAGTCGCCCGTGGCGATGGAGTGCGCATAGGCGGTTACAACGGTGTCGGCGTCCACCTCGTCCTCAATGCCACCAAGGTCGGAGAGATCGAGAACAGCAGCAAAATCGGGCGTTCCCAGGCCCGATGCGGGCATAGCGGCCGTCAAAGCCGCCACCATTGCGCGCAACGTCTCGGGCGATTGGCCGACAAGCTCGGCGCGGATCACGGGCAGCATGGGCTCTGTGCCTGCCTGATCTTCTATGAACCCCGGCCCTGCTTTTCTGTGAATCCATTTCAACAGCGCGGCTGCCTCCGCCGGCGGCAGAGAACCCTGCTGAAGAAACCAGCCCATCACGGACGCGGCGTCGGCAAAGGCGATCGCCTTTGTCGCTTCATCGTCCCGGTTCGTCAGTTCGCGATCCCACGCACCGAGGAATTGCCACTCGCCGATAATCAGGCAGCCCAGCGCCGATGTCGCGGGATGAAGCAACACATCGGCGAGCAAGGCCGGGGTTGTGCGCAGACGGAAGAGCACAACGAGAAAGAGCTCAGGTCGCTCGGTGGCGAGCGCGAAGAGCTCGGCCGCGCGCGGATGCGGGGCCGGACTGTGATCTGCCTTTTCGATGTCAGTTAGAAGTAAACCCGCAACGGCGAAAACGTCCTGGCACTCCTGAAATATGTCCATGACTGGCCGCTGTACATTGTAGTTTTCCAACCACAGCGAACGTTCGATCAGCGTGTCGGGGATCGCTGGAACGTAATTGCTTAAATCTGCGGATGATTGGCCGCTGGTGAGAGCCATTCCCGCGATGAAACTCGTCCGCAACTCTTCCCAGCCCAGAAAGCCCGCCTTCGACCCCAGCAGCTCCGTTGCGGCTTTCCAAAAGGCAAGAAGCTCGGTTTCGGACCATGCGGCCGATGGGATCAACGAGGGGAATCCCAGCACATGCCACCGATCCACCCATAAGCGCAACGCGGCGTTCATATCGGCCGGGTCTTTTGCCGCACGATCCCAGAGTTGTGCCGCAATCCATTCCGGCCACTCGCAGCCGATCGTGTGCGGCCAAGTTTTCTCTTGGTTGATCGACTCCACGATGGGAACCAGGTCGGGGTTTTTACTGGCCTCGTCCGCAACGTGACAGCGTTCCTCGAACCGGCCCTTCAGTAGAGCCTTGAGCGCCGAAAGTGCACCCGCCCGTGCCGTCTGAGCCGCCCGGCTAACCTCAAACGACGTCGAAATGCGCCCCCAAATTACCCGGAGCCAACCGTCATTGATCAACGTGTCGAAATCGGGTTCCGTCGAGTTCTCTGGTAGTGCGGCCTCGTAAGCCGAACGCGCGGCCTTTTCATCGCTCGCAAATGCGATATCCAAATGCAGCAAGAGATCCAGCAACGCTTCATCGTGCAATTTTGGCGGACCATGGCGGCGAATGACGTTGGCATGACCTTGGGCGGGCAGAAATCGCCGCAACCGTTCCCGCAGGCGGCTGCGGGTCTCGGCCGGCGCGTAGCTCAGGCTGGTAAATCGGCGCGACACAATCCCGCTCCCGGGCAATCTTCCTGCCACACTTGGACATGGATGTCATGTTAAGGCGGCTCTGGCTGCCGCACCCTGCAAGTGCAGGCACTCGCCGCGAGTGCCGAGCGTACACGCGTGACTGGTTTCAACCGAGCTCAAATGCGCGCCAAGTTAGGGTCCGCGCTGGTGATGGAACTTCCGCGGTGAGCCCACGCCGGGGATGAAGGCCGCTCTCGGAACTCCGCGAGCCGGTGCAAAGGTCGGCTTCGGGGCATCAAGGCCAGTTCCTGCTGCCCAGGCCGAACGGCCGCGCCCGGGGCGCAGCCAACAGGAGGCGCCACTGGATGCGCCGATTGTCGGGAGCAGGGGCAGGAGGTGAACTTCGTTCCTAGCCTCGCGTGGCCCCTTGGAATTTGGTAGCGGGCATCGCAGACGCGGGCGCGCCCGGCAAGACCGGAGGCTCCTCCGCAGCGGCCGCCGGCGGCGACTGCGTACACCGCACGGCGAAAACTGCAGCAGCCAGCCCGAGCGCGACAAAGCCGCCGTACAGCGCGATCATGCCGAACGCGTTCCGGTACGGCAGCAACGCGACCACGAAGCTGCCGAGAGCGGCGGCGGCCATCTGCAGAAAGCCCATCAGCCCCGACGCGGTGCCGGCGAGCCGCGGATGGATGCTGAGCGCCGCCGCCATGACTGCGGGCCCGCTCATGCCGTCGCCGATTTCAGCCAGCCCGATCGGCACGAACAAGAGCCAGATGCTGAGAGGGGCCGAGCCTGCCCACAGCGCCATCCCGAGCGCGGCGGCAAACGCGAGCGCCCGGCCGGCGAGCAGCAGCTGCAAGCTCCCGATGCGCGGCGCGAAACGCGCCGCCGCGGCATTGCCGAGCATGTAGGTCGCCATCGGCAGCAGGATCATCAGCCCATAGGTGCTCGGCGGCCGGCGCAGCGCCTCCGCCAGGATGTGCGGCGCGCTAGCGATGAACGTAAACCACGACGCGCTTGTGCAGGCGCCACACACCGCAAAGCCGACAAAAGCGGGCGAGCGCAGCAGCGCCAGGTTGGCCCCCGCCATGCCGGCGAGATCAAGCCGGACCCGCTGCCGGTTGGTCTCGCCGAGCCGGATGACGGTCGCAATAAGAACAACGCCGCCCAACCCGCCGAGCACCGCGAAGACCGCCCGCCAGCCAAACCATTCGGCGAGGTAAGCACCGAGTGCTGGCGAGATCGCCGGTGCTAGCGTCATCGCCATCATGACCAGCGCCAATCCGCGCGCTGCCGCCTCGCGCTCATAGACGTCGCGGATCATCGCGCGGCTCAGCACAATGCCGGCGCAGGCGCCGAGCGCCTGCACAACGCGTCCCGCGATCAGCGCCGGCAACGACCACGCGGCGCCGCACAGCGCCGTGCCGAGGAGAAATGCCGCGAGACCGGCGAGCAACACCGGACGCCGCCCGAAGCGGTCGGAAACCGGGCCGTAGACAAGCTGCCCGGCGCCAATCCCGGCGAGATAGAGGCTCACGACGAGCTGCACGTGCGCCGGCGTGTCGGCGAATGCCGCGACGAGCAGCGGCAAGACCGGCACGACCATATGCAAGCCGCAGAACGCGAGCGCCGTTATCGCTGACAGCAGCGCCAACGATGGTGCCGGTTTGCCGCTCATCCGGAGCCAGATCGGAGATCCGCCAGCCGTCGGCGCTGGCTGTCGTCGGCCGCGAAATTACCCGGGTCGAGCCAGCGCTCGAAGGCGGCGCGCAGAGCCAGCCAGTCGCGGTCGATGACCGAGAACCAGGCGTTGTCCCGGTTGCGCCCGCGGGTGATCATCGCTTGGCGGAACAGGCCCTCATACTGGAAGCCGAGCCGGGCCGCGGCGGCGCGCGACGGCAGGTTCAGCGAATCGCATTTCCATTCATAGCGGCGGTAGCCGAGTTCGTCGAACACCCGGCGCATCATCAGAAACATCGCCTCCGTCGCCGCAGGTCGGCGCTGCAGCCGCGGGCTGAATACGAGGCCACCGATCTCGATCGTGCCCATCGCCGGCACCCAGTTCTGATAGACCGCGACGCCGACCGCCTGGCCTTGCGCATTGTCGCGGATCGCGTGATAGAGCCGGTCGGAATTGGCGCAGGCGGCGTCGAGCCAGGCTCGGTATTCCGGAAGCGTCGTGAACGGACCCAAATTGTAATAGGTCCACAGCCGCCCCTCACGATCCTCGGAATTGGCGTCGAACAATTCGGCCGCATGGCAGTCGGGGTCGAGCGGTTCGACCGTGGCGAAGCGGCCGACCATCGAGGTTCTCGGGGGCGCGGCCGCGGCGACCAGCCCTCGATCGGCCAACCGACCGGCTGGCCCCGCTCATCGCGCTGCAGTTCGTATTCCATGACGCCCGAAAGCCAGCACACGCGTTCGGCGGCGTCAACACGCTCGCCGCCGGCCAAGATCCGCTCAGGGGCATTTTGATCAGTTCCGGCTGCCAAGCCTGAGCGGCTGCTCTCCTAGCGCGAGCCGGCCTTCGCGGAAGCGTCTAGCGGCGACGGCCTAGCGCCGATAGCGGACGCCCCGGGCGGCACTGCGAGCGCGCTTGTTTTCAGCTGCGATTTAGTTATTGTTCGGCCTATACTTAAGGGAGTGAGTCATGAGAACCTTACTAGCAAGTACTGGTTTAGCGCTGTTGTTGGCTTTGGCATCGGAACCAAGCGCCAGCGCTCAGGAGGCCCCTACGTGGATGAAACAGACACTTCCCGACCAGGCACTGAAGCCGCTATGGGACGAATACCGGGCCGTGATGAATCCCACGGGAGCTTTGGACGGGAAAACCAAGCAACTCATTGGCCTCGCTGTGGCAGCACAAATTCCCTGTGCATATTGCGTTTACGCTCTCACTAAAGCAGCAAAAGCCGCTGGTGCGACCGATGCTCAAATAAAGGAGGCCATTGCAACCGCCGCGCTCGTCCGTTTCAGCAGCACAATGCTGAATGGCTCGGACGGCGGCCGCGAGTGGCTTTCGCAGAAATAGCCTTAGTGTCCGTCTCGAAGCTTGTTGAATCCTTTGAGTTTTTTGTGATTTAGGGGAGGCCGTCCGATTCGAGAGGCTAAAGTGGTGATGGCAATGTCAGGCGCATCGAACGCCTCGTGCTGTGTGCCACGAGTAACGAGTCCCATGTCCATTCATTTCTCGTCCACTTCCTTCTCGACCTCGGCTACATGGGCAAGGGTGAGATGTTAGGATTGTCTAGGCGGGTAGGGAGCGAGACGATGGAACGCGCAGAATTCGAGCGGAAGCTCAAGGCCGAGGGGTACACCGAGCTGTTCGACCGGCAAATGGAAGTCAGCGGGACGGGTGCTGAGCACAGCCATGAGTTCGATGCGCTCCTCTTTGTGCTCAAGGGGGAGATGACGATCGCCTGTAATGGTACGCCCCAGACCTATCGCGCCGGTGACTTGTGCTCAGTGCCGGCGGGGACGCCGCATACTGAGCAGTTTGGGTCGGGGGACGCAGGCGTGCATTATCTCGCCGCGTGGCATTACCCCGCCAGTTAGCCATACTACGGAGGTATCCATGAGCGTCGTCCTCGACTTCGCAGTGTATCGCAAATCGCACATCTAGTACCACGCGGTGAAAGAAACCTCCGGTTTCTAGAGCGGTTAAGCTTGCCGGGTGTCGGCTGCATTACATTCAATGGGAGCGAGGAACCCGAGCCAGCGCAGCTTCGGTCTCGTCGACCAATTGCCGCATGATGTCGGCTACGGGCAAGATTTCCTTGACTCCTCCAGCGGTTTGTCCCGCCCAAACCAGCGTTTCTCGGCGCTGCCCGCGGCGGAGCCTTTCGACAATTTCCACCCAAAGGCGTTCTCCGTTTCGGCGCGCCTCATCCCGTTTGCTGCCCCATTCATCCAGAAACGGTGTGCGCAGGGTTCGCCCGACGGTGCCGTATCCGACCGTGCCCAGCCCTGGAATGATGTCGTTGAGAACCTCGGCCTTCACCGCGTCTTCGGAATTCGCCTCGATGATCGCCTGCTTCCAATCATCGTCAATCGGCGCTTCTTTGGACGCGAGGAAGCGGGTGCCCATGTTGACCCCGACCGCTCCCAGCATAAAAGCCGCGGCAATGCCCCGCCCGTCATAGATGCCGCCGGCGGCGACAACCGGGACGGGCGACACCGCATCCACGACTTGCGGCACGAGCGCCATCGTGCTGATGGTGCCGCCGTAGCCGCCGGCCTCACTGCCTTGCGCGATGATCACATCGACCCCGCGTTCGGCTGCCTGAACGGCCTGACCGACCGTCGTGACCTGCACCATGACCAGAGCTCCGACATCATGGGCCTGGCGAATCAAATCACCCGGGTCGTCTAGCGCGAAGGAAATCACGGCCGGTCGGGCTCGGAGGGTGTGATGAAAGACTTCGACATCCAAGGCTTGCGGGATGTGATTTATCGCAAAATTACGGTTCGTCAGGGTGGGCAACAGATCGATTTCCCGCTTCACCGCGTCGGCGGCGCAAAAGAGCGAACCAACGCTTCCGAGCCCGCCATGATTGGAGACCTCGGCAGCGAATTTCGCCGACGTTGCTCCTGCACCCATCCCAGCGAGTATGATCGGTACGTCGATGCCGAGGAGATCGCAAAGGCGCTTCCTGAGCATAATTCCCCTCCCTAACCGCCGTGAAGCGTCACCGGAAATGTAGCAGATCACTCGGGCCCGATCATTTCCGAGCGACGTCTCGTCCGGATCAGCAGTAGGCGGCTGCCCGTCGGCTCCTTTCGCCGTCACATCCTTCGAAATGCCGCACGTCGGTGACCGCTATGGGGCAGATTCAGGTCAGGCGCCCACACCGTCGGAGGGAGCGTCGGCTTCAGTAAGCAAAACTTCGCCGGACCGAGCGGGAGCTGCCGGATTGCGCCGGAACCGGCCGTCACCTAGTTGCGTTAAGGCGATCTGCCTCACTCTCTTTGGCGCTCTCCACTGGCAATCCGGTACTCGGCTTCCGGCTTGACCGGCCCCCCGGTGTCACACAGGTCGCGCCGCGCCTCTTCGCGTACCGCACGGCGTATGTCCTCGGAAAGGCCGACCAGCGCCTGACCGGTCGAGCATCCGCCGCGTTCAAAGGGGCCGTAATAGGCGTCGAACGACGGTAGCACAAAGGCGTGCCTCATCGTATCGGTTGCGAAGTCGGCGAAGCCGGCCGCCTCGAAGAGCGACCGCAGTTTTGACGCTTCGGCGAGCGCGAAGGTGCGATCGACGGACTCCGCCAAGCCCGGTACGTAGCGCGCGATCATAACGTTGATCTGGTGGTTGTAGGAGCGCTCGACCACGGTATTGACCGAAACCGCCACGCGCCCCCCGGGACGCAGTACACGGCGGAATTCCGCTAGGCCCCGCACCGGGTCGGGAAAGAACATCAGTCCGAGATTGCAGAGAACCGCGTCGAAACTCTCGTCGGGGAATGGAAGCGTCTGTCCGTCCTCGACCGAGAGCGCAACGTTCAGCGCGTCCCCGAGGCGCTCGCGCGCCCTTGCAACCATCGCCGGCGAGATGTCGGCGGCGGTGACGTAGCCGGTCGGGCCGACCGCGGCGAGGGCCGCTTCGGCGGAGAGCCCGGTACCTGTCGCGATGTCAAGGACGCGCATGCCCGGCGCAACACCGGCGGCCTGCAATAAGAAGGGCATGAAGTACGCCGTGACATGCGCGAACGCCTGGTCGTACAGCGCCGCCGCCTCATCCCTGAAGGTAAGTTCCTCCGCCATCCGCGGCCCCCGTTTCTTGTCCTTGTCGTCGAAGGTATGTTCTCTAATACCAGATGGCCGGAAGGCAAGGCCGCAACCAACATGCACGGAGGTATAGGTGCGAACGTCGGCGATGGGCAGTGGGCCAGTTTGCCTATTCCTTCTCCGGCCAAGGCCAACCCCCCGGCGCACCTTCCGCAGTGCGCGGACGCCGAACGTTCGCGCGTCCAACGCGCAGCTTGGCAGCCATTGATGGCGGGCTACTTCGTCCCCACACCGACCAGGTACGTCTGTGGTTGCCACGATTTCGCCAATGTTATCATACTGGCGCAGAGCATCCTCGATCTCGGCCCAGGCTGCTTCGCGTTCAATTTCGGTGGCTTGCATCAGCAGCTGCGGTATCTCCGGCAGCAGATCCCGGACGTTCTGCATGGCCACTGCGAGCGAAGGGAATCGCCGTTGGACCAGCGCCGCCTCGATGGTCACGTCACGAAACCCGGCATCGCGGTACACAGCCTCGAGCACGACCGGATCGCCAAGCGCGAACAAGCCAGGATCGCCGAACGGCGCCTGGGGCGCTCCGGCATGGCGGCCCGCGATCCCCATCGGTAGCGCGATAAGGGGGCATTCATCGGCGGTGCCAATAACCAAAACCGCAAACTTTCTGCCCGGCTTCAGTGCCTGATGAATGCCGGCCATTACCCGCGCGCGCTCCGGGACAAGCATGAGTGCCAGCCGCGCGATTGCGGCGTCGAATGACTCGGGCTCGAGGTGAAGCTCGCGAGCGTCCAAGACTCGGGTCTTAACGTTTCGAAGTCCAGCCCGCGCGACCGCCTCTTCCGCCAACGCTAGCATCCGGACAGCTATGTCGGTTGCCAAGACCGCGCCGGTAGGTCCGACACGCTGAGCCGCCAGGAGCATCTGTTCGCCGGTGCCAGCCGCGACATCGAGGACTCGATGGCCGATGTCGACTCCGGCCAAGTCAAGCATCCGCTCAGTCAGCGGTGCTAGGATCTGCGCACGGGCAACGCCACTGCGGTGCCATCCGGCGGCGGCTTCAGACGATCCATACGTTCCGCCGGCCTGATCCGCTATGCGATGTTCGGATATCATGTTCGCCTAACGCCCTCCAAGGGCAGTGCTGAGGAAACCCAAACGTCCTTGTTGACGAAGCTCACTATACCCCCAGCACCCACAAGATGCCTGCTGCATCCGGCGAAAGCACGGCGCCCGCCCGGGTAAGTCCTGGCGGCTATCGGCGTCACTCGCCACCTGCCGCTAACATAGCGAAGATCTTTTTCCACCACCTGAGGCATTGCCGAATTCCTGCGGGAATGGCCGCTCAGGGGGCCCGAAGACCAGTTCCGGCCGCCAAGTCTGAAAGGCGGCTATCGGTTGGGTAAAACGACCTTCGCCGAGATGGGCGGGAAGGAGGAGGATGCGCCGGAAGCGGTCGCGGGCTGGCAACCTGCTGGGGTTGACCTTGCCCCCGAGCCCCGGGCACGTAGGGCATCCAATGAACTGTATAACCGCTTCCGCTCTTGACGTTAACGAAGGCATCCGGAGCGCGATTTTGTGCCAGCACTGCCAAAAATCACTCCGCGGCAGCTTGCAACTGGCTGACATGCGCTTTCGCGGGTGAGACGGTCGATAATCAGTCGAATTAGGGCCAAACCCAGGGAGGGGTCAGCAAAGTACACGCGCTGAAAATCGGCTGCTGAAACACACCCGAGCACACAATCGGATGTTGCTTCCACGGTCGCCGTTCTGCGATGGGTGCTGCTCAATACCCCCATCTCTCCAACGATACTCCCAGGTCCCAACTCGACTTCCGCTTCCTCTACCCACAATGTGCCCGCTAAGAGAAGGTAGAGTGCATCAGAAGGATCACCCTTTCGGATCAATATTTCACCGCTACTGAATTTCATTCTCTTAGCAAATGGAACAAGTGCATTAAATAATTTAAAGTTGTCGATTGCTTCGTCAACGCTACTGCCGAGCCTCATAATTTCCCACAGACGCCATAGGTTTACGGGCAACAAAATACAATGCAATATCAGCACTGGATAAAGCTGAAGCATTGCGCTGTAGGTAATGAATGCGACATTGCTTCCAAGCGCAATGCATCGGAGCGGCTTCATCGTTCGTGTGAGAAACGTGCACAAAACGAGCGCGCTGGCCAAGTATCCGACGTATAGAGTCATGGTGGATTGCCCCCTGGTGCTGACGGCTTTTACATTGTAGGGACGTTTTGAAAGACTATTGTAATAATCTCGAATCTATCTGAGGTAATCATTACAAAAATGGGCAGTCAATCGGATACTTATGGTCGTGGCACACGGCATCACGATCCGACCGGGTGCGCGGGTGGTTAAAAAAGACCCAAAGCGCGTGAATGACCGTACGGGGGCATTTTGTATGGTTCCTGCCACCAAGGCCGAACGACCGGTCTCCGTTCGTTTAGCCGACCCTCGCCGGGATGCAAGGCAATGGGCGACACGCGCCGAAACCGACCGTTCGCCGGATCGGAGCCGACCGGCAAGGTTCGACCCACACGTCCTCCGATTACGAAATGCTCTCACGCACTCTTGTACACCGCTGCGACTAAAAAGAGGCGGCTGCACAATTTCTCGGGCATCCTCCCGCCGCGGCGCCTGCGCAGCCGGGGAGATTAAGGAGGCTTGCATGAAATGGATTGGTTTCGTGCTGGTTACAGTTGCAGCTAGCCGGCGTGGATACCTACATGTCGCTCGCATTCGGGCAGGCCGATGGCAAGGCTGCGCCGATCTTTGGAATCAAAATCCCCGCCGGATACTGCGATTGGGAATTGATCGCGGTGAAGCAGCTGCTAGTGCCGGGCATGGCCGACCAGTTGCGCGCTCAACTCGGCAACGATGTAGCGATCAAAGCCTTTAAGGAAGGGAAGGTCCCGTTCCCAGACGGCACCATCGTTGCCGCGCTTCATTGGACCCGTGTCCCGTCAGAAAACGACGACAAAGTCCTGGCTGGTCCATTCCCGGGCGCTCAATCTTTCATTGTCGGGTCCCCGTGAATGTTCAGTTCACAGTCAAGGACTCAGGGAAGTACGCCGCGACGGGCGGCTGGGGGTTCGCTGACTTTACGGACGGCAAACCTGCCAGCGAGGCGGTGCACAAAACCTGCTTCTTCTGCCACGCGCCTGCGAAAGATCGCGACTTTGTCTTTACTGTCCGTCGTCAGAGTTATTGAGACAAGGGGCTGGGTAAATTAAGGGAGGCTCTGGCTCATCGGTTTGGTGATGTCAGGCGGCCTGCAGGCGGTGCTGCAAGCGGCGATTGGCAATGGTCTGTCGTTTGATCCTTTCTCGTTCTGCCAATACTCGATGCCCGCCCGAAGTAGACGTCGGCGGGGGTGAGATTATTGATGTTCTCGTGGTGGCGGCAGTAGTTGTAGTCGGCGACGAACGCCGCGATCTGGGCTTCGAGATCGCCGGGCAGGAAGTAATTTTCCAACAGGATGCGGTTCTTGAGGGTCTGGTGCCAGCGCTTGATCTTGCCCTGGGTCATCGGATGATAGGGCGCGCCGCGGAGGTGTTTGATATTGCGGGCGCCGAGCCACTTGGCGAGGTCACCCGCGACATAGCTGGAACCGTTGTCGGACAGCAGCCGCGGTCGATCGGCAGGCTCGGCCTGGTCCAGCCCGCTGGTCTGCAGCGCCGCATCGAGCGTGGCGGTGACATCCTCGGCCCTCATGTTGGTGCACAGCTTCCACGCCACGATGTAGCGCGAGAAGTCATCGAGCACGGTCGACAGATAGAACCAGCCTCAGCCGATCACTTTGAGATAGGTGAAATCGGTCTGCCACATTTGGTTGGGTGCGGTGGTCTTGTCCTTGAACGCGTCAGCGGCCTTGACCACGATGAAGGCTGGGCTGGCGATCAGATCATGGGCCTTTAGCAAGCGGTATACCGAAGCCTCTGAGATAAAATAGATTTTCGTGTCGGTGAAGCGCACTGCCAGCTCGCGCGGCGACAATGCCGGCTCTTCAAGCGCCAACTACATGATGTTGTCACGCACGCCATCCGGAATGCGGTTCCAAACGCGGTCCGGTCGCGGTGATCGATCATTCAAGGCCTCCGGCCCGCCGCGGCTGTGCCGGTCATACCAACGGTAGAAGGTTGCCGCGGGAATGCCGAGTTTCGCCAGCGTATGGCGCACCAGCAGCGAGGAGTGTTCGACCAGCCGGATGATCTCCAGCTTCTCGGCGGCGGGGTATCTCATGCGTCGTCCTCCCCAGCCCCAATCACGCTTTTTTTCAGCAGCCGGTTCTCGAGCATGAGTTCGGCGACCACCTCCTTCAACGCGCTGGACTCGCGGCGCAGATCCTTGACCTCGTCCGAGGTCGCTGCCCGCGCGGTGTCACCGGCCAGGCGCTTCTTGCCAGCCTCCAGAAATTCCTTCGACCAGCGGTAATAAAGGTTCTGGACGATCCCCTCGCGGCGGCACAGCTCGGCGATGCTGTCCTCGCCGCGCAGACCCGACAGCACAATGCGGATCTTCTCCTCCGCCGAGAACTGCCGCCGGGTGGCGCGGCGGATCTCTTTCACAACTTGTTCCGCCGGTTCCTTCACCGGCCCGGATTTCTGTCCCATCTTCGCTCCTTCAATGGCTACGATGGGCCAGAAATCCTCTCTATCTCAACTCAGCCAATCTGTCTCATAGGCGCTGATGCCGGACAGATCGGGCTCGGCCTCACCCTGCGCCGAATGGGCACGAGCCGGGGCTGCCTGGTGCTTCCGGCTTCGTTGGGGTCGGAACGGTTGTGGTGCCGACTGGGTTGGATGCGAGCGCCGGAAAACCCCATTTCCTGGAGCGTTGCGCCGCTTCTGCGCTCGTCAGCTGGCCTTGCTTGCCCTGTCCCCGTGGCGTTTGGTCCAAAGTGGGGTCCAAGAGCACGCCCGCTACGACCCGCTGTCGAGTTTACCGAAACCGGTCACATCGGTCATTGTGCCATAGCCAGAGTGGGGCAGTGGCTCGTCGGGACCGAGGGTCCAATCGGTCTTCAGCCAATCAGCCAACATGGGATGCCCCGGTGGCGCCACGGACACGCCGAAGACCTCGTGCATCAGACTGGCCTGCGCACCTTCCAATGTCGAGATAACCGGCCGAGGCCCAACGGATCGTCGCAACACGTCGATCGCGGCCTGGATATGAAGTAGCGCCTCTTCCATTTCGTTGCCTCCGTTGATCCCACAATAGCTGGGGGCGGAACGCGCGGATCGAGTGTGAGGTCGTTCACTTCCTCGGGCGTGGGGTATCGGAAGTCGCATTACGGACCTGCGATCGCAATTCCACTGGTCCTAGAAGACGGCGGCAAGAACCCCCTAAACCCTAATATTAATCTCTATCAGGCCGGAGGGGACTTTACGGCCTACGGCCTGCTCGCGCCAAAGTAGGCTTGGCCGCAATCTCAGCGCCAGGCTCGGACCCGCTGCCGCGGATGCGGGACTGGCTCGACAAGCTGGAGGCGCGTTGTTTCGGGGATCGTCGGTAATGGGTGGCTGAAGGCGGTCGTTTGCTAAATCTCGCGCCCCAGTCCTGCCCCATATCGGTGATCCCGAAAGATGTCGTTTTGTAAAGCGGTTGCACCGGCTGGGGCTCGCTTCATCCCTGCCTGTTTCGGCGCATACCAGGACGTTTGGGTCCAAAATTGGGTCCACGCTTAACGGCGTCTGGCCGACTGCCGCGGATGCGGTGATGACACCGGGTTAGCCCCTTGTCGTTGTAATGCTGTCAATAGGCCCCCACATCGCCCGCTAAAAGCTCGTTCGGGGTTTAGCTAGGGGCGAGGATGCCATTATCCAATTTCACGGTCGTCCCAGAGCATTCTTGGCCGTCGGACCCCGTTCTGGTGCATTGTCTTACTCACGATGCGCAAGCGGTGACCGTGCTTATACCTCGGGAGGAAATAGTTAGTTACTTCCACCGCGATGATCTTACACTGCCGCAGCGCAATCTTTTAATCAGTGCAAACCTAGACAAATTGGTCCCCATAATTTTAGCAAAGTATGAACGCAGCGAAGTGAGCACGTATACCACCCCGACGGGGCGGGTTCACCCGTGCATTTATCTGACACTTCTCGATCTGAATAACTCAGCCGAAAAACTTACTGATACTGTTCTTGAGATCGCTGCCGGCGCTGGGTGGCAACCTGCCGGCGCTGGGTGGCAACTAACTGCGACGGGCAAAATCGGCAAAATCGATAGCGATAAAAGTGGAGCGCCACCTTCTAGTCGAGAACCTGTCGGAGGGCCACCCTCGTTTGCTTTCGATGTGCCGGACGCTGGTTTGGACCAGGGTGCTTGGGTCGCACCTGCACAGATCAGTTTGACCCCGCCGGTGGCCGGCGCAACGAGCATAAGCCCGTACGGTACGACCCCATACGGAGTGCCCGGGTATCATTTCGGGTCTGCGTGGAGCGGCGATGCGGCCGGGTTTGGTCAAGCACCGTTTCCCAGCGGCCCCAGAGAGCCTGTCCTTACCCCCGACATCTTAGCTGCACTCGATTGGCTGAAAAACCAGCCGGTGAATGTCTTAATGACAATCACGGCGCGTATCGCCCTGCGAATGCTGCCTCTGATTGTAGATGTTAATCGAATAGCGAAATCGAGGGATTTCGCTAGACGGTTGGCATTACCTATGTTTCGGGCAACGGCGATGGCTTGGTACGGTGCCAAGTATCCATCCAGTCGGATTAGCCTGCGAGGAGCGGCTGCCGCAACTGCGGCCTCGATAGCCGGGGGATATGCCCACACCGCGGCGGCGACCAGGGCCGCCGTCATCGCGGAAAATGCGGTTCAGATAATTGCTTGGAGCTATGCCCAGACCGCGGGCGCAAGCGAGGCCGGTGCGGCTCAGATTGACAGAGCCAATGCCAGCGAGCCTCTAAAGTATACGGAAGGTTCCCTTCGCCAGGCGTGGGACGCTGTTGCCACTTTCGTGACCGACATCACTTCGGCGCAAGCCGAGCTGATCGCAGCAGTTGCTGCGGACGCATCAGCCGTCGAAGCCGCGGCCAGCCACGATGGTCGAGAAGACGTCGCCGTCGAACAAGCGGCCCAGCCGTTATGGCCAGTTGTGGTCCCCGCCTGGATTGCCGCGGCATGGGAGGAATTGAAAACGTCGTTGATGCGAGCTGAAGAAGATTGGGAGGTCTGGATTGAGTGGTACGAAGACCGACTTGCGGGGCGTATCTCTCCAGACCCTGCGATCGATATCGCATGCGTTACGATTAATGAACAGTTGTGGGAACAAGGTCCGAAAGCGGTCAACGCTGCGATCAGGCATTTGCTGGACAAAACCTCCCTTGAGGCCATCCCGGCGCAAGGCGCGGGACCGCATTTCACGATCAGCCCGGCAAGCAGGATCATACTCGCACCCCCGGCTGAGTTTGATCCGAGTGGCAACAACGTTCAAAGGATCAGACAGCTACTGCCGTTAACACGGCGAGCAGTAGACGATCTTCTCGGAACCCTTAACAGTAATGCCTTTCCCGAACTTTTCCGGAACGCGAGCCAATACCGCGAGGCGATCGCAGACGGAGTGGAGAAGATCGCCTGGGGGACCGTATTCGGCCTCGGCGTCATGCTAGAAAACGCGGCTGACGCGGTGCAACGGCAAATCCCGGACAGGGTCTTCCCCTCGCTCGAAGACGCGGCGCAGGCAGCATTAGAAACCGTACTCACTTTGCACGGTCCCCTGACCCTCGCAACCGCAGAGGGTCGCGAACTGATGGAACAGGCCGACAGGCTTCGGCTGACGCGCGAGCAACAAGAAGCTCTGCGAGCCGACGCCCAAACACTCGCGCGTAGGCTGCAACAAGCGTCTGACCTCATCGAAAGACCGCTGGCGAACACTATCGCCGAGGCTGTTGATCTAATCGGAACAGGCCCGCACACCGAACGCGGAACAGCTTTCGGGGTCGTGACGGTTGGGCATTTAGCGACCATCCTTGTTCCGGCCGGGGTACTCGCAGCGTTCGGAGCCTTGATTGGTTCCATAGTCGGTCCGGTGGGGACCGCTGTTGGGGGAGCAGTCGGCAGTGCCGGTTCTCTCGTGCTCAAAGAAAACGAACGGGTGCGCAGGGCGGCTAGAGCGCTGAGTTCACACTATGACCAGCTTGTGGATGCCGCATTGGGTCAAGCAGCGCTCGTCAAAGATCAGGCAATTTCGAGCCTACATGCGTTGACCCCGTTCCGCGAGTTTGTCAGGACGAACGAGGAACCGCTCCGGCGGATCGCCAGCAACTCACGACAGCTTCGTTGGATCCGTGGGTACATCGATTTCGTCATCCAGCCATATAAAGATGAGGAGATCAACGAGAGCCTCTTGCCCGTCGATCGGGAAGAAACCATAAGCGGCGAAGTGAAAGCTGGGGACCGCGTCAACGTCAAAGGGAACGGGCGAACCGTGGGGCCTGGGCGGGTTATCGGCGCGACGGGCGATCCAGTGGACGTAATAGTCGAGAGGCCGAACCGAGATCCATATGTTTTCCGTGTGTCTCGCTCCTTCTTCCGCGCGGTTGGGCCCGGTGCTTGGCAACTGGACGTCCCCGGCCCAGTTCTGAGGCAATTCCTCTCAGACTAAATTGGCCTACCTTACACCCGCTCGCAGTGGACAGGCAGGACGGCTGACGGCGATCCGAGCCAATGCCGCCGCGGCTTGCGCACTCAATAGTAAGGCATCACCGCACCTGTTCGACAACAAGCGAGCCAGCCGGTAGCGGGCGAAGCAGGTCAGCTTCCGGTCAGGTCAGGTCAAGCCAGGCGAGCCAGTCCGCGCGATCGAGAACAACCATCTGCCGGTCGTGAATAGGGGCCACGTCGGGGCCGGGCTCGGTAGTTAGCAGCGTAAAAGCCTCGCCCTCGCCATCCGGCATCGGCCGCCACAAGCCAGCAAAGCAGAACCAATCCTCGCCCGCCTTAGTGAACTTCCACTTCGATTTCGGCGACTTCTTGCCTGTGAACTCGAAAAAGTGCGAGGCCGGGATCAGGCAGCGGCCTTTCGGTAACCGCCGGCCTTCGGAGCGGAAATTGATAACGGGCGCACCTTTGGGCCGGCCGGGCGGAAATCCCCAACGCAGTTGAACCAGCTCCACACCATCCTCGCGGCGGCGAATGATCGGCGCAGGATCGGTCGGCCAGATATCGTCTCGCGGTTCAAGGTTCGGGGCGGCTTCCGGCCACCGCAGCGGCGTGCGGATTTGGCTGAATGCCCGCAGGTATTCGTCGTAGGCAACGCGGTTGCCGAAGTCGTTGCACATGCCGGGCATATGGCGCTGTCCGCACGCGAGGCCAAGCGACTTGACGAGGCCCTCGCTCCCGGCATGTTAGGCAGAACGGATGCCGAACACGGGGTCAAGCATGCCGACGCTGCCACCGAGGTACGCCTTCCGGCTGGATGATTTGCGTCGCTGGCATCTTGTCGAAGCGGCCTGCCCAATCTGCCGGCATCGGGCGGTCATCGACCATGCCCGTCTGATGAATGGGCGGCCCAACCACACGCGCCTCGTTGATCTGGAAGGGAAGCTGCTCTGCCGGCGATGCGGTCATCGCGGCGGCCACACGCTCACGGTGCGAACGCGTCCCCGTGATTGATCAGCAGACCGCCGCTATAATACTGCGCCGATTGTGTCGAACCGCGCGAGCCCGATGCCGGGCAGCCGGCGGATTTATATGGTGAGGCCGGGAACTGAGCGGCGCTGCGAAGCTAATTGCGTTCCCCCAACGTCTAGTGGCGGCGATTGTCTTATCGGCATTCCGCGAAATAGGGAGATCTACGTATTTGCGCGTCCCTCGGGCGATCCTATATCTGGGTCGCTACCCCGAGCGCGTTAAAACTGGTCCCTCCCCCGGACCATGGGGCCGCATGGGTCTCCCCCCGGCTCGTGCGGTGCGCTCGGGGCGCAAGAAATCATTGCGCTCTTTTCAGGAAGTCGTCAGGCCCTCCTTGGCCAAAGCGCGCATTGTTCTTTACACTGTAACCCATTTGCCACAAATTTAGGATGGTCCGCTCTGCGATGCGCATCCAAGACCTCGGCCCCCGCGATTTCGTCCGCGTGCGGTGCATGGCCTGCTGGCATGACGAGATCGTCCCGCCAAGTGGTTTGCTGGTGGGTTACGGCTGCCGCCCGACCCGAGCGTAACAAAGATCAGGTTATGGTGCGAGACGAACCGCGCCGGCAACGCCGGCACTACGCCGAACAGCGGGTATGGGAAATTTGAGGAGGTGAGGCTGGAACCGTACCGCCGCTAATCTTCCTACAGCCGGGATAACGCTCGGCAACGCCGCTGCGACAGGATGACCCTGTGCGGATGAGCTTTGGCGCCTTGTCCCCATTTGTTGCGGTGCAACAGAACAGGGTGCGGGCATGTCAGAGGAAATCAAAGAGACGCATCAGTTGAGCATCAGCGAGAGATCGCTTGACTGGCGTATCGTCGCCTCGGCCTGGCTAGTCGCGATCATATTCGTGCTGCTCTTCGGGGCAGCAGACGCTTTGGCCTCGCGGCACAGTAGTGCGTCCTCCAAGAGCAGGTTGGTTGGGGTCGTGATCCCTCAGCATGATCCCAGCGTTCCCGGACCGGAGGAGATCGCCGCGGCGAATTGGCTGGAACGAGCCAAGGCCGAAGCCTATTCCGGCTGGTGAGCCGTTCGCATTGCCGCTGCAGCCCGTGCCTCAGATGACGAAGTGTCGCGATTAACCGTGGAATAAATCGCCGTTTCGGAGGACGTACAGAACGGGAAATTTTCGGCACGAACCCCGGATCCGCCGCGGGGACGAAACGATCCAGACGTGGATTTGAGGAAGCTGTCCAAGTTTCTCCTCAGCGCCCGGTTGCCACTATCGGGATTGCCCTACTTGGCTCCGCCCTCTTGATTTCTGTGTGGATGATTTTAGCGCTCAGATGATGATGCCCAGGCCAGTGATAACGAAAAGAAGACCACGAACATTCGGTTTGACTTTACCATTACACGAGGCTGGGTATGTCGCCTCGGAGCAACCGGAAGACTTCGCCGGTTATGGCGCTAAAGCCCCCCGAATGAACGCGGTTAGTGCCATCCTTTGGTTCGGCGTCGCGATTACTGCGGCGCTGATTGTTGCCCTCCTTTGAGGATTGCAGACCGATGCAGCAGCTCGTTTTGAAGCCGATAAGGACTACAGTGGCTCGAGGGCGCACTGGCTGAAAATATCCCACTGACGGCTTTTGCTATTGTCGAGTATTCGCGCGGCACTCCGTGATCTCGCGCCCCGAAACATCAGTGCGCGTTCCGGTCGATCGTGATCACGGGTTCCGGTGGAAGCTGATCACTCAATCCGGTGGAACGTGATCACGGATTCCGGTCGAAGGTGATCACCCAATCCGGTGATCGTGATCAGCCCGGCGCGATGGTTTAGCGCTCCGCGGCGCTGACTGTTCTCAACCGAAGGTAGCCTCGTCCTCTTTGTCGAAGGGGGGCGAGATGCCGGCCGAGAGACTGTCGATGCGCCAGATTCGGGAAGTTTTGCGACTGTGCTTTGAAAGCCGACTACCGCAGCGGGCGGTTGCCCGCAGCCTTGGGCTGAGCCAGGGCGCGATCAGCGGGTATTTAAGCCGGGCTCGCGCCGCCGGCGTCGCCTGGCCATTGCCCGAGGATCTTGACGACACGCGGCTCGAAGCGCTTCTGTTCCCGCCGGCCTGCGGGATCCCGGCCGACCAGCGCCCAATGCCGGATTGGGGCTGGGTACACCGCGAGCTGCGCCGTCCCGATGTGACGCTGGCGCTGCTGTGGGAGGAGTACCGCGCCGGCGCCGCCGACGGCTTCGGCTATTCCTGGTTCTGCGATCTCTACCGAGGCTGGGCCGGTCGGCTGAAGCCGACGATGCGTCAGGTCCATGTCGCCGGCGAGCGCATGTTCGTCGATTTCGCCGGCCGCACCGGCGAGGTGGTCGACACCAATACCGGCGAGATCATCCCGGTACAGATCTTCGTCGCCGTGCTGGGCGCCTCCAGCTTCACCTACGCCGAGGCGGTGTGGAGCCAGAAGCTGCCGGACTGGATCGCCGCGCATGTCCGCGCCTTTGCCTATTTCGGCGGTGCCGCGCGACAGACGGTCAGCGACAATCTTAAGGCCGGCATCACCAAGGCCTCGTTCTACGAGCCAATGGTCAACCGGACCTACGCCGACATGGCGCGGCATTACCGTACCGCGATTGTCCCGGCGCGGCCGTACAAGCCGCGCGACAAAGCGAAAGTAGAGGTCGGGGTCCAGGTAGTCGGACGCTGGATTCTAGCGCGGCTGCGGCACCGGCGCTTCTTCTCGCTGGCCGACCTTAATGCGGCGATCCGCGCGCTGCTCAATGATCTCAACGACCGGCCGATGCGCGGCTGGGAAACCAGCCGGCGGACGCTGTATGATCAACTCGACCGGCCGGCGCTGGAGCCCCTGCCGGCCGAACCCTACGAATACGCCGAGTGGAAGCGCTGCCGGGTCAACCTCGATTACCATGTCGAGATCGCCAAGCACTTCTACAGCGTGTGGAGTTGCGTCGGTTTAGTGGAGAGGCATTAGGTCATTTGGCGGCCGTTTTTTCGAACTGTACCGGGCTTGTAAAGTCGAGGGCGGAATGGCGCCGGACGGGATTGTAGAAGCCGTCAATGTAGCGGCCAATGGCCTGGGTCGCTTGTTGGCGGGTATAGAAGATGGTCCGCCACACCCGCTCAGATTTCAGCGTCTTGAAGAACGTCTCCACCATGGCGTTGTCGTAGCAGTTCCCCTTTGCCGACATTGAGATCAGGATGCCGTGCTTGCCGAGCTCGGCTTGATAATCGACCGAACAGTATTGGCTGCCCCGGTCTGAGTGATGGATCAGCCCGGCTGCTGGGCGGCGCACCGCCAGGGCTTTGCGCAGAGCGGCAAGAGCCAGATCGCGGTGCAGCCGGTCGCCGGTCGCCCAGCCGACGACCCGGCGGGCAAACAAGTCGATGATAACCGCGAGGTACAGCCAACCCTCGCGGGTCCAGACATAGGAAATATCGGCACCCCATTTCTCGTCGGGCCCGGTTGCCGCGAAGTCCTGATCGAGCAGGTTTGGCGCCACCGGCCACGGATGCTGGCTGTCGGTGGTGCGCTTAAACCGCCGCTTCTGTCGAGCCCTGAGCCCGTTCTCCCGCATCAGACGCGCCGTCCGGCGGCGACCGACGGTGAGGCCGCTGTCCCGCAATTCCCGCATCATCCGGGGGCTGCCATAGGTGCCGTTCGACAGCGTAAAGGCCGACCGGACATGCGCCAGCAGCACCATGTCATCGCGTTGGCGGCGGCACGCCGGCCGACCGCGCCAGGCAAAATAGCCGCTTTGGCTGACACCGAGTACGCCGCACAGACGATGGATCGGGAATTCCGCTTTCGCCGTATCGATGAGCGCGAACCTCATCGACTTCCCGCCCGGGCGAAAAAAGCCGTCGCCTTCTTCAGGATGTCCCGCTCCTGGCGGAGGATCTCGTTCTCCCGGCGCAGCCGTTTCAGCTCTGCCGTGACATCGCCCTCTGCCGCCGTCGTTGGGTCGGCAGCACGCCGATCCCGACTCCGACTCATCCAGCGGACCAGCGTCGACAGCCCGATCCCCAGATCGCCGGCGATCTCGCGCTGCGTTCGCCCGCTGGTTTGCACCAGGCGGACCGCTTCCTCCTCAAATTCTTTCGTAAACCGTCGCTGCTGCATCTTCGAGTTCCTCACCGCTCATAGGGGAACTCTCCACTTTTCCGAAGCAAGTCCAGTGCCGCACCAGCTGATCCGCCAGGAGGTCGAAGCGCGGATCACCACCGCGACCGTCGAGATTTTCCATCGCGGCAAGCGCGTTGCCAGTCATCGACGCAGCGCCCGGCTGCATCGGCCGACGACCGTCGCCGAACACATGCCGAGTTCGCACCGGCGCTATCACGACTGGACGCATGAACGCATCCGCCGCGAGGCCAGCTCGGTCGGCGACAACACCGCCATCCTGGCCGATGTGATTCTGCGCTCGCGGCCGCACCCGGAGCAGGGGTTCCGCTCCTGCATCGGCATCCTCGGCCTGGTCAAACGCTTCGGCGCCGCGCGGGTCGACGCCGCCTGCGCCCGTGCGCTGGTGCTCGGCACGCGCTCCTACAACTCCGTCGCCACCATCCTGAAGAACCATCGCGAGAATGCACCGGCGCCGATCGGCGAGGCGCCGATCCTGATCCACGAGAACATTCGCGGTCCCGGCTACTACCACTGACCCAAGGCATTGAAAGGAGACAAGATGCTGATCCATCCCACGGTCGAGCGCTTGCGCGCGCTCGGCCTCACCGCCATGGCCGACGCCTTTATCGAAATGCAAAACGCGCCCGAGGCCGCCGAACTGACCCGCGAGGATTGGCTCGGCTTGCTTGTCGATCGCGAAGCAACCAGCCGCGAGAACAAGCGCCTCGCCCGCCGATTGCGCGAGGCAAAGCTGCGACAGGCCGCAGTCGTCGAGGACGTCAATCTTCACGCGCCGCGCGGTCTCGACCGCGCACTATTCCAAAAGCTCGCCACCTGCCAGTGGGTCCGCGATCATCATCATTTGGTGGTCGTCGGCCCGACCGGTATCGGCAAATCGTGGTTGGCTTGTGCCCTCGGCCACAAGGCCTGCCGTGAGGGCTTCTCGGTGCTCTACAAACGCGCCGGCCGCCTGTTTGGCGACCCTCAGCCAGGCACGCGGCGAGGGCCGCCTGCCGCGGTTGCTGACCACGCTCGAACGCGTCCGGCTGCTGATCATCGACGATTGGGGGCCGGAGCCGCTCAATGCCGAGCAGCGTCGCGACCTCCTCGAGATCGTCGACGACCGCTACGATCGAGGCTCGCTGCTGATCACCAGCCAAGTCCCGGTCAGCCGCTGGCACGAGGTCATTGGAGACCCCACCCTGGCCGACGCGACGCTGGACCGCATCGTGCACCGCGCTCATCGCATCGAGCTCAAGGGACCATCCTTGCGCCGACATCTTGTCGCTGCCGAAAGCCCCGCTGCATGACCGCCCGTGCTCCGATCGCCCACGGGGGTCCACAGCGCCTCCCCGCGCGCGCCGCTCCGTCGCTCGCCAAGGCACTGCGCGGCGCACGGGGTCCCCTCCATGGACTCCGTGGACGATCCGCAGCCGACTTGACCGGCCCCATCATTCCCATGCAACCTACGCTTATGTCGGCGGCGTGGAGCGTCGCGACCATCACGCCGGGCCTTTGCCGCCCGTGATCAGCGTGATCACGATCACCGGAATCGGCGATCACTTTCAGCCGGTATGGCTGATCACGTTCACCGGAATGCGCAACATCAGCGCTTGGCGCCGGTAACGATGTCGATCTGCCGGCCGCGGGCCGGATACTCACAGGCTATCGAGAAAATCGATAATTTGCCCAACGCGGTCACTGGGCGGCGGGAAATGCCCTTCGTCGCCACCAAAGGTTAGGTATTTGGCCGTTTGCGGCCGTTTCGGGCAGCGTGGGTTGATATGGACGATCCGCCGCTCGCGATGAAGTCGGGGATGTTCCTCTTTCAGCCAAGAGTTTACATGCTCGTCGCCGCCGCCATAGCCAGCTACGAGAACCCGAGGGCAGGTCTGTATGGCATTGGTGAAGGCAGTATAGTAGTAGCCGAATGGCACAGCCGCACGCGTCATCCAGCGATCCTTGCCATAGCCAGCGATGATTGGGGTTGGCTGTGGTATCCCCCGTGGTCCGTTCAATTGCGCGGCAAGCCCCTTACGCGGTTCGGCATATCGAACGATTTCCCCGTCTTGCGAGCGCATAGGACTTAAGCGTGGGAAGTCAAAACGGACGCTGCCATGTAGGTGCAACAGCACAACCGGGTCCTGTACCGACCGATCACAAAAGCCTGCAAAATCGAATATACCGGCTGCGCCCTTGCTAGCCGGCGGGCTAAAACCGTCGTACCAGTCTCCGACACGATCAATGATGTCATCGTAGTTGAGGGTCACAATTGTTAGATCGAATTTGGTCCTCAGCGGATCGAAAAACTCACGCAGGTGATCCGGTGAGGCGCAAGCTGTTCTGTCGATGACGAAATTCTTGATCTGACCGATTACTTGAGCGTGGGTAGCCCCAAAATTCTGATCAGCCATGTACGCGAACCCGCGCGTGTAACCTGCAAAAGCGCTTAGGCGGTCATCCAAATATTGTTCTAACGCTTTGGGACAGTGCTTCCGTGCGCTGAATTGGTCGAGGTCATCTAAAGTTGCCAAGACTGTCTCAAAGTTGAAATTTCTATTGGCCGGGGGAACGCTGCGTTGCTTTTTCAAACGATCAACGACGGCGCGAAGGGGATTGTTGTCTGGAAGCGTGCAGACGAATTCAGTGACGTCCTCGGTGGAAGGAGCCTTGGCATGAAGTGACGATCCCGCACCGAGTATCACAAGAACCCGCGGCCGCTGATCATCTTCGGTGTCCCGCGACACGCTCATTCCTTGGTCATTTCCCGGATGTGCTTGATGACCGCGGGCGAGTACAGCTCGAAACCGCTTTCTCGAGGAGCCGAGGTCCGGATCCGGGCACTGGTCGTCAACGTGGGACATCATTCGGACCCGCTATTTTGTCGTTCCCTGATATTGCCGTCAAAACGCTTTGGAGCGCGCCATTCTTGCCGGCCGCCGCTCGCTGATCGCCTCTCCGCTGGCCACTCATGCGTGCGCCATACGGGTGTCGACCGTAACCCTGATGATTTAAAGGCGGGAGGGCTAGCACTCCCTATTTTATTGCTGGACCATATTTGCGCGCCCACTCTGCTATTCTAGTGACCGCCTCTGATGCAAGCATTGCGGTCGTTGTCGTATCAATTTCTTCGTCGGTAAAACCTAAATTAATTAGTCCTCTGCGAGGTTCGCCGCCGATGTGTTTGGCAATACAGATCGATCGAAAGGTTCTGACTGGATCTTTAAGGATCGGGTCTTGGCCGCCGCCATAGACTTGAACAAATGCCTCAAAATCGGGTTCGGTAGACCCATACGGAGGCGCATCGCACCGCGGATCGTCAGTGGGAGCCGCGGGAGCTACCGCAACGGGAGGCGCAGAAGTGGTTGGGCGTTCAACGACAGGCGGGGTTATTGTAGGCGCAACCCGATGAAAGCAATCGGCGGGAGGCACAGCAGGATAGACTGTAAAACAATTCGTTTGCGCCATTGCCGGGGTCACGGTTGCCAGAGCGATTACCAGCACCCAACCCCCACACTTTGCCATGATATGCCCACTTCGCTGATAACGTCTCAGCATAACCATTATAGAGCCAAAGCCAAACTCTCACGCCGGACCAGGCTCACACCGCAACCTTCTCGGGGAGCGCCAGCACGCGACCGACATTGGCGCGATGAACACCGAGACGGCGCGCGATTTCGGCATTACTGAGCTTCTCTTCCTCTTTGAGCCGGCGGATTTCAGCCGCTTGCCGGCGCACGGTCGGCGTGCGGCCCTTGTATTTGCCCTCGGCCTTGGCCGCGGCGATGCCTTCGCGCTGCCGCTCCAACATGAGCTGACGCTCGAATTGTGCGACCGCGTCCAGCACATGCAGGATCAACTCGCCCGACGGGCTGGCCATATCGATCGGCGAGTCCAACACCTTCAACGCCGCGCCCGAGGCTTTCAGACGCACCATGATCGTCACCAGATCGGCGACCGAGCGCGCCAGGCGGTCAAGCTTAGCGACAACCAGCACATCGCCCGGACGCAGGATACGGTCGAGCACCAGTTCGAGTTCAGGCCGCGCGGCGACACTCGACACCTGCTCATGGTGAATGTCGCGTTCGCAGCAACCGGCCGCCTTCAAATCGCGGATTTGCGCGTCGAGCCCAGCCTTCTGTTCGGTCGTCGAGGTCCGCGCATAACCGATATTCATGACGTTCTCTCGTTGCGTAAGCAAGAACGAGATCATGCAACAGTGGTTGCAAAATAGCAAACCCTATTTGTGTGCAACCGAAAATCGGGGGTTTTGCGCCGCGTGGATGACACCGGCTCCTGATGCTGAAGCCAGGTCTCGACGATTCCGGCGGAGTCAGGCTGCTCTGACATGACGTGTCGCCGTTCCGCCTTTTCGCGCCGAACAATCACGCTGTCGTTTGCCCCTCCCTTCAAGCCCTCAGGCAAGGTCCGCGAGACGCACTCGGTAGGTTCGATCTGCGATCACGATTTCGGCGTGTTCACTGTCACCGACGTCGCGACGGAAAACACCGATGCGGTCCCGCCAGCTGACACGGTCCCCAGGATGCCAAACGCGGACAATCATGGCTTGCAAAGGTGCCGCGGTCCGAGAGTGCCCTTGACTTGCCTTGCGCTGCGCACCGCCTGGCAATCGCTGTGCTATGTTGACTCCTCACTGGAAAATTGTGTCGCATTGGCCTTCGCTGACGGGGACCGCCCGAGCGGTACCAGCCGATACTTCCTTCAGCCTCGCCCGGAGCGCTCGCCTCGCTGGCCGAGAGTGACGCCTCTCGTAAGCAAGCAGAAGCGTTTCGCGATTCGACAGGATTTAGGGATGATAGGAGCGTATTACGAGAACGAGCGCTGGTGGAGTTCCCGGAAAGAGAATTCTACCGCTTTAGATCAGACGTAAACCGGTCGCCTCGGGACCCTTCCTACCGTCGATTACGTCGACGGCGACCCGCTGGCCCTCCGTCAGGCCCGTGATCCCCGAGCGCTCCAGCGCCGAAGCATGAACAAAGATATCCTTGCCGCCCCGATCTGAGGCGATAAAGCCAAACCCCTTCATCGCGTTGTACCACTTGACCGTACCGGACTCCTCGACGGTGGCTTGATCGATAGGCGGATACACAGGTCGCTCCGGTCGGGCGCGTCTGACCGGCTCTTGCTGTGCGGTGCTGCTGTCGACCTTCAGGATTTCGGTTACCTGTAGCCCCTTTGCACCGGGACCGGTGCGGAGCTCGAGTGTTGCGCCAGGCGACACGGCATCGTTGCCGCTGCGCTCGACAACACTCACATGCAGAAAGGCATCGCCGGCTCCGTCGGCAAGCTCGACAAAGCCAAATCCCTTCTCGGGATTGTACCATTTGACGACGGCCTGGACCGGGGGACCGGAGGATGCTTCAAATCTTTGGCCGCCAAATTGCGGTGCAGACCCGAAACTGCGCCGGGGTGCTTCGAAGTTGTCGTCGTCGAAGCCGCGGCGGCGGGTCGGTCGAAAATCTCTATCTCTGCTGCTCACTTGAATCCCTGGGGCCGAGTGGAGTGTTCGCACTCTGAAATGTGGCGGAATGATCGTCAACAAATTCCACGGCGGCGCTGTGACCTAGTTTTTTGACGGCTTTTTCGCTAATCGGTACACCCGTGTACGCCCGATCGCCTCGATGACAAGGACCTGGGCGGGACTAGCGCGCGGGCCGCAATGCGGTCTATCAGCGCCGCCCTGACCATCGGGGGCGCGTCGCGAGCATGCAGGCCCGCGTTGGCGAGATCAAGCGCGACCTCGTCCAATGGCTCGATCAGACGACTGTCCTCTGCCGATCATGTTGAAGCTTCGAAGCACTGCTTGAACTCGCCATCGACCGCTACCTCGACCTCCACGACGAAGAGGATGCCCGCGATATCATGGAGAGAACCTTTCGTCGCGCCGTGCAGCAAAGCAGGGGTCCGCTGCAATGAGCGCCGCGCGGAACGATAGTTCCCAGAGTTGACCTTGCGCTTGCAGTTGAACAGACGGTCCGGTTCTCGCCATGCCGAGCAGGCGTGCAGCGCGGAAACTACGCCTGTCAAAAACCGCAGCCTCGATAAAACAATGAAGTCGCCGTCTGTGCTAATGGTCGGACAACAACGCGCGCCTCAAGCCAAAGCATGGCTGATCGGGAGCAAGTGGTGACTTGAGTGAGGCATTTTCGCTCCGGCCCTTCCGCCGAGCTTCCGTGTGCATTGCCTGCACCTGGGACAAGTTGTCGCAACGACTGCGATAGCATCGCGATCGTTTGAAGTAAAAATTGCTACCCGAACTGCTACCCCGCGCTAACGCCCGTCCAGGTTTGTCCCATCTAAGTTCCTGAAAAAATTGGTGCCCCGGGTCGGATTTGAACCAACGGCCTACCGCTTACGAAGCGGTTGCTCTACCACTGAGCTACCAGGGCGATGTCGGTAGAGATAGCGCGTTCCGGTCGTAACGCCAAGGCGTTTGGCCGCTATGCTCAGCCAGCCCCTGACGCGCTGGCGGGCAGCGCCGGTGTCGGTGAGGCAGCGATCAGCTCGACGGGCCGGATTTCCTCAACTGCCGCCGGCAACGCCGCAATTGCGGCATTCCAGGCCGGGGTTCGCCAGGCCAAAGTGTCGAACGCGCCGCAACGCGGACAGAGCGACTGCCACTTGGTGCTCTCGCCGCCACAGGCGGTGCAAACATAACGCGGATCGGGGAGCGCTCGGATGGCGCGGTCAAGCCATTCCCGGGCATGTAGAAGATCGCCGTGATCAGCCTCCTCGACCCGTGCCATCATCAGACACAGGCGCGGCGTGGCGCGCGAAAGGATGTCGCCGCGATCTTCCACGACGGCCAAGGGCTCTGGAAATCGGCCGGAATTTTCCGGCGGGGCGGCGAAAGGCGGTGGCGCGGCCTCCAAAGCGCGTTCGAGATGGCGGCGCGCTTCTCCCCACAACTCTGCCGCCAGCGCCGCCTCGGCCAAGGCCAGGTGACTTTCCCTTGCGGCTGGGTTCTGTGCGGCGAGGCGCTGGAAGCGCGCGACGCGAGTGAGCGGCGCTTCGCGCTTGGTGAGTTCGCCATAGACCTCCGCGAGTTCGGGTCCGGGTGCGGTTCGCCACGCCCGCTCGACTGCCCTTGTGGCGCGGCCGACTTTGCCCTCGGCCAGCAACAGCCGCGCGTAACACGCCGCCGGGGTGGCGAGGTCCGGCGTCAAGGACCGCGCTTCGGCGGCGAGCGCCAATGCCCGTTGACTATCGCCGGCTGCTTCCGCAGCACGGCTCAGCTCGTATAGGATCACGCCACGGTGATACCGTGCCGTTGCTGGCGCAATAAGCCGCTTAACAGCGGCCCGTTCCAGTGCCGCTCGTGCCTCTTCCCAGCGCTGCTCGCGGGCCTCAAGGTCGAACACGGTCGAGGCTGCCCAAGCGGTGTTGGGACGCTTCGCCGCGGCGCGTTCGGCGAGTTGACGAGCCGTCGTGCGATCACCTTCGCGTAGCGCCTGATTAAGGAGGCCGCGCAGTCCCAGGAATTCGGTCTCCGGCCGGTCGAGCATTGCCGTAAAAAACTTCTTTGCGGCGAGTTCATCGCCGCCGATCTGCGCCGCCTGTGCCGATAGGAGAAGGGTCAACGGCGGTTCGGCGAGCAACGCTTCCGCCCGCCTCGCGTAGCGCCGCGCTTCCTGAGGGTCGCCGGCGGCAACCGCGACCATGCCGCGGGTCAATGCCTGGTAACCGGCGCGCCGCCGCCGCTCGCGCCGCCGTCTCAAGTACGCGCGCGGGCTTTTGAAAATCAGCGACAGCACCCAGAGCACCAGGGCGACAGCAAGGGCGGCTAGCGTACCAGCCGAGACCAGCACGCCGACCGAGGTATCGATCTGCCATCCCTGCCACAGAATCTCGACCCGTCCCGGGTTGTCGACCAGGAACACCGCCGCCGCGGCAAGACCGAGAATGACGATGACGGCGAAAATTGCGCGCATCAGGAAGGGGTCTTTGGTGTGGCCGCGGGGTGCTCTGGGGCGGCGTTCGGGACTACCGGCGGAGCCGTGGTGGGGGGCGCCTCAGGTGGCGAGGCGAGATGCGCGGTCACCAATCCCTGAAGATGGCTCAGCGCAGTCTCGGCGGCGAGCCGCTGGCGCGCCATCTGCAGCCAGGGTTGCGCGGCCTCGGCATTGGCGCCGGTCAGCTTCCCGATCTCAGCGACCGCACCGGCGAGGTCACCCTGGGCCAGATCAGCTCGCGCGACCTCGACAGCCGCCCCCGGGCCGCTTTTGGCGGCATGATCGAGATGGCGGATCGTCACCAATCCGCGCAGCCGGTCGAGTGCTTCACTCCACCATTTGCGTTTGCCGGTGGGCGGCGCTGGTGCGGCGATTTTGTCGGCGAGGGCCGCCAATTGCTGTTGCAGGACAGCGCGGCTGGCGACCCCGTTGCGCGCGGCATCCGCCAAAGGGTCGGCGGCGGCGATGAGGTTGGGATCACGTGCTCCTGCCTGCTTGAAAGCCGCATACTCGGCGGGGAAAGGCCGCGCCTCCTGGACAGCTTCTCGTAATTGGAGCAGCGCCAGCAGCATCGCCGAGCCACCGCGATCCGAGCTTGCTTGGGCATGAACCTGGTGTTCAAGCGCATCGAGCCGGCCTGCAACCGCGCCATCTGCGGCGCCGCGCTGCGTCAATTCCTGCTCGATCTTCGCGATTTGGTTGGCCTGTGCCGAAGCGCGAGCTCCCGATTGTGCCGCGACTTCATCCACTCGCTGGCTCAGCTGCGCGACCGTTGCCCTTACTGCGTTGGTCGCCTCCTGATCCTGGCGCAGCGCATCGACGCTGGACTCCAAAGCCGAAACCCGCTGCCCCGTCTGCCCCTGCGCCGATTTAAGGGCATCCAGATCACGCGGCGAGACGGTCGGCCGCTGCTCCAGTGCGGCGACCCGTTCGACCAGCGCGTCGTATTTGCGAGCGGCCGCCTTGTCGCCCCAGGGCAACAGCGGCGAAACGGCGGGCGCCCAAAACGGCGACAGCAACACCCCGGCGATCACCAGAACCAGCAAGGCGGATAGCAAAGCCACTCCCCACGGCCGCGAACGGCGAGGGTGAGGCAAGTGGGCGGAAGCTTCCGGGGCCGCTGCAGACGGCGAGACCGGATCAGCAGCGATCGTTTCGGCCGGCGGGTCGCGGTCCGTGCGCGTCGCCTCGTTGCGTTCTTCCGACATCCTGTTCCTAACCCGTTGTCAGTCTTGATGCCGATCGGCAAGAAGCTGGTCCAGTAAATCCAGCAGTGCCGGCTGGTCCGGTCGCGCTGCGATCCGGCGCTCGCGCCAGGTCAATCCGCCGAGCGCGGCATCGGCGGCCGCGCTGATGGAGAGGGCGCTGACCGTTTCGCAGGCTCGCCCGATCGCGGCAGCCTCGGCAAGGCGGGTAAAAATGGCCGCCGTTCGCGGCGAAAAGAATAGGGCTAAATCGATTTCGCCGGCCCGGAGCGCCCGAACCGCAGCCGGGCTCAGTGCAGCCACCGGCCGCGCTTCATAGAGGACGCTGCGTTCGACCGCGAAACCGCGGATCTTAAGCTCACCGACGAGGTCGCCGGCAACGTCGCTGCCCGAGACATGGAGGAGCGGCCCCGCTCGCGTCGGCAACCGGTCCGCGACCAGGCGGATTAAGTCGGCGACATCGCCCCCCGCGCTCTCGACAGCGGTGAAACCCTCGGCACGGGCGCGTGCAGCGGTCGCGTTGCCAACCGCGAAGACCGGAATGCCGCGCTCGACGCTGACTCGGGCGAGGGCGCGCACGCCATTGGCGCTGGTGCACAGAACAGCGCGAAAACCGGCCAGCTCCGGTAAGGAATCGCGGAAATGGATTTGCATCATGGGCTCGATCAACGCGCCGATACCGCGCGATGCAATCGCCTGCGTCAGCACGCACGCTTCCTCATTGGGCCGCGTGACCAACGCTCTTAACCCTTGCCGCCATGCGATCGAGGCCATCGGGTTTCATCGCCCAAACCCGGTACGGCCGCAAGTAGGGCGAGCTTAGCCGCCGCGAATTTTACGCGAACGGGCGAGGGTGGGGCAGGCAGAGAGCGAGTAAGGCGGGGTGACTTTGCTCGGCAACAGAACTAGGCTCGTGTCACGGCCAGAAGGGGCCGGGTTAATGCCTCTCGGGCCAAGCTCTGTTCTTTGGCGCTTGGCGGCGGCCGTGGCGCAACCGATCGATCGGCTGATCTCCTGAGCATCGAGACTTGACGCGTGCATTCCCTGAATCGTCACATCCTCTCCGTCCAGCTAATCTCGGAGCGGGGTATCGTAAAAGCGCTGTTGTTAGCGGGGCTGCTGCTGATCGCCCCGGCAATAGCGCTGGCGCAGCAGCCTGAACCGTCAGCAACGGTGCTGCACCTCAGCCGTACCGCCGAGCGGAAGGTCGTGCGCGACCTGCTTCGGGTCGAATTAAGGGTGGAAGAGACCGGCGCCGATCCGCTCGCCCTACAGGCGGCGGTCAACCGGCGGATGTCGGCGGCACTCGACCGCGCCCGTCACGTGCAGGGTGTCGAAGTCGAAACCGGCACTTATGCAGTCGATGAAGAGCGGCCGCAGAATGGCCCGTCGCGATGGCGGGCGAGCCAATCGCTGATCCTGACCAGCAAGGCGGCTGACGCGTTACTCAAACTTGCCGGATCATTGCAGACGGATGGCCTGCTCATGTCGTCGATGACCTACGAGGTCTCGCCCGAGACAGTGCGTGGCGCCGAGGAGGATTTGACGGCGGAGGCCTTAGCCGGGCTGGCGCAGCGCGCTTCGCAGATTGCCGAGCGGGTGCACCTATCGATACTGCGGTACCGCGATTTGCGCGTCGGTAATGCCGAGACTGGAAACCAGCCGATGCCGCGCTTTGCCGCGATGGCGATGGCGTGGCAGCGCCTGTCGCCGAACCCGGCGAAGCGGTGATCCGGGTGACGGTCTCGGCCGATCTGCTGCTCGGCCCGGCGCAGCATTAGCCGAGATCGGCGATGAACCTGCCCGATCCGCCATTGCTGGTGATCTCCGATCGTAGTCAGGCCCGCCGCCCGCTCCTCGAGGTGGCGGAGGCGGTCTTTGCCGGCGGCGCCCGCTGGTTCAGTCTGCGGGAAAAGGATTTACCGCCGGCTGAGCGCCGCGCCCTGCTCGCGAGATTGGTCGAACTGGGGCATCGGCACGGGGCCGTCGTCAGCGCCCATGAGGATGTCGAAACAGTGATCGCAGTCGGGGCCGACGGTGTGCATCTGCCAAGCGGCGGCAATCCGCGCGCGGCGCGGGCGCGTCTACAACGAGCATTGATCGGCGCATCCGCCCATTCCGCTGCCGAAGCTGCCGATCAGTTGATCGCCGGGGCCGATTACGTCACCGTCAGCCCGGTTTTCCTCACCGCGAGCAAACCCGGTTATGGTCCGGCGCTGGGCCTCGACGGTCTCGCCCGCATTGTCGCGGGCGCACCCGGCCCGGTGCTGGCATTGGGTGGCATTTACGCCGAAAATGCCGCGATGTGCCGCGCCGCTGGTGCCGCCGGCATAGCTGTCATGGGCGAGATTATGCGCGCCGACGATCCACAGGCGATCGTTACAAATCTGGTCCGTGCAATCTCGCTGCACGCCGCGGGTTAGCTTGGGTTAGCTTGCCTCTTCTTCGACGGTTTGGTTGCAGGTAATCTTAGCTGAGGCAAGGGTGAGGCCCGGAAAATGGGCAATATCAACTCCAGCGTCGATCTCCGCCGCGAAGCGGCCTCAGCGGAGGCTGGGGCGGGCATTACCGTCATCATGGTGGATAACCCGCCGGTCAACGCACTAAAGCACGAGGTTCGCGCCGGGTTGGCCGAAGCGTTGCGCAAGGTTCGGGACGACGCGTTGGTCGAGGGCGTGGTCGTGGCCTGCGCCGGGCGGACATTTTTTGCCGGGGCGGACATCACCGAGTTTGGTAAGCCGCCGCAGCCCCCGAACCTCGGCGAAGTCATCGCGCAGATCGAGGCGATGCCGAAACCGGTCATCGCGGCATCACATGGCACAGCACTCGGGGGCGGTTTCGAGGTGGCGCTCGCTTGCCATTTCCGCGTTGCGACCCCAACGGCGCGCGTCGGCCTGCCCGAGGTCAAGCTCGGCTTGCTGCCGGGTGCCGGCGGAACCCAACGATTGCCGCGGCTCGTCGGTCCCGAAAAGGCGCTGCGGATGATCGTCACCGGCGAGCCGATCGGCGCCGCCGAGGCCGCGAACGACGGCGTCATCGACGAAATCGCGGAGGGCGATCCGACTGCCGCGGCAATTGCTTTTGCCCGACGAGTAATTGCCGAAAAGCGGCCGCTGCAAAAAGTCCGCGACCGTGACGACAAGCTTGCCCCGGCGCGTGCCGATCCGAAAGCTTTTGACGAGACCGCCGCGGCGCTGACCCGCCGCTTGCGCGGCCGGGATGCGCCCGCGGCTTGCGTTGAAGCGGTGCGCAACGCCTTTACCCTGCCGTTCGAGGAGGGCCTGCGGCGCGAAGGTGAGCTGTTCCGCAAGCTTGTCGCGGGCGATCAGTCAAAGGCGCAGCGCCACATCTTCTTCGCCGAACGCGAGGCGGCGAAGGTGCCTAACCTACCCGCGAACACCCGGCCGCGGCTGATCGCGCATGCCGCAGTCTTGGGGTCCGGCACGATGGGCGGCGGCATCGCGATGTGTTTTGCGAATGCTGGTCTTCCGGTAACTGTGATCGAGACCGGCCAGGACCTGCTGCAAAAGGGGCGCGATCGGATCACGGCCAACTACCGCGCGACAATGGCGCGCGGCGGACTTAGCGCCGAGGAGATGGAGCGGCGCCTGGGGCTCATAACCGGTGCCGTTGGCCTCGACGCCGCCGCTGAGGCCGATGTCGTGATCGAGGCGGTGTTCGAAGACATGGCTGTCAAGAAAATGGTGTTTGCCGAACTCGATCGGATCGCCAAGCCCGGGGCGCTGCTCGCGACCAACACCTCGACGCTCGATGTCGACGAGATCGCCGGCGCGACCTCGCGGCCGCAGGATGTCGTCGGAACGCATTTCTTCAGCCCGGCTAACGTGATGCGGCTGCTGGAAATCGTCCGCGGGACAAAGAGCGCTCCCGACGCGATCGTCACCGCGCTTCACCTCGCTCGACAGCTCGGTAAGGTGCCGGTGGTGGTCGGCGTGTGCTACGGCTTTGTTGGCAATCGGATGCTGGCGCGGCGCGCGGTTGAGGCCGAGCGGTTGCTGCTCGAAGGAGCGCTACCTCAGGAGGTTGAGGCCGCGCTCGTCGAATTTGGCTTGCCGATGGGGCCGTACGCGATGATGGATTTGGCCGGGCTCGATGTCGGCTGGCTGATCCGCAAATCGCGCGGCGAGCAAGCAGTCATCGAAGACGCGTTATGCGAGGCTGGCCATTTCGGTCAAAAAACCGGCAAGGGGTATTTCCGCTACGATGCGGGATCGCGGACGCCGATCCCCGACCCCGAGATTGAGCGAATTATTCTCGACGCCTCAGCCCGGCTTGGGATTTCGCGTCGCAAGATCGGGCCGGAGGAGATTGTCGAACGAACCGTCTTCCCGATGATCAATGAGGGTGCCCGCATCCTCGACGAGGGAATTGCCTCGCGTCCGGGCGATATCGATGTGGTCTGGGTCTATGGTTATGGCTGGCCGATATGGCGCGGCGGACCGATGTACTATGCCGACCAGCTCGGGCTGGGGCATGTCCGCGATCGGCTAGCCTATTATGCCGAACGGAGTGGGGATCAGAGCCTGCATCCCGCTGCGCTGATCGCGCGCCTCGCCGCCGAAACCCGCGACTTTGGTAGTTTAGAAGTAACCTCGTGAGCCGAAATTCCCGCCGATGATTCTGGCTCACGAGGGCTAATGGTAGCTAGCGATACTCGCTTGTAGCCGCGAACGCGTGAACCAAGAACCGCAACGCTTCGCCTGCCTCAGACATCAGATTTGCGGGGCCGACCAGGCGAGAGAAAAGGGAGTCAGAACGCCATGGATCTACGTTTTACGTCTGAAGAACTGGCCTTCCGCGATGAGGTGCGGACCTTCTTTCACGAGAACCTGCCGGCTCCGATCAGGGCCAAGCTGAGCCAGGGCAAGCATCTCGCCAAGGACGACATCATCACTTGGCAGCGCATCCTCAACAAAAAAGGCTGGGCGGTCGCCAACTGGCCGGTCGAATGGGGCGGCACCGGTTGGACACCGGTCCAGCAATATATTTTTCAGGAGGAACTGCAGCTGACCCCGGCGCCCCAGCCGTTAGGTTTTGGCGTGACGATGGTCGGACCGGTGATGATTGCGTTCGGTTCGGAAAAGCAGAAAAAGCATTTTCTGCCGCGCATCGCCAATCTCGACGATTGGTGGTGCCAGGGGTTTTCCGAGCCGGGCTCGGGCTCAGACCTCGCTTCGCTGCGCACCGCCGCCAAGCGCGAGGGCGACCACTATATCGTCAATGGTCAAAAGACTTGGACGACATTGGCGCAGCATGCCGACTGGATTTTTTGCCTGGTGCGCACCGATCCTCAGGCGAAAAAGCAGGAGGGAATTCTCGTTCCTGCTGATCGATATGAACACCCCGGGGATCACGGTGCGCCCGATCATCACGATCGAGGGCGGGCATGAGGTCAACGAGGTCTTTTTCGACGATGTCAAAGTCCCGGCTGAAAACCTGGTCGGTCAGGAGAACAAGGGCTGGGATTACGCCAAATACTTGCTCGGTCGCGAGCGCACCGGAATTGCCCGCGTCGGCCTGTCGAAAGAGCGCATCCGCCGGATCAAGGAACTCGCGGCGCTCGAGATCGACGGCGAACGCCCGCTGCTCGAGGACGAGCGCTTCCGTGAGAAGCTTGCCTCGGTCGAAGTCGAGCTCAAGGCGCTTGAAATGACGCAGTTGCGCGTTGTCGCGGCCGAACGCCGTCGTACGGACAACAAGCCCGATCCGGCGTCTTCGATCCTGAAAATCAAAGGCTCCGAAATCCAGCAAGCGACGACCGAGCTGTTGATGGAAGTCGTCGGGCCCTATGCGATGCCTTACCAGCCCGAGCGCGACGACGAACGTTGGAACGAGCCGCCGATCGGTCCTGAATGGGCCGGGCCGATCGCGCCGACTTACTTCAATTGGCGCAAGACCTCGATTTATGGCGGCACTAATGAGATCCAGAAAAACATCGTCGCCAAAGCAATATTGGGACTCTGACAAGGCGCTGCGGGTGGACGGCTAGGGGCGGGCGATGGATTTTGATCTGAGTGAAGAACAGCGGCTTTTAAAAGAGAGCCTCGACCGGTTGATCGGCGACCGCTACGCGTTTGAGCAGCGCAGGGTTTATTCGCAAGCCACAGAGGGATGGAGCCGCGAGCTCTGGGCGCAATATGCCGAATTGGGGCTGCTGGGTCTGCCTTTTCCCGAAAGCCAAGGCGGGTCGGGAGGCGGTCCGATCGAAACCATGCTGGTCATGGAGGCGTTCGGTCGGGCGCTTGCCCTCGAACCCTATCTTGCCACCGTCGTGCTCGGCGGTGGCTTTCTGCGCCACGGCGGCAACGATGCGTTCTCGGCCGATCTGGTTCCGAAAATCGCCGGGGGCGGCCTGACCCTTGCCTTTGCCCAGACCGAGCGGCATTCGCGCTGGAACCTGGCCGACATCTCCACCACCGCAACGCGCGACGGCGCCGGTTGGCGGCTCGACGGCGAAAAGGGGGTGGTGCTGCATGGCGACACCGCCGACAAGCTGGTCGTCACCGCGCGGATCGGCGGCGGGCAGCGCGACCGGGATGGGATCGGCGTCTTTGTCGTTGACGCCAACGCGCCCGGACTGTCGCGGCGGGGTTATCCGACCCAGGATGGGCTGCGCGCGGCGGAGGTTACACTCGCCGGGGTCAGGGTCGGGCCGGAAGCGGTGCTCGGCGAACCCGGCGCCGGCCTGCCGCTTATCGAACGCGTCGTCGACGAAGCGATCGCGGCGCTCTGCGCCGAGGCGGTCGGCGCCATGGCGGTTATGCACGAGCTTACCGTGGAGTATCTCAAGACGCGCCGCCAATTCGGCCGCGAGATCGGCAGCTTCCAGGTACTGCAGCACCGCGCCGTCGATATGCTCGTCGCCTTGGAACAAGCGCGCAGTATGGCGATGTTTGCAACGATGATGGCGGCTGAAGAAAACATCGTCGAACGCCGTAACGCGATCTCGGCGGCAAAAGTGCAGATCGGGCGTTCGGGCAAATTTGTCGGGCAGCAAGCGATCCAGCTGCATGGCGGGATCGGTATGACGATGGAGTACAAAGTCGGCCATTATTTCAAACGCATGACGATGATCGATACGACCTTTGGCGATGCTGACCATCATCTGCGCAGGCTGGCCCGGTCGGGTGGATCGCTGGTCGCCGCATGATCATCTTTGAGCGCCGCCGATTTCGGTGAGCACCGACGCCGAAGCCTCAGTGATCTTAACCTGCCCGGCATGCGCTACCCGGTATCGCGTCGCCGAGCATGAATTCGAGGGAGCGGCCGGGCGCACCGTGCGCTGCGCCAATTGTGGCCACCTGTGGCATGAAACCGCCGGGCCGCAGCCGCTATCGGATACTGGCGAGCCCATCACCAGACCCATCCAAAGCCTCGTAGCTCCGCCCGAAGAGCGTGCTTCACCGGGGGCTCCGGTGTCGACCGTGCGGCTAAACATGCAGTCGCCTCGGCCGGGCTCGCCGCCTCGGCAGTATCGACGCCGGACCAACTTGGGAAGTTGGGTCGTCGCGGCTGTCGTCTTGTTTGCAGCGGTGATTTTCGCCACCTCCTATTTCCATGGCGGATCCCAGGGAGCGAGCCACGGATCCCAGGTAGCCAGCGCGCCCGCCGCACGCCCGAATAGCGCAGTCGCCGAGCCCGCAATCTCACCGGGGAATGGGCTGGTTATCCGAGAAGTGACACCGGCGCGCACTGCGGACGGGCTGGTCGTCCAAGGCGAGGTCGCGAACCTCACCGATGCCCCTCGGCAAGTCCCGCGCCTTCGGCTGGTGCTGCAGGACTCCGCGGCAAAGGAGGTGGCATCCAAAACCGTCGATCCGCCGAAACCTAAGCTCGAACCGGGCGAAGTCGTGCGTTTCGAAGCGCCGTTCGTCAATCCACCCGATGCGGCTACCGGGGTCGTGGTAACCTTCGTTTCGCCATGACAGCGTAACAGCGGAGGTGGCCGATGGCCGAGCCTGGCTCGCAACAACGCTTCACCGCGAACCTCCAGGGCGAAGTCGATAGCGCGGCGCTGTACAAGACGTTGTCGGAGACCGAGAAGAATCCACAATTGGCGCAGGTCTACGGACGTCTCGCGGCGGTTGAGTCGGCGCATGCCGAATTCTGGAAGCGGCAGATCGCGGCGCTCGGGCAGCGCGTGCCGCAACTGCGTCCTGGATTTCGCACGCGGGCGTTGGAATGGCTGGCGCGGCGGTTCGGCCCGGCTTTTGTATTACCGACGGTCAACACCCTAGAGCAGATCGACAGCGGCTCCTATTCGTCGCAACCCGAGGCGGTGGCGGGGGGTCTTCCAGCGGCGGAGCGTTCGCATGCGCGGATCATCGGAGCCTTGGCCGGTCCGTCGGGAAATGCGTTTTCCGGCGCCACCTTGGCGCGTCTCGAAGGCCGGCATCGCGGTATGGGCGGAAATGCCCTGCGTGCCGCGGTACTTGGCGCCAATGACGGGCTCGTTTCCAATCTGAGCCTCGTCATGGGGGTTGCCGGCGCCGACATGGCGGCGCACGCGATCCTCGTCACCGGGCTCGCTGGGCTGTTGGCCGGCTCGTGCTCGATGGCGCTCGGCGAGTGGCTTTCGGTCAACACCGCGCGTGAGTCGGCGCAACGCCAGATCGACACCGAGGCGGACGAATTGGAGCAGGTCCCCGAAGAGGAGGAAGAGGAGCTAGCCCTGATCTACCAGGCCAAAGGGCTACCCGAGGACTTGGCCAAGACTTTGGCAAAGCAGCTGATCTCCAACAAAAAGACGGCGCTCGACACTTTGGTCCGCGAGGAGTTGGGGATCGATCCCAACGAACTCGGCGGTTCGGCTTGGGTTGCCGCTGGTACCTCTTTCCTGCTTTTTGCGGTGGGGGCGATCTTCCCGGTAGCACCGTATTTCACGCTCGCCGGCATTCCGGCGTTAATAGCCAGCCTTGCGGCGAGTGGCGTTGCGCTGTTTCTGATCGGGGCCGGCACATCGCTGTTTACCGGACGCAATCTGTTGTTCTCGGGACTGCGCCAGCTGATCGTCGGTCTCGCCGCCGCCGGCGTTACCTTCGGGATCGGCCGGCTGATTGGCGCTGCCGTGACCGGATAGTCCGGCCCCTTGCGCTAACGGCCCTGGGTCAACAGCTTTGTGCGGGCGAGAAATTCGGCGCGAGCCAGTTGGCGTTGCAAAGCGAGGCGGTCGGTAACGTTGAGCGGGTGATGCGCGCCGGTGAACGGCATCCAGTTCCGGCCGTCAAACAGCAGTAAATTGCCGAGGCCGCTGTCGTCGAGCGTCCAATTGCGCACCGGGCCGGTGTCGATATGGATAAAGCTGGAGTGCGGATACCAGCCGACGCCGCCACGGTGCATTGCCCGAGCCGCTTCCATGGCCTCCGGTAGCTTTGAGCTCAGTGTTATATCGAGCGCGCGGCCATAAATGTGCTGGCTGTTCTCGGCCACGCCGAACATCGTGCGCGCCAACATCGCGTTGGTTTCCGCCGTCCGGTAAGCGGAAAGGATCGTCGCTTTGTTCTCGCCGACAGCGTCCAGGACATTGGCGAGAAAGTCGAACACCGCGACATCCATCTGTGCAACCGCGCCACAATGGAAGTCTCTAAGAAAAACACAGAGTTCTTCGACCACGTGTTGGATCGGGCCATTGTCGTCGCGGTATGCGCCATCAAAGGTCTCGCCAGTATGCGCGTTGACGAGCCGCAAGCGCCGGGATGCCGGTGGGCGCGGGACCGCCTTCGCTGCCGTAATCGGCCAAGCGACACAGCCCGCAATGATGGAAAGAGCCCGACGCCTGTTCATGCTTAGCGTCAGTATAGTGCTGAGGTTATCAGAGTGCCAGCTCTCTGGTGTAATCACAAATGGGTAAAAGCGTATCTGATACCGAGAATAACCTAATCACCATACGATCACGCGCTCCATAAACCACCCGACCGCCGAAACATTTCTGCCTTCGCCGGGAGCCACTCTCCCGAGGAGTTGTCTCAGTCTCAGAACCGCTGCAGCAATCGATCGATATAGTCGAGCTCTATCTGCGGGCGATCGCGCTCGCCCGCGCGGCGGCGTAATTCTTCGAGGATATCCCGGGCTCGCTGCATCACATTGTTATCGGGAATTTTCACGTCGCCCTGTTCGTAGGCCCCGCCATTTGTCAATGGGCGGCCGAGCGGATCGCGAGGAACGCCGTCCCGGCGCTCGCCAGACCCGGACTGTTGATCGCGAGCGTCTCCCTGGCCGAGCTGATTGCCCAAGCGCTGTTGCATCTGCTGAGCGAATTCGCGTGCAGCCTGTTGCAACTGATCGAGAGCGTCGGTTTGCGAGCCGATCGCCTGGCCCGGCTGGCCCTGGCGCAATGAGCGAGCGGCGTCATTCATCGCGCGTTCGGCGCGGCCAAGCGGGTCGGGAATTTCGCCCATACCCTCGCCCATTCGCCGCATCATATCGCCGAGTGCGTGGCGTAATGCCTCCTGCTGTGCGGCGGCGTCTCCCATATCTGCTTTCCCGCCCTGCTGCGCACCACTTTGATCGCCAGGCGTGCCCATCTGCCCTTGTTCGGCCTGCTGCTGGGCGCGGAAGCTGCGATCGAGAAGCTGCTGCTGGCGCTGCATCAGATCGCGCATTCCGCGCATCATCTGCTGCGCCTGATTTGCCTGTTGTTGCGCCTCAGGACTTGGGCGCGCCGTGCGTAGGTTCTCAAGCATATTCTGCAGTTCGGAAAGCAACTCACGCGCCTGATTGCGCTGCCCGTTCCGCGCCAATTCGCGAGCGCGGTCGATCATTTTCTCGAGGTCGCGGCTGGTCATGACACGTTGCGAGGGGTCGACCCTTTGATTTTGCTGAGGATTGCGCGCCTGGTTTTCGGCCAGCGCTTGCAAATAACGGTCGAGCGCTTGCCGGAGCTCGCTCATCAACTTTTCAATTTCGCGGTCGGGCGCGTTTTTCGCCAGCGAGTCCTGCAATTGGCGTTGCAGGCGGCGCAGTTCGCTCTCGGCTTGAGAGGCGCCGGCATCTTCAATCCGCAACGCCGTGTCCCACAGCAATTGCTCGACTTCGGTGATCGATTTTGCATCGCTCTGCAGGCGCAGCCGTTCCTGCGCCACACGCAGCGCCAGAAACACAACCATGTCGTTGTGGTATAGCGGCTGCTGCGCTTGCAGATCGCCGAGGATCTCCGCCACCGGCTGGCGTGAATTTGGGTCCTTCGCCAGCTCCTTGCGCTGGTCGATGATTGCCCGCGCGATTGGGTTGTGAAATTCACGCTCGGGCAGCTTGATCAGCGCCGGCGGGCTCTCCCCGGTTTGGCCGAGCGCGTCGGCGGCAACGAGGCGGATTTCGACCGGCAGGCCGGCCCACGGATGCGCGGTCAGATCGTGATAGCTGGTCGCCTGAGCTTGTTTGAGGTGCAGCCCCGGCAGCGGCAAGTCGAGCTCGATCTTCTCGGCGGATTTACCGTCTTTTTGGCGGATGACGGCCTTGACGCTCTCAACCCCGTAATCGTCGTTTGCATTATAGTCGAGCCGCAGCGCCTGCCGTACCGTGGCCTCAGGCGGCTTGGCAAACGCGACCGTTGGGGGATTGTCGGGAACAATCTCGATCGGCCAGCTGCCGAGCACCGTACCCGCTTGCGAGACTTCGATGTGTCGGCCGGATTTCAGCGTGGCTTGCGCACGGAAATCCTGCTTGTCGATCTTATCGAAATTGGCCGCTTTGCCGTCGATCGCCAATTCCGGTAATGCCTCACCGCCATGCACCTGGGCTAACAGCGCGCTCCCGATAGGCACCCGGATTGTCTTGGGGCTCCCGGCCTTCAAGAATTGCGGTGGCAGCGCGGTGTATTCCGGCGGCGTTAACCAGATATCCAGGCTGGCAGCTACCGCCGGGGCGCCAATGGCGAAGCTCGGCGTGGCGGCGCGCACCAGCCGGTCGCGCCAATCGCCGCCGGCATCGATCGCGGCCAGCAGCAGCAATATCGCGAGAACGGCACGCAATCCGCGCGGGTCACGGGCGGCGAACCCCGCGGCCGGGACACCGACCCGCAATCGGCGTGCTGCATCGGCCATGCGCTGCTGGTGTGCTTCCCACAGCCTCGCGGCGAGCGGGTCGAGTGACGAGCTGGGTTCGTCGGCGAGTGTCTGCAACGGCCGATGCTGAAAGCCGCTGGCGCGCTCGATCCGACGACGGGCGGCATTGCCGTCCGGCCACATCACGCCGCGGAAGCCTGCGGCGAGGGCGAGCAGGAAAGCAGCGCCCAACACCAGCAACGCGGCGCCGTGCAGGACCCCCGGCAATCGCGGCAAAAATCCAAACAGGGCGAGAATTAAGAATACGCAGAGGATAGCCACCGCCGGCCAGCAAGCCGGCCACACCCGTTCCCAGTATAGAGCGCCACGGGCGAGCCGCAGCCGGTGTGCAAAGCGCTGCGGACGGGCCGGCCGGTCGGTCATGCGGCACCTCGCTGTCGCGGCGCGTTGCCGGCGCCACGATCGAGCCAATCGGGTATCGTATCGAGCGACAACAGCGCGTCATAGCTCGGTCTGGCGCGGATGACCGCAAACCGATCGCCGGCGACCATCACCTCCGGGACGAGAAGGCGAGAGTTGTATGTCGAGCTCATCACCGCTCCATACGCACCTGCTTGGGTAAAGGCGATCAGATCACCCGGCGATAGCGGAGAGAGATCGCGATCAATGGCAAAGGTGTCTCCCGACTCACAGATCGGACCGACAACATCCGCCTTTACATGCGGGGCGTTCGGGGGCGGGAGGTCGACCGGCACAATGTCGTGCCACGCGTCATACAATGCCGGTCGGATCAGGTCGCTCATCGCAGCATCGACAATCACGAACCGCCGCGTCTTGCGCTCTTTGACGTAAAGCACCCGCGTTACCAGGATGCCGGCTTTGCCGGTTAGGAAGCGGCCCGGCTCGAATTCGAGGGACAGACCCAAACCGCCGAAGATCGAGCGCACAATCCGGCCATACTCGACAATATCCGGCTCACTCTCGCAACGATAGCGGATGCCGAGCCCACCACCGAGATCCAGGCGATCGACCGCAAATCCGCAACTGCGCAACTCACGCACCAACTCCGCCATCCGTTCGAAGGCAAGCCGGTAGGGTTCGAGATTGACCAGCTGCGAGCCGATATGCACCGCGAGACCGACAACCTTAATGGCGGGTAGCGAACTGGCGAGGCGGTAAGCCGCAACCGCTTCATGGAAATCGATGCCGAACTTGTTTTCTTCTTTTCCAGTCGCGATTTTCGCGTGGGTCAACGCGTCGACATCCGGGTTAACCCGCAAAGCGACCGATGCCACTCGCCCGTGTTTTCCGGCAATGGCGCTGAGCAGGTGCAACTCCGGTACCGACTCGACATTGATCTGATGAATGCCGGCGGCGAGAGCGGCCGAAATTTCCTGCGCCGTTTTGCCGACCCCGGAGAATACAATTCTCTCGGGCGGGATGCCCGCCGCGAGCGCACGCTGCAGCTCCCCTTCGGAAACAACGTCGGCGCCGGCGCCAAGGTTTGCGAACAGGCGCAATACCGCGAGGTTTGAGTTGGCCTTGACCGCGTAGCATATTAGCGGACTTTCGTCGGCGAAAGCGGCGGCGAAGCGGTGGTATTGCTGGTCGAACACGGCCGACGAATAAACATAGACGGGGGTGTCGACCGCGGCGGCGATCTGCCGGACCGGGACATCCTCGGCATACAATTCGCCGCCACGATAGGAGAAGAATTCACTCACGCGGGTAAGGCCGGGGATAAACATGGGGCACGCCAGGTGGTGGTTCCGGCGGCCCCTTTTTGCCGCAGTCGGCCACGGTTAACGCGAACACGATCAAGGCGACGGCGCTGCACGCGCGGAGGGCGATCCTGCTGAGGGCGATGTATCGCCGAGAAGCACAGCTTTGAGAACGCACTCTGTCGCATGTCACCTTCAGAGGCTCTGTCTCGCTGCAGCAATAGCGGCCCGGACCCGCTCGGGCGCCGTCCCGCCGAAGCTGGTACGGCTGGCGACCGAGCTATCGGGGCGTAGCACCTCATATACGTCTGCGGTGATCGCCGGCTCGACCGCCTGCAAATCGGAGAGTGGCAAGTCTGCGAGCCGGCATCCCCGCGCCTCAGCCCGTTTGACAATTTCACCCGTCACCTGGTGCGCACGCCGAAACGGCAGACCAGCCACTCTGACGAGCCAGTCGGCGAGGTCGGTGGCGGTGGCGTAGCCCCGGCCGGCAGCTGCCCGCATGCGATCGCGATCGGGCCGCATGTCGCGGACCATTCCGGTCATTGCGGCGAGGCACAATTCTAATGCGTCCACCGCCTCGAATACCGGCAGTTTGTCTTCTTGCATGTCTTTGCCATAGGCAAGCGGCAAGGCTTTCATGACCATCAGCAGCGCCAACAGCGAGCCGCTCAATCGGCCGGTCTTGGCGCGGACCAGTTCGGCGGCGTCCGGATTGCGTTTTTGCGGCATTATCGAGCTGCCGGTGGTAAAGGCATCGCTCAGCGCGACAAATCCGAACCCGTCACTGCACCACAGCACGATCTCTTCGGCAAAACGGGATAGGTGCGTCCCCGCGAGGGCGGCGGCGGCAAGAAATTCGACTGCAAAATCGCGGTCCGAAACGGCATCCAGCGAATTCGCCATCGGCCGGTCGAAACCCAGCGCTGCGGCCGTCGCATCGCGATCGATCGGGAACGAAGTGCCGGCGAGCGCTGCGGCTCCGAGCGGCGACTCGTTCAACCGCTGTCGGCAATCCTTGAAGCGCCCGCGGTCACGGCGGATCATCTCGACATAGGCCATCAGGTGATGGCCGAAGGTGACCGGCTGGGCGATTTGCAGGTGGGTAAAGCCGGGCATCACGGTGTCGGCCTCGGCCTCGGCGCGGTCGATTAATGCGTGCTGAAGTTCGCGCATCGCCTGGTCGATGCGGTCGATTGCCGCCCGCAACCACAGCCGCAGATCAGTCGCGACCTGGTCATTGCGCGAACGCGCGGTGTGCAGGCGGCCGGCAGTCGGGCCGATCAACTCGGCCAGGCGCGCCTCGACATTCATGTGAATGTCTTCGTGCGCCTCGCGGAAGGTAAATTGGCCGGCCTCTATTTCCGCCTTGATTTGATCTAGACCGGCGGCGATCGCGGCACCATCTTCGGGCGACAAGATGTCCTGCGCCACCAGCATTGCACAATGGGCCTGAGAGCCGGCAATGTCTTCTGCCCATAGGCGCTTGTCGAAATCGATCGATGCGTTTATGCGGCGCATGATTTCCGCAGGACCGGCTGCAAAGCGACCGCCCCATTGCGCATTCGTATCGGTGCGAGACGTCTTTTTGGCGCCGGTCATTCTCTGCCCCAATAACCGGCGAGAAGGGACCGATTTATGAGAATGGTCCGGCCTATTGTGCTGGGGCTGTCAGGAGCGCTGCTGGTCAGCTTGCTCGCCGTCGCCATTCTGATAAGGACCATTCCGACTGGCGCCAACGAAGCTGAGCGCGTCCAGTTGATGCCGGCCGGCGGCGCCCAAGCTCCGCTTGGCCAGTTTGTTCCCGCTTCACCGCCACGGCCGGCGCCGCAAGTCAGCTTTAGCGATGCTATGGGCGCCAGCGCCAACCTTTCCGACTTTGCCGGCAAGCCTGTTCTACTGAACCTTTGGGCCACTTGGTGCGCGCCGTGCCGGCGTGAGATGCCGTCGCTCGAGCGCCTGCAAGCCCGGCTTGGCGACAAGATTACCGTGCTCGCGATCTCTGAAGATATTGGCGGCAACAAAGCGGTGGCCCCGTTCATCGCCAAGTTTGGGCTCAAAGCGGTCAAGACCTACCTCGATCCCAAAAGCACGCTCACGCAAGCCTTCAATGTCGACGGGCTGCCGACCAGTTTTTTGATCGATCGGCGCGGCCGGGTAATCGGACGGGTCGAGGGAGAGGCTGAGTGGGATTCTCCCAAAATGCTGTCGGTCATCGAGCCGCTTCTGTTACCGGACGACATTGTCAAGACATCGTTCCCGCTAGCACGTCCTTGAGGAATTGGCCTCCGCGCCGCAGTCCGTTCTCGTCGATCGAATGCCCGATTCCGGGGCAGGTCATGGTTTCGACCGGCACGCCCGCTTCCGTAAGGGCGGTTTCTGCGGCCGCCAGCGAGGCGTAGGGAACAAGCGGGTCCTCGGTGCCGTGAACCAGCAGGATGCGGGGTCGCGAACGCAGTTCGTTCGTCAGCAACTCGGGCGCGAGCAGCCGTCCCGAAAATCCGAGGATACCAGCTGCCGGCTCGGCGCGCCGCAACCCGACGAACAGCGACATCATCGTGCCTTGCGAAAAGCCGACCAGCGCCAACTCGCTGTCGCCGAGCCCGCGAGCGGCCAATGCGTCGCTGATGAAAGCGTCAAGGACCGGAGCGGCGGCCCGAACACCTGCCAGAACCGCCGCCGGGCTGCGATCTTGCGCGCTGAACCACTGGTAACCGTATGGCCCCATGTCGCAGGGGAACGGGGCGTTTGGCGAAATGAACTCGGCCTCGGGCAGGAGTGGCGCCCAATAGGGGGCGAGGCTGAGCAGATCGTTGCCATCCGCACCCAGGCCATGCAGCAGGATGACAAGTTGCTTCGGCCTGCCCCCCGAGGCAGGCGGGCGCGATGGTCCGGACAATTGGGGCAGCATCGGTGCGGTCTTTCACAGATCCGGCGCAAGGGCGCAGACATAACCGAAACCCGCCCTCGCTGTCACTCCCGGCGAGGTTCGCGATGATCGGCGGCGAGATCGTGACGCGGTTTGCGCCGAGCCCGACCGGATTTTTGCATCTGGGGCATGTCCGGTCGGCGCTCGAAGGCTGGCGCGAGGCGCGGGAAAGTGGTGGGCGGTTTCTGCTGCGGATCGAGGACATCGACCGCGGACGGTGCCGCGAAGAATATGCAGCGGCGATCATCGAGGACTTGACTTGGCTCGGCCTTGACTGGGATGGGCCGGTGCGACGGCAATCCGAGCATTTCGACGATTATCGTCGCGCGTTGGAGCAACTCGATGAGCTCCGGGTACTATACCCGTGCTTTTGCACGCGGCGCGAAATCCTAGCGGAAATCGCGCGGGCCGGCGGCGCTCCGCAGGGGGAAGCAGGGCCCGTTTATCCCGGAAGCTGTCGGCAGCTCGATCTAGCGGATCGGGCAGCAAAACAGCGCGAGGGCCTCGATTTCGCGCTGCGCCTCGATATGACCCGCGCGGTCGAGCTGACCGGCACTCTCGACTGGATCGAAGAGGCAGACGGCGAACCACATTGCGTGACCGCCGAGCCAACCGTGCTCGGCGACGTCGTGCTGGCGCGGAAAGAAACTCCGGCGAGCTATCACTTGGCGGTTACGGTCGATGACGCGAGCCAGGGCGTCACGTTAGTGACCCGCGGTCGGGACTTGGCGATCGCGACCCACATCCACCGCTTGTTGCAGGCGCTGTTCGGTCTGCCGACCCCTCGGTACCGCCATCACCGTCTATTGACCGACGCAGCGGGCCGCCGCTTAGCCAAGCGCGATGACGCGCCGACGATCCGCGCAATGCGCGCGGCCGGAATGCGGCCGACAGAGGTCATTGCGCAAGCGATGGCTTCGAGTGGCCAGCGCTAGACTTTGCGACCGTCGGCGCCGCGCCAGCCATCCTTGGACCACCACAAGGGCCGCCCCAAGGTTTCATCAAAGATCATTTCGCCTGGATATCGCCCGGTAGACGGCCTGTCTGCGGTCGTTCCCGTGCGCGGCAACTGGCAAAAGCCGAGATTGAGCAGTTGGCGCAACCACCCGGTCTCAACGATTAGTTGGACCGGTTCAAAGACCCCGGAATCGCCAGGCATCGTCAGAGCGTGCGGTATTTCGATGATGCCATCCGGCGGAATCGACAACTGAAAACCGTCGGCGAGTTCGATCGTGGTCGGTGCGAGCCCTTCGGGCGCGATCAGTCGATAATGGATCATTGGGTGGCGTCCTTTTGCAGTCGGGCATCGGGATCGCTGACGAGGGCCGCCAACAACTGTCGGCCGGCTTGCGGATTGTGGCTGACCGCGACGGAGCGCTTTGTATCCGCGATCAACTGGCTGATCCGGGCGGCGCCCCCCATCGCGCCCGGCAACGCATCGGCGCGGTTGCCGCAGCGCAAAAGCTCGTCGCGCAACCCGTGCAGCACGGCTTCATGCTCGAGAGCTACGGCGAGTGCTGCCCGGTATTCCACGGCAAATTCGCGGGCAGCTTCGATGGCGGCGGCGCTGACTGCCTCGTCGCGGTTGCGCTGCAATTCCCGGACATCTGCGGCACACCGCTGAAACATTTGTTCGGCGCCGGCCAGTGCCGTTCGCGCAGCGGCGGCATCGCCCGCAGTCGCCGCGAGTTGGTTCTCGCAAGCGATGGTCTCGGCACTGGACCCGGGGCGCGGTTCGCCATCAGCGAGCGCGAGCCACCCGCCGAGCCGGCGCTGATCCGCCGCTCTTAGTTCCGCTAGTTCGGCTTCGAGCCGCGAGACATCGGCAACAACAGTGCCGAGCCTGGTGGCCGGCTGCTGCGCCGCCGTTAACTCGGCTGCCCTCCGGGACAATGTCTCGATCGCAGCGGCAAGGCGCGCGCGCACCGGTGAGCGCGCATTGCTCTCCTCGGGGTGCACGGGTTCCGAGGTGAACTCAATCAAATCACCCATTCAAGATTTCCCCGCGGTATGTCGCTGGCCGGGCGTTAAAGCCCAGAGCAACGATACCGCTGTCAGCCAGGGTCGGCAGCCCCGAGCTTCCGAGATGGGAGGTTTGGAGATTTGGCCTTCTCAGCCGGCTATAGCGACATCTTGAGCGCTTTGCGCAGCTTGCGAATGGTTTCCGCACTCTTGAAACCGTAAGGCGGGTCCGATGCCGATAGGCGCAACTCCTGCAGGACCAGAGCCAAGACCCGCTCATTGCCCGTTCCGGCGGTAAACGCGCCCCGTTCCCACAACGCGATCAGTGCTTCACGGAGCATCGCCTGGGCCGGCCGCTCACGCCTGTCCGAGCCAGAGACCTTCACTGGCCCCAATGTTACCTCGATCCCGGCGATGACCGAGCCATCGGGCAATTCGACCAGATTGTTCGTAAAATCGAGACGCATGCGCCCGAACCAGTCGGGATCGACCTCTTTTTTCGTCGCGTCGAAAATCCCGACCATGCGAAACCGCCCGGAACGGCCGGCATTTTCGAAAGCGCCCACCAATTGTTGTTCGAGCGACTCGATTTCGGCAAATAATGGCGCGTCCCGGCGACGGCTCGCGACGAACGCGTCAAAGGCGGCGCCACCGGCGGCGCCAAACGGTGACGGGGCATCGGCAAAGCTCGGCTGAGCGCCACGAAGAGCCAGCCGCCGTCGGCCCGCGGCTTGCTCTTGGGTGCTTGGCAGATTTTGGGCGCTGGGCAGATTTGTCCGGGAGGTCGGCGGCTGATCTCGCTGCCGCTGCCATTCCACAGAGCCGATCGCGAATGTCGGTTCGGCTTGGGTGCTCGCACCTGTCAGTTCGGTCGCCAGCCGGCAATAACGTTGCCAATGGGCTTTACTTGCGGTGGCGATAACCGCGTCGATCAAGGTCAAGCCGGAATCTGAGACCGGTCCAGCCACGCTTCCCCCTAAAACGCGAGTGATCCATAGTCGCACCAACCGGCTGTAAATACTGGAAAGCTTGGAGGGTCGGGAACGAGAGTGTGCCCGCCGCGCCTTTCGCCAGGGCCGAGTTGACGCCGAGCTGCAGGATTTATGCTCTAATGAGCACCCTTTAAAGATCGAACGAACGTGCAAGAGGGCTACATCTCCGGCCAACTCGCCAACGATCGAACGGCAATACCGCGATCGCACGGCGCCGACAGGGCTGGCAACGGATGCGTGCTGGCGGGCTCGCCGCCGTGAACAGCGAAGCGCGAGGCCCGCTCGGCAATCGAACCGCAATCACCGCTTCGATTATGCTGGCGACGATCATGCAGGGCGTCGACAACACGATCGCAAATGTCGCATTGCCGCATATCCAGGGTAGTCTCTCGGTCGCACAGGACCAGGCGGCATGGGTTCTGACCTCGTACATCGTTGCCGCCGCGATCACGATGCCGCTCACCGGGTGGCTGGCCGGCCGCTTCGGGATCAAATACATTTTTCTGATCTCGGTTGGCGGATTCACCTTGGCTTCGGCGCTCTGCGGCAGCGCTACGAGCCTGGCCGAGCTCGTCACATTCCGCCTCTTGCAAGGGATTTGCGGCGCCGGACTGGTGCCGTTGTCACAATCGGTACTGATGCAGATCAATCCGCCGGAACGGCACGGCCAAGCCATTGCCGTCTGGGGGATCGGGGTCATGCTCGGGCCGATTTGCGGCCCGATGCTTGGCGGTTGGCTTACCGAGAATTACAGCTGGCGATGGATTTTCTATATCAACTTACCGGTTGGGGTCGTCTCCTTCCTCGGAATTCTACTTTTCATTCGCGAGGGACGGCACGCGCACCGCGAGGCATTCGATTTTTTCGGGTTTGGGGCGCTGGGCATCGCCATCGGCGCCATGCAAATGCTGCTCGATCGCGGCGAGTTGAAGGACTGGTTCGGCTCGACTGAGATTTGGGTCGAAGCCGCAATCGCCGGGGTCGCCGGCTATCTATTTATCGTCCACACGGTGACGACCGACGAACGATCGTTCCTGAATCGCGACCTGCTGAAGAGCCCCAACTTTGCGGTCGGGACAATCCTGATGTTTCTGGTTGGCGGGATTTTGAGCGGCACATTGGCATTGGTGCCGACAATGCTGCAATCCCTAATGAACTATCCGGTATTCACCACCGGTCTCGTCACCTCGCCGCGAGGGGTCGGGACGATGGCCGCGATGTTTCTGGTCGGAAGACTGATCAATCGGGTCGACAATCGATTGATCATTGTTGCTGGACTGCTGATGACTGTGGCTTCCCTGTGGCAGATGACAGGCTTCTCCTTGCAGATGGGGATGGCGCCGGTGATCACCTCGGGGCTGCTGCAGGGTTTCGGTTTGGGTTGCACCTTCGTGCCATTGAATACTTTGGCGCTGTCCAACCTACCGCGACACATCCTGACCCAGGGCACCGCGTTGCGCAGCCTGATGCGCAACCTTGGCGGCAGCATCGGTATCTCGGTGTTTGTCGCGGTGCTAACGCAGAACACCCAGATCGTGCACGCTCGGCTGGTCGAGCATTTGCGGCCCGACAACCCGCTCGCCCAGATACCCTTGCTGGCGGCGCCGTACAGCTTGACGAGCCCGTCCGGCATCGCCGCGCTTAACGCCGAGGTGACCCGACAGGCGGCGATGGTGGCTTATATCGACGTGTATCGCTTTATGATGATCATCGTGGCAGCGACAATACCGCTGCTGTTGTTGGTGCGCGCGCCGCGTCGAGAGCGGGCGGTGCAGGTTGCTCCGCAACCCGCCGGGAGTTTGCGAGCCAGCTAAGCAACCGGCGTTTGCCCCAGCCAGCTATCCAATCTGCGTCTATCAGCCGCGCGATCCATCGCACTAGCGAATTTTCAAATTTCGTATCATAGCTTATTATCACCTTTGGGTGGTTCTTTTCGGTCGCGCACATGAATCTCGAGACCAGCTTTGGTTATCTCGTCCACGACGTCGCCCGTCTATTCGCGCGACGCTTCAATCAGCAGGCGATGTTGTTTCTCGGCCTCAATCGATCGCAATGCCGGATCCTCGGCTATCTCACCCGCTATGAGGGCATTAATCAGGCTGGTTTGGCGGAACTCCTCGAAATCAAGCCGATGACGCTGGTTCGCCAGATCGACCGAATGGAAGCCGATGGCTGGATCGAGCGGCGTCCCGACCCCACCGACCGCCGCGCCCGCCGGTTGGTGCTGACCGAAAAGGCTCGCCCGATCCTTGCTCGCATCCGCGATCTCGCTACCGAGGTTCGACAGGAGGCATTTGCTTCGTTGTCCGAGCGCGAAGGATGCCAGCTGATCGGCTTGCTGCGGCGCGTCCACGCCGATCTTTGCGGAGACCATCCGCTCGCTGTGCTCGCTCAACCGCCGCGGTCGGGACAGCAATCTGAACATCCGCGACGCGGCCCGGGCGCCAGTGGCGGCCTCTCTGCAGCGGGAGGCGCGCGGTGACGACTTCCGCTCAAGACGAGGCGCCGGCCCTTGGCGCACGGCGCAGCAGTGTCGAACCCCGGGTTGCACTTCTGCCCAAGCGTTCATGGCGGCAAAGGCTGCGACTGCCGCTGATGCTGCTTGGACCTGTGGTCGTGCTGCTCGGCGGCGCCTATTGGTATTTGACGACCGGGCGTTACGTCTCGACCGACGACGCCTATGTGCAAGCCGCAAGAATTTCGATCAGCACAGATGTGTCTGGCCGGGTCGACAAGATCTACATTCGTGACAACCAGCCGGTAAAAGCGGGGCAAGTTCTATTCAGCCTCGATCAGCGGCCGTTTGCGATCGCGGTCGAGGAAGCGAAAGCGCAACTCGCGGCGGTCAGGCTCCAGGTCGAGGCGATGAAAGCGACCTACCGGCAGAAGCTTGCCGAGGCGCAGGCAACGCAGGCGACAGTCTCTTATGAAAAGGGCGAGTTTGAGCGGCAAAGACAGTTGCTCACGTCGGGCGCCGCCTCCAAACAGCAATTTGACCGGGCAAGCCAAGCGTTTCAAACCGACAGTGCGCAACTCGTGTCGAAACAGCAGGACGTCGCCAATACGCTCGCCAGCCTCGGCGGCGATCCCGATCTTCCGGTGCGTAAGCACCCGATGGTCCAGCACGCGCAGGCGGCACTCGATCGGGCCGAGCTCAACCTTTCATACACAGCCATACACGCGCCCGAAAACGGCATCGTGACCAAGGTCGAGCAGCTGCAGGTCGGCGATTATGTAAATGCGTCAACCCCACTGTTCTCGCTGTTGTCTTCCGACCGGATCTGGGTCGAAGCCAATTTCAAAGAAACCGAGCTGACGCATATGCGGCCCGGGCAGTCTGCCATGGTCACGGTTGACACCTATCCCGATGTCGAGTTCCCGGCGCGCGTCGAAAGTTTGAGCCCAGGGACGGGGCTCACCTTTTCACTGTTGCCGGCGGAGAACGCCACCGGCAACTGGGTGAAAGTCGTGCAGCGCCTGCCGGTCCGGCTTTCGATCGAAAAATCGGACCCGAGGGCGCCCCTCCACGCCGGGCTGAGCGCCACCGTAGACGTCGATACGAGATTTCGCCGACCGTGGCTCGACCGGGTCGACAATTTGCTGGGATGGCTAGCCGGAACCGGAACGAGCCGAGCGGCGGAGCGGTGAGATCGGAGACCCCGGCCCCGGGAATAGCAAACCGGGGTTGGATTACCGCGTCGATCATGCTGGCGACCTTTATGCAGGGGGTCGACACCACGATCGCCAATGTCGCGCTGCCCCACATGCAGGGCAGCATGTCGGCCTCGCAGGATCAGATCGCCTGGGTCGTCACCTCGTATATCGTTGCCGCCGCAATCATGACGCCACTGACCGGCTGGCTCGCCGGACGGTTTGGCGTCAAGTATGTATTCTTCATCTCGGTCACCGGGTTTACCCTGACATCGGCCTTGTGCGGCGCCGCGACCAGCCTTGCCCAACTGGTCATATATCGGCTGCTGCAGGGCGTATGCGGTGCGGCGCTGGTGCCGCTATCACAAGCGGTTTTGTTGCAGATCAACCCGCCCGAGCGCCACGCCCGAGCAATGGCGGTTTGGGGGATGGGTGTCATCCTCGGCCCGATTATCGGGCCGGCGCTGGGCGGCTGGCTGACCGACAACTACAGCTGGCGGTCGGTTTTCTACATCAATGTCCCCTTCGGGATACTGTCTGCCATCGGGATTTTGATCTTTATTCGCGAGACCCGGCATGGCCGGCGCGAGGCGTTTGATTGGTTTGGCTTTACCACGCTGAGCCTGGCGATCGGGGCATTGCAAATGCTGCTCGATCGCGGACAGCTTAAAGACTGGTTCGGTTCTACCGAGATTTGGATCGAGGCAACGATTTCGGCGCTCGCCTTTTATTTGTTTGTTGTCCATACCGCGACCGCCACCGAGCGGTCTTTTTTGAACCGTGACCTGATGAAGGACGCCAACTGCATGGTTGGCACCCTGTTGATGTTCCTGGTCGGTATTCCGCTCTACGGCACAATGACGCTGCTGCCGACAATGCTGCAGGATTTGCTGAATTACCCGGTGGTCACCACCGGCTTTGTTACCGCACCCCGCGGCGTCGGCACAATGATCGCGATGATCCTGGTCGCCCGTTTGGCCGGCCGTATCGATACTCGGCTGATCATCATGACGGGCCTGATGGTGACAGCGGTGGCGATGTGGCAGATGACCGGCTTCTCGCTTTACATGGGAATGAGTCCGATCGTCGTGACCGGTGTGATGCAGGGGTTCGGGCTTGGTTTTGTCTTTACGCCGCTAAGCATCGTAACCTTTTCGACCCTGCCGCGGAACATGCTGACGCAGGGTACCGCGATCTTCAGCCTGATGCGCAACATCGGCGGCAGCATCGGCATATCGATTGTCGAAACGCTGCTCGCTCAGAACACCCAGATCGTCCATTCGCAGTTGATCGAACACCTTCGGCCCGACAATCCGCTTATCACGGGATCGCTAAAGGCCCCTTACAGCCTGACCGACCCCTCAGGGATTGCCGCGTTGAACGCAGAAGCCACGCGGCAGGCGGCGATGGTCGCTTATCTCGACGATTTTATGCTGATGATGATCCTCGTCGTGATCGGTCTGCCGTTGCTGCTGTTTTTACGGCGGCCGCGCGGCGCGCCGGCCAGCGGCCCGGTGGCAGCCGATTAGGAGACGATCAGCGGTTATCTTCTATTTTTCGACGGTTTCGGCTTCTACTTGGTAATAGTCATCGAGACCGATCAAATCCTCGATCTCTTTACGCACTGCGGTGAACTGGTTGTTGCCAATTCCGGTGTAGTCACCGGATTTCTGCATTTCCTCCAGTGCTTGCTTCATAAAATGCACCCCGACGCCGAGTAACAGTTGGGCGTCGATGCAAGCGCGATAGCCCATTGCCTTTAGCCGCTCGAGACCGTAAATCGGACGGCCGTCGCGGTTGCCACGGCTCTGCACCCATACCAGCGGGACTTTTGCCAGCCTCGGCGCCGCTTCCGCTTCGGCGTCATTGCGCGGAAATAACAGGCCAAGATCGGCGCCGACTTCGGCGGCCGCATTGACGCGCATCAGCGCTTCGTCGAGCCCCAGTTCACGGCAAGTATCCGAGCGGGCGATGATCACAAAGTCGGGGTCGGTGCGGTCGCGCTCGCGGCAAGCCCAGCGGATCTTGTCGACAAACTCCGCCACCGGCACCGCGTGGGCGACATATTTGTGGTAATGAGCGCGCTTTGGGAACAGCTGGTCTTCGATATGGATGCCGGCCACTCCCGCAATGAAGAATTCGCGCACGGTGCGCATCGTATGCAGCGGCTCGCCAAAGCCGGCGCCGGCATCGGCGACCAGGGGCACTGCGACCGCGCGCGCCACTTCTCCCGCGACCCGCACCTGCTCATCCATCGTCAATAGCGGCTCGGAGACAGCTCGCGAGGCCCCTGTCGCGTAGCCGCCAGTGTAAACGACCTTGACCCCGGCTGCTTCCGCCAGCCGGCCCTCGATCGGTGTTGTCGCCGACGGCATGTAGAGAAATTCGCCAGACGCCAGCAGCGCGCGCAGTTGAGCAGTCTTCGAGTTCATCGAGTTTTTCCTGGTGGAGGGCATGTCGTCAATTGAGCCAGATTGTAGCGGCGGTGAGGTCAACGGCGGCAAGGAATTTCTGGCGGTCTTGCCATACAGGTGCAATGGCGCGGAACTGATCGTGTTTCGAAAGAATTTTTCGATCAGGTGGCGCGCTTCGTAGAGTTATCGCCCAAATTCACGTGGGCCAAGCGGTTTCAGCCGGCGGGTGACAGCTCGATCTCAACCGCTCGATTCCCCCTTTCGCGAGGGGCAGGCTTGTACGGCGTGTGCCTTGCACTTTCCAGGCTTCACCGATCGACACTGCCGTCTGATCACGGCCGAGACCGAACCCTTACCTTGATTTCGAGATAGTACTAGATGTTGGTGTTTCCGACGCGAATGGGTGAAGCTTTCCTACTTCTCACATTTAAAGCGCAGATTTACATTCCCGGCAGCGAAGGTGCCGCCTCCAAAGCTTCCGCCGCTTTGATTAAACGACCCGCCGAACGAACTTTGGTAAACATCACGCTCATTAGAATCGACCACAACTGGGTGAAGGCCAAGTCCTTTTTGGTCACAGAACTTATGCGCGTCTTCATAAGCAATCGAATTTGCTCCTGTGGCACCGCCTCTAATTGCCGAGGCATGTGCAGAAATCATATAGGTGCCATTGCCAACGTCCATGACACCGCTGGTCATCGCGCAACCTGACAGTGCGATCACCACACATCCGGACAGCGCAATAGCGCGTGTGTGTCCTTTGCGCGTACCGATGTAGACTTTTTCCTTCAAAGGCACCCAGGTGCGTTCGGGCCGTGACTTAGTTCGAGACTTGATCTGCGGCGCCAATGGGATCGAACTTGATACCCGCCTCCTCGAACAGCTCAAGGGCGATTGCTCCATCCTTGTCCCATTTAATGCCCGTTCCAGGAACAGGCGATCTCGCGACAGCTCGCGTGATTCCGGCTTGAATGAGGATGCTGGCACAGCGGGGACAAATCGGCGCACCATGCACATAGATCGTTCCTCCTATAGTCGAAGCGCCCGCAATGAGAGCTGCGTTCACTTCGGCATGCACAACCATTTCATATTTTAGATCTCGAATCCTTAATTTTTCTTCAGCGTCTTCGACTTTTCTTGGGAAACCATTATACCCTAAAGCTACAACGCGTCCCTGTTTGTCGGCGATAATTGCTCCGACTTTTGTGTTCGGGTCTTTTGACCAAAGAGATACTTCGTGAGCGATTGCAATATATCGGCGATCCCACTTATCGAGGGGCATAATTCCAAATTGTCCTTCAAACTAATTTAGCTCAGCATACGCGCCTAGTGGTACGACGCAATCACAGGATTCCATAGCGGCTGGCTCTATGCAATGATGCTGAATGCGCGAGGGGATCAGTATCGAAGTGAGTGCCGCCGACCGTGAGCGACTGGCCGCGGTCGTAGCGGATCGCAATAGCCCGCAAAAACATGTGTGGCGGGCGCAGATCATCCTGGCCACGGCGGAGGGCTGCGGCACCGCCGAGGTCATGCGCCGCGCCGGGGTTTCGAAGCCCTGTGTGTGGCGCTGGCAGGAACGGTTCATGCGCGAAGGCGTGGCTGGCCTGCTGCACGACAAGACCAGAAAGCCCGGTCTGCCGCCATTGCCCTCAGCCCTGATCAACCGGGTCGTCGAACTGACCCTCGCTGAGCCGCCGGGTGAGGCAACCCACTGGACCGGCCGGGCGATGGCCGCGGCGAGCGGCATCTCGTTGCGCTCGGTGCAGCGCATCTGGGCGGCACATGGTCTGCAGCCGCATCGGGTGCGACGCTTCAAGTTGTCGCAAGACCCGGCCTTTGCCGCCAAATTGCGTGACGTGGTCGGGCTCTATCTCGACCCGCCGGCCCACAGCCTGGTGCTGTCGGTCGACGAAAAATCGCAAATCCAGGCTCTCGACCGCACTCAGCCCGGCCTGCCGATGAAGCGTGGGCGCGCCGGCACAATGACCCACGATTACATCCGTAATGGCACGACCACCTTGTTCGCGGCGCTCAACGTTCTCGACGGCACGGTCATCGGGCAATGCATGGCACGCCACCGCCACCAGGAATTCCTTCGCTTTCTGAACCGGATCGAGGCCGCGGTGCCGGCGGGAAAGCTCGTTCACGCGATCCTCGACAATTATGCCGTCCACAAGCATCCCAAAGTGCGCGCCTGGCTCGTCCGCCATCCGCGCTGGACCTTTCACTTCACCCCGACTTCGTGCTCCTGGGCCAATGCGGTCGAAGGCTTTTTCGCCACGCTGACGCGCCGGCGCTTGCAACGCGGTGTCTTCCGCTCGCTGGTCGACCTCCAGGCGGCGATCAACCGCTATCTCGGCGAGCACAATCGCAAACCCAAACCGTTCGTCTGGACCGCCGATCCCGATCGCATCATCGATAAGGTCAACCGTGGACATCAAATGATTGCGTCAGACCACTAGCGTCAGACGATCGTCACTGATGTTGCGAAACCGAGTGCGCAGTGACGTCCGTAACCCACTGCTGGAAGCGGCGTGTTTCAGTTTACGCTACCGAAAGATGGTTCGCGTCGTGTTCAACCCGCCTTACACGGCGCGTCCTAATTCTGTGGGCTGCTTGATGCTCCGCGCTCGACACACCGCTTGCCCATCTTCATGCCGCCGGAAGGGGGGGTGCGCGGTCGAGATAATGCTCTCGTTGATGCCGACGATCCGGGTGGAGGCAACTCCGAGGCCGGCAAGTATTGTAGTGAAGCCCGGATCAAGGCCGTGCGTACTTCGAGACAGCCGCTTCGCGGCTTCCTCAGGATGAGGAAATCTGCAATGCCTTCATAGGCAGGTCATGCTGAGGAGCGCTCCGGCGAAGACGGAGTGCGTCTCGAAGTACGCACGCGGTCGTTGCAGCGGGATTTTTTGCCCAGCAACTCCGCTCCTCTCCAACGGCCGCCACCGTAGCGCCTCGATTGTGGCGTAGCATTTGCGTCGATGTTCTCGACGACCCGAGAGTAGCGATGGGGATATGAACAAACTTCGCACCACGAATTCTAGGCGGGCGGGGGCGGGCAGCAAAAGCGTTGCTGTCGCAGCAAGCGGGACGGCTTGCTGTCGTTTCATTCCCGTGAATTCCCGGTTCTCGCTAAGAAATTCCCGTCAATGCTGCGGAAAGTTCCCGGTTAGTTACTGCACGATTTATCGCAAGTCTTTGATTACACGGATGTTTTAGATGATCGACTGAAAGAATTCGCGGTTATTTCCCGTTTACACGGGAATTTCATACCCGACTACTCGAGCATCGCTGCCGCGGTCGGCGGCGGGTGCTAACCCTAATCCCCGATCCTGACGGCGGGAAGGACATGAGGGGCCCCCTCGCCGCCGGTCGGTCGGGGCTAGCGGTCGATGCCGCCCATGCAGAGGTATTTGATTTCGAGATAGTCTTCGATGCCGTATTTCGATCCTTCGCGGCCGATGCCGCTTTCCTTCATGCCGCCAAAGGGCGCGATCTCGGTTGAGATGATGCCCTCATTGATGCCGACGATGCCGTATTCGAGCGCCTCGGCGACGCGCCAGATGCGGCCGATGTCGCGGCTGTAGAAATAAGCGGCGAGACCGAATTCGGTGTCGTTGGCCATCTTGATCGCCTCCGCCTCGGTCTTGAAACGGTAGAGCGGCGCCACCGGGCCAAAGGTCTCCTCCTTGGTGATGACCATGTCGGTCGTCACATCGGTCAGCACCGTCGGCTCAAAAAAGCTGCCGCCCTGGGCCGCGCGCTTACCGCCGGTCACGATTTTGGCGCCTTTCTTGACCGCGTCGGCGATATGCGCCTCGACCTTCTCGACCGCTTTCATGTCGATCAGCGGCCCGATTACCGCGCCCGGCTCAAAGCCGCTTGCCACCTTCATGGCGCCGGCGGTCTCGGCGAGCCGCTTGGTAAAGGCGTCGTAGACCCCGTCCTGCACCAGGATGCGGTTGGCGCACACACAGGTCTGCCCGGCATTGCGGTATTTTGAGGCGATCGCGCCCTTGACCGCCATCTCGATATCGGCGTCGTCAAAGACAATGAAGGGGGCGTTGCCGCCCAATTCCATCGAGGTTTTCTTGACCGTCGCGGCGCACTGCTCCATCAGCAATTTGCCGATCTCGGTCGAGCCGGTGAAGGTCAATTTGCGCACGATCGGGTTCGAGGTCATCTCGCCGCCGATCTCGTTGGCGCCGCCGGTCACGCACGAAAAGACGCCGCGCGGCACCCCGGCGCGCTCGGCCAACTCGCAAAGGGCGAGCGCCGAAAAGGGTGTGGCGGAGGCCGGCTTCAACACCATTGTGCAGCCGGCGGCAAGGGCCGGGCCGCATTTGCGGGTGATCATCGCCGCCGGAAAATTCCACGGCGTGATCGCGGCGGTGACGCCGATCGGCTCCTTGGTGACAACGATACGCTTGTCGGCCATGTGCGCCGGGATCGTGTCGCCGTAGACGCGCTTGCCCTCTTCGCCGAACCATTCGATGAAGGAGGCGGCATAAGCGATCTCGCCCTTCGACTCGGCGAGCGGCTTGCCCTGCTCGGCGGTCATCAGGGTGGCGAGATCGTCCTGGTTGGCCATCATCAGATCGTACCAGCGGCGCAAGATGTGGGCGCGCTCCTTGGCGGTTTTGGCGCGCCAGGCGGGGAGTGCCTTGTCGGCGGCCTCGATCGCCTGGCGGGTTTCCTCCGCACCCATCCGCGGCACGGTGCCGAGGGTTTCGCCGGTCGCCGGGTCGGTCACCGGGATCGTCCCGCGGTTCAACGCGTCGACCCACTCGCCATCGACATAGCATTGCTGGCGGAACAGCTTTGGATCGGAAAGCTTCATCGCGCACACCTCCCTTGCAGCTTAACGATACGTACGAACCGGCAGTTGGCTTGGCAAGGCTGGTAGGCAGCTGAAGGCCACCCGCAAAAAGTGACAGGGGTCAGCTTGCTGGTGCCGCATCTGCCCCAGCCTCACGCATTTACGGCTGATAGCGCAGTGCCAGGCAAGTGATGTCGTCGGCCTGCTCGGCGCCCGAGGCAAAGCGATTGGTATCGGCGAGGATTTCGCTGACGATCTCGGCAGCACCGCGTCCGCGCAGCCGTTCGAGTGCGCGCTCGAGCCGCTCGCTGCCGTAAAGCTCGCGTTGCGGGTTGTCGGCTTCGGTGATCCCGTCGCTGTACAGGAACAGCCCGTCGCCGGGCAACAGAACGGTCTCGGCAATGCGATAAAAACCGGCGGGGTCGATGCCGAACGGCACGCCGGTCGCATGGAGCATCTCATGCCCGCCGCCGGCGCGCAGCAGATAGGGCGGGTTGTGGCCGGCATTGCACCAGCGCAAAACGCCGTTCGCGAGATCGAGCACGCCGTAAAACACGGTGACGAACATGTAGGTGTCGTTCTCGGCCGATAGCAGGCGATTAGCGTCCCGCATTGCGGCTGCCATGTCCTCGATCCCAGCGACCGATCGCAATACCGTGCGCGAAACGGCCATAAACAACGCCGCCGGGATCCCCTTGCCTGAAACGTCGGCGACGGTCACGACCAGCCGTTTGTCGCCGAGCAGATGGTAGTCATAGAAATCTCCGCCGATATCGCGCGCCGGATGCATTTCCGCGTGCAGGTCGATAGCGCGGGCGGCGCCGTCGCGCGCCAGCGGCCCCGGCAGGATCGATTTCTGCAGATCGGCGGCCGCCTCGATCTCGTGGCGGCGCTGCTGCTTGTCGCGGATTTCCGCCGCCATGTTGGCAAAGACGCGGGCGAAATTGGCGAGTTCGCCCTGCTGGTCGGTCAATTCATTCAAGATTTCGGCGTCGTACTCATCACGCGCGAGAGCGCCCGCCGCGTAGGTCAGATAAGCGAGCGGCATGTTCATGCTGTGCAGTCGCCGGCCAAGCTCGGCGATCACGGCGACCGGGATCGCCGGGAAATCGGCGGCAAGGCTCATCAATGTTTCGCGCTCGATACGCAATGTGACGAGTTCGGTGCGGGCAACAACGGTTGCGGTGCGGGGCATATCGGTAAAGGCGCCGAGTTCGCCGATCGTGGCATGCCGGCCAAGGGTCGCCATCGGGATGCGGCCCGCAGGGATCTCGACAAAGACATCGGCCTCGCCCTCCAGGATCAGATAGGCGGAATTGCCGGGATCTCCTTGGCGCATGATCGTCTCGCCGGCGGCGAAGCGGGCGAAGTCGCAATGGGCGGCGACCGCGTGCAGCGCCGCTCGATCGAAATAGGCAAAGGTCGGGTGCAAGGCCAGCACCTCTGCCACCTCCTCGATCCGGACCGGCGTTATCCCCGCCCGCTGCGGCTGCGCTGTCTGGTTCATCGGCGCTATCGCTCCACTTGCCCGCTGCTTGCTCTAGTTCGCGCGACCGGCGAGCGAAAGCAAGCATCGTCGATGGCACTCGCCGCGGGTGGACCAAAGCGTCAAGGACCGCGATACTCGCCGGACAAATGGATGCATCCGCACTGCCGGGAGGAGAAGGTATGACGGCGATCGAAATCGGAAACTACGCGCTCGATGGCTCGATTGCCGGCGCGGGTCCGCCATTGCTGTTTCTGCACGGCGGCGATTACGTCGCGCAGAACGCCGGCTTTATCGAAATCTTGCGCCGTCACTGGCAAGTCACCGCCCCCCACCACCCCGGATTTGGCCATTCAGCGCGGCCGGAGGGCTTCCGCAGCGTCAATGATCTTGCCTATCTCTACCTCGACTGGCTCGATCGCCAGCGCGAGCCCGCAATCGTCGTTGGGTCGTCGTTTGGCGGGTGGCTGGCTCTCGAAACCGCGGTACGCTCGGTCGAGAAGATCGCGGCACTGGTGCTGATCGACTCGCTCGGTGTCAAATTCGGTGGGCGCGAAGAACGCGACATCGCCGATGTTTACGCCTTGCCGGAAGACGAGGTGCGGCGGCGCACCTTCTATGATCCGGCGCGCGTAGTGCCCGATTACAGCTTGCTCAGCGACGACGAGCTGACCGCGATTGCCTGCGACCGGCAGGCGGCGGTGCTCTATGGCTGGCGACCCTACATGCACAATCCCGGGCTCAAGCAATGGCTGCACCGGGTGCGCGCGCCAACCGTGGTGGTGTGGGGCGACAATGACGGCATCGTCACCCCTGCATATGGCGAAAAGCTCGCCGCGGCCTTGCCGAACGCCAAATTCGCGCGCATTGCGCAGGCCGGCCATTATCCGCAGATCGAGCGTCCCGACGCGGTCGCTGCCGCAATCGAACAATTCGCAGCCACGGAGGTGACGCGATGAAGGTCTGGCATTTCAGCGAGATGGCCTATCACCCGGCGTGGCCGCAGCTCCGCGATTCATACCGGGTGGTCGTTCCGAACCGGCTGTTCGATCCGGAGATCGGCGCCGATCTTTACCATCGCTATCTCGACGAGTGGGCGTTGTGCGACGAGCTCGGCATCAACATCATGACCAACGAGCACCATGCCACCGCGACCTGCGCCGACTCAGTATGCACGATCCCGATGGCGATCCTGGCGCGCGAGACCAAAAAGGTGCGGCTCTTGGCGCTCGGCATGCCGATCGGCAACCGCAACGACCCGATCCGTGTCGCCGAGGAATATTCGATTATTGATGTGATCTCGCGCGGCCGGCTGGAGATGGGGTTTGTCAAAGGCGTGCCGTTCGAGATCTCACCAGCCAACACCAACCCGGCCGAGCTGACCGAGCGGTTCTGGGAGGCGCACGACCTGATCCTCAAGGCGATGACCAGCCATGACGGGCCGTTCAACTGGGAGGGTAGGCATTTTCAATACCGTTCGGTCAACGTCTGGCCGCGCCCGTATCAGCAGCCGCACCCGCCGGTGTGGACGCCGGTCGGCAGCACCGATAGCGCAACCGAGGCAGCGGCGCGCGGTATGGTGATCGGCGTCCTCAACACCGGCTGGGTCCGGACCCCGGCGATCTTCGAGGCGTATCGCAAGAAAGCGCGCGAGGTCGGTCGCGAACCCACCCCCGACCGCCTCGCCTACATGGCCTTGATCGGAGTCGGCCATAACCGCGAGGAGGGTAGGCGGCGCGCCGACCAGATCCTCGATTACAGTCGCACCTCGGGCATTGTCGCGCCGCAATTCGCCAACCCGCCGGGCTATGTTTCGCCTCGCGCGGCCGCACAGATGCTGAAATCGGGCGGGGCGATGGCGGCGCGGGCAACCCGCGTCCAGACCAAGGACGGCCATCCGATCAACCCCCGCACGATGACAGTCGAGGAGGCCATCGATGCCGGGCTTTCGTTTGCCGGCACGCCCGACGATGTCTACGACCAATTGATGGCGTTTTACGACCATGTCGGCGGCTTCGGGCATCTACTGATGATGGGCCAGGGCGGCACGATCAGCCACGAGGAGACCGTCGACAACCTGACCCTGTTCTCAAAGGAGGTGTTGCCACGGATCGCCAGCCTCGGTCTCTGAAACTGTCCCGTTTTGGCGCCGAGCAGGTCAAAAAATCGCCCAAATCTAGAAGGATCTTTCGAGCCGAAATCGACTATCGGAGGAGGCGTATCGATGTGGAAGCAGCGAGCCGTAACCCTCTGCGGCTGCCTTGCAATATTGCCGATCGTTACCGGCTGCAGTTATGGCGTCGGAGGGCCGCCGCAGGCCTATGCGCCAGGTTCGGGCTACGCACCACCTGCCGCATACTCTCCGCCGCAGGCTTATGCGCCAGCCGCGACAATCGGGGTGCAGCCCGCCGATGGCGGCGCCGTCCCGGTCTATGCGATCAGGCCCAATACGCCTGCCGCTATCGTAGTCATGCTCCCCGGTCCCGGGGACATAGTGTCCGCCAGCCCGCAGCTCTGGGCAGATCAAGGGTTTGACGTGGTGACGGCGCCCCCGGCCGAATTTTATCGATTAGCCGCAGGTCAACAGGCTGCGGCGGCGCGCCTTATCGCTCAGGCGAGAGCGCTCGCCGACGCACCGATTTGGCTAGTCGGGCCAAATCCGGCGATCGAGGCGGCGATGGCATCGATGCCGCCGGGCGGACTGGGACAGGTGTCGGGGGTGGTCGTCACCTCGACCAGCACCGGCGCCGGCACCTGCAGCGAGCAAATGGTCTACTCGTATTCGGGGAACGGCGCCGCGCCAAAGGTTTCGGTCAGCAAATCCGGCAATGCTTGCCCCCCTGGCTCGGGGTTCGGGCCGCGGTCGATCGGCCCACGGGCAAATTCGATAGAGGTTCAGCCGCAACCCGCGGTCCGGCACCATGCTCCGCGACTGATCGAGACCTCCACACCTCCGGTCCGGTCGCCAGCGCCGCGCGTGATTGAAGCGGCGGTTCCTGCGCAATCCAATTCGCCGGCCAAGCGAGCGGTGGTGCAGCAAATTGCCGACGAAATTAAATCCGCGCCGCCGGGTTGATCCGGCGAAATTTGCCAGTCAGGTTCTTCGCAATGACCCCGGCAGCCTCGCGACTGCCGGGTGCTATATTATTTCAACTAATAACGCGGCGGCGGCGGCGGCGGAAAATAGCCCGGCGGCGGAGGGGTTGTCGCAGCGCCGGTGACAGCGCCTACCGCGCCGCCAGTCGCCGCACCGATTGCAGCACCAGTGCCGCCGCCGGCAATAGCGCCGATCGCCGCCCCGGTGCCGGCCCCGATCGCGGCGCCTCCGAGTGCCCGTTGCCCGGGATCATAGGGATTTGTGCAACTCGCCAAAGCCAAGATCATCCCGGCGCCGACGACACCGGTGACAAACGATCGTGTTTTCACCCTGGGTTCCTTCTCCAGTTCTCGCGGCTCTCGCCAATGTGGAAAGCCACAGCCGCCAGTTCGGAAGAACGGCAATAGCCCGACAGTTGTTCCGCTTCAACTCGGATTGCCCAGGACGGGCATGTCTATTTCAGGGTCTGGGGCGGTTTGTTTTCAGCGCGGCGCGGGGTCATAAGAAAATAGCGGCCACTCGGCCCCGAGGCTGATCCTTCGCCTTCACGAACTGCATTTAGTAATGGCGCCAGCCGAACCTATGCCGTCTTTTCGGCATGGAGCCCGAGTTCGCCGATCATCTGCTCGCGCATGATAAACTTCTGGATCTTGCCGGTGACCGTCATTGGAAATTCGTCGACGAATTTCACATAACGCGGGATTTTGTAGTGCGCGATCTGGCCCTGGCAAAAAGCGCGGATTTCATCGGGTGTCGCGGTCTCGCCATCGTGCAACCGCACCCAAGCGCACAATTCCTCGCCATAGCGTGAGTCGGGGACGCCGATCACCTGCACATCCTGGATTTTCGGATGCCGGTACAGGAACTCCTCGATCTCGCGCGGGTAGACATTCTCCCCGCCCCGGATGACCATGTCCTTTATGCGGCCGACGATATTGCAATAGCCTTCATCATCGATCGTGGCGAGATCGCCGGTTTTCATCCAGCGTGCCGGGTCGATGGCCTCGCGCGTCTTTTCCTCATCATTCCAATAGCCGAGCATGACCGAATAGCCGCGGGTCCACAATTCGCCCGGGGTGCCGCGCGGCACAACCCGGCCCTCGGCGTCGACAATCTTGACTTCGAGATGCGGCTGGATGCGGCCGACGGTCGATACGCGGCGTTCGATCGGATCATCGGTCGAGGATTGAAAACTGACGGGGCTAGTTTCTGTCATACCATAAGCGATCGTAATCTCTTTCAGATGCATTCGTTCGACCGCGCGCCTCATAACCTCGATCGGGCACGGGCTGCCTGCCATGATTCCAGTGCGCAGCGACGCTAAATCGAATTTCCCGAAGTCCGGGTGGTCCATCTCGGCGATAAACATTGTCGGAACGCCGTGTAAGGCGGTGCAGCGCTCGGCCTCGACGGTTTCGAGGGTCGCCAGCGGGTCGAAGCCTTCGCCCGGATAAACCATTGCCGAGCCGTGAGTCAGACAAGCGAGGTTGCCAAGCACCATGCCAAAGCAGTGATAAAGCGGTACCGGAATGCACAGGCGATCATCGGGACCTAGCCGCATCGCTTCGCCAATAAAGAAGCCGTTATTCAAAATATTGTGGTGCGTAAGGGTCGCCCCCTTCGGAAACCCGGTCGTGCCCGATGTGAATTGAATGTTGATCGGATCGTCGAACTGCAATTCGTCGGCAAGTGCCGCGAGCCGGTTCTGCTCGGGTTTACCCGCGAGATCGTAAACCGCGTCAAATCGAACCGAACCCGGTTTTTTGTCCTCGCCGATCGTAATCACGAGGCGCAGCGCAGGCGCGCGCGCGGCACGCACGGCGCCAGCCGATGCTGTTACCAGCTCCGGCGCCAGTTCGCCCAGCATTGCCAGGTAATCGCTAGTCTTGAACCGCGTCGCCGTAATCAATGCGCTGCAGCCGGCCTTGTTCAGCGCGTATTCGAGCTCGGTGACGCGGTAAGCGGGGTTAATGTTGACCAGGATCAGCCCCGCTTTGGCGGTGGCGAATTGGGTTACGACCCATTCAGCATTGTTGGGCGACCAGATCCCGATCCGCTCACCGCGTTTAAGGCCGAGTGCTACGAGGCCGGCGGCAAAATCATCGACCCGCTGCTTCAGCTCCCGCCAGCTCCAGCGGATCTTCTGATGACGCACGATCAGTGCATCGCGCGCCCCATATTGCCCGGCTGCGCGGTCGAAGTAATTGCCGATCGTCTGTCCGATCAGCGGCGTTTCGCTGGCGCCATGAACATAGCTTAGTTGCGCCATTTCCGTGAACTCCAGCGGCAGAACCACAAAATTGATCGGGAAAGTAGCGCTATGCACGGCCGGAAGCCAGTCGCGGGCGACCCCGTCGCGGATCAAATCAAATAGCGCGGCTGTTTGGCGAGCATGAACAGTTGGAAGGAGTGGAGCATGAGACCCATACTCGCCGCATCTCCTGCGCTTCTGCTCGCTGGCGTGATGCTGGCGGCCCCGGCATCGGCACAAACCATGTTGATGCCCTATCAAAATAATCCGATCGCCACACCGCCCGGCGCCCCGCCGCCAACCGAAGGGCCCCAGCAAACGGCCGGAGGAGCACTGCCGCGAGGTTCCTATCTCGGCGAATGCAAGGACGTTCGGATGCTGCAAGGCACCTTGACCGCGTTCTGTCCCAGGGGTGACGGCACCTGGCAAACGACTCAGCTGCAGCACGCCGACAGCTGTCCGGGTGGGGTACAGAATGCCGGCGGCGATCTGCTTTGTGGTTCGTCGCAAATGGGATCGGCCAGCTCGCCCGAGAGTTACGGCAGTTCATCGGGCAGCAACTACGGAAGCTCGGCCGCGCCGCCAGCCAGCTACGGCGCCTTCGGGACCGGGCCACAGCCAATGGCGACCGGCGCTTATCCGGTGAATCCTCCACCAGCCCCGTACCAAGGCTATGCGGCCCCGGCCTACAACGGCTACGGCCCGGCTCCAGCCTACAACGGCTATGGGTCGTATAGCGGAACCTACGGTCCCTACCCGGCTCCGCAAGACCAGTATTACGCGCCCTCGGCTTCGAAGACGGCCCACCCTTACGGCTACTAAATCGCGTGAAGAGAGGCCCCGGCCACCCAGTCGGGGCTTTGCTTATTCCACCGCGGTGACGACCCCGCTGATCAAATTGCCGGCATAGAGCGAGGCGAGGTCGAGGCCGCCACTCGTGGATACGGGTTCGATTGTCGCAAGCAACGCGCTCATCTTTTCCTCCGCGTCGCGGGCCAGTTGTTCGGCTTGCTCGACCGAGACCTCGGCAAAGCGGATCGCATCTCCGGGTCGGCGGCGGCCGACGATCGGGAGATCGGCTGAGATCACGGTCGCAATCTTTGGGTAACCACCGGTGGTCTGATGGTCGGCGAGCAGTACGATCGGCTGACCCGAGCCGGGCACCTGGATGGCGCCGGTGGCGATTGCGTCGGAGACAATATCCCAACCGTCGCGATGGCCTAATGGCGGGCCGTCGAGCCTCATTCCCATGCGGTCGGCGTGTTTCGAGATGCGATATTCGGAACTGAGTAGGGTCGCCAACGCCTCTTCGGTAAAGCACTTTTGTTGCGGGCCGAGGACGACACGGATTAGATCGTCGGATGCGGCCAGAGGCGGGGGAGGCAGATGATGCTCCACGCCCTCGGCTGAGTGGTCGAGGGCCAGCGGCACCTCGTCGGCGCGCTGCAGTACCCGTCCGTGAAAACCACCGAGCCCGGCACGCGCATAAGTCGAGGCGCTGCCGAGAACCGGCGCGAGGCTAAGGCCACCCTCGACTGCGAGATAGGCGCAGACCGACTCGCGGCCAAGCACGATCCGGAAGACCTCGCCGCGAAAGAGCGTAACACTCTGCCAGGCTGGGAGAGCCCGCCCATTATCAATGAGGACCAAGCCGGCGCCCGGACCGGCGATCGCGAGCCGCACGCTGTCGGCGATGATTTGCAGAGTGGGTCCGCCGCCCAGAATTTCGAGGGCCGCAGCACCCTCGGGATTACCGACGAGCGCGTTAGCGAGCCGCAAAGCGAGGCTATCGAGCGCGCCCGAAACCGGAACGCCAAACGCTTGGTAGCCGATCCGGCCGAGATCCTGCACCGTCGTGTGCAGACCGGGGTTCAGCACGCGCAAGCCGGCATTCATGCCGCGACCGGCGCATTTTCAACGGTATAGCCGCCGCTGTCGACCGCTTGCCTTATTGCGGTGAACGCACCCGGACCGATTGGCTCGAACTCGACCGCGTCTCCGGCGGCGAGCAATGACGGCGGATCGCGAGCGGGGTCGAAAAAGCGGATCGGGGTCGCCCCGATCAGATGCCAGCCGCCGGGGCTGTCATAGGGATAGATTGCGGTCAGCGTGGTCGCGATAGCAATCGATCCGGCCGGGACCCGGACCCGCGGATCAGCCCGCCGCGGCAAGGCCAGCTGCGGCGGCAGATCGCCCATATACGGGAAGCCCGGCAAAAACCCGAGCATGTAAACGTGGTAGCGCACCCTGCTGTGCAGATCGACGACATCGTCTGTTGAAAGCTCCGTCCGCCGCGAGACATCGTCCAGATCCGGGGCATATTCGCCCGAATAGCATACCGGGATTCGCCACAGCCGCGCCACGGCGGCGCTAGTGTCGCGCCGGTCGAGCAACCCGGTGATGGTGCGTTCGAGCTCGGCCCGCGAGGTCGTCGCCGGATCGTAATGCAACGTCAGCGAGCGAAAGGTCGGTACGGTCTCGACAACCCCCGACAGGCGCTCGGCGCGGATCACGCGATCGAGGCGCAGGACTTTGCGGCTCAGCTCGTGGTCGATCGCGTCGCCGAATTCGACGGTCAGCGCGCGGTCGCCGACCGACAGGAAACGCACCGTCACTTCAATTCCTTGCTACAATCGGCGATCGCACTTAGTTGACGAGAATAAGCGTGAGGAGCCGGGCATGGCAAAAGCGATCAATCTCAATGCCGATATGGGCGAGGGTTTTGGCGCCTGGGAAATGGGCGACGATGCCGCGTTGATGAAGATCATCCGTTCAGCGAGCATCGCTTGTGGATTTCACGCCGGCGACCCGGTGACGATGCATCGGCTCGTCAGTCTCGCAGCGGAGGCGGATGTCAGCATCGGCGCGCATCCCGGATTCAACGATTTGTGGGGGTTTGGCCGCCGCCGGATCGACATCAACCCGCGCGACCTCGAATACATGATCGCCTACCAGATCGGCGCGTTGCAGGCGATGGCTGCCTATGTCGGTCGCAAGGTCACGCATGTGAAAACACATGGCGCCTTGAACAACATGGCGGCTGAGGACATCGAGTTAGCATTGGCCGTCGGCCGGGCGATGAAGACCGTCGACCGCGACCTGATTTATGTGGCGCTCGCCGGCTCGCAGATGGAGAAAGCGGCGCAGGAACTGGGCCTGCGTCTGGCGCGCGAGGGGTTTTGCGATCGGCTTTATGACGATGACGGCAATCTCACCTCGCGCAAGATACCGGGTGCGGTGTTGCATGACCCGGACGAGATCCGCGATCGCGTTGTCAATATGGTCGTCAACGAGGAAATCATCTCGCGCACCGGCAAACGGCTAAAGGTGCGCCTCGATACCTTGTGCCTGCATGGCGACGAACCCTCGGCGGTGATTGCCGCCCGCGCGGTGCGCCAAGGCCTCGAAGCCGCTGGCATCGACATCGTCACCCTGCCGGAGATGCCGCTCAGCTAGGTTCAAGTGGCAGTCGTCTATCGGCTCTGGGTTTCGCCCTACCGTGACGAGGACTTCGAATGGAATCGCAAAAAGAGCCTCGACACCTTTGCTGACCGCGATTTCGTCTTTGAGGCGGCTCGTATTGTCTTCCGAGGGCCGCTTGTGCGTCGCCAAGACACGAGACGGCGGCGCTCAACGGAGCCGCGCTTTATGGTGCTTGGCGAGCTCTACGGTCGCGTGGTGGTGATCGTTTACACGCCGCGCAACCGGAAATGCCGGATCATCTCGATGCGACCGGCCAACGCAGAGGAGCAACAGGTCTATTATGAATACACGAACGGATAAGCCAAAAGGATACTTCGCGAGGCTGTTCGACACTCCGGAGGCGGAGATCGATTATTCCGATATTCCACCGACCACAATGGCCGACTGGAAGGCCGCCGAGATTCTGCTACCGGTCACCGCCGAAGAGTTCCAATCGATTAAGCAATTCATTAGGCGCCGACGTCAACAGACGACCGGAGCGAGTAGCAATTGAAGATGCCGCCCGATATTTACGCCTGCAGGGCGGAAGAGCCTCACGTCCAAATTGCAGCATGCCGCGGCAGAATTTCGGAGCCGCAGGGATCAAATCGTTACCTTGCCAGGTTTTACTCGGCTAGTCTAACGGTCTCACAACCGGGTCAAGCGCGTAGTCGGGGGATGATGTCGCGGGCGATGATCTCGACTTGCTCGGGCTGATAGCGGTAGGGGATGAAGATCAGTTTTTGGACTCCGACGGCGAGCTGCGCGCGCAATTGCGCGATGCACTCGTCGACGGTGCCGACGATCGCTGAATCCTTGGTCGACTGGCTCCAGGCCGCGTAATCCCATTCCTGACCGAGCCATTCCATCATTGGCGCCTCGACCGCGGCGCGCGACGCTCCGATATAGATCGGCAACTGATTGGCGTTGAGCAGGCTTGCCGGGTCCTTTCCGGCGGCCTGGGCGAAGCCTTGCACCTTAGCCCAGGATTGGGTGAAGCCGTCTGGCGTATAGAAATAGGTCAGCCAACCGCCGTTGAGTGCGGCGCGTTTCAATACCCGGTCGACATAGCCGCCGATAACGATCGGTGGCAACGGCGACGGCTTTGGCGACATATTCGAGCCGCGCAGCACATGCGGCGGGTATTCGGCGTTGACCTGGTCCTCGGTCCACAAGCGGCGCAGGATTTCGAGATTGCGGTCCATTATCCGGCCACGCTCGTGAAATGGGATGCCGACCGCATCGAACTCACGCTTGTACCAGCCCGATGCCATACCGAGCAGCAGCCGACCGTCGGCGATCAGGTCGAGGCTCGACAATTCCTTTGCCAAAACCACAGGGTTGCGCAACGGCAAAACCAGGACGCCGGTACCGAGCTTGATCTTGGTGGTGCGCGCGGCGATCGCGGCGAGCAGGGTCAATGAGTTCGATGACCGGGAACGGCGGGTCGACGCCGAGCAGGATGTGATCCCAAACCCAGACCGAGTCGAAACCCAGCGCCTCGGCCGTAAGAGCGTAGTCGATCAGCCCCTGCGGATCGGGCATTTCCGGCCAGGTCGCGAAATTCCGCATCGCCAGGCCGAAGGTATTGGTAAAAATCGTCATCGCTCGCGACTTCAAGCGGTGTAAAGGCGATCGGGGTCGAGATGACGCAGCACGGCGAGCTCCTTGTCGCGCGGCGAGTTGGTGATCGGGAGATCGGCGGCCAGCAGCAATTCGAAGCCGGTATTGGCCTGTACCTCGGCGGCGGTGACGCCCGGATGCAGTGCAAGCAATGTCATCCGTTTCGACTCTCCGTCAAAACCGAGCAGTCCGAGATCGGTCACGACACGGAACATGCCGCCGGCAATCAGGCCCGCATCCCGCCGGCTGGCGCCGCCCGCAAGAAATCCCGGGCTGGTGATAAAGTCGACCCGTTCGACAAAGCGCCGCTTTTCATGCTTCATCGCCACGATCATCTGCGTCAGGCTGGCAATGTCATTGCCGCCGCCGCTTCCCGGCAAACGGGTCGCCGGCTTTTCCGGCGAACCGATAAACGAGCTGTTGAGATTGCCGTATTGGTCGATTTGGGCGCCGCCCATAAACCCGACATCGACATAGCCCCGCTGCAATAGCAGCAGCACGTCGGTGCTGCCCAACACCATGTTGGCGCGACGGCTGCAACGCTGCTCGTTGGTCGAAGGTGGCAATTGACCGGGCTCGACATAGGCGCCGATCGTGCCGCCCTCGAATAAAATGGTCAGGCCCGGCGCGTGCAGCCGCTGCGCCAGGGTCGCGGCCAGTAATGGAATTCCGACTCCGGCAAACACCACCTGGCCGTCGCGCAACAGCCGCGCACTCATGACCGCCAGCAATTCGCTAGCGGTGTAGGGCAGGGCGTCAGTCGTCATAAACGTTTTTACCCCGGCGGGCGGCGTCGAGTAGTTCGGCGAGGCCGATCCTGTCGAGATACTCTGTCCAGGATTTCGGTTCGTAGAAATACCGCGCGAGATAGTCCTGCATACCCCGCTCGGCGTCCGGTTTGAGCAACGCGGCATAGCCATCGAGATGATCGAACAGTGGCTCGTAGGCCCCGTAGCATTCGTGCGGCGCGCAGCCGAACGGCACCTCGACCACAGCGTCCACGGCGAAGAAGGCTATTTTGGTGTGATCGGGATGGCGGCGGATCTGGTCGTTCGCGACGATGCGCTCGGTCGTCAGGATCACCCGACTGGCCGCCAGGGCGAGGTCGAGGTCCATAAACGGCAATCCATCGATCTGAGCATTGCCATAGGCATCGCAGCGCTGCACATGGATCAGCGCGAAATCCGGGTTGAGCGCGGGCACCAGCGCCAGTTTCTCGCCGGTGAAAGGACAATTCATCGTTTTGATATCGGGCAATTGCGCGATCACGTCCGAGCCCAGCATTGAGCGCATCGGCAAGAACGGCACGCCCATAGCACCCGCGCGAAACCGCAGCCCCATCGCCAAATGGCTCCACTCCTCAAAGCGTGCGCGATTGCTCTCGGAATAGGCGCGCATGATGCGCGACACACCCCAGACGATCCCGAGGCTGAACCAACTCGTGATTAGGTGGCGGCTGGTGCCCGCAGCGAACAGCAACTCACCCTCGCTCGAACTGATGCTGCGCGCACAGACGAGATCGCGGCGGCCCGCTCGGATAAGGGCCCAGATCATCGCCAGCGGCGTGCGAGACAGTGTGCTGCCGCCAATCCCGACCGCGGCGCCGTCGGGCACCAACGCCGCCGCCTCTCCGAGAGACATGACCTTTTCGCGCAGACTGCGGTCTCGTTGGCGTGTGCGGCGGCAAAGTTCTTCGTAGGCGAGACTCAATGTTGCTCTCCGCGCCACCAACCTATTCGGGAGCCGTCGCGATGCACATCCCGGCCAAAACGAGGAGGAAGGCCGGCGAACAACATCAGTTCATGCCCAGTCGCGGGAGCGCGAGATCGCACGAGACGCATTTCGCCAGTGTAAAGGTCGCCTGCCCGGTGCTGTCGCCGATAACAAACATGACGGGCACGTTACGCGAGTCGAGCCAAACGGTATACCGGGTCTTGCCGTCGAGAACATATTTGCGCGTGGCGATCGGGGTGCCTCCGATCACAGTCGTGCCGGGCGCACCGCCGCTGACCCGTACCTGTTCGAGGGTACCGGTGTCGGGACGCAAAATCGTCGTCGATTTAATGAAGTCAGGGGCACAAGGCCCCGCCGGATGGACGTTTGCCGCTGTCGTAAAAGTGCCCTGGGGCGAGGTGAATACAAAATGGTTGCCTTGTGCCTCGCCTTTGATCTCGATCCGGCCATTTGTAACCTCGGTGACGCCGTCAAAGGTCATCAGGCGACTTCCCTGCCAGCGCTCTGTCCCTGTCGCATCCATTCGGTAAACCGCGACGCCGAACATCCTGGCGTCGATGTGTTCGCGCGACCGGACCTCGCTGCCGCCATTGCCAAGCTGCTGGACAGTACAAGTATAGGAGCCGAGTTCGCCCACCACGGGATGTGACACCCGGTAAACGAGCTGAAGCGGAGCCGCGGCAGCCGAGCAAACAGCGGCGAGCATGCTGCCGAGACTAGCGATCATTGCCACGGCCACTATTCGCGATGCCGACCTTGGCGGCGATCGCCGTCGCGGGCGCGCGCGGCCATCGCGGCTACTTCTTTGTCGGACCAAATCACCAACTCCTATTGCATGGGAACGCGGTACGAATTGTCTTTCAGACTGCCGCGACAATTGTGGCTCAACCATGATTTAGATAATCGGAGGGAAGGCGTAAGAATTGATTAGGGCACAATTATCTCACGCGTTTTAGCGCAGGCTACCTAGGGGAGCGGCTTGTAATTTATGTCTCGCCTAACAAATCTGCCCAGAGGCGACGCTGCTTTTGCCGCAAGAGCGGCACGACTGGCTGAAGCGAATCTTTTGGTTCGCCGCTCCTCGATCGAGCACGCATTTTTAACCGGCTCGGATCGCGCCGCCGCTCTTGTTGAACTCGTCGATCAGGGCATCGAGATCGGGAAGCTGGTTCTGCAGGCTATTCCAGAAATCCTGCGAGCGGCGCTGCTCGAAAGTCTCGAGCATCACACCCTGCTGCTCGACCCAAGTATAATAGCCAAGGTTGAAGATTCGCGACCGCTCATGATGAGTCAATTCAAGAACATCGTTATCGGCGATCCCCAACAGATGCTGACCAAATACTTCACCGGCATTCACTTCATCGAAACCGGCGCGGTAGTGGGCGGCGCAGAATTTCCGGCGCTCGCTGGCGTAGAGAGCGGCGCTGTCGGTCGCGAGCGTCACGAGCAGGTCGTTTTCGCCGAGATCGAGGCGCTTGGCGACTTTGATCGCGGCGACGAGATTAGCGATCCCGGAAAGCCCAACCAGCTTGAGGTCGCCGGCGAGGGTATCGTCGATCTGACGGCGGCCGGTCAGGTAGGATAAGCCGATCTCGCTGTTGAACAGCAGGTCGAGTGCTCCCACACAGCGGTCGGAGACACCGACGACAATGTCGGTGTTCATGACGTTGTGGATCAGCGGAACGTGTTTGTCGCCGATGCCCTGTATGTTGTGCTCGCCAAACCCGTTGCGCAGCAGGGTCGGGCACTCGCTGGCTTCGGCGGCCACGATTTTCGCGCCATGTTCTGCCTTTAATCGATCGCCGGCGGCGAGCGTGCCGGCCGAACCCGACGCCGCGACAAATGCCGCGAGCCGCAGACCCGGTCGGTTTGTACGCATCGCCTCGTAGATCCCCGCCAGCGCCGGTCCGGTGCAGGCCCAATGCGCCAGGTAATTGCCAAATTCCGCGAATTGATTGAACACGACATTGGCGGAGTCGCGCCCCAACTCCGAGCATTTGTCATAGATTTCTTTGACATTGCTCTCGGTCCCTGGTGTGCGGATGATATCCTCGGGTCGCGCGACCCATCGACCCAGCCATTCGAAGCGCTCTTCGCTCATGCCTTCCGGCAAAACTGCGATCCCGCGGCAACCCAGGATGCGCGAGATCGCCACGCCGCCGCGGCAATAATTCCCCGTCGACGGCCAAACCGCTTTGTGGTGTTCGGGGTCAAAGCGGCCGGTAACCAGGCGGGGGATCAGGCAGCCATAGGCCGCCAGCACTTTGTGCGCGGCAATCAGCGGGAAAAAGCAGCCGAGCGCCATCGCGATCGGAGCCCGCACCCCGGTCAGCGCCGGCGGAAACACGAGATGAGAAGGCACCTGAGCGAAACCGGTCCGGCTACGATCGTTGTGCCAATGGACGCGGAACAAATTCGCCGGATCGGGCAGATCAGGGTCGATCGTAGGGTCCACACTCGCTCGCGCGGCGACGAATTGGGCTGGGTCGGCAAGTGCCGCGAAAGTCGGTAGCCGAATCCCGGAGCGGGCGAGGCTTAGAGCGGCGCGATCACGCATCGCTCTGTCAGCGATCGATGCGTCAATCCCGGGAGCCGTCATGCTGCGTGGGCTATGTCGGTTATCGGGCAGCGAGCCAGAACATCAGAGCTCGCGAGCTGCAACGAGAAATTGCGATCGTCAAGCTGTTCGGGTAATCGCGAAAGCGGGCTACTTCAACTCTGCGGCTTGCTGGAGCGCCGGGACATCACACCGGATGCAGCTCGTAAGCGTAAACGTCACCTTACCGCCATCGTCGTCGGCAATAAATTCGACCGGTACACCTTTCTCATCGAGCCAGACGGTGTAGCGACCGTCGCCGCTGACTTCGTATTTTCTGGCACGCAGGGGCTTGCCGTCGATCGTCACAACGGCTTGTTGGCCGCCGCTAACATTGACTTTTTCGAGCTTGCCGCTATCCGGCCGCATCATTGTGTTCGAGTTCAAAAAATTCGCGGACCATGGGTTTGCCGGATGTACCGTTGCGGGTGCGGTGATCGTTCCGGTCGGCGAGCTGATCACGAAACTGTTGCCACGCGCCTCGCCCTTGAGGACAGTCGCGCCGCTGCCTTTGTTGGTCACGCCATTAAATGAAACCAAGCGATTACCCTGCCACCGTTCAGTGCGCTGGGCATCTTCACGGTGGAGCGTCACGCCGAGCATTTTGACTTCAAAATGTGCCCGGGTCTGTACGGTGGTCGTACCACTCGCGCTGGGCTCGATTGTGTTGATGTAAGTGCCGATATTGCCGAACGTCGAGTGGGTTACCCGGTAGGTCAATTGCATTGGCGCGGCAGCTTGCGACGCAGGCTCCAGAGCCGCGAAGAGGCCCCCCACGGCAACACACCAAATTGCGGCGCGGCGGGCCCACCGCCTTACCCGCACGCCGATCGCTCGTTCGGCCATAACCCGATCCCCCCTCGCTAAATAGCCGTCGATCGCTGGAATTCGGCTGGACAGCCGCGACCTTAATCTCGACTGTTAACAGGTACAAAGGAAAATCAATCCAACTGTGCGCTATAGCAAGCTCAGCGTTGCGGACATCTAATGCCATCGTAGTTCTAATATGGACACGGCGAGGTTACCCTAAATCTGACAAATCGATGAATTACCTTGACGATTATTGGTCAGGGTGTGTTGGTCTGCCCTGCCGGCGCCAGCGGCTGTCACGACGCATGATGCAATCCGGCTTTTCGTTTATATCGCGTCCACCATGGCATCGCCAACCCACTGCGGGGCCGCGATCAAGCCGCTGCCCCCTCGCTGCGGACCGTCTTCGCGATCTCTTTTTGCCGGTCGAACTCGGCGCGCCGCCGGCGGACATCCTCCGCGGACAGCCGATCGATATTCGAGTAATCGAGCTTCCATGACGGGTCCGCGCTCCAGCGCAGCGGCGACTGCACGCTCGTCCGCGCCGCCGGTGCCGTTTCGAGGACGCGCAGCGCCAATTTGAGCGTAAAGGATTGCGAAGCCGGATCGTTTGGCCGTCCCGCCGAGTTTCCCAGCGGAAAATCGCTGAACAGAAAGCGCGGCACGCCGACAAATTCGACAATATCCTTGGCGCAGCCCATGACGACAGTCGCAATGCCGTTGGCTTCGAGATAGCGCGCGGTGAGGCTCACGGTCTGGTGGCAGACCGGACAGTTGGGGACCAGGATCACCGCGTCCGCACCGTCGGCGCGGCAGCGTTCGAGCAGTTCCGGGCAATCCTGGCTCAATGTCGTGCGCTGGCTGCGATTGGTCGGGGCACCGTGAAAATGCTCCGTCACCGCGCCGATTCGGTCAGCTGCCGCCTGCAGCCGCAACTGTCGCAAGGGGAACCAGGTATTGCTGTCCTCGGCGCTCGTATGTGCGCGGTCGTAGGCGACGTGCGAGATGCGCAAATCGTGGTCGATCGCTGTGTCGCCCGAGAACACTCGGTAGAATTTGGCGGCGGCGTTGTAGGGAGCGCCTGGGCCCTGATCGCCCTTGCCGGGCTGATAGGGAGCGGCGGTGGTGATCAGCGCAACGCGGCACTCGGCGAGCGGTTTCGCAAGCGGCTGAAACGGGACCTCGACATAATGAGCCCAGCGATAGGGAGCTCCATACCCAAGTCGCTGATAATAATCCCGGATACGCTGCAAGTACGGGATCGGCGCGTCGTAATCGGCAGCAAACCCCAGATCGGCATCTGTCTCGGTCATCGGTCTCTTTCCGGCGGCACCGCGTAGCGGGCTGTGCGCCGCAGGTAATACTGAGCGAGGTCGGTTCGCAACCGCGGGCCGACCAGGCCCCAAAAGTGATCGCCGATCAAGTTGCGAAAGCTCCTTGAGAGATAGGCGCGGAACTCGCCACCCATTTATCCGGCCTTAATGTCGCCTGCTTTTCGACAGCGCGAGCCTAGGCTCGGCATCTTTGCCGGGGCAAGCGGTACCCGCAAAAACGCGAGCCGAGATGGGCCTAGCGACACGGTGCTTGTCAAAATAGGTTCAGTTGATCCCCGCTCTGTGGCGGCGGGCGAAAGCGCGTCGTGTCAAGCGGATCGGTTGTGCGTTGGTTGAAGCCGAGCTTGCGACAGGCACGGTCGAACCGAAGCCGGATCATGTCGGCATAGGGCCCGGCGCCGGTCATCCGTTTCGACCACGCAGAATCGTAGAGCCGCCCGCCATGGGCCTGGGCCACCAATGATAAAACGTGCGCCGCCTTGTCGGGGAAATGGGCTTCGAGCCATTCGCGAAACAGCGCTTTCAATTCGAGCGGCAGCCGCAGCATCGTGTAGCCGGCCGCTGTGGCGCCGGCTGCGCGCGCCCGTTCGAGGATCGCCTCCAATTCGCTGTCGTTGAGCGCCGGGATCATCGGAGCGCTGAGGACACCGGTCGGGATGCCGGCATCGGCAAGCGCGGCGATGGTGTCTAGCCGGCGTTCGGGTGCGGCGGCCCGTGGCTCCATCACTCGCGCCAAACTGCGATCAAGCGTCGTCACCGATATCGTGACGATCGCCAGTTTCTCCTTTGCCATCTCCGCAAGAATGTCGATGTCGCGCCGGATCAGCGCCGATTTGCTGACGATCGTGACTGGATGGCGGAAATCGCGCAACACTTCGAGGATCGACCGGGTGATGCCGAGCCGGCGCTCGACCGGCTGATAGGGATCGGTGTTGCTGCCGAGCGCAATCGGCCGGCAGAGATAGCCTTTCTTGCGCAGCTCTGCGGCGAGCAATGTCGCCGCCTGCGGCTTGTAAAAAATTCGGCTTTCGAAATCGAGCCCCGGCGACAATCCGAGATACGCGTGACTCGGCCGCGCATAGCAGTAGATGCAGCCATGCTCGCACCCGCGATAAGGGTTGATCGACCGATCGAAGCCAATATCAGGCGAGTCATTGCGGGCGATGATCGTGCGCGTCGTGTCGATTGAAAGCGTCGTGTTCAGTGGCGTCGGCTCGGCATCGGCGGAGCCCCAGCCGTCATCAAACGTTACCCGCTGTTCGGCCTCGAACCGACCGCTTGCGTTGCTTGAAGCACCCCGGCCCTTGCGGGGTACGATGACACCCGGCATATCCATCGCGCCATTTTGCCGGAGCTTTCGGAACGAATCAAGAACCATCGCAAATTTCCGTTATCATCCCGACTCTGAACGCGGCCGAGACCCTATCGGCAACCTTGGCGGCGCTGGGTTCGGAAACGGTTCGCGAGATCGTCATCGCCGATGGCGGTTCGAGCGATGACACCGTGGCGGTTGCGGAAGCGGCAGGCGCGCTGGTGATCGCCGCCAAACGCGGTCGCGGAACGCAGCTAATCGCGGGCGCCAGAGCTGCCGCCGGTGAGTGGTTGCTGTTTCTACATGCCGATTGCCGGCTGGAGCCGGGATGGGCAGATGCGGTCGTCGCGTTCATCGCGGCGCCGACGGCAGGGCGTTTCGCTGGCTATTTCAACTTCGCTCTCGATGACCCCGATCGGGCGGCGCGGCAGCTGGAGCGCATCGTCGCCTGGCGCTGCCGGATGTTTAGCCTGCCGTATGGCGATCAGGGCTTGCTGATCAGCCGGAGCCTTTATGACGCGATCGACGGGTTCGCGCCGCTGCCGTTGATGGAGGATGTCGAGCTGGTGCGCAGCCTCGGCCGGCGGCGACTGGCGCCTATCGGCGCTCGTGCCGTCTCCTCAGCCACGCGATATCGGCGCGACGGTTATCGGCGGCGGACCCTGCGGAACCTGTTCTGCCTCGCGCTGTACTTTGCCGGCGTCAGCCCGGGGCGCATCGCCCGGATTTACGGTTAATGCGAGGCCACCTGATCCTATTCGTGCGCGCGCCGGCGCTGGGCCGCGGCAAGCGGCGGTTGGCTCGCGAGATCGGCGATGTTGCGGCATTGCGCTTTGAACGTCTGATGATCGCGCGGCTGCTACGCCGGCTGGCGGGCGATAGGCGGTGGCGGCTGCGGCTGGCGATCACACCGGACCGGGCGCGCCGCGCGGCTTGCAGATGGCATCGTGGGATCGAGGTTGTGCCGCAAGGAGCTGGCGATCTCGGCGTCCGCATGCGCCGCGTCATGGCGACGGCCCCGTCCGGCCCGGTCGTGCTGATCGGCAGCGACATTCCGGCGCTCTCGGCCCGGCATATCGCCGCCGCATTCCGCTGCCTCGACCGCCGCGATCTGGTCTTTGGGCCAGCTGCGGATGGCGGGTTCTGGCTGGTCGGCGCGCGGCGGCGGCCGCGATTGCCGCCGTTGTTTGGAAATATCCGCTGGTCCGGCCCTTACGCGCTTGCTGATACGCTCGACGAGCTGCCGCGCGATATCTCGGTCGGCTTTGTCGATGCGCTCGAAGATGTCGATGATCGGAGCAGTTACCGACGGCTCAATCCACAGCGCGGCTTCTAACGGAGATTAGCGGTCGCGGAACACCGCTTTACGCTTTTCGAGAAAGGCGGCCATCCCCTCGGTCGCATCCTCGGTCTCAAAGGCCAGAGTGTTGAGGTCGGTTTCGATTGCCAACCCCTCATGCAAGGTGGTCTGTAGCCCGCGCTGGACGGCGTCACGGGCGAGAGCGAGGGCACGCAGGCTATACCCGGTCATCTCTCGCGCGTAACTCTTGCCGGCTTCGATCAAATCGCCATCGGCGATGCGGTTGACGAGACCGATCGCCAACGCCTCTTCAGCGGGGACGGCGCGGCCGGTCAGGATCAATTCGAGCGCGCGCGCTTCGCCGATCAGCCGCGGCAAGCGCTGGGTTCCGCCATAACCCGGGATCAGACCAAGCTTGATTTCGGGCAGACCCAGCCGGGCACTGGGAGCGGCAACCCGAAACGTGCAAGCAAGCGCCAATTCGAGCCCGCCGCCAAATGCGTAACCGTTCACCAGCGCAATCGACGCCATCGCCAGCGCATCGAGCTTGGCAAAAATCCCCTGACCAAAAGCCGTACCCTCGCGGATCGCGGCCTGCGAGCGGCCCATCAGTTCGCTAATATCGGCGCCAGCGCAAAACGCGCGGTCGCCGGCGCCGGTGATCAGCAGGCCGCGAGCATCGGATGCCGCGACTTCGTCGAAGGCAGTGCCAAGCTCGCGCAGCAGCTCAAAGCTTAGCGCATTCAATGCCGCCGGGCGCTCGAGCGTGATCAGCGCGAGTTCGTCGAGCCGCCTCAGCTGCAGGCTCATCAGATCAACTCCCCAGCCATCGGATCGGAGTCGGGGAGATGCGGCCGTTCTTCGCCCATTCCACCAATTCACGCTTCAGGATTTTGCCGCTGGCGGTCAGCGGAAAGGCGTCTATCGCGATGAAATACTCGGGCATGTCGTAGCGCGACAGGCCAGCATGATCGAGATGGGCGAGCAGATCACCGAGCTCGACGGTCTCGCCGTCATGCGCGATTACCGCGAGGCACACCTTCTCGCCAAGCCGCGCGTCGGCAATCGCAAAGGCAGCGCAGCGCGCAACTGCGGCGTGCCGCATCGCTAGATCTTCAATGCGCGCCGGGTGGATGTTGTGCCCGCCGCGGATGATCAAATCCTTTTTGCGGCCGACGATTTCGAGACAGCCATTATCATTCAGCCGGCCGAGATCGCCGCTCATAAACCAACCGTCGCGGTTGAACGATTCCTCGGTCGCTTGCTGATTGTCGAAATAGCCGAGCGTCAAGCAGGCGCCGCGTCCGCCGATCTCGCCAACCGCACCAGGCGGCGCCTCGATATCGGGATTGTCCTTGTCCCAAATCCGGATTTCGTAAGCAGCGCAGGCACGCCCGCAAGTCTCGACAATGGTCTGCGGGTCGTCGCTCGGTAAAGTGTACTGGTGCGAGCCGTTCTCGGTCATGCCATAGACATTTTGCGGCAGCACATCGCGGTCGAGAAAGGCTTGCGCGGTTTCGCGCGGGATCGGCGAGCCGGCCATGTAAAACACCTTGACCTGGCCCAGCGGATCGAGCCGCCGCTGACGCAACTCTGAGAGAATGTCCATCGCGTGGGTCGGCACACCCATCACATAGGTAGCACCAGTTTCGATGATCCAGTCGAGCGGGGTGCAGCCCGGCGGGGGCGCATTGACGACGAGTTCGAGCCCGGCCGCCATCATCTGCTCGACCGCGACAGCGCCGATATGATGGCTCATCGGGCTCAGGCTCAGCAATACCGAGCGCTCGTCGTGGCCCCAATCGGCGACCATGGCGCGGCCATTCGCCAGCAAGGTGTTGTCCGAATGCATGACGCCTTTGGGCGTGCCGGTCGTGCCCGAAGTAAAGGCGAGATAAACGATCTTGTCAGGATCGGGATCGGGCGAGGGCAGCGGCCCCGGTTCGGTCGGGAATGGCACAATGCCGCTGGGGCTGTCGCCGAGGGAATAGAGGCGGCGCAACGAGGGCAGCGCCTGGGCCGCGGCGAAGATGTCGGCGGTCCGCGCATCGGCGCCGTAGCCGGGCTGTGCGAACAATGCCGCCGCCCGGATGCGTGACAGCAATTCCACGATCTCTCCGACCCGGTAATTCTGATGCAGCGAGGGGTTGCAGACATAGCCCTGGCGTGAGCAAGCGAGCAGTATGGCCACCGACTCGACCCGGTTCGGCAGCCATATCGAGACCCGCTCACCGCGCTTGAGCCCGGCCTCGTGGAGATCGGCGGCAACGGCATCAACCATCGCCAGCAGTTTGCGCCAGGTTAACCGCCGAGCGCCGTCGCGCACTGCAAACGCGTCAGGCCGCCGCTCTGCATGCCGGGTGAGCAGCGAATACAATGTATCCCGCCGCCAGAGCCCTTGCTCGTAATACCGCCGGGCCAATTCGGGGTCATGCAGGGTCAAGAGGGTGTTGGTCATGGTCATACCGGTCCTCTGCGGACTCCTGGCGGATCGGCTATCCAGTCGAGCCACGCGCCATGCGGGTCGGCCCAAGCTACCGGAGCTCCGTTCACCGACATCAGAAAGCGACCGTCGACCGCTGATTCTTCGATACCCGCGGCGACGTCCGGAAGGACGTGCGGCGCTTCGTTCGCCAGCCAGAAATCGCACAGCGACATCACCGATCGCATGAATTCGCTCCGCTCTGCCGGCGACCGGATGTAGGCAAGCACTGCGGTGTGGAAAATGACCAGCGTCGTCCCCTTCGGCGCCGCTGCAGCCAGTGGCCCGAGGTCGCGCCGCAAATCGCCTTTTACTAAGCGCGGCCGGTGAGCGGCGGCTATCTTCATTGCTGCGTCTAATCGCGTTTGGCGCTCGGCCTGCTCAGGCCATACCAACGCAGCCAGCCACGCCGCCTCGGCGGGGTCCGAAACATCGATTGGATTGAGGTCAAGGCCCGCCCGCCACACGATTTCCGGAAGGCCGGTGGGGAGCGGTGTTCTCGCGCCTGCAGTGCACGGGAATATAGGGGCCGGCCCCAAGTCCCGAGAGATCATATGCCCTCGATAGTCGTATCCGTAGAAATCGGGCAGTAGGCAGAGGCCAGCGGAGGCGCCGACTTCGATCAGCGCTAGCGGCTGAGGAAGCATCGCGAGCACCGGTAGCAATGTCGCGCAGCGGCCGGGCTCGTTCGTTTGAGTGGAACGCGCCAGCATCAGCCGCCTAAGGGCATCGCTGTTGTTGACGACCGTGCGGCGAAATTCCGCCCAACCCAGCTGTGTTCCGAACAGATGGCGGACCGCAGCAAAGAGTAGGTTTGGCTGCCGCTTCTCTCGCGGCAGAGTCATCAGAAACCCAATGATGTCGAGATCACGAGCCACGCCGCAGGCCAGTGTCTCGTAGAGGGGCGATCGGCCACGCGCCTCCTGCTCCCCAAACCGCAGATAGGAGGCAGATATTTGCACCTGAACCGGCTCGGCCATCGACTAATGCCCGAATTTTTCGGGGTCGGGTGTGCGGCGTTCGGCGAAGGCGCGGCCGAGCTCGTGCGACTCCTCGGTTTCGAGATATTCGCGCAGAACGAGATCATGGGCCATGCGCGCGAGCCCGCCGACCCCGCCGTGCCGGGCACTGAACGCGGTCTTGATCGCCGCCAATGCAAAAGCGCCGCGCTCGGCGATTTCGAGCGCCATCTCGCGGGATGCCGCGGCAAGCTGGTCATCTGGGACGACCTGGTTAATCATGCCGAGCTCGAGCGCCTCGCGCGCCGTCATCCGCGGGTTGCGGAACCAGATTTCCTTCGCCTTTTTCTTGCCGACCAGGTCTTCGAGATACCATGTGCCAAACCCGGCATCGAAACTGCCCATCATCGGTCCGACTTGGCGGAAGACGGCGCTCTCCTTGGCGATCGTGATGTCGCACATGACTTGCAGCACATTGCCCCCGCCCACCGCATAGCCGTTGACCGAAGCGATGACCGGCTTTTGCAAGCGCTCGATGCTTTCATACATATCGAGCGTCGGCAGCACGCCGGCGTAAAGCAACGTGTCCTCCATCCCCTCCTTGCGCCCGCCAATGCAAAAGAACCGGTCGCCGGCGCCGGTGATAACCAGCACGCGGGTGCGGGTCTCGCGGCGCACGAGGTTGATGCAATCGCGGATCTCGTGGCACATGGTGGCGGTGAACATGTTGCCGTCTTCGGGGCGGTTCAGGGTTAGCGTCCCAACCGGCCCGTCCTCGGCATAGAGGATCGTTTCGTAGGTCATCGCGGGGCTCCTCTCGCGGCGTCAATCTCGGCTCAGGAACGGAGGTCTAGATGTTACAGGATCTGCTACCCCAGGCGGAACGGATCGCCGCAAAGCTCAAGGCCCGCAACGAGACGATCTCGGTTGCGGAATCCTCGACCGCCGGGCTGCTATCGGCGGCATTGTTGGCGATCCCCGGGGCGTCCGCTTATTTTTTAGGCGGAGGGGTTGTGTACACGCGCCAGTCCCGCGCGGAACTGCTCGGCGTGACCGAGCAAGAGTTGACCGGCATCACGCCATCGACCGAACCCTACGCGCTGCTATTTGCACGCAAAATCCGCAGCAAGCTGGCGACGACATGGTCCCTCGGCGAGACCGGCACCGCCGGGCCGACCGGCAGCCGCTATGGTCACGCGGCCGGGCATTCGTGCATCGCCGTGATCGGACCAAACGGCGAGCGTTCGACGACAGTCGAGACCGGCAAGAGCGATCGCCTCGACAACATGCGGACCTTCTCGATCGCCGCCCTCGACCTGCTGGAGAAAGCGCTCGGCTGAGCCCAACTCCGAGTCGCTGCGGTTACCAAATTTTACCGAAATTTCCTGGTTCGACTGAGGGACGGCAACACATCAGGTGCACTGCGAAACAAGCTCAACGGCGCACTCGCCAACACAAAGACGAGTTCGACGGGGAGTTTACGGGAGTTTCTCTATGCACCAATCAAGCAAGACGACAGAACAGGCGCCGTTACGAAGAGGGCTCGGAAGAGCTGCTGCAGCAATATTGTTTTCAGCCGTTCTCGGTGCTTCCGGTAATGCTCTGGCCGCGCATGGCGGTGGCGGCGGTGGTCACGGCGGCGGCGGTCACGGCGGTGGGTTCCATAGTGGCGGCTTCCACGGCGGCGGTGGCCATGGATGGCATGGTGGTTTTGCCCATGCGGGAGGCTTCCATCGCGGCTATCGTGGCGGGGGCTACCACGGCGGCTTCTATAACGGGTTTTATCCGGGGGTCGGGCTCGGATTAGCGTTTGGGCTCGGGTATCCGTGGGGATCGGGCTATTATCCGCCGGACGTCGGCAGCTATTACGGATATTCGGCACCTTATGCCGCGGCGCAGACTTGGTATTACTGCTCCAATCCGGCGGGCTATTATCCTTATGTGTCCCAGTGTTACACCCAGTGGCAGCCGGTGCCGGCGAGTTAAGGTGACCCGCAACTCTCCGCGGCTGGTTCCAACCTGAACGGCCGCGGACACAATTTCGAGGGCACAGCCGCCCCGAAGCGGCGCCGTGATCGGCCGCGGCCGCACAAAGTTGGTTAAGCAGCAAATTTTTGGGAAATGCCGCTTGCGCTGCGGTCAAATCGGCGTATCTATCCGCCACTCGACGCACTCGCACGTGCCTATGGCCCATGGTGGTTATGCAACGACGTAACGCGTCCTTTTTGGTCGTCCGGCCGCAGCGCCGGTCCCGAGAGGGAAGTCGATATGGTTGCTATCCGGCTGAGGGGCGTGGTGCCCTGTCCTGACGCGAACCTCCGCGGGACGCGCCTTCGTGGACGGGGCAACCGGGTCATCGACCCAAGTAGTTTAAGCTAAGCAGCAAGATCAGCCGGACCGATTCTGAATATCGGTTTGGCATTAATCAAGCTCGCGCTCGATCAAAGTTAGAGAGCGCGCTTGCGGTCGATTCCGCTGGCGCGGTCCCGACGACGATCTTGCGCACCTGCTTCGCTAAAGCCGCTTTGCGGGAAGGATGACCCCCAGGAATGAATGAGAGGATTGCACGATTCCTCGCCGATAACTCACCCGAAACGCCCTGCCTCGTCGTCGATCTCGATGTAATTGCTCAGGCCTATGATGCTTTGCGTCGGCATTTGCCATTGGCGTGTGTGTTTTATGCGGTCAAGGCCAATCCGGCAGCGGCGATTGTTGCCATGCTCGAAAGCAAGGGCGCCAATTTCGACGTGGCTAGCCGTGGGGAGATCGAACTGTGTCTGCAAAGCGGGGTCACCGCTGAGCGACTCTCCTTTGGCAACACAATAAAAAAAGAAAAGGACATCGCGTTTGCCTTCGATGCCGGACTGCGGCTGTTCGCTTTCGACAGTGCCAGGGAGCTGGAAAAATTGTCGAGGTCGGCGCCCGGAGCGCAGGTCTTCTGCCGCATTCTCGTCGATTGCCAAGGGGCGGATTGGCCATTGTCGCGTAAATTCGGCTGCTCGCCGGAGATGGCGATCGATTTGCTGCGCCGGGCGCGTGAACTCGGCCTCGATCCTTACGGTGTGTCGTTTCATGTCGGATCACAGCAAACCGACCTCGCCCAGTGGGATCGGGCGGTCGGCGCCGCAGCGCGTATGTTCTCGCTGCTCGTGGATGCCGATATCGATCTCCGAATGGTCAATATCGGCGGCGGGTTTCCGGCGCATTATACCGGCGAGGTGCCGGCCATCGAGCGCTACGCCCGGGCGGTAATGGCGGCGGTCACCAGGCATTTTGGCAATCACCTACCCGAAATCATTATTGAACCCGGGCGTTCACTGGTTGGCGACGCCGGCGTGATCCAGAGCGAAGTCGTGCTGATTTCAGAAAAGGGCGGCGGCGACGACCGGCGCTGGGTCTATCTCGATGTCGGCAAGTTCAACGGCCTCGCCGAGACCATGGACGAGAGCATCAAATACCGGATCGCGACCCCGGGCCGCGAGGGTCAACGTGGTCCGGTGATCCTTGCCGGGCCGACTTGCGACAGCGCCGACATCCTTTATGAGAAGACCGAATACCGGCTGCCTCTTGGGCTCGAAGTCGGCGACAAGGTCGAGATCCTGGCTGCCGGCGCCTACACCGCAAGCTATGCCTCGGTCGGGTTCAACGGCTTCGCGCCAATCCGCACCTACTGCATCTGAGCCCTGCGCGCGGGCGCGCCGTCGCCCGCGATCTCGGTCACGAGTTTTTTCAGCATCGCTGCGGCAAAGCTGTGAAAGTCTTGGGCCGCAAGTACAAAGGCACCGGGGCCGCCGATCACATTGTGCCGGTAATACTCGCTGAGCCATGGCTGCTCGGTTTCGATCGCGAGCCCGTTGATCGTGATCCCTGCTTTTACGATGCGGTCACGGATCGCCTGCGGCGGCGCTCCGATATTGGCGATCCCGTCGCCGGAGATGTCGATCACTCGCCGACCCGAAGGTTGCGGGAGGCGCTCGAATTGAGCGGCTGCTGCGGCGAGGGCCGGACCGATCGCGGTCAAACCGCCCGAATTGCGGGCCGCCGCGTGAACGGAAACGGCGAAGGCCGTTGCGCTGCGCTTGTCGGTAATGTGCGTCCACGGGATCGCCACCGCGATGCTTTCCGGGTCCGACCATTCGAGGACGAGCGCCTCGATCCCGCCCGGAGTGGCGGAGACGGCGTCGATCAGCCGTGGATTCTTCGAATGCGCGGGCGATGCCATCGCGCTGCAGAATATAGGAATTTGCCGTGACACTGGTGGAGACATCGATCGCTATGACGATGGCCAACTCTGCCGCATGCGCCGCAGCCGCGAGCGCCAAGATCGACGTGGCGAGCACGAGCAGGTGGCGCATTAACTCAGCGTCCTCGTCGCCCACTCGATCCGGCAATCCTCGGTGAACAGGGTGCGCCGAGCCTGATGCAGTCGGCCTTTTGCCACGCTAGACTGAGTGTGAAGCAGATTGGGGGAGATAATGAAACGGACAATCTTTGCCTTTAGCGCGTTGACATTGGCCTTGGTGAGTTACAGCGGCGTCGCCGCGACAAAACACCCGGCCGAAAAGGGGCCGCCGGCGTGCTCTGCGTTGACCTTTCGCGCCGTGGCTTCAGGGGCGAGCGACGGCGACCAGCAGGCCGGATATTACCGCTCCCGCTATGGGTCGCTAGCGCTGCACGCCCAAGTCAAGGGCGGCCAGCCCACCGATTATTTCGTGCTTGCCGACGGCAAAAAGCTCAACGCAGCACCGGCAAGCCTGCCAGACTGGGCCGGGACCTGCGCGGAAAAGAAGCAGTTGCCAAAACCAAGCGGAGCCGGGACGTCGCCGTGCACTGGCCAGCGGTTCAAAGTTGTGCTCGCACACGACACCAAAGAGCGCTTGGCGCTGCTTTACGGGCTGGACGGCTCAACATGGCATTTCTGCAGCGCCGGCAGCTACTAAAGATCACATGTCTACGCGATGCAAGTTCATGATTGTCAGCATGCAGGTAGCGCATGTAAGTTTGCGGTCATGAATCGCTAAAGGCGATGCTGCCTGAGTAGCCTCTCCAAGAGGTTGCTTAATAATAGTTGCAAATGACGAATGTTTACGGCGCCGGCCGGAGTTGGCTAGGGAGAGAACGCGATGCTGGAATTGTTGGAGCGGCAGACCAAGCTTACGGCGAATCAGTGGAAGATCGCCGGCGCCGCAACGCTTGGCGACATGCTCGACTTCTTCGACTTTTTCCTGATTAGCTTTGTGTTGGGTTTTGTCGTCAAGGCATGGCATCTGACTTATGGTCAGTCGGCGGCGATCTTGCTCGCCTCGGGTATCACCGCGCCGTTCGGCTCGTTGCTCTACGGGTGGATGGCCGACAAAGTCGGCCGGCGTCCGGCGCTGATCACGGCTGTGTTAAATGTCTCGATCGCGACCGGCGCCATGGCGGTGACGCCAGAGAAGTCATTGGGGATGGATCTACCTGGTGATTTGCCGATTTTTTGTCGGGTTCGGCGTCACTGGGCTCTACTCCGTCGACATCACCTTGATGCAGGAGTTTTCTCCCGCCCACAAACGCGGCTGGTTCACTGGCGTGACCACAACGATGCTGCCAGCGGGCTCATTGCTGGCGGCGTTGCTCGGCGCGTTCGCCGCACCCTATATCGGCTGGCGCGGGATGGTTGCAGTCGGTCTGTTGCCGGCGTTTCTATGCCTTTACATCCGAGCCTTTGTGCCCGAATTGCCGCATTGGCTGCTACGCCAGGGCCGGGTTGAAGAGGCGCGACAGTCGCTCGCCTGGGCTTTGCAAGTGGATCCGGCAACGATCCCGATACCGGCGCTGCCACCGCCCGTCGAAAAGACACGCTGGGTCGAGATTTTCAAATATCCGCGCAGCATCATCGCCGGTTGCATGACCGGGCTGACGCAAACCGGCGGCGTTGCACTGGCATTGTGGCTCGTGACCCTGTTGGTGATGGTCCTCAAGATCAGCGCCCCCGAGGCCTCGAAGCTGGTAATCTGGATCAGCATCTCTGCTATCGCCGGCCGGTTTTTCTGCTCGTGGATTTCGGACGCCTGGGGCCGCCGCGCGTCCGGCGTATTCAGTTGCGTCACCGGTGCCGTTTTTATGTCGCTCGCCGGCTATTTGCACAGCATCTTCATTGGCGGGCTCTCGGTGTTTTTCTTGATGATTCTGATTCAGAACTTTTTTGGCAGCGGCAATTATTCGATCGTCGGACCTTATATGGGCGAGTTGTGGCCAGCACGGCTGCGCGGCAGCGGCATGGGTTTTGTCTATGGCGTCGGCAATCTCGGCAAGTTCATCGGACCTGCCGGGTTGGCATTGATTGCCGGCTCGTCGAACCTAGTCAGCCCCAAGGCGACGCTCGATGCACTGATCCCGGGGTTCAACTATTTCGCCTTCTGGTATATATTGGGCGCGATCGCGTTCTTGTTTATCGGCATCGAAACCCGCGGGCGTACCATCGACGAGATCGAAACCGAGCTGAACAAGCCGCGAGGATCCTCCGAGCGCGTTCCCGCCACCTAACCAGCGCATTACCCGAGTGGCCGTTCGGGACCGAGTGCCCGAGCACCCTGTGCTGTAACTTCTACGATCGGAAGCTTGGTCAGCGGTTGCGTTGCCAGTCGTCGCGCCATAGGAAATCGGGGCCGAGCTGGTCGAGGCTGGGGCAGCCGATCTGGCCCATGACGAGGTCGATCTCGGTACGGAAGATATCGACTGCTTTCTTGACACCGGGCAAACCACCGGCGACCGCGCCGTAAAGGGTGGGCCGGCCGAAAAATACGAATTGCGCGCCAAGGCACCACGCAATCAGGATATCGGCGCCGCGCCGCACCCCGCTATCCAGCATCACCGTCACCTTATCTCCGACCGCCGCCTTGATCGCGGGCAACGCGTCGAGCGAGGCCGGCGCTTGGTCGAGCTGACGGCCGCCATGGTTCGACACGATGATCCCATCGACCCCGATCTCGGCGGCGCGGACCGCGTCGGCCGGATTTAGAATTCCCTTTACGACGAGCGGCCGCGGGAACAGCCGGCGGTAGCGTTCGAGGTCGCGCCAAGTCTGCGCTGAGGCTGGCGTCTGGGTCCGGCCGAGCCGGATCGCGTCAATCTTGGTGGCGCCTTCGCCCGCATGCGGCGCCCAATTGCCCAAGGTCGGCGCGCCGCCGTAACGGATATAATCCGCGACCCAGCTGGGATGGGTCATCGCCTCCAGCAGGATCGACGGCTTCAATTTCAGCGCTTCCATAATCCCGCCGTTGCGCACCGTCGCAAAGCCGTTGCGCCAGTTGCGCTCGCGCTTGGGATGAACCGGCACATCCACCGTCAGAACCAGCGCGCCGACCCCGCAATCGCGTGCCCGGCCGATCAGCGCGTCAGTCAGGTTCGGGTCCTTCGCCGCATAGAGCTGGAACCAGGTGTTGTTCGGTGCGACCCGCACGGCCTCTTCCATCGAGGCGTTGCTGCCACCCGACATGATGTACGGGATGTTGGCGTCAGCCGCGGCCTGGGCCAGCAGCATTTCGCCGCCGCGCCGCTGATAAAGGCCGACGCCGCCCGTCGGTGAGATACCGAACGGGCTCGAATAGGTATGGCCGAACACGGTCGCCGACTGGTCGCGTACCGAAACGTCAACCAAATAGCGCGGCAATAATTGGTGCTTGTGAAAGGCGGCGCGATTCCGCTCCAAGCCGCCCTCATCCTCGACCCCCCCTTCGATATAGTCGAACATGATCTTTGGCAATTTGCGCTTAGCCATCTGGTGCAGGTCTTCAATGTTGATTGCCTGATCCAGTTTCATTTATTGACCTCCGGCGGAATGGCGTCTCTCCGATTATTATCGCTCCCGCGAAAACGGAAACCCACAGATCCTGACAACTCCGGGTGGGGTCTGGGTCTCCGCTTTGGGCGCGGGGCGATAACCTGTGTTCTTGTTTACGTCACCAGGCCGATCACTCGTTGCGTTGCCAGTCGTCGCGCCACAGAAAGTCGGGCCCGAGCTGGTCGAGACTCGGGCAGCCAATCTGCGCCATGACCAGATCGATCTCGCCCCGCAAAATCGAGATCGCCTTATGGACCCCCGGGATGCCGCCGGCGGCGGCGCCGTAGAGCGTCGGCCGGCCCATAAACACGAACTCAGCACCGAGGCACAGCGCGATAAGGATATCCGCACCGCGCCGAACTCCGCTGTCGAGCATGATTGTCAGCTTGTCGCCGACCGCTTCCTTGATTGCCGGCAATACGTCAAGCGGGGCCGGCGCCTGGTCGAGCTGGCGGCCGCCATGGTTCGACACGATGATGCCGTCGCAGCCGATCTCGGCGGAGCGCATCGCGTCGGCCGGGCTCATGACGCCTTTGACGACAAGGTTGCGCGGGAACAGCCGGCGGTAGCGTTCGAGATCGCGCCAAGTCTGCGCGTTGTAGGGCTGCAGCGCGCGTGCGAAGTTGTAGACCTGCTCGGAATTGGCGCCGGCGGGCGCATAGGGTTGCCAGTTCTGCAGCATCGGTGTGCCGCCGCCATGACGCAAATACTCGATAACCCAGCCCGGGTGGGTCAGGGCCTCGGCCAAGATCGAGGGCTTCAAGCTCAATGCCTGGAACAGACCACCGCGAATATTGGCAAAGCCGTTCCTGATGTTGCGCTCGCGCTTAGAGCTGACTGGCACGTCCACGGTTAATACCAGCGATGCCATGCCGGCATCGGCTGCGCGACGGATCATATCCTCGCGCACACCGGCTTCGCGCGCGGCATAGAGCTGATACCACGCATGATCGGGCGCTATTTTCGCCGCAGCTTCGATCGAATCGTTGCTGGCGCCCGACATGATGTAGGGGATATTCGCCTTGGCTGCGGCCTCGGCCAGCATCAGGTCCGCGCCGCGGCGAAACAGGCCGGCGCCGCCAGTCGGCGAAATGCCAAACGGGCTCGCATAGGTGCGGCCGAACAAGGTTCGGGTCTGATCGCGCTTCGACACATCGACCAGGTAGCGCGGCAGCAGCTGATGCTTATGAAACGCCGAAGTATTGCGCTCGAGCCCGCGTTCGTCTTCGAGACCGCCCTCGATAAAATCAAAGGCTATCTTTGGCAGCCGCCGCTTCGCCATCCGATGCAGGTCTTCGATATTGATCGCGTCGTCCAGTCTCATTCTTTCCGGGCTTTCACATCTGCGCTTCAGGGTTACGCGGTTTCGGGATGCGACATGCGGAATGCGTGTCGCGCCCCATCCTTAACTGAAGAAAATAGACCAGGGTCGGGTCAGCGGTTGCGCGGCCAATCCTCGGTCCACAGGAAATCGGGGCCGAGCTGATCGAGGCTCGGGCAGCCGATCTGGCCCATGACGAGATCGATTTCGTTGACGAATATGTCGATCGCCTTTTTGACGCCCGGTAGCCCGCCAGCGGCGGCACCATAAAGCGTCGGGCGCCCCATAAAGCAGAAATCGGCGCCGAGGCACAACGCGATCAAAATGTCGGCGCCGCGGCGAACACCGCTGTCGAGCAGCAAGGTTAATTTGTCGCCGACCGCGGCCTTGATCGCTGGCAATACGTCGAGCGAACCCGGCGCCTGGTCGAGCTGGCGTCCGCCATGGTTTGACACGAGGATGCCGTCGCAACCCACCTCGACGCAGCGTAATGCGTCGGCCGGGCTCATGATCCCTTTGACGACGAGCGCCCGCGGGAACAGCTTGCGGTAGGTTTCCAGATCGCGCCAGGTCTGCGCGTTGAACGGGCGCACCGAGGAGGCGTGTTTGTAGACCCCTTCGGCGTCCGCGCCGGCCGGCGCATAGGGCTGCCAGTTGCCGAGCATCGGGGTGCCGCCGCCGCGCTTCAAATACTCGACGATCCAGCCGGGATGGGTCAGCGCCTCGGCGAGGATCGAGGGTTTGAGGCTCAGCGCCTGAAACAGACCGCCGCGAATATTGGCAAAGCCATTTCTGATATTGCGCTCGCGCTTTGATCCGACAGGCGTATCCACGGTCAGAACCAACGCCCCGAGCCCGGCATCGGCGGTGCGCCGGATCAGATCGGCGTTGATCTGAGGATCGCGTGCGGCATAGAGCTGATACCAATGATTCTTGGGCGCGATCTTGGCTGCGGCCTCGATCGTGTCGTTGCTGGCGCCCGACATGATGTAAGGGATATTCGCATCGCGGGCGGCCTCGGCGAGCATCAAATCGGCATGATAACGGAACAGCCCCGCCCCGCCGGTCGGCGAAATGCCGAACGGACTCGAGAAAGTCTGACCAAAGATTGTCTTCGACTGGTCGCGCGTCGACACATCAACCAGGTAGCGCGGCAACAGCTGATGCTTGTGAAATGCCGAGGTGTTGGTTTCGAGCCCGCGTTCGTCTTCGAGACCGCCTTCGATAAAGTCGAACGCGATTTTTGGCAGCCGCCGCTTTGCCATGCGGTGCAGGTCTTCAATATTGACGGCTTTGTCGATGTTCATCTCGGTGCAGTCTCCGGCCCTAAACTCGCCCTAGCATCGCGTATTTCCGCGCGGTTCGGCAATCCCCGTCAGAGCTGGGCGCCCTTCCGAAACTGCGGGCTGCGCTCGCGGAGCAGACCCGTCCCGCCATGATCGCGCTTGGCTTTGGCGGGTTGGCTTGGCTAGGGTGCCCTCCGCCTTAAGGTGCTGTGAACGAGGTCAGGTCATGGAATTTGGCATGTTCCACGAGTTTCCGTCACTCCCCGGCCGGTCCGAGACCGAAGCTTTTGACGAAGCCATGGAGCAGGTCGACGCGGCGGAGCGATTTGGGCTTGATGTGATGTGGCTCGCCGAACTCCATTTCGAGCCGCGCCGCTCGCTACTGTCGGCGCCGCTCAGCATCGCTAGCGCGATTGCGGCCCGCACCAAGCGGATCAAGATCGGCATCGCGGTCCAGGTCTTGCCATTGTGCCATCCGCTGCGGCTTGCCGAGGAAGCGGCCACCGTCGACCAGTTGAGCCACGGCCGCTTGATCTTTGGCGTCGGGCGCAGCGGCGTCGCGCAGACCTATGCCGCCTATGGCGTCCCTTATGCCGAAAGCCAGGCTCGCTTCCGCGAAATCCTCGACGTCATCCAAAAGGCGTGGACCGAGCCGACTTTTTCTTACGAGGGCGTCTATCACCAATTCAAAGACGTCAGCCTGGTGCCGAAGCCATATCAAAGGCCGACACCGCCGATCCGCATCGCTGCCAGCACGCCCGACACCTTCCCGGCGATCGGCCGCCGCGGTCTGCCGGTATTTGCCTCGGTGCGCCACACCCGCTGGGCCGACCTCGCCCACCAGATCCGCAGTTACCACCACGCCTGGGAGGAAGCGGGCCACCCGGGCCGCGGCCAGGTCTTCGTGTCGGCCCCAACCTACATCGCTGAGACTGAGGAGCGCGCCCGCAGCGAGCCCAGATCCAGCATCATCCATTTCTATCACGAGCAGGCAAATCTGCTCGAAGGTGCGGCAAGGCTAGTCGATCCGGTGACCGCTGAGCGGCGCATGAATCGGGTTCACGAATTGCGCCGCCGCACCTATGAAGAAGCACTGGAGTCCAACCTGCTGATCGGCACGCCCGACTCGGTCACGGACAAGCTGAAAGCGTTACAGGCGGAATTCGGGTTAAGCGGGATACTCGCCGAGCTGAATTGCGGTGGGCTGATCCCCCATCGAGACGTCGTCAACGCAATGCGGCTGATGTGCGAAGAGGTCATGCCACAATTTACCGCGACGCCGGCGCCGGCCGAGGCCGGCGCCTGATATTAAAAGCCACGGCCTGATATCAAAACAGAGGGGGGTCTGATGCTGACCTTGTATTTTTCACCGGGCTCGAGCGCGATGGCGACGCATATCGCTTTGCACGAGATCGGGGTGCCGTTCGAGGCGAAACTCGTTTCCTTGGCCAAAGGCGAGCAGCACGCGTCTGAATACCTGAAGGTAAATCCCGAGGCCAAGGTCCCGACGCTGATGATCGACGGCCGCCCGCTGACCGAGGTCGCCGCGACGCTCTACTATCTCGCCAGGCGCTATCCCGAGGCGAAACTGTGGCCCGAGGGCGGCATCGAGGAAGAGGCGCAGGCGATTTCGTGGATGTCGTTCATCGCGGCGACGGTTCACCCTGCCCGCCGAATTGGGCTCGAACGCTGGAAGGAAGTCTTCAAAATCGCTGACCCTCGGCTGGGGCACAACGAATGGGCGGTCGGCGGCCGGTATTCGATTGCCGATATCCACCTGTTCCGGCTTTACTGGCGCTTCAAGACCGCCACTTCACCAGCTTCAGGCGAATATTCGAGCCTCGACGCTCATTTCGAGCGCATGATGGCGCGTCCGGGGGTCAAAAAGACGATCGAGATCGAAAGCCAAGTCGGCTACCAGCTGCCGTAGCTCGCAATCAGCGTTGTTAATCAGGTAAGACTGAAGCCTCCATCTCGTCCTCCCGGCGGAGGCCGGGAGCCATAGCAGCCCTGGGCACCGGCCTTCGCCGGTGTGCCGAGACTGGGCTCAGATGACTTGAGCGCCCTCGCCGGTCAGGCGTGTTCGACATAGGCGTCGAGGACGTTTTTGTCGCCGGCGTGCTCGAAATGGATGGCGAGCTTGTTGTCTGTGACGCCGGTAACGGCGCCATAGCCGAATTTCTGGTGAAAGACGCGGTCGCCGACCGCAAACCCGCCGACGCGCTTGATTTCGACGCCGCGCCGCGGCGCCGGGGTGCTCTCGATCAATAACGGTGGCCGGCGTTCGGCCCAGGGCCGTGCCGGCGGCGCTTGCGGAAGGTCGATCGCGCTCGCCCAACCCCCCGCACCAAAGCCCGCGGCACGCATGTCAAGCCCGGGCTCGGCGACAAATTCGACGTGCTCTGCCGGCAATTCGTCGACAAAGCGCGAGCGGATCGCACTCTGCCATTGACCATGGATGCGACGGTTCGCGGCGAACGACACATAAGCGCGGCTGCGCGCGCGGGTGAGTCCGACATAGGCGAGGCGGCGCTCTTCTTCGAGCGAGGCGAGCCCGCCTTCCTCCATCGCCCGCTGGCTCGGGAATAGTCCGTCCTCCCAGCCGGGCAAAAAGACGGTCTCGAATTCAAGGCCCTTGGCGCTGTGAAGGGTCATCAGATTGACCATGTCGCCACCGGAATCCGCAGCGTTGTCCATGACCAGACTGACATGCTCCAAAAAGCCGCCGAGATTTTCGAACTCGGCCATCGCCACAACCAGTTCTTTCAAATTTTCGAGCCGGCCGGCGGCATCGGGCGAGCGGTCGGTCTGCCACATCGCGGTGTAACCGAACTCGTCGAGCACGATCTGCACGAGATCGGTATGCGAGGTGCGGTCGGCCTCGGCGCGCCACCGGTCGAGCGAGGTTACAAAAGCGGCGAGCGCGTTGCGCGCGGCGGGCCGCAACCGATCACCGGTAATCAACTCTCGCGCCGCCTCGATCAATGGCAAGCGCTCCTCGCGCGCGAGAGTATGGAGCTGCTGCAAGGTCGAACTACCGATGCCGCGGCGCGGTGTGTTCAGGATCCGCTCGAAGGCGAGGTCATCGGCCGGCTGTGCAATCAGCCGCAGATAGGCGAGTGCGTCGCGGATTTCCTGGCGCTCGTAAAAACGTGGGCCTCCGATGACGCGATAGGGCAGGGCCAGTGCCAGAAACCGCTCTTCGAATTCGCGCGTTTGAAAGCCGGCTCGAACCAGGATCGCGATCTCGCTCAGCGCATGACCGGCGCGCTGCAGCGCTTCTATTTCGTCGCCGACCCAACGGGCTTCCTCCTCGGCGTCCCACAGACCACGGACAACGACCTTCTCGCCCTCGTCTCCCTGCGTCCAAAGCGTTTTACCGAGTCGTCCACTATTGTGCGCGATCATGCCCGCGGCGGCGCCGAGGATGCGAGAAGTCGAGCGATAATTCTCCTCGAGCCGGATGACGGCCGCGCCGGGAAAATCGCTCTCAAAACGCAGGATGTTGCCGACCTCCGCACCCCGCCAGCTGTAAATCGACTGGTCGTCGTCGCCGACGCAGCACAGGTTTCGCCGCGCCTGGGCCAGCAATCGCAGCCACAGATATTGCGCAACGTTGGTGTCTTGGTATTCGTCGACGAGCAAATAGCGGAAGCGGCGATGATATTCGGCGAGAATGTCCGGATGGCCGGTGAACAAAGCGAGGTTGTGCAACAAGAGATCGCCAAAATCGACCGCGTTGACGGTCGCGAGCCGCTCCTGATAGCGCTCGTAAAGTGCGATCAGGCGGCCGTCCGCCAAACCGTCGGCATCACCAAATGGCACCTTGCCGGGGCCGAGGCCACGGTCTTTCCAGCGCTGGATGACCGACATCAGGACGCGCGCCGGCCAGCGTCGCTCATCGATGTTCTCGGCCTGCAGTATCTGCTTCAGCAAGCGGATCTGGTCGTCGGTGTCTAGGATCGTAAAGCTCGATTTCAGCCCGACCGCCTCGGCGTGACGGCGCAGGATGCGCGCCGCGATCGCGTGGAAGGTACCGAGCCATAGCCCGTCAGCGGCGCGGCCAATCATCCTTTCGAGGCGCTCGCGCATCTCGCGCGCCGCCTTGTTGGTGAAGGTGACGGCGAGCAATTCGGATGGAAACGCCCGGCGTGTCGCTAGGATGTGCGCCAGCCGGGTCGTTAGCACCCGCGTCTTGCCGGTACCCGCGCCTGCCAACACCAGCACCGGACCGTCGATGGCCTCGACCGCACGGCGCTGCGCGTCATTGAGTGCGGCTACAAAAGGCGCTGCCGCCTCGGCGGGCGGCGATGCAAGGACAGCGGATTCGGACATGCGCCTTGAATATAGCAATAGGGGTGCCGTGATTGCATCATGTCGCAGCCCCCAGCTGATCGCAGGCGCTGCGCCCCGTCCACAAGGGGGCAGACCCGAAAAGCAGCCGGACATTTTGATATCAGTGCGGCGATCGGAAGAATCGGGCCGAGTCTCAGCCTCCTCATGACGCTTGGATCATGCTACTCGTCGCCTTGCCCGACACTCTAACCGTGAACGGTGTCGCCGCCTGAGGAGCGCCGATGAGGAACCTTACTCGGAACAGTCGAGTTCGGTAGGACGAGATCGGTGAGCAATCCGCCCGCCTTCCCGTTGCGCATTGGCACGCGCGGGAGCCCAATGGCGCTGTACCAGACGGAATTGGTTCGCGATCGCCTGATCGCCGCGCATCCCGAACTGCAACAGCACGGCGCCGTCGAAATCGTAACGATCCGCACGACCGGCGACCGGGTACAAGACCGGCGGCTCGCCGAAATCGGCGGGAAGGGTTTATTCTCCAAGGAGATTGACGAGGCACTGCTCGATCACCGCATCGACATGGCCGTGCACTCGCTGAAGGATCTCGAAACTTGGCTGCCGGACGGGGTCGAGATCGGCTGCATCCTGCCGCGCGACGATCCGCGCGATGCGTTTTTGTCGCGCACAGGCGGGAGTTTGGCGGCGCTGCCCGAGGGTGCGGTTGTCGGCACCGCGTCACTGCGGCGTCAGGCGCAATTGTTACGGAGGCGTTCTGACCTGACGATCGTGCCGCTGCGCGGCAACGCCAACACCCGCATTCGCAAGCTGGAGGCGGGCGAAGTGGATGCGACCCTGCTGGCGCTGTGCGGATTGCAGCGCATTGGGCTTGCCCATCTCGCCAATGAGATCCTGTCGCGCGAGATTATGCTGCCGGCAGTCGGGCAGGGCGCCCTCGCCGTCGAATGCCGTGCCGGCGACGAGAAAATTCGCCAATTAGTGGGAGCGCTGCACGACGAAGCCAGTGCTGCTTGTGCCGCAGCGGAGCGCGAGATGCTGGCCGTGCTCGATGGCTCATGCCGCACCCCGATCGCGGCCCTCGCGGAAATCGAGCGCGGCGAACTGACGATCGAAGGATTGTTGCTGACTCCCGACGGCCGCTGCGAAGTTCGCGAACGGAGGACGGGCGCAGTAGCCGATGCGCCGGCCATCGGCAATGCGCTCGGGGAGGTATTGCGTTACCGGGCCGGCCCTGAATTCGGGCTCGGCTGAGCTTTTATTGCGTCAACCCGTGATCCGGAGCGGTCTTTCAGATCTTCTTGGTTCCGAGGCCGTCGCCGGCACCGCATGCTTGCGCCCGAAGCCAATCATTCAGCGAGTACGATCCTTTATACACCTCCGCGTAGAGGCCGACCGGCCAAGTCAAAACAAAGACAAGGTTGCTAACCACGTCGGTGTTTCGGGTTTCGCAAGGTTCGGGAAGCAGAAATCCGATCGCCAACATTACGATCCCGATCGCGAGATAAAGTCCCACCAGCCCTCTCACCCTACAATCCTATGCCGACGTGTCGCCTTTGGCGGGCGCGATGAAAGATTTTTCGGACGGTAATTGGGCCGGTCTCGCGTAGCGGCGCTCCTCATCTCCCCCACCAATTTGGCGAGCCCTTCTGAGCGACCTTGCTAACGTGCGGTCGCGAGGGCGCGCTGGCCACAGGTCGGACACTCCGGATCCTTGGCAATCCGGATCGAGTGAAATCCGGCGCGCAGCGCGTCGTAAATCAAGAGCCGCCCGTCCAAGCTCTCGCCCAGCGCCAGCAATTCCTTCAGCACCTCAACCGCCTGCAGAGTACCGAGCACTCCGGCGACGGCGCCAAGGATGCCGGCTTCCTCGCAGCGCGGGACGAGATCGGGCGGCGGCGGATCACGAAACAGGCAGCGGTAGCAAGGATGCCCAGCGCCGAGATAGGGCCGGAAGGTGGATAGCTGGCCTTCAAACGGCGATAGGGCCGCGGCAACCAGCGGCTTTTCCAGCCGGCAGCACAAGTCCGTCAGCAGATAGCGTGTCGCGAAATTATCGCTGCCGTCGGCGACGAGATCGTAACGGGCGATAATTGACTCGGCGTTGTCCGGAGCCAGCCGCAGCGGGTGAGCTTCGATCCTGATATCGGGGTTGACCTCAAAGAGCGTGTCGCGCGCACTTTCCACCTTGAGCGCGCCGATATTGCGCGTTGCATGGACGATCTGGCGCTGCAGATTGGTGATGTCGACTCTGTCATTGTCGATAATGCCGATTGTGCCGACCCCAGCCGCCGCAAGGTACAGCAGCGCGGGTGAGCCGAGCCCGCCGGCGCCGACCACAAGTACCCGCGAGTCCAGGAGCCGCATCTGCCCCTCTTCGCCGACCTCATCGAGGATCAGGTGGCGCGCATAACGGCGAAACTGCTCCTCGCTGAGTTCCACTCTCATCCTCCCATCGCCGCTCTGGCTAGCCGCCGCCTAGCTCTTTCGGAACTATTCGTCGAGACAGCGAGCGGCCGCGCTTCGCCTCACAATCCTTCGAACAGAGCCGTCGAGAGGTAGCGCTCGGCAAAGCTTGGTAACACGACGACGATGGTCTTGCCCTCCATCTCCGGTCGCCGGCCGACTTCGAGCCCGGCCGCGAGTGCGGCTCCGGAGGAGATCCCGACCGGCAGCCCATCGAGCCGCGCCGCGTCGCGCGCGGTCTGGAAGGCTGTATCGTTGCTGATGCGGATGACCTCGTCGATCAGTTTGGTATCGAGGATTTCGGGGACAAAGCCGGCTCCGATGCCCTGGATCCGATGCGGACCCGGAGTCCCGCCCGACAACACCGCGCTGTCCTCCGGCTCGACCGCGATCATCTTCAGCCCGGGCTTGCGCGGCTTCAGTACCGAGCCGACGCCGGTCAAGGTGCCGCCGGTCCCGACCCCGCTGATAATGACATCGACCTTGCCGCCGGTATCTTTCCAAATTTCCTCGGCCGTCGTGCGGCGATGGATTTCCGGATTTGCCTGGTTCTGGAACTGTTGTGGGATAAACGCGTCGGGCAAAGATCCGGCAATTTCTTCCGCCTTGGCGATGGCGCCACGCATCCCCTGGGCCGCGGGTGTCAATTCAAGCTTCGCTCCAAGCAACTGCAGCATCTTGCGGCGCTCGACCGACATGCTGTCCGGCATCGTCAAAATAAGCTTGTAGCCTTTGGCGGCGCATACAAATGCTAACGCGATACCCGTGTTACCCGAAGTCGGCTCGACCAGGACAGTACCCGGCTTAATTCGGCCGGCGGCTTCAGCGGCGGCGATCATCGACACGCCGATGCGATCCTTGACCGAGCTCAGCGGGTTGAAGAACTCGCATTTCCCGAGAATGTCGGCCTTCGCCCCGGCTTGCTGCGCCAGCCGATGGATGCGCACCAGCGGCGTTGCGCCGATTGTCTCGAGAATACTGTCATAAACGCGACCGCGGAATTCGGCGGCGTGTGGATTAGTCGTTGTGGCGGTGTCCATCAGGCATTTCTCCCAGAAGCCGAGCGTTATTGATGTAGGATCAACATGCCGAAAGCTCAAATCTCGAAATCGGTGAATTCCGAGGCACGGCCGGTAATACCGGTGTTGTGCGCGCGCGTACACAAATCGTCGAGCGTCAGCGCATCGAGCCGCTGCATCATTTCTTCCTGCAATTCAAGCCACAACGGGCGCACCACCTGATGGCCGAGCGCGCTACCCGCCGGATCGCTGATCGGGTCTTCGGCGGTTTCCAGTGCGCGCACCGTGCGCACAATGTCGCCGAGGCTAATCCGGCGCCGCTCGCGCGCCAAGCGGTAGCCGCCGGATGGACCGCGAATGCCGACCAGGATGCCGTGGCGCACCAGCTCCTGCAGAACCGGTTCGAGGTAGCGGCGCGGGATGCCCTGACGTTCGGTGATTTCTGCCGAGCGAACGGGGACGGGGCCACCGTTATAGGCGATGTCGAGCACCGCCTCGATCGCAAACAGGAGCTTTTTGGTCAGCCGCACCATTTCTGCCGGCCGCCTTCGCCGAAAGTTCAGATTATCTCGCGTGAGTTTCGTCTTGTTGGCTCGGCCGGACAAGCCGCGTCGATGCCGCTCGATCCGAATCCGCCAGCGCCGCGCGTCTGGGTTTGGCCAAAGCTTTGGGCTGCCGTTTCGGAAAGCGTTGAGACGATCGAGAATTCCGGTCGTGCTATGTGGGTGAAAACCAATTGAGCGATACGATCGCCGGGGTGGATCGTAATTGCAGCGCCACTCTCCGGCGGGTTGCGGTTCCACGCCGAGATCAGGCACGGTCCCTCGTAATCGGCGTCGATCAGCCCGATTGTGTTGCCCAGCACCAGTCCTTTGTGATGGCCGAGCCCCGAGCGCGGCAATACGAGTCCACACCAATCGGGGTCCCCGATCCGGAAAGCGATCCCGGCGGAGATCAGCACCGATGGTGCCTGGGGCTCAAGAACAAGCGGGCCGTCGAGGCAGGCGTGCAGATCAAGCCCCGCGGCGAGCCTCGATCCCCGCGACGGAAATCCCCAGCCGGGGAGCCGGGGATCGAGAATCTGAAGCTCGATGCTCATTGCGGTTGCAACTGGTCGGCAATGCGAGCGGCGAGCCGCGCCGCCACCTCGGCTTTGGTCATGACCGGCCAGTCCTCGACGCGTTCCGCATCGACCAGGTGGATCGTGTTGCGGTCGCCGCCGAAGGTGCCCGAACCCGGTGAAACATCGTTGGCAAGGATCCAGTCGCAGCGCTTGCGGGCGCGCTTCGCGCGGGCGTTGTCAACGATGTCTTCGGTCTCCGCGGCAAAGCCGATGACCAATGCCGGCCGATCATTAGCGCGCTGTGCGATGTTGGCGAGGATGTCGGGGTTTTCGGCGAGGCGCAGGGTCGGGGGGCCCTTGCCGTCTTTTTTGAGCTTGTGTCCAGCCACACTTTCGACGCGCCAGTCGGCCACTGCCGCCGCCATGACCGCGACATCGACCGGGAGCGCCGCCTCGCACGCCGCGAGCATTTCGGCCGCGGTCTCGACGGGCACTAGTTCGACGCCGGCGGGTGCCGGCTCCTGCGTCGGCCCCGAGACCAGCACCGTCTCCGCCCCGAGACCGGCAAGCGCGGCGGCGATCGCATGCCCCTGTTTGCCCGACGAATGGTTCGAGATATAGCGCACCGGGTCGATCGGCTCGCGGGTCGGGCCGCTCGTCACCAAAGCCCGCCGGCCGGCCAGCCGACGGTCGGCGCCTCCCAGCATCATTTCGATCGCGGCAATAATTTCTAGCGGCTCGGCCATGCGGCCCGAACCGACTTCGCCGCAAGCGAGCTCACCCGAGCCCGGCCCGATCCGGGTGATCCCGCGCCCGGCGAGTGTGGCGAGATTGGCCTGCGTCGCCGGATGCGCCCACATCATCAAATTCATCGTCGGAGCTATCAGCACCGGCTTATCGGAAGCGAGCAGCACAGTGGTCGCCAAATCATTGGCGAGCCCTGCCGCCATGCGCGCTATCAGATCGGCGCTTGCCGGTGCCACGACGACGAGATCGGCCTCGCGCGACAGCCGGATATGGCCCATCTCGCTTTCGTCGGTCAGCGACCAGAGATCGGTGTAAACCTTGTCCTCGGAGAGGGCGGCGACCGACAGCGGTGTCACGAAATGCGCCGCCGCTTCGGTCATCACCGCGCGTACCGCCGCCCCGCGCTCGCGCAGCCGGCGAATCAAATCGAGGCTCTTATAGGCGGCGATCCCGCCCGATATAATCAACAGGATGCGCCGGCCGTTCAGCAAGCCAAGCCTCCGTTATGAGTTGACGGGATTATGCGCCGCGTCAGCGGCGAGGGCGAGGGCGATCGACGCTTTCTAATCAGGGCCAACCCGGGTCGGCCTTTGTTGCTGAGTTGGTTCGCTCGCGTTAGGGTTCCCCTCGAAATGTCCGAGGGGAGCCGATGTACAGCTTCAATTTAAAGGCCGAACAGGTCTTCGATCCCAAGAAGCACATGGAAAAGGTGCTGGGCCGCACCGGCGAGGGTGACGTCACTGTCGCCTGCTGGGAGCCGGGGCAGACCAGCCCGTATCATTGCCATCCCGACGCGACCGAGATTTATTTCTGCTTCGAGGGCGGCGGCAAGATGCGGACTCCTTCGGAAACGATCGACATCGCGCCCGGGTCGTTCGTCGTCCATCCGCGCGGCGAATTGCACGAATATATCAATGGCCCGCAGCGCACCTTGCTGTTCCGCGTCCGTTACGGCGAGGGCATGTCCGGCCGCACCAAGGAATGGCCGAGCAACTCCAACTGGCAGCCCCGCCCCGAAGACCTCGAATACTTCGGAAGAAACTGATTAGGCCGAGTGATCAACCACATACGCTCGGTGGCGCCGCCTTCAGCGGTTACGCTGCCAGTCTTCGTTTCTGGATTAACGAGAGGATTTCGGCGGCGGCGGTAGGGATGTTGGTGCCTGGGCCGAAGATTGCGGCGACACCGGCTTTCTTCAGGAAATCGTAGTCCTTGGAGGGGATGACGCCGCCGCAGACCACGAGGATGTCGTCGGCGCCTTCGCGCTTCAACGAGTCAATCAATGCCGGGACAAGCGTCTTGTGGCCGGCGGCCTGGCTCGACACGCCGACGATGTGGACATCGTTTTCGACCGCCTGACGCGCGGCTTCTTCGGGGGTCTGAAACAGCGGGCCGATATCGACGTCGAAACCGATATCGGCAAAAGCGGTCGCGATGACCTTGGCGCCGCGGTCGTGGCCATCCTGGCCGAGCTTGACGACCAGCATGCGCGGCCGACGGCCCTCCTCGCGGGCAAAGGCCTCGATCTCGCGCTGAATGCGGCGGAAGCTCTCGTCGCCGTCGTAGCGCCCACCGTAGACGCCAGAGACCGCGCGGATCTGAGCGCGATGCCGGGTAAAGACTTGTTCCAATGCGTCGGAAACTTCGCCAACCGTCGCGCGGGCCCGCATCGCCTCGATCGACAATTCAAGCAGATTGCCTTGGCCATTCCCCGCCGCCTCGGTCAGCGCAGCGAGCGCCTGCCGACAGCGCTCCGGATCGCGCTTGCGGCGCACTTGGTCAAGGCGGGCCACTTGCGCGGTGCGCACCGCCGAATTGTCGACATCGAGCAGATCGACCTCCGCTTTTTCGGCCGAGGCATATTTGTTGACGCCAACGATCGTCTCCTCGCCGCGGTCGATCGCCGCCTGACGGCGGGCCGCCGCCTCTTCGATACGGAGTTTCGGCATGCCGGCTTCGACCGCCTTGGTCATGCCGCCCATCGCCTCTACTTCGGCGATCAATGCGCCGGCCGCCTCGCACAAGGAATGGGTTAGGTTTTCAAGGTAATAGCTGCCGCCCAGCGGGTCCACGACGTGGGTGATGCCGGTCTCCTCGGCGAGAATAAGTTGGGTGTTGCGGGCGATCCGCATCGAGGCCGGGGTCGGCAATGCCATCGCCTCATCGAACGAATTCGTGTGCAGTGACTGTGTGCCGCCGAGCACCGCAGCCAACGCCTCGACCGTCGTGCGGATGATGTTGTTGTGCGGGTCCTGTTCGGTCAGGCTGACGCCCGAGGTCTGGCAATGGGTGCGCAGGGCGAGGCTCGCCGGGTCTTGCGGCGAAAATTGCTGAACCAGCCCCGCCCATAGAACGCGCGCCGCCCGCAGTTTTGCGATCTCCATAAAGAAATTCATGCCGATGCCGAAAAAGAACGATAGCCGCGGGGCGAACTCGTCGATCTCCAGTCCGCGAGATAGAGCGGCGCGGACGTATTCGAGGCCATCCGCCAAAGTAAAACCCAATTCCTGAACCGAGGTCGCGCCGGCTTCTTCCATATGATAGCCGGAGATCGAAATCGAATTGAACTTAGGCATGTGCCGCGCCGTGTATTCGATAATATCGGCAACGATCCGCATCGACGGCCCGGGCGGGTAAATATAGGTGTTGCGGACCATGAATTCTTTTAAAATGTCGTTCTGGATTGTGCCCTGCAATTTGTCCTGCGGTACTCCCTGTTCTTCGGCGGCGACGATATAACCCGCAAGCACCGGTAAAACGGCGCCGTTCATCGTCATCGACACGCTCATCCGGTCGAGCGGGATGCCGTCGAACAGGATCTTCATATCTTCAACGCTGTCGATCGCGACACCCGCCTTGCCGACATCCCCGACGACGCGCGGATGGTCGCTGTCATAACCGCGATGAGTGGCGAGATCGAAGGCGATCGACAGGCCCATCTGCCCTGCCTTTAAATTCTCGCGGTAGAAGCGGTTTGATTCCTCGGCGGTCGAAAAGCCTGAATATTGCCGGATCGTCCATGGCCGGTTGGTGTACATCGTCGCGCGCGGCCCACGCAGGTAGGGCGGAAAGCCGGGCATTGCATCGTTCACAGGAAACCCGGCGGCTTCGATCGCCGCAAGATCGCCGGCAGAGTAGAGCGGTTTGACCCGGATGCCCTCTGGCGTGTCCCAGTCGAGGCTGTCGAGCGGCTTCCCCCTCAATTCCTTGGTGGCCAGCGCCGTCCAATCATCAAGGGTCGTTTTGGCAAAGGCGGCGTCGTCGGCCATCGTCTTCTCCCGCACGCAACACGGGAGACTATATGGTCGCGTGCTCTCTTTCGTCCATCAGCGCAGGCTGGCGCAGGGTATGGCGGAAGAGGATGGCGGCCGTCAGCAGCAGGACGGCGCCGGCTTGGTGCGCGGCGGCAAGCGGGATCGGGACCACCAGCAGCAAGGTAGAAATCCCCAGCGTCACTTGCAGGATCACCGTGGCCAGCAGAACCCAAAGGGCGATCCGGGAAGAACGAGGGAGGGTCCGTTGGCGGGGCAGTCCGAAGGCTGACAATGCCAGGACGAACGCAAAAGTTGTCTCGGCCAGCAGGCGGTGATCGAACTGGATCGCCGGGATGTTCTCGAACCAATTTCGGATAAAGGGGTGCAGCAGATCATAGCCCGCCGGAACATAGCGGCCGTCCATCAGCGGAAAGGTGTTATAGGTGAGCCCGGCGCGGGTACCCGCGACAAAGCCGCCGGCTGCGATTGTCAGCCCAATCAGCGCGATCAGCGCCTCCGTCGCGCGGCGCCAGCGGCGTGATCCCTCGTTCTGCTCGCCCCGGTCCGACGAAGGAAAGTAAAGTCCCAACGCCGTCCACAGGATCAGGCTGTAAATCGCGAGCGCCAGAAGCAGATGGGCGACGAGACGGTATTGGCTGACCTCGACCCGATCGGCGAGGCCGCTCTTGACCATGTACCAGCCGAGCAGACCCTGTGCGAAGCCGAGCGCCAGAATACCGCCCAGCGCCGGGCCGAGCCGCCGCGGCAATTGACCACGCAGCCAAAACCACATGAGCGGCGCGGCAAAGGCGATCCCGATCAGCCGGCCCAATAACCGATGCACATACTCCCAAAAATAGATCCCTTTGAAATCGGCGAGCGTCATCCCGTAATGGAGAGCCCGGTATTCCGGGACCTGCTGATAGCGCGCGAATTCCGCGGCCCACTGCGCATGCGTCAATGGCGGGATGATACCGATGACCGGCTTCCATTCGGTGATCGACAGCCCCGATAGCGTCAGCCGGGTTACCCCGCCGACCACGACCATCAGGAAAATCATCCCGCAGCAGGTAAAGAGCCACGCCGCCACCGCGCGTGGCGCACTTTTTGGCTTCGCGGCGCCTGCCGCGCTCGGCAACTGCGTTACGCTCGACAGGGCCGTGACCTCTCCAGGTAAGGGCAGGTGAAACGTGAGCGCGAGGGCTTGCTGCGGCAAGTGCGGCGAAAGCGTCGCTCAGTCCCGACGTGGGCGCATCAAATGGTAATGAGCTGGAGCGTAAAGCCGACTTTCGGGTGAAATCGTCGAGGCGGGGCCGAGAGCCGGCCCGACCAGCACCAACGCGGTGCGCGTGATCTTGGCTGCTTTAACCAGCTCACGGATGTTGCCGAGAGCGCCGCGGAGCAGCTGCTGGTCGGGCCAGCTGACGCGGTAAGCGACGACCGCCGGGCAGTCGGCGCCGTAAAATGGGGTCAGCGATCGAACGATATGCGCGAGGTTGGTCACGGATAGATGGATCGCCAATGTGGCCCCGGTCGCGGCCAATTTCTCCAGTTTTTCCCGGTCGGGCATCGGCGAAGAGCGGGTCGCGGTGCGCGTCAGGATCACCGTTTGAACAATCTCGGGACGGGTCAGCTCGCAGCCGATTGCCGCGGCGGCGGCCGCAAAAGACGGCACGCCCGGCGTCACATCGTAAGCGATGCCGAGGGCGGCGAGGCGCCGCATCTGCTCGGCGATGGCGCCATATAGGGACGGGTCGCCCGAGTGCAACCGCGCGACATCGTGGCCCTGCGTGTGCGCATCAGCAATGTGCGACATGATTTCGTCGAGCGTCAGCGGGGCGGTATCGATGATGCAGGCATCGGGCGGGGCGACGGCGAGGATTTCGCGCGGCACCAGCGAGCCCGCGTAAAGGCAGACCGGGCAGCGCTCGATCAGCCTCAGCCCGCGCACGGTGATTAGATCAGGCGCACCGGGACCAGCCCCGATGAAATGAACGGTCACCTCGGCCTATCGGGGAAGTAGCCTCGCGGTGTGTAAAACCGCGACGGATAGCCTTTAAGAACCCGGCTCGTGCGGTTCCCGACAATGATGACGCTCAGCATGTCAATCTCGGCATTACCGCCGGCGAGATCGGACAACTCAGCGATGCGGGTCGTTTCGCCGCTGCGCCCGAGGTTACGCCCGATAAACACCGGGGTGTCCGGCGAGCGATGGTGCAGCAAGATTTCAGCGGCTTCGGCGAGCTGCCCGGCGCGGCGGATCGAGCGCGGATTGAACAATGCCACGACGAAATCGGCAGCCGCTGCCATCTCGAGCCGTGCGCAGATCGCGGGCCACGGGGTCAACAGGTCCGACAGCGAAATCGCGCAGAAATCATGTCCAAGTGGAGCTCCGGCGCGGGCAGCCGCCGCCTGCAATGCGGAAACGCCGGGACACACGGTCACCTCTACTGATTGCCATTCGTCCTTCGAGTGGCGATCGAGCATTTCAAAAACCAAGGCGGCGAGACCGTAAATGCCGGCATCGCCCGATGATACCAGAGCCACGTCTCTGCCGTCGGCGGCGAGATCGAGAGCGCGGCCGACACGATCTTCCTCTTCGCCCAGGGCGCTTTCGTGCCGGCGTTTGCCGGCGATCACCGAGCCGAGCAGATCGAGATAAAGCCGATAACCGACGACGTCGCTCGCGGCCGCAATCGCGTCGTTCGCCTCGCCTGTGCGCCAGTCGGGGTCGCCAGGACCGATGCCGACAATGGCGAGGCGACCGCGCCGGCGACCGATCGTCTCAGGATCAATCGGTTGCGGCGCGCGCGCGACGGCGCAGGTTGCGTGTCGCGACTTGCATTTTGGCACGATCAATGACCCGTTCGGCCCCGCGGCGGCGAGGGCCGCCCCTTCGGCGACACCCCAGCAGCCGGTCGCCCGGAACACGGTCTCCGAGCGTTCGGTCAGGCGCGCGGTCTCAGCCAGCAGCCGCTCGGCCAGGAAAAACCGCGCCGGCACGCCGAGTGTACGGGCTAGCGCGTGAATGCCGGGTTCTGCGAGCTTCAAATCGATCGATACGACCGCCGCGACAGCATCTGCAGCAAGGCCCGCCGCAATGAGCGTCGCACGCGCGAGATCGGCGATTTCTCCGGGGGGACAGCCGCGCTCGCATCCGATGCCAAGTGTCAGCACAGGCGGGTGATAGACCAGCGCCGCGGCTTCAGGTGCCGGTGAGCGGTCGGTCACAATAACGTTGACGGCGGCGCGTTCGGCCCAGTCGATGGCCTCCGAGTGAAGCCATTCGCCGCCGCCGACCTCCTCGACCAAGGCTACGGGTTCCCCGGCAAGGAGTGCAGCGGCGATCGGCTTGACCCGCTCGACATTGGCGATCCGCCAGCCCGCCGGCGGTTCGTCGAGCGCCAAGCCTAATCGCAAATCGCTCGCTGTCGTGATCGCAGCCGTTCCGCGCATCACCGCGGCAATTTTTCGGGCGATCGCGTTGGCGCCTTGATGGCCGCCGATCAGCGGCACCGCGACCGAACCGTCCTCGGCGACGGAGATGACAGGCGGCTCGACCTCCTTTGAGGCGAGCAACGGCGCCAGCGATCTGATCAGGATGCCGCTGGCACAGATCCCGACGATCGGCCGGCCGGCGACGAACAGACCAGCAATGTGGGCTGAAGCATGATGGTAGGCTTTATCCCAATCCCCCGTTCGGGCCCGAGGGCCGTGCAATTCGGAATTCGGCAATGCTGCGCGCAGACGGCGCCCGAGCGCGGCTCCGGACGGGCCGATTACGATGATTGAGATTCCTTTGGGCAATTCACTCGTCATCGCCTAAAGCCGGACCGTAATTCCAGTATTTGGGTATTCTCATCGTAAGTTTGATCCGAATCCGCAACTATCGTCGCGCATCGCAGAACTTATAAGGTAAAATCATAGTGAATCTGCCGATTAATTCTCAAAATTACAGCCTATCTGCTAGGTTCGCTTGCAAAGCATCGACGAAGGGGAAGCGATGCGATCGGAATTTGCGAGCGGTCTATTCGCTGCCATCTTGGTTGCTATCAGCACAACACCGCTGCTGGCAAGCAACACCACGCCAGTTATGGTCGCCTCGGCAGCGCCAGGCCGACCTTTCGCGCTGGGTACGGACATCATGACGCCGCCGGGCCGCGTCGGTCGGGTCAGCCTTACCTCTGGGAAGGTTGAGTACCGCGCTCCGAATGAAGCGCAATGGTCGCCGGCAGCCGTCAATGACCCGATCGCGGCCGGGGTGGCGTTGCGCACTGGGCCGCAAACGCGCGCCGAAATTCGTATCGGCGCCGACACGATCGATCTTGCCGAAGGCACCGAGATTGCGATCGTCAAACTCGACCAGCTGATGGCCGAGATCGCAGTCAGGGGAGGCCGGGTCAACCTCGACATCCCTCGCTTTGACCCCGGCGAAACTTTGCAGATCGACGCTTCGTTCGGTGGGGTCTGGTTGCAACAGCAAGGACGCTACGATATCGACGCCGGCGGCGGAGACCAGGTGGCGCGTGTCGCCGTCTTTACCGGGGCTGCCCGGTTCGTCGGCCGCGCTGGCGACATCCCGATCGCCGCCGGTGACCGCATCGTATTTGGCGCCGCCACGCCCGCGAAAGTGGCCCACGAGTCGGCTTCCGGTGACGAGTTTTCTCAATGGTGCGGCGACCGCGCGGTTGATGATTCCCGGCTGGCTGCACCGTATTTTGTTTCCCGGGAAATGACAGGTTACGCCGAACTCGACCAAGCCGGCAGCTGGCGGGTGAGCGAAAGATACGGTCCGGTTTGGACGCCAAAAGCGCCGCCCAAAGGCTGGCTCCCTTATCGCGATGGGCATTGGCGCTGGTTTCCTCCGTGGGGGTGGAGTTGGGTCGACAACGAGCCTTGGGGCTTTGCCACCTCGCATTATGGCCGCTGGAGGTTCGCCGACAACAAATGGTCGTGGACGCCGGGAAAGTGGGTGGCAAATCCGGTATGGACACCGGCGGTCGTTGCGTTTCTCGGCACTCCCGGCGTCGGGCTCAGCTATCCGGATGGTCGCGGTCCGGCGATCGCCTGGTTGCCCCTCGCGCCTGAAGAGATCTATTGGCCCAGCTACAGCTACGATGTTGAGTACATTCGAGCCGTCAATGCCGGAATTATCGCCGATCTCAGTACAATCGGCCTGCGCCATGACGGCGAACCGCCGGCGGCTATCGCCAACGCCCACCTCGTGAATCGTCAGTTCGCTAGCATCGTTCCCCGCCCCGCCTTTATCGCCGGACAGGAGGTTGCCACGGCGCTCCTGACTATCCCCGAAGAGCGCCTGCTCAATGCGCCGACGATTCTGGGCTCGCCAGAAATCGGACCGCCGCCCGAGCCGCCTATGCATGCCGCCACCGCCTCAGCAACACGCGAACATCCGCCGGGTGAGCACACCTCGCAGGCCGCCAAAGGCTCCAACTGGTCCAACCTGGTTCGCGCCGCCGTGCTGCATTCACGCGAATTTCAAGAAATGGCCCGGGAGCGCTATATGCGGGTGCGCGAGTTCGCCCATGGCGGAGTCCTGCAAATGCGCCATAGCATCGTCCTTCGCGTGGCGCACTCCGATCATACGGTGTCGCAAGCCGATGCGCGCAGAAGGGTGATAAGGCGATGATCGATTACCGCAGCGACAATACCGGGAGGGCGGCGCCCGCGATCCTCGAAGCACTGATCCGCGCCAATCACGATACCGCGCTCGGCTATGGCGCCGACGAGTGGACGGCAACCTTGCAGCGGCGTTTCTCCGATGTTTTCGAGAGAGCGGTTCGAGTCTTTCCGGTCGCGACCGGGACGGCGGCCAATGCGCTGAGCTTGGCGGCAATCAGCCCCTCCTGGGGCATCGTCTATTGCAGCGAAGCAGCGCACATCAACACCTCGGAGGCGAACGCCGCCGGGTTTTTTGGTGGCGGCCTTAAGTTGACGCCGCTTGCCGGGGTGGATGGCCGGATCAATCCCGAGCGGTTGGCGGAAACAATGGCTGCGGTCGCGCCCGGGCAATTGCATCGTGGCCAGCCCGCGGCTGTTAATGTGACCCAGGCAAGCGATCTCGGGACGGTCTATCCGCTTGCCGAGCTTCATGCCATCGCTGAAATCGCCAAAGCGCGCGGACTTAGAATGCATATGGATGGGGCACGGTTCGCCAATGCCGTTGCGCGGCTCGGCTGCAGCCCGGCCGAGGCAAGCTGGCGCGCTGGTGTCGACATCATGTCATTCGGCGCCACCAAGAACGGCGGCGCGTTATGCGATGCGATCGTCGTGTTTGCGCCGGAGCTGGTCGATGGGCTGGCGGTGCAATTGCGCCGCGCCGGTCAGGTCTGGTCGAAGATGCGTTTCGCGTCGGCGCAGCTCTTGGCCTATGTCGAAGGTGACTTGTGGCTCGAGCTGGCGCGCTCGTCAAACGCGATTGCTGCCCATATCGCTCGAGGTCTCGCCGGCGTTCCGGGTGCCCGTCTCCTTGCCCCGGTCGAAGCCAACGAGATCTTCCTCGAACTCCCCGGCGGGGTTATGGATGCCCTCGAAGCCGACGGTTTCGCTTTCTATCGCCGCAGCAAGACGATGGCACGCTTTGTGTGCCGCTTCGATGCCACCACGGCCGAAGCCGACGCGCTACTCGATGCGTTGCGCCGGCATCTGCCGCAACCCGCTCGCGCTGCGGAGTAAGGTCGCCCTGCCTGCCTTGTTTGTCGCTACTCGGCAGCCTCGGCTTGCGGGGCCGCGTCGGGCAACATGCCAATCGCGCGTTTGTAGAGGTCGAGCAAGGTTTCTTCCTCGTCCAGTTCGTCCTGGTCGCGTTTGCGGATCCGGATGATCTGCCGGATGATTTTGGTATCGAAGCCGGTTCCCTTGGCCTCGGCGTAAACTTCCTTGATATCCTCGGCGAGCGTTCGTTTCTCTTCTTCGAGCCGCTCAATGCGCTCGATAAAAGATTTCAGGCGCTCGCCAGCAATCCCGCCGACATCCGGCATGGTCCCCCTCTCCCCAATCTCGCCGCACCCCCGCGCGGCGCGCCGACGATAGCGGTCAGCCCGCGCCGGCGCAAGATAGGGGGGATCCCGCGTCTGTCGCCGCTAGTGCTGCGGCTGGGAAGCGGCGAAGGCGGCCTTTTGCTCGGGGCTGGCCTCCTTCTGGTGTTTCTTGCGCCACTCGTCATAGGGCATGCCATAGACGATCTCGCGCGCTTGCGGGTCAGAGAGCGGAACGCTGCGTTCTTCGGCTGCCTCACGGTACCACCGCGACAGGCAATTGCGGCAGAAGCCAGCAAGGTTCATCAGATCGATGTTTTGTACGTCGGTGCGTTCGCGCAGATGTTCGACCAGCCGGCGAAACGCGGCTGCTTCGAGTTCGGTGCGGGTGTTGTCGTCCATCAAAATCTCCTTCTCGGTGCCGATCTTTATTTAGCGTCAAGGGCGCCTGTTCGCACCTCCCTGCAGATTCGGCGAAGCTGGGCGATGGATTCTCAGTTCCCACCAGTCGCGTCGGTCGTGACGCCGGTTACAAGCTCCGCGTCGCTCGATGCGAGAAAGCAGATAACCTCTGCGTCGTCGAGGGCCTCCGATATGCCGCCGCGCGTTCATTCCGGCATCTGATCCTCCGGACACTGGCGCTCGCGGCGCGGGCGGATGCGCCCAGTCGGGGTGCGGCTCGGCGCAATCGGCTTGACCACGATGGTCGACGTTCCACCCTGCTTGCCGGTCGCTTCTGACCCCGCGGAACCCTATGCTGGCGTCGGGCGGTCCGACCTCGGAGGATAGTTATGAAGCCCGAAACGGTAGGCATGTCATCGGCGCGGCTGGCGCGTTTGGACGAAGTGATAAAGCGTCGTTACGTCGACCAAGGCTATCTGCCCGGCATCCTGACCCAAATCTATCGCAAGGGTCACCTCGTCCATACCGGCATCTGCGGCACGATGGATATCGAGCGCGGCAAGCCGATGCGCGAGGACGCGATATTCCGCATCTACTCGATGACCAAGCCGATTACCGCCGTCGCGCTGATGATGTTGGTCGAGGAAGGCCTGATCGGATTGGATGACGACGTCCACAGCCACATTCCGGCTTGGAAGAACCTCGGCGTCTACGCCAGCGGCACGCCGTCGTTGCTGGCGGACGCGCCGCCCAGTTTCATGACGCGGCCGGTTCAACGGCCGATGAAGGTTATCGATCTCGCGACCCACACCTCCGGCCTCACATACGGCTTTATGATGCGCACTGCCGTCGATGCCGCCTATCGCCGGGCGAAGATCGCCGATCGTCAGACCCCCGGCGGGATATCGGAGATGATCGAGCAGCTGGGGCAGATCCCGCTCGATTTCTCGCCAGGAACGGCCTGGAACTATTCGGTCGCGATCGATGTGTTGGGCTACCTCGTCGAAAAGCTGTCGGGCATGCGCTTTGGCGAGTTTTTGCGCACGCGGCTGTTCGAGCCGCTCGGCATGAGCGACACCGCGTTCGATGTGCCGTCGGATAAGACCGAACGCTTCACCTCCTGCTATCAGCCGGAGGCCAAGGGAAGCGGGCTGAAATTGCAGGATGACGCCCGGGAGAGCACCTATGCGACACCACCGCGGTTGGAATCGGGCGGTGGCGGCCTGGTGTCCACGGCGCACGACTATCTACGCTTTTGCCGCATGATGCTGCATGGGGGCACGCTCGACGGGGTGCAGATCCTCAGCCCCAAGACCGTGGCACTGTTCAGTCTGAATTATCTGCCCGACGGCAGAGAGATCGCCGATATGGCGCTGCCCGGTATGTTCAGCGAGTCCGGCTATGCCGGGGTCGGCTTTTCACTCGGCTGCGGGGTCAATGTAAACGTCGCCAAGACCCGCCTCCCGGGATCGCTCGGCGAATATTTCTGGGGTGGTGCGGCCGCGACCGCCTTCTGGATCGACCCCAAGGAAGAGTTGACAGTCGTGTTCATGACCCAGGTCATGGGCAGCCCGGCGCGCCTGACCTTGCGCCGCGACCTGCGCACCTTGGTCTACTCGGCAATGACGGAGTTGTTTGCGGCGGAGGGGTCGTCGAAAATAGGGAGGAAACCGACAGACTACTTAAACTGCGGCCCGACCTGCTGACAGTAAAGCCGCACGAATTCATGACTTGCTCATGGCTGAGCAGGCTGGCGGGGTTGATCTCGGCCGATACCCCGTCGAGGTGCGCCGCTCCGCTGCCGAATAAGGTAGTGCGCCTAGAGGTTGAATCAGTTATTGACAGAGCCATATTTCAGAAACGTGAATGTCTTGATAGAATGTGTTTGTTTCCCTAAAACCTCTTAAAGGTGTAAACGATCGACTGCTTCCGGGGCGTCTTTTGACAAGACGCTTTAAGGTTGCCTTTTGAGACGCATTTTGGACATACAATTGGGTCAAAAATGTGTTAACGAGTACCACAGTAGAATATGGTTAAGATCTTTTATCGGGATTCGGTGAAATGCGTGCAAGCGAGCTGGGCTTTTTACTAAGCGGGGAAGGGAGACCCATCCAGACTTATGAGCTCGGCTTCGGTCCCGGTGGAGGCCGATGCCCTCCGCCAGGGGCTCTAGACTCCGCGATCACCGAGAACGGCTTCGTCTTCGTGCAACAGATCCGCCATGCTATTTTCGTGGAATTTGATCCGCGCAAGGTGCAGCCCCTTGCCGCTTTGGAAGCGTTTTATCTCGTTAAAGAAAGCGAGGTTAAATGCGTGGTGCTCAGCTTCCTGGGCGATACCTGGAGACGTCACCCTTATGAGCTGTTCGTCCCTCCCGGAGGAGCCCTCGATAAACTGAGAGGGATCGCCCAGGCGGCCAGTAGAAGAGTGGCCGCGCAGTTACAGGCCGGAGCCGATCGGTTGCAGACGCCCACCAGGGGCGCGTACTTCACATTTAGGGTCGGCAAGGATCGGTTAGCTCCCCGCTCCCTCCCACTGAGACCCTCGCGGCTCAGGCTCATCGATTGACCCCTCTATTCAAGAGCCTGGAGCACCGAAGGAGCAGCATATGTTGATATCTCGCACACCCTTTGTCGATTTCTCAGAGGCTACTTTTCGGACGCCTATCGGCCCAGAGTTGGGTGAGCCGCCGCATTCGATATTATGGGAGTCATTACTCTATCGCCCCGCCCTGTTCCGTCGAAATCAGATTAGATGGATCGCAGCTTGCGCGTGGCGTTCACGATCGCGCGCCCGCGGCCTCGCAGCTTTGAAGGGAGTGAAGCAAGCGCCAACCCCTTCTGTAATTTCAAAGGCGGCGATGTTGGTTTCGACGCTTATAAACGAGATCTATGGCGAAGGCCCCGCAGAGGCTATTACGTGTGTCCCTTGCGGCCACTCGCAGCGTGCTGATTGCTTCGGGAAGCAACTCGCGCAATTGGTTGCGGCGCAGATCGAAATTCCATTCCTGCAGATATTCGCGGACAGGCCTTGTGAGGGAGTGAGCCACCCAAAACAACACGCGAACCTTCCTCCCTTGCAGCTAATTGCCGCCCCGCCACGCTCGGTTATTGTGATCGACGATCTTGCTACTTCGGGCTGGCATTTAGAGGAAGCAGCCCTCGCGCTGCGGAGTTTGGGAGTGGCAGCGTCGTCCATGGCGTGGATTTCAGGCAGGAGCGGAGGCATCCCCTATCCGATGACGCCGGCGACCCAAACACGAGTAAATGGCCCCAAGTCTGCGGTTTCGGGTTAGGGAAAGCGCCCTTCGAGAGAGAAGTGTCCCTACACTCTTACGCGATCGCACCCTGAGGCTTCAGAAAATGCGGACATTCCCCGGTAACGCCGAGCAACAGCGCCGGTTCTTGACTGCTTTATCTGAGACCGGGAACCCGGCCGCGGCAGCGTTGCGGGCCGATTTGGACCCACTTCTTCTGCAGAAGCTACGAGAGCGTGACCGCGATTTCCAAGATCAATGGGACGAGGCGAAGAGGTTGTTCGCCGACGCGCTTACGCGCGAGGGGCTACGACGGGCGATCAACGGAACGCCGGAGCCGGTAGTCAGCGATGGAAAGGTAGTTCGGGACGACGAGGGGCAGCCCATTTCTGTCCAGCGTTATTCCGACTCCCTGCTACACGCGTACTTGAAGGCCGAATTTCCCGAAAAGTTTCGCGATGGCAAACGAACAGTCGTGTTGCTGCTCCCTCCATCGGTTCAGTGCCTCGCTGTCCTTCTAGTCGTCGGAATTATGATCTGGCTTTTCGGAGATTTGGCACTGCGTCTAGCTAGTCTGAAATGACGGTCTCGAAACCCGGTATCTGAGGCGAAAAGCCGAAAAAGTCTCACACGTACTCCAAATATTCGTAAAAAACGTCTATCAGGTCGCTGGTCATCGTGCCTGATATCTCACCTGAGATATCTCCATCTGCGATCAAGAGCAGGTAGGTGATTACATTCGCCCACCCAAGCGATATTTGCTCCTCGCGTGGAACAGACCGTCTCAATTCCTCGCGCAGATTGACAAGATGCTCGTTAAGCCTCCCAAGCAAATATCGTTCTGGCACTCGTCGCCGAAGCTCGGTGACGGCTGCGTCGATTGTCTCGACCCATTGGTATTGGATCTGCTTCTCTGCCCGTATCTTGTTGAGACCTGTGCGCATCCGCGCTAGGCTTCGCGCTCTCGGGAAAAACGGCATCTGCCCTCTTCGCGCTCGTGGAACCCAACGAGATACCGTGAGTTATCGAAATCGCGCCCAAATCGCATCGCTTTGGCCGTCCTTAACGGCGTCAAATTTGAGACTAGTTTCTGTCCTGTCGGTTATCTTTACAATCGTAAGGCCACCCGGGACACGCGAAATCGTTTTCTAGCAGAGTCTTATGAAACGCCAGCCATTTGGCGGCATCATCACATCGTCGGCGCTTTTGACACTTGTCGTAAGATGCTCATATCAACTCGTTGTTTTGAATGAAAATGCCACCGTGGCATAATTATTGCTCTTAGGATATCACCGGGTCCCGTGCCGCGGGTGGACCGGCCTGCGGAGGTTTAGATGCGAACACTAGCGCTGAGCACATTGGGGCCGCTGGCTCTATTGGCATTCGCGGCAACCGCGCAGGCAGCGGCGGTCCAGCCGAATGGATCCTTCACGTTCATAGCGGGATCCAATGCGGTCAATACGGGAAATATAACTCCAGCGACGACGGCGCTGACACTGATAGGCGCTGAGACGGTCCAATCGTTTATGGACCCATTCCTCGGCAATCCGGACAATTTTTGCGGCGCCATGGGGAATGGCTGCACCGCAGCGCACGCTCCAGGATATCTAATGTCGGGGGACGTTGTCACTCAGGTCACGCCGAGTGCGACATTTCCGGTCGGGGTTACGGAAACGTTTGACGATACGGTTAACGTCACCAGCGGAACAAACACGGTGACATTCCTGTTCACCAGCATCTTCACGAATGTGCTGACGAACGGCGCTCTGAGTCTGGTGTTGGCCGGCACCTTTGGCGGCGATACGACCGCAGATTACTTGGCGCCTCAGGCGGCCAACATGTCTATCGAATGCACTCAGGTGCAGCCGAGCGCTCTGATCGGTTGTACAGAGACGATCTCGAGCCTGCCGGCGTCGATCCCAGGCTCAGTTCTCGGCTCACCGGCTTCGATCTCGGACCCCGTTCCGGAGCCGGCGTCGCTGGGGTTACTCGGCTCCGCGCTGCTCGGCTTTGGCGTGCTTCGTCGCCGCCGTAAGCTTTAATAATCTACGGTCGCTTTCCGCTGGAATAGGCGCCGCCGCTCGGCGCCGGTTTCTTTTTCGCGCGGGTGATACGTCGCGAAAAGCGCAGCCAATCTCGAACGAGTTCGCCGAGTGCTTTTGGGCCACGTACGGGGGCACAGCCGTCGCTTTGCGAGAGCCGAGATCAGCTTGGAATGCCGCCTGCTCTCAGTACCTCCAGCAGCGGCCCCAGATGCTTCTCATACTTCCGCCAGCGCCCGACCGAGCGATCGTAGATCGGCTGCCGTACCTGCCAGGCACCCGTCAGGATCGGCCGCTCGGTCTTGTGGAAGTCGAGACAGGCGGGCTCCCAATCGAGCCCGAGAAATTCGATCAGCCTCCGGCTCTCACCCTCCAGATCGGCGACGACTGCCTCATAGTCGACGGTCAGCATGCGCAGCGGCAGCACCTGACGCCAATATTGCGCCAGCCGCTCGGTTTCCAATGCCCGGTGTCCGCAATCACTGAGATCGTAGGCCCACGGAATTGAAACATCGAACCTGCGAAAATAGCAGGAAAGACATGTGTCCCGCGGATCGCGACGGCAAAAGATCACGCGCGACTCGGGGAACAACAGGCCGATCATCCCAAGATGCATGATGTTGTCCGGCATCTTGTCGATGACGCGCTCGCTCCCGCCGCCGATGCGCCGAAGCATTGCGAGATAGCCCTCGGCCAACCGCGGCGCCAGATCGGGATCGAGCTGATCCGCCGGCCGGGTTCGCCCGTGGTCGTACACCGTCTGACACATAGTGCCGATGTCACCGAGTTCTCCGGCGCCATGCACGCGCGAATGGCTAGCGGCGATCTGCTCAACCAGGCTCGTGCCGGAGCGAGGCATGCCGACGATGAAGACCGGCGCCGGCGACGGGTTCCCACCACCTTCAACTGCGGTGAACAAGGCCGGTGTGCAGCTGGCGATGATGCCGTCCACCTGCTGGCGCAGCATCGCAGGCTCGAACCGCGCACCCGTCCTCCAGAGCCATTGCCGATGGAGCGCGTTCGCCTCGGCAAAACAGGGAAAGGCCTCGTCGTAGCGATCAGCATTGTCGAGCAGGCTTCCGAGGGCAAAGCCGGCGTCTATTCGGTCTATCTGCGGGCGGGCGGCCCCGGCCAGCACAGCGCGCAGCCGACCGATTTGTGCCTCGTCATCCGCCGGTTGTCCGATCAGGGCCAATCCCCCGGCCGCCTGCGGCTGATCGGGATCAAGCCCGAGCGCGCGATGATAGCATGCCCTCGCCTCCGCAAATCGGCCGAGGGCCCGCAGCGCCTCGCCGAGCATGCACCAGGCAGCTGCATAGTCGGGGTCGAGATCGGTCGCGAGCTGAAAACTCTCCTCAGCCCCCTCCGGGTCGCCGGCGTGGAACAATGTCAGGCCGACTCGATAATGCATGAGGGCATTGTCGGGGCGTTGCGCAATCGCCCGCCGATGACATGCCAGCGCCTCGTCGAAGCGGTGAAGTTCGGCCAAGACCTGCCCGAGTTCGCCCAGCGTCTCGACCCGGTCCGGTCCCAATGCCAGGGCTTTGCGATAGGCGGGCTCGGCCTCGGCAAAGCGCCCCAAACCGGCGAGCGCGCAAGCCAGGTTGAGATGCGCGGTCGCGAACTCCGGCATCAGTTCGACGGCACGGCGAGCACTGTCCAGCGCCGGTTCGAAAACGTCTTGCTGATTAAGGAGGGTGCTCAGATTGCAATGAGCGAGCCCTGCCTCCGGCTTCTGCGCGATCGCAGTCCGATAGCTCGCTTCGGCTTCGTCGAGCCGCCCCAAACCCCGCAGGGCGTTGCCGAGGTTCAAATGGGCATCAGCCAATCCGGGCGATAATACCAACGCCTGCGAAATCAGCTGGACCGCATCCTGGTGCCGCCCGCGCTCGTAGGCAATGACGCCGAGCAGATGTACGGCGTCGACGGTGTTCGGCGCCTTGCGCAAGACCTTCCGGCAAAGTGCCTCGGCGCGGTCATGCCGTCCCGCTTGATAATGGACAAAACCTGCCTGCAGATCGCGAGCGATCGCAGCCATGCGACGGGCGAGGCCCTGCCTATGGTGTGGCGGCATTATCGGGTCGTGGGCTGTTCGCATTTCACCGCCATAGTATCATCAGCGGCAACGAGCAATCACCCGCTATGCCGGCCCTAATTCGCCGGCCGCACTTTCACGATCATGTGCGGTCTCATCTACTTGGCCGCCACGGATTTGGTGTTACCTCTGCAGGGTACAAGCTCTCCGCTCAACCTGCCGGGATATGTTACACCGGGTAGCCTCAGACTGTGCAGTGGCGGCGCTGCCGCCGCCATCGCACCGGACGAGTGCCGAAAGTCGTTAGCTTTTGCGCTTGCGGCGGCGCGAGATGGCGACTCCCAGCAACCCGCTCCCGATCAAAGCAAGCGTTGTCGGTTCAGGGACTGTGGTGAAGGGCACACTCGGCGCGAAAAACGTGTAGCTGAGGGAGATCGTAGTGCCCGGTCCGCCGACCTGGTTCAGCGTATATAGCTGGTCGGCGGTAAATGTCGCCGTGGGGTTGGAAAAATCCGTGCCGGGCATAAAGGTGCCGTCAACCTCCCACGTCGCAGTATTGGTGCCTTTGGCCACCTGGGTTGCTTTGGTCGCGGTGAACGTACCAATCCCAGTGTTGCTGAAATCTTCGTCGGCAGGGACAAGAAAATTGAGCGCGCCCGCTGGAACCGTGAGCGTCGCCGGGTAAGTCACATTTGGGGCGGACAATGATCCGGTGCCGCTGGTGGCTGTCTCGCTCAGAGGGCTCAACGGGAAACTCGTGGTCGTCGTGACAGCGGTCGTTGTGCCGGTCGCTAGGCTGACCCCCATAGAACCCGAAGTGTACATCGGAAGAGCGTGTGCCGCCGTTGCCGCGCACGCCATCACCGCCGCCGCCGTCAAAGTCATCGTCGTCTTGTTCATGTACTGTGCCCTCTGCTGGTGAAATTCTGTCTTGATAACAGCAAGCCGCGTGCCAATCTCGCATGTAATTGATTTTATTGAGGCCTCTGGTGAGCGTCAAACATCGATCGGAAAGGTCTGTAAACTTTTTCGACGGCGCTTGCAGGCCGCCCGATCGAGGCGGCGCTGCAGCGCCGCCCCGACGGTCAGCCGTTAACCCATTTTTCTCAACTGCTTGAGAGCGATATCGGGTATATTCGACAGCGCGAGCTACCGCGGAGCCCCGGAAAACGGGTGTAAAGAAGCCCGACAGCCGAGCGCCAGGGCGAGCGCGTCGGGTGCCGACCATAATCTGCTCTAAGGGCGCACTGTCTCCCCGGGCGTCATGTTGCCGACCGCGCCGATCGCCGTGAAAACCTGCTCTACCGACGCTCGGGTTAGGCCGCGGGTCACGAAAACGAGGCGCGAGCGGTGGTCGGCGTCGGGCCAATCTTCGAGCTCGATCGGCGGATGGGCGAGATGCTGCACCGCATGGACGACGACCGGCCCGCGGCATTCGGCGATCGCAAGAATGCCCTTGACGCGCAACAAATCGGGTCCGCGCAAAGCGGTCAGTACGGCCATCGCCTGCTCGAACACAGGCCACGGAATGGCTTGGTCGAAAAACACCGCGAAGCTGTCGAGACCGTGGGTGTGCTCGTGGTTGCCGAGATCGAATTCGCGGTGCGGCGCTGTTGGCTCGTCTAGAACAAACTCGGGCGCCACCGTGCCGTGATCGGCGACCATCAGCGGCGCTGGGCTCAGCGTTGAGATTTTGGCCGTCAGACCGCGCAACGCGGCAGCGTCAGCGAGATCGCTTTTGGTCAGAATGATTTGATCGGCGAGCGCCACCTGTTTTCTCGCCTCGGGCATGCGCGCCAGGTTGTCGGCGCCGCTGACGCAATCGACAATTGTGACCAGCGACTGCAGGTAAAATTCGCGGCCGAGCGCGCGGTCGGTGGCGAAGGTCTGCAATACCGGGCCGGGATCGGCGAGACCCGAGGTCTCGATAATCACGCGCTCGAAACTCGGCACCGCACCACGGGCGCGGTCGGCGAACAAGGTGCGCAGGGTCTCCTGCAAATCGGTGCGGACATTGCAGCACAAACAGCCATTGCCGAGCAGTACCGTGACGTCGCTGCTGGAACGCAGCAATGCCTGGTCGATGCCGATCTCGCCGAACTCGTTGACGACGATCGCCGTGTTGGCGCCTTCGGGCCGAGCGAGCAGGTTACGGATCAACGTGGTTTTGCCCGAGCCGAGAAAGCCGGTCACCGCAATGACCGGCAAGCGCGGCCCGCGGGCGCGCCGCTGGCGGCGCCCAAACGGCGAGGCTTCCTTGCCCGCAAACAGCGAGCGTGGCTGCGACCCGGAAATCGTTTCGGACAATCCTGCTGAGTGCGGCATGTGCCGATTCTAGCGGGTCGGCGCTTTCACCGCGAGGATGGCCGCGAACGCCGCCGCCGGTTGGCCGCACAGCCCAAATGCTTGCGGAGCGGCCCGATTAACCCCGTCAAAAATCCATTTCGAGCGTGTAAAGCCCGCCGGCATGACGGTCGACGGTGTAGACGATCTGACGCTCGTCGACGAACACGTCGTTGATCTGGATGGCGCCGCTCGGCGCACCGCGGGGCGGCTCTGGAACAAAATAGCCGATTTCGGCCGGTTGATAGGGATTTGATGTGTCGTAGGCGCGCAGCCCGCCATTGAAATAGGTCGCCAGCACAATCCGATCCGATTTCCAAGCGTTGGGCTTTGGCACATTCTCATAGAGATTGTGCGCACCGTAGCGGGCGCCGCGGCGCTGAAAGGTTTCGAGCGGCGGCAGCGGGCAGGTCGAGATCGGCACCGGATTTTCCTCGGCGCGGCCATCGACGATCCAGACGAGCTTGGGCCAGTCGGCCCCTTCGGTGCGCACGCATTCGTCGCTGACGATATAGAGCCCGCGATCGAAGAACGGCACGACCGTATGGGTAAAGCCATGATAGGGCGGGTGGTAGTCCCAGCGCGCCACCATCTTCGGATTGGCCTTGTCGGCGATGTCGAGGATCACCAGCCCGCCATCGATATAGCCGAGATAGGCGCGATCCGGCCGCTCCGGATAGACATTGGTATTGTGCGGGCGAAACCCGGTGTCGGCACCTTCGGGATGACGCACAGGCGGCGGTACATTGTCGCCCTCGCGGGTGCCGGGGAGCCACCAGCGCCCGACTTCGACCGGCTTGGTCGGGTTCTTGACGTCGATGATCCGGTAGAACTGGTCGTCGCGCGGATGCGTCGGTTTGAAGTCGGGCGCGCTCGAGCTCATGTGGATGTATTCGCCATCAGCGAACCACAGCTGGTGGACACCGCGTGAATCCGGCCCCGAGCAGTCGAAAAACGTGATCGAGCGCGGGTTTTCGGGAGTCGAGATGTCGAACAGCTCGAAGCCGGCGGGCTGCTGGCCTTGCTCCTTTGTCTGATAGGCGACGGCGAGGATGTCGCCGACGGTCTCCAACGAGTTCGAGCGCATATGCGACTGTGGCAGATCGGTGCGAGCGACGATTTTGGGGGTACGCGGGTCGCTGACGTCGATACCGGTGAAATTCTTGGGCGCGCTTTCGTGCGCCAGCCATAAGATACGGCGCCCGTCCTTGGCGATCTGGATCGACATGCCTTCGCCGATTCCGCCAAAGCCATCGAGCTCGTGGTGCGCAAGCTGGCGGAAATTCCAAATCGCGGTCTCGGGCATGGTCACTCCTTAGGCTGGGTACGGGCAGATACCGCTCGTGTAGGGTATGGGTCAGTAAATCGGTCGCATTTGCGCGGGTCGAAGTTGGGCCGGTGGAAGGCTTTGGTCCGATCCTTCTTCGGCCGGCCTGCAGCTTTGCCGCTCCGCCGGCACAGAAGGCGCGATCCGCAGCTAACCTGTCGGCAGGGCCAAATCCTTGCGCCCACGTCGACCTTTCGTCAAGAGGCACAGCCGGACGGCCGAATAGGGGCGATTCGAGGCGGGCGCGGACCGGCCTAGAATGCTTCCGCGGGTCTCGGCCAGCCGGACGATTTTCGGACGCTTGCTATTTTGTGATGCTCGGAAATACGGTTAACGCTTTCGCAATACCGCCGCGCTATCAGTTGCGTTGCTGCCTGACCCGAGGTGTAACCCTGTCGTAAGGCTGTCGAGTTTGTGTCAGAAATCTTGGCGCGGAGCCACGTTGCAAATGACGGAGGTGAAGCCGCTCCCTTGCGGCATGACCGGAGGACGCGAGAAATGAGGCGCATTAGAGCCGCCGCAGTTAGCCTCGCCTTTGGCCTTGCCCTGCTGCCCGCAATTGCGCTGGCAAGCGAACCCCAAACCTTGCGGATTATCGCCCAAGCCGATTTGCGTGTGCTCGACCCGATTTGGACGACAGCAGCGGTCACCCGCAATTACGGATACATGATTTATGACACGCTATTTGCTATGGATGACCATCTCCAGCCGCAGCCGCAAATGGTCGATCACTGGAGTGTCAGCAACGACAAACTGAGTTACACGTTCTCTCTACGCGAAGGGCTCAAATTTTCCGACGGCAAGCCGGTTCGCAGCTCAGACTGCATTGCCTCGATCAAACGTTGGAGCCGGCGCGATGCGCTCGGGCAATCGCTCGCTGCGGTCATCGCCGAGTATCGGGCAATAGATGACAAAAATTTTTCGATCATTCTTAAACAGCCGTTTCCGCTGCTGATCGAGGCGCTCGCCAAACCGGACAGCAATGTCCCTTTTGTCATGCCGCAGAGTGTGGCGGAGACCAGCCCCGACGCGCAGATCAAGGACACGACCGGTTCTGGTCCGTTCAAATTTGTCAAAGACGAGTGGCAGCCCGGACACCAGGCGGTTTTTGTTAAAAACCTGGAGTATATACCGCGCAAGGAGCCAGCGAGCTGGGCCGCCGGGGGTAAGGCCGTCCGAGTCGACCGCGTCGTATGGCTGTATATCCCGGATTCGGCGACGGCGATGGCGGCATTTACCGCCGGAGAGGCCGATTGGTGGGAGAATCCGCCGCCCGACTTTTATCCGCTGCTCGCCAAAGACGAAAAGGTGACGCTTGTTCAATCCAGCCCGCTCAGCGTGGCCGGGATTTTACGTTTCAATCAGCTGCAGCCGCCCTTCGACAACGCCAGAATCCGGCAAGCATTTTTGTATGCTGTTGATCAATCGGAATATATGTCGGCTTTAGCTGGAGACCCGAAATATTGGCAGGCTTGTTACAGCTTTTATGCTTGCGGCGGTCCAATGGCGACCGATGCGGGGGCGGAGATGCTCAAGGGCCCGCGCGACCTCGCCAAAGCGCGGCAATTGATCAAAGAGGCAGGCTATCACGGTGAGAAGATCGTTCTGCTCGATCCCACCGATTTTCTCGTCTTGCACTCGCTGGCGCTAGTAACCGGCGACCTACTGCACCGCCTCGGCGTCAATGTCGAGGTGCAAGCGGTGGATTGGGGGACGCTCCTTTCCCGTCGTTCGTCAAAGACTCCCGTCGAGCACGGCGGGTGGAGCATTTTTCTGACAACCTTTCCGGGGTTGGCAATCATCGATCCCGGCGTCCATGCGCCGCTGCGGGCCAACGGGGACGATGCCTGGTTTGGCTGGCCTGACGATCCGATAATCGAGAGGTTGCGAAACTCGTGGTTGGCGGCCCCGGCAGAAGCCGAACGCAAGAAGATCGCTGCAGACCTGCAGCGTGAGGCCTTCAAAAGCCTGCCGTATATTCCACTCGGAGAATATTCAAGCCGTACCGCGTTTCACAAAAATCTCAACGGCGTTGATCTCGGCCCGGCGTTATTTATGTGGAAGGTCGCGAAAGGCCGAACGGAGAAGTCGAGCGATAGCTCGCGTGAGCACCAAGCCGGGCTTCCGTCCGACGACGAGTAGCCGCGGGCGGGCGAGAGCTGGCTTGATTGCGGTCCTAGGGAAAGATCGCGTCGTGCATGAGGGCGGTCGTCTCCGGCAAACCGAGCATTGCGTTCATGTTCTGAATGGCCTGACCCGAGGCGCCCTTGACCAGATTGTCAATCGCCGAGACCAAGATCGCACGGCCCGCCACCCGGTCGCGCGACATACCGATCAGGCAAAGATTGGTGCCGCGGACATGCCGCGTCGCCGGGAGAGTGCCATCGGGCAATACGCGTACAAAGGGTTCGCCTTCGTAGGCTTGCTCTAGAACCGCGCGGAGATCGCCGAGAGTGGCGCCCGCCGGAAGCCGGACATAGATCGTCGACAGGATACCGCGGTTCATCGGCATCAGATGGGGCGTGAAGTTGACGACGATCGGACGCCCGGCCGCTGCCGACAGGCCCTGCTCGATCTCGGGCGCATGCCGATGATTGGCCACGCCATAGGCGTGGATGCCCTCGGCCACTTCGCAATAGAGGCTGCCCTCGCGGGCCGCGCGGCCGGCGCCGCTGACCCCTGACTTGGCATCAATGATGATGTCATCGGCGTCAATCAGCCGGGAGCGGAGCAGCGGGATCAGCGGTAGCTGCGCCGAGGTCGGATAGCAGCCGGGATTGGCGACGAGCCGCGCGCTGCACACCGCTTCACGTGCTATCTCGGTCAACCCATAGACTGCCTCGCGCTGGAGTTCGGGGGCGCGATGCTCGTGGCCGTACCATTCGGCGTAGGTTGCCGTATCGAACAGCCGGAAATCCGCAGATAAATCGACTATCTTCAAATGAGCCGGCAACCCGGCGATGACCTCTTGCGTCGTACCGTGCGGCAGCCCGCAAAAAACCAGGTCGAGCTTTGACCAATCGACATCGGCGATTGTGACGAGATCAGGCAGCCCCCCGCCGGCGAGGTGTGGAAAGACCGCGCCAATCGGCTTCCCGGCTTGGCGATCGGCGGTCAACGCGACAATCTCGGCTTGCGGATGATAGCGCAGCAAGCGCAGCAGTTCGGCGCCGGTATAGCCGCTCGCCCCCAGGATCCCGATCCGAATTTTCCGTTGCTCCGCCATCGCCGACCTCGTCTACAGAGCCGCTATCGCACCCTGACCTAACGCGTTTGCACCGCGGCGCAAAACTATTTTGCCGCAAAAACTCGGCGCGGTCGCGAATACGAGATTTCCGTCCTCCGACAGGCTGCGCTATCGTCGCTGACACACATCATTGAGGAGCGTGAGCGATGGAAGGACCGGGTGCGCCGCTGAAATGTCTCGCCGGGGTCAAGGTGCTCGACCTGACCCAGTTCGAGGCGGGTCCCTCCTGCACCGAGGCGCTCGCTTGGCTCGGCGCCGAAGTCGTCAAGGTCGAGAACCCGAAGGGCGGCGAGCCCGGCCGGACGTCCTTCGCCGGTCCTCCCGGCAGTCCCAACTCGTTTTATTTCTTCGAGTTCAACGCCAACAAGAAATCGGTCACCGTCAACCTTAAATCCGAGCGCGGCTTGGCATTGGTCAAGGAGATGGCGAAGAAGGCCGATGTCATGATCGAGAACATGGCGCCCGGAACTGTCGAGCGCCTGGGGCTCGGTTACGAGGCGATCCGGGCGCTGAACCCGGGGATAATCTACGCCCAGATCAAGGGCTTCGGCGAGGGTAGCCCTTATGAGCACAACCTCGCTTTTGATATGATCGCGCAGGCCTCGGGCGGCACAATGAGCATTACCGGCGAGCCGGATGGGCCGCCGATCAGGCCCGGCCCGTCGCTCGGCGATACCGGCACCGGCATGACGATGGCGATCAGCATTCTGGGTGCGCTCTACGAACGCCAAGCCACCGGCCGCGGCAGGCGCCTCCAGGTGGCGATGCAGGACGCGATGCTGCACTACATCCGCTTCGCGTTTCAGACTCAGGCGGTGATTGGGCGGGCGGCTCCCCGCAACAGTAACCGCAGCAACACCGCCCCGTCGGGGATCTTCCCGTGCGCGCCGGGCGGTTCCAACGACTGGATTTATGTTTTCGCGCGCCAGACAGACCACTGGCACCGCTTGCTCAAACTCCTTGGCCGCGAGGACCTGATCGGCGACGCACGCTACGAGACCGCCGCCGCCCGCGGCGAGCGCATCACAGAAGTCAACGCAATGGTCGCCGAATGGACCAAGCGACATGACAAACACGAGGCGATGCGCATGATCGGGGCTGCCGGGGTGCCGGCCGGTGCGGTGCTCGACACGATGGAACTGACGAATGAGCCGAGCTTTACCGAACGCGGCATCCTGCAGACCGCGCAGCACCCGACCGGCCCCTTCAAGATGCCGTCCTGGCCGGTGCGCTTCGACGGTGCGCCGCCCAAGCTCGAACCGGCGCCGCTCTTGGGGCAGCATACGGCCGAGGTGTTCGGCGAATGGCTCGGCATTAGCGCCGGCGACATCGAGGCGCTAAAGAAGGATCAGGTGATCTGACCTAACCGTCGCCCGTGGAAGCGGGGCCCCAGGGCCGCCGACGAGCAGGTTCCGGGACTCCCGCTTCGCGAGAAGACACAAGAATACGAGAGAGGAGATAGCGAGATGGCGGAACTGACCGGTAACGAAATCCTCGCCCGCTGCCTAAAGGCGCAGGGGGTCAAGGATATCTTTTTCATAATGGGCGGGCCGATGCTCGACGCCGAACAGTCGTGCATCAACGAGGGCATCCGGCTGATCGACACCCGTCATGAACAGGGTGCGGCCTATATGGCGCAGGCCTATTCGCGCGTGACCCAGGGGCCGGGCGTATGCATGGCGGCAAGCGGCCCAGCGACTTTGAACTTCAGCACCGGCCTCGCCAACGCGCTGATCGATTGTTGCCCGGTCGTGGCGCTCGGCGGGTCGAGCCCGATAAGCCAGTTCGGCCGCCAAGTCTTTCAAGAGATCGACCAAGTCAAGGCGCTCGAGGGCTGCGTCAAATACGCCGATCGGGTGCACAATTTGAAACGCCTGCCGCAGCAGGTCAATTTCGCCTTCCAGAAGGCGCTGAGCGGCAAGCCCGGCCCGGTCTATCTCGATTTCCCCGGCGACGTGCTCTACATGAGCGCCGACGAGGCCGATGTCGATTGGAGCTATATGGGCCGGCCGATCATCAAGGCGCGCCCCTATGCCGAGCCAAAGGCGCTGAATGCGCTGGTCGACGCGATCAACAGCGCTCGTCAGCCGGTCATTGTTTCGGGTAGCGGCGTCCTCTGGTCGCACGCCTGGGATGAGATGCGGGCGTTTGTCGAGAAGGCCGGCATCCCGTTTTATACGACCCCGCAAGGGCGCGGCGTCATCCCCGACGACCACCCCTATGCCTACCTGACGATGCGCAACGATGCGTTCCGTGAGGCCGATTTGATCATCATTCTCGGCACGCGGACGAACTACGTGATCGGCCACGCCTTGCCGCCGCGCTTTAGCGCCGACGCGAAGGTCGCGCGCATCGAGATCGACCCGGAGGAGATGGGTTTGTCGGCGCGCAACATCGATATCCCGGTCGTCGGCGACTGCAAATCGGTGTTGCAGCAGTTATGCGAGGCTATCGATGCGCGGGCCGCCGAGCGGTTCCAGCCGTGGCGGCAGAAACTGGCCGACGGCGAGGCGAAAAAGCGCACCCGGGCCGGCGGCAACTATCCGACCGATGGCGACATCCATCCGTTGCGGCTGTGCGAGGAGATCAAGAACTTTATGCAGCGCGAGGCGATTCTGTCGGTCGACGGCCAGGAGATTCTGAATTTCGGGCGCCAGTCGATCCCGACCTTTGTCCCTGGCCATCGGCTCAATTCGGGGCCGTTTGGCACGATGGGCGTCGGGCTGCCGTTTGCGGTCGGCGCTAAGGCCGCAAAACCGAATGCTCAGGTCATCTGTCTGCACGGCGACGGGTCGTTCGGGCAGAACGCGATGGAGCTCGACACCGCGGTTCGCCACAAATTGCCGCTCTTGTGCGTGATCAGCCTCAATGGCGGCTGGACCGCCGACCCCGAGCGCAACAAACCCGGCCGCGACCTTGGCTATACGCGTTACGACAAGATGGCCGAGGCGCTGGGTTGCTATGCCGAATATGTCGAACAGCCGGAGGAAATCCGCCCGGCGTTGCTGCGGGCCTGGAAAAAGGTCGAGGAGGGCATGGTCGGTTTTGTCAACGTCAAGACCGACTACCGCGCCCGCGCCACGACCGTGCGCTTTTCCAGCCGCGAAACCTGACCAGCGCCCTTCCCTTAAGCCCTTCCCTGCTCGCGGGGGAGGGTTAAGGTGGGGCAAGCGGTCTAATCCTCAGCACTCCGCAAATTCCCGTATAACCGGGAATTAACCGCGACTTTCATAATCCGGAACTCCTGATTCTGCCAACTATTTCAATCCCTTATCGCAAATGATCGTGCCAATAAACGGGAATTATTTCTAACCTAATCGGGAATTTTTTGCGGTTAACCGGGAATTATGGGAATTACCGGCAAACGACACTCTCGCCGCCCTGACGTTGGTCGTGACGCCACCCGCCTTCATCGATCGCCGCCCCCGCACCAACCCGCGCTCCCCGCGCAACACATCAGCAGCAAAAGTCCTCCCCAGGCCTCGCCGCTCTAACCTCGGAACCGCTCCGAGCAGCCCCCATGATGCGATGCGAATGCGGCGATTCCACCGTCGCCATCCGCGCAGGCGGATAGCCCGCGCTGACGGCGCACCCGAACAGAACTTTCGGCCGAGTTATTTGTGCGGCACTATTTGCCTTTAACAATATGCTTGAGCGCGGGCTGCGGTCTGGCTCAACCTATGGGCCGCGGGCTTTTGAACCTAGCCATATCCAAATTGCGATCCTCGCCCAGCACACACCACGGCTCCGGAATATCTCCCCTGGTCCCGTTCGATAAAGGCGGCAGCCGTTGCCCAGGTGCAGCAAGCAAAAGCCAACAGTCGAAAACTTGTTTCCCCTCGGGTCGCTGCGCGATGAGTGGTTTCTCGGCTTCAGCGCCGGGACTTGCCTCGTATTCCTGCTGTATGGCGAGGCTCTATTTGCTCGCCTAGCCGAACCGGTTTGGCTGGTGCTCGTCTTCCTGTGGCTGTTTACCGCCGTGCTCGCGTCGGCGCTGTCTGTGGTGCGCCATGCCGAGCACCTTGCCCTCTATCTGGGGGAGCCCTACGGGACCTTGCTCCTCACCCTGTCGGTGACATTCGTCGAGGTGACGAGCATTGCCGCGATCATGTTACATGGAGCCAACAATCCAACCTTGGCCCGAGACACATTGTTTGCCGTGGCGATGATCATCCTCAACGGCATGGTCGGCTTGTCGCTGTTGGTGGGTGGCTGGCGTCATCGCGAGCAGCAATACAATCTCCAGGGCGCCAATGCCTATCTCGGGGTCATTATTCCGCTAGCGGTACTCAGTCTCATTCTGCCGGATTTCACGCAGACCACACCGGGCCCGCTGCTGTCGCATGAGCAGGACATCCTTCTCGTGCTGGTGGGCCTGGGCCTATATTCCGCTTTTCTTGCGGTGCAGACCCGACGGCATCGCGCCTACTTTAGGTTTGGCGCCGATTCGGCCGATGAACCGGCCAATGCCGGCGACTCTGCGCTGACATCGCGCCCTCCCTTCCTGCTCGCGCACAGCGCCCTGCTGATCGCCTATCTTCTACCGGTCGTTTTCCTGGCAAAGCAATTCGCCCATCCCGTCGATTATCTGATCGAGACATTACGGGCTCCGACGGCCCTGGGTGGCGTCGTCATTGCCGTGCTGGTCGCCGCCCCCGAGGCGATCGGCGCGGTTCGGGCGGCGCTGGCCAATCATCTGCAGCGATCGATCAACATTTTCTTAGGCTCGGTGTTGTCGACCATCGGCCTGACGGTCCCGGCGATCGTGTTGGTTAGCCGGATGATCGGGAGAGAAATCGTGCTCGGGGTTGAACACACCGACATGGTCATGCTGCTGCTAACCCTAGTCGTATGCGTCGTCACGTTTTCGAGCGGGCGAACCAACGTGATGCAGGGCGCGGTTCATCTTGTGCTGTTCGCGGTGTATCTGGCTCTGATCTTCCAAGGTTAAGGCCAATGGAAGCTACGCGATAACTCGCCCCAGTGCCCGGATTGCTACTGGCACGATTTCAACACTTAGCACCCACTCCGTCATTCCCGCGAAAGCGGGAACCCAGGGAAAGCGCTCACATGGCGGCCCGTGTTCGGGCCAGCGGCAGGCCTGGACCCCGCTTTCAGCGGGGGCGACGAAATAGGGCGGAAATCATCTATTCGGTTCGTACCGCTAAGCGAAGGCGCGGCGGATTTTGCCCCAGTCTTCGATTGCGTGTTCTTGGCCAGGGACGATCTGCAGTGCGATTTCTTCGTAGCCGGCGGCGAAGAGGGCGGCGATGCGGTCTTTAATTTCCCTTTCGGTCCCGGTGATCGTCGTCAGCCGGATCAGATCGGCGGTCACGAATGGTCGCTCCTCAGGCTTGACGAACATCAGATGACCGCGATGGTTTTCGAGGTAATGCGCACCCTGCGGCCGAAAACCCCGCGCCAATTCGACATAGCCGGCGACCGTGTCGGCAATGGCGGGCGGAGCGGGGGTCGCGTTCGGCATCCCGGCCAGGGCCTCATCGGCGGCGCGGTGCAACAGCATCGCGGCGCGTGGGCCGGCCTGCGCGATGGCGCGAGGCTGTCGGCGGGTTCACCTTCGTCGAGGATGGCGCCGCCGGTCAGCACCACCGAGTTCGAGTGCCGTGGCGCTGTGGCCGGCGGCTTCGCGTTTTGAGCGGATCGCGCGCAATGCCGCACTTGCGGCCTCGGGATCGCCGATCGTGCTGATCCAGCCTGCGCCGAGTTTGGCGGTCAGGGCCTGCGCCCGCGGGCCGGTCGCGGCGACATAGAGTCCGATCGGGTCCTTGGTGTTGATCAGACCGAGTTCGGGGTTCAGCAATCGGATCAGGCGGTGCTTGCCCTCGATCTCGGCCTCGATGGTCTCGCCGCGCAGCAGCGCCATGACGACACGGATATACTCCGCCATATCGGCGAGCCGGATGGCGCCGAGCCCCATCGCCCGCCGGCCGGTAAAACCGGTGCCGACGCCGAAATCGATCCGGCCTGGGGCGAGCTTGCTCAACGACGCAAACCCGTTGGCCGCCACCGCCGCGATGCGGTTCGACGGAATAAGGACGCCGGTGCCGAGCCGGATCTTGGTTGTTTTTATCGCTGCCGCGGCCATCGCGACAAACGGGTCGGCGCTCAGCATTTGCGTGTCGTAAAACCACGCCCGGCTAAACCCCAATTCTTCGGCGCGGCGCACCACCCGCCACGAATCCGCATCGGTCGGGATCGCAATCGCAAACTTCATTCATTCCTCCCGGTTCGCGCCAGCGTTGCCCAGCAATTGCTCTATGCATAGCATCATCGCTGGCGAAGGACGATCGCCACTCGCCCGACGAGTTCAGCCCGCCCGGGAGGAAGCAGCGCTTTGGCCGAATTGGAGCCGCCGCGAGTACTGATCAGCTACAGCCATGACAGCCCGGCGCACGCGGATCGCGTCCTAGCGCTCGCCGATCGGCTGCGCGCCGACGGCATCGACGCGATGATCGATCTATACACGCCAGCCCCGCCGCAAGGGTGGCCCGCGTGGTGCGATGAGCAGATCCACAAGGGCGCGTTTGTCTTAATCGTTTGCACCGAGACGTATCTCCGCCGGTTCAATCTTGAAGAGGAAACAGGCGTCGGGCTCGGCGTTGCTTGGGAGGGGCGGCTGATCAAGCAGCTTCTCTACAACGCAGGCTCGGTCAGCAGCAAATTCGTGCCGGTCCTGTTCGCGGACGGTTTGGCCGCACATGTCCCCGTGCCGCTGGCCGGCGCCACGATCCATCGGGTCGACACTGAGGAGGGCTACGAAGGGTTATTACGGCTGCTGACCGATCAGCCGCTGACGCCGATGCCGCCACTCGGCCGACGCCCGGAACTGCCGCCGCGACAGCGGCAAATGTGCAACGCGCCGCCGGCTAACCACGCTCCGGACAAGCCGACTCAGCCGGAGAAATCTGCGCCCGATAGGCCGCCAATGTCGGCGTCGTCGTTGCCGCACCCGCGGGTCGAGGATTTGTTTGTCGGCCGACGGACTGAACGGGAGAGGCTGGCTGCTGCGGTATTTCCCGCGACCGGAACGCGGCGGGCGGTGGTCGTGTCGGGGATGGCGGGGGTCGGGAAATCGTACCTGGTCGACCGCTTTTATTGGGAGAACATGGCGCGGTTTCCGGGCGGCTATGTCAGGTTGGCGCTCGATCCCGACAATCCCGCGAGTGCTGCGGATCTGCTCGCGACCTTGCGCGACCGGCTCAAATTGCCGGCGGGTAATGACGCCGAGCTGGCATTCCGGTTATCGATCCCGCTGAGCCTCGTCCATATTGAGAATGCGGATAATTTCGATGCCGGCCGGGTGGTCGGCGATGTCGCAGCGGTGTTGCCTGAATGCGCGCTGGTGGTCAGCGCCCGCTTTCGCGATCTCGGCTTTAGCGCCGGCTGGGGCCAGGTGCCGCTCAAGCCGTTCGGCGAAGCAATCGCCTTGCAGCAGCTGCAGCAGGAATTGGGGGTCGACCCATCGGGTCAGCAAAGCTGGCCGGCCCTCGCCGCGGCACTCGGATACCTACCGCTTGCATTGCATCTCGCCGCCGGGCATTTGCGGGCGGGCCGCAGCGCGGAGGGGTTCCTGCAACGGTTGCGGGCCAACAAGCTTGCCCTCGAAGGCGCCGACCCCGCCGACCCGACATACCGCGAGCGTAGCCGTGCATTGCTTTCCGATACTTTTGAATTGTCGCTCTCCGCCTTGGGGCGCGAGGGCGGAGCGCAAGGCGAGGATTGGCTCGCGGGCTTTGCGGCACTCGGCCATGCCCCGGCGACCGGGTTTGGCGAGAGCCTCGGCGCCGCGATCTCGGGTGTTATGCCCGACGCGTTCGAAGACATGGCATTGGCGGCGACGCGTCTGTCCTTGCTTGATCGCGTGCCGCGCGGCATCGGCAGCGCCTTTCGCTTGCATCCGCTATTGGCCGAACTCCTCCGCCCCCGTGCTGAGAAGGAAGCCGTCATCAGCCGGATCACCGAATGGTTTGTCACGCGGCTGCCGGAGGGCGGCGATGATCAGGGGCGGCGCTGGAACGAGATTCAGGAAGAAATCGCCGCCCTGACCGAATGGCTGGCACAGATCCCGCTGTCCGATCGCGTGCGGGTGCTACATGCCGGCAGCCGCTACGCGATTTACAGTGGCCCCTATCTCGCATGGCTGCAGTTCTGGGAGGAAGCTCTGACCGGCGAGACGACGGATGAGATGCGATCGAACGTCCTATGGATTCTAGGGGAGGTCGCGCAGCGCGGCGGTCTTCTCGATCGTGCGCTTGCCGCCGCCGAGGACAAACGCAGCCTAGACTTAGGGCGCGGAGCCGAACGAGAGGCCGCTATTGCCGCAGGACAGATCGCCGACGTTTTTGAAGCCAAGGGGCAACTGGACGACGCCCTCAAAATCCGCCAAGAGGAGCAGCTGCCGATCTTTGAGCGGCTCGGCGATGTGCGTTCGCGCGCCGCCACGATGGGCAAGATTACTGATATCTTCAAGGCTAGAGGCCGACTTAAAGACGCCCTCAGAACGTTAAGGGAGGAAGTGTTGCCAGCGCTGGAGCAGCTTGGCGATGTGCGCTCGCGCGCCGTCACAATGGGCCGGATTGCCGACATCCTGCAGGCCCGAGGGCAACTCGACGATGCCCTCAAAATCCGCCAGGACGAGGAGCTGCCGGTTTATCAGCGGCTCGGCGACGTACGGTCGCGCGCCGTCACGATGGGCCAGATTGCCGACATCCTGCAGGCCAGAGGGCAACTCGACGACGCCCTCAAAATCCGCCAAGAGGAGCAGCTGCCGGTCTTTGAGCAGCTCGGCGAGGTCCGCGAGCGGGCCGCCACGATGGCTTGGATCGCGCATATCCTGTGGGCGCGCGGCGATTACGACGGCGCTCTACGTACTCTTCGCGAGGAAGTACACCCAGCTTACGAACGGCTTGGCGATGTCCGATCCCTAGTGCGAGCTCGCTCGCAATTTGCGGGCATTCTCCTTCAGCGAGCTGCTGAGGGCGATCGCGAGGAAGCGAGCCGGCTGTTGCACCTCGCGCACGACGAGGCGCGGCGGATGCAATTGCCCGAGGCGCAGGGGATCGAGCAGATCATCAAGCAGGCGGGTTTGCAGGACTAGCTGGCCCGAGATTGCTTCGCTGCGTTCGCAATGACACCGACCCGGCCATTGCGAGGAGCCATCAGGCGACTAAGCAATCCCGATCGGATTAGCTGATATGAGATCCCGAGATTGCTTCGGGGAGTTTATCCTCGGGCAGCGTTTTGCGCTGACCCGTGGACTTGCAATGACCGAACGCCGCGGGGACGCGCTAGCGCTTTGAGTATTGCGGGCGGCGGCGGGCTTTGTGTTTGCCGTATTTTTTGCGTTCGACGACGCGACTGTCGCGGGTCCGAAAGCCTTGGCCCTTCAATGGTGCGCGCAGGCAGAACGTCGGGGCTTGCTGATGCCGTGGCGCACCGCACCCGCTCGTCCTGATTAGCCTCAGTCAAGCAAATCAGCTCTTACCTTTATTTGGCAGAAACACTGATGCTTTTCAGATTAACTGCCCGTATCAGCATTGGAACGTATAGGCACAAACACAGTTTGATAGGTTACGCGCTGGTCGGGTGGTGGAGCCGAGGGGGATCGAACCCCTGACCTTCGCATTGCGAACGCGACGCTCTCCCAGCTGAGCTACGGCCCCGAATGCACGTCCAAAACCGGTTGCGGGTGTGGCGGACTATGCGCAGCAGGGTGACAGCTGTCAAGGGTAGCCCCGGCCGGCAACGCGCGCTAAACAGGTGCCGCCGGCTTGCGGATCATCATGGCTGCCGCTAGCTTCCGGCTCCACTTTGCGGCGAAGTTGGGAGCAGATGTACGCTTTTTTGAACCTCGTCGACACGGTGATCAGGATCTACATCTGGCTGTTGATCATTCAAGCCGTGCTGAGCTGGCTGATCGCTTTTGGTGTCATCAACCGCCATAACCGGTTCGTCGGCACCGCCGAGGACTTTCTGTGGCGCGTCACCGAGCCGGCGCTGCGGCCGATCCGGCGTGTGCTACCCAATCTCGGTGGGATCGACATATCGCCAGTTATTCTGATCCTGTTATTGTATTTCATCCGCAATCTGATATTCGAATATTTTGCCTGACGGCCCGCTGAGCTTGGCGCAAGACGGTGTGCGGGTGGCGATCCGGCTGACGCCGCGCGGCAAGGCCGACCGCATCATCGCGGTCGCAGACACCGCCGGCGGCAGCCGAACGCTGAAGGCCAGCGTCGCGGCGCCCGCCGAGCGCGGCCGCGCCAACGACGCGTTGCTGCTGTTGCTGGCGAGCGCGTGGCATCTGCCGCGCCGCGATCTCGCGATTGTCGCCGGCGCCGCCAGCCGGCAAAAGACGGTGCAGATTTCGGGCGATCCGCGCCGCCTGTTCGAGCGGATCGGCGCCTTGATCTCGGCCTTGCCGAAGGTATGAAGGGGAAGAGGCGGTATGAGCCATGCGCTGCTGTCGCTGGTCATTGCCGGTGTCGCCTTCTTCGGCTCCCATACGTTGTTGTCGAGCACGCGGCTGCGCGGATCGCTGCGCGACCAGATTGGCGAGCAGGGATTTCTGCTGATCTACTCCTTGACCGGGCTGGTGACGTTCGCCTGGTTTGTGCTTGCCTATGCCCGCGCGCCTTATGTGGCGGTGTGGACGCCGCCGCGCTGGGCCGGGTATTTCCCGATCGCGCTGATGCCGCTAGCAGCGTTATTGCTGGTTTCGGGATATTCGACGCCGAATCCGACCGCGGTCGGCATGGAACGCTCAGTCCGCGCCGACGACCCCGCCCCCGGCATCATGCGGGTGACGCGCCATCCCGTGATGTGGGCGCTCGGGCTGTGGGCGCTCAGCCATCTGGCGGCGAACGGCGACTTGGCTTCGATCTGGTTTTTTGGCGTGATCGCGGCCCTGGCGCTCGGCGGGACCGTGCTGATCGACCGCAAAAAGCAGTTGGCGCTTGGCAGCCATTGGCAACGCCTGGCGAGCATTACGTCGAATATCCCGTTTGCCGCGCTGTTAACCGGCCGAACCCGGTTGCGATGGCGCGATATCGGCGTTTTGCGGCCCCTAGCGGCGTTGTTGCTGTACGCTGTCCTGTTTCTCGCGCATCCGCTATTTGCCGGCGTACCGGTTGTGGTTCCTTGAACTATCGGCGCTAAGCTCTTTGTCTAGCGTGCGTTTTGCGAAATCGGGCGGTATTTAGCTGACAGCCATGCACGATATGCGCGCGCTGCGTCACTCTCTCATGTTGCAATGCAGCATAAATCTCCTACATTGCCGGTTGGCGAGAGAGTGCGTGCAAGGGGCCCTGATGAAGGAACGAATGGTGCGTATCGATCGAATTGCCGGCGAGATGAACGCATGGCTGCTCGCGTTGGCAATTGGGTTGGGCATGCTCGATCTTACCGTGTTGGTCGCGAAATCGTTGCCGCCGTTGCCGCAGATGCAAGTCCCGGCTGCTGATAGCCCCGCCGACAGCGCACCGCCCGCCGTTCCAAAGCCGGTCGCTCAGCCGCGATAATTGCTGTCCAGGTCTGATCCTTTGAACTCAAATCCGACTGTTAGGGCTGTCGATTTTACTGGCGGGCACCGGTCGGATTATCGCCGATCACTTACAGGCGGCGCGACGCGTCGGTTGGATTTCTTGCCGAATGATAGCGGCACCGGGATTCGGCGACGATTGCGTCGAAGCTCCTGTTCTGCTGCGCGCCGCTGCAGCGCTTCCCGATCGGCAGGACTAATGCTCGCCTGAGTGCGCACGACGCAGGCGGTCGGACACCGAGTGATCCCGCGTGAAAGAATAAAGGCCGCAACTTCCGATTCGAATTCGTCGCGCGACATTTTCTTTCCCCTTAAACGATCAGGTCAAACTTCGTCGGTGTCTGAACCCTAGCGCCGGGAGCTAAAATACTCTGCAAAATTGATGGTTAATCTTTGAATAATCATAGTTAATAAATCCGTCACTGTCTCACCGACGATTTCATGGCCTCCCTCCGCGAGAGTATCTGTCTCACGCAGTCACTTGAGAGTGCGGGTGCGCGCAGTGATCGCGTTGTTCGAGCCCCTCGGGCCTCCGGTCAAATCCCGCCGGTCGGGTATCCTGCTCCCAGAACCGTGATTTTTCGGCTTTAGCGTAGTCCGCTGAGGCGCCGAGCATCAGCGCTCCTTGAATAACCCGGTTTGATGCTATTGTTGCGAGGGCCCGGGACCCGAGCCATCACCGATTATCTGAGGAGAGCGAAATGGCGAAGCCCAGCTATCAATCAGCGTTGATCGTCGGCGCGGGGCAGGGGCTCAGCGCCTCTTTGGCGCGGCTTTTCGCCAAGGAGGGCATGCGGATCGCACTGGCTGCCCGCAATCCCGAGAAATTGGGCTCGTTATGCAGCGAAACCGGCGCCAAAGCCTTTTCCTGCGATGCCATCGACCCGGCGCAGGTGACGCAGATGTTCAAAGCGGTCGAGGGGGCGATCGGCGCACCTGACGTCGTCGTTTACAATGCCAGCGCCCGCGCCCGCGGCCCGGTGGCAGAACTGGTCCCAGCCGAGGTCGAGCGCGCGATCATGGTTAGCGCATTTGGCGGCTTTCTGGTGGCGCGCGAGGCGGCCCTCCGAATGCAGCCCAAAGGGCACGGTGCTGTGCTGTTCACCGGCGCGTCAGCCAGCGTCAAGGGCTACCCGCTGTCAGCGCCGTTCGCGATGGGCAAGTTCGCGTTGCGCGGCTTGGCGCAGAGCATGGCGCGTGAATTGTCGCCGCAGGGAATCCACATCGCGCACTTTGTCATCGACGGCGCGATCCGCAATCCCGGCCGCGTCGAACCGGCGGACAAGCCCGACAGCATGCTCGATCCGGATGCGATTGCTGCGACCTATCTCACCGTCCTCAATCAGCCGCGCTCAGCCTGGACCTGGGAAGTCGAATTGCGGCCCTGGGTCGAACGCTTCTAACCCACTCCGACAGCATCTTTTACGATCGGGCATCACGTCCGATGCCCGGGTGATCGACGTTACGATCCGCCAAAGCCCACGATGTTCGAGGCCGAAGCGTGTTGGTTGCGAGAAGCACTCGACCGGTTTGCGCCGGAGCGGCTGTCGCCATTGCTCAATCTCGGCAGCAGCACGGCAGTGTTCCGCGAGCAAATCCAGCCTTGGACCGAGGAAAGGCTGTTTCGTCCGGTGCGCGCCCGGGGTGTCGATATCGTGCATGTCGATGTGCGCGACGATGCGGGCGTCGATCTGCGTGCCGATCTGACCAATCCCGCGGATCTGCCGCGGCTGCGCGCGCTGGCACCGAGGGCGGTGTTGTGCTGCAATCTGTTGGAGCATGTGAAGCAGCCGGAGCGGCTCGCGCGCCACTGTCTCGATATCCTGCCGTGCGGCGGCCTTGCTTTTGTTACCGTCCCGTTCAGCTATCCGTATCATCGCGACCCGATCGACACGCTCTACCGGCCGAGCCCTGCCGAATTGAGTGAATTGTTTGTCGGGGCCGATCTGCTGAGCGGGACGATCATTGGCGCCGGCACCTCCTACCGCGACGAGATCCGCCGGCGGCCGTGGCTTTTACTGCGCCATATAACGCGCTTTCCGGCGCCCTTCGTATCGTTCGAACGATGGAAACGATCGATGACCAAGCTCTATTGGCTGTTCCACGAGTACCGCATCACTTGTGCCGTGTTTGAGAAAACTGAGCCTAGCTACCGGAAGTGACAGCCGCCTTGTCCGATTTCGCGCTCAGCCGTTGTGAGGGAATGGGGCGGGTCGTTACAATCGGGCGATGCGCGTCCTTTATCACACCCTACTTTCCCCAGCCGCGCGCAAGGTGCGCGTTGTGCTGCGGGAGAAGAACCTCGATTTCACGCTCAAGGCCGAAAAGACTTGGGAACGGCGGCCGGAATTTTTGGCCCTCAATCCCGCTGGCGAAGTGCCGGTGCTGATCGAGCCCGACGGCACCGTGCTCGCCGAAGCCAGCGCAATCATCGAATATCTCGACGAGGTTTATCGCGAGAAGATGCTGATCGGCATCAACCCGGTTGACCGCGCCGAAGTCCGACGGCTAACCGCCTGGTTCGACGTCAAAATGAACCTCGAAGTCACCGAGAATCTGCTCGGCGAAAAAATGATGAAGCGTTATCTCGGTCTCGGTCAGCCGAACTCGCGGGCGATTCGCGCCGGGCATGCCAACCTGCCGCATCATCTCGATTACATCGGCTATCTCGTCGAGCGTCGGCGCTGGCTCGCCGGCGACCATTTTTCGATCGCCGACATCACCGCGGCGGCGCAGTTGTCGAGCCTCGATTATTTGGGCGACGTCCCGTGGGACGATCACGAGCTGGCTAAGGAATGGTATGCACGGATCAAATCGCGGCCAAGTTTTCGCCCGATCCTCGCCGACCACCTACCAGGCGCGCCGCCACCACCGCACTACGCCGATCTCGACTTCTAAGACGGGCGACTACTCCGCCCCGCACAGGATCAACCAGCTACAGCGCGCAACAGATCGTCGCGGCGCTTGCGGGCGACCGCTGCCTCACCGCCTTTCGTCAGCCGGTAAAGATTGAGGTTGTCGAACTCGTCGGCTTCTGGCGGCGCAATCGCCACATCCGAATAGGCCCGGTGGTCGGGGGCGGCGAGCGTTTCCTTGAGGATCTTTTGAACCTGGTAAATCACCGCCGCGTAATGTCCCGCTTTTACGGCGGTCTCGATGGCGATGCGCGGATAGAACGACAAGATCGACTCGTGCGGCAGCCCGGGGCGCCGCTCCCGCCGGCCTTTACGGCGCAAGGCGCCGCCTTCGAGCGGATGCACCCCCTCAAACAGCACCGCGAGCTTGAACCATAATAGGGCCACCACAATCGTCCGCGGGCGGCCCTTGGGGTTGGCTGCGGCGCGCCGCAAAATCGCGCGGATATGGTCGGGGCTGTAAAAGCTCTCCCAGGCGGCGCGATAGGCCTCCTCCCAATCGCTATCGGTCATCCGCGTGTGATGTGTGACCCGGTGCGAGAGGTCGTATTTGTTGAGGTCACCATCCATCCACACGCCATTCTGCCACAGATTACGATGATCCTCCGAGCCCGGCAGCGGCGTCAGGTAAAACAATTCCAATAGATCGAGCGGCAGTTCTCGCTTGATGATCTCGATATCGCGCAGGATCGATTCCTTGGTGTCACCGGGAAATCCGGTAATGTACCCGGCATAAGTAATCATCCCGTGCTCGCGCCATTTCTGCAGCATGACGCGATATTCGGTGATTTTGTTCTGGTGCTTCTTTGTCGCGATCAGATTTTCAGGGTTGATATTCTCGAGACCGATAAAGACCCGTCGCACCCCGGCCTGCGCCGCTTTATCGATAAAGTTTGGAATGCGATGGCACAGCGTGTCTACCTGGATCATCAGGTTGAGTTTGATCCCGTCCGTGTCACGCAGTCGGATCATCCGGTCGAACAGCGCTTCCCAATTGCGGTTGCGGGCAAGATTGTCGTCGGTGATAAAAAATCGGCGAATGCCGCGCGCCCAATTGGCGCGGATCGCCCGTTCGAGATCGTCGGGCGTTCGAAAACGGCTCTTGCGGCCTTGCACATTGATGATCGTGCAGAACGAACATTGATAGGGACAGCCGCGTCCGAGATCGAAGCTCGAAAACGAATGTGCGATCCGCCGCACATTGCGCCACGGCAAGATCGGCAGCGGCTCGTTTTCCAACCCCGGTAGGTCGTCCATGTGGTTGTAGACGGGCTGAAGCGCGCCATTCCAGGCGTCGCGCAGGACTTGATCGAGGCGGCCGCCCTCAGCCTCGCCGGCAAAAAACGAAATGCCGAGCGCTTGCGCCTCGACCAATTCCGGCGGCGTCTCGGGCAGCATCGCGATACAGCCCGAGACGTGGAAACCGCCGATGCACACCGGCAGCCCGATTGCGCGAAACGGCCGAGCGAGATCGAGAGCGCGCGGAAACTGGTTAGATTGGACGCCTACGAGCCCGATTAGCGCTCGCCCGCCGGCTTTGCGAAGAGTGCGGATGATCCGCTCAGGTCGGACGCGCTGGTTGGTTTCGTCGAAGGTGTGGAGGCGGATCTCGACTTCCGGGCCGAGTACTTGGCGGGTCCGTGCATCTTCGGCGAGCGAATTGAGGGCGGCGAGTGTGTTTGACGGGATCGCTGCCCGAAACCAGCGGATCGGATACCCGTCATCATCATAATGGGTGGGCTTGATCAGGACGAGATGGAGTACGGATCCATTCCCCCGGGTCCCCGTGCGCCACACGATATCCCCCTTTTAAACGAACCCTCCATTCGTCGGTTGAATAATGCCGAATTCGGTTACGCCTTCCAATTCAATTGATGATTGCTAACCCGCCGCTGCTCGCAGCAGGTCGTCGCGGCGTTTGCGGATGACTGCCGCCTCGCCGCCATTTGTCTGGCGGTACAGGCTCAGAACCTCGAATTCGTCTGCTTCGGGTGGCGCGATCGCCACATCCTGGTAGGTCCAGCGGTCGGGGGCGGCGAGCGTCTCCTTCAAGATCTCCCGGGCGTGGCGATAAACCGACAAATATCCGCCGGCCTTGACAATGATGTCCGCCAGGGATCGGGCGTGAAATATTAGCGGCGTTTCGCGGGGCAGCCCGTATCGCCGTTGGCGCCTAATTTTGCGGCGAAACGCGCCGCCTTCGAGAGGATGGACCCCCTCGAACATCGTCATCAGCTTGAACCACAACAGGGTTGTCAGGGTCGTCTGCGGACGCCCGTTGGGGCTGGCCGCGGCGCGGCGCAGAATCGTGCGGATATGGTCGAAGCTGTAAAAGCTCTCCCAGGCAGCGCGGTAGGCTTCATCCCAATCGGCATCGGACATTCGCGGATGGTGCGTTACCCGATGGTAGAGGTCGTACTTGTTCAGGTCGGCATCCATCCAGATGCCGTCTTGCGCTAGGTTGCGATGGTCCTCGGAGCCGGGCAAGGGAGTCAGATTAAATAACTCCAGAACATCGAGCGGCAGCTCGCGCTTGATGATCTCGATGTCGCGAAGAATCGATTCCTTGGTATCTCCCGGAAATCCGATGATGTAGCCGGCGCAGGTAATCGCCCCGTAGTCGTGCCATTTCTGCAGCATCTCGCGGTATTCGGTGATCTTGTTCTGATGCTTTTTGCTGCCGATCAAATTGTCGGGATTGATATTTTCGAGGCCGATAAAAACCCGGCGCACCCCGGCCTGCGATGCCTTTTCGATAAAGTTCGGGATGCGATGGCAGAGCGTGTCGACCTGAATCGTAAAGCCGATTTTAAGCCCCTCCCCGATCCGCAACCGGATCATGCGATCGAACAACGCTTCCCAATTGCGGTTGCGGGCAAAATTGTCGTCGGTGATAAAAAACCGGCGGATGCCCTGCGCGTAATTCTCCCGGATTGCGCGCTCTAGATCGTCTGGGGTGCGGAAGCGGCTCTTGCGGCCCTGAACATTAATGATCGTGCAAAACGAGCATTGGTAAGGGCAGCCGCGCCCGAGGTCGAAGCTCGACAACGATCCCGAGATCCGCCGGATGTGGCGGGGCGGCAGCATGGGCACCGGCTCAGCTTCAAGCCCAGGCAGATCGTCCATAAAGTTGTAGACGGGCTGGAGCGCGCCGTTCCAGGCGTCGCGCAGGACTTGGTCCAGGCGCCCGCCCTCCGCTTCGCCGGCAAAGAACGAAATCCCGAGCGCCTGCGCGCCGCGCATTTCCCGGGGCATTTCGGGCAGCATTGCGATACAGCCCGAGACGTGAAAGCCGCCGATGCAGACCGGCAGGCCGGCGGCTCGGAATGGCCGCGCCAGATCAACGGCGCGCGGGAACTGGTTGGACTGGACCCCGACCAGCCCGATTAATGCCCGTCCGCCGTCTCGGCGGATCGCGCTGATAATACGGGCGGGGTGGACGCGCTGATTGGTCTCGTCAAACGTCTGGAGACGAATCTCGACCTCGGAGCCGAGCACCCGGCGACGTTCCGCGTCCTCGGCCAAGCCGTTTAGGCAGGCAAGCGTGTTCGAGGGAATGGCGGCCTTGACCCAACGAATGGGATAGCCGTCATCGTCGTAATGCGTTGGTTTGATTAATACGAGGTGGAAGACGGGCGGCTGGCCGCGCCTCGCCCGGGTTAGCATTGGCAAGCCCTGTCACTGTCTTTATGCGTACAAAGACTATCGCGCCTTCCGCTTAGGGCTTCCAGGTAAATCGCCTTTCCTCGGGTGTCCGCCCGAATAGGGCGGCTACGATCGGTCGCTGGGCGGCAGCGCTGGTCATTGAAAATAATGGATTTCGTAGAGAAGACACCCGTGCTCCGATTTGAACGGGCCGTGCACCGCACCCGGCGGACGGCAGCCATAGGTGCCGGCGGGGAAATTCTCGCCACCCTCGCCGTTCGCGTCATTGCCGACCGTCAAATCGCCCGAGACCAGGTAAACCTCTTCCCAATACTCGTGGACAAAAGGTGCTGTGGTGAACACGCCGGGTGCAAAGCGGAGCAGGCGAGTGCGGTTGCCGGTCTTATGTTCCTCGTCAAGCGCGCCCGCGAGGATCTTTTGCTCGATTCCGGCGGGATAGCCGGACGGTGTCTCCCAACCCGCATGCATATCGACTCTGTGGAATTCGAGATGAGGCTTGTTTGGCGGCACTGGCGCGTCCTCCGCGAAGTCGCGCAAAGCTGTAGACCGGCGCGAGGCCGGACTGCAACCCTTACGCTGGAATCCAAAAACTTCGAGGCGGTTGAACTCTTGTTGTCAGAAACGGTAGCCGGCGCCTCAGAAACAAGTCACGCAGGTCAGTTCTTCAGCTCAGCGGGCGCGGCGGTGGCCATCAAGCCAGCCGAGCATGAGGCGGTTAAAGGCATCCGGCGCTTCGACATTTGGGAAATGGCGCATGCGCGGGATTTCCTCATAGCGCGCACCCGGGACCAGGCTGGCAAGGCGGCGATTTTTACTGGCCGAGGTGCCGGCGTCCTCCTCGCCACACACGACCAGCACCGGCAGTTTGAGCGACGGCAGACGTGAGACGAAGTTGAAATCGAGGATTGCCGCGGCACAGCCGAGATAACCTTGCGGCGTCGTGCCGACAACGGTATCGCGCAACTGCTTCCAACGGCCGGGATTCTTCTCACGAAAGGCCGGGCTTAGATAGCGGTCCATGCTGGCCTCGGCTATCGGCTCCAGCGAATTCGCTGCGCGCACCGCCGTGACCCGCGGCCCCCAAATTTCGGCGGCGCCCGCCGGGCTCGCCGGCAGGGTATCGCACCACAGCGCCGAGATCAGCCGATGGCCGTGCTCGAGGGCAAAGGCTTGGCCGATCATCCCGCCGATCGATAGCCCGATGTAGTGAACCCGTTCAAAGCCGAGCGCATCGAGCACGCTTGCGACATCGCCTGCGAGCTGGCTCATTGTGTAGTCGCCCTCGACGGCATCGCTGCCGCCGTGCCCGCGCATATCCAGCCGCAACACCCGAAATCCAACCGCCAAGAGCGCGGGCACCTGTTCAGTCCAGCTGCCGCCGTCGGAGGCGAGCGAATGGGTGATGCAGACAACCGGACCACCCTCGGGGCCAACGAGATCGTAATAAAGCCGGCGCCCAGCGAGCGGTAACAGCATGCCCTATCTCCGTTCAGAAATTCAGATGGGCAGTCTAGCCGCAGGGGCAGTCAGACTCCATCATCGACGAGGTAAAAAAAGCGCCCGCGTAGCTGGAAGCAGTAAACCAGTTGCCTTCGAGACAGGTATTCTCAGCTGCATTACGTTATCGGAGCTAAGAATCGTTATCGAAATGACCACGCCCTGTTGCGGCAATGACATCTGGACTTTGAGCGGCACCGTTGACGATCGACTTTGAGGTTCTGGCGCGCGACGGCGCCGCGCGGCGGGGCGTGCTCAAAACGGCGCATGGGCTCATCGACACGCCAGTCTTTATGCCGGTCGGCACCGCCGCCACAGTCAAGGCGATGACCCCCGAGGGCGTCGCCGCCACCCGCGCCCGGATCGTCCTTGGCAATACCTATCACCTGATGCTGCGGCCGGGCGCCGATCGTATTGAGGGACTTGGCGGATTACACCGGTTTATGAATTGGCCGCATGCGATCCTGACCGATTCCGGCGGGTTCCAAGTCATGTCGCTCGCCAAATTGCGCAAAATCGGCGAGGATGGCGTCACCTTTCGCTCCCACCTCGACGGCAGCGCTCATTTGCTGACGCCGGAGCGCTCGATCGAGATCCAGCGCCTGCTCGGATCGGATATCACGATGGCGCTCGACGAATGCACGTCCTATCCGTCGCCGCCTGCAGCGGTCGAACAATCGATGGAATTGTCGATGCGCTGGGCCGAGCGCTCTCGGCTGGCGTTCAACGAGCGGCCGGGGCACGGGATCTTTGGGATTGTCCAGGGCGGCATTCATCCCGATCTTCGGCTGCGCTCCGCAGCCCAGCTGATCGACATCGGCTTTGACGGTTACGCGGTCGGAGGGCTGGCGATCGGGGAGGGGCTGGCGACGACGTTTGCGGTTCTCGACGTGACCGTGCCGGCACTGCCGACGGATCGGCCACGGTATCTGATGGGAGTGGGCAAGCCGGCTGATCTTGTCGGTGCTGTCATTCGCGGCATCGACATGTTCGACTGCGTATTGCCGACGCGTTCGGGCCGTACCGCGCAGGCTTTTACCCGCCGCGGACAAGTGAATCTACGCAACGCGCGGCATGGCGACGACTCGACCCCGCTCGATGCCGAATGCGGGTGCCCGGCTTGCACCGGCTATAGTCGGGCCTATCTGCACCATCTCTGCCGCAGCGGCGAGATTCTTGGCGCGATGCTGCTGACCGCACACAACCTGCAATACTATGCCGATCTGATGGCGGATATGCGCGGCGCGATCGAGAATGGCACGCTTGCCGATTTCGCCGCCGCTTTCGCCGCAGCCCAGATGTCGCCAGCGCCCGAGCCAGACAAATGACCGAAGGACCTTCTCTCTCATTGCTCGGGCGGGCTACGCCCTTGCCGCAGTCGCCCGAGGAGGCGGTGCTCGAAACCGTCCCGAATCCACATCCGGGACTGCTCTATCTGGTTCGGTTCACCTGCCCCGAATTCACTTCGCTGTGCCCGGTGACTGGGCAGCCGGATTTCGCGCACTTCGTCATCGACTACGCGCCGGAAGCGGTGATCGTCGAGAGCAAGTCGCTAAAGGTTTATCTCGGCTCGTTCCGCAATCATCAAGCTTTTCACGAAGACTGCACCCTCTCGATCGCGCGCCGGCTCGTCGAGGCGCTCGCGCCGCGCTGGCTGCGGATCGGCGGGTTTTGGTATCCGCGCGGCGGCATCCCGATCGATATATTTTACCAGACTACCGAACCGCCCGCCGGCCTGTGGCTGCCCGATCCGGGGGTGTCGTCCTACCGCGGCCGCGGTTGAGGGATGGCGGACGCCATCCGCGAGGCGATCCGCGACCGTGCCCTGACCGAGGGCTTCGACGCGGTTGGATTTGCCGGCGCCCACCTGAATGAGCAAATTCGCAGTGACCTGCGCGAATTTATCGCCGGCGGCTATCACGGCGATATGGGGTGGCTCGCCGACACGGCAGAGCGGCGCGCTGCCCCAAAAGCGCTCTGGCCCGAGGCGCGAACCGTCGTCGTGGTCGGGGTCAATTACACCCCCGAAGAGGATCCGCGTGCGTTAGCGGAGGATCACGACGCCGGGGTCGTCTCGGTCTATGCCCGCGGCCGCGACTATCACGACACTTTGAAGCGCCGGTTGAAGTCGTTGGCGCGCTGGATCGATGGCGAGTGGCCGGGCGCCCTGAAGCTGTTTGTCGACACCGCGCCAGTCATGGAAAAGCCGTTGGCGCAGCAAGCGGGGATCGGCTGGCAAGGCAAGCACACCAACCTCGTCTCACGTGAATTCGGGTCGTGGCTGTTTCTTGGCGAGATCTATCTCAATATCGAGCTCGAACCCGATCAGCCGATATCCGACCATTGCGGCTCGTGCCGGCGGTGTCTCGATGCTTGCCCGACCGCGGCCTTCCCGATGCCGCATCGGCTCGATGCGCGCCGCTGCATCTCGTATCTGACGATCGAACACAAGGGCATGATCCCGGTCGAGCTGCGCCCGCTTATCGGCAGCCGCATCTATGGCTGCGACGATTGCCTCGCGGTCTGTCCGTGGAACAAGTTCGCGCGCGCCGCGCACGAACCCGATTTTTTTCCGCGAGCGGCGCTGACTGCCCCGCGTCTGGCCGAGCTCGCGGCACTCGACGATGCCGATTTTCGCCGTATGTTTTCGGGCTCGCCGATCAAGCGCACCGGCCGAAATCGGTTTTTGCGCAATGTGCTGATCGCGATCGGCAATGCCGGCCCGGGCCATCCCGATCTCGTCGCCGCGGCACGGCATTGTCTCGACGACGAGTTGGGGTTGGTGCGCGCCAGTGCTGTATGGGCTCTCTCGCGACTTTCGCCGTCGCTGTTTCGGGCCGAACGCGGGCGCCGTCGGGGGGCCGAGCCCGACCCGCTGGTATCAGTCGAATGGGATCGAGAAGTGTCGGAGGTCTAGCATATCGCGATGGTTGCGCTCACTCCATTCGCCCGGCACACTGCGCCGCGCCTTCGAGCTTCGGGTTAATTATGCGAATTGTCTCCGCCTTTGTCGTGCTTGGTTTGTTAGCGGGCGGTTGCACGCCGCGAATCCCGATCAAGGATGAATTTGGCGTCAGCGCGCTCCGGACGACGGAGGAGATTCCGCCCGAATTTGCCGCTTTTAACCGTTACGATTGGCGGATCAATCCGCTGCTCGCCGACCAGATATGCGCGACCCCGTTCCAAACCGAGGCGGTTAGGGCATTGGACGCCGTTCCGGGTGAGATTCTGGAGGATCAGGTGCGTTGCCAGACCTACAGGCCGGTTTTTTGGTTCTATGGGCGACAGACCACCCAATATCCCAATCCCTGAGAGGCCGAAGATTCGTCTGCGCTTTGCCCGGATGCGCCGAAGGGTGTAGAGAACCGCCGATCTTTAATGGCGCCGGCGCAAACGCTTTTGATGGCAGCCGGCTTAAAGGGCCGAGCCGAGGAGGTCGAGAATGCGGGGACACACCAGCGAAGACGATATCACGAAAGAGGTGTTGGAGCGGTTCGCCCAGACCCCCGACCCGCGGTTGCGGCAAATCATGCTGAGCCTGATTGGGCACCTGCACGCCTTTGTCAAAGAGGTCGATTTGACCGAGGCCGAGTGGTTCCAGGCGATCGAGATCCTGACCAAGGCTGGCCATATTTCGGACGACAAGCGCCAGGAATTCATTCTGTTTTCCGATACCTTGGGCGTGTCGATGGTGGTCGATTTGCTGAGCCACCGTAAACCGGACGGCGCCACCGAATCGACAGTGTTCGGCCCGTTTCACCGGCTGAATGCGCCCGAAATGCCCGCGGGCGGCAACATCGCTCACCTCGACAAAAAGGGCCCACCGACGTTGGTCAGCGGGCGGGTGCTCGATCTCGATGGCAGGCCCGTCGCCGGGGCCGTGCTCGATGTCTGGCAGGCACAGACATCAGGGCTCTACGACTCGCAGGACCCCAACCTGCATCAGATGCACATGCGCGGCAAATTCCACACCGACGCCGACGGCCGCTATCTGGTGCGCACGGTGCGGCCGGTGCATTACCCGATCCCATCGGATGGCCCGGTCGGGGCCATGCTGCGCGCCACCGGCCGTCATCCGTGGCGACCGGCGCATATCCATTTCGTGGTGTCAGCGGACGGTTATGAGCCGGTGACGACGCATATCTTCGACAGCGCCGACGAGTACCTCGCCAGCGATGCGGTGTTCGCGGTCAAGGACTCGTTGATCTGCGATTTCAAGCGGCACGACAGCGCCGATGGTGAGTCGCGCCGGCTCGGCATCGAACCGCCCTATTACACGACGCAATTCGACTTTCATCTGAAGCCCGCCTCCGGCGCGGCCACTGTGCTCGATGCCCAGCAGCGGCTCGCCGCACTTGGCGCGCACTGAGCGCGCTGCTGCCATCTCGCTGGCGCCCGACCCGGGCGTCGTACAGCCTTGTGAGGCTCTGCCAATGGCTTTAGCGTTGGCCGCGACGGGTCATGGAGGAAGGGATGCCTGAAGGACAAGCAGGGGGCACCGATGTCTTTGAGATCATGCACACGATGCGGGCGATGCGGCGGCTCAAGCCCGACCCGGTCCCCGACGAGCTGATCCATAAGATCCTTGCCGCCGGCCAGGCTGCGGCGAGCGGCGGCAATACCCAGCGCTGGCGCTTTCTTGTCTTGAAAGACCCGGCGAAAAAGAAAGCGGTGCAGGTCTATTACAAAAAGGCTTTCGATGAAGTCGTCGGACCGCGTTACGCGTCGAGCCCGCCGCCGCCGGGTTCGGATCCCGAGCGCTTCAAACGCCAGCACGCAGCGGTTGAATACCTGACCGAGCATTACCACGAGGCGCCGGTATGGATCGTCGCCTGTCTTGAAGGCGGCGCCAATCCCGGGCGCACCGCCGGCTCGTCGATCTATCCGGCGGTGCAGAACATGCTGCTCGCAGCGCGGGCGCTTGGCCTCGGCTCGACCTTGACGACGCGGCACACGGCCTATGAAAAAGAGGTCGACGCCGCGATGGGCATCCCGCCCGGCTATCATTCCTATGCCATTTTGCCGATCGGCTATCCGATGGGACGGTTTGGGCCGGTTGGGCGCGGGCCGCTATCGGAAGTCGTCTATCTCGGCGATTGGGGAAAACCCTATCCGGGTTTGAGATAACGGGAGAAGACAATGCCGAGAATAACACCGGTTTCGGGCAAGGCTGACGTCCCGGCCCAGTATCACGGCGTCGTCGACGATGTCGTCAAAGTCTTTGGTCAGGTGCGCGGGCCGTTCAGCGTCATGCTGCATAGCCCGGAACTCGCACACCGGGTGTTGCCGCTCGTCACGTTTTTCCGCGAGGACAGCGTTGTCGAGCCAAAATTACGCTCGCATGCGATCCTCGCTGCGGTGCGCGAAAAGGAAGCCGCTTATGTATGGGCGGCCCAGGTCGGTGCGGCGCGGCGCGCCGGGGTGCCCGAATCGACAATCGCTCTGCTGCGGGCCAAGGGCGATACGCGAGACTTGCCGCCCGATGAGAGCGACATCGTCACCTATACGCGCCAGCTGATCCGCAATAACCGCGCCGATCAGGCGGTGCAGGATCGGTTGAAGGAGCGGCACGGCGTGCAATGGCTCGTCGAACTGACCGCCGCAGCGAACTACTTCGCGTTCCTGTCTGGGATGGTCAACGCGTTTGACATCCCGGCGCCGCCCGACGGCGACAAACTTCCGGGTTAACCAGCGGCTAGCCCCGGCGGCGTGGGTGCGCGCGGACTAATCCTCGCCGCCCCGGCCTCGGGCAGCGGCAAGACCTTGGTCACCGCGGGCCTGCTGCGACACCTGGGCCGGCGCGGCATACGGGCAGCCGCCGCAAAGGCCGGCCCGGATTTTATCGACCCGACCTTTCACGCACTGGCTTCAGGCAGAGCCTGCCCGAACCTCGATGCCTGGGCGATGTGCCCAGCCACCCTTGGCGGGATTATGGCCGAGCTGGACGCCTCGGCCGAATTCGTGCTGTGCGAAGGCGTCATGGGCCTGTTCGACGGGACCGGCGCCGATGGCGAGACCGGGTCGACCGCCGAACTGGCGCGCATGACCGGCTGGCCGGTCGTGCTGGTCGTCGATGTCCGCGGTCAAGGGGCATCGGTAGCAGCTGTTTTGCGTGGGTTCATCGGGCACCGCCCGGATATTTCGATTGCCGGGGTCATCTTCAATCGCGTCGCGAGCGAGCGGCATCGAGCCTTGTTGACGCGCGCAGCCGCGCGGCATCTGCCCGATCTCGCTATCCCCGGGGCGCTGCCGGCCGACCCGGCGCTGCGTTTACCGTCGCGGCATCTCGGGCTCGTGCCGGCAGCGGAGCTTGGTCAGGCCGAGGCGATGATTGAGCGCGCCGCCGACCAAATCGCGACCCATCTCGATGTCGACCGATTGCTCGACCTGGGAATGGCCTCGACGCTTGCTGACGAACGTGCTCCGGGCATCCCGCCATTCGGGCAGCGCATTGCAATCGCGCGCGACGATGCGTTCTGCTTTACCTACCCACACCTGCTCGACGAATGGCGCCGAGCCGGCGCTGAACTCGACTTCTTTTCGCCGCTCGCCGACGAAGCGCCGCAACCTTCTGCGGAGGCAGTTTATCTGCCCGGTGGCTACCCCGAGCTATGGGCCGAGCGCCTTGCCAAAGCGGATCACTTTCAAAAAGGGGTGCGTCAAGCCGCCGGCGAGGGAAAACCCGTCTATGGCGAGTGCGGTGGTTACATGGTTCTCGGTCAGATACTGATCGATGGTGACGGCCGGCGGCATCCGATGGCGGGGCTGCTGCCGCTCCAGACCAGCTTTGCTGAGCGCCGCTTGCATCTCGGATATCGCAGCGCCACGCTGCTTGGCGATACACGCCTCGGTCGCGTCGGCAGCCGCTTTCGCGGCCACGAATTCCACTACGCGACGATCGTCGATGAGGATGGCGCCGATCCGCTATGGTCGGTGTCGGATTTAACGGGCGCCGATTTAGGCCATCGCGGATGCCGTCGCGGCTCTGTCTTCGGTTCGTTCATTCACCTGATCGATCGCGGCGATTAAGGATAGAGTTGGAAACGACCAGTTCCGGAGGTCGATCCTTTACCGGATAGTGCTGCCAGGAACTTCGGTGCAGGGAGGAAGTCATGGCCCAGCTACAACAAGTGGATCAGGTGCTGAAGGAAGCGACGGACCGTGGTGATGTGCCGGGTATCGTCGCAACGGCGGCGACCCCGGACGGGACGGTGTATCAGGGCGCTTTTGGAACACGGGAATTTCCTGACGGCCCGACGGTGACCCCGGATACGGTGTTCTGGATCGCCTCGATGACCAAGGCGATCACCTCAACGGCGGCGATGCAGTTGGTCGAACAGGGCAAGATGGCGCTCGATCGGCCGATCGCCGAGATACTGCCCGAACTCGCCGCACCGCAGGTGCTCGAAGGCTTTGACGCCGCTGGGGAGCCGCGGCTGCGACCGGCACGGCGGCCGATCACTCTGCGTCATCTGATCACCCACACGGCCGGCTTTGTCTATGACATCTGGAACCCGGAAATGGGCCGCTACATGGCAAAAAGCGGGGTTCCAGGGATCATCAGCTGCGAGAATCAAGCGCTCCAACTGCCGCTGGTCTTCGAGCCTGGCGAGAAATGGGATTACGGCATCAATATCGATTGGGTCGGGAAGGCGGTGGAGCGTGTCAGTGGCGATCGGCTCGGCATGTATTTCGCCGAGCATTTGTTTGCACCGATCGGCATGAGGGACACTGCGTTCAAGCTGACCCCAGACCGTCGCTCGCGGCTGACCGCGATGCATGCGCGCGCCGAAGACGGGTCGCTGGCGCCAATCCCGTTCGAGATGGTGCAGGAGCCCGAGTTCGAAATGGGTGGCGGGGGGCTCTACAGCACCGCAGCGGATTATCTCGCTTTCGCGCGGCTGTTCGTGAACGACGGGCGCAGCGACGACGGCGTGCAGGTGCTGAAGCCCGAAACCGTGCGGCTGATGGCGCAAAACGCAATCGGCGATTTGTATGTGCAGGCGCTTAAAACAGCGCTGCCGACTTCGTCCAACGATGCTGAGTTCTTCCCGGGAATGGTCAAGAAATGGGGGCTCGGTTTTATGATTTCGACTGAGGCGGTGCCCGGAGGGCGCAGTGCCGGTAGTCTCGCCTGGGCCGGGCTCGGCAATACCTATTTCTGGATCGACCCGGCCAAGGGTGTTGCCGGCGTGATCCTGATGCAATTATTGCCGTTCGCCGACGCCAAGGCATTGACGGTGTTCGACCGCTTCGAAAAAGCAGTTTACGCGGCATTGGATGGCGTGAGCTGAATTCCGCGTTTGGCGGTCCCCGATCCTCCGGCCACCGCCATTGGTTTCGGCCTTGTAACGCGTTATATAAGTAACGCGTTACAATCTTAAGGAGGACAACATGGCCGAGCCCGCCGAGCGAATGAAGATGATGCGCGCGCGGCGCCGGCGCCAAGGCTTGCGCGAATTGCGGATCGTCGTGCCGGATGCGCGCTCATCAGCGGTGCGTGACCGGATCGCGGCACAGGTCGCAAAGCTGAACCCCGACAGCGAACGCGACACGTTACACTGGATCGAAACCGTATCCGAATTTGATGCCGATCAGCCGCGGTGACCTGGTAATCGTCGCTGCGCCCGGGGATTACGGGAAGCCGCGGCCGGCGGTCATCGTGCAATCGAATGCCATCCCGCAAAGCCACGCTTCGGTCGTGGTCTGCCCGATGACCTCCGAAACAGCGGAGGCTGATTTCCGCATTACCATCGAGCCTGGACCACAAACAGGGCTGCGGGTCCGCTCTCAGGTGATGGCGGACAAGCCCGTCACCCTTCGGCGGGACCGAATTGGGCGACGGATTGGCCGGCTCGGCACAGCGGACATGACGCGGCTGAGCGTCGCTCTGGCCTTGGTGATGGGTCTGGCCGATTAGCGACGGCTTTTAGTCGATCGCGGACATCGGCTTTGGGGAGGCAGCGGCCCCTTGGGTAGGAAGCTCTATTTCTCGGGCTCGATCAGGCCGGTGACAAACCAGTGTTGCATCGCGAGCACGATCGCGACCGGTGGCAGGATTGCGAGCAGCGCCGTCGCCATCACAATCTGCCAGGCGGTCTGCGCATCGCCATTGCCGATCATCTGGCGAATGCCAATGACAATTGTCGTCATGCCCGGGCTGTCGGTCACCAGCAACGGCCACAGATATTGGTTCCAGCCATAGATGAACAGGATCACGAACAAGGCCGCGATGTTGGTGCGCGACAATGGAATTGCGATCCAAACAAAGAAGCGCCACGGCCCGGCGCCGTCGAGCTTGGCGGCCTCGGTCAGTTCGTCCGGGATGGTCAAAAAAAACTGGCGGAACAGCAGGGTCGCCGTGGCCGATGCGATCAATGGCAGAGCCAGCCCGGCATGGGTGTCGACGAGACGCAAATCGGCCGCGACCTTATAGGTCGGAATGATCCGCACCTCGACAGGCAGCATCAATGTCAAAAAGATCGCCCAGAAGCACAGCCGCCGCAGCGGAAAGCGAAAGAATACGACCGCATAGGCCGAGGGCAGCGAGATTGCGATCTTTCCGACCGCGATTAACAGCGCCATGACGAGGCTGTTGGCCATCATCGCGGCCACACTCTGGCCGCTGGTCGCCATCGTGCCTGAAGTCAGTGCTTCGCGGTAATTGGCGATCAGCTGCGGTCCCGGAATTAATGTCATCGGCGCAGCGAGGATGTCGCGAAGGCTTAAACTCGAGGCGACGAACGCGACATAAATTGGAAACAGCACCAATCCGAGGCCGGCTAGCAAGACCGCATGCGGGATCCAGGCGCCGCGGCCCGAGCCCGCCATCGCCGATCTCACGCGTAATGCACCCGGCGCTCGACAAACCGAAATTGGATTGCGGTCAGCGCAATGACGATCGCCATCAGAATCACCGATTGCGCCGCAGAACCGCCGAGATCGAGCCCGACAACGCCGTCATACCAGACTTTGTAGACCAGGATTTGCGTCGACTGACCCGGCCCACCCTGGGTCACGTTCTGGATGATGCCGAACGTATCGAAAAAGGCGTAGACGATATTCACGACCAGCAAAAAGAAGCCGATGGGCGCCAATAGTGGGAAGATGATACGCCAAAATCGCCGGCCGGCATTGGCGCCGTCGAGGGCTGCGGCCTCAATCAGCGATCTCGGGATTGCCTGCAACCCGGCAAGAAAGAACAAGAAATTGTAGCCGATCTGCTTCCACGCCGCGGCGATGATGACGAGCAGCAAGGCTTGCCGCCGGTTCAGCAGATAGTCCCAATCAACCCCGACATGGCGCAATGCCGCCCCGACGATGCCAAAGCTGGGATTGAACAGAAACAGCCACAATACGCCGGCAATTGCCGGCGCGATCGCGTATGGCAGCATCAGCACCGTCTTGTAGAAGGCAGCGCCGCGAACCACCCGATCGGCCATCACCGCGAACAACAGCCCTGCTGCCAGAGCCAGGGCTGCTACAGCTATCCCGAAAATAAAGCTGACCTCGACCGAGGCGAGATAGGACGGATCGGCAAAGATCGCGGCAAAATTGGCCCAGCCGACAAAGCGGGTGGATAACCCAAAGGCGTCCTGGCGCTGCACCGATTGCAACAACGCCTGCGCCGCCGGCCAAAAGAAAAAAACTGCGGTCACCGCGAGCTGCGGCAACAGCAACAATACCGGGAACAGCCAACCGTCAAAGATGACGCGGCGTTCCATCAGCTAGGCGCCTGTAACCCCGCAGTCTCTAGTCGCTAAGTTGCTATTCGGTATTCTGCTGAAACTGGGAAAGCAGCGCGTTGCCGCGCTTGACCGCGTCGTCGAGGCCGGCCTGTGCATCCTCCTTGCCGGCGAAGATCGCTTCCAGATCCTGGGCGATGACATCGCGGATCTGCACCAGATTGCCGAGACGCAGTCCGCGCGAGTTCTTCGTTGGCGGTTTGCGAGTCAGCTCGATAACGGGGATCTCGCGCCCCGGGTTTTTTGCATAGAAACCCGATTCCTTGGTCGCTTGATAAGCCGCCTTGGTGATCGGCAAGTAGCCGGTTACTTCATGCAATTTCTGTTGCAAATCGGTCTGCGACAGAAACGCGAAGAACTTGGCGACGCCCTTATATTCTTGCGGCGTCTTGCCGGCCATGACCCACAGGCTGGCGCCGCCGATGATTGAATTCTGCGGCGCCCCGGGGACATCGGGGTAATACGGCAATTCGGCCACGCCAAATTCGAATTTGGCGCCTTTCTTAAAGATGCCGTAGGCGGCGGACGAGGTCTGGATCATCCCGCACTCGCCGTTTGCGAACTTGCCCTCCGGCTCGGTGGTGCGGCCGCCATAGTCGAAACTCTTGTCCTTTTCGGCCGCCGCGAGATTGGCGATGTGGCGGACGACCGTCGGGTTGTTGAACTCGAGCCGGGCATCCGGCCCGTCGAACCCGTCGGCCTTGCTGGCAAAGGCGAGGTTGTGCCAGGCGCTGAACTGCTCCAGCTGAGTCCAGCTGACCCAACCAGCAGTAAAGCCGCACGGGATTCCAGCCGATCGCAGTTTTTTGGCGACGGCAAACGTCTCGGGCCAGGTGGCGGGCGGCTTGTCGGGATCGAGCCCGGCTTTTTTGAACAGGTCCTTGTTCCAAAACACGACCGCGGTCGAGCTGTTGAACGGCATCGACAACATCCTGCCGTCGGCGGTGCTGTAATAGCCGGTCACCGCCGGCAGATAGGCTTTCGGATCGAACGGCTCGCCGGCATCCTTCATCAGTTGGTAGACCGGCACGACGCCGCCCTTGGCCGCCATCATCGTCGCGGTGCCCACTTCAAATATTTGCAGGATGGCCGGCGCCTTGCCGGCACGAAAGGCGGCGATGCCGGCATTCATCGTCTCGGCATAAGAGCCTTTGAACACCGGGGTTACCTTGTAGGTGCTCTGCGCGGCGTTAAAGTCGGCGGCAATCTGGTTGACCACCGCGGCATTGGCGGAGGTCATGGCGTGCCACCATTGCAACTCAACCGGATCGGCCGATGCAGCACCTGATAGCGATAGCCATATCGCTGCCGCGGCCGCGGCCAGTATCATCTGTCGCATTGTCCCCCCAATCGGCCCGAACAGCCTTTCCAGCGAGCTAGCGCGAAGCCGCTTGCGGAATCAAGACGAAGTCCGAAAAGCTTTTGTGACGGTTTGGCGCCGCGGTGCCGGCGTCTTCGAAAGAGTGAGGCAAATGGCGGGTTTTCGCGGGACCTCGGGAGCAAGATTACGGCCACCGAGCGAATCGGCGGTCGCGGCAATCGGCCGGCAGGCGCTCGCACTCGATCTCGGCGCCCCGTTGGCGATCCGGGTCAGCCCGCGGGCGCGCCGGGTCGGGTTGCGTATCGATGCCGCTTCGCGCCGGGTCGAACTGGTGCTGCCGCACGGCGTGCCACCCGAGATCGGGCTGCGGTTTCTCCGCGACAAGCGCGGTTGGGTTCAGGGCCGGCTGGCAGCACTGCCGCGGCCTATTCCGTTTGCCGAGGGCGCTGTCGTCCCGGTACTGGGGATTCTGCATCGGATTCGCCACTCGCTCGAGGTCGCGGCGGCACCGGTGACAATTTCAGATGGCGAGATTCGGGTGCGCGGCGATCCCGCGCATCTGCCGCGCCGCGTGCGCGACCATCTTGCCATGCTGGCGCAGGATGAGTTGGCGCGGCGGGCGCGGCCGCTCGCCGCCAGCATTGGCCGTAGGGTCACACGGGTCAGTGTGCGTGACACTAAAAGCCGCTGGGGCAGCTGCTCGGCATCGGGAAATTTGTCGTTCAGCTGGCGGCTGATCTTTGCTCCCGAGGAGGTCGTCGACTACGTCGTGGCCCATGAGGTCGCTCATTTGGTCGAGATGAATCACGGGCCGCGCTTTTGGCGGCTGGTCGACAGCCTGGCGCCGGGAAATGCCCGGTCACGCCTCTGGCTCGATCGTCACCGGGCCGAATTGCTGGCTTACGGCTGACTGGCGGCGGCTTGCCCAACTTGACCTCTGTTTTCGGTACGCATGATCGACAACAGCAGGATCAAGCCCGGTACACAGGCCGCGGTGGCCAGGAAGAAAAACGGAATCCATCCGAGGGCATCGGCGAGCGCCCCGCCCGAAGCCGACAATGTGGTACGGCCGACCGCTGCCAATGACGACAACAACGCATATTGGGTCGCGGTGAACTCGACACTGCAGAGGCCGGAGAGGTAGGCAACAAAGGCCGCCGACCCCATTCCGCCGGTCAAATTCTCGACGCCGATCGTCAGCGCCAATGCCGCCAAATTGTGCCCGGCTGTGACCTGCAATGCATACATTAGGTTCGACAGCATCTGCAGCACGCCGCAGACCAAGAGCGCGCGCATGACGCCCAGTCGCAAGACCACGATGCCGCCCAAAGCCAGACCGGCGAGGCTCGCGGCGAAGCCGTAGACCTTGGCGATGTTGGCGAGTTCGACCTTGGTGAAGCCGAGCGACACGTAAAGCGGATTTGACATCGTGGCGGCGAGCGCGTCGCCAAATTTGTAGAGGACCACGAAAATTAGGATGGTCAGCGCACCCTCGCGCTTGAGCATGTCGCTAAACGGGGCTGCCACCGCCCGCCGCAACCAAGTCGCAACGCGGGCCGCCGCTGTCTGACCGGGCAGCCTGTCGAGCTGTGGAGCGCCGCTGGGTTCGGGTGTGAGCCAGACGGTGGCCATGCCGATCAGCATCAAGGCCGCCATCAGCCCGTAGGAGAATCGCCAGCCGCCAAAACTTGCGGCGTACAGGGCGCCAGCCGAGGCGGCCAGCATGCCAAAACGATAGCCCCATTGTGTCGCCGCCGCCCCCGCACCCTGCTCCTCGGGCCGCAGGAGCTCGATGCGATAGGCGTCGATGACGATGTCCTGGCTCGCCGACAAAAAGGCGACCGCAAGCGCAAAGATCGCCGTCAATCCCGGCGCCGAGCGCGGATTAACGATGCCCAGCCCCAAGATCGCCAGCGCGAGCAAGGGCTGGATCGCCAGCGCCCAGCCTCGCCGCCGCCCGACATGCGAGGTCCATAGTGGGATCGGCAGCCGATCGATCAGCGGCGACCACAGAAACTTGACGCTATAGGGAACGCCGACCAGCGCGAACAGCCCGATCGCGGTGCGCGAAACGCCGATCTCGGCCAGGCGAAACGATAATGTCGCAAAGGTTAGCGCCAGCGGCAGTCCGCTCGAAAATCCCATCAGCAAAACCGCGATCAGTCGCGGCCGGCAATAGATCGCGAGCGATGGGAACCAGGCGCGAGGCAAGGCGGCGGAAATTGGTCCTTCCTTGCCTCTATCAGAAACGGGCCCTTCTTTCTCCCTGTAAGCGGGCTGAGGGGCCATTTGCAAACGGCGCTCGGCTACGGTTTTGCCGGCGCCTTTTCGGCGTCGGCGGCCACCTGCATTTTGACGATCTTATCGGGGTTCGAGACCGAACCGTTATCCGCGGGACTGCCCTTTTTGATTTGGTCGACATATTCCATGCCGGAAACGACGTCGCCCCAGATCGTGTATTTGCCATCGAGCGACGGCGCCGGTCCGAACATGATGAAAAACTGGCTGTCGGCGCTGTTGGGATCGGAGGTCCGCGCCATTGCAACGACGCCGCGGACAAAGTGCTCGTTCGAAAATTCGGCCTTGAGTGGGTGCCCTGAACCGCCGGTCCCATCGCCGCGCGGATCCCCGGTCTGCGCCATAAAGCCGTCGATGACCCGGTGAAAGGTCAGCCCATTGTAGAAGCCTTGGCGCACCAGCGACTTGATCTGAGCGACCGTGGCAGGCGCCAGATCGGGGCGCATTTCGATGACGACGCGGCCTGCCGGCACGTCGAGGTAAATCGTGTTTTCGAGATCTGCCGCCATCGCCCTTTCTCCAGATGCGAGCGCGATGATCAGCAGGACGAGCCGGGCTAACCTTGCCATCACCCTTGGTCCTGAACAATCGCGAGGGCGGCGACCTTATCCGAAGCCCGAGCGGGGCGAAAGCGCTTCAGGCATGCCGTTCGTACCAGCCGCCACGGCGAAAGCGATCGAGGTAAGTCGGCAAGATCGCCTCGACCGCTGTCGGGGTGATACCGAGCGCCGCCAACGTTAGTGCGCCTGACGAAACGACATTGTCATTCCGCAACAGCTCGACTTGATCGGCGGTTAAAGGCGGGCTCGGCAGCACCGACATCAGCCGCGCCTGAAACGCGGCGGCGCCGAACGGCAGATCGATCAGCAGCCGCTTGCGGCGAATCTCGCCAAGCAGCAACTCGATCAATTCGCGGAAGCTGTATACTTTCGGCCCGCCGAGCTCGTAGGTGCGGCCCGCCGTGGCCGGCTCCTCAAGGCATTTTAGCACCGCATCGGCGACATCGCCGACATAGACCGGCTGAAACCGAGTACGGCCGCCGCCGATCACCGGCAGCACCGGCGAAATCATCGCGATCGCCGCGAACCGGTTGAAGAATTGGTCCTCCGGCCCGAAGACGATGGAGGGACGCAGGATCGTCGCGGTCGGGAACGCGTCGCGCACGGCGGCTTCGCCCTGCGCTTTGCTTCGAGCGTAGGCGGAGCGCGAGCGCGGATCGGCGCCGATCGCCGAAATGTGGACGAGGCGCTCGACCCCAGCTTCGCGCGCCAGCCGTGCCAGCCGCGCCGGCCCAAGATAGTGCACCCGCTCGAACGTCTGACGGCCGCTCTCGGCGAGGATGCCGACGCAATTGACGACGGCGTTACTGCTGGCCAGAAACGCCGGCAGTATCTGCTCATCGTCGATCGTGGCGTTCACGAAGGCGATCTGTCCGACCAGGCCCGCGGTCATCAAGAACTTCGCATTCTCAGCATGGCGCCCGCCGACAACGACTACATCGCCGCGAGCGGCGAGCCGCTGGACGACATAGCGACCAATGAAGCCCGCCCCGCCAAGCACCGCGGTTCGGCGACTTCTCATTTATCCCCCTGCGCACAGCGCCTCAATACATCGCCCCGATCAATTACGTGGAGCATCCTTCTATTAAACCAGCCGGCGCATTGCCGGAAGTGCCGCACCTTTCCTTCTCCAGGTTCGAGGCTACATTGGTGCAGGTTTGGCGCATTCAGGAGAACGAGCGATGGCGGAGCAGGCCCGGTTAAGCAACGAGTATCCGGTACCCGAGCAGATGAAGGCGTGGGTACTGGGCGGGCCGGGCGAGATCCTGCCGACCGAAAAGCCGGTGCCTCAGCCCAGCACGGCCGAGGTGCTGGTACGGATCGACGCGGTTGCGATTTGCGCCACCGACCTCGAAATCATGCGCCACGGGCTGCCGGCGATGGTCGATGGCGGATTGCCGTTCAACAAGAACTTCACGATCGGCCACGAATATATGGGGACCGTGGTTAAGCTCGGTCCCGCCGTCGACGAATTCTCGGTCGGCGACCGCGTTACCGTCGAGGTTCATGCCGGCTGCGGCCGTTGTGCCCGCTGCCGAGAGGGCATGTACACGTCTTGCCTCAATTACGGCGATGTTGCCAAGGGCCACCGCGCCAATGGTTTCACCACCGATGGCGGCTTTGCGCAATATGCGGTCAACAATATCAATACATTGGTGCATGTCCCGGACGATATGACCGACGAAGAAGCAACGCTCGTCGTCACCGCCGGCACCTCGATGTATGGGCTCGATGTTCTCGGCGGGCTGATCGCCGGCGAAGGCGTGGTCGTGACCGGACCGGGTCCGATCGGCCTCCTCGGCGTGGCAGTCGCCAAGGCGCTCGGCGCCGACCCGGTGATCCTGACCGGCACCCGCGACCGGCGGCTCGAACTCGGCAAAAAGCTCGGCGCCGATCATGTCGTCAACGCCCGCCAGGAGGACGCGGTCGCCGCGGTCAAGCGGATCACCGGCGGCAAGGGGGTTCAGTTTGTCGTCGAGTGCTCGGGCGCGCCCAATGCGCTCGACGAGGCGGCGCAGATGGTCGATCGCGGCGGCCGGATCTGCCTTGCCGCCTTCCCGCATGAAAAGGTGCCGGTCGACCTCGCCTATCTCGTGCGCAACAACATCTATGTCTACGGCATTCGCGGCGAGGGCCAGAGCGCGACGCATCGCGCGATGGCGCTGATGAAGCAGAAGCGATTTGATGCGAAACTGATCCACACCCACACGTTTCCGCTCGATGATTTGCCGACCGCGCTCAAATACGCACGCGAGCGTGTCGACGATGCGATCAAGGTGGTCGTCAAAAACCAGGCCTGATCACGTTCGATTTCGGAACGGGCGGTTCGTGCGCTTAGAAGAAATAGCAGGCTCCAGTGGGGCGTGAGCCAGCCCCCCCGCTCAAGAACCGCCGTAGACCGGGATGACCGCCCCCCGGGTCACCTGATTATCGGCCGAAGCGAGAAACACGATCAGCCGGGCAAGATCTGCGGGTGCGACCCATTTCTCGTATTCGGCGCCCGGCATCGCGGCGCGGTTGGTCGGTGTATCAAGGATCGACGGCGCCACGGCGTTGACCCAGATTTCCTCTCCGACGGTTTCCTGCGCCAGCGCCTGAGTCAGCGCCGCGACCGCCGATTTCGATGCGGCATAAGCGACCATGCCGGCGCCGAGCCGCGGTTCGAGCGCCGGACGTGCCGAAACATTGACGATCCGCCCGCCCTTGGCGCCGCCGGGCCCGGGTCCGTGACGCCCGCGAAATGCGCTCACCGCTGCAGCCGAGCACAGAAAACAGGAGAGTGCATTCATCCGAAACTGGGCGGTAAAGTCGGAGGCCGAGGTCTCGGCGATCGGGGCCATCGCAAAGCCGCCGGCGAGATGGATCGACGCCCATAGCGGCGGTAGCGTACCGAAAAATTGATGAACCGCCGCCTCATCGGCGACATCGACATCGCGCCCGATTTGCACGCCTGGATCGCTCGAAAACGGAAAATCCGCAAGCTCTGCCGCTATCAGATTGGGGACGTGGCATACCGCGCCGCTTGCGCGCAATGCCGCGATCACTGCGCGTCCGAGCGCGCCCGTCCCGCCGGTGACGACGACGTGGCTTCCCGCGAAATCCACCATTGCGCTCCCCCGCATAATCCGCGGGGATCATAATCCCGCGGGATTACCGCCGGTAGCGCGGAGTTGACGATTTAACCGGGCGTCCGAAGCGAGGTCCGTTAAAAATCATCCCGCCAAAAGTAAGCTCATCCCGGCGGGGTCAGCCGGCGTTCCTCGAGCCGTTGCTGTTGACGGAAAGCCCAACAAACTCACTCGCACCATGTCGGTTGATCAACAGCAGGATGTTGCCGCGCTTGGCTGCCTGTTCCAAGGCTGCCGCAGCTTCTTCGGGGCTCGTCGCCGGCTTTTGGTCGATCGATTGGATCACATCTCCGGCCTGCACGCCCATTTCGGCGACGGGACTGTTATTGGCGACGCGCAGGACAACCACTCCGTTCACGTCGCGCGGGATTTTCAGTTGCTTGCGCAGTTCCGGCCGTAGCGGCGCTAATTCCAGGCCGAGAGCGCTACCGGTCGCTGCGCTCGAATGGGGCGCTTCGGTGCCTTCTTCAGCCGACGCATACTGCGCTGGCATTTTGCCGATCGTCACGTCGACGTTCTGGTCTTTGCCCCCGCGCCTTACCGTCAGGTCGAGCTTGCTGCCAACCGGAGCTTCTGCCACGAGCCGCGGCAGATCATGCGCCGTACGGATTGCGTGATTGTTCGCCGAAACGATGAGATCGCCCGATTTGAGGCCGGCCTTTGCCGCCGGGCTATCGCCAATCACCGAAGCAACCAGCGCTCCTTCGGCATGATCAGGGGAAAGCCCCAGGCTCTTGGCGATAGAGGGAGATACATTCTGGATCGAAACTCCGAGCCATCCCCAAGTAACCGACCCATGTTCCTCGAGTTGGCTGACCACATATTTGGCAAGGTTCGAAGGAATTGCGAAACCGATGCCGACCGAGCCGCCCGAAGGCGAGTAGATCGCGGTGTTTATGCCGATTACCTGCCCGGAAAGATCAAACGTCGGCCCGCCGGAGTTGCCGCGATTGATCGGGGCATCTATTTGCAAGAAGTCGTCGTAGGGGCCTTCATGAATGTTGCGTCCGAGCGCCGAGACGATGCCGGCGGTCACCGTGCCGCCGAGCCCGAACGGGTTGCCAACCGCGACAACCCAATCGCCGACCTTCATTTTGGCGCTGTCGCCCCACGATACATACGATAGCGGTTTATCCGACTTGATTTTCAGCAGCGCCAAATCGGTTCTCTCGTCGCGACCGATGACTTTGGCGGGATGCTGGCTCTGATCTTGAAAGGTCACCGTAACCTTTTCGGCGTTGGCGACGACATGGTTGTTGGTCACGATGTAACCACTTGGATCGATAACAAAACCGGAGCCGAGTGCCAGCACCTTTTCCCCTGGCTGTGGGGAAGAGAACGGCTGTTGAAAGAAGTGGTGAAAAAATTGATCAAACGGGGTATCGCCGCTCCCCGGGAGTGCGCCACTATCGCCGCCATCGCCCTGGCTCTCGTCGCTACTTTGCGTCGCGGCTTGTTGGGTCAGCTGGACCGAGACGTTGACGACTGCGGGCAGCACACGCTCGGCCAGTGGAGCAAGGCTGGGCAGTGGGATCGCGCCCGCCTGCTGTTGCGTGTTGGTCAAGTTTTTGGCGCCGGCTGTTGAGTTTGCCGCGCCGGCGAAAAGCGGGGTGAACATCAGCGCGGCGCAGGCGGTACCAGCCAAAGCGCGGCGAATTGTGCTGACCATCATCGCGGCTGACCTTGCTAAATTTATCGGCGGGCGGTGCTCGCGCGCCTCGTCTGTTGGAGTAAGCGTGCCGCGGTGGCAAAAGTTCCGGTACGAAGCTCGGCACGAAGAATGTGTCCGGTATGCCGAAGCGACCGCGCAATCGGCGTCCATCAGGGCCAAATCTGGCGCAGGCGAGCGGTGCGGAGGGAGAGAACTAGATGCGAGATTTGCGGGGCGTCGTGTCGGAATTGGCTGCCAAACTACATTTGGCCTCGCTGACCCGTCGATTGCTGCCGCAGTCCGAGGGCGAGGGGCTGGAACCCTCGGTCTATGGGTTCATCCTGCGGTTTAGCTGGCGCGAGCAGATTTACGTCGTCGTGATGACCTTGGCGTCATTCCCATTTCTTTATTGGTCGCTTGATCTACCCAAGCAGATCATCAACCGCGCCATTTCGGGTAAGCATTTTCCGCAGTCGTATTTCGGCCTGGAACTCAATCAGATACCGTATCTATTGGTACTGTGCACAGTATTCTTAGTCCTTATCCTGGTTAATGGCTGGTTCAAGCTGCATATCAATGTGAAAAAGGGGCAGCTTGGCGAACGCATGCTGAGGCGGCTGCGGTACGAGCTCTATCAGCGCGTTCTACGCTTTCCGCTGCACCATTTCGATCGCGTGGCCTCGGGCCAGATCGTCGCGATGATTACCGCCGAATTGGAGCCGGTTGGGGGGTTTGTCGGCGAAGCCTTCGCAGTGCCGATCTCGCAGGCCGGCACTTTGTTGACGATCCTCGTCTTTATGTTTATGCAAAACCCGGTATTGGGGGCCGCGGCGCTGGCGTTTTACCCGTTGCAGGGCTACCTCATTCCAAAGATGCAGCGCGTTATCCGCGCTCTCGGCCGCGCCAGGGTGCGTAAAATCAGGAGCCTCTCCGATCGCATCGGCGAAACCATCGCCGCGCGCACCGAGATCCGCGTCAACGATGGGGCGCCTTACCAACTCGCCGAGATTGCTCAGCGCCTTGGCGAGATTTACGATATTCGGCTGGAGATTTATAATCGGAAGTTTTTTGTTAAGTTTTTGAACAATTTGATCGGCAACCTGACGCCGTTTTTCTTTTTTGCTATCGGCGGATATTTTGTCATCAAGGGGAGCTTGTCGTTTGGCGCATTAGTCGCGGTGCTCGCGGCATACAAAGACATGTCGTCGCCGTGGAAGGAATTGCTCGACTATTATCAAAACCAGCAAGATGTCGCGATCAAGTATGAGCAAGTGGTCGAGCAGTTCCAGGTCGCCGATATGCTCGACAAGCGCCTGCTGCTCGAGGCTCCGGAGCGCATCGAGCCGCTCTCGGGCGAGGTCGTTGCGGCAAACCTCGAAGTCGTCGATGACGACGGCATCCATCTACTCGAGGGCGTGGATTTCACATTCCCGCTCGGTGCTGATATTGGCATAGTCGGCCACAGCAATAGCGGGCGCAATACGCTGCCGCAGGTCATGGCGCGGTTGGAGAACCCGACAGGCGGCCGCCTGACAATCGGCGGCGCCGATCTTTCGACCCTGCCTTACGCGGTTTCCGGCCAGCGCATCGGCTATGTCGGCCCGACAACCTATCTTTTGTCGGCGAGCGTGCGGGACAATCTGCTGCTCGGCCTGCGTCATCGCCCCCGCGGCGGCGTTGATGGTCCTGATGCCGCGGCGCGCGCTGAACGCAAGCGTCGTCAAGAGGAGGCGCGACAGTCGGGGAACAGCGAATACGACATTCAAGATGACTGGATTGATTACGAGCAAGCCGGCGTCGCCGATATGTCGGCGCTTGAGGCGCGTGTCCTCGAGGTCTTGCGGTTGGTCGATCTGGAAGACGACATCTACCACCTCGGACTGCGCGGCCGCATCGACCCCGAACAGCAGCCGGAGGTCGCCGCTCGTATCGTCAAGGCGCGTCAGGTGCTGGCCGAGCGGCTTGTCTCCAGCGAACTCGACCAATCGGTCGAGCGCTTTGACCCGGAGCGCTACAACCTCAATTCGTCGATTGGCGCCAATTTGTTGTTCGGGACCTCGATTGGCCCGGTCTTTGAAGGCGATGGTCTTGCCCGCAGCGATTACGTGCAGGGCATCCTCGAGGAACTCGGCCTGCGCTCCGAGCTGATCGATATCGGTGAAAAATTGGCGCGCACCAGTGTCGAATTGTTCGCCGGCATGCACCCGGAGCATCAAATATTCGAGGAGTTTAGTTTTCTCGGCGCCGATGACTTGCCGACCTTTGAACGGATCCTCGGACGCCTCGACAAATCGGGCGCCGCCAGTCTTTTGCCGGAAGATCGCGCCCGGCTGCTCGGTTTGGGGTTCAAACTAATCGCGGCACGCGATCCGCTGGGCCTACTCAGTGAGCCTGTGCAACAGCGCATCCTCGAAGCGCGGCGAAAATTCGCTGCTGGATTACCCGATGAATTGCGTGGTTCGGTCGAGTTCTTCGATCCGGAGCGCTACAACGCCGCCGCCTCGATCCAAGAAAATGTGCTGTTTGGCACGATCCTGCGCGGCGAGGCCGGCAGTCGCGAGCGCGTCAATGCCGCGATGAGCGAGGTGTTGGACGAACTCGGGCTGCGCGACACGCTGATTTCGGTCGGGCTCGATTACCCGGTCGGAACCGGCGGCCTGCGACTTTCCGAAGCCCAGCGGCAGAAAATCGCAATCGCCATTGCGCTGTTAAAGCGACCAGATCTCGTGGTGCTGAATGACGCCACCGCGGTGCTCGACGGCGCCACCGAAACCACGATCATCGACCGGTTGCAGCACGAGCTCGACGGCCGCAGTTTGGTCTGCAGCCTGCACCGACCGCGCCTGGCATCCGCTTTTGACCAGATCCTGGTTATGGATCAGGGGCGACTCGTCCAGCAGGGCCGCTTCGAGGAATTACAAAAATCCGGCAGCGTTCTCGAACCGCTGATGGCCGCCGAATAGTCCGATACTGCGTTGCCCGTTGCACGAGCCAGGTTGGAGCGGGTGAAGGGAATCGAACCCTCGTCAGAAGCTTGGGAAGCTCCTGCTCTACCATTGAGCTACACCCGCGTCGCCGCCGATTTTAAAGGATCGGCGGCTTGCTTCAAGCGCCTTTCGGATCAGGCGCCCTTTGGCGGATCAGGCGTTCTTTGCCGGCGCCTCGCAGGGTACCGTTCCCATATTCGCCGGCAGGCACACTTCGAGGATCTCGACATCGTCCGAGGTGCGCAATTCGTTGTGCTTCATGCCGCCCGGGATAAAGCAGGAATCGCCGGCTTCGAGTCGGCATTGGGTGCCGTCTTCGAATTCGAGCTCGACAAAACCCTTGAGCGCATAGACGAACTGACCGTCGCAGACATGATAGTGCCAGCCGGTCGGCTGCGTCATGCCGGTGACCGCCTTCATCACTTGCGCCCGCATCCAGCCATCGCTGGCGCTGGTCACGCCGAGATCGCGATATTTGAAGAAGTTGCGCCGGCCTTCGACATAATCCGGCGCCTTGGCGCTGGTCACCGCGACCTTCATCTGCGCCGATGGCTGCGATTGCGTCGCCGCCGGTTTTTCTAACGTCGCCGCACCTGACATGACTTCCTCCCATAATTGGACGGCGTCATCATAGCAGCGCTTTGTCCTCCGGTGCTATCCTAGCTGTGTTCGTCTCTGAGGAGGATCGGAATGGCAAACATACCCGGTGCGGTAACCGACCCCAGCCGCGTGCGCGGTGAGAACATCGAGCTGAAGAGCGGCGGCGACACAATAACAGGCTATGTCGCGCGCCCGAGCCAGTCCGGCAATTATCCCGGCATCGTCGTCATCCACGAAGCCTTTGGGCTGGTCGAGCACATCCGCGACATCGCCCGGCGCTTTGCCAATATCGGCTACAACGCCGTGGCTCCCGATCTTTACGCCCGAAAAGGGGGGCCATCCAACCCGAACGACATGGCCACGGTGATGCCGGTCATGTTCGGTAAATCCGATGCCGAGGCGGTTCAGGACCTCGAAGCCGCGGCCGCCTATCTGCGCGCGCTGCCGGGGGCGACCGCAAAAGTCGGTGCGATCGGCTTTTGCTCGGGTGGCCGCCAAACCTTGCTGTTCGCGTGCAGCAGCGACAAGGTCAACGCCGCGGTCGATTGCTGGGGCGGGTTTATCCACCGCGCCACTCCAGATGCCGAAACGACCTCGGCGCGGCCAAAGGCGATCCTCGACCTGATCGGACAACTCCATTGCCCGCTGTTCGCGGTGTTTGGCGAGGAGGACCAGAACCCGAGCGTCGCCCAATCCGAGGAATTGAAAAAGCGCGCTGAGGCTGCCGGCAAGGACGTCACGATCAAGGTGTACAAAAACGCTGGCCACGCCTTTCTCGCCGATTATCGGCCGAGCTATCGCGAAGGCCCGGCAGCCGAGCTATGGGGCGACGTGGTTGCGTTTTTTAACAAGCATCTGAAAGCCTGAGGCACGCCAAGTGCACCGTCCCGCAAACAAAGCGGGGTCGGCGCAAGGCGCGGTCTAGGCCTTCCTGCGCCGGACGAGGCGGCCGGCATCGCACCCGTGGGTTGGGCTGGGCTCGAATATCGGCGTCCCGGCGATCAGAGTCATGCCATAGCCGTCGGCGCGCTGCACTAGTTGTTTGCCGCCGGCCGGAAGATCATGCGCGGTTTGAGCGGGATGCCAGGTCACGGGAATAATGCGGTTTTCGATAACGACAACCCGGCATTCGCCATCGAGGCCGGACTACGCCGAGATCCTGAACAATCGCGGGGTCGCTCTTCGCGATCTCCGCCGGTTCGATGAGGCATTGGAAAGCTATGAATGGGCGCTGGCTCTCAGGCCGGACTATCCCGAGGCGCTTAACAATCGCGGGGTCGCCCTTCAGCATCTCGGGCGGTTGGACGAAGCGTTGGAGAGCTACGAGCGGGCGCTGGCGCTCAAGCCGGATTATGCCGAGGCCCTCAACAACCGCGGGGTCACGCTGCATGATCTGAGGCGCTTCGACGAGGCGTTGGCGAGCTATCAGCGGGCATTAGCGCTCAGGCCGGATTATCCTGAGGCGCTCAACAATCACGGCGTCATCCTGGATGATCTCAAACGTTTCGAGGAGGCGCTGGAAAGCTATGACCGGGCGCTGGCGCTCGCGCCGGACTATCCCGAGGCGCTCAACAACCGCGGCAACACCCTGAGCGATGTCGGAAGGTTCGACGAGGCGCTGCAGAACTATGATCAGGCTGTCGCGCTTCGACCGGATTATGCCGAGGCCTGGAACAATCGGAGTCTGACGCTTCGGGAACTCGCCCGTTTCGAGGAGGCGCTGGAGAGCTGTGAGCGGGCGCTCGATATAACAGCCGACTTCGCGCAGGGCCAGTTCAACAAAGCGTTTTTGTTGTTGTTAAGCCGCCGTCTCGCTGAAGGCTGGGCCGCGTACGAATGGCGAAGGCAGGTTAATGGCTGGGTAGGGCGCTCGCTATCAAGTCCCGAATGGAAAAAGGGTGACCCGGTTCCTCGGCGTCTGTTGCTTTATTCCGAGCAGGGACTGGGAGATACCATTCAATTTTCGCGGTTCGCTTGCGCCGTGGCGGCGAGGGGCAGCGAAGTTTGGCTTGAAGTCCAGCCGTCTCTTGTCGCTTTGCTAAGCGGCTTGCGGGACGTGAAGGTCATTGGCGCTGGGGAAACATCGCCGGAACACGATGTTCATCTACCTTTGATGAGCGTGCCCCATCTCCTCGACCTCACTCTGCAAGACCTAGCCCAGACTACACCTTACTTATCTGCCGACCCTGATCGTGTGCAGGCTTGGGCAAGGCGGCTCCCCGCCGCTCAATTTCGGGTCGGGATTATTTGGCAGGGCAAACCCACCGGAAATGTCGATTTCGGTCGCTCGATCCCGCTCCGCGCCTTTGCTCCGCTATGCGATGTTCCCGGCGTCATGCTGATCAGCCTGCAGAAATATGCTGGCGCCGAGCAGCTGGAAAGTCTTCCGCCCGGGATGAGGGTCGAAACCCTCGGCGAGGATTTTGATGCTGGCCCTGACGCATTCGTAGACTGCGCCGCAGTGATGAAGAACCTCGATCTTGTCGTCTCGAGCGATACCGCCGCGGCTCACCTTGCCGGAGCGCTCGGTTGCCCGGTATGGATCGTGCTTAAATACGTTCCCGACTGGCGGTGGATGATGCATCGCGACGACTCGCCGTGGTACCCTACAGCCCGACTTTTTCGGCAAACCCGCCACGGTGACTGGGACGCAGTCTTTGAGCGGATCGCGCGCGAACTGAGCCGTGCTGTAATGGCAAATACCAAGGCCGAAGAGATTGCCACTCAGGAAGCAGTCTCCAATCCCGCGTCAAACCATGCCGTTCCGGCAAGCACGGCGTTTGACCCCGCTGCCTCGGAAAGCTCCTCTACGGAATTAGAATGATCGAAATAAAAATCGATCGATTAAACGATGTCGATCCGGGCATGCCACCCGCTGGCTCGTATCCACGGCTGTCGGGCGATCCGGTTAACTTAACTTTCCGTATCCCTCGAAACCCGTATTCGGGATACACAAAGCTCGGATAGGCAATCACCACCTCGTTAACGCGAACCTTGGGAGGAGGCAAATGTCGGGGACGGCTTTTCTAAGGGCGCGGGACTTTTTGCTTGCTCACCGTGACGATTACGAGACGGCTTATCGGCAATTCCGCTGGCCCGTCCTCGATCGGTTCAACTGGGCGCTCGATTATTTCGACCCGATGGCGGCGGGCAACAACCGGCCCGGTCTGTGGATCGTCAATGAGGTCGGCGGTGAAAATCAGCTCAGTTTTGCCGATCTGGCCGAGCGGTCGAGCCGGCTCTCCAATTATTTGCGTTCGCTCGGAGTACGCCGCGGCGATCGCTTACTGATGATGCTCGGCAATGTCGTGCCATTGTGGGAATGCATGCTGGCGGCGATGAAACTCGGCGCTGTCGTTATCCCGGCGACGACATTGCTGACGCGAGACGATCTTCTCGACCGCTTTGCCCGCGGCCGGGTCCGCCATGTCGTCGCCGGCGCCGACAATGCCGCTAAATTCGCCGATCTTCCCGGCGACTACACACGAATTGTAGTCGGCGGCGCCGCTCCGGGCTGGACGGCCTGGGAGGCGGGTTATGACGCTCCGGCCGAGTTCGTCCCGGATAACGAGACCCGCGCCACTGATCCGCTGCTGCTGTATTTCACGTCGGGCACTACCGCCAAACCAAAGCTCGTATTGCACAGCCATCAGAGCTATCCGGTCGGCCATCTCTCGACGATGTATTATGTCGGCGTAAAGCCGGGCGACATTCACCTGAACATCTCGTCGCCGGGTTGGGCCAAGCACGCCTATAGCTGCGTCTTCGCGCCATGGAACGCCGGTGCGACGGTGTTTATGCTGAACCAACCGCGCTTCAACGCAAGAGGGCTGCTCGACGCGCTGGCGCGCTGCTGTGTGACTACCTTCTGCGCACCACCAACGGTGTGGCGCATGCTGATCCAGGAGAATTTGAAGGACTGGAATGTCAGCCTGCGCGAGGCGCTCGGCGCCGGGGAGCCGCTCAATCCCGAAATCATCGAGCAGGTCAGGGCTGCCTGGGGTGTCACCGTGCGCGACGGCTATGGCCAGACCGAGACGACGTTGCAGATCGGCAATTTCCCCGGGCAAAAGGTCAAGCCCGGATCGATGGGCCAAACGGCGCCGGGCTATTGTGTGCGGTTGGTCGATGCCGCCGGCGCCGAGCAGCAGGAAGCCGAGGTGTGCCTGGCGCTCGATCCACCGCCGCTCGGGCTGATGCAGGGCTATCAGGGCGAGGACGACGCGTTGCAGCCCTTGACCGGTGCTGTCTACCGCACCGGCGATGTCGCGACGGTCGATGACGACGGCTATTTCACCTATGTCGGCCGCGCCGACGACGTCTTCAAAGCTTCGGATTACCGGATCAGCCCATTCGAACTGGAGAGTGCGCTGATCGAGCACCCGGCAGTGGCCGAGGCGGCGATCGTGCCGTCGCCCGATCCGCTGCGCCTGGCGGTCCCCAAAGCCTTCATCACGCTCGCCGGCAACCAGCCGCCGACCCGCGACACGGCCTTGGCGATCTTCCGCCATTGCCGGGCCCATCTCGCCCCGTACAAGCGGGTGCGCCGCCTCGAATTCGCCGAACTGCCAAAGACTATATCGGGCAAGATCCGCCGGGTCGAACTGCGCACATCCGAGGCCGCCCGCCGCGCCACCGAGGCCCCCCGCGCCGCCAGCGAATTCTGGGAGGACGATTTCCCGGAGCTGAGGTAAGTCCGCTCTCTTGAACGAGATAACGATCCATCGTTCCGCCGAGGGATAGCGTCTCGGCAACTTTCGCCGGGGCGAAGCAGCGATTTAGCTATAGCAGATTTGGGTTAAGCTCATTCGAGCAGCGCCGCCAACTGAGAGACACGACATGTCGCTGAGCCGGGAATTCGCACGGTTTGTTGCCGCACTCAAATACGAGGATTTGCCGGCGGCGGTCGTGGACCGGGCAAAGGGAGTGACGTTGGAGGCGCTCGCCTCCGCGCTCGTTGCGCACGACATGCCCGCAAGCAAGCAGGCGTTGGCGATGATGCGCGAGGAGGAGGCGGGCGGCGGCGGAGCTGCGACCGTGCTGTGCAATGGCGCCAAATTGACCAAGGCGGGTGCGGCTTTTGTCAACACCGAGACGATCTTTGCCGGTGGCAAGTGGGACACGTTCCGCATGCTGACCCATCCCGGCACCGCGATCCTGCCGGCGGTCTTGGTCGCAGCGGAAATTGCCGGCGCCTCGGGCCGCGAGTTTCTCGTCGCGGTCGCCGCCGGCTATGAAGTCATGGAACGGATGGCCGCCGAGTTCATCCCGACCGTGATGTCGCGCGGTTTCCACGCGGGCCCGGTGTTCGGCATTTTCGGCGCCGCGATTGCCGCCGCCAAGCTCGGCGGGCTCGACGCAGAGCAGATTCACCGCGCCATCGCGCAATGCGTCAATCTCGCCTCGGGCAATCTCGAAGGCGCGCGCAGCGGCGGGCGGTCATTGCGCGAAGGCGGTGCCGTACGCAACGCGCTGCTCGCGGTGGCATTGGCGCGGCATGGCACACCCGGCGGCGAAACGATTTTGGAGGGCGAGGCCGGCTTTTACCACGCCTATGCCGGCAACAACCGCGGCGAATTGCGCTACAGCTTTACCGGCGACAACCGCACTGATCTCGCCAAGATCACGCAAGGCCTCGGCCGCGACTGGATCTTTCTCGAAACGCTGTATCGGATTTATTCAACGGCCGGCTACAACATCGCCCACATCGAGGTGACGGCACGGCTCTGCAAAGAGAACAATATCCGGGCCGAGGACATCGACCGCATTGAGGCACTGGTCAACTGGTTCGAGACCGAATATCCAAGCCCGGCCTTCCCAAGCCGCGGGATCGAAAATCCGCCGCAGGTCGGTAGCACGCAGTACTTCACCGCTTGGGGCGCCGCAGAGCGCGGATACCCACTGCTGCGGGGCGACCGGCCTAACCCGGGCGAGAGCGATCCCCCGGCAGTGTTCGACCTGATGCGACGTGTGACCCTGATCCCGACCGTGCGCCGGACCCTGTTCGGCCCGCGGGTCACAATCTTTACCAAGGACGGCCGCAGCTTCACAAAAGAGGGGACGGGCCGCGAATTCATCTGGGATTTTGAAGAGGAAGTGCGCCGCATCCGCCCGATCGCCCCTGGTCTCGCGATCGGCGAGGCGCAATTTAGCGAGCTGATCGACAGCTGCCGCCAACTCGATACACTCGACCACGCCGCGCAGAAACTGATCGCGCTGACGATCCCACAGTGAGTGTGCCGGCTCAGGTCAGAGCACGATCGGTGTGATGGAGGCCTGATGGCTCGGCAATCGAACCGTCTTTCGCCAGACCGTCTTTCAAACTGAGCGCTCACCTGGTCTGATGGGTAGTGTGTAACGACAAATAGCTGAAGGAGAGCCGGGAAATGGCGATTTCCGAGGTGAAGGCGCTGACGTTTGACGTGTTTGGCACGGTGGTCAATTGGCGCGACAGCGTTGCGCGCGAGGCGAACGCCATTTTCGTCTCCAAGGGCTATGACAAGGATTGGCACGATTTTGCCGACAAATGGCGGGCGCGCTACCAGCCGGCGATGGCAAAGGTGCGCAACGGCGAACGGCCGTGGACCCGTCTCGATGATCTCCATCGCGAGAACCTGCTAGAATTGTTGCCGGAATTCGGAATCTCGGGGCTCAGCGAGGCCGAAATCGACCATCTAAACCGCGCCTGGCACCGGCTTGATCCGTGGCCGGATACGGTCGAGGGGCTGACCCGGCTTAAGCGGAAATACATCCTCGTCACATTGTCCAACGGCAATGTCGCGCTGATGGTCAATATGGCGAAATATGCCGGGCTGCCGTGGGACGCGATCCTCGGCGCTGAAGTGGCGCACGCCTATAAGCCACAGCCCGAGGCCTATGACCGGACCGCCGCCTTTCTCGACCTAAAGCCGCAGCAATGCATGATGGTCGCAGCCCATAACGGCGATCTGGTCGCGGCGCGAGGGCGCGGCTTCCATACCGCGTTTGTTAGCCGGCCGTTGGAGCATGGCCCAAACAAGAACTCGTGACCTCAAGGCCGAGCACGATTTCGACGTGATCGCCGACAGCTTTATCGATCTCGCAGCCAAACTCGGCTGCTGATCACTTCTTAAAGGGCAGCAATGCCGCGTCGCGAAGACACGGCAATGTCGTTTGGCTGGGCCTGCGATTACCGAACGGCCGATTACTCGGCGGCCGATTACTCCGCGGCGCGCGGCATCTCTTTGAGATCGGTCGAGTAGCGCAGATGCACTGGTGCGTTCAGCTCGAACGGGTCCTTTAGGCCCAGTTCCTTACCGATTTCGCGCATTGCCGGCATCACCTCCTGGCCCAATAGCCGGATGCAGGTTTTTGCGTCCTCGTGGCTGACATTGCCGTCATTGCCCCACAGGCCGTAAATGCTGGGCCGGGTCTCTTCGAGCACGCGACGCAGTTTCGGGATAACTGTGTCGGGCGTGCCGTAGATCACTCGGCCGTCAGCGACCTGTTTCTCGAATGTCGGGCGTCCACGCGGGCTTTCGGCCCGTCCGACCGCGAATTCGACGAACTGGCGCCGAAACTCGGGCGAGAAGTAGCCCGCCGGGTTCGACCATACGGGGTGCGCAAGCCCGGTAAATTCGCCCTGCATCCACAAGAACTGGCGGGCGTTCTTTTCGGCCTTTTCTTCGCTGTCCGAGACGTGAACCTGTTGGAGATAGCCGCGGTTTTCGGGCCCCGCTTCGTAGCCCACTTCAAGCGCGACTTCGTCATAAAGCTTCCAAATATTCTTGGTCGCCTCGATCGAAGTATTGAGCGCGATATAAGGATAGCGCTGCTTTGCCGCCCAGATGATGGTCTCTTTGCTAAGCACACCCGGGATCCAGACGCGCGGATAAGGCTTTTGCAACGGCACCGCCCAAGGATTGACGACGCGGTGTTGGTAATGCGTGCCTTCCCAGCGGAACGGCCCTTCGCGTGTCCAGGCGGCGACGACCAAATCGTGCGCCTCTTCGAAGCGCTCGCGGTTATAGGCCGGGCTGACGCCATTGGCGAGCTGCTCCTGACCGCCACCGCGCACAAACCCGGAGACCAGTCGTCCTTTCGAGATCATGTCGATCATCGCCAACTCTTCGGCGAGCCGCACCGGGTTCTCGGCCAACGGCAGCGGATTGCCGAGCATCACGATTTTCGCTTTTTTGGTCACTGCGGCGAGGATTGCGGCGAAAATATTGGCTTTGGCCTGCATGCAGAACGGGGCGTTGTGGTGCTCGTTCAGCATAAAGCCTTCGACACCCATTTCTTCGGCGTAGATGTATTGCTCGAGATATTCGTTGTAGAGCCGGCTGCCGGCAACCGGATCGAAATACTTATTGGAGAACATCAGTGCGGTGGCGCCGAATTCGAGGCCGATATCGGCGGGGTAGGCGGACATCGGTTGCTCGGTGAAATACATTACATGCATGGTTTCCTCCTGTTCCCTCGCGCATGCGGTGCGTCGATGCGGATCGCGCCCGGTTCAGTTTTCCGCAATAAACCCACCGATCAGTCGCGACACCGTCTCGGGCTGCTCCATCTCGGCGCAATGCCCGGCGGCGCGCACGATCTCAAACCGCGAATTGGGCAACGCAGCGGCGTAGAGCTCACCCGCGCTGCGCGGCACGATCTTATCGTCATCGCCCCAGACAACCAGAGCCGGCGCCTTCACCCCGCCCAGCAGATGCGGCAAGGTCTGGCTATACATGTAGGGCTTCCAAGCGATGCGGAAGCACATCTCGCGGCAGATGTCCCAATCGACCAGCTGATCCGTCGAAACATCGCCATAGACGCGCGCAAAAGCGCCCTGGTCGTGAAACCCGGCGCGGGCGTAATCGATATAGCTAACGATCGCCTGGTCAAAGATGTCGCCTTCGGGCGGCTTCAAACCCATCGCCCCGACCAAGGCCAGCCGATGCAAGCGGTCCGGCGCCATTGTCGCCATCTCGGCCGCGATCCAACCGCCAAAGCCGAGCCCGACGATCGACGGCCGCTCAATCCCCAGATCGGACAGCAGCCATTGGTACATGACCGCGACATCGCGCACGCTGCGCAACCATTGCGGCCGTTCCGACTTGCCGTAGCCCGGATGATGCGGGACCAGGACATCAAAGCGGGTCGCCAGCGCATCGTAGAATTCGAGCCGTTCGGGACTGCCGATATCGTGGTGCAACACCAGAACCGGACGCCCGGTGCCGGCGCGCGACAGATGCAACTTGACCCCGGCAATTTCGATATTCCGCTCGGCCCAATCCATGACGGCCCCTTTTCGATACCCACCCGAGTTTAGACTAATGCCGACGCTGTCGGGGCCGCAACCAACCGTTTGATCATCGCAGGGTTGCAGATTGGTAAGCCTAAGTGATAATGAGCCTACTCACGAGTTCGGGCTCGAGGGGAATTCGGGACTGACCTTATCTAGACGATCGACGGCTCCGTATTCCTTGACCGGCACCCGCTTCGGGCTTCAGTCTGCCTGCTGGGAGGAGACCGTGCGAGGCGATAAGCCCTGATCATGTACACCTACGTCATCCGTCGCCTGGCATTCGGGGCGCTGACAGTGGCCGGCGTTTCTATTGTTGTGTTCCTGGTGCTTCGTGTGCTGCCCGGGGACCCGCTGGTCGCGATCTTCGGCATGGAGGGCTTTACCAAGCTGACAGTAGCGGAGCGCGCCCGGTACATGGCGCAGCTCGGGCTCAGCGACCCGCTGCCGGTTCAGTATCTGCACTGGATCCGCGACATCGCGACCGGCAGCTTTGGCCACTCATTCTTTCGCGCGGAAAGCGTCGCCGAGATGATTGGGCGGCGAGGGCCTTTGACTGCCGAGATCGCGCTGATGTCGGTCGTTTTGTCATGGATTGTCGGCATCCCAGTGGCGATCATCAGCGCGCTCAAACCCAATAGCCTCGGCGACAATGTTTCGCGCTTCTTTAGTATCCTGTTCCTGGCAGTGCCGGGCTTCTGGCTCGGCATGCTGATCGTGCTGGCGCTGCTATTTTGGTTTGGTTATCGGGCACCGCTCGCCGGCGCCTCGCTGTTTGTCGAGCCGTGGCGCAACCTGCAGATCGTGATCGGGCCGGCAGTCGTGCTCGGACTCGGGCAGGCCGCTTACATCGCCCGCATGGCGCGTTCAAGCCTGCTCGAGGTAATCCGCGAAGACTATGTGCGGACCGCCCGCGCCAAGGGGCTTAACCGGCGCCGGGTGATCAGCCTGCATGCCCTGCCGAACGCGCTGCTGCCGGTCGTCACCCTTTCGGGGATTTTGTTGGGTTTCGTGCTGGCCGGCTCGATCCCGGTCGAGCGCGCCTTTGGCACCCCGGGGCTCGGTTATTCGATGTTCACCGCGGTCAACGAGCGCGACATTTTCGTGATGCAGAACCTGGTGTTCCTCTATGCCGTCGTCTTCGTAATGCTGAACATCCTGATTGATGTAGCCATCGCCTGGCTTGATCCCAGGATCCGCTACCAATGACGACGGTCGGTCCCGAGAGCGTCCTTCCGCTCGATCAGGCACCGGTATCGCCGCGGACCTCGCTGGCGAGCGGGCTGTGGAAATTTGCCCGGCGCTCGCCAATGTCGGCGTTTTGGGGCTGTGTCGCCGCGGCGATTGTCATGGTGGCCTTGGCGGCGCCGTTGATCGCGCCTTACCCGCCTCTCAAATCCGATTTTCTGCACCTGACCAAACCGCCTTCTGCCGCTCACCTCTTCGGCACCGACCAGATCGGCCGCGACACGTTGAGCCGGGTCATTTATGGCAGCCGCGCCTCGCTGACGGTGGCGCTCGGCGCGGTTTTGTTCGGCACCACGCTCGGCGCGCTATGGGGTCTTGCCAGTGGCTATTTCGGCGGCCGCTTCGACATCGTCAGCCAGCGCATTATCGAGTTTCTGCAATCCTTCCCCGATCTGATCCTGGCAATGGCGATCGCGATGGCGTTGGGCGCCGGTCTTGGCACCGTGATCGTTGCCATTGCGATTACCCGTATCCCGTTTGGCGGACGGGTGATCCGCGCTGTTGTGCTGTCGCTGAAGGAGATGGCTTATGTCGAGGCGGCGCGCGGGTTGGGGGCCTCTCATCTGCGCATGATGGCGCGGCACATCCTGCCGCAATGCGTCGCCCCCTATCTGATTCTGGCGACGACGCACCTTGGCGTCGCGATCATCATCGAGGCCGCACTCGGCTTTCTTGGGGTCGGCATCCCGCCGCCCACTCCGACCTGGGGCAACATGCTGGCCGACTCGCTAAATGGCGGTCTGGTGCCGCCCTGGTGGCTCGTATTGTTCCCGGGCTGCGCCATCACCCTGACCGTGCTCGCGTTCAGTCTGCTGGGTGACGGCGTCCGCGATATGATCGATCCACGGCTCAGGGGCGCCGTCTGAAGAGCGTCATTCGGCGTCGGGAAGCGCGATGCCTTCATACAAATCGCCGAGCCGTACTTCGATGCCGACCGAAGCCAAGGCAAGCACGGCATCGCCGCTGCGGAGGATTTCGGTAATCCACTGCGCTCCCGAGCGTCGGTGCAACTCGGCGTAGATCGCATCAGAGGCGATCAATAGCACTTCCTGGACGCTGTCGATCTGCCGGTAAGCCGGCAGCTTAACTCGGCGATCATGCCGCTCAGTGCCGGGTGACAGAATTTCAACGATCAGGAACGGCTCTTCGATCGCCTGCCGCCCAGGCTCTATTGGGGCGCAGGTCGTCGCTATATCGGCCACGAAATAGGTGTCCGCTCGATCGGCACGGGTAACGCCGGCTTCGATTTGCGCCCGGCAGGGGCGTCGCTCGGACAATCCGCTCTCGATCCGCGTTACGAGGCGCACGACTAGGATCGAATGTGCCTCAGCCGGCGGCGCCATTGCGACCGGAAAACCGCCGATCAGCTCGTAACGCGTTTCGGTGCCATCGTCCCAGTGAAGAAACTCGTCCAGGGTCATCGGCTTTGTTGCGGGCTCGGCCATGTCTGTTATCTAGGCCGCACTCGCGGTCTGCGCCAGCGGGAAGCGGACGCCGGCACCGTGCAGATGGCACGAGGCAAAGTGCCCCGGGGTCACCTCGCGCAAGGTTGGAACCTCGACCCGGCAGCGCGCCATCGCATAAGGGCAGCGGGAGTGGAAGTGGCAGCCGGGCGGCGGGTTGATCGGGCTCGGAACATCGCCGGTCAGGATCACCCGACGCCTCCCCTTGGCGCGCGCCTTAGGGATCGGCACCGCCGATAGAAGCGCCTCGGTGTAGGGGTGCAATGGCGTCTCGAACAGGCTCGTCTTGTCGGTCATCTCGACAATGCGTCCGAGATACATGACCGCAACCCGGTGGCTGATATGCTCGACCACCGCGAGATCGTGGGCGATGAATAGATACGAGAGCTGCAATTCCTCCTGCAGATCGATCAGCAAATTGATGATCTGCGCCTGGATCGACACGTCGAGAGCCGAGACCGGCTCGTCACCGACGATCAGTTCGGGGTTCAGCGCCAATGCTCGTGCGATGCCGATGCGCTGGCGCTGGCCACCCGAGAATTCGTGGGGAAAGGAGTAGATCAGTTCGGGCCGCAGCCCGACCCGCGCGAACAATTGCGCGACCCGTTCCCGACGTTCCGCGGCGCCATCGCCGACGCTGTGGATCACGAGCGGCTCGCCGACGATCTCGCCCGCCGACATCCGAGGATTGAGCGACGCGAACGGGTCCTGGTAGATCATCTGCATCTGCCGGCGGTAGGGCAGCATTTCGGAGCGGCCCAAGCCGGTAATGTCGTTGCCGCCGACAAGGATCTTACCTTCGCTTGGCTCGACAAGCTTTAACAGAGTGCGGCCGACCGTTGACTTGCCGCAGCCGCTCTCGCCAACCAGGCCCAGCGTCTCGCCGCGTTCGATGTGGAACGACACGCCATCCACGGCATGGACCTGGCCCGACACACGCGAGAACACGCCACTATAGATCGGGAAATGCTTTTTAAGTCCGCGGACCTCAAGCAGCGGACTATCCGCGTTTTGGCGGATCACGCGGCACCACTTAACAGGCGCTCGGCATGCCAGCAGGCGACCCAGTGCCCTGGGCGATGCTGATGGAGCGGCGGATAGCCGGCGCGGCATTCCTCGCTCGCGAAATCGCAGCGCGGCGCAAAGCTGCACCCCTGCGGCAGGTTGGCCAGAGAGGGCACCATGCCTTTGATCTCGTTAAGCCGGCTGCGATGCACCTTACCCTGCGCCGCGGCTTCGAGATTGGGCACCGACCCAAGCAAGCCGCGCGTGTAAGGGTGCGCTGGACAATCGAACAGATCGTCGGCGCTTGCCTCCTCGACTTTGCGTCCGGCATACATGACAACGACGCGATCGGCGTTCTCGGCGACGACGCCCATGTCATGTGTGATCAGAATGATCGCCATGTCGAGCGTCTCCTGCAATTCGCGCATCAAATCGAGGATCTGCGCCTGGATTGTGACATCGAGCGCGGTCGTCGGCTCGTCGGCGATCAGGAGCTTGGGGTTGCACGAAAGCGCCATTGCGATCATTGCGCGCTGCCGCATCCCGCCCGATAGCTGGTGCGGATAAGCATGAGCCCGGCGCTCCGGCCCCGGGATATGGACTCGGCGCAACATCTCGATCGCAAGTTCCATTGCCGGTCGCCGAGCGAGGCCTTGATGCAACGCGATCGCCTCGCTGATCTGCCGGCCCACGGTCAGCAGCGGGTTCAGCGAGGTCATCGGCTCCTGAAAGATCATCGAGATATAGTTGCCGCGCACCGCCTCCATCTCGCTTTCGCTCAGATCTAGGAGGTTCTTGCCTTCGAAGCGGATCGCGCCGCCGACGATCCGTCCCGGCGGGTCGGCGACGAGGCGCAGCACAGAGAGTGCCGTCACACTCTTGCCGCAGCCCGACTCGCCGACCACCCCCATTGTTTCCCCGGTCCGCACCGTAAAGGAAACCCCGTCGACCGCACGCACGACACGGCCGGCGGCGAAGAAATGGGTTCGGAGATCATCGATCTCCAACAGCGGGATGTTCGCCTCCGCTTGCACGTCGCGAGGCGGATTTTCAACGATTCTTACGCCATTCAAGAATGACACCCGCCTGTTCGATGATATCTTGGTATGCAGACTAACAGAGTGAAAATACCAAGGGGAGAAAACGTCATGACCGACCCGCGCGACATTCGTTCGTGGGGAAACCGCCGCGATTTCCTGAAGACAAGCGCCGCCATGGCAGCGGGAGCCTATGGGCTGTCGTGGCTGCCGGCGCGGGCCGCCGAGGAGATACCGCTCGAGTACGACGGCTCGAAATTCCAGCTCAAGGCCCCTGAGCCCAACCCGAAATCCGGCGGCGTGCTCCGCATTGGCGTCACGATGCGCCCACCGCATTTCGACATCCACCAGTCCGGCACGATTAACACCCTCGCGGCGATGACGGTCATGTTCGACAATCTGATCCGCCGTGACCCGCGCGACGGGCAGACGATCATCCCCGATCTGGCAGAGAGCTGGGAAATCGCCAAGGACGGCAAGACCTATACTTTCCACCTGCGTAAGGGCGTCGAGTTTCACGACGGTGCGGAGCTGACCTCGGAGGATGTGAAAGCAACCTTTGATCGGATCAGAAAGCCGCCCAACGGGGTCAGCATTCCCCGCAGCGTGCTGTTTCGGGCAGTGGACGAGATCGCCGTGCCCGACAAATACACCGTACAGTTCAAGCTGGCCGAGCCGCGGCCGGTCGATTTCATCATGGCGGCGATCGCCAGCGGCTGGAACGTCATCGTTCGCAAAAAGACGCTGGAAGACAATAACTTCGATTTGAAGAAAGTGAGGGTTTATCCCGGTACCGGTCCGTTCCTCCCCGGCAAGTTCGTCGAGACCGAAAGCTGGGAGATGACAAAAAACAAGAACTACTGGAACAAAGGATTGCCGTATCTCGACGGCGTCACGTTCTACCACGCGCTGCCGTTTTCGACCGAGCTCGGCTCGGCTGTGTTGTCGGGCCGGGTCGACTATATCCGCATCACCGACCCGGTAACGTGGCGCAAGGCCAAGGAAACACCGGGCATGTCGGTAGCCCGATATAACCAAAGCGTGATCCAAGGGACTTGGCTCAATGCCAAGCGCAAGCCGTTCGATGACCCGCGGGTGCGGCGCGCGTTCCATCTGGCCTTTAACCGACCAGCGCTGATCGAAGTCGTCAAGGACGTCACTCCGATGCAGGTCGGCGGGTTCATCTACCCGTTCTCGAAATGGGCAACGCCAAAGCCTGAGCTGTTCAAACGCGTCGGTTACGAGGAAGACACCACCGCTGCGATCAAGGAAGCACGCGCACTGCTCGCCGCAGCTGGTCATCCCGACGGGTTCAAGGACCTCGACTTTCTGGTCCGCGACGTGCCGAGCTTCAAGCTGTGGTCACAGGCAATCCAGGCGATGCTGCAGGAGGGCCTCAATGTCCAATGCAAGCTGCGCACGGTCGTCGAATTGGTGTGGTTCGACGATACCCAAAACGGGCATTTCGATCTGGCGATCGGCGCAATCGTCTCGACGCTGCTCGACCCGTCGGACTACTTCAACGCGTGGTATCGCACCGGCGGGCCGCAGAATTATTCGTTTTGGCAGAACGAGAAATTCAACGCGCTGACCGACCAGATCGACCGAGAGGTTGATCCGCAGAAGCGTTTGGCGCTGGTGCGCCAGGCGGAGCAGATAATGGAGCAGAACCCGCCTGTGTTGCCGGTCGCCTGGGAGCAGATCAACGACGTCTGGTACAACTACGTCAAGGGTCTCAACCCCGCCAACTACTTCGGTGTCTACGACGTAGGACGGCAGGACACCGTTTGGCTCGACAAAACGTAACGCTCACCCAGTTTACGCTCGGCCTCATTGCCATTGTAGTTGGGGCCGAGCCGCCAGTGACATTGCCGGTCTTTCTGTCGGTGATGGCAATGATATTGGCTTCGCTTGTTCGCCGTGGCTCGCAGTGCGCGCTTACGACTGCATTGAGAGTTGCGGCGAAGCACGTCGTTCGCCCGGCCATAGCAGCGCTGTCATGCACAGGGTGTATCCGACCGCCAACAGGACGTAGCCGATCCGGGTCGCGAACGACTCCGGCGTCGTCGTCGGCAGCGGCGCTATGCCCGACCCGAACAGAATGAGGAAGGTCGTTAGCGCCCCGGCATACATCCTGGCACGACCGGCCGTCGCCCGCCCAGCCAGGATCAGCCCGACGAGAAAAACGGTCAGGAACAGGAAGGGCAGCGACGGGCGCAGCTCGACGAACGCAAAGGCGAGCGAGGCAAGCACGCCGCTCAGCAGATTGACGGCGACAGTGCTTAGGGCAGAACGGACGCTGGTTGCAAAGTCAAACTGAAGCAGTACGGAAGCGACGGTGATCGGTAGGACGATCGCCAAAGAGAGGGCGTTGTTGGTCAGGCACAGCGTCATGGCGCCGAGCAGGATAGACCCATTGGCGAGCGCCCGGATGACAGGTCTGTCGATGGCTTGGGCCATCGGCGGCGCGTCCTCGGTTGTATCGTGGCTTGGCAGGACCGCGTGGGCGAGCCACGACAAGACTACGGCGCTCAAATAAGCTTGAAGCAATGTTGCGATGATGCCTGAGTCTAGCGTGGAGTGCACGCGGTCGAGCAGGCTAACCGTGATCGCTATTGCCAAGCAGAGGAAGATGACCGGGCCACCCTGTCCCCGCGCCTGTACGAAGAAGCACACGAAGAAGAATAGACCGAGCAATGCTAGCAGTTGGAACGGCTGGTCTCCAAAGATGCCGTTCATAACAATAAAGACCTGTCCGACAACAAGCACGAGCCCGGCCACCGCGATTGCCTTTGATAGCGGCATTGGCCCAGCGCCGAAGATCAGAAATTGCACCGCGAGGACCGGCCCAAAGAAGGGGATAACGTCGCCGATCGCGAGGTTAAAGGTGAAGCCAACAGCGACCGCGAGCGCGACCCGCGATCCGATGCGGCGCTGGCGCGACAGGACCGCCTCCGCGGCGGCGGGATCAGGTGGCATAAGTCAGGATCGAGATCAGGCGAATGAATACCGCACCCAGCGCGTCCGTGACCGAATTGTTGCCGGTGTAGACGACGACATTCACCTGCGAACCGAACCGCACGCTGCCCCGCGGTGGCGTCCCCTCGACAATCAATCGCACCGGGAAACGCTGCGGGTCGCGCACCCACCCTGTCGCGTTTTTTATCGTGGGCAGGCCGGTATTGGGATCAACGCTGTTCTGAGAAACGCCCCAGCCTATGCTCTCGACATGAGCTTTGAAGACCGAGCCGGGCAAAGAGTTGAAGACTAATTCGGCCCGATCGGATGGAGACATGTATTCGAGGCTATTCTCCTTATAGTCCGCCGAAACCCAGACCGTATTAGTGTCGATGAAGGTAAGTGCGGCCTGCCCGACCCCAATGAACTGACCGGTTGCAAGTTGGAGATTAGAGACTACGCCGGCGGCCGGGGCCTTGACGGTTGTATAGAGAAGGTTGAGCCGCGTCCGCCCCAACGTCGCAAGCGCCTCCTTGAGTTGGGGATTGTCGGCACCCTTTGGGCCAAGCTCTTCCCGCGCCTTGGCAAGATCGGCCTGACTGGCCGTCAGCGCCGCCCGCGCAGCGTCCTGCGTGGCGCGGGCTGTATCGGCCTTGGCAACGGGGTAGACGCCGCGTTTGACCAGTTCGAAAACCCGCTCTGTCTGGGCGTGAACGTTTTCGAGTTCCGCGGTTTCCTTGACGACGCGCGCCTGTGCCGACTCCACAGCAGCCGTAGAGGCCCCCAGCGTCTGACCAATCTGCTCGAGCTGGGCCTGCGCCTCCGCCACGGCAAGTTCGAAAGGACGCGGATCGATGCGGAACAGAACCTGTCCCGCGTCGACGCGAGTATTGTCCGCGACATCGACGCCTATCACACGGCCCGCGACTTCGGGAGCCATGCGGATAACATAGGCTTGTACCACCGCTTGCGATGATAAAGGCGTGAACCGCTCCATCACGATCGATAGCGCAAACAGCAGAATGGTCACGGCGACGACAATCAGCGCCGCCTTACGGAGCGGGTTTGCAGAGTCGGTCTCCGCGGCAGCGGGTTTCGCAGCGGCGCGTTCTTCCGCCGCGATTTTGTTGGCGGCTTCAGACTCAGCGCTCATCGAGCTAACACGCTTTTGGCAGTCCTAGCACCGGCGCCAATTCTTTGGAGCCCGAGGCGCGCCGACAACAGCATAAATCGCATTTTACAGCACCCGATCGGCGGCTGGCGCTGCGCTCCGGGAGCGGCGCTGTTGCATCCATTCAATCAGCAGCACATAGCCGACTGCCAGGACCACAGGCCCGACAAACAGGCCGAGAAGGCCGTCGGCAATCATCCCGCCGATGACGCCGATCAGAATTACCGGCATCGGCACTTCCAATCCGCGGCCGAGCATCAATGGCTTTAGAACATTGTCGCTGAGCCCGGCGATGAGGGTCCAGATCAGGAAGATGATCGCCGGCTGAGTTGCTTTCGTTACAAAGACATAGGCGATGATCGGCAGTGTCACCAGCACCGCCGGCACCTGCACAATCGCAAACAACAGCGTCACGACCGTCCAAACACCGGCGGCCGGAACGCCAATGGCAAAAAATCCGGCCCCGAGGAGAAGCGACTGGATTACCGCCACGCCGACAACGCCGACCGCCACGCCACGGATCGTAGCGGCCATCAGCGTAACCAGATGCACCCCTTGTGCCTCGCTGCCGGTAAAAAGTCCCAGCAGACGCCGAGCGAAATCGGCGGCGCCTCGGCCATAGGCAACAAGTACGGCGGCGATCCCGAAAGAGAGAACAAATGATAATTGGCCGGCGGCGAGGCCGCCCGCAGACGACACCAGCCGTGTCGCTGGTTCGCTCAACGCCTCGCGGTATTTGGCAAACGCCGCCGGCATGTTGGTCGCGGCGAGCACCCAGGCTTCCGTCAGTTTCTGACCCACCAGCGGGAGCCCGGGGAGCCATGCCGGCGGCGGTGGGAGGGTAAGGCTTTGATTGTGCAAGCCGGTGATGAGCGAATACAGGGAAGATGCGAGCGATGTCACGATTGTGACCATCGCCACCAACATCACTGTGACGCCGACCAGCCCGATCAGCAGCGCCGACCAGCGATTACCGAGCCGGGCGGTCAGGCGGAGATGCAGCGGGTACAGCATGACCGCCAGGATTGCAGACCACAGCAGAAGGTCGATAAAGGGCGCTATGAATTGACTGCATGCGTAGACCAATAAGCCGATCAGTCCGATTTGAAGTGCCAGATCGATTATGTTCGAGCGCGAAGACGCGTGATCAGACTTCAGCATATTCGGGTCCATTGTTTTCCCTCCGCCTCCCCTTAAAGACGGACGCCACGATGAAGTCCGCTCAGCCTCTCAACATGCGTCAATTGCAGGACGGGTTAGGGCACGCCACCGACTTTAGATGCCTCGTCCGGCAGAATTCTCCTTGACCTGGATCAAGGTGCGTTTTGGCGTCACCGATAGCAAAGCGCGTTGCGTTCGATGTACGGTATCGACCGGACCCGGTTCCTGCAAGGCCGTGAACGTTCGAGCTACCGGTTGTTTGGTCGATCAGTGCGCCGTGCCTAGCCCGGCAACGGCAAGGTGTGAGGAGCCTCGATGCCGCCCACTCAGCATTCGCCGCGCATCGTCCAGGCGTCCCGCACCGACATAGGCCTTCAGTAAGGTGAACTCGATCAGGTCGAGCTGCGCGCGGCTGCCGCCGATGCGCTCGAGCTCTCCCGTAATCGGTTCGAGCGCGTCGATCGCGGTGGAGAATTCCTGCCGTTCGAATGCAGCAAAGCCGCGCGCCACCATCGGAACGAGCGGACCGGACGGATAGCGCCCCTGGCGCGCGAGATCGTCGATTTGACGAATCCGCTCCTCCGGCGCTGCGCCGTCGCCGGCCACGGCCTGGGTGAGCGCGATGTGCATGTCGGAAAATGCCAGACCGGCGCGCGGAAACGCATTCTTCGCGAAGTCATGCATCAGGCGCCATGCGCCGGCATCGCGCGGCTGCCCCGAGAGTTCCCAGCGCCACAGAAACGAGACCGCATCGTTCAACTTGCCGCGCGGCGGGCCGCTATGGACATCGGGTGAGAATGCTTCTCTGAAGAGCCGGTACGCTGCCGCTGCATCCCCGGCCTCGAGGTGGCCGAGCGCCAGATGCCAACTCAGGTGGCTGTATAAAGAACCATTACGCGGATAGGTGGTCAGCCAAGACGTTAAAAAGGCGCGAGCCGCATTTGCGTCGCCCTCCTCGTAGCAGAGATGCGCGCGGGCATGCGCCGCCCAGGGGTTTTTGGGGTTCTGGGCCAGCGACCGATCGATCTTTGGGCCGGCGGCCTCGCGATTGCCGTTCTCCGAAAGAGCCATCCCGTGATGCGCGGTGAACCACCAATCGTCGCCATAGCTCGGGGCGAGCCTCTCCAGCAATTCCAGCAGCATGCGTTTCTGCCCGGGGCGGCCGGAATTGCCGATCAGCCCGTTGGTGAAGGCGGTAGTGGCGAGCACCAGGACGTCGCGCGGCCAGAGGTCAAGGTGCGCGAGCACCGCTGAAAGTGCGCCTCTGGCGTCGCCCGCCACCAGCAAGTCGAAAAACGCGATATGGCTGGCTTCCCGTGGAGACAAATTGGCGGTGAGAGAGTTGGCCGCCGCCATCGAAGCGCGAGCCGCCACGGCGTTCCCGCGCTCCAGCAGCGCGTACGCCTTGGCGGCATGGGCGAGGGCAAAGCTCGGATCTGCGGCAATCGCACGATCGAACGCCTCGATCGCGCCCGGATACATGGTCAGCTTGGCTTCACAGCCCTCTAAGTAAGCATCCCGCGCGGCGGACGAATTGGTGGACAATGGGAGTTCGTATCGGTCCGTCAGCATGATGGTGATCCAATCGTCGCATTTCGCCTTGTACGATCCGCCCAACCCGTACCACGGCAATCCCCGAGGAGTATCGTCGGCGACAGCCCGAGCGCCAGGCAAAATGGCGCTGGCTCCGGGCGGACCATTTCCGCCTCGCGCCTCAGCGCTTCGCGCTATGATGACGGCCGGAACACAGCCAATGACAGGGTAGGGGCGCATATGGCGGCAACGGCGGTTGAAGCGTGGGACGAGCGGTGGGCAACGCCCGAGGGTCGCGCCGACTGGCTGATGCCCGACCCGGCGGTGGCGGCGCTGGTGCCAGTGCTGAAGGCGCGCGGCGCGCAGCATGTGCTCGATCTCGGTTGCGGTGTCGGCCGGCATGCGCTGCATTTCGCAGAGCACGGCTTTGCGGTCGAGGCGATCGACGGGGCCGCTGCTGGTCTCGACTTTGCTCCTCGCGAGGCAGCGGCACGCGGGCTCCGGCTGGGTCTGCGCCAGGCCGATGCCGACGCGCTGCCCTTTGATGACGAGAGTTTCGACTATGTGTTGTCGTGGAACGTCATCTTTCACGGCACACTGGGCGATGTCGGCCGCCGCCTTGCCGAGATCTGGCGCATCCTGAAGCCCGGCGGGCTTTACCAGGGGACGATGCTGTCGAAGCGCGATGTGCAATTCGGCCGCGGCCGGCCGGTCGCTCCCGACACCTTCATCCGCGGCAGCGACGCAAACGCGCACCCTCACTACTATTGCGATTTGGCCGGTCTTGCCGCGCTCTTCGCCGGCTTCGACCTTCTCTCGCTAACCCAGGAGGAGCAACGCCGCCCTGGCTCCTGGCACTGGCACATCCTCGCCGAACGGCAGTGAACGGGGCCGGGCCGTCGCCCGTGCGCGGCCCGGCCGGGGCGGTGAGACCTGCCAGTTCGGCTACGCGCCATCCGCGGTCGTCTCCAGCGAACTGTCGTTCTCAGCGGCATGAGCCTGGCATCCGCTCATTCGCACCTCTTAGTGCGCCAAAATTTGGCTCAGAAACAGTCTCGTACGGTCGCTCTTTGGGCTGGCGAAGAGTTCCTGCGGCGGCCCGCGCTCGACGATCTCGCCCCGGTCCATAAAGACGATCGTGTCGCCGACGGTGCGCGCAAACCCCATTTCATGGGTCACGCACACCATCGTCATCCCTTCCTGCGCCAGTTCGATCATCACATCGAGCACTTCCTTGATCATCTCCGGATCGAGGGCGGAGGTCGGCTCGTCGAACAGCATGATTTCGGGGTTCATGCACAGCGAGCGAGCGATTGCGACGCGCTGCTGCTGACCACCTGAAAGCTGACCGGGATATTTATCGGCCTGGTCCGGGATGCGGACCCGTTCGAGATACATGCGGGCGGTTTTCTCGGCCTCCCTACGCGGCTGTTTGCGGACCCAGATCGGCGCCAGCACGAGGTTCTCCAGCACCGTCAGATGCGGGAACAAATTGAACTGCTGGAACACCATGCCGACCTCGCGGCGGATCGCCTCGATGTTTTTAACATCCGAGGTCAGCTCGATGCCGGCGACGATGATTTGGCCGCGCTGATGCTGCTCTAGCCGATTGATGCAGCGGATGACTGTCGACTTGCCCGAGCCGGAAGGACCGCAGACAACCACGCGCTCGCCCTTTTTGACCTCAAGATTGATGTCTTTGAGCACATGAAATTCGCCATACCATTTGTCGACATGCCGCAATTCGATGATCGGACCCCCGCTCAGTGCATGCGTCGCTCCCATCGTGTTTGCCATACCGCCCCCGGCCGCTAATGCCGCCGGCCGCGGTTGAACTCGCGCTCGAGCATCTGGCTATAGCGCGACATGAAAAAGCAGAAAGTGAAATAGATCGCCGCGACAAAGACGTAGGCTTCGGCGTAAAATCCGCGCCAGTTGGGGTCGGTCAAGGCCCCGTTCGCGGTGCCGAGCAGATCGAAAAGACCGATGACGATGACCAGCGATGTGTCCTTAAAGGTGCCGATAAAGGTGTTGACCAAGGGCGGGATGACCATCGCTAGTGCTTGCGGCAAAACGATCAGCCGGGTGCGTTGCCAATACGACAGGCCGAGCGCGTCGGCGGCCTCGATCTGCCCTTTCGGGATCGCCTGCAATCCGCCGCGCACCGCCTCGGCGAGATACGCGGCGGCGAACAGAATAAAAGCCACCTGCGCCCGCAACAATTTGTCGATCGTCACCCCGGTCGGCAGAAACAGCGGCAGCATGACTGACGCCATAAACAGCACGGTGATCAGCGGCACGCCGCGGATCAGCTCGATATAGGCGACGCAGATCGCGCGCACTGCCGGCAATTCCGATCGTCGGCCAAGCGCCAGCAGGATCGCCAGCGGAAAGGCGAAAGCCATGCCGACGACGGCCAGGATCAGGGTTAACGGCAGGCCGTTCCACAGATCGGTCGGGACATAGCTCATGCCGAGGATGCCACCCCACATCAGCACCCCGATCACCGCCAACCCGGCGAGCCACAGCGCGGTCAGCCGCCCGCCCCATAAGCGACGGTCGCAACTCGCCAAAATTACGCCGATAAAGATCAAAATAACAAAGAGCGGCCGCCATTGCTCGGCATAGGGAAAACGGCCGAACAGAATAAAGCGCACTTTTGCAGCGATGAACGCCCAGCAGGCGCCATCGCCGCGGCAGGCGCGTCCGCTGTCGGCCTGCCAAACCGCGTCGATCAACGCCCAGCGGATCACTGGCGGGACCGCCACCGCAAGCAGCCATGCTGCCACCAAGGTCAGGATCGTGTTGCCGACGCTGCTGAACAGATTGCTGCGCATCCACGCGATCAGGCCGGCCGTCGCTGGCGGCGGCCGTTCGGCCGGTAATGGCAGGTCTTGCGTCGTGTCGGTCATCGTCTAACGCTCGACCAATGCCACGGCACGATTATAGAAGTTCATGACTGCCGCAATCGTTAGGCTGATCGCCAAATAGACCGCCATGATCAGCGCAATCCCTTCGACCGCCTGTCCGGTCTGGTTGATCGTGGTGTTGGCGATCGAGACGAGATCGGGATAACCGATGATTACGGCCAAGGAGCTGTTCTTGGTCAGATTGAGATATTGGCTGGTGACAGGCGGGATGATGACCCGCAGCGCTTGCGGCAATACGATCAACCGCATCGTCTGTCCGGGTCTGAGGCCGAGCGCCGCCGCCGCCTCGCTTTGGCCCCAACTCACGGACAGGATGCCGGCGCGTACGATCTCCGCGATAAAGCTTGCGGTATAGATCGTCAGCCCGAGTAGCAATGCCGCGAATTCCGGCGACACAGCGCCACCGCCGGCAAAGTTGAAGCCCTTGAGCGCCGGCCGATCCAACGCCAACGGCGCACCGGAGACGAGAAAAACCAGCAAAGGCAGCCCGACAATCAGACCGACGCCGACCCAGCCCGACGGGATTTGCGCGCCGGTCGCCATCTGCCGCCGCCTCGCCCAGCGGCTGACGCCCACAGCGCCTAGGATGCCAATGATAAAGGCGAGAACTATCCAGACATGCACAGGGTTGCTGAGCGGCACCGGGAATTGAACGCCGCGATTGTTGACAAAAAACCCCGGTAAAGGCTGCCAAGCCTGACGCGGCACCGGCGCACCGGCGCGCAGCAGGCTCCACCAAAACAACAGCTGTAGCGCCAGAGGGATGTTGCGAAAGGTTTCGACATAAACTTGCGAAAGCTTGGCGACGAGCCAGTTGCGCGACAGCCGGGCGATGCCGATCAAAGTGCCGAGAATCGTCGCAAGCACGATGCCAAGTATCGCGACGTAAAGCGTATTGATAAGCCCAACAAAAAAGGCACGGGCGTAAGTATCGGACGGCGCGTAGCGGATCAGCGACTCGCCAATCGCGAATGACGCCTCGCGATGCAAAAAGCCAAACCCGGTGGCAATATTCTCACGCCCGAGATTAACCAATGTGTTGTGAACGAGGTACCAGCCGACCGCGACCACGATCGCGACAAACAGGATCTGGTAAGCAATTCCCCGTACCGCCGGGTCGCGCCAAAATGCCGGCCGGCTCGGCTGGCGCACAGCGTCGATCGGCGGGCTCGCCATTACTTGCCTAGCCGACGGCGCCGCGCTGCGATTTAGCGGATCGGCATCGCATACATCAGCCCCCCTTTGGTCCACAAATTATTGATGCCGCGATCGAGCTTGAGCGGCGAGTCCTTGCCGACATTGCGCTCGAAGATCTCGCCGTAATTGCCGACCTGTTTGATCTCGTTATAGGCCCATTTCTCGTCGATTCCGAGCGATTTGCCTGCTCCAGGAGTGACGCCGAGCAGCCGCTTGATGTTGGGATCGTCCGATTTGAGCATGTCGTCGACGTTTTTTGAGGTGATCCCCGACTCCTCGGCCTGAATCAAGGCAAAGATCACCCAGCGGACGAGGTCGTTCCATTGGTCGTCACCCTGACGCACCGCCGGCGACAGCGGCTCCTTGGAGATTACTTCGGGCAGGATCACATAATCGTCCGGGTTCGACGCACGCCCGGCGCGGGTCGCCGCAAGCCCGGACCGGTCAGTGGTGTAGGCGTCGCAGCGTCCGGAAAAAAACGCGCTCTCGACTTCGTCGAGCTTCTCGATTACGACCGGTTTGAATTCGATTTTGTTGGCGCGAAAGTAATCGGCGAGGTTGAGTTCCGTCGTCGTACCGGGTTGCACGCAGATCGTGGCGCCATTTAGTTCCTTGGCGCTCTTAACCCCGAGCTTTTTCGCCACCATAAAGCCCTGACCGTCATAATAGACGACGGCGGTAAAGTTTAGCCCGAGATCGGTGTCGCGCTGCAACGTCCACGTCGTGTTGCGCGACAGCACGTCGACCTCGCCCGATTGCAGCGCGGTAAAGCGCTGCTGCGCCGTAAGCGGGACGTACTTGACCTTGGTCGCGTCGCCGAACAAGGCGGCGGCGAGCGCCCGACAGATATCGACGTCGAGCCCGGTGTAATGGCCCTGGTTGTCGGGTTGTGCGAACCCGGCAAGCCCGGTATTGACCCCACAGACCACCTGACCAGCCTGCTTGACCTTGTCAAAAGTCGGCCCGGCTTGCGCCGACAGAGCAAAGCAAATTGCGGCCGCTGATATTGCGCTCGCATGGACCCATTGCCTGATCTTCATCGCCCCTATCCCCCGCCGCTACGACCGCCCTTAAGACAGGCGTCTAGCATTCCCCACCACGTGCTGCAACCTGTCGGTGTCTGTCTTAACAGGTCGCACCTGGCCAACGCATATCGGCTTGACGCACATTTGGGGCCATCTCGGAGCGGCAGGTTGCGCGCGGTGCTCGAACTCCGCCAGTTTTTCGCGCGCTTCGGGTCCCGACCGGGGAAGGCATCCGCCATTTCAATCGGAGGCGCCAGCGCCGTCGAAAAGGTCTATCTCCGACGATGGCTCTCCGGTTTAGCTTAGGCCCGGCCTTCGACATCAGATGGGTTCGTCAATTTCCGCGCTCGGGCACATCGCTGTGCCCGCTGAGACGACCAGAATCAGCCGACTTCGACACTCCGAGTGCGGCGTCGCGCTCGTTAGGGCATATCGTAAACAATGGCCAACAACACGATCGCCACGATTGCTATCACAAACCAGATTGTTGCCGCGTCGGTGTTGGTCAGCAGTGTTGCTCCACGACGGCGAAGAACCTGCATAAAAGATAGGTGAACATTCATCGCTAAATTAAATTCTGCAGTGGACGGTATTTTAGGGACATCAAACACGCCGGAAGCCCTAATGTTGCTGATGTCCGATTATTGACACCGATCTCTTCATGCCAACGTGCCTGCCGCAGACGCCGCGTGAGGGCGGCTGCCCCTTCGTCACCTAGATCGAGCACCATCGCGGATGGTGCGCGCCGCCTCTGTCGGCCTTGTTCTCTGAAGTGCCATGCGGGCAGGACAAGTGCCCGCTGGCATCCCCTCGGCGGCGGGGCCAAATGCAACAGCGGATCGTTGATGGCAGACGCAGTTTTGAGGAGGGGCTTTCGCTCAAGCAAATGTCGCACCACTATCTAGCGCGACATCAGGCAGGGCTTGGCGCGGCACCGTCGGTGCGACCTCTTCCTGTGTGCTCGCGAGGTCGGTGACGCTATCGTTCCCGAGGGGGTTGTGATGGCAGCAAGGAATGCGTTTTACGCCCAGTCGGGAGGAGTGACCGCGGTGATCAACGCCTCGGCCTGTGGCCTGCTGCAAACCGCCCGCCAACATCGAGCGGAGATCGGCAAGGTCTATGCTGGCCGCAATGGCATCATCGGCGCCCTGACTGAGGATCTAATCGATACCAGCGTCGAGTCCGAAGCCGCGATCGCTGCTCTCAAACACACCCCGGGCGCTGCGTTTGGATCCTGTCGCTACAAGCTCGGGTCGATTGACGAGCATCGCGCCCAGTACGAACGCTTGATCGAAGTGTTCAATGCGCACGATATCGGCTTCTTTTTCTACAATGGCGGCGGCGACTTGCAGGATACTGCCTATAAAGTCAGCCAGATCGGGGCTGCACTGAGTTACCCGATCGTGTGCGTCGGCGTTCCCAAGACAGTCGACAATGACCTGCCGATCACTGACTGTTCACCCGGCTTTGGCTCAGTGGCAAAATATATCGCGACGTCGCTCCGGGAAGCGGCGTTCGACCTGGCGGCGATGAGCCGGACCTCGACCCAGGTGTTTGTTCTGGAGGTGATGGGCCGGCATGCTGGGTGGGCGACCGCAGCCGCCGCACTCGCAGCTGAACATGACGGCGATGCTCCGCACATCTTGCTGCTGCCCGAAATCGGGTTTAACGAAGCCCGCTTTTTGGCCAAAGCGAAGGAGGCTTTGGAGCGGTACGGCCAATGCGTCATCGCCACATCGGAAGGGGTGAAACGGCCAAACGGCGAGTTTCTCTCGGCATCGGCCGCAAAGGATGCCTTCGGCCACGCGCAGCTGGGCGGGGTAGCACCAGTGATCGCCAACCTGATCAGTGCGAAACTCGGCCGTAGATGCCATTGGGCGGTTCCTGATTACCTGCAGCGGTCAGCACGTCACATCGCCTCCGAGACCGATCTCCAGCAGGCTTACGCGGTCGGTCGCGCCACGGTGGAATTCGCAGTTGCCGGCAAGAACGCGGTAATGCCGGCGATCCGTCGGCTTAGCGATGCGCCCTATCGCTGGGATATCATCGCGGCGCCGCTCGCTGAAGTCGCCAATCAGGAAAAGTTATTGCCTCCCGACTTTATCAGCGCCGATGGCTTTGGCATTACTGCGTCGGCCCGTCGCTATTTGGCGCCGCTCATTGTTGGCGAAGCCTATCCGCCATATAAAAACGGCTTGCCCGATTATGTGAAATTGCAGAACGTGGCGGTGCCGAAAAAACTGAAGACCGAGTTCGCCGTCTGAAACAAAAATCAGCCGCATCAGCTGCCGGGTTGGGCGGTGATTGTGGTCTACAAACGGCTATTGTCGGCGTGCCTGCGTCTTGATCCGCTGACGGCCGCGCATGGCGACGCTGATCTTTATCCGCAGTCATCATGGTTATTCTGAACAGGACTTCAGACGATCTGATTCCGCAATTGTGTTTCGCCGCGCTCGAGTTGTCCGAGATTGTCGAGCAGGATTTCGATGACATTGTCTTCGTAACGCCGGGTCTCGCCCGCGGTATGCGGCGTAATCAATACCTGCTCCATCGCCCACAGCGGTGAACTTGGCGCCAGCGGTTCTTCGGTTGTCACATCGATCCCGGCGCCTGCGATCCGCCGCATCGCCAGCGCATCGATCAGTTCCGGCTCATCGACGACCCGGCCACGTGCAACGTTCACCAGGTGGGCTGTCGGCTTCATCCGGCGCAATGCGTCGCCGTCGATCAGGTTCTCGGTTTCGGCGGTTAGCGGGCAGGTGAGCACCACAAAATCGGCATCGGGCAGCAGCGCGATGAGCTCGTCGATACCGTGCACCGCATCCGCAACACCGCGGCCGAGTGCCGGGTGGCGCCGCAGACCGACAACGTGCATGTCAAACGCCTTGGCCAGCCGGACCAAACGCCCGCCGATGTCGCCGAGGCCGACGACCAACAGCGTCTTGCCGGCAAGCTCATCCTCGCGTTGGGCGAGATCGCCGATCATGCCGCGCCAGATGCGCTTGCTTTGGTTGTCGCGGGCCTCGGGCAGACGGCGGCTCAATGCCAGCATCAGCGCCATCGCGTGTTCAGCGACCGCACGCGCGTTGACGCCACGGGCGCTCGCAAGCCGGATGCTGCGCTTTGTCAGCTCTTCGCGCGGGAATTGGTCGGTGCCGGCGCCGATCGACTGGATGAAGCGGAGCCTTTTTGCGCGGTCGAGGAGCCGGTTTTGCCACAACCCGGAGATCACCAGCACGTCGGCCTCCGCGACGCGGGTCTCTAAGCTCTCGAGGTCGCGGACCGCAAAGCTGCTGATACCGGTGTCGAGCGCCGCAAACCGCTCGTGGAGCCGATAGGCGACGTGGGCGAAACAAATGACGATTTTATCGGCAGGGGGGATCATGGCGCATAACCCTTAGCTCCTACGTCCCGGGTGGAGAGGCGGTCGCCCGACCGATCTTGGGACAAAGGACAAACCATGCAGATACGTCGGGGCAAAAACGTGACATGGACGCCAAGGGCTTGCTCCCATCTCACATTTTCACCAAAGAAGCGGTTTCCGATACTACAGCATTGGGGGGACAATGGCTATCGTATCGTTGATACCAATAGGCCAGGTGATAGCACTCGACCGTTCCATCATCTTGACCGAACGGGGCATTTACGGGAACGGCGGCGACGATTTTCTCTGCGGTCATTGCGGGTCTCTTATTCTATCTGACTATGATCCGTCCTCGATAAGGGGTAATCCGATCTATCAATGTGGATACTGTGAGAACAACAATGATCTTCCATTCGTAACGAGCGACAATCGTTGGCCGTCGCCGCGATAGACTTGATCACGTTCGGCGCGTTGTTGGCTGGGAAAGCCATTTTTGACACCCGAACTCCTAAAGCAAATTTGGAGATCCCAGCCGGAATGACGCGAAATTCGACATTGCTCGAGCAACGGAATCTTGCTCTACCCTCTCCGCCCACGAGGTGGAGAGTCTCAATTGACAGAATTGGTTGATCGAGATCAATGATGCCGGCGGGCGCCGCGCTTAGAGATGTAGAGGGAGGGGAAAGAGATGCGATCTTACCAACTTCGGGCCACCCTATTGGCGCTCGCCTGCTTGCCATCAGCCGGCCCTGCGCTGGCCCAGAACGCCTCGACCGCACCTGCTGCTGCCGCACCTGCCTCTGCGGCACCCGCACAGGCGCCGACACCGCCCGCCGATAATCAGGCCTTTCTCGATGGGCTGCGCAGAGTCGGCGTAATGGCGGGCCAAGTGGTCGAATGCTCGACAGATGCCGACAGGCAGGAGCAGATCTCGCGAGCGATGGATTTGGCCAATCAGATCGCAATCCATTTTGGGCTCAAGGCCGCCTTCACCTTTACGGGCGCCCTCGGCTACGGTTCCGGGCACCCGTTCGACAAGGCCACTTGCAGCCAGGCGATGGAAGGCTGGAAACAGATCCAAGCCAAGTACCTCAACAAATGAAGTCACCGGTCATGAAGAAGCTATTGATCTATGTCGTGCCCGTCATGCTGGTGGCTGCGCACGCATCGGGTGCGCCGTCATCTGGATGGGCTGGGATCGGGGTTTCCGCTCCTGCTGCTGGGGTCGGTGCCGGAAAGGGCGCGCCTTTAGTACTGGTGCAGCGTCGTGGCGGCGGAGGCGGCGGCGCCCGCGCCGGCGGGGGCGGCGTTAACCGGGGCGGCGGCGCCAACCGCGGCAATTTCAACAGCGGCAATTTTCAACGCGACGTATCGGGCAACCGTAACGTTGCGGCGAACCGCAACGCAAACGCCAACCGCAACGTCAATGCGAACCGCAATGTCAGCGGCAACGTCAATGTGAACCGCAACGTCGCGGTCAGCGGCGGTGGTGGCTATTACGGACCCAACTGGGGTGGTGTCGCTGCCGGCGTCGCGGTCGGCGCTGGTGTAGCGGCGCTGGCGACCACTGCGGCCACCGCATCCGCTACCACTTATCCGCCACCGCCGCCCTATCAGTATTACCCAACCGGCTACTGATCGTTGGCAAACGCCGAGGGGGACAATCGCGCGTCGCAGACGGCTTCGCCAGCGATGATGTCGCCGAGAAGCGAGCCGATGTGTCGAGAGCCGACGACGATCATTTCACCACCTGCACCTGTCATTCACGGTGCCCAAATCCGACGGCCCAATTAGGTCATTCCCTTGCGGCGGCCCTATCGACTATCCCGCCTGATCCGTTGCAGCGCGGGATGTAAAGGCCCGCCAGCTCGATGCGCCCAGAGTAAGATTGAGCTCACGCTTACTTGATGTCAGGTGCCCGGAAGGACGGAAGTGAGGACACCGCGAGGTTTTCGACGGCGCCGTCGTACTGCGATGACTGCTGACACCCGCAGTCTAATCCCGATCAATAAGTCCGATTGGGCCAAGTTGAGAGCGTGGAGCAGCTTCGGTCGGGAGCCCGAGATCAATGATCGCTCAAATCAAGCCTGGCTTCCCTGATTCATTCGCCCGCGGTGACAGTCAGGTCCTATTTCCGGTCAAGCACGATATGTACCATTGATTTGGATCATCGCAACCTGCAGACCGACGGCCTAGCCTACACGCATCTCAAGTCCGCTCAAGGCCGGTGTAGATGTCAGCAAACCCAGCTCTCGCCACCGCGGCAAACGAACTCCATCAACCTCTGAAGCAGCCACAGTCCGATGTAATGGCGCGGGTGGCTTTGATCGAGCGCAGCATCCTCGTTCTGCTGTTTGTCGGGCTTTTCATTGGCGTTCTGGCGATTGTGAAGCCAGTCACGACCGCGATTTTGTTTGGTGCTGCACTCGCGACCTCAGTCTGGCCGCTGCGTCAAGTGCTGGTCCGATGTGGTCTCGGCCGCGGGGCGGCGGCTGCGCTGCTGCTGCTGCTTTCGCTCGTGGTGATCGTTCTGCCGATGCTCGCTTTGGCGCCCCATCTTGCCGATCAAATGGTCCGGGGGACCGAGCGAATGCAAGCGTATTTCGCGGGGATGCCTGGTCAGCCGGGGTGGATCAAAGGCGTGCCGCTCGTCGGCCGGCGGCTCGCGGCGGGCTGGGACCGCGTGGTCGAGGTCAAGGGCAACCTGCGCGCGCTGCTCGAACCCTATACCGAAGATTTGCAGCATTGGATCGTCGGCGCGGCTCGAGCGCTCGCCGACAGCCTCGTGCAGGTAATCTTGTCGCTGATCGTGGCGACTATGTTTTGGGCCAGCGGCGACGGATTGGTAGCGGTTTTACATGACGCGCTGCGGCGGCTTGGCGGACCACTCGCCGAACGGTCGCTCGACGTCGCCGCCGGGGCGATCCGCGGCGTCGCGTACGGTGTCGTCGGTACCGCTCTGATCCAGGCAGTGCTGCTGGCGATCGGCTTGGCCGTCGCCGGTGTCCCCGGCGCGACTATGCTCGGCTTTGTCGGTCTGCTGCTGGCGATTAGCCAAATCGGCGGCCCGCTTCTGGTGCTGATTTGGGGTGGGGCAGCGTGGTGGCTGTTTGCGCAGGACCAGCAGGCCTGGGGTGTGTTCATGATCATCTGGGGCATATTCGTCAGCACAGTCGACAATTTCATCAAGCCGTGGCTGATCGGTTTTGGCTTAGCGATGCCGATGTCGCTGACGATCCTCGGTGTTTTCGGCGGATTTCTAGCGTTTGGATTCTTGGGCCTGTTTATCGGGCCGACCTTGATCGCGATCATGTTTACGCTGTTCCAGGCATGGCGTACCGCCATCGATACTCATCCAGAAGCGGGGATTATGAAGCCCGCCGCCTAGTGACCGCGATGAGAGATCTGATGCACACCAGCTCTCGTGCAAAGCGGCCTCCGGCAGTAAAGTTGCTGCGCCCTGACCTGATTGGTGAACCGATGCCCGACGATAAAGACGGTGGGACCGCAGATAGCGGCAAGCTGAAGCGCAAGGAATACGAGCGCCAGCTCGCCAAGTTGCATGTCGACCTGGTCAAATTACAGCAATGGGTCGTCCATCAAGGCGTAAAGGCCTGCATTGTGTTCGAAGGCCGCGACGGCGCCGGGAAGGGCGGCACGATCAAAGCAATCACCGAACGGGTCAGCCCGCGCGTCTTCCGCGTCGTGGCGCTGCCGGCGCCGACCGAACGAGAAAAGACGCAGATGTACGCTCAGCGCTATGTGTCGCATCTGCCGGCCGCGGGGGAGATCGTCATCTTTGACCGCAGCTGGTACAACCGGGCTGGTGTCGAGCGCGTTATGGGTTTTTGCACCGACGACCAAGCCAAGCGCTTTCTGGAAATGGTGCCCCTGTTCGAGAAAACGGTGGTCGAAGCGGGGATAATTCTCTTGAAATATTGGCTGGAGGTCAGCCCCGACGAACAGACACGACGGCTGGAGGCACGCATCGATGACGGCCGCAAGATTTGGAAATTGTCCGATATGGACCTGAAATCCTACTCCCGCTGGTTCGATTATTCGCGGGCACGCGACGCAATGTTTCAGGCGTCCGACACATCGTGGGCGCCGTGGTATGTTGTTCATTCCGACAACAAGCGCCGGGCGCGGCTGAACGTGATCACTCACATCCTAAGCAAAATCCATTACGAGGAATTGCCGCACGAGAAAGTGAAGCTACCGAAGCGGCAGGGCCGCGAGGGTTACCGGGAATCGGATTATCCGTTTCGCATGATCCCCGAGGTATTTTGAGGCTCTGGTTGAGATCACGCTGCGCTACCAGAAACAGTCGCTTGGCCTGGTTTCGGACGATCGGCGTTGGTCGCATCCACGCCCGGCAAGACAAAATCAGGATTCGACAAACCGCACTTTACCCAACTCGTGTCGCTTTTTTGGCCGACTTGAGTTAGTGGTCAAAAAAGCAAGCGCGGATGATATGATACTGGGAAAGATTTCACATCCACACACGGCTGTGCTAAAGGCCGTCCGAAGTCTGCATTGATGATGACCGATCAACATAGATCAACGGCGCTAAATGCAGAACGGGTACGTTTTGCACGACGTTATGGTCCATGGGGTGGAAGATGCCTTCAAGCGCCGTTCGGACCTTTAGCGAGCCAGACGCTTATTTTGCAGGGATACGAAACCTGTAGATCGAGGGTATCGTGACGAAGACTTGCCGCGCAACTCCCTAAGATTTTGTGAAAGAAGTCGCCTTGGGCTTTTTTGCGCCGTGGCATGGACGATGTTTTCCATCGGGTCGACCACCGAATGAATCAGTGGTGATACGGAATCAGTTGGCGATGCGCTGCGGTGCGCCAATGCGCAGGCACGGATCTGCGGCTCTGGCATATCACGAGCACATGCCGCGTGGCGCAATGCGCAAGCTCGGTCACATAGAAGCATAGGAGGCAATAATGGCAATCGCGCTGTCCAGCACAGAGCGGGCATTAATGGATGCGTACTGGCGGGCTGCCAACTACCTCTCGGTCGGCCAAATCTATCTCTACGACAACCCGTTGCTCAAGCAGCCCCTTACCAAGGACCACATCAAGCCGCGGCTATTGGGCCATTGGGGAACAACACCGGGTTTGAACTTCATCTACGTTCACCTGAACCGGATGATCAAGAAACACGACCTCGACATGATCTACATCACCGGCCCCGGGCACGGCGGCCCTGGCCTGGTGGCAAACGCTTACCTCGAAGGGACATACAGCGAGGTCTATCCGAACATTTCTCCCGACGAAGAGGGTATGAAGCGCCTCTTCACCCAATTCTCGTTCCCGGGCGGCATTCCGAGCCATGTGGCACCGGAGACCCCCGGCTCAATTCACGAAGGTGGCGAACTCGGCTATGCCGTCTCGCACGCCTACGGCGCGGCCTTCGACACCCCCGATCTGATTGTCGCCTGCGTTGTCGGCGACGGTGAAGCAGAGACTGGAGCGCTAGCGACGAGCTGGCACTCCAATAAATTCCTCAACCCGGCGACCGACGGGGTGGTTCTGCCGATCCTTCACCTCAACGGCTACAAAATCGCGAACCCTTGCGTCTTGGCGAGGATCAGCCACGAGGAATTGGACCATCTTTTCCGCGGCTATGGCTACACGCCCTATTTCGTCGAGGGGCATGAACCTGAAACCATGCACGAACTGATGGCCAGCACGCTCGACACCGTCATTGCCGAGATCCAGCGCATCAAGGCCGATGCGCGCGAGAATGGTTTTACCGAACGCCCGCGCTGGCCGATGATCGTGCTTCGCACACCAAAGGGCTGGACCTGTCCGAAGGAGATCGACGGCCGGCGCACCGAGGGCTACTGGCGCGCGCACCAGGTGCCAATGGGAGAGATGCACGAGAACCCGGCCCATGTCCGCATTCTAGAAGAATGGATGAAGAGCTACCAACCCACGGAACTGTTCGACAGTAACGGCCGGCTGCGGCCCGAGCTGGCCGAGCTCCCCCCGCAAGGCAGTCGCCGCATGAGCGCCAATCCGCACACCAATGGCGGCTTGCTATTGCGCGAACTGCGGCTCCCGAATTTTCGTGATTACGCTGTCGACGTGACCGCACCCGGCGCCGTGACGGCCGAAGCCACTCGTGAGATGGGCAGGTTCCTGCGTGATGTCATGAAGCTGAATATGGAGTCGCGCAATTTCCGGCTGTTTAGTCCGGACGAGAGCAATTCAAACCGCTGGCAGGACGTGCTCGAGGTCACCAACCGTGCCTGGGTCGCGGAGACCGAGCCGTACGACGACCATTTGGCGCCCGACGGGCGGGTCATGGAAATGCTCAGCGAGCACCAATGCCAGGGTTGGCTCGAGGGCTATCTGCTGACCGGACGGCACGGCTTTTTCTCCTGCTACGAGGCCTTCATTCACATCATCGATTCGATGTTCAACCAGCACGCCAAATGGCTGAAGGTGTGCAATCACATTCCGTGGCGGCGGCCGATCGGCTCGCTCAATTACCTGTTATCGAGCCATGTATGGCGGCAGGACCATAACGGCTTCAGCCATCAGGACCCCGGTTTCATCGACCACGTCATCAATAAGAAGGCTGAAGTCGTCCGGATCTATTTACCGCCCGATGCTAACTGCCTGTTGTCGGTCACCGACCACTGCCTGCGCAGCCGGAATTACGTCAACGTGGTCGTCGCGGGCAAGCAGCCCGCGCCACAGTGGCTGACCATGGACGAGGCGGTCAAGCATTGCACCAGCGGCCTCGGGATCTGGGAGTGGGCGAGCAGCGACTATGGAGTGGAGCCCGATGTCGTGATGGCATGCTGCGGTGATGTCCCGACATTGGAGACACTGGCTGCCGTCGACCTGCTGCGCAAACACGCGCCCGAACTAAAAGTGAGGGTCATCAATGTCGTCGACCTGATGAAATTGCAGCCCGCGAGCGAGCACCCGCATGGCCTGTCGGATCCCGAATTCGATGCTCTGTTCACTGTCGACAAGCCAATCATTTTCGCCTTCCACGGTTACCCCTACCTCATTCACCGGATGACCTACCGGCGGAACGGCCACCACAACATTCATGTCCGGGGCTACAAGGAGGAGGGCACCACGACGACGCCGTTCGACATGTGCGTGCTGAACGACCTCGATCGCTTCCACCTGGTTAGCGATGTGATAGACCGCGTGCCAAAGCTCGGAGCCAGGGCCGCTTACGCTAAGCAGGCGATCCGAGACCGACTAATCGAGCATAGGCAGTACATCGCGCGGTTCGGCGACGACATGCCGGAGATTACCGGCTGGAGGTGGGGGCAGGAAGCGGCCTCCGCAGGGGTCCGCTCAACCGAGGCCGACAACGTTTGAACTGATGAAGCGCCCCCTCGGAGGCTAGGCTGGGCTGCTGCCGATCTTAGAAAGTGCTACAATGGTATCAGCTTCAAGATCGCCGCCGAGGCCGTCGGAGTTCTAGCGTGATGAGGCGCGCGAGCAGGGTCGCCGGATACAATTGGCCGATGATAGCCTCCACATTGGCCAATGTGCGCACGAGCGGATGAACCGGCGAGATATCGCCGAAACCGGTAGATGTCAGCGTAACAAAGCTGAAATAGAGTATTGCGCCATAGGCCTGCCACCCTGCACCAGCCGGGATGTTTGTCAGAGAATGCGGAATGAAATACCAGATCAAGCGGTATACCGCGGCAAACATCAGCCCAAGGTTCAAATAAAGCGCGATCGCCCCTAACACCCGGTGTACGGTCACGACTCCGGGGGCGAGCGTCGCGTAACCAAGGGTATAGCTGGCTACGATAAAAGCGCTGATGCTTCCTGCATAAGCAAGGAGCACGGCGGCACTTGATGGGGCCACGAGCTGGAGCACGAAACCTGTCAAAGCACACAGGAGCGCCAATACAGCAAGGGTCTCGCTAATCAGGCCGCGCGACAGCAGACACACGAGGATGGTGAAGGCGAAAAACAGCAGCTGTAGCGCTTCGCGTATCCCCTCGTAGCCCATAGCGGCGAAAGGCGAAGCAAATATTATGATGCATTGGACCGCCAGCATTGTGGTCAGCGCCGGATCTCGAACTCGATTGCGCCAGGAGTAAGGCCGCTGCCGGTTCGGACTCACAGTAATATCCTTTTTATCCGCGTCTGTGGTGCTTTAGAGCTCGGGGAACGACACTCGCCTGCGGTTGGGTATGGGTGACCGAAAACGCGGGCTAGTCGCACGCGCGGTGCGGCGAGACTGCCAGTAATTTTCATGCCGTGCCAGAGGCATCATCGGTAATCAATAGGAAAATGCACACTCGGGAATGGTGCGAAGGAAAAGCTCATTTGACGCCCGCCATTGGCGCGGACTGCGATGATGCGGCATCTGCTGCCTGCGCTGCAAAGCGCCGGATAGCATCGCGAACGGCGCGCCGCAGCCATATATGCGCCAGTTCCTTGCGACGCGCTTCGTGCCAGATGAGCAGTATCGGCACCTCCGGTATATCGAACGGCAGGTCGAGCAGCCGCAGACCCTGGATGCGAGCGATGACCTCAGAGCCTGACCGCGGAAAGATGCCAAGCAGGTCGGTTGCCGCTGCGACCGTCGGCATCTCCAAAAACTCGCTGACCCGAAGCACGATCTTCCAATCGAAATGGGTGCGAAATTCTCGCGCCCCGGGCGGAGCAAAGGTCGCCAGAACTCGGTCGTGAATGAAGACGAACCGCTGCGCTTCCAACCAAGCCGTGGTCGGAAAGGAAGTGAATTGCGGATGCCGCTCGCGGATCAGCACCATAAGACGGTCGTCGAACAAATGCCGATTTACAAAGTCTCGATCAGCGGCGGGTAGCCAATCGATGGCCAGATCGATACGCCCTTCGCGCAGGTCGTCCGCAAAATCGACCGGGAGAGTTCGTGTGTCAAAGGTGAGCCTGATGCCAGGCGCTATCGATGCAACCACCGCCTGCAAGTGGAGAGCCATAAATGGCCCCATCGGATGAGGAATTGCGATGCGAAACGCCTGCGCCGATCGGCCCGGCTCGAACTCTTTGGGCTCAGACAAGGCGGTTGCTAGCAAGTCAAGCGCCTGCCTAACGGATGGCAACAGTTTCTGCGCAACAGGTGTCGGCGTCAGCCCGTGACGCGATCGGACAAAGAGCTGATCGCCGAGTGACGTTCTCAACCGGCCGAGGGCGTGGCTGATCGCCGATTGCGTTAGACCCACCCGCGCTGCAGCGGCGGAGATGTTCCGCGTTTCGACGATCGCATCGAACACCGTCAGTAGGTTCAGATCGAGGGAACGGAGACTGGGCATCCATCTGCTCCGAAGCGCCTTAAGCATTCGCCGCGCCGGTGCCGCCCACGGGTGACGAGAGGATCGGTCGGTCGGGTCACCGCCGGAGCACCATACGGCTTCTCACGACCAATATGCACAATGTTCAGTTTCTGTATGCGCCTAATTGTGTCAGGAGTTTCCGGATAACCCACTATTTTCATTTCGTAGGAACCATTCGCGGCCAGTTTCTGCAACGCTCAACAAGCACTTTTGCCGCGGTAGGAAGCCGTCTTAAAAATGCTCGACAATCCTTACCAGAGCGTCGGGGCCGACAGCAATTGGACACTACACAAACAGTGTCCAAGCGAACTGGGGTTGTGGTTGTTGAATTATGGTATTATTGATCAAAATACTCGGACCTCTGGATCGCCCATGACGATCGCTGAGCCGGGCACACCTCAAAAAAGCCCCGCGCTCTCGTGGGCTAGCTCACCTCGTAGCCAGGATCAGGCGACGATGCCTCGCGTCGCCTTTAGTCACCAGCGCATCGGCCAGTGCTGCTGAGGATTGTCCCCTCGGCTATTGTTTGTAAGACGCGTCGATGCGGTCGAGCTTGCGCAGCAGAGCCGGCCATTCGAACTTGGCCGGATCATTTCGGCCAACGCCCGTTGATCGGATCCTGCTGTTGTCATAGGCGGGCCTGACGACCGCGTCGGCGATCGGGTGGAAAGCGGCGCTCGATTGCTGGAAGGCGAGCTGCATTGCACACGCACGCTCCATGCGATAGGTCGCAATAAACGCGGCGGCGATACTCGTGCCGACGACCAACAGACCATGATTGCGTAGGACCATGATGTGGCGATCGCCGAGATCGGCGAGCAGGCGCGCCCGTTCCTCGGGGTTTCGTCCGGCGCCCTCATAGTCGTGATAGGCAACATCGCCAATGATCTGCAGCGCGTGCTGGTTCAGCGGCAGCAGCCCATCTTTCTGCATCGACACGGCGCAACCGGCGACCGAGTGGGTGTGGAGGACGCACGCCACTTCCGGGCAAGCCGAATGGATGGCGCTCGGGATCGCAAAGCCACCGCTGTTGATCTCGTATTCGGAGGGTTCGATCTTGTTGCCCTCGCGATCGATCTTGACCAGCGACGATGCGGTTACCTCCTCAAACAGAAGCCCATAGGGATTGATCAGGAAATGGTTGTCGGGGCCCGGCACGCGTGCGGTGATGCGGGTGTTGATCAGGTCCGACCACCCGAACAGATCGACCAGCCGATAGCAGGCGGCAAGGTCGCACCGCGTTTGCCATTCTTCAGCCGACATTCTCGCGGGCATTGCCGTTACCGTCGATGCCATGGGCTTCCTCCAAATCGAAAACTTGTGTCGGAGATCAGCGCATAAGCTTCAGTCTGCGGTCAAGCCACAGAGCCCCGAAGGCGCGCGGCGGCTGTCTTCTTCGCGCGGGTAATGGCTCCCGGCTCGACCGGCATTTGGGACAGTCAGTTTTACTCGCTCCACGCGCCAGACGGATCCGAAGCGCTGCTCAGTAATACACCGACCGCCCGGCCCCGCCGCTTGCCGATAGCAGTTCGCCGGAGACCGCCCAGGCCTTTTCCGAGGCCAGGAAGACCACGACGAACGCGACCTCGGAAGCGTCCACCATGCGACAGATTGAGTTGCCTCGCGGCGAGTTTGGAGCAAAGTCCTGCCGCTCGGCCTCTTCCGGGGATACGCCCAGCTGAGTGGCGCGGGAGGCGAGCAGGCTCGGCGTACGCTCGGTACGGGTCGTGCCGGGGTGGATGCAATTGACCGTGATCCCATGACGGCCCAGCTGCACTGCCAACGTTTTTGTCATGTGCACTAGGCCGGCATTGCGGGCGCCCCCGCTTAGATTGCCGGCGTTGCGGGCGTTGCCGCCGCTGATGTTGATGATGCGGCCCCAGCCCGCCTTCTTCATAAAAGGGATGACCGCGCGGGAACAGCGCAATGCTCCGACATATTTGACGTTGAAATCCTCTATCAAATCCTCGTCGATTACCGTTTCGATCGGACCGGTGGCGGTCGTCGAACCGCCTGGCGCGGACCCGCTATTAACCAGGATATGCAGGCCGCCCAGTTGCTGCGCCGCCTCGGCGACCATGCGATCCACCTGATCCTTGCTGGTGACATCGGCTGCGAGGGGAACGATGCGCCGGTTCGTCTCGGCACTCAGCTCCCGCGCCGTCGCCTCCAGGTCCTCCTTGTTCCGCGCCACGATCGCCACATCCACCCCTTCGCGAGCCAATTCGCGCGCAATGGCTTTGCCAATGCCCCGACTGCCGCCCGTCACAATCGCATGCTTGCCTTGCAATCCGAGCTCCATGGCACTCTCTCCCGTTGGCGGCGTGACCGCGATTTGTTTACGTCACTCTCATTGTTCTCTCTGAGCGGAGTTGGCGCAAGGGTCGTCGGACAACGTGAAACGAGGACCGGAATTTATCAGTTTGGGTCTATCTCATTGAGGAGATTGGTGCGGACGGCGGCACTCGAACCCGCACTCCCTAGTGGGAAGCAGATTTTAAGTTAACTACCATCCAGATCACCCAGCCTCCCGCCGTCTCATTTTAGCCTGATCTACCAATCTGGTAGATGTGTGGTGTGGTCAGCCAGATTAATAACGCTTCACCGGCATCATCACTATGATAGGGACATATTAGGGACAAAGCACTGCGGGACCTTTAGAGTATGGCGAGCTCATGGATCACGGTGGCGCCGGGGATCCGATGTCGAACGCATCCGCGGCGCAAGCATGGCGTGCGCCCGGATCGCTACTTCACGCTCCGGTTCTCGGTCGACGGCCGGCAAATTGAAGAGGGTCTCGGCTGGGCTTCTGATGGTTGGAACCTGCAGCGAGCACAAGAAGAGTTGGGCAAGCTGCGAGCAGCCAAGCGGACGGGTGTGGGGCCGGCGACGCTTCGGGAGAGTGCTGAAGCCGCGCGTCGGGCTGAGCGGCAGCGTGCCGCAGCGAAAGCCGCGTTCGAGCGACGGCAGCTGACGGTCGCGGCTCTGTGGGAGCGCTACCGTAAGGAGGTCGTGGCCGTAGGCAATGGACCCGCACCGCCGCCGAAAAGACCGCGATGTGGCAGCGCTGCATCAAGCCGCAGATCGGGGATCTGAAGGTCGGCCAAGTGACCGAAGAGGCGGCAGGTCGCATCGTGCGCGTGCCATTTCGCCTGGACACTGCCGGCCAAGTGGTCGGCGGCAAGGCCCAGGCCGAGAATCTCTATCGGCTGCTCCATCACATGTTCAGCAAGGCGCTGGCCTGGGGTCTGCTCCCGAAGGAGGTTGGTAGTCCCCTCGAGAACGTTTCCGAGCCAAGGGTCCCACGCCGGGGGCGGCTGCTAACCGCGGCCGAGGTCGGGGGCTTGCTGCGGGCCCTCGATGAGACAGCTGAAAACGGATCCGAGCATCCGCAAGTGCTCGCTGTCATCCGGTTGCTCGTTCTCACCGGAGCGCGTGTCTCGGAATTGCTCGGCTTGCGATGGAACCATATTCGTCGAAACGAAATGGGACTCTACTTGGCCGACACAAAAACGGGGTTCTCACGGCGCCCGATATCGTCTGCCGCGTTGGCCGTCATCGATGGAATGGAACGTATCCCGGCGATTCCGTTTGTATTTCCCTCAGTTAAATCACCGAGCAAAGAACTCTCCTACAGCACGGTCGAAAAAGCATTCGGCCGGATTGCGGAGGCGGCAAAGATAGAGAATTGTACCTTGCACACCATTCGGCATTGGTTCGCTACCATGACTGCTTACAGCGTGAGTAATGCGCGTGTCGGCATGGCGCTCACCGGTCGTAAATCACACGCATCCTACATGAATTACGTCCACAGCGACAAGGATCAGGCCCAGGCCTTGGCCGAACATATAGCTAAAATAGTGAATGGATCAGCGCAGAGCGCCGTGAAACAATAATCGGACCATTATACTCGTAGTTGCTTGTGCCGCGTTTCAATAGTACACCTAACGTGATCTACAGACAAACGAGGCGGGTGTGGTACAAGGCGATCGTGATCAAGCCATCCCCACTTTGGGACCGACTGATTGGGTCAAATGGTCTCAAATGCTGACATGCAAACTCTTCAGGCTGTCGCTTTGTCCGTGGGTATTGAGCCTGACGCTTTGCCGGGAGTGACCTTTCGACCGATCGTTGGCGGCCCTTTTGACGGTTGCCCACTGCGGTTCCGGCGCCGCTTAGAAATCGCGAACAACCACGTCGAGGGCGGCGCCATGCATTGTCCCGCGTACGACGGAGATCGGACCCAGCAGATCGTGAAGCTGGCCGATTTCGTAACCTGGGCACAATCGCTTGGATGGGAACTGCCGGATCCCTTCCTGGACAGGTCGGCGGAAGCCCGCGGACGCCCGGAGGCCGGTACAGGCCGGTCCGCATACGAGGCTCGCGTCGCCGAATTTCGAGCCACACACGGCCGTGGTCCGCCAATACAGACGACGAAACAAGAGCTATCGCCGAATTTTGGTGATGGTCCAAGGGTTCAGGCGACGGCGGTTTGGGATTGCGAGGACGCCGGGTTGGCGGCGACTTCGATCCCGTCAGAGAACCTGACACCTTGGATGAGCTTGGGCAACTGGTTGTGGCCATCGAGCCTGCGCCAGCTTTTCTGCGACGCATCGACGAGCTTGAACACCATGGCGAGCGCCGTTCTATTCGACAAGCAGCCCTTCGAGCGGATCGTGCGGTGCCGCACGGTGGCAAAGGTGCTCTCGATCGGGTTCGAGGTCCGCAGATGTTTCCAGTGTTCGGCAGGGAAATCGTAGAATGCGAGCAGGGCCTGGCGATCCTTTGCCAGGCACTCGGCGGCCTTATCGTATTTCAACTTGTAGGCTGCGATGAAGGCGTCGAACGCGGCCTCGGCGTCCTTGCTCGTCTCCGCCATCCAGATCTCCTGTAAGGCCCGCTTGGCTTTGGGCTGCTGGCTTTTCGGCAGTTTGTTGAGGACGTTGGCGGTCTTGTGCACCCAGCAGCGTTGCTCGCGTGTGGCCGGCCACAGCTCGCCGAGCGCCTTCCAGAAGCCAAGCGCGCCGTCGGCGACGGCGAGTTCGGGCGCGACGACCAGGCCTCGGTTCTGCAAATCGAGCAGCAGCTCCCGCCAATCCTGCGCGCTTTCGCGCGCGCCGTCAGTGAAGCCGAGCAGCTCCTTCCTGCCCTCCGGCGTCGCGCCGATGATCACCAGGATGCATTGCTTGGCGTCTTCGAGGCGGGCCTGCAGGTAAATGCCGTCGGCCCACACGTAGACGTAGCGCTTGGCCGACAGATCGCGCTTCTTCCAGTGCTCGTGCTCGTCGATCCAGACCTCCTTCAGCCGGGCAATCGTCGAGGCCGACAGGCCCGGCGCATCCTTGCCGAGCAGGGCCGCACGCGCCTCCTCGAAATCGCCGGTCGAGATGCCTTTCAGGTAAAGGATCGGTATCAGCACCTCCAGGCTGCGGGAGCGCCGCGCATAGGGCGGCAGGATCGCGGGGGTGAAGCGGATGCGCCCGGCATCATCGGCAGCGCCACGGTCGCGCACGCGCGGTTGGCGCACGCCGACCGGGCCAATGCCGGTCATCACCTCGCGTTCAGGCATATGCCCGTGCCGGACCATGCGGTTCAGGCCAGTAGCGGTCTTCAGATCGACATGCTTGGCCAGGAATTCGGCCACCTCGGCCTCGATCGCTTGGGCCAGTAGGGCGCGCGCTCCGGTGCGCAGCACCTCGGTGAGCGGGTCGGCGAATGACCCTGGTTGAAGCAGCTTGACGACGTTAGCATCGGACACGGCGTATCACTCCTTTGCGGGAGAAGTGGAGGCGCGAACACCCCCACGATACGCCGCCTTCATCCCGTCAGCCCGTCACCAACTTCCGCCCATAGCTCTCCCATTCCCAGCTAAGTTTACCGCGCAAAAGGGGTACCGGCATCATTGCTCAAAAAATAATCATTTTTTAACGTGTTGAAATCATAGGCTTTATTATATTACTACCGCTCGGAGTGCGTGCTAAGACGTTCACGAAACCTTCATCGTTTCAGTGCAGAAGTCACCACTCAAATCCGAACATCAGCGCTCTAGCGTAACGAGCAAATCAATCCCATGATACTCGCCTAGTTCGACTATCCGAGAATTAGACGATCTAAACTTGGTCTGACGCGATTTGGACGCGGCCGTCTCAGCATTGACCTCCTGAGACCGACAGCAACCAATTGCTCAGAGCCTCATGCCTTTGAGCATAGCCGTCACAGGTACCCTGGTACGATGAAACACCCGGGGGACGCGACAACCCCACTCACATTCTTTATTAGCAGTTCCGGCTTTCGATCAGGAGTTCCGGCGCGCATGCCCGTCAATCCCAGCGAGGCCCATGCCATGGCCCGATCCTCATCAGGGCGGGTGCGCCGTGCATGCGCCAGTCCCACCGACCGTCGCCCGCGAGTGGTTGCCAATACCGATTTAATCGAGAGGTTTAGGCTGAGGCGCCAGAGATTGGAGTAGGTTTATAGAGAAATGGTGGCGGAGGGGATGTCCGTCGAAACAGCATTCGGTGCTGTCCGTTCACGTTCGATAACTCCTTTCCAGCTCAAACGGTTGTAGTCAGTTCCGATCGCCGCAATTCGGAAGCTATGGCGCGACCCGAAAAGCGGCTTACTGCGCGTGCGGTCGAGACCATCAAAAAGCCGGGGCTGCATGCCGATGGCACCGGCCTTTATCTGCATGCCAGCAAGAGCGGCTCGCGGTCCTGGATCTTTCGGTGGAAGCGCGACGGTCGGCTGCGCGATATGGGACTGGGTCCCTTGAACACGATCAGCCTGGCCGAAGCGCGGGACAGAGCGTTGGCTTGTCGTAAGCTCACACTCGATGATGGCGACCCGATCGAAGAGCGCCGCGGTCGTCGCCAGGCCGCAAGGCTGCAAACCGCCAAGGCGATGACCTTCCGGGAGTGCGCTGAGGCCTATATCGCAGCGCATGAGTTTGGCTGGAAGAATTCGAAGCACGCCGCACAGTGGCCGGCGACGCTTGCGACTTACGTCTACCCCGTTCTTGGCTCGCAGCCTGTCCAAGCCGTGGACGGCGGGCTCGTGATGAAGGCGCTGGAGCCGATCTGGAACGAAAAACCGGAGACGGCCAGCCGGGTCCGTGGCCGCATCGAGTCAGTTCTCGATTGGGCGGCGGCTCGCGGCCATCGCCAAGGAGAGAACCCGGCCCGGTGGCGTGGCCATCTCGAGAACCTATTGCCGAGGCGGTCGAAGGTGGCTCGCGTCAAGCATCATGCGGCACTGCCCTATGACGAACTGCCCGCTTTCATAGTCGAGCTGCGCCAGCAAGAGGGCGTTGCGGCTCGCGCCCTAGAATTCGCGATCCTGACGGTGGCGCGCACCGGTGAGGTGATTGGCGCAACCTGGGCTGAGATCGATCTAGAGGGCTGTCTATGGACGGTCCCAGCCGAGCGCATGAAGGCAGGCCGGGAGCACCGTGTCCCGCTCAGCGAGCCCGCGCTAAGGAAACGCCGAACAATGGCGGCGTAGGCGACGGTTTGCCGACCGAGGCATAATTTTGCTGTATCGGCGTACTCGGTAATGGACTGTATCGGCAGAAGACCGGGTTTGTGGTGTTGTCTTGCTGCGTTGTTTTCGGGATCAAGGCACCGTCCAGGCGTGATCAGACACGGCCCTAGGCGAGCAGCGCTTTCTTGACGATCACCAGGTTGGCCAGCGCGAACAGGGTGTGCAGCTGCGCCGTGTTCTTGGCCAGCCCGCGATAGCGCAGCTTCTTATGGCGGAACAGAGCCTGCCCCGGCGCAGGCCGGGGTTTTTGATGATATGGAACGGGTGCTCGACCCAGGCCCGCACCTGTGACAGCGCTCGCTCCACTGCCTCGGCCCAATTCCGCAGCCGTTCGGGCAATGGCTTGATGACGCTGCGCTTGATCGCGATGTTCCAGCAGATATCGCAGCCCTCAAATTCGGGCCGCTTGTCCGCCCCGGTGTAGCCGGCATCGGCGAAGACATCCGTCTCCTGGCCGTGCAGTAAGGCCGCTGCCTGATTGATATCGGCCTCGTTGGCAGCGGTGCCGATAACCGTGTGCACCACCCCCGAGGCGACATCGACCCCGATATGCGCCTTCATCCCGAAGTGCCACTGGTTGCCCTTCTTGGTCTGGTGCATCTCCGGGTCGCGCGCCTTGCTTTTGTTCTTGGTCGAAGGCGGGGCGGCGATGATCCCCGCCTTCGCGAGGACGGCGTCGACGATTGTTCCCTGGCGCATCAACAAGCCGCGCTCCTCAGCATCGCACCGACCTCGTCGAATAGAACCCGAGTCAAGTCGTGCTGCTCTAACCAATGGCGGAAGTTCAGCACCGTCGTCGCGTCCGGAACTGTCGCCACTGACAGATCGATGCCGGCAAAGCCGCGCAACGCCTGGCTGTCGTACAGCGCGTCCTCCACGGCCTCGTCGGCCAGCCCGTACCACTGCTGCAAAAAGTAGATCCGCAGCATCCGCTCCAGCCCAACCGGCGGCCGGCCGCGCTCTCCCTTCGGGTAGAAAGGTCGCAGACGATCGACCAGCCGTGCCCACGGCACAACCTCTTCCATCTCGGCCAAAAACCGGTCCCGGCGCGTCTGCCTTTTCTTGCCGGCGTATTCCGCCTGCGAAAAGCTCCCCTGCCGCTGCATCGCCCGCCCCTTGGTCCCCCCGGACCCGCGGATTCTACCCGTTGCCCGCGCCCTTGCCTCGGCTTATTTCAGCGTTTCCCTAGCGATCCTGCGGCACTTCGCTGACGCCAAAGTGGGCGAATACGTCTTCCCAGGCAATCGGGCCGAGCGATCTCCATCGCAAATGTCGATGCTGATGCTGCTACGGCGCATGAGGCGGAGTGGTCTTACGGTGCACGGCTTTCGCAGCGCATTTCGGATTGGTGCGCGGAGCGGACCGCCTTCCCGTCCGAAGTCCGCGAAATGGCGCTGGCGCACGTCGTCGGCGACAAGGTCGAGGCTGCCTACCGTCGCGGTGATCTGTTCGACAAGCGCCGCCAGCTCTCCGAGGCTTGGGCGCGGTATTGCAAGATGTCAGCGGGTGACGACAACCGCGTAGTGGCGATCGGCCCCCGGATCCGATCGCGTGGACAGAAACCCATCGCGGCGAAATCCTGAGCGCGCTCTATACGATCTTGCTCGGTAACCCGCGCCTCACGGAACGGAACTCCGCGCAAGCCCACACCGCTTCAAAGCTTGGTGGCATCTCGTCGGCTCAGCCGTCGAGCACGCCGCTAAACCTTGTTACGGGGCAAGATCATGCGGATTCCGGGGGAAGTCGCCCGCGAATCCGAGATGATGTCACCCACCAATCCGATTTGATCTCGCCCGGCGTTCCGAGATGATTTCGCCCGCCATTCCGGGATGATGTCGCTCGGATAGGCGCCGAGGTGTCCGGCAACGAGATCGCGCGCCGTCTGAATGTTGCGTCGTCAACTGTCCGGCTGACTTTGCAGCGGCTGGCGGCAGCGGGACTGCACTGGCCGCTGCCGGCCGAGATGACCGATACCGCGCTGGAAGCCCAGCTCTTTGCTGCGGTTGGCAAGAAGCAAGGCCATCGCCGCTGCACTGAGCCTGATTGGGCGGCGCTTCACCGCGAGCTATAGCGCAAGCACGTTACCCTGCAGATCCTGTGGGACGAATACATCGAGCAACATCCTGACTGCTATCGCTACTCCCGCTTTTGCGAGCTGTACCGCGGCTGGGCATCGCGGATCTCGGTCACAATGCGGCAGACCCATACCGGCGGCGACAAGCTGTTTGTCGTTATGCCGGCGACACGGTGCCGGTGATTTGGAGTTGCGTCGGTTTAGTGGAGAGGCATTAGGTCATTTGGCGGCCGTTTTTTCGAACTGTACCGGGCTTGTAAAGTCGAGGGCGGAATGGCGCCGGACGGGATTGTAGAAGCCGTCAATGTAGCGGCCAATGGCCTGGGTCGCTTGTTGGCGGGTATAGAAGATGGTCCGCCACACCCGCTCAGATTTCAGCGTCTTGAAGAACGTCTCCACCATGGCGTTGTCGTAGCAGTTCCCCTTTGCCGACATTGAGATCAGGATGCCGTGCTTGCCGAGCTCGGCTTGATAATCGACCGAACAGTATTGGCTGCCCCGGTCTGAGTGATGGATCAGCCCGGCTGCTGGGCGGCGCACCGCCAGGGCTTTGCGCAGAGCGGCAAGAGCCAGATCGCGGTGCAGCCGGTCGCCGGTCGCCCAGCCGACGACCCGGCGGGCAAACAAGTCGATGATAACCGCGAGGTACAGCCAACCCTCGCGGGTCCAGACATAGGAAATATCGGCACCCCATTTCTCGTCGGGCCCGGTTGCCGCGAAGTCCTGATCGAGCAGGTTTGGCGCCACCGGCCACGGATGCTGGCTGTCGGTGGTGCGCTTAAACCGCCGCTTCTGTCGAGCCCTGAGCCCGTTCTCCCGCATCAGACGCGCCGTCCGGCGGCGACCGACGGTGAGGCCGCTGTCCCGCAATTCCCGCATCATCCGGGGGCTGCCATAGGTGCCGTTCGACAGCGTAAAGGCCGACCGGACATGCGCCAGCAGCACCATGTCATCGCGTTGGCGGCGGCACGCCGGCCGACCGCGCCAGGCAAAATAGCCGCTTTGGCTGACACCGAGTACGCCGCACAGACGATGGATCGGGAATTCCGCTTTCGCCGTATCGATGAGCGCGAACCTCATCGACTTCCCGCCCGGGCGAAAAAAGCCGTCGCCTTCTTCAGGATGTCCCGCTCCTGGCGGAGGATCTCGTTCTCCCGGCGCAGCCGTTTCAGCTCTGCCGTGACATCGCCCTCTGCCGCCGTCGTTGGGTCGGCAGCACGCCGATCCCGAACTCCAACTCATCCAGCGGACCAGCGTCGACAGCCCGATCCCCAGATCGCCGGCGATCTCGCGCTGCGTTCGCCCGCTGGTTTGCACCAGGCGGACCGCTTCCTCCTCAAATTCTTTCGTAAACCGTCGCTGCTGCATCTTCGAGTTCCTCACCGCTCATAGGGGAACTCTCCACTTTTCCGAAGCAAGTCCAATTGTCGACCGGCTGACCGGCGAGACGCGACCGGCGCAAATTTTTGTCGCTGTGCTGGGCGCCTCGAACTTTACCTATGCCGAGGCAAGCTGGACCCAGGCCCTCGCCGACTGGATCGGCGGTCATACCCGGGCCTTCGCGGCGATTGGCGGTGTCCCCAACCCCAAGCCTTCACCGAACTCGAAACCTCCGGTGAAGGCGCGAGCCTGACCCATGCCGACTGGCTCGGCCTGCTCGTCGATCGCGAGGTGACCCACCGTCGCGATAAGCGACTGGCCGCTCGATTGCGCTATGCCCGGCTGCGCCACCATGCCGTCGTTGAGGACGTCGACTACCGAGCCCCGCGCGGCCTCGATCGCGCGTTGTTCCACAAACTCGCCGCCGCCGACTGGATCGATGCACACGATAATTTAATCCTGTGCGGGCCAACCGGCGTCGGCAAAAGTTGGCTTGCCTGTGCCCTCGGCCACAAGGCTTGCCGCGACAACCGCTCGGCGCTCTATCAGCGTCTTCCCAAGCTCTTCGCCGATCTCGCCCTGGCGCGCGGCGACGGACGTTATGCCCGCATCATGCGAAGCCTCAACGGCGTCCAGCTCCTGATCCTCGACGATTGGGGGCTCGAACCGCTCGACGCCGGCGCTCGCCGCGATCTCTACGAGATCCTTGAAGAACGCTACGGTCGTCGCTCAACCATCCTGACAAGTCAGATCCCGGTCGACAAATGGCATCAGGTCATCGGCGATCCGACCTATGCCGACGCTATCCTCGACCGCCTCGTCCACAATGCCCATCGCCTCGATCTCGCCGGCGACAGCCTACGCCGAACCCGACCGCGAGCAGCTGCAAAGGATTGACCACCAGCACGCCAAGAGCCAAAAAACCATTGCCAGCAGGACGCCGCTCAAGCGGGCGACATCATGTCGGAACAGCGAGCGACATGATCGCGGAATGACCGAGCGACATCGCCGGAATCAGCAGCAAGATCAGGCTCACCTTGCCATCACCGCTGCGTCCGACCACGGCGCGTTGCCGACAAAGTGCAGCAACGACTGATGCTTCTTGCGCAGTCAGTGCATCCGGCACCACAAAGGTGGCAAAAAGCACGGCTAGGGCATGATGGTCGTAGTGTTCAAAGATTACGTCTCACGCATCCCCGCCGGTAAGGGCGGTCAGGGCACCTTGAATTAGTGCCAGTGCCACCCGAAGCTCCTGGAGGCCCCGATGAGTGAGAGGTTTACATTAATTCCGCCGGCCGTGGCTGGCTTGCCGCCTTGGTATGAGCTGCTCAGCACCTTCGACAAGGGCGGAGTGCGGTCCATCGCCAGTGCCTCTAAGACCGATCGCCTCCGCTTTCTGAGGCGACGGAGAGAAACGATGCCTCAACTGTCCCGATCACACCGTCCCACCGCGTTCCTTGAGCGTGGTCGCGGCTTTTCCTGGGTCTCGAGCTTCGCCAACAGCGGCAAAAACTGTCGGCCGTGCTCCAACAGTTCCCGCGCCCTCGCGAGCCTTTCTTCCGGCGTCATCCTCATGACCCTGTACTCGATGCTGCCCTCAGCCGCGTGCCGATCGAGGAGAAGATCAGGACGGCGCCTTTGACCGCGCGCACCCGACGCACGACACGATCGGCCCACGGACCGATCTGGTCCGGTGTCTCTCCGCCGGGGCAACCGTCACGGAACAGTTGCCAGTCCGGGCGCTCGGCATGGATCTCGGCCGTGCGGCGGCCCTCATATGGGCCGTAATCCCATTCGACGAGGTGGGAGTCGATTTCAGCGATGGCACCAAAGCCGGCTAGCTCGCAGGTCCGCATCGCGCGCTGCAACGGGCTAGTGAAGACCTTGGCGAAAACCATCCCGCGCAGCCGCTCGCCAAGGGCGCGGGCGTTGCGTTCGCCGCGTTGTGTCAACGGCAGGTCGGTCCGGCCGGTATGCTGGCCGGAGAGGCTCCACGCGGTCTCGCCGTGCCTCGCGAGATAAACAGTCGGAAGCGGCTCGCTCATACCGCTGCTCCCGGTCTAGAATGGCCACTGCCAATTAGTAATCTCCGGCGTATCTACGCCGAATTCCCAGGCGTGGTTTTTACAGGCAATCTGCTGATTGAGCAGCGCCTCACGCGCGCTCGATCCGGTGACGTGGAACCGCGGCATGCGGTCGATCGCATCGATCGCCAAGGTGAAGCGGTCGGCCTGGTTGCGAATGGCGAGCTCCAGCGGCGTATTGATGTTGCCCTGCTCCTTGTAGCCGCGCACGTGAATGTGTCGCTGGTGCGGCCGATGGTAGGTGAGCCGGTGGATCAGCCACGGGTAGGCGTGGAAATTGAAGATGACCGGTCTGTCGGGGGTGAACAGGGCCTCGAACTCGCGGTCGGTCAGCCCGTGGGGATGCTCGGTGTGCGGAACCAGCTTGAACAAATCCACCACATTCACAAACCGGACCTTGATGTCGGGCAGGTATTGACGGAGTAGGGCTGTGGCCGCCAATGACTCCATTGTCGGGCAGTCGCCGCAACTCGCCATGACAACGTCGGGCTCGACGCCCTGGTCGTTGCTCGCCCAGGCCCAGATGCCAGCGCCCTTTGTGCAATGCTCAATCGCTGCCTCCATATCCAAGTATTGGAGATGCACCTGTTTGTCGGCGATGATCACATTGGCGTAATTAACGCTGCGCAGGCAATGGTCGGCGACTGACAAAAGGCAATTGGCGTCGGGTGGCAGGTAGATGCGCACGACACTCGGGCTCTTATTGGCGACGACGTCGAGAAAGCCCGGATCCTGGTGGGTGAAGCCGTTGTGATCCTGACGCCAGACCAGTGCCGTGATTAACAGATTGAGCGATGATATTTTGGCGCGCCAGGGCAGGTCGTTACACTTCTCCAGCCATTTGGCGTGCTGGTTGAACATCGAGTTGATGACGTGGATAAACGGCTCGTAGCTGTTGATCAAACCGTGCCGCCCGGTCAGCAGATAGCCTTCGAGCCAGCCTTCGACGGTGTGCTCGCTGAGCATTTCCATGACACGGCCTTCGGGAGCGAGATTGCCGCCGTCGGAATCCTCCGGGAAATACTCAGCGAGCCAGACCTTTTTGGTGACATCGTAGAGCGCCTCCAGCCGGTTGGACTGGGTCTCGTCGGGCCCGAACACGCGGAAGTTCCGCATATTGAGCCGGGTGACATCGCGCAGGAAATCGCCGAGGGTGGGCACGTTGCCGGCCAGGGGTCGCGCCGGGTTTGTCGACCTTGACCGCCGAGGCGCGGAAGTCGGGCAGGTCCAGCGGTCTGCGCAACAGCCCGCCATTGGCGATCGGGTTGGCACTCATCCGCCGATTTCCCATCGGAGCCAAGGCCTTCAACTCAGGTAGCAGGCGCCCGTTGTCGTCGAACAGTTCCTGCGGCCGGTAACCCCGCAGCCAACTTTCCAGCAGCTTTAAGTGGCTGGGGTTGGTGGCGACATCGGTAATCGGGATTTGGTGGGCGCGCCAAAAGCCTTCGAGGTAGTGTCCGTCGACTTCCCGCGGCGCGGTCCAGCCCTTGGGGCTGCGCAGGACGATCATCGGCCAGCGCGGTCGAAAGGCCTTGCCGCTCTGCCGCGCTCTTTCCTGGATCTCGCGGATCTCCAATACGCAGTGCTCCAGGGTTGCAGCCATCGCCTGGTGCATGCTTTCGTGGTCGCTGCCTTCGACAAAATAAGGGGTATATCCGTAACCGACGAATAGCGCCTTTAGGGAAACGCTGAAATAAGCCGAGGCAAGGGCGCGGGCAACGGGTAGAATCCGCGGGTCCGGGGGGACCAAGGGGCGGGCGATGCAGCGGCAGGGGGCGGGAGGTGGGTAGGAGCGCCAATACCTCTGCGCTTTTATTGCAGATAAGAGGAAACGTTCGCTATATCAACAGCTTCACTGAGGAGCCACGGCGATCGGGAGTTGTTCACTGGCCATCCCAATAGTGTCAGGCAGAACAAGAACAAGCACAGCCACTGAAACTGGCAACCGCATTGCCCAATAGAAGACAGCCACTGAAGCTGGCAACCGCATTGCCCAATAGCAATACCCAATGCAAACCGCGTTGCGAAACCGCATTGCCCGAGGCGAACCGCGTTGCCCGATGGGGTCCGGGCGAAGCCGCGGGTCCGGTAGCGGGTCGGCCGAAAGCCGCCTGCCCTACCCGAATGCCCCCGGATCAAGTCCGGGGCAGGCTGTAGGTGATCGCCTCGGGGTCGTCGCGGGCGCCCGCTGGTGGCTGTGGAGCGGCTGAGCCCGAGGGGCTGTGCCGATGGCTGCGGCTGTCGCTTTGGCGCCGTCCCTGGCGTCCCTAAGGCTTGCTGAGGGGCCGAAGACGTTCCCGGTGGCGCCGAAGTCCCGGCGGTTGGCTCGGGGCCGTCGCTGGCGCTCTCAGCGGCCCGGTGAGGGTCGGGCCGTGCCCGGCATCTGCCGTTAAATTGAGTGCCGCGCCCTGATCGCGTGATCGCGCACGAAAAGGCGCTGATCATAGATCGGCGCGTCACGGTCATCGGGAGCTACAATTTCTCAGCCGGCGCGACCTTCAACAGCGAGGATCTGAATATCGTCACGTCGCCCGAAGTCTCCGGAGCATACACGGCGCATTGGCACGCACGGCAAAGCCGGCGTTGTTCGCTTCGCAGAGGCATCGCAATAGTGCGAGCGCTAGCGCCGGTACGGCTCCAGCCTGAGTTCCTCGAATGTTCAGTAGCGGCATCATGGAGCAAGCACCCAACCTACCTATTTCGATGAGGGTCTGGGTTTGCCGTGGCAAAGCCGAAATCTCGTGCCGCTCCCGCACGGGCATGGGGCATTCCGGTGAACTCGCGGGAAAAACACTGGAAATTCCGTGCTGAGTTGCGCATCATATAAGAGCACCTTCGGTGCGCCAGGAAGCAAATTAATCTGGTCTATAAGATGAAGTGTGCGCTCGGGTTCGTCCGAAGCAGAACCGGATACCGGCCAAAGCGGGTCGGAAGATCTCATGCGAGCAGTGTTAATCTTTTTGCCTACCGTGCCTAACGATCGAGGACGATTCGATACCCTTTGAATAAGAGAAATCGCCTTCTGACGGATAGCCTCCGCCGGAGCGCGTCTTTCAAGCATTTCGCGTAATTGCGATTTATCGCCCATCGTCAGCGCACCAAATTGCCCAATCGCTTGGATTACGGTTGGGTTTTCCGAAGCCGGTTTGATTGAACGTACGGTAACATAGCTGAACGCTGGTTTTGCTTTAAAATGATTAATACCATTCTCGAAATCCTGAAAGTTAGATATCAGGGAATTCACGATGAACCCATCCGCTGTGTACCCCGTAAACATTATGGTCAAGCGTCGAGCAGATGCAGGCAATCTTCTCAAACTAAAGGAATCAAAGAAATCGGTCGCAATTTGCGAGAACGCTGGAACGATATCGAAATAGCGGTGGCTCTTCTGCGCCGCATCATATAGGGCTCCAAGCAACCAGCAGGACGTGGTGGCTGCGTTGCCAACACGTGCAAGGCCCGTAAAGCAATATAGAAAACTCGCGTCTTCGCAGAGGGCATGCCCCGCTTTGTTTGCGGAATCATCAATCAGCTCCCCTTTGAGGCCGGTTAGCCGCCGATCGGTTGCTTGAATAATTTGGTCGGAATTACCCAGAACAATACCTAGGGTCATCGAATGCTCATAACAACAAGAGCGGGGACGGCCTGCCTAACGAGGGTAGGGGTAAGCCTGATTTCCTCGAATGCCCCGTACCGCTGTTCGGCGTATTGCCGGGCTCGCTCGCGAGCGTTCGGGCCGGTGAGGATCTCGACCTCGCAGCCGCCCTCATCGTCGAACCGCTCAACGCGCCAGTCGCCGGGCGTTCACCCGATCCTCGAAAACCTTGGCCGTCTCTGGCATAGTATCCCTCAGAAGGTCTTGTGCAAGCCGGCCGCTGCCCGTGGCGTCGGCTGATCCTCGAGCACCCGGAACGCCCCTTCGCTGATCTCGACCTTTGATCCGGCGCACCAGCACGAGACGAAAGCTGCAGCCGACGTTGCGTCGAGAAAATAGATCGCAACGGCATCGTTGACGAAGCCAAGACATGCTTAGCGTATCACGCCCCCTTCGGCTTTGCTGTGCCCACCACGCCATGGACGCCAAGGTCGGCCGAGCGCGTCCACACCAATTGATCTTCGTCTCCATCTCCCGCGGCCCCGCCAACACGCGGCCCCATGCCGGGTTTCAGCGGCGGCAATGGCTCAGCGGGCTTCGGCGGATCGAGCTTTGCCAGGATCGACTTTAGCGGGTCGAGCCTCCGCGCAAGCGGGTTAGGGTCGTAATCGATCGTCTGCCGCAGTTGCTTGGTAAGCGCCGCAGCCTCGTCATCGGTCAGGTCAAGCGTCATAATCTGAAATATAGTGCTTCCTGGTGGGTACGATGAACCGACACCGGCCGCTCGCGAACCGTGCGACACCGGCGGCGATGGCCAGAGGAGAGGGAAATGAATGATCCGCACGTTGTAGCGCTATATTACAGCGTGAAGCACGCGAAGCACGTCGATTACACCAAGGCCCGGCCGCTCGAACATCACCAACCAGGGTTTACAGTGAGGCTTGAAGACGACCGTGCTGAGATTACCATGACATCTCATCACACGACCGCGGAAGAAGCTCGTGCCGAAGTTGAGCCACATCTTTGCGCGTGGGAGCTTACGGCGGCACTTCAATCCCTACCGGGAGAGTTTGAGTTTAGCTACGACCGGGCCAATATCATTGATCGCAACCAGACACCCGGACCAGTCCATGGAGCGCTTACAAGTACCTTCGGTGCTTTTATGTTGAGCGCCGAAGGGCACGTTAGCCGATCGAAATATCCTGACCCGCCGCCGGCGGGCATCGTACGCAATGAAGCCGTGGACTTGATGTTCGATCGCTTTTGCCGTTATCGCGAGGGCACCACGACGCTTGCCGATGCGGGTTACTTTTGCCTCACCGTACTCGAAAACAGTTCCGGCGGAAGGCCTGGCGCAGCGAGCCGCTATGCCATCGCCAAGTCGGTGTTGGACAAGCTCGGAGACCTCACAGCCAACAAAGGCGGGAACGAAGCACGCAAAGCTGCCGGTTCAAATACCGAGTTTACCCCCGCGGAACGAGAATGGATCGACGAAAGCATCAAGCGTCTTATCCTCCGGGCAGCGGAGGTTGCGGGCGATCCGTCCGCGTCCCGGCCGCAAATCACGCTGCCAGACCTGCCAACGCTGTTCTAGAGCGACCGAGCACGACCCCGTCAGATTTGATTTTGACCCGAACGGTCATCTCCGAACTCGACATCTGGCGCGCAGCGAACCCGCTGATCCGCCAGCATGGCGCCGGTGCATGCATCCGAAGTAACTCGGCAAGCCGGCCAGATGCTTGACGGCGGCGACAGTGAGGGATGGCAGGTGTGGGCGCGGATCAGGTTGGCGGTCGAGGGGCTAAAGGCGCCGGGAAAGGGTCAGCCGACGTAGCCGCGTCTTCCCTGACAGTCAAGAAGACCTATTTGCTTGGCGCGCTCTTGGGCACTCATGCAGGGAGGATAGCATGGCTGTCGGCGATCCGGTAAGGGAACATTTCTCAGCTATTGGCGTGGTTGCATCAGAATGGGCTGAATTTGAAGCGTTTGTCGATTTCTGCTCTATTCAACTTGGAAACCTAGACGCATTGCCTGCAGTATGCTTAACAGCACAAATAGCAGGAATCGCTCGGAAACTAGATGCGTATATCGCGATTGCACACCTACGTATTGATGACAAAAGCATAATAAAAGAACTCAACAAATTTCATAGCGACGCTACTCAATTAGCAGAACGCCGCAATAGAATTGTTCATGATCCTTGGCATGTTGGAATCAACTTTGCTGAAAGATTTGAGGTTACTGCAAGAAGAAAACTGCGCCGAGTTTATGTATCAGTGTCTACATCTGAAGTGTTCAAGTGCTCACGACATATTCGCGAAGCGAGATGGAAATTTGAGCGATTACACGAACAAATTATGATGCGTATTCTTTCATCACAATATACATCGCAGCAATAACATTGCTCATATCATATATGCCGTCTCCCAGATAATGCTCTTCAAGAACATTACTCGCAACATCCACCATTGCCGACGTCGCCACGCATCAGCCCAAAAACCCGGTTTCCCCCGGTTGGCTCCAGTCTAGGGCTTGCTGTAGGCCACATCAGCCGTCCCGAATTCGTGCTCAAGCTCGAATGTCTCCTTTCGCTCATTGCCGTTGCTTTTTGCCTTCCTGTCCGCAACCCCCAACACGCGCGCCATCTCGCCAGCGAGCGCCGACCAGCCGCTCGGATGAGCATCAAGTGCGCTCAACCGTTCGAGATTGCCGCCCGTCACCATCTCCGGTAGTGCAAGGCACCACTCCGCTGGCTTTGCAATCGGCGCCCGCGCCCTGACGACCAGCGACAGCAGTGCTGTGATCGCAACCCGGTTGCCGCGGTGGCCTTCCTCGAATTTCGGCAAGCGAATATCCTGCCGCGCGAGGCTGCCGAGACGCGCGAGGAACGCTGCCATAGGCTTCCCCGCCGGCGATCGGTCGGCGATCGCGAGATCGAGCGCCCGCTGCGACATGCCGAGCATTCCCGCCAATCCGGGGCGCCCGCCGAAGTGCGGCGCCAGCATGATCGCCGCTATCGTGTTGAACCGCTGCGCCGCCAGCAGCGCCTTCGGCAACGCCTTGCATTCGACGGCGAGCCCGAGACCAGCAAGGGCGGCGCCAAGGATCGCGGCCTCGATTTTCGCGATATCTTCCGGACGGTTCTTGTCCGCCACCCATGCCCGAACAGTCCGCTTCGCGACGCCCAGCCTCTCGGCAACAGCCTTGGCGCCGACAGCCTCGATTGCCGCCCGTACAGCTTCCCATCTCGCGTCTGCCTCATGTTCCCGCCTTGCCCCGTTGGAGCCGGTTTCCTCAGCTGCCACCGGGGCAGACTGATCGGAGAACATCTCGCCGGCGACAAGATCGAAGGCGTGTTCGGGGTCGTCCCCGTATTCGGCGCCCTCTTTCAGCACAAAGAAATGCCGTCCGTCGCGCATCGGCCGCAGCCGCAGCACGCCGCGCGTACCCGTACCGGCAGGCTTGCCGTCCGGCCCGAGCATCGCCGGCGCCGAGGCGAGCATGTAGCGCTTCATGAACCGGCCCCAGGTCTCGATTTCCCATTCGTCCGACATTGGTTCCCCGTCGAGAAACCGCCACGGCAAACCGGCCCACGCGGCCGGGTGATCGCTGAACGGTGCGGTGATGCAGCGGGTCTCGCCGGGTTCGAGGGTCAGGCGGCCATCCTTGTTCTTTGTGGGTTTCCAGCGCTGCGCTTCGGCGGCGAGATAGCGCATGCCGGGGTAGACGCGATCGAGCGGCGGCGGCAAGTTCCGACTTACCCTACGTTCCAGGCTTTGCCTGGAGTCTCGGTCAGTCGGAACCTGAAGGTTCCGGCCGGCTTTCTGTCCGTTGCGCTTCCGCCCGCTCAATTGATAAGCGAGGTCCGGGGTCGAGACCTGCATCTCGCGCACCAGCGGTGTCGAGAACCATGCTGGGGGCGGCGGCGCCTTCCCGGCGAAAGCTCCGATCAGCCAGCGCCACGCCACGTCATTGACGAAATCATCGACTGGCGGCAATGGAACGCCGATTATGCTCGCCTTGGTGTCCGACAGCCTACCGTCGGGGGCGATCAGGCAATAGCGCTTTGGCGAGATGTAGAGGCCTTCGAGCGCCACCCGCTCGCCGGTGTCCTCATCGAAGTTTTCATCGGTCAACCGCAGCGCCGAGCCTGGAAACAGGCTCTTGTCGAACGGGTTTTCCGCCTCGAAGTCGGCGATGATTTCGTCAACCTCGCGCCACGACAGCGCCTTGATTTGTGCTGGCGACAGCCTCTTTCCATCAGCGCCGCGCTGTTCGATCTCGATCATGCCGCCTTCGGGGGTCGCGACGACATGCCCCGAATCCGTATCCCAGCACGCCATCGTCCCGCCCTTGTCGGCGACGGCGCGATGCAGCCGCGCCAACAGCAGCCGTCCTGATGCGGCAACCAAGCCGGCGAGCGGAACGCAGGTGAACTCCGCGTCTTCCTCCGGAAGCCTTGACCGGGCGGCGTAACGCACCACTGGCGTGCAATAGGGTCGCTTCCTCGCTCCCCGCCGCGCCATGTGTTCCCCGCGGTAGATCAACCTGGTTAGTCTGCAACAGCATCCCATAGGCGAAGATGTTGCCGGCCGCCTTGATGCCTGACACCAGCAGCTTGCGAACTTCATCGGGGATGCGCGAAGCTGGTCCCTTGGCCCATCGTCCAAGGCGGCACTTCATACGCTCGCCCTCTTCAGCAAGCGCCAGCGGGATCGGAACGCTGGCCGGATCGATGCGCCGGCCCATCAGGTTGACCGGATTGAGCGCCCGCGGTGCGACAGCGACGATCTTCCATCCCTTGAGGATCTCCGGCGCCCGACCGTAAAGGATGCGGGCTTTGATTACATCGGCGAGGTAGGCGGGAACCCCGTCGGCATGCCGCAGCGCCATCGCCAGCGTGAAATCCTCGGCATCGGGCTCGCGCCCCTCGACGCGCTTGAAGAGCGCCCGCACCATCGCCGGCTCGCCGCGGAGATTGACGAGACAAATCGCATTCAGGTGCGGCCCGAGGATCACCGGACCGCTCTCGGCCAATGCGCGGATTTCCTCGGTCGTCTCGACGAAATCGAGCCGGGTTGCCGCGAGCAGGGCGCAGATCCCCTGATGCGCAAAAATCATTGCATACTGCCGCCGGAAGTCGAGGGTAGCGACGGGCGCCCGGCCGCGCACGCCGATCCCGCACCATGCGCTGTGATTGGCTTCGGCACAGAACCCGACCCACTCAGGCGCTACCGCCGGCGCCGAATAGCCCGCCTTCCGCGCATAAGCGCGAGCGATGCCGCCGGCACCGTACACTTTGGTTTCGGCGAGCGGGCCGTCCTTCGCCCGCGTCAGGCCCGGATGCAGCATGTCGAAATAGTTGACCAGCCTTTCGGCGAGGGCAGCGAGCGCGCGGCCAGTATCGCGTATGCCGGGGGGCGATTGGTCGCTGCCGGCGATTCGGCCGCCATGACCGGGAAGAAACTCCGCCACCGCCTCGGCGAAATCAAAATGCTCATGCGTCAGCCCGTGGGCGAGATTGGCGAGGTCAAGAAAGTCCGCCGTGCCGCTACGGCAATTCCTGGGAACCGATCCCCAGCTTGCAACCAACCCGGAGTCACCCATGCGCTCAGCGAGAATGCGCGGCAGGTATCTCGACGGCTTCAGCTCGCCGGTTGTCGGGTCGGGCTCGGCGACGAGCGCCAGTGACCAGCGGTCCGGCCGCGGCGGGCGTAGCCGGCGGCGCCGCGCCTTGTGCATCCATCGCAGCCGACAGGCAATTTGTGCCCGCTCCTGCGCTATGTCCGGTATCTCGCGCTTATCTTTCAGCCGCTCCAGCCTTTGGCGCAGAAGACGCTCTTTCCTCGACTTCGGATGCCTTGGCCGCGCCCGGCCCCAAAGAGCTGCAAGGGCGCCGAACGTGGCGAGCAGGTCGTATCCGACGATCAGCGCCCGGCGTTTGTTGTCTCGGGCCATCGCGTAAAAGGTCCGCAGGAACTCGTCAATGGTGGCCAGCTTGATCCTGACAATGGGATCATCTCGCCAGCTGAGCGCATCCGTCCCGATAGGCTTTGTGTTCGCAGCAATGAAGACGCGGGCCGCCTCGAGGGTCTTAGGCGGGATTGTCGCGGGGTTGTAGAACCAGATTTCCCGCGTTACGTCCCAATCAGGGCCATGAATGTTGCCGATTTTAGCGACCCCGAAGGTGGCGGCGGGCGTTCCGGGCGCCGTGATCGCGGCGGTCTCGACAACAAACATGGCAATGAATTTAGTCGGCCGGTCGCCGGCGTCGCGCTGCAGACGGTGTATCGTGGGCTGGTCGCGGACGCACCATGCCCGCGTGATGATCGGCAGCACTGGCGGCTCTCCGCCATCTTCCTCCCCGTTGCCGTCCTCACGTAGGCGGCGATCAAGCCCGGTCATCGCTCGGTCTCCGGCGGGCGCCAGGGCGGCATATCGAGCTTCGAGGCCCAATCTCCGTCGAAGTAGCGGTCGAGTGCGGCGGCAAGCTGCAAGAGCCAGTGGGCGCCGCTCTTGGCGGCTTGTGCGAAAAACGCCGCGATTTTGACGATCCACTCCGGCCAGCCGTTTTGCCGGGCGTAGTCTTTTAGGTACGAAGCACCTTCACCGATCGTCGCAAGCGCAGCCGCAAGCTGGCACAGCCCCTCGTCGCCGGGGTTCTTCAATTCGTCGAAGCGCTCGGCTTTGAGCCCATCGAGAACGCGATGTGGGTTGCCCGGTATCTTGACTGTCGCCGGCGAGTTGGCGCGTCCCCAAATGTGGTGCAGCTCGGTCTTGCAGCCGGTAACACACTCGTAGCAGAGCCCGTCATCGCGGCGCGTTGTCGGCGGCCCAGACCAGCCGCAGCGGGGGCACTTCAACTCCGCCTCCGCCGTCTTGCTTTTTTGGGAGAGACAATGCGCTGATCCCGGTAAGGATCGATGCCTGCATCCGCCTCGGCGCGGAGAACCGCAGGACGGGTCTCCAGCACTAGCGGACCATCAGCGGTCTGGATGACAACGTTCCGGCCCATCTTGCGCTCGATCAGGCCGGCGTCGCCGGTGCGCTGCGCCTCTTTGCGCAGGTTGAGATATGTTCCGAGCCGGCTTGCATCGCGCCGGGTCAAGGTCTCGATTTCCGGCCGTGTTTCGGCAAAGGTGCGCAGCGCCTTTTCGGCGTTGGTCTCACTGATGCCGCGCCGCCCCGTCGAGAGGTCGCGCGCCGTTGTTTCGCCGATCCCGAAACGGGCAGCGATCGTGCGCGTCGAGTACCCTTGCGCACGCCCCGGCTTCGACGCCCGCATCGCCAGGATTTGCGCCCGCAGCTGCTCGGCGAGGGGGCCTTTTCTCTGCGCCATCGGTCAGCCCCTACCGGAGACGGCGGCGAGTCCGGGCCGCGTCGATGGCCGCTGAGGATCGTGCCACGGCGGAAGACCCGATCCGGCAGGCCGGAAATCCTCGGCGTCGATAGCGGAATAGAGCCGCGCCGCTAGCGCCGGGTCGCATCGGCTGCCCGGCCATGTGCTCTCGATTGCGAACCGCGAGATGGCATGCGGCGCGGCACCGACCACTTCCCGCGCCAACCACAACACGGGCCGGCGCATCGCGATGAAGGCGTCGATCTCGATCGCGACCGCGAGGGGAATGTCATGGCCGCCGCGGAACGCCACACAATCCCAATCCGGTTCAGCCGGCAAATCGGGCGGCTCGCCCGCGGTCATCAGGATCGCGCCGGAGTAGTTCGTGCGCTCGCCTGACCACCGGTGTTCCCACTCGGCAATGTCCTGATAGAGATCGCGAGCAATGACGATCTCGGCGCGGTCGTGAAGTGCTGCAATATCGTCGTCGAGATGGCCGATCTGATCGTGCCGCCGCCGGGGTGCGGCATGGCCGATCTCACTGGCCAGCCATGCGATGTTTTGGTCGATGACCTGGCGCCGCAGATCGAATTGCGCCGTGACGTAGATGCGGCGCCGGCCGGCGCTGATTTCGTGCGCCAGCTCGAGGAAGGCGGCGACCGTGCGGCGACGTTCGACGCGGGGATCGAAGCGGCGCGTTCGGGTCATGGCATCGCCCCCGCAAGGATCGCCTCGATTGCACTGTCATCGTCGCCGCGGGCTCGAAGGCGGATGGCGCCGGCCGGCAAATTGAGCGGCGTGGCTACCGGCAGTCCGTGTCTTCTGCCTGCCAATCCTGCGATTCTGGCGTCGAGATCGAGCGCGGCGGCGAGCATCTCGGCTCCGGCCCGCAGCGCTGCGTCCGGGTCGCCGGTATACTTCAGGGCGGCGTTTACGATCGCGACCCACTCACGCCGCAGCGCGCGGTTGACGGCGGCCGGCGGCGCGTCGGCGGATGTGACCCGTCGCGGCAGATTATGGCCGCTGAAACGCTTGTGCGCCGGACGGGAATGCAGTATCTTCATATTGGCAAGGTCTCCGCATACGGCGCTTGCCGGCGCCGCGGTTTCAAATCGAGCCCGCCCCTCCAGGCGGGCTCGCGTCTTTCTCAGGGTCTCGCTTCGCCCTCCTTCGCCGGGTAGCGTGGGATCAGCCGCTCACAATCAGCCACCACGATGGCTGGCCCCGGCTCGCCACAATCGGCCGCGGGCGGTTTGCGCTCAGGCTCGGCGGCGGTCCCGATGTGCCGCTCGAACGTCTCGCGGGTGATGGCGGCAAGCCGACAGAAGAAAGGATCGTCGGGCGCCGCGGCGACGAAGGCGGCCGCAAGCCGCCGTGCCATTTCGAGACCTCGCCCCTCGGCGCAGAGAAACTCGGGCTCGCCTTCAGGCAGCCGGTTCTCGCCGACGCGCGCCGGTGGCGCCCAGCAGCAGCCGCACGACAGCAAGCCGGGCGGCAGGTCGCGGTTATCGGGGTCGATCAGATCGCGCGCCGGCATTTCCTGAGCGGCGCGGAGCACTTCTTCCTCCCGGAAGAGCACCTTGCCGTCTTCTGTCTGCCCGGCGATGCGCAGCTTGCCACGGCGGGCATGGGCGAGAAGACGAAACGTTGAAGCTGCCCCGGCGCGGCGGGCGGCCTCGGTGCAGGTCAAGAGCAGATTGGATCGCAAAACCTCTGTCCCCTTTTCGGACTGACGCGGGTCGGCCCGCGTGTCCGACAAATGGGAACGGCGAAGCTCGAATAGGCGTGCAAGTCCCGTCTAGGTGTGATAGTACAGTCGAGATTTTTCAGAACGGCCCAGTTTTTCAGGACTTGCTGTTGGCAAAACCGCAACACAAGCCGAGAGCCGCAATCCGCGGTTCGGTCTCGACTCCGATTCCGCGCGGTTGGATCAACCTCGATCGCCTTCTTGCCGAGACCGGGATCGACAAGGATGCGCTGAACAATCTGCGCCAGCGCAACCGCTATGTGATCCCGCGAGCAATTGTGATCCCGCGCGCCACCGGCCGTGGAGGAGACGCCTTTTATCCTCCCGAAACCGGGAGCATCATCCGCCGGCTAAACGACCTTCGCCGCGAAAATCCCAATCCCGACGATTGTCTGTGGCGGCTGTGGCTCGAAGGTCACCCGGTTGATATCAGTGGATGGGCGGCCGAACGGCTCGAAGCGATGGCAAACCGGTTTGCCGAGTGCAACTCCGGGGTGACGGGTGAAAATCTTCGAGGCATAGCGGCGGCGCTCGTCAGCTTCTTCAATGGTCGGAGCCGCAGCCGTGAGCGGATGGCCGATCTTGCCGATTGGGCTCGATCCGCCGGCGCCGGCGATCCCGACGCGGCCCGCAATCTCGGTGATGCCCAAGGTCCGCCGATCTTCGACACCCTGCGCAAGGCCGGCGGATTGCCGCTGTCGGCGGCGTTCCCGGTGCCCGAGGCGGAGTTTATCGAATTGCTATCGTTTTGCCGGCAAGCCGAGATCGCCGCCGAAGCGACGGTTGAAGAGGCGGAGCAGGCGCGGCGCGACTGTCAGGCTATCGACCGCCTCTTCAAGGCGATCACGAGCGTCGATTGGAATGCCGTGTGGCCGGTCGCCGAACCGAATGTTGCCAAGGTGACCGGGGCGAAGCCCGATCGGCCGTCGTGGCAGGCTCGCAAAGCGGAGCGCACCCGCGCATTTCCGCCCCCGGCGATTGTCGGTTTTCTATTTGCCCGGTGGCGCAGCTACGATTTTCGCGCATCGATCTTTGCCTTTTCGATCGGCGCCCGGTGCCTGCCGAGATATTCGAAGCACATCACCGAGCTTCTTGCACTCGCCGAATCGGCGATCGGGCTGTTTCCGCGTGCCGCCGGGAACGGGACAGGACCGGGAGCGGTGCTACAATGATAGCTCAGCTTGCCGCCCTCGCCATCGCCATGCTGCTGATCGCCATTGGCATAGTCTGGGCGATCGGCCCCGCGCGGCTGTTCGCCAACCTCGCCGCCGGGCTCGTTGTCATCCCGGTTTTCTGGGCAATCATCACCGCCGCCGCCCTTGGCGCGTGAATTGCGCTGCGCTGGCATGGAGCCGCACCTTGAACAGCGATGACGTGCTGTTTGGCGTCGTCAAGAACGGCGTTCTGACGCTCTCCGGCAACGCGCCCTCGATCAAGGTCGAGAACGGGATGCTGGTCGTGCGCGACGGGCCGCATGAGTGGGTCGGGTCGGGCGCAGCGCCGCCGGTCGAGGACCGCATGGAGACCCTGCGGCTGCCACGGGCCGGCTGCCCGGTTCGGGATATCGTCGTTACCCGGCCGGATGGGTTCATCACCTTCGCCGCGATCGAATGGTTGCATGAGACCGGCATTTCGCTCGTGCAGCTCGACTGGCACGGCAACGTGCTGCTCGCCAAAGGGCCGCCGGGACCCGATCGGCCGGCGATGCGACGGGCGCAGGCGCTCGCGGCGGGATCGGCAACCGGGCTCGCGATCATGCGCGAAATCTTGCGTCACAAGCTCGCCGGCCAGGCCGCGGTGGCGCGGTTGCTCGGCGGCGAGGACACCGCGGCGCTGATCGAGCGGATGGGCGCTGAGATCGCCGGCGCCGATAGCGGGCTTCATGCGCTGGCGTCGGAAGCTGCGGCGGCTTCAGCTTACTTTGCGCTTTGGTCCGACGTGACGATGCGCTTTGCCCGCCGGGACAAAGTACCGGATCACTGGCAGGTCTTCGGACAGCGCCACCGGCTGCGAACGGCCCCCGATAAGCGGGGAGGCTTGGTAGGTTCAACCCGGCCGCGCAAAGCGGCGAGCGCACCCGGCGCGATGCTTAACTATCTGTTTGGACTTGCCGTCTCGCGAATGACGATCGCCCTCTCCGCGGTCGGGCTCGATCCCGGTATCGGCATCTTTCACACCGACAAGGGAGGCCGCGCCTCGCTCGCCTATGACGCCATCGAGGCGGTGCGCGGGTATGTCGAGGCTTGGCTGTTGTGCGTTCTCGCCGAGTGCCGGTTCGCCAAGCGGGATTTCTGGGAAGAGCCCGACGGCACAATCCGGCTGACCCGGCCACTGTCGAGTTGGATGGCGCTGTCGGCGCCGCTGTGGCGGCAGGCGGCCGAGGTCGTCGCTCGCTGGCTCGCGGATACATTCGAAGCGGCGTCACAGGCAGATGCGGCCGGGTTTGATGATGCGGTTATCGAGGCGGCGGAAAGCGGGGACGAAATAGCCTGCCCCGCACCTGATACGGGGCTGCCCGCACCAGCTGCGGCAATTGGCATAAAGTACAAGAAGCCCCGCGTGGCACTTCCGCCCTTGCCGGCGCCGCTACCGGCCCTACCGGCACCCGGACGGCTCTATAACCCGACCCTAGCGCACGACTTCATGCCGCGAGCGTGCCACGAATGCGGGCGAGCACTGAAGCCGCCGATGCAACGCAAATTCTGCTCTGCCGACTGCGCCGACATCTGGCGATCGGAGATGAAGAGGCTTATCCCCATTGCCGCAGAGCAAGGTTCCGAGATAGCGGCGCTCCGCACCCTCGCGCGAGCGCGAGCCGACAAGCGGCGCGGAGATGCCGAGAAGCGGATCGCGTGGGATAACCGTTCGCGTCCCGGTGATTCGGCCGCACTGCGGGCGTGGTACGGCGCCGAGGTCGCGCCACGGTTGGCGGTCACGGCCTCGCGGAAAGAGGTCGCCGCAGCTCTCGGCGTGTCACCGGAGTACGCCCGCGATTTACGCCGCGGCAGAGTCCCCCACCCGCGCCACTTCGCAGCGCTGGCGAGGCTCGCCGGCGTGCCGTTTCCGCAATCCCCGTAAACCTCGATAGCACGTTCGAACAAACGAGCGCTTGCTTTCCCCCGGCAACCACATCCGCTCAAAAGATCAGGTGACAAGCCAGTAGTATCCGGCCCCGAAGGGGGACACGCCCAAAAAATCCGATAATCCCTTATGGAAAATCACTGTCAAAAAGTCGGGTAACGTTGAGTCTGGAAAATCGCGTCATATTCAAGTGAATGAAGCGACCCTCATTCGCTACAAATTACTATAGTTGCATGGTCGAGTTTCTCCATTATCGAAGAGAATGTTATTCAGGGGCGGATGTCGGGAATCATCCAGTTGACATGACGTAACATCAGCGAGTTTCCACGGGGACAACTTTAGCTGATAATCGATCTTCTGACGCGAGGGCGACGGCGGCGACGGAGAGGGCGGAAACACGTCCATAGTGTGGGCGACTATGTCGCGGGCGTGCGTGCAATCCCTAGCTAACGTCCACACGCGCCGGGGTGTGATGCCCAAACCCACCCACCTCTGATCGTCGGGGTTTAATGGCGTTAGGCAGAAACAATCCATTGGCGTGTTCCCCTTTTAGCAAGGCAAGGCGAGGATCGGCGTAGCGATTGCCACACCTCAACACTACCTTGGCGACTTCAGGTGCCAGGTACAATGCGCCTGAGCGACCGCCCTTGGCAAAACCGCTGAAAGTAGGTGAAAAATCTGCTGGCGAGGACTGGGTTGACCTTGGAAAGTCTGTCGTGTAGCTCGACCGCGGCTTTGTCGTGGCCCTCGAAGGTCTCGGCGATCTGTGGAAAGTACGTGTCGAAGGCATAGCCTTTAGCCAAAATCCCGGCTTGGAGGAGAGCACTGATAGCTTCGGGCTCGTTCCCCACGCAGAGTTCATTCATACCGAGATCGACATAAACCCAACCTGCATCTTCATCCCCGCCCAAGAGTTCAAGCGACCGCCGGAATGCCAAAATGGCAGCGTGGTTCTCGCCTGCTTTTGAGTGCGACCTACCAAGACGCGACAATGCCCATGCATCGGTCGGATTGATTTCGAGCGCAGCCCTAAAAGCAACAAACTGCCCTTGTAGATCACCGAAATACGCGCAAACGTCGCCGAGATTGATCCACGTACGGGCATCACCTTTGAGTTTAGCGGCGACGCCGTATGCGCGCTTGGATGCCTCGTAATATCGGCGGGGTTTATTGGGGCGGATCAAAAACCCAAATCGATATTCAGCATGACCAAGAACAATCCACGCATCTGCGTTGTCAGGTACGCTATTGAGGCAGTAACGGGCAATGCGTCGCCATCGTCTTAGACTGCTCCTTTCACTGCCCATATCGATCTGGCAGGCGGGCGATATACAGGCAGCCGCTCTAGAGCGGATTTGTTCCGCGAGATGCGCTGGTGTCCACGCCCAGTGCTTCGGCAATGCCCATGAGAGTAGGGGGTTCGATCCCAAGAACGGACGGACAATCATGTCAATCGGGCATTTGTCGGGCCGCTCATGCTTCGAGCCGTGAAATCGTACTCTTGCCCACGCCGTAGCTGCGCGCAAGTTCAGCAAGGGTCGCGCCCTGCGCCCGCCGCCGCCGTGCTTCGGCCTTCTGTGCGTCGGTGAGTTTCGAGGGTCGGCCCATGTGCTGACCGCGCTTCTGCGCCCGGCTGCGGCCCTCGGCGGTGCGGGTGCGGATAAGGTCGCGCTCCACGTCGGCCAAGCCGCCGAGAACGGCAATCATCAAGCGCCCGGTGCTGGTGCCGGTGTCGGCCCACGGCTCGGCAAGCGAACGGAATTGCACGAAGAAGCATCCATAACGCCCGCTCGGCTACGCAAATGGATGCTCGATCTCTCCCCGAGAATCCCGCGTGGCAAGGTCGAAAAACTGACGGACGCACCTGTCCGCGAGCGCAGCTGACGACAAAAACTCTGAAGGTTGTCCCTCCTCAATCCATCCATATTCCCGAGCACGAGATAGTTCAGGCAAAAAGCTCGTTTCGTTCAATACCGTTGGGTCGGGGTCGAACCTGAACATCATCCGCTCGTTAGGCAATGCCAATTGCCCATTGTATTCCCGTATCTTGAAAGCGGCCCCTTCAGTGGAATTGGCATATTTTCCCCATTGCCAACCCCCTAAAAGGCTAATTCTCCCATTAGTTATAACGCAGTGTCCCTGATTAGACCCCGCACGAATACCCCTATTTTTAGTTTGTTGAATTTCGTTACACAGTCGTTCAAGCTCTGCAAAGATCTCTATCAAATTTTGTTTTATGATCTGAACTCCCTCGTAGGAATTCAGTCGTCTTTTATCCTGTATATACAGATCTTCCTGATCATAAAGTGCGGCGCTCTTCACCGCAGTTAGCGGCGATACAGCGCCACCGCGTTCCTGTACGCGCGCTTTGATTGCGCCGACCGCCTGCTCAAGGCCGAAGTCGCTGAAGTTGAACCGCACGTGCGTTTGCGGCAACCAAACAGGCGGTGCACTATTGTCGAGCATGATAAAAAATAGCCGCTCCCATCCGTGATCCAAGCAACCTTCTTGAATCGCTGTTTGTTCTACACGTGTCCAGGGAGTCTTCCCCCATGGCTGCCCGTAGAGAACGACGACAACTCGAGAGTCTTCGAGAAACGGAATGCGCATCGACTGCATTCCGTCTGTGCCGGCTAAATCTTCTTGCTTTCTAGGATAGAAAAAGACCTCTAAGCCGGCACTTAACTTCTCATTCAGCGCCGCTGCAGTGGGTTCGTCCTTCGACAAAAATGAAATGGCGACATCATATTTTGGTGTGTCTACCGCCATACGTGGAACCAGAGCTTAGGACGACACTGGAGATCGGAGCTCGGTTGAGCGTTTTCAAGGGATCAGTGGTACCCCTGCAATGGCATGAAATTCCCGGAAGGCTGAATTTTCCAACCTTTTCTCGCAATCGCCGATACATCGGAGAAGAACAGACGCAACGTCGCCGAAAGGCGTAACGTTTCGCTGTCCGGTAGCGGCGATTGCGGCGAAACGGCCGAGCGCTGCGGCGCCGAGACACCTGTTTCCGACCTGGTACGCACGCCTGGTCTGCGGGGGGAAGGTCGGTGGCCGGCGCATCGATATGGTCGTCACCGGGGACGCAGCGCCGCTGATCCTCGGTGATAACGGGCGGCCGGCGCGCCCTCCACGGCCGCCGGCGGGCGCCAGGGACGAGGCCCAGGCGATGACCAAGGCATCCGCTGCAGCAACCCGCTTCAGCCCCCCCTCAGCGGGCCGCTGCGGGCGCCAGGGACGGCGCCAAAGCGACAGCCGCAGCCATCGGCACAGCCCCTCGGGCTCAGCCGCTCCACAGCCACCAGCGGGCGCCCGCGACGACCCCGAGGCGATCACCTACAGCCTGCCCCGGACTTGATCCGGGGGCATTCGGGTAGGGCAGGCGGCTTTCGGCCGACCCGCTACCGGACCCGCGGCTTCGCCCGGACCCCATCGGGCAACGCGGTTCGCCTCGGGCAATGCGGTTTCGCAACGCGGTTTGCATTGGGTATTGCTATTGGGCAATGCGGTTGCCAGCTTCAGTGGCTGTCTTCTATTGGGCAATGCGGTTGCCAGTTTCAGTGGCTGTGCTTGTTCTTGTTCTGCCTGACACTATTGGGATGGCCAGTGAACAACTCCCGATCGCCGTGGCTCCTCAGTGAAGCTGTTGATATAGCGAACGTTTCCTCTTATCTGCAATAAAAGCGCAGAGGTACTGGCGCTCCTACCCACCTCCCGCATGCAGCGGCAGGGGAGCTTTTCGCAGGCGGAATACGCCGGCAAGAAAAGGCAGACGCGCCGGGACCGGTTTTTGGCCGAGATGGAAGAGGTTGTGCCGTGGGCACGGCTGGTCGATCGTCTGCGACCTTTCTACCCGAAGGGAGAGCGCGGCCGGCCGCCGGTTGGGCTGGAGCGGATGCTGCGGATCTACTTTTTGCAGCAGTGGTACGGGCTGGCCGACGAGGCCGTGGAGGACGCGCTGTACGACAGCCAGGCGTTGCGCGGCTTTGCCGGCATCGATCTGTCAGTGGCGACAGTTCCGGACGCGACGACGGTGCTGAACTTCCGCCATTGGTTAGAGCAGCACGACTTGACTCGGGTTCTATTCGACGAGGTCGGTGCGATGCTGAGGAGCGCGGCTTGTTGATGCGCCAGGGAACAATCGTCGACGCCGTCCTCGCGAAGGCGGGGATCATCGCCGCCCCGCCTTCGACCAAGAACAAAAGCAAGGCGCGCGACCCGGAGATGCACCAGACCAAGAAGGGCAACCAGTGGCACTTCGGGATGAAGGCGCATATCGGGGTCGATGTCGCCTCGGGGGTGGTGCACACGGTTATCGGCACCGCTGCCAACGAGGCCGATATCAATCAGGCAGCGGCCTTACTGCACGGCCAGGAGACGGATGTCTTCGCCGATGCCGGCTACACCGGGGCGGACAAGCGGCCCGAATTTGAGGGCTGCGATATCTGCTGGAACATCGCGATCAAGCGCAGCGTCATCAAGCCATTGCCCGAACGGCTGCGGAATTGGGCCGAGGCAGTGGAGCGAGCGCTGTCACAGGTGCGGGCCTGGGTCGAGCACCCGTTCCATATCATCAAAAACCCCGGCCTGCGCCGGGGCAGGCTCTGTTCCGCCATAAGAAGCTGCGCTATCGCGGGCTGGCCAAGAACACGGCGCAGCTGCACACCCTGTTCGCGCTGGCCAACCTGGTGATCGTCAAGAAAGCGCTGCTCGCCTAGGGCCGTGTCTGATCACGCCTGGACGGTGCCTTGATCCCGAAAACAACGCAGCAAGACAACACCACAAACCCGGTCTTCTGCCGATACAGTCCATTACCGAGTACGCCGATACAGCAAAATTATGCCTCGGTCGGCAAACCGTCGCCTACGCCGCCATTGTTCGGCGTTTCCCTAATGGAAGCGCCTTCCGCTTCTTTCTTTTCTCTCAGCCCGCTTCAGCACCTGCTGCAGCTGCTCGACCACATCTGCCAATACTGCAACCGGTAGCTCCACCGCGATTGGAATACTATCAGCGGTCGTCAGATGCAGAATTGCTCCGGATGTCTCCGGCGAGGTACCAACCCTGACCTCCTCGACGGCAATGACGTTGGTGTTCAGTCCTTCACCGGCTTCTGCGGGATTTTGAAGCGAGCGGCGCCTGGAAGCTGACCTCGCCGCGTCAGTCAGCACGGTGATCAAATACCCCACGGCCTCGTAGGGATAGACCAGCGGGTACTCGCTCCCGTCGCCCAGCCGATGGGTGATCCAGACGTGCGCGCCGTCGTCGGACGATCCTGCCGCCGTCAAGTCGATGATCTTAACTCCTGATACATCCGCCATTTTCGCTTCCTTGCTCGCAAGTCTCCGTCGCTCGAATTGCCGTAAACCTGATCCGAGTTAATGCCCGGAGCAAGACTCGGCAATTCTGCCATGAGATTTTGTACGAGATTTCTCTTAATTTGCGAGCAGAAGATGGCAGGGTTCCACCGCAACAGGCGGCGATCCGCCGAGTGCGGCTGCTGGGTAGGGTTCGGTTTATCCTTTTTAGAGGCCGGCATTCTCCGCGGCGACCCGAGCCAGCGCCGCCCAGTCGAAATCGGATTTGCCCCGCGCTATCCCGGCGATGAAGTGATCGCGCACCAAGCTCGCCACCGGCATCGGTACGCTCTTTGCCTCTGCCGCGGCCAGCACCCCTCGAATGTCCTTGAGCCCGAGCGGCATTGTGAAACCCGGCGGCTGATATTTCTCGTCGAGGATCAGTTCGCCGTAGGTCTCAAAAACCGGCGCTGCGAAGAGGCTGCCGGTCAGGACCGCGAGAAAGCGTTGCGGGTCGACATCCGATTTGCGGATTAGCGCCATCGCCTCGCCCAGGCACTCTATGACCGAGGCGACGAGGAAATTCCCGCTCAGCTTTACCAGGTTGGCCTTCGGTGGGAAGTCATCGACAATAAATGTTTTCTGACCGAGGTCATCAAACAACGGTCTGCAGCGATCGACCGGATCCGGTTCACCGGCCACGATGATGAAGAGCTTCGCTGCGGCGGCGGCTTCGGGGCGGCCGAACACCGGGGCGGCTACGAAGTGCTGCCCTGCCGCGTGGTGGGCCTCGGTCAGCTCCTCCGAAAGCGCCACAGTGATCGTGCTCATTGAGAGGTGGATCGCGTTTTCACGCAACCCGGCAATGACCCGCCCGCTGCCGAGGACGACCTCCTCCACCGCATCGTCATTGGCGAGCATAGTAATGACGATATCGGTCTTACACGCGCCTGCCGGGCTGTCGGCGACCTCAGCGCCTTCGTCGCGCAATGCCTCCGCGCGAGCTGGGGTTCGATCCCATACCACCACTCGATGAGCCGCTTTTATTAGGTTACGCGCCATTGGCAGCCCCATGCGTCCGAGGCCAATAAATCCTACATCCATCGATCAATTCTCCCAGTACACTGACGAGCCCGGCGCTTCATCCCCCTGCCCAGGCTGCTTTGACCTCGCGCGCATCTTTTGGGTAATGCTGCGGCGAGCGCTGCACGGTGACCCACTGGTCGGTGGTGAACGCCTCGATCGCCCAGGCCCCGTTGAACCGCCCGATGCCCGAATTTTTCTCGCCGCCGAACGGGCTGTTCGGCAGATCGAGGACCGGCTGGTCATTGACATGCGCCATGCCGAGCTGGAGGCTTTGGGCGAAACGCTTGCCGCGGTCGAGGTCGCGGGTGAACACGCAGCCGGCGAGGCCGTATTCGGTGTCGTTGGCGATCCGCAGCGCGTCCTCGTCGCCATGCGCTCGGATCACCGGCGCGATCGGGCCGAAGATCTCCTCGCGTGCCAGTCGAGAATCGTTCGCGACATCGGCGAACACGTGCGGCGGCAATACCTGGCCGTTCGGCTCGCCGCCGACCAGCTGCCGGGCGCCCGAGGCCTTGGCCTCGCGGATCTTCTCGAGCAGACCCTTCAGCTGCGTGTCGTTGATGATCGGGCCGACCAGAGTATCGGGCTCGTCCGGATCACCGACTTTGATCGCTTCGACCCGCTCGACAAAGCGTTCAAGGAAGGTGTCGTAGACGCGGTCGTCGACGATTATCCGGTTGACGCTCATGCAGATCTGGCCCTGGTGCAGGAACTTGCCGAACACCGCTGCCTCGACCGCCCGATCGATGTCGGCATCGTGCAACACCACAAACGGGCTGTTGCCGCCGAGTTCGAGCTCGACCCGCTTTATTATCGATGCCTTGGCCGCCAATTCGGCAATGTGCCGTCCGACCGGGGTAGATCCCGTGAACGAGATGACGCGCGGCACCGGATGGGTCACAAAGGCGTCGCCGATCTCGCTGCCTGGGCCGATGATGACGCTGAGCACTCCGGGAGGCAGGCCCGCCTCTTCAAAAATTTTGGCCAACAGCAATCCGCCGGTGACGGGGGTGTCACTCGCGGGCTTCAGCACGGCGGCGTTGCCCACCGCCAGAGCCGGGGCCAATGACCGGCTGCTCAAATGCAAAGGCCAATTCCAGGGGCTGATCACGCCAGAGACACCAACGGGCTTGCGGCAGGCCCCGCCCTCCTTCCCTGGAACGTCGGTCGGCAGAATGCGACCTTCGACCTGGTCCGGCACCGATGCGGCCCACAGCATGATCGAGTGCGTCGATTCGTATTCGAGGGTCGCTTTGAGCCGTGTGCTCCCGGATTCGCGAACCAGCCAGGAAATGATTTCTTCCCGGCGGGCTTCCATCACCTCCGCCGCACGGCGCATCACCGCTGCGCGCTCGATGGGGAGCGCCGCCGCCCAGCTTGGGTGAGCTCTGGCAGCAGAAGCGTAGGCTGCTTCGAGATCGCCGCGGTCGCCTTCTTGAATTTCAAGGATGACTTCGCCGGTGTAGGGATTGTTGTCCTTCAAGGTCCGTTGCCCGTTGCCCGGACGCCAAACGCCGCCGATCGAGAGCTGGTCGAAGCCGGCGTAAGGGGAAGGGCCTTCCGATCGGCGATAAGGGATGTCGTTCATTGGGCGAACTCCCCTATGCCGGGGTCATCGCATATTCGAGCTGAGCGGCAATAGTGGCCACCATCGGTTCGAATTCGACCGGCCCGTCGTACCGGCGGTTGTCGATAAAGAATGTCGGTGTGCCGTTGACGCCACTGCGCACACCGCTGAGAAAATCACGCCGCACCTTGTCGGAGAAGGTGCCGTGCGCCAAGGCGTCGCGAAGCCCCTGCTCGGATAACCCAAGATACCGCACAATTGCGAGAAGCAGGGGTACACCCAGGCTATTCTGGTTTTCAAAAAGCATATCATGCGCTTCCCAGAAGCGGCCGTAAAACCCGCAGAACTCCGCGGTTTCAGACGCTGCTTCAGCAAACTGGTGAAGTTCCGTCAGCGGGAAATGCCGAAATGCGAATCTGAGCCGCGGACCGAAATACCGCTGCACTTGTTTGACGACCGGGTAGGCGCGGCCGCAATACGGGCATTGGTAGTCGCCATATTCGAGAAGTGTCACCGACGCATTGTCTGGACCCTGGACGTGGTCGCCGGAGTTTACTGGCACACGCAGTATTGCCATGGCTATTCCTCCTTAGTTTCAAGATTTTGCAGGGCATCGAGAATGCCATCCGCGCCCGGATTTACGGCGATCGGCGAGAGATAGCTCCAGAATATCATCCCCTTGCGGTCAATGACGAAGAGAGCGCGTTCGCACATCCCATCCTGCTCGCGGTACGCTCCGTATTTCTGTGCGACAGCACCCTTTGGATGAAAATCCGCGAGAAGCGGGAAATGAATGTGGTTGTGCTTTGCGTAAGCTTGGTGACACCATGCGCCGTCCACCGAAATGCCGAGGATCTCGGCGCCACAGTTCTGAAATTCCGGACGGACCTGGTTGTAAAGTGTGATCTGATCGCCGCAAACCGGGCTCCAATCAGCCGGGTAGAAGGACAGTATCACCCGCTGTCCTCGCAGTTCGCTGAGCGACAGATCTTGGTCGGGTGTCACGCGCAGCCGGAAATCGGGCGCCGTTGCCCCTGGCGTTAAAAGTTGAGACATGCCGCGCTCCCGCTGATCCAGTCGCGTCGAATTATGCGGACAGCCGCGGGCGGCCACCTTGACGCCCGTCAAAAAACTTTCTGCTCGCGGGTTAAAGGCGGGCGATTGATGGCCGTCAAGGTGTGACATCTGGCTTTGTGCATGCTGTGCCCCCTTAACGCCTGCTCGAGCGAACAGAATTGGAGAGGGATCAATGGCTGTACGGAAGATCGAGAAGCCGGAATGGCGGGAATTCTTCGATTGGTTGTCGCAAGGCCTGCTCGGCGCGCGGGTCGAGATAGAGGTCGCTTCGCTCGACCTGGGCGATCAGATCGAGGCAGAATGGCTGCCGCTCCTAGGTATCACATACGACGACAAAGACGATGTTCTCGAGATTGCCCTTCAAGGAGTTGACCATTTGATATACGGCCCTCGCGAAGTATGGGCCGACTTGAACGTCGGAGAAATGATGAGTTTCGAGGTGATCGACGATCGCGGCGTCTCGCAAATCATCAAGCTCCGCCAACCACTGATGTTGCCGTCGCCATCGCTGCTCGGCGGGTCTCCTGGAAGAAGCGCGCCGTGATCTGGGGCTCACCGGGGATAAGAAACTGATATGCGGATTCCTGGTATATCGCTCGGCGGGCACGACCATTACACCCCCGATCTCCGCGACAGGATCCTCGAAAAATTGCGCGCGGCGGATCCCGGTGGCGCGGCTTACCAGATGCTGACGCCTGCGCGTCTGCGGGCCCTCGCCGAGATCGAAGTGTCCGCTGCGACAGTGACCAGCCTCTACATGCAGATGACCCCCGACCGAAGGCCGGGCGGTGCCTGGCGCACATTCTTTTCGAGCCTCAGCGATGCGACCTTGAAGCCGATCCAAGACCGGCGTCGGCGTGAGGAAATCCGAAGCGAATTGGACCGCATCGGGCAGGCTCTAGAGGCCGAACTTCCCGGGCTCGGACGTGGTGTCGCGTTCTTCTCGAACCGGAAGTTGGGTTTGTGGCGGCAGATCGCCGTCTCGGTGCCCTTGCCTGACGGTGTGTGGCTGAGCCCAAGACCCTATCTCAGGCCGCTGGTGCGGACGCGAGATGAGCATGACCGCTTCGTCCTCGTGTTGCTGTCGGAGGAATTCAGCCGGTTCTTCATCAGCCAGATCGGGCAGGTCGAGGAGGTGCTGCAAATAAAGGCTGACGAACCGCACAAGGCGCTCACTGACGGCGGGCCGAAAGACCGTCCGCACGTGATGGCGACCGAACCGATGAAGAACGAGACGCGCGTACTCGCGCACGCCATTGAGCTGGTCATGGCGCAATTTGAAGGCCGCTATCTGTTGCTGTCGGGCAGCTTGGAGCTGCGCAAAGCCGTGATCCAGTACTTGCCGAAGCACATTCACCAAAGTGGTGTAGACGAATTCTCGGTCGAGATCCACGCGCGGCCCGCAGCCGTCGCCGACGCAGCTGAACCGGTGCAGCGCGCGATCGAAGCGCGCGAAGAAATAGCGACGATCGAGAAAGTGGTCGATCTCGGGCCTGACCGCTCCTCTTGGGGCGAACAGCCGACACTTGACGCGCTTTGGGAAGGGCGGGTGATGACCCTTGCCGTCGACGACGCGCTCTGCAAACCTGGATCCCATTGCAGAAATTGCGGCGCACTGCGAGCGGGCAGCGTGTCGAGGTGCCCAGTTTGTGGCAGCGATGCGATCGAGGCCGTGGTGGACGTGGTCGAGCTGGCGATCGAGCACGCGCTCGAAGAAAAGTCGGGGTTGGAAATCGTGCGCAGCGACGCAGCGCGGCGATTGATGACTTCGGTCGGCCCGATGGCGGGACTGCTTCGCTGGTGAGATGTTCTCAGCCACCAATCTGGGCGCGTTGGAGCGGTATCGCGTCCCGACGGACTGGAAAGGAGAGCTGTCAGACATCGATCCACGCGACCGCGAAGCCATACCCTTCCCACGACCGGAAACCGAAGCCGCTATGGCGGCCGATATCGCCGAAATTGACCGCCTGCAGGAAGTCCTCTACGCCCAAGCCAAATATGCTTTACTCGTGATCTTGCAGGGCCCGGATACTAGCGGCAAGGATGGCACCATTCGGCGCGTCTTCAGCCCGCTCAACCCACTCGGAACCCGCGCCACCAGCTTCAAGAAACCAACACCCGACGAGCTGGCGCATGATTTCTTGTGGCGCATCCACAAAGCCGTACCCCCAACGGGGATGATCGGTATCTTCAACCGATCGCACTACGAGGATGTGCTGGTGCCCCGTGTGCACCGGCTAGTGCCGGTGGACCGGATCGAGGCGCGCTATCGCCAAATAAACAACTTCGAGCATCACCTCGCGGAGAATGACGTAACCATTCTTAAATTCTACCTGCATATCTCCAAGAAGGAGCAGAAGGCGCGGCTCCAGGCTCGTCTGCAGGACCCGACGAAGCGATGGAAGTTCAGCCCGGAGGACCTTGCCGAGCGCAAGCATTGGGGCGACTACATCCCGGCTTATGAGATTGCTCTCCGGCGCTGCAGCACACAATGGGCGCCTTGGTTCATCGTCCCGGCGGACCGTAAATGGTATCGCGACGCCATCGTTGCGCGCGTCGTTCGTGCCACCCTCGAAGCATTGGACCTGACCTATCCATCCGAAATGCCGGGGCTGGACAAAGTTCGGATCGATTAGCGCATATTTCGACCAAATTGGCATAGTGTCATTGCGAGGACCCTCGGACGGCCAGCCCGCCAGGGCGGGCGTTCGGCGGGACGAAGCAATCTCGACCGATCAGGCGCTCAGCGGTCAGAGATTGCTTTGCTTCGCTCGCAATGACGATCGAAGGCAGTGTTCAATCTGATCGGAAACTGCTGTGGCGCCGTCACGGCGCCGTCACGAGCCATCGGCGGCGCTCTCAGCTGAAGTGTATCGTTGCCATTGCCAACGGCCAGCGAGGACGACAAGGGTCCCCCCGAAGATCACTGCGTAGGCGATCAGCCAAGGTCCCATTGTTCGTGTGTCACTGGCGCCGATCACCGCCAGCAAGGCGCCCCAGCTGGCCGACACGACCCCGGCCACCACGAGGATCCAACGGCCCTCGCTCACGGACAGTCTATGTGCCGCTGCGAGCAGCAGCCCCCCGGTGATAACCGCCCAGGCGGTAGCGGCCTGGACCAGCGCAACGGCGGCGATCGCCTGCCAAACGAGAACGGCGGCGGCGGCCGCGATGTTGACGGAGCCCTCTAGGATCAGCATTGGCCAGCGATATCCCCACCGCGGGGCTCGCATCCCCGCCAGGATCGCAAATGCGCCGTCGGCGGCGAGATAGGCCGCGAACAGAAAGACCAGCGGCGCGACAGCCTGAGGCGGCAGCGATAAAATTGCCACCGCGAACAGGAGTGCGGCCGCGCCGCGTAGGCCAATGGCCCACCACTTGCGGTTCACGCGTGCGCTCATTTCGAGTGCGATCCGATTTGGCCGCCCTTCGAATGTTACCGGAAATTGTCAGCGTAGCTCTTGATCCGGAAGCTCCAGATTCGCGCCAACTTGCCGTCCGCTTCCATCGGCTCAAAAGTCCATGCCGTTGCCGGGCGGCATTGCCGGGGCGGGCTTCTTTTCCGGAATTTCGGCGACCATGGCTTCGCTGGTGAGCATCAGACCCGCGACGGACGCGGCGTCCTGCAGTGCAGTGCGCACAACCTTGGTCGGGTCGATGATGCCCGCCTGGAACATGTCCCTGTATTCATGGGTCTGTGCGTCGAAACCCCAATTCACCTCGCCCTTTTCGAGCAGCTTTCCGATGACGATGGTCCCCTCGGCGCCGGCATTTTCGGCAATCTGGCGCATCGGCGCCTTGAGGGCGTTGCGCACGATGTCGATGCCGACTTTCTGATCGCGGTTCTCGGTGTGGAGCCCGTTGATCGCGTTGGTGGCGTAAAGCAGCGCCGCCCCGCCCCCGGCGACGACGCCCTCCTCAATGGCTGCCTTGGTGGCATGGACGGCGTCGTCGACCCGGTCCTTGCGCTCCTTGACCTCGACCTCGGTTGCGCCGCCGACGCGGATCACCGCCACGCCGCCGGCGAGCTTCGCCAAACGCTCCTGGAGCTTTTCGCGGTCATAGTCGGAGGTGGTGTCCTCGATCTGCTGCTTGATCTGCCGGATGCGCGCCTGGATGTCTTCTTTGTTGCCGGCGCCGTCGACAATCGTCGTGTTTTCGCGTTCGATCCGCACCCGCCGGGCACGGCCCAACATGTCGAGACGGACCTTGTCGAGCGCGATCCCGAGTTCCTCCGAGATGAGCTGGCCGCCGGTCACGACTGCGATGTCCTCGAGCATCGCTTTGCGGCGATCACCAAAACCGGGAGCCTTGACCGCGGCGACCCTGAGCCCGCCGCGCAAGCGATTGACGACTAGGGTGGCGAGCACCTCGCCTTCCACATCTTCGGCGATGATGACGAGCGGCCGACCCGATTGAACGACTTGCTCGAGAAGCGGCAGCAGTTGCTGCAAACTCGACAGCTTCTTCTCATGGATCAGAAGGTAGGGATCTTCAAACTCGGCGATCATCTTTTCGGCGTTGGTAATAAAATACGGGCTGATATAACCGCGGTCGAACTGCATGCCCTCGACGACCTCGAGCTCGGTCGCCAATGATTTGGCTTCTTCTACGGTGATCACCCCTTCATTGCCGACCTTCTGCATCGCTTGCGCCAGCATGCGTCCGATTTCGACGTCACCATTGGCGCTGACCGTGCCGATCTGAGCGATCTCCTCATTGGTCGCGACCTTCCGCGACCGCTTGCGCACATCATCGACGATGACGTCCACGGCCATATCAACGCCGCGCTTCAGATCCATCGGGCTCATGCCGGCGACCACCGCTTTGGCACCCTCATGGACAATCGCCTGCGCGAGAACGGTCGCAGTGGTAGTGCCATCGCCGGCGAGTTCGCCGGTCTTGACCGCGACCTCCTTCAGCATCTGCGCGCCGATGTTCTCGGCCCGATCGGCGAGCTCGATTTCTTTAGCGACCGCAACCCCGTCTTTGCTGATCCGCGGAGCACCGTAGGATTTGTCGAGAAGGACATTGCGGCCTTTCGGTCCCATTGTGACCTTGACCGCATCTGCCAAGATATCCATCCCGCGCAACATCTTTTCGCGCGCGGCGGTACCGAACCGAACTTCTTTCGCTGCCATCGCTGTCGTCCTCCGTCAAGCTGCCTTGGCCGATGAAAGTGCGTCTTCTTCGATCACGCCAAAGAGGTCGCTCTCCTTCATGATCAGCCGATCTTCGCCGTCGATCAGCACTTCGGTACCGGACCATTTGCCAAACAGCACGCGATCGCCGACTTGGACATCGAGCGGCCGAACGCTGCCACTCTCCTCACGCGCGCCGGGGCCGACGGCGAGCACCTCGCCCTCGATCGGTTTTTCCTTTGCAGTATCGGGAATGATGATGCCGCCTGGGGTTTTCTCCTCGGCTTCGATGCGCTTCACCAGAATCCGGTCGTGCAGGGGTCTGAAATGCGCCATGCTTCGGCTCCTTTGCCGTGATGTTTAAAATATCTGCGCTAATCGGGGCTGCTTCACCTTGACGCCGGTCAATATTTTGCAAAGAGCCGACGCCAGTGCCGGGATACCGCCTCACGCCATCTTCTGATGGCCGTGCGGATCGCCGTCGGCAAGGTGCTCGGACAGAAAGAACACGTGCATCTCGTTCGTCCGGATTACATCACTGACGATCAGATCGTTGGTCCCGTCATCGCCATTTTGGCTTGCTTCCTTCGCCGCCCCGCGAGATTCGATGAGAATTTGTTCATGCGCATCGAGCAATCGCGAGATTTGCGCCGGCACCGATTCCCGTCCCTTTGGCGGACGTCGGATTGAACTGGCTTCGGCCACGTCATGCGGCGCTGCGAGGGGGACACCGCCGAGTGAGGTGATGCGTTCCGCCAACCCGTCCATCAGCTCGACCTGCTCGGCGTAGTGCTTATCGAAGAGCAGGTGGAGCTGATAGAAGGTTGCGCCGGAGACCTGCCAATGATGTTTCTTGTACAGGTCGCGGAGCACCATCGTATCGGCGAGCAGCTGATTAAGCGCGTTGGTACTGGCTGCCCGCACATTTTCACCAAGGCCGATCGGCACCGAGTAGACCGTGCCAAACTCCTGGATGACATCGTCCTTCCCGCGCTGTCGATTTCGGCTATCCGCTATTCTGCTCAAAGCCATTGCATATCCTCCTGGCAGCCAATTCCTCGCCTACGGCAGTGCTGTAAGAATCAGGCCACAAGGACGGGAGTGCCTTGATAGCTATCAATTTGGCTCTAAGGAAACGCTGAAATAAGCCGAGGCAAGGGCGCGGGCAACGGGTAGAATCCGCGGGTCCGGGGGGACCAAGGGGCGGGCGATGCAGCGGCAGGGGAGCTTTTCGCAGGCGGAATACGCCGGCAAGAAAAGGCAGACGCGCCGGGACCGGTTTTTGGCCGAGATGGAAGAGGTTGTGCCGTGGGCACGGCTGGTCGATCGTCTGCGACCTTTCTACCCGAAGGGAGAGCGCGGCCGGCCGCCGGTTGGGCTGGAGCGGATGCTGCGGATCTACTTTTTGCAGCAGTGGTACGGGCTGGCCGACGAGGCCGTGGAGGACGCGCTGTACGACAGCCAGGCGTTGCGCGGCTTTGCCGGCATCGATCTGTCAGTGGCGACAGTTCCGGACGCGACGACGGTGCTGAACTTCCGCCATTGGTTAGAGCAGCACGACTTGACTCGGGTTCTGTTCGACGAGGTCGGTGCGATGCTGGAGGAGCGCGGCTTGTTGATGCGCCAGGGAACAATCGTCGACGCCGTCCTCGCGAAGGCGGGGATCATCGCCGCCCCGCCTTCGACCAAGAACAAAAGCAAGGCGCGCGACCCGGAGATGCACCAGACCAAGAAGGGCAACCAGTGGCACTTCGGGATGAAGGCGCATATCGGGGTCGATGTCGCCTCGGGGGTGGTGCACACGGTTATCGGCACCGCTGCCAACGAGGCCGATATCAATCAGGCAGCGGCCTTACTGCACGGCCAGGAGACGGATGTCTTCGCCGATGCCGGCTACACCGGGGCGGACAAGCGGCCCGAATTTGAGGGCTGCGATATCTGCTGGAACATCGCGATCAAGCGCAGCGTCATCAAGCCATTGCCCGAACGGCTGCGGAATTGGGCCGAGGCAGTGGAGCGAGCGCTGTCACAGGTGCGGGCCTGGGTCGAGCACCCGTTCCATATCATCAAAAACCTGTTCCGTTGGGGTGGACGGCCCCGCGGCATCTGGTGCCAAAGTTCGGCTGTCAAGACACGAACTGGAGACCGTCCATGAGCGATATTAAACGGATTGCGATCGACACGTCCAAGTCGGTGTTCACGCTGCATGGAGTAGACGGCATGGGCCGGGTGGTATTGCGGCGCAACCTGCGGCGGCGCGAGTTGCTGCAGTACTTTGACGGGCTGGCGCCAGTCGAGGTGGCGCTGGAAGCGTGCGGCGGTTCGCATCACTGGGCACGAGTTCTGCTGGCGCTCGGCCACCGCGTGCGGCTGATCCCGCCGCAATACGTCAAACCGTTTGTCAAGCGCAACAAGAATGACCGCAACGATGCCGAGGCGATCAGCGTGGCCGCGACCCAGCCGTCGATCGCCAGCGTCCCGATCAAGTCGGTCGAGCAGCAGGCGGCGGCGATGCTGTTGTCGGTGCGCGAGCTATTGGTGCGGCAGCGCACCCAGCTGGTCAATGCGATGCGCGGCCATGCCGCCGAGATGGGCGTCGTCGCGCCACTCGGCGCGAAGGGCGTGCACGAGCTGCGGGCCGAGATCGCCGCGGCGGATGACGCAGCGGTGCCGGCAGCAGCCAAGCAGGCGATCGCGCTCCTCGGTGGGGAAGCCGAGCGCATCGAGATGCGGCTGCGGGCGATCGACACCACGCTGCTGCGACAGCACAAGGGCAACCCGGTCAGCCGGCGGCTCGCTGCGGTTCCGGGGATTGGACCGATTGCGGCGCTGAATTTGGCGCTGCGGGTCGACGCGGCGCAGTTCAAATCGGCGCGGCATTTCGCGGCCTGGCTTGGGTTAGTGCCGCGGCAATGCTCGACCGCCGGCAGACAGCGCCTGGGCGGCATCAGCCGGGCCGGCGACGAGCGGCTGCGCCAGTTGCTGGTGCTGGGAGCGACCGCGGTCATCCAACATGCCAAACCTGGCCGGCCAGCGACCTCGCCATGGCTGCTTAACCTACTCGGCCGCAAGCCCCGCAAACTTGCCGCGGTGGCTTTGGCCAACAAGATGGCCCGCATCATGTGGGCCATGATGATCAGCGGGCGGGATTACCAGACCGCGCCGACGGCGGCCTGATCGCGCGTCGGCACCTAACCGCAGGGCTCGAGCGAAGATGCTGATCGGTCGGTCCGACGATCCACAAAACCCGTGTAGGGTGGTGGCCTTCAAGGTCTCTGTTCCGTTTGGGAGTGGGTCGCGAAACCCATCTGGGCCAGCGGCACCGACCGCACAAACAGGCCGGACACACGACCGCAACCGCACCAGATCAGGATTGGACTTGCTTCGGAAAAGTGGAGAGTTCCCCTATGAGCGGTGAGGAACTCGAAGATGCAGCAGCGACGGTTTACGAAAGAATTTGAGGAGGAAGCGGTCCGCCTGGTGCAAACCAGCGGGCGAACGCAGCGCGAGATCGCCGGCGATCTGGGGATCGGGCTGTCGACGCTGGTCCGCTGGATGAGTTGGAGTTGGGATCGGCGTGCTGCCGACCCAACGACGGCGGCAGAGGGCGATGTCACGGCAGAGCTGAAACGGCTGCGCCGGGAGAACGAGATCCTCCGCCAGGAGCGGGACATCCTGAAGAAGGCGACGGCTTTTTTCGCCCGGGCGGGAAGTCGATGAGGTTCGCGCTCATCGATACGGCGAAAGCGGAATTCCCGATCCATCGTCTGTGCGGCGTACTCGGTGTCAGCCAAAGCGGCTATTTTGCCTGGCGCGGTCGGCCGGCGTGCCGCCGCCAACGCGATGACATGGTGCTGCTGGCGCATGTCCGGTCGGCCTTTACGCTGTCGAACGGCACCTATGGCAGCCCCCGGATGATGCGGGAATTGCGGGACAGCGGCCTCACCGTCGGTCGCCGCCGGACGGCGCGTCTGATGCGGGAGAACGGGCTCAGGGCTCGACAGAAGCGGCGGTTTAAGCGCACCACCGACAGCCAGCATCCGTGGCCGGTGGCGCCAAACCTGCTCGATCAGGACTTCGCGGCAACCGGGCCCGACGAGAAATGGGGTGCCGATATTTCCTATGTCTGGACCCGCGAGGGTTGGCTGTACCTCGCGGTTATCATCGACTTGTTTGCCCGCCGGGTCGTCGGCTGGGCGACCGGCGACCGGCTGCACCGCGATCTGGCTCTTGCCGCTCTGCGCAAAGCCCTGGCGGTGCGCCGCCCAGCAGCCGGGCTGATCCATCACTCAGACCGGGGCAGCCAATACTGTTCGGTCGATTATCAAGCCGAGCTCGGCAAGCACGGCATCCTGATCTCAATGTCGGCAAAGGGGAACTGCTACGACAACGCCATGGTGGAGACGTTCTTCAAGACGCTGAAATCTGAGCGGGTGTGGCGGACCATCTTCTATACCCGCCAACAAGCGACCCAGGCCATTGGCCGCTACATTGACGGCTTCTACAATCCCGTCCGGCGCCATTCCGCCCTCGACTTTACAAGCCCGGTACAGTTCGAAAAAACGGCCGCCAAATGACCTAATGCCTCTCCACTAAACCGACGCAACTCCAGATTCTCTTATCTCACCCCTTGCGTCAACGGGGCCGTCCACACACGCCCTAAGAAGCTGCGCTATCGCGGGCTGGCCAAGAACACGGCGCAGCTGCACACCCTGTTCGCGCTGGCCAACCTGGTGATCGTCAAGAAAGCGCTGCTCGCCTAGGGCCGTGTCTGATCACGCCTGGACGGTGCCTTGATCCCGAAAACAACGCAGCAAGACAACACCACAAACCCGGTCTTCTGCCGATACAGTCCATTACCGAGTACGCCGATACAGCAAAATTATGCCTCGGTCGGCAAACCGTCGCCTACGCCGCCATTGTTCGGCGTTTCCCTAACAATTGGCGACGTTATCCGATGACATGATCCAGCCTTGCCTACACGAAACTCGGACAAAACTGACGGCGGTCAAGGCAGCTCTCACGCGCTAGGTGGTAGGCAATCCAGAAGGTATTGCCCCGCCCAGCCTCCGGCGGGGCTTTTTTTGAGCTTTGTCTGGAAGAGGACGCGTGCGGCCCGGAACCCGACGCAGAAATAGCTCCTGCGGCAGCGTTTATGACGCTCGCCCCTATCATCTTGCGTCAGGCGCGTTGCTGCCAGGCGCAGGTTCGGCTTTGCTATTACGGGATGGGCTCGCCCTTCTAAGCCGCCCACCATGCGCCTCCACGATCGAGCGGCAAATCGAGAGGCCGAGGCCCATGCCGCCGGGTTTTGTGGAAACAAACGGCTCGAGCAGGTGATTGGCATGCTGTGCGAGGCCCGCTTCATTTGCTCGTGGACGAGGGCTTGATTGCCAAGGAGAAAGCGCTCGAAGCGCTCGACGGTGTCGCCGAACTGGCAGGCGAAAAGCCGGAAAACGATGCGCGCGCCGAGGGCAAGCGCGGCCTCGCATCGCTCGTGGAGGCGATAACAGCGAGTTTCAAGCTAAACGACTAATGCCAGGTACGGCTAATCCTTCAGCGCAAAGCTCTTCGCGATTGCCTCGACGAGCTCCGTTGCAATGCGTCGCGCAGTAGCCGGATTGCTGCCAACAGGTCCTTCACGCGTGAGTTCGGCAACGCCCTCGATTGTCTCGATCGCCTTTGTTTCGGTGATAACTCCTTCCTCGACCAGAAGGTGAAAGAGACTTTCGCAGAGCATCAGCGCGACACGGCCTTGCGGATCCGGATGCAGCATTTCGTTCTCTTCGTGACGCTTTCGGCACCAGCTAATAGACTGCCGGATCAGCCGTGTGGGCACGAGGCTCTATGCCGGATGATCCTTCAAATGAATGAACGATCTGACCTGACACTTCCGTCGCAATGAGCTCCAAACCCCTTCAGCATGTCGTCCCGGCCATCTACGATGCCGCTCTCAGACCCGAATTGTGGCCGCGAGCGCTGCAATTGCTGACTGAGGCGGCCGGAGCAATCGGCGCGGCTTACATTCTATCCAACAATCGGACGGGCGAAGTGGAATGGGCCAGCTTTTGCGGACCGAGCATCGAATTCAAGCCCGACTACCTCGCCTATTACGCGGCGCTCGATCCCTACAGGCCGGTCTGCGATGCAGCGCCAACCGGCAATCTGGTGTGGCTTTCCCAATCCTTCCCTGCGGCTGACCTTCGCAAAGACGAGTGGTATAATGATTTTGTCATCAAATGCGGAGTTCGCGAGATCGTCGGCGCTCGGCTCGCCGGTGATTTTTCCCGCACCGCTATTCTCGGCGTTCACTATGGCGTTCATCAGCCGCCCTCCGCCTGGGGTCAGGCCGTCGAATTCCAGAAATTGCTGGAGCCGCTGAACCATGCGAGCCGATTGCACCTCGAGCTGCGCAATTTCGGTTGGAAGTCGTCCGCGGCTCTTCGAGCCCTCGACCAGCTGGCCACGGGTATTTTCATCACGCAGGGTGATCGGCGTGTGGTCGAGCTGAACCAAGTTGCAGAAGGCATCATTCGCCGCAATGATGGATTAGCCATACGTGATCACAAGCTTTACGCGCTTCGTGCCTTCGAGGACGCAAAACTCGCGAGGTTGATTGCCGGCGCGGCCGCCGCAGGTACAGCCAGCTCCGCTGGCCGAATGCTCGTTGGCAGGCGGGACGCGCGAGCCGCTTACATCATCAGCGTGACCCCATTGGGCATAGATGTGGCGTTCTTCGACCGGCCGCTGGTGCTTGTGCTCGCCGCCGCTCCGGACGACCGCTTGCCCTCGGAAGTTGATCTCGCAGAATTGTTCGGGTTGTCGCGGGCGGAGACCCGCCTCGCAAAGGCGTTGCTCCAAGGCAGGAAGCTGCGTGACATCGCTGCCGATACCGGCCTTCGGATCACGACCTTGCGGACCCAACTCAGCTCACTGTTGAAGAAGGTGGGTGCGGAGCGTCAGGCCGATGTGATCCGCGTCCTGTCTAGCATACCGGTCGCACGTCGCTAGTGTTCTGGTTCATTCCGATAGTTATTCTCGAGCTGGGCCGCTGCGAGGTAGATCTGGCGATACGATTGGTGTGCAACAAGCGAATGATCCGCGTGTGCCATAGACTTTACCCGGCTCACCCGATTTTCGAGCGGGAGGTGAGAGCCCTCGCGCTGAAGCAGGTGCTCGAGCAGGTGCAGAGGGCGGCCTCCGAGCCGCAGCATCGTATCTTTGTCGAGAACCACTCTCTCCGGCGGAGCCTCGCTGGGCTCGCGGCGCCGTTGAAGCTCGGCATGATGAGCCAGACACATTTCGTGCTGTCGCCGCAATGGGCCGAGCACTTCTCTAGAATGCATGCTGGAGTTGCGTCGGTTTAGTGGAGAGGCATTAGGTCATTTGGCGGCCGTTTTTTCGAACTGTACCGGGCTTGTAAAGTCGAGGGCGGAATGGCGCCGGACGGGATTGTAGAAGCCGTCAATGTAGCGGCCAATGGCCTGGGTCGCTTGTTGGCGGGTATAGAAGATGGTCCGCCACACCCGCTCAGATTTCAGCGTCTTGAAGAACGTCTCCACCATGGCGTTGTCGTAGCAGTTCCCCTTTGCCGACATTGAGATCAGGATGCCGTGCTTGCCGAGCTCGGCTTGATAATCGACCGAACAGTATTGGCTGCCCCGGTCTGAGTGATGGATCAGCCCGGCTGCTGGGCGGCGCACCGCCAGGGCTTTGCGCAGAGCGGCAAGAGCCAGATCGCGGTGCAGCCGGTCGCCGGTCGCCCAGCCGACGACCCGGCGGGCAAACAAGTCGATGATAACCGCGAGGTACAGCCAACCCTCGCGGGTCCAGACATAGGAAATATCGGCACCCCATTTCTCGTCGGGCCCGGTTGCCGCGAAGTCCTGATCGAGCAGGTTTGGCGCCACCGGCCACGGATGCTGGCTGTCGGTGGTGCGCTTAAACCGCCGCTTCTGTCGAGCCCTGAGCCCGTTCTCCCGCATCAGACGCGCCGTCCGGCGGCGACCGACGGTGAGGCCGCTGTCCCGCAATTCCCGCATCATCCGGGGGCTGCCATAGGTGCCGTTCGACAGCGTAAAGGCCGACCGGACATGCGCCAGCAGCACCATGTCATCGCGTTGGCGGCGGCACGCCGGCCGACCGCGCCAGGCAAAATAGCCGCTTTGGCTGACACCGAGTACGCCGCACAGACGATGGATCGGGAATTCCGCTTTCGCCGTATCGATGAGCGCGAACCTCATCGACTTCCCGCCCGGGCGAAAAAAGCCGTCGCCTTCTTCAGGATGTCCCGCTCCTGGCGGAGGATCTCGTTCTCCCGGCGCAGCCGTTTCAGCTCTGCCGTGACATCGCCCTCTGCCGCCGTCGTTGGGTCGGCAGCACGCCGATCCCGACTCCGACTCATCCAGCGGACCAGCGTCGACAGCCCGATCCCCAGATCGCCGGCGATCTCGCGCTGCGTTCGCCCGCTGGTTTGCACCAGGCGGACCGCTTCCTCCTCAAATTCTTTCGTAAACCGTCGCTGCTGCATCTTCGAGTTCCTCACCGCTCATAGGGGAACTCTCCACTTTTCCGAAGCAAGTCCACTCGAAGCCGATGAGCACGCGGTAGCCCTCCAGTCCGCGCTGCAGGAGGTGCAGAGCAGAGCGATCCGGCTGCTAGCCGACACTCGCCAACCCGCCGCCGCCGAGAAGCGGCCCGGACGGCGTATTCCGCCCCGCCTTCGTCACCCGGCGAGGTGCTAGTCGAAGAGCGGTCCCTCGCCCCGGTCGCCGGGACGGAGGTGGTTGCGCTGCTCGATGATTTACGCCAGCGCGTGTCGGCAGAACCCAACGCGACCCTGACAATGGCTGGCGCTTGACCCGGCCCGGTGGGGAAGCTCGCGGATGAGCCTGCTCATGTCCCCGACCGAGGCGCAGATTGAGGCGCAGATCAACACATTGTTGGATCGAAGACCTGACGCAAGAATACTCGGAATCCGCTCACCGATGCGCCGTGCTTGGCCCGATCTCTTGGAGCGTCGCAGCCGGCGCTTTCGAGTGGCTTGGTGCGACAGCGAGCTCGAAATCCGCGAGCGGCTCGACGCCATCGAAGAAGGGGAGACGGATGGGATCGTGGTGCTCACGCCGCTCGATGCGGCGGGCATAGCCTGCGATATCGTAGCGCGCTTCCTCGCGCTCGGCTTGAGGAGACTGATCGTTGGGCGGCGTTGCGGACCGCCTTTCGCGCGCGCGATGTAGATCCCCGCCTGCGCGCTCACTCGTGGATCGCCGATCTGCTCCTCGACAGCGCGCCCCCGTCGGTTACCCGCCTGCGGCCGGCGGCGTTCTCGATCTCGAGGCCGCTTGGCGGGCCGCACAGGAGCGTCTTCTGGGCCTTCCGGAAGGCCGTGCCGACACCGCGGCTCGGCTATGTTGGACTTTGGATGAGGCGAACCTTGGTCGGCTTGCAGCCCTTCCGATTGAGGCTCGCACGCGGATGGTCGAACGCCCCTCGGCGGCGGGTGGTCCCGCGGCCACGTTGCTGATGGGTGCGGCAGCGGCCGGTCGCGGATCCGATGCGTTCGCCGTTGGCCTCGTCTGCCGGGTAGTTTTCGCAGGGGGTCAGCCTCAAGACGATTTACGCGAGTCGGCCGTGCGGCTCGAGCCGCTCCTGGGCGGTCAGCGGGTCGATGCCGAGGCTGGAGCAGCGCTGGCTGAGGCTGCCCGGGGCATGCTGATGCGGCTCGAACCTGAGGATTCGGCCTGCACGTGCCGTCCAGGCCCGGGCTGCTGCATTGCTCACAGAGGTCCGTGCCGAGCGGCATGCTGGGCTGAGCCCCGCACTCGTCGTCGGATTGGAGGCACGCATGCGTGATGCCGCGCTGCCCTCAATGCTGCCGTCAGTTCCAGCGCGGAGCACGACGTGAGGCGCGCCTCCGATCTCGTCCGTCGAGCAGTGGAGCATGACCGGTCGGCCGACCAGCGCACTCGCATAGAACGCCTGGAGATGGCCGCCCGTCTGTGCCGTTGGATGGCCTCATGGCGCCGACCGGCCACAAGCCTCGCTGAGGCGGCCGAAGCCTGTGCCGCAGAGGACGGGTTCGCCGAGCGGGCTCGCCACGCCCTCCGCCCAGGCGACGAGCTGCCTAAGGTTGCAGCCGCCTACGCCCGTGTTCGAGAGGCGGTGGAAGTTCGCAGCGAGGCACAGAACCGCGCCTTCGCCGAACTGCTCCGAGATTGGAACGCTGCAGGCTCTTTCGGCGCCGATCCGTTGCCGATAGAGCGGGTCCTCGAGGTCATCGTCGGTCCGTTGGCACGCGAGACGCCGGTACTGCTGCTGGTTCTCGACGGGCTCAGCTTCTCCGTTTACCAAGTACTTGCTGAGACGCTGGCGCGGCAGGGCTGGGTCTCACTGGCGCATCGGTCCACAGCGCCGCGGCGCTATCTCCGCCCTCCATCGGGGCACAGTGCCCCGCGAGGGTCTCGCCGCCGTCGCGATCGGTATGGAGCGCTTCGAGGTCGCCCCTCGATGCCGATCTTACCGCAGTAGCTTCCGGCCGGGGTGGATTCAAGGCCGTACGCGGCGAATACGGGAGCGGCAAAACTTTCTTCGGCCGCTGGCTGCAGGAGCGCGCCCGGTTCGTGGGCTTTGCGACCAGCGAAGTGCAGATCTCGGGACCGAAACGCCGCTGCATCGCTGGGAGAAGGTGTACCGCCGCCTTGTCGAGTGGCTCGCCACAACGGACACTCCAGAGGGGGCACTGCGGCCGACGGTAGACACTTGATTCTACACTCTCGAAGAGGATGTCATCAACGAGGGCCGCATCGATGCCGCAGATGGCGAAGCCCTCGCCACCGCCACCGAGGCTATAATGGAACGCCGCCTCACCGAGGTCGCACGCACCGCCCCAGCTTTCTCCGCGGTGCTGCGGGCCTATCGGCGAGCGTTGTTCGCAAACGACGACGCGCTCGCCGAGGGACTGATGCGTGGCTCGGCGGGCAGCCGAACGTCGCGGCATTTGTCAAGCGTGCGGCAGGCGTAAGGGGTGACCTCGATCCCTTCGGCGCAATGCATTTCCTCCCTGGGCTGCGACCATTCTTCGCGACTCCGGTCGCTCTGGCTTGGTCCTCGTACTAGACGAGATTGAGACCCTGCAACGCATGCGTGCCGACACCCGCGCGAGGGGTCTTAACGCATTGCGCCAGCTGGTCGATGAAATCGATGCTGGCCGTTATCCGGGGCTATACCTCGTTATCACCGGCACAATGGCGTTCTTCGATGGGCCGCAGGGCGTTCAGCGGCTACCTCCTCTCGCACAGCGTCTGCATACAGACTTTGCCACCGATGCGCGCTTCGACAATCCTCGCGCAGTCCAAGTTCGGCTTCAGGGCTTTGACCCTCCGGCGCTCACCGCCGTCGGCGCCCGTGTGCGGATCTCTTCACCGATCAGGCTGCCGCACCGGACCGTGTCCGGAGCCTTGTCGACGACGTCAATCTTGCCGACCTGGCTCGAGCCGTCGCCGGGCACCTTGGTGGACGCGCCGGTATCGCGCCACGGCTCTTCCTCCGCAAGCTCGTCGCCGATGTGCTCGACCGGGTGGACCAGTTTTCCGACTTCGATCCACGGCGGCACTATGCCCCCACGATAGACGAGCGCGAGAGGACCCGCCGCCGAGCGCGCTAGTGCCGCCGCGGCCTCCGTCGACGACATCGAGCTGGACGCGTGAGCCCATTGAAGAGTTGCACCCAGCCCTTGGCTATCACGTCGTCAATACTTTGGGCTGGACGGAGCTCCGCCCGACGCAGCTCGCAGCGATGAAACCGGTTCAAAGTGTCCTCCTGCTCGCGCCCACTGCTGGTGGCAAGACCGAGGCGGCGGTGCTGCCGCTGCTGTCCAGAATGGCGACCGAGGGCTGGCAAGGGTTATCGACTCTATATGTCTGCCCCCTGCGCGCTACTCACAACCTCGAACCCCGCTTGCAACGTTACGCCTCTTTTGTGGGCCGTCGCGCAGCTCTCTGGCATGGCGACGTGGGCGACGCGGCGCGCCGTCGGATCGTCCGCGACCCACCCGACCTCTTGCTGACAACACCCGAGTCACTGGAGGCGATGATGACCTCACCGCCTGTCGACAACACCGGTCTGTTCGGTGGTGTACGCGTCGTCGTGGTGGACGAACTGCACGCCTTCGCGGGCGACGACCGCGGCTGGCACCTGCTCTTCCTGCTCGAACGTCTCGCCGGACACTCCCTCCAGCGGATCGGCCTGACGGCGACAGTTGGCAATCCGGAGGAGATGCTAATCTGGCTTGCCCGTGGGCGCGGCGGCGTCGTGATCGGCTCCGGCCGGCCGTTGCCCGACGGCCAGGTCACCGCGGACTATGTCGGCTCCCTCGCCAACGCCGTCACGGTCCTCTCCCGTGTGCTCCGTAATTCCGGCCGCCTCGATCAGCTGCGGTGTCGCGGTGATCATTGCGGCCATGGCGTCACCTCCCTTCCAGTAACGAGAGCCGACTGGTGCTCGCGGAGCCTCCCGCGGCATCGCAGATTGGCTGACCAAGCCAGACAACATAGACTTTGCCGTTCGGTGCGGGGCGAATTTTGATAGATGAGCTCATCGCGATTACCGCTGAAGTCAATCGGACACAGCAATTTCGGACCCGGAGTGGTAAACATTGAGTTAATCTTCAGACCCCCGTTCTGTAAAGAATTAATACATTGTGTAACTTCCTGACAGATTGGCGCATCGTCGGCCGGGCCGAGGTGTCGGTGAGCGTGCGGCGCGGATTGGCGACGCCTGGCTCAACACGAGCGGGCTCAACAAGGTGCAGTCGCTGATGCAGACCTATCGTGAAGGAATATGGTCGGACACTGACTGAGTTCCCGATCGCTGTCGAATGTTACGTCGGCGCACGCCATGCGACGGCATTTTGAGGAATGCGGTGAACCGCTCGAGTACAAATACAACGCTACGCGGCATGGAGCTACAGGACCGAATATGTGCCCTCGCCAATCCAGCGGCGTTTTGTAATGGCCGGTACTGCTATTGCCCCTCATCTTACTCGTAGATACTGCCACCGTTTCTCGCTAAGGGGGTCGGCGACAGCCTGTTGTGCTATGTCGCGGCACCCAACGGTGTCAGCATCGAGCTGATGCAGTGTTGACCGAAATACCGAGCTCATTCGGCGGTGCCAATAGACCGAAGCATGACGGCGGCCATAGCCGATCGGCCCCACCACGTGATCTCTGGGGATATTCGGCTGATCGCGTTCTTGATGATGCTGGTGCTGTTTGGGTGTACCCAGAGCCAGACTCAACACCCGCTGTATTCGCCGGAGAACAGCGAACAGATTCCGGAACATGGCGGTGGCGGTGGAGGCGTCAGCAATAGCAGCATGTAGCCCGGGTTTGTACTAGAACGGAAGATCGCATGGTCGTCCTAACCTGTCCAGCCGGATTGGGCTTTCGGCCTAACGGCGCCATATGCCGCCCATCTGTAACGATTTTGGTAGCCGCATTCCTTACGACGACTATCTGCGGGCGTTCAGCCAAATACGCGCTCCGTTGCGCTGGCCTGAGGCGGCACCGAACCTAGAACCGCGTGACGATATCTGGCCGACTGAAATAGCACCCGTCATCCGGCGCCGCGATGGTGGTGTCGAGCTGGTTCAGCTGTGGTGGGGTTTTCCGCCGAGCCGGCCCAAAGGAGCCCCGGTCATCAGTTTTCGATCGGAAGACCGGCACTTTCCGGGGGCCGCTGCCTCGTTCCGGCGTCACATTTCTTCGAGTTCACCGGCAGCAAGTCGCCGAAATCGAAATGGAAGTTCACCAAGGCCGGCGAGGATTGGTTTTGCTTCGCCGGGCTCTGGCGGCGGATACCCGATGGTGCGGGGGAGGCGTTCACCCTGCTAACGACCGAACCCGGCTCCGACGTGGCGCCAATTCATGACCGGCAGATGGTTATCCTCGACCGGGTGGATTGGCTCGCCTGGCTCGATCTCACGCTGCCGGAAACCGAGCTGCTCCGCCCGCTGAGCGGGCGGGTCTCTGGCGGTCGAGCAAGTCCGGTGATCGCATCGGTCAGCTTAGCGCGGAATACCGCGATCGCGTTGCTCGATTTCCCGGTCCCCGGGACAGACGGCATAAGGGAAAAGAACCTGCTCGGCATCTAGCCGCCCTGTGTTTGCCGCACCGACACGGATATCTGCCGCGGAGGCGCGCAGAGCGGCTATCGCCCTACTCGTTATGCTGGTGCTGGCCGGCTGTACTCCGACGACCCCGGCGCCAATCCGGGTACCGGACTCGATCCATTCGCAAGACGAGAGTGACGATCGCGGCGACATGCATTAGCTGGAGATCCGAGAAAGGCGCGCGCTCCCTCCAAAATTAAGGCCCTTAAGGAAACGCCGAACAATGGCGGCGTAGGCGACGGTTTGCCGACCGAGGCATAATTTTGCTGTATCGGCGTACTCGGTAATGGACTGTATCGGCAGAAGACCGGGTTTGTGGTGTTGTCTTGCTGCGTTGTTTTTGGGATCAAGGCACAGTCCGGGCGTGATCAGACACGGCCCTGGGCGAGCAGCGCTTTCTTGACAATCACCAGGTTGGGCCAGCGCGAACAGGGTGTGCAGCTGCGCGGTGTTCTTGGCCAGCCCGCGATAGCGCAGCTTCTTATGGCGGAACAGGTTCTTGACGATGTGGAACGGGTGCTCGACCCAGGCCCGCACCTGTGACAGCGCCCGCTCCACAGCTTCGGCCCAATTTCGCAGCCGTTCGGGCAATGCCTTGATGAGGTTGCGCTTGACCGCGATGTTCCAGGAGACGTCGCGGTCGGCAAGTTCCGGCCGCTTGTCCGCCCCGCTATAGCCGGCATCGGCGAAGACCGCCTCCTCCTGGCCGTGCAGTAAGGCCGCTGCCTGATTGATATCGGCCTCGTTGGCGGCGGTGCCGGTGAGCGTGTGCACCACCCCCGAGGCGACATCGACCCCGATATGCGCCTTCATCCCGAAGTACCACTGGTTGCCCTTCTTGGTTTGGTGCATCTCCGGATCGCGCGCCTTGCTTTTGTTCTTGGTCGAAGGCGGGGCGGCGATGATCGTGGCGTCGACAATCGTGCCCTGGCGCATCAACAGCCCGCGCTCCTCCAGCATCGCACCGACCTCGTCGAACAGAACCCGGGTCAAATCATGCTGCTCTAGCCAATGGCGGAAGTTCAGCACCGTCGTCGCGTCCGGAACTGTCGCCACCGACAGATCGATGCCGGCAAAGCCACGCAACGCCTGGCTGTCGTACAGCGCGTCCTCCACGGCCTCGTCGGCCAGCCCGTACCACTGCTGCAAAAAGTAGATCCGCAGCATCCGCTCCAGCCCAACCGGCGGCCGGCCGCGCTCTCCCTTCGGGTAGAAGGTCGCGGACGATCGACCAGCCGTGCCCAGGGCACAACCTCTTCCATCTCGGCCAAAAACCGGTCCCGGCGCGTCTGCCTTTTCTTCCCGGCGTATTCCGCCTGCGAAAAGCTCCCCTGCCGCTGCATCGCCCGCCCCTTGGTCCCCCCGGACCCGCGGATTCTACCCGTTGCCCGCGCCCTTGCCTCGGCTTATTTCAGCGTTTCCTTAGGGGCATGAACACCAGTTCCCGCCGCCAAGCCTGAATGGCGGCAGGGGCTCGCGTGAAGCGACCTTCGCCGGGATTGGGCAGCAAGGAAGATGATGCCTAGTGCGTCAAAGGTATCATCGAAATAGCTCACGAATTCCGAATATGTTGGGTTCTTACGCCAATCGTCAGGGAGGACGGGCAGCAGATGTAACTCCTGCAATGCAGTCGGTGACAGATCCAACCTGCAAAGATCGGCATGGGACTCTAGGATCGGAACTTGGACCTCGAGGTCCGTCGGTACCTCTATTTGAAGGTCATAGCGCGCCGTTCGGCGCCACACCAGATGTTACGCAGTTCACTAATCGCGCGTAACATCGCGGGAAGGTCTCCTTCACTCCGCCGAAGCAGGTAACTGAACGTCGCGAAATTTAAACTCAAAAGATTTTCGTCAACAGTTCCAACAATTAAGTCAATTGGATCGACCCATGTCAACAGGGCGCCGCGTACTCGTTCTGGTGACGGCAAATGACGACCGAAGATCGTTCGCATACTCATCGCACCCGACCTGACCGCACTAATTGCCAGGTGGAGCTGCCCAATAGCGTGAGCAAGGTTAACTTTCGACTCCTCGAACCTTTGCATTTGCCGAACAGTGCGATGTTTATCGTAGACCGTTTTTATTTCGCACACCAGCATTTGACATGAGATAATGTCATACACGGCAAGGTCAATATCGCCCTTTCCTTTAATTCTCCGGCGTACGGCAACCACAATGTTATCAAACGTTGGAAGGCTCGCCGCTAATACGTCGGCTGAGCGGGCTAAATTACAGCCCATGGTGCGGTTCCAAGCCTCCTCGTATTTTCTAATTGCAATCCCCATCGAGCCTCAGCCAGTTTGAGGAGGCGGTAGGGCATCGGCGGCGTTGTCGTTGCCGCAATGGCGAGGCGCTCGTGGATTGTTTTGAGGACAAAGCGTCGGTTGAAACGCCATGCGAAGTCGCCGAGGTAGCGCGGCAGATGTTTGGCGGCGACCACTCGGTGGGTGGCGAGCAAGCTGTTCTTGATATTGGCGAGCATGGTGTTCGCCCAGCGGAAGGCAGGGTGGCGTGCAGCTCTGCGATCGGAGCCAGTGACGTGGCGTTCATGGACGATACCCGGCTGCTCGGCAATGCAGCGAAACCATTGGCCGCCGTCGCTGACGACAGTCGTTCCGGCCGCGACGCGGGCGCATAGCCGTTTGGTTTCGCCAGCTTGGAAGCCGCGCACGACCTGAAGGCGGGTATGCAGCGGGCGGCCATCTGAGGAGGTCTCCACGGCGATGATAAAGGGCGTATGACCGCGCCGACCGCGCCCGGCGCCTTCGCCGGTGCGCTCACCGCCGATATAGGCGTCGTCGATCTCGATCCGCGGCCCGGCGGCGCCAAGCATGTAACGGCGGTCGCGTTCGATCATAGCTTGCATCAGCTTGTGCTGGATCCGCCAGGCGGCGTTGGTCGAGATCCCGAGCCGGCGGCCCAGCTCGATGTTGGACAGGCCCTTCTTGCCTTGAGCCAGCAGGTGCATGGCGCGAAACCAAGCCCGCATCGGCAGCTTGGTGCCCTGCAAGACGGTGCCGGCGATCAGCGATGTCTGATGCCGACAGCGCCGGCATTGCAGCAGTTGACGATCGCGGATCTCGCAATACTCTGATGCTGCGCACCGTGGACACTTGAAGCCCTCAGGCCAGCGCCAGGCAAACCACGCCCTACGGCAGGCCCCCTCGTCCGGATAAAGCCGTTCGAAGGCATCATCCGAGAGGCCCTTCTGGTGTTGCACGCGATTGCGAGGCATCGATCTTGTCCTGAAAATCTACGCGATTTCAGGATGATGATACTCAATCGACAGCTGAGTGTCGATGGTAAACAGGATTGCAATTATTAGCAGTCCCATTGCCGGACTCATTATCTTCTGATAACCTGGATAACGAAGGTAGCGGTGGTCATATTTGAAGAATGGTACTGGCAGGAAGTACTCAGCAGAGCTTTTAGGAGAAAGGCTGAACAAATCCATTAGATGTAGTAAAGAATCGTCGGGTAATGTTTCGCATGAAAACGCTACCCGGAATATCGCTATTAGCTTTAACAGCAGAGGCTTCTCGTACCATAGCCTGTGGCGCGCTACCTCAGCAGCAGTGACGGGCACAAAGCATGACGGGTACACCACCGCCGTTAAGGTCGGCCCAGGTCGCGCGAATGGCAGGTTCGGCGCGATCCTAAAGCACACCCCAGCTGGCCGGAAGTTGCCGGCAAAGCGGGGCACGAGCCCTTGGCAGGCAACGATGCCGGCGCTGTCACTTCTCATCTGGCACTACGGAGCGAGCGCTGCGGGTCACGCCGCGCTGTCAGGGCGGTGCCTTTTCGATCGCGGGCGCCGGTAATGCTGCAGGAACATCCGGATCGTTTCTTCGATTATGTCCTCTTCTGGAACGGCGACGCGCTCGCGACCCGTCATCCAGGGCCACAGAGACAGCTGGTTGAGCATCCCCATGAACTGGTGAGCCGCAAGCATCGGATTGCGGCAGTCCAGGATGCCCATCGCAGTCACATGCGCGAGATAGCGCACGAGTCGCTCGGCTTGAGGCTCCATGACGGCGGCGAACTCTTCGGCGATCCAGGGAAACTGGCGGGAGTCGGCTACCACCATTCGGAGAAACCCAAGGTATTCCGGGTTTTTGTGGAGCCCCAGAATCATGCGTGCGATCAGGCGCAGCACGTCCTCGACATCACCCCGGGTTTCGATGCCGGGCGGAAACGCAGTCTCGAGCTGCCTCGACACCTTAAGGAGCATCTCCCGGAAGATTTCCTCTTTGCTGGCGAACTGATTGTAGAGCGTTCGCCGGGCGACGCCGGCGGCCTCGGCCAGCTCGTCCATCGTGACGGAGCCAAAGCCCCGCTCCAGGAACAAGCGCTCGGCCGCTTCGACGATCGCCTCACGGGAGCCGCCGCGCCGGGTCTGTGACACGGTCTCGTTCGAGCCTATGCGATCTTTCATGCGGAAGTCCTATTGCACTTTAAAGTGTATCTAACTACATCGTTCGTTCGGTTAACTACATCTCATAATGCATATAAGTGTATCTAGTGGTGCAAAGCAAGGCCCAGCCCCAACGAAAGGCAGGTCAATGTTCAAGCCTCACATTTTGTGCGCCGCCTTGATCGTCGCGACCGTCATGGGCTGCGACAAGCCAGCGCCACCCATCTCCCAAGCCCGGCCCGTCCGGACAGTCACCGTCGAGCGCCTCGCCGAAGGCGAGACCGTTGCGCTGACGGGCCACATCCGCGCCAAGGACGAGGTCAGCCTCGCCTTTCGCCTCGACGGGCGCATGCTCGAGAGGCCCGTCAATGTCGGCGATGTCCTCAAGGCAGGCCAGGTCGTCGCCAAGCTCGACCCACAGATTCAGAAGAACGGGCTGAACACGGCGCAAGCCAACCTGGCATCGGTTGAGGCGCTGCTGGTTCAGGCGCGCCTTACTCTCGCGCGGCAGCAGCAACTGGTGAAGGATGGGTGGACGTCCCGGGCCAATTTCGACGAAGCGCGGCAGAAGTTCGAGACCATCCAGGCCCAAGTCGACGCCGCTCAGGCACAGGTGCGTACCGCGCAGGAACAGCTGAGCTACACGGTCCTGTATGCCGATGCCCCGGGTTCGGTCACCGCGAAAGGCGCCGAGCCGGGCGAAGTGGTCCATGCCGGGCAGATGATCGTGCAGCTCGCGCGTCAGGGCGGCCGCGACGCCGTCTTCGACGTGCCCGAGCAACTAATCAGAACGGCCCCGCGCGACGGGTTGATCGATATCGCCCTTACCAACGACCCGACCGTGCGGGCGACTGGTCGCGTCCGGGAGGTGTCGCCCCAGGCGGACGCCACCACCCGGACGTGGCAGGTCAAAGTCGGCCTCATCGACCCGCCCGAGGCCATGCGCCTGGGAGCCACTGTCACTGGCACGACCAAGCTGGCGGCGCCCCCTGGTGTGGAGATCCCAGCAAGTGCGTTGACCGAGGCAAATGGGCGCCCGGCCGTGTGGGTCGTCGATCCGCAGAGTAAGACTGTCTCCCTGCGAGAGGTCGCCGTAGTGCGCTACGACCCAGCCACCGCTGTGATCTCGAAAGGTTTGGAAAACGGAGAGGTCGTCGTCACGGCCGGGGTCCAAGTGCTGCGCCCGGGCCAGAAGGTCCGGCTCCTGGGAGCCGTCTGATGAACAGCTTCAACCTGTCCGAATGGGCGCTTCGGCACCGTTCGCTGGTGACCTACTTCATGCTCGTCATCGTGGTCGCCGGCATCTTTTCCTACTTCCGTCTCGGGCGCAGCGAGGACCCGGACTTCACGGTCAAGACCATGGTCGTACAAGCCGCATGGCCAGGCGCCACGGTCGGCGACACGCTCGAGCAAATTACCGACCGCATCGAAAGCAAATTGCAGGAAACCCCGAGCCTCGACTACCTGAAGAGCTACACGACCGCGGGGCAGACCACGATTTTCGTTTACCTCAAGGATTCGACGCCCCCAGCACGGGTGCCGGACATCTGGTACCAGGTGCGCAAGAAGGTGCGCGACATCCGCAACACGCTGCCGCAAGACATCGTCGGGCCCGGCTTCAACGACGAGTTCGGCGACACTTTCGGCATCGTTTACGGCTTCACCGCGGACGGATTCACTGAGCGGGAACTGAGGGATTACGTCGTTGATATCCGCAAGCAGCTTCTCCAGGTTCCGGATGTATCCAAAATCGACATTCTTGGCGCGCAGGACGAGCGCGTTTACGTTGAGTTCTCGACCGCGCAGTTGGCGGGCCTCGGGATCGACCGCTCCGAACTGATCGCGTCGCTTCAGGCCCAGAACGCCGTCACCCCCGCGGGCGTCGTACAGACCGCCGACGAGAAGATCCTGGTCCGCGTCTCGGGTGCGTTCCGGTCCGAGCAGGATGTTCTTGCCGTTAACTTCGTCGCAAAGAACGGTCGAATCATTCGCCTCGGCGACATCGCGCATGTCACACGTGGGCCTGCCGATCCCGCTCAGCCGATGTTCCGCGTTAACGGGAAGAAGGGGATCGGGCTCGCCATCGCCATGCGCACGGGCGGCGACGTCCTGGCGCTCGGACGCAACGTCGAGCCTGCCATGACGGAGATCACCGCGAACCTGCCGGTTGGGATCGAACCGACGCTCGTCGCTGACCAGCCCGTCACGGTTGAGCACGCGGTGGACGACTTTATGGAGGCCCTGTGGGAGGCCATCGCAATCGTCCTAGCGGTCAGCTTAGTCGCCCTCGGTCTGCGTGCGGGCACAGTCGTGGCGATCTCGATCCCGCTGGTCCTCGCCACCGTGTTCGTGGCGATGAAATTCTTCGGGATCGATCTACAGCGCATCTCACTGGGTGCCCTCATTATTGCCCTCGGCCTGCTGGTCGATGACGCAATGATTACGATCGAGGCAATGGTCACGCGGCTGGAAAGGGGTGATGAGAAGGAACAGGCCGGCATCTTTGCCTATGCCTCGACTGCCCTTCCGAGGTTAGCCGGTACATTGGTCACGGTAGCGGGGTTCGTCCCCATCGGGTTCGCGCGCAGCGCCGCGGGCGAGTACACATTCTCGATTTTTGCCGTCGTGGCCATCGCACTGATAGCGTCCTGGGGGGTCGCTGCCCTGTTTGCACCGTTGCTCGGCGTCTGGATTCTCAAGAAGCCGAAGGCGGTACACGGGGAGGAGCCCGGCCCGATCATGCGAACGTTCCGCCGCTTTCTCGGGCTGGCGATGCGGGCGCGCTGGGTGACGGTCGTCCTCACGCTCGGCCTGTTTGGGGCAGCGCTCTACGGCATGCGCCTGGTCCCGCAGCAATTCTTCCCGTCATCCGACCGGCCCGAGCTGCTCGCGGACCTGCAGCTGCCCGAGAACGCGTCGATCTACGCCACCCGGGACGTCGCGGCGCGGGTGGACAAGCTTCTCAAGAGCGATCAGGACGTGGATCACTGGAGCACCTATGTCGGACAGGGCGCCGTACGTTTCTATCTGCCGCTCAACGTTCAGCTTCCCAATGACTTTTTCGCCCAAACCGTAGTTGTTACCAAGGGACTGCAGCAGCGTGAGCGGGTGAAGGCGAAGCTCGAGCACGCGCTAGCGACCGAGTTCCCGAGCGTTGTCGGCCGGGTCTATCCGCTGGAACTCGGCCCGCCCGTCGGATGGCCATTGCAATACAGGGTCAGCGGGCCGGAGCCGGACCAGGTGCGCGCGATCGCCTTCAAGATGGCCCAGGAAATAGGGTCCACCCCGGGCGCCGAAAACATCAATTACAACTGGATGGAGCCGGCGCGCACAATCAGGATCCGGGTCGATCAGGATCAGGCTCGTATGCTGGGCCTGAGCTCGCAGCAACTGGCATTGGCGGTGAACGCGGTCGTGTCCGGCGTTACCGCCACCCAGGTGCGCAGCGGGATCTATCTCGTCGACGTGCTGGTGCGGGCATCGGCCGAGCAGCGCATGTCGTTGTCGACGATCCGTACACTGCAAGTACCATTGCCGAACGGGAAGACCGTTCCGCTGAGCCAGATCGCGTCTGTCGATTATGGCCAGGAATATCCCATTGTCTGGCGCCGGGACCGGCGGCCCACAGTGACCGTGCAGGCCGACACCGTGCCCGGCACGCAGGCCGCCACAGTGGTGCAGGCGCTGGCGCCAAAGATCGCGGCACTGAGCGCCAGCCTGCCGAGCGGCTACCATATCGCTGTCGGAGGAACCGTCGAGGAGAGCAGCAAGGCGCAGGTGTCGGTCGTCGCCGTCTTGCCATTGATGCTCATTCTGATCCTCACGGTATTGATGATCCAGCTCCAGAGCTTCAATAGCTTGTTCCTGGTGCTCAGCGTGGCCCCTCTGGGCCTCATTGGGGTCGTCGGGGCTCTGCTCCTTGCGGATAAGCCGATGGGTTTCGTGGCGATGCTCGGCGTGCTCGCCCTCACTGGCATGATCGCCCGCAACTCGGTGATCCTGATCGACCAGATCGAGACGGAAAAGGCGCACGGTCGCTCTCCCTGGGACGCCGTCGTCGAGGCCACCGCACACCGGTTTCGCCCGATCCTCCTGACCGCCTCGGCCGCAATCCTCGGGATGGTCCCGATCGCGCCGACCATCTTCTGGGGTCCGATGGCCTACGCGATCATGGGCGGCCTAGCGATCGCCACTGTGCTGACCCTTGTCTTCCTGCCGGCGCTTTACGTGACCTGGTTCCGGATCAAGAGACCTCAGCCGGACGCGATCCAAAAAATGGATCTGACGCAGATCACCTCGGCGCAGCCGGTAGCCTAAAGCTGGACTTACAGCTCACCTTTCAACCCGCCGACGCGACAAAGTTTCGAGCTGGATCAGTCAGTTGCGCCGGGACAGATCAGGAGCAAGCGATGAAGCATATGAAAATAACCCTTCTCGGCCTTCTCGCGTTGACGGCCGCGTCGGACGCATTTGCTCAAGGACTACCGCCTCCTCCGATGGGCGGTGGCCTCCCGGCCCCGCCGATGGGCGGCGGCCTCCCGGGTCTCCCGATGGGCGGTGGTTTCCCGGCTCCGCCGATGGGCGGTGGTTTCCCGGCTCCGCCGATGGGCGGCGGGCTGTCGGGTCTGCCGGGCGGCGGTCCGCCGAGTCTGCCGGGCGGTGGTGCGCCAAGCCTCCCGCAGGGTGAGCCCGGTGGCGTGGCGGCCGGCCCCGCGGGAAATGCCTCGGGAAATATCCCGGCACGCGGCCCCGCGGGAAATGCCTCCAGGAATGTGGCGGCAGGCCCCTTGAATTCCGCTAACGTCAATGCCGCCGGCAATTCCGTGAACTACGGCAATGTCAATGCCTACGGCAGCGGCGGATATGGCAGCCGTAATTACGGCAGCGGATACTATGTTAATGGATACTATGGTAATGGACGTTACTGGGGCGCTTATGCGGCGGGAGCCGCTACCGGAACCGCGGTAGGAGCGGCAGCCGGCTCAACAACAAGACGTCGAGCAATTACTATTATTCGTCCCCATCATCCTATTGGACTTGTTGGGACCCTTATAATCGCCGTTATTACTATTCGGCAGTCGAATGCTCCGTAAGTACGCGCTGATATACTTTGATGCCGGCGGCGGTTGGCTATGGGCCGCCAGAGCGCCGCCATCCAATAGCGGTTGCGTTTCTCACACCGCTATTGGCGGCCGAAACAGAACACTCCGCAAAGACGCCCTCGGGAGTTGGGCAATGAAATTGACCGATAGGGAAATACAGCTGTTGGCGAGGTTGTCACGGGATCGCCGCTTGTATGCTGAGTGCAACGGTGCCGATATCGACGCATTGCAAAGGCTTGGCTCATTGCAATGGTTTGACGCGCGCTCGTCGACGACGCCGTTTAAAGAAGATCTGCGGCTATTCCTCAAACTGTACGGAGTAAGTAGCAGGATCGATTACGCTTGGGTTGCAGCTGTAAATGACTGGCGCGAGCGTGTCGGGCCAGAAGTCTCTGCCAAGGTTGACGCGGTCGACGAAAGCGAATGGGCGGTGAATAGCGGCCCGTTGAACGGAGCCGGATTAGTCGAGCAGACAAGGTCTGGCCCAATATCGCTGGACGCTTCCGCCGCGCGCTGCCGAATGGGCGGAGCGTACCCTTGAGCGAGATCACCTCGTCGATTATGGCGGGAAGCTCAGATTGTCTGGCGCCGGGACCGGAAGCCACCGTGACTGCGCGGGGCGACGTCGCGTCCGGCACGGTCGCACCGGGCTGGCTTCGAAACAACGAGCGAGTAATGAAAAATCTGAAATTGACCTTCGTCGGTCTGCACACCCTTGACGGCCGCAGCGCCGTACCCATTCGCCTTCGGCCCGCCACCGCCACCCCGCTGGGCGGCGGTCTGCCGGCTCCGCCGCAGCCGATCGAATATGTGGATAGGAAAGGAAGAAGCGAGTCAGGCATGATGGGGCGGATGCCGTGGTGGGCCTGGGTGTAGCCACTCTTGGCCTAACGCTACCGCGGGAGGGGGGCTGTGCTCTGGGCCAAATCTCTACCCAGCTGCACTTCAGTGAGGCGGCATGAACATTGAGCCAACTCTCTTTGGCCCGATTTCGTTGTTCTTGGGGGCCCTCGTAGGGGCCAGCGCCTCACTACTTGGCACCGTTTACACGCGGCGCTCTCAAGATCGCGTTCAGCGCATCGCATCCGAGATCGCGAAGCGCGAAACCGTTTACGCTGATTTCGTGATGAGTGCGTCAAATTTACTGCTGAACGCTTATACCCGCGACGAGATCGCGCTTAGCGGTGATGAGCAGCGCCTGATCGGGCTCATCAACCGAATGAGGCTCTTTGCCCCGCCTGACGTTGTCGCAGGAGCGGAGGCGGCGCTTAGGGGGATCGTCGAGATTCTGTTGAAGCCGAGCATCGAGCTCCGGCAGCTCGCGAATCAGGCGCTGTCTAAGAGCGTCGAGGATCCGCTGCTGGCATTCAGTTCGATTTGCCGGGCTGACTTGGACAACCTGCACCGAACAGTCGTGTAAGGCGCGACAAAGGGTCGAGCGGGATTAGGCCATGGTCGTATAGCGTCCGAAGCCCAGGCCGGCAACCCGGGCTAGCTCGTCCATGCCTAATGAGCTGAGGCCCCGCTCGAGGAACAGGCGCTCGGCCGCCTTTTCGCTTCGCCTCCGCGACCGGCGCGCCGTGCGCCTGCGGAATGGCGTCTTTTTTGTGCTCGCGAATTTTCGTCCAACGCGTCCAATTTAGTGGCGCTGCGGGCGAAACCCCGAGCGCCAAGGGCAGATAGCGACCTCCATTCCGAACTTACGAATCACGAGGGGTAAGGTCCGCAATCGAGCATCGAGCTAATCCGCTCTCGATACGCTTCCGCCCTGGTTCCGCGAAAACCGAAGGGCTTAGCCGTTACCGACTAAGCCCTTGTGTGTTGGTGGAGCCAACCGGGATCGAACCGGTGACCTCTACAATGCCATTGTAGCGCTCTCCCAGCTGAGCTATGGCCCCATCATCCCCGCGGGCCAGCTAGGCCTGCCCGCTCACCAGTAAAAGCTATAAATCCTACCCCGCACGGGCAAGCAAAAAACGCGTCTGTCCCCCGCTCGTCAGGGCTCGTCCTCCTCGACGTTCTCGATCACCTCGGCCATGTCGTCATCATCTTCGCCGAGTTCAGAGGCATCCTCCAGCAGTTCCTCGTCCTCTTCTTCTGCCTCCTCGAGCGGCAGTGCCTCCTCCTCGACGGCGACGTCGGCCTCCTCCTCGGTCTCGGCATCGGTTTCGAGTTCCTCGGCGCCCACCGGCTCGAGTTCTTTTTCCACCGGGGCCACCGGCCGCGCCCGGCGCGACTTCAAAAACGCCTCGGGATCAAATGGCGTCGCGCATTTCGGGCAGATTACGGGCCGGTGCATCAGATCGTAGTAACGGGTGCCGCAGCTCGGACAGATTCGCTTGGTGCCCCATTCGGGCTTGGCCACATTAAAACTCCATCTTCGTCAGGATCGATCGGCGCGCCATTGCCACAAGGGCATCGCCCTGTCAAAAACATATCTGCGGTGAGGCATCGCCGGCCTCCCGATATGGGCGGCAGCGGCCAGGGCTGCAACCGTCAATTGTTATTTTGCATGATCTCATCGGTCGTCATGGTCCATTCTTCACCGCTTTCTTCACCCGGGCCTCTGGAAGCGACGCGTGCCGCGACCCCGCTTTCGGGCAAAATCCGTGTTCCGGGCGATAAATCGATTTCGCATCGCGCCCTGATGCTCGGTGCGCTTGCGGTCGGCCGGACCGAGATCACCGGTCTGCTCGAAGGCGAGGATGTGCTCGCCACCGCGGCAGCGATGAATGCGCTCGGCGCCCATGCGGCTCGCGGCGACGATGGGAGATGGATTGTCGACGGGGTCGGGATCGGTGGTCTTGCCGAGCCGGACAATCTGCTCGACCTCGGCAATTCCGGGACCTCGGCGCGATTGCTGCTCGGGATCCTGGCGACGCATCCGCTAACTGCGTTCGTGACCGGCGACTCCTCGCTGCGGCGCCGGCCGATGGGTCGTGTTACCGAGCCGCTGAGCCGATTTGGCGCCAAATTTCTGACTCGCGAAGGCGCCCGATTACCGCTTGCGGTGACCGGAGCGACAAGCCCGATCCCGTTCGAGTATCGCCTCCCAGTCCCATCGGCACAGGTCAAATCGTCGGTGCTGCTGGCCGGTCTCAACACCCCCGGTGAGACCTCGGTCATCGAGCCGTTGGCAACGCGCGATCACACCGAACGCATGTTGCGCCACTTTGGCGCCAAGGTAATGACCGAGCCCGCCGCGGGCGGCGGCAAGCGCATCACGGTCGAAGGTCAGCCCGAACTCTCAGCAGCCCCGATCGTTGTCCCCGGCGATATTTCTTCGGCCGCCTTTCCGCTGATTGCGGCGCTGATCGTGCCGGGATCGGAGGTTACGATCGAAGGCGTCGGGCTCAACCCGCTGCGCGCCGGACTGCTCGAATGCCTGACCGAGATGGGCGCCGATATCGCCCTCGTAAACGAACGCGAGGAGGGCGGCGAGCCGGTCGCCGATCTGTGGGCCCGCGGCCGCACGCTTACCGGCGCCGACATCCCGTCCGAGCGCGCACCGCGAATGATAGACGAATACCCGATCCTCGCGATGGCCGCCGCCTGCGCCCGCGGCCGCACTGTCATGCGCGGGCTCGCCGAACTCAGGGTTAAGGAAAGCGACCGGCTGACGGCGATCGCCACCGGGCTCGCCGCCTCTGGGGTCCGCGTTCAGGTCGATGGCGACGATTTGATCGTCGAGGGAGATGGCGGCCCGCCCGAGGGTGGGGCGCTGATCGCGACACAGCTGGACCATCGTATCGCGATGGCATTTTTGGTGCTCGGACTCGCCTCGCAGCAGCCTGTGCGGGTCGATGACGGCGCGCCGATTGCGACCAGCTTTCCGAACTTCACCAAATTGATCGACGCCCTAGGCGGGAAAATTGCAGTCGCCGCGTAAGCCGGCAATGAACGACGCGCCGCCCACCCCTCGGCCGTTTGTCGTCGCGATCGACGGGCCGGCGGCATCGGGCAAGGGCACCTTGGCGCGACAGCTCGCGAAATGCTTTGGCCTTGCTCATCTCGAAACCGGCGCGCTCTACCGCGCGACGGCTCTGCTCATTCTCGATGCCAACAGCGATCCGGCTGATCCCGCCGCCGCGGCGGCGGCGGCGCGATGCGTTACTGCCGAACTTCTGTCGGATGCACGGCTGCGCGAGGAGGCTGTGGCCCGCGCGGCATCGCTCGTCGCAGCCAACCCGGAGGTTCGCCGCGCGCTCCTCAACTTTCAGCGCAACTTCGCCGCGCATCCGCCGCCCCCGGCCAAAGGTGCGGTGCTCGACGGCCGCGACATCGGCTCGGTCGTCTGTCCATCGGCGAACGTCAAGCTTTTCGTCACTGCCGATCCCAAAGTGCGTGCCCAACGGCGGCTTGACGAGTTGCGGGCGGCAGGGCGGGCGGCTATATATCAAGATGTCCTGCAGGAGTTGAACGAACGCGATATGCGCGATGCCGGGCGTAGCGCTGCCCCGATGGTGGCGCCACCCGATGCGACGATTGTCGATACCACGACACTTGATACTGCTGCGGCGTTTGCCCGTGTGTCGGCGATCTTGTCTCGGGCGCTGGCTGGCGGACACTGACGAAACATGCTGTTCTCGTATAAGCTTTTTCTAAGAACGATCGACATTGCCGTGGCTGCAGGATTGGACGACTTGCTGGGCCCGCCGATGCGGACGGGTTCCGGGCTTCGCGCCTACCCCGGTGGAGCCGGCCGAAATTAATTCTGAGGGATCAAGGAGAAGGAATGGCTTTGGCAACGCAAACCATAGAGGCGCCGGCGAAAGAAAATTTCGCAGCACTTCTCGATGAATCGATGGGGATGGCGAACGGCCTGGAAGGCACGGTTATCAAAGGCCGGGTCATCTCCGTAGAGAACGATGTCGTCCTGATCGACGTCGGCCTCAAATCGGAAGGCCGGGTGCCGCTCAAGGAGTTCGCGGCCGGCGGTGGCGATCCCGAACTCCACATCGGAGACACCGTCGAGGTCTTCCTCGAGCGGATGGAAGACAAGAACGGCGAAGCGCAGCTGTCTCGCGAAAAAGCCCGCCGGGAAGAAGCCTGGACACAATTGGAGAAGAGTTTTCAGGCGAATGAGCGCGTCACGGGCGTCATATTTGGCCGCGTAAAGGGCGGGTTTACAGTCGACCTGAACGGCGCGGTGGCATTTCTGCCGGGCAGTCAGGTGGACATTCGGCCAGTGCGCGATATCGCTCCGTTGTTGGGCTCGCAGCAGCCGTTTCAGATCCTGAAGATGGACCGCTCTCGCGGTAACATTGTCGTTTCGCGCCGCGCCGTTCTCGAAGAGAGCCGCGCCGAGCAGCGTTCGGAGCTGGTCGCCAGTCTCAAGGAGGGCCAGGTTCTGAACGGCGTCGTCAAGAACATCACTGATTACGGCGCGTTTGTCGATCTCGGCGGGGTCGATGGGCTGCTGCACGTCACCGATATCGCCTGGCGACGCATAAATCACCCATCCGAGGCGCTCAATATCGGACAGAACGTCAAGGTTCAAGTTATTCGCTTCAACCCCGAGACGCAGCGCATCTCGCTTGGCATGAAGCAGCTCGAGGCCGATCCATGGGAAGGCGTCGATTTGAAATATCCGGCGGGCGCCAAATTCCGCGGCCGTGTCACCAACATTACTGACTACGGCGCCTTTGTCGAATTGGAGCCGGGAGTCGAAGGACTGGTCCATGTCTCGGAAATGAGCTGGACCAAAAAGAACGTCCATCCCGGGAAGATCGTCTCGACCAGTCAGGAGGTCGAGGTCATGGTGCTCGATGTCGATCCGCAAAAGCGGCGCATCAGCCTGGGCCTCAAGCAGACCTTGGCCAATCCGTGGGAGACCTTTGCCGACGAACACCCAATCGGCAGCGACGTCGAAGGCGAGATCCGCAATATCACCGAGTTCGGGCTGTTTATCGGTTTATCCGGCGATATCGACGGGATGGTTCACCTGTCCGACATCGATTGGAACCGCCCCGGCGAAGATGCGCTCGACGCCTATCACAAGGGCGAGGTCGTACGCGCCAAGGTGCTCGATATTGATGTCGAAAAGGAACGCATCAGCCTAGGCATCAAGCAACTTGAGGCCGATCCGTTCGAATCCGGAATGGCCAAGCTGCGCAAGGGCGAGGTCGTTACGGGAACGGTCGCCGGGATCACCGAGGGCGGTGTCGAAGTCACGGTTGGCGACGGTCTGCTCGGCTTTATCCGCAAATCCGAGCTGTCGCGCGACCGCAGCGAGCAGCGCCCCGATCGCTTTGCGGTCGGTGAAAAGGTCGACGCTAAGATCACGACGATCGACCGCGCTACGCGCAAAGTGACACTGTCGATCAAGGCCAAGGAAGTCGACGAAGAAAAGCGCGCAATGGCTGAATTCGGCTCGTCGGATTCGGGGGCCAGCCTCGGCGACATCCTTGGAGCGGCGATCAACCGTGCTCGCCGTCAAGATGCCGAGCGGCAAGCCGAGACCGAAGAGAACGAATAATCTGGCGTCCCGGAGCCTTCGTTTGCCGAAAGAGGGGACCGGGACCCATTCTATGGGGAGGATGCAGTCGGGGCGGGGGAACGACCGATGGCTTTGTCTTGACCGTCTGGCGAGGCTTTGGCACGGTTCGTTTCGTCCCCAACGCATGGGAGCGAGACGCTCGAGATGACAAAGTCGGAGCTTGTGCAAAAGCTGTCCGAAACCAATCCGCAGTTATATCAACGCGACGTCGAGGTCATTGTGACGGCGATCTTTGACGAGATCGCCGCGGCATTGGCCAGAGGCGATCGGGTCGAGCTGCGAGGATTTGGAGCATTCTCCGTCAAGCGCCGGGATGCGCGCGTCGGGCGCAATCCAAGAACGGGCGACAGTGTGCATGTCGGCGAGAAACACATCCCGTTTTTCAAAACCGGGAAGCAATTGCGCGACCGGCTGAATCAGAGCGCGCCTTAAGCGCGCGATCGCGCGCAGGACACCGGAGAGTGCGCGCGGCGTACTGGGTAGTCGTTATCGCGATTGCGGCTTTAGTGGGCCTGTTCGCCGCCTCAAATCGGGAGACGGTGTCGCTGGGGTTATGGCCGCTCCCGTTTCTAGCCGCCGCTCCTCTCTATCTTGTGGTCGTCGTCTCGCTAGTGTTCGGTGTTACCATCGGTGCGGTTGCCGCCTGGATCAGAGGCTTGCGGCGGCGCCGCGAATTGCGCGAATGCCGGCGCCAGAATACCGCTCTCGCGCGCGAACTCGCCGCAACCCAGTCGCAACTTGCGCAAACAGCGCAGACCGCGTTGCCGCCGGCCCGATAACAAGCGTTGCGCAGCCACAAACCTTTTGACCTGGCTGCTACGTCGGGTTCAGTCTTCGACTGCAACCAATAGAAAATCGGCTAAATGACGATGGAACTTCCTGATAGTGTCGCCGCAATTGGAGAACAGCTCGCCGGGGACGGAACGATCGAGCCCGATCCGCAATTACTCAGCGGCGCCGACGTGTTTGCGGCTGAGCGGCAGCGTCTGTTTCTACGGCCTTGGGTCGTTGTCGACCATCAGTCACGAGTCGGGGAGCCCGGCCGCTTTGTCCGTTTCGAGGCAGCGAGCCGTTCCGTCTTGCTGACCCGCGACTCGGAAGGAACCCTGCGCGCCCTGCGCAATGTCTGCATTCATGCCGGTTACCCGGTGTGCGAGGCTGAAGAGGGCCCGGCCGATCGCCTGATCTGCCCTTATCATGGTTGGGAATTCGCCGCTGACGGCCGCCTGCTCGAACCCGATCTGTCGAGGCGGATCGACCCGGCTCGGCTGCGCTTGGCAAGCCATCCCGTCTGCGTCCAGGACGGGCTGATCTTTGTCGATCTGTCTAAGCCCGCCTCCACCTTGGACGAGATCGATGAACCGCCGATGATGCTAACCTCGATCCCCGGATGGCTTGCCGAAGCCGAGGTTGTGAGCCGCTCACGCTATAGCACCGATTGGAATTGGAAGCTGGCGCTGCAATTTGTCAAATCCTCGCCACAGCTGTTTTGCGATGATCCGGCTGCAGAGGATTTCGTCGAATTTGGGCCACTGAGCTTTATGTTGGCGCAGCCGAATAATGCAATGCTGCTGCGAGTGATCCCTAAATCGGCTGGCCACACCGACATCCAGCTGGTCCGAATGGTGCCATCAGGCGTTCGCCCCGATCATCGACCCGACCGCATCGGCGATGAAATACGTGTCGCGGGTGGAGCCGAAAACCTGACGCAAACGGCCAGGCTCGATCGCACTTTCTTCGATTGGTACTGGTCGTTGATGTCGACGGAGTGAGCCAGCGCAAGAAGCCGAGGCGCGCTAAATCCGATCGTCCCGAAGGTCGGCTTCTCTCGGTGCGAAGCCAATATTGGGCTCACCATCAAGACAGGCCCGCATTCTTTAGGTTGGATTCGCGCCCGCTGATTGGGCTCACACCTAACGCCGCAGGGACGCGCGGTGTTTAGCAAGCTGCTGATCGCCAATCGCGGCGAGATCGCCTGCCGCATCATCCGAACGGCGCGGCGTATGGGGATCGCCACGATCGCGGTCTATTCCGATGCCGACGAGGGGGCGGCGCATGTGCGGGCCGCCGACGAAGCGATCCGGATCGGCCCACCGCCCTCGGCCGACAGTTATCTGCGCATTGACCGGATTATCGAAGCTTGTCGCAATAGCGGCGCCGAGGCGGTGCACCCCGGCTACGGATTTCTCTCGGAAAATCCGGCGTTTGCCTCGGCCCTAGACGAAGCCGGAATCGTCTTTATCGGTCCGCGCCCAAACGCGATCGCCGCAATGGGTGACAAGATCGAATCGAAAAAGCTCGCCCGCGCTGCCGGCGTCTCGACTGTGCCCGGCTATCTCGATGTCGTTCCCGATGCCGATGCCGCGGTCGGCATCGCGCGCAATATCGGCTACCCGGTCATGATCAAGGCGTCAGCCGGCGGCGGCGGCAAGGGTATGCGCATTGCCGCCAATGACGATGAGGTCCGCGACGGCTTTCGTGGCGCCGCGACCGAAGCGAAATCGAGTTTTGCCGACGACCGGATTTTTATCGAGAAATACATCGAAGAGCCGCGGCACATCGAAATTCAGGTGCTCGGCGACGCATTCGGCAACATCGTCTATCTCGGCGAACGCGAGTGCTCGATCCAGCGCCGCCATCAGAAGGTAATCGAGGAGGCGCCAAGCCCTTTTCTTGACGTGACGACCCGCGAGGCGATGGGCAGGCAGGCGGTGGCGCTGGCGCGGGCCGTCGACTACCGCTCCGCCGGGACAGTGGAGTTCATCGTCGATCGCCAGCGCAATTTCTACTTTCTCGAGATGAACACGCGGCTTCAGGTCGAGCATCCGGTTACCGAGATGATCACCGGGCTTGATCTCGTGGAGTTGATGCTGCGCATTGCTGCCGGCGAAAAGCTGCCGTTTTCGCAGGACGATGTCCGGCTCGACGGCTGGGCGATCGAAGCCCGCGTCTATGCCGAGGATCCTACACGCGGCTTCCTGCCATCGACCGGGCGACTTGTCCGCTATTTGCCGCCATCAGGCGACGGCGTACGGATCGACGACGGCGTCTATGAGGGCGCCGAGATCACCGTCCACTACGACCCGATGATCGCCAAGCTGGCTGTCCACGGGCCCGATCGCGCCGCCGCCGTCGGTCGGCTGCAGGGCTCGCTCGACGGATTCTATATCAGCGGCCTACAGCACAACATCGCGTTTCTGGCGGCGGTCGCGGCCAACCCCCGATTTCGCGCCGGCGCCTTGTCGACCGACTTCATCGCTCAAGAATTCCCCGGCGGGTTCGCACCCCCGGCCCGACTCGTCGCAGCCGATCGGCTGATCCTGCTCGCCGCTGCTCTCGCTGGGCAACGCGTCCGTGAACGCCAGGCGGGGATAGAGGGCAAGCTCGATGGTGCCGGGGCCGTGATCTCCGGCGAGTGGGCAATCCTATTGGACGGCACTCCGCATAGGATTGCTGTGCATTCGGCGGGGACGGGCTATACGGTCGAAATTGCCGGCGAGCGGGTTGATGCCGCGACCGAGTGGCAGCCTGGCCAGGTGCTGATGCGGATCATCGCCGGCAGCGAGAGCGCCACGGTGCAGGTCGAGCGGCTGTCGGCCGCAGAGTTTCGGCTCGTCCATAGCGGTGTCGTACGCCGTGTTCAGGTGCTGTCGCCGCGCGCCGCCGAGCTCCTGGCACTGATGCCCGACAAGAAGCCCCCAGACACATCGAGGCTGCTGTTGTCGCCGATGCCGGGGTTGCTGTCATCAATCGCCGTGGAGCTAGGCCAGGAGGTTAAGGCTGGCGAGGCGCTTGTGACTGTCGAGGCCATGAAAATGGAAAACGTGCTCCGCGCCGAGCGCGACGGCCGCATCGCTGCGATCCGAGCAAAACCCGGCGACAGCCTTGCTGTCGATGAGGTGATCCTCGAATTCGAGTGAGGGCGGGTCGCGGACACCCCGACCTTAGAGCATCGGCAGCGCGCCGCGTCCGGGTCTGAGCGGGAAGGCCGTGTCAATCCGCGCGATCTCATCCGCAGAGAGCACCAAATCGCCGGCGCCGGCGATTTCTTCGACGTGCTCGCGGTTTGAGGCCTTGGGAATGGGAAAGAGCGACGGCCGCCGCGCGAGAAAGGCAAGCGCCACCTGACGCGGTGTCGCGCCGCGCTGGTCAGCAATCTCGGCCAGCACCCGGCCGCCCGGTGTCCGCGGCCCCGGAAAGCGGTTATGGCCGAACGGGCTATAGGCGGTTACCGCGACCCCGTGCTGTTCGCACCAAGGCAGAACCCGGTGTTCGATAACGCGCTGCAGCAGATGATACAGCACTTGGTTGCAGGCGATATGTCCTTCGCCGGCAATACCCAGAGCCTCTTCGAGGTCCTTGACATCGAAGTTGCTGACCCCCCAGCTCAGGATTTTGCCGTCGCGGCGCAGCTCCTCAAAGGCTTCGATGGTTTCGATTAGCGGGTGCGGACCGCGCCAGTGCAGCAGATAGCAATCGAGGCGATCGGTGCGCAGGCGGGCGAGCGAGGCTTCGCATGCCCGCCGTGTCCCGCTACGCGAGGCGTGTTGCGGCAGCACCTTGGAGACGAGAAACACCGCGCCGCGGCGGCCCGCGATCGCCTCGCCGACCAGTTCTTCGGCGGTGCCCGACCCGTACATCTCAGCCGTGTCGATATGGCTGAGGCCAAGATCGAGACCGCGCCGTAACGCCGCGATGGCGGCGGAACGTGGAGCTTGTTCGAGATACCAAGTGCCGAGGCCGATGACGGATACCTCCCGACCTGTCGGGCCGAACAAACGTCGTTGCATCGATCTCCTCCGTGCTGCCAGATGGGCTACGCCGCGTGCGCGCCGACCCGTGCCTCGGAAAAAAGCCGCAGCATTTCGCTGTTGAACGCCGGAATGTCGTCCGGTTTGCGGCTCGTCAACAGATTACCATCGACGACCGTCTCGCGATCGACCCATTGCGCCCCAGCGTTCTTCAGATCGGTCCTCAGCGACGGCCAGGATGTGATCTCCCGTCCCCGGGTATAGCCGGTTTCGATAATGGTCCACGGCCCATGGCAGATTGCCGCGACCGGTTTGCCGGCGTCGAAGAAGGCTTTGACAAAGGCGACGGCCGCGGGCTCCATCCGGAGCTTATCCGGATTGATCACCCCGCCCGGCAGCAGCAAGGCGTCGAAATCCTCCGGCCGTGCGTGGCTGAGCTGTAAATCCACCGGGAGCGTGCGGCCCCAATCGGTAAATTCCCAGCCGCGCACCTCGCGGTCCTTTGGCGATACTATCCGGGTCTCGGCGCCGGCATCATCCAGCGCTTTGCGCGGTTCGGTCAGTTCGACTTGCTCAAAGCCGTCGGTGACGAGTATTGCCACTTTCATTCTGTTCAGGTCTTTTTCGGTCATCGTCTAAACCTCTCATGCCAAGGACGTGACAGGGTATCCGTACCGACAAACGGTTAGAACGCGGCGCCGTCCCGCTCCTTGACACCCGTCAACTTTGCCTACTTCGAGGTTTCACAATCGGACCAACACGCATGGAGTCTGGGCCGAAAGATAGAGGCTCGCTATATCGACGGCGGAAATGAAGACCGTTCGAATACGCATCGCTGGGCATGTACAGGGGGTCGGCTATCGCGCCTGGGCTACCCGGATTGCCACTGGGCTTGGCCTGCGCGGCTGGGTGCGTAATCGCAGCGACGGCACTGTCGAAATGCTAGTGACGGGTCCCGACGATGCTGTCTTGGCAATGATCGAGGCCGCCCACCAAGGCCCACCCTCAGCTCGCGTCAGGGAGGTGCATGTCTGCGACGATCAGGACGACGGCAGCGTCAATTTTGTCGTGCACCCTACAGTGTAGGCGGCTGTACCTTCTTTCACAGCCACGGGTTCTCGGCCGGCCCTGGTTTAGCTAACGCCAATCATCGAGGACATAGAGGCCCAGCCGGCTGTAGGCTGGGTCGTTGGGCCGGTGCAGCGTCACGAGATTCACTTCGGCGCGAAACCCGCATGCCTTCATATGCCGATCGGCCTCTTCGCGCGCGAGATTGACCCCGGCCAACAGATGCGGCATGCCAACCGAAGCGGCCAGCGCGCGGCCGGCATCGAGCAGCGCCGCGAAATGCTGATCGGCCGCCGGACCCGGTCGCACCGCGCCAAATTTGACAAAGCAAGAGCCCTCGCCGGCTTCGCTCTGCGGCCCCCAGTGACATACCGCAAACGCAGCGCACCGATCGGACCCGTCCGATAACAACAGCGTGTCCCCGAGCCCGCGCGCGGTTACGGTGCGGATCTCAGCGGCGAGATCGAGACCGGGGTAAAGAGCGTCGGTGATCTCGCGGCACTCGGCTTCAGCGGCGACGCGTCCACTTGGCGGCAATTCCGAGTACCGCGACCAGCCGCCGCGGGCGGCCGCGCATGCTGGCGCCACCATCAGCGGAGTCAGGAAACGAGGGTGAAACTCGAATTTCCCGTATAGGTGAATATGCTTCGGGCTCTGCGGAAACGTGGCGAGCCCGGCATGGGTAACGCCCCATTCCTCAAAGGCGTTGCTGACCGCGGCGACGAGCGGCTGGGCGACACCGCGGTCCCATAAATCGGGGCGAACCGCCAGCGGACCAAAGAACCCGACGCTTCCCCATCGTGTCGCGAAATTGCAACCGACGACCTCGTCATCGAGCTCGGCGGTAAAGCCCGCCACGTGCTCGGCGCCAAAGCGACCGTACACATAGTCGCGGTCGGCCCAGAAATTCTGAGGGTCCGGCGCGCCGAGAAACGTCCCAAATGCGCTATGGCAGATTTGCCGGGCCGTCGGCAGATCGCTCTCGATCATCGGCCGGACCACGGTCGTCATGCACGCCCCCCGTCACTCGTCGGTTTTACCATTATAGCGCGTGCGCGCCCGCAACGGGAACGGGAACGCGTCCGAGCCTAAAAAGCACGGAGAATCTCTAGAAGGGAGCGGTCGAACGGAAACCGGCGCCTCGGTTGTAAAACTAGGTCACGGGCGTCAGGCCGCTTCTTCCTGGTCCTCGGTACCGGTCGGGCCGGAATCCTTGCCTTTGGCTTCGGGATCGCGGTCGACCAGCTCGATCACCGCCATCGGCGCGTTGTCGCCATAGCGGAACCCCGCCTTTATAATGCGGGTATATCCGCCGGCACGGCCGACATAGCGCTGGGCCAAGGTCGTCATCAGCTTGTCGGCGAGCGGCGCATCCTGCAATCGCGCGATCGCGCGACGCCGATTGGCGAGCCCGCCATATTTGCCAAGCGTAATCAGCCGCTCGACAATTGGACGCAAATCCTTCGCCTTGGGCAGGGTCGTTGTGATCTGCTCGTGCTTTATCAATGCCGCAGCAAGATTCTCAAACATCGCTTTGCGATGCTCGGAGCGGCGGCTGAAGCTGCGGCCTTTTAGGCGATGGCGCATCGCATCCTCAATAGGGCTCGTCGAGCCGTTTGGCCAATTCCTCGATATTCTCGGGCGGCCAGTTGGGAATTTCCATACCAAGGTGCAACCCCATCTGGGTCAACACTTCCTTGATCTCGTTCAGGGATTTTCGGCCGAAATTCGGTGTTCGCAGCATCTCGGCCTCGGATTTCTGAACCAGATCTCCGATATAGACGATGTTGTCGTTCTTCAAGCAGTTGGCAGAACGGACCGAGAGCTCAAGTTCGTCAACCTTGCGCAACAAGTTTTTGTTAAACGGCAACTCGCTCGGTCGCGTGTCATCCGAGGGATGGCGCGGCTCCTCGAAGTTGATAAACAGCTGCAGCTGGTCCTGCAGGATGCGTGCGGCCAGCGCCACCGCATCCTCGGGCGTCACGGCGCCGTTGGTCTCGACCCGCATCGCCAGGCGGTCATAGTCGGTGACCTGCCCGACACGCGTATTCTCGACCCGGTAGGAGACCTTACGCACCGGGCTAAACAGCGCGTCGACTGGGATCAGCCCGATCGGCGCGTCTTCCGCCCGGTTTTGCGTGCCCGGCAGATAGCCTTTGCCATTCTCCACGGTCAGCTCCATCGCGAGCCGAGTGCCGGCATCGAGCGTGCAGATCACCAATTCCGGGTTCATGATGTCGATGTCGTGGCCGGCTTCGATCGCACCGGCGCGGATTTCGCCCGGGCCGGTCGCCCGCAGCCGCATGCGCTTAGGGCCTTCGCCATACATCCGCAAGTCGATGCTTTTGATGTTGAGCACGATGTCGGTCACATCCTCGAGCACGCCCGGGATCGACGAGAACTCGTGCAGCACCCCTTCGATCTGGATCGAGGTGATCGCAGCACCCTGCAGCGAGGATAGCAGCACCCGCCGCAGCGCGTTCCCAAGCGTCAGACCAAAACCGCGTTCCAGCGGCTCGGCCACTACCGTCGCGACCCGTTTTGGATCGTCGCCCGGCTCGACCGAGAGCTGCTTTGGCTTGATCAGCGTTTGCCAATTTCTTTGGATAACCAATTTTACCTCAATCGGTTAAGTTTGCAGACCGCATCGCAAGCGGCCGCTGCACACCGAGACGTGCTTTGAAAAGAATTCGCGCCGAAATGGCGCCGGATGTTCTCCGTCAGACGCGCCGTCTTTTAGGGGGTCGGCAGCCATTATGTGGGATCGGCGTGACGTCGCGGATCGAGGTAACGGCAAATCCCACCGACTGTAAGGCGCGCAGTGCCAATTCACGCCCCGACCCCGGACCCTTAACCTCGATGTCGAGCGTGCGCATGCCGTGCTCCATAGCCTTGCGCCCAGCATCTTCGGCAGCGACCTGCGCCGCGTATGGCGTCGACTTACGCGAGCCTTTAAAGCCTTGACTGCCCGATGACGACCACGCAATCGTGTTCCCTTGCGCATCGGTGATCGTTATCATCGTATTGTTGAACGACGCATTCACATGCGCCGTCCCCGACGTAATGTTCTTGCGCTCGCGGCGGCGTAAGCGCGGCGCCGGCGCCCCGGATCTTGCCATCGTCTAATCCAATATCTGGTGTGGTTGGGGGCGCTATTTCTTCTTGCCAGCGATTGGACGAGCCGGCCCCTTGCGTGTGCGCGCATTCGTATGCGTCCGCTGCCCACGAACCGGCAGACCCTTACGATGCCGTAATCCGCGGTAGCAACCGAGGTCCATCAACCGCTTGATGTTCATAGCGACAAGACGGCGCAGATCACCCTCGACAGTGAATTCACGGTCGATCAGTTCGCGCATTCGCAGCACTTCATCGTCGGTCAACTCGTGTACCCGCCGCTCCGGCGGGAACTCCAATCCTGGAGCAAATCTGCATCGCCGTTGTCCGGCCGATGCCATGGATGTAGGTCAACCCGATCGGCACCCGCTTTTGATTTGGGATATTGACGCCAGCGATCCGCGCCACGTGCGCTTCTCCTCGAAAAAGCCAAAAATAGGGGCGGACCCCGCCCTTCGCAAGGGCGAAGAGTATACCGAGCATTTTTCGCACGTCAACCCCGCCGTGGTCGGCGGGTCGGCGAGGCAGCGACTAGGCCGTCGGACGAGTTGGTCCAATTATGGCTTCGAGTTGCCGCGTCACCTCGTCGATCTCGGCCATGCCGTCCACCACGCGTAGAACGCCGCGCGCCCGGTAATAGGGAAGGATCGGCGCGGTTTGACGCCGATAGACCTCAAAGCGGGCCGCCACGGCCTCGGGGCGATCGTCGGGGCGATAGATGAAATCATGGCTGCCGCAGCCGTCGCACACCCCTTCGACCGACGGACGTTTATACCGCTCGTGATAACTGGCCCCGCACGCTCTGCACGTAAAACGGCCACTCAGCCGATCGATCAGCACCGCATCGTCGACCTCGATCAGAATGACATGTTCGAGGCTAAGTTG
>CAVRUN010000010.1:0-572485 GCA_963724435.1 uncultured Alphaproteobacteria bacterium | reverse complement strand
GCGGCACCGAGCGCAGATACAAGTGAAGATCACGTCGGAATCGGCACGCGTCCACCTTCGTGTAGGAGCCGAACGGCATCGCCGGATAGATCAGGCCGCCATCGGGAAAGCGACCGGTATGCATGGCCCCGTAGAACTGGTCCGCGGTCCACGAGCCGATGCCGGTTTCGGTATCCGGGGTGATGTTGGATGTATAGATCGTGCCGAACGGTGTCAGCATCGGCCGGCCGCCGGCGAACAGAGCGCCCTCCGGCTTCGTGTGACAGGCGATGCAATCACCGGCGCGGGCGAGATACTCGCCCTTAGTGATGACAGCCTGGTCCGCGGCCTGCGCTGCGGCGGTCGGGCGGCCGAAGCCGGCTAGTGTCACGAATGCCAGGAGCGCGAGCCGGGACGACAACCAGTCGATCCACACGGCACCCTCCTCAGTGTGGCTCGCTGCCGCAGGCGAACGGCATCGGCAGAGTGCCCTTCGCCACAGGCGACGGGTCGGCGGGGATCGGCAACGTGGCGAGCCAGGCAGCGACGGCGGTGACATCTCGCTTTCGGTCAGGCTCGCTGCGACGAGCTGCATGCAGTCCGGTGCTGGCGCCGTTCGTGTGCCGTAACAAAAGCGCCGAGCTGAGCGCTGATCTCGCTCGCGTGCAGCCCGACGAGGCCTGGAATGGCGGGTTCCATCCCGGTCAGTTTGGGGCCGTGACATCCGGCGCATGCAGGCACGCCGTGGGCTTGATCGCCTTCGCTCACCGCCGGTTGAGGGCATTCCCGCGCGCCAGTACAGCCGAGCTCACATCAGCAACCGCACGCGGCACTGGCGGCGGACGCAACGCCTCAAAGTAGTCCGCCATCTTTTGCAGATACGAGTTGGGGAGGTATTCGAGGAGATAGTTCATCGGCGGGTAGCGGCGCCGCCCATCTCGGAACGCGACCAGCTGGTTCATCAGATAACCGGCCGGCTTGCCGGCGAGGCGCGGAAAATAGTCGTTTCTTTGTCCCCTCGCCCTGCAGGCCGTGGCAAGCCGCACAAGCGAGCAGACGCGCCTCGATCGTGTCGAGGGCACGTTGCGTCGGCTGGGCGGGCACAACCGCGGCAGGACAGAGCATTATTATCGCAAATGCGATCGCGAAGAGTTGCCAGCCAGCGCCCCAAAAGAGCGCGCGGCTCGGATCTCTTTAGCCTCGCGACTTTTCCCTTTGCACGCTGCCAACTGCATGTTTCCCTTTACCACTCACGGAACCGTACCGCGACAGGCAATTCCAAGCTGGATCGGCGTGATGCGTACGGTATCGGATTTCGGCGTCTCGGGAGAACGCAATGGTGTTCCGCCGGTCAGCAACCGTTCGAAGCCCGGATGACCGCCTCGGGTCAAGGACGACCCGCTTCTTTCGCGAGCACGCTCAAGGTCCAAAGGTCCGTTGTCGGATCAGGTAGCGGACGCCCCAACTCGCGCGGCCAATGTCGCAGTTGGGTTAAAGTACGGCGGTTCGATCGTGCACTCGCCAACGGCCGTTGACGGCGCCTCTTCCTCGTTGCCGCGCGTTCCGGCGAAGGTCTACTAAACCGAGCCCACAGCCGCCGCTCAGGCTTGGTGGCCGGAACTGGTCTTCATTGCCCGAGGCCGTGTAAAAACAAAAATTATCCACGGATAGTTGGGCGCAACATTGATTCAAACAGCACATTGCGCGCGCATCAAAAATTCACGGATAGCACAACCTCAATTCTATTGTTGCGAGATGACGACTGCTTCCAGCGTTTTTACACAGCCTGGCCCCATTGCCGACCTTACCCGGGCTGAAATCGATAGACAAGCCTTTCGATTGTTGACCGCTATTTGCCCACTCGGTCAACTGCGCGAAGGCGCGCCGTCCGTCATGCAGTTGAGTTCGTGCCAGACACAATTACCGGCCGCCAGAAGGGCTTGGCCTTTCTTGCGAAGCGGCGCACGTCCTTGTGCAGCTTTGCTTCCAAGTTTGTCAGTTCATGGAGATGCCACCCGACGACCACGCCGGCCGCCAGGCTGACGTCGTTAATGTCGTGCTCGGCGGACCGAGCCAACTCTCTGCACAGCCTCTGCGCGGTACGTACGTCGTTGAGATGCCCAAGATCTTCCTGGAGGCCCTTCAGCCGCTTCATCAGCGCTTTGACCGAGGCGGGATCGAACAAGCTCTCGAGAAGCTCGCTCAGGTATCGCAAGTTCTTGAGCGCGATACGAACTTGGGTGGCGTTCGTCCAGCGACAATCCGACAAAGTGCTTGCACTGCTTCATCGCCTGGCGCCAGCGTCGCTCGATCAAGGGCGGCGCCATCTCGGCGATGCATGAGAACAAGGGTGCAGAGTGCTCCGATACCCGCTGGTCCCGCCAGCCGCAGGTTTCCAGCCAGCGGGCCGTCTTCGTATCATTTCGGTATATCGGCGCAACTCGATCGCCTTTCTTGCCGCTTCGTAGGCGGCCTGCCGACGCCGCTCTGCCGCCTCGACCAGGTTCTCCAAATCGGGTTCCGTATGGAGGACAGACCGAACCGGCGCCAGCAGATCCCTAGCGAACACATCCCAATCGCGCGCCGGTCCGAGGCTTCCCGCAAGCCATTTCAGTTCATCTTTCAACCGTTGATATTGCTCGGCTGGAAGCATCGACATCACCGTTGCGAGCACCGAGCGAAGCCGTCGTATTGCCACGCGCATCTGGTGGAGGGCCTCGGCGTCGCCGGTCAGTGCCGCCGTCTCGTTGCGCAGCAGGTGCCGAAGGCACAGGCGGCACGAAGTCTGAAGAACCGCCTCTACCGTCATCGACGGTTGGAGTGCGCGGTTCGGCGGTGACCGCTCGATCGCCCTTCCCAGCAATCGGTAGCCGCGTTCGGCGTTGTCGGAAGTGGTGATCCGGAGCGGCGCCGTGTCGAGCAGCCGCAGCGCCGCATCAAAAAGGCCCGCAGTATCCCCCTCGATCATTTCGAGATCGAGGCCACACACCGGTTCGGTGGCGTCGCCGACAGCGGCGGAAATCTTTCCTTCGTCGAGTGTCGCCATAATCTCGACCGCGGGCTCGACGTCCAGCCTCAGACCGGTCCGCCGGACCTGCACTCGGCATAGCGGGCGCAGTCCTTTTTCGATGAGCCCGCTCAGGCGTGCTCCGGTCTCAGGCGCCGAAAGATCGGGTCTGTCGCCCGTGATGACGTCCCGGCATTGGCTGCCGTCGCGACTGAGCCCAGGCGTCTCAAGACCTGGACGCGGTACACATCATGCTGTTCGACGCAAAGGCTGAGGCCGTGCTGGTGCAGCCTCCGGTCGGGCGTGTCGTAAAAGATGCTAATGATCAGCGACGGCTCGCCGCTCGGTGTGGTGCTCGCCCTTTCGAGAGCCGCCTTCAGCGCCGCAAGTTGGCTCGGATCGGCCGAAAATTCGAGTCGGGCGGGCACGACACCTTCGCACAGTTGGTAAACATGACGGTTTTATGACGCAACCTCTCAGCGCGCGCAAGCTGCGGCTAACGCTGTTAAACTGAGAGCACGGGGCGGCGATCGCCCCTTGCATCTCGAAAACGCCGATCGTTGATTGGTTTGCATCCTATGCCGAACGATCTGCTTTGCGTGAAGCGGGCGGTGCAGAGAGGCCCGCGGACGCCGCTTCCAGCGCCAATCTCGAGCGGCTAACCGGGAGGTAGGAACTCAGTCGAGTACAACGTGAGATTATAGACGATCGCGATCTAGGGAAACGCCGAACAATGGCGGCGTAGGCGACGGTTTGCCGACCGAGGCATAATTTTGCTGTATCGGCGTACTCGGTAATGGACTGTATCGGCAGAAGACCGGGTTTGTGGTGTTGTCTTGCTGCATTGTTTTCGGGATCAAGGCACCGTCCAGGCGTGATCAGACACGGCCCTAGGCGAGCAGCGCTTTCTTGACGATCACCAGGTTGGCCAGCGCGAACAGGGTGTGCAGCTGCGCCGTGTTCTTGGCCAGCCCGCGATAGCGCAGCTTCTTATGGCGGAACAGAGCCTGCCCCGGCGCAGGCCGGGGTTTTTGATGATATGGAACGGGTGCTCGACCCAGGCCCGCACCTGTGACAGCGCTCGCTCCACTGCCTCGGCCCAATTCCGCAGCCGTTCGGGCAATGGCTTGATGACGCTGCGCTTGATCGCGATGTTCCAGCAGATATCGCAGCCCTCAAATTCGGGCCGCTTGTCCGCCCCGGTGTAGCCGGCATCGGCGAAGACATCCGTCTCCTGGCCGTGCAGTAAGGCCGCTGCCTGATTGATATCGGCCTCGTTGGCAGCGGTGCCGATAACCGTGTGCACCACCCCCGAGGCGACATCGACCCCGATATGCGCCTTCATCCCGAAGTGCCACTGGTTGCCCTTCTTGGTCTGGTGCATCTCCGGGTCGCGCGCCTTGCTTTTGTTCTTGGTCGAAGGCGGGGCGGCGATGATCCCCGCCTTCGCGAGGACGGCGTCGACGATTGTTCCCTGGCGCATCAACAAGCCGCGCTCCTCCAGCATCGCACCGACCTCGTCGAACAGAACCCGAGTCAAGTCGTGCTGCTCTAACCAATGGCGGAAGTTCAGCACCGTCGTCGCGTCCGGAACTGTCGCCACTGACAGATCGATGCCGGCAAAGCCGCGCAACGCCTGGCTGTCGTACAGCGCGTCCTCCACGGCCTCGTCGGCCAGCCCGTACCACTGCTGCAAAAAGTAGATCCGCAGCATCCGCTCCAGCCCAACCGGCGGCCGGCCGCGCTCTCCCTTCGGGTAGAAAGGTCGCAGACGATCGACCAGCCGTGCCCACGGCACAACCTCTTCCATCTCGGCCAAAAACCGGTCCCGGCGCGTCTGCCTTTTCTTGCCGGCGTATTCCGCCTGCGAAAAGCTCCCCTGCCGCTGCATCGCCCGCCCCTTGGTCCCCCCGGACCCGCGGATTCTACCCGTTGCCCGCGCCCTTGCCTCGGCTTATTTCAGCGTTTCCTTAGGCGCGTGCTCGCCGGCTTCCAGGAAGAAAGGCGTCACGATGATGACTTGCGATGGACGGATCAAACGTGTCGAAGGAGCGCCGAGATGAGCACCCTTGTTGTGTTAATTACCGGCGCCTTGACCGGCATCGGCCGCGCGGCGGCATTGGCTTTCGCAAAGGGAGGCAACCGGGTCGTCATCTCCGGTCGCCACGAGGAAGCCGGACAAGCACTGGCTACGGAGTTGCGCACCCTCGGTGCGGAGGCCGAGTTTGTCCGTGCTGACGTACGCCACGAAGACGCTGTGCGGGAGTTGGTCGATCAGACGGTCGCTCGCTTCGGTCGGCTCGATGCAGCCGTCAATACCGCCGGCACCGAAGGCCACCCCGGTCCTGTCACCGAGCAGTCAGCCGACAGTTACGCCGCCACCTTCGATACCAATGTGCTCGGCACCCTGCTTTGTATGAAGCACGAACTGCGGGTCATGCTGGCCCAAGGCAGTGGCAGCATCATCAATATCTCATCGACCTATGGTCATCTTGGGGCGCGCGGCGCGTCGGTCTATTCGGTAAGCAAGCACGCTGTCGAGGGACTCACCAAGTCCGCGGCGCTGGAGGCAGCGGCATCGGGCGTGCGGATCAATGCCGTCGCGCCGGGCCCGATCGAGACCGCGATGCTCAACCGCTTTACTGGCAGTCCCGAACGAAAGGCCGGCCTTGTGACGGGTGTTCCGCTCCAACGAGCGGGCAAGCCCGACGAGATCGCGAACGCGATCGTCTTCCTCGCTTCGAGCAAGTCGTCCTTTACGACCGGTCAGGTGCTCTTCGTCGACGGTGGCAAGTCGGCGACGTAGTCCGCGCAACTCGACAACCAAAGGTGATCACTATGGAACAGAATGTCCAAGCGGAAGCGAAGCCGATCAAAATCCCCGGCCCGGATCATCCGATCTCGATCGAACGCGACACCGAGCGAGTAATCGTCTCGGTCGCGGGCCACGTTATCGCCGACACGCGCGAAGCGCTGACGCTCTACGAGGCCCATTATCCGGCGGTCCATTACATCCCGCGCAAGGATGTCGATATGACGCTGCTGGTGCGGACAGATCGCACGACCTACTGCCCCTACAAGGGGGACGCCGCCTACTGCAGCATCCCGGTGGGGGGTGAGCGCTCGGTCGACGCAGTCTGGGCCTACGAGACCCCCTACCCGGCGGTCGCGGGCATCAAGGACCACCTCACGTTCTACCCAGATCGGGTCGATACGATCGAAGTCCAGTTCTGAGCCGCTCTTTCACCGAACGACCGGGCGCGCCCCACCCTTTGCAGGTAGCCGTTTGATATTCGCGGGCTTTTAGACGGGTAGGGACATCATAGTCGAACCCGGCGAAAGTCTCGGCGCGCTTGCCGAAGCGCTGGGGAAAAGTCTGCTTCATTCGCCGGATGGCCTCGTCGTCGAGGCTCTGCTGCCGCATTGGCAGCGCCAGGTTCGGCGTGCGCTGGAACACCGTGAGCTCAGCGACGTACTGGTAAACCTCCTGGATAATCTGCACCCCGCTCGCGCCGGTGCCGATGACGCCGACGCGCTTGCCCCTGAAATCCACGCTTTCCTGCGGCCACCGGCCGGTATGGTGGCAGATGCCGCGGAAGTCCTTCCGACCAGGAACGGCAGGCGACGTACGAGGATCTGTGGAGCCGGGGCGGCTTCTTCCCTTGGATCCGCACATACCAGGACATACTGAGCAACGAGGCGGCCAACGATACTGCCTACGCGTTCTGGCGCGACAAGGTGCGCGAACGGATCAAGGACCCAGCGAACGCGGACAAGCTTGCGCCGATGAAGCCAATGCATCCGTTCGGCGTTAAGCGGCCATCACTGGAGCAGCATTACTACGAGGCATACAATCAACCGGACGTCCATATTGTCGACTTGTTCGAATCTTCAATCGAACGAGTAACGTCGACGAGCATCAAAACAAAGGGTAGGGAAGTCGAGCTCGACATTCTCGTGCTGGCGACGGGGTTCGATTTCCTCACCGGCGGCCTGACCAGCATCGACATTTGCGGCACGAACGGCCAGACGCTGGGTAAGAAATGGTCGAGCGGCTCGCGCGCGCATCTCGGCATGGCCAGCGCGAACTTTCCCAATCTGCTCTATATCTATGGCCCGCAAAGCCCATCGGCATTTTGCAACGGGCCGACCTGCGCAGAGCTGCAGGGCGACTTCGTCGTCGCGTCCATCGAGCACATGCGGCGCAACAACCTGCACCGGATCGAGGCGACGCCGGAAGCGGAGGAGGCCTGGCGCGACCATGTCGCGGAATTGGTCAATGCGACTTTGTTCCCACGCGCGCAGTCCTGGTACATGGGCGCCAACATCCCAGGCAAGAAGCGCGAGATGCTGGTCTACCCCGGCGGGCTGCCGTTGTACTTGCAGAAGTGCAAGGAAGCCGCCGACGCCGGTTACGCCGGCTTCGTCTTGAGCTGAAACTGAATTTTCCGGCCGTCGGTTATACCCGCTGACCGGACCCAGGGGGCCGAATGCTCGACCACAATCGTGAGGAAACCTTTGGCGCCGGCTTCAAACAGACGGAGGAACGATCATACACGCCGCGCAAGCTATGAGAGGCTGAACCCAGCACCACCTCGAACGCGCTACGATCGTCGAGCGCAAGATCTACCCGCAGATGTCACGAAGGTGGAGTATGGTCTTCGAGTGAGCACACGCTCCGGTCTGCGCGCAATGCATTGCTTGAATGAACGAAGCTGAGAAAAGCGCGATGGGCTAACTGACGCACTGGTTGCAGCGATGCCGGTCGCCTATTTTGCATCGCATTCTTGGGTAATCGTAGGTCGGCTTTGGGTCATCACCCGACCAGAGCCCCAGCAAATGCGAAGGTCCGCTTTCCGCCAGCTCAGTCGATCTGTCGACACCGGCGCGAGGTCCGAGAAGGGGCAAATTGAGCGGTTCCGGCAATGAAGGCTGAGCGGCCGCTGTCGGTTCAGTAAGAGGACCTTCATCGGGACGAGAGTAATGGCCGAGACGCGCCGATAACGGCCATTGCGCGATGAAGGGCATACTGGCGCTCGCATCGTCAACGAGGCGCGCCGTGACGAATTGATGAAGTCGCTAAAGGCTGCAACGGCGTGGGCGAGGGGCCGCCTCTCGCGCTTTTCACTCTGAAAAATTGGCCGCCGAGACCAGGTCGATAAAGTCCGGGCACTCGAACCCATGGACGTGTCTTCGCGCGGCCTCGCTCATCCACGTCAGTGCCACCGAGGGCAGGTCTTTCTGTACGCGCGAGAACAGGGCGTCGACGAAGACCTTCTTGAAGTAGTCGCGCGGCAGCGCTTCGATCATCTGCGCGACCGCTGTCGGCGGCAGCTTCTCGAGCCGGCGGCCCATCACATCGATGGACGCCCCGATATGGACAAGGGCGACTTCCGGGGCGCGGCGGAGAGCAATGCCGTTTGAGGTATGCAGCGCGATCGCCTCCCAAACGACCGCGCTCCGCTCCCTGCGACGCCTTTGCCTAAGAGGAACTTTTCCGCCGCGTCCGCGCCCACGACCTCGAAGCGACCCGCCGGGGCGCCGAACCGCTCGGTCACGCCGAGATCCTGCAGGGCAGCTCCAAGAAAGAAGAGTTCTTCATCGAAACCGATCCTTTCCGCCCGGGCGGAAAGGCCGCCGAAAACAAAGGTTATCAGGATATGTTTATAGATTGACGCGTGGCTTTCTATCTGACCAAGTCCAGCGCTGCGACAGTGAGCCTGCTGTCCGGTATCCTGATTACCGCGATTTCACGCATGCTATCTTTTATTGCTCGAAAGCTGACCGCCTCAATATTCAAACCACTGTTGCAGCGCCTGATTCTTCTCGTTGGTGAAGGGCGAGTACAGATGTTCGATCGCGACGTCGGGCGGGGACATCAATATCGACTTGGCGTGCGTGAGCGCGTCGAAGCCATACTTTCCATAGTAGTGGCCCATCCCAGCCAACCCGGTACCGCCAAACGGCATGGTTTCGACGAACAGGTGAACGTTCACCAAGTTCACCCCGCCCCCGCCGTAGGAGACCTCGCCGATGAATCGGTCGATGGTCTTCTGGGTGCGGCTGAACACGAAGCCGGCGAGCGGTCGCGGCGTTGCCGCAATCCGCTCGAACGCCTCGTTGAGGGAGTTGTAGGTCAGGACCGGTAAGATCGGCCCGAAGACTTCGTCCGCCATGACCTTGTCGTCCCACGTGACGGGATAAAGAAGCGTGGGATCGAGGTAGTGCGCTTCCGCATCGGACTTGCCGCCGGCGATCACCTTGGCGGGGTCGATGAGCGAGGCCAGCCGATCGACCGCATGCGCATTGATCACGCGCGAATAGTCAGAATTGGATTTCGGGTCTTCACCAAATAACTCGACCAGCGCCGTCTTGGCTTCCGCGACAAAATCCTCTGCGACGGACTCGTGGACATAGGCGTAGCCCGGCGAGGTGCACCATTGCCCGCCCCAAGCCATCGCGCCCCAAACGATTTTCTTCGCAGCGTCGGGGATGTTTCCGGTTTCGTCCACAAGCGCCGGGTTCATCCCGCCGAGTTCGAGCAGGACGGGGGTAAGGTTTTCTGCGGCGGCCCGCGCGACGATCTTCCCGACAAAAGTGCTGCCGGTGAAAAAGATGAAATCGAACTTCAGTTTCAAAAGTTCAGTGGTTGTTGCCTCCTGTGCCATGGGGAATTTTACTCGCAGTAGGCGATAAGCGAACGGGCTGTATTTGTAATCTCGGGCTTTTAACCCGCTGTAGAAAACGCCGATGCTGCGGCTAGACGGTGCTCTTGCACGTGGATCAACCGCCAAATAGGTCCGGAACGCTCGCTGTACTCGATGAGATCGAAGACCTGAGGCTGAAGCGCGATCGGCAACCCGCTGCGCCGCAATTCGCGCCGGGCCGTATCCAGCGAGAAATTTTCAAAGGAATAGGCCGACCGTTTCTTCCTCGCGCACGGCCCCGACAAAGGTGGTCCCTTTGCCGTGCGCTGTGCGAAGGAGGCGTTGTTCTCCCCCGCTGTCGCCGATCCGCTGCGCGCCGCGTTGATCCGCGTGCTCAACGTCGATTCCGAGACGATGCCCCCGTTGCACACGGCAGCCAGCAGATCGTCCTTGCTGACGACGCGCTCGCGATTCCGGATTATTTTTGGGCACATCTCGGCAGGTTCGCCCTTCCGCCGTCGAATGCGATCCAGCGTGCGGCGATTTCTGTGAGAGAATGCGGGACAGTACGACGGCTGCCTCAGTCGGTCGTCAATTGCTTCAAGCAGGCTGTGCCGCCGCCTAACTAACATTGTCGACCAGCTGGCGACCCGTTGCGCGCCCGGTGCCGCGCGTCAGGCGCGTTTTGCCGCTCATCCGCGCCACGAAATTTCGCTGCGAGATCGCGGCGGTGCGGCTGCCATGATCTGGATGCGGAGTGTCAGCGACGCTTCGCTGCTGCCAATGTGTTTGTGACAATATCACTTTGACGCACAGTAGCCGGAGGGCCGGCAAGCCCGATTGCAGACGTATTGCTTTGTAGCTGGGCCTCACTGCAGAACACTGCGCGCGCAATCCATATGGAAACCGCAGCGTATCACCGCTTGGTCAGTCGATCGAGGAGGATTTGGGCGTATTGCAATTGCGCTTTGTAGTAGGCGGCGGCATCGGCGTCGCCGCCATCTCGCAGTGTCACAAAAGCAGTCGCGATCTGCCCGCCAGCCATTCGAACCTGATTTGCATCACCGAGCCGGGCGGCGAGCAGCATCAACGCCACACCCTGATCGCCTATGCTCGTTGCCCAGTCGAGCGGCGCGCGATCACGCGGCCATTCCCCGATCGCGGCGCGGAAGGCGACGATCGCCTCCGTCAGATGCGCGGTGCCGCCCTCCCGCTTGCCGAGATCCGTCAGCGCCAGGCCAAGATTGTCTTGCGTCCTCGCCCAGTCGACCGGCACCCGATCACGCGGCCGTTCCTCGAGCGCCGCGCGGAAGGCGGCGACCGCCTCGGTCAGATGCGCGGTGCCGCTCTCCCGTTTGCCGAGATCGGTCAGCGCCAGGCCGAGATTGTGCTGTGTCCTCGCCCAGTCGAGCGGCACGCGATCGCGCGGCTGTTCCTCGAGCGCTGCACGGAAGGCGGCGACCGCCTCGGTCAGATGCGCGGTGCCGTCCTCCCGGTTGCCGAGATCCGCGAGTACCAGGCCGAGGTTGTTCTGCGTTGCCGCCCAGTCGAGCGGCGCCGTGTCGCGGGGGCGGTACTGCAACGCCAACCGCCAGGTTTCGATCGACAGGTTCAGGGCGGCAGGGTCGTCCCGCTCGTTACCATCGCGATACAGGGCGACGGCATGCCGACGAAGGTAGTCCGCCGATTGCGCGGGGTGCCCAGCCGGCACCAGCGCCACCGCCTCTTTGAAGTATTCCGCCGCCTCGGCATAGCGCCGCTGCATCACCGCGATGTCGCCACGACCAGCCAGCAGTTTTGCGGCATTGAGCGCGTATCGCTCTTGGGCTTCCCGAGCTTGCTGCTCGAGTTCGCGCGCCTGGCGTAAGGCGGCGAATTCGGCGTCCTTTGCCTGTTCGAGTAGCGCGTCCGCCTCGGCCAGCCGTCCACCGTTCAGCGCCTGCTGCGCCGAGCGCGTTAGCTCGGCCGAATTCTTATCCTTCGCGTCGGGTGCCGACAGCGCCTCGTGCGTCTCTTCGTTTTTGAGCGTCTCTTCGTTCTTGAAGACTGGGACCGTCACCTCATCGTTGAAGAGCGCCACCGTCGCTTCGGTCGGTGTCGCCGGTCCCTCGGGCAGTGGCACGGCTTGTATCTGTTGACCGCCCAGAATCGCCGTCAATTTCTGCAATTCGGCCAGGATACTGCGCAACAGCTCGATATATGGCGCAGCCGACGCACCTCGCGCATCGGTGCACGTATCACTGCGTTCGGCTATGACAGGTCGATATACCCGATACAGTTCAGCCGGTTCGATCTGCCATTTGCCAAGCTCGTCCTTTGTGGCTGCGATCCTATTGTTCTGGATCGCCCGCAAGATCGTCGGCTTGGTCCTTCCGGTAGCCGCAGCGGCCTGCTTGACGCTATAGGGCTGCCGATCTGTATCGGTGCGCGTATCGATACGCTGCATCATTATTACCTCGACGTCTGCCCAGCTGAGCCGGTCCCGATGTTGTGAGTGCTTGGAAGCGCTTCAGCACTGGGATGCTCTCGTGGATCGCTGCCGATAGCGGCCGCGCCACTGATCGAAGCCCAGCCAATGATGTCCAGCATCCACAAGCGATGGCGGCCGCCCCGCCGGGGCTGACGGCGGAACCCGCACCCCAGGGGGAGAGCGACCGCGACCGAGCGCTTGATTACGGCGACCGGGGACAGGCTCGCTCGAGAGTGCCTCTGCGGCGGCTTGGAGCGGCCTAGAAACGGTGGTGCGTGGGTTTCCTGGGTTTTGGGTCGCAACCGGCCTTCGCTGATCTACGGCCTTCGAGAGCGCCTTCAGCGGCGATCACGGCCGGCTGCTGCCTGATCTGTTTAGCGCGACAACTCACCGCAGCTACCCTCAACGACGTTACCGGGTGCTGAGACCCGCCTGAAGGGCTGCGGCTGGATCGTCGCTGTCGCGTTGTTCACCCTTGAGCCTGGCAATCGCCCGATGCACGCTGCGCTGGCTGCGGCCACATCGGCGCGCGATCTCGGGTATCGGCAGAGATTGCGCGTGCCATGCCGCGATCTGGTCGAGCTCATCTTGGGTGAGGTGGGATTTGCCCAAGCTGAACCGCGGATCGAGAGCGCTCGCCTGGCTGATCGCGGTGTAGACCCGATCGACCGGGATCGCGAGTTTCTGTGCGATCTGCTCGCCGTTTTTGCCTTGGCTGCGGAGGACGAGGATTTGCTCGCGCTCGGCGTCGCGTCGCCTGATGTGCGGGGTCTGCCGGCGCCCTGAGAACCCGGCTAGCCGCAGAATTCGCGCCACCGCCGGCTCGCTGACATCGAGTACGCGAGCAATCCCGGCGGCAGACAAGCCCTCCGCCTTATAGGCGAGGATTTGCGCGGTCTGCTTCTGTACCGGCCCGAGCCGCGGCTTTGCCAGAGCGGCCATCACCTCTGGGTACTGCTGGCGGATCGCCTGCCGCTGTTTTTGTGTCGCTGGCCGCACGATACGGATCTGTCGCGTCGCGGCGTTGCTTTGCTCACAGCGAGACGCCGCGTCGGTTTTCGCAGGGAACGAGCGGTCGGCCGCCTGCATCACATTGCGTACGCTCGATGCATGCCATCGGCCGCCGCGTGCGCTCGGTATCTGGGAGGCATTGAGTACCCGAGCCATTTCGCGATATCCGGAAACCCCCGCCCTGAGCAAATCATCGATGTGCGGCATCACATCAGCAACGCGCTGCGCCGCGTTTTGCATCACCGCTGCAACCCCGAGCGGCGATATCTTCCTGATTGCGGGATTGCCGAGCTTCTGCCCGGCGGCCTTTCGGCGCGCCAACGCCGCCTTTGTGCGTTCCGAGATATTGACGTAATCGGGATCCGCCGACCACGCCGTCCAGCGATAGATGTGCGCCGATGAAAACGGGTTGCCGGCGCGATTACGAAAGCCGCGCGCCTCGAGACCAGCGAGGATCTGTTTGCGTATTGAGTTTCGAGTCGGCTTGTCGTGCTCATTTTTGGTTTTGCCGATGTGCCTGACGCACTCAAGCGCCGGGCATTTCGACTGCATCGGGTTTCCGCTATTCCAGGCGTCAACGGGGTAGCCGGTCTTGACAAAAGAAGAGCCCCCGCGCGTCCAGCAGGCGGGGGCAAGTTTGGGGGAGGAATCGCGTAGCACGCGACGGTCACCATATTGTTGATTCGACGATTGCCCGCATTGACGCCAGTCAAATTTTGCATTTGATTTTTCGCCAGTGCTTACTGGCTCGTCTGCGGTATGACGTGACAGTGGGCGGTTGACCTTCTCAACAGTTCAAGATGGCGCAGGTCGATCGTGGCCAGGTCCTGCGGTGGATTTGATGGCTGTCAATGACGCGTCGGCTACGGTCAGATTTTTTCGTTCCGTTCATCCTTGCATGACGTCTCATCAAACAAATTCGTGATCTATCCGTACAATATGGCAGAGATGGATGACAAAGATGGCGAGGTGAGCCGCAACGGAACGTGCCGTTCGGCGCTCCCGCCGCGAGCTGCGAGCACTTCTCGCACCGTCGCGTGGAGATGAAGCTGGGTATGTGACCAATACACGAGGACAAAATGGCTGATCCGCATCTAAGATTTATTCGCGACGTCACTCCGAGCGCTGAAGGCTGCGAGGATTGCCTGAGGATCGGCAGCTTGTGGGTGCATTTGCGGATATGCCTGACCTGCGGGCATGTCGGCTGCTGCGACTCCTCGCCAAATCGGCATGCGCGACAGCATTTCCACGCAACCGATCATCCAATAATTCAGTCTTTCGAACCGGGCGAGGATTGGCGCTGGTGCTATGTGCACGAGGCGACGGTTTGAGATCGAACGGACAATCTGCGGCCGCTGTTTTGCAAAAAAACCCGCCCGTGTCCGGGCGGGATTGAGTTTGGGTGAAGAAAGCGCGTGACAGAACGACGATGGCTACACTAACGGCTCAGCGCTCCGAGCTCATTGACGCCGGTCAAATGTTCGTCTGCTTTTCTCTATGGGCTGACGATGATCCGGTTGTCGACCTTGAAGACACCTGGCGCAGCCCAAGCAGCCCGTTCTGCCTCCTGCCGTTCCGCCCAGGACCGTACTGTGCCCTTTAAGATGACCTCGCCGCCAGTTGCCTCGACTGTGACGCGGTTGGCGTCGATCAGAGCGCTGCGCCGAAATGCCTCTTCGATCCGTTGCCTGATTTCCGCCGGCGATGGCGCGGTCTTCGGCTTCAGGCGGATCAAATTGCTGACACCCTTGACCCCCTTGATCCAGCGGATGGCATTCTCGGCGTATTGGCGCTGGTAGTTCCACTCGACCTCGCCCTCGAGCGTGACCCAGCCGTCCTTGACGACCGCTTTGATATTTTCCCAAGATTGGGGCAGCCAGATCTTGAGCTCTGCAACGACGTCGCGGGCGATGTCGGGATCCGGCCGCTGATCGACCCCTGAGAGGCGTACCTCAATATCGTTCGCCACGCCAACGACCCCCGCAACGCGCTTCACTGCCCGCTCGGCAGCGAATTTTTGCGCGTAGGTGGTCACAAAACCGGTCAGCGTGACCACACCATTTTTTACCGCCACTGCGATGTCGTCAGCGTGGACATTGGGATCCCATCTCAGTTCGTCTTCAACGTCGCGTTTGATCTCTTCGTCGGACCTCATATTGCCTCCTAATTTTCCTGCTGAGTTCGTACGCTCGTTCCTCGGCATTGCCCAGGACCAGGCTACCCGAGGACTTGCCGCCGACTATCACGGCACCTCGCCGTGCCGCTTTGACCGCCGTCAATTTTGCCGGGTTTGCTCTCCGAGGCGGCGGCGAATTAGCACGAAGCAGGCGGCGGGGTTCGCTTCAGGTAGAGGCTGACGACCGGCCAAGCCCCGGCCTCGATCTCGGCGAGTGCGCGCAGCCGCTCGGATGTGAGTAGCTGATGTGGTGTCGTTGGTCGGCCTCCGCAGCTTGGCCAGGATGCGGTCACGGACCTTCGGGGTGGACTGGTCATGCGAGTTGACCGTTAAGCCAGGATGGCCATCACGCCTTTTCCGGTTTGCCCATCCCCCTTCAGGCGCTTGTTGATGATGGCGCCGGCAACATCAGCGGCGCGCGCAGCTTGATGATCTGTGAAACGCCATCGGCGTCGATCACCTCGAAGCTCAGCAAGCCGCCCACGCCCGAAGCCGCGTACAGCTCTCGCGGTTTCGGGATCAAGTGTCCAGGCCGTCGAGTGCTATTTCGAGGGCATCGTCCTTCGCGTCATAGGCAATGCCGACCAGCGGCAGCCATTCCGCTTGGATCTCATCGCCGAGCGTGAGCGAAGCGACTTCGATCTCAGCGCGCATTCCAGTAAGACCAGCTGAATTGATGCTGACTCGCCCAGGGAATTGCATCGGTGGCGCCTGGCGAGTAGCAGATATTGTGGTTGGGGGATGGGGGAACGGCAATGCCTGCTCTGGCGATCGGCGATGAGATCAGCTCCGCCGAACTGCGCCGGCGGGCTCGGCGGGAGAACGATGGCCGCATCACCGCCCGGCTGATTGCGATCGCCAACGCTCGTGACGGAATGGACCGGGCGAGTGCCGCGCGGCTGGTGGGAATGGACCGGCAGAGCTTGCGCGACTGGGTTCACCGCGACAACGCCGCGGGTATTGCCGGCTTGTGCGACCGGTCCAAACCCGGGCGCGCTCCAAAGCTAACCGAGGGCCAGATGGCGAGCCTCAAAGCGGTTGTCCTGGCCGGTCCTGATCCGGCAGCGGACCAGGTCGGGCGGTGGCGAAGCTCGATCTGTGCCGCTACGTCGAGGAACGCTGGGATGTCAGCTACAGCGAGACCGGGATGCTGCGCCTTCTATGGTCGCGCGACCTGAGCCATCGCAAGACCCGGCCGTGCCACCTGCAGAGCGATGAGAAGGCCCAGCAAGCCTTCAAAAAGGGGGCTTTGCCACTTGCCTGAACGAGATCGCTGAGGCCGATCCCGAGGCCGAGCAGTTGGAGATCTGGAGCCAGAGCCTGCCCCGGTGCAGGCCGGGGACGAGGCCCGCGTCGGGCAAAAGGGGGGCACCGGCTATGTCTGGTGGCAACGCGGCCACACCCCGCGCGGGCGACGTCGGCTCCCAATCGCCCCGGATCATCGGTGCCGTCTGCCCAGCCCGCGATTATTACCCCTCCCGCTACGATAAAGAGTTTTCCTCTTGCCGCGTGATGCGATTGCTTGGCATGCCCCATGCGTGTTTCTCGGTGCGGGGTTGTTGCGCCACATCGTGTTAGGGAGTTAGCGATGGCTGAAAATCCACGTTTTTTGATGCTGATCGGCGCGGCGACGCCGCCAGGTCGCCTCTCCGCGGCGATGGCCACGACAGCGCAGGCGTTGCGCGACAGTGCCGAGGGTGCCGATATCGATTTGATGAACCTCGCCGAAACCACCATCGACATCTGCGACGGTCGCCCGCTCGATCAATACAGCGCAGACACCCGCGGCGCGGTTGACAGTATCGCCGCGGCGGCGGCCGTCTTGATCGCCGCACCGGTCTATCGCGCGAGTTTTCCTGGTGTGTTGAAAAACCTGCTCGACATCGCACCAGTCGAGGCTTTGCAGGCAAAGCCGGTCGGCATTGTCGCGATGGGTGGCTCCGCCCATCATTATCTCGCGGTCGATACCCAATTGCGTCAGGTCTTGGGCTGGTTCGGCGCGCTGGTCGCACCGACCGGGGTCTACCTCACCGGCGCCGATTTCCGCGATGGTCAGCTGATACCGGGACCGGCGAGCGCCGATCTGATTGCGCTGGCCCAAACGCTGCTGGCATTGCGGCGCCTCGACCCGGCCCAGCTCGGCCCGAAGCCGCTGGCCGCGAAATTCACCTGAGGAAGGGGGGCGCAGATCGCCAGCCCGATCTCATTGAGCCAATCTAGGCCGCCTGGCGAACCTCGTGGCGGCAGCGCATCAACGGCAGGATGCGCGTGCCGAATTGCTCCATGCCGATGATGAAATCGTCAAAAGTCAGCATCACGCCGCGGACCCCCGGCACCGCGGCAAGCTCGTCCAGCATGCCGGCGACCGACGCATAGGAGCCGACAAACACGCCCTGATTGGTCGGCAATTTGTCGACGCCGAGGGTTCGCCGCCGGTTCGGCGCCCCATACGGGTCAGTGCTCGGGTCGTCCTCGGCCTGGGCATCGCGCCACGCGAGGGCCTCGAGATCGGTCCCGGATTTGTAATGCTCCCATTTAGCCAGTGCCGCAGTATCGGTTTCGTCGGCGATGATCATTTGCAGGATCAACGCCCCGCAATCGCGGCCACTCTCAGCCGTCGCCTCAACCAGGCGTGCGACGCTCGGCGCGACGCGGGTCGGCTGATTGACGCCGCCGCCACCACAAAAATTGTAATCGGCATATTGCGCTGCAAACCGCGTCCCGGCATCGCTTTGGGCGGCGCAGATGATCGGTATCTTGGCCATCGGCTGCGGCAGACAGCGGCAATCGTCCATCTGGAAGAAGTCGCCCTGGAAATCCGAGCGGCCGGTTTGCCAAAGCTCCTGCATGATCGTCACGTACTCGGCGCAGTAATCATAACGGCGGCGGTAATGCTCCGAGCCCGGCCAGACTCCCATCTGGGTGTATTCGCGGCGTTGCCAGCCGGAAATAATGTTGACCCCGAACCGGCCGTGCGAAATCGAATCCACCGTTACCGCCATACGCGCCGCGATCGGCGGCGGCAGAGTGAGGACGGCGCAGGTCGCAAACAGCTGGATACGGTTGGTTACTGCGGCGAGCCCGGCCATCAGCGTGAAGGATTCGAGGTTATAGTCCCAGAACTGCGATGGACCGCCAAATCCATGCAGCTTAATCATCGACAGGGCGAAATCAAAACCGAAACGCTCTGCCTTTTGCACGACGGTATTATTCAGGTCAAAGCTTGGCTTGTACTGGGGTGATGTGGTCGAGATCAACCAGCCATTGTTGCCGATCGGGATAAAGACGCCTAGCTGCACTGAACGGCCCTCGCCTGTGGCTTACATAGCTTCCGGCGTTCCGCCCCGATTTATGGTTGTCGCCCGCGCTGCAATCGAGATGCCAAGCCCAGAAACCGCGGAGGCCTGCCGCAAAGCGATCCGCTGAGGACATCTGGATGCGCGGGGATGATGCAGTGCTCTATGTTATGTGCACAATCTGTCCCGCAAAATTCACCTTCGGGCGTCAGTTCAAAGATTCTCCAGCGCGCCGGCCAGGATCTCGCGCGCCGGCGGTGTACCATCCAGTGCCCGCAAGGTCCGGCGATTGATCTTCCAGCCCTCGTCGGTGCGGACGAACTCCCAGCGATTTGCCGAAACACGGTGCACGTGGAAACCGCGCGACGAACCGTGATTGGGGACCTCGAACTCCGGACCCACCCGGTCCGGCACCAGAATCTGCAAATAGGAGATCGCGAACGCTGAGTCGCCCATGATGCGGACATAGGGTAAGCCCGCAAAATGCGCGATTCCTTGCTCGATCGCGCGGTGGTGCTCGGGGTTTGAGGACCCTCCGGCAATTGCGATCCGGCCGGTTGGCCGCGGAAACTCAGCGCCGCGGTCGAACACACCGTCTTCGGTCCACACCGAAGCGGTGTAATCTCCGGCGCCGGTATCGGCGCTGGGCGGATGACTGGCGATCAGGTTGTAAATCTCCAGGCGATCCTCGATCAGGCGAACCCGCTGTTCGAGCGATGCGCTATCATCTCGGTCGACTGGCATCAATCAGCTCCTTAGCCGCTGCGCTGTATTCGCCTTCTGCTTATTCCACCGAAACGACGTCGGGGCAGGTGCAATCCGCCGCCCAAATCCGGTTCGACGGGTTGGGCGACGCTGCCCCCGCTCCTTGGCTTATTCCGGAGGCATGTCTCTGTCAGATCGGCTGCCCGCTCGCGTGCGAGGAGTTGACGGTGAACGCCCAGCCGTCGGGTCCGGCAACATCAAACGAATCGTGGATGCGGCCGCGGCGGATCTCGGAGGGCGACAACCCCTTCTCGGTGTAGTCGCGATGCGTGGCGTCGACATCGTCGACCATCAGGTCGAAGGGCGCTCCCGTGCCGGGTGCGGCCGGCTGCTCGGAGTGGCGGACGACGACATGCGTGCCGCCGCGCAGCTCAAGCACCGCCAACTCGTCGCGCGTTACGATCGGGCGCAGGCCGACGGTTTCGAGCCAGCGCGCAGCGGACCCGACATCGGTAACGTTGAGGCGCACATGGCCGACCGCAACAGGCGGCCGCTGATCATTGGTATCGACCATATCAATCTCCTTCCTGTTCAATCCAGTACATCGCGGTTAGCGAATGCTCGGTGAGACCCGCTCCGCCAGATGTCAGCGGATGGGGTCGAGCACGACGACCGGGATCTCGCGTTCGGTTTTCTTCTGGTAATCGGCGTAGGGCGGCCAGAATTTAAGCGCTTCCTGCCACAGCCGGGCGCGCTCATCGCCGGTCGCGGTGCGGGCCCGCGCCTTGAACTTTTCGGTGCCGACTTGCACCTCGACCTCCGGGTTGGCGAGGAGGTTGCGGTACCAGCCGGGATGTTGTGGCGCCCCGCCTTTGGAGGCGACGACGATATAGCTGTCGCCGGTCTTCCCGTAATACAGCGGGAAGATAAACTTCTCTCCCGATTTCCGCCCGGTCGTGGTCAGCAGCAGCGATGGGACCGGGGTATCCGGCCGGCCCGGTTGGGTCGGCTTGTGCATGTGCCCCTCGGTGCCGCCGCTCGACATGTAGCGGTTGGCGTGCTCCACCATCCAGCCCGGAAGGTTGGGCGCCAGCTTGGCCTCACTCATCTTCAAACTCCTTTCACCGCAAGAGCACAGAGCGGCATCCGACCTATCTCGGGGAACTCTCCGCAGGGGTCACGCCGCCTGCGCGTCATCTAAGCCTCCTGCGACGGTTCCAAAAGACCCGGAGGGCCAGAGCCGGTCCGGGTCGGCCACCTGACCAGGCCGCGGCGGCTTTTCGGATAGCGCTCGGCTATTGGGCAGCGGCGGCCATCGGCCGAGCCGCTGCTGCCGCCGGCCGATGCGCTTTCAGGAACGCGCGCACGTGACGCAACGCGAGCTGGATCTGCTCCGGATTTGCCTTCCACGGATAGAGGCTGACCTGCGCATTGGGCGCAAGATGCGCGCTCTCCAACGCCACCGCGTAGGGGTGCGCCGGCACGTCGTCGGGCAGGATCAGGATCGGCGTGTGGCAGTTGCGCACAAAGTCACGGGTTACCGTAAACACGAAATCCGCATTGGCGCGGTACATCTTTTCGAGAAACGCGCCGGCCTTTTCCATCGTGATGTCGCTGCGCCGTTCGACGAGCGGCGGCGCCCAGCCCTTGATGTTGTTTTGATAAAACAGGTCGGGCATCGTCGGGCGATAGCCGCTCGGCTGCGCCAATACGCCGGCGACGACGCGCTGGGGCGCGCGCTTCACCAGATTCCAGATAAACGGGCCGCCTATGCAGAAGCCCAGCACCATTAACTCGCCGATGCCGAGATGGTCCATCAGCCCGATGTGGTCGTCGGTGTAGGCGTCCCACGGCCGGTCGATCTCGAGCGGGCCTGTGGACTGGCCGCCATTGGCGTTGCGCAGATCGGCGGCGATAACGCGGTACTCGTTCTTGAACTCGTCCAGCGGGTTGAACGGGTGGTTCGCCAGGCCGGCAACCGTCGAGTTCAGCCCGCCGCCGGGGATCACCAGCAACGGAAAGCCGGAGCCGGCCTCTTCGTAGTGGATGCGAACGTCGCCTTTTTCATACATCGGCATGGCATTTCTCCCTCGCCCAGTGTGGTCACGCGCCCAGGATGCGCTAGACTATACGCGCGAACAAGCAATCCGGCAGCGGGTGAACCGCGGGATCGAGGGAGCGCGGAATATGCAGGCGGATTACATCATCATCGGGGCGGGCTCGGCGGGTTGCGTGTTGGCCAACCGGCTGACCGAGGACCCCGGCACGAAGGTATTGCTGATCGAGGCCGGCGGGCGCGACTGGAACCCGCTGATCCACGTCCCGGCCGGGTTCTTCAAGATGCTCGACCACGACACCCTGACCTGGAAGTTTCGCGCCGAGCCGGACCCCGGCACCAATGGACGGGCGATCGTCTATACCCGCGGCCGGGTGATCGGCGGCTCGTCCTCGATCAACGGGATGATCTATATCCGCGGCCAACCCGAGGATTACGACCATTGGGCGCAGCTTGGCAACCGCGGCTGGTCGTGGGACGATTGCCTGCCATATTTCCGCCAGGCCGAGCGCTGGGAAGGCGAAGGCAACGAAGTCCGCGGCAAGGAAGGTCCGCTGTTCACCTCTAAAACCGATCGGCCGCCGATCTGCGCCACCGTGATCGAGGCCGGCAAGGAGGTCGGGCTCGAATACCGCGACGATCTCAACGACCTGCCGTCCGGTCATACCGATTGCATCGGCTGGTGCCAGCAAACCCGCGGCGGTCGCCGCCGCGCCTCGACCGCGCGCACTTATCTGCATCCGGCTTTAAAGCGGCCAAACCTCGCACTCGTCACCAAGGCGCTGGTGCATCGCGTCGTGTTTGACGGCAACCGCGCGGTCGGCGTCGAATTCTCGCGCGGCGGTCCGGGCGGCGCCATCGAGCGAGCCAATGCGGCGCGTGAAGTAATCTTATCGGCCGGTGCCATCGGCTCACCGCACATCTTGCAACTATCAGGGGTCGGCGATCCCGAGCATCTGAGCCGGATCGGCGTGCCGGTCGTGCATGAACTGCGCGGCGTCGGCAAGAACATGCAGGACCATTATGTCGCGCGCGTCTCCTATCCGGTCATCGGCGCCCAGACGGCCAACGAACGCTCGCGCGGCCTGCCGCTCGCCGGCGAGGTCGTGCGCTGGCTCTTCACCGGCAAAGGCATGCTGACCTACAGCCCGTCGATCGTCGCCGCTTCGGCCAAAGTGCTCGAGGAGTTGGCGACGCCCGATGTGCAATGCACCTTCGCCCCCGGGAGTTTCAAAAACGGCCAAATCGGCGAACTCGAGGACAAGCCCGGTCTCAGCGCCGGCGCCTGGCAGATGCGCCCCTTGTCGCGCGGTTATGTCGAGGCCAAGTCGAACCGGCCTGGCGACATGCCGGCTATCAACCCGCGCTATCTATCGGAGGAGCCCGACCGGCGCGCGATAATCGGCGGGTTGCGGCTGGCGCGGCGGATTTTCGCCGCCCCGGCATTGCAGCCGTTTGTCCTGGAGGAGAGTCTTCCGGGTATGAGGGTGCAGAGCGACGACGAATTGCTCGACTACGCCCGGAATTATGGCGGCACCTGCTATCACGCGAGTTGCACCTGCATGATGGGGAGCCACGCGACGGCGGTCGTGGATAACGAGCTGCGGGTGCACGGGCTCGATGGGCTGCGCGTTATCGATGCCTCGGTCATGCCATCGGTCACCTCGACCAACACCAACGCGCCAACCATCATGATCGCCGAAAAGGGCGCCGCCATGATCAAAGGCGCCGCCCGGCAAAGACTGGCGGCGTAGCGCGCGCCTGCTTCGGGCGATCGATCCCTGCCAGGGTCGCCCGGGAATCGCGCCCCCGGGGCACAGCTGGTGGCGAGGAAGAGTGTGCCGGGCCTCTCGGCAACGGCCGGGGCAGCTGTGGACGGCAGAAACTCTACAACGCGCGGGAAATTGGCCGCGGCGCGATCCCGAACCCGTTCGTGACCGAGAGTGAGAAGTATTGCGCGGGCGGAGGGATCGTCAGAGCCCGCAATTCGGGTAATCTGGGTAGGGGCAATAGGGATAGGGATATGCCGGCGCCGTCGGATAGTAGTACGAAGGGCTGGCAGCTGCGGCGCCGACGACAGCACCTACCGCGACACCAGCGGCAACACCGCCCCAACCGGCCCCATAATAACCGCCGCCTCCATAATAGCCGCCGCCACCGCTGACGTTGACGTTTCGATTGACGTTGACGTTCCCGTTGCGGTTGAAATTGGCGCTGTTGAAATTTCCGCGGTTGACACTTCCTCCAGCAGCGCCAGCCCAGGAACCGCCGCGGTTGACCCCGCCTCCAGCGACGGCGCCGCGGTTATAACTACCGCCGTTGGCCCCGCCCCCTGCAAAACCGCCGCGCTGACCGCCGGCAAAACCGCCACCACCGCGGTTACCACCGCCAGCGCCGCCGCGAAAACCTCCGCCGCCACTAGCCCGGGCGCCGCCGCCAGCCCGGGCGCCGCCGCCAGCCCGGGCACCGCCGCCGCCCCGACCACCTCCGCCGCCGCGGCCACCCCCGCCGCGAGCCACCAGCACTAACGGCGCATCTTTGCCAGCGGCTGTCGCAGCGGCGATGCCGCGCGCCATGCTACCGCTCCACCCGGCCGTGGCGGCAGGCGCCTCGGTGGCCATCAATCCCGCCAAAGCGATCGTCGAAATGTAAAGCAGATACTTCGCCATTATTCCGGCCTCACTCGGTGGCTTTGGCCTAAGTTTCGATCCGGTTTAGAACTGGGCCGGATGTGGCGCCTGTCATGGCATGGCCGGTGCCACTAAGGACTACAATATCCAGGCTATTGTGATTGATCCATATCACCTAAAGTCAACCAATTCAGCGGTGATTATGGAAGCTGCAAAAATCGTCTGAATGACGGGAGGAAAGGATGAACGGCAAAACCGCAGCTGTACTCTTGTCGGGATTGTTGTTTGCTTGTGCGCAAACGCCACCGCCGCAGGCCGCCGCTCCACCCGCACCGTCTCCGCCTCCCGCCCCCGCTGCGGTGCCAACACCATCCCCGACTCCGGCAGCATCGGCGGCGGCCCCATCTGCGGCCCAGTCACCGTTAGCCAATGCCGCACCAAGGGATCATGTCGTCAATATCCTCGGGGCAGGCTGCCAAGACCTGCTGAGATTATCGCCCGAGGATCGTGCCGCGGCGGCGATGTTTTATGTCGGCTATCAGGCGTCCCGCGTCCGGGCCAGAACCATCAATGTCGCCGTGATCCCCAGTATTGAGGCTCAAGCCGTCGCTTACTGCCAGGAGAACCCCGACTGGTCGGTCGCACGGGCCTTTGCCCATGCTTACTTAGGCGCCCGAAGTTGACCTTGCCTGCCCGTTTACTTTTCCGCGCGGGCGATTTCGCGTAGGGCGAGGCTGCCGATCGCCGGCGATAGGGAACAGCCGCCGCCGGACCAGCCGGCTATCGCGGCACACCGTCGCCCTCAGATCAGATCGGCGAAGCTCGCCTCGGTCTTGCGAAAGCGGCGGATGCCGAACCACAGGAAGAACGCTGCGACCACGATGCTGGCCATGATTCCCGGAAGGTAGAGCTCGCTCTGGCCGCCCAGGATGCACCAACGAAACCCGTCGATGACACCGACCATTGGGTTCAGCGAATAAAGCATCCGCCACTGTTCCGGCACCACTTTGGAACTGAAACCGACGGGCGATACATAGAGCCCGAGCTGCACAACGAACGGGATCACATAGCGAAAATCGCGGTACTTGACATTGAGTGCGGTCATCCAGAGGGCCGGGCCGATGCTGGCGATCGCGGCCAGCAGGACAAACAGCGGGAGCAGAGCGAGCTGCCACCCGGGCAAAAATCGGTACCACACCATCATGCCGACCAGGATGGTGAACGAGATCAGGAAATCGACAAAGGCGACCACCACGGTCGCGCTCGGCACGATAAGCCGCGGAAAATACACCTTGCTGATCAGATTCGAGTTGCCGATCAGGCTGCCGGAAGCGTCGCTGAGCGCGGTCGAGAAAAACGTCCACGGCAGCATGCCAGCAAACACCATCAGCGGATAAGGGGCGGTCCCGTCGGAGGGCAGCTTGGCGATGCGGCCAAACACCACGGTAAAGATCACCATCGTCAGAAACGGCCGGATCACCGCCCACGCCGCGCCGATCACCGTCTGCTTGTAGCGTACCGCGACGTCGCGCCAGGCGAGCACGTAGAACAGCTCACGGTAACGCCACAAATCCCGCCAATAGTTGAGTTCCTGACGGCCCGGCTCGATAACCGTAATGCTTGACATTGACAATTTGTTCACATGTGGCAAGGAGATTTAGTCTACATGGAAAGGCTTTTCTAAGTCAACACAGGACCTCACGTTGCAGCGTTAACGCCAACTTCTTGACAGATGGATTAAGACTGCGTCAAAACGTGTTCACACTTGATTACGCTCACGCTAGTGTAATTCCGAATTGCTGACCGCGGTGGCATCACATCGAGCGGGTAAATTATAGCGGGTATTGTCGATGCGAGAACCGCGTGTTGATCGCAACCTAGCACCAGCCCCGGGACCCGGGCCGAGACAATCGAGCACTGTCCCAGACAGCCGGTTCGCCTCAACTGGGCTCGGCGGCCGCGGGACCTCGCCGCAGCATCGGACATTGCTTGCTCCCGCCGAGCATCAACTCGTCGAGATGCCGGCCGGACCACCGATCCTGATCGTCGCGGTCGATACCGAATCCGAGTTTGACTGGAACGGCCCATTCTTGCGGACCCAAACCAGTGTGCGCAATGTGCGCAACCAGTCGATGGCGCAGGAAATCTACGACCGCTTTGGGGTGCGGCCGATTTATCTCGTCGACTATGCGGTCGCGATGCAACCCGAAGCGTATCTTCCGCTGCGGGAGATCTTTCATTCGCAGCGCTGCGAGATCGGCGCCCACCTGCATCCCTGGATAACGCCGCCCTTTCTCGAGGAGCTGAGCCCCCGCGCATCGTTCAGCCAGAACCTCCCGGTGTCGCTGCAAAAGGCGAAACTCACACAGCTGACCGAGGCCATCGAACGCAGCTTTGATTTCCGCCCACTCTGCTACCGCGCCGGCCGGTTGGGGGTGGGAGAGGAGATCGCCGATCTGCTGCAATCGCTCGGCTATCAAATCGACATGAGCGTGTTGCCCGGGATCGACATGCGCCCCATACATGGCCCCGATTTTCGACGCGGGCTCGACCGGCCGTACTGGTTTGGGCACGACTTGTCGCTGCTCGAGATACCCGCCACGCCTTGCTTTGCCGGCTTGCTCGCCGCCCGCGCCCTGCCGAAATCGGTCTCGATTGAGCTTTACGACCAATTGGCACGCCCGCCTCTCGATAGGCTCCGCATGCGCGGCGTGTTCGCGCGTCTCGGACTGCTCGAATGGCTTCCCCCGACCCCGGAAGGGGTCACGATCAGCGAGTTGCATCGCCTGATGCGGGCGTTTCTCTCGCGCGGTCAGCGCGTTTTCGTGCTCAGCTATCACAGTTCGTCGCTGCTGCCCGGCAGCACGGAATACGTTCGATCTCAATCCGATCTGTCAGATTTTCTCGCTAGGATCGAGCAGTTTCTTGATTTCTTTATTGGCAAGCTCGGCGGCATTTCGATGACCCCGAGCGAACTCAGAGCTGTTTTGCCAGAGGGGCAGCGGCGCCACCCGTCATTGCCTGAGCATCAACAACAGCCTGCAGCCAAAACCCGGCTGGACGGAGCCGGCCGTGCGGGAGAGTGATCCGGTAAAGGAAGCTTCGTGACCGGCGGCAAGGTTCTCGTTATCGGGGACGATACAAGAAGCTTTCTTGCCACGGTCCGATCCCTGGGCCGACAGGGTGTCACCGTCCATGCCGCACCGAGCAACTTCCGTTCGCCTGCTCTGCGCTCTCGATACATCATCGCTATCCATGATCTGCCTCCCTGGATGGGGGATGGGGCCGAGTGGCTGGGCGCGCTAACCCAGCTGTTGCGCGCTGAGCGCTATGATTTGGTCATCCCATGCAACGAGACGGCGCTCCTGCCGCTACAGCGCTATCGCGAGGCGCTCTGCCGTTTTGCTCGACTTGCGATCCCGCATGATCGGGCCATCGCGCTGCTGTTTGACAAGATCGAGACGCGCACGCTGGCGCAGCAAGTCGGCGTACCGGTCGCGGCCGGGCGGCTTCTTTCCCCGACCGACACGGCGGACCGGTTACTGACCGAGTTGGGCTCGCCGATCGTCTTGAAGCCGCGTCGTTCCTACTCGCTGGAGCAACTCGCGTCGCGCGGTAAAGTCGAGGTGATAAAAGAGCCAGCGCGGCTGGAACGGCTGCTGGGCACGCTCGATTCCGGCGAGACCATCGTCGAAAGCTATTTCTCGGGACAAGGCGTCGGCGTTTCGGTCCTGGCGGGCGGTGGCCGCCTACTGCAAGCCTTTCAGCACCACCGAGTTCGCGAGATCGCCGGCGAAAGCTTCTATCGTCATTCGGCACCGCTTTCCCCAGAATTTGTCGCAGCCTGCGAGGCGATCGTCGCCGGTTCGGATTACACCGGCGTGGCCATGTTCGAGTTCAAAAAGAAGCCGAGCGGTGAGTGGATTTTGTTGGAGGTCAATGCGCGCCCGTGGGGATCGATGCCGCTGCCGGTCGCGCTCGGTGTCGATTTCCCCTATCGATGGTACCGTCTGCTGACCGCCGCCGAGGAGGCGCCTGCCCTTCCCTATCGAACCGGCGTGTATGGTCGCAATCTGCTGCCCGACCTGCATGTCTGCCTCAGGCAAGCCGAAGCGCGGAGCCTCGGGCCAATGGCAACGGCTTGGCTTATCACCCGATGGGTCGCGGAAATGTCCCGCACCCTAATCGGAAAAGAGGTTCACGACGTCTTGGTGCGCGACGACCCACGCCCTGGTGTGGTCGAACTGTATGCCCTGGCTCGGGCGGCGGGTGGGGTGATCGAACGCCGATTGCCCGGCGTCGCTGCCCGGCGCCGCCGCCGCGCTCGCGCTGAATTGAACAGATTACGGCACAACCCCGCCAACCTCGACATCGTCTTCGTATGTCAGGGAAATATCTGCCGCAGTCCGTTTGCCGAAGCGCTGCTGCGGGCGCGCCTTGGCAACTCTTGTGTAGCGATAAGCTCCGCCGGGTTGATGCCGCGGCCCGGACGGGCGACACCGAGCGATGGTCGCGAGGCCGCGTCAGCGCACGGCGTCGACCTCTCGGAGCATCGCTCCGTTTGGCTGAACCGAAATATGGTCGAGACCGCATCGTTGGTCGTCGCATTCGACGAAATTACGCGGTCGGGTATATTCGACCGCTATCCGGATATAAAGGCGCCAGTAATTCTCTTGGGCGATCTCGTGCAGTTGGGCGATATCACGGATCCGATCGATGGCGGCGCCGCTGAATTCCGCCGGATTTACCAACAGATTGCTGCTGGGATCGCGGAATTATTGGCGCGATTGCACGGCTTAGCGGCGCGACATCCGGGTCGCCCAATATGAGGTCAATGGAGGGCATCCACAGAGCTGGCTCGCGCCAACATATTTTTTGATTCCAGCTGGCTTCGGGATGAAGCCGTTCGGTAACCCCACATCATCCCATAAGATTTCATGTCAAAGACCGGGTATATGCGAAAGCCCAGTTCACTCAGGCGCTCGTTGCACCAAGCCTGACCGCTCGGGCGATCATCGCGCTCGTGCCATTCCAGCACGAGTGTTCTAACGTCGAGCGCGCTAAAGCGGGGATCTTCGAGTATTTCGTACTCGCTGCCCCCAATATCGATCTTCATGATGTCGATGCGGCGATCCCCAAGCAGCTCAAAGATATCGGCAACCTCGACTTCGTAGCCGCCGTCCGGATTGTTTGCTAGGCGCGATGCGCTCGCCTCATTGCAGATCCACGTGCGGTGGCGCGCGACACCCGCGGCGACGGAATGCAGGGTCACCCGATGCTCGAGCCGATTTCTACCGAGATTTATCCGACACTGCGCCGCATGCAATGGGTGAGCCTCGAACGCGATGACATCAGCACGCCAATATGTTGCCAACCAATAAAGACACGAAAACCCGACATTAGCGCCCAAATCGACCACCAGCTTCACGCGCTCCGGCGGAATCCACACCGGCGGTTTGAGGTAGCGGCGGACAAAAATTTCGTAAGCAACCCCCCCATCGTTATTACCGCACGAATGGGGTCGGACCTGGTACTCGGGCCCGGATCGTAATCGCAGCCAAATATTGCTCCGTTGCCCAAGGACTCGCCACAGCAAGTATCGTAAAGCGGTTGGTAAGTTTAGTGTGCGCGTGAATGCTAATGGGAGGTTATCCTCTTGCGCTTCGTTTTTGATGGCAAGCGGCGGCGGGGTTGTGGCATTGAGCTTCGCGATAACTTCTTGGCCGCGGGCGGCATAATAACCGTCCAGGTATCTGGAACTGCCGATAAAGTGAAAGAATTTGACCTCGCGGCGTGGCACGCGCGGGGTGAAGCTGGCGTATTCCGGGCGCGGCAGGACGATCGCTCCCGGCGAGTTGGCAATGGCGAAGTTTGAACCGCACTGCTCGGTGCCCCACTCGCGCCATCGCTCGGTTCCGACAAGACGCTCCATTTCTATATGAAAATTGGTGATCGCCGCGCGTGTGAACCCACCGCGGGAGAAGCCGGCAAAGCCGGAAGAGCCGCGCACATAACGCAGATCCGCGCCGCCTGGATAACGCCGGAACGCCCGCTCGGCGATGATGCCGATATAATCGCTCGGTGTGGCTTCTGCCTCCTCCGCGACATCGGCCAAGGACATCAGCTCAAAGCCGTCGGAGATCGTGAACGGCGAGTTGGTCTCGATACAGCGCTCGACCTCGTCGAGGTCATCGCTGACTGTCAGTGTGTCGCTGTCGAGCTGTATCGTGTACTCGCGCTCTGACCGGTCGAGAACGTAGAGAAGACGCTCCCAAGTTCCGCCGCGTTGACAGAGGCCAGTTGGGATGTCTTCGAGAATGACAAACTCGAGGCCGGCAACGTGCCGCGCCAAGGTCTCGCGCAACGTCGCGGGCATGTCGCGGTCGATGATTGCGGCGACTTTCCCACGCCCGATCTTGGGATAGAATGATTTCAGTGCCAGCAGGTACATCGGAATATCACCGTTGGCGACCATGCTGACGATGCACCAGGGTGCGTCCTTGACCTCGATCGGTGGCGTATCGAAGACAGCGCTGATGGCACGGTTTAACCTCCGGCGCTGAAAATGATGCCGCGCTCTATGAAGCATGGGCTTGATCCATCCTGGCGGGAGCGGCTAGCGACAGCCGGTGACGAATGGCGAGCGAGGCGGTAATCGCGAGCCAACCGAGCGTCGGCCCCGCAGCCAGCCCCTGCCGCGCATAATAAGCCGCACTGTCGAGGTGATGCGATCGCGCCGCTTCCATCGCAATATGCTTCAAGGTGTAAGCGCGGCGCTGCATCGCATAACGGCGCAATTCAGAGCGTTTCGAGAATAGCACGGCCTTGTCCAAAACCCGCAGCTGATAGAGCCGTTTCGAGAGTTCGGTTTCAGATGTCGACATGCTCGCTTTGGCGGCCGGGTCGGGAATGTTGTGGCGGGAGATGGTCACGGGCAGAAATTTGATCAGCTTCGCTTGGTCGATCGCCCGCAGGAAGAAGTCCACATCCTCTTCATACCGCAGGGCTTCGTCCAGGCCAGCGATCTCCAGATAGAGAGTTCGCGAAACTATTGTCGTATTCAAATGACAATGTGCGGGGCAAGTCAGAAGTTCAGCCGCGGTCACGGTGTAGGCCCCGGCGGCATCCGGGCCGCCACGCGACCGCTTCTCGACACCCTCGATCCAGGTGACATCGGCAGCCGGGATGCCGTCGCGGAATGCCTTCTGGTTAGCGAATATCACATCGATCGGGGCCGTGCGCTCGTCGATCACCCGGGCAACTCGGCCCAGATGCTCAAGGTCTGTCCATTGATCGTCATCGTCGAGAAAGCATAGATAGCTGCCGCGGCTGTGGGCCACGCCGTAGTTCCGCGAATAGCTTGGCCCATGCCCGAACTCAGTAGGCACCAACGTCAACATTCGGGCAACCCCGGGCGCGGCCTCGACCAAATCCTGATAACGGTGCTGATGCGGCGCGGAGGAACCATCGTCGACGACAATCACTTCAAAAGCGTCAAACCGCTGTTCCAAGACGGATTGCAGCGCGACGCCGAATGTCAGAGAGCGATTCCGCGTTGGGATTACGACGGAAAACAGCGGCTGATCTGTAACGCCCATTACTCCACGGTTTCGCGGCGAGGCGGCGATACTCGCACGTCCCCTGGTGGTTCGGCTGCGATCGAGGCCCCACGGAGCTGACGGACCGCGGCGAGATAGCTGTGCATGACTTCGCTCCTGCTCGGAAAATCGGGGTCGTCGTTTCTCGTGGGTGATATCGGCTCGTTATAGTCTAGCCGAAGCGTGTTGGAGTTGATCCCGAGCCGCCCTGCGATCGCAAGAACAAACCCGGGCGGGTCCTCGCAGAATTTTTCATACGAGATCGTCATCGGCGATAAACCGTTCCTGGCCAGGAATACGCGCCAGCCGCGATCTTGATCCGCCAAAGATTTGAGCTCCCGGTCGACACCCGCGACGCTCAGCAGGTTACTTGACGCCAAAGGAGCCGTGGTGACCGTGTCGTCGATACCCCAACGCCCAGTCGCAAAGGCAAAATTTCGCGAGATTGCCTGTTTGAGCAAATCTTCTCTGAAGATATGGATAAATAACCCGCCATCGAGAAGCTTTAGCCCGACCGGATTATCAAGCACGGTAATAAAATCCTCAAAGTGGATCTTGGCGGCAAAGATGCCACGCTGGCAGCGTTTGCGGACAAGCACCGCGTAATATTTCGTTAGGAAGTTGATCTCCGCCGTCCGGTCGGGTTTACCAAACGGCAGGCGATCCCTCAGGCCTCGACTGCGCCACTTCAATCCCTCGATGTCCTTTGCGAGATCGAGCCGGGGGGCGATCTCGCGCATAATAACCGGATTGAAATATTCGTGTGGCACCCCCAATCCGGCATTGATCATATACCGGCACAGCATGTAGCTGCCGCTCCTCGGGGTCGAACAAATAAATATCTTGGCCGGCTCGCCATTGAACTCCGGTTGGTCGAGGAGTTCACTGGTCACCTGGGCTTCAGTATAACGCATGATCCACCTGTATTTCAACTCGGCATGATCCGGACGGCCGGATTTCATCCTCCCGAAATAAAAGAGGAGGATCAGCACTACCCCGTCCCCTGATCCGCGGCCCCTTATCGCGTGATGCAATTAGGTTCGCGCCGCACAGCAATGGGGCAAGCTCACCCCTGGCAACGGCGGTATTATCGCGGTGGAGCTGCCGATTTAACCAATTCGATGAGGCTAATTCGACCTCGTCGGCCTGCATAGATATTTCTGCCGCGGCGATTCGTCCAAAAGCGAAATCAGGGAGCCGCCGTGAATCCGTCATATCTCGCGGCTTCGCCTTATGCTTACAGGAAATCGGACCGAGGCCGAGGCCCGACCGCATTCCACAAAATGGCGCAAAGAATGGTCCTCCGGCATATCGCTCTCTCGATGATCGCGCGAGCATCCGGAACGAGCGTTAACATCTGCTTTGTCGATGTCGATTGATGTCGCTTACTAGAATAAGAGGGTTATCTTTTGCGAGCGATCGCGATCTCCCAGAGCAGAAGTAAGCGAGATATTCGGCTGTTGAACGGGTTTCGATGAGCGCTAGCGGCCTCGTCGCGATATCAGCCGTCGTCGGCCCGGACAACGCACCTTTTGATTCGTGCCCGCAATTCGTGCATTTCACCCGTCCGGCGGACGGGTGAACGCTGTTTCGAAATCGCATGACGAACGCTGCAGGGGCGACATCCGATGATTTCAAGTCTCAAGCGCGGGACGTCGCCTGACGATCGCTCGGCAAATTAACAACGAATGAACGTCCCTATAGACAAGCATCGGATTCCCGTAATACCGTTCGATTCGGTTAGGACGGCCTCGGTGGAGTATCCATATTGGCGAACCGCATAGCGGCGCGCTAAGGACCGAGGGGAGCGGATCGCGGTCATACAGAACGGCGGCCGGTCCGCAGGGGTAGGGAGGTTTCATGTAAACCCCGCCGGGCGCAGCCTGGTTCGGGAACGCGCAATAATTGCGTAATGGGAGGAGTTGTGGAGGCGAACGTCGCGCCGGATCTGGCGGTCGCCGAAAACCGTGGTGACCGAAGTCTGCGTGTATTGGTCGTGTGGGCGGTGCGCTTCACGCGCGAGAGTCTCGCGCAAACCCTTGAAGGCGACCCGCTGGTCTCGGTTATTGGGCAGTGCGCCAACCTCGCGGAGGCCACCGCGCTAACGGTAAATCTGCGCGCTGACCTTATATTGCTCGAACTCGAGAATTCCGGACGGCCCGGTCGCGGTTCGACGCGCGCTCGACATTGCGCCCGACCTGCGCATCATCGCGTGTTCGGTGAGGGAGACCGAGGAAGACATCATCGCCTGGGCGGAAGCGGGGGTGATCGGGTACATTCCGAGAACTGCCGCGCTGGCCGATTTTGTGCGCCTGATGCTCGATATCCACAATGGCGAGCAGATCTCTTCGGGCCATATCGTCACCGGCTTGCTGCGCCGCATCGCCTTGAGCGCCAGACGGCGGCCAAACGGGGACGCCAACCTACCGCTTTTTGCATTGACCAAGCGCGAACGCGAGGCCGCGGAATTGATCCGCACCGGGCTCAGCGACAAGGAAATCGCTCGCCAACTAAACATCAGCCTGGCGACGACCAAGTCGCATGTGCATAACCTGCTCGGAAAGCTCAACGTTCAGCGCCGCAGTCAAGTGGCCGAATACATGCGCGAATACGGCAACCGGCCGGTTTAAGCAGGGCTTATTCGGGCTGTTTGCACCGAACGCCGGCGCCGGAATTAGCCGGGAATCGTCGCAATCTCGGCCTGCGCGACCTCCGGCGGGATCAACCAGGCGTAAAATGAGTCGCGCTGGATGATCCTGGAGGCGCTGACGCTCGTCGCCCAGCTCGTCAGATCAAGTATTTTGATATAAACCTGCTGACCGGGGACAAGAGCCACGTTCGTGTCTTGGTTAAAGTCCCTGGCCCAGGTCTGCGGCGCGATGTGATAAGTGCCAGGGGGCACGTCGCGATAGAATACGCCGCCATTGGCGACCGAGCCCACAAAAACTCCGTTCAAATCGATATTGGCGAGGTTCAGGCTCTCGGATGGCAGCCAGGTGCGATAGAACCAGATGCGCGCCTGCCCGGGCGGGACCGCGGTCTGAAGTGAGGGCCGCGGCGCAGTACACCCCGTCACCAACAGCAGCAGTATGCAGCCTAATACGTTGCGCCAACTGCTCGAATGCACAGAGGGACTCATCGCCATTGCCGTTCTCCTCTCGCTCTCTTTGCCGGCGATCCGGCGGGGCCGATAGCGGGCTGGCCGCTCCTCCCATTTTGACCTGGCAGCTTCGTGGATATGTACGAGGCGGTTGCGCTATCAAGGCTGGATGAACCGAAAGCAGCGCCGCGCCCAAACTCGTCGGGGGGAGCCCGGTCGAAGCGCGAGCCGCGCCTCGCCGCAAGTTGCGGGTTGGCTGCGCACCGCACTCGATCATCAGCGTGCCGGCCGCGCTGCCGAAGCGGAACGGGTTTGCCACCTAATCCTGTCGATTGACCCGGGCCACGCTCCAACATTGCATCTGCTCGGGTTGGTCGAGCATCAGCAGGGCCGCTCAGATGATGCAATCGAGCATATCCGCGAAGCGACCGCCCGAGACGGGCGCGAGGCCGCGTTTCACCACAATCTCGGCAACATTCTGCTTGCTCGCGATCGGGCGGCCGAGGCCGTCAAATGCTTTGAGCGCGCGCTCGCGCTCGCCCCGGGATCGGTCGATACGCTCTACAATCTTGGCAACGCGCTCCAACAGCTCGATCAACCGGATCGCGCGATACCCTATTTCGAGCGAGCGCTGCGCCTCAGGCCGGAGGTGATCGAGCTCTACAACAATCTCGGCACCGCGCTGCACGATATCGGTCAGCTCGACGAGGCAATCGCCTGTTATCGAAAAGGGCTGGCGCTGGCGCCGAACAGCGTGGAGATCCTCGACAATCTCGCGGGCGCGTTCCGGGAGCACGGTCGGCTCGACGAGGCACAAGCGTGTTGCGAGCGCGCCCTCGCGCTCCAACCCGATCGCATCGAAAGTCACATCGGGCTCGCGGAGGTCTCACGGGCCCGCGGGCGGCGCGAGGATGCGGTATCCTGTTATCAGCGCGCACTGGCGCTGGCGCCCGATCATCCTGCGATTATTAACAATTTTGGCGTGCTCCTCGTCGAACTCGGCCGCCCGGCTGAGGCGATCGCCCTCTACCAGAGGGTGCTGGCGACCCAACCCGACCGGGCTGAAACGCACAACAATTTCGGCATCGCGCTCGAATACCAGGGCCGCCACACCGAGGCGCTTGCGCGCTACCAACGCGCATTGGCGCTCAAGCCCGACTATGCAGTCGCGCATCTTAACCGCGCTCACGCCCTACTGATCACAGGTCAATTCGAGGAAGGATGGCAGGAGTACGAGTGGCGGGTCGCCGCTGCGCGATACGGCCGAAATTTCGACCGGCCGAAATGGTCGGGCGAACCTCTTGCCGGAGAAACCCTCCTAGTCCACGCCGAGCAAGGGTTCGGGGATACGCTGCAATTCCTCCGCTACATCCCAATGGTGGTTGAGCGCGGCGGCAGAATCGTATTCGAGGTGCCACGCCCGCTCGTCTGCCTTGTCGGCGCCACAGCGGGGATATCCAAGATCATTGCCGCCGGCGATCCGCTGCCGCAATTTGACTGGCATTGCCCGCTGCTCAGTCTGCCGCAGGTGTTCAAGACCGGCATTTCGACTGTTCCCGCGCCGGTGCCTTACATTGCCGCGGATGCCGACCGAATTGGCTCTTGGCGGGAACGCTTGCCCAAGCGGGGCTTGCGGATCGGGATTGCGTGGCAGGGCAATCCGAACGCCGCTGCGGACTGGGCCCGCTCGCTTCCGTTGCCCCTTTTCGCGCCAATCGCCGCGCTCCCCGAAGTGCGGCTGATCAGCCTGCAAAAGCACGACGGCCTCGATCAGCTCGAATCGCTGCCGACAACCATGCAAGTTCGAGACGCTCGGCGCGGATTTCGATGCTGGCCCCGACGCCTTTTTGGATACCGCAGCGGTCATGATGAGCCTCGATCTCGTGATTGCCTGCGATACGGCGATAGCGCATCTGGCGGGTGCGCTAGGGCGGCCGATTTGGCTGCTGCTGTCGCACAATCCGGATTGGCGATGGCTGACCGAGCGCAAAGACAGCCCGTGGTATCCGACCGCCCGCCTGTTCCGTCAGACGCAGCCCGGTGATTGGGCCGGCGTGATCGCAAAAGTTGCCCAAGCGATCGCGCAGAGGGTGAACTGATCTCGGGGACCTAGAGCGAAGTCGCCCGCAACACGGGGACGACGCCCGTGTAACACTCAACACCTGAATCCGCGCAAGCTGTTCAGCTGATTGCAATACCGGATGCTCGGTTCAGCGCCGAGGGTCGTCGGCAGCATCATGCCGGCCGCATCCAACGGTCGTTAAAACGCCCCTCGCACAATCCCGCTTCGACCCTGGATTTAAATCCTTCTGGTCGATATCTCCACCTTTTTATCCTTCACATCAGTCCTTTGGAGGGCAGATCCAAACCTAGGTTTAGACCGTCTAGGTGGATAGATTTAAATCTTTTTATCCGTCTAGTTTCAATCTTCGGATGGATAGTTCGCTACGTCCGGCTCGGCAATGATGATCAACCTCTGATTTCAGAGGTTGTAATCGGGGGAGCGGCGATAGATGACGAAAGCGCAGGGCATCGGCACCTTAGCGGCGGTCGGCTGCTTAACTGCCGTTATCGCATTGCAGAGTGGCCTTACGGCAGCGAAGGCTGACGAAATGGCGGATTTGCGCGCCAACCAGCAGCTGCTCCAGCAACGAATTGACCAATTGGCACAGGCGCAGGCGCAAGCCCTGCCGCAGACAAAGGCCTATCCGGGTCCTGGCGGAGCGATGGGCACCCAGGCAATTCCCGGCCAACCCCTAGCGGGCGGCAGTTTTCCGCGCTCGTTTTTGATCCCGGGCACCGACACCTCGATCCGCGTCGGCGGATTTGTCGACTTCACCGCGCTGGAATTTCTACAAGGCGGCGGCAACGTCAATGGCAGCAATTACGGGTCCAACGCAGGCCAAAACGGCAATGTTACCTCGCTACCGGTTGCTGGCAGAGCGGTTCCAGGCCCGGTGACCACCTTTGTGCCGGCGTCCGTCAACTATGCGCCGTCGCGCAACAACGGTGTTCTCGAATTCAGCCCGCAGCAATCGCGTCTCAATGTCGAAACCCGCACCCCGACCAGTTGGGGCGAAGCGCGGACCTTCTTCGAATTCGACTGGGCCGGCTGCAACAGTTTCAGCTGTCAGACCTTGGCGCAGGGCGGCGGCAACAGCCTCGCTGCCGCGGTTGCGTTTCGCCTATGGCACCTTGGGCGGGTTCCTCGCCGGCCAGGCGATCTCGAACTTCTCCGATGCCGATGCCGACACTGAATCGATGGAATTCGGCGGCACCCTGGGCTCGACCGGCGGCCAACGCATCCCGCAGGTGCGCTACACGGTACCCGGCCCCTATGGCGCGCCTTCTCGGTATCAGCGGAAAACCCGTACACAACGGTGATCACGCCGGGCGGGGTTCAGTCCACCGATTTCTCTCTATCGGGCACCGGCACATCGACCACTCCGCCTCAGGAGACGATCCCGACGATCTGCAACGGCGTCGCCTGCACCGGGATCAATTCGATTGGTCAAGGTGGGACATCGGCTTCCCCCACGACCCTCTCGAACCCGACAGTGGCGAAAGCGCCCAACCTGACCTTTGCATCCTATTGGGCGCAGCCTTGGGGACACGTCGACGTCGCCGGCCTGCTGCGGTTTTACCAGATCGACGACGGTACGCATATCGACGACAAGTTCACCGGCTATGGCGGTCATATCTCCGGCGACTTCCATCCCGGGCTGGTGGGGCTACAACAAAGACGATTTCCTGTGGAGCTTCGTGATCGGCGACGCGATCGGCGACTATGCGAGCGGCGGCGAGAAGAGCTTGTTCCCGCTGGCGAGCAACTTTACCACGGCGACCGCGTGCGCCATCGACGATAGTGGGCAGATGCACCGGCCAGTTTGCCGCGTCCAACATCCTGATCAGCCCGATCTCCGCGCGCAGCGGACAGATGGGCTACCAGCATTGGTGGGCGCCAAATCTGCGCTCGACGGTTGCCGCCGGGTTCGCCGAGCAAGATGTGCCCGGAGCGTTGATCGGCCCGACGCAGGCAATCGCGGTTAACAAGCAGCTGTTTACCGCTTTCGTCAATTTGGTGTGGAACCCGGTCGCGTTTATCACCACCGGCGTTCAATACATGTACGGCAAGCGCACCGTGGTCGCCAACGCTACCGGCCAAGAAAACGTGCTGGTCTACAAGTTCCGCGTGGCCTTCTAGGCCCGCGGAGCCTGCTTCCTCTTCGCGCGCCAGCATCACAGCTCATCCGGAGCAGCGACCAATGATCGAACTGATCGAAGATCTTCCGCGCAACGTGGTCGGCATCTCGGTCACGGGCCGCGTCACCAAGGATGAGTGTCGTGACATCCTGGTGCCGGCCATCGCGAAGTCGCTGCGCTGGCGCGACAATATCCGGCTGTATTACGAGCTCGGCTCGCGGTTTCCGGGATCGGGGTGGGACGATCTCGATCTCGGTTTTGAACACGCCTCGCGATGCGAGCGGATCGCGATCGTTACCGATATTGCCTGGGTCAGGCTGACGATCAGGGCGATCCGGTTTTTGATCCCGGGCGAGATCCGCGTCTTTGGCACGCTCGAGACGGACGAGGCGCGGACCTGGATCAGCGCCCGCCCGGGATCGCGCGCCGACATTGAAGTGATGGCGCCGGTTAGCGTCACTCGAGACCGGCCGAGGCGCGCAAGGCGCTTGCCACGGCGACCGCAGATCGCTGCTACCGTGGCTCGAGCGCAAGCTAAAGTGCAGCCTGGTTACGCCGAGTAGTTTCACCAGAGAGTTCGCCAGGAAGAGGCGTATCTTCGGTACCGTACATAGCGTTCTTCAAACATCGATAAAATAGGCTTCGACGCTTAGTGCGTCTTAAGACCGCCGTTATCGGCGGAAATCAAAATCACCGCCGATTGTTAAAATTCAACATTGGTCCGTCATGCCCGCGGAATCGGGCACTCAGAGCTTGTTCCTCGCCTAAACAGGGGCCGCCTTACCGCTCGCGGCTTTTGGACCCCGTTTCCGCAGGGCCGACGAAATTAGGAAATCGCACTTTCCGTTCGGTTCGCGCCACCGAGAAGCCAGCGCCTTTTAATCAACTCATATTGTCAAACCCCGACAATGCTCGCCTGTTTAAAATTGCTCAACCTTTCGGTTGAAGCTTTCTCAATCCGAATTAGTTCTTACAACCTTTAGTTTTTCAGTCTTGGGCTAGCAGGTCCTGCGAGCTTGACCCAAATTTCTATTGAGTAAGGCTAATCGCGGCTTAAATCTGCAAGTCAAAGATTGAGAAGTAAATCAGTAAATCAGCCGAAATACCATCGTACGACGGATAGTACGCGGCGCTCCCGCCGGCCAAACTCAACCAGCTGTTTAGTAAGTCGGGGGCGAGGGCGTAATGACTGGAAAGTGGAATCTCGGCAGGCTTGCGGGGATCGGCGGATTAACAGCGGCAGCTGCGCTGCTGACCGGTCTTGGGCCTGTCCGCGCCGATGAACTGGCGGATTTGCGGGCCAATCAGCTACTGCTTCAACAGCGGATCGACCAGCTCGCGCAAATGCAGGCTCAGGCGCCGCCGCCGCCCGGCACGGCCGGCGGTGGCGCGACACAAGGATTGGGCTACAAGGCCGCGCCAGGTGCGCCGACCTTAGGCGGCAGCTTCCCGCGATCGTTTCTGATCCCGGGCACCGACACCTCGATTCGCGTCGGCGGGTTTGTCGACTTCACCGCGCTCGATTTCTTAAACGGCGGCGGCAACATCGACGGGAGCAACTACGGCTCGAACTCGGGTCAAAACGGGGCGTTGAGCGGGCTGCCGTTGGCGGGTGGGTTTGTTCCCGGCATCGGCTTCACCAATCCCAATGCGGTTGCCCGAGCGCCGTCGCGCAATAACGGCGTCCTCGAATTCAGCCCGCAGCAATCCCGGCTCGACGTCGAGACCCGCACTCCCACGAGCTGGGGCGAGGCGCGGACGTTCTTCGCGTTCGACTGGGCCGGCTGCAGCGCCGGCGCCAATTACACCTGCCAGACCTTGCAGCAAGCCGGCGGCAACAGCATTTTGCCGCGCCTCCGCTTTGCCTACGGCACGTTGGGCGGGTTCCTTGCCGGCCAGGCGCTCTCCAACTTTTCCGACGCCGATGCCGACACCGAATCGATGGAATTCGGCGGCGCGATCGGTTCGACCGGCGGCCAGCGCATCCCGCAGGTGCGCTACACGGTACCCGGCCCTTATGGCAGCGCTTTCTCGGTGTCGGCGGAAAACCCGTGGACCACCGTCGTTACCCCGGGCGGCTTCCAGTCGTCCGACTACAATTTGTCGGGGATTGGCACCCCCACCACGCCGCCGCAACAGCTGACGCCCGCGATTTGCAACGGGGTCTCCTGCATCGGATCGATAAACACGACAGGTCAATCCGGGACTACGACGACTGCTACCGGCACAACAACCAGCACGGTGCTCGCTAACCCGACCGTCGCCAAGGCGCCCAACCTGACCTTCTCGTCCTATTGGGCGCAGCCCTGGGGACATTTCGACATCGCCGGTTTGCTGCGCTTTTATCAGATCAACGACGGTACTCACTTCAGCGAAAAGTTCACCGGCGTTGGCGGGCACTTCTCGGGAGATGTGCACCCCAACTGGTGGGGGTACAACAAGGACGATTTCCTGTTCAGCTTTGTCATCGGCAACGCCATCGGTAACTATGCCAGCGGCGGCTTGGCAACCATGGTCCCGCTGCAGAGCAACTTCACTCAGACAACTGCCTGCAGCAATCCGATACCGGGCAAATGCACCGGTCAGTTCGCGGCCTCTAACATCATCGTCAACCCGATTTTCGCCTTCAGCACTAATGGCGGCTATCAGCATTGGTGGACGCCAAATCTGCGCTCGACGGTCGCCGCTGGCTACGGCAATCAAGATATTAACGCACAGTTGATTGGGCCGACCGAGGCAACGGCGGCGAACAAGATCTTGTGGAACACCTTTGTCAATCTGGTGTGGAACCCGGTCGCGTTTATCACCACCGGCGTCGAATACATGTACGGCCATCGTATCGTTGTCGCCAATCTCGCCGGCCATGAGCACGTCGCGATCTACAAGTTCCGCGTGGCGTTCTAGGCCGGCTGCGGATCGGGGATGGCGCGCGGAGGACCGGCGATGATCGAACTCATCGACGGGCTTCCGCGCAATGTCGTCGGCATCTCGGTCACCGGGCGTGTCACCAAGGCTGAGTGCCGTGAGATCCTCATCCCGGCAATCGTCAGATCCCTGCGCTGGCGCGACAATATCCGCCTTTACTACGAGCTCGGCTCACGGTTTCCGGGATCGGGGTGGGACGATCTCGATCTCGGCTTCGAGCACGCCGCGCGCTGCGAGCGGATCGCGATCGTCACCGACATCGCCTGGGTCAGGCTGACAGTCAAGGCGATCCGCTTTCTAATCCCGGGTGAAATCCGCGTCTTTGGCACCCTCGAGGCAGCCGAGGCGCGGGCCTGGATCAGCGCGCGGGCGGGATCACGCGCCGACACCCAAGATACGGCGCCGTTCCGCATTGCTCGTGGCCGGCCGAGCCGTGCCAGGCGATTGCCGCGGGGACCGCAAATCGCTGCCGCTGCGGTCGGAGCGCAGAAAAAATCAAAGCCCACTTACGCCGACTGACTAACCGCAAAAGGCCAGCACGGCAGACCGCCTCATCTGGTCGATAAGCGTTGCAGTAGCGGCAAATTCGCACGTGAAACCAGGAATGCTGACCTCCAGGGTCGGCTAATAGGTGTCCGGCCTTTATCGCCTCGGCTTCGGTTCATGCCGACGGAGCAGGGCGGATCTCGATCACGCTTTTAGTTGATTCCGGCATACAGGAAATCGTGCGTCGATAGCAATTGTGCTCGACCTTTTGGCTGAGGCTATCTCCACCCGTTTAGTCCTCTCAACCACTGGTTTCGTCCTGTTTGTCCGAAAAGGCATTTGCTCCCGGACAAACGGACTAGAACCCTAAGTTAAAGATTGAGAAGTAAATCGGTAAATCAGCCGAAGTGAATCGTAAATCAGCCGAAATGCCATCGTACGACGGATAGTACGCCGCTCGCCCGCCGGCCAAACTCAACCAGCTGTTTAGTAAGGCGGCGGTGAGGGCGTAATGACTGGAAAGTGGAATCTCGGCAGACTTGCAGCGATCGGCGGATTAGCAATGACAACCGGCTTGCTGATCGGTCTTGGGCCTGTCCACGCCGATGAGCTGGCGGATTTGCGCGCCAATCAGCAATTGCTGCAGCAGCGGATCGATCAACTCGCTCAGGCGCAAGCCCAAGCTGGTGTCACTGGCCCCCCCGCGCCACTGACCGGCGGCGCCGGTGGCGGCGCCGCATTGACCCTTGGTTACAAGGCGGCTCCAGGTATACCGGTGGGCGGCGGCAGCTTTCCGCGATCGTTTTTGATCCCGGGCACTGACACCTCGATCCGTGTCGGCGGCTTTGTCGACTTTACGACCCTCTATTTCATAAACGGCGGCGGCAACGTCAACGGCAGCAATTACGGCTCCAACGCCGGCCAAAATGGCACGCTTCCCTCTCTGCCGCTGACCGGGGGCTTTGTCCCGGGCGCGCCGGGGGGTGGCTTCGTGGCGTCACAGCTCAACGCTCACCCGTCGCGCAATAACGGCATCTGGGAGTTCAGCGTCCAGCAATCGCGACTCGATGTCGAGACCCGCACCCCGACCAGCTGGGGCGAGGCGCGCACCTTCTTCGCCTTCGACTGGGCCGGATGCGACAATTTCACCTGCCAAGACCTGCAGCAGGGCGGTGGCGACAGTCTGCATCCGCGCCTCCGTTTTGCATACGGCACATTGGGTGGGTTCCTCGCCGGCCAGGCATTGTCGAACTTTTCCGACGCCGACGCCGACACCGAATTGATGGATTTCGGCGGCGCGATCGGTTCGACCGGCGGCCAGCGCATTCCGCAGGTGCGCTACACGGTTCCGGGCCCATATGGCAGCGCTTTCTCGGTATCGGCGGAAAACCCCTGGACCGCGGTGATAACCCCCGGCGGACTGCAATCATCGGATTTTGCGGTGAGCGGCACTGGAACCTCGACCACGCCGGCCGACGGCGTAATCGGTCCGATTTGCAACGGCATTCCCTGCACCGGTGCTGGCACAGCCCAAGCCAACCCGACAACAACCAAAGCCCCCACCGTTACATTCGCCTCCTATTGGGCGCAGCCCTGGGGGCATGTCGACTTGGCCGGTCTCGTTCGCTTTCAGACGTTCCACGATGGCGGGTATATCAACCAAACCTTCAGCGCGTTTGGCGGCCATATCGCGGGCGACGTGCACCCTCATTGGTGGGGATATAATAAGGACGATTTTCTGTGGAGCTTTGTCGTCGGCAACGCAATCGGCGAGTACGCCAGCGGCGGTCTGAACACCTTTTACCCGGTGGCAACGAACTTCACCGTCACCACCGCCTGCGCCACCCCGAGGCCGGGCTGCACCGGCGGCATGGCGGCATCGAACGTGCTGTTTAATCCGGTGTTCGCGTTTAGCACAAACGGTGGCTACCAGCATTGGTGGGCGCCAAATCTGCGCTCGACGATCGCCGCCGGCTATGCCCAGCAGGATGTCAACGCTCAACTGATCGGGCCCTCGCAGGCGATCGGGACGAACAAGATCCTGTGGAACGCCTTTGTCAATTTGGTGTGGAACCCGGTCGCGTTTGTCACCACCGGTGTCGAATACATGTACGGCCATCGAACCGTCGTCGCCAACCTGACCGGCCATGAGCACGTGCTGGTCTACAAGTTCCGCGTGGCCTTTTAAGCCGGCGCGGATCGGGGGCGGCGCGCGGAGGACCGGCGATGATCGAGCTGATCGATGGTCTTCCGCGCAATGTCGTCGGCATCTCGGTCACGGGCCGCGTCACCAAAGACGAGTGCCGCGAAATCCTGATCCCGGCCATCGCCAGATCGCTGCGCTGGCGCGATAAAATCCGGTTGTATTACGAGCTCGGCTCGCGGTTTCCGGGGTCGGGATGGGACGATCTCGATCTCGGTTTCGAGCACGCCGCGCGCTGCGAGCGGATCGCGATCGTCACCGACATCGCCTGGGTCAGGCTGACGGTCAAGGCAATCCGGTTTTTGATCCCGGGCGAGATCCGCGTCTTTGGCACGCTCGAAACGGACGAAGCGCGAGCGTGGATAACTGAGCGCCCGGGATCGCGCGCGCCGCTCCAAGCAATAGCGCTCGATCGCCTCGCCATTCGCACTCAACATGCGCGCCGCTCATCCCCACGACGGGCACAGAAAACGGGCGACGCGCAACGGCCGGTCGCCAAAGCAGCTTCGAGCTGAACGCGAACCCATTGAAGCCGATTCTTTGTTGTTCGCAATGGCAATGGGGAGCAAGCGGCTACTCGACCCCACGATGGTGGGGATTATCGCGCCGTGGTTTGACGATCCGCCTCAGCACGGTGATTGTTGTCTCTGAGGGCTGCTGCCATTGGCCAATCATCTGGCCGTTTTTTATGGAGACCAGACCGCAACGGCATAAAGGGGGAATTAATGCCGAAAATGCTCATTCGATACGCACTCGCTGCGGCAATTGCCGGCGCCGGAACGCCGGCCTGGAGCGCCGGAATTCCCGATTTCGGCACCAAAAATTTCAGCCCTGGAAGCGACGCGCCAGCCTATTTCTCGAATGAGAGCGGCGCCTTTTTTGGAGCGGCAGCGAGCGAAAACGAGGACGGTAACGACGTCCCGGGTAGATCAATGCTGGCAACGGCCGAGCCGGATTACTCCGTTTCGAAGGGGCCGAGTCACCACAGCCGTCTCGCTTACAGCGGCAGGTCGGGGTCCCGGGGCGCTGCCCGCGGCTACTCGCTGCACGTCGCGAATGCCAGGAGCACGCGCAGCATGCCCGCTAGTCGATACGAGCGAGCGGCGCATTCGGTGAGCGCGGCCCAACCCGCGACCAAAGCTCGGGCGCCGAAATCCGGCGGAACAAAACTCGGTAAGTCCGGCCTTCACCACGCATCACTAAAGGCTTCGTCCCACAACGGATGAAGCGGGGGGGCCGGCAGTCTTCCGGCCCATCAGCGAAGGTTTATTTGCCACTCGCTAGATGGCGTGCGCCGCCTCGGCTGATCGCGTAATCTCGCCCGATGACCCAGAACATCTATGACGACCCGGTGTTCTTTGCGCGGTATGGCCGTCTGCCGCGGTCAGTGAAGGGTTTGGAAGGTGCTCCGGAATGGCCGTCGCTGCGGGCATTGCTGCCGGAGATACACGGTTTGAGAGTGCTTGATCTCGGCTGCGGGTATGGCTGGTTCTGCCGCTGGGCCCGACAACGGGGTGCGACGGGGGTTGTCGGCGTCGACGTGTCCGAGAAAATGCTGGCGCGGGCCCGTACCGCAACCGCGGCAGATGCGGCGATCGATTATATCCGAGCCGACCTGGAAACCCTCGAATTGTCCGAAGCCGGGTTTGATCTCGCGTACAGTTCTCTCGCACTTCACTATGTTGAGGCGTTGGCGAGCCTCTTCGCGACCGTGCACCGGGCACTTGTTGCGGGCGGCCAGCTAATCTTCTCGGTCGAGCATCCGATGTTTACGGCGCCGTCGCGGCCGGGTTGGGCCGTCGATCCACAGGGCCACCGAACCTGGCCTGTTGATAGCTACCTGGTCGAAGGCGCACGTCAGACCGACTGGCTGACGACGGGTGTCGTCAAGCAGCACCGCACTCTCTCGACCTATGTCAATTTGCTGCTGCGGCAAGGTTTCAGCTTGTCCCATCTCGAGGAATGGGGCCCGACCGACGAGCAGATCGCGGCCCAAGCCTGTCTGGCCGAAGAACGCCAGCGGCCGACATTCCTGATCCTCGCCGCCCGAAAATAATTGGCGCCGCAACCCGGCCTGGCTGGCGAAGACGTTACGCCGGGGAGGGCGTTGGACAGATCCCCTGCGGCGGCCATATAACCAAGCCATGGGGAAAGTGCCGTTTCTGAAGATGCACGGTCTCGGCAATGATTTTGTCGTGCTCGATGCCCGCGATCATGGGATCGAGTTGGGCACCGAGGACGTGCGAAAGCTGGCCGACCGGCACACTGGAATTGGTTGCGATCAGCTGATCGTGCTCGAACCGCCATGCCATCCACAGGCACAGCTGCTTATGCAGATCCGCAACCCCGATGGCAGCACCGCCGAGGCCTGCGGCAACGCCACGCGATGTGTCGCTTTGTTGCTGCATCGCGAGACCGGCGATCGCAGCGTGCAGATCGAAACGGCAGCCGGATTGCTCGAAGCAGTGATTTTGCCGAATCAGCAGGTTGCGGTCGATATGGGGCTGCCGCGCATCGGTTGGCGCGAGATTCCGCTCGCCCGCGCCGAGGACACCGTTCGCGTCGATATCGCCGCGGGATCGCTGGCCGAGCCGGTCTGCACCAATATCGGCAACCCGCACGCGACGTTTTTTGTCGAGGATGCCGAGGCGATCGATCTTGCCGAATTTGGTCCGGCGCTCGAGCATCATCCATTGTTTCCACAACGTGCCAATATCGGGGTGGCGACCGTTCGCGACCCGGCTCATCTCAGGCTGCGGGTGTGGGAACGCGGCGCCGGTCTGACCTGTGCCTGCGGCAGTGCGGCTTGCGCGGCACTTGTCGGCGCTCACCGCAGAGGGCTCGCCGGGCGCCAGGCGGCGGTCGAACTCGATGGCGGCACGCTCGACATTCGCTGGCGCGACGATGGTCATGTGATCATGACCGGGCCGGCGACCTTCAGTTTCGAAGGCACGTTCGATCAGGCCCTGCTCATGGATCGCTGAGCCGGCAGTGAATACCAACGAGATCATCACTTTCGGCTGTCGGCTGAACGCCTTCGAATCCGAGGTTATTCGCCGCGCGGCGGCAACAGCCGGGCTCGAGGGAGCGATTATTGTCAACACCTGTGCCGTCACCGCCGAAGCCGAGCGGCAGGCGCGCCAAGCGATCCGGCGGGCTCGGCGAAATCACCCCGAGACGCAGATCATCGTGACCGGTTGCGCCGCCGAACTCGCGCCCGAGCGCTATGCCGAGATGCCGGAAGTCGATCGCGTGCTCGACAACCGCGCGAAATTGCGTGCGCAAAGCTATGGCGGCGCCGAGGCGGTTGACCCGGATCTCAACGAGACCGCGGGGCACCTGCTCGACAGTTTTGACGGCAGAGCGCGCGCCTTTCTGCAGGTGCAACAGGGCTGCGATCATCGCTGTACCTTTTGCATTATTCCGTATGCGCGGGGTGCGAGCCATTCGGTGCCGATCGGCGTCATTGCCGAGCAAGCGCGGCGGTCGGTCGAGGCAGGCTACCGCGAGATCGTGCTGACCGGCGTCGACCTGACCGCCTATGGCGGCGATCTTCCGGGCGCTCCCAGTCTCGGACAGATGGTTCGTCGGCTGATGGCGGCAGTGCCCGATCTGGCGCGATTGCGACTGTCGTCGCTCGACCCCTCGGAGATCGACGATGAATTGTGGCGGCTGATCGGCGAAGAACCGCGGCTGATGCCGCATCTGCATCTGTCATTGCAGGCCGGCGACGATCTGATCCTAAAGCGCATGAAACGGCGGCACTCGCGCGCCGACGCGATCGCGGCGGCACGCCAGGCCCATGATTTGCGGCCGGAGATGGCACTCGGCGCCGATCTGATCGCGGGGTTTCCGACCGAGACCGAAGAGATGTTCCGCCGCAGCCTCGATCTCGTCGCCGAGTGCCGCCTCACCTTTGTCCATGTGTTTCCGTACAGCCCGCGCCCAGGTACGCCCGCGGCACGCATGCCCCCGGTCCCCGGCGCAGCGGTAAAAGAGCGAGCGGGCCGATTGCGGCAGGCCGGGGAAGCGGCATTATCGGCCGATCTCAACTCGCGGATCGGCAGCGAGACCGATGTGCTGATCGAACAACCGGGGAAAGGCCGGGCGTCTTTTTACGCGGCCGTCGAGGTTGTCGGGAGTGGCGGCCTTGCTGCCGGCGGCGAGGTCGGGACGGTGCGGCGGATGCGGCTCGTTGACAGCGATCGGCGCAGCCTCGTGGGAGTAGCGGTCGAATGAGGTTCTGGCGGCGCAATGTCCCAATCGAACCGGCGTCGGATCGCGACGATCCGGCTACCATTGAGCAAACCGACGAACGGCATCAGCCCGCTCACGAAGCGGAGTTGAAGGAAGAGGCGCCGCCGGCCGCTGAGCCTGAGTTGAGCCCGGCCGAACAGCCCGCGGGAAGTGGTCAGCCTCAGGGATGGTTCTGGCGACGCCTCGTCCCGACCGAGCCGGTGCCGGAGCACGAGGAAGAACAGCAGCCGGCTCCTGCTCAAGATTCGGAGCTGCGCGACCTGGAACCCGAACCGGCGGCCGAGGAGCAGTCACCCCTAGCGCCGCCCGCCTCATTCGAGCCGGGACCGGCCACCGGGGCCGGCGGAGAGTCCGCAGCGACAGCCCCTGTTCCGGTGGCGCGATATTCCTGCCGAACCGGCCCCGGATAAAGATGAGCCCCCCGCCCCGCTCTCCCCCGAGGGCCAAGCGGAACTGCGCGAGCCGGAGCCAGATGCGGAGATTGCACCCACGGCGCCCGCCCCTGAGCCCGAGCCCGTATCAGTTGAAGCAAAGCAGCCGGCAGACGCTGCCGAAACCGAGCGGCGCGGCTGGTTCTCGCGGCTCCGAGCCGGCCTGTCGCGCAGCTCGGCGCGGCTCAATGACGGCATCAATACCATTTTCAATCGCCGCCGGCTCGACGACGAAGCGCTCGAGGAACTTGAAGAGCTGTTGATTTCGAGCGATATGGGCGTTGGTGTCGCCGGCGAAGTCGCCGAAGCGCTGCGCCGCACCCGCTTCAACCAGGAGGTTTCGCCGGAGGAGGTCCGCACCGCCCTCGCCGAGCAGGTGATCCGGCTGGTCGAGCCGGTCACCCGGCCGTTGCGCATCGACCGCACCCGCCAGCCCTTCGTGATCCTCGTCATCGGCGTCAACGGCAGCGGCAAAACGACGACGATCGCCAAGCTCGCCAAACAGTATCGCGACCAGGGGTTGAAGGTCGTGCTCGCTGCCGGCGACACGTTCCGCGCCGCCGCAGTCGAGCAATTGCAGATCTGGGGCGAGCGCACCGGCTGCGCCGTGGTGGCGCGACCGGCGGGATCGGACGCCGCCGGGCTCGCCTATGACGCACTAGTCCAGGCGCAGAGCGAGGGCGCCGACATTCTGTTGATCGACACCGCCGGCCGATTACAAAACAAGGCCGATTTGATGGGCGAATTGCAAAAGATCGTCCGGGTAATCAAGAAAGTCGACGCGGCGGCGCCGCATTCGGTGCTGCTCGTGCTCGACGCGACCACCGGCCAAAACGCCCATGCCCAGGCCGAGATCTTTCGCGAGATGGTCGGGGTCACTGGCATCGTCATGACCAAACTCGACGGCACCGCGCGCGGCGGCGTGCTGGTGTCGTTGGCCGAGAAATACGGGATTCCGATCCACGCGATCGGAGTCGGCGAGACCGCCGATGATCTTCGCCCGTTCGAGGCGCGCGCCTACGCCCGCAGCCTCGTCGGGCTAGAGCCTTAAACGGCGCCGTTAACCGGAGCGTTGAGGCTCAGAAACCCGGCGGATTGATGCGGGTCGTAAAGTCGCGCGAGACCTGCGCTTCGCGATGGTGCTGCAATGCCCAGCGGATTGATGGGAAGGCGAGCTCGGCCCACGGAATATCGTCCCAGCCAAAAAGCCCGACTTCGAGGCTCTCCGGCCCGGCGGCAATGGCCTCATCCAACAGGCGCGCGCGAAACATCAGCTGCACTTGGCTGATGCGTGGAATATCGTAAATCGCGAGCAACCCCTCGATCTCGATGCGCGCGTGCGCTTCCTCCCAAGCCTCGCGCTCGGCGCCCGAGCTTGCAGATTCGTTGAGTTCGAGATAGCCGGCAGGCAACGTCCAATAGCCACAGCGCGGCTCGATGGCACGCCGGCACAACAGGATCCGCTCGCCCCAGCGCGGAACCGAACCGACGACGATCTTGGGGTTGTCATAAAGAATGTAGCCGCAGTCCGCGCAGATCATGCGCTCGCGGTTGTCGCCCTCGGGGATCCCGCGGACCGACGGGCCGCGCAATTCAGGGTCGTTCGCCATCGCGATCCGATCGCCAGCCAACGCTCATTCACCCGAGCCCAGCGGCGATCGGCAGGATAGTGGTGCAGCAGCGCAGCATACCGGGTCGGCTTCGTTCTCGACGCCCGATCATATGCGGCACTCAAGGGCCGGGCAAGCCGGGCCGCGCAGTGCAGGCGCAGATCGAACGAGCCTTGAACCCGCGCTTGTCGGGCGCGGGTCTCTGGCGAAATCGATTGATCAAACTGCCGCGAAACTTTGGTTTCCTAGCCTCTGGCGGCTCCGGCTGGATTATTTGGTTAATACCGGCACGACGGTCAGGGTATATGTCACGTCTTCGTTAGCACCGTTCGGTCCAGCCTCGAAGTGAACCGTGTCAGTCCCTTGCTTAAGCGGCCCCAATATTACGTAATAGCCGTCATCCACTGCGGGTGAATAGACCCCGGCCGGGACGCCACCCTGACCACTGCACAGAGAGTCGAAGACATTTTCTTCGGGCAGCGTGACCTCAAACACCTGGGACACGACGCGCTGGATTAATTTATTGGCAGGTTTGCCATTGACTTGCACGCCTACGTCGGCGGTGCCGTCAATGGCAGCTTTGCTGGAAGCCCGCATTTCCTTGACCGTCAGGTTCTCTGAGCTCTGCCCGCATACGTTCGGTGTATTGAAGTTGATCGCGTTAGTGATAGGAAAGAATAGCGTTGTACCTTCTGGAACGGAGCAGGCGCGCGTCGCGGTTCCACCACCGAAGACTCCTGCCAGAAACCAAATAGGCCCCCGCTGGCCGATCATGCAATACTGGCCTGTCGGATCCTCCTGCGGGTTTTGACCGGTTGGTATTGACAGTGCCCATTGCCACCATTCAGCGGTCAGCGCTGACAAGGGTGTTGGAGAACTGCCGGAGTCGGCCGTTGCTGTCTGGGAAATTATCAGCCCGAGGGCGCCGCCAGCGATCCCAAAGCAGATTCTGCGCATTACTTTCTCCCTGTACAAAACGTGTTTATTGCTGCCGTTGATTTTTGCCCCTGTGATTAGTTGAGGCTGCCGAGGCTCATTCTTAATTCGCGCTTAATATTCGCTTAATGTTTGCTTAAGTCAAGCTCGACATTTCCGCTCCGCCGCCCTCTGCAGAGCGTCGATCCTCGGACACGAGTGAGCGAGCAGCCCGCGAGACGATCCGAAAACCGCGGGCGAGCAGATCTGATCAGCCGCCAAACATGACAGAGTTCGCACACCAGGCGGCGGTTGTGTCACAATCGCCTCGATGCTTGCCGTTGATCGAGGAGGATCCCGATGAAAGTCGCTAATGCCGTCGCCGAAATCCTAAAGCGTGAAGGGATCGAGTACCTGATCGGTTATCCGGTCAACCCGATCATCGAGGCCGCGGCCGAGGCCGATATCCGCACGATCATGGTCCGCCAGGAGCGGATCGGGCTCCACATGTGCGACGCCATCGCCAAGGTGACCTCGGGCGACAAGATCGGTGTCTTTGCGATGCAGCACGGCCCCGGCACCGAGAACGCGTTTGGCGGGGTGGCGCAGTCGTTTGGCGACTCGACCCCGGTTGTCGTGTTGCCGGCCGGCTATGCGCGCAACATCAACCAGGTGCATCCGAACTTTAATGCCGCGCTCAATTTCCGCCACGTCACGAAAACCTGCGAGCAGGTAACCGTCGCCAACGCGACCGTCGAGGCGCTGCGCCGCGCCTTTACGACGGTCAAGAACGGCCGCCCCGGCCCCGTGTTGGTCGAGTTCCCGAGCGACCTCCTGCGCGAGGAGGTGCCGGACGCGCTTGTCGGCGAGTACCAGAAGACGCCAAAGCTGATGAGCGCCCCCGACCCGCAATCGGTCGCAAAGATTGCCGAGGCGCTCGTCGCGGCCCAGCGCCCGGTCATCGTCGCCGGCCAGGGCGTCCATTACGGCAAGGCCTGGCCACAGCTGAAGGCGCTGGCGGAACTGCTCGAAGCCCCGGTTATGACGACGCTCGGCGGCAAAAGCAGCTTCCCGGAAAACCATCCATTGTCGCTCGGCTCGGGCGGCATCGGCATCGGCGCGCATCTGTGGCACGTGCTGCAGAACGCCGATTTGATCTTTGGCATCGGCTGCAGCTTTACCCGCACGTCCTTTGCCACGGCGATGCCAAAGGGGAAGAAGATCGCGCACGCGACGCTCGACCCCTACGCGATCAACAAGGACGTGCCGGTCGAACTCGCCGCGGTCGGCGATGCCGGGCTGACGCTTGACGCGCTCCTCGCCGAGGTCAAGGACCGACTGCGCGGCAAGACCCGCGACCGCCTCCCGGCGGTAACCCGCGAGATCCGCGGGCACCGGGAAGAATGGATGGGCCAGTGGATGCCGCGGCTGACGCAGGACACAAAGCCGTTGTCGCCCTACCGCGTGATCTGGGAATTGCTGCACACGGTCGATGTCAAGAACACGATCATCACCCACGACGCCGGCAGCCCGCGCGATCAGCTGTCGCCGTTCTGGGCCAGCGAGGTGCCGCTGTCCTATCTCGGCTGGGGCAAGACCACCCAGCTCGGCTATGGGCTTGGGCTCGCGATGGGCGCCAAGCTCGCCAAACCCGACAAACTCTGCATCAATGTCTGGGGTGATGCGGCGATCGGCTTTACCGGCATGGATTTCGAGACCGCAGTGCGCGAGCGCATCCCGATCCTGTCGATCCTGATGAACAATTTCTCGATGGCGATCGAGCTAAAGGTCATGCCGGTCGCGACCGAGAAATATCGTTCGACCGATATCAGCGGCCATTATGCCGATTTCGCCAAGGCCTTGGGCGGCTATGGCGAGCGCGTCACCGAACCCGGCGAAATCCAGGCGGCGATCCGGCGCGGCATCGAAAAGATTCGCGAGGGCACGCCGGCATTGCTCGAATTCATCACCGAAAAAGCCGTCGACGTGTCCCGCTTCGGCTAAGTAACGCCGCACCGACCAAGGAGCCTTCCGCACCGCGGACGGCTCCCCCAGGCCGACAACGGCGCCCTAACCCGCACCCCCGGTGTGTCGGAATTGACTTTAATCTCTGCGGTAGCGCGGTCTTGACTGGCCGCGACAGTTATCTCAGCTTGACGCCCCCGAATGAACTCGGGCTCAGCCCATAATAACTCCAATAGTGTCGGCTCGTTGAACGAGATGGTCTGCTCATGAGCACGGGATCGGAAGGGGTCGATATCGACGGCAAGGGCGCGTACGCGCTCCCGTTCAAGTGTCTTTAAAAGTAAAAATCATTGAAAATTACCCGGACAAATTTGGGGATTGGGGTTATTGCCTCTAATCGCAAAAATCCGCAATCTGAAATTCGTTATTCCATCGAATTGATGCCTTCACATCAGTACAGATGATTGCCGGTTTTGCGGAGACATCATAAGTTTGAGAACCGGTTAATTGAGAGGAAAGATGATGATCTGATGACAGGAAGGTGAATCAATAAATACTCGATGTATTCACAAAGAGGGGCAGCCTCTAACCGTCCTCCAAGCGCCCGTATGTCCCGGTCAGCCTCCTGGGCATCATTTGGCGTCGTTGAGCACGGTGAAGCCCTGCTTTTGAAAGGCCGGGCGCGCTACCGGGGATTCGAGAAAGGCGAGGAATTCTGAGGCGTCGGGGTTCTTGCTCGCCGCCGTCAGAGCGATCGGGTAAATGATCGGCGGGTGAGTGTGCTCGGGAAACACGCCGGCGGTTTCGACATTGGGATCGGCGGCGCCGTCGGTGGCATAGACGATCCCGAGCGGCGTCTCCTTGCGGTCGACATAGAGCAGTGCGGCGCGGACGTTTTCGGCGCCGGCGACATGCGGCATCACTTGCTGCCAAATGCCGAGTTTCTCAAGCGCCGCCTTGCCGTATTTGCCGGCTGGCACGCTGTCGGGGTCGGCCATTGCCAGCCTTCCGCCATGCAACAGGCCGACCAGATCAAAACCGGGCTTGATGTCGACCTTGATGCCGCTGCCCGCAGGTGCCACCAGGACTAGCTCGTTGCCGAGCAGGTTTCGCCGCGACGCGGGCAGGATCAGATTACGCTGTTGCAGATAGTCCATCCAGGCGAGATCGGCCGAGATGAAGATGTCGGCCGGTGCGCCGCTCTCGATCTGCTTTGCCAATTGCGAACTGGCGGCATACGAGATCCTTACCGGGGCACCGCCCTGCTGCTCGAATGTATGGGCCGCATCGTCGAGCGCGTTTTTCAGGCTAGCCGCGGCAAACACGACGACATCGGCGGCCCGTGCCGGCTGTAACGGCCCGAACACAATCAGCCCGGAGGCGGCGATCACGATCACGGCGGCGCGAAGCCGCATCATTAAACGCATCGATTACCCCCCGTATTGCCCGGCAACAAAGATCGGAGCGAAAACAAAGCGCAACGCCGAGGGTGACCTCGGCAATTTGTGCTTCGCGACAGGAATGCCGGTCGATGATGCATAGTCGATATATCCACCGAACGGAACTATGCACTTGCCAAACTACATCCCCAACCAATAGAATTGGGGCAAGTAGGATCGTCGATTTGAGCGTGCGCCCTTCCATAAGGCGCACATCGCTCAGTTTTTGAGTGCTTTCCCGGCGGGCCGCTGCCGATTCGCTGGCTTATCATTCTTTGGATTCGGCCCCGCTTCCATAATGGCGCGGATCGCCGTCTCCGGGTCCAAGGGATATAAAGACGCGTTATCGCGAGATTGCGCGCTTTCTCGCGCTTTGGGTCGTCGCTTTTGTCCTTTAGCGTGGCCTTTCATCACAATCCCTCTTGCGCGCGTTCCGAAACAAAGGCGATTATGTTCTGCCAAGGTTCCACTAAGCTCATGTGGGGCCAGGGAGGCGGGACATGGATGATGTAAGTACGATCGATAATCGGATTATCGCGCTGTTGCAGGAAGCTCGCGACGAAGCCTATGCGCGCGGCTGGCAGGACGCAATCAGAAGCATTGTTTCAGCCGCTACCGACTCCGCCCCAGCGGTCGGCGGCGGTTGGGTATTGCGCAGCGAGGGACATTTGGCCGACAACAATCACACAGTCGCAAAAAAGGCCAAAAACGGTAACGCTGAAACGCGAGCGCCGTGGGGTCTCTCGGATCGCGCAGTTGATGCCGCGTTAGACCGGGCCGGCGACCGCGGAGTTGACTTCGATGAAGTCCGCGCAGTCGCCCGTGAGCTAGAAGGCCACGATCTCGCTGTGAGCAGCGTGCGCACAACGTGCCTCAAGAAGGTACGGCGCGGCGAGGTGATAAAGCGCAATGGTCGTTGGTTTAAGTTGCGAGCAGCGCAAACAGAAACGGCGGGCGCCGCCCACGAAGCCACCCCCGCCGTTCCCCTCTACAATTACCAAGGAGGCACCAATGGCACCGCCTTAGTTAGCTAACCCCAAAAGGAAGCGCCCGGATGGTAGGGGAGGTCATTACTCCGCTGCCATTCGCAGCCCCGTAGGGGGTGAGAGGGGTCGGGTAGCTCCCGACCCCGTCCACATTTGCGCCCCTGTAGCTAATTGGTAAAGCCGCTGCTTTGGAAGCAGGACGAGTCCCTAGCCCGGTTGCCGCCTCAGAAACGCTGGCCGGGTGAGGGTGCGGGTCCGACTCCCGTCGGGGGCACCACCGCAAGCTAACACACGTTGGCCGACATGGGAACGCCCCTGTGTCGGCTTAACGTGTTGTCAATGGCTTGTATGTCAGTCGCTTGCCTTCAGCCTGACGAATCGCGATTTCGGTACGCTCCGAGTCGCTGACGAAGCGATAGGACCAACGGAACGAAAATTCGTCGCAATACCTGTGAAGGTGTTCCGGCGAAACATGGTGAAATGACCCGGTAATCCCGCGCTTCAGCAGCGCGAAGAATGATTCCGCCGAATTTACATGCGCCGATCCGCGAGCGTATTCGCCAGCACCATGATCAACGCGGTAATGACCACCTTGGAATTCTCGACCCACGGTGATGTAGCCGCGCCATTGATCCGTCATGAGGGTCGCGCTCTTATCAACATAGGAGCGCAGCAATGGCGTAAGGGTCTTTGCCGTGGCGTCAAGCGTCGGCTTGGCAATGGCCCTTCCGTCCCGTTCAACTAGCGCCACCACCGGCACCTTCTTGGTGCCGCGACCCATGGCGTTCTGATTACGTCGTTGATGGGGCGGCATTGCTGCTTTCGGTCCAGCCTGCTTGCGCGGCTTGCCGCCGACATAGGTTTCGTCGGCTTCGATCGTGCCGCCGAGTAGTGAGGCTAATGGCTCGCGTTTTTTCGCCTCGCGAATCCGATGGCACAAGAACCATGCCGTCCGGTAGCTCCCGATCCCGAGCTGGCGCTGCAGTTGGAGAGCGCTAATGCCCTTTTTGGCAGAACACATAATAGTGAAAGCCATAAGCCAAAGCCGTAGCGGGATATGGCTCAATTCCATGACGGTATCGACTGTGACGGTAAACTGACCGCCGCAATTATTGCATTTCCATACACCCGATCGCGCGCCGCCGCTCGGCGTCTGTTTGCGGTCGGCACGGCTTCGGAATTTTGTGATGTTTTCCGTTGCCTCACAATGCGGGCATTTCGGGCCATTCGGCCAACGAATGCGTTCTAGCGTTTCTCGCGCTTCGTCTTCGGTAAGCTTAGAAACCGCAGCGAGGGTAAGGTCGGACATGGCGATTGCCCATCAATTATCTACCTATAAGATAGCGCCTGTCACTAGGTTTGGCAAGTGCATAGTTCCTCCACCGAAATATATCGATGTCAAACATTCCCCATCCCGCCCGCTGCCGCGATGCTCTGACCATCGCAACGGCTGCGCGCGGCGGCTCTATCGGCTAAACTCCAGAGATGGCGAGGCTAACCTTGCGTCTCGATTTCGGGCCGGGGCAGGCTGTTGGCCACGGTAAGATCCGTTTGCTCGAAGCGGTTCGCGAATACGGCTCGATCGCCGCGGCGGGGCGCTCGATGGGAATGTCGTATCGCCGCGCCTGGCTGCTAATCGACGAGCTGAACACCCTCTTCGACAAACCCGTAATCGCTACCAAGCATGGCGGCCAGCATGGCGGCGGCGCCGAATTGACCCCCTTCGGCTCTCGCGTCGTTGAGCAATACCACGCAATCGAAGCCAAGGCGCACGCCGCGGCGGCCGCGGAACTCGAAGCGCTGTCGTCGGCGACGGTGAAACCAGCGGCCGACGGTTGAGGCGTCTAAGCTCGACGATGCGGTCGCCATAGCGTCAGCGCCGGCTGATTATCAATTGTAAAAACCGGGGCTTCGATACTGTCGCATGCTGGGGTAGGCTGCACGATCCGCCCCTTCCGGAGCCGACGAACATGCCCGACAGCGCCTCCCCGCCCGATTTCACGCCGACCAAACGCACGCGGGTGCGGCGCATGCATGAACGCGGCCGTTATGATCGCGAAACCGTTTACGCAATCCTCGATTCCGCATTGCTGTGCCATGTCGGCTATGTGATCGACGGGCTGCCCTATGTGACGCCGACCCTGTTCTGGCGCGAGGGCGAACAGCTGTTTTGGCACGGCTCGTCGGCGAGCCGCATGCTGCGGCGGCAGGCTGAGGGGATCCCGGTCTGCGTCACGGTCAGCCATGTAGACGGGTTGGTATTGGCGCGCTCGGGCTTTCACCATTCGCTGAACTACCGCGCCGTGATGGCGTTCGGCAACGCCGCGATTGTCGCCGATGACGACATCAAGACGACAGCGATGAACGGTTTTGTCGAGCGCCTTTATCCCGGCCGGAATGCTCAGATCCGGCCGATCAGCCCGCAGGAATTAAAGGCGACGACATTGATGAGCATGGTCATCGACGAGGTCTCGGCCAAAGTCCGCGGCCATGGCCCGGTCGACGACGAACCGGATTACGCGCTCGATTGCTGGGCCGGCGTCGTCCCGATTGAGACGCGCCTCGGGGCTGCGATCCCGGACGAGCGGCTGACGCCGGGAATCCCGATGCTGGAGGGGCTCGACCATTTGGCTGAGGGTGGTCTGCTGTCCGAGATCCTGCACGCGCTGGCGCACCGGCAACGCGAATAGCGAGCCTGGCGGACCCCGCAATCGTCCTGCCGCAGCGGGACGACTGCAGTACTGCGACGCCGTGGCCAACATCGCTTCGCAAGTTCATTTCCCAGTGCCGCGCCACGCGAGCACCGGCACCCGTGCGACATCTTGAGATATGCCATTGCGCGATCGGGGCGGGGCGGTCCGCTGAGCGCTCGGAGGGTGGCCCTGCCTGCGCTGGAGCAGCTTTTCACCTGTAAAAATGATCACGCGGCGTCTGGCATTTCTTTGCGACCCCGATTTTAGGAGGCTTTAATTTACTCTTGTCGCCTCGCCCTTGATCACCTCGACCCCCAGGCAATCTTGGCCATTAGCTGAAAAAGTCATTTTGTCAGCATCGAAAACATAGGTTCCTCGAAACTCGCCGGGGCAGTTTGGGGAGGTGTTTTGCCAATTCATAGTGCCGACATTTCCCGATATCGTGCCGATGCCGATGCCGCTGACACCCGTCGAGGTTTGATATGTGCTGGCAAGGCCGGATCCGGACTGCTGAAACTGGGTCGTAATTCGATTGATCCCCGGCGCCAGGCTGGCTGTATAGGTGCCGGCGTAAGTGCCCGAATTGTTGCTAGGGGGTGCCACTGCTTTTGTTTCTTGCTCCAATTTGCTGAGTTTGGCCTCGAGATCCTTTTGATTGTTGATGGCCCGATTTAGTGCCGGATCGTTGTAACGGTTGCTGGCGGCCTCTCCAGGTAACAGATCAATCGCATTTCCGCCGAGAAGCGCCGACGGATCTTTCGCCATCTTTGGCGGATTATTTGTCCCCAGGGGTGGGGCCTTCGCATTGTTTGGAGCTTGATCGGGTACAGGATGGCCAAACACCTTAAAGTTCGAATCCGTTGCGGCATTAGTGGGTGCATTAACAGCGGATGTTACCGCGGTGGTGACCGTCGGCGCGGGTGCTGACCTGTAAAATGAAAAGATTGAGGCAAGCCCTACAAACGTGAGACCGGCGGCAATGGCTACCTTTTTGAAGGCCCGGCTGCTTTTTGCGGCAGCAGCGGCCGGTGGAACACCGGCAATGAGCGACGTAGCCGGGACTTTCGGCGGGGGCGATGCCGGCTGAAGATCGCTCTTATCAACTGGCTTTGTTTCGGGCGACGGCGCGTTCTGCAATGCCGCGGTAATTGCCGTGCGCACGGCAAAGTCGCGCTCTTGCGGCAGTTGCCGCTGCAGCAGCAGCCGCGCCGCCCGTGCCCCGCCGGCGTTTTCGCCCACCAGCTGCGCCAGTTCGGTGACGGCGCCAAGCCGCACCCGCCAATCCTCGCTTTCCAATGCCGCGCTCGTGGCCGGGTCGATTTGGCCAGCGCCGGCGAGCGGGTTCCTGGCCACAACGAGATCTCCGACGCCGCCTTGCACAAACCGCTGAGGGGTCGCGGGAGCGCCCGCGGCGCGAGCTCGCCGGAACAGATACCGGTAGAGCGCATCAATCGTGATCTGCTCGTCGTCGGGAGCCGCAGCACCCTTTTCCAGCCCTTCGACAAGCCACGAGGTGAATTGCGAAAACCCGCCGCCGTCATAGCCATTGCCGGAGCGCAGATCGTTGCCGTCCCAGGCAAACTGCAGCGCGTCGGCCGCGGTCAGCACATAGAGCCCGGCATCGGCGCCGGAAAAGGTGTCGCCGGTTACGGCGGGCGGGGGTGCTGCCGCCTTTGCGTGCTCGGCAAACGCGCCGCTGTGGCAGCAGTCGAGGATGATGATCTGTCGCTCGGCGCGGCACTCCTCGATAAAATCGCGGATTTCCTTTGCCGAAATGCTGCGGTCGCGCGGGGTGTCGAGGTTGGAGCCGGTGGTGGCGAGAAACAACCGGTTGCCGCGCCCCAGAATTCCGTGACCCGAATAGTAGAGCAGCAGCAGATCGTCAGGCGCGCGATCGTTAAAGAACCGCGATAGGTGATCGCGCATCGTGACAAAATCGTCATTGAGGCTCAGTTCGACGCTGTCGAATGCGCCCCGGGAGTTGTCCTGCATGATGCCGCGCAAGGCGAGCACATCGTTGGTAGGCGCGTTAAGCCGCGCGAGGCGGTCGTCGGCGAACTCCGACACCCCGATCAAGAGGGCGTGCCGGGCCATGCGGAACCCGCCTAGCTTGGCGACGGCGCGGCGCCCAAGCGCTCGGCCGCACTGACCAATTCTTGCAGGCTGACTTTTTTAGGATCGAATTCGAAATTGAACTTGCCGTCTTTGGTCTCGATCGACACCTTTGTCGCCGCGGGCTGACGCGACAGCACGCTCTGTAGTGTCTGAAATAGCGCCTTCACGACGGTCGGGGCGAGCGAGACCGCAAGGCTCCCTAGCGCATCGGCCATAAAGCCTTTCGCCCCGCCGGGAGCACCAACGCGATGCGGCTCGACCCGCTCCACACCAGGAAGCCGCTCCAGCACCTCACGGAGCTCTAACGATAGCCATGAAATTTCGCGTGGGGTCGTGTCGCCGTGCGAAGTAATCTGCAACGACAGTTCCACTTCGCCTGTCCTCAAGAGGAATCTTAACTCTAATTACAGCAATTTCCGGTGATGGACAACCGGCATGTTGTCAATTTATAGCGACTTTATAGAGCGGCGTTAATCAAACGCGACAACTGGGAATGATCAAACCAACGACCGAGATCAGGCTGGTCCACAGTTCGGATTTGCATGTCGACGAAGCGCGGACCGCCTCGGGATATCAGGGCGATGGCGCCGCCGGACTGGCGCTGGTGTTGGCTACCGCCGAGCGGCTGCGGGCCGATATCGTGCTATTGGCGGGCGACACGTTTGAGACGCATCAGTTGAGCCCCGCGGTGATCGACCGCGCTGGCGGGCTCCTCTCGGACGCCGGTATGCCGATCGTTATCCTGCCTGGCAATCATGATCCAGCATTGCCGAATTCGGTATACGTCAAGGGCGGTTACGCGCAGATCCCGAATCTCGCGATCCTTGGGGTGACCCATGAAGAGGCGGTGGCGTTCGAGGGGCTCGACCTTGAGGTTTGGGGACATGCGCATCGCGATTATTTCGATACGCCGCCATTGCGCGGGCCGCGGCCGCGCTCGACCAAATGGCAGATCGCGATCGGGCACGGCCACTACGAACCGCCCGCCACCCGCGCCAATCCGTTGCGCCCGTCCTGGGTTTTTGGTGATGAGGAGATCGCGGCAACCGGCGCCGATTATCTGGCGCTCGGGCACTGGGACCGGCCGGTGCAGGTCGGCGACGGCACGGTCCCGGCCTATTATTCGGGTTCGCCGGAATTAGCGAAGACCGTCAACCTCGTTCGATTGACCATGATGGGCACGGTCGTAGTCACGCGCGAGCCGTTGCGCCGCTGAAACGATCATGACCCGCCCGCCGCCTACCACCCGGCGAAGCGGCCGCTTGCTTAGCCGCGCAAGGCGGCGATCTGCTCGGCGGTATAGCCGATTTTGCTCAGCACCTCCTCGGTGTGTTCGCCGAGGGCAGCGGCAAAGGGCTGCGCCGCGGTGCGCGCGCCAGACATGCGGAAAGGCGGGTTCAGCGCCAAAAACGCGCCACCGGCATCGGCGATCTCGGCAAGAGCTTGGCGGTGCGCGAGCTGCGGATCGGCCATCGCTTCCTTGACCGTGCGATAAGGCGAGGACGGCACGCCGTGGCGGTCGAAAATGGCCTGGACTTCGCCGGTGGTCAGCGTCGTCGACCAGACTTCGAGTTCGTCGACGAGGTCGCCCCAATGCTTGCGCCGGTCGGTGTATTTGGCAAAGCGCAGGTCGGTGATCCATTCAGGATGCCCGCTGGCGGTCGCCAGATTCTGAAAGGTGCGCTCGCTGGCGATTGCCGGCATGATAAAGCCATCCTTGGTCGCAATCGGCCCGAAGATTGGGCGGCCCGGCGGCATCACCGGAAACTGGGCCGCCTGGATTTCGCTCAACGTCAGGGTCAACATGCTCTCGAGCATCGAGACGTCAATCATCTGCCCTTGGCCGGTCATCTGGCGCTGATAGAGTGCGGTCATGATCCCGCCAAAGGCGTAGGTCCCGGTCAGCACATCGGCGATGAAGATACCGCAGTAATCCGGGCGGCGGGTTTCGATCTGATGCGCCAGTTGCGCGAGATCATAGCCCGAAGAAGCGTGGATCACCGGAGCGTAGGCCGGCAATTCGGCCGAGGGGCCGGTCTGGCCGTAGCCGGAGATCGCGCAATAGACGATGTCGGGCTTGATCTCTTTCATTGCCGGATAATCGAGGCCAAAGCGCCGCATCACGCCGGGACGGAAATTCTCGACCGCAACATCGGCGGTGGCCACCAGCCGCCGCGCCGCCTCGGCTCCGTGCGGCGATTTGAGATCGAGGACGATACTTTTCTTGCCCGCATTCAACTGCCCAAAGCTGGTGCTGGCGCCGTCGCGCATCGGGGGACGAGTGCGCATCATGTCGCCCTCGGGCGCCTCGATCTTGATGACCTCAGCGCCGAGATCGGCAAGCAGCCGCCCGCAATGCGGGCCGGCGATCGTCGTCGTAAAATCAAGTACGCGCAGCCCGCCCAAGGCGCTGTTCATTCGGTTTCCTCCTCCCCAAAACATTCGTGCAGGGTCGAGACAGAGGGAGAAATGTCAAGCGATGCGAATACGGCCAGGTCCCGAGATGCGACTTGCGTTTGCAGGGGTTCGGTGCCAAGAGAGCCGCCGGCAATCAAGATAGGGAGGGTGACATGGCGTTCCGTAATATTCAGGCCGGGATGGCGACTTATCGTGGGCATGGCGGCGCTCGTGGCGACGCGTACTATGCACATCCGAGCAATGACGGGCCGCATCCGGGGGTTGTGGTCATTCATCACATGCCGGGCTGGGACGAATGGACATGCGAGGTCGCGCGTAAATTCGCGCATCATGGCTATGCCGCGGTGGCGCCGAGCCTCTATTTCCGCGTCGGCGACGGAGCCGATGAGGCGGTTGTGGCCAAGGTCCGCGAGAGCGGCGGTGTTCCCGACGAACAGATGCTCGGCGATGTGACCGGGGCCATCGATTTTCTGCGGTCGCAGCCGCATGCCAGCGGCAAGGTCGGCGTCATCGGCTTTTGCTCGGGGGGCCGGCAGACCTATCTCGTCGCCGGCAAATTATCGCATCTGGTCCAGGCGGCGGTCGATTGCTGGGGCGGCAACGTCATCGTCGATGACAAGTCGCGGCTCACCGCAGCGCAACCGATGGCGCCGATAGAGTTCACCCAAGGGATCAACTGCCCGCTGCTTGGATTGTTCGGCAACGAGGACCCGAACCCATCGGCCGACCAAGTCAACCGCACCGAGGCGGAACTGAAGAAGCATAGCAAGAATTACGAATTCCACCGCTATGACGGCGCCGGCCATGCCTTCTTTGCGCATTACCGGCCAAATTACCGCCCCGAACAGGCGGTCGATGGCTGGCACAAGGTGTTCGCGTTCTTTCACAAGCACCTCGGCGCACCGCGCTCGTAGCCGCTGCGAGCGCACCGAACTCGGCGGCCGAAGCGAGTGATGATCGACGCTGCGATCGTCGGGCTCGGCCGCTGGGGCCGGAACCTCGTCGGGTCGGTTCAAGGCAAAAGCGATCGGCTGCGCTTTACCCGCGCCGTCGTCCGCAGCTTTGAAACGCATCGCGGCTTTGCCGAGGAGTCGGGCCTCGCACTAACCGACGATATCGAAGAACTACTGGCCGATCACAGCGTTGCGGCTGTGGTGCTGGCGACGCCGCATTCACTGCATTGCGAGCAGATCATCGCGGCGGCATCAGCCGGTAAGCATGTGCTTTGTGAAAAGCCGCTGACTCTGACAAGAGCCGAGGCGGTGCGGGCGATCCAAGCCTGCGAGGCAGCCGGCGTCGTCCTCGGCGTCGGCGCCGATAAGCGCTTTTATCCGGCACTGCGCGAACTGGCGCGGCTCGTCAAAGAAGGCGACCTTGGCGAGGTCATCCACCTCGAAGCGCATTTCAGCAACGAAGCCGCTGGCGGGTTTCGCAGTGGCGGTTTTCTGCCGAGGAATCGCCGGCCGGCCGATTGACCGGGACCGGGATTCACATGCTCGATGCAATGGTTGAGCTGGCCGGACCGGTTCGGCATGTGCAAGCTCTGCTGCTGTCGCATAAGCCGCCCCCCGACCCGCTCGACAGCCTCTCGGTGCTGCCTCGAATTCGAACGCGGGATCAGCGGCACGTTGGCTGCAGTGCGCTCGACGCCGATGTTTACCCGTTTACACGCCTTTGCCCGTCACGCATCGGTCGAAATGTTGGGCCGCACCGAACTTGTACTGCGCAAGATTGGGGCGGAGCCAAAGCGCGTGAGCTTCCCCCCGCTCGACACGGTCCGTGTTAACCTCGAGGCCTTTGCCGACGCTGTCATGGGTAGCACGCCCTACCCGATCACTATCTCGCAAATCCTTGCGACGGTTTCCGCCTTCGAAGCCATTACAAAAGCAATCAAAACCGACCAACGGGTCAAGGTCTAGGATTTTTGCGGAAATTGTTTGGTTGCGGCATTTCGGAGAGACTTGGCGACCGGAACATTTTAACTGCCGATCGATAACCAGCAAGGACGGGCGCAATTGCTTCGCCGAATACAGTTTGCCGTCGCGACAGTAATCGTCACCGCTGTCATTATCTATGGCTCTCTTTATCCATTTACGTTCCGCCCGGCGGTCGAGGGTATCGATCCGGCGTTGCGTACTCTTATAGAAAGCTGGGCCGAGCCACCCAGCCGCACCGATCTCATCGCGAACATCCTGCTTTACATGCCCTTCGGCTTTTTTGCGGTCCTCGCGCTGAGCAGGAACGCCAGCGTCGTGGGTCGGGTCGTGTGGGTTACCCTGATCGGCGGGATGCTGAGTATAAGCATGGAGCTAGCACAGTACTTTGACGCCGATCGTGTTACCAATGCATCAGATGTCTACACCAATTCATTCGGCGCCCTGATAGGTGCGATCGGCGGCAGCTTCATCGGGGGACGCTTTCGCTGGCCCCTACTCGCACAGATCGCGGCCGCCCGCGTCCCGATGCTGATCCTCGTCGCGTGGATCGGCTACCGGCTGTACCCGTATGTTCCGACGATCGATGTGCACAAGTATTGGAGCGCCCTCAAACCGTTAATCCTGTATCCCAGCCTGACGGGCTATGATCTGTTTCGCTACACGGCGATATGGCTGACGATTAGTGCATTGATCGAAGCCATCCTCGGCGCGGGGCGGGCATGGGTACTATTTCCGCTGTTTGTCGGGTGCGTACTCGTCGGCAAGGTCATGATTGTCGATACCTCGCTGAGCGTTGCCGAGGTGACCGGAGCTGCGTTGGCGATTGTCGTGCGCGGTCTGCTCTCGTTCAACGCATCTTTGCGGATCACGCTCATTGCGCTTGCCTTTTACGGCTATGTCGTCGCCGACCGGCTTGAGCCGTTCCAATTCAGCACCATTGCGCGCCCGTTTGTTTGGACTCCGTTTTTGGGGTTCATGTCGGGCGATCTCAGAATCGATATTTTGTCGTTTCTTGAGAAATTTTTTCTTTATGGCGCTGCCATTTGGCTCCTGACCCGGGCCGGGCTGCGGCTCAGCACCGCTACTCTGCTGATAGCACTGACCTTGTTTGTGACGAGCCAGGCAGAGCGGTTTTTGCCGGGACGCTCGGCGGAAGTGACCGACACGATCATGGCCCTGCTCATTGGCGCAATTTTCGCCCTGATCCGGAACGAACCCAGCAATGCCCGCGAGAGCGTAAGGGTTAATTAGCGGCGGGGTTGGCGACAGTCAGTCGACCAGCCACATTACTTCTCGATCACGCGGGGAATGCCATGGCGAACGACACGGCGACGGCAGCGGCGGGCCGGGACTTTATTCGCGACATTATCGGTAGCGATCTCGAAGCCGGCCGAGCGAGCGAGATCGTGACCCGGTTCCCACCCGAGCCCAATGGCTATCTCCATATTGGGCACGCGAAGGCGATCTGTCTCAATTTCGGGGTCGCACAGGAATATGGCGGGCGCTGCCATCTGCGTTTCGACGACACCAACCCGACGCGCGAGGAGCAGGAATACATCGACGCCATCAAGCGCGATGTGCATTGGCTCGGCTTTGACTGGGGGCAACATCTATATCACGCATCTGATTATTTCGATCAGCTTTACGATTGGGCCGAATATTTGATCGGCGCCGGCAAGGCCTATGTCGACGATCTTTCTCCGGAGGAAATGCGGGCCATGCGCGGCAGTTTGACCGAGCCCGGTCGCAACAGTCCGTATCGCGAACGGGAAATCGCGGAGAACCTGGATCTGTTTCGCCGAATGCGCACCGGCGAGTTCCCCAACGGCGCCCGGGTACTGCGGGCCAAGATCGATATGGCCTCGGGGAACATCAATTTACGCGATCCGGTGCTTTACCGCATCCTGCACACCGCGCACCCTCGCACCGGCACGAAATGGTGCATCTATCCGAGCTACGATTTCGCCCACGGCCAGTCGGACGCGATCGAAGGCGTCACTCATTCCTTGTGCACCTTGGAGTTCGAGGATCATCGCCCGCTTTACGACTGGCTGCTCGATAATCTGCCGGTCCCGTCGCGCCCGCGCCAATACGAATTCGCGCGGCTCAACATCAACTACACGGTCCTTTCAAAGCGATTTCTGACCGAATTGGTGAGGCAGGGCCGCGTTGCGGGCTGGGATGACCCCAGGATGCCGACATTGGCGGGATTGCGGCGGCGCGGCGTGCCGGCAGCGGCGATCCGGGATTTTGCCCGGCGGGTGGGCGTCGCCCGGGCCAATAGCCTGGTCGATGTCGCAATGTTTGATCATGCCGTGCGCGAACATCTCAATAAATCCGCGCTGCGCCGCATGGCGGTGTTGCGGCCGCTCAAGCTGATTATCACCAATTATCGCGAAGGCACGAGCGAAGAACTCGAGGCCAACAACAACCCTGAGGATCCCTCGGCCGGCACCCGGCGGGTCCTATTTGGCCGCCAGCTATACATCGAGCATGACGATTTTATGGAGAACCCGCCGAAGAAATTTTTCCGCTTGACGCCGGGGCGCGAGGTGCGGCTGCGATACGCCTATTTTGTTACCTGCCACGATGTCGTGAAGAACGATTCGGGCGAGGTGACTGAGATTTATTGTACTTACGATCCGATGACACGTGGCGGCAACGCGCCGGACGGCCGCAGAGTTCAGGCGACATTGCATTGGGTGTCGGCGGAGCACTCAGTTCCAGCCGAAATTCGGCTGTACAATCCGCTGTTCACCCACCCCGACCCGGGTGCTGGCGGCGATTTCTTTGCGGATATAAACCCAGAATCGCTGGAAATCCTCGAACAAGCCCGGGTTGAACCGGCGCTGACCGAAGCCGCTACCGGCGAGCCGGTGCAGTTTGAGCGCCAAGGCTATTTTTGCCTCGATCCCGACTCACGCCCGGGCCGGCCCGTCTTCAACCGTGCGGTCGGTCTGCGCGACAGCTGGGCCAAGGCAAAGTCGAGCGGTTAGCACCGCCGGGCTGAGCCACGCGTATATCAGGGCAATCCAATCCAGAGAGCGCTCAGGTTGCGAGCGTCATTCTCCGCCGAAGCGTCGCGCTTTGTAGGATCGGGTTAGCTGTGGCTGGCTGATCAGCTATGCTTGATATCCGCTAGCAACTTTTCTGCATTTGGCTTCTCGGGGAAAGCCGCGCCAGTGCCGAGCAGCTTTTCGAGCATTGCCTGGGCATCCGCGGCGCGACCAGCGCGCTGCAGCGCAGCCGCAAAATGATAAGCGATTGCCGGATCCGCAGGAGCCGAGACGTTCGCGGCCCTAAGATAAGTCAGAGCCTTGCTGGTATCGCCCTGCTGCAACAAAATCCATCCCAGCGTGTCATCGATCTGAGGCGCAGTCGGCGCAACCGCCACGGCCCGCTCCGCTAGCTGTCGCGCCTTGTTCAAATCGCCCTTTTGTTGATAGAGCCAGGCGAGATTATTCAAGATGGCGGGGTCGACAGGATGCGAGCTGAGAAGCTTTTCATACTGCGTGATCGAAGCATCGTAATTCTTGTTTTGGAGATATAGCGATGCCAGCATCGAGGCGGTGGGATAACTGGTCGGGTCATCGTTGAGCCGAGTTTGCAAAAGGGCCACCGCCTTTTCGGGATTGCCCGTGTGATTATACAGCCCGGCTAGCGCGCTACGAAGGCCATCATCTTTCGGTTTAGCTGCGAGGTCGCGCTCCAGCAGCCCGATAGCTTCCTTGCTTCGCCCGGCTTTATCCAGTAGTTCGGCGGAGACCGTATCGTAGATCGCCGGGTTATCCGGATCCTGTCGCGCGAGGTCGCGCGCTTCGGCCAAACCGGCATCGACGCCGCCGATTTCCGCCGAGACCCGGATCAAGTTGGCCTTGATCGCCGCATTCTGCGGGGCAAGGTTTAGCGCCGCCTGCAGCACCGACCGCGCCTCCGTGTAGTTCTTCGCCGTGTTTAGCGCAGTGACGTAGCGAAACAGGATTGGCGCCGAATTGGGTGCGAGTTCATGCGCCCGCTTATACGTTGCAATGGCGGCCTGTGTGTCGCCGGCTCCGAGCTGCGCCCGAGCCTGTGCGTCGAGAACATCGTCGTTGGAAGGAAACTTCGCAGCCGTTTCAGCCGCGGTGGCGGTGGCGTTTTTCCAGTCTTGCCGCGAAATGTAAAGATCGATCAGCTTAACCGCCGGGGCCGGGTTGTTGGGCGCCGTTGAAGTCGCGCGCTTGATATTGTCGATCGCCGCCGGCCAGTTTTTTTCTGTGATCGCAACATCCGCTAGTCCAAGTAGGCCCGTCAGGTCATTCGGCTTTTTCGCCAAGAGTTTGTCGTAAACTTTGCGTGCCTCAACGGTTTGGCCGGTCCCGAGATAAAGGGTTGCAAGGGTCGCATTCGCTGTGGCGTTTTCGGGATCGGCCTTCAGCCGCGCTGTCAACAACCCTTCGGCCTTGTTGAAATGACCCAAACGTATGTAAAGCCGGGCCAGCGCCGCCATCACATCATCGTCGCGTGGCCGAGCCGCAGCAGCTTTCTCTAGCGCTGTCAGTGCGTCGTTAAAACGCCCGGCATTCTGATAGATCTGGTCTGTGACCAGAACGTACGCATTGCTGGAGGGGTCGTCCTTGGCGTAAAGCTCGGCGAGCGAAACAGCGGAATCGACACCATCGGTTTGAGCGGTAACGCGGATCAAAGCGGCTTTTAGAGCGCTGTTCTTGGGATCCCGTCCGATGGCCGTTTTTAGGACGTTGGCGGCGGTATGGTAATCCTTTGTCGAGCTGAGCAGGCCGACATAGCGCGACAACAGCGCCTCCGACCCCGGCGCCAACTCGTAAGCGCGCTTATAACTCGCCAGCGCGCCGATGGTGTCGCCCGCAGCAAGCTGAGCCTGTGCGACCGCCTCACTGACATTGAGATCCGAAGGGAATTGCGCGCTGAGCGCACCGGCCACCGACGCAGCATTCGCCCAGTCATGCTGTAGCGAGTACAACCGCACTTGCGCCAGCCCAGGCGCTGGATCGTTCGGGGCGGCGGTACGGGCGCGATTGATGTAGTCCTTGGCTTCAGCCCATTTCTTTTGCTCGACAGCGATGTTCGCCAAGCCGAGCAGAGCCACCTCGTCATCGGGTTTTTTTGATAGCGCCTCTTGGTAGAGTTTCTGCGCGTCCTCGGTCCGTCCGTTTGACAGGTAAAGCGCCGACAGGTCGGTTCTGGCCGGCGCGAAATCCGGATTTTGCTGCAGTGCCGCGCGGAAAGCAGTTTCCGCCCCGGGTACGTCCTTTTGCGCCGCTTTGACCATACCCGACAGGGTCAAATACAGCGGGTTCTTGGCATCGCGTTTGACCAGGGCTGCTGCAACTTGCGCCGCTTTTTCGGTTTGACCGGCGCGCAACTGCACCAGAACCAGGGTCGGACCCGCCACCGCTGCGCCGGCATCGGTGTCGAAAACACGTTCGAGACTCGCCAAGCCCTCTTTGCCTTGCCCGGCGCCAATTTCAGAGATCGCGACGCGCGTCTGGATCGCAGGATTCTTGGGATCGAGAGCCGCGGCCCTCTCAAATTGCTTGAGGGCCAAGTCGGCTTTTCCATCCGCCATATAGGCGTTGCCGAGCAACGTCAGCGTATCGGCGTCGGCACTCGGTTTAGCCGCGACAGGCTTCAGATAATCGATCGCGCGGCCTGGCGCGCGTTGCCGCAAAGCCGCCACCGCGGCAAGACGGTCCGCTCTGGTATCGCTGGGAGCCAATGCGATGTACCGGGTCAGGAGTGATTCCGCTTGCGCGTTTTGTCCAAGCTGCAGTTTGGTCGCACCCTGCAGGTAATAGCCCGCCGGGAACTCCGAGAAAGAGGGCGACAGCCGGTCAAGGAGACGATCCGCGGCGGCATACTGACCTTGCTTGGCTTGCTCCAAAGCATGCAGGTAGTTGGCGAGGACATTGCCGGGCTCGGATTTGAGGACAGGACCGAGATCCTGGTCGGCGGCGGCGTATTTGCCCTCGGCAATATTGAGGCTGGCCCGGCTTAGACGTACGGGTACACTCTTTGGATCGGCTTGCAGGGCGGCGTCGAAATCACTTAGCGCCGCCTTCGTGTCTCCCTTAGCCCGCGCCAATTCCCCCTTGACCAGAAGAGCCTCGACCGACCGTGGATTAGCAGTCAACACTTCATCCAGCAACCGGTTCGCCTCCGCCGAGTTGCTACCGCCCAGCAAGCGCGCCAAGGCGATTTTTGGCTCCGGCGCCGTCGGATCGAGGCGGATCGCGTCCTGAAGCAGCGTCTGGGCTTTGGCGGTATCGTGCTGGCGTGCCGCCGCTAGGCCGAGAGCCCGGCGCACCTGACTTTCGAGCGCGGCAGGCCGGTTGCCGGGCCGGACCGTATCGGACAAGTCCTGGAACTTTCCCTGGCGCAGCAGGGCGTCGATAAGCACCGGGAGATAATCGGCCTCGGCTGCGTTGTGCTCGCGCGCCGCGCGGGCCTCGCGCTCGGCACGAATTGGATCACCGAGCTGCAGATAAACGCGAGCCAGCCGGGCTCGCAGCTTACCATCCTGGGGCGCCTCGCGAATTGCGTTTTGCAATTCTATTGCGGCCGCTTTCAAATTGCCGTTGGCGATAAACTGGTCGGCATTCTTGACCGAGGCCGGGGAATCCGCGGCCTGAACCAGCGACCCGCCAACGAGAAAAGCCACAATCCCAAAAGCGACGCAGGACCGCGAAATTCGGCGGCGAACCCGAGGCATTGCTAATTCCTTCCGACCTTGCTCAGGCGGCTAGCCCTCGACGCCGAGCTGGTGCTGTTGCATCAAGTCATAGAGCGTCGGCCGGCTGATCCCGAGCAATTTTGCTGCTTTTGACAGGTTTGAGCCTGTCTGGGTCAATGCCAATTGAATGACCTCGCGTTCGGCGCGGGCGCGCGCCGCCCGGATGTCAAGCGATTTCACATCCTCCTCCGGCCACGACAAATCCAGATCTGCCGCCGAAACGAGTGGTCCATCTGTCATCACCACCGCGCGCTTCACTCGGTTTTCCAACTCGCGCACATTGCCGGGCCACGGATGCTCCCTTATTGCGGTAAGGGCCGAGCCGGCAAGGCCGCGCGCTGTCCGCCCGTATTCGGCAGCGAAGCGGCGCAGGAAGAAGCTCGCCAGAACAACGGCGTCGGCCGGTCGTTCGCGCAACGCCGGGATCTGGATCGCGACCTCATTCAGACGATAAAAGAGGTCTTCGCGAAAACTCCCCTCAGCCATCATGCGGTCCAGGTCCTGATTGGTCGCGCAGACGATTCGAACATCGACCTGGATCGGGCGGCGCCCCCCGACCCGTTCGACCACCTGATCCTGCAGAAAACGCAACAACTTGACCTGCATCGGCAGGGGTACATCGCCGATCTCGTCGAGAAACAGGGTGCCCCGATGCGCGCTCTCGATCCTTCCAATGGTTTGCTTAAGAGCGCCGGTAAAAGCGCCCTTTTCATGGCCAAACAATTCGCTTTCGAGCAGCGTCTCAGGGATTGCGGCACAATTGATCGGCACAAACGGACCGTCCGCCCGACGGCTGAGCTTATGGATCGCGTGGGCGAGCAACTCCTTGCCGGTGCCGCTCTCGCCCAACAACAACACCGCCACGTCGGTCGGGGCCAGCTTCTCAATGTTGCGCAGCACGCGCATCATTTCGGGGCTAGTTGCGATAATGCCGTCGATCGGCGAACCGTGGCTGGCGGCCTCGTTAAGACGACGATTCTCGGCCTCGAGATCGAACATTTGCTCAGCGCGGCCGACGATCATCCGCAGCACCTCGATGTCGATCGGCTTCTGATAGAAATCATAGGCTCCGAGCGCTATCGCGCGCAACGCGTGCTCGCGCGTTTCATTACCGGTCGCGATGATAACCTTGGTCCCGGGCGACACTTCGCGGATCTCGCTCAATGTCGCCAAGCCTTCCGATGCACCGTCGGGGTCTGGAGGCAGGCCGAGATCGAGAATGGCGATCGGCACCCGCTGGGCGCGGATCAGCGCAACCGCTTCCTGACGGTTGCTCGCCGCATGCACCTTGTGCTCGGAAAAAGCCCAACGCAGTTGGCGCAGAAGTCCGGTGTCATCATCGACAATCAGCAGCGGTCTGACCTCTGGGGGTCTGACTTCTGCGGGTCTGACCTCCCGGACGCTGAGCTCTGGGGCGACGCCATTCATGCGATCACTGACGAGGTTGCGGCCATGCGGCTCTCCGCAAGCGGCAAAATTATGCGCATCGTCGTTCCGAAGCCGGGCCGCGATAAAACTTCGAGATCGCCGCCTGCCATCCGGATCAACTCGCGCGTCTGAAATGCTCCGATGCCGTAACCTCCGGATTTTGTTGACCGAAACGGAAGAAACAGTTCGTTGCGAACAAAGGCTTCATCCATTCCAGCCCCGTGGTCAACGACATCGATCACGAACCGGTCGCCGCAACGATGCGCTCGCAGAACCACGGGCTCACCGGTGGGAGAAGCCTCGCGAGCGTTCTGGAGGAGATGGGTTAGTGCCGAACGGAGCTTTTCGGGCGCGATCGTCACATTGCAGGGTTCGCTTTCGTCGTGACTATCGTTCTCGACCGAGAATTCGCCCGCCACCGCTGCGACGATCGCCACAGGGTTCGCGTGTCGCGGAGCAGTCGCATCTTCGGCTTTGAGCTGACTGAGCAGTTTGTTCATCCGGGATACGGCATTCTCGACAGTCTTGAGCATATCGCTCTGAAATTCGGGATTGTCTATGTAATGACGTGCATTCGCGATAATTAGACTCAGCTGGCTTGCAAGGTTCTTGATGTCATGGACAACAAATGCAAACCGCTTGCTATACTCTGTCAATAGTTCTGCGTCGCGTAATCTCTTGGTGGAGCGTTCTTCGGCGAGATAGCTGGCGGCTTGGCGGCCCGCAGCACGCAGCAAATCAAAAGCCTCCCAATCGAGGACAATCGGGTGATTCGCCCGATCAAGCACGACGAACCCGACGATTTCCTCGCGATGCGACAGCGGCACTGCAAGCCAAGCCCGCGGCGGCGCGAATACCCAGCCTTCGGTCGATGGCTCCTTCGCGCATTCCTGGATCCAGGCGCCTTCGCGGAAACCGGCCAGAAATGGATCATCGATCGGCACGACGTCAGCATGCTCGATATGCGCATGCCATGCGGCTGAGGGGCGGTAACCAACCCGAGGGCTCGCCGACCACAGGGTTCCAGCGGGGCTGTCGACGAATTCGGCCAGTGCCCGAATAATCCTCACCTGTAGGTCTTCTGCTTGCCGCGAGTCCGAGATCAGATCGATAAATTTGAGCCATTCGACCCGATAGTCGTACCGACTAGTAAAGAAATTCCTCGAAATCAGAAATTTAAGCCGCTGCTGGTAGCTCCCTGAGGAGAGCACGGTAACCAGCACGACGATGCTGCCCAACAGCATCGCCAACTGCAGGACAAGCCCCCAATCGCCGCCGATTCCGTGCAGCAGCATGGCGACGATCGCGACGGCAAGCAGAAAGCACCCGCTAGCAAGAAGTGTGGCGGTGTGAAAGACCACTTGCCGGGAAACATGGATGTCAACCCGCCACTCGCTGTTGCGTGCCATGGCCAATGCCAAGAGCGGCACCGCAAAACTCGCCGCAATCGCTCGCCCCAGCGCCAATCCCGGATCAACCCGGCCGCGGGTGATGAAGGCGTCCGAAAACAGGAAGAGTTCGTAGGCGTAAAGTAGACCAATGGCCAGACATACCGGCCAAACATGCCAGCGACGCCAAGGATCAGTATTGCGCCACAAATTCTCGACCGTCAGCAATCCGAGGACGCCGAAGCCGATGCGGACGAGCATTTGCGCGAAGCCCTGCCCCTCAGCGAGAATTACCGCACGGAGATCAACCGCTATCGCGACCGCGCAAAACACGACGGCCGCGATTAGGTAACGCCGCTTATGTTGGGAAGCCTCGCCGCCGCCAGAGGTGACGAGAGAGACCGCAAACAGAAGCCAAGCCGATAACCGGATGCTGTCCAGCAACGCCAACACCGGAGCAGGCGTCAAGCCCGCCGCCGCAGTCGCGCCTGCCCACACCGCCGAAGCGAGACAACAGCCGATAATCGCAGTGCCGGTACGGCTTGTTCGCCCGCGCAAGCCCATCAGCACGATAATCAGGACGAATGCGAGGGCGCATCCCGAATAAACCGTTTCAAGAACGATCTGGGCCAGCGTCGTGATCCTATCTTGCGCCGTAATTCCAAAATACAACTCGGACGGTCTGAAGTAATATCAAGAAGTCTAAAAATATGCTGCGGTTTTTCACATAATAGAGATCGTAAGACAGCTTACGCCGAGCATCTTCGATAGAGGCGCCATAGGGGTAATTGATTTGTGCCCAGCCAGTAATACCGGGACGCACCCAGTGCCGCTCATTGTAGTACGGGATTACCGCGGCAAGGTTATCGACAAAAATTGGGCGCTCCGGCCGCGGACCGACAAAGCTCATGTCACCGCGTAACACATTGAGTATTTGCGGAATTTCGTCGATGCGTATTTTGCGGATGACGGCGCCGACGCGGGTGACCCTCGCATCGTTTTTGGACGCCCATTGCGGCCCGGTCTCGCGCTCGGCATCCGTCCGCATGCTGCGGAATTTTAGGATCGTAAATGTCTGGCCGCGATAGCCGACCCGCTCCTGGCGGTAGAGGATCGGTCCTCGGCTGTCGAGTTTGATCAGGCAACAGACGGCCAAGAGCAACGGCGCCGAAAACGCCAAGAAGGCGAGACTTACGACGATGTCGAAGGCGCGTTTCAGAAATTCATCGAACACGCCACAACGGAAACCGTCAGAGTAAAACAACCAGCTGGGGCGCAGCGCCTCGAGATCGACCGTCCGGGTCTCGCGCTCCCAAAAATCGAGAAACTCGGTCACCCGGATCCCGGCGAACTTGCAGTGCAGCAGCTGCTTCACCGGCAGGCCACGGCGATCATCGGGTGCGACAACGATTTCACTGGCGCCGAGTTCGCAGCCGAGTTCGGCGAGCGCGTCGGGGCCGCTCTCGGGCCAATCCACGGCGCCGGCGCTCACTATGCCGCGCTCGCCGGGCATGCGGATAAAGGATACCGGTACGAAATGCTGGTTTTCGCCAACCTGGACCAGCTGGGCAATACGGGCCGCCTGATTACCGTTGCCTAACACAGCGACGCGCCGCTTTAGCAGCCCGCGGCCGAGGGTGATCAGAAACGTGCCGCGGGTGACTGAAATGCAGCCCAGCCAAATCAGAGTGGCCTTCAGCGGCAGATTTGACGTGTTCGATAGGTGCGGCAGCCCATCTCGCCAATACATTGCGGAGACTACCGCCAACATCAACACAAGGACAAAAGCGACGGCGATCTTGCTCAGCAGCAGGCGGAAATCGACAAAGCTCTGCTCCCCATACAGGCCGACCGAGATCATCGTGACCACGGCGGCGACCGACAGGCCCGCCGCGAGCTGCGCGGGAAGAGCAGTGACGCTGAATATAAACGGGGTCGTCTCCCCCGACTGAGACAGCATCTGGTAGAATGCGCCAGTGATCAGCAGCGCGTCGAACGACGCCAGCAGCACGACCGAAACAGGGACAAAGTGTCTAAACAGTCTTAGCTGCATCGCAAATTGTAAATTTCGCTAATATGCCGGCCGACCGCGTCGAGCAACCCCGCCCATAGCGTCTTATTATAATAACCGCAAAAAGCACCGACGTCCAGCGGAACGCTGTTGGCACTTAATTTCGCGGCGCACGCGAGACGTGCAGCCGCCAAAGTCCAAGTGTCGAGGTGAGTGCGAGCTGTTACCGCGCGTAAAAGGCAACGCCGGCTCGGCGCCAGTCAATCGGCCGCAGCGCGTCGGCCGGCTTCAACCGCATCCGCGGGATCGCTGGGCTGACTCTCGCCGAGACCGGAAAGCACCGCGTGATGCTGATCAAATAGCCGACGTATCCAGTCGATCACCGCGCGCACGCAAGCTGCCCGCCGCAGGTCACGGTGCACGATCACCCAATAGTCGGCGGCCAACTCCGGAACCGGATCGGTGACGCGCTCAAGCAGCGGATCGCGGTCGCCGGCATAACAAGGCAGCAGCCCGGTGCCGACCCCGGCACGTATCGCCTCGAGTTCGTACGGCGAGGCCGGTGGCGCGCAGAACCACTCGGCCGCCAGTGTTTCGGATGTGGTGGTCGAGCCAGCGCGCACTGATGTAGTGGGCCTGCTCCTCGGTGTAGGTAATCCATTGTTGATCGCGTTCTGCTGCCGGCGTGCCTTCGGATCGGCGGCGATAGAGCGCGCCCGCGATGGCCCCGACTTTCGATACAAACAGATTGCCAGCCTCGGGCACGCCGTGGCGCAACGCCAGATCGGCATCGCGGCGCGCCAAATTCGCGGTCTGCGGCGACTCGACAAGTTCGAGAGTGATGCCTGGGGGCAGGCCGTCGCCACCCGATTGCCCGCAGTGCCGGGCGAGAAACCATTCGGCCCATTCCCCGACCGAGACCCGTACCGTGCCGCTCAAATCAGGGGAAGCCGCGACGCGGCGGCGTTCGAGCGCCAACGCGGCGTTTTCAAGCCGCTCTGCCGCAGCCACCAGCGCTTCACCCGCGGCATTTAGGCGTAACCCGTCGGGCAAGCGATCGAACAATGTCGGACCGCCGAAGGTCTGCTCGAAGGCAGCGAGCCGCCGGCCGACAGTCGGTTGGCTGAGCCCAAGCGCCCGCCCCGCGGCACGTAGCGACCCATGCCGGGCGATGGCCAGAAAAATCCGGATATCATCCCAGTTCATTATCGGTCCATAACGAGATGTCGATACGTTCCTGTATCACATTGTCTCATGATTATCTATAGCCGCTATTTTAGCGTATCGCCTAAATTAGCCATAGCACGATGCCGAGGCCGCCGACCTGCGACCTTGGGGATCGAACTGGCGCCATCACGGCAGCCGATCACGGAGTGAAACCGGATGTATTTCGATCGGAAATTGTGGCAGCTGACGACGGGGCTGCGTGGATGGATCGCGTTTGCGATCCTGTTAGGACTTCGTCGCCTCGGTCGTTGGCATCGCGCGCTTTGCGATTCTCGGCGTCCTGCTGTCGCATGTCTTCGCGGGCGGCGGTTTCATGACGATTGCTATCCCGGCGATCGGCGTTGCCGCAGCAGTAGTTTCGCGCGGCGTGATCGAGCATCACCGAGCAATGGTGGCGCATCGCACCGCCGCTCGGGTCCAGGAGGAATTGCGCGCCCGGCTTTACGACAAGATCGCCGAGTTGGGGCCGGCTTGGTTTGCCGGAGAGCGCACCGGCGGGGTCATGCTGTCGATCGTCGACGGGGTCGAGCAGCTGCAGACCTTTTTCGGTCAATACGTCCCGCAAGTGGCGATCGCGGTGCTGACGCCATTGGCGATTTTCGCCTTTATTGCCTTTTGGGACGTGCCGGTCGCGGCGGTGATGCTGGTGTTCGCGCTGATCACGTTGATCGCTCCGACCGTCTTTATCCATATCGAACGCCGCAGCAGCCAGGGCCGTCAGCAGGCGCTCAAATCATTTGGCTCCGAATTCCTCGACGGCGTCCAGGGATTACCTACCCTAAAGGCATTCGGGCAAAGCCGCGCCTTTGGCCATCGTCTGGCCGAGCGGGCCCGTGAGCTCTGCGAACTCGAGCCTGCGCGTCTTGTCGACCGGCGTTATGACCCGGGGCATCACCGATTGCGGCGTCGCGATCGGCGCAGCGGCGGCTTTGGCCTTGGCGACATGGCGGGTATCGCATGGACAAATGAGCATCCAGGCGCTGCTAATCGTGCTGATGGCTGGAACCGAGGTGTTCCGTCCCCTGCGCGACCTGCGCATGGTGCTGCACCAGGGTATGCTCGGCCAGTCTGCGGCCGCTGGGATCAATGAGCTGTTCGCCGCCGAACCGTTGGTGCCGCCGTCCTCAGTGAGCTTGGCGCCGCCACAGAGTTTGGCGCAGGCCAATGTGCCGCTCGTCCCGACGATCGCCTTTGAGGACGTCCGGTTCTCCTATCCCGGCGGCCGCGGGGCTGCCCATGACGGGCTGTCATTCACCGTCGGCGCCGGCGAAAAGATCGGTATCGTCGGACCGAGCGGTTCCGGCAAATCCTCGGTCGCGCGCCTTCTATTGCGGCTGTTCGACCCGCAACAAGGCAGGGTCCTGATCGGCGGGCGCGATCTGAAAGCCCTCGATCCCGAAGCGGTGCGCCGGATGATCGCGGTCGTGCATCAGGACACGTACCTGTTCTACGGAACGGTCGAAGAGAATTTACGTCTTGGCAAACCCGACGCTGATCAAGACGAGATCGAGGCCGCGGCGCGCGACGCCAACGCCCACGAATTCATTTCACTTTTGCCGCAAGGCTACCAAACGATGATCGGCGAGCGCGGCGTCATGCTGTCCGGCGGTCAGCGCCAGCGGCTGGCGATCGCCCGCGCCTTATTGCGCGATGCGCCGATCCTGATCCTCGACGAGGCGTTGTCCTCGGTCGATGCCGAAAACGAGGCGGTGATCCAGCAGGCGATCGACCGCCTATCCGCCGGGCGCACGACCTTGATCCTGGCGCATCGACTGTCGAGCGTGATCAGCGCCGACCGCATTCTCGTCCTCGACAAGGGGCGCGTCGTCGAACAGGGCCGCCATGCCGAGCTGATCCGCCATGATGGGCCCTATCGGCGGTTAATGGGATCGCAGGCCGAAGAGCGCGACGGCGATGTTGTGCTCGACGAGGAAGCAAGTTCCCCGCTGGCGGCGAGCGAGCACGAGCAGATCGAATTGGCGGCGGCGACGGCACCGGCCGAACTCGCGAGCGCGGCGGCAGCGGTCGGCTGGCCCGCTACAATCGGTACCTTGGTGCGGATCATCAGGCCGTGGCGACGGCGCTTTGCGATCGTCATTACCTCCGGCATCGCGCGGGTCGCAGCCTTTATCGGTGTCGGCATTGTCAGCGCACTCGCCGTCGCGGCAGTGAAGACCGGGGCGCCCTACGGCTATTTGTTGCTCCTATTGGCGCTGACCGCGCCGCTCGCAGGATTGCTGCATTGGCTCGAAATCGTGGCTCGCCCATGACATCGCCTATCGGCTGTTGGCGGAGATGCGAGTCGCGTTGTTCGACAAGCTCGACAGCTTGGCGCCCGCCTATCTGATGCGCCGCCGATCGGGCGATCTGATCGCGCTTGCTTCCCAAGACGTCGAGACCGTCGAATACTTCTTTGCGCATACCGTGGCGCCGGCGTTGGTCGCGGTTCTGGTGCCCTCGGCAGTACTGATCGCGCTAGCTGTCGTCGCCTGGCCGATAGCATTGGCGCTGTTGCCGTTCGTGCTGTTCGCGGCCTTGGCGCCAGTGCTCACGCGGGCGCATATCGACCACCTCGGAGCCCAAGCACGCGACGCGCTCGGGTTAATGAGCGCCTACATCACCGAGACGATCCAGGGCCTAGCCGACCTCGTCGCGTTCCAGGCAGTCACCGGCCGCCGCCGCAACTTTATCGAGCTCGTGCGCGGCTATCAGAAGATACGGCTCGAATTGCTCGCCGATCTGTCGGCCCAGACGGCGCGGCTCGAAACCGTGACCGGACTTGGCGGACTCGCGGTGGCTATCGTCGGGGCGCGACTCGCCGCCGAACACCATCTGCTTCCGACTACCTTGCCCCTGCTGATTCTGATCGCGCTGTCGTCGTTTCTGCCGATATCGGAAATCGCCAATGTCAGCCGGCAGCTCGCGGATACAATAGCGTCGACCCGCCGACTCTATGCCGTGCACCGCGAACAGCCGGCGGTTGTCGATGGGCCGCTGCTACCACCCGAGCCCAAGGGCGGCTCGGCGATCCGCTTTGAGGGGGCGAGCTTCACCTATCCCGGCGCCCGGCGGCCAGCCCTGAGTGCCGTCACCCTCGACGTCCCAGCGGGGGCTACCCTCGCATTGGTCGGCCCATCGGGCGCCGGCAAGACAACGATCGCCAATCTGTTGTTGCGGTTCTGGGACCCGACCACGGGCCATATTCTGATCGATGGCGTCGATCTGCGCGATTTCGAGCTCGACCATCTGCGCCGCCGCGTCTCGCTCGTGTCGCAGGACACGTATTTGTTCAACGACACCTTGCGAGCCAACGTGGCGCTGGCTCGGCCCGAGGCCGACGAGGCGGCGATCCACAAGGCACTCGAGCAGGCAGCCCTCGCCGAATTTGTCGACAGCCTGCCGGAGGGGCTCGATACCCGGGTCGGCGAGCGCGGCGTTCAGCTGTCCGGCGGTCAGCGCCAGCGGGTGGCCATCGCCCGCGCCTTTCTCAAAAACGCGCCGACCCTGGTGCTCGACGAAGCGACATCGCATCTCGACGCGGTCAGCGAGGCGCAAGTGCGTGGCGCGCTCGACGCGCTGATGCGCAACCGCACGACGATCGTCATCGCCCATCGCCTGTCGACAGTGCGCAACGCCGATTTGCTGGCGGTGCTCGACCATGGTCGCCTGATTGAGACCGGCAGCCACGTCGAACTCCTCGCCAGAAACGGCCTCTACGCTCGCCTGATCCGCCATCAGATCGAGGGTGCCCGACAACCCCTGCGTGCCGTCGGGAATTAGAGCCGCAGGAGCCATTCTCCCACCGCACGCGTCCAGGCCAAGGACGCCGAACTTGCCGCTGCGCAACCCCCTAGAAAGATGAAGAAAACGCCTGCGACCCCATGGTCATTCCGGGATGCCCTTTAGGGCAGGCCCGGAATCCATGAACACGGCGTCTCGGATAGAGTATCGAAGTCCGTTTTCATAGATTCCCGGCTCGCGGACATGGCCCGCGCCCGGGAATGACATTCCTCATCTTGTTATTATTGTGCGGGGGCGCGGCCGCTGACTTCGGCGCCGGCGTCGGGCGCCATCTTCAAGAAGAATGGCACCGACAGCAGCGAGATCATCGCCACCGCCATAAACACCGGGTAGAAGTCGGGTGCGGCCAAGGCTGTGCCCCCACGTAGAGTCAGTGCTGTGTGCAGCAGCAACGCGGCGGTGGCGACGCCAGCGGTTTGCGAGAGTTGCTGCGCCATGCTGGAGAGGCTGGTCGCCCGGCTCAGCATCGCAGGCGGCACATCTGCGTAGCCCAAGGTGTTGATGCTGGTCATCTGCAACGAGCGGAAAAAGCCGCCGATCAGCAATGCCAGGAAGATTACGTAATGCGGCGTATCCGGCCGGAACAGGCTGTAGCCAAACAAGAAACCGGCGCTGATAATCGCATCCCCGACCAGCACAAGGCGGAAGCCGAAGGTGCGCAGGATGCGCACCGCCGAGGTCTTCATCAGCATCGCGCCGGCAGCACTGGCGAAGGTCAACAGGCCGGAATGCAAGGCGCTGAGACCGAACCCGACCTGCAGCATCAACGGCAACAGAAAGGGGAGAGCACCGAGCCCCATGCGGAACAGAAAACCGCCGATAGAGGCCGAGGCATAGGTCGGGATTTTGAACAATGCGAGATCGATGATCGGGTGCGACACCCTCCCAGCATGACGGACATAAAGCGTCAGGCAGATTACGCCGATCGCCAGCAGGGCGATCACGGCTGATGACGGCAGGGCGCCGCGTCCGACATTTTCAAAGCCAAAGGCGAGCGACGCGAGCCCGACACCCGTCAACAGAAATCCGCTGCGATCCAATGGACGCCGGCCGGTCTCCTTCAAATCGCCGATGAGCAGGTTCACTAAAATGATCCCCAATATCCCGATCGGGATATTGATAAAAAAGATCCAGCGCCATGAGGCGTAAGTGACGATAAAGCCGCCAAGCGGTGGGCCCATCACCGGGCCGATCAGCGCCGGTACGCTGACAAACGACATCGCCCGCACCAGCTCTGACTTTGGCACGGTGCGCAACAGCACGAGCCGCCCGACCGGCACCATCAAGGCGCCCCCCATGCCTTGCAGGATGCGCGCGCCAACCAGCTCCGGCAGCGTGGTTGAGATGCCGCAGGCAATCGAGCCCAGGGTAAAAACCACGATCGCGAAGCTGAACACCCGGCGCGCGCCGAAGCGATCCGCCGTCCAGCCGCTGATCGGGATAAATACCGCGAGGCTGAGCAAGTAACACGTAATCGCGACATTGAGGCGCAACGGGGTTTCGCCGAGCGAATGGGCGATTGTCGGCAGGGCCGTCGCAATCACGGTCGAATCGAGGTTCTGCATGAACATCGCGCAGGCGACGACAAATGGGACCAGTGATTGGCGCGACAGGGTCAGCCGCATGCGCGGATCTCGCAACAATGCCCGCCGATGGTCGATCTATCGGACCCTCTGAGCGCGGCGGGGTCGAGAGCGCTTGTCAGCGCAATGCGGACCGGCAAGAAATGACGAGCCGACTGTCTTCGTCTACGGGCGACAGGATCTGGTTCTGGGGCACCATACGGCAGATCATGGTTGAGGCATATCATAGCGAATATATACAACAGCCGGCTCGCTCACAAAAGCGGCGCTGCCGAAAAGCTCGGTTGCACCGAATGCTCAGCAGCTGCCGTGTGGTCTCCTTCGCCGCTCTGGCATTGCTGATCGGTTGCGATCCGGTCCAGATCATCGAGGGCTCAGATACCCACGTCTCCATCCGCTATGACGGGGTTATGAACGGCCTCGATCAGGCAACCGAACTCGCCAACAAAACCTGCTCGCAGCACGGCAGGATGGCGAGACTGCGCAAGACCTATTACGAAGGCCTCGGCGCCGGCGAGCGCTTCGCGTTTTTCGACTGCGTCTAGGCTTTTTTGGATGTCAGTTGAACAGCGATGGATGGCGACGATCACTTCTAATCGCGTCGCCAGAAGGCGGCCAGGTTAGTGCAACTCGAACAGGAAGTAATGCGTCGGGTGGAGCGCGTACTGTTGAATTACCGGGTCCCGGTATTTCGGTTCTCGGGTTAACAGCCGATATCCGTGTCTCTCCAGGATCGGAGAGAAATCATTTCCATTATGGGTTTGTAGCCTGACGCCTCCACAACCGAAGGGATTTGGCACGATCATAAAATGTTTGACTTCGGCACGTGATAATCGACTTACCCACCATTCAATCGCTTCTAACCGGCATTCCGAAAAGCTATGGATATTCATAGCGATGTTGATATTTCCGGATGCTAGACATTGTTCGATCTCATCCAATGGTACTATTTTAGTCTTCTCTGCCTTTCGGTAATTTAGGTAGAATTCGCTGATAAAGGATGAATAAGATACGGCATCGGTACAGATGTATTGTGCTAACCCGGGAACTACCGTCGCCATCCGGTAAGCAAGTCGTCCATATCCTGCTCCTATATCTAAGATAGTAAAATCAGATGAATTCATCAAATTCAGATGACGATCAAGAAAGTTTATCTCATTAATGGAATCCAGTAGATCGCGGGAAAACTTATGACCGGCAATCTCAAAGGTATAATTTCCAAAAGCCTCGTCTTCTACCATCTTGTTGATGAGGTCGTATTTATCCGCGTATTGAGTGTAATAGGTTGACAGAGTATAGCCAATGATATTTGAATTCCTACCGCGAAGCTGATAAACGTAAGCATTATCTCCACGAAAATAAAGAATGTCGTTCTCAGAAATATGTTGATCGGTCCAAAGTAGCGGATTTATGACCTCGGGGTCGCAAGTTGCATATCGCTTCTGTAGATCGATAAGCCGGGGATTGTCCGGCCTCAGGTAATTTCGTGCCTCCGCGGAAACGGTTTTTGAGTTGTCGGCACGATTCGCTTCTGGGTTGCTCTGCCAATCGTAGAGTTGCTCTAAAGGGATGATAATCTTGCCGCGCCGCCTCAGGGACGCGCTCAAAACGCGAAGCAACTGCTCACCGAAAATCACAATCGCACTCCTTCCGTAACCCTTCGGCTGGCACAATGCTGCTGCAGAAAGTTAAGTGGACTTGATCGTGAGCCAGCCGCCGCATGGGTGATTGCGATTAGTGCGATCGTAGATTTTCGCCACTTCGACTATTTCGAATTCATACGGCGGCGGGATTCGCTAGCATGCTGTCAAGATTTATTTCAAATCTCTAGGTATAGCTCGCACCGTTGATGGCGTCTCCTGTGCACTGGGCGGTTGACCATGCCGCGCAGAAGGCTGACAGTTTGATACCAGATCGGGGCGATCGGCGCACTCGCACGTATGGTCATCGAGAACTAGCAGGGATAGACTGACCGTCAGTCCGCGCCGCGGCAACGAAGTACGACCCAGGAGGGAATCCTATGCCTAACGACCCAACGCCCGAAACCAACGGTCAGACCCCTAACCTGCAGCAAGGGGCTCTGAACGGGGTCCGGGTGGTCGATTTGACCCAATTCGAGGCGGGTACGTCTTGCACCCTGACCTTGGCATGGCTCGGCGCGGAAGTGATCAAGGTTGAGGAGCCAACCCGGGGCGAGCAGGGCCGCGGCGCGTCGACCGACAAAAAGGGGGTCGATTCCCAATATTTCATGCTGCTCAACGCCAACAAGAAGAGCGTCACCGCCAATCTCAAGACAGAGCAGGGCCGCGCCGTGCTGCGCGGACTAATCGAAAAGGCCGATGTCTTTGCCGAGAATTTCGCACCCGGCGTAATCGAGCGGCTCGGCTTTGGCTATGACGTGGTGCGCGAAATCAATCCTCGCGTCATCTATGTCTCGGTCAAGGGCTTTGGCGACGACAGCCCCTACAAGAACTATCTCGCCTTTGACATGATTGCGCAGGCGACCGGCGGTGCGATGTCGATCACCGGCGAGGCCGACGGCCGGCCGATCAAACCAGGTCCGACGATCGGCGACACCGGCACCGGGCTGCACGCCGCGATCGGGGTCTTGGCGGCGCTTTATCAGCGCCAGTTCACCGGCCAGGGCCAGAAGATCCAATGCGCGATGCAGGAATGCGTGATCAATTACGGCCGCATATCCTACGCCGCCCAGTATTTGTGGGGCCATGCCGCGCCGCGCCTGGGCAATCAGAGCATCATGGGCACCAATTCGCCGAGCGAGGCCTATCCGTGCAAAGGCGGCGGCCCGAACGACTACTGCTATATCTATACCTCACGCGCTAACCAACAGCATTGGGAACGAATCCTAAAGCTGATGGGGCGCGAGGATCTGATCGGCGACCAGCGTTTCGACAGCCCTGAGGAGAGGTTCAAGAACCGCCATGTGGTCGACGAAATGCTCTCGGAATGGACCAAACAGTACGACAAGCTTGAGGTCATGCGGCGGCTTGGCGAGCAGGGCATTCCGGCTGGCGCGGTCATGGACACGATGGAACTGTTCAATGATCCGGACCTCAATCGCCGGGAGATCTTTGTTACCGTCAAGCATCCGGTGCGCGGCGACTTCAAGATGCCGGGCTGGCCGGTCAAGATGAGCGGCTCGAAAGTGCCGATCACCGCCTCGCCACTGCTTGGCGCCGATACCGACGCGGTTTACGGCGAACTCCTCGGGCTGAGCAAGGAAGAACTCGCCAAATTGCGCGAAGAGAAAGCCATCTGACGAGAGCGCGTCCGCCTCACGGGCTGCCTCGGCCGGGATAGGATAATCCCGGCAATCAGGAGCCGGACGGGCGATCGCCTCTCCGGCTTCCGATTCTCAACCGAAATCTCTGGGGAAGTCAGATGAGCGCAGTCCCGGGAGCAGCGGGCAACCCTCCGGTTATTGGCGCGGCAACGCCGATAGGACCGCTCCAGCGATGGGAACCGGCCGAGAGCTACCCGGACCCGGCAATCCGCACCTTCGATCCGCGCTTTAATGCGATCAAACCGCCGTTTAACGCTGCCGTCGAGCGGCTTGCGGCCGGCTTTCGCTGGGCCGAGGGGCCGGTGTGGTTTGGCGATGGCCGTTATCTGTTATGGAGCGATATCCCGAACAACCGCATCATGCGCTGGGATGAGGAGACCGGGGCCTGCGGCGTTTTTCGCAAGCCATCCAATAACGCGAACGGCAACACCCGCGACCGCCAAGGCCGTCTTGTCACCTGCGAGCACGGCGGCCGGCGAGTGACCCGCACCGAGTATGATGGCGCGATCACCGTCATCCTCGATCATTTCGACGGCAAGCGCCTCAATTCGCCAAACGATGTTGTTGTTAAATCTGACGACTCGATCTGGTTCACCGATCCGCCGTTTGGCATTTCCGGCTATTACGAGGGCGAGCGCCACTCACCCGAATTGCCGACCAATGTCTACCGCGTCGACGGGAAGACCGGCCAGGCGAGGGTTGTTGCCGGGAATGTGAACGGCCCCAACGGGCTATGCTTTTCGCCTGACGAGAAGCGCCTCTATGTGGTCGAGTCGCGGTCGCAACCGCGCCAGATCCGCGTCTTTGATGTCGTCGACGACGGGGCCCGTCTTGCCAACGACCGGATTTTTGTGAGCGCCGGCGAGGGATCGCCCGACGGGTTTCGCTGTGATGTGCACGGCAATCTGTGGTGCGGCTGGGGAATGACTTCGGCATTAAACGGCGTCGTCGTTTTCGCCCCCGACGCAACGATGATCGGCCAGATTGCGCTGCCCGAACGCTGCGCCAATTTGTGCTTTGGCGGCCGTTGGCGCAACCGGCTGTTTATGGCCGCGAGCCAATCGGTCTACGCAGTTTACGTGAATACCGAGGGAGCCTCCGGCGGCTGATATTTGAGGTCGGCGCGCCGTGGCCACGTTTGGGCCGCGACGCTTTGACATTCTCGTTCTCGCGACTACCCTCTATGGCGTGAAACCGCATCGCGTTATGCTACTAGTAGGATCGGCAAACTTGACTTATGGTTTGCCGCTCAACTGCCGGAGGAACGGATGAAGCGCCTATTCCTACTCTTCGCAATCCTGTCGCTTGTGGCCTGCTCCCACGAGCAGCCACCGCCACCAGCGCCCCCGCCGGCGCCTCCGCCAGCAGCGCCGCCGGCGGCACAGATGAACGACTTCAAGGTTTACTTCGCTTCGGGTAGCGCCAGTCTGACGTCGGAAGCCCGACAGATTGTCGACGCCGCTGCCGCCACCGCCAAATCCACAGGGATGCCGGTTCAGGTTATCGGCCACACCGACGCCGTCGGCTCGGCCGCGCTCAACCAACGTCTCTCGCAGCGCAGGGCACAGGCGGTCGCGCAAGAATTGGCCCGAGCCGGTGTCGCACAAAACGAAATAACCGTCAGCGCGGTTGGCGAGCAATCAGCCTCAGGTGGAAAGTCGGCGGAGAGCCGGCGGGTTGATATCGTTCTTGGTGGGGCGGGCGCTCCGCCGCCACCTCCGGGACCGCCGGGGGCGCCGCCGCCACCAGCGCCGGGGTCATAAGCAGCCCGCTAACGATGCAAAAGGGTGCCCGACCGGGCGCCCTTTTTGTTTGCGCTCGGGCCTTCAATCGCCAAATGCCCGCCAAGACAGCGACCCTCGTCGCATTTCGAGATGAACCCAGATAACTGATCGACTGCGCCCCGTGTAGGCAGGCAGGGCCTCACCGCCGACGCGCGAGCCAAGCACCGGTTTGACCGAGAACTCAAGGTCCTCGGAAAATCCGCTGCGCCGTGCGGAGCGGGGGCTTATGATACCGCAAGCAGTTACAGCAGTGGGCGGGTCGGTGATGAGCGACATCCAGCATTACATCGGTGGAAAAAGGGTCGAGGGCAAAAGCGGCCGCGGCGGCGATGTCTTCAATCCGGCGACCGGGGAGAAGATCAGGCATGTTGCGTTTGCCGAGCCGGGTGAGGTCGATCAGGCGGTACAGGCTGCGGCGGCGGCGTTTCCCGGCTGGGCCGCGACCCCTCCCCTCACCCGCGCGCGCATCATGTTCAAATTCCTCGAACTCCTCGCGCGCGAGCACGACGCACTGGCGCGGCTGATTTCCGAGGAGCACGGCAAGGTCTTTTCCGACGCTCAGGGCGAGATCACCCGCGGTGTCGAGGTCGTCGAATTCGCCTGCGGCATCCCGCATTTATTAAAGGGCGAATTTACCGAGCAGGTCGGACGCGGCATCGACAGCTGGTCGGTGCGCCAGCCCTTGGGGGTGTGCGCCGGGATCACGCCGTTCAACTTTCCGGCGATGGTGCCGATGTGGATGTTCCCGGTGGCGCTCGCTTGCGGCAACAGCTTTATTCTGAAGCCGTCGGAGCGCGACCCATCGGCCGGGCTGCGCATCGCCGAATTGCTGACCGAGGCCGGGCTGCCGCCGGGCGTGTTTAATGTCGTGCATGGCGACAAGGGCGCGGTCGATGCGATCCTGCACCATCCCGGGATCGCGGCGGTCAGCTTTGTCGGCTCGACTGCAATCGCCGAATACATCTATTCGACCGCCGCTGCCGCCGGAAAGCGGGTGCAGGCCTTGGGCGGCGCCAAGAACCACATGGTGGTGATGCCCGACGCCGATCTCGACCAAGCGACCGACGCGCTGATGGGCTCGGCCTATGGCGCTGCCGGCGAGCGCTGCATGGCGGTGTCGGTCGCGGTCGCGGTCGGCGGTATCGGCGATAAATTAATGGACAAATTGGTGCCGCGCGTGCGGTCGCTAAAGATCGGCCCCAGCACCGACCCCGAGGCCGAAATGGGGCCGCTGGTGACCCGCCAGCATTTGGACCGGGTGCGCTCCTATGTCGATCTCGGCGTGCAGGAGGGTGCGAAACTCGTCGTCGACGGCCGCGGATTAAAGCTCCAGGGCTACGAGGATGGGTTTTTCCTTGGCGGCTGCCTGTTCGACGAGGTCAAGCCCGAGATGCGCATTTACAAGGAGGAGATCTTTGGGCCGGTATTGTCGGTCGTGCGCGCCCCCGATTTCGATTCCGCGACCAAGCTCGTCAACGACCACGAATACGGCAATGGCGTCGCGATCTTCACGCGGGACGGCGATGCCGCGCGCGAATTCTCCAATCGCGTTCAGATCGGCATGGTCGGCATCAATGTGCCGATCCCGGTGCCGATGGCATTTCACAGCTTTGGCGGCTGGAAGCGGTCATTGTTTGGTGATATGGCGGTGTACGGCACCGAGGGCGTGCGATTTTACACGCATCTGAAAACGATGACCGCGCGCTGGCCGACCGGCATTCGCGCCGGCGCCGAATACGTCATGCCGACGATGAGGTAGGCCCGCCGTGGCCGTCATCGCTGAGACTCCGGCGATCCTCTCGCTGCCGCAGATCCACGACGGTCCGGTCGGGCAAAAAATCATCTCATTACACGTCTGGGCCGTCGAGCAGGGATTACGCGGTACCGAGGCCGCGCCGTTGTTCGACGGCTTCTGTCAACGCCTCATCCTTGCTGGCGTACCGCTGTGGCGGGGCTTCGCGGCGATGCGAACACTGCACCCGCAATGGGGCGGCTACAGCTACATGTGGCACCGCGATCTCAACGCCATCGAACCTGCGCAGTTCGAACGCGGCGAAGCGAGGCGGGAGTGGTTGAGCAGTCCCTTTACCTATATGATAAACCAGGCGAAAACGGTAACTGAAGAAGCGAAGCCATGGCTGCACCTGCGCCGGCGTCTCAGCGGAGCCGATGCGCAACTCGACTTTCCGATGCTCAAAGAGCTCGCTGCCGCTGGAGCGACTGATTATTTCGCTGAGATCGTCCGCTTTGGCGCGGAGGATGACCCTTCGCACGGGACCGGGGTCGCTTACTCCTTCGCAACCGACCGGCCGATAGGTTACAGCGACGACGACCTGGTGTTGTTAAAGGCGGTGCTGCCTGCCGTCTCGCTGGCGATGATGACTCATTCCGGGCACACGATCGCCTCGAGTTTGCTCGGAGCCTATCTCGGAGCCGATGCTGGGCGGAGGGTCCACGCCGGAGCGATCGAGCGCGGCTCGGTCGAGAGCATCCGCGCGGTGCTGTGGTATGCCGATGTCCGCGCTTTTACCACAATCGCCGACACGACGCCGGGGGCGGCGGTCGTCGAAATGCTCGACGAGATTTTCGAAACGCTCGCTGCTCCATTGCGCCCGCGCGGCGGAGAGATATTGAAATTCCTCGGCGACGGCATGCTCGCGATCTTTCCGTTCGACGACATGACGCGCGAAGAGACCTGTCGGCTGGCATTGGAGGGCGCGACAGAGGCGATGCGCGCGGTCGATCGGCTAAATGCCGCGCGTTCCCGGGCCGGCAAGCCGTCGGCCGCCGTCGACTTGGCATTGCATCTAGGCGAGGTGCTGTACGGCAATGTCGGCGCCGCCGACCGGCTCGATTTCACGGTGATCGGCCCGGCGGTTAACGAGGTCTCGCGCATCGAGGCGCTCTGCGAGCCGCTCGGCGGCAAGGTTCTGGTCTCGGCCGAGCTTGCCGGCGCGGTGGGCTGCGGCGTTCGCCTCGAACCGCTCGGCACGCACGAGCTGCGCGGCGTCCGCGATCCGCGCGACATCTACGGCCTCGACCTCGGCGAGCGCCCTGCACCGGAACTTCGCGATTTCTCCGGCAGCGACGCACTCTGATGACGTTGGACCCTCGAAGCGGGGGTCAGCGGCCGCGATAGTGTTTGTAGAATTCGACGACTTGCGGTGTTTGCTGGAAGCCCACGAGCAGGTTTAGGTCGCTGCCCTTATGGCCGCCGAGCGGGATTGTCAGGACGATGTGGTCAGTAACGCCGGCTCGGACCTGGTCGGGCTCGAAAGTGATGCGGACGGGAAATGTCCTTTTGCTCAACACCTGCTGGCCTGGTGCGGTGACCGCGACGAAATAGGTCAGGTCGACTGCGTTAGCCCTGCCGGCGGGACCGCGCTGGCCGACCACGATTACGTCGAGTGTCATCTGTACCGCATCGCCGGTGTAATCACAGCTGCGGTCGACTTCGCTCAAGACGCCGTAATATGCCACATTGTCGGGTCTCAGTTCTGCTGAGGGCCCGAATACCGCGGTGTTGGCGAGCGGCCGCAAGATTACTGCTGCTGGGCAGGCCTGCTGCGGTTTCGACGAAGACGAAAACCAGCCGCAACCCGAGAGGGCGAGGAGGCCAAAAAGTGCGGCGCCTCGTGCAAATTGCGCCTGCCTCACAGGCCGTTATGCGTGCCGTCGCAGAAAGGCTTACCGGCGGTCTGCTTGCAGCCGCACAGCCACACCTCCTCGCTCACCTCGGCGGTGAACGGGACCGGAGTCAGCCCAGTGCCCTTATGCGAGCCGTCGCAGAACGGCTGGCTGGCGCTGCGCCCGCAAGCACACCAGAAATACCTCTTGCCGGCTTCGACGTTGATGCCGTAGGGCTCTTTTTGCGCTGGAATTGGTTGTTCGGCCATCTCTTCCCCCACCGTCGTCCTGCCGGCTCCGCGCGCTGCGGCGGCGGTTTTGCGGCGCCGGGACTGTATGCGAGCCGCGGACGGCAAACAAGCCTGCGCGCTTCGCTGGGCTTTCTTGAGGGTGCGTGCACCGCCGATGGCTGTCTATACCGATGTCGCCGACGACGAACTCCGAGCCTTTGTCGCGCTCTATGACATTGGCGAGGTGTTGTCGTGCAAGGGGATTGCTGAGGGGGTCGAAAATTCGAACTATTTGGTCACGACCGAAGCCGGCAACTTCATCCTGACGCTCTATGAAAAGCGGGTGGCGCGCGAGGATCTGCCGTTCTTTATCGCGCTGATGGAGCATCTCGCAAAAAACGGTGTCGCCTGCCCAACGCCGTTGCATGGCTGTGATGGTGCGGCGTTGCGCGAATTGTGCGGCCGACCGGCGGCGATGGTGACCTTTCTCGCCGGCATGTGGCCACGCCGCATTCAGCCGTTTCACTGCGTCGGGGTCGGTCGCGCGCTGGCTGCTTTGCACCGCGCCGGGGCGTCGTTCGGGATGCGGCGGGCAAACAATTTATCGGTCGCGGGCTGGCGACGGCTATATGAAATGAGCGCAGAGCGCGCCAGTGAGGTTCAGCCCGGACTGGCCGACGAACTTGCGGGTGAATTGCGCTTTCTTGAAAGCGCCTGGCCGAACAGCCTGCCCACGGGCGTGATCCATGCCGATTTGTTTCCGGACAATGTGTTTTTTCGTGATCGCGAGGTTTCCGGTCTGATCGACTTTTACTTCGCCTGCACCGATTTTCTAGCTTACGATTTGGCAGTGTGTTTGAATGCCTGGTGTTTCGAGCCGGACGGCAGTCTCAACGTAACCAAGGGGCGGCTGTTGCTCGATAACTACCGACAGGCGCGGCCATTGTCGCCGGCCGAACTTTCGGCTTTGCCGTTGCTGGCTCGGGGGAGCGCCTTACGGTTTTTGCTGACGCGGCTGTTCGACTGGCTGAACCAGCCGGCTGGAGCATTGGTACGGCCCAAGGACCCGCTCGAATTCCTGCGAAAATTGCGGTTTCACCGCACTGTCGCCAATGTTCGCGACTACGGTCTCGATGCCTGACACCGGCGCGCCCGATGACTGTGAGGTCGAGATCTTTACCGATGGGGCCTGCAGCGGCAATCCGGGGCCCGGCGGCTGGGGCGTGATCCTGCACTACCGCGGTGTCGAAAAGGAACTCTCCGGGTTCGAGCCCGCGACTACCAACAACCGCATGGAATTAATGGCGGCGATCGCCGGTCTCGAAGCATTGAAACGCCCGTGCCACGTGCGGCTTTACAGCGACAGCCAGTATTTGCGCGATGGCATTACCAAATGGATTCATAGCTGGAAACAACGCGGGTGGCGCACCGCCGACAAAAAGCCGGTCAAGAATGTCGATTTGTGGCAGCGGCTCGAAGCCGCCGCACAGCACCACCAGGTCGATTGGATGTGGGTGCGCGGCCATGCGGGGCACCCCGAAAACGAGCGTGCTGACGCACTCGCGCGCGCCGTCATTATGCGCGCACCAACTGCTGCAAGCTCAGCCGAGAGCTAGCGGAAATTTCGGCTCGGGATGACGATGTCGCGGATGTCGTAGCCCGGAGCCTTGACCGGAACGGCAAAGGGCGGTTTCGCGGAGGATTGCGGCGACTCGTCGCCGGTGCGGTTACGCAAGCTATTGAGCCGCTGGGTCAAATCGTCGAGCCGCTCGGCGACGACATGGATCACGCTCTCTTCGCGCTGCAACTTGCCGGTGCAGCGCAATAAAGTGGCGCCCAACGCGGCACGCCGAAAACGCTCGAGGATCGCCGGCCAGACGATCAGATTGGCGATCCCGGTCTCGTCCTCGATGGTGATAAAGACGACGCCATTGGCGCTGCCGGGACGCTGGCGGATCAACACGACTCCAGCAATCCCGAGCCGCCTTTCGACCGGCAAATGCGCAAGGTCGGCGGCGGTGACCAGCCCCTCGCTAGCGAGTTCAGCGCGTAGGAACGCTAGCGGATGGCGCTTCAGGCTCAAGCCGGTAGTGGCGTAATCCTCGACGACATGCTCGCCTAACGGCATCGCCGGCAACAATGCCGCGGCGCGGGTTTCGCTGTCCTCAGTTTTGCCCGTTGTTATTCCCCTCTCCGCTCTTGGGGGCGGAGTGGGTAGGGGCGAGGAGGCTTCGAGCAACACTGATTGCTGGCGGGCACCCCCCTCACCCTGCCCTCTTCCCCCTGTGGGACGCGAGGGTTCTTTATCGGGTGTGGTCGATCTCGCCGACAATGCGGAGGCGTGGGTCTCCTCCACCCGGTTTGTCCCCCTCGCCCCCCATTGGGGGGAGAGGGTTGGGGTGCGGGGGGCATCGTCAGCGTGGGCAGCAAACAGTGGCGGCGGCGGGTCGCCGAGCGCTTTTAATGCCCACAACGCGCGGCGACGGTCGAGCCCGACCGAACGAAACGCATCGGCTTCGGCCAGGCGTTCGAGCGCGGCATGGCCGAGCCGGCTGCGGCGCCACAATGCTGCCGGATCAGGAAAGCCCGAGCCCCGCGTAGCGACCAGCCGTTCGGCATCGGCTTCGGAGAAGCCCTTGATCTGACGGAAACCGAGCCGCAAGGCATAGTGGCGGCTGGCGTGATGTTCGTTAGATCTAGTTACTGCAATTTCTCTCTTGTCATACCGGCGGAAGCCGGTATCCACCGCCGAAGTGGATCCCGACTTTCGTCGGGATGACGATGCGATAGATGTCGCGAAATTCTGTTCGTCATTCCTTCGAAAGCGGGAATCCAGAATTCCGGCAACCGTCGCTCGTCCCCCTGTTCCAGTCAGGGGCAAGCTCTGGATCCCTGCGTTCGCGGGGGTGACGACCGCATGGGTGGCCGTGACTTCGATTGGCTCTAGCGTGCAGTCCCACAAGCTGTGGTTGACGTCGGCGGGGCGCACCTCGACGCCGTGTTCGCGCGCGTCGCGGACGATCTGCGCCGGGGCATAAAACCCCATCGGCTGGCTGTTCAGCAGCGCACAAGCAAAAACCTCGGGATAAAAGCATTTGATCCAGGCCGAGACATAGACGAGCAGCGCAAAGCTCGCGGCATGGCTTTCGGGAAAGCCATAGGTCCCGAACCCCTCGATCTGGCTGAAGCACCGCGTCGCGAAGTCGCGGTCGTAACCGTTCTCGACCATACCGGCGATGAACTTGTCGCGGAACAGGTGGATATCGCCGTTGCGCTTGAAGGTCGCCATCGCGCGGCGCAGCCGGTCGGCCTCCTCCGGGGCAAAACCGGCGCCGACAATCGCGATCTTCATTGCCTGTTCCTGAAATAACGGCACGCCCAAGGTCTTGCCAAGCACCTGGCATAACGCCTCGGACGGGTATTCGACCGGTTCACGCCCGGAACGCCGCCGCAAATAGGGATGCACCATGTCGCCCTGGATCGGCCCCGGCCGGACGATCGCGACCTCGATCACAAGATCATAGAATTCGCGAGGCTTAAGCCGCGGCAGCATCGTCATTTGGGCGCGGCTTTCGACCTGAAAGACGCCGAGCAAATCGGCTTGGCTCAGCATCTCATAAACTTCGGGGTCCTCGGCCGGCACTGTGGCGAGTTCGAGATGTCGGCCATAATGCTTATCGAGCAAGTCAAAAGATTTGCGGATGCAGGTCAGCATGCCAAGCGCCAGCACATCGATTTTTAAAATGCCGAGCGCGTCGAGATCATCCTTGTCCCATTCGATAACGGTGCGATCCTCCATCGCCGCATTCTCGATCGGCACCAGTTCGGACAGGGGTCCGCGGGTGATCACAAAACCGCCGACATGCTGGGACAGGTGGCGTGGGAAACCGGTCAGTTCAGCGGCGAGATCGAGCGCCAAACGCAAGGTGCGGTCGCCAGGGTCGAGGCCGGCCTCGCGCACTTTGATATCGGCGATCGGGTCATTGCTCCAGCCCCAGACGATGCCGGCCAAGGCGGCGACAACATCGACCGACAGGCCCAGCGCCTTGCCGACTTCGCGGATCGCCGAGCGCGAGCGATAGCAGATCACGGTGGCGGCAAGCCCGGCCCGGTCGCGGCCGTATTTCTCGTAGATGTACTGGATGACTTCTTCGCGGCGCTCGTGTTCGAAATCGACGTCAATATCGGGCGGCTCGTTGCGCGCGGCGCTGATAAAGCGCTCGAACAACACATCGATGCGCGCCGGATCGACAGCGGTGATGCCGAGGCAATAGCACACGACCGAATTGGCAGCCGAGCCGCGCCCCTGGCACAGGATGCCGCGCCGCCTGGCAAACTCGACGATGTCGTGCACGGTCAGGAAATAGCGGGCGTAATCGAGCCTCTCGATCAGCTGCAATTCGTGCTCGATCAGCCTGCGGATTTTTTCGGGGATGCCCCCGTATTTCGCCGCGCTTCCTGTTTTTCCTTCCCTTTCTCGCCCAGCGACATCCCCCTCAGTGGGAGGAGAGGGTTCAATTGCTGTGGGCGAGGACGAGGGACGATCGGAGAAGCGTTCGGCGGCGCCGGCCCAGGCGAGATCGGCGAGGCGCTGCTGCGGGGTGCGGCCGTCTTCGGCGGTCTCGTCCGGGTATTCGTAGCGCAATTCGTCGAGGCTGAAGGTGCAGCGCTCGACAATTTCGAGGCTGCGGGCGACCGCTTCCGGATACAAACGGAACAGCCGCGCCATCTCTTGCGGCGATTTCAAATGGCGCTCGGCATTGGCGGCGAGGCGAAAGCCGGCCTCTTCGATCGTGCAGCCTTCGCGGATGCAGGTCAGCACATCGTGCAGCTGCCGCCGTTCGGGCAGATGGTAGAGCACGTCGTTGGTCGCGACCAGCGGCAGCCCCGCCATCTCGGACAGTGCGGCGAGATGCGTAAGATGGCGAGCATCGTCACCGCGATAGAGGTGATGCGCAGCAAGATAGGCGCGGCCCCGAAAATCGGTCGAGATACGGGCGGCAAAGGCGGCGAATTCCGCTGCATCCGACCCCCTCCCATTCCCTCCCCCGCAAGTGGGGGAGGGAATGGGAGGGGGTAGCACGATGACGATCTGATCCGTACCGGACGCGATGACATCGGCGTAATCGAGACGGCATTCACCTTTTGACGCACGCCGCTTGCCTGAGGTCAGCAGCCGCGTCAGCCGGCCATAGGCGGCGCGGTCTTGCGGAAAGGCGAGCAGGCTGATGCCGTCATCGAGATCGAGCCGGCAGCCGACGACGAGACGGATGCCAACCTCTTTTGCGGCCTGATGCGCGCGCACGATCCCGGCAACGCTGTTATGGTCGGTAACTGCGATCGCCCGGTGCCCGAGCGCCGCCGCAGTCAGTACCAGCTCGGCCGGGTGCGAGGCGCCGCGAAGAAACGAGAAATTGGTCGTGACCTGCAGCTCGGCATAAGCCGGGGTTTCTGTGACCGCCTCAGCATGAGTAGCGCCAGATCCACGGAATTTCGTCACTCCCGCGGAAGCAGGGGGCCAGGGGTGAGCGCTCTTGTCTTTGGCCTCTTGATTCCTCCCCGGACTTGATCCGGGGATCACGCGTGAATGACGAGAGGGGCTGGGAGGAGCTGATTGAGCGGGCTTCATTCCCGCAGGTCAGGCGAACACACCGTGGACATACCAGCACGGCGGATGACCGCCATCGGGCAGCCCTGCCCGGAACAGCCAGAAGCGCCGCCCCTCTTCATCCTCGACCCGGTAATAATCGCGGATCGCGTCGACAGCAACGGAAGCACCCGGCCGCCACCATTCTTCGGCGATCCGCTCCGGCCCATCGGCGCTTCTGACGCGATGACCGCGTCGTCGCCAGGTGAAACGAAACGGCGGGTCGTCTGGCAATAGCCACGACGCCTCGACCGGCTCCGGCGGCTGGAACAGCCGGATCGGACGCGGTGGTTTCAGTCGGTCTCCATGCCGTTGTCCCCTCCCCCACCTCGCTGCACTCGGCACCCTTTTTCGCATTGCGGGAGAGGAGGGACCTAGCGCGCTGATCTGGGTGGATGAGGGCTCGGCGACTGGCGCCTTGATCGAAGCGCGCTCGGGGATGTGGCTCTCGCGGGCCTCGATGCGTGACACCGCGGCAAGGCCGAGGCGGTTGCCGAGCCGGTCGAGCAGCGCAGAGACGCTCTTTGCTCCTTCCCCCGCCCAAACCGTGGCGCTCCCCCCTCCCCCTTCCTCCCCCGCTTGCGGGGGAGGGTTAGGGTGGGGGCAGGGCAAGCCGATCTGCTCGGGACCCAACCGCTCGACCGCAAAGGCGGCGAGGATCACGTCCTCGATGCCGAGCCCGGGGTCGATCGTATCGATCCGCTCCTTAAAGAGCGCGGCGATATGATGCGGATCGCGGCTCGGCCGGGCCGTACCGAGCGTCAGGCGCTCAACCCGGCCGTCGACCCGATAAAAGGCGAGCGCCAGCCGCCGCGCCCCGGTCCCCTCGCGCGCCAGGCGCGTAACGAGATCCTGGGCCAGCCGTTCGGCAGCGAGTGCCAGATCGGCGGGATCGGCGATCGGCTCGGCGAAACTCAACCGGACCCGTCGAGAGGGTGTTTCGCCCAGCGGCGACAACGGCTCGGGCAGATCATCAAATGCCTGGTCGAGGCGCTGCGTCACGGCTTCGCCAAAGCGGCATGCCAAGGCCGAGCGCGGCATCGCATAAAGATCGCCGATCCGCTTTAGCCCGACCCGCCGCAGACCTTGCGCGATCGCCAGGTCGAGCCGCAACGCATCGACCGGCAGCGGGGCGAGAGCGGCGCGTGCATCTCCCGAGGGCAGGATCGCCGGGCCCCGGCCGGCTTCGCCAAATCGGGCATATGCCCAGGCTGCACCCAGCGTGTCGGCGACAGCAATATTAGCGGTGATACTTTGACGGCTGAGTCGGGCCACGAGATCGGCGGCGAGAGCCCCTTCCCCGCCCCACAGATGGGCGCAGCCGGTGATCTCGATCTTGATGCCGTCAGCGCCATCAGGTGCGGTCCACGGGCTGTAGCGGCCGCACCATTCGGCCAGGCGGCGCAGGGAAACGGCGTCTTTGGCGGGCTCGGCGGCAGCGGTGGTAAGACCCGGCACAAACGACAGCGCATCCGCGAGCGGCATGCCGGGGGCAAGGCCGGCAGTCATTCCGGCCGGGTTGACCGCGGCAAGTAGACGCCGCCCCACCGTGTCGATGACCGTGGCGAACGGGGTCTCTTCAGCCGGTGCGGCGGCTTCTTTCCCCCGGCCAGACAGCGCTGCCGACCGGCGCCGCCGATCGATTGGCCAGCGTGGCAGCCAAAGATACAGTATCCGTCGCATCCGACATCCTTCCTTCCCGGATTTCGACCTGCCAGCATGCCGGCTCGCCGCCGCGGCAGCGCAACAGCTCCACCCGCCAGCGCGGATGCCCAATCCCGGGCTCCTCCTTCGGAGAATTACCTCCCGCCATCCCGTCACCCCCGCGAAAGCGGGGGTCCAGTGCTGCAAAGGCTGTAACGGCCGCCCTTGGATCCCCGCTTATGCGGGGACGAAGTGTGGAAGGAGTCGGGATAGGGATTGGCTGCGACGGCAATGCTTGGACGCGCCAGCGCGTCATGGCGGCGTTTGGCAGATTGCGTTCGCGTGCCGCCTGCTCGCTATTACGCCAGCGCCGCAAGGCAAAAGCGGTGATGCCCGAGCGCTCGGCGGCGAGCTGTAATCGGCGGCTCGCCACATCGGGCAAGGTTCCGACCTCGCCCACCACCGCAGCCACACCCGATGTGCGCAGACCTTCTTCCATCGCCCACAGGATCTCGATATCGCGCGCGGTCCGGACCAAAACCAGCCGCGCCGGATCGAGCCCCTGGGCGGCAAGACCGGGGCCGTAGAGATCCGGCCGTGCGAGGCACCACAACACAATGCCGTCTCCTGCCGGAGCGAGCCGCGCGGCTATGCTGGCGGCAAAGGCGGCGGCGAGCGCCCCATCTTCCTCGTCGCCACCGGCTCCGAGGATTTCGTGCAAGGCGCCGCGCGCAAGACCGCCGCCTGGCAAGACCCGATCGACCGCGGCGAGTCCAAACGGCATCACCCCGTGCGCCGTCGTTGTCGGCCGCTCGATCTGCCGGACCCGTTCGCGGAGTGTCAGCAAAAGATCGCGCGGCATGCTCGTGAAGCCCCAACCATGTTTCCTATTTGTTCTTTTATGGTTGGGTTGTCAACTGCTGCCGACTGAACCCCCCGGTCGCCTGATTGCGAGATTTCGGTTGGTAAATCAACCGCCAACCCTAACCACCAGGAAACCAACACCGCCGGCAGCTTGTTCTTTTATAGAGAACACGCGTGAGGTCTGCCATGTGGTGGTGGTTTATTCTGTGGGTTATCGTCATCTGGCTGCTGTTCAGCAGCTTTGGTTATTATGGATACCGTCGATCCAATTATTATACTTCGTGGGACCATCGGGCGGTATCGGCCTTTTAGTTGTCCTCTTCATTGTTTTCTGGTTGGTGATAATTTTCGCCGGCCCGTGGTGGGGATGGTACGGCTGGTGGTGGTGACCGCTCCTCAAGGATACAGCAGCCGGGGTCAACCTGCGGAAGGCAGCCAAGCGGTCAAGCGGCGGCCGGCCTCGGCAATGTCCTCGGTTGGCCCGGCGAACGACAGCCGCACCCAACCGCCGCCGCGGATCGGGTCGAAATCGAGACCGGGAGTGATCGCCACCCCGGTGTCGGTCAGCAGCCGCCGGCACAATTCCTTGCTGTCGCCGGTCAATTCCGAAACATCGACATAGAGATAGAACGCGCCATCCGCCGGAGCGAAACGCGTCAGACCGGCGGCTCGCAGTGCCTGGATCAGCAGATCGCGATTGGTGCGATAGCGCGCGACATGGCCATCGAGTTCGGTGCGGCAGCCAAAAGCCGCGACCGCCGCGAGCTGCGACAATGCCGGCGGCGAAATGTAGAAATTTTGAGCGAGGCATTCGACCGATCGCGCGAGATCAGGGGGCGTCAGCATCCAGCCGAGCCGCCATCCCGTCATGCTGTAATATTTCGAAAACGAATTGACGATGATCGCCTGCTGTCCGAAAGCGCGCGCTGTCGCCGCCTCACTCTCATAAGTGATGCCGTGATAAATCTCGTCCGAGACCAGGCGAATGCCGCGCTCCACGCAAAATTCGACGAGCCGCGCCAGTTCGCCGGCGGCAATCATCGTGCCGGTCGGGTTGGCCGGGCTGGCGATGATCAACCCGTCGAGCGCGCCGGCCTCGACGAGCAATTCCGGGGTTGGCTCATAATGGCTGTTCTCGCCGACCTCGAGCAATACCGGCTCGATGCCGAGCGCGGCGAGGATGTTGCGATAGGCGGGATAGCCTGGCACCGCGAGCGCCACCCGGTCTCCGGCCTCGAACGCAGCGAGAAACGCCAGCTGAAAGGCGGCCGACGAGCCGGTCGTGACGACGACTTCGGACGGGTCGACCGACAAGCCGTGCTGCGCGCCATAGTGCCGGGCGATCGCCTCACGCAGCGGCGCTATGCCGAGCGCGTCGGTGTAGCCGATGCGAGCATTATCGAGCGCCTGGCGCGCCGCCTCCAACACCGCCTGCGGCGCCGGCGTGCCGGGCTGGCCGACTTCGAGGTGGATGACATCAGCCCCCGCCAGCTCGAACTCGGTGGCGGCGCGCATCACATCCATCGCGATAAACGGCGGCACCAACCCGCGGCGAGAGGGACCGATCGTCATGCCCGCCGCCCGCACTCTTCGGGCTTAACCACGCGGCGCGTCGAAGCCGGGTGCCGTAACAAGCGGTCCGCCGGTCGGATTGGCCGCCGCACCAACTCGCCACCGCAATTTGGGCACCGCCTCGCGAGAACGCCCTCCGCGCAGTCGCAGCAAAAGGTGCATTCATAGGAGCAGATGCGAGCATCGGGCGACGCCGGCGGTAAACTACGGTCGCAGCATTCGCAATTCGGCCTCAACTCAAGCATTGCATTCATCCGAGCTCGGCATGATGGCCGCGTGACAAGGTTGCTAGAGGCAAGCGAGTTTCGTTATCACGGACACACTCCCGCTGCCCGGAGAAAAACAACATGACAGAGACGAAACCCGCCCGCCTGATCGGAATGTCGGGCAGCCTGCGCACCGGCTCTTATTCGAATGCGGTGCTCGAAACCCTGCGGGAGAAATTTGCCGGCGTGGCCGATCTGACGGTTTGGGATCTGGCGCCGATCCCGCTCTACAACCAGGATTTCGAGGGCGAGAAACGCCCGGCGCCGGTCAAGCAGCTACTCGCCGCCATCGCCGATGCGGATGGGTTGGTATTGTGCGCGCCCGAATTCAACCACAGCATCCCCGGAGTTTTAAAGAACGCGCTCGATTGGGCGTCGCGCCCGGCCTTCACCTCGGTCATGGCGTATAAGCCGGTGGCAATCATGGCGACCTCGCCCGGCGCGATAAGCGGCGCCCGCTGCCTCGAACACATGAAGGTGGCGCTTGATTCGATGATGGCGCGCGTTGTCTTGGCGCGCGAATGCATCATTACTTCGGTCGGCGGAAAAATCCGCGACGGCCGGCTGGTCGACGAGGCCTGTCTCGGCTTTGCCTCTGGGGTGATCGAGGAGTTGCTCGCCGAAATGCGGCTGCGGGCGATGGCGAAGGCGGCCGCCGAGTAGAGGCGATGTCCGACAACGACGCGGTGCTAAGCGAGATCGACCGGCGCGGCGTCGCGCGGGTGATCCTGAACCGGCCCGAGGTCGGCAACGCCTATAACGGCGCGCTGATCGATGGGCTGATCGCGACCTTTGCTCGACTGGAACGCGCCCCAGCCCTGCGCTGCATCGTGTTGCGGGGCGCCGGCCGGCATTTCCAGGCCGGGGCCGATCTCGCGTTTTTGCGCCATCTCGGCACGGCGCCGGCGCAAGAAAACCTCGATTTCTCGTGGGCCACGATGACCGCAATCGACCGCTTGCGGCATTTCTCGCGACCCACTGTAGCGATCATTCAGGGCGGGTGCTTTGGCGCGGCGTCGGGATCGCTGCTGCCTGCGACATCGCGATTGCCGCCGAAGACGCCATCTTTGCAATCAGCGAGGTGCGCTGGGGCATCACCGCGGCGCCGATCATCCCGCTGCTCGTCGACCGTCTCGGCCAGCGCGTTCTGGGGCGGCTGGCGTTGACCGGCGAGCGTTTTACAGCCGACGAAGCATTGCGCATCGGGCTTGTTCATGAAATCTGCGCCGCCGATCAACTCGATAATACGGTCGAGCGCGTCGTCGACAATTTGCTGGCGGCCGCGCCGGATGCGGTCGCAATGACCAAGGCGCTTGTCGCCGAAGCGGTCGACAACTCCGATACTCCGGCTTTTCGCGAGCGCGTTGTCAACGAGGCTGCCGGCCGCCGCCGCCTGCCCGAAGCCGCCGAGGGTACAGCGAGCTTTGCCGAAAAGCGCCGCCCGGCGTGGCACCTCGATCCGACGCATAAAGCCTAGCGGTAACAATGGCCTCGGAGCACTCGCCGTTATCAGCCGGGGCTTGAAGCGGGCTTTTCGTTGATGCAGCGGAGCAGCTTCCAATAGCCGAACAAATTGCTCGGCCGGACCTCGCGAATTGATAGCCGGCTCGCCCGCTGGAAATCCTCGAACGGGAAATCGGCGTGAAAGCCGATATGGCGAGCGAGGTGTGCCAAGCGCTTTTCCATAAACCGCGCCAGTGCGTTTTCACTGGTGAAGTGGTTGACGACGACAATCGTGCCGCGAGGGATACAAACTCGCCGCATTTCCGCAGCGAACCGAGCCGGATCGGGCACGACCGACGCAACGTACAGCGCTAAAACCGCGTCGAACGAATTGTCGGGAAATTCCAAGTTCTCCGCATCCATGACATGCAGACCCTCGACATGGGCCAGACCCATGCGTGCCGTGCGGCGTTTGGCTTTTTCCAGCATCTCGGCCGACACGTCGATCCCGGTCACCCGCGAATCTGGCCGGAAATGCGGCAAGGACAGACCAGTCCCAACGCCGCATTCGAGAATGCGTTGCCCCGGCCGGTCGTTGGCGATCCGCACCGCTTCCTTGCGCCCGGGGTGAAACACCGGCCCGAACAGGAGATCGTAAGAACCGGAAAACCAACGGTAGGTGCGGATCGTGTCGTTAAGGTCCATCGTCTCGCCCTCGTCAAATCGACAGGACAAACGCCGTACGCCGCGGCTGTTCTCCCAAACCGCCGGTTTTTGACGTTTTCGTTAAAGGTAGGCGTATCATGACAAGGCGGTTACGTCACGATTTCCTGACGACCGGTCGAACCGGACTGCGCTGTCCGGACTGAGCCGCAGGGCGCTGAGCGGGCGATTGTCGAACGTGCATTCTGTGAACGGCTGTAGCGGTGCCTAAATCAGCGTAATGCGCTCCACCTCTTGACCCTTCTGGCCGTCGACAATTTCTGCCCGTACGCGCTGACCCGCATCGAGCGTGGTAACGCCGCTACGGCGCAGCGCGGTGATGTGGATAAACACATCCTTGCCGCCGCCATCCGGCGTAATGAACCCATAGCCTTTTTCGGGCACGAATTGCTTCACGGCTCCTTCAATCGTCAGCAATGGACGCGGAGCGCGGCGATCAAAGCGGCTGGTCCCCGCAGAGGGGGATGAGGTCGCGGTGCTGTTATCGATCTTCAAAACGCTGGTCACCAGCGGGCCTTTAGCCCCGTCGCCGACTTCGCATCTCAGCAAAACCCCCTCGCGCAAATCCTCGTAGCCGGCGCGGCGCAGCACTGCGACAGGCAGAAACGCGTCCGGCGAGCCGTCAACCGGGGTGACAAAGCCAAAGCCCTTGCTCGCGTTGAACCACTTAACTTTGGCCTCGACGCGACGGCCTGGCAGGGTGTCTTCGCGAAAATAGCCGGGGCGACGCTCGTACATGGCTTCCTCAACGCGGAGGTGATCGGGCAATGCGGCTGATTACCCGATTGAACTGCAACGAAATAGCCGCCCCTCGCCTTTTCGCTGCTTGGGTCAGCGCAACGATCCCCTTCGACCTATTCGGAAAACGCGACCATCCGCTGGTTCTGTTCACCGAGCCCTTCGACCGACAAACGCACCCGGTCGCCGGCTTTCAAAAAGCGCGGCGGCTTAAAGCCCATGCCGACGCCGGATGGTGTCCCGGTCGGGATAACGTCACCCGGCAGCAAGGTCATGAAATGGCTGACATAACTGACGATGTGATCGACCCCGAAGATCAGGTCGGAGGTATTGCTGTTTTGCCGCCGCTCGCCGTTGACCTCGGTCCACAGCGCCAGCTTGCCGGCATCGGGCACCTCGTCCGACGTGACCAGCCACGGGCCGATCGGACAAAACGTGTCGGCGCTCTTGCCCTTGGTCCATTGCCCAAGGCGCTCGATCTGAAATTCGCGCTCCGACACGTCGTTGACGACGCAAAAGCCGGCGATGTGTTTGGGCGCTTCATGCACGGCGATATAGCGGGTTACGCTGCCGATCACGATCCCGAGTTCGACCTCGTAATCGGTTTTTTGCGAGCCCTTTGGGATCATCACATCGTCATTCGGGCCGCAAATCGAAGACGGCGCTTTCATAAAAAAGATCGGCTCGGTCGGGATCGCCGCCCCCGCCTCTTGCGCGTGCAGCCGGTAATTTAGCCCGATCGCGACGATTTTGGAGATCGCACCGACGCAGGGGCCGAGCCGCGGGTTGCCCGGCACCAGCGGCAGGCTTGCGGGATCGAGCCGCCGTAAGCGGTCGAGTTCGGTGGGGGCCAAGGCGGCGCCGTCGATATCGCGGACAGCGCCGGACAAATCGCGGATCTTGCCGTCGCGATCGAGCAGGCCGGGTTTTTCCTGACCCGGCGGCCCGTAGCGAAGGAGCTTCATCAGCAGTGCCTCCTGTTGCAATTCAAAGCGCTAAGCTGGCAAGGCGCACAATCAGAGCGTAAAGCCGCCGTCGATGATATGGATGGCGCCGGTTGTGAACGACGACTCGTCCGAGGCGAGATAGACCGCTAGCGCCGCAACTTCCTCAGGGGTGCCGAGCCGGCCCAAGGGCTGGCGCTCGACAAACGCCCGGCGCGCCGCTTCGCTGCCGCCGACCACGCGCACCCCCTGCGCCGCGATGCGGTCTTCGAGCGACGGCGTCTCGATCGTTCCCGGGCAGATCGCGTTGCAGCGGATCCCCTGGGTGATGAAATCGGCCGCCACCGATTTGGTCAGTCCGATCACCGCCGCCTTGGTCGCGCCGTAGACGCAGCGATTGGGCGCGCCTTTCACCGAGGAAACCGTCGAGGCCATGTTGACGATCGACGCACCCGCCTCGCGCTCCAGCATCTTTGGCAGAAACGCGCGGATCATCATAAACATCGAGCGAACGTTCAGCACAAAGGACGCATCCCATTCGATCGGGTCGGCGTCGAGGATCGTGCCGTGATGCACAAATCCGGCGCAGTTGAACAGAATGTCAAGCGGCCCGAGTTCGTCGGCGAGCGCCGCAATCGCCTGATCATCGGTGACGTCGAGCCGCCGCGTCGCAATCAGCGCATCGGCCAACGGGGCTAGCTTGTCATCGGCGATATCGGTCGCCAACACGCTGGCGCCCTCGGCGGCAAAAGCGAGTGCGGATGCGCGGCCGATGCCCTGCCCCGCCGCCGTCACCAACGCTCGTTTGCCCGCGAGCCGTCCCGCCATCAACCGCCCTTACCCTCCAGCCGCACCGGAACTTGCCACGCGCGCGCAGCACCTGTAAATCCGCATCCCTGCCCCACTATTGCCGCTGCTGTCTTCAATCGAAGCTTTAGGAGCGGTTTCGGTTGCTAACAAAATACAGCGCATTTACAGCAAAACCCGCGCCGCGGTTGAATAGCCACACCGCCCCAGGGTTGCGCAGCGGTCAGTCGTGGCGCCACCGCCACATTGGCGGCAAGGACCCAGCATCCCGACTCCGCCCTGTTCCACCTGTTTTATCAGGGTCAAGATCAGGTGATCCCCTCCCCAAAAGCGCAATCCCGCACTCCACTCTAGTGGCTCGAGAGTACGACGCCATTGTGGCAATTGCTCGGCTATCGTTGCCCTCGTCTGGACCAATGTCGAGGTTCGCTGCCGCATGGGTACCGACCTTGGCGGGTAGAACGGAATTAAAGAAAGCGTAATCCCTACACTGCTAGCGCGGCTAGGCTATCCTTTTACCCCGTTAGCCCAGCTTACCCCGTCAGCCGAGCGCTTTCTGGAATTCGAGGTCGTCTTCGATAAAGGCCCGGACGGCTTCGTCGATGTCGGCGTCGGCGGTAAAGCCGAGGGCGGTGGCGCGGGGTGCGGCAAGCGCCTGCGGCCAGCCGGCGACGATCGCCTCGATTTGGGGATCGTGCTGCCAGCGGATTCGCGCATGTGCTGCCGCACCGCCAGCGCGGCACACCGCCTCGACCATGTCGGCGACGGCGACCGAAAAGCCGGGCAATTGCAAGGAACGGTTGATGCCAAACGCCTCACCGGGCAATTCATGCGCATGGTGCAGAGCGGCGACGACCCGCCGCGGTGAGGCCAACGCCATGATAAGGTCGGGCGAGACTGGGCAGGTCGCCTCTTTCCCGGCCAACGGCTCGCGGATGATCGAAGAAGCAAAGGTCGACGCCGCCCGGTTCGGCAAACCCGGCCGCACGACAACCGTCGGCAGGCGCAGCGCACGGCCGTCGACAAATCCCTTGCGGGTGTAGTCATTGACCAGCAGTTCGCCGATCGCCTTTTGCGTGCCGTAAGAGGATTGCGGCGTCAGCGGCGTGTCGTCGCCGACCACGGTTTGGGCCCGAGCCTGCCCGCGTCCATCGGAGGGCGCATCAACGATGCGCCGCGGTAAGGCGCCGCCATAGACCGCGAGCGAACTCGCGAAAATCAGTCGCGGGCAGGCGCCGAGCGCGCGACAGGCGTCGAGCACCGCGCGGGTGCCGTCGAGATTGACGCGATAGCCGAGATCGGTGTCGGCCTCGGCCTGGCCGCTGACCACGGCGGCGAGGTGAAACACCACCGCTGCTCCGGGAAGCAGCAATCGGCGTACCGTTTCGCGGTCGGCGATGTCGCCGGTCATGACCTCGAGCCGCCGGTCGTCGGGCAACGGCAGGGCCGAGGGAGCGTTGTCGAACAACACCAGTTGCTCGATCGCGCCGAGGCTGCTGCCGCGCTCCAATAACAGCATTGCGAGCCGACGGCCGAGAAATCCGCAGCCGCCGGTAATGACGATGCGCATCGAATACTCCTACTGCGGAACGCGCGAACCCGACCTCACCCCCTTACCGCCCGCGCGGTCAGCCGTGGATGCCGTAACGTCTGGCCCAGCCTAGCCCGGCGCGGGTCTCGCCCTTGGGGCGGTATTCGCAGCCGATCCAGCCCGCATAGCCGATCTCGTCCAACAGATCGAACAGGAACGGGTAGTTGATCTCGCCGACATCGGGTTCATGGCGGCCGGGATTCCCGGCGATCTGGATATGCGGATAACGGCCGGCGAGCGCGCTGATACGCTGGGCGAGATCGCCCTCCATGATCTGTACATGATAGAGGTCGAGTTGGAGCTGCAGATTGGGGTGGGCGACACGTTCGATGATCGACATCGCCTGGGTCGTCGTGTTTAGAAAATAACCGGGGATGTCGCGGTTATTGATCGGCTCGATGATCGCGGTGACACCTTCGGAGGCGAGCCGTTCGGCGGCATAGCGCAGATTGGCGACATAGGTTCGCTCGGCCTCGGCGCGGTCGTGACCGTCGGGCACGAGCCCCGCCATGGCGTGCACCAGCCGGCACTTTGTCGCCTTGGCATAGGTTAGTGCCGTGTCGACTCCGGCGCGGAACTCGGCCTCGCGCCCGGGCAACGCCGCCATGCCGCGCTCGCCCTTGGCCCAATCGCCCGGCGGCATGTTGAACAAGGCCTGGGTAAGCCCGTGTTTTTCAAGCTGGGCGGCAGCGGTTTCGGGTGGATAATCGTAGGCGCCAAGATATTCGACCGCCTTGAACCCGCACGCGGCGGCCGCCGCAAAGCGGTCAAGAAATCCGATTTCCTGAAAGATAAAGCTCAGATTGGCGGCGAATTTCGGCATAAGAAGGGGCTCCCGGCTGAGGATTTGGTGGACTTACCGGCTCATTTGCAGCCGGTGCAACGGGCCGCTAGTGTTTCCCGGTGGGCGAGGGAAGGCAAGGGAGGCGACGGATGGGCGTGTTGTTGGGTGCGATCGCCGACGATTTCACCGGCGCCACCGATCTGTGCAACACCCTTGTCCGACGCGGCATGCGCACCGTGCAATTGATCGATGTGCCGCGGTCCGGGACCGAGATCCCGGATGCCGAGGCATTGGTCGTGGCATTGAAGAGCCGCACGGTCCCGGCCGCCGAAGCGATCGATAAAAGCCTCGCCGCACTCGGCTGGCTGCAGCAGGCGGGCGCGCGGCAGATCCTGTTCAAATATTGCTCGACCTTTGATTCGACCGACGCCGGCAATATCGGCCCGGTCGCCGAGGCGCTAATGGCGGCACTCGGGACCGATTTCACCCTGTTCTGCCCGGCATTCCCGGAGGCAGGCCGCACGATTTACAAGGGTTATCTCTTTGTTGGCGACGTGTTGCTGTCGGAATCGGGGATGCGCGACCACCCGCTGACGCCAATGCGCGATCCCTCTCTGGTGCGGGTGCTGCAGCGGCAGAGCCGCGGCAAAGTCGGACTGGTACCGTGGGCGACCGTCACCCGCGGTGCCCCCGCGATCGGTGACGCCTTTGCATCGCTGCGCCGAGAAGGTTTCGCACACGCCATTGTCGATGCGATCGAAGACCATGATCTCGAGGCGATCGGCGACGCCGCAGGCGATTTCAAACTGATCACCGGCGGCTCTGGCATCGCCCTCGGGGTCCCGGACAATTTCCGACGCCGCGGTTTGCTCGGCGACGCGGTTGCGGCCGACGCCCTCCCCCCGATCGAAGGGCCGGCGGCGGTGTTGTCGGGCTCGTGCTCGACCGCGACCCAGGTACAGGTCTCCTATTTCCGCCGACGCCGGCCCATTTTTACGATTGACCCGGTCGCCGCGGCGGCGGGGCGCAACATTGTCGACGAAGCGCTCGCCTGGGCGTTGCCAAAGCTCGGCAACGAGCCGGTTCTGATCAGCGCGACGGCTCCGGCCGAGGAGGTAGCAGCGGTCCAAAAGGTGCTCGGCCGTGAGCGCGCCGGCGCTGTCGTCGAGGAAGCGCTCGCCGCGATCGCGCGCGGCCTTATCGGGCACGGCGTGCGACGGCTGGTGGTTGCCGGCGGCGAGACTGCGGGGGCGGTGGTGCAGGCGCTGGGTGTCACCGGCCTGCGCATCGGCCGCCAAATCGATCCGGGCGTGCCGTGGACGGTAAGTCTCCCGGCGAGGCCCGGCGAACCCGCTTTGGCGCTGGCGCTCAAATCCGGCAATTTCGGCGCTCCCGATTTTTTCCTGCGCGCCTTTTCGATGCTGTCCGGAGACCAAGGAGCCCCAAAATGACCGACGCGAAACTGCGCGAGGCGATCTGCACGATCGGCGCCTCGATCTTCAATCGCGGGCTGACCGCCGGATCGTCGGGAAACATCAGCGTGCGTGTCGAGGGCGGCTGGTTGATGACCCCGACCAATGCCTCACTGGGCCGGCTCGACCCGGCGCGCATATCAAAGCTTGATGACGGCGGCCGGCTGGTCTCGGGCGACCCGCCGACCAAGGAAAGCTTTTTGCACCGCGTCATGTACGAGGAGCGCGCCGCCACTGGGGCGGTCGTACATTTACATTCGACCCATTCGGTCGCGGTCTCGTGCCTGGCAGAGATCGACCCCGCCGACGTACTGCCGCCGATCACCGCCTATTATGTGATGCGGGTCGGCCGGCTGCCGCTGGTCCCCTATTTCAAGCCCGGCGATTTGACGCTCGCCGAGGCGGTGCGCGGCTTTGCCGGCAAGCACCACGCCGTGCTACTCGCCAATCACGGGCCGGTCGTCGCCGGCTCAAGCCTCGATGCCGCGGTCAACGCAATCGAGGAACTGGAAGAAACCGCAAAGCTCTATCTGCTGTTGCGCGGCGCCAAGACCCGCTATTTGACGCGGGCACAAGTTGAGGAACTCGAAGCCGGCGGTTAAAAATCCAAGGCGTCTGCCGCCGCGGCGCTTGTGAGGGGAGAGGGGATGAAACGCATCGGGGGTTTGGCCGTGGCAGCGTTGTTCGCGGCCTGGGCGGCGGTATTGAGCGCACGCGCCGCGGAGCCGATCACAATCGGCTTTAGCATAGAAATGACTGGGCCCTTTGCGGTTGTCGGCAAGACGGGGCTGCTCGCCTTCAAGATCTGGGAAGATGAAGTCAATGCCAAGGGCGGCCTGCTCGGCCGGCCGGTTAAGCTCGTCTATTATGACGATCAGAGTAATCCATCGCTGGTGCCGGCCATCTACACCAAGCTGATCGATATCGACAAGGCTGACCTGTTGATTTCGAGCTACGGCACCAATCTTGTCGTGCCGGCAATGCCGGTTGCGATTTCGCACAACCGGCTGTTCTTTGGCCTGTTCGCGCTGGCGGCCAATGACAATTTCCATTACCCGAAATACTTCTCGATGCTGCCCTTCGGCCCCGAACCGGTAAAGACCTTCGCCGAGGGCTGGTTCGACCTGGCGGCGGCGCAGAACCCAAAGCCGAGGACGGTGGCGATCGTCGCCACTGACGCCGAATTCCAGCATAAGGCTGCGGAAAGCGCGCGCGAGCACGCCAAAGCCAAAGGGATCGATATCGTCTACGACCGGGCGTATCCGCCGACCACGGTCGATTTTACGCCGATCGTCCGCGCCGTGCAGGCGGCGCAACCGGATTTGGTCTACATCTCGTCCTATCCGTCGGATACGGTCGGGATCCTCCGTTCGGTCGGCGAACTCGGTCTCCACACCAAGATGCTCGGGGGCGGGCTTGCCGGATTGCAGGCGGCAGCGATCAAGATGCAGCTCGGCGAGACCGCCAACGGCATTGTCAATGTCGATCTATGGGAGCCGGTCCCGACAATGCAATTCCCCGGCGTCATGGATTTCATTAAGAAATACCAGGCGAGGGCGCCGGCAGAAGGCGTCGATCTGCTCGGCTATTTCTTGCCGCCCTTTGCCTACAGCGAATTGCAGATCCTCGGCGACGCAATCGCCGCTACAAAGACTCTCGACAACGACAAGCTCGCCGAATACATGCACTCGCACCCGTTCCATACAATCGAGGGCGACATTTCCTTCGGCTCCAATGGCGAATGGACCGAGGCGCGGCCGATCTGGGTGCAGTACCACGACATCAAGGGGCACGATGTCGAGCAGTTCCGCGGGTCGAAGACCGTGACGATCCTCGCCCCGCCCAAGTACAAGACCGGCGATCTGATCTATCCGTATAGCGCCGCGCAGAAATAGGCTCGCCATTCGATATTGGGAGGCATGGGGCCGGCTTCCGATCCCGTACTTTTTGTTTATGACGAGTTCAGCGGAGCACCCGCAAACACGATCGATTAGCGATCAGAGATCGCAACCAAGGTCGGATCTGCCTCCATACCCAGTCGTGGCGCTGGCCTGCGTCGCGATGATCACTGGCGTCCGGTTGGCATGGCTCGCGCTGCAGCCTGCCGACCTTTACCCGGACGAGGCACAGTACTGGTTTTGGGCAAAGCACCTTGCCTGGGGATATTACTCAAAGCCGCCGCTGGTTGCTTGGCTGATCGCATTGACGACCTGGCTGTTCGGCGACGGCGAATTTGCCGTTCGGCTGGGGGCGCCACTGCTGCACGCCATCACCGCGATCATCGTCTACGCAATTGGAGCGCGGCTTTACGGAGCCCGGACCGGGTTTTGGTCGGCAATGGCCTACGCGACGCTGCCTGGAGTATCGGTGTCGGGCTTTATCATATCGACCGATGCGGCGCTGCTGCCGTGTTGGGCGGCTGCACTCTACGCCTTCATTCGGGCGCGCGATGAGGACGGCTGGCGTTGGTGGATTGCAGCCGGCATCGCTATCGGGATCGGGTTGCTCGCCAAATACGCAATGGCGTATTGGATATTGTCGGCATTCGGTTTTGTCTTGCTCTTGCGCTCCGAGCGCCGGCATCTGCCGCGGCTGCTCGCGGCAATCAGCCTCGCCCTCGCGATCTATTCGCCGAATTGGTGGTGGAACTGGTCCCACGGTTTTGTCAGTTACCGGCATACTCTTGATAATGCCGAAATCAGCCTGTCGCTGTTCCACCCAAGCGCATTCCTCCAATTTCTTGGATCGCAATTTGGCGTCTTCGGGCCATTTATGTTTGCCGCGCTGATTGCATTGGCGGCGCAGCCGCGCACGCTGGCCGAGCCGCACGCCCGACTGCTCGCTGTCTTTACCCTCCCGACTTTGACCATGATGTTGGTCGTCAGCTTGTTGTCGCGCGCCCAACCCAACTGGGCCGCGCCGGCTTACGTCTCGGCGACGGTATTGGTAACGGGCTGGGCGCTACAGCAGGGCTGGCGCAGGGCCATGGCCTTTTCTATTGGGATCAACACGGCGACGGCGGTGGGAATCTTTGCTGGTTATCCGACGCTGACGGCACTGGGCATCCAATTGCCGGCGAAGTACGACCCGCTGCAACGATTGCGCGGCTGGCGCGAATTAGGCCAAGTGGTTGGCAAGGAACTGGGACGCCACCCCGGGTTTACGCTGTTTGCCGATGACCGCGAGCTGGTGGCAGCGCTGATTTATTATGTGCACCCGCACCCCTTCAATGCCGTCAAATGGGAGCTGCTGGGGCGCGTCAAGGACCAATGGGACCTGACCAACGACATGCGCAAACATCTGGGGGGCAACTTTCTGTTGGTCTCCAGATACCCGAACCTGCCGACCGAAATGCGCCCGAGCTTTGCCGCGCTCGATCCCTTGCCGCCAATCAAAATCAGAGTTGGCGCGGGGATGACCCGCACCTACGGGGTCTATCTCACCTACGGCTTCAAGGGTTACCCGCAATACCGCCACTGACCGGGCGAAGCCGGTGGCCGAGATAGAGCGGCAATGTCAGTGCCGGCCGGCCGTCATGCAGCACCGTTGCCTGCGACAGCGGTTCGATCTTCTCGAAGAGCTTGCCAAAGCGGGCGGCGATCTCGGCCAGCGTGCTGCGCGGCGCGATGATTAGCACATCCGAGCCGGCGTAAGCCGTTAGGGGTGCTACAATCCCGTATTGACGCGGGTCCGGGCCAAGGCACAAGACGCGCACGCGGCCGCCGAGCGCGTAATCGATCTTCCCGGCATCGAGCCAGCGCGTCGCCGCAACAACGAGCCCCGGCCTGCCGAGCAGGCCCCGCCTTGCAAGCTCGCCTCGTAGAGACGTCCAGTCGACGGCGGCCACGGTGGGGTCTTGCCCCGACGGGAAATACGTTACGAGTCCGCCAAGCCAACCAAACCACACCGTGCTGGCGAAAAGACCGGTTGCGACGACGACAAAAACCCCGGTCGCGATCACTGCCCGGCGGATGCGACGACTCTGCGGCAAGCGGCGCGCGATTGCGTCGCCGAGCAACGGCACCAGCATCAAATAGCCGGGCGCCGTCCAGTGGAACAGGATATGGCTCCATAGCGAGATCACGGTAAAGAACAGGATCGGCGGCAGTGCCAGACAGACCAGCAGCCAACGATCCCGGTCGGCCGGACCGCGGCGCAGCGCGACAACCCCGCAATACACCAACGGGAGCCAGATCCAGGGCAGGAAAAATACAGCGGCGCCGCCGGTCGCGGCTAATGGACCGAACGGGAAAAAATGGCCGCCGGCGCGACCGCCTTGAAACAGAAACGACACCCAGCCGTGCCGCGCGTTCCAGATCAGCGCCGGCGAGAACAGGATCAGCGCGACCAGGCTCGCCACGTAGGGATGCGGGCGCGACAGCCAGCGGCGGCTGGTTGCGTCGGTCGATAAAAATAGAAATGCGCCCGCGATCGTCAGCGCCGCCGAGTATTTCGAGGAAAGCGCCAGCCCCGAGCAAATTCCTGCCGCGAGCCACCAACCCCATGCGGCGCGGCCCTGCGCCAACAACGCTTTGATCAGGCACAATACCGCGCCGAGCAACGCCGCGATCAATGGCCCGTCCGGCAAAACCCAGCTGGCAGAGGTAATGCCCAGTACCGGCGCAGCATTCAGCACCGCGACGGCCCACAAGCCGGCGCGCTCGCCAAATAATGCCGCCGTGAGCCGGTACATCAGCACCGTCGACAGCACGAACAGCGCGATAAACGGCAGCCGGACGATCACCGGGCTGTCATTGCCGGCGAGATGCGCTGCCCCCCAGGCCAGCCACCAGGCTAAGGGCGGATGATCGAAATAGCTGAGCTGCCATTCGCGCCCGGCCGCGACCATGTAGCTCTCGTCGATGCCGAGGCCGAGCGCCGCCGCCAGCAACAGCCGCAGCACCAAAGTGCCTGTAATCAGCAAGATCAGTGCGCCCGGAGGGGTCTTCGCCCAGGCGATAGCGCTAGTGCTCCATCGCCGCGGTTCGCGGACCGTCGGTAAAATATCGACAGGCCCCACTACCGCGGTCCCGTCATGCCGGCGAAAGTCGGTATTCATACCCAAGATGGGTCCCGGCTGCGAAGGCGTAAAGAAATCGCTTGGTCCAGAGGATAATCATTCCGGGATGCCCTCTAGGGCAGACCCGGAACCCATGAACACGGCATCTCGCTTACATCTCCCAGGGCTATTTTCATAGGTTCCGGGCTCGCGTGCTTGGCCCGCGCCCCGGAATGACATTCTTTGGGATTCCTTCACACGCTCCTGCGCCGGGACGACCTGAGTTGGCGTCGTAATCTCAGGGCTTTGCTGCCGGATCTCGATCACCTGAGCAGGGCTCGGACAATCTCACCGCGGGCGGAAATATTCCTCGTAGGGGGTGTCGTTTTTGATCAGCTGGCCGCCATCGACGGTCAGGGCGATGCCGGTGACCATACGGGCCGCGTTGCTCGCGAGGAACAGGATCGGGTCGGCGATGTCTTCCGGTTCGCACACCCGCCCTAACGGGATTTTGCGACCGCGCTCGGCTTTGTCTTCGGCGGTCGGCATCGCCCCGCCAAACCGAGTGGCGGTCGAACCCGGGCAGACCGCGTTGACCCGGATATGGTCAGGGGCAAGTTCGTAGGCGGCATGCCGGGTCAATCCGAGCAGCCCGGCCTTTGAGGCCGAGTAGTTTGCTGTACCGCCAAACGAGATGCGCAGGCCGGCAACCGAAGCAATGTTGACGATGGCGCCGCCGCCGCGCGCCCGCAAATGCGGCAACACCGCCTGGATGCCGTTAAAGGCGCCGGTCAGATTCACCGAGATGACGCGGTCCCAATCCTCGGGGCCCATGTCGGCGATCATCCGCCTGATCGTGACGCCCGCGCCATTGACGAGAATGTCAACCCCGCCGGCTTTGGTCGCGACATCGGTGGCGATCGCAGCAAACCCGATCCGATCGGTCACATCGAGCGGATAGGCGACGGCGTTGCCGCGGTTTCCAGCAATTTCGCCGGCGACACGCGCGGCAGCGTCGCCGTCGCGATCGACGACCGCGACATAGGCCCCTGCCCGCGCGAAGGCACGGCAGGTCGCCGCCCCAATGCCGTTGCCGCCACCGGTGACGATCGCGACCTTTCCTGCAAAGTCTTCAGCCATCCCGTCCCTCCTCCGTGGCAGCGCGGCGCACCCTACAGCCGATCAGCGCTGTCGAGAATGGCGGTCGCCAGCGCTTCCGCGGGACCGCGCAAGGTTCGCCCGCTGCCGGCGACGACAAATTCGATGTGGCCGAGCTCGGGCAATCCCGCCGCACGCGGCAACACCGCGAGGCCCTGCGGCACAAAGCCATCCGCCTGAATGCATACCCCAAGCCCGGCCAGGGCTGCGGCATTCAGGCCGCTTAGGCTGCTCGACGTGCAGATGATGCGCCAGCTGCGGCCAGCGCGTTCCAATGCCTCGAGCGCCATCCCTCGGCTGATGCTCGGCGGCGGGTAGACGATCAACGGCAGTGGGCGGTCGGGATCGGCGAGCGCCGAATCGCCTGCGATCCACACCAGCCTTTCGCGCCGCACCAGATGGCCGCGGTCTTCACCGGGGCGCCGCTTGGCGAGGATCAGGTCCAATTCGGCGGCATCGAGCGCCTGAAACAGAGCCCCGCTCAAACCCACCGTCAATTCGAGATCGACGGCGCGATGGATTCGGGTGAATTCGCGCAACACCTCGGGAAGCCGGCTTTGCACGAAATCCTCGGAGGCCCCAAACCGCACCCGCCCGCGCAACTCGGACACGGCAAAATATTGCCGCGCGCGTTCGTTGGCTTCGAGGATGCCATGAGCGAGACCGAGCATGGCCTGGCCATCGGCCGTCAGCGTGACCGAATGAGTATCGCGGACAAAGAGCCGCCGCGAAGCTGCCTCTTCCAGCCGCCGGATATGCTGGCTGACCGTCGACTGCCGCAAGCCGAGCCGCCGGCCGGCCTCGCTAAAGCTGGCGGCTTTGGCGACGGTCACAAACGTGTTCAGCAGGGTGGGATCAAATTGGCTTATCACGATTTGTGATGACAGTAACAGCGGCGATGTGGCTTCACAATAGGCAGGAATAGCGGCACTTAACGGCCCAGCACGGTTTTGTTTGACGGACCTCATCGATGAAAACACTTTCACGCTGGCGCCCGGACGGATTTACGCTCGGGATGGCCGCAACGGTGACAATCGCGCTTCTGCTGCCGTGCCAGGGTGTTGGCGCGAGGATTTTCGAGGGCCTGACATCGGTCGCGATCGGGCTCCTGTTCTTTTTACAGGGAGCGCGACTGTCGCGGGCGGCAATTCTCGCGGGCGCATTCCATTGGCGACTCCATCTGTTGGTCTTCGCCGCCACCTTTATGCTGTTTCCGATCGTCGGACTGGCGCTAAAGCCGCTTGCCTCGGGCTTGCTGACGTCGCCGATGCTGCTCGGGCTGATGTTCCTGTGCATCCTGCCCTCGACCGTGCAGGCTTCGGTCGCGTTCACCTCGATCGCCGGTGGCAATGTCGCGGCAGCGCTGTGCAGCGCCTCGGCATCGAGCCTGCTCGGTATGCTGATGACACCGTTGCTAGCCGGGTGGATCTTGCACGCGCATGGTGGATTTTCGCTCAATGCTCTGCGCTCGATCGCTTTCGAGCTGCTGCTCCCGTTCTTAGCCGGCCAGGTGTCGCAAAAGTGGCTCGGTGCCTGGGTACAGCGCCACCGTAGGACTCTGGGGTTGGTCGATCGCGGGTCGGTGCTGCTGATGGTCTACACCGTCTTTAGCGCGGCCACTGTCAGCGGCATCTGGCATCAGCTGACGCTCGGATCGTTCGCTGTACTGGTCGCCATCAACGCCGTGCTGCTGGGAGCGATGCTGCTGACCACCGCACTTGGCGCACGCCAACTGGGGTTTTCCCGCGCCGACGAGATCGCAATCGTGTTTTGCGGCTCGAAAAAGAGCCTGGTCAGCGGCATTCCGATAGCGAGCGTGCTGTTCGCCGGGCCATCACTCGGGCTCGTCGTGTTGCCGCTGATGATCTTTCACCAGATTCAGCTGATGGCCTGCGCCGCATTAGCCCGGCGTTACGCCAAGGCCGCGATCTTGGCCGCGGAGCCCAAAGCACTACAGCCGCAGATCGCCTGAACCGTCCCGCTGGCCCGAAGCAACCGCGTTCCTCGGCCCAGCAGCATTGCGATCAAAACCTACCAGAGCATTTCCTGCAGATTCGAAAGAGATGGAGTGACGCTGTCGGGAACCGGCAGCATCTCCCGGTTCCAATCCTCCCACAGGGCGCGCAGCTCATTTAGCAGATCCGGTCGTTTCTTGGCCATATTGCCGCGTTCGCGCGGGTCCCAACCGATATCGAACAGAAACTCCCGGTCTGCGACTTTCAGGTATTTCCAGTCGCCGCGGCGCACCGCACGCTGGGCGCGGTTCGCCATCCGCCAATAAAGCGTCCGCTCACTGGCCGGCATCTGCCCGGTCAGCACCGGCAGAAGATTTCTGCCGTCGAGCGGATAATCCGGATCGGGTGAGATATTGGCGGCGGCAAGACAGCTCGCGGTTAGGTCCATCGTGATCGAAACCTGCTCGGTCACCTGGCCCGCCCGGATGTGCCCCGGCCACCAGACGATTTGCGGCACCCTGAGACCGCCCTCGAGCAAATCCCATTTGCGGCCGACAAACGGCCAGATGTTTGAATAACGCTCGCCGCCATTGTCGCTCGTGAACAATACCAGGGTGTCCTTGCCCGAACGCCGGACCGCATTGATGACCCGGCCGATCCCGGCATCGAGGATTTCCATCATCTCGCCGTAGATGCGCGGGCTGCCGCCTTCCATGATTTCTGCCCGGTCAACCTCGCGCTCGCGCGCCGCCATTTCGACCGATGGCGCCGACCAAGGCCAATGCGGCGCGTTGTAGTGCAGGCTGAGGAAATAGGGGTCGGACCGGGCGCCGGCGGTCTCGACAAAGGCGACGGCCCGCTCGCTCAGCAAATCGGTGACGTAACCCGCCTGTTCGATCGGCAACTCGCCTTCCCAAAGGTCGGGTTCACCCCCTTCGCCCTTATGCGTGTAGTAACCGGTGAACCCGCCCATGATGCCGAAGAAGTCGTCGTACCCGCTCTTCAATGGGCTGTAATCCGGCAGAAAGCCCAGGTGCCATTTCCCGATCAGGGCGGTGTGATAGCCAGCCCTGCGCAACAGCGAGGGCAAGGTCGGGAAACCCGGCGGGATGCCCATCTCGGGTTCGCCGCGGTTGACGCCGCGCAACGGCTCGACGAGACCGAGCTTGAGGCGATACTGGTAGCGCCCGGTGATCATCGCCACCCGCGTATTGGTGCACAGCGGCGCGTTGGCATAGGCCTGGGTGAAGCGAACCCCTTCGCCCGCAAGCCGGTCGAGCGCTGGCGTCCGATAGCCGGTCTGGCCGGTGCAGCCGAGATCGGCGTAGCCGCAATCATCGACGACGATAAAGATAATGTTAGGGCGGTCGGGGCTGGGCATGCGGATTCCTTATCGCGTCGGGGTTCTCTACTACTGGAGAGTACACAGGCGAGCCGGAATTGGCATGGCCGTTGCTGTCATCCGCTCGGTCTGAACGAGGGAGAATGCGATGACCCGTGACGAACTGACCCGCAAGATCATCAGCATAAAGCGTGCAAAGGGTCTGACCTGGAAAACGGTCGTGGCCGAAATCGGCGGCGGCTCGGCGGTTTATCTGACCGCGGCGTTGCTGGGGCAGATGAAGTTGCGGCCCGACCAGGCCGAGCGCGCCGCAAAATTGCTCGGCCTCGACGCCGAGGAACAGAGCCTGTTGCAGGAGATCCCTTATCGCGGCTCGTTGCCGACTGCAGTGCCAAGCGACCCGTTGATCTACCGCTTTTACGAGCTGGTCCAGGTTTATGGAACGACCTGGAAGGAATTAATCCAGGAAGAATTCGGCGACGGCATCATGAGCGCGATCGATTTCGACATGTCGATCGAACGCCAGCCCGACCAGAAAGGCGATCGCGTCAAGCTGACCCTGAGCGGCAAATTCCTGCCGTATAAGGAGTATTGAGCGCCCCAGCGTCAGGAATAGCGAGGGCAGGCGCAGGCGTGCACCCGCGGGACCGTATCGAGCGCGGTGGGACGAGAGTAGAGTGGCCTTGTTGAAGGGACCGATTCTCGAGGTATGGGATGACCCAGGGCAGCCGCTTTCGTCAATTGCTGCACCGGGAGGGCATGGTCGTAGCCCCCGGCGCCTATGATTGCATCACCGCCAAATTGATCGAACAGGCGGGTTTTGAGGCGGTCTACATGACCGGCGCCGGGACCGCAGCCACCTTCGGCTATCCCGATTTTGGATTGCTGACGATGTCGGAGATGGTCGACAACGCCCGGCGCATCGGCGCTGCTATCGAGCTGCCGGTCATTGCCGATGCCGACACCGGCTATGGCAACGAACTCAACGTCTTCCGCACGGTGCGCGAATACGAGAATGCGGGCGTCGCCGGCATCCATATCGAGGACCAGGGCTTTCCGAAAAAATGCGGGCATCTTGACGACAAGGAAATCGTGCCGCGCGAGGATTGGCTGGCCAAGATCCGGGCCGCCGCGGCGGCCCGGCGAGACCAGGATTTTGTGATCATCGCGCGCACCGACTCGCGGGCGGTCGCCGGCTTTGATGAAGCGATCATCAGGGCTAACGCCGCACTCGCGGCCGGCGCCGACATCGCGTTTGTCGAAGCGCCGCAGACCCTCGAAGAGGTCGCCGCGGTCCCCCGCCGGGTCAACGGGCCGTGCCTGTTGAACGTCGTCTATGGCGGCAAAACACCCGATCTCGACCTGCGCGACGCTGAGACGATGGGCTACAAGCTGGCGATCGTGCCCGGCCTGTTGATCAAATGCGTTGTCGGGGTCTGTGACGACGCTCTTGCGGAATTGAAGGCGAGCCACCGTCACCCGCATCCACCGAAATCGATGACGGTGCGCGAGGTCTTCCAGCGCGTTGGCGCCGACGAATGGGACGCGCGCCGCACCCAATTCCGCGATGTCGCCCCAACACGCAGCGCCGCGGAGTAGTTGTTGTCCTGAGACGACCCTGGTGATGTCCGCACGTTCCGAGCGCGCGTCTTACCCCCGAATTTCGTCTGAGGCAGACGTTTCCGTTGACGCGGGCCGCCTCTCCCTGCCCGGCAGCAAGAGGGTTGGGTTGCGGGGCAATCTTTGCTCCTCACTCCAAGATCGCGTCCTCTATCGCGACGGGCTGATCTTGGTCATCGACAAGCCAGCGGGAATCGCAGTGCATGTAGGCCCCGGCGGCGGTCCCTATCTCGAGAGTGGTTTTGGTGCGCTGCGGTTTGGGCTGCCGCACCCCCCTGCCCTCGCCCACCGACTCGATCGCGACACCAGCGGCTGCCTGGTGCTGGGCCGCCACCCCAAGGCGCTGCGGCGCTTGGGTGCGCTGTTCGCGGAGGGAAAGGTCGGGAAAATCTATTGGGCGATCGTCGACGGCCGCCCGCCGCATGAGGAGGGTCGGATCGAAACCGGGCTCAAAAAGCTCGCTCGCGACAAGGGCTGGCGCATGGTCATCGACCCGGCCGGCCAGCACGCCGTGACCGATTACCGTGTTCTCGGGGCCGGCGACGGTCGAGCCTGGCTCGAATTACGCCCACGAACCGGCCGCACCCATCAGATCCGCGTGCATTGCGCCGCGCTCGGTTGTCCGGTGGTCGGTGATCCGGTTTACGGCCGCGCAGGCCGCGTGTCGACGCTGCTCCATGCGCGCGCAATCGCGCTCCCGCTCTATCCGGCAAAACCGCCGATCACGGTTACCGCCCCCGCGCCGCCGCACATGCTCAGCGCCCTCGTTCGGCTCGGCTATGATCGCGCCCCGCAACCTGCCGGCGGAAATAGCGGATGACCGGCGCCGCGGTCGAGATCCGACGATTGTCGTCGGGAGACGCCGTCATTTACCGTGATATCCGGCTGGAGGCGCTGCGGCTCGAACCCGAGGCATTCAGCAGCACTTTAGCAGCCGAAAGCCCGCAATCTCTGGCGTGGTTCGCCGCCCGGCTCGACAGCGCTGCGGTGTTCGGCGCCTTCTGCGGCGGCGCGCTGGTCGGGATTGCGGGGTTCCTGGCCAAGCCCGGGCAAAAGGAGGCGCATAAGGGTGTGCTGGTGGGGATGTATGTGCGGCGGGGGGTGAGAGGGACTGGAATTGGGTGTCGGCTGGCGGAAGCGGTTATTGAATATGGGCAAACCCGGGTCGAAATCCTGCAGCTGACGGTCGTCAGCAGCAATGAAGCCGCCCGGCAGCTTTATCGCAAGCTCGGCTTTGTCGAATACGGGATCGAAAAGAACGCGTTGAAGGCTGATGGGTGTTACTGGGATGATGTGCTGATGGCAAAACCGCTGTCGCCGACCGAGGCGGTCCGGCCGTGATCCTGCGCTACAGCCGGCCCGAAATGGCCCGCATCTGGGAGCCGGAGAACCGCTTCCGGATCTGGTTCGAGATCGAGGCCCACGCTTGCGACGCACAAGCAGCTCTCGGCGTCATCCCGCAGAGCGCGGCGCGCGCGGTCTGGGAACGCGGCCAATTTGAGATCGCACGCATTGACGAGATCGAGCGCGAGACCCGCCACGATGTGATCGCTTTTTTGACCAATCTCGCCGAGCATATTGGCCCCGAAGCGCGCTTTTTGCACCAGGGCATGACGTCGAGCGACGTACTCGACACGGCTCTCGCGGTGCAATTGAAGGAAGCCGCAGACCTGTTGCTCGCCGATCTCGACGCGCTTCTCGCCGCGCTGAAGCGGCGCGCGTTCGAGCACAAATACACGCCGACCATTGGCCGCAGCCACGGCATTCATGCCGAGCCGACCACCTTTGGGCTGAAGCTCGCCGGGCATTACGCCGAATTCGCACGCAACCGCGACCGGCTTCTCGCCGCCCGCAAGGAGGTTGCGACCTGCGCGATTTCGGGTGCGGTCGGCACTTTCGCCAATATCGACCCGGCGGTCGAAGCCCATGTCGCCAAAAAGCTCGGGCTCGAACCGGAGCCGATATCTACCCAGGTGATCCCGCGTGACCGCCACGCGCTATTCTTTATGACTCTGGCGCTGATCGCCGCCGGCATCGAGCGGCTCGCGACTGAAATCCGTCATCTCCAGCGTACCGAAATGCGCGAGGCCGAAGAGTATTTCTCGCCGGGCCAAAAGGGCTCGTCGGCGATGCCGCACAAGCGCAACCCGGTGCTCGCGGAGAATCTGACCGGGCTCGCCCGGCTGGTCCGCGCGACGGTGACGCCGGCGCTCGAAGATGTCGCGCTGTGGCACGAGCGCGACATCTCGCACTCCTCGGTCGAGCGGGTCATCGCTCCCGACGCGACGATCGCGCTCGATTTCGCCCTTGTGCGGCTGACTGGCTTGGTCGACCGGCTCATCGTCTATCCCGAGCGGATGCGCGAGAACCTTGAATCATCAGGCGGTCTCGTCGACTCGCAGCGGGTGCTGCTGGCGTTGACGCAGGCCGGGATGAGCCGCGAGGACGCCTATGCGGCGGTCCAGCGCCATGCGATGGCGGCGTGGCACGGCGAGGGACGTTTCGTCGATCTGTTGAAAGCCGACTCCGAGATCGCCCGCTACCTCGACGTGCAAACCATCGACGGGCTGTTCGATCCCGCCTATCATCTAAAGCACGTCGACACGATCTTTCGCCGCGTCTTCGGCGAATAACCGCACGGAAGGAACAAGAATGAGCTCGCTGCGCAGCCGAAACGGTCCGCGGATCAAATACACGCCGCAGGAAGCCGCGCCCTACGAAACGATCACGGTCGACAAGCTGACCCCGATCATCGGCGGTGAGATCAGTGGTATCGATCTACGCGAGATCAGCAACCGTCAGATGGATGAGGTCCACCGCGCGCTCGCCGAGAATCTGGTGATCTTCTTTCGCGACCAGCACCTTACCCCGGAGCAGCACCTCGATTTCGGCCGCCATTTTGGTGAATTGCATATTCATCCGGCGGCCCCGTCCGCACCGGGGCACCCGGAGCTGATGATCATTCATGCCGATAAGGATAGCCCGCGCGCCAACGGCGAGGGCTGGCACAGTGACGTGTCATGCGATGCCGAGCCGCCGATGGGTTCGATCCTGTATATCCGCCAATGCCCGCCGCGCGGCGGCGACACGCTCTTCGCGAACATGTACGCCGCTTATGAGGCGCTCTCCGATCGGATGAAGACTTACCTCGAAGGGCTGACCGCGCGCCATGACGGCGAGCATTATCGCGGGCAATACGCGAATTACGGAGTAAAGGATAAAGAGAGCTATCCGTTCGCCGATCACCCGGTGGTGCGCACTCATCCGGTGACCGGCCGGAAAGCGCTTTACGTGAACGGCGGCTTCACCCGCTACATCAACGGCATCCCGCGGGACGAGAGCGACGGTATCCTGCGGTATCTGTACCATCACATGGCGAACCCGCTGTTCCAATGCCGCTTTCGCTGGCAGGAGAACTCGATCGCCTTTTGGGACAATCGCTGTGTCCAGCACCACGCGATGTGGGATTATTGGCCGCACACCCGATCGGGCAACCGAGTCACGGTCAAAGGCGATCGTCCGGTGTAGAGCTACTCCTTCAATAGCTGCTGTTTGGCCTGCTCGGCAAAGTGCTGCAATTCGAAGGTGACGCGGGCGGGGGTAATCGTCGGATCTTTGGCGCCGAGATCGGCAGCTACTTTGTCGATCACCGTTTTATCGCCGCCCGGCTCGAACTGGGCGTCGACCACGCGCTTTCCATAATCCTCGGCGGCGTCGCCAAGCAGCCCGAGAAGCTGTGCCGCCCATAGGCCCAACAGCCGGTTGCGGCGCGCGGTGACCTTGAAGTTAAATTCCTGATCGTGCTGATACCGGGCTTCGAATTCCCTCTCGCGGTCGGCAAAAGTCGGCATCGTCCCCTCCTTCCGAATGTCGTTGCTTGCATCGATGGATCGGCTTTCGATATGGCCTGATGCTGCAGAACCAGCAAGCAAGAACGCCGCAAACTGAATGTGTACTCTGGTAATCCTGCGCCGTCCCGATCACCGTTGGCCGGTACTGATTGGCGCCAACCGCGACGAGATGATCGAACGGCCGTGGCAACCTCCCGCGCGCCATTGGCCCGATCGGCCCGAGGTGATCGCCGGGCTCGATGTCCTCGCCGGAGGTTCTTGGCTCGGCATCAACGATTGGGGCGTCGTTGCCGCGGTATTGAACCGAACCGGCTCGCTAGGGCCGGCGCCGGGCGTGCGCTCGCGCGGCGAATTGGTGCTGGAGGCGCTCGACCATGCCGACGCGGTCGATGCGGCCGAGGCCCTGTCGCATCTCGAACCCGGCGCCTACCGCACGTTCAACCTGATCATTGCCGATGAGCGCGATGGCTTTTGGCTGCGCCATGCCGGCGGTCGGCGGGTCGAGGTTCATCCGATCAAAGAGGGGCTGTCGCTGATGGCCGCCGGTGACATCGACGATCTCGGCACCCGCCGTCTGCAACTCGCAAAGCCGGCGTTTGGCGCCTGGCCGGTGCCTGAACCCGATCAAGGGGAGTGGACGGCGTGGCAGCAATTGCTCGGCAGTTGCCGGGCGCCGCCGGGCGAGCCGGCGACCGCGGCTATGCGCTTTCGCACCGACGGCTACGGCACGGTTTCGAGCGCGCTGATCGCATTGCCAGCGCATGAGGAGCCGGATCTGCGGCCGGTGTTCCGCTTTGCCTCGTGGTTGCCGGAACAAACGCCATGGCAGGAGATCAGCCTGGCATGACCCGGTTGACAGTGGTTGGATTGCCCGCGCTTCGGGCCACCGCTATATCAAGGCTAATCATTCGCGGCGATGGCGATCCCGATGCAGGCGCGTATCCATGTCAGCCTCAAAACCGGCGTGCTCGACCCGCAAGGCAAGGCGATCGGCAACGCGCTCGCGTCACTGGGTTTCACCGGGATCGGCGAGGTGCGGCAAGGCAAGCTGATCGAGCTGCAACTCGACGAAGCCGACCCGACACGGGCTCGCGCCGAGGTCGAGGCGATGTGTCGACAGCTGCTCGCCAACCCGGTGATCGAGGATTACGCGATCGAGCTATGCTGAAGCGCCGATGAAATCGGTCGTCATCATCTTCCCGGGTTCGAACCGCGAGCGCGATGTTTGTATGGCGCTGAAACGCGCGGTTGGCCATGAGCCGGTACGCGTCTGGCATCGCGAGACCGCCCTGCCCGCGGCTGACCTGATCGTCCTGCCAGGCGGTTTTGCCTATGGCGACTATCTCAGATGCGGGGCGATGGCGGCACACTCGCCCATCATGCGCGAGGTCCGGGCGCGCGCGGAGCACGGCACGCCGGTGCTCGGTATCTGCAACGGTTTTCAGATATTGACCGAAGCCGGGATGCTGCCGGGCGCGCTGCTACCCAACCGCTCACTCCAGTTTATCTGCCGCGACGTGCACCTGCGCGTCGAGGATAATCAGACGATCTTCACTTGCGGCTATCACACCGGGCAGACGATCCGAGTTCCCGTGGCGCACCACGACGGCAACTACACCGCGGCCGCCAACACTCTAGACCGCCTCGAAGGCGAGGGACGCATCGCCTTTCGTTACTGCGCGCCCGACGGCAGCCTCGACGAGGACGCCAACTTCAACGGCTCGGCGCATGCGATCGCCGGAATATTCAACGCGAGCCGTACCGTGCTCGGCTTGATGCCGCACCCCGAAAATGCGACGGATCCTGATCTCGGCGGCACCGACGGCGCCGCATTCTTTGCCGGCTTGGCGAACGCATTGCAGTGATCAGCGGCAGTAACGTCACGGCGGCGCTGGCGGCCGAGCACGGGCTGACCGAGCAAGAGTTCGAGCGTGCTGTTGCGATTCTCGGCCGCGTGCCGAACCTGACTGAGCTCGGCATCTTTTCGGTCATGTGGAGCGAGCATTGCTCCTACAAATCTTCGAAGATCTGGCTCAAGACGTTGCCGACATCGGGGCCGCAAGTCATCTGCGGACCCGGCGAAAACGCAGGCGTCGTTGATATCGGCGATGGCGACGCGGTTGTCTTTAAGATCGAGAGCCACAACCACCCGTCGTTTATTGAGCCTTATCAGGGAGCGGCGACCGGCGTCGGCGGCATTCTGCGCGATGTCTTTACGATGGGCGCGCGGCCGATCGCGATCCTTGATTCCTTGCGCTTCGGCAGCCCGGATCATCCGCGCACCCGTCATCTCGTGGCCGGTGTCGTCGCCGGCATCGGCGGGTACGGCAATTGCGTCGGCGTCCCGACGGTGGGGGGCGAATGCGAGTTCGACCCGGCCTATAATGGCAATATCCTGGTCAATGCAATGTGTGTCGGGCTCGCCCGCACCGACCGCATCTTTTATTCGGCCGCCGCCGGACCCGGCAATGCCGTCGTCTATGTCGGTGCCAAGACCGGGCGCGACGGCATACACGGTGCGACAATGGCCTCCGCCGAGTTTGGCGGCGACGCCGGCGAAAAGCGCCCGACCGTACAGGTAGGCGACCCGTTCACCGAAAAATTGCTGATCGAGGCCTGTCTCGAATTGATGCAGACCGATGCGATCGTCGCGATCCAGGATATGGGCGCCGCGGGGCTGACCTCGTCCTCGGTCGAGATGGCGGGGAAGGGCGGGCTCGGCATCGAACTCGATCTCGATCGGGTACCGGTGCGCGAGACCGGCATGACAGCCTACGAGATCATGCTGAGCGAGAGCCAGGAGCGAATGCTGATGGTGCTGCGCCCGGGTAGCGAGGCCGAGGCGCAGCGGATTTTTGAAAAATGGGAGCTCGATTTCGCGCTGATCGGCCATGTCACCGACAGCGGCCGTCTGGTGCTGTGCATGCATGGCAAGGTTGCGGCGGACATCCCGGTCGGGCCGCTCGTCACCGAAGCGCCGCTTTACGAGCGCCCGTGGCGCCGCACCCCGCCTCAACACGACATCGATCCCGGCGCACTGGCCGATCGCAACCCGCTCGAATGCCTAAGACAATTGATCGCCTCCCCGCCACTGGTCTCGAAGCGCTGGATCTGGGAGCAATACGACCATCTCGTGATGGGCAACACCAGCAAGCGGCCGGGGGGCGATGCCGCCGTTATCCGGGTCGGCGCGACAAAGGCATTGGCAATGGCGACCGACTGCACTCCGCGCTACTGCCGGGCCGATCCGGTGCGCGGGGGAATGCAAGCGGTTGCCGAAAACTGGCGCAATCTGACTGCGGTCGGCGCGTTGCCACTGGCATTGACCGATAATCTCAATTTCGGCAATCCCGAGCGGCCCGAGATCATGGGCCAAATCGTCGGCGCGATCGAAGGCATGCGCGAAGCATGTTTGGCGCTCGACTACCCGGTCGTATCCGGCAACGTGTCGCTCTACAACGAGACGAGCGGGAGCGCGATCCTGCCGACCCCCGTAATCGGCGGCGTCGGGGTGATCGCCGAGCTCAGCCGTGCCGTCGACCTCGCTCTTAAATGCGATGGCGACAGCTTGATCCTGATTGGCGAAACAAAAGGTCATTTCGGCGCCTCGCTCTACTTGCGTGAGATCGAGGGGAGCGAGGTCGGCTCACCCCCACCGGTCGATCTGACAGCAGAGCGCCGCAACGGCGATTTTGTTCGCGCCGAGATCACGGCCGGGCGGCTCGTCGCGTGTCATGATCTCGCCGATGGCGGTCTCCTCGTCACGATCGCCGAGATGGCGATGGCAGGCATGCGTGGCGTTCTGCTCGAGCCGACACCCTCCGCCCAACCGCGCCATGCCTTTTTCTTTGGTGAGGACCAGGCACGTTATCTGATCGAAACCTCCGAGCCCGAGGCGGTACTCGTCAGGGCAACGGCAGCGGGTGTGCCGGCTCGCGTTATCGGCACGGTCGATGGGGCCGCGTTGACACTCCCTGGTGCTGGTGCCATATCCGTTAACGCGCTGAAGGCTGCGAACAACGCTTGGCTTCCGGGCTATATGGAACGGGTTTGAGCGGGGAGAGCGTCGAATGGCGATGGATGCGGGAATGATCGAGCGGCTGATCAAGGAAAGCCTGCCCGACGCGCAAGTTTCGATCGAAGATCTGCGCGGCGACGGCGATCATTACGCCGCCCACGTCGTGTCCGATGCTTTTCGCGGCAAGACTCGGGTCCAGCAGCATCAGATGGTGTATCAGGCGTTGCGTGGCAGAATGGGTAACGAGCTTCACGCGCTGGCGTTGCAAACCGGCGTGCCGGAAGACTGACCTGACACCAGCCGCCTAACTTTTCGCAAATCGAGGAACAAGACGATGGACAACACGGTTCACGACCGCATCCAGCAAGAAGTCACCGATACCCCGGTCGTGCTGTTTATGAAGGGTTCGCCGGTGTTTCCGCAGTGCGGTTTTTCCGCGGCGGTGGTTCAGATCCTGAGCCAGCTCGGGGTCAAGTTCAAAGGTGTCGATGTGCTGTCGGACCCGCAAATCCGGCAGGGCATCAAGGAGTTCTCAAGCTGGCCGACAATCCCGCAGCTATACGTCAAAGGTGAGTTTGTCGGCGGCTGCGACATCGTTCGCGAGATGTACGAGACCGGCGAACTGCAACAGGTATTCGAGCAAAAAGGCGTGCCCGTCCGCGCCTGACTTCGCGGGAGCGTTCATCGAGCTCGGCCGCAAAAATTCTGCCAGGCAAATTAGGATGTCGACGATCTGATCACGGATGTTGACCAAGTCCTGGTCAAAATGGGGTGAGGCGGCTTTCACGCGTTTCGGTCGAGTGCGCCTGCGCCTGGATCGACAAAGCAACGGCTTCCCTTGCACTGGAAGATGTTTTGCTCGAAAGGGCGGTGGGACGCGTACTCGGCGCGGATTTGCGAGCCGCCGAGGCGATCCCTGCCGCGGATTGCGCCGCAATCGATGGCTTCGCGGTGCCGGCCGCAGCCAGCCTCGGTGCCGGAACCTATAATCCGCTGACAATAGCTGCGATCCCGATTGGAGCCGGCGAACCGATGCCGCCCGGAACCGACGCGATCGTGCCCGCCGATCAAGCGGAATCCGATGAATCCGGCCATATCGAGTTGATCGAACCTGTCGCTGTGGGAGCTAATGTCGATCGCCGCGGTGTGGTAGCCGAAGCTGGTGCAATTCTGGTCGCGGCCGGAACTGGTCTGACGCCGAGACATGTTGGCCTCGCCGGTTTAGCCGGCGTCACTGGCATAGCCGTGGTCCGCCGCCCGCGGGTGCGCCTGGTGATCGGCGGCCAGCCTCGGTCCGGTGCAAACGAAGGCAACCGGCTGATGCTCCACGCGCTGATCGCGCGCGATGGTGGTGTCGTTATCGAGGCCAGCCTTGCTCAGGCATTTGGCTCCGGCGCCGACATCATCGTCCTAGCCGGGAGCGGCGGCGAAGAACAGCTGGCGTCCGCGGTGGGCTCTGCCGCATCGCTCGACATTCACGGGGTCGCACTAATTCCGGGAGAGACCGCCGGCTTCGGCCGGACTGCCAATGGCACGCCCGCGTTAGTGCTGCCTGCAGGACCTGTTGGTTGCTTGTGGAATTACGAGCTGTTCGCCCGTCGTGCTATCCGCCGGCTGGGCGGGCGTGAGCCCGCGCTGCCTTACGATCGGCGCCAAGTCACGACCGCGCGCAAGATCGTCTCGCCAATCGGCATGACCGAGATTTGTCCGATCCGTCGGCTTTCCGATGGTCGGGTCGAACCAAGCGGATCCTTTGTCGAGACCGGGTTGAGGGCAGCCGTTGCGGCCGATGGATTTATCATCGTGCCCGCACAGAGCGAGGGCTATCCGGCAGGCGCCTCGGTCAGCGCCTATTTCTATAGGAAGTGCTGAATTCGAGGTAAGTGCCGAATCTGCGCGGAGCCGGTCTCATGAACGATATTCCCGCGATGCTGCGGAGCCTCGCGCGCCAGGAGCAATTCCTCGACGTCCTCGAGCGCGACGAGGCCGACCGCCGGTTTCGCAGTCATCTCCAGCTCCACCCGCTAGGGTCCGAGAGGGTGCGGTTAGCGCAAGCTCTGGGGCGTGTCGTCGCCAGCCGCATCGTTGCGGAAGTCGATGTGCCGGGTTTCGACCGCGCCAGCGTCGATGGTTTCGCGGTACGCGCAGATGACACGAACGGCGCTAGCGCGCAGACACCGCGCCGTCTGACCTTGCTGCCTGAAATACTGACACCCGGGACAGAGCCGCGCCTCGCAATCGAACCGGGGACCGCGACCCTGATCGCGACCGGTGGCATGGTGCCTCGCGGCGCCGACGGCGTGGTGATGGTCGAGCACACCGAAACCATCGAGGAAGCCGGCGACATCGCGATCGAAATCCGGCGGCCCGCGACGATCGGACAATTTATCGCTTTTGCCGGAAGCGATATGGCGCGAGGCGAAACCGTACTGCGCGCCGGTCAGGTTCTGACCTCGCGCGAGATCGGAATGCTGGCGGCGGTCGGTCGCGGGGAAGTCGAAGTATGGCGGCGGCCGCGGGTCGCCATCATCTCGACCGGCGACGAGATCGTCGCTCCCGGGGGCCCAATGCGGCCGGGCGCCGTGTACGATTCGAATTCCGCAATTCTTGCCGCCGCGGTCGAGGAGGCGGGCGGTGTCCCCTGCCCGCTCGGCATCGGCGCCGATGACGACGCGATTTTGACTGGGCTCGTCGAGCAAGGGCTCGCCATCTGCGACATGGTGATCATGTCCGGCGGCACGTCAAAGGGGGCGGGCGACCTCTGTTACCGCGCGGTGGCGCGCTTCAACGATCCCGGCATCATCGTTCACGGCGTGGCGCTAAAGCCTGGCAAGCCGCTGTGTCTCGCCGTAACCGGGGGCAAGCCAGTCGTCGTATTGCCGGGTTTTCCGACATCCGCGATCTTCACGTTTCACGAATTTGTCGCCCCGGTCATTCGCGCCTTTGCCGGCTTGCCCGCGGAACAAGCAGAGCGGCTTCCGGCGGTGCTGCCATTGCGCACCGCCTCCGAACGCGGGCGGACCGAGTATCTGATGGTCTCGCTGATGCCAGGCGAGGACGGCGGTCTTGCCGCCTATCCCAACGCCAAGGGCTCGGGCGCGGTCACCTCCTTTAGTCAGGCCGACGGCTTTATCGCAATTGATGCCCAAGTGGACGCCGTTCCGGCCGGGACCCCGGTGGAGGTGCAGCTGATCGGTCGTGCCAAACTGGCCGATCTCGTGATCATCGGGAGTCATTGTGTCGGGCTCGATGTCCTGATCGACCGACTCGGCGCTGAGGGGATTTCGGTCAAAGCATTGAATGTCGGCAGCATGGGCGGACTCGCCGCCGCCAAACGCGGCGAGTGTGATATCGCGGCGATCCATCTGATGGACCCCGAGACCGGCGAATATAATCGGCCGTTTCTGACCCCGGCGCTCGAATTGATCGCGGGATATCGCCGATTGCAGGGGGTTGTCTATCGCAAGGGCGACCCGCGGTTTGAAGGCCGTTCCGCCGAGGAGGCGGTCTTGGCGGCGTCGGCCGCACCCGATTGTCTGATGGTCAACCGCAACGCCGGGAGCGGCACTCGCATCCTGACCGACAGGTTGCTCGCCGGAGCAAAGCCATCGGGCTACTGGTCTCAGCCCAAATCTCACAACGCGGTCGCCGTGGCAGTGGCTCAGAACCGCGCGGATTGGGGTGTGGCGATCGAAAGTGTCGCCCGGCAATACGGGCTTGGGTTTATCCCACTGCAGGACGAGCATTACGATTTCATTGTCCCCAAGACTCGAATGAACCGTGCCCCGATTCTGCGATTCCGCCAAATCTTCGCGCAGGATGAGGTACGGAATGCATTGACGGCGCTTGGATTTAAATATGACGTTTCGCCAAATACGCGCATTGATTAATTAATCATGCGCGATATTGTTAAGAACCGCTAATTTTTTAGCCCTCCTGTAAAAAAACTTAGTGATTTTTTAGTCCGACCTGAGGTTTTATAGTCGTCGTTAACAATTCTTAACGGCGCGGGGTCATAGACCGCCGCGCAAGGCGGTCTCCCAACCGCCTTTCAGCCGGGGGGCAAATTAATGCGAGCGAAGTTGGGCTGGGGCCTCCTATGGGGCGCCATCGCAGTGAGCTGTTTTGCTGGATATTCCCGTAAGGCCGCGGCCGGTAATTGCGCGCTTTACGCGCGCGCCGTGACCGGCATCGATCTTTATGGTGCTGCCGGCGGCTGGTGGTACGAGGCGGCTGGCCGCTACCAACGCGGACAGATGCCGGCGGTCGGCTCGATCCTGGTATTCCGGCCCACTGGCGGCTCCCCGTCGGGTCACGTCGCGGTCGTATCCAAGATTGTTGGCCCCTCAATGGTGCTGGTCGACCAGTCGAACTGGTATCACGGCAGAGTCACTCTGGGCACCCCAGTCGCTGACACCTCGCCCAATCATGACTGGACGACTGTCGCAGTCATGAACGTCGATTCCGGCCAGTTTGGCCGCGATAACCCGACTTTTGGCTTTATCTATCCGCAGGTATCAGGCCAAGCGATTACGACTGTCGCTACGGCCGGGTTCCAGCCGCCGCTGGCCGCCGCCCGCACAACCTACGACCCGAGCGAGCAGGCGGGGCTGTTTCATTTTGCCGTAACCGAAGATGACCGTTATAGCGGCAGCCGCCGCTGGGCGCATCGACGGAGCGCAAGGTATTCGCCGCGTTTCGCCGCAGCTTCGCATCGGCATGGCCACAGCGGGTGGCATTCTCACCCGTCAGAGCGTGCAACGCACCACACCCGGACAGCTGACGCAGGCCGACATCCTCATTCGTATCAGATCGCCTCGGGCGGTTGACAGATGTAGCGTGGACGCGCCTATCCTCGCCCTCCGCAGCGCGAGGGGAGCTATGCCGTCAGCCAACACCGATCCCGCTTTGTTGCCGGCCCACACTCTGTCAACCGAGATCGGCGCTGGCCGGTTGTCGCCGGTCGGTATCGTCGACGCGTATCTCGCGCAAATCCGCGCGCAAGACCCAAAACTACACGCCTATGTCGAGGTCTACGCCGATGAAGCCCGGCTCGCCGCCGAGGCCGCCGACAAGGCGATCCGATCGGGACATCGAGTCGGACCGCTACACGGAATCCCGATCGCGCTAAAGGATTTGATCGAAATCGAGGGGCGGGTCACCACCGGCGGCTCGCAAGTGTGGTCCGAGCGCCGCTCGACCTACACCGCGACGATCGCCCGTCGGACGATCGCCGCCGGCATGATCGTGCTCGGGAAGACCCACACCGTCGAGTTCGCGATGGGCGGTTGGGGCACCAATCAGCACCGGGGTACACCCTGGAATCCCTGGGATCGCGAAACAGCCCGCACCCCCGGCGGGTCGAGCAGCGGCACCGGTGTTGCGGTCGCGGCATGCATGGCGCCCTGGGGCATCGGCACCGACACCGGCGGCTCAGTCAGATTGCCGTCATCCTGGTGCGGGTTATCCGGCCTCAAGACCACAATCGGCCGCGTCAGCACTTATGGCGTGCTGCCGTTGAGCCCGAGCCTCGATACACCCGGTCCGATGGCTCGTTCGGTGGAGGACGCGGCCCTGTTGTATCAGCTGATCGAGGGACCCGATCCCCATGACCCGCGCACCCTGGGACGGCCGCCGGCCGGCTCGTTGGCGACGATGCGGCGCGGCGTCCGCGGGCTCAAGCTGGCGCGCATGCCGGCGATCGAGCGCGATCATGTTTCGGCCGAAATGCTGAACGCCTATGACGCGGCGCTCGACACAATGGCGCGGCTTGGCGCCGAGATCGTCTCGGTCGAGCTGCCACGCCGCTTTTCCGAATACACCCAGCTGACCGGCCGCATCATTGGCGCCGAGTCTTATTTCCTGGTCGGCGATCTGATCGACAATATGAGCCTGCCGATCGACGAGGCGGTGCGCCCGCGCATCGCCTCCGGCCGCGGCGTGTCGGCGCGCGAATACCTCGGCGCATTGCGCGAGCAGGCCGAAGCCAAGGTGGAATTTGACGCGGCGCTCGGCGATGCCGACGCCTTGCTGACCCCGACAACGACCACCGCCGCGGTCCCGCTCGAAGCGGTCGACCAGAGCACGACGCCGGCCCACTTCACCCGCTTTGTCAACGCGCTGGAACTATGCGCCCTGGCTGTTCCTGACGGCTTTACCGCGAGCGGCCTACCATTGTCGTTGCAAATCGTCTGCCGCCCCTATGACGAAGAAACCGCATTGCGCATCGGTTGGGCGTATCAACAGGCGACTAACTGGCACGAGCGCCGCCCGCCTGGCGTCGCCGCCTGATGATCAATTACCGAGGCCGAAGCGGCGGCTGAGGAAATCGCGGACGTCGGCGGCGCAGCGGTCGGGAAAGGCGTCGCAAATATTATGCGGCGCGCCGTCATAGACCCGCATCTCGACATCGGGGACGAGCTTGCGGAACGGCTCGTAATTGGCGGTCGAGCCGATCTGTTCGGCGCCAGGGATCACGACCAAGGTCGGGCAGCGGATGCGGCCGACCTCGTCGCTCCAGTCATAGCTCGCCATCAGCAGCACGAATTTACCGATATAAGCCGGGTCGTTTTTTGCCGCCTCATCGAGAAACCATTCGACGAGCCCGGGATCGACCTGATCGAGCGGCAGCCTCTCGGCGATCGTCTCGGCAAGAAAGCTACGCAGCCCCTTGGCCGCGATCTGCGGGATCCAGCTCGGCGCCTGGCTGTTTTTGAGCCCCGGACTCGAGCCAAACAGCATCAGGCTCCTCACCCGATCGCCGTGGTTCATGGCCAGTTGCTGGCCCAAATAACCGCCTGCCGAATTGCCGACGATATGCGCGCTGCGGACGCCGAGATGATCCATCAGCTCGGTGAGGTCGGTGACCAGCCGATCGAGCGTCAGCGGGTGTTCGGGTGGCGGAATTTCGGACTCGCCATGACCGCGCAAATCCATTCTGACGACCCGATAATCGCGGCAGAGCGCCGGGACCCAAGCGTAGTAGCGCCGCGAACTTCCCATTGCCGCGTGCAGCAACAACAGGGTCGGCGGTTCTTTCCACGGATCGGTGAAATCATCGATATAATAAGCGAGCCGCACGCCGTCGCTCGCAGTAAAGTCATTCATCGGCGCCTCCATTTATTTCAGCTGCCGCACCCAATCCGCCCGCCCGAATGTGTGATTTAATCCGCCTTCACCACGGTAATTTTGCCGCTTGGTTCGAGCGCGATCAGGCGTGTCTGCGAAACTCGCTCGACGCCTGTTTGCCGGAGAGCCTCTTCAATGTCGCCTTTGCTGATTGCGTGCCGGAAGAGCTGGGAATCGTCAGTTTTTCCCGCGCGGGCCAAGTCTACCACGCTTCCTTCGAAGATCTGCGACAGCCCTTTCGAACGAGCGACTCCTTGCGCCAAGACCCAATGAAGCGCTACCAGCAGCGCGCACGCGGCCAATGTTCCCCCGAACGGAGCGTTGCCGGTCAGCGCGCGGCTTAAATTTGAGCCGATGATAATTGCCACAACGATGTCGAGCGCCGCCCAGCGGCCGAAAATGCGTCTTCCGGCGAGGCGCACCAGGGCAAGGCCATAAGCGAAGATCACGACCGCCCGGAGACACTCCTGCCACCAGCTGATGTGGCCGGTCGACCCAAACACGAATTCCAGAGCACCCATTCGTCCGTCACCATCCGCGGGTCAGCGCCGATATTTGAGGCAGAATGAGAGCGGATTGCGAGCGCAAACCGAAGCGCAAGTGTCTAGCGGCTACCGGAACGCCGGTCGTAATATGTCGCCAGCGTCTTATTGTCAGCATGGGCTCGGCAGCCGCCGTGCGATGATTTAATAAATTGGTTATGGCTTGATAATATCGGCGCCGAGCCGCGCAAACCCGCGAGGGATGTCATGAAGATTGGGATTTTTCTGACCGGCCAGCACCCGCCGGCGAGCGACATCGTTGCTGAGCTCGAAGGGCAATACGCGATGACGCGGCTGGCGCGCGACCGCGGCTGGGACGCTGTCGCCACCGGTCAGCACTATCTGAGCGAAGGCGTGCGCCAGCTGCAGTTGATCCCGTTTCTGGCGCGGCTCGCTGCCGAAGCCGGCGAGATGACCGGCATCGCCGGAGTCCTGCTGGCGACATTGCACAACCCGGTCGAAACCGCCGAATGCATCGCCTCGCTCGATGCGATTTGGCGGGGAAATTTCGTCTTTGGCGTCGGCCTCGGTTATCGCGAAGTCGAGTTCGATGCCTTTGGGGTGCCCAAGGGTCAGCGCGTGCGCCGCTTTGAGCAATGCCTCGAAGTGATCAAGCGGTTATGGACCGAGGACAACGTCACCTTTGAAAACGAGATCTGCAAGCTCGCCAATGTCACGATGACCTGCCGTCCGGTGCAAAAGCCGCACCCGCCGATCTGGATCGCCGCCAACAGCGATGCCGCGGTGCGCCGTGCCGCCCGCCTCGGCGACAGCTTTTTTATCAACCCGCATGCGACGATGCCGGTCATTACCGGCCAGATGGCGCTCTACCGCGCCGAGTTGGCGAAGCACGGCAAACCGTTCCCTACGGTGCTCCCCTATCTGCGCGAGATCTATTGCGCCAAGGACAAGCGCACCGCGGTCGAAATGGCCGGCCCCTACCTCGCGGCGAAATACCAGACTTACGCGCAATGGGGCCAGGACCAGGTATTGCCGGGGCAGGATTCGTTCCGCCAGTCGCTCGAAGCGCTGTTGCAGGATCGGTTTGTGCTCGGCAGCCCGGAGGAATGCTACGAACAGCTGCGCCCGTGCTGGGACGAAGCCGGCGCCAATTATTTGATCTTCCGCACGCATTGGAGCGGCATGCCGGTGGCCTCGGCCCTCGCCAGCATGCGACTGATCAGCGATGAGCTACTGCCCGCCTTGCGGCGCATTCCCCTGCCGGGCGGCTCACCAACGTGATTGATTGCACGTCCTATGCGGCATATCAGTGTTGGTCCCGACGTGTAGGCGCCCGATCAAAATGTCACTCCTCTGCCGGTTACAGATGACACTTCCCGGGGGATTTCCGGGGGGTGTTGGGGGTGACGATACGACTGATGAGCGATCGGGAGCTTTCGCGGCTGGAGGTTCTGCGGGATTTGGACCAAAAGCGGCTGACGACGAAAGCGGCGGGCCAGCTGTTGGGGCTCGAGCGGCGTCAGGTGTTTCGGCTGTTGAAGGCCTATCGGATCGAAGGTCCGAGCGGCCTGATCTCGAAGCGCCGCGGCCGTCGCAGTAACCGGCGCAAGCCCGAGGCATTGCGGCGCGCGGTTCTGACAATCATCCGCCAGTGGTATTGGGATTTTGGCCCGACCCTGGCAGCCGAGAAGCTGTGCGAGGATCACGGGATCGCGGTTGGCCGTGAAACGCTGCGCCAGTGGATGATCGAAGCCGGGCTGTGGCGTGATCGCAAGCAGCGCAAGCAGGTTCACCAGCCGCGGCCGCGGCGCGAATGCGTTGGCGAACTGGTCCAGGTCGATGGTAGCGAGCATTGGTGGTTCGAGGACCGCGGGCCGCAATGCACGCTGCTGGTGTTTGTCGACGACGCGACCAGCCGGCTGATGCATCTGCAATTTGTCGAGAGCGAGTCAACCTTTGCCTATTTCCAGGCGGCCCGTGCCTATCTGGAGGCCTGGGGCAAGCCGATCGCGTTTTACAGCGACAAGCACGGGGTGTTTCGGGTCAACCACTCGGGCGCGCTCGGCGGCGACGGCATGACCCAGTTTGGCCGGGCATTGCACGTGCTCAACATCGATATCATCTGCGCCAATTCGAGCCCGGCGAAAGGCCGGGTCGAGCGTGCCAACAAGACGTTGCAAGACCGCCTGGTCAAGGAATTGCGGTTGGCGGGCGTGGCAAGCTTGGCGGAAGGCAACGCCCTGCTCCCGGCTTTCATGGCTGACTACAACGCGCGCTTTGCCAAAGCACCGGCGAATAAAAAGGATTTGCATCGGCCGCTGCACGCCGGTGACGATCTCGACGACGCCTTTGCCTGGAAGGAGGAGCGCACCCTCTCACAGGCGCTGACCCTGCAGTACGACAAGATCATGTTCATCCTGGAGCCAAGCGAGCAAGCCAAGGCGGCAATCGGCAAGCGGGTCACCGTCATCGACTATCCCGACGGTCGCCTGTCGATCCGCTACAAGGGCATCGAGTTTGCCTACCGGATCTTCGATACAATCCAACAGGTTGACCAGGGCGCGATTGTCGAGAACAAACGGCTCGGCGCTGCGCTCGCCTTCATCCGCGAGGAGCAGCTTCGCCGCGGACCGCAGCGGCGCAGCACCAAAGCACCGCGCCGCCGCGATCAGCGCGACGCGCGTCTGTTTAAAGTCGGCTGAGCCGTTCTACGAGCCGGGCGGGCCGAGCCCGCCCGGTCAAACAAGCGGGTGCAGTTTCGGCCATCCCCATGGCGGGCGTCGATCGGTCGCTGCGCTACGCCGGGGGCTTCGCGCCCGCCCGCCGCCCGACCCAAACCGCGGTGCCGGTGACATTTGTAAATGGCAGAGACGGTGACATCTGTATTTGGTGGACACACGACGGTGCCGCATAACTAGCGTTATGGTAGGAGCGTGAGACACGGGCGGCGCACTACATCTAGACGCCGCGCGTGACCGGCACGGTCACAACCCCGTCCCGACTAATATCTTCTCCCACATCGCCATGACATTCTGCATTACTTGTAGGAGCGCGCGCCGCTGTCCGCTATCGAGTTGAATAACGATCTCAACGCCACCCCCTAATACTCCCTCTCCCAAGGCCATTTGACCGAGTACCATATGCCAAACACGGGTTTGCCCGCCATTTGTGACTAGACGATTAGGCCGAGTGAGAGTTGCATGTTTATGCCCATCGTGAACATCCCAAACCAATCCAAAATCCGAGCAGACGCTCTGCCGTAAATGCGTTCTGTATTGGTGTGCAGACTGCGCGTTAGCAACTGGAGCGTAGTCTTTCATATTTTTCCAATAGATGAATACTCGTTCGGCCATCGTATCGGCGTTGGATACGGCTGCCTTCGCCTTCCATTCACATAGTGGGTCGGCCCGCCAAGCGTCATAAGCCGGTTTGACGATATTTTCGAAGAAATCTCTCGGGGTCGGCATGTTACGGCCACTGCGTTGAAACCCTTCATATAGGGGTTTGCACGGACAAAGCCGTGTATTCATAATTCAAAGAATTTCGGGAAATTCGCTTTCCCTGCCCGATCGGGGGGTTATGGATCCCGCAAGATATAACGAAACAGCCCTGTCGCGAGCGATGGACGCCCGGACGTGACCGCCCACGAAATGTGGGCGGTCACGGGGAAGAGGGATGGAGGTGGTGGTCCGCTAAGCGCCGGGTGGGAAGAACACCAACATCCGCACTTCGAGGCTCTCGCGCGGCGGGGCATCGCGCGGTGTCGTCGGATCGTCAAAGCCGGTATGCGCCGAGAACCGCTTCGCACCGTGCAAGGCCGAGTCGTAGCAGCGGATCAGCACGACCTCATCGGCCTGCATCTTTGGGAAATAATAGTAGCGCTGACTGGGGTTGTAGGTGATCGCGTAGGTTTCGCCGGTGCGATCCGGGTATTTGAGTTCGCTGGCGATCAGGTTCTCTTCCGTGAGGCTCTGCGCGTCGCACAGGGTCAGCGGTGAGTTCGAGCACCGGCCCGCGGATCGGCCGCCACAGATTATTGATTGCAAAGCGGTGCTTGAGCAATTCCTCGGCTTCGTCGCCCATCAAATCGCGGACCCGCTGCGGTGCCGACCAGGCGGTATAGTCATTGTGCACGCGTTTGGCCGGGATCTTGATGGTCTTGTCCTTGGCCGACATCGCGGCGTTGCGCACGATATGATCAAAGGCGACGACACGGGCAGCACCCGTCGCCTCTTTCATGACCCGCTCGCATTCCGGGTAATAGACCGATCTGATCTGGTCCTCGTCGTAGAAATTTGTCACTGCCGTCTGGTGATGCAGCAGCACAAACCCTTCTCTGTCGAGCGACAGCTGGTCGATCAATGGCCGCGCATTGCGGATCGGCACCTGGAGTTCGATGTTCCTGCCGGTGCGCACCGGGGTCCCGGGCGGCGGGTCGTAATTGTAGGCGACCGGCTTTTCGGCCATCGGAATGAGAAAATTGAGCGGTGCGGTGATGCTATCGAGGCTTACTGTCGTCGTGCCGTCCATCATATCCTCCGCGTCAGTTCGATAACCGGGTAGGCTCGACGTTAAGTCAGCGCAACCGCAGCGTCAAATGGTGTAAAAACACCGCGACGCCGTCGTTGATATGGCGGATGCCCGGTCGATGTAGTTGCACGTTGGGCGACGCTCTGCGACAATTTGTTCGTCCGAGACCATCGCTTCGCGACAACACGGGAGGATCAGATGAGCGAGAACAGAGGCTATCACGCCCACGTCTACTACAACGCCGCGACTAAGCCGCAGGCCAGTCAGCTGCGCGAGATGATCATCGAGAAATTCAACGTGGAGCCCGGCGGTTTTAGCGACGAACCGCGTGGCCCGCATCCAATCTCGCAGTTCAACGTGATCTTCAAAAATGACGAATTTCAGAACATCGTCCCGTGGCTGATGTTGAACCGCGAAGGGCTCGACGTGTTGGTTCACCCGCTGACCGACAGCTCTTATGACGACCACAGCAAGAATGCGATGTGGCTCGGGACACCGGTGCCGATGAAGCTCGATATCCTGCGTCCGAGTTACCGGGCTGAGCTGCTGCCAAAAGATCTGCAGCACACAGCGGCTTAAACCGGACGGCTCAGGGCCGCGCCGATCAGCGTGCGGCCTGCGAAGCGATACGGGGAGCGGGAATGGGCGGGTTTCTCGATCGCGTCGCGGCCGCCGGCGGCAGCTTCTTTATGCTGCTCGGGCGGTTGGCGTTGGCGGCAATCTTTGTGCCGAGCGGTTTCGGCAAACTCAGCCACATCGACACCTTCGCGCACAGCTTGGCAGCGCGCGGCGTGCCGATGTCGGGACTCATGGCTGTCATCGGCGCCTGCGTCGAGTTTTTTGGTAGCCTCGCGATCGTACTCGGGTTGAAAACCCGATACGCGGCGCTGGTGATGGCCATCTTCACCGCTGTCGCTGCGCTGATTGCGCACCGCTTTTGGCAGGTCGAAGGCCCGACGCACGAGGCTCAGTACATCCAATTCATGAAGAATATCGCGATTATCGGCGGCTTCCTGTGCCTATTCGCCGCCGGGCCGGGTGCCTTGGCTATGGACCGCCGCCGCCGCTGATCCCACCGCTGATCCCGCCGCCACCACTGATCAGGGTCTGCACCGACAACGGCGCGTAGAGCCCTAGAATATCCGCTGCCGAGACGGCCTCGTCATCGTCCGCGGCCTCGACAAAGACCGCTGTTTCGCCATTGCGGATAAAGGTCGCGAAGGTCTGCCGCGCATTGCCGAGCACCAACGGGTCGATCTGCAATGCCTCGAGTTCGGCCTGCACGTGAGGCGGCACCGGCCCCACTTCCTTCAGCACGCGGTGCGCCAGCCGGTTATACGGAAAGCCTTCGGTGTGAAGCCGGTGATACGCGTCGAGCGCGATACCGGCCGATGGGAAGAGACCAGCTACCAGCTTCGCCGCCATCAATATGTCCTCCGCATCGATGCTGCGAAGCCTCTATCCGATTACCGCGCCGCCGTCGACCCTAGCTTTGCCGCCAAATCGCCGGCCATCTTGCGGTGCTCCTGCAGGGTCGGCAGCGTGTTGCGAGCGAACTCCTGAAGTTGCCGATCGCCACCTGAGTCCGCCTCGGTGTTAAACAGCTTTATCGCCTGATCGTGATCGACGACCATCGCGTGAGCGTAGTCGCGGTTGAAATTCCCGTCGTGCTCGGTAGCGAGTTTGTCGCGCAGCTTGCGATGATCGATATCGGGGGTGGTTGGCAGCTCTATGCCTTTTGGTTGCGCGATCGCGGTCAGCCGCGCATTGGCCCGGCTATGATCAGCAATCATCTGGTCGGCAAAACGGCGGACATCCGGGTTTGCCGATTTATGGGCGAGCTTGCCAAGTTCGATTTCGGCCATGCCGCTCTGTGCCGCGCGCTCGACAAAATCTCGGTCTTGTTTGGTCAATCCGGGCCGCGCCACCACACCGGGAGCCGAGCCGGCAGGCGGTGCTCCGGGATTGGTTTGTGCGGCCGCTCCGCCGCCCTCGATCATTAACGAGGGTAACGAAGCTAGTCCGATCGCGAAAATCGCTATCACAAGGCGTTTCGCGGTCACCCGCACCTCCCGCATCGCGGACATATCCGGTCAACAGAGGCCCGTATCGCCGGTTCCCATGCGCCCAATCTTGCCCCGGCTGATTGCCCGATTGCTAATGAGCCGGCGGCGGCACAAAGCCGCCGAATTCGCGCTCGATCAGTCCGGCGAAAGCCACCGTCGTGCGATCCTCGAGATAGGGGCCAACGATCTGCACGCCGATCGGGAGGCCTTCCTTGCTATGCCCGATCGGAGCGACTGTGGCCGGCAGGCCGAGCACCGTCGCCATACTCGCCCACGCGATTTGGTGCCCGTATGGGACCTGCTTGCCGTCGATATCGAGGTGTCGCTGCCGGCCTGGCGAATGATCGTGCGCGAATGCCGGGGTCGGCATTGGCGGGCAGAGCACCACGTCGAACGATTTGAACAATTTGCGGACCTGCTGCCGCGGCCGCCCGGTCGCGCGGTTCGCCAGGATCCAGTCGCGATGACTCTCGACAATCCCGTGCAGTCTTGCGGCGACAAACCAGTCGGCGTCGGCGGGCAATCCTTTCGCCGCATTCTCGACCCGCTGACGGATTTCAACCGAAAGATCCGCAGAACGCCCAGCGGCGATCAGCTCGACATGGCGCCGCGTCAATTCGCTGAGGTCCGGGAGCATCGGGCTTGTGTGCGCAACGGCAACGCCGATTTGGCCAAGACGGTTAGCGAGATGATCGAGCGCGGCCTGCACGCTCGCCGCGGTCGGGCACAACGGATGATTGTCGACGACAAGCACGCGAAAGCTCTTCAGATCCTGATGCCGGGCGGGCGGCAGCGCCAGTTTGTAGCCGACTCCCTCGGTCGTCTCGTCGGGTCCGGCGATGACATCGAGCTCCAGGGCGAGGTCGGCGGCGCTGCGCGCCATGGGCCCAGCGACTGCCAGCCCGCTGCGGATCGGTACGTCCGGAACATGCGGCGGCCCGGCGCCGTGCATCGGTACGAGATCGAGGCTCGGCTTATGCGCGAAGACGCCGCAGAAATGCGCCGGGCAGCGCAATGATCCACCGATGTCGGAGCCGAGTTCCAGCGCTACAAAGCCGGCCGCAAGTGCTGCCGCGGCACCGCCGGACGATCCGCCCGGGGTGCGCGCTAAGTCCCAGGGATTGTTGGTGGTGCCGTAGATCTCGTTGTAGCTCTGCCAGTCTTCGAGCATCAGCGGCACGTTGGTTTTACCGAGAATGACGGCCCCGGCTGCCTTGAGCCGCCTCACCACGAGCGCGTCGAAACCCGGCTGCCAATCCCGGAACTTTGGATCGCCCCAGGTCGTCGGCAGGCCGGCGACGTTAAATGCCTCCTTGACGGTCATCGGCAAGCCGAGCAATGGCCGGGTTTCACGGCGGGCCAGAGCGTTGTCGGAATCCTTGGCCGCTTGCCGCGCCCGCTCGAAATCGCGCACGACGACGGCGTTGATCGGCTTGTCCTGAGCCTCGATGCGTGCGATCGCGAAATCGGTTAGTTCGACCGAGGATATCTGTTTGGCCGCGAGGGCATTGATCAGCTCGGCGGCATTGCGGTAAGCGAGGTCGCCTGGTGCGCCGGTGCCGCTCGCGTTTTCGGCCGGAAACGCGCTCCCCGGCAGGACGCTGGCCGCGGTCGCTGCCCCAACGCCAATCAGCAGATTACGCCTGCTTGGCTTGATTTCCATTCGCCGCCCTCTCGAAGCACGCGGCTTTTGTTGCCGTCATTGCCGCTCGCGCATCCCACAGTGCGGATTGTAGCATTTGGCGGCGGCTTTGGCGTCGCGACGTTGGCTACGACCTCAACGGCGCTCGCACTCTCGAAATATCGCGATACCAAACCGTGCGTTTTGAGGTCGCTTGTCCCGGTTCGGGCGTCGTGCTATCGCGCGCCCGGCCCGGAGATCGAGGTATCAGGATCGGATGAGATATATGAAGGGCGCGGCGAGCGCGATTGTCACCGCTTCACTGGCGATAAGCGCCAGTTCGGCCTGGTCGCAGACAAGCGTGATCCAACAAAACAATGTCAGCGTCAATCACGAGGGCACCAGCGTCACGGTCAGCGGCCAAACCGTAACCGTGCAGACCTCGACTGGGGCCGGCCATATCGTCGGTGACGGCCAGCCCGCCTCCGAAACGCGGCCGATCGGCCCGGTCTCGGCGATCCGGGCGGACGGCGCTTTTGCGGTGACCGTCAAAATCGGCTCGCCGCCGGGCCTCACGATCGAGACCGACAAGAATCTATTGCCGATCGTCAAGACCGAGGTGTCGAACGGCCGGCTGGAGATCTACACTGATCAATCCTATTCGGCCGACGCACGCATAAAAGTGACGGTAACATCGCCGGACGTCGGCGATATCTCAGCTTCCGGCAGCAACGACATAAATGCCGATGGGCTCACCGGCGATAAGCTGACGGTTTCGTTGAACGGCTCCAACCACGTTGAGATGACCGGAAATGTCTCGACGATGACCGTCGAGATGAGCGGATCGAACCATCTCTCGGCGCAGCGGCTGATCGCCGACAATGCCAGTGTCAGGGTCAGCGGATCGGGGAATGCAGACGTCGACGCCCGCCAGCAGATCGTCGCCGACATATCCGGCTCAGGTTCGATTGCGGTCTACGGCAACCCCAAACAGCGCAACACCCAGGTCAACGGCGCCGGCACAATCAATTTTGTTCAGTGACGAGTTCACTTGCGAGCGCCGGGCTCTTTCGACTTTGGCTCCGGAGGATTATTGGACGCGGCCACGGGTTTGACCGCCGTTGCAGGCGCAATCGGAGCCGCCGCGCAACGTACTCGCCCGCATCCAGGCGGGCGCAACAAATGAGCAATTGCCGATGGGTGTAACGCACTGATAGCTGTAGCTGTCGGACGACCCGCTGGCACCCGATCCATCCGCGGGTTGAGCAAAGTCACTGAACGAGCCGCGAAACATTCCGCCACCGCTCATCCCGCCGACACCGCCGCTCATCCCGCCACCGCCGCCGCTCATCCCGCCACCGCCGCCGCTCATTCCTCCGCTGCCACCGCTCATCCCACCGCCACCGCCAGTCATGCCACCGCCACTGCCGCTCATCCCGCCCGCCAAGACAATCGCAACATTGCCATCGGCGAAAGCGGCCCCTGGCACAGCAAACTCGCCGGAAAGGGCAGGACCGGCCGCAAGGCTGCCCGCCGCCGCAAAAATCGCTGGAATCGCTAGCCGGATGCGCATCAACACCTCCTCGTGACACCTAGTTAAGGATAATCTCCGGCTCGACCGACGACCATTCTTTGGTGCGGGGATTGAGCGCCACGGCATACCCGGACGACAATGAGCCAGAACTGGGCGATCTGCATCGGCATCGACCGCTACGACAACCTGCAGCCGTTGCAGTTCGCCAAGCGCGATGCAGAGGTGTTGCGCGACTTTTTCGAAAAGGAAGTCGCGTTCGACAAAGTTTACTTCTTTGCTGATGACGCGCCGCCAATCGCGACCGATTTTGGCGAACCCATCCGATCGACGCCGACCGGCGGCACATTGCGGCGCTTTTTGCGGATCAGGTTCGAACAGAAATTCCTAAAGCCGAGCGATAATTTGTGGTTCTTCTTTGCCGGCCACGGCAGGCGGGAACGCGACCGCGACTATCTGATGCCGAGCGACGCCGACCCCGGCAATGTCGAGGAAACTGCGATCCCGGTCAGCCTTGTCACCGAGCGGCTGCGGCGGTGCGGCGCCGAGAACGTGATCCTGCTGCTCGACGCCTGCCGGAACGAAGCAGCGCGCGATGGCGAAGGGGTTGGGTCCGAGACGCAGCCGGGTGTCGTCGCGATATCGTCATGCCGCCCGAACGAGCGCTCTTATGAAATCGACGAGCTGAAGCACGGCGCTTTCACCTACACGCTACTTGAAGGACTGCGGTTGGAGGGCGAAACCAACTGCGCGACGGTCGAACGGCTTGACGAGTATCTGCGCATTCGTGTGCCGGAAGTATGCCAGCATTACAGGAAGCCGCGGCAGACCCCGTACACCCAAGCCGAGCCGATTGAAAAACGCCATCTAATTCTGCTTCCGAAGCGCGCGAACCTAACCGATATCGCCCCGCTCCGGGTCGACGCGCTGCAGGCGGAAACTGAAGGCGATCTCGAAACGGCGGAGCAATTGTGGTGGCGAGTCATTGCCGTTGCTCCGGCCGATGCGCAGGCCCATGAGGCCGTCAAACGGATCGCTTTGAAGCAAGCAGAGGCGGGGGCGCGGTCATCGCAGCCGCAGGTTTCGGAACCGCGTTCACCGCCGCAGCAATCCACGCCCGGTGAGGCGCAAAGGCCGCCGCTGCTCACCCGCAGACGGGCGATTGCGGTTGGCGCCCTGGCGGCGGCAGGAGCAGGCGCAGTCGGTCTTGTGCCATTTATTCGCAGACGGATGTCCCAGCCCTTGCTGCGCACGATCCATTTCGGATTTGCCCAGGTCGACGGAAAAGGGAAGGCAAAACCCTTGCAGCGCGCCGCCGCGATGGTCTCTTCCGAGAATCTCGGATCGGGTAACGGCCTCGATATGGTCGTGATTCCCAGTGGCAGCTTTACGATGGGTTCGCCCGACAGCGAGCCGGAGCGGCAGCCCAATGAGGGGCCGCAGCACCATGTAACACTGGCGTCGTTCTTTATCAGCGCCGCGCCAATCACTCAGGCGCAGTGGCTGGCGGTGGTCATGGCGCATCCCGCGAAACTGCAATATGATTTGAACCCCAGCCCGTCTTTTTTTCGCGGTATCGATCTGCCGGTCGAAAGCATTACCTGGTACCAGGCTTCGGAGTATTGCCGGCGGCTCTCCGCAATAACCGGACGCGACTATCGGCTGCCGAGCGAAGCACAGTGGGAATATTGCTGCCGCGCGGGATCGACCGATCCGTTCAATGTCGGGCCGACGATCACGACCGATTTAGCGAATTATTGCGGGACCGGCGGGGCGGTGTGCGGCGACAGTGACGGACACAGCATCGCGTCGGATTCTTATGGCGGCGTGAAGTACGTGTCGGGCGCTTATGGCCAAGGTCCGGTCGGCATCTTTCGCAACACGACAACGCGCGCCGGCACCTTTCCGAGAAATCGGTTTGGAGTTTACGATATGCACGGCAATGTCTGGGAATTCTGCCTCGATATCGCAACTACCACCTATGATGTGGTTCCGCGCGACGGCAGCGCCTATTTGGCCGGCCCGGCGGACGGCAGCCGAATCCTGCGCGGCGGTTCGTGGTCGCACAACCCGGCGATCTGCCGCTCGGCCTTCCGGGATTCGATCCAGCCCGACAATCCGGGGTGGCAGGGCCGTATCGGGATGCGGGTCGTGTGCGTTTAAACAGGGGGTAGGGTGATATGTCCGGCCAGCAGGGATCGCTGTGGTTTGTCACCGAAATCGCATCAGCCGAGACGGTCGAAGTCGCCGAAGGCAGCCGCGGCTCCGAGGATGTCGGCGGCGGCTTTGGTTCGAGCGTCGTGCAGCAGACGCGCAAAAGCTTGACCCAGCGGGTGCAGATCAATGTCGAGGATCTAAAACGCGAGATCGGTAATCTGCTGGGCGTGGTCGGCGATGTCTTCGACCAGGCGCGCAACGAGACCGGAATGTCGTTGGAGGAGGTCGAGCTGTCGATCGAGGTTAGCTCCGAGGGACAGATCAGCATTCTCGGCAGCGGCGGCAAGATCGGCGGATCGGGCGGGATTAAGCTGTCCTTCAAGCGCCAGCGCCCGACAAGCTGACGTTCGGATGACCCGGACTTGGCGGAAGGCGGCTCCCGCCAGTATTTCTTGGAAGTGGGGCGAGCGCGACAATTTTATGGCGCGGTCTCTTTGCGCGGCATCGGATCACTATCTCTCTCTCCGCTGTTTGCGTCCCGCGAACAGTAGGGCCGGAGCCGGCGGTCATGGTCGATGCGGTTTGGGGACGTTTGCGGACAAACAGGGTTCGGCGCCCCCGCCGGAACTGGCTCGCACCGTTTCTCCACGGTGTCTCGGCGCTGCGCTGGGTGGTGGCGGCGGCGGTGCTGGCGCTGCTGGCTTACGGTGTCGCCGCGGAGATCCGTTCCTCGTTTCTTCAGTCGGTCTTGTTCTCGCGACTAGACCGCCACATGACCCTCAAGGTCACATCGGGCCCGAGCCAAGCAATCATTTTCCCGCAATACGGACCCTATGACGAGCGCCTCGGCTACGCCGAGTTGCCGCGTTTTATTCACTTGCTCGAAGATCATCATTTCGCCGTTGCCCGGCAGGCAAGCTGGTCGCCAGCCCTCAAAGATTTCGTCGAGCAAGGCGGTTACGCGATTTATCACGAAAAGGAGCGGGCCGGGCTTGAGCTGTTCGACCGCGATGGTGCGCCGCTTTACCGGGCTAACTATCCCGAGAGGACCTTTGCCGATTTTGCGGCAATCCCGTCCTTGGTCGTCAAAAGCCTCTCTTTTATCGAAGACAAAGATCTGTTCACGCCTGGTGAGCCGGATCGAAACCCGGCGATCGATTGGCCGCGATTTGGCCTCGCCGTGACCGGACGTGTCGCTGGCGTCGTCGATCGTCATCTTCGTGCCGGTGGAGCCAGCACGCTCGCCACCCAGACCGAGAAATTCCGCCACTCGCCCGAGGGCCGGACACCCGGCGTGGTCGAAAAGTTGCGGCAGATGCTTACCGCCACGGCCCATGCCTATATCGACGGCCCGAACACGATTGAGGCACGGCGCCACATCATGACCGCTTACCTCAACTCGGAGCCGCTCGGTTCGCGTCCCGGCTATGGCGAGATCATCGGCGTACCGGAAGCGTTGTGGCGCTGGTACGGCACCGACCTCGCTGATGCCAGCTGGGTTCTGACAAGGCCAGCGAGCGCTCCGGCCGAACTGGCGCGCAAAGGCGAAATTTATCGGCAGGTCCTGAGCCTGTTGTTGGCCGGCCGTCGTCCCGGCTACTATCTGACCTCCGACCACGACGCCCTGGAGCGGCTTACCGACCGCTATTTGCGCCTGCTCGCCGACGCCGGCGTAATCGACCCCGCCCTGCGCGACGCCGCATTGGCGGCGCATCTGGAGTTTCGTAACGACGTTCCGCTGCCCGCGGCGCAGATCTATGTCGGCGACAAGGCAACCGAACAGTTGCGCGATCAATTGGTCACGCTGCTGCACCTCCCAGATTTCTACGCCTTGGACCGGCTTGACCTCAGCGGTTGGTCGACGATCGACACGGCTGCGCAACGGCGCATCAGCGATGTGCTGAGCCGGCTCGCCGATCCCGCCTACGATCATTCACTAGGGCTCTATGGCGAACAGCTGCTGGGCAGCGCCAGTCCGGCGCGTATCGCTTGGAGCGTCGTGCTCTATGAGCGAGGCGCAGACTGCAATTTTGTCCGCATCCGGGGCGACAGCCTAAATGAACCGTTCGACCTCAATGCTGGAGCAAAGCTGCAGCTCGGCTCGACCGCAAAGCTGCGCACGCTGATCACCTATCTTGACATCGTCAACACGCTGCACGGGCGCTTTACGGCAATGCCTCGCCAGCAGCTGGTGGCGATCGCGGACGCCGCGAAAGACGACCCGATCACGCGTTGGGCCGCCGAGTGGATGGCGAATGCGCACGATCCCGGTCTGCAGCCGATGCTCGACGCGGCGATGCAGCGGAGTTATTCGGCAAGTCCGGGGACCTACTTTACCGGCGGCGGCATGCAGAGCTTTGCCAATTTCGCCAAATGGGAGAACCACGCTACCCCGACCGTATCGCTCGCTTTCGCCGATTCGATCAATAACGCCTTCATTCGCCTGATGCGCGACATTGTCAGCTATGAGATCGCCCAAGGTAGGACGCAAGTCAGCGAATTGCTAAAGGATCATGACGATCCGGCGCGGATGGCCTATTTGCAACGCTTTGCCGACAAGGAAGGTCGGGTCTATCTCGACCGTTTCTGGCATGACTATCGCGGCCTGACGCCACCGGAAGCGCTCGAATTGTTGGCGAGCCGGACGCGGCCGGACGCCCATCGGCTGGCCGTCGTTTTTCTTTCGGTGCATCCAAATGCCAGCCGGGCGGCACTCGGCGCGTTTCTGGCACAACATTTGCCCCACTTGGCGGTAAGTGACGACGAACTGTGGGATCTCTATCGCGATTCTGGCCCGAGCCGGTTTTCATTGCGTGATCGCGGCTATCTTGCCGGCATTCACCCGCTCGAACTGTGGCTCGTTCGATACCTTCAGGACCATCCGAACGCGACCCTGGCCGAAGTGACAGCAGCGAGCGTTGAGGCACGGCAGGAGGTTTATACTTGGCTCTTCGACAGCCACAGCCCGTTTCAGCAAAATATGCGGATCCGCATCCTGCTCGAAGAGGATGCATTCGACAAAATCCTGCAGGATTGGCGCCGGCAGGGCTATCCGTTCGGCCGGCTTGTCCCCTCGGACGGGACCGCGATCGGCAGCTCGGGCGATCGGCCGGACGCGCTCGCCGATCTGATGGGGATCATCGTCAATGACGGTGTAAGACTCCCGACCGTGGATCTCGAACGGCTGCGATTTGCCGCCGGAACTCCCTATGAAACCGACATGGTTGCCGCACCCCAACCGCAAAGGGTGCTGGCCCCCGAGGTGGCTCGGACCATCCAGCGCGCGCTGTCCGCCGTCGTGGCCCAGGGAACTGCCAAGGCGGTGAGTGGCGTCTATCACACCCCGAATGGAAATCTGCTTCCGGTGGGCGGCAAGACCGGCACCGGCGACAATCGTTACGATCGCTTTGGACGCGGCGGCCGATTGATTTCGCAGCGCGTGGTCGATCGAACCGCCACCTTTGTTTTTTACCTTGGCAACCGCTTCTACGGCACAATCACGGCTTATGTTCCGGGCGCTGCTGCTGCCGAATATCACTTCTCAAGCGCGCTCGCTGTTCATCTATTAAAGGCATTGCAGCCGCAGCTCGAGCCATTGCTGAACTCGCCTGTCGCCGGGCCGGCGCCAAGATCGATCCAACTCCCGACACCCGACATATCGGAAGGTCTCAGCGGCTCATCGACCCCGCCCACCTCTGATTGATCTCGCCCGCACATTTTTTACGACGCTGATCGATTAGCCTACGGTCAATTTCCTCCGGGGTCAGAGGCAGCAGAAGCGCGCCGATATTTTCGCCGCAATAGCGATCGAGCAGGTTGCGGGGATCACGTCGGGCGCGGGGTTAGGGCGAGCGTGGAGCGTTGCTGGACAAGAGATCGGCCTTATGGGCGAGGGTCGAAATCAACCCGCCGACGCCCTGGCGCGCTAGGATCGAGTGGAACTCGGAGCGTTGGGTCGCAAGCTGGCTGATCGTGCCGTCGAGATAGACATCGGAAATCTGCCAGGCCCCCTGATGCGGCCGCATCATATAGTTGATCGTCACCGGTTGCTGGCGCTCCCGCACGATCCTGGTCTCGACGATGACCCCGCTGCCATAGGGAATATCGCCAACCACCTGAAGCTGCTCACCTGAATAGCTGTCGAAGCGGTCCGCATAAGTCGCAGAAACGTAGCGACCGAATGCCGTGGTGATCTGCTGCTGCTGGTTCGGAGTCAGCGTGTCCCAAGCCGGACCGACAGCGAGGCGAGCCATGGAGGGCACATCGAACAGGCTGTTCACAACCGGCGCCAACGTCGCATAGCGTCCGCTCTGCCCGAGGGTCTGCGCGTGTTTCATCGTGGTTAGCAACACGTCGTAGAAGCTGCGAACGCGTTCCCGCGGACCGGTTTGGAGGCTTTGTGATCGAGCCGCGCCGCCGCTTATTACAATACCGCTCATCAGTCCGAAACAGAGCGCTACAATCCTGCCGGTTTTGCCTCGGCCGGTTTGCCCTGGGCCGGCTTTGCCTCGGGCGGTCCTCGCTATCATCATCCTTTCGGCTCCAGCCTCGCTTCGCTGCGGATCGCTTTTTATCAGCAAATCGCTTTTAGCAGATGGAGATCGGCATTCCATCGCTTCAACTTTGATCCATTTCATAGCGACTGATTGAGGCCATTTTTTGCCGGCTACAACACAGACTGCAACAACCGGCGGACCGATTGGTGCGGCCAGCTGCCAAGATGCCGACGAGACAAACTCGGTAAGACCGATGCGAGCCCAGCGAATCGCGGGCGCTGCGGAGCTTCCTGGCCGCAATCCAGCCGCACAGAACGTGAACCTCTGGATGATCGCCATGCGATCTTCCTAGAGTTTAAAGATAAAGTAGTCGCCTCAGACATCAGTATTCTTGGCGTAGAACCCCGGCATGCTCTGCGAAATCGCGTGGTACGCAGCCAAGAGGCGGCACATCCGTCAACAAGTGGAAATTTGAACGATGCGAAAGAGAGCTTGTTGATCAGATACTCGTAACCCAAAACTTGGAGCTCTCGAATGAGAGAATTTGTTACCCCCGCTGTGTTCGGACTAGGATTCATGGCGCTTGGAGTTGTTGCGGCACAGGCCCAAACCGGATCCTATACTGCGTATTCCGCTCCTAGCGCATATCCTTATACTGCACCTTATGCCGCACCTGGGCCGGTTTGTCTTAATCAAACCTTTAGCTATGGTTACGGAGCGCCAGCGTACACTCCATACTGCGCCCCCGAAGGGTCCTGGCTTGGGCCGTGGTCTTTGCGGGATCCATATTCGTGGTATCGTCCCTATTCATCCAACGTCGGACCAAAGGCCAGCTCCTAGGCTCGCTGCCGAGTTAAACAGCTGAATTCTCGGTCCGCCGGCGCACGGCCTTCACGGACTTCCAAGGTATCCCCGCACGCAAGCTCGACACCTGGAATCCGCGGCAGGGGCCGGAAGATGGCGGGCCGAGAAGCAGGCGCAGTGTCGACGGCCTCCGAGGCGCTCACTCCTCGGGGCCGTCGGGCACTCGCCACCGTTGGTGGGGATAGCCCCCGGCCGACAAGCACGAACTACCCCTCTTCGAGAGAGACTTTCCTCTCACTGCAGCAAGAATTCACTGGGAGTGAAGACCTCAATCTCAATAAAATTCCGCTGATCCAGGATATCACTGTCGTTCGTGACGAGCGGACTCTTGGCCGCGGCACTCAGCGCCGCGAATTTCCGATCGTCGGGATCAGCAATAAGGGTAAAGGCATCAGGATAGACGGGTCCGGTAAACTCGCCGCCTGGCCGGAATAGATCAGCGAAGCTCTCCCAGTTGAGGCGCGGAATTCGCCGCAAGATCATCTCGGTCTCGGTTCGGGTCGGCTTGTTCCAGATCAGCAGCAGGCGTCCATCGCGAACGCCGGCGAGAACGCGCGCGGAGGCGCTTCGGGGATTAAACCCCGCCGCAACGAAGACATTGGTGTCGATCACCAGCCCTTGCATGCGAACTCCACGGCTGAAGTCTTCGGACGTACGCAGTTTGGTAATCGAGCCGATCGGCCGAGTGCTGGGTCAGCCCTTCGACACGCGCGCCTGCACTGCGGCGGCTAGGTCAGGTCGGGTCAACAGGTGACCGCAGCCGGCCTTGTTCGCCCAGTATTCCCAGCTGCGCCAAGTCTCGACCGAATAGGGGCTGTAGCCGCGGTTGCGGGCCTCTATTTCGCCGTTCGACAGGTATTTGATCTCGCCACCCAATTGCCGCGCGCGCATCAGGGCCCGCGCGTTGCGCGGCAGGTAGACCGAGAGCCGCACGACCTCGATCAGCGAGCGCGCGGCAGAAGCGAAACCGTGGCCACGCATCAGCGCGACGCTGTTCCCGCCGAGACAGGTCGCGAGATCGTTTGCCTGCGCCATGTTGGTCACGAGCAGGTTGGTGTCACCGAAATGGTCGGCGATGTCCCACACCGGCACCTCGGCGCCGATAAAGCTCCCCGAATGGATGACCGGCCGCAGCATGGCGCCTTCGGCGATACCGAACGGCAATGTGTCCTCGGCATGGGCATGGACGACGGCCATCACATCGGGCCGTGCGGCAAAGATTGCGGCATGGATAAAGCGCTCGAGATAGAGGCTGCGGCTGTCGTTGCGGACCGGCTGACCATCCAAATCGAGTTCGAGGATATCGTCGGGGCCGACCAGTTCCGGGGCGAGTGAGCGCGCGATCAGGAAATGGTCTGGATTGTCGGGGTGGCGGACGCTGACATGGCCGTAGGCATCCACGACCTCCTCCCGCGCCAGAATTCGGTTCGCGATTACGAGGTCTTGGATCAGGGTATCGAAATTGCCCATCGTGTCTTCCTCCCGTCGGCCCCCGCCACAACGCGGGCTACGTGTCGATATCGATCGGATAAGCCGGGCGCGCCAGGCGGAGGTTCATGATCGGGACGAGGCCCTGCCCGGCAGCCAGCACGACCGACTCGCGGCGTCAAATCAACGATGAGCTCGACGGCCTCTTTCAACGTCTCCGGGCGGCCATGAGCGAAGGTGCCGCTTTTCACCACCCCACTGTAGCAGATGCGTGGATGCGAGTTCGGTAATGATGCCGTCGAGAGCCGAGGTGCGGTAGTGAACCGCTTCCCGCTGCTTCGAATACCTGCCCAATCCGGCCCACTCGAAGCGGCGTCCCGCTTAATCCGGAGACCCGCTGTCGCGCAGCCCCAAGCGCGCCAGGCGCGGCAGTACCTCGGCGCAAAAATACGGTAACTCACCGAGATAGTTTACGAACGAGACCGCGATCCCCTTGAGACCCAGCGCCGCCAGTCGCGCCATGTCCCGCGCCACCGTATCCGGGTCGCCGACCAGAGGCAGCCCGCCCATGCCGTTTGCCTGGTGATCGCGAATGCGCTGAAACTCCGCGGGCGTGTGCGTTTGCGGTGTGATGTTCTTCATCGCCAAAATGTTGTCGACCGCTGCCCAATCGGCATTGTCGACGACGGCGTAACGGTAATAGTCCTGCGCCTCGCGTGTGGTCGGGCGGCAGGTCACGACACCCACCGTGTAGACATCGATCTCCCTCCCCGCCTGCCGCGCCAGCGCCCGCACATTGCCAATGTGTGCCGCCGTTTCGTCGAACGAAATGCCGCGCGAGATTGTCGAAAACAACGCGTCGCAGTTGCGGATGGCGAATGCTTGCCCGGTCGCCGAGGCGCCCGCATTCATAATCAGCGGACACGTCCCGCCATAGGGTTTGGGCTTGGCCCGCACGCCCTTCAATTTGAAGAAATGCCCGTCGAAATCGAAATCCGCGCGCGGCGACCAGGCGAGTTTGACTATATCGAGCCACTCTTGGGCGTACTCGTAGCGCGTCTCGTGATCGCGCAATGTCGCGCCGAACATCTCGAACTCGCCCTCGTTCCAGCCGCAAACGAGGTTAAGGCCGAAGCGCCCTTGGCCGATATGGTCGGCCGTGACAAACTCCTTGGCGGCGATCAGCGGCGCCAGCAAAGCCGCATGCACGGTCCCGAACACGGTGAGCCGCTCGGTCTTGGCCAGGAGCCCGCAAGCCCAGGCCACTGTCTCCCATGTGGCGCCCTGGTAGTCAGTGTCGCCGCCATATCCTTTCCAGCGCCCGATCGGCAGCATAAACTCGATGCCGGCCCGATCCGCCATCTGAGCCAACCTGACGCAGTCGGGCCAACTCCCCGACCAGCGCTCCGGCACTGTCGTGACCGCACGGCCGGAAGAGCAGTTGGCGCCGAACAGGCCCAGCTTCAGCCGATTAGCGCTCCCATCGCGGCGCGCTGACCATTTCCAATCTCGGGTTCCACGGCTCACACTGATCGACGGTTGCGCGGCGATCATAATACGCCAGGGCAGTCCGACTAAAGAGGGTGCACAGCTATTCCTCTCGGGAATGGTGATGCCGCGTTGATCCAGGTCAAAGCTCTCTCGGTGGCAGCAATCTCAGGTGCGCATGCGACGGTAACAACAGCTAAGATTTCACGAAATCTTTATGGCGCCTTTATTTTGAGAGCGATCAATTCGCCTCGAATCTTAACGGCCGGTGGTGCATCTGTCACGTCCGAGGCGATCCTGCGTCGCCGCATCGTGAAAGCTCCGGCCGAGCGGATAAGCGCGCGAGCAGGTGCCATGGACGCGGTATCTCGAGTTAGTCGCGGCAGTCGTCAAAATCTCGCCGACGTTTTGGGCGCCCCCATTATGCGTGAGGTTCACAAAGGTTCCGCCATGCTTGATTTCCTGATGATTGTCTATGGCGTCGGCTTTTTCGTGATCGCAATATTCTATTCGTTCGCCTGCGAGAAGATGTGAGGCGGATATGATGCTCGACTACATTCTCGGTGGGATCGTGACGACCGTGATCATGGTCTATCTCGTCTATGCGCTGATCAACCCCGAGCGGTTCTAGGAGAAGTGCCGTGACAGCCAACGGATGGCTCCAGATCGCGCTGTTCAGCGTCATTGTGATCGCGATCACGCGCCCGCTCGGCGGCTACATGGCGCGGGTTTTTGCCGGCGAGCGGACGTTTTTGTGGCCGGTATTGCGGCCCGTCGAGCGCGCGGTCTACTGGTGCTGCGGCGTCGACGAAAAGGAGGAGCAGCATTGGCTGACATACGCCGTGGCAATGCTGTTCTTTAGTGTGGCCGGCTTTGTAACGCTCTACGCACTGCAGCGGCTGCAATGGTATTTGCCCTTTAATCCGCAGGCCCAGACCGGGGTCGAACAGAGCCTCGCCCTCAATACCTCGGTCAGCTTCATCAGCAATACCAACTGGCAGGCCTATGGCAGCGAGACAACGATGGGCTACCTGGTGCAGATGGCCGGGCTCGCGGTGCACAATTTTCTGTCGGCGGCAACGGGCATCGCCATGGCATTGGCGTTGATCCGCGGTTTTGTGCGGCGGGAGGCGAAAACAATCGGCAATTTCTGGGTCGATCTGACCCGCTGCACGCTTTACATCCTGCTGCCGATTTCGGTCGTCGTTGGATTGGTTCTGGTGTGGCAGGGCGTTCCGCAGAATCTCGGCGCCTACACCGAGGTGACAACACTCGAAGGGGCAAAACAAATCATTGCCCAGGGTCCGGTTGCATCGCAGGAGATCATCAAGGAACTCGGCACCAATGGCGGCGGGTTCTTCAACGCCAACTCATCGCATCCGTTCGAGAACCCGAATGCGGTGACCAATTTGATCGAACTGGTCGCGATCTTCTCGATCGGCGCCGGGCTGACCAATGTTCTGGGCCGCATGGTTAAAGACGAGCGCCAAGGCTGGGCGATCTTTGCCGCGATGGGCGTGCTGTTTCTCGCCGGTGTCGCCATCGCCTACAATTCGGAAGCGCACGGCAACCCCGCTTTTGCCGCCTTTCATGTCGATTCGACCACGAGCCCGATGCAACCCGGCGGCAACATGGAGGGCAAGGAGGTTCGCTTCGGCCCGGCATTGTCGACCTTGTGGGCCACGGTGACGACCGATACCTCGTGTGGTGCGGTCAATTCGATGCATGACAGCTATCTGCCGATCGGCGGCATGGTGCCGCTCGTCAATATGCAGCTGGGTGAAGTCATCTTTGGCGGTGTCGGCTCGGGGCTTTACGGCATCCTCGCTTTCGCCATCGTCGCCATGTTTGTCGCCGGGCTGATGGTCGGGCGCACGCCCGAATATCTCGGCAAAAAGCTCGAGGCCAAGGAGGTCAAGATGGCAATCTTGGCACTTCTCAGCCTGCCATTGTCGATCCTTGGCTGGACCGCTCTGGCCGTCGTATTGCCAGCCGGACTGGCCGGCATTGCGAACGCGGGTCCGCACGGCTTCAGCGAGATCCTCTACGCGTTTACAGAGGGTACGGAAAACAATGGCAGCGCCTTCGCCGGGCTGTCGGCCAATACACTATTTTACAATACGACGATCGCGGCAGCGATGCTGATCGGGCGCTTTATCTTTGTCATCCCGATGTTGGCGGTGGCGGGCTCACTGGCACAAAAGAAATTGTTGGCGCCCTCAGCCGGCACCTTCCCGACCCACAGCCCGCAATTTGTCGGGCTGCTGGTGGGCGTCATCCTAATTCTTGGCGGACTGACCTTTTTTCCGGCCGTCGCACTCGGGCCGGTGACAGAGCAGGTCGCGATGAACCAGGGCAAGCTTTACACCGGGCCGTAAGGTCCTGGTGTGCAAGGAATACCAAGATGACCGACATCACCCCCATCATCAGCCTGCCGACCGGCGGTCTTGCCAAGCGCAATCTGCGGCCGATGTCATTGTTCCAGCGCTCTTTGATCGTGCCGGCGATCTGGGCGTCGTTCAAAAAGCTCGATCCGCGCACCCTGGTCAAGAACCCGGTCATGTTTTGTGTCGAGATCGTCTCGGTGCTGACGACCGTGTTTTTTATCCGTGACTTGATTGTCGGCGGCGGCAAGGTCGTCGGAAGTAATGCTCTGTTTTCCGGGCAGATCACCGTCTGGCTGTGGTTCACAGTGCTGTTCGCGAACTTCGCCGAGGCGGTGGCCGAAGGGCGCGGCAAGGCCCAGGCCGACGCCTTGCGCCGCACGCGCACCGAAATTCGGGCAAAGCGGATCCAAGACTCGCAGTCTACAGCGTTCGATCTGGTCGACGCAGTCGCACTCAAGGCCGGCGATCTAGTGCTGGTCGAGATCGGCGATTTGATCCCCAGCGACGGTGAGGTCATCGATGGGGTCGCTTCGGTCGACGAGTCGGCAATTACCGGCGAATCGGCGCCGGTTATTCGAGAGAGCGGCGGCGACCGGTCGGCGGTAACGGGCGGCACGCGTGTCACTTCGGATTGGCTGAAGGTGCGGATCACCGCCGCGCAAGGCTCGACATTCCTCGATCGGATGATCGCGTTGGTCGAGGGTGCAGTCCGGCAGAAGACGCCCAACGAAATCGCGCTCAACATCCTGCTCGCCGGGATGACGCTGATCTTTGTCTTTGCCACAGTGACGATCCCGAGCTTTGCCGCCTATGCCGGGGGCGCGGTGTCGGTCGTTGTGCTGACTGCGCTGTTCGTGTGTCTGATCCCGACGACCATCGGCGCCTTGTTGTCGGCGATCGGCATCGCCGGCATGGACCGGCTGGTGCGCTTCAATGTCCTGGCAATGTCGGGCCGCGCGGTCGAGGCGGCCGGCGATGTTGACACCTTGCTGCTCGACAAGACCGGCACGATCACGTTGGGCAATCGCCAGGCGACCGAATTCATCGCGCTCCCCGGGGTCGAGGAAAGCGAGTTGGCCGATGCCGCGCAAATTGCTTCGCTGTCGGACGAGACCCCGGAGGGCCGGTCGATCGTCGTTTTGGCGAAGGAAAAATATGGGCTGCGCGGCCGCGAGATGGCGCCGCTCGATGCCCGTTTCGTGCCGTTCTCGGCGCAAACGCGGATGAGCGGCATCGATGTCGGCGGTGTCGCGATCCGCAAGGGTGCCGTCGATTCCGTGGTTGAATTTGCCCAAGGCGGCAGCACTGGCCCGGTGTGGCGCAGTGCGGCGGCGGGCGCGCAGGCGGTTTTGCGCGCCGCGCCAGTTTCCGAGGCCGTTCGTCAGATCACGACCATCGCCGAGCGGATCGCGACAGAGGGCGGAACCCCACTTGCGGTCGCTAAGGGCAATCGCCTGCTCGGCGTCATCTACCTCAAGGACATCGTCAAGGGCGGCATTCGCGAGCGCTTCGCCGAGTTGCGGCGAATGGGCATTCGCACGGTCATGATCACTGGCGACAACCCGTTGACCGCCGCGGCGATCGCTGCCGAATCCGGCGTCGACGATTTCCTGGCGCAAGCCAAGCCTGAGGAGAAACTGGCGCTCATTCGCAATGAACAGGCTTCCGGCAAGCTCGTTGCGATGTGCGGCGACGGCACCAACGACGCGCCGGCCTTGGCGCAATCGGATGTTGGCGTGGCGATGAACACCGGCACGATGGCGGCGCGCGAGGCCGGCAACATGGTCGACCTCGACAGCGACCCCACCAAGCTGATCGAGATCGTCGAGATCGGTAAGCAGTTGCTGATCACCCGCGGCGCTTTGACAACATTCTCAATCGCCAATGACGTCGCGAAGTATTTCGCGATCATCCCGGCGATGTTTGTCGCGTTTTATCCGCAGCTCGGCGTGATCAACGTGATGCGGTTGCACAGCCCCGAGAGCGCCATCTTGTCGGCGATCATCTTCAACGCGCTGATCATCATCGCGCTGATCCCGCTGGCGTTGCGCGGTGTGCGGTTCCGTCCGATTGGCGCCGCCGCGATGCTGCGCCGCAACCTTTTGATCTACGGGGTCGGCGGGCTGATCGTGCCGTTTATCGGCATCAAGCTGATTGATCTCGCCGTCACCGCTGTCGGTCTCGCCTAAGGACTGTATCCATGATCAGGCAAATCCGACCTGCAATCCTGATGATCATCGTTATGACGGTGATCACCGGCCTCATTTATCCGCTCGGCATGACCGGGCTCGCGCAACTAATTTTTCCGCATCAGGCGAATGGCAGCCTGATCGAGAAGGACGGCAAGGTTATCGGCTCGAGTTTGGTCGGCCAGAACTTCACCAGCGACAAATATTTCCACCCCCGTCCATCGGCTACGACCGAGCCCGACCCGAAGGATCCGAGTAAAACCGTCCCGGTCCCCTATGCCGCCGATAATTCGGGCGGCTCTAATCTTGGGCCGACCAACCAGGCCCTGATCGACCGGGTCAAAGGCGACGCGGCCAAGCTCGCCAAGGACAATCCAGGGACGCCGATCCCGGTCGATTTGGTCACCACCTCGGCCAGCGGCCTCGACCCCGACATCACCCCGGCCGCCGCCCTCTTCCAGGTGCCGCGCGTCGCCAAAGCACGCCATATCGACCCCGATAAGCTGCGCGCACTCGTCGCCGATCAAACTCGCGATCCGTTGCTCGGCGTCCTTGGCGAAAAGCGCGTTAACGTTCTCGAACTCAACCTGGCGCTTGACGGGGTGAAATGATCTAAGCTGACGAGATGCCGGATAGAGAAGGGAGACCGTCGCCGGAGGCATTGCTCGACGCAGCCAAGCAGGAGGGCCGCGGGCGGCTCAAGATTTTTCTTGGTGCAGCGCCCGGCGTCGGCAAGACCTACGAGATGCTGCTTTCGGCGCAGGCGAAGCGGCGGGAGGGGATCGATGTCGTGGTTGGTGTCGTCGAGACCCACGGGAGGCGCGAGACCGAGTCGCTGCTCGCCGGCCTCGAAATCATTCCCCGCCGAGAGGTCGACTACAAAGGCCACCGCCTCGCCGAAATGGACCTCGACACGATCCTCAAGCGCCGGCCGCAACTTGTGCTGGTCGACGAGTTGGCGCACAGCAACGCACCGGAAAGCCGTCATCCCAAGCGCTATCTTGATGTCGAGGAGCTGATCGCGGCCGGCATCGATGTCTTCACAACGCTCAACATCCAGCATGTCGAGAGCTTGAACGACGTCGTCGCCCAAATCACCCGCATCCGGGTGCGCGAAACCGTGCCCGACAGCATTCTCGAAAGGGCGGATGACATCGAGGTCGTCGATCTGGCGCCCGACGATCTGATCCATCGCCTGCACGAAGGCAAGGTGTATGTTCCGCAGCAGGCCGAGCGGGCGGTCCGGCATTACTTCCAGCCGGGCAATCTGACGGCGTTACGCGAATTGGCGTTGCGGCAAACCGCGCAGCGCGTCGAAGACCAACTGCTGTCGCACATGCGCGCCCATGCGATACCGGGGCCATGGGCCGCCGGCGATCGCGTGCTCGTTTGCGTCAGCGAAGCCACCAACACCCCGACGCTGATCCGCTATGCCCGGCGCGCCGCCGACCGGCTGCACGCGCCGTTGACAGCGATCTATGTCGAAACAGCGCGAACCCAGCGCCTCAATAATGCCGAGCGCGACCGCATCGCCGAATATTTGCGGCTCGCCGAGCGTCTCGGCGCCTCGACAATGACGATCCCCGGCCGCAAGATCGCCGACGAAGTCGTCGCCTACGCCGAAACCAACAACATCACCCAGATCGTCATTGGCAAGAGCGACCGATCGCGTTGGTTCGAGATGGTACACGGTTCAGTCGTGCACGATCTCCTGCGCAAGACTGGCTCGATCAGCGTGCACGTGATCTCGGCCGAAGCAGGTGAACCGATACCATCAACATCGGTGACGACGCGCGTTCCGGCCGAGCCGCTAAATCTTTTGCCGTATCTGGGGAGTGCTGGCGCGGTGACGCTGGCGCTCGGCATCGGCGAATTGCTGGTGCATTCGGTAGGCCGGCAGAGCATCTCGCTGGTGTTTCTGATGGCGGTCCTCGCCGCGGCGATCGCTTGGGGATTGTTGCCGGCGCTTGCCGCCTGTGTGTTTAGCGTGCTGGCCTACAATTTCTTCTTCTTGCCGCCGCTCTATACTTTCACAATCGCTGATCCGGAGAACGTCGTCGCACTGTTCTTCTTTCTGTTGGTTGCGGTAATCGTCAGCAATTTGACGGCGGCGGGGCGGCGGCAGATCGTCTCGGCCCGCGCCCGCGCCAAGACTACCGCCGAACTTTACGCGTTCAGCCGTAAACTCGCTGGGATCGGCACGCTGGATGACCTCCTCTGGGCGACGGTCTATCAGGTCGCGTCGATGCTGCGAGTGCGCACGGTGCTATTGCTGCCGAAACCGGATGCCACCGGCCTCGACGTCGCCTCCGCCTATCCCCCAGAGGATCAGTTCGACGAAGCCGATATGGCGGCGGCACGCTGGTGTTGGGAACACAATCATCCGACCGGGCGCGGCTCCGATACCCTCCCCGGCGGCAAATGGCTGTTTCTGCCTTTGCGGACCGGCAGCGGCGCGGTCGGCGTGATTGGGATCGAGCGCGACACGCCGGGGCCGTTATTAACACCTGACGAGCGCCGTCTGCTCGATGCACTGGCCGATCAGGCAGCTGTCGCGATCGAACGCATTTCGCTGGTCCGCGGGCTGGCGGAGGCTCGCGTACAGGCGGAGAGCGACCGATTGCGCGCCGCGTTGCTGACCTCGATCTCGCACGATCTGCGCACCCCGCTGGCCTCGATCATTGGCACGGTTTCGAGCCTGCGCCGCTATGCCGATAAATACGACGCGGCCGACCGCGACGAGTTGCTCGCCACCTTGGAGAGCGAGGCCGAGCGGCTGAACCGGTTTGTCGGTAATTTGCTCGACATGACCAAGCTGGAATTGGGCATGATCGACATGAAACTCGATCTCGCCGATGTAGCCGAGATTATTGGCGCCGCATTGGAGCGCACCGCGAGCGTTCTCGCGCGGCATCAGATCAAGGTCTCTGTAGCGCCCGACCTTCCGATGCTCCGTCTCGATCCGACCCTGTTCGAGCAGGTGCTGTTCAACTTGCTCGACAACGCCGCGAAATACTCGCCCGCCGGGAGCCGCATCGATCTGCGTGCCCGTCGCGACGGCGACGTTGTCGCGGTCCAGGTCATGGATGAGGGCCCCGGCATCCCGCCCGATGATCTCGAACGAATCTTCGACAAATTCTATCGCGTTCAGGCGCAGGATCGCCGCCGCGCCGGAACCGGTCTCGGGCTGGCGATCTGTCGTGGCTTTATCGAGGCGCAAGGCGGCCGGATCGAAGCGCAAAACCGGCGCGACCGGTCGGGTGCCATCCTGACAATAAGGCTGCCGGTGCCGGAGGCGGCCGAAATCCGCGAGCCGGCCGCGGCGCATGCCTAGCGCCTACACGGTTCTGGTCGTAGACGACGAGCCTCCGATAATCCGGTTCTTACGGGCAAGCCTGATAGCGGCCGGGCATCGCGTCGTTACCGCGGAGCATGCTGCCGGGGCGCTCGCAGCGGTAGCCCGGGAAAAACCGGATGTTGTGATCCTCGATTTGGGATTGCCGGACCGCAGCGGATTTGCTGTGATCTCGGAAATTCGCAAGAACTCCGCGATCCCGATTATTGTCCTCTCAGCGAGAAGCGACGAGCGCTCAAAAGTCGAGGCGCTTGACCTCGGCGCCGACGACTATATCGGCAAACCGTTTGGCATTGCCGAATTAATGGCGCGGATACGCGCCGCGTTGCGTCACCGGTATCAGTCGCAAGGTGAGACGTCGGCCTTTGTATCAGGTGAGCTGACAGTCGATTTGGTCCGCCGCCAGGTGACCCGTGCCGGCCACGAGGTCAGGCTGTCCCCCAAGGAGTTCGAGCTTTTGCGCCATCTCGTGGCGCACGCCGGCAAGGTGCTGACCCACCGCCACTTGCTGCGCGAGGTCTGGGGTCCGGCGCACGCCGAGGAAGTTCAATATCTGCGGGTATTTATTCGCGGTCTGCGACAAAAGATCGAACCCGACCCGACGCGCCCGAGCCACATCCTGACCGAGCTCGGCGTCGGCTATCGTCTGCAATTGCCGCCCGAACAGCGCGCCTGAGCGTGACGGCACGCTCGACCGAAAATGCTTCAGACATGCGTTCGTTTAGTGCGGGGGAGCGGACTTAGTTTTGAAACCGATCTCGTCGGTGGCCGTACATGTATCCGGGCAGGAAACATGTTACGGCTGGCGGGCGCACGCGGCCCGTGGAATGAACGGCCAAAATGGAGTATGCGACGCCTGTTTGCGGAGCGTCGGTTGCGAATTCCTAAACCGGAGGACACGGTCATATAGATGCAACCTGTGGAACCTTCCGGTCGCTTCCAGTTCTCTTATAGCGAGCGGACGAGACACCGTGTCGATTTGAGATCTGAATCTCGTTCCGCTGCTGGGAAACGTCTCGATGACCACGGAAACAGGGAACGCGAACTGGAATCCTCCGGAGTAGGAAGCCCGGTGTCAGCTCTCCGAATTAGATGGACTGCGCGGGATTGCGGCGCTCTGGGTAGTCGTATACCACTTTGTCAGTAGGCCAAACGGCTATTGGCTCAAGGATCCTACACTCGCCGCTTCGATCACGCCTTGGAATATTAATTTACAGGGTTTGTACGCGGTACATTTGTTCTTTATGATAAGTGGATTTGTTATTTTTATGACCATAAAGCGGTCGAGCGCCGTGACGGACTTTGCCGTCTCTAGGTTTGCCCGACTGTATCCCGCTTTTATCGTATCTGTACTTTTCAACGCGCTCATTATACTTGTGTTTCCAGATCCGGTACAGAAACTTACGATTTGGCAAGTCATTGTTAATCTGACGATGCTGCAGGATTTTATTGCTGTACCAGCTGTGGAGCCGGTCTATTGGTCGCCCTCGTATGAGATTGGATTTTACACATTGATCGCCATTGTCTTTGCGAGCGGGATGATTCGAAGGATCGAGATTTTCGGCATCCTGTGGGTGACCCTTTCTTTTGTCTTGCTCAAGCTGTTTCCAATCTTAGGAGAACACATTCCCTGGCGTCTCCAAACCGCAGTAAGCCTTCCGTATGCGAGCTTGTTCTTCGCTTGAATCATGTTTTATAAAATATGGTCTGAGGGTGTGACACCTATACGGGTCGCACTCATCCTAGTGTGTTACTTCGAGCATGTCCTTTACCATTTTCCAATCATGGTCGCCATAATGACGGTAAATTTCGCTATATTTCGTTATAAGTCATGGGCCGCGCTTCCTGGCTTGCTTCACGACCGCTCGTATTTCTCGGAACAATTTCTTACTCGCTTTATTTAATTCACGGTACACTCGGATGGCGCCTACAACTTTGGAACCATGCACTGGGATTGCCGCCCTTAGCCAATCTGTTGTTCGCAACTTTAGTCACAATATGCGTTGCAGCTATAATGGCCTATCTCGTCGAGGGACCGGCAAATCGAGCCATCCGGGGTATTTATCGACGCGCAAGATCTTCGCGACCCCTTGAGGAACTTGGGGCGGCTTAACGGCTGAAAAACGCCGGCACTATCTCAAACGAGGAATAGACCCGCCTGCGGGTCCGGGTTGTGCAATGACCCGGATCGGCTGCCCGCGCCAAGTTCAGAACGAACCGCAAGATCGTTAGACCGCCGAGGCGGAACCGGTCAAAGCGGGAGCAGATTGGTCGCCACCGCGAGTGAGGCGAGCGGGCCCATTCCGACGACAATATACTGTCAAACCTCGCCGTTGCGCGGATCTACAGCCCAAAGCCGCTACGGCTGACCTCCAGAACCCGTTACCTGAGCAAGCGGCCGCACCGGCTTAGGCCGCAGCCTGACGGCGGAATGCGTCGAGACTGCCGGCATGGATCAGTTCGCCCGGCAATTGGTGCCCGACGATCTCCTCGGCCATGCGCCCAACCTCGATCAGAGCATCGAGATCAACTCCGGTTTCGATGCCCATCTCTTCGCACAGCAGCACCAGTTCCTCGGTGCAGATGTTGCCGGCTGCCTTTGGTTGTCCCGCGAACGGGCAACCGCCGAGCCCGCCGACTGTCGAGTCAAATTGGGTGACACCCATCTTGAGCCCGGCATGCGCGTTGGCGACTGCGAGCCCGCGCGTATCGTGCAGGTGGAGCGCAATCGGCATGTCAGGCCAGCGGCTGCGCACCTCGCTCAACACGCGCTCGATCCGCAGCGGTGTCGCCCAGCCCATCGTATCGGCTAGCGAGAAATACTTGATGTCGGCCCCGGCCTCCTCGGCGATCGCGAGCCCATCCTCCAACGTCGAGATTACCTGCGGCGGTGCAATGTCGCCCTGATAGTTGCAGCCGAATGCCGCCATCACGCCGATCCGCGGCACTTCGACGCCGTTTTCGAGATGCAGGGCTGTCTGCTTTTTCATCGCCTCGACATTTTCGGCCTGGCTGCGGTGCAGGTTCTTCTGGGTGAACGCCTCCGATGCGGTCAGCGATATCGCACCCGTGATTGTCAGCTGGTTGCGAAAGACGAGCGCTCGGTTCAGCCCGCTCGCGTTGAACCACAGCGCGGTATAGTGGACGCCTTCCGTTGGAGTGAACCCGGCGACGACATCTTCGGCATCCGCCCAACCCGGCACGATGCGCGGGCTGACGAACGAGGCGGCCTGGATATGGTGCAGCCCGGTCTCGCCGAGCGCCTCGATCAGCTTGATCTTGTCCGCGGTGCTGATCGGCCCGGGTTCGATCTGGAACCCTTCGCGCGGGCCCTCCTCGTGGATCTCCACATGGGTCGGCAAATCGGTCATGACTTTGCTCCTCGCATTTACTCACGAAAACACGGGTGGAATAGTACCGGACAATCACGCACAGCCCAGGGCTTTGAAGTGGCGTCGCGACGAACATCGTGCGACCGCTCGATCGACCCATCACCTGGCCTTCTGTACGACCTATCTGATACCCCATTCTAACCGGCGCCTGATGCCGGAATGCGTGTCTCGAATATCGGAGACCGTGTTTGCATCGCGGATGGCTGCGTTGTCGCCGTGCCTTTGCTTTTGAGTTAGAGAAATCGTTTGTGCCGCAGTATCGTTTAGCCCGCCTGCCCCCTTATCGCCATGGGCGGGTTCTCGCCCAGTACCGCGGACAGCGCTGCGGGTGCAGAAGCGGGCGGACGCCATAAGGAGCCAGTGCACACGATGACCGATGAGATGCGCTTGCCGATCGATATCGACGCGCAACCCGTGGTGCAGGCCGCGGCCGCGCTGCGGCCGACGATCCGCAACTATGTCGATGAGATCGAACGCGGGCAGCGCATGCCGCAAGCCCTGTTCGAGCAACTGCGCGAAGCGGGCTTTTACCGGATGGTGCTCCCACGCTCGCTGGGCGGGTTGCAGGCTGACCCACTGACCTATCTGCGCGTCGTCGAGCTGTTGGCCGAGGGCGCCGGCTCGGTCGGCTGGAACCTGGGCAATGGCGGCGTCGGCCAGCTGGTCACACTCGGGCTGCCGGACGACGGCGTCGACGAAATCTATGGCAAGCGCGCCGACACGGTTATCGCCGGGACCGCGGTACCGGGCGGCGGAAAGGCGGTGCCGGCATCGGGCGGCTGCCGCGTCAGCGGTCACTGGCAATTCGGCAGCGGTTGTCAGGAGGCAAGCTGGATGCTGGGAAGCTTCCAGGTGATCGGCGACGACGGCCAGCCGCGCCGGCATCCCGATGGCGGCTCGCTCTATTGGCGGGGAGTATTCGCGCGCTCCGAAGTGGAGATCGTCCCAGGCAGTTGGGACGTTGCGGGCTTGCGCGGCACTGGCAGCTTCGACTGGACGGTCGAAGACGTCTTCCTGCCGGAACGGCGGACCATGCCGCAAGTCGGCATCCCGCTCGAGAACCAATGGGCGCGGTGGCCCGGTCTCACTTATCAGCTTCCGGTTCAGTGCTGGGTCGGGCCACACCACAGCGCCGTGATTACCGGTATCGCGCGCGCCGGCATCACCGCGCTGATCGATTTGGCGGGGGGCAAGCAGCCACGCGGCCGCCCCGTCGGGTTGCTGTGCGACAACCCTCAGGTCCAGGATGCCGTCGGGCGGGCCGATGCGATCCTGAATGCCGGGCGCGCCTATCGCACAGCGATGATTACCGAGTTGTGGAATACGCTAGCCGCCGGCGAGGAAACCACGCTTGAACAGCGCGCCCGCTGCCGCTTGGCCTCGACCTACGCCGCCGACAGCGCGCGCCAGGCAATGGATCTGGTGTACCGCCATGGCGGCAGCACGTCATTTAAGCGCGAAAGCCGGCTAGCCGAGTGCTGGCGCGATTTGCAGGTCGTCGGTCAGACGGTAACGATCGCGCCGGAATGGTACCCGATCGGCGGGCGGGTATATCTCGGGATCGACCCCGGCCCGCGCCTGCGCTAGCGATCAAGACGTCGGCGGCGGCGATGGATGGCTCACCCACGCCGGTGGAATGGCGGCTGGTAAATCGGCCGCGGGGCCCTTAACCTCATCTCATGTTTACCGGCATCATTACCGATATCGGGCGCGTGCGGCGGATCCAACCGGGCGCGCTTGCCGAGCTGACGATCGCCACCCATTTCGACACCGCGGCGATCTCCATCGGCGCATCGATCGCGTGTTCGGGCCCTTGTCTTACGGTGATCGCGATTGAGGACGCTGCCTTTACGGTGCAGGCTTCGGCCGAAACCTTGGCACGCACCACGATCGGCGGCTGGACCGAAGACACCCCTGTCAATCTGGAGCAGGCCTTGCGGCTCGGCGACGAATTAGGCGGGCATCTCGTCTCCGGTCATGTCGACGGGCTGGCGACCATTGCCGAACGGCGGCCCGAAGCCGAGTCGGTTCGCTTTGTGTTCGAGGCGCCTGAGGGGCTGATGCCGTTTGTCGCGGCCAAAGGCTCGGTGACGCTCGACGGCGTCAGCCTGACCGTCAACGAGGTGTCGGGCGAGCGGTTTGGGGTCAACATCATCCCGCATACGCTCACCTGTACCACTTTCAGCGAGGCACAGCCGGGGCAGCAGATGAACCTCGAGATCGACATGATTGCCCGGTATGTGGCGCGGCTTCTGGGCTCGGCAGCCGCCGCTTTCCCGACCGCCGCTTTCCCGACCGCCGCTGGCCGGGCAGGCGCAACACCATGACCCGCGCCCCCCACCTCCTTGTCGTCGAAGCGCCCTATTATACGCATATCGCCGCTTTGTTGCGGCGCGGGGCGGAGCAGGCGTTGACCGCCGGCGGCGCCAGCCACGAAATCGTCCAGGTCCCGGGCTCGTTCGAGATACCGGCGGCGATCGGTCTCGTCGCCAGGGCGAGCGACCGGTTCGACGGCTTTGTTGCGCTCGGCTGTGTCATTCGCGGCGAGACCACACATTACGACCACATCTGTGCCGAGAGTGCGCGCGGCCTGCAGGATCTGGCGGTTCGCGATGGGCTGGCGATCGGCTACGGCATCCTGACCTGCGAAAATGAAGCCCAGGCACTGGCGCGCGCGGCCCCTGAAGGCCGCGACCACGCGGGTGCTGCGGTGCGCGCCTGTCTCGCGATCATCGAGCTTAAGGGGCGGTTTGCACCGGGCGCCCAATGAACAGGGCATGAATACGGCAAGCGATCATACGACCGGCGCCGGCCGGCCGCGGCTCGGCGGGCGCCGGCGCACAGTGGCGCGGCTGGCGGCGGTGCAAGCGCTTTATCAGCTCGAATTGAACCCGGCGCTCGCCGCCGAAGCGGTCATTCGCGAATTCGCCAACTACCGGCTCGGCCAAGAAATTGAGGGCGACCAATTGGCCGAGGCTGATCCGGCGTTTTTTGCCGATATCGTGCGCGGGGTGGCGGCCGATCAGGAGCGGCTCGACGCCGACATTTCCGTCGCCTTGGTCGATGACTGGCCGTTGCCGCGGCTCGAACTCGGTCCTGCGCGCAATCCTGCGCGCCGGCGCCTGGGAATTGCTGCATCGGCCGGACGTGCCGGCCCGCGTGTCAATCAGCGAGTACACCTCGATCGCTCACGCCTTTTTTACCGGGAAAGAGCCGGCGCTCGCTAACGGCGTGCTCGATAGACTGGGTCGCAGCCTGCGCCCGACCGATATGTAGCGGCGATGGTCGCGGGTCCCGCTTCCGCAAATCAGGAGCTGGGCGAGTTCGAGCGCATCAGCCGCTACTTTGCCCCACTCGCGGCACCGGGCGGCCTTGGGCTGCTCGACGACGCCGCGCTGATCGAGTGCCGCGCCGGATATCGGCTGGTGATAACCGCCGACGCGATGGTCGCCGGCGTGCATTTCCTCGCCGACGACCCGCCGGATCTGGTTGCCAAAAAGCTGCTGCGAGTGAACCTGTCGGATCTGGCGGCGATGGGTGCGCGACCATTGCATTATCTGCTGACAACGGCATTGCCGACATCGCTCGGGACCGGTTGGGTCGAGGCGTTTGCCCGTGGGCTCGGCGACGACCAGCGGCTCTTTGGCGCAACATTGCTCGGCGGCGATTCGGTTTCCACGCCAGGTCCCGCGGCGCTGTCGCTGACAGCGATCGGCGAGGTTGCGGCCGGTGGGGAAATCCGGCGCATCGGCGCCCGGGCCGGCGACGATGTTTGGGTCTCGGGCAGCATCGGAGATGCTTATCTCGGGCTCGCCGTGTTGCGCGGCGGCTATACGCAGCTTTCAGGCGAACATCGCAGCGCATTGATAAAGCGGTTTCAACTTCCCGAACCCCGTGTCGCTCTGGGGCCGGCGCTCACCGGAACCGCGCATGCCATGATCGACGTTTCCGACGGGCTCCTCGCCGATCTCGGCCACATCTGCGAAACCTCGCGTCTTGCCGCGATTGTCGAATTGCCGGCACTACCGATGTCGGCGGCGGCGCGAGAGGTTGTGGCAATCGAGCCGGAGGTGGCCCAGCGACTGGCAACCGGCGGCGACGATTACGAGCTGTTATTCACCGCGGCGCCCGCGGCGGCGGAGGCGGTGCGCGGCATTGGATCACGCCTCGCCGTGCCAGTAACAAAGATCGGCCGGATCGAGACCGGCCAGGGTGTGCGGCTGGTCGATGCGGATGGTTCCGACCTCTCAGTTGCAGCCGCCGGTTACCGCCACTTTTGAGGTTCAGCTGATCGGCGCCGAGGCGGCGGATTGCTGCTGCTTGCTGCACTGTTGCCCAAGGAATACGCTTCTGCCATGTTCCGCCGCCCCGATACGCCCCGCTGGGCAGCGGAGGTCCCCGAATTCGCTGGTCGTGAGCTCTTCGTATGGCTAACGCATACTACTACGTCGTCATCGGCTGCGGCGTCCTGGCCCTAGTCTATGGTTTCGTTACCAGCCGGCAGGTATTGAGCGCCAATGCCGGATCGGCCCGGATGCAAGAAATCTCGGGTGCCGTGCAGGTCGGCGCCCGCGCCTATCTCAACCGCCAGTACCGAGCCGTAGCGGTTGTCGGCGTCGTCATTCTGATCATTCTCGGTGTGTTGCTCGGTTGGCGGGTCGCGATCGGCTATCTGATCGGCTCGGTATTGTCGGGGACAGCCGGGTATATCGGCATGAACGTGTCGGTGCGAGCCAATGTCCGTACCGCTCAGGCGGCGCGCGGCGGTCTGCGCCCGGGGCTCGGGATCGCCTTCAAGGCGGGAGCGGTGACGGGTCTATTGGTGGTCGGGCTCGCTCTGCTCGGCGTATCGATCTACTACTTCATCATGCGCGCGACCGTTGGCGGGACCGATCTGCGCCCGGTGCTGGAAGCCATGGTCGGGTTGAGTTTTGGCGCCTCGCTGATCTCGATTTTCGCGCGGCTCGGGGGCGGCATCTTCACCAAGGGGGCCGATGTCGGCGCCGATCTCGTCGGCAAGGTCGAGGCCGGCATTCCGGAAGACGATCCACGCAACCCGGCGGTCATCGCCGACAATGTCGGAGACAATGTCGGCGACTGCGCTGGCATGGCGGCAGATCTGTTCGAGACCTATGTCGTGACGATCGTCGCAACGATGCTACTCGCCGCGATCTTTTTCGCGCCGGCCCCTGGCGGATCACCGGAGTTGCGCGACAAAATGTTGCTGTTGCCGCTCGTCATCGGCGCCGCGTGCATCGTGACTTCGGTCATCGGCACGTTTTTCGTCCGGCTCGGACCCGATAACGGCATTATGAAGGCGCTGTATAAGGGGTTGATCGCCACCGGGATTTTGTCGATCGGCGCGATCGCGCTGGTCATTAATTGGCTGTTTGGTTTCTCTCAGCCGCTGGCGATGACGACCGGTGCTTCGGTTAGCGGCCTCGGATTGTGGCTCTGCGCGATCGTCGGGCTGCTGGTCACCGGTTTTATCGTTTGGATCACCGAATACTACACCGCGACCGAATTTCGGCCGGTGCGCAGCATCGCGCAAAGCTCGACGACGGGCCATGGCACCAACGTGATCCAGGGGCTTGCCGTCTCGATGGAAGCGACCGCTTTGCCGGTCATCGTAATCTGCGTCGGCATCATCGCTTCCTTCCTGATCGGCGGGCTCTTCGGCATCGGTGTCGCGGCGACAACGATGCTCGCTTTGGCCGGAATGATCATCGCGCTCGACGCGTATGGACCGGTGACCGACAATGCCGGCGGAATTGCCGAGATGGCCGATCTGCCGCGAGAGGTGCGGCGCACGACCGACGCGCTCGATGCCGTTGGCAACACCACCAAAGCGGTCACTAAGGGCTACGCCATCGGCTCCGCCGGTCTCGCCTCGCTGGTGCTGTTTGCCGCTTACACCGAGGATTTGCGGCACTATTTCCCAAAGCTCGATGTGCATTTCGCATTGCAGGACCCGTTTGTCGTGATCGGGCTCTTTATCGGTGGGCTACTGCCCTATCTATTCGGCTCGATGGGCATGACCGCGGTCGGCCGGGCTGCGGGCTCGGTCGTGGTCGAGGTGCGGCGGCAGTTCCGCGAGATCCCCGGGATCATGGAGGGCCGCGCCAAGCCCGATTACGGGCTCGCGGTCGATATGCTAACCCGGGCAGCGATCAAGGAGATGATTATCCCGTCACTATTGCCGGTATTGGCGCCGATCGTGTTGTATTTGGTAGTTGCCGCCATCGCTGGGCAAGCGGCCGGGTTTAGCGCGCTTGGGGCGATGCTGCTTGGCACGATCGTTACCGGAATCTTTGTCGCGATTTCGATGACCTCAGGCGGCGGCGCTTGGGACAACGCAAAAAAATACATCGAAGAAGGTCATCACGGCGGCAAAGGCTCAGAACCGCATAAGGCTGCGGTGACCGGCGACACCGTCGGAGACCCCTACAAAGACACCGCCGGCCCGGCGGTCAATCCGATGATCAAGATCACCAATATCGTGGCGCTGCTGCTGCTCGCGATAATCGCAAAATGGTGGGGGAGCTGAGCACGAGTAGCTAAGCACGGCGCGGGCGGCGAGAGCGTCCGCTATTGGTTACTGTATGGGTTTGGACCAAGCGGCCGGCTCTCGGAGCCGGTCTCACCACCGCCACCGCCGCTGCCCCCACCACCGCCGCCGTTGAACTTGCCGAGATTGCCGATCAGCTGCTCGAGAAAGGTCAGTTCGCGGCCCGGCGCGGGAGTGGCACGGGCGATCGGGACGATCTCCTGCCCGTCTTGTAATGTCTTGTGGCCGACGGCTTTGACAACGCCGTCACTGTTGAAACTCACGACAAATACCTGTTGATCCAGCACTTTTGGTTTGAAAAACGCGTACTGTGTTGTCCGTGCGCTGATGTAATACCAATTCTTGTCGTCAAAGACGCCGACGCTCGACGGCGTGCCCAATATCTTGACAACTTGGTCCTTTGTCGTCTTACCGGGATGGATCTGAGCCATCTCGTCTGAGGGGGGCAGGTTGCCCCGCTGCTCTTCAGTGGTTGAGCAGGCAGAGAGCGCGATCACAGCACTAATCGCGGCGATCATGGATATGTTTCGCGAATGGGGCATGATTCGGTCGAGAAGTCCGGGGTTACGCAAGCGGGCTTTGTGTTGAAACCGGCGCGATCCGCGCCCAATTGTGCCCGTAGCTTTAGCGCTGAGGCGTTGGTTGTCAACGCCGCCGATAGCCGGAGCCTGGGCCGAGGTGGGTTACTTCTCACGACAGAGAGCGGTTCGCGAAACCGCCGAACGAGCCTACCAGCGGGTCGTCGAGCAGGCGCGGCAGCCAGTCTTTTTCGGCGAATACGGCGTTCCCGACACAGTCGACGGGCGCTTCGAGCTGATCTGCCTGCACGCCTTTCTTTACCTCCATCGGCTGAAATCGGAGCCGGGATCAGCAGCTGTTTCGCAGGCGTTTTTTGATACGATGTTCGCCGACATGGATCGCGGATTGCGTGAAATGGGAACCGGCGATTTGAGCGTGGGTCGCCATGTGAAACGGATGGCGCAAGGCTTTTACGGTCGCATTCGGGCCTATCAGGACGGGCTGGAGAGCGGAAATGAGGTATTGAGCGCGGCCCTGGCGCGCAACCTCTTTGGCACCGTCGCCGAATCGGCGCCGGCGATCGACATCGTCGCTGATTACGTTCGCGCTGCCGCAAATCAGCTGGCGCGTCAGCCGGCCGACGAACTGCTCAACGGCGATCTGCACTTTCCGAGGCCAAGCCCAGGCATATTAACGCCGGTATCGGCCGAGCGGACAGCAGCCTCATGAGCAAGGGAACCCTAGAATTTTCCAGGCTCGTTCCGCTGACGCGCCTGGGTCCAGAGCCGTACCGGCAGGAGATCGAGGCGACAGCCGAAGAGCGTCAGCAACTCGCTCGAAGATTTGACCTGATCGCGCTCGATAAGCTGGCAGCAGCGGTGACATTGCAGCGCATCAGCGGCGAGTTGATTCGTCTCGAAGCGAGCTTCGAGGCCGAGTTCTCACAGAACTGCGTCGTCATGCTCGAACCGGTGGCGGGCCGGGTGAGCCAAACATTTGCTCTGCTGTACGGCCCTGTCCAAAAAGAGCAGGCCGAAATTGACCTCGATGTTGACGAACCTGCGTTCGAACCGTTGACCGGCGACGCAATCGATATCGGCGAGGCAGTGGCGCAGGAATTGTCGCTGACGTTGCCGGAATTTCCGCGGCTGCCGGATGCCGTGATCGAGGTGTCCGATACCGCCGAGCGTGACGATAATCCGTTTGCTGCTCTCGAACGGCTGCGCTCGAAACAGGCCTGATGCGCAGGGCAGCAGCGAAAAATCCGTTGCGTGTTGCTGCCGCGAGCGTTTTTGGCTAAGACCCTGTTCGATCCCCCCGAAACGAGTAGCCGATGGCCGTCCCAAAAAAGAAAACCTCGCCGTCACGCCGCAACATGCGGCGCTCGCATCACTCGCTGAAGCCGGCGTCCTATGCCGAGTGCCCGAATTGCGGCGAGCTGAAGCGCCCGCATCATCTGTGCGATGCCTGCGGCTATTACGATGGCCGCGAAGTGGTGACCCAGCGAGCCGAAACCGCCTGAGCGCCCAGCGCCGGCGGGAGGCGGCGCAGCAGTGAGCCAAGAACTGACGATCGCCCTCGACGCGATGGGCGGTGCCCAAGCCCCCGATATGGTGCTGCGCGGCGCTGATATGGCATTGCAGCGGCATCCTGGTTTGCGCCTGATCCTCTTCGGCGACGAGGCAATCCTGAGACCCCTGCTCGCGAAGCTGCCCCGTCTCGCCGATGCCGTAGAGCTGCGCCACACGAGCGAGATGGTCATGGATGATGACAAACCATCGATCGCACTGCGCACCGGGCGGCAGTCGAGTATGCGGCTGGCGATCGACGCGGTCGCGGAAGGCCTCGCCGATGGCGTTGTATCAGCAGGCAATACCGGCGCCCTGATGGCGATGGCAAAATTCGTGCTGAAGACGTTGCCTGGAATCGACCGCCCCGCGATCGCCTCGTTTTTCCCGACCCAGCGCGGCGAGAGCGTTATGCTCGATCTTGGCGCCAACGTCGAATGCGATGCCGAGAATCTGGTTCAGTTCGCGCTGCTGGGCGACGCCTTTGCCCGCACGGTACTGAGTTTGGTCGAGCCGACGGTTGGTCTCCTTAACGTCGGCTCCGAGGATCAGAAAGGCAATGATGCGGTCCGCGCCGCCAGCGTGCGCCTGCGCAGCGCATTGAGCCCGGTCCGGTTTTACGGATTTATCGAAGGCGATGACATTCCCGCCGGCACCGTCGATGTCGTCGTGACGGACGGTTTCACCGGGAATATCGCGGTCAAAACCGCCGAAGGGACCGCAAAATTGTTCAGCGAGTTCCTGGCTGGGGCCTTCGCGCATTCGCTGCCGGCCCGGATCGGCTATTTCTTCGCGCGCAACGCGTTGCGCAAGTTGCGGATGCGGATCGACCCCCGTCGCTATAATGGCGCAGTTTTCCTCGGCCTGCGGGGCATCGCCGTCAAGAGCCACGGGTCGACCGATGCATTGGGCTTTGCCCATGCGATCGGGGTTGCAGTCGACATGAAGGTCAATGGCTTTCTCGACAAGATCCGGGTCGATCTCGGGCGTCTCGAGTTCGGCGACGCCCGGCGCACCTCAACCCGCAGCGCTGTAACCGCGGCATGGCGTTGCGCTCCCAAGTCATCGGCTGCGGCGGCTACCTGCCTGATCGTATCGTGACCAATGACGAGCTTGCCGCTCGCCTCGATACCTCCGACGAATGGATTCGCCAGCGCACCGGCATCAGCGAGCGCCGGGTCGCGGCGGATGGCGAGATGACGTCGGATCTGGCGGTTTGCGCGGCGCAGCGCGCTCTGGCGGATGCCGGCATGAGCGGCGGCGATCTCGACCTGATCGTGTTGGCGACCGCCACCCCGGACAATACCTTCCCGGCAACCGCGACCAAGGTGCAGGCCCGGCTCGGGATGCACTACGGGGCGGCTTTTGACGTCCAAGCCGTTTGCGCCGGCTTTATCTTTGCGATGGCGGCCGCGGACAATGCGTTGCGGCTCGGTCAGGCGCGCACCGCGCTTGTGATCGGCGCCGAGACCTTCTCGCGTATCCTCGACTGGCAGGATCGCGGCACCTGCGTGCTGTTCGGCGACGGCGCCGGTGCGTTGGCGCTGAAGGCGACCGATGATCTCGGGCCGCGTGGTCGGGGGATCCTTTCGACGCATCTGCATTCCGATGGCCGCCAGTACGACATTCTCTATGTCGACGGTGGCCCGTCCTCGACCGGCCACACCGGCTGTCTCCGGATGGAAGGGCGGGAGGTTTTCCGGCACGCGGTGCAGCATCTGAGCGAAGTGGTCGATGAAACGTTAGCCGCCAATAATCTCGGCGCTGCCGACATCGACTGGCTGGTGCCGCACCAGGCCAACGGCCGGATCATCGACAGCGTCGCGCGCAAGCTCGGCCTGGCCCCCGAGAAAATCGTCTCGACGATCGACCGTCACGCGAACACTTCGGCCGCCTCGATACCGCTGGCTCTGGCGACTGCCGTCGGAGATGGCCGCATCCAGCCGGGACATTTGGTGTTGATGGAGGCGTTGGGCGGCGGGCTCAGCTGGGGGGCAAGCCTGGTCCGCTGGTAGCGTCCGCGGAGGGACGCGTTAAAAGCGCGTCTAAAAACTGGCAACACTATGGAATTTGACGGCATTTTCGGACCGGAGTAACCTTCCTCTAAAGCAGGGAGGGATAAAATGGTCGGGCATACGGTCACGCGTGCGCAGCTCAGCGAGGCCATCTATCAGGAAGTCGGGCTGTCGCGAAACGAGTCCGCCGAGTTGGTCGAATCGGTGATCGCCGAAATCTCCGGTGCGCTCGAACGCGGGGAAATGGTTAAGATTTCATCGTTTGGTAGCTTTGCGGTGCGTCAGAAGGGACAGCGGGTCGGCCGCAATCCGAAAACCGGTCAGGAGGTGCCGATCAGTCCGCGCCGCGTGCTGGTGTTTCGCGCCAGCCACGCGCTGAAGGACCAAATCAACAGCGGCTTGGCGGAAACCGGGGAGCAGCCTGCGGCGCAACCGGCTGCGGCCAAGGTGAGGTCAGGCTAAGCCGCGGCACAGGACGGCTTCGAAGCCAACAACCTTCGCGAGACGGTCGGGAGCAATCGGCCAGAGTTGAGGAGAAACCACGCTTTCGCGTGCCAACAGATTTGCCTAGGGTCGGCCGGTTGCGCCGCGGGCCCGCGACGATTATGATCCTGATATCGGCAGGAGCCGCCCGGTCGGAGCGTAGCGCAGCCTGGTAGCGCATCAGCATGGGGTGCTGAGGGTCGAGAGTTCGAATCTCTCCGCTCCGACCAATTCCCCTTTTTAACGCCGCTCCTCCGGCCAGATCGTGGACGAGGAGAATACGGCGTGAATACAAAGAACCCCGATCTCGAACCCTGGCAATGGCCCGAGGAGGAATGGCGCAAGCGCGTCAACCGGGTGCGCGCCGGGCGCAAGTTGCGGCCAGCGGAATGGCCAGGCGGGGCGCGCTGCGCCGTGGCGCTGTCGTTTGATAGCGACCACGAGACCAGCGACCTGCGCGACGGCGGCAATTCGATCGGGCGGCTCGCCTGGGGCCAGTTCGGCAGCCGCGTCGGCGTGCCGCGTATTCTGAAGACGCTGGAAAAGCACGCGGTCAGGGCCAGCTTTTACGTGCCGGCGGTCACCGCACTCCTCCATCCCGACGAGCAACGGCAACTCGTGGCCGAGGGCCATGAGATCGGGATCCACGGCTGGATTCACGAGCTGAATTCGGTGCTGCCCTACGAGGCCGAGCGTGACCTGATGTTGCGCTCCGCCGACACGCTCGAAAAGGTCAGCGGCGTGCGCCCGGTCGGCCTACGAACCCCGTCATGGGATTTCAGCCGACATACGCTCGAAATCGAGAAAGAGATGGGGCTCGCCTACGATTCCTCGCTGATGTCCGACGAGGATTGTTACGAGCTGCTGCTCGATGGTGCCCCGACCGGGGTGGTCGAACTGCCGGTCGAATGGGTGCGTGACGACGCGGTTTATTTTATGATGAACCGGTTTTCGGCCTTACGGCCCTATACGCCACCGACCGATGTGTTCGACATCTTCCGCCGCGAGTTCGACGCGGCTTATGCCGAAGGCGGCATCTTTCAGCTGACGATGCACCCGCATGTGATCGGCTATCGCTCGCGGATCTGGATTCTCGACGAGATCATCGCTCACGCCAAAGCAAAACCGGGCGTGTGGTTCGCCACCCACGCGGAGGTCGTCGATTGGGCAAAGCGGCACGCTGCGTAACTTGGCTGCTCAGCTGACCGTCCCTCAGGTGGCCGAAACGCCGTCCTCGGCAGAAGAGACCCGCTGCGGTTATGTCGCGCTGATTGGCGCGCCCAACGCCGGCAAATCAACGCTGCTGAACCGGTTGGTCGGCCGCAAACTCGCGATTGTCACGCCCAAAGCCCAGACCACGCGAACCCGGCTGCTGGGCATTGCGATCGAAGGCCAGTCGCAGCTGATCTATGTCGACACCCCCGGCATCTTTCAACCGCGGCGGCGGCTCGACCGGGCGATGGTGGCGGCGGCCTGGTCCGGCGCCGAGGATGCCGACGAGACCGTGCTATTGGTCGATGCGGCGCGCGGGGTCAGCGGCGATGTCGGGCGTATCCTTGACCGCCTCGCCGGGCGCGGGCCCCGGTCGGTGCTGGCGTTGAACAAGATCGACCTCGTGCGTCGTGATCGCTTGCTTGGCCTCGCCGCCGATCTGGGAAAGGCTGCGAATTTCGACCCGGTGTTTATGATTTCGGCCCAGACCGGCGACGGCGTCGATGACCTCAAGCGCTATCTGGCCGCGGCAGTTCCGCCGGGACCCTGGCTGTTTCCGGAAGACCAGCTGTCCGATGCGACCGAGCGTCTGATCGCCGCCGAGGTCACCCGCGAGCAGGTGTTTTTGCAATTGCATGACGAGCTGCCCTATGCCTCGACCGTCGAGACCGAGAGCTGGGAAGAGCGGCGCGACGGCAGCGTGCGCATCGAGCAGGTCATCTATGTCGAGCGGCCGAGCCAGCGGGCGATCGTCCTCGGCGACCATGGCCAGCGGATCAAAGCGATCGGCGCCCACGCGCGCGCCGAACTCGAAGCAATGCTCGAGCGCCGGGTTCACCTGTTCCTGTTTGTTAAGGTGCGCGAGAACTGGGGCGAAGACCGCGAGCGCTTCGCCGCAATCGGCCTCGATTACAATAACTGATGCAGTGGCAGGATTCCGGGTTTGTCGTCGGCCTGCGTCGGCATGGCGAGAGCGGCGTCATCGTCGAGTTATTGACCCGTGAGCACGGCCGACATCTGGGCCTGGTGCGCGGCGGCCAATCACCAAAATTGCGCGCCGTCCTGCAACCGGGCAACGAAGTCGCGGCGGTCTGGCGCGGGCGGCTTTCCGAGCATTTGGGGTCGGCCGCCTGCGAATTGGTCCGCTCCCATGCCGCGGGTTTTATCAACGATCCCGACCGGCTGGCCGGCCTTGCCGCGGCGACCGCGCTGATCGTCGCGACCCTGCCCGAGCGCGAACCGCATGCCGACATCTATGCGTTGTTCGCGAAGCTCCTCGACGCGCTCGATTCGGCTGACGATTGGCCCTCGCAATATGTCAGCTGGGAATGCAGCCTGCTGGCGGCGCTGGGCTTTGGCATCGAACTCACCCACTGCGCCGCGACCGGCGTCACCGACGACCTTGCCTATGTTTCGCCGCGCTCCGGCCGCGCGGTGTCGCGCGAAGCGGGCCGGCCGTATCACGCCAAGCTGTTGCAACTGCCTGGTTTTTTGTGGAGCGGCATCCCCGCCGACCAGGCACAGATCGCGGCGGGTCTGCGGCTGACCGAGCATTTTCTGATCAACCATGTGCTACAGCCGCAGGGCGCAAGCCTGCCGGCCGCCCGCGCCCGTTTCGCCGACCGCTTTCGTAATGCCGCCGCGATCGCTAAGTAATTGACCCGATAGTGGGCCGCGGATAGGGACGCGCCACATCCACCCGCTTTGAGCGAGAAACATCGTCAATGCCAGTGACCGCTCCGGCCGGCGAAATCCGCGAGGTCGACTTCGCCGACGCGCTCGGCGAGCGCTATCTGTCCTACGCGCTGTCGACAATCATGTCGCGCTCATTGCCCGATGTGCGCGATGGGCTAAAGCCGGTGCATCGTCGAATCCTGCACGCGATGCAGCAATTGCGGCTCGATCCGGCCTCCGGCTACAAAAAATGTGCGCGCGTCGTCGGCGACGTGATCGGCAAGTTTCATCCGCATGGCGAGCTCGCGGTCTATGACGCGCTGGTGCGGCTCGCCCAGGATTTCTCGCAGCGTTATCCGCTGGTCGACGGCCAGGGCAATTTCGGCAATATCGATGGCGATAACGCCGCGGCGATGCGCTACACCGAGAGCCGGCTCTCGGCGGTAGCCCAAGCGATGCTCGACGGCATCGACGAGGATGCTGTCGACTTCCGCGCCACCTATGACGGCGAAGACAGCGAGCCGATCGTTCTGCCCGCGCGATTCCCGAACCTGCTGGCGAATGGTGCGGCCGGCATCGCCGTCGGCATGGCAACCAGCATCCCGCCGCACAATGCCGGCGAGCTGTGTGCGGCCCTGCTGCACCTGATCGACGAGCCGGCTTGTGCTGTCGAGGTGCTGTGCGCCCATATTCCCGGTCCGGATTTCCCGACCGGCGGAGTCCTGATCGAGCCTGCCGAAAACATCCGCCAAGCCTATGCAACAGGCCGCGGCAGCTTTCGGCTGCGGGCGCGCTGGGCGGCCGAACAATTAGGTCACGGCGCCTATCAGATCGTCATAACCGAGATCCCGTATGGCGTGCCGAAAGGGCGCCTCGTCGAAAAAATCGCCGCTCTGCTCGAAGACAAAAAATTGCCGCTGGTCGCCGACATTCGCGACGAATTGGCCGAGGATGTACGGCTCGTGATCGAGCCCAAGAGCCGCAATGTCGATGCCGATATGCTGATGGAGCAGTTGTTTCGGCTGACCGAGCTCGAAATCCGCGTGCCGCTGAACCTGAATGTGCTCGATCCCGCCGGCGTGCCGCGGGTGATGAGCCTGAAGGAGGCGCTGCAGGCCTTTCTTGACCATCGCCGCGAGGTATTGCTGCGGCGCAGCCGGCATCGCCTGGCCGCCGTCGCCCGCCGCATCGAGATCCTCAAGGGGCAGATCGTCGTCTATCTCAACCTCGACGAGGTGATCCGAATTATCCGCGAGGATGACGACCCGAAGGCCGAGATGATGCGGCTCTGGGAATTGAGCGAGGTCCAGGCCGAGGCGATCCTCAATTTGCGGCTGCGCGCCCTGCGCCGGCTTGAAGAAATCGCCATTAAGAAGGAACTCGACGCACTTTCGGCCGAGGAGGCAAAGCTCGGCCGATTGCTCGACAGCGAGCGCCGGCAATGGAGCGCCATTGCCAAGGAGATCGCCGCCACCGGGAGCGAATTCGGTGGCGAGACCACGCTCGGCCGGCGCCGCACGGCGCTTGCCGAGGCGCCGCCACCGGTTGATATCCTGGCCGCTGCCCTCGTCGAACGCGAACCGGTAACCGTGTTGTGCTCGCAAAAGGGCTGGGTCCGCACCGTCAAGGGGCACAACATTTCGGCTGGCGAGCAGCGCTACAAGGAAGGCGATGGGCCGCGCTTTGCGGTTGCCGTCGAAACCACCGACCGCCTAATCGTCTTCGCGACGAACGGCCGCTTTTACACGATTCCGGTCGATCGCTTGCCGGGCGGGCGTGGCCAAGGCGAGCCGTTGCGGCTGATGGTTGATCTGCCAAACGAACACGACATCGTCGAGATGTTTCCCTATCGCCCCGGCATGGAATTGCTGGTCGCGGCAAGCGATGGCCGCGGGTTTGTCGTGGATGGCGAGGAGGCGGTGGCGCAGACCCGCGCGGGCAAACAGGTGTTGACCCCGGCCGAGGGTGCGGTCGCGCGGATTTGCCTGCGCGCCGAGGGCGGCGACGCCGTCGCCTTTGTCGGCGACAACCGCCGCATGCTGGTCGTTCAGCTCGATGACATCCCGCTGATGACGCGCGGCCGCGGCGTGATCCTGCAGCGCTATAAATCGGGCGGCCTCGCCGATGCCAAGGTGTTCCGCCTTGCCGACGGCCTCACCTGGCGACAGGGCGAGACCCGCACCCGCACCGAAATCGACCTGACCCCATGGCTCGGCGCCCGCGGCGGCGCCGGCCGCCTCGTCCCGAACGGCTTCCCCCGATCCAACAGGTTCGGCTGAAGCATCCGCTGCCCACCTTGGACACCGCATTAGCGGCGGCCGCGATGCCGGTATCTGCGCACCGTCTCTCACCCGCGTTGCTCTGACGCAACATCTGGTGTGCTTTCGCGCGGTCACCGCAAAATTTATTTTGCCGGCTTCCCCAATTAAGCCTACATCTAGTCTCCTGATCTGTTGGTATCGCTAGATGTTGGCGTGCTGGCAACTGTGTTTGGGGGAGAGGAATGCAGATCGAGCGGCGCTTTACGACGGCAGGTCGGGATCCATATGCGGCGGTAGGGTTTCGCACCGCAACCAGCGAGATCCGCAATCCGGATGGCTCGGTCGTGTTCCAGGCCGAGGGCATCGAGGTGCCGGCCGAGTGGAGCCAGGTCGCCGCCGATATCCTGGCGCAAAAATATTTCCGCAAGGCTGGTGTCCCGGCGGCGCTCGAACCCATCCCCGAGGATGGCGTGCCAGCGTGGCTGTGGCGCCGTCGTCCTGACGAACCGGCGCTCGCCGCACTCCCCGAAGACGCCCGGTTCGGCGGCGAGACCGACGCGCGTCAAGTCTTTGACCGCATGGCAGGGACCTGGACTTATTGGGGCTGGAAGGGCGGCTATTTCGATAGCGAAGCCGACGCCAGCGCCTTTTACGATGAGATCCGGCTGATGCTGGCGCGCCAGATGGGGGCGCCCAACTCGCCACAATGGTTCAATACCGGGCTCAATTGGGCCTATGGCATCGACGGGCCGGCGCAGGGCCATTGGTATATCGACTACCGCACCGGCGAGCTGACCCAATCGGCGAGCGCCTACGAGCACCCGCAGCCGCATGCCTGCTTTATCCAGAGCGTCGCCGACGATCTCGTCAACCAGGGCGGGATCATGGATCTGTGGGTGCGCGAGGCGCGAATCTTCAAATACGGCTCGGGGTCCGGCTCGAATTTTTCAAAATTGCGCGGCGAGGGCGAGCGGCTGTCGGGCGGCGGCCGTTCGTCCGGGCTGATGAGCTTTTTGCGCATCGGCGACCGAGCCGCCGGTGCCATCAAATCCGGCGGTACGACGCGCCGCGCCGCCAAGATGGTCATCGTCGATATCGACCACCCCGATATCGAAGCCTTTATCGACTGGAAGGTCGTCGAGGAGGAGAAAGTCGCGGCCCTCGTCGCCGGCTCCAAAACCGCAGCGCGCCACCTGAAACGCATCATGGCGGCTTGCCATGAAGGCGGCCCGGCAGCTTCCGACGCCTGCGACCCGGCGCAGAACCCCGCCCTGAAACGCGAGATTCGCGCCGCACGCCGCGCGATGATCCCGGAGAGTTGCATCCAGCGCATAATCCAGCGCGCGCGCCAGGGCGAGACCGCAGTCGAGTTTCGCACCTACGACACCGATTGGGATTCGGAAGCCTATCTGACCGTCGCCGGCCAGAACTCGAACAATTCGGTGCGGCTGTCGAACGCCTTTCTCGACGCCGTCGCGGCCGACGACCCCTGGCACTTGACCCAGCGCACGTCAGGCAAGATCGCCAAGACCCTGCCGGCCCGCGAATTGTGGGACCGCATCGGGCAGGCCGCCTGGGCTTCGGCCGATCCCGGCCTGCAGTTCGATACGACGATAAACGAATGGCACACCTGCCCCGAGAGCGGCCGCATCAACGCATCAAACCCGTGCTCGGAATACAATTTTCTCGACGATACCGCCTGCAACCTCGCCTCCCTGAACCTGATGGCGTTTCGCCAGGCGGGTGGCCGGTTCGACCCCGACGGCTTTGCGCATGCGGTGCGGCTCTGGACGATCGTGCTCGAAATCTCGGTCATGATGGCGCAGTTCCCGTCAGCCGAGATCGCCCGCCGCTCTTATGCGTTTCGTACCTTGGGGCTGGGCTACGCCAATCTCGGCGGGCTGTTGATGGCGGCGGGTATCGCCTATGACAGCGCCGAGGGGCGCGCCCTGGGCGCCGCGATCACCACGCTGTTAACCGGGGCGAGCTATGCCGCCTCGGCTGAAATGGCGGGCGACCCCGGCCTTCTGCCGCAAGGCCCTTTCCCCGGCTTTGCCGCAAACCGGGCGCCGATGCTGCGCGTCATTCGCAATCACCGCCGCGCCGCCTATGGTGAGAGTTCGGGTTACGAGGAGTTATCGGTGCCGCCGGTGCCGCTCGACGCCGCCAATTGCCCCGATCCGGATTTGGTCGCGGTGGCGCGGCGCAGCTGGGACCACGCGTTGGCGCTCGGCGAGCAGCACGGCTTCCGCAACGCCCAGGCGACGGTCATCGCGCCGACCGGCACGATCGGGCTCGTCATGGATTGCGACACAACCGGCATCGAGCCCGATTTCGCGCTCGTCAAATTCAAAAAGCTCGCCGGCGGCGGTTATTTCAAGATCATTAACCGCGCCGTGCCGCAAGCGCTCGCCACACTCGGCTATGACGAAACCGAGATCGCCGCGATCGAGCGCTACGCGCTGGGCCACGGCACTCTCAACGGCGCGCCCGGGATCGATCACGACAACCTGCGCGCGCGCGGCTTTGACGATCGCGCACTGGCCGCGATCGAGGCAGCGCTCGCCACCGCCTTCGACATCAAATTCGCGTTTAATAAATGGACCTTGGGCGAGGCCTTCTGCATCGAGCGGCTTGGCCTTGCCCCCACCGCTCTCGACGATCCCGGCTTTGACCTGTTGGCGGCACTCGGCTTCAGCCGCGCCGAGATCGACGCCGCCAATACCTGGTGCTGCGGCGCGATGACCCTCGAAGGCACACCACACCTGAAACCCGAGCATCTGCCGGTGTTTGATTGCGCCAGCCCGTGCGGCCGCACCGGCACCCGCGCATTGTCGGCCGAAAGCCACATCCGCATGATCGCGGCGGCGCAGCCCTTTATCTCGGGCGCGATCTCGAAAACCATCAACATGCCCAACGCGGCGACTGTGGCCGATTGCAAGGACGCCTATTGGCTGTCCTGGCAATTGGGGCTTAAGGCAACCGCGCTCTACCGCGACGGCTCGAAACTGTCGCAGCCCTTGGCGGCGAATTTGTTTGGCGAGGACGAGGAGGCCGAGGAAGAAGCCGCCGACCTATTCGCGCAATCGCCGGCGCAGCGCGCCCCGCTCGTCGCCGAGCGCATCGTCGAACGCGTTATCGAGCGAGTCATCGAAAAGATCGTCCAGCGCGGCGAACGCCGGCGGCTGCCCAACCGGCGCAAGGGCTACACGCAAAAGGCTATCGTAGGCGGCCACAAGGTCTATCTGCGCACCGGCGAGCACGAGGACGGCAAACTCGCCGAGGTCTTTATCGATATGCACAAGGAGGGCTCGGCGTTTCGCTCGCTGATGAACAATTTCGCGATCGCGATCTCGATCGGTCTGCAATACGGCGTGCCGCTCGAAGAGTTTGTCGAGGCCTTTACCTTCACCCGCTTCGAGCCGTCGGGAATCGTCGAGGGCAATGACGCGATTAAGATGGCGACGTCGATCATCGACTACATCTTTCGCGAATTGGCAATCTCGTATCTCGGGCGCAGCGACCTCGCCCATGCCGAGCCGCATGATCTGTTGCCCGACACGGTCGGCAAAGGCGAAGCCGAGTTCGAGCCTCGCCGCCAGTGATGACCCCGAAGATGGGGATCATCGCCCGCACGCCGCCCCGGAACTCGATCCGGAGATCGAACCGCGGGTCGCGGCGATGATGCAGCGCGTGACCTCGAACGGCTATGTCCGCAACAAATTCACTGTGTTGCATGGCGGCGCCGCCCGCCCCGCCGCTGCCGTAACTGCACTAGCTGCAGAAGACAACGCCTTCTCCTTGGCGATCCCGGTCTACGCCAGCGACGACGATGCCACCCTGTCACTGCGCCTCGAACGCATCCGCACCGCCCGCATGAGAGGCTATGAAGGCGACAGCTGCACCGAATGCGGCAACTTCACCCTAATCCGCAACGGCACCTGCCTAAAATGCGACACCTGCGGCGCGACCTCAGGATGTTCTTAGTACATCCGCTCTTATTTTGACGAGGTAGGACGGTTTGACATGGGTTCAGAGAGAGAAGTACTTGCGGTAAGGAATGGTGTCCTTCTTGAGCAGGTCACATTACGTGATGATGGCCGCCCCGTCTCCGTCACCTTCGTGGTGAAGAGCCGACGGACACTTGAAGTTCCGAAGTTTAGCGACGTAGTCACCGCCCGACAATATTTTAATGAAGAAGTTCAGCGATGCTCGATAATGGATGTCGCGTAGTATGCGCTCAGCACCCCAAAGTCCATCCCATTTGCCGCCACGCATACTGAGGGGGACATTGTGATCGTGTGCCCTTGTGTCTACGCTTTCCCCAAGGCGTTCATAGAGACAAGACCTTTAGAAGCTTCTGATCAGCTACCTCCCGTACCTGCTTGATCAATTCGTCGCCGCTCATGTTCGCGACGAAAGCCACGCCTGATGGAACCGAAATAGTCACAGTGGTGGTCGGCGCACAGACAGCGCCAAGAGGCACTAGCTCGATATCGGCTGTTTCTGGGGCGTAGCAATAAACCGCGAGAACCCCAAGATACGCGCAACCACTTAGAAAAGACGTAACCACGATACCGGTCGCGACCAACTATCAAACATCGATAAATCCAGCGGCAGATTGTCGAGAAACATTGGGTCGGCGATCATGATAATTCAATCAACAGGATAATTTTAGACGAATAATTGACGGGCGATGATCCTATTGTGAGCTAAGGTGCCGGTCCTACGAGGAGATGTTTCTCACCGGTGGCCTATTGGACATTTCGGTACGGTTTGGAAACCGCAGCTTCGGGCACTCATTCGGTCTTGATCCGGTTCAAGCTGCCGCCGCGTCACGCCGAGTTTTGAGTAAATTGGCTGTTGCAACGGCCATTCTGACAACTTCAGCCTGCACGCAAACTCCGGGGCCATCGCCCGCTGGGGTGAGCGTACTTGCGCAAGCAGATAGCTCTCTGGCTATTGTTGAACGCAAGGCGAATTCCTCGTGTCCTAAAACTGCCGTGCGCGTGCATAAGGCGGCTCTATTGGCGCGCGAAGCACTCAGTAATAACAATTCTGCTGCATTTGAGCAGAGTATGAAGGCGTTGGTCGCTGTTGCACAAATCTGTAAGATCGAGATGGAAAACTGCGGTAGGGGATCGGCCCACCTTGGTATGACTGCGTCGGAGGCAATCCACACCTCTTGGTGCTTTCCTGACAAAACGAACACCACCGAAACCGCAGGCCACATCCGCGAGCAGTGGATTTATCCGAGCCGAGGTTATCTTTACTTCGACAACGGCCGACTAATTGCCATACAAGAGGAGGGGTCATAGGGCGTAGCGAGCATAGGATGGGCTGAGGGTTTCGAAGCTCATCACATTCGCTGGCGCCCATCCGGTGGGTTACGCTGCGCTAACCCACCCACTACTACCGCCGCAAAGCCACTACCGACTATCTCGGCTTGATCATAGCCTGATGCGGTCGTGGGCGCATTGGCCAATCCGCATCCATACTGCCGGCCCTCCCGCCATGGTTAGGTCGAGCGCAGTGTTGGGAACAGGATCATTAATCTAGATGTTTTAAAATTGCGGCGAGCAAATCACCGCTATGTTGATGAGGGGATAACATGAAGAGATTGCTTCGAAAAATGGTCCTGGGCACTGTGTCGGTACTGGCTTTGGGTATCGCTGGTACTGCTCTCGATTATGCCGCCGACGCAGGCAATGCGGTGAATGCCTCAAATATGCCACAGGCACAGGCGTTCGAAACTTCGCATGTATCGCCGACCGACGGCAGCTTGCGAAAAGACGACATCCGCTGGGCGCAAGTGGAGCTTCGCGATCGGGGCCTTTACAACGGCTCACTCGATGGTGTCCTGGGTCCGCAGACAGAGCAGGCTCTCGATCAATTCCAGGCGAAGAACGGGCTAAACCGGACGTCATCGCTCGATGCCCGCACCTGGGATGCGTTAACCGGCGACGCCAGCATCGGGCAGGGATCGAGCACATTGCCCAAAACCGACCGCGACGACTCAATGGTGAATTCTCCCGCGGCGAGCGACTTGGGCAGGTAAGCAAGCTTAGTAGCGAGGGATGGGCTGAGCGCCGCGACGCCCACTTTCTGCGTTTCTCTTCCGTCGCTCTCGCTGGGTCTGCCTATTCTACGTGGATAGCCGCCGCACCTTCACTCCAGCGCGGCGATATAGGGCAGGTGGCGGTATTTCTCGGCGTAGTCGGTGCCATAGCCGACGACAAACTGATCGCCGATCGAGAAGCCGACGAAGTCGATCGTGACCTCGATTTCCCGCCGCTGTGGCTTCTCGAGCAGTGCGCATTTCCACAGCTGGTCGATGCCGCATTCGCGTAGCCGGTCGGCGGCATAGGCGATCGAGTGGCCGGTATCGACGATGTCGTCGACAAGCAGCATTGATCGCCCGGCGAGGCCCGCCGGCAGGTCGCCGACAAGCTGCACCGCACCGCTGCTTTGACTGCCAACACCGTAGCTGCTGAGCCGCATGAATTCGAGCTCGGGCCGCGTTCCCGCCCGATCGAGTGCGCGCATCAGGTCGGCGACAAACACCGCCGCACCCTTGAGCAGCCCAATGACGACAAAATCATCGGGTACCGTGCGCGCGATCTCCACCGCGAGCGTGTCGACCCGTGCGGCAATCTCCGCAGCATTGAAAAGTACGCGCAACCCGCTCATCCCAACTCCTCTGCGAGCGCCATGACCGAGCCTATCGCAAACGGACCGGTAGGGTGATCCCGCGCGTTTTTTGTCGGGAGGATGGGCTTCGCGACGCTTAGCCCATCCTACGTGATCACGGAACCACGGGATCGCTTACTCCGCGACAAAGGCTGCGGTTTTGGGGGCGGCGGTCACGGCACTGCGGATCTTTAATCCGAACAGCGACACGACGGCGGAGACCAGCGCGCACAACGCCAGCGCGTAGAGCCCGCCGGCAAAGCTGCCGCTCAGCTGCTTGGCCCAGCCGACAATGCTCGGGCCGAAAAAGCCGCCGAGATTGCCAAGCGAGTTGATCCAGGCGATGCCGGCAGCAGCCGCAGGACCCGTCAGGAACATTGTCGGCATCGACCAGAACGGTCCCTTGGTGCCGTAAAAGCCGATTGCGGCGATCACGATGCCAACCAGCGACCACCACGTCCCGACGGTCAAGCCGGCAAAGATCAGGCCGATGGTCGAAATTACGCAGGTGGTAAACAAGCTCCAGCGCCGGTCGCCGATATGGTCGGAGATCCAGCCGCACACCACCATGCTGATCGCGCCAAAGATATACGGGATCATGGTCAGCCAGCCGACCTGCATGTTGGTCACGCCGAGCTGCTTGATGATCTGCGGCAGGAACAACAACAGCCCGAGGCTGGCGGTGACGATGCCGATGTAATTCAGCGACAGCAGCAGCACCTTGGGGTCAAAGAACGAGCGCAGCACACCGATGCCGTGATGGGCATGGATGCTTCGCTGTTCATGGCCGATCGTGTGTTCCAGCCAATCTTTCTCCTCGTTATTGAGCCAGTGCGCATCCCGCGGCCGGTCGGTCAGATAAAAGAACGCGATGATGCCGATCAACACGGTCGGGATCGCCTCGGTGATGTACATGATCTGCCAGCCACGCAAACCAAACAGACCGCTCAACCCAAGGAGTGCTGTCGATACCGGCGCACCGCTCGCGACCGCAATCGGCAACGCCAAGGTGAAACCGGAATTGATCCGGGCGCGATGCGCATCCGGAAACCAATAGGTGAAATAAAGCACAAAGCCAGGGAACAGCCCCGCCTCGGCCAGACCCAGCAAAAAGCGGATCGCCATAAAGCTATAAGGGCCGGTGGCAAGCGCGGTGGCGCCGGAGACCAGGCCCCAGGTGACCATGATGCGGGCGATCCACAGCCGCGCGCCGAGCTTTTCGAGAATAATGTTGCTCGGGACCTCGAACAGCACATAGCCCCAGAAAAACGCGCCGGCCGCCATGCCGTACATTGCCGGGTCGAGGCCGATATCCTTGTTCATCGTCAGCGCGGCAAAGCCAACGTTGATCCGGTCGAGATAGCAAAAGAAATAGGTCAGTACAGCGAACGGCAATATGCGCAAATATACTTTGCGCATGGCCGATTGCTCGACCGTGCGAACCATGGCGCTCCCTCCAGGGTGCCGGAATCCGGCAGAGGGACGTCGCGATAAAGAATAGTTTGCGGCGAGGCAAATGCCGAGAGTTCATGTCAGCCGCGCGCCCCAATCAGGACACGCACCCACCGCCCAACTTTCGGCAATTATGTTATAAATCGCAGGTTGACTTGTTTAGGGAGGAAACCGCAATGCGCATCCATAATCTTTATACCGACGCCAACGGCCAATCGCATTTCCGAGATATAGAGGTCGAATGGGCAGAGGAACGGCGCGGCAGCAAACTGTCGAAGCGACTGCCCGCGAACGGCATCATCTTTCGCGAGACCCAGGCCGAACACGATGTCGACTGGCACCCCGCCCCGCGCCGGCAATACATCATCAATCTCGACGCCGGGGTAAAGATCACCGCCAGTGACGGCGAGAGCCGCGTCATCGGCATCGGCGAAGTGATCCTGGTCGAGGACACCAGCGGCAAAGGTCATCTCTCGCAGCACGTCGAAGGCAAAATCCGCCATTCGATCTTTGTGCCCGTCGAATAGCCCGGCTTTTGATCCCCTAACAGGCGCGATGCGGAATTCCGCATCCGCCACCAATAACCGTGTCAAGGCATTGCGTCAGCTGCTCACATGGGCGACTTCGCCCGAATATGCCTATGCCAAAAAGAACCCGGCACGCGATGTCGGTCGATTACGCAGCAATAATCGAGACGGCATTCGGGCATGGTCCGATAGCGATGCGGCGCGCTATGAGGCCCGCCATCCGATCGGCACGAAGGCACGACTGGCGTTTGATCTCCTGCTCTACACCGGTGTGCGGCGCTCGGATGTCGTGAGGCTTGGTCCTCAGATGGAGCGCTGGTTTCCGGAGACATCGCCCGACGGCAACACACGCGAGCTGCAAAAGCTCGTCTTCACCGAGACGAAGGGCCGTTCGCGCATCATCAAGACACACGAACTGCCAATTTTGCCGCCGTTACGTCAAAGCATCGACGCGACGCTGACCGGCCACTTGGTTTACCTGGTGACCGAATTTGGAAAGCCGCACTCGGCCAAGGGGTTTGGCAATTGGTTTAAAAACGGTGCCGCGAAGCCGGGCTCGAGGGGCTCAGCGCGCATGGGCTACGCAAGCTTGGGGCGCAGCGCTGCGCCGAAGCCGGCGCCACAGAACATCAGCTGATGGCGCTGTTTGGCTGGACCAACCCGCAGCAGGCTGCTGTGTATACCAAGAAGGCGAACCGCGCCAAACTCGAAAGCCAGGCAGCGCCGTTGCTGCAGGGGCAAAACCGCAACAATGATCTCACATCCACCGTGCCGGCGCCGCCGCTTAAGGGCACAATACAGCAACAAAGTGTCCCACTTTTTCCGGCGGTGGCGTCCGGTGAGACAATCAGGCTCAAAACGCCTTGACTTTCAATGGTGTTTTTCAGTGCTGGCGTCCCCTACCGAACCGCCGCAAATGCGTGATTTCAATCCCTTGCGTGTCCTACCCGATCTCACATCCACAACATTACATCAATAGCTTGGCGAGAAATGTCCTAACCTAAAAGGCCTTAGCAGCGCTTGCACTCGCTCGCATCCGGGGCCGCCAATCCGTTTACGTTAGGGGCAGCGCTGCGGCCCGGGCTGCTTGATTGCCTCCAGCGCCGCCGACATCGTGTATCTGACCAGGACCGTGCCGACCTATGGCGAGGTCCTGTGCCCGCAGACAGCCTGGCGCGTGACCAAGTTGTTTCTGCCCACTGGCGGTTGGCATTTTTGGAGCCGCGAGGCCCATGGTTACGCCGCCTCCCAGCGTGATGACCGGTTCGGTCGTTTCCAGAGAAGAGCCGCGACGCTGAACCGTCAACTCGGCGGCTGGGCGACTTGGGACCGTCCCCCGCCAAAGCCAAATGGATGCGTTGGCAAACCTATGCGAGGAAACGCGAGTGCTGGGAGCGAGTGGTCGAGAAAGCCAACGCGGAGTTCGTGATCAGAGGCAAGCGGTTGTTGGGCGGCTCTAGATCGTCAAACGGAGGGACGACGCGAAAGGCTTTGTCGTCCTAGCGCGTGGCAGGATGGTCGAACGCACTTTCTCCTGGTTCGGACGCAGCCAGCGTCTCGCCAACGATTTCGAGAACCTTGCCGAAACCCAGTCTACCTTCGTGACCCTCGACTCGCCTCAGGCGGCTCACTAGGGGGCGTAGGTCGTGCACTCAACAAAAATTGGGTTGAGCTGATGGCGCGGTGACCGCGCCCAGGGCCGAGCGACTGCTGTCGGTTCGGAGAAGAGACCTTTGCTCAGCCTCCGGTAACGGCTCAAACGCGCCGATTTCCGCCGTTCGCTGGACCCGCCATCGAACATCGGCTTCGACCCTAGCTCGGCCTTTGCTAGGGTGCCGAGGATAATTGGAACCGGCCATTCGAGTCAGGCCAAGCTAGCCGTCTCAATCCGTGCCACCGCGCCACTCGGCACCACTATAGCTGCCGTTTACTCCCTCGACAGCGAGATGGGAGCTGACTACTGGCTATAGGAACGACACCCAGCCGGCGGAACGATCCCCTTTTCACTCTTCAGCCAGTTCGGATTGCTTCGAGGCATTATATTACTTCGAGGCATTACAGTGTCGGCATCCCCAGCAGATTGCGTAGAGAGAAGGCCGTTGACTGGCATTCGAACGGCCGCGGTACCTCGTTATGCGGCCGCGGTTGGGCCCCGCGCTCCGGCTTGGGGCCGTTCCGACCACAGGCTCAAATAGCTGAGCCCGACGGCGAGGAGGATCGGTAGCGCACCGAGGAAGATGAAGACCAGGCCGCCCGGCAGCCGCAGCCATTCCAGCAAACGCGGCAGCGCGCCGCTGAGATAGGCAAGACTTCGGGCGTGCCAGTAGCCGTTTTCCAGCACGTCGCGCACCTGGAGCACGCCGGACGGGAACAGGCTAAATAGGATCATCATCGCGAGGCCGATGTTGAGACCCCAGAAGCCGCAGCGGACATACTTTTCAAGCCGGGGCCAGAGTGACTGGTGCACCATCTCGCGGAGGACGAAAACCATTAGCGCCACGCCCAACATGCCAAAGACGCCCATCATCGCCGCATGCCCGTGATTGGGCGTAAGGTTAGTCCCGGCCTCGAAATAGCTGGCGATAGGCATGTTGATCAGAAAGCCGAAGACGCCTGCCCCGGTAAAATTCCAGAAGCCGACGGCCATCAGGAAGTAAAACGTCCATTTATGCCGAAACGGCAGGCCGGCTTCGCCGCGCATTACCGTGACGAAGTCCGCGGCATCGAGGGTGAGCAAGGTCAGCGGGACGACCTCGAGCGCCGAGAAGGTCGCAGAGAGCGCCATGTTGAGCTGGGTCTGGCCGGTGAAGTACCAGTGATGTCCGGTGCCAATAAGGCCGCCGCCATAAATAAGAATGACATCGAGATAGATGACCCGCAGAGCGGTGATACGCTCGACCAGCCCGAGCTGATAAAAGATGATCGCGACGAACAGCTCGAAGAAGCCTTCGACCCAGAGATGGATTATCCAGAAACGCCAGGTATCCGCGACCGTGTAGTGCGTCGAACCACCGAAAAACAGAGCAGGCAGGTAGAAAACCGGAATCGCCGCGGCGGCGATCAAGAAGAACGTGGTGAGCCCGCGCCGCTCCGGATCACGCCAAGCGGGTGCTACGGCGCGCCACAGCAAGCCAAACCAGAAGATGAGGCCAGCAGCAAGCAGTATTTGCCAGAAGCGGCCGATCTCAAGATATTCCCAGCCCTGGTTGCCGAACCAGAACCAGGCCGTTGATTGGGCCGCACGGTATTCTCCAAGTATATTTTCCATGGACCACTGCGCCCACAACATACGCAATTCAGCCTCGACGTCGTCCACGCTTTCGGCGAGTTGCCGCGCTTTGGCCAAAATCGTCCTGGTCCGTTCGACCGGTCCCAGTGTCAGGGTGAGCGCGATGCCTAGCGAAATGTGCAGTCGTCGTTCGAGCGGCGCTACCAGATTGAAATCGGGTGAAAGAATGTCCAGCACGCGCTCACGGCATTCCACTACAAGCAATAAATGCAGCCACATGGGCGCAAACGCGGCCGTCAGGGCAACGCCGATCGCCGCATCTCCGGTCGGGGAAAACGACCAGTCGAGTGCGGCGCGAACATTGTCGATCTCTCGCCCAAAGCGGGCCACATCGTCGACGGAAATTCGTAACACTGAGCTCGTCGTCGCAGGCACGATGAGGTCTCGGAAGAACTCAGCATGTCGGCGTGCGGTTTCATTGACCTCGTCCCGTTCCGCCAGTTTTTCGAGCGCATAGGCCCGGATCGTCTCGAGCAACCGCCATCGACCCGCTGGGGTGGATCCGTCCCGGCTCACAAGCGACTTGGCGACGAGGCTTGCGATGTCCTCGCCGATGTCGGTAGGAGCATCGTCGCTCTCGTTCATAAGAGCCGCCGCAGCCTCTAGCTCGAAGCCTGCCGGAAAAATTGCCAAACGACACAGCAAGCGCCGTTCCGGCGCAGACAGCAGTTCATAGCTCCAGTCGATCGTGGCGCGGAGGGTTTGTTGCCTCGGCAGCGCCGTACGGCGCCCCCTGGTTAACACCGCGAGGCGGTCGTCGAGATGCGCGGCTGCTAGACCCCTGACGCCGAACACGTCGACCTGCGCCGCCGCCAGCTCGATTGCGAGCGGCACGCCGTCGAGCCTCCGGCATATCTCGAGCGCGATGGGGATGTCGGCTTCGGCAAGGTCGGAACCGTCGAGCGTCGCCATCGCTCGTTCGTTGAACAACTCGACCGCGGGAAAGCTCATCGCTTCGGCCGCTGTGAGACCACTACTCTCCGGCGGAACCTCTAGGGAAACGCCGAACAATGGCGGCGTAGGCGACGGTTTGCCGACCGAGGCATAATTTTGCTGTATCGGCGTACTCGGTAATGGACTGTATCGGCAGAAGACCGGGTTTGTGGTGTTGTCTTGCTGCGTTGTTTTCGGGATCAAGGCACCGTCCAGGCGTGATCAGACACGGCCCTAGGCGAGCAGCGCTTTCTTGACGATCACCAGGTTGGCCAGCGCGAACAGGGTGTGCAGCTGCGCCGTGTTCTTGGCCAGCCCGCGATAGCGCAGCTTCTTATGGCGGAACAGAGCCTGCCCCGGCGCAGGCCGGGGTTTTTGATGATATGGAACGGGTGCTCGACCCAGGCCCGCACCTGTGACAGCGCTCGCTCCACTGCCTCGGCCCAATTCCGCAGCCGTTCGGGCAATGGCTTGATGACGCTGCGCTTGATCGCGATGTTCCAGCAGATATCGCAGCCCTCAAATTCGGGCCGCTTGTCCGCCCCGGTGTAGCCGGCATCGGCGAAGACATCCGTCTCCTGGCCGTGCAGTAAGGCCGCTGCCTGATTGATATCGGCCTCGTTGGCAGCGGTGCCGATAACCGTGTGCACCACCCCCGAGGCGACATCGACCCCGATATGCGCCTTCATCCCGAAGTGCCACTGGTTGCCCTTCTTGGTCTGGTGCATCTCCGGGTCGCGCGCCTTGCTTTTGTTCTTGGTCGAAGGCGGGGCGGCGATGATCCCCGCCTTCGCGAGGACGGCGTCGACGATTGTTCCCTGGCGCATCAACAAGCCGCGCTCCTCCAGCATCGCACCGACCTCGTCGAACAGAACCCGAGTCAAGTCGTGCTGCTCTAACCAATGGCGGAAGTTCAGCACCGTCGTCGCGTCCGGAACTGTCGCCACTGACAGATCAATGCCGGCAAAGCCGCGCAACGCCTGGCTGTCGTACAGCGCGTCCTCCACGGCCTCGTCGGCCAGCCCGTACCACTGCTGCAAAAAGTAGATCCGCAGCATCCGCTCCAGCCCAACCGGCGGCCGGCCGCGCTCTCCCTTCGGGTAGAAAGGTCGCAGACGATCGACCAGCCGTGCCCACGGCACAACCTCTTCCATCTCGGCCAAAAACCGGTCCCGGCGCGTCTGCCTTTTCTTGCCGGCGTATTCCGCCTGCGAAAAGCTCCCCTGCCGCTGCATCGCCCGCCCCTTGGTCCCCCCGGACCCGCGGATTCTACCCGTTGCCCGCGCCCTTGCCTCGGCTTATTTCAGCGTTTCCCTAAGTCTGCGGCAGCGGAGTCATCCGCCCGATGAACCGCAACTTGGTTATGCGGCGTCCGAGAGCAAGCCCGCCTTGCCGCATCGGGACGAAAACGGATAGGAGGGGGCATATGAGCGGCATGGTGCGGTGGCCGAGAGCGCGGCGGGTTTCGCCCGGCCCCGCCGCAAAAGGCCATGCCGCAAGCTTTGTCATCGCGCGTCCCGACCCGAGGGCGTGGCGGATCGACGCCCCTGACTTCTGGCGGCTGTGGCTGGTCGGCCTCGTGGTGTTTGGCGTGCGCTGGCTGGAAATGCTGGCGGTCGCAGTGTTCGCCTATCAGCACACCGGCTCGCCCTTCGTCGTCGCTGCGTTAACGATGCTGCGAATGCTGCCGATGGCGCTGTTCGGCGCGTTTATCGGCGCGCTTGCCGAGCGCTGCGAGCGGCGCAGTGCATTGATCCTCGTCGTCCTGTCGATGGCGCTGACCTCGCTGACCCTGGCGATCCTCGCCTGGACCGGCACACTTGCGATCTGGCACCTAGCGGTGGCCGCCTTGTTCAACGGCATCGGCTGGACCGCGGATAACCCGGTGCGCCGCACGATGATTGGCGACGTTGTCGGGCCCGAGCGCATGAGCAGCGCGATGTCCATCGATGTCGGCGCCAACAATGCAAGCCAGATCGTCGGCCCGACGATCGGCGGCGTGCTACTGGCGTCGTTCGGGATCGGCGGCGCGTTCTGCGTCAGCGTCCTGTGTTATGTCGTCGCCCTCGTTGCGGCATCACGGGTCCACTATCGCAACCCTGCCGTTCCGTCGAGCACGCAGACCATATTGGCGAGGATGGCCGAGGGTCTGGCCCTGGTTCGCCGCACCCCGCGCCTGATCGCAACCCTGACCGTCACCGTCATCTACAACATGTTCGGCTGGCCTGCGACCAGCATGATCCCGGTGATCGGTCACGACCAGCTCGGGCTCGGCGCCGTCGGCATCGGTTTGTTGTCGAGCATGACCGGGGTCGGAGCCTTTTGCGGCGCGGTCGCGATCGCGCTGGCGGCGCGGCAGCCGCTGTTCTCGCGCATCTATTTGTCGGGTGTTTTTGTCTATCTGATCCTGGTGCCAGTTTTCGCGCTGACGCGTTACCCGCTCCTCTCCGGCTTTGTCCTGCTGCTGACCGGGGTGGCTAACGCCTGCTTCAGCATCATGCAGGCGACGCTCGTGTACCTGTCGGCGCCGGCCGAGATGCGCAGCCGGGTCTACGGAGTACTATCGGTATGCATTGGCATCGGCTTATTCGGTTTTATCCAGATCGGCCTGCTGGCCGGGGCGATCGGCGCCTCCTGGGCCGCCGCCGCAACCGGGCTGGCAGGTTTGTTAGCGATGCTGTTGACGCGGCGCTGGTGGCGTCCGCTCGGCGCCTCCGGCTGAAAGGCGTCAAAGCTCAGGCGCAAACAGCGTCAAAATTCTGTCCCATCCCAGGTTGCGGTTTCTCCGGCGCGTCCCAAATGTTGCTAATATGTTCTCAGAGGGTGGAATGAGCCTGGCAACACCTGAGGGGGGAAATCGCGATGCGGCTTTTCCGGTCATCAGCGAAATACCCCTCCCCGCCGAAATCACCCGGGCGGTTCGCGCCGCTAATCCACTGTTGTCCGAAAGCACCGCAACGCTGGGCGCAGAGACCGCGATCACTGTCCAGACGGAGTGGCTCGGCGTCATCGAGGCCGGGCTATCCGATTTGGCTCGCCGCGGAATTGATGACCTCATCTTGGCAGAAGCCGGAGCGGTTGCCGAAAAGCTCCGCGTGGCTATCGCGTCGCCGGCGCCGGGCCAGCCAACCACCGCACTCTGGCTGAGCCTCTACGCCTGTGTATCGATACCCTTCTTGCAGCATTTCAGCTCGGCGGTCGGCAACGATCTGGGCCACGCCACCGCGCAAAAGATTATCGAAGTACTCGCGAGCCTGTCGCAGTACCTAAAGCTCTAGCTCTAGGGCCGCCGCGCGCTTGATTGCGCACTATGAATGATACAAGCCGCGAGACTGATGAATTTGGCTCTCGGACCTGCGGGAACGACGATCAGGTCAGAAGCCGCGGGGCGCGAAGAAACGGTTTTCGGGGCGGGGGAGGCCGAGGTTTTCTCGTAGGGTCTGGCCTTCGTATTCGCGGCGGAAAAGGCCGCGGCGCTGCAATTCCGGCACCACTCGGTCGACAAAGTCGTCGAGCCCACCCGGGACGTATGGGAACATGATGTTGAAACCGTCGCAGGCGCGGCTTTCGAGCCAGTCCTCCATCTCGTCGGCAATTGTCGCCGGGGTTCCGACCAAGGCCAGCCCGCCATAGCTGCCGGCGATACGCGCCAATTCGCGGACGGTTAGATTATCGCGCCGCGACCGCGCAATGACCCGCTCGCGCCCGCTTTTGCTGGCGTTGGTTTCGGGGATGTCGGGCAGCGGTCCGTCGAGATCGAATCGCGAGGCGTCGCAACCGAGCGCGATCGACAATGATGCGATGCCGCTGTCGGGATGGACGAGGCTGTCGAGCAGCGCGCGTTTTTCACGCGCCTCGCCGACTGTGTCCCCGACCACGACGAGCGCCCCCGGCATGATCTTCATATGCTCGGGATCGCGGCCGAGCCGCTCCATCCGCCCCTTAACGTCGGCGTAAAATGCCCGGGCGTCCTGGATGCGGCCGCCGCTGGCAAAAATCACCTCGGCGGTTTCGGCGGCGAGCTGACGCCCGGCATCCGACGCGCCCGCCTGGACGATGACCGGCCAGCCCTGGATCGGCCGCGCGATATTCAAGGGGCCACGTACTGACAAGAACTCGCCCTTGTGGTCGGGCACATGCAGCCGCTCGGGATCGAAATACACGCCCTCTTCGACATCGCGGATAAAGGCGTCGTCGGCCCAGCTGTCCCACAACCCGGTTACGACATCGAAAAACTCGCGCGCCCGGCGATAGCGCTCGCCATGCTCCATGTGTTCGGTCATGCCGAAATTGAGCGCCGCGTCGGGGTTCGACGTCGTCACCAGGTTCCAGCCCGCGCGACCGCCGCTGATGTGATCGAGCGAGGCGAACCGGCGGGCGATCAAATAGGGCGGCTCAAAGGTCGTCGAAGCGGTGGCAATCAGCCCCAGATGCTCGGTCACCATCGCCAAAGCCGGCAACAGGGTCAGCGGGTCGAACGAGGTGACCGTAGCGCTGCGCTTCAGCGCCGCCATCGGCATATTCAAGACCGACAGATGATCGGCCATGAACCACGCATCGAACCGGCCATGCTCGAGTTTCTGCGCAAAGCGGATCAGGTGCTGCAGGTTGAAATTCGCGTCGGGAGAGGCGCCGGGATAGCGCCACCACGCGGTGTGAATGCCGACCGGGCGCATAAACGCCCCTAGACGCAATTGCCGCGTTGCGGTCATCGCTGCCCCTTGGGTAATGGCGGTCCATCATGGATCGGTTGCGGCGTGCACCGCAATATCCGCCGTCGCGTGACCATCAAAGCTGCTATCGTAATCCGGCCCTTAACGACGGAAGCATGAATTCATGCACAGCAGTCACGACGCTCCACCCGCCACACTCGACCGTGATCTCGAAATCGGACCCGACGATTGGCAAGCCCCCGGCTTTTATCAGCTGATGACCGCTCTGGTTGTGCCCCGCCCGGTAGGCTGGATTTCGACGATTTCGAAGAGTGGCGAACGCAACGTTGCGCCCTATTCCTATTTCAACCTGATGGGGAGCGACCCGCCCTATGTGGCGTTCGGCTCGAGCGGCGTTAAAGACAGTCTCAGAAACCTGCGCGAGGTCCCCGAATTCGTCGCGAACATCGTGACGATGCACCTCCTGGAAAAGATGAACTTTACCTCCGGCGACTTTCCGCGCGACGAAGACGAATTCGATTGGGCTGCGCTGACCCCCGCGCCGGCCGCCAAGGTGCGCCCGTTCCGCGTCGCAGAAGCCAAGGCACATCTCGAATGCGAGGTCGCGCAAATCGTCACCGACCGCAACACCAACATCGTGCTCGGCCGCATCGTGCACGCCCATGTCGATCCGTCGGTGTGGAGAAACGGGCGCATCGATCCCAAGCTGCTCGATCCGGTTTGCCGCCTGTCAGGCTCCGGTTACGCATCACTCGGTGAACTGGTCAACGTCCGCCGTCCGGAGTGGAAGGATATTGCGGGCACCACCGGGCTCGATGCGATGCCCCGTGCGGAGCGGCGATAAATCGCGGCGGCCCACATCGCGATCGGCAATCCGAAACCGCGCTGCACCTGATTTCCGCACCGGCTATTCTTGAGCCTATCGGTCACAGGAGAATTCACCAATGTCCGCTGCCTCCCGTCAGATGCATCTCGGGGTTTTTGTCCTCGGTACCGGCAATCATTCGGCCGGCTGGCGCTATGATGGCGCTGCGACGAGCAACCTCGATCTGTCGGTAACCCAGGAGATCGCTCGTATTGCCGAACGCGGCAAGTTCGACCTGTTGTTTATTTCCGACGGGCTGGTCATGGATGCGGGCGACCATCCGTCGTTTTTATGCCGGTTTGAGCCGACCACCCTGATCTCGGTGCTCGCGGCTTCAACTCGGCATGTCGGGCTCGGCGCCACGGTCTCGACCAGTTTTGGCGAGCCCTATCACGTCGCCCGCACCTTTGCCTCGATCGACCACATCAGCAACGGCCGTGCCGCGTGGAACGTGGTTACCAGCTCGGCTGCTAAGGCGGCGCTAAATTTCAGCCGCGAGCAGCATATGGATCACGAGCTGCGTTACGAGCGTGCCAACGAATTTGTCGATGTCGTCACCGGGCTGTGGGATTGCTGGGACGATGACGCGGTGATCGCCGATAAGACGACCGGCCGCTATGTCGATCCCGCCAAGGTCAGGCCGCTCGACCACAGGGGCCGGTTCTTTCAGGTCAAGGGGCCGATGAACATCGCCCGGGCGCCGCAGGGTCATCCGGTCATCATCCAGGCCGGCGGTTCGCCTTCGGGGCTCGAACTCGCGGCACGCACCTCGGATGTTGTCTTTTCGGTCGTGCAGGAATTGGACAGCGCAAAGACGGCCTATGCCGACCTCAAAGGCCGGATGACCAAATACGGCCGCAATCCCGATCAGCTCGCCGTGTTGCCAGGGGTGATGCCGATCATCGGGGCGACCGAAGCAGAGGCCAAGGGCAAGCTGTCATTGTTGCAGAGCTGGCTGACCCCGACCAATGCCGCGATCCTGGTGTCGAGCCGGATCGGCTATGATGTGTCCGGCCATCCGCTCGACGGCCCGGTTCCGGCACCGCCCAGCGACGGCAACAGCCGGACCTTTTCGCGGGTGCTGTTTGAAACCGCACGGCGCGAAAACATGACCCTGCGCGACCTCTATAATCTAACGGCGGCGGCGCGCGGTCACTGGGTGATCTGCGGAACGGCTGCGCATATCGCCGACATTCTCGAAGAGTGGTTTGTCGGGGGCGCTGCCGACGGGTTCAATATCCTGCCGCCCTATTTCCCCGGCGCCTTTGCCGAGTTCGTCGATCAGGTCGTGCCCGAATTGCAGCGCCGCGGCCTCTACCACCGTGAGTATCAGGGGATGACATTGCGTGACCATCTCGGCTTGGCTCGGGTGCCTGGCCCGGCTCGGCCGGCGCAGCAGGCTGCCACTGCCGGCTGACCATGGCAGGCCGACGATCTATGAAATTGTCGGTGAAATAGCAGGAGGAGTCGATGAGTGACGGATTCGAGGGAGGCTGCGCCTGTGGCTCGGTGCGCTACCGGCTCGGCTCCGCGCCGATGTTTGTGCATTGCTGCCATTGCCGCGATTGCCAACGGCAAACCGGCAGCGCTTTTGTGATCAATGCCCTGATCGAGACCGATCGCGTGACAATTCTGGCGGGCGAGCTGCAGCCGGTGTCGATGCCGACCGACAGTGGCCGGCCGCACCGCATCTTCCGCTGTCCCGAATGTCAAACCGCGGTGTGGAGTGAATATGGCGGGCTGGCGCAGCTGCGCTTTGTGCGGGTCGGAACGTTGGATGATCCGGCGGCACTACCGCCCGACATCCACATCTACACCCGCTCAAAGCTGCCTTGGGTCACCCTGCCCGCCGGCGTCCCAGCCACCGAGGCCTATTACAGTTCGAGAGAGCTTTGGCCCGCCGACAGTCTCGAGCGCCGCCGCGCTGTTTTAGGCTGACCGCCTGGTCAGTATCGCGTAGCGCCGGAGAAATTGAGATGTCTCTGCCCGCCGCGAGCCGGCTCCAGCTCACCTCCGATCTGGCGATCTGTCGCATTCTGAACGGCATGTGGCAGGTCTCGGGCGCGCATGGCCAGATCGATGAGGATCGGGCGGTCGAGGCGATGTTCCGCTATCACGAGGCCGGATTTACCACTTGGGACCTTGCCGACCATTACGGCCCGGCCGAGGATCTGATCGGCGAATTCTGGCGGAAATTCGCCGCCCACTATGGTCAGGAGCGGCTTGGCGAGATACAGGCCTTTACCAAATGGGTGCCGTACCCTGGCCCGATGACCCACGACATTGTCGAGCAGGCAGTCGACATCTCATTGCGGCGGATGGGGGTGAATTGCCTCGATCTGCTGCAATTCCATTGGTGGGATTACGGCGACCCGCGCTATCTCGATGCCCTGAAACATCTCGCCGATCTGCGCGAGGCAGGCAAAATCCGCCATCTGGCCTTGACCAATTTCGACACCGAGCATCTGCAGACCATCACCGAGCACGGCATCCGGATTGTGTCGAACCAGGTGCAATATTCGCTGGTCGACCGCCGACCGGCGGTGAAGATGGCAGCCTTCTGCGCTGATCACGACATCGCAATGCTGACCTACGGCACCGTGCTCGGCGGGCTGTTGTCCGAGGACTATCTCGGCCGACCAGAGCCGGTCCGTGGCGAACTCGGCACGGCCTCGTTGCAGAAATACAAGCACATGATCGACGCCCGGGGCGGTTGGGCCTTGTTTCAGGAATTATTGGCGGCGCTAATGCTGATTGCCGACAAACATCGCGTTGGCATCGCCAATATCGGGATGCGCTATATCCTCGATCAAAGAGCGGTTGCCGGCGTCATCGTCGGGGCGCGGCTCGGGATCGCCGAACACATCGCCGATAACGCGCGCACCTTTGATTTGAAGCTCGATACTGACGATCACGCCGCGATCGAAAGGGTGCTCGCCAACTCCCACGATCTGATGCAGGTAATCGGCGATTGCGGTGCAGAATACCGCTGAGCTACACCCGTCGGATGTTCTTCCGTGTATCGCAGTCAGGTGAGACCCGGCCGCAAAAGCGCCGGCGCAGAAACCCGGCTCCACCGGCTTCTTGACGGGATCTCGCGCGGCGGCGCGAGAACCGCGCGCCGGCTAGTGAAGACCGGCGCCCTCGGTTTTTTGCCGCAATGCAGTGATCAGCCCCTGCACCTGGCCGCCATTGCGCTGGATCACGGAAGCAAACTCAGAGCGCTCGGTCGTCGCCATGCTGACGCCTTCGACCCTGACATCGTTGATTTTGTAGGTGCCGCCTTGCGGTGTCAGCAGCCAATCGACACGCGCCGGCGCTTGGCCATTTGTTCGGATAATCTCGCTCGAAACCAATTGCCCGTCGGGCTCCGAGCGCGTGCCGATGACGCGTAGAGTTTCGCCGCTATATTCGGCCAGCCTGTTGGCATAAACGAGCGCAATATAATCAGTCAGGAGTTTTACGAATTGTTGCTGCTGGGCTGGGGTGGCAAGGCGCCAGTAGCGTCCAAGGACAAAACGGGCGATGTCCGGAACATCGAAGTCCTGCCGAAATAATTGACGAAAGCGGGTGACGCGCAGATTCGGATCGACATTCTTGCCGAGCACCGTGAGCGCCTCGTTGCCGAGGTTTGCAATCACGGCTGCCGGGTCTGCCGCGCCGGCAGCGCGTGCCGGCAGCGAGATTCCGAGTACGAGGACACACGCCGTAAAAAGGACCAACCGTCGCGTCATCAGCGGGCGACCTCGAAGCTGTTTTGCATAGCCGAGGCAACGTTTGACGCGCGCATCGGGTTCGATGATGCCATTGGGACTGCCGGCGCCGTCTGGCTAAAACCAGGGGGCGGCAAATTGGTTTTCTCATGGCGGACGAGCGCCGCGCGCCTCTGCCGATACAACGATCGGATTGTTGCGTAATAGTCGAGCGAGGTTCGTTCGATGTCGGCAAGCGTGTCAAGATAACGCGCCCGTTGATCGATCCCGCTGACGGCGCCCCGCGCATAAGGAATCCAGTAAAGGGTAAATGGTTCGCCCGAAGTGATCCGGTTCCAAGGATCACCAAACGACTCGATCGCGATGCCGGCGAGATCGCGCGGGTCCGACGGACCAAGCACCGGGATAACGAGATATGGCCCTTCCGGGATACCCCAGACCCCGAAAGTAACCCCCAGATCGTTTTCGTGGTACGGGATGCCCCAGCGGCCGGCGACATCGACAAGGCCGGCCATGCCGACCGTGGAGTTCAGAACAAAGCGAACAACGGTGTCCTTGGCGCGGCCGAGATCGCCTTGCAGGGTGTCGTTGGCGGCAATCAGCGGCGCCTGCAGATTGTTCAAAAAATCGTGCACCGAATCACGCACCGGGCTCGGCAGCGCGGCCCGATAGGCTTTCGCGGCCGGCACCAGGACATGCCGGTCGACCACTTGGTTGAAGTCGAAAATTTTGCGATTTACGTCTTCTAAAGGGTCGTGGAAATCTTCTTCCGCTACCGCCCCCGGCTGATTTGCGGTTTTTGTTGCACAGCCCGAAACAATCATAGTGAGCGTGACAATAATTGGAACAATTAACAAACGCGCGAATGAAAGCGTGGTCGACCGGTCTCGCATCAGGCGCCCTTCTCCTCAGGACGCGAAATAAATGCGGGAAATCCGCTCAATCGGCAAGTGCTCGCTTGTAGCCCATTGAATTTGCGTGTGCATGGCTTCGATCTCAAATCGCTTGCAGATATAAAGATATCTGCATATGTTGTCGGCCGCAGAGCGAAAAGAGAGTCGATGGAGCACCTACTGGCGGCGCTGCGCGCCCTTGCCGAAGCCACCCGATTACGGCTCGTGGCATTGTGCGCGCGCGGTGGCGAGTTGACCGTCACCGAGCTGACCCAGATCCTTGGCCAAAGCCAGCCGCGGGTATCGCGGCATCTGAAACTGTTGTGTGATGCCGGTCTACTCGAGCGCTTTCGCGAAGGCAGCTGGGTGTTTTATCGGCTGAACCAATCGGGCCCGGCAGGGTCATTCGTCACCCGGCTGGTGGCGGATTGCGATGATGCCGATCCGGTCCTGGCTCTCGATTTGCAGCGGCTAGCAGCAATCAAAAGCCAACGCGCCGACTTTGCGGCGGCTTACTTTCGGGCAAACGCCGCGAACTGGCACCGCATCCGCTCGCTCTATGTCGATGAGCATGAGGTCGAGGCGGCTGTGGTCGACATCATCGAGCACGTCAACCCGCGCGACCTGCTCGACATCGGCACCGGAACCGGCCGGATGCTCGAAATCCTGGGATCGCAGGTCCAACATGCGCTCGGCATCGACCAGTCGCGCGAAATGCTGGGCATGGCTCGGGTCAATCTTGAGCGCGCCGGGCTGGCGAATGCGCGGGTACGGCTCGGCGACATGTACCAGTTGGCGTTGGCCGATGCGTCGTTCGACGCAGTCGTGATCCACCAAGTGCTGCACTACGCCGATCGGCCGGCGGCGGTGATTGCCGAGGCGGCGCGGGTCCTGCGGCCACAGGGTGCGCTGGTGCTGGTCGATTTCGCCCCGCACGGTCTCGAATTCTTGCGTGACGAGCAGGCCCACCGCCGGCTCGGTTTTGCCGACGGCGAAATCGCCGAATGGTGCCGTGCTGCCGGGCTCAATCCGACCCCGCCGCGTCCGCTGCCGGGTGACCCGCTGACGGTTGTCATCTGGGCGGCGGCGCGCCAGGGAAACCCGGGCGATCGGCGATCGGTCGGCGCTTTACGCGAGAGCGCTCCACTGCCGGTTCTCGAAGGGGAAATGCATTGATCAGCCAAACCCCGGTGGCGGTCCAATCGCGAGGTCGTCTCGCCGCCGATCCGGTGATCGACTTCGACGCCGGCCCGCCGCGCGTGTCGTTCGAATTCTTTCCGCCCAAGACGGCGGAAATGGAGAACCGGCTTTGGGAGGTGATAACCCGCCTCGAACCGCTGATGCCGCGCTTTGTGTCGGTGACTTACGGTGCCGGCGGCTCGACCCGCGAGCGCACCCACGCGACGGTCCGCCGCATCCGCATTGAGACTTCTCTCGAACCGGCCGCTCATCTGACATGTGTTGCCGCGACAAAGGCCGACATCGACGCCGTCGCCCGTGATTATTGGGCTTCCGGGGTTCGTCACATCGTGGCATTGCGCGGCGATCCCCCGGCCGGGGGTGAGGCTTACACTCCGCATCCCAACGGTTATGCCTACGCCGCCGACCTCGTGGCGGGGCTGAAGCGCGTTGCCGATTTTGAAATCAGCGTCGCCGCGTATCCGGAATCGCATCCCGAAGCAGCCAGCGCCGCCGCCGATCTCGACAATCTGAAGCGCAAGGTCGAGGCCGGCGCCAGCCGGGCGATCACGCAGTATTTTTTTGATGTCGACCTCTATCTGCGCTTTCGCGACCGCGCCGCCGCGCATCGGATCGCGGTGCCGATCGTGCCGGGCATCTTGCCCGTCACCAATTACGCCCAGGTAAAGAAGTTCAGCGCCAGTTGCGGCGCCTCGATCCCCGACTGGATGGAAGCGCATTTCGCCGGGCTTGATGGCGACCCCGATACTCGCCGGCTGGTGGCCGCCTCGATCGCCGCCGAGCAGTGCCGGCGGCTGCATGCCGAGGGCGTGCACGAATTCCATTTCTACACGCTGAACCGCGCCGATCTGATCGTCGCGATTTGCCACCTGCTCGGGGTGCGCGCGCCGAAACCGGCTGCGGCGGCGGCGTGATTACGGTGCGACCCAAGGCCGATCGAGCCATCGTCGGATGACACATTTGCTCGACTATCTCGCCGATCGTGTCGTCTTATGCGACGGCGCGATGGGGACCCAGGTGCAGGCGCGACAGCTCGATATCGAGCGCGATTTTCTGGGCAACGAAAACTGCACCGAAATCGTCTGTCAGAGCCGCCCCGACCTGATCCGCGAGATCCACCGCGGCTATCTCGCCGCCGGCTGCGATGCGATCCAGACCAACAGCTTTGGCGGCTCGCCGATCACCCTGGGCGAGTTCGGTCTCGCCGACCGCGCCTTCGCGCTGAATTGATTGTCCGCCGAGATCGCCCGCGAAGCGGTGGCCGAATTCGCTCATGACGGCCGCACCCGCTTTGTCCTGGGGTCGGTCGGACCGGGGACGCGCCTGCCGTCGCTCGGCCATGTCTCATACCAGGAGCTTGAAGACGCGCTGGCGATCCAGTGCGCCGGGCTGATCGCCGGCGGAGTCGACGGCATCCTGATCGAGACTTGCCAGGATCCGCTGCAGATCAAGGCCGCGGTCAACGGCGCCAAACGGGCGCGCGAAGACGCCCGGGGCGATACGCCGATCCTGGTGCAAGTGACCATCGAGACCACCGGCAGCCTGCTGGTCGGCGCCGATATCGCGGCCGCGGCGACAATCGTCGAGGCGCTCGATGTGCCGGTCATCGGTCTCAATTGCGCGACCGGACCGCGAGAGATGGCCGAGCACGTTAAATGGCTCGGCGAGAACTGGCCGGGCTCTATCTCGGTGCAGCCCAATGCCGGGCTGCCCGAACTGGTGGTGGGCCATGCCCATTACCCGCTCGGGGCCGCCGAATTGGCACAATGGCTCGAGCGCTTTGTCGTCGAAGACGGCGTCAACTTGATCGGCGGCTGTTGCGGCACCGATGTCGCGCATATCGCGGCGCTCGATGCGATGCTGCGTCGCATCGGCCGCGACCGGACCCGGCCCGCGCCGCGCGCGCGTCAGCCGAGTTGGACGCCATCGCTCGCCTCGCTCTACGGCCAAGTTCCGCTGCGCCAGGAGAACGCGTGGCTGTCGATCGGGGAACGCTGCAACGCCAACGGTTCGCGCAAATTTCGCCAATTACAGGAGGCGGGGGACTGGGACGGTTGTGTCGAGATGGCGCGCGAGCAGGTCAAGGAAGGCTCGCACACTCTCGATTTATGCACGGCTTTTGTCGGCCGCGACGAGGTCTCCGATATCAGCGAGGCGGTGATCCGCATGCGCGGAGCGGTCAACGCGCCGCTCGTTATCGACTCGACCGAATATCCGGTGCTCGAAGCGGCGCTCAAACTTTACGGCGGCAAGCCGATCATCAATTCGATCAATTTCGAGGATGGCGAGGAGGCGGCCGCCCGGCGCCTTGGCCTCGCGCGGCGGTTTGGCGCCGCAGTGGTCGCCTTGACCATCGACGAGACCGGCATGGCCAAGGAGGCCGAGCACAAGCTCGCGATCGCCCGCCGGCTTTACGATTTCGCCTGCAACCGGCACGGCCTGTCTCCGGCCGATCTGCTGTTCGACCCGCTGACCTTTACGATCTGCACCGGCAATGAGGACGACCGCCGCCTTGGCCTCAATACGCTCGACGCGATCGAGCAGATTGCCGAGGCGATGCCCGAATGTCAGATCATCCTCGGCCTGTCGAACATCTCATTCGGGCTCAACCCGCCGGCGCGGCAGATCCTGAATTCGGTGTTTCTCGACCATGCGCTGCGGCGCGGGCTGACCGGCGCCATCGTGCATTTCTCGCGGATCGTGCCATTGCACCGCATTCCGCCCGAGGAGGCGAGGATCGCCGAAGATCTGATCTTCGATCGCCGCCGCCCAGATGGACCAAATGGCGGCTATGATCCGCTGCACGCGTTTATCGCGCTGTTTGAAAACCGCACCGCCGAAAAAACCGAGAAAAAGGCTCGCCCCGAAAAGCTCGAAGATCGACTGGCGCAGCGCATCGTCGATGGCGACCGCCAAGGTCTCGAGGGCGATCTCGATCTCGCGATGGAACAGTGGAAGCCGCTCGACATCATCAACGAAATCCTGCTGTCGGGGATGAAAACCGTCGGCGAGCTGTTTGGCGCCGGCAAGATGCAGCTGCCGTTTGTGCTGCAATCGGCCGAGACGATGAAGACCGCGGTGCGCTTTCTCGAACCGCATATGGAGCGGGTCGCCGGCCAGGAAAAAGGCACCGTGGTGCTGGCAACGGTCCGCGGCGACGTCCATGACATCGGCAAGAACCTGGTCGACATCATCCTGACCAACAACGGTTATCGGGTCATCAATCTCGGCATCAAGCAGCCGATCGGCGCGATCCTCGAAGCCGCGGTGCAGCACCGCGCCCACGCGGTCGGCATGTCCGGGCTATTGGTCAAATCGACCGTGGTCATGCGCGAGAACCTCGAAGAGATGAGCCGCCAGGGTCTCGACGTGCCGGTGATGCTCGGCGGGGCGGCGCTGACCCGCCGCTATGTCGAGGAGGATTGCGTCAAGGCCTATGCCGCCGGCCGCGTGGCCTATGCCCGCGACGCCTTTGACGGCTTGGCACTGATGGACAAGATCGTGACCGGCGATTTCGACGCCCATCTCGCCGCGATCCATGCGCGCAACGAGGGCCGCACGACAAAGCCGTCGCGCAAGCTCGGCCGCGCCGCCGATGCCCGGCCGTTGCGCCCGCTCGATCTCGACGAAATCCGGCTGCGCCGCGCCGAATTGACCCGCAGCGTCCCGGTGCCGCAGCCGCCGTTCTGGGGGGCCCGCGCGATTACCCGACTGTCGCCAAAAGCGGTGGTCCCCTATCTCAACGAGCGCATGCTCTACCAATTCCAGTGGGGCTATCGAAAGGATGGCAGGTCGCTGGCCGAATACCGCGAATGGGCCAAAGACGAGCTCCGCCCGGTCCTGGCGCGGATGCTCGACATCGCGATCCGCGAGGAAATACTCGTGCCGCAGGCGGCCTATGGCTATTGGTCGTGCGCCGCCGAGGGCAATGATGTGATCCTGTTCGCCGAGGACCAGCACCGCGAGATCGCCCGCTTCTCATTCCCGCGCCAGAACAAGGAGGGCGGGCTGTGCGTCGCCGATTTCTTCCGCGATGTCGATGCCGGCGAACGCGATGTGATCGGGCTGCAGGTCGTGACGATGGGCCGCCGCGCCTCCGAGGCCGCGCGCGAGTGGTTCGCTGAAAACCGCTATCAGGACTACCTCTATTTACACGGGCTGTCGGTCGAGATGGCCGAAGCCTTGGCCGAATACCTGCACCGGCGAATTCGCGCCGAGTTAGGCTTTGCCGCCGAGGAGGCTCGCGACACCGAGGCGATGCTGAACCAAGGTTACCGCGGCAGCCGCTATTCTTTTGGCTATCCGGCCTGTCCGAACCTCGCCGACCAGCGCCAGCTGCTCGAATTGCTGCAGGCGCAGGAGATCGGCATCACGCTCTCCGAAGAAGACCAGCTCGACCCCGAGCAATCGACCTCGGCGATCGTCGTCCATCACCCCCAGGCCAAATATTTTACGGTCTGAGCTCGCTGGGGTCCGGGAGTGCCGAATTCCCGTTGTATCGGGAATTTACCGGGAAATTTCCTACCAAATTGCCTAAATGTCTTGTTATAACAATTGGTTAGCGATAATTCTGTGGTTGCCTAACCGGGAATTCGCGCGGCTGTAGACGGGAATTCGGATGCCAGAACCGGGAAACCCGAATTCTCATTCTGTCGCCGACAAACCGACCTGCGCCCTAAGGTGTAACCCTGGATTGCGGCGATCTTGAGGATGGCGCTCCCCCGCGCCGCTAATTAACCAAAAGAGAAAATAACCCGCCCGCGATTATCCGATTTCTCTATCTCGCCCGGATCGTCTAATTTCCGCGGCGGGCGCCGCCCCGCTGCTCGCAGCCGCGTCATGCTTGCCGGCAGTGCAAATCAGCAAAAGATCGGGAGAAGAATGAAATCATCACGCAAACTGCTGCCGGCTGCCGCCGGCCTGGTTTTGGCCGCCCTCGTCGCACCCGCCTTTGCCGATGGCGGCGGCAACGGCGGCAGCGGCACCTGCGCCAGTCTTCCGGGTTGGAGTCAGCTGAGACAGCAATTATCCGCTGCGATTGGCCCGTCAAATGGCGGTCTCGGCTTCAACATGTGGGCGACGATCGTCGCCAATGACGGCACGGTCTGCGCCGTCGCCTTTTCCGGCAGCAAATACACCGACCAATGGCTCGGCAGCCGTGTCATTTCGGCGCAAAAAGCCAGCACCGCCAACGATTTCAGCCTGAGCAACGGCGCGACTCCATTGGGCAGCCTGTTTTCCACCGGTCTCGCGTTGTCGACCGCCAATCTCTACTCAGCGGTGCAACCGGGCGGCAGCCTTTACGGGCTGCAGCACAGCAATCCGGTTGATCCGGAGATCGCGTACCAGGGCAACGCGCAGCTCTACGGCACGGTCGGCGATCCGCTGGTCGGCCAGCGCGTCGGCGGCGTTAATGTATTTGGCGGCGGGCTCGCCCTTTACAGAGCGGGCGGCGTTAAGGTTGGCGCGGTCGGGGTCAGCGGCGATCAGTCCTGCACCGACCACTTTGTCGCGTGGCGGGTCCGCAACAGTCTCGGTCTCGACCATCTCGGCACACTCGGCGTTGTGCCGGGCGCCGATACCCAACATCCCGACAACATCATCTTTGACATTAAGCCCGCCAATGGCGACGGCCTACTGAACCCGAACGGGTCTGTCGGCGCCAGCGGCAGCGGCTTTGGTCATCCGACCTGCGTCCACTCCGCCGACCCGTCGACCCTGCCGCAAGTGTCCCCCTGAACCCACCCTGCGACGGAGGCGCCGCCCGCGCGTCCGAATTCTCTCCGTTGCTGGTCAACGCCGAGTCGGCCTCAACCGGTGGAGGTCGGCTTCGGCCCAGCACGCCTGAAGCTCGATCAACAACTTGGCGTACCCGGCGCGGGCGATCTGTCGAGATCGTCGAGCCAGTGCTTTTCGAGGTGGTCAAAGTCGCGGGGTTGCAAGGTGTCGGCGATCGTCGCCAAAATATCGGACACGCGATGGGCGAAATCCTGCATTAATTTGAATTGCTTGAGATCGGCTTCGCCAAGGACGCCGAGGCCATGCGGCTTGACCAGAGTTTCGATTTCTTCGTATCGCTCTTTCCAGTAAATCGCATGTTTAACCCGCTCGACCGGGGAGGAGATGTTGGCGCTTGGCAGCGTGAAAGCTCGAATGCGCTCAGCGAATAGCGCGGAATCTGCGCGGTTGTTGCGCCAGATCTCGAACAATTCGAACATGCAGTAGGGCGACTTTAGATATTTGTCGCTCAGCACGATAAAGACACGGTCGGCGCGGCCTATTCGCTGCATGAATTTCGAGATCGAATCGCCCAGTCCGACGGCGGTCTTGTCGCGAAGCACACGCACGCCGCGCGCCTCGGCCGCAGCACAAAGTCGATCGACAACCGCTTGCGTCGGTTCTTCCCAGGCATAGGACACGCAATATTCGCGGCCGGGGCTCGGCTCCTGCGAGAATTGCAATGGCGGCGGTTTCGCTTCCACCGGCTGCTCGTGCTCGATTGCCGGGGGACGCGCCAAGGCAGCACTGGTCGTAATCTCGACCGGCTTTGACCCGGCCCGCTCGCTCTGTTCTTGGATCATTTCACTCAACCGCTGCAGCAATGCTGCCGCTTGCCCGCGCTGGGTTTGCACCCGTATCCGGCCGCGCCACAGATCGTCCATCTGCTGCTCGACCAGAATCCGGCTCCCGGTCGTCTTTTCGTAGGCGCAGAGACCGTCCTTCCAATAAAGCGCGGTGATGCCGGCCTCTGCGCCGATGCGCGAGATCACACTGCGCACAATGCCGGAGTGAAGCAGAGAATATTCGAATTCGGCGGTCTCTGTCGATAGGTCTCGGTCCCACATCTGGTCGATCTGGTCCCCGACCGCGACGCGCTCGGGCAGCAGATCGGGCGCGATATACTCGCTTTCGTCCTCATCGTCTGCCTTCCGATGCAGAAAGCAGATCCCGCACGACTGCATCATGCTCAGGAACAGCCGCTGCTCTTCGAAGTCGTAATCCTGCCAGACCAGCAATTCCAGAAGCGACCGAGTCAATCGGCCGCCGAGACGGCTCAGTTCCTTGTATGATTTATCGCGGTTGAAGACCGTGTAGATCGCTTCCAATGCCCAGCTCTGATCCAGAACGATGCGGTCATCGAACAGGCTGTCGCGATAAAAAGCCACCCCGGCATTGTGCAAATAGTTCAAGAAATGCTTGGTGGAGGCGACGCCTCCCTCTTCCTCGCATAGCTGTTGGAAGTGTTCTTGGGTAATCGTCCGATACTGACGCTGTTCGACGGGCAATTTTTCGTCGGCATCGCGCAATTCTTCGAGCCGACGCCTGACCCGAAACCGCGTCGCGCCAATCGTTACCACACCCTCTTCATCGGTCAGCCAGCCGACCGCCTGGTTCAAGGCGTCGTCGAGCGCCGGCCGGCCGCGGTTGTTTCTGGCGCTGTAATGGACGATTTTGCGAAACGGAAATTGCGACAGCACCTCGTCCGAAACCGGCGGCCGCACCGCCTCGTCTTCGGGCCGGTCGCAGCGGGTCTGCACGACGATGATCGGGCTGCGGGTGGAGGCAAGATGGTGGACATAGTCGAGCCAATAAGCAAGCGGGTAGTCGCGAACCCGTACTCCGTCGCGTAGTTGCTCGCCCGAATTTTCTCTCTCGGGGGCCCAGACCAGCATAAAGAGCGCGCGTGCCCGCATAAACAGCGCGTGGGCGCCGTGATAGATGTCCTGACCGCCAAAATCCCAAATCTGCAGGCGCGCGCTTTCCTGACCATCTGCCTTCCGGAGTGTCGCCGAAGTCACAGTGATACCGTGGGTCGACGGCACGGTCTCGTCGAAATCTTCACCCCGCAGGCGGCGGCGGATCTGCGTCTTCCCGACATAGCCGTTGCCGAGCACCATCAGCTTCGCGTCGGGGACGACGACCCGACCTGCCGAGAGATCGTCGAGATGGGCGCGCAGCGCATCGACACAGTTTTCATCCCAACTTTGTGAAAGGACCTCCGCCGGCACACCAGGCAGATGGGATTCGTATAGAATGAGCTCGTTCAGCGTCGGCTTGCCCCAGAACCCGTCGGGCACGCGAGCCAACCGGCATCCGGAGAAATTAAGCGATTGCAATGCGCTCAGACCCGCCAGCGGCACCAGATCGCTGACTTGCGTGAAAGAGCAATCAAGCGATTGCAATGCGCTCAGATCCGCCAGCGGCATCAGATCGCTGACCTGGGTGTAAGAGCAATAAAGCGATTGCAATGCGCTCAGACCCGCCAATGGCATCAGATTGCTGACCTGGGTGCGCGAGCAATCAAGCGATTGCAACGCGTTCAGATCCGTTAGCGGCAGCAGGTCGCTGACCCGTGTGCCGAGGCAAATAAGCGATTGCAGCGCCCTCAGACCCGCCAGCGGCATCAGATCGCTGACCTGGGTGCTCCAGCAATCAAGCGATTGCAATGCGCTCAGACCCGCCAGCGGCATCAGATCGCTGACCTGGGTGTCGGAGCAATTAAGCGATAGCAATTCGCTCAGACCCGCCAGCGGCCCCAAATCGCTGACCTGGGTGCTCCAGCAATTAAGCGATAGCAATTCGCTCAGACCCGCCAGCGGCATCAGATCGCTGACCTGGGTGTCGGAGCAATTAAGCGATTGCAATGCGCTCAGACCCGCCAGCGGTGTCAGATCGCTGACTTGCGTGAAAGAGCAATCAAGCGATTGCAATGCGCTCAGACCTGCCAGCGGCACCAGATCTCTAACTTGCGTGGAAGAGCAATCAAGCGATTGCAGTGCGTGCAGACCCGCCAGCGGCGTCAGATCTCTAACTTGCGTGGAAGAGCAATCAAGCGATTGCAGTGCGTGCAGACCCGCCAGCGGCGTCAGATCGGCGAAGCGGACCCCTCTTACCGAGAGAATGGAGAGTTTGGGCAACCTCGCCAGCTGCCCGATATCGGATTGGACATCGTTTGGCGAGATGTTCACGGCGGCTCCCTGCCACTTGCCCTCCTCATCGGCCATCACGGAGCCGAGGTTCAATCGTCGCAAATGCGATAGGTCGAACAATTCCTCCGGCAGACAGGTCAGCCCGAGCCGGCCCAGATCGAGAAAGCCGGTTCGCTCCGCCGCCTCCTGCGCGATGCGCTGGCGCGCGATCTTCAGTCCGTCACGTTCGTCCGCCATAAACCAAAAGTGGCACTATTCGCCTTACATGGGAAGCGCCGGCGCGGCTGCCGGCACCCAACCTCGAGCGCGCGGCGCGGCAAGGATAATCGGCCAATCTTATCTTCGCGTCCTCCCGGCGCAGGCCGGGACCCATGTCGCCATAGGCACCGGCCTTCGCCGGTGTGGCAAAGCTGGGAAACAACATTTTACGGAACCGATGGAAATGCTTCGCGGAGCCTAGCCCTTGGGCGGCGCTTGCGCGCGGCTCGCGGGCGCCGCTTGCCCGGGAAGGCGCGAAAATGGCTTTTCTGAGCGCTGCGCGAAGCGAATAGTAGCGAGATGGTTTACTCGCGAGCGAGCGATGCCTGCACTTGAACACGCGGCGAGCGACATCGCGCCGCCGATCCCCTCACCGCAGGGTCAGCACGCAGATCCTGCGCTCGACATGGCGTGGGATGCCTATTGCCGATGGGATTCGGCATCGATCGCGCGCAAGCGGCGGGTCGACTGGTCGCGCGGAATCATCTTTATCATGCTGGTGGCCGCGGCGGTGGCGGGCGTGCTGGCCAGCCAATTGCACTCGATGTTGGCGGCGGCCATCGCTGCAGTATTTGGTGCTGTCGCAGCGCTGCTGAGTCGCGAGGCGGCGGGGCCCGCAGCCGAACGGTTATGGCTAAGCGCCCGCGCCGCGGCCGAAACCTTGAAGTCGGAAGCATTCAAATATGCGGCGGGGGCGGCGCCCTATAACGAGGCCGAGCGGAGCCAGCGCTTGATCGCGGCGGTGGCTGCGATCCAGGCAGACAATGTCACGGGAGTCGGCCTGAAGGCTGCCCGCGGGCAAGACCGCCCGATACCGCACGTGGAGCTGAGCCCGGCCGAATACCTCGGTTCCCGGCTCGAGGACCAGCGGGGCTGGTACGAGGGCAAAGCCGCTCTTTCCAGCAGCCGCGCCCGGGTCTGGCGTGCCGTGGCGCTGGCCTTGGCGCTGGCCGGCGCCGTCATAAGCGGGATTGCCGCTACCGTCGCCGGAACGACTTTTCTGGGCGCGTGGGTCGGGGTCACCGGCACGCTTGGCGGGATCGTCGCAGCGCATGTTGCCGGATCGCGATTTTCCTATCTAGCGCAGACCTATGAACTGACGGCGCGGCGATTGGACTATCTGCGAACCGTATGGAGTCTGGTTTCGGCGGAACCATCGGCGGCGAAGTGGAGCGATTTTGTGTAGGAGTGCGAAGCCACGATCTCGGCAGAGCGCGAGCAATGGATCAAGGAATGGCAACGCCAAATCGCCGCGGCCGGGAGCGATGCGCCCAACCCGACCCACCCCAATCGAGGTGGGCGGAGTTCGAATTGAGGTGCCGATACAGGTCCTCCCCCTGGGATGGGGCAGGGTTTGGGAGGGGGGCGAGCGCGGTGAGGATCGGAAGCCGGGTCCAGTGGTACGATTTTGATACAATACGTACTGTTTCCGTCATTCCCGCTTTCGAGGCTGTAATCGAATCGGCGATATGCCGGTTCGTGGAATGGTGCGGATTGTGAGGATTGTGGGGGAGTCGGCGGTTTCCTTACTGGAAGGAGCTCGGGGAGCATCGATGGGATGGTAACGAGAAATCAAGGTATTGGCGATTTGCTGCCGGATTGGAGGCAATCCGGCAATGCTGCTGCGCGCCGTCAAACGATGCACGTCGCTGCGGGTTCTGCTCGTCGTTATGATCGCTGCGCCGATCTTGCCGACCATCGTTCTCGCCCCGGTGACGCTGATGCGGTTGGGAAAGGATTGGCCTCAACTCGCGCCGCTTGGACAGCTGGTCTTGATCGGGATCGGTGCGCGCATGCTGGGCGGTTTCGTCGCCCTGGCGACGGCCGGCTGGCTGATCCACGCGACCAGGGCGGTCTCGCAGGCCGCGGCAGCGCTTGGGAAGGGCCAGTCGCCGCCGCGGACCGCCTGCGGAATTGCTGAAATCGATGCTGTCCTTCGCTCGATGACGATGGCGGCGCGCTCGCTCGAGCAGCGCTCGGAAGCGTGTCAGAGGGCCGAGGCAGGCCGCCGCGAAAGTGAGGCGCGGTTACGCGACTTTGTCGAAAGCGGCTCAGATTGGTATTGGGAAACCGATGCGAGCCATCGGTTCACCTGGCATTCTGAGCATATCCGAGCTTTTGGCCAAGATCCGGCGACCCGGCTCGGCCGGGCCCGCTGGGAACTCGCATCATCTGCCGATGACAATCCCGACAAGTGGCGTGACCACATCGCGCTTTTAGAGCGGCACAGGCCCTTTCGCAATTTCCGCTACACGAGGAAGGTCGCCAATCAACCTGAGCAGACGGTCTCGATCAGCGGTCAGCCGTTCTTTGATCCCCGGGGGCGCTTTCTCGGCTATCGCGGAACGGCGCGCGACGTCAGCGACGAGGTCCGAGCCGAGCAAAACTTACGCGAGGCCAAACTTCAAGCCGAGGGGGCAAACTTCGCCAAATCGCAGTTTCTCGCAAATATGAGCCATGAGTTGCGTACGCCGCTCAACGCGATCATCGGTTTTTCGGAAATGCTGGCGCGCGGCATTGGCGCATCACTCGAACCCCGCCAGCAGGAATATGTCGGCTACATCAGCCAGAGCGGAGCGCGTTTGCTCGACATTATCAACGACGTCCTCGACCTCGCCAAAATCGACGCCGGAAGGTTCGAATTGGAAGAAGATTGGGGCATTGATCTGAGTTCGCTCGCCGATTGCTGTATCGCCCTCGTCAGTGAACAGGCGGCGACAGCCGGGCTCGATCTCCGCACCGAGATTGCAGCCGGGCTCCCCCGCCTCGTGGCGGACGAAACCCGACTGAAGCAGATCCTACTGAACCTGCTTGGAAACGCCGTTAAGTTCACGGATCCCGGTGGCGCTGTGGTTCTCGCGATCCGCTGTTCTGTCGGTGGGGGCGTCGAGTTCGAGGTCAGAGACAGCGGCTCGGGAATGACCGCGGCGGAAATCGACCTCGCGGTCGAACCGTTCGGCCAGGTCGATAGCGGGCTGGCCCGACGACGGCAGGGAACCGGGCTTGGTCTACCAATCGCGCGGCGATTGACCGAACTGCATGGCGGATCGTTCTCGATTTTCAGCGAAAAGGGCCTCGGCACAAGAGTTTTGGTGGCATTGCCAGCGGATCGGACCATCCCACGGGAGGCGGCGGCGCAAGGAACCACTATCGAGGCGGTTGAGCCGAGATCTGTTGCAGCAGCCGGCTGAAATCAAAGCAAATTGAAATCGTGCGACTTCAAGACGCTGTGCGCAGGATTGCTTTGCCTAAATCTTGTGAGCAATGGCATATCGCGCGTCGATGCGGGTCCTGCACGTCAGCGCCGAGCTGTTTCCTTGGGTCAAATCCGGCGGGCTCGGTGATGTCGCCGCCGCCCTGCCGCCGGCTCTGGCGGCGCTCGATGTAGACACCCGGCTGCTGCTGCCGGGGTTCTCGGGATTTCTTGATGAGTTTGCCGATATCACCGATGTGGTTCGGCTAATGACGCCGTTCGCCTCCGAGCGGGTGCGGGTGGCCCGGGCGCGGCTGCCCGGTACTGACCGCTACGCCTATCTCGTCGATCATCCGCCGTTTTACGACCGGCCCGGTAACCCCTATGCGGCGCCGGATGGCAGTGACTGGCCCGATAATCACCGGCGATTTGGGCTGTTCAGCTGGGTGGCATCGGAACTGGCGCGCGGTGCCGACCAAAACTGGCAGCCTGAGATCCTGCATTGTCACGACTGGCATGGCGGGCTAGCGCCGGCTTATCTCGCGGTTTCGCCGATTGCGGGAGAGCCGGTGACCACGGTGCTGACGATCCACAACCTTGCTTATCGCGGGCTGTTCCCGGCCGGCATATTCCCGGAACTGGCGTTGCCGCCCGAATTGTTTTCGGTCAACGGTGTCGAATTTTATGGGCAGGTGTCTTTTCTCAAAGCCGGGCTGTTTTTTGCCGATCAACTGACGACGGTCAGCCCGACTTATGCCCGCGAAATCCAGACCGTGGATTTTGGCTGGGGTCTCGACGGGCTGCTGCGCAGCCGCGCCGCAGATCTGACCGGGATTTTAAACGGGGTCGACCCGCAGATCTGGGATCCGCGTCACGATCCAAATCTGCCGCAAGCTTATGGCCTCGAAACCGCCGCGGCGGGGAAAGGTGCGGCTAAAGCCGCGTTACGTCATCACCTCAACCTTGCCGAACAGCCGCAAATGCCGCTTTTTGGGGTCGTAAGCCGTCTGACGCCGCAAAAAGGGCTGGACATCTTGCTTGCGGCATTGCCCGAGATGCTCGCTAGCGGGAGCCAGCTTGCGTTGTTGGGATCCGGCGATGCCGACCTTGAGCAGGGCTTCGCCGCGGCGGCCCGTGACAATGTCGGTCGAGTGGGGGCCGAGTTCGGTTATGACGAGGCGTTAGCCCACCTGATCATCGGTGGCGCCGATGTCGTCCTGATGCCGTCGCGCTTCGAACCGTGTGGACTGACCCAGCTCTACGCGCTGCGCTACGGAACTTTGCCCTTGGTGCGGCGGGTCGGTGGGCTCGCCGACACGGTGGTCGACGCCTCGGCCGTGACCCTCGCCGACGGAACCGCAACCGGTTTTGCTTTTGACGACGAAAGTCCCGCGGCGCTGCTCGACACGATCAGCCGGGCAGCAGATCTGGAGGGGCAGCGCGAGGTCTGGCGCCGAATGATCCACCGGGCGATGACTCGAAACTTCTCCTGGGGTGTCGCCGCCCGGCAATATCTCGCGCTTTACGAACGTATGCTGGCGGAGGCGGTGCCATAGGAGGGGGTTTGTTCCCGGAACATGTCTGCTCCGGGAACACGGAACCTTACTAACGTGGCTGCCCCGTGGTCGGGTCGAGGATCAAGGGACCATTGCTGGCCCGACCGCTGAAATCGAACATATTGGCGAGTGGACCCGCAAGCTGGTCATACGAGTCGCCGCCGATTTGGCCCGTGCCCCAATTGTCTTCGATAAAACGGAGGATCGAACTTTGGTCGGTCAGCGTGTTGTCGACAAAGTTCTGCCTCGCCCAAGGCGAGATGGCCAGCATAACGAGACGCGGACCATAACCGCACCGGCCCTGGATCCCGGCGAGCGGTGTGCCGTTCCCGCAATGGCCCGGCCCATTCAGCTGATCGCTATATTGCGGATTTGATCCACTGATCATCGAAGAGTTGACGATCGGACTCATCTGATGGTCGTACCAGCCATCGGAATCGTCGTAGGTGATCACGATCGCCGTGCTTCGCCAGAATGGTGATTGCATGATGGCATTCACCGTCTTTACCAGGAACGGTTGTTCGAGAAGCGGATCGGAATAGCCCGCATGCCCATCCTGGGCAGCGATCGCTTTCAAGATGCTGACCGCTGGTAGATTTCCTGCCTTTAGCGCGTCGAAAAAGTCATTCAGATCGTATTGATGATTGGCAGGACCCGAATGGCCAATCTCCCAGACCGAACTCGGGCGCGCGTGTGTCGGGTTGGCGGTAGAGGGGAAATATTGGAACCAGGCGTGGTGCGGGATGTAGTCGTTGGTCGGGCCGCCATTGGCCGCGCTCGCCGCGCTCGACCGATTGCAGCCGGTGGTCCCATTGGGATTGGTAATGTTGAGATTAAACCCGCCCATGAACCCGCCCCAGCTGATGCCCTTGGCATTCAACAGATCGCCGATATTTTGGCCGCCCAGTCGGACCGTTGTGCCTTGCGAGCAGACATCGCCGGTGGGGTCGAGATCGCCGACAATCGTCCCTACGCCGCTGCTGGTTGCCACAATCTTCGGCGACGCAGCCGAAGGCGTGGCCGGATAGGTGTTACCTGCGATCAGGTTTAACGCACCTGGGGTTGACGGTCCGAAGGTGGTACCATAGTAATTGTCGCTCATTGCATATTGTTGAGCATAATTCCATAAGGCGGTAACGGTATTACCGTCGAAATATCCCAACACCAAACCGGTGCTTTTGCCGTAATCGTAACCGCCGCAACTACCGGAACCAGTGTTGGCGGGAAAGGCGTCCATCAGACCTTGATCGAAAGCGAGCTGTTCAGCGCCGTAATTATGATCCTGGTCGCAAGTCGACGCTTGCGAGCGGTCGAGGCGAAACGGGTTGATCGCGTTTGACCCATTCGTGGGGTTGGTGGCATTGGGATTGTGCGTCAGCAGCACGCCATCGGGCTGGCCTCCGACGAGCGTGCCGAGCCCGTTCACCGTCGGTGTATCCGCGCTCGCCTTGAACCGCGGCTCACCCGACGGATTGAGCGCCGTCGGGTAGGTGGCAAAATAGTGATCGAACGAGACGTTCTCCTGGAAGATCACGACGAGGTGCTGGATTGGGGTCGCGGTCTGGCCGGGGTTTCCGTTGCCGTCGGCATAGGCGTGAAGCGGAATCATCATTGCGGCCATCATGCAGAGACCGGCGGCCCCGAGGGCAAATTCGCCGATGGCGCTGGACGTGCGGCGGTGTGGCATCAACAATCCTCTTAATGGCTGGTTAAGGCGCGCGCATTCGAACCGCCGTCGATTACGCCGTCGTTAAGTATTAATGACTGTTTTCTTACACGGTTAGACCAGCCATGCCGGGCGAGGCTGCCGCTGCCTCGCCGACGCGCTCGCCTGTTGGTTAGACGTTGAAGCGGAAATGCATTATGTCGCCATCGCGAACCACATAGTCAGCGCCTTCGAGGCGCATACGGCCGGCATCCTTGGCGCCCTGCTCGCCGCCATAGGCGACAAAATCCTCGTATGAGATGGTTTCGGCGCGGATAAAGCCTTTTTCGAAATCGCTGTGGATGCGGCCGGCGGCCTGCGGCGCCCGAGTGCCGCGCTCGACCGTCCACGCATGCGCTTCCTTTGGGCCGACCGTCAAAAAGGTGATCAGGTCGAGCAGCCGATAGCCGGCGCGGATAACGCGATCGAGCCCGGCCTCCTCGAGACCAAGCGAAGCCAGGTATTCGATCCTTTCGCCGGCGTCGGCGAGTTGTGCCAATTCGGCCTCGATCGCGGCCGAGATCACCACGATTCCGGCACCGCGCGCCGCGGCATAATCGGCCAGCCGGCGGCTCTCGGCGTTGCCGGCGGCAGCACTCGCTTCATCGACATTGGCGATGTACAGAACCGGCTTGGCGCTGAGCAATTGCAGTGCCGCGAGGCTTTTTTGCTCTTCGGCGCCGCTGACCGCGCTGCGCGCCGGCTCGCCCGCCCGTAACGCCGCGAGCACCGGGTCGATGATGTCGGCCAGCGCTCTGGCTTCCTTGTCGCCGCCGCGCGCCCGCTTTTGCACCGCGACCGCACGCCGTTCGAGGCTGTCGAGATCGGCCAGCATCAGCTCGGTTTCGACGGTTTCGACATCGCGAATCGGGTCCACCGAACCCTCGATATGCACCACATTGCCGTCATCGAAACAGCGCACGACATGGGCGATCGCATCGACCTCGCGGATGTGCCCGAGAAACTGGTTGCCAAGCCCTTCACCGCGCGCCGCGCCGCGCACCAACCCGGCGATGTCGACAAACTCGAGCTGGGTCGGGATAATTTTCGCTGATTTTGCGAGCTGCGCACAAACGGCGAGCCGCGCGTCGCGCACTGAGACGCGGCCGATGTTGGGCTCGATCGTGCAAAACGGGTAATTCGCCGCCTCGGCCGCGGCGGTCGCGGTCAACGCGTTGAACAGGGTGGACTTGCCAACATTGGGCAGTCCGATAATGCCGCAGCTAAAGCCCATAGCCTTATGTCGAAAGTGGTGCCGGCGCCGGCTTTATCTCGGGCGGCGTCAGCCGGCGTGCAACCTCGCTCATAAAGGCGTCGGGCGCCCCGGAAACCAGCAATCCGATGGTCTCGGCGATTGCCGCTACCAGCGGTTCGACCCAATCGGTCATCTCTTCGGCGCTGAAGTTTTGTAACACATAGGGCTGCACCAACTCCTTGACCCCGGGATGGCCAACCCCGATGCGCACCCGCCAATAATCGGGGCCGATCAGTGGATCGATCGAACGCAAACCATTGTGCCCGGCATTGCCGCCGCCACGCTTGACCCGAAGTTTGCCTGGACGCAGGTCGATCTCGTCATGGATGACGGCGATGTCCTCGGGCGCGATCTTGTAAAAGCGCGCGACCTCGGCAACCGACTCACCGGACGCATTCATAAAAGTTTGCGGCTTGAGCAGCAATCGGCGTTCGCCCGCAATCACAGCCTCGGCAAGCTCGCCTTTGAAGCGGCTGCGGAACGCAGGAAAACCGTGCCGCCGGGCGATCATATCGAGCGCCATAAAGCCGATATTGTGCCGGTTCCGAGCATAGCGCGAACCGGGATTTCCCAGGCCGACGACGAGGCGCATTGAGGACCAAACGTTGATTTGCCGCAGGCCGGTCGAGGCGGATCAGGATGCCGCCTGCTCTCCCGAAGGCGGTGTCGCAGCGGTTGTCGCCGCTTCCTCGCGCACCGCGGAGGAGGCCGCGATGCTGGCAATCGTAAAGTCGCGTCCGGTGATCGTCGGCCTGCATCCTTCCGGTATCGTGACAGCGCTGATATGAACGCTATCGCCAATGTCGAGCCCGGCGAGGCTGACTGTCAGATGATCGGGGATGCCTTCGACCGGGCAGTTCAGCTCGATGCCATGACGGACGATGTTGAGGATGCCGCCGCGCCGCAGCCCGATCGATTGCTCGTGATTGACGAACTCAGCCGGGACTGTGACCGTGACTCGTGTGGTGGCGGCGACACGCATAAAGTCGACGTGTAGCGGCTTGTCGGTTACCGGATGATATTGCACCTCGCGCGGGAGCGCGCGCTGCACCCCGCCCTCGACCGTGAGATCAACCAGTGTCGCAAAAAAACCGCGGCGGGCGAGCGCGCGCGACAATTCGCGCGATTCGAGGCTGATCGGCATCGGCTCCCGGTCACCGCCATAGACGATGCCGGGGATGCGCCCCCCGCCCCGAGTCGCGCGGGCGGCGCCCTTGCCGGCGCGGGCGCGCACCTGGGCGCTTAGGCTGATAATCTCGGGCATCGACACTTGCTCCTTTGAAGGGATGACTAATTTCCGGCCGGAATGCCGAACGGCCCCGCTAGCGTCGCGACGGCCTCTGTATTTGACAGCCTAATCAAATAGGCTCGAGACCGACCGCTCCTCGCTGATGCGGCGGATTGCCTCGGCCATCAACGGCGCGATCGACACCTGCCGGATATTGCCCGCCTCGCGCATCGCTTGGGTCGCCATGATGCTGTCGGTCATGACCAGCGATTCGATCGGCGAGTTAATCGCCCGCGCCACCGCCCCGCCCGACAACACGCCATGCGTGACATAAGCGAACACCGCTGATGCGCCAGCTTCGGTCAAGGCCTCGGCGGCGTTGCACAACGTGCCGGCGCTGTCGACGATGTCGTCGACGAGAATACAGCGGCGCTCGGCGACATCGCCGATAATGTTGACAACCTCGGAGACGCCGGCCCTCTCGCGGCGCTTGTCGATGATCGCGAGGTCCGCGTCGACGCGGCGCGCGACGTCGCGAGCGCGCACGACGCCGCCGACATCGGGCGAAACGATGATCAGATCATGGCGGGCATGATGGTCGAGAATGTCCTTCACCAGCACCGGAGCGGCGTAGAGATTATCGGTCGGGATGTCGAAGAAGCCCTGGATCTGTCCGGCGTGGAGATCAAGCGTTAAGACCCGGTCGGCACCGGCCGCGGTGATCATGTTGGCGACGAGCTTGGCCGAGATCGGGGTGCGAGGCCCAGACTTTCGATCCTGCCGAGCATAGCCGTAATAGGGGACGACCGCGGTAATGCGACGCGCCGAACTACGCCGTAACGCGTCGAGCGAGACCAGCAGCTCCATCAGATGGTCGTTGGCCGGATACGAGGTCGACTGGATCACGAAAACGTCTTCACCGCGCACGTTTTCGAGAATTTCGACAAACACCTCCATATCGGAAAAGCGCCGCACGCTCGCCTTCATCAGCGGCAGATCGAGGTAGTCCGCAATCGCTTCAGCCAGCGGCCGATTGCTGTTACAGGCGAGAATCTTCATGATATGCCATATGCCCACGCCGACAAGGTCGGCGCCCGCCGCTTCGTGCCAAGATAATGTAACAATCCGCTATCGCCGTGACAACCTCGCGGCTAGCTGCGGCGCACGGCTAGCGGCTCGCCGAACCCGTTCCGCCCGCTTGCGGGGCGCCGCGAGCGATCAGCTGCATAATGCCGTCCCGCGCTGCCAGCGCCACGGTATAGGCGACATCACCCCACGCGCCGTTGAGCAGCCCGGCGGGAACGTCGTTTTCCTGTGCCACAGTGCCGATCTCGCCGCCGTTCTTGCGGCGGACACGCCAGACGATTTTGACATGTTGCGCGCCCGCTGTCGGTTTGGCGACGGTGACGGCGGCATCGAGCAGCAGATCGGCTTTCCCCTGAGGATCGGAGACGATCGCCAGATCCTGCTTTTGTAGCAGCGTCGTAATCGCGCTCGCCAGCGACATCCCGCCGTCGCCCGGAGCGCCCTCCACACCGCCGATTAATAAACGGGTCTCACCCGAGTCCTTAGCCTGAGCCGCAGCTTCGACCGGCGCCTTATCCTGAAGCATGGCGGCGATTTGCTCGGCGCTTGCCTCGGCGAGACGAGCTACTGCCTCATTCTTGCCCGCTTGCCAGTCGCCGGCACTGGCTTCAATTCGCTCGGCCCGGGTGCCGAGCGACTTGCCGGACGGATCGCGCAGATTCCACAGCACGACGATCGCGGCCTTGTCACCCGCCGGCGGCATCGCCTGCAAGCGGCCGTCGAGCTGATAACTGGCGATGCTCGTCGTCCGGTCGCTGGCGGGGATCTCGCGCTTTTGCAGTGCTTCCGCGATCGCGGGCGCCAATTTTTCGGCGGTGGCGCGCGGTCCGCCTTGAAGCGGGGCGACTGCCACCGTGGCGGCGTCGCGCACAGTCAGCATCGGCGATCCTGGTTTTGGGACATCGTTCGCGAAGGGATGCGGTAACGGCTGGCATGCCGCGACCAGCAGCACCGCCGTTGCGACAGACCGCCGGCCCACTAGCAACGCGTCATTGCACCAAGAGAATGCAGGTAGCGAGCGCACCCAACAGGCAAAAGGCGAGAAATAGGATCAGGTAGGGCATCGCGGATCGGAGATGATCGCGAGCGGCGCCACAACTCTAATCGTCGATCGCAATCGCGGAAAGGCCGAGACCAAAGACCGGCTCGCCTTGGAGACGAGCACGCCGATAGCTGAAAAACAACTCCGGCTCGGCTGCTGTATCGTGATGCGAGCGCTCAACCAACGGCACGCCAAACCGATGCAGCCGATGCTCGACATAGGCTGCAAGGTCGAACATGAAATGTCTGGCTCCTGATGCGGGTGCGAAAAATGCCTCGGCCGCGGGATCATCGGCGATGATCGGCGGCGGAAATTCGGGACCGACCTCGTAGGACGTAGGTCCAATGCACGGCCCGATCCCGACATGAACACGGCTGCGTTCGGCGCCGCGGCGCTCCATTGCTTCGACGGTGGCTTCGGCAACGCCCCGGAAAGCGCCGCGCCACCCGGCATGTGCAGCGCCTATGACGCGCGCGACCGGATCAAACAGCAGCAACGGCGCGCAATCGGCCGCCAGCACACCGAGCGCCATGCCCGGGACCCGCGTAACCATACCGTCCGCCGCCGGCGCCGCCCCGCGCCGCCAAGGCTTTTCGACGCTCACCACCCGGGCGCTGTGGACTTGGCGGCAGGTCACCAGTCGATCGGCCGGGAGCCCCAGCATCTGCATCGCGATAGCCCGGTTTTGCTCAACTCGGTCGGCATCGTCGCCGGAGCCAAAACCGCAATTCAGCGAGGCATAGTGCCCATTGCTGACCCCGTCTTGCCGGGTGAAGAAGGCGTGTCGGAAGCCACCGAAGCCACCAATTCCGGCCAGCCGGATCATCCGGTCGGCTCCCCATTATCGAACCCCGGCGCCGGCAATCCTCTCGAGGCAAATGCCAAAACCTTGAACAGATCGCCCATTTGCCCCGGTTCGAGCAAACGGTTGAGACCGCTTTGGAGCCGAGTCTGCTGCTCGGGCGAGGCCCGGGCGCATAAGGCCGCCAGGCGTGCTTCCGCGCCCAACGCGCGCAGAAACCGACCTTGCGGGACCGGCCCATATATATCGATTCCGGTGACGCTGGCGGCCTCGGCGAATGCCGCAAAGTCGACATCGGCGCTGAGATCGGCGCTGCCCGGCGCTGTCAGCGGATCGGCTGGGCTGTGACCCGAGACGGCACGCAAGCTCGCTCCGATGTCGCTCGCCATGCGCCCGTAATCGATGAACAGTGCGGCCCCCGGCGAGCGGCCCAGCCGTGCGCCGAGAGTTGCGGCCAAATTGAGGGCGGCGGGGCAAATCTCGAACACCGCGCCCGGAGGGGCGGATTGGCGCAAGCTCGGCGATACACCGAGCGACATCGCTGGATTTTCCGGACCGTCGGCAAAGCCGAGCCGATCTTCCGAGTCGAGAGTGACCATTCGCTCCGCCCATCGGTGCGGCCCGCGCACCAGCTGGCGGATCGGCAGCGCATCGAGGAACTCGTTGGCGACAACTAGCAACGGCCCTTCCGGCAATTCCTCCAATCGGGTCAGCCAGACTGCATCGGTCATCCCAAGACGGCGCTGTTGCTCGGCGCGCAGGATCGGGCTGATTTCGACGAGATGGAGGCGGAGTGCACGGCGAAATTCCGGGAGTGCGTCGGCGGCGCGCAACAAATCGGTAGCGAGGACACCACTGCCCGGCCCGAGTTCGGCGAGGATCACCGGCTCGGGGCGCCCCATCGCCTGCCATGTCAGCGCGCACCAGACCCCGATCAGCTCGCCAAAGATCTGGCTGATCTCGGGCGCGGTGATGAAATCGCCACCGGCCCCGATCGGCCGCCGGGTCGCGTAATAGCCGAGTTCGGGATCGTAGAGCGCCATCGCCATATAGGCCGCGACCGACAGCGGCCCCTCGGCGCGGATGCGGCGCGCGATCTTTTCCTTAAGCCTGTCCTGTGTCACGGCATTGACGGACGGCGGGAGTGCCGCGCCCAAACGATAATTACGACACCGGCGATCAGCAGCGGGATCGAGAGCAGCTGACCCATTGTCGTCCCAAAAATCAGGTAGCCGAGCTGCGGGTCGGGTTGGCGAAACAGCTCGCCGGACATGCGGGCAACGGCATAGCCGGCCAGGAACAGACCGGTTTCCACGCCAGGCCAGCGCCGGGCCCCGCTGCGTTCGGCGACGAACAGCAGCAAGAACAGCAGGATGCCCTCGCAAAACGCTTCATAGAGTTGGCTCGGATGGCGAGGCACCGGGCCGCCATTTGGAAAGATCATCGCCCAGGGCACATCAGTCGGGCGGCCGTAAAGCTCGCCGTTGATGAAATTGGCGATGCGGCCGAAGAACAGGCCGATCGGGATCGCCTCGATGATGATGTCCGAGAAGGCGAAAAGACGGATTCTGCGGGCCCGGGTGAACAGGATGATCGCAACCGTCACACCGATCGCCCCGCCGTGAAACGACATTCCCCCGTGCCAGACAAACAAGGCCTGGAGCGGGTGTGCGAAATAGTAACCGGGGTTGTAGAACAGGACATAGCCCAGGCGGCCGCCCAGAACCACGCCGAGGGTCGCCCAGACCAGAAAGTCGTCGACGTCCTGGCGCCGGACGAGATTGGGCGGACGGCCGGCGAGCGCTAAGCAATAGCGCCAGCCGATCACCAACCCGGCGATGTAAGCGAGCGCATACCAGCGAATCGCAAACGGGCCGAAAGAGACCGCAACCGGGTCGATCGCGGGGAACGGTATCACCAAAAACGGCGGCATCGGCCAATCATCGGGGGTGTTGTTTTGCGGACAGCGTCAGCTTTCCGAGAAGATCAGGATCGCACCATTCGCCTGATATGCCGCAACCGCAAGGCTGCCGTCAGGCATCTCCGTAAACGCGACATGCTGTCCTGCCAAATAGGCAGCGGTGGCCTCGCGCCGTTCGACGCCGATCTCCAGCGCGATGATACCCGGTAACGGAAAATCGCGCGCGAGATCGAGCGCCGGATGCATCGTTTGAAAGTCGTCGGGCGTGCTGAAGACGAGGCGATGGCGGCCGACATGAACCGCGGCTACGGCATCCGTCGTCGTCACCTGCACAATCCCGAACAGTCGGTCATATGCCGGCAGCAGCGCAGCCGTGCTTTCGACCAGTATGTGCACCGCCGTGATCCCATTTGCACCATTCGAATGCCGCAGCCATTCTGGCCGTCGCATAAGTTCGGGTGTCAGGTGAGCGCAGAGGAAGCAGTCAAGGCCCGGCGTTTCCTCAGGCGGCAGCGATACCAGCGTAAAGCGCGGCAGCGCTATCCCATCCGGTAATTCGATCTGCCGGGCGAGCGGGCGCGGCTCGGCCGGGTGAAGACCGCGATCCACCAGCATCGCCCTTGCCTCCTCGGCGCTCCCGGCGGGCGCAAACGCGATGCCCATCAAGCCTTCGCGCCAGGCGAGAAAGCTGTCGAGCCGATGCGCGGACGGGCCAGTATCAACGATCCCGAGTAGCTCGATGTAGTCCGATGGGAACATTACGCAGTAATTGCCGGTCGGTTGCTCGAGATGACGGCCGCGCGGCGACAACGTAAACCCCAGCCGGCGCCACGCTTCGCGCGCGCTTTCGAGGTCGCGGACACCGACGATGACGTGGTCGATGCCGGTTATCGGCTCCATCGGCGCCCTCCCTAGATGAAAATCCTTGTCAGCGGCGCTCCGGAAACAGGGCCAGCAAGCCGTCGCGCGAGGCCGGACAAATTCCCCGCTCGGTGATCAGCGCAGTCATCAGCCGGGCTGGCGTTACATCAAACGCGTAGTTTTCGGCGGGGCTGTCCTCGGGGGTTATCCGCACCGCGACACGCTCGCCGCCGTCGGTCCAGCCCTCGACGTGCGTGACCTCGCGGCTGTCGCGGCGCTCGATCGGGATTGCCATGCCGTCTTCGATCTCCCAGTCGATCGTCGATGAGGGAAATGCCGCATAAAACGGGAGATCGTTGTCGCGCGCCGCTAGCGCCTTCAGATAGGTGCCGATTTTGTTGGCGACGTCCCCTTCGACGGTGGTCCTGTCGCTACCGACGACACAAAGATCGACAAGGCCCTGCTGCATCAAATGGCCGCCGGCGTTGTCGACGATCACGGTATGCGGCACACCATGCTGGCCCAGTTCCCAAGCGGTCAACCCGGCGCCTTGATTGCGCGGCCGCGTCTCGTCGACCCAGACGTGGATCGGGACGCCGTCATCATGGGCGCGATAGATCGGTGCCAGCGCCGTTCCCCAATCGACCGCGGCAAGCCAACCGGCGTTGCAATGGGTCAGTACCTGCACCGGCCGGCTACTGCCGTTCTGCCGCCACGCCTCGGCGATCACCGTCGCGCCGTGCTCGCCGATAGCGCGGCTGCTTGCGACATCAGCCTCGGCAATCTGGCCGGCGCGGGCGAAGGCCGTGGCAAAACGGGTTGACGGCTCGTGAGGGCGAAGCAGCCTGTCCATTTCGGCGAGCGCCCATCGCAGGTTGACCGCCGTCGGGCGGGTCGCGGCGAGTGTCACGAAGGCGCGGTCGAGGCCGCGGTCCGAGGGATCTTCCGCCATCGCCAATGCCACCCCATACGCCGCCGCGACCCCGATCAGCGGCGCGCCGCGAACCTGCATCGTCCGGACGGCCCTCGCAGCCTCCTCGAGCTTGGTCAACCGGATGATCGACAATTCATGAGGCAGCCGGGTCTGGTCGATGATCTCGATGCAATGGCCTTCGCCGACCGGCCAGATGGTCCGCATCGGCCGGCCATGAACCTTCACCGCGGAGCCCTCAAAACACGACCGGCAATTGCATCGAGGCGCGCAAGCATCGCCGGATCGCGCCTTTCCGGAGGGGTGATCAGCGCGCCATCGAGCGCGTGATGACAGCCCTGGGGGCAACCCTCTTCCTGAGCCGAAAGCAACGGAACGACCGCCCGGATCAGCGCCTTGGCCTTTTTTGCATTGGCCAACAACACCCCGACGATCATTTCGACAGTGACCGCGTCATGGCCGGGGTGCCAGCAATCGTAATCTGTGACCATTGCCACCGTGGCGTAACAGATCTCCGCCTCGCGGGCGAGTTTCGCTTCGGGCATGTTGGTCATCCCGATCAGGTCGCAGCCCCACGAGCGGTAGAGTCGGCTTTCCGCCAATGTTGAAAACTGCGGACCTTCCATGACCAGATAAGTGCCGCCGCGTTTCAGCGCCAGCCCGGCCGGCCCGGCAGCATCGGCAAGTGCGTCGCCGATACGCGAGCAGACCGGATGGGCCATCGAGACATGCGCGACACAACCCGTCCCAAAAAAGCTCTTCTCGCGGGCAAAGGTGCGGTCGATGAACTGATCTACGATGACAAAATCACCCGGCGGCAAATCTTCGCGCAAGCTGCCCACCGCGGAGAGCGAGACGATGTCGCTCACCCCGCAACGCTTTAACGCATCGATATTCGCGCGAAAGTTGATCTCCGACGGCGGCAACACATGCCCACGCCCGTGGCGGGGGACAAAAACGACCTTTTGGCCATCAAGGGCGCCAAAGCAGAACTCGTCTGAAGTCCGTCCAAACGGGCTCTCGACACGCCGCCAAACGACGTCAGCTAGGCCGTCGATTTCGTAGAGGCCACTGCCGCCGATGACGCCGATCACGGGGCCAGTCATCGGTTGCTCAGTGCACTGCGGCCCAAATCTTGCGCTTCGCCGCGTAAAAGATGCCGACGCCAACGATCAGAAACAGGAACACGCGAACCCCGGTGCGATGACGCGCATCGAGTGTGGGCTCGGAAGCCCAGGCGAGGAAGGTTGCGACGTCATGCGCCATTTGCGGCACTGTCGCCTTGGTGCCGTCGGCGTAGGTCACTGCGCCATCATTGAGCGGCGGCGGCATCGATATAAAATGCCCGGGAAAGTATTCATTGTAGTATTTGCCCGGCGGGACGGTAACGCCGGCGGGCGCCGGTTTAAAGCCGTTCAGCAACGCAAAAACATAATCCGGGCCGCCTTCGCGTGCCTTGACGATCATCGACAGATCGGGAGGCAGAGCGCCACCATTGGCTGCTCGCGCAGCCTCGTCGTTGGGAAAGGGACCGGGGATCGGGTCGGATGGGCGGCAGGCGCGCTTGAACATCTGGCCCTGATCGTTCGGTCCGTCGGCGCACTGATCGGTGGCAGCGATCGCCTTGATCTGATCCGGCGTATAGCCGAGCGCCTCGAGATCCCGGAAATATAGATGGGTCAGCGGGTGGCACGCCGAGCAGATCTGCTTGTAGACTTGGAAGCCGCGCTGCATCGCGGCCTTGTCGTAGGTGCCGAAGACACCATCAAACGACCATTGCTGGTGCGGCAATGGTGGCGTCTCCTGAGCTTGGCTTCGCCCAGGCGCAAACAGCAGCAGCCAAACAAACACCGCTGTCGCGGCCGCAACCCTCGAAGCCGAGCCCTGCATCATGTCACGGTTTCCCCATCGGCATGGCAGGCGCGGTCAGCCTCGGGCCGCCGGTCAACACGGCAGCGGCGATGCTCGTCGGCAACGGCCGCGGCCGTTCGATCTTGCCGATCAGCGGCAGCAATATCAGAAAATGAACGTAGTAATATAAGGTGGCGACCTGGCCGACCGTGACAACAATACCCTGCGGCGGGTTGAAGCCGACCCATCCAAGCGCGAACACGTCGATCACCAGCAGCCAGAACAACCACTTGTAAATCGGACGGAAACGCGAGCTGCGCACCGGCGAGGTGTCAAGCCAGGGCACGAGAAACAGCATAAACAGCGAGCCAAACGAACAAATCACGCCCAGCAGCTTTGCCGGAATGCCGAAGATCGAGAAGGTAATGGAGCGCAGGATCGCGTAGTACGGCAGCAGATACCATTCCGGTACAATGTGATTTGGTGTCTGCATCGGGTTCGCGGGAATGTAATTGTCCGGATTGCCCAGGAAATTTGGAGCATAAAAGACAAAGAATGCATAAATCAGCAGAAAGACGCACAATCCGAACAGGTCTTTTACGGTGTAATAGGGATGAAAAGGAATCGAATCTTGCGGCCCTTTCATGTCGATGCCCAACGGATTGTTGGAACCGAAACGATGCAGGGCAACAAGGTGCAATAGAACGACGGCGAGGATGACAAAGGGCAGCAGGTAATGCAGCGCGTAGAAGCGGTGCAATGTCGGATCGCCTACCGTGAAACCGCCCCACAGGAAGGTAACGATGCCCTGGCCAATCAACGGAATTGCGGAAAACAGACTGGTGATCACCGTTGCCGCCCAATAGCTCATCTGCCCCCAAGGCAGCACATAACCCATAAAAGCGGTGGCGATCATCAGGATCAGGATGATCACGCCAAGGATCCACAGCAGCTCGCGCGGCGCCTTGTACGAGCCGTAATAAAGCCCGCGGAACATGTGAATATAGACGAGCGCAAAGAACATCGACGCGCCGTTGGCGTGCGCATAGCGCACCAACCAGCCGTAATTGACGTCACGCATGATACGCTCGACCGAATCAAAGGCGAGCAGCGCGCTCGGCGTATATTGCATCGCGAGGAAGATGCCGGTTACGATCATAACCACCAGCATGATCCCGCCCAGCGAGCCGAAATTCCACCAATAGGTCAAATTGCGCGGGGTCGGGTATTCATAGAGCTCATGCTGAAAGGCCGCCATGAATGGCAGGCGGTAATCGATCCAGCGAATGATACGGCTGCCCCTGCCGGGACGCTCGTCGGCCATCATGTTCTCCTAGCCGATCTTGATTGTGGTATTGCCGGTGAAATTATACTGCGGCACCGCGAGGTTGAGCGGCGCAGGACCCTGGCGGATGCGCCCCGACGTGTCATACACCGACCCGTGGCAGGGGCAAAACCAGCCGCCAAACGGGCCGCGGTCGTCGCCGGTCTTCTGACCGAGCGGGATACAACCCAAATGCGTGCACACACCGACGATAACCAGCCATTCGGGTTTCTTGACGCGCTCCGAATCGGGCTGCGGATCGCGCAACTGGGACACGTCGACGTCCTGCGCCGCTTTGATCTCGGCCGGCGTGCGGTGGTCGATGAACACCGGCTTGCCGCGCCAGGCGACCGTGAGCCGCTGCCCGGCGGCCACCGGGGCCAGATCGACCTCGGTCGTCGCCGCCGCCAATGTGTCGCGGGCCGGGTTTAGCGTGTCGACAAATGGCCAAACCGTAGCGCCAACCGCGACCGCGCCGAGTGCTCCGGCTGTCAATATCAGGAAGTCGCGGCGACTCTCTCCGGCATGGGCATGACTAATGCTCTCGTGCGCCAAATCGGCCATTCGATCCTGTACCCCTGAACTCGTCGCGATTTGCGACCGCCCGGTGAAGCTATACTGTCGAAGAAGCGGAACTATGCGACAGACTGCCGCATAAATGGGCGGAAGAGTTCCACTTTGTCGACTTGTATAGCTCTCCGCTGGCTACTGCAAATCGGAGGATTTGCTTGCGCCTCGCCTTGTTCGAACCGGACATCCCGCAAAATACTGGCGCGCTGTTGCGACTGGCGGCGTGTTTCGGGGTACCGGTCGATTTGATCGAGCCGTGCGGATTTCTGCTCGATGATCGCCGTTTGAAGCGCGCGGTCCTCGACTACGACGCGCTCTGCGATCTTAAGCGCCACGCGTCATGGGACGCATTTCTGGCGGAGTTCGCGCCGCCGCCAGCACGGCTGGTGCTGATGACGACATCGGGGACGGTGCCGCTGCACCGCTTCGTATTTGCTGCCCAGGATACGATCCTGCTCGGGCGTGAAAGCGCGGGTGCGCCGGCGGCGGTGCATAACGCGGCAGCGGCGCGGGTCGCGATCCCCTTGCACCGCGCTGCGCGATCGCTCAACGTCGCGCTCGCCGGCGCCATAGCCCTATTCGAAGCGTTGCGGCAAACCAATCAATTGCCCAACCAATTGCCCAACCAATTGCCCGAGCAATGAACCCGATCTCCGGTTTTCCGCCCGATCCCGAGCGCTGCGAGCGTGCCGCCGCCTGGTTCGCCACGCTGCGCGACCGCATTTGCGCCGAATTCGAAGCGATCGAGGACGAATTCGCCGCCGACCAGCCGAACCAGGGTGGCGCCGGCCGCTTCGAACGCAAGCCGTGGGAGCGCCCGGGTGGCGGTGGTGGCCTGACATCCCTTATGCACGGGCGGGTGTTCGAAAAAGTCGGGGTCAACATCTCGACTGTATCGGGCGAGTTCTCGCCGGAATTTCGCAAAGACATTCCGGGCGCGACCGAAGACCCGAGATTCTGGGCGAGCGGGATTTCACTTGTCGCGCATATGCGGTCGCCATTGGTGCCCGCGGTTCACATGAACACACGACATATCGTCACCACCAAATCCTGGTTCGGCGGCGGCGCGGACCTAACCCCGATCTATCCGGACCCGGCTGCTGAAAGCGCCTTTCATGCGGCTCTCCGCCAAGCCTGCGACACTTACGATCCCGAATGTCACGCCCGTTTCAAGGCATGGTGCGACGAGTACTTCTTTATCGAGCATCGCGACGAGCCGCGCGGCGCTGGGGGGATTTTTTTCGACTATCTCGACAGCGGCCACTGGGAGCGGGACTTTGCCTTTGTTCGTGCGGTCGGCAAGGCGTTTCTCGAGGTCTACCCGGCGATCGTGCGGCCGCGCATGCGGCTCTCCTGGACCGACGAACAACGCCGCCATCAGCTTGTCCGCCGCGGCCGCTATGTCGAATTCAACCTGCTCTACGACCGCGGCACCCGCTTTGGGCTCAAGACCGGCGGCAATGTCGAGGCGATCCTGATGTCGCTGCCGCCGGAGGCGGCTTGGCCCTGAGAAGCGGAACAGCCGGCCACGGCAGCCGTTTGCCGGTTGCATGATCAAAGTAAAAGTGGACGACCGCGCGGCGCTCGAACGCGCCTATCCGCCTGATGCCTATGCGGCCAATTCGGCAGAGAACTCTGCCGTGTCGAACGAAGCGGTGAGCGGGGTGCGCATCTTAAGCGCTCCCGACAGCGCCGGCGAGTTCAGCCTCGAACGCGGACGCCGCCAAGTCGGTGAAGCCGCTTCGGGCGCTTTTATCGCGCCCTATCGATCGAGCGGCAACGCAGGCGACCCGGAAGCGGCGGCCGTCAACCCGCGCGCCGGCTACGATCCTTTCCTCGATGAGATAACCGCGGCGGCGCGCCGATTTGGTTTCCACCCCGAAGAAACGCCCGGCCGAGGGGATCCGCGAATCCGCGGGTTGCGACAATAACGCGGTCGAGAATTAGGCCTTCGTCGGTGATTAGACCTGTTGGATTGCTGAGAGCAGCCAGTTGCCGCCGCGTTGGCGAACAAAGGTCCATACCTCTTCAAACTCGCCTGGTGTCCGCGGATCGCCGCTGACCAAAGCATTGCGGTCGCCCGCGGACGCGCCAAGGCGCTGGACATAGTCGATCGCCCGCCAGCGCAAGGCAGCGGTCGCGTATTGCAGATCGCCTTCCTCCCAGGCTTCGGTCAGCTCGCCTTTGACGAGCTGCACGTTGCCGATGATGTTGTGCAACCCGCGACTGGTATTGCGGCTCAGCTCTTCCGAAAAATAACTCAACATTTCGGGGGTCATCAGCCGGCGCATCGACCCTAGGTCGCCGGTGCTCCAGGCGTCCTGGATCGCGGCGTGGATTTGCTGAAACGCCTGCAAGTCGGCGTCACCGACATTGACGTCACGGCCTCGGAAACGACTTGCTGGAGCTGCCGCGGCTCCAGCCGAGCGCGGCCCGAAACCCGCCGATCTCATACCCGGCCATCCATTCGTGGACGCTCGGCCCCGGAACAGCCGTACGGCAAACCAGATCAAAAGCCCGATGATTGCGAGCCACAGGAGGGTCCCGAACATCGAACCGGCGCCACCGCCGACGCCCTCGGCATTGGCCGCATGCCCGAACAGCCACGATCCAAAAAGTCCACCCGCCAATCCGGTCAGAAATGGATGCCGCTGAAAAAAACTACCGCCATAGGCGGGAGCCGGCATACCCGGAGCGACGTTGGGTCGGCTCGGTGTCTGCGGCGCAAGGCTGCGGTTCAGCGGCTGCGCGCCGTTGTTGTCCCAACTTCGCACCCCGCGACTGCCAAAGCTGGACGGGCGCCCGCCAAAAGAGCTGCCCGCGCGCGCTTCGGCTAAGGCCGGCGCCAGCGCCATAAAGGCGCAGCAGATAAGCGCCAGAAGAATGCGCCAATTCAGCATCGCTTTCGACATGTCACCGGCCCGTACGGACGCGGAAGAATCCGCGCCGACCAGATATTGGTGCGGCTAGCGGGATTGCAAAAGCGCTGGCCCGCACATTGGCGGCCGCAAGCGCCGAAACCGGCCAAAGCGCCCTTGTTGATCGCGGCTTTGCTCCACCTACATTATATTCATTCGCAAGTGATCCGCATTGGGGCGCCGCATCAGGGTCCCGAAGCGGTTTCTCGCTCGCAATGAGGAGAAGAATGAATGTCGCGATTGTCGCTGTTTAATTCACCTTTGCTACTCGGCTTTGATCACTTTGAGCGGGCGCTCGACCGGGTCAGCAAAGGTTCGAGCGACGGCTACCCGCCTTACAATATCGAACAACTCGAGGAGAATGCGCTCCGCATTACGCTCGCCGTTGCCGGGTTCACAATGGGAGATCTCGGCATCACCGTCGAAGACAACCAACTTGTCATCCGCGGCAAGCAGACTGACGACGCCCATCGCGTTTATCTCCACCGCGGAATAGCGGCTCGGCAGTTCCAGCGATCCTTTGTTTTGGCGGAGGGGATCGAGGTCAGTGGGGCTTGGCTCGACAACGGTTTGCTCCACATCGATTTGGTGCGACCGGAGATCCAAAGCCGGGTCAGAACTGTTGAGATCAAGAGCGGGTCCACGGCCGAGCCAAAACCACCGGCGAGCCCGCAGAACTAGGTGCAGAAAATGAATAGCATCGAACGGATTCAGTACATGTCAGCGAGCGAGTTAGCGATGCTCGGCGTCCAGGACCTTGCCTATATCAAACGGGTCGTGATCGACGGGGCTACAGGTTATGCCGTCCACGCCGCTGATGGGACCGAGATCGCCGTGCTGCCGGATCGAGATGTCGCATTCGCAACCGTGCGTCAGCACGATCTGGAGCCGCTGAGCGTACACTGAGCCGCGGTCACGCCGCGTCGCTCTCCGTCATGTCGGTGAGTAGCGCGTAGAGCGCATCGGGATTGTCGGTACCGCGCAGCTTCCCGCACACCGCGCGGTCGCGCAGCAACCGCGACACCCGGGCCAGCGCCTTAAGGTGCTCGGTGCCGGCAATTTCCGGAGCCAGAAGCAGAAAGAGCAGGTCGACGGGCTGGTCGTCGATCGCCTCAAATGCGATCGGCCTCTCGAGCCGCGCGAAAATTCCGTAAAATTTGTCGAGGCCCGGCACTCTGCCATGCGGGATGCCGATACCCATCCCGATGCCAGTTGAGCCAAGGCGTTCGCGCTCGCTCAGCACATCAAAGATCGTGCGGTCGGGAATCCCGGTTATCGCGGCAGCGCGTTTCGCAAGCTCTTGCAGCGCTTGTCGCTTGCTCGTCGCCCGCAGCTGCGCGATTACGCTGCGAGGCGTGATCAGGTCGCTAATGTCCATATTCTAGCCCGGCTGTCCTCCGGCGACCTTTACCCCATCCGCGCTGAGGCATCTGCGCACCCAAGCCAAATACCCCCAGGCGTTAGCAGACTGAGTGCAACGATGGGTCAACTGATGGCGCGCCCCAACGGTTCGACCCGCCGCTCGCGCCGAGCCGGATCGAGCACCGGATCCACCCACCCGATATTACCGTCGGGCCTGCGATAAACAAGGTTTAGCTCGCCATGTGACCGGTTGCGAAAGAGCAGCACTGGTACATCGGCGAGATCCATGCGCATCACCGCCTCGCCGACAGTCAGCCGTGGCACCTCGGTGCTGATCTCGGCGATTACCGCCGGCGCTCCTGCGGATGGTAGCTCCTCGACATCGTCGTCAGCCAGCGGCGCCAGCACGTAGTCGCGAGCGCTTTCCACGGGTTCTACCAACTCCGGCATCTTGGCGTGATGGTCGCGCAGACGGCGCTTGTAACGGCGCAGCTGTTTGGCGACACGTTCGGCCGCAGAGTCGAAAGCGCTAGCGGCGTCGTTGCGCGCCGCGCTCGCATTGACGACGATCCCGCGGCCGATATGCAGCGAGACCTCGGCGCGGGCGAGGTGGGCCTCCTTCGCGATCACGACATGCGCCTCGATCGCGGTCTTGAAATATTTGGTCAGGATCGATTCGAGGCTTTCCTCGACACGCGCCCGCAGCGCATTGCCGATGTCGACCTGCTTGCCCGTGACCGTCAGCTGCATCGGTGGCAACGCCTTTCCGCTGAGGATCGGGGTACTCTAACGAAATCCTATGAACGAAATTGGGGTGATGGATAGACCCGGTCAAGCGGCGGGTCTTTGCCGTTGCTGGTTTGGCTTAACAAGAGCGAGCCGGCCATCCCACGCTCTATTTAGAAAACGAGCATTTTTTCGCGGCGGCGCTGCACCGACGAAGGAATGCGCATCGCCTCGCGATATTTGGCGACGGTGCGGCGGGCGATGTCCACCCCGTCGCGTTGCAGCAATTCTACAATACGCTCGTCGGAGAGCGTCGCTCCGGGCGCTTCGCGGTCGATCAAGCTGCGGATCTGATGGCGCACCGCCTCTGCGGAGTGCGCGTCACCGCCACTCGACGCGGGGATCGAGGAGGTAAAAAAATATTTCAGCTCATAGAGACCGCGCGGGGTGGCCATGTACTTGTTGCTGGTCACCCGGCTGACCGTGCTCTCATGCATGCCGATCGCCTCGGCGATGTCGCGCAGGATCAGCGGCCGCAGCGACTGCACCCCGCGACGGAAAAAGGCATCCTGCTGGCGGACGATTTCGGCCGCCACTTTGAGGATCGTCGTCGCGCGCTGGTGCAGCGATTTGACGAGCCAGTTGGCGGCGTGAAGGCGATCGGTAAGGTAGTCTTTTTCTGCCTTGCTGCGGGCCGCCTGGCTGATCCTGGCGTGATATTTGTTGTTGACGAGGACGCGCGGCAGAGTTTCGCTGTTGAGTTCTATGATCCAGCCGCCGTCAGGCTGAGCCCGCATCAGGATATCGGGCACGACCGGCTGCGCTAGTGGCGGGTCGAAGGCCAACCCCGGCCGAGGATCGAGCGATTTGATCTCGGCGATCATTTCGGCCATATCCTCGGCATCGACCTGACAGACCCGGATCAGCGCCGGGATGTTGCGCGCCGCGAGCAGCGGCAAATGGTCTAGCAACGCCCGCATCGCGGGGTCGAGCCGATTGCGGTCACGTAGTTGGAGTGCGAGGCATTCGGGCAAATCACGGGCAAAGATGCCGGGGGGATCGAATTGCTGAAGCCGTGCTAGAACTTCTTCGACCCGCACCGGATCGCAATCGAGCACGGCCGCGACCGCGTCGAGCCCGCCGCCGATATAACCGTTCTCGTCAAGTAGATCGAGCATGTGGAGCGCGATCAGTTGATCGGCCTGGTCGGAGAGGTCGGTTCCAATCTGCTCGAGAACGTGCTCGCGCAGGGTGCGCGGCCGCGCTGCAGCGTGCTCGAGCCCCGGACGGTCATCGGCGACGAGCGCCCCATTCCGGCCATGCCAAGCCTGGGGCTCCTCGGCGAAGTTGAGGGATCCGTCCCCCTCAATGCCGGATGCAGCATGCCAATGTTCGCTCGCGTCGACTGCGAGATCACCCGCCAGGCCCTCGGGCAGCGCCGCCGTTGAGGATAGCTCGGCGCCATTTGCGGTGTCGGCCTGGGCAGGCGACTCGTCTCGTGTCGGTTCGCGCCGCTCCAGCAGAGGGTTCTGTTGGATCTCGGCGTCGATAAAATTGTTCAGTTCGAGGTTTGAGAGCTGCAGCATTTTGATTGCCTGCTGCAGTTGCGGCGTCATCACCAACGCCTGTGACTGGCGCAGTTCAAGCCGCTGTGAAAAACCTATTCTATTCACATCGCGCTCCGCTCGGAGCGGCTTATAGGCTAAACCGATCGCCGAGGAAAACCCGCCTTACGTCAGCATCGGCGACGATTTCTGCGGGCAAGCCTTCCATTAATACTTGACCTGCGTGCAGTATATACGCTCGGTCTACGATTTCAAGTGTCTCGCGCACGTTATGGTCGGTTATCAGCACTCCAATCCCACGATCTTTAAGATGGCCGATCAGATCACGGATATCGGCGACCGCGATCGGATCGATGCCGGCGAGCGGTTCGTCGAGCAAGATAAAATGAGGTTGGGTCGCAAGCGCGCGGGCAATCTCGACGCGACGCCGCTCGCCGCCGGACAGCGCCATCGCGGGTGCGCGGCGCAGATGGGTGATCGAAAACTCGCCAAGTAAAGAATCAAGCATCGTCTCGCGCGCTTCGATGTTGGGCTCGACCACCTCCAGGATCGCCCGGATGTTCTGTTCGACCGTCAGGCCGCGAAAAATCGAGGCCTCCTGTGGCAGATAACCGATCCCACGGCGCGCCCGGCGATACATCGGAAGATCGGTGATGTCCTGGCCGTCAAGCGTCACGACACCGGTATCGGCCGCGATCAACCCAGTGATGATGTAAAAGCAGGTGGTCTTGCCCGCTCCGTTCGGCCCGAGCAGCCCGACGACCTCTCCGCGCTGCAGGGAAACGTTTACCGCACGCAGAACCGGCCGCCGCTTGAAGCTTTTACCCAGCCCGTGTCCGCGAAGTCCCTCACCGGACGCCTCGCGCCGCGCCACGCTGCCCTCCGAGAGGAGGCGATTTTCGGCGACCAGCCGAGGCCGTGCTCCGGCCGCACGCCGTGAACCAAGGCCAATCGAGGCCGCGAATGCCTTCACGATTTTGGCGCCACGCCGGCAGCGGGTTTTGCTGCTGGCTTCTGGGCCGCCTTCGCGCCGGCCGTCGTGTCCTGTCGATAAAACAGGCCTTCCACGCGCGGCGCCGGAGCCCCCGGTTTGGCGGCGACCGTCATGATGCGGCTGACATTCGTGTTCAGGTCCACGACCGCGTATTGGCCTTTGATGGCATCTTGTCCCCGGGTGATCGTTACGTTGCCGAGCAGAGTCACTATGCCCGTCTCGGCATTGTATACCCCGTAATCGCCGCGACCGACATCGGTCGTGGTAACGACGACGACATGGCCCTGCGCGTCGACCCGGCTGATCTTCGAGCTACCTTGATCGGGATCGAGCGGGCCGCCGGCGGGGCCTGCTTTGGTGTGGGCGCCCCCCTCGCTCGGTTTTGTCGCGCCCGCCGCCGGCCGTGCTAGGGTGGTTCTGGCTGCCGCTGGGTCGCTGGGTTTCGACTTTGTCCCGGGCTGGACAGCACTGGGTTCGCTCTTGTCCTTGATGAAGTGCGCGGTCAGCACATCCGCACGGATACGGCGGTCGCCCCGGACCGCAATGGCATCGCCACGGGCCACGGCGACCTGCTGCTGGTCGTACCATTCGAGGCTGTCGCGCGCAGTCACGACATCGGTCGGGGTTGTCATCCTCAGCTGCTTGCCGGTGACAATTCCGATCTGCTGATCGACATCGTAGATCGCTTGATCGCCAACTACCGTCTGGTTTGGCCCTTTGATCATGACATGGCCGTCGGCGTCGAGGCGGTAGACTTCGTTTCCCCCTTCCGCCGACTTGCTCTTGCTCGGTCGATAGTGGGCGGTCAGGGTATCGGCATGCACCTCACTGGTGCCGCGTGTTGCGACGGCATTGCCGCGCGCAACATAGACTTGCTTATCCTGCTGCCATTCGATGCCTGACTGTGCAGTTATATTTATCGGCTGGGCATCGCGGGACGGCCCCAGAGGATTGAGACCCTGAGCCGCGGTCGGGACCGGCCCCACTGCCCAGGCGACGAGCGCCACGGCAAACGCCGGCACTAGGCGTAGCGTCGCAACGGCCATTCTGGGCGCCCCGTGGCGCGGTGCGATGCACTTAATCGGCAAGACGTTCGACTTCGCGCGTTACGGGCGCCGCCGGGGGCGCCAAGTTCCTGGGATGATGCCGGGCAAGCCGATGGGGCCTTGCAGAATGACGCATTGTCGACGCGGAAGGTTGCGTTCTCGGGGCGGTAGATCGCGCGGGCTCGGGCTTTGCGGCCACCGCCGGTTGCTGGCTGATCGGCGCCGGCGCCACCGCCGCGGCCTCGACCAGGGCTGCGGTTGCCAGCACCTGCGGCGGCGGTTCCGACGGCTGGGCCACGGCCTTATCGGCCTTGGTGCCGCGCAGAATGGCCCGCGAATCCCCCGTGAAGACAATGGTGTCGCCCTTATCCAGGATGCGGAAGCCCTGCCCCCAGATGTCGCCAGAAGGACCATGCCCCTCGACCGGGACATTCCCTTCGGCGGTCTCGTTCGCCAAATTCGCATGCGCCCGTTGGGTCACAAAGCGGCTGCCGTTTTGGTGCGTCAGAGTGACGTCGCCAAATAGATCAAGCAGCTGCGGCTGCGACTGGTACATCGCGGTCGCGGCGGTCAGAACCACGCTGGCTCCGCCGTGCACGATCATTTCGGCCCGTGGCTTTTCGAGCGACATCAGGTCGCTGCGGTTGGGCAATTGGTGGCCGACCGCGGCGGTGATCACGTAGGGCCGGTTCAGCCGATCGGTGCCGGCATATCTCGGATTTAGCATGTTAAGCTCGCGCGCTCCGCGCAGATCGATCCCCGAAACCGTCAGCTTTACGGTCTCGAACAGAGGCACAAGCCGCGGCCATGCGGCGACGAGCAGCAACAGGGCGGCTCCGATCATCGGCAGCAAGCGCTTGAGGAACGCTACGACCCGGCTGTAGCGGTCGCCGCGCAGGCGCCTCAAGGGCGGCGCCGCCGCCGCAATTGTCGGCAGGCCTGGCTCAAAATCCGCACTGCGCTCCAGAGCCTTCATCGCCACCATATTGGCCTGCTTACGCCACTCCCGCACGCAAACAATCATGCATGTGCAAAAAGCCGATCGGACGGCCCGTATTATCGGTGACGAATAGAGCGGTGATCGCAAAGCGGTTCATCAGCCCCAGCGCCTCGGCAGCCAGAGAATGGGGACCGATACTCTTTGGTGATGGGTGCATAATCTCGGCGACGCATCGTCCGAGCAGGGTATCGCCCATCTGGCGGCGCAGATCGCCGTCGGTGACGACCCCGACCAGCCGTCCTTCGTCATCGCAGGCGCCGACACAACCAAAGCTCTTGGCCGTCATCACCAGAATTGCTTCGGACATCGGGGCATCGGGAGAGACCACCGGCACAGCGTCGCCGACATGCATGATATCGGTGACCCGCAACAGCCGTCGCCCGAGCCGGCCGCCGGGATGGAATAAGTGAAAATCGGCTGTTGAAAAGCCGCGCCGCTCGAGGAGTGCGATAGCCAAGGCGTCGCCAAGCGCCATCATCGCGGTGGTCGAAGTCGTCGGGGCAAGTCCCATCGGACAAGCTTCGGGCGAGGGAGGCAACAGCAGAACGGCGTCGGCGGCGGCGGCAAGGGTCGAGCGGCGACCTGCGGTGACCGCGATCAGCGGGATGTCGAACCGCCGCGAATACGCAATAATGTCGGCAAGCTCAGTCGTCTCGCCGGAATTCGACAGTGCGAGGATTGCGTCTTCGGCGGCGATCATGCCGAGATCGCCGTGGCTCGCTTCGCCAGCGTGGACAAATTGCGCCGGCGTCCCTGTCGAGGCCAAGGTCGCGGCAATCTTGCGCGCGACGTGACCGCTTTTGCCGATGCCGGTGACGATGATCCGCCCGCGAGCGGCGGCGCAAAAATCGACCGCCATCGCGAACGTCTCGCCGAGCGCCGCCGAGAGCTTTTCAAGCCCGGTGATTTCGGCCCTCAGCACCCGCTGGGCGACCTCAAGATCGGTTTCGGCGCAGCAGCTCTCCAGTAATGACGGCGAGCCAGCGTCGGCGGGGACGACGGCAATCTTGCCGTTCACAGCCGAGGCCCGCACCGAACCGCTCGAATAAATGGCAGCGTGACGAAGTTCTCCCCCGATGCGCCCGGTCAATGCGCGAAGATGTCTTGCTCCGCCCAGCCGCCGAGATCAAGCAACACGCGGTGAGGCAAAAAAGTGAAGGCCGCCGCGGCCAGGGTCTCGCGCCCCTCGCGCACCAGTATCGCGTCGAGCCGAGCGCGTAAGGCATGCAAATGGAGCACGTCCGAGGCGGCGTAGCGCAGCTGCTCCTCGGTCAATCTCGCGGCGCCCCAGTCCGAACTCTGCTGCTGCTTTGATAAGTCGACATTAAGGAGTTCTTTGCACAAATCACGCAGACCGTGACGATCGGTGAAAGTGCGTGCCAGTCGTGAGGCGATCTTCGTGCAGTAGACCGGCAGAGCCATGACTCCGAGGTAATGATGGATCATGGCCAAATCGAAGCGGGCAAAATGAAACAGCTTGGTCACGCACGGATCGCCGAGCAGTTGGCGCAGCCGCGGCGAATCGTATATCCCGGGCGCGAATTGAACGAGGTGGGCATCGCCGTCACCCGCCGACAGCTGGACGACGCATAGCCGGTCGCGATGCGGGTTGAGGCCCATCGCTTCGGTGTCCACCGCCACAGCAGCGCCAAAGTCGACGCCCTCGGGGAGATCGCCGCGATGAAGCCAATAAGTCATTCAGCGTTAACGCACGTAATCTCGCCAAGATTTGGTGCCCAGGAGAAGACTCGAACTTCCACGAGCTAATCGCCCACTAGAACCTGAATCTAGCGCGTCTACCAATTCCGCCACCTGGGCGTGTCAGAGCGCTCGGAAATAAGCCTGCACCCCGGCGATGTCAACGAAGTTAGGACCAGCAACCCGCCGCTGATCTTGCTCTTGCCATAACGGAAGCGTCCTGTAATAGGTGCGGCCCACGGGGCGCCATTTTCGTTTGGAACCGCGCACATTAAAGGTCGCGCAACAGCGCCCCCGCCGATCGAGGCGAATTGAGCTGTAATGAACCAGTCGCGAAGCTCAAACTGGCGCGCCCTGGCGCGCACAATGCTGATCCTGGCGGCGATCGGGGCGGGCACAGCCGCGGCATCGGCGCAGCCCGCACCGCCCGCTGTACTCGTGGCGCCCGCCGAAATGCGTGACGTATCGGGCAGCGCCGAATTTGTCGGCCGCGTCAAGGCGGTCGACAAGGCCGACCTGCGCGCCCGAGTCGCCGGCTATCTCGGGCCGCGTTTGTTTAAGGAAGGCGATCTGGTTAAGGAAGGACAAACAGTTTTCACAATCGACCCGGCGCCGTTCGAGGCGACGCTCGCCCAGCGCAAGGCCGAGGTCGCCGCCGCAAAAGCCACCCTCGATCTCGCCGATCTGCAGGCGCGCCGCGGGCGTGAGTTGATCAAGACCAAAACCATCCCGCAATCCGAACTCGATTTGCGCGAAGCGGCGCTGTTGAAGGCGCAGGCCGGCTTAGCACAGGCTCAGGCGGCGCAGCTGGCGGCCGAGGTCGATCTGTCCTACACCCAGATCAAGAGCCCGGTGACCGGGCGCATCGGTCAGGCGGCGTACTCTCCCGGCAACCTTGTCGGCCCGAACAGTGACGTGCTCGCGACCGTGGTCAAACAGGACCCGATCCAAGTGGTCTTTAACGTCAGCCAGCGCCAATTGCTGGCGGCCCGACGCGATACGCCGCCCGAGCAGCTTGCGGCGCTGGTCGCCAAGCTCCGGCTTGCTGACGGCTCGACCTATGGCGACCAGGGGAAACTCGACTTCATGGGCGTACAGGCCGACCCGAACACCGATTCGGTGCCACTGCGCGCCGTCTTCCCCAATCCCAAGGACGTGCTGGTCGATGGGATGAGCGTGCGCGTCATCCTCGAAGCCGGCAAGCCGACGCAGGCGCTGGTGATCCCGCAATCGGCGATCGCGCAGGATCAGGCCGGGACTTACGTCTTTGTTGTCGATCCACAAAACAAGGCCGTCAGGCGCGCCGTCAAAGTCGAAATCGAGCGCGACGGCACGGCGATCGTCAAGGACGGCCTCGCCACCGGCGACCGGGTCATCGTGCAAGGCCAGGCGCGAGTGCGCCCGGGATTGACCGTCGCACCGAGTAACGCGCCACCGGCCTGAGCCAGCGCGCAACAGGGGAAACGCCGATGATTTCGGCCGTCTTTGTCGATCGCCCGCGGCTTGCGATCGTGATCTCGATCCTGATCACGCTGGCCGGGCTGATCGCTCTCAAAGTGATCCCGATCGCGCAGTTTCCCGACATCGTACCGCCCGAGGTGTCGGTCACGACCAGCTACCCGGGGGCCAATGCCGAGGTCGTCGAACAGACGGTGGCGCAAGTCATCGAAAGCGAGATCAACGGCGTCACCGGCATGCTCTATATGCGCTCGTTTTCGGGGAATGACGGCTCCTACAGCCTAACTATCTCGTTTGCGGTCGGCACCGATCCCGAAACCAACACAGTCAATGTCCAGAACCGGGTGCAGCGGGCAATGTCGCGGCTGCCCTCCGAGGTGCAGCAGAACGGCGTCAAGGTCGACAAGAAATCCTCGGCGATCCTGCAGGTCGTCGTGCTGCGCTCACCCAAAGGGACGCACGACAGCCTGTTCCTGTCGAACTACTTGCTGATCAACATCCGCGACACGATCAGCCGCATCCCCGGCGTCGGCCAGGCCAATCTGTTCGGCCAGCAAGACTATGCGATGCGCATCTGGCTCGATATGGACCGGCTGACTGGGCTCGGACTGACCCCGCAAGACGTGATCAACGCAGTGCGGGCGCAGAATGTGCAGGCCGCCGTCGGCCGCATCGGCGGTGCGCCGGTCGTCGAAGCGCAACAGCGCATGATCCCGCTGACCACCCAAGGCCGGCTCGAAACTCCAGAGCAGTTCGGGGCGATTATCGTGCGCGCCCAACCCAACGGCTCGCTGATCCGGGTGCGTGATATTGCTCGGGTCGAGCTGGGCGCCCAATCAGGCGACGTGTTCTCGACCTTTAACGGTCAGTCGGCCTCGGCGATGGGGATCTATCTGGCGCCGGGGGCGAACGCGGTCGCCACCGGGCAGAATGTGCGGCGCGCGATGGAGGACATGGCCCAGCGCTTCCCCGAGGATGTGACCTGGGAGATCCCTTACGACACGACGGTTTTTGTCACCGCCTCGATCCACAAGGTGGTCTCGACCCTGGTCGAGGCTTTTGCGCTCGTCGCCATCGTCGTCTTTGTCTTCCTTGGCAGCCTGCGCGCGACGTTGGTGCCGATCATCGCGGTGCCGGTAGCGCTGGTCGGCGCCTTTGCCGCGATGCTGGCGCTCGGATTTTCGGCTAACACGATATCGCTATTGGCGCTCGTGCTGGCGATCGGGATCGTCGTCGACGACGCGATTGTCGTTGTCGAAGCGGTCGAGCACATGATCGCCGAGCATCCCGAGATGTCGCCGGCCGACGCCACCAAGGCGGCGATGCAGCAGATCACCGCGCCGATCATCGCGATCACCTTGGTATTGCTGTCGGTGTTTATCCCGGTCGCCTTCATCCCCGGCATCGTCGGCCAGCTCTACCAGCAATTCGCGGTCGCGGTGTCGGTGTCGATGCTGATTTCGGCGTTAAACGCGCTGACCTTATCGCCGGCACTGTGCGCGCTATTGCTGCGCCATGGCCGCGGGCCCGGGCGCATCATTCGCGCGATGCAAGGCGGCATCAACGGCATGCAGGCCGGCTACGCCGGCATCGTCAGGCGGATCGCGCCGCGGATGCTGCTGACCTTGGCGCTCGTCGGGGTTGCCGTGGTGCTGATCGTCGGGTTCGGCCGCGCCGTTCCGTCGGGCTTTCTGCCGGAGGAGGATCAAGGGGCGTTGCTGATGGAGGCGCAACTGCCCGAGGGCGCCTCATTGAACCGCACCGCCGAGGTCGCGTCCGAGGTCGAGCGCATCACCAAGGCGACACCCGGCGTCGCGGCGATCACGTCGATCGTCGGCTACAGCCTGATCGACAGCATCAACCAATCCAACAAGGCGACGTTTTTTGTCACCCTCGCCCCGTTCGAAGACCGCCACAATGCCGCCGAAAGCGTCTGGGGCGTGCTCGACCATTTACGCGCCGAGTTTTTGAAAGTCCCGGCCGCGATTGTCGTGCCGTTCAACCTGCCGCCGATCATCGGTCTCGGCACCGGAGCCGGGTTCGAGTACCAGCTGCAATCCTATTCGGGCGCGCCGGCGAGCGAGATGGGAGCGGTCGCTCGCGGGCTGGTGCAGGCGGCGAACGACGACCCGGCAGTGGCCGGCGTCTTCACGACCTATGGCGCCTCGACCCCGCTGATCCGGCTCGACATCGATCGCGAGCGGGCCGAGACCTTGGGGATCAGCATCAACGACATCTTCACCGCGCTGCAGGCCTCGCTCGGCGGCTATCGGGTCAACGACTTCAACAAGTTTGGCCGCACCTGGCAGGTCGTCTTGCAAGCCGAAACAGCGCAGCGCATGCACCCCACCGATATCTTCGAGGTGCATGTCCGCGCGGCAAACGGCGCGCTGGTGCCGATCCGTACCCTCGCCACTGCCGAGAACGTGCTTGGCCCGGGCTACATCTACCGCTTCAACAATCTGCGCGCGGTCGCGATCCAGGGGCGGCCGGCCTCCGGCTACTCGTCGGGTCAGGCATTGGCGGCGATGGAGCACGTGTCGAAGGCAACCCTGCCGCCGGGGTTTGGCTATTCGTGGAGTGGCACCGCCTACCAGGAAAAGATCGCCGCCGGTCAGACGACGGTCATCCTCGCGCTTGCGGTGCTGTTCGCCTATCTGGTGCTGGTCGGCCTTTACGAATCCTGGGCGATGCCGGCCGCGGTAATCGTCTCGATCACGATCGGTCTAGCGGGAGCGCTCGGCGGCTTATTGCTGACCGGGCTACCCAACGACGTGTTCGCCCAAATCGGCATCGTCGTCTTGATCGCGCTCGCCGCGAAGAACGCGATCCTGATCGTCGAGTTCGCGATGGAGGCGCGGCGCGAGGGCCTCGCCGTCGCCGACGCAGCATTGAACGGCGCCCGCGCCCGGTTCCGCGCGGTGATGATGACCTCGTTTGCCTTTATCCTCGGCCTCGTCCCCTTGCTGATCTCGGGCGGCGCCGGTGCCGTCACACGTCACGCCGTCGCGACCGCGGTGTTCTTTGGCATGCTGGCCGCTTCGGTGATCGGCATCTTCCTGATCCCCGGGCTGTACGTGGTCTTCCAACGGCTGCGCGATGGGGTCAAGCAGCGCCTCTTCGGCAGGCCGCCAACCACCGGCATGGTCGAGCACCCGACTGAAGCAAAAACCGCCGCGGAATAGCCCCAACTTCGGCAGCGGGACTCGCCGAATTTCCCGTGCAACCGGGAAAGATCCGGGATTTTTTGCTTCAAAACCTCGCTATTCCTCCAAGTAGACCAATAATGTCAGTAGGTTAAGGACAAAGCTGGGGCCCATCCAAACGGGAATTTTTCGCACCCGAACCGGGAATTTGTTGTAGCTAACCGGGAATTGTCGGGAATTGACGCGACGACCGTGCATCGGTTGTAAGTCGATCGATCCTATCCCCGCGTACATCAGCCGGAATTAAGGTGGATTACTACGAGACAAAAACGGCTTTTTGCGCACTCTCCTCAATCCTCTCCCCAGGGGGAGAATAGAGGTGAGGCCCGCTTGGACCGATGCCAGCAATCGAGAACCGGACTGCATAGCGCTTGCGGGCCGCAAGCTTCCCGCTGTGCTCGAGACCCGCTTTGGCTCTTGTTCGGACAACAGGTGTTTCCGACAATGCGATAACGCAGTGCGGGAGTATCGCTGATGATCGATGCGGCGGATGCGCTCGAAGGCTATCGGCTTCGCCACCCCGGCCTACCGCCGAGCCTCGGAGGCGGTTATCACCAATTCGATCCGGAGCTGATCCGCTGCGCCATCCGGCCGGCGACCGCCGAGATCTGGCTGCAACCGCACTTTCCCACACCCCAAGCGAGGGTGATCCTCCTCGAAATCTCCGCCCGTTACGCAGCGATCATGGCAAGGGGCGCCTGGGAGGACCGTGGCGACGATGATCCGGTCGTGGTCCATGCCCGTCCCAACCGCGCCGGCCGCATCGTGTGGAACGGCGCCCACCGCCTCGGCGCGGTGATCCTCCTCGGCCGCACCGTCACCCTACCCATCCGCTTCTGCCGCTAGCCCACCGGTCCCGCCCACGCCCTCCGCGAGCGGATATCCGCTTTCACGGGTCGCCCCGCGCTCAACCGGACATCTGGTCTAGTTTCGCCGACGCGGGGCGGGACCTGCGCTGACGGTGCGCGGCTAATCGGCACCTTGTTGTTGAAGGCTGTCGGCCGACTGGACGGCCGGGTAGTCGCGCGGATAGCGGCGGCGTTGGACAAAGACCAGGGCGATGATGCTGAGCGCCGCCGTGAACATGATATAGAAGCTCGGCGACAAGCTGTTGTGGGTCATCGCGATCAGCCAGGTCGAGACAAACGGCGTGAAGCCGCCAAAGACCGTCACGGTGATGCTAAAGCTGAGCGCCACCCCGATGCCGCGGACATGGGTCGGGAACAGCTCGGCGAGCTGCGAGGGCAACACGCCGCTATACCCGGCCTTGACGAGGCTGAGCCAGCCCGCGGCGAAAATCGCGGTCCACACCGAGGGGAACGCGACCATCAGAAAAAATACCGGGTACGTGGTAAGGAGAAACAGCCACGCGGTGGCCTTCAACAGCCCGTTGCGGCCGAACTTGTCGGATAGGTGGCCGGCAAACGGGCAGGCGACGCCGAGAATGACGGCGCCGATCAAGGTCGCGATAAACCCGGTTCTTTGCGGCAGGTGCAATTGCTTGACCGCATAGGTTGGGATGTAAAGGATGATGTAGGCCGAGCTGTTCGAAATGATCGAGGCGCCCATCGCCAATAGGAATTCGATCGGGTGCTCGCGCAGCATGTCGCGCACCGGCGAACGGGTCGGCTTGATCTCGACAAATTCCGGCGTCTCATCGAGCCGACGGCGGATGTAGACCCCCAACGGGCCGACCAAAATTCCGAACAGGAACGGGACGCGCCAGCCCCAATCGGTCAGCTGCTCTGGCGACAAGATGCTGGCCAGGATGATGCCGAACCCCGACGCCAGGAAGCCGGTGATCCCGGTGCTGGCCCATTGCCAGCTCGCAACAAAGCCTTTGCGCGAGGCGGTCTGCTCCGCCAGGAACGTGACCGCGCTGCCGAATTCGCCGCCGACCGAAAACCCCTGAACCAGCCGCGCGACAAGGATCAAAATCGGTGCGGCGAGCCCGATCGTCGCGTAGCCCGGCATCAAGGCCGTCATCGTCGTGCCGATAACCATCAGCGCGATGGACAGCGTAAGCCCGGCCCGGCGCCCTTTGCGATCGGTATAGGCGCCGATCACGATTGCCCCGATCGGGCGCACCAGGAACGAGGCGCTGAACGTGCCGAGGGTCAACAGCAGCGATGCGGTCTCGTTGGTCGTCGGGAAAAATACCTTCGCGATCGTGACCGCGAAATACCCGTAGACCAGGAAATCAAACCACTCCATCGCGTTGCCCAGCGAGGCAGCGACGATCGCCCGCGTCAGGGAAGGTTTAGGACGGGCGGGGGCGAGGCCGGCGGCGGTCATGGCGTCTCCAAAGCACGTTGTCCCTTCTCGCGAGGACGGCGGGTTCATTGTCCCGGTTTTGCTTCACGACACCAGAATTAAATCCGCCTCATGGTCGGCGGTCGGTCGCCCCCGCGCTCCGAGGCTTGCCCTTCTAGGTTTTACCGATCTCGATGACCCCTTTTCGATATGTTGCCGCGGGTCGTCGCCTGCCGCATGATGATGCGTGACAATCAGATTTGGGCGGGGGGAATGAGCGCCAAGAGTAAGATTTTCTCCAGCTTTGCCGAGGCGGTGCATGACATCCCCGATGGTGCCACGATCGGCTTTGGCGGGTTCGCGGTCGTGGGCATGCCGATCAACCTTTATGGCGCGGTGGCAGCGCAAGGAGCCAAAGGGCTGACCTGCGTTTCGAATTCGACGCGGGGAGGCGCCACGTTGCCGCCCGAGTCGCCCGACATGGGTCAGATGATCCAAAATGGGCAGGTCAGCAAAGTGGTCTGCGCCTTTACCGCGCCGACCCGCGCCTCGCAGCGTCTGATCCTGTCGGAATATGTTGCAAAGGGGCTGATCGAGGCAGAGCTGGTGCCGCAGGGTACGCTAGCCGAGCGGATGCGTGCCGCCGGGGCCGGCATCCCCGCCTTCTACACACCGGCGGCGGTTGGCACCGAGCTCGCCGAAGGCCGCGAGACACGGGTTTTCAACGGTCGCGAATACCTGCTCGAGCATGCCCTGCCGCTCGATTACGCGATGATCCGCGCCTATCAGGCCGATGCCGCGGGCAATCTGCGGTTCCGCCGCTCGCAGCGCAATTTCAACCCGATCATGGCAATGGCTGCGCGGGTCACGGTCGTCGAGGTCGAGGAGGACATTCTCCCAATCGGCGCGATCGACCCCGACGATGTGCACACGCCGGGAATCTTCGTCCACCGCATCGTCAAAATCCCACCGCCGCCCGAAGGATGGTGGCCGCAACTGCCAGCGAGTACCTGATTATGAGCGAGAGGGCAAAGGGGCTCAGCCGTCAGCAAATGTGCGATCGGCTGGCAATGGAATTCGGCGATGGCTGGATCGTCAATCTCGGCATCGGCATCCCGACCTTGTGCTCGAATTTCGATTTCGGCGACAAGGACATTATCTTCCATTCCGAGAATGGCGTGATCGGCTACGGCCCGCTCGCGGCGCGCGGCCAGGAGGACATGCACCTCGTCAACGCCGGCGGCCAGCACGTTACCTTGCGGCCTGGCGCGGCGATCGTGCACCACGCCGACTCGTTTGCGGTGATCCGCAGCGGGCGGATCGACGTGACCGTGCTCGGCGCCTACGAGGTTGCGGAAAACGGCGATTTCGCCAATTGGAAGATGGCAGGGCAGCAAGGCGGCGGCATAGGCGGCGCGATGGACCTCGCGGCTTGCGCCAAGCATGTTTTTGTCGCGATGGAGCACCAGACCCGCAATGGCGCCCCGCGTCTGGTCGAACGGTGCACGATCCCGGCGACCGCGCGCGGCGTCGTCAATCTGGTGGTGACCAATTTCGGCTTGTTCGCGGTAACGCCGCGCGGCCTCGAATTAAAGGAAATCGCCCCCGGCGTTTCGGTCGATGAAATCAAGTCCGCCACCGGCTGCAATCTGACCGTTCCGGCGGAACTGCCGCCGGTGCGCACAGTGCGGTGAAATTCACCTAGGGGCCGGGGCGATGGGCGGTTGGGCTTTGAACCGGGCTAGACCGCGGATCGCAGCTCGTAGCTCGTAGCTCGTAGCTCTGTACCAGCACATTCACCGGGAACCCCGCCACGCAAGGGGATAGTGGCCTCTCCCCCCGCGAGTGGCGGGAGCTAATGGCGCTCCTCGACCACCCGGACGGCGGCTGATACCCTGAAACCCGGCTAGATCTTGTGCCGCGGCTAGGCCAAATAATATCTGGCGGGGCGAGTATTCACCACCCCACATGCCCCCGCTCCACCAAGTCAAAACCACCGTGCGGTTGCCCAGGACTAGCCCGGATCATTCATGAGGGGCTGGCGGCTCCACAGTGATGGCGGGGATCGGGCGCGGCTTTTTGTGGCGTCGGGGGCGCGCTGGTCGGGGTTTGCGGTTGGGCCAAAGGGTTTGAACTGGGGCAACCGCCCCGTCGCTCACGGCGGCAGCTTGGCGATGCGGCCGGCGAGATCGGCAAAGCCGGCCTGATAGGGAAAGGCGCTCGGCAAGGCGATCTTGATGCGGGTGACCATCTCGGTGACGCGCCCGGCGACCTTGATCAGGCAGAGGCGGATCGTATCGAATTGGGCATCGCGCCAGAAGGATGTCTTTGGAGCCAGACCGCGCAGGCTCAGCATCAGCCAGTAGGCGGCGGTATGAAGCAGCAGCCGGAACTGGTTGGCGGTCGCCTTGGTGCAGGAGGTACGGTCGGAAGCCAGATGCAGTTTGTGCGCCTTGATCAGGTTTTCGGCCTGCCCGCGCGCGCAATAGACCTTCTCGTAGAGCGTCTTGGGCAGACCCCGCAGGTTGGTGACGATGAAGCGGCTGTCGGCCCCTTGAGGACCGGCCTCGACGCGGGCGATGACGCGGCGCTCGACATTCCAGCTTTTGGCGGCATAGCGGAAATCGCCATAGCGGCGGACCTTTTCCCCTTCGTCTGCGAGACGACCCAAGGCGGCGTCCTCGGTGAGCGGGCTGACCTGCCGCAGCAGCACCGGGTTACCAGAGAGGCCGAAGATGTAGCCGACCTGCTGACGCTCGCACCACGCCATGGCCTTGGGCCGGCCGTAATGGCTGTCGCCGCGCACGACGATCTCGACCGCCGGCCAGCGGGCGCGGATGCGGCCAATGACATGGCGCAGCACCAGCGCCACCTCGGTCCCGTCAGGCGTCTTGCCGGGGCGCAGGATGACAGCGACGGGTTTGCCGGTCGTCGCCTCGTAAATGTGGATCGGCAGAAAGCAGCGGCTGTCGTAGTGCGCATTGAAGAGCGCGAGCTGCTGGCCGCCGTGAACCCGGTCCTCGGTGTCGTCGATATCGAGCAGGATGCGCCGGGGTACCTGCTCGAAGCTGTCGCAGAACAACTCGATCATCGCCGCCATCATGCGCTTGAGCGCGGTCGCGCTCGGCAGGTTCTCGAGCCGGCTGATCGTCGGTTGCGAGCACAGATCTTCACCGCTTTCCGGCAATCGTCCGACGGCCATCTTGAAGGCGGGGTCGGCTTTCAGCGCGTCGCAGTCGTTGCCGTCGGGATAGCCCGCCGCAATCAGCAAGGCACGATAGCGGATCATCTCGGCCAGTTCGTGCCGCACCCGGTCCGGGTCGCGCGGATCTTCGAGGCACGCCGCTAAGCGTTCGGCAATCTTGAGCCGTTGTTCGATCGCCGCCACCAGCAATATCCCACCATCCGAGGTCAGCCGGCCGCCGTCAAACCCGACATGCACCGGCTTACCCGCCACCGCTGGCAAACCTGGCAAAATCCCCGTACCTTCCTCCATGGCGGGTGCGAACTCCGTTGCTTCGGTTTGATCCGGCCTTAGCAACCAAATCATACACGAAACCAACGGTTTATGCCGCTCCCGCCGTCCCTTCTGGCCAGTCCAATGAATTTTTCAGGCTAGAGGGTTAAGTTTTGGACTTTCTGAGTACTCCAAGAAATTCGTTATAATGGCGCTTATGCGGCTTTGCCGATCTTCCCGGCACAACCGCAAGACACAAGATGTGGGCTGGTGGCTACGGTGCGCGCCCGGGGTTGCGTTCGGGCGGCTGCTCGGCGTCCAGCATTTCACTCAATCTGCTGGCAGCTTTGTCTTCATTGGCCTGCTTAAGCACCACGATGGCGTGCGACAGCGTTTTGCGCCAAGCCTCGCGCTCGTCCCCCGCCAACGGTCGATCAGGATCGCCCTCCTCGTCGGCGTCCCGCATTCTATGCAATATCCTGGCGGCTTTGTCTTCATGGGCGCGGTTAAGCACCGCGATGGCGTGTGACAGCGTTTTGCGCCGCCAGCCCTCGTGCACGTCGTAGGCACGGCGGGGGAATCTTTCGGTACGAGTCTCGCGGAACATCTTCCTAATCCTTTCGCGCTACTCTGCTTATGTTGCTTCCGGTTCGCTCTGCCCTTGAGCCGGTGGCGACATAAGACGGGCCATCACATCTCTAACTTGCGGAAAGCATTCCAAGAAAAGCGTGGTTACTTCATCCTCGATCAAGTCCACATATATATTATAATCGCCGTTGAACGTCTCACTGAGATGACGTGGCGGTATAGTCATACGTATGCGTCCAGCACGTTTGCTTATGACGGCATTTGAAATTGGGTAATCGCAAATTGTTTTTGTGGCGTGACTTCGGTGATACGCTAGTGCTGACACCTTCATGTCCATATACTCCAGACGAAAGCGTTAAGCGTAATTTTCGGTCACGGCGGGAAGCGGTCAGCGACTTTCCAGAAGACAGGTTATGCGGTTTTCAAGTGTAGGCGCCCGATCAAAATGTCACTCCTCTGCCGGTTACAGATGACACTTCCCGGGGGATTTCCGGGGGGTGTTGGGGGTGACGATACGACTGATGAGCGATCGGGAGCTTTCGCGGCTGGAGGTTCTGCGGGATTTGGACCAAAAGCGGCTGACGACGAAAGCGGCGGGCCAGCTGTTGGGGCTCGAGCGGCGTCAGGTGTTTCGGCTGTTGAAGGCCTATCGGATCGAAGGTCCGAGCGGCCTGATCTCGAAGCGCCGCGGCCGTCGCAGTAACCGGCGCAAGCCCGAGGCATTGCGGCGCGCGGTTCTGACAATCATCCGCCAGTGGTATTGGGATTTTGGCCCGACCCTGGCAGCCGAGAAGCTGTGCGAGGATCACGGGATCGCGGTTGGCCGTGAAACGCTGCGCCAGTGGATGATCGAAGCCGGGCTGTGGCGTGATCGCAAGCAGCGCAAGCAGGTTCACCAGCCGCGGCCGCGGCGCGAATGCGTTGGCGAACTGGTCCAGGTCGATGGTAGCGAGCATTGGTGGTTCGAGGACCGCGGGCCGCAATGCACGCTGCTGGTGTTTGTCGACGACGCGACCAGCCGGCTGATGCATCTGCAATTTGTCGAGAGCGAGTCAACCTTTGCCTATTTCCAGGCGGCCCGTGCCTATCTGGAGGCCTGGGGCAAGCCGATCGCGTTTTACAGCGACAAGCACGGGGTGTTTCGGGTCAACCACTCGGGCGCGCTCGGCGGCGACGGCATGACCCAGTTTGGCCGGGCATTGCACGTGCTCAACATCGATATCATCTGCGCCAATTCGAGCCCGGCGAAAGGCCGGGTCGAGCGTGCCAACAAGACGTTGCAAGACCGCCTGGTCAAGGAATTGCGGTTGGCGGGCGTGGCAAGCTTGGCGGAAGGCAACGCCCTGCTCCCGGCTTTCATGGCTGACTACAACGCGCGCTTTGCCAAAGCACCGGCGAATAAAAAGGATTTGCATCGGCCGCTGCACGCCGGTGACGATCTCGACGACGCCTTTGCCTGGAAGGAGGAGCGCACCCTCTCACAGGCGCTGACCCTGCAGTACGACAAGATCATGTTCATCCTGGAGCCAAGCGAGCAAGCCAAGGCGGCAATCGGCAAGCGGGTCACCGTCATCGACTATCCCGACGGTCGCCTGTCGATCCGCTACAAGGGCATCGAGTTTGCCTACCGGATCTTCGATACAATCCAACAGGTTGACCAGGGCGCGATTGTCGAGAACAAACGGCTCGGCGCTGCGCTCGCCTTCATCCGCGAGGAGCAGCTTCGCCGCGGACCGCAGCGGCGCAGCACCAAAGCACCGCGCCGCCGCGATCAGCGCGACGCGCGTCTGTTTAAAGTCGGCTGAGCCGTTCTACGAGCCGGGCGGGCCGAGCCCGCCCGGTCAAACAAGCGGGTGCAGTTTCGGCCATCCCCATGGCGGGCGTCGATCGGTCGCTGCGCTACGCCGGGGGCTTCGCGCCCGCCCGCCGCCCGACCCAAACCGCGGTGCCGGTGACATTTGTAAATGGCAGAGACGGTGACATCTGTATTTGGTGGACACAACGCGCTGATTTTCCATAAAGGGATTATCGGTCAAAAAATGTCACCCGCTTCCGGTTGAAGTAGCCGCGCAATTTGCAAGGGGAGTTTCGGTGCGGCGGTGCAGCCGATGAGCGTCGGAAGCTTGGCTGGCTCCCCCTACGCCTGGCTTGCCAAGACAGCAAGCGTAGGGCGTCTCCGGCGAAGGCCGGTGCCGAGCATGGGCTGCAACCGGTGACATCCATTCGGTAGACACATTGGGAAGGTCCTTATGCGCCACTGGTCCCGCGCCACGGATTGAGCACCGAGACACGGACCTTGTTGAAGTCGGCGGTGTCGCGCGAGACGACCGTCAAGCCGTGATGCAGCGCGGTTGCGGCAATGATCAGATCGGGTTGCGAATAGGTATGTCCAGCCTTGCGCCCGTCCTCGACCAAGAGCCGCCACTTGAACATGACATCCTCGCTGACCGGCAGAGCGCGTTCCTCGAACATCGGCCGCACCTTGTGCGTCAGCCACTCGTTAAGCTCGGCGCGGTGCGTGGCATCGGCGACCAGTTCAATGCCGAAGCGGATTTCGGCGAAGGTGACGATGCTGACGAACAGCAGATCGAGCGGCTTGGCGGCAACGAAGGCGACAACTTTAGGGTTCGGTTTGGGCCGCCGCAGTTCGGAAAGAATATTGGTATCGAGCAGCCAGCCCGTCACAATTTCACATCGCGCACGGGCAGCCGTTCGCGCCGGGGTTCGATATCTATATCGCGGTAGGGTGATTCTTGCAGGGCGGCGATCAGCGCAGCACCGGTGCGGCCGCCTTTGAGCCGGCGAAATTCTTCCGCCGCCACGACGACAACCTCATCGCGCCCATGCACGGTGACGTGTTGCGGCCCGTGACTGCGGACGCGCCGCACCAATTCGCTGAAACGCGCCTTGGCGTCTTGCAGCGCCCAGTGGCTCGGCCGGTTCTGTTTCTTTTCTCTAGTCATACTGACTAGATATCATGGCCCGGAGTCAAATTTCCAGCACTTGAGCAAGCGCAGGGCGTGTGTAGACACGCCGCGAAACACAAACTATAGAGGCCACGCGCCAGGCGGCCGATTAATGCCGGCGGATCAAGCGGGCGAGGCGCGCGGCGGCTAGATATGTCGTTAGCGGGATGGAGCGGTGCGACCCACCTCGCGCAGTGGTGGCGCGGTTTCGACGCCGAGTTTCTCTAGCTCTTCCGTCATCATCGCGATGCGGCGCTCCAAGGCGCTGACGATCTGATCGCCGATCTCAGCCGCCGTAAAGGTTACCTCGTCATGACGGGGAAGGCCCGCGGTCCCGTGAAGACTTCGCTTCTCCGCATCGGTTTGCGGAATGGCCATGACCACCGTTTCTGCCTTGCGGTAAGCCGGCATCAACCTCTCGGTGGCCTCGATCCGCTTCATCAGATCGTGGGCCTGTTTCAATTCATCGAGGTTCATGTCGATTTCGTTGGACCACTCGGACGCAAAGGTCAAGCTCTGATCTCGCGCGTGATTTCTCGCGTACTGCCTCGGTTGCGGTCATCAAATCGAACCGGACCCCACCGAGATGGCCGAGCACCTCGGCGCCGACAGGAACGTCCCGGACTGGAAATCGCGGCTCGGCGAATGAGGTCTGCCTCATTGGCCTCGCCCGATCGCTCAGCGATTTTTGCAGCGACGGCGCGTAATCCGGATGGGCCGACTTGGGGCGGGTTGACTTGCGGGCGAGCGCGGCGGCAGGGTGCGGGATCGCTCGGGAGGGACCCCATGCCGCTGATCCTTTATTATGCGCCCAATGCTTGCTCGCTGGTGCCGTATGTGACCTTGACCGAGGCGGGTGCTGAGTTTGAGGTGCGGCCGCTGAATTTCCGCCGGTCGCAGCATATGAGCCCCGATTATCTGCGGGTGAACCCGAAGCACAAAGTGCCGGTGCTGGTGATCGACGGCGAGCCATTGACCGAAAACGTCGCGATCCAGATGTGGATCGCTCGGCACTTCCCAGCCGCTAAGCTGTTGCCGACCGAGCCGATGCAGGAATTGCACGCGATCTCGCTGTTGGCGTGGTGCGCCTCGGGCATCCACCCGTTTTTGTCGCGCATCAACTCGCCGCCGCGGGTCTGCGATGTGCCGGGCTCCGAGGAGTTGGTGCGGCGGCTGGCAGCGCAGCAGCTGTTCGAGAATTACCAGATCGCCGAGGACAAGCTCGCCGGCCGCGACTGGTTCTTTGACCATTTTACCGCGGTCGACGCGCATTTTTTCTGGTGCTTCCGGCGCGGCACTCAGTTTCAGCTCGATCTGGCGCAATTCAAGAATTGCATGACGCATTTCGAGCGGATGCAGCGGCGCCCGAGCGTCCAAAAACTGCTCGCTTACGAGCAGCAGGTGCTGTCCAGCTTCGCCCAGGCGGCTTGAGCCCGGCCGGGCCTTCTCTGCGGCTTCGAGCGCTCGCGCCGGTTGCCGGGGCGATGATAGGCTGGCGCGATGCTCAATGCCGATATTCTGCACCGCGACTTTCGGCCTGAGCCCTATTGGTGGGAGGCGTATCGCCCTGCCGCCGATCAGCTCGTCGAGGTGCCGAAGGCAGCGCGGGTGGCGATCGTCGGGGCCGGCTATGCCGGGTTGTCGACCGCATTGGAATTGGCCAAGCAGGGTATCGACGCGGTCGTTCTCGAAGCCGGCGAACTCGGTTTTGGCGCCAGCACGCGCAATGGCGGCGCGGTCAGCGGCGGGGTCAATGTCGGCAAGAGCTTTACCGGCAAGACAATCGCGATCGACGAGCAGCGGGCCGCGGCGTTATTGTCGGATGCCGGCGACGCCTTTGCGCTGATCGATCGGCTGATCGACGAAGAACGCATCGATTGCTTCTGGGAAAAGCGCGGCCGGTTTGTCGGCGCCTGGACGCGGGCGCATTTTGCGTCACAGCAGCGGCGGCTGGAGCTGCTGAACGCGGCGGCGCAATCCGGCGCTTACATGGTCGCGCGCGCGGATCAGCGCGGCGAAATCGCCAGCGATTATTATCACGGCGGCATGGTGGTCGAGCGCTCGGGGAAACTCCACCCGGCACTCTATTACAAGGGGCTGCTCGACGCCTGCCGTCGCCGCGAGATTGCGATCTGCGCCAAGGCGGCGGTTGGCCGGATCACGCCCGCCGGGACCGGATGGCGGGTCGAGACCCGGCGCGGCACGCTAAGCGCCGGTGATGTCGTAATCGCCACCAACGGCTATACCGGCGATTTGACGCCGGCGTTGAAGCGGCGGGTGGTGCCGATCGCGAGCCACATCATCGCCACCGAGGAATTGCCGGCCGATCTCGCCGCATCGCTGATCCCGAATGGCCGCACCCTCTCCGATACGCGGCGCGTCTTGTGCTATTACCGGATGTCGCCTGATGGGCGCCGCATGATCTTTGGCGGACGGGCGCGTTTCACCCAGGTCGATGCGCGGGTCAGCGCGCCGATCCTGCACCGCTACATGACGGCGCGCTTTCCGCAATTGCAGGGGTTCAAGGTGACCCACGCCTGGACCGGCAACACCGCGTTCACGCTCGACGCGCTGCCCCATATGGGCGAGAGCGACGGGCTGCATTTCTGCCTCGGCTGCAACGGCAGCGGGGTTGCGATCATGACCTATCTCGGCTGGCAGACCGCGCGCAAGATCGCCGGCGCCGCCAATTACGCCTGCAGCTTTGACACGCCGGACTTTCCCGACCACCGGCTCTATTCGGGCGATCCGTGGTTTTTGCCCGCGGTCGGCAGCTGGTATCGGTTGCGCGACCGCATCGACCGCCTGATCGCCTGAGAGAAGCCGATGCCCACAGTTGCTGTTGTCGTCGTCTGGGTAATCCTGCTTGCCGTGACGAACTGGGCGATGCCCGGCGCAGTGCTGGCCCAACCCGCGGCGTCTCCGCCGACGCAGGCGGCCGGGGCTTGGCGTGTGCCCGATCCCGACGCTCTGCCTGAGGATGCGCATGGGCGCACCGTACGATTTGGCCGCGACCTGATCGCCCACACTTCGGTCCTGATCGGCCCCGCCGCCGAGCCCGCCAAACGCTATTTACATGCCGGGCTCGATTGCGCGAGCTGCCATCTGCAGGCCGGCACGCAGCAATTCGCATTGCCGCTGGTCGGTGTCTGGAAGGCTTATCCCGCATTCAGTGCGCGGCTCGGCAAGGTCGAGACCATGGCGGAGCGGATAAACGACTGCATGGAACGCAGTATGAACGGCCGGCGGCTGCCCGAAAGCGGCCCGGAAATGACGGCGATCCTCGCTTACCTGGAATTTATCGGCGCGGTGCCGGGTTCCGAAAAGTCACCGGGAGAGCGGGCCGTCCCGGAGCTGGCGCTGCCGCAGCGGGCGGCGTCGCCGGAGTATGGGGAGAAAGTCTATCGCACGACATGCGCCCCTTGCCATGGCGCGGACGGCGCGGGTGTGCGCCTCAGCCCGGACGAGCAGCACCGCGAACAGCGGCTCTATCTATTCCCGCCGCTATGGGGGGCGGAGAGTTTTAACGACGGCGCCGGAATGGCGCGCAATATCGCCGCCGCCTGGTTTGTGCGCGCGAACATGCCCAAGGGCGTGACCTTTGCCGATCCGGTTCTCAGCCCCGAAGACGCCTACGACGTTGCCGCCTACATCAACCGGCAGCCGCGGCCGCACAAGGCCGACCTAGAGAAGGATTATCCCGACCGCTGGCTCAAACCAGCCGATGCCGCGTTTCCGCCATTGCTGGGTCCGTTCACGCCGCAGCAGCACGCGCTCGGGCCATGGCCGCCGATCATCGAATGGCTGAAAGCGCATTCGCCGTCGTCGCATCGTGCGCCGCTGGTCGACTGATAGGCGTGTCCTGCGATTCTGCTATAAGCTGCGGCCAATTTCGCGAGAGGTGACGAGATGGATTTCGAGAGCTACCGGGCTTCGATCGCCCAGGACACGCCACCGTTGGGGTTGAGCATGGCGGCGCAGGCATTGTGGTGGGAGGCCAAGGGTGACTGGCATCAGGCGCATAAATGCGCGCAGGAACAGGGGGACGCCGAGGGGGCGTGGGCGCATGCCTATCTCCACCGGGTCGAGGGCGATCTGCGCAATGCCGGCGGCTGGTATGGCCGCGCTGGCCGGCCGCTGTCGACAGCGCCGCTAAAAGAGGAGTGGGAGACGATCGCCCGAGCACTACTCGGCTAGACCGGCTCTGCTCGGCTAGACCTAGGCGAGATTCGGGCGTTGCCGCCGCTGGTTCTGATCGGGCTCGGCGCCAATCTCGACCACCCGGTATGGGGGCCGCCACGCGATACGCTGGCCGCGGCACTCGGCAGCCTCGACGCTAACGGGGTCGCGATCCTGGTGCGCTCCGGCTGGTATCGCAGCGCGCCGGTGCCGTCCTCCGATCAGGTTTGGTACACCAACGCTGTGGCAATTGTGGCAAGCGATCTCGACCCGCACAGCATGCTTGCATTGATGCAGCGGGTCGAGGGGCGGTTTGGGCGGGTCCGCGCCGAGCGCAATGCCGCCCGCGTACTCGATCTCGATTTGCTCGACTATGGCGGTCAGCGGATCGCCTCGCCCGAGCTGGTCTTGCCGCACCCGCGTATTCACGAACGGCGTTTCGTCCTGGAGCCGATTGCCGAGATTGCCCCGCGATGGCGGCATCCGATTCTGGGGCTGAGCGCGCCTCAACTGCTGGCGGAACTCGACGACGAACAAGAGCTGCAGCGAATGCCGTGCTGATGGCTGCGGTCGGCTCGCGGTTGCCGGCGCGCGATTGTCATTGCTCGACCGGACGGCTATAATGCCAAAGGTTACTCGCTTTTCTGGTCTACTCGCCTTTAGAGACAAGATGACGGTATTCGAAGCGGCTCGAACGCACATGGTCGAGAGCCAGCTGCGCCCAAACAGGGTGACGGATGAGCGTGTGCTTGACGCATTCTCGCGAATCCGGCGCGAATTGTTCGTGCCGGAGCATTTACGCTCGGCCGCTTATATCGATGATGATCTTCCGGTGGCCCCTGGGCGGTACCTGATGGAGCCGATGGTCGCGGCTCGTCTGATCCAGGCGGCGTTGGTGCCACGGATCGATGCGGCTTTGGTTATCGGGGCGGGAACCGGGTACGAGGCGGCAGTGCTGAGCAAGCTGGGGCGCGCCGTTGTCGCGCTGGAGGAGGATACCCAGCTCGCGCGGCAGGCTCACGCGGCACTCGTCGACGAGAATATCGGCTCGGTCAGCGTCGTCGAGGGGCCGTTGCGCGACGGGCATCGGGCGCGGGCGCCTTACGACGTTATCCTGTTCGGCGGCGCGGTCGCCGAGGTGCCGAACGAGATCGTCGCCCAGCTTGCCGACGATGGGCGGCTGGTTACGGTCGTCAAGCCCGAAGGAACCGGGGTCGGCCGCGCTGTTTTGATCATGCGGACTGGCGGCGTCATCGCCCGCCGCGTCCTGTTTGACGCCGCGATCGCGCTGCTCCCGAGCTTCGCGCCCAAACCGGCTTTTGTGTTCTAGTTCCCGCCCGATCGCGCGAGCCTCCGCAATGCTGCCAACCTTGCATAATCTCAAAAAGGGCCGGACGGGGACGTCTAACCGCTTTTGGTTACGGCATTACGACGTCGCAACGGGTTCTGCGGCCGCTGCGGTGTTCGGGGGTCTGCTGATCGCGAGCGCGCCAAACGCGTCGGCGCAGACGCTAACCCAGGCATTGGCCGAGGCTTACAACACCAACCCGCAATTGCTGGCGCAGCGCGCTCTGCTGCGGGCCACCGACGAGCAAGTGCCGCAGGCGCTGTCAGGCTGGCGGCCGACGGTCAATTTTACCGGCCAGGTCGGTGGGAATCGCGGCGCTTTCACATCAACGCTCACGAGCGGCAAAGACCAGAGCGAATATTCGACGTTTTTCTCGAATAGCGTCAATCTGCAGGTGACGCAGTCGCTCTACAGCGGCGGGCGCACCGTGGCTCAGACCCGCCAGGCGATGAACACGGTGGATGCGACCCGCGCCCAGACCTTGGCGATCGAGACCTCGGTGTTTCAGGCCGTGGCGATGGCCTATCTGGACGTCGTGCGCGACCAGGCACTGGTCGAGGTCGACCGCAATAACGTCCAGGTCTTGCGCAAGCAGCTCGAAGCGACCCAGGACCGCTTTCGGGTCGGCGAGGTGACCCGCACCGATGTTGCGCAGGCCGAGGCGTCGCTGGCCCAAGGACAGGGCACCCTGATTACCGCGGAAGGAACGCTCGCCCAGAGCCGGGCCGAGTATGTCCGCACCGTTGGCCGTCAACCCGGCGTTCTGATTTTGCCGCGCGACCGACCGACCTTGCCGGCGACGCGGGAGGAGGCTCTGGCCCTAGCTGCCAACAACAATTTCAATGTCATTTCGGCGAATTTCGCCCAGCTGGCGGCGCGCGACAACATCGATGTCGTTAGGAGCCAATTGCTGCCGCAAGTCTCGTTGGTGGGCAACGTGCAGCGGCTGTTCGCGCCCTCGGTGACACTGTCCGGATCGCGTGAGAATTTGGCTTCGATCAACGCGCAGATGACATGGTCGTTGTACGAAGGCGGCGCAATTTACTCGCAAACCCGACAGGCCGAGCAGACTGTGGGGCAACGGCTCAGCCAAGTCGACGACGCAAGGCGCGCTTCGGTGCAAACCACAGAGAACGCCTGGGAAACGCTAAAGGCGGCCCGGGCCAGCATCGCCTCCTTCGCCGCGGCGGTGCGGGCGGCGCAGATCGCCCTCGAGGGAATTCAGCAGGAAGCGCTGGTCGGCACCGCCACCACGCTTGATGTGCTGATCCAGAACCAGACTTTGCTGACGACCCAACAACAGCTGATCGTGGCGGAACACGATGCTGCCCTGGCCGAATACAATGTCGCTGCCGGCACCGGGCGGCTGATAGCCGCTGATCTCCATCTGCCAGTACAGCTCTACGACATGGAGCGGCATTTCAACGTGGTCAGGGATAAGTGGAAAGGCTTCCGCGGCGGGCTGTCCCAGTAGCGCGCGACTGAAACGCAGGTGACTGGAAACCTAACCTGAACCTGCTTAGGTTATGATCCCGAGCCCTTTCCGGTTACCCCATGTCAGACGACAAGACCTCCCCGAGCGGACCGAATGCCAACCCGGCGGCGCCCGAATCTTCGATGCAAGAGATCATCGCTTCGATCGGCCGGATCATCGCGAAAGATAACCACCCGCCACGCCCGATCGCAGCTCCCCCGAGACAAAATAGAGGTATTCTCGAACTGACCGATGCGATCGAGGCTGATGGGACGGTCAGGAAATTGGACGGGGAAGGACCGAACACGCAACCGGTGAACGCAACGGTGGCTACTGCGCCCCGCGAGCCAAACGAGCCGAAGCCTTCAGAGGGCAATGCGGGCGTGCGACCCAAGACCGAGGACCCACGCGACAAGCTGTTGTCGGCCGCGGCTTCGGAAGCGGCGGTTGCCGCCTTTGGTCAACTCGGAGCAGTACCCGGCGAGCAACGCGCCGAGCCGGGACCGCTCGGCGCGTCCGGCCGGAGCTTGGAAGAGATTGTCCGTGAGGCGGTGCGCCCGTTGCTGCGGGCTTGGCTCAAAGACCATTTCCCGGACATCGTCGAGCGACTGGTGCGCGAGGAAATCCAACGCCTCGTCACTGAGGCGGAGCCGCGATAAACCCGACGCGGCTTTTTTGACCCGGGAAGCGATATTTTAAACGCACTGCCCGGGTTGACAGGGTTTAATACCCGATCGCTCGTCCAAGATGTCTCGGGAATGCTGAACAAGACATTCGACCCAGCCGATGTGGAGGCCCGCTGGTACCCGGTATGGGAAGCGGCGGGTGCCTTTGCTGCCGATCCCGGCAGCAATCTGGCTCCCTTTACGATCATGATGCCGCCCCCCAACGTGACCGGCAGCTTGCATATGGGGCACGCGCTGACCTTCACGTTGCAGGATGTGTTGGTCCGCTATCAACGGATGCGCGGCCGCGATGTGTTGTGGCAACCCGGAACCGACCACGCCGGCATCGCCACCGAGATCGTTGTCGAGAACCAGATCCTTGAGCAGGGCGGCGCCAAGCGCGACCTCGGCCGCGAGCGGTTTATCGAGCGCGTATGGCAATGGAAGGAAGAATTGGGCGGCACGATCACTCGCCAATTGCGGCGGCTCGGCGCCTCGCCGGACTGGCGACGCGAGCGCTTTACGATGGACCCGGGCCTTGCCGCTGCGGTCCGCCGCGTGTTTGTTGCTCTCTACCGCGAGGGCCTCGTTTACCGGGACAAGCGGCTCGTCAATTGGGACCCGGAGATGCACACGGTGATCTCCGATCTCGAGGTGGAAAGCCGCGAGACCAAGGGATTTCTGTGGCACCTCCGATATCCGGTAGAGGAGGTTCCCGGCCAATTCATCATCGTGGCAACGACGCGCCCGGAGACGATGCTGGGCGACACCGGGGTCGCGGTTCATCCCGATGATGCGCGATTTGCCGGCTTGGTGGGCAAGCATGTTCGGCTGCCGCTGGTTGACAGGCTGATCCCGATTGTTGCCGACGAGTATGCCGATCCGGAGACTGGGAGCGGCGCCGTAAAGATCACGCCGGCGCACGACTTCAACGATTTCGAGGTCGGCCGCCGCCACGGCTTGGCGCTGTTAAACATTTTTGATGCCGATGCGCGGCTGAATGAGGCGGTGCCGGAGGCCTATCGCGGGCTCGATCGCTTCGCGGCGCGCAACAAGGTCGTTGCCGAATTGGAGGCGGCGGAGCTTCTCGACAGGGTCGAAGACCACGTCTTGATGGTCCCACATCACGACCGCTCCGGCGTCGTGATCGAACCGTGGCTGACCGATCAGTGGTTTTGCGACGCACGCGTGCTGGCGGCGCCGGCAATCGCCGCGGTTGAAGACGGGCGCACTCGCTTTGTCCCACGGCAATGGGAGAACACGTTTTTCGAGTGGTTGCGCAACATCCAGCCTTGGTGCGTTTCGCGCCAGCTGTGGTGGGGCCACCAGATCCCCGCCTGGTACGGGCCGGACGGCGCCGTCTTTGTCGCCGAGAGCGAGGCCGAGGCGCAGGCGGAAGCCGCGGCGAATTACGGCCGACCGGTAAGTCTTCGCCGCGACGAGGATGTGCTCGACACCTGGTTTTCTTCGGCATTATGGCCGTTTTCGACGCTCGGCTGGCCGCAGGAAACCCGCGAACTCGCGCGCTATTATCCGGGCGACGTTCTGGTGACCGGCTTTGACATCATCTTTTTCTGGGTGGCCCGGATGATGATGATGGGACTGCACTTTATGGGCGAGGTGCCGTTCCGCACCGTCTACATCCACGCGCTGGTCCGCGATGAGCGCGGCCAGAAGATGTCGAAATCGCGGGGCAACATCATTGATCCGCTGGAGCTGATCGACCGTTACGGCTGCGACGCGCTGCGCTTTACATTAGCGGCTCTCGCTGCACCCGGCCGGGACATCAAGCTTGCCGAAAGCCGGGTCGAGGGCTACCGCAACTTTGCCACCAAGCTGTGGAATGCGGCCCGTTATGCGCAAATGAACGGCTGCCAGGCGGTCGAGGAGTTTTCGCCGAACGCATTACAGCAGACGGTCAACCGCTGGATCGTTGCGGCGGCGGCTGATTGCGCCGCTGCGGTAACGACAGCACTCGACGCCTATCGCTTTGATGAAGCTGCCGGACGCCTCTATCAGTTCGTATGGGGCACGTTTTGCGATTGGTATATCGAGTTTACCAAGCCGATCCTGCAGGGCGACGGGGATGCGGCGCGCCGTGAGACGCAGGCCACGTCGGCCTGGGTGCTGGGTCGTATTCTGCACTTGCTGCACCCGATTATGCCATTCATCACCGAGGAGTTGTGGCGAAACTCAGCGGGCGAGAATGCCGGTCTGCTGATATCGGCGCCGTGGCCCGATTTCGCGCTTGATGCGATGGATCGTGATGCTGCCGCCGAAATGGAATGGGTCGTGGCGGCGATCTCGGCGATCCGCGCGGCGCGCGCCGAAATGAATGTGCCGCCGGCGGCCCGGATGCCGTTATTAGTCCGCGATGCCGAACCGGTAGCGCTTGAGCGGCTTGCCCGGCATAGCGACCACTTTGTTAGCCTTGCCCGCATCGAGCGGATCGAGACCGCGGAGGCGGTACCTTCAGGAGCGGTCCAAATCCTCGTCGAGGGCGCCACATTGATCCTGCCGGTCGGCGAAGTTGTCGATCTCGCACGCGAGAAGGCGCGGCTCGCGAAGGAAATCGGCCGGCTCGACAGCGAGATCGCAAAGATCGCTGCCAAGCTCGGCAACCCCCAATTTCTCGCCAAAGCCAAGCCGGAAGTGGTCGAAGACCAGCGCGAGCGCGAAGCCGACGCGAACCGCGACCGCAACCGTCTGCGCGCGGCCTACGACCGTCTCGCCGCGGTTTAGAGATACCGCGGGAGTGCGAGCGGGCCTCCCGGCCGCAGGAGAAGATGCTTAATTGCGCTTCACAGTTATTGGTTTGAGAGATTTCGAAAAGCTCGCTCGGAACCGAAGCGCAGTAACCAACTCGGATCGCCAGGTAAATATCGCGAGGACGGCCAGCAACACTGCCATCACCCGCCACCAAAAAAGCTGGTCTATAAGCCAGAACAGCGTGTACCGCCACAGGGCGAGACCCGAAACGTCTTCCGGTCCGGCTGGGCGGATGGCCGGCTCCCACATCAGAAAATGACCATAGCCGTCGTCCAGGCAAGCATTGCCCGGGTCGCGGTATCGGCCGCGGTTCGGCGCATGACAACGAAGCCGGCGACGACAAAAACGAAGTGGACAGCGCGATACCCGATGCTCTGACCAGCAAAGAAACAGCCAACCAACAGCGCCGCGCCGATCACCAGGAAAACCGCCATCTGCTCCGGCATCGCCCCAGACGCCGCGCCTAGACCGCCTTCGCGAACGAGGCGGATCACCTGCATCACAGTCAGAATCAAAAGAATGCCCATCAGCGCGTAGGGGAGGAATGCGAGACGCTAGATTACCTGTAGCCCGGGGAATAGCCGTGTGACCATGGCCGGCGCACCGAAGGGCAGATCCGTCGCGCCGAACCCAACATGCGGGATGTTTCGCCAGGCCACGGTCATTTCTTCGCGGAACTTGATGTAAAACGCGATGACGATGACGCCTGCTGCTCCGGCGATCAGAAGAAAGGTGCGCTGGCGCTCACGAAACGCTGTCCAAAAGGCGATCAGCGGATAAAATTTAAGCAGGCCACCTAGCAAGATGACCCCGTATGACAGTAATCTGATACCGGGCCGCTTGGTCCTCAGCAGACCGGCGACGACCATCATAATAAAGATAATTACGTCTACATTGCCGCGTTCAAGACAAAACAGTACGACAGTCGATGTGCATGCCATCACAAAGACAATTGCTTCTCCCCAGTTGGCTGGCCTGACGAGCCAGAATAGTGAGAGTACGAACCCGAGGACCATTCCGATACCGATCGATTTGTCCAGATCCTATCGGTCGGAATAAATATCGCTCGTAGCCAAAGGGGCGAATAATCATACACGTGATTAATCACGTCGCATGGATCAGCAACGAATACATTGATACCTTCGCTCCAGCATTTAACACTGGCGCCGATAAATTCCCAATCTATGAACGGGTAGCTTCTTGGGACCGGCACGCCTAGGGTCGCAAGTACCCGATAATCGTTCTTGTGATCTATAAGATATAAGATCGTCAATATTGTTAATGAACTCACTCCCACCACTGGAATTATAAGACGCAAGAAATCTTCTCGTTTCATCAATTTTACTATTGCGATTTCGATGTCAGATACAGGGATCTCATTTCCTGCCTCTCTATGCCGAATTTAGATCTACATGTTCAATACGCCAAAAAATATTACATATAAGCATAAATAATCTCAGCGCTTAATCGCGTTTTGATAGGGGTTTGTAACTTTTGCTTAGGCGATACTTCGGAAAACCGGATTTCAGTATGGGATTCAGTACGGCAACGAACACCACCTGTGCTGGGCAGCTCTCCCCGACAACGGAGATTCCGGTACACTGTTAAGGCCGAAACGGCCCCCCACGAGTTACGCGCGGCTGCTGCGGAGTGGCGACAGCGCGCCGCCCTTTGTCCGCCTTGTTGAGCTGTCGTGCGCTTCCCGCTATTTTCGCCGAAGTTCGAAGCGGCTGGAGTCGTCCGGATAAACGGGCCACCACGCGGCGGTTGGGCAACGCTGTCAGAAAGCCGCTCGACAAGGCGATGAACAGGAGGTCAGGGATGGCAACACGGGCTCCATTTTTGAAGACGCGGTATGGCGGCTATCTGCACCGCGAAATTCCCGAGGAAGACGCCGAGCTGACCCATGTCGGCCCCGGCACCCCGTGCGGCGAATATTTGCGCCGCTTCTGGCAACCGGTGTGTTTTTCGGATGAGTTAAAGGATTTGCCGCTGCGGCTCAAAATTCTCGGCGAAGATCTGGTGGCATTTCGCGACAAGAGTGGGGCGGCCGGCCTGTTGGAACTGCATTGCCCCCATCGCGGCACATCGCTCGAATTCGGGCTGATCGGCGACAAAGGGATCCGCTGCTGTTATCACGGCTGGCTGTTCGACGTCGATGGGACGATCCTCGAAACCCCTGGCGAGCCGGCGGTCAACACGCTCAAAGACAGGCTGTTCCACGGCGCCTACCCGATCCACGAATATAACGGGATCGTCTTTGCCTATATGGGTCCGCCCGAGTCGAAGCCGCCATTCCCGGTTTACGACACCTACAATCGGCCGGGATACCGGATGATCCCCGGGCGGAAATACGTGTTTCCGGCGAATTGGCTACAGGTCCATGAAAACACCATGGACCCGGTCCATACCGCGTTTTTGCATACGATCGTCAGCGGCGCCGTATTCACCGAGGAATTCGGCGTATTGCCCGAGCTCGAATATGTCGAGACACCGGTCGGCATGGTCTATGTCGGCACCCGCCGGATCGGGGACAATATTTGGACCCGAATGGTAGAGGTCGTATTGCCCAATCTGCAGCAAGTGGCGCCGATCTGGGAAACGGGCCGCGAAGAGCGCGCGTTCAGCGGGCCGATGATGAGCCGTTGGGCATTGCCGATCGATGACACCAACACACTGCTGATCGAATTCCGGCATGTCTGCGAGACCGACAACACGACAACACCGGAGTGGTGGGCCGACCGCAACATCATGCTGCCGGGCCAACTCGCAGCCGATTCCTATGAGGAAGGCCAGTTGCACCCCGGTGATTACGAGGCCCAGGTCTCGCAGCGGCCAATTGCCATCCACGGTTTGGAGCACCTCAGCGAGACCGATCGCGGCATCAGCATATTGCGCAACCAGATCCGCCGCGGCATCCGCGCGGTCGCGGCCGGGCACGACCCGATCGGCGTGTTCCGCGGCAATGGCGCCCCGATCCCGACGTATTGCAACAACACGGTTCTGCATGTGCCGTCGGCGGCAACCCCGGAAATGGACAAGCAACTGATGCGCGAGACCGGGCGGCGGCTTGCCGAGACCTATCTAAAGCAACCGCCGCTGATGGTGGGCCGTTGAGCGCAGCGGTTTCGTCGGCAAGCCTGCGCCTGATTAAACCGAAGGTGGTGGGCCGGAGCGGGCGATTTGACTTACTGAAATTGTCCGCTATATGTTCGCGACCTCCCGAGAAGGCCGGCGCAATGCCCCGGCCTCGGCGCACCAGCGCGGAACGCCTATCGGGACAACAACAACGCCAACCGGACCCGTTTTGATGAGCAGTAAACGACAGGAACCCAAATACAAGATCAACCGCCGCCTCGGCGTAAACCTCTGGGGGCGGCCCAAGAGCCCACTAAACCGGCGTGAATACGGACCCGGTCAGCACGGCCAACGGCGCAAGAAACCGTCGGATTTTGGAACGCAGCTTGCCGCCAAGCAGAAGCTGAAGGGCTATTACGCCAATCTCGGCGAGCGCCAGTTTCGCCGGCTTTACGAGGAGGCGGTGCGCCGGCGTGGCGATACCGGCGATAATTTGATTGAGCTGCTGGAGCGGCGGCTCGACGCGGTTGTCTATCGCATGAAATTGGTGCCGACACCGTTTGCCGCGCGTCAGCTGGTCAATCACGGGCATGTCCGCGTCAACGGCCGGCGGGTGACGATCCCGTCTTATACGGTGCGCGACAACGACGAGATCGAGCTCGGCGCGAAGGCCAAAGCGATGGCCTTGGTGCTGGAAGCGTCGCGGTCGGGCGAGCGCGATGTCCCCGATTATGTCGAGATCGATCATGATCGCATGAAGGGCCGGTTTATCCGCGCCCCAAAACCGACCGATGTGCCCTTCCCGGTATCGATGGAGCCAAACCTCGTCATCGAGTTCTATTCGCGCTGAGGCCATCTGCGATGGCGGCGGGTCGGGCCGATCCGCCCCCGCCGAAATGGCGGCATAGCTCGAACGCGCCGCCGCATGAAAGCCGCGACAAAACGCGGCTTTTGTTATTTTTGGGCGGTCCTTTCCCCCGCCCCAATCGCCGGTTTGCATAGTTGCGGCGCGCCCGGCGACCGACGGGACGAGTGCGATGCTCATTCTGCAACTCACGGTCGTCTTTCTGCTGATTGTGTTGAACGGCTTTTTTGCGATGGCCGAAATCGCATTGGTTTCGGCTCGCACAGCCCGCCTCAAAGCGCTTGCCGAAATCAACAATTCCGGGGCGCAGGCGGCACTCGAGCTGAAAGCGGACCCCTCGCGGCTGCTGGCGACCGTCCAAATCGGGATCACCGTCATCGCAGTTTTGTCCGGCACCTTTGGTCAGGCGACCTTGGGCGAGCGGCTGCAGGCAATACTCGAACAATATCCGGGACTGATCGCTCGTTACGCGCATGCGATCAGTATGGCGATCGTCGTCCTTGGAATTTCCTATCTATCGCTGATCATCGGCGAACTGGTGCCAAAGCGGATCGCGCTGTCTCACGCCGAACCGATCGCCGCGGCGCTCGCCCGCACGATGCGCCGGTTTTCTCGCATCGGGGCCCCAATCAATTGGCTTTTGAGTGCTTCGACAGATCTCGTATTGCGATTATTGCCACTGCGCAACCAGGCGGCGCCGCCGGTGACCGATGAAGAAATCAGCTTTATGCTGCGCGAGGGAACTGCGACCGGCCACATTCCACAGGCGGAAACCGAAATCGTCGAGATGGCTTTGCGGCTCGGCGACCGGCGGGCGAGCACGGTCATGACCCCGCGCACCCGGATCGTATGGCTCGACCTCAACGATCCCGAAGAAGAAAACCGGCGCAAGATCCGCGAGAGCCCCTATTCGCGCTTCCCGGTCGTGCAGGGCGGATCGCAGCAAGTTGTCGGCATCGTCGAAGCCAAGGATCTGCTCGCCCGCTGCCTTGCCGGACAGCCGCTCGATCTGCGCCGGGCGACGCGACCGCCGCTTTATGTGCCGAATACGGTCTCGGTGCTGCGCGTGCTCGACATGTTCAAAAGCTCAGGCGAGCCAATGGCTCTGATTGTCGACGAATATGGCGATCTTGAAGGGCTGGTGACCCCGAGCGACATCCTCGAGGCGCTGGTCGGCGACATCCCCGGTACGGCCGATGCCGATCAGCGGGTCGTGCGGCGCGAAGACGGCACCTGGCTGATCGACGGCATGGTCGGCCTCGACGAGTTGAAGCAAGTCCTTGGCCTCTCGCACTTGACAGGAGAGGATGCCGATTTTCATACGCTTGGCGGGTTTTTGATGGCGCGGCTCAACCGAGTGCCGATGATCGCTGACCGGGTCACCACCGACGGCTATCAATTCGAGATCGTTGATATGGACGGCCGCCGCGTCGACCGCGTGTTGATCTCTCCGGTCGTCGGTAAAAGCCGCCGCTAGGCGGCACGCCTAAGTTCTTGCGGCATTACGCCAGTCGAGCCGTCGGGTGTCGCGATAGCCGGTCTCCGACAGCTCGCCCCAATCCGGGGCACGCGCGAATGATCTGGTTTCAGGCCTGTTGGATCGGGAACTTCATAAAGATCTCCTCGATCCGCTTGAACGCCTTGTCGATCGCCGCTTCGGGCGCCATCCCCGCTTTGATGACATCGAATTCGGCGAGGCTGAAGAGATGCTCGGAATTGACCAGGGCCATGGCGGGGTTGAACACCTCGTGAGCCGGCAACGTCCCACCAAGCAGCGCCAGCTGGGTGAATGCCTCGCGGTGCGGGTCCTCTCTGAGCCAGAACGGGTCGCTTTTGGCGATCTCGGGCACCGGTATCATCCAGCGGCCGAGTCCGCCCTTTAAATACTCGTTCAGCACCTTCGGCTGGACTGCGTATTTGATGAATTCCTTAGCCACCGAGACGTTTTTCGCCCCTTTCGGGATTACCGGACCAATGAGCGTGACTTGGCTTGGGAGCGGCTTGCCGTCATTGCCGAGAGGCAGGCCGCGGGTCGCGATGTCGTCGTATAGCTCTTTCTTGTCATAGACGGCGATCTCGGTCGAGATCGTGCCGTCGAAATCCATCACCATCAGCTTGGAGTGAAAGGCGTTGTTGTCGTCGGCGTCGTTCCAGTTGACGCAACTCGGCGGTACGTAGCCGTCCTTGAAGGGGGTCGTCAGCCGTTCGATTGCCTTCACCGCAGCCGCGCGCACTTGCGGATCATTGGTATGGAGCCTGCCGTCCGGCGTGACGAGGTCCTTGCCGCCATAGGCGATCAGGAACGCGTTGAAGATGTTGATGGGGTCGTTGCCGTTGGCGGTCAGCTGATAGCCGTAGGCATGAATATTGCGCATGCCCTGCGCCCGCAATTTGTCCTGCACCGGCTTGAAGAAATCGAGAAAGGCATCCCAGGTGTTCGGAATATCGGAGACCTTGTAGCCCGCCTTCTCGACCAGCGGCCGCCAGATATGGAATGGAACCCCGTTGATCTTCATCGGCGCCATGTAATGGCCGCGCTGTTTCGTGGCGTTGTTGTAGAGAAAGCAGGATTCGATGGCGACCGAGACGAAATCCGTTTTCTGCGTCTCGACGATGTCGCCGACGTCGACGAGCTTGTCGTCCCAGGAGCTTAACGGGGCGAACTCGCGGTCGTAGACCTCGATTATGTCCGGGGCGACGCCGCCCGTGACCGCCGAGATTGCCTTCCGGCCTAGCGCGGCAAACGGAATAATGCTGTAATCAATTTTATTGCCGCTCGTCTTCTCGTATTCGGCGACCATCTTCTTGAAGGCGGTATCTTCCTCTTTGGCAAAGCCTTGCTGCCACCACACCTCGGCAGTCGTGGCCGCGGCGTTGGCGATCGGGGGTCGCGCCACTGCCCCGGCCGCGCCAAAGGCGAGGGAGCCGCGAAGCAGAGAACGCCGCGTCAGAATGTTCATCCCCATCTTCCTCCCTGCTCGCGACCGCAGACTGTGAGGGCAGAGCTGGCTTAAATTGTGCTGACATACCATAATGCGGCGAACCGGGCGCAAAAACATCGCGGCATCTGTTCATGGCACATTCGAATGAGTCCTTTCAGATCGGCTCGATCGTGAGATTTCGGAAGGATCTCAGAAAATGGGCACCCCGTAGAGGTCCCGACCGCCGCCATCGTGACGCTCCTCGTCAGTCGAGAGGCGACCAGCCAAGATGTCGTCTCGCTTTTGGCGAAATCGCGGCCCGCTCCCGAACGGTTTGTCCAGACGCGTCCCGCAGCCAAAGTACATCGATGTCGCCTGGGCGCCGTTCGGTTTCCGTTCCGCTCCATCCCGAAGTCCAAAGATATGATCGCAAAATCGGCTCGGTGAGGTGGGGCTGAGATGTCGGCACCCGCAACCTCGGCTGATATGGGTTCGCTGCGACCGAAGAGCGGTCGATCGCTCCCAGCCCCCTCCCGGTTCACCCCTGGACTGAGAGGCCGGCTGCTCCTCGCCTTTATCGCGATCAGTCTATTCGTTGTCGCCGCCGGCGCGGCTGGCCTCTACGCGCTGCGCGAGGTCGCACGGAGTTTGGACCGGATCACTCTCGAGACCCTGCCCGTGGCGCTGGATGCGCGAGAGCTCTTGCGAAAAAGCGAGAAAATTGTCGGCATCGGTCCCGCGCTGATGAACGCGAGCAACCCGGGAGAGGCGGGAGAGCTGACGAGCCGGGTACGCGACGAGCAGGCGGATCTGTCGACGATCCTCGCTCGTCTGAGCGAAGCGAACCTCGACCCTGGTACGCTCGACGAGATCAGCGATGCGACGACCCATCTCAACCACAATTTGGATCTGATGTGGGTGGCGTGGTCAGATGGGATGGGGGCCACTGATCATCAAAGACGCGCGATCAGCGAGGTCTTGGCGGCATACCGGCAGTTCGCCAACGTCTGGCGACCACGGTTCGCCGATCTGAACACCCGGATTGTTCGGCTGCGGCTGGCGATGACCTCGGCTGGTGCGGGCCCGGAGGAGCGGCGCGCCGCCCAAGGCCAGTTCGACCAGGCGATGACCGCCTTACTAGCGTTGGACAAAATTCAGGACGAGGCGGGCAATGCGTTTGAGCTGATCAGTCGCGCGGCCAATACCTCCGATGCGGCCGAGATTGATAATTTGGAGCCTCAGGCGCAACGATCGATCCGCATGCTGGACGGGCTCGTTTCCCAAATCGACCCCGATTTCTCATCGGAACTGCTTAAGCCGCTCGACAGGCTGCGCAGCGCGGTGACCGGTGAACGGAGCGTCTTCAGTTGGGTGCGCAAGGTGATGGCGGCCAAGGCAGAGAGCCGACGGCTGGTTGCCGAGAATCAGACGCTTTCAGAGCGATTGAAAACGGCGGTCGACAAGCTCGTTGCCTTCTCACGGGCAGAGATCGTCAGCGCCAACACCGAAGCGGCGCGCGTGCAAGCCGTCGGACGAAAAGTTCTTCTCGCCGTGGCGGCACTAAGCTTGGCGAGCTCCTTCCTGATCGTTTGGCTCTATGTCGGACGCAACATCGTCTCGCGGCTCACTCAGCTTAGCAGCAATATGGCAGTGATCGTCGGTGGCGGGCGCGATCTGGTCATCGATACCGAGGGCTCCGACGAAGTGTCCGCAATGGGGCGGGCCGTCGAAGTGTTCCGCCAGAACGCGATCGAACGCGATGCGCTGTTGGCCGAGCGCGCCGCAGCGGCGGAGCGCCTCGAACAGCAAGTGGTCGAGCGCACCGCCGAATTGGCGCGCCGTCAGGCGGAATTACGCGCGACCTTCGACAATATGGGTGACGGTGTGGCGATGTTCGATCGAGAGCTGCGCCTCGCCGCTTGGAACCGCAATTTCCAGGAATTGCTCGATTTGCCCGACGCGTTTCTTGCCGAGCGGCCGAGTTTTTCCGAATATTTCCGCCATCTTGCGGCGCGGGGTGAATACGTCTCGGCCGATCTCGAAGTCCAGCTCAGCCGCTTTGTAGAAGACACCGAGCGGGACATGCGCTTCGAGCGCACGCGGCCCGACGGGCGGGTCATCGAGGTCCGGCGTAACGCGGTACCGGGCGGCGGCTTTGTCCTGATCTATGCCGACATCACCGAGCGCAAACGTGCCGAAGGAGAGATCCGCGCGGCGCGCGACGCTGCCGAGAGGGCATTTCAGGAGCTGAAGGCGGCGCAGGCAAGCCTGATCCACGCCGAGAAGATTGCCTCGCTCGGGCAGTTGACCGCCGGCATCGCCCACGAGATCAAGAACCCGCTGAATTTCGTCAACAATTTCGCCGGGCTCTCGGTCGAGCTGCTGGACGAGCTGAAGGAGGCGGCGGCGCCAGCCATGGCGACACTCGGCGACGACAAGCGCGCCGAGATCGATGAGATCGTCACCATGCTAAGCGGTAATCTCGAAAAGATTACTGAGCACGGCCACCGCGCCGACGGCATCGTCACCAGTATGCTGGTGCATTCGCGCGGCGGCATCGGCGAATGGCAGCCGACCGACATCAATGCGCTGGTCGACGAGGCGCTAAACCTCGCCTATCACGGCGCCCGAGCCCAGGACAAGGAGTTCAACATCACCCTGGAACGTGACTTCGACCCCTCGATCGCGGCCGTAGAGGTGGTCCCGCAGGACATGACCCGGGTGCTGCTCAACCTGTTCGGCAACGGTTTTTATGCCGCCGACAAGCGTTACCGGGAGGGCAACGACCCGAGATTCAGGCCGCATCTCAGGGTCACAACGCTCGATCTCGGCGACACGGTCGAGATCCGGGTGCGCGACAACGGCATCGGCATCGCGCCTGAGATCAAAGACAGGCTGTTCCAGCCGTTTTTCACCACCAAGCCGCCCGGCGAGGGCACCGGGCTGGGGCTGTCGATCAGCTGGGACATCATCACCCAGCAGCACCGCGGCACGATCGCTGTCGACAGCCGAACGGGCGAATTTACCGAATTTACGATACGCCTACCGCGCAGACAGTTCGCCGCCGTAGAAGCGGCTGCGTGAAGCTCGGCACCCTACACAAGCCTCACCAACCTAAACAGAAGTCCCGTTGTTTGGCCTGATGATTAGACAACGCGCCCGATGGATGCCCTTGGACACCGCATGACGGGCAATCTTAATGCCGCCATGTCGCTCATCGCTTCAGCGCAGCGGTTTTGGGACAGCGTCCGCTTTTGGCGGGGTGCCGCAATCGTGCTTGCGACCGCGGCTTGTGCGTTGCTGGTGGCGGCGGTGGTTGCGCGCGAACCGCCGAATTTCGCCAATCGGCCGGTCATCGCGGTGTTGCGCGACACCGGGCAACACCCCGGGTGGTCGGTGCGGCTCGCAAGCTCGGCGGACCAGATCGCGGTCGACAGTGAGGGCCCACCACCGCCGCCGCCCGGCGAGACCTATCAGCTCTGGATCGCCGGGCATGAGACGGTGGCGGCGCAACCTCTCGGCCTATTGCCGATGTCCGGGCGCAAGATCTTTGCCGAGTCCCCAACAAACATCCGGCTCTTAACGGGTAGCGGAGAATTGTGGGTCACGCTTGAAAAGGCGACTGGAACGCTTGCCGAAGCACCAAGCACGCCGCCGGTGTTTCGTGCTACACTCAAAAAGCGTAGCTGAGTTGAGAAACAAGTCTAAAAAAACGCCGCCACGTTTAACCTCGTTAAACTTGGAATCGAGGCGCGCTATGATTTTGTCCGCGTCAGCATGGTCGCACGCCATTGTCGCAGGATGTTCAAGAATATCGGGTCGACCGGCGGGGACCGGCGACTTATAATCATTCAACAAAGCGGGGACCACAAAGCTTGCGGCAGTATCCTGACACCCCGTCCGTTGCCGTTGTCATGGGCGTCGCCGGCGCCGGTAAGACGACGGTCGGGGAGCGCCTGGCAGAGCGGCTCGGTTGGGCATTTCTTGAGGGGGATCGGCTTCACCCGCCGGAGAATGTGGCCAAGATGGCAAGCGGGCATCCGCTGACCGACGCTGACCGGGGCCCGTGGCTCGCGGCAATCGCGCGCGCCATCGATGGGTGGCTGGCGCGCGGTGCTCACGGCGTCGTGACCTGCTCGGCATTGAAGCGGGACTACCGGCGCCGCATTATCGGCGAGCGTCGCGGTGTTCGGCTCGTTTTCCTCAATGGTTCGCGTGAGCTGATCGCAACTCGAATGACGGCGCGCCGCGGCCATTTCATGCCGCCTAGCCTGGTGGATAGCCAATTCGCAACCCTCGAACCGCCGGGTCCCGACGAGAACCCGATCACTGTCGCAATCGACCAGCCGGTCGAGCGCATCGTCGAGCAAATCGCGGCAGTTCTGGCGCCGGCGCGGAACGCGCCCGGTGCGCCGTGTTAACGGTTGAAGGAGAGGATCATGGCCGCAGCCGGATCGATTGACGAACTATGCGTCAACACCATTCGCACCTTGTGCATCGACGCGGTCCAGCAGGCCAATTCCGGCCATCCGGGAACCCCGATGGCGATGGCGCCGGTAGTTTATACCTTGTGGCAGCAGTACCTGCGCTACGATCCGGCCGACCCGATCTGGCCCAACCGCGACCGCTTTGTGCTGTCGTCGGGCCATGCCTCGACCCTGCTTTACTCGCTGCTGCATCTGACCGGCGTAACCTCGGTTGATGAAAAGTACGAGCGGCTCGGCACCCCCTCTGTCTCCCTCGATGATCTCAAGCATTTTCGGCAGCTCGGCAGCAAATGTCCCGGTCATCCCGAATATCACTTGACCTCGGGGGTCGAGACCACGACCGGTCCGCTCGGCCAGGGCATCGCCAACTCAGTCGGCATGGCCATCGCCGCCGATTGGCTGTCGAAGCATTTCAATAGGCCGGGCTTCGATATCTTCGACTACGACGTGTTCGCGCTGTGCGGCGACGGCTGCATGATGGAGGGGGTCGGCAGTGAGGCGGCGTCGCTCGCCGGCCATCTGCGGCTCGGCAATCTCACCTGGATTTACGACAGCAATCACATCACGATCGAGGGCAACACCGAGCTCGCCTTTAGCGAGGATGTCGCAGCGCGCTTTCTCGGCTACCGCTGGCAGGTGCTGCGGGTCAGCGACGCCAATGACCGCGAGCGTATGGCCGACGCGATCGCCGACGCCAAGCGCACCGACGATCGTCCGACCCTGATCATCGTCGAAAGCCATATCGGCTATGGGGCGCCGCACAAGCAGGACACTTCGGCCGCGCATGGCGAACCGCTTGGCGCGGAAGAGGTCAAAGCGACCAAACGGCGTTATGGCTGGCCGGAGGACGCCAAATTCCTGGTGCCCGAGGGCGTCTACGAGCATTTCGCCGCAAATTTCGGCGCCCGCGGCAAAAAGCTTCACGCCGAATGGAGTGCACTCTTCAAACGCTACCGCGCCGAATATCCCGACCTAGCCGATGCCTGTGAACGCATGCAGCGGCGCGATCTGCCTGAGGGCTGGGATCGGGACATTCCGGTTTTTCCGGCCGACCCGAAAGGGATCGCGAGCCGCGATTCCTCGGCGCGGGTGCTGAACGCGATCGCGCCGCGACTGCCGTGGCTGCTCGGCGGTGCTGCCGATTTGGCGCCCTCGACCAAGACGCGATTGACCTTTTCCGATGCCGGCGATTTCGAAGCCGATAACCGCGCCGGCCGCAATTTCCATTTCGGCATCCGCGAACACGCGATGGGGTCGATCTGCAACGGCATGTCGGTGTCGAAACTGCGACCCTACGGCTCGGGTTTCCTGATTTTTTCGGACTACATGAAGGCGCCGATCCGGTTGAGCGCGCTGATGGAACTGCCGGTCGTCTACGTATTTACGCATGATTCGATCGGCGTCGGCGAAGACGGTCCGACCCATCAACCGGTCGAGCAGGTCGTCGGGTTGCGCAGCATCCCCGGTCTGATCGTGCTGCGACCGGCCGACGCCAACGAAGTCGCCGAGGCCTGGCGCACCGCTCTGCGCGGCAAACATCAGCCGGTTTGCCTGATCTTGAGCCGCCAGAACTTGCCGACCTTTGACCGCGAGCGCTATGCGTCAGCGAGCGGTGTCGCACACGGCGCCTATGTGATGGCCGATGCCGGCGACGGCCGCACCCCCGAGGTAATCCTGATCGGCACCGGCAGCGAGGTTGCGATCTGCGTCGAGGTTTATGAAAAGCTCAAATCCGAAGGGGTCGGCGCACGGGTCGTCAGCATGCCCTCCTGGGAATTGTTCGAGCAGCAGGATGAGGGATACCGCGATCAGGTGTTGCCGCCTTCTGTTACCCGCCGTGTCGTCGTCGAACAGGCCTCGGTAATCGGCTGGGATCGCTATGCCGGAACAAAGGGTGACATTATCGGCATGAAAACCTTTGGCGCGTCGGCGCCGCTAAAAGACTTGCTAAACAAATTCGGCTTTACCCCGGAACACGTCTATGCGGCTGCCAAGCAGCAGCTCGCCCGCAAGGAGTGATGCGATGCCCAATCCGCTAAGGACGCTCAACGAATTCGGCCAATCGGTATGGCTCGACTTCGTCAGCCGCGAATTGCTAAAGACCGGGCAGCTGACCCACCTGATCGCCGAGGACGGACTGCGCGGCGTGACCTCGAACCCGTCGATCTTCGAAAAGGCAATCGGTCACGGCGATGATTACGACGATCTGATCGCAGCCGCGCAGCAGACCGGCGATCTCGATCCTGGCGCGCTGTTCGAGGAGCTGGCGGTTCGCGACATCCAGGAAGGAGCCGACGCGCTGCGCCCGGTCTTTCACCAGACCCAGGGGCGCGACGGCTTTATCAGTCTCGAAGTCTCGCCGTATTTAGCGATGAAAACCCACGAGACGATTGAAGAAGCCCGCCGGTTGTGGCGCGAGGTCGGCCGCGAAAACCTGATGGTCAAGGTTCCCGGCACCAAGGCCGGACTGCCGGCGATCCGCACGCTGATCGGCGAGGGCATTAACATCAATGTCACCTTGCTGTTTTCGCAGCAGGTCTACTCCGATGTCGCCGAAGCCTATATCGCAGGCCTCGAAGCCTTTGCGAAAAAAGGGGGCGACCCGCACAAAGTGGCAAGTGTGGCGAGCTTTTTTGTCAGCCGCATCGACACCCTCGTCGACGAGGCGCTCGACAAGCGCATCGCGGCGACGACCGATCCGGGCGAAAAGGCACGGCTTGAAAAGCTGAAAGGCAAGGTTGCAATCGCCAATGCCAAGCTCGCCTATCAGCACTACAAGAAAATTTATTCCGATGAGCGCTGGCAGCGGCTGGCGCAACACGGTGCGCAGAGCCAGCGCCTGTTATGGGCCAGCACCGGGACCAAAAACAAAGCCTATAGCGATGTGCTCTATGTCGACGAACTGATCGGCGCCGACACCGTCAACACGATGCCTCCGGCGACGATGGACGCCTATCGCGATCACGGCCATCCGCGTCCGAGCCTGGAAGAGGATGTCGAGGCGGCGCGAGCGGTCATGGCGGCATTGCCCGATGCTGGCATCTCGATCGAGGCGGTGACCGCCAAGCTGGTCGAGGATGGCGTACGGCAATTTGCCGACGCTGCCGATCAGCTGTACGCCGCGGTTCAGAAAAAGCGACGCACCGTCCTCGGCGCCAAGCTCAACGCGATGAGCTGCAAATTGCCGGCGCCGATCGACAAGGAAGTGCAGGAGGCGCTCGAGGATTGGCGGCGCGAGGGCAAAGTTCGGCGGCTGTGGGCTGGCGACGCGTCGTTGTGGACCGAGACCGACGAGTTCAAGTGGCTCGGCTGGCTGACGGTGGTCGACCAGCAATTGGCAGCGGCAGCGGAACTCGAAGACTTCGCCGCAGATGTCAAACAGGCGGGCTTCCGCGACGTCTTGCTGCTCGGCATGGGCGGATCGAGCCTTGGGCCCGAGGTTTTCGCGAAAACTTTTGGCGCGAAGCCCGGCTTTCCGAAGTTGCACGTGCTCGACTCGACCGACCCGGCGCAGATCCGCCACTTCGAAAGCCAGATTGACCTCGCCCGCACGTTGTTTATCGTTTCGAGCAAATCGGGCAGCACACTCGAACCCAACATCTTTAAACAATACTTTTTCGAACGCGCCAAAACCGCGGTCGGCGGTGAGGCGGCAAAGCATTTCGTCGCGATTACCGACCCCGGGTCTTCGCTCGAAAAGGCTGCGCGCAACGAAGGCTTCCGCACCATCTTCCACGGCGTGGCAAGTATCGGTGGGCGCTATTCGGTATTGTCGAATTTCGGCATGGTGCCGGCCGCGGTGATCGGAATACCGCCGCGCGCCTTTCTCGACAGCACCGCCGAGATGGTGCGTTCCTGCGCCCCGAGCGCGCCGCCGGTCGAAAACCCGGGTGTTATCTTGGGCGCTATCCTCGGCGTCTGCCAGCGTCACGGGCGCGATAAAGCGACGATCATCGCGTCGAAGGGGATCGCCGATTTCGGCGCCTGGCTCGAACAACTGCTCGCTGAATCGACCGGCAAGCTCGGCAAAGGCATCGTGCCGGTCGACGCCGAGCCGCTGGGACCGCCGGCGGTTTACGGCAGCGACCGGGTCTTCGCATATATCAGGCTTACGAGCGATCGCGATGACGAACAGGAGCGCGCCGTTTCAGCGCTCGAGGGCGCCGGCCACCCAGTGGTTCGCATCACGGTTTCCGACGCGATGCAGCTCGGCCAGGAATTCTTCCGCTGGGAGATGGCAACCGCGGTGGCGGGCTCGATTATCGGCATCAACCCCTTCGATCAGCCCGATGTCGAGGCGAGCAAGGTCAAGACCCGCGATCTGACCACCGCCTATGAGAAAACCGGTTCGCTGCCCGACGAAAAGCCGTTCTTCTCCGAGGCGGCATTCAAATTGTTTGCCGATCCGCGCAATGAAGCCGAGTTGGCGCCCAAGGCAACTAGCCTGACCGCGGCGTTAAAGGCGCATCTCGTGCGCATTGGCGCCGGCGACTACACGGCGCTGCTCGCTTACATCGAACGTAACCCGGCCCATATCGAAGCGACGCAGAACCTCCGCCGCATGATCCGCGACCGAACCAAGGCGGCGACTTGCGTCGGCTTTGGCCCGCGGTTTCTGCATTCAACCGGGCAGGCCTATAAGGGCGGGCCAAATAGCGGCGTCTTTTGGCAGATCACCTGCGACGATCCGCAAGATTTGCCGGTTCCCGGTCAGAAATACACATTTGGCGTGGTCAAGGCAGCGCAGGCGCGCGGTGATTTCGAAGTGTTGGCCGAACGCGGCAGGCGTGCGTTGCGGGTCCATATTTCGGGCGGTCTCGAAGACGGTCTTGCCGCACTCAGCCGCGCAATCGAGCAGGTTTTGCCATAAGTCGCCGCGATCTGCGGAACAGCGGAGGTTTCTAATGCAACTCGGTATGATCGGTCTCGGCCGGATGGGCGGCAACATCGTCCGCCGCCTGATGAAAAACGGCCATAGCTGCGTCGTCTACGACAAGAGTGCCGACACGGTGCGCGAGTTCGCCGGCGAAGGGGCGAAACCCAGCCGCGACCTCGGCGATTTTGTCAAACAGCTCGAGGCGCCGCGCGCCGTTTGGGTCATGCTGCCGGCCGGCCACATCACTGACGAGACGATTGTCGAATTAAGCAATCTTTTGTCCGCCGACGACATCGTGATCGACGGCGGCAACTCGTTTTACCAGGACGACATCCGCCACGCCGACATGCTCAAGCCCAAGGGCATCCACTTTGTCGATGTCGGCACCAGTGGCGGCGTGTGGGGCTTTGAGCGCGGCTATTGCATGATGATCGGTGGCGACAAGAAGATCGTCGATCACCTCGACCCGATCTTAAAAACGCTGGCACCCGGAAAAGGCCATATCGACCAGACACCCGGCCGGGAGGGCCGCAACCCGCGTGCCGAAGAAGGCTATCTGCATTGCGGTCCAGTCGGCGCTGGCCACTTCGTCAAGATGGTCCATAACGGTATCGAATACGGGGTCATGCAGGCTTATGCCGAAGGCTTTGACATTCTGCGCAATGTCAACTCTCCGGCGATCCCGGAGAACCGGCGCTATAATCTCGAATTGCCCGACATCGCCGAGGTCTGGCGTCGCGGCAGCGTGATCTCGTCATGGCTGCTCGACTTGACCGCCATCGCGCTCGCCGGGGACCCGCAACTCTCAAAATTCACCGGGCAGGTCGCCGATTCCGGCGAAGGCCGATGGACCGTACAGGCGGCGATCGAAGAGGCGGTGCCGGCCGAGGTGCTGTCCTCAGCACTCTACACCCGCTTCCGCTCGCGCCAGGAGCACACCTTTGCCGAGCGCATTCTATCGGCGATGCGCCACGAGTTTGGCGGTCATCAGGAACCCGGCACGATGGTGGGGGACTGATCCATGGACGAGGCTCGGATCGCGGTAAAGGAAAGGAGCACGGCGCAGCGCGCGCCTCAAGCGCCGCCATGCACGATGGTGATTTTCGGCGCCGGCGGCGATCTGACAAAGAGGCTGTTGATTCCGGCGATCTACAATCTCGCAAAAGACAAGCTTTTGTCTGACAAGTTCGCGATCATTGCCGCCGACCGCACGCCAAAACCGCCCGAAGCGTATCGCGATTACCTCGCCGAGGGTGTGCGGAGCTTTGTCTCGGACACTGCTTCCGGCGGCGAGACCGAGCCGTTCGACGTCAAAACGTGGGATTTTATCGCCAGCCGGATTACCCATTTCGCGGGCGACTTCACCACACCCGAGACCTATGCCCAACTCGGCGATCTGCTCAAGACCGTCGAGAACCAATTTCACACCGATGGCAATGTGGTTTTTTATCTGGCTGTTGCCTCGCAACTGTTTGGCCCGATCGTCGAAAGGTTGGGAGAATCCGGGCTAGCGGCGGAGCAAAAAGGGGCGTGGCGCCGCGTCATCATCGAAAAGCCGTTTGGCAGCGATCTCGCCACCGCGCGCGCCTTGAACGCGCGAATTCTCAAAGTATTAGACGAGCGCCAGATCTACCGGATGGACCATTTCCTCGGCAAGGAGACGGTCCAAAATATTATGGCTTTGCGGTTCTCGAACGCGATTTTTGAACCGCTGTGGAACCGCGATCATATCGATCACGTCCAGATTACCGCCGCCGAAACCGTCGGCGTCGAGCGCCGCGCCAATTTTTACGAGGTCACCGGGGCATTGCGCGACATGGTGCCGAACCATGTCTTTCAATTATTGAGCCTGACGGCGATGGAATCCCCGAACTCGTTCGCCGCCGATGCGGTGCGCAATGAGAAAACCAAGGCCCTCGAGGCGATACATCCGCTCGATTACGAGGATGTGCGACGCAACGTTGTGCGCGGGCAGTATGCCGCCGGTCATATCAATGGCGTTCCGGTCCAAGGCTATCGCGAGGAACCCGGCGTCAACCCGCACAGTATGACCGAGACGTTTGTCGCATTGCAGCTCGAAATCGACAATTGGCGCTGGGCCGGCGTGCCGTTTTATCTCCGCACCGGCAAAAGGATGAGCCGGCGCACCACCGAGATCGCGATCCAGTTCAAAAAAGCGCCCTTTGCCCTGTTCCGTGACACGCCGGTCGACATCCTGAACCCGAATGTGCTGATCCTGCAAATCCAGCCCGACGAAGGTATTTCGTTGCAGTTCGGAGCCAAGGTTCCAGGACCGCGCCTCGACTTGGGCAAAGTGCGCATGGACTTTCGCTACAAGGATTATTTTCACATCGAGCCAAGCACCGGCTACGAGACCCTGGTCTACGATTGCATGATCGGCGAGGCGATCCTGTTCAACCGCGCCGATGGTGTCGAGGCCGGGTGGGCAGTGGTGCAGCCGATCCTCGATTTATGGGCCGAGGACAAGACCGTGCCCGTGGAACTCTACCCGGCCGGCAGCAGCGGTCCTGATGGAGCCGACACCCTGTTGTGGCGCAGCGGCCGGCAATGGCGGCCTCTTTCCCCGTGATCACAGCGAGCCTTTAGCCGTGGCGCGCCCGGTTCTTGTCGCCCCATCGATCTTGTCAGCCGATTTCGGACGGCTCGCCGAGGAAGTCCGCGCTGCCGACGTGGCCGGGGCCGACTGGATACACGTCGATGTAATGGACGGCCGCTTTGTGCCGAACATTACGATTGGCCCGGTCGTCGTCGAGGCCGTCCGGCGAGCCACGGCCAAGCCGGTCGATGTCCATCTGATGATCGTCGAGCCCGAACATTATCTCGACGATTTCGCCAAGGCCGGCGCCGATCATCTGATCGTTCATTGCGAGCCCGGTTCGACAATTCACCTGCACCGCACGTTGTCTCATATCCGGGATCTCGGCAAAGTCGCCGGGGTTGTGTTGAACCCGGCCACACCTTTGTCGCAGATCGAATATGTGCTGCATTTGTGCGGCGTCGTTCTGATCATGACCGTCAACCCCGGCTTTGGCGGCCAGAAATTTTTGCCGGAGATGTTGCCAAAGATCGCGGCACTACGGCGGATGTGCGACGAGCGCGGCTTTGACCCGGTGATCGAGGTGGACGGCGGGCTCTCCGGCGAGAATGCGTGGCAGGTCATCGAGGCTGGCGCCAATTCGATCGTCGCCGGTTCGGCCGTCTTTCACGCCCGGGACTATGCTGAGGCGATCGCCGCGATCCGTCACTCGACGCCGGGCCGATCGTAAAGTCCGGGCCGATCGTAAAAGAGGTGCTGATGCCGACCGAAACCCGGATCGATGTCGCGAAGGATCTCGAGGATCTGGCACATCGGGCCGCGCGCTGGATCGCCGATATTGTGCGCGGCAGAGAGGGGCGGCTGGCAATCAGCCTGTCGGGCGGATCGACGCCGCGGCGGCTCTATCAGCTTCTCGCCGAGGCGCCATATCGCGGTGCGATGCCGTGGGATCGCATCCATTGGTTCTGGGGTGACGAACGCTTTGTGCCGCCGGACCACCCGGACAGCAATTACCGAATGGTCAGCGAAGCATTGCTCTCGCGCGCGCCTATCCCGGCGGAGAATGTTCACCCGGTCGCAACCGGCGGCACCCCTTCTGCAGCGGCACAAGATTATCAGCGAACGCTGCAATCCTTTTATGGCGCCCTAGCCCTCGATCCGGCCCGGCCGCTGTTCGACATCGAATTGCTGGGCCTCGGCCCGGATGGTCACACGGCCTCCCTGTTCCCCGGAACCAAGGTGCTGGACGAGCAGCAGCGCTGGGTGGCCGAAGTTATCGGCGCCAAAGAGGAAGACCGCGTTACGCTGACCTATCCAGTGCTCGCAAGCAGCCGGCACACCGCGTTTCTGGTCGCCGGCGCCGACAAGCGCGAGGCTCTGGCGCGAGTATGGGCCGGCGACAAGGAATTGCCGGCGGCGCGGCTCGATCCTGTCGGCGAGCTCGTCTGGTTTGTCGACGAGCAGGCGCAGCCGCCGCGATGACCCTCGATCGCGACGAACTAAAGCGCGCTGCGGCATTGCGCGCGATCGAAGAGGTCGAGGACGGGATGGTTCTCGGCCTCGGCACCGGCTCGACCGCCGCCTTTGTCGTCGAAGGGCTCGCGGCACGGGTTAAGGACGGGCTGCACATTGTCGGGATTCCGACCTCCGAGCGCACCGCGGCGCAGGCCCGCCGGCTTGGGGTCCCGATCGCGACCTTTGCCGAATACCAGAAGCTCGACCTGACGATCGACGGCGCGGACGAGGTCGAACTCGGCAGCCTGCACCTGATCAAAGGTCTAGGCGGCGCGCTATTGCGCGAAAAGATCGTCGCCGCAGCGAGCCGCCGGCTGGTGATCGTCGTCGACCAGGAAAAGCTGGTCGAGCGCTTGGGCGAGCACACTCCGGTGCCGGTTGAGGTCACCCGGTTTGGCTGGCAAGCAACGGCCGTGGCCTTGGCGGCTCTCGGCTGCATTCCCGAGCAGCGATATACCGGCGAGCAACCGTTTATAACCGATGAGGGTCATCTGATCCTGGATTGCCGGTTCGGAGCGATCCCCGATCCGGGGACCCTCGAAGAACGCATCGCAATGACCGTCGGTACGGTCGAAAACGGGCTGTTTGTCGGACGCAGTTCGATGGTCGTTGCTGCCTCGGCCACGGGGGTCGAGGTCTTGATCCCGCCCCCGAGGAAACCAGCATGAGAAAAACTTCGCTCGTCGTCACCGATGTCGACGGCACGCTTGTCACCAGCCAAAAAACATTGACGCCGGCGGCCATCGCCGCGGCCGGCCGGCTGCACGAGGCCGGGATCGCATTTTCAATCTGCAGCAGCCGGCCGCCCTTTGGCCAGCGTATGCTGATCGAACCGTTACGGCTCGCCTTGCCGTTTGGCGGCTACAATGGCGGTTCGATCGTCAATCCGGATTTGTCGCCGGTCGAGCAAAAGCTGCTGTCGACTGCGGCCGCCGGGGACGCGATTGCGATGCTCGAGGAGCACGGCATCACCAGCATCTGGGTCTTTACCGGCGGCGAGTGGCTGATCCGCGACCGCGCCGGTGATTATGTCGACCTCGAAATTCACACAATCCAAACTCAGCCTACGATCGTTCCGTCGTTCGAAGGGCGGCTCGATACCGTCTCAAAGATCGTCGGCGCCAGCAAAGACCATGACCGCATCGCGACCGCCGTTGCTGTCGGTCAGGACGCGCTGCGGGGCCGCGCCACCGTTTTGCGGTCGCAACCCTATTATTGCGACATCACGCCCCCCGGCATCGATAAGGGCCGGCTGGTCGATCTGCTGGCCGAACGACTAAACGTGCCGCGGGAAGAGATCGCGGTGCTTGGCGACATGGGGAACGACGTCGAGATGTTTCGCCGCGCCGGCTTCGCGATCGCAATGGATAACGCCACGCCAGAGGTCAAAGCCCTGGCGCAGGCGATTACCCTCTCAAATGATGAGGACGGATTCGCTGCGGCGATCGACCGTTACATCCTCGCTATTTGACGAAAGCCGCCCTAGGGGCGGCTTCCATCAGGGCTCGATGCCAGATTAACGCCCGTAGTTGCTGCGATATCCTTGGTTCGGCTCGGTCGAAGACCCGTATGCGGTCCCCTCGTTCCCATTAAAGCTGGCAATGCATTGCTCGCGGAGATTGGGGTCGGTGATCGGACCGCACTCCTTGCGCATACGAGCCTGGCGGAACGCCGGGTCGGTTTGAACCAGACGCGCATAGCGCTCGCTATTCTTAACGTTTAAGCGCGGCGACCATACCCACTGGCCGTTCTGCAGAACCCAAGCGTGCCCATTATCCGGACCCGGTTGCGCCTGGGCCGCGGGAACGACCGACGTCGTCGCCAGCAAACCGGCAACCGCGATCGCGCCAGCCAAAGTCTTCAGCATCATGACCCTCGCCTCCTTTAACTTGTGGTCACGCTGAAAACAAACTCGCCGGGGTTATTGTTCCCGGCGCGATCTAGTCGAACGCGATCTCGCGAGGCGCGGGTGCTCAAAGATTATAGGTTCCCTTGGTTCGATCACGCTTTTTCAGCGGGCCAGAGGTTTAGCTTCGACAAAACTTGACGTAGACTTAGCAATCTGTAGAGCAACGTGTCGCTTCATTCGAGACCGGACAAACCGGTCAAAGCCCGGCTAAACCGTCAACGGGTCGGGGAACCCGCGGCGGCGGCAGGCCGCGACCAATGTATTGCGCAACAGGCATGCGATGGTCATTGGGCCGACGCCGCCCGGCACCGGCGTGATCGCTCCGGCGATGCCGCACAATGCCACAAAATCGACATCGCCGACGATACGCTTGCGGCTATCCGGCCCGGGCACCGCGCTGATGCCGGCATCGATAACGATCGCACCGGATTTAACCCACTCGGCGCCTACCAATTGCGGCCGACCAATCGCCGCTACGAGGATATCGGCCCGGCGTGCCACAGCGGCCGGATCGGTGGTCCTCGAATGCACCATCGTGACCGTGCAGTTCGCGGCCAGCAGCAACGCCGCCATCGGCTTGCCGACTATGTTGGAGCGGCCGAGAACCACCGCTTCGGCGCCGGCAAGATCGGGGCAAACCGAACGCAGCAAAATCATGCAGCCATCGGGCGTGCACGGGACAAGACCGGGGGTCCCGGTCCACAAACGACCGACATTGATCGGGTGAAATCCGTCGACGTCTTTTTCGGGGTCGATCGCCGCGATCACGCGATGCCTGTCGATCTGCGGCGGCAACGGCAATTGGACGAGGATGCCGTCGACCCGTTCATCGGCGTTGAGCCGCGCGATCTCGGCGATCAGCTCCGGCTCGCCGGTATTACCCGGCAAACGGCGCTCAAACGAGTTCAGACCGCTGGCACCGCAGGCCGCGGCCTTGGCGCGGACATAGGTGTGGCTGGCGGGATCGTCGCCGACCAGAATTGTCGTCAGCCCCGGCGTGAAACCACGGCTTTCTCGCAGCCGCGCGGCGCTGGCGGCGACCTGTTCGCGCAGCTGGGCGGCGATCGCCTTGCCGTCGATGATGCGCGCCTCTGCCAACTCGTTCTCCTCCAGTTCGCCCCGAACCGTCGAAATTTATACCGGGTCCTGCCGAGCATTGCTGCCAATATCCCGGCAGGCGATATCCCAGCGGGCAACATTCCAGCGGGCCGGGACAGCGACCCGAAGCCGAAGGAGAATGCAGACATGACAATGCGGCAGCAGATGCGGCAATTGATCGAGCGCGCCGGTTACACAATGGTTCCCGGCGCCTATGACACGCTGACCGCGCGGCTGGTTGAGCAGGCCGGGTTCGAGGCGGTTTATCTGACCGGCGGCGGCTATTCGCGGGCGAACGGCTATCCCGATCTCGGCCTTTTGACGTTGTCGGAAAATGTTCGGTTTATCGGGCTGACCGTCGAGGCGGTCGGGATCCCGGTCATCGCCGACGCCGACACCGGCTACGGCAATGCGATCAATGTTATTCGCACGGTGCGCGAGTACGAGAAATCGGGTGTCGCCGCGTTTCACATCGAGGATCAGGTATCGCCAAAGAAATGCGGCCACTATGAGGGCAAGGAGGTGATCTCGGTCGGCGAAATGGTCGGCAAGATCAAGGCCGCGGTCGACACAAGACAAGATCCTGATCTCGTAATAATCGCGCGCTCCGACGCCCGCGCGATCGAGGGCCTCGACGCCGCGATTGATCGCGTCAACGCCTATCTCAACGCCGGCGCCGATGTCGGCTTTGTCGAGGCCCCGCAAAATGTCGAGGAGCTGAAGATCGTCGCGCGTCGGGTTGCCGGTCCCGCCCTCGTCAATGTTTTCGAGGGCGGCAAGACCCCGATGGTGCCGGCGGACGAACTCGACAAGATGGGGTTTCGCCTCGGCATCTACCCGTCGCAAACCCATCGCGCCGCGATCCGGGCCGCTCAGAAAGTGCTGGCCGCATTAAAGCAGGATGGCGACACGATCCGGGTTGAACCGGACCTCGCCACCTTCCAGGAACGCGAGGACGCGGTCGGTACCGAAAGCTGGCGCGCCCTCGAAGAAAAATATATGCGGATCGGGTAACCAAAGTCGGCAGCTGCCGGACGCGAAGTTTTGTCGGATCAAACCTTTCCCGGGTCGAAATCTTGTCGTCCCGACGGAAGTCGGGATCCATTGCTGTCATGGATACCGGCCTCCGCCGGTATGACAGGAGCAAGCGAGGGTCAGTGTTTTATGTTTACCTACTCGCCAGCAAGCACTATGGCACCTTGTACGTCGGCGTAACCTCCGACCTTGTGAAGCGGGTATTCGAGCACAAGAGCAAAGCAGTGCCTGGTTTCACTGCGCGGTTTCACGTTGACCGGCTCGTGTGGTTTGAACCGCACGATTCCGTGGAAGCGGCGATCCGGCGCGAGAAGCAGATCAAGGAATGGCGGCGCGACTGGAAGATAAGCCTGATAGAACGAGACAATCCGCACTGGATCGACCTTTACCCCAGTCTATCGCCATGAACAGCCTATCCTCATAAACAGTCATGCCGGCGAATGCCGGCGCCCACTTCGGCGATGGATACCGGCTTTCGCCGGTATGACCGCGCGGGATCGAACATATCGTCGTCCCGACGGAAGTTGGGACCCATTGCGGCCATGGATACCGGCTTTCGCCGGTATCACGGGCGATCGACGGCCGAGCGTCGGGCGCATGAAGCCGGGAGCTACGCGGGCTTGTACCATAAATGTGCTACAATGGTGCCTACCGAACCCTGCAGGTGATCGAAATACATGGAGAGCGGTACGGTCGATGTCGCGCCGCCAATCCCACGCCCCGGCTTGCGCCGCGGCAACGGGGCATCGCTGTCCATTCGGCTGAGCGCCGTCATCATCGCCGCGACGGTTAACGAGCCACGCGTCCTGACCGTGCGCACCGGGACGGATACGGTTGAGGCGTTGCCGTCGGGCCCGCTCGAAGTCGAGCACCGCACCCTGGAAGTCGGCCTGCGCGCCTGGGTCGAGCGTCAGACCGGCCAGAAGCTCGGTTATGTCGAGCAACTTTATACGTTTGGCGATCGCGACCGCATCGAGACCGGCGACAGCCGGCCAAGCCGGGCGTTGACCGTGGCCTATCTGGCTCTGGTGCGCGAAGCCCGGCTGGGCGGTGCGGGCGAGGCGGTCTGGCAAAACTGGTATCGCCATTTTCCGTGGGAGGATTGGCGCGACGGCAAGCCGGCGGCCCTGGCCTCGCTCGAGGAGGGACTGTTTGGCTGGGCCGAGACCGCTGCAACCGAGGCCGAGCGGCGGCTGCGCGCCGAACGGCTCGGGCTCGCTTTTGCGACGGCGTGGAACGAGGAACTGGTCCTCGAACGCTATGAGCTTCTCTACGAGGCCGGGCTGATTGAAGAAGCGCGCCGCGAGCGATGGCAATCGCCTGTCGTAAACAACACGCCGGCATCAGGCGTGGCGATGGCAGCGGACCATCGCCGCATCCTCGCGACCGCGATCGGTCGATTGCGCGGCAAGATCAAATACCGCCCGGTGGTATTCGAGCTGATGCCGCCGTCCTTTACGCTGCTGCAATTGCAGCGCACGGTCGAAGCGCTATCCGGCGTGCGATTGCATAAGCAGAATTTCCGCCGGCTTGTCGAGCAGCAGGGCCTCGTCGAGGAAACCGGCGGCATCAGCGCCGAGACCGGCGGCCGCCCGGCACGCCTCGTGCGTTTTCGCCGCGAAGTCCTGCTCGAACGTCCCGCCCCCGGCCTGCGCCTGCGCGCCGCCCGCCGCGCCGGCTAGAAATGCCGCGAAGGAGCGAACACCATCGTTACCTTGCCAGCACGAACGGGATATAACGGCTGATCACGTTCGCCGTTTGCGCGAGCGGCGAATGAGAACGGCGGAGCAGCCACCGTAGCGTACATCTTAGGTCTGGCTGGCCCCGAATCTATGTGCAGGGAGGACGAGGTAATGGCGCTATACAACTTCAATGACGGCAATATTAAATGGAGTAGACACCCGGATCTGGCCCATTTGCAGTTTTCTATACTTAATGTTGATGAAGCAAGCTATATTGTCGACATACTCTTCAAGTTTGACGCCAACGAACAGATCATTCTCCATCGCCACGTGGTGCACAACAATACTTTTGTCGTGCAGGGCGAGCATCGCATCTATGAACCCAATGGTGAACTCAGGGAGATTCGGCCGGTCGGCAGCTATCGATCCAGCCCGCCGGGCGACGTGCATAAGGAAGGCGGCGGGGCCGATCAGGACGTAGTCGTATTCTTCAACATTCGCGGACGCGACGGCGTGTTGTACGAGCTGCTCGACGATGACCAGAACCTAATCGGCACGCTCAGCTACGCCGACTTCCTAAGCTTGTATAAAGAGCAGCCAGCGGAAACCGCTACATAGCGAATAGGTCCCTACTACGGCCGTTCGGGCCGAGCGTGCTTGTCCCCTACCCGCCATACCAGACGACGGTCGGGCGATTGCTAAGCGCGTAGGGTGGGTTAAGCGCAGCAAAAACGACTCATCACGTCACGGCAGCGATGGGTTTCGCAAATACTCAACCTATCCTACGTTTGCGCGACCCATCCTGCCGCTTGATCTAACTACTTGAAATCCTTATTACTCTGAGCCGCATGCCAGGAGAAATTCCGACCTCTTTGAGAGAACGATGATCTCCATCCGGAAGTTGAGAATAACCCGAGATGTTGGTAAATTTTTGTCCTGAGTTGGTGTCCTCTAAAATCCACTTTATCTTGTATGTCCTGGGTGCTATCGTACTTCCTTTGCTGTCGAGTTCTTCATAGATACCATCGAGTAAATCTTTTACGGTACGGCACTTTGAAATATCGAAATAAATTTTCCCTCCAGCGTTACGAAGTATAGGTTTAGTATCAACTTCTAATATCGACTCTTCTCTTATTGGGCTACCAGGCAATTGGTTGAAATCATCTAGTATGGCATGTGAAGTTTGTGCTATTACGTTACCACGGAGCTGTAATTCCAACGATTGCATGCGCGCCTGTAACCCAGATATAAGTTGATCCCGGGGATCGGCACTTTCGCGCATTTTGAAGCTTGCGTTCGCTTGAGTAATTGGATTGCTAACTCGAAAATGAGGTGAGCCAATGGCGCGAGCTGCTGCAGCAAGCCGTGTCCTTCCAAGTTCGATACTGTGCCAATCTGTTAAATCCATAAAGATCGTACGATGACTGACATTGTCGAAGGGGAGAATTGTACCAACTCTTGCTACATGAATTGTTGGTTTTTCTGTAGAATGCCGAATCCCGAGTTCGTAAAAAGCATTCGCGTTCAAGTCAGTGAGATCCGCCACGACAAGTTCGGCATGGATGAGATCAGAAATCATTCGGTCGCCGATCATACCAGGGTCAGCGTCCTCGTCAGCTCGCCTCACAGTATAACCAAACTCGCCGTGTTCGAGGACATGTTTGATTAGTGCGTGAAGCATCATATCCGCGTGTTTTCTAGACTCTGTACCCTCGTTCCCAATAGGGCCAATGACGAAGCATAGAGGAGAGGAAGCACTTTGCATGGCTGGGTCCTTTGCCAACTCAATTCGCAGACTTTCGTTGAGCTGATCGGGAGCCTCCAGAGTTTGCCAGCTCACGCTTACATCTAAGTAGCAGCCCTAAAGGGAGATGCGTTCCAAGGAATGTTCGTCCTCGGTGGCCTGTTCGCGAGCAATACGCCCGCGTGGACGAGAACCCGGAAGAATACAAACGCAAGCAGCTAAGTGATATCCATCAATACCGCGCGTTTCCCGGCGTTCTCGGGAAAGGGATGGCGTCGCGGACGTTGGCGAGGCCGGTCGTGTAGGCGAGGGTGCGCTCAAAGCCGAGGCCAAAGCCGGCGTGCGGCACGGTACCGTAGCGGCGCAGATCGCGGTACCAGGTGTAGTGCTCGGGGTCGATCTGGCACTCGGCCATGCGCGCGTCGAGCACATCGACCCGCTCCTCGCGCTGGCTGCCGCCGATGATCTCGCCGATCCCCGGCGCCAAGACGTCCATCGCGGCGACGGTGCGGCCGTCATCGTTCACCCGCATGTAGAAGGCTTTGATGTCCTTTGGGTAGTTCATCACGATGACCGGCTTTTTCGCGTATTTCTCGGTCAGATAGCGCTCGTGCTCCGATTGCAGGTCGATGCCCCATTTGACCGGGAATTCGAATTTCTGGTTCGACCGCTCGAGCACTTGGATCGCCTCGCCGTAATCCATATGCACGAATTCCGAGCCGACGATCCCCTCGAGTTTCGCCACCAAACCCTTTTCGATGCGCTGGTCGAAAAAGGCGAGATCCTCCTGCCGTTCGTTCAATAACGCCGCGAAGGTGTGCTTCAGCAGCCCTTCGGCCAATGCCGCATTGTCCGCGAGGTCGGCGAACGCGATCTCGGGCTCGATCATCCAGAACTCGGCGAGGTGACGGCTGGTGTTCGAGTTCTCGGCGCGGAAGGTCGGTCCAAAGGTGTAGACTTTGGTCAATGCCAGGCAGTAGGCCTCGACATTGAGTTGCCCGGAGACCGTCAGAAACGCCTCGCGGCCAAAGAAATCCTGCGCGAAATCGATCTTGCCCTCGGGGGTGCGCGGCAGATTGGCGAGATCGAGGGTCGACACCCGGAACAAGGCGCCCGCTCCCTCCGCGTCGGACGCGGTGATGATCGGCGTGTTAACCCAGAAAAATCCGTTCTCGTCGAAAAAGCGGTGGATCGCCTTTGCCAGGCTGTGCCTGACCCGGGTTGCGGCGCCGATCACGTTGGTGCGCGGCCGCAGATGCGCGACCTCGCGCAGGAATTCGAGCGTGTGCGGCTTGGGCTGGATCGGATAAGTGTCCGGGTCCTCGACCCAGCCAATCACTTTGACATCGCTCGCCTGCATCTCGAATGGCTGGCCCTTGGCCGGGGACGGTACGATCACCCCGGTCGCCTCGACGGCACAGCCGGCGGTCAGCCGCAACACCTCGTCGGTGTAATTCGGCAAGGTGTTGGGTGCGACCACCTGTACCGGATGAAAGGCCGAGCCGTCCGACAAATGCACAAAGGAAATGCCGGCCTTTGAGTTGCGCCGGGTTCGCACCCAGCCCTTGACGCTGATCGGCGTATCGTTAGGCGCCTCCCCGGCCAGGATCGCGCGCACGCTGAGTTCTCTGTTGTCCATAGCGAAAAATTTACGCTCTGCAGCGGCCTTGTCCAGCGCTGCCGACCGAGCGCGCAAGTCGGGGCGCCGGATGCTAAGAGCTCGCGACCGCGCGGTCGATTGACGGTAACCTATCGCGCGGATTCGAGCATCGGGAGGGTAGGATGCCGGGGGATGTGATCGTTGCAGCAAGCGCCGATGGTCGGAGCGTGGAGGGCTACCTTGCCGTGCCTGAGGCCGGAAGCGGCCCCGGGGTCGTGCTGATCGTCGAAAACGGCGGCAATCATGCGGTTATCAGACAACTTGCCAACCTTTATGCCGCCGAGGGCTATCTCGCGCTATGCACCACTGCTGAAGTGTCGAACGATGATGTTGCCGCAGCGATCGCGGCATTGCGTCGCCGCAGCGAATGCACCGGCAAGGTCGCGGCAATCGGCTTTGGGCCGGGCGGTATCGCCGCGTTGCGGGCTGCCGCAGACAAGCGCGTCGAATGCACGATCTGCTATTCCCCGCCGGCCATAGAACAAGCCCTCGAACTGATGCCGCGCATCGCCTGCCCGGTGGTGCTGCACCTTGCCGGAGACGACCCGGCCATCCCGCCCGCCGCGGTCGAGAAACTCAAACAGGCTGTCGCCAGTCACTCGGAGGCCAGCTTCTATGTCTATCCGGGGATCAAGCCTGGGTTCGAGCACAAGCGCGGCGGACACACCGAGAAGGCGGCGGCCGGTCTCGCGCATTCGCGGTCGATCGCGCTGCTGCGGCGGGTCATGGGCCCGCATTACGATCTCGAAGCGCTGTGGGAAGCCCATACGCGCTACGAATTTGAAACCCGTGATGTCGACGCGACAATGGCGACTATGGTCGGCGAACCCTATGTCAACCACGTCCCGGTCATGACCGGTGGGGTCGGCCAGCGTGACCTCGCGCGGTTCTACGCCAATCACTTTATCCCGACATGCCCCGCCGATATTGCCATGGTCCCGGTGTCGCGCACGATCGGCGCCGACCGCGTCGTCGACGAGATGGTGGTGTCGTTTACCCATGATCGCGAGATCGACTGGATGCTGCCGGGCGTCGCCCCGACCGGGCGCCGGGTCGAAGTGCCGCTCGTCGCGGTCGTCGGCTTTCGCGGCAACAAGCTCTACCACGAGCACATCTATTGGGATCAGGCGAGCGTCTTGGTGCAGATCGGTCTGCTCGATCCGAGCGGGCTCCCGGTCGCCGGGGCTGAGACCGCCCACAAGCTCCTCGACGAAACCCTGCCCTCGAACGCATTGATGAAACGCTGGGCCGAAAGCGCGACTGGCGACTCCTAAACGAGCGAGTTGTGCGTCGGAACAGCGGTTGCGGCGCGCTGTTAGGAACGGCATATCCGGCGCGGAAAGTTTACGCTGCGCCGGCGCATCTCAACGGAGATCCCCAAATGGCACCGATACCCGACAAATATCTCGACCTGATGCAGCAGAAAAAAGCGTTCGCCGAACTCGCCACAGTCATGCCCGACGGCACGCCGCAGGTCACCCCGGTCTGGTTCGATTATGCGAACGGGAAAGTGCGGGTGAATACCGCCAAGGGCCGGGTCAAGGCGCGCAATCTGAGACCCGGGGCGCCGGTCGCGATGGCGATCATGGACCCCGACAATCCTTACCGGTATGTGCAGATCCGCGGCCGCGTCGTATCAGAGACCGAAAACGGCGCCGACGCGCATATCGACGCCCTCGCCAAGAAATATCTCGACAAGGACACCTACCCGTTTCGCCAGCCCGGCGAAGTTCGCGTCATGTACGAGATCGAGCCCTCTTCGGTCTCCGGCATGAGCTGAGCGCGGCACCCTGCCGGCCGCGGATGCGGCCATCGACTGGCTTTGGCGTTGCGAGGATCGGGTCGGCGACGCAATCTGGGTCAGAGCGGCGCACTGGCGACCGCGCTTTCGGCTATTCGCGGAGCCCTCTGCCAATGACCCAAACCAGCACCTCCAATATCGATTTGGCGGCCGCCCTCGCCGAAGCCGAGGAGCAATATCGGGCGGCAAACCCGAAAAGCCTGGCCCAGCACCGCGAGGCTTGCGCGGCGATGCCCGGCGGCAACACGCGCGCCTCGATCCACGTCGATCCGTTCCCGCTGACGATCGCGCATGGCGAGAGCGCGCAGCTATGGGATCTCGACGGCCACGAATATTCGGATTTCCTCAGCGAGTTTACCGCCGGGATCTATGGCCACTCGCATCCGGCGATTATCAAGGCGATCGAGGAAGCGCTCTCGGGCGGGCTTAACTTCGGCGCACAGAGCCAAGCCGAGGCGCGATTTGCTGCCGCGGTATGCGCCCGCTTTCCGTCGATCGATCTGGTGCGGTTTACCAATTCCGGAACCGAAGCAAATCTGATGGCGGTCAGCGCCGCATGCGCCATCACCGGCCGGCGCAAAATCCTGGTATTTTCAGGCGGCTATCACGGCGGCGTATTTTATTTTCGCGGTCACGGCAGCGTCATCAACGCGCCGTTCGACTACTTGATCGGCCGTTATAACGATCTCAGCGCGGTCGAGGATCTTGTCCGCCCGCACCGCGCCGATCTCGCCGCGATCCTGGTCGAGCCGATGCAGGGGACGACCGGTTGCATCCCGGCCGACCGCGAGTTTCTTGCCGGGCTGCGCGCCCTCGCGGACGAAACCGGGGCTCTGTTGGTGTTCGACGAGGTCATGACGTCGAGGCTGGCGCCAGGCGGGTTGCAGGAGGCGCACGGCATCCTCTCGGACTTGACGACATTGGGCAAATATCTCGGTGGCGGCATGAGCTTTGGCGCGTTTGGCGGGCGCGCCGATATCATGGAGCGCTTTGACCCGCGCCGGCCCGACGCCTTTCAGCATGCCGGCACCTTCAACAACAATGTGCTGACGATGAACGCTGGCTATGTCGGACTGACCGAGGTCTATACGCCGGAGCGCGCCCTTGCCTTGAACGAATGGGGCGACGGATTGCGCGGGCGGCTGAACCGGATCGTGCGGCAACATGGGTTGGCGATGCAGTTCACCGGTCGCGGCTCGATGATGTCGGTCCACATGACCGACGCGCCGATCCGCTCGGAAGAGGATGCGGCGCGCGGCAACGGCGCATTGCGCGATCTGTTCTGGTTCGATCTGATGGCATCCGGCATCTGGTTCGCCAAGCGCGGCATGTTTGCGCTGTCGATTGCGCTCGACGAAGCCGATGCCGACAAGCTCACCGCCGCCGTCGAGGATTTCGCGCTGACCCGCACCCCGCTCTTTACGGCTGCCGGCGGGCCATCCGCGATATAATACGCGATCTGTCTAGCGGCATGGCCACGGCCGCGTGACCTGCGAGGCTCGTTCAGGCGTTAATGGGCGTGGTAGCCCATGGTCTCGTCAACGTCTCCGCCCACCCGCACCGAGGTATCGGTTCCCGGGATCACGAACGAGCGTGGAAAGCTGCCCCCGACGTTCGGGACAGGCGCCGCTGGAGCGTTGGTTTGCGGATCCGCCGGTCGCGCCAGCTGGTCGATCCGCGACTGGATTGATGATTGATTGCTGCGAAGGTCGTTCAATTCGTCGGCTCGCGCCGGGAAGAAATTGGCAAAGATGGCGGTTGCGGCGAACCCGGCGAGAACGACCATAATCTTGGCCTTTGGCATCAGCCTTATCCTCCCGAATGACCGAATTGATATATGCCCCGTGGTTGCCGCGATCAGCTGCCGGATTTGCGGTAGATCGCGTCGATCACCGGCGCGCCGTCGCTGGCGACGAGGCCCCGGGCGACGAGATCGAGCAAATGCGCATGCACCGATCGCCCGGCGGCGCGATGCAACCCCGGACCGAGCCCGACATAGAGCCTATCGACGATCGCTTCGATCGATTGTGGCCCGCGCGCGAGACAATCGAGGATTCCGGCTTCGCGTTCGCGGCGATGTGCGACAAACGCGCGAACATGCGGATGCGGCTCGGTGATAGCCGGCCCGTGGGTCGGCCAATAGGTTGCATCGTCGCGGGCAAGCAGTTTGTCGAGCGAGGCCATATAGGCGCTCATATCGCCGTCGGGCGGTGCTATGACGCTGGTCGACCAACCCATGACATGATCGCCGCTGAACAGGATGCGCTGCTCGGGTAGGGCAAAGCACAGATGGTTCGAGGTATGCCCCGGAGTGTGCACCGCCTCGAAACGCCAGCCGCCGCCCGCGACCTCGTCGCCGTCGGTTACGGTCACATCAGGGGTGAAATCCCAGTCGCCGCCTTCTTCGATACCGGCCTCGCCGCGCCGCCCACCGGCATGTGGGCCAAAACCATAGGTCCAGGCGCCGGTTGCCGACTTTACCGCTTTAGCCGCCGGCGAGTGATCGCGATGGGTGTGGGTAATCAGGATATGGGTCACCTGCTCGCCGGCGAGCCCCTCCAGCAGTGCCGCGACGTGCTCTTCCAGATCGGGGCCGGGATCGATGACCGCGACCTCGCCTTCGCCGACGACGTAAGTGCCGGTGCCTCGAAAGGTAAACGGGCTCGGGTTGCGGGCGACAATGCGGCGGATGCCGGGGGCTATCGGTTCGAGCCGGCCGTATTCGAACGAGAACTCACGGCGGAATGGGATATCGACGGGCATAGCGAGCGAGAGTACACGAGATTGGCTGTGTTGTCCCATCGGCGGGATCGGGAGCGAGGAATGGCGCGATGAAAATCAAGCTCGACGTCGACTGCACCGCGGAGGAGGCGCGCCGCTTCTTTGGCCTGCCCGATGTGCAACCGCTCCAGGAAGCGGTCTTAAAGGAAGTGCAAGAACGGATGAGCGCGAATATCAGGGCGATGGACGCCAAGGCGCTGATCGAAACTTGGTTGCCCGCGACCCTGAAGGGCTTCGAGCAGTTGCAGCAAATGTTTATGTCAAACCTCGCGGGCCGCGTCGATCCCAAGAAATAGCGGTGGCAGCCAGATTTTGGATCGCAGGAGGCGGTGCGCCGCGGCGCGTTACTTGCCAAAGATTCCCTTGAGCACCCCGACCGCACCTTGGCCGACGCCGTAGAGGCCTTGGCCAACGCCTTCGAGACCTTTGCCGACGCTGCCGCCGGCGGATTTGAGACTATCGAGTACGTTGCGGGGCGTTTGCATCAGCATGGCGGCCACATCGGGCCGATAGCTCAGATTGTCCCAGGTGCCGCTGACCTGGACCGGCACGATGACGCCCTCGCCGAGCCGCACATTGACCCTGTAATCCACCACGCTCGTCCGCAGATCGACGGTGCCGGCGCCGGTCATCGGCACGCCGCCTAATCTCACTTGCAAATCATTGTTGCGCACCAGCCCATTGGTGAATGTGCCTGTTGCCGTCAGGGTAGCGAAACTGCTGTTGTTGCCGCCACCGACGAGGCTCTTGGCTGCGTTCTCGACGAGGGCCAGCGGGCCGACCTTGCTGATCTGGCCATGGGCGAGAAGGTTGAGTGTGTCTGTAATATCGAGCGTTCGGATGATGTCTCGCTCGATCTTCGCCGCGCTCGCGGCGAGCGCTGGCAGATTGACCCCCTCGATCTGGCCGTTGGCGAGGCTCAGCGCCGCGCGGCCCGAGAGCGTGTTGATCAACTCGCGCTGGCTCCTCCCGCGGGCGGTGACCGCAATGTCGAGATTACCGGTGCCGGTCAACCGGCTGTCACCGATTAGCGCTTGCGCCAACGGGTCGATCTGCACCTGGGCCAGGGCAATATTGAGCCCAACGCTTGGTGCGGCTCCGCTGCCGTCCACCGTCACGGTCCCGTGGCCACTGCCTCGATAGAGACTCATCCGGCTCAGATCGGCGGTGAACTGGTCGTCCTTGACACGGATCGCGACCGTGCTCGTCTCGATCTGGAATCTGCGGTAGGCGATACTGCCGATATTGAGGTCGACATCGATATCGGCGAGTTCGAGCGGCGAGGCGTCGATAGCCAGATCGTTGCCATCGCTTTGCGCGGCTGACGTCGGCGCCGGAGCGGAGCCCGGAGCCGCGGGTCGAGGGGTCGACGTCGTCTCCGGCGAGAGGTATGCAGTGAGGTCTAGCCTGTCGACAGCGAACTTGCCCGTAACCACAGGCCGCGCGCCGGCGTGGTCGATCGCGATCGAGCCTTTGGCGTTGATGGTGTCGAGCGAGAGATCGGCATCGCTGATGCTGATCTTGGTCCCGGCGGTCGCAAGCCTGCCCTTAATCGCGAACGGCCCGAAGCCGCCGCCGCTGAAGGTAATCGGCGATCCCATCCACTGCGCGAGCTGACGCACAGATTGGGTCCGGAGATCGACGAGCCCGGCCAGGCGGGCCGACGGCGGGCCCTCGACCCGGCCGGAGAAGTCGAGGGTCATCAAGGCCGCGGCGAGCTTCAGGTTGGCCTCGCTCTCGGCGCCGCCGACAAGCGCGCTCGGCTGATCAATGCGCAGCGCGAATGTCACACTTTCGCCGCGCCAGACTGCCGAACCATTGGCGGCGAGCGGGTTGGCGAGGCTGCGCAATGAAAATGCGGAGTTGATCTTGTCGAGCCGCTCCGTTTTGTCGGTGCGCTGGTCGTTGTAACTGATCGCGCCGTCGACGAACCGCACTTCTTCAAATGTCACGCCGGAAATGCCGAGACCGTTAATGCTCAGGCCGCCGCCCGTATCGCGGCGTGCCGGCGCGGCCGTCGTGCGCGGCGGTGCAGCAGCAGCGGGCGTTGCTGGCGTTCCGAACTCCCAGTTGGGACGCCCTGCCTTGTCCATCTCGAGCGCGATCACCGCCTGAAGCAGAACCAAGCGGCTCACCACGACCGAGCCATGAAGCAACGGCAAGATCCGCAGCCGCATTTGCAGCTGTTTTAATTTCACCATGTTGGGTGAGCGCGCGTCCGGCGGATTGGAAAGTGAAACGTCGCTTGCCTCGAGCTCCAGAGCCGGAAACAGCGACAATTTCACCGGCCCGGCGATCTTGAGATCGCGTCCCGTCGCCCGCTTAACCAAGGTGATGAGCCGGCCCTCATAGGTTGTGACCGGAATAACCAACGGGATCAGGATGGCCGCGGCGATGATCAGAAAGACGAGCCCCACCAAGCCAACAAGCAGTTTTCTCACGCCGCACCTCCTCGGGTGGCGGGCATCAACAGCGGAGCCCCGCGTCGCCGCAAAGAAGATTGATCCTTTTTTACTAAAAGGGATTTTAGATAAGTCGGCTTTAATTAAAGGTGCGGATATGGATACGGACCGGCTCGTTAATGCGCCGGTGAGCAATGAGACTTTCCAGCCGGCCGGCGTTCCGTCTCACCTTCGCTGCCGGCCAATAGGCAGCGATATATCCCTAGTGCAACTCTAACCCATTGGTGTCGGCGCTTCGGTGGCTCTCGATCCTAATACGGCGGGTCCCCGTGCCTGTCAGGCCTCTCTAAGGGTGGTGGCAGACGTTGGCCGCGCGGTGGCCTCTCAGCTTGCAATCAGCGACGCGGCTCTGCGAACATTCGATGCTAAAGACAGGACAAGAATCAGGATCTCGGGATGGCAGAGCTAGCCTTCAACGACGAGGCAGCGGCGGAGTACGACCGAGCTTTCGCTCACGTCACCGCGCATTTCATGCCCTTCCTGTTGCGGGCCGCGCACGTTGCACCGGGTATGCACGTCCTTGACATTGCGACGGGCACGGGTCTTTCGGCCGAGGCGGCCCTCGCTGCCGTCGGCGCATCCGGCCATGTCATCGCCGCTGATGTCTCGCCGGCCATGGCCGAGAGGGCGCGTGAGCGTCTTGCCAAAGCGCCGAATGCTTCAGTCTCTGTGGGGGATGGGCAGGCGCTTTCGTTCGACGATTGCAGTTTCGACGCAGTACTGTGCAATCTCGGGCTGATGTTCTTCCCCGACCCGTTACGGGGCCTCTTCGAGTTTCGTCGCGTGCTCCGCCCCGGCGGGCGCGTGGCTGTCTCGGTAAATACCGTCGTCGAGCGCTCCTATAACCATCAGATCAACGTAATCATAGCACGACACATGCCAAGTTTAGCCGCGGCCGTCACTCGCAGTTTCTCGCTCCGCGAAGCCTCGCTACTCCGGTCTCTCTTCAATGAGGCTGGCTTAACCGACATAGAAACCCATACAGTGAGGCACACCTTCGTACTCCCGTCCTTTGATGCCTATTACAGCCCCTTTGAACGCGGTGGGGCCTCCACTGGCCAGGCACTTGCAGCACTGCCGGAGGAGATACGCCTCGCCGTGCGAGAGGAAGTGCGGGGCGATCTCGCCGACAAGGGCGGGCCTATCGAAGCGGAGGCGGAGTATCGGATCGCCAGCGCCCAACGGTAGCGGGGTGTACTGAAGGGCCCGGCATGCTCGAGGGAAAGGTGATCAGGCGTTGAATGCTCCAAGCCATCATTAATCGCTTTCAGCGCGAGGCCAACGACCCGAAGCCCTTCACCTGGAGGACCCACCCGGACAAAATCATCGCCCACGGTAAGGCGAGGGCACTTAAATGCTAGACGCGCTTCAGTGGACAACGGGGCCAGAGCACTGGCTGCGGTGAAATTTTCGTGACTGTCTCGTTACACACCAAGCGTCTGCTGCTGCGGCCATGGTGTCATGATGATGTAGCGGCGTTTGAGACGATGTCGGCCGACCCGACGGTTATGGAATTTCTGCGACCGTTCCCTGATCTGGCAGCGTGCGAGGCGTGGGCGATGCGGGCGCGGGCGCACTGGAACGAGCAGGGGTTCGGGCAGTGGGTCGTCGAAGTTCCGGGCGAAGCGGCCTTTATCGGTGTTGTCGGCCTCGCTCGGATATCGTACGGGGCGCATTTTACCCCTGCCGTCGAAATCGCCTGGCGACTTGCCCGGGCTTATTGGGGTCGCGGCTACGCCAGCGAGGCGGCGCGCGCAGCGCTCAATTACGGCTTTGGCGAACTTGGTCTTGAACAGATCGTCGCGGTCACCGTGCCCGCAAATCAGCGTTCCCGTCGCGTCATGGAGCGGCTCGGCATGGCCCGTGACCCGGCGGACGATTTCGATCACCCGAACGTGCCTGAAGGCCCGCTACGGCGGCATGTGCTTTACCGGATGCGCAATCCCTGGATCGCATCGTGACGATCCTCCTCGTTCGCCATGGCGAGACCGGATGGAACCGGGAAAGGCGCTATCAGGGCTGGCTCGATTCACCGCTGACCGAGCGAGGTATCGCGCAGGCCAGCGCTATCGGGCGGCTGTTGGTAAGCCTTCCGGATGCCGCCGACCGGACGATCGTCGCCAGCCCCCTCGGGCGCGCGCGGCGGACAGCCGAGATTATCCGCGATCAGTTGCGCGGCATCGGCTCGCTACGGGTCGACGAGCGGCTGCGGGAATTGACGATGGGATCCTGGGACGGTCTGACCTTCAATCAGATCGAAGCGATTTCGCCGGGGATTTTCGAGCGCGAGGGTCCCGAGTGGTGCTTTGCTTCGCCGGATGGCGAAAGCTACACCGGTTTCGCCGGGCGCGTCGGCGAGTGGCTCGGCGAGCAGGATGAACCCTTAACAACGCTCGTTGTCGCCCACGGCCTCGTCAGCCGCGTGCTGCGCGGTCTTTATGCCGGCCTGCCGCGGGCCGACGCCCTCACCCTGCCAGTCCCGCAGGACCGCATTTTCCGTCTTTCCGGCGGTAAAATCGAAACGGTTACGGTTCAATCGGCGCCCGCGGGCTTGCCCGGGCGTGGATAGACTTCGTGGATAACGTCATCGAGCCAATGTTGGCGAAGCCCCGGCACCTCGGCGATCTTGGCGGTGAAAGTGCGATCGCCAAGCTCATACATGACAGCGCCGAGCCGCTTTTCGCCGGGCATATCCGGCTGGGTCGGTGCGCCGACCAGAAAACTCGATGCCGGCGACCAGATGTAGCGAGTGCCGTCGTATTCGAAGTCACGGGCCTTGTGGAGATGGCCGCTGGCAACAAATGCCACCCGGTAGCGCCGCACCATTGCCATCAGAGACGCTCGCGGCTGCGGCTTGACCGACCAATAGCCGGTATCGCCCTCCTCAGGACTATTGAGAAACAGCGGGCGATGCAGGAACCAGCCGATCTGGCGCTCTCCCGCCGCGGACATGACCTCTTCGAGCCAAATGCTTTGCTCGGCTTCCTCCGCCTCGCCGCTGTCGATCAGCATCGCATCGAGCCCGACCAGTCGCCAGCCTCGCGCCCCCATGTCGATGTCCTCGACCCACCGGTCGGGCCCGCAATATCGGCGCCAGGTCGCGAGCCTCTCGGCATTAACCGCCTGCCGGACGTGCCCTGCATCGCCGACATCGTGGTTGCCGGGCACCGCGCGCCAAAGCCTCCCAACGCCGTTCATCAGTTGCGCGGAATAGGCGAGGTCGTCTTCGACATCGGCGCCGTCCACTGTCAGATCACCGCTATGGATCACGAGATCGGGGCGCTGCGCCGCGATCCAGTCTGCCAGCGGCGGCCAGTTATCGGCAAAATGTGGTTTGCCTCGGCTCAGATGCGTGTCCGAGATTTGGATGACCCGCATTATTTGGCTTTGCAAAGATAAGCCGCGAGATCGGTCATGTGGCTAAACACCTGTACGCAACCGGCCGCGATAAGCTGATCCTCGTGACCGGCGGGGCAATGACTGCCACCGCAAAAGCCGACAACCGGCATGCCTGCGGCAACCGCGGCCGCAACACCGACAATACTGTCCTCGACGACAGTGCACCCGGCGGGCGACGCCCCGAGTTTGCGAGCCGCGAGCAAAAACAAGTCGGGGGCCGGCTTGCCGACCGCGACTTGGATCGCGCTGAACACATGCGGGTCGAAGAAACCTAACAACCCGGTCAAGGTCAAGCGCTGGCGTACCCGCTGCAGATGGCCGTTTGACGCGACGCAGCGCGCTCGCGGCAATGCCGCCAACAATTCGGCAACGCCCGGGATCGGTTTCAGTTCGCGTTCGAGGACGATGGCCGTACGCGCCCGCATCTCGTCGAAAAAGTCGTCCGATAACGCGAGGCCATAGCGCGCCTCAACCGCGGCACTGAGTGTGTCCCGGTTCTTGCCAAAGCCGAGCATCAAGGCCTCGTCGACCGTCGCCGGAAAACCCGCTTCGGTCAGACACTCGCCGAGGACGCGCGCAAAGATTGCTTCGCTGTCGACGAGGACGCCATCGCAATCGAAGATGACGAGATCGAGATCGGGCACGCAACACCTTTCGCGGACCGACCGCGGCCGGCGGTGGCCTGTATAGCGGGTGATCCGCCGGGTGGAAAGGCATCGATTGTGCGGCTGGCGGAGCTAATTCGCCTCCATCCCCTAACCTGCGGCGGGCCAGCAGCTCAGAACAGGATGCCGCTTTCAACCAAGACGCGGGTTTGGCTGGTATTCGACCCTGCGGAACCGAAAGCGAACCCGTCGGTGATGGCGCCCGCCTTGACCCATGAAACTTCGCCGCGGGCAAAGAAGTACTTATATTGATAGGTTGGCGTGAAGGTCAGGGAGAACGCGTGGCTGCCCCGTCCGTAGAGTAGATTGTTGCTGCCTGTCGTGTTGATATATTCGGCGCGTCCGCCGAGATTAACGCCGGCAAGATTAAGGACGGAGCCGACATTGTAATTGACCAACAGAGCGCCGCCAAAAGTTGCTGCGCCGGGTCCGAATACGCTATCGTTTCCCTGAACATGGGTCGCTTGGAAATAGGGCTGGATGATCAACGGGTCGGAATTATAGGTGTAGATTAAATTATAGATCTGAGAATTGCTCTGCAAAATTGGGGTGCGCAAGTTATTGTTCTTTGTAACTCCCAAATTTCCACCGCCGACAAATGAAAACGTATTGGTCGGGTTTAACGTGTATGTTACGGATCCGGTGAGCCAGTTATAGACGCCAGAATCAAAGCCATCGGTAAACGACAGCGAAAATGCTGCCGGACCCAAAGTATAATTGGCCTGAGCACCCTTACTGACCGCTGGTTCTTGGTTCCACAACAAGCCGCGCTCGATGTTTATATTTTCAAAGGAAAACGTGTATTCAGCTCCAATCAAGGTCGGAAGTTTGCCGGCCTGGATGGAGAAATTGTCGGTTGGGACGATCTTTACAAAACCTTGCGGAAACCAGCCCCACAAATTGCCGGAAGGTGAATTGGCTCCCCAGGTCGCCAGTGCGGTCGAGATGTAAGGTGTGCCCAGCGAAGAAATCGAATAAGCACCGGCTTGTGCATAGAATTGGAAGAGGCCGTCGGTCTTCTGGACAAAAATCTGGCCGTTGTTCAAATCGCCTATTGAAGCGTTATTGCCCGGTAGGACGCCCTTCACAAGGTTGTTTTGCCACTGAAACAACCCGCTGCCGATACCGTCGACATAGATGTCGCCGAGTGGCCCCAACGTGTATTTCGGCGGTGGCAGCTGAATGGAGAGTGGTCCGGTTATCGAGGGCGCGATCAGCGGCGAGGTCGGGGCGGCGGGAGCCGGCGCCGGTGCAGCCGCTGCGGGCGGCGGCGCGCCTGCGGGTGGTGCTCCGGGCGGCGGCGGTGCTGGAGGTGCCGCTGATGGCAGCTGCGCGAGTTCATCGGCCCATGCGCCTGCTCCGCCGAGGCTGAGCAATGCGCAAAAAACCGCTGCGCCCGAGATGGTGCCTTTCTTGCTCTTTTTCATCTGCACAGAGCCTTTCGAGTAAACCTTCAATCAGGACCAATCCGGTAGCTGACGACCCGGCCGCCTCTTTCCCCAGCCCAACCACGACGCAATCGCCATACCAAATCCCGAGCCCGATCCGGTAAAACCATAACGCGAGAGAGATTAACGAAAGGGTTGCACACGGGAGCGTTGGATCACCTTGTGCTCTGGCCACGCCAAAGGTGTCAAGACGCATCCGATCGGAGCGTCTCGGCGGCCTATTTTATAGGCAATCTGAGTGATTTTTTGGCAAATCAGCCATAAGATTTAGTTCTGTACGCGCATCGCGTCGACCAAAGCGCGCGAATTTGCTCGGCAGGACGAGCTTATTGTAGTCTTCCTCTTTCGCGATTCGCGGTCAGCCACGGCCGATATAAGGCATCTTTGTCGCCATGACCGTCATGAACTGCACATTCGCGTCGAGCGGCAATGTCGCCATATAGACGACGCCGCGGGCGACGTGTTCGACATCCATCCGAGGCTCGGCTTGGACCTGGCCGGTGGCCTGAAGCCGACCGCGCGCGGTGTCTTCGTTGCGCGTCGTTGCCGCATTGCCGATATCGATCTGGCCACAGGCGATGTTGTGATCGCGCCCGTCAAGCGACAATGACCGGGTGAGCCCGGTCAAGGCGTGCTTGGTCGCGACGTAAGGCGTCGAGTGGCGGCGCGGCACATGCGCCGATACCGAACCATTGTTGATGATCCGCCCGCCCTGTGGATCCTGCGCTTTCATCATGCGGAAAGCATGCTGCGCGCACAGGAAAGAGCCGGTCAGATTGACCGCAACCACATTCGTCCATTGCTCGTAGGTCAAATCCTCAAACGGAATGCCGCGTGTGCTGATGCCGGCATTGTTGAACAACAAATCGATCCGGCCGAACGTACTCTTTACCTTGTCAAACAGCGCCGCGATCTGCGCCGGGTCCGAGATATCGGTCGGCACGACCAAAGTGAGCGGTGATTTCGCCGTGGCGGCGGTCTGTTCAAGCATTTCATGGCGACGGCCGGCCAGGACTGCAGTGAAACCCGCCTCGATCAGCGCCAATGCCGAGGCGCGCCCGATACCACTCCCGGCTCCGGTAATGACCGCGATCTTGCCCGGCGTCTGCATTTCTCTTCCCCTTCGATTTACAATTTCTGCAGAATTAGTCTGCGGCTCGGCATAACGAGTTCGTCCTGTGCGGCAATCAAAGCAAGCTCGCCGCCGCCTGCAGCAATGGTAGCCTCGATGACCCCCCAAATTGCCGCGACAGCCAGCGCCAGCGCTTCCGGTACCGGCTTGCCTTTGAGTATCCAGCCGAAAAACAGCGCGGCCAAGGCGTCGCCACAGCCGGTGGCTTCGATCGCAAGCCGCGGGGTTTCAACCGCCCAGGCGCCTTCACGAGCGGCGGCGAGCACGGCGACCCGATCCGGCGCCAGCTCGATGCTGGTGACGAGGACGATTGCGGGACCCCGATGCCTGAGAGCCTTGGCTGCGGCCGCGGCCTCGGCGAGGGTGCCGATACGGCTCCCGGTCAGCCATTCGAGTTCGAAACGGTTAGGCGTCGCAATGTCCGCGGCCGCCAGCGCCTCGTCGCGATACCATTCGGGGATGCCACCGCGCACATACCACCCCGGCCCGACATCGCCCATGACTGGATCGCAGCAATAAAGTGCGTCCGGATTCGCCTGTTTGATGCGGGCGACGATATCCAGCAATACCGAGCCGACTTCCGCCTCGCCGAGATAACCCGACAGCACGCCGTTGCAGCGCGGCAAAACGCCAAGCTCGGCGATGCCCTCGAACAACGAAGCGATGATTGTCGTCGGCACCGCGGCGCCCCGCCATTTGCCGTAGCCGGTATGATTGGAGAAAGCGACCGTATTGAGCGACCAAGTCTCGATCCCGAGCCGCTGCAATGGAAATAGCGCCGCGCAATTCCCGACGACGCCGGCCGCTACCCAGGATTGAATCGACAGAACGGTCGGCATTGCCGTCGTAACTTACACTTTCAGGTAGCCGTTGGCGGCGAACCAGGCGACTGCATCGTGGATGGCTTCGTGCGCCGGCCGCGGTCTGTAACCAAGTTCGCGGTCGGCTTTCGCCGATGAGAAATACATCTTTTTGCGTGACATCCGAACACCGTCGAGCGTCGTAAACGGCTCTCGCCCGGTGACTCGCGCCATTGCTGTACCGAATGCCGCAGCCGAGAACGCGACCGGGTAAGGCACTTTGAGCCGCGGCGGGTGCCGGCCGGTGGCGTGCGCGACATGCGTTAGAATCTCGGCCAGAGACATGTTCTCGCCGCCGAGGATGTAGCGCTCGCCGATCCGACCATATTCGGCCGCCAGCAGCTCGCCGTCGGCGACATCATCGACATGCACGACGTTGAGCCCGGTATCGACATAGCCCGGCATGTGACCCTTTGCGGCTTCGAGAATGAGCCGCCCGGTCGGCGTCGGCTTTACATCGCGAGGGCCGATCGGCGTCGATGGATTGACGATCACCGCCGGCAGCCCATGCTCGGCGAGCATGCCGCGAACCGCTTCCTCCGCCAGGAATTTCGAGCGCTTGTAGGGGCCGATCATATCGCCTAGCCGGCTGGGCGTGACTTCGTCGGCCGAGCCGCCGGCAACAATGCCGAGCGTCGCGACGCTGCTAGTGTAGACGATGCGCTCGACGCCCGCGGCAAGTGCTGCCCGCATAAGCTCGCGGGTGCCGTCGACATTGGCGCGGTACATTGCTGCGGGATCAGGCACCCACAATCGGTAATCGGCGGCGACATGAAACAGATAGCGGCAGCCGGCGACTGCGCGGGCGAGCGAGCCGGTGTCCTCCATAGTGCCGACAGCGATTTCGACCGGAAGGCCGGCCAGGTTGCGGCGGTCGCTGGTGGGCCGCGCCAATACCCGCACTTCTTGACCGGCCTGTAACAGCGCGCGCGCGACCGCCGAGCCGAGAAACCCGGTCGCTCCGGTAACGAGGCACAGCCCGGGTGCGAGCGGCATCAAAGATCTCGTCGAGCTGCCAACGGTGGGATCATTCCCGATGTCGCCGATCAGCGCTCGACTCAGCGCAGGCCATCAAGATGATGCTGCACCAAAGCGCGTAGGGGGTCGCCCGCCGGCAACCCGGCCAGCAGCTTGGTCCAATAAGATGCTGCGCGATAGCGATCGCCATTTTGTGCCGCGGCCAAACCCAAATACCACAGAGCGTCCGGCTGCTTAGCGTCGAGCGCGTTGATCTGAGTCGCGACTGCGACGAATTCCGGACTGGGCTTGTCGTCCTTGAGGTTGCCCGCGAGCGCGTTCATGTAGGCCTCGAGCAGAGCCAGATTCCCGGGAAAGGTCCCATTTCCCTGCTTCAATGCCGCGAGCGCATCGGCGGCCCTGCCCTGGCCTTCAAAGGCGCGCGCCCGCTCGATCCACCCCCGTGCATCGCTTGGCGCAGCGGGCGCTGATTGTGCAGCCGACGCGGTTGATCCCGTAAGGCTATCGGCTGTCACGCTGGGTGTTGCCGCGCTGGGTGTTGCCGCGCTGGGTGTTGCCGCGCTGGGTGTTGCCGCGCTGGGTGTTGCCGCGCTGGGTGTTGCCGCGTTGTCCTCCACCGCCGCGGTGGGCGCCGCCGCGCTATCTACGGTTGCGGCGGCCCGGGCGCGCGCCATTTGCGCTTTACCGGGTTCACCGAGCACGTCGTAGGCATGGGCGAGCCGCTCCCAGCCGGCTTTGTCGTCAGGATGCTGTTCGAGGCGTTGCGCGAGACGCTCCACCATGCCGCGGATCATCGTTAGCCGCTGTTCTGGCGTCATCGATTGCGCGGCGGCGACATCCTGCGAGGTCGGACCACTAGCCGGTGCAGTCGCCCCCGCGGTGTCTCCGGCTGGTCCCGCATTGCCGTTTTTCGCCAGCCCGCCGTTTTTTGGTGGCTCGCCGTTTTTTGACAGATCAGTGCCGTTCTGGGACAGCTCAGCCAGGCGATCCTCGACGGTTTGCCGCCACGGCGCATCGGCGGGCGCGCTCGCCAACAATGCCTGCAATTTCTGCTTGGCTGCGCCAGGATCGCCCTGCTGCAATGCCGCTTCGGCGGCATAGTAGCGCGAGCGCGGATCATCGGGCGCCTTGGCGAATTCCGCCTCGGCAGCCGGCGTCACCTTGCCTTGAGCTGCGAGCACCAGCACCTCGCCAAACTCGGCGTGCAACGCGGCATCGTTGGGCGCTAACCCAATTGCGTGATTATAGGCGTCGCGCGCTTCCGGAAAGCGGCCGAGAGAGGCCAAAGTGCGGCCGAGCAGGGTCCAGCCTTTGAGGTCATCGGGCGCCGTCTTGAGATGCGCCTTGATCTGGTCGACGGCAGCGGCGAGGTCGGCGGTGCTGTGCGGGTCCGCGGAATTGGCGCCGGCGTGCCGTTCGATTGCGGCCGGCGTGCCGACGGCGAAATAGACCGCCATCGCCGTCGCCGGAAGCAATCCGGCGATCGCGATTGTCGCACCGAACCGCCACGCCGTCTCGGCTCCACGAGAGGCTGGCGCGGTCGATCCCGCCGCTTCATGATCGGCCGCGGCCAACAGCCGTCGGGTTATTTCGGTGCGGGAAGCTTCCGCCGCCTCGGGGGTGAGCCGGCCCTCAGACAACTCCTCGTCAATGGCTGCCAATTGGCGTCGGAACAGTTCGGTCGCCGGCTCTTCGTCTTCGAGACCGGAGCGCCGGCGCATCATCGGCGCCAGCAACACGGCCAGAACCGCTACCGTCAAAAGGCCGGCGACGAGCAGAAACCAGATCACGCGCGGTCGCCAAGCAAAGAAGCAGCGCGGGCCGTCTCGTCCGGGGTCAGCGCCGAAGGTGTGGGATCAGGCCTGCGCCGCTGCGCCCGCAGCAGCAGGACCGCAGCCGCCCCGATAACGAGGATCGGCGGACCCAGCCACAGCACCCAGGTCACCGGCTCGAACGGCGGATCGAGCAGCACAAAAACGCCATAGCGCGCAACAATGTAATTCAAGACCTGTCGATCGCTGTCCCCCGCGACCAGCCGCTTGCGCACCAGGACTCGTAAATCGTGCGCGAGCGGAGCATTCGAACTCGTCGATTGATTCGTTTTGGCAGACGAGGCAGCGCAGCTCCTGACTGATGGCCCGGGCGCGGGCCTCGAGGGCGGCGTCGGCGAGACGCTCCGACGGCTCGACCGCCCAGGCCGGCGCTCCGATGGCAAGCAACAGCCCAAGGACCAGCAACAACCGGCGAATCATGCCGGTCCTGCGGGCCGCGCCACGGCTCCCGGGACCGCACGGACGGCCGAGGCGCGCACTCGACGGCGCCGGTCGCTCAGCGAGACGAGCCCGCCCAATGCCGCCAGCACCGCGCCAAACCAGACCCACGGCACCAGCGGATTGTAGTAGGCGCGCAACACCCAGCTGCCTTTGCCGTCGCCTTCCCCGAGAGCCAGATACAGATCGCCAAAGCCGTTCGTGGTGATCGAGGTGTTGGTCGTCGAACTGCCGGCGATCGGGTAAAATCGGCGCTCCGGAAACACTCGAAACGGCGCGTGGCCCGGCCGCTCGACAACGATCTCGGCGCGCTGGGCCTGATAATTTTCGATGGTGCCTTCGGTCACGCCGACAAAATGCAGGGTGCGGCCGGCGATCTGCACATTGTCGCCGGGATGTACGGTTTCGATGCGTTCGCTGCGCCACGCGGTCGAGACGGTGACCCCGGCGATCAATACGCCAACCCCGAAATGCGCGATGGCGTAACCCCAAGTACCGCGCGGCAAATGAATCAGCCGGCGCAGCACCGTCGCGGGTGGCAGCTTGCCGATCCCACTGCGGTCGGCAAGGTCGGCCACAACCCCCAGCATCGCCCAGACGGCGAGTGCTACGCCGCCGAGCGCTGGCAGCGAGGCGGAGCGGTCAAAAGCGAAGACGATCGCCGGAGCCAGGATCGCGCCGATCACGGCAGGCAGTAGGCGGCGGGCCGCCCCGGCGAGATTGCCGCGTCGCCAAGCGAGCACCGGACCGATCGCCATCGCGATCAGGCCGGGGACGACGATCGGAACAAAGGTGGCGTCGAAATATTGCGGCCCGACCGACAATTTGACCCCGCTCCAGACTTCGGCGAAGAGCGGATAAAAAGTGCCGAGAAACACGGTCGCCATGCCGCCCGCGAGCAGCAGGTTATTGAGGACGAGGGCGCCCTCGCGGCTGACCGGCGCGAATTGGTTGCCGGCAGCGAGGCTCGGCGCTCGCCAGGCGTAGAGGATTAGGCCGCCGCCAATCACGACCCCGATCAGGATAAGGATAAAGACGCCACGGGTCGGGTCGAGCGCGAAGGAATGGACCGAAGTCAAAACCCCGGATCGCACCAGGAAGGTGCCGATGAGGCTCATGCCGAAGGTCATGATCGCCAGCAGCAAGGTCCAGCGCTGCAAAGTTTCGCGCTTTTCCACGACTGCAGCGCAGTGCAATAGAGCGGTGCCCAGCAGCCACGGCATGAAGGACGCGTTCTCGACCGGGTCCCAGGCCCACCAGCCGCCCCAGCCGAGCACGTAATAGGCCCACCAGCTGCCCATCGCGACGCCGATCGTCAGCCCGCACCACGCGGTCAAGGCCCAGGGCCGCACCCAGCGCGCCCACACAGCATCGACCCGCCCCTCGATCAATGCCGCGATCGCAAACGAATAGCAGATCGAGAAGCCGACATAACCGAAATAGAGAAACGGTGGATGAAAGGCGAGACCGGGGTCTTGCAGCAGCGGATTAAGGTCGCGGCCGTCGGCCGGCACCGGAAACAGGCGCGCGAACGGGTTCGAGGTGGCGATGATGAACAGCAACGTGCCAAAGCCGAGCAGCCCCTGGATCGCTAGCGTGCGGGCCCGTAGGCTCGCCGGCAATGCGCGGCCAAAGAACGCGACCAGCCCCCCGAACAAGGCCAGCATGAAGACCCACAGCATCATTGAGCCTTCGTGGCTGCCCCAGGCCCCGGTGACCTTGTAGAGCATCGGCTTTGACAGGCTCGAATTTTGGAAGACGTTGAGGACCGAGAAATCGGAAGTGATGTGGGCGTGGATAAAGATTGCAAAGGCGGCCGTCACCAGCGCCAACTGCAGCAGCGCCGCCGGGCGGGCGATGTCCATCAGCCCGCGGCTGCGCGCCGCGGCGCCGATCAATGGCACAGTCCCCTGCACCGCCGCTACCAGCAGCGCTAGCACCAGTGCGAAGTGCCCGATCTCTACCAGCATTTCGCTAGCCTCTGTTCGGCGAGAATTCCCGTGAACCGGGAATTAGCCGGGAAATTCTTTGCTGAGATCGGCGTTTCACGTCAAATCTGCTGTGCTATCAATCTCTTATGAGCATTCGCGGTGGCACGGCAACCGGGAAATTTATCCGGGAGAGCCGGGAATTGTTTTCGTGAAACCGGGAAACTTCCGACCATCGCATTTCCGAGCCGATCCGTCCGGCTGCAGGTTTATCCTACCCTGCAAATTAATATGCCTATCCTATGTGGTCGGACAATGGCGGCAGCAGAGCGCGTCCGTTGTCGCGATCGTCAGCTACTTGGCGGCGTGTTCGTGGAGCAGCATGCGGCCATAGGGCGCCATAGCTGCCGAGCGGCTCGCGGCATGGTGGGTAAGAATGGTCATGATGTCGCGGCGGATCGCGCCCAGTTGGTCGCTGTCATAGACCCAGCGGGCGCCGTCCATTTCACACAGCCGCTCGACCGCCCGACCTACCTGATGTTGCGCGTAAACCATGTCGCGGCGCGCGCGCAACGCCTCGGCCTCGGTGATACGGCGTCCCGACGACACCTCCGTGGTGCTCGAGTTCGCGCCCGGTGTGGAGCAGCAGAGTCGCGGCATCGATCGCGGCGGCAGCCTCGCCGATCGCCATCTGCACGACTTCGGATTCGGCTACTTTGGTCGTTCCGCGCGACACCCGGCCCGCCAAAGCGGTGCAGGCGATGTCGAGGGCGCGCTGGCCAAGCGTGATGCAGACCGGCGGCAGCGAATACGACACCAAAAACCCGCGCGGCGCGCGTAACACCGGATATTCGGGGTGAACCAATGCCCCGGGCGGGGTGCCGGCAAAGAGATCGGCGACCATCACCGTGCGGTGCTCGGGGACGAACACATCATGCAGCAACAAGGATTTGCTGCCGGTCCCGGCAAGTCCCAGGGTCTGCCAGTCGTCGACGATCTCGATCTCGGAAAGCGGCGCCAGCGCGTAGGCGATTGTCCGCGGGTCGCCGGCCTCGCCGAGGAACGCGCCCAGGATCGCCCATTGCGCATAGTCACAACCGCTGGAAAATGGATAGCGGCCTGAGAGCCGCCAGCCGCCCGGCACGCGTTTTGCTGCGGCGCGCGGGGCCAGCGAAGACGCGGCGACCGCTTCGGGATCGTCGCCCCAGACATCGATCTGCGCTTGTTCGGGATATTGCGCGACGATCCACTGATGCTCGGCCAACACCGCATAGACCCAGGCCGAGGACGCGCAGCCATAGGTCAATTCTTCGACGATGCGCGAGAACAGGCTGAATCGCCCCTGCATGCCGCCAAACCGTCGTGGCTGCAGGATGCGCATGATCCCGGCCTCGCGGTATTCGGCGATTGTCTCCGCCAGCAATTTTCGCGCCGCTGTTGCGGCCGGTGCGCGCTCGGCAAGCCTTTGGATCAGCGTCCGCGCCCGCCCCAGCACCGCCCGTTCGACTTCGGGAAGCGCGCTGTCATCGCCCGACAGCGAAGCCGTACCGAAACGCGTCACTCCGGGGCCGTCAGGCATCAACTTCACCGATTTCTAGAAGCTCCACACCAGGGTGCATCGCCAATACGGAGGAAACAAGAGCCGGCATCGGCAAGAGACGCCCCGGGCTGCGTTTTTCGTCACCTCGGAAATCGCTCTAGAACGCCGCGCAGGCATTACGAGTGATCAGACCCACCGACTGCTGGTGGAATTTCGTTTTGTAGGCGTCGATCACTGCTGATAGCCGCTGCGCGAGATCAGGCGTTGGCCCGGTTGCGGCAAGAAGGATTTTGGTTGGGTCGCGGGCGATTTGCCCGCTCCGTGGATTGCGCCATTGCCCTTCGCCATCGAAAACGGTGAAGCCGTCGGGGAAGTTGGGCGTAATGGTCTGCACCGTGAACTCGGCCCATTCGGCATCGCTGAGCGGCGTGCGACCCTTGATGGCGCGACCAAAGAACAGCTCCGCGACCACCATCCGCTGTTGCGACGGTAGCAGGCAGGATGTTTCCGGCGATTGGAGCGGTGGCGAGGAGGTACAGGCAGCAAGTACAAAAATTGCAACGGCGGCGAGCAGACTTGCCTGCGGGGTCATCTCCGCTAGGCGCATGAGCCTTCAATGGATCAGTTTGAACCCGGCGAGAATCACACCGACGGCAACCACCATCATGCTGCCCAGCCGGATCGTCATATCGCGTTTGAGGATTTCGACGTCGGCTTTCAATTCGGCGCGCAACGCGGCGATATCGGCCTTCAATTCGGCGCGCAGCGGCATTCGGCCTTCAGTTCGGCGCGCAACGCGGCAATATCGGCCTTCAGTTCGCCACGCAAGGCGGCGAGATCGGCTTTTGTAGCGGCAGCGAGTGCTTCGAGATCGGCCTTGGTGGCGAGCGCGGACAGAGCTTCGGCGATCGCCTCCGCCATGTCGCCGGCCTGCTGCGCTGCGAAGCCGGTCGCTTCGAGCCGTCGCGCCAGCTTGAGCGTATCGAACGGCATCGTCATGGCCGGACAGGAAGGGTGGCCTTACCCACCTACTCCGCGGCGGTGCGGAGTTCGGCGGGTTCGACCTTGGCGGCGCAGAACTTGAATTCGGGGATTTTCCCGACTGGGTCGAGCTGCGGGTTGGTCAGGATGTTGGCGGCGGCCTCGGCGTAGCAGAACGGGATGAACACCATTCCCGGCGCCACCGCGCTGTCGGCACGCGCCTTTAATTCGATCGCGCCGCGGCGGGTGGTGACGCGCACCGGGTCGCCGGCTGCGATACCGAGCCGGCGCAATTCGGCCGGGGCGAGGCTCGCCACCGCTTCGGGCTCGATCTCGTCGAGCACGCTGGCGCGCCGGGTCATCGCCCCGGTGTGCCAATGTTCGAGCTGGCGGCCGGTCGTCAATACCATCGGGTAATCGGCATCGGGTTCTTCGGCGGGTGGGATGATCGCCGCCGGGACGAGACGGCCGCGCCCCGAGGCCGTCGGAAAACCGTCGCCAAAGACAATCTCGTTGCCCGGCTGATCGGGAGCGTCGCAGGGATAGGTCACCGAGCTTTCGCGCTCCAGCCGCTCCCAGGTGATGTTGTCGAGCGACGGCATCGCCAGCGTCATTTCGGCAAAAACATCGGCTGGTCCGGCATAGGCCCAATCGAGCCCGATGCGGCGGGCGATTTCCTGGATGATCCACAGATCCTCGCGCGCATTGCCCGGCATCGGCAATGCCCGGCGGCCCATCTGCACCTGGCGATTGGTGTTGGAGACGGTGCCGTCCTTCTCCGGCCAGGCCGAGGCCGGCAACACGATGTCGGCGTATTTCGCGGTTTCGGTCAGGAACAGATCTTGGACGACGAGATGTTCGAGCTTAGCCAACGCCTCGCGCGCATGGTTCACATCGGGGTCCGACATCGCCGGGTTCTCGCCCATGATGTACATGCCCTTGATCTCGTCGCGATGCACCGCGTCCATAATCTCGACCACGGTCAGCCCGCGCTTGTCATCGAGCGGGGTCTGCCACAAATCCTCAAATTTGGCGCGAACGTCGGGGTCCTCGACCGATTGGTAATCGGGGTAGACCATCGGGATCAGCCCGGCATCGGAGGCGCCCTGCACGTTGTTCTGACCACGCAGCGGGTGCAGCCCAGTGCCGGGCCTGCCGACTTGGCCGGTAATCAGGGCAAGCGCAATCAGGCACCGTGCATTGTCGGTCCCATGGACATGCTGCGAGATGCCCATGCCCCAAAAGATGATTGCGCGCTCGGCACGGGCATAGGTGCGTGCGACATGGCGCAAGGTGGCCGCGTCGATGCCGCAAATCTCGGCCATCTTTTCCGGCGGATAATCGCGGATGTGCTCGCGCAGTTTGTCGAAATCCTCGGTGTGTGCCTGGACGTACTGCCGGTCGTAAAGACCCTCCTCGATGATCGTGTAAAGCAGCGCGTTCAGCATCGCGACATCCCGGCCGGGGCTGAAGCGCAGGGTTGCCGTCGCGTGCCGTGTCAGCGTGTGGCCGCGCGGGTCCATCACAAAAACCTGGGCGCCGCGCTTTGCCGCCTGCTTGAAGAAAGTGGCGGCCACCGGGTGGTTTTCGGTCGGGCGCGCACCGATCACAACGATCACATCGGCATCGCCGGCGGCGGTAAAGGGTGCGGTGACGGCGCCCGATCCGATCCCTTCCATCAACGCGGCGACCGACGAGGCATGGCAAAGCCGGGTGCAATGGTCGACATTGTTGCTGCCAAAGCCGGTGCGCACCAACTTTTGGAAGAGATAGGCCTCCTCGTTCGTCCCCTTGGCCGACCCGAACCCGGCGAGCGCGCGTTTCCCCTCACGGTCGCGGATGCGCTTCAAGCCTGACGCGGCGAGGTCGAGCGCTTCCTCCCAGCTCGCTTTGCGAAAATGCGTGTACGGGTTGGCCGGGTCGATATCTGTGTCGTGCTTTGAGACGCCTTCCTTGCGGACCAACGGCTCGGTCAACCGGTCCGGATGGTGGACATAGTCAAAACCAAAGCGGCCCTTGACGCAGAGCCGGTTGTGATTGGCAGGACCATCGCGGCCGTCGACCGCGACGATATGATCGTCGCGGATCTTGTAAGTCAGCTGACAACCGACGCCGCAATACGGGCACACGCTGTCGACTTCGCGGTCGGGGGCATTGGCATAGAGCCCGTTGGCGTCGACCAAGCTCGCCGGCATCAAGGCGCCGGTCGGACAAGCCTGGACGCATTCGCCGCAGGCGACGCAGGTGCTGTTGCCCATCGGGTCGTCGAAATCAAAGACGATCTTTTCATGATGGCCGCGCGCCGCCATGCCGATTACGTCATTGACCTGGACCTCACGACAGGCGCGGACGCAAAGATTGCATTGGATGCAGGCATCGAGCTGCACCGCCATCGCCGGATGGCTGCGGTCGGGCGCCGGCGCCGAGTGCCGCGGAAACCGGCTCTCCTCGACCCCAAGCCGGTCGGCCCATTGCCAGAAACGCGATTGGGGGTCGTGCGATGCGGCCCGCGCCGGCTGGTCGCCGACTAGCAATTCGAACACCAGCTTGCGCGAGGCGCGGGCGCGTTCGCTCGCGGTCTGCACCTTCATGCCCGGGGTCGGCCGGCGCACGCACGAGGCGGCGAGGACCCGCTCGCCCTCAATCTCGACCATGCAGGCGCGGCAATTGCCGTCGGCGCGATAGCCGGGTTGCGGCAGCCAGCACAGATGCGGAATCTCGGTGCCGAGGCGGTTGGCGACCTGCCAAATGGTTTCGGCCGGCGCGGCCTCGACCTCTTCGCCGTCGAGGGTAAAGCGGATCGGATCGGTCATTTCCCGTTCCCAATTGTCCAATCCGTCGCCCCCGCGGACGCGGGAGTGACGAGTGAGTATGGCGAGAAGTTTGCTTGTGGACGGATCACAGGCGCTGCAGGTTTTGGATGAAATCGTTGACCTCTGGCTGTGTCCAGGTATCGCCACGATCCCAGAAAGCCAGCAATACATCCTTGTTGTGCGCGACCCAGCGGATCACCTGCGGCGATATCTGGCGAACGACGCGCGCCGGCAAGCTGTTGGCGACGACAGCGGGCACGTCCGAAATCGAAACCGAGAAGCTCGGCTGAGTTCGGCCTGGTTGCAAAAAGTACTTTACGCGCGGGCTGTGCGCACCCATTGCGGTCGAGATAAAAATCGTCCCGGCGATACCGGTCTGAGCGGTCGTCAGGTTCGCCATATCGATGACATCTTCGCCGGCCAGTTCCTCCGCCAATAAAGTGTCTCGGGGTATTTGGGCGGCTTCGTCGGCGGCGTTCAGAGAGCGGACCGGATCGGTCATCGCTACACTCGATACTCAAGAAAAACAGTCATCCCAGCGAAGGCCTGGACCCATTTTTCAGACGGTTCGATGGCGGACCAAAAGGCCCCGGCTTGCGCCGGGGTGACGAATGAGAGGTTTCCGGCACTCACGCGAGATCCGCGCGGAAGTGGCTCAGGACCTGCTTGACCGGGTTCATCGCCGCCTGGCCCAGGCCGCAGATCGAGGCGTCGCCCATGACGCGGGTCAATTCGTCCAGCAATGCCTCGTCCCAATGTGGTGCGGTCATCAGTTTGACCGCCTTTTCGGTTCCGGCGCGGCACGGCGTGCATTGCCCGCAGCTTTCGTCCTCGAAAAAGCGCAACAGGTTTAGCGCCACCGCCCGCATGTCGTCCTTATCCGACAAAACGACAACCGCGCCCGACCCGGTAAAGCAGCCATATTGTTCGAGGGTCCCGAAATCGAGCGGCAGGTCGGCCATCGCAGCCGGCAAGATGCCACCTGAGGCACCGCCCGGCAGGTAGCCTTTGAAGCTATGGCCCTCGGCCATGCCGCCGCAATACTCGTCGATCAGTTGGCGCGCAGTAATCCCGGCGGGTGCCAGCTTGACACCGGGATCACGCACCCGCCCTGACACCGAGAAGGTCCGCAGCCCCTTGCGGCCGTTGCGGCCATGACCGGTAAACCACTCGGCGCCCTTCTCGACGATGTCGCGCACCCAGTACAGTGTTTCGATGTTGTTGCACAGGGTCGGTCGGCCAAACAGCCCGACCTGTGCCGGAAATGGCGGGCGCTGCCGCGGCAGCCCGCGCTTGCCCTCGATGCTTTCGAGCATTGCCGATTCTTCGCCGCAGATATAAGCACCGGCGCCACGGCGCAGGTGGATTTGGGTGTTGGCCGCGAGACCGGCCTTGTCAATCGCAGCGATCTCCCGCTCCAGGATTGTGAGGCATTGCGGGTATTCGTCGCGCAGATAGATATAAATGTCGGCCGACTCGACGATCCAGGCGGCGATCAGCATGCCTTCGAGAAAGCGGTGCGGGTCGGTTTCGAGGAAATAGCGGTCCTTAAAGGTGCCCGGCTCGCCCTCATCGCCATTGACCGCTAGCAGCCGCGGACCCGGCTCCTGGCACACCAGCCGCCATTTGCGCCCGGTCGGAAACCCGGCGCCGCCCAACCCGCGCAGCCCCGAATGCTCGAGCGCTGCGATGACCTCATCGCGGCTACGCTCGCCGGCCAGGCAGGACTGCAGCAGGCGGTAGCCACCCGCGGCGCAGTAGGCGTCGAGATCAATATAAGCTGGAACTTCCGGGTGGGTCGCGCCGGCTGCGACCGCGCTTGTCACCGAAGCGGGAGTGGCATGCTCGTGCAACGCATGGCCGATCGCCACCACCGGCGCGCGATGGCAGCCGCCCATGCACGGCGCGCGCACGACCCTGAAATTGTCGCCGAGCCGGGTCTGCAGCTCGCTCAGCAGTTGCTGAGCGCCGGCAAGCTCGCAGCTGAGGCTATCGCACACCCGCACCGTGACCGGGGGCGGCGGCTTCTCGTCGTCCATGACGATGTCGAAATGGGCGTAGAACGAGGCGACCTCGTAGACCTCGACCAGCGCCAGCCGCATCTCTTCGGCGAGCGCCGCCAGATGGCGTGCATGCAGGCAACCAAAATGATCCTGCAGCAAATGCAGATGCTCGATCAGCAGGTCGCGCCGGCGCTCGCGATCACCGAGCAATGCCTGAATATCTTCCAAAGCTGCCGGATCGACCTGGCGGCCTTTGGGATGGTCGAGACCGCGCCGGCGCCCCGAGCCCGGGTGAATGCGGCGGTCGTGTGTCGCCTGGGAACGCATATTGGTGATCCGGTCAACTTTTAGCGTGGGTCGAGCCGAGCGCTCCCCACTTTGACGGCGCGATGGGCTTCGCGGCGCTCAGCCCATCCTACACCGAGAACGCACGCACTAAACCGCCTTCTCCTCGCGCAATTTGGCGATCTCGTCTTTGCCGTAGCCGAGCCAGCCGAGGATCTCCTCGGTGTGCTCGCCGAGCAATGGTGAGCGCTTTACCTCGATCGGCGAGTTGGAAAGGTTTATCGGCGAGCCAACCTGGACATAGCGGCCACGGGTTGGGTGATCGAGTTCGACGAGATAGCCGCGCTCATACAGCGATTTGTCCTCGTAAATATCCTTCATCGACAAGATCGGGCCGCACGGCACGTCGACGTCGTTCAGCGCCGCCATGACCTCGAACTTGGTCTTGGTCATTGTCCACTTCTCGATAATCGAGAAGCATTCCGGGATCTTCGGCAAACGTGCTTGCGGGGTGGCATAAGCCGGGTCATCGATCAGTTCCGGCCGACCGGCGAGCTTCATCAGCGGCTCCCAACAGGTCGGCTGGATGATTACATAGACCCAGTCATTGGGGCCGCCCGGTGCGCAGCGCAACGCCGATCCCGGCTGGCCGCCGCCCGACGCGTTGCCGGCGCGCGGCACCTCGTCGCCAAATTCCTCGTTCGGATATTCCGCCAGGGGCCCGTGCTGCAGCCGCTGCTGGTCGCGCATCTTGACCCGGCACAAATTCAGCACCGCGTCGGTCATCGCAACTTCGACGCGCTGGCCCTTGCCGGTGCGCTCGCGCTGAAACAGCGCCGCCAGAATACCGGCAACCGTGTGCACGCCGGTGCCGCTATCGCCGATCTGCGCGCCGGTGACGGTCGGCGGGCCGTCGTCCCAGCCCGTGGTGCTGGCCGAACCGCCCATGCATTGCGCGACGTTCTCATAGGCCTTGCAATCGGCGTAGGGGCCGGGTCCAAAGCCTTTGATCGAGGCGTAGATAACGCGCGGGTTCAACTCCTGGAAACGCTCCCAGGTAAAGCCCTGGCGATCGAGAACACCTGGCCCAAAATTTTCGAGGATCACATCGCAGCGCTTGACCAAATCCTCGATGATCTTGCGGCCGCCCGGCGCCTTTAGGTTGACGGTGATGCTGCGCTTGTTCGAATTAAGCATCGTGAAGTAAAGGCTATCGGCGCCTTTGACGTCCTGCAATTGGCCGCGGGTGATATCGCCGCGCCCCGGCATCTCGATCTTGATCACATCGGCGCCCATCCACGCCAACAGCTGGGTCGCGGTCGGGCCTGCCTGGACATGGCCGAAATCGAGAATGGTTACACCTTCAAGCGCTTTACTCATTCATTGCCTCCAATGGTCGTCTCGGCCAAGGCCCGGACCTATCGTTCAACCGCTTGACACTAAGCGGCGGTTCCCGGCCCACGCCGGGACGGCACTTGGACGTTGTCTAGTTCAACGCGCGCCAAAACCCTCAGCTATTCCCAGGGATCATATCGAGAAAATCCCCGTGACGCTCGACATGCGCCGCAAGCCCCAGCGTGTGCTCACGCGCCAACCGCTCGGAGAGTTCGGGGTCGCGCCGCTCGATGGCTTCGATGATTTTCATATGGTCGATTATCGAGCGCTCCGCCCGGTTTTCCTGATGGATCGTGATCTTGCGGATCGCGCGCATGTGGATAAACGGGTTTTCGGTCATTTCAGCGAGCAGGGCACAACCGCTCGCTTTGATAATCGCCTGGTGAAAGGCGATGTTCGCATCCGAGTAATCGCCCAGCCCATCGGCCCCGCTCTGCGGATTGCCGGCCCCATCACGAAACCGGTCCATCAAGCGGTGCAGTTCGGCAATATCTGCCAGCGTCGCGCGTTCGGCGGCGAGCCGGGCCGCCATGCTTTCGAGCGCCGCCATGACCGTGATCATCTCGACGATCTCGCGCTTCGATTTGCGCACGACAAAGATGCCGCGGCGCGGGCGGGTGCGGACAAAACCTTCCTGCTCGAGCAACGTCATCGCCTCGCGGATCGGCGTGCGGCTGACCCCGAGTCCGTCGGAGAGCCGGCGCTCGTCGAGCCGGATCTCTTGCGGATGGTCGTAGATATCCATCGCGGTGATCGCCCGCTTCAGCGCGGCATAGGCTTCCTTGCGAAAGCTCGTGCTGGTGTCGAGCCGCGGCACATCGAGCGTCGGGCTGGGGCGTGAGGTAACCTCAGTCATAAGCTAGGTATATGGTATACCACGGCGCCGTTCAACACGCTTCGTATTGCCGGAGCAGAACACGCTCATGGGACACCGCGTCATCAGCGTCCGCCCGAGGCTGTCTTCGGCGCGTCGTTAGCGGCTGACCTAAAGAAAACAACCCGGCCGCGTGGGCCGGGTTGTTTGGAGGCCGACGACGCAGAGACTAACTCCCTGCATCGTGTGGTTTGCCTAGCTTTACTCGGCGGCAGCGGCGAGGTTCGGGGTCGGCTCCAATGGCAGGCCGGGGTGACCGGTCAACCGCCGACCTTCCTCCCACATCTCAAGCGCCTGCTTCTTCATCGCCGGAAACACGGAGGCGATCTTTTCCGCGTCGAGATCGGCCGCGATCCCCGGATAACCGGCGCGCTCGATCATCACCCGCAACTTTCCGGTCTCGAACTGCTCCAATGTCCAGGCCAGCGGATCTTCGACCAATGTCCGGTCCCAATAGATCCGGTGGTTCTTGTTTCGCGGGCCATAGTGGTAATGCGCACCGTTCCAGAAGTGATCGAACGCCAGAAGCTCGGTCTCTTCGGTATAGTGCTTGCCCGGCGTGCCGCCGATATCGGCGAGGACATGGATCGCGAGACCGCCATCGCCCATCGGCAGCCGCCTCATCTCGAGCCCGAACCGGATGTTGCCGGCTTCGAAGATGTGCGTGCCGCGGTTGTGTTTGACCGTGTTCCGCTTCGTCGCATAGAGCTCGCGGGCGCAGGCTTCCAAATCGGGCAGGATGTCCCGCACCTCTGACATTTCGGTCGCTTTGGCGATCTGCGGATAACCCGACCGCTCCAGCATTTTTGGCAGCTTGGTTCCGAGAGTCTTGATGGTCCAGCCGATCGGGTTCCCGTCGGTAATCGGATCCATCCGATAGAGGTTCGTCAGGGCGGCGCCGCCCAGCATTTCCGGCCCGGCGACCTTCAGATCGGGATTTTCAGGCCCGTACTCATAACTTTTTTCGATGTCGAAGCAGTTGAACCGTAGGAGGGTCGTCGCTTTTCCGCCGACATCCGCCATCACGTCGATCGAGACGCCCTGGTCGGCATGATCCTGGATGTTGCCGTCCCACAATTCGTGCCGGACGACAAACGCCAACGGACCCGCGGTAAATTTCCGAGATGCTTCTGCCATGTTGCACTCCTTTTTGGTTGGTGAGAGTGTAGAGAACTCCGCCAATTATTGCACTACTTTATAGTCGCGCTAAAACGCAAACATCGCCGTGTCCGGCACCAGCCCGAACAGGACCCGGCCGATCGTTTCGTAGTGCGCTTGCCGACCCTGGGCCTGTTGTGTTGCGGTGTGCATGTCGCGGAAGCGGCGCTCGAACGGGCGGTCGTCAAAAATCGCGGTAGCGCCGGCGCCGTGATAGAGCGTGTTGACGACCTCGCGCGCCTGGTGAATGGCCCAGGTCGAGGCGAGGCGGATCATCGTGTTCTGCTCGAGGTTCAGCTCGCCGGTCACACCGACCGCTTCCCAAATCTCGGCGAGGCTACTCAGCAGAAAGGCACGAGCCGAGCGGATTCGCGCCTCGGCTTGCGCCAATTGCGACTGGATCACCTGGTTCTCGCACAGCCGCTGGCGGACGCCGCGCGGCGTTTTTTCGGTCGCGAGTTCGGTAAAGTCGCCGATCATGCCGCGCGCGGTGCCGAGCGTGACCGCGGCAACGCCCGAAGCGTATAGATTGCTGGTGCTGAAGCAATAGAGCCGGCCCGGCTCGCGCGGGGCGATGTCGGGGTCGCGCAACACGGTGTATTGCTCGGGGATGAAGAGGTCGGTCACCGAATAGCGGTCGCTGCCGGTGCCGCGCAGACCGACGACATGCCAGATATCGGTCATCGTCGCCTGGCTCTTTGGAAACAGTAGGGTGCGCAGAATTTCGCCGCCGTCTGGGCGGCACAACGGCTCGCCTTCAGGACCGCGCATCACGACATGGGCGCCGAGCCAGCTCGCATGATGGCTGCCGCTCGCAAAGTTCCAAGCCCCGGTCAGACGAAATCCGCCCGGCACGATGCACAATTCGGCCGGCCCGACCGGTCCCCAGGCGACGATGCCGTCAGCCGGTCCAAAGATTTCTTGCGCGATATCGGGATCAAGAAAAGCCGCGACCATTGAGCAGCCATTCGCCTGTTCGACACACCAGCCGGTGCTGGCGTCGTGACTGGCGATTTGCTCGACCACTTTGACATAGGTCATCGGGTCGAGTTCGGCGCCGCCGAGCGAAAGCGGCTGCAGCAAGCGGAACAGCCCGTTGTCGATCAAAGCCGCGACGATCGATGCTGGTAATTCGCGATTTCGCTCGATCTCATCCGCCGCCCCGGCGAGAGCAGGCCCGAGTGAGCGGGCACGCGCGACGTAATCCGGACCGTCCTGCAAAAGCTCACCCATTTCTTCTTCTCCTCTCGTAGCGCCCGAGTGCGCTTTAGCCCGACTACGCATTCAACCAAGTGGCGCCTCGCTCGCCCTTGATCTGGATCAAAAAGCGGCATGGCGCTTAGAGAGGCGGGGCTCTGAGACGGCGATCTCGTTCAGTCTGCCGCCTTCACCGCGTTCGCGATCAGACGATGTCCGAGTTGATTGCGGTCCGTCACCGGCGCAAGCTGAACACGATTTTGAAAGGGAGGACGGCCATTACGCTTCTGCGCAGCTTCTTGTTCGCACCGGGAAACCATGTGCGCCGTGTCGAAAAGGCGCTGACACTCGACGCCGATGCGATCATCCTTGATCTGGAGGACGCGGTCGCGATCGCGGAGAAGCCGGCGACGCGCGCAGCGATTGTCGCAGCACTGACGCAGCCGCGGCGCGGAGCTCTCTTTGTGCGGGTTAACGCGAGCGATACCGAATTTTGCTACGGCGATCTGCTGGCTGTCGTTCGCCCGGGACTCGATGGGATCATTCTGCCAAAGGTCGAGGATGCCGCCGGGCTGGCGACGGTCGAGTGGCTGCTGACCCAGCTCGAACGCGAGCGCGGGCTGGCGGCGCAGGCGATCGATCTGATCCCGATCATCGAAACCGCCCGCGGCCTCAACGGCATTGATGCAATTCTCGCGGCCGGCACCCGCATCAAGCGCGTCGCCTTTGGCGCCGGCGACTTTACCCGCGATGTCGACATGACCTGGTCACGCGCCGAGACGGAGCTCGGCTACGCCCGTGCAAAGATCGTCACGGCATCCCGCGCCGCCGCGCTCGAAGCGCCGCTCGACACCGTGTGGGTCGATCTCGGCGACGAGGCCGGGTTGGAAATGTCCGCGCGCACCGCGCTCGGGCTCGGGTTTCAGGGCAAGATGTGCATCCACCCGAACCAGACTACTGTCGTCAACCGCGTCTTCACGCCGAGCGACGCCGAAGTCTCGTTCGCCGAGCGCGTCGTTGCTGCCTTTGCCCGGGCCGAGGCGGAAGGGAGTGCGGCATTCCAGCTCGATGGCAAGTTCGTCGATTACCCGATTGTTTACCGCGCGCAGCAGGTTCTGCAGCGCATGGCGGCAATCCGCGCACGGGAGCGTCAGTTATAATGGAGACAAAATCACCCGGGCCGCGCGGGCCGCTCGACGGCGTCACCGTCCTCGATTTGTCCAGCTATCTTGCCGGCCCCTATGGCTGCACCTTGCTCGCGGATCTCGGCGCCCGCGTGATCAAGATCGAATCCCCCCAGGGCGACATGTTGCGCCAGTTTCCATCGAGCCTTGATGGCGAGAGCCGTTTCTTTCTCGGCACCAACCGCGGGAAAAAGGCGATCGCCCTCGATCTCAAGGAGCCTGACGGTCTCGCCATCCTGCATCGCATGGTCAAGAGCGCCGACGTCCTGGTCGAAAATTTCCGGCCCTCGGTGCCGGCCCGGCTCGGCATCGATTATCCACGGCTCAAGGGCATCAATCCGCGGCTCGTCTATTGCGGGCTCACCGGTTATGGCGACGGCGGGCCCCTGAGCGAAAAGGGGGGCTTTGACCAGGTGCTCCAGTGCCTCTCCGGCATGGCGGTGTTCCAGGGCGGCGGCGCTGACCGGCCGCAATTGGTGCTGGGCTCGGTGCTCGACTACTTCACGTCGGCATTGCTGGCCTACGGTGTTGCTGCGGCTTTGTTCGATCGTGAACGGCGCAGCGTCGGCCAGTATCTGAGCCTATCGCTGTTGCGCAGCGCTTTGACGATCCAGGCCGGTCGTTTTGTCTGGGCGGAGGGCGAGGGACGCGATGTCGCGCGCGATTCCGGTGCCGGTGGGCTAACCGGGATCCATGCGACAAAGGAAGGCGCGCTCTACCTATCAGTGCACTCCAACCATTTCTTCGCGGCGTTATGCGAGTTGATCGGCCGGCCGGAACTTGCAGAGGATCCGCGCTGTGCGTCGATGCGTAGCCGTGCAGAACATGCCGCCGAGCTATTACCGGAGTTGCGCTCGGCGCTGGCCGCTCGCACTGCCAGGGAGTGGGAGGAGCTTTTCGGGGAACGGGTACCCTGCGCCGCGGTGCGGCCGATCGAGGACATGTTCGACCACCCCCAGGTGTTGGCGGAGGAACTGGTGGGCACGCTCGATCATCCGGTGGTCGGGCGTTACCGTACGATGACAAAGCCGATCAAATTCGCCGACGGCCCGGGGCCGGCACCGAGTGCGGCGCCTATCTTTGGCCAGCACAGCGACGAGATCCTGGAAGCTTACGGCTATTCTCACGGGGAGATCGCGGCATTGCGCGACCGCGGCATCGTGCGCTGAACGTTATTGGCCCGGTTTGGCGTCGCCTCGCTTTTTCGCGGCCGGCGAGGAGAGGAATCACCGGCCGCGCGGCGGCTAAATTTTAACTTTGTTTCCGAAGTGTGACCTAGGTCACACTCGGGTTACCCGAGAAAGTAGTTAAATTGCCGTCGCACTTTCAAGATCGGCGCCCGATCCGGGACCCTTCGCCAAGTCTGGAATATGCCGTCGGCTAGAACGTTTCCTGTCAACTGAACATGTCGGGAACTTGCTTAACATTGTCTCGCAACTTTCCAGCTTTGTGTAGTCGGCAACGCGGCTCGCGATTAGGCGGGGATGTGTGCGGAACCGATTTACTTAACAATCGTGAAGAAACGGCCCGCAACCTTCGGTGTGGTGCCGTCTGTCCCGAGTGCTTAACTGTCGCCTGCAAATGACCCAGGTAGCCAGCTCACATCCGCGGCTGATCGGAGAGGGCGGGACGAGCATAACCATGTTGATGCTCGGATAACGATATGTTAACTACCTACGGTAATGATTAACCACGACGCCGCTGTCAGCGGTTGCCGCCAGACCCTCGGAGGCCTCAATGCGCGTTCTTCTGGTCGAGGATGACACTGCCACTTCCGCGAGCATCAAGATGATGCTGCGGAAGGAAAATTTCATCTGCGATACGACCGACCTCGGTGAAGACGGGCTGGAGATCGGCAAAATCTACGACTACGACATCATCCTGCTCGATCTGATGCTTCCCGATATCGACGGGTATGAGGTGTTGCGCCGGTTGCGGGCAGCGCGGGTGCGCACGCCGATCTTGATCCTCTCCGGTCTTGCCGAACTCGACCACAAAATCAAAGGTTTGGGGTTTGGCGCCGATGACTTCCTGACAAAACCGTTTGACCGCCGCGAATTGGTCGCGCGCATTCATGCGATCGTCCGGCGCTCCAAGGGACATGCTGAATCGGTAATCCGAACCGGCAAACTCGTCGTCAATCTCGACGCTCGCATTGTTGAGGTCGAGGGCCGGCCGCTGCATCTGACCGGGAAGGAATACGGCATTCTCGAGCTTTTAAGTTTGCGAAAGGGCACGACCCTCACCAAGGAGATGTTTCTCAATCATCTCTATGGCGGGATGGACGAACCTGAGCTTAAAATCATCGATGTGTTCGTCTGCAAGCTGCGCAAGAAGCTGGCGCAGGCTACCGGTGGAAAACATTATATCGATACTGTCTGGGGGCGCGGTTATGTCCTGCGTGATCCACCCGACGGTACCGTCGCCTCGGTGCAAGCAGTTCCCGCGGGCGACCACGGATCGCAGCACGGCAGTGCGGCGGCCTAGGGTTCCGACGGAACCGTCGTCAGATGAACCCGTCCAGGGGCCGGCATCTCGGCAGCGAGGCGCCAGCCCTCGGCCCTCGCAAGCAATCCGGTAAAAAACGCGTGGACGGTTCGCGGACCTAAACCTTCGATCGGTGTAGCGAGGGTCAGCGCCTCAGATTGCTCGTAGGTCAAGGAAGCGCCATCGCCTTCAGCTTCCAATCGGAGCCCCGAACCCGCTATGTCCAAGGTGAGGCGCCCGCCGTGGGTGATTATCTCCGCCCCGCAAATCAGCAAATTGCAGCCGAGCCTTTGCTGAGGGAGCGGCAGACCAGAGACGGGGTCGGCAAAGTTGCATGCGAGTTGGGATCCTAGAAAATATCGGTTGGCGAGTTCGGATGCTGGTATTCCCGACCAGCTGCCGCCGGAAAACCCATAAGCGAAGCGATAGAATTGCAGCCGGTTGCTGGCGCGCTGAGCGCTTTCGTCAAGGAGCGCCAATGTTTCCTGATCAAGCTCCGAGCCCGGCTCGGATAGGAGATCGGCCGCATTCGTCAGCGCTGTAATCGGCCCCGCCAGCTCATGGCAAAGCCGAGCCGCTAAAAGTTCCGATATCCTGAGATCGATATTGGTCGCCATGGTTAATGATGGCATGAATCTGGTCGGGGAATGAAATACCTACACCTCGTTCAGCAGAGGGATCGCGCTATTGAAGAATAAACGGCCTCGTAATCCACTTAAGAGCGGATCGATTTTGCCGGCTGTAAAAGATGAGCCCAAACTAACTGGCGATTAGGTGATCTCGCCGGCGGCGATCATTCCCGCGGCTGTCATCAGATCTTCGGGTCGGTTGGCATTGAAGAACGGGTCTACCGGACGATCGGAAAACGAGACGGTCGCGAGTTTGTATCGACCAGTCCACGTATCGACCTTGCGTATTCCCTCGGCGATCACCGCGTGCCGTAAATCCTCTCGCAGCAGCACCGGCCAAAGCCCAAACACCGGGTGAGCGCGCCCACCGGAAGCCGCGCAGGCGAGATCGGTGCCGACCTCGTTGGCGCCCCGCACCAGCTGATCCACGAGGTCGCGCGGCACAAATGGCGCGTCCGTAGCGACACTGACAACCGACTCGCAATCTGGCCGATTGGCTGCTGTCCAATCGAGTCCGGCCAGTACGCCGGCTAGTGGCCCGGCGAAATCGGGAACGCTGTCGGCCACGACCGGCAGACCAAAACCGGCAAATCGCGCCGGATCGCCATTTGCGTTAATGACCATTGCTTGGATCTGCGGCTGCAGCCGAGCGATCACCCAGTCGAGCAGCGAGATGCCGCCCAGCATGCGCAAGGATTTGTCGCCGCCGCCCATTCGCCGCGACTGGCCGCCGGCAAGCAGCAGGCCGACAATTTTCACACTTCCTCCTCGGCTCGGCTCGCCTTGCGCGAAAAACGCGGCTGGTCATCCTCCGCCGCTCGCAGATCGGCGTCGAAGATGATCCGTTCGGGGCCTGCGAGTGCGATGAACCGCTTGCCCTTGGCGCGGCCGATCAGGGTAAGACCGGCTTGGCGCGCGAGATCGACGCCCCAAGCCGTAAACCCGGAGCGCGAGATCAGGATCGGGATTCCCATCTGCACGGTCTTGATGACCATTTCCGAGGTCAGACGTCCTGTCGTGTAAAATATTTTACCGATCGGTGAGACCTGATTTAGCCGCATGTAGCCGGCGATCTTGTCAATCGCATTGTGTCGGCCGACATCCTCCATGTAGAGCAGCGGCCGATCCTCTTCACACAAGACGCAGCCGTGGATCGCGCCCGCGGCGAGGTAGAGGCTGGGCACGGTGTTGATCTTGCGGGTCAGCGCATAGAGCCACGAGGTACGCAATACCGCGTCGGGGTCGAGCTTGACCTCCTCGAACTTCTCCATCAAATCGCCGAACACGGTGCCCTGGGCGCAACCCGAGGTCAGCGTCTTCTTGCGCAATTTATCCTCAAAATCGGTCTCACGATCGGTGCGGACCACCACGGTTTCGAGCTCGTCATCATAGTCGATCGCGATGACCCGATCCTCCGCCCGCAGCATGTTTTGGTTCAACAAATAGCCGACTGCGAGGTAATCCGGGTGGTCGCCGATCGTCATCATCGTGACGATCTCTCGGCCGTTCAAAAACAAAGTCAGCGGCCGCTCCATGACGACCGCAGTCTCCACGGCCTCCCCCTCGTGGTCGATGCCGGCGACAGTACGGGTCAGCCGCGGATCGTCGGGTTTGGGGCGGACAGTAAATTCTTGCATGTATGGATGATGGGTGGCGGTAACCCTCGGCGCAAGTCGACACTCGCGCGACCCGCAACCCCGCAGCGGGCCTTTTTTGCTCCGGGCAATGGTATCACTTCTGGGTATTTCTGCCCCAGGAATCGTGCAGCGGCGGGATAATTTTGCCCCGAGGATCGAACAGGCGGGGTAATTTCGCTCCGGGCGACGTATATAGGGCCGGATCTGCCGGTCTCGGTTGTCGGCGTTCGGCGGGAGCGGTCGTGGCTGAGCCAAAGACCCTGTACGAGAATGACACTGCGGCCTGGGCGGAGCAGCAATCTACGGCATTGCGGGCCGCGGCGCGCGGCGGTTCAAACCAGCTTCTCGACTGGGAAAATCTGGCCGAGGAGATCGAAAGTTTGCGCAAGTCGCTGAAGTACGCCTTGGGCAGCCAGATCTTCCGGATCATCCATCATCTAGTTAAGCTCGAATATTCGCCAGCGCTCGACCCCCGCAAGGGATGGCGGCGATCGATACGCCAGGCCCGGATGGAGATAGATCGAATTCTGAGGGATAGCCCGAGCCTTAGGCGCGAGGTGGCCTCCTTGCTTGCGGAAGAGATGAAGGCTGCCATCGAGTACGCGATCCAGGACCTGCAAGAATTTGATGAACTGGATCGCAATCAGCTGCCATCCCTTCGGAAAGCCTCGTACACCGAGCAGCAGGTTCTTGGCGCCTGGTTCCCCGACGACCCGTGAGGCGGCATGGGATCGAACCGATTACATTCGGGTCGCCCATCGGTCCGGTGGAGGCGGCAGCTGAGGAAAAACGGACGTGACGCGATCGGGGGCGACATTTCCCGGATGCATGCCTATCTTCGAAATCGAGAGGCAGCAGATGCCTCAAGCGAGCGCGGCATGATTGACCCTTTTGGACGAAAAATTTCCTATCTGCGCGTATCGGTTACCGATCGCTGTGACTTCCGCTGTGTCTATTGCATGGCGGAAGAAATGACGTTTTTGCCAAAAGCCGAACTGCTGACCCTCGAAGAGCTCGATCGGGTTTGTAGTGCGTTCGTCCAGCTTGGCGTCAGGAAATTGCGGCTGACGGGCGGTGAGCCATTGGTGCGGCGCGGCATCATGACCCTGTTCCGCGGGCTCGGTCGGCATATCGAAAGCGGCGCTCTCGACGAATTGACGCTGACGACCAATGGCAGCCAACTTGCGCGCTATGCTGGCGAACTGCGAGAGGCCGGCGTGCGCCGGGTGAATGTCTCGCTCGACACGCTCGATCCCGGGAAATTCGCCGAGATTACCCGCCGCGGCCGGCTCGATGTCGTCCTCGACGGGCTGCGCGCGGCAAAGGAAGCCGGGCTCGCCGTCAAGATCAACACGGTGGCGCTGCGCGGCGTCAACGATGACGAGTTCGACGATCTCGTCGCGTGGTGCGGCGACCAAGGCTTTGACCTTGTGTTTATCGAGGTCATGCCGATGGGCGATATCGGCGGTGAGAACCGCCTCGATCAATACCTCCCATTGTCGATGGTGCGCGCCCGACTGGCGCGGCGCTGGACGCTGGACGAGACCGACTATCGCACCGGCGGGCCGGCGCGCTACGCGATCGTGCACGAGACTGGCCGGCGGCTCGGCTTTATTACGCCGCTGACCCACAATTTTTGCGAGAGCTGCAACCGCGTAAGGCTGACCTGCACCGGTACGCTGTATATGTGCCTCGGCCAAGAGGATGCCGCCGATTTGCGCACGCCGTTGCGCCAGTCGGAGGGGGATGAATCGCTGATCGCTGCGATCGCCGAAGCGATCGGCCGCAAGCCCAAGGGCCACGACTTTATCATCGACCGTCGCCACAACCGGCCTGCCGTCGCACGCCATATGAGCGTGACCGGCGGGTGACGGCACCCTCCCCGCGCGCCGCCGCGCCGCGCATCGCGGTGGTTGCCGCCGAAACCGAAGCTGCTCAAGAAGCACTAGAAGAGCTCAATCGGCTCTATGCCTGTGTTTCCCCCGAGCTTGCGGATATTGTGATACCGCTCGGCGGCGACGGTTTTATGCTTGAGACCCTGCATCGGTTCCTGCCGCAAGGCGTGCCGATCTACGGGATGCACCGCGGCAGTGTCGGCTTTCTGATGAACCTCTACCGTCCCGAGGGGCTCTTCGAGCGGTTGGCGCAAGCGCAGCCCGTTGTCCTACACCCGCTTGAAATGGTGGCCCGCAACGAGGATGGCAGCCGTCATCGAGCGCTCGCTTTCAACGAAGTATCCCTGTTACGCGAGAGCCGTCAGGCGGCAAAGCTCAAGATCATTGTGGATGGGGTAACCCGGATCGACGAGCTGATGGCGGACGGCATCATGGTCGCGACACCGGTCGGCAGCACCGCCTACAATTTGTCGGCGCACGGACCGATTATCCCGCTCGGCGCTGGGGTCTTGGCGTTGACCCCGATCAGTGCGTTTCGGCCTCGGCGATGGCGCGGCGCGCTGTTGCGCCACGAGGCGCAAGTAAGGATCGATGCGCTCGAAACCGAAAAACGCCCGGTCAGCGCGGTCGCTGATTTTACCGAGGCGCGCGACGTGGTCAGCGTCGAAGTTCACGAAAACCGTGACATCTCAATGACGTTGCTGTTCGATCACGAAGCCAATCTTGAGGAACGCGTCTTCAAGGAGCAATTCGCGACCTGATGAGTGCCGCGGGCGGCGGCTAGAAACCCATAGGCTAAAGGACAAGCCAATTCACAGGCTCGGTTTCTTGCCGAGACCTTTTCAGTCTTGCCGAGACCTTTTCAGTAAAGCAGACCTTTCAATAAAGCACAGCTGGCGGTCTCGTATGTCACGACCGACCGCTGCGATTAGCCGGTTGCGATACCGGAGATGCGCCGGCCTGCCCGAAGTTCGGCAAGCCCGCTGGTTTTGCGGATGCTGTTGTCGTATCTTTCCATCAAGTTCGCCGGCTGGGAGAGGCGTAATGGGAGTGCGTAGCGGAAGGCAATATCTCGCGGGTTTGCGCGAACAGGAGCGCGAGGTGTGGCTCGGCGGCGAACGCGTCCGCGATGTAACGAGCCATCCTGGGCTCAAGGGTGGCGCCCGCGCGATCGCCTCACTCTATGACTTGCAGTGCGATCCCGAGTTGCACGACCAGATGACCTATACGTCCCCGAGTTCGGGCGACCCGGTCGGTCTCTCATTCATCATCCCACGGACCCGCGAGGATCTCGAGCGCCGCAGTGCGATGATGCTGAACTGGGCGCGCGCCACCTGCGGCATGATGGGGCGCTCGCCCGATTTTATGAATGTGACTTACGCCGCCTGGGCCGGTGCGGCCGAATTCTTCGCCCAGGGCCGCCCCGAGTTCGGCGAGAACATGGTGCGATATTACGAGTACATCCGCGAAAACGATCTGACCCTGACCCATTCGCTGATCAACCTGCAGCGCAGCCGCACCGCTTCGGGGGTATTCAACCTGCAGCAGGGGACGGCGCTCGAAGTCGTGCGCGAGACCGATGCCGGCATCGTCGTGCGCGGCGCGCGCATTCTCGCGACCCTGGGGCCGCTCGCCGACGAGATCGGGGTTTATTCGCCGCGCATGGGGCGTCACACGGAAAGCCACAGCCCGTTCGCCCTGAGCTTTGCGATCCCGTGCAGTGCGCCGGGGCTCAAATTTCTGTGCCGCGATAGCTTTGACCAGGGTCGCTCGCATTTCGACCAGCCACTGGGTTCGCGCTTTGAGGAAATGGATTGCATCGTTTTTTTCGACGATGTGATGGTGCCGTGGGAGCGTGTGTTTTTGCTCGGTGACGTCGACCGGCTGAATGCCACCGCCCACGCAACCCATTCCTCGGTGCATTCGGCGCATCAAGGGGCGGCGAAAAACCTCGCCAAATGCGAATTCGTCCTCGGCACCGCGTTGCTGATGACCCAGACGCTCGGCAACGGCCATCTGCCGCAGGTCGAAGAGCGGATCGGCGAATTGATGCTGACGACGCAACTGACACGCGCCTGCATCCGCGCCGCCGAGGCTGACGCCAAGCTCGATGGATGGGGTGTCATGTGCCCCGATCCGCTGATGGCGGAGAGCCCGCGCAATTTGTTCATGAACGCCTATCCGCGTATGATCGAGATCCTGCAATTGCTCGGATCGAGCAGCTTTATGCTAGACTCCCGAGCGAGGCGGATTTTAACGGGCCCCTGAAGGCCGATATTGAGCAGTATCTGACGACAGACACGACGCCGGCGCGGGACCGTGTCAAATTATTCCGGCTCGCCTGGGACCTCGCCGGCAATGCCTTTGGCAGTCGCCAAGTGCTATACGAGCGCTTTTTCGCCAGCGATCCGCTGACCCGGGCGCGGGCGCTTGCCTCGATCTACCCAAAAAAGGAAGTGATGGATCGCGTGCTCGAATTCCTCGGGAACGACGACGACAATTTGTGAAAGGAGAGGAAGATGAAAAAGCCGATGTATCTGCAACACGTCAATCTGTATGTCCGCGACGCCGAGCGCTCAAAACAATGGTATGAGGATCTGCTCGGGCTGCACACTTACGAATACCGACCGGGCTGGGCCGCCTTTATGTCGGCCGACACCGAGCAGTCGCATGAGGTCGCGCTGATGCAACTGGGACCGGACGCGCCGTTGCAGCCGAAAGGCCAGGTCGGCCTGAACCATCTCGCCTGGCGGCTCGAGTCGCTCGACGATTTGAAAGAGTTCTACCAGCGCTGCAAGGAAAAAGGGCAGCCGATCGACCGCATCGCCGATCACGGCATCTCGCTCGGCATCTATATGCGTGACCCCGACGGCAACGGCGTCGAAGTGTTTTATGAGATGCCGCGCGCCGAATGGCCGGTCGATTATCACGTCTTCACCCGCGAGAAGACCGGCAATGGCCGTTTCCCCGGCCCGTGGGACAACGACGAGGCGTTCATGCGGCCACAGACGCCGGCGCCGCAGCCCGTCGCCGCGCAGTAGCCGCGGGTAGGTTATTCAGGCGCGTTTTACTCGTGATTCCCGCGAAAGCGGGAATCCAGTGTCGAGCGATCCTGCAGTAGCCCTGGGCTCCCGCTTTTACAGGGGTGACCCATAAAGAATAGAAGGGCACTTATGAGCGGCCAATCCGACCAGTTAGCGCGGCTACTGCTAAAGCAGGAGATCGAGGAGTTCCTCTATCAGGAGGCGGAACTCCTCGACGAGCGGCGGTACGAAGACTGGCTGGCATTGATCGCCGACGACATCCGGTATTGGATGCCGATGCGGCGCAATGTCAAAGTTGGCGAGCAGGAGCGCGAGTTTACCCGCGCCGACCACGACATCAACTGGTTCGACGAGGGCCGCGAGACCCTGGACCGCCGGGTCAAGCAGATCCTGACCGGCATTCATTGGGCCGAGGAGCCGGTGTCGCGGATCACCCACATCGTCTCGAATGTGCAATTGCTCGAGGCGACGCCTTCGGTCAGCGACGCCGCCGAGGTCGCGGTCAAATGCCGGTTTCTGATCTACCGCAACCGGGTCGAGACCGAGACCGACATCCTCGTCGGCAAGCGCGAGGACCGGCTGCGCCGCAGTGGTTCCGGCTGGCAGATCGCGCGCCGCAAAATCATCCTCGACCAGAACGTGCTGCTGACCAAAAACCTGACGTTTTTCTTTTAAGATGCACAATGAGGCGGTGACGACGGCGAGAGGCCAGTACTCCTCGGACACGCCAACTACGAAAGCGGGAACCCGAGCGTCAGCTTTTCCGCTAGGTCCGCAACTTCGAGCCATTGACTTCGTCCGGGGGGCGGGGCTGGTGATATGCCGCGATGCAATAGGACAGGTCGATGACCTCGTTGTCTCACTGTCCCATTGGTGAAAATATTAACGGAGGTGCGGCTATGACGACGGCGACAACCCAAGGCTACCGCAAGGGTCTCGTCGATTTGGCGAAAGGCCAGATCAGCCGCGAGATCTTTGTCAATGACGCGATCTACGCGCAGGAGCAGGAGCGGCTGTTTGCCCGCGCCTGGCTGTTTGTCGGCCACGAGAGCCAGATCCCCAACCCCGGCGATTTCTTTGTCTCGGGCATGGGCGAGGAATTGGTGATCCTGTGCCGCGACCGCGCCGGCGAGATCCATGTGTTCCTCAATTCGTGCCGCCATCGCGGCATGAAGGTGTGCCGCTATGACGAGGGCAATACGCCGGTCTTTACCTGCCCCTATCACGGCTGGAGCTACGGCACCGACGGCAAGCTGGTCGGCGTGCCGTATTTTCGCGAGGCCTATCACTCAACGCTCGACCGCTCGCAATGGGGTTTGGTCGAGGTTGCGCAATTGTGCAACTACAAGGGGGCGATCTTTGCCACTTGGGACCCGGCGGCGCCCTCTTTCAGCGAATATCTCGGCGAGTTCGCACGCTATCTCGACCTGACATTGGAGACCTGGGACGGCGGCGAGGGCGGCGCCGAGGTCCTCGGTGGCGTGCAGAAATGGCTGATCCCGTGCAACTGGAAATTCCCGGCCGAGAATTTCTGTGGCGACAGCTATCACAACATCAGCCACCGCTCGGTCGATCTCGCCGGCATCGGCCCATCCGGCAGCGGCCGCCGCGACATGCGCGAGCGCGAGTTGGCGCGTCGGCTGCAGGTGTCGTTTTACGAGCGCGGTCACCAAACCGGGGTTTATGTGTTGCCGCAGGGCCAACCGGTACCGCCGGCTTACGCGCATTCGCCAATCGTCTCGGAATACTTCGCGCATTGCGAAGAACAGCGGCGGCGCAAATACGGTGAATGGGGACGGGTGATCGGCAGCCCCGGCGAGCTTTTCCCGAATACGGCGCTGCACCCGCGCCAGCCGCGGACGATCGCGGTATGGCATCCGCGCGGGGCGCACCAGACCGAGTGCTGGCGCTGGTATTTTGTCGATAAGGCAGCCCCGCAACAGGTCAAGGATTTCTTGCGCGACTACTACATCCGCTACTCGGGCCCGGCCGGGATGACCGAGCAGGACGATATGGAAAACTGGAATTACGCGCATGCCGCGAGCCGTGGCGTGATCGCGCGGCGGTTTCCGTATACCTATGAACAGGGGCAGGGATACGAGGTCGCGGATTACGAATATCAGGGGCTGCGCATCCCCGGTACGGTGATGGACATCACCGAGGCCAAGTCGAGCGAGCACAATCTGCGCAATCTTTACCGCCGCTGGGCCGAGTTTATGGAAGCCGAGAGCTGGGACGAGCTTGCCACTTGGCGCCGGGCCGAACCCGGTCTCGTGCGGGCTGCCGAATGAGCGAACTCGTCAACACCCGCGAGCTGACGCCGGGAATGCAGATCCTACTGGTCAATGGTGCCGTCGCGGAAGTGGTGTCGAACCCGCTCGACGGTGTGTGGGTGTTCGCCCGCTATCTCAGTTCGCCCGCCGACCCCGCGGTCGTCGGCAGCGAAGAAATGATCTTCGCCCAGGACATCGCCGAAATCCGCAGCTCCAACTGAGCGCCAGCAGAACCCGAAAACGCTCCGCCTTGCAGCTGCGGCCCGCCGAACGAATTGGTTTGGTCGCCGGTTTAAACGCTAGAAGCTCACAGCCTAAGGGCTCGCGATGTCGGCCAGTCATGCCATCCCGACGAAGGTCGGGATCCAGGTCAGCAATGGATACCGGCCTTCGCCGGCATGACGAACAGAAATTTTTCAGAAAAGGGCCGAACGAAGCTAGTTGAAGATCTGTCCGTCCTCGGCGGCACGAGCGACAACTTCGCTGCTCGGGTATTCGTCTACGGGCGCTAGTAGCCTGGGGCAGGGACGCGACGCCAAGGATTAGGACCGTTTGAAAGTCCTCCACCGGGACCCATCGAAAGTCCTCCACCGGGACCCATCGAAAGTCCTCCACCGGGACCCATCGAAAGTCCTCCACCGGGACCCATCGAAAGTCCTCCACCGGGACCCATCGAAAGGCCGCCGCCCGGGCCCATCGAGAGACCACCGCCGGGACCCATCGAGAGCCCGCCACCGGGACCCATCGAGAGGCCGCCGCCCGGGCCCATCGAGAGGCCGCCGCCCGGGCCCATCGAACATGGGCCGCCTGGTCCAGCATATCCGACACACTGCGCCGTTACCGGTATCGGCGAAATTAACATTATTAAAACTAGGGAAATTCCGAGTGGGCGAACCATAATCTTTTGGCCCTCAAATAAGGTAACGCATCGTATCATATTATTGTCTCTAAAGAGCAAAAACTGAGTGCCGCGAGGACGTATCTCTCGCGACTTTGACAGGCTCCATCAGCTGGCGCACAATACCTCTTTTAACCCGTGAACGATACCGATGTTGTGCGGGACGCGCCTACGGCTGATTTGGTGGGAGCCCATTATGCGGTGCCTACAGCAAGCCCGCCTGACATGCCGTTATCAAATACCGAAATGTACCGCCCAGATAAAAGCCTGGCAATTTCAACCTTACGTCTGCAATCTCTTAAATCGTCTGTAAAGCCATGCAAGATCAGTATAACCGAATTCCTTAACTCCCTGATGATCGAGATATTTTTTCATTTCCGGGTGTTCAACAGTCGCAATCAAGTAATAACCGAAACTTTGATCCGCCGTCCTCAAATTCATTAACCCATGCCGTATGTACCAACCAACATCCTCAAAATGGCCAAGTAGAAAATCATCAATCTCAAAGGCCGAATAGCCCGCCTTAGTAGGGTCAAAAGACACAATTCCTGTTAACTGATCTGTCACCACCTTTTTTATTCTTAGGCACGGCAGCTCATCGAGCTCGCGCCCGTCAATTAAAATTTTTTTCAGATCGAATTCTAACGCAGAGTTGAGAAGCAACGTAAAGAGACATCGTGTGTCCGCTACAAAAAAGGAGTCAATGAATCTCTTTGTGAAATCAGCGCTTGCGGTCCGCCGAATATTGCGAAGTTGGAATATTGCTAAGCCCGCAGCTAACACGGTCACGATCGCGATTGCGCCTGTCCATAGCGCCGTGCGATCCACCATGTTATTAAAGCCACCAAATAGAAAAAGCAGAATTTGGTGTGATACGCTGCTGATCGCCCCCAACAATCCGCGGCCTTCCCTTTTTAGCAACGCCGGCTTCTATAAGCGAGGATGCTGCGATTGACCAGAACGCCCGTTATGCGGGTAGTGTCGGGGGGTCGTTGGTCGACGACAACGCCGACCGCTCAGCGAGTCGAAATACTCATCGCACGGCGCTCGCGCTCCGCAGCAAAGGCTAGGCACGCGCGGATGTCATCGCCGGTCAATTGCGGAAAATCCGCCCGGATTTCTTGCTCGCTCATTCCAGAGGCGAGATACGACAGCACATCGCCGACCGTAATGCGCGTACCGCGCACACACGGTTTGCCAAAGCGGATCTCAGGATCAATAACGATGCGGTCGCGATAATCCATGCGCGATACAATAAGATGATCTTCCGCTCTGCGGAACAGGATCCGCCGAGAATGGCTGGCCGCGCAGCGGGTGATCTCCGCGGCTAGCCACGTTCCCAAGGCGCTGTCGGAGGAAAGAAATGCAGATCGGCTTCAACCTGCCGATATCGGGGCCGATGTCGGACCCGGATACGGTGGTCCGGATCGCGCAGGAAGGCGAGGCGCTCGGCTACGAATACCTGACCTTGACCGACCACATCGTGCTGCCCAACCTGCAGGTGCCAGGCTATCCCTATTCCGAGAGCGGCGAGTTCTTTACCGAGGGGCCGGAGCGGCGCTACGACCAACTGACAGCGGCCGCCTTTGTCGCCGCCAAGACGCGAGTCATCCGGCTGGTCCTGGCGGTCATGGTCGTGCCCTACCGGCCGGCGGTGCTCGCCGCCAAGATGCTGGCGACGATCGACGCCTTGTCGGGCGGACGGCTGGTGGTTGGCATCGGCGCCGGGCGGCTCGAAGCCGAGTTCGATGCGGTTGCGGTGACCCCTTTTGCCGCGCGCGGTGCGGTGACCGATGAGTACATCCGCGCGTTTCGCACATTGTGGACCGAGGACTCGCCGCATCATCACGGCGATTGGATCAATTTCGAAAACGTACTCTTTGAGCCCAAGCCGGTGCAAAAGCCGCATCCGCCAATCTGGGTCGGCGGTGAAAGCGGCCCGGCGTTGCGCCGCGCGGCGCGCCTCGGCGATGCCTGGTATCCGATCGGCAGTAACAACCGTCACCTGCTCGACACCCTGCCGCGCTATCGCGCAGGCATTGCCCGATTGCGCCGGTTCGCCGAGGACGCCGGCCGCGACCCGAATGCCATCGCGTTGACCTATCGCGTCAAGCGTTATGGCGAGGCGGTGCCGGCGACTGCGTCGGACGGCAAACGCCGCCTGTTTTCCGGCGGCACCGACGACATCGTCGGCGACTTCCGCGCCTTGCGCGATCTCGGCGTGTCCGCGATCGACATCGATTTCGAGCGCCCGCAAGCCGACGCCTCGCTCGCCGAAATGAGGCGGTTCAGGGAGACGGTGCTGGGCCGGATATAATCTGCCCGAACCCCGCGTCACCCGACGCCGTTTTGCTTGAACCAAGCCAGCATCTTGGCCCAGCCCTCTTTCGCGGCTTGGGGACGGTAGCTCGGCCGGTAATCGGCGTTAAACCCGTGCGGCGCGTCTGGATAAACGATCGCCTCGCAGGTCTTGCCGGCTTCTTTGCAGGCGGCTTGGCGCTTCTCGATCAGTCCTTGCGGGATGTTCTTGTCGGCCCCGCCATAGAGCGCCAGCACCGGGCATTTGAGGTCCGGGATCACATCGAGGGGATTGGTCGGCGTCAGTTCGCTATGTGCCCGGTCGACGCCATACCACGCGACAGCAGCTTTCAGTGCCGGCTGATGCGCTGCATAAAGCCAGGTGATCCGCCCACCCCAGCAAAACCCGGTCACGGCGAGCTTGGTCGTGTCGGCCTTGCCGCTCCCTTTGGCAAAGACGACCGCGGCATCCAGGTCCGACATGACCTGCGCGTCCGGCACTTTGGAGACGATCTTGGCAATGAGTTCCTTGGTGTCGTTGATCTCTGCAGGATTGCCCTGGCGGGCGTAAAGCTCGGGGGCAATCGCGTAATAGCCCAGCTTCGCCAGGCGCCGGCACAGGTCCTTGATGTGCTCGTGAACGCCAAAGATCTCCTGAACGACGAGCACGGTCGGAAACGGGCCGCCCGTGTCGGGCATCGCGCGATAGGCCGGGATCGAGCCGTCGGCGACCGGGACCTTGACCTCGCCTGCCTCCAGCCCGTTCGTGTCGGTGTGGATCGTCTCGGCCGAGATCGGCTGCACCGACAGCGCAAATCCGGTGATCAGCGACGTCATAACAAACCCGCGCCGCGTCCAATGCGATCGCGCCACAAAGCCCTCCAGAGCGTCTTCGAGGATTTCCATCCGAGCCCTCCCAGATCTCGTCAGAGGCCGAAAATAACCGACGCTTAAAGCCGGAGAAACGACCGTCGCGCTCAGTCACGCGGGTGTGATCAGGCCATGTTGGCGATACCGGCGAGGACTGGACGGAGCGCTGCCCTCATTGCCGACCTGGACGCGACGCGCTGGTTGTCGGATGATTGGGGGCCGCTGTCGGCGGCTCCGCACCTCATAACGCCACTTCCAAGGGGAGAAAACAGCAATGATCGACCTCTATTTCTGGCCGACCGGGAACGGCAAAAAGATCATCATCCTGCTCGAAGAATTGGGGCTGCCCTATAACATCAAGCCGATCAATATCGGGCGCGGCGACCAGCTGACCCCCGAGTTCTTGAAAATCTCGCCGAATGGCCGCATGCCGGCGATCGTTGATGACGAACCGATGGGCGGCGGCGCCCCGCTGTCGATCTTCGAATCCGGGGCGATCATGACCTATCTCGCGGAGAAGACCGGCCGGTTTATGCCATCGGAGCCGCGCGGCAGATACGATGTCGCGCAGTGGGTCAGCTGGCAAATGGCCAATCAGGGTCCCAAGCTCGGCGAGCAAGGCCATTTCCACCGCGCCCTCGCAGCCGGGAACAACGGCGATCTGTCCTATGCACTCCGACGCTTTGACAATGAAGCGCATCGCATCTACGGCGTCATGAATTTGGGCTTGTTCAACAAGCGCTATCTCGCCGCCGGCCAATACACGATCGCCGACATGATCTGCTATCCCTGGGCCTCGAGCTGGGCGAACCGAAAGATCGACATCAACGAGTTCCCCAACGTCAAACGCTGGCTTGAGGAAATCGGCGAGCGCCCGGCGGTCAAGAAGGCGATGGCGATGGGTCCCGAATTCCGCGAGGACCCGGCTTCAATCAGCCCCGAGGAACAAGCACGCCGCCGAAAACTCGTCGGCGACCAGCGCGCGCAGCCGATCCCCGCCGAATGGCAGCGGGCTGCCTAACATTCGCAGAGAACATTCCGGTCTTTGCTTGGAGGCGGCGCCGGGCTCTACACACTGCGGGCACGCGCCTCCAGCATTGCCGTCATGGGATGAGGCACAGCGCCTCACCCCATCCGTTGCCCGATCCCTATTCATTATTGTTTACCGCGCTTTGCTTAGACGAAAACGTGGGAGCCGGTAATTGGTCATTAATGTAACTATCGTACCCCACCTGTAAGGATTCCTTCGGGATTGTTAATATATCGCTTTTATTATACTGTGGACTATCTTTCTGGTTCCAATTCCAGGTGGGGAGGGGTCCGATCTTGTACCCATTCTGAAACTCCTGAACAAAAACTTTGCAGACCGTGCGGAAACGCGGCTTTACGGTGTCACCGGCGATATAAATCGGCGCCGGCGTCCTGATTGCGCGCTCGGAGCCCGGCAATCAGGTTTGAGAAAGACCTCGCAAGACGCGGCATCCCAAACGTCGCGGATGTGAGCGGTAGAGCGGCTTCGAGCCTGCTTTTCAAGCCTGGAGCGCGGCAATCAAGTCTGCGAACGCCACGATATTGAGAACGCGCCGGAGATTGTAAGCCAGCGCGGTCAGGCTAAACTCGGCGCGAACCTTCTCCAACCCTCGCATCAGAAACGCACCTTGGTTCATCCACTGCTTGATCGTGCCAAACGGGTGCTCGACGATCTCGCGCCGTTGGTCGAGGATGTTCGGGCGCTGCGTTATGCGGGCCTGCATTCGGTCCAATACGGCCTCATTCTCGAGACGGGACACGTAGCGGAATTGATTGCCCGTGCATTGCGACCGTATCGTGCAATCTCGGCAGGCTTGGCGGTTGCAGTAATTGATCTTCATCAAGCCGCGCATCAGAGAAGACGAGTAGGGATAAAGATGCTGACCTGCAGGGCAGAGAAAGCTGTCGCTGGCTGGGTCGTAGCGGAACTCATCTTTACGGAATAGGCCCGCTCTGACCGAGGGACCACGCTGGGGGCGCGGCACGTAGGGGTCGATCCCGGCCTTCTCGCAGGTCTCGATATCCTCGATCTTAAAATAGCCCCGGTCAGCCACGACCGCAATCCGCTCCGCTCCGAGGACCTCTTTTGCCGGTTCGGCGGTCTGTGCCAGAAGACCCATATCCACAACTTGATTGGTGACCTGCTGCTCGACGATTAGCTTGTGCTTCGCATCAACGGCGACTTGCACGTTGTAGCCTACCGCAACGTGCGTATGCGCCGCCATCGCTCGGCTGTCGGGGTCGGTGAGCGAGATCTGGCTCTCACCGGTCTGATCCAGTTCCGCCAGCATGTTCTTGTGCCGCTCGCACCGCTCCTGGATTGCGGCGATCTTCTCGGCAAGGTTCGCAACCCGCGAGCCGCCCTGCCCACTCTCGGTGGTGTCGCTCTTGTCGAGGCGCTGAAGATAGTCATTGAGCTTGGCGTCAGCGGCTTGGATGAACTGGATCAGCGACGCCCGCGTGAAATTGCGATCCTTGTTATTGACCGCCTTGATCCGTGTGCCGTCCACCGCCAGCAACTCCCGGCCAAACAGATCCAGTTGACGACAGAGCAGCACAAACTCACGGAAGACTTGGCGGAAAGCATTGCGATTGTCGCGCCGAAAGTCGGCGATGGTCTTGAAGTCCGGCTTCAGGTGCCGCAGCAGCCAGATCACCTCGATATTGCGGTGGGTTTCGGCCTCCAGCCGGCGGCTTGATCGCACCCGGTTCAGATAGCCCCAGATGTAAAGCTTCAGCAGATCCGCAGGCGCATAGGCCGGGCGGCCCGTCACCTTCGGCTCAACGCGATCAAATCCCGCCGCTGCGAGATCCAGCCCGTCGACAAAGGCGTCGATGAACCGCACCGGGTTGTCCGAACCGACGTAGTCATCCACTGCCTCTGGCAAAAGCAGCAGCTGCGAGCGGTCGTGACCAGTGATGTACGTCATGCCCGGATTCTACTGCATCACATGCAGCGCCGGAATCCGCTCAGTACGACTTTCCACACAGTCTGGTTGAGTGGTGTATATTCAAATTGAAAAGCTCTACTTCCCAACCAGTCCAGATAGTGTTTTTCCTGCTTGTCTTCAAACAGTTTCGCAATTGGGCCGAGCGGGAGTGCGACATCCGATCCTTTGTGCAGAGCTCCTCGTACGTAGGTTTCTTTATAATAGTCGTTGTTTGGTAATAGTTCACGCTCACAAATGACCTTGTGTTCGTTGCTATGATATCTAGACAGGAGATATACCCGATCGGGTTTAAACCACAGTGCAATACCGTTTGTAAATCTTGCGTAAATAACTCTTGAGGGTCCAAAAAATATTGGCGCTCCTAAATCAAAAGAGCCACGCGGCATCGCATCAAAGACCGCTCTTACTGCGTCTGGATCGAGTGGCTTTTCAGCGTTTGCTCTCTTCAATTGGCTTTGAAGGGCATCAATCTGCTGCTGTGCGCTGCTCAAGAGCCCCCAATGCAGCCAAATCACTATCGCCAATCCTATAACGGCAACAATAGGTATTCTGTTTTCCCAAAAAGACCGCAGAAGACCTTGTGGCTCAGATGGAGCGGTTGTTTTCGCGCCGCCCCAGAGCCGAGGGGCGATGTCTCGCCCCACCGTGTACAAGAGACTCGCCACCACTACCCAGGTGCCGATCGTAGCGAGCGTGTATTCCGATAGATCAAGCACCGGCTTATCCCCCAATTGATGCTGAGGATACCCGCTTGGCGCCAAGTCGCGGTAACCGAGATCTCTAGCAATCTCAATGCATGGCCGCCATGCGGCCTGATCGCCAAGCCCCGTGTTGCTAGAAGGTTCGCTGGAAATGGCTAAATCGGCTGGTTTCTTCTAGCCAATTCTCCTTTAACCCTATGATCTAACTAGATGTTCCCATTGATGTGGGAATGGATAGTGGCTTGCTTCTTGAAAGTCGCTCGGCACGCGTTACTTTTATCATGAAAGTGATGGGGTGGGCCGATGCAGCGCAAGAGCTATGGCAACATGAAATGCCCGATCGCCCGCAGCCTTGACCGGGTCGGCGAGTGGTGGTCGATCCTGATCCTGCGTGACGCCTTCTACGGTTTGCGGCGGTTCGACGAGTTTCAGAAAAGCCTTGGCGTCGCTCCGAATATCCTGACCCGTCGGCTGAACGCGCTGGTCGAGTCCGGGCTGCTCGAGCGCCGCCGCTACAGCGATCATCCGCCCCGCGACGAATATGTGTTGACCAAGCGCGGGCGGGATTTCCACCCGATTTTACTGGCACTGTCCGCCTGGGGTACTCGCCATTTCGCGCCCGAGGGCGCTGCCGTGCAGCTGTTCAACCGCCGAACCGGCGCCCTGGTTGAGCCGATGCTGGTCGATAGCACGACCGGAGAGCCGATCACTGGCCCCGATTTTTCACTGATTCCTGGACCCGGCGCCGATGACGGCGTGCGACAGCGACTATCCGAACGCGGTGGTCGCCCATTCGTCCAAGGAGGGGAAGCATGAGCAGCGAAACCCTCGACCGCGGCGCCGCCCGAGAGATTGCGCCCGATGTTCTGCACGGCGTCCCGTCCGCACGCCGTCGATTTCGCCTCGACCCGCGTCTCGGCATCGCCGCACTCGGCCTGCTCGCCGCCGCGGCGGTTGCCGGATATGGCTGGAACTGGTGGGAGGTTGGGCGCTTTGTCGAAACCACCGACGACGCCTATGTCGGCGGCAATGTTACGACGCTGTCGCCGCATGTCGCCGGGTTCGTGATAAAGATACTGGTTAACGACAACCAGTTGGTAAAGGCCGGGCAGCTGCTGATCCAGCTCGACGATCGCGACTACAAGGCAAACCTCGCGCATGCCGAGGCGGTCGTGCAGCACCAGACGGCAGCACTCGCCAATCTGCACGCGAAATACGATCTGCAGAGATCGATGATCGCGGAGGCAGAAGCCAAACTCGCAGCGGATCAGGCCGAAGCCGGTTATGCACGAGCCGACGCTCTCCGCTACCATGCGCTCGCGGTAACCACCTTTGGTTCGTTGCAGAACGATCAGAAGGCGTCTGCAGCAGACCGCAAAGCGCAAGCCGTGGTGCGCTCCGGCCAGGCTGATCTCGATGCCGCCAAGCAGCAGCTCTCGGTCATCGACACCGAAATCGCCGAGACCGAGGCGAGCCTGGCGCAAGCACAGGCCGATCTGCGCACGGCCGAGCTTGATCTCGGCTACACCGAGATCCGCGCACCGATCGACGGCTATGTCGGCAATCGCGCCGCCCAAATAGGTGCATATGCGACTATTGGGACAGCACTGCTGGCGATCATTCCCGCACATTCGCTGTGGGTCGATGCCAACTTCAAGGAAGACGAACTCGCCCACATGCGGCCGGGGCAAAAGGCAAGTTTTGTCGCCGACGTGCTGCCGGGGCACACCTTCAATGGCCGGGTCCTGAGTCTCGCTCCGGCAACCGGCGCCATTTTCAGCGTAATCCCGCCGGAAAACGCGACCGGCAACTTTACCAAGATCGTACAGCGCGTCCCGGTGCGGATTGCCCTCGACGATGACGACAGCGCGTTGAGCGTGCTCCGCCCCGGACTGTCGACCACGGTCAGCGTCGATACGCGTAAATCTGCGGAAGGCGGGAAATGACCTCGGCCAACAGCACGCAACCAGGCGCGCAGCCCGCCGCGCCGAGCATAATTCCGTTCGCGGTCATGTGCGTCGGCATGTTCGTGGCATTGCTCGATATCCAGATCGTCGCCTCATCATTGCAGGACATCGGCGGCGGGCTGTCAGCGGCGCAGGATCAAATCAGCTGGGTGCAGACCGCCTACCTGATCGCTGAGATCATCGTGATCCCGCTGTCGGGCTGGCTGACCCGCGTGTTCTCGACGCGATGGCTGTTCGCGGCGTCGGCCGCGGGGTTCACGATTGCCAGCCTGCTGTGCGGTATCGCCTGGAACATCGAGAGCATGATTGTGTTCCGCGCACTGCAAGGGCTGCTCGGCGCCTCGATGATCCCGACGGTCTTTACCTCGTCTTTCCATTATTTTCCAGGCCAGCGCCGGGTCTACTCGGCGGCGGTCGTCGGCGCCATCGCATCAGTCGCACCGACCCTGGGTCCGGTGATCGGCGGCTGGATCACCGACACGCTTGACTGGCGCTGGCTGTTTTACATCAACCTGGTGCCGGGGCTGCTGGTCGCAGCGACGGTGCCGGTCCTGGTCAAGATCGATCACCCGGATTTGTCTCTGCTCAAGGGCGCCGACTATCTTGGCATCGTCCTCTTGGCGCTGGCGCTCGGCAATCTCGAATACGTGCTTGAGGAAGGCTCCCGCTGGAACTGGTTCGAGGACCGGACGATCACCGCCTGCGCCTGGATTGCCGGCATCACTGGGCTCCTGTTTGCGGCGCGAAGCCTGACCTATGCTCAGCCGGTCGTCGATCTGCGAGCGCTCGGCAATCGGAATTTTTCGCTCGGATGCTTTCTATCCTTTGTCACCGGTGTCGGCATCTTTTCGACGATCTACCTGACGCCGCTGTTTCTCGGCTATGTTCGCGGCTTCAGCGCGTGGCAGACCGGTATCGCGATCTTTTCGACCGGGGCCGCCTCGCTGATCGGCGTGCCGGTCTACGTGACGCTCGCCCGCAAGATCGACACCCGCTGGCTGATGATGTTCGGGCTAGCGAGCTTTGCCGCCGCGATGTGGTTTTTCAGCTTTATCACCCATGATTGGGGTGGGGACCAGTTGCTGATCCCGCAGGTGCTGCGTGGCTTTCCGCAGGTGTTCGTGGTGGCACCCGCGGTGACCCTCGGCCTTGGCAGCCTGCCGCCCGAGCGGCTTAAATACGCCAGCGGCTTGTTCAACATGATGCGCAATCTCGGTGGCGCGGTCGGGATCGCGGTCTGCGGCGCCATACTGAACAATCGCACGAATTCGCATTTTCTTGATATCGCGACGCATCTGACACCGGCGAACGGCGCAATGGAGCAATTGCTGCATGGCATGGCCGGGCGGTGGGGCGCCGCCCTCGGCGGGCCGGTCGCTGGGCATGCCGCGGCATTATCGCAGCTTTGGCATTTGGCCTATCGCGAGGCTTCGACCCTTGCCTATGCCGATGCGTTTCGCGCGATCATGGTCGCGTTTGTCATCGCTACGATGCTTGTGCCGCTACTGCGCAAAGTGACGCCACCCAAAGCCGCGCCTGCCGAAGCGCATTGACCCGGCCAGAGTTCGCTTCCGAGTTAGCAGTAGACTGCCCCGGCTTCACAGCACAAAGAAAGGGCCAGAGGCGTATCGCTGCCCTGGCCCATCAATCTGGTTAACTTGGCCTTGCGCGTCTGCGTTCGGCCTTGGCTGTTTGCTCAGTCTATTGGCTCAGCGGGAATGAACCATATAAGCCAGCATGTAGCCAATCGCCCCGGCGATCAGCAGCGCCATCCATGGCTGCTCGGCGGTGCTGCGGGTCACATAGTCGGCAGCCTGCGCTCCTTGCTTTGACAGATAGTCGGCTGCTTGGGAGCCCTGCTTCGACAGATAATCCGCCGCCTGGGAGCCCTGCTTCGATAAAAGATCAGCCCCTTGTTGATAGGTTTTAGCGGCGGCGTCACTTACCTGTTTGCTGGTTTGGGAGGCCATATCCTGCAGCTTGCCGCTTGCATCCTGGATTTTACCAGCTGCATCTGAAGCTGCCGACTGCGCCCTGCCCGCCAAGTCGCTGCCCATATCCTTCGCGGCGTCTGAGCCGCGCTTCGCTTGATCCCCGAACCGATTATCATCCATGGCCGATCCCTCATTTGCTCCTTACGTAAACATCGCGATCTAAAAAAAGCTCCCAACCGCGAACATAAGACATGATCGAACCGCTTCTCCGCCGGCGGGGACCCAAAGCAGAACGCCTGCGGTAGGGCGTGGTGAGACGGAATGATTGCGGCTGGGCTATTGTATTTGGCCGCTTGATGCGGCTATCGCGCGCTCACCTCTTCTTCGGCCAGGACCTGTTTTAAAAGATCACGAGCGCCCTGGATCCGCTGCCAGCGGATGCCCATCAGCGGAAACTCGCCGGCGACGATCGCGCTGATAATGGAGTTGACCTGCCGCAATCGTCGGTCCAGTGCAGGGTCGTGCTCGCCCCCACGGCGGCGCTCGATCATTTGATCGCGCAAGCTGACCGTACAGCGCACGGCATCGGTTAGCTCTTCGGCGGTCTCCGCGGGATGGTTGCGCAACAGATAATCGAGTTTCGCGACAGCTTCCTGACAATGGCCGAGGACATCGTCGGTCATCGGACATTCTCGCGACGAGCAAAGCGTAGGCTTTGTTTTGGGCGGATGGACGAGTCATTCCCGGCGCCGATCACCGACCATCGCAGGGCAAAGCTGCCCGCCAGCACCGCAATTGCGGCTGCCAGCATCAAGCGCGGCCGCGGGCGCCCTTCGGCGAGCTTTCCGGCGTAGACAGCGAGCGGCAACGCCGCGCCCAACCCGATTGCTCCGAGTTGATGCAACGCACCCCAGGGCTCGCGGGATGTCGTGGAATCGGCAATGCCGACATCGTGGTAGGTGCGCTCGGCGATCATCGCGCCGACAAGCTCGATTGCGGCTGCCGCCACCGAGACGCCCTCGAGCGCTGGCGCGGCAGCTTCGTTGCCATCGGCACGGCCAGCAAGTTGCAGGGCCGCCGCTCCGGCCGCAAATGAGGAAGCGGCGAATTGGACTCCGAGCGCCCGAGGTACGGCTGCCCAAATTGGCGTGCTGGTCGCGGCGAGCAAAGCTGCGGTATAGGTTGTCATGCCGGCGCCAGCTATTGCTGCCGGTATTTGCGTCACGCGCGCAACCTTGCGCCAGCCAATAAATTGCGCGGCCGCGGTCACCAGACTGAATAAGCTGAAACTCGATAGGATATAGGTGCCGATCGACATCGGTGAGGTGCGGCGGAAAATCCGCAGCATGTTGTAAAACCGCTCAGGCGTGTGCAGATCCCAGATCAGCAGTGGCGGGCCCAATACCACCGCGACCAATGCGATGTGACGCCCGCGTTCGACGATCCCCTGCTCCCGCTCGCCGCCGGCCAGATCGGCCGCCGTCGCGATCAGCTGCGCACTGCCGGAAAGCCCGGCAATAAAAATATATGACGCGACACGCACGCCCCAGTGGCTTTTTTTAAGCTGTGGCTGATCGTAATAAGTTGTAATCGGATGATCGGCGACTGCGACCGGAGCATATTTCGCCTCGCGGCCGTAAGGCGCCCGGTTTGGCGTCGTGACGATGCTCATGACGACCGCCATCCGAACAACGCGGCGGTGGCCAATGTCAGCGCCGCCGCTGCGGCAAGACCGAAGGATAAGGCGGGTGCGACCCGGTTTGAGGCTCGGCTCGGAGCGGTCGGAAGGTTGTAGGCCTCGGGCTCGTCGGTCAGCAGGAAAAAGGCATTGAGGTGACCGAGATCCCCGGTAGCGCCGGGCGAATTTGGCGCGCCATAGAGATAGGCTCCGCCGACCCTGAGATCGTGCAGGTCATCGACCCGTCTCGCCGCCCGCTTTTGCAATTCGGCGATCTCACCGAACTGAATCGAGTCCGTCGGGCAAGCCTTGGCGCAGGCCGGCTCCAGCCCGGCTTTCAGGCGGTCGTAGCACAGTGTGCATTTATGCGCCTTGCCGTCGATCATACTGAGTTCGACGACGCCAAACGGGCAAGCCGGCACGCAATAGCCGCAGCCATTGCAGATGTCCTGCTGCACCACGACGGTATCGAATTCAGTGCGGAATAATGCGCCGGTCGGGCAAGCCTCCAGGCAGGGAGCATTGTGGCAATGCTTGCACACATCGCTCATCATCAACCAATTGCTCTGATACGGCGCCATCTCGGTGGCGCGGCCATTGCCTTCGCCGATTTTCTCGATAAAGGCGACGTGACGCCACGTCGTAGCCGAGAGCCCGACGGTATTATCGTAACTCATGCCGGTCAGATGCAGTCCGTCGGCGGGCAGCAAATTCCATTCCTTGCACGCCACCTCGCAGGCCTTGCAGCCGATACAGCGCGTGGTGTCGGTGAAAAAGCCATAGGATTTGCCGGGTTCTATCTTGACCCTGGCGGTCAATTCCGCTTCGTCCGGGATCATCCCGTCGAGATGCGAACTCGTGTAATCGAGCGCCCGCGGATGGACCGTCATCGGGGGCTCCCTTCCGCGCGCAGCCGCCCTTTGCGCAAACCGCAGGTCAACGCCTTCCCCTCATGCATCGAGGTATTGGCGTCGCCGACAACGCTCGTCAGTACATTAGCGATGTCGCCCGTCGCATAGCCCTCCCAGCCGAAATGCCAAGGCATGCCGATCTGATAGATGCGGCGCCCCGCAATTTCGAACGGGCGCAGCCTTTCGGTGATCATTGCCTTGGCTTCGATTTCGCCGCGTAAGGTGGACAAAACGACCCAGTCAAGCTGTTCGATGCCCAGAGCGGTCGCCAGTTCCGGGGCGATCTCGACAAAGCCTTCGGGCTGCAATTCAGCCGTCACTGCCACTGAGCGAGTCGGTGACCCGCCCGAATGGTGCTCGGTCAGACGGTATGTCGTCAGCACATACGGAAAGCGAGGGTCTCCGACTGGCTGATATTGATTATCCGGTCGTCGCCACTGCTTGGCGACCGGGCTAATTTGTTGACCGTAAAAGGGATTGTGCACCGGCGACTCGACCGGTTCGTAATGAGTAGGCAACGGCCCGTCCTTGAGGCCGGACGGTACGAACAGCGAGCTTTTGCCATCGGCGATCATCGTGAACGGCGAGCGCCCATCGATCGCCTCCATGCCTTGCGGGCGCTTCGACCAGTCGGGCTCGTAATCGGGCGGCTTCTCCGGCTCAAAATCGATGACATCGTTGCCTTGCCAGCGCCGCTTTTCGGCATCCCACCAGACGAGCTTTTTCTTTTCCGACCAAGGCCGCCCCTCGGGATCGGCGGCGGCTCGGTTGTAGATCGTGCGGCGGTTCGATGGCCACGCAAAGCCCCAGCCGAGATGGGTCCCCGGCCCGTCCGGCCCGTCGGGAATACGGGAGCGAGCCTTGTTTTCATTTTGCTTTGGAAACACCCCGCAATAGGTCCACACGCCGCCCGCGGTCGAGCCGTCGTCTTTATATTCGTGGACATCCTCGAGCTGACGCCGATCAGGCCAAGTAAAGCCGTTCATCTCCTTTAGGACCGCCTCCGCTGAGGGCTCCTCGACTTCTCCAGTTGTCGGATAATCCCAAGTCAACATATTGATCGGCGTATCTTTTGCGTCGTTGCTATTGGCGTAAAGCGCTTTGAGCCTGCGGCCGAGGTGATAAATGAACCAGGTCTCGGAACGGCTCTCGCCTGGCGGCTCGACGACTTTGTCGTGCCATTGCACCAGCCGATGCGTGTTGGTGAAGCTGCCCTCCTTCTCGCCGACGAGCGCGGCCGGCATCAGAAAGACCTCGGTCCCGATGTCGCGCGGCCGCAACTCGCCTGATTTCACCGGTTTGCCTGCGTACCAGAACGAGGCGGTCTCGGTTTCGGTAAAGTCGCGCACGACCAGCCAATCGAGATTGGCGAGCCCGCGCTGGATCATCGCCGAGTTGCTGCCGCCGATGACCGGGTTTTGTCCGAGCACAAACAGCCCGCGGATGACGCCGTCGGCAATCGCCAAGGTCATCGGCAACTGCGAGTGATCCCCGACAATACGCGGAATCCACGGAAAACCCCATTGATTGTCTTGCGTGGCGTGCTCACCATACCAGGCGCGCAATAGGCTGACCGCGTATTTGGGAAAATTATGCCAGAACCCGGTCGGCGGCGTTTCTGACTTCAGGTACTCGTCCAATGTCGCGTGCGGCTTTTGCGCCTGCGGCTGCGGCAGATAACTCGGCAGCATATTGTAGAGGGTCGGGACGTCGGTGCTGCCTTGGATTGTCGAATGACCGCGCAAGGCGAGGACGCCGCCGCCGGGCCGGCCGGTATTGCCCAGCAGTGCCTGAATCAATGCGGCGGCGCGAATGATCTGGACACCAACAGTGTGGTGCGTCCAGCCGACGGCATAGCAGAACGCCGCAGTGCGCTCGCGGCCTGACGCCCGGGTCAATGCCTCGGCGATCTTCATAAAAATGGCGCGCGGGCAGCCAGTGGTTTCCTCAACTTTCTCCGGCGTATAGGCTGCGTAGTGCCGCTTCAGAATCTGATAGACCGTATTGGGGTGCTGCAATGTGGGGTCGCGCGGCGGCGGCCCTTTTTCCATGCGCCGCAATTTCTCGCTGTAGGACTCGGTGGTATTGACATAGTGCTCGGCGAGAGAGGCGGGCACATCCTCGCCCTGGTATTGCCAGGAATTGTATTTGTACGAGCGTCTGTCCCGGTCAAAACCCGAAAATAAACCGTCGAGCGCGCTCGCGTCTTGAAATCGCTCGTCGATGATCGTCGAAAGATTGGTATAGCTGAGTGCGTATTCCTTAAACCATAGATCACGTTCGAGGATGTAGTGGATCAGCCCGCCGAGGAAGGCGATGTCGCTGCCGGCGCGGATCGGCGCGTAAATGTCGGCCAATGCCGAGGTGCGGGTAAAACGCGGGTCGACATGGATGATCGTCGCGCCCTTGTCCTTCGCCTGCAATACAAAGCGGAAAGCGATCGGGTGGTTCTCCGCCATATTCGAGCCCATCACGATGATGCAATCCGAATTGGCGAGATCCCATTGGGGCATCGTCGCTGCCCCACGGCCGTAAGTCGCGCCCAGACTGGGCACCGACGAGGAGTGTCAGACGCGCGCCTGGTTTTCTATCCAGACCATCCCGAGGGCGCCGCCGAACAGCTTTTTGATTAGGTAGTTTTCCTCATTGTCGAGAGTCGCGCCACCCAACGATGCAATTGCCAGCGTGTGGTTTACCAGAGTCTTATCGGGCAGTTCGTCGACAAAGGTGTCATCGCGCGTTTGCTTGACCAGGTGGGCAATGCGGTCCATTGCCCAGCCCAACGGCCGCCTCTCCCAATTTTCACCATAGGGAGCGCGATAGAGGACATGGTCGAGGCGCTTTTCACTGGTCAGCCAGCCAAAGGTCGCCGAGCCCTTGGGACATAGGGTTCCCTGATTGATCGGACTGCGCGGGTCGCCCTCGACATGGATGATGCGGCCATTCTTCGCGTAAGCGAGCTGCGAGCAACCGACCGCGCAATAGGGACAGATGATTGTGCCGACCTTGTCGGCTTCGCTCAGACGCGGGCGCAGATTGCGCGACAGACTGCTTTCCGCGGCTTTCGAATAGGGGCTTTCGCCCGCGATTTGTCTTGGCAGCGACCAATCGCGAACAAATCCGGTGACGCGATCGGCAACACGGCGACGGATTTTTTTCATAACCAGCTTCCGGTCAGGTCGGGATCTTGGCGATCGAGCGGGCCTCGGCAGCAATCAACGCGTCCACCCGACGAAACGTTACCGAGACGTGGGTTTGCTTCGCTTGCAGCGCGGCGAGCTGGTCTGGCTCGATCCCGGCATCGTGGGCAACGATGAAAAGCCGGGTGCCGCCCTCGTCGAGGGCAAGCTGAAACCGGTTCTCCTGCGCCACCGTGACGACACCCGATACTGTTGCCAAGCGAGGACCTTTGTTCGATCACCCGCGTAAAACGCGCGTCGGTTGGTGCAGTTCCGCACGCCTCTTTGCCTTTCCGCCTTCGCGGACAGGGTTGCGGACAGGGTTACTGGGCCGACTGATCCAACTTAACGCACCACCGCTCGCTCGAGAACGGTCCCGCTCAGTAGGACCTCGGCATCCCGAGCACGTGCTGGCCGAGATAGGCGAGGATCATGTTGGTCGAGATCGGCGCTGTCTGGTACAGCCGCGCCTCCCGCCATTTGCGCTCGATGTCGTATTCCTTGGCGAAAGCAAAACCGCCGAAGGTGGCGAACGTCGCGTCGGCGGCATGCCAGGTCGCCTCCGACGCCAACAGCTTGGCCATGTTGGCATCAGCGCCGCATTCCTCGCCGGCGTCAAACAACGCGGCGGCACGGCGGCAGATCATGTCGGCCGCCTCCAATTCGGCATAAGCGCGGGCCAACGGAAATTGCACGCCCTGGTTCTGACCAATCGGCCGGTCGAAGACGATCCGCTCCTTGGCGTAATCAATGCCTTTTCGCAGCAGCCAGCGGCCATCGCCGATGCACTCCTGCGCGACGAGGATGCGCTCAGCGTTCATGCCGTCGAGAATATACCGAAAGCCTTTGCCTTCCTCGCCGATCAGCGCGTCGGGCGGCACCTCTAAATTATCAAAAAACACCTCGGTCGTGTTGTGGTTGATCATGGCCTCGATCGGACGGATTTCGACACCGTGGCCGAGGTTCTCGCGCAAATTGATCAGAAATACCGAGAGCCCGTCGGTGCGGCGCTTGACTTCATCGACCGGGGTTGTGCGCGCCAGAAGCAGCATCAGATCGGAATGCCGGGCGCGCGAGGTCCACACCTTCTGTCCGTTGACGACGTAGTGATTGCCCTCCCGCACCGCGCGGGTTTTGAGCTTGGTCGTGTCCGATCCGGTGGTCGGCTCGGTCACGCCAAACGCCTGCAGCCGCAATTCACCCGACGCAATCTTTGGCAAGTAGCGCTGCTTCTGCTCGGCGCTGCCGTGACGCAACACCGTGCCCATGATGTACATCTGGGCATGGCCCTGACTGGCGGTGCAGCCCGAGGCGTTGATCTCCTCGAGAATAACGGCGGCGGCGCGTAACGGCAGACCCGAGCCGCCGTATTCTTCCGGGATCAGCGAGGCGAGAAACCCGCCCTGGGTCAGTTCCTCGATAAATTCGGTCGGATAGGCCTGTTCGGCTTCGAGCTTGCGCCAGTATTCGCCAGGATAGCGCTCGCAAATTTTGCGGATCGATTCGCGAAGCTCGGGATAGTCCTCGCCCAGGGCTAGCATTGTCGGCGTGTCGCTCACGTTACCCTCCGTGTGCCGGGTTGGCCTTGTGCCGAATTTGAGCAAAAATAATCCGGCGGCGAGCCAAATACCAATTCGATGGCAACGCGAGCGACGCGTTCGACGACTGCTTGAGCCGCGGCGGGATTTAGACGGATTGCCGAACCGGGCGAAACGCCGCAACCTCTCCGGGCCTGCGCAGCATCTTGTCGACTTCACTCGCATGGAGCTCTTCGGCGTAGACCATCTGCCGGGCGTATTCCTCAAGCATTACCGAGCGCCCTTCCGCGCATTTGAGTAGCTCGCGATAGAGCGCCAGCGCCTTCGCTTCGGTCTCCAAAAATTCGCGCATCACCGCATCGATGTCGGTTTTGTGGTTGTCGAGCAGGGGCCCGATACCCAGAGACGGATATTCGCCCAAGACCGTTATCATCTCCCCAGCTTGCTGCGCGTGGGTTAGTGACTCGGCTGCCTGTTCCCGCATCCACGCGACGATTGGGATGCGATTGTGCCCGAACACCAGAAACGAGTAATGAGTGTAGCGCACCACCCCGGCCAGCTCCGCCTCGAGAATGCGGTTCAACAGATCGACGGCTCTCTGTTTGTCTAATTCAGCCATTGATTCGGCTCCCCACTTCTTCGGCACCCGTTGGTACCTCTCTGCTCAACCGCATGAAACGGGCTTCGTTCCGCGAAGAATGGGCTGGCGATTGGCCGGGTAATGTGAGGCATGAAGCGCAATGAACCTGGCAAAGTCGATAGCTGCGTTGGCCGTATTCGGGTTTTTCGTGACGCCGGCCAGCGCCGCTGATCTGCAAGCGGCCGACGCAGCAAAACACATTGGCGAGACCGCGACGGTTTGTGGGGTCATGGCTTCCGGCAAATACGACGCCGATATGAAATCCCAGCCTACATTTCTCGATTTCGAAAACCCGTATCCCGACCAGGTATTTACAGTCGTCATCTTTGGTTCGGATCGGGAAAAGTTCGGAACCCCGGAGACCTCGTTGCGCGGCAAGCGCATTTGCGTGACCGGAAAAATCCAGGATCGAAGCGGCCTACCGCAGATCATCCTCAACGACCCGAAGCAGCTGGCGCAATAGCCGCCGGCGGCTCGTACGCGCTGCTCCAGCCCGAGCATGAACCGATCACGAGACGCAGCGCGCGCGGCAAGCGATGACGATTTTACTCGGCTGCTTGCCGAAATCCGCGGCTGTAATCAATGCGCAGCACATCTGCCGTTGGGTCCGCGCCCGATCGTTCGCGGAAGCCGCTCAGCGCGCTTGCTGATCATCAGCCAGGCGCCGGGCGCTCGCGTTCACCAAACCAGCTTATCGTTCGACGATCGCAGCGGCGATCGGCTGCGCTGTTGGCTCGGACTCGATCGCGGCAGCTTTTATGACGAAAGCCGGGTCGCCATCGTGCCGATCGGGTTTTGTTACCCGGGCCGTGACGGAAAAAGCGGTGATCTGCCGCCGCGCCCAGAATGTGCACCGTTGTGGCACGCGCGCATCGGCGCCGTGATGCCGGAGATCGAGCTTACCCTCCTCGTCGGCCGCTACGCGATCGGCCATTACCTGCCGGCGCGCCGATCGCTGCCGATGAGTCGCACAATCGAAAACTGGCGGGATTTCCTGCCGCGGTTTTTTGTTCTGCCGCATCCGAGCTGGCACGTGACTCGCTGGTTGCGCGACAATGCGTGGTTCGAAAGCGATGTCCTACCGGAACTGCGGGCGCGGCTAGCCGCGGTCCTCAGTCGATAGAGGCCTCGAGACGCTCCATATCCTCGTCGCTAAAACCAAAATGATGGCCGATCTCGTGGATCAGCACATGGCGGACGAGTTCGCCAAGGTCTTCGCCGCTCTCGCACCAATAATCGAGTATCGGGCGACGGTAGAGAAAGATCATATCGACGCTGGGCCGCGGATCGCTGAGGCTCTTGTGCGGCAGGGCAACGCCGCGATAGAGCCCAAGGATATCAAACGGGCTGTCGAGCTCCATCGTCTCCTCGGTTTCTTCATCGGGGAATTCTTCGACCCGGATGACAACCGCGCCGAGATGCTTCTTGAGCCGCGGCGGGATCGAGCCAAGGGCAATATTGGCGAGGGTTTCGATGTCGCCGAGCGTCGGCGGGGTGCGATCGGTCATCGGATCACCTGGCGCTTGACCTCCGTAGCGGCAAAGCGCACTTCGATAAATGGCAATCGGTATTGGAGGGCGGCATGGTCGAGAGGCTGGTCGGGGCGGCGCGGCACGCGGCGATCCACGAATTGCACGGTTGGGCCGAGGTCGCCGATCGCGATGCGATCCGCAAGAGTTATCATTTTGGCGACTTCTCCGAGGCGTGGGGTTTCATCTCGCGCATCGCGCTACTCGCCGAGAAAATGGATCACCATCCCGAGCTGTTCAACGTCTACAACCGCGTCGAAATCGTGCTGTCGACCCACGACGTCGAGGGGCTCAGCGAGCTCGACATAAAGCTCGCGCGCGCGATCGATGAAATAGCGCCAGAACGGGACCGCCGCCCGCCGCTGCCCTGATGCGCGGGTCACCCGCGCGTCAACCTCGGGCTCTTCGACTGTTTGACGGGACGCCATGCGATGCTGCCCCATCGCTGCGATCTAGAAGGGCGCCGTCAAAGTCACGTTGACCAGCTCGACGCCGGGATCCCTATGACCGAGCCCGGCATTCGAGATGTGGTAAAAACCGACCCCCAGCCGGCGATCATTGGAAAATCGATAATCGAGTTCCGCGCCGGAGCGAAATTCCCACCAATAGTCGAGATTGACTCCGTGCCCACTCTCGGAATATCCGCCGGCGAAACTCGGCGTGATTATGAAATTGTAGGGGATGTGGATATCAAAACCGAACCCGACATAGGCAAAAACGGCCCCTTTTCCGGTGCCCATCGCACCGACAAAGGGCGCCAAGATCCACCACTGGTCGCCGAACCGGAACTCGCCTAGAACCGAGCCGGTTGTCCCGGAGCCCGGGTGGGTTTCGGGTATCACATCAAAGGCGCCGCCACCGATCGCAACGCGTGGCGGGTCGCCCGGTGATCCGAAACTGACCATCTGGGCAGCCGCCTCGCGACAGGTCATTATCCCGGGTACGAGCAGCAATCCGATCGTAATGAGAGCGGCTCGTGTCTTGGTCACAGACCCCTCCGTCTTATTCGCGCACAAGTTACGCCATTCTAGAAACGGCACAACACTGCGCAAGGGAATCCGTTCCTTCTACCGCTTTGATGTACGTAAAGCGCGCCGCGGCCCCACCGTCTCTGCAGCGGTCGAGGGTCTTGCCCCGAAGCTTGGCCTCCCGCCGATCGCAGGAGGCAGCTAAGACGATTTATGAGGCCCGCGTGTAGCGGCCGCATTCAATGCGCAGGTGATCGCGGAAATGCGGACGCATCTTCTGCGTCCACGGCGTGTCCGCCGCCTTGCGCCATTCGGCAGATCGCAGGACGTCCGGCGCCTCCAGATGATAAAGCGCAACGTAACGCTGGGTCCCGCCCGTACCCCGATAACGGCGGGCGCACACGACGCCGGGCACCGCGCCCAACGCCGGTATGTGTTCGGTGTTATACCACTCGTTAAATTCGTGCTCGTGTTCGGGAGCGACGTTCATGCCGATCAGCATCAGCGCCGCCGCATTGGATGGTGCCGTCGGTCACGGGGAAGCAGCTGCTCGCCCTCGTAACGCAAGATTCCTTTGCGGAATTTTGCCGTGCGTTTCGTCCATGGCGAGCCATTGTCGCCGCCGACCGCGAGATAGGCCGGGCTGTGCAAGACATTGACGTTGTCGAGATCGTAGGTGGCGACCGAGACCTTTGGATTTTCGATGCCAATCCAACGGTCGGCGTTTAAGAACCCCGGCACTCGCAGCCGTTCGGGCACGTGTTCCAGATCGTACCAATCGTGAAACTCGTCCTCGGGCGCCGCCGAAAAATCCATTGCCGCGATCAGGATGCCTTTTGCCATGATTTCCTCCCGTCAGGTCCCGTAACATCATCACTGACCGCGCGCAGCGTTACCAGCAAATCCCGGGGTTGCGCTATGATCAGCAAGGCGAAACGCGAAAGGCGATCACGATGGCTGCTGCCACCCCATTCCTGAAGCATGCGGAAAAACTAGGCCCATTGGCTTCGCGCTATGTCGAGGTCGAAGACCTGCCGTGGAAGCCGACCCCGTGCGCGGGTATCGACATGAAAATATTGCTCGAAGATCCCGAAACCGGGCTGTTGACCGCGCTCTTTCGCTGGCAGCCTGGCGCCGAACTGGCGCTGCATGAGCATGTCGAGGTCGAGCAGACCTTTGTCATCGAAGGCAGTCTCGTCGACGACGAGGGCGAGGTCCGCGCCGGCAATTACGTATGGCGCCCCAAAGGCAACCGTCATCTGGCGCGCTCGCCGAAGGGCGCGCTGGTGCTGTCTTTCTTTCTGAAGCCGAACATGTTCCTGTCGGGCGAGACCGCGGGGCGCGACCTGCGCTGACGGTGCCAGCGTCGGCACGCGTGAGGTCATCGGCGTCTTTTTTAGAAATTCCCGGCGGGGATCGAGGGGCGCGCATGCGCGCCCCGCGTGACGGCTGCCGCCAACCGGCGAGAACTGACTCCGCGGCGCCCGCCGCCCCGCTTCAGGTGTTGCGCAAACGATGGCCTTCTTCGATCTCGGCCGCCGCTATCGCCCTCGCCAGCGCTCCGCTCAGCTCTTTGGCCGCTTCCAGCGTCAGCTCGACCGCGACCCGCGCATCCGGACCGAGCGCGCGGTTCACAAAATCGATGTTGATGGCCTCTTCCAACAGAGCATGATGCGGGTGGTCGTAAGACACGACCGCATGGGTCAGATCGAACCACCCGTCATCGCGCTTGCCGGCACCCGCGGCGCTGACGATTTCAACGATCGAAGTACACATGCCGGCTTTATGCGGACAGGTGCTTCTCGAGAAACGCGAAGACCTTCTTCCAACCGTCGACCGCCTGCTCGATGCGGTAGGCAGGCCGATCATAATAGAAGAAGCCGTGGCCGGCGCCATCGTAACGGTGGAATTCGTAGTTTTTGCCGTATTTCTTCAGCTCGGCCTCATGCTGGTCGACCTGCTCCGGGGTCGGCGAGCGGTCCTCGTTGCCGAAGAGGCCGAGCAGCGGACAGGACAGCTTCTGTGTGTACTCGATCGGGGCCACCGGCTGCTTCGGGTTCAGCTCCTCCTTGCTCATCACGACGCGGCCGCCCCACAACTCGCAGGCTGCGTTGATGCTGTTGGTCTGGCAGGCATAAAGAAAGGTTTGCCGCCCGCCCGAGCAGGTGCCAAACACGCCGACCTTGCCGTTGAGCCAGGGCTGGGCCTTCAGCCATTGCACCGCACCCTCGGTATCGCCGATCACCTGAGCGTCAGGAACACCGCCCTCGGCGCGCACCTTGGCGGCGACATCGTCGGCTTTGCCCTCGCCGGCGCGGTGATAGAGATTATGGCTGATCGTCGCATAGCCGTGATGCGCGAATTTGCGGGTCGCCTCGCGATACCACTCGTCCCAGCCGGGTGCGTGATGCAGCAGCACCATGCCCGGGAACGGACCCGGGCCTAGCGGCCGTGCGACATAGGCCGAGATCGGCTCATTCTTGTCACCTTTGATCGAAATGGTCTCTGCAATCATGCCTTCGTAGGCCATTGTCGCTTCCCCTCGTTGTAAAAGACGCAGCTCGAGCACCGAGCGCTCAGCAAGCCTACCATATCCCGCGCCATTTACCCCAGCCCCTCCTTTTGCGATCAGCCGCGGATCGACGGGTGAATTGGGGTGGGGCGGCCAATCTCTCCCCTTCTGGACATTGGGCCGGAGCGCCTGTCATTGTCCGGCCATGAGCCAAGCGAGCCACGCCGAAAGCGAAATTCGCCCCGGCGAGAAGGCGGTCGAATTACCGTCCCGAACCGATGCCGGAGTCTTTTTTATCGGTACAATCCACACGCCGTGGCGTGACCGCCGCGAATGCCCAAAGCGCGGCACACACGACGGTCCGATCTGTTCGATTGATGTCGACGAGCGCTGGCGTCCGGCGCTTGGGGGCCTCGACGGCTACCGCTTCGTCCAGGTGCTTTATTGGATGCATCGAGCGCGCCGCGATCTCGTTCTGCAAACACCGGCGGGCGCCGAGACAACCGGCACGTTCGCGTTGCGCTCGCCGGTTCGGCCCAATCCGATCGCTTCCTCCGTCGTCGAGCTGGTGGCGATCGAGGGTGGGACATTGCAGGTGCGGGGTCTCGACTGCATCGACGGAACACCGCTCCTCGACCTCAAGCCGGAATACCCATCCGGATCGCGCGAATAAGCTTGCCCGGCTCAGGTCGAGACCTTTTCGACCAACCCGGCAATCAGGCGGCGATCCCCCAGTCGATTGTATTGCGCAGCAGAGTGATGAACGGCTCGGTTTCCCAGGGCCCGTGAAAAGTGGGCGGCATCGTATCGGAAGGGTCGGGCGTCCGCGTCGCGCGGATCGCCGGATTGTGGCAATGTCCAAGCGCAAAATAGGTCACGCCGCCTTTGCCGACCTGCTTGAAATAGCCGAGCACGCGTGTCCTGCCATCCGACTGGAGCGAGGTGTCGGTCGGATAAAGCGTCCCGATCGCCGGTGAGACGGCGTCAGCACCGTAATCTGCGGTCAGCAGGATCTGCACCGAGCCCGGATCCTGCAGCTCGACAAAATAGGGTTCGTCCTCGACCTCGAAAGACGGGCCTAGTCCCCGCGTCAACGGGTGATCCATGTTGCCGACTTCGACCCGGATCTTGCGGATCGGCGGATGGGTCAGGAAGTAGCTCCCGAGGAGGGCGTGGTGCTCGCTCTTAACGGTACGGCGTTGGCGGCTGCCTTCGACCCGTTCGGCGCGTCCGCCGCTGGTTCCGTGCAAGCCCAGCCAATGCCCGCCTGTCTCGAGCCAGCGCTTCAACGCCTGACACTGGTCGGCATCGGGGTAGGGACCGGCGACGTAGGTGATCAATAATTGGCTAAAGGGGAGCCATTTCTCGATATCGGAAAAGTCGTTGGCGACCGAGGCCGGAATGGCGCGCTCACCCAGCAATTCCAAAAGCCGCAGCCGGGCATAGTCGTGGTCATGGCCGGCAAGCGAACCGGGCGGAAAGCCGCCGGTGACGACATGCGCGTGACCGCTATTCTTCTCGCTCATCAGATCATCCCCCCTCATATTTGAGAGCTGCCACTGAAACCGTTTTCTCACTTTCGCCCGGTTTTGGCCTAGCGCTTTATACTCATGCCGCCGTGATCACCGTCCAAACCCAATCCCCCCATTTGCAAAATGCGGCGATCCGGACGTTGACCGGATGGCGTTCAAGGCCGCGAGGATGAGTGAGCACCCGAAAACGCGCCTTTATGTAGCGCGCTTGCCGGCGGTGGCGGCGCGTTTTGATCTCGCGCCCGGGCAGGCGCACCATTTGCGAACCGTGCTGCGACTTGGACCCGGCGCCCCTGTTGCCGCCTTCAACGCCACAGACGGCGAATGGTTGTGCCGGATCGACGGCGTTAACCGCAATCGGACTTCGCTTGTTGTCGAACGACGGCTTCGCGCCGTCGAACCGGAGGCCGATCTGTGGCTGCTGTTCGCGCCGATCAAGCGCGCCCGACTCGAATGGCTGGTCGAGAAGGCGACCGAGCTCGGCGCCTCGGCCTTGATGCCGGTCTGGACCCGGCATACGCAGCTCGAACGGCTCAACCTCGACCGGTTGCAGGCCCATGCCGTTGCCGCTGCCGAACAAAGCGAGCGCTTGTCGGTGCCGGAACTCCGCGCGCCCGAGGCGCTCGATAGCGTCCTTGACAAGTGGCCAAGCGAGCGCCGCTTGCTCGTATGCGATGAAACCGGCGGTGGCGAGATGATTGCCGACGCCTTAGCGCGGCTCGATTTAACGGCTTTCGCGCTGCTCACCGGCCCAGAGGGCGGGTTTGCCCAAAACGAGCTTGATTATCTAAATTCATTGCCGTTTGTTTCGCGCGTCGGGCTGGGACCCCGTGTGTTGCGCGCCGACACCGCAGCAATTGCGGCTCTGTCGATGGTTCAAGCAATCGCCGGTGATTGGCGCCGGCCCCGCTCTCGTTGACTGTGCCCGCCCGCTCTGCCACCTAATCGGGGCTGCCGTCCTTTGGGACTGCCTTTTGCTGGAGTTCCGCCGAGCATGACGACGACGCCGAGCACGCCCGGAGAACCGATCACCGACAAGCGCCAGCTTGTCGAGTACCTCGAGGCAGGATCGAAGCCGCCTTCCGCGTGGCGCATCGGAACCGAGCACGAAAAATTCGTCTTCCGCCGCTCCGATCTGCGGCGCGTCCCGTATGAGGGGCCCGACGGGATCGGCGCCTTGCTGCAAGGAATGCGTCGCTTTGGCTGGAAGCCGGTTATCGAGAACGGCAATACGATCGCGCTGTCAAACGATGCGCGATGTTCGATTACGCTCGAACCCGGCGGGCAGTTCGAGCTGAGCGGCGCGCCGCTCGAAACCCTGCATCAGACTTGCGATGAGGTGCACGAGCATTTGCGGCAAGTCCGCGAAGTCTGCGACGAACTCGGGCTCGGGATGCTGGGGCTCGGCTTTGACCCGAAATGGCGCCGCGAGGACATACCTTGGATGCCAAAGCAGCGTTACCGGATCATGCGCGATTACATGCCGAAAAAGGGCAGTCTCGGCCTCGACATGATGCTGCGCACTTGTACGGTGCAGACCAACCTCGACTACGAGTCCGAAGCGGACATGGTCAAAAAATTCCGGGTGAGTCTGGCGTTGCAACCGGTGGCTGTCGCGCTGTTCGCCAACTCGCCGTTTATCGAAGGAAAGCCGTCCGGCTATCTGAGCCTGCGCAGCCATGTCTGGACCGATACCGACCCGGATCGCTGCGGCACCTTGCCTTTTGTCTTCGACCCCGGCTTCGGGTTCGAACGATATGTCGACTACATGCTCGATGTGCCGATGTACTTCGTCTACCGCGAAGGCCGCTACATCGATGCCAGCGGCTTGTCGTTCCGCGATTTTCTTGCCGGTAGGCTGACGGTGTTGCCTGGCGAGACCCCGCGCCTTGGGGACTGGATCGACCATCTGACGACGGCTTTCCCCGAGGTTCGGTTAAAGACATTTCTCGAAATGCGCGGCGCCGATGGTGGGCCATGGCGCCGGCTTTGCGCATTACCCGCGTTGTGGGTCGGCATTCTTTATGATGAGACGGCGCTCGATGCGGCTTGGGACCTCGTCGCCGATTGGACCGCGGAGGAGCGCGATGCAATGCTGCGCGATGTGCCGCGGTTGGCATTGGCGACCCCGCTGCGCACCCGGACCTTGCGCGACGTGGCGCTCGAAATGCTCGATATCGCTCGCGAAGGGCTGCATCGCCGCGCCCGGCGCAGTGCCGACGGTGAAGACGAGACCCATTTCCTCAACTCGCTGTTCGCGATCGCTGGCTCCGGCCGCACCCCGGCCGAGGAATTGCTCGACGACTATCGCACCCGCTGGCACGGCGACATCGATCCGGTGTTCGTCGACTACGCGTACTGACGGGCGTTAAGGGTTCGCGGACCCCGTCGTTGGTCGCGCGCAGGCAGGACTGTGCCCGGTTCGAATCGGCCGTAAGGCTCTTCTGCGGATCCTCGATTTCAGGATAGATTTGCAAAAACGCCGCTCGCAGGCGGCGTGATCATCAGCTTGCCCGGGAGATTGCCATGCCTGTCGAAGCCCGTGCCTATCCCCGCCCGCTGCCCAATCCCCAATGGCTCGCCAAGTTGACCGAGGAAATCCTCGAGCCCGATCTGCCGATTGTCGACCCGCACCATCACCTTTGGGATCACCCGGGCAGCCGCTATCTGCTCGACGAACTTTTGGGCGATGTGAATTCGGGGCACAACATCGTCGCGACGGTCTTTATTCAATGCGGCTCGGGTTACCGCGCCAGCGGCCCTGAGGAAATGCGCCCGATCGGCGAAAGCGAGTTCGTCCGGGGAATCGCGGAAGAAGCCGATCGGCGCGGCGGCGAGACCAAGATTTGCGAGGGTATCGTCAGCTTTGCCGATCTGCGGCTGCCCAATGTCGATGCGGTGCTCGAAGGCCAAATTGAAGCGGCCGGCGGCCGCTTTCGCGGTATCCGTCAGATCGCGGCGCATGATCCGGCAATCGTCGGCGGCTCGTCTTATGTGCCGCCGCCGGGGCTGATGGATGATCCGTACTTCCGCCGCGGCCTAAAGCGGTTGCCAGCGCACGATTTGACCTTCGAGGCGTGGCTTTACCATCCGCAGATTAAAACCCTGACCGGGGTCGCGCGCGAATGCCCGGATGTGAAGATCGTGCTCAACCATTTCGGCGGACCGCTCGGGGTCGGCCCCTACAAGCGCGACGAGGTTTTTCCGGGCTGGCGCGCCGATATCCAGGCCCTTGCCGCCTGCCCGAACGTGTATGTCAAACTCGGCGGGTTGGCGATGATCGTCAACGCCTTCGATTTTCACTTGGCGCCGCTGCCGCCGTCATCGGGTGAGATGGCCAATGCCTGGCGGCCCTACGTTGAGAGCTGCATCGAAAGTTTTGGCGCCAACCGCTGCATGTTCGAGAGCAACTTCCCGGTCGACAAGGGTGCCTGCAGCTATCCGGTGCTGTTCAACGCGTTTAAACGGCTGGCGAGCGGGGCCTCGGCCTCAGAAAAGGCCGATCTTTTCGCCGGCACGGCATCGCGGTTTTATCGCCTGAGCGAAGTGGTCTAGTTAGGCCGTTTCTCTACGATCGGCTCGGCCTCGACGGGGTCGTTTTCGATGCCCATCTGGCGAGGGTGCTGATCGACGTAAGTCAACTCAGCGCGTTGCTCTCGGTCGTCATCATCGATGTGGTGCTGGCTGGCGACAACGCGATTCTCGTCGGCATGGCCGCATCGGGATTGGCGGCCGATCAGCGCCGGCGCGTGATCGTGCTCGGCATTCTGATCGCGACCGCGCTGCGTCTCTGTTTCGCTCTCATTACCGCGCAATTGCTGGCGATTATCGGGCTGACCCTAGCGGGCGGCGTGCTGTTGCTGTGGGTGTCGTGGAAAATGTACCGTGAGCTGCGTCAGTCGCGCCGTTCGGAACTTGGTGGCGGCTCGTCGTCGGCAGTTGGACACGCAGCGGTCAACAAAACGCCGCGGCAAGCATTGATCCGCATCGTTTTGGCGGATGTCTCGATGTCGCTCGACAATGTGCTGGCGGTCGCCGGGACCGCGCGCAACCATTTCTGGGTTCTGGCATTCGGGCTGATCTTGTCGGTGGCGTTGATGGGGGTTGCCTCCAACTATGTCGCTCGGTTGCTGGAACGGCATTTCTGGATCTCGTGGATCGGGCTTGGGATTATTACTTTCGTCGCTCTCAGAATGATCTGGGAGGGGTCGACGCAGGTGATCCACCAAACCGCGGCGCTAGCCCTATAGCGGAGTTTGCTACAGAGCCAGTTCCCAGGTTTCGCCGACAAGATCCTGGCCAAAGCTATGGTGCGGCTGCGAGTTCGACCATCTGGAAGCCGGCGCTTTCGTAGATACGACGGGCCGCTACGAGCACGCTGTTAGTCCACAATGTGGCCTTGTGGTAACCAGCCTCATGGGCGAACCGCAGGCATTCCTGCACCAGCTTCGCGCCGATGCCATAGCCGCGCGCTCGCGGTTCGACCAGCAGCAATCGCAGCTTGGCGGTGGTTTCGTTATCTTTAACGAGCACCACCGAACCGACGTTCTCGCCGTCTTTTTCGGCAATCCAGCAACAGTCCCGCTGCGGATTGAAGCCCCGTACGAATTTAGCGGCGATCTCGGCCACCAGCGCTTCGAACTCGATGTTCCAACCGAATTCCTGCGCATAGAGCGCACCATGTCGCGAGATGATCCAGCCGATATCGCCCGCCCGATGCGGGCGCAACAGATAGGCGACATCGGTTTCAGCCCGCCCGCCGAGCAGCCGCTCGATCGCCCCCGTGGCAGCGACCAGCCGACGGTGTTCATCTGTCGACAAACGGGATAACAGCGCGCCGGTTGCCGCTTGCGAGCGCGCATCAAGCTCGCTGAAGGTCGATCGGCCCTGCGGTGTCAACGCCAGCAACGTGAGGCGCCGGTCGGTGGTCGAGTGCGTGCGACAGACCAATCCACCCCGCTCGAAACCACGCAAGATCCGGCTCAAATAGCCGCGGTCCAAACCCAACTGCTTGCCGAGCTGGGCGGCGGTGCCGTCTTCGTAATGTGCAAGTTCATAAAGCACACGCGCCTCAGTCAGCGAGAAGCGGCTGTCGAGCAGCCCCTCCTCGAGCACGCCGATTCTTTGCGTATAGAAGCGATTGAAACGGCGCAGCGCGGCAATACACCGATCGAATGCGATATCGGCCATGGCTCCCTCGCCGCCACAAAGAAGCTATCGTCAACTGATCAATTGACAAAGTCAACTATCGACACTTCAACCGCGGCTGCAGGCGCCGCCGCCGAGCACACAGAATTTGGCGCAATGGGGATGGTTGAGCGGCACGGCGCCGCTCGCTCCGGCGAGGGTGGGACCGAGTTCAAAGCGCTCGTCATAAGGCAACAGGGTGCAGGCGAGGACGACCGGGTGTGGGACCCCCTTGCGTTTGACGACCATGCGCGCGGAGGCGCACATCACGCTCTCCGGCGATTTGCCCAGAAGCTCCCAACACGCCTCGGTAATTTCGGGGACGTCTGCAGCGGCATCCATTTCGGGAAAGACCATCAGCCGGACCGGATCAGCGGCGTCGATTCTCACACCCAGCGCGTCAAAGAGTTGGGCGAAGCCGTCGCGGATCTCGGCTTCCGTCTCACCCGACAGCCGGCGGCTGGCGACGTGCAAGCTAAACCTGTTATTTGCTAGCCAACAAAGTCCCTCGATTGTCGGCTTCCAGCTGCGCCGGCCGCGCTCCTCTTCGTGTACGGCGCGGCCGTAATGGTCGATTGAGACACGGATGGTCAGCCGACAGCCGTACCGCTCTTTCAACTCAAGCAACGCCGCCCGGCATTTCATCATCGGCTTCATCGCGTTGGTCAGCACCAATGCGTTAAAGCCGCGGGACAGTGCGTCCTGCAGCATCGCTGGCAATTCGGGGTTCATGAACGGCTCGCCGCCGGTGAAGCCGATTAATCTGGTCGGCAGTCCGGAAGCGGCGATCTCGTCGAGATATTCGGCGACCTCTGTCGCAGTCAGATAGACAAGGCGATCATTCTTTGGTGAGGATTCGATGTAACAATGGCCGCAGGTCAGGTTGCACAATGTGCCCGTGTTGAACCACAGTGTTTCGAGCGCCTTCAGCGCGACTTGCGCGCGCCGTTCACCCGCGGCGGTAACGAAAGGGTCTCGAAATTTGCGCGGATCCATGACGGCGAGCCCGTTGCGGCCTGCATGCTCCGCGCAAGTTTAGCTTTTTGCCTCCGGGTAGCCTATGCGTTTTCCCGCCAGGTCTTTAGCTATCGGCCGGAGTTGGAGTTCGCCTGCGTACCTTCGGCGTTGGTGCTGCCTTGCTGTTGCTGCTGGGCTCTTTCGCGGGCGTGTTTCGATGCTTCATGATGACCGATTAAGCATCCGGCGCCCGCACCAAGCAAACCATGATGGCCGGCGAAGTGGCCCGCGACCCCGCCGATTGCCGCGCCCTTCAAACAACCGGCGGCGTTTGCGGGTCCGCCGGCGAGGCCGGCTGCAAGCAATGGTATCGCCAAGACTAGCGCGCGTTTCATTAGACGTTCTCCGTAGGTTGGATTGTGTACCGCTCTGCTCAAACATCGCAGCAAACCGGAAAGTTCGGTCAGCGCCAGAGTTCTCGCCCTACCGGCTGGCGCGAATTCAGCGAAACGTGTTGCCGTGTTGCGATGACCGAGCGGGGTCACTAAGTTCCAATTATCGGATTTAGCCGATTGAATGAGTTAGAACAGCACATGGAGCCTGCAATACCGCGCCATATTCGTCTTACCTCTCATCCCGGGAGCGCGGGTCAGCGCCCTGTATCGCTGCATTGGGGAGCGGCAGACCCGGCCGAGCGCGGACCGGTCGTCGCGAGCGCGGCCGAGCCAAGCCGACGTAACGCGATCGGCGCTTACTCCGGATCATATGGAATTTACCGCGCCCTCGCGGTCGCGACGAAAGCGCTGGCGCGCGACTACCGACCCGATTTTACGGACACTGCCCCGGCGGCGTTGATCGCGCCCAATGCGGCATGGGGCGATCCCGCAAAAATCGTTTCGCTCGACCCTTGGGGTCATCTCGTCGGCGAGGTTTTTGCCGGATCGATCCGCGACGGTCTCGATGTGCGCCCGACGATTGCCGTCACGACCGCACGCATTGCGATGCCGGAAATACGCGAGCGGGTCGCGGCGGGTGGCTTGGTCGCCGACGGGCGAGTACTCCTGGACAATTGCGAGATCCGCGTGACCAAGGCGGCGATCGACCCGGTCTGGTATCTACCAGGTCTCGCCGAGCGCTTTGGCGTCGCCGAGGCGGAGCTGCGCCGCAGCCTGTTCGAGGAAACCGGTGGCATGTTTCCCGAACTGGTAACGCGGCCGGACCTCGAAGTTTTGCTGCCGCCGGTCGGCGGAACGACGGTCTATTTGTTTGGCGACGTCGACCGTATCACTGTGCCGGGGACGGTCATTGCCTGCCGAGTTCACGATGAGTGCAACGGCTCGGATGTGTTCGGCTCCGACATTTGCACCTGCCGGCCTTATTTGGTGCACGGGATTGAGGTCTGTGTCGTGACCGCCCAACAGGGCGGGGGCGGCATCATCGTTTACAATCGCAAAGAGGGCCGCGCATTAGGCGAGGTCACCAAATTCCTGGTCTACAACGCGCGCAAGCGGCAACCGGGCGGCGACCGCGCCGACACCTACTTTCGCCGCACCGAATGCATTGCTGGCGTGCAGGATTTGCGCTTTCAGGAATTGATGCCCGACGTGCTGCACTGGCTCGGCGTAAGACGCATCGACCGCTGGGTGTCGATGTCGAACATGAAGCGGACCGCCGTCGAAGGGCAGGGAATCGAAATCGTCGAACAGGTGGCGATTCCGGAGGGGCTGGTGCCGCTCGATGCTTCGGTGGAAATCGAGGCGAAAAAGGCGGCAGGCTATTTCGCGCCATCCGGCGTGCCCGACAGCGAGGATCTACACAGCGTCAGGGGCCGTGCCCTCGGCGAGTGACGATCGCGCGAGAGCGGTGGCGCTGCTGAGCGCCGCCGCAGTGCGCGAAAGCTGCGAAATCGTGTTTGCGGCCGCCGGACGCGGTGACACCCAACATTTCCGCCTCGAGATGGATCGCCTCGGCGACGCTGCCGATCGGATCGCGGCGATCACGCGCCGACGCTATCCCGATCTCGCAGTCCCTTATCACAGCCGCTGGCGGCACTTTGGTGTCGGTGGGGTCGACCGGTCGGCGCTGGTCGCCGCCGATGCCGATCAGCCCGAGCGAACCCGAGCAGCCATCGATCTTGCGGTCGTATCCGTCTTACTCGATGCCGGGGCCGGGCCAGGGTGGCATTACCTCGAGGCCGCGACCGGTCAGGTCTGGGGACGATCGGAAGGGCTGGCTGTGGCGAGCCTGCGAGCGATGCAGCGCGGGCTGTTTTCCGCCGATCCAGCCGCACCCTGGCGCGCCGACGCGGCGGTACTGGCGCGGATGACGCCCGAAACTCTGGGGGTGGCGTTCCAGCATGCCCCCGGCAACCAACTCCTCGGGCTCGACAGCCGAGCGGCGTTGCTGCGGCGATTGGGTGAAGTATGTGCGACGAACGCCGAAAAGTTCGGTGCTCCAGCGCGGCCCGGTCATCTGTTCGATTACTGGCGGGCGCAACGCGGAGAACTGCCGGCCACAGAGATTCTGCGCACCTTGCTGTTCGCTCTCGGACCGATCTGGCCAAACCGGTTGAGCCTGGGCGGCGTGGCGCTCGGCGATTGCGGATGGCACAGCGCGGTGCCTGGCGACGGTATCGTACCATTTCACAAACTGACGCAATGGCTCGCTTATTCGCTGGTCGAGCCACTTGATGCCGGAGGATTGCGGATCGCAGGCCTCGACGGGCTGACCGGGCTCCCGGAATACCGCAATGGCGGGCTCCTTATCGACTGCGGCGTCATTCTGCCGCGCGAAGAGTATTTGCTTGCCGAGCCGCTCGATGCAGCAAGTGAGGCTGTGGTGGAGTGGCGGGCCTTGACCGTGGCCTTGCTCGACCGCCTGACGCCGTTAGTGCGGAAACGGCTGGGCAGGAGTGCTGCCGAGTTCCCGCTTGTCTGCATGCTCGAAGGCGGCAGCTGGGCGGCGGGCCGCGAAATCGCCTCCGCCCGCCTGGCCGACGGCAGCGCGCCGATCAGGATCGTCAGCGACGGCACCTTGTTCTAGGAGGAAGTTGATGCAGCAGCCGCGGACGGGATTGACCGTCGTCGAACATCCGCTCGTCCGGCATAAATTGTCGCTGATGCGCGACCGTGATACCTCGACCGCGGAGTTCCGGCGGCTGCTGCGAGAGATCAGCTTGCTGCTCGCCTATGAGGCAACGCGCGACCTGCCGGTCGAACCCGCCGAAATTACGACACCGCTCGAGCGCGGCAGTTTTCCTTTATTGGCCGGCAAGAAATTATGCCTGGTTTCGATCTTGCGTGCCGGCAACGGCATTCTCGACGGAATGCTCGACCTGCTGCCTTCAGCCAGGGTCGGTCATATCGGGATTTATCGGGAGCCACGCACCCTGCAAGCGGTCGAATATTATTTGAAGCTGCCCGATGACTTGGACGAGCGCGACGTGATCCTGGTCGACCCGATGCTGGCGACCGGCAATTCGGCGGTAGCGGCAATATCCCGCCTTGTCGAGCTAAGGGCGCGCTCGATCAAGTTTGTCTGCCTGGTGGCTGCCCCCGAAGGGGTCGATACGGTTCTGAGCGTCTTTCCGAACGTTACCATTGTCGCCGCGGCGCTTGACCGCTGCCTCGATGCCCACGGCTATATCCTGCCGGGTCTCGGCGATGCCGGCGATCGCCTGTTCGGAACAAAATAAGGGCGAAGGACCAGCCAAGTTCCCGATGTTGTTACTGCGCTCCCTCGTGACCCGGAGGCGGCGACCAGGGACGCGGACGCTGGCGGGCGAGCTGGACGAATTTGGCCCGCTGCTCGGGCGACAGAGTCGCCATAAAACCGAGTGTCGTCGTTGTCAGGTCACGCATAAAGGCGCGCCGCTCCTCCGAGGCCTGATCGAATAGCTGCATGACCTTGGCCTCGTCGGCGCTTGGCTTACCGACTTCCGACCAGGCGCTGGCGATCAAGGGCTGCACCGCGCCATGCATCGCTCTTATCCGCTCGCGAATGGCTTGCGAATAATGTTCGAAGGCCTGTTTTTGTTGGGCGTCGAGCTTGAGTTCGCCGGCCATCTGCTCAAGCCGGTCTTCCGCCGACAGCATCGGTGGCGGCGCATGCAGCCGAATCCACAACGCCCCGACCACGAAAAACAGGTTCAGCGCCAGCGACAAAGCCAGCAATACCTTCCACCAGTTTTGCCGCGCGCCGCTGCGTGTGATCGGTTCGGCGAGAATCATGACTGCAGGCCGCTGCCGAGATCGCGCAGAAACCCGGTCGATGGATCGAGCAATTCAGGCAGAAAATTCTCGTCGCTGATCTGGTTCGACTGGCTGGGCTGGGTCAGCGTCTGCGAAACGCCGCTGCCCATCGCAAAGCCAAGCCAGCTGGTAAATGCGATCGCCGCGGCAAGACTGCCCCATTGCGCCACCCCGTGAAGAACATGGCGGTGGTTTGATGCCGGCGACGCGGCGATTTTGCGGCTGCGCTCGGGTGCCGGAGCGACGATCGCGATCGCGCGTTCAATGATCGGCTCCAACCCGCCCGGCATCGCGATCCCGCCGGTGGAAAGCGCCCGCGCCGCCGCGACATCCGCCATCGCAACCGGATCGCTCGCGACTAGGGCGGCGATGCGATCGTGTTCATCGTCATCGAGCATTCCGTCGGCCAAAGTCGCAAGATCGAGAAAACGTTGGCTTTCACTTTCGGCGGTCTCGGCAATGCAGCAGCGTTGCCACAAAGTTCGACCGGCTTCGAAACTCGCCGGTTTTCCCATTTCATCGTCAATCCGGGTCATCGCACCGCTCTCTGAGAATATTTAGGCGAGGGACAACGGCGGCATCCCCGCAACCTTATGGTTTGCATGTTCATTCAGCTTCCGCCTTGAAATAGGCGCGCAATTTGATCATCGCCTTGTGATGTGCGCTGCGCACGGTTTGCGGATCGATGCCGAGCTGCTGGGCGATTTCGGCGACCTCCATCTCGTGGTCGTAAAGCATCGACAGGATCTGGCGTTGACGCGGCGACAGCAGCGCCTCCGGCAGTTTCAGCTTACTGACGGGCTCTACCGCATCTACGGAGAGCTGTCCCTCGGGAACCACATTGATCGGCACAGTAACCGGCCGATGGCGGCGCATTGCATCGCGTGCGGTGCTGCGAGCGACAATCGTGATCCAGGTCGATAGCCCTGCCCGAGCCGGATCGTAGCTGCGTAGCAGCCGAAAATCATTGCGGCACAGCCGCAGAAAGACTTCCTGGGTCAAATCTTCAACGTCCGCTCCCTCGCGCGCGACCCCACGCACTGCGGCAACGACAAGCCCCGCATAGCGCCGTACAAACGCTTCCCAGGCGCCGTTTTCACCGCGAATGAGCGAGTCCAGCAGGTCGTCCGCCGCCACTCGCGGCGCCTGCGCATCGAGCCCAGCGCGGTCCCGTCTCAAGTCAGCGCGGCAAAGAAATCATTGCCCTTGTCGTCAACGACGATGAAGGCAGGAAAATTTTCGACCTCGATCCGCCAGACCGCCTCCATGCCGAGTTCGGGATATTCGAGAACCTTGACCTTGCGAATGCAGTCTTGTGCGAGACGGGCTGCCGGACCGCCGATCGAGCCCAGGTAAAATCCGCCATGCTTGCGGCACGCGTCCCGCACTTCGGGTCCGCGATTGCCTTTTGCCAGAGTGACAAAGCTGCCGCCCGCCGCCATAAAGGCATCGACATAGCTATCCATGCGGCCGGCCGTGGTCGGCCCAAACGAGCCCGAGGCATAGCCGGCCGGGGTTTTAGCTGGGCCGGCGTAATAGATCGGATGTCTCTTGACATAATCCGGCAGCCCTTCGCCGCGATCGAGCCGTTCCTGCAACTTCGCGTGGGCGATGTCGCGCGCGACGACAAGCGGCCCGCTCAGGCTCAGTCGGGTCTTGACCGGGTATTGCGACAGATCCCGGCGGATTTCTGCCATCGGACGATTGAGATCAATCGCTACGACCTCACCGCCCAACGCCGCATCATCGATGTCGGGTAGAAAGCGGGCCGGGTTGGTCTCGAGCTCTTCGAGAAACACCCCGTCCGCGGTAATCTTCCCAAGGATCTGACGATCGGCCGAGCACGAAACCCCGATCCCGATCGGCAGGCTGGCGCCATGTCTTGGCAGCCGAATCACCCGCACGTCATGGCAGAAATATTTGCCGCCGAATTGTGCTCCGATCCCCAGCCCGCGGGTCAGCTCAAGTACTTCCTGTTCAAATCCGTGGTCACGATAGGCTTGCCCGTAGCGGTTGCCCTCTGCCGGCAGACTGTCAAGATAGCGGCAACTGGCGAGCTTGACGGTTTTCAGGGTCAATTCGGCGGAGGTGCCGCCGATCACGATTGCCAGGTGATAGGGCGGGCACGCAGCGGTGCCGAGCGTCCGAATCTTCTCGTCGAGGAATTTGACCAACGATTTGGGGTTTAACACCGCCTTTGACTGCTGAAACAGAAAACTCTTGTTGGCTGACCCGCCGCCTTTAGCGATGAATAGAAACTTATACTCGTCACCGGGCTCCGCATACAGTTCGATCTGCGCCGGGAGATTGTCCCCGGTATTGACCTCCTCATACATCGACAGCGGGGCGACTTGACTGTAGCGCAAATTGGATTCGGTGTAGGTGCGGCGAATACCGGCGGAGATCGCCGCGGCGTCGTCCCCGCCGGTCCACACCTGTTGGCCTTTCTTGCCCATCACGATGGCAGTGCCGGTATCCTGGCACATCGGCAGCACTTTGCCGGCGGCGATGTTGGCATTTTTGAGGAGATCGAAAGCGACAAATTTGTCGTTCGAGGACGCCTCGGGGTCGTCGAGGATGGCGCGCAGCGAGGCTAAATGGCCCGGTCTCAACAGATGGGCGGAATCAACAAAGGCTTGCGCGGCGAGCAGGGTCAGCGCCTCGGGCTCAATCTTGACGATAGGCCGCCCCTCAAAATTGCCCTTGCCGACAAAGTCGCTGGTCAGCTTGCGGTATGGCGCGTCGTCCACGCCGAGCGGAAACAGCTCGTGATATGAAAAGTCGCTCATCCCTGGCTCCACGATCCTGCTGGCCCGGAGGATCGCTGTTTCCCGCTCTGCGTCAAGCGCAGCCTAGCGTTTGCGGAACCGATCGAGGGTGACGATCTCGGCCTCCTGGCGCCGGCCTTCTGTCTCGGAGGGCTGCTCGGCCGCGGGGAGCGCGGCGCGCGATGCCGCCGGGAGGGCTGTTTCAGGCTCATCGGCCGCAGCCGCCGCGGACGCCTGAAATTGCAAACCGAACTTGACCGAGGGATCGGCGAAGGTGGTGATCGCCGCGAGTGGAATCGTCAGCCGCTCCATCCGGCTGCTAAAGCTCAACTTCACCGAAAAGGCATGGTCGCCGACCTCAAGACCCCAGAATTGGTGCTGCAGCACAATCGTCATTTCTTCCGGAAATTTTGCCAGAAGCTGCGGCGGCAGCTCCACTCCGGGGGCACCGGTGCGAAAGGTGATGTAAAAATGGTGTCCGCCGCGCAAGCCGTCCCGCGCCGCGCGTTTCAACGCCTCACGCGCCACCCCGCGCAGCGCATCTTCGACCATTTTTTCGTATTGAAAGAAATCCTGGGCCATTTTTCCGGCTCACTAGCTGACTCGGGTCGGCGGGAGGGCGCCTAAGACGAGTGAGGGGCTTCTGTTGCCCGGTGCCCCTCGGACCGCGATTTGCTCTAAGCTTTCACCCCGCTAAGGGTTAGGCCGCAAGCGCCTCTGTTGCGAAGTTGTCGTTCGCAGTTAGATTGTGACCCGATAACGGCGGTATCATGCCGGGCGACGGATCTTACCTTTACCACGCGCGTCGAGCCTAGTTCGCCCCCGCAGAACAACGGAGATTGGTGGAGGCGCCGGGTACTGCCCCCGGGTCCGCAACGCTTATTCCGCAAGCCGTGTATCGCCATAGTCGGTGAACCGACACGCTGGATATAGGCGAGGCCGCGTGGGAACGCAATCCTAGCGGCTGGGTGTTTGCGTCTAGGCATAAATCTGAACATTCAACCACAGCCCGGGTAATGGCCGACCTCGACCTCGCCTGCCGCGATTGCGGCGAACGGTACCGCACGCGCGGTGATCTGCCGAGACAGGGCTCGCTCCGCTGCCGGCGCTGCGGCGCCATCTTATGGCGAGCGCCTGCCGCCCGGCTCTCCGATCCCCGCGCCTTTGCGCTCACCGCCGCGATTTTGCTGGTGCTCGCCAACACTTTCCCGGTGTTCGATGTCAGCATCATGGGAGATCAACGCAGCGGGGTCATCGCAAACGGCGCGGCGGCATTGATCGCTTATGGCAGCGGGATTTCCGCTGTCGGCGCGCTTGTGGCGCTGATCGCGGTCGCAATCCCCGTAATAAATATCGCCTTGATAGTCGCGGTTCTCTTCTACCTGTGGGCCGGAACTGGCAACCGAGCGCGGACGTCGCGCATCGTACGGGTGATCTGGCGCGCCGCGGTGCGTCTGCGGCCGTGGAGCATGTTAGACGTCCTCCTGCTCGCCGCGGTGGTCGCCTATACCCGGCTTGGCCAACTCGCCGACACCGCTATCGGGGTTGGCGGCTATGCATTGGCCGCATTCGTCGTCGTCCAAATCCTGATCGATCAGATGCTGGGCCGCGATCGGGTGTGGAACGCGATCGACGAGCCAACAAAATATGTCCCGCCGGCCGGAGCGCCCTCGATCCTCTGTCTCGATTGCGATCTGGTCGTTGCTGCCGGCCTGGAGACTGGCGGCACACGGCGCCGGTGTCCGCGTTGCGGCGCGCGGCTGACTGCGCGGCGGCCGGGCAGTCTGGCGACAACGGCCGCGTTCAGCATCGCCGGTCTCATTCTTTATTTTCCCGCCAACCTGTTCCCGGTGCTGTCGATCACCCGGTTTGGCCAGACCGAGGCATACACCATTATGGGGGGGATACGCGACCTCGCCACGGCCGGGCTCTGGCCGTTGGCGCTGCTGGTGCTTCTCGCTTCGATCATCGTGCCGGCGCTGAAGCTCGCCAGTCTCGCCTGGTGTCTGGTCGCGACCCGCTGGCGCTCAACGCGGCTACTGCGACAGCGAACCGCGCTCCATCGTTTTGTCAGATACATCGGACGATGGTCAAACATCGACGTGTTCGTGGTCGCGTTAGTCGTCGCCCTGGTGCAGTTCGGGTTTCTCGCAACGATCGAACCCGGCCCCGGGATCGCCAGTTTTGCTGCGGTCGTGGTCCTGACGATGATCGCCGCAGACGCTTTTGATCCGCGGTTGATGTGGGATGCGGCGATCGGGGGTCGCAGATGAGCCTCCCCAATCCGATAGGCGGCCCGCCAAACCCACCCGAGCCCCAGCTCAGTCAATGGTCCGGCCTGCCCTGGGTATGGGCGGTGCCGATAGTAGCATTGCTGATTGCCGGCTGGCTCGGCTATCGCGAGCTCGCCGAGCGCGGGCCGACAATTACGATCAGCTTCGATACCGCCGACGGCGTCGAAGCCGGCCGCACCACGGTCAAATACAAGAATGTCGACCTCGGCAAGGTCATCAAAGTCGGCCTCAGCCCCGACCATTCGCGCGCGCTCGTCACCGCCCGCATGACCCGTGAAGCCGAACCGCTGCTGCGCGCCGATACGAAGTTCTGGGTCGTGCGCCCTCGGATCGGTGCGGGTGGCATCTCGGGATTGTCGACGGTGGTCTCGGGCGCCTATATCGGCCTACTGCCGGGCAAGGGCGCGCTCGGCGCCCGCGACTTTGCCGGCATCGAAACGCCGCCTCCAAAGGAAGGGTTGGTTAGCGGCCAATACTACACATTGATCGCCGACCGATTGTCCGAGGTCAGCGACGGATCGCCGGTTTACTTCCACGGCGTGCAGGTTGGGGAAGTTACCAGCCACGACTTGTCCGATCACGACGGCAGGGTGGCGCTGCACGTCTTCATCTACGCGCCGCACCCAGCGCTGATCCATGCGCAAAGCCGGTTCTGGGTATCGTCCGGCCTATCGTTCTCGCTCGGTGCCCAAGGCATCCAGATCGCGACCGCCCCGTTGCTGGCGATTCTGAGTGGCGGCATCGTTTTCGATACGCCGGATAGCGAGTTGAAAAGCAATCCGAGCCCACCTGGCTCCCGGTTCTTCCTGTTTGCCGACCAAAAGGTGGCCGACGAAGCCGCCGAGCCGGTTCATGTCTATTATCGTCTGTTGTTCCCGGGCTCGCTGAGTGGGATCGCTGTCGGCACTCCGGTCGAGCTGCGCGGACAACCGGTCGGCCAGGTCACCGCGGTCCGGCTTGAATACGATCCGGCGGCGGACACGATCCGTGTGCCGGTGACGATTGAGGTAGCGCCGCACCGTGTCAAGGTTGGCGGCCAGCATCTCGACGCCACCACCAAAGACCCCATCGCCGCCACCAACCGGATGTTTACCGAGCTGGTCGCAAAGGGCCTGCGCGCGCAGCTCGCCGGAGCGAATTTGTTGACGGGTCAGCGCGTGATCGAGCTCGATTTCGATGCCGACGCCCCGCCGGCTCAGTTAGCGCAAGCCGAGCCTTATCCTGAATTGCCAACGATCGAGGCCAGCGGTCTCGACCAGATCACCGGATCAGCGAGCCGGCTGTTGACCAAACTCGCAGGGCTGCCGTTCGATCAATTGGTTGGCCAGATCCGCGGCATGATTTCTCATGCCGATAGTGTCATGGCCGACCCGGAGATCAAGCGCTCGCTGCACAATCTCGACCTGACCCTGGCGAACACGGCGCGGCTGACGCGCACCGCGGATGCGCAGGTCGGACCGTTGCTGCAGCAATTGCACGGCGCTGCCGATCAGTTGCGCTCGACCTTGATGGTCCTCGGGAACAACCCAGCCGCCGGCAACGATCTCGCGCGCACCCTTGTTGAATTGAAAGACGCCGCGCGGTCGATCCGTGTGCTGGCAGACACTCTCGAACGTCACCCCGAAGCGCTGCTTCGCGGCAAGGAGGCCTCTCAATGAAAAGCGGACATTTGGGTGTATTGATCCTCGCCGGGATCGTCTCGGCCTGCGGTTCATCCCCACCCACGCACTTTTACACGCTGAGTACACAGCCGGCACCCAACACCGCCGGTCAGCTCGGATACCCGATGCGCACGGTCGCGCTGGGCGAAGTCAAGCTGCCCGACGCACTCGACCGCCCGCAGATCGCGCGTCAAATCGGCCCCAACCAGCTTGAATTCGCCGAAACCGACCGCTGGGCCGGGCCGCTTGACGATATGACGCGGCGGGTCCTGGCGGCCGATCTACGTCCGTTACTGCCGGCCGGCACCGCGCTGGTCACCAACGATTCGTCGACGCCGGCACAGACGACCGTCGCAGTCGAGGTGTCGCGCTTTGACGCCGATAAATCCGGCCGGGTGACGCTCGACGCCAATTGGGAAACCCTCGACAAGAACGCCAAGGTAGTTGGTGCGCCGCGCCAGGCGAGAATCGTCGAGCCCGGTTCGGGTTCCGATTCTGCTGCAGTCGCGGCGACGATGAGCCGGGCCGTCGCCGGTCTTGCCGACAACATCGCCGGCGGATTGGGCGGCGGCAGCATCGCATCGATGCGTTGATTACGCCGCGCGCCGCCGCCTAATCTTTGCCATGGGCAAGGAGGGCGGCATGCGGCTCACGCCACAGCAACAGGACGAGATCGCGGCGCAGCGCACCGAACCGCGGCTGACCCTGCGTGCTACCGTCCCGGCGCTCGAGAAGATCCTTTACCAACCGCTGCCGGTGCTCGATCACGGCTTTGTCCGTGTCATCGATTACATGGGCGATGATGCCGCCGTAGTGCAGGCGGCCCGCGTGTCCTATGGACGGGGCACGCGCCGGATCAGCGAAGACCGGGGGCTGATCAATTATCTGACGCGGCATCGCCACACGACGCCGTTCGAAATGTGCGAGATCAAGTACCACGTCAAACTGCCGATCTTTGTCGCCCGGCAGTGGATTCGGCATCGCACCGCCAACGTCAACGAATACTCGGGGCGTTATTCGATCCTGGACAACGAATTCTATATCCCGTCTCCCGAACATTTGGCGGCGCAAGCAACAACAAATCGTCAGGGGCGCGGCGAGACTCTCGAAGGAACGACGGCGCAACGCGTGCTTGATTTGTTACGCGAGGAAGCCGAACGCGCTTATGCCGGGTATTCCGAGCTCTTGAACGAGGACGCCGCGGGCATGTCGCTCGACCCGGGGCGCTCCGGTCTCGCCCGCGAACTTGCCCGCCTCAACCTGACGCTCGGCTTTTACACGCAGTGGTACTGGAAGACGGATTTGCATAATTTAATGCATTTCTTGTCGTTGCGCGCCGATCCGCACGCGCAATATGAAATCCGCGCCTATGCCGAAGTAATGCTCGACACATTGAAGCGCTGGGTCCCGATAACTCACGGCGCCTTTCTCGAATACCAAATGAACGCCGCCACAATCTCCGCGACCGGCCTCGCCGTCATTCGCCGCCTGCTCGCCGGCGAAGCGGTTACGCAACAGAACAGCGGCCTCTCGCCCCGTGAATGGCGGAAGCTAACAACCCTTTTGGAACATCAAGCAATTTAGTCGCTCGGAACGGCACATGATCAACTTCTTGAACTCGATGAAGAAATCCAAGGCCAGTGCATCCCTCTGCAAGCAACAATCAGCGTAAGCACCCTCTGTTCCGCGCCGTCGCAACATCGTGGGAGCCGCAATTTCCCAGGTCGCCGAGACGACGTCGAGGCGGGAGCAAGTAATGCAACAAACGCAGTCAGTTCTGCCTTTTTCAGAGCTGGCCTTGAGAATGATAGTGGTTATGCCGTTGCCTCGCACGCGGCCTTCCGCTGCCAACGGCACCCGCTATTCGAATTGGGATTTCGAACGCGTGTATAATCGGGTTGGAGCCTACAGCGACGGTCGGTGCTTGCAGGTCGCGCCGATGCCGCTGAGGCTGCTCTGTGGCTGGAGAGAATGATGATGCATCGGGTACTGATCACCGGAGCGGGCGGCGGGATCGGGCGAGCGTTGCGCGAGACTTTGCGTGGCGTCTATCCGGTGTTGCGGCTGTCCGACAGAGTGCCGCTCTCGCCGGCGCGCGACGGCGAAGAAGTCGACCAAACCGAGATATCGGACATGGCGTCGGTCGAGCGGATGGTCGAGGGGGTTGACGGGATCATCCATCTCGGCGGCAATTCCGGCGAGGCCGAGTGGCCGGTGATCCTGCAGTCGAACATCGTCGGCCTCTATAATGTGTTCGAGGCGGCGCGGAAAGCCGGCGTCCAGCGCATCGTCATGGCGACGAGCAATCACGCGGTCGGCTTCTATCCGCGCAGCCGGACGATCGACCACCGGGTCGTGCCGCGACCGGACAGCCGCTACGGCGTCAGCAAGGCCTTCTCAGAGGCGCTCGCCAGCCTCTATGCCGACAAGCATGGGATCGGTTTTCTTTGCGTGCGGATCGGCAATTTCGGAACAGAGCCGATCGACAAGCGGCGCCTTGCAATCTGGATAAGCCCGCGCGACCTCACCCAACTCGTACGCATCGGACTCGAACACCCGGAGGTGCGCTACGAGATCGTTTACGGTGTCTCGGACAATCGCCGTTCCTGGTACGACAATTCAAATGCCTATCGCCTCGGCTACAAGCCGCAGGATGACTCTGAACCCTACGCCGAAGCGGTGCTGGCGGCCGAGCCTGCGGGCGCGGACCGGATTTCTGAACGCTATCAGGGTGGCACCTTCTGCGCTGCCGAATACAGCGCCAAGACACCGCCGGAGTAGATCTCAGATCACCGACAGAACCGCTTCGGGCGGCCGGCCGAGCGCGGCTTTCCCGTTGGAAATGACGATCGGCCGTTCGATCACGATCGGGTTTGTGACCATCGCCGCGATCAACTGGTCCTCCGACAGCGTCTTGGGGTCGACGCCCGCCGCGGCAGCCTCCTTTTTGCGTAGCAATTTTGCAGCCGGGATGTGCAGCTGACCCAGGATCTGCTTCAGCTCGGACGCCGAAGGTGGTGTTTTCAGATATTCGATAATCTGCGGCTCGACCCCGCGCTCGCGCAACAGCGCCAAGGTCCGTCTAGAGGTGTTGCAGCGGGGATTGTGATACATCGTGACCGGCACTTCGATACCTCCCTCTGGCGGCGGCGAGATCGAAAATTAGAATACCGCACGCAGAAATCCGCGTGATGGTCTAAATTGTCTCTATGCGGGACGAGCTTGATGCCGCGCGTGTTCTCTCAAGAGCACAATGCTGGCGGCGGTGCCCGCGGCCAATCAAAGGAGGATGAAAATGCCAGATCATGTTTATCGGATCATCGAGGTTGCCGGCTCTTCCGAAAAAAGCATTGAGGATGCGATCCGGAACGGGGTGGAGCGCGCCGCGCGCACCTTGCGGCAGGTTGGCTGGTTCGAGGTCCTCCAGACCCGTGGGCATGTCGAAGATGGCAAGGTCGCTCATTTTCAGGTGGTGCTGAAGGTCGGCTTTACGCTCGAGGAAAATGCGCCCGTAACCTGAAATCATCCAAAGCTGGGGTTAGCGGCGCTTGGCAATAGAGAGCGCCGCCAGACCGGACAGGATCGAGACAATCCCGGCGACGTGAAAGGTATGCCGAAAGGCGGTGACAAACGCCACCGCTGCCGCTTCGCCGCCAGTTAATTCCGATGTCTCGATGCCGTGAAATAGCAGGGTCAGCAACGTTGCGCCGCTGACGGTGCCGAGAGTGCGGGTCAACGTCGCGACGCTGCCGGCAACCCCGCGCTGATGTCGCGGGATCGTCCCTAAAACAACATCCATATAAGCGACCTGAAACAAGCCGACGCCGAACCCTTGCAAGATCAGGGCGACCAAAAGCGTGAGCGACGGCTCAAAAGGGCCAGTATTCCAGCCGCCGACGGCGATCAGCCCCGCTCCTCCTAAGACGGCGCCGGCGAATGCGACATAGTTGGCCGGAACATATTCGATGAGCCGTCCGGCTACAGGCGAGGCGATTATCGTCCCGGCCGCTGCGGCTGCGAGAATCGCGCCAGCCCAGGGGAGTGGCAAGCCCATCACGCGGACCAAGTAATAAGGAATGAATAATAGAACCGAAAAGCTCGTCAGATAGACGAGCACGCTCGCTGCGTTGATGCCGGCGAATGCCAGGTTATGAAAGAATTTGAGATTGACGATCGGGGCCGGAAACCGGGCTTCACGACGCACAAAGAAAAACGAGCTGACGACAGCAAGGATGAATAGCGGAACGGCGCCCCATTGCTGGGGCCCGAATCGTGATGCCTGATTTATAAACAATAAAACGCTGCTGATGGTCAGCGCCAATAAGACGGCCCCCAGCAGATCGAGCGGCTCACGGGTCTCCGAGCCGGCGCTGTGCGGCAGGTTACGGACAAAGAGCAATGCGACGAGTGCGATTGGGGCGCGAAACCAGAATACGGAAGGCCAACCCCAGATATTGACGATAACCCCGCCGATAAGTGGTCCGGCCGCTGAGGCCAAAGCAAAGATCATCGTGAACGCCGCGACGGCGCGGGCGCGGCGGCTCTCCGGGAAAAGTCCCGTCACCAATGCGGGAGCGACGCTGATCACCAGCCCTGCGCCGATCCCTTGGAGGAAACGGCAGAACAGCAACCAGCCATAGGCGGGTGCTGCGGCGCACAGCAGAAAAGCAACCACACTCCAGGCTAGCCCGGTGCGGAAAACCCTGGTGTGGCCAAAGATGTCGCCGAGCCGGCCAAACGCCAGCATCAGGCTGGCAAAAGTCAGCACATAACAAATGACGACCCATTGGATCATCTGGATCGGCAGGGCAAAGCTGCGGGTAATATCGGGGAATCCGATGTTGACCGCAGTGTCGAGCGGCACGACCGATGCACCGAGCCCGACCAACACCAGGCGCAGCCACTCCCGCGGCGTCATCTAGAGTTGTGTGCCTGGGGTCGATGACTAAGGCCGGCCGGGGCCCTGCCTCAGCCGCGATCGAAGAAGCCCTGGAGCGCGGTGGAGATATCGTCCAATGCCGGATCAGCGGCGCGCACGATTTTGCCCATCAGAAGAAATCCATGAATTTGATCGGCGACGTGCCGATGCTGCACGGGGACGGCAGATTGCCGAAGGCGCTGGGCATAGGCGATACCTTCATCGCACAGCGGATCATAGCCGGCGGTCAATACATAGGCCGGCGGCAGACCCGACAGATCTGCGGCGCGCAAAGGTGAAACACGCCAATCGCCGATATCCTCGGGACTGCGCAGATAGGCCTCCGCAAACCAGCGCATCGTAGCTTCGGTCAAGAGATGCCCTTCGGCAAAGCACTGGTGTGAAGCTTGTTTCATCCCGAAATCGAGCGCCGGGTAGAATAACAGCTGGGCGCTCAGCTTTGGCGTACCGCGATCGCGGGCGATCAGACTCACCACAGCGGCGAGGTTGCCACCGGCGCTGTCGCCGCCAACGGCAAGCCGCTTGCGGTCAATCCTCAGCTGATTTCCATTCTCTGCGAGCCATTCGGTCGCAGTCAGGCAATCCTCGACCGCGGCGGGAAATTTATGTTCGGGAGCGAGCCGATAATCGACGGCGATGAGCGCGCAGCCGGCGCGATTGGCGATATGTCGGCACATCGTATCGTGGCTTTCGAGATCACCGACGACCCAGCCGCCGCCATGGAAAAAAACCAATCCCGGCAGTTCCCTGTCGGGGGTACTGCCGGTGGCGCGGTAAAGCCGCAATGCCAAGCTCTGGCCGTGCGGCCCGGTAATCGTAAGATCGCGGGTCTCGGCCACGGGCTGCGGCTCCGGCGAAAAGACCTCGCGCCCTCCGAGGAAGAGCGCGCGCGCTTCGATCGGCGAAACCGCCTCGAAGGGCGGCCGGCCCGACAGCCGCACCAACTCCAAAACGCGTGCGGCATCATCATCAAGGGCCATCGTCCACTCCGGGTTAGCCTGATTAACCGCTAATCATGCAGAGAATGCAGCGTCCTCGGCACCAGCCTATCCGTTCGCCGAGACAATGACTCGCATTCCGGAGACAGAAAAGCCCCGGTCGGGGGGGACCGGGGCTTCTGTACCTATCGGTTTGCCCGTCCGACAGGCAACATCGCATCGTTGGGGGGACAAAACGATGCCGCGCAGATAGTGCGATGACTCGCCCCTTGTTGCAATTCCTATTTGAAAACTTAACTACGAATTGCGAATCGGCTAGATCTATACCTAGCTCATAGGGCTTTTTTCGTCCGGTTTGTCATCGGCGCTGCGGATGATGAACATCATTCGATGCTTCATTTCCGTTTGCCATGGATACGCGCCACCCGATCAACGAACGCAGGGGGCTGTTCGAGTCCGGGTGATCGCCGGCGGCTTCTATGATTCAAACTAGCAGTTTGAAATTTGTAACGTTTTTGCCACTGTTGCCCCACGGCAACATGCCGCCGCAAAAACCGCGAACCGAGGTCGCCTAGATTGACTCGGAATCGGTCCCCGATAGTATTCCTGTTGTTGAAAGCGGGTTGGAGCGCTGTATCGATCGCTCGTAGATAATAGTGACCGAGACTGCACTCTATTGGTTCGTTGTTCGATGGCATCGAAACTACGGGGCACGGTCGGGCGGCACGAAGATCGCGGTCGTAAAAGTGGGGGAATAGCCGTCGTTTAGTACGGCCTGACATACGGGGGCGAAGTGGAACAGGCATCTGAGCAACCGAACATAGTGCCCTTTCCGCTGACGGCAAAACGCATGCCGCCGCGGACCGATGATTCGGGTTTGACCCTTGCGACCAGATATGAATTTACCGAGACGGAACTCGCTGTCCTGTGCCGTTGGTTTTCCGCGATGAAATACGCCTTTCCGGAAGCGGAAGGCGTGATGATCGTCAGTCATTTAGAGAAGTACTCTGCGGTCGGTTTGTATACCCAAGCTGGACGAGCGCCGAACTGCCTGATAGCGAAGCACGAGACGCGCGAAGGTATATCGTTTTTTTGGTCAACCGAATTCGATCCTCCACGCGCGATCGCCGATCTGGCTGAAATTATCAACGCGCATATCCGCGCGATCGGGCCGCCGCGTAATGAGAGGGGTTGGCTCGATCCCGCTGGATGGATGGGCGTTTATACGTCACGCTACATTGCACCGCAATTAGCGGTTGTCTAGCCCGCCAGTCTGGCCAAGGATACCTGAACGAGTGCTGATGCCGCGAGAGATCGCGCCGTCCGCTGTCTTTGCTATGGTATCCGATGCCTGACACAAAAAGTTTGCGAATTGGCGATCTGATCCTAATAACCGGAGGTGCCGGCTTTATCGGGTCGCATATCGTGCACGATCTCGCGGCCGCAGGGATGCGCGTCGTCGTCGCCGATCTGCTGCGATCGGGCGGGAAGTGGTCGAATATCGCCACCGCTCAGCTGCATGATGTCATCCGTCCCGAAGCGATCTTCGACTGGCTCGCGTGTGCGGGCGACAGCGTCACGGCCGTTGTCCATATGGCCGCGATCTCGACCACCACCGAGCCCGACGTTGACCGCTACGTCGCGAGCAATATCCGGCTGAGCCTGGATCTATGGCATTGGTGCGCCCGTAATCGGACTCGCTTCATCTATGCCTCGTCCGCCGCAACATACGGCGACGGCACCGCCGGTTTCGTGGACGACGAGAGCCCCTCCGCTCTGGCAAAACTTCACCCACTCAACCCATACGGGTGGAGCAAGCACGTTGTCGACCGTCGAATCATCGACGATGTGTTGCGAGGGTTGCCAGCACCGCCGCAATGGGCGGGTCTGAAATTTTTTAACGTGTACGGCGCGCATGAAGCCCATAAGGGTCCAATGCAGTCGATGGTCGCCAAAATCATACCCATAATCGGCGCTGGCGAGGCGGTCAGCCTCTTTCGCTCCCATAACCCGGCATATGCCGATGGCGGGCAATTGCGTGACTTTGTTTACGTCAAAGACTGCGCCGCCGTTGTCAGATGGCTGCTGGACAATGGCTCGGTAAACGGTCTTTTCAATGTCGGCACGGGCACGGCGCGAAGCTTTCTCGATCTCGTCGGGGCGGTATACGCCGAGTTAGGAGTTGAACCGGATATTCGATTTGTCGATACGCCGGCCGCATTACGAGCCCAGTATCAATATTTCACCCAAGCCGATATGACTAAACTGCGGGCGGCGGGCTTTAGCATGCCCTTCCATACCCTCGAAAGGGGCGTCAAGGACTACATTTCCGAGCGTTGACGATTGATTGCCGCCACTCGGGGTTAAAGTCGATGTGCAGTGATCGTCTTCGATGTCTCACGACTTGTTACGCGCTCCGGTCGCCTTACACCGACCGGGATCGATAGAGTAGAGCTCGCCTACGCCCGACATCTCATCGCCGCCGCGACGCCACTAGCTTTTGTCCGGACCACCGGGTGGGGAGGGTTAGCGTTGCTGCCACGGCGAGCGGTCGAGGGCTATGTCGAGGCCCTTGCCGTCTGCTGGCGAGAGGGAGGCAATCTGCGCCGGCGTGCGCGAGTCCAGTGGGCCGGGTTTCGTCTGAGATTGCCGCGCTTGCCGAGACGGCGGTTATTCAAAGCCCGCGAACGGCCGGGGCGGGAAAAACCGGTTTATCTGCTTGTATCGCACCATCATCTCGAAAAGCGGCATCTCGTTGCCAGGCTCAAGCGTCGCCACGATGCGTTCTTCGTATGCCTGATTCATGATCTGATCCCGATACAATTTCCTGAATACGTCAGGCCGGGTAATGACAAACGCCATCTACGCCGCATCGAGACCGCCGCCAAGCTGGCCGACGCCGTGATCGTTCCTTCAGAAGCGACAGCGGAAGCTATTCGGCCCTATATCGCGGGTACCAGCCGCGCTCAGCCAATACTCGTGGCGCGTTTTGGCGTCGAATTGCCATCGATCGTGCTGGACGAGCCGCCCTTGCCGGAACGGCCCTATTTCGTTTGTCTCGGCACCGTCGAGGCGCGCAAAAACCATCTGCTGTTGCTTAACCTTTGGCGCGAAATCGTGGTTCAAAACGCGAAGCAGGCGCCGGGATTGGTGCTGATCGGCCGGCGTGGATGGGAAATCGAGAACACGATCGATATGCTCAGCCGCTGTCCGGCATTGCATGGGATCGTGTCCGAACGCGGGCGCGCATCCGATATCGAAACCGTCCGAATGCTGAAGAACGCGCGAGCGTTGCTGCTGCCGTCCTATGCCGAGGGTTTCGGTTTTCCATTGATCGAGGCATTGGCGTCCGGGAATCCTGTGCTGTGCAGTGATTTGCCGGCTCTGCGTGAAATCGGCGGCGCCATTCCGGAGTATTTCGACCCCCTCGACGGCCATGCATGGCGCGCGGCGATACTCGACTATGCCTACGATCCCGCGCCGCGTCGCGAAGCACAACTACAGCGTTTGTCCAAGTGGCGTGCGCCCTGTTGGTCGGACCATTTCGCGGCAGTCGAGGCGCTGGTTGCCGACATCACGGGGGCGCCACAATAATTCTAGCTCGCCTCGCCCTTCGGCAATGCCCTGCGGCCGAGATGGCGAGCGACGGCGGCGAGATCGATCGGCTCCACTGCAATACGCCGGCTCTCCTCGGAGAGGATCCGCACGGTCTCGCGGATCTGATTCTCGCTGTGCTCTGCCGTCAGAAAAAATCGCAGCCGTGCGGCGCGTTCGGGCACCGCGGGATAGAGGATCGGCTGCACATTCACACCACGCTCGAATAGCGCTTGGGCGAGCCGTGCAGCGAAAATTGAGCTGCCGGTCATGATCGGTACGATCGAGGCCCCGATCGAACTACCAGCATCAAGTCCCCCAGCCCTCGCCAAATTCAAAAACAGTTCAGCGTGATCATTTAGCCGGCGCACGCGCTCGGGCTCCCGCTCCAACACCCCGAGCGCAGCCAATGCCGCGGCTGCAGCTGGCGGCGGCATACCGACCGAAAAGACAAAGCCGGGGAGAACCAGTTTCAAGTATTGGACGAGTTCGACGCGCCCGGCGATATAGCCTCCACAGGAAACAAGACTTTTGCTGAGCGTCCCCATCCAAATATCGACCTCGGTCGGGTCGACGCCGAAATAATCCGCGGTGCCGAACCCGCGTGGCCCAAGAACCCCAACCGCGTGCGCCTCATCAACCATTAGCCAAGCACGGTGGCGCCTCGCAACTGCAATAAAGGCCGGCAGATCGGGCACATCACCATCCATGCTGTAGTGGCCTTCGATGGCCAGCAGCGCGTGCCCGTTGCGCGGCCGTGCGTGCGCAAGCAGGCGGTCGGCGGCGTCGTAATCGAGATGGGCGAACGGCACCCGCCGCGCCCCTGACAATCGCGCTCCCTCGACGATGCTGTTGTGGATCAAGCCGTCGTGGACAATCACGTCGTTGCGGCCGAGAAGATGCCCGATCAGCGTGACATTGGTCGAATGGCCGCCGACCAGTGCGACGCTGTCCTCGGTGCGGTGCAGACGCGCCAACGCCCGTTCAAGCTCGCGATGAATAGCCCGTTCGCCAGAGACCGGGCGGCTCGCCGACACCGTCGTGCCCCATTGGTCGATCGCCGCCTTGGCCGCCGCGGTGATTTCGGGATGGCCGTTGAGACCCAGATAGTTGTACGAGGCGAAGTTGGTGTATCGCTTTCCTTGAACCGTCGTTTCGGCACCGGCGACACCTTCGTGCACACGGAAGAATGGATCGGGGATGCCGAGGAAATCCGCTGCGTTGCGGAGCATGCGCAGCTCTGCGGAACCCTCCAGGTCCGCCACGCTTAGTCGGCTGGATTCGCCGGAACCCGGGCCAATTCGGCCCGTCTTCGACGCCCCTCCCGGTCGCGGGCCTGCGGATAGCTTTTGCAGCAGGCTTGCCTTTGCTTCCGGCGACAGACCAAAAAGGTTGCGCCCAAGCATCGTTGCTAATCCGCAGCGGCCGTTCTTGGCGCGGCGCGCGTCAGGATCGTCGGGCTAGTGACCGCATTGAAAGCTTCGTGCCGCACCGCTAGGGCTGCGATTTCCGTGGCCTCTGAGGTTCGCACCGAATTGGTAGTAAACCCTGCGGCAATCGAGGCAACGCTGGTTCCCTCGGCCAATGACACGAGCGGCAAATCGATCGCCAAACGACTCTCGAGCGCAAGCCGCAGTTCGACTGCCATCAAGGAATCCATTCCCATTTGCGAGAGCGGACGAGAGGGGTCGATATCGCCGGCCGGCAGTCTCAGGATCCGCGCAGTTTCCTCGGTGATAATGCTCCGCAACATCCCTCGCGCCGCGTCCGGATCGAGGCCGTGCAATCTGGTGGCAAGTGTCTCGTTGCCGGGAGCCGCATCACTTCGATATCGGATCTCGGAAAAAAGTGGCGTCGCGAGTACTGGCAGAAGGCGCTTTGCTTCGGACCAGTTGGTGTCGGCGCAGGCGACGAACGGCAGCCCGCTTGCCAGCATCGCCGGCAGCATTGCCAAGGCTTGCGCTGCCGTCATCGGTTTTGAACCGAGCCTGCGCGCCAACTCCTCGCGCATCTCCGGCCGATTAGCCAAGTATCCGGCGTCTTCTATTGGTCCCCACGCGACTGCCAACGCCGGCCGACCCTGCGCATGCCGCCGCCTCGCCAGCGTCTCGAGCGCCATGTTGGCCGCCACATAGGCGCCTTGCCCCGGCGCACCGAGGATGGTGGTCGCCGATGAAAACAGCAGGAACAGCTCGATCGAGTCGTCACGGGTGAGTTCATCTAGTACCAGAGCGCCGTCGAGCTTTGGGCGGAGAACTTGTTCGATGTCACTCTCATCGATATCGGAGGTCAACTGATCGTTGATAATCGAGGCCGCATGTACGACACCGCGTAGCGGCGGCTGCCTCGCGCGGACGCGGTCGAGCACTTCGGTGAAGGATTCGGGGTCGGCAATATCGCAGCGGTAAACGCAGACATCGGCGCCTGCCGACTTCAGCTCTGCCACCTTTTCTTCGCATCCCGGCGTCTCGGCACCCCGTCGACCAAGCAAGGCGATTGCCCCGGCGCCGTGCTCGACGAGCCAGCGAGCAGTCTCAAGCCCGAACCCCTCGACCCCACCGGCGACGAGATACGTTCCGTCATGACGCGCCCGGAAAGCCGGCGGCTCGCGCAACGGCACCTTGCCATCCGAATCCGGAACTAAGACCAATTTGCCGATATGGCCCGAGGCCTGCATCAACCGAAACGCCGCGTCAACCTCCGAATAATAGAATTCCCGATAGGCCAGAGGCCGGATCGCCCTTTGCTCGAGCAATGACGACATTTCGGCCAGCAATGTCCGGGCAAGCGCAGGCCGGCGCAATGGCAGCTGATCAATGTCGATCGCAAAAAAGGAGACGTTCTGCCGCAACGGCCGCAGATGTAGGCGGCGATTGAGATAGAAGTCGCGCTTCCCGAGTTCGAGGAACCGACCAAACGGTTTCAGGACCTCGAGACTGCGATCCATCGCCTCGCCGCTCAACGAATTTAGAACAACATCGACCCCCTCGCCCCCGGTGATCTCGCGCACCGCATCGGCAAAACCGAGATCGCGCGAGTCGAGCACATGATCGGCTCCAGCCATTCGCAAAAAGCTTTGTTTTATTGCGGAACCAGCGGTGGCAATCACCACAGCGCCGCGATGTTTCGCGTATTGAATCGCCGCGAGCCCGATCCCGCCCGCTGCGGCATGGACGAGGAGATGTTCACCAGGTTCGAGTTGCGCCAAGTTACCGAGCGCGTAGATCACGGTCACAAAGGCGACCGGCAATGTCGCCGCGGCATTAAAGCTTACACCGGCAGGAATTGGAGCCACCGCATCGGCGATCGTAACCGCGCGGGTTCCCAGCGCCTCGGGGGCAAATCCCATGACCCGGTCGCCAACCCTAACAGCCTCCACGTCGGCGCCAATAGCGCACACGATTCCGGCGCATTCGAGCCCAAAGGTAGATCCGGCAAAGCCGTCGATCAGCGCCTCCTCCGGCAAAAGCCCCATCGCCCACATCACGTCACGAAAATTCAATCCCGCTGCCCGTACCTCGATCTCGATCTCACCCGGTCCGATAGCCTGCGGCGCCTGCATCACCCACCCGAGCGAATTAAGGCCATCAGCCGAACTGACCGCCAACTTGACGCGCTGATCTGGGGCAGCAAGACGAGGCGGCAGCCCTGGTCGTAGTCGCGGAACACGCCGCCCATGCGGTGTCCATATGATCTCGGTTTCGGGTGTCGCCGCCGCGATCTCGTCGGCTATTTGCCGCGCTTGCGAATTGGTGCTCGTCCCCGTGGCGAGGTCGATCATCCGGATAGATAATCGCGGCAGTTCATTGGCCACGACGCGCGCAAAGCCCCACAACGCAGCGCCGGCCAAACCGGCGTTCTGGGCTCCCGGTGCTGCCTGGTGCACATCACGCGTTACGAGCCAGAGTACCGCCCCCCGCTTCGCCGCCGCATGGGCGATCCGCGCCAGTGCCGCGATTTGCTGCGCCACGCTGGCCCCAGCCGCCTCAGTCGCCAAAAAAATCGCGACTTCGGTGCTGCCATCGGTATCGCCGGGAGCGAGCAATACCTCTGCGTCACTGCTGAGCTCTGCCATGACCACCCGATGACCCACGCCCTCCAATAGGTCGATGAGCACCCGGCGGAGCGGTACATCCTCGCCGATCACGACGATGGCGCCACGAGTCATAGTTTCAGCGGCGGCCGTCTTATCGCGACGCGGCGCACTCGCCCAGAATGCTGAGGTGGGCCAGGGGCCGATCGCCAACTCTGCACCGTCATCGGCACAAAATCCTGCAGCTGTCAGTTCGGCCCGCCATTCCTCGCGCGAGCGCAATGGCGATACAACGCAGCCCGAGCGAGCCCTCACCCACCAATCCTCGCTTTGACCGAAGACAATGTCCCAAACAGCATTGGGTTCCGGTTCAACAGCCAGAAACGAGCCGCCGGGAACGATCAATTCGTGCAGTGCCGCCAGCGACACCGCATCGATCTGCAGCCGCGCACATGAATTGACCACCACTAAAATATCGAACCGCGTATTGCCAATAGCGTCGTCGCTTGGAAAGCCTGGCGCCCAACAGTGGGCCGATGCCCCGCCATACCGTTGCGTGACCGTGGCGAGTTGCTCTACTTGCGCGGGATCGTTACTGGTGGCGAGATAGGCGAGAGTGGTCGGGAATTTCGCCAAGCGCTGCAACAACCGTCCGGTCACAACGGCGTCACCGCCGATTTGGAGAATCCGCAATGGTCGGTCAACCGGCCATCGCGTCGAAATCTCCGCCAACGCCTCACCAAGAAAATTGACCCCCGAAACGGTGGCAGGTGAAGCCTGCAGCAGATTTTCCCGCATCGCCGATATCGTGGATGATGTCGGCGTCAGCCCGTCGGCTAGTATCGTTGGGACTTCTTGGAGGGCTGCGCTGACCAGCGCCAGTTCGGCAACAAGGTCCGCGGCTTCCGCTAAAAGCGATCGCCAGATCTCGCCGGCGTCGGGCAGATCGGGTTCGACCGCGAAGCGCCATTCGCCATTGATCTCGAAAGCCCCTCCCAGGCGCTCGACCGATCGCAGCAGACACTCCGCAAGTGCAGCCGATGGCGGAGAAATGCGTCCGGCCTCCACTAATTCGCGGATCGAAAGAGGTCTGCCCGGTTCATGAAATGGGCGCCACAGCTGGGATCCAACGGCGCCGATCAACGCTTCCAATAACGCCGCATCTTCGTGACGCGCCTGGTCGGGAGTGAGGGTCGCCGCAAGCTGCGGCAGTAACCGATGCGCTTCCTCCAATACGACTGGCGATTCACCTTCGCCCAGAGGTGCGGCGAGCAAATCGACCCGAAACGCACACTGCCCGACCGTGGTCCTTCGGTTGAGCGCGACGCGGCGGAACCAGCAGCCGGTCAGTTCGGCGACGATCTCGCTCCTCTCATCAAACAGCGACACATCCGCTGATGCCGACCTTATCCCAATGTGGGTCAACCGCAGCTGAGCGCGCCAGCAAGCGCGACCAAACGGGGCGGCAAATCGGACTCTTTCAAAGCGCCATGGCAGAAAACAAGCTTCTGCCGCCTCCTGCCTTGTTGACGCCAGCAGTGCCAGCATTCCCTGAAGCGCGCCATCGAGCAATGCGGGGTGCAGTAGATAGGAATCCAGCGGTTCGTCAATCGCAGTCGGGTCGAGGTGCGCAATCGCCCGGTCGGCGTCGAGGATATCAACCCGATCTACGATGCGAAAGCGACTACCATAATGCAAGCCCATCGTAGCGGCCAGCCGATATAGACTGGTCTTGTCGATACTATTGAGGGTAGCGGCGTTGTCGGGCCAATACACTGGGGGAGGTGGGCGATTGCCGAAAGCAATCCGACCAACCGCGTGCTGGGTCATCGGCTCATCCGACAGGCGCGGTCGGCTCATCAGCTCCCAATCACCGTCGTCCGAAACCAGGGCGGTGCGAAGTTCGCGCATTCGTCCTTTTTCAAACGGCAAGGGCCGCCGCATCTCGACATCAGCGGCTTCGAGAACTCGCGGCATCCGGCCACCGCCAACGCGCAGCAGCGAGCGTCGTCTCAATAATCGCCGAAGCTGGAAATATCGCTAGCCCTTCTACGACGTGATCGCCAATCCAAGGAAGCACCTGCTGGTCGAGGTGATTTGACCAGACTGGCGCGAGTCCGCGTTGCCTGAAACCGAGCAGCGGGTGGTCAAAAGGCGGGTCGAGAATTTCGGCCGTTTCGACCGTCTTCTCGAACCAAAATCTTTGGCGATCCCATAAATAAAGCGGCAAGCCGCGCGGATTAGCGGGGCCCTCGAAGCGGGGCGTCGATGGCCAATCGTAACCCGAAACATAGGCTAGTGCAGCAATGCCCGGAAACGGATCTATGCCGGCATCATTCTGCGACAGGGTCGCCAAAACGCGGCCCTCTGCTTGAGCGTTTCGCAGCCCATCCTTTAAATAGGAGTGAAGTATCGGGTTCGGCCCGATCTCGACAAAAATGCGAAATTCATCGGCAATCAACGCAGCTGCCGCTTCGGCAAAGCGCACCGGATTTCTAATGTTGCGCCACCAATAATCGGCTTCGAGCGGTTCGTTTTCGATCACCGCCCCAGTTACCGTCGATGCGAATTTTGACCCGGGCGGCCGAGAAACGAGCCCGTCGAGACTCGCCAATAATTCCTCGCGAACCGGTTCCATGGCTTGCGAGTGGAAGGCGAAATCCAAACCGAGCGAGCGGCACCAGATACCCCGAGCGCGCGCTTCGGCGACGAGTTGTTTAATATCCCCGGCCGATCCCGAGACGGTCACCGACTGCGCGGCATTGAGGGCGGCAATCTCCGCCGCGCAGCCGATCTTGGCGAGAAAGTCGCGCGCCTCCTCGCAGCCCAGCGCCAGCGCCGCCATCCGCCCCTTGCCATAGGTGCGCTGCTGGCAACGGCTGCGGGCGATTACAATTTGTGCCGCGTCGGCAAGCGACAACGCATCAGCGCTCCATGCGGCAGCGATTTCGCCGAAGCTATGTCCGAGGTGAGCGCCGGCCACAATGCCATTCGCACGCAATGCACTGACAATGCCGACTTGGATTGCAAAAAGCAGCGGCTGAGCGATGTCGGCGCGAGAAAGCGACGTTGCATCCACCCCGTCCTCTATCCGAGCAACAGCCGACCAGCCAAGCTCGGCGCAGAGGAGGCTATCGACAGCTTCGACAGCGGCGCGAAACGCGCAACTTGTGCGCAGCGCCGCTTGCCCCATCCCAGGATATTGTGCGCCGTTGCCGGAAAAGACAAACGCGAGCCGGGCGCCCACGACAGCGGTCCCGGTAACGATTTCCGGCCCCGCCTCGTCTCCTTGGAAACGCTCGAGAGCATCGACAAGCCTGCCGCGATTAGCGCTCTGGATGGCCAAGCGATGGCGTTGATGGTCGCGGCCGCGGGCTGCGGCGCCCAATAGGCCCGGCAGCTGCGTGTCCGCAACCGTCGTTAGCGACCTTTGCCAGCTGCGGACCAATGCGCGCAACGAAACCTCGGTGGCTGCGGAGATTACCAGCGGCGGCAGCGACAGAAACTTCGCGGGCTGGGGCGCCGGTGGTGGGGCTGCGAGCACAACATGCGCATTGGTGCCGCCAAAGCCGAATGAGTTCACGCCGGCGAGGCGGCGCTCTGACGACATCAGGATCGGTTCGGCCGTTCGCACAAGCCGCAGATTGAGCGCTGCAAAGTCGATCTTCGGATTGGGGCTTTCGCAATGCAAGGACGGGGGCAAGACTCCACGCTTGAGCGCCAATGCCGCTTTCAATAGCCCAGCCATCCCCGATGCCGGTTCCAGATGCCCGATATTGGTTTTGACCGAACCGATCGCCAGCGGCTCTCGACGTCGGGTACCGACCATATGCCCAACTGCGGCAGCTTCGACCGGGTCTCCCGCTGGAGTTCCAGTGCCGTGCATCTCAAAATAGGCAAGATCATCCGCTACAATGTCTGCGTCTTGATAGACCGACTGCAGCAGTGCTGCTTGCGCGGCCTCGTTTGGCAACGACAACCCGATCGTGCGGCCATCCGAATTGCAGCCTGTCGCCAGTATCAGCGCACGAACAGGGTCATGATCGGCAACCGCCTCGGCGAGCGCCTTTAAGATGACCACGCCGGCGCCCTCGCCGCGAACATAGCCGTCGGCGCGCTCGTCGAAAGCAAAGCACCGGCCACGCGGCGATAGCATCGACGCGCGGCAAAATCCGAGAAACGGATAGGGTGTTAGCAGCAGATTGATGCCGCCAACGATGGCGGTTGAAATCTGCCCAGCCCGGATTGCTTCACAGGCCTGGTGCAACGCCACTAGCGAGGACGAGCAGGCGGTGTCGATCGTTAAGCTCGGCCCGCGAAGATCGAACACATGGGAAATGCGATTGGCGATAATGCTGAGTGCATTTCCGACCATAAAATAGGGATCCGCCCCCGCTGGATCGCCGAGGCACAGATCGGAATAATCCGTTGCCGACGCCCCGATATAGACACCCGTATCACTGCCTGCAAATCGGCTGGGAGGAATGCCGGCGTCCTCGAAGGCGTGCCAGACCAATTCCAATAAGATCCGCTGCTGCGGATCCATTTGGACCGCCTCGCGCGGCGATATTCCAAAAAAAGATGGTTCGAACCTGTCGATCTCGTCGATCAGTCCTGCGGCCCAGGTGTAGCTCTTGCCGGGTTCGGTGCGTTGCGGATGATAAAAGAATCGGGTCGCCCATCTGTCGGATCCGACCGCGCCTACAGCATCCTTTCCGCCGACAAGCAGATGCCAAAAGGCTTCGAGGCCATCGGCGCCCGGAAAACGACAGGCGGCGCCAACAATGGCAATCGGCCCCTGACACGTGGCCGCCGAACGGCGGCTCCGAACCGCCAATCTGTCCCCTCTCCCCGGCATTGCGCCGAGTTAATATTTATGGCGGCGTCAAAGTGGCGTCATATTGCCAGCGGGGCCAGAATGGATTGCCAATGATGCACAACCGCTCGGAAAAAATATGCCGACCAGTTAAGGTCGTTGGTGGACGCCACCGATGCGGCTAGATGGTTCCGCGCCACCAGCTATTTTAGATAAGTGCGCATTCATCGAAGCTGGACGGCGCCCTGCCGGTCGCTCTCGTCAGCCATACAGGGCTGCGAGCGCGTCCTAGACGAGGCTGTCGACCTCGATCCCATCGTGCGACAGTCGCTCACGGCTTTCGATGGCGCGCTTGCCGGGAATGCGGAATTCCTCGATACCCGGGCCCTTGGAGCGCTCTTAATGCGGTCAATCAGTGCCGTGATTACGCGAGTGGACATCGAGCGGCAGACAGCTCTGCGCTGTCGCCGAGCGGACGGCATGCCGATGCTGCCCGCTCGGCAATAACATTTCTAAAGAAGCATCGCCTTCTCGCGATGCACTTCGCTCAGCAGATTGGCCGTGCGCCGGTCATTCAGCGCAGCCCTCAGTTTGGGAAACTCGACTTCCTCCTCTTCTTTTGCGTGCTTTTCTACTATTTGATGCAACGAGCGCAGGTCATCGAGCCATTTCGAACTGTCCTTCGCCCCGTGTTCGAGTTCAAACAGCCGGATCTTCATGTCTGCGTGCTCGCGGTACAATTGTATTGCCTGCTCCGCCCGATGGGCGTCATCGTGCAGCATCGGATAAATGATGTCCTCCTCGGCAAGCGCATGCGCAGTCAGCATTCGCTTGGCCTGAAACAGCATCGCCGCGCGGCGCACGGTCGCCGAGTTGTCGGTCGCCTCGATTTGCTCGAACAACGAGAGCAGCTTGCGGTGGTCCTGCGCCAGTGCATCGAACGGATCAGTGCCCGCCATGCTCCGCAGCGAGCCGATCGCCTGACCCGCGAAGGGCGGCGCGATGCGCGTCGCTGCCAGAGTCAGCAAGGCTCCAGCACCAAAGCTGATGACATTGCGAGTTGAAAACCACTCCGAGCCGCCATTCGCATCGGAGCGATATTGTTGGGCCATCCTCGTCCTCCATTGTCGGTACGAGTGAGTCAACGCGAGGCCCGCTCGCAATGCTCCAATGGCGGTCCGGTTCGACTTCTTTCGGGTTCAGCTTTGGGCCCGCGCGCGGTTCGACATCGGCACGAGCCCTCCCGCCATCTTCTTGTTATTGAGCGAGCCAGAAGTCCTCAATGATAGGGGTTGGTCTCGCGGCGGCGCCGGCGAGCGAAATTTATCATCGATTATTTCCATCTCGCATAAGAGCGAGACGGAACTTGGCGCTGGCCCGTGCCAGCCGATCGCGGCTAAGCTTGCTGACTAAACGGTCACATGCCCGGGAGGACGGCGATGGATTTCGGTGCGTCGATGTTTTTCACCGAATATTCGATGGGTCCCGGTCAACTCGCCCAAGCGCTCGAAGCGCGCGGGTTCGAGTCAGTCTGGGCGCCGGAGCATTCGCACATTCCAAGTTCGCGGCTCTCGCAACCGGCCTCGGGCGGGCAGCTTGGCCGGCAGTATTACGACGTCATGGACCCGTTCGTCACGCTGACCGCCGCGGCTATGGCAACCAAAAACTTGAAGCTGGCAACCGGTGTTTGCCTCGTCATCCAACGCGACACGATCCAGACCGCAAAACTCGTGGCCTCGATCGACCAGGTTTCGGGTGGGCGCTTTCTGTTCGGTATCGGCGGCGGCTGGAATCAGGAGGAGATGGCCGACCATGGCACCGTCTTCAAAACGCGGTTCAAGCGGATGCGCGAGCAGATCGAGGCAATGCGCGCGATCTGGACCGAGGAAGAGCCCGAATACCACGGCGAGATCGTCGATTTTCCAAAGATGAAGACTTGGCCAAAACCGGCGCAGAAACCGTACCCGCCCGTCATTGTCGGCGGCGCCTTTCCGCACAGCGCCCGGCGCGCGGCGCGCTACGGCGACGGCTGGGTCCCGAACGCGAGCCGCGCGCACTATGCCGACGTCACCGAATTCCTGCAGCAATTCCGTCAGATGGTGGCCGATGCCGGGCGCGAGCCGACCCAGGTTCCGGTGTCCATATTTGGCGCGCCGGAGGATCTCGATCGGCTAAAGCGCTATCGCGACCAGGGCATTGCGCGCGCGATTGTCGCGTTGCCATCGGCCAAAGCCGACGAGATCCTGCCCGTGCTCGACCGCTGGGCCGAGCTGATCCGCCGCTCCGCGCACTGAAGCTTTTAAAGGATTCCGTCCGATGTTGAGCCTGCAGCAGGCCTCGGTAATTGTCGACAACGCGCTGGAAAAGGGCCGCGAACTCGGGTTCAAGCCGCTGACCGTAGTGGTGCTCGATGGCGGCGGCCATCTGAAGGCGATGAAGCGCGAGGACGGGTCGAGCCTGTTGCGACCCGAAATCGCCGGCGGCAAGGCGTGGGGCGCGCTCGGCATGGGATTTGGCGGGCGGGAATTTGCCCGCCGCGCCGCGGCAAACCCGGCCTTCATCCAGGCGCTCAGCGTCGCCTCGGGGGGCAAAATCGTGCCTGTGCCGGGTGGCGTCCTGATCCGCGATGCGGCGGGCGAGATCGTCGGTGCGGTCGGCATCAGCGGCGACACGTCGGAGAATGACGAAACCTGCGCTGTTTTCGGCATCGGCTGCGCCGGGCTTGTGGCCGATACCGGAGATCCTGCCTAGTCTAACCATCGAGGCGGCCCCACGTCTCTCGCGGAGGCCAGAACGGTCGCCCTCAAAGGCCATTTCCGGCAACAAAGTGCGGGTACAGCTGTCTCGGCAGAGCGCGAGCGAGAGACCGGCCCCGGTCCGGCCCGAGTTCCGGGTTAACCATATCTGATTTCGTTTATTTGCTCTTGTTGATCTACCTCGGCGAGCATTGCTGCTGGTAGGGCTGGGCTTTTCACGTCAAGTTCGGCCAACCGCTGCTTGGCCAGCCGTAATACGATTAGACCGAGCAATCTATTAACTATTTCTTATTATAGTTGTATTTTGATCTGAGTGATATACGAAATAATAGCAATCTCGCTTGGGCTGCGTCGATGCAGCAATCACCTGCCCGTCTCCGGGCTGTACCGAAGTCGTTCCCGACACCGCACCGGGTTGTCCGCTGTCGGCTTAGAGCCGTCTTCTCGGCTCCGCGGCTGATGAGGGCCGGCGCGTGACGACACCCCGCGTTGGTATTGATTGGCTCGGCCGGCTGTCTTTGGCGCCTGCGACTGCCACCGGAGCGGCGCCGGCGGACGTCGCACCGCCTAATTGGTACGACGTAACCTGGAACCCAACCGCCGGATGCTCGCCCATTGGCCCAGGCTGCGGCCATTGCAATGCGATGCGCACCGTCGCCCAACTCGCGCGGATGGGCGGAAAGGGCGGTAGCCGCTACGCCGGGCTGACCACGACGGGCCGGGCCGGCGTCGAGTGGACCGGCGAACTTCGCGTGCACGATGATGTCTTGGCTTGGCCGCTCCTGCAGCGGAGAGCGCGCCGCATCCTGGTCAATTCGCTGTCCGATTTGTTCCACGAGCGGCTCGCCACCCAGACCATCGACGCCGTGCATGCAGTGATAACAGTCGCCCATTGGCACAGATTCCTGGTGCAGACGCGACGCGCGACGCGAATGCGCGCCTATTACGTCGACCCGGAGACGCCGCGCCGGATCGCTGTGGAAATTGGGCAATTGGCGGAAAAAATGCAGCCAGCAGCGAATTCTGCACCCGGCGAGGCTGGCACTGATGCCCCAAGCCCGACCGGCAGCGCCAATGCCCGGCGCGCCTGGACTGCCGGGCTGGCGCGCGTAGTTACTCCGGATGCTGCCGTTCTCGGACCCGAACCGACCGCTGCGACGATCGACCCGTGGCCGCTTCCAAACCTGTACCTCGGGGTTTCGGTCGAAGACGAGACCCGCGCGGGTCGCCTCGGCGAGCTGTTGCAGACCCCGGCTGCATTACGTTGGGCGTGTTTCGAACCGCTACTCGGCGAGGTCCGGCCGGATCACATTCCGCTCGGCGATGGCGGCTATCTCGATGCGCTCTCGGGATTTCGCTTCGATATCGACGACCGTGGCCGAAGACTGCCAATTGCCGCGCCGGCGCTGCCGGCACTCGACTGGGTCGTTGCCGGGGGAGAGACCGGAATCGGCGCCCGCCCGATACTGCCCTGCTGGATCCGCACTCTGCGCGACGCCTGCGCTGCGGCGGGAGTACCGTTTTATTTCAAGCAATGGGGCGAGTGGGGCCCGGCGCCGGGAAACGGCTCCGGAGCCGAGATCGTGCGCTCCGGGCGTCGCGCTGCGGGCCGATCGATCGACGGCCGCTCATGGGACGAAATGCCCATCGTCCTGCGCCGGCGCGCCCGCCAGCAACGTTGAGCGGCTCGTAACCCAAAGTGCAAAGCCCAGCGGTTTTGATTTCGCGGCCCGAAGCCGAAGCCCAGGGCTTTCTGGCGCACGGCGTTCACCTTGCAACAGGCTAGCTCGGCGGGTGCACTCCTGATCGGCGTTATCTCGGATGGATGCGGCGATAGACGCCGGGCGAGCCCTCGTCGTGGCGCAAATAGGGCCGCACCCGGCGGGTCCACGGGTTGCTGTCGCGAGTTCGGTTCCAGGCCTCGCTCTCCGGCACCCCCACGTGCTCAAATTCGTAAAGCGTCAGGTACTTCGGCTGGCCCTCCACGGCGACATAACGGCGCGCGTTAATACAGCCCGGAACCGTCAGATAACCGGGAATATAGACGGTGTTGTACCAGTCGTTGAACTCTTCTTCGACCGTGCTCGACACATCGATCCGGCCCATCTGCAACACCGGCGCCATCTCGACCGTTTGCTCGATGGGGTCGGTGTGCACCGGAAAAATCTGGCGGTAGGCGTTGCGCAGGAAATTGCGCCCGATGCGGCTTGTCCCGCTTTTCTGTCGCGTCGCCGAGGGCTGGTATTTCTGCGAGTTGAGATAGGCCGAGCTGCGCAGCACGTTGTGGTCTTCGAGCTCGTAGATCGCGAGGTATTTCGGCCCGCCCTTGACTGCCTCATAGCGCCCGGCATTCAAAAAACCGGAAATCGCCAGCATCCGCGGGAGATGTTCTTCATCGTACCAGCGGTTGAATTCAGTCTCGAATTCGGGGTCGATGTCGGCCCATACCATCAACAGCCCGGTACCGCGCGTCTTCGCCATCGCACCCTCCTCGATTTCGCAAAGCGGATCGCCGAGCCTAGCACGCGGCGGATAACGTGCAACGCCCGGCCCGCAGGGTGAAGCATTGGCGGCTTCGCCCGTGCTGCGCTACCATCACCGAGGTTTTGCGCAGAGCACGGAAGAGGAGCCCGAGATAAGCATTGTCGTGGTCGTCCAGGCGTAGCGAGGCTGGTTGCATCGCCGCGAACTAACGCGTCGTGAGCGCGAAAGCGTGCCCCGGGGTAGCAGCCGAGCTGCCGTTCCTGTGGGTTCTGCTTCGATGGCACGACGAACAAGCAAATTTGCTTCAAGCACCTCTATGAGGAAACCGACATGGGTAAGCTCGACGGAAAAGTCGCACTGATCACCGGTTCCGGCCGCAACATCGGCCGCGCCACCGCGCTCAAATTGGCCGGAGAGGGTGCTCACATCGTCGTCAACGCCCGCGCCAACGAGGCCGAGGCCGAAGCGGTGGCGCGCGAGGTGCGGGAGAAAGGGGTAAAGTCGCTCGCCATTCTCGCCGACGTCGCCAAACAGAGCGATGTCGACGCGATGGTGTCGCGGGCGATGTCCGAGTTCGGCCGCATCGACATTCTGATCAACAACGCCGCGATCCGGCCTCACAAACCCTTCACCGAAGTGACGATCGAGGATTGGGAGCGGGTCAGGGGCGTCGTCCTTGATGGCGCGGTCTACTGCACCAAGGCAGTGATCGATTCGATGGTCAAGAACCGCTATGGCCGCATCATCTTCTTCACCGGCGACGGGTCGTTTACTGGCGGCAGCGGTCGCGCTCACGTCTCGGCGGCCAAGATGGGACTCGTCGGGTTGGGGCGGGCTCTCGCCTCGGAGTTCGCGCCGCAAAACATCCGCGTTAATATCGTCTCGCCCGGCAGCATCGATACGAGGCGTGACAATCCGGAATGGTATCAAGGGCGGGCGCCAAATGCGGCCGGGATCCCGCTCGGCCGTCAGGGTCATGTCGACGAGATCGCCGCCACTTGCCTGTTTCTGGTCAGCGATGATGGCGGCTTCATTACCGGCCAAACAATCCACGTCAACGGCGGCGCTGGCTACTATTGAGGCTCTCGCCCTGCCGGCGCGCTAAATGCCATAACCAGGGAGGCTAAGAATGCGCGAAGCCGTTATCGTTTCGACCGCGCGGACCCCGATCGGGCGGGCTTATCGCGGCGCTTTCAACGACACGCAGGCGCAGGCCCTCGCCGGCCATGTCGTCGGCGAGGCGGTAAAGCGGGCCGGCATCGACCCGGCCGAAGTCGAGGATGTGGTGCTGGGTGCCGCGTTGCAGCAGGGCTCGTCCGGTTACAACATCGCGCGCCAGGCGGCGATCCGGGCCGGCCTGCCGGTCACGGTCCCCGGAATGTCGATCGACCGGCAATGCGCCTCGGGGCTAATGGCAATTGCGACCGCCGCCAAGGAAATCGTGCATGACGGGCTCCAGATCGCGGTTGGCGGCGGCGTCGAGTTGATCTCGCTGGTGCAGAACGACAAACGCAACGAATACCGCGCCCAGGACCCGTGGCTGGTCGAGCAGCGGCCCGATCTTTACATGACGATGATCGAGACCGCCGAGATCGTCGCCGAGCGCTATCAGGTTACGCGCGACGCGCAGGACGAATACGCGCTCTCGTCACAGCAGCGCACCGCGGCGGCGCAGACTGCGGGCCGGTTCGATCAGGAAATCGCGCCTTTATCATCGACGATGCGGGTCGAGAATCGCGACACCGGCGAGACCTCATTTATGCCGGTCACCCTCAGCAAGGACGAGGGCAACCGTCCCTCGACGACGATGGCGGCATTAGCGGCGCTGAGCCCGGTATTCCGCGATGGGCAGCGCGTAAAAGAGGGGCGGTTTATTACTGCCGGCAACGCCTCGCAGCTTTCCGACGGGGCTTCGGCTTCGCTGTTGATCGAGGCAAAGGAAGCCGAACGCCGCGGCCTGCAACCGCTCGGCGTCTATCGCGGTATGGCGGTGGCCGGCTGCGCCCCGGACGAGATGGGGATCGGCCCGGTTTTTGCCGTGCCCAAACTTTTGGCGCAGCACGGGTTGCGTGTCGACGACATCGGCTTGTGGGAATTGAACGAGGCCTTTGCAGTTCAGGCACTCTATTGCCGCGACCGGCTCGGCATTGATCCCGAGCGCTACAATGCCGATGGCGGCGCGATCTCGATCGGCCATCCCTATGGCATGTCGGGGGCGCGGATGGTCGGCCACGCGCTGATCGAAGGAAAGCGCCGCGGCGTGCGCTATGTCGTCGTCACGATGTGCGTCGGCGGCGGCATGGGCGCAGCCGGCCTGTTCGAGGTCCGGTGAGGTATAGCCGAACCGACGACGCTCGCCGCTAATGTCGCGCGGCGGATGGGACGCCAGTTTCGACATCCGCAGGAGCGCCGGCCTGGTTAGCGCCCGCATCAGAGACGGCCTTCGCCGCTGAGCTGTCGGCGCTTTTCTCGATCCGCCGCCTTGGCAATGACTGCGGGTACTCGGCGTGCAAAAACGCGATCAGCTTTTCGCGCACTTCGCAGCGCAAATCCCAGGTTTGGCTCGGATTGCGGGCGCTGACCAGTGCGCGCAATTCGACCATGTCCTGCGGCGTGTCTGTCACCTGCAGATTGGCGAGTTTGCCGTCCCATAATTTGCTGTCGCGGACGATCTCGCCGAGCTTTTGCCGGACCTGTTCGACCGGCACTTTGTAATCGACATGCAGAAATACGGAGCCGATCTGCGAACTATCCTCATAGGTCCAGTTCTGGAACGGCTTTTCGATAAAGTAAGAAAGCGGCACGATCAGCCGGCGCAGATCCCAAATGCGAATGACGACATAGGTGCTGGTGATGGTTTCGATCGCTCCTTGTTCACCCTCGACGACGACTTGGTCCTCGACGCGGATCGGCTGCGTCATCGCGATCTGAATACCGGCGAAAAGGTTGCTCAGCACTGGCCGCGCGGCGAGACCGAGAATGATGCCCGCCGCTCCGGCCGACGCAAACAGGCTGATGCCGTATTGCCGCACCGGCTCAAAGGTCATCAGCGCCGAAGCGATGGTGATGACAACCAGCAATGTTGTTGCGACCCGCTGCAGGATTCGCATCTGCGTGACATGCTTGCGCGCCAGCAGGTTGTCTTCGACATCGGTTCGGAAGCGACGCAGGTAAATCGCGATCGCAATGTCGATCGCGATCGCCGCGGCCCAGCCGACGGTCAGAATAAATGCCACCAGCAGCGTGTGTCCGATGGCGTTGAACACCGGAAAAGAAAAGTGCGCCGCCGGGAGCGCCGCGCCGAGCGCGAAGATTACGACAAAAGCGCTGGCCGGACCCTGGCCGCGTTGCAGCAGCCGCTGCAAAAATGAACTGCGCCGTCCGGCCAGTTCGATCAGCCAGCGGGCGAGCCAACGATAAACGCCGAGAACCACCAGCGCCGTCACGACCATGAGCAGCGCACCGAGCAACCAGGACGGTACTACTGCTAGAATTGCGTTCATTTAGAGCCCGCTAAAGCTATCGACGTCGACGCTGGATTGCCCGGCGTTCCCCCGTGTGCTAACGGCAAAACGCGGGTTGCAGCTCATCCTCGCCCCTCGCTTGTCCGAGCCGGAGGCGGTACTTTGCAGCCCGACTGCCGCGTCCAAGACCGGTGGACCCGACCGCATAACGATCGGAGGAGCCCGTGAGCGTCGAAGCAAAGACCGCCATTATCGAGCATCTCGGCCGCCAACATCAGGCAATGGTCGGTCTGCTCGCCGAGCTCGTCGGCATCGATTCCGGAAGCTACAACAAATCCGGCGTCGACGCAGTCGAGGATCGGCTGAGGACCTGGCTCGAAGCCGCCGGAATCCCGTGCGAGATCTTTCGCCACGAACGCTTTGGCGGCTGCATGGCCGCGCGGCTGGCCGGCGCAGGCGGCGGCAACCGGCCAATCGTGCTAATGGGTCACTGCGACACCGTGTTTCCCGAAGGCACGGTTGCGCAGCGGCCGTTCCGGACCGACGGGAACCAGGCATTCGGGCCCGGAGTCACCGACATGAAGGCGGGTCTGGTCATGAACACTTTCGTGATCGACGCGTTGCGGCGGTTCGGCGCACCCTGCCCGATCACCGGTCTCTACACCGCGGACGAAGAGATCGCCTCGCCATCCTCGCGCCCGATCATCGAAGCCGAAGCAAAAGGTGCACGCGCGGTGTTTAACGCCGAACCCGGCCGCCCCTCGGGCAATCTCGTTGCGCGCCGCAAGGGCGCGGCCTTTATCGAACTGGAGGTGACTGGGCGCGCATCCCATTCGGGTGCGGCGCATGCCCAGGGCGTCAGCGCGATCGAGGCAATGGCGCGCAAGATCCAGCGTCTTCACAAATTGACCGATTACGATCTCGGCACCACGGTGAATGTCGGCCTCGTTCAGGGCGGCCAGTCGGTCAACACCGTGGCGCCGCGCGCCACCGCGGGGATCGATGTGCGTTTCCCGACCCTCAACATCATGGAAAAAATCCTGGGCGAGGTGCGCGAAATCTGCAACTGCTGTGAATTGCCGGGGAGCGAAAGCCGCATCCTCCGCGAGGGCAATTTCCTGCCGTTGGAACAAGACCAGGCGAGCCGCGAGCTGCTCGACCACTACGCCCGCTCGGCCGCCGGGCTCGGCATGCAAGGGGTCGGTGGCGAAGCGACCGGCGGCTCGGCCGACAGCGGCTTTACCGCCGCGCTCGGGACGCCGACCTTGTGTGGCACCGGCCCGGTCGGCGGCAACGCCCACACCGATGAGGAATGGTGCCGCATCGACACGCTTGTCCCGCGCGCCCAAGCCCTGGCATTGACCATCCTCAACGTCGCGGCGGCGTGAACGTCTCCGAGACCGGCAACGGCTCTGACCCATCACGGGCCGTGAGGCGAATTCGTTTGCTTCATTTGATCAGGGTGTGATCCGCTGTTGCGTCCTGCTGGTAATCCGATGTGGACGCATTGCTCAGCCGGTGACTTGACGATCCATCAACCTGAGAGGGAGGAGATTTATGAAGGTGGTCACGCTTAAAGAGGTACCCAACGTTCCGGCAGAAGGTGCTGCCGAGCGGACCGAAGGGTGGACAGGGCCTGTCGCCCGCACACGCCAAACCATCCTCCAAGCCGGGGAGTCGCCAAATTACAATTGCAGCGTGGTGAATTTCAGCCAAGGCTGCAATACCGGTTGGCACGTCCATGATTGCGACCAGCTGCTGATCGTCGTCTCGGGCTCCGGGTTGGTGGCCAACGAGCAGGAAAAGCGCGAAATCAATGTCGGCGATGTCGTGCAGATCAAAGCCGGCGAACGTCATTGGCACGGCGCCAAGGCCGATACGACGATGGGTCACATCACGATCACTGCCGTCGGCAGCAAAGCAACCTGGGGTTGATTACCCATCTGTAGGGCGTCGGCCTGAACGGCGCATCCGCTTGTCCCGCCCGTTCGCGATAGAGCCGTGTTCGGGCGAGGGAGGCCGGATCGCTGTTCGGCTTGGAACTACCATTCAAACGCATTGGAGGCAGCATGCTGGCGATGTGGGTCAAGGTTCGTGTCAAGCCCGATGGGCGCGAGCGATTTCTAAAGGCGATCGAGGTCGATGCCCTCGGCTCCGAGCGCGATGAACCGGGCTGCATGCGGTTCAACGTTCTGCAGGACGATCAGGACCCGAACGTCTATTACTTTTATGAAGTCTATCGTGACGAGGCGGCGCTCGAAGCGCATCGCGCAGCACCCCACTACGCCGTCTGGCGTGCGGCGGCCGACACCTTGGACGGCGCACCCCAGGCAACCCGCTGCCGCTCCGCGTTTCCGGCCGATTCCGGCTACTGGGAGCGAAAGAGCGCGGCTCGCGGTTAAAATGTCGGATTGAGAACCGGGAGCTCTCGTCTAGCGGGAACGGGATACGCTCGGTCGGCTACCGCGCAGTCTCGGGCGCTGGTCCGCCAGCGAAATCGGCCCCGAACCGGGGTCGAGGCGCACAGACTTCCTTACTCCGGGCGGACGGCCGCGAGGTGCAATTGAAGCCCAGCTTCCCGCTCGGCGGTGCCTGCGATTGCGCTGCCTCTCCCTTCACGACCGTCGGAGGCGTATCCTACGGCGGGAACTGGAGCCTCGATCGCGATGCCCGACGGACCGCGCTATGACGACGACTTCTACGCCTGGACCCAGCACCAGGCCGAGGTCTTGCGCGAGATGCCGGCGACCGACAACCGCTTTGACCGCGAGCACGTCGCCGAGGAGATCGAGGATTTGGGCAAAAGCGAGCGCGACGCCGTGCGCAGCCAAATCCGCCGCATCATCGAGCATCTGCTAAAGCTCGCCTATTCACCCGCCGCTCAGCCGCAGCTCGATTGGCTGGATACAATCGACGATGCGCGCGAGATGATCGCCGACAAAATGACGCCGACTCTGCGGCGCGATGCGGAGTCGAATTTAACAAAATCGTACGATCAAGCGCGGCGGCGAGCGGCCCGCAGCCTGAAGAGACATGGTGAAGCTGCTGCCGCCGACGCTCTGCCGCCAACCTGTCCCTATTCGCTGGACGACATTTGCCGCGAGGATTGGTATCCAGAGCGGGCCCCGCGCGAACCGTGAAGAACTGGGTGCCCTGCAGACCAGCCCACGAGATATCGTAAATGCCGAACGGACCCCGCTATGACGACGACTTCTACGCCTGGACTCAGAGCATCAGGCGAAGGTCTTGCGCGAGATGCCGGTGACCGACAACCGCTTTGACCGCGAGCACGTCGCCGAGGAGCTCGAGGATTTGGGCAAAAGCGAACGCGACGCCGTCCGCAGCCAAATCCGCCGCATCATCGAACACCTGCTAAAGCTCGCCCATTCGCCAGCCGCGCCGCCGCGCTTCGCCTGGATGGAGACGATTATCGACGCGCGGCAGAGCCTTTCGGACAAGATGAGCCCAACTTTGCGGCGCGATGCAGAGACGAGTTTAGGCAAACTCTACACTCACGCGCGAAAACGCGCCGAGGCCAGTTTGCGGGGTATGGTGAACCAGGTGCGGCCGAGGCGTTGCCGCAACTTTGTCCTTATCGACTCGACGACATCTGCCGAGACGATTGGTATCCCGAACGCCCCGGAGCACAGCCATGACCCGTGACTTTGTCGGCTACGGTGCCGAGCCACCTCATGCCGGATGGCCCGGGGACGCGCGCATCGCGATCAATTTCGTAATCAACTTTGAGGAGGGCTCGGAACTTTCCTATCCCGCCGGAGACGGCGTCTCGGAGGGCGGGCTGACCGAAATGATCGGCACCGATCTAGGGGTCCGCGGCCGCGATCTCGCCGCTGAGAGCATGTTCGAATACGGCGCGCGCGTCGGCTTCTGGCGCCTGCATCGCATTTTCACCCGCTTCCAAGTGCCGGTAACAATTTTCGGCTGCGCCCGCGCGTTCGAAGCCAATCCGGCGGCTGCCGCGGCAATCGCGGCCAGCGACTGGGATATCTGCAGCCACGGTTATCGCTGGACGAACCATCCGGGTTTGCCGGAAGCGGAAGAGCGCCGCCAGATCGCCGCCGCTGTCGAGTTGATCGAGAAAACCACGGGCAAGACCCCGCTCGGCTGGTACTGCCGCTATGCGCCTTCGGAGAACACCCGCCGGCTGATTGTCGAGCACGGCGGCTTTCTCTACGACAGCGACACCTACAATGATGAATTGCCGTATTGGGTTCGGGTCGGGGAGAAGCCGCACCTGGTCGTCCCCTATTCGTTGACGACGAACGATTCGAAATTTGGCCGCGGAGTGTTCGGCTCAGGTGAGGATTTCTTTGCTTTTCTGCGCGATAGCTTCGACGTCCTCTATGAAGAGGGCGCCGAGCGGCCCCGCATGATGTCGATTGGGCTCCACATGCGGTTGACCGGTCATCCCGGCCGCGCCAAAGCGCTAATCCATTTTATCGAATATTTACGCCGCCATGAGCGGGTGTGGATTTGCCGGCGCGAGGACATCGCCCGCCATTGGATCAGCCGCTTTCCGCTGCCAAACTGAGCTACGGACGCGCGGCGACTGGCCGCCGATCTCAGTTAGCAGTGCTAAAATTCTGGTCAGAGCCTGAAACCATTCCGCGCACCGCCAACTGGCGCGCGGCGACCAGCGATTGACACGAAGAACAGCTAATCTCTAGAGTTGTCGCCTGCGCCACGGTTGGCGGAAGCCGGTGGGAGCCCGGCACGGTCGCGCCACTGTAACCGGTCCGAGCAGATGGGTTGCTCGCACCGGGAGCCAGACCCGTCCCGTGGTTCTAAGGCCTATCCCGTTGCGGGACGCGTTATCCCGAGGAGATGTACGATGTCCGACGCCACCATCCTCCGGCCAGCCAACCGCCCGGTTCCGATCCCTCTCGGGAAGATCATGCCTTGGGCGATCTTGGGAGGCGTGTTCTTTCTCCTGGCGATCTATTTTGTTGGGGCCGAAGAGGGCGCCACCTCGTTGATCAAGGGCATGTATGTCCACGAATTCGTCCATGATGGGCGCCATCTGCTCGGCTTTCCTTGCCATTGAGCAACAAAGATGGTCACCGGCCTTTTGGCGCGCGGCCTGCTCGCAGGTCTTCTCGCCGGGCTTTTCGCATTCGGTTTCGCCCGAACCTTCGGGGAGCCCGAGGTCGATCGCTCCATCGCCTTTGAAGAGCAGGTAAAGCAGGCCAAGGGCGAAGCGGCGGAGCCGGAACTGGTCAGCCGTCCGACGCAAGCCGGGATTGGGCTTTTCACCGGTGTTGTCGTTTATGGGATCGCGTTGGGCGGGTTGTTTTCGCTCGTGTTCGCGGCCGCTTATGGTCGCGCCGGCCCGCTGAGCGCTCGGGCGACGGCGGCGTTGCTGGCAGCTGCCGGATTTCTCGTCGTCGTGCTGGTGCCGGCTCTGAAATATCCACCCAACCCGCCCGCGATTGGGGAGCCGGGAACAATCGGACTGCGCACGGCGCTCTATTTCATCATGATCGCCATATCGCTCGCGAGTTGTGTGCTGGCGATCGGCCTGGGGCGACGCCTGTGCGAGCGGTTCGGCGCCTGGGACGGAGCGCTGTTGGCGATAGCGGCCTTTGTCCTCGTCATAGCCGTCGCACAATCCCTGTTGCCCGACATCAACGAAGTGCCCGACCGGTTCTCGGCGGTTGTGCTGTGGCGGTTCCGGATCGCGTCTCTGGGATTGCAAGCCGTGCTGTGGGCGTCTCTCGGCATCGTCTTCGGGATCCTCGCCGAAGCCAGCCTTCGATCGCACCGCTCTCCATCGTCTAGTAACCGGCCGGCATTTCGTTAAATCTGCCCACCTCTATCGGTTGCCCGATGACTTCCGCACTGTCGTCGGGCGCCGAAAGAGGATGGCTGGCCGTGGCGGCGATCCCGCCGAACGGCCCTTCCCTCGGGTCGCGGATGTTGCTCTTGTTCCAGGGGTTGGCCGGTTCAGACAGGAGTCAGCGTTGCTCGTTAATCTCTTCGACGATCGGCCGCAGCACGCCAGAGGCAAAACTGCCGTCATCTACGCTATCCTGATCGCCGCCAATATAACCGCCTGGCTTTGGGCTTGGATCAGCTTTGCCGACAGGCCGATGCTGATGGGCACTGCCGTCCTCGCCTATACGTTCGGACTGCGCCACGCCTTCGATGCCGACCATATCGCGGCCATCGATAATGTCGTGCGCAAGCTGATGCAGGACGAAAGGCGGCCCTTTTCGGTCGGCTTTTTCTTTTCGCTCGGGCATTCGACCATCGTCGTGCTTGCTTCGGTCGCGATCGCCGCTACGGCTACAATGGCGCAGGACAAGCTAGCCAATTTCCATGAAGCGGGCGGCACCATCGGGACGATCGTCTCGGCGGCGTTCCTGCTCGCCATTGCGATCGCGAATTTATTGATTCTACGAAGCATATGGGGGGCCTTTTCCCTCGCACGCAGCGGACACCCGATCGCTAAACAGGACCTCGACGTTCTGTTGTCGTCGCGCGGCTTCTTCACCCGACTGTTTCGTCGAGTTTTTCGCTTGGTCTCGCGATCCTGGCATATGTACCCGATCGGGTTTTTGTTTGGCCTTGGCTTCGATACAGCGACTGAAATTGGTCTCCTCGGCATCTCGGCGACCCAAGCAGGCCAAGGCATGTCGTTTTGGAATATTTTGATTTTCCCTGCGCTGTTTACCGCAGGTATGTCATTGGTCGACACGACTGACAGCACCGTAATGGTCGGTGCTTACGGCTGGGCGTTTTTGCACCCGATCCGTAAGCTCTGGTACAATTTGACGATCACCGCCGCCTCGGTGATGGCCGCCGTGTTTATCGGCGGGATCGAAGCGCTCGGGCTGATCGGCGAGAAAATGGGTTTGGACGGCGGGCTCTGGCGCCTTGTCAGCGGCCTCAACCACAATCTCACGAATTTTGGTTTTACGATTGTCGGCGTGTTCGTCGCGAGTTGGGTCGTCTCCACGATCATTTATCGCGCTAAGGGCTACGATAACGCGTTGGTGCGACAATCCTGAGTTCTAGATGCGGAATTATGCGTCTCAGCAATCGCCCGCCCTCTCTGTTCGATGGTTTGTGGAAATAACGAGCCGATCGGCTTTCCCGGCTCTGGCGCTCGCGGTCATGACTTCGGGTGCAACAGAAGCAGGGGCGCAGAGTTGGCCCGGCCCAGGCGAGGTCTGCTCGCCCGAAACGATGCTGAGGGATTGGGACCAAGCGCGGACCCGTCTTGCGGATTACGGCATCGGCTTCGGGTTGCAGGAGCAGACCGAGGTCTGGGGAAATCTCGCGGGCGGCATCAAGCAAGGCGCGGCGTATGACGGCGTGACCTCAGCGGATTTGTGCATCGACCTCGATAAGGCGGTGCATTGGAGGGGCGCCAAAATCTATTCCTTTGGATTTCAGATCTGGGGCTCTGGCCCGACCAGCAACAACGTCGGCGCATTGCAGTTCATCAGCAGCATCGAGGCGGTCCCCAGCACAAAACTTTACGATTTATGGTTCCAGCAGGATCTGTTTGACGGAAAAGTTTCGTTTCGCTTCGGGCAGGGCGGCGTGGATGACGAATTCATGTCGGCGCCCTATGACGCCCTATACCTGAATTCCAGTTTTACCCTTCCGCCGTTAATCGCCATCGATTTGCCGGCGGGCGGCCCCGCCTATCCGCTTGCCGCTCCGTTCGCCCGACTCCTGCTCAACCCGACAAACGAGATTTCTCTGATGTCTGCGGTGTTTACCGAGGACCCGGCGCCCCCGGGAACGCCCGGCAACCCGCAACAGCGGGACCTTCACGGCACGGCCTTTCGGCTGAACGATCACGCGCTGTGGATCACCGAGCTGTCGTATTCGCCCCCTTTTCTTGGGGAACTGCAGGGCGTTTACAAGCTTGGGATGTGGTACGCTACGGGACAATTCACTGATCAGCGGCGTGCGGTTGAGGGGATACTTTTAGCCAATCCGGTCAGTAACGGCATCCCGCTGACCCACGGCGGCGACTACGCGGGATATGCGGTTGTCAACCAGATGCTGTGGCACAAGCCGAAGACTGAGGCGCAGGGTATCGGTGTATTCTTTCAGGTCATGGGCGCGCCCGAAGACCGTAATGTAAGCAGCCTATTTATCGATGGCGGGCTGAACTGGAAGGGACCTATCCCCAGCCGGTCGCATGACGAAGCCGGCATCGGGTTCACTTATGCCGGAATAGGCAGCGCTTTACGGCAGTTCAGTCAGGATGTCATTTATTTTACCGGCCTCGGCGCACCCTACGCACCGGGCGAATTGGTGATCGAAGCCACTTATCGATTGCGGCTGACACCTTGGTTCAAAGTGCAGCCCGATCTGCAGTACGTCATCAACCCCGGCGCCGGGATCCCGACCCCGCAAAGTCCCACGCCGCTGAAGAACGCCTTGGTGGCCGGTATCCGCGTTACGGTCGATTTCTGATTTAATCCGCCTGGCACAGCCTCAAGGATCGCGCAGAAACGCCGCGATTGCTTCGCGCGCCGCTTCGGCGGGGGTTCGCCGGCCGGCAATGACATCGGCTTCGAGCACGGCAAGGCGGCCGCCGATTCCGGGAGCGGACCGGAAATTTTCGAGCAGACCCGCTTCGATCTCCGACCAAAGCGCCGTCCGCGCCTGATCGCGCCGCCGCTTGGTCCAAGCACCACTCGCTTCGAGCGCTGCACGAAATTGTGCGATATCATCCCAAATCTCGGCAATGCCGCGGCCCTCAAGCGCAGAGATCGCGCGTACCGGCACCGTCCATTCGGGGCTCGGCGGATGGATCAGCCGCATTGCGCTGGCGTAATCCGCGGCGGTGCGCGGCGCCGCTTCGGCGAGTTCACCATCGGCCTTGTTGACGAGGACGAGGTCGGCCAATTCGACGATGCCGCGTTTGATCCCTTGCAACTCGTCGCCGGCTGCAGGCGGTAGGATCAACACAAAAATGTCGGTCATCTCGGACACCGCGGTCTCGGACTGCCCGACGCCGAGACTTTCGACGATAACCGCGTCAAATCCCGCGGCCTCGCACAACAGGATCGCCTCGCGCGTACGGCGTGCAGCACCACCGCGGTTGCTGCCTGCCGAGGACGGGCGGATAAACGCCTGTGGTGAGCGTCCGAGCTCGGCCATGCGCGTCTTGTCGGCGAGAATGGCGCCGCCGCCGCGTTTTGAGCCGGGATCGATCGCCAGCACGGCAACACGATGGCCGCGGGCGACGCCGGTAAGCCCGAAGCGCTCGATAAAGGTCGACTTCCCGGCTCCCGGCGGACCGGATACGCCGATACGGATGCTACCACCCGTGTGCGGCAATACCGCCGCGAGCAGTTTTTCGGCTTCGGCGCGGTGATCGGCGCGGGTTGATTCGACCAATGTGATCGCGCGGGCGAGAGCACGCCGATCGCCGCCCTGCAGTTCCTCCGCCAGAGACAGCGATACCGTCACGCGCCCCGATCGGCGAAATGCGAGCCGTCGCGCCGCTTGCGACGCACGCATTCAATCGAGGCCATCGTCAGGATCTGATCGACAGTGGTCATCAGCTCGCGGAGCCGGAACGGCTTTAACAGATAAAAGCGTCCGCTTTTCTCCAGCCTTTCGGAATGGCGATGGTCGCCCGTGGTCAAGATCACGCCGCAGCCCTGCGCATGTGCGATCTCTGCGAGGGAAAACCCATCTTTTTCGCCGGGCTGGGTCACATCGATCATGACGATATCATAATCGTCTTCGTCGATTTTATCCTCCATTTCCGCGCCAGTTTCGACAATCGTAAACTCAAAACCTTCTTCTTCGAAGATCTCACCCAATAATTCGTTTATATACTCATCATTTTCGACGATCAGTACTTTACAAATCCGGGCCATTCAGTCTTCCTGTTCTTCTGAAGTATAACCTTTCGAGCGGTTTACGCTGGCGCCAGAGCTGCTTCACGCCGCGCTGCTTCCTGCTGCCGCATCCACATCGCCGCATAGACGCCGTCGCGCCGTAACAGCTCGGCGTGATCGCCGCGCTCGATTATCCGACCATGATCGACCACCAAAATCTCATCGGCGTCGACAATGGTTGACAGCCGATGCGCAATCACCAGCGTGGTGCGGTCGGCGGACACTTCGGCGAGGTTCGCCTGGATCTCGCGCTCGGTGCGCGTGTCGAGTGCCGAAGTCGCCTCGTCGAACACCAAGATCTTCGCGCCCTTCAGGATAACCCGCGCGATCGCTACTCGCTGCTTTTCTCCGCCCGATAATTTCAGGCCGCGCTCGCCGACCATCGTGTCATAGCCGTCCGGCAGCGAGGCGACAAACTCGTGAATGTGGGCTAGACGCGCTGCCTCTTCGACCGCCGAGCGCGACGCACCCGGTCTCCCGTAGGCGATATTGTAAAAGATCGTGTCGTTGAACAGCACGGTGTCCTGCGGTACGACCCCGATCGCGCGGCGCAGGCTGTCCTGCGTGACGTCGCGAATATCCTGGCCGTCGATTTCGATCGCCCCGCGCTCGACATCCCAAAACCGGAACAACAGTCGCGCGATCGTCGATTTGCCGGCACCACTCGGACCGACTATCGCGACTTTGGCCCCGGCCGGCACTCGAAAATCGACATCGCGCAGGATCGGGCGTCGGCTGTCATAGCTGAAATCGACGTCGCGAAACATCACGGTCCCGGCGTCGACGGACAAGGCCGCAGCGCCCGGACGGTCAACGATTTCGGGCATGATCTGCATCAACGCCGTCATCTGTTCGAGATCGGCGAGCGACTGCTTGATGTTGCGATAGACGACGCCGAGGAAATTGAGCGGCGTGTAGAGCTGGATCAGGTAGGCGTTGACCAGCACAAAGTCGCCGATCGTCATGACGCGGGCTGCCACACCGTTGCCGGCAAGGATCATGACCCCGACGAGACCAGTGGCGATGATCATCCCCTGGCCGAGGTTGAGCGCCGCCAGAGTCGTCTCGCTTTTGACCGCAGCGCGCTCATAGGCTTGCAGCGACGCATCGTAGCGGCGCGCTTCGTGCTCTTCATTGGCAAAATACTTGACGGTCTCAAAATTCAGCAGGCTATCGATCGCCTTGGTATTCGCTTCGCTGTTGCGCTCGTTCATGTCGCGGCGAAACCGCACGCGCCAGTCGGTCACCAGAAAGGTGAATGCGATGTAAAGCACAATCGTCGCGAAAGTGACGGCGGCAAATGTCCAGTTGTAAAGACGCCAAAGAATTCCGCAGGCGATCAGGATCTCGAACAGGGTCGGGACGATGTTAAACAGCAGAAAGGTCAGCAAAAATTCGATGCCGGCGGTCCCGCGCTCGATCGCCCGCGACAACCCGCCGGTGCGCCGTTCGAGATGAAAGCGCAATGCCAGCCGATGAACATGGCGGAACGCGGATAGAGCGAGTTGCCGCACCGCCCGCTGCGTCACCTTGGCAAAAGCGGCGTTGCGCAGCTCGTTAAAGCCCTGCGCCATGACCCGGGCTAAGCCATAAGCGACGATCAGCGCGACCGGGACCGCAACGATCGCCCGGCTCGGCGCCAAGACGTCAACCGCATGCTTGTAGAGAAACGGGACCGAAAGATTGAGCAGCCGGCCGGCCACCAGAAAGCTGACCGCAGCCACCACGCGAGCGCGTAATTCAAACGAATTGCGCGGCCATAGATAAGGCGCGAGCGAGCGCAGCGCACGCAGCTCTTCTTTCAGCCGTCCGGTTTGCTGCGGCGGACCCGGCGTAATCGGCCGGCCGCGCCGGCTCATCCGGCGGGACCGAGCGGCGGCTCAGCTTCGGCGAGTGGGGCGGCGCCGAACCCGCCAAACAAATTCAGCGCCAAAAAGAACGCCAGCACGACGATCACCGCGCCGCCGAGAAACGGGCTGCCGCGGCCGAGATCGGCGAACAGATACCCGGCCAGGGGCGGCCCGATGACCCTCGCTAGGCTACCAACCGATTGTGTTACGCCGAGCACTTGGCCCTGCTCGCCGTCCCCGGCTCTGCGCGAGATCAGACTGTTCAACGCCGGCTGAACCAGGCCAAGGCCAATCGCGAGCGCCGCGAATGCGGCTCCCAGCACCGCCAGCCCTCGAGCAAACGGGACAATGACGAGCCCGATCGCCAGCAGTACAAGGCCCGCGAGCAGCAATTTCTCCTCGCCATAACGCTTGGTCAAACGCCGGGTCAACCCGCCCTGCATGATCGCCGATAACAAGCCAAGATAGGCAAAGACATAGCCGACGGTTTCAGGTCCCCAATCCAATTGCCGCAAGGCCCAGAGTGCGAAGATGCTCTCCATCGCGGCGAAGGCGAGGATCACCAGAAAGAAGATCACGATCAGCCGTGATAGAACCGGCCGGCGTAGCGATCCGAGGATCAAGCCGATGCGGCGCTGTGGCTGCGCCAGCCCGCGCCGTTCATGAGGGTGGCTCTCGCGCAGCACAAACAGCACGCCGCATAAGGCAACAAATGACAGACCCGCGGCCACCCAGGCCGGCGTTTCGAGATTGGCGGTCGCCGGGTTGTTACCGGCGAGAAACCCGCCGAGCGCCGGGCCAAAAATAAAACCGAGACCAAAGGCGGCGCCGATCATGCCCATGCCGTGGGCGCGCTCCTCCGGTTTGGTGATGTCGGCGATGTAGGCTTGAGCCGCGGCGATATTGCCGGCGCAAGCGCCTGCGAGCGCGCGCGCCGCGAATAGCATCCACAGAGCATCGGCGGCGCCGAGCCATACATAAGCGAGTGCGGAGGCCGCCATGCTCGCCATCAGCACCGGGCGCCGACCGATGCGATCGCTCAGCCGGCCCCATAACGGTGCGGCGACAAGTTGCATCAGCGAATAGGTGGCAAGCAGCCACGTTACCTCAGGCGCGGTGCCCCCGTAACGCACAGCGTAAAACGGCAACAGCGGGATGACGAGACCGAACCCGATCAGGTCAATCAAAACGATGAGGAACAAAATCGGCATGTCGCTGGCGGTGATATCGCGCACCCGCCGCATCGGGACAAGGGTTCTCGTCGCCGCGCATGGAGCCGATTGGGTGGCCCCCGCCACCGACACGCCGGGCCCCGCAGCGGCAGGAGTTCAATTATCCAAGCGCAATCAGGGTATCTAAGCGCAACTCCGGCATATCAATCGTTAAGTAGGTGAATTCGTCTCAGAAGAGAACCAAAATGCCCAGCGCAGAAGTCAAGAGTGAGATTATTCCTTATATCTTCTATCGGGACGTACCCGCTGCGCTCGAATTTCTCACCCGTGCCTTTGGCCTGGTCGAGGAGCTGCGACATCCGACCCTAAGCGGGATGCACGCACAAATGACGTTTGACGGGCAGCGCATCATGATGGGGCAAGGCAGCCCTGATTGGCGGATGCAAAGCCCGAGCGAGAGTCAGGTCGCGACGATGGGTGTCTTTATCTACCTGGCCGATGTTGACGCGCATTACGAACGGGCGCGCGCTGCCGGGGCTGAGATCGTCCAGCCGCCACACGACGAGGAATGGGGCCGCACCTACACCGCGCGCGATCTCGACGGGCACCCTTGGTTCTTCACCACCCCGCCCGCCTGACTGATCGCCTGAGCGCTTCGCCGTCAGCCAAATCGGCGAGTATGCGCTCGAGATCCGTTCGCCCGTTGCTGCGCGATTCGCGCGAACAAGGCCTCGATGCTGTTGCGGTCCACACCATCGCTCTTCATTAAAAGACCAATCAGTGGATCCTGAACCAGCTGGGCCAGTGTCAGATTGCCGGCGCGTGCAGCTCTCTCGCAGTCCCCGTTCATTTCATTTTTCCTAACCGATCTCCGATTTTTCGGATGATCGGTAGTTAAGCGGGGATTGCACATTCTCAATCCCGCAGCTTGCGGCGGGATCGGGGCGCACCGGCCATTGCCCGGCATCCAGCAAGTTTCCGCGATGTTCCTGGACCCCTCGCTGCCGCCAGTCCATGGCGCGAGACCCTCGTTCGGGGGTATGATCCCCGTTGGAGAACGCGGAGAATTGAATGCACCTCTTCAAGGAACAAGCCGTCCGGGATTACGCGGCAGCCGCGAAAGCAATTCCGGTAATCGATTACGGTCCCTTTTTTGCTGGTGAGAATGGGGCGCTCAAACTGTTGGCGGAAAAGGTCGCGCATGCCTGCGAGAATATCGGGTTTTTCTATGCCCTGAACCACAGTGTGCCGGATGAACTGATCGACCGTGCTTTTGCCGCCTCGCGCCGGTTCTTCGCGGTGCCGATCGAGCAAAAGCTCGCGCTAAAGCTCAACGAGAACAACATCGGGTATCTGCCGATAAATGCTTCGGTGCAGGGCGCTTCGACCGTGCACAAGGCCACCAAGCCCAATCAAAACGAGAGCTTCTTTATCAGTCACGACCGCGGGCCAGATCATCCCGACGTGGTCGCCGGAAAACCGCTGCGCGGTCAAAATCAATGGCCCGCGGATATGGCCGGGCTGCGCGCCGACATGATGGAATATTTCAGAGCGCTAGGCGCGATGTGCGACCGCATGCTGCCGGCGTTCGCCGTCGCGCTGGGTATGCCGGCCGATTTCTTTGCTTCATATTTCGCGGACGAGGCGCACGCTACGGCGCGTTTTCTGCACTATCCGCCGCAGCAAACGACCGAGGACAACGTTTTTGGTCAGGGTCCGCACACCGACAACAGCTTTATGACCGCACTGGCGCGAACTGATATTCCCGGTCTCGCCGTGAGGCTGCCTTCGGGTGAGTGGTTTCCGCCGCCGGTCATTCCGGGAACGTTTCTGATAAATCTCGGGAATATCATGCGGCGCTGGTCGAATGACCGTTTCCTGTCCACGCCGCATGGCGTGCTCAACGATTCGGGCACTGATCGCTATTCGATCGCCTATTTCCATAGCCCGAACCCGGACAGCATCATCGAATGCCTGCCGTCCTGCACCGGCCCCGACAACCCGCCGCGCTATCCACCAGCTATCTATCGCGATCTTGTGCTTGAGTTTTATCGCGCGAATTATTTCCACCAGAAGGGGCATCGCTCCGAGGCCGCAGCCCGCGCGACCCAATAGCCAAACAGGAGGCAAATCATGTTTGATCTCGATCGCTTTATCGAGGATTGCCGCGCCGCGGTCGCGCAAGATTCCAGTCACAAATCCGCTCGTGAACTCGTGGCGCGCGCAGTGTCCGACCCTGCCGGCGTTCTTGCCGGGCTCGGCGAGCCGCAACGCGCCGGGGTCGAGCCGCTTTATAGGTCCGAGACCTTGACGATCCTCAATGTGATTTGGGGGCCGCGGATGACGATCATGCCGCACAACCATCTGATGTGGGCCGTGATCGGGGTCTATACCGGGCGCGAAGATAATATTTTCTGGCGCCGCCTGCCGGATGCCAATGCCGGGCAGATTGAGGCGGCCGGCGCCCGCTCGATTGGCACACGCGATGTCGAGCCGCTCGGCCGCGACATCATTCACACCGTTACCAACCCGCTGCCGCGAATTACCGGTGCGATCCACGTCTATGGCGGCGATTTCTATGCGGTGACGCGCAGCGAATGGGATCCCGAGACCCTGACCGAACGACGCTTTGACCTCGACCGCAACCGTCTGCTGTTCGAGGAAGCGAACCGCGCCCTCACGGCGGCTTGATCGACGTCCCCATCAGCGGGTGCCGATAAGAGTAAGGTGGCGAGGCAGATTGGACGATGGCTGCCCTCCCGCGCGCTATTCTGTTCGACCTCGACGACACGATCCTTGTCGCCTTCGGGCCGGCCGAGTCGCAATGGCAGCGCATTCTCGGCGCTTACACCGATCACTTGGCGCCGTTGACGCCGGCCGCGGCGCTTGCGGCGATCATGGACGCTTCGCGCGAGTTATGGGCCAACCCGGCGCAGCACAAGCATTGGCGCCATCGAATTGTCGACGCTCGCCGCCGCATCGTCGCCGACGCCTTTGCCACATTGGCGGCGGGTGGACACGTGACCCCCGAGCGGGCGCTGTGCGACGAGATCGCCGACCGCTACAACGCGCTACATGACGCCGAACTGGAATGCTTTCCCGGCGCGCACGACACGCTCGACCAGCTAAAGGACCTAGGCGTTAGGCTGGCGCTGATCACCAATGGTGCGGCCGAGCCGCAACGCGCCAAAGTGGTGCGTTTTGCGCTCGAACATCGCTTCGACCACATCCAGATCGAGGGCGAGCACGGTTTTGGTAAACCCGAGGAGCGTGCTTACACGCATGCGATGGAAGTGCTTGGGGTAAGCGCGCGCGAGACCTGGATGGTCGGCGACAATCTTGAATGGGAGATTGTGGCACCACAACGTCTCGGCATTCACGCGATCTGGCATGACGGTTATGGTGTCGGTTTGCCGCCGGGCTGTCCGGTGTGTCCCGATCGAATCATCCGCAGGCTTTCCGAATTATTGCCGTGATCTGCAGCTGCCGCAGCGTTGCTGATGCGGCGGCGATCGCCTAGACCCCGATCAATAAGCACTGCGCCGACGCTCGGTTGCCTTTTGCACCGACGGCACTGTCCTGAGGTCCGGCTCGCAACCGGCGAGCCGCTTCTGCTTCCCACAATCAGAGCGTTACTTTGAGAATGCTCGCGGCTGCGCGCAGTTAAAAAGACGATAGGCCCCCTAATCTGGGGATCGGTGGGCTGATCTGAATTGGAGAGTAGAGATGCCCCTCGACGGCACTGAAATGTTCGAAAACCCGATACTCGGCAAACTCTGGCAAGTAGAGTGTATGCTTGCCACTGAAGATCAATGGTGCAAAGGCCGGCTGCATGATCGCAAGGGCCGGCATTGCCTGGTCGGAGCGATGACCGAAGTCAACGGCCGACAGGATCTGACGCGACCGATCATTCGCGCAATAAAGGAGATCAACGGCAAGCATTACTGGCGTATTAAATCGTTCAACGACGATCCGAGCACAAATCACCAGGATGTTCTCAGGGTGCTGCACCGGGCCCGGCTGATTCTCATCTCCGAGATTGCCGAAGCCGACGAACCTCGGGCTTGGTACCTCAAATTACTGGACAAGATCGAAGGTATACTATCGATCGGTAAGGACAGTTTGGGACCCGATTCCTTTGGCGGCAATCTGGCGCCGGTGCCGGTCAGATCCACGGTCAGCGCTCGGGACGCGGGGGAAACTCGCCGGCTGGTTCGTGAAACCATTGACGCGATTTAGCGAGCCAGTAGTTGACAACGTCGTCACCAATACACAGAGGAGCAACGGACATGGCTAATGTCTATATCCGCCGCCGTCCGGCCTCGGTCGGCAGCAATCGAGTCCAGGATTGGGCGCTCGTAATTCTCGCAATCTGGTTGTTTATCTCACCATGGGTGCTGCAGTTTGGCGGATACTTGGCACCGCACCCGGTTGCCGGAGCAAACGGAGCGGTTAACGTCGTCGCGGAAGTCAGCCGGGCGGCATGGAATGCCTGGATTATCGGCGTCATACTGTTCTTAGTGATGCTATCGGCGGTTGGCCGAGTGGCGGCAAGTCAGGAATGGTTTGCACTGATACTGGGAGCATGGATTTTCGTCGCGCCATGGGTCCTCGGCTTTGTCCTCCTCGGACGCGCAAGCTGGGATCACTGGATCGTCGGAGCACTGGTGTTCTTGATCGCCGCCTGGAACATCTGGAGCTTACGCAATGTGCCATACGAGAACAGCGTAACAGCTCCACCGCACAGAGTCTGACATAAGCGGCTATTTATTGGTGAGTCGCGGCGCGTGGGGGTAAAAGGACCCGCGCGGCGCGATTACACCATCGTCTTTGGTCCCGTCTATCGCGGACTGACCGGGATTTCGTGGCGGGACCCCTTGTTCAGAGTGTTAGCCCCAAACCTCGCGGGCTGTTTCGACGACGAGCCGGAGTTTTGCGTTTTGTTCGTCGATCGTCAGCGCGTTGCCCTCGACGGTGGACGAAAAGCCGCATTGCGAACTCAGGCACAGCTGTTCCAAGGGCACGTATTTCGCCGCCTCGTCGATCCGCCGCTTGAGCTCGTCCTTGCTTTCAAGAGCAGCGCGCTTGCTGGTAACCAGCCCCAACACCACCCGCTTTGACCCGCGCGGCACAAACCGCAAGGGTTCAAACCCGCCCGAGCGCGCGTCGTCGTATTCGAGGAAAAAGCCGTCGACCCCCAATTCGCCGAACAAAGCTTCGGCGACATGGTCGTAACCGCCCTCGGCCATCCATGAGGAACGGAAATTGCCGCGGCACATATGGGTGCATACGGTCATTCCTTGTGGTTTGCGGGCAAGCGCGGCGTTGATGATCTTGATGTTGGTCAGGTGCTGGGTTTCGCCGTCGCCGCCGATGTTGTTGACATAGGCGCGCTGCGCCGGATCATTCAGGTAAGCAAGACTGGTGTCGTCGAGCTGCAGATAGGTGCAGCCGAGCCGGTGCAGAGCGGCGACTTCATCGGCATAGACCTGGGCGAGATCTTCCCAGAATTGATCCATATCGGGGTAAACCGCGCTGTCGATCGCCGCCCTCCCGCCCCGGTAATGCAGCATTGAGGGCGACGGGATCGTCAGCTTTGCCGTCTTCCCCTCCGGCGCCACCGATTTCAAATAGGCGAAATCCTCACCAAAAATGGGTTCCTCGAGCCGCAGCTTGCCCCCGATGCGAAAGCCCCCGAGCGCCGCTTCAACAGCGCCGGTTTCGTTTCTGAATTGTAGGCGCACGCTCTGGTCGATCTTGCCGACTCCGCCGATCTGGTAGAGGAAATCCATATGCCACGAGCGGCGGCGAAATTCGCCGTCGGTGACACCTTGGAGCCCGATCTGCTGCTGCGTCCGCGCGACATCGCGGATCGCGGCATCCTCGACCTGCCGCAACTCTGTGGCCGAAATCCGCCCTCGTTGATGCTCTTCCCGCGCCCGCAGCAGTTCCGGTGGCCGCAGCAAGCTTCCGACGTGATCGGCGCGAAACGGCGGACCCGACACGGTATTCATTGGAACCTCCCGAATTTTATCGTTGTCCGACGAGTTCGCAATCATACCCCGGCGATCGACCGATGCCACGCATCGAAGGCTCTGGCTCGCCCCACAGCAAATCAGGCCGCGCGAGACGCGGGGTCGAACTCGCGGACTTGCTCGATCAGGCGAAAGGACCTAGCCCGTTTGGCCAGACTCAGGCAATTTTCATCGAGAAAACTTCAGAAGAGATAGGGGATCGCCGGATGACGTTGATCAGATCTGCACCCTCGCGCCGGGCCGTTGTCGGTTCTTTGGCTGTGGCGCCCGCATTTCTGCGCGCGCCGGGGTTGCTCGCCGCGGCGCAAGCCTCCTCCGGGCAAATCGTCATGGCCTTTCATGTCACGATTTCGCCGGCCTGGTTTGACCCGTCATTGGCGCCGCCGCAAATCACGCCTTTTGGCGTCCTTTATGCACTGCACGACGCGCTGGTGCGCGCCTACCCCGGGCAGAAGATGGGCCCTGCCCTCGCCGAATCCTGGGACGAAAGCGAGGACGGCCTGACCTACACGTTCAAATTGCGCCCGGGCTTGACGTTTCACAATGGCGACCCGCTGACGACTGCCGACGTGAAGTTCAGCTTTGACCGCTACAAGGGCGCCGGCGCTACCGAGATCAAAGAAAAGGTGGCGCAGGTCGAAATCGTCGACCCTCGCGTAATCCGCTTTCACATGAAGGAGGTCTGGCCCGATTTCATGACTTTCTACGGCAGCACCGCTAGTGCGGTCGGTCTCGTGCTCCCAAAGGGTTATATCGAGAAAGTTGGCGACGCCGGCTTTACCAAGCATCCGATCGGCGCCGGCCCATATGCTTTCGTCAGCACCAAGCCGGGTATCGAGGTCGTGTTCGAGGCTTTTCCGCAATACTGGCGCCATGTGCCCAACATCAAGACGATCGTGATGCGCAGCGTCCCGGACGGCGAGACCCGCGCGCTGATGGTCAAGACCGGGGAGGCCGATATCGCCATAGCACTCGAAGGCACCGAGGCGGAGAGCCTGCAAACCAGCCCCGGCACCAAGATAATCCCGACCAAACATGCCTCTTGCCAGTGGATCGAATTCCCCGACCAGTACGATGCGAAATCGCCATGGCATGACCAAGGCATGCGGCTCGCCGTCGCCTACGCGATTGACCGCGAGGGGATCAACAAGGCGGCCTGCCTCGGCTACTGTCTGCCGGCCGGCGTCATCGTCCCGCGGGTCATGGAATTCGCCCTGCAGGTCAAGCCATTCCCGTACGATCCTGAAAAGTCAAAGCAGCTGCTTGCCGAAGCCGGCCATCCCGACGGTTTCGATGCCGGGTTTTTCCCTGCGATCCCAGGGTTTCCGACTGCCGCGCAGGCTGTCGTCAACGACCTCAACGCCGCCGGGATCCGGGTCAAGTACCAGCCGATGGAGCGCGCGGCATTCTATGCCGATTGGAAGGTGCATAAATTCCACGGTCTGTTCATGACCGGGTCAGGCAGCGCCGGCAATGCCGCGAGCCGCGTCGAGGCCTTTATCTACTCGAAGGGGGCTTATGCTTCGGGCGGCTATCCCGATATCGACAAGCTCTATCTCGACCAGACCCACGAACGCGACGAGAAAAAACGCGCGGCAATCCTTGACCAGATTCAGCAGCTGACGATCGATCGCGTGATGTTTGCACCGGTCTACGATTTCCGCGCGCTAAACGGCGTCGGCCCGCGCATTGCTAACAGCACGATCGGCGATGTCTATCTCGATCCGTTCCCCGAATACGAAGACATCGAACTCAAAGCGGGCTGACGCTTGGGCGCGCGGCCGGCTGTTCAGGGGGGTTTCCATCTTCTGCGCCTTGACGCGGCGCAGCTCCGCGCCCGATTTACCGCCGGCTTGATGCTCGCCCCGCGCCAGCACCAATTCCGTGGGCCGCAACAAAATCTCGAGGTAATCGGCGTGAAACGGACCCAACAGATCGCTTATTTAAACCTCCCCTGTTCTTTACAAAATTTATGTTCATATTGATCGTTTTTTGCCGAGTTTGGATCATAGAATGAAGTTCTGATACCTGTTCGTCGAATTTTCGAAGATGCTCCCTTTGTCGGGGAGCAAACCGTTCACTTGCCTTCCACGAATGCCTTTCAATGAAGCGCTCGCCGAGGGCAGCAACTAGCGTCAATTCTAAGCGCGTCAATTGACCTTGACGGTTTCCCCAGGCAAGAATGGTGATTTGATTATCGTCGTACTGGTTCAATTTATTGATCGTGACGGAGGAAACTGGATGGCCGAGGTTTTGGAGCGGCAAGTTGTAACAGTGCGGCCGACCGGTGCAGCACTCGCCGCCGATATTGAGGGGGTGGATCTATCGCAGCCGCTACCTCCGGCAACGGTCGCCGCGATAAAGCAGGCTTGGGCCGACCATCTCGTGCTGCGGTTTCGCGGCCAGCGGCTGGATGACGATCAGCTCATGCGGTTTAGCGCGGTGTTTGGCGAACTCGATTTGGCGCCGGTGATCGCCGCTGAACGGGTCAAGATTGCAGGTGAGGATCGTTACGTCGATTCAGCCGCCGAAGGCCATCGCTACGTGTCGGTAATTTCCAACATCGTCGAGAACGGCGTCGCTATCGGGGCGCTGGGCGCTTACGAGGCGATCTGGCACACCGATATGTCGTACAACCCGGAACCGCCGATGGGCAGCGCACTCTACGCGCTCGAAGTCCCGGCGGCGGGCGGCGACACCGGGTTTGCCAATATGTACCTCGCCTATGAAACGCTGCCCGACGATCTGAGGCGGCGGGTCGAGGGCCGGTTGTGCCGGCATGATTCAAGCCGCAACAGTGCCGGCGAATTGCGGCGCGGTTATTCCGAGGTCAGAGATCCGCGCCAGGCTCCCGGCGCCGACCATCCGATCATCCGCACCCATCCGGTCACCGGCCGCAAGGCGCTGTTTCTCGGCCGCCGCCGTAACGCCTACATCCAGGGCCTTGACCTCGCTGACAGCGAAGCCTTGCTTGATGCAGTGTGGGAACACGCCAGCAAGCCCGAATTCGCCTGGTATCAGCAATGGCGCGTCGGCGATCTCGTCATGTGGGATAATCGCTGTGTCCTACACCGCCGCGATGAATTCGACCCGAATGCGCGACGGCTGATGCATCGCACCCAAATCAAGGGCGATCGTCCATTCGCCTGAGGGATCGCTAGTCGGCCTCAATCAGTGCCAGCCGATCGGTTGCCGGCTCATAATCGAGGACGAACAAGGCGGCATTGCGGGCTCTGACCGGTGTGGCGCGCACCGGCAGCGCGTGTTTGACAAGGCGTCGCACCATCGCGCCATGCGTCGAAACCCCGATGCGGCGATGCGGATAGGTATCGGCGAAACGCCTGATTGCCGCCAGTCCGCGCGTCAATGTCGCGGCACCGGTCTCGCCGCCCGGAAACGCGACGTTCTCGTCGCTGTACCAGCGCTCGGTCAATTCGGCACCGAAACGCGCCTTGGCCTCCTCCCACAGCATGCCCTCAGCCAGCCCGACGCTGACCTCCCGCAACCCATGGTCGGTGATCACCGGCACATTCAAAATTTCGGCAATGATCCGCGCAGTCGTCAGCGCGCGCGACAGATCGCTCGATACGAGGGCATCGAGCCGGTAGGCCAGCAGGCGCTTGGCGAGCGCCTCGGCTTGGGCGATGCCGTTCGCGTTGAGCTGCGTGTCGGTATGTCCCTGCAGCCGCCCTTCCCGGTTCCAGTCGGTCTCGCCATGGCGAAACAAAAACAATGTCAGCCGATCAGCAACGTACTCCATGCGGCTCTCCATGATCCAGGATGGCGGTGTGGCAATCGTAGCCGGTATAGCAGTGGAGACACGGAGACGGGAATAGACGCAGCGGATTAGCGCGCTGCGGTTCTGCCGACGAGCACCATCGAGAAATAGGGCGCCTCGTCGATTCCGGCTAAGGGTCGCACCCGCTGTTCCGGCATGCTTGCGTGCTCGACGCAAATCGCATCCGATAACCGGCCGAGCTGTTCCAGGACGCGTTTGACCTTAGGCAAATGGCGACCGAGCTTAAGGATTGCCGCGACCTCGGACGCGGCGAGGCGATGGGCAAGTTGGCTCTCGCCCAGCGTTGCCGGGACGACGGTAAGCGTCTCGTCATGTGTCACCAGCGGCAATCCTGCGGCTGCTGAACAGGCGGTCAGTGACGACACGCCGGGAACGATCTCAACGGGGTAGCGGTCACCTAGCCGCGTCAGGATGCCGATAAAGCTGCCGTAAAACAGCGGGTCGCCTTGGCACAGCACTGCCACATCGCTGCCTAAGTCGAGGTCGGCGGCAATCCCCTGGGCTGCGTCGTCGTAAACTTCAGCGGGTGGTGGTCCCGGACGCATTGGGAAGCGGATCGCAATCTCGCGCTGCCCTTGATCGAGCCATTCGGCGACGATCGCCCGCGCAAAACTATCGCCATGCTCGGGCGCCGGATAGGCGACCACAGCGGCGGCGCGCAACAGCCGCAGCGCCTTTAAGGTTAGCAATTCCGGGTCGCCGGGCCCGACCCCAATTCCGTAAAACCGCCCAGGGCGCCTGACACTCATCTCAACCGGACTTGACCAGCGCCAGTTGGGTGACGGTCGCAAGTGGCCGCCACATCCGATGCGCCCCGGCAGGCTCGGCCCGGCTGACCGCAATGCGGGTCAATACCCCGCCGTAACGCGATTGCCACTCGAACAGCCGTGCCTCGCTCTCGACGGTCACCACATTGGCGACAAGCCGCCCACCCGGCCGCAACGCCGCCCACAGGGCCGGCAGCAATCCGGGTGCGCCGATCCCGCCGCCGACAAAGATCGCATCCGGCGACGCCAAGCCGTGAACCGCCTCGGGGGCCGAACCGACAACGACACGCAATCCTGGCACGCCGAGCGATGCGGCGTTGCGCGCGATCGTCGCCGCCCGAACTCGGGTCGCGCTCGACCGCGACCGCGGCACACCTTTCCCCGGCGCGCAGCCACTCGATCGCGATCGAGCCGCAACCGGCGCCGATATCCCATAATGACTCATCGGCCATCGGCGCCAACGCGGCGAGGGTCGCTGCGCGCACCTCCCGTTTGGTCAGCTGGCCGTCGTTTTCGAACGCGTCGTCGGGCAGTCCGGCGAGACGCGACAACGGGCGAGCTTCCGGCCCCTCAATGCATTCGAGCGCGATGGTGTTGAGATCCGGGACACGGCATTCGCCCCAGCAGCGCGCTTCCTCCGAGATGACGGTTTCGAGTGGTCCGCCGAGGTGGCCGAATACAGTCAGCCGGGTCCGACCCCAGGCGAGCTCGGTCAACAAGGCGGCGAGCCGGCCGGGTGTTTCGCCGTCTTCGGATAGTGCAAGTATCCGGCGGCCGGGCGTCAGGTGAAGGCGCAGAGAATCGAGCGGGCGCGCATGCAAGCTAATCGTCACGCAATGGGCGAGCGGCCAACCGAGCTGGGCGGCGGCGAGGCTGAACGCGCCGGGGTGCGGTAAAATGATCATCTCGTCGGGCGGGAACCGTCGTGTCAGAACTGCGCCGACGCCGTACCAGAGCGGGTCGCCACTCGCCAAGACGGCCACTCTGCGGCCGCGCTTTGCTGCAATCGTATCGATCGTGCGGGCGAGCGGGCGCTCCCATACCAGGCGCTCGGCTCCGCGCTCCGACGGGACCATGTCCAAGTGCCGCCTGCCGCCGACCAATATTTCCGCGGTCTCGATCAATGTGCGCGCCGCCGCAGACAGGCCGGCCACCCCATCCTCGCCAATGCCGATGACCGCGAGCCAAGTTTTCATCGGGCGCTCGCGAGCGCGTTTAGCGCAGCCGCTGCCATAGCGCTGCCGCCGCGCCGGCCAAGCAAGGTAATGAAGTCGATTCCATTCCCGAAAGCGGCAAGAGCTGCTTTGGCCTCGGCCGCGCCGACAAAACCAACCGGAAAACCCAAGATCAGCGCCGGCTTTCCCGCACCGTCGGCAAGGGTTTCAAGCAAACGAAACAATGCCGTCGGGGCATTGCCGATCGCGACGACGGCACCCTCTAGATACCGACGCCATAATTCGACGGCGGCCGCCGAGCGGGTGGTGCCTTGCGCCGCGGCAATCTCCGGCACCGCAGGATCACGCAAGAAGCATAGGATCTCGTTCGTGGCGGTTAGCTGCTCACGGTTGATCCCGGCCGTCACCATCGCTGCGTCGACAAGGATCGGCGCCCCCGCATCGAGTGCGGCCTTTCCCGCCCGGGCTGCTTTTGCCGAAAAGGCGAGGTCGTCGAGGATCGCAACATCGCCCGCGGCATGCGCAATGCGCGCTGCCACCCGCCGCAACGGCTGCGGAAAGCGCGTGAGATTTGCCTCGGCTCGGACGATCGCCAATGATTTGCGGGTGATCGCCGCCGGATCGCGGAGGTAGGTGTAGGCCCTGATCTCCGAGCCCTCATCCGGCAACCCCGTCTCCCGACGGTGGCGGGAAGAGTCAGTCTCTGAGATGGTCAGTTTCTTGACTTCAGGTTCTGAAGGCACCTCGTCATACCGGCGAAAGCCGGTATCCATAGCCGAAATGGATCCCGACTTGCGTCGGGATGACGATGCTGGAACGACCGGTGTCCTGACCCCCTGGTGGCGGGATTGGCGCTGGCTGCTGATCGGCTTAGAGCAAGGAGCCGGCTCGGCGAGCGTAAAACTGTGGGAGTCTATGTCAACAGCAACTGCGATCGGGCGCTGGCGGGCGGCGGTGACGCCGAGAGTCCACGCCTCTTCGCGTTCCACCCGCTCGGACTGCTTAGGCGTCAGCCCCGGATCGCCGAAGAACAGCGGCGCCAATTCTCCAGCTTGGTCACGCGCGGCGAGATAGCCTGCGACGGCGCGGACCTGAGCGGCATCCTTGGTCTCGTCCGGTCTCGGCTTGACCGCCCACAATGATGGGTACACCTCGGCCATCACGAGCTGCGCCTCAACCGGGGGATGCAGTCCGGTCTCAAACGGCCACACCTGCGTTCGACCCCGCCAGCGTGGGTCGTCGCGCAACGCGCGCGCCACCGGGATCCCGGTCAGTGCTTGACCGCCGACCGAGCCGGCGCCGAGCAGCTTCCAGCACGGCTGCGCGCTCGGAATGTGGAGATCGACGAGCCGGCGCTCAGCCAACCCATCGCTGTCGTGGCGGCGGTGATGCTTGCCTGCCAAATGCGCCCGAGCAGGCGCCCTGGGGCAGCCCCAAAACGGAAAGCCGCCGCCCGAGACTCGGCGGTTCAGCGCCTCGGCGACATCGAATCGGTTGTTGCGGTTTTCTTTACTGTCCTCGATCAGCCCGGCGATTTCGTCCCATACCGCGCGCCACGGCGGACCGGTCAGTCCGAGTCGCGCGGCAAACCCGACTGGGTAGCCGAACGGAAAATCAAAGCCGAGCAGCACCCGCCGCCTGCTCGCCGCCTCCAACCATTGGCTGATCAGCTCTCGCGCCGCGTGGCGGGTCGGCGCGTTGAAAAGAGTCTCACCCTGGGCATCGCGCCGGCACAACCAGATGCTATCACGGCCGGTCCGCGGCACATTCGCAGCGCTCCAGTCGACCATGATGAAAGTGTCGAACATCACCTGTCGTGATGGTGGTTGTGATCGTGCGGATGATCGTGTCGCTCAGCCCGTCCATCGCCGAGGCCGATCCCGCGAACGTTATGATGATGGCCGACCTGCGGCGCCCCGACATCGGCTTCGTAGCCGATGATCTGCGCGCGGTATTTGCAGAGCTGGCAATTCATCGCGGGCGAGCCCTCGCCCAATAATTCGACCTGCTCGCAAAATGCCTCGAGCACCGCCGGATGGTCACGCAGATACGACGCGTTGACGATTTCGATATCGGGGAAGAGACGCGCCACGGTGTCGCTTTGATCGTAGATGCGTTTGACCAGGATGCCGGTAAACAGAAAATACGGGAATACGACGATGCGGCGGAAGCCAAGCCGCGCGGAATGGCTCAGCGCTGCGTCGACACGTGGATGGGCGACCCCGCTAAACGCGGTTTCGGCCCAGCCGAACCCCATTCCCTCCCATAGCATGCGCGCGACTTTGGCGATATTGGAGTTGGCGTCGGGGTCGTTGGTGCCGCGTCCGACGACGATCAACAGGCTGTCGGAAAGATCGGCGCCGTCATTTGGCAATGCCTCCGCGATCCGGTCGGCCGCCGCAATCAGCAATTTCGGGTTGATACCGAGGTCGCGACCAAAACGCACCTCGATCGCCGGATTGTCGGCTGCGAAGCTGTTGACCTCCCACGGCAGGTCGTTCTTGACATGGCTTGCCGCGAACAGCATTCCGGGCGCCGCTAGGATTCGCCGCGCGCCGCGCGCCGCCAGTGTGGCTAGGCCATCGCGGATCGTTGGCCGCGCGAATTCGAGATAGCCGGTCGTGAAACCGACACCCGGCAGACGCGAGCGCAACGCCTTGGCAAACAGTTCGAACTCGCCGATCGCCTCGGGATCGCGGCTGCCATGCCCGCAGAGCAATACCCCCGTTTGCCTCATCAATTGACCCCTTCCCGCCCGCAGCCGAGAGTGCCGCCGCCATGCCCCCGGTCGTCGCCGACCCGCTATTGCTGCTCGCCGCCGGCCTCGCGATCGACGCGTGGTTCGGCGACATGCCCGCGTTATTCGCCCGTATTCCGCATCCGATTGTGCTCGCCGGACGCGGCGTCGCTTTCTTCGACCGAAAACTCAATCGTGAGATCCGCAGCGAACAGTCACGCCGCACGCGCGGGATCATAACGGTGATCGTATTGGTCGGGGGGACCGCCGCATTGGGGTGGATTATCGAGCAGCTGTGCCGCGACAGTCTCGCGGGCGTAGCGATCGAGATCCTGCTGATTGCAATCCTGGTCGCGCAACGCAGCTTGTTCGATCATGTCGCCGCTGTCGCGCGGGCTCTCGCCGATGGCGGGCTCTTGGCCGCACGCGAGGCGGTACGGCATATCGTCGGCCGCGACCCGGCGAGCCTCGACGCGCATGGGGTCGCGCGCGCGGCGATCGAAAGCCTTGCCGAGAATTTCAGCGACGGGGTCGTGGCGCCGGTGTTCTGGTATCTGGTGCTCGGGCTGCCGGGGCTCTTCGCCTACAAGATGGCGAACACGCTCGACAGCATGATCGGGCATCGGACGCCACATTACCGTGCCTTTGGCTGGGCCGCGGCTCACTTTGACGATCTCGCCAATCTTGTGCCGGCGCGCATTAGCGGAGTTCTGATCGCCGCCGCCGCATTTTTTGCTCGTGAGGGCCGCCCATCGCGGGCGTTGGTGATTATGCTGCGCGACGGGCGCAAGCATCGCTCGCTCAATGCCGGCTGGCCAGAGGGTGCCATGGCCGGCGCCCTCGGCCTGGCGCTGGCTGGGCCGCGCCGCTATGCCGAGGGAGTAGTTGCTGATCCGTGGGTCGGCGAGGGCACCGCGCGCGCGGCGCCCGCCGACATCGCCCGCGCGCTGATGATTTACAGGAACGCGTGCCTGATCGAATGGGGCTTGCTGATCGGGGCTTGGTTCGCGGCGCATCACGGTCTCTTTACCTGACCCGTGGCGGCCGCGCCGCGGCAAGCAGCGCGGAGAGGTCGAGATGCCGATCGAGGTGCGCGGCAAGCGCATCGAGGGTGGTCTCGATAGTATGCTCGTACGCAAATTCGCCTGCGGCAGCGCCTAGCCCTTCAAGAAAAGCGCGGCGGAACCCGTCGCTGGCGAAGAGGCCGTGCAAATAGCACCCGACGACGAGCCCGTCGGCGCTGATCGCCCCCTCCGGGGCGCCGGCGAGATGCACCATCGGGTGTGCCAACCCCGGTCCGGTTGTCTCGCCGAGATGCATTTCGTATCCCGTGACCGGCATCCCGGTCGCGACATCGACGCCAACGATTGGCCGCAGCTGCTTTTCGGCGCCGAGCACGGTATCGATGTCGAGCAGGCCGAGACCCCGAACCTGCTCGCGCCGGCCTTCGATGCCGAGCGGATCGGAAATGGTTCGGCCGAGCATCTGGTAGCCTCCGCACAGGCCCAACACGCGTCCACCTTGGCGGCGGTGCGCAAGGATATCGATGTCCCACCCGTCGGCGCACAAGAATGCGAGATCGGCGATCGTCGCTTTCGAGCCTGGCAGGATCACCAGTGCCGCATCGCGCGGCAGCGGCCGACCCGGCTGCACCAGGACGAGTTCGACGTCAGGCTCGGCGCGCAACGGGTCGAGATCGTCGAAATTGGCGATCCGCGGCAATACCGGGACCGCGATTTTGACGCGCTCTCCCAGGTCCGTTCTCCCTCTCCCCTTCGGGCGAAGATTCTTCCGTGGGGCGAGGGCGAGCGAATCTTCGGCCGGCAACAACTCGGCAGCCGCAAAGTACGGGACGACCCCAAAAGAGCGCCACTGGGTGCGCTCGCCGATCGCTGCAATGCCCCCCTCGAACAGGCGCGCGTCGCCGCGAAATTTGTTGACGATGTAGCCGGCGATCAGCGCGCGTTCGCTCTGCGATAAGAGGAGATGAGTGCCGACGAGTTGGGCGATGACGCCGCCACGCTCGATGTCCCCGATCAGCACGACCGGAACATCAGCCGTCTCGGCAAATCCCATATTGGCGATGTCGCCTGCTCGCAGATTGATCTCGGCGGGGCTGCCCGCGCCTTCGACTAGCACCAGATCAGCGGCCTCGGCGAGCCGGCCGAACGCGGCCAGGACCCGCGGCAGCAAGCTCTGCGCAAAGTTGCGATATTTCGCCGCCGTGGCGCTGCCCCATACCCGCCCGTCGACAATGATCTGTGCGCCCTCGGATTGCGGCTTTAGCAGCACCGGGTTCATATCGGTCAGCGGCTCCGCCCGGCAGGCCCACGCCTGCAAGGCTTGCGCGCGGCCGATCTCGCCACCATCGGGGGTCACGGCGGCGTTGTTCGACATGTTCTGCGGTTTGAACGGCCGCACCTCCATGCCGCGCCGGGTGAACGCGCGCGCCAACCCGGCCAGCAACAGCGACTTGCCGACATCCGATCCGGTTCCCTGCAGCATCAACGCGCGCGCCACCGCGCCTCGCTGCGCTCCGCAAGGATGAAGAACGGCCGGTTATACGGATATCGCGCTTTCCCGAAGGCCGGGATCCACGGCGGACGTGGATCCCGGCTTTCGCCGGTAATGCGAGGAAAGATGTGAATCATCTCAGTATTCGATGCCCTGTTGGGCTTTGACGCCGTCCCTGAAGGGATGCTTGACCAGCATCATCTCGGTCACGAGATCGGCCGCATCGATCAGTTCTGGCTTGGCGTTGCGGCCGGTGACGACGACGTGCAGATCGCGCGGCTTTTGCTTTAGCGCCGCTACGACCTCATCGAGAGGCAAGTAGTCGTAGCGCAGGACTATATTGAGTTCGTCAAGCAATACGAGGCGGTAGGACGGGTCGGCGATCATCGTCTCAGCCACCTCCCACGCCCGCCGTGCCGCGGCGATGTCGCGCGCGCGGTCCTGCGTGTCCCAGGTAAAGCCCTCGCCCATTGCCCGGCAGGTCACCAGATCGCCAAAGCGCTCGAGCGCTACCCGTTCGCCGGTATTCCACACGCCCTTGACGAACTGGACGATGCCGACGCGCATGCCGTGTCCGATACAGCGCAATACCAAGCCGAAGGCGGCGGTCGATTTGCCTTTGCCCTTGCCGGTATGGACGATTAGGAGTCCGCGCTCCTCGGTCTTAGTCGCCAGCATACGGTCGCGCGCCGCCTTGCGCCGCGCTGCTTTTTCATTATGGCGGCGGTTCTTTTCCTCCTCGCTCTGAATAAGACCGCTCACCTGTCGCTCCCTTGCATCAGAGCCTCGCGGGCGCTGTTGCGGCGCGGGCGCCACAAGCCGCGATCGATTGCTTCGCGAAACCGCCGATCGGTTTCGGCAAGTGCAGCCGGATTATGCTCGGCCATGAAATTGCGCACGCTGTCGTCGGCGAGATAGGCGTCGTAGAGCGCGTCGAAATGCGCGTCGTCGACAGCGCGGCTTGTCGCGGCAAAGGCGAATAGATAATCGACCGTCGCGGCGATCTCAGCGGCGCCCTTGTAGCCGTGCCGCATGACCCCCGCGATCCAGCGCGGGTTCGCCGCCCGGCCGCGCACGACACGGCCGATTTCCTCGCGCAAGCTGCGGATGACCGGCCGTTCCGGCCGCGAATGGTCATTGTGCCATACCGCTGGCGCCCGGCCTGAAAGCTGCCTCACTACGAGCGCCAACCCACCCTCGAACTGGTAATAGTCGTCGCTGTCGAGCAGATCATGCTCGCGATTGTCCTGGTTATGCAGCACCGCATCCGCGGCCGCGAGCCGCTGTTCGAGCATCACCCGCTCGGCGCGGCCCTCGGCCCCAGCGCCATAGGCGTAGCCGCTCCAGCCGAGCCAGGTATCCGCGAGATCGGCCTCGTCCTCCCAGATCCGCTCGTCGATCAGTGTCTGCAGTCCCGTCCCGTAGGCTCCGGGCTTTGAGCCAAAGACGCGATAACCGGCGCACCGCGCCGCTTCATCCGGTGTCGCGCCCTGCTCCATGAGCGCTCTGCGATCGGCAACAAAGCGGGCGGCGAGAGGATTGGCCGCAGGCGGCTCGTCGAGCGCCGCTACCGCGCGCGCCGCCGAATCGACGAGATCAATCAGGCTCGGGAAGGCGTCGCGGAAAAACCCCGACACCCGCAACGTGACATCGACCCGCGGCCGGTCGAGCACCGAAGCCGGCATGATCTCGAACCCGGTCACGCGGCCGCTCGCCCGCTCCCAGACCGGCCGCACACCCATCAGCGCCAACGCTTGGGCGATGTCGTCGCCGCCGGTGCGCATGTTGGCGGTGCCCCAGGCCGAGAGCGCCACCCGCTCGGGATAGACGCCGTATTCTTGGGCGTGGCGCTCGACCAACATCGCCGCCGATTTCCAGCCAAGTTGCCAAGCCGCCTCGGTCGGCACCGCGCGCGTATCGATCGAAAAGAAATTGCGGCCGGTCGGCAAGACCTCGGGCCGGCCGCGGCTGGGCGCACCGGACGGACCGGGAGGCACGAACCGGCCATCGAGGCCCGCGAGCAATCCTGCGATTTCGGCGGCGCCGCAGCCCGCGACCGCCGGCCGCAACTGGTCTTCGATCCAATCGAGCACAGCGCGGGTCTGCCGCCATTCGGATTTCGGCTGCATTTCTCCCGAGACGAGCCGCAGCGCCAACGTTTCCAGCCGTTCGACGGTATCGCCGGCGGTCCGCCATGGCTCCCCTCCGGAAAGAAACTCAGGGCGGGGGCCGGGCCAGGGTTCGGCGGGATCGCGCGATCGCGGGTCGACGCCAAGGCCGAGATCGGCGGCGAGTGCGCGAATTAACGACGCCTCTTCCGGGTATGAGCCGCGGGCCGGGCGCGCGAAGGCGACCAGCAGTTGGTCGAGCCGGTCACCATCGGGACTTTGCCCAAAGACATGTAGCCCGTCACGGATCTGCAATTCCTTCAGCTCGCACAAGAATCCGTCGAGCTTGCGCAATGCTGTCGCCGGTTCGTCGTCTGGCGCGATGCCGCAATCGCCATCGAGGCCGGCGGCGCGGGCCTGCTCCAGGATTGCTGCGGCGAGTAGTCCGACGCGGCGCGGATCGCCCTGTGCCGCTTCATAATATTCATCGATCAGATGTTCGAGTTCAGCCGATAAGCCGTAGTTTCCGGCGCGCGTCAGCGGCGGGGTCAAATGATCGACGATCACCGCCTGGGCGCGGCGCTTGGCTTGCGTTCCCTCACCCGGATCGTTGACGATAAATGGATAGAGATGGGGCAATGGCGGGAGGACCGCCTCCGGAAAGCACTCCGCCGACAAAGCCAACGCCTTGCCGGGAAGCCATTCGAGCGTGCCGTGCTTGCCGAGATGGATGACCGCGTCGGCGCGAAACTCCTGCCCCAACCACGCATAAGCCGCGAGATAACCGTGCGGCGGCACCAGGGCGGGGTCGTGGTAGGTGGCTTTCGGGTCGATGTTGTAGCCGCGTGCCGGCTGGATCAGCACCGCTACGTTGCCGACACGAAATCCCGGGATCGCAAACCGTCCACAATCGATCCGGCCCGGGCGGAAGAACGGGTCGCGCTCGGCCGGCCCCCAGCGTTCGCTGATGGCTTGCTGCACCGCGGGTGAAAGCGTCGCGAAGAATGCCGAATATTCGGCGAGCGAGAGTGTTTCCGAGGCCGGCACGCCGGGGCTGGCATTGGTTGGGCCGGCGAGCAGGCGCTCGATCAGCGCTTGACCGTCACCAGGCATTTCGCCGGTTCGGTAGCCAGCTGCTGTCAATGCCCTGACGATCGCGATCACCGAAGCGGGGGTGTCGAGACCGACCCCGTTGCCGATGCGGCCGTCTCGGTTCGGGTAATTGGCGAGGATCAGCGCTACCCGTCTTTCATCCGGCGGCTTTGCCCTCAGCCTCGCCCAATTGCGCGCGAGATCGGCGACAAAAGCGATGCGGTCGGCGACCGGGCGATAACCGACAAGATCGGCTTCGGTTCCGGGATCGCGGCCGAGCGGCGCCTTGAATGACACCGCACGCGACAAGATGCGTCCATCGATCTCCGGCAGCGCTACATTCATCGCCAGATCGCGGGGCCCCAGCCCTCTTGTTCCGTTCCGCCAATTCTCCTCGTCATTGCCGGCAAAGACCACCTGCACCACCGGGCAATCGGCCGCCGCCAGCGGGTCGGCCGCCGAGCCGGCCCGCACCGAAAAGCCGGTCGCGTTCAGGATGATTGCGGGCGGTGCTTCGGCGAACAGGCGCTCCAGCAACGACGCTGCTTCGCCATCTTTGAGGCTGTGCACGAACACTGGCAATGGCCGCAGCCTTCTGGCGACCAGCGCGTCGACTAGAGCATCGACAGGCGCCGTGTTCCCGGACTGCACCAATGCTCGGTAAAACACGACCGGGACGACGCCGCCCCCCGCTTCCGCTGGGCCAAGCGGCCATCCGGAGACGATATCGGTGAGGCTGGCCGTAGCATGACCCGGCCAATAAAGGCCGGCGCGCAACAGCGGTGCAGGCTCGGCCCACGGTCTGTCGTGACCGATCAGCGTTCCGGAAAAGCACAAGAAGTTTTGGGCATTTGCCGGCCCGCCCTCGGCCAAGTAGCGCCAGAGCCGTTGTACATTTACAGGTGCGACGGTCGACAGCTCGGTCAATTCAGGGTCGGGATTATCGTCGCCAGGCAAGAGCGCCAGCGTAATCCCACGCTCGCGGCAGGTTTCGACCAGCCGCTCGACGCCGTAAGGCCAATAGGCTGACCCGCCAAGGATGCGGGCGACGACCAGCCGCGCGGCGGCGACCGTCTCCATGTACAGGTCGACCGAGAAATTGTGGCCGAGCCGCAGAATGGATGCCAGCCGGAGCCGCGGCGTCATCGGGTCCTCGGCGCGCTGCCGACTTTGCGCCGCCGCCAGCAAGGCGAGTTCGGTGTCGGCGCTCGACAGAACGACGATCTCCCCCGGCGTCTGGGCGAGATCGACCGCCGCCTTGCCGTCGGCGATCGTTCCGGGTATCGTCGCCAATAGGTGCATCAGCCGCTCAGCATTGCGGCGATGGCGGCGCGATCGAGCCCCTTCTCCCCGATCACGACGAGGCGGCTCGAGCGCTCCTCATCGGTTCGCCACGGCCGGTCGAAGTAGCGCTGCACCCGATCGCCAACGGCCTGGATGACCTCGCGCCGGCCGCGGCCGGGTGTGTCGATGAACCCTTTGACCCGCAGCACGTCGTGCCTGGCGATAGCGGCCCGCAGGCGCCCGACAAACTCGGCGCCATCGGCAACCGGCCCAAGTGTCAATACAAAGCTCTCGAAATCGTCATGGTCGTGCGCTTCGGCCACGTCGTGCAGTGACGGGCGCTGGGTGAGATCGTCCTCGGCTGCAGCAGCAAGGCCGAGCGCCACATCGGGCGGTGCCGCCGCATTGCGGGCGGCGAGCACTTTCACTCCGGGCCGCAGTTTTTTGTCGATGTCCCGGCGCAGGGCAGCCAAGGTTTCTTCGCCGATCAGGTCGGTCTTATTCAAAATCACCAGGTCGGCGCAGGCGAGCTGATCGCCGAACACCTCTTCGAGCGGGTTATCGTGAATAAGCGCTGGGTCGGCGGCGCGCTGACGCGCCACGGCCGCAGGGTCGTCGGCAAAGCGGCCATCAGCGAGCGCCGCGGCATCGACCACCGTCAGCACACCGTCGACCGTTGTGCGGGTTCGGATTTCGGGCCAGGCGAAGGCCTGCACCAGAGGCTTTGGCAAAGCCAGCCCGGAGGTCTCGATCAGAATGTGCTCCGGCGGCGCCTGGCGTTCCAACAGCCGCGTCAATGTGGGGAGAAAATCGTCAGCGACGGTGCAGCACAAGCAGCCATTGGCAAGCTCGACGATGTCGTCCTCGCTGCAGGTCTCTTGACCGCACCCGAGCAGTAATTCTCGGTCGATGCCGAGCTCGCCGAATTCGTTTACCACGACGGCGAGCCGTCGCCCTTGCGCCCGCGCCAGCAGGTGGCGCACGAGACTGGTCTTGCCGGCGCCGAGAAAGCCGGTGATCACCGTCGCCGGAATCCGTCGCACGGCTCAGTTGTCCTTGAGGGTAAGCGGTAAGCCGGCGGCGATAAAGACGACGCGGTCGACGATCGCGGCGATTTCTCGATTGAGCCACCCGGCAGCGTCACGGAAGCGGCGACCAAGGGGCGTTTCAGGGACAAGGCCCATGCCGACCTCGTTTGCGACCAGCACCACCGGGCCGGTAGACAACCGCAATGCCGCGCACAGCGAAGCTGCCTCTTCCTCGATCGGGCGCCCGGCCAACATCACGTTCGAGAGCCACAGCGTGAGGCAATCGATCAGCAACGGATGTTCGCTTTGTGCTTCGGCCGCAATCAACGGAGCGAGCGCCAGCGGTTCTTCGACCGTCCGCCAAAATGGGCCGCGCCGCTCCCGGTGGGCGGCGATGCGCGCCATCATCTCGGCATCGCGCGCCTCCGCCGTGGCGCAATAAGTGGCGCAATCGGCGGCGGCTTCGATCAGTCGCTCGGCATAGCGGCTCTTGCCCGAGCGCGCGCCGCCCAGCACCAATGTAACGGGAGGAAGCCGGCGCTCGCGGCGCCCATCGTTGATCGGCATTGGTCCCTCCTCCGCCCGAGGAATCGTCCCTGGTCGCGCGATGCGGAGGTCTCCTGGCTCGGGGTCGTCGCCCGCGGCGCCTTCCCAGCCGAACACCCGGCCAGTGGTCTTTGCCGCGGACTCGCCGCTTACAGTTGCGGGGGCAGCGCCGGCATTCCACCGGACTTCCCTGTCGCATCGCGAAAGCGACGCTAACACAATCCACGAAGCGACGTCTTTGGTTTAATCTCGAACAGAGCAACGGGTACGGCTAAAATCACCCGGCGGTGCGAGCCGTAATTCAGCAAGCGGAGAGGCGAATGAAAATCGAGGGCGGGTGCCTTTGTGGCCAGGTGCACTACTCGGGCGAGGCGGAGCCCATCTTCACGGGGGTGTGCCATTGCACCACTTGCCAAAAGGGGTCGGGATCCGCGTTAACGTAATCGTAGCCGTGCCAAAGCCCGCGATAAACGTCCAGGGCCCGCTAAAGACGTACGAGGGCCGGGGCGACACTGGCAAAGCAACGTACCGCCGTTTTTGCCCGAATTGCTCCTCGCCGATCATCGGCGAGGCCGAACTTATGCCGGATGTGATCATGATCCCGGCAGGCACGCTTGCCGATCCAAGTTGGGTCAAACCGACGATGCAGATCTATTGCGAAAGCGCTCAGCCTTGGGTGAAGCTTGAAGGGGAAATCAAGAGCTTCCCGAAGATGCCGAGCCCCGGCTAACAAGGGTCGAGGGCGGTTTGCGAGCTTGCGGCTTTAGAAAAAAGCAGATCACGATCTGGTCTAGCGCAGCGCCGCGGCGGCGAGGAGGATCGCGATCTCGGCGATCTGCTGGAACGCGCCGAGCACGTCGCCGGTGTAGCCCGCTATGCGGCGCTGCACGATAGCAGCGGTCGCGGCGACCGCGCCTGCTGCGACGCCGATTGCGATTAGGCCGTGCAGCGGCCCCAGCGCCATCGCGCCGATTGCGGCGCCAATCAGCAGCCCGGCGATGCTCGTGACCAGGCGCGGCCGACCCGCTCCGGCGCCAAGACCGTCACCGCGCGCCGGGGGCAGCACCGACATCGACATCGGCAACAACGCGCGTGACACCGCATGCGCCGCGACCAATGCTAGCCCGGCGAAAATCACCTCGCCGATCTGCGCCACCGCCGCCGCACGCAAGCCGACGCTAAGCACCAACGCCAACACGGCATATGTTCCGTGCCGGCTGTCGCGCATGATCGCCAGCCGACGATCCGGGTCGTTGCCCCCAAAGATCCCGTCGGCGCAATCGGCAAGCCCGTCCTCATGCAATGCTCCGGTGAGCAAAATCCCGGCGAACACCGCAAGGAAGGCAGACGGCCAATCACCCAATCTGACCAGTTGGGCGGCGAGAAAGACCAAAGCCGCGACCGCACCGACGCCCGCTCCGACCAGCGGGAAAGCCCAGGCGGCGTCGACAAGCGTCCACTCGGTCGCAACCTGTCGCGCCATCGGGATGCGGGTGAAGAAACCGACAGCGGTAAAGAAGCCGGCAGCATAGCCCGGCCGCCTCCCGGTCGATCGTTCCGAGGTGCTCATCGTCGCGAGGATACCCGAAAGCCCAGACGACCGCTCTGGGGTTTTCCTGCTTGGGCTTGAGGCATCATTGGGACAGGATCGCGCTCCACCGGAGTACAAGCCCATGGATGAGCCGACCGCTACGCTTGACGAGATGCGCGCCCTGTTGGCGCAACTCCCCGGACCGGATCTCGAAGCCGGCTCCGCGGCCGCCGCACGCCAGGCGCAGTTGACAAAGCCTCCGGGATCGCTGGGGCGGCTCGAAGAATTGGCGATCTGGCTCGCGACATGGCAGGCACGCCATCCGCCGCGTGTCGAGCATCCGCGCACTGTTGTCTTCGCCGGCAATCACGGCGTCGCGTCGCGCGGCGTTTCGGCGTATCCCGCCTCGGTTACCGCCCAAATGGTCCAGAATTTCATCGCCGGCGGCGCCGCGGTGAACCAGCTGTGCCGAATTGTCGATGCCGACCTCCGCGTCTATGAGATGAACCTCGATCAGCCGACTGGCGACATCGCTGCAGGGCCGGCGATGAGCGAGGAGGAATGCGCCAAGGCGATGGCCTACGGGATGATGTCGGTCGAGCCCGGCATCGATGCCTTGGCCGTCGGCGAAATGGGCATCGGCAACACGACCTCGGCGGCGGCGTTGTGCGCGGCTCTATTCGGCGGCGACGCGACGCTGTGGACCGGCCCTGGCACCGGTGTGGTTGGAGAATCACTCGACAACAAGCGCCGTGTGGTTGGCGAGGCCGTAGCGTTGCACCGCCCGGCGGCCAGTGATCCGTTCGACATGTTGCGCCGACTCGGCGGGCTCGAACTGGCCGCGATCACGGGTGCGGTGATGGCGGCACGGCTTGGCCGGATACCGGTCGTGCTGGACGGCTACGCCGCGACCGCCGCCGCGGCGGTATTGTTCGCCGCCGACCCAAGGGCGCTCGATCACTGTGTTGTCGCGCATGTCTCGGCCGAGCCGGGACATCGCGTTCTGCTGGAGCGCTTGGACAAGCGGCCGCTGCTCGATCTCGGGATGCGGCTTGGCGAGGCCTCAGGTGCGACGCTTGCCATGGCCTTGCTGAAAGCCGCCGCCGCCTGTCACAACGGCATGGCGACCTTCGCCAAGGCCGGGGTCAGCGGTCCTGCTTGACCCTGATGTGGCGCCGGAAACAGCGGGATTGGCTCCCGTGAGCGATTATTGTCGGCGCTGCGGGCTTGCCGCCGGGCCGCCAAGCGTGGAACCTTGTCGCATCACAGCGCCACAATCGGAGGGAGTGAAATGCGCATCGTCATCGTCGGCCAGCAGGCTTTTGGCAAAGCGGCGCTCGACGCCTTTATCGCGCGTGGCGACGAGATCGCGGGCGTGTTTGCCGCCCCGGACCGCCCCGGAGCGCGGCCCGACCCGCTGGTGACCGCCGCCGAAGAACGAAAGCTGCCGGTGTACCGCTTTCCAAAGTATTCGGCCGATGAGGCCAAGACCGCGCTCGCCGACCTCAAGTCCGATATCGGCGTGATGGCTTATGTCCTGCTGTTCGCGCCGCCCGAATTCTGCGCGATCCCCAAGCATGGAATGATCCAGTTCCACCCGTCATTGTTGCCATTGCATCGCGGGCCGTCCTCGATCCCGTGGGCGATCATTCGCGGGCGCAGCGAGACCGGGTTGTCGATCTTCCGGCCGACGCCGGGTCTCGACGAAGGCCCCGTGGTTTTACAAAAGCGGGTGCCGATCGGCCCTGACGACACCGCCGGCTCGCTCTATTTCGACAAGATCTTTCCGCTCGGGATTCAGGCGCTAGTCGAGGCTGCCGATCTCGTGGTCTCGGGCCGCGCTACTGAGACGACCCAGGACGAGAGCCAGGCGACCTACGAAGGCTGGGTGCGCGAGGCCGAAAGCCGCATCACCTGGGCGCATCATGTCGACTTCGTTTATGATCTGATCCGCGGCTGCAACCCGGCGCCCGGCGCATGGACCATGTACGGCGACAAAAAGCTCTATCTGTTCGACGCCAAAAAGATTACCGCGCCGACCTTTGGCGCAGTGCGCGGCAAAAAGATCGGCGAAGTGGTCTCAGCCAGCCCGGCAGGTCTGCGGATCCTCACGCAAGGCGGTTACGTCGAGGTGTCGAGAGTACGTCTCGATGACGGCCCCAAGGTCGCCTCGAGCGAGGCCGAGATCCCGGTCGGAACGATCCTCGGAAGTTAGCCCGCTAGTCGTTCGATCTTGTTGTCACGGAGGATCTCGGGCCGTGGCAAGCTTAGGTTTCCTAAGCTCTCAATGCCGGGTAGCGAAGCAGGCGAGGCGGCTCAACGAATGCTTCCGGGGTTCTGTCAGACCGTGCGTCCAACACGCGGATGATCATCGCTGGCCCGCGCTCGTGACGACAGCGTGCTACAGTACAGTGAAGGCGGACCGGGAAAGCGGAGTGAGCGATGCTCCAGAGTTATGACGGGAGCTGCCATTGCGGACGGGTGCGGTTTCGGGTGCGCGCCGATCTAGCGGATCTGCTCGAATGCAATTGCTCGGTGTGCAGCAAGAAAGGCATCCTGCACCTGATCGTGCCGCCGGAAGATTTCGAGCTGTTGCAAGGCGGCGACGATCTCGCGACCTATCAATTCAATACCAACACCGCCAAGCACATTTTTTGCCGGCATTGCGGCATGCACCCGTTTTATGTACCGCGCTCGGACCCGGACAAGATTGACGTCAACGCCCGCTGTCTCGACGGGATCGATCCCGCGACGTTACGGCCGGCCAAGTTCTTTGACGGGCGCAATTGGGAAGCAGCACAACAGGCGCGGCAAGCCGCCGAGCGCTAACGACGCTGCGCGATCAGGTGCAGGCTGGTTGCGACTTTCTGAGCCAGAAGCTTGCGATGCAAGACGTTGCCATCCCGACGAAGGTCGGGATCCATTTCAGCCATGGGCACCCGCCTTCGCCGGTGTGACAAAGTAGTGGTTGTAAGTACCCTTCGGCCGGGTATCGATGCTCGATGCAGGGGATCTGTCTAAACCGGGCGCTCCGCCCCGGACGCGCGGGAAACGGCAGGGACGATTGCGGGGTATCGCAGGCGGGCGATCGGGCGAGTGGCCTCGGCGAGCCACTGCGCGGTCTCGGGGTCGACGAGCGGCGTCAGGGTGTCCCGAACACGGGCGTGATAGTCGTCGAGCCAGTCGATCTCCTCGTCGTCGAGCAATGATGGCTCGATCAGATTGCGGTCGATCGGCGCCAGGGTCAGTGTTTCGAAGTGCATCATCTCGCGCTCGCCGCCGCCGTCCACCGGCTGCACCAGCACCAAGTTCTCGATGCGGATGCCGAAGGCGCCGGTTTTGTAATAACCGGGCTCGTTCGAGATGATCATGCCGGGCAGCAGGGGCTGGGTGCTCGCCGCCTTCGAGATGCGTTGCGGTCCTTCATGCACGCCGAGGTAGCTCCCGACCCCATGCCCGGTGCCGTGATCGTAATCGAGCCCAGCCTGCCACAAGCCTCGCCGCGCAAAGGCGTCGAGCTGGGTCCCGGTCGTGCCCTTCGGAAAGTGCGCCAAGGCCAATGCGATGTGGCCCTTGAGCACGCGGGTAAAACGGTCGCGCATCTCCTGGGTCGGCTCGCCGATCGCGATCGTACGCGTCACATCGGTGGTGCCATCGAGATATTGCGCGCCTGAATCGAGCAGATAGAGGCTGCCGGGTTCGAGCCGGTTTTCGGTCTCCGGCAGCGCCCGATAGTGGACAATCGCGCCATTCGAGCCTGCGCCCGAGATCGTCGGAAAGCTCAGATCGCGGAAATATTCGCCCTCGCGGCGAAACGCTTCGAGACGGTCGCTGGCGGCGATTTCGGTGAGTCCGCCGTTGGGCGCTTCGCGTGCGAGCCAGGCCAGGAAGCGGGTCAACGCCGCGCCGTCGCGGCGATGGGCGGCACGGGTGCCGGCGATCTCGGCGATGTTTTTGCAGGCTTTTGGCAAGATGCAAGGGTCGGCGGCGCGGTGGATCTTGGCGCCGGCCTTTTCCAGCCGATCGAAGATCCATGCCGCCGCGGTCGCCGGGTCGGCTTGCACCCGCGCACCCTGGGCTGCGAGTGCATCGAGCGTCGGGCCCAATTGTTCAGGCGGCTGCACGGTCACTGCGTTGCCGAGATGGCGTTCCAAATCAGGCGCCAGTTTGCGCCGGTCGATGAACAGGGTAACACTGGCGTCACTGCGCAATATCGCAAACGACAACGGCAAGGGCGTGTGCGGCACGTCACCGCCGCGGATGTTGAGCAGCCACGCGATCGATTCGGGCATCGTCAAGACAGCCGCTGCGACCCCTTCCTCGGCGAGGCCGCGGGCGAGGCGCTGGCGCTTTGACTGCGCAGTTTCGCCGGCAAAAGTATCAGCATGCGGCACGATCGGCGCCAAAGGTGCCCCCGGCTGGTCCTGCCAGACGCGGTCGAGCGGGTTGCCCTCGACAGCGCGCAGGCTAGCCCCAGCCTTTTCGGCGGCAGCGCGAAAGCGTTCGACTTCATTGGGCGTGTGCAGCCAGGGATCGTAGCCGAGGGTCTCGCCCGCTTTTAGTGCATTGCCGAGCCAGCGAGCCGGTGGCTCGTCGATCAAATGGTGGATTTCAAACAAATTGCCGTCGACCTGCTGCGCCGCCTGCAAGGTATAGCGGCCATCGACGAACAATGCCGCGCGCTCGCGCAGCACGACCGCTTGCCCGGCCGAACCAGTAAAGCCGGTCAGCCACGCCAGGCGCTGGCCGCGCGGCGGGACGTACTCGCCCTGATGTTCATCCGAGCGCGGCACGACAAAGCCGTCGAGCCCACGCGCCGCCAATTCCCGGCGCAAAGATGCGAGCCGGTCGGCGCGCGACACCCGCGCGAAATCCTCGCGCGAGAGACCGTCGCGGTAAGTGGCGGCTATCTCCCCCTGCACTTGTTCGAGCGCCAGCGCCAATGCCGGCGGCATCGGATCGGCGACGAGGCGGTGCCATTCGGCACCGATTTCCGCAGGTGCGCCGAGCACACCCTTGATCAGCGCGCGGACGCCCTCCGGGTCATAGGCCGATCCGGCCGCGCGCAGTAGCCGCCGCAACCCGGCGTCCGCGGGCACGGCGCTATCGGGGGCCGATTGATTGGTTGTCATCGTCAGTTCCTCATCCGGTACGCGTACTTATTCAGAACCCCCACATGGCTGAATTGCAACAACTTCGCTCGTGGAAGCTGCCATCCGACACCATTTCGGGTGCAGTGCAGCAAAAGCCAAGCACGGGAGTATCGGTATGTCCATTCTCAACCTTTTCATTGCGGCGGGCCGCGCCATCGCCGATTGGCGGCGGCGTCAGCGTGCCTATGCCGAGTTGATGGCGCTCGACGACCGCTCGCTCGCCGATATCGGCATTCGCCGCTCGCAGATCCGCGGTCTGATCGAGGGTGACGGGGTCCGCGGTTTCGATGCGGATCCGATCCCATCGCCGGAGCAAGCGAGCTTTTGGTCGGCGGAAGCCCGGCTGACCGGACTGTCGACCCGGTCGGGTCTATAGGTGGTGCCGCGCTATTGCGCTGCCAATTTTTCGGTTTGAGCCGGCCCGCAGAATTAGAGTCGACCAGCCGTCGATGACGACTCTGCCCTCGAGGGCGAGGCCAAGAGTGCGATGCGGCGCCAGTACGATCGCTTCCTGCCGCCACAACAATCCCGACAAAACCGCTCGCCCCCCGGGGGCGAGATGACGCGCAAGATCGGCCGCCATAACCGCCAGCGGCCGGGCTAGGATATTCGCAAAAATCAAATCGTAGCCATTGTGGCGCAGCGCGCGGTTGCGATAGCCGACCGCGCGCTCGACACGCACCAGCTTCGCAACGCCATTACGGGCGATATTATGCCGGGCGACGGCGACTGAGCCGGCATCAATGTCGCTGGCCAGCACCGGGCGGCGCGATAATTTCGCCGCCGCAATCGCCAAGATGCCGGTGCCGGTGCCGATATCGAGGGGATGCCGGATCGGCCGGCGCTGTGCCAGCGCTTCGAGAGCCAAGAGGCAGCCGCGAGTAGACGGGTGCTCGCCCGTGCCAAACGCGGTCGCGGCATCGAGCATGATGCCAAGGGCGCCGCCTGGGACCCGGCTGCGGTGATGCGAGCCGTAAATAAAGAAGCGCCCAACGCGAACCGGCGGAAAGGCGAGCTGGTTTTCCGCGAGCCAGTCGCAGGCTGCCAGCTTTTCTTCGCGGAGTTCGTGCAATTCGCCGCCGGCGGCGGCCGCGGCTAGCGCCAGCTGAGCCGACAGAGCCGGCGTCAATGAGCTTGATTGCGGGTAGGCTTCGAGGCGCCATTCGCCGGGCGAGGTTTCGAAGGCCGCAACCGTTTCCACCGCCTCATCGAGGACGGCTAGCACCGCTTCCGCCGCATCGACGCCGCGTACCCGCGCAACGATATGAAAAATCGCCGTGCTCACCATCGCCAAGGCACAATTGATGCCGAGGGCGGATTACGCACCCTCCGGCATGTAATCGGGGCCAGCGAAATTATCGAATTTTGTTGTTTCGGCTTCAAAATGCAGCCTGACCGTGCCGATCGGTCCATGCCGCTGCTTGGCGATAAGGATCTCGGCTGTGCCGTAGACCTCATTGTATCGGCTTTGCCAGCGCTCATAGCGGTCGTTGTACTTGTCATCGGTTTCGTCGGGCCGGCGCAACGGCTGTCCCCTCGACAGATAGTATTCCTCCCGAAAGATAAACATAACCACGTCGGCATCCTGCTCGATCGAACCCGATTCGCGCAAATCCGCCAGCATCGGCCGTTTATCCTCTCGCGCCTCGACCGCACGCGATAATTGCGACAGCGCCAGTACCGGGACATTCAGTTCCTTTGCAAGCGCCTTCAGCCCACGGGTGATGTCGGAAATCTCCTGAACCCGGTTTTCGAGCGAGCGCACCTGCACTGATGGGCGCAGCAGCTGCAGATAATCGACGACGATCAGGCCCAGACCCTGCTGACGCATCAGCCGGCGCGCCCGCGTGCGTAGCGACGACACGCTGAGCGCCGGCGTATCATCGATAAAGAATTTGAGTGATTGCAGCTGATGGCTCGCCTGCAGAAACCGGTCGAAATCGTCACGGCTGACATCGCCGCGCCGGATGCGGTCGGAGCTGACCCCGGATTCCTCGGCGAGCATCCGGGTGGCGAGCTGCTCGGCCGACATTTCGAGCGAAAAGAAACCAATGACGGCGCCGTCTTCGGCGATTGTGCGGCCATCGGGACCGATCGCAGGTTTATAGGCGCGCACCGCGTTAAACGCGATATTGGTGGCGAGCGCGGTCTTGCCCATCGACGGCCGGCCGGCAAGGATCACCAGATCCGAGGGATGCAGCCCGCCAAGTTTTCTGTCGAGATCGACAAACCCGGTCGCAACGCCGACCGTCTTGCCGCTTTTTTTGAACGCCGCTTCGGCGCTGTCGATCGCGTTCGACAAAGCGGCGCTGAAAGCGCGAAAGCCGCCTTCGCTCTGCCCGGAGGTCGCGAGGTCGAACAGTTTTTTTTCGGCGCGTTCGATCTGGTCCACAGCATGGTCGTCGAGGTCCTGTCGGAACGCGTCGTTGACGACGTCTTCGCCAAGGACGATCAGCTGGCGCCGCAGGTAGAGGTCATGGATGTGGCGGCCGTAATCCTCGGCATTGATGATCGTGACCGCCGCACCGGCGAGCCGGGCGAGATATTGCGCTCCGCCAATTTCGGCGAGCGCACCGTCCTGATCGAACAGGTTCTTCAAGGTGACGGGGTTGGCGATCTGCCCGCGTTCGACGAGTTTGCCGATCGCCGCATAAATCCGGGCGTGGACGGCGTTCCCAAAATGCTCGGGCAATAGGAATTCCGAAACCCGGGAATAGGCTGCGTTGCTGATCAACAGCGCGCCCAACAGGGCTTGTTCGGCGTCGTTGTTGAAGGGCGGGATGCGGACCAGTTCGGGATCGGTCGCACGTAATGGTGTGACCCGGGAAGCCATCGTCGATTCCATGCAGCGAGGCTATCACCGGGGGACCGCTGAACCTCGAAGAGAAGAATCCCCAGGCTGTGGAACCTGGGGGTCGTCAGGCGGCGACGTCGGCCGCTGAACTGCGCTCGCGCTCCCAATCGACCATGTAGTCGCGGACGATCGGTACGGCATCGAGCGATTTGGCGAGCTGCATCTGAAACACCATTTGCCCGCCGCGCCGGAACGCCAGTTCCGAGCCGGCCAGATACATTTCCCACATGCGGCAGAACCGCTCATCGTAGATCGCTTTGATACGCTCGCGATTCTGTTCGAAGCGCCGCCGCCAGGCCCGCAGGGTGCGGGCATAATGCAACCGAAGGATCTCGATGTCGGTGATCCATAGCCGCTGGCGCTCGACCACCGGCACGACCTCGGAGAGGGCCGGGACATAGCCGCCGGGGAAGATATATTTACGGAGCCACGGTGGGGTCGAACCTGGCCCTTGCATACGGCCGATCGAGTGCAATAACGCCACCCCATCGGTCGTCAGCAGCGACTTGATCTTGGCGAAAAATGCGGCGTAGTGATTGACGCCGACATGCTCGAACATGCCAACTGAAACGATCCGATCGTACTGTCCGGTCTCCTCGCGGTAATCACGAAGATAAAAACGCACTCGGTCGGCAAGACCGGCCGCCGCAGCACGCCGGGTTGCGACTCTGTGCTGCTCAGCCGAAAGGGTCAGGCCCGTCACCTGGGCACCGCTTTCGGCTGCGATATAGAGAGCCAGCCCGCCCCAGCCCGAGCCAATATCGAGCACTTTCTGCCCCGGCTGTAACAATAATTTTCCGGCGATGTGCCGCTTCTTGTCGAACTGCGCCTGTTCGAGATCCTGGCTGTCTCCGCGAAAATAGGCGCAAGAATATTGCCGGTCGCGATCAAGAAACAGCTCATAAAGCTGGTCCGACAGATCATAATGGTGAGCCACGTTCTGCCGCGCCCGCGATAGCGGGTTGTACTGATGAAAGCGGCGCAGAAGCGCGTGCTGCCCGTTTAGCAGCCGGGACAGAACGCCATCGGGCAGGGCATCGAGATTCATCTGCAACAGATCGAGGAGGTCGTAAAGACTTCCCTCTTCGATCGTCAGGCTGCCGTCAACAAAGGCCTCCGGAAAATATAGATTCGGCCGAATAACAAGTTTTCGATGTAACGCGGGGTCTTTAAGCCGAATTGCGGCGCTTGGCCCCGGCGCTCCGGCAAAGTCGTGGAGGCCCCCGCCGGCATCGATTACTCGCAGACGACCTTCGGTGATAATCCGCCCGAACAAACGCGCAAGTAGCATCGCGACAAGACCGAACAGGGTAGCCTGCCACTAATATCGGACACATCGCGGAGCGGTTTCAAGGGGTTCGCTTGCTATTGCGGGCTCGCCTCGCTGGCTTGGACCGCGGTGGGCGCGGTGCGGTCTTCATCGAAATCGTCTTCGTCGGCAAGCCGCAGCGGGTCAATGCCGCGCGCCTGCATCGCAGCTTCCTCTGCCGACTGAGCGATGTTGGCAGTGACCATAACCGACACTTCCGGGTGAAGCACCACGCGCACCGGATGCAGGCCGAGATTCTTGATCGGCTTTTCCAGAACGACTTGCCGCTTTTCGATGGTGAAACCGGCTTCGGTCACCGCCTCGGCGATGTCACGGGCCGAAACCGAGCCATAGAGCTGACCACTCTCGCCGGCTTGGCGCACGAGCACGACGGTCAGCCCTTCGAGCTTGCCGCCGACGTCCGTCGCCTCGCTCTTGCGCTGCAGATTGCTCGCTTCGAGCTGGGCGCGCTGGGTTTCAAAATAAGCGAGATTTTCCTTGGTCGCGCGCAGCGCCTTTTTTTGCGGCAACAGATAGTTGCGGGCAAACCCCGGCCTAACTTTGACGAGTTGCCCCATCTGGCCGAGCTTTTCGACGCGCTCGAGCAGGATCAGTTCAATCATTCGATCTTTCCTCCAAAAGAACCCGGGGGCGTCAACCGCCGCCGCAATCCCAGCGGCATTTCGAGCACACCCAAAACGGCAACGAGCAGCAATGGCCAGCCGAACAAGGTGGCCGCAACATAAAACACCGTCAGCGGAATCTGTGGACGCTGCAGCCGGCGCGCCGCCGTATGCAGCACAGCCAGCCCGGAAAGGCTGAACGGGACCGACAAGACGATCAGGAGGTTGATGCCGAAGAAACGTCCGCTGCCCCCCAGCATCAGCAGCGCCACACCCGCAACCAAAAACCCGAAAAGCCAAGGCGGCAATGTCAAGGCCGCAAGATCGGGTGATGGCCGCCACGCCTTGCCAATTCGCGTTAGGACTCCTTGCGCCAGGATCGCGTTGCTCGCCGTCATTACCATCCACGAGGTCGCGAGGGCTCCCGGCGTTACCAACGCCAGCATTTTTATCAATTCCTCGCGGTTGGCGCTGCGAGCTTCGGCAAATTGGTCGAGCGCGGGGGCCAACATCGTATTCAGCGACGTCTCGATGCCGCTTGGGCCGCCGAGATAAAAGACAGCAGCGCCGAGCGCGGCGACCCCGAACCCGGTAAGCCAAGCGGTCAATAGCCCCGGCGGATACCATTCGCACGCACCCGCCGGCCCGGTCCGCGCCAGCAGAGCCTGCCTCACCAGCAGCACCGCCGGCGCTGCGTTCAGTATGACGAACAAGGCTGCCGCCGACCAACCGCCCGCCAACAAGGCGGCGGTTGAGCCACTGATCCCGGCAGCCAGGACGGCCCCAATGCCGAGCCAGAGACCAGCGGCGAAAAGCGGCAGTTGCGATAAATAGACGAGCAACAGCGCGCCGGGCGAGCCGGTCAGCACCACCAAGTAGAGCGCAGCGGCAACGCCACCGAGAACTGCGCCGGAGCCGAAAGTTGTCAGCCGATCCATAAAACTCCCGCACTCCGGCGGGCAAACCCAAGAGCCGGCTACTTGACCATGTAGGGCAGCAGCCCGAGGAACCGCGCTCGCTTGATAGCCTGGGCAAGCTCACGTTGCCGCTTGGTCGACACCGCCGTGATCCGGCTCGGGACGATTTTGCCGCGCTCAGAAATAAAGCGTTGCAATAGCTTGACATCCTTGTAGTCGATTTTGGGGGCGTTCGGACCGGAGAATGGGCACGATTTGCGTCGGCGGAAGAACGGCCGCCGGGCCGCGCCACCGCGCCCTGGGCCGCCGGGAGATTGGCTTTCCATTTACGCCTCCACCGGTTCCGGCGCCGGTTCGGCGGCGCGGTCGGTGCGCTCCCCCCGCTCGCCGTCACGGCCATCGCCATAGCGATCACGATCACCCCGACGCTGACGGTCATCGCGACCGCCGCGGTTCTGCATTACCGCCGACGGCCCCTCCTCATGCGCCTCGACCCGGATGGTCAAATAGCGCAGTACGTCTTCATTGATGCGCATCGTACGCTCGAGCTCGGCCACGGCGGCCGGCGGCGCGTCAAGATTCAACAAAACGTAATGACCCTTGCGATTCTTTCGCATGCGGTAGGCGAGGTTGCGCAGACCCCAATATTCCCGCTTCTTGACCTCGCCGCCATTGTCGGCGATCAGCTGTACGAGGCTGTCCGCCAGAGCGTCGACCTGTGCGCCAGAGATATCCTGTCGCGCAATAAACACATTTTCGTAGAGGGCCATACTAAACAAATCCCTTTCGGATCATTAGGGACCCGGAGCGCTAGCGCCATTCGGGTCAAGCCGGCCACCGCCAGCAAGGGAGCTATCGACTATACAGAAACGTCGTCGCGAGACAAGATGGCGCGGCCGGCGTGGGGGACAAGATCGACCGGTTGGGGTTTAAGGGGGGTGTGATCGGAATGATTTGTGCTTTCGTATTTCCAGGCCAGGGCTCGCAAGCGGTCGGCATGGGGCGCGAGCTTGCCGCCGCCTTCCCGGCAGCCCACCATCTCTTTGACGAGGTCGACGATGCCTTGTCGCAGCCGTTATCGCGGCTGATGTTCGAGGGACCGGAAAGCGAACTGACCCTGACCGAGAATGCGCAACCGGCCTTGATGGCGGCGAGCCTGGGGGTCATTCGTGTCCTCGAAGCCGAAGGCGGCTTTGATATCGGCCGCGACATCGCTCTCGTTGCCGGCCACTCGCTGGGCGAGTACTCGGCTCTCGCAGCGGCGCGAGCGCTCACCGTCGGCGACGCGGCGCGGCTGTTGAAGCTTCGTGGATGCGCGATGCAACGGGCTGTGCCGGTGGGGCAAGGCGCCATGGCTGCTCTGATCGGGCTTGATGCCGAGGCAGCTAGGATGGTCGCGCTCAAGGCAACGCGCGCCGGGCTCGACCACGATGAAATCTGCGCCGTCGCGAACGACAACGCGCCCGGCCAGGCCGTCGTCAGCGGTCACACCAGCGCCGTCGAGCGGGCAATCGCGATCGCCCGCGAGCATGGTGCACGCCGTTCGGTGATGCTACCGGTCAGCGCCCCGTTCCATTCGCCGTTGCTGGCCTCCGCCGCCGACGCGATGACTGAAGCCATAGCCAAGATTCGCTTATGCCGGCCGCTGGTGCCGCTGGTCGCCAATGTAACCGCATGCCAAGTTGAAGACCCCGATGAGATCAGAGGGTTATTGGTCCAGCAGGTGACCGGAATGGTGCGCTGGCGCGAGAGCGTCCTGTGTCTTGCCGCATCAGGGGTCGAAGGAATTGTTGAGATAGGGGTCGGGCGCGTACTGACTGGTCTCGTCAAGCGTATCACCCCCAATATGCACGCCAGCTGCATCGGGACACCCGCCGAAATCACCGCCTTGATCGGCGAACGGTAATGCGCTCCGGTCTTCCTGCCGCCCAAGGATGCGGCAGGGCAAGAAACTGAGTATTGAGATAATCCGGGCGCGGGGCGATCACGAGATGTTCGATCTGACCGGGCAAATGGCGCTGGTGACGGGGGCCTCGGGCGGAATTGGTGGAGAAATTGTCCGAGCGCTGCATCGGCAGGGAGCCGAGGTTACAGTGGCCGGGACCCGGCGGGCGGCGCTTGCGGCCCTAGCGGACGAACTCGGCGAGCGAGTCCACATCGCGGTCTCCAACCTTGCCGAATTGGATGCCGCCGAGGACTTGGTCAAGCAGGCCGAGATCGCAATGGGACGCATCGACATCCTTGTGAACAATGCCGGGGTGACCCGAGACGGGCTGGCGTTGCGGATGAAGGACGAGGACTGGCGGATCGTCCTCGACATTGATTTGACCGCCGCTTTCAGGCTTATGCGCGCCGCCCTGCGCGGCATGCTGCGCCGCCGCCATGGTCGTGTCGTCGGCGTGACGTCAATCGTGGCATTTACCGGGAATGCCGGCCAGGCCAACTATGCGGCGGCGAAGGCGGGGATGATCGGCATGTCGAAATCAATTGCCGCCGAAGTCGCGGGCCGTGGCATTACCGTCAATTGCGTGGCACCCGGGTTCATCGACAGTGCGATGACCGAGAAGTTGACAGAGGAGCAGCGCGCCCGGCTCGGCGCCGCGATTCCCAGCGGCCGGTTTGGTGCTCCGGTTGATGTTGCCGCGGCAATCGTCTATTTGGCGAGCGCCGAGGCGGCCTACGTCACCGGGCAGACCTTGCACGTCAATGGCGGCATGGCCATGCTATAGCGTCGCGCCGAGAGAGATCGATTGAGCCGAATTGGCACGCTCGATGAAATCATGATAAGTGACCGGCGACTTGACGCGGCCCCCAACGACGACACTATGACGGCGGATGGCGTCCGCAGCTGCGTATCGGAACCAATCTCACGCCAGCCACTAAGGGGAATTACGGATGAGCGACGTCGCCGAGCGGGTCAAAAAGATCGTTGTTGAGCACTTGGGTGTCGACGAAGCTAAGGTGACCGAGAATGCGAGCTTTATCGACGATCTCGGGGCCGACAGCCTCGATACCGTTGAACTCGTGATGGCTTTTGAGGAAGAGTTCGGCTGCGAGATTCCCGATGACGCAGCAGAAAAAATCGTGACCGTCAAAGACGCGGTCAGTTTTATCGAGTTGCATAGCTGAGCCATCTTATTCATCGCGATGGGAACGCGGCCGCGGGCCAAATGCCGACGGACCTCTTCGCCGACCAGATGAGGGGGCTATGCGGCGCGTCGTTGTAACCGGAATGGGGCTGGTCACGCCCTTGGGGATCGGCCTCGAACGGAATTGGCAGCGTCTGCTGTCGGGCGCCTCAGGGGTCAGTGCAATTCAAACATTCGACGTTTCTGATCTACCGGCGAGAATCGCGGCGCAAGTGCCGCGCGGCGACACCGCCTCCGGTTTCTTCAACGCCGATGACTGGGTGGCGCCAAAAGACCAGCGAAAGATGGACGGCTTTATTGTCTTCGCGCTCGCGGCGGCGGCCCAGGCGGTCGAAGATGCCGGATGGATGCCCGAGGAGCAGGAAGCTCGCGAGCGCACCGGGGTCATGATCGGCTCGGGTATCGGCGGCCTATCCGGGATTACGGAGGGCGCGCTGACCTTGCACGAGCGCGGTCCGCGCCGACTTTCGCCATTCTTCATACCCGCGAACCTGATCAATCTTGCCTCCGGGCATGTCTCGATCCGATACGGCTTCAGCGGACCCAACCACGCAGTCGTTACCGCTTGCTCGAGCGGGGCGCATGCCATCGGCGACGCGGCGCGGCTGATTATGCTCGACGACGCCGATGTCATGGTGTGCGGCGGCACCGAAGCCGCAATCTGCCGGCTGGGTCTGGCCGGGTTCGCCTCGGCCCGGGCTTTGTCGACCGGATTCAACGACGACCCGACTCGGGCCTCGAGACCCTGGGACCAGGACCGCGACGGCTTTGTAATGGGTGAGGGAGCCGGCATCCTGGTTCTCGAGGAACTGGATCATGCCCGGCGTCGCGGTGCCCAAATCTATGCCGAGGTGATCGGCTACGGCATGTCGGGCGACGCGCATCATCTGACCGCACCGGCCGAGGACGGCAACGGCGCCTTTCGCTCGATGCGCAATGCCTTGCGCCGCGCCGGAATCCCGCCCGAGGCGATCGACTACATCAACGCGCACGGCACCTCGACGCCGCTCGGCGACGAGATCGAACTCGGCGCCGTCAAGCGGCTGTTTGGTCGGCACGCGTACGAGCTGTCGATGTCATCGACAAAGTCCGCCATCGGTCACCTGTTGGGTGCAGCCGGCAGTGTCGAGGCGATCTTTTCGATCCTCGCGATTCGCGAGGGCGCGGTGCCGCCCACACTGAACCTCGATAACCCGTCCCCGTCCTGCGATATCGATCTCGTTCCGAAGGAAGCCAAAAAGCGCCGGGTTGATTATGTCCTAACCAATTCCTTCGGTTTCGGCGGCACCAACGCCTCTTTGGTGTTTTCCGGCCCTCCGTGAGCGGCTTATCTCCCAGCGTAAACTTCTAGCGTCGATCTAATGAGCGGATGGCTTCGCCTGTTGGGTTGGGCGTTGGTCACTGTCTCGACCTTTCTCGCGGTCGCGGGCGCCGCCGGCTGGTGGGTTTACCGCGAGATGACCGGGCCGGGTCCGCTAACTCATGCGCGAACTGTCGTCATCCCGCCGCACACGAGCCTCGACAAAGTCGCTGATCTTCTGACAAAGGAAGGCATCGTCCGGCAGCGGCTGCTGTTCGAGGCCAGCGCGATAGTATCGGGAGAAGCGTCAGGATTGCAGGCCGGCGAGTACGAGTTTCCGGCCGGAACCAGCCCACTTGAGGCGAGTGCCATCATCGCCAGCGGAAAGACTGTAAGGCATAAGCTGACAATCCCTGAGGGGCTGACCAGCGCCGAGGTGATCGCATTGGTCCAGGCAGCGCCAGCTCTTGCCGGTCCGACCGGAGCGCCGCCGCCCGAAGGCAGCCTCATGCCCGATACTTATCTCTACAGCTATGGCGAGCGGCGTACGGAGCTGATCGAGCAAATGCAGCGCGAGATGCGCCACGCGCTGGCGGCTGCCTGGTCCAAGCGGCAATCCGATCTGCCGCTGGTGACGCCGCAGCAAATGCTGACTCTGGCCTCGCTGGTCGAAAGCGAAGCGGCACACGCGGACGAACGCGCCCATATCGCTGGCGTGTTTATCAACCGTCTGCGCCTTGGCATGCGGCTCGAATGCGATCCGACAGTGGTCTACGCGTTGAGCGACCGCGGCGAAAAAAAGATTGACCGGCCGCTGACCCACAACGATCTGCAGACGCCCTCCCCCTACAACACCTACCTCGAAACCGGGCTTCCGCCCGGCCCGATCGACAACCCTGGGATAGCGGCGCTTCGTGCTGCCGCTCGGCCCGCCCCGACAGATGATCTGTACTTTGTCGCCGACCGTAATGGCGGGCACGTCTTTGCCAAGACGCTCGCCGAGCACAACCGCAATGTTGCACAATACCGGCGAAGCGCTTTGGTCGAGCCGGATCCGCCGGGGAACACCGCTCACTAGGTGCGGGGGAGCAGGGCGGCGTTGTTGGCGTTCGCCGCCGCCGCTATAAGGCTCAAAGGCGATAATGAAGGTGATACGACGTGGCTTTGGCCAGTATGACGGGTTTTGCCCGAACGCAGGGTGAGGCTCACGGGATTTCCTGGGTATGGGAGGTCAAGAGCGTCAACGGGCGCGCTCTCGATGTGCGGTTGCGGCTCGGCCCCGGCTTCGATGGGCTGGAGCCGGAACTGCGGGCCTCGCTGACGCAGCGCTTTCGCCGCGGCAACTTTTCCGCAAACCTCAGCATCACCCGCACTGCGGCGCCGGTGTTGCGGGTCAACCGCGAGGCCTTGGCTCAGCTGGTCGCACTGACCAACGAGCTGACCGGTGAAATCGAGGCGGCCCCGCCACGGCTCGATGGGCTGCTGGCATTGCGCGGCGTGATCGAAACCGTGGAGGACGAAGACGAGGCGACCGCCGAAGGGCGCCACGCCGAAATCCTGCGCAGTTGGGCCGAGGCTCTGGAGCGACTGGCGGCGGCCCGCGCTTCAGAGGGCGCTCGGATCGCGATGTTGCTGCGCGCTCAACTCGAGGAGATGGATTCTCTTGCCGGCTCTGCGGCGGATTGCGCAGCAGGACAACCCGCAGCTATCCGCGATCGGTTGCTCGCGGTCTTGGCAAATTTGATCGGCGCCGGCTCACCCGCCCTTCCCGAAGAGCGGGTCGCGCAGGAGGTGGCGCTCCTTGCCGCACGCGCCGATGTACGCGAGGAAATAGGGCGGTTGCGGGCCCACATCGAACAGGCCGGCGAACTGCTCGATGATGGTGAAGCGGTTGGCCGCCGCCTCGATTTTCTGTGTCAGGAGCTGAACCGCGAGGCCAACACGCTATGCTCGAAATCAGCGGATATCGAGCTGACCCGCACCGGGCTGGCTTTAAAGGCGGTGATCGAGCAGTTCCGAGAACAGGTTCAGAATATCGAATGAATCCAACCCGCATCCGGCGGCGTGGGCTCCTGCTTGTCTTCTCTTCGCCTTCCGGCGCGGGCAAGACGACGATTACACGGCGCCTCGTCGAGCAGGATACTGACCTCGCGCTGTCGATCTCGGTGACGACGCGTCCGTCCCGTCCGGGCGAAATCGATGGGCGCGATTACTGGTTCATTGACCAGGCTCGTTTTGACGAAATGGTGGCCAGGGGCGAGCTGTTGGAGCACGCGACGGTCTTTGGTTATTGCTATGGCACGCCCCGCCGGCCAATCGATGAGGCACTCGCCGCCGGGCGGGACATCGTTGGCGACCTCGATTGGCAGGGGACGCAACAGCTCGCCGCCAAGGTGCGGAATGACCTTGTCGCCGTCTTCGTGTTGCCCCCGAGCCTTCCGGCGCTCGAGGAGCGCCTGCGGACCCGCGCCCAAGACGCCGCTCCCGTCGTCGCTGGCAGAATGGCCAAATCCGCCGAAGAAATCAGCCATTGGCTGGAATATGACTACGTGATCGTCAACGATACGATTGAAAGCAGCCTGGCAAAGGCAACGGCGATCGTCGCTGCCGAACGGCTGCGCCGCACCCGTCAGATTGGGCTCGCCGAGTTCGTCGGCTCCCTGCGCGCTGGTGGATAGGCGCCCCGTTTGGAGGCGCCACCATAGCAAGCGGTTAATAAGGCGATTTGCCGCTGTCGAGACCGAGGCCCGGCAGGACCTGGGTTCCCTCTGCCTGCACCGATTGCAGATTATTCGGATCGAGACCCAGCGCCGCCAGGATCGTCGGCGCGACCTGCATCGTCTCTACCGGGCTCGCCACCGTCGCAGGCGACATCGAAGGGTTCGAGAGCAGCATCATGACATTCGTGTCGTCATGCGCGAAACCGCCATGTTCGGCGAGTTTCTTGCTACTTCCCGAGTAGGTGACCCCGATATTTGGCTGGACGATGATATCCGGCGTGCGCGGGTCGCCGTTGGGGCGGCAGCCCGGGCGGGTTGAACATCTGGGCGATGCCTGGCCCCGAGAAGATCTCGCTAATCCCAGCGATGTTGTCGGTTGCCGGCGATGTCGTCTCCAGCGTTTGCACGGCCTGCTCGGTTTGTGACGAATCCGACAGCCAGAGCAGCGAGATATCGTCTTCGGTCGGGCCGATCCCCGGGGGGCTGTTGGATGGCTGCTCGGACGGCGGGCGCAGACTGTCGAGGATCGTCGCCGGCGAGGTCGTGATCGGACTATTCGACGGAACGCCAATGCCCAAATACCGCTGCGAGTTCGATCGGTCTTTGGCCATGCTTGGCCGAGATGATGACCAGCGTCGATTTGAGCAAACCACGCTGATTTAGTGCAGCGACCATCTTCCCGATCGATGCGTCGGTAAATTCGATCTCGTTGAGCAACGCCGGGATCGGTCGTCCTTCGTTGTCGGTGTATCCGCCCCTGACCCCGATGGATTTCTCGATCAGCTTCTGACCGACACTGACGGTTTGAAAGTTCATGACGAAGACGGTCGGAACCAGCCGGCGATACTGGCCGCTGTGATCCTTGCCATCGATCTCGTTGACGATCGCCTGAACCTTCAGGCTGTCGTAACATTGGATATTGGCAAAGCTGTCGGTCCACGCATTAGACGGGCTGACTGCCGTCTGGTCCGGCAAATTGGGATAGCAGGAAACCCCGGGTAGCGGGTTTGGAACCTGTGGCAAGGGCACCGGGATCGAATTGATTTCGGGAGAGTAGTAATCGTCGACATTGGTGCCGTCGCCGGGGCTGGAGACCGACGAGTAGGCAGGATGCTTGTTCGACCAGGCGGTGTAGCCACCGGCCTAATGCACGACCCCGAAGATCGTGTTGGTCCGCACGAAATCCCACGGATAGACCGGCACGCAGCTCTTATACGGATCGCGAATGAGCTTTTGTGGGTCGATCGACGCAATGCCACCGTCGGTGAGAGAGGCTCCAGGGGCTCCGCCATTCAGGAGCGACTGGTCGATATCAATGCCCTCCTCGTACTCGGTTCGCGTACCATTTGGCGTGTTGGGCGTGCAAGACCCGGCAGCGACACCGTTGCCTGTGGTCGTTGCGGGCGGCGCGAGCACGCGGTCATAGGCGACGTCATAGAAAGCGCCGACGGTGCGCGGCGAGCCGCCGCTGACCAATGCCATCAGCCCGGGAAATGAATCGGACGGCTTCGGCGTGGAAGCCTCGAGATAATTGACGCCGGTCTGCCCCAGCGCGGCGAGATTGGGGCAATAGGGGGCGCCGCCGTTGACGCCGCTGATGCCTTGTGAGCAGTTGATAAAATCGAGTGCATGCATGAGGTCGATGCTGATCAGCAGCACCCGCTTGATGCCGTTGCCGCCAAAGCTTCCATCGACGCCGGCATGGGCCGAGAGCCCTGCTGTAACCGCCAGCAACGCCGCACCCAAAACCGCGCTTCGCCAAAACACGGGCGTTTTTTGCTCCGTTAACGTAAAAGCGCCGCGATCCTAGGCACCTGGGATGACAGTTTGTTGACCGTTGCCGCCGATGGGCAGTCCCGCTAGCGCTCTGCCACCGCGCAGGCGAGTGCGCAAAACTGGGCGACCGTGAGTTCCTCGGCGCGGGCGGTCGGCGCTACCCCGGCATGCGCCAGCAAGGCTTCAACAGGAAAGCCGAGCGTTTCGAGGCTAGAGCGCAGTATTTTGCGACGACGAGTATTGCCGTGACGGTTTTTAATCCGTTGTGCTTAGTATTCAGCACGAGGTCGAAATTCAACGGGTCGGTCGGGTTCACGCCATAAAGCGCGCTGTAGCGCCGCTGCTCGCTGGCAAATCTGCGATCGACGCTGAGGCGCACTTCTTCAACCAACTGTGCCTCCTCACTCTGCCGCTCTTCTTTCTTTAGACCACCAAAAATCCGTTTGGCGCAGTATCGCGGTCGAGCAGCAGAAAAACTTTGAATGACTTGGGCATCCATCGCCAGGCCATCCGCAAATCAATGACAAGTTTTGATTCGCAAAGATACATCTCTTTTAGCAGGTTGTCTGCACTTAGATCTATATGTCTTTGCACTTCTGCCAAAATGTTCATCGCTTCAATCAATTCGCCGCGCTCAGCCGCCAACTTCCTGAAAAGGTCCCCAGAAGAGAAATGACGAAACCTAAGAGCGGGGGCGACTGCTTTTGCGGTTGAGGATTTGCCTGACCCAGGGGATCCCGCGATTGTTATGATCTCCTTTCTCATGTATTTGATCCTCCCGGATAGAGAGCCGGGCGTCAACGCGCATGACCCCTCCCCGAGTCTGGTGTCGGACGCGGCAGCGTTGGTCGCCGGCCAAACCATCGCGATCGACGCCGGTACGGTGATGTGTGACAATCGCGGGGGAGGCTGAATGAAGCTGACCGGCAAGACGGCGATCGTCAGTGGCGCCGCGGGGGGCATCGGCCGCGCAATCTCTGTTGCCTATGCCGAGGCGGGTGCTGCGGTCGCGTGCTGCGACATCGATTTGGCCGGCGCCAAGGAGACCGCGCGCCTCATTGAGGCGGCGGGCGGGCGGGCCATCTCTGACCGCTGCGATGTCGCGAGCGAAAACGACACCCTGGCGGTTGCGCGAGCGGTCCGGGACGCTTTCGGCCGTCTCGATGTTCTGGTGAGCGGCGCCGCCCCCTATGACAGCGGCGGTAGCGTTGTCGAGACCTCGGTGGCTGATTGGGAGCGGGTTATAGCGGTCAATCTGAGCGGATCGTTTCTGCTGTGCCGAGCCGCTCTGCCGTTGATGATCGCGAGCGGCGGCGGATCGATCATTCTGATCGCTTCGCAATTGGGCCGTGTCGGCAGCGCCGGGCGCGCGGCTTACTGTGCCACGAAGGGCGCCCTGATTCAGCTCGCGAAAGTGATGGCCATTGATCACGCGGCGCAAAGCATCCGCGTCAACGCGTTATCCCCGGGCGCTGTCGAGACCGAACGGCTCACGCGCCGTTATGGAAGCTTCGAGGCCGCGCGCGCCGCTATGGCCGGCAAACACGTGCTCGGCAGGCTCGGTCAGCCCTCCGAGATCGCCACCGCCGCGGTCTTTCTCGCTAGCGACGAATCGAGTTTTATGACCGGCAGCGACCTGCTCGTCGATGGCGGATATACCGCGATTTAGCGACTGGCTCTCAACAAATAAACATGTCGCTCGGGTTGCCGGCTCGCCGGCCAATTGCCGATTTCAACTTGCGCAAAGCCCGATGCTCAAGCTGTCGAACCCGTTCCTTTGACACGCCAAACTCGCGCCCCAGCGCTTCCAGGGTTACCCCCTGCTCGGCCAGACGGCGCTCCCGAATGATCCGTTGTTCGCGCGGGCTAAGCTCACCCAAGGCCTCGGCGAGCCAGCGCGAGCGGGCTTGGGCGTCACGCATGCCGATCACGACGGTTTCGGGATTGGCCTGCGAGTCGGGCAGGAGATCTTGCGCTTCGGCCTCGCTATCGGGGCCGAGAGGCGTATTCAGTGAGCGATCACCGCCGCTGAGCCGCGTCTCCATGTTCTCGACATCGCCGATCGCGACATGCAGCGCCTCCGCGATCTGTTGCCGCACCTCGTCCGTCATCGGACCATCAGAGACCTCCGCGATCTGATTTCGCAATCGCCGTAGGTTAAAGAACAACGCCTTTTGTGCCGAGGTCGTGCCGGTACGTACGATCGACCAATTGCGCAGGATATAATCCTGCACCGCCGAGCGGATCCACCACATCGCATAGGTCGAGAAACGCAGATTGCGTTCCGGCTCGAAGCGCATCGCTGCCTCGAGTAACCCGATATTCCCCTCCTGGATTAGATCGCCAATCGGCAACCCGTAGCGGCGGTACGTGCCAGCTACGGAAACGGCAAGCCGCGTATACGCCCTGACGAGTTCTTGCAGCGCAGATTCGTCGCCGTTCTCGCGCCAGCGGCGAGCGAGGTCGAGCTCATACTCGCGCGACAGCAGAGGGGTGCGCATTGCGATGCGCACGAAATTCAGGTTCGCCCGCCGCGTCTCAGAATTGTCGATGTGGGCCATCTCGCTCCCTCCGCGCGACCGCTCCGCGAGGGATAAATGACGGCGCGCGTGCAAAATACTCGCGGACGCGACAATCGGTCCTGCTTCACCCTCAGCCAGCGCCAGAGCTTTCGAGCTGCTCTAGCATAGCGCCGTCCGGCGCAAAGCATGCGGCTAGCAGGCGACCACCGAGACCCGCTCCGCCATCGAGCGATACCGCGAACCGACTCTCGAGAAGCCCGCGATGTCGGCGTTCAAACCCTCGGACGACGCGCCGGAAGTTGTCGAACGGCTTAGCGAGGTCGAGAATATCGTAATCGCCCCACCAGAACGCGTCCCCTTGCGCCGCTAACGGGCGCATCGGGTTCACCGCGGCATGGACAAACAAGACACCGCTGTCGCTGGTAAAGGCCGCGTGGCGCAGCGCCGAGAATAGCATGGTATGACCGGGGGCAGCGTTGATCGCATTCCGCAGAGCGCTCGTCCAGCGCGTGATTGTCTGCGGCCCACCACGAGCCGCCGCTAAACCCTGTCGCAGATCGCCGCCATAGGCGCGAACCGTCGGCTCGATCCCGGCTTTGACCATCCAATTGAAGACTTCCGCGGGATTGGGCGCGAACTGAAGCTGCAGCAGTTTCTGCAGCATCTCTTCCTGAGCGCCGCGCAAGAAGACCGCGTCGCAGGCGAAACCGCCGCGTCGTGCGAGGACCCGCCGCCGGAAATCGATTAATTCATCGATTGTTTCCCGGATCGCCGCGCCGCGGCCCAGGTAGTTGCCGAGATAGACGAGTTGATCGCCGTTTTCAAATCGCTGGCTGATCTTGTCGTGGAGGCTGATCAGCGATTTCGCCGATCCGTGCGGGGAAGCGATCGCCCACACCCTTCGGGCGCCACGCAATTGCACAAAATTACGCTGCGGGTGTGTCGCGAACACACCCTTTCCGCCGCTCGCATCGGCGGCCGTCTTGTTTAGGCGGTCAGTAATTGCTCGATGCGTTGCGTCGCAGTCGTCTCATCGATGCGTTCGACTGCGGCGAATTCCCGCACAAACCGGTCCAGCGCGGCTTGATAGATTTGGCGCTCGCTGTAGGACTGCTCCGGCTGGCCGACATTGCGATAAAGGTCGCGCACCACTTCAGCAATCGAACCCGGATCGCCCGATGCGATTTTAGCCTGATATTCCTGAGCCCGGCGGCTCCACATCGTGCGCTTGGCCCGCGATCGCCCGCGCAATTTGGCAAGAGCAGCATCCATCTCCTTGCGGCTCGAGAGCTTGCGCAGGCCAGAGCCTATCGCCTTTGAAAGCGGCACCCGGAGGGTCATTCGGTCTTTATCGAACGCGACCACAAACACACTGAGTGTATGACCCGCGATTTCCTGGGTTTCGATGCCGACAATCTTACCTACGCCGTGCGTCGGATAGACGACTAAGTCGCCAACAAGGAATGAGGGTTTTTCCGACGTCATAGGCGTCTCTCACTATCGTGCTGAGGAATGCTGCCGGGACTTTCCAACCCGCGCTGCGCGAGTGGTAGCGATCGCCCGCCGCTTGAACAAAGGCGCGGCAGCGGGGAGGAATGCGTCAGAGGCACTGTCAAACTAATACCATGAACGGCCCCGACATAGCCAGCGGGTCACATATGCCCGGAGCACATACCGCGCTTATCGAAACCAATCACCCACACACGCTTAGGTCCCGCCAGGCTTCGGGCTGAAGAACTTTTCGTACTTGTCGGCGACCTCCTTCCACTCGTCGGCATCGGGCGGTTCCGGCTTCTTGCGGGTTATATTCGGCCAGGAGCTGGCGTATTCGCGGTTTAACTCGACCCAGCGGTCGGCTTCCTGCTCGCTATCCGGAATGATTGCGTCAACCGGGCATTCCGGCTCGCACACCCCGCAATCGATGCATTCGTCGGGGTGAATGACCAGCATGTTCTCGCCTTCGTAGAAGCAATCGACCGGACACACTTCTACGCAATCCATGTATTTGCATCGGATGCAGGCTTCAGTGACAACGTAAGTCATTGTTCGGGCTTCTTCCTCGGCATTGGTCGCGGCCGGTTCCGCGCGAGGTCAAAGGCTCTCGCTTATCCCCAGCCGCTTTAAGACACGCTGGCGCGCCGCTCCGCGTTCGTGGTCCGGAACATAGATCAGCCCGCCGATGCGCCGCAGCAGACTATCCTCATATTCGTCAAGCTGCCCGTCGGCGTAGGCGACTTCCCACAGCATCTCGATCAGTTCGACCCGCTGCTCGGGCAAGAGCCGCTGATTTATGATCCGTGTGAAATGGAATAACTCGGCCGAGCGATCGGCTTCGCGCTCTCCGGCAGCGAGCAGTTGCAACGCATCGGCGGGTGACAAATTGAACCGGCGCTGAAGCAATCGCGCCACCACGGCGCGCTCCCTTTCATCGAAATGATCATGGCTATGGGCGACTTCTACAAGGAGCGCAGCTAAAGCCACTTTGAGTTCGTCTTGCGGCGCGCGCCCGCCATCCGCTGCCGGCTCGCCAGTCAGCCATCCTATAAGACTGTCGATCATCGTTCTTGTGCCTAACATAGCCGGGGCTGAGCGAGCAACCCCACGCGGCTTGGGGTCTTGCGCCGCTGCTGATGATCGTGACCAAATCAGCGCTGGCCGATCATCGCCGCCCCACGGACGCGGGGAAATTAATCGCTGATCTATCCGTTGTGCCGCGCGACACGGCTAGGGATGCAGGCAATTGACCAAGCGCGGCAAGCTAATCCTCCTCCACTTCGTCGGCCAGATGCCGCTTGCTGGGATTGCCTGGCAGGCGATGCACTATTTGGTCGGCCTTCAACGTCTTGGCTATGACGTCTGGTACATCGAGGACGGCGGCGCCAATCCGTATGATCCCCGCGTAGCCAGTGTGATGATGGATTGCGGATACAATGTCGGGTTTCTTCGGCGGGCGATGGAGAGCCATGGTCTCGGCGGCCGCTGGGCTTATTGGGACGCAATCCGCGACGAATGGCACGGATTGACGCGTGACCACGTGCAGCGGCTCTATCGCGAAGCCGATGGCTTGATAAACCTTTGCGGTGCAACGCAACTGCGCGATGAGCACCTAGCCTGCCCGACACAAATCATGGTCGACAGCGACCCCATTTACGAACAGATCAAATATGCCAAGGCCGACCCGGCAGCCCGAGCTTATCTCGACGCACACACTCACTTTTTCAGCTACGGAGAAAATTTGGGATCAGCGGACTGCCCGGTACCGCTCTCCGGTCTCGACTGGCGCCCGACGCGACCTCCGGTCGTCATCGATCTGTGGCCGGAAACGGTGGACGAGCCGCCCAGCTTTTCGACGATCGCCACTTGGGAAAACAAAGGCAAGAACATCGAGTTCGCCGGCTCGCGATATGTCTGGTCGAAACACCTGCACTTCCTGCGCTTTCTCGACCTTCCGCGACAACAGCCGGGGACCTGCTTCAGCTTGGCGATGGACCCGCCGGATGCTGAGATACGCCAAAGAGTGACGGATGCCGGCTGGAACCTCGTCGATCCCGGCCCGATCTCGGCGGGGATGGAGGCCTATCGCGACTTTATCGCCAATTCGCGCGGCGAGTTCACCGTGGCGAAAGACATCTATGTGCGGCCGAATAGCGGCTGGTTCAGCGACCGCAGCGTCTGCTATCTCGCCGCTGGTCGTCCGGTCGTGACGATGCGCACCGGGTTTAGCAAGTTCTATCCGGTTGGGTGCGGATTGTTCGATTTTGACACGATGGAGGAAGCGATCAACGGCATCGATGCCATCTCCGCAAACTACCGTCGGCATAGCCGGGCGGCGCGCGAACTCGCCCACGAATATTTCGCAGCCGATCGCGTTCTCGGGGCGCTGATGTCGGCGGCTGGCTTATGATGCGGAGGATTGCGCTCTACAATAAAGAATTCAGGTCGATGGCTTAGGCTTGGCGGAATACAGAACGGCGGTATCCGCACAATGACAGAGTGGGCCTACTATACCTGCCTCGCGGCATCGATCCTGCTCGGGATCGTCGGTCAAGTTACGTTGAAATCGGCTGCCGCAAGTTCTGCAACAATCAGCGCGCAACTTTTAGACCCATTAACCCTCTTTGGCCTCGCGATCTACTTTGCCGCGGCGCTGTGCTACATCATCGCGCTAAAGCGGATCCCGCTTTCACTCGCTTTTCCCTCGGTTTCGGTGAGTTATGCGGTCGTGGCATTGCTCGCCCACATGCTGTGGGGCGAGCCCTTTGGTTGGCCGCAGATCGGCGGCATTGCATTGATCAGCAGCGGCGTTCTACTGATCCATCAATATTAGCCGGCATTAGGCGGCCCACCGGCGAGAAACCCCTCGAACATGCCGGGAATGCGGCGAATATCCTTCAGCACCTCACGTTGCAATCCGGCGGGAGCGTCGGCAGCGAAGTTCAAGTCGATTGCATCGGCGAGCCCGCCAAAACGCGCTTCGATCGCCGCTGCAAGATCGCGATAGGTACCGCAGGCGGCAAACAGCCGAACCACTTCGTCGGATACTTCCGCCGCCATCTCGTCCCAGCGCTGCTCGACCGACAAGCGATGCAGCTTCAGCCCGAGATCGTCGAGCCCGTGCAATGCCAGGATCGGGCGATAACTGCGGGTTGAGCCATAAAAGGCAACACGGCGACGTACCTGCTCGATGCCCGCCGCCACCGCCGCCTCATCGGGCCCGGTAACGACAAAGCCGCCGCCATGCAGCTCGAAATGCCGACGGTCGCGGCCGCCGCGCGGCATCCCTTCTCGAATCTGCGGCAGGCATACTTCCTCCAGATATCGGCGCGAGCACAACGGATGCAGCCGCACGCCATCGCATACCTCACCAGCGACCCGGAGCATTGCCTCGCCAACCGCGGCGATGGCCACCGGTATCGGTGGCAGCCCGGTCGGCCCCGGCGAAAAATCCGGGGTCATCAAGGTCAGCCGGTAGTGCTCTCCCTGATAGTCGAGCGGGCCGCCTGTTTCCCAGCATCGCCAGATCGCGCGCAAAGCGAGCACATAGTCGCGCAACCGCGGCGCTGGCGGGCTCCATGCGACGCCAAAGCGGCGCTCGTTGTGCCCCTTGACTTGACTCCCCAGTCCGAGAACAAAGCGCCCGCTCGAGTTCGCGTGGAGATCCCAAGCTTGGCTCGCGATCACCGTCGGGCTGCGTGCAAAAGCGACAGCAACTGATGTCGTCAGTGCGATCTGCCTGGTGGCAAGAGCAGCAAAAGCGAGTGGGGGAAAGGGGTCGTGGCCAAGCTCGACCGTCATCAGGCTGTCGAACCCGGCCGTCTCCGCCGCTAAAGCGAAAGGTGCAGCATCACACCAATGCCGCATCGGCAGGGCAGTAAAGACGCGCATTACCCCCGCTCTATGTTCGACATCGCTACTCGCGCCATGATTAAGACCATAAAAAGCGAGATCGCCAAGGTGCCCTGCCACCACTCCTGCCAGACGCCATAGGTGCCGGCAGATGCAACAAAGGCCGTGGCGAGACTGCCGCATGCCGCCGCAGCGTAGAGCCGCGGCCACTCGGCGCGGCCGACAGCGAGCCAAAACCAGCCGCCCAGCAACCCGAACAAAACTGCGCCCGGGACGCCGAGCTCAAGCCAAATCTGGAGAGCAGCATTGTGCGGATGTAGAGGAAGCCAGGTTTCGTTAGGCCGAATCGGATCGCCGCCGCCGGGGATCGCACGCGAAGAATTGAGCCCCCAGCCGCGCACGGGATGCTCTGCGATGCGATCTCCGACAAAAGACCAAATCAACAGCCGGTGGCCGGCAGACAATTTGACCGAGTTGGCGGTGTGGACGAGCCCCGCCCAATGATCGATCCGAGCAAATGTGAACGGCGCAGTGACGATGGCTAGAACCGAGAGGACGGCCGCGATACGGGTGACGGGGGCACGGTGGTAATAGCAGAGCAGCGCGATGGGTACGCCACAGGCAAGCGCCACCTTTGCCGCGGTTCCGACGAGCACGAAAACTGCTCCGGTAACGGCTGCGGCAAACAATAGGCCGAAGAGCCGGTGCCCGGCCTCTATCAACGCGGCGCTCGTGGGCAACAATAGGATCGCAAACGCCACCGAGACCTGATTGAGCCACGCAGGCTGGTAGACTCGATCCGAAAACGGTTTGCTGATCGCCCCGCCCGAGCCGAAATCTACCGTGGTCATCAGCAGCGCGATAGTAAAGCCCGCGAGGAGAAACAACATCAGCCGCCGCGGGGCCGAAACCAATCGGGCCGTTTCCATACCCACAGCGGCGACGACGAGGGCAGTGACCTTCGCAGCTCGCGGCAGCGAATGCATCGGATCGGGCGACCACAATGCCGACCAAAGACCCCAGACCACCAGCGCCGCAAATATGGCCGCGGGAACGGTCGCAACACCGCTCAAGACGGGACGGCCGCTCTGTGAAAGTACCATTCCGGCACCGATCACCATCGCTACCATCGCGAGAGCCGCTATTCCGCGCGGCACAACGACCAGCAGCGGCAAGAACAAGAGAGCTACCAGACAAAGGCCGGTTTCTAGCCAAGCCTCTAATCCAGCGAGCTTTTTTGTCGGGTTGGCCGATCGGAGCGGCGCGCGAGCGCTTCCACGCGCTTCGGAACGCCCGCTGAGGTGCACTAGGGAACGATTTCGATCGCCGAGAAGAAGAAAGCGATCTCTTGCGCCGCGTTTTCGAGCGAGTCAGAGCCGTGCACTGAATTTGCCTCGATCGATTCAGCGAAGTCTTTACGGATCGTACCGGGCTCCGCCTTGGCGGGGTCGGTAGCCCCCATGATTTGGCGGTTGACCGCGACCGCATCGGGTCCTTCTAGCACTTGAACGACCACTGGCCCGGAGGTCATGAATTCGACCAGGCTGCGGAAGAATGGCCGCTGCGCGTGGACTCCGTAGAATCGCTCGGCCTGTTCTTTGCCGAGGTGAAGTCGCTTCTGCGCTATAATGCGCAGACCGCCGCGTTCGAAGCGATCGTTGATCGTCCCGGTCAGGTTGCGCCGCGTAGCGTCCGGTTTGAGGATTGACAGCGTCCGTTCAGTGGCCATCGGCACCTTTCACGATCAACGAGCGGGCGGGTTATACCGCCCGATCGGCATCGCGGCAATTGCGGTCAAACCGGCCTTCCGTCAGGCGCGGCGCTCCCATCCGGTTTCTGTTTGCTGCCAATACGTCAGATTGTGACCGGCCTCGCGTGCGCGGCGCCAGCGCCCACGGGCGGCTTCGACCGCACTCTCGTCATTGCCGTCAAAAATGTCGGCACTGCGCGCGAAGGCCGCAAGATCGGCGGCTTCGAGACCGTCGATCAATACCAGCATGGTCGCCTGGTTCGGGTTGTCGTCGCGCTCGGTCAGGCAAATCGGATGTGCCGCAGCAGCGCCGTCACGGGCTGTGCCATGCGGCAAAAAGCTCGCCTCCTCATAAGTCCAGAGGACCGAGTTCGAGCTGGGCGACCCGTTCTGCAGAACCGGCCCGCACGACAATCGGATAACCCTGAGCGCGGGCTCGCTCGAGCAATTTCGGTAATGCCCGCTCGAGCGGTGTCGACAGCAGATGATAAAATCCGACCTCCGCCAACAGCGGCTATTCCTTTTCGTAATATTGCGTTACGAAGCGGTCGAGGAGCCGCAGACCAAACGCCGTCGCCCCCTTGGGCACGGTGGGCGCATCCTTGCTCGACCATGCCATTCCGGCGATGTCGAGATGCGCCCAAGGCACCTTGTTGACAAAGCGCTGGAGGAATTGGGCGGCGGTAATGCTGCCGCCGGCGCGCCCGCCGCCGATATTCTTGACGTCGGCAGCGTCGCTGTCGATGTCGCGGTCATACGCTTCGGCGAGCGGGAGACGCCAAACCTCTTCGCCCACCGCCTTACCCGCCTCGATCAGCCGTGTTGCCAGCTCGTCGTCATTTGTAAACAGGCCGGCGTTGTGGTGCCCGAGCGCGACGATGATCGCACCGGTCAAGGTTGCGAGGTCAATCATCAGCCGCGGCTTGAAGCGGTCCTGGCAATACCACATGGCATCCGCCAGTACGAGCCGGCCTTCGGCATCGGTGTTCAACACTTCGATCGTTTGCCCCGACATCGAGGTGACGATATCGCCTGGCCGCTGTGCCGTGCCGGACGGCATATTCTCGACAAGGCCGACAACGCCGATGGCGTTAACCTTGGCCTTGCGCGCTGCCAATAGCCGAAGCAGGCCGATGACGACCGCCGAGCCGGCCATGTCCCATTTCATCTCACCCATACCGGCGGCGGGCTTGATCGAAATGCCGCCGGTGTCGAACGTTACCCCCTTGCCGATAAAAGCGAGGGGCGCCGGCTGGCCATCGTCCTTGTCCTTGCCCGCTCCCCGCCACTGCATCACGACGAGCCGCGGCGGCTTGGCGCTGCCTTGGGCGACACCGAGCAGCGCACCCATGCCCAGCTCACGCATCGCTGCCTCGTCGAGCACCTCGACCTTGACCCCGAGCTTTTCGAGCGTGCGGGCCTGCTCGGCCAATGTCTCGGGGTAGATCACGTTGCCCGGCTCAGAAACGAGATCGCGCGTAAAGCAAACGGCTTCGGCCGTCTTTTCGAGAGGCTGGTACGCTAGCTGCGCCGCGTCAGATGCATCGGTGGCAATCGTCAGCTCCTGCAGAGACGGCTTTTTCTCGGGCTTCTCTTTCGTCTTGTACCGGTCGAAGCGATACGATCGCAGCTGCGTTCCCAACGCCAGCGCTGCCGCCGCCTCGCCGGCGGCGACCGGGACCCCCTCCGCAATATCGACCGAGATTGTCGCTTGGCTCTCCCCGGCACCGTTCAAATGCGCCACCAGCGCTCCGCCCACCTCCTCGAAAATCCGCGAATTCGCTTTCTCAGGTTTACCGAACCCCGCCAGGACGATGCGGCTGAGGGGCAGCTTTGCCGGCGCTATGATCGACAGCAAATCGCCTTTCTTGCCGTGGAAGCGGGCCGCGCTCGCGAGGGCACGCGCAATGGCTCCATCCGTTGCCTCGTCGAGCCGGCGAGCGGAAGGGGTCAATACGCGTTCCTCCCATATTCCGACCACAGCGGCACCCGAACGGGACAGGTCCGGCTTGGCAAAACTAATCTTCATCAAGCGACCTCGAAGACGTTGCGGCGACACAACAACCGGCGGCGGCACGGGGTGAGTCCGCCAGTAGATATTTGCCGGCTAGATATATCTGGCCAGACCCCATCGCGCCAGCGATCGCAATTGACGTGCCGCTGCCTGTCTATTTGCGGTGTTCTCGACCCCGATCTGGCCAACGATCATCGGCCCGACGGGTGCGGCAGAAGCACGGCGCTTGTGGAATGATCGGGGCGGACCCAATAGAGGCGATATCTTTCGACCAAAATGCCGCGGCTTTCACGAGTGACGGTCCCGATCACCTCGGCCGCGCTCCAGATTGGTGTGGCGTGGTGCTCGGATTGCACCAGCAGGCCCGACATGCCGTCGGCTGCGGCTGCCGGGAGGTTGAAGCTCGACCAGCGCGGACCGATCGCGATCACCGGCACATCCGCGGGGAGGTGGCGAGCCAATTCCGCGGCGAGGCCGTAATTGTCGGCCGCGACGAAGCCGGCGCCGGTCGCGCGGCGGGCGTCTGCTATGGCGGCGGCGAGACCCCGCCAATCCGACATTTGAAGTGCGATCGGGTCGAGCTTGGCCGGCAAGGCCAGTGGCATGAACGCCGCTTGCACATAAACGGCGCCCGTCATCAGTAGGCCGAGCGCGATCGCCGGGAGACGCAGCCTGCGCCAGAAACGTGCGCTCAATCCGGCCGCCGCGATGACCGCGGCGGGATAGATTATGGCGGGCCAATTCGATTGGACCCGGTCTCCGATCGCGTGCTGCACGAAGACCAGCACCGGGAACCAAGTGAGGATCGCGAGCAAGCTCCAGGCCGGATCCCATCTGCGCCAAGCAGAGCGCGCGGCGAGCGCCATTCCAGCGGCGCAGAGTAAAAAAATCAGCGGCGTGGCAAGGGCGATTTGGCCACCGAAAAGCTCGAGCAGAAATTGCGGCGCCCGTTCCGGCGACCAGTTCTCAGCCCGCCCGCCCTGCCGCAAAAAGCTGACCCATCCGTGGGAGGCATTCCACCACAACACCGGCGTGACGACGATCAGCGTCAACGCGGCGCCGAGATAGGGCTCACGCCGCGTCAGCCATATTCGCCCAGCGGAAGCTAGCCAGAGAGCGATGCCAAGCACCAGCAACACCGCCGTATACTTACTTGCGATGGCGAGGCCGACGAACAGGCCGACCGCGAGCCACCACGCGCCCGAACCCCCGGCGATTAGCCGCGCCATCGCCCACAGCGCGCAGGTCCAGAAAAACAGCAGGGGCGAATCGGGCGTGATGATGATCGCTCCGGCGCCGACCAAGAGCATCGAATTCAGCAACAAGACTGCCCAAATGCCGGCGTTTCGAGCCGGCAGCAGGCGCTCTGCCGCGTCCCAGAGCAATGCCGAACCGAGCGCCGCCGAAAGCGGTCCCAGCAGCCGGACGCCGACTGCGCAATCTCCGGCAACCCACGTTCCAGCGCGGATCCAAAGTGCCACCATCGGAGGATGATCGGCATAGCCCGGCGCCAGCGCGCGCGACCAAACCCAATAGTAAGCCTCATCGGGTGACAGCGGCAGCAAAGCAGCCATCACCAGCCGTAAAATCATCAGCAGCGCCAGCGCCGCCGCTACGGCAGCGATCTGCGTAACCGAAGGGGTATCCGGTGGCGCAGCAACAAGCCGTTCGCATCCGGCGTATACCGGGAATGTTCCTCCGGCGAGAGGGGCAACAGCCCCGGCAGATCCGTCACAGGAGACGCCGTCACGTGGGGACGATGCTGTCGGCTGGGCCGCTCCCGCCGGGCGAACTGCGAATGGCACGACATCCCCACCCAAATGCGAATGGCTCTTGATCAGTGGTGTGGCTGACCAAAACCTTGCGACCGTCATCTTCGACGGCGAGACGATGGCTCTGGCCGGCGCCGGGTCGCCTCCCTATGATCGGGCGTCGATGAGCGGGCTTACCCGATATATCTTACGACAGTGCTTAGGCGTCATGATTTTCGTGACGGCGGCGCTCAGTGCGGCGGTTTGGCTCGCCCAGTCGCTTCCGCTGATTGACCTGATCGTCAACCGCGGTCTATCTCTCGATGTCTTCCTTTATCTGGCAATGTTAATTCTGCCGCGGTTTCTCGACATCGTGCTGCCGATCGGTTTGTTTGTCGCGGTGCTGCTCACCTTCAACCGGCTGACCACCGAAAGCGAACTCGTCGTCATGCGGGCGGCAGGATTGGGTCCGATGTCGCTTGCTCGGCCGGTCCTGATTCTGGCCGCGATCGCCTTCGCAATATTAATGAGCCTGTCGCTTTATGTGCTGCCGGTGACCAGCCAGGCGTTTAAGGACTTGCAGTTCGAAATCCGCAATCGCTTCGTCTCCAGCCTGATCCAAGAGGGGACCTTTACGACGGTTTCGGACAAGCTGACATTTTACATCCGCAATCGCGACCCCAACGGCGATGTCGTGGGCTTGCTGATCAACGACAACCGCGACCGACAACGACCGGTCACAATACTTGCCGACCGTGCCGCGTTTATCGATACGCCCGCAGGTTCGCGGATTGTCATGTTCAATGGAAACCGACAGCAATTCGACCCTCAAACCCGCAAACTTTCGGTTCTGACGTTCCAACGCTACACACTCGATCTCGGCAGCTTACAAGATGCCCCGGTCGTGCGCTTTCGTGGGGCCGAGGAGCGCTTTCTTGGAGAGCTGATGTTCCCGACGACGCATGACTTGCTCATACGGCGGAGCTTTATTATGGAAGCCCATCAGCGGCTGCTGGTCCCGCTTTCGGTTCTCGGCTTTTCCCTGATTCCCCTTGCCTGCCTGCTCCCCGGCGAGTTCAGCCGCCGCGGGCAAGCTAACCGCGTTATGCTCGCCGTCGGTGTCGCGTTCCTATTTCAGACAGGTAGCCTCGGGCTTAATAATCTGGCGGCTCGCTTTGAACAGGCGATCCCGCTGATGTACGTGATCAACCTATTACCATTCTTGGTTAGTCTGATGATCTTGCAGCATCGAGGAATCCGCTTTGGCGTTCGCTGGCCGGCTTTTGCGCCCGCCCGCACGCGCTAACCATCCGCTTTGCTGGCGAGGCGGCCGGGCATGCACCTCGGAAAAACCCTATCCGCCTATATCGCCCGCCACTTTTTCTTCTGGTTCTGCGGTGTTTTCGGGACGATGGCGGTCGTCACCTTTCTGGCCGACTACATCGAGCTGATTCGCCGCGGCGGGTCGAAGGTACAGGCGACGCTGGGCCTGTTATTCGAAATGGCGGCTCTTCAGTCACCCCAGACTGCGCAAGATGTGCTGCCGTTCGCGGTGCTGTTTGGAACGATGCTCGCCTTTTGGCGACTGACCCGCAACAACGAGCTTGTCATCGTGCGCGCCGCAGGCGTCTCGGTATGGCAATTCCTGATGCCGGCGGCCCTCGTGGCGCTGCTGATCGGGGTCATCGCCGTCACTATCTTCAACCCGATTGCTTCGCGAGCCGCCGCGGCCTTTGAAAAACTCGATGCCCAGGTTCTCGGGGGTGGCGGCCCGAGCGAAACGCTGTTGTCGAGTGCGGGCTTCTGGCTGCGCCAGAGCGACCGGACCGGGGACCAGATTATCATTCACGGCGGCAAATTTGCCTCGCCCGATCGGCTGCTCGACAGCGTCTCGATCTTTTTTTTCGACGATCATACCCGGTTCACGTCGCGAATCGATGCGCGGGCGGCGCGGCTCGAAACCGGCAACTGGTTGATCGAAGACGGTGTCCGCTGGCGCCCAGACAAGCCGCCCGAGGCTTTTACTCAGTGGCAGTTGCCGACCCAGTTAACCCCCCACAAAATCGAACAGAGCTTGGCCTCGCCGGAGACAATGTCTTTTTGGGATCTGCCAGGCTTTATCGAATTGCTTGAGCGGTCCGGATTTCCCGCGCAGCGTCATCGGCTGCATTACGATGTCCTGCTCGCCCGTCCGTTTTTGCTGTGTTCCATGGTGTTGATCGCCGCTATCTTTAGCCTTCGGATGCAGCGGCGCGGCGGTACGACATTGATGATCGTCGGCGGCGTGGCGAGCGGGTTCATCCTGTTTGTGGTATCGAACATTGTCTTCGCGCTTGGCATCTCGGACAAGGTTCCGGTGGCGCTGGCCGCCTGGACCCCGACCGGGGTCAGCCTGATCTTCGGCATCTCGACCCTGCTGCATCTGGAAGACGGGTGATGGTGCGGTGGCCGGGGCCCGACCACCGGCAGGGAAAATTTCGAATCGGTTCGCCACTCCTGCTGATGGCGGTGCTATTGGGCTTGGCGGCGGCTGTCCTGATCGTCTTCCCGGCTGCAGCACAGTTCGACTTCTCCCGATCGGCCCAACAAAACCAGAATGCGCCGATCGTGTTGCGCGCTGATGAACTCGAGCACAACGATGACCTTGGTTTGACGATTGCTCGCGGGAATGTCGAGCTGTCGCAAAACGGCGACGTGCTGCTCGCGGACACGGTGACCTATAACCAGCGCACCGATACGATTACGGCGTCGGGCCATGTCAGCCTGTCGCGACCGACCGGCGAGATCGTGTTTGCCGATTACCTCGAGCTTCGCAAGGCGATGGGTGACGGCTTTGCCGAGAGCGTTCGGATGTTGCTGACCGATCGCTCGCGATTAGCCGCGAATACGGCGCGGCTGACCAACAAAAATCGGATCGAGCTGCGGCGCAGCGTCTATTCGCCATGCGATTTGTGCCGCAACGACCCGAGCGCGGCGCCGGCCTGGCAATTCATCGCCCGCCAGATCGATGATGACAGAGAGTTCAAGCTGATCGAAATGCGCGACGTGACCATGCAAATCGACGGCTGGCCGATTTTTTATTTTCCTTATTTGTCGATGCCGGACCCCTCGGTGAAACGCGCCAGCGGCTTTCTGACCCCGTTCTTCGGCGGGTCCAGCAACGTCGGCGCGAATGTCACCATCCCCTATTTCCTCGTGCTCGGTCCCGACAAGGATATCACCCTCGTGCCGCGCATTACGAGTAAAGCGGGGCCGGTTTTCGAAACCGAATACCGGCAGCAATTCGGCAACGGCGCGATCGACGCCCTCGGCAGCATCAATTTCAGCAACCCGAACACGGCGCAGGTGAGTGGCGGCCAGCTGCGCGGCAACATCAACTCGACCGCCGAATTTGACTTCGCTCCGGATTGGCGGACCGGCCTCAACCTGCAACGCAGCACCGATCAGAGCTACCTGCTGCAATTCGGTTTCGGAAATCCGCCGCTGAATGCCGAAATCAGCCGTGCTTATCTCGAAGGCTTTGGACTGCGTTCGTCGACCGATATCGACGCCTACGCCTTCCAGCCATTGCTTCCGGGGGTCGGGGTTTCGACTCAGCCGATCGTGTTGCCGGTCATCAACCGCAATTGGCAGAGCGAGCCCGATGTACTTGGCGGGCGGTGGAACCTCAACGCCAACCTTCTGGACATTGTCCGCGCAGAGGGCACGCAGACCAGGCGGGTATCGCTCGGCGCCGCGTGGGACGCAACGTTCCGAGACGGAATCGGGAGTCAATACAAGCTTTATGCCAGCGCTCGGGGCGACGGTTATTGGGTCAACGATTTGAGCCCGGTGTCGAACCCCGATTTGCCCTCGGCCTATTTCCCGGTTGACGGAATGCCAGCGGCCGAGCCGATCAATCCCAACTTTGTGACCGGCCGGGTTTTTCCGCAGGTCGGGCTGACCTGGAGTTTTCCGCTGATCCACCGCGGTCTCCTGACGCCGGTGATCGAACCGATTGCTGGGGTTTATGCCGGCCCCAACGGCGGCAACCAACGCAAGATACCTGACGAGGACAGCCTCTCTTTCAACTATGACGATTCGCTGCTGTTTCGTCCCGACCGCCTCGCCGGCTACGACATCGCCGATACCGGCCAGCGGGTCGATTACGGCTTGAAGCTCGGTCTTTACGATAATAACGGCGGCAGCTACCGCGCCCTTGTCGGTCAGAGCTATCGCGCGGAGGTGAATCCCTTTCTGCCGCCGGGATCGGGCGCGTTCAATCGTTTGTCCGACGTTGTCGGCCGCGTGGTGCTGCAGCCCAGTTCATATCTCGATCTGATTTATCGATTTCGTCTCGACGGAACGACCCTCGCCTACCGGGAACAATTGGCTTCCGTGTATACGGGGCCGCAAAATCTGAAAGTCGGCGCCACCTATATTCTTATCCCGGCCCAGACCGCGAGCGATGTCGTCACTAACCCGACCACCGGGCAGTCGGTACTTTACGGAAAGCAGGAACAACTTTCTTTCAACGCGACGGCAAAGCTGACGCGGTATTGGTCCCTGCAGGGTAGCGAAACTCTCAACCTGAACGGGAGCACCAACATTATCAATGGCGTGACGACGACGACCTCCGCCAACAGCAGCCTTTACGCTTCCATCTCGGCGATTTACCAGGACGAATGCATGGCCTTTGTCGGTGCGCTTACGCAATCGGGGATCCGCAACGGTGCGGTTACCCCCGGTTATTCTGTCTTATTCAGCGTGGTGTTTAAAAACATCGGCGAAATCGGCGGCAATATCGCGTCGTTTGGCGGAACCTCACAATGATTGCCACTGGGCTCAATCCTTTGGGATCTCGATCCGCCTTACGAAGTTGCCAAACTGCGCTAAATCGGCTCCTGGCGACGCCGCTGGCGGAGAGGTGTAAGATCGCCCCCGGGAGCTATCTTGGGCATCGGGCCATGCCACTTGTTCGGTGGTTTCTTGTTTTCCAGATCGTCGGGGCGGCCTTCGCGGTGACACTCGCGGCGGCGCCTGCGGCCTCGCCGCGGATGCTCGAGGCCCCCACGAGCCCATCTTTATCGCAGCGGCGCGGACCTGGCCAGCAACCGGGGACACCGGCCTACCCCGAGACGCGGATCGCTGCGGTCGTCAACGACGATGTGATCTCGGTCGCCGATCTCAGTTCACGCATCCGCATGATTGCATTGTCGACGGCGATCCCCGATACGCCCGAGGCGCGCAAACGCGTGGCCGCTCAGGTTTTGCGTACGCTCGTCGATGAGAAGTTAGAGCTTCAGGAAGCGAAACGTAAGAACGTTACGGCCTCTCAAGAAGAGATCGACAAGGCAGTCAGCTCCATCGCGCAACAAAACAAGTTGACAGCTGATCAGCTGTACGAAGTCCTTAAGGCCAATGGCATTCAGCGGAGCGCCTTGATCAGCCAGGTCACGGCATCGATTGTATGGGCCAAGCTGATTCGGCAGATGGCAACGGAGACCGATCCGGTTTCGGATGACGAGATCGACGCAGCTATGAATCGCCTCAAACAAAACGAAAAGACGCCAGAGGAGCGGGTTGCCGAAATCTTCCTCACCGTCGACAATCCAGGGCAGGATGACGAGGTCCGCCAACTTGCCGAACGGCTGATCGCGCAGATGAAGCAGGGCGCGCGCTTTTCCGTCGTGGCGCAGCAATTCTCGAAATCGGCGACCGCGGCGGTCGGCGGTGATATCGGTTGGGTTCATGCTGATGAACTGAGCCCTCCCTTGGCCAAGGCGGTGGCCGATATGCGTCCGGGCGAGCTGTCGCCGCCGATCCGCGCTCCCGGCGGCTACTATCTGTTGTTGGTTCTCGACCGGCGCGGCGCCGGCGGAGCGCCGAGTGAAGACGATACAATGCTGCATATCGTGCAGGTCGTCTTTCCACTGCCGCCGCAGTCCAGCGAAGAAGCGCGCCGCGCCGCGATCGCCCGGGCTCAGAGCGTCAAGACCGAAGCAAAGAACTGCGAGGACATGGTGCGGATCGGCAAGGCAGAGGCGCCGCAATTGTCGAGCCAGGGTGATTTGCGGCTTAATCAGATTGCGCCGGGAATGCGCAGTGCGGTGCTAGGGTTGGGAATCGGGCAAGCATCGCAACCGATCCTGCAAAAGAACGGCGTTGGGGTCATCATGGTGTGCAGCAAAAATCAGCCGAAAGCCGCCACCACGACGCGCGATGACGTCGCCGAGAGTTTGATGCGCGGTCGCGTCGATATGCTGGCACAGCGCTATTTGCGGGATTTGCGGCGAGTTGCGTTTGTTGATGTCCGGGTCTAAGCGCCTGATGGCTTTGCCGCTGGCCTTGACGATGGGCGAGCCCGCCGGCATCGGCGGCGAAATCGCCCTCAAGGCATGGCTTGGTCGAGCTGACCGGGTCCCGCCGTTTTACCTCAGAGACGATCCCGGTCGCTTGATCGAACTCGCCGCCCGGCTCGGCTGGCCAGTGCCGGTTCGGGCGATCGAAATGCCCGGGGACACCGTCGAGGTGTTCGCTTCGGCGCTTCCGGTAATACCGATCGCAGCGCGGCCGCGTGGGAGACCGGGAGAGCCGGATCCCGCCGACGCTCCGGCGATTATCGGATCAATTAAGGCCGCCGTCGAAGATGTCTGCCACGGATCGGCAGCGGCGCTCGTCACCAATCCGATCCACAAGGACAGCCTTTACCGCGCCGGGTTTCGCCATCCGGGTCACACCGAGTATCTCGCCGAACTCGCCGGCAACGGGCTCAACCCGGCCATGATGCTGGTCTGCCCGCAGCTGCGGGTGGTGCCGGTAACGATCCATCTCGCACTTCGCCGGGCGGTCGATGCACTGACCTCGGAAGGGATCGTTGCCGCTGGCCGGATCACCGCTGCCGCGCTGCGGGCCGATTTCGGCATTGAGAAGCCGGTGCTCGCAATCGCCGGCCTCAATCCCCACGCGGGGGAGGCCGGCGGGCTCGGCCGCGAGGAGATCGAAATTATCGAGCCGGCAATCGCGACGTTGCGTGGCGAAGGGGTCGATGCGCGGGGGCCACTTGCCGCTGACACGATGTTCCACGCCGAGGCGCGGCAATCCTATGACGCAGCGCTGTGCATGTACCACGATCAAGCCTTGATCCCGATCAAGACGATCGACTTTGATGGCGGGGTCAATGTCACATTGGGACTGCCGTTTGTGCGCACTTCGCCCGACCATGGCACCGCGTTTGGAATCTCTGGAAAAGGTATCGCGCGTGCCGGCAGCTTGATCGCGGCATTGCGCCTGGCTGCGGACATGGCGGCGACCCGCCGCGCGCGGAACGAGGCTCGCGGCTGAGCGAGTCATCCGTAGCGGCAGCGGCATTGCTGCCGCCGCTGCGCGAAATTATTGCCCGGCACAGCATCGGCGCAAAGCGCCGGCTGGGGCAGAATTTCCTGCTCGACCTCAACCTGACGCGTCGCATCGCCCGTGCCGCCGGCCCGTTGGCCGAAGCTAACGTCGTCGAGGTCGGCGCCGGCCCCGGTGGCCTGACCCGCGCCCTCCTAGCCGAAGGCGCGCAGCACGTCGTCGCGATCGAGCGCGACCCGCGTTGCCTCGCGGCACTCGGCGAGCTTGCCCTGGTCTATCCGGAACGGCTGGAGATCGTTGCCGGCGATGCACTGGAACTCGATTCGGTCGCGCTCGTCCCCGCACCACGAAAGATTGTCGCGAACCTGCCCTACAACATCGCCACCCCATTATTGCTCGGCTGGCTCGACCGGATTACCGCGTTCGAGAGCCTGACCCTGATGTTTCAGCGCGAGGTAGCTCTGCGGCTGACCGCGACACCGAGGACGAAATCTTACGGGCGCCTCTCGGTCTTGACACAATGGTTGGCTGAGCCGCGCATTCTATTCGACGTTCCGCCGCGCGCCTTCGTCCCGCCGCCAAAGGTGACATCGAGCGTCGTCGCAGTCCTTCCGCGGTCCGAGCCGCTGGCGCCAGCCGCAAAACCCGCTCTCGAGCGCGTCACCGCGGCGGCGTTCGGCCAGCGCCGCAAGATGTTGCGCTCGAGCCTCGAAACGCTCGGTGTCCCGGTCGAAGCCTTGCTTGCGCATGCCAAAGTAGCGCCGACCGCCCGCGCCGAGGAACTCACAGTGGGCCAGTTTTGCGCACTCGCCCGAGCGCTGAAACACTTGTGACCGAACCCGGCGCCCGTTGTTTCGTCAGCGCCTTAAGCAGCGCTCACTTGCGACGCGAGCCGCCGTAAACCGCGCGGTTGTACGGCAGAGCCCTGCCGCCAAACCGGCAGCCACAACAGGAACGTGGCGCTGCAATCGGCGATGTCAGCGGCAACATTCTGCACGCCGGCAGCACCAGGACCACGGGCGAACTCCAGGCCGATACCCCCGCACGGTGCCGGTAAGGACGACGATCTTGCCGCCGACGTCCCATATGGATACTCCCGCCGGCGGATCAGATCACTTGTTCAGTACGCGGATCCATCAAGTGCATCTTGGAGAGGTCGGCAACAAGCGACATCGGCTCGCCCGCAGCGCCGGCGGCGGACGGCTCGACGCGGCCGCACACCTCAACCCCCCCAACAACGAAGTAGACCATCGTCTCCATGCCCATCGGCTCTACCACGTCGAGCCGGACCGAGAACGGCACAGCTCCAGGAGGCGCGTCGCCCCGCGGTTCGGTTATGTGTTCTGGGCGCAGCCCGAACAAGAGTTCACTGCCAGCATAGGGACGATAGCGCGCCTCATGGGTTGCCGGGACCGGGAAGGACAGCTCGTCGGAAAGCCGGATTGTCAAACCGCTGCCATTCTGGACAAGTTGACAGGGAAGCAGGTTCATCGTCGGTGAGCCGATAAAGCCCGCGACAAACTTGGTCTTGGGGTTATGGTAGACTTCGTAGGGCGTACCGATCTGGTCTATCCGACCGGCATTCATAATGACAACCCGATCGGCGAGCGTCATCGCTTCGATCTGGTCATGCGTCACGTAGACCGTCGTGGTCGTGACCTTTTGATGGACCTTTTTGATTTCAGTGCGCATTTGCACGCGCAGCTTGGCGTCAAGGTTCGACAACGGCTCGTCAAATAGAAATACTTTGGGATTACGCACGATCGCGCGACCCATCGCGACGCGCTGACGCTGGCCGCCGGAAAGCTGCTTTGGCCGCCGGTCGAGAAGGGTTGTTATATCGAGGATGCGGGCCGCCGCTTCTACGCGCTGTTTGATTTCGGCTTTCGGAAACTTTTTTAGCCGCAGGCCGAACGACATGTTTTCGAACACCGTCATATGCGGGTACAGCGCGTAGTTCTGGAACACCATCGCGATGTCGCGATCCTTGGGCGGCACATCGTTGACGAGCTGGTCGCCGATGTAGATTTCGCCGGCAGTCGCCTCCTCGAGCCCGGCGATCATCCGCAGCGTTGTCGTCTTGCCGCAGCCCGAAGGACCGACGAGAACGATGAACTCGCGGTCGGCGATGTCGAGATCGATGCCCTGTACCGCCGGTGTCTTGTCGAACATCTTGACGATATTTCGGAGCGCAACCTGCGCCATGTTCCTATCCTTCCCTGTCCGCCTGTTGTCGCACCTGCGTCAAGCTGCCGAATGTAGTAATCCATCGCGACCGCCAAGATCAACAAGGGCGGTAAAATGACGCCGAGAACCTTGTTTTTTGTCTACAGAGGGCGCCAGAGCGTCTCCAACCCAGCTGCTCACGTCCCGACATGCACTTATTGGCCCACCAAGCCAGTTGACCAGTGACATTCAACACCGCAGCGGTCGATCACGGTCAATCCCGCCACCGATCGCTTCCTTCCAATGTAGATATGGGCGGAACACGCGGGTGAGGCTAATTTTCGGATTGCGGTTCTCGCGCCTCGAACGACACATCGCCGGCAGCCGGGCTGAAAATCCCGGCATCATCCGGCCGCGAACCACGATGACGCTCGAGCTCATGGGCGTAACGGCGTAGCGCGTAAGCCTCGCTCAAATAGCCGATCACCCTGCGGCCATCGAGGTTATCGATTACCGGCAGCGTTTCCTGCCTCGCTTCGCTAAAGCGGTTGAGCGCGGTTCGCAGATCGTCGCCGGGCAACAGATGCACCGGTGGGGACGCCAGCAACTCGCCGACGGTTTTGGGATCGTCCTTGCCGCCCACGCCGTGCGTTTCGGCGGGATCCACAATCCCCGACAGCCGTCCGTCGCCATCGACAACGAACACCTGTTTGGTACTGCCGGCGGGATAACGCCGATGCAATTCGTCGAGCGACAGAGCGGCCGAGATCACTGCGGGGTCGCGGCGCATCATCGGGCCGATCAAGAGTTCATTGATCCAGCCGACATCCTCGGGGCTGCGGATCGTCAGCCCGCGGAGGTGGAAGCGCCATGTCGCAAATGAGTAGCCAAACCAATGCCGGACCGCAATCGCGGCCGTTACGACCCCGACCATCACGCCGATCAGCGCTGTGAAATTTCCCGTGGTCTCCAAGACGAGCATGATCATCGTCATCGGCGCCCCGACAATCGCGGCGGCAACGGCGCCCATTCCGACGAGTGCGTAGATCAGCGGATCGGTGCTGAGCCCATAGCCAAGCTGGGTCAGCAGCCCGCCGACAAAACTGCCGAACAAGGCGCCGAGGAACAGCGAGGAGCTGAAGAGGCCGCCGCGGAATCCCGAGCCGATCGATACTGCTGAGGCGACGATCTTGGCGACGACCAGCCCGGCTAGAAACGTCAGATCGAACCCGCCGTGCAAGTCGACGAGGATGCCACCATGACCGCTGCCGAGCACCTGCGGGAACGGCACTGCCATCAGACCGATGAGTAAGCCACCCAGCGCCGGCCGTGCCCAGCGCGGCACCGCTCGGGTACGAAACAAGTTTTCGGTCGATGTCACGCCTTTCATTGTCGCGATGCCGAGCCCGGCCGCAGCCAAGCCCATGCCGAAAAAGGCGATGTAGTCCGCCGGCGACAACGTTACGTCGTGCCAGATAACAAAGATCGGATTTGAGGCGAACAGTGAGCGCACGACCAGCACTGCCGTGAGCGCGGAAATGCCAACTGGCGCCAGGGCCTGCAGCGTGTAGCTGCCGATGATCAGCTCAAAAGCGTAGAACGATCCGCTCAGCGGCGCGTTAAAGGCTGCCGCGATCGCCCCGGCGGCCCCGCAGCCGACAAGCAGACGAACATCGTCGCGCCGCAACCTGACATAGCGCCCGATCCGCGACGCCATTGCTGCGCCGAGCTGGGTATAAGCGGCTTCGAGCCCGACCGAAGCCCCAAAACCGCCCGACAAAATTGTTACCCAGACCAATCCGAGACTGTCGCCGACCGACATTCGGCCGCCGAACAGGGCGTTGGCCTCGATCGCGTCGACGACCTCACGCGGGCGCCAGCGCCGGAGCAATACTGCGCTCAGCCCGACAAGCAAACCGCCGATGATCGGCATGACGAGGACGCGCGGCGGTCCGATGCCGGTGACTTCGCTGAGATGCGCGGTAAACGGAACACCAAACGCCAGCTGCCGGACGCCACCCAGCGCCAGATTGGTTAGGACGACACCCAGTCCCGCGACGGCTCCGACGACCAAAGCCAAGACGAGCAAAAACAGCTCGCTGTCGCGCAACCGCGTTTCGCGGCGCAAGCCGACAGCCGCGAGGTCGGTCTCCTCTCTCCCGGCGTCCGATGCAATCTCGGCCACACCCGTGGGATAGGCCCATTGACCGAAAGTGGCAAGTGCGTGCTTGCCGCGGGACTGCGGCCTGTGGCTCAGGTCGAAGAGTGTTCGGCGCTAGGAAAAACTGCGCTCGAAGCCGCTAATGGCGGGAGAAATAGACCCGGTAAAGCTGGTCGCGAAATGGTGCGCTTGCATCAATCGCGGACTGGAAGTCGGCTTTGCCGAGCACAAAAGTATCGAGAGGTTCGGTCGCCTGGACCGTCGCGTTGCGTGGCTCGCCGCTGATTAGCGCAACCTCGCCAAAGAAATCGCCGCGCCCGAGACGAGCCACTTCGTGATCGGCGCGAAGGACATCGACCTCGCCATCAGAGATCAGAAAGAATTCTTCGCCAGGCTCGCCCTCGCGAATGATGGTTTCACCAACATCGAATCGGCGCTTTTTCATTTTTTCGGCAACGTTGGTGAGCTGCGTCGGGGTCAGAGCCCGGAACAGGTCCACCGCGCGCAGAAATTCGCAAATCCGCAGTGCGTCGTGCAGCACGACATCGGACACGATCCGTCCGTCGACCATATGCACAAGGCGATCGGCGGATTCGATAATTCGGTAGTCATGGGTGACCATCAGAACCGCCGCGTCGTGCTCGACCGTTGTAGCTTTAAGCAGATCGATCACTTTTCTCGTCGACTCTCGGTCGAGCGCTGCGGTCGGCTCGTCGGCGAGGACAAGGCGCGGACCGTTGACCAGGGCGCGCGCGATCGCCACCCGCTGGCGCTCGCCACCTGATAAGTTGCGTGGCTTGTAATCAATCCGATGGCCAAGGCCGAGACGTTCGAGAATTTCGCTGCCGCGTCGGCGCATCTGGTCGGGCCGCTCGTGGCCGAGCTGCATCGCCATCTTGACGTTTTCGTAGGCAGTCAGCGCGTCGAACAAATTATGCATTTGAAAGATGAAGCCGATGTCGCGACGCACTTCGACAAGGCCATGCGGCGACAGCCGCGACAAATCGCGGCCGAGAACTTCGATCGTGCCTTCCTGAACCGAACGCAGGGCGCCAATCAGAAGTCAACAAAGTCGTTTTGCCTGCGCCGGAAGGCCCGGTCATCACGACCAGCTCCCCAGGGGGCACCTCGATCTGATTGTCAAAGAGAACCTGATTGCGAGCGGCACCCTCACCGTAAAAATGATTGAGCCCGTTGACCCGGACCACCGGCTCGGTAATGGCCGGCGCGGGTGGCGGGGCCGGCGCCTCGGCCAGCATCGCGCACATCAGAACACCGCCGCCGGATCGGCCCGGATCACCCGGCCAACCGCGATTGCCGCCGAAACGAGACACATGCCGAGGGTCAGGCCAAGGCTCACCAAGGCAATACCGAGGCTCATATGCATCGGCAGCAGGGCGATCTGCCCGATCAGCCGATAGAGGCCGAGGCTGAGGAGCCAGGCGGGGATCCAGCCGGCAATCCCGTTCAACGCCGCCTGCTCAAGCACCACCCGTAGCAGATACACGGTTGGGTAGCCGATCGCCTTTAATGTCGCGTATTGCGGCAACTGGTCGGAAACCTCAGTAAAGATGATCTGATAAGAGATTAGCATACCAACCACAAAGCCGACGATTGTGCCGATGGCAAAAATCGGACCGGCCGAAGACACATCGGCTTGAAAGGCGCGTTCGAACGCAATCAACTGGTTCTTGGTCATGACAGTGATATCGGCCGGGAGCGCCTTTTGCAGCGCCCGCTGCACCATCGCCGGCTCGGCGCCGGCCGCCAGTTTAATCACACCGAGTTCGGCCCCCGGCGGGTTGCCGGCAACCCCTCTTGCGACACTCGCGAATGTGCGCTCGTTCATGATTACGGTTCCGTCGCTGACGAAATCCGGACCGAGCGCAAAGTTGCCGACGACGTCGACGTTGACGCCGTTGATTTCGGACCGGGCGAACCCCCGATCCATGCCGAGAAAGCGCCGGGCGCGGCGATCGACCAGAACCGTGCCGGCCGTTTTCAGCTGCGCGCGCGCCGCGTTCACTTCAGGGAAAAGAAACACCGGCTCGTCCGGATCAAACGCAAAGGCGCGCACCAGGTAGGATTTACCGTCCACCGGATTCTTCCAAAACAGATCGAACCAGTCGGCGTAAAGCGGCCGCACGCTCGCCACCCCCGGAACCGTCTTTGCGGCCGCCAAAACGCCGGTGGAAAACGGGTCCTGGGTCGCAAATTGATATTTGTGGATGCTTTGTAAAAAAATGTCGCCGTCGAGCCCGCGCAGCACCTGCAGCGACGCGTCGAAAAACGCCTTCTCAAAACCGAGCTGCATCAGCATCAGCAGCACTGCAAATCCGATACCGGCACTCGAACGCAACAGCCGCCACTTGTTCGAGGTCAGGCTGCGCCACGCGAGCGGAACCTGATCCGCCTCGGCTTGGCGCGGGATGAAAAAAGCGACCGCCATTTCTGCTGCTGCGCTCAGAATACGTCGGCGGGATCGGCGCGCCGCAGACCGCCCACCGCGAGCAAGGCGGAGATCGCGGCCATCACCAACGACGCCGCCAATACCTCGCCCATATGAGCGGCGGTCATCGTCACCGGCAGCAGCGTCTTTTGCCTGATCTCATCGTACAGCAGGACCGCGGCGGCCAACGCCGGAACAAATCCGGCGACCGCGATCATCAGCGACATTGCCGAGACCGTGCCGGCAAGAGCGCCATCGCCATAGCCGATCGCCTTTAGGGTGGCGAATTGGGGCAGCTGCCGGCTCACCTGGGTCGAGACGATCTGATAGACCACCATGACCCCGACCACGATCGAAATCAGCAGGCCCGAGCCGAAGATCAGGCCCACCGAAGTGCGGCTGGTCCAGTAGGATTTCTCATGTTTGGCGAGCGCCGCGCGGTTAAATAGCCGAGTGCCCGGGCCGGTCAGCTTCTGCAGATTGGCTGCAGCCCGGGCCAGGTCGATCCCCGGCTTTAGCCGGATCGCGCCGAGATTGACCAAGGTCAACCCACGCCCAGGCATCAGCCGCGAAAAATTGCTGTCGCTGGCAAGCCCAACGCCAAGGCCCATAAATCCGGTGCCGAGATCGTATTGCCCGCCGATCGTCTCCTTGCGGTCGCCAATCTCGACAACACGGCCGGTCTCGAGCGAGCCAAAAATCGGTCGCGTCGAGCTGTCGACGAGAATCGTGTCTGGCTGCGACAGCGCGGTTTTTTGGGTTTCGATGCTGTCAGGCGTTAAGACATCGCTCACCGGGTTGAAGCCGATCAGGAACAGATCGGGCCACGCCTCGCCCACACCGCCTTTCCATTTGACGACACCGAAATAAACGGGTGCTGCTTCCGCGACATCCGGCGACCCACGGACAGCGGTAAGACGGCTAAAGGGAAAGGCGCCCGGCTGGGCCTGATATTCGTACTGATCAGAGACGAGCAAGAGGTCGAACCGCATATTGTCATAGAGCAGCATCCCTCCCTGCGGTACGGCAAAAAACAACCCGAGTTGGATAAAGACCAGCAGAATCGCCATAAAGATTCCGCCCAGCGCCAGCGCTGTCCGTCCCTTATCATGTAACAAGATTCGCCAGGCAAGCGTCACAGTCACGCAACTCCAGCCCGCGATATCATGCTGTTCCCTAGGATCGGCACAATTTCCTCCTATTGATTACTGATGGTCCCGACCCAGAAATGTCAATCGAGACGTCACCGCCACCCTCCTGCGCCGGATGATCTCGATCACTAGTGTTAGTCGTCAATCCGATATTTCGAGCGGCCGATAGTGATTTGGGACCGGGCCGCTCCAACCCAATTTATCGAATTAGGAAACCCGCGACGGGATTCAGTTGTTTTTTGCTCGCCTCAGCTAAATGAACTCTGGCCACGGATAAGATAGATCAAAAGATGGAGCTCCTGGCGCGGCTCTCGCTTGATGACGATGGACTGCCGCGGCCCGCAGACCGGCGCCGCCTTTCGCTCGGGCTCGAAGCCTGGCACGGCACTCTCGCTGACGCCGAGCCAGGACCCGCTGCCGCGGCCGCACGCGATTGGAGCCGTTCGCTCCCGGGCGAGCAGCTGCTTGGATCGATTTTTGGCAACTCGCCATTTTTGAGCGGACTCGCGGTCCGCGAATGGCAATTCCTAACTAGGCTCATCGAGGCGGGACCGGATCCGCTTTTCACCGAGATCGCCGCGGCGGTCGAGGATCCCGACGACCGCGATAAGGACGCCCCGGCGCTAATGCGGCGGCTGCGCATCGCCAAGCGGCGCACCGCATTGCTTGCCGCCGTCGCTGAGCTTGCCGGAGTGTGGTCGCTCGAACAGCAGACCGAAGCCCTCAGCCGCTTTGCCGAGGCGGCGATCGGCGCATCGCTCCGCTATCTCTTGCGCGAGGCAGTCTCGAGTAAGCGAATAGTGCTCGCGGATACGGCTGATCCCGAGCACGACAGCGGCCTGATCGTGCTCGGAATGGGAAAGCTCGGCGCCCGGGAGCTGAACTATTCGAGCGACGTCGATCTGATCCTGTTTTTCGATCCTGCGAAGTCGCCGGTGCGCGCGCGCGATGGCGCCCAGCCCTTCTTCAGCCGACTGGCGCGCGATCTCGTGCGCATCCTCGAGGAGCGCACCGGCGACGGCTATGTGTTCCGCACGGATTTGCGGCTGCGCCCGGATCCCGGCTCTACCCCGCTGGCGATGTCAGTCGCGGCAGCGATGGCCTATTACGAAAGCGTCGGCCAAAATTGGGAGCGCGCCGCGCTGATCAAGGCGCGACCAGTCGCCGGTGACCGCGCTGCGGGCGAGAGGTTTCTGCGCGAGCTCAGCCCGTATATTTGGCGAAAAAATCTCGATTTTGCCGCGATTCAGGATATTCACTCGATCAAACGCCAAATCAACGCTCATCGCGGCGGCGGCCAGATCGCGGTCGAAGGTCACGACATCAAAATCGGCCGCGGTGGTATCCGAGAGATCGAATTTTTCGCCCAGACCCAACAGTTGATCTGGGGTGGCCGCATGCCGCAATTGCGCGTCAGGGCAACCTGTGACGCGTTACGCGCCCTGGCCGATGCCGGTCGCGTCGATTCCCCAGTGGCGACGGCGCTGATCGCCGATTACCGCTTTTTGCGCCGGCTCGAACATCGATTGCAGATGGTCGATGATGCGCAGACCCACCGTCTTCCGCCGGATCGTGACGGGATCGCGCATATGGCGGCGTTTCTCGGTTACCGCGGCCCCGACGATTTCACGGCCGATTTGACGACACATTTGAATTCGGTCGAGCGCCACTATGCCGAGTTGTTTGAGCAGTCGCCGAGTCTCGCCGGACCGGGCAATCTCGTTTTTACCGGCACTGAGGACGACCCGGATACTCTCGCTTCCCTGTCGCGCCTTGGTTTTACCGATCCGGCTGCAATCGCAGCGCTGGTGCGCAGTTGGCATCATGGCCGGATGCGCGCTACTCGCAGCCAGCGCGCGCGTGAAATCCTGACCGAACTGGTGCCGGAGATGTTGCGCATCTTTGGCCGAACATCGCATCCGGACGAAGCCTTTCGCCGCCTCGACCAGTTCCTGTCACGGCTTTCGGCCGGCGTACAGCTGTTCTCGGTGTTTCAGGCTAATCCGGGACTGCTGACCCTGGTTGCCGACATCATGGCGGGCGCGCCGCGCCTCGCCGGGCAATTGGCGCAGCGGCCGGCTTTGCTTGATGCGGTTCTGACGCGCGAGTTCTTTGCTCCGCTACCCGAGCGGTCGGGGCTCGCCGCCGATCTCGGGGAGGTGTTGGCGCGGGCCGCTGATTTCGCCGACACGCTCGACGCGCTACGACGATGGGCCGGCGAGCGGCGGTTCCAGGTCGGAGTCCAGCTGTTGCGACGCGTGGTGGATGCCGACGCGGCGGGGAGGACCTTGGCCGACATCGCCGAGACCGCGGTCGCGGCACTTGTCCCGGCGGTCGAGGATGATTTTGCTCGGCGACACGGGCGGGTGCCGGGCGGCGCTTTCGCGGTCATTGGCATGGGACGTCTCGGGAGCCGCGAGATGACCCTCGCTTCAGATTTAGACCTGATCCTGATTTACGATGCTCCATCTGCGATCGTGGCATCGGATGGCGCGCAGCCTCTCTCAACCTCGACTTATTTCGCTCGGCTGACCCAGCGCTTGATCGGTGCAATTACCGCACAGACCGCAGAAGGGTCGCTCTACCCGGTCGATATGCGACTGCGTCCGTCGGGTTCCTCAGGGCCAATCGCCTCGAGCCTCGAAAGTTTTGATCGTTACCAACGAGAATCCGCCTGGACCTGGGAACACATGGCCTTAACCCGCGCACGCACGGTGGCGGGTGACGAGCGGCTGCGTGAGCGCATTGCGCATACGATCGATTCCGTCTTGCGCTCGCCGCGCGAGCCGGAATTGATCGTGACCGACATTGCCGATATGCGCCGGCGGATCGCGGCCGAAAACCCGCGCCCGTCGCGATGGGGCCTCAAGCACCGCCGCGGCGGCTTAATCGACCTCGAATTTATCGTGCAATACCTGATGCTGCGCGAGGCGGCGGCGCGGCCGCAGGTGTTGCATCGTGCTGCCGCCGACGCGTTGCAGGCGTTGGGTATGGCGGGGGTGTTGGAGCCCTCGGTCGCACAACAATTGAGTAGCGCAGCGGCACTGCTACAGCGCGTCCACGGTCTATCGACTCTTATTGGCGAAAGCGGCCCGCGGGATGGCGCTTTATCCGAGCCCGATGCGGCGACCCTGGCGCACTGTGCTGGTGCTGTTGACATCGCTCGGCTCGACGCTGATATCACCGCCGCCACGGCGGAGGTCAGCCGCTGGTACGATCGCCTGATCGACGGACCGGCAGCGCGCGCCCCCGCGGATAAGGCGGATCAGACAGGAGACAGCCAAAAATGAGCATCGAACCTGGACAGAAGGCCCCCGATTTTACGTTGCCAACCGATGGGAACGGCAGCGTCACGTTGTCCGAACTCGCCGGCAAAAAGGTGGTGCTGTATTTTTATCCAAAGGACGACACCTCCGGCTGCACCGCCGAGGCCTGCGGGTTTCGCGACTCGTTTCCGGATTATGGAGGAACCGGCGCGGTCGTAATCGGAATTTCAAAAGACTCGGTTGCTTCTCACGACAAATTCAAGAAAAAGCACGATTTGCCGTTTGTCCTCGCTTCCGACACTACCGGCGAAGTCTGCGAGAAATATGGCGCTTGGGTCGAAAAGAGCATGTATGGACGTAAATACATGGGGATTGACCGCAGCACATTCTTGGTCGACGGATCGGGCGTCGTCCGCAACGTCTGGCGAAAAGTACGGGTGCCGGGCCACGTCGCCGAAGTTCTGAAGGCGGCGCAGGCGCTCTGACAACCGATTCCCTGATCGCCGATACCCTGACCGCCGGCGCGGTCGCCATCCTTAATACCTCGGATCCGGCGGAGAAAGCGGAAGCTAGCCGGAGCTTGGCTGCGTCATGGGCCACCGGGGCGATGCCAATCGGGAATGCTGTTCCGCCGATGCGACCGGCGCGGCCGACCTGCCCAGCACTCTACCCGCCGCGAAATATGCCGAAGCGGCGAAATTTCGGCTCGCTCGCGAGCCGCACCGCGCTTCTGCACGCGCTGGCCCATATTGAACTGAACGCGATCAATCTCGCCTGGGATATCATCGCGCGATTCGTGCCGAACCGCTTGCCGCGCGAATTCTTCGACGATTGGGTCGGGGTTGCGGCGGAGGAGGCCGAGCACTTCTTGCTGCTCTCCAGCCGCCTTGCCGACGTTGGAGCCCGCTATGGCGACTTGCCGGCGCATGACGGCCTATGGGAAGCCGCAGCAGTGACGAGCGGAGATCTGCTCGCCCGTCTCGCGGTAGTCCCGCTTGTGCTGGAAGCACGTGGGCTTGACGTGACGCCGGCAATGGCAGCTCGGCTCGAGCGCGCCGGCGACACCGGGAGCGCCGCCATTCTTCAGCTCATCTATCAACAGGAGATCGGCCATGTCGCCGTCGGCCGGCACTGGTTCGACGCCTTTTGCCAAGCCCAAGGCCTTGTTCCCGAGCAGGTTTTCCACGACCGGGTCAGGCGATATTTCAAGGGTGAACTGAAGCCGCCTTTCAACTTCGCAGCGCGAAACGCAGCCGGTTTCCCGGCGCATTATTATGAACCGCTCGTTCGCTCCATCGCGGATGACGAAACTCGCTCGACATGATCGTCTGACGCGACGACTTCATCGTTTGTCGCGGACCGCCCCGGTCGTGCGGCAGCGAGCCGCCGCTCCGCCTCTTCGCTGACGACCCGCGCAAGTCCCGGTTGGTGCCCGAGTAGCTGGCGGAAATCGACGATGTCGAGCGTCAGCAAGGTGCAGGGCTGAGTCGCAACAATCGTCGCGTTGCGCGGACCACCGGTCAAAAGCGCAATTTCGCCAAAAAACTCTCCGGGACCGAGGCGCACTGTGGCCGGCCTAAGGCGAACCTCGACTTCGCCGGACGCAATGAAATACATGCAATCACCGCGTTCGCCGCGGCGCACGATGACCGCCCTGGCCGGATAGTCGCGCGGCCGGAGCAAACGTGCAACATCAGCGATCGCCGAAGCGCCGACATTATTGAAGAACGGCACCTTGGCGACGAGGTCCCAGGTCCGCAAAAATTCGCGGCGGCGCAATTCCTCGGCATAGCCGCTCGCGAGGATACCGGCCCATAAAGCGAAGACCAGGATGCCGGAGACCATGACAATGCCGGCCAATACGCGCCCGGCCGGGGTAATCGGTGTAACGTCGCCGTAGCCGGTTGTCGTCAGGGTGACGATTGCCCACCACAGCGCCTGTGGGATCGAACCGAACAGCTCGGGCTGGGCGTTGCGTTCGAGGAGATAGGCGAGGCTGGCGGCAGCCAGCAGCACGATACCGAAAGCGAGCAGGACAGATAGCAGCGCATGGCGGGCTCGGCTGATCACCCGCTGGAGGCTTGCGAGACCGGCCGAATACCGGATCGGCTTGAAGGCCCAGACAAAGCCGTAGAGGCTTGCGTATTTCGGGTTTAGGGTCACATCGAGCACGCCCGGCAGCGCGCCCAGCAGATCGAACAAACCGCTTCCGGATACCATCCAGGCGAGGCGCGCCTGCCAACCGCGACGATGCGCCGCCGGAGCAGCGGCGGCAGCACCAAGCCGAACGACGTATTCGGCGATAAAAAACGCGCAGACGATCTGAAAGCTTGCGTCCAGAATGCGATAATGCGCTTCGCGCCAAGCCGCTACCGTGTCGGCAAGCATGATAGAGATCCCGAGTACCACCATCGCGTGATGGGCAATGCGAAACGCCCGCGCGGCGGTGCCGGCGGCCTCGGGTTGCAGAATCTGATAGAGCCGCCTCCAGCTCATGGCAGTTATCTTAGAGGCGCGGGGGGCTGGCCGATATAGACTGGGTCACATTCGCGCTGCATCATTGTTGCGACGCGGCGAAGACTGGGATCGCGTGCGCGCTGCCCGGTTTCGGAGTCTCTCCATTTCCGATATAGGGGTTCCGTGAAAATCCTTCCCGACAATCGGCGCGCGGTATTCGCCTATCTGCACGACATTGCGATGGCGGCGCTGTCGTTTGTCATCTCCCTCTATCTGCGACTTGGTGGCGAAGTTGTCAGTTACCAGCTGCGGCTGACCGCGATCTACATCCTCGCTTTTACGCTGATCGCGGCGGCAGTGTATCGCCTTACCGGGCTATACCGCGGTATTTGGCGCTATGCCTCGCTGCCCGACCTCTACAACATCGCTCGTGCCGTCAGCCTCACGATTCTCGTCTTTCTGCCGCTCATGTTTGTATTGACCCGGCTCGAAACGCTGCCGCGCTCGACCCTTCTGATAAATTGGTTTGTGCTCGTCACTTTGCTTGGCGCGCCGCGTCTCGCCTATCGCTTGTTTAAGGATCGCGGGCTCGATCACGTTCTCGAACGCGCCAAGCACCAGACCGTGCCGGTTTTGCTGATCAGCGCCAAAGAGGGCGCCGACACCTTTATCCGCGAGATGATGCACAATCCGCGCGCGGTGTACCGGGTAGTCGGCGTGCTCGCCGACACACCCTCGCGGGTCGGCCGCGAGATTTACCGAGTTCCGGTGCTCGGCACAATCGATTCGCTTGAACAGGTTGTCGCCCGACTCGACAGGCGCGGCAAACGCCCGCAGAAGCTGATCATCACCGCCAGAAACCTGTCGGGCGACCAGGTACGTAAGCTACTCGACCGGGCCGATGCGCTGGCGATCCCATTGGCACGCCTGCCGCGGCTGACCGATTTCCAACGCAATCTCGACGATCCCGATCGGGCATTGGAGCCGATCGCGCTCGAAGATTTGCTGGGTCGCCCCCAGGCGGTACTGGACCGCGCCAGCATGTCGCGACTGATCCAGGGTCGCCGCGTCCTCGTCACCGGCGCCGGGGGCACGATTGGCGCTGAGTTGTCGCGGCAAATCGCTGCGCTGTCCCCGGCTCGCCTGGTGCTGTTGGACTCCAGCGAGTTCGCGCTTTACTCGGTCGATATCGAATTGCGCGAGCAGCCGCAATTATTGCTTGTGCCTGTCTTGCGCGATGTCCGCGATCGCGCACAAATCGATGCGGTCCTCGCCGACGAACGGCCCGAAATCGTCTTCCACGCCGCGGCCCTCAAACACCTTCCGATGGTGGAAGCGAACCCCACCGAAGGTGTCCTGACCAATATCGCCGGCAGCCGCAACGTTGCCGAGGCGGCGCGCGCCTTTGGCGTGTCAACGGTCGTGATGATCTCGACCGATAAGGCAGTCAACCCCACGAGCGTCATGGGCGCTACCAAGCGCATCGCCGAGAGCCTTTGCCAGGCGCTTGACCTGTACGAGTCGCGACGGGTGGCCGGCGGCGGCACGCGATATATCACGGTGCGGTTCGGCAATGTGTTGGGCTCGACCGGGTCGGTGGTGCCGCTCTTCGCCCGGCAGCTCGCGGCCGGCGGCCCCTTGACCGTGACCCATCCCGACGTCAGCCGTTTTTTCATGACGGTGCGCGAGGCGGTCGAACTCGTCTTACAGGCAGCAGCGCTGTCGCCGCAGCCCGAGACATCCGAGTTTCGCGGCAAGATCTGCGTTCTCGACATGGGCGAACCGGTCAGAATCATTGATCTGGCCGGGCAGATGATCCGCCTTGCCGGCCTGCGGCCCGGTCGCGACATTGAAATCGAGTTTGTCGGCCTTCGCCCCGGCGAGAAATTGCACGAAGAACTCTTCCATCCTGACGAGCCGCTGATGCGGACAAAGAGTCCGGCGATCCGCCTTGCGGCGCCGCGCACCGCCGATTACGGCGTGCTGGCGCGTTCGATCGACGAAATCGAGGAAGCTGCCCGCCAACGCCGCGAAGAACGGATGCTGCAGCTTCTCGAACGGCTGGTGCCCGAGTACCGCCGACAGTCACCCGAACCGCTTGGGGCGATCGCCTCAAGGCGTTGAGTTGACTGCACCGTTCCGTCAGGAACGATCTGGCTCGCGTCTCAGTCCATTCATTGCTAAGGCGTCAACGTACGCGCGCCAGCGACGATCGTATTCGACGCCAAGCTGGTGCAGGTAGCCCCACGAGAAAATCCCGGTGTCGTGAAGATCATCGAAAACGATGCGGACCGCATAGTTACCAACCGGCTCGAGACCGATAATGCCGACATGGGCGCGCCCGGAAACCACTGTTCGTTGCCCTGGACCATGGCCTTGAACCTCGGCCGAAGGGCTCTCGACCCGCAGGTATTCGGCCGGCAACCGAAAGGAACTGCCGTCGTCAAACGTGATTTCCAGCAGCTTTTCAGCCTTTATGAGCCGGAGTTCGACCGGCCAGCGCGTTGCTCCGCCGGCGCTCGCCACGATGCCCTCAGGGTGACGGCAGGCTCTTGGTCAATTTTTCGTCGTCGCGCAGCGGCCGCGCTTCGTCGACCAGCATGATCGGAATCCCGTCGCGGATCGGATAGGCGAGCCCGGCCTCCTCGCTGATCAATTCTTGAGCTTCGCGATCGTAACGGAGCGGCGCCTTGGTCAGCGGACAGACCAGGATTTCGAGGAGTTTCGGATCGACCTCGGACACCCCTTCCATACTTGCCTCCATCTCACCGGGTGCGGTCCGGCGCTAATGGCGCACACCGCCGCCTTCGCTCGGCTGATCCATGACGGCCATTTCGACGATCGCCGTCAACAACTTGGCGCGTTCATCGAGATCCGGCGCTTCGAGTAAAGCCTGCTTCTCACTGGGTTCGAATGGGCACACCATCGAAATCGACGTCACGAGGCGCTCACCCGGCACCGAATTGATCGCATCCCACTCGGCCTTGATGCGGTGCTTCTCAAAATAGGCGCGCAAGCTGCGCATTAATCGCTCCCGGTCAAAGCCGGATTCGCGCGGATTTCTGAGGTCGCTGGCGAATTCATCCCATTTCGGAATGACGCGGCGGTAGCCGCTCTGTAGCGGCAGTTCTTCGCGAATGCGAAAGCGGCACAGCCCGGTCAGTGTGATCAGATAGCAGCCGTCTTCGGTCTCGGAGAAGGAAGTGATGCGGCCGGCGCACCCGGTCGGATAAACGGGCGGGTTTCCGGAGGCTGGCTGATTGGGATCGCTCGGCTGGACCATGCCGATCAACCGGTCGCCGGCGAGCGCATCGCGGGTCATTGCCAGATAGCGTGGCTCGAAAATATTGAGCGGCAGCCGCCCGCGCGGCAACAGCAAGACGCCCGCAAGCGGGAAGATCGGCAGTGTCTCGCATAGCGTCGCTATACCGGGCCGCTCGCTCATCGCGCGCCTCCCTTCAGGAGAACATCAGAGCCGACAACCGGCGCCGCGCACTCAAAGTCAGCGGATCGGTGCCGCCCATAACTTCGAAAAACTTGACGAGCTGCTTACGTGCGGCTTGTTCGTTCCACTCGCGATCGCGCTTGTACAAAGTTAGCAATTCGTCGATCGCCGCCTCCCGCTCGCCGCTGCCGAAAAGTGCGGTCGAGAGTTCCATTCGGGCTTCATGATCATCCGGGTTTGCCGCCAGCCTGGCCCGCAACTTGCCGGCGGAGGCCATTGCGGTCTTGGCCTGCTCGGCCAATTCGAGGGCAGCCTCGGCAGCCGCGATCTCGGCATGACCGGCATCCTCTTTCGCTACCCGGTCGAGAAGTTGCCGCGCCTTGCGAAGATCCCCACCCGCGATCAGCGCGCGGGCGAGGCCCGCCTGGGCTTCGACATTTGCCGGCTCGCGCTGCAAAACTTGCGAGAAGATCGCGCTGGCGCTGCCGTGGTCGCCCTGCTGCAGCGCTTCCTTGGCCATCGCCATTGCTTCCTCGACCGGCGAGGGGCCGCCTTGGCCACCGCCGATGCGCTGCACGAATTGCTTGACTTGGCTTTCAGGCAACGCCCCGACAAACCCATCGATCGGCCGCCCGTCCTTAAAGGCATACACGGCTGGAATCGACTGGATGCGCATTTGCTGCGCGATCTCGGGATTCTCGTCGATGTTCAGCTTCACCATCCGCACCGCACCGTTGGTGGCGCGCACGGTCTTTTCAAGAAGCGGCCCAAGTTGACGGCACGGGCCGCACCACGGCGCCCAAAAATCGACGATGACCGGTGCATCGAACGAGCCGTCGACGACCTCGGTCATAAAGGTGGCGGTGGTGACGTCCTTGACGGGGGTGGCAGCAGCGCCGCCGATCAAAGGTTCGCTCGGCATCGCTCTCCTCTTACATATGGACCAACAACATGGCGGCAGCGCATGGCGAAGGCAAGCGCCGGCACCGCGAAAGCTTTGCCTGCGCCAACGCAATCGCCGCGATTACCGGGTTGGGCCGCGCTCGATCTCGGCAAGGTCGACGATGCGTGGCTGGTGACCGCAGGCCGCGATAAACCGCAACAGATCATCGGCCGCGATCGCGGTTGTGCGATCATTTACCAGCGGGTGGTAGTTGAGCGGATCGTAAGTCAGCATGTCGCGGTCGAGCACCGGAGTCACCCGATGTGCGCTATCGTTGATCAGCGCGAACGGTGTGACACTGCCGGGCCGGACTCCGAGTAGGGAAAAGAGATCGTCGGCATCGCCAAACGAAAACCGCGGCGCGCCAAGACGAGCAGCGAGCTTATTGAGATCGGGGCGCCGCTCTTCGAGCATGACGATGAGCCAGAACGCCCCCTTCTTGTCCTTCAGGAAAAGGCTTTTGCAATGACCACCGGGGAGGTTGCCGCGCATAGCAGCTGCTTCAGCGACGGTAAACACCGGGGGATGCGTTGCGGTGCGGTGTGCAATCCCGAGCGCGTCCAACCGTCGAAATAGATCCTCTGGTGTCAGTGAGGTAGACATCTGCCAACGATGCCGCGCGCGGCTGACCGCGGCAAGCGCGGGTGACGCCGACCTTGCAAAGCGCTCGGCCGTCGCTATCATGGCGAGCATATAGTCGCGGCCAAAGCTGCGGCGGCGGAGCGCGGGCGTAGCTCAGGGGTAGAGCACAACCTTGCCAAGGTTGGGGTCGAGGGTTCGAATCCCTTCGCCCGCTCCAATTTGTTCGGAAGGGTTAGCCGCTCGTCGCGGGCAGAGGTGACCGCCCTAGCGACGCCGAACAACCAAATCGTGGCACTGCTGCACCTCTCCCCGTTTCTGCACCCTACACGAGACTTTGATCGCACAAGGATCTGGGCTTGAGCCGCTGGTTCCGAACGGGATCTACCCGGTGATCGTCCTTCAAAGGCCATGATCAACGTGACCACAACGCAGCGGACTTTTCGGGGCAACCGCAATCTTTGGTTGGCGTGGACGGCGGGTTCGGGTCCGATCGAAACTTGAGTCGATGGCGAGGATGACACGATGAGAGTCGGGATATCGCTGACGAGCAATTACCCAGACGCCAAAGATCCGCGCCAAGGAGCGCGCTGGATGATCGAGCGAGCCGGCGCGGCACGCCGTGCTGCGCTCGATTCCCTGTTTGTCGGCGATCAGCACGTGTCGCCAACGCCCTATTATCAGAACACGCCGATACTGGGGCGGCTGCTCGCGGAGTGGGGCGAGGCCCCGGCCGGGTGCTTGTTCCTGCTCCCCTTGTGGCACCCGGTGTTGGTGGCCGAGCAGATCGGGACGCTGGCCGCCATCGCTCAAGGTCCCTTCATCATGCAATGCGGGCTCGGCTGGGGCGACACAAGGTTCGCCGCCATGGGCGCCAACATCAGGACGCGTCCTTCGGCTTTCGAGGAGGCTCTCGACATTGTCCGGCGCCTGCTGGCGGGTGAGACAGTCAGTTCCTCCCGGCGGTTCCGGATCACTCAAGCGAGCCTGGCGCTGTGTCCGGCCGAGCCGGTCGAGGTCTGGATCGGCGCCAGCGCTCCGCCGGCCATCGACCGCGCGGCACGATTGGCGGAGGGCTGGATCGCGAGCCCCAGCCTCACCCGCGAGGAGGCACGCGCGCAGGCCGATCTCTATCGTGAGCGCTGCGCCGTCTATGGCAGAGAGCCGGGCGCGATCGTCCTGCGGCGAGACATTTATGTTAGCGAGTCGTCCCCCGAGGCTCGGGCGGTGCTGCAGGAAGCCCTGAGCCGAAGCTATCGCGGCATGCCGGCAGAAGCACTGGTCGCGGGTTCGGTCAACGAGGTCGCGGAACAGTTTTGGACCTTTGCGGAAATCGGGTACACCGACATCCTCGTGCGCCATCTGACCAACGATCAGCCTAAGGTCTTAGGCTCCCTGGAGCGGCTGGCCGCAGTGCGGGCGGCGTTGGCCTGAAAAGGTCTGGTCGGAATGAAACCGAGATCATCGAATATGCCGCGTCAGCCCCTTAAGAGCGGGCCGGGAGCTTGCCCTCCATGAACAGGGGGCCAACGTTCAGATGCGGACGACCCCTGGGTTCCTGCTTTCAGGACGCTTTCGTCGGGAATGATGGGTAATGTGAAAGGGAGGACCTTCAATGCTGGAGCTGTCTGACATCCAATCCTCGCAAGAAGAGCTGCAGGACTACTACGCGCAATTGGCCGCGCAGCATGTGACGCCGGCCTGGATCGGCGGCGGTATCAGCATCGAGCCGCAAAGCAAGGCGATGCCTTACTTGTGGCATTGGCGCGATCTGCGGCCACAGGCGATGCGGGCGGCTGAGCTGGTCGGCACCGCGCAGGCCGAGCGCAGGGTGCTGCGCCTGACCAACCCCGAGCTGCCCGGGGCTGCCAGCAACACGCTTGTCGCCAACATCCAGATCGTGATGCCGGGCGAGATTGCCCGGGCCCATCGCCACTCCGCAGCGGCCCTTCGCCTGATCATCGAGGGCAAGGGCGGCTACACCGTCGTCAACGGCGAGCGCGTCCCAATGTACCCGGGCGATCTCGTGCTGACCCCGAACTGGTGCTGGCATGACCACGCCAACGACACCGATGCGCCGATGATCTGGCTCGACGGCCTCGACACACCGCTGGTGCGGATGCTCGAAGCCGGGTTCTATGAAGAGTACCCCCAGGAGCGGCAAGAGTTTGGCGCCGCCGTCAACGCCTCGCAGTGGCACTACCCGATGTCGGAGATGCGGGCTGCGCTGCAGCGGCTGGTTGCCGCCGATACCGCCGCGGCCGGCGAGGACATCATCCTCGAATACAAGAACCGGGTCACCGGTGGACCGGTCATGCCGACCATCACCTGCCACATGCAGCTGCTGCGCCCCGGTGAGAAGACGCGGGCACGCCGCCAAGTCTGCTGCACGAATTATCACGTGATCGAGGGCGCCGGCTATTCGGTGGTGGGCGAAGAACGGCTGGACTGGGAAGACAAGGACGTGTTCACAGTGCCGACCTGGACCTTCTGCGAGCACGTCAATACCGGCGACCACCCGGCCTTCTTGTTCAGCTTCAGCGACGCCCCGGTGATGAAGGCGCTGAGCCTCTACCGTGACGAGACCCGGCCGTCGTAGCTGCGGGCGGTGCCGTCGCCCCTTTGCCTGACCCTCCAGGCAGGGACGAGAATGCCAAATCAGCTGCGCCGGTACCGATCGGAAGCACGCCTCTGAGCGCATTATGAGGCGCTTCTCTCTACCGGATCGGCATCGAAATAATAAGCACTCGTATGTGGAGAAGAACAGTGCTCCCGAGCGGTGTCGCGTGCGCCACGAGCCGCCGCAATTATGCGCTTGTCCCCATACGGGTCTCGTCGACGAATTGTTCGGTCGCGGTGTCGATCGCCCTCCCGCGACGCCCGCGCGGCGCGTGGATATAAAGCGAAGCGGGGTTGACTCGCCGCTCGGGCGCGGAGGGCGGGAGCGGGATCTGGTAGGCCACCGGTTTGTCGTGATCGGCAAGCAGCAGTTCGGGGCGATAGACTTTATTCATCTGGAACAGACTGCGGACGAAATTGGTCTGGCCGCGCATTAACAGCCGGGCGACGATACCGCCGGCATCGACCAGCTGATGCCAGTCAAGGTGCTTTTTGAGGATCGCGCGCTGGGTCGTCACCAATTCCTCATAGAACTCGGCGAGCGGCAATCGCGTCGGCAACACTGCGTGCTGGATGTCAAACAGCCGATAGTCGCGGGTTTCGAGTCGCCTGCTCTCGGTGACCCAGCTCTCGGTTCCCGGATAGGGGGTGTTGATGCTGATGTTGATGACATCGGGCATCTCCAGGCACCATTCGCGCACGATGCGAAAGCGCTCGTGGTCCCAATCGGGGTCGGCGATCAAATTGACCGCGACATTGACGCCGAGCGAGCGGGCGAATTCGACCGCCTCGAAGTTTTTGTCGAGGGCGACGCGCTTGCGGTATTTCTTGAGCCCGGCTTCGTCGATCGCTTCGAGGCCGAGAAACATCGTCAGCAATCCGAGCCGCGCCCACAGACGAAACGCCTCCTTGTTGCGCAACAGCACATCGCCGCGAGTTCTCGAGGTAATAGCGCTTTTTGATGCCGGCGCGGGCGATCGCCTCGCCGATTTCGAGACCGTGGCGCTCGTGAATGAAGGCTACATCATCGACGATAAAGATGCCGGGCTCGCGGATCGAGCGCAGGTCCTCGATCACCCGTTCGGTACTGACCAGGCGATAGCTGCGGCCGTAAAAGGTCCAGGCACTGCAGAACGAGCAATCCCACGGGCAGCCGCGCGAAAACTCGATCGAGGCGCAAGGGTCGAGCGTGCCGATAAAATACTTGCGGCGATGGCGCAACAGATCGCGCGCCGGGGTCAATTCGTCGAGCGAATGAACAAAGGTGGGCGGGGGCCCGTCGCCGCTGGCGGTGACCGCGCCCGGGACAGTGACGGAGTCCTCGCCCCGTTCGATCGCTGACAGCAGCAATGGCATCGACGCCTCGCCCTCACCCTTGAGGACGCAATCGATGGCACCCGCTCCGTGGACGAGGATGGCAGATGCGGTGAACGAGGCGCTATGGCCGCCGACACAGATAAAAATATTGGGGAAACGGGCTTTTGTCGCTTTTGCCAGGTCAACGATTTCCGGCACGTTTGCCAAGTAGTTGCAGGAAAAGGCAACGACATCGGGACGCCAGCGCTCGATCATCCGGAAATAGGCGCGATGGTCCTCGGCCTGTAAATCGATCAGCGCGACGGCGTGACCGGCCTGGCGGACCGCCTGGGCGACGAGTTCGAGGCCGAGCGGCTCGAGTTCGTAGAAAAATCTTTGTGTACATGAGAGGGCCCGGATGGACCCCGAGAAACCGCATCGCGCTTTCCCTCTCGCCGTTGCAGCGGTGATATAGAGCCTCGCCGCCCTGAAGAGGCAAGCGGCGATCCGTCCGAAGTAATTGTATAGCGGCCTGGCTTAAGGCGTGCCGCCGACCCGGGTGGCCTCGACAAAGTCCTCAGTGGCGGCATCGATCGCCCGCCCTTTGCGGCCGCGCGGCGGATGAATGTAGAGCGCTGCGGTGTTCGACGGATGCACCGCGGTGCGCCGCGCCGGAGCCGGTATCTCGTAATCGATCGGCATGTTGTGATCGGCGAGCAGCAGTTCCGGGCGATAGAGCTTATCCAGCAAATAGAGGCTCTTTAGGAAATTGGGGTGGCCGCGCAGCAATTGGCGGGCGACGGTGCTGGCTGCGGTGTAGGCCGCCCGCCAGCCGGCGAATTTGCGGTAGAACGCGCGCTGCGTCGTTACCAGTTCCTCATAGAATTCGTCGAGAGGCAGGCGCGTCGGCAACACCGCATGCGCAATGTCGTATAGCCGATAGTCGCGGCTCGTCAAAGCCCGCTCCTCGGTCAGCCAGCTCTCGGTTCCCGGATAGGGCGTGTTGACGCTGAGGTTGACGACCTCGGGGACGTCAAGGCCCCATTCGCGCACGATGCGAAAGCGCTCGTGGTCCCAATCGGGGTCGGCGATCAGGTTGATCGCGACGATCAGGCCGAGCGAGCGAGCGAATTCCAGCGCCTCAAAATTGCGGCCGAGCGAAGTGCGCTTGCGATAGCGTTGGAGCCCATCCTCGTCGATCGCCTCGACCCCGAGAAAAAGATATTGCAGCCCAATGCTTTTCCAAAAGCCGAACACCTCCTTGTTGCGCAACAGCACATCGCCGCGGGTCTCGAGGTAATAGCGCTTCTTGATGCCGGCGCGGGCGATCCGCTCACCCAATTCCATCGCGTGGCTCTGATGGACAAAGGCGACATCGTCAACGACAAAGATGCCGGGCTCGCGGATCCGCCGCAAATCTTCGACGACATGCTCGGGACTGACCAGGCGATAGCTGCGGCCGTAGAACGTCCACGCACTGCAAAACGAGCAATCCCACGGGCAGCCGCGCGAAAATTCGATCGACGCGCACGGGTCGAGAATGCCGACAAAGTATTTGCGGCGGTAGCGCAACAAATCGCGCGCCGGCATCACGTCATCAAGCGAATGGACAAAGGCCGGTTGCGGTCCCTCACCGGCTGCGGTTACCGCGCCGGGGACCGTAGTGAGCAGACTGCCGGTTTCGATCGCCGTGAGCAGCAGTGGGATTGTTGCCTCGCCCTCACCTTTGAGGACGCAATCGATCGCCCCGGCGCTGTGATCGATGATCGCCGCGGCGGAGAACGAGGCGCTATGCCCGCCGACACAGATAAAGACGCCGGGGAAGCGCGCCTTCGTCGTCTTTGCCAGATCGACGATCTCCGGCACGTTTGCCAGATAGTTGCAACCGAACGCGACAACATCGGGGCGCCAGCGCTCAAGCGTGCGGAAATAGGCGCGCTGGTCTTCGACCTGCAAGTCGAGCAGCCGGACCGCGTGACCGGCCTGCCGCACAGCACCGGCCACGAGTTCGAGCCCGATCGGCTCGAGCCGCAAAAAAATCTGCGAATAGGTGAGCGGGCCGGGATGGACGCAGAAGACGCGCATTGCGGTACCTTTCGCTTCGCAGAATCCGACCGTGCCGCGCGAGCAGGTCGGATGCTTCTGCAGCCTCACCGCTCACTGTGGGGCCGAACTCCACGAATTCCTACCGGTTCCATCCGATGTGATAAATATCGCTGGACCGGGCAACGGCGCAGCCGCGCGGCAGGCGTCCGGCCGTTTTGTCCGCGCTGCCTCTGAAGGGATGCCCAGATGACCCAAGATTGGCCCAAACTCGCCTTCGATGTCGAACGGCTGCTGCGGTTGCGCTCGATCCCGTTCGGCATGAAATTGTTCGAGGATAGCGCAGAGATGGAGGCAATCCCGCGCATCCGCCGCCCGACATCGATCCACACACTCGACCAGATCGTGGCTCAGGCGGCGCGGCTCGGCTGGACCGTCGGGCTCACAGCCGAGGACCTCGTCGGCGCGCAATGCCGCGCGGTGGTCGGGCTCGGCGGCGCCAAGGACGCGGCGTGGCGTTCCGGGCAACACATGGTCGGGGTGTGGTACAGCACCCCCGAGGATGCCAGCGCTCATCAGGCGGCGATGGAATGCGTGCCCGATGGCCGCTACGAGGCTTTGGCAGTGGCGCCGCTCGCCTCGGGCCGGCTCGATCCGCCTGACATCGCGCTGTTCTACGCGACGCCCGGGGCGATGATCTATTTCATCAACGGCCTGCAATGGGCTGGCTACAAGCGTTTCGATTGGAGTGTGGTCGGCGAATCCGCCTGCGCCAATTCCTGGGGCCGCGCGCTAAAGACCCGCGAGCCGAGCCTGTCGATCCCGTGCTTTGCCGAGCGCCGCTATGGCGGCGTACTTGACGACGAAATGCTGATGGCCTTGCCGCCCGACTACCTCGAAAAGGCGATCGCCGGCATGGAAGCGTTATCAAAAAACGGCCTGCGCTACCCCTTCCCGCAATACGGCATTCAGCAGGACGCCCGCGCCGGCCTCGCCGTCAGCTACCCCGCCGCCCGCGAGCGCTAAGATAGTCCGCGGCGGGCAGCACGAGGCGTCAGCGCAGCGCGGCGGCGATGTTGCCACCGTCTACGGTGGTGACGTCGGCGGTGGTTTTGAGCGCCAGCGCATGGGCGAGAAAGGCTTGCGCGACATCGTCGGCGGTGACTTCGCGGCCGAGCAGATTGCCGGCCAGGTAATCGGCCTCGCTGACACCGCGCGCCCTGGCGCGAGCGGCGATCATCTCGGGGGTTAACAACCCGCTCTTGATGCGGTCGGGGTTAACCGCGTTGGCACGGATGCCCTCGGCGCCGTAATCGAGTGCATATTGCCGCATCAAGGCGAGGGTCGCGGCCTTGGGCAGACCGTAGGGGCCAAAATTCGGGCCCGGGTTGACCGCCTGTTTCGAGACGTTGAACAACAGGCAGCCGCCGGTGCGTTGCGCCAGCATGATGCGAACAGCGCTTTGCGCCACCGTCTGGTGGGCGAAAAAGTTGAGTTCGAAGCTGCGGCGCAATACCGTGTCCTTCACCTCGCCAATTCGCCCTTGCCATGCCGCACCGGCGTTCGAGACGACGATATCGACCCCGCCAAATTCGGCGACAACGCGTTCAAAAGCAGCCCGCACCGAACCCGGATCGGTAACATCGCAGGCAAGCCCGATCGCGGCGCCGCCGAGCTGCTTTGCGGCGGCGGCGGTGGCTTCACCATTGATGTCGAGCACCGCCAATTCGGCGCCGGCTCGAGCCATTGCCCGGGCAATTGCAAAGCCGATTGTTCCCGCACCCCCGGTTACGACCGCGATCTGGCCGGCAAGCGGTTTCTCCGCCGCCTGACCCAGCTTTGCCTGTTCGAGCGACCAATATTCAAGATCGAACATATCGGCTTCGCCGACCGGCGCGAAGCGGCCGATGGCCTCGGCATCGGTTATCGTCGCGACTGTCGACTCCGCGATATCGGCGGCGATGCGCGCGTCCCGGGCGTTGCCACCGAGTCCGAATAATCCCAATCCCGGCACCAGGATCACCCGCGGCATCGGATCGACCTCGCGTTTCGCTACCGCCTGGCGTGCATTGTGACGCGCGAAATAAGCATGGTATTCGGCCACGAACCGTTCGACAGCAGCGCGCACGGCGGTTTGGAAACCATCGAGTCGTCCCTGCTCAGGGGGCGGCACGATCAACGGGAAATTTTTGGTTCGCAACGTGTGATCGGGGGTAACGACGCCGGCTTGGCTGTAGCGCGCCAGTTCGGCGCCATTGACATAATCGAGGATCGCCGGGCCGGTGCGGAATTCGAGAGTGAAGCGCTTATAGGCCCCGTCCTCGAGCGGGGAAGGGAGGGCGCAGGCGCCACGCAGGATAGGTGCGACCTCGGCCACGGCGGCAATCGCGGCCGGCTGAGGGGCAGCCGGAAAGACCACCGTATTGCGCCGCCGAGTGAGCCGTTGTTCCGCCAGCGATACGGCCTCGATCATCCGTTCGTAAGCGGCGCGCGCGGTGTCGCCGAAGGTAAAAATCCCGTGTTTCAGCAGGACGAGGCCCTCGACTTCGGGATCTTGCTCGAATACTTCGGCGGCTTTTTTGGCAAGCTGGAAACCCGGCATAATGTAGGGAACGAGCCCCAATCGGCCGGCATACAGATCGGCGCATTGCTCGGCGGCGTCGGGTTGATCGGCGATGCCGAGGACCGCCGTCGAGTGCGTGTGGTCGACGAATTTATGCGGCAAAAAAGCATGCAACAAGGTTTCGACCGAGGGGCTGGGAGCGCCGGGATCGATCAAATTAGCGCGCTGAACCCGTACCATCTCCTCGTCCGACAATTGCTCCCGCTGGCGCAACTTCCGGATCGGAGCAAGCCGTACCGCCGGGAGGCCGGCGGGTTCGATCGCCGCCATGTCCCAGCCGCTGCCCTTGACGCACAAAACCTCTGCGTCCTCGTCGACGAGGTCCTTTACGACGGTCTTGACCGAGGTGTTGCCACCGCCGTGCAGCACCAGTTTTGGATCGCCGCCCAGCAGCCGCGAGGTGTAGACGCGCAACGCCACGTCCTCGCCGATCCCCTGGCCGGCATAATGCTGTACCAGCCGCTCCGCCTCATTATCGGACCACAGGCTCTGCATTCCTGATCTCTTGCTCCGAGGGCTTGGACAGCCATCAATGCATCGCCCGGGCAACGGAAACAAGCGTGCAATCTCTTACGCCGCTGGCCGACGGAGATCGTGCCGTTCTGTTCGCCAGCGGGCTTGAAGCCGGCGACCTTTGGGCTTTGCCGATCGTGGCCGCCGCCCCTACCCTATATACGTAATCGACTATGAGGCGAGAGCAACAAACCGTCAATTACTCGTCATATCATCAATGGAAATTCACAATTTGAAGGTAATTCGTCCTATTATAAAGGTTGGGTATGCTCTTCTCTTCAGCAGTTCTCTCGTTTTACGGGTTCATACCGTCAAACACACGTCATAAAATCGACTATATATCGCAAATCAGTGAGCTTTATACTGCAACTTCCTGGCGAATGTTACTTGGATAAGATAGTAAATATTTGGATTTTAATTGACAGACCCGGGATTACTGTTAATCTTAAGTCAATATTTGGTCGAGGTTACGGGCTGCTAACTCTGAGAGCGAACGTCACAGGGTCATCATTCGGGATCGAGAAACCGAGGAAGTGCAGTTCGGTCAGGCAGTGGCTCGGTTGCTTCGCCACCCCGATAAGATCATCCGCAGTTCGATCGCAGTTGGCCGGCCCAAGATGTTGCTTTAATGTAAGGAGCACCCGATGGCGCTGATCTACCCGAATATTGTCCCGCAGAACAACCTTCGACTGCCGGACGCTCTGACCATCAAGCACGGTCCGGCGCGTTTATTGGCGAAGTTCGTACTGGAGGGTGATAAGGCGGCGCGACAGCTGGGAATACACTTGCGGCTCCGTCACGATTTTGAAGAACTGCATTATATAAACCGCCGGCAGGTTGCCAGAAAGACGTGGTTTCCATTGGTAAAGACGTATGACCCGCAATATAATGACCTAACTCCTGACAATTCGTATTGGATCTCGGGTGAAGACGAGCATGGAGAAATAATCCTCACTCAGGCCGGCAGAGTGTATTATTGGCCTGAGACCACCTTGCAAGAACAAGCACGTTCGATGTTTTACGCTGGCTGCGAGGCAGACCAATGCTGCGTTGTCACCGCGCCAGCCGCAAAACTGATAACAGGCGTAGCGCTCTGCGCTGGTGCGCATTGGATTCGGCCGGACTTTAGAGGGCGTCGCCTATCTCACCTGCTTGCCAGATTGGGAAGGGCCTATGCCCTCGCCCGCTGGCCCGTGGATTGGGCGATCGCTCTCGTCGCGCCGATATTAATAGAAAAAGGCGTGAGTTCTGGTTACGGCTATAAGCACGCGAGCCGCAGCATCTTTTTCCCCGGTTCGCAATGGGGGAATCTTGAGGTCGTACTCGCCTACCTCTCGGCCGAGGAGGCTTACGACGACATCACCGAATTCCTGACGATTGAGCTTTCCGGCCGAGAAGAAGGTTCCTCTGATACGCTATTTTCCGGCAAACCGCGGGAGGACAGCGTCACAAGAACTTCGTCGGAAGACGTCTTCCACGGCAGCAGCAGCCTTTCGTAGCGAGTGACGTGAGTTCCGTTTCCCCGTTGAATAGTCGCAGTCACGTAATCGTAACGCGGCCGGCCAGTTTGGGCCACGCTTTTATAAAACTCGGTGAGCCACGCTCCATAGTCCTTGTCCGGCTGGTTGCCGATCTTCTCTCCAATCGCATTGAAATGGTAATTCTCGTCGAGCCAGTTGGCGTGGCCGTCTCCGATGAACCGAAAGACCGGATCGTCATCGGGTAGTTTCACCCCTACAATTATCAATCTAGATAGCAGTTGCTGTTTTTCGGCAAATGATATGACGCTTGGGTCAAAATGGGCAAAAGACATCCGCCACTTTTGTGCGAACAGCTGCAATGGGCTATCGCCGGCATCGTAAAGCTTCGAGAAATCCTGAGGTTCAACTAAAAATCTCTCATGGATCGATGGTAAGAATTTTGGAGCACACAGCTCGGAAAGACGCGTCACCGCTAACTCTGCCGCCGGAAAAATTTCCGAATGCCATGAATTCTCGAAATATTTAACGCGAAACAGTCGAACCGCCGAGCGCAGCAATTTCTGTTGAACCGCGAGGAGTGCGGCCAGTTCTACCGTACTGGGGTGCAGTTCGATCTCGATCAGTGACTGTTCCAGGATCTGAAATTTGATAAAGCCAAGATTTTTGACTGCGAATGATGTCGCATCGTAATCCGGATCCGGATCGCCGAGGGCAGCCAGAAACTCGTCGCTGCCTGCAAGGACCCATTGTCCGTCCGGCGTAACCAACATGGATAGGCGGTTCATCATCTGCCTCGCGACGATAAATGCAGGTACGCGGACCTCCATCTGCCGTTGCTCGATCCTAGTCGACTAAAGGTAAAACAAATATCAACATGCTGGCTGCTACGGTAAATCTTTGATTAGCGGCTTGGAGCACAAGCTTGCCATCCACGTCCAAATGCGTGACGGCTGGATACAAATACTATTGTCGTCGGACCACGTCACGACGTGTTCAGGGTTAGTCGTGCGTCGGACGATCTGGGAACTCCGCCGGCACTAATAATCTCCGATCGCTTAGCACAACCAATTCTGGTTCGGGCGTCGGCGACGTCAGATTTGGCCGAGGCGGCGGGACGGGATCGTTGCCTCAGCCGCACCAAAGCGCCGGCGCTACCGTTCAACACTGCCCGAATTTACGGTCGTTATGTGACGGCTGAAGGCAGATCCTCACCGCCATCCGGGACGAGCCCTACCAAGAGGATGACGACCGAAACCATCCGATTGTTCACAGCGGCCATTAGATGCGCAAAAGCAGGCGCATCCGACTCTGAACGATTATCATATCGCTCGCGATCAGTCGAGGTGATTGCGAACCGAGAGTGCAGCAACAGTACCGAGCCACTTTAGAACCGGCTCTCATACCCTGGTCAAGGTATACGACTACATGGTTTGGGAGAGATGCCGACATCGAAGCGCAATATTTCTTACATCGTGGCGTAACAATAGATGGCTAACTTTTTGTTACATCCTTGAACAGTGACGACGGCAGGATTTTGGTGACGGGTGTAGTTGGCAAGGAATTGTCCGCAGAGCTGGACGAAATCAGCATACGCAGGGCCTATGCACGCTGGGCGCCCGTCTATGATCTGGTCTTTGGCGCCGTTTTCGAGCGCGGGCGGCGGGCGGCGATCGTCGCAGCCGAGCGGGTCGGAGGCCGAATTCTCGAAGTTGGTGTCGGCACCGGCATCTCGCTCCCGAGCTATTCCTTGGGGAATCGAATTGTCGGCATCGATCTTTCCGAGGCGATGCTTCGCAAGGCGCAGAAACGGGTGGCGGAGCTGTCCCTCACTAATGTCGAGAAGCTGGAAGTCATGGATGCGGAGCATCTGTCATTTCCCGATGCCTCGTTCGACGTCGTCGTGGCGAATCACGTAATTTCGACCGCGCCGAACCCAGAAGCCGCGCTCGATGAGTGTGCCCGGATGCTCAGGCTCGGCGGCGAGATAATTCTCCTGAGCCGCGTCGGTGCGGATGCCGGCTTCCGGCGGCTGGTCGAACGGTTACTGCAACCGGTCGTTTGTCGGCTCGGATGGCGGTTGGAGTTTCCGTGGGGGCGATTCGCCAGCTGGATCGAACGGCGACAAGACGTGCGCCTGATCGAGCGCCGGCCGATGCCGCCGTTTGGTCATTTCTCTTTGTTGAGATTTGTCAAATCCGAACAACAGGCCGGAATTTGAGCGCCGCCGACCGACGGATTCTCGGCTGACTTTGCCCGCATTTGTCAAAAGGGGGATGTGCGGATGTGCGGTTTCATGCAGACGCTGAAACTTCAGCGCTGGGACGATCACCGTTACTATCATCATAGCCTAGTCAACCAGTCGCTTCATTTATTCAGCGCGACCAGCTTTGTTTTTATGTATTTTTTGCTGTTCTGGGACCCGGCGATCGCCGCTTTGACTGGGTGGATCGTGTCAATGACCAGCCGCCAGATCGGGCATTTCTTTTTCGAGCCGAAGGATTACGATACGATGAACGATGTTACGCACGAATATAAAGAAGAGGTCAAGGTCGGCTATAATCTTCGCCGTAAGGTCGTTTTATTGTCGATCTGGGCGTTGTCTCCGCTGCCGCTATATTTCAAGCCAACGTTTTTCGGAATGATCAGACCGTGGGAAAGCGCACTCGGGTTCGTCCATCAGATTGGCATGTGCTGGCTGTTTATTGGGGTCGCCGGGGTAATTCTGCGATCGATCCAGCTGTTCTTCATTAGAGACCTGCAGACCGGATTGGTTTGGGCGGTGAAAATCATGACCGACCCGTTCCATGACATTAAACTTTATCACAAAGCGCCGTATTATCTGTTGCGCGGCGATCTCGAGGACCCGGTAGCTGTGGGGCAGAGCAACTGAGGCTTGGAACAGAGCGGCCGGGAACTGAGAGACGCTGCAACTCAATGCTAGGGCGGGTTGCTCAGCTCGTCACCGGCCGACTCCAATGCGGCGACAACCGATGAGCGATCATTTCGCGCAAAATCCGGCGCTTTATCTGTCGGTTGCTGGCGAGCGGGTCCTCCCACCACCAGCCGCCTCGTTGCATTGCTTCGGCAGCCGTAACAAAGCGGTCCGCAACCGCTTGGTAATCGGCTTCCGTATAGTTCAGGCTGAAGATCAGCCTGCCGGTTCCAACCCAGCTCAATGCCAGTCCTTCCGCCCGCAAGTAGTACTGGAACATCCAATTATAGGCGGAAGGCCGTGTGTAATAGATCGTCCAAATCGACGAAAGATTGGCGACCCGTACCGGCAACCCGGCGTCGCCCAGGCGCCGATTGAGGGCCGCGGCGCGCCGATCCCAGATTCCATCGAGATCGCGGTAGAGTGCGGTGATCGCCGGTTCTGCGAGGCGCCGCAGAAACTCGTTCATTGCCGCCATGACGTACGGGTGCGAGTTGAACGTGCCGCGCGCAAAGCAGATATCGGCCGGTCGGTCCTCGCGGAAACGCTTCATCAGGTGCTTGCGCCCGCAGACGGCGCCGATCGGCAGGCCGCCGCCGAGGGTCTTGCCGTAGGTGACGAGGTCGGCATGGACGCCGAAATATTCCTGGGCGCCGCCGGGGGCCAGTCGAAAGCCGACAAAGACCTCGTCAAAGATCAACACGATGCCGCGCGCGGTGCAGACAGCACGGAGTTGTTTCAGCCAATCGGCATAGGCCGTGCGGTCGAGACGAGCCCGCCTGGCGCTGTCGACCAACGTCGAATCCGCAGGCGCGGCGCTGTTCGGGTGCATGATTTGCACCGGGTTGACGAGGACGCAGGCGATATTGCGTCGGCTGCGCAGCACGCGCAGCGCGGCCTCGGACATGTCCTTCAGCGTGTAGGTCTCATGCGCCGGCGCCGGATTGCCCAAACCCGGCTGTACATCGCCCCACCAGCCATGATAGGCGCCGCAAAAGCGCACCAGGTGAGAGCGCCCGGTATGGTAGCGCGCGAGCCCGACCGCCTGCATGACGGCTTCCGTTCCGGACATGTGAAACGAAACCTCGTCCATGTCGGACAGGCGCGCGAGGCGCGCGGCGTTATCGGCGACCACCGGATGATAGGGACCCAGTACCGGACCGAGCGCACGCACCCGATCGACGGCGCGGTCGATGCACTCCTTGTAGAAATCGTAGCCGAACAGATTGACGCCGTAAGAGCCGGTAAGGTCGTAGAACAAATTTCCGTCGAGGTCGGTTGTCGTGACCCCCGACGACGATTGCATAAACGCGCCCACCGGCAAGTGCCGCCGCACCTGGCGGCTAAACTGAAACGGAACCCGATAAGTTTCGGTGAATTGCAAATCCGAGATCAGGTCGGTAGCTTTGGCCGTCAGCTGCAATGTGTTGGCGAATCGTTTGCGGTAGAGTTCGGAGAGCCGGGCAAAATCGGCCCGCCGCTGTGCGATCACGGCTTCGGGTGCTGCATCGGCACTGAAGAACCGTGCTTCGTCGTACTGATAGTATGGCACCAGAGAGCCCACAAAGCGGGCGATGCGCGGGTGCCCGGCGAGCGATCGGTGCTTAGCCTTGGACAGCTGAAGCCGCGCCCTCAGGCCGCCCGCCGACGCCGCCACACTCATTGCGCCCAGACCATAGCCGCCGAGTTTGGTGATAGCCGCCCTCATCGACGTGCTCCATATTGGACGCTTGTTACGTGATTATGACAGTGCGAGGGGCATCCACCCAAATTCGGCTCTGGGAGGATTTCAGCTTTCTGCTAGCGAACCGTATTCCGCGGCAGCTAGCGACGCGCCTGTTCGGTTGGTTCAGCCACATCGAGGCCCCATTGCTGACTCGCGCCTCGATTGCGATTTGGCGGCGATTCGCCGATCTCGACCTGAGCGACGCGCGAACCCGGCATTTCACGAGCCTGCACGCGTGCTTCACGCGAGAACTGAAGCCCGGCGCGCGCCCGATCGACCGCAACCCGGATATAATAACCAGCCCCTGCGATGCGATTATCGGAGCGTGCGGACGGATCGACAGCGACGAGCTGATCCAAGCCAAAGGATTTTCCTACACGTTGCAGGATTTGCTGATCGACCGGCAACTCGGGGATCACTATCGCAATGGCGAATACGTCACGTTGCGGCTGACGCCGAGCATGTATCACCGCTTCCATGCGCCATACGACTGCACAGTCGAAAAGGTCAGGTACATTTCCGGCGATACTTGGAACGTCGATCCGATCGCGCTCAATCGCATCGCAAAATTATTCTGCAAGAATGAACGGGCAGTCATTGCCGTAAAGCTTCGTCCATCCGGCATTGTGGTCACCCTGGTCCCGGTGGCCGCGATTCTGGTTGCCAGTATTCGCCTGCATTTTCTCGACGTCGTATTGAACATGCAGTACCGCGGAGAGGCCGAAATTCCCTGTCGGACTTCCCTGAGCAAGGGGCAAGAAATGGGATGGTTTCAACACGGATCGACGATCATCGTATTTGCGCCGACGGGCGTCACCCTTTGCGACTCGGTTCAGCAGGGTGCGGTCATTCGCATGGGACGGCCACTGATGCGATTGCCGTCCTGAGCGGTGCGACGCCATGCGAATACCGATCGCCACCGATGCCTGATCGCCACAGGTCAACGGCGTCGTCAGCCAACAAAGCTTCTAGGCTCCGATATTGGGGATAACTCGCGGCCATGACCTCACCGGACAGCGGATTTAACCTGGAACTCAGTCGTCGCCGGCTAATCGCGGCCGCGGGCATCGCAGGGGGGACCATGATAGTGGCGCCCCTGATCGGAGCTGGGGAAGCTGCGGCCGCACCCTCGTCACCACCATCGCCCGAGCCGGTAGCGACGCCTTCGGTCGCCGGACTGCATCTGCAGTTTGGCGCGGATGCGTCCTCCGAGATCGTCGTGTCCTGGCACGCATTGCAACCGGTTCGCAATCCCCGTGTCGTGCTCGGGCATCTCGACGGCAAGCTCGAGCAAACCATCGCGGCCAAACCGGCCAGTTACACTGACGCAAAGTCTGGCCAGGTGGTCTACGCCTATCACGCGAAGCTCGGCGGGCTGCGCGCCGACACCCCTTATCTTTACGCAGCAATGCATGACGACGCCGATCCAGAGTTCGCCACCTTCCGTACCGCTCCGCGTGGCCGCGCGCCGTTTACCTTCACCAGCTTTGGTGATCAGGGCACGCCGACCCTCGGCAAGGCGTACCTACCGCCCCCCGCCGGGGTAACGCCGCCGAAAACCCTCTATGTGAACGACAATCTCGGCTCGCCGGCGGCTGGCGACACCACCCTCGGCGTCGAGCGGCTGCAGCCTTTGTTCCATCTGTTCAATGGCGATCTCTGTTACGCCAACCTGGCCGAAGACCGGGTGCGGACCTGGTGGGATTTTTGGGAGAACAACAGCCGCAGCGCCCGCAGGCGCCCGTGGATGCCCTCGGCCGGCAACCACGAGAACGAGCTCGGCAATGGACCGATCGGGTATCAGGCCTATCAGACCTACTTCTCCGTACCGACGGCGGCTGGCCAGACCGATCTGACGCGCGGACTTTGGTATGCCTTCACCGGCGGCGCGGTGCGGGTAGTCAGCATCGCCAATGACGACGTCGTGTATCAGGATGGCGGCAACTCCTACGTCCGAGGCTATTCGGAGGGTGCCCAGAAGGATTGGCTGGAGAAGGAATTGGCCGCCGCCCGCAACGACCGGAATATCGACTGGATCGTGGTGTGCATGCACCAGGTCGCGATCTCGACAGCCGACAAGTTCAACGGTGCTGACCTCGGGATACGCCAAGAATGGGTGCCGTTGTTCGACAAATATGGCGTGGACCTCGTCGTGTGCGGGCACGAGCACCATTACGAGCGCTCGCACCCGATCCGCGGCCAGGAAAAGAACGCCACCCTGACGCCCGTCCCGGCAGCGACCGCCACCGATGTAATCGATACCAGCAAAGGAACGGTGCACATGGTGATCGGCGGCGGCGGGACGTCGGTACCGTCGAACCAATTGTTCTTCGACCCGCCGGCCTGCCGCGTGATAACCGCGGTCGGCCAACCCGACCCAAAGACGGGCAAGCGCCCGCCCGTCTATGTGCACGAGCAGGCGCCGTGGTCAGCGGTGCGAAACGCCGCGCATGCTTATGGCTTTGCGGCATTCGCCGTCGACCCCGGATCGGCTCCGGGCGGCGTCACCATGATCAAGGTCACCTATTATGACGTGGTTGGACGAGACGGTCAGTTCGCCCCGTTCGAAACCTTTACCCTCCGCCGCCTACGCCGCGATTAGACCTGTCGCGTTCCGCTCTGGCTCCGCCCGTCTCTCCGGCAAACGCATCCTGAGCAGCCGCTCGCGATCTAGAGCGTTTTCCAGCGGGATAGATTCGAAATTTTGCGGTTCCCGGGATTTCCGGATGCGGTGGGATGAACGGGTATCGTCACCAGAGGTGCTGTTGAAGTTGCCGGGGTGCGCTATGCCATCGCAGAGGTCGCCACCGCGCTGCTCTTCCTGCCGCCCTACTCGCCGACTACGGGTCGATCGAGATGCTCTTTGCGAAGCTGAAGGCGCTGTTGCGCCGAACGCGGCTCGTCCGAAAGTTGTGCGCGCCTACGAGGCAGGTTTTCGCCTGCCTGCGCAGAGGTTTTTACTTTTAACGTCTAGGTCTTTACGACTTTTGCCAGACAAAGTCATAACTGCAAGCGCTCGCGCGCTGCCGTGCATGAGCATTACCATGCGCATCGATGCCGCCGGTCGCGTCCATCTCGAGCGGCCGGGACCCGCCGGTTGAAACGGGAACCGATCGCATCGCCAATTGGCCCTGCGGTCCGACCGTTCCCGAAAGCTCATAACCTGTTTCGGTCGTGTATCGCGCATGGCCTTGCGCTATCGTCAGCGGACCCGGTGTCCGGTTCGGGCAAGGGGCCATATCCCCTTTGCTCGATGTATACATCGGCGTGACTTTCGTCGCGGAGACGAAATGGTATGTACCGTCAAATGCGGTTCCGGCGGGTGAAGCGGTTTGCGCGTCCACGGTAGCAAGCAAACCGAAAAATACGAGGATCGACAGTAATCCGATCGCTCTTTGCACGGCTTTGTCTCCTCTTCCTGTCACTTTTCTACTATTTTTGTGCCGGCGGGGCTTGTGCAGCAGCCGGGGCCTGTGCGGCCGGGGCTTGTCCAGGTTGCTTTGATGCTGGCGTGCCGCCGCGCCGCTGGTAACGCCTTTCGACGCGCCCCCCGCGCCGTTCCTGACGCCGCGCTGCGCCGGATGTGAGCGGCTTCTTTTCGGTCGCCGGGGCCGCGGTGCTGGGGGCCGCGGTGCTGGGAGCCTGCGCTTCAGCCTCTTTCGCTGGAACTGCAAAGCCCAGCGCAGCTGCCAATCCCAACAGGGAAACCATCTTCCGACGCGACATTATTTCCCATTCGTGTTTTTTCATCTCTAGGGCTCCCGATTTTGACCAGCAGAATTTTGGTTCGGTTTTCGCTGGTGACACTGATCTATATCAAAAACTCACCCAAGGGACATGACGTAGACCGTCCCTGGCGTCCTTTAGGACAACCTTAAGATTTGGTCAATGTCCGAATGTCCTCCACTCGCGCTTTCTGAATGGCGATTCAGCTTGCCAAAACCGGAGCCTCGGCGGAACTTCGCGCATCGATCGAAGATGTGGTGGGCAGCCAAAACGACATAACGATTCATGGCTGATTGCCGCAGGAGGGGACCATGCCGGCGGAGACCAATCAAGCGACAGGGAAAACGACCGAAGAGGTGCGTCTCGAAGAAGCGCGCGAGAAGGGCGTGCTATGGAAGCAATGGGGACCTTATCTCAGCGAGCGCCAATGGGGGACGGTTCGTGAGGACTATAGCGACAACGGCGACGCCTGGAATTACTTCACGCATGATCAGGCTCGCTCCCGCGCCTACCATTGGGGCGAGGACGGCCTCGCCGGCTTTAGCGATGACCATCAGCGGTTGTGTTTCGCTCTGGCCTTGTGGAACGGCAAGGACCCGATCCTCAAGGAGCGGCTGTTCGGCCTGACCAATAGCGAGGGCAATCACGGCGAGGACGTCAAAGAATATTATTTTTACTTGGATAGTACGCCAACCCATTCGTACATGAAGTATCTCTATAAATACCCACAGAGCGCATATCCTTACAGCGATCTTGTTGAGACCAGCAGGAGACGCGGCCGCAACGACGCGGAATACGAATTGCTCGATACCGGCATCTTTGACGAGGACCGATATTTCGACGTTTTTGTCGAGTACGCGAAAGCGGCACCAACAGACATACTGATCAAGATAAACATAACCAATCGGGGGCCTGAGGCAGTCGAACTGCACGTGTTACCGACCCTGTGGTTTCGCAATATTTGGGCTTGGTGGCCCGACCAGCCCAAACCCTTTTTGCGGCAAATGCCCGGGGCCAACACGGTTACGATCGAAACGTCGCATGCCGAGCTTGGCGATTTTCTGCTGCATTGCGATGGCAACCCCGCGCTGCTGTTTACCGAAAACGACACTAATAACGAGCGCATTTTCGGCACACCCAACCCGACCCCCTATGTCAAGGACGGGATCAACAACTACGTCGTGGCGAACCGGCAGGACGCCGTAAATCCGGCTCAGACGGGGACCAAGGCCGCGGCGCATTATCGGCTGAATGTGGGCGCCGGCGAAACCGCGGCGATCCGACTACGTTTGAGCAACGCCGCTTCGCGGGACCTCTTCGGCAACCAATTCGATCGGATCGTCGAACAACGCCGCGGCGAGGCCGACGAATTCTACCACGCGATTACCCCGACCAGTGTCGGCGGAGATGAAGCCAATGTGATGCGGCAAGCATTGGCCGGGATGCTGTGGAGCAAGCAGTACTTTTTTTACGATACCGATCGATGGCTGGAGGAACACGGCTTCGACGCGATGCGGCCGACCTCCCGTCAGGTGCGCAATCGCGAGTGGTTTCACATGATCGGCGACAACATCATCTCGATGCCGGACAAGTGGGAATATCCGTGGTTTGCTGCCTGGGATCTGGCCTTTCACACGTTGGCGCTGGCGACGGTCGATATCGAATTTGCCAAGCAGCAGCTCGACCTTCTGCTGCGCCAGGCTTACCTGCATCCTACTGGGCAGATCCCGGCCTATGAGTGGAATTTCAGCGATGTCAATCCGCCGGTCCAGGCCTGGGCAACAATTTTTCTCTACCGCATGGAACAGGCGGTGCGCGGCCAGACCGATCTCAATTTTCTGAAGCGGATGTTTGGCAGGCTGAGCGCGAATTTCGGTTGGTGGGTTAACCGCAAGGACCGATTTGGCAAAAGCCTATTCGAGGGCGGGTTTCTCGGACTTGACAATATCGGCGTGTTCGACCGCAGCGCGCCGCTGCCGACCGGGGGCCATCTGGAACAGGCGGACGGCACCGCCTGGGTCGCCTTATTCTGTCAGAACATGCTCGAGATCGCATTCGAACTCGCGGCGCACGACTCGACCTATGAGGAGTTGGCGGCGAACTACGCAATGGAGTTCGTGCTGATCGCCCGCGCGATGAATGGGCTCGGCCCGGACGGCATGTGGGATGAGGAGGACGGGTTCTACTACGATGTCCTACGTTTGCCGGACGGAAGCGCCACTCGGCTCAAGGTCCGCTCGATGGTGGGTCTCCTTCCGCTGTGCGCCACGACGGCGGTAGACAAATGGCAGCGTGAACGGGTCCCGAGACTGACGGCGGCCATCGCCGACCGCATGCGGCGCATGCCGGAACTCCGTGAGTCCATCCATGCGACCGGAGTTGGTCATTATGGGGTCGCCGAGCGCGGCATCATCGCTCTCGTAAATGAGGAACGGCTGCGCCGTATCCTGACCCGCATGCTGGACGAGAACGAGTTCCTGAGCACCTATGGGATCCGCTCGCTGTCCCGCTATCACGCGGAGCATCCCTACGTCTTTACGGCGGGCGGTCAGGAATATCGGGTTAGCTATTTGCCGGCGGAATCGGATAGCGGCATGTTTGGCGGCAACTCGAATTGGCGCGGCCCGATCTGGATACCGGTCAATGCTCTGATCATCCGCGCCTTGATGCATTACTTTGCGTATTACGGCGACAATTTCAAAATCGAGTGCCCCACCGGCTCTGGAAAGTTGATGAACCTTTTCGAAGTGGCGCATGAGATTGCCAATCGGCTGACACGCATCTTTCTGCGGAACGAGAGCGGAAAGCGGCCGGTGTTCGGCGGCTCGGAAACATTTCAGCATGATCCGCATTGGCGCGATAATTTGCTGTTCTACGAATATTTTCACGGCGACAACGGCGCCGGGATTGGCGCCAGCCATCAGACGGGTTGGACCGGTGTCGTTGCCGGACTGATCGACATCTTCGGCAAGCTCGATGCGGAGAGCTTTCTAAAGGGCGGCCGCGAGGCGGCGTTCAATCGAGTGACCGAGACCGTCTAGGCAGAGGGTAAACGAGATGGCGGCCTCACCGCGCTATCCGTCGCTATTTCAGATCAACACCCGGGTCTGGCTCGAGCGGCTGTCGCGCGAGGCTGGTAAACGGGTCACCCTCGCCGATATCGATGACACGACGATCGATCGCTTTGCCGCGCAGGGGTTCGACTGGATTTGGCTGTTAAGCGTGTGGCAGATCGGCACTGCCGGGCGCGCGGTGTCGCGCAGCCACCCAGAATGGCGAGCCGAGTTCCACGCGGCTCTTCCCGATTTGACCGAGGACGACATCTGCGGCTCGGGTTTTGCGATCACCGCCTATAGGGTGAGTGACGCACTTGGCGGCGAGATCGGGTTGGCGCGGTTTCGCGAAAGGCTGGCGCGACGCGGCATCAAATTGATGCTCGACTTTGTGCCCAATCACACCGCACTCGACCATCCTTGGGTGAAGACCAACCCCGAATTTTTTGTCGAGGGCAGCGAGGAGGCTCTGGAAGACAAACCGGAAAATTACATCCGAGGCGAGACCGATCTTGGGCCGCGAGTATTGGCGCACGGCCGCGATCCGAATTTTCCCGGCTGGCCGGATACATTGCAGCTCAATTACGCCAACCCGCAACTGCATCAGGCCCGGATTGACGAACTCGTCGCAATCGCCGGGAAATGCGACGGCGTGCGCTGCGATATGGCGATGCTGCTATTGCCCGACATCTTCCAGCGGACCTGGGGATTGACACCGGAATCGTTTTGGCCAAAGGCGATTCCGGCAGTTCATGCGCAATACCCCGATTTCACCTTTATGGCCGAGGTCTATTGGGATCTCGAATGGACGTTGCAGCAGCAGGGTTTCCAATATTGCTACGACAAGCGGCTCTACGACCGTTTGCGGGAAAGCCACGCCGCCTCGATCCGCGGCCATCTGGTCGCCGGGCTCGATTACCAGGACAAGCTCGCCCGCTTTCTTGAAAATCATGACGAGCCGCGCGCTGCGGCGACATTTCCATGGCCGCAACACCAGGCGGCAGCAATCATTACCTTTTTGTCGCCGGGCCTGCGGTTCTTTTATCAGGGCCAGTTCGAGGGCGCCCGGGTTCGCGTCCCAACCCATCTCTGCCGCGGTCCGGTCGAGCCGACAAATCCCGAAATCGCCGACTTTTACGCCAAGCTGTTGCGGCTGCTCAAGGAAACTGGCGCCTTTCGCAACGGCGCCTGGTCGCAAATCCAGCCACACCCGGCCGGACCCGGCAATTGGACCTCGGAGTGTTTTGTCGCCTCTGCATGGGCCGGCGCCAATGGCAGCCGCTATGTCATTGTCGTCAACAATACCGCCAACCACGCGCAATGCCGGCTGCCGCTGCCCTTTCCCGATCTGCAGGGTAAACAGATACGCCTGACCGATTTGATGGGGACCGAGATCTACGATCGTGACGGCGACGAGGCGATCGGCCCGGGCCTCTTTATCGACCACAATCCATGGCATTACAACGTGTTCGAGCTGAAAGCTACTTAGCAGAGAGTAGCAATGTCCCGAAAGCTCGCGGCCGCGATCCTCGGCCTATTGGCCGCGGCCTGCACCAGTATCGGTCCGGGAACCGTGCCGCACGACAGGATCGACTACGCGAGTGCCATCGGCAATTCGTGGAAGGAGCAGACGCTCCTCAATATTGTAAAGCTGCGTTACGCCGATATGCCGATCTTTCTTGAAGTAGCGCAGGTCATCGCCGGCTACCAGCTCCAGAGCACGATCGGCGGCAGCTTTACCGCAGGAAACTTCAATGCCGCCGTCGTCGGCCCTTTTACGGCGAGCGGCAACGCGACCGCTGCGGGCACCTACACAGATAGACCCACGGTCGTTTATCAGCCGCTTACCGGGGTGGATTTCTTGAGAAGGCTGATGACGCCGATTCCGCCGAGTTCGGTGCTATTCGTCCTGCAGGCGGGCTATTCTGCCGAGCGGGCAATGCCGATCATGCTGGATTCCATCAACGGCCTCGTCAACGGGTCGAACCGGCTCGGGCGGGCAGCCGATCCGCGATTTTCTCGGCTGGTGAAACTGGTGCGAGACAGTCAACTCGCCGACACTATCCAGATCAGCATCGAACGGCCAAAGGAAGGCCCGGAGAGCGCGGTAATCGTGTTCCCGCCGTACAAAGACCCGGCATCCCTTGCTCGACGTCAGGAAATGACGAGGCTTCTCGGGCTAAAACCGGATCTGCAGGAATTGAAGGTGTATTACGGCGCGTATTCCGGCAAAGACAATGAAATCGACATGAAGACACGCTCGATGCTGGAAATCATGTTGGAATTCGCGGCGACAGTGCAGGTTCCCGAGACGGATGTCGTCGATGGGAAGGCCAGTGCTGGGGCGGTCAGCTCCCGACCGGAGCCACCCCTGAGCGGTCCGCCGATCAGGATCCTCGTAGGAGATACTGCACCGAAAGACGCCTTTGTTGCCGCGCAATACGATGGTCGTTGGTTCTGGATTGCCGACACGGATATCCAGTCGAAGTCGACATTCGCGATCGTGATGCTGCTGTTCTCGATTTCGGAAACAGGTGTCAAGGGGGGTGCGCCCGTCGTCACCATACCAGCCAACCAATGAGGCTCGTTGTCGGGGAGAGCGCGCATGAGGATCAGACCCGTCCTGAATGACGAGTCATTGCGTGGGCCGGCGAAGGTGGCCGTGCCGCGGCCTAACCTCGTGGCCAACCTCATAGAACGAGTCGGCCACCGGCTGTGGCACGAGTTTCGCCAAGTCTTGCCGCCGACAATCTTCTTTTTTGTCGGCTTCAACTTTATCGTATTTACGACGAACTTGCTCGTTGCCGATTATGAGATTGCTGTCAGCAGCTTTATGCTCGCCACACTCGCAGCGCTTGTCGTCGGTAAGGCGGTGCTGGTCGCCAACGCGATGCCGTTTCTTCGCCGCTACGATCGCGCTCCGCTGATTACGCCGATCCTGTTCAAGACTGCGGTCTACTGGGTGATCGTCTTTATCGCCCGCCTGCTCGAACGCTTTGTTCATTTCTCAATACTGGAGCGCAAGCCGCCCAGCGATTTCATCCCGTTCCTGATCACCACCTTTTCCTGGCACCGGTTTTCGGCGATCTCCCTGTGGATCCTGGTCCTGTTCCTGATTTATGTAACGGCGACGGAATTCAGCCACCTCTTCGGTCCGGGCGAGATGCCGCGGCTTTTCTTTACCCATCGCCCGTCCGAGCTGCAGCTGAACCGCCGCCAGCGCTTTCGCGAATTATTGCGCCTCAGCCGTCTCGCCGATACTCATACGGTCGCGGAGTTTCGCGATCCAGACAGCGGCGCACACAACGAACTGATCCACATTCTAGAGCGGCTCGCGAGATAGCCAGGGCACGTGAGCATCCGGCTGGAGTCGGCGGCCGGCGAATGTTCAGTCGGCGATACCGGGACGAACCAAGGCCGGCCTTGGCAACTCGCCAATCGTGCCGCGGGCGAGGGTCAGCGCCGCGGCGGCGCCGATCAGCGCCAAGATCCCGGCGGCGATAAAGGCCGAATTGAAGCTCTTGGTCCATTCCACGAGATAGCCAGTCACGATCGGCGCCAACAGGCCAAAGGTGTTGCCGCCGAGGACAAGAAACGCAAACGCCCGGCCAGCATCGGCGGGTGAGCGCAGCAAGTCGCTGACCAACGCGCCATTGGCGGCCGGCCCGACATTGGCGAACGACACTGCGATCGTGACCAACGCGATGACCCCGCCCAGAGATGGGACGAGCGGGATCAGCAACCCGACCGCGGTCAGCAACAGGCACAGCGCGACCAGATAGCGACGCTTGCCGCCGCGCACCGCTTCAGCGTTCATCAACCGGTCGCCGCACCAATTGGCCACGATGTTGACGACCGCAGCGGCGAAAAACGGAATCGCGGTATAAATGCCGGACCCCATCATCGACAAATGCCGCGCCGTCTGCAGATAATTCGGCAGCCATGACATATAAAGATAAACAGTGTAGACGAGACAGCCCTGCGAGATGAATAGGCCCCACATCGTCGGGGTGCGAATCAGCCCGAGATAACCCACGCCGCCATGAACAGGCGGGGCGACGCCGGCATCGCGCTCGGCCAGGATCATCCGCCGCTCGGCTTCGGGAAGCCATCGCGTTTTTTCCGGCGTCGAAACGGACAGAAACCAGACCGCGACCCAGGCAAACCCGACCGCGCCGGTGATCACGAACGACCAGCGCCACGATACCGCCTCGATCAGCCAGGCAACAGCCGGAGCGCCAAGCGCCAGACCGAGGCTCGAACCCGCCGAGATCGCGGCGACTGCGGTGCCGCGCTCGGTATAGGGCGACCACGACCGAACACTGCCGTAAGTGACGGGCGCGAATGGCGCCTCGCCGACCCCAAGACCGAGACGCGTCGCCAGCATCGCGACAAAGCTGCCGGCCGCACCGGTCAGCATCTGCGCCGCCGACCACACGGCGGCGGCCACGGTCGCAACGATATGCGTTCCCCAGCGATCAATCAGCCGCCCGCCCGGCAGCATCATCAGCACATAGGCCCACAGGAAAGACGAAAACAGGTAGCCGAGCGCCACCGGCGACAAGCCAAATTCATGCGCGATCGGCTTTCCCGCGACTGACATGTTGACCCGGTCGACATAGGCGATCGCGTTGAACAGGAAGAGCAGCAGAAACACCCAATATCGGCGTCGCGTCGTCTTCATCGGTAAGCTCCTCGCCAATGCGCTCATCCTTTCAAGATCCGGAGCGCGGTTCTTTGAGGTCTCCCGGTTCGATCAGCTCCTACCGACGCTCCGGATCGGAGCGCCTATGCCCTGAGCTTCTGATGGCGGCCCGAGCTTGCCCTCGACAAACCACAATTTGATCGGGCAAGCGAGCCCTTCGTGACTGCAATGGAACGCGCATCGGCCGCTCTGCTCTGGGCGAGAGGGGTCACTCGACCAGGGGCAGGGCAGCTGCACGGCGCCGTTCGTCGATTTCGCTCAACAGCCAATACAATGCTCCGAGGGCCAAGGCGAGGCCGCCGAACCCGAGCAACAGCAACCAGCTTACGGTAGAATAGTCGATCAGGATTAGCTTTCGCGCGATCACGATGATCGTGATCATGACGATCACCCGCACCTGAAGCACCCCCGCTCGTTCGCGCATCGACAGAACAATCGAATGGTTGAATTCGATCAGGATCAGAATGCTCAAGATCAGACCCAGGGTATCCTTCAGCCCAGCCGGCCCGTCAAAATGAACACCTGAGGCGATGTCGTTGAATAGGGTCGCCGCCAAAATGGCCATCGAGTACAGAATCACGATCGAAATGGACAGCAACAGCACGCCTGAAACGAGCAGCTCGAACCGAGAGTACAATTCATAGAAACCGCCGCTCTGGTTGAAAGCGCGGAACAGATTCATGCGGATCTCCCATCGGGCATGCGGGTCTCCATCAGGCGGGCGGCGGCAATTTGCCATGGTGAGATGGTCAAGCAAAACCAGTCAATTCGCCGGCGGCCGCTGGACAGGCTCAGCAGGCTGGGCCAAGCTCGCGCGTGAGGACCGGCGTCGTAAAGGGAACGAGCATGATGGGGAAAACGGCGGCGACGCCTTCCAGACAATACCTGAAACGGGAAAGGGCGCAGTCCCGGGCCTACTCGCAGGCGGTCGTCACCGCAGGTGGCCAAACGGTGTGGCTAGCCGGCCAGGTGGCGCCGACCGATACGGCCGGCAGATCGCTCAACGGCGATTTCGATGGTCAAGTCCGGGAGGTGTTTGCGCGTCTTGGCGAGACCTTGTCTGAGCTCGGCGGGACCCTCGCCGATATGGTCACGATGACCGTCTTCATCACCGATGCGCGCTACGGCGACCGCTTTACGGAGCTGCGTAAAGAGATATTTGGCGACAACTTTCCGGCGAGTGCGCTGATCACCGTCGCCGGTCTGGCGCGCGCGGAGCTGCTGGTCGAAGTTCAGGGTGTCGCGGTCATCGCCTAAGTTCGACAATCTCGAGCCGGTGCGGTAGGCGTCCGTATGATCAGCTGCGGCAGGGCCGTCCTCCTGCTGTTGCTCGTGCTGCTGAGCATCGCCTCCGGGGACGGTGCACGGGCGCAGCGGTGCCAGCCGACGCGCCGCGCCGAACTCGTTGTCATGCCGCTCGGCAACATTCCGATTGTCACCGCGCACATCAACGGGGGAACCGCGGATTTTCTATTCGATACCGGGGCCGAGCGTTCAATCATGACGGCTGCAGCCGCGAAAAGGCTGGGTGTTGCCGCGCATTTCGAATACGCCCGGAGGATGCGCAGCCTCGGAACCGCGGTGGCCGGAGGTGACGCGAGGCTGAGCAGCTTTAACCTGGGCGGCATGCCCCTCAGCAATTTCAGCATTCTGGTTGGCGCGGTGGCATTGCCGCCGATCGGCGGCAAACCGATCGATGGGCTGCTCGGCGCCGACTTTCTCGGCGACTACGAGGTCGAACTCGATCTGCCGCATCGCCGCATTACCCTGTTTACGCCTCCACCCTGCCCGATGACCGCGCCGCCTTGGGGTGGCTCGTACGCGACAATTGACGCCAACCGCTCGCTTCACGACCGGTTGTTTTTCCCGGTTCGCCTTGACGGACACCAATTGTCGGCGCTGATCGACACCGGAGCGCAATTAACGACGCTCGACGCCGAATCGGCTGCCGCTGTCGGCGTGACCGGCGCCGCCTTGGCGCGCGATCCAGTCACCACCTTGCGCGGCGCCGCGGCGGAACCGGTCAACTCACGCGCCCATCGCTTTGCCGAACTGCAGATCGACGGCGAGGTGCTGCGCGACCAAACCATCCTGGTGACCCGGTTGGGACTACAGGACGCTGATCTCGTGCTCGGCGCCGATATTCTGCGGTGGCAGCGAGTTCTGGCTGTCCTACACCTCGCACCGGATCTTTCTCGAACGGCGGCCATGACCGACCCACGGTTGCGGTATCGCGCTTGCCGATAACGAGGAAGACCGGCCGTCAGCGCGGCAGTGAGCGCGCCAGTATTGCGTAGGCCTCCTCGTCGGTGCGGTCATAGCGCAGCGGGGTCACCACCACGCGGCCGGCATTAAGCGCCTCGATATCGCTTTCCGGGCCCTGATCGCGCTCGCCGCGGCGAAAACTGACCCAGTAGTAGGTGAACCCGCGGGGGTCGATTCGCGCTTCGACGTCCATTCCCTCGACTGATCCCGCTCCCTGGCGGGCGAGGGTCAGCGGCCCCGCTTCCTCGGCCGGAAGATCGGGAAAATTGATGCTGAGGCAAGTGCCGGCGCTCCAGCCGATCTCGAGCAGGCGGCGCACGATGCCGGGAGCGAGCCTCGCCGAGGTTTCCCAGCGCAGATTGGCGCGGTCGGTCCAGGCCTGGCTCAGAGCAATCGATGGAACGCCGAGCATCATGCCGGTCATCGCACCGCCGACGGTGCCTGAAAACACCGTCTCGATGCCGAGATTGGCGCCGCGATTGACGCCCGAAAGCAGCAAGTGCGGCGGCGCTCCGCGCATCAAATGGCTGAGGGCCATCACGACGCAATCTCCCGGGGTGCCGGTCACCGCCCAGCGTCGCGGACCGCGCTCGGTCGCACGGATCGGATGATGCAGGCTGACCGCGTGCGAGACTCCGCTTTGGTCGTGTTCGGGAGCGACGATCCATATTTCACGAGCGAGGTCCGCGGCGATCCGCTCCAGTATTTCGAGGCCGGGCGCTTCGATGCCGTCGTCATTGATCAACAGAATGCGGTCGAGCACTTTCGACTCCAGGTTTTTGGAAGTGGGCCGCATCGGGCTTAGCACCCGGCGATGACGAATGCGAGACAGCCGGCGAAATCACTTTGCGCCTACCGGGCACATGGCGGGCGCCCCTTTCTGCCAAAGCATTATGCGCCATCCTGGAAATCGCGATGACACCGGCATCGAAGCGACCCTAAGCTCGGCTCCGTCTGATCGAGCTGAGTAGGTCTTCGATGTATGCGCTAAATGGCCGAGTGGGGCTGGTGACTGGCGGCGGTGGGGGCATCGGGCGCGCGATTGCCCGGCGGCTGGCGCGCGATGGTATGAGCGTGGTGGTGCTCGACCGCGACGGTGCGGCGGCGACAACGGCAGCCTCGGAGATCGACGGCCTCGCGGTGACCGCCGACGTGACCTCGGAAGACGAGGTCGGGCGCGCCGTCGAGTTGACATTGGAGCGTTTTGGCTAAATCGATCTTCTGGTCAACAATGCCGGGATCTGCTGGACCGGACCGGCGCTCGACATGCCCCTCGAAACTCTGCAAGCGATGCTGCGCGTCAATGTCGAAGGGGTCTTTATCGTCAGCCGGATCGTGCTGCCGCATATGGTCGCGCGGCGCGTGGGATCCGTGGTTAACCTCGCTTCGTGGGCGGGCAAGACCGGTAACGCCTATTTCGCCGGCTACAGCGCGAGCAAGTTCGCGGTTATCGGTTTGACCCAGGCATTGGCGCGCGAAATGGCGCCGCGCGGCATCCGCGTCAACGCGATCTGCCCTGGGATCGTCGTCGACACCGCGATGCGCAGCGCTCTCGAATCCCAGCAGCAGCAATACGGGTTGCCGCAGACCGCCGAACGCGAAAAGCTGATCCCGTTGGGCCGCGTCTCGGTGCCCGATGACGTCGCCCGGGTCGCCGCCTTTCTCGCCTCCGATGAAGCGGCCTACCTCACCGGCTAGGCGATCAACCTATCGGGCGGCCTGTTGATGGACTGATTAGCATCTTGGCTAAGATGCGCGATCTCGTACCCTTAACGGGTTGCAAAAACGCTGAGCACAATCAACGAATTCAGATAACCAGACCCACTTTGCCGCAGCGCTACGCCTTCAATTGTCTGCAGCGGTGTAGACACCTATGCCAATCGTCGGCAGTTCACACGAAGTGAACCAAAGCGAGCCAGATTGCCGCCCACGAGCCTAGCGACAACAGCGCTATTACGCCAATTGCCGCTCCGACGCTAAGCCGCTCATGCCGTCGCGCGCCCCAGAGTTCAGCCCGGTCGCGGGTGTGCGGAGGAAATGACATCCTTCATAGTTAACAGCCACCCGTCAGGGAAGTGTCCATCGTTACGCAAAATATCCCCAAAAGGTATTCGGGACTCCGTGGCGCGACAGATATCGTGACCGGAGCCGACCACCCGAACCAACTGGGTGAGGTCGGAGATTGAACGGAGAGCTTGCCGCCGCCTCGGCCAACCTCGTCTGCTTGGATGGCGCGACGATATGCCCGTGTTTGACTCGCCGCGCCTATCTTGATGCTCGCGTCGCATTTTGGTGAGGGTGGGCCAGTGGTGTTGAGCAACGCGATGGCGTGCGCCCTGCCCCTCATTAGCCGGCTCGGGATAACGACTCACCATGTCGATTTGGTGATGCCGCCCGCCTGGCGGCGCCAGCAATCCTTACTGCATGTCCAAGGGCAAAGCGGCCCGGCTGCTGGCGAATCGGGGTTCCCGCCGCATGCGTGCTCACGACATCTGCAGCTTTCAAGATTCCCTGCCAGACGACCCAGCCGAGGTCCGATGGCAGCGCATCTGAGCAATCGACAGCGGAGTATGGCAGCCGCGAATGGCAGGGGCCGAGACGGCTCGAGCCCTACTCGATCGACCGGGACACGATCCGGTCCCGTCTCCTGGGAGCCCTGCGCTTGCCTCAAAATTTTGTCATATGATAAAACAGCGGGCAGGAGTGTGGGGGAGTTTTAGTGACAGTTGCGGTTCTTGTCGGTGGCCTTAGTGCCCGGTTTGCCAGAAACCGAAGTGTACGATTGCGGCTCGGCGTCGTAGCAGCGAGCAACTTCGCCACGAAGGCGTACCCCGATGAAGATTGGGACCTGGATCTGAATGCAGAATATAGAGGTTGGACTATCTAGTAATGGGCGCTTCTGCTCAGGTATCTGAGAATACAGAATGTGAAGCTTGGTGGGCGACTCGGCCCCCGCAACTGGTTCGCGGCCGGGAAACAGAGCAACGATCTTTCCTAATTTCAGGAAGAGTGAATTGAAATTGCCCGAGCCACAACTGTAAATTGCCTTATTGGGTTTCAGCACGGGTGCGCATTGTCACTCAAGACTCTAAGTGACCCCGCTCACGAAAGCTTGGACCGGCCGCGAGGCTTACCTATGCACGATACGGCAGCTGCGTTCGGCGCGGCATTTTTTCGCTCTTATCTGGATGCGCTTGAGCGGCCCCAAATCTTAGAGGTCGGGTCGGGCGATGTGAACGGGTCGTTGCGTGGATGCGCCCCGTTTATGGCCGAATATATCGGCGTCGATTGCGAGAGCGGGCTTGGCGTCGATCTCGTCCTCACCGACCCCTATTCTTATCCGTTCGATACCGAAAGCTTTGATGCCGTCGTATCGTCATCGTGTATCGAACACGACCCGATGTTCTGGCTGGCTTTTGCCGAGATGTGCCGGGTGGTGCGCAGCGGCGGCTACATTTATTTGAACGCTCCATCGAACGGCTCGTTTCATCAACACCCGACCGACAATTGGCGGTTCTATCCCGATTCGGGGATCGCATTGGCGGAATGGGGCCGTCGCAATCGGTATGACGTCCATCTGATCGAAAGCTTAGTGGGTCGCCGTCGGCGCGATATCTGGAACGACTGTGTTATGGTTTTCGGCAAAGCGAAGGCGCCGCCGCCGGTGCGGCCGCTCGCCGAACTCTTCCCGCGCTCGTTCAACATCCGCATCGGCGAAGAACGCGAGCTTCGCAACTACAGCACCCGAACTGAGGATATGAACATCCAGGCCTGGCTGGCCGAGAAGCTCAAGATTGCCGACAACGGCACCGAGCCGGGCGCCGCCTCGATCGAGAGTTTGATAGCGACGCTCGCCGAACGCGAGGTTGCACTTGTTGCCACTGAGCGCGAGATGGCCGAGCGGGTTGCTGCGGCGGAGGCGCGCCTCGCCGAAGAAGCCCGGCTACGTGCCGACGCCGAGGAGCGAGCGGCGCAGACCGAAAGCCGTCTCCAGCAAATGGCCGAGCAGCGCGCGAAGGCGGAGGAATGCACAGCGCAAGCCGAACAACATGCCGTGGCCGCAACGGAAGAACGTGCCGCGGCCGAGCGACGAGCAGCGCAAGCCGAACAGCGTTTCAAGGCTGCAGCAGAAGCGCGCGCAACGGCCGAGCGACACGAAGCGCAGGCGGAGCGGCACCGGACCGAGCTAGCAAAAAAACAAGCCGACGCGGAGCAGCGCGCGATACAGGCGGAACGCCGCCGCGCGATCGCCGAGGAACGATTAACCGAGCAAGCGACGGAAGTCGGCAACCTCCGGACGCAGGCGGCGCAGGTGGAGGCCGAGCGCGATGATCTCCGCCGAGAACGAGAAGCGCTGCTGGGCTCGACTTTTTGGCGCGCCACTGGCCCCGTCCGGCGGCTTGCGGCCGGCTTACCGCTTGGCCTGCGGCGGCAAGCCCGCCGTGGTGCGAGAGTAACCTATTGGGTTCTGACTCCCCACCGGACGGCTGAACGCATCGCATATTTTCGCTCGCGGGGAACACATCTCCCGGCTCCGACATCTGCCATATTAGATCCGACGACGGTCGAGACGCCGCCCGCGGAATTTTCACCACTCGCGCGTTTCTTCGACCCCGAATGGTACGTCCAACGTTATGGCGATATCGCGGGGACAGGACTGTCCGCGTTTGAGCATTTCTTGCTCTACGGATCGCGAAACTTGCGAGATCCGAACCCGGCATTCGACACAGCTTGGTACGTCGAAGTCTACCCAGATGTCAGACGAGACGAGTGCATTGCCCTCGAACACTTCGTACATCGGGGAGCTGAGGAGGGCTGTCTACCGTTTAGGGATTTCGATTACGACTTTTATCGCGAGCAAGCTGGGATTACGAGTGCCACCAACCTCGAAGCCTATTACCACTACCTGGTACAAGGGCGAGTTACTGGCGTATCCACCCGTCTGGCACACGTGCCCGTCAAGCTACGATCCGGCTTCGATGCGGACAATTCGGTCCCGATAACACACCATAATTTAGGGAACAAAGCTCTTGCGCGTTTTCGCGAGCGAGAGCGCGAACTTGGCATTGGGGCGATCTGGGGCCTCGCTGCAGATGCGGAGATACATTGCTTAAAAGCGCCTTCTTTCGAATATGAGGTCGCGCTTTTTGTGGCTTACGCGTGCGACACTGAGCTGAAGCCACACGTGTTGCATTATGTTCAGAGTCTGCAACGGCAAGCAATTTCCGTAGTGCTGATCATCAACGCTGAGCGGCCATTGATGGTGAACACTGCTGGCCTCTCGTCACAGGTCGATGGTCTTTTTGTTCGTCAGGCCAAAGGCTACGATTTTGCGGCGTGGGCACATATGCTTCGACTGCATCCAGAGCTTTTTGCCGCAAAAATTATGTATCTGACCAACGATAGCGTAATCGGCCCGATCGACCAAAGCGAATTCAGCGATGTCATCAGCCAAATACGTGATAGCAAGGCCGATGTTATCGCGCTGACCGAAAACCTCGAAAAATGCTGGCACCTGCAGAGCTACTTTCTTGCTCTTAAAGGGCGTGCTCTAAAGTCTGCAGCCTTCTTTGAATTTATGCAGGCGGTCGTTTGTCTCAAAGACAAGTGGGAAGTCGTCCGCCAATACGAACTTCGTCTTGCCAATGTTCTCAAGGCGGCGGGGCTTGATTGCGAGCCGGTGTTCCGTGCCCAAGACGGGTATAATCCAACGACTGGGCACTGGAAGGAGCTTCTGGAATCTGGATTTCCGTTTGTCAAGACCGAGGTGATCAGTAACCCTAGCAGCAATAGGGATCCCGGCGATTGTCTTGAGCTGCTGTCTGCACGGGGTTTTGACACCCGATTGGCAGAGTGGGCCGCTCCGACTGGTTCGGCGCCCGCTGCAGAGCCGCCCGAGCCAGACATCACGCCGCCGCCGATCAATCCGGTCGCAGCGGGCTTGCCGGGCGCGGTCACAATCCGCGCCGCGGCAGCCTTGGCGGAGATTTCGTGGCAGCCGCCGGCGGGGCAGAAACCAGCGGCATTGGACAAGGCAAGGGCCAAATATCAGGCGGCAAAGCTCAGCGCAATCCGCACTCGCGACGACGACCTGCTGGCCGAATTGCAAGGAGCGATGTCGGCCTGGGCGGCAGGCGAGGCGGGCGGCGTCAGCATCGATGCCTTGATTCGAGCGGTCGGGATTGTGCCAACTTACGAACCTTCGACAGAGCTGACAGAATCTTTGCCGACTCCCATCCTACGCCGTTACCGTGACGCCCAGATCACGACCAGCCGAAGATTGCGTCTGGATCACCGACATATTGGCGCTAGCTGTGGAGCAGTCACGATTTCGATATTGATGCCGGTATATAAAACACCGTTAATTTTCTTGGAGAGAGCGCTTCTTTCAGTTGTTTGCCAGACATATCAAGATTGGGAATTGTGTGTTGTCGATAGCGGGTCTGGAGATGCTGGCGTCACGGCAGTCTTGGATTACTACGAAGCTTTGGACCGGCGAGTCCGTACTGTCCGCATACCTGACAACGCTGGTATTTCCCACGCAACAAATATCGCACTGGAGATGGCCAGCGGCTCGTACATTGGTTTGCTCGACCACGACGACATGATTACGTCTGACACTCTCGAAACAATAGCAGACCATCTGATCAAGGACCCAACTGTCGATCTCGTCTACACAGACGAATGCAAAATCGACGAGAACGATATTGTCCAATACCTGATGCCCAAGCCGGACTGGAGTCCCCTATTGTTGACGGCGTTTATGTACACTGGACACTTTTCAGTGTACCGAACGTCGCTCGTTCGTCGTTTAGGCGGGCTCAGATCCGAGTACGATTTTTCACAGGATTACGATCTGGTGCTGCGCGTCGCCGAGATGGAACCAACGGTGGCCCATATTCGCGGCTACCATTATGGCTGGCGGATGATCAGCGGGTCGGCTGCGGTTGGCGACAAACCTAACGCGCGCCAAAGCAACATCGCTGCTCTCCAGGATGCAATTAATCGCCGCGGGTGGGGCGGAGTGGCGGTCGCGCTGCCGATGGCCAATCGTGCGCTCCGAGCCGTTGGAGAGGATGCACCGCTGGTTTCAATTGTTATTCCGACCGGCGGCAAAATCGAGCTACTGAGCCGGTGTGTGTCGGGGATTTTCGAAAACACCATATACGAGAATTTCGAAATCATTATCGTAAGAAACACGGACACTAACCCTGAGGCCTCACCCTATCTCGAGGCGCTCTCAGCCAATCCCCGGGTCCTCGTCGTCAATACCAACGAGCCCTATAACTTTTCCCAAAGCTGTAACCAGGGGGCGGCAGCGGCGCGGGGCGATTTCGTCATATTTTATAACGATGATGTTTTTGTGATTTCTCCCGATTGGATTCAAGTGATGCTCGAGTGTCTGACACTGCCGGGCGTTGGCATCGTTGGTCCCAAGTTGCTGTATCAGAATGAAGGCATACAGCACGCCGGCATGGTTACCGGCACGCGCCGCCTCCTCGGCACTGCTTTTCACACCTACCCCCGCAACACCCCGGCTAACATGAACCTCGCGCAGAGCGTGCGCGAAGTATCGTTGCTCAGCGGCGCCTGTCTGGCGATGAAAAAGACTGTTTTCGACGAAGTTGGCGGGTATGACGAAATTAACACGCCGAGGGAGCATTCGGACGTGGACCTCTGCTTTCGTGCGAGGGAACTAGGCTACCGCTGCGTCTACACTCCCCATGCGGACCTCACTCATCTCGGCCATGTCACGATGGGCACCGAGGAAGCGGCACGCAAAGCTCACAAAAAAGGAAAACACGACCTTTTTCTCTTGAAACGGTTTGGCGACTACCTCGCGGATGATCCTTACTTTCCGCCGCCGATGCGGGACATTCTGTACGCCGACTCTCCGGAGGAGTTCAGACTTTTTCCAAGGTACGCGCGGTCTGCGGCCGGGGACCCCACGGCGCTAGACATCGCCCATAGCGCCGCTCCCGATCAGTCCGCGGCGTTGGGTGCTGGGGCGCCGGCCTTGGATATATTGATCCTCTCGCACGACCTGAGCGAAAGCGGTGCGCCGCGGGCGGCCTATGAAGTCGCAGGCGTGCTGCGAGAGGCTGGCCATTTCGTGGTGGTGGCCTCGCCCAGCGACGGCCCTTATCGGAAACGTCTTTGCGATATCGGCGTCGACGTTATCGTCGACGAAGTGTTGCTCAACCAGGACCCCAATGTCTTTGATTTCGCCCGCGATTTCGACAAGGTGATCTGTAATACGATCGTCTGCTGGCCGGCGGTGGCCCAACTTCACGAGGCGGTCGACATCTATTGGTATGTCCACGAAAGCGAAGCAATTCGCGAATTTGTGGATAATGTTCCCGGGTTTGCTGCAGTGTTGGAAAAGGGAGTTCCGATCTGGGCGAACAGCCGCCTGGCAGCCAAGTTCCTGATAGCGAATGGCGTTGAGCCGCGGATCATCGAATATGGGATCCCCGAACGAACCCTTCTGCGGCTAAAAACCGATTGTGACGTGAGCAAGTTCGTGATCGGCGTTTTCGGCTCATATGAGCCACGCAAAGGTCAGGATCTGGCGATCAGCGGGATGCTGAAGCTGCCGGAGAAAGTAAGGAGACAAGTGGAACTGAGGCTGTTCGGGCGCACGCTGGACCCCAGCTTTCGGGATCACATCGAGCAGCACCTTGCGGGAGGCGACAGCTCTGTCGTGTTCTTCACCGAGGTGGATCACGATGAGTGCCTACGCCAAATGGCAGTATGCGACGTCATTCTCATATCCTCGCGCGATGACGCGTTGTCCTTCGTAGGCCTGGATGCTCTTGCCCTGGGCAAAGCGCTTATTTGCAGCCGTACGACAGGCATTTCGGAGTATCTCGAAGACGGCCAGTCAGGGCTGATTTTGCACGAGAATACAGCTGAGGAAATCGCTCGGGTGCTGGCGCGCGTCATCGACGATAGCGACCTACGAGAGGCCCTGGGGAAAGGCGCAAGTGAGGTCTATCGAATTAACTTCAGTATGCCGAGCTTCACCAAAAAGCTTACCGATGCACTCGGGATATGTAAACGGCATGAAGAGACCTTGTCGAAGCTTTCCGCCGAGACGAACCCCACATTGACTGATACGACGACCACAATGAATAATGAGGATCCTCGATTTTGGCACGAGTTCTCACGCAACGACCTAGCACTTCGCATTGCCGATCTCCTTCGGCAGCGGCGAGAGTTGGCTGAAAAGGTGGGCGAGGTCGAGGTCGAGGCGGCGCGGCGGGCCATTGCAAGCGCTTTTCTATCCGGCAGCGGCATCGAGGTTGGTGCCGGCTCTCGTCCCGTAAAACTTCCAGAGAACGTCACGGTCCGGTACGGCGATGTACGCGAGGGGGCCGAACTAAAAGAATATTTTCACACTGTAGAAGATCTTTGCCTTCCGGAGAGCACTTTAATCGACGCGCAAAACTTTTTGGGTGTAGCGGCCGCAAGTCTTGACTTCGTGATATCGGGTCATGTCATCGAACATTTAATCGATCCAGTCGCCTCTATAGCCCACGCCATGAGAGTATTAAAACCAGGAGGAAGGTACATGCTGATTGTTCCAGACATGGCTCACACCTGGGATAGAGACCGCCCAGAAACAACAGTTGAGCATGTCCTGGCCGACTATCGTGATGGCGGTGTGGGAACACTCAAGCAGGCCTACTGGGAACATCTATCGTTTGTGCATCCCATCCACTCGGGTGAACGGCTGCCTCCCGAGGAGATCGAAGCTCGGATCGTAAAAGATGTAGAAGCGAGACCCGATATCCATTTCCATGCGTGGACAGGCGTTGGGTTTAGGCAGATGTTGAACGCACTATCGAGCAAACTCGGATTCAAACTGCTGTGCGAGGTGTTTAACGTAAATGAAAACATATTCGTTTTAGAGAGACAATAGCGTGTCGCCCGCACCCAAAACTTACTGAAACCGGCGAGGAAGGATCACGCCATCGTTTTGAGCAGATTTATTAATTCCCTAAGAACCCCTAGATTGGTGGTTTCGGGGAAGCGCAAGATCGCGCCGCCGATTTGTAGCTCGACAGGCGGCGAATTGGCGATCGAGGCGCTCTCCCGCCTGGTTCCGGAAGCCCTGGTAATCGGCCACGATAGCGCCGCTCGCTCGCGGGCGGAATACGGTTTTTGAACCAGGGAAAAGCAATCCGCCTCGGGACCTCCCTGATGGAAGATATGCTGCTTGACGATATCGAGCCCGTTGTGAATGCAAAGATGCGCGAAGATTTCCTTCGACATAAAATTCCGCCATCCCGGATGATCGCGAAAATCTGCACCCGGCTGGTCCGAAACATTCGAATGATGTACAAAACAAAGTCCGCCAGGAGCCAGAATTCTTCTGAATTCTTTGATATATGAAATAATGATTTCGAGGTCGATGTGTACAGCAGCTTCGAACCAGTAAATGAAAGTGGTTAGAGAATCTGGGAGATCTGCCAAATCGAAACCATTATTTACTATGAATTGCCACGACTTACCCGAAAACCGCTGTTTACAAAATTGGACATTCTCCGGGTTTACATCGATCAAAGTCATATTTTGTGCAAGGCTCGCAAGCCGTTCGCTGTTTCGGCCATGCCCGCAGGATAGTTCTAAAGTGTTAGTATAGTCTATTCGGTGGGATGATAAAAACTGTTGCACCATAGCCCATTGTTTTTCGAAATCTTTTTCAGCGGGCTCGAAGTATATCTGAGTAGCATTGTCTCCCCACAGAAAAGCTTCGTCGCTGACGAAACGTTGCAGATCAGATTTGAGTGCATCCTCCGCTGCTTTAATCGACATGCCACGATTCCTCCCGATTGCCGAGCAATATCATCGTGGCTCATTCAGCCAACGGCCGCAATACCACTCGGGTGGGCCTTTTTCGGGGTAGTCCGCACGCTCAAGAGTTTGGATCGGGCGCTCCACGGCAAGATTTCCGGGGGCGATCCCTATGGTTACGACATCGTCAGGGCCGCCGGCGAGCACTACATCAATCTCGGCGACGCAAGGATCGTTCCGCGAAGCCTTGAGAAGGTTGGCCTTGAGAAGTTTGCCGATGGGCACAACCCTCGGTTATAGCCCAAGGTCTAGGGCACTGGCCCGGACCATTACGGCTGCGCCAAACGATGATCCAAGGGTGCCTCTTCAATAGCGTCGCGCTCGTTCGCTCGCTCTGAAATCTACGGCAACTTGGTGCGATTAACGGAGTTTCCCGAGTTGCACGGGAATAAAACGGCCAGCGCCCGATCTCAAGCGAACCGGTCTGTGCGCGCGGAGTGTGCCTCGGCAAGATCGGCGCGGTTGCGGCGCGGGAGGTCGCGTGCTTCGCTCGCAACAGCCGCGATTCGCAGCAGCTGGTCGAAATGCGCCGCTTCGTAGACACTGTGTTGATTGACCAGGAGACGATCTATCTGTCGCGCCGCGGCGATGATCGCGTGCGCAATGTCTTGCAGTAGCACGGCCCGTAAAGGCTACTATGGACAAATCCGGCTGCGTCCCGATCGTCTCCACGCGCGCCGGTCGGGCCATCGCACCTTGCTGGCTATCACCGGGGCGGCAAATGTGGCGCGTTCTGCGCCTGACTAGGCGGATGTGCTCGGTTCCCGTGTCAGAAAAGCGGCAGTGCCGTCGGCCCCCGGAGGGTTCGGTATTTGGGCTGGCATTAGTACTTCCCCGATATCCTTCGACGGCAAAATCGGCCAGTCGCTGAGGCGGAAGCAGGACGCGCCCCGTCGCGGGTCGGTGCGATAAAACGGCGGCGGAGCCGTCAAGCATTGGGACATCGCGACCGGGCAACGTTGGGCGAAATTGCAACCATTGGCAAGCGGGCTGGCCTCCGGCTGGCGTTCCTCCGTCCCCCAATCACGCACCGTGCTGACGCGCGGGATCGCGCTGATCAGCAATTGTGTGTACGGATGAAGCGGCGCCTTCACCACCAGCTCGACATCACCGGCTTCCACCACCGAGGCGCGGTAGAGCACCAGGATGATGTCGGCGATCTGATAGGCTGTGGCGAGGTCGTGGGTGATATAAAGGATCGAGATCCCCAGTTCGGCATTAAGCTTGCGCAGGCTGCCGAGAATCGTGGCCCGCAGCGAGGCATCCACCATCGATACCGGCTCGTCGGCGACGATCAGTCGTGGACGCAGCAACAGGGCGCGCGCCACCATCACTCGTTGACGCTGTCCCCCGGAAAGCTGGTGGGGATAGCGGCCGAGGATTTCCTCCGGACGCAGACCGACGGCGCGCAATGCGTCCTCGATCAGCCCCCGCGCCTGCCGTCGCGTTGCCGCCAGACGAAATTTTCGCACTGGCATCGTGAGCACGTGGTCTACCCGGTAAAAAGGATTGTAGACCTCGAACGGGTCCTGAAAGATCGCCTGCACGTCGCGGCGGAATTCCATCCGTCGCGCCGCTGACAGGCTGGGCAACGGATGTCCATTGTATCGCACCTCGCCCTCGCTGGGTTCGATCAGCCCCAGCAACAGGCGTGCCAAAGTGGTTTTGCCGCTGCCGCTCTCGCCTACCACCGCGGTGATCCCCGGCGCCGCCGCGTCGATCGCGAAGGAAAAGCGCTCAAGCGCAATCTTGCGATCCCGCCCGAACATCCCGCCAGCGAAGTGCTTGGAGACGCCGCGTAGCTCGAGCAGCGGGGTCATGCGAGGTGGCATGCTACGATGGCATCTTCGTTGATGCCGCGCACGGGCGGCTTCTCGGTGTAACAGCGTGCCTCCGCGATCGGGCAGCGAGGATGGAACGCACAACCCGCCGGCAATTCGCGAAGCAGCGGCGCCAGGCCGGGAATGCCGCGCAGCGCCTCTTTGCGCTCCAGCGAGGGCAGGCTCTCGATCAGCAAGCGCGTATAGGGATGCCGCGGCGCGGTGATGATGTCGGCGATCGGTGCCACCTCGACCAATCGACCCGCATACATGATTCCCAAGCGGTCGACGAACTGCGCCATCAGACCCATATCGTGGCCAATCAGAATGACCGCCGCGCCCAGCTCGGCTTGTACCCGGCCGAGCGTTTCCACGACCTGACGCTGGACGACGACGTCGAGCGCGCTGGTCGGCTCGTCGGCAATGATGACCTTCGGGCGCAGACAAATCGCGATGGCTATGCACGCGCGTTGCTTCATACCGCCAGACAGCTCATGCGGGTATTTGTCCGCGATTTCCGGTAGCAAGCCGACCTGCGCCAACAGTGCCCGGACGCGGCTACCTAACTCCCGCTTGGATAGACGTTCGTCATGATCGGCCAACGCGTCGCGGATCTGCTCGCGGATGCGGACGACCGGGTTCAACGAGTTCATCGAGCCTTGCGGCACCATTGCAATGCCGGCCAGCCGCTGCCTGCGCATTGCGTCGTCGTTTAAGCCGAACAGCGCAGTGTCCCCGAGCCAGACGGCGCCCCCCTCAATGTGGCCGGGCGGCTTGATCATGCGAAGCATGGCCAATGCCATTGTCGATTTGCCGGACCCGGATTCGCCGGCCAATCCAAAGCGTTCGCGTGGGCGCAGCGAAAAGCTGACGTCGTCGACGGCTTTCACCGGGCCGAGCTGATGGTCGTAGGAAACCGAGAGCCGTTCGACGCGCAGAATCCCCTCGCTCATGCCGAGCGCCGAAGGCGAGGGTTGGCAATCTCGTCGAGACCCGCGGTCAGGAAAAACAGCCCCAGAAAAACCATGATGATCACGACCAATGGCGCGGTCCACCACCACCACCAGCCATTCACGATCGCAGCGTTGAAATTGACCCAGTAAAGCGTCATGCCGAGCGTGGGCGCTTCGACCGGGCCCAGCCCCAACACTTCCAGCCCGACCGAGGCGAGGATCGCGGCAGAGACGCTACTGACCAAGGTCGCTGCTAGATAGGGAAGGAGGTTGGGCATCAGCTCGCGGAAGATGATCTCCGGTCCGCTCATGCCATTGAGCCGCGCGATTTCGACATAGCTCCGTTCGCGCAAGGTCAGGACCTGCGAGCGGATCGTGCGCGTCGGACTGAGCCAAGCCAGGGAAGCGATGATGATCGCCATCTGGTTCACCGTCAGGCTGCCCTTCAATGATACCGCAATGACGATCAGCACGAGCAATTGCGGCACCGTCAAACCGATGTCTGCAATGCTGCGGATGACTGTGTCTACCCAGCCGCGGTAAAAGGCTGCGGTGAAGGCGAGCACCGCACCGACAGCCACACCGATGAAACCGGCGACAAAGCCGATACGCAGCGTCAACGGCGTGCCCGCCACCATCACCGCCAACAAGTCGCGTCCCTGGCGGTCAGTGCCAAATGGATAATCCCACGAGGGTGGTTGGAGTGCCGGGGCCGATAGCGGCTGGGCGTTGCTAGTGTCGACGGTCAGCGCCCCCACCCCTATGAATAGGACCAGGATTGCGAGCAGGACCAGCCCGACCACCAAAGAAACATTCCGCCGTAGATAGCCGAGCACGCGGCTTAGCTCCGATGGTAGGAGATGCGCGGGTCGAGCCAGGGATAGACGACGTCAAGCACGAAAGTGGCGAAGCCAAGCGCCACGATCACGGTAAACACGATCCCCTGGATCAAGAAAAAGTCGTTCTCCTCGATCGCTTGAAACAGCAACGCCCCGATCCCCGGATAGCCGAAGATCGCCTCAACCAGTACTGCACCCGATAATATCTGGCCGAGCGCCAAAGCAAGCCCGGTTGTCTGCGGCAGGATCGCATTGCGCATGCAATAGCGGGTAAAGATCGTTGCGCTGCGCAGCCCCTTTGCCTCGGCAAAGGTGACATAGTCTTCTCCCATCGTCGTGACCATCATTCCCCGCATTGCGAGCGCCCAGCCGCCGACCGAAACCAGCACAATCGAAAGCGCCGGCAGGATCGCGTGACGCAGCACATCGAGGACGAACATCCAATTCCACGAAGGATTGGCGCCGGCACTGTAGCCGCCGAAGATCGGCAACCACTGAAACTTAAAGGCGAGCAGCCAACTCAGAACCAGTCCAAGCAGAAAAAACGGGATGGCGTGCAGGGCCCACAGAGGCGGCATCAGCAATCGCATCCAGCGCGGGGCCTGTGGCCACGCCAGTAGGGCGCCGAGAATCGTGCCGGCCGCGAAGGAGAATATTGTCGTGACCCCAAGTAGCCCGATAGTCCACGGCAACGCTTCGCGGATCATTCCGGCGACAGTGCGCGGGTAGTTGGCAATCGAATAGTTGAGATCGCCGCGCGATACGTCACGGAGATAGGTCAGATATTGTCTCCAGAGCGGCTTATCCAAACCAAACCGCTTCTGGTACTCTTTCACCATGCTCTCGATGCCGGCATGCACATAGCCGCCGAGCGACGCCTCCTCGAGCAGCTTGGTGCGGACCGGGTCCTGACCGGAGAGTTTCGGCAGAAAAAAATTTAACGTTGCCGCCAGCCAGACAATCAGCAGAAAGACCCCGAAGCGTTTGAAAACATAGATCGCGTGCACGACAGCTCACGTCGCCTGTAGGTTCCACAGCACGATCGGAAATGTCAGGTGCCATGACGCATCGTTGATGTACGCATTGTTTTCGGTCGGATAGTTATGCCAATAGGTCGTGTTCAGTGGGATGCGGTGATAGTTCTGCACCAATTGGATGTCTGGCAGATCGGGAAGCCAGATCTCCATCGCCGCCCGGAATAGCTGCTTCAATTTCGCGACGTCCTTGGGATCTGTTATGTATACTTCGTCGACAATCTTGTCGAACTCGGGGTTTTTCCAGCGGCTGAAGTTCACCGCATGCGCGCCAGGCACCGCGATGCTCTGGCTTTGATAGAGGCGCAGCGTATCATACGGCTCGCGAATACTGCCGCCGTGCCCGTAGATTGAGCCTACGTATTGACCCTTTTGGAAGCGGCTGTTGAAATCGGGCGGCAAGGCGAGGCTCGCCGTCACCCCATGACGACGCAGCATCTGGGAAAGAACCGGCCCCATTGCTGACCCGGAGGCGCCAAAGCCGATGATGTCAAGGGTAAACGGCTTGCCGTCCGGGCTCGCCCACTGGCCGTCGAGCTTTTTGAACCCCTTCGCCTCCAGCAAAGCGTCGCCCTTTTTGGGATTGAACTCGAGCGTGTTGTATTTTTCGAGCAGATCTTTGACGGTGTCGAAATACGGCAACAGCGGCTTGTAGGGTGGCATCGGCAGGGCGGAAACCGTGTCGGCGCCGAGATAACCAACCTCGATGACCTGTTTGCGGTCGATGTAGTTGCTGATGGCCCAGCGCACATCCTTGTCGTCAAACGGTTTGACCTCGTTGTTGACGTAAAGCGAGATCGGCCACCAATCGACATAACCCCAAGGCGGCTTTTGCCCGGAATAGGAAGTGATCTTCGGGTTCTGCCGGATCACGGTCGGGAAGGTAGCGGGCTGCAAGGGGCCGCCAAAGTCGGAGTGATCGGTGATTTGGGCTTGTGCCGTGTTCTGCTCATTGACCATCGGCAGCCAGATGTTGCGTTCGACCTGCGGCATCGGCGCCAATTTCTGTTCTGCTGCCCACCAACTCGGGCGACGCTCAAACACTTTCTGCTGAAGCGAGGATTCGGCCACCTGCCACGGCCCTGTCGTTACCGGCCAACCCTTGGCAGTGTCGAAATGCCTGAAGGTCGTCCAATCCTGACCCTCAAACACGTGCTTTGGCACGATATAAATCCCGATGTCGTACTTATAGGCCGCGAAGAAGAAGAACCGTGGGGAAGGGATCTTGAATTTCAGCACCGCCGTGTTCGGATCAGTGACCGTCGCTTGATCGAGCGCCTGATTGACGTCGATCCCCCATTTCACCTTGGGGCCGAGGTCGCGCAGCGAGTTCATCGTATAGGCCACGTCCTCGGCGCTGAACGGCGTCCCGTCGCTCCATTTGATGCCTTGGCGCGTCTTTATCGTCAGTTGCTTGAAGTCCGGCGTGAACTCGTAACCCTCTGCCAGCCACATGTACCATTTGTCGGCGAAGGCGCTGTAATAGGCCAGCGGCTCATAGATCAAGTTTGGCCCATTCTGATGGTTTGCCCCGATCGCATACGGGTTCCACAACTCGTAATCGACCCAGCGACCATCGCGGCTGTTGATGCCGATCAGGATCATCGTGCGATTGCGCGGCGTATTAGCGGTCTGAGCGCCGGCGATCCCCGCCGGGAGCATTACCGCCGTCGCGGCCGCCATGCCGCCTTTGATCACCTGGCGCCGGCTCGCGCCTAAACGGGTGGTGTTTACTGCCATAGCCATTTCTCTCCCTGACGAGCCGCTCTGTTTCTTTAGGCGGCCGAAACCGCAACGCCGAAAAGTCTCAGCCCGCGGGACCGGTTGCTGTCAAGCGCGCTGACCCATACCGGGATATATTTCCAGCCTCAATTGCGGAAGGCGGAGAAGCAAATCCGGCCTCTAGCCTTTCCATATTCACCGATCCGGCTGGCCTCAGGCCAGAGTGACATTCGCCAAAGTGCTGTTCGCCGCCTCCCCGAGTGGGTGCGCGACAATTGACCGACTTTAGGAGAGCGCTCCGGCGGGGAGGGGTACCGCCACGCGACAGGGCCGGGTATCTCGCTGTTTCGTGAGGTTATAGCCCGCGTTGCTTGTACCAGGGATGCGGGTTGCCGGGCACCTTGACGCGCAGCGTGTAGACCGAGGTGTGCGCGCAACAGAGCAGCGTGCGCAGGTCCGGCCCGCCGAACGCGAAGTTGACGGCCTGCTCCGGCCAGCGAATGACGCCGATGCGCCGCCCATCCGGCGCCATGACCCAGATGCCGCCCGGCCCGGTGCAATAAACCCGGCCGATGCTGTCGACCTTGAGACCATCGGGGATGCCCGGTTCGCTGCCCTCGTCGAGGTCAGCGAAGATGCCGCGCCCGACCATGTTACCGGCCGCGTCGAGCCGGATCGCGTGGATGTATTGCGAGGAGCGGGTGTTCGCGACGTACATCGTGCGCTCATCCGGCGACAGCGCCAGCCCGTTCGGGTATTCGCAATTCGCCAGCACGCTTAAGCCACCGTCGGGCGCCAGTCGATAGACGCGGGCGCCGTCCCACAGGTTGTCCTCCCCGGCCGGGCCCGGTATCTCGCGCTCTTGGTAGGGACGACGCTTGTCCGGGTCGGTGAAATAGAGACACCCGTTCGAGTGACAGATGACGTCGTTTGGCCGGTTAAAGAGCCCGCCCTATCCGACGGTCGGTTTGCTGCTGTACAGCGTGCCGGACACTGCGCTGCTGTCGGAAATCTTTAGAGCATATAACGACTGGCTCGCCGAGTTCTGCGGCGCAGCGCCCAAGCGCCTCAAGGGCATCGCCATGATCAACGTGGACGATGTCCAGGAGGGTGTCAAAGAGCTGGAGCGTTGCATCAGGATGGGGCTGGCGGGCGGCATGATCACCGTCTATCCCGTGGAAGGGAAGGGGTACGACAACCCCATGTATGAGCCCTTATGGGCGGCGGCCCAGGATCTCGATGTTCCTCTTGGGATGCACATCGCGACCAATCGGCCGGGCCCCGGGCAGGATTTTTCGCTTGAGGACCGCAACCGCGTGCGCAACTCCTTCCTGGCGAATGCCGATCACTGGGTGCGGATGTCTCTTGACGACATGATCTTCAGCGGCGTCTTTGAGCGCTATCCAAAGCTCCAGATCGGCACCGTGGAACACGAATTGTCGTGGATTCCTGGATCGCATCGACTACACCTACACCCAGCGGGTCCAGGAGGAGCGGTATCGGTTTAAGGAAGCCATGCTGCCCAGCGACTATTTCCACCGCAACGTATTTGCGGGCTTCCAGGAAGATAAGATGGGCATACGCGACCGCTACATCATCGGTGTCGACAATCTCCTCTGGGGCTCGGATTATCCTCATGTCGAGTCCACGTTCCCGCGGACCCGGCAAATCATCGAGGAGATTATGACAGACTGCACGGAAGAGGAGAAGGCCAAGATCGCCGGCGGCAATGCCGTCAGGATATACCATCTCAACTAGGCTTCTGTGGTCCTCCTCTGGTCACCTGAGACTGCTACCGCTGGGTCCTCCCGGGGAGGAGAACCTGGCGCTGTAGAGGTGTCATGGCGGACAAAGCTTTTTTAGGAGAGGTTGAGGCGCGGGCATATTCGGACGCCGAACCTGGCGATAAAGGCGTTTTTATCCGGCGCTGTCGCTGTGCGATCTGATCTCCTCCGTCCTGGCGGCGAAGGCGAAATCCGGCCGGCTCCAGCTTGGGCAGTTGGGCTTGAGGGAGGCATCGATGCCACGCGTAGTCAATGATGGGGTCGCCATCCACTACCGCGTCGAGGGGAGCGGGCATCCGCGTGTTCTTCAGCATGGATTCACGAACAGTAGCGAGAGTTGGTACGAGCTCGGTTATGTTGAAGCCTTGAAATCGAAATATCGTCTCATTATACCTGATACACGAGGTCATGGTCAGAGCGATAAGCCACACGAGCTGCAGGCATATACTCGGGCTAATTTCGCCGTCGATATTGCTGCAGTCCTCGATGATGCCGGTGTCCGAAAAACTCTATATTGGGGCTACTCTCAGGGCGGCGCGATAGGCTTTGCGGTGGCACAATTCGCGCCGCAGAGACTTGCAGGTCTTGTTATTGGCCGTGCCGCGGCTGCTGGCTCCGCCTTTCCTACAGAACCAGGAAAAGAAGACCCGCTCCTGACGGTTTTGCGGCGGGGGTTAGGGGAACTCGTAAAATTAATGGGTGAATGGGTTACACCCGCGCGTGAAGAGCGATTCCTGGCAAATGATGCCGCGGCCCTTATTGCTTGCCGGGAGGAATGGCTAATGTGGGGTCGCACGTAGTCGACAATATCGTAGTGCCTACACTTCTCTATGCCAGGGCTGCTGATCCAATCCACAATCCTGCACAACAGACCGCTTCGGAGATCCGCGACGCTAAATTTATATCGCTGCCCAACCTCAATCATATGGCGGCGTTCCAGCCACAGTTCATCTTGCGGCAAGTGGAAGAATTTCTCGAGAAAGCCCATTGATAACACCAAAAAGCATGTTCCGACAATCTGAATGACCGGATCAGGAGCCGGCGCTTAGCTTAATGGAAGGAAGAGCTAGCAGGGCCGTGCCGTTGCCACGTCTTCATTCCTCGTCGCGACAATAAAAAATCAGTTTGGCAGCCAGGCGGCGGCCCTGATCTCGCTGAATTCGCGCGCGATCTTATGCCAGGAGGCGCCGGCGTCCTCGGTGACGTAGACCTCGCCGAACAGGCTGAACGCCACAATGCGGTTGGCGTCGGCGGGATGGGTGGCAAGGCCCCACACAGTGGCATTGGGCTGGGTCGGGAGTGGCAGGATCTCCCAACTCTCTCCGAAGTTCGTAGTGCGGAGCACGTGGCCTTTTTCACCTGTTGTGGTCTCTCCACACCCGGCGAACAGCACACCAGGATCGTCGGCCTTCACCACCATGCCGCGGGCATAGGGCAATGGCCATTTCTCCCTGATACCCAGCGGCTGCCAGGTGTCGCCCAGATTGTCACTGACAAACATTTCGCGCGCCGTGCTGGCATAGATGCGCTTGGGCTGTGTGGGCGCGATCATCACAGCGTGAATGTCAGGATCATACAAACCCGTCTTAAGGTGGGTCCAAGTGTCTCCCCCGTCCATGCTGCGGAAGACGCCATCAATTTCTACCCCGGCCCAGACAACACGATGATCGTCCGGGTCCACATTGACGCTGGTCACAAAGGGTATGCCAATGGAGCACTCCTGGGCGACGTCTACTGCTAATTTCTCCCAATGCCGTCCGCCATCCCGAGAGCGGTAGACCGCAGCCGGGCGCGTGCCGGCGAACAAAGTATCGGAGTCGGCCGGGTCGATGGTCAGCGACCAGATCGTCGGCAATGCCCCGTTGGCGCCGCTGGCGTCGATGCGCTCCCACCGCGCTCCTCCATTGTGGCTCACGAACAAACCCGTGTCGCCACCTGCGAGAACGGTATGCGCCTTTTTGGGATGAGCGACCAACGCCTGGATGCGGCTATTGAGCGGGAACGGAGCGCGATGCCGAGTCCACGACTTCCCGGCATCCGGACTGTGCCATACGCCCCAGCCAGCCGTCCCCAGACAGATACTGTAGTCCGCCGCCATATGCCGCCTCCCTCCGTCTCCGTCGCTGCATCAGCCCGCAAACGGGTGACACTGTACTTGCCCGACGTTTTCACGACAACGGATCTGGCCAGGCGCTCGGGCCTCAGCTGATCCCAGAGCTGATCGCGAGCGTTGCCACGGCCTTACGCATTTTCAGCGATCATCGCTAAGATCATGCACTTCATCGCAAAATCGCGGTCGAGAACAACACGGTCCGCATCGCGAACTGGGGTCGCCTCGGGGCTGCCACTCGGTCTGGGAGAGGAGCAACTATATCCTGTCACGATCGCTTCGATGTGCCGGCAATGTTATCTTGCCGGGGTCGCGAGAAACAGGGCAAACGCCATGGCCAATCGGGATGCTCGGACGAGCACGACATTGCTGCTGACCGATCCTGCGAGACCAGCCCAACAGCGATTAGAGGACCTCCCAAATCCCGGTGCATTGCCGTGGCTCGGCAATCTGCACCAACTCGATCCGAAGCGGCTACACGCTCAGCTTGAGGCGTGGCATCAGGCATTGGGACCGACCTACACCTTTAGGTTAGGCCCAAAACGCATCCTTGTGACATCCAAACTCGAGATCGCGCTCTCCGCGCTCAGGGATCGGCCAGGGCGCTTTCGCCGCCTGTCCACGATCGAGCCCGTTGCCGCCGAGATCGGGATGAATGGTGTTTTCTCACTCGAGGGAGAGGCATGGCGCCGGCAGCGTGGTCTCGTCGCGCGCGCACTTGCCCCACATCGGCTCGATAAATTCTTCCCCACATTGCAGCTTATTGCTGAACGATTGCGCCGGCGTTGGCTGCCGATGTGCGGAGGCTGGAGTCGATATCGACGCCTTGCGGGACCTCACGCGCTTTACGGTCGATACCACCGCAACACTGGTGTTTGGAAAGGATGTTAACACGCTCGAATCCGGTGAAGATGCAATCCAACGGCATATCGGCGTCATTCTTCCGATGGTTAGCTATCGGGTGAACGCGCTCTTTCCGTATTGGCGCTATTTTAAGCTGCCGAAGGACTATCAGCTCGACAGATCTTTGAAGGCAGTCCGTGCCTTTGCTGCAGAGACGATCGAGCATGCACGTCAACGGATGCTTGGCGAACCAGGAAAGAGCTCTTCGAATCTCCTCGAAGCGATGCTTGCTCTCAGAGATGAACCAGATTCTGGCTTCAGTGATGATGATGTTTCCGCCAACCTTCTGACGCTGCTCCTCGCCGGCGAGGATACGACGGCGTACACCCTCGCCTGGACCATGCACATTCTAGCCGGAGACCAAGGCCTCCAATCGCGGCTGCACCAAGCCGCAGTAAATGCTCTCGGCGATGCCCGGGTCCCAACCACATTCACCGACACGGCCAAGCTTGATATTTTCGAAGGGGTCGTATTCGAGGCGATGCGCATGCGGCCCGTTTCACCGCTGATTTTTCTCGAGGCCAACGAGACCGTCGAGTTAGCTGGCGTTACCATCCCCGCCGGCACCCCCCTGTTCCTACTGACGAGGCCACTGACTCTCGATGAAGACAACTACCGGGATACCCAGGATTTTAAGCCGGAGCGATGGCTGGGCCCGGGGGAGAGCGCTCGCGACGGACACAATACGAGGGCGTTTTTGCACTTTGGGGCTGGCCCGCGCTTCTGCCCAGGCCGCTCTTTGGCAATGCTGGAAACGAAGGTGGCGCTGTCAATGCTCTCACGCAATTTCACAATCGAGCACGCCGAAGATCCAGGCCTCACGCACGAGGTTTTCGCCTTCACTATGATGCCGAGCCGACTTCGTTTGCGCTTCAGCAAGATTGGATTTGACTGAAGAACCGCCAACCTCGCGCAGCATTTGCGGCAAGCGCTCGATCACGCCCTCATCCGCTAGCACGGCAGCTCGCCCCTTTGACGGAAATAGCGGCAGACACATGATAAACCCATCTCGATAAATTGTGTTTAGGGTGAACGCGCGCATACGTAGCGTAAACACGGTTATACGCCCTGAGAACCCGACGGCAGGAAAGAGGGTCACCGGGCTTACCCTATCAACCATGCTGATTTTTGGTTGCGCCGGCTCGCCGCAGCCCGTAGCTGAGAGAGCTCGGGCGCTGGCGCGATGCTCACCGTGCAGCGCTCGCGCTAGCTGCAAAAGCCAGGAGGGTTCGGCATGCGAGCGATGCAAATCATCGAATGGGGAAAGCCGCTAGAGGCGCGGGACTATCCCGACCCCGAGCCCAAGGGCGAGGAGGTGTTGCTGCGCGTCGAGGCGGCGGGTGTATGTCACAGCGACGTGCACATCTGGGACGGATACTTCGATCTCGGTGGCGACCGGCAGATTTCGCTCGGATCCCGCGGCGTGCACCTGCCGTTCACAATGGGGCACGAGATCGCCGGCGAGGTTGTAAGCCTCGGTCCGCAGGCGTCCGGGGTCAAGATCGGCGACAAGGTCGTGGCCTACCCATGGATCGGCTGTGGCGAATGCGCGGTGTGCCGCAAGGGTGAAGAGCTGCTCTGCCTCAACCCACGTACCCTCGGGACAAGGCGTGCCGGCGGCTACGCGACGCACGTCATCGTGCCGGAAGGCCGCTACCTGCTACCACATCCGGGCGTGCCGCAGGCGCTCGCCGCGACCTACACCTGCTCCGGCATCACCGCTTTTTCGGCGCTCAAAAAGACGCGCGAGCATCTCGGCGCCGATGACAACCTGGTGATCATTGGCGCGGGCGGTGTCGGCGGGAGTGCGGTGCACATCGCGCCGGCCGCGGTCGCCGGCAAGGTCATTGTCGCCGATATCGACGCGCAGAAACGCGCGCACGCCCGCCAGATGGGCGCCGTCGCCACGATCGACAACGCGGCACCCGATGCGGTCAAACAGGTGATGGAAGCGACCGATGGCGGTGCTGCTGCCGCGATCGACTTTGTCGGTTCGCCCAAGACGATGGAGTTCGGCGTCAACATCCTGCGCAAAGGCGGCAAGCTCGTCATGGTCGGGCTCTATGGCGGCGCAAACCCGATCTCGACGGTGCTGTTCCCGTTTAAGATGATGACGATCGAGGGCTCCTATGTCGGCACCCTCGATGATCTTCGCGAATTGCTCGCCCTTGGCGAGGCCGGCAAGGTGCCGCCGATCCCGATCGAGACCCGGCCCGCCGACCAGGCGAGCACAGCGCTGAGCGATCTGAAGAGCGGCGGGAAAGTGCGCGGGCGCGTGGTGCTGCAACACCATCAACCTCGGCAATGAAGAGCTTTGACCATCGCTCTTGCTGCTCGGAGCACATAGGTGCGCCCTTCACTGGGGAGAGATTGATACTGCTGCGGCAACGCTTCGTGTCGATTGCAACAGGGATGGAGTTGCGTCGGTTTAGTGGAGAGGCATTAGGTCATTTGGCGGCCGTTTTTTCGAACTGTACCGGGCTTGTAAAGTCGAGGGCGGAATGGCGCCGGACGGGATTGTAGAAGCCGTCAATGTAGCGGCCAATGGCCTGGGTCGCTTGTTGGCGGGTATAGAAGATGGTCCGCCACACCCGCTCAGATTTCAGCGTCTTGAAGAACGTCTCCACCATGGCGTTGTCGTAGCAGTTCCCCTTTGCCGACATTGAGATCAGGATGCCGTGCTTGCCGAGCTCGGCTTGATAATCGACCGAACAGTATTGGCTGCCCCGGTCTGAGTGATGGATCAGCCCGGCTGCTGGGCGGCGCACCGCCAGGGCTTTGCGCAGAGCGGCAAGAGCCAGATCGCGGTGCAGCCGGTCGCCGGTCGCCCAGCCGACGACCCGGCGGGCAAACAAGTCGATGATAACCGCGAGGTACAGCCAACCCTCGCGGGTCCAGACATAGGAAATATCGGCACCCCATTTCTCGTCGGGCCCGGTTGCCGCGAAGTCCTGATCGAGCAGGTTTGGCGCCACCGGCCACGGATGCTGGCTGTCGGTGGTGCGCTTAAACCGCCGCTTCTGTCGAGCCCTGAGCCCGTTCTCCCGCATCAGACGCGCCGTCCGGCGGCGACCGACGGTGAGGCCGCTGTCCCGCAATTCCCGCATCATCCGGGGGCTGCCATAGGTGCCGTTCGACAGCGTAAAGGCCGACCGGACATGCGCCAGCAGCACCATGTCATCGCGTTGGCGGCGGCACGCCGGCCGACCGCGCCAGGCAAAATAGCCGCTTTGGCTGACACCGAGTACGCCGCACAGACGATGGATCGGGAATTCCGCTTTCGCCGTATCGATGAGCGCGAACCTCATCGACTTCCCGCCCGGGCGAAAAAAGCCGTCGCCTTCTTCAGGATGTCCCGCTCCTGGCGGAGGATCTCGTTCTCCCGGCGCAGCCGTTTCAGCTCTGCCGTGACATCGCCCTCTGCCGCCGTCGTTGGGTCGGCAGCACGCCGATCCCGACTCCGACTCATCCAGCGGACCAGCGTCGACAGCCCGATCCCCAGATCGCCGGCGATCTCGCGCTGCGTTCGCCCGCTGGTTTGCACCAGGCGGACCGCTTCCTCCTCAAATTCTTTCGTAAACCGTCGCTGCTGCATCTTCGAGTTCCTCACCGCTCATAGGGGAACTCTCCACTTTTCCGAAGCAAGTCCATCTCGGCTGCCAGGGTCGGGCCAAAATCCCAATACCACTGGCGGATGATTGTCAGAACCGCGCGCCGCAATGCCTCGGGCTTGCGCCGGTTACTGCGACGGCCGCGGCGCTTCGAGATCAGGCCGCTCGGACCTTCGATCCGATAGGCCTTCAACAGCCGAAACACCTGACGCCGCTCGAGCCCCAACAGCTGGCCCGCCGCTTTCGTCGTCAGCCGCTTTTGGTCCAAATCCCGCAGAACCTCCAGCCGCGAAAGCTCCCGATCGCTCATCAGTCGTATCGTCACCCCCAACACCCCCCGGAAATCCCCCGGGAAGTGTCATCTGTAACCGGCAGAGGAGTGACATTTTGATCGGGCGCCTACACGACAAATGCCGCGTAATTGATGTTTCTGGAAAACTCGATGCCCTGCGGTTGATTGCGCCACGCTCAATGTTGCAGAACAGTGGAAAATCACTTCGACGATGGCTTTTCTGCTGCGTTCACCATTTTCAATACGACATCCATGGGTGACGCAATTGCATATCCAGGATTATACATCATAGTAATTGCCGCTCCACCCGTTTGATATGGTACAAATTGCTCGGCAACACCAATAAGCGAAAATTCGGTTTGCGTCATCTCTCTATCAACTTCAAATACTGGGCCGCCACTATTTCCCTGATATGTGGGGCAGTCGAGGATCAATGTGTGCTGCTGGACATTCTTACCAGCAACAATTCCTTTACGTAGCAAGGGTCGATCTGGGTTTATTTGTGGAATTGTGGCAAGTCCAAGTGAAGTTGGATAACCGTACATTATAACGTCATTTCCTATAAGTACTTGACTGAACGTTTTCACGGCCCCGATAGGCACTCCTACAATACCGAGAGCAGTAGTTTCTTGAATTGTCACACCTGCAACAGGCCTCATGGCGGTTTGGTTGGAAGGCGGAGTTGTTGTAGGTGTCCCGATAGTGATGACTAGGATATCGGCGGTCGCATCAGCTTGCAGATGACGATCCGATTGCAGGGTATGAAGATTTAGGATGAAGGAGTTGCGTTTATTATCTTCGGGGTCTCGCGAATACGATGTCGCGGTAATATTATCGTCATTCAGGTACTCATGTGTTGTGGGATCGCGCAACAACACGTCTAGTTCCGATAGAAAATGACTTGCTGTTACTAAATACGTTGCCCGCGAAGTGTTAAGAAAAAATCCTGATGCCAGCGACTTAGCTAGCCTCGTCGTGAGTGTAAGTAGAACAGGATATGCCAGATTATCTTCTGGGATGGCCCGACCATTACTTGTAGTAACGACGCTCTCTGCTGCAACTGCCTTATGTATCGGCGACAAGGTGAGGATGAGCAGCGCAGAGATGCAACCTCGCAACAACAACATGTCGGTTTCTCCCCCTTTCGCGCCGTTGCTTGGCGCGGATCGGCAAAGCTTCAAAAGACACTCACCAACAGCATCAGAACGAAAAGCCCAATCGCCGTACCTAATACGACACGAATGATCTGACGATAGGAGTACGGATAAGTCCCTTTTTGCGCATCTGCGGATCGGCACAAGCGTATTGCGTCATTGCCCGTAACCACAGCCATTCGTTCCTGTTCCGGCTCAAGCGCGGTCTCCCCCACCTTAATCAGATCGCTCGTACGCGCATCGAGCCGGAGAAAACAGTAAGAGAGTAGCGCCCCGAATATACTGATGATGGCACATAAGAAATATTCGCGCCGTTGATACGCCCACCCGACAGCAACGGCGACACCACCAAGGGCGATTATAGAAAACCGGATCAATGCAATCCGCTGCTCGGCATGATATTTCCACCAAGTCCACGCATGATCGAGTGCAGTCTGCTGTAATTTTAGAACTTCCTCACGCGCTTTTTCTTCGTCTTCGAGACGCGTGATGTCGGGCATTACCCGCCCCCTTTGGAAATGGTCATATCGGAAGTCTCCAAAAGCGCAGCGCGCTCGGCTCTAACGCCGTTCACGGCTCAAGCCTTGAAATCGTGGCTGGGCTGACGTTGTAGCTGCGTCCAATGTCGGCAAGGGTTTCGCCCTGCTCGCGGCGCTTGATCGCCTCCTGCTTTTGGCGCGGTGTCAATTTAGGCGGCCGGCCCATTCTCTGCCCGCGCGCCACGGCCCGCGCGCGGCCTTCGCCGGTGCGCGCGCGGATTAGGTCGCGCTCAAACTCCGCGAGGCCACTAAGCACAGTCAGCATCAACCGGCCATGCGATGTCGTGGTGTCAGCCCATGTGTCGCCAAGGGATTTGAAACCGGCGTTCTTGGCGGTGATCACCGCGAGCGTGTTCAACAGGTCGCGGGTGGATCGCGCCAGCCGGTCAAGCCGGGTCACCGTCAGCACGTCGCCGGCGTCGAGCACGTCGAGCAACCGGCGAAGCTGCGCCCGGTCGGTCTTCGCGCCGCTCGCCACTTCACGAAACACCTTTTGGCATCCGGCCTTGGTCAGTTGGCGAACTTGGGCGTCAACGCTCTGGCCGTCGGTCGATACCCTCGCATAGCCGAATTTCATGGGGCTAATTATGGAGGTAACTTATGCAAAGAAAAATTCCCCTCGGATCAAGTGCCTAATTTTCTTGTATAATTCTTGAATGGTCCGCTTCAGGCAATGTGCAGCGCCGGTGCGGCGGCCGCATGGC
>CAVRUN010000009.1:0-206335 GCA_963724435.1 uncultured Alphaproteobacteria bacterium | reverse complement strand
GGCTTTTTTAATACAGATAAAACCCCAAACGAACCCTGCTGGCAGCAGTCGGCGAGGGCAGGGCGTTGGAACATCCAATCGGAGAAATCCAATGCCTAAAATCGTCATGCGCCAAGTACCTGGTGCCGATCTACCAGCACATCGTCGTCGAGGCCGAAAGCTTCGAAGAGGCCTGCGACATGGCAATGTCGGATGACATTTCCTGGGACAGCCAGGAGATGGATTGCGACAACGCGCGGGCGACCACCCTCACCGACGCCAAGGCGATACCCGAGGGCTGAGAGCTCGACCCGACACGACTTGCGCTGATCGCCGGCACCGACCCGATCCGGATCAGTCTTGCCTCCTTCCTTCACGGGAATGAGGCCGAGACCGGCCCGCTCCTCGATATCCCCGACAAATTCACCAACCACGACTGAACACCCGGGCCTCCTCGGCAGCAGCTGAGGGGGCTCGCGGCGTCGGAGCCGACAGGCCATCCAGCCTGTAGAGAGATCGATCCCACGAGACCGGCTCGCCTTCGGGCCCAGTTCTTCACCCGCTCCTATCAGCACGGCCTCTCATCCCTTGCGAGCAGCAGCTTGTGAGGGGCGAGGCGTCAGGAGAGGGCAACCTGCCCCTCCTGATCTGAAAGGAGATCACAATGACCACCACCCTGACCCAAGCGTCACAACAGTGGATGAGCCGTCCCGCCGATCAACGCTTTTTAAGCTTGATCGACATGCAGGCCTTTAAAAGCCGCATCCGGGACAATTCGGCAACCAAGATAATCAGCAGCCGCAGCCTGCAGCTCCAGCCCTCGGGCGAGAGCGCGCACGCCCTGCAAATTATCGGGCCGAATGGCGAACCCGCTGCCTCGACGCATTGGTCCTTTGGGCAATTGTGCTCGCTCGCCAGCCCCGGCAATTCGCCGGCGAGCTACTTCCGCGAGACACGCATGCCCGCCCCGGTCATCGCAGATTGTCTCAACATCAATCTGCGTTTTACCCGCGGCATCGAAGATATCGGCGTCCTGCTGACCCGGGACGACGGCATCACCGAGCTGCGGTCCGTCAACGGCCCCAACTACGGCCGCGTCTATGACGCTGACGTAGTGGATGCTCTCGTCGACAAATTCGGCGACGGCCTCTGCGGGGAATGGCGGGTGCCGGGCGAGTTCGGCAATAAGGTGACCGTCACCACGGCCAATACGACCTTGTTTGCGAGCGATCGCGACATGTTCGTGTTCCTGGCTGACGAGGATAACCGCATCGAGATCCCCAACCGGCGTGCCGGCAAGTTCGGCTCGTTCGCCCGCGGGTTCTTTGTGTGGAACTCCGAGGTGGGCAAAACCACGCTCGGCGCCGGCTTCTTCCTCTTCGACTATGTCTGCTGCAACCGCATTGTCTGGGGCGCAGACCAATACACCGAAATCCGCATCCGCCACACCAAGGGCGCCCCGGACCGGTGGCTCGAAGAGGTGACACCCGTCCTGGACGAATACAGCCAGGCGAGTGCCAAGCCGGTGATCGAAGCGATCGAGCACGCCCGGGAAAAACGCCTGGGTGACGAACTCGACGCCTTCCTCGCCAGCCGCTTTGGCAAAAGCATGGTCCCGGCCATCAAGGCCATCCATCAGACCGAAGAGGGTCGGCCGATCGAGACCCTGTGGGACGTCACCACCGCCGCCACGGCGCACGCTCGTTCGCTCACCAACAATGATAAGCGGATCGAGATCGAACGCGCCGCCGGCGACGTGCTGAAACTCGCCGCCTAGCTCGCACCCTCACCCCTGCGTGCAGAAGCATGTCGGGGTCGAGGCGTCATCGAGGCGAAGACGCCTCGTAAGTGGAGCAATCCCGCTCTGCGGAGAGCCCCGAAATGAGCTTCATACCCGAAATTATCGCCGACAGTTCCGGTCAATGGTGCGGAAACGCCCTGCGCTTCGCCACCCGCGAAGAAGCCGAGGCGAACGTCCAGGACCTGATGATGCGCTGGTTTGCAGTGCGCGAGACACGCGTCGTCGAGTTTGATGACCCCGTAAATTACCGGTATGTCGATCACAAGCTCGTCGAGATTGCGACCGAGAAGGCCGTTAAGCCGGCCGATGATCGCATCTTGGGGTAAGTGATGCGTACCGAATGCGACGAGGTAGCGGACAACATCCCGCTGCCGTCAAAGCGTCTCACCTTCGACGAAGCGCTCGCAATCGTGCGCGAGGCCATGCCCGACGAGACCGTCACGGTCATCGATAACGTGGCCTACTCGCTGATGCAGCGCTCGAAGGTCTTCTGCAAGTAGCCGCAACGCCCTCTCAGCAACAGTTGAGGGGGCGCGTGGCATCAGGAGCATACCGCTCCCGGAGAAAGCTAATGCACGCCCTATTGGGCCTCACAGTCCTGTCACTGCTGATCCACGGCGTCAACAGTATCGTCTTGAAACTCCTCTCGGAGATCAAGTCAGGCCTCAAATACTGGCGCCGGACGGCGAAGCGATAGGACCACCAGCCATGACGAGTTCGGCCAGGACAGCCTGAGCCGCGCCCAACCTCGCTACGCAGCCGTGTAGCGGGGCCGGGGCGTCGAGGCATTTTCGCCTCGAAGGAAAACCCAATGAAGCTGATCAAACTCGAAGCGGTGCGCCATCACACGCGCCGTGAACTGACGCCGGCCGAAGCGCGGCAGCTGGTCGTCAGCACTAATTTGTCGGTGCTGAAAGCCCAGGCCGCCGCGCTGTCATTGCATTCCTGGTGCAACACGCCGCAGGAATGGCTGCAGCTCGAAGCCTGTCTCGTCCTGATCGAGGAGAGACGGGGTGGACGCTGAGCTCAACCTCGATGTCGACATCCCCGACAAGGTGGCCGATGTCCTTAATGCGGCAGTCGTTGCCTATCACGCGAGTGCCATCGAACTCGCGGGCAGCTGGCAGGATCGCAAGATCCCGATGATCTGGGCCGAGATCGCCGGCGAACTCGATATCGCCGCCTGGAAGATCGGGAAGATCGTCAGAGAGCGGCTCGATCCGCGGCAATCGCCAAACCGCAAGAAATAGCTTCCTCACCCCCGTCGGCAGCAGCTGGCGGGGGTCGAGGTGTCGGAGCAAGCCCGCTCCGCTGGAAATCCGTCAATGAGCGATTTCCTGTTTTCTGATCATGGCTCGGTCGTCGCGATCGTGCCGCTGACCCCGGCTGCCGTCAGCTGGATCGATGACAACGTCGTGTCCGAGCCCTTTGGCAGAGGCATGGCGGCGCCCTCTGCGTCGATCCCCGCTATGCCCGCGATCTCCAAGACGCGATCGCTGCGGCCGGCTTGAGCCTTTGATCTGATCGACCCCCTCGACCTCGATGTGCAGCAGCACGCCGGGGCCGAGCCGTCGGGACATCCCGTCCCGATGGAGCTTTGTTTAATGAAAGTTCATTTTATCCCGGTATCGCAGAACGCCAAAACCGGGCCCATCCCTGTCTCGATCACAGAGCGGGCATCATGCTGGCCCGGCTGTGCGCTCTACGAGAACGGCTGCTACGCCGAGACCGGCGCTCTTGCCATGCACTGGCGCCGCGTTTCGAACGGCACCGCCGGCGGCTCCTGGTCGGAGTTCTGCGCCAAGATCGCAGCACTTCCGCCCGGCCGCCTATGGCGTTATGCCCAGGCCGGCGATCTGCCCGGTTACGGCGCGGCAATCGACGCCTCGCTATTGCAGGCGCTGGTCGCCGCCAATGCCGGCAAACCGGTCATCGCCTTCACCCATAAACCGGTGCTTGGTAACGATCCGGTTGCTGTCGAGAACCGGCGTCTGATCGCAATGGCGGTCAAGGCCGGGTTCACGGTCAATCTCTCGGCCGACAATCCAGATCATGCCGACCAACTGGCGGCCCTTGGGTTAGCGCCGGTCGTGACTGTGCTGGCCCCTGCCTACACCCGCCATGCGATCCGGCACCGCTTCAAGCGACGCAAGGACATCTGGGCCGAGAGTATCGGCGAATGGCGTGATCGTACGGCCTCGCTGCCGCGGTACACGCCGGCCGGCAGCCGGATAGCGGTCTGCCCGGCGACCTATTCGGATGCCACCTGCAAGAGCTGCGGCATCTGCGCCCGCGTTCGCGACAGCGTGATCGGCTTTCCGGCTCACGGTGCCTGGCGCCGGGTCGAGGCCGCTACCGCTGCAGGCGACGTGCCGGTCGGCGACAGCTGGGCGTTTCGCGAGCATCGCACGATGGCCCAAGTTATCGCCGCCGAAACCCGGCCTGACGCCTTCACCCTTCAGATCAGCCGGTCTGGAGGTCGAGGCGTCAGAAACTATCTCCAGGTCACATGACCACCATCACCCCGCTTGGCTGCGCGCCCGGCGGGGTTTTTGCGTTTTGGGCCGGAGCCGTCTTCCGGTGAAGTTTTCATTTAGACTAAAGCGCACGGCGGGACGGGAGGATTGGGGCGTCGGCGTGAGCCTACATTGATCCGTGGCGGCTTGCCCGGAGATCGCGATGATACGCTTGGCCGCTACGTCGCAGCGGCGGTCAGCGGGGTGAGGATGGGGTGTCTCTATTTGCCAAACGGCAGGCCGGCTCCGGGACCAAAGGTCAATTACAGGCTTCGCTGGTTTGAAAAGGGTACCGAGCGTGCCGGGAGCTGGCTCGCGAGCGGCGCGCCGGTTGTTCTCCATGGTGTAGTTGCCCCTGAATAACCGGACAGGGAGTAGCTGTTAGGGGTGGTCCACGGCAGCGCTCGCGTCAAGGCTGGCACTGCGTGCCACCGCGTCGAGCGCGGCTTTCGGCCTTGACCCGACCGCCGCCGTGGCCGTTGGGTTGTCATACGGTCGACGCTCAGCGCCGACCGCGTTTTCGGTCGTCTTTTCGATCCACTGTTTGCGGAACTCTCGCGGCGCGCGGTAGCCGAGCGCTTTATGCGGATGCACGTTGTTGTAATGGTCGAACCAGCGCTGGAGCTGGCGCAACACGCTGGCCGCATCGGGCCGCGCACTGACACGCGCGTAATCCCGCTTGATGGTTTTGACCAAGGCCTCCGCCATACCGTTGGATTGCGGGCTCTCGATCGGCGTGGTCCGCGGCACCAGGCCGATCCCCCGCGCAAATCTCCGGGTCTCGTGGGCGGTGTAGGGCGAGCCGTTGTCCGACAGCCATTCGATCGCCATCGGCAGTCGGTTCGCCCGCCCAAAGCGCTGTTCGACACTTTCGATCATCAGGTCGCGAATATCACTGCTATTGATGCCGCCGGTCGTCGCCACCCACGAGATCGCCTCGCGGTCGCAGCAGTCGAGGGTGAAAGCGATGCGCACCCGCTCACCGTTGTCGCAGCCGATTTCGAAACCGTCCGAGCACCAGCGAGTATCCGGGCGATCGACCGCAACCCGGCCATCATGCCGGCGTTCCTCACCTCCGCCGGTATGGCGGGCAAGCAGGAGGTTGTGCGCCTTCATCACCCGGTAGACCCGCTTCACGTTCACCGGTGAACCGCCTTGCTCGTGTCGCTGTCGCCGGATCAGCGCATGGATGCGGCGGTAACCGTAAGTAGGCTGACCGACAATCAGGGTTTTAATCTCGGCAAGCAGGGCGTCCTCAGGCTGGGGTCGTCGTCCTCGGCGCTTGCCCGACCGCCGACGGCGCCGCTTGCGTCACAAGGTTTGAGCGCGCCACCCCAAGCGCCCGAGCAATGCGTTTCACGGGATGTCCTCGCGAGCACGCAAGGGCGACCGCAACAGCTGTTTTTTTGGCTGTACCAGATCGAGCGCTTCGCGCAGGATCTCGTTCTCGAGGGTCTTTTTGCCCAATAGCCGCTGCAGTTCGCGCACCTGGTGCCGCAACGCCCGATAGTCGGAGGCCGCCACAACCTCTTCGCCAGCGCCCACCGCTGATAACGCGCCCGCGGCGTAGAGCTGTCGCCATTTGAATACCTGGTTCGGCGCGACCCCGTGCTGGCGCGCCACCAGCGACACCGACATCCCCGGTGCGTAGGTCTCTTGAACAATCCGCGCCTTCTCTTCCGCCGACCAGCGTCTCCGCCGCTGAACCGACGTGATCACCTCAACCCGGTCGATGCTCCCAGTCATAGGCATAGGCATACTCCTGGTTCTTAACCAAGGGGTAGGCCCTGTCCGGCCTTTTAGGGGGCCGCTTCACATGGCGACCACAACGTCATGCCGACCGCTGCCCAGCCCGTCGCTTGTCGGCCGGCTGGTCGGCGGCGTCGTCCGCAATGTGCGTGCTCGCGAAAGATCGAGCGTTCACGCGCCCTTCTGCGAAGTCCTCGCCCCACTCGACGAATGGACACCGCGCATCGAGCCGCGCCAGCATCGCCATTGGCTGTTGCAGCAGCGCAGCCTTTGCTTTGTTGCAAACAGGGCCGGGCCGATGAAGCTCGCGCCCGCGGTCCCAGCGCTTGGCGATGTCCGCGCGAATTGCGCGCGCTGTTGTTGTGCCGGAAGACAATGCAGGCACATGGCCGATGACGACCCGATACTCCACTTCGCAAGCGCCGGAGAAGCGTGCCCGTGTCTGGCCGATCTACTGCGGAGGCGGCGGGTTTGGACAGTCGTCGGTGTTTGGATATGCGTATTTTGTGGAATCGGCAGCCGCTCCCGAATATCCAGGGCACCCATCGGCGACGGTGTTGCAAGCCTGACCGGCGGGAAGGGCGCTCAGATAGGCATAAATCGCCGATATGTCGGCATCGGTCATGCTGTGATAGGTAGGCCATGACATCGTCTGCAAAACGGCAGTGTCAGGGCCGAGAGCGCAGACCGGATCCGATGGGTTCTTCTCGCATGCGACGTCTTCACCGGTCCGCATGACCCTGAAAAATTCGTTTTCGGTGAGACCGAGCGGGCGACCGCTGGCGTCGGGCGTCAAATTGCGCGCCATGAAGGGGCCAAAGCAGCGGCCGCCCGCCAAATAGTGCGACACATTAAAGTTTGCGTGCAATTGCTGTGAAATGCTTTGCGACGAGGGGACCCCCTGGTAAGGATCGCCCGCCGCCGGGTTGCTTCCCGCTGCGTCGCCTTGCGGGAGAAACCGGGGGAAGGAGTGGCAGCCGTTGCAATCTGCGGCGCCATTGACCAGATAGCTGCCGAGCGCGACTTGAGCGGGGATCTTGCCTGCCAGTTTCAATCGGCTAAATGGTATCGGCGAAGCGGCGATGCCCTGCTGTATAACTGATGGGGAAATCGTCTGCTGAGCAGCTTCGCTAGGTGCTGCTGTCACCGCCGTAACCCAGGTCACCGCCAGGCCCACTAATAACCACCGGCCCATTTCATTCTCGCTCAACTAAGAACTCGGATGCTCATATCGGGGCGGGCGTCCAAATCGCGTCGCCCCGATTGTCGGCGAGCTGGCCAGCCGCCTCCTGGACGATTCTGTCCAAATGCGTCCATACCCCGTCCAAAGCCTTGGCAACGACTTTGGCATCCTCGAGTGTTGTCCCCACCAACTTGGGGCGCTCTCTCAACACCATCTGGGTGATATCGAGAGCCTCCGCCGCGTGACGTTCCTCGACCTCCTGTGAAAAACAATCCTCAAAATATGGTTGATATCTAAACTCGGGAAAATGTACCGAAATGCTGTCGGCCAGCGCGCGCATCCAGTCTACAGACATGATTTCGATCGCGCACCATGGTCCAAGCGATCGTGAGTAGACCTTTGGCGCTAACCGGACAAAATCAGCAGTTTCGGCTTCGAGCTGGTGGCTTAATTCCTCGGGTTCACCGAATTGCTCGTCGTCGAGAAGGCATTTAGTACCAATGCTCAGAAATGCTCTTGTTAGTTGGTAATGGTGGGTATCGCCGCCAGGAAGGCCGTCGTCGTCTATAAAAATTTGTAGCTTGCGTTTGCGGAGCGCAGGGCTGTCGAGGTGCGGAATATAATATACCGCCGCACGAGTCGCGTGCATCGCAGCTTGGTAATTTAGATGTATCTTCCCGAGTAACACTGGATCGCTCGCTATCTGTCGAGACAGTGAGGAGAACCGTCCGAAAAAGGGCATTCTTGATGGACGATATTGTTCGAGCAATGTCGTCATTATGTTAACAAAGTCCTCGGTCGGCGGCGACGATCGCGGAAAACCATCAGAGTTGCGCCCGGCCGACTTCTCATTCTGCATCACTGCATCGCCTCCGTTATTTTACGGGGAAACGCCTTCATCACAACGCTTGCAGCCCACATCCCCCTGCCTCGAGACTGACGCATCAATGATAAAGCAATGGTAAACGCTCACCATAAAGTCGGGTAAGGATAAATTTATTCACTATAACTACGATGTCAGCTGCTGTCATTACCAATGCTTAGCAGATACGCGAAGTCAGCTGCAATGAACCAAATGCTTACCAAACGACTGGCGACCGCCTGGCTCACGATGTTTGTTATCGGCAGTGATCTCTTTGCTGTTTCGCCGGTTCTGCCCTTAATCGCTTTGAAATATGGCGTGTCTCCGGCCATCGCCGGGCTGAGTGTCACCGTATTTTCTGTGGTATACATCGTAAGTGCGCCAGTCTTTGGCCACATCAGCGATCGGATCGGACGAAGGCGGATTCTTGCGATCTCTCTTGGCGTATTCGCCGGAGCAAACGTCTGTACCGCAGCTGCCGGAAATTTTATATCGTTGCTCGGGGCGAGGTTGCTGGCGGGCGGGGCCGCGGCCGGGGTGTCACCGTCAGTTTACGCGCTCGTCGGCGGTAGCGCTCCAGGGGCTCAACGCGGCACCCACTTGTCGATCGCCGTGTCGGGATTACTGGCATCACTGATGATCGCAGCGCCGGCAGCAGCGGTTGCAGGACCTGCAATCGGCTGGCAAAGCGTTTTTGCGGTGCTTGCGATTGGCAGTGTCGTCCTTGTATGGGTCAACCTGCGCGTTTGGCCCGATATCCACGCCGCTCCCAGCTCCGGCGCAGCGCAGGGCCCGCTGAGGATATGGTACTTGGGTTTTCGTCTCGCACCGACAGTCGTCTGGAGCACCGCTGTTTACACCGCGTACACCTATCTCGGCGCCGGCCTCACCATATCGGGCTATCCGACTGACAAGATGGCTGAAGTGATCCTTCTTTACGGCTGCGGGTCGATCGTAGGCATTTTAGCGGGCGGGCGCATGGCAGATAAGTTCGGCGACAGGGCAACCACAACTTTGGGCCTCGGCGGGCTCTGCATCTGTTTTCTTCTGCTTCGGTTCGCACTTGGTGCCGGGGTCTTGGTTGGGCTGGCGTTCGCACTGGTATCAGCCGTGGCACAGATTTTCTTTCCAGCGCAGCAGGTCGGGCTGGCGAAAGACTTTCCCGAGCGACGAGCCACTGTATTGGCCTGGAATAATAGTGCACTTTTCCTCGGAATTTCAATCGGTTCGGTAGTGGGCGGCCAAGCCATTTCTTTCGGCGGATTTAATGGAAATCTGGTGATTGCAGCGGCGATCACGGTTGTCGGTTGCGCCATAAACGGGTTGCCGCGAAACGCTTCCGTGCGGGTGAAGGATAATCCGTGAGAAATTTATTACCCAACCACCTCATTTGCGTGAGAAAGACCAGTGGTGTCGGTGGTGAGCGGGATGATCGGGAGGTTGATCGTTACTGTGGTTCCGGCTCCGAGTTCGCTCGTAATCAAAAGCGTGCCGCCGTGCAGCTCGATGATAGATTTGGCAAACGGCAAACCAAGCCCAGCTCCCTGATGATTGCTGTCGAGCGTCGAGCCTACGCGATAAAACGGCTGCAGGACCAGCGGAATATCGTCGGAGCTCATCCCAATACCGGTGTCGCTTATGCGAATCTCCAGAACGCAGCTGCGGAGATCACCCGATACTGTGACACGCCCGCCACGGGGAGTGAATTTAATCGCATTACCAATTAGGTTAACGAACACCTGCCTGAGCTTGACAGGGTCGCCCTCGATGAATGGCCAAGCCGATGGATCGCCCTCGACGGCGACATCGACATTAACTGCTTCGGCGCTCGAGCGGAGCATCACCAGGCTCTCAGAGAGGATGGCACCTGGCTGGACCGGCATCTGCTCGATTTCCATCTTTCCAGCCTCTACCTTGGACAGATCAAGCATTTCCTCGACAAGATGCAGCAGGTGGATACCGCTTTGATAGATGTGCTCTGCGTATTCCTTATAGGCTGGCACGCCGATCGGCCCCATAATTTGGTTTCGTGTCATTTCGCCAAATCCGATTATGGCGTTGAGGGGCGTGCGGAGTTCGTGGCTCATATTGGCAAGGAACATCGACTTGGCACGATTTGCGTTCTCCAGCTCTTCGGTTCTCTCCACCACACGAGCCTCGAGCGTCGCGTTAAGTTCTCTGAGGTCGCGTTCGGCTCGCTTCTGGGCGAGATAACGCTCTGCGAGTGCATCAGCCATGGTGTTGAATGTTGCCACTAGGTGTCCAATTTCTGACCCGGGGTGTTGTACCCGTGCACGAGCGCTGTAATTGCCGTTGCGCCACTCCACGGCAGCGTGGAGTAGACCGTTTATCGGTTCTCGGAGGAATTTCCGGGCGCCGACCACTGCAGCCGCTGTCGCCGCTATAAACCCAACCACGATTAGTCCGATGCCGCGCTCGGTGGCGTGGTCGATCGTTTTGAAGGCCTCCGCTTTTGATTGGCCGGCGCTGAGAAAAAAATCTTTCGGCGGCAATGCAGCGGGAACATAGCCAAATATTCGCGTCACTCCATCTACACCGGTCGCCTCCTCCCATCCGGCGGTATTTCCATCCATGATGCTTTCATGGCTCTTGCGCATATTTTTGCCAACCAGCGCTTCTGGATGGGGGAGACGGGCAATTATGTTGCCTTCATGGTCCGCGATTAGAATAGAGGAGGTCGTTGACAGACCCCGCTCCTTCAGGTGCTCTGATAACCAATCGAGATCGAGGCCGACGAACACCACCCCTGCTGTTTCGCCAGCTGTGTTCCTAAATTTTATTGCAAAATGAATTATCCGTGTATTAGTTGTCTTGTCAGCCCAATAGTTCCCAACCGCAAGGCCCTTCTGCTCCATTGCTCGCTCGAAAAACGGTTGATCGGCAACCGAGGGATTTACAATCGGGGCACTCGAGCAGAACACGCGACCAGTAGTATCAGCCGCGGCAAGTAGGGCGTAATTTGGATATTGCAACTTCAATGCAGAAAACAGCGTGCTGCAAGCTGAGGAGTCTCGAGATTTTATCGCGGACAGTTGCGCCAACGCGAGCAAGAGTTGCCGAGCTCCTTCTCGTAACTCTCCAATTTCTTCACCGAATTGTTTAGTAATTTGTATAACTCTTTGTCGAATATCATCTTCTCGGGATTGCCGTAGATCGTATTCATTATACGCTTGTATGAAAAGGGCTGGTAAAATTGCTATTACCACCAGCAAAAATAAACGAAAAGTTAGGCTCTCACCTGGAATTTTAAATCCTAGATGCAATTTGCTCCTAAGATCCTTGAATGCATTTAAGCCTGTCATTGGAGCTAACAAAGCTCACATGAGAATTGCAATTTGTCCCACTATGCGCGGCATTTTTGAATATTTAATTAATATCGTGTGGGGAGAGAGATCATTCCTCTGACCGCGCGCGTAAAACAGCAGCATTTAACAGGCGTCGTCGCACTCGTTGGCGGTGGCGCTCCCGACGCTGTCGCTGTCGAGGATGTATTGTAGAGCCGAGTCGAGACATGGCCGCATTCGGGCGTCCGATACAGTGGGTGCGGATTCCGGGGGAAGTCGCCCGCGAATCCGAGATGATGTCGCCCACCAATCCGATTTGATCTCGCCCGGCGTTCCGAGATGATTTCGCCCGCCATTCCGGGATGATATCGCTCGGATAGGCGGCGTCTCTGCTGGCCCGCTTAGCGTCCGCTCCTTTGGCTTTTGCCTGGGGGAGGACCGATGCCAGCAGAGAGGATTGCAATGCGCCATGTGCGCGAAGTGCTTCGGCTGAAGACCGCCGGGGTGTCCGGCAACGAGATCGCGCGCCGCCTGAATGTCGCGTCATCAACTGTCCGGCTGACTTTGCAGCGGCTGGCGGCAGCGGGACTGCACTGGCCGCTGCCGGCCGAGATGACCGATACCGCGCTGGAAGCCCAGCTCTTTGCTGCGGTCGGCAAGAAGCAAGGCCATCGCCGCTGCACTGAGCCTGATTGGGCGGCGCTTCACCGCGAGCTAAAGCGCAAGCACGTTACCCTGCAGATCCTGTGGGACGAATACATCGAGCAACATCCTGACGGCTATCGCTACTCCCGCTTCTGCGAGCTGTACCGCGGCTAGCAGGCTGTTGAAAAAGTTGTTGTCGATTTCGCCGGTAATGATCCTCTGGATTGGGGGATGGGGGTGGCGATGCGCGGCGACGACGAGATTTGCGGCAATCTTTTCAGCTATATAGACGTGGAGGATCGGGTTCGGAGGGATCATCCGCTGCGGGTGATTCGCGAGATTGCTAACACCGCGCTGGCGGCGCTAACAGGCGAGTTCGCGGCGCTGTATTGCGGCATGGGGCGGCCGTCGGTGCCGCCGGAGAAATTGCTGCGGGCGATGCTGCTGCAAGCCTTCTACTCGGTGCGCTCGGAGCGGCAGCTGATGGAGCGGATCGAGTTCGACCTGCTGTTCCGCTGGTTCGTCGGCATCGGGATCGATGATCCGGTATGGGACCATTCGAGCTTTTCAAAGAACCGCGCCCGGCTGCTGGAGGGTGCGATCGCCGCCAAGTTTCTAGCCGCGGTACTGTCGCAGCCGCGGGTCAAACGGTTGCTGTCGAGCGAGCATTTCTCGGTCGACGGCACGCTGATCCAGGCCTGGGCTTCGATGAAAAGCGTCAAGCCGAAACAGGCGTCGGGCAACGATGGCGGGCAGGGTGGCGGGCGCAATGCGCCGGCCGATTTCCGCGGCCAGAAGCGCTCGAACACCACCCACCGCAGCACGACCGACCCCGATGCGCGGCTCTATCGCAAGGGACCAGGCATGGAGGCGAGGCTGTGCTTCATCGGTCACGGGCTGATGGAGAACCGCTCGGGCCTGATCGTCGATGCCCGGCTGACCCGCGTCTCGGGCCATGCCGAACGCTTGGCCGCGCTTGACATGGTACGGGAGGTCGCCGAGCGGCCCTGCGCGGTCACGCTCGGGGCCGACCGCGGCTATGACACCGCCGATTTCGTTGAGGAGCTGCGCACGCTGAATGTACGCCCACACGTGGCGCAGAACACCAGCGGCCGTCGTTCGGCGATTGACAGGCGCACGACGCGGCACTCCGGTTATGCCGCCAGCCAGCGCATCCGCAAGCGCATCGAAGAGGCGTTCGGCTGGATGAAGACCGTAGCTGGCATACGCCAGACCAAGCTGCGCGGCCTCCCCAAAGTCGACTGGGCGTTCACCTTTGCGGCGGCCGCCTACAATTTGGTGCGGACGCCCAAGCTGCTGGCGGCGACGCCATGAGTGGAACCGCAGATTGCGAACTGGTCGGCCGCTGGCGCATCACCGACGCCGATCTGTGGGATCATAACTACCTCGATATGGCCGAGCCGGCCTATCTCCAGATCGGCAGTAACGGATGGGTGGAGTTCGCTTTCGGTTGCGTCACCGCCTCCGGCGAGTTGGAATATTCACGCACCATCGTCTTCTTCCGCTGGAGCGGCTTCGACGAAGGAGACGAGGTCTCCGGCGACGGCTCAGCCGAGCTGCAGGATAACGGCACCATCGAAATCGAGCTGTCTTCCGACAACGGTGACGATGCCACCCTCACCGGCCGCCGCGAGTGACTTCTTCAACAGCCTGCTAGGCATCGCGGATCTCGGTTACAATGCGGCAGACCCATACCGGCGGCGACAAGCTGTTTGTCGATTATGCCGGCGACACGGTGCCGGTGATTGTCGACCGGCTGACCGGCGAGACGCGACCGGCGCAGATTTTTGTCGCTGTGCTGGGCGCCTCGAACTTTACCTATGCCGAGGCAAGCTGGACCCAGGCACTCGCTGACTGGATCGGCGCTCATACTCGGGCCTTCGCGGCGATTGGCGGTGTCCCCAACCTATTGGTACCGGACAACACTAAGAGCCTGCCCTCGCGAAGGCGGGGGTCGCGGTCATCAAGGCCTGTCTCTACGAACCGCAGGTGAACCGCACCTACGCCGAGATGGCGGCCCATTACGATACGGCGATCCTACCGGCGCGCCCACGCCGGCCGCGCGACAAAGCCAAAGTCGAAGCGGCGGTACTGATCATCGAACGTTGGCTACTGGGCCGGCTGCGCCATCGCCGCTTTTACAGTCTGACCGAGCTCAATGCGGCGATCAGCGAGCTGCTCCATCAGCTCAATGAGGTGCGGACGATCCGTCGGCTCGGTATCACCCGCCGGACCCTCCTCGAGGAACTCGAGCGGCCTCACCTCAAGCGGTTGCCAAGCGAGCCCTACCCCTTTGCCGAATGGCGGCTGCGCCGTGTCGGGGTCGATTACCATGTCCTGGTCGAGGCTCACTTCTACAGCGTCCCCTACCGCTTCGCCCGCCGCGAGGTTGAGGTCCGGCTAACGCGGCGCACTGTCGAGGTCTTTATAAAAGGCGAGCGGATCGCCGCGCATCTGCGCTCCAGCGGCAACCATCGCCACACCACCGTCGCCGATCACATGCCGTCGAGCCATCGGCGCTATGCCGACTGGACCATTGAGCGCATTCGCCGCGAGGCCGCCGCGATCGGTCCGGCCACGGCCGCTCTATGTGAGCTGATCCTCGAGCAGCGGCCTCACCCCGAACAGGGGTTTCGCTCTTGCCTTGGCATCGTCCGCCTGGTGCGGCCGTTCGGCAGCGATCGCCTCGAAGCGGCAGCAATGCGCGCTATCGAGATCGGCACGCTGATCTATGGCTCGGTGCGCTCGATCCTCGACAACAAGCTCGACCGCCAAGCTCCGCGCCAGCCGCGAGCCGACGCTGTTCCGGTCCTTCACCCCAATATCCGCGGCCCCCGCTACTACCATTAACCCGTTAAGGAGAACGGACCTTGCTGACCCATCCGATGCTCGATCAGCTCACCCAGCTAGGGCTTTCCGGCATGGCCCAAGCCTTCACCGAAATCGAAACCTCCGGTGAAGGCGCGAGCCTGACCCATGCCGACTGGCTCGGCCTGCTCGTCGATCGCGAGGTGACCCACCGTCGCGATAAGCTACTGTCCGCTCGATTGCGCTATGCCCGGCTGCGCCACCATGCCGTCGTTGAGGACGTCGACTACCGGGCCCCGCGCGGCCTCGATCGCGCGTTGTTCCACAAACTCGCCGCCGGCGACTGGATCGACGCACACGATAATTTAATCCTGTGCGGGCCAACCGGCGTCGGCAAAAGTTGGCTTGCCTGTGCCCTCGGCCATAAGGCTTGCCGCGACAACCGCTCGGCGCTCTATCAGCGTGTTCCCAAGCTCTTCGCCGATCTCGCCCTGGCGCGCGGCGACGGACGTTATGCCCGCATCATGCGAAGCCTCAACGGCGCCCAGCTCCTGATCCTCGACGATCGGGGGCTCGAACCGCTCGACGCCGGCGCTCGCCGCGATCTCTACGAGATCCTTGAAGAACGCTACGGTCGTCGCTCAACCATCCTGACAAGTCAGATCCCGATCGACAAATGGCATCAGATCATCGGCGATCCGACCTATGCCGACGCTATCCTCGACCGCCTCGTCCACAATGCTCATCGCCTCGATCTCGCCGGCGACAGCTTGCGCCGGACCCGACCGCGAGCAGCTGCAAAGGATTGACCACCAGCACGCTAAGAGCCAAAAAACCACTGCCAGCAGGACGCCGCTCAAGCAGGCGACATCATGTCGGAACAGCGGGCGACATGATCTCGGAATGGCCGAGCGACATCGCCGGAATCAGCACGGTGGGGATGAAGGCCAGACACATCAAACTGCCCGTTTCCGTGCCTTCGCGATAGAGCACGTCGTACTGGTGTTTAAGGCCGAGCTTATCCAGCAGGCGAGGGTCTAAAGTAACCATCCGGTGACCGCCGCGGTCTGGTGGGTTTCGGCCTCAGATTTTTGTTCTCGATTTAGCGATAGAGCGGATCTTTGCGGTTGTATTCTGAGAACCGAGGTGGTTCGCGTTCCGAGCCCCATATGGCACCGCACGCGCGCTTTGGTGCGAACGCGATCTTTTCGTTTCGCTCCCCAATATAGCAATCGATTGCCGCTCGAGCCTCTCGATTGATCCATAGTTGCTGTTTGCCAGGATCGCGCGTGCCGTGCCGCTGAATACGCTTTCGACCACGTTCAGGAACTGTGCGCCCGCGGGCAACGGCGCCAAGGCCACTGTCGGCCCCTAACCTTCTCCCTTCATGGCCTCGTTATGGTGGGCAACATGGCCACGGAGCATCTTAGACATGTGCCAAGACGCTGCGTCCCAGGAAAGATATATACGGCTCTTGTGTTTATACTGGTCGACGAGGCGGGTCAACATGCGAAGCATCTCCCCAGTACCTTTACGTGGGCTAACGAAATGGGTCATTTGATTTTGGGAGAGCTCAAGTGCGGCAGTCATTATCAGACTTCCCTTTGATTTTTGATATTGCGACACAGTAGGCACTTCACTAGGAGCCGCCTACATTCTGTCCCCTGTGCGCGAACCGAGAAGGGGCCGAACTCATCGACGGAAAAGAACGCCTCGTTGTCTTGAACCTCGCCGAGGACGCGTTGGATGTGACGTACTTTTTGTCGGTATTCTGGATCGCTCGAAGTCAATACCTTGCGGGCCTTTCGCCATCGCCAGCCCGCAGACCGGGTAATTCGCGGACCACCTGGGCGCAAACAGGCGTCCCCCTCTCCGCAAGGTTGTAGTCAAGTCCGCCATTCGCCAAGTGGTTCGGTTAATGCCGATCGCCGAGGGCGGCTCATGAAGAAGTGCGAACACAGCTCTTCGTATCTGCTCGTTGTCGGCGTATCGGCCACCAATCCTTTTTCTGCTCGCGAAGAGGATTTCGGCACCGCCTTCGGCGAACACACGGATATATTTGCGGACCGAGACAAGACTGATCGAGAGATGTCCAGCGAATGTTCGGATCCCGACACCTCGCCTATGTGCAAGCACGGCAACCGCTTTTTTTCGTTGGCGTAGAGGCCCGCTTTTGATCCGGTCTAACAGAAGAGCCATCCCCTCTGTGTCCCCGAGATCCTCGATCTCCGTAATCTGGATCGCGCCTCGCAGCAAACGATCCATCTGTCCGTCGTCAGAGTTATTGAGACAACGGGCTGGGTAAATAAAGGGAGGCTCTGGCTCATCGGTTTGGTGATGTCAGGCGGCGTGCAGGCGGTGCTGCAAGCGGCGATTGGCAATGGTCTGTCGTTTGATCCTTTCTCGTTCTGCCGGAATATCGACGCCCGCCCGACGGGGGTGAGATTATTCATGCTCCCGTGGTAGCGGCAGTAGTTGTAGTCGGCGACGAACGCCGCGATCTGGGTTTCGAGATCGCCGGGCAAGAAATAGTTTTCCAACAGGATGCGGTTCTTGAGGGTCTGGTGCCAGCGCTCGATCTTGCCCTGGGTCATCGGATGATAGGGCGCGCCACGCAGGTGTTTGATGTTGCGGGCGCCGAGCCACTTGGCGAGGTCATCCGCGACATAGCTGGAACCGTTGTCGGACAGCAGCCGTGCTCGATCAGTCAGCTTGGCCTGATCGAGCCCGCTGGCCTTGAGCGCCAAGTCGAGGGTGGTGGTGACATCCTCGGCCCTCATGTTGGTGCACAGCTTCCACGCCACGATGTAGCGGGAAAAGTCGTCGAGCACGGTAGGACAGACAGACCCAGCCCCAGCTGATCACTTTGAGATAGGTGAAATCGGTCTGCCACAGCTGATTGGGTGCGGTAGTCTTGTCCTTGAACGCGTCGGCGGCCTTGACCACGATGAAAGCCGGGCTGGCGATCAGGTCCCGGGCCTTTAACAAGCGGTAAACCGAAGCCTCTGAGACAAAATAGCTTTTCGTATCGGTGAAGCGCACCGCCAGCTCGCGCGGCGACAATGCCGGCTCTTCAAGCGCCAGCTCGATGATGTTGTCACGCACGCCATCCGGAATGCAATTCCACACCCGATCCGGGCGCGGCGAGCGGTCGTTCAAAGCCTCCGGCCCGCCGCTTCTATACCGCTCATACCAGCGATAGAAGGTTGCTGGGGGAATGCAGAGTTGAGCCAGGGTATGGCGCACCGGCAGCGAGGATTGTTTGACCAGCCGGATGATCTCCAGCTTCTCGCCGGCGGGGTATCTCATGCGCCGTCCTCCCCAGCCCCAATCGCGCTTTTTTTCAGCAGCCGGTTCTCGAGCATGAGTTCGGCGACCACCTCTTTCAACGCGCTGGCCTCGCGGCGCAGATCCTTGACCTCGTCCGAGGTCGCTGCCCGCGCGGTGTCACCGGCCAGGCGCTTCTTGCCAGCCTCCAGAAATTCCTTCGACCAGCGGTAATAAAGGTTCTGGACAATGCCTTCGCGGCGGCACAGCATCGGCGATGCTGTCCTCGCCGCGCAGACCCGACAGCACGATGCGGATCTTTTCCTCCGCCGAAACTGCCGCCGGGTGGCGCGGCGGATCTCTTTCACAACCTGCTCCGCCGGTTCCTTCACCGGCCCGGATTTCTGTCCCATCTTCGCTCCTTCAATTGGCTACGATGGGCCAGAAATCTCTCTATCTCAACTCAGCCAATCTGTCTCATAGGCGCTAATGCCGGACATATGGATCTCGTCTTATGGCGCTTACATCCGATCCCGATGGCGATCACGGCCGAACGGGCGCGCTTCGGCGTTACTCTTAACAACGGTATAGATGCTCACGATAACGGCCGAATCTGATCGACTATAAAGGAGGCCCAGCCAACGATTTCAGCCTTCATGCGTCTCACAATCTTAGCTAGTACTGGCCCCGCCGTGAACGGGCGGGCACCTACGCAGATAAATGGCGTAAACCGCGCGCCACCTATCTCTCGGGTATCATAACATGTCGGCTAGGGCCGCTCCGATAAGGGATCAGGTCGATCCGCGCTGGCCTCAGCCCAGCGCACGCTGGCTTGCTCGGGAATCACTTTGCCGCCGTTCAGGAGCTTCTCGGCCTGGAAGTATCGATGGTCAGCTAGGTAGAATAATGCCACCTCGTCATCGGGCAGCTCACCGAGATCGGTCGGGATCTGCACGCACCGGATGCAGGCTGCCTTTCCCTCCTGGTACCACCAGCGGCACGACCTGCGGATGCTGCAGCGAGGAAGCTCCTCGACAACTGGATCGAACTCCCTAAGAACAGTCGCGGCCAACGTACACCGACCGCTGGCTTCCTCGGTCCAGTGCGGACAGGAGTCCTTGTGGCAGGACGACGCGAACCGGAAGATCTCACGAGGTGTGGCGGGACTGGCTTTCGCCAGCAGCTCCGGTGTTGCCGGCACCGGCTGTTCGAGGTAAGCGAGCTCCGGCCGCTCTGGCGTGCCGACAACGACCGCGAAGGCCGCGGCCCTTGACCAGTGGGGTGGCGCAGCCGGGCACACCAGGTCCTTGTCTCGCGACATTGCAGTCCGCCTACCAAAGACCCTACGCCGGCAAGGTATCGGAGAACCCGGCCGAAGCCGCTAGGCGCCGGATTTCACCACCGCCCTCGACGCGCCGGATTTCACCACCGCCCTCGACGCGCCGGATTTCACCACCGCCCTCGACGCGGCAGCTGATGCCGCGGGAAGCTAGGGCCCGCACCTGGGCGCGCTTGATAAGATCCATCATATTGATCTCGGTCTCCTGTAAGTTGTGCCCATCTGCAATGTGTATTCCTGACCCTTGCGAGGGCAAGCAACGGTCAATCCGGGTCCGGCAGCGACCCGTGTCGCTACCAGCTGAGACGATATCCCTACGAGGTAGACAAGGCTGAGCGCCCCCAGCAGGTGGCACCAACCGAACGGCAGCATCCATCCGGTCGCCTGCGCGACTATTATGCTGCCGAGATGGAACGATGCCGTCACGAGGGCAACCGGCCTGGCGCGCCCGTCCGCCGGGCGCACGCTCGATGCCCATTCCGCTGCCGCGGGGTAAACGATCCCGTAGCCGAGTGCTAGCAGGCAGGCAGCCGCCGCGACCGCGGCGAGGGTTCCCAGCAGCAGCAACCCGAATGCCAGCGCGCACGCGCTTAGCCCAAGCACGACCTGCGTGCGGGCGGCCAGTACGCTCAGGCGGTACAGTCCGTAGGACCGCGTGGCCAACAGCACGATCGTGAAGGGTCCGTAGAAGGCTGCCACTGGAACTTCCCAGTCGGCCAGCATGAGAGGTAGGAAGGTGACGGCAAAGCCATAGCCCAGCCCTGACTGCAAGGCGGAGGCGCTCGGCAGCCACACTCGTCGATCACGCAGCAGCGCAGCGTACCCTGCGGCGTCGGGCGACTGAGCCTCCGCCGCAACGCGCACGCCACGGACAAGCAGCAGGACAGCAATCATGGGAAGCGCTGTGGATGCTAGGAATGACCACTGTCCGGCTCCTAGCATCCAGGTCCCGAGCGTGGGACCGAAGGCCATCGGGGCGAGCAGCGTCGCCGTTACCACGCCGGCGTGCGACGCCTGCCCGCCAGCGTCCGCTCGCGCTTTGGCGCACAGCACCGCGGCAGGCAGGAACACGCCGAAACCACCGCCCTGGCACGCCTTCGCGATGGCCGCCGCCATCGGGGCGGCGAAGGGCAGGACGACAATCCCGCACAGTGCTGTACATGCTCCGAGCGATAGCACGCGCCCGATCGCAATCTTAGACATGAGCCAGCCGGAGACCACGGAGGCCACCACAACAGCCGCCGTTGACGACGATAAGATTAGCGAGATCGCGCGCGGATCGACACCGGAGGCATGCCACGCCACCACTAGCGCTGTCAGTTGCGACGCAGACGTGCCCCACAGAAACGCTGCAGCTAGCAGGCGGGCATGCGCTGTCACGCTCCTTGTCTTCCTTACTATAGTCATGAAGGGGATCACGGCTTGATTTAAGAGAGATAAATAACTGCTGGTCAGTGTCGTAAGACGCGAGCTGATAGCTTCGGAGAACTTTGAACAGCACCCTTGATACAGGGTGCATCGTTGCAATTAAGTTAAAACAACTGCAGAATTTTCGCACAAATCTAAAATCGTCGTGTGGAGTGCACCCCGTTTTGACCGGACACGGGCGCTAGCCCGGAGGGCCTAGGAATAAGCCTAGGCATACGCCTATGTCCGACACGTTCTCGAAAGTCGAAGTGATTACCGGCGTCGCTCGGCGCCGCCGTTTCTCGACCGATCTGAAGCTGGCCGTGGTTGCCGAGACGATGCAGCCCGGCATGTCGGTGAGCTATGTTGCTCGCCGTCACGGGTTGTCACCCAGCCTGGTATTCCGCTGGAGGCAGTTAATGAGCGAGGGCGGCAAGAAGGCGGTCCGCGCCGATGATGACGTAGTGGCAGCGTCCGAAGTCCGCCGTCTCGAAGAGCGCGTGCGCGAGCTGGAGCGGCTGCTCGGCCGCAAGACGATGGAGGTCGAGATCCTCAAGGAGGCGCTCGACTTGGCGCGGGCAAAAAAACTGACCTTGCTGTCGCACTCGCCGCTTCCCGGAAATACCCGGTGAAGACAATCAGCCAGACGCTGGGCGTCGCGCGCTCGAATGTGATCGAACGCCGGGACGGCCATAAACCGCGACGTGGACCGCAAGAACGTCCTGGCGATGTTGAGCTCGCTGGCGAAATCCACCGCTTCGTCGACGAGCGACCGACCTATGGGTACCGGCGGATCGCCGCGCTATTACAGCGCGAGCGGCGATCCGACGGTTTGGCCCCGGTCAACGTCAAGCGCGTCTACCGGCTGATGAAGAAGCATGGCCTCTTGCTCGAACGCCATACCGGACGCCGGCGCCTGCGCGAGCATGACGGCCAAGTGGCAACGATCCGCTCGAATTGCCGCTGGTGCTCGGATGCGCTGGAGTTCACCTGCTGGAACGGAGAGGTCGTACGTGTCGCCTTCGCCCTCGATTGCCACGACCGCGAAGTCATCAGCTGGGTGGCGACAACCGCCGGCATCTCCGGCGAGATGATCCGCGACATGATGGTTCGCTCTGTCGAGCAACGCTTCGGCACGATCCGCGCGCCGCAGCCGGTGCAGTGGCTATCCGACAACGGCTCGATCTTCGCCGCCCACAGAACCATCGAGATCGCCGTAGCGCTCAACCTGGTGCCGTGCTTCACCCCGGTCGAGAGCCCGGAAAGCAACGGCATGGCCGAGGCTTTCGTGAAGACCTTCAAGCGCGATTACGTCCGGGTAAGCCCGATCCCAGACGCCGCTACTGCCCTTGCTCTCGTCGATCGCTGGATGGAGGACTACAACACCGTTCACCCGCATTCCCGATTGGGTTATCGATCACCCCGCGAATACATCCTTTCCCAACCCGCTGCGTGTCCGGTTTAACGGGGTCAACTCCATCGTGGCTTGTCCGTATCGGGCATTAGGCGCGCGATCATTGGCAAATGGATCTAGCTAGCTGTGCAGCCTCAATAGGTTGTTCCGGGAGACGCCGAGTTGGGATGCTGGTTGACGATGCCGGTCCTGCGGCCGGTGATGCGATGTCCCACGGAGCCGATTTTCCCCAACTTTTTGATGTCGAGATGGATCAGTTCACCTGGGTTCTCGCGCTCATAGCGTCGGACGGGCTCTGGCTCCAGGGCGCTGAGTTTGTTCAAACCCAGCCGTCGCAGAACCCGGCTGACGGTGGCCGACGAGACCCGAACTTCGGCGGCGATCGCTTTGCCGGTCAGACGCTGGCGGCGCAGCAGCTCGATTGTCTCCACAACCGCCTGAGGCGTGGGCTGGCGCAACCGCCGTGGCCGCGAGGAACGATCCTGCAATCCGGCCAACCCTTCGCGATGATAGCGACCTACCCATTTGCGAACTGTCCGCGGGCAGACGCCTACGGCTTGGCTGATGGCCTGCGGCATCTGCCCGCTCGCATCGAGCTCTATGATCCGTTCTCGACCGCGCGGCGTCAGCCGGGCATTCTTGTGCACGTTCATCCGGTCCTTCTCCTGGAGTGCTGGGGATTCGACACCATCAGCTCCTCTCGGCAGGGACCGGTTGGACAACGTACGGAAAGCTCACAGCTAGGCCAGAGCGCGTTGGCCGGCGCACAGCCCATGCCTGCAATCGACGTCCCGCGTTTCCTTGGGAGAACGCCCAGGTCAGCGCCGCTCAGTTGAATATACCGTCAGCTGAAGGCCGGCCTTAGGCCGGCAACCTGTTCGGCTTGCCGTTTTCTTGCCGAGCGGGTTAACGAAGACAGCTTGTTTATTGCTGCCTTTGTAGAAGTGAAAAATTCGTACTTGGATGCCCTCCAAGTGTCCCCGGGGAGCGCCATCAGCACGCACTCCGCGCGAATCCCTTTCAGAACGTGCAATGCCTCCAATGCGGCTATCGGCTGTACTTTCAGCGGGGAGAGTTCAACCATCGCGGCGTTGTGGGCCAGCGACATAAACACAAACCCGTTCTGACCTACTGCCAGGTCTAATGAGCCACCGGCGCCATTTGCACCTGTCCCCTCGGCGAGGAGAGCGTCGTCGGTCGCGACGTGCTCGCCGGTCCCGGTGATCAGGAAGGATAAAATATCAGTTTCCTGCACAATCAGGGCACCTCTTGCGAAGATCGTGACAAATCAATCCTGGAACAGGATGCGTTCGGGGGTGGGAATTGAGCTATTCGAAAGGACGGGGGCTCAGACAGCGCACCGGTGGAGACTTCCATCCCATTCGGGTGTGCTAAGCATCTCGACGTTGCCCCGCGCGGAGACCGTGCTAGTACAGTCTATATCCGCAGCGGGCCTAGGCGGGCATCGGCTAAGTCCGTCCGCGCCCCCATCCTGTCACCACTAACCTTCCCGATAACCCACTGAAGCTGAGATCGCTCTCAGCTGACGCGCGTCATCTCCTTGTCGCAGGAAGATTTTCCGTCGGGCATCAAAGCTAAAATGGCTCTCAATTCGTTCCTCGCGGATAGATCAAGCCAAAAGACTACCGTTCCGGCTGCGGACTGAGCCCCTTGCACCGGGACTATCTCGCGCGAACGCCGCGATCCGCTACGTCGCTAAACCAAATTTTTTCTTAACGCTTCTTCCGGTGCGCGACGGGTGCAGGGCCGCTAAAACACTCGGGCCGGCCCAATTTGCCTCTTACGGGACAAATTGACACAATTTTGATGCAGGATGGTTAATGTTGGCAACGTGTTAAGGCGGTGCCGCAAGCGAAAGCGGCGTTGAGGAGTGTACAACCGGTGGCACCCAGCTCGGCCGACGCGCTCCTATTCGACGGCTTTCGGCTCGACCGGAGGGGCGGTGTCCTATACAGATTACGCGAAGGAGGCGACGCCGAGCCGCTTAGGATCGGCTCCCGCGCGGTCATGTTGCTCGGGCTCTTGGCCGCGAGGCAAGGTGAAGTCGTCCTCAAGGACGAGATCATTGAGGCTCTCTGGTCCGGCAGGATTGTCGAAGAAGCCAACCTGAATGTTCAGGTTTCCAAGCTGCGTCGCATAATCGATGGCCGAGGCTCAAAAACCAGCCGAATACAAACATTTCCCGGCCGCGGCTATTCTTTTACTTCAGCGGTCACGCAGTTGCCGGCTGACGCTGCAACTCAGACTACAGAGGTGCTTCCGCCAGGCATGCCCCAAGGGCGGGGCCTCTCAATCGTGGTGCTGCCTTTCGGAAATCTGAGCAGCGATCCGAGGCAGCAATATCTCGCCGATGGTATCAGCGAGGATCTGATGACGAGCCTATCGCGGCTTCCAGGCATATCCGTGATCTCCCGCAATACCGCGTTCACGTACAGGGTTACGCCGCGTGACACACGACAGATTGGTCGCGAGCTTGGCGTGCATTACGTCTTAGAGGGGAGCGTGCGCAGAGCCGGAAGGCGCGTACGTGTCAGCGCCCAGCTCATCGATGCTGACACCGACATCCACTTGTGGGCGGAGCGGTACGATCGACGTGTTTCTGACCTGCTGGAGCAACAGGACGACATAGCGGCCGCAATCGCTGGCGCACTAGAGCCACAACTGTTGAGATCGGAACGCGAGCGAGTGGCGAGTAGGAGGCCGCAGAACGAGGGGGCATACGAATGCTATCAGCGCGGCCTCTGGCATCTCTTCCGATATACTGAAAAAGACAATACTGAGGCGCAGAGATTATTTTGTCGCGCGATTACCGCCGACCCGGAATATCCCCACGCCACCGCGCATCTGGCGATCAGTCTTTGCAACTCGGCTTACCTGGGATGGGTGAGCGACCCCGAGACTTGCTACGCGGAGGCATATGAGCTTGCGGAGCGCGCTGTCAGCCTCGATCCGAGCTACCCTGGTGGGCATTTCTCGCTCGGCCTAGTTTGCATGTGGAGCGGCAGGCCAGACCAAGCGTTCGCCTCGTTTGAGGAGGCAATCGTACTAAACCCGAGCTACGCCGCGGCACACGTTCTTCTGGGCCAAATGCATCTTTACCGCGGCGATCCGGAGAAAGCGATCACGCTCGCTGAGCGAGGCATCCGCCTCAGCCCGAGGGATCCACGACTATTCATCTGGCTGGCCGCGGTTTCGGGTGGGCATTACCAACTCAAACAGTATGCGCAAGCAGTCGAAACCGGTCAGCGATCCTGGAGACTAAATCGCCATTGGCCCGCCGGCTTGCGGTACGCTGTTGCTGCTATGGGTCAGCTCGGCCGCCTCGATGAGGCCAATGAAGCAGTCGTCCGGCTAAGATTGTTGAATCCGGACCTCGCGTTTATCGAAGCAAACCTTTGCCGCCTCTACCAGGATCAAGCAGCGGTGAACCATATTCTCGACGGCTTGCGTAAGGCGGGCTTCAGATGACCGAGTTGCTGAAATAGTTCGGGTTATTCTGAAACAGCCCCATCCTTGGACTGGGCTGTTTGCGTGTAAACCAGGGTGGAGTAACGACGCCGTTATCGGGGTGATCTCCGCCGGTGCCGACCACAAAATAAATCTTGAGTATACATAATACGACCCAGGATTGCTCTCCTGATGCTTAAGGAGCGATCGACGACGTGAGCGCCGCCGCTTAGCTATACGTACGATGAAGAAGGGCAGGAGCGGGTCAGCTTCGGTATCTGGTCGCGTAACTTCGAGGGAGCGGCTCTCGGCTGAGCCCGACGGGTCGGGTCAACGGATCGGCCCGACAGGGGAATTGAGTAAAACGAACCTGCCGATTAACGTCGAGTTGGTGCCCGCATCGCGAACCGTGGCTGGGGCAAGAGTGGAGAGATGCTATGAAATCGGCCTACGGACTGCAAACCTCGGCCCCCGATTACGAGCTGACCTGTGTCGAGCCGGGCAGTCCGATGGGCGAGCTGATGCGCCGCTACTGGCAGCCGGTCTGCACGTCTGACGAACTGCGCGACCTTCCGCGGAAGGAAAAGCTCCTCTGCGAGGAGATCGTCGTGTTCCGGGACAAGAAGGGGCGGGTCGGCGCATTGGAGCCGCATTGCGCGCATCGCGGCACCTCTCTCGAATGGGGCCGCATCGAAGAGGAAGGGCTGCGCTGCTGCTATCACGGCTGGCTCTATGATACCCAGGGCCAGTGCATCGATATGCCGTGCGAAACCGAGGAGTTCCGCAAGCGCATGAATGTGTGGCAGCCTGCCTACCCGGCGATGGAATATGGCGGGCTGGTTTTTGTCTATATGGGCCCGCCCGGCACCGAACCGCTGTTGCCTCGCTTCGACATAATCGATCCGGCCTGGAATAGCCAAGAACGGGGCGAGGACGTCGTTTTGCGCGGGATGCGGCTATGGGGCGACTACGCGGTTGGAATGGTCAGGGACTGCAACTGGCTGCAGCACTACGAAAACATCGTCGACCCTTACCACCTCTTGATGCTGCACCAGTGGATCAGCGGTGATCAGTTCGACGGCGCGTTGATGCAGGGTAAGCCCACGATTGGTTGGGAGAAGACGTCGCTCGGCGTGCGTTACAATCTGATCAAGGACCTGCCGAACGGCAACCGTATGGTGCGCCACGCCGAGTGCATCGTCCCGAACATGTTCATCATCCCCAGCATCCGCGAGCCCGGGACGGCTCCGAAGCGCAAGGAGCGCGGCACCGAGCTGTCATGGGCCGTGCCGATCGACAACGAGCATGTGCGCGGCATCAGCATCGTCGCCTGGCCGCTCGAGAATGGCGAGCCGAAGCCCAACTGGAAGCCGGGGACCGACACCATCGCCGATATCCGGCCGGGCTCGTTCTTGGAACGGAGCTACGAGGAGCGGCAGCGCAAGCCCGACGATCTCGAAGCGCAAGAGGGGCAGCGCCCGATCGCGATCCATGCGCTCGAAAACCTGGCGCATTCCGATACCGGCATCGTCATGCTGCGGCGGCTTTTCCGCGAGCAGCTAAAGCGCATCGAAGAAGGTCACGACCCGATCAACGTCCTGCGCGACCCGTCGGCGAACAGGCGGATCCCGACCGGCGCCTGGAACACGATCCTGTCGCCCGCAGAAGCTGCCGCGCTGCCCTATAGCGACGAACTCTGACCGGAGGCGCGCGAAGCGGAGATGCTACTGAGGCTAATCGCTGCGAAACCGGGCGAAGGGGTCTGCGCTGGTATCATCGGCGGGCCCGCTTCGGAAGAGCGACAGCATCGCGCTGGCGAAAACCAAGGGGACACGGCCATAGCAACCGATAAAAAACCCGAGGATGTCCGTTCAGTCGAGACCTCGGTGACCGCGCTTCTCGACCATCTCGGAATCGTGAGCGCGCATTTTGCGGGGCGCGGTTCGGCCGACGTCAAGGACTTCGCATCAATACATCCCGAGGGCATCGCGTCCTTGACATTGCTGTGTCCGGCGGTCCTGGACACGGCTACCTTGGCGCCGCTGGCCGGGCGGCTCTTGGTCGTGACCGGTGACCACGGTCCGGGCCCACGTCGCGTTCAGGCGGGTCTGGCTGACCTGCCGCAGGCCACGGCAGTGATATTGAGTGATTATGCCGGGCCCACCTGGGCCGATATCGCCGCGGAGCGAGGCGACAACATCGGCGCGGCGATGCAGCAATTCCTGACGCGGTACGACACATTACCGGTGGCGGGCCTGCCGGAGCAGGAAGGCGACGTTGCCGGCATTTCCTTTAGTGTGCGTGGGGCGGGACCACCGCTGGTGCTGCTGCCGCTCGATCTGTCGCCCGGCCAATGGGCGCCGCTGATCCCGGCGCTGTCCGCGCATTATTGCACGATCACCCTCGGCGGAGCGCTGCTCGGCAGTGTCGCCAGTCTCGAGGAGCGCGGGCGCTCGGGCTATATCGGCGTCGTGCGCGCGCTGCTCGATGCGCTGGCGATCGTGCCGGGTGAGAGCGTCCTCGAAGTTGGCTGCGGCTCGGGCGTGATCATGCGCGAGCTGGCGCGGCGCACTGCTGGCGCCAACCGGCTGATCGGTCGCGACCTGAGTCCCTTTCTGCTGCGTGAGGCTCGGGCACTGGCCCGCCGCGAGGGGCTGCTCGATCATATCGATTTCGGCGAAGGGCGGGCCGAGGCGCTGCATCTTGCAGATGGCGCGGTCGATGTCGCCTTGTCCTCGACGATGTTCGAGGAGGGCGACGCCGATCTGATGCTGTCGGAGATTGTGCGGGTGACGCGGCCCGGTGGCCGGATCGGCATCATTGTCCGCGCGATCGACATGCCGTTCTGGGTCAACCTGCCGCTCGATCCGAGCGCTAAAAGCAAAGGTCGACGCCCCCGGCATCATCGGCGGCGGGATGAGCCCGCGCGGTGTTGCCGATGCGAGCCTCTACCATCGCCTCCATGCGCTCGGGCTGACCGGGCTGAAGTGTTTCCCGCAGCTCGTCTCGGTCGTGCCGGGATCGGAGCGTATCGAGCGCTATCAGCAACAGATCCTCGCGGCTCTGACCCCGGCTGAAGCCGAGACCTGGCGAAAGGCCGTTGCCGAGGCGCAAGACGAAGGCACTTTCTTTATCGCCCAGGCCTATCACTGCGCCGTCGCGACCAAGCCTGGTTACGCGGCGGGCGGCCACCGTGCTCCATCCATTCAGCGCGATGTTTGACTGATGGCGCAACGGGCTGGTACCGCCAATCTCCCGTTGCACGGCGGACAGGTGCCGAAATGGCTTGCCGACCGTATGACCCGTCTCGGCGCGGTGATCAGCGAGGCGATCATCCATCACTACGGCCGCGACGAGATGCTGCGGCGGCTTGCCCATCCGTTCTGGTTCCAGTCGTTCGGGGCTGTCATGGGCATGGACTGGCATTCCTCGGGCATCACCACAAGCGTGATCGGCGCGCTGAAGCGCGGGCTGGCGCCGTCGGCGAAAGAACTCGGACTTCACGTGTGCGGCGGCCGCGGCAAATACTCGCGACAGACCCCGGGTGAGCTGGTCACGATCGGCGATCAGGTCGGGTTCGACGGGTCGGCGCTAGCGACGGCCAGCCGTCTGGTCGCCAAGGTCGACAGCGCCGCGGTGCAGGATGGTTTTCAGCTCTACCTGCACGGTTTCATCGTCACCGACGACGGCCATTGGGTGGTGGTGCAACAGGGCATGAACGGCGCGCTGAGGCAGGCTCGCCGCTATCATTGGCTCTCCGAAGGAATGTCGAGTTTTGTTGACGAGCCGCATACGGCGATCGAGGGTCCGGGGCAGGGCAAGATCGTCAATCTGACCGACCGCCGGGCAGAAGCATCTCGCCACATGCAACTCGAGATCTTGGCCTCATTGGGTCCTGATGGGATTACCCGCGAGTTGTCGGCCGTGGAGACTCAAAACGCCAAGCCTGCCTCGGCGGCAAGTTCCGAGCAGCCGCTATTGCCGCATCTGCATCTGCCGGCTCACCACGATGTTCGTCCGAGCGATGTGGTGGCGCGGCGGCTGTACGGGAATTTGGCAGCCGCGGCCAATCGCGGCCCGACCGATTATCCGGATTTGCTGCTCACCCCAGGCGTCGGACCGCGGACCGTCCGCGCGCTCGCCATGGTGGCCGAAATCGTCCACGGCGCCCCCTGTCGCTTCTCCGACCCGGCGCGCTTCTCGTTTGCCCATGGCGGCAAAGACCGTCACCCGTTCCCTGTGCCGTTGCACGTCTATGACGAGACGATCCGGGTGCTGAAATCGGCGGTTCAGCGCGCGAGGCTCGGCCGCGAGGAGGAACTCGATGCGCTCAAACGGCTGGACCAGCAAGCCAGATTGCTCGAGCATCACGCTGCGGGTTTCTCTGTCGAAAACTTGATTGCCGAGGAAAGAGTACACTCGCATTCGTACGGAGGCCGATCGGTCTTTGGCTGGGCTCAGCCCCCGATACCTCAACCGAGCGGCGGCGCCATTAAGGGGGGTCGAACAGCATGACCGAGAAGACGCGCATCGCCCATCTGGCCGGACCCAATGCCACTATCCAAAATACCCCAGCCCTGGTCACGTCCAACAAGTCAAGGACAAAGCACGGACTGTCGCTGCTGACGAACCCCGACGGCTCGCCGGCCCGGTTCGATGTGTTGCGTCCACAGCGCCTGGCGGCACCCGTCACCGTTTATATCGAACAGTTCAGCGCGCATCCGCTCGAAGCCGACGCGGCCGAGCTCTACGGGCAGCCGGATGGCTACATCGATAGCGCCGGGAAAGTGCACAAGGAGCAGCGGAGCTCTGCCGACAAACCGGTCTACGAGGTCGAGCTATATCCCGAGGACGGGCTATATCCCTTGCCCTATATGGCGAGGCAAGCGGATGGTGCTCCATGGGACGAGGAATGCGCGTTTCCCAACGCCCCCGAGGCGAAGGCACGGCAAGGCTTCTTTCCGGACGGTTCGCGCAGCTTCGAGGAGATCGACCGGTTGCAAATCGGTGAGAACGGCACCGGCAACCTGATCTCCGCCAAGGCCGAAATCGACTTTTATCGGGTTCTGCCGCCGTCCGGTTACACCAAGGGCCTACCGGGCGACCGCCGAACCGATACCGGCGTCGACGACATCCCGTCCGAGCGTCGTGGCGTCGATTTCTTTCCGTACAAGCCGGCGCATCTCGCCGCCTCGGCGCCGCGCAATGCTCTGGCTCGCGCGACCAACATGGTTCAGCAGATCCTGGCTAGCGGCAAATATGACGGCGCGATCTGGACTGAGGGCAGCCCGAGGATCGAAGAAACGATTTATTGGCTCAATCTCTTGATCGATACCACGCTGCCGATCTGCGGCAATGCCGCGCAGCGGGCGCATGGCATGATCAGCGGCGACGGACCGAAGAATATCGTCGACTCGGTCGACTACATTGCCTCGCGGGTGTGGGCCGACGAAGAGGGCCGCAACCTTGCCGGGGCGGTCTTGATCCAGGAGCAGCGCGTCTTTGCGGCCCGCACCGTGCAGAAAGCCGATGCGCGGCCCGGAGGCTATGTGGCAACGGGCGGACATGGTGGCATCCTCGGTGCGGCCGGCCACGACGGCACGCCCCTGCTTCACTACCGGCCGACCGCGCGGCACACGTGGCGGTCGGATGTCAACATCACCCGACTGCCATCGGAGGTCATGGGCACGCGGCAGGAAGGCTCGCGCGTTGCCGCTGTCCCGGTGGCGGTCAAAGGGTCGGATGGAACGCTGCTCGACACGGCGATCCCGAAGGTCGTGATCACCAAGGACGCCAGCTACTGGGACGACGACGGTGCAGCGGATCCGGAAGCGGAAGTCGACCTTCTTGCCATGATCGACCGCATGCTGAAATCGGCGCCGCTCGCAGGGTTCGTTGTCGAGGGATTCACTCCCTACGGCCGGCCCGCGTCGAACGCACGGGACCAGCTGATGCTACGAGCCGTCCACAGCGGGCTGCCGGTCGTGCGCGTCGGACGCGGCAATACCGAGGGCTTCGTCCCGCAGCACGATGCCGCCTTTATCGCGGGCTCGAACCTGACCGCGACAAAGGCGCGGCTGTTGCTGATGGCCGCTCTGATGAAATTCGGCAGCTTGCCGCCGGCGGCTGACCCTGATCACCCTACATCCGCGGAGAAGACCGCCATTCGTGAGAAGATCGGCCTCTATCAAAGGACCTTCGACAGCCACTGAGGGTACGTTGTTGCGTCGATGCACTGCTATGACGACCGGTCGGCCGGCAAGCCTTCGATCGCACCACGCGCAACCTGAGCCGGCTCCTCGCCGCGGGTCCTCACATTTCGATCCAAACCACCGTCGTTGCCGGCCACGCTGGGTGATCGACTGGATCGCCGGGTTCTGTCTCCACAGCAAAGTGCGGCAGTTGAGCATCCTGCCCTTTATCCCGCGCGGCAGCGGCAAGGATCGTCGAGCCGAGTACGAATTGAGCGCCACCGAGCGCTCGGCTCTCCGAGAAACGGTCAGCCGGAAAAGGCGGGAGCTCAGCGGGCGATTGGACATGCGCTGGCTCGACTTCACTATGCAACCAGTTCGGTCGTCGAGTCTGATGAACGGGTGATCCTCGAACACGCGACGGAAGTGATGGATGTCCTGGTCTGCGAAATCCCAAAGGCCAGCGATCGGTGCGGATCTCGGGCTCAGCCTCCATCATCAGGAGGCTGCAAACCGATCCAGCCCAGTAATGACCAGCCCGTCGACGCTCCTTAGTGCATCACTGCCGGCGCACTGGCGTTCCACCAGAACGGATAGGCAGTCCGCGGGTCCCTGACGACGGCCCGCAACAGCTGACCCGGGACCGGGAAATATCCTTCATTGGGAGCGCCATACGGCTCACCGTCCACTTGCCAACCGGCATACAATGTGATCGAGCCGCCCTGCGGATTCGGATCGAGCAGCCCGACGGTCGAAATTGTATCGCCGGCCTGGCGAGTGATAAAGGCGATCCCGTGTTTGAAGGGATGCCCGGGATCCGGCGGCAGCGAAGCGCCCTGCCGGGCCAACAATTGCCTGAGCTCCGAAAGCCTCGGGTGGAGCGCCACGAGTTGCCGCAGAGTGCTGATGCAATCCGTCTGGAGCAGGTAGAACGGCGCATCGCAGCTGCTGTAGCCGACGTAGGCTCCCTTGTCGGCCGAGAACAGGGCCTGCACGGTATCAATGTCGCGGCTCGGCTTTGCCCGGATGCACATTGCCTCGAGGTCGAAGGGAGCCACAGGGAGGCCCCAACCGGCGAGGACGATTGCGGCATGGACGCCACTTGCCATCTCAAACGCGTCACCGGCGCTCCTGCATGATAGCGCCATCCGCTCCATAGCCGAGACAAAGGCCGGATGACTGGCGGAACGCAAACCGTGTTGCAACATTTCGAGATTGCCCGTCGGGAAGGTGGTGGCGGCTGCCCCGATCATCGCCTTCTCTATCAGCTGAAGTTGCACGCGCCTCGGCAGCTCGGTTGAATCTCGAACGCCGTGTTGGGCCAGCAGGGCTTCTAAAGGCTGGTCCGTTCTTTCAAAGAGGATGGCGCTGGCCTTTTCAGCCAGGGGGTTGGACTGAAACATTGAATGCCTCTCGGGTGCGGAGATTTTGCCAAAACAGCCGAGGGTCAATATGCCACCGATCAATATGTTGTGTCAAAGTAAAACCTGCTTGCATACATATTGCTTATGATCGAACAGAGCTGGAGCGGGTTCGCAGACAGGGCCGGTCGTTAAGGACGTCTATGGGTGCCCCCTCCAATAACGGAAGGGCGTTGACGGACCCCGTCCGGCGAATATGAGGGTTGAGGGGGAGCGGCGCCGCAGGGTCCCCTAGTCAGTGCAAAGATGGACCGGGGAGGGGACCCATCGGGGGCAACGAATGGCCGGGGGGCTTGCTGCCAAGATGGGACCCACGGGTGCAAAATCGGAGATAGACTTAGAAGTCAGCGGCACCCCTGTTTTTCAAACGGCAAAGACGCGCGAAGAAAAGGCGGAGGGGGTCTGCCCGTCAACCATTACGATTTTTCAGTGCATCGGCTCGGGGTGCGTAGCCCATTAGGCGTGCGTGCTTCTTCACCGTGCTGTAGGGGATTTTCGTCGCCAGGCTCACCGCATGCCAGCTCCCGCCCGCATCCAGCGCGGCACGTAGCCTCTGCCGCTCGTCATCGCTGAATTTCGCCCGGCCGAGACGCTTGCCCATTGCCCGCGCTCGTTCGAGACCGGCCTTTGTCCGCTGACTGATCTTTTCTCGTTCGAGCTTGGCCAGGGAGGCGAGCGTCGCCAGCAGGATGTTTCGAACGAGCTCGTTGTCTGTCGACAGGTGCTCCTCGGTGAAACTGTGAAAGCCGACACCATGCGAACTCAGCCGCTGCAGATGCCCTATCGTCGCCGCCATGCCTTCGCGGCTGAAGCGATCCAGCGACCATACCAGCAACAGGTCGAACTCGCGTCGTGCGGCCCCAGCGAACATCGCCCCGAGCTGCTTCCGATATTCGACACCTTTGCCGCCATTCTCGTGCTCGACGTACTCACGCACGACCGGATGGCCCATGTGTCGGCACCATTCACGCAGCTGCCGCAGCTGGTTCTCGGGGTCCTGCCCTTTGTTGTCGGTCGACACGCGCGCGTAGATCGCGACCCGCTTAGTCACAGAACGGTCCCCTTGTGCCCAACAATCGGGGGAGTTAGCACGCCTTATTCTTCAATGCGATAGAAGACCAGCTCTCCGAGGCCCCTTTTGTGTCCAGCCTCTGAGACGACGCTCGTCGAGATCAAACCAGCATTTCAATTTTGTACAAGGCGGCAGTCCCCCTTCGTCCGGTCTGAGGGGTTGCGGATTTAGAAACCCCTCCGCCCTACTTCAAATCGTGTGTTCGGATACGCCTAATCGGCCTGAAATCAGGCAGTTACCGGCGTTTGGTTGGCATGACGGGGGTTGCAGAAATCGAAACCCCTGTTGAAACCCCCAAAATCGGGATTTTCGGCAGGAAAACTGCGGCATATCACGCCGAGGAGGGCGTCGGGCCCACCTAAGGGGTTTATCTCAGGATTTGGCGGTTTTCGCCGCTCGCCCTAACTCATTAAAGTAGCTGCCGCACAAAATTTTCCAGACACTTAGCTTTGAGTTGGCACAATGCGCTGTTGAGCGTTGTGGAGTCGAGCTCGATCTGCCTGACGGCGGGGTTTTTGGCGGCCGACGAACTATATTGCGGACGTGGGCGGTCTGGGTCGCTCGATGAAACTAGCTAAAAAGGCACTGATATGATTAATTGATTGTCCGATCAGTGCTGCGGTGCCCCAGGGATCTAGAGCTTCGGTCGCCACGCCGCGATCGTTCTGGCGGACGAGGGTACGTCAATACTGTTACCCTAAATTTGTGAGCCTTGCCCCGGAACTGCTCGCCCGCTGATTCCCATTCACCATTGGCAGCGCATGGCCCCTTTTCGGATTGATGGCGGCAATGAAAATCTCTGCTGGTGCACCGACTTAGACCGACCTGCCAGCGTGACATCGTTGGGTGCGCTTCACTCGTTCGAGCACGTCGAATGGAACAGACTGAGAAGAAGCGAAAATAAAGCTATGTTACCTTGCCACCATGGCAGATTGCAGCTCAATCCATTGATAGAACAATCAGAAATCTACTGCCACCGTTACAGACACTCGGCTATCGACGTGATCGATGGTGGCAGGGCGAGGCGTAATTCTGTACAGGGCGCCCAGCGCGGGTCGGCTATCATTCTGTCGGTGAACCGGCAAAGTTGGAAATGTTGGAACGGACTGCGGCAACAGCACGAAGGATGGCTGAACGTGGGTTCAAAAGGTCAGCAGATTTACTCGGGGCCAACAAAGCTATACATGCGTCTATGAATTGCCGAATAACTTGGATAAGTCTGTGTTGCCTATGCGGTCTTCCCGCTGCTTCCAGAAAATCGTGACTAACTTTTGAGGATGCTGATTTCGGAGCATGGCTTGTCCCCGAATTGCCCATAGCACGGTGCGACTTGCCCCCGTCGTGTCCAATTTCTTCCCGAGCGAGACCCGTTCCAGTTTCACCGCGCCGGCATTTTTAAGCGCCACGCTCAAACTTTTTTCGTTGGCCTCGGGACGTAGATTCCTACGCGTTCCCCAAGATAAGTTGCTCATGCGATCGAGCACATCCTCGACGCTGATCAGATCGGTCTCGAACGGCGGGGCACTATTGGCGATCGCCTCGTGGACCCAATAGTCAAGCGAGCCAAGAGAGTCGACTTGCATCTCCAGCTTCGCTGCCGTCGTTGGTGCCTTCGCCTGAGCAGCAAAAGCGTCAAGATTTCGCTGTGCAAGCCAACTCCCAACAAGAAGCGCTTGCTCTTTGGACCATTCCGCCAATGCCACATAATAGTCCCGATCCCTTGGTTCGGCTTTAGACCATAATACGAACCATCTTCGGTCGTGGTCATTCAGCTGCAGTGCATATTCACTATTGGTAAATGCTACAAATCTTGCGACATTTGGTACTTCATAATGTTTTATATTTTTCTCGTTAACCGGCACTCGATATGGAGGAGCCGCGATATACATCTTGAGCCTGTTCATTACCTCTTCAGAGAGCCCGCGAATTTCCTCCATCATCACCAGCTCACGCTCCGCTACCCATCCCGTATATTTGTCCTTAATCTCTACCTCTGAGGTTGTCCGAACGTTATCTTCTCCAAGAAATCTGACTATCGGATCAAAGAGCAAACTTTTGCCGATGCCCTCGACCCCACCAAGCAGGACCGCGAAATTTGCCTTGGGGAATTGCCGTCTCACCAGATGAGCCATCCAGTCGAGGATAACCGCCTGGTCTTCCGGCTCCGGGATCAGATATCTTAGGTGATCGAGCCAGGGGCTGATTTCTTCATCTTCAACAGTTCGGCGCAGAGATTCCAGCCCTGGCGACCATCGGTTGAGTAAAACTCGGCCGGCTTCTTCGACAAGCCGCGGCGCACCTGGAAGATAAGTATAACCGTCGCAAATAGTCTTCCGTGTCCCTTGAAGATAACGAATGACAGCGTTAGTGCGCGGCGCCCAAGGTGAGAATTGCGGGAATTTAAGCTTGAAAGCCTGAAGATCATACCGCTGGAGATTCGATGAGTGAAGGTCCACAAACTCCTTGAGCGGCTCGATATAGGCATATTGAGATTGCCATGCGTCTGCTTGACCCGCAGCTGAGGACAAGCTCGCTTGCTGTCGCTGGCCAGCTTCGATGCCGCTTTTGATTGTCTGATTGACCTCGCGTAATCCATAGCCTTTTGGAGAGATCAGGCCATTTTTCACGCAGGCCGCGATGAGGTCGCGCTCAACCACTTTGCGGTCCAACTCACCTGCTGCGATCAGCATCCCGAGCTTGAAAGCAGCTTTGTTCAGGGCGTCGTTGCGCGTCCCCTCTGCCGCGCTGGCGACGATTTTGCACTCCTGCTCGAGCACAGCAGCAGCAGTCGCCGAAACCGTGTTTGTGCCGGGGAATGCCATTGCATTGTTTTGGTCGGGGAGGTCCGCTGCAGGCTCTGTCGCCGGCTGGGGCAGCGGTGGCTGTGGCGTTGGTGCCTTAGGCTTGCTGTTGAGACAGAGGGTTACGAGCCAGTCGGGGGCTCGAGCGGCTCCGGCAAACCCAGGTCCCTCACCGCGCTCCTGCCACCGATAGGCCCTTCCCCCAGTCATCACGCTCGGAGCGATAATGATGTATCCCCCCTCACCGCGAACATCGATGCCCGGACCAAGCTTTCCCGCAGAATTTCGAACGCTCAGACCCTGGTCGCGGAACAGGAAGTGAAGCCCACCTCGGGGTGTCACTTGAAAACTGGTGATCGGAAAGCCGCCGTGAGCTTGGCAGAGTTCCTTGTAAGTCTGCCTTCCATCGACACCCTTTTTCTCGTCGACGTCCAGGTCGATCACGAAAATGCCGGAGGCAGCACCTGTGGGGACGCCAATCATCGCCCTTGGATGTTCGCGCCACCAAGACCGGATTTGTGCTGTATCGGTACTGGCATCTTTGAAGCCGTGCTCGGTGAGCGGCCGCTTGTTGTCGGGATTGCAAGGGAATACGGGAATACCGCTCTCAGCATAATCGAGAGCGGCTTCGAGGACAGCAACCAGCATCACCTCATTCGGCGAGCCGGGTCCCACGGTCCCAGGATCGATCGGGGCGAACTGCTCACGGTCTGCGCCGTCCGCTTGGCCGGTTGTGTCCATGATCACACCCGAGGGCTCGCGTCAGCGCCGAGTTCCGTCCCGGAGACAACCAGTGTCCCCGGCCCGTAACAACACTGTTTCCGATTCCCTTACGCTGAGAACAATCCGCGTCGAATGCTCCAGCATGAAGCGCTCCCATGCCGCATAAAGCGGGAGCTGAGCTTCAATGACCAAGAGCCGGCCGCAGAATACCGCCGTGCCCGCAAAGACCTTACACACCCGCGGGTCAGTCGCGTCGACAACGACCGCCAGATGCGTCGCACGGCTGACCAGCGATTGAAGACTTGGCATGTGAAAGCCGGCCGGACCAAGGCCCAAATTGTCATCGACAACCGCTAACCAGCGGGCGGATGGGTTTCGGGGTGCCGGCTCCTCTTTCAATTGTCCTGGCGGGATCGACAAGTATGCAGCGCGTCTGTAGCGCTCGGACCTGACCAGCGGAGTAATCCGCTCATGCGCGTCTGCGAGGAGCATCTCCAGCTTGCCATTTGCGCGCGCGCTCATTGGTCATACTCCGCACCACGATTCTTCAGAACGCGGCAATCCGGGCGCGACTGGTTGCTGTTTGCTGCACGCCGACGCTCCCATTCGATGATATCCGGGAGCCACCAGAAGTTTCGCCCGTTTGGGCTCAATTTAACGGGCTTCGGAAACGCGACCTTCGGGTCTTTAATCCAACGCCACCGGGTCATTCCAGAGACCGGGTGACGTTGCTCCAGTTCGCGCTTGCCTACGTACCTCTCTTCGTATGAGTTCGTCAGGCTGCTTTGCGGGCCGGCAGGCGGGTGTGCCTCCGGATATCGATTTAACGAGGAAGAATGGCGACGCACAGAGTCATCGACTCCACAAGACCGAGGCTGGTCGTCGCACAGCCTCCTCGTGCCTGAGGTAGGTATCCGGTTCATCTTTTTGCTCCAGAGTAGCGAGTTTGATACTCGGTGTGACGGGAAATATAGACACGACTCTGGATGTCATAAAGGAGATTCAGAATTTACCCTATGATTATTATGGATTTATCCTTTCTATATTTGGATATATCTTTCAGCGTACAGGATAAATCCAAAAAGAACGTCTTATCTAGTGGATCTGAACGGGCGGCTCAGCCCGCGTTGCCGACGCCAAGCGGCGATCAGCGACCTCACGTAATCCAGATCGCCAATGTTCGGCACATTCTTCGAATACTCGCGGGCGAGCCACGGATTAGTCCGAGTTCGTATCCAATCAGGGCCTCTATCCTGAAGATACTTTTCAAGCCAACCCAGCACCTCCTTTCTTACCCGCGGCGGCTTTGTAACTAGCTTTCGAACGGTGCCGGTTGCATCGTCTTGCTCGGTATTGGCAATCGGAGTTGGATCAGCAGACTGCTTAGATGCGTCATGATCCGACATTAACTTCTCAACAAGAAAGTGATCGTTAATATCGGTTCGGGGTACTCTTATTCTTGAATAACCCTGCTCTTCAAATCCTATCAATTCGAATGTGTCCCCACACCATCCCTAGTATTGTTAAATCTAGTAAATACGCGCCCTTAATGACTTGCTGAAATTTGGGATCATTTAGAGCTTGTTCGGGTGGTCGTGCTAACCCTAGCAAATGTAGTTCGAAATCGGTTGTGCTGACCACATACGGTTCGTACCTCTCGGACGACCACCAGCCAGCAGCAATCGGTTCCCATTGGTCGGGCTTGGGCGGCTGAGGTCGCTCATTCGGGTCATCGGGTCCCGGGTCCCGTGGTATTGGAACCCCCTCCGAATGAACTGCCCCATCAAAAAGGGCGTTGACGAGCTCTCTCCTGGCGCTATCGAGAGCGGCAGCCTTATCGGGATAGCGCGCGGGATAGGAGCTGACCAGTTGGCGGGCGATTTGGGTCGCTGCTTCGTTCAGGCCGAGGAATATCGAGGGATACACCCGCGATCGGCCTCCATTACTGTCAGCCATGACGGTTAGCCGAAATGCTAGTCAAAGAGGTCGCGGCTCCATAGTCGGCCGCGGGCGTCACAGAGGTGTCAGCTTAATAGCTTGGCTATCCGGATCGGCTCCGGAGAACGCGTATGTCGCTGGCAGGGGGCGCACAGATCTTCGATGTAGCGCCCCCATGCTTCGAGTGCCGCCTTGCGCTCCTCCAGATAAGCGTGTCGGTTGTAGACGGCAGCGACGCCGCGGATCGTGCCGGACACATGGTTGAGAATGCGGTCGACCACGTGCGGGGCGATGTTGAGCTTGGCCATGCCGGTGGCAGCCGTGCGCCGAAGATCGTGAAGCGTCCAGGCTGGCACGCCCGTTTCCTCTGCGGCGCACCACCGTGCCATCTGGATATCGAGGCGCTGTTTGGCCTTTGAAAAACCGCTCGCAGGTCGCTGACCGGATGTCGTGAAGATGAATTGGCTTCCAGCAATTCGCGGCGCGGCCTTAAGAATATCAAGGGCGAGCCGCGACAACGGCACTTCATGCGCACGATCGTTCTTGGCACGCTCCCGTGGGATGGTCCAAAGGGCGCCGTCAACATCGACCTCAAGCCACGTCATGCTGCCGACTTCATCGCGCCGTTGTGCCGTCAACAGCAAGAGACGGAATAGCGGACCGAACGGCCACCCGAGGCTCTCACATCCTTGCCAGAACGCGACGATTTCATCATCCGAGAGCACGCGATCGCGCGGGTTCTCGGCAGCGGGTCGGGGAACGTTCGACACCGGGCTCGTGTCGAGGAGGCCGCGGCCGACCGCCCACCCGAAAAATACCCGCAGGGCGGCCAGAGCACGGTTCGCCATAATCGGTGCGCCCTTGCCTGCCTTTTCTGTTCTCGACGATGCCCGACCGTCGGCGATCAGATCGAGGAGCTCGAGTACATCTTTCCGTGAGATACCCTGCAGGGCCCTCCCTTGCCACCGCGGCAGGACGAGGGTGTCAAATATCCGGCGCGTCTCATTCACGTAGGAGGCGCTGCGCTGGTGCGCCGCCATGTGACGCTTCATGAATTCGTTGACTACACTCTCGACTGTGTGGGTCACTGGCGTTGCCGGATGCGGGTCCCGGTTTTCACCGACGGCGGCGAGCAGTTTCCGCGCCCTTTCCCGCGCTTCCCCGAGTTCGAGAACCGGCCATTTGCCGATGGTGTCTCGCCGCTGCTTGCCACCAAAGCGGTAGAAGACGACCCAAGATTTCGCACCAGCCGGATTGCTCGGGGTCGGTCCCGAGACCCGCAATGCGAACCCTGGGAGCAACTTGTCAAAATACTCGGTTCGGACCCCCGGGGCGGCTTTGAACCGTTCCACGGCGGCAGTGGTTAGCTGAACCTTCGGCATGGGCGGCCTTCGCGCGGGTAACACCAGGGTAACAAGTTCCGCTGGTTCTGCGCCGTTGCGGTCTGTTACTGTAAGTGATAGATTATCGCTTTAAGTTGCAGGAATACAAGAGATTTTGCAGTATCAATGGTATTAGATGATAGCTAATATGATCTTAATTTCACCAACTCTTAATCAGCGGGCCGTAGGTTCAGAGTCCTACTGCACCCACCAAATAATATCAAGGGGTTAGATAGGCAAAACCGGGAACCGACCGGGAACAAATGAGAACGCGTGCAACATCGCGTGCAACATTAAATCTTGCACGTTCGTTTTCAGTGGAGATCGATAAAAGCGCCGGGCGCGGCGCGCTCGAGCGAATAGCAGCTGGGCGCGGTCATGACCGGCCCCGGCCCAGCGATCGGTGCCGCTGGAATCCAGACATCAGCCCCGGCTGCCGGTGGCGGCAGCCAGAACGCCGCCGGCGCGCTATAGCCGTTAGCGGGATCTCGAGCAGCTGCAATTGCCGCGCGGTCACAGGGGGGCCGCTGCAGCCCGCCAAGGCTCCCGCCACTAAGATGACCGCGACCGATTGCTGCTGTGTGCTCATCTGCGGGACTCCTCGGGAGTGTCGGCTTCGACCGTTTCGGCGGCGCGGTCGGGCTGTGTGCGATATGGTTTGTAACCGTTCGCGGCGAGATAGATCGCCCGGTTGGTTTCGACATTGAAGTCGAGCCGGCGCGCGCGGATGTCGTATTGCGGTCGTGCCAGGAGTTGCGCCGCCAGTTCCAGGTGATTGCCGATATCGAAATACTCGATCATGTCGCTGTGGTATTTGCCGAATTGCAGGAAGGTGTGAGTCCGCGACGCGATCACCCGGCAGCCGAGTTCGAGGGCTTGGGAAATCGGGCCTGAGGAAGACTGGCCGACTTCGAGATAGGGGAAAACGACGGCATCGCAGATCGCCATCCCGGTAACGAAATCGGCGTCGCTGGTCGCCCCGAGAAAGTGGATGCGCTCGGACAAATCCTTGGGGTGGTGGATCAGCAGGTCGCGCATCGAGCTGTCGACCGCGACAGACACGGTCGGCGTGCCGGGTGATGGAACCGCGCGGATTTGCTCGGCGACATTGGTATCGATAAACCCCGCCTCGAATAAGGAGGTGACGTTTGGGTCAATTGTCTGGTGCGGTTTGATCTCGTTCGGGTGAACCCCTCCAACGATAACCAGATGATGATCGTGAGGCAGGTGGTGCAGCGCGCGGATGACGGTGTCGAACCCCTTATAGCGGCCGATAAACCCGAAGACCCCGACGAGCTTTGCATGATCAGGTACGGCATCGAGGATCGGAAACCGGCGGCGACTGGCATTGTGCCGGATATTCTCGGCCTCGTTGTCGCTCAGGAAGGACAGTGGGTGGTCGTATACGTGATGCAGCGCATGGACATACCTCATGTGCCACAGGTCCCGTCGGGTGTGGACGATGATCGACACCGGTTTGAAGCGCTGCGCGCGGCGCAAGCGCCGGGCAATCCCGGCCGATAGCAAATGGTTGCGGTGGTATTCGGCTCGCATCACCGCTGCTTCGGTGAAGTTGAAGCGCGAAATCGCCCTGAACCAGCGAGCGTAGTCAAACGGCGCCGGGTCGAACATCGTGTGAAAGGTCACCGAAAGCTGCGGTGCGGCGCGTACGATCCAGCCAAAACGGCGAAAGATCTCGCGCGCAGTGCGACCCAAGGTGCCGTGTTCGAGTTGTAGATTAACCGCGTCAAATTCTTTCAGTTCGCGGCAGATCTCGTGAATGTGGCGATCGCCAAAGCGGCGTACGCGGCGGTGCGCGGCGCGGAGCAGATATTGGTTCAGGTCGAAGACACGGATATCGAAGACCTCGGCGAGCTGCCTTTCGAGGTGACGTGTATAGGCGGCGATCCCGCAGAGCTCGCTGTAGGTCGAAATTATTGCAAGCCGGGGACGGTGCGCAAAAATCGCTGCCCGCAACCGTGCCGTGGTGACGCCGTTTTCAGGGAACAGCAGCGGGCGGGAGGATTGGAACTCGACGCTCGACATATGTCCCGACCCGCTCCTATCCGCGCCCCAACCTAGACGCGCTGCGCCTAAAGGTGATCCCTGACCGATCTGACGGCCAGGTTGCCGATTGCCCAAATGGCAAAGGCTGCCAAGAAGACCACGCTGAGCGAGCGCCACCGGCGCGGGTAAAGCGCCTCTTCGGGCAGGCTCGGCGGCACGAAATCGGCGACATAGACCTGCTGGCGATCGGCATTGATGCGGGCCCGATCGAGCGTGTCGAGCGCGCGCTGGTAGGCGGTCTCGGCAAAACGCCGCTCGCTTTCGCGCTCTTCAAAAGATCCCATGACCCGCGACAGTGCCGGCTGCCCGGTCGTCGCACGCGCTGTTGCTTCGCTTTCGATTGCGTTGCGCTGCGCTTTCAGGGTCTCGATGCGCGTCTCGAGCAGTTTGAGGACAGGGGCATCGTCCTGCATGTACGATTTCAAGGCCGACAAATCGGTGTCGGCGCGAATCAGTTCGTCGCGCAGCCGACCGGCCAAGGCTGCATTCGCATCCGCCGCCTTGTGCGGATCGATCAGGCCCTCTTTGTCGCGATACTCGCGCAACCGCGCCTGCGCCGCGGTCAATCGCCGTTCGGCGACGGCAAGATCGCGTTCGGAATTGCGCAATGCGTCACGGCGGGCGCGCGCCGACAGATCGTTTACCAGCCGCTCCGAGGAGGCGAGCACACCTTGCGCTAATGCCAGCGCTTCCGCCGATGTGAACGCCCGAACGCGAACTGCGATCGTGCCGTTGGTGGGATCGAAAAACGCATCGACCTGACGGCGCCAATAATCCACGAGTTCCTCGACCGAAGCCGGCAGATGCAGCCGCGCCAGCCAATCGGCTGAGGATGGCGAAAAAATCCGACGCAAGTCGAGCGTCTTGCCGAGGTCGTCGACGATCGCCCGGCTGCCAATATATTGCGCGACCGCGTAGGAATCGAGCGCTGTCTGCAAGGGTGCCGCACCTCCCGTCACCAGCGCTGCGGCATCGGTGCGCACCGGTTCGGAAGAGCGTAGGCCGAAGCGCAATTCGGCCACGTATTGGTCGGCGGCGATCAGCAGGTAATAGACGCTGGCCAAGATTGTCGGCAACGCCACGACCAGTAAAAACGATAGCAATGTACCCGGGAAAGGGCGGGTTCGCCGAGCGCGAACCGGCCGCAGCTTCGCCAGCGGAGCGAGTTCGCCGTTGTCTGCGGGAACCGGCGGCGTCCCGGTGGCGGCGGGCAATGCCGCCGGTAGATGCTGCGGAGACGGCGCATCGGCCGCGGCACTGCGCATTGCAACAACGGTTGCGGGCATCAAGCGGTGTCCTGCAGCATGCGGTGATGACGGATCAAAGCCGCGCCGACATCGTCGTAGAGCGACAGCGCGCCATCGGCGAGAATGGCGCCGCGATCGCAGTATTGGCGGACCGTCTGAGGATTGTGGCTGACGAGAATGATGTCGGAATGTGGCATACGGGCGCGGAATGCCTCGGCGCATTTCCTGCGAAAGCGCTGGTCGCCAACCTCGGTCACTTCGTCGATCAGATAAATATCGAAATCGATCGCCAGACAGGCGGAAAAGGCAAGCCGGGCGCGCATTCCGGACGAGTAAGTATTGAGCGGCATATTGAAATATTCTTCGAGTTCTGCAAAGTATTCTATGTAATCAATCGTCGCGCGCATCGGGGCGCCATAAATGCGGGCGATGAACGCCGCGTTCTCGCGACCGGAGAGTGCACCGTGCAGAGTGCCGCCAAAGCCGAGCGGGAACGACACCCGTCCATAACGGCGCACAACTCCGCGGTCGGGTAGTTCCGAACCGGCCAGAAGCCGGATCAAGGTCGACTTGCCGGCGCCATTGACGCCAAGAATGCCGTAATTATGACCGGCTTCGAAGGTCGCATTGGCGTTGTCGAGCACGACGCGGCGCCCGTTGCGGGTGCGATAACTCTTAAAGACGTGTTCGAGGCGGATCATAGCGGTTCATAGAGCCGTCGGCGCAAGCCGCGCTCAAGCGCCAGCCCGGCGAGCAATACCATTCCGGCGACCGCGCACAGATAGCAGCGGTCCAGCCAGTGCGGCACATAATCAGCAAAAAAGCTCGCGCGGAACCAGTCGACGGCGTGCAATACAGGGTTCCACGCGAGCAAGTCACGGATCCAGTCCGGCATCATCCCGGGCACGTAGAATATTCCCGAGCAGAAATACAAAATGCGGGTCAGCTGCGCCCAGATCTTGTCCCACGATTTGAAGAAGGCATTGATAACGGCATTGACAAAACCAAAGCCGCAGCCCAGCAGCCACACCGCGGCGGTGGCGGCCGCCACGCCACTAAAATCCGCTGGTAATGTCGCCAGCCCAATGGCGCCAAACCCGGCCAAGAGTATCACGGCGACGAGAATGTCGGTGACCAGTTCGAGCAGGCCGCGCGCCAATATTACGTCGAAAGCACCGACATCGGGCAATTGCAGCAGGGGCCCGTTGGCGGTAACGGCGAAGGTCATGCTGCTGCTGGAGTGGACAAAAATATGATAGGGGATAATTCCCGTGTAGTAAAAGATAAAGAATTGCGTGCCGATCGGCGGCCGGCCATGCATCAGTACGGCAAAGACCAAGGACAGCATCAATATATGCAGTATCGGCTCCAACAATGCCCAACCATAGCCGAGCGTCGAGTTGCCAAACCGGGTGCGGGTCTCACGGATGATCAGGGCGCAGATGACCCGCCATTGGGTTTGCGCCGCGGACCACAGGCTGGATTGCGGGCGCGGCGTCCGGGGCGGCCTGGCCGGCCGATCGGCGGGGACGATGTACTCGCCTTCCAAGGTTTCGAAGCGGCGATTCAGGACCTGCAAGACCGCCTGAGCATATTCCTCATTGTCGGGTTCGATTTGGATCAGCTCGCCGCCGATCGCCACGGCCTCGCGAAATTTGCCCGCATCGAAGTAAACGGTCAGCTGCGAACGCTTTGCCGCCGGGTTCTCCGGATCGAGTGCGGCAGCGCGGCGGAACGCGTCGGCTGCCTCGTCAAAGCGGGCGAGGCGATACAACAGGTTGCCGCGATGCAGCTGGTACTCTGTGGCATCGGGAGCGAATGGCAGGGCGCGCTCGATCGCATCCAGCGCTGGTTCCGGCCGCCCCCGCAGCAGTTCGGCTGCCGACAGCAGCCGGTAACCGACCGCGTCGGCCTCGTCGACGACCAGTGTCGATGCTATCAATTCCGCCGCCTCGTCGAACCGGTCGCTGCGCAGCAGCAGCTCGGTCGCGTGATGGGCGTAGGCGCGCTCGGCCGGCATCAGCGCATGGGCGCGCAATGCCAGGTCGATGGCTCTCTCCCGGTCCCCAATCGCGAATGCCGCCCCCGACAAATGGCGTAATATGTCGGGATCATCGGGCGCGATCGCGACAGCGCGCGCGAAGTAGTCAAAGGCGTCGCGGTGCAGCCCGACATTCGTCAGCAATGATCCGGCATGGACTGCAAATTCCGCTGAATTGGGAAGGAGTTCACTGGCGCGCGCGGCGTGCTGGATCGCGCGATCGAGATCGCCGGCAATCGCAAACGAGCCGCTCGCATGACGATGACCGGCAGCCCAGCCGGGTCGCAGTTCGAGCAGCCGTTCATAGGCTGTTGCCGCCTCATGGTGGTCCCCACAATTGCTGAACAGCCACGCACAGCAATCGACAACGGCTTCGCAATGTGGCTGGAGACCGAACGCAGTGCGCGCGCAGTCGACAGCGTCGGCGTACTGCCCGCGGTAGTAAAACGCCTCACCCAGCCGGCAATAAAGTGCAGTGCGCTGATCGGTGGAAAGCGCGCCACGTTCTAGTTCCGTGCGGCAAGAGTTGAGATCGCCGGCGGCAATACCGCGCTCCAGGCATCCGGCATCTGCCGATTGCTCAATGCTCTTGCTCACCCTTGCGGCGCTCTCGATCACTGGCCATTGCCGTGCGCAACCTAGCCTCCTCACGCCTGCCGTTGCCTGGCGCGCTTCGACCGGCGGCACAGGCCCACGGGCTCTCGGCGGCGATTACACGCAGACCCAAAATTCACACTTGGTGAATATCTTGCGAACTCGTCAAAAACCTGTCGGCGATTCGTCTCGTACTGCGTCCAAAGCGTGTACCGGGTGAGTAGCCGAGTCAGTGCGATCGCCGACGGGTGGGGGCGCGCAGTCTCCCCGGATCAGCCGAAAGAACACTGATTGCCAATCGACTCGGACGTAAATCGCCGTGCCCCCGTCGCAATTTCGGGGCTGGTCAGCACGCCGCGGCGCACTTAATGTGACGAATAGACGGCGAGTCGTACGGCGTTTGGCGTAGGCCCCGTCGGGGCGGGACCGGGTGGGATACGCGCCGATCGCGCGGCGCGAAGGAGAAGAGAATGGCGTTCGAGTTCGGCATGTTTCACGAGTTCCAGCGCACCGGCGGGGTCAGCGACCCGGCAGTGTTTGCCGAGTCGTTCGCCCAGGTCGACGCGGCCGAGCGCTGGGGGCTCGACGCGATGTGGCTAGCCGAACTCCATGTCGCTCCCGATCGCTCGGTGTGCTCGGCGCCGTTGACGATCGCCAGCGCCATCGCCGCCCGCACCAAAAACATCAAAATCGGCACCGGCGTGCAGGTCCTGCCGTTGTGCCACCCGCTTCGCATCGCCGAGGAAGCGGCAACAGTCGATCAGATCAGCCAGGGCCGGCTGATTTTTGGTGTCGGGCGCTCGGGTTTTCCGCGCACCTATGAGGCTTACGGCGTTCCTTACGGCGAGAGCCGCGAGCGCTTTGCCGAGACCCTCGAAATTCTGAAGCGCGCTTGGACCGAGGATACGTTTTCCTATGCCGGCCAATTCTACAAATTCGACAATGTTCGAATGTCGCCAAAGCCTTATCAAAAGCCGTGGCCCGAGATCCGTATCGCCGCGAACAGCCCCGACACCTTTCCGGCAATCGGCAAGCTAGGCCATGGCGTGTTTGTTGCGGTCCGCCTTGGGACATTGTCGGAGCTGGCGCCGAACATAAAGGCATACCGCGAGGCGTGGAAAGCAGCCGGCCACTCAGGTGACGGCAAGGTGTTTTTGCGCGCGCCCGTCTACGTCGCCGAGACCGCCGAGCAGGCGCGCTCCGAACCGGAAGAGAGCATCATGTATTTCTACCGCTTTCTCGGCGAGCGGCTGGAGGATTCGGCGACCCGCGCCGGGGTGCGGGCGATCGAGGACCGCGCCGCCCGCGGCCGCCGTTTGCAGACGATCACCTATGACGAGGCATTGCGCGACAAGATCATCGTCGGCACGCCGGAGCAGGTGACCGACCGGCTAATGGGTTTAAGAGAGGAAATCGGCCTCGACGGCATCCTCGCCGAGATGAATTGCGGCACCAAAATCCCGAACGACCGCGTCATGAAATCGCTGCAGCTCCTCTGCGAAAAGGTAAAGCCCCGGTTTCATTGAGCGGAATCGGCGATGCTTAGGAGAGTCGCTTCAGTCACACCTCCTCACGAAGGATGGGACCAGGAATCTCCAGGGTGCAGGCCCTTTATTTAGTACTTTGTTTGGTCCACGTCCGGGTTTGGCTTCCCTTTCCAAGGATGACCTACCTCGTCTCTACTACACGGCCATTCCTGATGATTTCAAGATGGCCGCTCCTGAACCGTTTATAAACCTCCGGCGGGGCGGAGCTACAGTCCACGATCTTCAATGGACTTGCATAATCGCTGGCGCTGTATCTTACGGGATTGCCTTCGTGGTAGACGGGCCCTTCAAGCCACTGATTCACTCCTGTGGCGGCTGGCCATTGGAACATCACCGAATTGAAATGTCGGCGCCAAAGGCCGAGAACCCGGTAATCAGTTGTTATCCAAATGCACATTTTGTCGATAAGTGACGACACCACATTCGTAGTAATCTTTACAAACTTAGATGCGTCGCAAGGATAATTTATCGTTTCCATTGGATGAATAGAGTAGTTCCCATTGGCGAATGCCAGATCGGGAACGCTCAGTCGGTCGCCCCTTGCATCTCTGAGATACATCTGCTCAACCCCACAGGTGAACTCCGCGTCCGAAATTCCGAACAGAATGCTTCTGTTTTTCACTGTGAATGGAAGTATAAAAGAGGACCCGTTTACAGCGTTCTGTGGATGGATTTCTGGATCTGTTGGCCAAATCGGCCCTCAAATTCCATCAATGGAAGCGGTTAGGCCGGCTGTCCCAACAACCATTCCAATTGCCAATTTTGCCGCCCGAAGATAGCGGCGATGTCTTGGGGCGGCCGCAGCTGCGGATACCGGAATCGAGGACGGTTTAGGCCATCCGCGGTTCGTGGCTGAATTCTTCAGCTTCTTGGGCGTTTTCTTTCTGCCCCGAGATTGCGGCATTTGACTTTCAGCGGCCTAACGAGATGCCCCAATCGCGGCTTGACTGTTCCTCAAAGATGGTCCACCCGCGAACGCTTCGAGTTTCGTTCGTAAACTCAGCGCCGAAGGTCCCCTTGACGTAGTGCGACACGCTGGTGGCGTTCCAAGCGATATCTGCAAGATAAAAACCTCGATCTACCCGCATTTGGAGTAGTCGCAGCTGGTGCATTGGTCGCAGCCTTCGAGGCGGATCAAGGCCGCTTCGCCGCATTTCGGGCATTGCCGCGGGCGGGGCAGCGATTGCGGGCCGGACGCACCCGAGCGCTCAGCCGGGGGTAAATTAACGACTTTGGCAATGGCGGCGCGATCCATACCCTGACGCGGCAGAAAGCCGATCTCGACCATGTGGCGCTCGATGACGTCGCCGATCGCCGCCAGTAATGAGGGTACGTATTTGCCGTCCATCCACGCGCCGCCGCGCGGGTCGAACACCGCCTTCATTTCCTCGACAACAAACGATACGTCACCGCCGCGTCGGAAGACGGCGCTGATCATCCGCGTCAAGGCGACGGTCCAGGCGTAGTGCTCCATGTTTTTCGAGTTGATAAAGACCTCGAATGGGCGGCGACGACCGTCCTGCACGATGTCGTTCAAGGTGATGTAGAGCGCGTGCTCGCTCTCGGGCCAGCGCAATTTGTAGGTCTGGCCGGGCAACGCCTCGGGCCGGCTCAATGGCTGGGTCATATAGACCACACCGCCCGCCTCATAGATGTCGGCGGGTTTTGGCGAGACTGCCGGCGGCGGCAACGGCAATTCCGCCTGCTGCGGCATGCCGCGGTGATCGCCCGCGGACGGCGCCTCGGGCCGGGGTGCCAGCACCGCCCCGGTGACCTCGTTCGGGCGATACGTGGTGCAGCCTTTGCACCCCAACGCATAGGCCTGCAGGTAGACATCCTTGAAACGCTCGAACGCGATGTCGGCCGGCATGTTGATGGTCTTTGAGATCGAGCTGTCGACGTGCTTTTGCACCGCCGCCTGCATCACGAGATGGTCTTCGGGGGTCAGCACCTGGGCGTCGACAAAATAATCGGGCAAGGGAGCGGTCTCGCCGCGGACCCGGCGGAACAGCCGGTGGGCGTAATCCTCGACTTCTTCCTCGCGGCGAGAGCCGTCGGGCATCAGCACATTGCGGGTGTGACGAAAGCTGAAGACCGGCTCGATCCCCGACGAAACGTTGTCGGCGAACAGCGAAATCGTGCCGGTCGGCGCCACCGAGGTCAGGAGTGCGTTGCGGATACCGTGACGCGCAATCGCCTCGCGCACATCGGCGTCGAGCGCCGCGACGGTCTCGCCCTCCAGATAACGGTCGCGGTCGAACACCGGGAACGGGCCCTTTTCAGCCGCCAATGCCGAGGAGGCGAGATAGGCTTCGCGTTCGATGACACCCAGCCATTCCTCCGCCGCCGCAACCGCCGCCGAGGAGCCGTAGCGCAGCCCGCACAGGATCAGCGCATCGGCGAGCCCGGTGACGCCGAGGCCGATCCGCCGTTTGCTCGCCGCTTCGTGCTGCTGCTGGGGCAGCGGGAATTGCGAGATGTCGACGACATTGTCCATCATCCGCACGTAATCCGGCACCAATGCCCCCAGCTGGTCGAGATCGATCCGGGCCTGCGGCGTAAACGGTGCTGTCACCAGCCGCGCCAGGTTGATCGATCCCAGCAGACAAGCGCCGTAGGGTGGCAAGGGCTGCTCGCCACACGGATTGGTCGACTGGATCGTCTCGCAATACCAAAGATTGTTGCGGCGATTGATGCGGTCGATAAAGATCACGCCAGGCTCGGCATAGGCATAGGTCGCCCGCATGATCTTGTCCCAGAGCTCGCGCGCCGGCAGGACCTTGGCGACGGTGCCGGCAAACGACAATTCCCAGGGCGCGTTCTCGTCGACTGCCTGCATAAAGGCGTCGGTCGCCAGTACCGAGAGATTGAACATACGCAGCCGGCCGGGTTCGCGCTTGGTGTCGATAAAGGCTTCGATATCGGGATGATCGCAGCGCAACGTCGCCATCATCGCTCCGCGGCGATAGCCGGCGCTCATGATCGTGCGGCACATCGCGTCCCACACATCCATAAACGACAATGGCCCGGAGGCGTCGGCCCCGACCCCCTTGACCGGCGCGCCTGATGGCCGCAGCGTCGAAAAATCGTACCCGATGCCGCCACCCTGCTGCATGGTCAGTGCCGCCTGTTTGAGGTGCTCGAAGATCCCATCGAGAGAGTCCGGGATCGTTCCCATCACAAAGCAGTTGAACAGGGTGACGGCGCGGCCGCTGCCGGCGCCGGCGACGACCCGGCCCGCCGGCAGGAATTTGAAATCCTCCATCGCCCGGTAAAAACGCTCGGCCCACTCGGCCGGTTGGGATTCGGGGGCGGCAAGCGCCGTCGCGACGCGTCGCCAAGTGTCCTCGATGGTTTTGTCGAGCGGCTCGCCGGACGGTCCCTTGAGACGGTATTTCATGTCCCAGATGCGCTGCGAGATCGCGCCGACAAGAGCCATGGCCGATGAGTCCTCCTCGGTTGTAACGTACCCTATTCGTTCGGATGTCGCCAGCGGCCCCTCGGCTAAAGAAGTCTACGCCCCCAACCGTTATGTCGCTCTATTGGCATTCAGCGCGGGCGAGGAGGACTGGTTCCCGTCGTCACGTTTACTCGGCCCGCAGCGCCCCGCGGGTGGGCGACCACACCCCGCTCTGAATCAGTGGCAGCTCGTTCGAGGGCTGTGGTTGCCGCTTCGATCTGCTGTTCGAGTTCGGCCATTAGCCTGCGCCGCGGCCAGCCCGGCGGGATCGGATCGAGAAATTCGAGAGTGATGCAGCCCGGCCGCTTCCAGAAACTGCGCCTGCCCCAGAACAGGCCGGAATTGACCGCCGCCGGAACCAACGGCAAGGACAATGCCTGGTATAGCCCGTAGACACCGGGCTGATAGGGCGCCGTCGTGCCCGGCGGGACGCGCGTCCCCTGCGGATAAATCACGATTGGGCGTCCCTCGGCTGCGGCTTGTCTTGCCGCTGCAAGCACCCGCCGCAAGGCTACCGCTCCAGCCTTGCGGTCGATTGCGATGGCGCCGGCGCGGGCCATGTACCAGCCATAAAACGGGACGAGCAGCAGCTCCTTTTTAACGACCGGCGCCGGATCGTCGAGCACTACCGGCAATGCGATCGCATCCCAGGCCGATTGATGTTTCATCGCGACGATGCAGCCGCCGGCCGGCATACGATCGAGCCCGATGACGTGATGATCGAGCCTGACAATCGCCCGCAGCAAGAACAGCACCCCTCGCGACCAGAAGCGGCCAAAACGCATCGCCATTAGCCGCGGGGCCAGCAACAACGGCAACCCGAGCGTCCCGATCAGCCCGGTCCATGTGAAAAAGGCGAAGTTGAAAACGGCGGCTCTGGCCCATCTCATCGCTGGGCCTCCGCCCCCAAGCGGTGCGCCCCGGCGAGCGAAGGCCGATCGACGAGCGGAACGAACATCGCAGCCAAATACTTTCCATACTCGCCGATCAGCACCGGCACCGTGCCGCGCCATCCCCATGAATTTTGACTGATCGCTTCTTCGGAGAAGACCGGGTGCGGGATTATCTCGATATCCGGCATTGCCCGTCTGAATTCGAGCAGGCTGCGCGGCATGTGATACCAGGCGGTAACGAGACGAAGGCTATGGTAGCTTAACCGGCGCATCCATTCCTCGGTCTCCTCCGCGTTGCCGGTGGTATTTTCGGCCTCGCGACCGAGAACGATGCAGCAGATTAGCCAATTTCTCGTCGACTTCTCGCCCGCCGACCTCAGCAAGCGGTCGAGATCAACCCGCCGATCGACACCTGAAACAAAGAGTACGCGACCCTTGCCGGCGCGCATCAGCTCGATGCCGCTTCGGAGGCGAAGGTCCCCGCCCGTCAGCACGACGATCGCATCGGTCTGCATTGGGTCGTTCTCGCCTGGGGGCGGGATGATGAACCGGACAAAACCGACCAGCAGCAGCACGGCCGCGACAGCCCCCGCTATGACCGCCGCTTGCAAGACCCGCGCAGCCCAACCCCGGGGCGGCCGGCCCGCGCCCGCCGGAAGATCCCGAGCGGACTGCCTTCGCAGCAATCCCAATTTCGACAGACCAATCTCCAACCGCAGCCCCTAAGATAACACCGGAGCGGCCCGAGGGTTGGCCGGCCGTTTTTGTCCTCAGCCCATCGCGCTGGTAAGGATCGGGCCAAATCCTATGAAGCGCTGGCCGTCAAAGCGCTCCATCCTCACCTGCTTGATCGGCGCGAAATCGGTCGGGCTGGTGTTGACCGTGATACCGGGCTGCAGCATCGGCAACTCGAAATTGTGCAGATTTGCTGCCTGCTTCATCACGTTCTCGCGCGTCAGGTCATTGCCGCACTGCTTGAGCACCTGGGCGGTGGTGGCGGCTACCGACGAGCCGTAGACGTTCCCATTATCGCTCTTGTCGCCACCCGGGCGATACGTGTCCATGAAGCCGACCCACCATTTGTAGCCAGCATCGCTGCTCCACGCGGGATCGGTTGGATCCTTGAATGAGTTGTCGGTGATGATGCCTTTGCAATTTTCGAGGCCCGCCGGCTTGAACGCCGCTCCCACCGAAGCGGCGATGCCGTTCGTGATGAACAGCGGCTTCCATTCGATCTCGGCCACTTTTTTGATCGCCTGCGCCTCGAATTTCGGGATCGCAATGGTGATGAGGGTGTCGCAGCCCTCCGCCTTCATCTGAATGATTTGCGAATCGACGGTCGGGTCAGTCGTTTCGTAGGATGCCTTGACCTTGATCAGCGTCGCGGCCTTGTCGCCGAGTCCGTCGAGCACCCCGGTCAGATAATCCTTGCCGTAATCGTCGTTTTGGTAAAGCACGCCGATCTTGGCGTCGGGCTTGTTCTTCAAGATATAGGCGGCATAGATGCGGCCCTCGGCGCGGTAGCTTACAAAAAATCCCATCGTCCATGGGTGGCCCTTCGGGTCGTCCCACTTCGTCGCGCCCGTGTTTAGGAACAGTTGCGGGACCTTTTTCTCGTTCATGTAATGCCAGACCGCACTGTTCGTCGGCGTCCCGACCGCGCCGGCAATAAACAGCACGCCGTCTTCCTCGACCAATTTGCGCGTCATCTCGACGGTCTTTGGCGGCGAATAGCCGTCGTCGTACGAAATGAAGTTGATCTTGCGGCCGTTAATGCCGCCCTTTTCGTTGATCATCTTGAAATACGCGGCCATCGACAGCGGTATCGAGTTGGCATTGGAAAGCGGGCCACTATAGGGGCCGGTGTTGCCGATTTTGATCTCGGTATCGGTGACCCCCGGCCCGTACTGCTTGCCGGCGGCGCGGGCGGGGGGCGCCGGGATGGCGACGCCAACGGCCAAGGCAGCCGGTGCGGCTGCGAGAATTGTACGACGCGTCAGTCGTTTCATCGTGTGACCTCCCATGGTGATACCTGCTGTTCAATCGATTTTTCCGCGTTATGCGGTTTGCTTTGCCGCGCGCGAGGCGCGCCCCAGGGCCGGCTTTGAGAGCGGTGGCACTCATTGCCGCCAACTTACTGGCGTCGCGAACCGCGGCGCCCTTCTCCGCCCTTTTGGACGGTTACGCTAAAGTAGCCAGGAGACTGGCAGCTGACGAGGTCGCATGGCTTCCGCGCCCGGCTACGGACGACCGCTTCAGCCGGCATCCTATCCTCGCCCGTCCTCAGGTGACGGCGCCGGTCAGCAGCGGTCCAAACAATTCCCAGCGGCCGTTATCGAAACGCGCCATTTGCACCTGCTTGAGCGGCGCGAAGTCGGTCGGGCTGGTGTTCGCCTTGATCCCGGGCAGCAGCATCGGCACCGTGACGTCGTGCAGGTTTGCCGCTTGCTTCATTACGTTTTCGCGGGTCAGTTCGTCGCCGCATTGCTTCAGCACCTGTGCGGTCATCCCCGCGAGCGAGGCGCCGGCGACATAGCCAGCGTCGGACTTGTCGGCGCCGGGCAAATATTTGTCCATGAACGCCACCCATGACTTGAATCCCGGATCATCCTTCCATTTTGGATCGCTCGCATCCTTCAGATAAAAGTCGGAGATGACGCCCTGGCAATTTTCAAAGCCGGCGGGCTTTAGGGTGGCGCCGACCGAACTGCCGATGCTGCTCAAGATGTGAAGCGGCTTCCACTTGATTTCGGCTGACTTCTTGATCGCCTGCGCGGCAAATTTGGGAATTCCGGTATTGACAAAGACATCGCAACCGGCTGCCTTCATGGCGATGATTTGCGAGTCGACGGTCGGATCGGTCGTCTCGTAAGATGCTTTGACGGCGATCATCGCGGCCGACTTGTCGCCGAGGCCGTCGGTAACGCCCCTTAGATAATCCTTGCCGAAATCGTCGTTCTGGTAGAGCACCCCGATCTTGCCGTCTGGCTTTTCCTTCAGAATGTAGGAAGCATAGATGCGGCCTTCGCTCTGATAGTTCGGCTGCCAGCCGATCGTCCACGGATGGCCCTTTGGATCGTCCCATTTGGTGGCGCCGGTCGCGACGAACAGTTGCGGCACTTTCTTCTGGTTCATGTAGTGCCAGATCGCGCTGTTGGTCGGGGTGCCGAGCGGGCTGGCGACCAAGAGGACATTATCCTGCTCGACCAGTTTGCGCACCATTTCCACAGTCTTGGGTGGCGTATAGCTATCGTCGTAGGAGATGAAGTTGATTTTGCGCCCGTTTATGCCGCCCTGATCGTTGATCATCTTCCAAAAAGCGACCTGCGATTTGGGGACGGCACTATAGGACGAGGCCGGGCCACTATAGGGACCGGTGTTGCCGATCTTGATTTCGCTGTCGCTGACCCCCGGGCCATACTGTTTTGCAGCGCGCGCCGGCCGCGCTCGAAGAAGTGAAGTGCCGAAGGCCAGTGCCGCAGGCGCCGCGGTGAGGATCGAGCGACGGGTAAGCTTTGTCACGGTTGTTTATCCTCCAGAAAACAGGTCATGTTGTTTAACGGTTTCGTTCACTTGCCAGTGGACGGATTGCGCGATCGCGAGACATACGCGTATGCCAACCGCGCGAAGCCGGCGGCTCCCGAGGGCATCAGAAAAATAACCAGCAGCATGATGCCGCCGTAGATCGCGCCCGCCAAACCCCGAGACACGGATTCGGCGATGTTCGGCACGTAGAGCACGAACAATCCGCCGAATAGGCAGCCCGGCAGCGACCCCATGCCGCCGAGTATAAGACCGACGAGGAAATAGATTGACAGGAACAAGCTGAAACTGTCGGGGGCGACGAACTGCACCGCGAGTGCCCCCAAAGCCCCAGCACCCCCGGTGTAAAGGGCGCTGACCCCAAAGGTCAGCGTCTTGTAGAGCGGCTCGTTGATCCCCATTGCAGCGGCGGCGATCGGGTGGTCGCGGATCGCCATAATGGCGCGGCCAGTACGGCTTTTGACGAGATTTGCGGCGGCGGCGAACATGACCAGCACGACCGCCAGCGTGAAGTAATAGAGCCATTGGTCATCAGTTATATGCAGGACTGCAGGAGCCTCCGGCTGATCGACGACGATGCCTTGAACGCCGCCGGTCCAGCCTTCGAGGCCATGAAATTTCAGGAGCTGCGGCAGCGCAACTGCCAGCGCAAAGGTGGCAAGGGCGAGGTAGAGGCCCTGCAGCCGCAGCGCCGGCAATCCGAACAGAAAACCGACAGCAAAACAGATTCCACCGGCGGCCGGCAGTGTCCAGTAATAGGCAATGCCGTAGCGGTGCATCAGGATCGCGGTGACATAGGCGCCGAGGCCGTAAAACGCGCCGTGCCCTACCGAGAACTGGCCGTTGAATCCGGTCAAGAGGTTGAGACCGAGAATCGCCAGCCCGTAGATCATCACCTGGGTCAACTGGAAGACGACAAAGCCCTGGAAAACGAAAGGCAGCACCAGCGCGATCACGACAACGCCCGCCACCACCCAGTGACGGGCCGAAAGCAGCGCCGCGCGCCGCACGCCGGTCGCGTGGCCGGCGGGTGTGAAGAGTGCGGTATCCTGTTGCGGCGGTGTCATACCCGGCTCACCACGCTGCGGCCAAAAATCCCGGCGGGTCTTACCATCAGCACCGCGACGATCACCAACAGCGCGATCGTCAACTTTAGATCGCGGCCGAAATACGGGATGAACGTGCCCGCCAGATTCTCGATGACGCCGACGGCAAAGCCGCCCAGCACGGCGCCGCCCGGGCTTGTCAGCCCGCCCAGCACGGCCCCGGCAAATCCGTAAAGCAGGACACCAAACATCATGTTCGGATCGAGAAACACGACCGGTGCGATCAGCATGCCCGCGACACCGCCAATCGCAGCGGCGATGCCCCAGCCGAGCGCCGTCATCCAGCCGACCCGGATTCCGACCAGGCGGGCTGACTCCGGATTGGCGGCGGCTGCCCGCATCGCCAGACCGAGCCGCGTACCGCGAAAGAACAGGTAAATCAGGCCCAGCATCAGGGCGGTCACCCCGATCATCCCAGCTTCATGGGCGTCGATCAGAGCGCTGCCGAACAGCGGCTTGGTGCCGAACGGGCTCGGAAAGGTCTTGATCGTATAATCCCAAAGATAGCCGTCGCCGCTGTTTAGGATGCTGAACAAGGCGATGAAGGCGACCAGATTAGCCAGGATTGAGGCGTTGTGCAGCGGCTTGAACAGGATCCGCTCGATGGCGACACCGCCGATGAACGACAGGATCACCACGGCCGCAAAAGCAAGCCAATAGGGCGTGCCCCAGTGGATCAGCTGCCAGGCGATATAGGCCGAGAAAGTGGCCATCTCGCCTTGGGCGAAGTTGAGGTGATCGATCGCCTGATAGATCATCACGACGGCGAGCGCCACCAGCGCGTAGATGGCGCCGTTGGCAAGGCCGGCCATCACCTGTTGCAACAGCAGTTGCATCGGCGCTCCCCGCTTCAATAACCCAGATAGGCGCGACGCACGGCCTCGTCGGCGGCGATCGCTTCGGCCGGCCCGTCCATGACGATGCGACCGGTTTCGAGCAGATAGGCGTGCTCCGCCAGTTCGAGCGCCAGCGCGGCATTCTGCTCGACGATCAGCATCGCGACGCCGGTTTCGCGGTTGACCTCGCGCAGGATCCCGAACAGCTCTTCGACAACCAACGGCGCCAGCCCAAACGACGGTTCGTCCAACAGCATCAGCCGCGGGCGCAGCATCAATGCCCGGCCGACCGCGAGCATCTGCTGCTCGCCGCCAGAGAGCAGGCCCGCTTGCTGCGTCCGACGCTCTTTGAGGCGCGGAAAATGGCGATAGATTTTTTCGATATCCGCCGCGATCGCAGCGTGGTCGCGACGCGTCATCGCCCCAAGCTGCAGGTTTTCCTCGACCGTCAGGCGCACAAAGGTACCGCGGCCTTCCGGCACGTGCGCGACGCCAAGCCGAACGATATCCTCGGTTGTCCAGCCTCTAATCGATCTGCCGTCGAAGCGAACATCGCCTTGGGTATGCACCATGCCGCAAAGGGCACGCAAAACCGTCGTCTTGCCGGCGCCATTGGCCCCCAAGAGGGTACGTACGTGGCCCGCGTCGAGATCAAACCCGACCCCGAACAGCGCCTGCTGTTCGCCATAGAACGCCTCGAGGCCGGCAACCTCGAGCATCATTGCGACGCGTTCCCACCGGAAGCGGCATCTACGGTCTTGTGACCGGTGCCGAGATAGGCGTCGATGACCGCTTCGCTCTGCTGCACCTCGGCGGGCGTTCCTTCGGCAATCTTACGGCCGAAATCGAGCGCGACGACCTTATCTGAGATCGACATCACGAGATTCATGTGATGCTCGACGAGCAGCACCGTTACTTGGCGCTCTTCGCGGACCCGGCGAATGAGGACGCCGAGTTCGCCCACCTCTTCGTGATTGAGCCCACCGGCGGGCTCGTCCAGCAACAGTAGCTTTGGCCGGCCGGCAAGCGCTCGCGCCAACTCGACCCGCTTGCGCGTGCCGAGCGGCAAACCGGCCGCAGACCGCAGAGCGACCTCTTCGAGATCGAGCATATGGAGCAGCGACCAAGCGGTTTCGCTGATCGCCGTTTCCTGCCGGCGCGCCCACGGCAAGCGCAACATATCGCTGACGAAATCGCTGCGACTATGCGCGTGGGCGCCAAGGCGGACATTGTCAAGCACCGATTGCGGACCGAACAGCGCGAGGTTCTGAAAGGTCCGCGAGATCCCGATCTCGGCAATGCGGTGCGCCGGTCGGCCGAGTAGTGAACGGCCCTCAAAGCGGATGTCGCCGCCGACGGGAGTGTAGAGGCGACTGAGGCAATTGAAGAGCGTTGTCTTGCCCGCGCCGTTGGGGCCGATCAGGCCTAGGATCTGTCCCTGATCGAGATCGAACGAGATCCCATCGAGCGCCACGATTCCGCCAAACCGCACGACGACATCGCTTACTTCGAGCAGGGTTGGGCGACGCGCCGGCGAGTTCATCGGCCGGAGTCGGAAAGGCGGACGGCCTCGCCCGATATGCAGCCCAGCCCGTGCACGCTTCCTGCTCCTCCCATGTCGAGATAACTCGATACCTGCTATGCAAAACTGCCGGCACATTGCGCTTACGTCAAGCTGGCGACAACCGGCTGTCCGAGTGTCCGCGCTTCCACGGTCCCTTACCGTACCCGGTTCACGCCCTAATCGAGCGAAAGCCTCTTTTGCGTACTGGGGACAGGGTCGGCCTCGGCCGCCGGCGGCGCTTAGGGCATAGCCGTCTTGTTTGACCGAGCGCAACACCTCGGAGAACTCGCGGTCGCTGCGGCCGTAGAGATAATCTGGTCCATTATTCTGTTCATTGTGTTGACATTACTTGAATCTTTGTTCTTGGACTTTGCCCATAGCGAATAAAAGTGTCACTAGAGAACTCCTCACGCGTTGTGCTGTATAGTCCGGATCGGATGGGGTGATGGAGGGGCGTATGGCGCGGAAGGAAATTGCGGTCGACAGCGTCGCCGAAGCTTATCTGACGCTCTTGGCCGAGCGCGGCGTCGAATACCTGTTCGCCAACGCCGGCACTGATTTCGCGCCGCTGGTCGAAGCCTTTGCCAAGGCGGCGCGCACCGGCACGCCGGTGCCAAGGCCGATCCTCGCGACCCATGAGAACTTGGCGTTGTCGATGGCCCATGGCTGGGCGATCGTCACCGCCCGAGTGCCGGCGGTCATGGTCCATGTCAGCGTCGGCACCGCGAATGGCGTGTGTGGCGTATTCAACGCGGCGCGCGACAACGTGCCCATGCTGTTTACAGCCGGCCGCTCGCCGTTGACGGAAACGGGTTTGCCGGGTGCGCGCGATGTCTACATCCACTGGGCGCAGGAGATGTTCGATCAGGCGGGCATGGTGCGCGAACTGGTCAAATGGGATTACGAGCTGAGAAACGGCGAGCAGCTCGAAACCGTGGTCGATCGCGCCCTGGCGGTTGCCACCACCCAGCCAAAAGGTCCCGTCTACCTGTCGCTTCCGCGCGAGGTGCTGGCCGAGCCGCTGCCCGGCTTTGCCTACGACGCGCCGTCTCGGCGGGTAGCGGCGGCTCCCGCGGGCCCCGATGCCAATGCGATCGACGAGGCGGCGCACATTCTGACGGCCGCCAAAAATCCGCTGATCATTACCGCCAGCGCCGGCCGCGAGCCCGCTGCTGTCGCCGCCCTCGCCGATCTTGCCGAGCGCTTTGCGCTGCCGGTGGTGCAGCATCGCCCACGCCATCTGTCACTGCCGGCCAACCACCCTTGCCATCTCGGTTACGATGCTGGGCCGTATCTCGAAGACGCCGACGCGATCCTGGTCCTCGAATGCGACGTGCCTTGGGTCCCCAGCCTTAAGACGCCGGGGCGGCAATGCCGCGTGGTTCATCTTGGCGTCGATCCACTGTTTCAGCGCTACCCGATTCGCGGCTTTCCATGCGATCTCGCGATAACTGGTGCTCCGGCCACGGCATTGCCGGCGCTTGTCGCAGCGCTCGAGCGGCATGCGGAACAGGACACGATCGCGGCGCGGCGTCAGAGGATCGGGACGGTCAGGGAAGCGCAGCACGCAGGCTGGCGCAAAACCCGCCAAACGGTGGCCGGGCTGCGCCCGATCCACATGGCCTGGGCTAGCGCCTGCATCGCCGACGCCAAATCCGATGACGCAATTGTTGTCAATGAATACACTCTGATGCCGGAACATTGCGGGTCGAATTTGCCGGGGACGTATTTCGGGTCGAGCCCGGCTTCGGGGCTCGGCTGGGGCGGCGGTGCGGCGCTCGGCGCCAAGCTCGCCGCACCCGATCGGCTGGTGATCGCCACCCTCGGCGACGGCTCGCATTTATTTGGCAACCCGGTCGCGGTGCATCACGCCGCGGCGGCGCACGATCTGCCCGTGTTGTTTGTGATCATGAACAATTCGATGTGGGGCGCCGTGCGGCGCGCGACCCAAGGCATGTATCCGCAGGGTGAGGCAATGCGCAGCAACAAGCCACCCTTGATCGATCTCGACGAATTGCCGGCCTTCGAGCAGGTCTGCGCCGCGGCGGGCGGTTACGGCGAACGAGTCGAGGACCCGGCGGCGTTGCCGGCGGCCCTCGGGCGTGCATTGCACGCCGTCACCGTCGAGCGGCGCCAGGCATTGCTCAATGTGATTTGCCGCGGACCCTAAAGCGTCCACTTCGGGTCAGATTGGCGGCGAACGATTGCGATTTGCCCGGCAGCGCAAAGCGCGTGGTAGACTGAGGTACCGAGGGGTTAAGACCGAGGTCATCTCATGAGTGCCGTGCGCGAGCTACTCGATGATGCAGTCGCGTTGCAAAGGGACGGGTTGAGTCCGGGCCGCATCGGATTGGCTTTGACCGATCGTTGGGAGGCCGAGCAGTTGGACGCCGCCGGAGAGGTACGCCGCACCCGCTCCAAGACCGGCGGCATCGAATTGCGCTTTCCGAGCGGCGAAAAGATCGTATGGGACGGCGCTGCCTGGACCTACCTGCCATCGTGAAGGCCGGCAAGCTGCGAGCAGGGAGCGCCTCTAGCCGGGGGCATGTGCGGAATGCTGCCTTTGCCATCTTGTTGGCGCTGCCCAGCATGGCAGCTGGGTCTGCCAAAGCCGATCAGCTGGTCGCCGACTACACCGCTTATTGGGCCGGCTTGCCGGCGGCGCAGATCCGCCTGAAGCTGAGCAATGCCACCGCTGCCTACCGCGATGAAATCGAGATTCGGACCGAGGGCTTGCCCCACCTCGTCACCCATTTTCGCGCGGTAGCCAAGGCCGGCGGGCGCCTCGTTCCGGAGGGTGGGGCTGAACCCTCGCGGTACAGTGCGCTTTACGATCTGCGTAAATATCGCGATCGCCGCATCGGCATGCAGTTCGTTAGCCGCGACGCCGCAGTGATTGCCGAGCGCACTCCTGACGACACCAGCCGCAAACCAGCGCTCGCTGAGAAGTACCGCCGTGATATCGTCGATCCACTGACCGCTCTCGAACGCATGCGGGCTGCGGTTGCCGCCCGCAAGGCCGCTGGTGATACCGTTTTTGTCGTCCCGGTCTATGACGGGACACGCCGATTCGACATCGTCGGCCATATTTTGCCAAAGTCGGAACAGGCTGCCGGGACTCTACGGGTCGCGCTGAACCTGCGGCCGATCGCCGGGTTCAAAGGTGAAACGAGCGACGATGGCGATCCCGATAACGCCCCGCGGCCGGTTGCGCTGACTTTAACGGACGATGCGCGATTGCTGCCAATATCGGTTTCGGTCCGGGTATTTTATCTGCCGCTGGTAATTCAGCTCGATCGGGTGTGCGCCGATGCCAAAGCCTGCCCCGGATGAACCCCCGGGTTTTTGTAATCGGCATCCCATGCGGCCGATGCTGCGTTGTTAAAACTGAAAGCTGACGGCCTTGTCGTCGGAAATGGCGAAAGATCCGCGGTCGCGGCTCTCCGGTGTCGCTTCCTTAATCTGTACAACAGGCCCGACCAGCAACGCGACCGCGCGGTGTTCGATACCGGTGCCGGTCATTAGCAGCCCCAAAACCGGGTGATCCAATAGTTCAGCAACTGAGTATTCGTGTTGCCTGCGCCTCATAATCGCCTCTCTCAATTCGCATCACCGTGCGTTTGAGCTAAAGCACCTAAGCTCGGGCACCGGGTTGTTTCAATTTCGATCATATATTCGGGTTAATTCGGGCAGTTTGGCCGGGCGGGTGGCGCCATGACAGGCGCCTCACAGCGGTGCAGTTTCCCGTATTGTTCGTGTGTCTGCGAACTGGGTACAGCTTGACGCAAACGATAACGCTGCGCAGGCTGCGGTAGCGCTTCTAGCTGCCGTCGAGCGTAGGAGGATGTCACCAATGAGCGAGGGAATCCGGCCGTTTGCGCGTCCAAAGCAGGGCGGTCAGCCGCCTTACCTGCATCCCGATTACGGCAGCACGGTCAAACGTGCGCCAAAGCACGTGCCGATCCGCCTCGAACAGACCTTGACCGAAACCACAGGGCCGATGTTTGCCGGCGGCTGGGCCGGCGCCGATTTGGTCGATCTGACGCAAGGGCACGGCGGCCCACCGCTCGGCGAGCGCATCATCGTTGCCGGGAGAGTGCTGGACGAGGATGCGCGGCCGGTTGCCGGGACCCTGGTTGAGTTATGGCAATGCAACGCCGCCGGTCGTTATCGCCACCCGGTCGATCAGCACGACGCGCCGCTCGATCCCAATTTCGATGGCGTCGGCCAGGCGGTGACCAACGCGCAAGGCGAATACCGCTTTCTGACGATCAAACCCGGCGCCTACCCCTGGCGCAACACCTACAACTCATGGCGGCCAGCGCATATCCACTTCGGAATTTTTGGTCCTGCGTTCGCGACCCGGCTGATCACGCAAATGTATTTCCCAGGTGATCCGCTATTGGCGTTCGACGCGATTTATCTCGGCACCGCCGACGAGCGGGCGCGCGAGCGGTTGATCGCGGACTACGATCCGAACCTCAGCGAGGCCGAATGGGCCCTTGGCTATCAATTCGACATCGTCTTGCGCGGGCGCGAGGCGACTCCGATGGAGGATGGCTGAGATGGCTGACAAGCTCGTCCCGACCCCATCTCAGACGGTCGGGCCGTTCTTTCACATCGGACTAGACCGGCCGGACTGGGCCGATCTGACCAGTGGCGGCCCGCAAGGCGAGCGTATCGTCATTGAAGGCCGGGTGATCGACGGCGACGGTGCGTCCGTCCCCGATGCTTGTCTCGAATTATGGCAGGCCAATGCCGCCGGCCGCTATGCCCATCCCGACGACACCCGCACCGACAAACCGTTGGATCCCAATTTCCGCGGCTTTGGCCGGGTTGCGACCGATGCCGACGGCCGGTTTCGGTTTACGACGATCCGGCCAGGGCCGGTGCCGGGACGCGGCAACGCTCTGCAGGCGCCACACATTGGCATTGCATTGTTCGCGCGCGGTTTGTTGAAGCAACTGTTCACCCGCATCTACTTCGCCAGTGATCCGCTCAACGAGACCGATCCGGTGCTGCTGTCGATCGATGATTCGGCGCGCCGAGAAACGCTGCTCGCCACTCCCAATGGCTCTGATGCGGGAACTTGGCATCTTGATATCGTCATGCAAGGCGAAAACGAGACGGTGTTTTTCGATATCTAACACCGGCGGAAAAGGCGGGACCTAACAGCGCGTTACCATGACGCCCTCAGGACTCGGTGGCGCGGACAAAGCACATGATCCCGCGCTGCGGGGTCCAGCAAACGATCGCGTGACCCGTCGGATTGTCGATGCGTTGCAGGATTTTGTCGGGCGGCACAGCGAGCCAATTGCCGCCGATTAGCGCTTCGTAGTGATCCGCCTTGATCCGGTATTCGGTCGGGCGGCAATCCGCGAGCGAGCAGCACGATACCGTCGTGCCCGGTTGCAGCAGACTGCGAAACCACGGCGTCAGGGCAGGATCGGCGTTTTGCGGGGGCGCCGCGGCGGCGGAAGCGACCAACATCATTAGCGCGGGGGCAGAGCCCCTAATCGATCGCGCGCCAGCCCGAATCATCGATCGCAAGGCATTAGCAAGCAATGGTTTTGAGCCCGACATCCGGTCAGCTTACCGCACCTCGACGGCGGTGCAAAAACGCGTTTTCGTTAACACGTCATAACTACGTGAAAACTATCATACCACACATTACCGACGCATTTTTGATGGCTATCTCGTTTACGCCGATGTAGAACTCGTCGATTGGCGAGGAGCGTGGCAATGCGATCGATACAAATTCCGTCTTCCGGACGGCCCAACCCGACCCTTGGCGAATGGCCTCCGATACGGCTGCTCGCTTCGGGCGTCGGCGATATTGGCCCGAGCGAGCGGGAGGTTTTGGCTACGGCCGACGTGATCTTTTGCGATGCGGATGGCGATATCGCCAGCCTGAGGCTTACGGCTCCTCGCGCCCTTGTCGAGCAGGTCCGCGGCAACGCCTCGATGGCCCGTGCGCGCGATCTGGCATCCGATGGGTGGCGCGTCGTGTGGTTGACGTCAGCGGATCGGGCTGGCTCTCTCGCTTATTCTGGCGAGCTAGGTCGTACCCGAGACGACGCCGGACCTCAGCTTACCGCTGCGCGCTCCTATGAACCGCACCAATTGGCAACCGCGTTTAACGGGCTCGCCGGCTGAGCGCCATTGTCCCCCCACTTGCGTAGTGTGTTGTAAAGCACGCCTGCTTGTTTGCTCATTCTGGCGCTAACTGATCCGCTTGCCTACGCTTAGCTGATAGCAATCGAATCTCACCGAATACCTCGGAGAATTCATCATAAAGGCAGTCTAGCTTCACTTTGGCGTCATTAAGCTGTTCAAACGTATAGGAAGAGCGGAGGTCCTCGGCTTTTGGTTTGTACCCGTCTTTCAATATCTTCCGTGTAAGAATTCTCTGGCCCTCCCATCTTTCGCGGTGAGAAATGATTTCGACTGCAAGTGGTTGCCCGGGAGCCGAACCTATACGTACATAACCATGCGCCAAGTGGTGCCTAATTTGTGACAACTCTGTCAATCTCCGGATTATGTCGTCAACTTTTTTCATCGTATTTTTATCACTTATTGATAACTCTAGCGCTAACCTCCTTAACTTCCTGGTCCGCTTTTCAAAGGAATAATCGATAATCTGTTCGATCGTTGGCGCGTCACCTTTTGGGTTACTCATATATTTCTCGCTCTCGAATAATATTATTTGAGAGTAGAGACGCTGATCGAAAAGACCCCAAGCCATGATAAGTCGGCCGATCAGTAACGCCACGCAGTCAGTCAGATTTGAGAGCGCGAACGGGTTATTCATCGGACTACTTCACCCGGCGCGAAGCAGGCGCAGGACACGGTCGAGCTGGTCGAGATTTTGGTAGTGCAGAGTCAGCGCGCCGCCGCGGGTTTTTGGTTCGAGCCTGACGCGCAGCCCTAGTCGATTGCCGAGGTCGCGCTCCAACGCCGATGTGTCGGCGTCGCGGAGCGGTCGACGCGGTTGTTGCGGGAGCTGCGCACGGCGCTGCACCAAACGCTCGGTGGCGCGGACATTGAGACCGCGGCGCACGACCTCGTCCGCTACCCGCGCCGGATCGACTGCCGCAAGTAAAGCCCGGGCGTGGCCGGCGGACAATTCGCCTTCCTCGAGACGATGGCGCACCGTCGCCGGCAACGACAACAATCGCAATGTATTGGCGACATGGCTGCGGCTCTTGCCGACGGCTTCGGCCAGGCTCGCCTGGGTGCGCCCGAATTCGGTCGTCAATCGTTTATATGCCTCGGCCTCTTCAAGCGCCGATAACTCCTCGCGCTGCAGGTTTTCGACGAGAGCGATTTCGAGCGCTTCCGAATCCGAAAGTGTGCGAACGATGACCGGAATTTCGTGGATGCCTACGCGCTGCGCCGCCCGCCAGCGTCGTTCACCGGCAACCAGCTCGAAGGCTGCATCATCGTCGACGATCGGGCGAACCAGCAGAGGCTGCAGCACGCCCTTCTCGCGGATCGACTGAGCAAGCGCATCGAGCTCGGTTTCGGCAAAGCGGCGGCGCGGCTGCAATGCGCTCGGTCGGATCATTTCGATCGCCACCCGGCGCTGGCTCGCCGGATCAAACGAGCCGTCGGTTTCGGTCTCCGCGAATAACGCCGCAAGGCCGCGGCCCAGCGGGCGCCGCCTGGCGCGTTCGCTCATGGGGCTGGTACGCCCGAATTGGTGCGGCGCAATATCTCGCCGGCGAGATCGATGTAGGCCTGCGCCCCGGCGCAGCGCTGGTCATAGATCAACACCGGCTTGCCAAAGGAGGGCGCTTCCGAAACGCGGACATTGCGCGGGATCACCGTGTCGAAAACTTTGGCCCCCAGATGAATGCGAACATCGAGCGCCACCGACTCGCTGAGATTATTGCGGCCGTCATACATCGTCAGCAGCACGCCCTGCAGTTCGAGTTGTGGGTTTAGCGCGCGCTGCACTCGTTCAATCGTCCGCATCAACTGGCTCAATCCTTCGAGCGCATAAAATTCGCATTGCAATGGGACCAATACGGCGTCGGCCGCGACCAATGCATTGATCGTCAGTAAATTCAGTGACGGCGGGCAGTCGATCAGAACGTCGGTCCAGTCCCGCACACGGCTGCGGATCGCCCGGCTCAATGCGAATTCGCGGCGCTCGTGATTCATCAATTCAAGTTCGGCGCCGCTCAGATCCGATGAGGCCGGAACGATCGACAGACCCGGCACCTCGGTCGGCAGCACGGCATCGGCGAGTTCCGCATCGCCTGTTATCAGCTCGTAGCTGGTCAGGCGGCGCTGTTTGCGATCGATGCCAAGCCCGGTGCTGGCATTGCCTTGAGGATCGAGATCGATGACCAGCGCCGGATGTCCGACAGCCGCGAGCGCGGTCGCTAGATTGATCGCGGTCGTCGTCTTGCCGACCCCGCCCTTTTGGTTCGCGACGGCGACAATGCGCGCACGATGCGTCACCGGACGCACTTTCGGATGAGCCTCACCCAGCGTGAGGCTCACGACTGACCGCTTGCAAATGCAGAACGACCCCCCGCGGATCGGCGATGCTTTGGTGCATCGACGCCGTCATTGTCCAGCGTTCGCGCGCGACGGTCAATTCTTGCGCGGCTCGCTCGCCTTTGGGAAACAGGCAGATCGTGGCGGGGGCGATAAACGGGTGCGCCAGATCGAGCAACCGATCGAGCGGCGCCAGGGCGCGGGCAGTCACAACATCGACCGCATGCGGCGGCACTGCAGCGATGCGGCATGGCCGAATTGCTACGTTCGCGGCGGTGACCCGGGCGGCCTCGCGCAGAAAAGCGGCCTTGCGTGAATCCGCTTCGACCAGTTCGACCGCGGGGACGCCGAGGATCGCGAGCACCAGCCCGGGAAAGCCGGCGCCGCTGCCGAGATCGATCAGGCTCTGTGCGCCGTCCGGAACGAGCGGCTGCAATTGCACCGAATCGAGCATGTGCCGGCGCCACAAATTGGCGAGCGTATCGCGGCCGACGAGATTGATGCGCGCCGACCAACGGGTCAACAGCTCGGCATAAGCTTCGAGCCGCGCCAGTGTTTCACGTGAAACCGGGAAGAGTTCGGCAAATCTCGGCGCGTCGAGCGGTGGCTCAGGCCGCCTGCCGCCGGACATATTTCAACAACGCGACGAGGGCCGCCGGGGTCACGCCGGAAATACGCGCCGCCGCACCCAAAGTTGCCGGCCGGGTAGCAGCGAGCTTATCGGAGATTTCGCGCGACAGGCTGCCGACACCGGCGTAATCGAGATCCGGCGGCAATAACAAGGCTTCGTCACGGCGAAAAGCGGTGACATCGCGCTCTTGCCGCTCGAGATACCCGGCGTAACGCGCATCAATCTCGAGCTGCGCGGCAATCTCAGGCGCGACGGAGTACAATTCCGGCCAGATCGCCGCTAGCCGATTCAGGTCGATGCCGGGATAGGCAAGTAGTTCCGCGGCATTGCGCGCGATACCGTCTTCATTGACCGCGATCCCATACCGCTGCAATGCCGGAGGGGTCATCCGCAGCGCGGCGAGCCGAGCGCGGGCATTGGCCAATGCCTCGACCTTGGCGCTAAATCGCGCGGCGCGCTTAGGGCCCACACACCCGAGCCGTAGCCCGATTGGCGTGAGCCGCTGATCGGCGTTGTCGGCGCGCAAAATCAAGCGATACTCGGCGCGCGACGTGAACATGCGATACGGCTCGCTGGTCCCGCGCGTCACCAGATCGTCGATCAGGACGCCGATATACGCGTCGGCGCGATCGAGCATCAGCGGTTGCGAACCCGCCGCCGCCAGTGCCGCGTTGAGCCCGGCGACAATGCCCTGCGCCGCGGCTTCCTCGTATCCGGTGGTGCCGTTGATCTGGCCGGCAAAATAGAGCCCCGGAATGCGGCGGGTCTCCAAGCTGGGATAGAGTTCGCGGGGATCGACAAAATCGTATTCGATCGCATAACCCGGCCGACGCATCACGGCATGTTCGAGACCGGGGATAGTGCGCAGGAACGCCTCTTGCGCCTCGCGCGGCAACGATGTCGAGATGCCGTTTGGGTAGACTGTGTCGTCGTCGAGCCCTTCCGGTTCGAGAAAGATCTGATGCCGATCGCGCTCCGCAAAGCGCACGACTTTGTCTTCGATCGACGGGCAATAGCGCGGCCCGGTGCCGATGATGTCGCCCGAATACATCGGCGACGAGTGCAAATTGGCGCGGATCACGGCATGCGTCGCCGCAGTCGTCGTCGTGATGTGGCAGGCAATCTGTGGCGTCGTAATCCGGTCAGTAACAAAGGAAAACGGCGGTGGCGGATCGTCGCCGGGCTGGCTGTCGAGCGCGGCCCAGTCGATCGTATTGCCATCGAGCCGCGGCGGAGTGCCGGTCTTGAGACGCCCGAGCGCGAAACCGGCATGAACGAGAGTTTGCGCCAGCCCATGCGACGGCGCCTCCCCGACCCTGCCGGCCGGAATCTTTTGTTTCCCAATATGAATGAGGCCGTTCAGGAAGGTCCCGGTCGTCAGCACGACACGCCCGGCAGCGATCGATTGACCGGTGGCCAAGACGACGCCGGCAGCATGTCCCGCGGCATCGAGCAGCACATCTTCCGCAGCGCCCTCAGCGATGTCGAGGTTCGGGGTCTCGGCCAGCAATTCGGCGATCGCCGCACGGTAAAGTTTGCGGTCGGCCTGGGCGCGCGGGCCGCGCACTGCCGGCCCCTTGCTGCGGTTGAGGATGCGAAACTGAATGCCCGCCCGATCGATAGCGCGGCCCATGATGCCGTCGAGGGCATCGATTTCGCGCACTAGATGGCCCTTGCCAAGCCCGCCAATCGCCGGGTTGCACGACATCTCGCCGATCGTTGAGCGCTTGTGCGTCAGAAGCAGGGTGCGGGCGCCGATGCGCGCGGCAGCCGCGGAGGCCTCGCATCCCGCGTGCCCGCCACCGACCACGATGACATCGTACCGCCCCGACTGATCGCTCATGGCCGCGGAATGTATGTAGCAACCCGGCTAGTGTCGAGGTTTCGCGTGAAACACTTCCAACCGGCGCGAAATTGCCCGCCGATAACGGCTGCCGACCTATGGAGGCGTTATCGAGTTACTGCAACAATGACCTCACGCAGGATCTCGGGAATGCGATCGATGGTTGCTTCGGGGGTCATCAAGGGTGGGGCGAGGCAGATCGTATCGCCGATCGCCGGATCGGCGCTGCCGGCGCGAATGCGCGGCAGCAGACCGCGCGCCATCGCCTCGCGAGTGATCCGCGCGCCGAGCCCGGTTGCCGGCACCTTCGAGCTGCGATCGGAGACGAGTTCGACGCCGCACATCATGCCGAGCCCGCGCACATCGCCAACTGCGGGCAGATCGCGTAAGGTTTCGAGCCCGGCAAGCAGCCGTTTGCCGATCACCGCGGCGCGCTCGACGAGCCCCTCGCTCTCGATGATCTCGACATTGCGCAGGCCGACAGCGCAGCAGACCGGGTGGCCCGAATAGGTCGCAGCGTGCATGAACTTTCGGTCGGCGGGCGCGCTTTCGATCGCATCGTGCACGCGCTTGGACGCAATGACCCCGCCCAATGGCAAATAGCCGCTCGTCACCCCTTTTGCGAAGGAGACGAGATCAGGCTCGATCCCCCAGTGCCCCAGCGCGAACCATTTCCCGGTGCGGCCGAACCCAGTAATCACCTCGTCGGTGATCAGCAGCACATCGTGGCGATCGCATATCCCGCGCACCTTGGGAAAATAGGAGGGTGGCGGGACGATAACTCCGCCGGCGCCCTGAATGGGCTCGGCGATAACTGCCGCGATGGTGTCCGCCCCTTCGGCCAGAATGGCTTTCTCGACCGCCTCGGCGGCACCGATACCGGGCTCCTCGTTGCCGGCCCAGCGATATGCGTAGGGCGCGGCGACCTGGATAAATCCCGGCACTAGCGGGCCAAACATTTTGTGATAGGCCGCCATGCCGGTCGCACTCATCGCCGCCATTGTCACGCCGTGATAGGCGTGAATGCGCGAAATAATTTTTGTCTTATTGGGCTTGTCTTTGATCTTCCAGTAATAGCGGGCGAATTTAAACGCGGATTCGTTCGATTCAGCGCCGGCAGTCGTAAAATACACTGCCGCTGAATTCGGATAGGCGTGGGCCACGATTTTTTCACTGAGCCGCACCGCGGGCTCGTTGGTGGCGCCGATATAGGCCGAGGCAAAAGCGATGCGGCGCATCTGTGCCGCCGCGGCATCGGCCAGTTCGCCCCTGCCATGCCCGACATTGACGTTCCACAATCCTGAGAGGCTGTCGATGTACTCGCGGCCATCGGCATCGTACAGCATCGCCCCCCGGCCCTCGGTGACGACTAGCGGTTCGCGGTGGTCGTCGGGGTGATGCAGCGGGTGAACCAAAAAGCGCCGATCGGCCTCAATCAATTGCGCGGTACCATCCATGGTCTGCTCCTAGCAAGCGGCCTCTTCCCGACAACCTAACCGGCGGGACTGGTCCAGGACAACCGTGACGTCGGCGCGTCCGCGTCCGCAATTCGTCATCAAACCGCAACAAGCCTGTCCCAGTTTAGTAATCCTCCGGGAATAGCATGCAGGTGGCGCTGCCCGGCGCCTTGCCCCAAGACCATCCGAGGAAACGCCAAAGTGAAACGAATTTTCTTGGTTGCCGCGCTCCTCGCGGCAGCGACGGCTCTCGTCCGGCCTGGAAATGCCGCGGCGGCGCAGAGCTGCAATCTCGGCAACGGGATAAAACATGTCGTCTACATCCAATTCGACAATGTTCACTTTCGGCGCGACAACCCCAACGTTCCGTCCGACCTCGAACAAATTCCCAATCTGCTGAATTTCCTCGAAGGTAACGGCACGGTCCTGACCAATCATTGGACGCCGCTGATCTCGCACACCTCGGTCGACATCACGACATCGCTGACCGGGGTTTATGGCGATAAGTTCGGCTTCTCCATCGGCAACAGCTTTGGCCTGTTCCAGAAAGGGGTCGCCGGTTTCCACAGCTCCTTCACTTATTGGACGGACACGTTGCCCGACGGCACCTATCAGATGCTGGCGCCAGACGGCAAAAACGCCCCAGCGCCGTGGGTGCCGTTTACCCGCGTGGGTTGTGATGTCGGCGCCTTCTCGATCGCCAATATCGAATTCGAAAACATCAACAGCGACATCAATAACGTATTCGGCTCCAATTCACCCCAGGCCATGGAAGCAGCGTCGAACCCGACGAAAGCAGTCGCTGATTATGAGGGCATCCTCGTCCATTGCGGCAAGGGCAGCGCGCTCTGCGCCCAGAACAGCGCGCCGGACATCCTCAAAGATGAACCCGGCGGGTATAACGGCTTCTCGGCCCTGTACGGCAATGTCAACGTCCAGCCGCAGATCTCACCGGGCGGACCGGTCAAAGATCTCGACGGCAATACCATCGCCGACAGCCATGGCAATCCGGGTTTCCCCGGTTTTGATCCGTCCCCATCCCAGACTTTGGGTTATCTGGCGACGATGCTCGAAGCCGGCGTGCCGGTTGTTTACGGTTATATCGAGGACGCTCACGACAACGAAGGAATCACCCTTTCTGGCGTTTCCACGTCGGCCGAAGAGACCTTCGGGCCGGGTGAGGCTGGCTATGTCACCCAGCTGACCAAATTCAACAAAGCATTTGGCCAATTCTTTGCCCGGCTCGCGCAAGACGGCATCACGACGAGCAACACTCTCTTTATCATCACCGCCGACGAGAACGATCACTTTGTCGGCGGACCGCCTTCGCCGGCAAATTGCGACGGTGTGACGGTCCCGTGCTCTTATGCGAAGAAGGGCGAGATCGACGCCGATCTAAGCCCTATTTTCAACACGGAATTCACCGACACGACGCCATTTCTCGTGCACAGCGACGATGCGCCGACTTTCTACATCAACAACAACCCCAGCCAGAACAGTTCGATCACTCGTAAGCTCGAACATGAAGCCGGCGCGTTGCTCGGCTTCGATATCGTTGATGGGCCTAACGGCAACACCAACAACGTGACCCAAGCGCTGGCGGATCAGGGCGAGCAGGCTTTGCTTCACATGGTCACCGCCGATCCCAATCGGACGCCGAACTTTATCCTGTTCGCCAACCCAGACTACTTTCTGTCCGCTTCGGGCAAGACGACGCCGCTATGCATGCCGCAACAGAATGCCGCGAGCTGTTTTGTCGAAGGGGCGGGCTTTGCCTGGAACCATGGCGACTTCCAGCCCCAGATCACCAACACCTGGCTCGGCATTGCCGGGCCTCATGTGCAGAATTTGGGTCCGACCGGTACGTTCTTTTCCGACCACACCGACATCCGCCCGACCTTGATGAGCCTCACCGGGCTGACTGATGATTATGCTCATGACGGCCGGACCTTGATCGAGGTCATGACGGACGATGCGCTCCCGTCAGGCATCGTCAAACACCGTGCATCTTTCTCGCAGCTTGCCAGCATCTATAAGGCGATCAATGCGCCGCTCGGGCCAGTTGGCATGAAGAGCTTGCAAGATGCGACCGCCGCGATTGAGGGCAGCGACGGCGCTTATCTGGGGTTCCAAGCGCAACTGAAGGCCTTCACCAACGAGCGGAACACAATAGCCGGACATATGAGCCAAATGCTTGAGGCCTCCGAGTTTGGCGGGGCGCCGTTCAACGACATCGCCGCGCAAGTCCAGGTCAACTTGGGCCAGAGCCTGTTGCAGTCGGTCCCGTGATTTCCACTTGCGTTAACGCGTACGAGGGGCAAGCATGCCGCCCGCCCATCAAGAAGCTAGCCGCCCTCTCGAGCGGCTGGCATCAGACACTCCGGAGGAAACGTGAGCCGACCCCGCGCCGCCGATGACTTTGCCACGATCTCAGCTCGCCTCGCGGAACTGCGCCGCGAGCGTGAGATGGCCGCCAAACAGGACGCGTCGGGTTCCGCCGAAGGCGCGGACAGCCCGAGGATGGCGAGGAATCCCGAAGGCCGCTCCCGGCCTGAGAAAGGCGAACTGCCCGGTTTAGGGGTCGGCCGTCGATATCTGCCGGTGCGACAGCGTTAATCTCGGCTTGCATCAGGCCACCCGTCCCAGGTCGCCTCTTAGCGGTTTGGCAAGTCGAGCGGGTAGATCGGCCGGCGCACTTTATTAAAGGTGAGCCATTAAAGGTGAGCCGGCCATAGTCCGAGGTGCAAACCCCAACCCCAGCGCAGTCGATCGTCGCGCGCGCCGGTTTACCAAGGCCGGCGCGCCAGTGGATGCGGCTTTTAAGCATCACAAACCGTTTCTGCATCGGATCGATTCCCAGGGCTAACAAACAGTTCAAATCCGACGGTTCGGCATGACGCGAAATTAAAACGATCTCGACGGCGCCGGTGTCGAGAACCACGGCAGCCCCCATATCCATCTCGACGCCGCGCGCCATCGGTCCACGGTTGCGATAGCGTCCATTGGAAATCGTTTTGACGGTCCCGGTTACGGTTAGCGGCGGGCTCTCGACAGGGATAGCCGGCATTGCGATCTTGCCACCGATCGATAATGTCACCGCCGTCCCGATACCGGCAGCAAGGGCTTGCTGCACCGCCTCCGGATCATAGATTGCAAAGACCGCAACCTGCTGAAGCCCTTGGCGCAGGATCTCCGCCAAGACCGCCGTCGTATCCATAGTGCCGCCGGATGCGCAGTTGTCATAATGGTCGAGCAGAACGACCGGTCCTTCGCCGGCCACCGGCGATGGCAGAGCGGTGGCGCGGGCGACCGCTTCTTTCAAGGGCTCGATCTTGTAGACAAACGCTTCGCGCTCGACCCAAGCGCGGTCCAACAATTCGTCGCGCAGTCGTTCTGCCAGCTCGCGGTCGTCATTGGTGACCACGACGGCGCTCAGCCCGGCATTGGCGATATCGGCGTGCGGAAACCCGGTAAATAGGCTGGCAGCCAATGCCCCTTCCGCGGTCATTGCAGCACAGCGATGCTGCAGCTCCTTGTTCGGGTGATCATCGGTGCCTTGCCGCATCACATGCGGCAGCATTGGCGCATTGCCCCACGCCATGACCGGACGAATCTCGCCGCGGATTGTCCGCAATAAAATCTCACCGGCAAGCCGCGCGGTCTCGTAGGTATCGATATGCGGGTAGGTGCGGTAGCCGGTCACGACCGTCGCATTGGCGATAATCTCGTCGTAAAGATTGGCATGCATATCGAGCGACACGGCAATCGGCGTCGTCGGCGCAATGGCGCGCAGCCGCTTTAGAAATTGTCCCTCGCCGTCCTCCAGGCTCTGCGTCACCATCGCCCCGTGCAGGTCGAGCATGATGCCGTCGAAGCCGCCTTTCGCGGCGGCAGCGCAGATGCAATCGGTCATCTCAGCATAGGCCGCGTCATCGACCGGGCCGCTCGGCGGCGCACCGGCGGCGATCGGCAGCACGATCTCGGCGCCCTCTCGCTCGGCGAGATCGAGATAGGCGCCGAGCCCGGTACCGGTCCCACGGTACGCACGCGCCGCCGCCTCGCCATAAAGCGGCCCGGGGCCGTTGCCGAACCGCGCCAACGGTGTCGGTACCGGCGAGAAGGTGTTGGTCTCGTGCTTCATCATCGCGATCAACAGGCGCATGATCCGAATTCCTCAGCCAAACCGCGGCATGTTACTGCGAACGGCAATCGAGCGGCCCTAAATTCCGCCGGTGCCGCGATACCCTTCCTCTCTCGCGCTTCGGTAACGCTGTGCCGTCACGTCCGACATCAGGTTCCGCGCAAGGCTCGCCGATCACGGTTTCAGCGATCTGGCCTTAACCATCTGTTGAGATTTCTCTGGCAGTGTCCGCGCGACCGGATGAGGCAAGCCGACAAGACAATGAAACGACCTGCCGTCGAGCTGCGCCCGCCCACTTGCGTAATTTTCAGTTTTCGTCGAGGCGCGTTTGCCCCATGCCCCAGCCAGTCAGCCACAGTCACGCGGCTCCGGTCATCAGAGCGGTTGACGAGCCACCGGCAGTGGGGTCGGAGGACGACTGCTTTGTCGCTGTGTTGGCGCTCCCACTGTCCAATGATCGGCTGTCTCAACCGCCCTCGCGCGAGGCATGCGACGCAGCCGAGCAGTCGAATACCAGTGTTCTCGGTTTCCTGCTGCAGGAGGTCGATTTGGAGGCAATGCCGAGACCGGCAGACGAGCGGCTGGCCGCGGCCCTGGTGCCGCTGCGAGTGAAGCTGGACATGCTGATCGATATGACGGCGAGACTTTCCTATCGCGACGTCGAACTGCCACCGGTATGCGAAGTCGAGCTGAGGCCGACACACATCGCTTGGGGCTCAAAACAGCATTGGCGGTGCGGCGAGTGGGCCCGAATGTCGCTCTATTTTCATCCGACGTTCCGTGAACCGATCTGTCTGTTTGGCAGGGTGACGGAGTGTCTCGAACAGAGCCACGACAATCGCTGGCGCGTTGCAGCAACACTGAGTGAGACGCTGGGAAATTCTGCAGAAAGCTTGGCGAGGCTGGCGCTTCTCACGCGCCGTCGACAGCAATCACAGAAACGCCCGATCGCTTCGGCGGTGCTGGGAAAATGATTCCGATCATCACCGCAGTGGCTGGCGTGCTTTCCGCGCTTTCCTCGATCTCCAACCTGTCGGGCGCGCCGAGCCCATCCGTATCGGATACCACGCAGTCAACCGCGTCGGGTGTTGCTTCAGCCAACTTCGCCGATGCTCTGCAGTCGGCTCTTAATCGCGCCGACAATGCGATCAGCACCGCCAACCAAAAGGCGAAGGCATTTGCGTCGGGTGACAAAACCGTCTCGTTGAGCGATGTAATGGTTTCGCTCGAGCAGGCAAACCTAGCCTTGCAGGCGGCCTCCGCCGTGCGAGATAAGGTGGTCGCGGCCTACTCGAACGTCATGAACATGCCGGTCTGATCGGCTCGGCAGCTAGCTGGTGGCTTTTCTCGACCTGGCTGGAGGCCTACCGCGGAGCATCCTCGATCGGTTGCGGCCGCTCCTGAACGGCAGGGAGCGCGTTGCGCTGATTGCCGCTGTCGCTCTCCTCGCAACCGGGATCATCGTTTCGATCCTGTGGACGTCGGGTCCGCGCTATTCGGTGCTCTTCGCCGGGTTGTCCGGAGAAGAGGGGGGCCGCACCGTCTCAGAATTGCAAAAGCTCAATATCCCGTATCAGATCACAGACGGCGGCCGAGTGATTCTCGTGGCAGCGGCCGATGTCGGGTTTGCCCGCCTGCGATTGGCGGCTCGCGGCATACCCAAGCAAGATGGCGATCAGTGGGCGCTGCTCGATAATGAAAGTCTGGGCGTCAGTCCTTTTGTCGAGCAGGTTCATTACGCGCGGGCAATCGAGACTGCGCTGGGGCATACGGTCAGGGAAATCGATGGGGTTATCTCGGCCACAGTGAAGCTGGCGTTGCCAAAAGAGACCGATTTTCTCGCGGACTCACCAAAGCCGAGCGCCGCCGTGATGGTAAGGCTGCGGCCGGGGGTCGAGCTTACGACAGCGCAGATCGACGGCCTGGTTGGGCTCGTCGCGGCGGGTGTGCCCGGGCTTAACCGCGAGAATGTCACCCTCGTCGATCAGAGCGGCCGGGTATTGAACGCAAACAGCAAGGATGGCCTGCAGCAAGTGCCGCAGCAGCTCGAAGTGGCACGGCAAGTCGCCACCCGCTATGAGGCGGCGGTCACCGATCTGCTGCTGCCCGTCCTGGGGCGCGGCAATTTTCGCGTCTCGGCGGATGCGGATATCGACTTTTCGCACTCGCAGGAGAACTCCTTGCGGTATGGCGACAGCCATGTTCTGAGCCAAGACGAAGCGATCCATCCGCGACCGCCCAATATCGAGCAGGCGATCGGCATTCCCGGAGCCTTGTCGAACCGCCCACCCGAAGCCCCGACCACAGCGACGGGCCCGGCGCGGCCTGCTCCCGCACCCGGAGTGATCGGTGCGCCACCCCCCGCAAGCACGGTCGCAAACGAGGCGGATAAGCCTAGTGCGCCGCCGCTGCCCGACAGCCACCGGGTCACGAATTACGACATCGACCGAACCGTCCAATCGCTGGACCATCCTCTATGGCGATTGCGCGCCATCAATATCGACGTCCTGATCAACAACCCTTCGCGCAATCCAATTCCGGCCGCGCGAATTCAATCGATCAACAAGCTCGTCAGTTCGGCGATCGGCACCGGCGACAACCGGCACATTACGGTCGTCGACTTGCCATTTGCCGGCGAAGTGAGCAATGAGGGCGATGCCAATCCACCCTGGTGGCGGCAGCGGTGGATGACCGTACTTGAGCAAAACGCCCTGTTGATGCTCGCGGGATTGCTTGTGTTGTTCGGCGGAGTCTTGCCGCTGCTCCGCCGGATTGGGGCAAATCCCGCCTCCATAGCGTGGCAGACGGCGTCGTCGCGCGGTCTCGATAGTCGTGACATGGCCAATACCGGCCTGCAAGGCAAAACCGAACCGGCAATAGCTTCGCTGTCGGGAGCACGACAAAAGCTCGTTGTCGACGCCGAGACCGTGCGCAGTTTGGTGGCCAATGACCCGGAACGAACAGCTCAAATAATCAAGGAGTGGATCGCGCGTGAAAGAAGCAGCATTCGGCGGGCCAGCTGATCTGACCGATGTCGAAAAGTCCGCCATGGTGATGATGCTGGTCGGTCAAGAGACGGCGGCGGAAGTCGTCAAATTCCTCTCTCAGCCGGAAATCAATAGGCTGTCAATGGCGATGAGCCAGATTTCCGCCGTCCCAAAAACCACTGCCGCTACGGTGTTGCAGGAATTTGTCGACCGGATGCATGAGGACGACACGTTAAGCATTGGCGGCGGCGGTGAGGGATATCTTAGGGGAGTCCTCGAAAGGGCGCTCGGCGCGGAAAAGGCCGATCAGTTATTGGGACGATTAAAACAAGGCGTTTACGGAGCCGGGCTCGATGCCGTTAAGTGGCAGGATCCGCGCGATCTTGCCGATATGATCAAGAGCGAGCATCCGCAGATCGTGGCGATGATTTCGGCGTATCTGGAACCGGAACAAGCGCAAGGTTTGATGCAGCATTTGCCCGATCAGCTGGTCGGACAGGTTATTCCCAGATTGGCAATGCTCGACGCCTTGCCACCCAGCGCTATTCAGGAGCTGAGCGAATCACTCGAACAATTGTTAGCTGATGAACCGCAGCAAGCGCGAGTGTCGGTCGGCGGAGTTGACGTGGCCGCCAAAATTCTCAACCGGATTGGCGGCCGGCGAGCCGAAGGTGTGTTGAGCGTGATCGAAGCGACGGATCCCGAACTGGCGGCACGGCTCGCCGAACGAATGTTTGTCTTTGAAGACCTATTGGAAATCGATGATCGAAGCTTGCAGGTTCTACTGCGGGCGGTCGATCAAAAATTGCTTGTTTCGGCTTTAAAGGGATCTCCCGCCCGATTGCAAGAGAAGGTATTGCGCAACCTATCGCAACGGGCGGCCCAAATGCTCCGCGAGGAGATCGAAGCGCGCGGTCCCATGCGTCAGGCTGAAATCAACGAAGCGCGAAAAGAAATCCTGGCGACAGCGCAGGCCATGGAGGCTGACGGAAAGATTATCATCCGCGCTCAAGAAAGTATCGTTGCCTAGGGGTTGGGAGGGTGTCTTTGGTGCGCGCCACATCCCTCAACCGCGTGGCGGAACCGCGAGATGCCGGCGGGATTTCTACGGCAGGCCGCTCCGTCCCGGCCAAGAGTTTTGTGGAGGCTCTCGACGATGCGGGCAATAGCGGCGATGTGACGGAGGCGGCCGACGGAGGCTCCCGCCAATCATCGGGGCATCGCGCCAGTGCTCCACCGAACGACAGAAGCGCAGTATTGGCGCCTGAGGTCGGTGCACCGGGCGAAAACGCGAATCTCGTACCCCAGCGATCGCCGACTGCCCCAAACACGCCAGCAGGGGAACCCATAGCCATTCAAGCGGTCGCCCCACCGCCGCCGGGTGTCGGCGCAATACAACCATTCCTACTGCCGCAATCTCCTGCACAAATCGATCCGACTGAGGAGGCGAGCACTGGAGGAGGCCGGCCGCAGGGATCCGACGCGCCCGATGCCAGCCAGAATGGCACCTTAAAGGCCCTCGCTTCAGGACCGGTTGGACGCTCACCTGGCCGATACGCGCCCCCTCCGGTCACGCTCGATGGCAAACCTCACAGTTCGTGCGATCCGGTCAGCCGACACTTCGATGATTCAATCTTGGATTTCGAGCAACCCACCACGGAACAGCCGGGACAAGCGATCCCACTATTTGACGCCAATCCGCCTGAAAAGAGAACCACCGCATCCGGGGCTTCGTCCGCGGCGGCCGATCGGTCATCCCGCCGTAATACGTTGAACGACAGCGCGGCGCCGGATCCCGCACTTGCGGTCTTGGGAGCAAATTTGCCCAGTCCGATTCTCGATGCCGGCACAGCCTCGCTTTCACCCCCAGCGGTGCGTAGCCAGGATAGTGCGGGGCAGCCGGTAGAGGAAGCAGGGCTAGGTAGAGAGACCGAGCCCCTTCCGGTCGGGGCGAGAGTGGGTCGCTCTAATAGTGTCCCGGCTCAATCTGTGGGAGCCGATACCGCGCGGGAGGTCGGTGGCGCCCAAGAGGCGCCCGCTGCAATGCCGGCAACGCAGACCTTGGACGCATCGCGGCCGCGATCGTCTCATCCGACCGTTTTAGACAAATCGCGGGACATCCCTAATGCAGAGCAATCACCGGCAATACTCGGCAGCAGCCCGCCAATCGGAACCATTGTCATCGACCCGCAGATTCTTCGCTCCGGAATGTCAGGGGAGGACGCCGACACTGCTCCCACTGCTCCGATTCAGTTCGCGGTAATGCCGAGCCCAGTGGTAGAGAAAGCCGTCCCAGGCGGGGCAGCGGCGGATAATTCGTCAGGCGCTCCGGCGCCAGACGCAGCGCCGGCGGCGCTCAGCGAGCAGCTTTTCCGTCATGTCATGGGATCAATCGAAAATGGCGCTCGCGAAGTCGTTTTGCGATTGCACCCCTCCGGTTTGGGCGATTTGACGATCCGGCTCGCGGTGAGCGGCCGCGAGGTGTCGGCGTGGTTTGCTACGCCGCAAACACAAGTGCAACAGGCAATCAGCGAAGCCATCGGCCAGCTGCACAGTACTCTCGGCAATGCCGGCTACACGCTCGCCGGGGCATGGATTGGGAACGACGCGTCAAATCAGAGGGCCCCCCGCGAGCAGCTGTCAGCGCCGTCGCCCGCGCGACAGGCGGTCGCTAACGCTCCTCTCGAGTTGCCGTCGACGACACCGATCTCTTCATCCAGTACTGGCGTAAGTGTCTATGCATGATCCAATCAGCGGTGCGCGGTCGATCCGCCGCTATGTTTTTTACAATGAGAGCCGGCCGTCACGGGCCTGGATGCCAAAGCTCGAAATGATCAATCAGCGTTTCTGTCAGCAACTTCGCACCGCACTTGTCCAACAAATGCGGCCAGGGGTCGATGTTGTCCCTCCCTTGGCGATCCAACTGATCAAGAACGGCGAGCTTATCGAGACGCTAGCTAGGCCGAGCCATCTGACTATCGTCGAATTGAGGCCGTTGCGCGGAACGATCCTGGTAGTTGTCGATGCTCCTCTGGTTAGCTGGATTGTCGAAAGCCGCTTTGGCGGCGACGGGCGGTTTCCAATCGTTATCGACGGTCGTGATTTTTCACCGTTCGAGCGCAAGGCTGCTTGCCGCGTCGTGCACACCGTCGTCGAGCAGTTGGTACTCGCATGGCAACCGATCGCGAGTTTCGAACCACACATCGTGCGCCATGAATTGGATCCGCAGCTGGCTGCCATTGCGAACCCGCATGATCAAATCATCTTCAACATCTTCGATGTCCAGGTCGCCGGCGGCGGCGGAAAGCTGTCGATTGGCATCCCTTATGCCATGCTAGAGCCGTTGCACGATCGATTAGTCAGTGACCGCGAGAAAGAGACGGTTGATCTCGATCCGTATTGGCAACAGACGCTAAGACTCCGTATTGGACAAGCGACGATGACATTAAGTGTGGAGCTCACTAAGCTGCAGATCACAGTGGGCGATTTACTGGCATTATCTCCAGGCAGCATTTTGGACATCGATCGGCCAGAACACATCACGGTCGAAGCCAACGGGGTGCCGCTGTTTCGTGGCGGTTGGGGCAAACACGGTCCAAAAATCGGCGTGAGAATCGAAGAGCCGCTGGCCACCGCGTACGACATCGCTCTCCCCGCCGTGCAAGAGGCTTCCAGCGATGAAGGGTGAGTTGCCGCCCGACGCGGCTGTGGGTTCGCCCGCGCTCGGTGGCGAGGCTGCACCTGCGCTTCCCAGTCTCGAAATGCAATCGGGCCCGGAGATCGCCTTCCCAGAGCATGACACTTCTGCCGCGACAAGCCTTGATCTGGTGCTCGACATACCGGTGCGCCTTTCAGTGGAGCTCGGTCGTGCCGAAATCCCGATACGCGATATCGTTAATCTTGGCCGCGGATCGGTGATCGATCTCAATGGCGCACCCGGCGCGCCGTTGAATGTCTGCGTCAACGGCGTGCTCATTGGCCGCGGCGAGATTGTCGTCATCAATGAAGAACGGCTTGGACTGCGCTTTGTCGAAGTCGTCAGCCAGGCAGAACGCGTCAACCGGCTACGGTAGAGCAGGGCGGCCATGGCAGCGCTATCGCAATCGGGTCAGGTCGCGCTGTTAACCATATTTTATGTGGCTGGCCCGATATTGGCCGTCATCATGGTGATTGGCATCGCAGTCGGCATCTTCCTCGCGGCGACGCAGATTAATGAGCCGACCATCAGCTTTGTCCCGAAATTCTTGGGCACGGGAGTGGCTCTGGTCGTCCTCGGCCCTTGGCTGCTTCGCCAGCTCGAAACCTTCACGATCGCTATATTGGCTGGGCTACCCCGGATGCTGCAGTGACAATTCCAGCGCAAGCTGCGGTCGCGCAGAACCTTTTTGCATTGGGACGGCATTTGCCGTCTCTGGCCGGGCCGTGCGCGTTTGTGCTGGTCTTGGCGATGGTCGTCGTCCCGCTGCCGCCCCTTGCCCTCGATTTTCTTTTTACCTTTAACATTTCATTCGCGTTGATGATCTTGCTGGCGTCGCTCTACACGACAAAAGCGACCGATTTCTCGGCGTTCCCGACCCTGCTTTTGCTGACGACATTGTTGCGGCTGTCGCTGAACATCGCCGCCGCCCGGGTCATTCTGCTCGACGGCTATTTGGGATCGGGTGCGGCGGGCCGCGTTATCGAGGCTTTCGGCAGCTTCGTCGTCGGCGGCAATTATGCGGTCGGTATCGCCGTTTTCGCGATCCTGGTGATCATCAATTTTGTCGTGATTACCAAAGGCGCTGGCCGCATTGCGGAAGTTGCCGCGCGCTTCGTGCTCGACGGTATGCCGGGCAAGCAGATGGCCATCGATGCCGATCTCAATGCCGGGCTAATCAACCAGGAGGAAGCGACACGCCGCCGGCGGGAGGTGTCGCAGGAGGCCGATTTTTTTGGCGCGATGGACGGCGCCAGCAAATTCGTGCGCGGCGATGCCGTCGCCGCGGTGCTGATCCTGTTTATCAATTTGGTCGGCGGTTTTGTCATCGCGATATGGCAACACGGCCTCAGCTTTGCCGAAGCTGGTCAAACCTACACCCTCTTAACGATGGGCGACGGCCTCGTCGCCCAGATACCGGCACTGGTGATTTCCTCAGCGGCCGGCGTGATCGTCAGCCGGGTTTCGACCGGGCACGATGTCGGCAACCAGGTCATAAGCCAACTTGCGGCGTTCCCGAAGGCGTGGTGGCTCGCCTCCGGTATTGTCGGATTGTTCGGAATTATTCCGGGCATGCCGCATCTGCCGTTTCTGATGTTTGCGCCGTTGCTTGGCGCCGGTGGCTGGTGGCTCGGACGCGAGCGGGCGCGCGAAGCCCGGCGTCAAGCGGCGCCGGCATCTCCACCGACCGAAACCGGCGATATCGATATCGGCGTGGTCGAACTGGTCCAGCCGCTGGAAGTTCAGGTCGGATACCGGCTGGTTGGTCTCGTCAGCCAGGAGCACGATGGCGGATTGCTGCGCCGGCTGCGCGCCGTGCGCCGCCAGGTGTCGCGCGAATTCGGCTTCCTCGTTCCGGTCGTCCATGTCCGCGACAACCCCGACCTGCAATCGTCCGGTTATCGGATCCTCGTGCACGGGGTTGAAAAGGCCGCTGGCGAGGTGCATGCGGACAAGCTGCTGGCGATGCCGGCAAGCAACAAGACCGAAGAGATCCCAGGCATCTCGGCGCGGGACCCGGTGTTCGGTCGACCCGCGAAATGGATTGCGCCGACAATGGCCGAGCAGGCCCGCGCGGCAGGCTACACGGTATTCGACGCCGCAGTCGTCGTCGCCACGCATTTCGAACGGGTCGTTGAGGACAATATCGAAAGTCTGTTCGGGCGCAGCGAACTCGACGCGTTGTTGGCCTTTTTTGGCAAGCAAGCACCCAAACCGGTCGAGGAGTTGACGCCAAAGCTGCTGCCGTTGACGACAGTACACAGTGTGCTGTGCGGGTTGCTCGCCGAGCGCGTGCCGATCAGCGATCTGCGGAACATCATCGCGTCGTTGATCGAGAGCGCGACCACGACGCAAGAGGCGCAAGGTCTACTGGCGGCGCTCCGCCTGCGGCTGGGTGGGTTCATCGTCCAGAATTTGTTCGGTGCTGTTCCCGAATTGAAAATGGGGGCGTTGGAGCCCGATCTCGAAAGGCTCCTGCAAGAGGTCCTACGGTTGGCTGCCGGCAGCGGCGTGTTTGCCATCGAACCTGGCCTCGCGGTTGAGCTTCGCACTGCGGCTGCGCTCATGGCTGACCGGCTCGTCGCGATAGCGCCGATCGCGGCATTGCTTACCAGCGCGGAGCTGCGCCAACCCGTAGCCGAATTATTGCGAACGGTACGGCCAAGGATTTGGGTGTTGTCGTACCAGGAAATCCCATCCGAGAAGCAAATTAAAGTGGTGGAATTGCTCGGGCGGCCGGTGCAGCCTCATGCCTGATAATCAGCCATCCTTGCCGCTTTCTTCTCCGGCGGTTGCGGCCGGTTCGATTACGCCCACTGCGCCGCGGGACGCCGTCGCAGCCTACCGCGTCGATCTGGACGAAACCGCGTTGGTCAGGCGCTACGCGCCGATTGTGAAGCGCCTAGCCCGCCATCTGCAATACCGGCTGCCGCAGACGGTCCAGCTCGACGATTTGGTCCAGGCCGGGCTCATCGCGGTACTGAGAATAGCGCGGCGGACTGACCACTGTGACATCGACGAGCGCATTGGGCATCGGGCGATCGTCAATGCCATGATCGATGAGGCGAGACGTACAAGTTGGGCCCCGACCCGAACCGTGCGGCTCGCGAGATCTGCTGCGGCGGCAATGCGCGCAGTCAGACAACGCCTGGGGCGAGATGGCAATGATGAGGATATAGCCGCCGAGTTGGCAGTTACGCTCGAGCAATACGATAAGATGCTCGTCGAAGTCGCGGGCATCTCGCTGTTGGATGTCGATGCTTTTGATGATGCTCGCGAACCGGCATTACAAGTTGCCGGGAGCCAGGAAGAGACGCTACGTCTGGGCCGGATTACGGAGGCGCTCGCCAAATCGATCGCGGCACTACCATCCCGTGAAAGGCTGGTCGTATCGCTCTATTACGAGCACGAGCTAAATATGGAGGAGGTCGGGGAAGTGCTCGGCCTCGACAAATCGACCATTAGCCGAACCCATGGTCGGGCATTGCTGATGCTGCGGAACGCACTCGCCGATTGGGGCGCGGACGCAGTCAGGCCTCCTTTGGGGGCATAGGGTGGATATTCTCTCCCTAATCGGCTTACTGATGGGCTTTGGCGCCATCGTGCTGACGATGACGATCGACGGCGGGAATCTCGGCTCTTTGCTGCAGCTGTCGGCGCTGATCATTGTTGGCGGCGGTACCCTCGGTGCGGTTTTGGTCCAGACGCCGCCCGCGATTTTTATGCGCGGCTGCAAAATGCTGATTTGGGTGTTTTTGCCGCCCAAGGATGATCGTGAGGACCTGGTAAAGACTATTGTCGAATGGCTCCGCATCGCGCGCCGCCAATTTATCCTTGCGCTGGACCCGGTAGCCGAGCAGCAGTCCGACCCCTTTATCCGCCAAGGACTGAGATTGGTGGTCGACGGGATCGACGCCGCACAGATTCGGGTCGTACTGGAGGCGATGATCGCAACCCAAGAACACGAAGAGATGCTGGCCAGCGAGATATACGAGGCAATGGGCGGCTATGCGCCGACAGTCGGCATTCTTGGAGCGGTAATGGGATTGATCACGGTGATGTCGCATCTCGAGGATCCCACCAAGCTCGGCAGCGGTATTGCCACTGCCTTTGTCGCGACAGTCTACGGCGTCGGCGCCGCAAACCTGATCTGCTTGCCAATCGGCAACAAGCTCAAAGTACTGGTGCGGCGTCGCATGCGGCGCTTGGAAATGATTACCGAAGGCATGATCGGTATTGCGATCATGGAGCAGCCGTTGCAGTTTGAAATGCGGCTACGCAGCCTGCTCGACGCGCCGGGCAAAGACGCTGCGGACGAACCTGGGACACCGGATGCTTTACCCCCGCCATTGAACCAAAACGAACTAAGTGCGGCCGAGTGAATCTGTTCCGAATGCGGAGACCCGAATGCGCCGCCCACCCGAGAAGAAACCGCAAAATCACGAACGCTGGATCATTTCCTACGCCGATTTTACGACGCTTCTACTGGCAACCTTCGTCGTCATGTACGCGGTGTCCACCGTCAATTCGTCCAAATTCCAGATGATGGCGGAAGCTTTCTCGACCGCCTTTATGGGCAAAGAGGTCAAGATTCAATCCTCGGGGATGGCGGCCGCGCATAAGGCGCCGTTCGACAATATGCCCTCGCCGGTTCATACTCCGGTGATCACCCGCGACGTCCAGGTAAAAAACCTGCCGCCAGCCATCCGGCAACATGTCGAACGTCAGGCGGAGAGACTAAACGAGGCCTACGAAAAACTCACCGCATTACTTTCCGGCATGATCCGCAAGGGAGAGGTTCGGGTGTCGTTGCAATCGGTTGGGGTTGTAATCGACATCAATGCGGTCGTGTTGTTCGAAAGCGCCCAAGCCGATTTGACCACCAACGCTCTACAGTTGATTGAACAGGTCGCCAGTGTATTGAAAACACTGAATTATCGAATTCAAATCGACGGCTTTACCGATAACGCGCAGATCCATAGCGCCCAATTTGACTCTAACTGGGATTTATCAGCTGCTCGCGCCATATCGGTTGTCAAACGTTTTGTCCTGGACGGCATTGATCCGTCGTTACTGGTTGGCGCGGGTTACGGCGAATATCATCCGGTCGCTTCCAACGATACGTCTGAGGGCAAGGCAATGAACCGACGGGTGTCGATCGTCGTGGTTTCACCTCTGGAAGGCCAAAATATATTGCAGACACCGCTGATCGGAGAAGGGCAGCAGCGCAGTCCTGCTGCACCAGTGGGCGCGGAGGTCACAGGCGATCCGGCCGGTCCCGCCGCGCAAGACGGTCGCAACTCGGGGTCGTGCGGCGGGGTACCGACCGCTGGAGGCCACTGCTGAGCGCCGGTGCAGTGAGCCGGAAATCGCGCCATGCGACCGTTTCTGCTGTCGGCAGGGCTGGCCTTGATGTGGTTTGCGCAGTTCCAGGACTTCGGCGTCGAGGGGGACGTGCCGGCTGTCGGCGTTGTCGCGGTCGCAGGGGCGCGCTTTTCGGCAGATTTGGTTGGGGCATGGCTTACCATATCAATGCTTCGGCTGGTCTTCGCCGTGGCGCGATTGGGCTGGATATGGGCGCGGACCCCACGCCACTGAACATGACTGTCCTTAGAATGATTTCACCCGGCATTCCTCTGCTGCTCTGGCAAATTCCGCGAACTCGAGGACACTCTCGATCCGATGTCGGATTCCGCATTCACCCGAAGTGAGTGCCTTGGCGAGGATCACCCCGTCGTTGAACCAGAGGGAGACGAACCCGAATCTGAACCACAGTCGGGGGCCGATCTCGTCCAGGAGCAGATCGCAATAGGGTACGCTGAAGGTTGGGAGCGTGGTTTTACTGAGGGGAAAGTAAAAGGCTATGCCGATGGTGTAGCGGCGGGTGCCGATGCAGCGCAAGCCTCTCTTGAAGCTACAACTCTGCGGCTGCAGGCAATTATCGCGCAGCTCGGCAAGCCAATTTCTGCTCTGGACGCCTCGGTCGAAGAAGCAGTTGCCGCTCTGGCGCTTGAAATCGCGCGCTGCGTGATCGGCAGTGAAACCTCGCGGTCACGCGATTACCTGATGGGCCTCATACGGGAGGCGATTGCAAAGGTGCCGATCGACACGGGCGCACTAAGGGTCGTCTTGAACCCGGCTGACATTGAGATCATTCGTCGATTGGCGCCGCAAATCGAACAAGACGGCGCGGTGCTGGTCAGCGACGAGACGATCGAACCGGGAGACTGTCGGGTTGTCGCCGATGGCCAGAATGCCCCGATTAAGGACATGCGGTGGCGCTCGCGCCCAGGAGACGGCGTCTCGCAGGTTGAATTGTGTTTAGCATCGCGATGGCGCGCCGTCATGCTCGCTCTGTTCGAAGGCGAAGACAAATGAATCTGCCAGCGTCGAGTGAAATGGCAGGTTCGCCACGGCTGATGCGGCGGTCAATCGACGCAGCGGCAAATCTGCGGTTAGTCGAACGGCTCGACCGCTACCGAGCGCGGTTGAGCGAGTGTGATGCCGTGGTAGTTCATGGCAGTCTCGTCCGAACGGTTGGATTGGTAATGGAAGCGCGCGGCATCCGCGTGGCAATCGGCGAGCGTTGCTTTGTCGAGAGCGAATTGGGTCGGCTCGTATCCGCCGAGGCCGTCGGATTTGATGGCGAACGGGTACTGTTGATGGCTGAGGGCCATAGCAGCGGTCTGGCGCCGGGCGCGCGTGTCATCCCGGCAGGGCACTCGGTCGAAATCGCGGTCGGTCCGCAACTTCTCGGCCGGGTTGTCGATGGCGGCGGGCTGGCGTTGGACGGCAAGGGAAAACTCCGCTGCACCGAGCGGATGCCGTTGTTTGGCCGGCCGCTAAACCCGATGCAGCGAGCGCTCATCGATACGCCGCTCGATGTCGGCGTGCGCTCGATCAATGCCCTGTTCTCGGTCGGACGAGGCGCGCGATTGGGGCTTTTTGCCGGAAGCGGCGTCGGCAAAAGCGTCCTGCTCGGAATGATGGCGCGGTATACGAGCGCCGATGTGGTGGTGGTCGGACTGGTCGGCGAACGCGGCCGCGAGGTCAAAGAATTTGTCGAGCGCATACTCGGGCCCGGCGGATTGATCAAAGCCGTTGTTGTCGCGGCGCCGGCGGATGCCTCGGCATTAGGGCGGGTCCACGGCGCCTACCGGGCAATGGCAATCGCCGAATATTTTCGCGATCAGAGGCAGCATGTGCTTCTCCTGATCGATTCACTGACGCGATTTGCGATGGCCCAGCGTGAAATCGGGTTGGCCATCGGCGAAATCCCAGCGAGCCGAGGCTATCCGCCCTCCGTGTTCCAGCGGATCGCCGCGTTGTGCGAGCGCGCCGGCAATGGCGAAGATGGTAATGGCGAAAAGGGCAGCGGCAGTATCACCGCGCTCTACACGGTTCTGGTCGAAGGTGACGATCTCAGTGATCCGGTCGGGGATTTCGACCCGCGCCATCCTCGACGGTCATCTCGTGTTATCGCGTCGACTTGCCGAAGCCGGTCTTTTCCCCGCGATCGATGTCGGTCCTTCGATTAGCCGCGTGATGCCGGCGATTATTGCGAACGAGCAGATCGTCCTAGCCCGACGCTTCAAACAGCTTTGGAACCGCCTCGAAGAGAGCCGCGATATTATCGCGCTTGGCGGTTATCGACCCGGTCACGACGCTGAGCTCGATCGAGCGGTAGCGCTCCGACCGGCGATCGAGAGCTTTCTGCGCCAGGATATGACAAGTGCTGTTTCTTTGGCCGATAGCGTGGCGGCGCTCGGCGAGCTACTCGGCGACTGAGGGCGTCGTGGCGGGGACCGCAATGATCCGTCTGGCTCAGCGCCATGTCGAGGAGGCAGTTTTGTTGTGGCAGCGTCTTTGTGCACAATGCGACGATACCCGCCAGAAATTGGTGCTTCTGCAAGCGCACATGCAGGGTTATCGCGATTCGATGCGCGCCAATCTTTCTCGAGGGATGCCGGCGGCTTCAACTGCGGCCTATATCGAGTTTATTGGCCAGATCGAGGTGATTGTCGCCAGCCAACAGAGCGAACTTGGCAATCTCGAGGACGCGTGCGCGCGACGGTGGGAGGAGCTGATGGATGCCCGCCGTGACAAGCGCACTTGTGAGATGCTGCGCGAGCGTGCGGCCGCGCGCGACACTCTGACCGCATCGCGGCGTCTGCAATCGGATATGGACGAACTGCTGCAGCATAGCGTCCGCAAGCTTGGCGCTGACGCACAATCAAACCAAACGAACTCGGGATCAGGCAATGGCTGACATCGACAGTGTGGCTGCAGTCACGGTCAAGACCGGTCGAGCGTGGGCCGCGTTTCGCTCGTGGAAGATGATCGCAGTTCTGGTGATTGGAATTGCCGCATGTGCTGCGGCGGCCTATTGGTTTTTGGCGCCGCGTCAAGCCGCGTCGGTCACCAATAATCGTGGTCCGGACTTGCCATTATACCTCGAGATCAAGCCGTTTGTCGTCAGCATCGCCAATGATGCTGGCTCGCCGCATTTTGTCCAGCTGGGCATTAACCTCGCCGTTTCGGGCAAGGATGTGGGCAATGCCATCACCGGCATATTGCCCGAAATCCAGGACGCGATGCGACAAACCGCTCTGGGCTTTAAGGTGGAGGACATCGTTACCCCGGCCGGGGTCGACAAGTTGCGCCAGGCGATGCTGGCGGCGGCGAACCGGCTTCTCGTTCAGCGGCTCAGCGCCGAAGAAGTGAAGCGGCTTAGTGGTTCGCAGCCGAATGGCCAGGCGGTCCAGAACGTCTTTTTCTCCACTCTGATCGTCGAATAGGGAGCCGAAAGTGCCTTTTGAAACCGGCGGTCTTGGCTCGCTCTCGGTGGCGATGGCCGTAATCGTCGTTCTGTTGTGGGTCGGTTTGTGGGCATTGCGCCGAGTGCGACCGAATGGCGTGGTGCTACGCTATCAGGACTGCAGAATTCTTCGCGCGCTGAGCCTGGGTCCGAGGGAGAGGCTGCTAGTCGTGTCGATCGGTGCAAAACAGCTCGTGCTCGGGGTCGGCAACGGGGCGGTTTCCGTCCTGCATGAACTGAACGAACCTTTATCGCCGATTGCCCCAGCCAATGCGGGTTTTGGTGAAGCCATGCGCAGAGCGAGAGAACGATGGCGCGCGGGATGAGAGCGTTGTGCGCTGCCGTCGTGATCGCGGCCGCTTTTGCTCCGATCGCAGCAGCGCAAGCCGCCGGCGTCGGCATGCTCGATACGCAGCCCGACGGCCACGGTGGCGCAACCTACACCGTACCGATCCAGATATTGCTGCTGATGGCGGGCCTGACGTTTCTGCCTGCGATCCTGCTGACAACGACGGCATTCACCCGCATCATCATCGTTCTGTCGCTGCTGCGTCAGGCGTTGGGATTGACCCAAACCCCACCCAATCAGGTGCTGATCGGCCTGGCGCTATTCCTGACGATGTTTGTCATGGGGCCGGTATTCTCCCGCATCAATAGCGACGCGCTGCAGCCATTATTGAACAACAGCATCTCTACGGCCGACGCGATCGACAAAGCCGAAGCGCCATTGCGCGAGTTTATGGTCAAGCAGACGCGCCGCGACGATTTGGGATTATTCCTAAAATTGGCGGGGGGCGAAACCTATCGCAGCGCCATCGATGTCCCGTTCCGGATACTGCTGCCGGCATTCGTCACCTCCGAGCTCAAGAGCGGTTTTCAAATCGGCTTTATGATTTTCCTGCCATTTTTGGTAATCGACATTGTCGTGGCAGCGGTAATGATGTCGCTCGGGATGATGTTGCTGTCCCCGATCAGCGTTTCATTGCCGCTTAAGCTTGCCTTGTTTGTCCTCGTCAACGGTTGGACATTGGTGGTCGGGTCGCTGGCAGCGGGATTTGTACGATGAACACGACTGGGGTAATGGCGTCAGTACGCGAGATGTTGCTCGTCGTGCTGGCGCTCGGTAGCCCGTTTCTATTGACCGCGATCTTGTCCAGTTTTGTGGTCGGCGTTTTTCAGGCGGGGACGCGGATTAATGATTTGACGCTAAGCTTTGTGCCGCGGTTTTTCGCGGTGTTGCTGGTCGCCTATTTCACAGCCGGATGGGCCCTTGCCCAGATGACCTCCTATATCGAGCGGTCGGCGACGGCGATGCGGATGTTTTTCGGTTAGCCGTGCTGTCGATCAACGACGCTGACCTGGTGCGGTGGCTCGGCGAGTTCTTCTGGCCGTTTCTGCGGACGCTCGCACTCTTTGCAGCGGCGCCCGGTTTCAGCTCGACGGCGGTTCCAGCGCGGGTGAAAGTGGCGCTCGCCTTTATTATCGCAGCCGTTCTTGCCCCTGTAATCCAGCACTCGGCACCGCTGACGCTCTCTGTCGCGGCAGTTGTCCTTGTCTTCGAGCAGATTGCGGTCGGGCTCGCCCTCGGCTTTGCGATGCAGTTGACCCTCGCCGCCATGGCGTTCGCCGGCGATTTTGTCGGCGTGCAGATGGGTTTCGGTTTTGCCGGCCTTCTCGATGCCCAGAACCGGTTTGAAGTGCCGGTAATGGCGGATCTTTTTGGGCTTGTCGGCTTGTTGCTCTTTCTGTCGCTGAACGGGCACCTGATCCTGATCGGCGTCCTGGTAAAGAGCTTTGAGGTAGTCCCGATTGCCCCCGAGGCCGGGGTAACGGTCCAGGGATGGCACGCGTTGGCAAGTGCTGGCGCCTTGCTGTTCCAAATGGGCGTATGGCTGGCATTGCCGGTGGTCGCGATCCTGCTCGCGGCGCAGTTGGCAATGGCGCTGCTGTCGCGCGTTGCTCCTCAGATAAACCTGATGTCGGTCGGGTTTTCTGTGTTGATGTGGCTCGGGATAGCGGCGACGATTGCAGTGCTGCCGTTTTTTGTGCCGGCGGTTGAGCATATGATTGCGGCTGGTTTGAAAGTGGGGCGCGCCGTCATCAGCCTTCGTCTGCCATGAGCGATAATTCCGGCAGCGGCGACCGAACCGAGCAGCCGACACCGCGGCGCCTCTCGAAAGCTCGCGAAGAAGGCTTGGTGCTGCGCGCCCACGGCGTGGCCGTTGCAGCCGTTCTCGTCGCCGGGGCAATCGTCTTGAGCTTGGCCGGCGGTAGACTCGTCGGGTTGCTCGATCTGTCGCTTCGTCGCGGCTTGAGTTATCGTGGCGACCGGTTAGCGGAGCCCGCGCGCCTGCTTTCGGCGGTAAGTTCGATCGTTGCACCGGGGCTAGAAGTTGCCGCGATCTTTCTGATTGTGATGGCAACGGTAGCACTTCTCGCCGAGATCATGATCGGCGGTTGGAGCTTTTCGGCGCAGCCATTGAGTCTCGATTTTACCCGCATCAATCCGACCGCCGGGCTAAAACGATTGTTCTCGCGTGCTGCCTTGGTGGAGATTGTCAAGGCATTGGTCAAATTCGGCGTCGTCGGCATCATCGCGCTCAGTCTGATCCGGAGCTGGGCGCCCGATTTTGTGCAGGGCGCGATTGCAGCCTGGCCGCGCGCGGTCGATCACGCGGCACTGCTGTGGAACCGCCTGTTCCTAGTGCTGGCGGCGGCCTTGGCCGCAATTGCGGCGCTGGAAGTGCCGTATCAAGTTTGGGAATACCGCGATCGGCTGAAAATGACGCGGCAGGAGGTAAAAGACGAACTCCGAGAACTCGACGGCAGCCCGCAGACAAAGCGTCGGATCAAGCTGCTGCGGCGAAGACTGGCGCGGATGCGCATGGCGTCAGAGGTCCCGAAAGCCGACGTGGTCGTGACCAACCCCGAACATTATGCTGCGGCGTTGCAGTACCGGGACGGCATGCGGGCGCCGCGGCTCGTCGCCAAAGGGACCGGGCTTGTGGCTCAACGCATCCGCGAGATCGCCGCCGAGCACCGTGTGCCGGTTATTGCAGCGCCACCATTAGCCCGCGCAATATGCCGCTATGTGGAACTCGAAGACGAGATCCCGGCGGGGCTTTATCCTCCCGTCGCCGAGGTGCTGGCCTATGTATACCGGCTGCGGGCGGCGGGGTCTTCGGGAAGACCGATGCCGCCGCTTCCGCGGGATCAACGGTTTGAGCCTCCGGCGGAGTTTGCCGCCTGAAGGCAACAACGCCAGATTTAGGCGGCGCCAAGGGGGTTGGGCGTCGGCGGCGTGTTCTCAGCGCCATCGGGTGTGTAAGATCGATGACATTCGCGCTGGCGCAGCTTGTCGATCATTTGGGTCAAGTAACGGATCATTGCAGAGCAGATGATCGCGCTGGCCCGATTGTAGCGGTCCAATGCAATCAAGGCTTCTCTGCTCGGGGCCGCTGAACCCGATTTTTGGCACTCGGTCTCGATCTTTTGGGCAATCATCAACTTTCGGGTGACAATGTCGGTTATTTGCTTGGGGCAGCCCGACAGCAGGATGCTGCGTTCCTCCTCTAGAAGCTGCTGCAATTCGGCGATCAGCGCCGCAACTCTGCTCGAATGCGCCATCGTATATTTGTGCTCCTGCGCCGTCTAAAATTTCATCTCGACGCTGCCGTCGTCGAGCACCGTCGCCCGCATGGTTTTCTTGCTGTCGGGATTTTCCACTTCGATGCTGTCGCCGGTTCGGCCGTCCTCCAGAGCGAGTGCCGGCGCCTTGATGGTCATGGTACTGGCGGAAAGGGTCAGCAGCACTTTTTGCCCGCGATGCACGACAACCGGAAATTCGAGAAACGGCGACAGTATCGGCGACCCGGCGAGCAAGCCGACACGCAATATTTTGCCCTCGGCCTGCGCCGCTTCGGTCAACACCCCAGCGCTGTTTGCAAACATGTCGATACGGCCACGGGTCAGATCGCTGGCGGCGAGCTTGGTGTTGGGCGTCAGATTGATTGACGCCACCACCGCCTCGACCCAGGCATGCAGACGGATCGGGACATAAAGCGTCCAACTGGGCGCCCGACATTCGACCTTCGCCGTCATGATCGCTGCATTAACCGGCGGAAGAGTAACTTCGAGTGCTGGGCAGGCGGGCAGCCGAAGGCGCGAGTCGATGGCCCCGACTGCTACTTCGACATTAGTACCGCTCAGTGTGCCTAGCCGAGGCTCGACGGCGGTCGCGATCGCCGAGCGGATCGAACTCGGGGCTTTCGGTTTCTCCCGCTGCGCGGGAAACAGGGGCGGCAAGCGAAATGGCAAACATGCCCGCCAACAGCGGGAGTGCCAGCGTTGTTGGGATTGCCATCGACCAATTTCCCTCTTGCATTGAGTTGACATATTTGTATTATGCCGAACCGAGAAAATTTCGCAAGTAGGAAGAATGGATGCGAGGCCGCACGTGATCGGGCCGCTCGATACGGGCTTGGAGTTCTACCGGCAAGTGCTAAATCTGCGTGCTGATCGTCAGCAGTTGCTTACCGCAGATATCGCAAATGCCAGCACGCCCGGTTTTAAGGCGATCGATCTCGATTTCGGCGAAGCCCTTACGGCGGCGGAAGGAGCCGGCAAACCCTCGGGGCTCACATGGTTGGTCGACGATCCGCAGCATCTGAAAGGGCCGACGGAAGGAGTCCCCGGTTCGGCCGCGGCTGCGATCAAGTACCAAATCGGTGCGCCGCTGACACTGGACGGAAATAGTGTTGATCTTAATCAGGAGAAAGTTGCGGCAGGTGAAAACGCGATCCAATACGAAGCCGCAGCCAGCTTTGCTTCACAGATTATCAAGATGTTGGCGATCGCCATAAGCGGATCCGGTTCGCAGGCTTCGAGCGGAGGCTGAGCGTGCCGCTTTTCGCCTCTCTCGCCGTAGCCGGTTCCGGCATGGCCGCCGAATCCGAGCGATTGACGGCCGTTGCCAGCAATATCGCCAATGCGAACAGCGTCGGCGCGTCTCCCGGCGCTGCCTACCGCGCGCGCGAAGTGGTCTTCCAAGCGGTTTCAGTCGGGGACAACAGCGCCGAGCCGTCGGCAGTTGGAATGGCGGGGGTCAGGGTTGCTGGAATCGTGGAAAGCGCAGCTCCGCTGCGTACCTCTTACGAGCCCGGCAATAAGCTCGCCGATGCTAACGGTTATGTAACGATGCCCAATGTAAATCCAGTCGAGGAAATGGTCAATATGATCTCGGCGCAGCAGGATTACCAGGCCAATCTGGAGGCATTCAACGTTGCCAAGACCCTGGCCTTGCGCACGCTAACGATCTAACGCAGAGGGCATAATGACGACTACGGCCGCAGCAAGCGCGATGCCAGTGACGGTGACGGCATTGCCCACCGGCACGCAGCTCCCGACCACTACAAACGGATTAAGCGGCTCCGGCCAGACGCTCAATCAAAACGATTTCCTGCAGCTGCTAACCGCTCAACTCGAGCATCAGGACCCGCTTGACCCGACAAGCGCCGATCAGTTCGCATCCGAACTCGCCGAATTTTCCACCGCAACCGGGGTGCAAAACCTCGAGACGAGTTCGAGCGGGCAACAGGCAGTCGGGCTCGTCGGCCAAAACGTAGCGGTCAGCGGGAATTCGTTGGTCCTGGGGCAGAGCGGCGGCGCCAACGGCGCGTTCAGTCTGCCGTCTGCGGCGAGTAATGTCGCGGTCACGATCACCGACCCGACTGGCAATGCGGTGGCAGGTCTCAACCTTGGGGCAATGGCCGCGGGCACCCAGACATTCTCGTGGAGCGGCGCCGGCGCCAACGGCGCAACATTGGCGCCTGGCACGTACAATTTCGCCGTGACCGCGACCGGCGCCAATGGCGCTGCGGTCGCCGCAACCCCTTATGCGGTCGTCCCGGTCACCGCCGTTGGGCTCGGCGGCCAAAGCGGCCCGATGCTCGATGTCGGCGGCGGGCTCGCCCCCGTGCCGCTCAGCGCGGTCCAGCAAGTATTCTGACGTTACATAGTTTCGAGGAGAGTCTCCGATGTCGCTTTTAACCGATTTGTCGGGCGTCAATGCCGCGCAGACCGATATCGACACGGTCGGCAACAATATCGCCAATGTCAATACAACCGCGTTCAAAGTTTCCGATGCGCAATTTTCTGCGCTCTTTGGTAGCGCGCTTTCACAGACGCCTGGCCAGGGCGTAAATACCGCGAACCTCGCGCAATCGTTCAAAGAAGGCTCGATCTCGCAGACTGGAAACCCGCTTGATGTCGCGATCACCGGCAACGGCTTTTTTCAATTGCAGAGCGGATCCGGCATTGTTTATAGCCGCGACGGGTCGTTTCAAATCAGCAGTTCAGGCCAATTGGTCAACGCGAGCGGGGCGCAGGTCATGGGCTTCGCACCGACCGCCAACGGCGCCGCGGCAACCAGCGCGGGATCGCTGCAGCCGATCCAGATCAATCAGGCCAACATCGCCCCCGGGGCGACCAGCGATTTGACCTTGGGCATCAACCTGCCGACATCGGACGCCCCGATCAACACCGCCACAATCCCGTTCAGCCCTTCTAATCCCCAAAGTTACAACGAGAGCACGACGACCACGGTTTACGACAGTCTCGGGACGAGTTTGTCGCTGACCACCTACTTCACCCAAGTCGCCGGTTCGGGCTCGCCAAATCAGTGGCAGACGAACTGGGTGTTGGCGACCCCGAGCGGCACTTCCATCGCTTCAGGCGCCGGCCCGACCTTGAGCTTTAACAGCAGCGGTCAGCTCGTCTCTGGCAGCGGTTCGATCAGCGCGAGCGGATTGCCGGATGGCTCAGCGCCACTCAGCATCGCCGAGAACTTCACCGGGACCAGCGTTTCCGGTCTGTCGTTTGGCGTCAATTCTGTTGTCGCCAATGGTAGCGGCGGCGGACAGCTTACGGGCGTGCAAATCGGTTCCGACGGCGTTGTAACCGGGCAATACTCGAATGGCGGCACGCAGGTTTTTGGAACGATCGCGTTGGCTAATTTTGTCAACCCGCAAGGGCTGGTTCCGATGTCCGGTAACGTCTGGGGCGCGTCTACCGGTTCCGGCCCGGCGGCGACCGGTGCTCCAGGCACGGCGGCGCTCGGGCAGCTCGAAGCTGGCGCGCTCGAAGGTTCGAACGTCGATCTTTCGACTCAGCTTGTCAACCTGATCACGGCACAGCAAGCCTATCAGGCCAATGTCCAAAGCATCAATATCGAGCAGCAAAATTTTCAGCGCCTGCTGACGATACAATAATTCCGAAACCTCTATCGATGAGCCAGCAGCTTTTCTACCTCGCGATGGCGGGCCTCGACGCGGCGATGGATCGCGCGACCGCCGCCGCCAACAATATCGCTAATCGCGGCACCACCGCCTTTAAGGCGCAAAACCCGGTGTTTCAGGCAATGCCGCTGTACGGACAGGGCCAGCCCGACCGGGTGATGGTGGCAACGGGCGAAGCCGACGCCGATTTCCGGCCGGGTCCTGTCCAACGGACTGGCCGCAGCCTGGACGTTGCGGTGAAGGGATCGGGTTGGATCGTAGTTCAGGCTGCCGACGGCAATCCTGCCTTGACACGAAACGGATCGCTGTCGATCTCGCCCACCGGAATGCTGCAGGATGGGGCGGGTCACATCGTGCTCGGAGAAGGGTTTGCGCCGATTGTGCTGCCGCCGCTGCAATCGGTCACGATTGGCGAGGACGGCACGATTTCAGGTGCATTGGTCGGGCAGACCCCCGATCAAGTTGCCTCCCTGGCGCGGATCATGCTGGCCGACCCGTCAAACGCCTCGCTGCAGCGGCAGTCCGATGGATTGTTTCAAGACACGACCGCACCGCTGCAAGCCGACGCCAATGTGCGACTGCAGGTCGGGGCGTTGGAAGACAGCAACGCCGACACGGTTTCAATGATGATGAATATGATTGAGACCTCCCGTACATTCCAAATGCAGACTGAAATGATGCGAATGATATTCGCCACCGGGCAGGGCCAGAGTAGCCCTCTGACATTGTCGTAAGCGGCGCCTCGCTGCCGGAGGATACGAAATTGATGCAGTCTCTTGCCGTGGTTCGCACCGGTCTCGAGGGCGAACAAACCAAGATGGATGTGATCTCCAATAATCTGGCCAACCTCAATACCACCGGTTTCAAAAAAATGCGGCCGGTATTCGCCGATTTGCTTTACGAAAATCAGACCCAGGCCGGTGGGTTTACGTCGCAGGCGACCAATTATCCCTCGGGTATGCAACAGGGGACGGGCGCCAATGTGGTCGCGACCGAACCCGTCGTGACCCAAGGAAGCCTGGAACAGACCGGCAATGGGCTCGATCTCGCGATCAATGGACAGGGGTATTTTCAAATTCTGCTACCTTCCGGCCAGATCGCCTATACCCGCGACGGCAGTTTTCAGGTCAGCGCCCAAGGGCAGTTGGTGACCGCCAAAGGATATCAGTTGCAGCCGTCGATTACGATCCCGCGCAACGCCCAGAGTGTCACGATCGGCACCGACGGGACTATCAGCGTCCAGATCCAGGGCCAGTCGCAGCCGTCGCAAGTCGGGGTGGTCCAGCTCGCGACATTCATCAATCCTGAAGGTCTGCAATATACCGGCGACAATCTCGCGATCCAGACCCAAGCTTCGGGTGCTCCGATCACCGGTCAACCTTCGCAGAACGGGCTCGGCACTGTCGCCCAAGGTTATCTCGAAGGCTCGAATGTCTCGGTGGTCGACGAAATGATCGATATGATCGCGACCCAACGCGCCTACGAGCTGAACACGCAGGCCGCCAAAAATGTCGATCAGATGCTCAGTTACTTGACCCAAGTGGCACAGTGAGCAGCCGCTGGCCAGTTCCACCCGCCGCCGTCCTGCTGCTGCTCAATATTGGTCTCGCCGCCTGCCAGCACGCGCCGACAGCAAAGGAAGACATGCTCGCGAGCCTGCAGCATTTGCCGGGCGACACAGCGACCGGTTCGCCGACCACCAATGGCGCCATCTATCAGACTTACGCTCAGGGCGGAGCCGGGCTATCGCTGTTTCGTGATCATCGTCCATGGCAGGTCGGCGATATCGTCACAGTCCAGATTACTCAGGCTGCAACGGCGACCAAGAACGTCAGTCAGAATATCAATCGCAACGATAACAATGCAGGTACGGTAAATGCCCAACTCGGCTGGCCGCTAGGCGCCAGCGGCTCGCCCACCAGCTATACGGCCAATTTGGCCAACACGACCGCGAATGGTTTGCAAGGGAACGGCGCCACTGCGCAGAGCGACAGCTTTGCCGCCACGATGTCCACCATGGTGCAGCGCATCCGTCCGAACGGTGATCTCGTCATTGCTGGGGAGGAACAGGTGCAGCTGGTCGGCGGCAAGGAATTCATTAGACTTGCCGGCGTCGTGCGTCCCGAAGACGTGCTCAACAACAACGTCGTCCAGTCGCAGCAAATGGCCGAAGCGCACATCGAGTTCAGTGGCGATGGCGAAACTTATCTGGCGCCAAAAATGGGACTGGCGCAACGTCTGTTTCTGACAGTGAGCACGTTGTGGCCGGGCGATTGGTTCAAATAGCCGCGCTTACCGCCATTTTGTGGGTCGCGGCGGCAATGCCGGCGGCTAGCGAACGGCTGATGGACCTCGTTCAGGTCGAAGGCGCGCGCGACAATCAATTGATCGGCTACGGTCTGGTTGCGGGCTTGGCCGGGACGGGAGATCAGACGACGCAAGTGCCTTATAGCGTTCAGTCGATCCAGAACATGTTGCGACAACTGGGCTTAACGCTCAATCCCAACGCCTTTATCCAGCCGACAGCCGTCGCATCCGTGATCGTCACCGCAGAGCTTCCGACATTCATGCCAATCGGGCAAAAGCTCGACGTTACCGTGTCGGCATTGGGCAATGCCAAAAGCCTGCGCGGCGGGGTGTTGCTAATGACCGAATTGCGCGGCGCCGACGGTCAAGTTTACGCGATTGCGCAGGGCTCGCTGTTGGTCAGTGGATACGAGGCGAGTGGTCAGGCGGCATCGACCACCGTCAACATTCCGACAGTGGCGCACATCCCGCGTGGCGCCACGATCGAGAAAACGCCGAAGGCCGGGTTTGCTGCGGCGGACACGATCCTGCTCGACCTCGATAACCGGTCATTTGGCAATGCGGCCCGCATCGCCGAAGCAATCAATACCCGTTTTGGACACATTGCAAGCGCGTTGGGGCCGGGCCAGGTTGGAGTTCGGGGGCCTCAGGCGGGAGGCGCGCGCGTCGAATTTGTGGCGGACATTCTGGACATTCCGATTATCCCGGAGGAACCGAGCGCCGAGGTGGCCATCGATGCGCAGAGCGGTACCGTAGTGATGGGCGAAGACGTCCGTATCGGACCCGCCGCGGTCGCCTACGGAACGCTGTCGGTCACCGTGAATGAGTTCCCCCAGGTGTCACAGCCTGCTCCATTCAGCCGAGGCCGCACGGTGGTTGTCCCGCAAACCCAGGTCCAGACCAGTGAAAAGAAGGCTAAAGTTGTTGAATTGCGCAATGCACCACGGGTTTCCGATATCGTGCGCAATCTCAACGCAATCGGCGCGACATCATCGGATTTGATGGCGATCCTGCAAGCTTTGCAGCAGGCCGGCGCATTGCGCGCGCGGATCAAGGTCCTGTGAGTTGGACCTGACAACCGCTGAGCGGCTGGCTTCGGCATCCGATCCCAAAGTGCTGTCCGCGCTCAAAAATCGCGGTGACGACCCGGTCGCGGCCAAAGCAGTCGCCGGCCAGTTTGCGGCTCTTTTGATGCAAAACGTCATGCAGGGCAGCGACGGTGCCGCGATGCCGGTCGCCGGCGGCGGGGTTGGCGGCAACATCGTCAGCGGACTGTTCGCGAGTACGCTCAGCCAGACAGCTTCATCCGGCGATAAGCTCGGATTGGCTCATATGCTTTTCCGATCGATCGAGGCAAAACAGCAGGCGGCAGCAGGCAATAACGGTATTCAAGCCTCGGGCAAACACGCTGCTGCGGTGCCCGCAGACCGGCAAGGCGCTCCCCAAAACAGAGCAGGATCCGGCTTTTCTTTAAGCCCCTACTGGCATGGCAACGGCCTGCGCCCCTTTGCTTCGGTTACGGCAAACAAAAATACTTCACCGTCCGGTGGTGCTGGTGCTGAGCCAGCCTTGGGCTCCGTCGCCGGCCACTGGCCAGCCGCGGTATCGAGCAACGCGCCGGCGCGGATGATCTCGTCGACTGTGCCAGCGTCGTCAACAAATGACGCTTTGCTTCGGTTGTCGACACCGCCGCGCCAGGTTCAGTCGTTTGCCCGCGAGATCCGTCCGGCTTTGGTGGAGGCGGGCCGCCAACTCGGGGTATCGCCGAGGATTTTGTTGGCGCATGCCGCACTCGAAACCGGCTGGGGCCGCTCGGTGGTCGGCAACAATTTGTTTGGTATCAAGGCCAGCGCATCGTGGCAGGGCGAGGCGATCACAACCGCGACTCATGAAATCGAAGCCGGCGAGCGAGTGTCGCGCGAGGCTGTGTTCCGCGCTTATCCCAGCCTTGACGCGTCGGTTCAGGATTACGTCGCATTGATCGGTGGCAACCCCCGTTACCAGGGACTGATCGGGGCGGGCGACAACGTGGAAGCGTATGGGCGCGGTTTGGTCGCCGGCGGATACGCCACCGATACCGATTACGGCAGCAAGCTAGAAGCAGTTGCTGCCGAAGCAGCCGCTGCGTTCGCGACACCCGGTGAGCCGGGGCAGCTCGGGCCGTTCGCGGCCGCACGTGATCCCGGGCCGCTCGGGCTGTTCGCAACGTCGCGTGAGCTGGGGCATTTCGGGCTGTTTGCGACGCCAGGGTCGGGGCAGTGAGCGAAACTGAGCCCGATGTGATGCGCAGCGAGAGCAGCACTGCCCGACGGCTGACGCGTCTGTTCCGGATCGAGCGCCGCGGCGGCTTCGATCGCCGGCCGGTCGCGATCGTCCGGCAGCTGATCGCGCGGCGCGGCGCGCTTGTCGAGGCGTTGCTGATGCTCGATTTACAACGGCGCATGAGCGCCACCCGCTCTTCGGCCGAGCTTGATTGGGCATTGGCGGGTTTGTCCCGCGAGGTCGACCGGGCTCGCGATCGCGCGGCGAAACGGTTGGAACAAATCGTTAAGGATTTGCGGCTAAGCCGAGGCGAGGGTTTGGCCACCGGCATTCGCACCAGTACCGCCGGACATACTTTGGGAACAAGCTGAGATGAGCGGTCTATCGCAGCTCCTGCAAACCGGGTTGAGCGGTCTTTCGGTAGCAAGCGAAGCGTTACAGACCGTCGCCAACAACACCAGCAATGTCAACACGCCCGGTTACAATGTACAATCGGTCAATCAGACCGAATTGCCGGGGACCCCCGGCGGTCCGGGGTCGGGAACCGACGTAAGCTCGATCCAGCGCGCGTTCAGCCAATTCTTGTTTCAGCAAGGGGTGCAAGCCAATTCGGCCAACCAGGCGGCGCAAGTGGTACAGAGCAACACGCAAAATCTCGCTGCGATCTTTCCCGTCGCCTCGGGCGGCGCCGGTGGTCTCGGATCGGCGCTCGACAGCTTTTTTTCGGCGGCGAACCAGATCGCCCAGGATCCGACGAGCGCAGCGAACCGCCAAGTATTTCTAGGTCAAGCGCAATCGCTCGCGGCCGCTTTCCGGTCTGTCAGCGGCCAGATCTCGGCGAGCTTCGGCAGCATCGAAACTCAAACAACGGCGGCGGTTCAGCAGATCAATACATTGACCCAGCAGATCGCGCAATTGAACCGAGCAATTCCGGCGCAGACCACCGCTGACGGAGGCCCGCCGAACAGCCTGCTCGATCAACGCGACGAACTGGTGCAGCAGCTTGCTCAGCAAATCGGCGTCAGTTTGGTGCCCGGCGCGAATGGGGTGGTGAATGTCTATACGGCTGGTGGTGCCGCTCTGGTCAATGGCGCGACCGCCTATCAGCTCGCGACCGGACGGAGCCAATTTGGCGATGGCCAGCTCACGGTCACCTATGGTCCAACCGGGCAGGATTTGACCGCGAGCCTATCGGACGGGCAGCTCGGTGGATTGCTCGGGGCGCATGCCCAGCTGGTCAGCACCCAGGCTTCGGTAGGAGCGCTGGCGGCTGGCCTCGCTGCCGCCGTGAACACCCAGCAGTCGCTGGGGCTCGATCTCAACGGTAATCCGGGACAGCCGCTGTTTTCGGTCGCCGGGCCGGTCGTCTATGCTGCGCAATCCAATACCGGCAGCGGCAGCCTGACCGCAACGATCACCGACCCCACCAACTTTACCTCCGGCGATTTCATCGTCACCAGCACCGCAACCGGGTTCGAGGCGACCGACACGACGAGCGGGCAGGTGACAGCGCTCGGCAGCGGCCCGACGCTCAGCTTCGACGGGCTGACGATCGCGGTTACCGGTACAGTTGCCGCTGGCGATAGCTTCAAGATCGAACCGACGGCGACGGCCGCTCAGACACTGACAGCGGCGCTCGACGACCCTACCGAAATCGCAGCAGCGTCACCTTATGTCGTCACCCCCGGTAACAATGTCGGCAACGTGCAGGCGACGATTGGCAACCCGGTTGACAGCGCTACCCTGCCGGCGAGTACGATCCTGCTGCCAGCGAGCCAATTCGGTCAGCCGATCTCGGTGCAATTCACCTCGAGCTCGAACTTCAATGTCTTGTCGAGCACCGATTCCGTGATTGCTTCGGGGACCCTAAACCCAAGTTCGGCCGCCGAGATTGCGATCGCGTATCCGGCCTCGGGTCCAGCGGGCGAGGTCACGACGATCTCCTTGTCGGCAGGAACAGCCGCGGCCGGCGACAGCTTCGCCCTGACCCCGGGCGGGCCCGGCAGCAACGGCAATATCGTCGGGCTCGCCGGGCTCGCCAACCAGAACCTGCTGTCGGGGCAGACATTCGACAATTATTACAGCGGAGTAGTGACGAACGTCGGAAACATTGGCCAGGACGCGCAATTGGCCGCCCAGGCGACGCAAGCGGTGCTGACACAAACCCAAAACACCCAGCAATCGGTCTCCGGCGTCAATCTCGACCAGCAAGCGGCCAATTTGGTCGATTATCAACAGGCCTACCAGGCGGCGGCGCAAGTGATCGCCACGGCGCAGACATTATTCCAAAGCCTGCTGACCGCGTTGCAGGCAGCCTAGGTGCGGTTTGATGCAGATCAGCACAAACGAGTTTCTGCTCGGCTCGGTCGGTGACCTGCTGGCGCAGCAGAGCAATGTCAATCAGCTCAATCAGCAGATTGCGACAGGTCAGACCCTGCTTGACGCCAGCACCAACCCGGTTGGCGCCGGCGAGGCGATCGGGCTGGCTAGTGGGATCAATCGCCTGACCTACGATTCGGGCAACGCCCAGGCTGCGACCCAGCAGATCCAAACTGGGTTAAGTGTGCTGCAGCAGGTCAGCACCGTGATCGATCAGCTTCGTCAGGCCGCGCAGCAGGGTGCCAATGCCGGAAACTCTGCCGCAACAAGCCAAGCTCTCGCGATCACGGCGCAGAGCGGGTTGCAGCAGCTGCTTCAATTGGCCAATTCGCAGGATGCTAACGGCCGCTACATCTTTGCCGGAAGCAAAAGCAATACCGCTCCGTTCCAGACCCTCCCAAACGGGCAAGTCACGTTCGCCGGTGACGCCGGTACGAACATTCTCGAGGTCGCGCCGTCGCTAGCGGTGCCGACGTCGATTTCCGGCCAGAGTATATTTGCAAATATCCCGGCGGGCGAGAGTGGCGTCTCGGTGTCGGCTGCAGCGATCAACAGCGGAACAGCTTACGCCAGCGCTCAAGGCGTTACCGATGCCAGCCAGCTGACCCCGGAACGCCTTGCCGGTACGCAATACGAAATCGCCTTCTCGGCGGGTGCCGGTGGTACCCTCGACTATACGGTGACCAGCGGCCTCGGCGTCCCGGGAGGCGCGAGCTTTTCGGCAACCAGCAGCACGGCGGCCTCGGGCAGCTTCACACCCGGTGCCGATCTGCAGTTCGGCGGCTTGGATATCAGCATCAGCGGGACACCAGCGGCAGGAGACCAGTTTTATGTCCAGCCCGCAGGTACATCGAGCCTTTTCCAAACCGTTCAAGATTTGGTTTCCGCGCTCGGATCCGGCTCATCGAATCCCCAGCAAATCGAGAATGCGATCGCCAATCTCGACGGCGCGCAAACCAACATTCTGTCGGCCGAAGCAAGGCTCGGATCGAGCCTTTCCGAGATCCAGGGCGTGCAGACCGCGGTTGCTACCCAGAGCACAAGCGACCAGGTGCAACTGGCGAGCCTGCAATCTGCCAATCTTCCGCAGGTTCTGGCGAATTATAGCGAAAGCGTCACGGCGTTGCAGGCTGCTGAAGCGGCCTTCGCGAAGATCCAGAATTTGTCGTTGTTTTCGGTGATCCAGTAGATTTGAGACATAACAGGCCGCCGCCGGTGCTCCGCTGATCGACCCTTAGGCCTAGTAGGCACTTAAGTGGAGGGCTCGATGCTCGATATCCGTCCAGGCGAGGCAAAGCCGGGCGCGGGGTCGTTGTGCTGACCGCCAGGCCGAAATAGCAGAATACCGGCTTTCTTTATCAGCACCGGGTCATATCCAAAAAATCCTGCAACAGATCCCGCGAGCGTCCGTCTTAAAGATTGAGGCGCTCGTCAACGCTATCGTGGGCGCCACGGACCTCTTCGACGCCCGGGCAGTAACGCTCGGCACCACCGGCCCAGGAGCAAGCCATGCTGGCAGGAAGCATCACTACCAACATCAATGCGCTTTACGCGTTGAATTCCTTGACAAGTACCGGGAACACAACAAACACACTGGAACAGGAGCTGTCGTCAGGGCTGGCGATCAATAGCCCCGCCGACAATCCCGCCGGTTATATTGCTGCGCAAGGGTTCACCTCCCAACTCGGCGGTACCCAGCAGGCCATTTCCAATGTCAATCAGGCTGTTTCACTCGTCCAGACGGCCGACGGAGCGCTGACCCAGCAGATCAACATTCTTCAACAGATCCAGAATATCGCCAATCAGGCCGCAAGCGGCATCAACAACGCCCAGCAGCTGCAATCGTTGCAGCAGGTGGTCTCGCAATTGCAGACCCAGGTGACGACGACCGCGCAGCAGGCGACTTTCAACGGGCAAAATCTGCTCGACGGGACGTTCGGCGCGCAGTTTCAAGTGGGTGCCTCTGAAGGCCAAACCATTGGTCTGTCGATCCCAAGCACCGAGGCCACGGCGCTCGGCACCAATCAATCCTCGGCCGCCGCCGGCGCCACGGCTGTCTATAAGGTCAACGGCAGTGGCTCGGGCGGGGTTGGGGACACATCGGGCAATTCATACGCGATCACCACTGCCGGCGCGGGCGCCTTCACCGCCACCGGCGCCACCCCCATTGTCATATCCGGCTCGTCCGGCAACGCGAATTTGACCGTCTCGGCGGCGACCCAATCGGCACAGAACATTGCCGCGTCGATCAATGACCTCCAGGGGCAAACCAATGTGACGGCGAGCGCCGATACCAGCGTCGCTTTTACGGTCACTGCCGGTTCGGTCTCGTTCGTCCTTGGCAATGGTAATGATGGAGCTGGAGCGCAGACCAACGCGGTCAATATCAGCGCGACGGTGGGGAGCGTTTCGCAGAGCGGGTTACAGAATCTAGTCAGCGCGATTAATCAGCAGACCGGGTCGACCGGCGTCACTGCGGCAGTCAACTCCAATAACCAGCTCGTTTTAACCCAGGCGCAAGGCGACAACATCTCGATCACCGGATTTGCCGGTACCGGGACGCTCGCTGCTGGCGGGACCACGAAGGTGACGCTAGCCGCCGCCGGGACGACCTCAGCCACCGTCCAAGGCTTGGTGACAGTGCAATCGAACCAGGCCTTCGCCTTGTCGGCGGCGGGCTCGGACATTGGTCTCAACACTGCCTCGTCGCTATCGACCCTTGCCGGCGTAAACGTCAGCTCAGTGTCCGGAGCGAACTCGGCGCTCAACGTCGTCAGCTTTGCGCTGCAGCAGCTCGAGAACGTTGGCGCCCAACTCGGCGCGGTGCAACAGCGGTTGCAGGCGACCGCGTCGAACCTGCAGACGACCGACACAAATCTGACGACTGCTCGGTCGGTGGTACAGGACGCAAATATTCCGCAGGTAACGACGCAGCTGACGCAGCAGGAGATTCTGCAGCAGGCCGGGGTTTCGGCGCTGTCGCAGTCGAGCGCTTTGCAACAATCTTTCCTAAAATTGCTGCAATAACAGCGCGGGCGAAGAATAGCGATAGCAAGTGGAAGTGGCCCGCTTCCGGAGCCGATGCCCGGGAGCGGGTCGCTACGAAATTGAGGAAATGCACGGATGTCCGGGGTAACGAGCGTACTCAGCTCCGCCCAAATTACATCGCTGATCCAGCAGGCCAGCACGGCCTATCAGACGCCGGCCACCGCCTTGCAGTCTCAGGAACAGCCGATCCAGACGCAGATCTCGGCTTTGGGAAGCGTTCAGAGCGCGCTGTCGAGCCTGCAATCGGCGCTCGGTGGGTTGGCCGATGTGCAGAGCCTTGCGCAATTTTCAGCAACGACATCGTCAAGCGCCACAGTCAGCGCCACGGTTACCAACGACGCGAGCCCCGGGACCTACGATCTGTCGAATATTCAGCTTGCGCAAGCGCAGAGCCTGATTTCCTCAGGTTTCGCCGGTGCCAGTTCGAGCCTGGGCGCCGGATCGATCGCAATTCAAGTAGGCAGTGGATCGGTCGTGACCGTCAACATTGCCAGCGGCCAGGACAATTTGACCGGGATCGCCAGCGCGATCAATCAGGCCAATGCCGGGGTGCAGGCGACGATCGTCTACGACGGCAGCTCATATCACCTTTCGCTGACCGGAGACAGCACCGGCAGTGCAGGCGCCTTCACCGTCAGCGGGTCAGGCGGTCTCGCCGGGCTCAGCTACAGCCCAGGATCCACCGCGACGACCGAACTAACACAGATTCAGCCTGCTACGGATGCGAGTTTCTCGCTCAACGGTATACCGATAACCAGCGGCACCAACACGGTCTCAGGCGTCGTCCCGGGACTGACATTGAATCTAACGGCGAGCGGAACCGCCACAGTGACCGTCAGTCAAGACGTATCGGCGCTGGACCAGGCGGCAAACGGGTTGGTGTCGGCTCTCAACAATGTGCTCCAAACGATCAACCAGTATTCGTCCTATAACCCGACCAGCGGCGCCGGTCCATTGCTCGGCGATGTCGGTTTGCAGATTCTACGTAACAACCTTCTCAGCGCGATCACCAGTCCGGCGAATGGGAGTGCGCTAAGCACGCCGTACGGGTCGCTCAGCGCCGTCGGGTTCACAATCAACAGCGATGGCACCGTCTCGCTGAATGATCAGGCCTTTCAGACTGCGGCCCAGTCTAACTATGCCGCCGTAGCCGGGCTGTTGGGCACGTTCGCGGTCGCCGACAATCCAAACGTCGGGATCCAGGATACCGGCGGGGCCCAGCCCGGGTCCTACGCCATCGACATCACCGCAAACACCGCCGGATCGGTCACCGGCACGGTCAACGGTCAGGCGGCTAGCGGCAATGACGGGGTGCTAGCGGTGACCGGTCCCGGGCGGGCCCAGGGCTTGACATTGCAGATCCCTGGGAGCCTGACCGGGCCGCTCGGACATGTAACCGTCAGCCAGGGTCTCTACGGCGTGTTGGGTAGCCTCGTCAACGCCGCTCTCGGGAGCGGCAGCGGCGGCATAACCGGAGAAATCAACACGCTCAACAGCACAATCACCTCGATGAACCAGCAGATCGCGCAGTTGCAGCAGGAAGCGCAGCAACAGACCTCGGCCCTGACCCAACAGTTCAGCGTTGCGCAAGCCACACTCTCTCAACTCACGACCGTCAGCAATTTTCTGGCCACCTATTTCAATCAGGGCTCCGGCTCCTCCGGGTCCGGGTCGTCCGGAGGCTAACATGGAGATGGACAACGAAGGGTTGGGCGCGCTCGCAGCCTACCGGACAATAGCGAGCATCGATGCCGATCCCCAGGATTTTATGAAGATGGCAATCGACGCAGTCCGGGTGTTTTTGTTGCAAGCGGAGGCGGGGATTACGGCCGGCGACCGGCCCGCCAAGGCCAAAGCCCTCGATGCCGCGGCCAAGGTGATCGAGTTTATGCTGGGGCTCAGCGGCAGCGAGCCGGGACCGCTCAGCGAACCTTTGGCGCAAATCTACCGCTACGTTCTCGCGGCAATCCTCCGCGGCAATTCCGCCAACGATGCAGAAGCGGTAGCTGCCGGGCGGGTCGTTGTCGAACAATTTGCCGAGGTCTGGCGCCGGTCGTTCCCCGACAGGGATTCTGCGCCGGCCGGGGTACCCGCGCGCGGCTGATCTGGAGGACAAGATGCCCGATCCGATTCGAAGCGTGAACCCGATCGACCTGTTGGGTGTCGCATCGGCGAGTGAGCCCGGATCACAGCCGACCGCCACGGCGGGTCAAGGCGCGACGGCTGCGCCTATCGACTCCGCTGACCTCAGCAGGGCGCAAGCGGTGCTTACGACGATCGCACAGGTTTCGGCCGCTGTCCAGTCGATCGATCGGACGCGCGTTGCAGAGCTGCAACAGGCGATCAACTCAGGCACTTATCAGGCAAATCCGCAACTGATCGCGGAGAAAATCATGGAGATCGAAAGCCTGTTATCCTCCCGCGGGAATGGCGGATAAAGCCAATGCACCGTGATCCCCCAGAACGCAGGGGCGCAATTGTCAGATTGTAGATGCGTTCATTATGGAGCTTTCGACAAAAACCGGGTCCGCTGCAGCGCGAGCCGCTTCATTCTCGATCCACTGTTGCGCGAAGGCCAGACGTTCGGCGGCCTGATGAATATCGTCTCGATCCGCAATATCGCGAAAAGCGTGGAGGATTTGCTCAAGGCATTCTGTCCTGGTCGTAGCAAAGGGCTGCCGAGCTACAGAGCGAATACGACTGTCGTCAATTGCTGGACGCAAACTCAAATTCCGACGGCAACTCAATGGTCCCCCCATCAGTTCATCAATAGCAACCACCGGGAAATGGGCCACCACCGACCCCGCTTGCTGCGGCGACGGACGGCAGCCCGATCGGTTCGCAGCGTATTGCTATCGTACAAACGTCAACGCGGTGTCACGATCGAGCGCGGGTAACAAATAATTGTTTCGAATTTTACTAGAAGTCGTCCTAGGCGTAGCGCATGCACTCGAGGGGCTTGCCTTTGAAAACGAGTGACAAACGCCAACCTCGGAATTTTTCACGCCGCGCTGGAGTAAAAAGAGGTTGGCTGAAGGATCGAGATCCCAAAGCCGCAGTGAGAGCAATCGTTAAAGCCTGCGCATTGCGTCCGCTGCAATAGTCCGAGGGGGTACGACAGCGGAGGTGGCGGATCTGAGCGGCTGCCGCAGAAAAGCGGCGGTGACGAAGCGTGGGGATCGGGTTCGCTTTGGAGCAGCAGTGAATGCGTCTTAAGGGCGAAATTGTTTTTCCAAACAACATAAGACAGCTCAGGCTTCGCAAGCGCCTGACACAGGCGCAGCTCGGCCGCCTGATGGAGCCGCCGCTCGGTGAGTTGACGATTTCAAAAATGGAGAGCGGTGAGCGGCGGTTGACCAATCTCCAGCTGGCAAATCTTGCCGACCTGCTGGGATGTGCGCCTGAGGCAATCCCGGTTGTGGCGACCCGTGATCCCGCGACCGGGGTCCGAGAATGGCAGCAGGTTCAGGAGGAGGCGGTCCGGCACACGATTGAAAGCGGTGCCGCCGCCATCGGTTATGTGCTGGCGGTTCTGCGGAAGAAATCGGGCGTGACGATGCAGCAGGTGGCGAACGCCATCGGCATGACCTTGTCAGTGTATCATCGTTTGGAAATGGCCAGCCGCAGCATCCAGCCAAGCGAAATCGAGGCCATCGCGAAATTTTATCGGCTTGCTCCCGACAAGCTGATTGGGATGTTCGAAAGGCGGACACTCGACAATCGGGCCCAGCTGGAAAATGGCGTACCCGCCGAGCATTTGTTGCCGCGCACTCCGCGCTCGTTGCTGAAAGACGATACCAAATGGGGTCGGCTTGGGGCGCTCGAACGCTGTGTGATGCGGCGCAGCATCCGCGTCGTCGCCCCGGCGTCCCGCGCGACAATGTTGCCAGTATACGGCAAGATGACGAGTGGCGACGTTGGTCCCCCCCGCTTTGTCATCGATCGCCGGGTCATGGTGGACCAAATACCGATCGCAGACTTGGTCTCTGCCGACCCGCAATCATTCATTGTTCGAAACTTCTCGCGCCGTCTTGGTTTGCTGTTAAAGCCTGGCGCACTTGCCTATGTCGATCCGCGAATCCCGGTCACCATAGGCGATATCGCGTTTGTCGTACGCCAGTGCGGAGCCGCGGACGCCGCAATCGTCATAAATGAAGGGCTCGGGCCGCTCAAGTTGAAGATGTACAATCCAGACGAAGACATTCCAATCGACGACCTGGATATTTCGGCTGTTCTGCGCGTTCGAATGCTGCTGTTCCCGTAAAATCGTGTCGCCGAGGCGTTACCGAATATCACGCCTGGCCAAGCCTCAGTCGTGAGTATCGCGCTTGTCTCGAAGCGGATCAGGCCAGGCTAATGCCGGATTAGAGGGAGCAAAAATCGCACTCCCGGCTCGCCGTCTCGCGGACTATGCTGCGCGGGTTTAGACAACACGACAGGCTTGGGGGAAACACATGCTTGCCCGGATCGCGTCGACGGCGCTTTCGGCGTTTGCGATTATCGCTTGCTTTCTGGCGCCCGGTATAGCGCGCAGCCAACCGGCCGCGGCGCCGCCTGCTGCTGGCGAACCGGCGGTCACGATCGACAACAAATCGATTGGCGGGATCGTAACCAGCCGTTTCGGACCCGAGGCTGGTGTCTGGGTCATCGCCGAGACGAGGAACCTCGGCACCCGCTTCGCTAAGATGGTTGTCACCGACGAGCGCGGCCGATACGTCATCCCCGACTTGCCAAATGCCCACTACCGCGTCTGGGTCCGCGGCTACGGCCTTGTGGATTCCGAGAAGATCGCTACCGATCCGGGCAAGCTCTTGAACCTGACCGCGATTGTCGCACCGAGCCTGGCCGCGGCGGCGCAATACTATCCCGCCATGTACTGGGCCTCGATGATCAAAATTCCCGACCAGAGCCGCTTCCCCGGCAGCGGCGACAAGGGCAACGGCATTCCGGAAAATTTTAAAACCCAGCAGCAATGGATCAACTTTGTGAAAACCAACGGTTGCGGCAATTGTCACCAGATCGGGAATTACGCAACGCGATATCTCTCCCCGAAGCTCGGCCATTTTGATTCGTCGCGCGACGCCTGGGCGGCTCGCCTGTCGGTCGGGCCGGCAGGTCACGACATGATCAACTTTATCGGTCAAGTTATGACGCCCGAGGGCGGTCATCTGGCGGCACTCGCCGATTGGACCGACCGCATCAAGGCCGGCGAATTGCCGAGCCGCAGCCCACAACGGCCGGTCGGCGTCGAGCGCAACCTCGTCGTGACGGTGCGCGATTGGCTCGACCCCAAGCACTACCTTCACGATCTGACGACGACCGATCGCCGCAACCCGACGGTCAACGCCTATGGCCCGATTTATGGCGACACCGAGCTGAGCAGCAGCGCGCAGCCGGTGCTCGACCCGGTCAACAACACGAAGACGACAATTCAGCCGCCGTTCCAGCCCGATACGCCGAGTTCGGCGCTCGCCAACAAGGTCGTCGCGCCCTCGCCCTATTGGGGGATGGAGCAGACCTGGGACAGCCAGGTCAATGCGCATACCTCGGTGATGGACCAGGACGGACGCGTCTATTGGGCGGCGCAAAGCCGCGCGCCAAACGATATCCCCACCTATTGCAAAAAGGGTTCGTCGCTCCGTTCCGCCCAGCTCTACCCGCTCGCCGATACCCATGACGGCTTTTTTCAGAATTCGCGGCAGGTCACGGTCTACGATCCGAAAACCAAGAAGTTCACAACCATCGATACCTGTTTCGGCACGCATCACCTGAATTTTGCCGAGGATGCCGACAACACATTGTGGCTCAGCAACAATTTGCAGGGCGACTTGGCGGTCGTCGGCTGGATCAACACGAACCTGTTCTGGCAGACCGGCGATGCCGCGAAATCGCAGGGGTGGACGCCGCTGATCGTCGACACCATCGGCGACGGCAAGCGCACCGCCACCTGGAACGAGCCGGGCCAGCCGGTGGATCCGGCCAGGGACACCCGCATCCCGTTCGGCATGTACGCGATCTCCTGGTCGCCGGCCGACGGCTCGATCTGGGGCTCCAACCTGACCCATCCCGGCTACGTCATCCGCCTGGCGCCGGGTCCGAACCCGCCCGATACGGCATTGGCCGAGATCTACAAGATCCCGCTGCCCGGTTTCGGCATTCGCGGCATGGATATCGACCGCAAGGGTGTCGCATGGCTGCCGCTCGACAGTGGTCACATTGCCAGCTTCGACCGTCGCAAATGCAAGGGGCCGCTCAACGGGCCGGGGGCGGAGAAGGGCGAGAAATGCCCCGAGGGATTCTCGTTCTATGCGCTGCCGGGGCCGGGCTTTCAGGGCGACCCGGGCGCCGAGGAGAACCCGTATTTTGTGTGGGTTGACCAGCACGACATTTTGGGGCTCGGCGCCAATGTGCCGATCGAAACCGGCAACCAATCGGACTCGCTGCACGCGCTGGTGGGCGGCCGGATCATCGAGATGCGCGTTCCCTATCCGATGGGCTTTTTCGCCAAGGGCCTCGAGGGCCGCATCGACAATCCCAATGCCGGCTGGAAGGGCCGCGAATTGTGGGTGACGTCGGGTAACCGCACCCCGTTCCACATCGAGGGTATCGATGCGCCGGCGGCGGGTGCTCCGGGTGCGACACCCGAGACGCGGTCGAGCCCGCTCGTCGTCGAATTTCAGCTGCGCCCCGACCCGCTCGCGGACTGACGGACGAGTTGTCCCCGCGCGGCACGCGATAATGTTCGAGCCGTGACAGAGCAGGGAGTGCAAGCGCCGCACCGGTAAGAGGCAAGAAGCGGCATCTCGGCGCCGCAGGCTTGGCGCGACCCTCGGCAGGCCATCGCCCGGACGCGTTCTTGCCAAAGCACCTTTGTTACCAGTCTTGCGCGAAGCACGCGGGACGAGGGGAGACAAGATGCCCTGGAAAATCATCGGCGTGGCCGCCGCCATCATCGTGGCGCTTCTGATTGCGCTGGGCCGCGCCAGCGGTTTGGTGGTTGACTGGGCGTGGTTTTCGAGTGTCGGCTATGCCGGCGTCTTCTGGACGGTGTTCGTCAGTCGGTTGATGATCTTTGCGGCGGTGTTCATTGCCTCGGCAGCACTGCTCTGGATCAATGGAGCGCTGGCTCTGCGGTTTGCGTCGCGACGACGCAGTCGGCTGCCGGCCGTCTTCGATATCGACTTCTCAGCCGTTCGGGCACCATCCGGGGCGCCGACCCAGCCATTGCGGTTGCCGACGACGCTGTTGCCCTGGCGCTTAATCATCATCGCCGCCGCCCTCGTTATTGGACTATTGGTCGCAATCGGCGAGGCGGAGAATTGGGGCTTGATGCTCCGTTTTCTTTATCAGTCGCCCTACGGCCAGAGCGATCCGCTGTTTGACAAGGACATCAGCTTCTATCTGTTCTCACTGCCGGTTTACGTTGCGCTGAAGAATTGGCTGATGTGGCTCCTGTTCCTAAGCGCGTTGATAGCGGGAGCAGTATATTTCGCGCACGGTCAAATCAATCTCGATCGCCGACCATGGGTCGTCTCGCCAGCTGCGGTCGCCCATGGCTCCGCGCTTTTGGGTCTCTATTTCGCGGTGAAGGCCGGGTCCTATTTTCTCGACCGCTATCTGCTGTTGTACAACGATAACGGTGTCGTGGTCGGCGCGGGTTATGCCGACGTAAACATCGGGCTTCCCGCGTTGTGGCTGCTTGTCGGGCTTGCCGGCGTAGCTGCAATCGTGGCCTGGACCAATGTATGGCGGCGTGGATACGGGCTGGTCATCATCGCCACCGCGGCGGTGTTTGGCGGCTCGTTCATCTTTGCCACGCTGATCCCCGGGGTGTTCGAACGCTTCTATGTGAAACCGAGCGAGCTGCAGCTTGAGGCGCCGTTCATCAAGCGCAACATCGAGCTGACCCGAGAAGCCTACAACCTTCGGCAAATCTCGGTGAAGCCGTTCCCCGCCGAGCAGGGACTGACGTTCCAATCGCTGCAACGCAATCGCGGCACGATCGACAATATTCGGCTGTGGGATTGGCGGCCGCTGATGGATACCTATGCGCAGCTGCAGGAGATTCGAACTTATTACAAATTCCTGGATGTCGATGTCGACCGCTATCACCTCGACGACTCATATCAACAAGTGACGCTTGCCGCCCGCGAGTTGGCGCCGTCGTTGCTTTCGGCCAACGCTCAGACCTGGGTCAACCTCCACCTGCTGTTCACCCACGGCAATGGGGTCGTTATGTCCCCGGTCACCCAGAAATCAGCAGAAGGCCTGCCGATCTTTTACCTGAAGGACATCCCGCCGATCGCTTCGGGTGGTCCCCGCATCACCGAGCCGCGCATCTATTTCGGCGAGGGCACTGATGACTACGTGATCGTCAAAAGCAGTACGCCGGAGTTCGATTACCCGAAGGGCAAAGACAATGCTTACGCCACTTACGACGGCAAGGACGGCATTCCGATTGGTACGAGCCGCTGGCGGACGCTGTTCGCGTGGTATTTGAACGATCTTAACGTCTTGCTCAGTCGCTACATTACCGGCGACAGCAGGATAATGCTGCATCGCAACATACAGGATCGCGTGCGCACTTTAGCGCCATTTCTGCGGCTGGATCACGATCCCTATATCGTGATCAGCAACGGGCGGCTCTATTGGATGCAGGACGCCTACACCACCAGCAATTGGTTCCCCTATGCCCATCCGCAGGCGAATGGCGACATCAACTATATCCGCAATTCGGTCAAAGCAGTCATAGACGCCTATAACGGGACGGTCTCGTTCTATGTAGCCGATCCTACCGACCCGATTCTCGCGACGTATAGGAATATCTTCCCGACACTGTTTAAGCCGCTCGCTGCAATGCCGTCGGATCTGCAACAGCATATCCGCTACCCGGAAGACCTGTTCTACATACAGGCATTGGAATATAGGGCCTACCACATGGAGGCGCCTGAGGTTTTTTATAATCGCGAGGATCTCTGGCAGTTTCCGCGCGAACCCACCGACGCGAACAACGCCCGCTACGAGCCGGCGCAGATGGCGCCGTACTATATCATGATGCGGCTCCCCGGCGATCCGCAAACCGAGTTCTTTCTGATGCTGCCGATGGTGCCGAGCCAGCGGGAAAACATGATTGCGTGGCTCGCCGCGCGCTGTGATCCGCCCGACTACGGCAAGCTGATCGTCTACGAGTTCCCCAAGGAAAAACTCGTCTACGGGCCGTTTCAGATTGAGGCGCGGATTAATCAGAACACCAAGATTTCGCAGCAGATCTCGCTATGGAACCAGATGGGCTCGCGCGTCATCCGCGGAAATCTTCTGGTCGTGCCGATCGAAAACTCGATCCTCTATGTCTCGCCACTGTATCTGCGAGCCGAAACCGGCCAGTTGCCCGAACTCAAACGGGTGATCGCGGCTTACGGCGATCGGGTGGTCATGGAGGAGACGCTGCCCGCAGCGCTTGCCGCGCTCTTCGAAGAATCCGCTCCTGCGACGGCTCCGCCGGCGGCTACGGCCTCAGTCGGAACATATGGTGCGGGCCCAGGGGATGAGCGTGCCCGTCAGGCACTGGGACATTACGATAAAGCACTCGAACGCCTGAAGGCAGGAGACTGGGCCGGCTTTGGCGCCGAACTCGATGCACTGCGACCATTGCTCGAACAGCTGAGCGGGCAACCGACAACACATTAGCCGCGGCCGCGGCACAACGCGCTGCCTCAACGGCTGCACTCACGCGAGCAGCGGGATGAGGTCGCTGGAGTGGGCAACGGCGCCGAACACGCCGCCTTGCATCTTGATCATCTTGATCGCGTGCTCGTGGTTTGAGCGATCGGTGGCGCCGCAGCAATCTTCGAGCAGCAAGCATTCAAAGCCGCGATCATTGGCCTCACGCATCGTCGTATGGACGCAGACATCGGTGGTGATCCCGGTCAGCACCAAATTCGCAATGCCGCGCAGCCGCAGCATCAACTCGAAATCGGTCGCGCAGAAGCTCCCTTTTCCCGGCTTGTCGACGACCGGCTCGCCATCGGCGGGCATCAGCTCGGGGATGATCTCCCAGCCGGGTTCACCTCGCACCAGAATACGGCCGCACGGACCCGGATCGCCGATCCCGGCGCCGATCCGGCGCGAACGCCAGCGCTTGTTCGCCGGCAGGTCGGCGAGATCAGGGCGATGACCCTCTCGTGTGTGGAACACATGAAAGCCGGAACGACGCATTGCCGCCAAGGTCGCGGCGATCGGCGCAATCGGCGCGCGGGTCAATGACAGATCGTAACCCATACGGTCGACATAGCCGCCGATACCGCAGAAATCGATCTGCATATCAATGACCACAAGAGCGGTATTGGCGGGCCGCAGATCGCCGTTATAGGGCCACGGGTACGGATCGGCGGCGACATAGCGTTCGCTCATCAGCATAGCTCCCTTGCCGGGGTTGGTTTATCGGGGCAGTTTGCCGCGCACTTCCTTTGTTCAAACTGCATGCCAGACCGAACCCCAATATGGCCGTTTCTTTCAATCTGAGCACTCCAGGGCCTGAGATCGGCGTTTTGCGTCGCGCCTATCTCGACGGGTTGCTGTCGGTAGCCGAGCTGGCCGACCATGTATTGGACGCGGTGGCTGGATGGGATGATCCGGCTCTATGGATCTCTCGCCTCGATGAGGCGCCAATCCGGGAGCGAGCCGATGTCCTCGCCGCTGCGGCTAAAGCCGATCCGGGCTTCATCGCGCGGCTGCCGCTGTATGGAATCCCGTTTGCGGTTAAGGACAATATCGATGTCGCCGGGATGCCGACCACTGCCGCCTGCCCGGCATTTAGCTATGTGCCGGACCATTCCGCTCCGGTCGTCGACAGGTTGTTGGCAGCCGGCGCGATGCTGATCGGCAAGACCAACCTCGATCAGTTTGCAACCGGGCTCGTCGGCACGCGCTCGCCCTATGGTGTGCCGCGCAATCCCTTCGATCACCGCTATATCCCGGGCGGGTCGAGTTCGGGTTCGGCAGTCGCGGTCGCGGCCGGCTTGGTCAGCTTTGCTCTCGGAACCGACACCGCGGGATCGGGCCGCGTCCCGGCCGCCTCTAACAATATCGTCGGGCTCAAACCGACTCGCGGCCTATTGAGCGCCCGCGGGGTGGTTCCGGCTTGCCGTTCGCTCGACTGCATCTCGGTATTTGCGCTTACCGCCGCGGATGCAGCCGCGGTGCTCGAAATCATTGCCGGTTTTGATCCGGGCGATCCGCTAAGCCGGCCAGCGACGACCGGGGTTCACCAAGCGTTTCCGCCTCGGTTTCGCTTTGGCGTCCCGGCTCCACGCGATCTCGAATTCTTCGGCGACAATCAGGCCGCCGCGTTATTCGTGGCCGCGGTCGAGGCAATTGAAAAGGCCGGCGGCACTGCCGTGGAAATACGCTTTGCACCGTTCCGCGACGCCGGCCGGCTGCTCTATGAAGGACCGTGGGTGGCCGAGCGGTTACACGCCAGCGAGCAACTGCTGGGTGAAAATCCCGAGGCGCTGTTGCCGATCACTAGAACGATCATCGAGCGTGGCCGCTCTTACAGCGCGATCGATGCTTTCCGCGCGCAATACGAGTTGGCGGCGTTTCGACGTGAAGCCGAAAGCGAGTTGCGAAAAATCGACTGCCTACTGTTGCCGACCACCGGAACGATCTACGAGATCGCCGCGGTCGCGGCCGACCCGGTGCGGCTCAACAGCAATCTTGGCGTCTACACCAACTTCGCAAATTTGCTTGATCTTTCGGGATTGGCGCTGCCGGCCGGGTTTCGCAGCAACGGGCTACCATTTGGGATTTCACTGTTAGCGCCGGCCTTTGCCGATCACGCACTACTCGACCTGGGCGCGCGGCTCGAGATGTCGATGCCCAGGTAGTCGCCAGCGGCTACCACGCTAGGCCAAAACTTACGGCTCCTCTGCTCTCAGTAACCGGCTCCCTGCGGAATTCGGTCGCTCCTCGATCCACGCTACGACAGTCAGGTTGCTCCGATTCGAACCGTTCGTCTGGACGTAACCAAACCACCGGTTAGCCCTTGCAGTATCTTTCTCTCGAAAAGGCTAGTCTGTGGCAGAGCCTTCCTAGCTTGGCGAGTTGTTCCCTGCACTTCGTCGGCGTAAGTATCCACGGTCGTCGCCATTAAGGGTTGCCCGCGGTGGTTTGGCTCGGGAGGTCAAAGATGCGTGAGCTTGAAGGTAAGATAGCGATTGTGACCGGCGCGGCCTCCGGTATGGCGCCGCTTGCGTCGAGACATTGGCGCGGGAGGGTGCGCGCCTCGTTGCGACCGACATTGACCATGCACCAGGCGAGGCTCTGGTCGCAAAGATCAAGGCGGCGGGTGGCGAGGCGGTCTACCTGCCGCTTGACGTAACGGACGAAATGCAATGGAGCGAAGTCGTCGCGGCCACCGAAGCACGCTATCACCGGCTTGACATTCTAGTCGCGAACGCCGCGATCATGCTGATCAGCCCGACAATCGAGATGACTCTGGCCGATTGGCGTCAACAAATGGCGGTCAACCTCGACAGTGTTTTCTTGTCGGTTAAGTATTGTGTTCCCGCGATGCGCCGGGCCGGCGGCGGATCGATCATCATGATGTCGTCGATAGCCGGGTTGCGCGGCTCAGCCGGCATGGCTGGGTTTTGTGCGACTAAGGGCGGGATGCGGCTGTTTACGAAGGCGGTCGCGCTGGAGTACGCGCGTGAGGGCATCCGGGTAAATTCCGTGCACCCTGGCATCATCGACACCCCGATCTGGGGCAAGCTTTCCGTCGGCGGCCGCAATGTGCCGGTCGATTTGAGCGAGATGGCCCGGCAAGGCGTTCCGATTGGGGAGCCTGGTCAAGCGCAGGATGTCGCGTATGGCGTTCTGTTTCTTGCCTCGGATAGATCGCGGCATGTGACCGGCGCGGAGATGGTGATTGATGGTGGTATAATGGCCGGCAGCATCAGGCGCGGTTAACTGGCGAGAGGCAACCTAGGTTTTTGAGTTGGCAAGAGAACACCCGGACGGCGACATATCTGGACCGTTAGCCATACTCTGAGAGGGTTCGACCTGGGCCGGCAAATCGCAGAATGGGCCATGACCTGACTTGCCGTAAAGAGAAGCAGATCGCCGCTGTCGGGTCGAAACCAGATCAAGCTGATTGGATTTGGCGCTAAAGCGGGTCTGCCGGTGGCCGCCTCAATCCTCACCCTCGGCTGCTGCCGCCTCGATCGAAGCGATCGTTTGCGGCAGGTGTTGTCGACCCACGGCTAGACAAACACCGGCGATAATCAGATAGCCGACCGCGACCGGCGTCGAGCTGCCGATGCCGAGTGCCGTGCCGTGAATAAACCCGAAATACGACAACACGGCGCCGGCACCCGCGAACAGCGCGGCGCGATCGAATTGCCGGTCAATAATGAAGACGGCAATGGCGCCCAGAATAAGTCCGGCCAGTACAGCGCCACCGCCGAGCAATGCCATGCCGTGATAGACGACGCCAACAGCACCGAGCTTGGCGAGACCCAGTTTGTCCGCCGATGACCCGGCGGCGCCCAGTGCGCCATCGATCTGGGTCTGCGCCCAGGCGGCGATGTTCGGCAGCATCGCCAAAACAATTGCCGGGGCGTGCCGCGCGGGCGATGTCTGAAACGCTTGTGCGCCGATCACCAGCCCGATATAGAGCAGGATCGGCAGGATCGTGACGAGCGGGATCACCGCGAGCAGCATCGCCGTGAGTCCCAGGAAACAAACGATGCCGGTCACGACGCCGGTAGCCAGCGAATATCCGATCCGGCCGCCAACCGCTTTCCACCCCGGGTGGCCGATATAGACCGCCGGTGGAAACGGGCTGCCGAGCAATGCGCCGACAATCGCGCCGGTGCCGTCCGCCAACAGGATCTTGCGCAAGCTGTATTCGTCGCCGGCGGCGGCCGCGCTCTCGACATTGTTCATACCCTCGGTGAAGTTGTAGATCCCGAGTGGCACGGCGGTAACGAGCAGCGGGCCGATATCGCCGATCGCCTTCGCAAAATCGGTCGTCGGATACGGTAGGTGCAATCCGAACTGCCCGAGCGCCGACACGACCTCGGTCGGCTGCATCAAATTGTCGAGATGAACCAGACGCGCAAGCCAGGCGAGGGCGGTGCCGACGACCACCGCCGCGAGACCGCCCGGCAACCCGAACGGCAGCCGAACGCCCGCCATCCAGCTGATCAGGATGATCCCCAGGGACAATAAGAACAGCCACGGCTCTTCCCAGCCAAGAAAGGCCGGGCGCATCGAGATAAAGGCGATCGAAATCCCGGCAAGAGTACCGAGCATCGCCGCGCGCGGCGTGTGCTTGCGCACTGTCGGCCCGACAAAAGCGCCGAGCAGGACGATCGCGCCAATGACGATGCACCACACCAGCCCGGCGCGCCACGCCAGCAACGGATCGTGCGTCTTCAGGTAGGTCGGCAGCATGATCAGAAAGACGACGATAAACATGTGCGGCACCGATGGCCCATAGGGCATCGCGGTGACGTTGTCGCGACCTTCGCTTTTCGCGAGGTTCCATGCCAGCCAAGCGTAATAAAGATTGCCGAGCGGCAAGGCGATGCCGAGAGCCGGCAAGATGCGGCCGTAAACAATGTCCGCCGGCAGGTTGACGACGTGCAGGCAGAGCCCGGTCAATACAATGACATTCAATACGACATTGGTGAACAGCCCGAAGAATCCGTTCCAATCACCCGGCACCCACCAGCGCGGCGCCTCGGTCGCCCCGGTGTTCATTGCCAACCTCTCGATCCGCCGGTTTCGGCGATTGCGGCAACGACCGCCTCACACGGCGCAACCCAACCAAAAATCCCGCCCTGGGCCGCGATCATGCGCAGCCCCATTTCGTGGAAATCGGGGAAGTACGAGCCGACGCAGTCGGAGACAACGATGCATTCATAGCCGCGATCATTGGCTTCGCGCACTGTCGTGTGGACGCAGACCTCCGTCGTCACCCCGCAGACAATAAGCTGGGCGATGCTGCGATTTTTCAGGATCGCGTCGAAATCGGTCGCGTAAAAAGCGCCTTTGCCCGGTTTGTCGACGATCGGCTCGCCCGCCGCCGGATAGAGTTCCGGAATGATGTCGTGCCCGGCTTCGCCGCGCACCAGGATGCGGCCCATCGGCCCCGGATCGCCGATCCCGGCCTGCAGCCGGCCGCGCGCTTTTTTTGTCGGCGGCAGATCGGCGAGGTCGGGGCGATGGCCCTCACGGGTATGGATCACCATCAAGCCGGCGGCGCGTGCTTCTGCAAGTAGCTGTTGCAAAGGTTCTATCGTCCGACGCAACAGCGAAACGTCGTTACCGAGTGCGGCGCCAAAGCCGCCCGGTTCGAGAAAATCCCGCTGCATATCGATGATCACGAGCGCGGCATGCGCCGGGTCGAGATCAAAGGGGTAAGGCTGAGCGTCGATCAGTGCCATTCTCTCACCCGATGTTTGGTTTCCCGATGCCCTGTTTAACGCAGGGTATTGCTGCGGCCGCCTCCCTGGACTTCGCAACCGTTAAGCAACATGCGAGCCAATAGCGGATGACTGCTGGCCGGAATCCCAGACCCAACTGACGACTAAAAACCGGCCATGCCGCGCCAGGTCTGCTCAAATACTAGTCAGGTCGGTGCTCACTTCGGTCGCCGAAATGCTTTACCCGCTGTTACGCAGGCCCGCAGCAATGCCGTTGATCGTCAGGTGAATGCCGGTGACGACGTCATCGCCCGCATCGCCCGCCCGATAGCGATGCAGCAACTCGACCTGCATGTGATTGAGCGGATCGATATAGGGAAAGCGGTTGCGGAGCGAACGGGCGAGCGGCGGGTTGCGCTCGAGCAGGGTCTCCTGGCCGGTCATTGCCAGCAAAGCGTCGATCGTGCTCTGCCATTCGGCGCGCAACCGCGGATAAATCCGATCGCGGAGCCCGACATCGGCGACAAGTTCGGCATAGCGCGAGGCGATCGCGATGTCGCTCTTTGCCAGCACCATTTCCATATTCGACAGCAGCATTTGGACAAACGGCCAGTCGCGGTACATCCGCTGTAGTATCGCCATGCCGCTTGTCGGCTCGGCTTGGCGCCAGGATTCGACGGCGCTGCCAAAACCGTACCAGCCCGGCAGCATCAGCCGGCATTGCGCCCAGCTGAACACCCAGGGAATGGCTCGCAAATCATCGATCCGCGTCGAGGCCGTGCGGGAGGAGGGCCGGCTGCCGATATTGAGGTTGGCGATCTCGCTGATCACCGTGGAGTCACGAAAAAAGCGGTCGAAGCCCTCGGTTTCGTAAACGAGGTCGCGATAGGCGCGGTACGCCGCGGCCGAGAGATGATCCATTGCCGCCAAATATTCGGGTCGTGGCGGTTCCGTCTCCGGGTGCATCAGCGTCGCCTCAAGCGTCGCCGCGGCGAGGGTTTCTAGATTGCGCCGGCCAAATTCGGGATGCGAATATTTGCTGGCGATAACCTCGCCCTGCTCAGTAATACGGATCGCGCCCTGCACGGCACCCGCTGGCTGAGCGAGGATCGCCTGATAGCTAGGCCCGCCGCCGCGACCGACCGAGCCGCCACGGCCGTGAAACAGGCGCAGCCCGATATCGTGACGCCGGAACAACTCGACGAGCGCCACCTCAGCTTTGTACAGCTCCCAACCCGAGGTCAGAAAACCGCCATCCTTGTTGCTATCGGAATAGCCGAGCATGACCTCCTGCACACCCACGCGGCTGTCGAGCAAATGCCGGTACTCCTCGATGCCGAGAAGCTCGTCCATGACCGGTCCGCAATTCCGCAAATCCTCGATGGTTTCGAACAGCGGCACGATATCGATCGCGAGCGCGCCGTCTGATGGCCGCAGCAGCCCCGCTTCCTTGACCAGCACCGCGGTTTCGAGAATGTCGGAGATGCCGGTCGCTTTCGAGATCACGTAATGCGGCACCGAGCCGGGGCCGTAGCGGCGATGCGCCTCAGCGGTGGCGCGCAGGATCGCGAGTTCGCTCGCGGTCTCGTCCGAATAGGCGAGAAAGGGCGAGGCCAGCGGGCGCGCCGTGCCGAGCTCCGCCAATAGCAGATTGATGCGCTGTGATTCGGCGCGCGCGGCGTAATCGAGGCCTGGCTGAACGAGCCCAAGCATTTCGCCAACAACCCGCTCATGCACCTCGGAATTCTGACGCAGGTCAAGCGACGCCAGATGAAACCCGAAAACATCGACGGCGCGTCGCAGATGCTGCAAGCGTCCGTTTGCAAGGATCGCGCAACCATTGGCGACCAGCGAAGCGTCGATGTCCGCGAGATCGGTGAGCAACTCGTCGGGATCGACATAGGGCGGAGCATCGCCGACCGCCCGTTGCGAGGCATCAACATGGCCGAGCTCACCCGCCGTCGCCGCCAGCCGCGCATAGATGCCGGTGATCGCCCGCCGATAGGGCTCGTCCTGACGATTAACCGAACGATCGGGTGAGCGCGCCGCCAGCGCTTCGAGCGCCGCCGAGACGCCGACAAGGTTTCGGTCGAGCGACAGCTCGCCGCCGAGCAGATGCAATTCATCGAGATAGTGCCGGAGGGCGCGGCCGCTCTGCGCCTCTAATGCCGCGCGCAGCACCGCTTCGGTCACGAACGGGTTGCCATCGCGGTCGCTGCCGATCCAGCTGCCCATACGAAAAAACGACGGAAGGCCATTTGGCAGGTCGACGCCGTCCTCGCGCAGCGCTTCTTCGAGATCGGCGTAAAAGCGCGGCAATTCCGAGAGAAAGGTATAGTCGTAAAAGGACAGGCCGTTCGCGATCTCGTCGATTACCCGCAGCCGCGTCTTGCGCACCAGATTGGTTTGCCACAAGGTCAGCACCGCGCGACGCAACGCCAACTCGTTCGCCGCGAGCTCCGCGGGGGTAAGCCCGCCGCGATCACGTTCCGCCATCAATTCGGCGACTTCCATCTCGCGGTCGATCGTGCTTTTGCGCCTGACTTCGGTGGGATGCGCGGTCAACACCGGGACGACCATCGCCGAGGCAAAGAAATCGGCAAGGCGTGCGGGCGCGATACCGGCGTCGCGGGCGCGCGTCAGCACATACGCGATCGTGCCTTCGGTCGGCGAGGCGGCCTTATCATCGCCCAACGCATCGGCATTATCGCCCAAGGCATTGGCGCGGGCGTCGCGGAGCTGGTGCTGGTCCTCGGCGATGTTGGCGAGGTGCGAAAAAAAGCTGAAGGCGCGGATGATCTGCAACGCTTGCTGAGGCGGCAAATTGTTCAGCGTCGCTTCAAGGTTATGGCGCGCGACAACGTCTTCATCGCGGCGGAAGCGGACCGAGTTCTGGCGGATGTATTCGACCGTGTCGAAGGTTTCGGGTCCGCTCTGGTCGCGCACCGTGTCGCCGAGAATCCGGCCGAGCAACCGGATGTCCTCGCGCAGCGGCACGTCGTGGTCCTCTGTCGCGATTGTGTTGGGGCCAGGCATAGGCGCCTCTTCCAAGATCGATTTGGCCTGTACTGTGCAGAATCCGTGCCTCGAAAAGCTGTCTTGGCCAACGCAGCCTAATTGATCTTGGCACTGCATCGGTGCGTGCTTGCGGTCCGCGCAGGGAGAAAGAAAGAGCAGATGATCGAATTCCTGATGGTTTCCGGGGCGCCGACACCGGTGGCGCCGTTCAGCCATGCCACCGCGGTCGATGGCTGGGTGTTTGTGACCGGTCAAATGCCGACCGATCCCGATAACGACGACGCTGCTTTGCCTGAAGGCATCGAAGCCCAGACGCATCGGGTGATCAAAAATCTGGCGTTGGTGCTCGCGGGCGCCGAGAGCGCGCTCGACCAAATCGTATTCGCGCGTGTCTACCTGACCGATTTCGAGCGCGACTACGCGGCGATGAACGCGGTCTATCAAAGCTATTTTGCGCCAGTAAAACTGCCGGCGCGCACTTGCATTGGGGTCACCGCACTGGCTCGCGGTGCGCTGATCGAGATCGATCTCATCGCTCGCAGAAAGACCCGCTGACGATTACCTAGCCGGCCGGGCCCCGGCTCAATCTGCATCGGCTTGGTACGCTTCTTGCCTCTCTGGTCCGGTGATTTTGCCCGCGGGAGCATCAAGCCTATGCGTCGGAAAAGCCCGGCCGGTCTTTACAGCCGGGAGAAACGAATGTCGGCGTTAGGTCCGGCTGCCAGGCTCTTACGCATCGCTGCGCAGGTGCTGGGCTTCGCCGGATTTATTTCGATCTTGGCGGGCCTGTCGGCCCCGCAGGCTGATGCCGGCGGCGGTACTCTGACGGTTGGGATGACCGCCGGTGACATCCCCGTAACTACCGGCAATCCGGACCAGGGTTTCGAAGGTTACCGCTTTGTCGGCTACAATCTATACGACACGCTGGTGTTGTGGGACCTATCGAAAGCCGACAAGCCCTCCGAGATCAAACCCGGCCTCGCCACGTCCTGGGAGATCGACCCCAATGATCACAGGCGCTGGATCGTCCATCTGCGCGAAGGGGTCAAATGGCATGATGGCTGCCCGTTCACCGCTGACGACGTCGTGTGGAACATCCAATACCGCACCGACAAGAAAGCGCCGTTTTTCTTCGCTCAGCAATTCGCCTACAGCCGCTCGTTTCTGGTGAACGTCAAATCGGTCAACAAGATCGACGACCATACCGTCGCGTTTGAGACCAATTTTGTCGAGTTGCTGTTTCCGTACAGCCTCAGTTACGTGATGATGATCAGCCGCTGCCGCGCGCAAGCATTGCATTACGACTGGGCGCAATACGCACTGCATCCATCGGGAACAGGCCCTTACCGCTTCGACCGCTTTGTACCGCATCAGCGGCTCGAATTCGTGCCGAACACGGATTATTGGGACAAGGCGCGCATCCCAAAACAGGACCGGTTGGTGCTGATCCCGATGCCCGAGGCGTCGACGCGAACCGCGGCATTATTGGCTGGCCAGGTCGACTGGATCGAAGCGCCGTCGCCCGACGCCATTCCCCGACTCAAAGCCTCGGGCATGAAAATCGTCACCAATGTCTATCCGCATGATTGGCCGTACATGCTCAATTTTGCCCGCGGTCCGTTCAAGGATCTGCGCGTCAGACAGGCGGCGAATTATGCGATCAACCGCAAAGACGTCGTCGATCTGCTCGGCGGCACCGCAATCCCGGAGGAGGATGTCGTACCGCCGAGCCTACCCTATTACGGCCATCCGCCGAGCTGGGATTACGATCCGGCTAGGGCGCGCGCGTTGCTGAAAGAGGCCGGCTGTCTGCCGTGCAAGGTCACCTTTGGCATCTCGACATCGGGATCGGGACAGATGCAGCCCTTGCCGATGAACGAGCTGGTCAACTCGCAGCTCGAAGCCGCCGGTTTCGAAGTCGATCTGAAGACGATGGACTGGAATGCGCTGCTCGATCTCTATCGCGGCGGTGTCGACAAGAACCCAAATTATGACGGCCTCAACTTCTCGCGCGGACTGCTCGACCCGGTCAACGCGATCATCAAACTGGTGGCAAGGGCATATTGGGCGCCGGCCGGGTCCAATTGGGGGCATTACGAAAACTCCGAGGCCGAGGCTTTGATCAGCAAGATCTTTAACGAGTTCGATGAAGAAAAGCGGCTTGGTCTATTGACCCAGCTGCACGAGCTGGAAGGCCGTCAGGCCGTCATGATCTTTGTCGTCCATGATTTGAACCCGCGGGCGATGTTGCCAAAGGTACAGGGATTTGTCCAGGCGCAAAGCTGGTTCCAGGATTTGACCCCGGTTACGGTCGCGCCTTGACCGAATTGCATCGGCATCACGCGTGGGTTGAGACGATCCCTTCGGGTCGCTGCGCAGCATGAGGTATAGTTTTATGGCGTTACGCAACTTCCTCATCCTGAGTAGGCGACCCAGTGCGGCGCTCCGGCATTTCTTTGCCGTGCTTGCACTAGGCGTTGGGATTGCGGCGGCTAGCTCGGTCGCGCGGGCGGCGGGGACGGTGATCGTCGGCATGACCGCCGGCGATCTGCCGGCGACCACCGGAAATCCCGATCAGGGGTTCGAGGGCTACCGCTTTGTCGGCTATAACCTTTACGACTCGCTGGTGCTGTGGGATTTGTCGAAATCCGACAAGGCGACCGACATCAAACCCGGTCTCGCCACCGAGTGGCAGGTCGACGAGGCCAATCCCAAGCGCTGGATCTTCAAGCTGCGCCAGGGCGTCAAATGGCATGACGGATGTGATTTTACCGCCGATGACGTGGTGTGGAACCTCGGCTACTCGGCCGACCAGAAATCGCCGCAATTCAACCCGGCTCAATTCGCTCAGTCGCGCTCCTATTTGGGAAACTTTGCCGGCGTAACCAAGATCGACGACCACACAGTCGCGTTTGACACCAAGGTTCCAGATTCGCTGTTCCCGTACGAGATCAGCTATGTGCTGATGATCAGCCCGTGTCGCGCAAAAGAGGTCAAGTACAACTGGGCTGATTACGCGCTGCACCCGTCGGGGACCGGTCCCTATCGCTTCGATCGAATGGTGCCGCATCAGCGGCTGGAATTCGTCCCGAACCCGGCCTACTGGGATAAGACGCGCATCCCCAAGCAAGACCGGTTGGTGCTAATCCCAATGCCGGAGGCATCGACTCGCACCGCGGCATTACTGGCGGGACAGGTTAATTGGATCGAGGCGCCGTCGCCCGACGCCATTGACCGGCTCAAAGCCGCCGGCATGCAGATTGTCACCAATCCCTATCCGCATAACTGGACCTATCAGCTGAATTTCGTCAAAGGTCCGTTTGCCGACAAGCGCGTGCGCCAGGCGGCCAATTACGCGCTCAACCGATCCGATATGAAAGAGCTGCTGAATGGGTTGATGCTCGAGGGCTATTCGACGGTGCCCCCCTCGACACCCTATTACGGTCATCCGTTGATCTACGAATACGACCCTGACAAGGCCAAAGCGCTGCTAAAGGAGGCGAACTGTCTGCCGTGCAAGGTGACTTTCGCGATCTCGACCTCGGGCTCGGGTCAGATGCAGCCCTTGCCGATGAACGAACTCGTCAAGTCGCAGATGGAGGCAGTGGGGTTCCAGGTGACACTCGATACGATGGATTGGAATGCGTTGCTCGACGTCACCCGTGCCGGCGTCGACAAGTATCCCGACATCAATGCCATTAATGTCAGCCGCCAGACCCAAGATCCATTTAATGCCTTGATCCGGCACGTCTGGACCAAGCAGTGGGCGCCAAAGGGCAGCAACTGGGGACACTATTCGAATCCCGATGTCGACCATCTGGTCGAGCAGATATACGGCGAATTCGACCCGGCAAAGCGGCTGGTTCTCTTGACCAAGCTCAATGAAAAAATTAACGAAGACGCGCTACTGATCTTTGTCGCGCACGATCTCAATCCGCGCGCGATGTCGCCCAAAGTGCATGGTTTCGTGCAGGCGCAGAGCTGGTTCCAGGATCTGACCCCGGTCAGCGTCGGGCCATGATCCGCTACATCCTGCGTCGCATTCTTTACGCCATCCCGATCGCGTTCGGGGTTAGCGTCGTCTGCTTTTCGCTGGTCTATATCGCACCCGGCGATCCGTTGCAGACCGTGATGCCGCCGGATGCTACGGCCGAAACGATCGCGATCGTAAAGCACGCCTACGGCTTTGACAAACCGCTGCCCGTGCAGTTCGTAATCTGGCTTGGCCATGTGCTGACCGGCGATTTCGGGGTGTCGATCTCGACTCGCCGGCCGGTAATCCTCGAAGTCACCGATGCGCTCTCCAACACCGCGTTGCTGGCGCTGTTTGCGGTGCCGTTGTCGTTCTCGATCGGTTTTGTGATGGGTGCGGCCGCCGGATGCTTTCCAGGGCGGTGGATCGACCGGCTCGTCACCGGCGCCGCCGTCGTCGGGGTCAGCCTGCCGAATTACTGGCTCGGCATCGTCCTCGTCATCTTCTTTTCCGTTCAGTATATGCTATTGCCGGCAACCGGGATGGGCCCCAATGGCTCGACCGGGTTTCACCTGTTGCAATGGAGCAACGCCAAATTTCTGGTGTTGCCGGTGATCACTCTGGCGATGATCCCGATCGGCATTCTCGCGCGCACCACGCGCGCCGCGGTCGCCGAGGTTCGCAATCAGGATTTTGTCCAGACTTTGCGCGCCAAGGGCCTTTCGGAATGGGCGGTGACTCGGCATGTGCTGAAAAACGCGCTGCCGCAAGTGATGGCCGTCATGGGGCTGCAGTTCGGCTATCTGCTCGGCGGCTCGATCCTGGTCGAGACGGTGTTCACCTGGCCGGGCAGCGGATTTTTGCTGAGCAAGGCGATCATCAACCGCGACGTCCCGGTGTTGCAAGGAACCATCCTGAGCCTGGCATTGATCTTCGTCGCATTAAATCTGGTGGTCGATCTGCTGCAATCCATGGTCGATCCTCGCATCAGGCGCGGATAACGGCAGTGATCGAGCGTCTGCCATGACCGATACCCTCGCTCTCACCGATCCGATCGAGGCATTCGACGAACAGGCCGCGCCGGCGACCAAGGTCCGCGGCTACTGGCAGTCGGTCTTTAATCGGCTGCGGCATGATCCGGTGACATTGGCGTTTGGCGCGATCGTGTTGCTGATTGTGTTGGCGGCGATCTTCGCACCGCTGATCGCGCCGTTCAGCCCCTACCAGGAGAGCATCATCGGTCGGCTAAAGCCGTTCGGCTGGCGCGGACATTTGCTCGGCACCGACGAGTTGGGCCGCGACATGCTGTCCCGGCTGATTTTTGGCGGCCGCGTCTCATTGCTGATGGGTGTGGTGCCGGTGCTGATCGCGGCATTGATCGGCGGCATGCTGGGCGTCGTCGGCGGATTTGTCGGCGGCCGCGCCAATACGGTGATTATGCGCACGATGGACGTGTTTTACGCGTTTCCATCTGTATTGCTGGCGGTGGCGATCGCGGGCGCTATGGGCGGCGGCATCGGCAACGGCATGCTGGCATTGACCCTGGTCTTTATCCCGCCGATGTGCCGCGTAGCCGAGACCGCGACCACTCAGATCCGCGCCCTCGACTTTATCGAGGCGGCGCGCGCCAGCGGGGCGAAGACCGGTACGATCATCCGTTACCACGTGCTCGGCAATGTGCTCGGCCCGGTATTCATCTACGCCTCGTCATTGGTCAGCGTCAGCATTCTATTGGCGTCGGGGCTGTCGTTTCTCGGCCTCGGTGTCCGCCCGCCAATACCGGATTGGGGGCTGATGCTCAGCACCCTGCGCCAGTCGATCTATGTCGTGCCGTTTGTCTGCGCATTGCCCGGCTTGGCGATCTTTATTACCTCGATCTGCTTTAATCTGGTTAGCGACGGGCTGCGCGCGGCAATGGATGTACGGATGTAGGTTGATGGTTTTGCAATCGGCCCTGAGTAGCACACCGGACAGGCGCGATCGCGGCGGCCCGGTGCAGCCAATGCTGATCGCCCGCGACTTGCGCAAGCATTTCCCGGTCAAGGGCAGCCGCGGCAAGTCGGTGCAGGCGGTCGATGGCGTTTCGTTTACGGTTGCAAAGGGCGAGACCCTGGGGATTGTCGGCAAATCCGGCTGCGGCAAGTCGACCCTCGCCCGCCTGCTGTTGCACCTGCTGGTGCCGGACACGGGCGAGCTGGTGTTCGACGGCGATGCGGTCGGCTCCCAGGACGGCATCGCGGTCGACGCGCTGCGCCGGCAAGTGCAAATGGTGTTTCAGGACTCGTACTCATCGCTGAACCCGCGCATGCCGATCCGCGACTCGGTGGCGTTCGGCCCGTTTGTCCAGGGCAAGAAAAAGCCGGAAGCGCGGGGCATTGCGCGCGATATCCTTAGCAGAGTGGGCCTCGATCCGGACCTGTTTGGCCCGCGCTATCCACACGAGCTTTCCGGCGGGCAAAAGCAGCGGGTCAATATTGCCCGGGCGTTGGCGACCGGGCCGCGCATGGTCATCCTCGACGAGCCGGTTTCGGCGCTCGATAAATCCGTCGAGGCGCAGGTGCTCAATTTGCTGCGTGCGTTAAAGGGGCAGTTCAATCTGACTTTTGTCTTTATCAGCCACGATTTGAATGTCGTCCGATTTATCAGCGAGCGGGTCCTCGTCATGTATCTCGGCCGCGTGGTCGAGCTCGGCCCGGCCGACGCGGTATTCGAGCGGCCGCAGCACCCCTATACGCGGGCACTGCTGGCGTCGCGGCCGTCGATGGATCCGGCGCGGCGCATCGAGGAACCGCCGATCACCGGCGATCCGCCCAACCCGATCGATCCGCCTTCCGGCTGCCGGTTCCACACGCGCTGCCCATTTGCCGAGCGCGTCTGCGAGACCACCGACCCAGCGCTCGGTCATTACCTGGATGCAAGATCACACGTTGCGGCCTGCCACATGCGCAATCCGGCTTCGGGTCACAGCCGGTTCGAAGGTGCTTGAGATGGCGGCAAACGGCAGCGCGGCATTGGCCGAAGTCGACGACCTAAACGTGCGCTTTGTTACCCGTGAGGCAACCGTCCACGCCGTGAACGGGGTCAGCTTCAAGGTGCAGGCGGGCGAGGTCTTGTGCATTTTGGGGGAGTCGGGTTCCGGCAAAAGTGTAACGTTGCGGGCACTGATGCGCCTGCTACCGCCACGACGCACCCGCATCGAGGGGGCCATTCGTGTCGAGGGACACGATGTCCTGGCAATGCGGCCGCGAGCGTTGCGCGATCTGCGCGGCGGCCTGGTGTCGATGATCTTCCAGGAGCCGATGACGGCGCTCGATCCGGTTTATACGGTCGGACGGCAGATTGGTGAGACGGTTCGCCGCCATACCGGCTGCAATCGGTCGGCGGCGCGACAGCGGGCATTGGAGCTGCTGGAATTGGTGCGCATCCCATCGGCCGAGCGGCGGCTCGACGCCTATCCGCATGAATTATCCGGCGGCCTGCGGCAGCGGGCGATGATTGCGATGGCTCTGTCGTGCAATCCGCGGCTGTTATTGGCCGACGAACCGACTACCGCGCTCGACGCCACGGTTCAGGTGCAAGTTCTGATCCTGTTACGCCGGCTGCAACGCGAGCTCGGCATGGGGATGATCTTTGTCACCCACGATCTCGGCGTCGCTGCCGAAATCGCCGACACGATCGCGGTCATGTATGCCGGCCGCATCGTCGAGAGCGGGCCGGTGGCGCAGGTACTGAGTGCACCGGCACATCCCTACACCGCCGGGCTACTCGCCTCGACCGTACATGGCGAACTCGGGGACCGCGACATCGCCGCAATCCCCGGAAGCCCGCCCGATCTGCGCCGTCTGTCACCGGGCTGCAGCTTTGCCCCACGATGCGCTCGCCGCACCGCGGAGTGCCGCCGTGCGGTACCCGAGCCCCGCATCCCAGCTCCCGGCCGGATGGCCGCCTGCCTCGCCGTCGCGGAGGGGGACTCGCACCCGTAACGCGGCGGCCTCGCCGCCTCTAGATGCCGGCTTTTGACTCCCCTAATTAGGACATCTGCGGAGCGCGCCTCTGAGTTACGTTTCGGCGGTCACGGCCCAACACGAGGTGAGCCTATGTTTCGCACTGTCCGCACCGCCACGCTTGAGATCGGGTATCAGGAGAGTGGACCCGATGACGGTACTCCGGTGGTGCTGCTGCACGGCTGGCCGTCCGACCCGCACGATTGGGATGGCGTCGCACCGGCATTGTCGGCCGAGGGTTGCCGGGTACTGACGCCGTGGTTACGCGGCTACGGGCCGACGCGGTTTTTGCGCAATGACACGCCGCGTTCGGGGCAACAGGCGGCCCTCGGCGCCGATCTCCGCGATTTCCTCGACGCGCTCGGCATCGAGGACGCGTTTTTGGCCGGATACGATTGGGGCGGGCGCGCTGCCTGCGTCGTCGCCGCGTTATGGCCGGAGCGGGTGCGCGGGCTCGTCTCGATCGGCGGCTACAATATCCAGCACATCGCGACCTCCCGGCTTCCGGCCGCGGCAGCCCAGGAACATCGCCTGTGGTATCAATGGTATTTCCAGACCGAGCGCGGCCATGCCGGGCTCGACCAGAATCGGCGCGACTTCGCCCGGCTGCTGTGGCAACTGTGGTCGCCGAACTGGCAATTCGACGAGGCGACCTTCGCGGTGACTGCGGCGAGTTTCGACAATCCCGACTTTGTCGCAGTGACGATCCAGTCCTACCGTCACCGCCACCGCAACGGGCCGGGTGACCCGGCTTTGGAGCCAATCGAACAGCGCCTCGCGGCCGAGCCGCCGATCACGGTGCCGACGATCGTCCTGCACGGCGCCGCTGATGGCGTGTTGCCGGTCGAGCAATCGGCCGTCCACGCCGCGCATTTCACCGGCCGTTACGACCGCCGTGTCGTACCGGTCGCCGGCCATTTCCTGTCGCGCGAGACCCCGGATGCAGTCGTGCAAGCCCTCCGCGACCTGATCGAAGGCCCACGCTAGCCGTGGCCTTCCCCCGTCACTCGATCACATCATTGGCAAACGCCATGACCGACGGCGGAATTGTGATGCCGAGCGCCTTTGCGGTTTTGAGATTGATCACTAGCTCCAATTTAGGCTGCATCTCCACCGGCAAATCGGCCGGTCTTGTTCCTTTGAGAATTTTGGTCGTATACGCGGCAGCACGCCGCCAAAGATCGCTACGGTTGAGCCCATAGCTTATGAGACCACCCGCCTCGACCTGCTCTCGGAAGCCGAAGACGGTCGGGAGTTGCTCCGCGTTCGCCAATGCCGCGATCCGTGCGGCGTTAAAGAGAAATAAGCCATCCTGAAATACAAACACCGCTTGGACATGCTCCTTCACGAACGACTGAAAGGCGGTTTCGATATCGGTTGACGAGTGTAGCTCAGCAGGAATAAGTTTAATTGGCATAGTGGTGGTGTCTGTCTGAAGTAAATGCATTCCTAATACATTTGCAGGGTTGTTCGCGTTTAGTAGTATACCTATCTTGCTTGCTTGAGGTACGACATGTAGCAGAATCTCAAGCTGCTTCACTGTTAATCTATCTATACTAGAGAGTAATCCAGTCACATTGCCGCCTGGGTGCGCAAAACTCACTACCAAACCGAACCCGACTGGATCGGCGATCCCTACACCAATAATAGGAATTGTCTCGGTTGCTCGTTTTGCTACCACAGTAATGGTAGTGTCTGGGGTCATGATTACTGCCGGATTTAGGGCGATCAATTCCATCAATAGCCCCGGTATCCGCTTGGGATCACTTTCGGCGGATCGCAGTACGATGTCAAAGTCCCGACCCGCGATCAGTGCGTGTTCCTGGGTACCCGCGGTAAAAGCGTCCATGTAGCGTTGCATCGCTGCGGGCGAGCGTTGTGCCAGAACGGCAACGATTGGGCGATGGGCCGTAACTTGAGCCACCCCGATTTGTGGCGGGATCAGCCAACCCGCGCCGATCAGGCCGATCAGGTCACGCCGTCTCATGCAGTTCCCCCTCGCCCAGCCTTGCAGGCATCCGGTCCTAGCAGGCTATCGGTTGCAGCGGTACTGCTGGCAATGCGAAAGGCGTTGTTCCGCAAATCCGCGCCGCGCAACTATCCAAGCGAGCCCTACTCCGCAGCGAGTTGCTGGTCGGCGGCGATCAGGCGCTCGAGGATGCGGCGCATCTGCATGCGGGTAGCGTCGGAGGCGATGTCGACGAGGCCCACCTCGCCGAATTCACTCAGCCGCGACTGCTGGGCCTCAACCATGACGCGGTCCTCGACAAAGGTGGGGGCGATCTCCTGGTACAGCTGCTCGGTCGCCGCCGGGTCGTTCTGGCGATACCCGTTCGCCACCGACCAAAAGTAAAAGCAGCTGGTCTCGGTCTCGGGCGTCAGCCCATGAAACAGGCGGAACTGAAACCCGCCGTCAAACCTGCCTTCGGGAGCGCCGGCGCCGACATCGGCCGCCCCGGTCCATTGCAGCACGCTCGACGGGGCGACAAATTCGAATTCCTGCCAGCGGTCGACGCCGCCGGTAAACCCGGCGGCTTTGACATAGCTCGGCGGCGGCACCGAATTCTTCATCCAGCGGGTGAATTTGAGGCCATTCGGCGTCCGCGACGTCTTCATCTCGGCGGCGATGTGCTGCGACGGGTTACCGCCGACCGTCTTGGCATGCAGATAGCCGAGATGAGTAAGATCCATCAAATTATCGATCATCAACATGTAATTGCCCTTGATCGGGTAGACGTCGTGCTTGTTCGGCCATTTGCCGGGATCGTTGTGATAGGGATAGTCCACGATCTTCGACGCATCGGCCTTCGCCGGATCGCCGATCCACAGCCAGATCAGCTGGTCCTTTTCAACCACCGGATAGGCGCGCACCCGCGCATCCTCCGGAATCCGCTTTTGCCCGGGGATATGGACGCAGTGCCCGCCGGCATCGAAGATCAGCCCGTGATAGCCGCATTGGAGACCGTCTTCGACGATTGTTCCCATGCTCAGCGGGGCGGCGCGATGACAGCAGCGATCGGCTAGCGCGGCCGCCGAACCCTGACGATCGCGGAACAGCACGATCGGTTCACCGCAAATCCGCCGCGCCAGCGGTTCGCCGCCGATCTCATCGGCCCACGCGCCGATATACCAGGCGTCGCGCAGCAACATCCGCGTCCTCCCTTACAGCCGCGATTAGTGTAAGCCGGCCGCACCGACCAGGAAAGCCGGCGGTTGTGATCCCGCCGACCCGCCGCTCGGTGTACCGCATGAACTCTGAAGACGCCGATCGAGCAGAGCCTTGATGTGCTAGCAACGGAATTCGAGCGGCTGACCCGCCCCGGATGAGATGGGATCAGACCGCGCCCGGACTGCGAGGCAGTGGGCGGCCGTCGAGGTCGTCGACGGAAAGGCCGAGATGGCGCAACACGGTTGGCGCAATGTCGACGAGCGAGGTAGGCCCGCGATGAGCGCCGGCGGTAAATCCGCCACCCGAGACGAACAGAAACGGGCTCTGCTCGTTGGCCCCGAGCCCGCCATGCTGGCCAAAGCCGGTCACGTCCTGCCCGGACGAGTTGCGCACAATGTGGCTGTGACCCGGCACGCCATGCGGGTTCGCCCGGTCATCGGCTTTCATCGTGATCGCGATCCGCGCGCGTGAGCTTGTGGGCAGACCCGTCGCGGCGAGCCCGTCGCGAGCGAATACCCGTCCAACCCAATCCTGGATTTCGAGAAAGCGGGCGACGTCCGCAACACCGGCGCTGTCAGGGTCTGTGAAATAGATCAGGGCTGCCGTCCCGTTCGGAGCGATAACGACATCCGAGGATCCGGGTCCGTCCTTTAGACCGGCATCGATCAGAAGCCCCTCCAGGTCGATCGTCTCCGCGACGGTTTCCATGCCGTGATCGGAGCCGACAACGAACAGGATATCCTCGCCCCCGGGGTCAAGCCGCGCCACGGTCTCGGCAACACGGGATACATTCGCATCCGCCGCCGCGATCGCACGGCGATGCTCGGGTGAGCCCAAAGGCATGTGGTGCCCGGTGTAATCAGGCTCGGACAGCCATAAAAGGGCCAATGCCGGCGCACGATCTTGCAATATTTCGGTGCAAAAGCGCTCGGTGACGGCGTTGTCGCCGGCCTCGCCTTTACCGACTGCGAGCCCTTCCGCGGTGGGCAACGGGCGCCGGCCGGGGCCGAAGCTGCCGGCCGCGTTGTAGACCCAGCCGTAACCATCCGGGTCGAGAAAATAGGCCGCACCCGGCGACACGTTCGAGAATGCGATCGCGGTATCGCCGGCGCGCGTCACTCGCTCGGCCATTGTCGGCGCGTGTAAGGTGCGGCCGGTCGCGCGATGCAGCCGATCACGAAAATCGGGTGCTCCGACCGACAGGCAGACGAGCCCGCCGCCCTCGTCGATCGCCATCGTATTGCCGAGCAGCCCATGGCGCGCCGGGCGGCAGCCGGTCGCGATCGAGGCCGCACTCGCCCGCGTCGTCGACGGAAACACGCTCGAATGGTTAAGGAATTGCGCCGAACGTCGCCCCAATGCGGTCAGGAACGGCGCATCCTCGGACGTGATCAAATCGCGGCGCAGGCTGTCGCAAATGACGATAACGGCGCGCTTCATACGGGTGTCCTTGTGTTGCCGCCGGTGTCGCAGGCATCCGGATCGCGCGCTAGCATAGCGCGACGCAGCGCATCGGGCAGCGGCGTCTTTTCGCCGGTCGTGTTGACGACCAGGATCAGCACCGCGCGGCCCTGCGCGCACAGACCATGCCGCCAAACCGCGTACTCCATTTCAAAGCTGGTACGGCCCAGCCTTACCGTACGCGCGCTGACCAGAACTTCGTCGCCATAGGCGAGCGGCCGGTGATAGCGGATACCGGTCTCGGCGATGACCGGCCCTGGCGTCCCCGCCGAAAGCTCGGGCAGTCCGGCGGTTTCGAGATAGCGATTGCGCGCCTCCTCAAACCATTCGAAATAGGCGCGATGGTTGGCATGGCCAAACGGGTCACACTCGCTCCACCGCACGCGATGACGGATCGCAAACCGCCACCCCGGCTCAACCACAAACCGCGCCAACTCCGCCGCATCGACCTCGACCATGCCCAAACGCACTCGCACTTCAACGCATACAGCCGGCTATCCTAAGTCGACCCCGGTTGGCCGCAAACAGGAGGCTCGTGCCCGCGCGGATAACATGCGAGAGGGAAGCATGACAGCTATACGCGCCCAGCGTAGCGAGCCTGCTGGTTCCGGGCTGACGGGGCTGCTCGGCTCGCGGCGGTTTGGGCCGTTATTCGCGGCGCAGTTCTTGTCGGCGTTCAACGACAACGCGGTCAAGAACGCCTTGGTGCTAATGATCGCCTACAGCACCGACGCCGCCTCGCAGAGATCGGCGGAGATCCTGATCCCGCTTGCCGGCGGGCTCTTCATTCTGCCGTTCTTTTTGTGCTCGGCAACCGCCGGTCAGCTTGCCGACCAGCACGATAAGGCGTGGCTGATCCGGCTGATCAAGTTCAGCGAAATTGCGCTGATGATGGCCGCGGCAGCGGGCGTGCTGCTCGGCAGCACTACGGCATTGCTCGTCATCCTGTTTGTGATGGGGATCGAGGCGGCATTTTTGGGCCCGCTCAAATACGCGATCCTTCCGGATCTGCTCGCGCCGCATGAGCTCCTGCTCGGAAATGCGCTCGTCGAGGCCGGCACCTTTATCGCGATTTTGCTCGGGACAATCGCCGGCGTGCTGATCGCCGGACATCACGGTGCGATGATTGTCGCGGCGCTGATCATTTTGGTGGCGCTCGCCGCCTGGGCGGCAAGCCTAGCAATCCCGGAAACCAGCCCGGCAGCGGCGCGAAGCCCGTTAGAGTGGAGCCTGGTTGCCGCCACCGGGCGCATCATCCGCGAAGCCGCGCGCGAAAAGATCCTGTTTTATTCGATACTCGGCATTTCCTGGTTCTGGCTCGCTGGGGCGATTTACCTATCGCAATTCCCGGCCTATGTCCGATTTTCGCTGGGCGGGGAGCAAGCCGTCGTAACCCTGTTCCTGACCGTCTTTACGATCGGGATCGCGATCGGCTCGCTGCTGTGCAGCCGCATCCTCGGTGGTCGCATCAGTGCTCGAACGGTACCATGGGGCGCCCTCGGCATCGCTCTGTTCTCGATCGATCTGTGGTGGGCGAGCCCGCCGGCCGTGGCGGGAGGGGGCACCTTGCTCGGTCTGCGCCCGTTCCTTTCATCGCCGGCGCATTGGCGGATACTCGTCGACCTGCTGGGGATCGCGGTGTCGGGCGGGATCTTTATCGTGCCGCTTTACGTGCTGTTGCAGGCGGCGAGCGCACGCGCCCAACGCGCCCGTGCAATTGCAGCCAACAACGTGATCAACGCCGCGGCAATGGTCATCGCCGCCGTCGCGACGATGGCGTTGATCGCTGTCGGGGTCAGCGTTCCCGGGCTGTTTCTGCTGACCGGAGGCGCGACGCTGATCGTCGCCGCCTGGTTTTGGCGGCTGCAACCGAGCTTGAGATTGGCGCCGATCAAATTCGTGGGAGACAGGAAATGACCGAAATCGCCAACGACCCTCTCTCGGCCTTTCGCCTCAACGGCAAGGTGGCCCTGATCACCGGCGGAGGCAGTGGCATCGGACGCGCAACTGCAGCCGCACTTGCCGGCGTCGGCGCCGCGGTCGCGGTGCTCGACATCGACCCGGTTCGCGCCGCGGCCGCCGCGGAGGATATTGCCGCTCTCGGCCGGCCGGTGTCGTCGCGGGCCGCTGATGTCACCGACGAAAAATCGGTCGACGCCGCGATTGCTGCGGTCGCGGCTTGCCATGGCGGGATCGACATCCTGGTCAACAGCGCCGGGATCGGCATCCGTCGCGCGGCGGTGGAATTGCCGCTCGCCGAATGGGACAAAGTCGTCGCTGTCAACCTGACCGGTGTGTTCTTGTGCTCGCGAGCGGCCGCACGGCAGATGATGCGGCGCGGCGGCGGCGCGATCGTCAATCTCGCCTCGATCATGGGGTTTTCGGGCGGTGGGATTTATCCGAACGTGTCGTATCAGGCGACCAAGGGGGCGGTCGTCAATATGACCCGTGCGCTCGCGGTCGAATGGGCATCCTCCGGTATCCGAGTCAACGCGGTGGCGCCGACCTGGGTGCGCACCAATCTGACCGCGCCATTGCTCGACCAGCCCGGCGTTATGGAGCGCATCGCAGCACTGACCCCAATGGGACGGCTGGCGACGCCGGAGGAGATCGCGCACGCGATCCTGTATCTCGCGAGCCCGGCGGCGGCGATGGTCACCGGTCACACGCTCGCCGTCGACGGCGGCTTTCTGGCTCAGTAATGAGGGCGCGCACCAGGCTCGGGAGGAACGCCAGCGCCTCCCGGAGCGCGGTTGAGAATTCGAGCAGCGCCGATGACGAGCTGACGCCCGAGCGCCCGACCACCTCGATGCCGGCAAGGCGGAACAGTAGCGCGGCGCGTGGCAAGTGAGTCTTGTCGGTGACCAGGATCACCGCCCGCCAGCCATGCCGGCGCAACAATCGCGCCGTCTCGCGCGCATTACCGCTTGTGTCGCGCGAATAGGGCTCGACCAGCAACGCGGTCTCGGGAATGCCGCGAGCCGTCGCCGCACGGCGCATGATCTCGGCTTCCGGTGTCGCTCCGCTGCCACCGCCCGACAACACCAGCGCTGGCGCGAGACCTTGCTGGAACAGGTCAATCGCGCGATTGAGGCGTCGGCGCAGCCGCGACGATGACGGGCAGCCCAAAACAACAATTGCCTGCGCTTTCGCCTCGTGGGCCTTTACCTGAGCCGGCGGCGGTCGCCCCATTTCTTCCGGAATGCGGGCGCTTCGGCCGCGCTAATCGAAAGTAAAGCCGCGCGAGCGAAGGTGGGCCGGGAAGCTTTCCCCTTCGGGCTGCGCCGCGGCCTGGCGCGATTTATCTTCGGACCACCCGTAGAAATCGGCATAGCCGAACATATCCGGGGCGCGCTGCTGCTCGCGCGGCGGCGAATAGCGGGTGGCGCGGCGCCGGTCGTAAGCTGGAACATCTTCGGCAACGCGGTTGTCGTCGTAGCAGTCGGTGTGCACCGTGACGGCGAGCGGCAGCCGCATGCTGACAAACCCCTCGGCGGCGGGATAACCGATGCACACCCCCGCTACCGGGAACACCTTTTCGGGCAGTTTCAGTATCCGGGCGACCGCATCGGCATGGTTGCGCAATGCGCTGATCGGACAGCAGCCGAGACCGGCGGTCTCTGCCGCAAGAATAAAAGTCTGCATGACGAGGGCAGCATCGACCGTCGTGTTAAAAAAGCCCTCGAGCCGGCTGTTGTCGTTCGGGTGCCCCCGCTGATCGCCGATTTGCTCAAGCCGCCGCGCATCGCCGCAGAACACCAAAAATACCGGCGCCGTGCCGATCCACGGCATATCCGGGATCAGTGCCGCGAGCTGGTCGCGCCGTCCTTGATACGTGACGCGGATCACCGAGGCCTGCTGGAAATCGGATTTGGAGGAGGCCGAAAATGCCGCCCCGAGCAGCAGCCGCAACAAATCCTCGGGGACTGGGCGCGGCATGTAGCGGCGATGGGTGCGGCGCAACAGCACCTGCCGCAGCCAGGGGATATCGGGAAGGTCGCCCGAAAGATCCGCCGATATTCCAAATCGGGCCTGCCACTCGGCTTCGTAATCCGCGGCCATCGCCCGGCCTCGTCGTCCGACTTATGCCGGGGCGAGGCGGCCGATCTCATCGGCCTCGAAGGTGTAGCGGCGGCTGCAGAACTCGCAAGTGACGGTAGTTACCCGCTCCTTTTGCATGTCGTCGAGCTCGTCGGCGGGGAAGGCGCGCAGGATCCTCTCGATCCGCTCGCGCGAGCAGCGGCAGCGCGCTTCGAGCGGGTGGGTGTCGAAAACCCGAACCCCATCTTCGTGAAACAGCCGGAACAGTAAGCGATGCGGGGAAATGCCGGGATCGATCAGCTCATCCGATGTCGCCGAACTCATCAGCACCATGGCGCGACGCCAGCCGTCTTCGACATCGTCGGCGATCACACCATAACCGCCCTCGGGCGGCACCCGTTGTAGCATCAACCCGCCGGCTCGCCAGGTATCGCCCGGACCGGTCTGGCCGACCGCAAGTTTGATGCCGGCCTGGATCTGCTCCGATTGCCGGAAATAGTGCTGCGCGCAATCTGCCAGGGTGGCGCCCGCCAGCTCGACGATCCCTTGATAGCGGTCGGTCTCCTCGCCCTGATCGACGGTGAAAGCGATATATCCGCCGCCGAGCAGCCGCGGCACCGACAGGCTCACGCCCGCGGCGGCCTCAGCCGTGGGAACGGCATCGAGCTTGGCCTGATCGTATTGGGCATAGCCGCGCACCGCACCATCGGTCGACACATCCGCCACCATCAGCCGGATCGGCCCGTCGCCTTTGGTCTGCAGCGTGAAGATGCCGTCATATTTGAGCGCGCCGGCGAGGACCACCGCCAACGTGATCGCCTCACCCAGCATCGCCGCTACCGGCTCAGGATAGGCGTGCTGCGACAGGATGCGATCGATCGCCGGGCCGAGCCGGACCAGCCTTCCGCGCAGCGCAAACGGGTCGATGCGGAAAGGCTGTACAAGGTCGTCAGGGACCGAGCGGGTTGGCGCACTCACGGTTGGCTATCCTCTTTTGTCGGTGCGACGCGCAATGCCGCGAGATGGTGACTCCAGCCCGGTCAGCCAAGACACCAGGTCAAGATCCCTTTTTGCGCGTGCAAGCGGTTTTCCGCCTCGTCCCAGACCACCGATTGCGTGCCGTCGACAACCGCAGCGGTGACCTCTGCGCCGCGCTTTACCGGCAGGCAATGCATAAAGATGGCATCGGGCTTGGCCAATGCCATCAAGGCTTCGTCGACCCGGTACGGGGCAAGCAGATTGTGGCGCGTTCCTGCGGCTTCGTCGCCCATCGAGACCCAGGTGTCGGTGACGACACAATCCGCCCCGGCGACCGCGTCGTTGGGCTCGATCGTCAGCGTGACGCGACCGCCCTCGCGCACCGCCCAATCGAGCAAAGCCGGGTTGGGCGACAGCGCCTCCGGGCAGGCAAGCCGCAGTTCAAAGCCGAACCGCACCGCGGCGTGAACCCAACTTGCCGCGACATTGTTGCCGTCGCCGCTCCATGCCACGATCCTGCCGGACAGCGCTCCCTTTTTTTCCTGCAAGGTCATCACATCCGCCATGATCTGGCACGGATGCGACGTGTCGGTCAGCCCGTTGATCACCGGCACAGTCGCGTGCTCGGCCAATTCCCTGAGTTTATCCGCGAGATTGGTGCGGATCATGATCGCATCGACATAGCGCGACAGCACGCGCGCCGTATCGGCGACGGTCTCGCCGCGGCCGAGCTGGCTGTCGGTCGTGTTCAAAAAGATGGTGTCGCCGCCGAGATGGCGCATCGCGACCTCGAACGAAACACGGGTTCGGGTCGACGGCTTCTCAAAGATCATCGCCAAGATCTTGCCGGCGAGCGGGCGGTCGCGCCGGCCGCTTTTGTAGGCGCTTGCGACATCGAGAATGCTGCCTAATTCGGTATTGTCGAGCTGATCGATGTCGAGGAAATGGCGCGGCGCGAGCCCGCGGTCGACCAGCGCCGGCTCGCGTGCGATCTGCCTTACGCCGACCATTCCCGCGCGATCTTGTGCAGGATGTCCATCGCCTGACCGATCTCGGCTTCGCTGACGATCAATGGCGGCAGCAGCCGCAAGACATTGTCGCCGGCGGTCAACGCCAACAGGCCGTTCTCGCGCAGCCGGGTCACGATATCACCGGCCGGGACGACGCAGCGGATGCCGAGCAACAGCCCGGAGCCGCGCAGTTCAGCAAACAGCTTCGGATAGGATTTGACCAGCTCAGCGAGGCGGCCGCGAAACATGTTGGCTGTTGCGTCGACGCGATCCAAAAAGCCGGGTTCGAGCATCACATCGAGCACGGCGTTGCCGGCAGCGACCGCCAGCGGGTTGCCGCCAAAAGTCGAGCCATGGGTCCCCGGCACCATCCCGACCGCGGCGCGCTCGGTCGCCAGGCACGCGCCGATCGGGAAACCGCCGCCCAAGGCCTTGGCGACGGCCATCACATCGGGAGCGACCCCCGACCACTCATAGGCGAACAGCTTGCCGGTCCGGCCCATCCCACACTGGACCTCGTCAAAGATCAGCAGCAATCCAAACTCGTCGGCAATCGCCCGCAACCCGCGCAAATAATCGTCTGAGCCGGGGCGAACACCGCCCTCACCCTGGACCGGCTCGACAATGATGGCTGCGGTTTCGCCGCCGATCGCGGCGCGCATTTCGTTGAGGTTGCCAAAGGCGACATGGTCAAAGCCGTCCATCGGCGGGCCGAACCCTTCAAGGTACCTCTCGTTACCGGCTGCCGCCAATGTCGCAAAGGTGCGGCCGTGGAACGATCCTTCACACCCGATGATGCGATAGCGCTCGGGATGGCCGGTGTCGTGCTGGTACTTGCGGGCCACCTTCAGCGCCAATTCGCACGCCTCGGCGCCCGAATTGCCGAAGAACACGGTATCGGCGAATGAATTTTCGACCAGCCGCTGGGCCAGCTTTTCCTGGCCGGGAATGCGAAACAAGTTCGAGGAATGCCATAACCGCCCGGCTTGCTGCCGGATAGCGTCCACCAGATGGGGATGGCAGTGGCCGAGCCCGGTAACCGCGATCCCGCTGGTGAAATCAAGGAATTTGCGGCCGTCTTCGGAGTAGAGCCAACAGCCTTCGCCGTGGTCCACGGCAACGTCCCACCGCCCGTAGGTCGGCATCACGGGTGTAATCACAAATGTCTCCTGCGCGAAAGATTGGAAAGTCGAGTGTTTCGGACGCTCAGACTATCGTCGTCGTCGCAGGTCAGACGGCCCGTTCTTGAGGATCCGTTCGCCCCGCCGGCGCATCTCGCCGGGATCCCGCGCCATCGCCGCTCTCCTCAACGCGCGAACCCGGTTCGGTCGGCGCGCCATCAGGCAGGAAAGCGCCGGAGTATGGGGATCGTGCGGGGCGCTGTCAATTCGCGGCTCAGTCTGACCTCGGCCTTGGGGTGGTCAGCCGTCATTCGACGATGCCTGAGCGCAAAGCGAGCTTGCGCTGGTCCCAGACCTTTCCGCCCTCACCCCGCAACGAGGAGGTTCGGACCCTTTCCCGACATTCGGCACAGCGGTATGAAATCGACGCGGCTGCAACGCGCGCATATTCCAGAAAGCCGGTTCGGAAACGTGCACGACAGCTGTTCCCGCCCTTTCGTGACGACGAAGCTGGCGGAGCTCAGTATCGACTCTCGATTTGGCGCTCGATCAAATGCCGGATTGTCAACACCGGCAGACATGCGCTTACGCCCTGCCGATCGTCAGAGTTAATTACCAGCGCTGCGGTATTCAAAGGCGCGCAAAAAAGTAGTGACGGCTGAGCTTACAATGTCGCGGATTGCGTCCTCGCTGGCAGCGGTTTCGAGGCGGAGCAGATGGCGCAGCTGGATTTCCCCGCGCACCAAACCGACGAACTGCTCGGCGGCGTGCCGCGCATCTGCGATTTCGAGCGACCCGGCCGTGGCTGCGGCGCGCAAAAATTTTTCGATCTGAGAAAGGTTGCGCTCGGGGCCGGCCTGCCAGAAGACCCGGCCGAGCTCAGGGAAGCGGCTGACTTCCCCCAAAATCAGGCGATGCAGCGCGATCGCGTCGGGCGACAACAGCAGGTCGAGAAACCGGCGGCCCAAACTCGTCAGCGACGCCCGCGCATCAGCCGGGTCGAGTTCGCGCGCCGAAAACCCCGCCAAGTAATGTTCGCATTCGCGCCCGATCACCGCGCCAAACAATTCCTCCTTGCCGGCGAAATGCGCGTAAACCGTCGCCTTGGAGACACCGGCTTCGCGCGCGATCGCGTCCATGCTGACCGCGCCGAAACCGCCTTCGAGAAACATCCGTTTTGCCGCAGCAAGGATGCTCTCCGCCTTGCCGGCAGTCGGGGCTTCGTTACGCTGGCTGCGTTCGATCGTGCTGGCCACAGTTCCACCAACGCGGCGCTTGACAATTATTAGAGACGGCATAGGTTCTGCGCAACTATGAACTGAACGGTTTAGTTCAGAGAGGATGCGCAAGAAGTTCGTATTCGCCGCCGTCGTGCTGGCGCTGGTTTGCGGCGTCTATGGCGGCTGGCATTGGTGGACCGATTGGCGGTTTTTGCAATCGACCGACGACGCTTATGTTGCGAGCGACGTCTCGGTGATCAGCCCCAAAGTCGAGGGCTACATCAAGGAAGTACGTTTCCGGGATAACGAAGCCGTCAAAAAGGGCGCGGTGCTGTTCGTTATCGACGACAGCGATTTTGCCGCCAAAGTCGCCCAGGCGCAGGCGGCTGTCGCCACCGAACAGGCCGCGGTGGCGACCTATGTTAGCCGGCTCGAACTACAGAAGGCGATGATTGCCCAGGCGCAGGCGACGCTGACCTCGGGCGAAGCCGATGTCATCCGCACCCAGCAGGATTTCAAGCGCTATGCCGCCTTGATGACGACCGATTTCGCCAGCCGGCAGCGTTATGAGCAGGCCCAAGCCGATGCTCGCAAGGCCGAAGCCGAAGCGCAGAAGGATCGGGCGGCATTGGCAGCAGCGCAAAGCCAGCTTGGCGTGTTGCAGTCGCAGCGCGGCGAGGAGGAAGCCCGGCTCGATCAGGCGCGCGCCAATTTGCGGCTGGTCAAGAACGACCTCGACAACACGGTTATCCGTGCACCGGTCTCCGGCATCGTCGGCAATCGGGCGGGTCAGGTCGGGCAATATGTTAAGCCCGGGACCGAATTGGTGTCGCTGGTGCCGTTGCCGCGAGTCTACATAACCGCAAATTTCAAAGAGACGCAGCTGACGCGAATGCGGCCGGGCCAGCGCGCCGAGGTCTCGGTTGACGCCTATCCCGACCAGGCTCTGATTGGAAAAATCGAGAGCTTTGCTCCGGCGAGCGGGGCCCAGTTCAGCTTGCTGCCGCCCGACAACGCCACCGGCAATTTCACCAAGATCGTGCAGCGCGTGCCGGTGCGGATCTCGCTTCCGAAGGAGGGACCGTTGGCGCGGCTGTTGCGGCCGGGACTGTCGGTCACGGTCACGGTCGATACCCGCGATACGGGCGACGCGATCGCCGCCGACAGCATTGTCGGGACGGCCCAGGCCAGCCCCATTTCCGCGACGGCCCCAGATAAAAAGTGAGCTGGGCGGCGGCGGTATTCAGACGGGCCGGATGGTCGCGCCGCTCCCCGATCCTGCGAGTGCCGGCAGCGCCGACGCGACCGGCGCCGGTTTCGACCGCCACGACGCCAGCCGGACCGGCCGGCCAGCAAACTCTGCGCGATTGGATCGGCGTGCTGGCGATGTCGGTCGGTCTGTTCATGGCGATCATGGACGTCCAGATCGTCACGAGCTCGCTGACGCAGATCCAGGGCGGGTTGTCGGCGAGCTCCGACGAGATCTCGTGGGTCCAGACCGCGTACCTGATCGCCGATGTCGTTATGGTGCCGTTGAGCGGGATGCTGTCGCGGCTGGTGTCGACGCGCCTGCTGTTCGTCACCGCAATCCTCGGCTTTACCGCGGCGAGCGCCTTGTGCGCGACCGCGACGAGCCTCAGCCAAATGATCGTTTACCGGGCACTGCAGGGGTTCTGCGGCGGGGCGATCACGCCGAGCGTGTTTCCGGTCATCTACACGCGGTTCCGCGGGCCGCCGCTGACGCGGCTGATGGTGATGATCTCGGTCATCCTAAACCTGTCATCGACGCTCGGGCCGACGATCGGCGGGTTCCTGACCGACACCCTCTCGTGGAATTGGCTGTTTCTCGTCAACATCGTGCCCGGCATTGTCGTCGCCGTGGTCGTGTGGAACTGCGTCAACATCGACAGGCCCGACCTGTCGCTGCTGCGCTATTTCGACGTGATCGGGCTGGTGCTGATGGCGACCTTCCTCGGCTGTCTCGAATACGCGCTCGAGGAAGGGCCGCGGTGGGACTGGCTCGACGATACGACGATCCGCGCCGCGGTCTTCGTGGCCGCGACAGCCTCGGTGTTGTTCTTTTGGCGGGTGCTGACATACCGGCAGCCGATCGTCGATTTGCGCGCCTTCAATAACCGCAATTTCGCGCTTGGCTCGTTCTTTACGTTCCTCGTCGGCACCGGAATGTACAGCACGACGTATCTGGTCCCGCTGTTTCTGGCGCAAGTGCGCGGCTTCAGCGCGCTGCAGATCGGCGAGACGGTGTTTGTCGCCGGGATCGCGCAGATGGCGATGTCGCCGTTCAGCACACAGATCGCCCGGCGGATCGATTTGCGGCTGATGCTGGCGTTCGGTCTCGGGCTATTTGCGTTTTCGATGTACCTGACTGCCGGCCTCACCAATCAGGCGAGCTTCCCCGAACTCATGCTGCCGCAAGCGGTGCGCGGCATTTCGTTGATGTTCTGCTATCTCCCGGCCAACATGATCGCACTCGGCTCCGTCCCTCAGGATAAGCTGAAGAACGCCTCCGGACTATACGGTCTGACCCGCGATCTCGGCGGCGCTATAGCGCTGGCGACGGTCGGCACAATCCTGAACAGCCGGATGCAGTTTCACTGGAACCGGCTAATCGAGGACGTCAACCCGGCCCGCGCCGCGGTGCAAAATTATATCGATTCGCAGACCAGCCGGCTCGGTCCGCTGATCCCGGGCGATGCGCATCATGCCGCACTGCAGACGCTGGCCAATCTGGTGCACCGCGAGGCTCTGGTTTTGACTTACAATGATTTGTTGATGCTGATCGGGGCTTTCTTTGTCATGGGGCTGATGTTGATGCCGCTGGTACGCCGCCCGCGCTCGGTGCTGACCGCCGATCAACATTAAGTCCATCGCGCCACTTGACGGCGCCTAGCCGAACCGAAACGATCGAAGTCCCGAGCCTGTCGGCTCGCAAGCGCAGTCGGCGCCGATGATAAATCCAATCACGCCAGTTCGCCGGCCCGTAGCGGAGCGGCTTCTACCAATCGTTTCGGCGCGTCCGACCCGCGCACTGATGCGCCGTCTGAATGCGGTGACGGCCTGGGCGCGGTTCTCAAATGGGCCATTGCGCGTCGGCGCGGCGGATGTGACGGTGCTGCTCGACCCGCAAAGCCGCGCCTTACTGTGGTATGTCCTTTCCGAGACGGTCTCGGCGATTGCAGTCATCGGCGCCAACGATCTGCCGACCGCGGCGGCGCTGGCGTCAATTGAAACGCTTGCCGACGGGGTGCGCGAGCGGCTTGCAACGGCGGCGCCGCGACCTGGGCCGCTCACCGACGGCGCCGAGCCGCCGCACATCTTTGTCATGGAAATCCTGACCCGTGATTTGCTGCCGTTTCTCGGACGGTGGCAGTCACGCGTCGATGCATGGCGCCAATCCGGCCGGCAAGCTGGCGATTGGCCGTTGTTGGCACTCTGCCGCGGTGATCTTGCCCGTACTCGCGACCGGCTGGTCGAACGCTCATGGCAACTCGGGATGGCTCTGGGGATATCCGGCCTCGAGAGAATACTGCCGGATCGGCCCGTGCTTGCCCCGGTATTGATCGCCACCGACGAACTCGTAGGGGCTGAGACGGCGGCCGCCGCGCCACTCGATCCCGCTTTGATGCAGGCGGGCTGGCAAGTCTATGTCGAAGCTGCAACCCGCCTGCCACGGCCGGAGCTGCTCGCTGGGCCGGGCGCCCTCGGTGAGGCGATTGCCGCGCTCGACACGCTTGCCGATCAGGTTCGTGACATGCTCAGAGCGATGCCGCCGCCGGCGAACGCGGGGGCTGAGACAATCCAAGCGCAGGCGTTCAAATTGCTCAGCGAGGTGCTGCAGCCATTTCTGACCGAGTGGCGCCCGCGCCATCGCAGATTTGTCGCGGCCGAGCGAGCCGAAGCCAAGTGGCGTCGCGCCGAGGAATGCCGCGCCGCGCTGATCGCAACCTGCAACGGCTGCCTGCCGATAATCAAGACGATCGGCGGCGAGATCGGCGCGCCGGCATTGCCCGAGGCCGTTATTGCCCCGACATCCCACCGAGGTTGCAATGCCGCTTCAGCTGCCGCCGCCAGAAATAGCCAATACGGAAATCGCCAGTTCGTCCGGCTCGTAGACAGTGTCGTGGCGACGTGAACCGCTCGGGTTATTGCGCGTTACCGGACAAACCATCCTGATGTTTTAACTAAGTAGGCGTATCGAGTGATTTATTGCCGGGGCTACCGTTTGCCGGGTGATGGCCAGTGCAACGGATATTATCGACGCCGCGAAGACGCGGATTTTTGAAGTCGCCGGTGGATCGGCTCGCCTGCAAATCATCGCGGTGCTGGCAGCGGTTCTCGGTCTCGACACCGCTCAGCTCGGAACCTTATCAGCCGTATCCGACCGGCTGAAAGACGCCTTCGATATCGGCAACACGCAGATCGGCTTGCTGCTGGCCGTAACGTCCTCACATGGGGATTGGCCGGGTCAACTGGTCATTCATCAAGCTTAGCTTCCTTAAGTCAGGTCTTGGTTCGAGCCGCCTGATCAGCTGCAGCACCGTGCCGCAGAACCTCACATCCGGTCGCTGCTCGGAGCAGCTGACACCAAAATCCCTCATACTCGAGGCCACGGCTCGGGAGGATGGGACCAATCTTTATGGCGGCATCTTGCAGCCAGGACGTTACGCGGCCCACCCACCAAGATCCGACGAGGGTTCCCTCGTGGATGCTGTGACGGTCGTTCGAATTGCGACCTGCACTATGCGAGCTTCAGGACGGCGCCCTCTGGAACCTCGCCCTGGGTTAGGTAGCGCCAGACGGCAATCAGCAGCTTGCGGGCGAGCGCAACGATCGCGATCCGACGGATCCGCCCGCGTTCTTTGCCGACACGCGAATGGAACCAACGGCTCAAAGTGCTGGCAGGCTGATGTCGCTGCCATAACCAGGCAAACTCGATCATGGTGCTGCGCAGACGCGGATTGCCCGCTTTGGAGATGCCCTGCTCCTGGTCGACTGTGCCGCTCCGCCACGGTGTCGGCGCGAGCCCGGCATAGGCGGCCAGCTGGCGGCGATTGCCAAAGCTTCGGAACAGACCCTCGAAGTATAGAACTGAGGCGATCTCGGGGCCGATGCCCTTGAGCTGCTTGAGAAGCACGACCGGGGATGGAGATTTCGCTGTCTTGGGCCCGGCAATGACCTCGCGCGCGGCCTCAACATCGGCGATCTGGCGCACGAGCAATTCGATGAGCTCGATCTCGCGCAGGATCTCGGCCTTGAGCTGGGGCGGCAGCGGACGACCGTCGCCCGTGCGAGCGGCGTCGAGCAGTTGCCGGCGGTCCTTATGCAGTGGATTGAAACCCGTAATGCCCTGTCCGGCGAGTAGACCCTTGATGCGGTTCGTGTGCCGGATCCGCTCCTGCAAGAGTATCGCGCGCTCGCGGCACACCCGCCGACAGTCCTCCTCTTCCGGGGTTGGCGGCACGACCATCGCACAGACACGTGGTTCTCCGCGTGTCCATGCCAGCAACGTTCTCAGCAATGTCTCGCCGTCGATCGCATCCGTCTTGGCGCGTCGCCGGCGTCTCGGCACAGCAATGGACGCCGGATCGACAACATGACTTTCAATGCCGTTTGCCTCCAGCAGCCGGTGGACCCAAAAGCCGTCCAGTCCAGCTTCTTGGATTGCCACAATCTTCACCCGACGCCCCGTCAGTTGCTGAGCCCTTGCTCGCATGCGCTCCAGCAGACCGAGCAGTGCGCCACCATCGCCGCCCGGTGTCGAGTACTTCGACATCCGGTTCCTGTCGGGCAAAAGGCAGGTGATAAGCCATGTCGATCGACTCAGTTCCAATGACGCATAAAGCGCGAGATCAGGTTGGACAGTTGCGGTTTGCTCGGTGGAAATACAGCGGGTACTGGGGAGCATCGGTTCCTCCTCGATGCGTGATTGGCGGTGCTGAGCGTATCAACCCCCGGCAATCGACGGTCCCCATAGGATCTTTATTGGCGCGATCGCGACATCACCGATGGGCATCCTCGCCGACCGGATGCGCCGGCAGACGATCCTGATCGTCGCCGTCTTGATCTGGGCGGCGGCGATGATCCTTAGCGGCACCGCCACATCGTACTTCTATCTCCTCGGAACGAGGCTGTTTCTCGGAGCCGTGACCGCGGTGGCGTGGCCCTGCGCCGCGTCTTTGACCGGAGATTTTTTCCCGGCGCGCGACCGCGCCTCGATTTATGGCCTCATTCTGTCTGGCGAGCTGATCGGCGCGGGCGTCGGCTTTTTTGTGGCTGGCGAGGTGTCGAGTTTTGTCAGCTGGCGCTGGGCGTTTTTTGTCATGGCCTCGCCAAGTATCGTCTTGCCTGGGTGCTGTGGCGTTTCCTCCCCGAGCCAGAGCGCGGCGGTCAGAGCTGGCTCGAGGTCGGCGAAGACGACCCCGAAGCGGCGTCGCGCCCGTCCAATCGCAAGGAACCGGGTGCTCATCCCGGCGAACCGGACCAAGTGCAACAGAAGGTGCGCGAAGCCAGGATTGGCCCGCGAAAAGGTAAAATCATTCGTGAGAACCCGACCGGCTGGAGCTGGTGGCGGGCGATGATCTATTTGCTGCGGCTGCCGACCTATTCGCTGCTGATCGTTGCTTCGACTCTCGCCTACTTCTTTTTCTCGGGCGCGCGCGCCTTTGCCATGATCTATTTTCCGCCGCATTACGGGCTCGCGCGCAGCATCGTCAGCGCGCTCGTTATTGTTCTCGGCGTTGGCGCGCTGGCGGGTTTACTGGCCGGCGGACGAATATCGCGGCGTCTTCTCGACACAGGCAACATCAACGCCCGGATCATCGTGCCGGCGATCGCACTGTTTCTTTCGGTGCCGTTCCTTGCGATCGGCATCTGGCTGTCGATCCCGTGGATCGGGATTCCGGTGTTGATGGTCGGCACCGGGTTGTTGTCGGCGGCATTGGCGCCGATCGATGCCGCCCGCCTCGACATTATCCATCCCCGCTTGTGGGGTCGCGGCGAGGCCGGACGCATGGCGTTACGCGCCGGGTTTGAGGGCGGAGCGCCGCTTTTGTTCGGGGCGATGTCGGTCTGGTTGGGCGGCGGCACCAGCGGGTTGATGTGGACCTTGTTGATAATGCTGATCCCGATGCTGATCGCCGGCAGCCTCGTCGTGCCCGGACTGCTCACCTATCCGCGCGACGTCGCGACCGCGGCAGCCTCGGTTAGAGCCACCGCAAAAAAGCAGCAATCCTAGCCCGCACAGCTTGGCGCTCGGATGCGGGTTCAGCGTCCGTGAAGCCAGTCTTCGATCAGGCGGCGGGCGATCGAATCGAGGCGCGGCATCCGGAAGGTGTCGTCGTCCGTATGCGCCAGCAGCCAGGCGCGTTCGACCCAGCGCGCGTCTTCTAGTTCGCCGTAATCGACCGTGATCTCGGTGGTCAGCGCGTGGGCGTGAAACCCGAGCATGATGTTCGCCGGGAATGGCCAGGGCTGCGACGAATGATAATCGACGGCGCCGACCTCGATGCCGGCCTCCTCGCGGACTTCGCGCGCGACCGCGTCTTCGAGGCTTTCGCCCGGCTCAACAAAGCCCGCCAGGGTCGAATACATGCCCGGCGGAAAGTTGCGCGAGCGGCCCATCAGCGCGTTTTCGCCTGATGTCACCAGCATGATCACCGCGGGATCGGTGCGCGGGAAATGCATCGAATTGCAGGCGGGATCGGTGCAGCGGCGCATGTGGCCCGCTTCTTCAGCACGGGTCGGGCTACCGCAAACACCGCAAAAACGATGGCGGGCGTGCCAATAGAGCATCGCGCGGGCATGCGCCAACAATGCCGCGTCACGGCGGTCGAGTCGGCCACCCAATTGGCGTAGATCAGCAAATCGCACATTCGCTGCTTCGAGGCCGCTCGCCGCGCGCGCCGGCGAATGCAGCATGTCGAGCGGCGCCTCAATCGGCGACAGGTCGAGCGCGAAATGTGCGCGCTCCTCGACGATGCCGAGAAAGACGATCTCGCCGCGCTGCAGACGCTCCTCGGCGGCGATCATATCGCCGAGAACAGGGCCGATCCCGGACCAGCCGAGCGCCACCGCCCGCGGCTCGCCGCCCTCGATCTCGATGACCAAATTCTGGTTGCGCCATACCGGTACAAAGAGGGTCGCGGGGTCGGCGACGCGCTCGATAATCCAGTTCATCTCGCGCCGCCGCAGTCCGGCCCGCTCAAACCCCGGCGATGCGTAGTAATTGTGCGGTCTCATAATGCCGAGAGTCGCACGAGCCCGCCACCGCGGCAAGCCGCACGCCCATCAACTTCCGCGTCCGCCATCGTGCACCTCCGCGTAAGCTGCTTGAAAGGGGCGAGAGCGGGCGTTCCACCCGGTCGTCCCTTCTTCGGGACCAGCAAACAGGAGTGCAGCAGCTCAATGCGCCGGAATCTCCATCATGTTCGCGTTGAGATTGGCGATGATCCACACCGATCCGGTGATGACCAGAAAGATGATCAACAGGCCAAAGGCGAGTGCGACGATATTGTTGGTGTGGTCGGGCCCGCTGCCCAGGTGCAGAAAGAAGACGAGATGGACGCCGATCTGGGCAAAGGCGAGCACGATTAGCCCGACCGGTATTCCCGGAGGCCACAGCAAATGGGTTTGCGATACGACGAAGGAAGTAATCGTCAGCAGGATCGCGAGCCCGAGCCCCGCCGTGTACGAGACATAGCTAGCCGTGGGCTCGTATTCTTCGACGCCCGGCGTGCGGTCGTCGAACACGCGGTCGTCGCCGTCCATCAGTGATCGACTCCCATCAGATAGACCAAGGTGAACACCCCGACCCAGATGATGTCCAGCGCATGCCAGAACAGGCTGAAGCATAAGAGGCGCCGCAGCACGGGGCCGCGCAAGCCTTTAGCGACCACCTGCGCCATCATATAGACGAGGAAAATGAGGCCGCCGGTGACATGGACGCCATGCGTGCCAACCAGGGTGAAAAAGCTGGAGAGAAAGGCGCTGCGGGAGGGTCCGGCGCCTTCGCTTACCATGCGGGCGAATTCCCTAGCCTCGATCACAAGGAAAGCCGCGCCCAGCACGAAGGTGAAAACAGAGAAAATCAGAAAGCGCTGCGGCTGCCGCCGCTCGGCCGACAATGCCCCAAGCCCGCAAGTATAGCTCGAGAACAACAGGCACATAGTCTCAATAAAGACATTGCGAAGGTCGAACAATTCGGCCCCGGTCGGCCCGCCGGCAGCATTGCCCGACAACACCGCATAGGCGGCGAACAGCCCCGAGAACAGGACAAAGTCGCTGAGCAGAAAAATCCAGAACCCGTAGGCGACAACGGTCCGCTTAGGGGCCGGTCCGCCGCCGCCCCGCCCGCGCACGAGTGCGGTCGGTATTGCGGTTGGAAGTGTGTCTATCGTTGCCATCGTCATGTCGGCGCCCCCGCCAACCGGGCCCGCTCGATGCGTGCTATTTCACCGGCCGGGATTTCCTGCTCCCGGTTCTCACTCCAGCCAAACACCAGCACCGTAATTGCGGCGGCGAGCAGACCGACAATCACCAACCACCAGATATGCCATATCAGCGCAAAGCCGGTGATTACCGCAAAGAAGGCAGTAATAAAGCCGGTCGGGCTGTTGCGTGGCATTTCGATGGCTTGATAGGCCAGTTCCACTGCCGGCTTCACTCCTCTGCGCTTCATCTCCCAGAATGCGTCGATTGTCTCGACCGTGGGCAGAACCGCGAAATTATAAGCCGGCGGCGGCGACGAGGTCGACCATTCCAGGGTGCGGCCGTTCCATGGGTCGCCGGTCAGGTCGCGGCGGAGTTCGCGGGTGCGGATGCTGACGTAGAGCTGTGCGATCTGGCAAAGCATGCCAAGGAAAATGACGAGGGCTCCGACCTCGGCGACCAGCAGCAACGGCCGCCAACTCGGATCGGGAATATGCTCGAGGCGCCGGGTCATGCCCATCAGGCCCAAGGCATAAAGCGGCGTGAAGGCGAGATAAAAGCCGATCAGCCAGCACCAAAAGCTGGCTTTGCCCCACCTCTCGTCGAGCGTAAAGCCGAAGGCCTTGGGAAACCAATAATTGTAACCCGCCAGCGCGCCGAACACCACGCCGCCAATGATGACGTTGTGAAAATGGGCGACCAAAAACGTGCTGTTGTGCAGCACGAAATCGACGGGCGGCACCGCCAGCAGGACGCCGGTCAACCCGCCGATAACAAACGTGACCATAAAGCCAATCAAAAATAGAACCGGCGTCTTGTACACGATCCGTCCGCGGAACAGCGTGAACAGCCAGTTGAAAACTTTGGCGCCGGTCGGTACCGCGATGATCGCCGACATGATGCCAAAGAAAGAGTTGACGTCTGCCCCCGCCCCCATCGTAAAGAAATGGTGCAGCCAGACCATAAAAGAGAGAACGCAAATCCCTAGGGTGGCCAAGACCATTGTGCGGTAGCTGAATAGGCCCTTGCCGGAAAAGGTTGCAGCCACTTCGGAGAAGACGCCAAAGCATGGCAGAATCAGGATGTAGACTTCGGGATGGCCCCATGCCCAAAACAGGTTTACATACATCATCTGGTTGCCGCCCGCATCATTGGTAAAAAAGTGCATCCCGAGATAACGGTCGAGCAGCAGCATCGCGAAGGTCGCCGTGAGAACAGGAAAGGCGGCGACGATCAACATGTTGGCGGACAGTGCAGTCCAGCAAAACACGGGCATGCGAAAATAGGTCATGCCCGGGGCGCGCAATTTGAGGATCGTCGTCACGAAATTGACGCCGGTCAGCAACGTGCCGATGCCCGAGATCTGCAATGACCACAAGTAATAATCGACGCCGACATCCGGCGAAAAGGCGAGCTCGGACAGCGGTGGATAACCCATCCAGCCGGTGCGCGCGAAATTGCCGATGACGAGCGACATATTGACCAGCAGGGCGCCCGTCGCCGTCAGCCAAAAGCTGACCGAATTAAGTGTTGGAAAGGCGACGTCGCGCACGCCGAGCTGCAACGGCACGACAAGATTCATCAGCCCGATGACAAATGGCATGGCCACGAAAAAGATCATGATCGTGCCGTGCGCCGAGAAGATCTGGTCGTAGTGGTCGGGCGGCAGATATCCCTGGGCGTTGCCGATCGCGACCGCCTGCTGCGACCGCATCATGATCGCATCGGCCCACCCGCGCAGCAGCATGACCAGCCCGAGCGTAAAATACATCACCCCGATGCGCTTGTGATCGACACTGGTAAACCACTCGCGCCACAGATAGGGCCACCAACCCTTTACGGTGATAAGCCCGAGGACGGCGAGAATGATCAGGACGACGACCAGCCCGGTGATAAGCGGGATCGGCTCGTTGAGCGGGATAGCCGCTAAGCTCAGCCTGCCCAGCATGTCATCCTCCTACTCGCGTCGGCGGGCACCAGGCGGCACCCACACCGGCCTTGGCGCCGCCCGACGCCGTCTGGTCGATGATGCGTTCGAACAGGTTGGGTTGGACCGACCGATAGGTCGTCGGTGGCACGGCTTCGCTCGGCTTTGCCAACTGGCCGAAACCGGCATTGTCAAGCGCCGACCCCTTGCCGCGCACCTCTTTGACCCAAGCGTCGAAATCGCCGGCGGATACGGCCTTGGCAATGAATCGCATATCGGAAAAACCGTCACCGCTGTAATTTGCCGAAAAGCCAGGATACTCGCCCGGCTTGTCGGCAAGCAGGTTGAGGTGGGTGGTCATGCCGCCCATCGTGTAGATCTGGCTGCCGAGTTGTGGGACGAAGAACGAATTCATCACTGTTGCAGAAGTGAGCCGAAACTCGAGCGGTGTTCCGACCGGTACGACCAGCTGATTGACACCCGCAATACCCTGATCGGGGTAGATGAACAGCCATTTCCAATCGAGGGCGACAACCTCGACGCGGAGCGGCTTCGCATTCGCCGGGATCGGCGCCCGCGGATCGAGCTGATGGGACCCGATCCAGATCACCCCGCCCAGCAGGATCACAATCAGCGCCGGGATCGACCAGAGGACAAACTCGATGCGCCCCTCATAACCTTCGTCCGAGGCGTGGCTGGCGCGTGCGTTGGACGCCCTATACCACCACGCGAATCCCAAAGTCGCCAGGATCACCGGAACCACGACCACCAGCATGATCGCCGTGGAATTGAACAAAAGAAGCAGCTCGGCCGAGGCGATCGGCCCTTGCGGATCCAATACGCCGGCCGGCTGACAGGAAGCGACAGGCAGCGCGGCCCAGGCGGCCAGCCAGCGAAGCAAGGCTGGACGCCACGGGCGGTGCTGCAGATTGGCTGCTATCCTCATCGAAAAGATCGCCCTTCCCTGTCGCGCTCGGAATCTTCCAATCGCCGGAGTTTCCAAATCGCCATTGTCCAAAGTTTGAATAGTTCCGCGCGCGATGACCACTTAATTCCGTTAAAATTTGTCCGGCGCTGTACTCCACCCTCTCCCAAGATGCCGAGAAGCTAATATCCCTGAGGCAGCCGAGAACGCCTCAGCATCGTACAACAGCGCGCCGCTCTGGCGCAGCGGCTGTCATGCGCAATCAATCCAAGTCTCGCCCTGAGATGACGCAAATCACGTCGCCGCGTGGATTGCCGGAACCCGGCATCGCGGCTATCTGCTGCTTGGTCCTCGCTACCCCGATCGGGGCCCGAGTGCTCAATGGATAGTACGCGACGCCGACGCATTATCGGGGGACGTGCTCGCTCTCCGATACCCGGCATCGAATTGGCCGCGCTTGTGCAAAACTTCTGGTCCTAGCGCGTCGGCCAGTAAAAGTTTGACGTAGTTGTCGCCGCGGCTCGCCAATCCCGCCGCCACCTTGGGATCCAACGTGTAATACCGACGGCGCAGCGGATCCCAACGGAACCCCACAGCTCGAGCCGGAGCGCCATCTCCGGTCGGGCAGCGGTAGTAGAACTGATACGTGACGGGATCGAAATGGAGCTTTGACATCATACTCTCCCCAATGCGGGTCCAGACAGATGAATTGTAGTCAGCTCATCGATCCAATTGTGCACCCCCATGCACCGCGGTCGAGTAAACTTAGGTAAATCCTGGTGAGTTACGGTGAGCCAAGCACTGAGCTTCGCTGCAGCTGGGTGGCGGTCGGGATCAATTTCGATAAACGCCACGGCCTTTTTGCGGCCGAGCTCTCGCGATCGGCGAGACAGTCAATCAGCCGCTCGATAGCTTTACAGAGCGCTCAACCATCCTTGCATGCAGATAACGCGGGTCCTTTTCATGGCACTGGACAGGGCTTTGCGTTCCAGATTTCGGTGGCGTATTGGGCGATCGTGCGGTCGCTGGAGAATTTGCCGGAACCCGCCACATTCAAGATCGCTTTGCGTGCCCATCCGGTGCGGTCGGCGTATAACGCCGTCAGCCGGCGGTCGGCCTCCATGTAGGATTGCAGGTCGGCAAGGTGCATGTAGTGATCGCCTGCGCCCAACAATGCGTTGTGCAGTGGCGCAAAAATCCCCGGCTCATAGCGGCTGAAATAGTCGGCCGCGATCATGTCCAGCGCCGCACGGGTCTCCGGGTCGTGGTCGTAATGCCAGTGCGGATTGTACCAGCCGCGGCTCCCCTCCACCTGGTCAGCGGTCAGGCCGAACAGGAAGAAGTTATCCTCGCCAGCTTCCTCCGCCATCTCGATCGTGGCGCCGTCGCGGGTGCCGATCGTCAACGCCCCATTCATCATAAATTTCATGTTGCTGGTGCCGCTGGCTTCGTAACCAGCGGTCGAAATCTGATTGGAGACATCGGCCGCCGGAATCAGCCGCTCTGCCAGCGACACGCAATATTCGGGAAGAAAAACAACTTTCAGTCGGCCCCGTGTTATTGGGTCGCCATCGACTGTGCCGGCAATGTTGTTGATGAATTTAATGATCAGCTTCGCCAAGTGATAGGCAGGCGCTGCCTTGCCGCCGAAGACAAAGGTGCGCGGCATCAGGTCGAGGTGCGGATTTTCCCGCAGCTGATTGTAAAGGACGATGATGCGCAGCGCATTCAACAACTGCCGTTTATATTCGTGAATACGTTTAATCTGACAGTCGAAGATCGTGTCCGGGTCGACGGCCTGGCCGCCGCTGGTTTTCACCCAATCGACAAAGCGCAGTTTGGCCGCCCGCTTAGCCTCGAGGAAGCTTTCGCGAAAGGCCGCGTCATCCGCCAAAGGCCGCAGTTTTTGCAATTCGTCGAGATCGGTCACCCATCGCTCGCCAAGCGCCTCGGTGACGACGCGAGCGAGGCCGGGGTTCGAAAGCAACAACCAACGCCGCGGGGTGATGCCGTTGGTTTTGTTGTTGAAGCGCTCGGGATACATCTCGGCAAAATCTTTGACGGTCAGTTTGCGCAGTAGAGCCGAGTGTATGGCAGCGACCCCATTGGTGCTGTGCGAGCCGACAATCGCCATATTCGCCATGCGGATCTTGCGCTCGCCGTCCTCTTCGACCAGGCTCATGCGCGCGACACGTGCTTTGTCACCGGGCCAGAGAACCCGGACGGTATCGAGAAAGCGCCGATTGATCTCAAAGATGATCTCCAGCTGCCGCGGCAACAACTTCTCAAAATAACTGAGTGGCCATCTTTCGAGCGCTTCGGGCAGCAAGGTATGATTGGTGTAGCCCAAAGTCCTTTGCGTGATGTCCCAGGCTTCGTCCCACCCGAGATCTGCCTCATCGAGCAGGATGCGCATCAATTCGGGAACGGCCAGAGTCGGATGCGTATCGTTGAGCTGTATCGCGATCTTGTCGGGTACGAGATGCCAATCGCCATTCCGGCGGTGAAAGCGGCGTACGAGATCGGCCAGCGAGCAGGCCACGAGAAAGTATTCCTGCACAAAACGCAGCGCCTGCCCGATCTCGGTGCTGTCGTCGGGATAAAGCACCCGGGTCAACGATTCCGCGGCGAGAGTTCCGGCAAGCGCACCGACAAAGTCGCCGCTGCTGAACTCCTGAAAATCGAAATAATCGGGCGACGCCGCGGCCCATAACCGCAATGTGTTAATGGTTTTGCCGCCATAGCCCGCTACCGGCCGGTCAAACGGGATGCCGATCAATGTCGAGGGGTGGTCGGGGACAATCTCCAGGGTGCCGCGGTGCATTCTGACCGAGGAGCGAAGCTTGATTTCCACGGCTTCGTGTGGGCGGGCGACCTCCCAAGGGTCATGCTGGCGCAACCAGTTGTCCGGGTACTCGCGCTGCCAACCATTCTCGATGGTCTGCCGGAACATGCCGTACTCGTAGCGCAGGCCGTAGCCCATAGCCGGCAATTCCATTGTCGCCATCGAATTGAGGAAGCACGCGGCGAGCCGCCCTAATCCGCCATTTCCGAGCCCGGCATCGGGTTCTTGTTCGATCAGGCCGAACCAATCGAGATCGCGTTGCTGCGCGGCGCGTTTGACATAGGGGTCGAGCAACAAATTCGTGATGTTGTTGGTCAGCGACCGCCCGATCAGAAACTCCATCGACAAATAGTAGATGCGCTTAGGGTTCAGGCGGTTATAGGTGCGCTCGGTTTTGACCCAGCGCTGCGATAACACGTCCCTGACGGACCGGGCGGCGGCCTCGAAGCGTTCGCGGGCGCCGGCGGCGACCGGATCGATGACGTCGTCGAACAGCAGATGCCTTTCGTACAGCGCGTCGCTATGACCAGAAAACCGGATCGGGCCGCAACCGTATTGGGTGAGAAGGTCGGACTCGGTATTCGTTCCCGTTGGCGGCGGTAACGTAGTTTCGCTCAATTCCTGCATTGTATGCTGTCCTTGCTGCCGGGCCCGATTAGCTTACCTGTTTACTTCTTCGAGCAATGTGACCTCTACGCGACGCGTTACGTTCCACAATCGAACCGGAACCTTGAAATCGGGCAGATACTCATCCCGATGCTTCTATCCGGGTGAAGGACGCGTCGTGTTATTTACGACGATTGTTGCGTCAGTTCTGCGATCGGGCCGGACTCGCCGTCGGTGCGCACAAACAACGCCACAACGGAGCGAGGTGCAACGCGGTATTGCGTTCCAGGCACCGGTGGAGCAGTCGTAACATTCTCGATGTCATCCGGCCACTCGCGCGATGTATCGATCCAGCGCTGCCAGCCGGCGGCTGCTCCAGCGGGCGCCAATGGCAGCTCGAAGTCGAGCGTCTCCCAAAAAGCATTGAACATCACATGCAGCCAGAGCGGGATTTGGCGCTGACGCGTCCGCACCGTAAAGGCAAGGCTATGTGAAGAGTCACCCCAATCCGGCCGCCCGAGCCGGACGCCGTGCCAGTCGATCTCGGCGCGGCGCAGCAGCTGATTAAGGCTCAACGCGAAGGTTTCCTGATTGTTCATTCCCAATAACCGGAGACGCTGGCCAATCAGCTTGCGCACGAATTGGTGGAGATCCGGGTGCCGATCGAGGAGACTCCAATCGAGCCAGCTGATCTCGTTGTCCTGGCAATAGGCATTGCTGTTACCCCGCTGGGTGCGGCGCATCTCATCACCCATCTGGAACATCGGTGTACCGATCGAGATGAGCAGAATGACAATAAAGTTCTTGATCTGACGAGCGCGCAGCTGCTCGACCGTAGTGTCGTCGGTTGGTCCTTCGACCCCGCAGTTCCAGGACAGGTTCTGGTCGAGCCCGTCGCGGTTGCCTTCGCCATTCGCCTCGTTGTGCTTACTGTCGTAAGAGACCAAATCGTTCAGCGTAAAGCCGTCGTGGCAGGTTACGAAATTGATGCTCTGTTCGGGCTCCCGTTCCTCGTGGCCGAAAATGTCAGGGCTGCCAAGTGCGCGCTGCGCCAATAACCCGACGGTGCCGTTGTCGCTTTTGACAAAGCGGCGGACATCGTCGCGGAACCGCCCGTTCCACTCCTTCCAATTGTCGCCAATGAAGCTTCCGACCTGATAGAGACCGGCGGCGTCCCACGCCTCGGCAATCTGTTTGACGCCGGCGAGCGCGGGATCGGAGTCGATATCCCAGAGAACCGGAGGATTTTTGAGTGGACTGCCGTCCTCGTCGCGGGACAGGATCGAGGCGAGGTCGAACCGGAACCCATCGACGTGCATGTGGGTGACCCAGTATCGCCCGCTGTCGAGGATCATGCGGCGCACGATCGACTGATTTGCGTTTAGCGTATTTCCGGTGCCGCTGTAATTTGCGTACTGGGCGCGATCATTGTCGAGAATGTAATAGATCTCGTTGGCAAGACCGCGAAAGCAGAGAGTGGGCCCTTGCGCACTTCCTTCGGCGGTGTGGTTATAGACGACATCCAGGATCACCTCGATGCCGGCGCGGTGCAACGCCTTAACAAGGTCACGGAACTCGTCGACCGGTCCGAGCGGATCCTTCCGCCAACTATACCCGGCATGCGGCGCGAAAAACGAGACCGGGGAATAGCCCCAATAATTTACCAGGCCCGGCGGGCAGTCCTGGCGATCAAACTGGAATATAGGCAGCAGCTCGACGGCAGTGATCCCGAGATCCTGCAGATAAGGGATCTTCTCGATCATGCCCGCATAGGTGCCTCGCCGTTCCGCGGATACCCCGGAGCTCGGATGCCGCGTGAAGCCGGCGACGTGCATCTCATAGATCACAGTCGTGGCGAACGGCCGGCGCAGCGGCGCATCGCCCTCCCAATCGTAAAGATCGGGATCGACCACGACGCTCTTCATGGCGCTTGGGTTGGCTTCACCGTATCGGCTCGCGTTGACCCGAGAATAGTCGTCGGGCACGACGACCGCGCGCCCGTAAGGATCGAGCAGGGTCTTGCTTGCATCAAACCGCAGACCGCGCCCGGGATCAAACGGCCCGTCCGCGTGATACGCGTAAACCTGTCCAGGACGAATTCCCGGCACGAAGGCGTGCCAATAATGGTAGGTGCGATGCGTGTGCGGATCGAGCTCGATCACCCGCCCCGGGTGTGTTGCGTCAGCATCATCGAACAACAGGAGATCCACCCGGCTCGCCTGCCGTGAATACACGCTGAAATTCACACCCTCGCCGGTGACGTAGGCGCCGAGCGGAAAACTTCGTCCCGTCCGGTCGGCCCGCATCTGATCGAAACATTCGCCATCTGATCGCGGGCCATTAGGCACAGCGGACGACACGACATCTGAGCCGATCGGCGGGTGCAGATCGGTCAAGCTCACGAGCCTGTCTTTAGAGATCGAGTTTTGCGACAGTGCCCGAAAGCCGAAGCCCGCCATTCGCGTAACATCATCGCCAATATCCTTTATGCGTTCATCTTGCGGCAAGTTTAAGGGTTTGGCTTTAACCTCGAGCAAGCCGGGACTGATTATAAGCTACCGTTAACCTTCAGCACGGCACTTTGACCTAGATCAAAGTTTGGGATGATTGCTCGCTCGGCACCAGCGCGGCCGCGCCTTCCTCGGCAGCACCATAAGCCTGCGAGCATCGATGACCGGGGCGCCCCCTCGGACGCCAGAGCGCTTCTCATCGCGAACCCGTAGCGCGAGGAAGCGTCCCGGGCCACCGGCCTGCTCCGGGCGGGATTGCCCGCTGGCTCGCAATGACGCGACTGATATGGAGCAGATTTTTAAGTCAGGATACCAGTAACTGCGCCCCGCTCGCTGGTGCTATTTCCCCATTAGATGAAGATCGACGCCACGACCGTGCAGTTCGGCGAGGTAACCCTTCACAGCTCCAAATGCAGTGTCGAATTCCATCCGAACGGGGACCAGGCGGTCGCCGGCAATCAGCCGAGCATACCAGATCTTGCCATGGCGATAGGTGTCTTCGTCATGGTTCGGATTGACGATATCCTCGCGCACGATGTCGCAGACTTGCGCGGGACCCGTGAAGTTCTGGTAGCCGTCGGCCGACAGCGTTTCTCGCTTAACATCGGTGAAGCGCAGATCGTACAACCCGCCGCCGTCATAGACCGGCACGGTCAGCGTGCAGGTGCCGCGCTGAGCGAGCTGGCGCTCGACCATAAAGAACGCGGTAATCTGGTCGACAGTGTCGTGGATTTGCTGCTCGGCGACCAATAAGGGCCGCCCCGATGACGCAGGCGGCGAGACATTGACGACGGCCCCGTCCCCTCGGTAATCGAGGCCGTACTGGCGATCCACACCGTTACGCCGCACCCCGGCACGGTAGTTGGATGGGTATGGCTTTCCGCCGGTGAACCGCCCGTGCACCTCGGAGTGGCTTGTAAGATCGACAAAAACCCGGGCGAGGCCGCGCGTATCCATATCGGTCGCAATCACGTATCGGTCCGCCGTCTCCATGACGGTTGTTCGATCGGTCAAGACGTGAAGACCGGCAAAGCCGTAGATTTCGAACCGCGCGTCGACCCGGTCCGCTCCGCCCGCCCGCACTGTTAATCCGCCGGAGAGCAACAGGAGCGCCACAACCGCAGGTCCCACAGCAAAACGCAACAACCCCTCGATGCTTACCATTTTTAACCCGTTTTCCCCCGACGCCATCGTTGCTCGGCGTGAATTTAATGCCATCTGCGGATGATAGCCACCCGGGGATTTGCCGCTTTGATGAAGGTTAAATCCGCCCTTGCGTATGCCGCGGCAGATTGAGTGACAGGGTCCCGGCCAACGGAGCGGAAACTTGACAAAGATTAAAGCGGGCTCCGCCACCGCGTGAAATCATCGGTCTAACCCGACGACGAGCCGCGGCAAGCATGACGCAATTGCGGCTCCCCTACGGAGGATCAGGTCATGACGAAGCCGATCCGGACCAGTATAGCACGGCGCCGCGCCGCCGGTCTCATCGTCGTGCTAGCCCTCGCCGCTGTTCCCTGCCGAGGGTTCGCCATGCCAGCGAGAGCGGGCGATACCGTCCACAGCCTGTATGATGCCCTGCTCAGCGCAATGAAGAACGGCCGGACACTTGGGCAAAGCGGTCGGTTCGCCCAGCTGGAGCCGGTCGTTCACCGGACGTTCGATATCCCATTGATGACGCGATTGTCGGTCGGCCCGTCTTGGGCCTTGTTGAGCGAAGCCCAGCGGCAGGAAGTCGCCGACAGTTTCGAGCGCTACATTTCCGCAATCTACGCTGAGCGTTTCGACAGTTATTGGGGTCAAAAGCTCGAAGTGACCGCCGAGCAACCCGCCGCCTCCGGGGTTCTCGTCCACAGTCGGATCATCAAAGCAAACGGCGAGCCGGTCGATGTCGATTATATGATGCGCCGCACTGGCGAGACCTGGCTGATTACCGACATCTATCTCGACGGCACGATCAGCGAGGTGGCAACGCGCCGCTCCGAGTTCGCCGCGATCTTGAGGACTCAGGGCATCGACGGGCTGATCGCGGCGCTAAACCGCAAGGCCGACATGCTCACAGCGACCACCGCCAAAGCGTCCTAACCGGCGCCTCTGTTTCCTTGGCTGCGGAAGAGAAGGGCGAAGAGATAGGCCGGCACGTTAGAACGGCATCAAGGAAAAAAGGTGCCGGGCCAGGGCCGGCACCAGCTCCAGTAAACTGGCCGTCACCAAAAGGTTGCTTCCCCGGTTGGCAATTGTCGCCACCCCCATCGCGCGGCCGCGTATGTAGAGTGGGAAGATCTCGGCAATCAGCAGCCAGAATACGGGCCCAAGGCCAGTGGCGAAGAAGCCGAAATGGGGGGCAACGCTGAGGGCGGTAGCTCAGCCGAGCGCGTAAAGGAGCCGCCGATCGCAAAATAGGCCGAGGAGCACAAGGCACACCGCCATGCCGCGAATGCGTGCATCAACAAGGTGCTTCTGCCGACTTGTTTTGCGCTAGCGGCATCGCCGATAGAGCGAAGGTCTAGGCGGCTTTCGCGGACGCAAACGCATTACGGAAAACGCGAGGCGCCGGGCGATCGTTTTGGATCGGCATCCATCCCGCGGGCCATGAGTCGGCGGTTTCTGGGGCGGTGGGACGGCTCGCGGGTCCGGCAAGCATTAGTTGTGTGGCAGTGCGCCCTTGGGTTGGAACATCGTATTCCACCCCGGCGGTAGCGATCAGCGCAGCGGGGTACAACGATGCGCACGGCATCGCCGATTTGAGGCGCGTCAACAAGTACCGGTCGGTCTGGGTCAAATCGCCGGAGGCGCAACGACAGGGCCGGCTGCTGACGGCGCGCGCTATCTTGCAATCGCAGCTGGTGGCCCTTGAGAACACGATCCGCGGCCTGCTCCGCCAAGAAGGTATCGGGCTGACCGACAAGCGTACCGCATTCGAGGCGGCGGTGAGCGAGGCCATTGGCGATGACCGGATGCTGGGGGCGGCCCTCGACCCGCTGCTTGAGACCCGCAATGCCGTGCTTCAGCATCGTGCCACACTGGACCGGCAGATTTTGCGCATTGTGCGTACCGATCCGGTCTGTCGCCTGCTGATGACCGCGCATGGGGTCGGTGCGCTGATATCGCTTGCCTTCAAAATCGCTGTCGACGATCCCCGACGGTTCTCGCGCTCGTGCGATGTCGGGGCACCTTTTGGTTTCACGCCGCGTGAGTACAACTCGGTTACCTCCGGGAGGCGATTGGAGTTCAAGGATGGGCCACACCTGTCCGCGAGCTTTCGAACACATCTCGGCATGCCAAAATTGTCGTTCGGTCCGTGCCTGCGCCGTCAAGCCTGCGCCTTCGGCGCACCGCTGCGCGGCTGTGGGGCTTGACCGCTCAAGCCGGCCAAACAATGTGCCTTGATCGAAATCCTTGCCGATTGTCCACTGGCCGGCGTTGCAGCCGTTAATGCCTACTTGACTGAATGCCGGAATAAGAGAAGTGGTCGCCTGCACCATCAATTTGAGCAAGAGTTGGACAGTGTCATTCCTCGTTTCGACCGTACTGTTGCGGATCTGCAGCGGACTGGTGCTGCGGTCGCGGCCAGACCTGGAGTCGCTCGATCTGGCGTCTCTTGGCGTCCGTCAACGGGTGGCCATTGTTGGCTGCCGCAATGTGGCCAGGACGCAGTTCCGCGGCGGGAACAGCAACGGTTGCGATGACCACTTGTCAGTAGGCGTTTGAGCCTACCCGCGGGTTCATACGAGCAATTGCAAATCTTGGACAAAGGGCTCGGCGCCCGCGTCTTCCTCTCTTAATCTTCTAAAATTATGGACGTCCTGACGGGATTCGACTCCCGTTACCGCCGTGAAAGGGCATCATCGAGAGCTCCGAGCCGTCCACCAACGTCTAGCGGTGTTACTCTAAGCCCGTGTCTAGCATTCACTCTTTCGAAATATCATCCGTTAATGTCCACAGCGGTCCACGCCCGTCGGCAGGACACTAGCGGGACACCTAGGGCAGCGCCAGTAGAATTCGCGCTACTCGCCTACGAGGAACGACGATTTGGCGCGAAGGACCAGAGCCCCACTGCATGAAACACGGACATCTCGGCTTAAACTGCCGATCGCAAAGAAACCCGTCTTTGTGAAGGTTGGCCCCGGAATAGGCCTCGGCTACCGACGCAATCAGACCACAGGAACCTGGGTCTTGCGTGTGGCGAACGGAAAACGGGGCAATTGGACCAGGGCCATCGCCGCCGCCGACGATTTTGCGGACGCGGACGGCAGGACGGTCCTGGATTTCTGGCAGGCCCAAGACCGAGTTCGGGCTCTCGCACGTACAGAGGGTGACGTTGAGAGTCCTGATAATCCACCGATCACGGTTTCCCAAGCGCTCGATCGCTATAAGGCCGATTTGACAACGCGTGGCGGGGACATCGGAAACGTCGAGCGCATCCGCATACATCTCTCGGCGACCCTGCTGACCAAGGATGTTGCCTTGCTCGCGTCCCGCGATCTCCGAAAATGGCGTGACGATCTAGCAACCAAATTGGCCTCGGCGACGGTGAACCGTACAGCTGCCGCGTTCAAGGCCGCGCTAAATCTCGCAGCCGAGCATGATGACCACATCGCCAACCGCCGCACTTGGGAGACAGGGCTGGCCTCCATCCCTGACGCCGAACAGTCGCGCAATGTCATTCTGCCAGAAAACACGATCCGCCTGATCATTGCCGCGGCCTATCGCGACAGCCCTGAGTTCGGCTTGCTGATCGAAGTCGCGGCAGTGACCGGCGCCCGGGTCAGTCAGCTTGCCAATCTCGAGACCGCGGATTTGCAAGGCGAGCGATCGGACCCACGGCTGATGATGCCAACCTCCCGCAAGGGCAGAGGGACAAAACAAATCGGGCGCCGTCCGGTACCGATTCCGCCGCCCCTTGCTACGAAGTTGCACGACCTTACAAAGGGTCGCCCGCCCTCGGCGCCGTTGCTCATAAAGCCAAATCAGAATTTGCGGAATAACAACGCCCAGCCGTCGCCCGCGCCGGCCTATCGCCGCTGGAAGAAATCCGACCATTCCCGGCTTTTCGCACGGGCCATTGAGGCCGCTGGCTTAGATCCGGGCAAGATAACCATGTATGCGCTTAGGCATTCCAACATCGTCCGCCAGATACTCGCGGGCGTGCCGCTCCGGGTGGTCGCGGTAAACCACGATACCAGCGTTGGCATGTTGGAAAGAACCTATAGCCGCTATATCGGCGACCACGCCGATGCGCTAGCTCGCGTTGCCCTTCTCGACACTTCGGCCGTGCAGGACGGGAACTTTGTGACTCTCGCGAGCGGCATCTCGACTGCAAACATCGGCAGAGATTAGCTATCGGGACATGCGCGAAGGTCGGCTTCGGGGGCATTTTGACCAGTTCCCACCGGCCAACCTGAGCGGCGGTTATCGGATCGGTCAGAGGACCTTCGCGGCACCGTCCCCCATCGGCTGCAGAGCGCCGATTCCGGCCATTCGGCCGACGTGGATTGAATGAGTTCGAGCCGACCCATTTGGGACGCTCAAAACTGACCTCTTACGATGCGTGGCAAAGCCCCGCGTCGTAGCAGCGGAGTTGGGGGATTCTCATCGACAAGATCCTTGCCGCAAGACTGGAGCGGAGCCTACCATCTGCTCTGGACGGGGAAACCGTCAGCCATCTGAGAAATAGTGATAAATCAATGACATGCGCAAGCGAAATCCCTCAGCTGGATAGGCGGGCCTTCGTGAAATGAACAAGACGACGCTAGGGAAGACGGTCAACGCGACGCTGGTCGCGCTTTGTTTGTTCGCCTGCCCAGCGGGTGGCGTGAGCGCGGGTGAGGACACTTCGATATTAGTGAAGGCCGGCGCCGACAAGACTGAGGGCGCCAAGGCATTCAATGACAAGGGGCGACAGAAGAAAAGTTCCGAGGACCCTCACCTCACCTCAGATGAGCAGAAACAGATGAAGACAAAATTTGAGTTGCTTCGGGGAAGGGTAAAGTATGTGTTCGTGATTTTCCAAGAAAACCGATCATTCGATCACTATTTCGGAACCTATCCCGGGGCGAACGGCCTGTTTTACGAGCAAGACGTGCCGCTCCACAAGAAGGGTGACCCAATTCCCGGCGAGAGCGGGAAATTCTACGAGCAAGATGTGCCGCTCCACAAGAAGGGTGATCCAATTCTGGATGTGAACAGAAAATTCTACGAGCAAGACGTGCCCCTCCACAAGAAGGGCGATCCAATTAATTCCTACGATGAAGACGTGCCGCTCCACAAGAAGGGTGATTTGATCTGGGGAAAGCAGAAGATCCGTTTCACAGACGGGAGCTACGGAGAGATTGGGCCGATTTTGATTCCGCAAACGATTGTTCGCGCGTCGGGCGAGAAGGTGAACATCTATCCGGAGGACACCGAGACCGTCGACAACTCGCACACTTCGATGTTTTACAAGGCGAACTTTTACAGCGGAGACTGGCCAAGCCTCCATCAGGACCGACCGAGTGTCCCAGGACAGCTGGGCGACGTCGGCCAGGGGAACGATGCATATGCGTTGGTTCTGGAGCATCTACGCTATCGGACGCCACAAGAGGTATTCGCTGACCAGAACCTCGACCCGCGTGATCCAAATGCGGATGATTTTAATATTGTTGATACGAGAACTGGCAGCCCCCCAACTACAAACCCGACACTATATCAGAAGCAGATGGCCGAGTTAGTGATGGGACATCTAGACTGCGACACCGTTCCATTCCTTTGGCGCTATGCTGACCGTTTCACGCTTTTCGACAACTTCCACCAGACGACGATCGGACCCTCCACGCCGAATGCCATCGCCATGATTGCCGGGCAGTCGGGCGAAACGCAGTGGGCCCGCCACCCACTGCAGGGCGCCGCCGGCGTCGTGCCGATCATTGATGACCGTGGGCCATTCGCCGGTTCCAGCGCGGATCAGGCGAAGATAAAACCACCGTACAATCCGGCTGACAGCGACACGAATACGCCGAACGGCGATCTCACCTTCGCCAGTCTGCCTCTGTCGTTCATGGGCGATCAAATCCAACAAATTCTTGCACAGGGCACGAGTTCGAATTGGGCGCCCGACTCCCGTGATGTCCAGAACGACATCGGTGTGATTGCGAAGAAGAACGATATGGTCGAATGGCGTTGGTACCAGCAGGGGTATGGCGATGAAAAGTTCGACGGCTCGACGGTTAAAGGCACGGAGTGGAAGACTGGAGAACACCGCTCGTACATCGTTCACCACAATGGTCCACAATATTTCGGCTATCTCGGCGACAATACCGATGAACAGAAAAAAATGCACAGCCTGAACCAGTTCTTCGCCACTCTCCGAGACAAAGGCGCCTTATGGCGAGAGGACGGAGCCTTGCCGAAAGATAGAGGCGTTATTTACATCCGAGGCGGTCTCTCGAACTGGGACTTCGCGGCCAACGGTGTCGTGGTCCCGAAGGTTTGCGAAAAGCTGGCAGATGACGAGAAGTGTTCATATCTCGGCAATGACGACCACCCGACCTACTCGGATGCGATGATTTCGGAGGCCTTCGTGGCGGAGACAGTGAACGCGATTGTCCATAGTGACTACTGGGACAAGAGTATGATCATCATCACTTATGACGAGACCGATGGTATGTACGACCATGCACCGTGGCGCGTCCGCTCCTGGGACGCGTCGAGCGACCATCTGCCGCTAGCCGGCGGGCCACGCATTCCGGCAATCGTGATCTCGCCATTCAGCGCTGCGCACACGATTTCGCACCAGTACAGCGAGCACAGTTCGGTCATCAAGTTCATCAACAAGCTGTTCAATCTTGTGCCGCTCGCCGACCTGCCAGACGAACTGGAGGGCCGACGACTTGGGGCCTCCAAACTTGGTCAGGCGAACCTCGGTCCCGCGGATGATCTCGTTTCTGACATGGGCGATCTAATGGAGGCTTTTGACATCGATCGACTGGACGGTACCGCCTGTGCATTGGCAAAGCCCGATGACAAAGTCAAAGTCTGCCCTCTGCAACCGAAATATGCGGTGATCGAGCCCAGCGAGATCAGCTCGTATCCTCACCACAATCGGCAGGGCTGTAGTTGGCTCAAAATCAAGCCGACCGACTACCCGAACGAATTGGGGCGAGCGCCGTCGGACCCGGCGCCGTGGGACTTCAACCCTCGCCCGAGCAAAGCGCCCGGGATCCCCCAAATCGGCGGCGGCACGGACGAGCGCCATCTGACTCCCCCGTGGCAGCCGCTAAAGACGGCAGATTGATAGCACGGATGCGACCCTTGGGCCCTCTCCTTGCCATCGCCTAGACCCATCTGAGGATAATGCACTGAGACCCATGACATGCGCCGTCATCGGTCTGCTCCTCCTCGGCGCAGTGCCCGCAGACGCCGACGACCCCACGATGGCGCGGGTTCATGCCGCCCAGGCTCTTGCCTGCGGAGTGGTCGCCGAGCGACCGGACTACAACAGGGACGACCAGCACGGCAGGCTGGACACCCTCGGCATCGAGATCTGCAAGGCGGTCGCCGTCGCCGTTCTCAGCGATCCGACGAAGATGCGTCCCACGACCTTCGCTGTGGAACGGCTGGCTTTCGAAGCGCTGCGCAAGGGGGCGGTGGAGGTGGTGGTCGGTGTGACGCCGAGCGCGAGCGACGCATGGCTTTTCGGCGTGCGGTTCGGTCCGCCGGTGTTCTATGACGGACAGGGCTTTATTGTGCGCAAAGACGCTGGCATTGCGTCCGCCAATGGCCTTGCCGGCAAAATGGTGTGTTTCATTGCGGGCACCGATTCGCAGCGTGTGCTCGGCACGGCGATGCGGTCCCGCGGGATCAAGTATATGGGCTTTCCGTTTGGCGAGACCGGCGAGATGGCGTCGGCGTTGCTTGCGGGTCGTTGCGATTCGGTGACAGGCGATGTCTCGCGGCTCGCCGAATTGCGCGCGGGTTTCCACGGTCAGGCCAACGATTTCGTTATCCTGTCGGACACATTGACCCTGGAACCCGTCGCCCCAGCCTATCGCCAGGGCGACGCGCAGTGGAGCCTGATCGTCGATTGGACAGTGTATGCCCTGCTGCAGGCCGAAGCGAGCGGGGTCACGCAGGCGAACGTCGCAACGATGAGCGACAGCGAGGATATCGCCGTTCAGCGCCTGCTCGGTGTGGACTGGGCCGCTGCGCGCGCGTTGGGGCTTAACCATGCCTGGGCTGCGCGCGTGATTGCCACCGTCGGCAACTACGGTGAAATCTATGCCCGTACCGTGGGGGAGCACTCTCCCCTTCGGCTGCAGCGGGGGTTGAACGCGGTGTGGACCCAGGGGGGACTAATGTACGCGCTGCCGGTTCGCTAACCCATTTTCTTCGCCTCACGCGAGCAAAGCCCCGGCAGCCTTGACTAAGATCGGCTGGCAAACACGATGAGCCGAAGATGTTTATAGCTACGCTAACGACACGCAGGATGCATCAGGTATTCACCTGTGGATTGCACTGCTCGGCGCATACACAGTACCTTTTCGTTTCCAATCGAGGAACAGTGGTCGGAGGTCGCTCACCCACCCGCTTGAGCCGATAGGGGTCCCGGCAGGGAATGTCTCCTCGGGGGCATGAGGACGCCTTCCCGCGGCCAAGGCTGAGCGTCGGCTATCGGATCGGTCAGAGGACCTGTGCGGCGCCGTCTGCCATCGGCTCCAGAGCGCCGATTGCAGACCTTTGCGTCCTTGGCTGAAGCGAGGCAGTGCAGCGGTAATGTTTTCGATCCTTGCAACGAGACGGCGGCGGACCGAGGCCTTAAGATCAGTGTCAACTGAGCGTTACCAGTAATTTTTTCCCATGTGTGAGTTCGTTCACACGCCCCGGCTGCTCTTTTCAGTACCTTTTCCGAACTGTTAGGCGACCGAGGTTTGTGCGCCTCCTGTGTACGAGTTCTTCTCGGATTTCGGCGCAACTCGTCATTTTCGGAAGGAAAACGATGCCCTGGGAAGGATCATGGAATACTAATAGGACAGCGTTTATTGGAACCTATACCATGGGGGCCACCGTGTACATGGGTGCCTGGACCCCAGTAGGAGATCCGCACCCACCCGGTGATCCGCAGCTGTCAGACGGTGACCCTTTTGTGGACGGCGCTCCTACTAACGACCGCGACGCGCACCAGAAAGACTGGTGGATGGGGTTTTGGTACGATGGCCTTTGGAGAGGGAAGTTCAAGCATCCGAATAGCCGTTTTGAATTTTCTGGTACGATGACTCTGCATACCGGGCACACCGGCTAAGCGGGGCGGGCGGGCTTGGGCGTCTTACGGCTGCGGATCACAAGAACAAACACGAGGGTGGTATTGAATCCGACCCATACGGCGCCGCCGCGTAGGCCTATTCACTCGACAACTCTCGTACTCGCCGCGCGAGCCGCTTTTTGCAGGCGCGAGATGATCTATAGATCGTTGTCGGAGCAACTCAGCAGGCCCGAGGCACGAATGATGTAGCTGGGATAGGACTGTTCGCGCATAGCCTTGAGCGAGAAGGACGGTTCGATGAGGGACATCTTTTCAAAAGCCTCCCGGGCTTTCTCGCGTTCCCCGAGTCGCAGGTAAAGCGGGACAAGGTAACGCCGGGGCGGCCGAAAGATCGGGGCCATCGCGTGGACGATCTCAGCGGCCCGCAGCGCCTCGTCAAACCGACCGGTCACCAACGAGGCCAAGCCGTGTGCCGTGTACAGCATGTGCCGGTATGGCGCCTGACCGGACAGCTCCAGTCCGCGGGACGTCTCGCGGTAGCCCACTTCATGCTCGCCGAGTTCCAATTTTGCCTTGCCCAAGTAGGCGTGCCCGAGCGGGTGCGCGGGATTGCACTTGACACTGAGTTCGGCCAATTGGTGGGCGAACTCCCACTTACGCAGGACAAAGCCGCATACATGCGATGTCAGCGCAAGAACGGTGGCATTGTGCGGGTCGGCTTCGATCGCGTGTTGGGCAAGCTCATCCGCTTCCCCGATAGCGTCCCGCCGATCGTAAAGTTCTCCGGCATAAATTGAACGGGCATATGCGCGCCACGCCAGATACACTGGCCTCTGATCCGCTTCGTAAGCGCTGGCGAGCAGCGCATCGGCCCGATCGACTTCGGCAAGTTCAATCTTGAGCATCCGCTGCACCGCCTCGAATGCCTGTCCGAAGGCGAAGCAAGCCTCGGGCGACGAACGCATTCGGTTGAGGTATTGCCCAGCGACATCGACCGCTTGATTGATCAACGCCAACAACCGCGGCGCGTCCGAGACGAAGCCATTTTCGAGCGAGATCGCGGCGGAGCCCGACCACAACTGCAGCGTGCCGTCGGCCGAAAATAGGGCGACATTGACCGCGGCCTCGCGGGACACCGGCAGTGCGTCCACGCGAAGCCGGACACCCTGGGGACCCTCCCCGTCGTCGCGCACCTCGATACCCCACTGATCGACCAATCCCTGAGCGATGCGGTCTCCAACCAGGCGGGAGAGAAACAGCCCGCTTTCGCTGGAAGTGGCAGAGGGCGGCAGGATCCGGATCCAAGGCCGAACTGGCGCCGATGGGGTATGAACGACGAGGCTCGGCTGCTTTGGAGGGAGGGCGCGACCCAGCTTCGATGAGGCAATTCGCTGCTCGAACCCGGTTCGCTGGTTGCGCAGCCAGTGCTCGAATTCCTCGTCCGCGACATCAATGTCTTCCAGCAATTGCGGCGCCTCGACCGTCGAAGCAAATTCCGACAGGTTAGCCGTATCGAGATCGACGGTTACCCGATCCGGGTCGAGCCCGATGCCACGCATGTCGGTGACTAGACAGTCGCGGTAGCGCTCGCCGAAGCGGCGGCGAATTTCGGTCAAGGTTTGGCGCAAGCTCGCGGCGCCTTGCTCGGGGCCGCGGTCACTCCACAGCTTGTCCTGCAGCGCCGACCGTGACCGGCGGCGTGTCGGCGTCAGGGCGAGGATTGCCAGAAGCGCCCGCGCCTTCCGGCCGTTGGGTGTCAGGTCTTGACGGTCATGCGCGAGTACCCGGAACGCGCCAATAACGCTAATCCGGAGCTCTGGCCGCCCTCCCGTATCGCTCATGGGTGGACCGCGCTCCCTTTAGGGTGAGTAAGGTTATTAAATCGCGCTCAGCACGGGAGGACGCAAGAGCAATCATACGGCCGACCGTATCTCCGTCACTGATCCGTGAAAAACGGGTGAATTCGTCAATTCCGTGTGGCCCAGGTGGTTGTATGACCAATCCCCCACCCGCATTCTTTTGCGCGCGGCGGAAAGAGTGCGCGCCGCGCATCCGTCTTTATCGAGCAACAGGGAGTTAAGAAAATGAGTTTAAGCAGTCTCGCGGGCGACGGCTCGCTCACAGGCGACGGCTCGCTCGCTGGCGACGGCTCGGCCGAAACTCTCGCTGGCGGCGGACTCTTCGGTTACTTGCCAGGTGCGCTAGTCACGACCCGCGATGGCATCGTCGGGCCGTGGAACCCGCGGCAGCCAGGGCAAGAACTCAGAAATGCTACGCCGGCTGACCTTGGGGAGCGAATGCGGCATTGGGATGTGCAGGTCCGCGCCCAGGTGCTCGATTTTGAGCTGTTGTCATCCTTTGGATGGGAGGCTTATCCCGGGTCGGACAACGATAGGAGTAACCCGCCTGTCGCAAAGCTTTTGGTTCGCAGCGATGCGGCGGCTGCACAAACGCTCGTGGAATTGGTGCCTCCAGATACGGCTTACCTCCGCGAAAGCCAGCTCTTTCACGTCTACAATCACGCCGATTTACGGCGCGATCGTCAGGCAGAGATCCTTTCGCAAATCAAGGGTGTCGATATATTTCTTGGCAGATTTTCCGCGCTTCATCCCGAACGTCACCGGTATACGCTTGAGTTGCTGGCCGCATTCAATCGAGCGCTGGTTCTTGCTGAAATGCGCATCAAGCATGCGCTTGCAGTCCCGCGCCCGGTGGAGTTCAGCCCGCAGATAATGCCAATGATCCAAACCCCGGGTCACGGCACGTTTCCGGCCGGCCACGCTGCCGAATCATTCATGGGAGCAACGGTTCTGTTCGCTCTTATGGAAGCAGGAAATGGGTGTTCTGCCAATGCCGGCTGGGACGAGAAACTCGCCCGGCTCGCCGCCCGGATCTCGGTGAACCGTGTTATCGCCGGCGTACATTTTCCTGTCGACCTGGCCGCAGGCCTAGTGTTGGGGCTGGCGGTGGGTCGTTACTTTGTCGCGCTGGCGAAAGGTGATGCTACTAATTTGATGCCGCAGACATTCAAGGGACCTGAATACGGCTCCGAGGAGTTTCCGTGGGCAGACTTTCCATGGGGAAAAATACTTAAAATCACTGAGCCCTTGCCCGCCTTGAATGCTACTAGCAAAAGGCCCGAGTTCACCCTTGCAGCACCGAGCGACAAGAAGCGCAGTCCCTTGTGCTGGCTGTGGGGCGAAGCCGTCAAGGAATGGCAAGACTGCCCGAGCGAGGGAGACACGCCATGACAGGTCAATGGACGGATAATACGCTTGGAAAAGCTCCCCAACGCATCCGGCCCGAGACGCACTGGTTCCAGGAAACCAGGCCCCATCACAGGGTCAGCGGTGATCCGTACGGCAGGGTCGATGGCAGCTTGTGGTTCTCGCTCCAGCTGACGCTGGATCGCGCAGAAGAGCTCTGCGACGCCTTCGCCGGCAAGCAGAACCATTTTGCGATCCTGGTCAACAAAACATTCAAGAGACCGCAGGGCGAAAAAGAAAAAGCGGTGATGATGGCGCGGAGTAGCCATGCGGCGTTGACCTTGGCCGTCAAGGTCGCAAAGGATCTCGGGCGACGTGAGGCCAGTCACGGTTCGTCAAATTCCCTAGAGGCCGAGAAAACGGGGCCGATGCTGGGCACAGATATTTTCGTCCATCCGGATGCGTTCTGCGAGCTGGAAAAGTTGTCGAAAGACCGCCTAATCGAGATCTCTGATGCCGGCCTCGCGGTGGAAGGCATTGTTGCCCAGCCTCCGCTAGAAAAAGATTTCGCCGCGAAATCGACTTCCCTCCGACGATCCCCTTCCCGTTGGGTGTCCCGTCATTATCGCGATCATCGATGACGGTATCGGCATCGCCAACCACCGCTTCCGGAAGGCGGGCGGGAACGAGACACGCATTGAGCATTTCCTTGATTTGGCGTTGATTGGTCAGCGAACGGCAAAACGCGATGACCAGTTGTTGGGCCGGAGCTGGAAAGGCGCCGAGATCAATAAGCTCCTAGTCCAGGACGAGGAGCAAGTCTATCGCGCGCTCGGTCTCATCGATCCTCTTCGCGACTTGCGCCAGCCGTTGCGCGCCGCCCTGACACACGGCACCCACGTGCTGGATCTCGCAGCCGGGTATGATTGGCGGACTGAAAGCGAAATAGCTAAAAGTCGGCCAATCATAGCGGTTCAGCTGCCTAGCCAGGTCGCCGAGAACCTCTCCGACACATGGCTTGCGCAATGTCTGAAGCGAGCGCTCGATTGGATCCTGGCCAAGGCCGACGAACTCTCCGCCGAGCTGTCACCCGAGTATGACCCGAATACCAAAAAAAAGAGGCGGTTGCCGCTTGTCGTCAATGGCAGTTTCGCCAGCATGGCGGGTCCGCAGGACGGCGAGAGCGACGTCGAAAAACGGATCACCCAGTTCATCAAAACCTACCGCGGTGATGGCCCCAAGGATCTGTGCACCTTCGTGCTCGCGGCTGGCAACAGCTTGCAATTGCGCGCGGCGGCCCGCATGGACATTGCTCCTAAGGGCGTTGGCGAGATCCCTTGGCGTCTGCTGCCCGACGACAAGACGCCGAATTTCGTGCAGATCTGGCTTCCTAAGGTCAACGATGTCGATGGCCCTCAGCAAGTACAGGTTTCGGTCGTACCACCAGGCGAAGATCCCAAGGGCGCAAAACCATCGCAGCTCGACGGGGTCGTCGAATGGAAGATTGGGGGCCAGGTTGGGGCTCGTATTTACCACCAACGCTTCGCTAGATCGGACGGCTCGCGGGAGTGCATTACCATCGCGACCCGACCGACCGCTGACGACCAGGAACACGATCCGGTAGTACTGGTGCCGTCCGGCCTATGGAAGGTCCAGATAAAAAACATCAGCGAGCACGAGCTTCGCAATATCGACCTCCAGGTCCATCGCAATGATGTCGGCATATTCTCGCGCAGCGGCGCGCGGCAGTCCTATTTCGATGATTCCGGCTACGTGATGTTCGACGAGCGCAGCGGCCGCATCATCAATGACGAACAACGCGACAATCCCAAGAAGACGCCAGTGACAAGGCAAGGAACCCTGAGCAGCTATGTCTATGCGAAAGGGGTGCTGGCTGTCGGCGGCTATCGCCGTTTCGACGGCGAACCCGCTACCTATTCGTCTGCCGGACGCCAGAACGATTGCACCAAAGGCGCAGAGAGTTCCGCACTCGCCGGTGCGTCTTCCGCCAGCGACGCCCATTATCGTACGAGCGAAGCCGGAAAACCGCTCGACGGACCCGACCTGGCGGCGGTCTCGGAAGAAAGTCCTGCGCTACCTGGGGTTCTTGCTGCCGGCACCTATTCCGGTTCGGTAGCAATTCTGGCCGGCACGAGCGTTGCTGCGCCGCAGATAACGCGGGCTTTGGCCGACCAGATCGCTCAGCGCGCCATCGTTGAAGAGCCAATAGCCCGAACGGGGGCAGCGGAGGACGAGCTGAAAGCTGCGGTCGCGGCAGAAGAGACGAAAACGGGAAAGCCGAACAACATGGGGGTAGCGGCGCCCCAAGGTCCCGGACTTGCACGCGACCACTACAAGGAACATCGCCCGTTGCGCGACGGTGTCGGGCGGCGGCTCTTCACCTTCAAGTCAATCTACCCGAATTGGAGCGGGGATTAGCTCATCGGGGCGGTGCGCCGGGAGGGAGGCCCTAGGATCGCGCGTGAGCCGGCTGTACGTGGCCGGCTAAGAAATTCGGCCTGCGACGGATCAGGCGGCAATTAAGGGAGATGCATATGTCGTTCGATCCGTTCGCGATCTACGACTACCATGAGAAGGTCAGGGCGAAGATCGAGGCCCGCGAACCCGGCTACGCCCAGAGCGTAGTCAACGAAGTACTGGTGTCCTACGAAAGCGCCTCGTTTCGCGGTCCCGTCTACGCCTACGATGTTGTAGCCTTCGGCACGACGGCGCGTGTCAGCGCGCTGCTCGACGAAATGATCATCGACGTCGCCCGTGGGGAGGGCATCGCCTCGCCAAACACCTTCAGCCGCGCGCGCGTGGAGCGGCTCGTGGCCGACCTCTTGAGTTTCCCCACCACCTACCTGAAGCCGCACCGGCGCGCCGCACTGCTGCAGGAATACTATCTCGACAATGGCGCTCCCGGCAGCGCGCTGCTCTTATAACGCAATTCGAGCGGGACGTTTTTCACATCGTTTTTATTGCGGCATGATTAGCCGCTCACGCCCGGCTGACGACCCTTTGGGATGATCCCTGCGTCATTAAACCGGCATTGTGGCATCGCCCACGCGCTGCTGCAAGGCCTGCGGCGGGAGGTTCGCTATGCGCAAGAGCATCCAACTTCGCTGGATCGAGCATAAGGAAGCCAAGTCGTGCCGAGAGCATGCCGCGCTCTGGCGAGCTGCATCGGAACCACCCTTAAATTTCGTAAGCGCTAAAAGTAGCCCGGGCTGGGCCGATTGGCCACGGGTACCGACTCGGGCACTGGGCTACACTGTCGCGGCAATGCGATCGTTGTCAGTTACCGCGGGGGTATGGGCCAAAGGGGCTTTACGTGGGGTCCGCAGACCTTCCCCCAAAGAGGTGGACTATGACCGGGTACTTCTCGCTGTCCTCATAACCGATATCGTCGACTCTACGAAATGTGTTGCTGAAGTGGGGGATCGAGTTTGGCGAATTATACTCGATCGGCATCACGTTGCGACGCGGTACCACATCGAGCGATTTGGCGGCAGAGAAGTCGGAAACCGCGGGGACGGCTTTGTCGGCATTTTTGACAGTCCGTCGCGGGCAGTTCGCTGCGCTTCGGCAATCGCCGACACGATCGCGCCGCTCGGTATATCGTTGCGTAGCGGCATCCATGTTGGCGAGGTTCACCTGAAGAGCGGTGAGATCAGCGGCATTGCCGTTCACATAGCGGCGCGGATCGCAGCAGCAGCCCAACCGGGCGAAGCCTGCGTATCGAAAACGGTTCGTGACCTTGTGGCTGGCTCGGGACTCGCCTTCGAAGACCGCGGCATCCATCAACTCCGCGGGCTTCCGGAGGAAATCCATCTGTACGCTATGCAGGAGATTGGCGCGTGACCAATGCCAGTAGCTTCAGTTTAACGGGCGTTTGCATGAGTAGCCGTTGGGGGGCGCGTTGTGGATTCGAACCCATCAATATTACCCAAGAGGTGCGAAGCCCACTCGGGTCAATCCCGGAAAGGCTGCTTCGGGGCAACATGAGCGGTTCCTATCGTTCATGCTGAACGGCCGGTGTCGGATTCGAAAGCGGTCTTTCGCTGTCGATGATTACGACCGGGAGCCCGAAAACTCAAGCGTTTTTAGTGCTTTGGCGGCTTGGGGTGCGCCATTCGGATAACGTTGCCGGTCTCGTCGACCTCGCTTCCCCACAAGTTTCGGCTACCCCTGCGAGCCAGCAGCTCCTCGTCCTCTTCCGGTGTAGGCAAACGCGGCCGGGCGGGCTTGGCCTCGGGCTCGACCTCTACCGGCGCAGCCTCGACCTCGACAGCGTCGGTGGCCTGCAGCCGCTCGGCGATCCGGTCGATTTGCCCGATTATGTCATCCGCGACTTAATACAGCTGCGGTCATGGCTGCGTCATATACAGCGCTGAGCCATCTGGTATGCGGCAGATTAGACGCGTTATCGTTGAGCCGAACGGCACTAAGCATGAATATCCGTCAGAGTCGCACAAGGAGACCGCAATTGCCCGCAACGGTGGGTGAGATAGGCAGCATCTGTCATGGCTGGTTCAGCTGGTGGGTCCGGTTTTTCGATTCTACCCGATCAAGCGGGCGAAGCCATTTACGCAAAATGTACGGCTGAGCCGTTGTCCTTCAGAGGAATGGTCCGGGAGCTATGGGCGGAAGTTGGTGACGGGCTGACGGGATGAAGGCGGCGTATCGTGGGGGTGTTCGCGCCTCCACTTCTCCCGCAAAGGAGTGATACGCCGTGTCCGATGCTAACGTCGTCAAGCTGCTTCAACCAGGGTCATTCGCCGACCCGCTCACCGAGGTGCTGCGCAACGGAGCGCGCGCCCTACTGGCCCAAGCGATCGAGGCCGAGGTGGCCGAATTCCTCGCCAAGCATGTCGATCTGAAGACCGCTACTGGCCTGAGCCGCATGGTCCGGCACGGGCATCTGCCTGAACGCGAGGTGATGACCGGCATTGGCCCGGTCGGCGTGCGCCAACCGCGCGTGCGCGACCGTGGCGCTGCCGATGATGCCGGGCGCATCCGCTTCACCCCCGCGATCCTGCCGCCCTATGCACGGCGCTCCCGCAGCCTGGAGGTGCTGATCCCGATCCTTTACCTGAAAGGCATCTCGACCGGCGATTTCGAGGAGGCGCTTGCGGCCCTGCTCGGCAAGGATGCGCCGGGCCTGTCGGCCTCGACCATTGCCCGGCTGAAGGAGGTCTGGATCGACGAGCACGAGCACTGGAAGAAGCGCGATCTGTCGGCCAAGCGCTACGTCTACGTGTGGGCCGACGGCATTTACCTGCAGGCCCGCCTCGAAGACGCCAAGCAATGCATCCTGGTGATCATCGGCGCGACGCCGGAGGGCAGGAAGGAGCTGCTCGGCTTCACTGACGGCGCGCGCGAAAGCGCGCAGGATTGGCGGGAGCTGCTGATCGATTTGCAGAACCGAGGCCTGGTCGTCGCGCCCGAACTCGCCGTCGCCGACGGCGCGCTTGGCTTCTGGAAGGCGCTCGGCGAGCTGTGGCCGACCACACGCGAGCAACGCTGCTGGGTGCACAAGACCGCCAACGTCCTCAACAAACTGCCGAAAAGCCAGCAGCCCAAAGCCAAGCGGGCCTTACAGGAGATCTGGATGGCGGAGACGAGCAAGGACGCCGAGGCCGCGTTCGACGCCTTCATCGCAGCCTACAAGTTGAAATACGATAAGGCCGCCGAGTGCCTGGCAAAGGATCGCCAGGCCCTGCTCGCATTCTACGATTTCCCTGCCGAACACTGGAAACATCTGCGGACCTCGAACCCGATCGAGAGCACCTTTGCCACCGTGCGGCACCGCACGATCCGCTCGAAGGGCTGCCTGTCGAATAGGACGGCGCTCGCCATGGTGTTCAAGCTCGTCGATGCGGCGCAGAAAAGCTGGCGCAGGCTCGATGGCCACAACCAGTTGCCCAAGCTCATTCAAGGTATCAGGTTCACTGACGGGATCGAAGTCGCCGCCAACCCGGCGTCCTCGCAATCCCAAACCGCCGCCGCCTGAACCCTTGGACCATCACCAAAATTCGGCGATAGCTCATGGTCCGGCCGTCGCATTGAACCGACTTGCGCAATTTCGCGCCCGCCTTGCGTGTCCGAGGGAGTGTTAGCGCCACGGCAAGCGATGTTGGCGCCGCGTGCTATCGCGACGCAGGATGCGTTCCGCGAGATGCGCCACCTCCTGAAAAACGGTGGAGGGGCTCTCCGAGGACGAGGAGATTTCGCTCGTGTCGATCGCGGTCGATTTTGCGTCACCCAGGCGATCGACCCAGTCATTGGAAAGATTACTTTTTCGTCGAAGATCCCGCCAGCGCCGGCGTGGCAGCGTCGCCGTTTTTGAGCAAGGCGCCGAAAATAGCGGCGGCGCTGTCGAGCCCGGTGCCCTGACCGCTGGTTGACACCACCGTTTGCGGCACCAGCCGCCCGATCAGGGAGACAATTTCGGGCTTTTGCTCGATTGTCTTTAGGAATTGTTGAACGAGATTGATGGTCAGCACGCGGTCCTGGCCAAGCACGTCAGCCTGTGCCTTTTGCCCTTGCGCAGTCTCTTCCAATTCGAGCTTTTGCCCTTCGCCACGCAGTTTTGCAGCGTTCCGGTTCTGCTCGGCGACCTGGACACCGATCAGCGCCTCGACTAGCTGATGTTGCTGCTCGGCGGTCGCGCGCGCTTTTTCGGTCTGGATGCGCTGGGTCTGCGCTTTTTGCTCCTGCTGGTAGGTCACCTGAAGTTGGTCGGCCAATTGCTGGCGCAGCCGCGATACCAGCAGTTCGGGTGGCAACGCGACGTCGCCGAACTTAACCTCTTTGATGATGATGCCGGCGCGCATTCCTTCGGGCCGGATCGCGTCCTCGACCGCATGCTCGAGCTCGGCACGGTTATCGGCCAGATCGAGCACGTGGCGGCCGGTGGCGCCGACCACGTTGCGCACGATCGACCGGATGGTCGGGACCATGATGTTGTTCTCGATCTCTGGTAATCCGCCCACAGCGGCAACGACGAAGGGCGCGTTGTCGGGCGTGACCTGCGCCAAGACGCGAAGCTCGAGCGGAACCAGCCATCCCTCGACAAACGGCGTCACCGCCGGGTCGGCGGCGCCCTCAGCCACAGGAATGTCCTGAGAGCGCTGCGACTGTGTAAGATTACCGGCCTGATCGAGGCTCAGATCGATATAGCGTTTTTTATAGCCGCCCTTGAATTCCCAGGTCTGCACCCGGGTGTTGATCATCGTGACCTTGTAGCCCGCCTCATTGACGTAATATCGCCCCGGCTGAAGCGCCTGTTCCCATACCCCGATACAGCCGACCGGTACCAGAGTGGCGGTCAATACACCTTGGTCCTGTTTCTTTTGATCGGCAGAAACGGCATTGCCGGTCCCGTTCGCCGACACGCGCTTTTGCTGACAGGAGCTGGAACTCGGTTTTGGCGCAAGCATATTGCCGAAATTTACCGCAGCGATAACATTGGATTTGATGACCCCAACGGCTCCCTTGGGGATGTCAACCGCATCCTTTATCTCAACATCCCACAAATAAGTGTTGAGACGATAATTTCCGGGCGTCAGGACAGTGGTCTGCGGTCCGCGCTCTCCGACATGGGTCAGAAAATACTCAGCATCGAGCATGTCGAGTTCATGCCCGGTAGGAAAGGCGTCGGCGAGATATTGGTCGGGCCGCAAAGGTACGCCGTCCTTGGCGTTCAAAAACCCGTATTTGCCCGACGGGATCGATACAATCTTTTTGTTTTCGACCTGATAAATGACGTTGACCAAGAACCAGGGATGCCAGCCAGGGGCCAGGATCTCGGCCTGTGGTCCCTTCTCGCCATGTATCGCGATGATGTGCTCGCCCGGCAGCGAAGTCGTGCCATATATCTTGTTGAGCACCGCGATCTCGTCGGACTCGACATGGACGTAAGAGGTCGCGGCGAGACAGATTAATGCAATCCCGACAAAAACAATACGCAAGGACAGTGCGAGCGTACGGAAATCCGACCGCGACCGGCTGACAAACAAGCCGAGGATACTCGGCGCCACCGCCGCTAGGACGAAATATAGGATCGCCACGGCAACCCAGAACATCGGAACCTCCGATCCAAAGCGGAGAGGTGTCGCCTGCGCCTCTGCCAACAAGGATCCGAAGCGAGGCGGAGAATTGGCCCCAAGAGGCGGCCGGTTCGCCAACTGGCCGAGGCCAACCAATCCCTTCTCTGTCGCCGATGATCTTACCCGTGATCCTGCGTTGGCGCGAGTGGCCGGCGTCCAAGGACCGACATCGCCCAGGGATTATGCAGATGCCCTCCAGCCGCTGCTGGGTCGCCAATTCCTGCTCGTGCGACCTTTGCGAGTTTCACGGCCGGAAATGTGATCCTGCAAGGTTCATTCTCTTCGCTGACGTGTTCGAGGTCGCGTAGCCTTTCGTTGAAGTCGGCGAGATCTTTGTCTTGGTGGTCGCCGCTGCTGGTTGTGATGCTCTCGACTTCTGGGGCGGCTTTTCCGCTTCGGCCCTAATATACGACCCCCGATTAGACGCTGTTGTGACAACCCGCGGCGGCGAACGGATCGACGTAGTTTACCCGGCCTCGCGCGCGGGGATAAGGGATCAGCGCTGGGGGCCTACCTTAGATAATCGCGGCGCCGCGGGGTGGCGCAGCGGCAGAAACTCGCGATCCGGCGGCGGGTCGGGGAGCGGGTCGGCCGCCCGTCCCTTGGTGCCACACGTACGGCTTGGTCGGTGACAAACGAATCTCGACATCAGCAAATGGAGTCATGACACACACTGCGGCGCCCGCCACCAGCAAGGCGAACTGGGTCTCGCCGATCACGATCGCGGTGCGATTCTTCGCCATCTTTTTATTTTCCTATTGAAATTGACGCCCGGCAATGAGCGGCGGAAGTCGCTGCAGTCGCATAGCCTTAGCGATTGCCGGCTAACGAGGCTGCGCAATCGATACGGGCGCAAGAGAATGGCCCACGACGATCGGCGGCCGGAGCAGCGCGTAGGCGACGATCCCAAGAAACAACAGCATCGGGATCACTATCGGTGGCACCAGGTATTTCATTACTCTTCCTTTTTAGATTAAACACTAGTGGCCGTATTTTCGTTTCCGATCGATCGTGTCGGTGCCGGATCACCAGATGGTGGTCAACACCGCCATCCCGAGGGCAAGACAGCCGATAAGCATCAGGGCATGAAAATATCTCTTGTCCTTTTCTGTGGACTGTTTTTGGGTCGGTGACCCTGCTTGCGGGTCCTTTGGCAACAGCTCGACCAATCGTCGGCTGACGGCCAGATTGTCCGACCGCAGCGGTCGAGCGATAGGCAACCGCGCGAGCATTGGCGCCAGTGCCTCGGCCGCAAGCGCCTTTGGCAAAGCCGCAAGCCGTCCCGCCTCCTCCCACGGTTCGACGCCAAGTCGGGTCAATGCCGAAATGACGCTGAGCGGCATGCCGTTTCGCTCGTCGCCAACCGAAGCGAAAAGAAAATCGTTCAGATCTGAATGCAGGAGTGAAAATCGAGCTGCCAATGTCATTATCTGTAACCATCCGAGGATTTTATCCTGAACCGTTTTGGGTTTATCGAAATGCCCATGACTGTGTCCCTTTACAAAACTTCAAGTTTAGAGTGCGTGATGATAGGCGGCGAACGCCGCGACCATCAGGACAACAAAAATGGGAATGACGAGGGGTGGAACAAACCAAGCTTTCATGGCACTTGCCCTTCGCTGAGCTGTGGGGTTTCCCGGCTCCGGGCCCGCCAGAGTCCTGCCAGGCGTTTCGCCTTGGTCAGCTGCGCTGGCATCAGTCGAGTGGCGATCCGTTCGTATCCTGATCGAGCGTGGTGGCGGTGTATGCCGCGCGAGCTTGTTGTCGCGAGCAGGAACCAGGCACATGCATTGACGTAGTTTTCCGACGTATTCGGGCCATCGGCATAGAGTGTGGCAAGCTTGCTCTGAGCGCGCGGCAGGCCCTGCTCGGCGGCCGCCAGCAACCACTTGATCGCCTCCACTCGGTCGCCTTTGATAACGTACCCGTTATCGTCGAGACAGCTGTCATAGAGGATGCCTAGATTGAATTGCGCCGCAGCCTCACCGCTTTCGGCGGCAATCCGGAGGCGCCTCATCATGCTGGTATCCATTGCAGTCCCCACTCATCGGGTGGGACCCAAAAAGCCGTGCGCACCGCCGCTTTTCGGGTTTAAAGAAAGACGGCGGGTGCTCACCCGCAGACCAATGCAGCCCGTTAGAAACCCACCTCGGCCTTGCCTCCGTTGGGCATCGATTGGGGAGGTCTTGTCGTGTTTTTCGGCGACCATCACCTCGGTCATGATCGGCAGCGCGGCCACTGAAGCCGCTCCCTGAGGGAGGAACACAACGGCTCTCGGCGAGAACCGTTCAAGCGCGCGCGTGCCTCCGGCAGCTGCGCACCATTCTCGCGCAAGCTGGTTGCTCCTGTGGCCGTGTCTTCAGGCGCGTTGCGGCGCGTGGGGGATGGTTTCTCTCGGCGCGCTATTAGCCCATGCCGACCGAAGATGCGCCCGTATGGCTATGCCCGCAGCAAGAACCATCATCACAGCCGCCAACACACAGGCAGGCACGTTCTCCAGTGGCCAAGCGAAGACAAGGATCGCAGTCGCAACCAGCGCCAACAGAACGGCAGGGTGGTCGGCTGGCCAAAAATGGCGATTTATTTTGCCCTCCATCGTCTCGTCGTGATACATTTCTGCAAAGAAAACGCTGAAATAATCGTAATATCAATTCACGATTTTTCTCTCGCGTACTTTTGCAATTTTGAACGATCCTATAGTGAAATGGTGATGAAACGTCGGAATTACAATCTCTATCTTTTGGTAACAGAAGTTTAGATGCTCCGCCTTGTAGACAGCTGTCAGCGAGGCTCCCCTCGCCCGTCTGCTCCCGAAACCCGTGCAGGACGAGATGGTCAACTTGGGGCAAAGGCTGGGCGAGTTGGGACCGTCCGCCGCGAAAGCCGAAATGGATGCGCTGGCGAACCTACGAGAGGAGACGCGAGCACTGGGAAAGGGTCGTCGCGAAGGCGAACGAGGAGTTCGTGATCAGAGGCAACCGGATGTTGGGGCGGCTCTAGCTAAATCGTCAAGCGAAGCGATGACGCGAAAGGCTTTGTCTCCCCGCCGCGCCGCCGGGTGGTCGATTGGGTTTCCTGGTTCGGACGCAACCGGCGTCTCGCCAACGATTTCGAGAACCCTGCCGAAACCTGACCACCTTCCTGACCCTCGCCTTCATCCAGCTGGTCCTCAGGCGGCTCGCTAGGGGGCGTAGGTCGTGCACTCAACAAAAAATCGGGTGAGCTGATGGCGGGCTTCCCGCGGCCAGGCCCGAACGACCGCTGTCGGTTCGGAGAAGAGACCTTTGCTGCAGCCTCCGGTAACGGCTCAAACGCGCCGTTGGCAGCCGTTCGCTGAGGCGTACAATAATCGGCAAGCTCGACACTTATCGTGAGCACACCGGACACAGTAATGACACCTCGACATATCGGCATCGTCGCCCGCTCGGCGGAAGGCGCGGCCTTGTGTTACCGCACGGTGCACACCTTCTCGCTGGCCGACTACATGGCCTGCATCTACCGCGAGGACTGGGCGAGCGTGGGCGAGCTGATGCTCGCCTCCGCCAACAAGCTGAAAGCGGTCGGCGCGGATTTCCTGATCTGCCCCGACAACACCATCCATCAGGCGCTACCCTACGTCGCACAGCGCTCGCCGCTCCCCTGGTTGCACATCGCCGAGGAGGTCGCGAGCGAAGCGATGGGGCGCGGCTTCAAACGCCTCTCGATCAAGGGCACGCGTTGGCTGGTCGACAGCGAGGTCTATCCGAATGCGTTAACGGCGCAGGGACTGGCCTACATGCGGCCAACGCCGGCGGAGCGCGACGAAATCAACCGCATCATCATGGACGAGTTGGTGTGCGGCGTCTTCAAGGCCGAGGCGGTCGCGTGTTTTCAGCGTGTTTACGCTCGCATGAAAGACGCCGGCTGCGACGCCGTGGTGCTCGGCTGCACTGAGATCCCGCTGATCATGAACGACACCAACTCGCCGCTGCCGACACTCGACTCAACCCGACTGCTCGCTCGTGCCGCGCTGCGGCGCGCCGTGGCTCCGCCAGGAGGATCGGACTGATGCCAGATCCGCCAATGGGATGGACCGGCTCCTTCCCTTGCGGCTTTAATCGGCTCTGCGCCTAATCAGGAGCGGTGACAGCCGCGCTATGGATCGCCTTGCAAGGGCGTCATTTCCCCTGACCGAAGGAAAGGACAATGGAACTTCCCTTAACCGGCGGCTGCCAATGCGGCAAAATCCGCTACGAAATCACTGAAGCTCCGCAACTAGTCTACACATGCCATTGCACCGATTGTCAGCGCCTAACGGGCAGCGCCTTCTCGCTAGGGATCGCATTGCTGGAGACGGCATTCCATCGCATCGCGGGCGAGCCGCGGGCGGTTCAGCGTATGCCCGACAGCGGACGGCTCAACACGCGCTTCGTGTGCCCTGAGTGTGCGTGCTGGGTTTATAGCCAGCCGCGCAGCGGCGTAATCCGCGTCCGTGCCGGGACGCTTGACGACACATCCTGGCTGCGGCCGAGCCGGCATATTTGGACCCGCAGTAAGCAGCCCTGGGTCACCTTCGGTGACGGCGATGAGACTTTCGAGGGGCAACCGGCCGATTAAGCTCTTGGTTCGCGGTTATGGACCTTACATCGAAGACCGCATCCACCTCGCAGGCGGGGCCTGCCACTGGCCGGATCGACGCCGGACGCGATTATCAGGATCGCGACCCAAGCGAGACTTCGACGACCATTCGCCAAGCACGGGAACCGCGGAGAAGATCGCGGGATGCGCCACAACGGGCGAGATGCGCCGAAAGCGGCCGTCAACGGACGCCGGCGCTGGCGTGGTGCCAGGCGAGCAGCCTGCGTTCGATGGTTTCGGTCGTCAGGTTGACGAGGAGCGCGACGAGCACGATCAGCAGCAGTGCGGCTAGTACATCGTCGATGCGAAAGCTCTCCTGCGACCTCACCAGGTACGCGCCAAGCCCGTTAGTCGATAGCAACATTTCGGCGACGACGGCCAGCAACAACGAAATCGCGATGCTGAGGCGCACTCCGGCGACAATCCGTGGCAGCGCTGCCGGCAGATCGATGAAACGCATGCGCTCCGCGCGCGACAACCGCAGCGAGCGCGCCAAATGCGATAGCATTGGGTGTAGGGCGCGGACTGCGTCGATCGTATTGATCAGGATCGGGAACGAGGCGCCGTAGGCGACGACCGCGATCTTAGCGGCGTCGCCGATCCCGAAGAAGATCATCCACAGCGGTATCATCGCGATCGGCGGCAATGGACGCACCAGCTCGATGATCGGCTCGACGATGTCGCCAAGCGCCCGCACGCGACCGAGCAGGACGCCGAGCGGCAGCATCGTTCCGAGCGCAAGGCCAAACCCGGCGGCGGCGCGCAGCAGCGTGTGGCCAAGCTCGCCGAGCAGCGCGTCGCGGTCGCCGATGAGTGTTGCAACGACGGTCGTAAAGCTGGGGAAGGTCGGCGTGTGATGCAGCCACGAGGCGAGTTGCCATAGCCCCGCCAGCGCGGCAAGAAACAAGAGCCCGGGCAGGTTGAGGCGGTGGATCATGCCGGTTCGGTCAGCGCTGTCATCGCCAGATGCCAGCCGACGACGAGGCGGCTTGCCTGCCGCACCAGCGTACTGAACAGCAGCCCGAGAACCCCAGTGGTCGCCATGATCGCGAACATGTCGGGCGTGCGCAGCGAGAAAGCCGCGTCATAGAGCAGGAAGCCGAGGCCACTCTGTCCGGCGAGCATCTCGGCGGCGATTGTCGCCAGCAGTGCGACGCCAGCACCGATCCTTATGCCGGTCACGATATCCGGCAAGGCCGCTGGCAGCCGCAGCCGCAGCAGAATTTCCCAGTCCGAGTAGCCGAAGCAGCGCCCAGTCATCATCTGTACCGGCTCGGCTGCGGCAAGCGCGTTGGCCGCGTTGATGTAGATCGGCCAGAGCGAGGCGAAGGCGATGATGAACAGGAACAGTTGAGCGCCGATACCGAGCACGAAGATTGAGATGGGCACGATCGCCGGTGGCGGCAGCACTCGCAGCATGTCGACGGCGGGTCCCAGCATACGCCGCAGCAGGCGGTAACGCCCCGCCGCGATCGCGATCGACAAACCGATCGCCAGGGCGACGGCCAGCCCGCTGACCGCGCGCAGGCTCGTCGTGCCTACTTGCAGGAGGAAATCGGCCGAACATACCAGGTTCCAGCCGGCGACGGCGATGGCCGCCAGGCCGGGAAAGTACTCGGCCGGGAGGCCGCCCCACCACGCCAACGCCTGCCAGCCCGACAGCGCCAGCGCGATGCCGAGCGCGGTCTTGGCAGCGGCCGCCAGCCAGGTCACGCGCGTCTACGGCTGGATCATGAACACGACGTCCGCCGCTGGCACCGCCTCCTTCAAGAGTCCGGTGCGCACCAGCGCCGCGATCGGCGTCTCCAACTGCTTCGGTTCAGCGACGACGCTGCCGGTGTTCGGCGCGAACCCTATTTTGTCCGCGAGCGCGACCGGCATCTTGAACTCGTCGACGATGATCTGACGGTATTTGTCGTGGTGGGCGGCAAGGTCTTTATCGGCCGCCACAATCGCTCGCATGAAGCCGGCTACCGCCCCCTTGTTCTTGGCGAGCCAGTCTAATCGCCCGAAAAGCCGCCGATTGCGAAGGAACCGACCTGCGGCAGATCGGCGATGATGCCCCGGGCGAGAACGGTCCCCTTGATCTGCGGAGAGGCCATGATCGCAGAAGAGAACGGGTCGATGGTACAGACCGCATCGACGGTGCCGAGTTCCAGCGCTGCCTTCATCTGCGGGAACGGGATCACTGCCATTTTCATCGCGCTCGCCGGGATTCCGGCGGCGCGGATATGGTCGCGGATCGTCAGATCGCAGCCGCCGTTCGTGGCGTTCGACGCCACTGTCTTGCCCCTGAGATCCTGCAGCGTCTTCGCCCCCGAGCGGGCCGAGGCGATCACGTACTCGCCAATGCCCTCCTGCAGCGGCCAGCGCTCGACACCGGAGATCATGAATTCGCGGATCGGCTGATGCTCGGCGACGGCACTGATGACCGGCAGCGTCGCCGAAAAGCCGATGTCGGCGGAGCCACCAACAACCGCAGAGACAACGGCGGGGCCGTTGTTCAGCGTGATCAGCTCGACCTTGATCCCCTCCTTGGCGAAATAGCCGGTCTGCTGGGCGTCAATGATCGGTACAATTCCGAGCGTCTTTAGGTAGGCAACCTCACCGTCTCCTCGGCCGCGACCGTCCGATTCGCAGCGGCGGTAGCGACGATGGCGGCAAACGCCGCGGCAAGGCACGAGAAACGGGTGAACCGGGTCATCGCGTGCTCCATTCGGGAACGGGTCGGATCAGCTTGCCGCCTCGGTGGCGGTCCTCATCGTGCGGATGCGTGACAGCACATCGTGGCGGATGTCGAGGTAGACGCGCTCCTCGCGGGTCTCAATCTGGTCACGCGGCTTCCGCAGTGGCACGGCGAGGTCGGCGACGATCGAGGTCGGCCGACGCGCCAGCACCAGCACGCGGTCACCGACATAGACCGCCTCGTCGACGTCATGCGTGACGAGTAGGCAAGTCTGCCGGTAGCGGGCGGCGAGGTCGAGCAGCAGATCCTGCATCTCGGCGCGCGTCTGCGCGTCGACCGCGGCGAGCGGCTCATCGAGCAACAGCAGCCGCGAGCGGGCGGCGATCGCGCGGGCGATCGCGACGCGCTGCTGCATGCCGCCGGAAACCTGCCACGGGTAATGGCTCTCGAAGCCCTCCAGCCCGAGATTGAGAAGCAACTCACGGGCCCGCTCGCGCTTCTCCCGGCGGCTCGCGTCGGCCACCCGCCGCATCCCGAACACGACATTGTCCAGGTTGTTTTTCCACGGCAGCAGCGAGCGGCTGTAGTCCTGGAAGACGATCGAAATACCGGGCGACGGGCCAGCGAGTGGCGCCCCGCGATAGTCGATCGCGCCACCGCTCAACGGAGCCAGCCCGGCGAGGCACATCAGCAGCGTCGTCTTTCCGCAACCGGATGGGCCGACCATCGAGACGAACTCGCCTTCGCGTAGGCTGAAATCGATATCGGCGATGATCGACAGCGCCTTTTCTCGCTGGCCGATCGTCTTGGCAAGATGGTCAACCGACAATATCACCGGCGGGTGAGGCTCCGGCGGAACCGCGCAATCCGAGGTGACGACCTTCATTGTGCGGCTCACCGGCTACACGGCTTAGGATTGGCCTTCGGGTCGAACGGCTCCGGGCACAGCCACGCGGCGCGCGCTGGCAATGCCGGCCACGTCTTGACCGCGCTTAGCCGGCTGAGTGCCGCGACTTCGGCAGTGAAAATGGCGAGGTCCCGTTTGACCCATTCCCCGTTCAACGTCCCTCCCGAGAACAACTGCGTGCGATGGAGCGCTACGCGATTGGCCTCGATCGCCCTTTGCTCGTGGCGACAGCGATTTCCCGTTGATCGAGGCGGGTCAGACGAGCGATCATATCCCGGAAAGTGCCGGGAATCTGGCGAATTTCGGATAAAGTTAAAGGGGAGGAGTAAATGAGGCGAATCCTGGCAATCTCTGTCTTGCTGACCTTTTTCTGTTTGGGCACCGCGGTGGCTGCAGAGAGCGAGGAAAATGCGGAAGACTTTATGAATATGCACAATATCGAGATCAAGTTCCATCAGGCGGGCTCGACCCACGACCTTGATTTGATGTTGTCACTGTTTGCAGACGACGCAACTCTCACTGCAAAAGGGAAAACCTACACCGGAAAGGATCAAATTAAAGCGTTTTGGCAGGCGGCCCCGCAATTTCAACCTCAGACCCACTGGGTTGCCTACACACCTGCTTTCCGCATCAAATTCGAGGTTCAAGGTGACAAGGCGCATCTCCACTTTGAATGCCTCTGGATGGACGCCGTGGCAAAAACGATAGCGGCACATACCAATGCCGACGACACGCTGGCCCGCGTCAATGGTCGCTGGTTCATCAAGGACATGAAGGCCGGGGCCGTGCCCGAACTCTGAGGACGACGGACAGAATGCGCTGCTCTAACGCTTGGTGCCGGGGCCACTACTCGCGTGTCAGGTGAGATTGGAGCCGGCTGCGGGCCGTCTTGGAAACGCTCGCGTCATTGGTCGAACTGTCGACCAACACGACCGCGGTGGTCCCCCATGAACCGCCGAAGCAAATAATGCAGGCCCGGCTTAAATACGTCGCGCCAGTCACACCGAAGCTGCTGGTGGGGTGCTCGGGCCAGGGAAGTCGCTGAATGTCTTCCAGCTTTCGGTCGATAGCGCTCGCTCGCAACGTTCCAAGCACTCGACGCGGTCATTGACTACATCGTTGCTAGACCAGGAGCTAGCGGGCTCGGCCGAAGTGCCAGCACCCCCTAAATTCAGCCGAAGGCTAAAATTTACGCGCTTACCGGTTAATCAGCGCCTGGTCGAATGCCACGGCTACCGAGCGCGGTTACCGCTAATCGGGATCCCTTATCGCCGCGGTGTACTCGCAAGTCCGCCGAGTTCGACACTCGGCGGCAGCCGATTGCCACACTGATGGAAGCAGGCGACAATCGTTCCGTAATGAACGCCGATCGGCGCATCCTGAACCCGCTCTATAACGACAACCGGCTGAAGCTCGGCGTGTTCGGGGCCAATGTCAGCAACGGCTGCGCCGCGACGACGGCGCCGGGGCATCTCAAAATGACTTGGCCGAACAGCCGCGAGATCGTCACGATTGCGGATCGGGCTGGCTTTGAGGCATTGGTCCCGGTGGCGCGTTGGAGGGGCTTCGGCGGCGTCACCGATTTCAATGGCACCTGCTACGACACCCTGGCCTGGGCTGCCGGCATGGGCGCGGTGACCGACCATGCCGCGATCTTTAGCACGACCCATGTGCCGACGATCCACCCGATTGTCGCCGCCAAGCAGTGCACCACGGTCGATCACCTGACCGGGGGCCGCTTTGCGCTGAACGTCGTGTGTGGCTGGTATTCGCAGGAATTGCGCATGTTTGGCCTGCCGCCGATGGACCACGACACGCGCTATGCGTATGCCGATGAGTGGGTCGAGGTAGTGCGCAAACTGTGGACCGCCGAGGAGGAATTCGACTACGCGGGCCGCTTCTTCAATATCGAGAAGGGCTTTCACCAGCCGAAACCGGTGCAGCGGCCACACCCGCCGATCATGAACGCTGGCAGCTCCGCCATTGGCGCCCGTTTTGCCGCCAAGCATGCCGACATGGCCTTTATCGGCTTTTATGAGGATGGTCTCGAAGACGGCAAGGCCAAGGTGGAGGAGATGCGCCGCATTGGTCGTAAAGATTTTTCGCGCGACTTCCAGATCTGGACGAGCTGCCGCGTTGTCTGTCGGCCGACCGAGCGGGAGGCGCGCGATTACGCGCACTACTACATCCACGAAAAGGGCGATTTCGCCGCGGTCGAGACGATCATCGCCGAGCAGGGCCGACGCGACCCCGACATGCCACCCGAGCAATATGAGCGCATCAAACGCAGGATGGTTGCCGGCTGGGGCGGCTATCCGCTGGTCGGCACCGCCGAACAGATCGTCGACGAGCTCGGCCGGCTGAGCCGCGCTGGCCTCGACGGGATCGTACTGTCCTGGGTCAACTACGATGACGAGATGCGGCAATGGATGGCGGAGGTCATGCCGCTGATTGAGCAGGCCGGCTTGCGTAAGCCGCACCGGCCGATGCCGTGATTGGGTACCGCGTCGACGGCTCGGGGCATCATTCCGCGACGGGAGAAATGCGCCGAATTTCGGTCGTTCACCAAAGTGGCTGGCAACTGGCGAGATCGGACCAATCAAGAGCCTAAATCCTTGGGTTGCCAGCAGATCCTCAACGCATTCAGAGAGCAACGCCATGACAATCAGGGCACTGAGTTACGCCCATGGCATCTCCGCGACGCCTCTGCTCAACGATACCCTTGGCAGCATCCTCGACAAGGCTGCCGAACGCTGGCCGGACCGGGAGGCTGTGGTCGTAAGAGACCAGAGCGTTCGCATGACCTTCGCCCAACTGCGCGACAAGGTCGACAATCTCGCCACCGGTTTGATCGCCCTGGGCCTTCAACCGGGCGATCGCATCGGCCTCTGGTCGCCCAACAAGATCGAGTGGGTGCTGAGCCAGTACGCGACGGCCAAGGCCGGATTGATCTTGGTGAACCTCAATCCCGGCTACCGTGTTGCGGAACTCGAATATGCGCTGAACAAGGTGGAGTGCAGGGCTCTGATCACCGCGGACCAGTTCAAGACAAGCAACTACATTGGCATGCTGCGAGAACTGGCACCCGAACTCGACCATTGTCCGCCGGGGGCGCTGCGTGCAGCGCGCGCGCCGCATCTCACCACAGTGATCCATATGGCGGACACTAACGAGCCCGGGATTTACACCTTGAACGCGGTGCGGACCCTTGGCGGTCCGGTGGAGGCAAAGCGCCTTACTCAACTGGTCAGCCTGCTGCAACCCGACGACCCGATGAATATACAGTTCACGTCAGGCACCACAGGCTCGCCCAAGGCCGCCACGCTGACGCATCATGGTGTGATCAATAACGCGTTTTTCTATGCGGAAGGCGCAGGCATGCGGGAAGGGGACCGTCCTTGCGCGGCGATGCCGCTTTATCATGTTGGCGGGATGGTACTTGGCAGCATCGCGGGTGTCCTGCGCGGACTGACACTTGTTTACCTAGGGGAAGCATTCGATCCGCTGGCGACCCTTGAGACCATCGAAGAGGAACACTGCTCGGGTTTCGGCGGCGTGCCGACCATGTTCGTGGCGATCCTGAACCATCCCGCGTTTAGCCAATACGATCTGAGCAGTTTACGCACAGCCGGCATCGGCGGCTCCTCCTGTCCGGCGGACGTTATGCGTCGGATCATGGGTGAGATGCACATAAGCGACGTTACGATCATTTATGGGATGACCGAACTATCCGGCAGCAGCGTGCAAACTTCGGCCGGTGATTCGCTGGAACAGCGCGTCACGACGATTGGCCGCGTGCAGCCGCACATGGAAGTCAAACTCGTCGATCCCGAGGGGCGGACGGTTCCACACGGTACGCAGGGGGAGATTTGCTTCCGCGGTTATATGGTCATGCGCGGCTACTGGAGCGGAGAGGCACAAACCAGGGAAACGATCGATGAAGCACGCTGGCTGCATTCCGGCGATCTCGGCACGATGGACGAAGGTGGCTACATCACCATCACCGGCCGCAGCAAGGACATGGTGATCCGGGGCGGCGAGAATATTTATCCGCGCGAGATTGAGGAATTCCTGTTCCGCCATCCTACTGTCGTCGATGTTCAGGTCTTCGGCGTACCGGACGACCGCTACGGAGAGGAATTGTGTGCCTGGATCCGTCTGAAACCCGGCGCCACCGCGACCGAGGAAGAGATCCGCGCCTTCTGCCGTGGGCAGATCACCCATTTCAAAATCCCGCGCTATGTGCGGTTTGTGGACGATTACCCAATGACCGTCAGCGGTAAAATCCAGAAATTCGTGATGCGGGACATGATGACGGCGGAGCTGGCCGGGCGCTGCTCAGCGACGTAACGCGGCAAGCTACGGGTTGGTCGCCACTGGAGATGAGATTTTCCCGGGCCGTTTAATTGGCGTACGATTTCAAGCTACGGGTTGGTCGCCACTGGAGATGAGATTTTCCCGGGCCGTTTAATTGGCGTACGATTTGGACAAATCGCTTGGCGCAGCGAGAGCGGGTGGTGCAGCGCTGGTGGCGCCCAGATAGGAATGACACCGACCCTGCTTACGTACAATTTTGAGCAAATCGTGCAGAGACCCCATCTTCGCCGCCGACATCGCCGGCTACAGCCGGATGATCGCGATTGCAAACGGCAGGTGTGGGGCGCATGAAAACCAGTTCCCGCCGCCTAGCCTGAATGGCCGCTGGTGGTCGGGTGAAGCGACCTTCGCCGGGATGGGCCGCAACGGGCAAGATGCGCCGATGATCGGGATAGGGGGACGCCTCGCGGCGTCGCCCCTCCCACACCACCGGGCATACGGGTCCGTACCACGGCGGTTCGATCGGGTTAGGCTTGAGCAGGAACATAGATGCGGGGAAGACCGAGACCGTCGAAATAGGGGTTGCGCAGAGCCTGTTGGACCGCCGGATGTCCGGACATGCGCCAGAACCCGGTCGGCGAGCCGGCGGCCACCGCCGCGTGGAACTTCGGCACACCACGCCGTCGCAGCTCCTTGAAGCGGTTGCGGCCGTTTTGCCATTGCCGCCAAAGATACGATCGTAGCCTTCGACGGATCCATGCCTCCAGGTTGGTGAGCACGCGTGGGGTCTGGCAGAAGCCAAAGTATCCGCGCCATCCGATGAGGTATGGCGTGAGATCTTCGACCAACCGCGGAAGGCTGATCCCCTGTGTCCGGCGGGTCATGTCCCGGATTTGCGCCTTGAACTTGTCGAGGGCTTTTGGCGCGATGCGCCGCTCGCTCCCGTCGTTCGCGATGCTGAACCCCAGGAATTTGCGCTCCTCCGGTCGCGCCACCGCGCTTTTCGCCTCGTTGACCTTCAGCCGCAGCTTGTTGGTCAGAAACCGGCTCACCGAGGCCATGACCCGTTCGCCGGCGCGGCGGCTGCGAACATAAATATTCGCGTCGTCGGCATAGCGGCAGAATCGGAGACCCCGGCGGGTCAGTTCCTTGTCGAGATCGTCGAGCACGAGATTGCTGAGGAGGGGCGAGAGCGGACCGCCTTGCGGGGTGCCCTCATCCACCGGACTGACCAAGCCATCCTCCATCACCCCGGCCTTGAGAAAGGCCCGAATGAGTTTGAGCACCCGTTTATCCGACACCCGCGCGGCGACCCGCGCCATCAAGCTGTCGTGATTGACCCGATCGAAAAATTTTTCGAGATCAAGATCGACCACGACGCTGTAGCCCTCGGCGATGTATCGCTGCGCCTGGGCCACCGCCTGGTGGGCGGATCGCCCCGGTCGGAAGCCGTAACTGTGCTCGGAGAACGTCGGGTCCCACCGCTCCTGGAGAACTTGCAGCAAGGCCTGCTGGATCAGTCTGTCGACGACGCAAGGTACGCCGAGCTTTCTGATCCCGCCATCCGGCTTGGGTATTTCGACCCGCTTGACCGGCTGCGGCTGGTAGGTTCCCGAGAGCAGATGAGACCGGATGCTTGGCCAGTGCTCACGCAGGTAAGCCTTGGCGTCCTCGATAGTCATCCCATCGACGCCAGGGCTACCCTTGTTACTGCGAACTCGTTTCCACGCTCTTTCGAGATTTCCTCGGTCGCACACCTCCTCCATCAATTGTTCGACGCAGGCTGGGCTTTCGGGTGCTGGCTTCGCCACAAGTGGTTCGGTCCCTTGGTGACCGCGAACCGGGGCTTCACCCCGGCCTTTTGGTGCCAAGGCCAGCGAGTACTGGATTTTCTGCCGCTTTCTGCTCATGAGTTGCCGGTCCTACTTGCCGCTCTCGATCGTTCGGGCCTTCGGTCATCGTTTCGGCTCGGCCTATCTGTTCGCTCCGCCTTTCGGCCCTGGAGTGCCTCACTAGCCTTGCCGACGGCTTGACCTACTATGCCCTCTGCTGACTTCTGCCCCGCGGTCAGGCGGCCTCTCGACCGCCTCAGTCGCCTTATCGGCGACACGGAGCAGATCTCCCGGGGTAAGCTCAATCGCCTTTGGTGCACAACCGCCGGATCTACGCTTCGCGCCCTTGATGGATATGGACTTCGCGATACGTTGCCCGCTCGTCCGGCGCTGGCGCCTCGTATCCGGTTTTTGTTCATCGGCTCGCACCTTTGTTCCACGCTTCCTTCAGACCCCGCCTCGCGGCGATAGCCCTTGCGCTTCGCTAACCCTTCACCTCCATCAGGTTGGGTAGAGGACTTTCACCTCCGAGCTATTGAGCATGCCCGGCACACAACGAACCCGCTCGCGCGGGAGGGAGGCGTGACGGCGGCGCGTTTTGGGCGAGGTAGGAGCGGCAGGGCGTGACGGTCGGGGCATCCGATCCCGAGCATTGAAGGGCCAGCAACCTTCAGCTCGGGAGAGCCCGATGAGCTCCGATACTGTACCTCTGCCCATCAGCCCATTGCGGGCGCGCATGATCGAAGACATGACCGTGCGCGGCTTCAAGGAGGACACCCGCCGCGACTATGTGCGAAACGTCCGAGCATTCGCGGCCTTTATTAGCCGGTCGCCCGACACGGCGACAGGGGAGGATCTGCGTCTCTACCAACTGCACCAGACGCAGAGCGGCATGCAGCCGCCGAGCATCAACAGCGCGGTCTCGGCCCTGCGCTTTTTCTTCACGGTGACGCTCGACCGGCCGGATCTGGCGCGGCGGCTCACCGTCGTGCCGCAGCCGCGACGCATCCCGGTGGTGCTCAGCGTCGAGGAGGTGACGCTGCTGCTGCAGGCGGCATCGGCGCCGAAGTACAAGGCGGCGTTCGCCACCGCCTATGGCGCCGGGCTGCGCGTCTCGGAAGTCGTCGCGTTGAAGGTCGGCGACGTCGATTCCGAGCGCATGCTGCTGCGCGTCGAGCGCGGCAAGGGAGGCAAGGACCGCCACGCGATGCTGTCGCCGCAGCTGCTCGAACTGTTGCGTGGCTGGTGGCGCGAAGGGCGACGGCGCAGCCTGCTGCTGCCGGGAGGCTGGCTGTTTCCCGGCCGCAACCCGGTCGAGCCGCTGTCGGCGCGCCAGCTTGGCCGCGTTGTCCGCGCCGCCGCCCAGGCGGCAGGGATCAACAAGCGCGTGTCGCCGCACACGCTGCGGCACAGCTTTGCCACCCACCTGCTCGAGCAAGGCGTCGATGTCCGCGTGATCCAGACGCTCCTCGGCCATGCCAAGCTCGACACCACGGCGCTTTACACCCGCGTTGCCAGTACGACGATCCGGGCCGTCACCAGCCCGCTCGACCGGCTCGCCCCCTTGATCGACGTGAGGCCGCGACCCGAGGCCTAGCTAGCCGGCGGCCGTGCGCCGCCCGAGGCTGGAGGTCGCAGATATCTTTCATCGCCATGGGGCCGACTGGCGTCGGGCCAATAGCCGGACATGTAAGCCTGGACAGCTCCAGGTCATGGCGGCGATCGAGCAGTGCCGTTCGGCCGCGCTCGGCGGGCATGTCGAGCGTTGCGAAGATTGCGGCCACAGCCGCATCGCCTACAACTCGTGCCGCAATCGCCACTGCCCCAAGTGTCAGGGGGCGGCGGCGCAGGATTGGCTCGCAGCCCGCGAGGCTGATCTGCTGCCGGTCGGCTATTTCCATGTCGTCTTCACCCTGCCGGCCGAGATCGCCCCGATCGCCTACCAGAACAAGGCGGTCGTCTACGACCTCTTGTTCCGCACCGCCGCCGAGACATTGCTGACGATCGCCGCTGATCCCAAGCACCTCGGCGCGCGCATCGGCACCACCGCCGTGCTCCACAGCTGGGGCTCGGCGATGACACACCACCCGCACGTCCACATGATTGTACCAGGCGGCGGGATATCGCTCGACGGTGGCGCTGGGTGCGCTGCAAGCCCGGCTTTCTGCTGCCGGTGCGGGTGTTGTCCCGCCTGTTCCGGCGGCTCTTCCTGACCGCGCTGGCCGACGCCCACGCGGCGGGCCGGCTGCGGTTCTTCGGCGCGATCGCGGACCTCTGTCGTCACGAGGCCTTCGCCGCGTATCTCGCGCCGCTGCGGCGAAAGAACTGGTTCGTCTACGCCAAGCCGCCCTTCGCCGGGCCGCAAGCGGTGCTCGCCTATCTCGCCCGCTACACCCATCGCGCCGCCATCGCCAACAGCCGGCTCATGACGCTCGACGAGCGCGGCGTGACCTTCGGGTACAAGGATTACCGCCGCAACGGCCAGGCGAGGTACCGCACCATGACGCTCGCCGCCGGCGAGTTCATCCGGCGCTTCCTGCTCCACGTTCTGCCAAAGAGATTTCACCGCATCCGCCACTACGGGCTGCTCGCCAGCCCCGGCAGCAAAGCCAACATTGCGCGCGCCAGGGAGCTGATCGCCGCTGCTCTGCCGCCCGCCAATCCACCGCAGACGCACGACACAGCCGAACCGGACGCCACCACCGATCATCGCCCGCCATGCCCGTGCTGCGGCGGCCGCATGATTATCGTCGAGGTCTTTGGGCGCGGCGGCGCACCGCGCGGGCCACCGTCCTCCGATCCACGGATCAGAATGTGACGCGATGATTATCCTGGTCCTCGCCCGGCAGAACCCGTTCGCCGGAACATCTCGTTCCCGGCGCCGCGCCGGTTTTGTCCCGGCACCGGCAAGCGCCGGCACGACATTATTGATCAGTCCCCAATCAGGCCCTCGACCACGTTGGCAGGGCCCGGGCCGCAACCATCAGCTGCTCTCAGCTCTCACCAACCCGCGCAAAATCATCCCCCACCAACGCCGCTGCCCGACCAATTCCCCATAGACGGCCAACTGCTCGCCGCTGTCCCGCGGGTTCGTTTTTCGGAGGCTTTCGGACGCCGGCCCTCGGCCCTTGCCCGGGTCGACTGCTCGCGCTGCGCCGGCATCCGAAACC
>CAVRUN010000008.1:0-29294 GCA_963724435.1 uncultured Alphaproteobacteria bacterium | reverse complement strand
CAACCCGGTCGAGCCAGGCATGGACCGCGTAGGCGGCGCCCAACAATGGCGAATAGCGGTCGGCGATCGCGGCGAGATCTGCCGCGGCCGCGGCGATGGCTTCTCGCTGCATCTCGTCCGGCGCGGAAAACCACCGGTAAAGCTCAAAGGCATAGCGCGCGGCGTCAAAGATGGCACCGCGGTCGATCAGCGCCGATGCGCGATCGAGCCGCAGCCGCACCCCTTCGATCAGGGCGGCGAGGTGCCAGGGATCGATCATCCGGCCGTCGACCGCGGCCTGCCGGCGCACGGCGTCGAGCCGGGCGCGATAGGCCCAGGCCGGGGCGAGCGGATGCGCGGCCAACGCCGAATCGAGACGGGCAATCGCGGCGACGGCGCGCTCGAGGCTGGCGGCGCCATCGCCCGCCGGCAGGTTTGAGCGCACAGCTCGGTCGTCGCCGCCGAACATCGTCAACGGTAACTGCTATCGGTGCGCTGTTCATCGCATCGGTCGCGAACAATTGTCGGACATTTCCTATTCACTTGGCACCCGAGATCATGTTGTTGCCCCCAGACAATTACCCGGTTACCTATTGTTGCGTTACCAGCCATCTCTTAAGATCAGCTTTTTTAGCCACTATAGCGGTCCCAGCATTATGATATTTGGCTGGATGGGCCTTTGGTATATCTCTGTAATTAAGAGTGATCAAATAAGCCTTGTTTTCTCAAATAGCGCCGATGCTATTCGGGATAACCGCCCTTGTCCCGAATGCCAAAATCCAGGTATCAGTGATCAGGAATCAGAAAAGCGATACGGTCGGGGCCAGTGACCAGCGGGCGAGGGCAGGGTATGCGCCAGAGCCAAGGAAAGCCGTGGAGTCTGGCGGGCATCGCGCGCCGCTGGAGCCGGCGATCGCGACATTGGCAGCACCTGGCAGCCCGGCACGATGCACAAAACGACAGCCGGCACCGCGGCGGCACATTACGCTGTTCGCTCCCGTGCTCACCGCGCGATGACGCGGGGCAACAGCGCCACAGGACGTGATCCGATGACCGAGATCGGCAAATTGGTCGATAATACCGGGGCGCCTGTGACATTGGCGGGGGCGCGGCAAGGCGCTGTGGTCGCGCGCTGCCGGCAGGGGCGGATCCGGACGAAGTCCGCGACTGGTTCGAGTTCGAAACCATTGTCGAATTGCCGATGCCGGCACTGAGTTTTGCCGAGGCCGAGGCCGCCGCCGCCGATTACCGCCGCGCCGCCCGCGCCGACAACACCAGGCGGGCCTATCGCGCCGCCGTCGCCCGCTTTACCGACTGGTGTTACGAGCATCGCCAGACCGCGTTGCCGGCGGCACCCGAGACCGTCGCGGCGTTTCTCGCGGCGGAGGCGGGCAGGGGGCTCGCGGTCAACACGTTGCGGCTGCGCCATGCTGCGTTGCGCTATCTGCACCTCCTCGCCGGCTATCCGCCGCCGACCGCCTCGCCCTTGGTGTCGGCGACCTTTGCCGGCATTCGCCGCGCCCACCGCCGACCGTTGCGCAAGAAAACCGCGCTGGTGCTCGAACCCTTGCGCGCCGCGATCAAGACCATCCCCGACACCTTGCCGGGCCTCCGCGACCGCGCCCTGATCCTGGTCGGCTTTGCCGCGGCGTTGCGGCCCTCGGAATTGGCGCGGCTCGATATCGCGTCGCTCACTCGCCACGAGGATGGCATCGCCCTGTTTCTGCCATGGCGCAAGAACGACCAGGAGGCCCACGGCACCACTGTGTGGCTGCCCGGCCGGACAGACCGATCTCTGCCCGGTCACCGCCCTCGAAGCCTGGCTCGAAGCGGCCGAGATCAGCGACGGCCCGCTGTTCCGGCGATTGTGGCGTCTCCCCCCACCGCGGGTGCGTCGCGGAGCCAAACGAAAGCCAATAGCCGACCGCTACCGGATGGGGACCAATGCGATCGACACCGATTCGATTGCCCTCGTGGTCAAAAAATGGACCGGGCTTGCCGGGCTCGATGGCGCGGCCTTTGCCGGCCACAGCCTGCGCCGTGGGGCGATTTCGAGCGGCGTCGCGCAAGGGATGCACATCGCCCGGCTCAAGCAGTTTTCCGGCCACGCCTCACTCAAAAGCCTCGAAGAATATGTCGAGCTTGACGAATTACGGCAGCATCACCCGCTCAAGGACATATTGTAGCCAGCACCGAGCCATCAGAAGGGTCAGTGCCCGTCGGGTTGAACGGTACATCGTTCAACCGTTCGGACTTATGAGCGTTTAAGCGGAATGGGCTCTCCGCTTTAGGATGTTCTGTAAGCTCGTGGCGAGGATCCGGCATTGACCCGGCTCGAGTGACCGCCTTGAAATCTCCTGTCTCAGAGTATATTTAGTTCTGAAACGGAGAGATTGTCATGGCCGGCTTGAGCTATCCTGCCACCCGATACGAGGCATCGCCAGTTGTCGATTTGGCATCGCGCGGCGATCGCGCCCGGTTGAGCCCATCGGCGATCAAGGCGTTCTTCAACACGATCGACCGCTGGCATGTGCGCGACGAGGATGCGCGCCGGCTCTTAGGTGGGGTCAGCAATGGCCCCTACTACGAGATGAAGAAGAACCCTGAAGGACGGGTGCTCGACCCTGACAAGCTGCTGCGCATCTCCTATCTCATCGGCATCTTCAAGGCCCTCAACATTCTTCATCGCGAGACCCTCGCGGACGAATGGGTGCGCCTTCCCAACACCAACCGCATCTTCGGCGGAGCGACGCCGCTCGCCTACATGATGAAGGGCGGCGTCCCTGCAATGCAGACGGTGCGGCGGCTGCTCGACGCGCGCCGAGGCGGCATGTGACGGCGCTGCCTCCGACATCGCTTGTCCGCCGCAACGACACGCACCGCCTCATTCCCTCGAAATACAGCGAACCCGATGTCAGCGTGCTCGCCCGCATCGCGGACGACGACAAGCACCTCGCAGATATATTCGAGCTCGATAACGCGACCAATGACCGGCTGCTCGCCGAGAGCGAGCTGTTGCCCGGCATCGGGGTACGCGAGTTGGTGTTTGACGTGCCCTATTACCGTATCGTCAACGCTACTTTCACCCACGCGCATCCGCTCGGCAGCCGCTTCAACGGCCCCGATCGCGGCGCCTGGTATGCCGCCTTTGAAGTCGAGACGGCGCAGGCCGAAATTGCATTTCACAAGACCTTGCAACTTGCCGAAATCGGGCGGTTCGACGACGACGTCACCGTTGATGACTACTTGGCCGACTTCAGCGGCGAATTTCATGACCTGCGCGGTGGAGATTTCGCCGTGGTCCTCGATCCCGAAAGCTATGTTCAATCTCAGGCGCTGGCCGAGCGGCTGGTCGAGGCCGGCGCGCTCGCCGTCGTCTATCCGAGCGTACGCCGCGCCGGAGGAACCTGTCTTGCTTGCTTCCGGCCCGCGCTGGTCATGAATGTGCGGAAGGGGGCGACGTACCGCCTCCGGTGGAGCGGCGAGCCGTTACCGGAAATCGACCTCCTCGGGCCGGCGGCAGCGGGACGATAACAACGGCGCAGTTGCGCCTGCCCCGCCGCACGGCGCTTCCGTCGAGACGCCGGGGCGAGTTTCTTGGTCGTTCCGGCTAGAAGGGATAACTGTCCGAAGTATCATCGCATTTAGGTAGCCGACCAATGATACCCCTACCAAATCAACGTCGAATAATTCAACAATTTTAACCCATTCACGATATTACATTGTTCGACAATGTCATTATCGGACATACGACGGACCCCCAAAACTGGGCCAACCAGCTTCCGGCCTTATTGCACGGATCAGGCCTATAAAGGTAAGTTGACGTCATGCTACCGCCGCGCGCACCTTGCTCTCCGCACGCCCAAGTTTCGGGAAGCACGTTGTTTTTGGCTAGGTTCTGCCGGCGCTTTCGGGGCCGCTCCGTGGTCTCCCACGACCGCATTGCGGGGGCGTTTCGCTCCACCCGCGGCCCCGATGACGGCGCTGCCGCCATCCATCGGTTCGCCGCGCGCGGCGAACCGATGCGCGCCACACCCAGGATGTTCGACCGATTCGCGGCACTTTCCGGCGCCCTCGAACAGGCCGCAGCGGCGATCGCCCGCCTCGACGCGCTCTTAACCAGGCATCCGCTCGCCGCACGAGATGCCACTGCCGTTGACCTCCATCACGGCAGAATTCGGATAAATGAGGAAAAGCCCCGCCGCGATTAGCGGCGGGGCGTTGCCGTTAGCGGTCGCGAGGCTCCCACAAGGCGATGTGGGTGGCGCCGTCGTCCGCCGGATGCTCGAGCTTGACGAGGCGGCAGCGGACCCAGTTCGGTCCGAACTCAGGTGCCCCGATCTTGAGGTTCAGATAGGTCTCGCCGCTCGACTTCGCGACCTGGCTCCAGCCGGCGCCGATCTCGTAGCGCTGCCCGGCATAGACCCGATAGTCAGGAGCGTTGTCGGACATCTTGTCGACCGGGACGACGGTCAGTGCCGCGCTGACGTTGAGGGTCTTGAGCATGCCGGTGTAGGCGCCGTCGTCGAGTTTGGTGAAGGTGCCGAGGGTGATCGCCATGAGTTGTCTCCTTTGAGTGTCTCGCAGAGCCCGTCCCTGCGATGTTTCGGCGCTCGGAGACCGCAAAGGCGCCGCCGACACCGCGAGCGAAGCCGCGGCCGGAGCACAGCGAAGGACCTCGAAGTCGGGAGAATTTGACAGCGCAGCGGCCGCGAGGAGGCCGGCCCCTGGGTCATGGCTTTGCCTGACCCGAAAATGAACTTGCCGGCCGGGGAAATTCTTGCGCCGCAGAGGTTGGCGGCGGCGACGGCGGGATCTAGCGCTTGCAGAGACAGGCAGGGACGGGCACGCGGGACCCCGAAAGGAAGTCGGCTCGCGGCCGATCCGCTCAAAGCGTTCACCGACGGCTACCCGTGCTGGATCTTGCCTTGGACCCTCGCAGCCGTGCTCAGCGGTGGCCCACGGTTGATACGTCGATACCGGGAATGGAAGTGGATCGGTCAAAGCCCATTGGTCGGGCGTGCGGATGAAAGCGGGGTGCACGCACGCGCGCGAATTCGTGATCAGGGCGACACGGTCGGAACCCGAGATCGGGCCTGACATGCGGCACACGCCAGGCTGAGGGGTGCAGCCTCAAGATGCTCGATAGTCACAACATGGCGGGTAGCCGCCTCCGATCGGAAAGGACCGCGCCGAGGACCGACAACCACTCGGCCGCGCGGATCGCGAACCGGGATATCGGCCCGGAGATTGACGAGAGCGCCGATTTATCGAGCAGCCCCACTCGGTTGGCGCCGCTCTTGGCGACGAGCGCGTGCTTGCCGTCGGGAGTTATCGCGACGGCGGCAGGCAGCGCTGGGGGCGGCGAGGGAACCGTGGCGGTCGGCTTGGTGGCAACCGATACCGTGCCAACAGGCTTCACGTCCTTGCCGTCGATCGACATCGACGGCCAAAAGGTTAGCAACGCACAGGTGAACGGCAAGAATTACGATATGGCCAGCGGCCTCAACCCGCTCAATGTCCAGATCACGCCCGACGGCAAGCTGGCGATCGTCAACAACATTGGCGGCGGCCAGGACGGTGGGGTCGATACCGTGGGCATCATCGACCTCGAGGCAAGCCCGCCCCGCGTCATCGATCAGGTCGTCGTTGGCGATGGTCCGGAAGGCCTGGCGATGAGCCCCGCGGGAGGCTATGCCGCCTCACTGATTTTGAACGGCACCGGGGGCACGCCAAAGACCGCGTTTTACCGGCACGAGCACTCCTACGTGGCGTTGCTGAAAATCGACGGCAAGACAGTGCGCAAGGTGGGGCAAACCGATGTCGGCGGCCTTGCTGAAGGCCTTGCTTTCAGCCCCGACGGACATTTTCCTCTATGTTGGCAATTTCGTTGATGGCGACGTCGACATCCTGCGCCTCGACGGCGACGCGCTGACTAAGCTCGGCAGCCTTGCCCTGCCGGGACATCCAGCCTCGATGCGTGGGAGCACCCCATAAGCCCTGGGCGAGCAGCTAACTTTCTTAAGAATTATGGGTCGACGCTCGCGGTGCGCGGGACGCTCTCGAGTAAGTCGGTGAGGACATCGAAACTCGTCTGTGTTGGATTGCAAAGCGGCTTGTGAGACGGTATCAAGGCAATATCTAGTAGCTAATGAGCCATTTGTGTCCTATATCTCGATTTACGGTTACGCTCGGGTCTCGGCCCTCGATCAGGACTTTTCATCTGCCGTCAGGGAAACGGGAGTACCCATGCCAATCAGGCCTGAAATGCGGGGGTTTTATCCGAGCAATTGGCCGCAGATCAGCCTGTGGGTGCGGTTCGAGCGCGCCGCCGGTATTTGCCAAGGATGCGGCCGGCCGCATCGCATGACAATTCGCTGTCTACGCGACGGGCGCTGGTTTGATCCCGCGCAAAACACCTGGCGTAATGGCCGCGGCCGCCCAGCTCCGTGGCCCGATCTCGTCGAAACTGCCCAGATCCGACACACCCGCGTCGTGCTGGCTGCGGCCCATCTCGACCATAACCCGCGCAACAACCGGCGGCGTAACCTCAAGAGTCTGTGCCAGCGCTGCCACATGATCCATGACCGCCCGCACCATCTGACACAGCGGCGGATCACTTATCTCCTGCGCCGGGCCCTCGGCGATCTGTTCCTCGGACCCTATTCCGTCTGTATTGGAATTCACAGATCAGGCTCTCTGCAACCAATGGTCGGTCAATAAACTGACGCGAGATGGCAGATGGCTTTTATTGCAATAGACGCTTGCTGTCAGCAACGCGCATTTATGCAGTGGCCGCAGTCCAGTAGCTTAGGTGGTGCCGCACACCGAGCGAGAAGAAACATACGGGGGGTTGAGCCGTTCGGAATGTAACCCGGGATTGGCGTCATAAGAAGGAGTGCGGGATTTGGCGCGTGTATTCATCACGGGATCATCGGACGGCCTCGGCCTGATGGCGGCCCGGTTGCTAATTGAGCAAGGTCACAAGGTCGTATTGCACGGGCGCAACGAGGCTCGAAGTGGCGACGCCCTTGCGGCTGCGGTCGGCGCTCAGGGGGTGGTTTCTGGGGACCTCTCCACGATCGCAGGGACAAGAACCGTTGCCGACGAGGCAAATAAGCTCGGCCGTTTCGACGCTGTAATCCACAATGCAGGCCTCGGCTATCGCGAGCGGCGGGTGGAGACGGAACCGGGAATTCCGAGCCTCTTTGCTGTCAATGTGCTTGCCCCCTACATTTTGACGGCGCTGATCACAAAACCGAAGCGGCTGGTGTATGTGAGCTCGGGGATGCACCGCGGCGCGCGGCTGCGCATCGACGATCTGTGCTGCACCAAGCGAGGCTGGAGCGGCTCCTCGGCCTATGCGGAAAGCAAGCTGTGCGATGTCTTGTTGGCGTTCGCCGTCGCCCGTCGCTGGAACGACGTCAAATCCAATGCGCTTGAACCCGGCTGGGTGGCGACTAAGATGGGCGGCCCTTCGGCGTCAGACGATCTGCATCAGGGATGCGTAACCCAGGCATGGCTGGCGACAAGCGAAGACGAGTTGGCTCGTTCGAGCGGCGCGTATTTCTATCACCAGCGTCTTCGTTCGCCGAACCCGATCGCGAGCGACGTCAGGGTTCAGGAGGAGTTGCTAGCCGAATGCGGCCGTATCTCCCGCGTCATTCTCGACTGACCCGACCAGTGCGCACACTGGTCAGCAAGCTCGAGCAAGATTGATGCCCGCCTTTTGCGCAAGCATTTGGCGGTCACGCAATAACGGTTGCAAAATCGCAAATCCTATTTATGTGCACCGCAAATGACGGGTTTGCGCGTAGTGAGTAGCGATAACGTCTTCGCCCTGGCGTATTTGCTCGGCTTCAATTTTGCGCCACGCATTCCCAACTTAGCGGAGCGGCGCCTCTAGTCTAGACCTTCGGAGCACTCAGCGCTTGGCCGGTGTTCGAGCCGTTCATCGCTGGGCGCATCGACGAAAAGCTGATCACGGCTCACTGGAACGACGTCTTGCATTTTGTGACCTCGATCCGCACCGGGGCGGCCAGCGCCTCGCTCCTCCTCAAGCGCCTCGGGGCCTATTCGCGCCAGAACAGCTTGGCACTGACCTTGCGCAAAATCGAGCGGATCAAGCGCACGCTATTATGCTCGACTGGTTGGAGCTATCGGGACTCCGCCGGCAGGCAACCGCGGAGCTCAATAAGAGCGAGGCGCACAACGCCCTTGCTCGCGCAGTTTGCTTTCACCGCCTCGGCCGCTTGCGCGATCCTGCAGCCGAGGTGCAGCACTACCGTGCGAGCGGGCTCGCGCTCGTCACTGCCGCGGTCGTGCTCTGTAACACCGTGCATCTCGGCCCGCGCGCTCGACGAACTGCACGGCAGCGGCCATCGCAGCGTGCACGAACTCAAGGCCGCCATCGACGCCTTCATCCAGGCCCATAATATCTGATCCAAAACCGTTCATCCGGACCAAGATCACCGATGCCATCCGGCAGAAGCTGCCACGATATTGCTCCGACACCCTCGCGACCCACGCCCCAACTTGTTAAGCGAACCTCTGATGCACCACACTAGCGCACTCTGGACTTTAGGGATTCACCCGTAGGTACACCCCGGCAGAACCCGGTGCATGCGTCATCGCCTGCCGCATGCGCGGCGAATTGGGCGAGGAATGTTGCTGTTGGTCCTTCCACTCCCGGCTTTCGGGTACGGCCGTACTAGCAAATTCGTAGACCGTGCTGTAGCCGCTGGTACCCTCGAGAACCCGATAGCGGCGAGCGTAGATCACTCCCGGCACCTTGCGGTAGCCTGGCACGTATTCATTACTGTACCAGGCGTTCCACTCCGCATCGACCTCGGCGGGGACGGACATGCGGCCAATCTGCAACACCGGCGCCATGTCACGCTCCGGCATTTCTATGCCGTCCGGGTAAATCTGTTCCCCGACAATGCGCGTCAAATTCTTCCCAATCACGGACGGCGAGACTTTCTGTCCCCACGGCGTCCGCGGCCGGTTGGTAAACGCCGGCGTCTGCATCACCGCCACGCTTTCCAGTTCATAGCATGCCAGGTACTGCGGGCCACCCTTGACCGCCTCGTAGCGGCCCGCCGAGAGAATGCCGGGCACCGACAGCAATTCCGGTAGATGTTCCTTGTTGTACCACTCGTTGAATTCCTGCAGGTGCTGGGCGTCGATATCAACGTACACCATGAAAATCCCGCGACCCTTTTGTGCCATGTTTCCGTCTCCTCTGTGAAGCGTGCCTCGTCTCGTTGGCACCCGGTCCTCACGCCTGGAGCCCAGGAGAGACACGAGACGCCAACTGAGGGATCCATCTTAGACTAATACGTCTCGCGCGGCAGGTTGAGGTGCGGGAAGACGCTGTGGACGTGCGGCGTCACAACCTGATGCGCCGGGCGGATGTAGGATTTATCAAGCTCCTGATAGCCGGTGACGCCGAGCAGCGACAGGCAGATGCGAATCTCGTCCTCAAGGATCTCGAACAGGCGGACCACCCCAGGCCCCCCGGCGGCGGCGAGGCCGTAGATGTAAAGTCGGCCAACCGAGACGACGTCGGCGCCGAGGATCAGCGCCTTCACCACGTCGGTGCCGCGATAGATGCCGCCATCGACCATGACGCGGGCGCGGCCGCCGACCGCTTCGACGACCTCGGGTAAGACATCGATCGAGCCGACGCCCTGATCGAGCTGGCGTCCGCCATGGTTCGACACGTAAACGCAGTCCGACCCGCATTCGAGTGCGATCTTGGCGTCCTCGGCGGTGCCGATGCCTTTCAGCACGATCGGAATGTCGAAGTTCTTCTTGACCCGTTCGATGTCGCGCCAGTTGAATCGGGCTTGGTAGAGGCGGGCCTCCTCATCTTGCACGCTTACGCGCGCGCGCCGGCGCTGGTGGCGCTTGGCAATATCGCGCTCACGGCGGCTGTGGCTGTCGGTGTCGATCGTAAAGCAGAAGGCGTCATAGCCGTTGTCGATGGCGCGGCGGACATGGTCATCGACCCAATTGGCGTCGCCACGGACGTAAAGCTGGAAGATCTTAAAGGCGTCACCCGAGGCGTCGGCGGTCTTTTCCAATCCGGGATGCGCTCCGGAACTCAAAATCATCCCGTTGCCGAACTCGCGGGTGGCCGCGGCGACAGTGGCGCCGCCACCTGGCTCGAACACCTCGAGACCGCCGACGGCCGAGCAAAGCACCGGGATGCGCAGCTTCTTGCCGAAGAAAGTGCGGCTACAGTCGACGTTTGACACATCGCGCAAGACCCTCGGCCGAAAGCCGTAGGCGTCGAGCGCCGCTCGGTTGCGAGCCAGGGTCGTCTCGGTCTCCGAGCCGCCGATTAGGTAATCCCAATTGTTGCGGTTGAGGTTGGTTCGCGCTTGGGTGACGAACTCGTGCAGGTTCTGAAAACGCTCTTCGAGCGACCCGGTCATGTCATTTCCCCCTCGCTGGTTTGTCTTGTGTGGCAGGCCGACGCTGTGGCGTCGGACGGGCGAGGGTCTCAGCGTAAGCTGAGCAATCCAATTTCAGCAATCGGCGCTTACAGTTATTTTTCAATCTGATCCTCTCCACCTCGTCTTGCGTCAACCGTTCCTTAGTCCGGTCGTACAGCTTGGTGGTGCGCGGGCTCTCGTGTGCCGCCATTTCCTGAGCGTGCTCAAGCGCACCGCCGTTGGCGAAGTAGGCAGTGATCCCGGTCGCACGGAAGGTATGGCAGCCGCTCGGTGCTGCGATACCGGCAGCCGCCGCCCGATGGCGGATCATCCGCCAGGCGTCGGCTGGCTCATCGGTTTGCCAGATAGCGCGGTGCCGTTGTGGCCTCGCGCGGTGCGAAAGAGCCAGCCCTTGCGGTCCTTGGCGAGGCCGGCAGCGTCGACATAGGCGCGCAACGCCTCGGCGAGGGCGTGGTGACGCGGCATCGCGTGTTGCTTACCGCCTTTTTCGTGCAATCGGACCGTCCAGCCGGCGCCGCGCGGCCGCAGATCCTCGGCCTTCATTTTCAGGGCCGCGTTGATCCGGCAAAGCCGTAGGTCAGGGTGGCGATCAATGCCCGGTCGCGCAGATCGCGCAAGGTCGTATCCGGGATCGACTTGAGCAGCTTACGCCACTCGGCGCCTTCAAGGACCGGCGTTTTGCCGGTCTTCACGACGTGCTTCGGGCCGCGCACCGCCGCCGCCGGGTTGGTCGGGACGACTTGGCCGATGACCAGCCAGTCGAACACCATACGGACGTCGGCGAGCTGCTGCTTGACCGACGGCGCCAGGCCGCAATCCCCGCACCAGCCGAAGAACCGGTTACAGGCTCGGGCATAAGCGCGGCGCGTGTGCGGGTTGCGGATGTTGGCGGTGAAGAATCCGACATAGCGCCGAGCGGCTTCGTCGCCGAGATCTGCGATCAGCGCCGGCACGACGTTCAGTGCGCGCTGGTCGGGGCTGACCGCGGCCGAGGGGATCGTCGCCGGCAGCTGGTCCTTCCGGCGACGTAATCATGCGCAATTCCAACTGATTTTGAACCCGGCTGTCATTTTGAGAATTATCTGGCGTAGGTCTTTGAGAATTATCTGGCGTAGGTCTTTGAGAATTATCTGGCGCCGCGGGCGGCTATCCCGATCCCCCCGCAGTGGCGCACGGTGGGCGATCTGGCCGTCCGGGACCGTCCGCGGCGACCGTCGTTAGCGCTTGATCCCGGACAGGCCGTTCTGGATCCCGGCCTTCGCCCAGGGACCCCACGGCATGGTGAAGAACTTGAACCCCTTCTGGACGAAGAAGTTCGGGTCCATCTCGGGCGGGATGAAATACATCCCAGCGGCGATGCCGCGCTTTGCGGCGGCTGCCGCGATTTTATCGAGCGCTCGCTGATAGGTATCGCAGGAGTAGTCGAGCGGCACCCCCAGCTCGATCGAAAGATCGGACGGGCCGATCAGCAGGACGTCGACGCCCGGGACCGAGGCGATGGCATCGAGGTTCTCCAGCGACTGGTTCGTCTCGATCATCGGCAGGATAACGAGCTCGTTGTTCACGGTATCGAGGTAATCGCGGTAATTCTTGAACTCGCCCCACTCGCCGCGCACCCCGGCGTTGCTGCGGTTGCCGAGGGGAAAATAGCGGCAGGCGCGCACGGCGACCTCCGCCTCCGCGCTGGTGTTGACCATCGGCACAACGATGCCTCGGGCCCCGGCGTCAAGCGCGAAGCAGATCTGATAGGCCTGGTTCGCGGCGACGCGCACCAGCGGCGCCGCCTGCTTGCCGCGCATCGTCTGGATCGACGGCTGCAGCTGCTTGATCTCCCAGGCGGAGTGCTGGGTATCGAACAGCAGGAAGTCGTACCCGGCGTCGGCCAGGATCGACACGTCAACGTTTGGCGTCACGGTAGTCCCGACGACGGTTCTATCTGACTTGATGGAGTCTTTGATGGCGTTCATCTGACGTCGATGCCTCCCACAGTAGCTTTAGCGCCGGTTCAACCGACCGGCGGTGACGGGCGCCTTGGCGCGGCATTATCACACATTGGTGGGAAGTCGCCGCGCCGCATGGCTGTCATTTTGAAAATTATCTGGCGCAGGATTGGAGAATTATCTGGCGCGCCGCTCCTTCAAAATGACAACCAGGCCGTCCGATCTGCCAAACTTTCCTTATTTGTAATCGGGGAGGAGCGGACATGGCACGCTTCGGCAACAAGGTGGTGCTCGTGAGCGGCGGGGCGCGCGGCCAGGGTGCCGCGGAGGCCCGCCTGCTGGTAGCGCAGGGTGCGAAGGTGGTGATCGGCGACGTGCTGGACAATCAGGGCCAGTCGTTGGCTGTCGAGCTCGGGCCGGCCGCGTCCTTCGTGCGGCACGATGTGACCTCGGAAGCCGATTGGGCCCGCGCCGTCGAAGCCGCCGAGAAGTTCGGCGGCTTGCACGGCCTGGTCAACAACGCCGGGATCTACCAGCCAGCCGCGCTGATGGAGACCGACGACGCGCTCTGGCAGCGGCACATCCAGATTAACCAGTACGGCTGCTTCCTCGGGATGAAGGCGGTAGTGCCGGCGATGGAGCGCTCGGGCGGAGGGTCCATCGTGAATATCTCGTCAGTCGCCGGTCTCAAGGGCTCGCCCGGGTCCTTCGCCTATGCCGCGACCAAATGGGCGCTGCGGGGCATGACCAAGTCGGCAGCGGTCGACCTCGGCGGCCGCAAAATCCGGGTGAACTCGGTTCACCCCGGTCCAATCGACACCGACATGATCGCGTTCCGCACGCCCGAGCAGCGCGAGGAGCGGATTAAGCAGGTGCCAATGCACCGCTACGGAACGCCGGAAGAGGTTGCACAGCTGGTGGCATTCCTGCCCTCCGACGAGAGCAGTTACATCACCGGGGCGGAGATCGCCATCGACGGCGCTGCATCGGCCTAGCCCCCGCTGGATGGGCTGCCACACGCAATTCCGCGGTTTGCGCCCTAACCGGCCATTCGGGTCGGCCGTCGCCGCGGCACTATCGATGGAGTATGTTATTCCGGCCCAATAGCGAGTTGCGCGACGGTCATACCGCCCACCAATCCCGCCCACTATACCCATGAATTCAGAGGGTCGTGCCGCCGCGCCCCTCCTCTGGGCATCTGCGTGCGTTCCGATGATGTCGGCCGGGCATTCCGATTGATGTCGGATTGAAGTCAGCCGGTCTGTTCCGTCCAACCGTGGAGCCGTCGATGCCGTTCGATTTTCAGCAGTTCGCCAATTTTCGCCTGGCGCGCGGATCGCACAAGCAGCCGAACAAGGGCGGAAATATCTGCGTAAACGAGGCCGCCGTGATTGCCGCCGGTTTCCAATATCGGGAGATCAGGGATGTCTCGTGCCTTCCGGACTGCTTTTCCCGTCCGGTGTCAGAATATGCCATTTACCTGAACGATTTCATGATGCACCGGGTGCGCAACGAGCTTCTCGTGCCGTTCATCACCCGCCTTCCCGGCACCTCGGATGCTCCCTGGGTCGAGGAGGAGCGCGCCCGGCTCATCGTCGTCGAAACCGTTCGCCGTATCGTCGCGGCCGAGTATGATGAAATTTGGTGCAAGCCGAAGCTCGCCGCGAGGTGCCGGGCGGTGCAGCTTTTCGAACAGGTTTCTCCGGCGATGGCGAAAGCGCAGGCCGTGCTGCCCCTGGACTGCGCGAAACAGGCGCTCAAAGGGCTCCGCGGTTGTCTGCATCCCGATCTCCGCGTCGGTTCCCCCTGCGCCGCCGCGGCTCAGGCGGCGGCGCTTTCCTTCCGGAAGAGGTTCGGCCTGGGTGCCGATCGAAAAATCTGGGAGATGGCCGCCCTCATCCTCGAGGAGGCCATCCTGCTTGGGCGAAATGACGGGATCGACGATTCCGTGACGGCAGCTGAGCGGCTGGAACGGGCGAAGGCCCTGACAGCACCCGTTTGAGACATTCGGCGGGTCATCGGCGCGTGCCGATTTGCTGCCGGTCCGCGCCGGCTAAGGAGCTGTAAAATATACTATCAAGAATAACCCGAAGATCGGGAGGAGAGATCGACCCGGAACAATCCGCCTGCGAGAAGAAATCTTATGTCGTCAGTTCCAATGCGCCGGGCCGCGTCATGTTGGCGTGCTGGCTCCCGGTTTCGGTGATCCGGTGTCAACTCGCCCGCCGTGGTAATCGTCCTGCCCACCACGCGGCGCTTAACGGGATGGCATAGCGGCTGGCGAGGTGAGCACCGGAAGTAGCGCGGTTGCGGCGATGAGGATATGGGCCGTCATCGCGGGCACCTCGTTTTGAACGCGCCCTGATGGTTTCTAAGGTTTTCATGCGTAGATTTCCCTGAACTTGCTAGCGTGCATCTTGGTTTTCGGCGCCTGCCTCATAGCCGCGCCACATGCTCACGCCTGGGCGAAGGTCTGCAACCAGCCTCCCGCCGCGATCAACGTCGCGGTTGCCACCACACCGAAGGACGCGCCCGGCACCAGCACCGGCGGCGATCCAGGCACCACGGTGAAAGGCTGGTCGGCGTCGCCCCAGGCCAGTGTGCGACAGTCAGCGATAACAGGGCCACCGATATCTGGTTCTACATATATGTGGCCAGCAACAGCGGCCCTATCGGCGGCGACTCCCGAATTTGCGTGAGACAGCAACCTTTCAAGAGCGGCCAGCAGTTCCTACACCAGGGGTAGACCTGAATGTCGCCATGCAGCGAGCGAGGCTTCAAGCGTCTCGACTTCGACAAGCCGAATTGGCCCGAGACAGTCAAACCGTAGCGTAAGCGGGGAAAAAGCCCGGCACCGCTTCTCCGGCGCTGTCCGCGTCAGGCTAACCGCCGCGGACGATCGACCGGGAAGGATACGCCGCTGCACCCGCCTCCTCGGGATCAAGGCTGGCGATGGCGCGGCCGCGTGTCTCCGGGAGCAGCAGCAGCATAACAATCATCAGCACATGGGCCAAAGTTGAGAAAAGCGCGATTGCCGTGCCGAGCGGCATCACCGCCGTAGCAAAGCCGATCGCGGTCATGAACACCGAGCCGATCGCTCTACCCGCATTGTAGCAAAAGCCCTGGCCGGCGCCGCGAATGCGGGTCGGGTACAGCTCGGTCATAAACGGGCCCATGGGCGCGAACTTCATCAGGATCGCAGCATTGAGAGGAATCCCGAGGAGCAGAAGACCAGTGTTTCCGACCGGCACCGAAAGATAAACGAGCACCATGATGATCGTCGCGACCGCCGAGATCATGAACGTCCATTTGCGACCGATCGCGTCAGCCAGATAAGCGCCAAGCAGGAATCCAAGCAGCGCCCCAAACGCTTGAACGGCGACATAGAGCCCCGTATTCGAGGCGGACAGATGACGCACGGTGCGCAAATAAGTCGGCATCCAAAAGTTCACGGCCCAGACGCCGCCCTGCGCACCCATGACCATCAGTGATACTTTGATCGTTAGCCACAGATACGGCCCGCGGAACGCCGAGAGCAGGTGAGCGATCCCGAGCTGCGCACCGCTAACCCGCCGCCCCTCGAACGCTTCCGATTCGGGAATGCTACGGCGGATCCACAGTACGAGCAGGCCGGGCAAGATGCCGACCCAAAACAAGGCTCGCCACGCGACCGCTTCGGGCAGAATGGCGTACAGGCCGGCGTAGACGAGCGCAGCGAAGCCCGGGCCGAAGGCCGCGCCCGTCTGCACGAAGCCGACACCGCGGCCGCGATACTTGTCTCGGATGACCTCGCCCATCAGTACCGCGCCGGTGGCCCACTCACCACCAAACCCGAAACCATGCAAACCGCGCAGGATAAAGAGCTGTTCGAAGTTTTGCGCGAAACCGCACAGGAAGGTGAACACCGAATACCATAGGATCGCGATCTGCAGCATCCTCACGCGCCCGAAACGGTCGGCGAGCGCTCCAGCAAACCAGCCACCAAACGCCGAGGTTACCACGGTGACGGTACCGATCGTGCCGGCAGCGCCGGTCGACATGCCCCAGAGTGCAATGACCGTGGGCACGACGTAGCCGTATAGCTGCTGATCGAAGCCGTCCAAGGTCCAACCACCCCAGCAGGCGAGCATCGTCCGGCGTTCCCGCGAGTTCAGATCACGCAGCCAAGCGAACATCCCGTTTCCCCCAATGGCCGAATTTAATTCTTAGCCCGATCTTAGCCGGCCAGGCACGCCGCTGCACTCCTGATAAACCGCGGGCGTCAGCTGTCCGCTTCAGCGCGTCGGCTGAGCTAAAACGCCGCGCTCAGATCTTGGGAAATGTTGGAGTTCTGGCGGCCAGCGCCTTGACCGTGCCTTTCCTAGATTGCCCCTGGCGCGCCAATAGCGGACGATAGTGAAAACCACCGGAAGGAAAGTCGCGGGATGAAATACGATCTCCTACTCACCAGTGGGGAGGTGCTCGATCCGGCAGGCGGGCTGCGCGGCGCGATGGATATCGGCATCGCTGGCGGCAAGATCGTTGCGGTGGCGCCTTCGCTACCCGCCGGGGAAGCTCGCTGCACGATCAGCGCCAAAGGCCGTCTGGTGACGCCAGGCCTGGTCGATATTCATGCCCATATTTTTGTCAACGCTCACGACATGGCGGGCGATACAGACCGCTTCTGCCGGGCGAGCGGGGTGACAACCTTGTGCGACGCCGGCAGTACCGGCTCGGCGACCTTCGCCGGGCTGCGGCAAGTGATCGACCGTGAGGTACGCACTCGCACCCGCGCCTTTGTCAATCTTTCCGCCATCGGCATTGTAGGCACCTCGCGCGGTGGCGAGCTGTCGCATTTCCCTTATGCCGACCCCGAAGGTTGCGCCCGTACGATCAGTGAAAACCCTGACCTCGCCATCGGCGTAAAGCTCCGTTACGGGCCGGGCTTGGTTTGGGAATACAGCCCCGAGCCGGTCAAATTGGCCCGTAAGACCGCGGATATGGCCGGCGGAGTGCCGATGATGATGCACATCACCGACTCGCCGATCCCGCTACCCGAGCTGCTCGCTCATATGAAGCCCGGCGACATTGTCACCCACTGCTACCACGGCCGCGCGCACGGGATTATGGGTCAGGAGAAGCAACTCATCCTTAAGGAAGTGGTCGAGGCACAGCGTCATGGCATCATTTTTGACTGCGCCCACGGCCGAAGCCACTTCAGCTTTCCGTTGATCGAGAAAGCCCTCGACCAAGGCTTTCTGCCCGATACGATCTCGACCGACCTGACCTTTACCAGTGCGACCAACGGGCCGGTGTTCGATCTGCCCACGACGATGTCGAAATTGCTGCATTTCGGCATGTCGCTTGACGATGTCATCATTCGTTCGACCACTGCACCAGCAAAGATCCTCGGCTACGAAGGCACGGTGGGTACACTGGCGCCTGGGGCCAATGCAGATATCGCGGTGTTCGAGCTGCGCGACGGCAATTTTCAACTTCGGGACAGCGATGGCAATACCATTACCGCCAAACGGCGTCTGATTACCCAGCTAACAATCAAGGACGGCCGCGTATGGTACGAACGACCTTCTAAATGATGCGTACCGCTAGATGCCCTTGTAGCGGATCGCCAGTCGACCGTCGGGATAATGGAGTTGGACGCATAACTCGTTTGGCTCTGTGATACATTAACTCGAATTTAGGCGTACGGCTTACAACGAAAACACCAGGATCTCGGCGGCGCTGCTCCAACCGCGCCGCGATCGGCTTCTGGTACCGTGGGCAAGACTTAAATCCGATTATTAAAATCGGAATACCAGTAGTCGAGGATCACCGCCTGGTTCAGCTCAATCCACTCTAATCGTAGCAATATCGCAACGCTCACCCTCTTTGCCCTCGCGGCTTGCCAAGGACGCCAAACACCGCGGGCTGTATAATCACCCTCAGACCCGTCACCCCGTCCGCTCGGCTTCCTGCTAATAAACATACTCCGGCATCAGCCCGCCTCAGCGAGAGCCAGGACGCGGCCGACATTGGCGCGGTGCACACCGAGACGGCGCGCGATCTCGGGATTGCGGGATTGCTGAGCTTCTCCTCGGTTTTGAGGCGGCGGATTTCGGCAATCAACGAGCTTGGCCAAGACTGCCGTTAGCGGGTCAAGCCGCGGTGCGAGCGGGTAGAGGTCGTAGTCGATCGCCAAGGACGCTAACGTGCCTGGCGCCGCCTGGGTCAATCTGCGCAACGAGACGGTGGACTGACTACTAAGGCGGCGCATTTCAGCATCGGCTCGCTGCACACGCCGATCGATATCATCCGCCCATTGAAACACCCGAGCATCCGCCCGGAAGTTAGGGAGCTAGCGCTGCGCGGCGGAGCCGCCGCCGCGTTGCGTTGGCGCTGGTTATGCCGCCCTTGGCAATCCTGCCAACCATCGAATTCGGGCAGGATGAGAGCCGCGAATGCGCGGCCCGAATTGCCATGGCACCGCCCTCCGAGCGGGCGAAAGCTGCGCCCGCCGCAGCGGCGCCAACGGGCCATCCGCATCATCGCCGTCGATCGAGGACGCCGTCTCTGCCACGGTATTGTCCGCCGCGAGGCCTTCCGGGACCGTTCGGATAGCGCTTTCACATTGCATATGCCGCGTTACGATATAAACGTTGCCGCTTTTCGAGAAAAGTGACCGGCTCGACAAGCGGGTTCGATCTTGCTGCTGATGCGTGCGCCAAGGCTAGCTCGAGCGCCTCGGTGGCCACGCTGCAGGTCGTTCCTCGTCGTCCGACCACGAGGGCGGATGAGAGAGACGGAGGAAACACGGCCGCAGATCCGGTCGCCTACCAGTTCACCGCCAATTTGCTGCCGATAACGGATCAGGCCGGCGCGGCCGGCATCACGACGCTCAAAGGCAACATTGCCGAGAAGTTGAATACCCCTCGCGTGCAGACCGCGTTTAATAAGAGCGGTGATGGCTGCGGGATAATACCACGCCCGATTCTGGCGATCAAAGCCTACCGATTGTCCATCCACTTACATTGTAGCGGCCGATCTTGGCGTTTGATTGCGAAGGTGTACTTTTCTTTGCGATAATCAGGGCGTCGGTTTTGGTACTGTTCGGTCCTCGCGCGCTGATGCGAAACCGATTGAGCCGAGCCTGAAGCCTGCGACGGCCAGGTGCCTTCAATCGGTCGCATCGGCAGATGAGGCGTGGGTGATTAAGCGAGAAGGTCGAGTGCCTGATCCAAGGCCCGGTCGTATTCGGCTTGTTGGGGAATGGCATTTTCGAGCTCGGCCTGGACAGCGGCGCGCTGGCGGCGGGTGAACTGGCAGCCCTTTAATTCGGCCCGTAATTCTTGAATGTGATCATAAAGTGCAATCATCGTTGTCTCCTGTTTTGTGGTTGAAGAGGCAATCGTGCGGTCATGGCCACTGGCCCGGGTCAAGGACGCCGCTGTGCGGCGCCGCGTGAGCGGGGTGCGGGGGAGCCGATTTTGTCGAGCGTGAATTAACTTGCGCGCGGTCACGCGCGCTCGTTGCGCTTGGCAAAATTGGGGGCACCGCACCTCCTTGAGGCGGGGCAGTGGGCATGGCAGGCTTGGATTGCCGGCAATAACAAAATGTGGATCGAGGTTGGGGCGCGGTTCAGTACGAGCAGAAAAAAACCCCGCCGCGGCGAACCACAGCGGGGCCTTCGACCGTCACCTGTCGCGCGGTTCCCACAGGATCATATGGGTGCCGCCGTCTTCGGCCGGCTTTTCGAGCTTGACGAGGCGGCAGTAGGCCCGAATTCTGGCGCCGCGATCTTGAGGTTGACGAAGGTCTCGCCGCTCGATTTCGCGACTTGGCTCCAGCCGGCGCCGACTTCGTAGCGACCGGCAAAAAACCCGATGATCGGGGGCAGCGTCCGACGTCTTGGCGACCGGGGCGATCGACATTGGGCCGGTGTAGTGCATCGTCTTGAACGTGCCGGCGAAGACGCCGTCATCGAGCTTGGTGAAGGTACCGAGTGTAGTCGCCATAGTAGTTCTCCCTAGGTTGATGCGCAGGGACCGTTCCCTGCGATGTCTCGCGCATAGAGACCGCATAGGGCGCCGCTATCACCGCGAGCGGGCGAGCGGGCGAGCGGCCGAAGCGTCAGCGGAGGACCTGGGAGGCGAAAAAATTTGCAGCGCAGCGGCCGCGAGGAGGCCGGCCTTTTTGCCGGCCGGGGAAATTTTTTGGCCGGACAGGTTGCTGGCGGTGACCGCGGGCTCTAGCGGTTAAAGAGACATGCAGGGACGGGCCTGTGAGAAATCCCGCAAGGAGAATGATATTGGCGGACGGGAACGTAACCTTATTCGAGGTTCGGCAAACGCCGGTTTAGTTCAGGCGGGATCCTGGCGACCGGAATGTGCGGCCATGGCGGGCGACGGGGGTCGCATTTTCGGCGCAGCCCGCGATTGTGCGGCTGGCGGTCGAGACGGCGGCGGCGCGGGCGGAGTCGGTCTCCGAGTTAGCGCCGATCAACGCCCCGAATGCGCGCGCAAGGGCGTGTTTTGCCTGCGGATAGGTGGCGCCGGCGGCATCGATGGCGGCGATGAGCGCACCGGTGATGTGGTCGACGCGATCGGCGTAGGCCTGCTTCACGGCCGCGGCTTCGGAAGTGGAGGACGGGTGGTCAGCGCCGCACGAGAGACCGCCGAGCATTTCAAGCGCTGTAGCCTGTGCGGCGGCAGCGTTGGGCGAATGGATCGCCTCAATCATAAATCCTTCGTCGGCGATGAGCGTGACCAGATATGGCGGCCAGTCCTTAGCCGGGTAGTGATAGATGCGGACTTCGAAGCTGCGGCGGCGGCCGACGGTCGTGTGCGGATGGTCTTTAAGTCTCCAGATCGCCGGTTTTTCGGTAAGCTGTTCGCCGCGGATGAGAAGAGGATGGACTTTTTTTAATTTCATAGACGCAACTGTAATCTGGTATTAATAGCCGGTCGGCTCCAGATTTATTACGACAACGGTTTACTTCGGCAAGAAAGCAGGAATTGAACATTAATAGTATCGTTAAAGATTGTTGCGATTAGTCCGAGGCTTATTGATGCCGAAACAGTGCTGCGGCGCGGTAACGTCTGCCGTCGATTTCGATCAATCGATTGTTGCGCAACGTGGCGATGCCGGAATTCCAATGACCGCCGCTCGGTTTCTTGCCGATCACCTGCGCCAGCTGATCGGCATCGATGTAATGTTCGCCGTGGGCGGCGAGGGTTCGCAATATTTCGGGAGCGGGTGAGGGGAGCCGGCCGCACCACAGCGCAAGCCGTTCGGCAGGTGTCGATGGCGCCGGCGGCACTTCGCCAACGATTTTAATCCCGGCTGGTGTCGGCATGACCAGGCCGTTGCTCTCGGCGATGTAACCGAATGCCCGCAGGTCCTTGCGTCCGGCATTGAAATGGCCGCCGCTTGGTTTCAAGCCGGCGAGTGTTGCAAGCTGGCTCCAGGTAAATTGTGCCGGCGCATGTTGGGCGGCGACGGCGAGTAATTTGCGCGCGGCAGGATGCAGGGACCGATCGGATGCTTCGGGAGTGGCGGCGGGCGGCGAGGGTAATGATTTGGGCTTGGTAATCGCCGGGCGCGGCTGTTTTGGTTCTGGTTCGGTGGGTCCCGCCTGAACGGTCGCGCCGTCGGCAAGTTTGGCGATGCCGGTAAGGCGCGATCTGAGGTCGCGGTTTTCCTGTTCGAGAGCGGCGATGTGCGCCTGCGCTGCAGCGATCTGGTGCTCGAGATCGGAAAGCCGCCGTCGATCCGCCGTGAGTGGTTTTTCGGGATGTTGGCTTTCGACGGTGGCGAGCGCTGCGGTAATTGCGGTCAGATCGACTTCGGCGAGCGTACGTGGGGTGATGATATGTTCGCCGCGCTGCGGCGTGCGTGAGCTGTCGAAGGTGCGGATGCCAGGGAAAGCGACACGTTCGAGAATGCCGTAGCCCGGGGCCCAGACATAGCCTTCGCCGATCGGCAATTGCGGTAGATCGGCGAGAATACGTTTGCCTTCCTGCCGGTCGGCCTGGCCCTCGATCCAGCCGCCGACAGCGTCGCGGTCCTGGCTCGAGGTCAGTTTCATGGCAATCAGGATATCGGCCTGGCTCAGGACATCCTTGTGCACGACCGCCGGACGTTGGGTGATCAGCCACGGGATAAAGCCGCGAACGCGGCCGCGGCGGACGATTTCTTCAATGTCGCCGAGCAGTCCTTCCCAGCCTTTGATCGGCCGCTGCGGCGCCCAGAGATCGGCCTCATCGAGGATCAGCTGCAGCGGCTCCTGATTGGTTTCGTAGAGGGTCTGGCAAAAGGCGGCCATAAAGCGACGGCGCGCGGTGCTGCTGCGCAGTTCGGAGAGATCGACGATCGAGACGAGAGGATGGGTGGCGATCAACCTTCCGAGTGCGGCACCCATTTCGGCGGTGATCGGCACATCGGCGTGTTTGCCGCCAAAGACGACGACCGGATAGCCGGGTGCGGCGCCGTCGGCGCTGGCGCGCAAGCCCCACCAGACGCCGAGCGGATCGACGATCGTGACGCGCGCGCCGAGATCGAGCAGTCGCTCGACGAATCCCTTGGCGGCGTAAGTTTTGCCGGAACCCGAAGTGCCGACGATGGCGATCCGCCGATCGAGGGCGCTGTGCGGCAAAGTTTTCGGAACAAGATCGCGCGCGGCGGCGGTTTCGGTGGCAGGCGGGGGCCTCCGGCGAAAAGCGCCGCTGATGGAGGGCGACGCCGGTGCCGTGATTATTGGCCGTGTATTGGAGGCCAATGCCGGCGGGGATTTTCGTTCACGATCCATTCGTTAGCGGTATAGCAAAAAAACCGCGCGGGACGCGATCTGGGTAGCAGGGCAGGGCTGGGCAAAGATCAATCGATCTATGCCTAGGAACCGGAAGGGTAAGGCACAATAGAGCGGCATTGTAGATCGGTTTGAGTTTTGACAATTCCAAGACAGCAGAGCAGAAAGGGCTAACAGACCAGGTTCAAGTAAATTTTTGGCGTCTCGAAGATTTAAATAAAGCAGCTGGGATGAACAGGATGCCGGCATGAGAATCCAAACAAGTGCTGGGATTGATACTCGTATCGCACAACGCTGGTTCACGACAGTGAATGGAGGTTGGCGGCGCGACGGGACCCCGGCGGATTGGGTGGTGCGGGTGTGAGGGGAAGAATACGGATGAACTGGAAAGAATGCGCCGCGGTGGAGACCGTGCCGGGACGGGTGTCAGGCGCGCCGGTGATCAAGGGCAGCCGGGTGCGCCCCGACGACCTCGTCGTCAACCGCGCCGAAGGTGAAGCGTGGCTGTCGGAAAATTACGATTTACCGATCGAGACGGTACGCGATGTGCTGACATTCTATGACCGGCACAAGCCGTCGCCGTAATGCGGATTTTGTTCGATCAGAATGTGCCGCGCGCCTTGCGAAATCTGCTTCCCGGTCACGATGTGCGTACGGCTGCGGAGATGGGGTGGTCGACCCTCGCAAACGGAGATCTGATCGACGCGGCCGAACGGGGTGGTTTCGAGGCAATGATTACAGCCGACCGGAATTTTCGTTTTCAGGTTGATATCAGTTCGCGGAACCTTGCAGCCCTTGTGCTTTCGACAAATCATTGGCCGACGCTTCAGCGAGGTGCGCCGGTTATTCTGCAGGCGTTGCAACGTGCGCGCCCCGGATCGTATCAGGACGTGGCAGTGGGCCGGTTTCGGCGCGGCCGGCCGGCTACTCCGCCGACCCCTTGAAACATCTTTGCAATTTATGCGGGGGGCTCGACGGGCCGGGAATCCGGGGAATGTCGGTATAGAAGAACAGGGCTTGCTTAACTCTTCTCGGCTGAGTCAGGTACTGCTTGTGCTGCAGCCTGAAAGCCGATCTTCGAATGAGTCCCGTCACAGAACGGCTTTTTTGTCGACGCACCGCAACGGCAGAGCACGGTCCTGGTTTGGGTCGCCAAAACATTCCCGGTCGTGTCGTGCAGTTCAATGGTGCCTGTGACCACATACGGCCCGTTTGGCCTCGCCTCGATTGTTACTTCAGCCATAACAATCCTCCCTTAGTGTCTCTCTATTATAGTAAGCGAGCACGTGCTGGGCTGCATAGTCCTTGTGTTGGAAACAGTCGGGAGTGTTGAGCCGTCCCGGTTGAAAGCGAATAAGTCGATTTGTGAGAAAGCGTAAAGCGTTGTCGGCCGGCAAGCGATGCGGCAGTGATGGACCGTGATCTAAATAGGGGATCGCCGTCTGGGAGCGTGTCGATTTTGGCAGGGCAATGCCGCCGCCCGAGCGCTTTGTTGCCGGGGCGGCGGGTGATGTGGGCGGAAAGAAGGGCGCCTAGGCGGCGCCTTTCTTATCGGTGAAGCGCCACACCGGGATCCCGAGTTTCTTCGCTTTGTCGGCGAGGTTTGCGGAGATGCCGGATCCGGGGAAAACCACGACGCCGGCCGGCAGCGCTTCGAGCATGCGGTCGTTGCGTTTAAACGGGGCGGCGCGGCCTTCGCGGGTCCAGTCGGGCTTGAAGACGACTTGTGGAACTTTGCGATTGTCGGCCCAGCAGGCAGCGATGCGTTCGGCGCCGCGTGGACTGCCGCCATGGAAGAGGACCATGTCGGAGTGCTTGGCGCGGATTTTGTCGAGTGCCGACCAGATCGTGTCATGGTCGTTGCAATCGGTGCCGCCGGTAAAGGCGATGCGGGTGCCGGCGGGAGCAAGAAGCTCGGTGTCGGCGCGGCGCCGGGCGGCGACAAATTCCCGGCTGTCGATCACGGCGGATGTCAGCGCGCGATGGCTGATGAAGGATCCGGTGCGCGGTCGCCAGGCGGTGCCGGTGGTGGTTTCGAACAATTCGGCGATGTGATCGCGCATGAACTCGAAGGTGTTGCGGCGTTCGATCAGGCAGATGCCCTGGGCGATCAGGCGTTCGAGCTCGACCGATTTGACTTCGGAGCCGTCCTGTTCGGCCTGGCCGCGGCGTTGCGCCTGTTCGTTGTGATCGAGTTCGCGTTCGATGCGGTCGAGCTTGCGGTGGAACAGGTTGACAAACGACCATAAAAGGTCGGCGAGGTCGTCTTCGAGCCGGGTGCCGGTCAGCATCGCGGTGCAAGCTTCGATCATCGCCTCGAGCTGGCCCTGGACGGCGTCGGGCTCGGGCAAGGCACGTGGATCGGGTTCGTCGGCGCCCGGGCGATAACCGAAAAGGGCAAGCTCGTCGAGCAGATGCGCGGTCGCGGAAGCGCTGTGATGTTCGGGAGCGGTATCGTCTTCGGCGAAGGGGAAGGTGCTGTTGTTGCGTGACATGACGGGTGCCTTTCTGGCTGAAGGATCGGCCGCGCTCATCGCGGCCTTCACGGCGATCCCTTTGCCGGAGGCGGAGACGGTTTCGGACCCGCCAGGGCCGTAGCGCAGCGGAGGATGGCAAGCGGGCAACTATCTTGTTTCGCGATGCAAAGCCGCCCTGCCGCAAAAAAATCCATCGCGCCTCCCGCGATGGGCAAAAAACAACGCCGGGGCGGCGGCGGAAAATAGTTGCCCGGGTGCCATTCCAAACCGGCTCAGGGCGGCGGCTCCGTGGCTGTCACAAGAACTGCCGCCGCCCGGTGCTTCCGGCAGATCGCCGCTCGGGAAGGCCGCTGCGCGGCTCGTTTCCTGCCAAAAGGCACACTTGTTTTGCCGCACGACAGCCGCTCCTCTTTCCGGCACGGGACCGTCTGCGTCAGGCCGCGGTCGATGAGGAAGCCGCTTGCATGCGGGCGAGGTCGGCGGGCAACAGCTGGCGCGCGAGATGCGCGAACATCGCGTCCGGGCCGAGACGGCGGAGATCGAGATTGAAGTCGTTGTAAACCGGGAGCAGGTCGCGGACATCGATGCCGATGGCATTGCCGCGCTGATGCAATCGGTTCGATGCATAAAGACCGGCGGCATCGTTGTCGCGCGCGACGTAGAGGCGGCGCAGTGTCGGGGCCAGATCGAGGGCGGCAAGGTGGTTGGCAGAAAGCCCGGCAATGACCGGCAGCAGCGGCAGCACCGATTTGAGCGCCAGCATTGTCTCGATGCCTTCGCCGGCGGCGAGAATGTCGGCAGCTTTGCCAAAGCGCACGCCGTTGCCGAGCAGACAACCGAGCGCGCGGCGGGGATCGGGTAGTGGCGCTTTTGCCGGGCGGCGGCGGTCAAGCCAGGTGCGTTGGATGCCGGTGATCATGCCGGCCAGATCGGTCACTGCGGCCAGCAATCCCGGCCATTGCTCGAGTGGAGCCTCCGTGCTGTCGCGGTAATAGACCGACGGGTGATAGCGCAAGGACGGCCAGTCGAGTGATGCGGTAATACCGCGGGCACGCAGATAAGCCTCGGCGGGTGTACCGGCTACCGGTCGAGCTGCGGCAAACAGGCGGCGTGCGGCTTCGGATGATCCGCTGGCGCAAGGCGGAGCGTGGCTTAAATGAGCCGGCGATGATGACGCCGAACGCGGCAGAGCGAGGAAGTTTCGCGCTTCGTCGATGGTGTCGGCAAAGCGATCGAGGTCGCGGTTGAGGCGGATCAGGTCGAGCAGATCGCCACGTTCGCCGGTCGCCGCATCGGTCCATTTGCCGGCGGCACCGGGCCCATAATCGGGTCCCTGCAGCCGAACATAAAGACTGCGGCCCGGTGTATTCATGACATCGCCGATCAGCCAGTAACGGCCTGCACGGCGCCCGTTGGAGAGGTAGTGATGGCACACGGCCTCGGCATTGCGCGCAAGACGGCGCGCCAGATCGGCAGCATCGCTGATCACGGCGCATATCCGGCTTACGCGGCAGCACGGGCATTAGCGTGGAGGAGCGGATGGCGCGCGATAATGGCGGCGAGGATCGCCGGTCCGCGGTCTGGCGCCGTCGGAATAAACAATCGCAAGCGCCAGGCGATGATTTCGGAAGTGAGGCCGAGCGCCTTCAATTGTGGGACGGCGCCGTCGGTGTAGCCGGTAAGTTCGACGCGATGGACGCCCATGACCAGTGAGCGTCGAATTTGCAATCCGCCGGCAAGATCGAGGGTGGCGCCGCGATCAAGAACTGCGTTCCAGGCTTCGCTGTGGGAAAAGCCGGGGGCATTGTCGACGCCAAAGGCCTGATAGAGCGGTGCTAATGCTTCGGGGGTGATCAGGCGGCCGATGACGCGTTCGCCGTTGTCGGTTTCGAAGCGATAGACGCGCATGTCGGCGGATGGCAGCCGGTCCCAGATCGGCAACAGCAAACCGGTGATGATGTGAAAGCTGCTCTCGGAAAATTCCGGGACGGCGGCGCATTCCTCTTCCCACAAATTCGAAAATTCTTCGCGTGTGGCGTTGCGCCAGCGAGAATGCTCGAAACGCTCGACGCTCATCGTCTCGCAGCGCCATCGGCCGGATTAGCCGGGTGCGGATTTCGACATTGCCGTCATCGGCCATCAGACTTGTGGCGTGCATCTGGATGGCGGCACGACCGGTCTGCTCGTTGATCACAAGGCGGCCGCCGTCAGCGCGGTAAGCGAGCGCCTCGGCGAGCGGTAACGGCCGGTTGCGGTCTTTGCGCAGCACCCGGTAGCAGCGGGTTTCGGCGCCGGTCGCGGCATAGCTGCAGACGGCGCGGCGCTCGACGATATGGAAGCTTTCCGCGATCAGGGTTTCGACGCCGATGTCATAGGTGCCGGCGGTGACGGCGGCTTCGATGCGGGCTTCGAGCAATTGTTCGAACGCGGCAAAGAGAAGGTTTTGCATCGCGATGCGCAAGGCGAGGACGCGATTGAGGAACTGCGTGATCGGCGGCAATTCCTCGCGCAATGAGCCGTCCTGGTCGGTCAGATCGAGACCGGTCGACTCTTCAAACTGCGGCAGTGAACAACCTTCGATCTTGCCGGCGTAGAGCAGCCAGTAGAATTGGCGCAACGCCGCCTTGGCATAGGGGCTTTCGAGATTATCGTCGGCGCGGAACAGGCCCTGACCGCCGGTCTGGCGCTGGCCGCGGGTGATCGCGCCCAAGGTGTCGAGGCGGCGGGCGATCGTCGACAGAAAGCGTTTTTCGCCTTTGACGTCGGTTGCGACCGGCCGGAACACCGGCGGCTGTTTTTGATTGGTGCGGTTGGAACGGCCCAATCCCTGGATCGCGGCGTCGGCGCGCCAGCCGGGTTCGAGCAGATAATGGATGCGCTGGCGCTGATTTTTGCAGGCGAGATCGGCGTGATAACTGCGCCCGGTGCCGCCGGCATCGGAGAAAATCAAGATTCGCTTGTCGTCATCCATAAAGGCGGCGGTCTCGGCAAAGTTCGCCGAAGCGGGCCGGGTCTCGACACAGAAGCGATCATGACGGCGAACGATGCGCCTTGAACGGCCGGTGACTTCGGCGACGAGATCGGTGCCAAAGCGGTGCAGGATTTGATCGAGGGCGCCCTGGACCGGCGGCAGAGACGCGAGATGTTCGATCATCCGGTCGCGGCGTTCGACGGCGTCGCGTGAGATCACCGGATTGCCGTTTTGGTCGGTTGCCGGCCGCGAATGCAGGTTGCCGTCTTCGTCGCTGTAGAGCTCGAACAGCTGGGTCGGAAACGAGTGGCTCAGGTAATCGAGCACGTATTCGCGCGGCGTGATGTCGATCGTGAGATCGCCCCATTCCGAGGTCGGGATTTCGGCGAGGCGGCGATCGAGCAGGGCTTCGTTGGTGGAGACCACCTGCAGGACGCAGGCGTGGCCGGCCTCGAGATCGCGCGCGATCGCGGCGATCAGGGTCGGGCATTTCATCGCGGTCAGCAGGTGATTAAAGAAGCGCTGCTTGTTCGATTCAAAAGCCGATCGGGCCGCGGCTTTGGCGTTCCTGTTGTACGTGCCTTCTTCGCCGGTGATGTTGGTCGCCTTTAATGCTTCATTCAGGTTCTGGTGGATGATCTGAAACGCATCGGCGTAGGCGTCATAGATGCGGATCTGTTC
>CAVRUN010000007.1:0-224085 GCA_963724435.1 uncultured Alphaproteobacteria bacterium | reverse complement strand
GCCCCCTCAACCGCTTACCCGTTGTTCACGGACGACTAAGACGGCGCGCTGAACGAATCAAAACGGGTGCGACCGATCACTCGGCGATACTGGACATGGTTGCGCCCAATTTTCACCGATCTCGGTCTTTTGCTCATTCTCAGTGAACCGATCCCCCTCCGGCTCGATGCCAGCAACGTGACACACCAGCTTCTGCAATGAGAGATCGTTGGCGATCGCGTTCGCAACGGTCGTATTCCAGTTTCTTTTGAGGTCCCAGACTCGGGCGTAGACCTTCCCGAACCCTGCATACGACAGAGCGAAGAGGAAGCGGCCGTCACGGCTGAAGTCGATCCGGTAGACATTTTCCATACCCGCAAGGAGCAGATTGGGGCGTTGCGATCGCGAGAGGGAACCTCCTGGCAGGCCGGAAAGAACCTCGAGACCAGATCCGGAGGTCCATGCGAATAGCCATTCACTTCCGCGGTCACCGGGAAGAAGCCCAATTGGCGGTGAATACCAGCTCCTTCCCGTTACGTTTCTATCCCGTCCCGAAAAATCCGACCAACTGAATTCTATGCCCTGAGAATCTGGGCCTACGTTTGCAACGTCGAACACCCTCACAGAGCCAAGGTGGCGAGCCGCCACGTAGCGGCCTTCCTCCGAAAAGCCCATAGCCCCTCGTGCCGGTGCCACCGCGGGAACTGGCGGACTCTTCCGATGCGGATTATCCAGCGACACCGGCACTTCGCCTTTGCGAGTACCGAGTACAAGAACTAAGTTGCTTCCGGCGTCCACACTCTCAGAAGATTCGGTGTCGTTTGAACTGGACCCCGCCGGTTTGCGCTCTAAATAAGCGTAATCTGAGTTTGACGAAAATATTGGTGGCGCATTAAACAATGGGCCTTTGCTCTTAGGCCAGGTCACCCGCATAATTTCTGTAGACGTAAAATTAGGATGCTTATTTCGTTGCAATTTTATGAAAGTAACGAACATTTCATTACTTGGCCAATTATTGATAGACACTCTCATTGTACCGTTCATGAAATCTACTGAGGCGATTCCGTTCAGATCGTCTAATCCGTGACCGTTAAATTCGGGAATCAACGTGGCGATATCAATAAATTGTACGTCTTTTCCGAGATAATAATAAAGAATCCCCTCCTTGTAATACACGGGTTTGTGATCCTCTCCGAGGAAACCGACCGCGGATGGGGTGAAGCCAGATCTCAGCTTGTCACTGACCGACACGGGAAAGGGAGCCGGCGGTAGCGGGATCCATGACGGATCAGTCCTGCTGTTTTCAACGAGCGGAGGCGAGCAGGTATCCGTATTGGTTAGCGAGCACACTACGATGTGGTCTTCATTATTATCAACCCAGGCGATATAAGTTCCATCGGCGCTGACACCAAACGCCCTATAGCTGCCACCATCGCGTGGGGAAGACGTTAGTTTTTCCTGGAGCACCTTCAGGACGCCAGCATCGCGGGTTAGCGGCCGAAACCGTCGGGCCTCACGTAGAGCCGCAAGGGAGGCCAGGAGACGTAGCCGAAATTCTGGTTGGTTGTCCACCTCCGCAAACTGGGCCAGGCGGTCGATACCGCTTTGTAATGCCAGGTGTCCAGCCGTGATTGCTGTAATTAATAAGAAAATGCAGACGACCGTGGTAAAGATCATTTGCGCGCGTAACCGCTTTTTAGCTCGCCTTTGTTCTCTCGCTAACCGTTTCTCGACCTTGCTGCGCTCTTGCTCTGTTCGCTTCTCTTCGCGATAGCGGCTGATCCAGTTAAGAATCGGAATAGCCAACGCGTCGTGTAGGATCTCGAAATGAGGCTTCCCTTGATTGTCTGCATCTGCGAATTCTCGCAGAAGCCGCCCCTCTCCCTCAACCGACAGTTCTGTTAGCAGTTCTTCAACAATCGATTGTTGATTCTCGCTGAGAAGAGTTTGGAAATCATCTGCACGGACAGCCACTTTGCGGCCAGATGGCAATACCATCCGCTCGAGGACGTCGGCACAGACAGCCTTCTTATCACCTTCATAGGAATCTAGTGTTTTGTTTACTTGTCGCTGTACGAGCAATCCGACCGCTACTCGTGCATTTCGCGTCTCATCAATTTCTGCAAGGCGCCTTAAGCTGCCAAGTCTGAGTTCGCTCTCTCTGTCTTGAACGATATCCTCATGCCACAAACTTTTGAGGGCCAGCTGCAGAAATGGCGCAACGATGCGGTCCCGTCCAACCGTAGTGGGATCTGCGACTACGCCTCGCCCGCGGCTGGGTAAGCGGCGACGGATTTCTGCTTCTTTTGCACCGGCGATAAGGGCCTGGACCAGTTCTGAGTTGCACGCCGGAACTTTAATGCACTTTCCAATCCTCTCGTTGTACACTTCGATTGGTTTGCGAATCGCATCTTGAGCTCCGCGCGCGTTAAGTGGATCGAGGAGCATCATATTAGCGAAGATAGCGGGGATCCGCAGTCGCAGGCGGTCGAGCAAGAACAACCCATCGCTACGCAAGCTCAACAGTACCCGGACCAAGCACCTTCGGCTATTAGCAAGCTTTGCCAACTCTGCCTCCAGCGCCGCATCTTCCTTGATCACGCTGTCTGAAGTCGCCGTGCCTTCAATATGATAAAGGAAATACTCCTCGAATTGGTCCAGGGCTAACAGTATCGGTCTATCACTATCTCTCGCAATACTATAGAGATCCGCAGCGAACTCATTTATTGGCGCCTTAAGTTCCTCTTCAGCTTTAGTGCGTAACCTCCCGTAGCAGCCTGCCGGCCAGTCGCGAAAGTTAATAATTAGCCAATCTGGCTCCACTTTATGGAGAGCATCACGCAATCGAGTGTTGACCAAGGACGACTTTCCAACGCCACTGTCACCATAAAGTACCGTCAAGTTGCTCGTTGCTACCATGTTTGCGAGTTGCGAGGCTTCGCGGTCACGACCAAAGAAAAACGCTTCGTCAGCTCTCGCGAAGGGACGGGCGCCGGGATAAGGCCCGGGAGCTTCGCTTAATGAAAGCTCCGCGGATTCTTTTATCTCGGTAATAGTCATAAGCGGCGTCCCATTTCCGTCGCAAACTCACCAAGGTCCCAGTCATACACATTAATATTTCGTTTGGTTAATAGTTTGTAATCTTCCTGTTCTGGTTTCTTCATTATAGCATAATGCTGTTCTAAGGTCGATTGTTCGCGTCCTACTTTCAGTTCTTCTAGGAGGACGCGCAAATTCCAGTCTCGGATACTATAACCGAGAAATAGCAAGTGGTTTGCTGGAACGTTTCGGCCGGCGTACTTCTTTTTTTGTGTAATGATGGCGCGGACACCCGTAGGTACAATGCCACAGTTTTCCATGCGACCGAGGAAACGAGTATAGTCCTCCTCGGCAATCAGGTATCCACGATCTCCATCATCGTTAAGCGGAACCGTTCCGTGAACCTTGTAGATGACCGAGCGATGGTTCAGATCAAAAAGAAGCTCTTTTTCGTTCACCCGAACGAAATCGCAAAGATCTTTGTCGGGTGCTTCATCGACACTGTCGATCTTGGATATTTCCTCGGGCATCCAACAAAAATGAAGAACGCCACCCGCTAGTTCTGTTCCCACCTGATCGGCTGCCTTGTAGCCGATGGGTTCGACTTCACCGACATAGACAAAGTCGTTAACGGGTGTGGCCACGACCTCAAACGGCGCCCCTACATTCCTGAACGCCTGCTCCAGCAGGTTGTCATAATTCGTTGTAATTATAAGCATAGGCTTTTTTAAAGCCCCAGCCGCCAAGAAGTGGTGCAAAGCGTTTGGTTTGAAAGCGGGATTTGAAAGCGTTTCAGTGATCATCTCGTCAAGGGTAGGACGCGGTGCTACACAATATTGATAGTAGGAAGCGATCCGAGCCAAATCCATTCTCGGATGACTGCACCCGTTGTGAAAAATGGAGATGCCAGCTTTTTTCGCCAGATCTTCGCTCAGAGTTTGGGCGCTAGGAGGCGCTCCACCATCCTGTGCGGCGGCGAACGATGACACACCTGCGCCTAGAAAAGGGATTATCTCACCCTTTTCGAACATTCCCATTAGAACATCGAATGGCGGCGATACCGCACCTGATGTCTCGTTCAGCGCAATCGCGTCTCCCGCGGGTGATTCGGTCATTCCGCTCTCCCAAGGTTCGCCCAGATGACGCTATCATGGCATCGTACTAAGGTATCAAAAATTTCAGGCGCCGATCGGCTACCCGGTTTAGGTCTCGCGGGGAATTAATCAACCTCAGGCCGGCTACGTATGTGAGCTTCCTCACACTCGTAGCAGATAGTTTTCGGAAAGCTCAGCCCGCAGGCGGTTGCTCGGACTCTGCCGGCTTCGCGGTCATCCGGCGCCGATCAGCCCCTCGACATCGGCTTCCATCGGGATCTGCAGCACCGCCTCCGCCACGGCTCGCAGGAAATCACCATCGCCGCTCTTTTGCAGCAGCTCGACAAGCGCCATTCTGTCCTCGGTCATCGGGTCCCCCGATGGTTGCGGGTGGGCTCGCAAATCCACCGTAACGCACCTTCCCGGTGACTGCCCGTCGCTCACGCCGCCGATTTTCCACCACAACCGCGGACGCTAAGGCGCGAACCGAAAATCCGCTCCGAGTAGGGGCCCTTTTGGTCTCTCACGAAGGCCATAAGGCGAGCCTGCGAAGTTTCCGGCCGCCCTGAGCAATACCAACCTTTGAAATCATTCTTTCGGCTGCTACTAGCCGCAATCTGCCCTAACCCGATCAGATGGTCGAAGATGCTGCGAATGCTGCCGCGCGCTGCCCGTGCGGAAACTGCTGATTTTCACCAGCCAATCCCACTCTATGCCGGCCGCCTCTACACGAGCACCGGTGTCCCTGCAGGCGCGTTTGGGGTGACCCACTTGCGCCAGGGTGGTAGCGAAAATCCCTACTCCGAGGTGAACGTCTAGCGGCGTACATTGCCCAACAGCTGAAGGCTTGAAGGCTTAGTGTTCGGCATCGTTATGTTATATTTTATTATCTACTTATATGCCTTTCGGTGCACATTCGCTTCGACTTGATCTACTCAAACCTTTATCATTATTACGAATGTCGGTAATATATCCAGCCCAGACTAAAGGCTGAGTTCGAGATCAATGATGGCACCTTTCGCGAGGGTATAGGGACCCCAAGTCGACGACGCGATGACATTGCCTGTACCGCTGACGCCCTGAAGCTGAACTTGATACGTTTGGTCGGCTGGCACGGCATATCCGCCGGCAGTGGGAAAGCGGCCTGGATCACGGATGAAGTAGCGCAATCCGGAGGAACCCTTCGATGATCCAGCAATGGTACCAGCGACCGGAAGCGGGGCTACAGGTGGCCCTACCAGGACGGATACCGGACCCTTTGCGTCCTTGCGAATCAAGCGAACCGATATCCAAGCATGCGTCGGCGGTGGCCTGGGTGTCGTCTGCTCGACGGTTCTGACTGAGCGAAATCCGAGCGCCACAAGCAGATTGTTGACCCCGCTGCTGCCACCAGCCCGCACCAACGCGGTCACGAACTTCCCGGGAAGGTTTACAGGATAGTTGATCCCCGAATAAATGTTGACCAAACGGGTAGTTACGTCTAGATCAAAAATCGATACGAAGAAGAGTGAAAAAGCAAACGCTATTACCGTTTTGACACCGCGTGCATCGAAATATTCTATAAACGGCCGCCAATTGAAAATCATAGAGAGACCGGACTCTTAGGATTACAACCAAGATGAACAATGCGAACAACGCCTTGAAAGATTGGCCGTAGATCGCGTCACTCGTCAGCAGCGGCGGCAAGGGTGACCCGGTAACCGCGACCTGAAGCCTATGAGGCCCACTCGAGTCGGAATAGCTGACGGTATCGGTAAAGTCCGATGTTGCCGCCGGCGCCTCGTACCAAAGCGTATACGTCTTGGGTGGCCCGTTGGACTCGACAACCGAGACTTTGCCCTTGTCGGCGGTGGGATTGGTGATTGGTGTTTCGCTACTAAGCAAGTTGACCTGGCCACCGGCCTGCACGGTTTTGCTCGGCTGAGCCTGGGCCGGTTGCAGCAACACCGGCAGGAGAACGATCAGCGCCGTCAACCAAACCGATAAATACGCGGAGCTGTCAAACAACCGCAGCGTAATTGTCTTGGGAGCTGGATGCAGAGCTTCGATCTGCAGCCGGTTTGCCATATCAGCTGCTGTCCCCAGGGGCACGCGCAGGTGGGTTATTCTCAACACGGCTTCGGTGCATCAGACAAAAGGTGGCGAGGCTAGAAGGTAATGTCGAAAAACAAGTCCGTCGACCCGACCTGGGAAAGTCCCGCCGGCGCAGCGGTGTCCGAGCGGAGCAGGCCGCCCTCGGTCTTCTTTTCAAGAGCGTCGACCAACGCGGGCAGGGGCATCTGACCCCACCTCTTTTTCACCGCCATCGCGTGGTCGACCGGGATCGCCGCGATTCGCAGATTGTCCATCATCTCCAGGCCTTGCTGACGCAAGGTCGCGTTGTGGCTGCCATGATGGCCGACCTTGTAGAAAATTGTGCGCTTCAGCAGATCGGGTCCGGTGACGGTTTTGCCGCCCACGGTCCAGCTCAAATCCTGCCACGATTCCCAATTTCCAACCTGCGCATCAGCGGCGAACAGCAGCACCTCCCCCTGTTCGAGTTCAATCGCGAGCACCAGACTCTGTGTTATTGGTGGCATTGTCGAGCTGCAACGCCAGTTCGGTGGACGCGTCCAGCCAGCTCCCCTCGATCCGCCGCCAGGCCTCGTAGTTCCAGTAGTTGGTCTTGAAAAAGGCCATCTCCGACGCGACCGCGTAAGGGATCGAACGCAGCGTACCGAATGGGAGGTTTGTCGGTTCACTGCCCAGCAGTGGCTTGACGTGGGTGTCGAACACGCCTTGCACGAGCCCATAGGTTTCAGGCGCGCTCTTGGACGGCAGGGTCTTTTTGATTTGTTTCGAGTTCGTGCGGCGGGCCCAGCACATAGATCCGCGCGCCGGTATGCGCGGGATCGATCGGATCGTCGCTTGGCCGGCAATAGCGCGGTGCTGTCGTCTTGGCGGATACCGCCGTGAGTGCATCGCGGGTCGAAGGCCCGCGCGCCGCTCCAAAGAAATCGGTCAGTGATGCGACCGTGTCGGCGCCGGCGTGATCGCCGGCCAGCAACATTCGGCTGGCGCCGAGGCGCAGGCTGGCGAGCGCGGCCGAGCGCTCGCCAGCCAGCTGTCGCGCGAGCGGGTCTGCCGGATCTTCACACCATCCAAGCCAGACCTCGCCCACCTCAAGGCGCTCAAAAATATCCGCGGCCTGGACAAATCCGGAGACATGGTCCCAGTGCTCGTGCGTCGCGACCAGCACGTCGATCCTGTTTTTGGTTGTGGTCGCAACATCGCCAAGCACCCGCCGCATCACATTGGCGGCGTCGGGCGTGCCGAGGATCACCCCGCAATCGATCAGGATATGATAGTCGTCCCCGCTTCTCCGCGGCAGCGTCACCAGCAGGCAATCGCCAAGCCCATGTCGATACATGCGTACCCTGGCGTGAAACGCCGTGTTTGGCGCCTGTCGGGATGTCTCGGCTGTCTCCGGCATGATCGTCCTCCGCTCAATAGCCGCGGTGGAGCATTGCAAACGGCTCCATTCCTAGCTCGGGGTCCTGAAAATAGGTGGTCCGCAGGGCACTTACGGTATCGGCTGCAAACTGAAATTGAGCGTTGAGTTGATCGGGATTGGCTACTTTTTTTCGAATGAAATACCGAACTTCGTGCTTGCGCAGGTCGACCAACAGCGTGCATCCGCCGCGGAAACGGCCGCCGCGTTCCGGGCGAAAGGTCTGTGTGATCTCAACGATCAAGTCCGATCGGATGTTGCCGTCCGGACCAACGCGACGTGCCGGCCGCACCGAATGGACCTCGATCGGCCGCAACTCACCGTTGATCTGGCCGATCGGCATCGGCCCGGGCTCGCGCGACAATCCCAGGGCGTCGATCTGATCCTCGGACACCTCCGTCTTGTCCATCAACCAGCGGTGCATCAGCACGGCGTTCCTGCGGGAAACCGCGTAAGCCTCCTCGCGCTTTGTCGTCAGATCCCAGTCTAGCGTCATGCGCTGCAGCACGTTGCCGATGTTCTCCAGTGGCAAGGGCGGCGGTTCCCAAGCGAGGCTGCCGATCGACAGCGTCGACACATCGGGCGGATAGATGCCGCGGTCGCGAAACGCCGACATGAACGCGACGCGGTAGGTCCGTCTGTCGTCGGGCACCGTGTCGCGGTCTGCGGTGATCAGGGCCCGCAGATATTCGCCAAAGGTGATGTCGACCGGCGGACAATAGTCGAGCGCGCGGATGCAGATGTGGAGCACCTGCTCCGCCACCTTGCTTGCCTCGCGCGCCAATCGGTCGACCAGATCCAACGACAATTCGCCGGCCGGCAGCACGCCGGTGCCGCCGGTCGCGAGCCGAACGAGATCGGCGGTACGGTTCCGATAGATCTGCACAAAAGCGTCAAATACCGCAGCAACCAGAACCGCGCCGCGGGCGTGCGGTTCGGTTTCCCGCATATAATCGTCGCGTTTCGGGGCCACGCCGACAAAGTTGCGCAGGGCGCCGTGTAGCCCCGAGGCTTCGCCGAACTGCTTCGCCAGTTCGGCCAGCAGGTTCTGCTGCTGCAGGTCACCGCGAGTCTTGGCGATCTGGTGGCGCAATGCTTCGGGCATGCCGAAGTGCTGAAACAGCGCGACAATGTCGGCGAAAGCTTCGTGAAACGCGAGGACGTCCGCGTTGCTCGGCTCGCGAAAGCGACGGTGTAAGCCGTCGAGCAGGGCGTGGGTCGTCTCGTGCGCGACAATGTCGTGCGACAACGTCCCGAAGACGAGGCCGCCGGGCAGTTCATCGCCGGCATCGGTTAGCGAGGCATTGAAATAACCAAACAATAGCGCCTTGCGGTCGGGGCTGTAGAACGCATTTGCCGCACGGAAAGCATGAGGATAGATCCGCAGCCGGCGGACAAACTCGTCGCGGATGATTCCGTCGGTGACGACGCGACGGGGTGACCAGAGCGCGACGCGGCCAAGCGCTCGCTCGAAATGCTCGATCGCGCGCATCGCCACGGCATAGACCATTTGCTGGTGAAACTGCGGGTTCGACTCCGCCGGCGCGAGGCCGCTCTGAGCCAACAGGCGCGGATCATTCAGATCTACCGGCGCGTAACAGCTCTGGTTGGCGGGATCGACATCGACGACCTCTAGATATTCGCCGATAGGGCCCGGCTGCAGGTCGGGCTCCCAGGAGACGTCAAGCATCGCCTCGTTGAGGCCCAGGGTTTCGATGCGGGCCGCGAGCGACGGATCATAGGCGTAGACGCGCAGTCGCCGGCGGGCGGGCGGCGCAATCGGGGGTTCCGTGGCATGCTTCAGATGAAGCTCCAGGACGGCGTTCGAGATCCGTACCGGCGGTATCACCAGAGGCGCTGCGCGCTGCGTTGCCCCGGCCAGCGCGGCGCGCAAGGCCTGCGATGCTAGCGGGTGGCTGCCAAGCGCATCGGCCACGCGCTGACGTATGGCGGGCGAGAGGTTGGCGGGGTCGACGGCAGGGTCGGGCAAAATCGCCTCAAAGCCGGCCGACTGGGATAATTGCAACGCTTCGAGTTCCAGCATTCGCCGCTGCGCCGAGGGAGCGCTGGCCACGCCGAACCCGGTCCAGACTCGCAGGATCGGAAACGATGCCGCGTCCGGCGGCTGCATCCTGAGCGAGGCGGCGTCCGCAACCGGCTCTTCGAGCGCATCGCGGGCGCGCAATTCACCATGTCCGAGACGCTCCGGATCGATGCGATGCGACCGCTGAAACAGCGCGGTGCGCACGGCTTCGACACGCATCCAGCGCTGCGGATAGGCGTTCAGCGCGGCCTTGTTCCGCTGGATCCAAATCGCAGCCGCGGCCGCGACCTGGGGTGTCGCCGCCGAGGTGCCGGCGCCGTCAAGGTCGACGATTTTGGAACAGCCGAGCTTCGCCCAGGGGATGTTCGGCGTATAGCCGGCAACGGCCGTATCCATCTTGCTAGACGGGCCGTAATTCCCGGCCATCTCGGAAATCGGCAGGTCCGCATAGGCTTCATTGTTGGCCATCACGCCACACGCCGCGACGACACGGCGGAAACGGGCCGGAAACACGATATTTCGCGTCGGCAGGTTGCCGAAATTGTTGCCCGCTGCGGTGACGACGAACACCCCGGCCTCGTACAGAGCATTGATCGCATCGGCCCAGACCTCCGAGGCGAGGCCACCCATGCTCATCGTCACGACATCGACGCGTGTCGCGGCATCGCCGCAGAGCCCGTGCACGTAATCAAAGGCGCGGGCGATCGCGCTGTTGTAGAACAACACGACGCGATCGGCGACCCGGATCGGCACCACCTTGGCGAAGGGGGCGGCGCCGAGCGCAAGGCCATCGGGCGGCGCCTTGCCGGCAAGAATGCTCAAGGTCCCGGTGCCGTGCCCGAGATTGTTTAACAGTCCCTCGGTATCGTCGCTTGCATCGTCGGGACGGTCAGTGTCGACAAAATTACGCTGCAACGCCTTCTCAAGCCGCACCGGCAATGTCTCGTGTGCTGGGTCATAGCCGGTGTCGAGATGCGCGATGCGGACCGCATCGGCCAATGCCGGGGTACCGATTTGCGCCAGCGCTTCAGCGAACTGGCCATGCGTCGGATCTTGAAACCATAGCGGATCGGGTTTGCGTGGAAAACGAGGATCCTGAGGATCAGGCGCAGTACAGCTGCTCGCCAGCGCCAGCGACTGCTCGAAATCGCGGCCGGCGGCCCATTGCTGGCGAAAATCGGGCTCGGCAAATTCAGCTGCCGGACCGGCAACCCCGAAGCCGCCTTGCAGCAGCGTGTGGCACAAATCCCAGGGGTTGCCGCCGTCGAGCGAAGTCGCCGGCGACAGCACATACCAAGCGCTCGACGCGACGATGCCCTGGCCCTGGCCGATGCTTTGGAACAGCGGTGTCGCGGTGAACCGCTGCGCCGCCGCCCCCAACGCCATCGGCTCCGTCGGTAATCCCGCCCGCGTCTTGACCAGGATGCGCGGGGCGTCGATTGCGATTGGCATCTGACCATCCTCCCCTCAGGACAACCCGCCCGCGCCGTTGGCTGAATAGCTCTCGAAGCCATCGGTGACCCAGCCAATCCCGTCCCCGAACAATCCCCGATAACGGCACCCGACATCGTGCTCGGATAGCGAGCGCCGCTCGGGATCGAATTCGATGATGGTGATCCGCTCCGGCGCAACGTCCTGCATATTGCGCTTTAGCAAATAGACAACGTCGACGTCATCGGGCGGCAGGCTGTAGCCGATGATGTGCACCCGATCGGCCTGTCGCAGCGCTTGCGCTGCGACATACCAAATCCGGGCAATATGAGGATTTCTGTAGTCCTTCATATGAGTAGGAGTGATCATCACGGGCCGCACCGGGGTTTGGCAGCGCGGATCGGCGCACGGGCTGCCCTGGCAAGTATAGCGATGCTCGAGTGTGCCGACGGTTCTGCTCTGCTCTTGAAACAGTTCGTCGAGCACTTTGATGGTACGCTGTCCACTCCCGGAGATGCCGAGATCCAGCCGTTGGCAGGAGGGGAAGTGCAGCCAGTTTAATGAGCCGTGTAGTTTGTAGAGCGGGACTTCGCCGATGCGAGCCGTTGTAGACTGCGGTACTGATGTCGCACCCGTAGTCGGGAAACGCGTCAGTGAGTTTCAGCAGCGCATTATCGACAATGATATCGTAATTCAGCGAGATAACGGTTAAATCGTCCAGACTCGGCAAGGTTTGGAGAAATCTAAAGTAATGGTCGGCCTTATGCGCAACCCCGGGACTTTCGATCTCGGCCAGTTCGTGCGTGAGGACAGCAAAGATTATGTATTCCAGGGCGTTCCTGACCTCTTCCAGCCGGCCGCTGGGCCAATCGCGGCCAAGGCTTTGTCGGCGGTCGATTGCGATGTCGAGCATGCTGAGCAGCAATGGTAATGGCGGATAATCTTCCGTCTTGCGCAGCGCCACGTCGGTCGCGAGGTGAAAATTCTGTTTTAGGAAGGCCTCGACGAGCGGAAGAAACTGCTCGCGCTCGATCGCCGTCTGCCGCTCGAATGCACGCGGAAGAATTTCGCTGGTCAGCGGCCCACCGCATGCTTTCGTCGCCCCCGCTCCGAAAATCACGACCGTACCAGGCATAAGACTCCTCCCTGCGATCTCTATTTTTTTACCCAGAACTGATGGTCTATTTGAAAACGACAACTGTAAGTGACTGTAAAGCTAAATCACGGCGGCTTGCTGTGAACCAATTCACAGCAGACAGTCTTTTCGACAAGTTTTTGGACTCATCCAGCCGTAATCGCCTTAGCAGGATGGCTTTGAGCGGTTGGCTCCTCCCAAAAAGGAGGTCCATTCTCATCGCAGACTAGCGTACAAGCGCAGCCATTTGGCGTCCATAATCCGTCAAAAATCGCCGCTTGCTAACGCTCGGCCACTGTAAGGGCCTCCGTCCACAGGGGTTCCGGCAGAACGAATGACGTCAGAAAAAGGGAAGAGGCTGATCCCGGCGATGTCGCGAGGCCGAAATTTAGAACCCGCTTTGGCACTTTTCAGTTTGGGTATCATTGGCGGCTCTGTTGCAAAGCCTTCGGCGCCCTGCGATGGAAGGCTCGAGCGAGGAGGGCCGGGCCGTGTCGGACTTCAAAGGGCGCCACTTTAGGGGCGAGATCGTGCTCTGGGCGGTGCGCTGGTATTGCCGCTACGGCAGAGCTATCGCGATCTCGAGCAGATGATGGCCGAACGCGGCGTGTCGGTCGATCACTCGACCATCTACAGATGGGTGCAGAGGTACGCGCCCGAAATCGAGAAGCGGCTGCGCTGGCACTGGCGCCGGCCGCGCTCGGGGAGCTGGCGGGTCGACGAGACCTACGTGAAGGTCCGCGGCAAGTGGTCTTACCTCTACCGAGCGGTCGACAAGCTGGGCAACACGATCGATTTCTATCTCTCGCCGACGCGGAACACGATGGCGGCGAAGCGTTTTTCTTTCCAAGACGCTCAGGGGGCTGAAGGATTGGGAACAGCCTGAGATCATCAACACTGACAAGGCGCCGACCTATGCCGCCGCTCTCGCCGAGCTGAAGGCCGTAGGCAAGTGCCCCAAGGACACACAGCACCGACGGGTCAAGTATCTGAACAACATCGTCGAGGCCGACCACGGCAAGCTCAAGCAGCTGATTTCGGCCGGTGCGCGGTTTCAAATCGATGAAAACGGCCTATGCGACGATCAAAGGCTTTGAGGTGATGCGGGCGCTCCGCAAAGGTCAAGCGGCGATCTTCAACCTCACGCGCGACGTCCGTGGCGAGGCGCGCCTGGTCGAGCGCGCCTTCGGCCTCGGCCCATGCGCGCTGACCGAAGCCGTCCGGTTGGTCGGTGAGCGGCTCGAGGCCGCTTGAGCACAAGCACAACCTCGCGCAAGAGCATCACGCGCTACAGCCGCAAATTTATTCGACGACGAGTATGTCGCGCATGTATTTCAAAATTTGGCCGACTTAGGGCTCCCAGAGCCACCAATGGACGTTGCCGCCGCGCTTACGGTGATCTCCCGACGCGATAGTACGACCTGGCGTGACTTCAGCGATTTTAGGTGGGGACGCGACTTACGTCATACAAACCTAGAAGGGGCCCACCTCCAGCAAGCCTGGCTTCCCGGGGTTTTGGTTCCTCAGCGCCGAACTCGTCGGGGCCTACCTTAACGGGGCCTACCTCGTCAATGCCAACTGTGTCAATGCAAAGGCCTACGATGTGCACCTTACCGAAGCCGATCTCACCGGGGCCGATCTCACCGGGGCCGATCTCACCGGGGCCGATCTCACCGGGGCTGACCTTCAAGGTGTTTCTGGGCTGTCCGAAAAGCAACTTGCCCACGCGCACGGGGATGCCAACGTCCGCCTCCCGAATGAGATGTCATACCCGGCGCACTGGGCGCGCAGCTCGCCGGGACAACCGCGCACTGAGCTGGATGGCTGAATGTTCGCGCAAAATACAGGATAACGCCGACGGAATGGCATGGGGCATGGGGACATAGGCACCAAACGTATGCATAAGTTAAGAATACTGTTGAAAAACTCGCGCTTGGAACACGACGGCGCCTGTTGGTGATGCAAAGTAGCAAGTAATAGAGCGACTGGGGATGGTCACCGATCGTTTCTTTGACTAGGCTGGCGGCCCTTTCCTCTGATCAGGCGGGGCAGCCGGACGGTATTGGCGGGCGATAGGCCAGAGATCGGGCCAACTTTCTTAAATTCTGGACCGTGGCGGCGAGCAGAAACTCATCTTTGGCGCCCGCAATCCCACGCAACCGCAACCGTCGGAAGCTCAAATTTCGCTTCAGATGGGCAAATGCCATTTCGACCTTGCGCCGCTCCCGGGCGGAACGCTCAAAGGCCTCGGTTCCTTTCAGGGCGCGCACGTGCTCTCGTTCGGCCTCGAACAGGTTGCGCGTGACGATCCGCTTTTCTCCTTTGGTGCAGCGCAGCTTCAGGGCGCAGGCGCGGCAATCCTGGGGGCTGGCCCAATACGGCACGGTGCCGTCGTCACGCACCAGGCCGGTGCTCCTGAGCTGTTTTCCGCTGGGACAGATAAAGACATTGGCTTGCGGGTCACAGGTGAACTCGGCGCGGGTGAAAAAGCCATTGGTCTGGTGCTCGCGATCAAGCAGCGGAATATGCGGCTCGATCCCGCGCCGCATCAGCCACCCGATCATCAGCCCCGAACCGTAGGCGGCATCAGCGGCCAGCCGCTGCGGCTTGAGGCCAAAGCACGCTTGGGTCCGCTCCAGCACCGTTTTGGTCGCAGCGACCTCGGTGCTCCAGCGCGCCGGTGTTGCCTCGACGTCGAGGATAATTGCCTGCTGCAGATCAATCAGATAATTGGTGCCATAGGCAAACCCGACCTTGCGCTGCCCTTTGTTGGTCCACGCCGCAATCGGATCGGTCAGCGAGGTGAATTTTGACGGGGCGGGCGGGTTGCCGGGCGGCATATCGTTATCCGCAGCCTCGCTCTTTGCCGCCTCGGCCGCCGCCTGATCAAGCGCCGCGAGATACTCGCTCACAGGACGTGTGAGTTTCTCGGTTTCTGGCCAGGTCGTTAACCATCAACCTTGCGGCCAGCACTGGCATCCGCCTCGATCACACTGGCGTCGATCGCAAAGCCTTCGCCGCCGACCAGTCCTGCCCGCATGCACCGCGCCACAACCTCTTCGAACAGGCGACGGAACAGGGCACTCTCGCGAAAGCGGCCGTGCCGGTTCTTAGCCTGAAAAATTCATTGGACTGGCCAGAAGGGACGGCGGGAGCGGCATAAACCGTTGGTTTCGTGTATGATTTGGTTGCTAAGGCCGGATCAAACCGAAGCAACGGAGTTCGCACCCGCCATGGAGGAAGGTACGGGGATTTTGCCAGGTTTGCCAGCGGTGGCGGGTAAGCCGGTGCATGTCGGGTTTGACGGCGGCCGGCTGACCTCGGATGGTGGGATATTGCTGGTGGCGGCGATCGAACAACGGCTCAAGATTGCCGAACGCTTAGCGGCGTGCCTCGAAGATCCGCGCGACCCGGACCGGGTGCGGCACGAACTGGCCGAGATGATCCGCTATCGTGCCTTGCTGATTGCGGCGGGCTATCCCGACGGCAACGACTGCGACGCGCTGAAAGCCGACCCCGCCTTCAAGATGGCCGTCGGACGATTGCCGGAAAGCGGTGAAGATCTGTGCTCGCAACCGACGATCAGCCGGCTCGAGAACCTGCCGAGCGCGACCGCGCTCAAGCGCATGATGGCGGCGATGATCGAGTTGTTCTGCGACAGCTTCGAGCAGGTACCCCGGCGCATCCTGCTCGATATCGACGACACCGAGGACCGGGTTCACGGCGGCCAGCAGCTCGCGCTCTTCAATGCGCACTACGACAGCCGCTGCTTTCTGCCGATCCACATTTACGAGGCGACGACCGGCAAACCCGTCGCTGTCATCCTGCGCCCCGGCAAGACGCCTGACGGGACCGAGGTGGCGCTGGTGCTGCGCCATGTCATTGGCCGCATCCGCGCCCGCTGGCCGGCGGTCGAGATCGTCGTGCGCGGCGACAGCCATTACGGCCGGCCCAAGGCCATGGCGTGGTGCGAGCGTCAGCAGGTCGGCTACATCTTCGGCCTCTCTGGTAACCCGGTGCTGCTGCGGCAGGTCAGCCCGCTCACCGAGGACGCCGCCTTGGGTCGTCTCGCAGACGAAGGGGAAAAGGTCCGCCGCTATGGCGATTTCCGCTATGCCGCCAAAAGCTGGAATGTCGAGCGCCGCGTCATCGCCCGCGTCGAGGCCGGTCCTCAAGGGGCCGACAGCCGCTTCATCGTCACCAACCTGCGGGGTCTGCCCAAGACGCTCTACGAGAAGGTCTATTGCGCGCGCGGGCAGGCCGAAAACCTGATCAAGGCGCACAAACTGCATCTGGCTTCCGACCGTACCTCCTGCACCAAGGCGACCGCCAACCAGTTCCGGCTGCTGCTTCATACCGCCGCCTACTGGCTGATGCTGAGCCTGCGCGGTCTGGCTCCAAAGACATCCTTCTGGCGCGATGCCCAATTCGATACGATCCGCCTCTGCCTGATCAAGGTCGCCGGGCGCGTCACCGAGATGGTCACCCGCATCAAGATCGCCTTGCCGAGCGCCTTTCCCTATCAGGCCGGCTTTGCCGATCTCGCCGGCCGCATCGCCAAGCTGCCGCCGTGAGCGACGGGGCGGTTGCCCCAGTTCAAACCCTTTGGCCCAACCGCAAACCCCGACCAGCGCGCCCCCGACGCCACAAAAAGCCGCGCCCGATCCCCGCCATCACTGTGGAGCCGCCAGCCCCTCATGAATGATCCGGGTTAGAGAATGTCGAATGATCCGGCACCGCGCCTTCAAGCCCCAAGCGACAAAACCATCGATATGCCAGATTGAGGTGCGTCTCATCACACAATCGCCGCTCCGATCGGAGGCCATCGCAATAGCCGACCAGCAGCATTCGCATCATCAGTTCGGGATCAATCGAGGGCCGCCCAGTATGACTGTAGAACGGCGCCAGCTCGCGCCGCAGACCGCTCAAATCGAGGACAGCATCGATCTTTCTCAGTAGATGATCGACTGGAACCCAGTCCCAACCGAAATTCGTAGAACAGACGCTCTTGCAGCCCGCTCTGTTGTCCCATCATCCCCCCGATCTCCCAACCGTTTGATGGTCAACCACATAATACCAGATCGACAGGTCTATTGAGCGGGTTTTTCAACGGTATTTAAGCATTACGCAACACCTGACCAGCCTTGCCATATCAAGGGCTTACGTGTTGCGAAAGTCTGATGCAAAAGTTACGGCTCGCGATCCGGCCTGCCTGCCCATTCTCCACGCGAAAATCCAGTTCATCCCGCGGGCGCAGGTACAGGGCGATCGAGCGGACTCACCCTGGCCGCCGCGGCCTGTGGGTGGCGCTCAACGTGGCCTGTATAGAGGTGCGCTTCCGCATCCCAATCGAAGAAAATACCGGCGTCCAAGATTTGGATCAGCTCGGCCGATTGCTGACCATCGAGGGTGACCGCAACCTCCATAAGTGCGGTTGGCTTGCGCCTCCCCAAGATGCTGGCGCAAACAGTAATTCGATAATCCCCATCCCAAAAGAGAAAATCAGGAGCGCCACGACGCAGTAAGAAATGGTTGTCCTGCACAACACCGGTTTGACCGACAAACAGCCCGCTTCCTCGCGAAAGTTGCCCCTTCTCCCCGTGACTCCAGAAGTCGAATAAATGCTCTCCGGTAATTGGATGGGAAACGCGAAGGAATAAACTTTCGATGATTTGGCCCCGCGCCGACGTACTGAACAGCAACGTTCGTAGCCAAATCTTAGGGGTATTGTGCGGGAAATCACGCCCGAAGAACAGCATCGTGGGCTGCGTCAGCTTAAGCTGCCCTCGACGCATGTGCACCATCCATAGCGTATAGACTGACGCGCCAAGCGAGGCGAGCGAGATCACGATTGATGCAAGGGCTAGTCCTTCGGTGAATATCATATCTCGTTCAAATCACAATCCGCTCGACCTCGTCGAGGCTGACCTCGTCGTGCCGGCAATCGTACAGCTGCGTCGTGCGGGTTGACGCATGGTTCGCCATCGCCGCCGCCTTTTCCAGGGTGCCGCCGTTCTTGAGATAAGCGGTGATCCCGGTTGCCCGGAAACTGTGATTGCCGAGCTTGGTTCCGATGCCGGCCGCCGCAGCGCGTCGGCGGATCATTGCATAGGCGTTCGCCTGCGGCAGCTCGGTGCGCGTGAGCTTCCCGGTACCGCGTCCGATCGTTCGGAACAGTGGCCCCTTGGGATCGTCGCGCAGGTCTGCGCCGTCCAGATAGGCGACGAGATATTCATCAAGGTTGTGGTGGCACGGCATCGCGTGGCGCTTGCCGCTCTTCTCGCGCAGCCGCACCCAAAGGCGGCGGTTCTGCGTGAACACATCCTCGACCGTCATCCCGAGTGCCGCGCCAATGCGGGCGAAGGAATAGACCATGAGCCCGATCAGGGCGCGATCGCGCAGCCCTACGATCTTCGTCGTGTCGATGCTGTCGAGCAGCGCTCGCGCTTCCGTCGGATCGAGCACCGGCGTTTGCCCGGACGTCACGACGTGCAGGGGCCCGCGTACCGAGCCGGCTGGATTGACCGGCACGACCTGGCCGGTGACCAGCCAGTCGAATAAGTGACGAATCGCAGCGAGCCGCTGCTTGACGCTCGGCGCCGCGAGTTCGCGAGTGCCGGCCTCGATCCAGGTCGCGACATGTACCGGCTGGACTGCGGTAATCGAGGGGACGCCGGTGTTCGTGCACCAGGCCAGGAATTCCTCCGCCGCGCGGGCATAGGCCCGACGCGTATGCGGGTTGCGGATGTTGGCCGCGAAGAATTCGAGGAAGCGCAGGCTGGCGCGATCGCCGGCGGCAGCGACGAGCTCGGGCACACCCGGTGCGATGAGAACTGGGACCAGGCTATTCATGGACTTTGTTCCAGTCGATTTCGAAACCGGCCGCTCGCAATTCGCGGCCGAGGGCCAGTTTCCAGCCCCCCGAGGAGTCGAACGGTTCATAGACGACGCCACCAAAGTCGGACGGAATTTCAAGCTCACCACGCTTGAGTGCACACACTCGGTTCCGACCAAGGCGGCCGATGAAATAGCCCAACTCCAAAACCACATTTTGACGCGCACGGGGACCGGCCATTCCGCCCTTTACACACCCCTCGTCATCCGGGGTCAGCAGCACAACGGCGAAACCGACATCCCCATGGCCTCGACCTTCTCAATTACGGTGCGCCCTTCATTAGCCCTCTCATGCAGGATTATCGGCTGGAACCCGAGCGCTTGGATGAAGCGCGCAATGGCTTCGCGCGCACCCTCGTCGTGTCCGTGAACCACAAAAATCTTCGACAGGTCCGGCGCGGGTGCCGCCCCGGTCGTCATCGGCGCCGCTACCTCGCCTTCCTCGGCAAGCTGTTCTTCGAGTGATCGAACAGCCTGTTCAAGCAGTGCGATACTTCGTGCTCTTGATTGGCTAAGGGATTGCTGGACGAGGTGAATAGGAACGTCATACGCGTAATTATACGGGCCGTTATTAAAACTCACCGCTTCTCTGTACAAATCGTAATCTGTAGTGTTGACGCCAAAGGTCCGGATAAGAGCGTCATCAATCGCCGCAGAGAGCCCATCAACTTCAGGCATATTGAACTGATCTGCGACGCTTTGCGGATTGAACTGCTTTACCTCCTCGATTCGTTTTTGAATCCGAGCGATCCCAGCCCGCATTGCCTGAGCAGTCAATCGGGCTGGCTGTGGTGCCGGTGCGGCGGTGATGCGGCGAGCCATGATGGTCCTTAAAGCATAAGATAAACGACATTATCCCATATATACAGATCGGCGGTTGGAGCCCGGACTTTCGACTGGGCGGCGACAGCTGGATGGGTAAGGGTTATGTCAGCGGCGGATCAGCGTTGGCATCCAATTTGCCACGCGCCGCGAGGACCTGGTTTCGATCGTTTCGTCTTCAAAATCGTGAACCACCGGCACCGACGTGAAGCGGCCACGATTGTCCAGGCAGTTCACATTGACCACCGCGCGAGTTCCTAACGACATTTCCGATACGGCAGCAATGAAAACACCGCAGCGATGGCAGATCAAGAAATCGCAGGTGCGGGTTCCAAAGCGATAATTCTCGACCAGCGACCAATCGTCGGCCCAGACCTCGAATAGGCCTTCCGGATCCGTAACCATACATGGGCTATGACTGCGGCAGAACGTGCACGTGCACGCCCGCAGCGCATTGTCTTCGGGCGGTTTCGAAAGACGAAGCTGCACGTGAAGGTTACCGCAGTGACACCCGCCCAAATGACTGTCCATAGAACCGAAGTTCCACGGATCGGCGTCTCGAGTGTCAATAACGCACGTCATGAGCAGCAGCGCCGCCGGCGATCGCCATGGCAAGGCAATCGAGACCCGGATCGCCATCGCGGTCGGGCAGCTCGCCAACAACCCACCCTTTACCGATGCACCTGACCGGAACTGCGTCGTAACCGTGCGGGAGGCCTCCTCTTAACCGAGGAGGGTTATTCTTGATAACCGATTTTACAGCGCCTTAGCCGGCGCGGACCGGCAGCAAATCGGCATGCGCCGATGATCCGCCGAATGTCTCAAACGGGTGCTGTCAGGACCTTCGCCCGTTCCAGCCGCTCAGCTGCCGCCACGGGATCGTCGATCCCGTCATTTCGCCCAAGCAGGATGGCCTCCTCGAGGATGAGGGCGGCCATCTCCCAGATTTTTCGATCGGCACCCGGGCCGAACCTCTTCCGGAAGGAAAGCGCCGCCGCCTGAGCCGCGGCGGCGCAGGGGGAACCGACACGGAGATCGGGATGCAGACAACCGCGGAGCCCTTTGAGCGCCTGTTTCGCGCATTCCAGGGGCAGCACGGCCTGCGCTTTCGCCATCGCCGGAGAAACCTGTTCGAGAAGCTGCACCGCCCGGCACCTCGCGGCGAGCTTCGGCTTGCGCCAAATTTCGTCATACTCGGCCGCGACGATACGGCGAACGGTTTCGACGACGATGAGCCGGGCGCGCTCCTGCTCGACCGAGGGAGCATCCGACGTGCCGGGAGGCGGGTGATGAACGGCACGAGAAGCTCGTTGCGCACCCGGTGCATCATGAAATCGTTGAGGTAAATGGCATATTCTGACACCGGACGGGAAAAGCAGTCCGGAAGGCACGAGACATCCCTGATCTCCCGGTATTGGAAACCGGCGGCAATCACGGCGGCCTCGTTTACACAGATATTTCCGCCCTTGTTCGGCTGCTTGTGCGATCCGCGCGCCAGGCGAAAATTGGCGAACTGCTGAAAATCGAACGGCATCGACGGCTCCACGGTTGGACGGAACAGACCGCCTTGACTTCAATCCGACATCAATCGGAATGCCCGGCCGACATCATCGCAACGCACGCAGATGGCCAGAGGAGGGGCGCGGCGGCAGGACCCCCTGACTCATGGGTATAGTGCGCGGGATTGGTGGGCGGTATGACCGTCGCGCAACTCGCCATTGGGCCGAAATAACATACTCTATCGAGAGTGCCGCTGCGACGGCCGACCCGAATGGCCGGTTAGGGCGCAAACCGCGGAATTGCGCGTGGCAGCCCATCCAGTGGGGGCTAGGCCGATGCAGCGCCGTCGATGGCATCTCCGCCCCGGTGATGTAACTGCTCTCGTCGGAGAGCAGGAATGCCACCAGCTGCGCAACCTCCTCCGGCGTTCCGTAGCGGTGCATCGGCACCTGCTTCATCCGCTTCTCGCGCTGCTCGGGCGTGCGGAACGCGATCATGTCGGTATCGATTGGACCGGGATGAACCGAGTTCACCCGGATTTTGCGGCCGCCGAGGTCGATCGCTGCCGACTTGGTCATGCCCCGCAGCGCCCATTTGGTCGCGGCATAGGCGAAGGACCCGGACGAGCCCTTGAGACCAGCTACTGACGAGATATTCACGATGGACCCTCCGCCCGATCGCTCCATCGCCGGCACTACCGCCTTCATGCCGAGGAAGCAGCCGTACTGGTTGATCTGGATGTGCCGCTGCCAGAGCGCGTCATCGGTCTCCATCAGCGCGGCTGGCTGGTAAATTCCGGCGTTGTTGACCAAGCCGTGCAAGCCGCCGAGCTTCTCGGCGGCTTCGACAGCGCGGGCCCAATCGGCTTCCGAGGTCACATCGTGCCGGACGAAGGACGCAGCCGGCCCGAGCTCGACAGCCAGCGACTGGCCCGGATTGTCCAGCACGTCGCCGATCACCACCTTCGCACCCTGCGCTACCAGCAGGCGGGCCTCCGCGGCACCCTGGCCGCGCGCGCCGCCGCTCACGAGCATCACCTTGTTGTCGAAGCGTGCCATGTCCGCTCCCCCCGATTACAAATAAGGAAAGTTTGGCAGATCGGACGGCCTGGTTGTCATTTTGAAGGAGCGGCGCGCCAGATAATTCTCAAATCCTGCGCCAGATAATTTTCAAAATGACAGCCATGCGGCGCGGCGACTTCCCACCAATGTGTGATAATGCCGTGCCAAGGCGCCCGTCACCGTCGGTCGGTTGAACCGGCGCTAAGGAAACGCCGAACAATGCGGGCGCTGGGGACGGTATGGTAGCGAGGGTATAATTTGGAACAGTGGTGCGGCTGAGAACGGTCGGCACCGGCAGAAGATCGGGTTTGTAATGGGCCTTTCCTGTGCCGTTTTTGGGGTCAAGACGGAGTCCGGGCGTGATCAGACACAGCCCTGCGCGAGCAGGGTTTTCTTGGCGATCACCAAATTGGCCAGTGCGAACAGGGTGCGCAGTTGCGCGGTGTTCTTGGCCAGGCCGCGATAGCGCAGCTTCTTATGGCGGAACAGGTTCTTGACGATGTGGAACGGGTGCTCGACCCAGGCCCGCACCTGCGACAGCGCGCGTTCCACCGCCTCGGCCCAATCCCGCAGAGCTTTGGGCAACGCTTTGATGATGCTGCGCTTGATCGCGATGTTCCAGTCGACATCGCGGTCCTCAAGTTCGGGCCGCTTGTCCGCTCCGGTGTAGCCGGCGTCGGCGAAGACCGCCTCCTCCTGGCTGTGCAATAGGGACGCTGTCTGATTGATATCGGCCTCGTTGGCAGCGGTGCCAACCATCGTGTGCACCAGCCCCGAGGCGACATCCACCCCGATATGCGCCTTCATGCCGAAATGCCACTGGTTGCCCTTTTTGGTCTGGTGCATTTCCGGGTCGCGGGCCTTGCTCTTGTTCTTGGTCGAAGGCGGCGCGGCGATGATAGTGGCATCGACGATGGTGCCCTGGCGCATCAACAGGCCGCGCTCCTCCAGCATCACCCCGACCTCGTCGAACAGCGCCCGCGTCAGGTCATGCTCCTCCAGCCAATGGCGGAAGTTCAGCACCGTCGTCGCGTCCGGAACCGCCGTCACCACCAGGTCAATCCCGGCAAAGCCGCGCAGCGCCTGGCTGTCGTAGAGCGCATCCTCAAGGGCCTCGTCGGCCAACCCATACCATTGCTGCAAAAAGTACAGCCGCAGCATCCGCTCCAGCCCAATCGGCGGCCGACCGCGTTCGCCCTTCGGGTAAAACGGCCGCAGCCGTTCAACCAGCCGCGCCCACGGCACCACTTGCTCCATCTCGGCCAAAAATTTGTCGCGCCGCGTCTGCTTTTTCTTGCCAGCGTATTCCGCCTGCGAAAAGCTCCCCTGCCGCTGCATCGCTCCGTCCCTCGGTCCCCCCCGGACCGAAGGATTCTACCCGATGTCAGCCCCAGCAGCCGGATTTTTCAGTGTTTCCCTAAAGCTACTGTGGGAGGCATCGACGCCAGATGAACGCCATCAAAGACTCCATCAAGTCAGGTAGAACCATCGTCGGGACGACCGTGACACCAAACGTTGACGTGTCGATCCTGGCCGACGCCGGGTACGACTTCCTGCTGTTCGATACCCAGCACTCCGCCTGGGAGATCAAGCAGCTGCAGCCGTCGATCCAGACGATGCGCGGCAAGCAGGCGGCGCCGCTGGTGCGCATCGCCGCGAACCAGGCCTATCAGATCTGCTTCGCGCTCGACGCCGGGGCACGAGGCATCGTTGTGCCGATGGTCAACACCAGCGCGGAGGCGGAGGCCGCCATGCGCGCCTGCCGCTATTTTCCCCTCGGCAACCGCAGCAACGCCGGGGTGCGCGGCGAGTGGGGCGAGTTCAAGAATTACCGCGATTACCTCGATACCGTGAACAACGAGCTCGTTATCCTGCCGATGATCGAGACCAACCAGTCGCTGGAGAACCTCGATGCCATCGCCTCGGTCCCGGGCGTCGACGTCCTGCTGATCGGCCCGTCCGATCTTTCAATCGAGCTGGGAGTGCCACTCGACTACTCCTGCGACACCTATCAGCGAGCGCTCGATAAAATCGCGGCAGCCGCCGCAAAGCGCGGCATCGCCGCTGGGATGTATTTCATCCCGCCCGAGATGGACCCGAACTTCTTCGTCCAGAAGGGGTTCAAGTTCTTCACCATGCCGTGGGGTCCCTGGGCGAAGGCCGGGATCCAGAACGGCCTGTCGGGGATCAAGCGCTAACGACGGTCGACGCGGATGGTCCGGCGAACGGCCAGATCGCCCAGCGTGCGCCGCTGCGGGGAGATCGGCATAGCCGCCCGCCGCGCCAAATAATTCTCAAAGACCTACGCCAGATAATTTCCAAGATGACAGCCGGGTTCAAAATCAGTTGGAATTGCGCATGATAACATCGCCGGAAGGACCAGCTGCCGGCGACGATCACCCCGGCCGCGGTCAGCGCCGACCAGCGCGCACTGAACGTGCCGGCGCCGATCGTCGATCTCGGCGACGAAGCCGCGTGGCGCTATGTCGAATTCTTCCCCGCCAACATCCGCAACCCGCACACGCGCCGCGCTTATGCCCGGGCGTGCGCCCGGTTCTTCGCCTGGTCCGAGGGTCGCGGCCTGACGCCGGCGGCGATCCGGCCCCACGACATTGCCACCTGTATAGAGCAACTGCAGGACGAGGTCTCGGCGCCCTCGGTTAAGCAGCAGCTTGCCGCCGTGCGCATGCTGTTTGACTGCCTGGTCATCGGCCAGGTGGTGCCGACTAACCCGGCGGCGGCCGTACGCGGTCCGAAGCATGTCGTCAAGACCGGCAAGACGCCGGTGCTCGAAGGCGCCGAGTGGCGCAAATTGCTCAAGTCGATCCCGGAGACGACCTTGCGCGATCTGCGCGACCGGGCATTGATCGCCACCCTGACCTACAGCTTTGCGCGGATCAACGCGGCCCTGAAAATGAAGGTCGAGGATCTGTGGCCGCGCGGCGCCGGCTGGACGGTCCGATTGCACGAGAAAGGCGGTAAGCAACACGCGATGCCGTGTCACCACGCGCTCGCCGAGGCGTTGTGCGCCTATACCGACGCTGCTGGTATCATCCAAGACCGCGGGGGCTGGCTGTTCCGTACCGCGCGCGGCCACAACGGCAGCGCCGTGTCTGATAAGCCGATGAGCCAGCCCGATGCCTGGCGGATGGTCCCGCGTCGCGCCGGGGCGGCCGGCATTGCGGCGCCGATCGGTTGCCATACCTTCCGTGCGACCGGGATCACTGCCTACCTCGCCAATGGCGGTGCGCTTGAGCATGCTCAGGAAATGGCGACACACGAGAGCCCGCGCACCACCAAGCTGTACGACCGGACTAAGGAACGGTTGACGCAAGACGAGGTGGAGAGGATCAGATTGTAAAATAACTGTAAGCGCCGATTGCTGAAATTGGATTGCTCAGCTTACGCTTAGACCCTCGCCCGTCCGACGCCACAGCCTCGGCCTGCCACACAAGACAAACCAGCGAGGGAGAAATGACATGACCGGGTCGCTCGAAGAGCGCTTTCAGAACCTGCACGAGTTCGTCACCCAAGCGCGAACCAACCTCAACCGCAACAATTGGGATTACCTAATCGGCGGCTCGGAGACCGAGACGAGCCTGGCTCGCAACCGAGCGGCGCTCGATGCCTACGGCTTTCGGCCGAGGGTCTTGCGCGATGTGTCAAACGTCGACTGTAGCCGCACTTTCTTCGGCAAGAAGCTGCGCATCCCGGTGCTTTGCTCGGCCGTCGGCGGTCTGGAGGTGTTCGAGCCGGGTGGCGGCGCCACTGTCGCCGCCACCCGCGAGTTCGGCAACGGGATGATTTTGAGTTCCGGAGCGCATCCCGGATTGGAAAAGACCGCTGACGCCTCAGGTGACGCCTTTAAAATCTTCCAGCTTTACGTCCGTGGCGACGCCGATTGGGTCGATGACCATGTCCGGCGCGCCATCGACAACGGCTACGACGCGTTCTGCTTCACGATCGACACCGACAGCCACAGCCGCCGTGAGCGCGACATTGCCAAGCGCCACCAGCGCCGGCGTGCGCGCGTAAGCGTGCAAGATGAGGAGGCCCGCCTCTACCAAGCCCAGTTCAACTGGCGCGACATCGAGCGGGTCAAGAAGAACTTCGACATACCGATCGTGCTGAAAGGCATCGGCACCGCCGAGGACGCCAAGCTCGCGCTCGAATGCGGGTCGGACTGCGTTTACGTGTCGAACCATGGCGGACGCCAGCTCGATCAGGGCGTCGGCTCGATCGATGTCTTGCCCGAGGTCGTCGAAGCGGTCGGCGGCCGCGCCCGCGTCATGGTCGATGGCGGCATCCATCGCGGCACCGACGTGGTGAAGGCGCTGATCCTCGGCGCCGACGTCGTCTCGGTTGGCCGACTTTATATCTACGGCCTCGCCGCCGCCGGGGGGCCTGGGGTGGTCCGCCTGTTCGAGATCCTTGAGGACGAGATTCGCATCTGCCTGTCGCTGCTCGGCGTCACCGGCTATCACGAGCTTGATAAATCCTACATCCGCCCGGCGCGTCAGGTCGTGACGCCGCACGTCCACAGCGTCTTCCCGCACCTCAACCTGCCGCGCGAGACGTATTAGTCTAAGATTGGATGCCCAGTTGGTGTCTCGTGTCTCTTCTGGGCTCCAGGCGTGAGGATCGGGTGCCAACGAGACGAGGCAAAACGTAGCGGCTACGCTTCACAGAGGAGACCGAAACATGGCACAAAAAGGTCGCGGGATTTTCATGGTGTACGTTGATATCGATGCCCAACACGTGCCGGAATTCAACGAGTGGTATAACAAAGAACATCTACCGGAATTGCTGTCTGTGCCCGGCATTCTCTCAGCGGCCCGCTACGAGGCGGTCAAGGGTGGCCCGCAGTACCTGGCATGCTATGAACTGGAAAGCGTGGCAGTGATGCAGACGCCGGCGTTTACCAACCGGCCGCGGACGCCGTGGGGACAGAAAGTCTCGCCGTCCGTGATTGGGAAGAATTTGACACGCATTGTCGGGGAACAGATTTACCCGGACGGCGTGGAAATGCCGGAGCGTGGCATGGCGCCGGTGTTGCAGATTGGCCGCATGTCCGTCCCCGCCGAGGTCGATGCGGAGTGGAACGCCTGGTACAGTAGTGAATATGTGCCAGGCTACCGCAAGGTGCCGGGAGTGATCTACGCCCGCCGCTATCGGGTTCTCGAGGGTACCAGCGGCTACAGCACGGTCTACGAATTTGCCAGTACGGCCGTGCCCGAAAGCCCGGAGTGGAAGGAGCAACAGCAACATTCCTCGCCCAATTCGCCGCGCATGCGCCAGGCCATGACGCATGCACCGGGTTCTGCCGGGGTGTACGTACGGGTGAATCCCTAACGTCCAGGGTGCGCTAGATGTCCATTCTAGCTTAGCGGTCAATATGGGGAACGCTTGCGACGGTCCTAGTCGAGACGCACGTCGAGAGGAAGGTCTAACACCCCGTTTCGGTTGCCGCGTAAGTCTGGGGATGAAGATCAAAAGGGAGGCTAGCCATGGCTGAAATACTGGGGATCGGATGTACGCATCGGCCGGTGATGCTGCGGCCGAACGAGAACTGGGCCTTTATGATGAAGGCCTCTCTCGACGATCTCGACATGCCCGAGCAGATGAAGAACCCGGCCAATTGGCCGGAGAAGCTGCGCGTGGAATTGGGCAAGGACTGGGGCGCCTCGACCGCCGCGCGCTACCGCGAAGTGTACCGGCAGCATTTCGCCGAGGCTCGCCGGGCGCTCGACGCGTTCAATCCCGATCTCATCATCATCTGGGGCGACGACCAGTACGAGAACTTCAAGGAAGACATCGTCCCGCCCTTCGCTGTGCTGGCCTATGACGACCAGGAGATCCAGCCCTGGGCGCACCGCCGCAGCCCGGACAACCCGTGGAACGAGCCGAAGGACAAGACCTTCCGCGTGCGCGGCCACAAGGAAGCCGGCAAGTATCTCGCGGCCAGGCTGATCGAGGCCGGGATCGATACCGGCTATGCCTACAAGCCGCTGCACCATCCGATGGGGCACGCGTTCGAGAACACCGTGCTGCTGCTCGACGACGAGCGGCGGGGATTCGACTATCCGCTGGTGCAGTTCTCGGTGAACTGCTACGGCCGCCGGGTCAACGCGGCGCGCGGGCTGCGCCTGCCGCTGGCGATGAAGGACGAGATCAGGAAGCTCGACCCGCCCTCACCGAACCCGCACCGCTGCATGCAGGTCGGCGCGGCGACGGCGAAAATCATGGCCGACAGCCCATGGCGGGTGGCGCTGATGGCGTCGTCGTCATGGTCGCATTCGTTCCTCACCGAGAAGAACTGGCAGCTGTGGCCCGACGTGCCGGCCGACCGTGCGCTCTACGACGCGCTGGAAACGGGCGACTACGCCAAGTGGCACGCCTACAGGACCGACCAGATCGAGGAGAGCGGCCAGCACGAGGTGCTGAACTGGTTCTGCTTGCTGGGCGCAATGGAGGCGCTCGGCCGCAAGCCGGACAAGGCGGTGTTTCTCGAAAACTGGGCCTTTGTGTCGCCGGTGGTCTTCGCGCATTACCACGCCTAGTCGCCGGATTACCGGCAGTGAGGAGATCAACATGCCCACGCTCAACGACCTGATGGATGGTGAGGCGCAGCGGCTCGATACCAATTTCACCTTCACCGAAGGGCCGCTCTATCATCCGGACGGGTTCTATTATTTCGTCGATGTACGGGAGTCGAAATTCTATCGAATCAAGCCGGGTGAAAAAGCCGAGCTGCTGCGCGAGAATACCGGCGAAGGCAACGGCACGACCTTCGATCCGCAGGGACGGCTTATCCAATGCGAGGGCGGCAACCGCCGGGTGACGCGATGGCCGGCGGACGGCAGGTTCGCATCGTGTGATGTACTAATGGACAGGTTCGATGGTAAGCGCCTGTCACGGCCGAACGATGTCGTCTGCAAGTCCGACGGCAGCGTCTATTTCACCAATCCGGGGCTACGCCTTCCGCTCGGCGAGCGCGAGCTCGACCCGTCGGCGGTCTACCGGATCATGCCCGACGGCAGCAACAAGCACGTCGCCGATTTCGAATACCCGAACGGGCTCGCCTTCTCGCCCGATGAGCGCGTGCTATATGTCGCCAATACGCGGCACGCAACCTACATCCACCGCATCGAGCTCGACAGCGCCGGCAACATGGTTCGCCGCAGCATCTTCGCCGACATGTCGTCGGACGAGAAGATCGGCGTTCCGGACGGGATGAAGGTTGATGTGCAGGGCAACGTCTATTGCACCGGCCCCGGCGGCACCTGGGTTTACGCGGCGGACGGCACCCATATCGGCACGATCAAGACGCCCGAAGTGCCGGCCAATCTCGCCTTTGGCGGACCGGACATGAAGACGCTGTTTTTCACCGCACACACTTCGGTTTACAGCATGCGCGTGAAGGTGGCGGGTCTGCCGGGGCATCCGTTTAAGAAAGGCTGACCGATAGGTCCAGTTTGAAATGGCCCGCGGCTGACGCGGCTTGTACGGTCGCGCTTCTCGGCAGCCTGCGATTCGCACAACTTAGCGGACGGGCGTCGACAGGGCACTTTCTCCGCGCGGGCCTCTAGGCATTCTTTCTGCCGCCAGCGGTACACGGCCACATGCCCATATACATATAGCCTCTACCATCCCGAAACGGCCATGCGCTTGCAGGAAGCCGTACAGTGCCAAGCGGGTACGCGACGGCGAATGCCAGTTAAATCCTCACCGTTCCAGGCCGAGCAGCTTAGAAGTTGTGGCTTCCCCATGATTATGACGCGGCGATCCAAGCGGCGCCACCATTGTTGGTCACCCGCGCGCGACGCGTAACCAAGGTGAGGCCGAGAACACCTCTCTAAACTTATGCGGAGGCCCTGGTTTCGTCGAGCCCTTTCCCCTTGAGCCCGACGCCCCCGGCAGCGTGGCACAAAAGGATGGCCGAGGTGGACCTCGGCCCAGTTTCCGCGGCTGGCAAAAACCCGCATTTGGGAGACTTTGCCATGAGGGCAAACCTGGCCCGGCGCCGAAGAGTTCCGACCCGTGCGACCGGGGTACCTCAGTCTCCGGCCGCCGGGATAGCCGCAGCGTCATCGCGTGAGCGGCCACCAGCAGCAAGTCGGCGTCGCGCCCCAGCGAGGTGAGGTAGTACGTCCGGTGCTCCGGGAGCCATGCGCTGCATGCGCTCTAAACCCATCGCCCGAATAGGGACGGCAACTAAGCCACGAGCCGCTCAGAACCAACGACAGTCCGCAGCCAATTGCGAATCTCCGTCGTCCGGCGCCTAGGGTCAATGATCTCGCTCGCAATCCCATACCGCCAAACCAGGTCGCGACGTCCAGGCTCTGCGGCCAGGGCGCGATAGTCGGCCGCCATCGCGATAATGTCGGCGCGTTCCATGCCAAACCCCTCATCGACAAGCTCCGTGGCTCTCATCTCCATCAGAGCTGCCGAGACCGCCAGAGTGTGCTCGGGGTGATACTGGGTGCCGATAAAGCTGCCCCGCCATGGGGTTTGTGTGGATATCGCCTGGATGGGGGAGAGCTCGTTCGCGGCCAGAACCTGAGAGTTCGGTGGCAGCGTTTCGATCTCGTCGAGGTGCGAGCAGAGCGCATCGAAAACAGCAGGACGGGACGCGAGAAGCGGATGGGCCAGGCCGGCTTCCGTCAAGGAAATCGCCCGGGCAATCGGGAGCTCGCGTCCCCGCGGGTTGCGCCTAACTGATCCTCCGAGCGCCACGGTCGCGAGCTGCAACCCCCAGCAGCTGCCCCAGACCGGAACGCCGGCGGCAAAGACGGCGCGGGCGAAATCAATCTGCCGGGTAACGATAGACGACCGATCATAGATATGAAGCGGCGAGCCGGGGAGCATGACACCGTCGAAGTCCGCGAGCGCGGCGCCAAGCGGCAAGGCCTCGCCATCGGCTATATTGAGGGGCGTACAGCGGATGTCCGGGTGATGCAGATGGACCGCCGCAGCAAATAACGAGAAGTTTGACGGAATGTCGAACCCTGCGCGCTCGGCCTGCCAGACGGCCGGCGTTCCGTCGGCAATCAATATGATCGACATCAGGCCCTCGTTGATTTTTGCCGAATATATTTGGCGCGCATACATGGGTGGACGCGAATCCGGTATTTCTAACATAACATCGCGGGACGGTGATCTTTGCGACCGTGCCTACGCTACTCCCAAGTTATCCCAGACAAGCCAGGTGAGTTGACGATCCGTGCCCGAGCAGTGCTAGCGGCGGCGAGTTGCCGGTGCACCTGCAGGCAACCTATCTCGGCAGTTGCCTTATCGTCATTCGCCGCGGGCACCCCGATCGGCTCTTGCTGGTGGGCAGCCGACCTTCGCACTCGTAGGAACCAGTGAGAAAGCGGCGGAACTCCGCGGATTGATAGTGCGGGGAACTGTAGGCAAGGGCTACTGCTTTATGGAAGCCGATCTCTATAATAAAGAAGAGACGATGGCCGGGAAAGGAAGTTGCCACTGCGGCGCCACCCAATTTACCGTGGCGATGCGCCCCGCAACGGTGACCCGATGCACCTGTTCGTTCTGCTCCAAGCGGGGCTCGCTTTGAGCGTACCGGGACAATCTAGAAGATTTTGTACTGACTACTTCGAACGATCGCGTATCGACCTATCAGTGGGACAGCTATCTTATCGAACATCACTGCGCGATCTGCGGCTGTGGTACATGGTCCCGGGCCCCCCTCTGGGATCAGGAGACGAAGCAGCCGGTCGCCGGAAAGTTCCAAGTTCAGGTCGATGCGTGGCTGCTGGAAGATTTCGATCCCAACGCTCAGCCAATAAGGGTGCTCGACGGGCAAGACGCTATGGTGACGCCGGTTTCGGGCCCCGGAGCGTAGTAGTTATTGAGGTCCGCCTCCGCCGGTTAGATCCCTTTTACGGGAACGGAAGAAATCGCGCAAAGGCGAGCCTCCGAGCGACCGCCGACAACAGGCCAGCCGGTGGTTACAACATAGCGGCGGCGCAGCGGAGGCGGGATAGTGGCGGAACATTCAGGCTCGCTCCGGGTCATCATCGCGGCGATCACCGGCAATGCCGCGATCGCGATCTGCAAATTCGGCGCGGCGCTGATTACCGGCAGCGCGGCCATGTACAGCGAAGCGCTCCATTCGACGGTCGATACCGGGAACGAGCTCCTGCTTCTTTTCGGCATGCATCGCGCCGACAAGCCGCCCGACGCGGAGCACCCCTTCGGCTATGGGTTGCAGCTCTATTTCTGGGTCTTTGTCGTCGCAGTGATGATCTTCGGCTTGGGCGCGCTGGTGGCGTTCTATGAGGGGGTCGAAAAGATACTTCATGCCGAGCCGGCCAGGTACGTGGTCGTGAACTAAATTGTCGTGGGCGCTTCGATGATCTTCGAGGCGGGCTCATGGTTCGTCGCGTTTCGCGAATTCCGTCATCAGCGCGGTCGGCTTGGCTGGCTGCAGACTGTGCGGCGCAGCAAGGATCTGACCGTGTTCACGGTCTTGCTCGAGGACAGTGCCGCGCTGATCGGCCTAGTCATCGCCCTCATCGGCATCGCGCTTGCGGAAATACTCGAAATGCCACGCCTCGACGGTATCGCCTCGCTGGGGATCGGCGTGGTCTTTGCAGCGACTGCAGCGTTCCTCGCATATGAAACTCAGAGCCTCCTCACGGGAGAGGCAGTGCACCCCGAGGTGCGCGCCGAAATCGAGCGTATCGCCAAGATGGCACCAGGCGTCATCGGCAACAACCAAGTGCTGACCATGCATTTCGGCCCGCACGAGGTGCTGGTCGCGCTCAGCCTCGATTTCGATGACAGACGCAGCGCCGGCGATGTCGAGGCAGCGGTGTCCCTTATCGAGCGCGAGATCAAGGCAGCATTCCCCGAAGTTACCCGCGTCTTTTGAGGCCAAGGACCGCAACCCCCCGAGCGAGACGGTAACGCCGGTGTAGTCTAGCCGCCGAGACCACATAGTTCGGCGTGGCTCCATGCCAGAAATTTATACCCAGCCGCGCCCATCGACAACGCGCCCAGGGCGCACCGGCAGGATGGGCCGTTATCGGCGCATTGGCGTCGTTTCTCAGGCCCGGGCACAGGGTCCGACCGCGCCGCCCAAGCCTTACGTGCCGAGCCCCTCGGCGCAGCGACAGATCATCGGGCTGCCTTCGGCCCGTGCTATCCTGTTCGCCATAAAACAAGAGGGAAAACATGAAGGGTTGGATCATGCTTGTTACGGGGCCCGATGCGGAAATCCACCAAAATCTGCGTAGGCGTATCGTTGCGGCTGCCGCCAATGATTTTGACGGAGCCTTCGCCGTCGCCCGAGATACAGTCTCGGGGGGTATACCAACATCTGTCGGCCCGCTGACAGATGATAGCGTCGCTGATCTTGGACTGAAACTCGGGAAGGGCCGAGTGCTTGGCACCTTCTGACTGCAGTCTAACGCCTCAGATCCCGCTGTGGCCAACGGGCCGACCCGAGAGGATCTAAGAAGGTTTCGGGTGGTAGCGCGCGATACGCTCGCCGGCCGCGAGCTGACATTGAGAAGCTGCGCGAGGTCGGTGACAGTGTGGGGCATCGGACCGGCGGTGTCCCGTTTGTCATAGAGTTCAATCATGCCGGCCCGAGACACCAGCCTCCAACTCGTTCGCACCCCAACAATGGCATTAGTGGAGGCAGGATTTCGGATCGAGCCCGCGTCGCTGGATATAGACAACCGAAAAAGCTCTCGCTCTAGCAGGCGCTACCACCGCTCCCACCACCACCATTCCGGGTGATCGCGCCTCAATTTCCGAGCTGCCCTGGGCTGCAGCGTTCCGATAAAAAATCCAAGCTTGATACAGGCGGGCTTATAGTTTTGATCGCAAAGGGCGTACAAGCGCTCCAATATTTGCGGGACGGACCGCTGTTGGGCTGCCGCCGGTATGGCGAGCGCGAGCGCCAAAGCGATGCCGATTATCCAAATCCGAACCATCTTTGCGCCTCGCCTCTGTCGCGTCGAATGGTGCAGGAATAAAAACGCGAGCGGATCACCCTCAATAGTCGTCGTGAGAACATTGCGTTCGCAACAGGCGACAAATTTTGCTCCCAAGCGACCCGGTGATCAGCTGGTGCTGTCTCGCTGAGCGAGGCGGCGAGGTTGGTGTGCCAAGTAGTTTGCCCACAGTTTCCGCGATGTGGAGGTTCTGAGCGGGACGCCGCGACGGCGCCGGAGCATGGCGGAGAAGGTGGCGATTGTCGCACAGAGCGTGACTAGCGAGATCGCATTGCGCTACGGGCTGCACCGCAACCAGCTTTATCCCGGCCCGAACTTGAGGCGGAGCACTATCGGAACGCGAATTCCCGGTAACCGCCGTTGGCGACTTCGTCGGTCGTCCGCCGGAAATGCGCGCCGTTGCCATTGTAGCCCAGAACGCGGCGCACGGTCCGGCCGTCGATGTTGCGATTGACGCCATTCTGCCAGGAATCGACCTTAAAGGACAGCAATGCTTCGCCCGCCTTGATCACGATCTGGGTCCACTCGTCGACTTTTTCCGGCCGAGTCTCCACACGTGTGTAGTTGTGCTGTTGCATGAACCGCAGCACGTCGGTCTGAAATTCGACGCTGTGTGAAATGGCCTGAGTGATGTTGCCGCGCGCGGTGTGCGGGCCGAGCACCATCAGCATGTTGGGGAAGCCTTCGGCGAGCATGCCGAGATAGGTGCGCGGGGTTTCGGCCCAGGCGTCTTTGAGCCGGAGGCCGTTCTCGCCGCGAATATCGATGCGGTCGTAGGCACCGGTGACGCCATCGAACCCCGTGGCGTAGACCAGAATGTCGAATTCGTGTTCCTGCCGGCTGGTTTTGATGCCCTGCGGGGTGATGCACTCGATCGGCTCATCCACGAGGGTATCGATCAATGTTACGTTGTCACGGTTGTAAGTTTCGAAATAGCCGCTTTCCAACGGCACCCGGCGCGTGCCGAAGCCGTGATCCTTGGGAATCAGCTTGTCTGCCACCTTTGGATCCTTGACGCGCTGACGGATCTTTTTGGCGATGTAGGCGCTGATGGCGGCGTTGGCTTCCTCGTTGGTCAGGATGTCGCGAAAGTTGCCCATCCAGATGCCAAAGCCGGGCGCGTCGTAAAGCTTCTCCCAGAAGGCCTCGCGCTCCTCGGGCGGCACGTCCAGGGTCTTGCGCGGGTCAGGCTGATGAATGAACCAACCCGGCGTCGTCGCGCAATGCGCGTAAATTTCCTCATAACGGGATTTGATCCTCTCCATTTCCTCCTTGCTTATTTTGGAATTATGCAAGGGCGCCGCCCAGTTGGGGCGACGCTGAAATACGGTGAGATGCTTTGCCTGTTTGGCGATCTCCGGGATCGCCTGGATGGCGGTCGCACCGGTGCCGATGACGCCGACGCGCTTGCCGGCGAAGTCCACCGGCGTGTGCGGCCACCGTGCCGGGTGATAGGCGGGGCCCTTGAAACTGTCGCGGCCCGGAATGGCCGGCAGCGTATAGGCCGAGAGGATGCCAATGGCGGTGAAGAGGAACCGCGCCGTTGCCTGATCGCCGTTTTCCAGGGTCACGTGCCATTGGTTCGCCGCCTCATCCCAATGCGCAGCCGTGACCGTGCTGCGGAACTGTATGTCCCGGCGTAGGTCAAACTTGTCGGCGACGTAATTCAGATATTCCAGCGTGTCGGGCTGGGCGGAGAAGTGCTCCCTCCAGTCCCATTCCGCCATCAGCTCCTTGGAAAAGGAGTAGCCATAGGTCCAGCTTTCGGAATCGAAGCGGGCGCCGGGATAGCGGTTCCAATACCAGGTGCCGCCAACGCCGGTGCCGGCGTCGAAGACCCGCGCGGTCATGCCCAGTTCGCGCAGGCGGTAGAGCATATACAGGCCGGAAATCCCGGCGCCGATGACGATCGCGTCGTAGAACGCGAGCTGAGCTTGGCTTGGGCGTTCCGCCAAGGCGTGTGTGTCCGGCATGAATGTTTCCTTCATTGAGAAGCGCGCGGCGGGCCGGCGGCGGTTCCATCGTCTGGGCCAGCTACCGCTTCAACGGTCACCGACCCCGCCCGCACGCAGCGCCGTGAAAAGTGCCGGCATCTGTACTGAGCATAACACGCCGGTATCGGTGATGCAGAGGCGGGGTCCGCCGCGTGCTAGCGTCCTTGGGGTACATCTCGGCCCATAGAAAGGCTTGGCCGGCCCGTGCAGCAACACCGATTCTGCTTAATCCGATATTCGGCAGCACGAAATAGCTGGTCCTGAATCACGACGGCTAGTCGTCGGCCGCTACGGGTTCGATAGGAATGGCCACCGGCGACCGGCGGTGCGAGGGGCGCAACAGCAGCACCAGAGGTAGCGAAGCAAGTGCGATCAACATCATCAGTTTGAAATCATCGATATAGGCGACCATCGCGGCCTGCCGCGTCACTTCGGCGTTGAGTGCCACCACCCCGCTCGGTGTGCTAAGGCTGAAGGGTGCCGGCAGATAGGGCGCCTGCAGAAGCGGATTGTCCGGCCGCAGGCCTTCGACCAGACGCGAGTGAACCACCTGAGTATTCTCGGCCAAGGTTGCGACCAGAATGCTGATGCCGATGCTGCCGCCGAGGTTGCGCACCAGGCTGCGGATCGCCGTCCCCTGGGTCAGGATGTGACGCGGCAACGTCGACAACGCGATAATGTTCAGGGGTACCATGGTGCAGCCGAGGCCGAAACCCTGCAACAGCCCGGAAACAATCACCGGCATGATGCCCATCTGCAGTGAGAAGCAGCTCATCTGCCACATCGCCACCGCGGTCAGCAGAAAGCCGAAAAGAATGATCAGCCGGCTGTCGACCCGATTGATCAATGGGGCGACAAGGAACATTGCCGCCATCGCTCCGAAGCCGCGCGGCATGGTCACCAGCCCGGTCGTCAACGCCGGGAGGTTCATCAGGCTCTGCAGCATCGTCGGCAACAGCGCGAGGGTGCCGGTCATGATCAGCCCGACACAGAACATCAGAGCGGTGCTCGCTACGAAATTCGCGCTCTTGAACAGGTCGCGATGGAGAAACGAGCTGCCTTCCGTGGTTACCGTGTGCACGGCGAATAGGTAAAAACCGAGCCCGGCGACCGTCGCTGCGATCCAGATTTCGCTCGAGTGGAACCAATCTTTCAGCTCGCCGCGATCGAGCATCAATTGCAAGGCGCCGATCCCCAGACTCAGAGTCAGAAACCCGACGAAATCGAACGATTCACGACGCACGTTGCGGGTTTGACGGATGAAAACAAGGATGCCCAGCGTGCACAGCACGCCGATCGGTAGGTTGATGTAGAAGACCCAGCGCCAGCTGTAGTCATAGGTCAACCAGCCGCCGAGCGCCGGCCCCATGATCGGGCCGAGGATCGTGCCGATGCCGAACACCGCCATCGCATGCCCATGGCGCTCCGGCGGATTGATCTGAAGCAGGGTGGCCTGCGACAGCGGGATCAGCCCGGCCCCGGCCACTCCTTGCAACGCACGAAAGAAAACGAGCTCATAGAGGCTTGTGGCGGCGCCGCACAGCGCTGACGCGAGCGTAAAACCGACGACCGAGATCAGAAAAATTTGCTTGATGCCGAACCGGCCGGCGAGCCAGCCGGTCAGGGGCATCATGATCGCGGCACAGACGATATAGGAGGTCAACGCCCAGGCGATCTGGTCCAGTGAGGCCGATAGGCTCCCTTGGATATGCGGTAGGGCGACATTGAGGATCGTGTTGTCGACGCCCTGCATGATGTTCGCCAACATGATCGAAATCGTAATCATGCCGCGGTTGGGCACCGGGGCGAACGCCTGCCCCTTCACGACGGGCCCTCCCAAGGCGGCGCGATCGCCGAAGGCAGTCCCTCACCCGCTGGCGGCTTCCTCTCCCTTTCCGGGGGTGACCCGACGGTCGGACGGGGGGAGTTAGGGTGGGGGGCTTTCCGGCGGAGCGGTACGCTATCCAACCCGCCGCTCAGTTCTTGATCTGAGATTCTTTCGGCCGGCCGGGTCTGGGGATGGAACAGGCGATTAGCGAGGACTGAGGAAACTCCTGTGATTGAGCGTGAGAGATGCTGCCGGCCTTCATCCCCGGTCTCGTACTCGCGGCACGGGGTCGGGCGCGCTCGTGGCGCAGCTTCTCCACGCAGGCGCGGATCATCGGAAAATCGTCGGCGGCGCGAGGTAGGGTCACGTTCCCTCCATTTTCTTGTGATTGCCCGATCACGCCGATTGGCGATCGGGCTCGGGCCATTGTTCTTGAGTTTGCTGACCGCGGGCTTACCGGTAGGATATCACTTCTTGAGACGAGTGGGGCGCTTACAGCGCCTCGAGTGCCGGCGCCTCTGTCGTTGCCCACCGAGCCCCTGAGCAGGCCTCAGTTGCGAGGATCACCGATATCCGGTTATGGCCGCTCAAATTTCATTCCCTCGCGTCGTGGTGATCGTTGCGGCACGCGCAATCAATTCGTGTGTCGCTTGATTGCCAAAGACGGTGATCGTGATCTGCCCCCTCGATTGATCGAGGCGAGGTCAATCAAAGTCAGGGTGCCATCCAGCGTTGCCTCCCCTCGCGGTGATCCGTCCAATTCGCAACAACGCCGGTCGACGCTTTACGTTCGGCTCGACAGGAATTGCAACGATATCGGCCGATGTCCGGCGCGTGGCTTCGCGATGCACCCGGAATTATCTCGGTTGCTGAGATTCAGTGGCTCGCCAGGTTGTACCCGATGATTGCGCTCACTGGCATCGCGCCGAGGGCTCGTGCCGCAGGATCGAGCGGAACATCGAAGCCACCTATCGCCAGACACCCGGAAGCGAGTTCGCCCTAGGCGAGGCTCACCAGAAAGCGCGCCCCGGCGAGGAGCAGAAACAGGCCGAAGGCGATTTCGAGCCAGCGCTTCGGCAACGCATGCGCGAGGCGTGCGCCAATTGGTGCGACCCAGCTCGAGATTGGCGCGTTCGCAACAAACCCGATCAGTGAGACGAAGCCGATCGACAGCGGCGGCAACAACGCCTGGTGCGGCAAACCCGCGGCGATGTAGCCTGGACTTGCTTCGGAAAAGTGGAGAGTTCCCCTATGAGCGGTGAGGAACTCGAAGATGCAGCAGCGACGGTTTACGAAAGAATTTGAGGAGGAAGCGGTCCGCCTGGTGCAAACCAGCGGGCGAACGCAGCGCGAGATCGCCGGCGATCTGGGGATCGGGCTGTCGACGCTGGTCCGCTGGATAAGTCGGAGTCGGGATCGGCGTGCTGCCGACCCAACGACGGCGGCAGAGGGCGATGTCACGGCAGAGCTGAAACGGCTGCGCCGGGAGAACGAGATCCTCCGCCAGGAGCGGGACATCCTGAAGAAGGCGACGGCTTTTTTCGCCCGGGCGGGAAGTCGATGAGGTTCGCGCTCATCGATACGGCGAAAGCGGAATTCCCGATCCATCGTCTGTGCGGCGTACTCGGTGTCAGCCAAAGCGGCTATTTTGCCTGGCGCGGTCGGCCGGCGTGCCGCCGCCAACGCGATGACATGGTGCTGCTGGCGCATGTCCGGTCGGCCTTTACGCTGTCGAACGGCACCTATGGCAGCCCCCGGATGATGCGGGAATTGCGGGACAGCGGCCTCACCGTCGGTCGCCGCCGGACGGCGCGTCTGATGCGGGAGAACGGGCTCAGGGCTCGACAGAAGCGGCGGTTTAAGCGCACCACCGACAGCCAGCATCCGTGGCCGGTGGCGCCAAACCTGCTCGATCAGGACTTCGCGGCAACCGGGCCCGACGAGAAATGGGGTGCCGATATTTCCTATGTCTGGACCCGCGAGGGTTGGCTGTACCTCGCGGTTATCATCGACTTGTTTGCCCGCCGGGTCGTCGGCTGGGCGACCGGCGACCGGCTGCACCGCGATCTGGCTCTTGCCGCTCTGCGCAAAGCCCTGGCGGTGCGCCGCCCAGCAGCCGGGCTGATCCATCACTCAGACCGGGGCAGCCAATACTGTTCGGTCGATTATCAAGCCGAGCTCGGCAAGCACGGCATCCTGATCTCAATGTCGGCAAAGGGGAACTGCTACGACAACGCCATGGTGGAGACGTTCTTCAAGACGCTGAAATCTGAGCGGGTGTGGCGGACCATCTTCTATACCCGCCAACAAGCGACCCAGGCCATTGGCCGCTACATTGACGGCTTCTACAATCCCGTCCGGCGCCATTCCGCCCTCGACTTTACAAGCCCGGTACAGTTCGAAAAAACGGCCGCCAAATGACCTAATGCCTCTCCACTAAACCGACGCAACTCCAGCCGAGGGTGCCGGCGAGCGAGATCGGTACGCCAATGCCGGCCGAGGTCGCGACCGCCTGGTGGATCGGCTTGCCGTGCAGGGTCAGCGCCATTGTCGCCAACGAGCCGCCGCTAATGCCCATCAGCGACAAGCCAAGCCCAATTGCAAAGCCATAGCCGATCATGACCCGCCGGCTGGGCAGTTGGTCGCTGAACCGCCAGCGCTCACCACCAAACAACAGCTTCGATGAAATGATCGCGGCGATGATCACGAACGCAATCTTGAACACCGACGCCGGAGCGAACGCTGCTGTACACCAACCAACCCCATTGCCGAGAATTGTCGGCAATGCCCAGGGACGCACAACCCCCGCGATTACTGACCCATGCTTTAGATGCGCTCGATACGAGCGCAGTGCGGTCGGCAGGATAATTGCCAGTGAAGTGCCGCCGCAAAGCTGCATGCGCACCGCGTCCGACACGTTGATAACGCGAAAGATCTCGAACAATACCGGGACGGTCACGGCGCCGGCGCAGATGCCAAACAGCCCCGCCAGCAGACCCGTCACCGCCCCGGCGGCGGCGACTGCCAGCGCCAGTGACAGCAGTTCGTTCCCGGGACCGTCATTTCCGGGAAGCTTAGTCGAGAACGGTTCCCAAGGGCTCGCTGCGCTATCGCCGCTCTGGCGTCTTACCAGCCAACCCCGCTCGCCGAAATGCTTCGGCCATGACATCGCCGCTCGCGGGCACGGAATTGCTTCGGTCTGCAGGCGTCTTGGCGGGTCGGAGGCGTCGCTCCTCGGTTAGCCTGGTTTCGGCGCGTCCTGCTGTCGGCTTCGTTTCCGGGGCTTCATCGAGCCGCATCGTCAACGAAATCCGGCGGCGTTTCGGCTCGATCTCCAACACCTTGACACGGACGACATCGCCGGGTTTGGCGATCTTGCGCGGGTCCTTGACGTAAGCATTAGCCATCGCCGAGATGTGAACCAATCCGTCCTGGTGGACCCCCACATCGACAAAGGCGCCGAACGCGGCGACGTTCGTTACTATACCTTCGAGAACCATGCCGGGCTTCAAATCTTCGAGCTTTTCCACTCCCTCTCGGAAGTTTGCCGTTTTGTAGGCCGGTCGTGGATCACGTCCGGGCTTCTCGAGTTCCCGCAAGATGTCGGTGACGGTCGGCACCCCGAACACGGCATCGGTGAACGCCTCCGGCTCGAGCTGACCTAATACTGACATATCGCCGATCAGCCTCTCCAGCTGACGATTGGTTGCCGCCAGAATGCGCCGCACCACAGGATAGGCTTCCGGGTGTACGCCCGACGCATCGAGCGGATCGTCGCCGTTGCGGATGCGCAGGAATCCCGCCGAAAGCTCGAAAGCCTTGGGCCCGAGCCGCGGCACCTTCTTGAGAACCGCGCGGGTGCGGTAAGGACCGTGCTCTTCACGGTAACTGACAATGCTGTGCGCCAGTCCTTCGCCAATGCCGGAGACTCGTGACAGCAACGGCGTGGAGGCGGTGTTGACGTCCACCCCGACGGCGTTGACACAATCCTCGACCACCGCATTAAGAGAGCGGGAAAGCTTTTGTTCGCTGAGATCGTGCTGATATTGGCCCACGCCGATCGACTGGGGATCGATTTTGACCAGCTCAGCGAGTGGATCCTGAAGCCGCCGCGCGATCGAGGCCGCTCCACGCAAGGACACGTCGAGCTCCGGCAATTCTTGCGAGGCGAAAGCCGAAGCGGAGTAGACCGAGGCGCCGGCCTCCGAGACGACCACCTTGGTCAACCCGAGTTCGGGATAAGACCGAATGAGCTCCGCGGCGAGCCGATCAGTTTCGCGCGACGCAGTGCCGTTGCCGATCGCAATCAGTTCCACCCGATGGTCTTGGGCAAGCCGCGCCAGCTGAGCAATCAACTCCTCCCAACGACGCTGTGGCTCGTGCGGGTAGATCGTTGCGGTTGCCGCGACTTGCCCGGTCCCGGCGACGACGGCGACTTTGACGCCGGTCCGATACCCGGGATCAAGCCCCATCGTCGGACGCGCGCCAGCAGGGGCGGCGAGCAGCAGGTCGCGTAGGTTCCCGGCGAACACTCGCACCGCGGCGTCTTCAGCCACTTGCCAGAGGCGAAGGCGTAGATCGCTTTCGATGTGAATCAGGATCCTCGTGCGCCAAGCCAAGCGCACCGTATCGATCAGCCAGCGGTCGCCGGGCCGGCCGTGATCGGCGATCTTGAACCGGTTAGCGATCTGCCGCTCAAAGGTGCCGAGTTCGCCCCGATCCGACGCAGCCGGGTCGGGCACCAACTCCAGGACAAGCACCTCCTCCTTCTCGCCGCGGAACAGCGCAAGGATGCGGTGCGACGGCAATTTAGCCAGTGGCTCGCTAAACTCGAAATAATCGGCGAACTTGCCGCCGAGCTCCGCCTTGCCGGCACGAACGCGCGAACCGAGACGCCCGCGAGACCACACTTCCTCGCGCAGGCTCCCGATCAGCGCGGCGTCTTCGGTGAATTGCTCAACGAGGATCGCGCGGGCCCCTTCGAGAGCAGCGGTCGCATCGACCACCCCCTTGCTCGCCTCGATATACCGGCGAGCCACCTGCTCGGGGCTTTGGTCGGGTCTTGTAAGAAGGGCCCCGGCCAGTGGCTCCAAACCGGCTTCACGCGCGATCTGCGCCTTCGTCCGCCGTTTTGGCCGATACGGCAAATAGAGATCCTCGAGCCGCGCCTTGCTGTCCGCCGCTTCGATCGCTTGCTTGAGGGCGTCGTCGAGTTTTCCCTGCTGACTGATGCTCTCGAGGATCGCGGCGCGACGCTCGTCCAGCTCGCGCAAATATCTCAGCCGCTCCTCGAGCGCACGCAGCTGGGCGTCATCGAGCGCGCCGGTGGCCTCCTTCCGGTAGCGGGCAACAAAGGGAACAGTCGCTCCACCGTCGAGCAGCGAGATGGCGGCAGCGATCTGCTGCTCGCGGACGTTCAGTTCCTCGGCGATGCGTAGGTTGATTGACTTCATCGATCCCAAACAATGAGAGGGGGTAGTGGGCCTCCCGAGCAGCCCTTCTAATGTACGCTGCGAGAAGGGATCAAAGGCTTATTGTCAGGTTGAACGCCATCGGGCGCCGGTTGCGTTTTGCCATGGCTTCGCTGGTTTGATGCACTGTCAGTGAATTCCCTAAGGCGCATTTGCAACACAACTTCTGTGGCGAGTGAGAAGAGTTCGGACGGTGGAAAGGAGTCGGGCCGGAGAGTTCGAGCGAAGACTATCGTCCCCATCACGTGGACCGCCAGTTCGAATACGACCAAAAGTAGGGCTCCGTCCAGAGCGGCACCGGTGCCCGAACCCCGAAGACATGGGGGAAGAAGGTCCGGGCGACTATTCCCGCATCCGCGAAGAACCGGTCAAGCAAATCGAGGCACTGGGTCAGCCGGTAGGCATCGAGTCGCCGCCCGCGGCGAGGCTCTCCTTAGGGCCATCGTGGGCATGACGCTCGGGACGCACCCTGCGGTTTGCGCCAAGAAAGCTGAAGTCGCGCCGATAGGCGGCTAAGAAGCATGATGGCTGATCCGAACGCGCGCCACCCAATACCGCCCGCCCTAACTGATCGCTCGCAGCCGCTGGCGGCGGTGCTTTGCCTTCAGCTTTCCCTTCCGCTTATTGGCCCGGATTGTCGTGCTCGATTTGACGCTCTTCTTCAATCTCATCTCCAAAGCCGATAGGTACTCTCGCGTGGCCGACGCTACCGGCCTGTCGCTCGAGGCCAAAGCCACCGGTACCGCGAGCCTACGCGACATCATCGGCATCGGCGAATTCGACGCCGGGCGGGCCCGCCTCGATTAGCATTGGCGATATCGCTGGTCGATGGAAGATTTACATCAACGGCTCGCGGAGGATATCCGAATGCCCGGTCCCGAGCCGACGCGACGATCTGCGGCGTAGCAAGGAATGGCTCTTAAGGGTCGACTTGAGCGATTCGATCGCGGACCCCGCGAACCGCGGGAATCGGCGCTCTTCCTCGTTGCCGTGCGCATTGGGCAGGGACTGAAATCCACCCGATCTCTGACCTTCAGCCTCGGCGACGAGGTCTATCAGCCGCTCAAATTAGACCCGTAGGAGCCGTCCACCTGCGGGTTGGTTAGGCTGCCACAGGTTACCGAATACAAGCCGTTGGGGTGCCATACCATCATGGCGAGCTCGCCTCGGCATCAACACTTTGCCAAGAGGTGCGAGAGCGGAGGTTTGACGACAATTGCTTTATGTAAGTCTGCCCGGGACCGGCCCAAACTGCGGCCAACAGGGGTATGGCTCAGATGCCATATCCCTGTTGCTGAAAGTACACAGGGACGAGTTAAACTCCGGTCTGTGGCCCTAGGGTTTCCACGGCCTCTGGTGGCTAAACCTGACCGCTGGGGAGTCTAACGCGGCAGCGAATATCAGCTGTCTTTCAATGGGTTATGTCTTAAACGCTGTAATACAACTGATACTCGGCGTCACCGAGGCTCTCCGCAATCTCGAAGGCCTTTGTTGCGGCCGCGTCGATCTCGGAAACGGCACCTCTGGTATAAATCAGCGATTGCGCAAGCGCGGCGTGGAGCTGCATCTCGCGGCGCGCATCCCGGCCGGCTCCGGCTGCGAGAGCGGTGAGAGCCCGCTCGACCCGGCCGCCGCACTCCTCCATTAGTGACAAATGCATCCACAAGGGCACCGCGGCGGCAGTCAATGCCACGCCGATTGAGGCGTCACCGCTCGGCGTAAACGCCCAGTCCAGCGCCGCGCGCAAATTGTCGATCTGGCGCCCGTAATCGCTCAGCCATGCGGCCGTGGGTTGCATCTCCCATTCGGTTTCGGCCTGCTCGAACAGACTCCGGTAATATTCGGCGTGGCGGCGCGCGAGCCGCTCGCGTTCGCCGCTCTCGCTCAGCTTTTCCAGAGCGTAGGCCCGCGTCGTGTCAAGCAGGCGGTGATAAGTCATGTCGCTGCTGATGTCGGTCGAAATTAGCGATTTTGCCGCGAGGTTGGCGATCGCTTCGAAAACATCGGCGGCGCCGATGCGGTCGTCGGTGGCGACCGCAGCCGCCGCATCGATGGTGAAGTCGCCCCGGAACACAGCAAGGTGCCGCAGAATGATCTGCTCGGTTTCCGGCAGCAGCTCGTAACTCCAATCCATCGCCGCGCGCAGGGTCTGGTGGCGCGGCAACGCGGTGCGGCGGCCGCTTGTCAGGACGGCGAAGCGATCGTCGAGCCGCGCGGCGAGGCCCTTGACGCCGAACACGTCGACGCGCGCGGCCGCCAATTCGAGCGCGAGCGGCACTCCGTCGAGCCTGTGGCAAATCTCGAGGACCGGAGCGACATCGTCGTCGCCTAAGGCGAACCCGTCCATGATCGCCCGGGCGCGCTCGTTGAACAGTTGGACGGCAGAATAGTGCAGCGCCCGGTCGGGTGTGAGATCACCGGAGCGCGGCGGCAGCTCCAGCGACGGGAGGCGGTGCAGCCATTCGCCCTCAGCCCGCAACGGCTCCCGGCTGGTGGCGAGAACGGAGACACGCGTCGCTGCTTTGAGGATCGCCTCGGCGATTACCGCCACCGCGCCGATCACGTGTTCGCAGCTGTCGAGCACGATCAGAGCATGCTTGTCCCGGAGCCATCCGGCCAATCCCGATACCGGATTGACGCCCGGCAGAGAAATTCCCGGCACGGTGCTGAGGGCGCTCGCTACCAGGTCCGGATCGGGCAGCGGGGCGAGCCCCACGAACCAGACGCCGTCGTCATATGACGCGCTCACGGTTTCGGCGACGGCGATCGCTACCGTGGTTTTACCGATCCCACCCGGACCGACGATGGTCAGAAGCCGGCGCTGGGCGAGCTGTGCCGCCAAAGCCGCGATGCTATCGTCCCGGCCGACGATGCGCGTCAGCAGCGCCGGCAAATTGCCGCGCACGGCCGCTCCGTCCGGCGGGGCGGTTGCCGGCCGCCGCTCGCGCGTCACCGGCGCGATGAAACGATAGCCGCGGCCCGGGATGTTGGCGATGTAGCCCTTGCCCGCCCGGCCATCCCCGAGGGCTTTGCGCAGCGCCGCGACATGGACCCTCAGCGACCCGTCATCGACCACCGTATCGGGCCAGGCGCGCGCGATCAGCTGGTCCTTGCCGATCGTCTCGCCGGCGCGTTCAACCAGCGTAACCAGAATATCCAACGCCCGGCTGCCGAGGCGCAGCGATTTCCCATCCTCGAGCAGCATGCGCTGAGCGGGCATCAGCTGGAACGATCCGAAGGCGAAGGTTTCTTCCTCCATCGGGGGGTCCTCAAGGGGCCTCCCACTTCATACTGACCAACGAGACTTTTCGCAACGCCACCGCGGGCTATCCAAGGATTCTGCCGCGGATTCGCTGCCCGCGAAAAACTGCAAAGGCGATGTTGCAAATTTTACCAACCATTAACGCGACCAGCGCAGAGGGCCGCGCCAAATTGCAGCTGTAAACCAAACGGAGGGCCCACGATGACGACGACTAGCCACGCCAGGCTCGCCCTCTACCGCGAAAACCCGCCGTTGCATGGCGCCAACGGGTCGAGCCCGGTAGCAGCCAACGCGATGCTTGAATTCGGCCGTTTCCGCGTGCTGCTGCGCCGGCGGCAATTGGTGGCCGACGGCATGCCAATACCATTGGGGACGCGCGCCTTCGATCTTCTCCTAGCCTTGCTGGAGGCCGACGGATCGCTGGTCACCAAAGAAGAGCTCATGAGCCGCGGGTGGCCCGGCATCGTCGTCGCCGAGGAGAACCTGAAGGTTCAGATCTCCGCATTGCGCAAGGCTCTTGGCGCGGACCGCGATTTTATCCGCACCGAGTTCGGTCGCGGCTACCGCTTCACTGCGGCGGTTCGCTCAACCCTCACCTCGGGTGCTTGTCAGCACCCGAGGCGACGAAGGCGCCGGCCAAATCGAAGGGTTGTTCCCCCAGTGGATTGCTGGGTGGCCTCGCACGCTTTCGTATCTTTACAGCATCCGCAATGAGGAGTGTTTGATCATGGGTCTACCCCTCGAAGGAATCAAAGTTATCGACTTCACCGGGGTGCAGGCGGGGCCCGCATGCACCCAGTTGCTGGCGTGGTTCGGCGCTGATGTGGTGAAGGTCGAACGGCCTGGCGTCGGCGACGTCACCCGCCGTCAGTTGCGCGACATCGCTGATCTGGATGCGCTCTATTTCACGATGCTCAACAGCAACAAGAAGTCGCTGACGCTCAACACCAAGACGCCGGAAGGCAAGGCGATCCTGGAGACGCTGATCCGCGGTGCCGACGTCTTCGTCGAGAACTTTGCGCCAGGCGCGCTGGACCGGATGGGCTTCACCTGGGAGCACATCCAAGAGCTCAATCCGCGGATCGTCTTCGGTTCGGTCAAGGGATTCAGCGAGGGGTCGCCCTATGCGGATCTGAAGGTCTATGAGAACGCCGCGCAATGTGCCGGCGGCGCCGCGTCCACGACGGGCTTTTGGGATGGCCCGCCGACGATCAGCGGCGCCGCCCTCGGCGACAGCAACACCGGCATGCATCTCGCGATCGGCATCCTGACCGCGCTGATCGACCGGGCGAACACCGGCAAGGGCCAAAAGGTGGCGGTCTCGATGCAGGACGCCTGCCTCAATCTGTGCCGCGTCAAGCTGCGCGACCAGGAGCGGCTCGAACACATCGGCTATCTCGAAGAATATCCGCAGTATCCGGTTCGCGTGGATGGCAAATACGGAAGGTTCGGCGACGCGGTACCGCGCGGCGGCAATGCCGGCGGCGGCGGCCAGCCGGGCTGGATTTTGAAATGCAAGGGCTGGGAGACCGACCCGAACGCCTATATTTACTTCACGATCCAGGAGCAGAACTGGGCCCGCACCTGCGAGGCCGTTGGCCATCCAGAATGGAAGGACGATCCGGCCTATACCACGGCCCGCGCGCGCCAGCCGCACATCTTCGACATCTTCAAGGAAATCGAGGTGTGGCTCGCCGACAAGACTAAGTTCGAGGCGGTCGATATCCTCGGCAAGTTCGAGGTGCCCTGCGCCCCAGTGCTCTCGATGAAGGAGATCGCCTACGATCCAGCGCTGCGCGCCAGCGGCACCGTGGTCGAGGTGGAGGAAGAGAAGCGCGGCAAATACCTCACTGTCGGCAGCCCCATCAAGTTCTCGAGCTTCACGCCCAAGATTACCGGCGCTCCGTTGCTCGGCGAGCATACGGACGAGGTACTGACGAAGCTCGGCTACGGCGCAGAACAGATCGCCAAACTGCGCACCGAGAAAGTGGTCTGACCGCCGGCTGCAGAACGGCCACAGCGTGACATCGCTCAGGCCGGGCGAACCCCGACCTGGTCGGGCTGACCACTGCCGCCTCAGGCGGGCCTTGCTGGGCCCGGAACGGCGGCATTCCTCAAAACAAGGGCGCTTCCCATGACTAACGAGACGAACTCCCCGACCGTAACGAACGGGTTTCACCTGGTTGTCGATGCGCTGAGATTGAACGGCCTCGACACCATCTACGGGGTTGCCGGCATCCCGGTGACCGATCTCGCGCGGCTGGCCCAGGCAAAGGGCATCCGCTACATCGGCTTCCGCCATGAGCAGTCCGCTGGCAACGCGGCCGCCATCACCGGCTATCTGACGCAGAAGCCGGGCATTTGCCTGACGGTCTCGGCACCCGGCTTCCTTAACGGCATGGTGGCCTTGGCCAACGCCACGACCAATGGCTTCCCCATGATCCAGATCAGTGGATCGAGCGATCGGGCCACCGTGGACCTGCAGCAGGGCGAATACGAAGAGCTCGATCAGATGACTGCGGCCAAGCCCTATGCCAAGGCTGCCTACCGGGTCGAACGACCCGAGGACATCGGCATCGGCATTGCGCGCGCGATCCGTGCCGCCGTCTCCGGACGTCCGGGCGGCGTCTACCTCGATCTGCCGGGAGAGGTTCTGGGCGCCGTCCTTGACGCCGAGGTCGGCGCGAAATCGCTGGTGCGCGTGGTCGACGCCGCACCGCGGCAGCTTCCGGCACCCGAAGCGATCGCGCGGGCGCTCGCCGTGCTGAAGAAAGCCGAACGGCCTCTCGTCATCCTCGGCAAGGGTGCGGCCTACTCACAGGCGGATGCCGACATTCGTGCATTCATTGAGCAGACCGGGATCCCGTTTCTGCCGATGTCGATGGCCAAGGGCCTCCTGCCCGACGACCATCCTCAGTCGGCTGCCCCGGCGCGCTCCGTCGCGCTGGCGCACGCCGATGTGGTGATGCTGATCGGCGCGCGCCTGAACTGGCTGCTCGCCCACGGCAGGAGTCCGCATTTTTCGGCAACGGCGCGGTTTGTTCAGCTCGACATCATGCCGACGGAAATCGACAGCAATCGCGCCATCGCAGCACCGGTCGTCGCCGATATCGCCTCCTCGATGTCGGCCCTGCTGGCGACGCTCAAGCCCGGCCAGATCCGGCCAAGCTCGGCATGGCTCGACGATCTCACTCAGCAAAAGCAGAAGAACGCGAAGCGCATGGCGGCCCGTCTCGCCGCCAACCCCGAGCCGATGGATTTCTACAGCGCGCTCGGCGCCATCAAAGGCGTGCTCGCCGACAAGCCGGAGATCTACCTTGTCAACGAGGGAGCGAACACCCTCGATAACGCCCGCAACATCATCGACATGCACGCGCCGCGCAAGCGGCTGGACAGCGGGACGTGGGGGGTGATGGGCATCGGTATGGGCTTCGCAATTGGCGCCGCAGTCACCGGCGGCAAACCGGTCGTAGCGATCGAGGGCGACAGCGCTTTCGGCTTCAGCGGAATGGAGCTCGAAACCATCTGTCGGTATCACCTTCCGATCGTCACCGTCGTCTTTAACAATGGCGGCATCTATCGGGGCGACGACATCGTGACAACCGGAATAACATCCGCTGTTGTCATGGTCGTTGCGGCAATGAGCCCCAAAACTGCTTGGCGGAAGCCGCTGTTGCGGCTGGTCGACACCGTGGTCGGGATCGCCCTCGGTGTCATTTGCAAGTGGATCGGTTCCTATCTGTTTGATTTGGGAGGACGGCTCAATAGCCGAAATTCGTAGGGACGCCGACAACCGTGCGTCGGTCGAGAGCCAGCTCTACAACCGCAGTATTAGTCAGCGAGGAACTCATGACCGCCGAATTCGTCATCAGAAGTGTCGGAGTGGTCGGTCTCGGCCATATGGGCCACGCTTTTGCCGTCAATCTCGTCGAAGACGGGCATCAGGTGTTGGTCTATGACCGGGACCCGAAACGAGCAGCGGTTGTGACAGGAGCTCACGCTGCCGCACAGCTCGCCGATCTTGCCGCCTGCGATGTGGTGGTGACCTCCCTTCCTGACGACGACGCGCTTGCCGCGGTCGCACTGGGCCCGGAAGGGCTGGTCGGTGTTCTCGTCCCGGGTGCAGTCCACGTTTCCACCAGCACGGTCAGCCCGGCGATTTCCCGCCGCGTCGCCGAGGAGCATGCGCGCCATCACCAGGAGTATGTCGCCGCGCCGGTGCTCGGTAACCCGGATTTCGCGCGAGAACGGAAACTCTTCGTGCTCGCCGGGGGCCCGCATTCTTCGACGGAAAAGGTCCGTCCATTGCTCGAGTGCCTCGGGCAACGACTGTTCATCATTGGTGAAGACGCCGCATTGGCGAACCTTGTGAAGCTCGCCGCTAACGTGCTCACTGCAACGACGCTCGAATGCATGGGCGAGGTGTTGGCCCTAATGCGAAAGGGCGGGGTCGATGCCCACCTCGCCTACGATGTCTTGACGAATTCGTTGTTCGATTCCCGGATCCACAAGACTTACGGCGGCAAGATTGTCGATCAGCACTACATCCCGGGAATGGCTGTGCCGCTGGCCATCAAGGATATGCGGCTTGCATTGGCCGAAGCCGAGCGCACCGCGGTACCGATGCCCGCTGCCGGCCTCGTTCACGATCACCTTGTTGCGATGGTGGCTCGCGGCTGGGCTGAGCTCGACTGGTCGGCCCTCGGTCTGCTCGCGGCCGTCGATGCGGGCCTCAACGACGGGCGCTGAAGAGGTACGGTGTACCGCGACCAGAGAAGGAAATGGTCATGACCGAAGTTCGCAGAGAAACCGACAGCCTGGGCGTGGTGGAGGTGCCCGCCGACAAGCTGTGGGGGGCGCAGACGCAGCGCTCGCTTGAGCATTTCAGCATCGGCCAGGACCTGATCCCGCGGGAGATGGTTACCGCCTATGGAATTCTGAAAAAAGCGGCGGCCAATGCCAACCACGCCGGTGGACGGCTCAATGATCCGAATCATCAGCTGATTGTCCAAGCCTGCGACGAGATCCTGGCCGGACAGCATCACGATATGTTTCCACTGCATGTATGGATGACCGGCAGCGGCACGCAGTTCAATATGAACGTCAACGAGGTCATCTCGAATCGCTGCTGTCAGCTTGCCGGCACGCCACTGGGCAGCAAGGCGCCGGTGCACCCCAACGACCATGTCAACATGTCGCAATCGTCGAACGACACGTTTCCCTCCGCGATGTACATTGCCGCCGCGGTCAATGTGAAGCAGCGACTGCTGCCGGCGGTCACTGGCCTGCGCGATGCCATCGCGGCAAAAGCCGAGGCATGGAAGGACATTGTAAAGATCGGCCGCACCCACATGCAGGACGCGACCCCGATCACGCTGGGGCAGGAATGGTCGGGCTACGCCGGAATGCTCAGCGACAATATCGAGCGGATAGAGGATGCGCTGAAGGGCGTGTACCGGCTGGCGCTCGGCGGCACCGCAGTCGGCACCGGTATTAATGCGGCCCCCGGCTTTGCCGAAGCGGCGGTGGCGGAGATCGCGAAACTTACCGGGTTCCCGTTTGTCAGCGCACCAAACAAATTCACTGTGCAAGGAGCGCATGATGCGTTGGTGCAGCTGTCCGGAACACTCCGCACGCTGGCCGTGTCGCTTTACAAGATCGCCAATGACATCCGCCTGATGTCGTGCGGGCCGCGCGCCGGCTTTGCGGAATTGCAAATTCCCGAGAACGAGCCCGGCTCCTCGATCATGCCGGGCAAAGTGAACCCGACTCAGGCCGAGGCGCTGACCATGATAGCCGTGCAAGTGATGGCCAACGACGTCGCGGTCGGCTTTGGCGGCGCCGGCGGCTATCTGGAGATGAACGTCTACAAGCCGCTAATCATTTTCAACATCGCGCACTCGATCACGCTTCTCAGTGACGGCTGCACCAACTTCCGCAAGATTCTTGGTCGATGGAACCAAGCCCAATGTGAAAAAGATCAGGGAGTATGTCGACCGCTCTCTAATGCTGGTGACGGCACTGTCGCCGGTGATCGGCTACGACAAAGCGTCAAAAATCGCCCACTACGCGATGGATCACGACTTGAGCTTGAAGGAAGCCGCGCTAAAGCTCGGGTTCGTGACGCAGGAGGTGTTTGACCGCGTCGTCGACCCAGCGAAAATGGTCAAGCCCTACGTAGCCGAGGACACAACTAGCTGATCAAATGACGACCCTAGAATCGTCTGTAACCCATACACAAAGAGGTTGATATGACATACACTGTCGGTAGCTATCTCGCCGTCCGCCTTTCGCAAATTGGTCTAAAGCATCATTTTGCGGTAGCCGGTGACTTCAACCTGGTTCTGCTCGATCAGCTTCTGACGAATAAAGAGCTCGAACAGGTCTATTGCTGCAATGAATTGAACTGCGGCTATAGCGCCGAAGGATATGCCCGCGCATGTGGCGCTGCAGCGGCCGTAGTAACCTTCAGCGTCGGCGGACTTTCCGCCATCAACGCGATCGCCGGCGCCTACGCCGAGAACCTGCCAGTCATCCTGGTGTCGGGCGCGCCCAATACCAATGACCGCGCAACCGAGCATCTAATACACCATACGCTCGCGACTCACGACTGGTCCTACCAGCTGGATATTGCCAAAAAGCTTACCTGTGCCGCGGTCGCGATCACATCCGCGGCCGACGCGCCCCATCAGATCGACTATGCAATCCGTTCGGCGCTGCGGGAAAAGAAACCGGCCTATATCGAGATCGCATGCAACATTGCCGCGGCTCCCTGCGCAGCGCCGGGACCGGTCAGCGCGCTCATTGCAGAGGAGCCGAGCAGCGCTGAGACGTTGGAGGCGGCCATCGCGGCGGCGGCCAAGTTCCTGCACGATAGGCAGAAACCGGTATTGCTGATCGGCAGCAAGCTGCGGGCGGCGGGTGCAGAGAAGCAGGCGATCGAGCTTGCCGATGCGCTCGGCTGCGCGGTCACTGTTATGGCTGCGGCGAAAAGCTTTTTTCCCGAAGACCATCCACATTTCGCTGGCATCTATTGGGGCGAGATCAGCGCCCCCGGCGCCCGCGAGATTGTCGATTGGGCGGACGCGGTGGTCTGCATCGGTACGATCTTCAACGACTACTCGACCGTGGGGTGGACCGCGATGCCCAGCGGTAGCGGCGTACTGACAGCGGATCAGAACCGCATTTATCTGGAGGGGTATGATTTCAGCGGGATTCGTCTGCGCGACTTTCTTTCGGGTCTGGCCCGAAAGGTGCCGAAGCGTGACGCAACAGCGGTGGAATATAGGCGCATCCGAGCCGAGCCGCGGCCCGAAAGCCGTGCCGAGCCGGAAACGAAGCTGATGCGGGCCGAAATAGTCCGGCAAATCCAATCGCTCCTCACCGCCGATACCACGGTTATCGCCGAGACCGGCGACTCGTGGTTCAACGGCGTGGCGCTGAAGCTGCCAGCCGGTACGCGCTTCGAGATCGAGATGCAATGGGGCTCGATCGGCTGGTCGGTTCCGGCCACCTTCGGCTACGCGGTAGGTGCGCCGAACCGGCGGATCATCGCCATGATCGGCGACGGCTCCTTTCAACTGACGGCGCAGGAGATCGCGCAAATGATCCGGCGGAAGCTGCCGGTGATCATCTTCCTGATCAACAATGATGGATACACGATCGAGGTCGAGATCCATGACGGTCCCTACAACAACATCAAAACCTGGGACTATGCCGCGCTGATCACGGCATTTAACGCCGAGGACGGAAATGGACAAGGCATCCGCGTCACCAATGGCGGAGAGCTGGCCGACGCGATCAAGGAAGCGCTCGCCAATCGCGAGGGGCCGACGCTGATCGAATGCATCATCGATCGCGATGACTGTTCCGCCGACCTGATCTCCTGGGGCCGCCTGGTGGCGATCGCCAATGCCCGGCCGCCGCGCCCGCAATAGCGGCGCCGCACGTCGCCCTTGGTCCGTGACGAACGTTGTGCTGCTCAGCACCGTGCCGTCGATCGTCACGCTGGGAGCAGCGATCGCGATAACCGAGTGAAAGGAGCGTTTCATGTTCAGCAGACAGGCAAAGGTCATTCGTGATCCAAAAGGACGTCTGATCAAGACGACGGCCCGTGGTTACCAGGTTCTCCGGGACCTGGCTCTCAACAAGGGCACGGCCTTCAGCGCGGCCGAACGCCATGCGCTTGGTCTGGATGGTCTGCTGCCGCCCGTCGTGACGACGGAACTGGAGCCCCAGCTCGAGCGGGCCTATGCTGCCTATCGCGCCGCGCCGACGGACCTCGCCAAGCACATCTATATGTGGCGGCTCCACGACAATAACGTCACGCTGTTTTATGCGCTGCTCCAGCGGCACATGCTGGAAATGCTGCCTGTGGTGTACGATCCGGTGGTGGGCGAGGCGATCGAGAATTACAGCGAGGTGATGACGCGCCCCCGCGGCGTGTTCCTTAGCATCGACGATCCCCACATCGTGGAAAAGAAGCTTGCGGACTTCGGAGCCGCGCCGGACGAGATCGATCTGCTGGTGGCCAGCGACGCGGAGGAAATCCTCGGCATTGGCGACTGGGGATCGAACGGCATCGACATTTCCATCGGCAAGCTCGCGGTCTACACGGCCGCGGCCGGTGTCGATCCGCACAGGGTCGTGCCAGTGGTGCTGGATGTCGGCACGGACAACGAAAAACTCCTGAACGATCCGCTCTATGTGGGCTACCGGCACGGGCGCATCCGCGGCAAGGCGTATGACGATTTCATCGACGCCTATGTGACTGCGGCGACCAAGCTGTTCCCCACTGCCATGCTCCACTGGGAGGACTTTGGATCCACCAATTGCCGCCGCATCCTCGGCTGGTACCGCGACAAGGTCCCGACCTTCAATGACGACATGCAGGGCACCGGTGCCGTCGTGCTGGCGGGGCTGCTCAATGCTGTGGCGCGCACGGGCGGGAGCTGGACCGAGCAGCGGGTCGTCGTTTTCGGTGCGGGGACGGCCGGCGTCGGGATCGCCGACCAGATCAGGGACCAGATGATCCGTCATCACTTGTCAAAGGAAGACGCCACGCGGCGCATCTGGCTCGTGGACCTGCCCGGCCTGCTGACGGCCGACATGACCGACGGTCTGCTCGACTTCCAACGGCCCTATGCGCGGCCGCAAGAGGAAGTTGCCGGCCTCGCCCGCACGCCTTGCGCGCCGATCGCGGCGGCGGAGACCCGCTGGCCGGCCATGTCGGCGCTCCGGACAGCTGCGGCCGCCAAATCCGGCATTATTGATCTTGCGACCACCGTCTCCGCCGTGAAGCCCACCATCCTGATCGGCACCTCGACCACGCCGCAGCAATTCACCAAGGACATTGTCCGCACCATGGCGTTGCATGTGGAGCACCCGATCATCTTCCCTCTGTCCAACCCGACCGAGCTGCATGAGGCCACGCCTGCGCAGTTGGTCGAATGGACCGAGGGCAAGGTTCTGGTCGCCACCGGCGCGCCCTTCGACAATGTCGAATATGGCGGTGTGACCTACAAGATCGGCCAGGCGAACAATGCGGCGCTGTATCCGGGTCTCGGCTTCGGCGTCATCGTTTCCCGCGCGGCGAAGGTGAGCGACGAGATGATCTTCGCCACCGCCCAGGCGGTGGCGAGCCAAGCCACGGATACCGCGCCGGGTGCCTCCCTGCTGCCCTCGAACGCGGATCTGCGCACCACGTCGAGCACCGTGGCCGTGGAGGTGGCCCGAACGGCCATCGCTCAAGGACTCGCGCGCACCTCGATCGACGACCCTGTTGAGGCGGTGCGGTCGGCGCAGTGGTGGCCGGTATACTGCCCTGTCGAAGCGGTGTAGGGCGAGCAAACCAGCTGTAGGTGTCCCATGCGCGGCGATCCACGACATAGCCCGCAGCTACAACGTAAGCCACCCGACAATTTCACGGTTTACTACCGGAACGCCCCTTTGGCAGCGTCCCACGCTCGTGTCGGATGCCTTCAGGCAAGGAGCTTATCCCAATGTCATCGCCTGAACCCCAGCGGGTTTCCGGACCCTTCTCTGGATTACTCGTCGTCGATCTGACCCACGTGCTCGCCGGCCCATTCGGGACGACGATTCTCAATCGACCTTGGTGCTCGCGTTATCAAGATAGAACCGCCCGGCCGCGGTGACGACACCCGTACCTACGGTCCCTTCTCCAAGGGACAGTCGCTGTACTTCAGCTTTGTCAACCGCGGCAAGGAGAGCATTGTCCTCAACCTCAAGGAGGAGGCTCACCGCACCGTTTTCCTGAACATGGTGCGCCGTGCCGACGTTCTGACCGAGAACTTCCGGCCGGGCGTGATGGACCGCCTCGGATTCTCGTATGAGGCGCTCTCCAAGCTCAATCCGCGGCTCATCTACGCGTCCTCAACTGGCTTCGGCCAGACCGGACCGCTGAAGACGTTTCCGGCTTACGACACCATCGTTCAAGCGATGAGCGGCCTGATGAGCATCACCGGGTTTCCGGATCGGCCGCCCACCCGCGTCGGCACCTCACTCTCCGATCTGGTGGGTGGGGTTTTCATGGTCTGCGGCATCTCTTCGGCGCTCTATGCGCGCGAAAAGACCGGCAAAGGGTGTCACGTCGACGTAGCGATGTTCGATGGGACTTTCGCATTTCTCGAGCAAGGCCTGATGACATACTCGGCGACCGGCGAGGCCCCAGAGCGGCTGGGTAACCGTCATCCCTATATGACGCCGTTCGATACATTCGAAGCGGCTGACACTCAGTTCGTGATCGCGTGCGGCAATGATCACCTATTTGGCGATCTGTGCCGCGCCATCGGCCGACCGGAACTCGCGCAGGATAAGCGGTTCCTGTCGGATCTTGATCGCAATGCGAACAACGCAGCGTTAAAAGCGGAGATCGAAACGGCTCTGAAAAAGCAGCCCGCTGTGCACTGGCTGAAGGTGATCCACGAAGCGGGTGTGCCGGTCGGCCCGATCAACAACATAAAAGAGGCCGCCGAGCATCCGCAGATCAGGGCGCGCAACATGCTCATCGAGGCGGGCGGGTCAAGATGCCCGGTAATCCCGTCAAAATCAGTGGCTACGCGGATCCGCCGGTGCGCGTCGGAGCGCCCCAGCCTAACCAGCACGGCGCGGCCTTTCGCCGTGAGTTCGGTGCGGCCGAACACGTAAACGCCGCAGAGTAGAGAGTATGCCACGGTGGCAATCGAACTCGAGATGCTGGACAGGGCTGAGGGGATAACCTCCACCTCCCTGGCCCTGATCGCCGGCTATGTGGACGGCTACGGCATTGTTGCCTTGGGCGTTTACGTGTCCTTCATGAGCGGAAATACGACGCAGACCGGCACCCAGACCGGGCAGGGCCATTTTTTGGCGGCCCTACCTTCCGCGGCAGCGATGTTCTTCGTTATCGGCAACTTTGCCGGGCCTTGCTCACTCATTCCGGCCTGCGCCATTCGCGCCGGGTCCTGCTGGGAGCGGTCGCGGCCTTGCTGGCGGTCATCATCGCTGTCACCGGCTCGGTCTCGTTGAATACCGAGGTCGGGATCGCCGTGCTCGCCCTCGCCATGGGCATGATGAACACCGCTCTGTCTCAGGTCGGCGGACAACAGGTAAGCCTCACCTTTGTAACGGGCGACCTGGCCAGGATCGCGCGCCACCTAGCGATGGCAATCATCCGGGCGCCCGTGCAAGGCGCGCGGGGATCGTGGGATACCCACCTCTACCGCGCCTTGATCGTGACGAGAGTATGGGGTGGCTTCCTGACAGGCGCGGTGCTGTCCGGAGCAGCAACCCACACTTTGGGGTGTGGGTCCTGCTGCTTCCGTTCCTAAGCCTGCTCGTCCTGGCCATGCACAGCGGTGCCGGTGACAAGCTCGCACGTCACCAGAGCGCATGAGATCCGGGTTTAGCGTGGTTTGAAGGCGGAGATAAAAATGGCGCACTCAGACAAGATCGCGACGCGCGAACTCACAGGGGTCAACGTACCGCTGTTTTGGCCGATGCTGGCGGCCGCACGAATGGGCGAGCAGGGGCTCGAGCTCTATGCCAAGAACCTCGAGTTCCTGTCGGAAGAAGCAAAAATTCAGCATCTGCCGAGGCCTGCGCCCGCCACCGCCAACCGTACTGTGCTCGATCTCAGAACCATGGTCCTTCGCGACTACTCGGCGCCGGATGCCAAGGGCATCCCGACGATCGTCGATGCGCCGTATGCCGGCCACTCTGCGGTAATCGCCGACTACTACAAAGGCCAGAGCTTGGTCGAGACGCTACTCGCGAATGGCCTCGACCGCGTCTTTCTCACGGACTGGAAGTCCGCCACCCCGGATATGAAAGATCTGGAGATCGACCAATACCTCGCCGAACTCAACGTCTGTGTCGACGATCTGGGGGGACGGGTCAGTCTGATCGGGCTGTGCCAGGGCGGCTGGATGTCGGCGATGTACGCCGCGCGTTTTCCCGGCAAAATGGGCAATCTGGTGCTAGCGGGAGCGCCGATCGATACCGATGCCGGGAACGGCCCAGTGAAGCGCATGGCGCACGCTTATCCGACCGCGTTTTATCAGGAGTTGGTCGAACTCGGCGGCGGCCTTATGCGTGGCGCGACGATGCTTCGCGGCTGGAAAAATATGCATCCCGAGCAGAATTACATTCAAAAACATGTCGATCTCTACGAGCACGTCGACGATCCGGCCTATCTGAAGAAGGAGGAAACCTTCGAGAGCTGGTACGAGAACCCGATCGACCTGCCCGGCCGCTGGTATCTTCAGGCGATCGTCCAACTATTCAAGGAGAACCGTCTCGCCAAAGGTAGTTTCGTCGGTCTTGGTCGGCGACTCGACCTCAAGGACATCACATGCCCGGTCTACCTGCTGGCGGGTGCATCCGACGACATCACGACACCGGAACAGGTCTTCAACGCCGGGAAATATGTCGGAACGCCAAAGGAGCAGATCGAAAAACAGCTCGTTCCGGGCGGCCATATCGGCCTGTTCATGGGCTCGCGAACGCTGCAAGAGACCTGGCCGGCCATTACGCAGTGGATCCGTCGCCGGACTTAGGGAAACGCCGAACAATGGCGGCGTAGGCGACGGTTTGCCGACCGAGGCATAATTTTGCTGTATCGGCGTACTCGGTAATGGACTGTATCGGCAGAAGACCGGGTTTGTGGTGTTGTCTTGCTGCGTTGTTTTCGGGATCAAGGCACCGTCCAGGCGTGATCAGACACGGCCCTAGGCGAGCAGCGCTTTCTTGACGATCACCAGGTTGGCCAGCGCGAACAGGGTGTGCAGCTGCGCCGTGTTCTTGGCCAGCCCGCGATAGCGCAGCTTCTTATGGCGGAACAGAGCCTGCCCCGGCGCAGGCCGGGGTTTTTGATGATATGGAACGGGTGCTCGACCCAGGCCCGCACCTGTGACAGCGCTCGCTCCACTGCCTCGGCCCAATTCCGCAGCCGTTCGGGCAATGGCTTGATGACGCTGCGCTTGATCGCGATGTTCCAGCAGATATCGCAGCCCTCAAATTCGGGCCGCTTGTCCGCCCCGGTGTAGCCGGCATCGGCGAAGACATCCGTCTCCTGGCCGTGCAGTAAGGCCGCTGCCTGATTGATATCGGCCTCGTTGGCAGCGGTGCCGATAACCGTGTGCACCACCCCCGAGGCGACATCGACCCCGATATGCGCCTTCATCCCGAAGTGCCACTGGTTGCCCTTCTTGGTCTGGTGCATCTCCGGGTCGCGCGCCTTGCTTTTGTTCTTGGTCGAAGGCGGGGCGGCGATGATCCCCGCCTTCGCGAGGACGGCGTCGACGATTGTTCCCTGGCGCATCAACAAGCCGCGCTCCTCAGCATCGCACCGACCTCGTCGAATAGAACCCGAGTCAAGTCGTGCTGCTCTAACCAATGGCGGAAGTTCAGCACCGTCGTCGCGTCCGGAACTGTCGCCACTGACAGATCGATGCCGGCAAAGCCGCGCAACGCCTGGCTGTCGTACAGCGCGTCCTCCACGGCCTCGTCGGCCAGCCCGTACCACTGCTGCAAAAAGTAGATCCGCAGCATCCGCTCCAGCCCAACCGGCGGCCGGCCGCGCTCTCCCTTCGGGTAGAAAGGTCGCAGACGATCGACCAGCCGTGCCCACGGCACAACCTCTTCCATCTCGGCCAAAAACCGGTCCCGGCGCGTCTGCCTTTTCTTGCCGGCGTATTCCGCCTGCGAAAAGCTCCCCTGCCGCTGCATCGCCCGCCCCTTGGTCCCCCCGGACCCGCGGATTCTACCCGTTGCCCGCGCCCTTGCCTCGGCTTATTTCAGCGTTTCCTTAGCGGCTCAGATGGGAATATTGACGGGCGTCAAAGCTATCGCGGAGTGTAGCACCTAGACTGATCTCCCGTGCCTGCAACGGTGCAGGAGGATCAATATGCCTGTACGAACGCGCGAAAGGACGGAGCAGACCGGGCCGCGAGTGCGAAGAGCCGCAGACGCTATCCCGACCGAAATGCGCGCTGCCGCAGTCGACCGGTTCGGCGGACCGGACGTGCTGACCCTCCGCACGCTTCCGGTACCCGCTCTTGATCCCTCCGAAGTATTGATCGCCATCGACACGGCGGGTGTCGGGCCTTGGGACGCTGACATGCGGGCGGGGTGGTCACCGAGGGGGAGAGCACAGTTTCCGCTCGTGCTGGGCACGGATGGTGCCGGCATTATCGCTGCGGTGGGGCCCCGGGTCCGTCGTTTTCAGCCCGGCGATCTCGTCTATTCCTATAGCTTCGACAATCCGAAGGGCGGTTTCTACGCCGAATATGTTGCCGTTGCGGCAGACAAGGTCGGCCGCATACCGGCATGCTTGGATCTGATGCGTGCCGGTGCGATTCCGACCACCGGGCTTACTGCGCTGCAGGGGGTGGACGATGCGCTGGATTTGAGAAAAGGCGAGGCTGTCATAATTCACGGCGCGTCGGGCGGGGTCGGAACCCTTGCTGTTCAATTCGCCAAGCTGCGCGGTGCGTCGGTACTCGCGACCGCCTCGGGCGAGGATGGCGTGGCGCTGGTGCGGCATCTTGGAGCCGATGCGGCCGTCGACGGGAAACACGAGGACATCGCGGCGGAGGTCCGCCGCTTTGCCCCGGGTGGGATTGACGCCGTTCTCGCCCTCGCAGGAGGAACGGCGCTCGAGCGTTGCCTAGCCACGGTCCGCGGCGGCGGGCGCGTCGCCTACCCCAATGGTATCGAGCCCGAGCCACGGCCACGCGAGGGCCTCAAAATCATCAGCTACGACGCGGTCCCGGGCGTCCGGGAGTTCGAAAGGCTGGGCCGGGCGGTAGAGGCGGCCGAACTCGAAGTGCCGATCGCCGCATGCTATCCGCTGGCCGAAGCTGCGGCCGCTCATGAGCGCCTCGCCAGGGGCATGTCCTCGGAAAAATCGTGCTTCGGGTGCGAGAGGAGGCCTGACGATGGCCCTTATGGGGATTGCCAAGTTCGAGCGTTTCTTCCGCCTAGCCGCGGGTCTCGATGTCGACAAATCCGACCTGAAGCGCTACAGCGATTTTGTGAACGGGAAGATCTATGACCTGCTCCTTCGCGGGCAGGCAGCAGCGAAAGCAAATGGCCGCGTCCTGATCGAGCCTTTTGATCCACCCATCACCAAGGGGCTGCAGGAAAGCATCCACGAGTTTCGTAAAATCGACGAGCAGATCGAACTGAAGCCGATCCTCGACCACCTGGCCGCATTGCCGCCGCTTGATCTGGCTTATAGCTCGGAAACTGAAGACCGGCTCCCCGAGATCGCCGGCGGGATCAGTGTCGCGCTAGCCCGTTCCTTCAAGATCATCGATCCCGGGTTGAAGAACCCGCAGACCGAGCACTGGGAGCGATCAAAAAGGATGTTCGACCTGCTGCTGTAGCAAAGACTCGGCGCAACCCGGATGTTGTGCAAGGCAAAGCTTGACAGCCGTCAAGGCAATACGCGTCGAGCTCACTAATCTTTCGTGACAGTAAACGGCTCACAGGGTTCACGAGATGAATGATACGACAACCGTCGCCGCGGGCGGCCTTGCAACTAACGAGACCAACCGCCTGATCTCCTCCGACAAGGTGGAAGGTACCCCTGTCTACAACCCGAAAGGTGAGCGCCTGGGCAAGGTGCATCACTTAATGATCGACAAATATACCGGCCAGGTCGCCTATGCGGTGATGTCCTTCGGCGGTTTTCTGGGCATAGGCGAGAAGTACAATCCGCTGCCCTGGAAAATGCTCACCTACGACACCCGTTTGGGGGGCTATGTTGTGGAGCTGGACCGCAGCACGCTCCAGAATGCGCCGAGTTACGCCTCGACTGAGTCGCCGAATTGGTCTGACCGCTCATACACCGATCGTATCGACCAGTATTGGCGGAATGATCGGACAGCCGGGCTGGCGAACGACGAGACCGACCGTCTGATCTCTTCGGACAAGGTGGAGGGCACCTCCGTCTATAATCCGAAAGGTGATCGCCTAGGCAAGGTGCACCATTTGATGATCGACAAATATACCGGCCAGGTCGCCTATGCGGTGATGTCGTTCGGCGGTTTCCTTGGGATTGGCGAGAAATACAATCCTCTGCCCTGGAAGATGCTGACCTACGACACCCGTTTGGGCGGCTATGTTGTCGACCTCGACCGCAACAAGCTCGAGAACGCGCCAAGCTACACCGCGGCTGACACCCCGGATTGGTCCGACCGATCATACACCACGCGCATCGACGAGTATTGGCTCGTGATTTACTGAAGAAAAGCAGCCGCGGCTGGTTGACCTCACCCGCGGCTCCCTTTTTCCCCAAATTGACATCCGGCGGCCGACCTGCTCGCCCTTCCGATTTATCCTTCAAGAAGGTGACCGAAGGCGCGCAGTGGTCGGAGTCGGTCTGAAACGATCTTGATGATCGTCAAGATCGGCACCGCCAAATGATCCTGTCCCTGATCTTCTGGTACTGGAATGTGGGGAGTTCCTGGGGCCCGCTCGAGGATTTCAGCATCCGTCGCCGTACCAGTCCTCCACCACAGTAGTGTAACCGGTCCGTTCAGCACATCTTGGGTCAGCCGGCTTTGAGAATCGTCAATTCGGACTGGCAGAGCACTGCTTGGCAGCGAGCTGTGCTCTCGCCCAGGAAACGAGGCCGCGGGTGTCGCTTGCCCCAGCGCGCCGGGCGATCTCGTGGCCGCGCATAAACAACATAAGCGTGGGAATGCTGCTAATGTGATAGCGCGCCGCTAGCGGCTGCTCCTCCTCGGTGTTGACTTTCAGGAGCCGGTAATCGGGTTCGAGCTCGGCGGCGGCTCGCTCGTAAGCTGGCGCCATGGCAAGGCATGGCCCGCACCAGGGAGCCCAGAAATCGACGATCACCGGGACATCGTTGCGTGTGATGTGGCGCTCGAAGGTTGCGGCATTGGCCGTGACCGGCTTCCCCGAGAACAGCTTCTGGTGGCAGGTTCCACAATTGGCCTGCAGCGTCGGCCGGTCCTGGGGGATTCGATTGATGGCGCTGCAATGAGGGCAGACAACATGAATGGCTGGACTAGTCATCGTGATAACTCCGCTATTTGCGCTCCGGTCTGTCTTGGTCTCTGACCAGCCAATAGACGCCACCGAGCGAGAGGGTCGCCACTGCGAGCGCCAACAGCTGCGGCGCATCGCCGGGCGAGATGTCCAGAATGATCAACTTGCGGACGATCGCCAGCAGCGCGATCAGGATCACGGCGCGGACTTGCACCACGCTCTCTGTTCGCTCGGTCACCAGCACGAGCGTTCGCTTGAACTCGAGCGCGATGATGACCGTGAAGACCATGCCGAATACGCTTTGAAACTCGGCGAGATCGGTCAGATCGAGGGTATTTGACAGAACCAAGCTGACCACGACCTTGACTGCCAGTTTCCAAATGGCCGCAACGATGATGACCGAGATCACCGCGGTCAGGATGAGGACGACGGCGTGCTCGAACTTCAGATAGACGGTCAAGCGGCGCCACCGCTGTCGGCCTGCCTCGAGCTCTTCTATCAGCCTCATTGTCGAACTCGGCACCCGAGGTGGTGAGCGGGCCCATCGGGATCCGGATATCAGCATCTACAGCGGCAGCGGCGACGGTTCTCTCTGCCGCGGGATTGGCAGGTATTCGACGCCGCCCTGCTGGGTATGCACGGGCTGGGGGTAGAGCGCCATCAATTCGAGCACTCGGTCAGGGATTTCGGTAGTGACCGGGAGCCCAAGCTCGCGCGCTTCCTCCGCGGAGATCGGGTAGTCGTGCGTCCAGGTGCCGGTCGCCAACTTTTGCGCCAAGGTCTCTGCTTGGTCGGCGGTGAGGCGCCGGGCGAGCAGCCGCCCAGCCGCGTCCTTGACCTGGGTGATCGCCTTGCGTCCGACATCGGCGAGGATCAGCGTTTTATCGTCGATTTCGGCGATCGGTTTCTCCTCGACCACCTTTATCACCGAAGCAGCCGGAGACTGTTCGAGCTGCGGGTCGATGGGGCCGAGCACCGCATGAGGCGACATCACGATCTCGTCGGCGGCCAGCGCGATCAGAGTGCCGCCCGACATCGCATAATGCGGTACGAAGACGCTGACCTTCGCCTTGTGGCCGCGGATTGCGCGGGCGATCTGCAACGCCGCGAGGACGAGGCCGCCGGGTGTGTGAAGGACGATGTCCAACGGGACATCGGCGCCGGTCATGTGGATCGCGCGCAGCACCTCTTCGGAGTCGTTGATGTCGATATAGCGCATGACCGGAAACCCGAGGAGTTTCATCGTCTCCTGACGGTGCACGAGCAGGATGAACTCGTGAGTTTCGCTCCCGCTCCAACTGCGCAATCTTGCGCATCCGCATGGCGTCGAGCATGCGCTGTCGGATCACCGGCTGAAGCGCCGACAGCATGAAAAAAATCCAAAAGATGTCGAGCACGGTCATGAGATCCTCCTGGTTATCAATGCTTTGCCTCAGACAGTTTCGGATAGCGCAAGACCGGGAATGCCTTCATCGACGTTGCGCGGCCAGTGCCGGCGCCGCGGAGGCTGCAGCGGGCCTGCGAGAATGACGCCGGCGATGAAGCCCCCGACATGAGCCCACCACGCTATGCCGCCGCCGGCGAACGGTGTCGACCCATCCGCGATGGCGCCTAGTATCTGAAAGAGGAACCACAGCCCGGCGAACAGCATCGCCGGAACTTCGAAGAAAAGCGGTATAAAGATAATCGGGATCAGGACAACGATACGAGAGAACGGGAAAAATCGCATGTAACAACCGAGTATCCCGGCAATCGCTCCCGAGGCGCCGAGCGCCGGTACCGTGGAGTTCGGATTCAGTGCCACATAGATTATCGACGCCAGCACTCCGCAGGCGAAATAAAACGCGAGATAGCGTCCTGAGCCCAACTGGTCTTCGACTGCCCTGCCGAACAGCCACAAGGTCCACATGTTGACGATCAGGTGCAGCCAGCCGCCATGCAAAAACATGTTGCTGACGAAGGGCAGATAATCGCTAAGCGACAGCGAGCTGTCGGACAAACCGGAATCGAAATACCGAGCCGGGACCAGGGCGTAGCGGTATAGGAACTCGTTGAGCTCCGCCGGACTGAGGCGTATTTCAAACAGGAAGACGACAGCGTTGGTTACGATCAATGCCCAAGTGGCGATCGGCGGGTACCGCAGAGGGATGCCGTTCGCGATTGGAAACATCAGGCGCGCTCCGCCGCGAAGTCCAGAACCGGCTGCCGCGGCGTCGTGGTTGGATGCGCGCGGCTAGGCCCCGGCCAAGCCGATCTGCGCGCCCGATACCGCCATCCGCGCGTTACAAGAGCCTTTAACTAGCGTTTCCCGAGCGTCGGCGAATTGACATCTATCAATTCTGCATGGACCAATTCTGCATCGGCGCGACGCACTCGACGCGCCGAACTTGAGCCGCTCATCCGGTATGCCGGGGTTGAACGAGGCTCGGATCGAGTGGGGCCGATCCGGCGGCTGCGACGGCCAACCCGCACGCCGGCGACTGCGGCCTGACGCGGAATTACCTAAGCAATCCTCCGCTCAGTAGTTTTGCCGAATTTTGTTCGGTCCTCCGATCGTCATGTTGCTTCCCATCACCAAAAACACAGCCACTGGACAGCCACTCGGCGGCAGGGAAGACGATGGGGGTTTTAATGGACTTCAATCAAGCTGACCTGAATATCAGAGAGCAGGTGTGGACGCACGAGCGCGCCACGAGCCCTCAATCGAAACCGCAAGCACTGGAAGCGCTCGGTCTGGTGTCTCGGTATCAGCGGGACGAGGAGATCTACTCACAGGAACGGCCCGTCGAATGCTGGTACCGAGTGATCTCGGGCGCGGCGCGGCGGTACACCCTTCGGGCCGACGGGCGGCGGCAAACCGTCGATCTCTTGCTACCAGGCGATTTCTTCGGTTTCGGAGTGCGCGGCACACACGCCTTCACGGCCGAGGCAATCGCCGCCGACACCGTTATCGAGCGATATCCGGTCTCGCGGATCGAAACGGTAGCAGCCTCCGACCCTCGCGCAGCCCCGCAGCTATCCGCCATCATCTCTGACGGAATGTCGCGGCTGCACTCTTTGCTTCTGATCCTAGGCCGCACCACCGCCGAGCAGAAGGTCGGTTCTTTTTTGCTGCACATGCAGGAGCGCCTCGGAAATGACCTTGCGGACCGACTCTGGCTGCCCGTAACGCGCTATGACGTCGCTGACTACCTCGCGCTTTCGGTCGAGACCGTCAGCCGTGCCTTGACCGCGCTCAAGGACCGCGGCGTCATCGCGCTCTCCGGTCCGCGAGAAATTCGCATCATCGATCGCGATGCCGTCGCAGCCGAGCGCGACACTCACGAGGTGTTGGCGTGGCCGTCGGCACCCGAGCGGCGTGCGCCGAGCTCGCTACGGGAGGACGTGCCGCGGACCCGATCCGTGAAGGTTCAGGTCCCTGCTTTTGCCTTCGGCAACGTCCTCAGCGAGATGCGGCGGTGGCTCGATCACGAGCGGTGCGAGCCATCCCGCTTCACCTGTGTCAGAGACGGATGGGGGACCGTGATCATACGGGTCGAGTTCGTGAGGGAGAGCGAGGGCCTGGCCGAGGCATTCGAGCAGGAGTTTGTCGCATCCTCTGAGACCGGGTCGGCGTGATGTCCTGACCTCAAGGTTACGGATCTCACTGGAGGATTTCGGGATCTCATGAATACATTCGATTTTCGAAAACTGATCCAGGTTAATGCGTGGCCGAGCGGTGTTTGGGATACTTTAAAGGCTTATCTTGCTGCGTCTTGGGGTGCCGGAAGAGCGATGACCAGCAAAGGGATCGTGCACGTCGTCGATGATGATGAGGCTCTCCGACGAGCGATGACGCGGCTGCTCCGTTCGTCGGGGTTTGAGACCGCCGCCTACGAGACGGCGCAAGCCGTCCTGAACGTCGCTCCGAGCCTGTCATCCGGGTGCATCTTGCTGGATTTGCGGATGCCGGGGATGGATGGTCTGGAACTGCTGGCCCGGATGGGCGAGTTCGGCATCGATCTGCCGGTCATCGTCCTGACAGGCCACGGCGATGTTCCGACAGCCGTCAAGGCCATGAAGGCCGGCGCCGTCGATTTCATCGAGAAACCGATCGACGAGGACCAGCTGCTCGGCGCCATCCAAGCGGCGCTCGCAGAAAGGAAGCCCGGCGAGCGGCATTATGCCATAGTACGGGCGAACGAGCAGATGGCGCTGCTCAGCCCGCGTGAACGGCAGGTCCTCGAAGCGATAGCGGGCGGCCGCCCAAACAAGTTGATCGCCTATGATCTCGGCATCAGCGTCCGAACCGTCGAAGTTCACCGCGCTCACATGCTGGATCGGCTTGGAGTGCGCAACATCGCAGAAGCGATCAGAATTGCGGTACTGGCGGCGGTGGCCCAGTTCGCTTGCTAAAGGCGCTCTATTCCCCGATCTGAGATCGAGGCGTCCATGACTTCGCTCCTGTCCGGCCTTTTTGCGCAAAATAGCTTTATCCCTCATGGGGTCTGCCTAGCTTGGGACCCCTCGCTGATGTTGCTGTTTGTACTCTCTGATTCAGCGATTGCGCTCGCCTACTATACCATCCCTATTGCCTTGATTTACTTCATTTATAAGCGCCGGGATTTGGCTTTTCGCGGCATCTTCGCGCTTACGGGTGCATTTATCCTGGCCTGTGGCACCACTCATGTCATGGATGTGGTGACGCTTTGGTACCCGGTCTATTGGCTGGACGTGATGGTCAAATTCTCCACCGCGGTAATATCGATCTTCACCGCGGCCGCGATGTGGTGGGTGATGCCCGCAGCGCTGGCCCTTCCGAGCACGGCGCAGCTAGAGGACGCGAACCGCCGTCTCCAGCACGAAATCGGTGAACGGCAGCGGGCTGAGGCAGCGCTGCGCGACGCGAATGAGGAACTCGAGCGGCGAGTTGCCGCCCGCACCGCCGCGCTTGAAAGCGAGGTGGCTCAGCGGCGACACACCGAGGAAACACTGCGCACCAGTGAATTACGCTGGCGAAGCATGTTCGAGACCTCCGCGGTCGGCATCGCCTTGACCGATGAGAACCGGCGCTTCGTCGCGGCAAACGACGCTTTTCAAAGAATGATCGGCTACACCGTCGAAGAGCTTTCGAGCCTCGGCCCCGTGGAGATTAGCTACGAAGACGATCAAGAGACGACCCGGGAGATGCTCGAGGACATGCTGTCGGGCAGGAGCGCGGGGTATGACGTTGAGAAACGCTACCGCCGAAAGGACGGCACGGTGATATGGGTGCGCGTCAGCACCGCTCTACCGCTGGATCCAGGGAGCAGTTTGCGTGGGATCCCCACGGTCATCGAAGACATCACCGAGCGCAAGCGGGCGGAAGATGCGTTGCAGGAGGCTCGCGACGCGCTGTTGCGGGTTAGTCGCGTCACGACGTTGGGCGAGCTATCCGCGTCGATCGCCCACGAAATCAATCAGCCGCTCGGCGCAATCGTGGCAAACGGCTCCGCCTGCCTGAGATTGCTAGCTGCGGAAAAGCTCGATCTTGAAGAGGCCAGAGAGACAGTCGAGGACATCATCAACGACGGTAGGCGCGCCAGCGCGGTGCTGGGGCGCGTTCGCCAGCTGGCCAAAAAAACCGCGCCGGAGCGGGCGCCGGTCGACGTCAATGGGGCCATCGCAGAGGTGTTGTCTCTCACGCGACAGGAGCTGCAACGAAGTCAAGTCACGGCGCGGACCGAGCTGGATCCGAGTTTGCCGCCGGTTCTGGCCGACCGGATTCAGGTGCAGCAAGTCGTGCTCAATCTCGTCATAAATGGAATCGAGGCGATGCGCGGCGTGAACGATCGGGCCCGCATCTTGAGCGTCAAATCAGCGGTAGCGGTACCCGCCGGCGTCGCGGTCACCGTCGAGGATACAGGTATCGGGTTTGCTAATAGTGATCCGGAGCATATTTTCGAGACGTTTTTCACGACAAAGGAAGATGGCATGGGTATGGGGCTTTCGATCAGCCGGTCGATCGTGCAGGCTCACGGCGGACGCTTGTGGGCGGCGGCGGTCGCCCCGATTGGAGCTGCCTTCAGCTTCACCCTGCCTGCGAGTGCCGGAGCGCGATTATGAGGACCAACCAATTTATCGTGATGATCGTTGATGACGACAACTCGATCCGCAGGGCCGCCCGTCGCCTGATCAAATCTTACGGGTTTCCCGTCGAGACCTTCGTCTCCGCCGAGGACTTTCTCGCCTCCGGCCGATTGTCCGAAACGGCATGCCTGGTGTTGGATGTGCAGATGCCGGGCTTGAACGGGCTGGAACTGCAAAGCCGCCTGATTGCTGACGGTCATCAGATCCCAATTATATTTATCACGGCCTTTCATGACGAGAAGGCACGAGAACAGGCGCTACAAGCGGGGGCGCTCTGTTATCTTGTCAAACCCTTCGAGGAGGCCGACCTCCTCAGCGGCATCAATCTTGCCCTACAACGGCAGGACGGCGCTTCGCGCTCGCCTCCCGCGCTTCGCTAGCTGTGACCGCGGGATGGTTACGGGTAGCCTACGGGACCGTAGCCCCAGGGGCCCCAATCCCAGGACTCCTGGTCCATGATCGCCGTCATCTGCGCTTCGTCGGCGAGCTGCTTGGCAAACATCTCCTGCTTGTAGGCAGCCCAGTTCTGCTGGTTGCCAAAATAGACGCAGTTGCAATCGAGCGGGTCGGCATAAAGGTAAACCGGATTGCCGTTCCGAACCTTCATGACGAATTTATTGGGTGGAAGCCGCTTCATCGCCGCCACGCGGTGTGGCGAATTGGCCGGCCTGACCTGAAATCCGGCTGCCGCCAATAGATCTTCCTTTTGCGCAACCTGCTGTTGTTGGCTTACGCACCCCGCTGATGCCAGAGCCAAACTGGCGACAACACAAAAAGCGATTAGCTTCCCCACGAATTCTCCCCCGCGCTAAAGACAGGCGAACAGATAGCCGGATAACCGCATAAGGCGCAATGCGCCGAGCGGAAATCAGCTGCAACGCGCCCTGAGCAACCCCTAAACGACTACTCTCGGCGTTCAGGCGTCGCCCCAGTTTTCGCGAGCGGGAGAGTCAATGGCGCTCTTCGGTGATCGAGGATATCCTCCTAGAAAGTCCGCGTGAACGGGAGAACCAGATGATCAAAGGCCTGCACCACAACGCCTATCGCTGCCAGGATTCGGAAGAGACCCGGACGTTTTACGAGGATTTTCTCGGGCTGCGGCTGGTTAGTGCGTTCGAGATTAACGAAGGCCGCGCGCTGCATACGTTTTTCGAGATGGATGACGGCTCGTGCCTCGCGTTTTTCGAGGTACCCGGCTCACCATTCGAGTTCAAGCGCCAAGATTCTCTTGATCTGCATATCGCGCTCGGCGCTGAACCTGATGTTTTCGACCGTATGCTGCACAAGGCGCAGGCCGAGGGCCGCGAGGTGCGCGGGCCAGTCGATCATGGTTTTGTTCGCTCGATCTATTTTCGCGACCCGAACGGTTACATTATCGAATTGACCGCTAGCACCGGTGTGCATGGCGAGATCATGGACCCCGCGATATCAAAGCCGCATGAGGCGCTCGCCCGTTGGCAGGCCACGAAAAACCATTGACCGGCACTAATCTCGCGAAGGGGGCACTGGGATGACGGCCGCGCGCAAGATCGCCGTGATCGGCGGCGGCATCGGCGGGCTCAGCGCCGCCGTCGGACTGCGCCAAGCCGGGTTCGAAGTCGATGTCTACGAGCAGGCACCGGAGCTGACCGAAATCGGCGGCGGCATCAATATGGGCCCGAATGCCGCCCGCATCCTTTATCGGCTGGGCCTGCGCGAAGGCCTTGACCGCGAGGGTGTGCATCCGGTCGGCAGTCATCAACGACGTTGGCAGGATGGCCGCACCTTACAGCGCGCCTCGCTCAACCCGCTTTGCGAGCGGCTCTATGGCGCGCCGCACATCACGATCCATCGCGCCGACCTACTGGCCGTGATCGTCGCCGCGTTCCCGGCGGAGCGGGTCCATCTCGGCCATCGGCTTGTCGGTCTCCGGGATTGCGGGGATGTGGTCGAGGCCCGGTTCGACAACGGGTCGCATACCCAGGCCGATGTGCTGGTCGGCGCCGATGGTATTCACTCGGCGGTACGCGCCGCGCTATTCGGCGAAGAAGAGCCGCAATTCGCCGGCTGTGTCGCCTATCGCGGGCTGGTCCCGACCGAACGGATCGCCGATCTCGATCTTGAACTCGGCTCGCAATCCTGGGTCGGGCCGGGAGCGCACCTGGTCCACTACTTTGTCTCGCGCGGGCAACTCCTCAATTTTGTCGGCTGGACCGAGCACGACACCTGGAACCGCGAGGATTGGACCGACCGCGCCACGATCGACCGTGCGCTCGCCGCCTTTGAGGGTTGGCATCCGCAGGTCCGGCGGATTATCGCTGCCGCCGAAACCTGTTTCATCTGGGCGTTGTTCGATCGTGATCCGCTGCCGCGCTGGTCGGTCGGGCGCACGACGCTGCTGGGCGACGCCTGTCACCCGATGTACCCATTTATGGGTCAGGGTGCGGCGCAGGCAATCGAGGATGGCGCGTGCCTCGCCGCGTGCCTTGCCGCCGGCGCCGACCATCCGGCTGCGGCCTTGCTTCGCTACGAGCGACTGCGTCTGCCGCGCGTCACCCGTCTACAGCGGATGTCACGCGCCAACAAATACCGCTTTCACATGCCGGACGGCCCCGACCAACAGGCGCGCGATGCCGAATGGGCACGAGCCGCCGACCGCTCGCCCGAGGCATTGCGCTGGCTGTTCGAGCACGATCCCGCCGCAATCGAAACCATGCCGGCGTAATGCTCCAATACGACGCTCTAGACCGCGTTTTGCCACTCGTCCTGGCTTTACCGGCGAAGGCCGGTGCCCATAGCTGAAATGGCTCCCGACTTTCGTCGGGAAGACGATCTAGAAGATTGTAAATTTTCCGTTCGCAAGTTCTCCGTAGCGGTCGGCCGGACAGCTACACCCCGTATTTGCGGCGCGTGGCGGCGGTGATTGACTGGCGTATCTTCGCGATCTCGGCCCAGGGATCCGATTTAAGGGCTGCGAGCCGGGACGGAACGGTGGCCACTGTAAACCGTTCGGGGCGGGTGCCGGCCTCGACCTCGTCCCAGAACAAGGGGGTGGAGACCGTCGCCCCCGCCCGCGCGCGCGTCGAATAGGCACCAACCGCAGTAGCCCCGCGCCCGTTGCGCAAATAGTCGAGGTAAATGCGCCCCTTCCGCATTCGCTTCAATTGGTTGGCGGTGTAGCGGTCCGGGTGGCGGGCGGCCAAGTCCTCGACCACTGCCTTCGTGAACGCCTTTACCTCGTCCCAGCCGAGCCTTGGTTGGATCGGCACGACTACATGCAGGCCCTTGCCGCCGGTGGTCTTGGCAAAGCTTTCGAGGCCAATCCCCACCAGCAGATCGCGGATTTCGAGTGCCGCTTCGGTCACCCGGGGCCAGGGCAGCCCCTCATCCGGATCGAGATCAAAGGTGATCCGGTCAGGCTGTTCCAGGTTATCGATCATCGAGCCCCACGGGTGAATTTCGAGGACGCCGATCTGCACCAGTGACAAGAGCCCCGCCTGGTCCTCGATCGCGAGATGGATTTCGCCGTCGATTTCGATGCGCTTTACCGCGGCGGGCACGCTCGTTCCGGCGTGCTTTTGATAAAACAGTTCACCACCGATGCCGGTCGGGGCGCGCACCAGGCTTAACGGGCGGCGCGCCAGATGCGGCAAAGCCCAGTCCGCGACATCAGCGTAATAGCGCGCCAGATCGAGCTTACTCAGCCCCTCGTCGGGATAGAGAACCCGCTCGGCATTGGTCAACCGTACGCCGGCAAAAACAGTGCTGCCATCGCGCGCGATCGCAATCGGCGGGTCTTGCGGAGAGGGGCTGGCGGGTGGCGGCGCCGAGGCCGATGAAGGCATATCGCGGACTACCTCTCTCGCTTGTTTATCTTCGCGCAATCCTAAAAACGTCGCGTGCCGCAATACGTCATCGGTGGTCCAGCTGCCGTAACGGATTTCGGCCACGAGCTGCGGTTTGGTCCAGTGCACGCCTTTGAGCACGGCGCCCTTGGGGACGGTTTTGACCGGGTTGCCGGCGCGTACGATCGGGTCGAGCCGCGCCCGCAGATCCAGGAGCTGAGCATCGCTGAAGCCGGTGCCGACACGGCCGGCATAGTGCAATTCGCCCTGGCGGTCGTAATAGCCGAGGATCAGCGCACCGAGCCCTTGCCGGCCGCCAGCCGGGTCGCTAAAGCCGATCACGATAAATTCTTCGCGATTGGCGCATTTGATCTTGAGCCAGCTGTCGTGGCGCCCCGAGCGGTAGGTGCTGTCCCGCCGTTTTGAGATGATGCCTTCGAGCTGATAGCCGCAGGCGTGGCGAAAGAAATCGGGGCCGCGTCCGATCTGATGATCGCTGTAGTGCAGGGCGCCGCCGCCGCCCGGCGACACCAATTTCGCCAATACCCCTTTGCGATCCTGCAATGCCGCGCCGGTCAGGTCCCAGCCGTCGAGATAAAGCAGGTCGAACGCGTAAAACACGAGCGCGTCGGTTCGCTCATTGGCGATGGCGTCCTGCAGATGGCCGAAACTGGTTGTCCCGTCGGGTTCGACATGGACGAGCTCGCCATCAATCAACGCCGCCTCGACCGGCAACTCGGCGATACGGCCGGCGAGCGCGCGAAATTTACTGGTCCAGTCAAGCCCCATCCGGGTTGACAGCCGCACTTTGCCGCTACGGAACTGCGCCATCAGCCTATAGCCATCGTATTTGATTTCGTGCAGCCAATCCGGGCCGTCGGGCGCCTGGGCTGCGGTGCACGCCAAGAGTGGGCGCGGGTCGGCCGGCATCCGCCCCTTCTTCGCGCCAGGGATGTTCGATAGCTCGACATGCCCAACCGGCGGCGCATCAGCCCCGCCGTTCAGGGATCCTGTGGCCGGGCGTTCCTCGGAGTTCGGCCCCCAAATCCGGTCGCGATCGGCGGCAATCTCGTCAATCGTGCGTCCGGTCGCGGCGCTGCGCGGATTATCGGCAACGATAGCATCGTCGCTATCCGGCGCCGCCGCGGCGTCGCGTTCCTTGATCAAGAGCCAGTTCTCGTTGTTGCGGCCGGCATGCTTGCCGCCCATCCGCACCAATGCCCATTTGCCGCGCAGTTTCTGGCCGTCTAGCTCGAATTTGAGAGCGCCTTTTTGATAGGCGGCCTGCGGGTCGGGATCGAGCGGCGTCCAGCTGCCGCGATCCCAGATCATCGAGGCGCCGGCGCCGTAATTCCCCTCAGGGATGACGCCCTCGAACCCGCCATATTCGAGCGGATGGTCCTCGACATGCACCGCAAGCCGTTTTTCCGCGGGATCGGCGCTCGGGCCTTTTGGCACCGCCCAGCTCTTTAACACCCCGTCAAGTTCGAGTCGGAAGTCGTAATGCAGCCGGCGGGCGGCATGCTTCTGGATCACGAAAGAAAGCTTTGGCGAGGCCTTGGTGTGTACCACCGCCCCCGCCGGCTCCGGCGTCTTCGCAAAATCGCGCTTTCTGCGGTATTCACTCAGCGCCATCGCCGCCGACCATCCGTCAAAAATCCGTCTCGCGCCCGGGGCCACCCCATCCCATTTGTGTTATTAGATAATGCGGATTGTAATGGCGCAGCATAGGAGATCGACATGCCGCGCGCGAGTTGGAGCGGGTTTCTTCGTCTTTCTCTCGTCACTTGCCCGGTCTACCTGACCCCGGCAACGACCGAGGCGAAGCGAATTCGCCTAAATCAGCTGAATTCGAAGACTGGAAACCGGGTTTCGCAGCGCTTGTTCGACTCCAAGACCGGAGAAGAGCTAAGCCGCGATCAGATCGTCAAAGGCTTTGAATTCGACCGCGACCGCTATGTCGAAATCAGCGACGACGAACTACGCGATTTAAAGATCGACTCGTCGAAGATCATTGAACTTGATCGCTTTGTCAGCCGCGACGAGCTCGATCCGCTCTATCTCGACACCCCCTACTACGTGTATCCCGACGGCCAGATCGCGGGCGAGACGTTTCGCGTGATCGGCGAAGCGATGACCCGCGCCAACAAGGTTGGCCTTGGCCGCATCGTACTGGCCAACCGCGAGCGGCAAGTGGTGATCGAGCCGCGCGGTGCGGGTCTCGTAATGTCGACTCTGCGCGCCAATGACGAAGTCCGCACCGCCGATTTCGGCGACAAAGAAGAGGGCGAGGTCGACCCCGAGTTGGTGGCGCTCGCCGAAACCATCATCGAGCGCAAGGCCGGCGTCTTCGAACCGACCAATTTTCACGACCGCTACCAGGACGCGTTGCGCGAATTGGTGCAGAGCAAGCTGAAGGGCGAGGTGATGGCGCCCCCGGAAGAGGACGAAGAGCCGCCCAAGGTGATCAATCTGATGGACGCGCTAAAGCGCAGCCTGGCGCGCGAAGAGGCTGGCGCGGGGCGGACCGCTCCCGCCGCATCGCAACCTTCGCCGGCATCAGCCCGGCGCGGCGGCAAACCTGGCGATCGCCGGCAGCCGGCGCTGCTGTTGCCGGTTTCGGGAGGCCGCGACAAGCAGCCCGCGGTCGAAACTGAGACCGCAGCGGCAGATGCACCTGCTCCACGCCGTCGCCGAACCCGCGAGGAAGCCGCTCGGGAGCCCGCCGCCGAGGCGCCGCCGCCGCGCCGTCGCCGTAAAGCTTGAGTCACCTGGCGGCCGGCTGGCGATCTGCCTCCGCGTGAGCGTTCGGATCAGTGACGATTTAGCCGAGATCGTTAGTATCCGCCACCGTGCCAGGTGTAGGGGCCCGGTTGTTCGCACTGATAGCCCGATGAGCCGGTAATCACGTGGCAGCGCCGCTCGACCATGCATTGCACGAACAATTGGCTAGCCGGCAATGCCGATGGGGCTGCGGCGTATTGCCGGCAGATCGCCTCGATCATCGAAGTGTATGTCGCGCTGGAATTAGACTGAGGGCTGGCGGCGGCACTCGTCATGAGCCAGATCGAGCCGGCCAGAACAGCTTGGTTCACAGCGCGGGCGGCCACTGCCGACACCTTACGAAGTGGCTACCAGCGCCGCGACCACTGGCGCGAAATCGAACCCCCCGCGCTTCAGATCGTGGCCGGCGCTCTCGATCGCGATCAGCTGGGTGGGCGCTGGGATGGATGAAAGGGCTGCTTTGATCTCGGCGACCGCGCCAAACGGGTCAGCCGTGCCCTGCACAAATATGGCGCGCACCTGCAGCCGTGGAAAATGCTCGGTGCGTAGCCGATCGGGCTTTCCCGGCGGGTGCAATGGGTAGGAGAATAGTAGCAGCCCTGCTGCGATTTCCGGTTCGTCGGCCGCGAGCATCGTCGCCTGGCGCCCGCCGTACGATTGCCCGCCAAGAAACACTGGCCCCGGCACCAAGCCCCGGACTGCTTCAACGGCAATCTTCAATCCGGCGCGGTCGGCGGCCGCGGTCGAGGGCGAAGGCGGACCCTTCGGACGGCGTTGGCGAAACGGCAGGTCGCAGCGCATCACATAAAGGCCGGCCTCGGCGAACGCATTCGCCGCGGCGACCAGCAGGGGCATAGTGCAATTGCCGCCGGCGCCGTGCGTAAGCACTAGCCCGCGGCCCGGCGCAGTGTCCGGGCGGTGCAGGAACCCACGAACCCCAGGCTCTTCGAAGGCAGTAACGTCAACCATTCGGTCATCATAAACCGATCGACCCGAGCCGGGCCTATCTCCAAGCCGTCGGCAGCTGCCGAAGGAGCTCTGGACGCGATCAATTAACCTCAGCTACGATCCTGCGCTACTCAGCGCCGAGCCTGGCGCGCCGCGGACAAAAAGCGGCCAGGATTTATTGGAGGGAGGGTTAGATGGCGGAATACAAGCTGATCTCAGCGGACTCGCACGTCAGCGAGCCACCCAATTTGTGGAGCGAGCGGGTCGATAGCAAATACCGCGAACGCGCGCCGCATCTGATGGTCAACCCGCCGGGTAAGGAAGGAGCCTATTTCTATTACGAAGGCTATGCGCCGCATCCGATCGGCATCGGGCTCGGCGCCGGCAAGAGCCCCGAGGAATTGAAGGAATTCCTGACCAAGGCAACTTATGCCGACGCCCGCCCGGGCGGTTGGGACCCGGCCGAACGGCAGAAGGACAATGCGGTCGACGGGGTCGAGGCCGACGTGCTGTACACAACGCTCGGCTTTCGCATTTTCTGGCTGAAGGACGCCGGACTGCAGGCCGATTGTTTCCGTGTTTACAACGACTGGCTTACCGAATTCGTCGGCTACGACCCCCAGCACATGGCCGGGCTGGCGATGATTTCGCTGTATGATCCGAAGGCCGGGGCCCGAGAACTCGAACGCTGCGCTAAAATGGGGCTCAAAGGGGCCATGATCTGGTGCTCGCCGCCGGAAGACCGCCCGTATAGTTCTGACATGTATGACCCATTCTGGGGCGCGGCGCAGGAATTGCGCATGCCGGTCAGCCTGCACGCGATCACCGGGATGGGCATGGAAAGCCAGTATAATTGGGGCGAGCGCTATATGCGCGCGACCGTGTTGGCGCACGAGGTCGAGCGCTCGTTCAGCGTCCTGATTTTCTCCGGGGTGCTTGACCGATTTCCGCAATTACAGATCGTCTCGGCCGAGAACAACTGCGGCTGGATCCCCTATTACCTACAGCGCATGGACCGCACCTTCGAGCGCTCGCGCATCGCCTCCGGGTTTACCAATAAGATGAAGCCGAGCGAGTATTTCCAGCGCCAGATGTGGTGCACCTATATCGACGACTTTGTCGGGGTCGCCAATCGCTCCTTTATCGGCGTCGACCGCATGATGTGGTCGTCGGACTATCCGCATCAGGCATCATCCTGGCCGCGTTCGCAGGACGTCGTGGTGCGCGACTTCAAGGAGGCGAGCGCCGAAGACAAGTTTAAGATCACCCGCGGTAACGCCGCCCGGCTGTACGGTTTCGACGCCTGAGTGAGCCCGGCGGCTAGCCGAACAGGATCTTGACGCCGACCGCGATCTGGCCGGCGCCGCCCAGCGTCTCGGCGAGGCGGCCATAGCGTCCGCCGAGCGCCCTGCCGAGCAGGATCCCGAATGCTGTCATCATGAATGTCGCGACGCCAATCGCGGCGGCCGTCGCGATGATTCCGATGCCGAGTAGAGCGAGGCTCACCCCGACCGCCAGCGCGTCGATGCTGGTGCCGATCGCGGTCACGACCAACAAGCGGGTCGAGTGCCGCTTTGGTTTTTCCTCGCCGGCGGCGCGCCGCAGGCCGTCATAGATCATTTTGACACCGATCGCCGCCAGCACGGCAAATGCGATCCACCGGTCCGCCGCGACATAGCCGGGGCCATTTACAGCAGCGCCCAGCGTCCAGCCGATAACCGACATAAACGCTTCGACCACCCCGAAGATCAGACCGCAGCGCAACGCCTCTCCAAAAGGAGGGCGATCGAGCGCCGCTCCTTTCGCAAGCGCCGCGGCAAAGGCATCGGCCGACATGCTGAAGGCGGTGACGATAATCGCGAGTGGGTTCATCGGGGGCGCCGCGCCGGACAAGAGCAGTACGCAACTTCGGAGCCGGCCGGATCGGCCCCGGATGCGTACTGGTCTCGCAAGGCAGGGCATATTCCCTCTGCCGGCCGTGCCACGCGCCGAGGCGCGAGCCTGTTGACACGGTCCCGCCGAAATTACTGGCGGAAGCTACTCCCCAATGGCAATTGCGTCACGGTCTGTGGCGTCACTTGTCAACCGGTATAAGCGGCGGAGTCCATCGCATACGTAAGGCGGGCACTGACGACCGTCTCCGCACATGGGTTATCTTTCTTAAAGGGCGCGACGGGGTTAGCGGTCAGGATCGGTCCCGCCAGCCGGCTCGATATCGACGACCTCCATCGAGTGCACCTCGTCCAACTCCCCGGAATAGACGACGAAAGCAATGGTTTCCTGGCCGATAAGGGCGCTGTGCGGCTGGCCCTCAGGATTTAGCAAGTAGCCACCGGAAGAACGCGCCGGTTGTCCGGTCTTGGTGCCGCGGCCGCCTTCGAGATTGAAGACATGCTCGTCGGAGCGCGCCGTGGCAACGATCTTGATCAGCTTGCCCGGGGGTGGCGAGAACTTGACCAGCCAAGCGCTGCCGCCGCCTTCGGACCGGCGGTCGCTCAACCGCTTCACTTGGACGATTTCCTGGCCGTCGTAAACCGCCGCGGGTCCGCAGAACGCAGTCCCGACCGTCCATGGGGCAGCATCGATATCGATATTGGTAGAGCCCATCAATTCCTCCGTCAAATTATTGCGACGCCAATTTAACGGAGGCATGCTGACAGCGTTCTGTCAGTACGATCAGGGCCGAAGCGATGCGCCGCGCCGATCGCCTGTTCGACATCATTCAGAGCTTGCGGACCGCTGCCCGGCCGATGACCGCGGCGGCACTCGCCGACATGCTCGAAGTCACGCCGCGCACGATCTATCGCGACATCGCGGCGCTACAAGCGAGTCGAGTGCCGATCGAAGGCGCCCCGGGGCTCGGTTATGTGCTGTGCCGCGGGTTCGACTTGCCGCCTTTGATGTTCACCGCCGACGAGGCCGACGCAATCGCGATCGGCGTGCGCCTGCTACGCCGGCTGCGCGACCCGAAACTACTCGCCGCCGCAGAGAGCGTTCTCGCCAAACTCGCCGCCGTGGTTCCAGACCCGCTTCAGCCCCTCCTGGTAGCAGCGCGGGTGTTTGTGTCCGACGGCAGCGCTCCGCTAGTCAGCGGCGTCGATCTCGCCGAACTGCGCGGCGCCATTCGCGAGACTCGCAAGATTGCGATCGACTATGCCGACGAGGCCGGACATCAGACGCGGCGCACGATATGGCCTCTGGCAATGGCCTTCTATGTCGACGTGACCGTCGTCGGGGCGTGGTGCGAATTGAGAAACGACATCCGTCATTTCCGCGTCGATCGCATTCTTAACTCGCGGGTGCTCGATGAGTGCTTTCCGGCCGATGACGGAAAACTTGTGGCCGAGTGGCTGATGCTGCGCAAAGACCACGCCGACGCACCCCGTCCTTGATCGACTCCGCTATCTCTACTGGAACCTATCTCATCAGAACCAGCGGGCTTTGTCGACGAGATTGCGCAAGGGTTGGCCTGCGAGAAAGCGCCGGCAATTCTCGAGGATGATCTCGTAGCGCCGCTCGTCCAAATAGGGGCCATAGCCGGCGGTATGCGGGGTAATCAACACGCCGGGAAGCGTCCATAATTTGTGGCCGGTAGGCAGCGGTTCTTGCTCAAACACATCGAGCCCGGCGCCGGCGATTTCGCCCGCTTCGATCGCCGCGGCGAGATCGTCGAGCCGGGTCGTCAACCCGCGCCCGATATTAATAAAAAAAGCCGTCTTCTTCATCTCTTGGAACCGTGCGCGGTTCATAAACCCTTCGGTTTCCGGCGTATGCGGCACCGTCAGGATCACAAAATCGGCTTGCGGCAACAGTGCGTCGAGCTCGTCGCCGCGATGCAATTCGGCGACACCCGGCGGCGCTTGGCGCCGGCGCTCATCAACGCCGATCACCCGCATGCCAAAGGCGGTGGCAAGCCGCGCGATTTCGCTGCCGATCCCGCCGACGCCGACGATCAGCGCAGTCGCCTCGGGCAGGTGGACGACCCCCTCATTCTGCGACGGCTTCTTCCACTCACGGCGCAATTGCTGCGGAATGTAACGCTGGAGGCCGCGCGCGAAGGCCAGCACAAAGGCCATCACATGGGTGCCGATATGGTCGTTATATATTTCGCGGAAATTGGTGATCTCGACGGGGTGGGCGATCAGCTCCGGATAATAATAGCCGGCGGGCGGTGCCGCCTGCGGCGCCTGCAGCCATTTGAGATACCGCGCCCGGCGCAATAACGCGGGGGGAAGCGTGCCGAAAGCGGTCTCGGCGGTAGCAATCGCCTGCTCGGCGCGCGTGATATCCTCGGCGACAATTACGTCGAGCTCGGGTAGCGCCTCGGCAAGCCGCGCGCCCGATTCACGGGTCTTGTCGTTCTGCGGCGGCAGCATCAGAAACTGTTTCGGCATGATATGTGCTCCCACTGTCCCGTAATAGTCGCTAAGGATTAGCTCAGAAAATCGCGCTTGCAACTCCTTCTCACTTCCATGTTGCGCTGGCATCGCCCAACGTTTTTGTCTCGCTCTGCTACCCCCATAGGACCACGCGCTGTTCGACTATCTGACCACCGATACAAAAGTTCTCGGAACTTTGGCGTGGGCGTCCGCGGCGATAACGGTGCTGGGCTTTGTAGTCGCGATCTGGCAGATATTAAAGGTGAAGCGTGCTGCAGATGCCGCCCGGGACGCGGCGCTGGGTTTGGCCCAGCGGGTCCGCAGTCGCGAGTTACTCGCAAAGCTAGGCGACGCGCACAATCACCTCGAAGCCTCGCGCAATCACGTCGGCAGAGGCGAGCGGCAGATGGCGATTGTTTGGCTGGAGTTGTCGTCGGGGTGCACCATCGAAGCTCGAGAGATCTCGCGAACCCTGGGTGGAAGCCAAGAAGACCTTTATGCTTTGCCCATCGCACTAGGCGATTTGGCGGAACAGTTGACTATTATGCCCGAACCGATAACGGCCGATCCCGGATTCGTTGGGTTGCAACTGCAACTCAGAAGAGTGTCAGAGCGTCTTCAGCGCATTCTCGCTGAGTCACGATATCGATACGATGTTGGTGAGGAATGAAATGCCTGTGCCGGCCGAGCTAGTGGACACGATATTGGCGAGGACCCGCGAGGGAAAGCTCACCTGGGAAGAGCTATCCCTTAGTAGCTTCCTGGCACGCGTTGGACAGACACTCATCATTCTCGACCGCCCGCGGGGTGAAAATCTACCTTTTATGCGTATTACCGACGAAGTTGGAAAAGTCTTGGAAGTTATCGAAGCTCCAATCTCTAATCCGGATGAGAGCACAGAACTCTTATCGGTACTTTACGAATTGGCGCGTAGACAGGCATTGAAAGTTGACGAGACCCTTTCGGATTTGAAGCGCAGTCTTGATAAGTTATGAAAGCTCACGCGTCTGGTACCCATAGTTACCGACGACTTTTCAATGGACATCTCTGGCGAACCTGGAGCGCAACGTCCGCAAAGCTGCTACTGACGATTCTGGCAAAGCCGATGGGACGATTAGGCCGCGGAGTTTTAGTGGGAAATGTCCGCCCTCCTTTGATTTCCTGGTCCAGCATCATGCCTGCCCGCCGCTGCGGCAAGCTGGTCTTCGCTCTCGACGCATCGGCCGAAGCCGGCCAGATTGGTGTGGCTCGGCGGTCGGAAGCAACGGAGGAAACATGAACATCAATTTGGCGGGGAAGAAGGCTGTGGTAGCCGGCGGCAGCCGCGGCATCGGGCGGGCGATCGCGGTGATCTTTGCCGAGGCTGGTGCAGATGTTTCGATTTGCGCGCGCGGCGCCGAAGCATTGGCAAGAGCGCGCGAGGACATCGCCAGGCTCGGGCATAAAACGCATGCCGCGACCTGTGATCTCGCCGACGCGGCGGCGATCCCCGGCTATATCGACGAGGCGGCAAATGCGCTCGGCGGTATCGACGTGCTGGTCAATAATGCCTCGGGGTTTGGCACCAGCGACGACGAGGCCGGCTGGGCTGCCAGCATATCGGTGGACCTTATGGCGACCGTGCGAGCGACGCGGGCGGCCCTGCCCTACATGGAAGAAACCGAGAGCGGGTCGATCATCAATATCTCGTCGATCTCGGGGTTTCGCGCCTCGGCCCGCACGCCGCCCTATGGTGCGGTCAAGGCGGCGATTCTCGAATATACGCAGACATTGGCCGCCCAGTTGGCGCGCAAGCAGATTCGGGTCAACTGCATCGCCCCCGGCTCGATCGAATTTCCGGGCGGTACCTGGGAGCGCGCGAAAAACAACAACCCGCCGCTTTACGCCGCGATCCTTCGCAGCATCCCGTTTGGCAGGCTGGGCCAGCCGGAGGAAGTGGCGCGAGTCGCCCTGTTCCTCGCGTCGCCGCTCGCCGGTTGGGTCACCGGCCAGAATATAGCGGTCGATGGCGGTCAGATGCTGTGAGCCGGCCAAGGACGGACAACGTGGGTGATACGACTGAGGCAGGTGACAGCATCGAGGCAGCCGATACCATCGATAAGGCCCTCGCCGCGATCAGGTTCGACCGGGATGGGCTGGTAGCGGCAGTCGCCCAGCAATACGACACCGGCGAGATCCTGATGGTGGCGTGGATGAACCGCGATGCCGTACGCGCGACCCTCACCGAGGGGCAAGTCTGCTACTGGTCACGGTCGCGCGGAAAGCTATGGCGAAAGGGCGAAACCTCCGGCCAAGTGCAGCGGCTGCATGAGCTTCGCCTCGATTGTGATGGCGACACGGTTTTGCTGTTGGTCGATCAGCATGGCGTCGCCTGCCACACCGGGCGGCGCAGCTGCTTTTTCCGGGCCTGGCGTGACGGCGAATGGCGGGTTGTCGCCGAGCCGCTGGTCGACCCGCAGACGCTGTATCCCGACAACCGCGCTGGGTCTGTTGCGCCCACCTGTTAGCGGGAGCGTTCCGTCGCCCAGGCTAGTCGCGTCTGTTCCTGCTTCAGGTCGTCGAGCTTGGCCAAAAGCGCATGTCGCTCGCTTTCGCGGAGCGAAGCGTCTTTTGCTAACGCCGCAGAGCGCCGGTAATCCTCTCGAATGGAGACCAAAATCCGCCCCGAAACAACTACGCTTGATGAGATACTGCCGACGAGCGCAACGGGTGCCAGAGACCCCTCATAAAACACAAGGGCAAGATTCCCGATTAGCGCACTCGATGAGTAGAGAGCATCAGCAACACGCGAATCTCCGGGAGGATAGCCTTTCATCATATCGAATTCTTTGGCTAGCGCATCGCCCATATCGCGCACGCGTCGTACCACAAGGGCGATATCCTTGTTCTGCTGAGCTTGTTCCAACCGATGCAACGCGGCTATGTGTGTCAGGATCGCGGACTTCATCTCGGGGTCGATCGACGAGCGAAGCACCCGTTGAAGCCCGGCCTCATCGGCGGGCAGGCTCGCCAGCGGATCTCGCAACGAACGCAGCAATACGTCGACCTTGACGTTCTGAAGGTGCTTCGCGGTCGCAAGTTCCGCCCACTTCGCGAGTCCTAGGCTAACGAGATTTAAGCCTTCCTTGGATAAGTCGATCCAACGCTCGTGAATGTCGTCGTCGACGCGCCTTTGCTCGGTATTCCACTCGGGGTTAGAACTCCCAAGGAGTCGAATCCCTTTTTCCAAGTTCGCAATACGAGCGTCTACGAGTTTAAGGGCAGTTGCGTTCAGACGTGCCGCAAAGGGATCACGGGCGAGATTTCGTCCGGTTACTCGGGGATGAGAACGAACCGGGGAGGGCGCCCGAACCTCCAGCGGCACACACTGACCGCCCTCGGCGGTGAAGCCGGTCGCGCACTGGCAATGGACAATCGTGGTGTCGCCCTCTTGAGTCGTGGCGTAAGGAACCGAATTTGGCGGGCAATCGGCCAGCGCCACCGTGCCGTTATACGTGGCGAGCAAAAGCGATAAAATTGTAGCCGCGACGGACCTTTTCAACGAACCCCACGACCGAGGTCGTTGCCGACATGTGCTACAAACTTCGCGATGGCGAGCCGCTCCGTCACGGGTTAGAGAGCGACGGAGGCAAGGAAGATGAAAGTCCCTGCAATTCCTTCTCGTAAAAGTTCCCGGGACGCTGTTCCTGACTGGCTGCCGCGCTCTGTATATTGCGCCCGGGACCCGGTCCGTCGAGCTTATATAAGATCTTGCGCAACCCCTGCATCTTTCGGTCGTTGGGGTGCTCCTGTACGAATTTGACGACGGCTCGTTGGTCCTCAGGAGTCATGCGACGCCAATACAGCGCCTGATTGGAGGGTGAGAGGTGGCTGTATTGACTCAGGAAATACCTCACGTTTCCCGATTCCGAGGGACCGCGATGCCCTGGCTGGACCGGACCCCCGTCGATCGCTTGACGAGGGATGCTGACGGGCGACGGTTGACAACGCACGTCAAAACAAGGTTTAGCGAGTTCGTGTGCTGTCTCTGGCGCAGCTCCGCCCCGCACCGCCGCGGTGGCCGTCGTTCCTTCATACGCTGCAGTCTCGAGCTGGCCCAGTGCCTGATGTGCGGAGTTAAATTGCCTCCAATTCGCCTCCCACGGACTCTCTGAGTTGCTTACTGCGGGCGGGCTATAACTATAAGCAGAGCCAGGATTGTAGGTGGGGTTAGAAGGGGAATTGTCGCTGCTGGGCGAAGGAGAACCTCTTATCGCGCGGGCGATCGCGGCCGGCGGCAAAGAGGCCCAGACCCTGCCCAGGCAACCCGCTGGGTCAGGGCTAAAAGCACAAAACGGACTAAGCGCTATCGAGATCGGCCCGAGTATGACGGACCCGAGGGGCGTAACATGGTCAGGATCAAGCGCGCGGCCGCGCGACGAGCTGCTCCCTCCCCCTCCTCCGCCGCAGACCGTCCCGGAGCTCGTTTGGGTGCACCCCAAAGCGTTCGAGTAGCTCCCTGGCGCGTTCGTGATTGCGAAATCGTCCGCCGCAGCGCCTTGCAGCCCCGAGCAAATGGCCCCGGACGCGCAGACGATGAACAACGCACCACGCAGGATACGCAAGCTCATCTACCAGCCTCCAAACAAGGTATCGGGTCAGCTTGTTCGGCTCGGCGTAAGGCCGGCGTTGCGACCCTTATCTCCATTTTGGCAAATGTTGCCCCATTTTAGGCCCTTGACACAAATAGAATTGGGGTCGTTCGGTTTATCTAATGTCGAGAGGGCCCTTTCTACTCGGCTAGAGACGGCCTTTGTGGTCGAGAAGAAGACGCAGCAAAGCGCGTTTCAGGGCCGGACAGTCCGGGTCAGCTGAAGCTCGGGTCGGGCGATGGCGCGCTAGCCATGCGGCGGTCCGCCGCGGGATCGGAATAACCCCATCCAGTGGAAACTAGGCTGCCCCTGCTCGCGTTTCTCTAGTCGCCGTTCCTCAGACCGGTCGCTATCGAGACTAGTCGAGCGGCGGACACACCAGATGCTGCTTCAATTGCGCCATCAGATCCGCGTTGAAGATGTGGTTGGCGCACTGCGCGTTGTACTGGTTGACTAACGCGTTGTAGCGATTAGTCGCCTGATCCGCCGCGCCGACCACCGGTCCGATCGAGTCGTTGTAAGCCTGGTCGCGCTGCGCCAAGAGCGCCTTATATTGCGCTTCCGCCTCCGCGTTATTAACGTCAATAGTCCGCTGCGCCTGCCCAAGCCGGGCATTCAAATCGACGACCCGCTGGCGCGCGTCGAGGAGCGCCTGGGTTTTGGCCGACATGTCAGCTGTCAGCGTGGTGACACCCTGCTGCTGACACAGACAGGCGGTGATCTCGGCCGGATTGCTCGACATCTGCGCTCGCGCCGACCCCTGCGACACGAATGCGAGTGCAACTCCGGCCACAATTATACGACCGGCACCAAAATACCCCGTCATCGCCCCCCCTTTTGCCGTCAGCAACTATGCTGGTGAAAAGCCGCCTACCCCCTCAATGCTCTGTCGAGCGAGTCGAGCCTTCGTCGTGCGCCGTGGTCTCCGCGAGCTCGCGCATCGAATTTGCCGCGCGGTGGCCAAGCTCCTCGGCCTTGTCCAAAATATCGTCCCGCGCCTGGGTCACAATCTCGCGCTCGCGCCGGCTGGTTGGCAACCACATCGCCATCGCCGCACCGGCAGCGAGCCCGAGGGCGCTGAGCCACCAGCGGCTCTGTCCCGCGGCTTCTATCACGCGCCCGCCGGCCTGCTTTACCCGCTCGGTCGAGTCACCCGGGTGCGAGATGAACTCGCCCGCCTGACCGATGACAGCAGCGCCGCGGTCGTAGACGGTATGGAGGGTGCCCTGGGTGGCGCTCGCCACCTGGTGAATCCAACCCTCGCCGCTATCGGACTGGGTCGTTTGACCGGTGGGCAGTGCCGGGATCTCCTCCGCCCGCCGCGCCCGCTCGTCGGTCCGCTCCGGCATTAACTTGTCAAGAAGACCGGTATTTTCGGCGACGAGCCAGGCAACACCCAACCCGAGCAACGCCAAGGCCACGGGATCGGCGCGAACGCCGCCGCCGAGCTCGATCCCATCGGACCGGCTAAGAAAACCATTAAGCATGTCTGCTCCTTGATGAATTAGACGCGGCGGCGCCAACTCGGCCGCGAGCGTGTCGGTTGTTGTCGAAAGCCGAGCGCGGGTGCGGGCGATCTCGATCTCGATCTCATCCATCGACCGGTCGGATTCGGGCGTCATGACACGCGCTCCTTGATCCACGCTCCATCCTCGCGCAGCGTATTAAGCGTGCGGCGCGGCACGAGGCCCTGAGCATCGAGCCAACGCTTGCCGAGGAGAAGCAATACAGCCGCAATTAACAGCACCACGACACCGATGATCAGCGCCGCGAGCCATGGCGCCAAAACGGTGGACAATCCCAGAATCGCTGCGGCGAGCAAGGCAAGCCAGGCACTAAAGGCAAGCATGCCGCCCACTGCGATCGCGGCACCGCCGCGCCCGAGCCGGCCCGCTTTCTCAGCCAGCTCGCGTTTGAACAACTCGATTTCGAGCTTGAAGAGTTTGCTTAGATCTTCGGTCAGATCGGTGAATAAAGCGCCGATCGGGCGCTCCCGACTTGGCCGGAAAGGGGCCTCTTCACGCGCGGTGAAATCGTCTGGTGGAGTCACGACAGTTCCCGTGCTTCCGTCGGCGGCGGCAAATCCATTAACTGGCCATTACCGCTCGCGCTCGACACTGCGGCGGCCACCGTGTTTTCCGTCGCCCGGCGTGTGACGCCTTGTGACGGCTCGGGCTCGCGCAAGGCCGCCAAAAAGCGTCCGGCGATAAAGCCCAACGCCACCGCTCCGGCGACAAACATTGTCGGCGAGCGGTGCGCCACATATTCGACATCCGAAACCAACCCGCTCCAGTTGCGCGAGCGAATCGCGTCGGCAACCGTCTCGATTTGTCGCGCCGTCGAATTGATATATTCCGCGGCCGCCTGGTTTTGCGACTGCTCCAACGAGTGTCCCGCCGCCCGCACCGCTTCGGCGATGCCGTGGACCTGTGCCGCAGCGCGGGCTCTCTGTTCGTCAACGACAGATAATGCCGCCGATTGGGCGGCGTCGGCAAGTTCGGTCAGGATCATCTTCGCCCGTCCCATACTCGGCTGCGCTTTGTCCCGTCTCGCGTCGATTCGGTCGGCCCAGCCATGGTTATTGCTCCCACGGGTTGCGCCGCCATCCCTTTTTAGCAAAAAGGCGACAGCCGCGCTTTATCCGTGATTGTCATCAAAACAACTGCATGCACGTAGCGGTTCCGCCCTTGACGGCGAATGGAGCGCCAAACCGGATCGCCGCCAATAGTATGCCATAAAGAAGCAGTTGGACGGGAGGCGTCCCAAAGATTAGGGCGAAGCGACCGAGGTGAGGCTCAGTATCGAAATGGCGACCGGCAATGCCTGACCCGCGGCTGCGCGCAGATCCCCGCGATCGGCTGCAGCCACCGCGCCAAGGTCGCGCGCGACCACCGGCGCCGCGCCGCTCGGAGCTGAACCGGTCGGGGCGGCGCGCGTTTGTCCGGCTCGCTGCCCTGCTGCTCCTCTGGCTCCTGGTTATTGGCGGAGCCGTTGTCGGCTACTTCGCACTGACCCTGCCCGACACCAGCCAATTGGCGCAATCGCAGCGACGACCCAGTGTGACGATCCTCGCCGCCGACCGGAGCCTGCTCGCAACCTACGGCGATCTTTTCGGACGGCCGCTGACATTGCGAGAAATGTCGCGCTATCTGCCGCAGGCGGTCATCGCGACCGAAGACCGGCGTTTTTTTCATCATTTCGGGATCGATCCGATCGGGTTGGTGCGTGCGGCGATCGCCGATCTCAGCGCGGGGCATGTCGTCGAGGGCGGCAGCACGATCACGCAACAGCTCGTGAAAAATCTATTCTTGACCTCTGAGCGGAGCTTTGCCCGAAAAGCCCGCGAGACCTTGCTAGCTTTGTGGCTCGAGCATCGATTTTCGAAGGAGCAAATCCTCGAAATCTATCTGAACCGGGTATATCTCGGCGCCGGCACCTATGGCGTTGATGCCGCGGCACATCGCTATTTTGGCGAGTCGGCTTCGCGCCTCGATCTGTACCAGAGTGCGATGATCGCCGGTTTGCTAAAGGCGCCGGCGCGCTTCAATCCGACCCGCGACCGCGACCTTGCTGCGGCCCGCACGGCGCAGGTCCTCGCCAATATGGTCGAGGCGGGATACGTCAGCCCAAGCGAGGCTAGAGCCGCCGACCACGAACAAAGCGCCCTCGGCACGATCGCGAGCGCCCGTCCGGGGAACCGCTATTTTGCGGATTGGGTGGCCGCGCAGCTCACCGATTTTGTCGGCCCGAACAGCCGTGACTTGACCGTGGTCACCACCTTTGATCCGGCGATGCAGGCCGAGGCAGAAGCAGTAATTGCCGAGACCCTAGCCCGGGATGGGGCTCGCGACGCGGTGAGCCAGGGTGCGCTTGTCGCGATGTCCCCCGAGGGTGCGGTGCGGGCGATGGTCGGCGGCCGCAGCTATGACGCGAGCCAGTTCAATCGCGCGACCCAGGCGCAGCGCCAGCCGGGCTCGGCGTTCAAGCCGTTTGTCTACCTCGCCGGACTTGAAGCAGGTCTGCGCCCCTCGGACCATTTTGTCGATGGTCCCATCCAGATCGGCACGTGGCGCCCGCGCGATTATGGCAATCGCTATCAGGGCGACATGACCCTCGCCGAGGCGCTGGCGCAATCGATCAACACGATTGCGGTGCAGGTCGCGCAGCGGGCGGGGATCGACAACGTCGTTGCCACGGCACACCGGTTGGGCATCGCCACGCCGTTGACGCGCGATGCGAGCATCGCTCTCGGGACCGATAGCGTGAACCTGCTGGAACTGACCGGCGCCTACGCACCTTTTGCCAATGGCGGCACCGGCGTGTGGGCTTATGGCATCGCCGAAATCCGCGACAGCAGTGGAAATGTATTGTTTCGCCGCAGCGGTTCCGGGCCGGGCCGGGTCGTCAGTCCGGAAATGGTGGGCGAGATGAACGACATGCTCGCCGGCGTTATCGACCACGGCACCGGGCGCAGCGCCCGGTTGCCTCGGGTGGCCGCCGGCAAGACAGGCACCACGCAGGATTATCGCGACGCCTGGTTTATCGGCTATACCGCCGATCTCGTCGCCGGGGTGTGGTTTGGCAATGACAACAACGCGCCGATGAACAAGGTCGCCGGCGGGTCGTTGCCCGCCGAAACCTGGCGCAACTTTATGCTCGCGGCAACGCGCTCGATGCCCGTCAGACCGCTGCCGAGCGTCCCGCCGCAGTCCGCCGCTGCGCCGGTCGCAAACCTCCCGGCGCCCGTCCGCGGGTTGTTCGAAGGGCTGCTGGGGTTGTTCCGACCGTCACCCCCGCCAGCGCCGGAAGCTACGCCATCCCAACTCTATCACCCGTCGAACCTGACGTTGACCCGCTGACGACGAAGTGTCGTTGAACCCTCCGACGATAGATCGTTGCCTGACTCGCTGTAGTTCGCGTCTCTGCCGCGGCGCTCGCGATAGAATACTGCAGGCTTGCATCGCGCTAATTACAGCGTCCGGGTAGGAAACAGCGGAACACGCTCGGAGATCGAGATGAGCGAGACCGCTACGTCCTCCATTATTGAACCTCGCCGGGGCCGTGCGAGCGAGGTCTTCTGGGTTGCGCTGCGGCTCGGGCTAACCTCGTTCGGCGGGCCGATTGCCCATCTCGGCTACTACGAGCGAACCTACGTCCGCCAGCGCCACTGGCTGTCGCCGGAGGAATACGCCGGGCTGGTCGCCTTGTGCCAGATGGTGCCGGGCCCGGCGAGCAGTCAGGTCGGGTACCTGATCGGATTGCGTCGCGCCGGTTGGGGCGGTGCGTTTGCCGCTTGGGCCGGTTTTACGCTGCCGTCCGCGATTGTCATGTTTGGTTTCGCACTGCTGGCCCCGCGCCTCGAAGGCCCCACGACCGACGCGGTCTTGCACGGGCTAAAGCTCGTTGCCGTGGCCGTAGTGGCGCAGGCGGTTTGGAGCATGGGGCGAAATTTGTGCCCGGACCGGGTGCGGACCGCGTTGGCATTGGTTGCGGCGGCGCTTTTGCTGGTGGTCAGCGGCCCGGTGGTTCAGATCGGCGCATTGCTGATCGGTGCCATTGGCGGCGCGATACTGTGCCGCGACCTACCTGCCGCTCCCGGTTTGCCGGCGATGCCGGTGACGCTACGGACCGGCGGGGTAGCACTAGCGTTGTTTCTCGTCTTGCTGATCGCGCTGCCGCTGGCCGGCGCCGCGGCTCCCCACAGTTTGCTAGCGCTGGCAGGCATTTTCTACAAAGCGGGCGCGCTGGTGTTTGGCGGCGGACACGTCGTGCTGCCCCTCTTGCGCGATGCGCTGGTGCCGCGAGGCTGGCTCTCCGACAGCACATTCCTCGCCGGCTACGGCGTCGCACAGGCAATTCCAGGGCCCCTCTTTACCTTCTCCGCCTATCTCGGCGCCGTCGTCGCCCCTGCCGGGGCGGCCCTGTTGTGGGCGGCTGTCGCGCTCATATTCATGTTTCTTCCGGGGATGCTGATCGCCTTGGCGGGTTTGCGGGTGTGGCTGTGGCTTGGTCACCACCCGGCGGCGCGGGCGGCCTTGGCTGGCATAAACGCCGCCGTCGTCGGGGTACTTGGAGCCGCCCTCTACAACCCGATCTGGACGAGCGCGGTCAACAATGGTCGCGATGTCGCGATCGCATTGACGAGCTTTCTTTTACTCGAGCGCTGGCGCGTTCCGCCGCTCGCGATCGTGATCTTCTGCGTCGCCGCCGCTCTGATTTCGCACACCCTTCGCTGACCGACACGTAAGTTCCGTCGTGACGGCGATTTGTATTCGATTCGCCGACGGATGCGATGTCACTGTCCGATGACCCCTCCACGGCGCCAATCATGGCCGGCTCGGGCGTCGTCTTCCTGCCCGCACTACTGCTCCTGAGTTAAGCGATGCTGCGGCAGAATTCGCATGCTCAATTTCGTCGTTCGGACATCTTTTCACATGGCGGCAATGGCCGTTGCCCGGGCTCCGCCGACGGCGTAAGCGACGCCGGTGCAACGAGTTGGCACCGGGGGTTGCGGCGATGGCGAGACAGGTTCTGTTTGTCCTTTTGTTCCTGCTGATCGGTGGCGTCGGGACCGCGGGCGCCGCGTCCTCCGGCAGCGTCTATCTCGAAGACCTGACCTGGCCTGAGCTACGCACCGACCTTCAGGCGGGCAAGACGACAATCCTCGTTCCGATTGGCGGAACCGAGCAGAACGGCCCGCAAATGGCGCTCGGCAAGCACAACGTTCGCGTCAGAGTGCTTGCTGGAAAGATTGCCCAGGCGCTCGGCAACGCGTTGGTCGCGCCGGTCATCGCCTATGTGCCCGAGGGCAATGTCGACAAGCCGGAAGGACATCTTAAATTCCCGGGGACGATCACGGTGCCGTCCGCCGCCTTCGAAACCACTCTCGAATACGCGGCAAAGAGCTTCAAGCTCGCTGGTTTCCGCAACATTGTCTTTCTCGGCGACCATGGCGGCTATCAACGGAATGACGAGGCAGTCGTCCAGCGGCTTGACCGCGAATGGGCGGCAACCCCGGTGCGCGCCTATGCGCTGACCGAATATTACCGCGCGAGCGAGACCGAATTCGGTCAATTACTAAAGAGCAAAGGGTACAGCGAGGCCGAGATCGGCAGCCATGCTGGCCTGCTCGACACCTCGCTGATGATGGCGACCGACCCCGCCTTAGTGCGCACCGATATGCTTGGCGAAACCAAGGTGGGCGACGGCACCCACGGCGATCCGCGGCACGCCAGCGCAGCGCTCGGCCAGCTCGGTGTCGATCTCGTCGTTGCGCGCACCGTCGCCGCGATCAGAACCGCAACGGCGCAACGCTGAAATCAGCTTTCACCGCGCGGTGTCTCTAGCACCTTGTCTTCGGAGGCCTGTTTGCCATTGCTAATGCGCCGTTGGTTGCGAATAGCGGTTTGGATCGTTCCACTTTTCGTTCTCGGCTTTTTGCTGTGCAGTCTACCGATTTGGCCGGCGAGCGCCGTTCAGGGCGGCTACGGGTTGCTGTGCTCGGCTGCCGCAGCGATTGTTCAAGTCGCGCAATCGGCGGTCACGCCAAGGCCACTGGCGGCTCCCGCCGCGCTTGTCACCGCGGCCGTCCCGCCGCCCCGCCCGACCCCTATCCAAACCGTCCCGGGGATGCTGCCGGTTCTGAATCCGGCCAATCTCTACAGTGCTGCCGGGGCCAATATGCTCAGTCCGGCTGTCGCGGGCGCCTTGACGCGCGTTTACGTGCCCAATCTGCGCTCGAATGATGTTTACGTGATCGATCCGGCGAGCCACAGCGTGATCGACCGCTTTCCGGTCGGGTTTCTGCCGCAGCACGTCATCCCCTCTTGGGATTTACAGACATTGTGGGTCGCGAATAATGGCCGGCGCCGCGCCGACGGCAGCCTGACCCCCATCGATCCCAAGACCGGTAGGCCAGGCGCCCGTGTCGTAGTCGCGGACCCCTACAACATGTATTTCACCCCCGACGGCACGTCGGCGATCGTTGTCGCCGAGCGGCTAAAGCGGCTCGATTTTCGCGATGCGCATACGATGGCATTGCAGCAATCCCTGCCAACGCCGGCCTGTTCGGGGATCAACCACGCCGATTTTTCGATCGACGGCCGTTATGCGATCTTTACTTGCGAGTTTCGTGGCGGCGGCCTGGTCAAAATCGACATGGTCAACCATCAGGTGCTCGGGTATCTGAGGCTCAATAATCGTGGGATGCTGCAGGACATTCGTGTCTCGCCCGACGGCAAAGTCTTTTACGTCGCCGATATGCTTGCCGACGGGGTCTTTCTGGTCGATGGCGATAACTTCAGCAAGATCGGCTTTATTCCGACCGGGATCGGCACCCATGGGCTGTATCCGAGCCGCGACGGAACAAAGCTTTACGTCTCTAATCGCGGCTCGCACAAGGTCCACGGTTCGCCGCATGGACCGGGCAGTATCAGCGTGATCGATTTTGCTACCCGGACCGTCGAGGAAACCTGGCCGATACCAGGCGGCGGCAGCCCGGACATGGGCAATGTCAGCGTCGACGGCAAAGACCTTTGGCTGTCGGGCCGCTATGACAATGTCGTCTACGACATCGACACGAAGACAGGTGCCGTAAGGCAAATAAGCGTCGGCAAGGAGCCGCACGGGCTCACCGTGTGGCCGCAGCCGGGCCGCTACTCGCTCGGGCACACAGGCAATATGCGATAGCGTGGGTGGTTATCGCCTCGGCAGAGTACCGGACGAAACCGTTTTTCGTCCGGCATCGCGCGCCAGGACCGTAGCTTAACTCCGCTCGCAGAAACGACCCGCCGACGGCCTCAAACAGCGGAATTTGGGGGAACAATCAGCTAAGCCGGTTAAATGGCGATCATCGTCTAAGCTGCCGCGAACTCACCAACCGCTTTTCCAAATTCTCGGCCATCTGATCCCATACCTGGGCCACGGCTTGCAGCGTTTCCTTGGCCGAAGCCGTCGAGAAATCTTCCGCCTCGGTGCGGATCTCCTCCGCCATGATCCGCCAGCGACAAACTTGAAGCATCAATTCCGCGCCAGTCGCGCTCGGAGACCAGCCCTCGGGAACAAGGCTCTGCTCGTGGGTCTCGTGTACGAGCGGTTGCTTCAGTGGATGCCGAGGCGAGGTCGACGGCTCAAATCTCGCCCTAAACGACTGCGCTTCGCTGTCTTGCTTGAATTCGACCCGGAGGACAGTGGTGTCCTCGTATTGGTCGCAATCAAATCGCGATGGCTGGCAGCGATTTTCATCAAGCCATGCCCGCATTGCGGCCATCTCTGCCGAGAGATCGGCCCGGCGCAGTCTGATAACAACGGTGCGCATGCCCACCCCCTTTGCAATGTAGTACAAAGGTAAATCCCGTCAGGGAAGGGTTCAAGAGACCACCCCCCCGCGGCATGCAACAGCTCGTTGCGAGGCTACGCTTGAATTCGAGTGATCATGCTCGTTAAGTGAATAGTCGATGATTTAAATCTCCTCAGGTTGTTTACCCAAAGGCCGCTTTCACGGGAAGCGCTGATCAAACGCGCCGGTCGTAGAGATGCGCCCGCTGATGTCGGGGATCCTATCCCGTGCTTTGTCAGTTTTCGGACGGGAACATCGTCTCTGTGGCCAAAACTGACATGCGCCCAAGTACACTTGCCCCTTGAGGCGGTTTCTGCCATTATAGCGGCAAGGTGCGGCGAATTTTTCCTGGCGGGCGGTTAATTATCCTCAATGATGGAATGGAAATCAGCGCAGTTAGAGTGAACAAGCTCCTTTAACAATCGTCAGCTCGAAGCTGTCTACACCGACACTAACCCATCTGTTAATTATAGAGCGGTAACTCTGGTGGTTGGAGAGAGTAGTTCCTGCTGGCGGCCGTTTCTCAGGCTAGCCCGAAGACCAACCAAGCGGCAATCCAGTTGCGCCGATGGCCTGGAGCGACGCCCCAGACACTCCGGGCATAATCGACGATTAATCCAGCCTACAACTCTCCTTAGTGATGTCTGATAATGGTGAATACCACCTCAGCGCCGTCGCCGCTCGCGTCAGTACCAGGGGTCGCCTCGTCGCGTCGTGACTGGGTGATTGCAGGCGCAGCTCTCGCCATCGGTATTCTTTCGTTTGCGATCATTTTTTACCCGGAGATTACTGCCGCAATTGTCGTCTGGATGAACTCGGACGCATACAGCCACTGTTTTCTCGTCCTGCCGGTGGCGATCTACCTCGCTTGGGACCGGCGCGATATCGCCAAGGCAACGCCGGTGCGCCCATCGCTTGGGGTCGCACTTCTGGCGATCCCGGCGGCAGTCATATGGTTTGTCGCGGACCAACTCGGGATTATGGAAGCTCGCCAATTGATGGCGATGACCTTGCTCCAGATCATGATAGCGTCGGTCATGGGGCCGTCTATGTGGCGTGCTTTAGCCGCTCCGTTGCTCTACTTGTTTTTCCTGGTGCCATTTGGTGAGTTTCTGATCCCTCCCCTACAAAGCCTTGCGGTTCGTTTCACCACAGTCGGTCTCAGTATCCTGGGCATTCCAAATTTCGCGGATGGAATTGTCATTGAAATTCCGGAGGGAACCTTTCTCGTTCACCAGGCCTGTTCCGGCCTTCGATTTCTGATAGCCTCGGCCGCGTTTTCAGTATTTTTCGCGTGCCTGATCTACACCAGCCCGCGTAGGCGTGCGCTGTTTATTGCGGCGGCTTTTGTCGTCGCCGTGATCGCCAACGACTTCCGTGTGCTTGGCATCATTGTCATCGCCCATTTCATCGGCAACGCTCAAGCGATTGAGACCGGTCACGTCCTGTGGGGCTGGCTATTCTATGTCATTGTCGGGTCAGTGCTGGTATTGATGGGGCTGGTGTTTAGACAAGAACGCCGCTCGCCCGTTCGCGCAAGTCTTCCCGTCCCAGGCCGCTTCCCAGGTGCAGCAATTGCCGCACTTTTTGTCGTGGTGTTGCTGGCCACCATGCCGCGGGTGGCGGCAAATTACCTCGACAAATTCGGCCCCAACTCGACGGTCGCGGCAGACGTCTCGCCACCCGCCTTGATGGGGTGCACGATAGTCCCGTTGTCGGCGGTAGCCACCACCGCAAACCCAGCAAACGCAGCCCCAGCAAACACGGCCGGGGAGCACGACCCGCGGGCGATCACGTACCGCTGCGATGATCGTGACTTTGTCGCTACTTTCCACCGCTTTCCGCCGCGTATCGGCGTACGGCCGCTGTTCGCGTCGCTGCGCGATGCAGAATCTGGAGGGGGAGCCGACGTTGTTCGACAAGCCCAAGGTATCCGCGGAGGTGTCGGACCGGAGGCGCCGGTATGGCGCCTGACCGAAATCCAGGAAGGCCGCCGGTATGTCACTGTTGCCACGACGCTATGGGTAGGTGGCCGGCCCGCCGGGACCGGTATTAGGGCGCGTCTGAACCAGGCTCTCAACACCTTGCGGCTCTCGGCAGTTGCCCCGATCGCGGTGGTCGTCACCCATACCGAGCCGGAAGATCCGAACAATGCCTGGCGCGCAATCGACCGCTTCCTCGCCAAGACCGCGCCATTTTCGCAAACGGTCAACAAGCTGCTCTCGACACCGTGACTCTTACGGGGAGTCTGTTCGGCGGTCCCCGTCCGCAACCGTGCACCGAGACTGCCGGCGCCGCAGTTTTGCACCGGTGCCGGCTGAAAATGCAGAAGCGCCGTGGCCGACGGGCTTGACCTGCTCACTTGAAGTCCCTACTAAGACCTACATGCCGACCGTGCGCGAAAATTCTCGACTTACCGCCTCGGCGTCCTGACGGGCGTCGGCCCGGGCTGTATTTGTTCCCGGTTTGGGAACTGGCTTCAGTCGGTTTTCGCGATGCTGCTTCACCAAGTCATTTACGGTCCGAGCTTCCAAGGCGGCTGCTTAAAAAGTGTTTCGGCTGCTCCCCGTCGACGACTTAAGAACGGTCGGCGGCGCTAATCCTGCTGCCGGCCGCGGAACTGCAAACTGACTAGCGGCCGCAACCTGCGGCGCTCGTTCCGTCTCAGGAGTTATCGATGCCCAATATGCCGATTCACAAATATAGCCCGTTTACCCCGATCAATTTGCCTGATCGTACTTGGCCCGGCCGGGTGATCGACCGCGCCCCGATATGGTGCAGCGTCGATCTGCGCGACGGGAACCAGGCGCTAGTCGAGCCGATGGGCCCAGACCGCAAACGCCGCATGTTCGATCTCTTGGTAAAGCTCGGCTTCAAGGAAATCGAGGTCGGTTTTCCGGCTGCCTCGGAGACCGATTTCGCCTTTGTCCGCGAGCTTGTCGAACGGGATCTCGTGCCCCCAGACGTTACCATCCAAGTTTTGACCCAAGCGCGTCCTGAATTAATCGAGCGGAGCTTTGAATCTATTCGCGGCGCAAAGCGCGCGATCATGCATCTTTATAATTCGACTTCGACCTTGCAGCGGCGGGTCGTCTTTGGCCTCGACAAAAACGGTATCGTCGACATTGCGGTGAACGGGGCACGGCTCATCCGCGATCTTGCCGAAAAGATGCCGCACACAGAGGTCATCTATCAGTATTCACCCGAAAGTTTTACCGGGACCGAACTCGATTTTGCGGTTGAGATCTGCGAGTCGGTGATGGATGTGTGGCAGCCGACACCCGAGAAAAAGACAATTCTCAATCTGCCGGCCACCGTCGAGATGGCGACGCCCAATATTTATGCCGACCAAATCGAGTGGTTTTGTCGCAATATCCGCAACCGCGACAGCATCGTGTTGAGTCTACATCCGCATAATGATCGAGGAACCGCCGTCGCGGCGGCCGAACTTGGGGTCATGGCCGGCGCTGATCGTGTCGAGGGAACGCTGTTCGGCAATGGCGAGCGCACCGGAAATGTCGATGTGATGACCTTGGCGCTCAACTTATTCAGCCAAGGGATCGAGCCGGCTCTTGAAATTCACGATATCGACGAGATCGTGCGTACCGTCGAGCATTGCAATCAGCTGCCGGTGCATCCGCGCCACCCGTATGCCGGAGAACTCGTCTACACGGCGTTTTCAGGTTCCCATCAGGATGCGATCAAGAAAGGTTTGGAGGCGCTCGAAAAGCGCAATGACCCGCTTTGGGAGGTTCCGTATCTGCCGATCGATCCCAAAGATCTCGGCCGCAGCTATGAGGCGGTAATCCGGGTCAACAGCCAGTCGGGTAAAGGCGGCGTCGCTTATGTGTTGAAAGCCGATCACGGCCTTGACTTGCCGCGCGGATTGCAGATCGAATTTTCGAAGTGTGTCCAGGAAGTCGCCGACCGCACCGGCAAAGAATTGAGCAGCGCCGATATATGGTCGCTGTTTGAAGAGACTTATCTGGGGCGCGACGTGATTGCGCTCAGCGATTACAATTTGTTTCCGGAACCGGGCGTACCGAACCAGCGAAGAATTGCGGCTGCGGTCCTGATCGACGGCGTCGAGCGCAAGATCGAAGGCGTCGGCAACGGCCCGATCGACGCGTTCGTCGACGCGCTGCAGGGCGAATGCGGCCTCGAACTGACCGTCGGGGATTACCGCGAGCACGCTTTAGGCGCTGGCGCCGATGCCCAGGCCACGGCTTATATCGAAGTCCGCAACGGTCAAGATGTCACGCTTTGGGGGGTCGGCATCGACGAAAATATCGTCACCGCCTCACTGAAGGCGGTCGCCAGCGCCGCATCGCGCGCGCGATAGTTAACCCAAAGGCGCCAGCTGCGCAGCGAGCCACAGGCGGCCTCGGCCCGCTGGGTCTTGGTGGCGGCGCCAACCGGCGGTTCGCGTGACGGCACCACTCGACAGGTGCGCGGGCGCTCTGTTGGCAGCGGCGCTCGTGGCGGCCGCGCGATGTTGAGGTTGCGCCGCCGGTAACCTCGCGCGGTCTGAGTGGATTCGATTGTGGTTAGGCATTGCTGCGGAGAGAGATCCGACGATGTGACGCCACGAAGACGATGCTTGGACTGGCGTTTGCTGCTGCCAAGCTAGCGTAAGCCATCCTTGGGTTGAGCTCATGGGAACCGTGTTCGGGCAGCATCAATAAAAATTTGAAGATTTGTCCGATATAGACAGGGACCAGATTGGGGATCGATGCGAATTGCAAGCCCTTGTACCCGAACATCGCGGCGTCGTGTTCGATGATTCGGGCGAGGCCTGGCCGGCTCAGCCTGCACAGCTCGCGCGCCGGCTCCGTCACGACGCAGAGTATATCGACGTATTGGCCAACGCCGTAAGAAACTTGGGGTTTGTCCATGTGGCGCCGATCCGCGATGCTCTCGCGGTCACTTTCGAGCCGTCTGTTGTCAGTCCGCTCGCCGCGGTTGCGGCCTACTACGAAATTGCGGCGCGTAGCCCGCAATGTCTGATCCTGACCTACCCGGGAATAGCGGGCAGCCCGGAACGTTGCGAAATCTTCAACAATGTCATCGAGGGCCTGCGGCGATTGGACAACGCGGCCAAGCGCGATCCAAATGGGGCGCGACCCCTGTGGCAGCAAAACGCGGCTGGCGACCGCGCCAACCGCCAGTCAGTTCACATCACAAAACCAGAGAGGAATCCGGCTTTCAGGGCCTCACGAAGCGGTAAACCGCAAGTAAACTCGCGTGAAGATGATTATTCGGTCCGATTGTGCAGACCGCTAAACACGATCGCGGCCGAGGACGAATGGCTTACTCAGCTATTGAATTTTTGGGGTAGTGCACGCAGAGGACGGCGGCTGCCCTCTAACGAGTCACTCGAACTCGTTAGAGGTGTTGAACGTCGCTCGCGGGCGAGCGCATGTCGTAGAAACTGCCAACTCAAATCCGGCCGCGTATCGCTTTCGTCTCTGGGGTGCGGTCAATTCTTATGGCGGTGGTTACGCCAATCGTTCACTGGGCGAGATGCCGGAAGGGTTGATGCGGGACGACGCAATCGAGGACTACCGCCGGGTCGTCGCCGCCGCTACACCAAGTTATCACCTAATCGATATCGTGGAGAACCGACTCTCGTACTCCTACGCTCGTCTGTTGCTGCCTCTTGCACAAGACGGACGGCGCGTCGACCGACTCATCGTCCTGATCAATGAACGGCCGCTTCCGGAACTGGTTTCGCCGTAAGCTTGCCTCGAGTGAATGCGCTACAGACAGCGAGGCGATCGCCTCGGCTCGCGACGCGTGACACAGATACATAATCGCGTGTCTTCGCTCAGGCGGAAACCAGCCGTTGACAAAACGGTGCACGTGCGCGTACCCGTATACACTCCTCCCCATAAAGGCGGCCTTGCGATCGGCGACCTCGGCCCGATCCGTCGGATCATTGCGGATCATCGCGCTGTCATGGTCGAACGGCCGCAGACACAGAGCAACAGCCCGAGCAAAGTGCGGCATCACCATGGCTAGCCGCGAGGCGCCGCGATAATCGTCTCGGACCCATAATCCACCCCCGTGGACGACGTCGCCACCAAAGGACGCTATCTTGCAGTCGACGATATAACGTGGATCCCGACGGTGCCGGCGCTTGGCGAACCAGAGGGTTAGCGATCGGATCAGATCGTAAAAGTCTTCGACAACATATCGGCGCAGACAGTAGGTTGCTATCGGCTCCCGCTTGATGTTTTCGGCCAGCAACCAGAAGTCGTCCGGGCCGAATTTTGTATGATGGGGATCGAACACCTGATTGAGATGACTGTCGCCATGGGCGGCACGAATCGAAACATAATCAGAAAAGTCGCTCCTCAACTGTAATGAGATCCCGCGCTGGTCAAGAAAACCACGGAATCTTTCTTGTGCTGTTTTGATTGTTTGCATTTCATTCGAATACAACTGCGACATAAGATCTCCCTAACGAGGACCAATGGCCGCCGCTGAGAACAAACAGGGATCAAGAACCAGGATAGTTAAATAAGCGTTACCGACCGGCCGAATGATTAGCGGGTGTTCTCGAAGTAAAACTGAAGAATATCAACACTGAGCATTAAATTCCGCCAGCCGAACATGATCGCTTCTGCAATAATTTGTGGCTTGTATCCACAGCGGAGGGACAGCCCGCGAACCGGAATAAACTCACCGTGAGGTATGTAAACGCTGCGCTGGCGCGCTCGGTGGCGACCGCTTGAAGGCGAGGGTGCCGGCGCCGAGAATGATTTCGATCTTAGCTAGCCAGTATCACATCGATCCGGATTTGTCAATTTGCGATTATAACAATAACAGGCCCAGCCAAGTGGCAGGTTGGCTCTATCGACGCCCCGGCTATTGCTGCGGCCGATAGCCGTCGGTCAGCGTTCGTAGAAACGCGACGATGTCGTCGATCTCGGACTTGGACAAAGGCAGCGGATCACCGGGGTGGCCACCAAAGGGTGGGTCCTTCTCCACATTTGCGCGGTATGGCGCCGGCAAATCATTGAATTTGATTACCTCGCCTCTTTCGTCGCGCGGATACCATTTATCGGGGCGAGTGTCGCGTTCGGCGTAAAAGGCGACCGCCTCGCGTAGAGTACGAACCAACCCGTTATGAAAAAACACCCGACGGATGGCGACGTTGCGCAGCGTTGGTGTCATAAATCGCCCGCAATATTCAAGCTCATTGCGGAAATCGGTCCGCAACGGGCCGCACAGGCCGAGATCAAAATAGAGCGGATTGCGATTGGACGGGATCGCCATATTACGTGGCACGCCCAGTGCGACAAAGCCGTAATCGGTGAATTGCGGCGGTGTGCCATCGTTAGCGCGCTGACTGATGTGGCAGCGGGCGCAGTTTCCCTTGGCCGGTTCCTCGAACAATAAAAGCCCGCGGCGCTCGGCATCGCTCAACTTGGCTTTTCCGGCGAGATAGGCGTCGTATTTGCTGCTGTAGGGATAGAATTCGACATAGCTTTGCTGATACGCCTCGAGCGCCTCGACAGCGGCGCTGAAGGCCTTATCCGGGTCGACAAAAATCGCTTCACCAAAAACGAGGCTGATGTCGCGCGCATATTTTGTGTGCTGCAATTCGCTGGCGATATCCGCCACGCTGGCATTGGCCATCTCGAACGGCGACAGCAGCGGGATCTTCGCCTGGTCACGGCCGCGATCGACCCGGCCGTCCCAGGTCAGCCCGCCAGTCGGACCATTATCGATGCTTTCGTCGCCTTCATCGTCGCTCTCGAAATAATGTTCGGAAAATGGCGGAACGGCTTGCAGATACATCAGCGACGGCACGGCCCTGACTCCGGCTTGGCGCATGTCCTTTCCACCGAACTGAACGGCGAGCGCGTTGGGCGGCCCGAATGCGTCCCCGGGGCTGTGGCAAGAGGCGCATGACATCTTCCCCGAGGCCGACAGCGACGGGTCAGAGAACATTTGGCGCCCGAGCGCGGCCAAAGCCGTGGCCCGCCGCTCCACCGCCGCGCGATCGACCGTCACTTGAGTCGCTGCGCTGAGCGGCGACGCCAGTCCCGAAAGAGACATGATCGTCAATGCCGCTACAAGGACAAGTCGCGCTCTGCGTAGCCCAGCGAAAAGCTTGTCACAAAACTGAAGCATCGAATTGGGTAAAGTGATCCCACAGACCAGCGACAAGATGGCGAGGGTCTGTCGGCCGTTGCAGGAGATCGTTCGAATGAAACTCGGTGCCGTGCTCGCGCTTGCGTTGGGGACATTAATCTGCGGCGCAGAAGCTACCAGGGCCGCTGGCCCCGAGGGCATTCCCGCGGGCCTTGGCAACATCGAAACCATCGTCGTGATTTACGCCGAGAACCGCAGTTTCGACAATCTTTACGGCGCGTTCCCGGGTGCCAACGGCCTGCCCGGTCTGACCTCGGCACAACTTCAACAGCTTGACCGCGACGGCACAGTACTCAAGGAACTGCCGCCGGTCTGGGATGGTCTGACGGCCAAAGGAGTCGTCCCGCCTGTAACGCAGGCGATGACCGAGCATCTGCCCAACATGCCGTTTGCGATCGACGATCCCAAGGGGTTCAACACGCCACTTAGCGTTACAACGCACGATTTGTGGCACCGCTTCTACCAGAACCAGATGCAGATTGATGGCGGCAAGAACGACAAATTCGCCGCTTATGCCGATTCGGGCGGTCTGGTAATGGGCCACTATGACGGCAGCAAATTACCGCTGTGGAATGTCGCTCGCCAGTTCGTGCTCGCCGACAACTTTTTCATGGGCTCGTTCGGTGGTTCTTACTCCAACCACTTCTGGCTGATTTGCGCTTGTGCCGGCAAATATCCCGATGCCGACAAGAGCCCGGCTAAGGGAACGATCGCCGCGGTCGAGCCTGACGGTATCACCCTTCAGATCGCCAGCAACTCGCCAAAATCGGCGCTTGACGGCGTTCCGAAATTTGTTCGCGACGGGAACCTGACCCCCGATTTTTATTCGATCAACACGATGCAGCCGCCGTATCAACCGAGCGCCAACAAACCGGCGCCCGGGGGTGACCCAGCCTTTGCCGATCCGACAAAGCCAACGACGTTGCCGCCACAAACCCAGCAGACAATCGGTGATCTGTTGAGCGCCAAGGGGGTGAGCTGGGCCTGGTATGCGGGCGCGTGGCAAGCCGCCCTCGACGGCAAGAACGCGGCGCCAGTGCCGAATTTTCAATACCATCACCAGCCGTTCAACTATTTCGCCGACATGGCGCCGGGCACCAAGGCACGCGCCGATCATCTGAAGGATGGCGGCCTCGGCGGCAGCGAGTTCATCAAGGCGGTGGATGCCGGTGCGCTGCCGCAAGTCGCCTTTTACAAACCGCAAGGAAATTTGAACGAGCACGCCGGTTATACCAACGTCCTGTCCGGTGACGAGCACATGGCCGACGTCATCCGGCACCTACAGAAGGGGCCGCAATGGGCGCACATGATGGTCATCGTCACCTATGACGAGAACGGCGGATTTTGGGATCATGTCGCGCCGCCCAAGGGCGACCGCTGGGGTCCAGGCTCGCGGATCCCGGCCTTTATTGTATCGCCGTTTGCCAAAAGGGGCTTTGTCGATCACACGCTTTATGACACGAGTTCGATCCTGCTGCTGATTACCAAGAAGTTCGAGCTGCCGATGTTGCCCGGCCTCGCGGCGCGCACCGCCGCTATCACCGCGCATGGCGGGCCGCCGCTCGGCGATTTGACCGCCGCGCTCGACCTGCCCACGAGATAGGAAACAACGCGCGCCGTGCGAGGCGCGCCCGAGTCCCGCGCTGATGTCTCTCGACGCGGCGCGCGAACCGGCGGACACGGGCGCGATCCCTCGCGCTTGAGCGCCGCAGACGTCGGCTCATGCCGCCGCGCGGGTTCGGATTGCGCCACAATTCGTTAAAGTAACCGGCGCTCTGGCTGTGGGCGATTTTAAACGTTCATTAACAGATTTTTACATTTTAATTCGTGCGCGCGAATGCGTCCTCTTTGCGCCGGATGCCTGCCTGAGATCTTTCAAGCATAGGCCCAGCTTATAAAGAATAAAAATCAAGAGATGCAGCAATAGTGTCAGCAGATGCGCGTACCGCCCAGCTGAACCGCGGCTGATCACGATAAACTCTGCCAACTGACAAAATGCATGTGCGGGTTGACAAGCCCGATTTGCGCTGTTTAGTTTGCGCCGTTCCTCCCTGTCCTACCCGGAGATCAGCAACAATCCGGGACGACGCCAGTCTGTACTCCCAAGCCCATCCAATTATAATTGGCATGGCAGAGCCTGTCTCTGCCTCGCGGCGAGGGGTTGCCCTAACGAGAAGGAGACGCAATCGGATGCCCTTCCGCCAAACGATTGGCATTTCCCTTGCGATTTTGATGGCCTCCGCCGGTGCGATGGCGAAAGCGCCCGAGAAGGGCGCCGCGTATCAATCCAGCACACCGCCAAATGCCGATCCCGGCAGATCCGCCAACAGGTCCGCAAAATCGAGATCCCTACACAGAGCGACGAATTTCCGCTGGCCAAGCCGACTGGCCTTTCACCGCGGCGGGAAAAGCCGCTACCGGCACATCGAGTCCGATAGCTCTGGTAGCGACCCCGATTGGGGACCGATGCATACGACCGGCTATCAGGAGATTGGCGCGGCAGCGTGGTACGACTTGGTTGGCAACCGCACCTCGAGCGGCGAGCGGCTCGACGTCAATACGCCGACCGCGGCTCACCGCACCTTGCCACTCGGCTCCTGCGCCAAGGTAACCAGTCTCGACACCGGGCGCTCGGTGATCGTTAAGATCAACGACCGAGGCCCCTACAGTCGCCGTTTTATCATCGATCTGTCCCCGCGCGCCGCCGAGGAAATCGGCATGATGCATGCGGGTGTGGCTGCCGTCGCGATCGAGCCTGTTGCCGCAGGCGCGGCGCCGAGTGCTGCGGTGCGCCCGACAGTCGCTGTTTATCGCGGTACTGGCAGCAATGTGACACAGTGAACCCCGGTCCCGCTCTGGATTGACGAGGCCGAGCATCGGCGGTTGGGCGCGGGGATTCGCCGCCCACGACATCTTGCCGACAGGGCATCAAAGGCGGCGAGCCCGCCTCAGCCGCCAGCGCGTCGCGCCTCAGCAGCTGAGTGGTCACAACTCGAAGAGCGAGATACCCGAATAACTACCCCGATCCTGACTCAGTGTTTCAATTTGCGTCGAAACTGAGCGGGGGCTTGCGCGTGTCCGGTCGGCGGTGCGCCGTTCGGTGTCGGTTCTCGTGAAATCGGGGGCGTCTGATGTAATCTGCGACCTCCGGAGCCAGGCTGCGTAGGCTCCAAGTTATCGCGAATACCATGCCAGCGTTACGGCGAACGCGATAAATGCCCCTGTGATCATAATCAGGATGGTGACTTCGCTGGGCGTCATGGCCTTTCTCGAGAGAGCGGAGAAACGGTGCAGCAAGGCGATCCCAGCGGCTTTGATCTGAATCAAAAAACCCGCCCGATCAGCGGCGCCCCGCCTCCCTGGGGTCGAGCTCAATTCGGCATCCTGGCTGTCCGATATCGAATATAGTCTACTTCAGATTGGCAGACCTGCGGGCCCAAGCCGCCGCAAAGCGACAGGGAGGATGGCATGCGCGCGTATTCGACAGCGCCGAGCTGGATTGGCGCTTTTCTGGGGCTGGTGCTGCTCGCGGGGTGCACCGCGCCAGCAGCGACGACAGTCACTGCACCGCCGCTGGCCCCGGGAATGGCGCGGGTATGGTTTCTACGCCAATCCGATCCCACCGCCGGAAACATCTACGCCGCCGCACCGCTGACCTATATCGACCGCAAGCCATTAACTCAGATCCAGCAGGGCACCGCGTTCTTCCATGATTTCGCTCCGGGACGCTACCGGCTCTCAGCACAAGCGTTTGGCACTTATTCCGACCAGCACGATATCTTGCACTTGGATCCCGGCAGCGAGGTCTATGTTCAGATCATAGCGGTCGGCAATTGGGAACTGGGCTCGCCGGTCGGCGGCTACAGCTTTGCTGTGTTGCCGATGCCCCCCGACCTCGCCCGCCAGTACCTGCCGACCTTGGCTGATCTCGGTCAGCGCTGAAGCGCCGCCCGGCTTCAGCACCTCGACGCGTTTCAGAGGGTTGCGGGGAGCCGCGCCCCTCCCCCCTTGTTTCACTCGATTGCAATTTAATTATGCCAGGGTCAAATTCCACAAGCCGTCGATCGAGATCGGCTTGCCCTTTGCGTCACGGAGCGTCCCTAAGAAGTCGCCGTCCGAAATCAAATACGTTGATCCGGCTGTCACCGAAATTTCCGACCAGAATATCGCCGCTAAACTGCCCAAAGGCGAAAGAGGTCCGCGCCACACCCCATGGCGAGTTTAACTCGTGAGCCATTGCCATTCAGGTTCGGGCAGTTGCAGAGCAATCCGTTCATCATGCGTGAAGCGATTAACGTCACCAGGGATCGCCGCATTGATCCAAATCATCCCGTATTTGGCAGCGACGCCCTATACGTCCGGAGCTGCCGGACCGGATCTCCGGATTCCGGCTCTCTTGATCGGAAAAGCAAAATGGGCGAGAGCCTCGGTTAGCCGGCTCTGAACAGAGGGTCTGCCGCGCTTGAGCCTCGCCCCCTCGCGGATGCCGCTGAGAGTGGTTATGAACGGAACGTCCAGATTGCCGACAAGCTGCACCAAGCTGCTGATATTCTCGCGGCGCAAGAGGCTGTCCCATTCCGCATCGCCGCTTACCGCCGGGCCGCTGACACGGTATGCGCTTTGAACATTGATCTGGCGACGATGGCCGCGAAGGTGGTCGCGACGCACTAGAAGCGGTTCCCGGCATTGGTCCGGCGATCGCCGGCGCCGTTGCCGAGATGCCGGCGACCGGCCGCTGGGCCTTTCTTAATCATCTAAAGGGGGCCGCCGATCCGGAGACCCTGTTCCAGGCGGTCCCCGGGATCGGACCGGAATTGGCTCGGCGTGTTTGTGAAACGTTGCATGTCGATACGCTCGAAGGGCGGCCGTCCACGATGGACGGTTGGAGCAGGTTCCGGGATTTGGACATCGCCGCGCCGCGATGGTCCGGGCTGCCCTCGCAACCATGCTCGCCCGGGTCGCCGAAATCCGCTCGCGAGCACTGAGGAACCCGGGGTCAACCTGTTACTCGACATCGACCGCGAGTATCGCGAACGAGCTGCTGCCGGCGATTTGATCAAGATCGCGCCAAAGCGGTTCAACCCGAAAGGTGAGGCATGGCTCCCACTGCTCCACACCGTCCGCGGTGCGTGGCATTTCACGGCGCTCTACTCGAACACCGCGCGGGCCCACCAACTTCGGCGGATAACCGGCTGGGTCATCATTTATTTTCACAAAGACGGCGAGCCCGAGGGCCAGTGCACGGTGGTCACCGAGACCCGCGGCGAGGCAACCGGTAGGCGGGTTGTCCGCGGGCACGAGGCGGATTGGATTGCCTGCGATATTACGCCTTAATCTGGGCTTTGCCCTAGTCGACGGAGGACGTTGCAGCCCGCTGGTAACTGACCTTTCAAATCGGCCCTGAAACGCAACATTGGGGCAAAGGACAACGCCCATTTCGATCCTTGCGCTTCCGCCGCTCGCGCTGAGAAAATGCCTTGGCGAGAAACCGGAGGAGCACTTGCCGGCGCCACGCGCCGAGCAGGTCAAGTCGCACCCCGGCAAGCGAAGATCCCGCCTACGTTTTCGCGGTTATTTTGGCGCTGCCGGCTTTGCCGGCCGCAGGCTGACGATATCGGCTGCCTGATCCTCGGTCAGCTGGGAATTCGGCATCTTGTCCGGATTGGTGATCCCCGAATGGGTCGTCAGGATAAATTGTTGCAACGAGGCCGCGCTGATCCTGAGCCAGGCCGCGATTGCCTCGAAATCCGGCGCCGGGTAATGGAGCACCGGCGCATTTTGCTGATTAGAGGCGACCAGATGGCGAGCAGCGCAAATCTTCGATCCAAGCGCCGACTGGATTCTCGAAAGGGCTGAACAGCTGGCGGTACACTGTCTGGCCGATTAGAACGACAAGATCTGCCTTATTTTCGTCGTCGGCCGTGATTCCTCGCCCTGCGGCAATGTCCCAGTTGGTAATCAGGGGATAATGGACGCTGCTTCCCTCAACCATTGTTGTCCGGTTCTGACTGCCGAACTGCACCTGCCCTGTCTGGCGGATCAGGTATCCGATTTGTGCGACCGCGTTGTCGTCTTTGCGGATCGCGCGCGCGTCCGCAACGGTCAGCGTGCTGGCACAGCCGGCACCGCCAGTAAAGCCGCCCGTCGTGACGGCCCCGGGCAGGATCACAACCATGTTGGTGCCGAGACTCTCGATCTGCTTGCGGACCGCCTCCCTCGCGCCGTCGCCCACTGCCACCACGACGATCAGCGCGGCGACGCCGATAAAGACGCCCAGCATCGTCAGCGCCGAACGCATCTTGTTACTATTTGGTACTGAAAGACGGTGAGTGAATCGATCGCGATGTGAAAATTTTGGACGATGCGCAGGGCGTAAATCTGGCCGCCTTCGCCAGCTTCATCCTTGAAGATCTTCGGCCCGACCTCCTCGATAAGCAGGGCGCGGGTAACCCCCTCGACGATTGCGGCGCTGAGCACGAGCGAAACGATCCCGGCGATCAGCATGGCGCGGTCGAGGCTCTCCCCGCTTCCGCTAGGCCGTCGCGCGAAATACCAGCGTGACAGCGCCTCTATGATGATCCAGACCGCGATGAAAGCCGCTGTCTCCCGGCTGAAGATGCGGATCGCCAAGAGCCCGACGAACCATGGCCAGGATTTGCCAGCGACAACGAAGTCGACGAACACCAGAAAGACGATAATGTCGAGATAGTCCCAGGCGTAAAGCCAGGGCGGCGCCAAGAGGAAGAAACACAAAAAGCGCCAGCATGGCTGCGCCGAGATTGGCGCCAATGCGCCAGCCGAGCCGCCAAGCCAGGTAGCCCATCACCGCCAGCGTTACAGCATGATGATGAGGCGGAACTGCACCAGGGCGAAGAAACTCGACAGGGCGAGGCCAAGCAGCGCGTAGCGATGTTTCGTATTAAGCATGCGCGGCGAGTCTTTGTCTCTCCGTCGCTCCCGCGCGGCTCTGGAGCGCGCCGGCCGAATACAGATATAACTGCTCGTGGGATTTAGAAATCACCTGCCTCTTGTTACCGATGAGCGGCTTTAACGCCCTAATGCGGCCATCCGCTGGCGTACAGCCCAGCTAACACCAGAGCCGACCCAACGCCCATTACCCCGAAGCACAGCGGCAGACCGGCATTTGCCATTCGCCGCAGAGTGAGGCCGAACCCAGTCAGGATAAGGCCCACCAAGGTCAATATGTTAATGCCGGAGAGCGTGTCCTGCGTGAGCATCGCGCCTCGCTAGCTCCTTCCTTCGTGCCCGATAAGCGGTTCTTGGTACTAATGCCCGGTGAACTCCCAATCCGGAGTTTGGTGGTTGGGGCCGCACTGCTCGACTATGCCCATCGCGGCAAAGGCGCGGCAATCGAAGTTGCGGCAAACTGTGGGACGGTGCTCGTAGACGGTGCAGCCGTGCTCACCAAGGTGGATGCAGGCCCCATCAGAACGCTGTTTAAGCACCAGTTCACCGTCCGAGTTCCGCTCCGTGAGCAGGTAGGGCAAGCGTCGTCGATTGCGCTTTTCGTCGACAGGAATGCCGGGATAATAACAGCAAGCTTTACATGCGCCGCACGGGACCGGCCCGGCCTCGCCGCGCCACCAGGCATCGAGAAAGTCGCGTTTGGTGCGGCCCACTAAGCGCTTTGGCTCGCTCATTTCAGCTTCCGATGCACCCGCCACGACGAAGGCCTTCTGAGAACCATTGCTTTGGTCCGCCGCGAGATTGCACATCCCAACTCAAGAACACGTGCGTCTTTTTCGATATGTCAGATGACCTTACCCTTGGCGGTGGAGCGCAGCATCAGGACGAGGGCTTCCATAACTCACCCATCATCCGAGCGCTGCGGAAACTATCGGCTTTGGTCGCGGCTTCGGCGTCAAGCCGGCAATTTCGGATGACATGCACAAGCGCGATATCGATCTCGGCAATAAAGCCCTATTCTGGATCGGCATCACGCCGACGCAAGCGGCAGCAGATACTCGCACTCAATTTTCGGGAGGAAAAACGATGGCACAAATGGGCTCTGGCGAATACACCTATGAGCTGATCCAGGATTTTTTCAAACTGCCCGCCGGACAAACCTTTGGGCTGGTCAGCCGCGTGGCGGCGGACGCGCAGGACCGCATCTACGTGTTCCAGCGCAAGGACCCGCCTGTGGTGGTGTTCGATCGCGAGGGGAAATATCTCGGCGCCTGGGGGACTGGTGAGGTCACCGATCCGCATGGTCTGAAAATTGTCGGCGACACCGTCTACACTACCGATCGCTCCAACTCGGTTGCGAAGTCGTTCACCTTGGAAGGCAAGCCGTTGATGGAACTCGGCAAGCGCGGGGTCCACTCGGACACCGGCAATGTCGCCAATTGGCTTGTCGAGCGCGCCGCCGAACCGTTTAATCACCCGACAGAGATGTTGCCCCACCCCAATGGCGACATCTACGTGACCGACGGTTACCGCAACGCCCGCGTTCATCGCTTTACCTCAGATGGCCGGCTCGTCAAATCGTGGGGTACGCCGGGCCATGGCGAGGGTCAGTTTCACCTGCCGCACAGCATCGCCGTCGATGATGACGGTAAGCTCTACGTCGCTGACCGGTCGAACAAGCGCATCCAAATCTTTACGCCCGATGGCGAGTTTCTCGGCCAGTGGACGGGTATGGGCGGCCCAAACGACATCAGCCGCGGCAAGGACGGCAACTTCTACATTGCCGAACAGGAAGACAGCGGCAACCCCGCCTATGTCTGCGTCCGCGATCGACAAGGAAATGTGCTCGCGCGGATGCAGAGCCGTCACGTCCACGGTATCGGCGTCAACTCGCACGGGGACATCTATGCCGGGCTGACCCAGGACCGCAGCGTCGACAAATACGTGCGCAAGAGCTGAGCCGCGTCCTACAGGCACAGCGGTTCGCCGCCTCGGATAGCGTACCCCGGGGCGGCGGACGCTACGCGACCCACGGCGCCCCTGTATCGCTCGGGCGAGCGGATTTATTAAGGCGCCCCGGATGCCCCTGCGAGGCGGAACGACGGGGAATGACTGAAGCGGCGCAACAGCGGGACGTCGAGCAACCCGTTTCTCTCGCGGCGCTTTTCACTGCGTTCCTCGTCGTCTCGACGTGCGGTGTCGGCGGTGGTGGCGGTATTGTCTGGGCGCGCCGCATCGCTGTCGAAAACCGCCGCTGGATATCGGACGCGGACTTTGCCGACATCGTCAGCCTTTGCCAGTTTATGCCGGGGCCGAATATCGTCGGTATCGCGGTCTGCGTCGGGGCAAGGCTGCGGGGTGGAGTCGGAACCATCGCAGCGCTTGCCGGCTTCCTGGTGATCCCGTGGGCGGTCGGGCTCTCGCTCGGCCTCTTATATCTTCAGTTCGCTCACCTGACGGTTCTCAGGAACGTCCTCGGAGGGATCGCCGCGACCGCCGCCGGGCTGCTGATCGCCACCGGACTCAGGCTGCTGGTGCCATATCGCCGTCGCCCGGCGGCCCTGGGTTTTGCGGCGCTCGCCTTCGTGCTTATCATTTTCGGCAGATTGCCGCTTTTGATCGTCCTGTTCAGCCTGGTGCCGCTCAGCATCGCCGTGGCGTGCATCGAAGGCGCGAGGACGCGGTGAGCAGTCCTTCCGCCCCGCTCGAGCTGACCGCGCATCTTGCTCTGGTATCGTCGATCAGCTTTGGCGGATTCCCGACCGTCCTCCCGGATGTCCGTAACTTTGTCGTCGCTACTCATCGCTGGATGAGCGATCAGGAGTTTGCCGATTTTTTTGCGATCGCCCAATCGATCCCCGGGCCGAATATGATCCTGATGATGAGTTTTGTCGGGTGGAAGGTGTGGGGATTTCCCGGCGTCGTGGCGAGTGCGTTTGCGACTTTCGGGCCGCCTTGCGCGATCTACTTCACTGCCTATCGGCTGTGGGACCGGTTCCGTGACGCGCCATGGCAGCGCATTGTGCGTCTCGGCCTGGTGCCGGTTACGATGGGGATCGTCATCGCCAGCGGCGTCGTAATGGCGCGCGCGGCCGACACCGGATGGCGCAGCGCCGCCCTGACGATCGCCGCGGCTGCGATCATGCTCGCGACACGGCTCAACCCGATGTGGATGCTTCTCACCGGCGCCGCTCTCGGCGGCCTCGGCCTGCTGTGATGCCGCTCCAGCGACTTTCGGCGATCAAGAACCGCCAAAGCGACCGCGTTGCGATAAGCTCACAGCAGACTTGATCGGGATTATCCGCACGGCCGATGGACGCCTTGCAATAGCATTCTCTATCAGCGGACCTGAGCAAAAGATTCAGCAGTTCCGGCAATTCCGGTTTACTCTAGCAAACAAACTTGGGAGGACTGCCCCGTGCCGCAATCTGCGATTCCGCCCGGCCGTCACGCGCCGGTGAGACCCGTCTGGCTCGCCAAGCGCCAGGAGGAAGCGATCGAGCCGCAACTGCCGATCGTCGATCCGCACCATCACATGTGGGACCGGCCCGGCAACCGCTATTTGTTCGAGGATCTGCTCGCCGACGTCGGCAGCGGCCACAATGTCGTCGCCACATGCTTTGAAGAATGCCGCGAGATGTACCGCGCCGACGGCCCGCAAGAGCAGAAATCGCTCGGCGAGACTGAATTCGTCAACGGCATCGCGGCGATGAGCGCGTCAGGCAAATACGGCGCCACACGCTGCATCGCCGGCATTATCGGCAATGTCGACCTGCGGATCGGCAGCCGGGCCAAGGGTATCCTCGAACAGCACGTCGCGACCTCTGGCGGGCGCTTTAAGGGCATCCGCAACGGCGCTACCTGGCACGACGATCCGAGCCTGCAAATCTACTGCTCGGGTGCGCCGCAAGGTCTTTATCGTGATGCGAAATTCCGCGAGGGGTTTGCCGGGTTGGCGGCGCTGGGGCTCAGCTTTGACGCATGGCTGTTCCAGACCCAGCTCGACGATGTGACCGACCTCGCCCGAGCTTTTCCGCAGGCGACGATCGTCCTCAACCATGTCGGCGGGCCGCTCGCGATCGGGCCCTATGCCGGCAAGCGCGAGGAAGCGTTTGCCGCGTGGAAAAAGTCGATTGGCGACGTCGCTGCGGCTTCGCCAAACACTTATGTCAAGCTGGGCGGGCTCGGCATGAAGCTGTCGGGCTTTACATTTTTCGAGAAGAACATGCCTCCATCCTCGCAGGATCTGGAAAAGGCGTGGCGGCCTTACATCGAGACCTGCATCGCGGCTTTTGGCCCGGAACGCTCGATGTTCGAGAGCAACTTCCCGGTAGACAAGGGGATGTGCAGCTATTCCGTCATGTGGAACGCGTTCAAACGCATCGCCGCCGGCTGCTCCGCTAGCGAAAAGACCGCATTGTTTAGCGGTGCGGCAACCAAAGCCTACCATCTACCGCTCTAAATCAGTTGCGCTCATCCCGCCCGGCCGCCGGCTTAGGTCCGGAGCGGGCTGTTTGGGCCGGGTCCCTCTCCTTCACCACGGGAAAGAGGCGCCGCGCGCAGCAAGCGGGTGAGGGTAGCGCCGAGAGCCACGGAGCTGCGGAAATAAGGGAGAAAAGCCGATGCCGTTACCAAGGGCGGAAGTAGACGCCACGACACCCAAATATCTGCGCGACAAATATGCGATCGCCGGTGTTGGGGAGACGACCTACACCCGCGGCTCGGGCAAGACGACCCGGGCGCTGGGGACTTGGGCCGTCCGAAACGCGATCCTCGACGCCGGGCTGAAGGCTGCCGATGTCGATGGCATGTTGTCGTATTCGGGCGGGGACTCGACTTCGGCTACCTTTATCGCCGGTGATCTCGGCATCCGCCTCAACTTCTATATGGATGTGGTCGGCGGCGGCTCATCGACCGAGGCATTGGTCGGCATTGCGATCGGGCTGATCGAGGCTGGCTGCTGCAAGACGGTGGCAATCTTTCGCTCGATGAACGGCTATTCCCAGGTGCGTATCGGCGGCACCGGTGCGCGTTCGGCGGCACCGGTCGGGGGCGACATGCTGCACAATCGCGCTTACGGCTGGCAGAGCGCCGGGCAGAGCTTCGCGCCGACCTTTATGCGCCATATGCATGATTACGGCACACGGCCCGAGCAGCTCGCCGCGGTCAAGGTGGCGCATAGCCATCACGCCTCGAACAACCCGAAGGCGTATTACAAGAAACGCTACACAATCGATGACGTACTATCGAGCCGGTTTATCTGCAAGCCGTTACATCTGCTCGATTGCTGCGTCGAGACCGACAACGCCACCTGCGTCATCGTCACCAGCGCCGAGCGCGCCCGCGACATGAAGCAGCCTTTGGTGCTGATCCGCGGGGTGGTCGGGCGCTGTTCGAAGCCGCGGCTCGACATGCATTACCAGCACGGGCCGATCTCGACCGTCGCGGGCTACTATGCGCGCCAGATCCTGTGGCCCAATGCCGGGCTCGGACCGGAAGACGTCGACGTGACCGGCTCCTACGACGCCTTCACCTTTACGACGATGCTGCAACTCGAGGATTACGGTTTCTGCAAAAAGGGCGAGGGTGGCGAATACGTCTCCAGCGGCGCGATCCAACTCGGCGGCCGGCGACCTAACAACACTAGTGGTGGGCATCTGTGCGAGGGCTATACGCACGGCATGAACATGGTTATCGAAAACACTCGTCAGTTGCGCCACGACGCCGACGATTCCTGCCCGATCGGCGCCGACGGCAAGCGCCAGCACACCTTCGACTACAGTGAAGGCGGCTGCCGACAAGTACGTAATGTCGAGGTCAGCGCCAATCTCGGCTGGGCCAATCCGGCGACCGCATCGTCGATGGTCATGCGTCGCGGTTAGCAAGCTTCGTTCCCGCCACGTGAGAACCCAGAGAGTGCTTCGCCGCTAGCTCTGGGCCCCGCTTTCGCCGAGCGACGCCAGAGGAGCCAATTCAAAGGGGAAGAAAATGCCAGTTCGCGGTGAATATATGGGCATGGGCCTGACGATCGATGATCTTGATGTCGAGAACCTCGAATATTTCCGCCATTGCGCGGAGCACGATTTTCACCTGCAAGCGTGCAATCAATGCAGCCGGCTGCGTTATCCGCCGACGACCGCCTGTCCGTGGTGCATGAGCCTTGAATCTACCTGGAAGAGGGTCGAGGGCAAGGGCGCCGTGCATTCGTACAGCGAGGTGCACCATGCGATCCAGCCGGCGTTTCGCGGCAAGACCCCTTACCTGATCCTGTTGGTCGACCTCGACACGCAGAAAGGCGAGCCGAGCATCGATGAAGCATTGCGCGTCGCCGGTAACTTAACCACGGCAGACGGCCAGCTGGCGCCCCCCGAAATGGTCCGCCAAGTCGGCATCGGTACGCGCGTGCGAATGGTATTCAGCGATGTCGGCCTGGGATTGGCGCTGCCGCAATGGACGATCGACGAGACGGCGACCCAGCCGGAGAGGATATGGCGCTACCCACAGGAATAGGCGCCACCGGATAGACGAACGGGTGGGAGCCTACGGCGCCCACCCCAGGCACCCGCCTAGCCTTTGACGCCGCCCATGGTCAGACCGGAGGTCATGCGGCCGCGGAACAGGTAATAGATCACCACGGGCGGGATCGCATATATGATCGCGGTCGCCATCATATAATTCCACGGCGACTCGTCGCTATTCAGGAACTGGGCCAATGCCACCGGCACGGTCATGCTGCGTTTGTTCGAGAGCAGCAGGAATTGATAGAGGTATTCGTTCCACGCCAGCAGTAGAGCATAGGTCCCGACCGCGACCAAAGCCGGCGCCATCATCGGCAGATAGATCTTGAAATAGACCTGCCAGGGTGACGCGCCATCGACCCGCGCCGCCTCATCGAGCTCGATCGGAATGCTCCGACCATATTGCTGGAAGATGAAGATCGCGTAGGGCGTCGCAAAGGTCACCTCGACCGCGATGATCGACCAGACATTGTTGCCGAGGCCATAGCCCTGCATGATCCGGTACAGCGGAATTGCTAGAAACGAGGCCGGGATAACGTAGGTCAACAGGGCGGCATTGGTGAGGAGCCAACCGTTGCGCAGACGCATCCGGCTGACCGAAAAGCTCACCATCGACCCGATGAATAAGGTGAAGAACACCGTCATCACGCCGATGTAGAGGCTGTTGCCAAATTGATGCCAGAAATACTCAAGATACCAATAGCCTTCGGTGATGACGATCCAAAAGCTGTAGGCGGACGGCTGCTTGGGCCAGATGTCGTTGGTGAAGACGTCGTTGTGCGACTGCAGTGCGACCATCACCATGTTGTAGATCGGCGCCAACGTCCACACGACGAGCACCGCGGCAAGAGCGAGGCAGGCGATCTCGGTCAAGATCCGGTGGAGCCGGTAATTTTTTGCCTTGACTGCGGTGACCGACGCCGGCCGCGCCGTCACCTTGTCGAGAAGAACAACGCTCATAGCTGCACCTCCGAGGTGCGCAACTTGCGCATCAAGATCAACACCAATGGAATCATCAGCGGCAGTGCGGTCATCACAGCCGCCACGCCGAGATCGGGGCGGGCGATCTCAAAGGCATCACGGATGCCGAGGGTCGCCAGCACATGCGTTGTCAGCGCCGGTCCGCCACCCGAGATAAACGTTGCGGTGTTAAAGTCACCGAGCGTAAAGATCGTCGAGAGCAGGGTACAGACGAGATACAGATTGGCGAGCAACGGGAAACTGATATGGGCGAACCGGCGTAGCCCCGTCGCGCCATCGACTTCCGCCGCCTCATAGAGTTCCTGCGGGATCGACATCCTGCCGGCGAGCAGGATCACCGTCCAGAACGGCATATTTTTCCAGATGTAGGAGACGATAACCGCCCCAAGCGCGAGCCAGCGCGAGGTGTCGAGCCAGCCTGGGCCGTCGATGTGGAATACATCGTAGAGCACATTGTTGACGAGGCCCCATTGGCTATTGAGCATCCAATGGATCGAGATGAAAGTCGGCAATGCCGGTACTGCCCAAGGCAGCACATAGATCATCAAGAGCCCTTTGACCCACCAGCCGCGGCGCATAAAGAAGCCGGACAGCAGGAGTGCCCCGAACATCTTGACGTTGACGCCAATCACCAGATAAATGATGGTATTTACCACCGTCATCTGAAATATCGGGTCGTTCCACAACTCGACATAGAGAGCGGGATTGTGGCCGAGCCACAGACCGTAGACGATCGGATAAGCCACAAACGCCAGGAACACGCCGACGTAAGGGATGCAGAAAGCGATAGCCCAGGCAAATTCGGAGCCTTGCAGACTGCCGCGCCAAGTGCGCAAAAGCGAGCGGCGACCCGAGAGGGGGCGGCCGGCTTCAATGACAGATACGCTTGCCATGACTGCCTCTCAGCTCTGAACGATCGGGTACTTTGCCAGGATCGTCTCTATCTTCTTTAACGCTTTGTCCGTTGCTTGTTCCGGTGTCAACCCGTTTCTGATGACGTCGGCTTCGGCCGAACCCCAAATCTGCGTCGCGTTGACCTCGGCATAGCCGGGATTGAACACCGGATAGTTCACCAATGTCGGATCGATCAGGCCTTCGCGAACGTAATTCGCCCGATGTGCGTCGCTCGGATCAAGCCAGAATGGGTCGCTTTTGACTAGCGAGGGGTAGGCCGGCAACCAGCGGCCGAGACCCTGCTTCAAATACGCGTTCATGACCTGCGGCTGGATCAGGAATTTCATAAACTCCTTGGCGACCTCGACGTTCTTCGCCCCTTTCGGGATCAAGGCCCCGCCGACACCGAGTTGCGCCGCGTTCTGCTTACCGTCGTTTTTCGCCGGGAGGCCGCGGGTGGCGATGTCATTATACTGTTCCTTATCGTGATAGAGCGCGACTTCGGTCGAAATCGTGCCATCGAAATCCATAACCATCAGTTTTGAGTGGAACGCATTGTTGTCGTCGGCGTCGTTCCAGCTCAATGCCCCGGGCGGCACAAAGCCACCCTTGTAGGCATCCGCGATATAACCGATTGACTTGACAATCGCCTCCTTGACCGCCGGATCATCGAGGTGCGGCTTGCCGTCGTTAGTCACAATGTCCTGGCCGCCATTGGCGATCAGGAAAGCATGAAACAGGTTGTTGCCGTCAGCCGGGCCGGTCGTAGTGCATTGAATGCCCATCGAATAAACACTGCGCATGCCTTGGTCGCGCAGTTTCTTCTGCATCGGCTTAAAATAATCCCAGAAGGCATCCCACGTCTTTGGCAGATCCTCTATTTTGCCGCCGCCTTTCTCGACCAGCGAGGTCCAGATGTGGAACGGGACCACTGCGGTTTTGAACGGGATCAAATAGAAGCTGCGCTGCTTCTTAACATTGTTATAGTATTGTGAGGCGAGATACGCAGTCGGATGGTATTCCGATTTCTCGCCCTCGACCACATCGCTGACTTCGACGAGCTTGTCGTTCCAGGCATTTTGTGGAGCCACAACCTGGTCGTTGATGTCGTGTGAAATCAGGTCGGGGACATCACCGCTGGTCAGCGCCGAAACGATCTTTTGCATCAGCGGCGCAAACGGGATCAGGCTGTAGTCGATCGTATTGCCGCTCGCCTTCTCGTAATCAGTGACGACCTTGCGAAAAGCCGCGTCTTCCTCGGGAACGAAGCCTTGGGTCCACCACACGGTTGCGGTGCTCGCGGCGGCGTTGGCGATGTAGGGGCGGGCTAGGGTCCCGGCTGCCGCGGCCGCGAGAGAACCGCGCAAAACGGAACGCCTGGTCGGAATGTTCATTCTTCTCCCTCTTCCGAACGCGCGCGACACCTGCATCGCCAACGCGTCATGGTGGTGACGCGTCGAATATAGAGCGATTGCGAGTTCCGCTCAATTTGTTATCGCGACTCATTATCGCTGGTCCCTATCGCTGCCGGGGTTTGTTAACCCACAGGCGGTTTACCCACAGCGGCAATCAGTCGGCAACCGCCAACATCCTGCTCTCGTCGCGGCAATCCGACGCAACGAAATTCTGGATCGCGCTTCAACTTTGCGTGATCGGGTACTCGGCAAAGATCTGCTCAATCCGTTTGAAGGCCTTGTCGGCCGCCGCTGGAGGTGCCGTCCCGTTGCGGACGATGTCGGCCCACGCCGCCTGCCAGACATGCTCGTTCTCGACCCGGGCATAGGCCGGGTTATACGACCAAAACGTCGGCACCGTCGGCTTCAGCAGGACCTGGGTGGTGTAGGCGACGCGATGCGGATCCTTCGGGTCCAGCCACCATGGATCCTTCTTCACAATCGACGGCATCGGCGGTACGCGGCGCCCGAGCCCGGTCTTCAGATACTCATCGAGCACCGCCGGCTGGATCAAAAATTTGAGGAAATCCTTCGCAACGTCGATGTTTTTGGCACCCTTTGGGATTAATCCGCAAAGGTTTTGGGTCAGGCTCGGCACCGGCTTGCCATCATTGCTGAGCGCCAGACCGTAAGTCACGATGTCATTATAATCCTGTTGGTCTTTGATGATGGCGACCTCGGTCGACAGCGAGCCGTCGAGATCCATCACGATCTCTTTGGAGTGGAACGCGTTGTTGTCGTCGGCATCGTTCCAGTTGATGGCGCCGGACGGCACAAAGCCCTCCTTGTAGGCGGTGGTGGGGTAGGTTAACGCCTTGATTGCTGCCTCGCGCACATTTGAGTTGTCGAGGTGCAGCTTGCCATCCTTGGTCACGACGTTCTGGCCGCCATAGGCGATCAGAAAATAATTGAAGAAGTTGTTAGGATCGCCGCCATTGGCGGTCAATTGAAAACCGAGCCCGTAGACATGGCGATTGCCCTGTTCGCGGAGTTTTTTCTGCACCCCCTTGAAGAAATCGTAAAAGGCATCCCAGGTCTTGGGGATGTCTTCAATCTTATAACCGGCCTTTTCGACCAGTGACCGCCAGATGTGGTTGGTAAAGACGTCGCTGGTGTAAGGCACGCCGTAAAAACTGCGCTTCCTTTCGATGCTATTGTAGCAATAGGTCGAAAGCAGCGCGGGCTGAGTGTATTCCTCTTTCTGTGTGTCGACGACATCGGAGACATCGACCAACTGGCCGGCCCAGGCCTGCAGCGCAATCAGTTCGAACGGCGTGTTCTGATACAGGTCGGGAACGGTGCCGCTCGTCACCGCGGAAATGATCTTCTGGCGCAGCGGCGCATAGGGGACAATCGTGTAGTCGATCGTATTACCGCTCGCCTTCTCATAATCGGCCACGAGCTTTTTGAACGCGATGTCTTCTTCCTGCGCAAAACCCTGGGTCCACCACACCGTCGCGGTTTTGCCCGCGGCGTTCGCGATATAGGGCCGTGCCAGTGAGCCGGCCGCCGCAACCGCGAGCGAGCTACGGAGCAGTGAACGCCTGGTCGGTTTGAGCATGTTTTCTTCCTTTCTTCTTCTCTCCGAGCCCTGTACCGGTCGCAAAGCGGCCGACGCATTCATGCTGGTGTAACACAATCGCGAAGTGCGATCGAACGCTTATCGCCGCTTAAAAGCGGCAAGGCGACGGGCTGCTCAGCGCCGTAGGCTACGCCTGGACGATCGGGTACTTGGCGTAGATCGCATCAATCCGCTTGAACGCCTTCGCGATTGCGGCTTCCGGCGCCATACCGTTTTTCATCACATCGAACTCGGCGATGCTGAAGACCTCCTCAGTGTTAATTTGCGCGAAGGCCGGGTTGAACGCCTCGTACAATGCGATCGTCGGGCTGTCGATCGTTAGCTGTGTGTAAGTCACAACATGCGGGTCCTTGGGGTCGCGCCAGAACGGGTCGGTTTTAGTCATCGCCGGCATCGGGATCATCCAGCGGCCGAGCCCACCCTTCAGGTATTCGTTGAGTACCTTCGGTTCGATCGCGTATGTCAGGAACTCCTTGGCAAGCTCGACGTTTTTCGCCCCTTTCGGGATCAGCGCGCCGAACACCGGCAACGGGCTCGCTACCGCATGGCCGTCATTGGCAAGCGGCATGCCGTAGGTCACGATGTCGTTATATTGGTCTTTTTCTTTGTACAGCGCGACCTCGGTCGACAGCGAGCCGTCGTAATCCATGACGATCAGCTTGGAATGGAAGGCGTTGTTGTCGTCGGCATCGTTCCAACTGGTCACGCCGGGCGGTACGTAGCCATCCTTATAGGGGGTCGTCAGCTTAACGAGCGCCTTGATCGCCGCCTCTTTGATCTGCGGATCGTCGGTGTGGATCCGACCGTCCGGCGTGGCCAGGTCTTTGCCGCCATAGGCGTTCATATAACCCTGGAAGGTGATGTGGGGATCGACACCGGTCGCGGTCAGCTGATAGCCGTAAGCGTAGATGTTACGCATGCCCTGCGCCCGTAACTTGTCCTGCACCGGCTTGAAGAAATCGAGGAAGGCATCCCACGTTTTGGGAACGTCGGCGTCTTTGTAACCTGCTTTTTCGATCAGCGACCGCCAATAGCGGAACGGGACGCCTGCCGCCTTCATTGGCACGGCGTAATAAGCGCGCTTTTTTGTTTGATTGTTATAGCAATCGGCGGAATGAAGCGCCGTCTCCATATAATGCGCTTTTTGGGTCTCGATGATGTCACTGACATCCACCAGCTTGTCCTGCCAAGCGTTGGTGGGCAGCAATGCGAAATCGGCGAATTCCATAATATCCGGGACGTCGCCGCTGGTAATCGCCGAGATCTCCTTTTGCCGCAGTGGTGCGAATGGCACGATGCTAAAGTCGATGGTGTTGCCGCTCGCCTTCTCGTAATCGGCAACCAGCTTGCGATAGGCGACGTCTTCCTCTTGCGCGAAGCCCTGGGTCCACCACGCCGTCGCCGTCGTCGCCGCGGCGTTGGCGAGGTACGGCCGCGCCAAGCCGACGCCCGCCGCAATGGCGAACGAACCGCGGAGCAACGAACGCCTGTTAAGATTAATCATGCCTGTTTTCCCTCCCCTGTTCTGCCGATGCCCGTTGTGGGCGCATTTCCTCTAGTCTTACCCCGCCAAGGTAGAACTTTCGCCGCACCGGTTCAAACGCTATTCAGATCGCCGTGCTATCTACGGCTTCCGCACGGCAGCCGCGATGTGCCGGGGCGCAGACTAACGGGTCACACGCAAGCCGGTGGTGCGGATGGCTGCTCTGGAATGCCACGGTCGCTAGTCGGGGCGGTGGGCTTTGCGTCAGCCCACCGACCTGATTGCTCCGCTCGGGCAACCCGAGCCCGGGTCAGCTCTGGGCGATCGGGTATCTCTCGAAGATCGCCTCGATCTGTTTGAAGGCCTTCTCCGCCGCCGCTTCGGGCGCCATTCCGTTCCGCATGATGTCGGCCCAAGCGATGCTCAACACGTGCGTGTTCTGGACTTCCGCGAAGGCCGGGTTAAAAGCCCAGAATTGCGGCAAGGTCGGGCCGAGCAAACCCTCCTCAGTGTAAGCCTTGCGATGCGAGTCGGCAAGCCACCACGGGTCATTCTTCACGATCGACGGCATGGCTGGAATATTCCGGCCGAGCCCAACCTTCAGGTATTCGCCATCGACTTTGGGCTGGATCAGGAATTTCAAAAACTCCTTGGCAACATCGACGTTCTTTGCTCCCTTCGGGATCAGCCCGCAGCCGTTGGTGGCATGGGTCGGTACCGGCTTGCCTTCGTTGCTGAGCGGCAAGCCCATTGTTTCGATCGCGTCGTATTCGTCCTTGTCGTGGAACAGCGCCACCTCGGTTGAGATCGTACCGTCAAGATCCATAACGATCTGCTTCGAATGAAACGCGTTATTGTCATCCGCATCATTCCAGTTGATAGCCCCCGGCGGCACAAATCCTTCCTTGTACGCGGTCGTCGGATAGGTTAGGGCCTTGATCACCGCTTGCTTGACCTGCGGATCGTCGAGATGCAGCTTGCCGTCCGCGGTGACAATATTCTGCCCGCCATAAGCAATTAGAAAGTAGTTAAACAAGTTGTTCGGGTCGACGCCGTTGGTTGTCAGCTGAAAGCCCAAGCCATACACGCCGCGCATCCCTTGATCGCGCAGCTTTGCTTGCACTCCTTTGAAGAAATCGTAATAGGCGTCCCAGGTCTTCGGAATGTCGCTGATGTTGTATCCCGCTTTTTCAACCAAAGATCGCCACACGTGATTTGGCAATACGGCGGTTTGATAGGGTACGCCATAATAGCTGCGCTTTTTCTCGACGTTGTCGTAGACATAGCTGTTGAGCAGCGCGGTCTTGGTAAACTCTTCCTTTTGCGTGTCGACAACATCGCTGACATCGACCAGCTTGCCTTGATAGGCAAACAGCGCAATGATTTCCGCGGGATTGTTTTGGAATAGATCCGGGACGTCGCCGCTCGTCACCGCCGAGATGATTTTCTGGCGTTCCGGGGCGAACGGAACAATACTCAATTCGATTGTGTTGCCGCTAGCCTTCTCGTATTCGCCCACAATCTTTTTAAAGCCGATATCCTCTTCGGGGACAAAGCCCTGGGCCCACCATACCACCGCCATCTGGGCTGCTGCGTTGGCGATGTATGGACGTGCGAGAACAGCGCCGGCGGCGAGGCCGGCGGAGCGTTGCAGCAATGACCTTCGGGTAAGCTGTTTCATGTCAGTTTCCTTCCTGTTCGGTGGAACCCCATTAAGGGTCATCGCCGGTCGGGCTGAGCCCGCCGGCGTTTGCTTGTTTTATTAGGTTTGGACGATTGGGTATTTGGCAAAGATCTCCTCGGTCCGTTTGAACGCCTTGTCGACCGATGCTTCCGGCGCCACCCCTTTGTTGATCACATCGAGGATCGCGAGCGCGTACACACGTTCGCTCGAGACCTGTGCGCGGGCCGGGTTGTAAACCTCGTAGGGCGGGATCGTCGGACCGTAGATGCCCTGCCGGGTGTAAGCGTGTAGCGGCTCGTTCTTCGGATCGAGCCAGTACGCCTTGTCGTTCTCGACGATCGATGTCATCGGCGGCAGCCGTCGGCCGAGCCCGCTCTTCAGGAGAGCGGCGAGCACGTTCGGCTCGAGCGAATATTTGAGAAACTCCTTGGCGACAGCGAGATTGGGGGCGCCCTTCGGGACCACCAGCGCCTGCGTACCCATGACGCCGGTCACCGGCTTACCGTCGTTGCCGAGCGGCAGGCCCAGGGTCAGGATGTCGTTATATTCGTCCTTCTCCTTCCACAGCGCGACCTCGGTCGAGATCGTGCCGTCGAGATCCATGACGAGCAGCCTTGAATGGAAGGCGTTGTTGTCGTCGTTGTCATTCCAGTTCTGTATCGCGGAGGGCATGAAGCCTTTCTTGAAGGCCGTCGCCAGTCTGGTGACCGTCTTTATTGCGGCCTCGCGGGCTTGGGGGTCATCAGTGTGCACTTTGCCGTCCGGCGTGAACAAGTCCTTGCCACCATAGGCGAGCATGAAATGATCAAAGTGTCCGACCGCATCGAACCCGACGGCGCTGATCATAACCGAATAGGCATAGATGTTGCGCGTTCCTTGAGCCCGCAACTTCTCCGCAACCGGCGGGAAAAAGTCGAGAAAGGCGTCCCAGGTTTTCGGTATGTCGGCGGGTTTGTAGCCGGCCTTGTCGAGCAGCGACTTCCAGACATGAAACGGGGTGACCGCCATGCGGTTCGGGATCATGTAATAGCCGCGTTTTTTGGTGACGTTGTTGAAGGCGTAGCCGGTCTGCAGCGCCGTCGGCATGAATAGCGACTTCTGCGTCTCGATGACGTCGCTGAGGTCGACAAGCTGGTCGTTCCAGGCGCTCAGCACGGCAAAGAAGTAGTCGCCGACATCGATAATGTCGGGCACGACGCCGCTCGTCACCGCGGCGATCTCCTTCTGCCGCATCGCGGCAAACGGCACGATACTGTATTCGATCTGGTTGCCGCTCGCCTTCTCGTAATCGGCGACCATATTTTGGAATGCGATATCCTCTTCGTGGGCGAAGCCCTGCACCCACCACACCGTCGCGGTCGTCGCCGCCGCATTTGCGATATAGGGCCGCGTGAGGATCGCGCCGGTGGCGAGAGCGGCGGAGCTTTGCAGCAATGACCGTCGGGTAACCTGGTTCATCTCTTCTCCTTCCTGTTCTGTAGAGCCAGATCGAAGGCCGCGGCCAGTCGGGGCTGAGCCCTGCCGGCGCGTTTGTTTTGCCTTTGTTATTAAGCTTGGTGGATCGGGTACTGCGCGAAGATCTCCTCTAACCGACGGAACGCTTTATCGTTCGCGGCCTGCGGCGCCATCCCGTGCGCCATGATGTGGGCCATCGCCTGACCCCAGACATGCTCGGTTTCGACCCGGGCGTAGGCCGGGTTGTAGACATAGAAGAGCGGAGTTGTCGGCTCGACAAAGGCCTGGTGCACATAAGGCGGCCGATGCGGATCGATCTTGGGGTCGTTCCACCACGGGTCGTTTTTGACGAGTTCCGGGAACACCGGCAAAAACCGGCCGAGCCCGGTTTTCAGATAATCGCCGTTGATTTTGGGCTGGATCAGGTACTTTAGGAAATCCTTGGCGACTTCGGCGTTTTTGGCGCCCCGCGGAACAATGGCAAGATTGACCGGGGCTACCGCCGGGATCGGCTCGCCCTCGTTGTTGCGCGGCAATTCGTGGACAACCATTTCGTGGTAATAGGCCTGCTTGTCCTGGATCATTGCGACTTCGGTCGATAGCGTGCCGTCGAGATCCATGACGACCATTTTTGAGTGGAACGCATTGTTGTCGTCGGCATCGTTCCAGCTCAATGTCCCTGGCGGTACATAGCCGCCTTTGAAGATGTCGCCTAAATAGGTCAGCGCCTTGAGCGCGGCTTCGCGAATTTGGGGATCATCGGCATGCAGTCTGCCGTCGGGGGTGACGAGCCCGATGCCGCCATAGGCAATCAGAAATTGGTCAAAGGTCGTCGCAACGTCATAGCCGACGGTGCTCAGCACAAACCCGGTCGCGTAGACGTGCCGCATCCCCTGATCGCGCAGCTTCTGCTGCACCGGTTTGAAGAAATCGATAAAGGCGTCCCAAGTTTTGGGGATCTCGGATTCCTTGTAGCCCGCCTTGTCAACCAGATCCCGCCAGTAATGGAAGGGCCGCACTGAGCCCTTGTAAGGCACACCGTAAATGCTCCGCTCTTTTTTCTCATTGTCATAGCAATGGGCGCTGATCAGTGCGGTGGGTAGATAATGCGACTGCTGGGTCTCGACGACATCGCTGACATCGACGAGCCGGCCGTTCCACGCTTCCTCCGGTACGATCTCGAGGGGGTTGGCGTCGATCAGATCCGGGACCGAACCGCTGGTGATCGCCGAGATGATTTTCTGGCGCAGCGGTGCAAACGGCACGATGCTCAGATCAATCGTGTTGCCGCTCGCCTTTTCGTAATCGGCGACGATCTTGCGCAACGCGACATCTTCTTCTTGGGCAAAGCCCTGCGCCCACCATGCGCTCGCCGTCGTTGCCGCCGCGTTGGCAACGTAGGGACGCGCGAGACTCGCGCCCGCCGCGACCGCGAGCGAAGCCCGCAACAGCGAACGCCTGTTCAGACTGATCATGCTGGTATCCTTCCCGATCTCGGACAGTTCGCACCCTTTGCGGGTGACTTTGCTCTTCGATTTAGGACGTAGGGTAGAACCGAGCCTCCCTTAGTTCAAATCTTAATTACCCGCTGTTATCACCCGCGCCGCGTAGAGGGCGTGGTGCGCCGGTAAGTCACACCGTCCCGCCCACGACTTAAAATGGTGCGTCCGCCACTGATACTTTTACTCCACGCCGATCGGCGCCCCGGGCCCCTCCGCTATTTGCGGGATCGACCGTAGTAACCGTCTGATCGAGGTGAGCGGCGTCAGGTCTGCGCGATCGGGTATTTGGCGAAGATCAACTCGGTCCACTTGAATGCTTTGTCGGCCGCCGTCTCCGGTGTCATTCCGTTGTGGATGATGTCGGCCCACGCTGCGCCCCACACATGCTGGTTCTGAACCTCGGCATAGGCAGGGTTATACACCCAGAACTGGGGCAGGGTCGGGCCAAGCACGCCCTGCTGAACATATGCCACGCGATGTGGATCCTTTGAGTCGAGCCACCACGGGTCATTCTTGACGATCGACGTCATCGGTGGAACGCTGCGCGCTAGCCCGACCTTCAGCAACTCGCCGTTGACCTTTGGCTGGCTCAAATATTTGAGGAAATCTTTCGCCGCCGCGACGTTTTTTGCGCCCTTCGGGATCAGGTTGCAGGCGCAGCCGGCCTGGCTCGGCACCGGCTTGCCGTCATTGCTAAGCGGCAACCCCATCGTGACGATGTCGTTATAATCTTGCGCGTTGTGAATGACGGCAACCTCGGTCGAGATCGTGCCGTCGAGGTCCATCACGATTAGTTTGGCATGAAAGGCGTTGTTGTCGTCGGCATCGTTCCAGTTGATCGCCCCTGCCGGCACAAAACCTTCCTTGTATGCGGTCGTCGGGTAGGTCAGTGCCTTGATCGCCGCTTCGCGCACCCTCGGTTCATCGAGGTGCAATTTGCCGTCCTTGGTGACGATGCCCTGCCCGCCATAGGCGATCAGGAAATAATTGAACATGGCGTTGGGATCGTTGCCTTGGGTTGTTACCTGAAAGCCAAGGCCATAGACTTGGCGCATACCCTGGGCACGCAGCTTCTTCTGCACGCCTTTGAAAAAATCGTAGTAGGCATCCCAGGTCTTCGGAATGTCTTCCATCTTGTAGCCGGCCTTCTCGACCAGCGGGCGCCAGATATGGTTCGGCAGGACCCCTTGTGTAAAAGGCACGCCGTAAAAGCTTCGCCTTTTTTCGACGCTGTTGTAGCAATAGGCCGACGCCAGCGCGGTTTCGGTGTATTCTTCCCGCTGCGTCTCGATAACATCGGTCACGTCGACCAGCTTGTCAGCCCAAGCCTGCAACCCAATCAGCTCGGTCGGGGTGCTTTGATACATGTCCGGTACGGCGCCACTCGTCACTGCCGATATGATCTTTTGGCGCATCGGGGCAAAGGGAATGATCGTGTAGTCGATCGTGTTGCCGCTAGCCTTCTCGTAATCGGCGACGATCTTTTTGAACGCGACGTCCTCTTCCTGGATGAAACCCTGGACCCACCATACCGTTGCGGTCGTCGCCGCGGCGTTGGCGATGTAGGGCCGGGCCAGGCTACCCGCCGCAGCGAGACCAATGGCGCTGCCGAGCACCGAGCGACGCGTAAATCCTGCCACGACCGTCTCCTTCCTTTGATAGCTTAGGGTATGCGTTTCTGGTGGCCCGTACCTTACACGAAATTAAACGGCGGGCCTATCGCTCAACTGGATAATTCCGAGGGTCGGATCCGTCGCCCGGCCTCAATCCGGTTCGATTTTCACGTCTATAGGAAGCGAGAAGGCCCATGGAGTGCAACGCTGTGGGTTGGCGGGTTGAGGAGGCTTGCCTCAACGCCTGGCCGGCATTGCGCGAGGTGCTGTTTGGCGGGTGGGTGCTGCGGTTATCAGGCGGACTAACCCGGCGCGCCAATTCCGCCAATCCGCTCGGCTTTGAACGGACGGGGGTCGAGGCGCTGGTAGCCGGCTGCGAGGCGCTTTATTCGCATAATCGCCAACCGACGATTTTTCGCCTGCCTTCGCTGGTGGGGCCGGGGATTGACGAGCATCTTGCCGCCCGCGAATACAGCAGCGAGGGCCTCTCCTTGGTCCTGTATGCCGAACTCGGCGCAATCCAGGTGTTGCGCGACTCAGCGGTGCGCTTGTCGTCGCGGCCCACTAAGGAATGGCTTGCCGCGATGGCGGCATTGCAAGGACATACCGGGCGGCAAGCGCGGCTCTACCGCGCGATCGTCGGCGCGTTGGCGGTTCCTGCGGCTTTCGCTACGTTGACGGATGACGACGGCACCGCCGCCCTCGCCTTTGGCGCGATCCATAACGGGATAATTTGCTACGAGTTGGTCGTGACCGATCCGCAACGACGACGCCGCGGTTATGGGCAACGGATCATCGCCACTCTCGCCGACTGGGCCAAGGAACAGGGTGCAACAGCAGCTTGCCTCGAAGTCGAAGCCGCCAACGCGCCGGCCGTGGCGCTCTACCATCGGCTAGGCTTTCGAGAAATCTATCGCTACCATTACCGCCGCCAACCTTAGTGCGGCTGGGTTCCGCGTGTCTCAGGATCCTGGCAGATCGGCCAGGACCGCGGCGACCAGCTTCTGAAAATGGATCACAAGCCGCTCACTCTCGACCAGAAAGCGGCCCCGATCGGGCATGCCGCCCAGCAGCCCGCGCTGCACCGAGTTGGTCAGTGCGTCGTCTTCGGCGCCGACCTGCCGGTTGAAGGCGATCAAGTCACGGGCGAACTCATCGCTGACGCCGGGTGCGAAATATTGCTCGGAAAAGCCGCGGGTCGCATTTGGTCCGTCGGGAATCCACACATCGATCGACAGATTGGGGAAGCCGGGATTGATCGAAATCGTCGTGTTCGGCCATAAGAGGTGGTACTGCGACTGCGTTACCGGGCCGCGCACATCATAAAGTTCGATCCGGCTCCGGCCGGCAAGCGCCGCCGCTCGAACCTCGCCGATCTGGCTCGAAACAAAGCCCTTTGCGGCTAAATGGTAATTCGCCGGCCGGACATCGATCGCGGCGCTAAACGATGGGTGCGCGACCGGGCAGTGGTAACATTCAAGAAAATTTTCGAGCATTACCTTCCAGTTTGCCCGGGCCCGCCATTCTTCGCGCGCATAGAGTTGGAGCGTGCCGAGTTCGACCCCACTACTGGCGATGGTCTCGAGTAGCGGCGCGAACTGAGCCTGCACCGGCGGCGCCTCGCGGTCGAGATTGACGAACACGAAAGGGCCGAGCGCCTCGACTCGGATCGGCAGCAGCGGAAAGTCTTCGCGCCGAAAGCCGGGCTCGCCGGCCGAACGCGGAGCGGTTTCGAGACGGCCGGCAAGATCGTAGGTCCAGGCATGGTAGCCGCATTGCATCCGCTTGCTGTTGCCACGCCCCTCCATGACTTCGTGGCGGCGGTGGCGGCAGACATTTACAAAGCCGGCAAGACCGCTTTCGTTACAAATGACGACAACTGGCACGCCGCCGGCAGTGCCCGTGACAAAGTCACCCGGGTTCTTGAGTTCGGTTATTGGCCCGATGTAATTCCACGCCTTGCGGAAGATCTGCGCGTTTTCCTGCTCAGTGATCGCTGCGTCGGTGTACCAGCGGGCCGGAAGTGATTCGCCACGATCAAGAGCAGCCGCAGTCTGCTCCGCAGCATGACTTGCGTTTGTCATGTAGCGAGCACCCGGCCGAAGCGCTTTCCTGCCCGTGACAAAATCGTGAGCAGCAAATCAGCGATCGGAACGCTTTCGGCAAACTCGGCTATATGTCCTTTCGGGCGAAACAACCGAGAGCAGCGCATGCGCACCATCGAGATCAGCCTGAAGCCAAATGAGTTGTCGGCGACAATGGCTGACATGCGGATGTGGCTCGACGAGCGCCGCTTTGAGCCGTCGGGCTTCTGCTGCCGCGAGGATGGCGTCAGCGTTTTCGTACGCATTGATTTCAAGGTTACCGCAGAGGCGGAGGCCTTTGCCGATCGCTTCAGCCGCCAAATCGACGACCCTCCGGTGCCGGCAACCCGGGTGACCAAGCCCGCAATCGCCCGTTTATCCTGCCACAGGAGGGCATCGTCGGTTAGAGCGGCTAGACCACGCCGTCGCGCTTTAACGCCTTGATCTCGCTCGCACCGAGCCCGAGCCAATCGCCGAGGGCTTCGGTCGTATGCTCACCGAGCAGTGGAGCCGGCTTGATCGGGGCCACCTTGCCGTCGAAGCGCACCGGCCAGGTCGTCATCGCCATTTCGTGGCCGCCATGCTGCATCTTTTGCAGGATGCCGCGACGATAGAATGCCGGCTCATTGATGAGGTCGTTCGAATCGAACACCGCGCCGGCCGGGACCCCCGCCCCGCTCAACTGGGCCATCGCATCCTCCTTCGTGTGCCGCAGGGTCCACGCAGCGACGATCTCGTCAACCTCGGACTCGTGCTCTGAACGAGCGTTGGCCGTGTCGTAGCGCTTGTCGCCGATCAGGTCTTCGCGCCCGATCAGCTTCAAGAGGCGGGGCCAATGCTCGGGATTGGCGCGGCTCGTCAGGAGGTAAACGTAATCGTTCGGCCCGCCGCCCTTGCACGGATAGGTCCCGGATGGCGAATTGGCGGCGGCCGGCCGCCGCGGCGCTGCCTTGCCGGTACGCGCCTGCGACATGAACATGCCGCGGCTGTAGTGCATGACAGAATCCTGCATCGCCACCTGCAGCCGGCGGCCCTTCCCGGTGCTCATGCGCTGGTAGAGGGCGCTGACAATGCTGAACCCGAGCAACATGCCGGTGCCGGTGTCGCCGATCGTGCACCCCGGCTTGATCGGGCGCCCGCCCGGTTCGCCAGTGATGCTCATCGCGCCGCCGGTCGCTTGTGCGACTGGGTCAAAGGACAGGCCCTTCTCGTACGGCATGCCGTCTCCGAAGCCCTTGACCTGAGCGTATATGATCCTCGGGTTCAGGGCGCTGACGACGTCGTAACCGAGCCCTAGCCGCTCCACCGCGCCCGGCGCGAAGTTCTCGGTAAAGACATCGGCCTTTTTGGCCAGCTCCTTGACAAGAGCGAGGCCTCGCTCCGATTTCAGGTTGACCGTAACTGAACGCTTGTTAGCGTTGTATGTCATGAAATAGTACGGGTCGGAAAATCCGGTGCGGCCGGCCTCGCCGCCCTTCGGATTCTCGACCTTGACGACATCGGCGCCCATCCAGGCGAGCGCCTCGGTGCAGGTCGTCCCGGCCTCGAATTGCGTCAGGTCCAATACTTTGACACCGGCAAGGCATTTCGGCGGGGTCATCGTTGCATCCATTGTCACACTCCTTCGAGCCTTAAGGCCAATTGTCTTGTAGGACGGATGCAGATCCGCCTACATCGTAAATACTGGTCGAGAGCGGGACTAACTGAGCCCTTCGGCCTGCAATGCGCGTTGTACCGCCGGCCGGGCCATCATGCGCTCGAAATGCGCGGCAACATTTTTTGGCAATTGCAGCCCGACCCGCTTTGCTCCCCAATACTCGACATAGAACAGGGCGGCATCGGCGGCCGACAGATTGTCCCCGCCCAGGTATTGCTTGCCTTCGAGCGCCTTGTCGACAACCGCGAAGCCCTTATCAATCTGTTCGCGCCCTTGCTCCTTGACCTTTTCGTGGTCGGAAGCCGATGGAGCGAACCGCTCGGTGCGGAACAGCCGCGTGAAGCCCTGTGAGTGGATTGTGCCGACAACGTATTCCATGACCTCCATCGCGCGGATGTCGGTCTCCTCGTCTTTCGGGATCAGGTTGGCCTCAGGGTTTTTCAGCGCGAGCCAGCGGGCAATCACCGGGAATTCGGTCAGGATCGAGCCGTCATCGCGCTCGAGCGTCGGCACTTTCGACTTCGCGTTCAACCCGGTAAAGGGCGGCTTATACTGCGCGCCCTCGCGGAAATTGACCGCCTCGGCTTGATAGGGTTTGCCGATTTCTTCAAGCAACACATGGATCCCGATCGAGCAAGCGCCGGGCGCGTAATACAGCTTCATCGCGAGCCTCCTTTCGAACTGGTCAGTCTGTCATTGCGGGGAGCGGAGCCACGAAGCAATCCGATCGGATTGCTTCGCGCCCGCTCGCAATGACCGGCTTGGGTCAGATGATGCCTTCGGTCTTTAATGCGTCGATTTCCGAGGCGCCAATATCGAGCCATTGGCTGAGCACCTCGGCATTGTGTTGACCCAACAGCGGCGACGGTTTGACCCGGGGAGGTGCACCGTCAAACCGCACCGGCCAGGCCGGCATCTTGTACTGACCGGTAGTCGGATGCGTCACATCCTGCATGATACCGCGCTCGGCGAGCGAGCCGTCGGTCATCAGCTCGACGGTGTCGAATACCGCGCCCGCGGGAACGCCGGCCTCGCCGATGATCCGCATCGCATCTTCCTTGGTCTGCTGCCGGGTCCAGGCGGCGATGATCTCGTCGACCTCGGCGGCGCGTTGGCTGCGCGCCTGATTGGTTTGATAGCGTGCATCGCCGACCAGATCCTCGCGGCCGATGACCTTGAGGAGTCGCGTCCAATGCTCAGGATTGGCGCGGCTGCAGAAAACATAGACGTAATCGTTGGGTCCGCCCGGTTTGCACGGGTACAGCGCCGAGGGCACCAGTCCGCCGGGTTGGGACCGGTCGCTGCCGCCGCGGACCTGCGCCTTGCCGCTCAACTGCGTGCGTGAAAATGGGACGCGCATATAGTGGATCATCGCATCCTGCATCGCGACCTGGAGCCGCCGGCCTTTGCCGGTGCGGTCACGCTGCCGCAATGCTGCGAGAATGCTGATCGCCATCAACATGCCCGTGCCGGTGTCGCCGAATGACGGACCGGGTTTGACCGGCGGGCGGTCGCCATAACCGGTAACGCTGGTCGGACCGCCGGCGGCCTGCGCGATCATGTCAAAGGCGAGGTTCTTCTCGTAAGGGCTGCCGGTGCCAAACCCTTTGACTTGGCAATAAATGATGCCCGGGTTTAATGCCTTGACTGCGTCATAGCCGAGCCCCAGCCGCTCGATCGTGCCGGGCGCCATATTCTCGATCGTGATGTCGGCCTTTTTTAAGAGCTCCTTGACGATCTCGAGCCCGCGCGGCGCTTTGAGGTTCAAGGTGATCGACTTTTTGTTGGCGTTGAACTGGTGGAAATACCAGGGATCATCATCGGGTTGACCAGGCCGCTGCCGCCTTCCGGGATCGCCTGTCATCGGGTTCTCGATCTTGACGACCTCGGCGCCGAGCCACGCGAGCGCCTCGGTGCAGGACGGCCCGGCCTCGAACTGTGTAAAGTCAACGACCCGCACACCCTGCAGGCAATCCAGTTCCACGCCTTCAATCGTCATCGCTTGTCACTCCTCCCGCAGATAGATCTGGGCCACTATAGCGCGTTCGCCGCGCTGCGCGAGCCGGATTGCCAGCCATGGCCCGCTCGGCGCAGTGTGGCCGCGCGGGCGGCGGAGGCAGGGTATGGCGATCATTGCGAATATCTCGGCATTCCACAAACAGATGAAGGAATGGCGGCATCGGATCCACGCCCACCCCGAGCTTGGCTTTCAGGAGCAGCAAACCTCAGATTTTGTCGCGCAAAAGCTCGCCGAATTCGGGATCGAGATCTTTCGCGGCATCGGCAAAACCGGCGTTGTCGGGCGATTGCGCGCCGGTAATTCGCCGCGTTCGATCGGGCTGCGCGCCGATATGGATGCGTTGCCGATCGAGGAAGCGACCAATCTCCCGTATAGCTCGCAGAATGATGGGCGGATGCACGCCTGTGGCCATGACGGGCACACGACGATGCTGCTCGGCGCGGCGCGCTATCTCGCCGAGACACGCAATTTCGACGGCATCGTGCACCTGATCTTTCAGCCGGCCGAAGAAGGGCTCGGCGGCGGGGCGGCGATGATCGCCGACGGGCTGTTCGACCGGTTTCCCTGCGATGCGATCTTTGGGATGCACAATTGGCCGGGTCTCGGCGAGGGCAAGTTTCAGCTGCGTTCGGGGCCGATGTGGGCGGGTGCGGCACGCTTTGACATAACGGTTACCGGGCGCGGCGGACATGGAGCCCGACCAGAGGCGGGGATCGACCCGGTGGTGACCGCGAGCCACATCGCGGTGGCGCTACAGACCATCGTGTCACGCAATGTCCGGCCGATCGACACCGCCGTGTTGAGCCTGACCCAGATCCATGCTGGCGAGGCTTACAACGTGATTCCCGAGCGTGCCGTGATCCGCGGCACCGCGCGTTCGTTTAGCCGCGAGACCATGGCGATGATCGAGGGCAACATGCGGCGCATCGCTTCGAGTGTTGCTAATGCGTTCGGCGCTTCGGCCGAACTCGATTTCCGCATCAGCTACCCGGCGTTGGTCAATGACGCTGAAGAGGCCGCCTTTCTCGCCGATGTCGCCGCCGAACTCGTCGGCGCCGACCATGTCGACCGCGACGGCGAGCCGGCGATGGTGTCGGAAGATTTCTCGCTGATGCTAGAGCAGCGCCCTGGCGCCTATATCCAGATCGGCAACTCGGACGTCCCTGGGGCCTGCGGGCTGCACCACCCGGGCTACGATTTCAACGATGCCATCCTGCCATTGGGCGCCAGCCTGTTCGCGCGCCTCGCCGAGCGCAAGCTCGCCCCTACTTGATCACGTAAGCGCCCGCTGGCCGGGCGGCCGGGGTGAGCCTGGCCGGAGCACGCATCCGATTGCCAGCCGGCGACGGGTCGGCGACAGTGCGGGCTATCGATGGCCTGGAGGCGGAATGGAAATCATCGAACGGATCGCGCGATTTCACGACGATTTGAAGGACTGGCGGCACGACATCCACGCCCATCCTGAACTCGGCTTTGAGGAGCAACGCACTTCCGATTTCGTCGCGCAAAAACTCGCCGAATTCGGGGTTGAGGTGTTCCGCGGCATCGGCAAAACCGGCGTTGTCGGGCGGCTGCGGGCGGGCAATTCGCAGCGTTCGATCGGGCTGCGCGCCGATATGGATGCGTTGCCGATCGAGGAGGCGACCAATCTCCCTTACCGCTCGCGCAATCACGGGCGCATGCACGCCTGCGGCCATGACGGCCACACGACGATGCTGCTCGGTGCGGCGCGGCATCTCGCCGAGACGCGCAAGTTTGACGGCACCGTGAATTTAATCTTTCAGCCCGCCGAGGAGGGGTTGGGCGGCGGCGCCGCGATGGTGGCTGACGGTTTGTTCGACCGCTTTCCTTGCGATGCGATCTTCGGCATGCACAACCGGCCGGGACTGGCGGTCGGCAAATTTCAGATCCGCACCGGGCCGATGATGGCGGGCGGTGCCTATTTCGACATCACCGTGACCGGCCGCGGCGCCCACGGTGCGCGTCCCGAAGCCGGGATCGATCCGGTGATTGCCGCGAGCCACATCACCCTCGCGTTGCAAACGATCGTCTCGCGGAATGTTCGCCCGATCGATACGGCTGTCGTCAGCGTCACCCAAATCCATGCTGGCGCCGCTTACAATGTCATTTCCGAGACCGCGGTGATCGGCGGAACCGCCCGCTGCTTTACCCGCGACACGATGAAGATGATCGAAGACAACATGCGGCGGATCGCGACGAGTGTCGCGGCCGGGTTCGGGGCTGCGGCCGAGCTCGATTTCCGCGTTCTGTTCCCGCCCTTAGTTAATGACGAGATCGAGACCCGTTTTATCGCCGAAGCCGCAGCCGAACTGGTCGGCGAAGGCAACGTCAACCGCGACGGCAACCTCGTGATGGCGTCAGAGGATTTCTCCTACATGCTCGAACAGCGACCGGGTGCTTACATCCAGATCGGCAATGGCGAGGGCGCCGATGGGGGTGGGGGCGGCTGCGAGGTTCACAATTCCGGCTACGATTTCAACGACGCGGCCTTGCCGCTCGGTGCCAGTCTTTTCGCCCGCCTCGCCGAAAAAAAGCTTGGGCCGGTGTGATCGGCCGAAAAGACGAGGTGGGTCGAGACCACCCCGACCCAATCGCAGCCCCGTCCCCCTCTCGACGAATGCGGGGAGGATGCCCAAGCTGACACGATCGGCCACCGGGCCCCGCCTTTGCGAGCATCACCAGCGGCGCTGAACCTCGTAGGTTTCGCTTTGAATTTGAGGATAAGGGCCGGTGTGCTCATGCCGGCGGGAGGAGGCCGTACCTTGGATGCCGTCCGCGCACCTGATGTGTTGCGCGGCATCGCGCTGATGGTCCTCGGCGTCTCGATGTTCCCGTTCATGAACGCCGCGGTCAAATTGCTGACCGCGCACTACCCAGTCATGCAAATTGTCTGGGCGCGTTTCACCGGGCATCTGATTGTGATGCTCGTCGTCTTCCTGCCACGCTACGGCAAGCGATTGCTGGCGACGCGCCGGCCGGGGATCCAGCTCGGCCGCTCGCTGCCGATGCTGGTCAGCAACCTGGTTTTTGTCATGGCGATCGGAACGGTGCCGCTCGCCACCGCTTCCGCAATTGGCTTTACCTCGCCATTGCTGGTGACCGCGATGTCGGTGCCATTGCTCGGGGAGCAGGTCGGCTGGCGGCGTTGGAGTGCAGTCATTGTCGGGTTTGCGGGAGCGTTACTGATCATTCGGCCGGGGACCGGCCTCGCCAATCCGGCGGTGCTGTTGCTGCTGGTTTCATCGGCTTGCTATGCGCTTTATCAGATCGCGACCCGCTGGGTTGCGGCGTTCGACGATGCCGCAACTGGGATCGTGTTTTCCGCGCTACTCGGCTCGCTGGTTATGACTGCGATCATGCCGTTTGTTGTTGTCTGGCCAAAACATCCGTCCGATCTGTTTCTTTTCATCAGCCTTGGCCTGATCGGCGGCGGCGGTCACTATTTGCTGATCCGCGCCTTCCAACACGGTCCCGCGGCCGTACTGTCGCCGCTCGGCTACATCGAGCTGATCGGCACCACGATCCTGGGGTACCTGATCTTTGGGAATCTTCCCGACGTTCCGACTTGGATCGGCGCCGGCGTCATCATTGCCTCCGGGCTCTACATCGCGTTCCGCGAACGCCGTCGTCGCGCCGCGAATTAACGACGCCGGAGCGCCGGGGTCACCGGCTCTGTTTAAGTGAAGAGATTACGCCGGCGCCTGACCCAGCAATTCGGTTGCCGCATGAGAGAAGGCCGCGGCGAGCTGGCTATCCTGCAGCAATTCGCCCGGTGCGCAATGGAAGATCTCGCAGATCGCGGCGAGATCGGCGAAGTGGATGTGGCGAGCGCCGGTCTCGATGCGGTGATAGGTGAGGCGGGGCATACCGAGGAGGCGGGCTGTCGCGTCCTGGGTCAGTCCCAAGGCGCGGCGACGGCGGCGCAATGCGGAGCGAATGCAGGATTGGGGATCGTCGTGGAAATGCATCGATGTTTCCTCCGATTGCGGACTGCCTGGTTGCGGACTGGCCGATTGCGGACTGGCCGATTTCGGACTGAACAGGTGGGCGCTGAGCGCCGCGGCCAACCGCGCCGATTTCGAGCGATAACCCGTCGATGTTGCGCGTCCCGAACTCGACAAGTTGGGATTCCTCGGGGTTGTGCCGGTCTTGGTGAGCGCCACGATCCAGAACAGAACATAAACATAGTTTCGCAACGGTGTCAATCGGTAAATGCGATACTCGCAACACGTCGGCAGACCTTGACCATCGGATGCTGACCCCCGACCATGCCGTCGCGCACGGCAAGGACAGAGTGGAATTGGCGATGGACTTTTCGCTGCCAGATGATCTCCTCGAATTAAAGGAACGCACCGAGCGGCTGCTGCGCGAGGAGATCATTCCCCTTGAGGCCGATGTCAGGCAGACGCCGCACGGCCCCGCCCCGGAATTGCGCAGCGAACTCGTCGCAATCGGCTGGCGCGCTGGGTTGCTATCGCCCCATGTCGGACGTGAGTGGGGTGGGCTCGGTCTCGATCATCGCGGCAAGGCGGTGGTTTTCGAGGCGGCGGGCTATTCGCCGCTCGGGCCGGTGGCGCTGAACTGCTTTGCCCCCGACGAAGGCAACATGCACCTCCTCGAACAAGTCGGCGAAGCGCATCAAAAAGAGCAATGGCTGCGGCCATTGGCGGCGGGCGAAATCCGCTCCTGCTTTATGATGACCGAGCCGGCGCCGGGGGCGGGTTCCGACCCGTCGATGCTAAAGACGATCGCGCGCCGCGCCGCCGATGGAAATCGCGGCGACTTTATCATCGATGGCGAGAAGTGGCTGATCACCGGCGCCGTCGGTGCGAAATTCGCAATCATCATGGCGAAAACCGACAACGACACCGGGGGGCCCGCCGGCGCCACGATGTTCCTGTCGCCGATGGATATGCCCGGGATAAAAATCGAGCGGGTGCTCGAGACGCTCGATCAATACATGTCGGGCGGCCATGCGGTGGTCCGGCTCGACGGGTTGCGGGTCCCGGAAAGCGCAGTCCTCGGCCGGGTCGGCGAGGGATTTCGCTACGCCCAGGTGCGGCTTGCCCCGGCGCGACTAACCCATTGCATGCGCTGGCTCGGGGCAGCGCGCCGCGCCCACGACATCGCCGCCGATTACGCCCGCCGTCGCAATGCCTTTGGCAAGCCATTGGGCGAACATGAAGGCGTGGGTTTCATGCTCGCGGACAATGAGATGGACCTGCACGCCTCACGGCTCGTGATCTGGCATGCTGCCTGGGTGCTCGATCAGGGACAGCGCGGTGGCCATGAATTGAGCATGGCGAAAGTGATCTGCTCGGAAGCGATCTGGCGCGTCGTCGACCGCAGCGTGCAGATCCTCGGTGGGCTCGGCATCACCGATGATACCATCGTCGCCCGCCTGTTCCGCGAGGTTCGGCCTTTCCGCATCTATGACGGCCCCTCCGAAGTCCACCGCTGGTCAATCGCTCGCCGCATCCTGCGCGGCGGTGCAGGCGGCTCGCGGGCATAGCGCCGACTGATTTAATTCATTCACGCCAGCCTCAATCCAGATGGAATTTCTCGCTCCTTTTCGAAACTGCCGGTCTTTGCTCGGGCTCACCCGTTCGTGAGCTTACTCCCTCACATTGTCTGAACTTTTATGTCCTGAACGCTTTCAGCTTGTCCCAAAGGTCATCCAGTAGGATGGCTCGATCCACGCGAATGAGATCACCATAAAACGTTAACCTATATTCCGAAGATTTGCCGTGACATAGCAACTCGAGCAAGCAATCCTAGAGATCTCTGGCGGACGGACGATTTAGCGCAATGATTCATCAACTACTCTTTCTTGCCCTCTATCTGGGGCTAATGCCGCTGGTGCTGATGTCGCCTTTCGTCGGCGTCCTGATCTACGACTGGATCGATTATCTGCCGCCGGGGGACATCTATTCGGCAAGCTTGCTGTCGAACTACCTGTCGTTGACCATCGGCGCGCTGACGTTTTTGGTGTGGCTCTTCCGGGAGGAGAAGACGGTCCCGCGGCCTCTATCAGTGATGCTGCTGATGGTGCTCCTCCTGGTATGGATGAATATCACCTGGCAGTTCGCGCTGGCGCCCTGGGCGGGGGAGGGGAAATGGGACCGCACGGTCAAGGTTATCGGGTTCGCCATCTTAACCGCGCAAATGCTGTCCTCCCGCGTGCGTCTCGAAGCGTTCGTCTGGGCGTTTGTGCTCGCCGCAACCTATTTCGCAGTGCCGAGCGCCATCAAGGTTATTGTCAGCGGTGGTAGTGGTGGAATCGGCGACGGTGAAGTGGTTGTCGGCGGGTATGCGAGCTTTTTCGGCGACCGCGTTACCTTGTCCATCGTATTGGCGATGACCTTGCCGTTTGCACTCTATCTCGCGCGATGGGCGACATTGTTGCCACCACGGTGGCTGAGGGTTGCAAAACCGGCAATGCTCGGCGTCGCCGCATCCTGTCTGCTGGCGTCGATCGGAACGTTTGCCCGCACTGCGCTTCTCTCAACGGGTGTGACGCTGTTCATGCTGGGCATCCGTTCTCGGCGGAAACTGATTGGCCCCCTTGCGGTGGTCGCCACAGCGCTGGTGCTTTACCTGATCGCACCGGAAAGCTGGTTTGGCCGCATGGATACTCTCACTAATTATCAGCAGGATGCGTCGGCGATGGGCCGGATCGACGCCTGGAAATGGTCGTGGGCAATGGGGCTCCAACACCCGATCTTGGGCGGCGGGTTCGGTGTTTTCGTTCTAGACGCGGGAAGCATTACGGGGAGGGGCGGTTGGCTCGAGGCCCACAATATCTTTTTTGAGATATTGGCGGAGCATGGGTTCGTCGGGCTCGGATTGTTTTGTGGGCTGATGATCGCGATCTATCGCAGTTGCGCGGTGGTTCAAAAGCGAGTGCGCGGGCTCGCGGAACTTGCTTGGACGGCTGATCTTGCCCGTGCGACCCAGATTGCCCTCGTTGCGTTCGCCGTCGGCGGCTCCTTTGTTAGCATCGCCTCCAACCCGTTCCTTTATATGCTCGCAGGGATCGCGATCGGGACACGAAGCCTCGTTGAACGCGAGTTGGGTACTCCCGTACGGAGTTGGCTCCGCGTGGGGGCGCGGACAGTCGCGCAGCCGGCGGAGTAACTTTGCGGCGATCGCGCCCGGCGGGCCACGAAAATCTGCTAAAGCTAGGTCGAATTTTTAATCGCCTGCGCGCGTCACCCGAGACCGGCGCACCACGACCGACAAACGGAAGAGCCTACCTCACCCAGAGCACAGTTCTGTCAAACGAAACTGACGACATCTCGATTAGCTGGTTGCGCCGGAAAAGAGGAACGGTGACACCATGTCGTATGAGCTAGATTGGAACGTCGCTATTTACTGTCAGAACGAGGAGAAGCGGCTCCAAGGCTGCCTTGAACGCGTTGTTGCCGCGTTGGCCGGGCGCCGAGCCCTGGTCACCGTGATTTTGAACGGCAGCCAGGATCGCAGCCTCGATATCGCGCGCGAGGTTGCCATGGCCGGGGCTCCAATCGAGATTTTTCAAATTGGCTCCGGGGATAAGTCGAACGCCATCAACCAATTTATCTATACGCTTCGGTCGCTTGCACGCCTCTATGGAGCAGTCGATGGTTACGCATATATTGCCTCCGCATCGTTTCGAGCGATGGAGGAACAGCTAGAGACCGACCCGGACGCGGTGGCGGTCACCGGCATATGCGCAAACGGCCGGACGATGAACCTGGCAACCCAAAACACGCTGACGGTCGGCGGACAGCTGCATGGACAGTTGCATGCTTTCCGAGCGGATTTCTTCGACCGCATGGTTGCGCGCGGTATCAAGCTGCCGGTTGGCACATACTGGGGAGACGGCCTGTTGGGGAGCATGGCGGCGCATGATCTCGATGCGCTCTCCCAGCCATGGGAGAACAGCCGAATTGCCGGCGTCGCGGCGGCAACATACGAAATTCCGATGCTGTCACCTTTCAAGTTTGACGATGTGCGACGTCAGTTCCGTCGCAAAGTCCGCCAGATGCGAGGCCAAATCCAGAACGCGGCGATCTCCGAAGTCATCTACTGTGCGGGCTATGAGGGTCTACCGGACGATGCTGACGAAATGGTCGAGAGCTTCCTTGCCAATCACGCCCCGCCAAAGATCGGGTGGCCAGATCGGATCTTCCGCATGCTCGCGATCCGCGAGATTAGGCGACCATCGGAGCGAGAGCCAGCTAGTCTCTTGCCGTATCGCGTGATTTTAAAATGACCTTCAGCTGATATCTCGAAGGCGAATACCTCGGGGATGTTGCATAGTCCCGGATAGTGGGACGACGCAATCAGCCGCAGCGGGTGCGACGCTTCAAGCTGTCGCAGGATCCGGCCTTTGCCGCCAAATTGCGTGACGTGGTCGGGCTCTAACTCGACCCGCCGGCCGACAGCCTGGTGCTGCAATCATCCCAAAGTGCGCTCACCCGCCATCCTTTTGGATCTTTCATTTCACCCCGACCTCCTGCTCCTGGGCCAATGCCGTCGAAGGCTTCTTCGCGACCCTGACCCGCGACGATTGCACCGCGGTGTCTCCGTTCGCTCGTCGATCTGCAGGCCGCGATCAACCGCTATATCGGCGAGCACAATAAGCACCCAAACCCTTTGTCTGGACCGCCGATCCCCGATCGCATCATTGAAAAGGTCAACCGTGGGCACCAAGTGATCGCGTCAGACCACTCATGTCCGCTTTTCCAAGTAACAGGCAAGCGAATTGGTGGCTATCTTTCAGCCCCGCAAATGACACTACAATAGTGAGCTGACGTTGATTGCGGTCAGCATTGGACGCCTGGCGGTCGCCTCACCAAGCGGCGGCCCAGCCGTCGCGCCGAGGATCAGAGCCGGCAAGCAGCATACCATTCGCGTCACGTCGAATGATTTCGATGCTGCACGGCCCATCGAGATCGCCGACGGTGTTGAGCGAATGGCCTCGGTGCGAGAGTTCGCCGCGCACTTCCTCCGGAAAGCGACGCTCGATAACGAGTTCGCTCGGGCCCTCGTGGGGCCAATTCGCGTATTGACCGGAGACATGCGATGTCCAACGCGGCATCTCGGCGGCCTGTTGCGGATCAAGCCCGAAGTCGATCATGGCGGTTAGGACCTGAAGATTAATCTGTACCTGATTGTCGGCGCCGGGGGTGCCAAAGACGCACCACAACTTCCCGTCCTTCAGCACAATCGGCGGGTTCATTGTGTGGCGCACGCGACGGCCGGGCATCAACCGGTTCGGGTGGCCGGGTTCGAGATGCCAATAGGCCATGCGGTTGTTCATCAAGATGCCGGTGTCGCCGGCCATGATTCCCGCGCCAAAGCCGCTGTTGATGCTCTGGATACCGGAGACGGCGTTGCCGTCGCCATCTGCAGTGCAGAAATAAGTTGTGTCGCCAGCGGCGTCCTGGGCGTGAGCGGTCGCGGCGGCACGACGCATATCGATCCGAGCGGCAAGCTCCGCAGCGTATTCGGCGGATAACAGCCGCTCGAACGGCGGATCAATGGTGCGCGGATCGGCGCCCCAACGCTCGCGATCGGCAAAGGCGAACTTTTTCGCCTCGACCTGGGCATGTACCCAGTCCGCCGACATGAACTCCCTGGCCGGCAGATCGAGATGTTCGAAGATTTTCAATTCCTGGAGCAACACGAACCCGGTTGAATTGGGCGGCGCTTCGAGAACGGTGTAACCGCGGTAATCGATCGCGATCGGCCGTTGTTCCTCGGCGATAAACTCGGCGAGATCGCCATCCCCGACCAGCGCACCGGCAGCTTCGAGGCCAGCCGCAATCCGTCGCGCGAGCCGGCCGCGGTAAAAGGTCTCGGCGCCGTCCGTGGCGATCTCCTCGAGTGTACGCGCGAGTTCCGGCTGCACGATCGCCGCACCCAACGCCGGCGGCTGCCCATCGGTAAGAAACAGACCGGCAGCGGCGGGATCGACCATTAAGGTCGGGCGGTATTCCTCCGCGAAGTGACAATAGGCGCGGGTGGCGCCAAACCCATCGCGGGCATAACCGATCGCCTCCTCGAACAGGTGCCGCCACGGCAGCTGGCCAAAACGCCGGTGCATCCGGTCGAGCGCCGAAAGCATTCCCGGCACCGACACGGACAACGGGCCGATACGCGGTATGTCGCCCGCATAACGCTCCGGGGTCGCCGTCGCCGGCGCCGGTCCGGTGCCGTTAAACACGATCGCGCGGCCGGTCGCGGCGTCGAACACCTGGTAAAAGGCGTCGCCACCGAGCCCCGACATCATCGGCTCGACTACTGAAAGGACGATCCCGGTTGCGACCGCGGCGTCGACCGCGTTGCCACCGGCGCGCAACGCCAGTAGGCCGGCTTGCGCCGCGAGCGGATGATTGGCCGCGACCGCACCGCGGCGTCCAATAATCAGCGGCCGATAGGCTCGCGTTTCGACACCCACATCAGTTCTCCGAAATTGCCTACTCGCGGCATAATATCGAAGAAACGATCAGGAGCGAGGATGGCCGAGAATTCCGCAGAGGCTCGACGGCGCGCTGCGCGTCGGGCGGCACTCGCCGCGTTGTTGCTGTTGCTCTCGGGGTGCGCCGCGAGTAACGGAGAGGCCGATTCCGAGCATAACCGGAACGGCGGGTTTTACGGCGGCGTAACCGGCGGCGGCCCCAATCTGCCATGAGAGTTGTCAGAACGAGTTGCGGGGTCATCGTTAGCGACGACCATCACCTTCTCTTAGGTCATGCGACCCGTTCGCCACGCTGGGATATTCCGAAAGGCGAAGCCGATCCGGGGGAAGACTTCGCAACCGCCGCAGCCCGGGAATTGCGTGAAGAGACCGGCCTTTTGGTGGCGGTGAATGTGCTGACCCCGCTTGGGGTCCACGCCTATCTACGCGGTAAGGATCTGGCGCTTTTTGCGTGGACGCCCCCTGCCCTGCCCGATCCGAGGAGTCTCGTCTGCACTTCGACCTTTACCCTACCCAATGGAACCGTTTTGCCCGAATTCGACGGCTTCGCACTGTTCTCATGGGACGAGGCGCTGGGCCGGGTCGGGAAGAATATGGCGCGCGTACTGACCGAGATCGGCTCCGAAAAGCTACTGCGGGCTTCGAAATGATGCGGCCCTCGTGCTAAGGTGTACCAACTCAAACGCGAGGAGGTCGCCGATGCCCAAGCTGCGTCACATCGCCATTGCCGCCGAAAACCCGGAAGCGATGGCCGAATTCTACAAAAAAGCCTTTGACTTCGTCGAAGTCGGACGGCCGAACGGTGTCCTCGCCGACGGTGTGTTCTTGAGCGACGGGACGCTAAATATGGCGATCCTCAAGTTCAAAACCGATCAACTCGGCAAGGGCATGGATTTTCGCGGCATCCATCATTTCGGGGTGCTGGTCGAGGACGTCGAAGAATTCTCGAAGAAACTCGAAAGCCTCGGGGCCCAACATTACATCGACCAGGGCCAAGGCGGCCATCAGGCCGGCTATTTCGAAAAGAAATTCTTTGGCCCGGAACGGATTTTGTTCGATATCGCCGAGCACGGCTGGGCTGGGGCCGAACCGTTGCCTGAGCCGATAAAGCAAGCAGCCGAATAGCAAACAAAGCTCAGACCCGAGGAGAGTTCGATGGCCAAACTGCGCCACATCGCCATTGCCGCGAAGGACCCCGACGCTATGGCGGATTTCTATGTCAAGGCATTTGATTTCAAAATCGTGCGCTCAAACGACGGTCCGCTGGCTTATGGCCACCATCTAAGCGACGGCACGATCGATCTGGCGATCCTGCGGTTCAAGACCGACCAGCTCGGACGCGGCATGGACTATACCGGACTGCATCATTTCGGGGTGTTGGTCGAGAATGTCGATGACGCCGGCAAAAAGCTCGAGAGTCTCGGCGGCAAACACTACATGGACCAAGCCGAGGTCGAGCGGATTGGCGGTTTCGAGGTCAAGTTTTATGGCCCCGAAGGCATCCTGTTCGACGTTGCCGAGCATCCCTGGACCGGCACCGAGCCGCTTCCTGTAAAAGAAGCCGAAGCGGCCGACTAATTAGCGTCGCCGGCGCGGGCGTCGCCGGATGCCCGCCCGCCTGCCACCCGGCGCTTTGCGGCCCGCGCCGAACCAACAAGGCTGGACCAAATCTCCCGACACCCCACATTTAAGCGCGATCGATTGCCGCTCGCGCCGTCGGTTAATCATGGCGGCGCGCATGGTGAGAGAATCAAGAGCCGCTTTCGCGGGGTGTCCGTTAAATGACTGCAGACAATCAGTTTGCGACGTTGCGGCAAGCGGCTGACCCCGCTGCGGCAGCCGCGATAGAAGCGCTCGTCCGCGACGCGCCGGACAAACAGCTCAGCCGCATCAATGTGCTCGACTTGGCTGCCAAGAGCGGCATCGACGAGGAGCGAGCGATCGCGGCTTTCCTGCACGCCGCGCGCCTCGGGCTTTTCGAATTGTCATGGAACGTGCTGTGCCCAAGCTGCAGCGGCGTGCTCGAAGCGGCGCCGACATTAAAGAATGTCGATCGCCAGGAGTATCACTGTGCGTGGTGCGCGGCGGATTATGAACCGACCCTCGATGAGGTCGTCGAGGTCACCTTTACAGTTAGCCGGCGGGTGCGAAAGATTACGGCGCACGATCCCGAACAACTGTCCTACGGCGAATATTTCCGGCAAATCTTTTGGAGTTCGGGCATCGATCTCCCCGACAATCTCGACCACGTGATCGAAGAGATCACCCTCGAGACAATGGAACTGCCGCCCGGCGATAAGGCATTGCTATCCTTGCAGCTACCGGCTGAGTTCGTGATCCTGCTCGATCCGGTCACCCATACCAGCCAATTTATTGATGTAAAGGGCGAACCGACGCGCGAACGCCAAAGCCTCTCATTGGTTTTCGACAAGCTGCGGGCGCCGGTGCAGCGGATCGAACTGCACCCCGGCCCCTTGCGGCTGTCGCTCGAAAATCGCACCGACATGCGGGTATTGCCAGGATTATGGCTGGCCAATAATCAGCTCGAGGAGCTGCTGCACCGGCGCCGCCCGTTTCTGACCGCGAAGAGGCTGCTGACTAACCAGGTCTTTCGCGACATCTATGGCACCGACACGATCGACCTCAACCAGCGCCTCAAGATCACCAGCCTGACCTTTCTGTTCACCGACCTGAAGGGCTCGACCGAGCTCTACGAGCGGGTCGGCGACATTGTCGCCTTCGATCTGGTCCGCGCCCATTTTAGGGTGCTGAACGAGATCGTCGCGGCCGAAGCGGGAGCCGTGGTCAAGACCATCGGCGACGCTGTCATGGCGACCTTCGCGACTCCCGACCGCGCCATAGCCGCCGCCTTGCGAATGCGGGAGGCGATGCAGGATCTGAACCACGGGCATAGCGGGCAGGACCTGCTGCTTAAGATCGGCATCCATGAGGGTCCGTGTCTGGCGGTCGTGTTGAATGATCGCCAGGATTATTTCGGCCAGACCGTCAACATAGCCGCGCGGGTTCAAGCTTTGGCCGATGAGCGCTCAATTTTGGCGACAAAGTCGGTCGTCATCTATCCGCAGACGTCGAGCCTGCTGCAGACCCGGGGCCTTGAACCGATGGCGCAAAACCGCGCGCTGCGCGGCATCGCCGACGAAATGGCGGTCTACGAAATTGCATGAGTGTTCTAAATTTGCGGTAGGAGTAGCGGCTAGCGTGGCAGCTGCTTGAGGACTTGGCTCGCGAAGACGACGCCTGCGGCAGTCACCGGTAGGCCGGCCGTGCGGAGGCGTTTGCGGTCCAGGTGTTGCAGGTGTTCGACGCATCATAGATGCCAGTTGCGGCATAGAAAATGCCCTGAGGATAGGGGCCGTCGCCGGCGCGGATCGGCGTGCCGCGGGCGTTCTTGGCAATGCTCTCCCACAAGAACCACGCAAGATGGACGGCGCCGGCACGTGTAATTGCTATGGGCCAGACGTTGCTGACGCCAAAATACGCCTGTGGCTGGACCATCAGCGGGATAACGAGCATCACCGCCTGTCCCGGAAACGCGGCGCGCAACAGATCGCCGAAGCCGGGGTTTCGCGCCATATAAAAGTCCCGCGCTCCCCAGCCGAAGACCAAATACCGCGCCTTGGGGATACCGGCCGCTAACCCCGCCAATGGTCCGATTACGGCGGTCTCCCGCACCGCGATTTCGGTATGCCAGCCGCCAGCCACCACGTAGACAACCTCCTCACGCGGTGCTCCGAGCGCCGAAGGCGATGAATCCGCCGGCAGCCCTAGGAAGACCACCGCCGCGAGGATCTTCGACCACTGACCGAGCATTAGCCGCAGTCCAACTCACTTTTTGTCAGCGCGCCTCAAAGCAATAGGCCGAAAGCTTAATGGTGTCCGGAATACAGCGTACGAAGCCAATGGCGGGGTTCCCGACGAGCCCAGCGCCAAGAGGAGAGAACAATACCCTCGTGAAGCGGCTCACACCTCTTTGAGCATCTACGGAGAGCTATCTTGGGATCTGCGGAAATTCTTTGAGGACGGACAGGCACCATCCACCATCGCCCTCCGGCCTTTCAGGAACATCCGGCCCTCTTTTTACCAGCGGAGCTTCGGGAACGCCTCGGATCAGTCTCAGATCAGGACGCGGCATGCTCAATCATGCCGATGCCGGAGATTCACGCGCGCTGATCCGGCCGGCGTCGATCGCGTCGAGTAAAGCGCGCCAGTCGCGGTCGGTCTGGTCGGCATAGGCCACTGCGAAATCCGCGATCGCCTTATCGAAATCGTTGCCCTCCCCGATATAGGCCGAGATCGCTACCGCGTCGCCGGCGCGGGCATGAGCGCGTGCCAGCGTGCGGCCGCACAGTGCCGCATAAAACAGCAAAGCCGCTGCGAGCCGCGCCCCGACATTGGCGAGCCGCGAATCCTTCAGCCGCCGGACGTAGAAATACCGGCCGTTCACTTGAGCCTCGGTCCAACCGAGGAAGATATCGGTAGCGGCCTGCAACATGCGCTGCCCGACGACGACGCGCTGGCCGTGATCCCCGTATTCGGATGCGCCGGCATACGGCGCCAGAACCGATTCCTGTGCCTCTTTGATCTGCAGCAGCAACGGCGCATCGTCGTCCGACGTCAACAAGCCTATAGCGCAAAACGTGCCGACGCTGCCGACACCGACGACTTTGAACGCGACATCGCGCAAGTGATAGCGGAGCAGCAGGACTCGCCGATCTTCCTGCAGCGATTTCGCGTAAGACGCGAACGCCTCCTTCGCGTGCAGCTCGTGCCGGCTGAGATGATGGACGAGCGGTGGTTTTTCCTTGATCCGCGACCCATTGGCGTGCCGCTCGACCAAGCCGAAATGCTCTTTGGTGCTCTTCAATATTGTCGCAAGCCGCTTTTCGAGATTGCGGCGGATCTTGTCCGAGTTCGACCTCAGCAATGGCGCCGGTGAGGTCGATTTGGGTGACCCAGGCTTCTAGGGGCGGCATCTGCGCCAGCCGCGCCATGCTGCGGCGATAGTTTCGGGCCGCGAGGCGGGCGAGGTGACGGCAGTCGGGTTCCGACATTTGCGCGACTCGGCCAGAAACAACGAGGCTGGCGGTTAGCCGCTTGAGGTCCCACTCAAAGGGCGCGGGAAGAGTCTCGTCGAAATCGTTGATGTCGAATACCGGCTTGCCTTCGGGTGACGCATACGCGCCGAAATTCGCATGGTGGCAGTCACCCGATGATTGCACGCGCAAGCCGGTCGCCGGCATTGCTCCAAGATCGGCAGCCATTACCGCTGCTGACCCGCGCAAAAATGCAAAAGGGTCGGTCTTCATCCGTGCATAACGTACGGGGAGGAGTTCCGGGATCCGAGTCGTGCCTTGCTCAATCAGGATGTCGACCGGATCGCGACGATCGTGGGAGGGCTGCCAATGGGCTTGGGCCTCTAGTGTCATTCGTCGGCGCCACTCGATGCCGGCTTCGCGGCGCTGCTCGAGTTTGATGGGAGCCGTGGGCTCGTGGTCGGCATTGCCGGTTCGATCCATTGGCTGAACCTCCCGCAAAAATTTGATCAAAGTTCCTTGGACCCGCTAATCCCAGTTGATCTGGGGCACCGAGCCGAGTCGCGCCGGCCCGAGATACATCTTGCCGTTTTGGATCGTGAACGGAACCGTGAGCTGCGGCTTGCCGTCGGGGCCGGCCTTTGCCAGCGAGGTCAATGCGATCTTCACGATCGAGGCTTGTTCCGGGGTCATCCGGTCCGCAGCGACAAGCGCGTCAAAGATGGTGCCAAAGCCCTCGACGCCACCGGAAAACGCGGCAACTGGCTGGAGCTTGTGGTCAAGGGCGAGTGTGCCGTTGGCATCAACCCCGAGTTCGCCCCATTGCAGGTGCAAACTGTTCACCTCGATCGTTCCGCCGGCATCGCGCCAGGCGGCGACTGCGTGCGGCAGCGGTCCGCCCGGCAAAGCGCCCTTAACCGTAACGCCGACCGCGAGTTCGTCTATGCTCTTAGTAAATTCCGGGGGCGGCTCCGGCACCCCGGCCTGCCGTAGCGACAGCGCCAGGCCAAAGCTCGGATCAGTGTCTTTGCTAGCCGGATGTGCTGGCAATGTGATCCACGCATCAGCCGATTTGATCGGAATGGTTCCGGCGGCTTCGCCGACAATGCCCTGTCCCCTTACCCAAATCCACGCGGCGCCCTCCGAACCGAGTGCCACCGTCCCGGTAGCCGATTTGACCAACAGCTTTAGTTCCGGCCGGCCGCCGGTGGACGCGAGATCGGCCAAGAAGCCATCGGGGGCTGAAAGACCCCAATCATGAAAATTCCAAGGCCGCGCCGTGCCCGCCAAACGGGCCAGCCGCAATTCCGGCGCCGGGTTCCAGCTGCCGTCGCGAAGCGTTGCGTCCTCGATCGCGACGTGAAATTTGAAAGGAAACCCGGTAATCCTCAACCCTTGCCATGTGGCGTCAATCTTGTGCGCCTTCTGGGCCTGCTGCCAGGAGACGAGGCCATCTTGGATTTGGCCGGCCACGATCCGCCAATAGGCGGTATAGGCGCCCACCAGCACCAAAAACACAATCACGGCGGCAAGACCAAAACGTGAGGAACGGCGCATAGGCCAAGATATACCGGGAGGGCGTCGGCGCCGCCAGGTACACCCTGCCGGTCGGTCTGTCGCCTCAGACCTTTAGCACTTCTGCACCGGGTGCGGCTTCCAATTCGCAGGCGTTCACGGTCATCGCCAGCATGCTGTAATAGCCGATGGCGGTGGTCAGCTGAATAAGAGCGTCATTGCCGAGCCGGGCCTGGAGCTTTTTGAAGGCGGACTCGTCGACGCGATGGCGGCGCAACAGCTGCCGAGTGAATTCGACGATCTCCGCGTCTTCCGGCGGAATGCCGCGCGAATGATTTTCGCGGATGGCGGTAATTGTCTCCTCCGGTACGCCGAGACGGCGCGCGCCGCCAGTCTGCGCACCCCAGACGTAAACCGCCTCGAATTCACGGGCAGCGGTCATCGCCGCCAAAACCCGCACGCGCACGTCGAGCGATCCCTCGAAGCGAACATAGGCGCCGAGATGGGCGAGGCGGCCAGCCACCTCCGGGGAATGCAGAAACATCGTAAACGGGCCCTGAACCGCGCCCCGGCTCGCGACGATGCTATCGAAAATGGCGTGGTGCTCAGCCGGGACCTGCTCTTTGCTGGTGATCGGGGGAAGCCGTGCCATCGTCGCTCCTTTCGCGTTACAAGACTCGGGTATGTGCACCGCAGGGCCGGCGTCGTTCAGAAAATACCGCACTCCGTCGGCAAATGCATTTTCGGCGGAGCCGGGCGGCGTCGAGCGAGGTCTTATCCGACGATCGGACCTTGACAGTTTGATTACGGTACTTATCCTCATCTTCAGCATAACCGATTAGCCGGGCCGTTGCGCCCGGCTTTTCCGGAGCCACTAAATGCTCATTATGAGCATAAGGAGAGACACGTGCTGGAGAGCGCCGCCCAAAGTCCTACCTCTACCCTGCCGTTGCCCGAAATCTATGCGCGTGTGGAGCGGCATGTTCCGCCCTTCGAGTGGCCGGTGATGGCCGGCGACATCGGCGAAATCCTGCGGCTCAAGCGGGAGCGCAACGCCGTCGTGCTCGCGCACAATTATCAAACCCCGGATATTTTCCACACCGTTGCGGACATCGTCGGAGATAGCCTGGCATTGGCGCGTGAGGCGGCGCGCACCGATGCCGATGTGATCGTCCTGGCCGGCGTGCATTTCATGGCCGAGACCGCGAAACTGCTGAACCCGGAAAAGACGGTGCTGATCCCCGACCTCAGGGCCGGCTGCTCGCTCGCCGCGTCGATCACCGCCGCTGATATCCGGCTAATGCGTGAGCGCCATCCGGGCGTGCCTGTCGTCAGCTATGTCAACACGTCCGCGGCAGTAAAAGCCGAATCCGACATCTGCTGCACCTCGAGCAATGCCAAAAAAATTGTCGAAGGGCTCGGCGTGCCGCGCGTCATCATGCTTCCCGACGAATATCTTGCACGCAACATCGCGGCCCAGACCAAGATTGAGATCATCGCGTGGAAGGGCCGTTGCGAAGTACACGAGCGGTTTACGGTCGAGGATGTCCGGGGTATGCGCGACAGCTATCCAGGTGTCATCGTGTTGGCGCACCCCGAATGCCCGCCCGAGGTCGTCGCCGAATGCGATTTCACCGGCTCAACCGCGGCAATGGTGGACTATGTCGGCAGAGAGCGCCCGGCACGGGTCGTTTTGCTGACCGAATGCTCGATGAGCGACAATGTCGCGCTGCAGTATCCCGATCTCGACTTTGTCCGGCCGTGCAATTTGTGTCCGCACATGAAGCGGATCACCTTGCCTAAGATTCGCCGATCGCTTGAAACAATGACTAACGAGGTCACCGTCGACGCTGCAATCGCTGATCGCGCGCGCCACGCGGTCGAACGCATGCTGGCGTTTGGCTGAGCCCGATCGGGCAATTCGCATGGTCATGCGGCTGATCATCGAACCGATCATTCGCGCGGCGTTACTCGAGGATTTGGGCCGCGCCGGGGACATCACCAGCGACGCGATCGTGCCGCGGGCGGCACAGGTCGAGGCAATGATCGCGGCTCGCCAGCCGGGCGTCATCGCCGGGCTCGAAGCCGCTTTGCTTGCGTTTGAATTGGTCGAGCCGGCATTGCGCATCGAGCGCTTGCGCGAAGACGGCGAGCGGGTTGTGCGCGGCGATGCGATCGCGCGCATTGCCGGCCCGGCGCGCGGCGTGCTTGCCGCCGAGCGGACGGCCTTGAATCTGCTGAGCCGCATGTCCGGCGTCGCGACCGCGACCCGCGCTCTGGCGGATGCGATTGAAGGGTCAAGCGCCAAGATCGTCTGCACTCGAAAGACCACCCCAGGATTACGCAGTCTGGAAAAGGAGGCAGTGCGTCTCGGCGGCGGCGCCAATCACCGTTTCGGGCTCGATGACGCGATGCTGATCAAGGACAACCACCTTGCTCTGGCAGGCGGCGTCAAGCCGGCGCTCGAACGCGCCCGGGCCTATGCCGGACATCTCGTCAAGATCGAGCTCGAAGTCGACACGCTCGATCAGCTGGCGCAGGCGCTCGAAGTCGGGGTCGATGCTGTGCTGCTTGACAATATGAACCCGGACACATTGCGCCGAGCGGTTCTTATGGTCGATGGCCGTGCGGTGACCGAGGCTTCGGGCCGGATCAGCCCTGAAACGGTCGCAGCGGTGGCCGCCACCGGCGTCGATCTGATTTCGTCGGGCTGGATCACCCACAGCGCCCCGATCCTCGATCTCGGTCTCGATATCGCGGGTTAGAGACGCTTCTCAGTTGTTCAAATCCAGTCGAACGCGGATGCCGGGTCTCCGACCAAAGTAACTTGCTGGTAAGACTCTCGTTTATTCGCCTTGCGCTGAATTTTCTATAGAATCTCGCCTGGTAAATATAAGAGAGCTGTCGCCATCGTCGGTGCGCAAGTCACGCCGAGTGAATAATTTGTATGATGTTAACAGAGATAACCTACATGACCATCATAACAATAACGGCATCAACCGCATTTGCAAATCGAAAGATCGCCGCATCGCTGCTCTCAAACTCCCATCCCCACTCTCCAGTTGCACGCTCCTTGAGCAGGCTATCTAACCGGAAGATTGTGTCATCTGGCCGTCTAACTATTACGCTGTACGGGAGACTCCACAGATTTGTCATTTAGTCGAGCTCCAAGTCATTAGCCTCTCGGGAGCCTGATTACTCTTACTAGCCTATCGCTATCGATAAATCTTTGCGCGGCGCCTTTTGTCCAGAATCCGGGCGCACCGTCAGGCGGCAATCGGGATCCAGCCGTACCAATCCTTTCCTCGAAGTCCAAACCTGGCGGCGTGACGACGACCATATACCGAGGAGTTCCACGTGGTGACCGAATTTCCTTGATCTCGTAAGTGACCGACATTGCGATCTTACAATAAATGATAAGGAGTAGGTGCGGTTAGCCGGCCGCATACTCCTGTATGAAGGGGAGGGCTTATAGGAAAAGTCTATTATCATATCCGACCACACAATTTTACCTGAGAGCCTCGTCCCTCCACCAATCTGTGATGCGGTTTTGGGCGCCGACAGGCGGTGTTCATACGCGAGGGAAGTCGGGATTAACGATGGGTCAGGAGCGCAATAGCGCGTCAGGCCGGCGCTCGAACGCGCCCGCGCGCATGCCGGGCATCTCGTCAAGATAGATCTGATTCCTCGGGCTGGATCACCCACAGCGCCCCGATCCTCGATCTCGGCCTCGATATCGCGGGCGATTGAGTTGGTCTGTCGCGTGGCGGGTTGTTGAGCGGGCGGCTCGTCAGGAACCTCGGCCGGCTCTGCGCGATTCCTCCGCGCGTCGCGACAGCTGATCGTCGAGCTTGGCGCCGAGCAAAACGACAACCATCGACAACCACATCCAAGTCATAAAACCAAAGATCGCGCCGAGCGACCCATACATTTTGTTATAACTGCCGAAATTGGCGACGTACCACGAGAACACGGCCGAGACGCCGAGCCAGACGACAGCGGCGGATGCCGCGCTGATTAGCGTCGAACGCCATTGCGGCGCGCTACGGCAAGGCGCGTATCGATACGCGATGCTAAGTGCGCCAGTGACAAGGACGAACAACAGCGGCCAACGGGCAATATCCAACAATGCAGCCGTCAGGCTCGCGCTGGGGAGGTAGTTGAGCACCACCGGGATTGCGACAATGATTGCTATCGATACGAGGCCAAGAACAATCGCGCCGGCGGTGAATAAAAAGCTCATCGCGTAAAATTTGAGCCAACTGCGGCGTTCTTTTTCTTCATAGGTGACATTCAGCGCTTCGAAGAGTGCCGTCATCCCCGAATTTGCAAACCAGAATGCAATGGCCAAGCTGATGGCAAAGCCGACACTCAAAGCAGTTCCGTTTTGCTGGGCGAGGCGGGTCAGCTGATCGCGTAAGACCTCGACCGCGCCCCCCGGTGCGACCCCCGACAAGGTATTGAGGTGTCCGGCAATCGTCGTCGGATTGGCGAACAGCCCGTAAATCGAAACGAGCGCACTGATCGCCGGGAACAGCGCAAGGATCGTGTAAAACGTCACGCCAGCGGCTACCAATAAGATACGGTCTTCGGAGATCGCTTTAAAAATAGCAATAAAGATCTGCCGCCAGCTGCGCGGCGAGCGAGTGCGTGCAACCTCCCCGCCATCGCCGGCTGGCTTCTCACTATATTCGAATGCGCCGTCGCCTCCGATGGGTCGCACCGCGGTGGCTTCAATCTCTCGGATTCGTTGGTCCATCGCCGCTTCCCGTAATCGCCGCATGCCGCGCAATACCGTCGGCGGGCGGGGGCACGATAACCAAGAAACCGCCACCGCCTTTGTACGGTTCCGCAGACGGTCGAAGCGGTTTACGCGCCGCGCGGGTCAACGATAGGGTCTAGCGGCCAGACCGGGCGCCGAACCTTGGTGAAGAGCTCGGGCGTGTAGATTTCGGCGCACAACGCGCCGGTGTCGACAAGCACGACTTCGCGGGCAATGGGCTCGAAGGCAGCCCGGAAATGCTGCATCGATTTGACCGCGACGGTGGTGTAGCGGCTCGGATCGATGCCGAGCGAGGTAAACTGACCGAGATCGGTCGCCTGGCCGTTATTGGTGATCACGACGATGTCGATCCCCTCAACGCGGAAGACCATTGACGGCCCGTAATTGCGCTCGACTCCGCCACCCATTGGTCCATACGCGACGAACTTGCCATTGGTCAGGCAAACGACTTCGCCATCGAGGCTCAAAGGCCCGCCGCCCATCGCTGGATCGGTTTTGCCGCCGAGGATCAGGGTCGTCCTGGCGCCAACCCCGGCGCGCATCCCGTCCTGGACCGCTTGCGGGTCGCAGATCGCGTGAAACGCAACGCGCTCGACACGGGCGTCGACCAGCCCTTTCAGAAACGCGGTCGCATCGCCATACCCGCCCCCACCCGGATTGTCGGTGTAGTCCGCGACGACCAGTGGCCTTTCACCGGGCTTACCGGCCCTTGCCAGGGCGACGGCTTTGTCCACCGACAACAATGAAAAGCTTGCGAACTCGCGCGTCTCCCAAGCGTCGTCCATAAAGCTGTCGGCGATGGCGATGCCACGCGGACTCGGGCCGTCGGTGGTGACCGTCACGGAGGGGCCGACATCGCGAATATTGGAGCGGCTGAACCCGGCGCAGACGCTGACCGCAAGGGCCTCGCCGTTTTGTTCGATCAAATCAGCGCGGGCAAGCAAGGCGGCCATTGGCGGGCTCAGATGGCGACCGCGGTCAAGCCCGTAGATCATCGGCCGGTGCGCGATCACGGTCACCGGCCGGATCTCTTGCCGCATAGCGCGTTCGAGCAGCTCTGCCCCTTGCCAGGCGCGCTCGTACATGTCGACATGCGGATAAGTTCGGAAGGCAATCAGCGCGTTGGCATTGTCCGCCATTCGCTTGGTGACATTGGCATGCAGATCGAGGGTGGCGACGATCGGAATCTCGGGTCCGAGCTTATTTCGGAGCCGGGCCAGCAATTCGCCCTCCGCATCCTCGTAGCTCTCGGTCACCATCGCACCGTGCAGGTGCAGCAGCACGCCGTCGATCGGGCCCTTCGCGTCGGATGCCTCGAGGATCATACCGGTGATCTGCTCGAACGCGTCGTCGATAACGATGCCTGAAGGGTTTGGGTTTGCGGATACCGGATGGACCAGGGTCCAGCCATATTTTTCCGCCGCCTCAAAGGTGGCGCCAAGTGCCGAGTGTGTGCCGCGAAACGCCTGCGGGATCTCATTTTCGAGATGGAAATCGCGGCGGCGGATTAGCGCCATCTGAGTCGTGACTCGGCTGAACGTATTGGTTTCGTGCATAAAGCGGGCGGTCAGGACGCGCGGCAACGGTCTGTCCTCACATTCAGTCTTTGTCGTAATTAGGCCGAGCTTTGCGCAGATCGCGCAATAGCCGTGCGGAAACCGGCATGGAATAATCAAAGAGAACTTCGCGGCGAGAAAGGGAGCGGCGATGGCGTTGCGGACGGCCGGGATGATGCTGATGCTGCTGACGCTGCTAGGCACAGCGACTAGCGTTAGGGCGGGCGACAATGTGTTGCGGGTGGTCCCGCATGCCGACCTCAAGGTGCTCGACCCGCATACCAACACGGCGACGATCACCCTGATGCATGGGGCGATGATCTACGACACGCTTTTTGCCTGGGATTCAAAAATCCGGCCGCACCCACAGATGGTCGATACCTTCCAGATCTCACCGGATGGGCTGGTCCACACCTACACATTGCGGCCGGGGCTCAAATTTCACGATGGCCAGCCGGTCACGACCAAGGATGTCATTCCGTCGATAAAGCGCTGGATGGTGCGCAACACGATCGGCCAGTCACTGGCCAAGTTTGTCGACAAGATCGAGGCGAGCAATGACAAGACGTTTGTCATTCGTCTCAAGGAACCGTTCGCTTTTGTCGAATTCGCGCTTGGCGCGTTCGACGCCGACATCATGCGCGCCACGGATGCCGCGACCGACCCGTTCAAGGCGGTGACGACGACAATCGGCTCCGGCCCGTTCCGCTTTGTGCGGGGCGAATGGAACCCGGGCGCCAAGGTCGTTTACGAGAAAAATCCCGATTATGTGCCACGATCAGATCCCCCTGACGGTCTGGCCGGCGGCAAGGTGGTCAAGGTCGACCGGGTCGAATGGACCATATTGCCCGATTCCTTCACCAAATCGAGCGCATTGCAGCGCGGCGAGGTCGACATGATCGACCAGTTGCCGCACGACCAGATCCCGGTTCTTGAGCACTCACCGGACATCGTCATCAGCCGCGTGTCGCCGATCAACTCTTACGGCATCATCAGGCCGAACAGCCTCTATCCGCCGTTCAACAACCCGAAAGCGCGTGAGGCGCTGGCGCTGATCGTCGATCAACGCGAATACGCGAGCGCTGCTTTTGGTGACAAGCGCTGGTGGCGCGAATGTTGGTCTTATTTTGTCTGCGGCAGCCCGAATGGCATCGAGGTTGGTTCCGAGAAATATCACCATCAGAATCTGGCGCGCGCCAAGGCGTTGCTCGCCGAAGCCGGTTACAAGGGCGAGAAGATCGTCATGCTGACGACCCAGGAAATCCCCAGCCTTGCGGCGCTTGGCGACGTCACCGCCGACAATCTGCGGAAAATTGGGATCAATCTCGACGTCGCGGTCAGCGACTGGGGCACGATGGTGGCACGGCGGGCTAAAAAAGACCCGCCGGGTCAAGGCGGTTGGAACCTGTTCCACACGACCGTGGGTGGCACCTCAATGTCTTCGCCGTTGGCCAACTTCACGATAAATTCGAATTGCGACGGCAAGAACTGGTTTGGCTGGCCGTGCGACCCCAAGACCGAAGAATTGCGCTTGGCCTATATCCGCGCCGCGAACGAGGGCGCCGACCCGGCGGCGCTCGAAGCGCTGCACCGGCATCTGTGGCAGGAATTGCCCGACATTCCAGTCGGCCAATACATCCAGCCCTTCGCCTGGCGCTCCAATGTGACCGGCGTGCTGCACAGTCCGCTGCTCGTGTTCTGGAACATCGCCAAAAATTGACGCACCGGAGAAAAGTTCTCCGCACCTCGTCCGAAGAGTGAGTAGCGCCATGGTTGACGAATTGCCGACGGCTGCGCGGGTTTCGGACCCGGGGATCCGCGGGTTGTACGCCCAGGAAAACCGCTGGCAGGCGTGGCTCGATGTCGAGACGGCATTGGCCAAAGCGCAGGCCGATCTCGGGATCATTCCGCCCGATGCGGCCGAGGCGATCGCGGCCAAGGCGCAACTCGAACTTCTCGACCGCGCCCGCATCGATGAGGGCTTTGCCCGCACCGGCCACACGATCGTGCCGCTCGTCTGGGAGTTGAGCCGGGTTGTCGGCGAGCCGCATGGCGGCTGGGTTCATTGGGGAGCGACGACGCAAAACATCACCCAAACCGGTGATCTGATCGTATTGCGGCAGGCGCACCAGGTGTTTCTGCAGCTGATCGGCGAGGCATTGCGGGCGATGGCCGATCTCGCCGAACGCGGCGCCGATATGCCGATCGCCGGACGCACCCATGGCCAGCACGCGGTGCCCGCGACCTTTGGCTACAAGCCCGCGGTGTGGATTGACGAGATGATCCGCCATGTCGAGCGGCTGCGCCAAGCGGCTCCGCGGATCTTTGTTGCGATGCTGGGCGGCGGGGCGGGTACTTTCGCTTCGCTGGGCGCACATGGCCCGAAGGTGCAGGAGGGGATCGGCCGACAACTCGGGATGCTGCCGATGCGGGTGCCGGCGCGCACGATCGGCGACCACTTGGCCGAAAATATCTGTTTGTTTGGGCTTGTCGCGGGGACCTGCGGCAAGATCGCGCGCGAAATCTATACCCTAATGAAGACCGAATTCGGCGAAGTCGAGGAACCGGTGCCGCCCGGCACAGTCGGCAGCTCGACAATGCCGCAAAAGCGCAATCCCAAGCTGTGTCAGGACATTATCGCCGCTTCGGCCGAAATTCGCAGCTGCGTGCCATTGGCGCTCGAGGCGATGCAGACCGAACACGAGGCCGACCGGACGACGAGCCTGATCATGGAATCCGCCGAAGCTCGGGCCGCGATCGCGATGGGCGACATGCTGGCCCGGCTTGTCGAGGTGCTGCGCGGGCTGCGCCTCGATCCCGAGCGGATGCGCAAAAACCTCGATCTTGGCGGCGGGCTAATCATGGCCGAGGCCGTGATGCTTAACCTCGGAGCCGTAATCGGGCGCCAGCACGCGCACGATGTGGTCTACGACGCCGCGCAGGCGGCCTTTGTCGAGAACCGCTCATTTGCCGAACTGCTCGCTGCCGACCTGCGGGTCTCCGGTCATCTCGGCCGCGAAGCTATCGCCGCCTTGCTCGACCCAACTGCCTATACCGGTCTTTGCGCCGATATGGCCCGCGATGCCGCCGAACGCGCCCGCGCCACCGCCGCCAAAATCTCTCCAAATTAGGACGCCCGGCGCTCAGACTTTCAGTGAGCGGCGAGCAAATGTTCGTCGGAACGCCCTGGGCGCGGCGGGCGCTTGAATAGGAGCAGGAGTGGGAATGCGGCGATCGATAGAATCATCAGCAGCTTGAAATCGTCGATGTACGCGATGATCTGCGCCTGCAACGTCACGCTGGCATCGAGTGCGGCACGCCCCGCCGCGGTGAACGGGCTCAACAGATGCGCAATCGTCGGCGCTGCAAACAAACGATTGACCGAGGTGACGTATTGCCCGATCTGGGCATGGTTTGCCTGAGTTTCGCTGACCAACAGGGCCGAGACGATCGAGACGCCGATGCTCGATCCGATATTGCGGGAGAGGTTGAAAAGACCGGCGCCCTCGGTCCGATGCTCCGGCGCCAATGTCGCGAGTGACGTCGTGCTGAGCGGCACAAACAAAAAGCCCATGCCCGCACCTTGAATGATGCCATTGATCCCCACCGTCCAGAAGGAGACGTCCGGCGTCCACTGGGTCATGTCCTGCATCGCCCAGGCGGTCAGCGCGAGCCCTATGCCAAGCAGCACGCGCGTGTCGACACGCCCGATCAGCTGTCCCACGATCATCATCGCGAACAAGGTGCCAACCCCGCGAGGCGCCATGACCAGGCCGGCGGTCAGGATCGGGTAGCCCATCAAATCTTGCAGATAGAGTGGCAGCAGAGCCAGTGGAGCGAAAAAGGTGACCCCGACGAGAAAAACGAACAGCATGCCGGCGGCAAAATTACGGTCGCAAAATAGCTTCGGATTAACGAACGGCGCGTTTACCGTCAGGGTGTGTACCAGGAACAGCCAAAGGGCCGACCCGCTCACGACAGCTTCGATCAGTATCTCCCGAGAGCCGAACCAATCGAGTTCCTCGCCGCGGTCGAGCAGGATTTGCAATGCGCCGATCGCGATGCTCAACGTGGCAAAGCCGAACCAGTCGAGCCGCGCGTTTGTTCGTTTCGTTTCTGGAAGAAAGAAACACATCCCGAAAAATGCCAAAACGCCGATCGGCACATTGATGTAAAAATCCCATCGCCAACTGTAATTGTAGGTCAGCCATCCGCCGAGAATTGGCCCGATGATCGGGCCAACCATGATGGCCATGCCCCAATAGGCCATGGCCGAGCCCTGTTGCTCCTTCGGGTAGGTGTTCAGCAGCACCGACTGCGACAACGGCACCAAGGCCGCGCCAAAACCGCCCTGGATCAGCCGGAACAAGACGAGCTCGTACAGCGAATCCGCCAGTCCGCATGCCATCGAGGCGAGCGTGAAACCGACCACCGAGGCCTGGAACAGACGCTTGACGCCAAATCGGTTGGCGAGATAGCCGGTCGGCGGCGTCATGATCGCTGCCGCAACGACGTAGGAGGTCAACACCCACTCGATCTCGTCCTGGTTGGCCGAGACACTGCCTTGGATGTAGGGTAGCGAGACGTTGGCGATTGTCGTGTCTAGCGCTTGCATAATTGTAGCGAGCCCGACTACGGCAGTGATCGCCAGGCGATTAGGTGCTGGCGAAGTTTGCGCCGTCTTGGCGGATACCGCCATCAGCCGCTCTCCCGGCCGCCGCCGAAAAGGGCTGTCAGAAAATGGGGCAACCCACGCTTGTGACCGGTATAGACCGAGACTTCGACGCTCATACCCGCGCGCAATGCCGGCGTTCCTTTCGCGGCGACATCCATGTGCACGCGGAGTGGGATCCGTTGCACGACTTTGACCCAATTGCCACTAGTGTTCTCGGCCGGCAGCAACGAGAATTCGGATTGAGCAGCCGGCCCGATGCTTTCTACGGTGCCGTGCCATTTGCGCCCGGGATAGGTGTCGACCGTCACCGTCGCGGGCTGGCCGCGGCGCACATAAGTGAGCTCGGTTTCCTTGGGTTGCGCCTCGACCCAGACCCGGTCGGTGTCGACGAGGTAAAAGCCGGTGGTCGAAGCCGGCAAATACATGCCCGGCTCCAGCGAGGGGACGTTCGTGACCGACCCTTCATATGGGGCCCTGACCACCGTGTCCCGGAGCTCGCGGGCGTCCTCGTCGCGCTGCGCCAAAGCCTGGCGATATTGCGGGTGTTGCTCGATCGGAATGTTCGGGTTGCCATCAAGGTTCGCAATGATCGCCGCCAACTGGGCCTTGTCTGAGGCCAGCGTTTGCTGCGATGTCCTCAGATTGATCCAAGCTTGGTCCAGTGCCGTTTGTGGCGCGAACTGCTCCTTTGCAAGGATCTGTTGGCGCATGTACTGGCGCTGGTTGAAGGCGACCTGATCCTGCGCCTGTATTATTTGCGCTTGCATGTTCAGATAATTGGCTTTGAGAGCATCTAGATTGTCGCGAACGAGGCCGAGCTGGGCTTGCGCCTCGTCCAATTTTAGCTGAAACGGCAGCGGTTCGAGCCGGAACAGCGGCTGGCCTGCCACGACGTGCTGATTATCCTTGACGTCGATCGACTTCACCAGACCGGAGACGTCGGTCGACAGCCCGACTTTGTCGGCTTCGACGTAGGCATCATCGGTCGACATGTACGCGCCGCCCTCAAAGTAAAAATAGGCACCGACGAACAGCACGATCGGCAGCAGCAGGAACAACCCCCAGCGTAGCCATCTGCGGCGCGAGCGTTGTGGGGTTTGTTCCTCAACTTCCGGGGATTGCTCATCCGGAGCCGGCTTCAGCTGCTCCGGGGTCGGCGCCAGGCCACGATCGGTGGGTGGTTCCTGTCGTCTGATAGGGGTGCTACGGGCTTCCGGCGGCGCTTCGAGAATGTCCGCGCCCTGCAAACCCGGGTCGCGGTCAACAGGCATGGTTACTCCTTCATCAATTGACGATTTCTCACAGCCAAGGTGTTGATCAAGAAGCAAAAGGATAATCCATGAGGATTGCATTCGATGATGAGGAGCTTTCATGAATGCGCCGCGGTGACATCTCGGCACTCGCGGCGTTTGTCGCGCTCGCGGAACACCTAAACTTTCGGGTCGCGGCCGCACGTCTCGGCGTCAGCCCGTCGGCGCTCAGCCACACGATCCGGCAGCTTGAGGAGAGGTTGGGTGTGCGATTACTCAACCGCACGACCCGCAGCGTTTCGTTGACCGATGCCGGGTTGCGCCTTGTCGAGCGGCTGCGGCCGGCGGTCAACCAGATCTCGGCAGCGCTCGAAGACCTCGGTGAGGAACAAAGCCGCCCGTTCGGCCGGCTGCGGATCTACGCGACTCACTCGGCTGCCGCAGCGGTCATCGTGCCGATTTGGGCCCGCTTTCTATCAGCCTATCCGGACGTCCAACTCGAGCTTTATCTCGACGAGGCGCCGGCCGATATTGTCGCGAAAGGATTTGATGCCGGGATCGGACCACAGGACCGGGCAGATGCCGATATGATTGCCGCGCGCGTGACCGGGCCAATGAAACTCGTGGTCGTCGGCTCGCCAGCTTATTTCGTGCGGCGGCGGCCACCACGCACGCCGGAGGATCTCGCCGCCGACGATTGCGTGCAGTATCGGCGCGCCGTTGACGGGGCTCCGATCGAGTGGCCGTTCGAACGGGGCGGCAAGTCGCTGCGGATCTCGGTCGATGGCCGGCTTACGGTCAACGACCCCGAACTCGCGCTGCGCGCTGCCGTCGACGGGCTCGGCATTGCTTACACGATCGAATCCTTGGCCGAACCGTTCTTGCGCTCGGGCCAGCTCGCGCGCGTCCTGGAGGACTGGTCGGTGTCGTTGGAGGGCCTCTACATTTACTATCCCGGGCATCGGCAGGTGCCGGCGGCATTGCGTTGCCTAATCGACATGATCCGCGCCTCGCCCTTCTCCCAGGCTGCGCCTGCGACGATTGAAAACCCGTTCGCCGCCGCCGGCTAGGATTGAGCCACCGATCGCATCCCGGCCAACCCTGCGGACCGGGTGATCTGGGTCGCAAACCCGCTCGCCTGATGTGGAACAAGCGGCTAGCCTCGGCCCGCGGCTTGTGGGGGACGAGATGGCGGAGATCACCGAACGACAGATGAACGACACCGCGCAGATCGCCCTTGGTGCGATTTTCGTGGCGTTCTTTCGGCTTGGCATCACCAGCTTTGGCGGCGGCACCGCGGCCTGGCTGTATCGCGCCATTGTCCAGCGCCAGCATTGGATCGACGACCAGACCTATCTCGCTGGGGTCGGCCTCAGTCGCGTCGTGCCGGGCTCGAGCGGCGTCAATCTGACGGTGCTGGTCGGGCAACGCTTGCGCGGCGGATGGGGGGCCTTGGTGGCGGTTTTCGGGCTGTTATCCGGACCGTTGTTTATTGTGGTCGGTCTCGCCGCGGGTTTTGCGCGGATCGCCGGCAACTCTGTCGCGCATGCCTTTCTCGACGGGGTCGCCGGGGCGGCGATCGGCCTGACCTTTGCCACAGGGCTGATGTTGGTCCCTCGCAGACGGAGCGAGATCGGCCAGCTTTTTATTACGATTGCTACCGTTGTCGCCGTCGGGGTGCTGCGCTGGCCGATGCTTCCGGTCATCGCGTGCCTGGCCCCGATCGGGATCGCGCTTGCGCTGCTGCAACGTCCGGCAACCTGAGATGCCTGAGCTTTGGCGCAGCCTCTTGGGGTTGATCGTTGTCTTTGGGCCGTTGTCGTTGTTTTCGATCGGCGGCGGCGCCTCGCTGTTGGCCGAAATCGAACATCAATCGGTCGCCGTTCATCATTGGACGACGCATCGTGAATTTGCCGATCTGTTCGCGATCTCGCGTGCCGCCCCCGGCCCCGGCACAATGCTTTCGACATTGATCGGCTGGAAGGTCGCGGGCTGGGCCGGAGCGGTGACCGCAACCGTAGCACTCTATCTGCCATCGTCGCTGCTGGTCTTTGGCGTATCTCGAGTGTGGGGGCGGTGGCGCGGCTCGCTATGGCACAGTGCTATCGAACGCGGCTTGGCGCCGATTGCCGCCGGACTGATGCTGGCTGGCGGGCTCGCGGTATTGCAGGCCGCGGGCGGCGGCGCCGTATGGGCTGCAGCGGCGGTCGCCACCGGGGTGCTGCTGCGCTGGCCGCAGCTCAATCCGCTGATCCTGTTCGGCGTCAGCGGGGCACTATTCGTCATCGTTGCAGCCTTCGCCGGCTAACCCGTCGGGCTCCGCCGCCCGTCGCAAACGCGTAACGATCAGAAAACGGCGCCCGACTGTAACCAATGGCGCACGATTTCCTCGCCTGTCGCGAACCACACGCCGTCATGGGCGCGGATATAGCCGAGTGCGGAATCGAGACCGGCAATCCGGTGCGGGACGCCTACGATGTAGGGATGCAGGCAGATCGCCATCACCCGCCCGGAGTGCGCGCCCTCGGCGTAGAGCGTGTCGAACTGGCGTCGGATCGCCGTTTCAAACGCATCGATCGTGCCGGCGCGGGAGCCGATGAAGGGCGCGTCGTTGATCTCGTAGGAATAGGGGATCGAGACCAGCGGCCGGCCACCGATATCCATCATGTAAGGCTGGTCATCGTTGACCCAATCGGCGACGTAGAGACAACCTTCATCAGCGAGGAAATCGAGCGTGTGCCAGGTCTCGGCGAGCCCGCTGCCGAGCCAGCCCGCCGGCTTTTTGCCGGTCATCTCGGCGATGCGCGACAGCGTGCGGTGGATTGTTTCGCGCTCCTCTTCCGGGCTCAGCGCGTCGAGCCACACGCTGTTGGTCTGGTTGTGGCCGAGGATTTCCCAGCCGAGCTCGATCGCAGCGCGAACAATCTGCGGATGATGGTCACAAATGTCGCTATTCAACGTCGGGCTGGCGCGGATGCCATGCTTGCTCAGCAAATCCATGAGTCGCCAGATGCCAACGCGGTTGCCATAATCGCGCTGCGCCCAGGCGCGGACCGATGGCGGATTGCCGGCCGGCGCTCCGGGATTAGGCGGGATCCCGCGGGTCAGCGGAAAGAACTCGATATTCGGAATGACCCAGACGGCGAGCCGGGCATTGTCTGGCCAGGTCAGCTTTGGTCGGTCCTTGATCGGCACATAGGGAAACGGTCCATAATCTCGTGGTTGCATGGCGACAGCCTTCCCGCTCTGAGACGCTGAACAGCTTGCCAAAGATTGCTTCCAGGATCACCACTCAATGGCAGCGTTTCGAAGATCTGTCGGTGCCGGCGCTTTACGAGTTGCTGCAGTTCCGGCAGCAGATCTTTGTCGTCGAACAGCGCTCGGCCTATCCCGATCTCGATGGTCTCGATCTGAATGCGCAGCATCTGCTGTTGCGCTCCGAAGGCGCGCTCACGGGTTATCTCCGGATGCTGCTGCCGTCCGACACCGCGTCGGCAGTGCGGATCGGCCGCGTTGCGATCGCAGCCGAAATGCGCGGGCGAGCTCTCGGCCGCCGGCTGATGACCGAGGCGTTATCGTTTTGCGCCGAACGCCATCCCGGTCAACCGATCGCGCTCAGTGCCCAGCTCCATCTCGCGCGCTTTTATCGCAGCTTCGGTTTTGCCGAAATCGGCCCGCCCTATGACGATCTTGGCGTTCCGCACATAGACATGGTGGTGCCGCCGTAAACGCTTGGCGCGAAGGGAACGGCTTACATGTACTCGCCGGTGATCAGGCGAGCGCCGCGCTGATAGGTCAGGTACGACCACAGCCAATCGATCGCCACGGCTAGCCTGTTGCGAAACCCGATCAGATAATAGATGTGGGCGACACTCCAAATCACCCAGGCGACCCGGCCGGTCAACCGCGACCAGCCGAAATCGATGACGGCTTCCTTGCGCCCGATCGTGGCGAGCATGCCGAGATTGTGATAGCGAAATGGACCAGGCGACGGCTTGCTGGCGAGCCGCGATTTGATAACCCGCGCTACATACGCGCCTTCCTGCTTGGCGACCGGCGCAACACCTGGCAAATGCTGACCTTCAATTTCGGCCGTGTCACCGATCACAAAAATTTCGGGATGGCCCGGCAGTGTCAGGTCAGCGCTTACCGGTACGCGCCCGCCCCGCCCTGGCTTGATTTGGAGCCAATCGGCGGCCGGCGAGGCTGCGACGCCGGCAGCCCAGATCAAAGTCCGGCTTTCGATCCGCTCATTGCCAAGCGCCGCGCCATCAGCATCGCACTGTGTGACCCTGACCCCGAGCCGCAGCTCGACCCCGAGCCGTTGCAACGCGTTGGCCGCGACCGCCGACAATCGCGGCGCAAACCCCGACAGCAGGCGCGACTCCGCCTCGACCAGAACAATTCGGGCCGTCGTCGGATCAATGCGGCGAAAGTCGCGGGCGAGTGCGGCTTTAGCGAGTTCGGCGATCGCGCCGGCGAGTTCGACACCGGTCGGACCGCCGCCAATGATGACAAAGGTCAATAGCCGCCGGCGTTCGGCTTCGTCGTCCCATTCCTCGGCGCGCTCGAAAGCGACGAGAATGCGCCGGCGCATCGCCGTGGCCTCCTCGATCGTCTTCAAGGCGCAAGTGGCTGACGCCCAGTCGTCGTGGCCGAAATAGGCATCACGCGCTCCGGTCGCGATCAGCAGCTGATCATACGGGATGCGGCGTTCTCCGATCAGCACCTGATGCCCAGGAACATCGATCCCGGTTACTGTGCCCAACTGCACGCGAGTGTTTCTTTGCCGCCCGAGAATGCCGCGGATCGGACCGGCGATATCGGCTGGCGATAAGGCCGCGGTCGCAACTTGATAGAGCAGTGGCTGAAACAAATGATAGTTGCGGCGGTCGATGACCGTCACCTCGGCATCGATCCGGTCGAGCTTCTTCGCAGCTGTCAGCCCGCCAAACCCGGCGCCGATAATTACGATGCGCCATCGCCGTGGCGCTGACTCGGCCAGTGCCGAGTTGCCCGCAGCCGTCCGTTCCCACAATCCGTCCACGTCGCAATCTCCTTCCGGCAGCGGGCCTCGCAGCACCGAACGGAACGTGTGATCGAATGCGATTTTTTCAGCGGGCGCTCAAGGGGATTTGAACAGGGCCTGCAGCACCGCCTGGCCGCCTGAACTCTGGTTGCTCGACTACTCGCGAGTGCTCTCTTATGCCCGGTCGCGTTATCCCGCAGCCGGGGCGGTCCAGAGGCGGCGTAGCGCGACGGCTCACCTGAAAGGAGCGGCGGGTCGGCGCCGGATCAATTTGCAACCACATTCGATCGGAACGCGTTGAGCAAAGCGGTCCCGCCGCTTCAGGCGGGACGCTGGTTGGTCGTATGCAATGCAAAACACGCCGGACCGAGAGGCCAAATTCGAAGCTCGGGACACGTCTTTCGATGCCGCGCAGCAAACGCCGGGGGGCCGAAGTGCCGCAGCAGCCAGGGAGTTTCTGAAAGCGCTGGCGGGCGACTTCAGCGCATTTGCAAATTATCTGCGGTACTTGTTCCTCACCGCTCGCACGCGGTGGAGACGGCGGTTAGGAACCCACAACCCGGTTGCGACATCAAGCGGTGCTGCTCTGGCAGGTTCTGGTGCCCCGGCAAGTGCTGGTGCTAGTCCGCCGGCCGCCGGTCGGGCGCGCACCACGGCGCGCGGCCTGCGCCGGCTGGTCTTCGGGATCGTAATCGCCGGCACCGGTGGCCTGCTCGTTCTTTGCTGTGCGCTGCTATGGGCTTTGCTCGGTCTGCCGATCGATCGGGCGGGGAGTGTAACCGACCAACCCACCCTCCTGCTCGAAGCGGCAAACGGCGACCCGCTCGGCAGGGTGGGGCCGTTCACCGTCGCCGATCAACCCCTGCAAAATTTTCCCGCGGTTCTAATACAAGCGGTCTTGAGCACTGAGGACCGACGGTTCTACCGCCACCCGGGCGTGGACCCGCTGGGGATTCTGCGTGCTATGCATGCCAACCGGGCCGCGGGAGAGGTCGTCGAAGGCGGCAGCACGATCACCCAGCAGCTGGTCAAAATGGAATACCTGACCAGCGACCGCACCTATATCCGCAAATTGCGTGAAGCATTGATGGCCATGTGGCTAGAAGTGCATCTGAGCAAGGATCAAATTCTCGACCGCTATCTCAATCGCGTCTATTTGGGGGACGGAGCATACGGAATGGCGGCGGCGTCGCAACTCTACTTCAATAAGCGCCCTGCCGACCTTACACTGGCTGAAGCCACGATGCTGGCAGGGCTGATCAAGGCGCCTTCGGAACTCGATCCGCTACACCACCTCATTGCGGCCCGGGCGCGGGCGGCAACCGTTCTCGACGCCATGGTTGCCGATCACGTTATTGACGAGAAAGCGGCCAATGCCGCCAAGGCGGCGCCCGCCACGATCAAGCTTTCACGCCAACTCGCGCCGGCCAGGTCCTGGTTTACCGATTGGGTGGCAAAATCAGCGGTGCAACTGGCGGGCGCCCAAACCGGCAGCGTGCGCGTGCGCACAACTCTGCTGCCCGATTTGCAGAATTTGGCGCAGCAGGCGGTCGATGATGCCTTGGTTAAGCAAGGGCGCCAACTCGGAGTATCTCAGGGAGCGTTGGTGGCGATGCGCCGCGATGGTGCGGTGCTGGCGATGGTCGGTGGTCGGGACTATGGCAGCAGTCAGTTCAACCGTGCGGTCGACGCCAACCGGCAACCCGGCTCCGCCTTCAAGCTGTTTGTTTATTTGGCCGCTTTGCGCAAGGGCTACACGCCGCAAGACACGATCGACGCCGGGCCGATCGATGTTAAAGGCTGGACGCCGGCGAATTTCGACGATGAGCACTACGGCCAGATCACACTTGCCGAGGCCTTTGCAAAGTCGGTCAACACCGCGGCGGTGCGCCTTGCGATGGATGTCGGGCTGGACAACGTAATCGCTGCGGCGCGCGATCTCGGCATCACCGAACCATTGCCGCCTCTGCCCAGCCTGGCATTGGGTTCGGTCGGCGTGAGCCTTCTTGATATGACCGGCGCGTTTGCCTCGGTGCGGGCGGACCGCATGCCGGTGCGGCCATGGGGAGTGGCCGCATTGGGTCCGCAGGGTGCGACTCGGATGTTGACGACAGCGCCGTCGCTGACATCGGCGCGAACGTTGGACCCCTATCAGAAGCCGCTGGTCGATCTGCTACGGGGTGTTGTCCAAAACGGCACCGGCGAGGGAGCGGCGCTGGACGGCTTTGCAGCGGGAAAGACCGGGACCAGCCAGGATTATCGCGATGCCTGGTTTATCGGTTTCAACCAACCGCTGGTGGTCGGGGTGTGGGTCGGGAATGACGACGACAGCCCGATGAAGCGGGTGGTCGGCGGCAGCTTGCCGGCCTCAATCTGGAAGCGCTTCGTGACCGAGGCGACGCCGCTGCTCGACCAGCAAGGAATGCGCATCGCCTTAGCGCCGGCATCGGGCGCCATGCAGGGGGACGACCAAGCGCTCGACCAATTGGCGGGAGAGGGCTCCTCGAGCGAACCAAACCCGTCTTGCAACTACCAAGCCTGTTCCAGCACCTACCATTCGTTCCGGCCGTCCGATTGCACCTACCAGCCCTATGGCGGCGGGTCGCGCCAGCTCTGCACAATAGGCGCGAACTCCGCTCAGCAATCGGAACCGGCCTCCCGCGTCGCGAGCAATACGGCAAACGGGGGCCAATGCAACATTGAGGCATGCTCACAAACATATTCGTCGTTTAATTCTGCGGATTGCACCTATCAGCCCTATGGCGGCGGACCGCGCCAGCTTTGCGAGAAATAGGATTGTCAGGGCGGCGCGCCGGCGGTTTTTTTTGGGTAGCCAAGGGCAGATTGAGAGGTGGCTGGAGCTTGGCCGAAATCGCGGGCGATATTTAGGTTTCCAATTCTAGGGCACTAAGTAGCCCAGGCCGCCTCGCGGGCACGATCGGATTGCTTCACACAGCCCGCTTTGAGGAGAAGGCTTTCGGCTTATCTCTTCGCGGCCGAGAGGGCGTAACTGAAGGTTGTGGAGAGTGAATTGCTGCGGCATCGCGCCCGCAGACAGATGCAGGCGATTATCGCTTCCGGTGGGTAACCATATCGTGCCGAGATCGCGGCCAATGAGCCGCAGAGCGATGGGTACTTGAGCTTGCTGGTCGATAAACCCCGCTAAATCATTAAATCGTCTGCTTATCGTCTCTCGAGCTGTCAAAAAATGGACATCCAGGCTTGGCAGTGATCCACTGGAATGGTGGATAACTTTGTGGATAACCCGATCCCATTCCGAGCTATCGCCGAATTTTGGTGATGGTCCAAGGGTTCAGGCGACGGCGGTTTGGGATTGCGAGGACGCCGGGTTGGCGGCGACTTCGATCCCGTCAGAGAACCTGACACCTTGGATGAGCTTGGGCAACTGGTTGTGGCCATCGAGCCTGCGCCAGCTTTTCTGCGACGCATCGACGAGCTTGAACACCATGGCGAGCGCCGTTCTATTCGACAAGCAGCCCTTCGAGCGGATCGTGCGGTGCCGCACGGTGGCAAAGGTGCTCTCGATCGGGTTCGAGGTCCGCAGATGTTTCCAGTGTTCGGCAGGGAAATCGTAGAATGCGAGCAGGGCCTGGCGATCCTTTGCCAGGCACTCGGCGGCCTTATCGTATTTCAACTTGTAGGCTGCGATGAAGGCGTCGAACGCGGCCTCGGCGTCCTTGCTCGTCTCCGCCATCCAGATCTCCTGTAAGGCCCGCTTGGCTTTGGGCTGCTGGCTTTTCGGCAGTTTGTTGAGGACGTTGGCGGTCTTGTGCACCCAGCAGCGTTGCTCGCGTGTGGCCGGCCACAGCTCGCCGAGCGCCTTCCAGAAGCCAAGCGCGCCGTCGGCGACGGCGAGTTCGGGCGCGACGACCAGGCCTCGGTTCTGCAAATCGAGCAGCAGCTCCCGCCAATCCTGCGCGCTTTCGCGCGCGCCGTCAGTGAAGCCGAGCAGCTCCTTCCTGCCCTCCGGCGTCGCGCCGATGATCACCAGGATGCATTGCTTGGCGTCTTCGAGGCGGGCCTGCAGGTAAATGCCGTCGGCCCACACGTAGACGTAGCGCTTGGCCGACAGATCGCGCTTCTTCCAGTGCTCGTGCTCGTCGATCCAGACCTCCTTCAGCCGGGCAATCGTCGAGGCCGACAGGCCCGGCGCATCCTTGCCGAGCAGGGCCGCACGCGCCTCCTCGAAATCGCCGGTCGAGATGCCTTTCAGGTAAAGGATCGGTATCAGCACCTCCAGGCTGCGGGAGCGCCGCGCATAGGGCGGCAGGATCGCGGGGGTGAAGCGGATGCGCCCGGCATCATCGGCAGCGCCACGGTCGCGCACGCGCGGTTGGCGCACGCCGACCGGGCCAATGCCGGTCATCACCTCGCGTTCAGGCATATGCCCGTGCCGGACCATGCGGTTCAGGCCAGTAGCGGTCTTCAGATCGACATGCTTGGCCAGGAATTCGGCCACCTCGGCCTCGATCGCTTGGGCCAGTAGGGCGCGCGCTCCGGTGCGCAGCACCTCGGTGAGCGGGTCGGCGAATGACCCTGGTTGAAGCAGCTTGACGACGTTAGCATCGGACACGGCGTATCACTCCTTTGCGGGAGAAGTGGAGGCGCGAACACCCCCACGATACGCCGCCTTCATCCCGTCAGCCCGTCACCAACTTCCGCCCATAGCTCACGAAACAAGGGCTAGAAGGTGATCGGGAATGGGCGCTACGAAACGGCTATCCGCGTGCAACGATTACCCTCTGGAGACGGGAATTGCTCGGTCCCCAGAAAGGCGGCAGGCCAAAAACTCACCTCGAAACCCGGCACGGCGTTGACTAACTCGCCGAGTTAGCGTCGGGTGACGGCGCTCGCCACAGACCCGGTCGGGGCAGCCGCGTTCGCGGTCGGCTCCTCAAATCGGTTAAGTGAAATTTCCCACGGCTTAGCGGCGCCCATGAGCAGGCGATACCCGTGAAGTCGAGATGTATCTACAGCTGAGAACCCGCCAAACTCGGCACCTAAACCCGGCGAAAAAACTCGTCAAAGATAAATTGGACGGTTGATTAGACGAGATTGCAGCAAGCCTCAGATCTTTTACATTCCGGGTATGATGCACGATGAACTCGATACAATCATAGATGAACTGAGGACTGCTCTTCCGCCTGTCTTTCTAGGTACCCGAATTAACAAGTTGACAGGCGACGCGATTAACTGGCGGACAATTCAGAACAAGCGCTCTCAGGGGCAAATCCCCGACGAATGCTTTTTGCGTTCTGGCGTGCGGGTGCTGGTGCGGCGCGATCCGTTCCTTGCCTGGTGGAGAACCACTCTTGCGCATGCTCGACGTACTCCACGTCGCGTGCACGTTCGACGGCGACATGGCCAGAGCGGATCGCAGACTGGTGGAAAAGACGCTTTCCATGGAGCTGGATCGCAATAGCCGGCGGGCGTCGGTACCAGATTGCGGTGCTCAATGTTGACGGGGAAAACATGGGGTGTATTGGGTCCAGCCGTTAGCCGCCCAACTCGGTATTTGGCAGCTCTCCGAACCCCGATCGCCCGAAATGGCGGCCTGCATGGATTTTTAAATGCCCGGAGAAGGGCCTAGCATCGACTACAGGCGAGCTGGGACACGGCATCGGATCCGGTTTGGACTGGCCAGCCGACCTTGCGAGCGTGATTGGGCCCTCTGGCGGGGATACGCCCCACCCGTGGGATCCCCTTTTCGATCTGACCGTCCGACCTCGCAGCAGAGGGGGCGCTTTCATGGGCGCGTGTCGGGAGGTTGGCGGCGACAGACGAGGGTGAGCGGGGTGGAGGCGATCAATCTGCGTCTGGCGCATCAACCGGGTCAGATCTTTCACGAGCTCGCCGAGAGTTTCGCCGGACGGGGCTTAACCTTGATCTACTACTCGCCGCATTTGGCGGTAACAGCGGCGAGGTCCTCGGTCTGTTTGGTTTAGCTACTGAACTTGTGTGCGAGCCAAGCCGGCTGACGAGGGTGCCGTATGCGCCGTCCGGTGCGATTGCCGCGGGCGAGAAGGTGTGGGCGGTGCATCTGCTCGACCCACCCGAACCGGTGAGCGCGGCCCATGGCGCTGGGCAGCAAATACACGCCTTCGCTTACCCACATCGGCCCGGCGATATCGATCTGCCGAATGGCGTTCCGGTCGCCGACGGCATTCATACCTCACCCGCCGGCCGGTCCGACCCGGTCGAACTCGAATTGCTGTGGAGACCCGCCCTCAGCCTCGCACAATTGACCGTGGAAGCGAGCCCCGACAACCAGCGGCGACGGGTGGTATTCGATGCTATCCGCCCCGCGGACATCAGTGACGACGCTCATGCCGTCTCCGTTGTGGGACCGATGCGGCAGTGTCGGCGATGGCGATCGGTCATGTCGATGCCGACGATGACGTCGTCGACGACAATCTGGCATTGCGCTTCGGCGGGTTCGCACTGCTGCTGCGGGCCGATCATCGCCAGCTTGAGGTCGGCTCGGATGTTGAAATCTCCCAGCGGATATCTCGTGGGCTTGCGGCCGAGCTTGGCCCGGTTGTCTTCGCCCAAGGTGAGGTGTGGTTTTACTCGGAGCGGTCCAGGTGCTGGATACCGATCGCGCACGATCTGCTGCGCCGGCTGATCCACGCGTTGACGGTGCGTCCTGCGTCAGACCGAACGGCAATATGAGGGGCTGAGCCGTACCGTGCCCCGCACGGGCAAAAAACGCCCCCTGCACGTCCGTATAAAAGGGCAAGGGTTATGAGCGACGACGAGCATCCGGTCCGCAAAGTGGCGGATCTGAGATTTTGGCGCGAAGCCCGGGCGCAGGGCAAGGAGCGGCCGAACTATTATGAGGATGACGGCCGCGGTGATGACGACGGCGGTGGTCCGGGCGGTCCATCGGGTCCAGTCGATGGTGAAGGCAACCCGGCGCTGATTTGGTGTAGCGATGACGGGCTGGCGGTGGCGCTAGTCAACGAGTTGGAGCCGGACTGGCGTTATGTTGATAAGTGGAAGCAATGGCTCCATTGGGATGGCTGTCGGTGGGTTTTCGACGAAAAGCTCGGCGTCTTTACCAAAGCGCGCCAAGTGTGCCGCGACACCGCAGCGGTGGCCGAGGGCACCAAGGGATTTTTGCGCGCCATCGACTCAGCGAAGACGATCTATGCAGCGATAAGCCTGGCGCGCAGCGATCCGCGGGTTGCAACCTCGGCCGAAGGCACATGGGACCAGGACGAATCCCTGCTGAACGTGCCGAACGGCATTGTCGATCTGCGCTCTGGGACGATGTCCCCCTGCGACCGCGACAAACTGATGATGCAGGTTGCTGGCGCCACACCCGAGGGGGATCGTCCGCATTGGCGCAAATTCATCAACGAGGTGACTGGCGGTGATGTAGCCTATCGTAATTATTTGCAGAGATTGGTTGGATACTCGCTAACCGGGTCGACTAAAGAGGAAATATTCGCCTTTCTGCATGGGCCGGCGGGCACCGGCAAGTCGAAATTTGTCCGAACGCTTGAATTTCTGCACGGGACCTACGGCACTAATGCGCCAATGGACACTTTTACCGCAACCAAGGCTGAGCGCCACCCCACCGATCTCGCCGGGTTTGTCGGCAAGCGCTTGGTCACCGCCGCCGAAACCGAGGAAGGGCGGCGCTGGGATCAGCAACGGCTGACAATCCTGTCGGGCGGGGACAAGATCAAGGCGCGGTTTATGCGGACTGATTTCTTCGATTACATACCGCAGTGTTTGCTGATGTTTCATGGCAGTTACCGGCCGCGGCTGGCTAATGCCGACGAGGCGATGCGCCGGCGTCTGCGGCTGTTGCCGTTTCGCTTTAAGCCGGCACACATCGACAAGGAATTGATCGACAAATTTATCGCTGAACTTGGCGGCATAATGGTCTGGGCGATCGAGGGCGCCGTGCTGTGGTATCGATACGGGTTACAGGCGCCACCGATCATCACCACCGCCACCGATGATTACTTCGAGAGTGAAAATATGCTGCTGACCTGGGTCGTGGAACGCTGCGAGCGCGAGGACAGGGACCTGATATCATACACTCAAGATCTCTATAAAGACTATGCTTCGTGGGCGAAGACCTGCAATGAGTGTGTGCTGTCTTAGCGTCGCTTTTCCGAATGCCTCGGAATGTTGCTTAATATTGGCACTGCGACGTCATGCGCTTGGCAACATTCAAGGACACGGCGAAATGGGTTTCGGACGATCGCACTAAAGATTAGAAATGAAGAATTGCCACTGTGACGAATAGGAGCGAAGCCAATGAGGAGTAGTTGTTTGTGGTAGTCGTCGTCACCCGTACGATCCGCTCGACTTGGTCGCCGTCGGTTTGGTGTGTGATGCGCGTTGGATCCGACGATAAAGGCATCAAATTGCATTCAAAACCGGCTGCGACGATTGGTTCGTGATGCATCGGCAGCGCTCGAGGAGACAGTGACGACTGGAAATCTAGTGATAATCGAGCCATTGGAGAGGACCTTCATGGAGCTCTCTAAGGTAGTGCACGAGGTAGAGGGAGAGATAAAAAGTTGTGGCAACCGCAACCCGATAGAGGATTGCGTAGCCATATCCTGTGCCAGTGTCAGGTGTCAGGAAACCATCGTCAGTAGAGTGTTGTGGTGTGGTATCATTGTCGTGATTTTGCAACTGCGAAGGGTTGCGAAGGGATCCTGCCCCTTCCACGGTATTCACGCGCGGGTAGACGCGCAGACGCGCGACACCTCTAGAACTGGTCAGATCCCTTCCCAAGCCTTCGCAGAATATGCACCTATTTTGGGATCGAGCGCGCTTTTGGTTAAATATTAGGGTGATGGTCGGTGGAATGAGGCGATGAAAGGCGATGGGATGAAAACCGCCTTGAGCCTGGCGCTTGAGGCGTGGAACGCGTTCGAAGCCGTGCGCGAGAGCGATCCGCTCGAATTTATGATCTCGATTGGCGGCCTGCCGGTATTGCTTCCCGGCGTATTGGGGGGACTGGCGAAATTGCTCGGTGGTGTCAGTAAACTCGAAGCGGTGAAAGTGTGGATCTCGGTCAACAGCACATTGCTGCCATTTATTCATCAGAAGCAAAGTGCGATCGAGGTGCGTCCCGCTGGCGCGCCTGGTTCGGGTCAGCCGGTGTTCTGGTCGATTACCGAAGAGAGTGGCGATATCGAAATGGTCGACATCACGCCCTCACCCACGAACGAGCGCGAGGATGGCTGAGGTGTGTGCGCAAATGTTGGGCAACAGAAACCCCGCCGGAGCGGGGTTTCTGATTTCACCGAGGTCCAGGCCGAGCGCGAGCCGCAGGGGCGTGCGGGCCTTTGAACCTGCCACCTGAGTATCTAAATTGACCAATTTGGATACTAGGTCGGATACGCAATGAGCAAAACTGCGGCTGACACCACGAGAACAGAACCGGTACCGAACACTGAAGTGGATAGTCCCGCGCCGCGGCGCGAGTATCTGACCGAGGTTGAGGTCGAGCGGCTGGTCAAAGCGGCATCAAAGCACGAGCAGGGCGATCGCGACGCGCTGATGATCCTGATGGCTTATCGGCACGGCCTACGCGTCTGCGAGTTGATCGGGCTGCAATGGGTCCGGGTTGACCTCGACGCGGCACGGCTGCGGGTGCTGCGGCTGAAGGGCTCTGATGACAGCGTGCACCCACTCGGCGGCAGGGAAGTCCGCGGCCTGTGCAAGCTACGGCGAGGTCAGCCGGCGGGTTCGCGGTTCGTCTTCGTAACGAGACGCGGCGGTCCGATGACGCGAAACGGCTTTTTCAAAATCCTGGCGAAGGCCGGCCAGGCGGTCGGGTTGGAGGGGATCCACCCACACCTGCTGCGTCACGGCACGGGCTTCCGGCTAGTGAATATGGGCCTCGATACGCTTTCGCTCGCGGCCTATCTCGGTCACCGGAATGTGCAGAATACCGCACGCTACACCAAAATGGACGCTAAGCGGTTTGACGGCCTGTGGAAGGACTGACTGCGGCTGTCGCGAACGAATTGTTCCTGATGAGGGGTGATTATGAACAGCGGTCTAGCGTAAGATTTTATTACGCTAGAGCGCTGCTTTCTGCAGCTCGTTGCGGCGGGCGTCGATCCGATGTCTGAGTGCCACCCCAGTCCCAGGCACCTCGGTTTCGAGGGTGCTGAGGTGGGCGTCATTGTCGGCGGCTAGCGCCTGAAGGTCATCCGCAGTCACGGCATCGCGGATCGCTTTTTGCACCAACCGCGCCCAGCGCCCGTAGTCTGGGTAGCCCTGCCGCAGCGGCGGCAATATCTCGCGGCTGACGTGCGCTTCATCGGCGGCAACGCCGGGATCGGCGATCTTCTTGAGCTGCCAGTTTTCCTGCCGCAGCCATGCATTTTCGCTCTCTAGCTGTTTGATCGTTTGCTCGTGCTGGGAATTTAGATGCTGCAATTCGGTTATTTCGCGCTCGCGGTTTTCGACCAGGTTGCGCGCTTCGCGAAGCATGGCTTCAAGGTCCTCGCGAGAGATGTTGCCAAACGGCTGCGGGCGTTCCTTTTGTCGTGGCTGCTTTCCTGGGTGCAATGACGGATATTGCTTTTCATAATTCCGCCGGAGCACCGGCGGATGGGTCCAGCGATCACGTTATTTCTGTGACAGGGTAGCGAGCCAGAGGCGCACATCATCTTCCCGCTCAAACAACCAGATCGCGTCTTTGCTACCGTTTCTGTCGACGCGAGCCAGCTCTGGCCACGGGTGCTCGAGCGCCGCATAGACTGCGGCATAGCGGCGGTCGGCCGGTTGATTTGAACGCGATCGGTGCATTGCGGAAAGCTGCAGGGTCTTCCATGCCGCGCCTGCCGCAACCCAGTGTTCGAGCGTGCGCTGGCGCACTTCCAGCAAGGCGGCCTCGCCGAGCGCCAGTACCGCGTCGGCTTCCGGACGTAGGCCGCTGTCAAACGTCGGTTCGGCCGCACCGGGCGAGCTGAAAGGCGGCGGTATCGATCGCAGATGGTGAGCGACGTTGCCCATCGGGCACCTTTAGCATTTCAACTCCAAGGCGATCTGCGACGCGGCATCGCTTTTGCCCTGGCCGTACCGCTCGAGCGCCGGCCGGCTACCGACGACGTAGACCGCGATCACACCGAGCAATTCGCGCAGCCGCTCGACGGCTTCGACGGTGAACGGTACATATGCGCCGCCAGACTGGCGGGCGAATTGCTGGAAGGCGTGTTTTGCTACGCTATCCTCACCTTCATGGAATATGAAAACCGGCATTGCTCAGCTTCCTTTTCAATTGGGTTTAGGGTGCGGCTGAGCTGTTGGGTGGATCAATCCAGCTGTCGGCGTCGATAACTCCTTGACCATGAGCGATCTTCTGGCAGACGAGATTTGCGCCTAACAGCGTTGTCCATCGGGCGCGCCTCCTACCCGATCGATGAAAAGCAGCCGCTCGCCGAAGGCGAGTGGGTACCGCTTCGCTAAAGCAAAGGGACGGATCGAGAGGCTCGGAATTTGTCTTGGCCGCTTGCCCGCTTTGACGACTGGCCGTCCGGCGCCAGCGTTCTATGGGGCCATGGGGGCGCTGCTGGTTCCGAGAAACCGCGCTCGCTCGATCCACCAAGAACAATACCGTGGTTTGGTGCCGGGTCAAGATTTAGAGGTTTTTTTGGTCATCTCCCGGATTGTCGGATGATAGCGGGCGAGTAGAGTTCGAGCCTGATTTCCTATTGTTGCAGGCATTGGTGTGTATTGCGCAGGGCCGTGCCCCTGCGCAGCGCGTGAAATCCCGCAAAAACGGTTGCACACACGTATGATTTGCTGTTCTGCAACCACTATTGCATGATCTCCGTGTTGCTTACGCAACGGGAGTGGCATCCATGAACATCGGTTACGCGCGGACCTCGACAATTGAGCAGAAAGCCGGGCTCGACGCGCAAATCCGCGATCTGAAGGCCGCCGGCTGCTGCGAACGCGATATCCATCACGAGCAGGTTTCGAGCATCGCCGCGCGGCCTGAATTGGAACTGGTGCTCGACCGCATCCTGCGCCCAGGCGACGTGCTGGTCGTCACCAAGCTCGATCGGCTGGCGCGCTCGGTCGCCAATCTGGTCGCGATCATGATGCGGTTGAAGATCTCGGGGGCGGCGTTGAAGGTGTTGGACAGCCCGATCGATATGACCAGCCCGTCGGTGGAGCTGATCTTACACGTGTTGGGTGCGGTAGCGCAGTTTGAACGTGACATCATGCTGGCGCGGCAGCGCGAGGGCATCGCCGCGGCCAAGGCCCAAGGCAAATACAAAGGTAGGAAGCCGACCGTGCGGTCGCAGATGCCGGAAATCCGCCGCCTCAAAACCGAGGAGAAGCTGAACAACGCCGAGATCGCGCGCCGTCTCGGTGTGCACCGCGCCAATGTCGGCCGCGTCCTCGCGCTCGCCGAGGCGGGCTGATGCCGGAGTATGTTTATTAGCAGGAGGCCGAGCGGACGGGGTGACGGGTCTGAGGGCCCGCGGTGTTTGGAGTCCTTGGCAAGCCGCGAGGGCAAAGAGGGTGAGCGTCGCGATATTGCTACGATTAGAGTGGATTGAGCCGAACCAGGCGGTGATCCTCGACTACTGGTATTCCGATTTAATAATCGGATTCCCGCTTACCATCGAGCCTCAGCCAGTTTGAGGAGGCGGTAGGGCATCGGCGGCGTTGTCGTTGCCGCGATGGCGAGGCGCTCGTGGATTGTTTTGAGGACAAAGCGTCGGTTGAAACGCCATGCGAAGGCGCCGAGGTAGCGCGGCAGATGTTTGGCGGCGACCACTCGGTGGGTGGCGAGCAAGCTGTTCTTGATATTGGCGAGCATGGTGTTCGCCCAGCGGAAGGCAGGGTGGCGTGCAGCTCTGCGATCGGAGCCAGTGACGTGGCGTTCATGGACGATACCCGGCTGCTCGGCAATGCAGCGAAACCATTGGCCGCCGTCGCTGACGACAGTCGTTCCGGCCGCGACGCGGGCGCATAGCCGTTTGGTTTCGCCAGCTTGGAAGCCGCGCACGACCTGAAGGCGGGTATGCAGCGGGCGGCCATCTGAGGAGGTCTCCACGGCGATGATAAAGGGCGTATGACCGCGCCGACCGCGCCCGGCGCCTTCGCCGGTGCGCTCACCGCCGATATAGGCGTCGTCGATCTCGATCCGCGGCCCGGCGGCGCCAAGCATGTAACGGCGGTCGCGTTCGATCATAGCTTGCATCAGCTTGTGCTGGAGCCGCCAGGCGGCGTTGGTCGAGATCCCGAGCCGGCGGCCCAGCTCGATGTTGGACAGGCCCTTCTTGCCTTGAGCCAGCAGGTGCATGGCGCGAAACCAAGCCCGCATCGGCAGCTTGGTGCCCTGCAAGACGGTGCCGGCGATCAGCGATGTCTGATGCCGACAGCGCCGGCATTGCAGCAGTTGACGATCGCGGATCTCGCAATACTCTGATGCTGCGCACCGCGGACACTTGAAGCCCTCAGGCCAGCGCCAGGCAAACCACGCCGTGCGGCAGGCCCCCTCGTCCGGATAAAGCCGTTCGAAGGCATCATCCGAGAGACCCTTCTGGTGTTGCACGCGATTGCGAGGCATCGATCTTGTCCTGAAAATCTACGCGATTTCAGGATGATGATACTCAATCGACAGCTGAGTGTCGATGGTAAACAGGATCGGATTTAAGTCTTGCCCACGGTGCCTGAAGCCGATCGCGGCACGTTGGAGCAGCGCCGCCGAGATCCTGGTGTTTTCGTTGTAAGCCGTACGCCTAAATTCGAGTTAATATATCACAGAGCCGAACGAGTTATGCGCCCAACTCCATTATCCCGACGTCGACTGGCGATCCGCTACAAGGGCATCTAGCGGTACGCGCCGGTCATTCAGAAGGTCGTTCGTACCATACGCGGCCGTCTTTGATCGTTAGCTGGGGCGCAAGCCAAAACTCACCCCGCATCAGCAAACGGAAGCGATCAAGCGGCGCGAGGCGGGCGAACCAATCAGGGAGATCGCCCGCACCTACAACGTCCACAACAGCACGATTTCGCGACTCTGTTAACCCTACAAAATCCTGTTCACGGCGATCCGGAATCTGCATGCTTCCCTAAGAAAAGCACGGGAGCCGCGCATGCGCAGCATATTGAGCCATTGGCCAAGCGATCACGATAGACACACCTTGCTGGCCGGCTTTGGCTTTGCTATCGCTTTCGGTTTGTCCATCAGCTCTGCAACTGCCAACACTATTACTCTGTCCGGCACATGGGAGGACGAAGATATACCCGGCTCTGTCTCAATATCTCATGATGCCCCGCAATTCGCTTTTACCTTAAACCCCGCAGACCCCTATACCGGCCTGATCGAAAATTATTACACCTTCGACGTTACCAACGTGTCGTATTCATTTGGTGCGACATCTGTATCGTATATAGTTCCTACTCTGCTTGGTACGCCAACCTTGGTGAGCGGATTTCCAAATATATTAGGGAGCTATGTAACTACACGTTCTTACCCAGGTTCCACCCAAGTTGCAAGTTTTATTCAACAAAATATACTGGTAGCGTAACCTCCGTGTTGCTTAGGGCTGTCTCCCGGAGCCGACACCCGCCGCGTTAGGCCGGTCTAATTTTCCACAATCCCCCCTTATGCGCTTAATTTTCTGTAGGCCCAACGTGCAAGTGTCAGTGCTGTCCAATTTAAAAATGTCAGTCTCCCCGGCTTTTTGGCGGGATGTGGGGGGCGATTTCGGTGGCGGTGCTGAGCGTGAGCGATGGCGAGTTGCGGCGTCTTGAGGTGTTGCGGGATGTCGATCGGGGTGGTTGCCGGCGCGTGCGGCGGCGCAGCTTTTGGGGCGCAGCGAGCGCCGGGTGTGGCGCTTGTTGAAGGCGTTTCGGCGTGATGGCGCCGCCGGTTTGATCTCGAAGAAGCGCGGCCGGCCTAGCAACCGCAAGACAGCGGCGGTGCGCGCCGCGGCGCTCTGGGTGGTGCGCCAGAACTACGCCGATTTCGGCCCAACCTTGGCGGCGGAGAAGCTTGCCGGCGAGCATGGCTTTGGCTTGTCCACCGAGACGTCGCGGAGGTGGATGATCGAAGATGGGCTGTGGCTTGATCACAAGCAGCGGCAAAAGCGGGTCCACGACGCGAGTGCGTCGGCGAGCTGGTATAGGTCGATGGCAGCGAGCACTGGTGGTTCGAAGACCGCGGGCCGCAATGCACCTTGCTGGTGTTCATCGACGACGCGACCAGTCGACTGATGCATCTGCAATTTGTCGAGAGCGAGTCGACTTTCGCCTATTTTCACGCGGAGCGCGCCTATCTGGAGGCCTGGGGCAAGCCGGTCGCGTTCTACAGCGACATGCACGGCGTGTTTCGGGTCAACCACCCGGGCGCGCTTGGCGGCGACGGCATGCCCCAGTTCGGCCGGGCTTTGCATGCGCTCAACATCGACATCATCTGCGCCAATTCGAGCCCAGCGAAAGGGCGGGTCGAGCGTGCCAACAAGACCTTGCAAGATCGCCTGGTCAGGGAACTGCGGCTGGCCGGGGCGGCAATCCTGGCGGAAGCCAATGCCCTGCTCCCGGCGTTCGGCTGACTACAATGCACGCTTTGCCAAAGCGCCGGCCAACCACAAGGATCTGCACCGGCCGCTGCGCGCCGGCGACGATCTCGACGACGCGTTTGCCTGGAAGGAAGAACGCACGCTGTCGCGGGCATTGACCCTGCAATCTGACAAGTTCCTCTTCATCCTGGAGCCGAGCGACCAAGCCAAGGCGGCGATCGGCAAGCGGGTCACCGTCGTCGACTATCCCGATGATCGACATTGCCTGTGCCAATCGAGCCAGGCCAAAGGCCGCGTCGAGCGTGCTAACAAGACCTTGCAGGATCGCTTGGTTAAGGAATTGCGCCTACAGAGGATCAGCACAATTGCCGCCGGCAATAAATTGTTGCCGGGTTTCATGGCCGACTACAACGCCCGCCTCCGCAAGGAACCGCGTAATTCCAAGGACCTTCATCGGCCACTGTTGGTCGGCGATGACCTCACCGACGTCTTCACCTGGCGCGAAGAGCGGACGGTTTCCAACAGTTTGACACTGCATTATGACAAGGTCGTATTTCTGCTGGAGCCGAACGAGATCACCCGCGAACTACGCCGCAAGCGGTGAGCGGTGCATCGTCGTTTCCGCCTGGTAGGAAGACAAACTCGCAAATTTGGACTCGGCAAGGCTTGTGCCCATCCCGAGCAGTTCGCGTTCGGCAGTAAAGAGCTTGAGACGTGCTTTGACGCGATGGCTGATGGATGATTTTGACTACATCGTGGTCGGCGCCGGATCGGCGGGCTGCGTATTGGCGAGCCGGCTGACCGAGGACGGCAAGTCGCGCGTGCTGCTGCTGGAGTTCGGCGGCTCGGATCGCTCGGTTTTGATTCAGATGCCGGCCGCGCTGTCGATCCCGATGAACATGCCGAAATACAATTGGGGTTATGCCACCGAGCCGGAGCCGTATCTTGGCGGACGATGGCTGGCCACGCCGCGCGGCAAGGTGCTGGGGGGTTCGTCTTCGATCAACGGGATGGTCTGGGTACGCGGCAATCCGCTCGATTTTGACGGTTGGGAAAAACAGGGCGCGGAGGGCTGGAGCTATCGCCATGTGCTGCCCTATTTCCGCCGCGCCGACGCGCACGAGGACGGAGATCCGCAATACCACGGCAGCGACGGTCCGCTCTATAACCGCCATGGGCGCCTGGACAATCCGCTGCAGCACGCTTGGCTGGAGGCGGCACGGCAGGCCGGGTATCCGGAGACGCGGGACCTGAACGGCTACCAGCAGGAAGGTTTCGGACATCTGGCCATGTCGGTGCGCCGGGGACGGCGCTGGAGCACCGCCAACGCCTATCTGCGTCCGGCGCTTCGGCGGGGAAACTTGCGCGTTCTGACGCATGCGCGCGCCACCCGCGTACTGTTCTCGGGCAGACGTGCCACGGGTGTGGCGTATCGCCGGAACGGCGAGGAACGCGAAATATACGCAAAGCGCGAGGTGATTCTGGCGGGCGGGCCGATCAACAGCCCGCAGCTTCTGAAGTTATCAGGGGTCGGGCTGGCCGCGGAATTGCGCTCCTTCGGGATAGAGATGGTGCAGGAGCTGCCAGGCGTGGGCGAGAACCTGCAGGACCATCTGGAATTCTATTTCCAGGTGGAGTGTCGCGAGCCGATCACGCTCTATTCGGCGATGAACCCGCTGGCCAAGGCGTGGATCGCCATGCGCTGGCTGCTACGCCACGACGGGCCGGGTGCGACCAACCATTTCGAGACCGGCGGCTTCATACGTAGCCGCGCCGGCGCGCGCTATCCGGATTTGCAATACCACTTCCTGCCGCTCGCCGTGACCTATGATGGGAAGTCGTTGGCACGGGGCCACGGGTTTCAGGCCCATATTGGGCCGATGCGCTCGCAAAGCCGCGGTTGGGTGCGGCTCGCCTCGGCCGATCCGGCCGAGGCGCCGCGCATCCGCTTCAACTACATGAGCCACCCAGACGACTGGGCTGAGATGCGCGCTGCGGTGCGCCTCACTCGCGAGATCTTCGCGCAGCCCGCCTTCGACCGCTACCGCGGGCGGGAGATCCAGCCGGGCGATGGTGTGCGGACGGATGCCGAGATCGACGCCTTCGTGGGCGAAAAAGTCGAGAGTGCCTATCACCCGTGCGGTACTTGCCGAATGGGGCAAGCGGACGATCCGCAGTCGGTGGTCGATTCGGCATGCCGCGTGATCGGGGTAGAGGGGTTGCGGGTGATCGATTCCTCGATCATGCCGACGATCACAACCGGCAATTTGAATGCGCCTACCATCATGATCGGCGAGAAAGGTGCCGACCACGTGCGCGGGCGTGCCCTGCTGCCGGCAGCAAATGTGCCGGTGTACGGGGCAGCGAACTGGCAAACTGCGCAGCGGTAACCGCGCGCTTATTTACAACGGGATTTCCTGATACTTCCGTCAGCTCGCCGGCAGGCCGAAGACGGACCGTCGAAAGCGGAAGCCAATATTGCTCATTGGAGTATACCCCAACAAGGCAATCGGTGAGACGTCGGAACCCGTATCAATTGGGTTGAAAAAGGGCTTGTGAGACGGTATCGGGACAAGTTCTAGTAGGTAATGAGACACATTTCCCTGTATGTCGATTTACGGTTACGCCCGAGTCTCGACCCTCGATCAGGACTTTAAGATCCAGCACGCGGCACTCAAGACCGCGGGCTGCGAGGTGATCCGCTCCGAGAAAGCGAGCGGGACGCGTCGCGACGGCCGCACCGAACTCCAAGCACTGCTCGAGTTCCTGCACGCCGGTGACACGCTTGTCGTCACCCGCATTGATCGCCTGGCCCGATCGCTAAGGGATCTGCAGGATATTGTGCATGAACTGAAACCCAAGGTTGTCGCGCTAAAGGCGACCGCAATGCCGGTAAGTTTTGCTTCATCCCAGATGCAAGCTTCCCATCTCATTTTTTCATAATAGCCGACTGCCCTCTGGGTCAGCGTTGACAAGCAAGGTCCTTAGCCCCAAGCGGCGCGCATACTGTTCAACCAGTGCCGATGATACGCGGCCATGTCCCCGTCGCTGCACATCGACTGCGATTGCCACTAGCCTCACGGCACCCCTGTCATCCCCAAAATCGTCCAGGCGGGTGGTTCCAATTGATCGCCCATCCAATTTCAACAGCAGTGAATGATTGGTGGGGACGTATTCGTCCGCGTGCCTTTCGTTATAACCGCTTCGTCCCCTTGCTTCCGACAAGACCTGACGGCGAAGCGAGTGATAGTCGCGCCAATCGCTCTCGGTCGTCACTTTGATCAGCTCGTAGGCCATGCCCCGTAACATAGGAAGGCCAACAACAACGGCAAATTGCGGAATTCCGGTGTCCCAACCGGATCAATGGTTACGTTTGCCGCAAGATATGACCAAAACTTGTCTGCAAAACTGCCGTTTGGGCTATGCCCGCGTTAGCGCCCACGGCCAGACGCTCGACACCCCTTGAGCAGCTTCGCGGCGCGGGCAGTGTCGATCACTCTTCCGGCATTCCCGCCTTGCGCAACCCGGCGAAATACGGGGCCTCGAACAAGGCGCGGGTCTTCGGCAACAACGACCCCCACCATCCGCCGCCCTTCATCCTGGCGATGCTGGAGAAAGAACCTTCGCCTCTCAGCCGTCGGGCTTCGGTGAGTTCGGCAGCGGCTCGGTCCATGTCGCCGCTGAGGGCATAGGCGGCAGTGAGGTTTATGTGATTGAACGGTTTGGCAGGACGGCGCTGCGCGCTTTTTCGAGCCAATCGATCGCCGCGTCGGTGCCCGATTGCAGCAGATGCACCGTCCCGACAGCGCTGTACCAAGCACCGATCTGGGGGTCGGCGCGGGCTACGGCGGAGAGCTTGCTGCGCGAGCGGGGTGACCTCATCTAACAACCCGGCGTGAAGCTTGCGCCAGTCCAGACCATTTAATGCGACGACGAAGTTGGGATTAGACGCGAGCGCCGCCTCGTATTCGGAAATGGCCTCAAACCGTTTCCATGCGGTGAGCACCGCAGGTGCGGAGACTATTTGGCGGATTTGATGCTTGGCGGCGCACGGCCGGCGGTTCGCTCGTCGACGATAATCTGACGCAAATTCTCGATGCCGTCTTTGGTGAAGGCAGGAACGCCACCCGCGCCGACGCCGTAGACCCAGAGGCAGCCGTCTTCGGGGAACATGTCGGTCGACAGCTCGTGCAACCAGTCTTCGTCCTCGTCGAGCTGGTTGCGAGGTAGCTGAGGGTGAAGACATGTGCGATGGCGGCCATGATCAGGCCGCCTGCCTCTGCGGTGCCCGGTGCGGCCGCCAGTTCCATGGCAGCAGTTCGTCGATCCGCTGGGCGGGATGTTCAGCGATCCGGGCCAGGACATCGCTCAGCCAGGCCTGCGGGTCGATATTGTTCAGTTTGGCGGTGACGACCAGGCTGTACATCGCTGCGGCTCGCTGTCCGCCGCGGTCGGAACCCGCGAACAGCCACGATTTTCTGCCCAGGGCAATCCCGCGCAGGGATCGTTCGGCTGCATTGTTCGAGAGGCAGATGCGGCCGTCGTCGAGAAAGCGGGTGAATGCCGGCCAGCGCTTGAGCATGTAATCCATAGCCTTGGCGAGATCGTTGCCACGCGACAGTTTGGGCCGCTGCTCGTGCAGCCAGCGTTCCAGATCGGCAATCAAAGGCGCGCTCAGCTCCTGCCGAACCGCCCAGCGCTGCGCGGCGCTCTGGCCATTGATTGCGCGCTCGATGTCAAACAGGGCGTCAATGCGGTGAACCGCCTCCAGTGCCAGCGGCGAGATCGCGCTGGTGATCTTGCCCTCTGCCTTGCGCCGAGCGGCGGCGGCGACATCGGCCATGATAAAGAACGGCCGGCGGGCATGCACCCAACACGCCGCTTCGACCAGCGGGCTCGGCTTGCGGTTGGCCTCATAGAGCTTGGTGTAGCCGCCATAGGCGTCGGCCTGGAAGATCCCGGCAAAGCCGGCCAGATGTGCCTGCGGGTGATCGCCGCCGCGATCGCGCGAGTAATAAAACATCGCCGCCGGCGGCGCTGGCCCGGCAAACGGTCGATCGTCGCGCACATAGACCCAACATCGCCCGGTGTCGGTCTTACCCTTGGCCAGGACCGGCACAATGGTATCGTCGCTGTGCAAGCGCTCGGCGGCAAACACATGTTGCTCAATGCGCCGGAGCAGCGGCGCCAGCACGGCGCAGCAGCCGCCTACCTGATCGGCCAAGGTCGACAAGCTGAGGGGCACCCCTTCCCGGGTGTAGCGGTCGGCCTGGCGATTGAGGGGTTGATGCTGCCCGAACTTCTCGAACAGGATCATCGCCAGCAGGCTGGGGCCGGCCCAGCCGCGGGCCAAAACATGGAACGGCGCCGGCGCCTGGCTGATCCTCTCGCAGTCGCGACAGGTGAATTTTTCGCGAACGTGCTGGATTACCTTCCACTGCCGCGGAATGATCTCCAGCGTCTCGGTGATGTCCTCACCCAGCTTGCGCAGCCGCGGGCTGCCGCAGCACTGGCAAACTGTCGGACCCGGCTCAACCACCCGCTCGCGTGGCAGATGCTCGGGGAAGGGCTGGCGCGCCGGGCGCTTGCGGGTGAAAGCCAATACGTTGGTGGTCTTGGCGGCGGCCTGCTTGGCGGCGACCTCGTCCTCGGTCGCCGAACTCTCGAGCTCCTCAAAGGCCAGCGCCATCTGGTCGAGCAGCTGCACAGCGCGTTCCGAGCGCTGGCCGTAGAGCTCGCGCGTCAGCTTGGCGATCTGCAACCGCTGATGCGCGATCACGGCCTGATCATCGGAAGCCTTGGCCTGGGCCACCGCCAACTCGGCCTCGACCCGCGCCGCTCTTTCGCGCTCGGCGATCAGCGCCGCCTGCAGCGCGGCGATGTCATTGGGGAGATCTTCGGGCGTCCTTGTCACGGGCCCGATTATCGCACACCGGCGGACCCGATCCGTTCTTCAACCGCAGGGTAAGTCAATCGGACGCAGTCTCAGCCGGCGACCTCCGGACGCCAGGTGCGAACCGGGTTTCTCCAATCAATCCCGTCGAGCATGTAGGCTAACTGCGAGGCGCTGATCGCGACAATGCCGTCAGCCGGCGAGGGCCACAGAAACCGGCCGCGCTCCAATCGCTTGGCGTAGAGCGACATGCCAATGCCGTCATGCCAGACGATTTTGATTAAATCGCCTCTGGCGCCTCTGAAAACGTAAAGATCACCGCCGTGAGGATCGCGGCCGAGCGCCTCCTGGACCTGCAAGGCCAACCCGTTCATCCCTTTTCTCATGTCGGTCCGGCCGACCGCCAGCCATACCCGAACACCGCTCGGAACTGGGATCATCGCCGCTCCAGCACGTCGAGGATCAGTCGCAGCGTCGATGCCTTGATGCCGTCGCCGACCCGGACGCGATAGCCGTTCAACACGATCTCGATCGGCTCGCTCGCGCCGGCCGACACCATTCCAACCGGCTGGTCGGGCATCACCGTCACCGGCATCAATTGCCACCCGGCCGGCTCCGCCGCGGCATCCCGATAGCGTCGCCGCCAGGCGAAGACCTGGTTAGCGTTCACGTCGTAGCGCCGCGCCACCACCGATACCGACGAGCCCGGTACTAACGTCGCTGCTACGATCTCTCGCTTCAAAGCTTCCGGCCACGACCGATGCCGTTGCCGCCGCTTGTTTGTGTCCATAATCGAGTTTGTGGACACTTTCCCTCATCACGCCTCGATCAAGCATCGAAGCCTCGGTGATCCCGGCTGGCACCGGAAGAGCGGCCCACACCGGAGGGATACCTCAAACCATCGGTTCTGCGTACGTAGCACCTGCTCGGCCAGGCGCGACAGCCGCTGACGCGCCTCGCTTAACTCGTCGATGCCAGCCTGAAGGATGTGGCCGCGACGCGCGACGCGATGGAACGGGTATCGCCCGCCGGCCCCGGAGACCATCACCCCAGGGGGCCGATCCGGCCTCCGCTATTGCGGCGCTACGGCCCGATCGGCCGCCCTCGGATCGCGCACGCGATGACATAGCGAGTGGTACAAAGACCGGGTAGGTCAGGTCAATCCTTATACGAACCGTCGGGCTGGGACATCTGAGCGATTTGTTTGATTCCCGCATGGCACAAGAATTTCGGCGAACAGTTCATGCATTCTATCTATGTAGTGCTTACTATGAAAGCAGTGGTCGTAAATAGACCCCACTTTATGGTTGTCACTGAGCCGGCACCCACGCGTCATCATCATGGCCTCGGCGAATTGTCGAGGGGTGTCACGAACAAACTCCATACAATAATCTCGGACGCGATCAGGAAGGCCTCTAAGCGAGTCCGCAGTTGCGATGACTGTCTTACCCGCGCAGAGAGCCTCAATGAATTTTATGGAAACGCCAGTTCCTACAAGGGAAGGTACTAAAACTGCATTTGATATGGAATAATAAATTCCAGTGTCTGGAACAACTCCTACGAAATAATGTTTATATTTTTCGTATAATGGTTTGTCCAAATCACGCATAAGTTCTTTAATCCGTCCAACTAAGGCAACTCGTGGTGGTGGGCCATCCAGGAGAGGAAATACTTCCGTGAGCAACCATTTAACTGCAGTAAAATTGGCAAAATTATTGTTTCCTACGTAAAGAAAATCATAATTATTATTATAGTTATGCTCCCTAATGCCGCGCAATGCTTTTTCTTGTTGTGGGTTAAGGCAAGGGGTTAATAGTCTGTGCCGTAAATCCGGTAAATTATTTTCAAAAAAAGCTTTGTCATCTGTGGAACAGTGAGTTAGCATGTCGGCAGTGAGGTACAGTGACAGTTCCGACTTTAGAAAGTCGGAATACTTTTCTTTATGTCCATTGAAAGGGTTTCTTTCACCTCTCTCTTCATAAGCTTTCGCTTGTACATCGTGGGTATCGCATATCAGGCTCGGTTTCTTTCCGGTGCGTCGAAATACCAGTTCCCGAATTTGAACACCAAGGAGCATTTCGAATGCGTGATTTACATGGATGACATCGACGTGATTGCTGTCAATAAAATCCAAAATGCCGGGGTGCCCTCCACTACGGGCAGCATATCGGGCGCGGATCGCAAGCGAATCATCTCGACCGGCTAAAATCCAATCCAGAAATGATTTGCTGCGATAGGCTTGCATTGAGTCGGGATTCCAACCGCACAACACACGCGATATCCCCTCATAATGCATCTCAATTTCTATTTCCTGTTGTTCTTTACAATATGGATCAAGCGGTCCAAGAACAAGTAAAACTTCATGACCAAATTGTTTATGTGCGGCAGCCTGTGCTGCAAAGGTATTCGAACTTCCTGTATTCGGCCAAGGGGGCGCCACTATGATGGCTGCGGGCTTTCGCCGGTCGCGGGCATTAGAACACAAGCTACGCAGCTCCTGCGTGCTAAATGCGAGCGGAGAAAGTGCGGGTCGACCAATGCGCTCAGCAGAGGCCGAGGCGGGGCGGAGGCGGAAGAGCCGGCGGATCGTGTTCGCAGCAGGGGTACGCCGGAAACTGGCGTGGGCGGGCGACTCTGCAAGCTCGACACCACCACAGAGGGCGGCAATCACAACGCTGTAGGCGAGGTCCATATCTTGCTTGAGTGCCGCGGCACTTTGCAAAGTGCCAAATAGCGAGCCCCCGAAGCGCCGTTGCGACAGGCGTCGCAACGCTATCGCTGCGAGGTCGGGCGCAAGTTCCGGTTCGCTTAGTAAGTCTGAGACCGCCTGCCACGCGGCCCGACGGCGAAACCAGCTCTGCGTTAGCCGCTCCGGCGAGATCACATGCTCGACTACAGCTTTGGGCGTATAGATTGCGAGTTTGCCCATCGCCCTCACGCGCTCGCTCGCCTCGATCTCCTCGTTCGACAGAAGCGTTGACTCCGAGCCCATGCGGCCGAGCCTCGTGGAGAAACCACCCGCGGCAATTAGGCTCACCCTGTCGAACGAAATGTTGCAGCCGGCGAGCCATTCTCCTGCGGACAATTCTCGCAGTTCGTGGCCCAGATCGATAACCGTGAGATAACCGAGCATCGGCTCGCCTATCCACGTCGGTTTCTCGTCTATCCAGCGCGGCACAATCGGGCCACCCACGATCCCCGCCCGGCCTTCAAATGCAGTATGAGCGTGCAGCAACCCTTTAGCCCAAGACGGGCAAGCCCGCGCGTCGTCATCGATGAAAGCGACGACTCGGCCAACTGCTGCCGCCGTGCCTCTGTTGCGCGCGTTGGACAGTCCCGGCTTCGTTTCGACAAGGTAGGTAAGATTGGACAAGCCTGCATAGCGCCCTCCAAAGCGGGTGGCAGCAGCCTGATCCGCCGAGTTGTCGACGACGATGATCTCAAATAGGTCGGCCGGGACGTCCTGTTTTAAGAGCGACTCGATAGCCTCCGGCAACAAGTCGTACCGGTTGTAGGTGCAGATGACCGCAGTCAGGGCGATCTCGCCCCGCTCAGGAGAGCGCGACATGGGCGAGCCTGAGAAGCTATTCACATCGGAGGTCGACATGAGGACCGATTTGCTCGTACTAGACTGCGACGATGTTAGCTCGTTTCGAAAGATTTCCAATCGCAGGCATAGAGCTGCAGAATTTCTTTGGCGGTGTCGTGGCGCTTATGCCGTGCGGGCGCCTGTGCGGAGGGGTTCCCTCTTACCGAATCACGGCGGCGTTGGTCATTGCGAGAGCAGACCTCGAGCGGTACCGTCCCGCAACTAGGACACACGCGGACCGAGGATGATTTCAAATACAAATCGTTTTGGGAAGATTGATGGGACGGAAAGGGATGTTCGGATTGGAAGCGCCGGGTGCCATCGGGTTGAGCACGTATCGAGATTGCGGTGTGATGTCTATCAAACTCGAGTCAACCCGAAGGAAGAGTGATCGGCGATCGATGCTGACCTATGCGACCGAGTATTGCGTGATTTTTGTGTTCGTTCTTGTTACCGCCTATGTCGTTCCGGCCGGTTTGTTCCACTACGTGTTTTTCAGTCGCCGCAGTCCGGCGACCGAAGCCATGCGGATCCAGAAGCGGTCGCCTCGACCACAGGATATCCGTCGCGAGATTCGCCACTCGGTCTCGGCGGTGCTGCTGTTCTCGGTTTATTGCCTGATCGTCTATCACGCGGCCAGGAACGGTGCGACGGCACTCTATTTCGACTTCGGGGAGCACCCGTGGTGGTGGGCGGCGGCGGGGTTCGCCGCCACGGTGGTTCTACATGACATTTATTTCTACACGACACACCGGTTGATGCACCTCGCTCCGCTGTTCAAGGCGGTCCACGCCGGACATCACAGATCGCTGACACCGACACCCTGGGCAATTTTGTCGTTCCAACCGTTGGAAACCATTCCTCAGTTCGGCTTCTTCGCCCTGGTGATTTTCTTCGTACCATTACATCCGGCGACGTTGCTCGCCTACCTGCTGTTCGACGGCATCGTGAACGCCGCCGGGCACTGCGGGCATGAATTCGTCGCGCAAGCCTCACAAAAGCATTGGCTGCTCAAATACCTCAACTCGGTGACCCACCACGACCTGCACCACTCCCGCTTTCGCCACAATTTCGGGCAATATTTCAACATCTTGGATCGCCTCTTCGGCACCTTCTTGGACCGCCCAGTAGCGTGATCGGCCGGGCATCGGGCTTGCGCGCCTCGCTGCCGTGTTTTGTCCGTCAAAAGATATCCTTTCGCCGATTCGCCCTGTTGCGGGCCGCCCCCCGCACCACCGGGAGACTCTGTGCGATTGCTGTTGCCTACGATAAGAGGGACCTCCGTCTCGAACCCTGCCAGGAACATCGAGAATGTCGCCAAAATCGGTTCTGACGATCGCTGGCGCAGCATGATTTCGATTATCATCCCGACCTTGAACGAGGCAAAGATTATCGAATCGACGCTGCGAACGCTGGCAGCGACACTCACCTTGCCGCATGAGGTGATCGTCTCGGACGGGGGCAGTTCCGACCGGACGGCCGAATTGGCAGCTCGATATGCGAATACCGTCATCGTATTTTCGGGCCAACGCCGTCAGACGATTGGCGAAGGGCGTAACGACGGCGCCAAGGCTGCCGCGGGCGATTTTCTCGTCTTTCTTGATGCTGACTGCGTTATCCCAGAGCCGGATCGGTTCTTTACGCAGGCGCTCGCTTATTTTAAGAGAAACCCAGGGTTGGTTGGGCTGACCGCGTACCTTCGCGTGTTTCCGGCGGATGAGACGCTTGGCGACAAGCTTGTCTCAGGCATCGCCAACATTGGCCTGCGGGTCGCCAATAACATATTAAAACGAGGGGCTTCCTTCGGAGAATTTCAGATGATCCCGCGGGAGGCGTTCGCCCGCCTAGGCGGGTTCCGCGCGGATCTGATCGCGTTCGAAGACGCCGACATGTTTCGCCGACTTTCCCGGATCGGCCGAACAATGATCGCTCCGAAACTTTGCGTGCTGCACAGCGGTCGACGCGGCCATCAGGTCGGCCACCCGCAATTGATCGCTACGTGGCTCGTTAACCTAGTCTTTGTCGCGATCCGCGGCCGCCCATTCAGCAAAGAATGGAAGGCGATTCGCTGATTTCCGAGCCGGCTTCCTCCGATGATCAGAGGACAGACGCGTCGGGCTCGCATTAGCTCACAACCTGCCATTGGGCTATGATCGGCTGGAATTGCCTTCGTCGGCGGCGGTGCCACGCCAACCTGCGTATGATTAATGAGTTTTGACCGTCGGGGGGCCGTTGGTGCGCGATCGGACAAATCCGGATGACCGGCACCTGCTCGAGATTGGATTTCGCCCGAGTGCATCTAAAGGGGACGCTGCGCCCCGTGACCGAGATGCGTGACGTCTGGTCGGCTCGAGCATGACCTCCGCATTCCTTGCCATTGTCGGCCGAACGGCCGACATCACCCTGATCGGGTTCCTCTTGATGCAGTTGGCACTGGGGTTCCGCGTATCGCAGACCGTGTTGCTCCACCTCTACCATCGGCGTACCGGGCTCGAGCGAGAACGGATCGCGCTTACCCGACCGCTACCAGCCGACGATGAACTACCCGCCGTCCTCGTCCAGATTCCCACCTTCAACGAGGGTCAGCTCGTTTGGCGCATCCTCGACGCGGTCGCGTCATTGGACTGGCCGCACGATCGGCTACAGATACAGCTGCTCGATGACAGCACCGATGCGAGCGCTGAAATAGCTCGGGCCGCCGTCGCGGAATACCGTCTTCGGCCTCACGACGTCAATCTGATCCAACGCACGCACCGCGCCGGCTTCAAAGCCGGGGCGCTGAGAGCCGGGCTCGCTAGCTCCCGCCAGCCGTTTATCGCAGTTTTTGATGCCGACTATGTTCCGTCATCCGATTTTCTGCGCCTCTGTCTTCGGCCCTTGCTCGACGACCCCAATCTCGCCTTTGTTCAAGCCCGATGCGATTTCCTGAATGCCAGGGAAAACCGTGTGACACATGCCCAGCAGGTCATTCTCGAGAGCCATTTCGCTGTGGAGCAGCCGACACGATGTTGGGCCGGTCAATTCCTCCCCTTCAACGGGACGGGCGGCGTCTGGCGGCGAGCCGCGATCGAGGCTGCCGGTGGATGGCAAGGCGATACGCTGACCGAGGATCTCGACCTCAGTTACCGCGCCCAGATGAAAAAATGGCGGGCCTTGTACCTCGTCTCCGTCGCCGTGCCGGGGGAGTTGCCGGACAGCCTGGCCAGCTGGGGGATGCAACAATGTCGCTGGAACAAAGGTTTCGCCCAGACGACGCGAAAACTTCTGCCGTCCATCTGGCGCAGCCACCTGCCGTGGAGGCGGAAACTCGATGCGGCGCTCCATCTTGGTGGTTGCGCTATCGGGCCGTTGGTGCTGGCCACAGTGATACTATGGTTCATTGATGTCACGTCCGGCACGTTCAGCTACTCCTTGGTTCTTCCGCTCGCCGCGCTCGCCCTGTTCCAAGGATTGGCAGGCGCCTTCGCGATGGCGCTGCTCAGCAGCGATTTACTGCGGCGGCTCGGAGTGGGTTCTCAGACCCGGAGCTTCATGACGACGTGCGGGCTCACTCTCTATACGATCCTGATGCACAACTATTCCGCAGCGTTGTCGGCTCGCAGCGTGCTCGACGGCATACGCGGCCGCACGTCAGTCTTCGTGCGAACACCCAAAAAGGACCGCGTTCGCGGCTGACGCGGCGCTAGCGACTCCATTTGTGCGGCGGGCGAGCTTAACCCCGGAACGGTCAAGCAAGGTCGCGGACCAGCGTTCGCTTTCCCGTCGCGCGATCGAGCTGCGGTCGCCGCCATCCCGAGAACAGGGGTGAGCGCATATCGCTCCCGAGCAACAGCAGCCAGCCCGCGATCGTGGGCACCGCAGGCAGCAAATAGAGAAATGGCAAAAAATCGATATTACGTACCGCCATCACGACGATCGGATCGGGCAGGGTGTTCGTCGCTAGTGCTGAAGCCAGCGCGAGCATAAATAGGATTTTCAGCCGAAAGTTTCCCTGTCGTTTCGGCACTAACAACCCCAGCACGAGGAGGACATTGCCGACACAAAGCAGCGGATTTATGATTCGACGATGCCCTTCAGCCAGCCATTGGGCCCAGGCCAGCGTGTCATTCCTCACCTCGCTCGGCGGGTTGAGCAACCTTTCAACGGGCTGTTCGTAGAAGCCACGTGTGCGCTCTACCTTCTCTCCCAACGTGCCATTTTCCAGTGGCAGCGACAATGCGTCAAAAGCAACCTTCTCGATCCCTGTGGCGGTACGGACAATGTAAGCTCCGCTGTCGAGCAGCAGCAAAGAGTCTTGGTCAGTTCGAACAAGGCGTGCCTGCCGCGCCCAAATATCGATGGACGCATGTTTCTTGCGACTATCCAGTACGACAATATCCTCGAGAGTGCGGCCGTCTCGGCTCCGTCGGGCGAACCCGACCGATAAGCCGGGGGCGATCTCCTGCTGATAGCCCGGTTGCAGCGCGTCGACGCTGGCATTCGCAAACGCGTCGAGTCGAATGTCCTCGAGGCTGCTCCAACTCGGCGCGAGCAGACACAGCGAATTAAGGGCGCAAAACGACGCGGTAAGCACGGCGGCGAGGATTCCTGGACAAGCGATCTGACGACAGCTCTGTCCGGCGCTCCGCAATGCCAAGACCTCATTATTCTCAATCCATCGATGGTATCGCCACGCGACGGCAATTGAGACTATTTCGGGGCTCGCGTGGTAGAAAATGACCGGTAGCATGTGAAACCAGATCGAAAGAAGCCGATCGAGGGGGAGCGCGCCTGCGATCACGAGATCGAAGAGGTGTTGTGACTTCACAAGAACCTGCTCAACGACTATCACCGACATGATTGCGGCGGTTGTCACGGTCAGCTGGCCAAGCATGTGGCGATAAATCGTGATCACGGGTGCCCTTGTCGGTTGGCGTCTCGTCGGCCTGCTGGCCGACCCCTACCCTTGGCTCCCCACCGGGCCAAGGGATCAGCTCACAGCCCTGCTGGTTTCTGGCCCAGAGTTTATCACCGGAGACAAGCACCTCGCAATTTTTGGGGCGATGCGGGAGTATCGGATGTCGGGTCCATTCAACCGCGGGGATCAAGCGAAGGCTGCGACACGCTCCGCCGACGGGCTTGATCACACTCACGACGACTGTGCCAAGAGCGGGGTTGGGGCAATCGGCACGAGAGATCGGCGCATCGGCCAATTCCGCGCGGGTGGACGAGCGACGCGTCGCGGCAGGCGCGCTTTGGCACCGCTGAGTGTCGGGTGGAGCCACCGTGAACTGATCTTGGCGATGCTGCGGCGGGAGCTGGCGGACCGTTTCAGGGGGTCCGCGTTCGGCTGGGTATGGGCCGTCGTCGGGCCGTTGATTACGCTTGCAATCTATACGGTGACGCTTACCAAAGCCATGCGGTTGCCGGTGGCCACGGCGCATGGCAACACGTCGAGTTATGCACTCTCGACGTTTGTCGGCCTCATTGTCTTCGGCCTGTTCGCCGAACTTTGCAGCCGCGCCCCGATGTTGATGCACGAACACGCATGGTTTCTCAAAACCTCGATCTTTCCAAGCGAGACGCTCGCTTGGACCGCTGTACTACGCGCACTCAGCTATGCCGGCATCAGTTTTCTCGTCCTTCTTGTCTTCGAGCTTGCCCTCAATGGGATGCCACCACTCTCTATCCTGCTATTGCCCTTCATCGTGGCGCCGCTGGTCATGTTTTTGCTCGGCATGGTGTGGTTCCTGGCAGCGATTGGCGCCTTTACCCGCGACATGTCCTATCTCATGATCACTTTTATCCCTTTAGCGATGTTTGCGACACCGGTGTTCTTTAGCGCAACGGACCTTCCCGATCCGTTACGCGTGCTCGCCTACGCCAACCCGCTCGGTGCGGCAATCGAGATGATACGCGCTGTCGTGCTCGACGAGGTCTCGCCACCGATCCTTGCTTATTGCGGATTTCTCGTTGTGTCGGTCGCGGTTTGCCGTGGCGGGTATGCCGTTTTCGAGCGCTACAAGGGCATCTTGATCGATGTTATCTGACCCAGCGATCCGATGTCTCGGCCTGGGCAAAGCCTATCAGCTCTACGGCCGACGCACCGACCAAGTGAAACAAATGTTATTTGGCAGCTTCCATCGCTTTTACCTGGAATACTGGGTGCTGCGCGATATCGATTTAGAGATGCAGCGGGGCGAATTGATTGGGATCATCGGGCGAAACGGCGCCGGCAAAACAACTCTGCTGCGGTTATTGTGCGGCATCACGCAGCCCACTTGTGGGGAAATCAGCGTGGCGGGACGGATCGCCCCGATCCTGGCGCTTGGCGCCGCCTTCGATTGGGAGATGACGGGCCGCCAAAACGTGCTGATTAGTGGCGCGGTCCTTGGACTGCGTCGGTCGGATATACTCAGGCGCCTACCATCGATCGCTGAGTTTGCCGCGATTGGCCCGTTTCTCGATCAGCCGGTGCGGCTCTATTCTGCCGGCATGCGCTCGCGATTGGCCTTCGCGATCTGCGTTCACGCCGAGGCCGACATCCTGGTCGTCGATGAGGCCCTGGCCGTCGGCGACGCCGCTTTCCGACGCAAGAGCCTCGCCTTCATGGAATTGTTCCGGCGCGCCGGCACATTGATTGTGGTTACGCATGATATGCAGCAGATCACGGCCTTGTGTGACCGGGTCATCTGGGTGGATGGCGGTGGGATCCGCGCGAGCGGCGAAGCGGCAGAGGTCATCCAACTCTATGAGGATGCGACCGAAACCGAGGAGGAAGACGGCACCCGCCTTCGCTTGGACGCCGAAGCCCGCGCTGCATTATCTCAACCCCCCGCGAAGCGACGGCACGCAAAATGGCGGAGTGGATAGCTCAGTTTATGCACATAGAGGAGCCAGCCAATGCTGACCTAACCTAAAATCCATGAGCCGGGTCGCGTTTTTTCCGGAAGCGAATTTTGACCAGCGCCCAAATCAAAATGTCATGTATGGACATCGCGTGATCGTGGTGACTAACTCAGTTGCCGATGTTACCGCACTCCGGGCGCTGCGGCCCGAGGGTTTCGGAGGCTATGCAATGACCCATTATGTCAAGTCGGTTTGTGGTCGCCGTCTTCGTGATTTACGCCCCCTTGAGATTCTGGCATTTACATAATTTATCGTTTGTCGCCCAATATCCTTCATCGCAGCAATAACGAAAGTCGCAGGAAACGCTCCCGGGGCTGCGGAAGCGGCGCGGCCGCTTGCGAGCTTAAATCGCATCGCTCGTCGGTCACGGTGCGTCGTCTATATCGCTGAAGCGACCAACGTGTATCCCGCCCATGCGAATAGGGTGGGGTCGAGAAACGGCGCTCCAGAAAACGCGGATCGGAGGAATGGAGCCCGCTCGCGGGTTTAGCCCAGCATGGGCTCGTGGTCGAAGATATGCCCTAACCTTCGCTTGCCGAGCCCGCGATGCCGGACCTCCTGACATCTATGTTCTCATGATCAGAGGCGGTACATATACGCGGGTGAGGGATCCTTGCTCCATTCTCATCAGCGGTGCTAGCAGCGGTATCGGGGCCGCGTTGGCACGGGCCTACGCCGCGCCGCGAACCCATCTCGCGCTTTGTGGCCGAGACGCTGCCCGGCTCGCCGGCGTTGCCGATCTCTGCCGCGAGCGCGGCGCCGAGGTAATCGAGGCTTGCCTCGATGTTACGGAGGCGGCGGCCGTCGCTGCCTGGATCGCCAACGCGGACAGTGCCTCGCCGCTCGAGCTGGTGATCGCCAATGCTGGAGTTCAGGGCGGGCTGTGGCGGAATGGCGCTGGTGAAACGCTCAGCGAGTTGCACCGCGTGATGGACGTCAATTTCGGCGGCGTTTTGAACACGATCCATCCGGCGCTTTCGTTGATGCGCCGCCGCGGGCGGGGTCAGGTGGCGGTGATCGCCTCGCTAGCGGCGTTGCGCGGGATACCCTTCTCGCCCGGCTATTGCGCGAGCAAGGCAGCAGTGAGGATCTACGGCGAGGCGCTCAGGAGTTGGCTGGCGCCGGAGGGGATCAACGTCTCGGTTGTTTTGCCGGGTTTCGTCGAGACGCGTTTGTCCCAAACGGTTAGCGGGCCCAAGCCGCTAATGCTGCTGCCCGAACGTGCCGCCAGTATCATTCGACGCGGTCTGGCAAGAGGACGTCGCCAGATCGCCTTTCCCTATCCCCTCTATCTCGGCATACAGCTGACGCGAGCGCTTCCGCTGGGGTTGGTCGACCCTATTCTGCGTCGTTTCGCTGTCGATATTAGCCCTTACGCTTAACGTTTCGCTGCCAGAAGCATCGCGGTGGCGAATTCGGGAGTGAGACCGCGTCCCTTGTCCTCCGTCAGGTTCCGCCGGACTTGGATTCCTGCGGGTGAACGCCTCTTCCCCAATTCCGTAGCGCACGTTCAACCGCGTCGCCTGGTCTGCTCATCTTGCGCCAAGAAAGATACCGTCGCCGGCGGTCACTGAACACCCGCGGCTCTCTGAGGGGGAGCAAAGCGATTTGGATGGCGACGCGACGAGCCCCGTATATTCCGTCGAGCACGACATTCCAGACCCGACTAATTGGCGACAGTGGGTAAACGATATAGCCGAGCTTGCGCTGCTCTGCCCCCGCCAGCCAGGCGAACCGCGCGAGGCGATGGGCTGGCCATGACTGCGCTCTCGTTAAGGGATCGAATGATGGATCTTTACGCACCGGCCGCCAATGGACCTCCTCTCCGCCTATCCGGCCAAAGCTCGATGACCCGAACACCGGGATTTCATCAACCCGGTTGAACGGATAAAGCACCGGGTCAAGCCGTAGGAAGGCCATGACTCGCCCGATCTCACGAGCCGGATCGGTTGTCAGATCTTCAAACCTGATTAGTTGGCAGCGAGGACCATCAGCACTCGCCAGAAAGGACAAAACGCGGCGCACGGATTGGCGCCAGGCCAGAATGGCTTCTTCATACGGCCAGCGGAAGCTCCGGCGACCCGATTCGACCGTTGCCGGCCCGTCCCTGACCAAAACCAGCACCCGCGCATCCGGAAACAAGGTGGTCGCGGTCGCGATTCCTTCGGTGGTGGGCGAGCGGAGTATCAGACGGAAATCGCTAAGTGGTCCCTCCTCTTCCAGGCCAGGGTCGGCAAAGCGCAGTAGCGCCGCACCGATATGCATAGCCAAACGAGACGGCCCACCCAGTCGCTGGAGCCACCAATCGTCCCAGCTGTCGGCAACCGACCGGCAAAAATTCAGCAGTGTCCCACTGTTGGCAAGGAAGAAATCCTCCGGAACTCTAGACTTACGGCACTGTGGATGCAGCGATAGCAGGTTTTCCAGGTAATTCGATCCGCTCCGGGGACAAACCGACAACAGGATTATCGGATTTTGCAGCTCAATTTTGTTGTGACCCCGGATGTGATCTTCAGGGAACTTGCTCGCTGAACCACTTGCGGTGGCGGTTACGATTGCGGACACTTGTTCCTCGTCTCCGGCATCCGCATTGTCTAGCGAGCGCTCCCCCACAGGTTGGCAAGGCTGGCGACCAGACCGTACCCGGCGGTTCGATGATATGGCGAGCCCTCCGGCAACATCCCCATCACCCGATCGTGCGCTGCAGCCAAATTATGATACGGAATGCCGGGAAACAGATGATGCATGGCGTGAAAGCGCAGCCCGACCGGCGCCCACAGCGGGATCAGCCACGAGCGCCGTGGATAGTTCAACGAGTTGAGCAACTGTTGGGCCGTTGTCAATGGATCACCTCCCGAACGATAGCGGTGCGCCGCCAAGGTGCGCAAGCTGTTCAGGAGCAGGGCAGCGGCGCTGATCAAATACAGCTGAACCAACAGCTCCGCGCCTATCAGACCTGTAACGAGGGCAGTGACGGTTGCGAGGAGATAGATGAAGACGCAGCCTTCCTGGACGCGCCAGGCGCGGGCCTCCTGCTGCGATGGCGGGTCACGACGGTAGCGCGGGTCGACAACCAGCGACGAGGCATTAATGGCAACCCATTCTCGAATCCTTGGGTTGAGCCAGGAGATCGGCCCGAGTATTCCGAATCTCAGCACACCCGCCGGGAGCCCGAGAAAGCTCGAGGAGGCAAACATCACAATACCGATGCGGTTGCCGGAGCAACCCCAGGGCCTGTACTCCCCGTCCTTCGGGGTGCCGTACGCGCGCCGCGCGTGGTGGTCGCGATGCGAGCCGTAAAGAAAGCTTGGCACCAACAAGGGGATGCCGCAGAGTAGGTTCCACGCGACACGGAACCCCGGAACGCGTCCCGGCGAAAGGTGGGCGAGTTCGTGGATGAACACGACCGCCCGATACACGCAGAGCACTGCAACCACGGCACCGAGAAGCTTGAGCGGGTTGCCGAGCGGCAACACCGCAGTAGCCACAAACCCGGCGTAGAAGCAGGTTATCGAGGCGAGAAAGTCGATCCAGTAGTAAACGGGTCTCGCAACCAATAAGTCGTCGAGCGCTCGATGCAAATGCCTGATGGGCAGCTCGCCCTCGATCGCTTCGGGCAAATCCGGAGACCCGGCGGGCACTCCGGGAGTTCCTCGAGATTGTAGAAGAGTCAAGATCCTCCTCATTCGCGGGCTAGGGTAGCCGGGGCACAAGCCACTTCTTGAAATCGCGGTTTCCAATACGGTCCAACCTCGAATAGCATAGGGTCAGTCGCCGTTCGGCGCCGGACGTATCTCCAAGGCTCGCTGCATCTTCGCTCCGACGCTGATGAATAACGCTCCCACTCCCGGCACGCCAGAGACCGCCTACGCCGGCCCCGCGCCCGAGCCGAAACCGGCGACAAGTAGCCCTATCGAAGTGACCGCGCTCCGCGGTCGACGCGACCGCAATCGATTTGTCGACTTGCCCTATCGCCTCCATCGCAATGATCCAAACTGGGTCCCGCCGCTGCGTCGTGACATGCAACGGTTGCTCGACCGGCGCCGGAACCCGTTCTTCGATCACGGTGAGGCTTGTTTCTGGCTGGCATGGCGCGACGGCGTACCGGTCGGGCGCATCAGTGCGCAGATCAATCACCTTCATCTCGAAACCCATCGCGACGAGACCGGCAATTTTGGCTTGATCGAGGCGGTGGACGACCAGGCCGTTTTTGCTGCTTTGCAGCAGGCCGCCGAGAATTGGCTGCGGGAACGTGGCATGCGTCGGATCCTGGGCCCATACAGCTTGTCGATGAACGACGACATCGGGGTTCTGGTTTCCGGTTTTGAGACCCCGCCGATGGTCGGCATGCCGTACACACCACCCTACTATGGCCAACATCTTGTCGCGGAAGGGTACGCCAAGGCCAAGGATCTGCACGCGTTACGCGTCACGCTTGCCGATATCGTAACAAGGCACCTCCAACAACTCGAACGCGTCACCGCTCGGCTCCGTGCGGAAGGCCGGATCACCGTGCGCCCTCTCGATCCCACCCGCTTCGCCGAGGAAATGCGGCTGGCTCTCGATATCTATAACGAGGCCTGGACCCAGAATTGGGGATTCCTGCCAGTGACCGAACGCGAAGCCAAACAGATCATCGACCAGCTGGCGCCAGTTCTTCCGCCGCAAAGTGTGGTCTTCGCGCTTGCCGATGGCGAGCCCGCGGCGATGCTGGTCGCCCTCCCCAACCTCAACGAGATCGTCGCCGATCTCGATGGCAAGCTGTTTCCGATCAACTGGCTCAAACTGTTGTGGCGGTTGCGCTTTCGCAAACCAAGAACGGCGCGGGTGATGCTGACCGGGGTGCGGCAACGCTATCGCGGATCGGCATTGAGCATGGCGCTCGTCACGCTGATGCTGGGCGAAATCTTGGACGCCGCGCGTCGGGCAAATATCGAGATGGTCGAGTTCTCATGGATTCTGGAGGATAACAAACCTTCCCTCGAAGGCTGCCACGCCATTGGCGCGCAGCTCAATAAGCTCTATCGAATCTACACCAAGGCTCTATAAGGTCGCCACACGGCGTCGTGACCTATGCGGCCGAAAGAGCTTTGCCATCGGCTGGCGCCAGATGGGGGGCGTTCCAGAGTCCAAGGTCGATATCCTCGATCTTCCGATCGATTTGGGCAATCACCTGGCGCGAGAATGGGCCGTGATGCAAATAAAGGGCGCTCATCATCACCAGAAACCGCAAGGCCCGAGGGTTGTGGGTGGCAGTGTCGAGGACGCTCTTCCAGAATTGACCCGCTGTCCCGGGACCGGCATTTGGTAAGCGCCAAACCAGCCGACCCAGCAAGCGCAGGTCGCGCAGCGTTTGCGGCAGCGATGACTTCGAACCTGGGCTTCCCGCACCTGAGCATGCGGCCGACACGGCGCACGCGGCCGAAATAGGCAGCCGGATCATAGACTGCGTCCAGCACCGCCCGGTAATCCGCGAGCACGTCACGGCGCGGGCGTTTTGTTTCAAAGTTGAGACCGATCGTGCATTGATCGCCCGCATCCTCCGGGCCGGGTGCGTCAGAACCCGAAAAGAGGCGCCCTTCGCGCAGCAGCCGACGCCCCAATTGCGTTGTGGGCAGTGCGTACAACAACCCGACCGTGCACACCGGGATCGCCGTATCCTCGATGCACTCGATCATCCCCTCGGCGGTATTGCCCTTTTCGGCGTCAAAACCCACGATGAAGCCGGCGAATACGAAAATGCCCGCATCATAGATTTTGTGAATGCTCTCCTGTAGGCTGCGCCGGGTGTTCTGCTTCTTTCGCATCGAGACCAGAGTGTCCGTATCAGGACTCTCGATCCCAACGAAAATTCCGAAGAAATTCGCTGCTGCCAAGGCGCTGAGCAATTCGGAATCGTCGGCCAGATTTATCGACGCTTCGGTCGAAAACTCAAATGGGAAGCTGTTCTTGTTCTGCCAACTCTGCAAATCCGGCAAAAATTTCTTGAGAGCCTTTTTGTTGCCGATCAGATTGTCGTCGACAAAATCGATATGGCCGCGATAGCCGAGCGCGCGCAAGGCGTCGAGTTCAGCCAAAACCTGCTGGTTCGTCTTGGTTCGCGGCACTCGGCCGTATAGCTCGATGATGTCGCAGAACTCGCAATTAAATGGGCAACCGCGCGAGAACTGGATGCCGACGTGAAGATAATCCTCGAGCTTTAACAGATCGAAGCGCGGAGTCGGGCTCCTCGTGACATCGGTCTGCCCCATCGGCGCGTGAAAAACACCTTCTTCGGCTCCGCTCCGCCACGCAGCGACGAAATCCTCCATGATCTCCTCGGCCTCTCCGAGAACCCGGAAGTTCGCGCCGCTATAGATATCGGGCGTCGAGGTCACATCGGGACCGCCGACGATTACCGGCTTCGCCCGCACGCGGCACATCTCAATGATACGAAGGGTATCGGGCTGCTGGAAGAGCATTCCTCCGGTCATCACCAGATCGGCCCATTCGAGGTTGGTTTCGGTGAGGGACTTGGTGTTGCGATTGATGAGCCGCACCTCCCAGGATTGCGGGAGCAGCGCGGCGACGGTAATCAAGCCAAGCGGCGCTGCCGGATAACGCGCGCCCGTTAACTCGCATGTCGCCCGGTAATTCCAAAACGAATCGGTATTGAAACGCGGGAATACCATCAGCACCTTGCAGGCGTCGATTGTCATCTCCGAACCCTTTCAATACCAAGATCGGACAGTCCACCCTTCACTCGGAACGGCCGCCAAACCGGCGCCACTCTTCATCGACGATGCCGATCGTCCACCGGATCTGGTCTTCCGAGTGGGTACCGTTGATGAAAAATCGCAACCGCACCGCGCGCTCCCTCACCCCCGGATAGAGGATCGGCTGCACGTCGATCCCGCGTTTTAAAAGGGCATTGGTCAAACCGACGCACCGCTTCGTATCGCCGACGATCAGCGGAACGACTGACACACCCTTGCTGGAGCCGGTCGGCAGCTGCCTTTCGCGTGCCAGTTCCAAGAACAGCCCAGCGCGCTGGCGCAGCTCCGCGACCCGTTCGGGCTCGGCCGCCATCACCTGGAGCGCTGCGAACGCGGCCGCGGCATTGGCCGGCGAAAGGCCGACGCTAAAGACAAAGCCGGGAGCGTTGAATTTGAGATTTAGAATCAGCGCGCGCGAGCCGGCGATATATCCACCGCAGCTGGCGAGCGACTTGCTCAGCGTGCCCATCCAAATGTCGACATCGCTGCCGCAAAGCCCGAAATGCTCGCGGATGCCGTGCCCCCTTTTCCCCAATACCCCGAGTGAATGTGCCTCGTCGATCATCAGGAAGACTTTGTGGCGTTCGCGCAGTTCGACGAAGCGCGGCAGGTCAGGGAAATCCCCGTCCATGCTGTAGACACCTTCGAGGATCACCACCACGCGCTCGTAGTGGCGGCGATGACGTTGCAGCAGATCGTCGACCATCTGCCAGTCATTGTGCCGAAAGGCGATGTGTCGGGCGCCGGAGAGCAGGGCGCCCATTTGAATACTGTTGTGGGCCAGTTTGTCATGCACGATCAGATCCTTCGGCCCGAAGAGGTGCGCGATCGTCGTGACGTTGGTTCCGTGCCCGCTGACAAAGGCCAGACAGGCCTCGGTATCGAGAAGCTCGGCAAGTGCGCCTTCGAGTTCGATATGGATGGGTCGTTCGCCGCCTACGATGCGGCTCGCCGACACCGACGTGCCGTAACGATCGAGCGCGTCGGCGACAGCCGCCTTCAGAGCAGGATGGCCGGACAGCCCCAGGTAATTGTAGTTGGAGAAGCTGATATACTCGCGCTCGCCGATCCGGGTGGTGTCTCGCACGAGGCCCTGGTGGAAGCGGAAATAGGGAACCCCGCCGATTTCGGGCGGCTCGAGTTCGGCCATACGCGCCAGCAGGTTCAGATAAGCCGGATGGAGATCGAGGCGGTAATGCGATTCGGGAATCGCAGCGGCCTCGAAGGCGGTCGGGTCCGATATCGGTTCGTGAGGCGCTCGGGCCACACGCCGACGCATCATGCGGTTGGCCAGCTCGCGCTTCTGGTCCGAGGAAGAATATTTGAGCAGTGCCGTTGCAGCTTTAGTCAAAGGGAGCGTTCCTTCGCTCGATCAAGATCATCTTCCAAGAGCCGCCCCAGCGCAGCGACGAGCTCCGGCTCGGTCGATGATTCGAGTTGGTCCGGATCGGTGACCTGCTGAGCCGCCGCTGGGGTCGGGGTGATTGCCGGTGCGGCGCCGATGTGGTCGACGATGCGTTGCGCGAGTTTCGCCACTGTCGTCGTATCCATCAGCTCCAGTGTCGAAATGATGATCCCGCACTGCTTCTCCAACTTCATCTGCAGCTCTACGAGCATCAGCGAATCCATTCCGAGATCGAGCAGCGACTGGCCAGCCGCGAGTTTTGCCGGCGTTATACCGACGATAGCGGCAACATGCTTGATTAGCAGCTTTTCGGCGAAAGAAATCGCCTCGGTCCGCGGCAGCTCGGCCAATTGGCCCCGAACTTCCTCAAAATCTCCGCCGGTAGCCTCGTTCGCCGCGGCGTCCGAAAGCTCGCGAACCAGGGTATATTTCGGTGCTTGAGCGACTATCGGCAGAATCCCCAGTCGCGACCAGCTCAGTTCCGCCAGGGTGATCTGCGACACCCCGGAAAGGATCGCCTGCTCCAACCGATCGAGCGCCGGTACCGGTAAGAGCAGCTTCACGCCGAGCCGCTCTCCGAGCAGCCGGGCGACGGCGGGGTTCCGCGCCAAGTGCCCAACCTCGCCAATCGCCCCCCAGGCAACCGCCAGCCCGGGCAGGCCGAGTCCACGCCGAAAGTCGGCTAAAGCTTCCAAATACAAATTCGCCGCAACATAGTTCCCTTGTCCTTCGTTGCCGAACAGGGTCGTCGCCGACGAGTACATGACAAAGAAATCCAGCTTCTGGCCGAGCGTCTCGCGGTGGAGGTTCCAGGCACCGGCGATTTTCGGTCGCAAGACGTCGTAGAAGTTCGCTTCGGTCATATTGACCAGGCTCGAATCCTGAATGACCGCCGCGCAATGTATGATACCGCGCAATGGCGGCATTTCGCGCTGCAAGTGGCGTATCAGCCAGGCAACCTGATCCGCATCGGTGATGTCGACGGTAAATTCGTTAACCGCGACGCCGTCTTGCCGCAAGCGCCCGAGCGCCCGAGCTGCATCGGGCTCGGTGGTTTCGCTCCGCCCCACGACCGCGAGATGACGGGCACCTTTCCGAACAAGCCACTCGGCGGTTGCAAGGCCGAACCCAGAACGGCCTCCGGTAACGAGATAGCTCGCCGTCGGCGAAAGTTGCAGCTCGGTTTCAGGTGTTACCGCTACGACTGCAGGACGATCACCCGTGTCCATCGCCAGGACGATCTTGCCGATATGCCGCGAGTGCTGCATGCAGCGGAACGCCTCGGCGGCGCGCGCGATCGGGAAGACCCGATGCGGCAGCGGGACAAAAACGCGCTGCTCGAGGAGCGGATCGAGCTCGGCGAAAAGCTGGCCGCAGAAAGTGGGACGGTCAATTAGGAGCCGATCGACATCGACCCCAAAGAATTGGATATTATTGCGGAAAGGTTGCAGTCCGATTTTGCTGTTGGCGAAGAAGTCCCGCTTCCCGAGCTCCACGAAACGCCCGTAGGGCCTCAGGATCGAAAGGCCTTTGTGGATCGCCTCCCCGGCGATCGAATTCAGTACGACATCGACGCCCTCGCCTTCGGTCATCTGACGGATGTCATCGGCAAAGGCGAGCGACCGCGAATCTACGACGTGCTGCGCCCCGAGTTGGCGGAGAAACTCGCGCTTTTCTACTGAACCAGCCGAAGCGAAGATTTCGGCGCCAACTGACTGGGCATACTGGATGGCGGCCAAGCCGACACCGCCAGCGGCTCCCTGGATAAGGATTCGTTCGCCTTTCTGCAAACGGGCGAGGTAGTGGAGCGAATAGTAGACAGTCATGGCGACGACCGGGAGCGTCGCGGCTTCCTCGAAGCTCATCGATGCCGGTTTCTTGAAGAGACCGAAGGCGGGTGCCGCGAGATGGGAGGAGAACGTGTCGCGGCCGAAGCCGAACACGGCGTCCCCCGGACGGAAGCGATCGACGCCGTCACCGGCCTCGATTACCTCGCCCGCAAACTCCATGCCGAGCGTCGCACCGGCGAAGCCGCCTTCGAACGCTTCCTCGGGCAGGAGGCCCATGCGCTGCAATACATCACGGAAATTTAGACCCGCTGCCTTGACCCGTACGGTGACCTCTCCGGCGGAGGGCCGCGGGATGGCGATCTGTTGCAGGATCAACCCGTCCTGCGCTTTTCCTTGCGTAAAGGCTAATCTAAAACCGGCTTGGTGCATGCCGTCGCGCCCAGTCGGGGGCGCCATCCACCGCGTCAGGCGCGATACATACCGTGCGCCACCGCGCAATAACACTTCGTCCTCGTCGTCGCGGTGGAGGATCTCTTCGACGAGCGCCTCAACCGAATCCCCCGCGGTCTCTGTGGGATCGAGATCGATTAGCCGGGAAGAGATGTCCGCCCGTTCGTTGAGGATGGTACGAGTGAGGCCCCAGAGCGGGGCTTGCCAGGGGCGTACGCAACTCGCCGACCCGTCGGGCATGGGCATCGCACCGGAGGTGACGACCGTGAGCCGCGCTGATGGCGCCAGCCCCGCTGCGATCAGCGCTTGCACCGCGATCAGTAGGTCGAAACTGCCAGCCCGCTGGGCTGTCAGCGGATCGAGCGGCGGCGCCCCTTCAGCGACTCCCCGCAAGTGCACGAGATGAAGTCGGCTGACGCCATCTGCGGCAAGGAGACGGAAAAGCTGCGTATATGAGTTCGAATCTCCCGGCAGAACGTCGAATTGGTCGAGGCCGAGACGATAGAATCGACGTCCGGACTGAGCGATCACGACGCGCTGGCCAAACGGAGCCAGCGCGCGGACGACCGCCGCGGCGGGATCGACGGCGATGTTATCCGCGAGTATTAGCCAGGTCGCCGGATCGACTTCGCGAAGTGCGGGCGACCGCGTTGCCGTTGTTGGCTTGCCAGCGATGACCGCAGCTCTGGCCGCGATCGGGTCGTCAAAGCCGCGTGAAACCACCTCCCCGAAGCCGGCGTTGAGTACCAGCTGCCGCCAAACACGCTTGCTCGTGCGACTGAGGCTCATGCCGCAGGCGAGATCGAGGAAACCGCACTCCTTCGGTACCATCAGCAAGAGAAGGCCGCCCGGTTTGAGCAATGTGCGTATGGCGGCGAGATCCTGGCCAAAGTCAGGCTGGGCGAAGAGCGGCCCTCCGGCGACGACAAGATCGTATTGGTCGGGGGCGAAACCTTGTTCGGCGATCCCTTTGCCGGGATCGAACACTGCGCAACGGACAACGGAGAGGCTCCCAAAGCGGGCTTCCGCGTGCGCGACGCTCATTTCGCTCGGATCGGTGAAGAGGTATTCGACGCGATTAGCCGGCACCGCCGCGAGCAACGCCCCCGCCAGCCCGCCTGTCCCGCCCCTGATCTCAAGGATGCGCAGCGAGCGTGTCCGGGGCATTGTATGACACAGCTGTCGAATTATCCCGGCTGCCGCTTCGTTCGCCCTGCGGAACAGCGGGTCGCAATCACAGAGCTGCTCTAACGCGTCGAAGCCCAACTCGCCGGAAAGCAAATCAAGCGGGTCGATTCGCGACTGCAAGATTTCGGGGATCGCTGCCGCGAATCGCGCGATTAGTTGCAAACTAGCGAGGTGGGCGGGATAACGGGCGATAGCCTCGCGCCAAAGAGTTTCCGCAGCCGCTAGAGAACCGACGAGGCGCCATTCGGCCCCATCATGCTCGGCCACTTTCGCCCGGTGGGCGAGCGCAAGAAGCTCGTCGAGGTAGTGCTTTTGTTCGGGCGCGACCGCCCGCTCCGCAATTAGCTGCGAAACAGTGAATCTATGGCTGCCCCCGACAATCCGCGCCAGGGCCTCTCGAACATAAATTGCGGCAAGCCGATCGAGAAGCGAACGGGTCTCTTCGTCGCGCTCGCCTTCGCGGCTGCTTGCCGGGGCAAAGAATGGCGCTAGCGCCTGCGGCCGGGGAAGGTCGGCACTATCCGCGTCGAGCGCCCGAGGCCGGAGTTGGTAACGCCACTGATAGCCCGGGATTTCACCGACGCCGCCGAGATCGACCCGGTGCAAGCGCAAACCGTCGATTTCGGCGATTGTTGCACCGTCGGCGCCGAGCACTAGTACCCGGACGACGATCGAGCGAGATCCGAAGTGAAGCAGCATCACATGACACCAGGCGATGCGTTCGCCACTGCCGTAGAAGCGGATACGCTCTGCCTTGCTCGGGACAAAGACTACCTGCCCGTCCTCAACCGTATGATCAGGCAGGGTCGCGAGGGTGACCTGGAAACACGAATCGAGCAACGCCGGGTGAATGTGATACTCGCCGATCTCGGCTGTTATCGCGGCAGGCGCAGCGATCCGTCCAAGCGCTTCATCCTTGCCGGCCCATGCCTCGGCGACGCCCTGGAAGGCCGGCCCATAGATCAGGCCGCGAGCGGTAAATCGCCGATAGAGCTCCGCGCCGTCGATCCGCTTTACCATCCGCGCCCTGATCGCCTCAATCGAGACAACTCGTTCCGATTGTCCCTTTGGCAAAGGTAGGGCACGGGCAACCGCGACCGGCGGCACCGTGGTCCCCGGGGTATCGCTTGCGAACAGTCGGAAGGTGCCGTCTTCGGCCGACAGTGCGATCTCGACCGATGGCTCAGCGCCGGTGGCAATTAGGAGCGGCCGCCTGATGTCCAAAGCCTCGATCTCGACCGCACCGCACTCGCGGGTCGACAAAACCGACGACACCGCCATCTCGATATATGCCGTTCCTGGTAGGACAATGCTGTTTTGGACGACGTGATCAACGAGCCAGCCCAGCAAGGCTGGATCGAGACGGTTTTTCCAGATCCCATCGGTGGCTGGCAGGCGCTTGCCCAAAAGCGGGTGTTTGCGGCGGCTGGGTGGGGCTCTAGCCTCGCCGTCATCATCGGAAAACCAGTAACGTTCGCGTTGCCACGGATAGGCGGGAAGCGGCACGAACGGATAGTCGTGAGGGTAGACGGCATCAAAGTCGATCGCGGTTCCTGCCGCATAGCAGCGCCCAAGCGCCAGCCACAGCGCATCGCGTTCGGGCTCGTGACGTCGCAGAGTGGGAATCGAGACCCCGTGGCCGCCGGCGGTCTTAAGGCATTCGCGGAGATAGGTGTTGAGGATAGGATGCGGACCGATTTCGAGGAATACATTGAAGCCATCGGCCATGAGCAACTCGATGGCTGGAGCGAACTGAACAGGTCTGCGGATATTGTGCCACCAATATTCCGCGTCGAGCCGACTACCCTCGATCGTTGTGCCGGTAACGGTCGAGACAAAACGCAGCCGACCATCTCGCGGCGTCAACCCGTCGAGCCGGTGCAGCAGTCCCTCGCGGATCGGGTCCATGCAGCGGCTGTGGAAGGCATAATCGAGGTCGAGGGCACGAAAAAAGACCTGGTTTCCCTCGAGTTCGCCACCGAGCGCGTCTATCGCAGCCGCGTCGCCGGCCAGCGTGACCGAATTCGGGGCATTGACGGCGGCAATTGTCAGCGCTTCACCATAAGGGGCGATGAGCGCCGCGGCATCTTCGGGCGATAGTCCGAGGGCAGCCATCCGACCCGTTCCGGCGGTGCGGCCTTGCGCTCGGCTGCGCTCGACGATAACCCGGCAAGCCTCGTCGAGAGACAAAATGCCCGCCCCGTAAGCTGCCGACACCTCACCGACGCTATGGCCGAGGATTGCCTCGGCTTTGATCCCATGCGCGGCTAGCCATTCGAGCATCGCTATTTGCACCGCAAAGAGCGCCGGCTGCGCAATTTCCGTGCGATCGAAGAGGTTCGCCGGCTCCGTCGATAAAAGGGCGTCTTTAACGGACCAGCCGCTAAGCTGGCTGAGCACGGCATCGACCCGCTCGATGCGCTCGGCAATGAATGGATCAGCGAGCAGATCCTGCCCCATACCGCGCCATTGCGAGCCATTTCCCGAAAATACCAAGGCCAGTCGAACCGGCGGGGCCTGGACATGCCCTTGGGCGAGGAGCGGCGGCGTATCGCCGGCTGCGAAGAGCTTGAGCTGGGCAGCGATCTCATCCGAACTCCGGCCAAATGCAGCCAGGCGATGCTGATGGTGGGTCCGCCGGATGGCCGCGGTGTGACACAAGGCCGAAAAGGGGGGCGCCGCCGGCGATCTCAGCAATTCGGCATAGCGCAGGGCTAGATTCTTTAGCGCCTCTGGGTCATGGGCAGAGATGAGAAGCTGCAGGACCTCTCGGCCTTCCGTCTCCGCGCGCTGTTGGGCCGATATGGCAGCCGGCGCTTCCGGCTCTCTGACAACGAGGTGGGCGTTGGTACCGCCGAACCCGAACGAGTTGACACCCATGGTCAAGCGACCCGGAGCCAAATCCGTGTGTTCCGAAATGACGGAGAGATTGAGTTCCCCAAACGGAATTTTTGGGTTGGGCACCGTGAAATGCAACGTGCGGGGGATTGCGCGGTGACGGAGCGCAAGTACAACTTTCAGCAAGCCGGCAATTCCCGAAGCCGGTTCGAGGTGGCCGATATTGCTCTTTACCGAGCCAATTCGGCAACAATCGCCAGGTGCACGCGAGAGGCCGAGCACCGCCCCCAATGCTCCGCATTCGATCGGGTCGCCGACGCTCGTGCCGGTGCCATGTGCCTCGATATAGGCGACCTCGCTCGGGTCGATCCCAGCGTCACGGTACACTCGACGCAGCAACGCCTCTTGCGCCGCTTGATTTGGCATCGCCAAGCCCTTGGTCCGGCCATCCGAATTAACGCCCGAACCGACGATGACGGCATAGACCGGATTCTTCTCGGCGATCGCTTGTGCGAGCGGCTGCAGAATGACAACCGCTCCGCCTTCCGACCGGACATAACCGTCACCAGCCGCGTCGAAGGGGCGGCATCGACCGGTCGGCGACAGCATGCGCGCCTTTGAGAAGCCGACGGCGCCGGACGGCGACAACAGCGCATTTACGCCGGCCGCAATCGCCAGGTTTGACTCGCCCGTCCACAAGCTGACGCAGGCTTCGTGCACCGCAACCAACGATGATGAGCAGGCGGTGTCGACGGCCAAGCTCGGACCGTGCAAATCGAAGATGTAGGAAATTCGATTCGCCGCGTTGCTAATGGCACTGCCGGACATGACGTAGGGGTCGACCTGGGCCGGTTCCTCGCGCTGCAGCGCCGCGTAGTCGGACAGCGAGATCCCGACGAAAACGCCTGTCTGCGATTCGGCGACCCGCGCCGGAACGATGCCCGCGGCCTCGAACGCTTCCCAGGTCAGCTCCAACAGGAGGCGCTGCTGCGGGTCGATTCGGCAAGCTTCGCGGGGCGAAATGCCGAAAAACCCTGCATCGAACTTATCGATATCCGCAATGAACCCGCCTGCGCGCGTATACATCTTGCCGGGTTTGGCTGGGTCACGATGGTAATGAGCGTCGACGTCCCAGCGGTCGTCGGGTATCTCGGTAACGGCGTCCGTTCCAGTTTTGAGCAGCGACCAGAATTCCGTCATGTCGGCAGCACCAGGGAACCGACATGCCAAACCGACTAAGGCGATCGGGAAGGTTTGTCCCGCGGCGTTACTCTCTGTAGGCAATTGCATGCTCCTGCGTGTCTGCGAGCGCGGTCCTGTTTTCACAGCCTACTAAAATGCCATCCGCCAAGCCCAACGGTTTCGGGATCGGGACGAGTAGAAACTCTCTGGCGACCATTTTGACGCAAGTTCGCGATCCGACCGGCGTGGCGCCGCCGAGAGCAGCATCGTCGAGGGCAAGCGAAGTACTCCGCGACCGCTCAGTTGGCCTCGTGGTCGAGCTGAGCAGGCGTCTCGAGGCCGCGCTGCCGATGAGCGTCCGTCACGATCGTGCTGGCATCACAATCCACCCGACTGCGCATTCCGGTGAAGGTGATCGGCCATTCCGGTCGAAGGTGATCACCGATTCCGGTGATCGTGATCACGCTGATCACGGGCGCGAACGCCCGGCGTGATGGTGGCGACGCGCTGCGTCGCCGACGTAAACGTAGGTGGCATGGTCATGGCGGGGCCGGTCAAGTCGGCGGCGGATCGTCCACGGAGTCCATGGAGGGGACCCGCACCGTCGCGCAGTGCCCCGGCGAGCGACAGAGCGACGTGCGCGGGGAGGCGCTGTGGACCGAGGGCTCATAGTTACTCTCAGCCGGTCATCTCCATCCTTGTTGATCGAGTGAGGATTTGATGCCCTCTGCCGCAATCCGCCCACCGTATTGAGCCTAACCTAGGATCTGACGGCCGGCCGTACCACCAGCCGACGCTGATTTCTAGGGACAGGATAGGGACTGATAGAACGATACAAGAGACCAACATGTGCGGCTGAAACTATCTATTTGAGTTTATTGGTGCGGACGGCGGGACTCGAACCCGCACTCCCTAGTGGGAAGCAGATTTTAAGTCTGCTGCGTCTACCATTTCGCCACGTCCGCAGAGTGCGGGCTAGCCCTCGCTCAATCCCTCCTGCGGATCACCGCCTAGCTCGACAATCAATGCTTTGAGCTCCTCGGTCGCGGCGATAAGCCGGTCTCGGTCGGTCCCGCGCAGCACCAACGTGACGCCAAAATCGCCGCGACGAAAATACGGATAAGAACCGATCTCTACATCGGGGTAGCGGTCCTGCAGCGCCGCCAAATCCTGCGCCAATGTCCCCTCGCCGAGGCGGCAGCTGAGGCTTCGGCTGAGTACCTTGTCGCCGCCAGCCAACCGGTACTTCAGCTGCTCGAAGATTCCCCGCATGATGTTGGGGACACCCGGCAGCACGAACACATTGCCGATCTGAAATCCGGGGGCGCGCGAAATCGGGTTGGGCAGCAGCACAGCACCTTGCGGCACCATCGCCATGCGCAGCCGCGCCTCGTTCAGCTGACCGGGCGGATAGTGAGTTTCAAGCAGGCGCTTGGCGTCGGGATGCAGGATCAGCGGCACGGCAAACGCGTCGGCCATGCACTGCGCGGTGATGTCGTCATGCGTCGGCCCGATGCCGCCGGTGGTGAAGACATAATCGAAACGGCGCCTGACATCGTTGACGGTGCTGACAATGACCTCAGTGACGTCAGGGATGACGCGCGCCTCGCGCAGCCGGATGCCGGCCTCGTTCAGACCGCGCGCCAGAAAGCCGAGATTTTCGTCCTGGGTGCGCCCCGACAGGATCTCGTTGCCGATGATCAGGACGCAAGCGGTGACGATCCGGGGCTGCGCGGTGCTTGCATCTGCCGGGGAAGCGGTGTCGGTCATAGGGTCTGGGCCTTCTCGGCTGCTGACGGCGGGCCCCTTCATAGGCAAATGAATTCGGCGGCACAATCGCCCACCCGGCAGCGAGGTTGCCGCGCGAGCCTCTAGACCTTACGTTTCTTGCACTGTTATCGAAAGCGCGGCGCGACCGCTGAAAGACAATGCGAAGCATACCGGAACTGCAGCGAGATCCGTCGACCGGTCTGGCCCCCGGCCAAGCCCGCGACGGCAGGATCAAGATTCACGGCGAGGAAGCGTTCGAGGGAATGCGGCGAGCCGGCCAGCTCGCGGCGCGAATGCTCGACTTTATCGCGCCCTATGTCCGGCCAGGAGTGACCACCGGCGAACTCGACCGCCTCTGCCTCGAATTCACGCTCGACCACAATGCGATCCCCGCGCCCTTGAACTACCGCGGCTTTCCCAAATCGATCTGCACCTCGCTGAACCACGTCGTGTGCCATGGGATTCCGGGTGATCGGCGGCTGGTGGAGGGCGACATCCTGAATATCGACGTGACCCCGATCCTCGACGGCTGGCACGGCGATTCGAGCCGCATGTTCTTTGTCGGCGAGCGCATCCCGGTCAAAGCGCGCCGTCTTGTCGATGTGACCTATGAGGCGATGATGCGCGGTCTCGCCGCTATCAGACCTGGGCTGCATCTCGGTGTGATCGGTGACGCGATCCAGCGCTACGCCGAAAGCCATCGCTTCTCGGTCGTCCGGGACTTTTGTGGTCACGGTGTCGGGCGAATTTTTCACGATGCGCCATCGGTGCTGCACTACGGACGCCCGGAAGATGGTCCGGTGATGCGGGAGGGGATGATTTTTACCGTCGAGCCGATGATCAACGCCGGCCGTTGGGAGGTGAAAATCCTCAGCGACGGCTGGACCGCGGTGACCAAGGACCGCTCATTATCGGCTCAGTTCGAGCATACGATCGGCGTCACGGCGACCGGCTGCGAGATCTTTACACTGTCGCCGGCTGGCCTGCACCGCCCACCCTATGAGAGGGCGGGGCTAACTGAGGACTATTCTCCAGCCCCTTCGGGATAGCCGCATCGACACCGTCCGGACAGCGACCTCGACCCGCTGGCGCGAAGGCTTCTTTCGCCGTACAAGCCTGCGCCGCTGTTCCGGTCGGTGCCCATAATGCTTTTCCGCCTTTCGGTTATCCTTTGTCTGCTGGCGCTGCCGGGGTTTGCGGCAATGGCTCAGAGTACGGCGCCGCCGGAGGAACCGCCGCCGGCGTCTGCCGGGCCCGCGCCTCAAACCTCCCCGCCGGCGGTCCCAGAGACTCCACAATCACCGAATTCGGAAACCGCCCAACCCGGCAATCAGCAGCAACCCGGCCGAGTTTTTTGCGAGCAGCATGTTTCTTATCAATTGGCCGATCCCAATTCGGTGCCGGAGCAATTCCGGCGCTATATCGGCGTGTGGAGTGATGCGGCTTGGGATGTGAAGACTTGCGCTGCGCTGATCGTCCAAGACATCAAACCGGACGGCTCGGCTTCGATCATCTACGTGTCCGGACCGCTCGGATCGCGCTCGACCGTTGCCGGGGCGGTGCTGCACGGCACAGGCATAATTCGCGACGGCGCTTTACGATTTCAAAACTCGGATGGCAGCCAATATGCGTTCCGACCCGGGATCGTCGACATGACCGGTCATTGGATCAACCCTGAAGGCGAGAGCTTTCAGGCGACGTTCAAACAGACTCCTTGATCGGCGATTGGCGCGGCTGAGTTGAAGGTCATCGGCCTCGTTACCAGATTTTCGTCAACGCCGGGCGCGATTGCCTGCTGGTGTGGCCTGCCGCCGCGAGCGAGGCGTTGCGCAGGGCCTGATCACGTTGGGTAAAATTCGCGACCGCGCATGCCTCGAATTCCGATGCCGTCACCCGTCCGAGAGCTGAACGACCGCAGCCGCGAGATTTTTCGCTTGATCGTCGACGGCTATGTCGCGACCGGCGAGCCGATCGGCTCGCGCACCGTGTCGCGGTTGCTCGGGCAGAATTTGTCGCCAGCGACAATCCGCAATGTCATGGCCGATCTGGAAGAGGCGGGTCTGCTGTTCGCCCCGCACACCTCGGCGGGCAGGATGCCGACCGAGGCCGGGCTGCGTCTGTTTGTCGATGGCCTGCTCGAAGTCGGCAGCCTCGCGGAGGACGAGCGGCGCAGCATCGAAAGCATCTGCGCGGCACGAGGTATGAGCCTGCCGCAAGCCCTCGAAGAGGCCATTAGCGCGCTATCGGGCCTGTCGCACTGCGCCGGGGTGGTCATCGCCCCAAAACAGGACCGGCCGCTGAAGCATATTGAGTTTGTTCATCTCGGCCCGGGGCGCGCGCTCGTCGTGTTGGTCACCGAGGACGGCCTTGTCGAGAACCGGGTGATCGAGGTGCCTCTCGGGCTGCCACCGGCTTCGCTCGCATCCGCCGGAAATTATCTCAATGCACGGCTGATCGGTCGTACCATCGAAGAGGCTCGCGACGAGATTGAGCGCGAAATCGCCTCGCACCAGGTGCAACTCGACGCGCTGACCTCAAAGCTGGTGGCCGCAGGGCTCGCGAGTTGGGCAGGCGAGGATAATGCAAGTGCGCTGATTGTGCGCGGCCAGGCAAACCTGCTCGACGACGTGACCGCGCTTGCCGATCTTGAAAGGCTGCGTACGCTTTTCGAAATGCTCGAAACGCGGGAGACGATGCTGCGGCTGCTCGATGCCAGCAAGCAGGGTGAAGGGGTGCAGATCTTTATTGGCGCCGAGAATCGCCTGTTTGGCGTGGCCGGTTGCGCGATGCTGATCGCTCCCTATCAGAACAGCCGTCAGCAGATCGTTGGCGCAATTGGGGTCATCGGCCCCACCCGGATCAACTACGCCCGGATCATCCCGATGGTGGATTATACCGCTAAACTTATCGGGCGGCTTATCGGATAGGACAATGAACGACACTGAAAACGATCGCGAGATGGCGAACCCTGCGGGAGCCAAGGCCGCCAACAACAATGCCGAGCGGGAGTCCGAGGACTTGCCCGAGGCGCGGCTGGCGGCGGTGGAGGCCGAGTTGGCCGAACACAAGGATCGCCTATTGCGCGCGCTTGCGGAGACCGAAAACACCCGGCGCCGCGCCCAGCGCGAACGCGAAGACGCGACCAAATACGCAATAACGGGGTTCGCCAAAGACCTGCTCTCGGCCGCCGACAATTTGCGCCGCGCGCTCGACAGCTTGCCCGAGGCAGAAGTCGCCGACCAGCGCACGCGCAATTTGCTCGCCGGGGTAGCGGCTACCGAACGCGAACTCTTGTCGGTGTTCGAGCGGCACGGGCTGCGCCGCATCGACCCGCAAGGCGAGCGCTTTGACCATAATTTCCACCAGGCGATCTTCGAGGCCGAACGCGCCGATCAGCCGGCCGGCACGATCGTCGAGGTCTTGCAGCCGGGCTATGTGTTGCACGACCGACTGCTGCGACCGGCGATGGTCGGCGTCTCGAAGCAACCGGCGAGATCGGCCGACGACCGGGTGAACCCGGACCAGCCGTTGTAGCGCCGAAAGCGCTCTCTTATATACCGTTGGAAAGTCAGGGGATGACTGATCAACCACTTCCGGGGGATCGGGACGGTGCTTCCCCAGGCCGCCCGGTCCTGCTTTTGAAATGAGGTGTCTATGAGCAAGGTCATCGGAATCGATCTCGGCACGACCAATTCATGCGTCGCCGTGATGGAAGGCAAAAGTGCCAAGGTGATCGAGAACAGCGAGGGTGTGCGCACGACGCCCTCGATGGTTGCATTTACCGATTTTGGCGAGCGCCTGGTTGGCCAGGCGGCAAAGCGCCAGGCGGTAACCAACCCCGAAAACACGTTTTTTGCGATCA
>CAVRUN010000006.1:0-319702 GCA_963724435.1 uncultured Alphaproteobacteria bacterium | reverse complement strand
CGGCTCTCGACGAGACCTGGTTTTGAGGGGGGCTTCCCGCTTAGATGCGTTCAGCGGTTATCCCGTCCGCACTTAGCTACCCGGCGTTGCGGCTGGCGCCACAACCGGTCCACCAGAGGTGCGTCCCTCCCGGTCCTCTCGTACTGGGGAGAGCGCCTCGCAAGTCTCGAACACCCACGGCAGATAGGGACCGAACTGTCTCACGACGTTCTAAACCCAGCTCACGTACCGCTTTAAATGGCGAACAGCCATACCCTTGGGACCTGCTCCAGCCCCAGGATGCGATGAGCCGACATCGAGGTGCCAAACGACGCCGTCGATATGGACTCTTGGGCGTCATCAGCCTGTTATCCCCGGCGTACCTTTTATCCGTTGAGCGATGGCCCTTCCACGCGGGACCACCGGATCACTATGGCCGACTTTCGTCTCTGCTCGAGCCGTCGCTCTCGCAGTCAGGCGGGCTTGTGCCATTGCACTCAACAGCTGATTTCCGACCAGCCTGAGCCCACCATCGCGCGCCTCCGTTACTCTTTGGGAGGCGACCGCCCCAGTCAAACTACCCGCCATGCAGGGTCCCGGACCCGGGTAACGGGCCGCGGTTAGATGCCAGAGATCGCAAGAGCGGTATTTCAAGGTTGCCTCCACCCCAACTGGCGCCAGGGCTTCATCGGCTCCCGCCTATCCTACACATGCGATCCCTAACACCACTGCAAAGCTGTAGTAAAGGTGCACGGGGTCTTTCCGTCTGACCGCGGGAACTCCGCATCTTCACGGAGAATTCAATTTCGCTGAGCCGGTGTTGGAGACAGCGGGGAAGTCGTTACGCCATTCGTGCAGGTCGGAACTTACCCGACAAGGAATTTCGCTACCTTAGGACCGTTATAGTTACGGCCGCCGTTTACCGGGGCTTCGATTCAGAGCTTGCACCCCTCCTCTTAACCTTCCGGCACCGGGCAGGCGTCAGACCCTATACGTCGTCTTGCGACTTCGCAGAGCCCTGTGTTTTTAGTAAACAGTCGCCACCCCCTCCTCTGTGCCCCCCGCCCCGGCTTGCGCCGAAACAGGGCCCCCTTCTCCCGAAGTTACGGGGGCATTTTGCCGAGTTCCTTCAACACCGTTCTCTCAAACGCCTTGGTATGCTCTACCAGTCCACCAGTGTCGGTTTCGGGTACGGTCTTTAACGCCGGCGCTGTTTCCCGGAAGTCCCACACCGCCCTGTCAATCCAATAAGACAGAACGATTTTCGGCCTTCGTCACGTTCCGGCAGGCGGAGGAATATTAACCCCCTTCCCATCGGCTACGGCTCTCGCCCTCGCCTTAGGGGCCCGGCTAACCCTGCGCGGATTAACCTTGCGCAGGAACCCTTGGACTTTCGGCGTGAGGGTTTCTCACCCTCATTTACGCTACTCATGTCAGCATTCTCGCTTCCGATGCCTCCAGCACGTCTCGCGATGCACCTTCGCCGGCCTACGGAACGCTCCGCTACCGCTTCAGAAGACAGGAATCAGGAATCAGGGTTATCAGAACTGCACTGGCAGAGAGGCCGAGCAGCATCCGGGCAATCTCTGCGTACTCGCCGCGCCAGCGCTCCGCCACATCGCTCGCGATGTAGCCCAGATCGACGGCAATAGAGCAGCCACACCTGCATCTCGTCGGCCGAACCGATCGCCATCGATCAGAAAGCGACGAAACTCCGGCCGCGATTGACTGCTGCTTGGCCAAAGCCCTCGGCGAGATTGGCGCAGATCGATTTCGACGCCCGCCGGATCTGGTCGGCCAGCGCAAACTGCTCGATCCGCGGAAACTCCAGGCTTGCCCGATGCACCTCCAGCGACAGCCGATACGCCCGCCGGAACACCTCGAGATCCTCGACCCGGCTGGCAACAGCCTCGCTCATCCTCATCGCTTCTGATACCTGATTCCTGATTCCTGTCTTCTGAAACCCGCAGCTTCGGTGCGTGGCTTGAGCCCCGTTACATTTTCGGCGCCGGACGGCTGATAGACCAGTGAGCTATTACGCTTTCTTTAAAGGATGGCTGCTTCTAAGCCAACCTCCTGGTTGTCTTGGCCTTCCCACATCCTTTCCCACTTAGCCACGACTTGGGGACCTTAGCTGGCGGTCTGGGCTGTTTCCCTCTCGACGACGGACCTTAGCACCCGCCGTCTGGCTGCCGACCTCTACTCGCCGGTATTCGGAGTTTGGTTAGGTTTGGTAAGGCTCGCGCCCCCCTAGCCCATCCAGTGCTCTACCCCCGGCGGTAATAGTCGACGCTCTACCTCAATAGATTTCGCGGAGAACCAGCTATTTCCGAGTTTGATTGGCCTTTCACCCCTAGCCACAAGTCATCCCCTACTTTTGCAACAGTAGTGGGTTCGGTCCTCCAGTGCGTGTTACCGCACCTTCAACCTGCCCATGGCTAGATCACCCGGTTTCGGGTCTGATCCCGGCAACTCAGAGCGCCCTATTCGGACTCGCTTTCGCTGCGCCTACGCCTAACGGCTTAAGCTTGCTGCCAAGACCAACTCGCTGACCCATTATACAAAAGGTACGCCGTCAGCCCAGTTATCAGTGACAGTAACCAGGAATCAGAACTGCTCGGCAGGGCTCTCGCCTCGCCGGCATCCGACAGCGTCTCCGCCATCGTTCTGATCCTGATCCCTGATTACTGACAACTGAACCTCCGACTGCTTGTAGGCATCCGGTTTCAGGAACTGTTTCACTCCCCTCGTCGGGGTGCTTTTCACCTTTCCCTCACGGTACTGGTGCACTATCGGTCACTGAGGAGTACTTAGGCTTGGAGGGTGGTCCCCCCATCTTCAGACAGGATGGCTCGTGTCCCGCCTTACTCAAGGATCGCTTGGCCGGTTTCCCGTACGGGGCTGTCACCCGCTCCGGCCCGCCTTTCCAGACGCTTCCGGTACCAAACCAAACGACCACTGGCCTCGTCCGCTTTCGCTCGCCACTACTCGCGGAGTCTCGGTTGATGTCCTTTCCTCCGGCTACTGAGATGTTTCAGTTCGCCGGGTTCGCCTCGCTACCCTATGAATTCAGATAGCGATACCCTTGCGGGTGGGTTGCCCCATTCGGAGATCCCGGGATCAACGATCGCTCGCATCTCCCCCGGGCTTTTCGCAGCGTGCCACGTCCTTCATCGCCTCTCAGTGCCAAGGCATCCACCAGATGCCCTTGTTTTGCTCGATCCAAGAATATCGGAGCGGCCGTCACCAGCCACCCAAACACCCCGGACAACCGCCGCGCACAGGGGCAAGCCCCACATTTGGCAAGGCTCCCCTTTGCCAGGGTTTCCCCGCCGGCGCGGCGTCTTCCATGAAGACACTTCTTCGGACGGCCCGCATGCGAGTTGACACCCGCACCTCGGCGCCGTCCGCCTCGGTCACATTCACAAATTCGCTTTACCCGTTCAATCAACACCGCCCCGGACACCCGGTCGCCGGCGCGGGACACATCCCGCCCGGTTGACCCGACCCCGGAACAAACCTGGTCTTCTCCGAATGTCGTAATCAGGGATCAGGGATCAGAACCGGCCAAGCGCGGGCCGGGCCGCTGTCGTCCTGATAACTGATACGGATGCCTGATGTCCCAGCGCGGTGCGCCAGCCCCTAGCGGGGGGCGCTGTGGCAGAGGCGCCATGGTGGAGGTGAACGGGATCGAACCGATGACCTCCTGCTTGCAAAGCAGGCGCTCTCCCAACTGAGCTACACCCCCGTTCAGAGATCAGAAGACAGTAATCAGTGGTCAGAACCAGCCAGGCGCAGGCCTTGCTACGGCAGTTCTGATAACTGATTCCCGATCCCTGATGACTGGATCTGGTGGGCCAGGGAGGATTTGAACCTCCGACCTCACGCTTATCAAGCGCGCGCTCTAACCAGCTGAGCTACTAGCCCCGACCAGAGGACAGCGGGCAACCGGCCGACGACAGATCATCTTCCGTCCTCTGCCGTTATCCTCTGCCGTCCGGCGAACGGCGTTCGCCCCGACATTCGGGAGAAGGGATGCGCAGACGGCGGCCTGGTGCAGGGATCAGGCATCAGGGATCAGTAATCAGAATTACTGCTCCCGCCCGACCCCGGCGTTGTGGATAATCAGAAGAAGCGCCGCAATCAGTTCTGATAACTGATAACTGATTACTGATCCCTGTCTCCTGAATTCCAGAAAGGAGGTGATCCAGCCGCAGGTTCCCCTACGGCTACCTTGTTACGACTTCACCCCAGTCGCTGACCTTACCGTGGTCGGCTAGCTCTCTTGCGAGTTGCCGCACCGCCTTCGGGTAAAGCCAACTCCCATGGTGTGACGGGCGGTGTGTACAAGGCCCGGGAACGTATTCACCGCGGCATGCTGATCCGCGATTACTAGCGATTCCGACTTCATGCTCTCGAGTTGCAGAGAGCAATCCGAACTGAGACGGCTTTTCGAGATTGGCGCAGGGTCGCCCCCTTGCATCCCGCTGTCACCGCCATTGTAGCACGTGTGTAGCCCAGCCCATAAGGGCCATGAGGACTTGACGTCATCCCCGCCTTCCTCCGGCTTGTCACCGGCAGTTTCTGCAGAGTGCCCGGCCAAACCGCTGGCAACTGCAGATGAGGGTTGCGCTCGTTGCGGGACTTAACCCAACATCTCACGACACGAGCTGACGACAGCCATGCAGCACCTGTGTCCCGGCCAGCCGAACTGAAGGATGGGATCTCTCCCACCCATACCAGGCATGTCAAGAGCTGGTAAGGTTCTTCGCGTTGCGTCGAATTAAACCACATGCTCCACCGCTTGTGCGGGCCCCCGTCAATTCCTTTGAGTTTTAACCTTGCGGCCGTACTCCCCAGGCGGTGTGCTTAAAGCGTTAGCGGCGACACCGAAGAGCTAGGCTCCCCAACGTCTAGCACACATCGTTTACCGCGTGGACTACCAGGGTATCTAATCCTGTTTGCTCCCCACGCTTTCGCGCCTCAGCGTCAGTATCGGTCCAGAGCGCCGCCTTCGCCACCGGTGTTCTTCCCAATATCTACGAATTTCACCTCTACACTGGGAATTCCACGCTCCTCTCCCGAACTCAAGCAAACCAGTCCCAAGCGCAGTTCCCAGGTTGAGCCCGGGGCTTTCACGCCTGACTTGATCCGCCGCCTACGCGCCCTTTACGCCCAGTAAATCCGAACAACGCTCGCCCCCTTCGTATTACCGCGGCTGCTGGCACGAAGTTAGCCGGGGCTTCTTCTCCTGCTACCGTCACTATCGTCGCAGGCGAAAGAGCTTTACAACCCGAAGGCCTTCATCACTCACGCGGCATTGCTGGATCAGGCTTGCGCCCATTGTCCAATATTCCCCACTGCTGCCTCCCGTAGGAGTCTGGGCCGTGTCTCAGTCCCAGTGTGGCTGATCATCCTCTCAGACCAGCTACGGATCATAGGCTTGGTAGGCCGTTACCCCACCAACTACCTAATCCGACGCGGGCCCCTCCAAAAGCGATAAATCTTTCCCCGGCCAAACCCTGAGATTTAACCGGGCGTATGCGGTATTAGCCGAAGTTTCCCTCGGTTATCCCCCACTTCTGGGCAGGTTCCCACGCGCTACTCACCCGTGCGCCACTCTCCTGCGACCGAAGTCGCAAAAGCGTTCGACTTGCATGTGTTAGGCATGCCGCCAGCGTTCGTTCTGAGCCAGGATCAAACTCTCAAGTTTAACCCAGGACCGCCGGCCCCAAACCGCACCTTTAACAAAAGGCCGTCTCAGCCGCCGGCCCGATCGTTAGGGCCTCTAAAACGTTCGCATCGATGCGCGAACTTCAGAACAACCCCACCAACATCACGCCCGCATTTCTGCAGACATCACGCCGGCTCGGCCGCCGTCCGCGCATCCCTTCCCTTAGCTCACAATCTCAAACAACACCGGTCCCCAAGCCCAAGCCCAAAAGGCCACCGCTCAAGAACCAAAATCGCCAGACCGATCCAGGCATCCTGCGACGCCGACCAGACCCGCCCCACCAAAGGGGCCGCGCTTATAACCCCCCACCCAACCCCATGTCAACCCGACCAGCGTGTCCCAATCCGCTTCGTAGATCGTCTCCGGTCGGCATGATTTCGGCGGTCGGCCGTTGGGCCAGCGCGGACGGTGAAAATAAGGACCTCAGAACGCCTTGTCCAGACCCGCCGCAACAATTCTTTCATCTCTCGCTTCAGAGCAGACCCAACCCCCGCAGTTCCGCCAGCATCTGCTCGGGCGGCGGCGCGCCTTCCAGTGCCCGGTCGGGCGGAGCATCATCAGCTGGCAGATACCGCCAGCCTTGAAACGCGCGGCAGGAGCGAGGAAAGGTCGCCACCAACACCGGATCGATTTCGATCAGGCAATAGCGACGGCCGCTCGCGTCGCGATCGGCGCGAAACCCGGTCACCCGTTGTCGCACCGAGATTTGCCCACGGATCACCCAGTAGATCGATCCGCCGTCGAGTACATCGGCCGCGCGCCGCGGGCAATTTCGGGTGTAGATCCAGTGACCGCCGCGCTCGGTAGCGCGGACGGTCCGGACTCGGCGGAGCTGTTCGATATCGTCGATCCCGACCGCGAGCTTCAATAGATGCAGCACCATTCGCCGAGAGCCCATTCAGGGGCGGTCAGTTTCGGGTGCAGTCAGGGTTATTAATTCCGTGCCTTCCTCAACGAGTTCGCCGACCGCAAACCGCACCGCCGCGATGACCCCGTCGGCGGGTGCGGTGATCGTATGCTCCATCTTCATCGCCTCGATCGCCATCAGGGGCTCACCGCGCCGGACTTTAGCACCCGCTTCGACTAATAGCCGGGTTACCCGACCCGGCATCGGCGCCGTCAGTTTTCCGGCCGTCGGATCTTCACCGGCGGCTGTTGCCAGGCGATCGACTTCTTCGAATTGCCAGCTTTGTCCGTCGATAAAAACCGCAACCGCGGTCCCGTAATCGAGAACGCGTACACGCCTTTTGACCCCCTCCAAGGTCAAATGAAGAAAGCCATCCGGCCCGATTTCACCGCAAACCGCGGTCTGTCGGTCGCCAAGGCGCAGCAGCCATTCCCCATTGATCGCGGTAGCAGCGATGATGTCCTCGCCGCCGTTACGGCGCAACGTGATGTCTTGCTCGGCTCGGCAGCCGAGACGCCAACCGTCATTCCTCGCCCAAGGGCAGAACGGATCAGCGGACGAAGATGCAGTCGCATCAGCAACCGATTTGCGAGCTGAGATCCGATTGATAACAGCTGCGGCGAGCGCCTCTGGAGGAACGGCTGGTTCCTCGGACAGCAGTGCGGCTTGGTGGCGCCCGATAAACCCGGTGTCGATCGCGGCCTCGGCAAAATCGGGATGAGCCGCTACTCGTGCGAGGAAACCGAGGTTTGTATTCACGCCGAGAACCGCGGTCTCGGCGAGGGCCCGTTGCAACCGACCGACCGCCGCTTCACGACCTTCTCCATGGACAATGATTTTCGCGATCATCGGGTCGTAGAACGGCGTCACGGCCTCACCCTCTCGTACGCCGGTATCGACGCGAGCAATTTCGGGCGGCGGCAGATAGAGGCGATGAAGTGTGCCGGTCTGCGGCAGAAATTGCCGTTGGGGGTCTTCAGCATAAAGCCGGGCCTCGATCGCGTGGCCGTCGATCGACAGATCATGCTGGAGCAGCGGCAATGGCTGGCCGGCCGCGACACGCAACTGCCATTCGACGAGGTCGAGCCCGGTGATCGCTTCGGTTACAGCATGTTCGACCTGCAGCCGAGTATTCATCTCGATAAAGTAGAAATCGCGGAGCGACCCTCTGGGCACGACGAATTCGATCGTTCCGGCCCCGGCATAGTTAATCGCGCGCGCCGCGGCGACCGCAGCCTCACCCATTGCCCGCCGACGTTCTTGGTCGAGACCAGGGGCTGGCGCTTCCTCGATCACCTTTTGATGGCGGCGTTGGATCGAGCAGTCGCGATCAAAAATGTGGACGACATTTCCATGCTTGTCGGCAAAGACCTGCACTTCTATATGGCGTGGCTGATCTAGATACTTCTCTAGCAGAACCTGGTCATCGCCAAAGGCGCTCGCCGCCTCGCGCCGCGCCGAAGCCAGCGCCGGGGCAAAATCGTCAGGCTTTTCGACGATCCGCATGCCGCGGCCGCCGCCGCCAGCCGAGGCCTTGATCAAGACCGGAAACCCAATCCGCTTTGCTTCCTCGGCGAGATGGATCGGATCTTGATCCTTGCCGTGATAACCCGGCACAACTGGTACGCCGGCGCCAATCATCAACGACTTCGCCGCCGCCTTCGAACCCATCGCCCGCATCGCCGCCGCGGGTGGGCCAACAAAAATCAGGCCGGCTTGCGCACAGGCCTCGGCAAAATTGGGATTCTCGGACAAAAAACCGTAGCCTGGATGCACCGCTTGCGCTCCGCTGGCGCACGCCGCCTTGATAATTGCCTCGATATTGAGATAGCTGTCGCGCGCTGGCGCCGGGCCGATCAGCCGCGCCTCATCGGCAAGCGCGACGTGCAGTGCGCCCCGATCGGCGTCCGAGTAAACGGCTATCGTGGCGATTCCCATGCGCCGCGCAGTGCGGATAATCCTGCAGGCGATCTCGCCGCGATTGGCGACCAGGACTTTCGTAAACAAGATCAGGCCTGCGGGTCCGATGCCGCGCCCACGTCAGAACTCATGCAACAGCCGCCCAAATCCGTCGATCGGCTCGGCAATGCCGTTGCAGCGCAATGCCCACCAATAGGTTGCAGTATTGATCGCCAGCACCGGCTTTCCGAGCCAAGTCTCGGCTGCGGCGGCGAGCTGTGCCATCGCGAGATTGGTGCCGACTTGGACGATCGCTTCGACATCCGGTCCATCGACGGCCAGGATCGCGTCGCGTAACTCCCGCTGCCCGACATGGGCGATCAAGACCGGGCTCGCGCATCTAAGCCCTATCAGCCGCACCACCTCAAAGCCGCAATCGGAAAAAAAGCGATGCACCTGCTGATCGGCTACCGGCATATACGGTGTGACGACCGCGATCCGCCGGATGTCGCCATAACGCCGCAAAGCTTGGCGCGAGGCGTCGGACCCCATCGTGACGCCAACTCCGGCGCGGGCTTCGATCCGTTCGCGCAACCTTTCGCTGCCGTCGAGCCCGCCCCAGAAGGTCTCGGACGACATGCCCATGATCAAGTGACCGGGCTCGCAGGTCATGACCCGGTCGACCGCGGCCAGCAAATCTCGGTCTACGGTCTCGATCAATCTTTCGAAATCGGCATCGCTGCGAAGCGGATCGTTGGGAATGTGAATGCGCGCGAAGTGATTGGTGACACCGCGCGGGCGCATCATGTCGAATTCGGGTTGCACCACGGTGTTGGTGCTCGGCGCGATAACCCCGTATTTCATCCGCCAGCCGAGCGCGTCGGTCATGGCAGGCTCCCTTGCTTTCGCCGCCCTGACTAGGCGATTCGGCCGCGGCACTCGCCAAAGCCGATCGAAACAAAGCCGGGCTTATGACAGTGCGCGCGAAAGATCACCTCGTCGCCGTCTTCGAGAAAGGTGCGGGTTTCGTCCGATTCCAGCGTCGTCGAGCGCGTCCCGTCTTCACTGAGCTCCATCAGGCTGCCGTAGCCGTCGCGCGTGGGGCCGGAGATCGTGCCGGTTCCGAATAAATCTCCGGCGCGCAGGTTGCACCCGCCGCTGGTATGGTGCGCCACCAGCTGCGCCAAGGTCCAATAGAGGTCAGTCGTGTTGCTGGCGGACATCAGGTGCGGCGGCAGTCTCTTTGTTCGCAGGCCTTCGCTCAACAGAAAGGCTTCGAGCGCGATCTCGAAAGCACCTTCACGCTGATCTTCCGCATCCCACAAATGCGGCAACGGATTCGGGTCGCCATCGGGCCGCGCCGGCTGCGCCACGCGAAACGGCGCCAGGGCCTCCGTCGTGACAATCCAGGGCGATACTGTCGAGCCGAAATTCTTGCCGAGAAAGGGGCCGAGCGGCTGCGATTCCCAACCCTGGACGTCCCGCGCCGACCAATCGTTGACGAGGCCCAACCCAAAAATGTGCTCCGCCGCGCGGCCAATTGGAATTGGCTCGCCCTGAGCATTGCCGGGACCGATCCAAACTGCGAGTTCGAGCTCATAATCGAGCTTCCGGCACGGACCGTAGGTCGGGGCCGGCTCGTCCGGCGCCTTGCGCTGGCCATTCGGGCGCCGGATCGGCACGTTCGATACTCGAACCGAAGAGGCGCGGCTGTGATAGGCAACCGGCACGTATTTGTAGTTGGGGCTCAGCGGATTGTTCGGATCGCGCCGGCGCCCGCCATTGCGCGCATGATGAATGCCCGCAAAAAAATCGGTGAATTCGCCGATCGCGGCGGGCAGATGCAACGTGCATTGGCCGGCGGGATGCAACAGCCGCCCAGCCATCGCTTCGATTTTGGCGCGCTCGGCAGTATCGGCGGCGAGCAATTCGGAAACCCGCTTGCGCAACGCCAGTCTCGCCGGGGGGCCAAGCGCCATCAGCGGGTTCAGCACCGGGCCCACCGCCGCTTCGGCGGCCCTTTCGGCCTCGCCCGAAAACAGCCGGGCTTCGAGTGCCGCGGAGAGGTCAAAAACCATGTCGCCGATCGCGGTGCCGCCGCGCGGGGCTCCGCCCAGCGGACTGAAGACGCCAAACGGCAAATTCTGTATCGGAAATTCACTATGACCATTGGCCGAGGTGACCCAGCTCTTGCGCCTCGGATCATGGGTTTCGTCGATCCCGCTCATCGCTCGCGCCCTTCTCGGCAAACCCGGATAGCGCGATCATCGCCATTTCCGCCGCTGATGGCGAGACGCAAATGACCCTCATCCGCTCCAGTTATCGCCATCGACGGCGAGCGCTTCAAAGATGATGCTGCGCCTATTCATCGCGTTATGGCACGTAGTCGGCGTTCTGCTCGTCGTCGTGCTGGTCACCGAGTTCGGAGTCGAGGGCTGGCGCAGCTTTAGCCGCTGGCTTCGATATCGCCGTCCGACCCGGCCTGACCGAACTGGCGCCGCCGACGCTTACGTCGGAGCCGATTGGTCGGCCGCTTATTTCGACGAATTTCGCCGCGCCGTTCGCGTTGATTGGAAGCCCTATGTCGAGTGGTGGCAGCGACCGTTCCGCGGCGCCTTTGTCACGATCGACGAACGCGGCCTGCGCCCGACACCGGGAGAGCACGGTCCCTCCGATGACGCGATCCGAATCCTGTGCTTTGGCGGATCGACGATGATGGGCATGGGGGCGCGCGACGACCATACGATTCCGGCGATTTTGGCGCGCAAACTGACCGAACTCGGATACCCGGTCAGCGTGACCAACTATGGCCAGCTCGGTCATAACAGCACACAGGAGACGATTACGCTGCAGCAAGTGCTGAAAGCCGGCGAGCGAGTCGAGATAGCGCTGTTTTACGATGGCATAAACGAGATGGCGTGCGCCGAGCAAACCGGCCGGGCCGATGGCCTGTTTAACGAGGCAAGGCGGCGCGCCGAATTCAACTTGCTGCTTCCCGAGCGCCAGAGGGACCTTTTCGCAGCTGCGCTGATGGCAGCCGCGCCGCGCACGTTACGGCGACTACGCCAGCTGACCGGCCTTCCGCTACGGGGGCCTGCGCCCGCGCCGCCGGCCGATTTGTCGCAAATCGACTTGGCCCCTCTAGCGCGACGGGTTGTTGCCGCCTATCGCGAAAACCTTCGACTGATCCGGATGCTCGCGGGTGAATACGGTTTTATGCCGATTTTCTTTTGGCAACCGGTGATCACGACCAAAAAGCTGAAAACCATCGACGAGCAGCGGTGGGAGAGTGACTACACCCATGATCCAGCCGCGCGGATTCGCCTTTACCAGGCCATCATCGACGAACGTCGCCACTGCCGAGAATTGATTGAGGCGAGCGACGCAGTCGATTTGTCGGCGTTGTTTGACGACTGGCAGCTCCCCGTATACATCGACCTTTATCATCTTTCGGAAAACGGCAATGGCGCGGTGGCGACTTCAATGCTGCCCGTGGTCGCGGCGGCGATCAGCGCAATCCCGGCCCAAGGCGCCGCACCAGCACAGGGAGATAAGCTATGGAATGGTGGATCTTAGCTGGGGTGGTTCTGGCCCTCTCGGCAACCGCCGCGTTTACCCGCCTGCGCAAGTCACGGCGGGCGAACGCGGAAAAGCAAACCAAAAATATCTACCCGCTGTGGTAGCCGGCGATCGCCCGCTAGCGGCAGTCTTCGTGCTTCAGGCGCTTATCGGTTCGTGACGGAAGCCATTGCCCCAGCGCTTGATGTGTCCAACCGAGGGCGATGGAAAATGCATCGTGCAGCATAGGGTGGAGGTGTCGCAGTAACGCTCGAGAAAGGCACGGCGGGTGGCAACCGCCTGCTGTGGGTCGTAATCGACGCGCATCACCAGATCCGGATAGCGACCCTGAATCGGCGAATGGATCAGATCGCCGGTGAACACCGCCTGGTCGCCGCCGCGGCCGGCGCAGACCGCGAAATGATCGGGAGTATGGCCCGGCGTCGGGGTCAGCCTGATGTGATCATTCAGCGCGTAGTCGCTGGTCACCAGCTCGGCCTTTTTTGCTTCGATAATGGGCAGCACGCTGTCTCTCATCGGATCGAGCGGCGTTTCGCGATCGATTTCCTCCCAGTATTCGTATTCTTTTTTGGAGAAGAGATACTTAGCCTTTGGGAAGGTCGGGACCCAACGGCCGTTTTCCATACGCGTGTTCCAGCCGACATGATCGCCGTGAAGATGCGTGCACATCACGAAATCGATGTCGTCGACCCCGACACCGGCAGCCTTTAACGCCTGCATCCAATTGTTGTCGCTTTTCTGGTGCCAGGTTGGGCGGTGGGGGAACGTCTTGTTATTGCCGATGCAGCTGTCGACGAGAATCGTGTGATGCGGCGTTTTGACGACATATGACTGAAAGCATAGGACGGCGTGGTCGGTGGCAGGATCCAGTGCAGCCGGTTGCAGCCACGAGCGGTTCTCATCGAGCATTTCCCGGCTCAGGCTGGGTAGAAATTCCAAGATCGGCGTGAACCCGGCCTCCTGTTCGATCAGACGATGGATGGTCATGTCGCTAACATTAAAGCTGGTAAGCATCGCGATCGGCCCTTGAACGTGATTGGCTGGTCCGACGCCAATCGTATCCGGCTTAGCGCGCGATTGCTAATGATCCGAGCGGCATCAAAAGTCGGATCGAGCGGCGCGGCTATACCTCGCGGCGCAGGAAGATCAGGCGTGCCGCACCATAGACGCGTTGGTCGAGCATCGCGAAACCCCGCGGCGCCGTGAACGGCTCGCGCGCGCCAACCTCGACTACGGCGAGTGCGTCGGGCAACAGCCAGCCGGCGGCCACGAGCGCCGATAATGCCGGTTCGGCGAGCCCGCTCATATAGGGCGGGTCGAGAAATGCGACGGCACAAGGGACAAGCGCACGCGGCGGCCGCGTTGCGTCTGCGGCGATGACACGGCTCCGCGTGGTCTCGTCGAGTTCGGCGATATTGCGACGCAACCCGATCAGCGCCTCGCGATCGTTTTCGATAAACACGGCTTCGGCAGCGCCGCGCGACAGCGCCTCGAGACCGAGGGCGCCGGTGCCAGCAAAGGCATCAAGCACCGGCTTTTCTGCGAAAGGCACACCCTCGGCCGCGAACGTGCCGTGGGAAAGGATGTTGAACAATGCTTCGCGAGCCCGGTCGCTGGTTGGGCGGACCTTTTCTCCCGGGGGTGCGACGAGGCGACGGCCGCGATGGCTACCGCCGACGATCCGCATGCGCCGCCCATTTCGGCATCTCGGCCCCAAGCTGCTCGGCGAGCGCTTTGCGCGGCACCTCGGCGATCGCTCCGCGCTCGAGATTGCCGAGCTGAAACGGGCCATAAGACAGCCGGATCAGCCGCGTCACTTGGAGATCGAGATGCTCCAGCACGCGGCGCACCTCGCGATTTTTGCCCTCGTTCAGCGTCATCGCGATCCAAGCATTGCTCCCTTGAGTGCGTTCGAGGCTGGCGCGGATCGGACCATAGGCGATGCCGTCGATGGTGATCCCATTCGCGAGAGGGGCAAGCCGCGCCGGATCGACCTGGCCATGGACGCGCAACTTATAGCGCCGCGCCCAGCCGGTCGCCGGCAGTTCGAGCCGGCGAGCCAGCGCACCGTCGTTGGTAAACAACAACAGCCCCTCTGAATTGAGGTCGAGGCGACCGACCGATATCAGCCGCGGCAAATCCTTTGGCAGGGCGCCGAATACGGTCGGCCGGCCTTGTTCGTCGCGATGCGTTGTGACCAGCCCCGCTGGTTTGTGGTAGCGCCACAGCCGCGCCCGCTCGGGTTGCGGGATTGGCTTACCGTCGACACGGATATCGTTCTCGGCGGTGACATTGATCGCTGGGCTGGTCTGCACCGCGCCGTCTATCGAAACCCGCCCTTCCGCAATCCACCGTTCAGCATCGCGACGGGAACACAGCCCGGCACGCGCCAGCGTCTTAGCCAGACGCTCGCCGCTGCTGACTTGCGTGGCCGCCGGGATTGAGACCCGAGCGCGCAATTCCGGGCGTGGAGCCATCAGTTCGCCGCCGCCGCGACAAACGCTCGGAAGATATGTCGGTCGGCCTCGTTGATCTCGAATTCGGGGTGCCATTGCACGCCAAGGCAAAAATGCCGCCGCGGATCTTCGATACCCTCGATGACGCCATCTTCGGCCACCGCATCGATCACGACACCTGGTCCAGCATCCTTTACGGCTTGATGGTGGGCACTATTCACGGCCAAACGCCCGGCGCCGGCAATCCGGTAGAGAAGCGTCCCGGCGACGATGCGGACCTCATGACCGGGCTCGTTGCGGGGGTTTGGCTGGCGGTGCGGCAGCGCGCCCGCCACCTCGTCAGGGATATGCTGGATCAAGGTGCCGCCCAAAGCCACATTCAGCAATTGCTGACCGCCGCAAATGCCGAGCACCGGCATTCCGCGCGCGAGCGCTCCGCGGGTTGCCGACAGCTCGAAAGCGGTGCGGCGGTCCTTGGTCGTGACCGTGGGATGGCGGCTTGTCGCCCCGAACAGGGCGGGGTCGACGTCAAACCCGCCGCCGGTCACGATCAGGCCGTCAACCCGGTCGAGATAAAGCTCAGCGGCATCGGGCTCGTGCGGCAGTAGCACGGGCAGCCCGCCGGCATGGCGCACTGCGTTGCAGTAATTCTCGCGGATCGCATACCACGGAAACTTCGACCAGCCCCCGGCAGGTTCGTGATCGAGGGTGAGACCGATGACCGGCTGTGTCATGCTGGGTCCGATTTGTTCGAGTGAGCCGATGGACGAATTCTACGAATTGCCGCTTCGGGTTCAGACCTACGACATAGACTTCGCCGGTATCGTCAGCAACATCGTGTTCATTCGTTGGCTCGAGGATCTGCGGCTGGGGCTGATGGACGAGGCCTATCCGCTGGTCCAGGCATTGGCCGAAGATGTGGCGCCGATCCTGACCGAAACGCGCATCGCCTATCGCCGGCCGGTGACGATCACGGATAAAGTTTTGGGGCGGATGCGGGTCGCCGGGCTCAGCCGGGTGCGCTGGCGGCTCGCGGCTGAATTCACCGTCGCCGGGATGATTCACGCCGAGGCCGAGCAGGAGGGATTGTTTATGCGGCTCTCGACAAGGCGCCCGATCGCGATCCCCGAACCGATCCGGCGCCGGCACCCGGGATGAGCGTGCGGGCATCGCCGATGCTTGTCGCTTTGGCCAGAGCCGAAGAGGCGGCGGCGTGCGGCGAGGTGCCGGTCGGCGCCGTGCTGGTCGATGATGCCGGGAATGTGATTGCCGCCGCCGGCAACCGCGTCGAGAACGATCACGATCCGACCGCGCATGCCGAGATGCTGGTGTTGCGCGAGGGGGCCGCAAAGCTCGGCTCGACGCGGCTTTCCGAGTGCGATCTGTGGGTCACGCTCGAACCTTGCGCGATGTGCGCCGCAGCGGTTGCGCTTGCTCGTATCCGGCGGCTCTATTTCGGAGCCTGGGACCCTAAGGGTGGCGCCGTCGACCACGGCCCGCGCCTGTTCGACCAGCCGACGCTCCATCATCGGCCGGAAATTTACGGCGGCATCGACGAGCGCCGCGCTGCCGCCCTGCTCCGAGGCTTCTTCCAGGAAAGACGCTAGGCCGGTTTAGACGAAATACGCTGCGGCGGTAGCAAGGCCGAGGGCGGCGAGGATGGCGAGCGCCAGCGCCGGACGCCGCGTTTGCCTGAGCCCGCCGAAACCGATCGCATAACCCGCTTTGGCAAGATTGTTGGCGGAGACCGCAATCAATATCGCCGCGGCGGCGGCGGAGAGGCTCATTCCCGGCACCCCGCCTTGGGCGAGATTGAGGACGAAGGGGTCGATGTCGCTGGCCCCGACGATGGCGGCAAGAGTGTAAATGCCGGCTCGGCCGAAGGTGTGTTCGACCCAGACCGTTGCCAGCGAAACCACGACAAATAGCCCGGCAAACAGCAGCGCCGTCGTCAGTTGCAACGGATTTGCCGCTGGGATCGCCAGATCCTGGGCCGAGCCGCGATCGGAGCGTCGCCATTCGCGCCACGCGAGCAGACCAGCGATAACAAAGAGAAAGAGAAGCGCCGGCATCAAGCTTGCGGCCAAAGGCAGGCTAAACAAGGCGATGACGATCGCCAGCCGCAAATACATGACCGTCGTCGCCGCGATGATGGCAGCCGATAAATCAGGGCGCGACGCGGCCGCTTCGCGCTGACGCCTGGCGAGGACGACGGTAGTTGCTGTTGAAGAGTAGGCGCCCCCAAGCATCGCGGGGAGCAACGCGCCACTCCCCGCTGCTCCGACGTTCCCCGGCAGATAGCACTGGACGAGATAAGTCAGGTAGGAAAGCCCGGAAATCGCGACCACCGCGAGCCAAATGCGATAAGCCGTGAGCGGTGCTGCGGCAATAATCCGGGCGTCCGGGAGCAGCGGCAAGATGATACCGGCAAGGACTAGGAATTTGCCGGCGGTCAGGATTTCGTCCTGCGGCACCAAGCGGACAAAGCCGTGCATTTGCTCGCGCCAGCCGATCAGCAGCACCGCCGCAACGGTTGCGCCAATCGCCACCCAAGGCGGCTGCGTCAGGACAATCGGGCCAAGAGTGTAAACGAGGAGGTTTACCGCCGGGATGACTAGGGTCCGGCCGGTCTCCGGCCGCGTCGGTTCGATCCGCAGGAAGGTGACCACCCATGCCGCCATTGCGAGCAGTCCGGCGCAAAAGGCAATCGCATGACTTGGTTCGACCAAGTACAAAAGTGCTCCGGCGAGCGCCAACAGCGGGAAGGTGCGAATCCCGCCCGGCACCTCGGGCTGGTCGCGCTTGTAAATCTCCTCGAAAGCGAGACCGAGAAAGACCGCCAGAGCCAGCAGAAGAGCCAACCGCTCGGCGAGTTGGATTGGCGGCATCAGCGTGTATTACACCAATCCTGCGTGCTAGAGTTGTTTGACCGACGAACGGGAGCGAGAGCAAATGAGCAAGACGCCGATCCTGATCCGCCATGCCGAGCGGCCGAGCGTGACCTTCCCGGGCGGCGCCGACTATTGCCCGGTGATCGGCGACGACAATGGCGCCGGCGTGTCGGTGCGGACCGGGATCCAGACTTCTCCCCCGGGCTACGAGACCCGGCCGCATTCGCACCCCTATCTCGAGATCCTAACGGTTCTTGAAGGCGAGGGTGAGGCGTGGGTCGACGGTCAAGACGGCGTGATCAAAATGGAGCCGGGCGTGACGATTGCGCTCCCGGCCAATCGCGTGCACAGCTTTCGTACCGTTGGCGATCGTCCGCTTGTCACCTTCGGCATCCATACCGCCGACAAGCGGATCGTCATCTACCGCGACCCGCCGGCTGAGGCCGGCTGACATCCCGCCAACCCAAAGCGCGATAGGGGAAGATTATGGACATCCGCCGCATCGATATGACTCAGCCGCCGGGACCGCGCATGAGCCGCGCCGTGGTGCGCGGCGACACCGTCTATCTCGCCGGGCTGACCGCCGGCGACACCTCGCAAGATATCAAGGGTCAGACCAAGCAGATCCTCGACAAAATCGACTCGTACCTGTCGCAAGCCGGTACCAGCAAATCCAACCTGCTGTCGGCAAACCTATGGATAAAGGACATGGCGTCGTTCGCCGATATGAACTCGGTATGGAACGCCTGGGTGGATCCCGAAAACCCGCCGGCGCGCGCCTGCGTCAAGGCCGAGATGGCGCGTCCCGAGGTGCTGGTGGAAATCATGGTCACAGCCGCCAAATAGGCGCTTCCACGGCCGTGGCGGCCCGGTAAAACGAACGGCGCTAAGCAGCAGCTTCTGGCGCGGCGTCGAGCGCCACCAAGGAGATATCGCGGTCGCGCCTTAATTGCCGGAGCTCGAGGTCAACTGCCGTTAGAGATGGTATCTCAGCGCCAGCTCCCTCCACCTCGAGCTCATTGAACCGGCGCGCCTGGGGCATGACGGAGCTTTCGAGACTGCCGATAAAATCATTATATTTGCGAACACTTGCGGCCAAGTTGCTGCCGAGGCCAACAACATGGCTGCCCATCGTGGACAGGCGCCTGTAGAGATCGCGGCCGAGGTCGTGGACCCGCTTGGCGTTTTCCGCGACCTTTTCTTGCCTCCAACTGTAGGCCACCGCCCTGGCGAGGGCGATCAGTGTCGCCGGCGTAACGATCAGGACCCGCTGACGGGCAGCAAACTCGAATAGATCAGGATCGCGCTCAGCCGCGGCGGCGTAGAAGTTCTCGCCGGGGACGAACATCAGGACAAAGTCCGGAGTTTCGGTCAGACCGTCCCAGTATGATTTCCCGGCGAGGAGCCTGACTTGGGAACGCAGCTGTTGCGCATGCAATTCCAGGTGCCGCTCGCGCGCTTCTTCATCCAACGAATTGACGGCGTCGAGATAAGCTGCCATCGAGGTTTTCGCGTCGACGACGATGCTGCGCCCGCCGGGAAGGCGAATCACGACGTCGGGCCGCGAACGTACGCCCTCTCGAACGTAAGTATGCTCTGTTACGAAATCGCTGTAAGCATTAAGACCTGCAAGTTCCAGAACGTTGCGCAGGGTATTTTCGCCCCAGCGGCCGCGGGTTTTTGGCGCGGCGCGCAGGGCGTTGACGAGTTCGCGAGGTCTCCGCGCGGACGGCGTATTGCGCTTCGACCACATTCTTGAGTTCGCCCGATAGCGCGCCATTGGTTTGCGCTCGCTCGCTTTCGAGCTTAGCGAGGTCGATTTGATAGGCTTGGAGCGTCTCGCGAATCGGCGAAACCAGCGCATGAAGCTCAGCCGACGCCCCGGCCTTATGTTTATCGAATACCTCGTTTGCAAGCTCGAGGAAGCTTGCCTGAGTGCCACGGAGGCTTTCACTCGTGATGTTTTTGAGACTCGTTTCGATTTCTTGACGAATCGACGTCACCGCTTCCAGCTTTTCCCGATGCGCTTCGGCTTGTTCGGCTAGTTTTGCCCTGTAACTGGCGACGGCAGCATTCAACTCCATGAGTTGACGTCGCAACTCGCCGCACTCCGCTTCGAGATGATTGACGCGTAATGCCGATGCTTCCGCGACCGCTCGGTTTTTTGCATCGATCTCCGCCTGGGTTCGCCAGAGATTTGCTTCGTGCCGCGCTGCTTTGAGATCGTCCTCGGCCTTGCCGACCTGGTCTCGCAGCAGCTTTGCCTCCGCAGCCGTGGTGCGCAGTTTGGCGACCGCGGCAAGCCACACCATCCCTGCGCCGGCTATAGCGGCTGCGACGATTAACGTCAGAAACAAGGGTTCCATTTGGCCTAGCCAGTTCGCCTTTTCCGCGAGCAGCGAACATACTCGGAACATTGATGCACGTCAATCGAATGTTCGCTGGCTGTTCCTCCCGATTATCGGGTGCGGAGAGAATTGGCCGAAGCATCATGACTGGAATGCTTGACCGATCCTGAATCACCCCAGGGTGATTTCTCCCTCAACGACATGTTCTAGCCCGATTTCGGGGACTGACAGGGTGATGCGCGGCGTCAGCACGGTGCTCTCGGCAAGACCACCCTGGGCCAGAGCGTCGCGCACCGCCTTTTCGATTTCGCGTTGCGAGGTCACGCCGACGACTTTGAGGAATTGCCGGATTTCCAAATTAAAACGGTCTTCGTCCATTTTACTCGCCTCCTGCTATAGCAGCGTTGCGCCGCAGCGCCGCGTGAAGTAGACCGCCGGGCCGCTGTCCGCAACGTTGACGTCTGTGCCGAGCCTGTCTTACGCCGATGCCCCTAACTGACCCGATGACGGCGCGAGACCTGGGCGAAGCGCCTTCGGTGCGTGAGCCGATGGCGGCCTACCGCATGTTGCGCCAGCAGGGGCGATTAGCGCCCGACCCCGCGCAACAATTGGCAACCGAGCGGCTGCAAAGTCTGCATCGCGCGCTCATCAATTACCGCCCGGAGCACGGGTTTCGCGGTTGGCTCGCCCGCTTTGGACTAGGCGAAGATCCTGGCGCGTACGCGCCGATGGGACTTTATCTCTGCGGCCCGGTCGGACGCGGCAAATCGATGCTGATGGATCTATTCTTTGCGAGCGCTCCGGTCGAGCGCAAGCGGCGAGTGCATTTCCACGCCTTTATGCTCGAAATTCACGACCGCATTGAACAAGAGAGGCGGGACGGAGCCCGCGAACCGATCATCAAGGTAGCGACGGACATCGCCCGAGAGGCGACGCTGTTGTGCTTTGATGAATTTCAGGTCGACAACATCGCCGATGCGATGATCCTCGAACGCCTGTTTACGGCATTATTCGATCGGGGTGTGGTCGTGGTAGCAACCTCCAACCGAACCCCCGACGAACTTTACCAGCATGGCCTACACCGCGACCGGTTTTTGCCTTTCATCGACTTATTGAAAAAACAGCTCTACGTCCTCGAACTCGATAGCGGGCGCGACTACCGTTTGGCTCGGCTGGTCGGCAAGGCGGTTTATCACACGCCTCTGGATCAGGCCGCGCATCGCGCGTTGGAGGCTGCGTTCGCCGAGTTGACCGATGGCGAGCCCGGGGGTCGGGTAAGACTGATGGTCAGGGGCCGGCAATTGACCGTTCCACGCGCGGCGCGAAATGTGGCGTGGTTCGGCTTTGCCGATCTTTGCGCGAGTCCGTTCGCGGCGGGGGAGTATCTAGCAATCACCGAACGCTTTGCCGCGATCATCCTCGAGGGCATTCCACGGCTCGCGCCCGATCAGCGCAACGAGGCGCGCCGGTTCAGCATCTTAATCGACACGCTCTACGAGGCACGGACGCTGTTGATCGTCTCGGCCGAGGTCCCCCCCGCGGAGATCTACAGCGCCGGTGACGGTACCTTCGAATTCCAGCGGACTGTCTCCCGATTAATCGAGATGCAGAGCGCGGAGTATGTTGCCCGCCGCCCGCGCTAATGCAGCTTGGTAGTTATCCCGGATAGGCGCGCCGCCCATGGTCGCGCAGCCACAGGCGGACGAGGTGACGTTTTTGCTCCGGATCCGGGTAATCGTCAAAGGCGGTCCGGCTGTGTCCCAAGGCGCGATTGTCGACGAACTGCATCTGACCCGACTCGAGGTCGAAATCGAGCGATAGCCTCTCATCCTCGAAGATGTCGAGCATCGCCTCGAGCGAAGCTTCCCCCGCCGGATCGACTGGCTCGCCCCGCAACGCATAGCCGCTGTTGATTTGGTGGACACTGAACCTGGCTTTCAGCTCGGCACCGTTCTCGAAAACCGGGGCGGCAAAAATCGGGCTCTCGCCCTGATGGAATTCCCGCTGGCGGTCGAACCAGAACGGCTCGTAGAGCCGCCCCAACCGCTCAGGGCAGCGCGTCAGCATTTCATTATGAGCGGTATGAAAGCTGATGACCCGGCTGTGGCCGCCGTTCATCGCCTGACGGAGGCACAGGAGGCCAACATAATCCGGCGGGGTGTGGTTATAGGCGTTGTCGATATGAAAACGGATTTCGATGTTGGTCTTGTCGGGGCGCACTCCGGAACCCGGGAGAGCCTCCTTTCCGGTATCGAGCACGTCATAGATCAGGGTGCCATCAAGCTTCTGCGCGACCGGTCGCGCAATCATGCTCGACAGCAGCCAATAAATCGCCGTTGCCTCGTTCGCGGTCATTTTGTCGACCGGCAGGCGGTCGACAATCGCAAACCGCACACCCGATGCGAGGATTGCGCGCGCCCGCGTCATTGCCTCTTGGCAGGCGGTCATCGCGAAATCCTGCGGGCCGAGAACGACGGTCGGAAGCGGATAAGCGCGCAATTCCTCTACGGCGCGGCGGATTTCGTCGAGACAGTCGCCCGAAAGCTCTATCAGCCAATCCTCGGGGTGCACAGCAGCGCGAACCCACGCGCTCGGGCCCTCTATCGGCCGGTTCGGAATAGACAGGGCGGGCATAGCTTCTCCAAAACCGGTAAGTCCCGACGAGGATGCAATCTTCGCCGCCATTTCGCAATTACGCGGATCGGGAGCAAGCCGGCCCCCGTCCGTCACACGCCAGGGATCGAAATCCCGAGCGTCAAGCCAATCAGCAGCAAATTAAGAGTGAGTACAACACCAGCTCCGGTGATCGCGGCAGCCTGCATCCCGCGGCTGTTCGCGAACGGACCCATAATATCCCGGCGCCGGGTGAACATCAGCAATGCAATCATCGGCAGCGGCAGGGCGATGCTTAGCACGATCTGACTGATTACTAGGGCCCAAGTAGCGTCGACGCCGAGGGCGACGACCACGATTGCGGGCGCCATGGTGACCAACCGCCGGACCCAAACCGGGATGGTGAAGCCGACAAAACCTTGCATGATCATTTGTCCCGCCATCGTACCGACGGCCGAACTCGAGATTCCGGAGGCGAGGAGCGCGATCAAGAACACACCAGCCGCGGCTGGGCCAAAGAGCGGCGCCAAAGTGTGATAAGCAGTTGCAATCTCCGCCACCTCGCTGTGACCGGCATGAAACGCGCCGGCGGCCATAATCACCATCGCCATATTAACGAGGCCGGCGAGCGCCAAAGCGACGACCACTTCCCGGTTGGAAGCGCGAACAATCCGGCGCGTTTCCCTAACGTTTCGCGGCGGAATTCGTGCTTGCGTCAGCCCGGAATGGAGATAGATGGCGTGCGGCATCACGGTTGCGCCGATAATACCGACGGCAAGCGCCAGCGCCTCGGGCCCGCCAAGTTGTGGCACCACCGAATGGAACGCCGCCGAACCCCACGCGACCGGCACCAGGAAGATCTCGATCAGATAACAAAGCCCGATCGTTGCCACCAGGCTGCCGATCAGCAGTTCGATCGGGCGGAAGCCATTTCTCTGCAACTGCAAAAGGGCATAAACGACGATCGCGGTGACGACCATTCCGGGTAGCAGTGGTATTTTGAACAACAAGGATAGTCCGATCGCGCCGCCAAGAAATTCGGCAAGGTCGGTCGCCATCGCGGCTATCTCGCTGACCGCCCACATCGCCAACGCGACCGGGCGCGGCAACCGCTCGCGGCAGAGTTCCGCAAGATTTTGGCCGGTCACGATTCCGAGCTTGGCCGATAGCGCCTGAAACAGCATCGCGATCACATTCGCGAGCAGCACCACCCACAGCAGCTGATAGCCATATTTCGCACCGGCTTGGATGTTCGTCGCGAAATTTCCCGGATCCATGTATGCGATCGACGCGACGAGGGCCGGGCCGGCAAATGCCAGAGAGCCACGCAACCCCCGCCTGCGGCCGTCGAGCACATCGCGCGCCGTACGGACCGTCCATTCGGATAAAGACGGCGCGCGTCTGTCGATGCTTTCGCTGGTCGTCCAAGACATGCCGCGGGTGAACCGTCACGGGTTGTGGACCGCGTCGCGTACGACGCTGCTCACCGGGCTAACACGCGAGCACGGCGAACGGCCCCTTGCCGAAATCTGCAGTGGTGCAGGAGAGGCCTGTTATAGGGGCCTACTTTGACAATCGCAGAAGGCCGGTCTCAGGCGCTCCGCTGGCGGTCGCGTTCTTCGTCTTCCGCCGTGTTCAGAATCCTCCGGGCCGCTGTGAACAGCGACCGAGATTTTTCGTCTTGGCCCAACATGTGCTCGGCACGGGCGAGATCGAGCTGGATATAGGCGAGTGTCGGCGTGTTGCGTCCGGCCCCGCGTTCGAGCAGATCGATCGCTGACTGGAAGGCTTTGGCCGCGAGTTCGGGGCGATTGGTTTCAAGATAGATCAGGCCGAGATCGTGAAAATCTTCGGCAATCAGCGGCTGGGTCGGACCCAAATTGGTTTGGTCGATCAACGCCGCTTCTTCGATCAATGGCAGCGCTTCGGCAAATCGCTTTTGCTTCAGATCGACGCCCGCGAGCGCGACGAGGCTGCGTGCGGTCTCGAACTGATTCCCATCGGCACGAGCGAGCGCCAGTGCTTGGCGCAACACGCCTTCGCTTTCGTCAAACCGCTTTTGCGCAGCTAACACTGCACCGAGCACGCGCAGGGGAGCACTCCGTGGCGTCGCGTTCTTTTTGTCGATATCGACTGCTTCCTCAGCCCATTTACGGGCCTCATCTACGTCTCCCCGTGCAAGCGCGATCCGGGCCCGGTCGGCCAGGACCGGCGTTAGCGCCGGATTTGATCCTCCGAGCCGATCGCGAAGCAAATTGGTCGCGATAATCGCAAGCGGCTCAGCGTCAAGATACCGACGCCGCTCGATATAAAGCTTGGCGAGCGCCGCCATCGCCTCCGCGGCCTGAACCGATGTGTTGCCATATGCGGCGATCGCAATCTTTAAAGATCGCCGCCGCTGTGCCGTCGCATCCGCGAGCAAACCTTGCTCGAATTGCAAAGCCGCCAATGAATCGAGGATCGGCAGGAGTTGCAGCGCCATCGATCCAAGGCGCTGCTCCAACTCGGTCAGTGAAAGCGTGAGCGCGCGAACTTGGTCAGCCGGCGACCCGGATTGCGCGGTTCCCGCCGCGCTGATAGCCGCGAGCAAGAACGCTGAAAATGCCAGCACGCCAAAGCGGCGCCGCATCGAACTCGACCTTGAGGGCGCCGTGCTAGACAGACAAATTGCCAGAGACCAACGGCGCAAATGAGATCAGACGACCTGAGTCGAAGCCGTTGTTCTGGCCTCCGGGATCAGCCTCTCATAGAGATTGATCAGCAGCGGCCGCGTTGCCGTCAGCCCGGCGTTGATCGCGTCTCCGGCAACAGGCGTTAGCGACACTGCCTTATGTTTTTTTATGGTCCGCTCATCGAAGAAGCCCCAGCGGATCAAATTGGCAACGCGCTCCTTGATCGCGAGGTGGCCTAGCTGCAGTTGATCCCACATCCGGCTGATGATTTCATCGATTACCAGCGCCTCGGCGCCGATCCGCTCGCTGCCGAACGCACTGGCTGACCACAGCAACATGACGATGGCCCAATACTGATACGTCACCAAGTGATCCATCGCATCTTCGACGTGGGCGGGGGTCAGGCCTTTCTGCTTGACTACCCGCTCGGTGGTTTCGCGCCATTTCTGGTCGTAAGCCCCAAAAAACCGATAAATCTCGGAAATTAGGCGGTCGTCGCACATAAGCTCGTTGTCAAACCCCACGGCCTTGTCGTCGATCGTGGCGCAAATCTCAGCGATCGTATCGCGACAATGCGCGTCAAAACTCTCAAACAATTGTTCAGTGGGTCCTACCAAGCAACCAGCGGAGGCGACGCAGCTCTGGTTCCCTGGATCAAAGACCCGGATAAACCCGTCGCGCTCGCAATCCTTGATGCGCTCGATGCAAGTTCTGATATCGGTTCCATAGGAACCGTAAAGTGTGCGGTGGATCGCTCGACTCGAAACGCCGCCTTCATCGCAAGTCCTGGCCATAAAAATGACATGCCAATGCGCGCGCTTGTTAAGGCCAGGAAAGTACTTCCCCCAGATTTTATAGTATTCCAACAGGAATTTAGCGACTACCCGCTGGGGCGATTTGATTGTGCTGTAAGCGGCAGACATCGCCTCATTCCCGAACACCGTTCGTCTCTGTCTCAGAGTAACCGATTTTCCGTCTCTGCAACAGGAAACGCGACGGGAACCTGCAGAATACGTCATCGGTAATTTGCCACAAGAATCCCGCCAGTCTGTGATGCGGACGGGTGCACTTGACGTTATCCAGCGATCACAAGAGGCTGCGTATCGCTCGCGACAATCTGCAGGGAAAATCAATGGACACGCGCGAACAAGCCCAAAGAGCTGAGCTCTTTCGCAACATGCATCAAGGGCCGTCGCTGCTGCTATTGCCCAATGCCTGGGACGCATTAGGCGCGCGAATTTTTGCAGCGGCCGGGTTTTCGGCGATCGCCACAACCAGCGGCGGCGTGTCTTGGGCGATCGGGTATGCCGACGGCGAAGCCGCCCCGTGGGAGGAGGTTGTGGAGGCAACGCGCCGTATTGTCCGAGCGGTGCACCTTCCGGTGACCGCCGACATCGAAGCCGGGTTTGGCGATACCCCCGAGGCGGTCGGCAAATCGGTTCGCGAGATCATCGGTGTCGGCGCAGTCGGGGTCAATCTGGAGGACGGCACGCCGCGAGGCGCCACGCCAATTCGGTCTATCGCTGAGGCTGCCGAGCGCATTCGCGCCGCCTGTGACGCTGCACGCGAAACCGGGGTGCCGATCGTCATCAACGCCCGCACCGATCTTTATCTGCGCAATATCGGCGATCCGGCCACCCGCTTTGATGAAGCGGTCGAACGCGCCAGGGCCTACCTCGCCGCCGGCGCCGACTGCTTTTACCCGATCGCCCTAAGTGATCGCGACACGATCCGGCGGATGGCTGAGGCTGTGGGAGCACCGATAAACATAAATGTGCGCGCCGGGTCGCCGAACGTGGCCGAACTCGAAGCCCTTGGCGTCGCCCGCGCCAGCACCGCGAGCCAGATCGCCCTGATGAGCGCTGCGACGGTGCGCCAGATCGCCGAACAACTGCGGACGACCGGACGATTTGACGCGCTCAATCCGGCGATGACCCAAGCCGACGCCCAGCGGCTGTTTTTAACGAGCTGATCCAGCTTATCCGCGAGAAATCGCAACGATGATCCGCGATTGTCAGAACGGAACCGACCCGACGATCGTCGTGCGGTGCATCAAGCGCCGCTCGGGCAGCGCGTAGTCGCAAATCGCGAGGTGCATCGAACTTGCATTGTCCCACATCAGCAAGTCTCCGACCCGCCATTTGTGGCGGTAACAAAACTCCGGTTTGACACAATGAGCGTCGAGTTCGGCAATCAGATCGACCGCTTCGTCGGTCGGCATCCCCTCGATACCGATACACTCGCCTGCAGTGACGAACAGCGATTTCCGGCCGGTGTAGGGGTGGGTGCGGACGATGGGATGCGCAACATCCGGCGTCTCGTCGAGCTGTTCGAGGGTTAGCTTTGGTCGCGGGCTATCGGCGACCCGGCGGCGCTCCGAGTAGCGGTGGATCGCTTTGAGCCCGGCAAGCTGGCGTTTCATCGTCTCCGGCAGCGCCTGATACGCGGCGATCGCGTTGGCGAAGACGGTATCGCCCAGCGCCTGGCCATCACGATGCGGCACCTCTTTGGCATACAGCAGCGAACAGCGGCTTGGCCGAAGCCGATAGGAGGTGTCGCTGTGCCAGGTGAAACCGGCATCCGCAAGCCCGATATGCTGACCCTGCACATCGCGGATATTTGAGATCAGTAATATCTCGGGATAGCCGGGCAGCAGGTACTTTTTCACGATGTGGATTTCCGGCTCGCCGAAGCGGCGGCTGAACTCGATCTGCTGTTCGTTCGACAGCTGCTGGCCGCGAAACACGACAACGATATTGTCGTGAAATGCTGTTTCGATCTCGCGGAATGTCGCGTCGTCGAGGTCGCCTGCCAAGTCGAAACCGATTTCCGCCCCGCAGGCTGCACCGCTTTTGTTAACTGATATTGGCATCGTCTTTCGTCTCCGGCACAGGATGCTATCCGATGGGCAGCGGGACGTCACCCGGCGAAGATTCGAGCGCCGCTTCGGAGGCTCCCGTTAGCCGGATTCCGCTACGGCAGCGGCGGTGCGGGCTGCGGCGACCGCCCGGATGTGATCGCGCAAGGCCGGCTCGGTGCCGAACAGCCGATTGAGGTCACGCGCGGCGAGCGTCAGTAGCTGGCAATAACCGAGTGCGACGACATCCGCCGTGCGGCGATCGGCAACGAGCAGCGCCAACTCGCCGAAAAAATCACCGCTCCCGAGCCGGACCGGATGCGGGGCGATCCGAACCTCAACCGCGCCCGATGAAATGAAGTACATCGCATCGCCGCGTTCACCGCGACGCACGATGACTTCTCCCGGAACTGCCAAGCGCGCCCGCAACAGCCGCGCGACCGCACGCCGAGCGTTCTCGTCGAGAGATGCAAACATCGGCACGCGGCCAACGAGATCATCACTCTGTAATCCAAGATCAAGCACAGTGCGCGCCTCTACAGTGCGCCGGCGGCGACGTAATTCGCGCTGCAAATCCTCGTAAACATCCTGGCTGATGATCGATTCGGCGCGCAGGCGATGATAGCTTTCTTCTTCAAATCGTGCCGCGGTACGAGCCAGGTACTGGGTCCCAAGCTGCCGTACATAGTTTGGATATTGCAGCTGGAGCGCGGCGATCGCGCGATCGATTTCGGTCAAGCGCAGCTCGACCTGTTGTGCCAGCACCGCGCTGGGGCCGCTGCCGAATAAGGGGCTGATCTGCTCACGGTTGAACGACATCAAATTTTTCAAAACGATACGGGCCGCGAGTTGGACCTCAAAGCGGTCGGACAGCTCGCGTGCCAGCGGTGCGGCGATGCCGATCCGTCGATGCAGCGCCAGCGCCAAACGGAAACTCGGGCCAAAATGCCGCAGCCGAGCTGCCGCCTGCTGATAGCCCTCGATGCCGTGTGTTCGCGCGCCGTCGCGGAGCCGTGAGGTATGCGCCAACAATGCGGCCGCGACCCGCCGTGACACGGTACGCCCTTCAAAATATTCGAGGCAGAACTCTTGCTCGCGGTCTGCGAGCACCGTCAGCGCTGCTTGGGTCCGAAGCTCCGCCGGCAGTTGCGCGTTCTCTTCAGCGATATCAGCGGGGCTGCGGCGGCGTGAGCCATAGATCGCGGTGACTTCGGAAACGACTTCCGCTGGGATCTCGTGCTCGCGCGCAACATCGTCGATCTGTTTGTGGATCGAATTTAGCGACAGACCGATAACTCTCTCGCGTAGCGCAACCTCGGCCGGCGGTGGGTCGTTCAGCTTCAGCAGCCGCATCAAAGGCCGCATCGTCGGGCCGGTCACGAGCAGGGTGAACAATACAAAGCCGGTTGCGAGTACGCCGACAAACTGGCGGATATCGGCGGGCACGGAGGGCTCCTGGGTCACTGCCAGCGCGAGCGCCAAAGAGACGGCCCCGCGCATTCCGCCCCACAACATGAACAGCTTGTAATCGCCGCCAATCGGTTGCGCGATCCGGGCGAAGCTCAGGACCGGAATCAATCCGTACAGTGTGAGCGCCCGTGCCACTAAAGCTGCTGCAATCAGTGCGCCGAGAAGCGCTAAATCGCGCCACGTCGCGTGCACCAGCAACTCGGGCGTGTGCATCGCGGCGAACAGAAAGATCAGCGAACTCGCCCAAAACCCCAGCTGCTCCCAGGTTGTGACGAGGTTCTCGAAATTCGACGGCGCTAGACGACGGCGTCCCTCGCCGCCGACCGCAAGTGCCGCCGCGGCGACCGCAACGACGCCGGAGACCTCGAGGTAATGGTCGCACACGATATAGATCGCGTAGGCGAAACCGATCGTCAGCGTCGCTTCGGCAAGCCGGCTCGAACGGAGTACCGGCATCACGAGTGCAACGAGCCAGCCGGCGGTGTAGCCAACGACGAGCCCGCCGCCGAACTGCCGCGCAAAAATCAGCACGCCGTCGCCCGGATGTGCCGGGCGCTCGCCCGTCAATATGGCAACGGTCAGCGAATAAATCGCGATCGCGGCAGCATCGTTGAAAAGACTCTCGCCTTGAACAAGGGTCGACAGCCGGCGCGGTGCACCGATGTCCCGAAAAATTCCAACCACCGCGGAAGGATCGGTGGTCGCGATAATTGCGCCGAGAATGACACAAGCGAGGACACCGACTGGCGCGATCGGCCACAGCGCGAAACCGACGACCATGGTGCAGACGACAACGCCGATCACCGCGAGCAACAGGACTGGCGCCACTTCGTCGCCCAACTGTCGCACATCGACGTTTAGCGCTGCTTCAAACAGCAATGTGGGTAGAAATATGTAGAGAAGGGATTCGGCGCTCAGCCCGAAATCGTGAAGCGTGCCGATAATGTCGCGGAGCGCACCGCCATGCAGATAAGGCGTGGGAATGTGGGTTGCCGCACCAATCGCGATGCCGACTACGGCGAGCAGCACGCTATAGGGGATCGAAAACCGCTCGGCGAGCGGCGGCAAGAAACTGACGAGCCCAAGCAGCGCCGTAACGGTGAAGACGGTCAGAACGGTTTCGTGCATGATCGGCTCGCCGTGGCAACCTACTGGCGCCAGCTTTGCTTCACAAGTCGGGACCGGCAGAAAGATCGAGCGATCGGCAATAACAGTCTCAGCTATTTATCCGATCGGTGCTCCCTCGACATCTCAGCTTTTAGCAAAGGGTATTCCCGAATTGGCTACCATCTTCACTCGCCGCACCCTCCTGCTATCCTTATTGATCTCCGCTGGGATTCTTCTCGGGGCTACCAATGCCCGATGTCAAAGCTATGCTACGGCTTCTTTGACAATCGTCAGTGCAAGCGGGCCTCATTCCTTCAAAGTCGAGCTTGCCGAAACGCCCGCTCAGATGGAGCAAGGCCTGATGTTTCGTCAGGAACTAGCGCCCGATGCGGGGATGCTGTTCGACTTTAAGCAGCCGACAATGGCGACGATGTGGATGCGCAACACCCTGATCCCACTCGATATGCTATTCGTCGACGCGAGGGGCCGCATCGTCAACATCCACGAGCGAGCAGTACCGCAATCGGATGCTATAATCGCCGCCGCGGCCCCGGTGCGCGCGGTAATCGAGCTGAATGGCGGGACCGCCGCGCGTCTCGGGATCAAACCCGGTGATCGGGTGATTTATCCGATATTCACCGAGGGCTCTTGATGAGCCTGGGGCTGGTTAAAGAAATCCGCGGAGCTGGTCGAGAAAGGCGTCCAGCCGGTCGTGATGGACCCAGTGCCCGGCATTTTCGAATGTCACGACTTTTGCATTTTGAAAGAAATCGATTCGCCCGTCGTCGAGCGGGTTGGAGGCCCAGCTTTCCCTGCCGTAGACGAGCAGGGTTGGGCACTCGATGCGGCGCCATAACTCCTGCACGTCGGCCTGGGTCATCTCGTAAGGCTGATCGGCGCGGACATAATTATCGAACTTCCAGCTATAGGTGCCGTCCTCGTTCTGATTGACACCATGCTGGGTAAGATGAAGCGCCTGTTCCGGCGACAGATGCCGGTTTTCCTCTTGCATGCGGTGGAAGGCATCCTCCAGCGACGCGTATCGGCGCGGTAAGCGTCCGGACAACCCTCGCTGTTCGTCAATCCAACTCTGCATCCGCTCTGCGATAGGGCGCCGGCGGCGCTCGCGGATCCGGCGAGGAGACGCCCCCAACCCTTCGATCGCGACCAACCGGCGAACGAAACTGGGATAAATACCGGCGTAACGCAAGGCGATGACGCCCCCCAACGAGTGAGCAATGATCGTCACGGGCGCTAGTTGCTGCTGATGAATGAGCTGAGCGAGGTCATAGACGTACCCGGCTATCGTGTAATTGCCATCGGGTGACCACTGGCTGTCACCATGCCCGCGCAAATCGGGCGCCAGAATATGCCAGTCCTGCCGCAGCGCATTCGCGACCCAATCCCAGTTACGGCAATGGTCGCGACCGCCATGAACCAGCAGCAGGGGCGGCGCCTCGGGGTTTCCCCAATCGACGTAGTGCAGCCGCAGCCGCTGTGAGAAATATATGCGGGAGGTCGGTCCGGAACTGTCAAAGGTCATCCGCGGTCTCGTCGTCGCTTTAAGCAAGCCTGACACTAAACCTCTGATGCGCTAGCGAAAAGCTGGATGACCAGATTGCAAAGACCCCCGCGCGCATCACTGGCGCAAACGGGGGTCGGTGTTGCGAAGGCTTACTTCGCGCCCGAGCTATGAACCCGAGCTATATCTTGGTCTTAACGCTCGGTTGCCGATGCCAAGCGGTCGGCAACTCCGGCTGTCCCGGTGGAAGCATGTCGATCGGACATCCTCCTTTTTGTTGACGACACTTAGGACTTGGTTTCGTCACGAATGGGTTCAAGAGGGCGGAAGCGGCATAGCGCTTGAAATTTGCACAGAACGGCGCTAGTTCTGTTAGCACTCACGAGCGTCGAGTGCTACGCTGCGTGCGTCCAGTTTGCCAAATTAAGGAGGGACTCCGTGCAGTTTCGACCGTTGCAGGACCGCGTGCTGGTCCGCCGCATCGAGGAAGAGGAAAAAACCAAGGGCGGGATTATCATTCCCGACACGGCCAGGGAAAAGCCAATGGAGGGCGAGATCCTCGCCGCCGGGCCAGGGGCGCGTGGCGAGGACGGCAAATTGCATCCGCTCGATGTCAAAGTCGGTGATCGGGTGCTGTTTGGCAAATGGTCCGGCACCGAAATCAAGATGAACGGCGAGGATCTCGTCGTCATGAAGGAAACCGACATCATGGGTGTCGTCGAACACTAATCAGGGGATAAAACATGGCTGCGAAAGAAGTTCGTTTTCATACTGACGCCCGCGACCGGATGCTGCGCGGCGTCGATATTCTTGCAAATGCGGTAAAGGTCACGTTGGGACCAAAGGGCCGCAACGTCGTACTCGATAAATCGTTTGGCGCGCCGCGGATCAGCAAGGACGGTGTCACCGTCGCCAAGGAGATCGAACTCTCCGACAAGTTCGAGAATATGGGCGCACAGATGGTGCGCGAAGTCGCCTCGAAGACCAGCGATCTTGCCGGCGACGGCACCACGACGGCGACCGTGCTCGCTCAGGCGATTGTCCGCGAAGGCGCCAAGGCGGTAGCTGCGGGCATGAACCCGATGGACCTGAAGCGCGGCATTGACCGTGCTGTAGAAGCCGTTGTCAAGGACATCGAGAAGCGCTCGAAAAAGGTCTCGACCAACGACGAAATCGCCCAGGTCGGCACGATTTCGGCCAACAACGACAGCGAAATCGGCAAGATGATCGCCGAGGCGATGCAAAAGGTCGGCAACGAAGGCGTGATCACGGTCGAAGAGGCGAAATCGCTCGAGACCGAGCTCGACGTCGTCGAAGGCATGCAGTTTGACCGCGGCTATGTCAGCCCGTACTTCATCACCAACGCCGAAAAAATGGTCGCCGAGCTCGACGAGCCGTACATCCTGCTAAACGAGAAGAAGTTATCGAGCCTGCAGTCGTTGCTGCCGTTGCTCGAATCCGTCGTGCAGTCGGGCAAACCGTTGCTGATCGTCGCCGAGGATGTCGAAGGCGAGGCACTGGCGACTTTGGTCGTCAACAAATTGCGCGGCGGATTGAAGGTCGCGGCGGTTAAGGCCCCCGGCTTTGGTGACCGGCGCAAGGCGATGCTCGAGGATATCGCGGTGCTGACCGGTGGTCAGGTGATCAGCGAGGACCTCGGCATCAAGCTCGAAAACGTCACGCTCGACATGCTCGGTCGCGCCAAGCGGGTGCGGATCGAGAAGGAAAACACCACGATCATCGACGGATCAGGTAAGTCTGAAGACATCCAGGGCCGCATCGCCCAGATCCGCCAGCAGATCGAAGAAACCACCTCCGATTACGACCGCGAGAAATTGCAGGAGCGGCTGGCCAAGCTCGCCGGCGGTGTTGCGGTGATCCGGGTCGGCGGCGCCACCGAGGTCGAGGTCAAGGAGCGCAAGGACCGCGTTGACGATGCGACCCATGCGACTCGCGCGGCGGTCGAGGAAGGCATTGTCCCCGGCGGCGGTGTGGCCTTGCTCTATTCGATCAAAGCGCTCGATGGGCTGACCCCGGAGAACAACGACCAGAAGGTCGGCATCGACATCGTTCGACGCGCTTTGCAGAGCCCGGTCCGTCAGGTCGCGGAAAATGCCGGTAGCGAAGGGTCGGTAGTGGTCGGCAAACTGCTCGACAGCAGTGACCCGAATTACGGCTTCGACGCGCAGAGCGGACAATATGTCGACATGGTCAAGGCCGGCATTATCGATCCGACGAAGGTCGTGCGGTTAGCTCTGCAGAATGCCGCTTCGGTGGCCGGGCTGCTGGTGACGACCGAAGCGATGATCGCCGAGAAGCCAGAGAAAAAGGCTGCACCCGGCATGCCGCATGACCACGGCATGGACGGAATGGACGATTATTAAAAAATCGTCAGCCTTCTCCGCGAGAAAGGGCGCCCACGGGCGCCCTTTCCTTTTGACACAACGAGCGACAGACAGCATCCCGTGTTGCTCACCGCGTCAGCCTCAGGACCATCGCCGCGGCCCCGGCTGCGATCCGCGCTACCGCCACGGCATCCACGGCATGCGGCCAACGATCCTCCGGCAGATGAAACCAGGGATTGGTGCCGACCAAGGTCACATAGTGGCCGCCAGCACGATGGATGTCGCGGGTCTCGCCGCTCGGGACGAGGTTCGGCGGCGCGATTCGGCCGGGCGGAGAACCGGCACTGGTCAATTCCTCCGCGGCGAGTGCGGCAAGATCGGGGGCTGCCGAGAGCACCGACAATTCTCCGCCTTCGGCGCCGATGTTGGCGCCGTAATGGACGCAGACCGCTCCCCCCATTTCCACCGATAGCTCCCGGCCTGGTCGGCGCGCGATGAACGCGTCGAGGCCGAGATGGCCCAGTTCATGGCCGCTATTCGCCGTGAAGACGACATCCGGCGTCGGCGGCGCTTGAAGCAGAGCGGCAATTGTCTCGAGCCAGCACGCCAGCCCACCGCCGCGTTCGGCCGTCGACTGCCACCATGAGCTACGCGGGGTCATCACTATGACCGGTGCGCGATGCGGTTCACGCCCGGCAATATTTACGAGGACATTGGCGGCGCGAGACGGTGTTCGCCGGCTTTCTGCGACCACGCGCGCGTGATTGCCGCGTTCAGCGGCGGCAAAAACTGCGTCGTGGGCCGCGCTCGGCACCTGTATCGCCGGAGCGCCGTAAGGGGCCCGGAAGCGCTCGGCATTCAACAGCGCCAAACCGGGCCGCGCCCCATTGGAGACGATGACCACGGCCTCGTGCCGCGCCTCACGGCGGCGTTGATCATATTCCGGCGCATAAACCGCATGCGGAGAAAGTTCGACAACCCCGATCGCTGCTGCCGATCCCAATGGCCCGAGCCGGCCGGTGACACCTTTGGCTGGGGTCGCGGGGGAGTCGAAGACCGGAACGCCCTCGATCCGTATGCCGTCGATCTCAATGTAGCTGGCGATCGGGATCAGACGATCGAGCGTAAATTCCTCAAGCACCGGCTGGACGCCGAGTTTTTCGACCTCGCTCATCAGCCACGCGGCGCCGGCTACATCGCCAGCAGTCCCGGTACGGTGAACGGGGTGGGAATCCCATGCCGTCAGCCATCCTGCTGCGCGTGCCACGGCGGCATTCGACATGTCCATCACTCACTCCCCTGAACCGCGAAGGATACCCGGACATGAAAGCAACTCTTCACGATTTGAGACCGCAATCTGAAATAAGCAGCAGTGCTATTGAAATGCCAGACAGCGGGGCGCGCGTCGAACTCAACCCGTCGGTAGAAGCAGGCGCGTCGCCGCGGCGCGGATCTCCGCCGGCAGCGGCGCCGGGCGGCGCGCGTCAAGATCAAGCTGGACCCCGAACTGACCGAGCCGAGCAAATTCGTGGCCGCTGCGGGGATCAGTCATGCGGTGCAACAGACGCAGCGACGAATTGCCGAGATGGGTGATCCCGGTCTCGACCAGATAGCGATCGCCCGGGCGAGGCACGGCCGAGACCCGCAGGATAAGCTCAAAGGTCGAGTAGCCGCGCCGCTCGGCTTTCATATACTCGCCCGTCATGCCGATCGCCGCCGAAGTCTGGACCACGGCATCGGTGAACCGGTGAACAAACGCAGCGAGAGAAAAACGGCCGAATTCATCGAGATCGGCCGGTCGCACCCGGCCGCGCGCCATCGGGGCCGATCCGGCGGTCGAGGCCGGATCGGCTCGTTGCTCGGTTTCCGGTCCGTCCCAAACGGCGAGAATTTCGCCGACCGATTTGCGCGATGCATCCGGCAGCCGTACGGTTTCCCAGACTTCCTCGACCCAAGTCACGGGCTCGCCGCTCGCCGAATCGACAATACGGTGGCCGAGACGCAATGCCGGGTCGAGGCCGACCGCAGCGCTCTCGATATGAAAGCTGGCGCCGGCGCGCAACTCATGGAGAAAGCGCAGGGTCAGTCGGCGCGGGAAAACGCCGGCACGCGCCTGTTCAATCAGCCCGAGATGGTCGGCGAGAGTAGCCGAGGCTTGGTCGATGCGATCGGCGTAATAGGCAATCGTGAAATGCTCGGTGATGTCGCATTCCCATGGTGCGACCGTGCCGCGAAAGGTTTCGATCCACGCCGCCATTCACGCTCGCTCCGCTCGTAGGACCCTTAGATTAGCTTCCATTGGCCATCGGGCTGCAGACAGCTGCTCAGCCGATAATGCTCCGGCGCAACCGGCCGACGCTTTGTTGTTATTGCGTAGTCCAAGGTTTCGCACCGTTGGCCGTTTCTCACGAACTTTTTTACGAGTGTGATCTTGCCGGCATTTCCAGAAGCCGGATTGCTCCATTTCGCGGTCGTGCCGACGGGCTTGCCATGGATTTGCTCGCTGACAGTGTGGCGGATGATGTCGAGGTCCTGCCTTGTCAGTTCGATGTTGGTTTCAATCCCGAGTCCCAAAAGCTGCGCTTGGGCGGGGAACCAGGCGACAATGGCGGCAAACAAGATGGCGGCTTTGATCGGCGTCGACATTGCTGTTCTCTACAAAATACCAAGGTGGCCCAATCGTGGCTGCGAAAGCTGCAGCGCCGCCTTGACCGCGGTCAACAAAAAACCAACCCGCGGTGGATTCTCCGAGAGGCTTTACAAATGGTCAGGTATTTCAGCGAGGACGAAATCGGCCAACTGCTCCGCTGGGACACACTGATCGCGGCGATGGAAGAGGCGTTGATCGCGTTCTCGGCCGGCGACGTGTCCAGCCGGTACGCGAAATGCTGACGGTCGAGGAGGGCCGCCGCTATCTCGGGGTCATGTCGGCAATTGCCGAGCACGCGATGGGCGCCAAGCTCGTCAGCTTCTATCCGGGAAACGCCGGCGGTGCCGTGCCTACGCACCACGCGATGATCTTGTTATTCGGCACCCGCACCGGTGAGCCATTGGCGGTTTTGGACGGAAGACTGATCACGGAGATGCGTACCGCAGCGGTTTCGGCCGCGGCAACCAAACATCTCGCCCACCCCGACAGTCGCGTGCTGGCGTTGCTCGGCAGCGGCGTGCAGGCCGAAGCGCATCTTCACGCGCTGCAACGGGTCCGCAATTTTGAGGAGGTCCGAGTGTGGAGCCGCGCCGCAGAGCACGCGCGTCGCTTTGCCGAACGGCATGGGATAATGGCGATGGCGGCCGAGGATGCGGTACGCGGCGCCGATGTTGTCGTTACTGCGACCAGCGCAATCCAGCCAATTCAAAAGGGGGCGTGGCTTAAGGGCGGAGCACATGTCAACGCGGTCGGCTCGCCGCGGCCTAACTGGCGTGAACTCGACGATGCCGCGATGGCGAACCTGCTGGTGGTGGATTCGCGCGCCGCAGTGATGAAGGAGTCCGGCGACGTCATTCTCTCGAAGGCGAAGATCAGCGCCGAGATCGGCGAAGTTTTCGCGGGCACTGCTTCGGTATCGGCAGAAGCCACGACCGTATTCAAATCGGTGGGGATCGCGGCTGAGGATATCGCCGCAGCGAGGCTCGTCTATGACCTAGCTGCTGCGAACTGAACAGCTTTCCGAGGGGACTGATCATGCGAACCGCGGTCACCCTGACGACCGCGGCATCGAAAACGGGAAAAATGGGTTCCGGCGAGCCGCTCGCAGCTGGCGGCCGCGGTCGCGCGCTTCTGCATATTCTGCCAAGGCCTCGCGGTCGTGCGCGGCCACTGATCCTTGAGTTGGCAGCACACAGGCGGTTGGGCAGCGCGTAACGCCACGGGTGCGGATGAACTCGGCGATTGCGGCTTCACTAGCCGGCTCGACAAAAGGTTCTCCCGCGACTGTTTTTTCCCGGATCAGCATATCCGTCGCCCTCTGTTAACCGCTCCAAGGGAAGCGGGCAGAGGGTTAGTTAATTGCTCGGTTCGCGGTCGACTATGACGGAGGTCACACCGGTTTTCGGCCTGAGCAAACGATCATAAGCTGCGCTGATTAGCCCGGCGGCGGCGCGGCGAAATCACGCGATGCGAATGGCCGGAGCGCAGTGCGCGGAAACCCCACTCAGTTTCCCGAAATGTTCTTGGAAATGACGATGTCACCGCCATGGAGCTAATGCGCCGGCTCAGTTGTCGCCACGGCCGGCGGCACGGGCTTTGCCCCGACGAATAGTTCGACCCTGCTGCCGTCGACCGACTCGGCCGGTGGTACGCGGCTCTGATAGGGAATACCGAACTTTGCGAACGCGTCCACCAGGATCTTCGCGGTATCTGGCCCCGCCGAGCCGGGGTCATAGACATTGATGGCCATTGCCCGAATATTGCCGAAGATCGCTGTCGTCTCCGGCCCGCTGGCATCCCAGCCGGCGCCCTTCAGGGTGTTGGCGATCTCGGTGGCGTAGCGATATGCTTCGACGTCGTTGGGGACGCACGAGACCACAATTTTTCGGCTGCCGTAGGGCCGCAAATAATCCGCGAGCTTGGCGGCTGTCTGCTCACCGAGCGATCGGGCGCGCGTGGCTTCCTTGAGTTTCGTCAGCTCTTGCTCGAGCGACTTCACCTGCAGAGCCAGTTGCTCCGTCCGATCGTTCTGTTGGAGACGAGCGATTTCGTTGCTCGCCGCAGATCCTTGCCATACTGAAACTGCTAGTGCCGCGCTGCCGAGAACCGCGATCGCTGCCGATAACCGCGATCGCCTCGTGCCGGTTTTCGTAGCCGGCATCCAGGCAACCGCGAGCGCCACGACGGATATCGCACCGATCAGCAGGGCCGGTAGCCACCACAATAGCGCCCCCGAATCCGACATACGCGTTCTCTGCTTTCGATCAGTTTAATGTGGCTTGGTTACTCGGCGGCGAGGGCGACGTCTGCCAGCTCGGGTTCGCGCCCGCCGGCCCCGATGAACAGCACCATGAACGCGGCGCCGATCAGCAACAGACCGGCAAACATGAATGCTTCGAGGTAGGTGCCAAAAATTCCGCGCGATACACCGCCGAGATAGGCCGCGAGTGCGCCACCCATTTGATGGATGACTGTGATCCAGGCGACCATGATCCCGGTTTTCTCGGTGCCGACAACCCGATTGAGCAGGCGCACGGTCGGCGGCACGCTGGCGATCCAGTCGAGGCCGTAAAAGACTGCGAATAATGGCAAGCCATAGATCGACGTGCCAAAGGCAAAGGGCAGATACATCAGCGCCACTCCGCGCAACCCGTAATACCAGGCGAGCAGCACCCGGTTGTCGCAGCGGTCGCTGAGCCAGCCCGAGACCGTGCCGCCGACAAAGCTGAATACCCCGGTCGCCGCGAGCAGTCCGGCTCCAGCGACTTCGCTGAGACCGTGATCGACGCAGGCCGGGATCAGATGGGTGCCGATCAGCCCGTTGGTCGTGGCGCCGCAAACAAAGTAGCCGCCCGCGATCAACCAGAAATCCCGCTTCGACGCGCCGCTGCCGAGCGCACGAAAGGCGACAATAACCGGGTTGCCTTGGGGTGGCGTCACAATCTCCGGTTGACCTTCAGCACCATAGGGCGTCAAGCCCAGGTCCTGCGGCCGGTTGCGCATCAAGATTGCGACGAGCGGGACAAAAACGACCACCGTGGCGGCGAGCGCCAGAGACATCACGCGCCAGCCGTAATGAGTGACAAGTTCGGCAAGGCTCGGCAGAAACACGAGCTGCCCGGCAGCGTTGGCGGCGGTTAGCACCCCGACCACCAAACCCTGACGCCGGCGGAACCAGCGCGCTGCGATATAGGCAGACAGAAAGGCGCCGATTACGCCGGTGCCGGCGCCGACCACCACACCCCACAAAAGGATAAGCTGCCAAGCCTGGTGCAATGCCGGTGACAGCGCCACCGCTGCCGATGTCACGGCCAAGGCTATTGTCATCGTGCGGCGCACGCCAAAGCGGTCCATCAGCGCCGCCGCGAACGGGCCGACCAGCCCATAAAGCAACAGATTGACGCCGACTGCGAACGAGATCGTGGCGCGCGACCAGTCGAATTCCTGTTCGAGCGGGACGATCAGCACCCCGGGCGCGGCGCGCACCCCCGCGGTCAGCAGCCCGACGACAAAGGTAACGGCGGCGACAATCCAGGCGTAATGCAGCTTGGTTGTGGACCGCATGATCTCTCTCGCTGATCCCTTGGGCTATTCGCCTTCGAGCGGCTCGGTCTCGACAATTTCGATGCCGAATCCGGCCAACCCGACATAGGTCCGGGAGCGTGTCGCCAGCAATTGGATCGACGAGATCCGCAAATCGCGCAGGATCTGCGCACCGAGCCCGACTTCGCGCCACTGCGTATTGCGCTCGCGCTCGGAGGCCGTTTCCTCCTCGCCGAACTCGCCGACTGTTGAGGTCGGCACGCCGGAGGTGCCATCGCGCAGATAGACTAGGACACCCTGCCCCGCTTCCTTGAAGCGGTCGAGAGCGGCGTGAATTGGCTTGGCGCCGCCGAACACGTCCTCGAGGACATGGGCGCGGTGCAAACGGGTCGGCACATTGGTGCCGCTGCCAATGTTACCGTAGACAAATGCGTAATGGTGCACCTTGTCGAACGGCGTCACGAAGGCGTAGCCGGCGAGCTCGCCGATTTCGCTGGCCACTTTGAACTCTGCCACCCGGGTCACGAGCTTTTCGCGCGCCTGACGGTAAGCGATCAGATCAGCGACCGAAACGCGGTGCAGCGTGTGCTTTTTGGCAAAAGCTGAGACCTGTGGGCCGCGCATGACTGTACCGTCGTCGTTGACCAGCTCACAGATCGCCGCCACCGGCTCGATCCCGGCGAGCCGACAAAAATCGACAGCCGCCTCGGTATGGCCGGAGCGCATCAACACCCCGCCCTCTTTGGCGATAAGCGGAAAGATATGCCCCGGCCGGACAAAATCGGCGCGCCCGGTATTGTTGTTGGCGAGATTACGAATCGTCGCGGTGCGATCTTCGGCCGAGATCCCCGTTGTCGTGCCGTGACGATAGTCGACCGACACAGTAAAAGCGGTGCCGTGAATCGCGTCGTTATCGGCGACCATCGGCGCCAGATGAAGCCGCTGAGCGATGTCCCCGGTCAACGGCGCGCAGACGATGCCGCAAGTGTGGCGGATGATAAAAGCTAGCTTCTCGGGCGTGGCGTGCATCGCGGCAATGATCAGGTCGCCCTCATTCTCGCGGTCATCATCATCGGTCACGACGATGACCTCGCCGGCGGCAAATGCGTCGATTGCCTCGCGGACACGGGATTGCGGCAATTCACCCTCTCGCAAACGCCGCGCGGTCAGGAAAAACCATTGGCGGCTAGAAACCTCGGATTGGCCAGACGCAGTCTGGCGATCGTCAACCGCCATAACATAGCGCGGGCCTGCGCCGCGCGCTCGGGCGAATTGTCAAGGCCACCGATGCGCAGTTCGCGGGCGAACCGGTGCAACAGCACCGCCGAATTGCCGGTGTCAGCGCCGAACAGCACTCCCAGTTCGGCGGCGATCGATGCGACGCATGCCGGCGCCGTGGCCTCGCGCTCGGCGATTGCCATGCAATTGGCGACGAGGCGTGCGTCGAGCTGACGGTCCCGCGGCAATAATGGCAGCAAATCGCTGATCAGCACGTCGCGCGCCAACGCCAGCAGGGCCGGGCCGCGCGGCAAATCAGTTGTCGCCGCAGTTGGCCCATCGTTCTCGGCGCTCTCATTCCCCCGCCCTTCCCTGCCCCGCCAGCCGGGGAGGGTTTGGGAGGCGGCGGCACTCGCGGCCGGCTCGCCGCTTGGATCGAGCAGCATCAGGATCGCGAGTTCGCATTCGCTGGCACGCCGCCCGGTCAATGCCAAGTCGAGACTGCGTTCACCGCCGAGCATCTGGCGATCGCTTTGCTGCAGCGCGATGACCGCCCAGCGCACGCTCGCCAAGACCTCCCAGAAATGGACGCGGACAGGGTCGATCGCGCGCCGGCTTTCGCTCTCGTAACCGCTGTAGAACGGTGCGCGGTCGGCGATGCCGCCGGCTTCCCGGTCGAGCCGAGCAAATCGCCATCCCATGCTGCAGAACCAGGCGATGTCCTCATCTGGATCGCCCCAGCCGGCAAATTCCCAATCGAGGATCCCGGTCAGCTCGGCTCCGTCGAGGAGATAATTACCGGTGCGGAAATCGTGATGGCACAGCACCGGCTCGGCCGGCGGCGGAGCGTGGGTTTCGAGCCAGCGAATACCCCATTCCAGCACCGGCCGCGGTGAGGGGTGGGTATCGAGGTAGTCGCGAAAGGCGGCGATCTGGTGTTCGGGTCCGGATTTCTCGTATGGGGTCAGAAAATCGAAATCGGAACGTGGCGGCCGGATCGTGTGAATGCGGGCGAGCTCGACGCCGAGCTGTGCGGCGATCGCCGGCAACACCGGATCAAGCATCGGGTCCCGGGTTATGCGGTGCGCCGCCGCGGTGCCCTCGGCACGGCGCATTATAAAGAACGGCTTGCCAAAAACCGACGGGTCGGGGCATGCGAATAGCGGCTCGGGCACCGTTACCCCGGCGGCAAAGGCCGCCTTTAGCACGGCGAATTCCTGGAGCCGGTCGAGACTGGAGGGGACCCCCGTTTCGCCGGCCGCGCGCAGCACAAGGCGCTGCGCACCATCCAGTGTCCCGCTCGCGAAATGCGCGTCGAGCCCCCAATTCTCTTGGATGGCGCCGCCGGCCAATGGCGCCAGCGCGGTGATTTCGCAGGCTTGGGCGCCGCTCGCCACGGCGAGAAACCGAGCCAGCGCCGACCGCCGCGCTTGGCCCTCGGGCATTTCAGATCGGGGCGACGCCGTGTCCGCCATCGACGGCAATGACTGCACCGGTAATGTAGGCTCCCGCTGGCGATGCCAGCAGCAGCATCGCGCCATCGAGATCATCCGGCTGTGCTACCCGGCGCAACGGGATGCGCGCGGCAAGGCGCTTGCCCGCCTCGGACCGCAGAAAGTCGCGGTTGAAATCGGTCTCGAGGTACCCGGGGGCGAGCGCGTTGACGAGGATCCCGTAGCGCGCCAACTCCATCGCTAGCACATGCGTCAAATGGATGAGCCCGCCCTTCGAGGTGCAATAGGCCGGCAAGTGCGCAATCGTCCGAGACCCCAAGACCGAAGCGATGTTCACGATCCGACCCGCCCGCCGGTGCTCAACGAGATGACGGGCGAAGGCCTGCGCCATCAGCCAGGCGCCTTTGAGATTGGTGTCGAGAATGTAGTCCCAGTCGGCCTCGGTATGCTCGAGCACCGGCTTGGCGACCGTCACCCCGGCGTTGTTAACCAGTAATGTTAGCGGCCCAAGCGCGCGCTCGGCCTCGGTAATGGCGCCAGCGACGCTGTCCGAGCGAGTCACATCGAGCACCACCGGGGCCGCACTGCCGCCATCGGCTTCGATCTCGCGGGCGACCTCATCGAGGAGCTCGGCACGGCGAGCACCCAGCGCCACTTTCGCGCCGGCGGCGGCGAGCAGCGCGGCAAGGTGCCGGCCGATCCCGCTCGATGCTCCGGTGACGAGCGCCGCCTGCCCTGAGAGATCAAAGCTTGGCAGCACGGTCACGGCAAGGCTTCCTTGGCGCGCTCCCGCAATTCGTATTTCTGGACCTTGCCGGTCGAGGTCTTTGGCAAAGCGCCAAAGATGACCGTGCGCGGCACCTTGTAATGGGCCAGATTGGCGCGGCACCAAGCGATGACATCTTCGGCAGATAATGGCGGTGCGTCGGGCGTCAGGGTCACAAACGCGCACGGGCTTTCGCCCCATTTCGCATCGGGCCGAGCGACCACTGCGGCTTCCATAATGTGCGGATGGCGGTACAGCGCCTCCTCGACTTCGAGCGACGAGATGTTCTCGCCACCCGAGATGATGATGTCCTTGGCGCGGTCCTTGATCTCGATGTAGCTGTCGGGGTGCATGACCGCGAGGTCGCCGGTATGGAACCAGCCTTCCTGGAACGCTTCTTCGGTCGCCGCGGGATTCTTAAGATAGCCCTTCATCAGGGTATTGCCGCGGAGTACCACTTCACCAACCGTGGCGCCGTCGGCCGGCACATCGTTCATCCCTGGCCCGACGACGCGCTGCCCACCGAGGGTTAGGCTGCCGACACCCTGACGCGCCATGCGGCCAGCCCGCTCGTCCAGCGGCAGTTCCTCCCAGGCGTCCTGCCAGGCGCAAACCGTCGACGGGCCATAGCTCTCGGTCAGCCCATATAAATGAGTGATCCGGAAGCCCATCCGCTCCATCGCGCCGATCACCGCCGAGGGCGGGGCTGCACCTCCAGTCGCCGCTTCGACATGGTCAAAGCGCCGCCTGACCTCTTCCGGCGCATGGATCAGCATGTTCAATACAACCGGTGCGCCGCACAGATGCGTGACACGGTGGTCGGCGATCGCCGCAAAGATCGCGGCGGGGTCGACCCGGCGCAAACAGATATGCGTTCCGGCCACCGCAGTCACGGCCCAGGGATAGGTCCAGCCGTTACAATGGAACATCGGCAGGGTCCACAGATAGACCGAATGGCGATCGAGCCCGAAGGTGATCGAATTGCCGAGGGCGTTCAGAAACGCGCCGCGATGATGGTAGACGACACCCTTCGGATTGCCGGTCGTGCCTGATGTGTAGTTGAGCGCGATCGGGGCCCATTCGTCAGATGGGGCCTGCCATTCAGCGGCGGGATCACCCTCGGCGAGAAATGCCTCGTAATCGAGCGCCCCGAGCCTCTCCGAGCCGTGGCCGTCGTCGATTTCGACAAATGCCGGCGGATGGTCGAGTTCGGCAAGCGCCGCCGACACAATCGGTGCAAATTCGCGGTCGGCGATCAGCAGCTTGGCCTCGCCGTGTCCGAGAATAAAAGCGATCGAGCGCGCATCAAGGCGGGTATTCAGCGCGTTCAGGACCGCGCCCGCCATCGGCACTCCGTAATGCGCTTCGAGCAGGGCGGGAATGTTCGGGGCCAACACTGCCACCGTGTCGCCCGGCCCGATCCCGCGCCGGCGCAACGCGTCGGCGAACTGCCGGCAGCGGGCATAAAATTCCCGGTAGGTGTAGTGCACATCGCCATGCACGATTGCGAGCTTATCGGGATAAACGGCTGCGGCGCGCGCCAAAAACGATAGCGGTGTCAGCGCCGTGAAGTTCGCGGCGTTGCGGGCGAGATGCGGCGCATCGTATTGGCCGCGGGCGGATGACACGATCAGCCTGCTTTATCCTTCAGCTTCCGCGCATCCTCCCGGCAGGGCCGGCCAAGGTCAAGCCGAAGCAGAAGAGAGCCGGCACGACCGGGTTCCAGATCGCGAGCCGTTTTGTTTCCCCGGGCCAGCTGGAAGCGGAGCGGTGCTCCAGGGGCTTAACCGATCCTGAGCCTCACGCTACGACCCGGCGATTCAATAGGAGAAACTGATGTTCGAAGCCCGCATCGCCAAAGTCGTCATGGTCGGCTGCTCGGCACTCTTCGCGTTGCTCGTGGCGGCGGATAATCTGACCGACTACGGCACCAACTACGCCTTTGTCAGCCATGTGCTGAGTATGGACACGACTTTTCCCGGGAACGCTTTGCTTTATCGCCGGATTACCTCACCGATATTGTGGCAAGCAGGCTATGCGCTGATCATCGCCGGCGAGGGGCTTACCGGTGCCGCGTTCGCGATTGCGACAATTTCTCTGGCCCGTCAGCTTCGCTCGGACCGCACGCGCTTCAATCATGCGAAGCGCTTTGTATTTGTCGGCGCCACGCTTGGGTTTCTGGTGTGGTTCTTCGGCTTTATGGTGGTCGGCGGAGAGTGGTTTTCGATGTGGAGTCGCCGAAATGGAATGGGCAGGAGGCGGCGTTTCGCTTTTACCTTACAATCCTCGCCGTCCTGATCTTTGTTAATCAGCCGGACGCTGACCTTTAACTCAGCTGATGGCGTTGGTTTCGCTCCAGCGAGGAAGCTCGTCCCCCGTTAGGGCACGATGCGCCGGGTTACGGCGGCAAGCACCGGGACCGTTACCCGCTGGGCTCGCGGGCCGAGATCGAGCGGTTTAAGCAGCATGCGGACTGACATCTCAGCCGGAAAATGTGGGCGCATTAGCGCACGGCACTGATGATGCATTTGGCGATAGTTGCGCGTATTGAACGGCGTGCCCGGGCGATGCGCGGCATGAACGTGCTTTAGCACGACATGTCGGTCTTCACCGCCCGTCATACGCAGACGCCGCCACAACGCCGGCCACACCTCGGTTCGGCGCGGGTGTTCGATGTCACGATATTTCCGAAAGAACCGATAGAAATGCTTGTAGTGTCCGACCTCGTCCTCAGCAATCCGCCGGGTCAGCAACGCGAGCACCGGGTCGGGACTGGCGCGCGACAGGCAAGTATAAAAGCTCGCAGTTCCGGTTTCCACGACGCAGCGCGACGCCATTTCGAGCCCGCGTGCCTGCTCGAGAGACTCGTCGCAGAACGGCCGGAACTCCTCGATAAAATTCTGGCGCACCTCGTCCCACGGGAAGTCCGGCCAGGCGGTCTCGACATAGCGGCGCAACGCCCGGCCGTGCTGCAATTCCTCCGGCAGCCAATAATCTTTCAGCCAAGATGTAATCTCGTCGTCGCCCGTAAAGTATTCGATCAGATTCTCAGTATAAAGATCGGTGGCGCTCTCCATCAGTGAGGCCGCCGCGATCATGTAAAATAGCGCCTCGCTATTCTCGACGCGATCGTGGCGAATCTCGTGCCAAGGAATGTCGTCGAGCGACCAGTGGCGCCGCACCGGCCCACGGCGCTCCAACTCCGCAGCCGGCGCTGCGCGTTCGGTCTCAGTCTCGCGCCCGCGTTCAAGATGACCAGCTCTGGCCGGCTCGCCGCCTTCCCACTCCCGAACCGATATACGCATCCCCGCCCTCGCCACGATCTCCCGCCAATCGCGCGACAAGTTAATATTAGCGCATACGGTCGGAAGCTAGCATTTCCCTTGAATTGAGCGGGGCGGAATCGGGTTTGCCAAGATCAAGCCGACGAATCGGCGCCAAGCCTAGAGACTGACCGACAAGGTACAGATCGCCTCAGGGTCATCGATGCGCAGAACGATACTCTCGCTGACATAGAGCTGGTAATGCATCCCGTCGCGGCAAAAGTAGCCCGCTCTGAGATCCTGGCCGACCATTAGAACACCGGCGCGCGGATCGACCAACAGGCCGCCCTCGATGCTGGCTTTGTAAATCCCGCCGGTGCACAGCCGCCTGAGATGCTCGAGCTGCAGCACGTCGGTACCGGGATAAAGCCGAAACAGCGCATTATACAATGCCGGCGCCAGCACCAGAGCGTACGGCCCGCGAAATCCATGCTCGTCGAGCTTGGTCGCCGCGCCGACCGCGTCCTGCAATGCGCGGTCGAGACCCGACCAGTCGCCGCCATCGACATGCTGTCGGCCCGACACCGTCAACAGCCCGGGGAGCCCGAAATCAGGCTGGCCGTAATATACCACTCGCTCTTCAGCGTTGGCGACGGCTTCAGCCGCGGTTTGCGCCGGGCTCAGATTGATTGCCTGACCGTTTTCGACATGGGCGGCAACTCGGCGGATGCTTAGCTGGAAGCTCTGCCGCAACATCGGCACCGGTACGGTGCGGCTGATGACGGTGCCCGCCTCCTTCGGATCGGGCTGGCGAAATTCGTCATCCCCGGCCTCGATCGCAGTCAGCCCGACGCCAAACGGCCCCTCGACATCGAGAAAGCGGCGTGCCGTCAACAAATCGCGTGCGGCTTTTGCTGCGCTTTGATCGAGGGCATCCCACAGGGTTTGGGGAAATCGCGCCTCTTCGCGGTTGAAATAGTCCACGGCCTATCTCCCCCGCATCGGGCCGATCGTAAAGCCGAGATCGTCGCGCTGTTGGCCCGCGGAGGGCGCCTCACCACCCTTCTTTTCAGCGACGTTCTCGACCTCGGTAATCGGCGCCTTTGTAAAGAGATAGGTCTCAAAGGTCCGCGCAAAGTCGGGATTGTTACGGCGCAGCCATTCCATCAGCATCGCCGCATGCTCCATTTCTTCGCGCATATTGTGTAGCAATATCGCTTTTAGAGAGTCGTCCTCGCTGTCGTCGGCACGCTGACGATACCAATCGACCGCATCCAGCTCCTCTTGCAGCGAGACGATCGCGTAGTGCAGCAGCCGCGCTTCCGTGGACAGCTTTTCGCGCGGGATATGAAGTTCTTCGCTCGACATTCTTCCAATGCCTCTCATTGCTGATAATCGCCGCCGCTCCGGACGGCGGTGGCGCAGGATCGCGACAGATCGGATTGCGCCGCCTCCCGCCCGGTGGGAGACTTGCCGCCGGCCAAGAAACCGGTTGCAGTGGAGGTAAACGCTGATGGCGGAAAATCGGCAGCTAGCAATCGTGACTGGTGCGGCGAGCGGCATCGGCCGGGCGATGGCGCTGGGACTGCTCGAAGCTGGCATCGATGTCGCCGCAGTCGACCGCGAACCGGCCTGGCTCGGCGAACTGGAGGCTGCCGCCGGAAGCAATATCGCCGGAGCGTTGCGAACCATACAGGCCGACCTCGCAGACCCGGCCTCGTTCGAGATGATTGTTTCGAAGGCGCTCAGCCAATCGGGCCGGATCGACATCCTTGTCAATAATGCCGGAATCGGCCAAGGCTCGATCCGCGCCGATCAGCGTCGCAACCCGCTGCGTTTTTGGGAGATCACGCCCGAGCAGTGGGGCCGGTTTGTGGCGGTCAATGCGACCGCACCGTTGATGATGGCGCGCGCCGTCGTGCCGCACATGCTGCGCGCCAGGCGCGGCCGGATCGTGACGGTCACGACCAGCCTCGGCACGATGCTGCGCGAGGGCTACGTCCTTTATGGGGCGAGCAAAGCCGCAGCCGAAGCGGCAACCGCCGTTATGGCGGCGGATCTTGCCGGAAGCGGCGTCACCGCCAATGTGCTGGTCCCGGGCGGGATGACCGACACCCGCATTATCCCAGAGGGTGTGTTTGCCGACCGCTCGCGGCTGCTGCGCCCGGAGATCATGGCGCCGCCATTACGCTGGCTGGTATCCGACGATGCCGCCAATGTCACGGGACGGCGTTTTTTGGCGGCACATTGGGACATTTCGCTGCCGCCCGCCGAAGCCGCGGAGAAATGCGGCGCACCGATCGCCTGGAAGGCGATCGCGACGATGCCGATCGAACCCGATTGACCGAAGGGAGCCGGATTTATGGCCGAGCAAGCGATTGCCAACATTGCGCAGCGTGATTACTGGAACACCGTGGCGGGACCACGCTGGGTGGGGCTGGAGGGACTTGTCGAGCGCCGAGTTCGCGCCGTCAACGATTTGCTGCTGGCGCGCTCCGGTGCAAAGCCCGGCGAGCGCGTGCTCGAAATCGGCTGCGGCACCGGCGCCTTCACCGTGCCGCTCGCCGAGGCGGTTGGCGAGACCGGCGTGGTGGTCGGGGCCGACATCTCGTCAGCAATGCTGACAGCAGGGCGCAAACGCTTGGCCGATCTCGGATTGCGCAACGTCTCGCTAATCGAGGCCGATGCCCAGACCCGTAAGTTCGAGCCCGGCTCCTTTGATCTGATCACCTCGCGCTTTGGGGTGATGTTTTTTGCCGACCCCGGTCAGGCTTTCACCAATCTTCTCGCGGCTGCCCGGCCGGGTGGCAGATTGTGTTTTGCGTGCTGGGGGGGCCTCGACGAGAACGAGCATTGGCTTATTCCCTATCGGGTGGCCTTGCGCCATCTCGGCCAACCTGAGCCCAGATCACCGCGCGCCCCCGGCCCGATGGCCTTCGCGGACCCCGATTATGTGCGCGAGTTTCTCGAAAATGCCGGATTTGCCGAGATCGCGGTTGCTCGTGAGCACCCCGACATGCTCGCGGCCACTCCAGAGGAGGAGGCCAAGGCTGCCTGCATCATGGGCCCCTCCGGTCGGCTGATCGACGAGAAAAAACCTGACGAGGCGACCCGAGAGACGATCCGCCGCAAGATCGAGGAGGCCCTCGTCCCCCACACGCGAAACGGTGGAGTGCGGCTTTCCTCGACTGTGCTGCTGGTTACTGCCGCTAAGCCGTGATGCCGCGGATCGAGGCGATTTCCCCGACGAGAGCCTCGGTTGAGCGCTGACGGCAATAACCGCGCAGGCCGATCAGCGAGCTTTCGTGGCGTTCGGCGGTGCTGGTCGTGCAGGCGTCGGTAACGAGCGTCACGAGATAGCCGAGGTCGCAAGCGTCACGGACAGCGCTCTCGACGCATTGCTCCGTCATGATCCCGGCGATCATCAGCGAGCGCACACCGAGATTGCGCAATACAAAGTCGATATTGGTCGAGACAAAGACGTTGCTCGACGTCTTGCGAAAAATCATCTCATCTTCAGCCGGGGCGATGGCGTCCAACACCTGCCCGTCCCACGACCCCTTCGGCACGTCGATGCCGGAAATCCGGTAATCGAGGCTGCGGTCGCGGCCGTCCTTGGTCATGTTCTCGATGACCGAATACACAATCTCGATCTTCGCCTCGCGGCAGCCGGCTTGCAGCCGGCGCAAATTTGGCACTACCGACTGCTGAAGACTTCCCAAGAAATGCAGCGTGGGCTGGTGCTGGCGCCACCAACCGCCCTCGGCATGGGCGCAATAATTCTGCATATCGATGATCAGCAACGCCGCGTGCGCCGGATCGATCGGCGCCTCGCGAGGCGAGACCGTCATCGCCGCTCAAAAGCGGCGTGCGCGGCGGGCAATAAACGCGCCAACCGGTCGGCCCAGGCTGCCTGCCCCGCTGGCTCGGTGATCAGATCCTGGCGGATCTCGATCTCGACATGGGGCAGCCCGCGTCGCTCGCCGTGCACCGGAACTGTGTAATCGGTCAGATCGGTGACCCGGTAGGGCTCGTTTTCGCCGACCACGAGATCACCCTCGGCGCGCAACAGGTCGAGCAATGCCTGGGCAAGGCGGGCGTCGCGATTGAACAGCACGCCAACATGCCACGGCCGCGCAATGCCTCTGAAAACCGGCGTAAAGCTGTGCAAGGCAACCAATGCCGATGCGCGGCGCGCGGCTTGGCGTTCGTCGAGCGTGGCGGCGATCCGGTCGTGATAAGGGCGGAAGATCGCGTCGCGACGGGCCGCCCGCTCCACTTGACCGAGATTGCGGTTCCCCGGAATTGCGGTGTCCTCGCTGGTCTCCGGGATCGAACTCGGCACCGAGGGGTCGCGGTTGCAGTCGATCACCAGCCGCGAATAAGTTTGGACGATCAATGCCGCATCGAGTGCTGTCGACAGCCGACGCCCGACCTCGGCGATGCCGATGTCCCAGGCGATGTGACGAAAGGTGTCGGGCTCGCTGAGACCGAGCTGGCCGAGCCGTCGCGGAAATGCCCGGCCGCCGTGATCACACGCCAGAAAAAAGACCGATTCCCCCGTCTCGTTGGTCAGGATGGCCGGGCTGGGCTCATCCGGTTCGAGCAGCGGTTCCACATCCACCGGCGGCACTCAATAAATCTCGGCATAATGGGCGCAGAGTTCGCGCTCGGAGAGGTCGGCAACCTTTTCCGCCTCGACGCGCTTAAAGCGCAGATAGGCGTCGAGATGGGTGGCACCGAACCAGCGCAATGCAGCCTCGCTGGTGGCGAGATGGTCGAGTGCTGCACCCAAAGACGCCGACAATGACGGCGGGGCGGCGGCGGGGCCGGGCAACGGCAACGACCGGCGGATGCCGTCGGCGCCGGCGAAGATGATCGCGCCCAACGCCAGGTAAGGGCTTGCCGCTGCGTCGCTGGCGCGGAACTCGATATTGAACTGACGCGCGGTCTCCTCCGGTGTTTCGGCGGCAAAGACCGGACAGACGCGCAGGCAGGCGCCGCGATCCTGGCATACCAAATCGATGGCGGTCGGCGCCCAGCGGTTTGGTACGAGCCGCAGATACGAGACCGGCGAGGGCGCTGTCACAGCGCAGATCGCCGGCATGTGGTGCAAAATCCCGGCACAAAAATGCTGCGCCGGTTTGCTCAGATCCAACGTCTCGCCGGCCTGATAGGTCGCCGGTCGCCCGCCGTCCCACAGGCTCATGTGAATGTGAACTCCGCTGCCGACACCCTCAGGGTCGGGTTTGGGCGAAAACACCGCCCGGTGTCCCAGCCGATGGGCCGCCGCGCGCGCCATCTCGCGGGTGATCACCGCGTGGTCGGCGGCGGTCAATGCCGGCTGTGGCGCGACGGTGACCTCGAACTGGCGAGCGCCGTATTCAGCGAGAAAGCTGTCCGGAACGGGTCCGGCGGCGCGCAACGCCGCGATAAAGGCTTCACCGAAATTGCCCTGGCGGCGAAACGCGCCGAGCGCGTAGGCGTCGCCCGGACGGTCGTCGGTACCGGTATAGATAAACTCCTGCTCGAACGCCGCGACGACGCGCAGCCCGGACACCTCTTCGAGCTCCGCCGCCGCGCGGTGCAAGAAATCACGCGGGCAGCAATCCCAGGGCTTGCCGTCGGTCGTGCAAAGGTTTCCCAGAAAAAAATGCTCGGCCGCCGACCCGTCGGCAAAATCGACCCGCACCTCCGCCGCCGGATCGGGCACGATCATAAAATCGCCGGCGGTCCCAAACGGCGTGTCCCAGATCGGACCGGCGGGCGACATCATCAGATTGCTGCCGGTCCAGCCGATGCCCTTTTTGAGCCGGCCCGGTAGTTCGCGCGCCGGAAACCCCTTGCCGCGGACATGCCCCGATATGTCGCAGGTTGCGACAAAAATCAGCTCCTCGCGGATCATCGAGCCGGCCCTTTAACCCGCTTGGGTCAGCGGCGCGTATTTGTCGAGCAGCCGCAGGATCTCGTCGCGGCCGAGATCGGGGATTTCGAGCAATGCCGCGTCAATCCCGGCAGCGCGGTAATCGTCGAGCGCGGTCTTGTCGGGCGGGGCGCGAAATACCGTGATCGACAATTCCGCCGGGTTGCGGCCCTTCGACTCCGCCGTTCGGGCCAACCGCGCCTTGGCGTCGCGTGGGGTAAAGCCGGCAACCGGCCGTGGGATCCAGCCGTCGCAATATTCGACGATGCGGCGCAGGGTATAATCGGTCTCGCCGCCGAGCAGGATCGGTGGGTGCGGGCGCTGCTTTGGCTTGGGATAGGACCAGATCGGGTCGAAATTGACAAATTTGCCGTGATATGCGGCTTCCTCATCTTTCCACATCGCCTGCATCGCCAGGATGCGCTCGCGCATCAGCCGGAAGCGCGCGTCGTATTGGGCGCCGTGATTTTCCATCTCCTCGACATTCCAGCCGCCGCCGATGCCAAAGATAAAGCGGCCGCCTGACAGTTGGTCGAGGCTGGCGACCGATTTCGCGGTCACGATCGGATCATGCTCGGGGATGAGACAGATGCCGGTGCCGAGCAGCAGCTTTTTGGTTGCCGCCGCGGCAAAGGACAATGCCACAAACGGATCGTGAGTGTGGGCGTATTTCTTGGGCAATTCGCTGCCGCCGGGGAACGGGGTGCGCCGGCTGACCGGGATGTGGGTGTGCTCGGGCACATACAGCGAGGCAAAGGCGCGGGCCTCGAGCGCTGCCGCCAGTTCGCCCGGGTCGATGCCGTAATCGACGGGGAAGTAGAAGACGCCGACCTGCATGTCATTTCCTCTGCGCGTCCGGGGGATATCGGCTAGGATGGCAGAAGTCCGAATGTTCGGCCATCGGGGAAAGCCATGCCGATTGCATCAATTCGCGGCGTCGACATCAATTACCAGGTTCTCGGCGATCACGGCCCGTGGCTGGCGTTGCAGCCTGGCGGCCGGCGCGCGCTATCAGGCGTCAAATCGCTCGCCGAAAAGCTCGCCGAGGCCGGCAACCGCGTCTTGATCTATGACCGGCGCAATACCGGCGCCTCCGGCGTGGCCTTCGAGGGAAACTCGGAGAACGAAGTCTGGGTCGAGGATTTGCGCGAGCTTTTGACCCAGCTCGACGCCCTTCCGGCGTTTATCGGCGGCAGCTCGTCGGGCTGTCGCCTCGCCCTGCTGTTTGCCTTGCGCTATCCATCGGCGGTGCGCGGGTTACTGTTGTGGCGCGTCACCGGCGGACCCTACGCCGCCCAGCGCCTGGTACAGAATTACTACAGCCAATACATCGATTTGGCGCGCCAAGGCGCCATGGCGATGGTGTGCGACAGCGAGCATTTCCGCGAGGTCATTGCCGCCAACCCGGCCAACCGGGCGAGGCTGATGGGGCTGGATGCCAAGGAGTTCGTCGCGCTGATGGAGCGCTGGCGGCAAAGCTTTAACGAGGGTGCGGATCACCCGGTGATCGGCCTCAGCCCGGCGGAACTGCGCTCGATGATGATGCCGGCCTGCATCATTCCAGGTAACGACCGCGTCCATCCGCGCGGCCCCGGCCAGGCGGCGCACCGTTTGCTACCCAATGCCGAATACCACGAGGTCCTGACCGAAGACCGCCCCGATCAGGACATCGCGAGCGAAGACTGGGAGAAAAAAGAGGGTCTGTTGGCGGCGATCTTTATCGACTTCATCCGCCGTCAGCAGCAGCAGATCTGATACCCAGACGAGACGAGCTCCTGGCAAGTCCGGGGGAGCGCCCGATCAGCAGAATTCCCGGGTAACCGGGAAAGAGCCGGGAATTTCCTCGGTTCAGCCGCGTCTGGCGCGGAAACGGCGAGGTACATCAAGGGATTGGGGGCGAATTCCCGTGGCAGCCTAAACGGGAATTTTCGCAGCCCGAACCGGGAAATAAATTGGCCGAACCGGGAATAATCACGACTATTGATAGCCTTCGTAATCAATCCTCCGATAGCGGATAACTTTAGGGGCGCCGGAAGTCAGAATCTACTTCGTCGATCCTAAACAGAACTAATACCATAGCGTTAAAAGCCGCCTTTTATGTGGCGTACGAATTTGCCCGGTCGCGGAGAACGCGGCCGCCGAGAGGTGGCTATTGGCCCGCACCCCCGTGTCGCCGGCGCGAAGAGTTAGCGCGCGCCGAGATAGGCCAGCGTCGGCAGATAGGCGTGGGCGACCTGCGGCGACATCCACAGAATGCCGAACGTATTCGGAGCAAAACTCCAGCTTGCCGGCGGATAGCCCTGGGTCCAGCTAGCAATCCAGTCGACCTGCAAATAATCTTGTGTCCCCGGCTCCAGTTGCAGGGTCACGGACTGGGGCGTCGGCAACCCATAGGGCTCAACCATAAAGCGATAGGTCCCCGGTGCGAAATCGCGGTAGAAATCGGTTCCGGGCGCAATCGCGCCGACGGGAGCGCCGTTCGCATAGACCATCGGCGAGTAGGCCGTGACGGCGCCGAATTGCGGCGTCAGCGACGGGCGGAAAAACCAAACTCGCGCCATTCCCGGCCTGAGTGGCGGAGCCTGAGCTTGCGAGACCGCAGTTGCCTCGGCGCATCCGGCAAACCCGGAAAAGGCGAGACCGAGCAACAGCAACATCGAAAAATTCAATCCGCGCATCGTGTTTCTCCGTTCGGCGAAGGCCGATCATTGAAGAACAACGCCGATCGGAACCGGTTGTCCGATGCCCGGCACCGCCAAGCTGGATCAATTATGATCATTTTACCGGGCGATTATGATCACAACTCTGAGAGCGGTAATCGACTCCTTTAATGTCACTTAATGTTGAGTATCCGGCATCCGGGCCGCGTAGTCCGGCCCGGAGCGAAGCCCCTGATTACGCCGCGGCGGCAGACTGTTGCGATGCCGTCACCGGGATCTTGTAGAGATTGACCGCATTCTCAAAGACCAGCTGATTGAGCGCCTCTTTGCCCAACGCCGTCTCGGCGGGGGCGTGACCCATCGCTTTTGAATGCGGCCATGGGCTGTCGAGACCAGGAAAATCGCTCGCCCACAGAAAATTCTTCAATCCGACTTCGGGGGCGCGACGAAAACCGCCTTCTTCCTCGACCTCAAAGGTGAAAAAGACCTGCCGCTTGACGAACTCGCTGGGCTTGTCCGAGAGCTCGATGTCCGGCTTGAAAACGCGGTTTGAGGGTTCGCCAAAATCCCATTCGCGGTCAAATCGCCAGAACATGAACGGAACCCACCCAACGCCCGCCTCTTCGAGGACAAAGCGGATGCCGGGGTGGCGGTCACAGATACCCGAGAACACGACCGCGCTCATCAATTCGGCCATTAGCCCCATCGGGAAATTGGCGACCCGCATCAATGCCTGATTGCGGGGTTCGATGCCCGACACGCCAACCCCCATTTGGCGCGACCCGCCACTCGGATTGGCGTGTAAATTGACCGGCATTCCGGTGTCCGCGGCCGCCGCCCAGACCGGCTCCCACATCTGGTGGATCACCGGTTCGGGAGCGTTGGCCCAGTCGAAGATCACCCCGGTCGGCATGCCGAAATCGGCCACCCGCAGCAGCTCGGCGACAGCCTCGTCCGGCGCCATGCAAGGCAAAGGCAGCAACATGATGAACCGACCGTTCGATTCCTCGTACAGCTCGCGCGCCCAGTCGTTGACCGCACGCACGCAGGCGGCACGCAGTTCCGGGTTCTTGATCTGCCAGATCTGCTCGTAGGGACCGTTGACGAGTTCGGCGTCGACGCCGTCGCGATCCATATCCTCGCAGCGATATCGGGCGTTGGCGGCGCGGAAGACGCCCGGTTCCGGCTCTTCCGGCAGGCCCGCCCTTGTGTAGCAATTCACCGGGCCGCGACCGACCCCGGCCCAGCCGACACCGCTCCACGGACGCCCTTCGACGACCCATTGCCGCACACCGTCCGGCCCGGTCACGACCCGCGGCCCGTCATCAGCGAATTTGCGCGGCAGCCGCTTGGTCCACAAATCGAACGGCAGGTGCATCAAGCGGCAATGACCATCCGCGGATACTACGCCAAATCGCTTTTCCATGACGTTTCCTCCTGCATAAACGTTGCGGCCGATTCTACCTCTGGCCCAGGCGGCCGTCATTCCGGGACGGCCTTGCAAGGCCGGGCCCGGAACCCATAAACACCGCTTTACCGACATATTTGCAGGCTGTTGTCATGGGTTCCGGGCTCGCCGGCTGCGCCCGCGCCCCGGAACGACGAGGGTTTTGGCCTAAGCAATCTAGCGAGCGCTTGTTAGCGCCGGGCGGCGGTTGCGGAACTCGGTCGCCTTTTCGAAAGCATCGGCAATGCGCAACACGGTCGGCTCCTGGAACGGCTTGCCGACCAGCTGGATTGCGACCGGCAATCCGCCTTCACCAAACCCCGAGCAGATCGAGATCGCCGGGTAACCGGCGACATTGAACGGCATCGTAAAGCTGGGCACGGCGAAGGTATCCCAGGCTGGGATCTCGTCGATCTTTGCCGCCTCGTTCGGCTGCGCTGCAGTCAGCACGACATCGAGATCGGTCATCGCTGTATGCAACTCGGCACGCAATTCGCGACGGCGACGCACCGCTTGCACATAATCGACGCCGGAGACCAGCGCACCCAGCATCAGCCGGCGCTGCACCCGCTCGCTGAAATCGCCAAGCCGGGTGCGGGCCCATTCCTCATAAGCGGCGGCGCGTTCGACTGTCGAGATCAAGGTCCCGCAGGCGCCCCAATCCTGCAATGGCGACAGCTGGACCTCGCGAATTTCGGCGCCGAGGGTGCGCAAGGTCGCGATCGCATTGTCGATGCCTTGCCTTGTGCCGGGGCTGACCTTGTAATCGACCTCGTGGAAATGATGGATCACGCCGATCTTCAGGCCTTTGACACCTTGACCCAATTGCGCGGTGTAGTCCGGGACCGGCCGCTTGGCGCTCGCCGGATCGCGCGCGTCATGGCCGGCCAGAGCCTGCAGCATCAACGCGCAATCCTCGGCGGTCCACGCCATGGGCCCGATATGGTCGAGGCTAAAGGCGGCGGGCGCCACCCCAGCGCGGCTGACAAGGCCATAGGTCGGCTTGATCCCGGCGATGCCGCAAAGTGCAGCCGGGCCGCGGATCGACCCTCCGGTATCGGTGCCGATGCCACCCAGGATCAGCCCAGCGGCAACACCGGCGCCGGTGCCGCTGCTGCTGCCGGCGGTAAAATGATCGGGGTTCCACGGGTTGCGCGCCGGCGGCCACGGCACATCAAAAGACGGACCGCCATCGGCGAATTCATGTGTCGTCGTTTTGCCGATCAGCACCGTGCCGGCGGCGGCAAGCTTTTCGGCGCAGGCAGCATCGGTCTCCGGGACATTTTCGGCGAGGATGCGCGACTGGCAGGTCGTGCGGATGCCCTTGGTATCGACAATGTCCTTGAGCCCGATCGGAATACCGTGCAGCGGGCTTTTCGGACCGGCGGCCATAATCGCCGCCTCGGCGTCGCGCGCTTCGGCCAATGCGCGATCCTCGGTCAGAAGAATAAAGGCGTGCAGCTGGTTATCGAGCGCGTGAACGCGGTCGAGGCAAGCGCGGGTCAATTCGACCGGTGACAGCTCTTTCGTGGCGATGAGCCGGGCGGCTTCGGCGATGGTCGGGATCGCGGCGCTCATCACAAATCCTCATCCGCGAAGTCGTAGGTGTGCGCGAGTTCGGCCATGCGGCCGCGCGGTTTGCGCACTCGATCGGCCATCTCCGCCAAGGCGGGGTAGACCGATTTCAAATCGGCCTTTTGCGCTGGCGTCAGGCTGAGCCCGGCGCGGGCAATTAGAAATTCGAGCGCTTGATCGGTCAATTCAGGCGGCATCCGCATGATCCCCTTTGAGTCTGGCGAAGCACGGTAGCAGCCCACGACCTACCGCTGCCAGGTCAAGCTGCGGCTGAGCCATTAGACGGCGCGAAACCGGGCCGCGCCGGGCCGGCGACGCTTGGACGACGCGGGCAGACGCCCGCTGTGATTACGGGCTGACGCCGCTCGGCAGCTGCCCGCCGCGGCCGTGCGGCAGCGTGTGAAGCTTTAACTCGACCGGATTGCCGAGCCAGATCGCGTAACCGCGGTGGTCCTCGACCGCGTCCGTGGTTAGCGGGTGGACCAGTACGTCGAGCCCGTCGCGGTTCAGCATCAGATAAGGCACGACATGCGCGAACTCTTCGGGCTTAAAGATGACCAGCGCATTGCTGATCGGGTGCGGTCCGCGCGGCGTGTCGCGGAACTCTTCGATCTCGACCTTGAATTTCTCGCTTAGCGCGGCGCACACGCGTTCGGCGTTGCCGCGGGTCTTGGTCACATCGTAGTAGATGTGGGCGTGATAGCCGAGGTTCGCGACGGATTGCGTGGTCTTTTCGGTCATTTGGACGGCACTCCCTGCAAGCATGTACCACGCGGCATTTTTACACAGTGATCCCCGCAAGTCGATTCAGCCGGGAACGATGTGTCTCAGTTTGAAACTGGCCTACGACCCTCCGGGCTACTCCTCCCATCGCGGGGTGAAGTCCGACGGTCGGCAAGTCGCGCGCATCTGAGGCTTGCCAGCGATCGAGACGAGTTCGCGACACTGGTTAGCGCGGCCGGTCATAACTGAGGTAGGACGACGCGCAACAGCTTCGCGGTCCTGACAATGCCGTCCGGCGGCTGGGCAATACCGCCGTCCGTCGTGATATACGCCGTTCGCCCATAGTCTCCCGGCCCACGCCTCCATGCGCCGCTCGATGGTCCGACCAACAAGTCAGAAAAGGGCTCCCCGGCGACGACAACCCTGCCCGCACGATTCCCGTCCGGCTCCAATCGCACTCGATCAATCGTATTCTCGCGATGCGTCGTCACGTAAGCGACCGCGGTATCCTCATCGATGATGAAATCATCCCACTCGCGGCCGCCAGCGATGAATTCTGGCAGAGCTGCCGGTTCCAGGGAGGTTGGATCGACACTGACGCGCATCATGAGCTGCTGCGATGTCGAGGTGTAGTAGAGATGCTGCGTACGCGCGGCGTAGCGTATCCCGTTGACGCCCGGCTGCTCGGGCTTCTTCTCTCCCGGCCTATTCTTCATGTTGTCATGCTGCAGCCAGACACGCGCGGAGGCCTCGCCCCCATTCTCGGGCAGGTCCACGCGCCAGATCAGGTCCGTGGCCCCAGCGAGCAGGAGAACGTCCGGTGCAATCAGACAGCCGCCGTTTAGCCCGACTTTCGGCTCCGGGAATTCGAGCACAAGCTGGGGTGCGATGCTCTCGCCCGGGCTCCATGCCCGCAGATCCATACGATACAGCCTCGACTCTCGGGTCCCGTAGACGTCGGATGTGCCGATCAGGAAAATGTCACGGTCTGTCTCAACCACGCACAGCGTCATGAGATCGAAAGTGTGAACAAGCACGGGCGTAACGGGTAGCTCGCCATTTGGGCTCGAGACGTACCATAGTTCCTTTTTATTAAACGCCGTGACCAGGATCGAGCCATCGGAACGAACAGCAAGATTTTCTAGGAAGTAATGTTTCGGGAACTCGGCGACGACCGTAAGCTGCGCCTGGGGTATGACTGGCATTGTCCTTGCTCGATAGTTGGTTAGCCCACTCGGTCAGCGGGCAGTTCAAAGGGTTCAACACCGAGCACACCATTTGGTAGCAGCCCCGATAGTAATCCGACCGGACCGCAGCCTTCCGCGCTCTGTACCGGAGACCCGCCTGTCCCTTCGAAGCCAATCTACCCCGCGCTCGCGATGGCGGGTCGGATCGGCCGGCTGCTATGCCGCGAGCTTAAGCCTCTGGCGGGCCATGTCGGCGACCCGTTCGCCGATCATGATCGTTGCGGCGTTGGTGTTGCCGGAAACGACGGTCGGCATGATAGAGGCGTCGGCGACGCGCAAGCCTTCGAGCCCATGCGCCCGCAATTCGGGATCGACCACGGCCATCGTATCGGTGCCCATCTTGCAGGTGCTGGTCGGGTGGTACACGGTGCCGCCGCGCTGCCGGGCGTAATCCAATAGTTGCTCGTCGGAGGCGACCTCCGGCCCTGGCTGGAACTCGGCCGTGATCAAGCGCTGCATTTGCGGTGTGGCTGCGACCCGGCGCAGTAGCTTGAGCCCGTCGATGATGGTCTGCTGATCAGTCGCGGTCGCCAGATAATTCGGATAGACCGCCGGCGGGTCGGCCGGGTTGGCGCTGCGCAATTCGATGCGACCGCGGCTCTCGGGGCGCAGCTGATAAACAATCATCGTAAATCCCGACCAGCGGTGCAGCCCGTCTTGCGGGCGGTCGGCGCTGAACGGCGAGCACGAGCATTTGATGTCGGCCGAAGCGAGCTCCGGCCGGGTGCGCGCGAACAATGCCGCGGGTGAGGTGCCCATCGCCAATGGCCCGTTCTTGAAGGTGTAATACTGCAATCCGGCCTTCAGCTTTTTCAGATTGCTCAGCATCACGTCGTTGACCGTGATCGGCAGTGCGCATTTGAATTTGAGCGGCGCCGAATAATGGTCCTGCAGGCTTTGCCCGACACCCGGCAGATGGTGCAGGACCGGGATCCCGTGCGCCACCAGGTGCTCGGCTTTGCCAATGCCCGACAGCAACAACAGTTGCGGCGAATTTACCGCCCCACCGCACAAAACGACCTCGCTCGTAGCCCGCGCGGTGCAGGTCTCGCCATTGTGGCGAAAGATGACACCGGTCGCGCGCCGCCCGTCAAAGGTGATTTTTTCGGTCAGTGCATTGGTGAGGACGCGCAGATTGGGCCGGGTCATCGCCGGCCGCAGATAGCCGACCGCTGTCGAACAGCGCTTGCCATTGCGCGTAGTCGTCTGGTGATAGCCGACGCCGTCTTGCTTCTCGCCATTGAAATCATCATTGCGCGGGAAGCCCAACGAGATCGCCGCATCGATAAAGGCTTCGCAGATCGGGTGATGATCGGGGACATCGGAGACGCAGAGCGGCCCACCGGTGCCGTGATAGGCGTCGGCGCCACGCGTCTGATGCTCAGAGCGCTTGAAATAGGGCAACACGTCATCGAACGACCAGCCGGTATTGCCGAGCTGCCGCCAATGGTCGAAATCCTCGGCCTGCCCGCGGATATAGACCATGCCGTTGATCGAGGACGAACCTCCCAACACCTTGCCGCGCGGCCAGAACACCTTGCGGTCGGCGGCGCCCGGATCGGGCTCGGTCTCGTAGCACCAATTGACGGACGCATCGGCAAAGGTCTTGCCAAAACCGAGCGGGATGTGGATCCAGCGGTTGGTGTCCTCGCCGCCGGCTTCGAGCAACAGCACCCGTGTGGCCGGGTCCTCGCTGAGCCGGGCAGCGGCCGCGCAGCCGGCCGACCCCGCGCCGATCACGATAAAATCGGCCTCGAATGTTTCCTGCTTTGGCGTCTGTTCCCTTGCCATGTCTCCCCTCCTTTGCATTTTAGCCGACCGCAAAGACAGGTTAGCGCGTGTCGGGCAACCGCGTCATGCGCTCTTCGCCCCTTTCGAGGCCGCCTGGTTTTCGCTATGCGTGTCCCAGCCATTTCGCACAGGGAACCAGCCGATGCCTCAGACCGTCGCCCGCCTGTTGGCGGAGAGCCTCGAAGCGCATAATGTCGATCAGGTCTATTGCGTACCCGGCGAAAGCTATGTCGGGTTGACCAGCGCGCTGATCGAAAAGAATTCGATCCGGGTCATCGTGTGCCGGCATGAGGGCGGCGCCGGCTACATGGCGGTGGCGGACGGGCGGCTGCGCGACCGCGCCGGGGTGGCGATGGTGTCGCGCGGGCCGGGTCTGTCGAATGCGATGGTGGCGTTGCATTCGGCCTATCACGACGCGACCCCGATCGTGATGCTGGTCGGCCAGGTCGAGCGCAAGGATTTTGGCCGGCTGGCACTGCAGGAGCAGAATTATTCGCGGCTCCTGTCGGATGTCACGAAAGAGGTCATCGAAGTCAACGAGCCCGAGCAGGCTTCTGAGGCGATCGCCCGCGCCTTTCATTTGGCCGAAAGCGGCACGCCGGGGCCGGTCGCGGTGATCCTGCCCGAGGATCTGTTCGACGCCGAAACCGATGCCGCGGTGGACCCGGCGCGGCCGCGCGTCGTCGCCGCACCCCGGCCCAACGATCTCGACCGGCTGGCGGTGATGCTCGAAGCCGCCGAGCGGCCGTTGATTTTGGTCGGCGGCGCGCTGTTGGCCGACGCGGTGCATGACAACGCCGTCCTCGCCGACCTCAACCGCTTTGCCGAGCAATGGGTACTGCCGATCAGCCCGACCCATCGCCGGCCGCAATTGTTCGACGCGACGCATCCAAATTACGGCGGCTATATGGGGATCCGGGTGCCGCCCGATCTGCTCGGCGAGATGAAGCGCGCGGATCTGATGGTGGCGCTGGGCGAACGTCTGACCGACTCCGTCAGCCAGTCCTACAGTTTCCCGACCGCACCCAAGCCGCAATTGCCATTGGTCCATGTCTGGCCCGACCCCAACGAAGTCGGCCGCGTGTGGCGGCCCGACCTCGGTCTGCCGTGCAGCCCGTATGAAGTGATCCGGGGCTTGCTACGCCGCGGCGCCCCCAGCGACTCGGAAAAGCGCCGGGGCTGGGTTAGCCGCCTCAACGCAATCCATCGCCGCCTGCTGACCAAGGAATGGGAGCCGACCTCCGACGGCATCAATTTCGCCGCGATTGTCTGTGAGGTTGACAAGCATCTGGCGCCCGACGCGACGGTCACGACCGATGCTGGCAATTTCGGCAGCTTTGTTCATCGCTATATCGGCTTCCGCCAGGGCCAGGTGTTTCTCGCCTCGGTGGTGGGGGCGATGGGCTCGGGCATGCCGATGGCGGTGGCGGCGGCATTGCGCCGGCCCAACACGCAGGTGGTCGCGTTTGTCGGCGATGGCGGGGCATTGATGACCGGCAACGAGATCGCCACCGCGATGCAATACGGCGCCAACCCGATCATGATCATCTCCGATAACAATATGTACGGCACGATCGGGATGCATTCCTATGTCCGCTATCCTGAGCGGCCGCTGATGGAGGGAGTGCGGTTGACCAACCCCGATTTCGCGCAATGGGCGCGGTCGTTTGGCGCCGAGGGGATCACGATCGCCAAGGAAAACGAGATTACCGACGGTATTGCCCGCGCGTTTGACATCAAGACGCGGCCGGTGGTCGTCCATTGCCGTACCTCGCAGCTCCAGATGAGCGCCTGGCGGCGCTACACCCGCTCCGAAACATTGCCTTAACGCGCGTCAAAACCGACGGGGTCTGGGGCCTCCGCTCGCTCGCCCCGACAAAGCGGCGGGAAAGCTGTTGCCAACCAGGCAGGCGCAGGGAATGAGATGCCTATCCGGCGCGGACGGCGTCGAGCTTCAGCCTAATCGAGGCCAGGGTGACCGGGCCGGGAATGCCGTCCGCCACAATGCCGGCAGCTGCCTGGAATTCTCTGACGGCGCGCTCGGTGTTGGGCCCAAAATGACCATCGAGGTCGAGAGGTGGTTTCCTCGGAACCAGAATGTTTAGATTCTGCTGTAAAGACTTGATGTCGTTATCCGCCGCACCAACCATGTCCGGGTCGGCGCCCGGTTCGAGCAGGGAAAGAACCCTGTTAAACAACACCCTTCGTTCGGGAAGGCCGTTGAAACCGCCATTTATCTTTAATGTTATCGCACGAATATTGTTTTTGTCTGCCAGCTCGTTGCAGTTGCCCTCGGTCCACTCCTGCAGTGCGGGTTTTAGCGCGTGCTCAGGCGTGGTCGCCAATTCCGGGTGACTTTCAAAATCGATACCGCAGGCTTGGCCGATACGACGGTGAGCACCGCGTCCGGTCATCTGCAAGATGCCGTTGCCGCGATAACGGAAACCGTCGCCCGGTTCGGTATTGCCAAGTTCTTGCGCCTTGTGCGGATTTCCCGTGCCATAGACGCGCTCGGCAATACGTTCCGGGTGGTGCGCCAGATCGAAAGCCTCATCATGATTTACTGCGGCAGAATGGCGACCGACGCCGAATATTTTCGTTAATTGCTCTTCGGAATAGTTCATGTTTTCGCGCAACACGGTAAAGCGGCCTGTCTCGTGCAGCGCCTGCGCCAGGAAATGCGCCATCCGCAGGGATGTGTTAATCCCGGCCTTCTCGAATAATTGGCCGCCTAGACGGATCGCGTCTGTGTAATTCTTGAGCGAACGGGCTGTAATCGGGCTAAGGCGATTGAGTACATCAGCGACATTGATGGTCATGTGCTTCTCCTCAGTCGATCATCAGCAGATTTATGGGCATCCCTAATGCGGGATGAAACGTAGGCTCTCAATCGAGCGCAGCAGCTCCTGATTGATCGGAGCAGTCCCTTGCGTATCGGCAACAACCGAGCGTTTGCCGTCGCTCATCACGACCCAAAGGCATTCGCCGGCGCCGCCATGAAATCCGGCGCTGTCGGAAATGCCGCAGTCAACGATCGCCTTTAAACCGCGCCAACCGGGTCCGGAGATGGTTTCGGCCGGGTGGGTTGCGTTACGTCCTTTGGCGACCCAGTGATCGCCTTCCTTTTGGAAAACCGCTTGATCGACTGCGACCGTCTCGAGCGACCCGTCAAATACTTCAAAGGCAAGAAGATAGTCGTCGGGGCGGGCGGTCTTGCCGACCATGGCGACGCAATTCTTTTCGTCAAGGCAGCCGCCGACGATCTTCATATTGTCGGGGTAGGAGAATTCAATCCCGTTTTTAGGATCGTGGAAGACTTTCCATTGGGTCGTCTGGGCTGCCAGCTGGGTGGCGCGGTGGTCCCGGTTCGGGAGACGGGGCTCGGCAGCTGCTCCTGCCTGCCAGTTGCCGCACCCGGCGGCAAAGGCGATGGCGGTAAGCGCGGCAGAAACTCGCCTAGCTGCAGGCGAATTGCGCAGAGCGGACGGGCTGGGCAGGAGATTTCGCTCGTTCACAAAACCGGGTTGCCGCGGATAAGTCATCGCTGCGCTTAGCCTCGCTCGGCGAGCTCAGTTTGCTGCTCAGCGGCGCAGCACCATCAGCTTTTTGATCTCGGCGATGGCTTTGGCCGGGTTCAGCCCCTTGGGGCAGGTGCGGGTGCAGTTCATTATCGTATGACAGCGGTATAACCGGAATGGGTCTTCGAGTGCGTCGAGCCGGTCGCCGGTGGCCTCGTCGCGGCTATCGGCGATCCAGCGATAGGCCTGCAGCAGGACTGCCGGCCCGAGATAGCGCTCACCATTCCACCAATAACTCGGACAAGCAGTCGAGCAGCAAAAGCACAAGATGCACTCCCACAGCCCATCGAGCTTCTCGCGCTCCTCGACCGATTGCGGGAATTCGCGATCCGGCGGCGGGGGGCTGGCGGTCTTGAGCCATGGCTCGACCGAGTGGTATTGCGCGTAGATATGCGTCAGATCGGGGACCAAATCCTTGATCACCGGCATATGCGGCAGTGGATAGATCTGGACCGGCCCGCGTATATCGGCGATCGCCTTCAGGCAAGCGAGAGTGTTCACGCCATCGATATTCATCGCACACGAGCCGCAAATCCCCTCGCGGCATGAGCGGCGAAAAGTGAGGGTCGTGTCGATCTCGTTCTTGATCTTGATCAGCGCGTCAAGAACCATTGGGCCGCACTGATCGAGATCGAGCGAAAAGCTGTCGATCACCGGATTCTTGCCGTCTTCGGGGTTCCATCGATAGATCTTGAACTCGCGCACCCGCTGCGCGCCGGGTGGTGCGGTGACGGTCTTGCCGACGCCGGGCTTCGAATTTAGGGGCAAGGTGAATTCGGCCATTATTTCCTCGGTACGGGCCTATCGCCCGGTCCTCGCGACAATGTTGCTGTTCGGATGTTGGCAACTCAGGCAGGCGCAATCATGCGCCTCGCCCGATATACTATAGGTGTTTGTTGGGCTGTTCGGTTCACCGGCCTTTGCGGCCAGCCCCGAGCAAACATTTCCCCGGGAGCGCCAAAAACTTCAATAAACACGGGCCTTGGGCGGAAACACCTGGACCTCGTTCGACAGGGTGTAAAGGTGCACCGGCCGGTAGCCGGTATTGACCTTGCTGTCGCTGTCGAGCCAAGCGATCGTGTGTTTGAGCCAATTGACGTCGTCGCGTTCGGGATAGTCCTCGCGGGCATGGGCGCCGCGGCTTTCGGTACGGTTGGCGGCGGAATGCATCGTGACGACCGCTTGCTCGAGCAAGTTTTCGAGCTCAAGCGCCTCGGCTAGATCGCTGTTCCAAATCATCGAGCGGTCGGTGATGCCGAGTTCGGCAAAGCTGTCGGCGACACCGTCGATCTTTTTGACGCCTTCCTGCAACACCTCGGCGGTGCGAAAGACGGCGCAATTATTCTGCATAGTGCGCTGCATATCGAGCCGGATCTCGCCGGTCTTGCGCGGCCCTTTCGCATGCCGCACCGCGTCGAGCCGGGCGATCGCCTCGTCGCCCGCATCCGACGGCAACGGCTTTTGCGGTGCGCCGGGACTGACCAGTTCGACCGCACGATGGGCAGCAGCCCGGCCAAACACAACGATGTCGAGCAGCGAATTGCAGCCCAGCCGGTTGGCGCCGTGAACCGAAACGCATGCCGCCTCGCCAATTGCCATCAGCCCGGGAAACACGCGCTCCGGGTCGTCCTCGGATGGGTTTAGCACCTCGCCGTGATAATTGGTCGGGATGCCGCCCATATTGTAGTGCACCGTCGGCAAAACCGGAATCGGCTCGCGGGTCACGTCGACCCCAGAGAAGATCCGCGCGGTTTCGGTGATGCCGGGGAGCCGCAAATGCAGCACTTCGGGCGACAAATGCTCGAGATGCAGCAGGATGTGGTCCTTTAGCGGCCCGCAACCGCGCCCCTCGCGGATCTCGATCGTCATCGCCCGGCTGACAACATCGCGCGACGCCAGGTCCTTGGCGTGGGGCGCATAGCCCTCCATAAACCGCACGCCCTCGCTGTTGGTCAGGTAGCCGCCTTCGCCGCGGGCTCCTTCGGTGATTAAACAGCCGGCGCCGTAAATTCCGGTCGGGTGGAACTGGACAAATTCCATGTCCTGCAATGGCAGCCCGGCCCGCAACACCATGGCATTGCCGTCGCCGGTGCAGGTATGGGCCGAGGTGCAAGAGAAAAAGGTCCGCCCATAGCCGCCGGTAGCAAGGATCACCAGATGGGCCTTGAACCGGTGCAGGATCCCGTCGGCAAGATCCCAGGCCATGATGCCGCGGCAGGCGCCTTCTTCATCAATGATCAGGTCGAGCGCGAAATATTCGACAAAGAACTGCGCGTTATTCTTTAGGCATTGCTGATAAAGCGTGTGGATGATCGCGTGCCCGGTGCGGTCGGCGGCGGCGCAAGCGCGACGCGCCGGATCGCCATCGCCATAATCCGTCATGTGGCCGCCAAACGGCCGCTGATAGATCTGGCCAGCTTCGGTGCGGGAAAACGGCACCCCGAAATGTTCGAGCTCGACTACCGCCGGCATCGCGTTCTTGCACATATACTCGATCGCGTCCTGGTCGCCGAGCCAGTCCGAGCCCTTGACCGTGTCGTACATATGCCAGCGCCAATCATCGGCTTCCATGTTGCCGAGGGCTGCGGCGACGCCGCCCTGGGCTGCGACGGTATGGCTGCGTGTCGGGAACACCTTGCTGATGCACGCCGTGTTGAGTCCGGCTGAGGTGCAGCCCAAGGTTGCGCGCAACCCCGCACCGCCCGCACCGACAACAACGACGTCATAGGTGTGATCAGTAATCGGATAGGCGGCGGGCATAGCCCAACTCCCTTAGTCTCTAATCGGGTCAGTTAATCGGCCGATCCGAGCGCCAAAGTCAGCACGGCGACGATGCCGGCAACCGCCAGAGCGATGCACGCCAAGCGGGCGCTGATCACCAAGCCAAGCCGCGCGAGTTCGCTATGAACATAGTCCTCGATCACGACCTGCAACCCGAGAGCTGCGTGATAAAAGGTGGCGATCAACAACAGGACCAACACCGTCGCGGGCAAGGGCCGGCCAACCCAATCCTGCATCGTGTCGTAATCCGCGCCGGCCAACTGAATGACCGCTGCCACGAACCACAAACACAGCGGCACCAGCGCCAGCGCGGTAACGCGCTGTGCGATCCAATGCCCGACCCCCTCTTTGGCGGAGCCGAGACCGACCGCGCGACCGAGCGGCGAGCGCATCCGCGCCGGCGGCGCGGCGCGCATTCGCGACGTGGCCATTTCAACCAGCCCAGTGGGAAATGCCGGCAGCCCAGGCGATCGCTGTCAGAATTGCGGTCGCCGCGATAACGATCCAACCCCCGGTATAGGTCGACCCGAGATCGAGCGCGTGGCCGCTATCCCAGACGAGATGCCGAATGCCGTTGCATAAATGGTAGAACAACGCTGCGGTCCAGCCGAGCAGCATCACGATCCCGATCCAGGACCCGAGGAAATTTTGCACCCCGTTAAACGCGTCGGGACCACTTGCGGCGGCAACCAGCCACCACACCAGCAATACCGCACCTGCGCTCAACGCGACACCGGTTGCGCGGTGCATGATCGACATGACCGAAGTGAGCTGCCAGCGGTAGACCTGGAGGTGCGGCGACAGCGGCCGCTCGGCGGATCTCATCGACGGCAGTTCGGGCATTTGTTGTCCACGCCTTTTTCGGACCTGTGAAGTAGACCGCACACCGGGGAGTGTCAACCAAGGCTGCCGCGCCGGAATTCCCGGTCAGCAGCCCCGGATTCGCCTCAAGTTGTGCCGTAGCAGAGGGTTATCTCAACGCGAACGAGTCCTTCAGCCAGCGAAAGCGGCGGTTGATCTTCGCCCACTAAGTCATGTGGCAAGGCCGATCCCCAACAGGGGACCGCTTTCTTCGATCGTCACGTATTTAAAATATGCAAGGGTCGCGGGATGCTCTGCGGTCGAACGCCGCTCTGCGGATTGGGGCATCGCCGTCGAGCGACGACATCTGGGACGGATTGACAAAAAATCTTGGCACCGATCGCCGGCTTCACCCGCGCACCTGACTCGCGTTGCGGCAGCTTTATGCGCGGCGAATCCGGCGGTTGATTGGTTCTGATGCACGCGTTATCTCGTGACGGTGACCGATACGGCCCATCGAACACCCCCGTCTCAATCCGAGAAAGCTCTTGTGCTGTTCTCGGGCGGTCAGGATTCGGCCACCTGTCTCGCCTGGGCATTGGGGCGCTTTGCCGCGATTGAGACGATCGGTTTCGACTACGGCCAGCGTCATCGTGTCGAGCTTGAGTGCCGGATCACGGTGATCGACCGGCTGCGCCGTGAGTTTCCGGAGTGGAGTGCGAGGCTCGGTCCCGACCACCTGATCGATTGCGGTGTGCTCGGCCAAATCAGCGACACGGCGCTGACCCAGGAAAGGGCAATCGTTTTCAACCAAAGCGGGTTGCCGAACACCTTTGTCCCGGGGCGCAACCTGATGTTTTTTGTGCTGGCGGCGGCCGTTGGTTATCGGCGCGAGCTGCGGCATCTGATCGGCGGCATGTGCGAGACCGATTACTCGGGCTATCCGGATTGCCGCGACGACACGTTGAAAGCACTTCAGGCGACTTTGTCGCTCGGAATGGATCATCGCTTCGTGATCCACACCCCGCTGATGTGGCGCGATAAGGCCGCGACCTGGGTGCTCGCCCGCGATCTTGGCGGCGACGCCCTGGTCGAACTAATCCGCGACGAGACCCACAGCTGCTATTTGGGCGACCGCAGCCATTATCATGAATGGGGCTTCGGATGCGGCGATTGCCCCGCCTGCACTTTGCGCCGCGCCGGCTGGCAAGCCTTCGCGGCTCGCACCGAAGGCTAAACCTATCAAGGTAATGCTGCAGCGCCGCATTGACGATGTCGGCACGCGTCCATAAGTTGCGCTGGGGAAACGGCTCGCTAATGGGTCGTCTTGCAAGCGAGGATTGGCGCGATGAAGCCGACGCGGCGCCCGCGTAACCCCTGTTTTTCCTCCGGGCCTTGCGCCAAGCGGCCGGGTTGGTCGCCCGCGGCGTTGCAGGCAGCGCTGGTGGGGCGCTCGCATCGATCCGGGATCGGCAAGGCGCGCATTGTCGAGGTTGTGGATCGCTCGCGGGCGATCCTTAGCGTTCCAGCGGACTGGCAGGTCGGCATCGTCGCCGGATCGGATACCGGCGCGATCGAGATCGCGATGTGGTCGCTATTGGGCGCGCGCGGCGTCGATATGCTCGCCTGGGAGAATTTTGGCGAGGGCTGGGTCGAGGACGTCAAGCAGCTAAAGCTGCCCGACATACGGGTTCTGCACGCGCCCTATGGCCGGCTCCCGGATTTGCGCCAAGTCGATTGGGCGCGCGACGTGGTGTTCCCGTGGAACGGCACCACATCGGGCGTCCGGATCGCCAACGGCGACTGGATCGATCGTGATCGCAAAGGTCTCGCGATTTGCGATGCAACGTCCGCCGTGTTCGCGATGCGGCTGCCGTGGGACAAACTCGACGTCGTGACCTGGTCCTGGCAAAAGGCGCTGGGCGGCGAGGCGGCGCATGGCATGTTGGCGTTGTCGCCGCGTGCGGTCGAGCGGCTCGAAAGCTACACCCCGCCCTGGCCTCTGCCGAAACTTTTCCGGCTGACCTCGAAGGGTAAATTGATCAAGGGGGTGTTCCAGGGCGAGACGATCAATACGCCATCGATGTTGTGCGTCGAGGATGCGCTCGAACTCGTTGGAATGGGCGGAATTGGTTGGCGGGCTCGAAGGTCTGATCGCGCGCTCCGAGAGAAACCTGTCGGTCGTCTCTGCCTGGGAAAAGCGCACACCGTGGATTGCGTTCCTGGCGGAAAATCCGGCGACGATTTCCTGTACCTCGCCGCAGCTCAAGATTGTTGAACCCTGGTTTAACGCATTGTCGCCGGACGATCGCTTTCAGACCGTGCGAACAATGACGGCTCGGCTCGAAAAAGAGCAGGCGGCCTACGACATCGCCAGCCACCGCGCTTCGCCGCCCGGCATCCGGATCTGGACCGGCGCCACTGTCGAAGCCGACGACGTCGAAGCCCTGATGCCCTGGCTTGACTGGGCCTGGGGCGAGCAGCGTTCGGCAGCAAAAGCTGCGTGATCGTGAACTAGCGCGTAGGCGCCGAGTTTTATTTCGAGCCAAAAGCAAGCTGCTACATCAACCTTTGTAGGCCTTCATGCCTGGCGGTAAATGGCGACTGGAGTAATCATGCCGAAAGTTTTGATTTCCGATGATTTGAGCCCGCGCGCGGCGGAGATTTTGGCGGCGCGCGGGATCGAGGTTGACATGTTGCCCGGTATTACCGCGGAGGAGCTGAAAACGCGAATTGCGGATTATGACGGGCTGGCTGTGCGTTCGGCGACCAAGGTCACCGCCGAACTCCTCTCCGGCGCGCCCAAACTCAAAATCATCGGCCGCGCCGGTATCGGTGTCGATAATATTGATGTCGCCGCAGCAACCCAGCGCGGCATTGTGGTGATGAACACGCCTTACGGCAACTCGACGACCGCCGCCGAGCACGCGATCGCGATGCTGTTCGCGTTGTGCCGTGAGATCCCGGCGGCGGACCGCTCGACGCAAGCCGGCAGATGGGAAAAGTCGCGGTTTATGGGCGTCGAGCTGACCGGCAAGACGCTTGGCGTGGTTGGCTGCGGCAATGTCGGGGCCAGCGTTGCGGTGCGTGCTCTCGGGCTACGCATGAAAGTGATCGCCTATGACCCGTTTTTGTCGGCCGAGCGCGCCGTCGATCTCGGAGTCGAAAAGGTGGACTTGGACGAGCTCCTGGCGCGGGCCGATTTCGTCACCTTGCACACGCCCTTGACCGACGCGACCAGAAACCTGATTGACGCCGCCGCGATCGCCAAAATGAAGCGCGGGGTGCGGATCGTGAATTGCGCACGCGGCGGTCTTGTCGTCGAGGAGGATCTCGCCGCGGCACTCGACACAGGTCACGTCGCGGGTGCGGCAATCGACGTCTTTGTCGAGGAGCCGGCGCGCAAGAATTCGCTCTTCGGCCGCGACAATGTCGTGGCGACACCGCATCTCGGCGCCGCAACAACCGAGGCCCAGGAAAATGTCGCGGTGCAGATCGCCGAGCAAATGTCGGATTTTTTGCTGACCGGTGCGGTCGCCAACGCGGTTAACGTCCCGTCGCTGACCGCCGAAGAGGCAAAGCGCATCAGACCGTACATCACGCTTGCCGAGCAGCTCGGCAGCTTTGCCGGCCAGCTGACAGAGAATGGCATTACCGCGGTATCGGTCGAGTATGAGGGGGCGATCGCCGAACTCAATGTCAAGCCGCTGACCGCGATCGTGTTGACCGCGCTGCTTACGCCGCAGCTCACCAGCGTCAACATGGTCAACGCGCCGGTCATTTGCCGCGACCGCGACATCCGCGTCAGCGAAACCCGCCGCGCCGAACCCGGCGATTACCAGACTTTGATCCGGGTAGTCGTCACCCCGAACGGCCTACCCGCCGAGCGCCGCCCGCGCGAGGTCAGCGGCACCCTGTTCGGCGGCGACAAGCCGCGGCTCATCTCGGTCGAGGGCATCCCGCTCGAGGCCGAACTGGGCGGCAACATGCTATTCGTGCGCAACCTCGATAAGCCGGGATTTATCGGCGCGCTCGGTCAGACGATGGCCGCCGCTGCCGTCAATATCGCTACTTTTCACCTCGGCCGCACCGCCCCCGGGCGAGATGCGATCTGTCTCGTGGAGGTCGATCAGCCACTGTCGCCGGCGGTCCTCGACACGGTTCGTGGCCTGCCGAACGTGATCCAGGTCAAGTCATTACGGTTTTAGCCCGGCCCGCGCGAGCCTGATCGAGATCGCTTTCCCTGTGTGCTCAGCACCGAGCTGGTGCAAACTGACCCGATGAACGACGTTTCGCATCCTGCCTTGCTGCCGTCAGGCATGCGCGATTTGCTGCCGCCCGAAGCGGAGATCGAAGCGCAGGTCGTCGCTCGCCTGATGGCAACGCTGGCGCAGCACGGCTACGAACGGGTCAAACCGCCGCTCGTGGAATTTGAAGAGACCTTGTTTTCCGGCGCGGGCGCTGCGATGGCGGCTGCAACCTTCCGAACGATGGATCCCGGTTCACACCGCATGATCGGTGTGCGCGCCGACATGACGCCGCAGATTGCCCGCATCGCCGCCTCCCGTCTTGGTAACGCTGCGCGGCCGCTGCGTTTGAGCTATGCGGGGCAGGTATTGCGGGTCAAGGGTTCCGAGATCAGACCCGAGCGCCAGATCGGACAGGTCGGCGCCGAGCTGATCGGCTCTTCCGGGTCAGCCGCCGATGTCGAAGCGATCGCCGTGGCGGGCGAAGGTTTGACCGCGCTCGGGGTGCGGCACTTATCGGTCGATATTACTATGCCGACATTGGTTCCGGCCGTGGTCGAAGCCTTTGGCATTTCGGGCGAGCGGGCCACGAGTTTGCGCGCCGCACTCGATCACAAGGACGCCGCCGCGGTCGCGACAATCGCCGGCAAGGCTGGTGAATTGCTGGGCCGGTTGCTGGCGGCGGCGGGTCCGGCCGACGCGGCTTTGGCCGCGCTCGATCGCCTCGATTTGCCAGCGCAGGCAAGGGCCGAGCGGATCCGGCTTGGTGCCGTGCTCGATGGGCTCAGGGACGCCGCTCCGGCACTCAAGGTGACGGTCGACCCGGTCGAAAACCGCGGCTTTGAGTACCACACCGGCATCAGCTTTACATTTTTTGGCGGCGGCAGCGCGTTCAACGGGTCGAGTGGCGAATTGGGCCGCGGCGGACGTTATCAGGCGGGCGACCCGGCGGCTCCCGAGCCTGCGACCGGCTTTACTCTGGATACCGACGCGATCTTGCGAACCTTGCCCGACGCCGGGAGGCAAAGCCGCTTGCTGTTGCCGATAGGCACTGCGCCCAATCGGGCCGCCGAACTTCGCGAACAAGGCTGGACCACCGTTACCGCACTCGAACCCTGCGCCGATTGGCGGGCCGAGGCGCGGCGCCTCGGCTGCACGCACGTCTTTGAGCACGGTATGCCGCAAGCCATCGGCTGAGGAGAAACCGCATGGCGAATGTCGCCGTCGTTGGCGCCCAATGGGGTGATGAGGGCAAAGGCAAGATCGTCGACTGGTTATCGGAGCGCGCCGATGTCGTCGTGCGTTTTCAAGGCGGCCACAACGCCGGACACACGCTCGTCATCGGCAATGTCGAATACAAGCTCAGCCTGCTTCCGTCGGGGGTCGTCCGACCGGGCAAATTGTCGATTATTGGCAACGGGGTCGTTGTCGACCCTTGGGCGCTCGTCGATGAGATCGATGCGATCCGTAAAAAGGGTGTCGAGGTCACCCCGGAAAACCTGAAGCTCGCCGACAACGCTGCGCTGATCCTGCCGTCGCATGGCGCGCTCGACCGCGCCCGCGAGGCTCGGGGGGGCGCGCAGCGGATCGGAACGACCGGCCGCGGCATCGGCCCAGCCTATGAGGATAAGGTGGGCCGTCGGGCGCTTCGGGTGTGCGATCTTGCCGATCCCGCGACCCTGGAAGCTCGACTGGAACCGCTGTTTTTGCATCACAACGCGCTGCTGCGCGGTCTCGGCCAGCCGGAAATCGACCGCGGCGAGCTAATTGCCAAGCTGCGCGCTGTCGCGCCCCGCATTTTGCCTTACGCCGCAGCCGTGTGGCAGCTGCTCGACGAAGCGCGCCGCAGGGGCAGGCGCATCCTGTTTGAGGGCGCGCAGGGGGCGATGCTCGACGTCGACCACGGCACCTACCCGTTCGTGACCTCGTCCAACACGCTGGCGGGCCAGGTGGCGGCGGGGTCGGGCATCGGCCCGAGTGCGGTAGGTTATGTCCTCGGCATCACCAAAGCCTACACGACTCGGGTCGGCAGCGGCCCGTTCCCGACCGAATTGTCGGACGAGACCGGCCGCATTCTCGGCGAGCGCGGGCGCGAGTTTGGCGTCGTTACCGGCCGGCCACGGCGCTGCGGCTGGTTCGACGCCGTGATGGTCCGCCAAGCAATCAGGCTCGGCGGAATAGACGGCATCGCCTTGACCAAACTCGACGTGCTCGACGGGTTCGAGGAGATCAAGATCTGCACCGGCTACCGCCGCGGATCGACGATTTATGACCATCTGCCGAGCGGAACCTCGGCACAGGCGGAAATCGAGGCGATCTACGAAACCGCGGAGGGGTGGCGCGAAAGCACGCGCGGCGCACGCTCCTGGGCCGACCTGCCGGCGACCGCGATCAAGTATATCCGCCGGTTAGAGGAGCTGATCGGCGCACCGGTGGCGCTGTTATCGACGAGCCCGGAGCGCGACGACACGGTCCTGGTGCGCGACCCGTTCGCCGACTAAGAAGCCGGTGAAGCCGGTAAAGTCGCCTAGCGGACGCCGCGGCCTTGCGGTGTCACGACGGCGCGGCCGCCTCGCCGCGCATGGTCGCGAATGTAGCCGTCGACATGCGTCGTGATCGTGTCGAGGTGATCCGCGAAATAGTGATCGGCACCGGGGATCTTGCGAAAGTCGATCTTGATGTCGCGCTGATGCGATAGCTTGGTGACGAGCTTCTGCACCGATTCGACCGGCACCACCGTGTCCTGATCCCCCTGCAAGATCAGGCCCGATGATGGACAGGGCGCGAGAAAGGTGAAGTCGTACATATTCGCCGGCGGGGCCACTGCCACAAAGCTCTCGATCTCAGGCCGCCGCATCAGCAGTTGCATGCCGATCCAGGCGCCAAACGAAAACCCGGCAACCCAGCACGTCCCGGCGTTCGGGTTATAGGTCTGCAGCCAATCGAGCGCCGAGGCGGCATCGGACAGTTCGCCTTCGCCGCGGTCAAAGCTGCCCTGACTGCGTCCGACGCCACGAAAATTGAAGCGCAGCGTCGAAAACCCCTGGCGCACAAATATCTGGTAGAGCGCATAGACCAGCTTGTTGTTCATCGTCCCGCCGTGCTGCGGGTGCGGATGTAACACCAGCGCCATTCCGGCGTTGGAATCGCGGGCGTGATGATACCGTGCTTCGATGCGGCCTTCAGGCCCGTTGATAATTACCTCAGGCATGACAATTCCAGTAAATCCGAGCGCCTGGGTCAGCGACTAGCACCGCCATTCCCTTGGTCCATGCCCGCAATTCTTGATCATTTTTGTCGGACAATTATATGCTCGGTTGCAGCCTCGCTCAACGGGTGCCGGCGATTGGCCGCTGCCATATTTATATAGTGATACCGATGCTGTGGAAGAACCTGCGAGAAGAAATTGACGCGACATTGGCACGCGATCCTGCAGCCCGATCGCGGCTTGAGGTCGTGCTCTGCTATCCTGGATTTCACGCGCTGTTCTACCATCGTATCGCCCACGGGCTTTGGAATCACGGCTGGCTGCTCGCCGGCCGGTTCATGTCGCATCTCGGGCGTGTGCTGACCGGCATTGAAATTCATCCCGGGGCTCGCATCGGTAGACGGGTGTTTATCGATCACGGGATGGGCGTGGTGATTGGCGAGACCGCCGAGATTGGCGACGACTGCACCCTATACCAGGGCGTGACTTTGGGTGGCACCTCTCTGACCCGCGGCCAAAAACGGCATCCGACCTTGGGGGCCGGCGTGATCGTTGGTTCCGGGGCGCAGATACTGGGGCCATTTCGCGTCGGCGACGGCGCCCGTATCGGAGCCGCCGCGGTGGTGCTGCGCGAAGTCCCGGATGGCGCCACGATGGTCGGTAATCCGGCGCGGCAGGTAACCCGGGGTGGCGGCGTGGTCGAACCGCATCCGGCTTTTCAGCCCTATGCGGTTTGCGGCGACATCCCCGACCCGATTGCCCGCGCGCTAAACGGGTTGATTGACGAGGTGACCAGCCTGCGCGCCCGGGTCAATGAATTCGAACAGAAGCGGCAGGAGGCGGAGGTCGAACGTCCGCTCCCTGGCGAAGCGCCGGCGCTGCGGCTCGTCGCATCTGCGGGCGCTCATGCTGATGAGGGCGGAGCGCGCGCGTCTTGAGGATTGTCGGGTGAGGCTTAGCACCAAAGGCCGCTACGCGGTGATGGCAATGGTCGATCTCGCGCAGCACAGCGGCAGCGGGCCGGTCGCACTTGCCGAGATCGCCGAGCGTCAGGAGATCTCGCTGTCCTATCTGGAACAGCTCTTTGCGATGCTGCGCAAGGGTGGGCTGGTAAAAAGCGTGCGGGGGCCGGGCGGCGGTTATCTGCTTGGACATGATCGCGACGACATTCGCATTGCCGACATTATCGTTGCGGTCGACGAGCCAATTCGGGCGACACGCTGCACCCCAGGCGCGCCGATCGGCTGCCGTGGCACCCCCACCCGCTGCATGACTCACGATCTCTGGGAAGAGTTGGGAAACCAAATTCATCTTTACCTGAGCTCAGTCTCGCTCGCCGATATCTGCGAGCATCGTGTGCTCGGCACCAGCGGTCGGCTGCATTGCCAGAACCTGGCCGCTGCCTTGACGGAAGACCGATGATCGGTCGAAGCGGGCCTCGCCCGAGCACCTATCTCGATTGGAACGCGACGGCGCCACTGCGCCCCGAGGCCGTTGTCGCGATGACGGCGGCGTTGGAGCGGTGCGGCAACCCGTCCTCGGTCCATCGCTGGGGCCGCAGCACCAGGCGGATGGTTGAAGACAGCCGCGCCGCGGTTGCGGCGATGATCGGGGCGCTGCCCGAAAATGTCGTGTTTGGCAGCGGCGGCACCGAGGCCAATCACCTTGCCCTTCGTGGCGCCGGTCGGGAACGGGTCCTGGCGTCGGCGGTGGAGCACGATTCCGTCTTACGCGCCGTCCCCGAAGCCGAACGGATCCCGGTTGATCCGCATGGCCGCGTCCGGTTGGATGCGCTGGCGACGATGCTGGCGAGCGAGAATCGACCAGCGCTGGTTTCGGTGATGCTCGCCAACAATGAGACGGGTGTCATCCAGCTGGTGGCAGAGATCGCGGCACTGGCGCATGCGCATGGCGCGCTGTTTCACTGCGATGCCGTCCAAGCCGCCGGCAAGCTCTCGCTCGATATGGCCGAGATTGACGCCGACCTGTTAACCTTGTCCGCTCACAAACTGGGCGGGCCATCGGGTATCGGCGCAGTCATTCTGATGCCCGGAGTGGATCTGACCCCGATTTTTTGCGGTGGCGGACAAGAGCGTGGGCGCCGCGCCGGCACCGAAAATATGCTCGGCATTGTCGGCTTTGCGGCCGCTGCTCGGGTCGCAAAAGCGGAGCTTGCGTTTAATCAGCACGTTCGCCGGTTACGCGACACGCTCGAAGCGGAAATCATCGCCGCGGGGCCCGAGGCGATCGTCGTCGGCGGTGACGTTCCGCGATTGCCAAACACCACGGCGATTGCGATGCCCGGTATGTCGGCCGAAACCCAGGTAATCGCCCTCGACCTCGACGGCGTTATGGTCAGCGCCGGCGCCGCCTGCTCGTCGGGTAAGGTTGGGCCGAGCCACGTGTTGGCGGCAATGGGGCTACCGGTCGAGATTGCGTCATCAACCATCCGTGTCAGCCTCGGCTGGAGTACGACCGAGGACGACATAGACCGATTTATCCGTTCGTGGACCGCGCTTTACCGCCGCCGGCGCGGCTTTGCCCGGGAGGCGCGGGCTGCATGAGCGTACCTGCTGTGAGACACTGGGAGGCCAACACGCCGCCGGTCTATCTCGACAATCAGGCGACGACCCGGGTCGACCCCCGCGTGCTCGAGGCAATGCTGCCATTTTTCACCGAGCATTTCGGCAACCCGCACAGCACCAGCCACAGCTACGGTCATATCGCGGCGGCGGCGGTCGAGGAGGCGCGCGACGAGATCGCGGCGCTGATTCACGCCGACCCCCGCGAGATCGTTTTCACTTCGGGAGCGACCGAGGCCAATAATCTCGCCATCAAGGGTGCGGCGCACTTTTCTCGCGCCTATTCTCAGGCTGGCCGCAGCATCCGCAATCACATCGTAACCTTGACGACCGAGCACAAATGCGTGCTCGAAAGCTGCGCGCAATTGGAGCGTGAGGGGTTCGCGGTAACCTATGTGCCGGTCGAACCGAGCGGCCTGGTGGCGCTCGACAAGCTCGAAGCCGCGCTGACTGAGCACACTCTCTTGGTCTCGGTTTTAGCGGCGCATAACGAGATCGGAGTCATCCAACCGCTTGCCGAAATCGGCGCGTTGTGCCGCGCTCGCGGCGTGTTGTTTCACACCGATGCGGCGCAGGCAGCGGGCAAGATCTCGCTCGATGTTGAAGCGATGCATATCGATCTGATGTCAGTTTCCGGCCACAAGCTCTATGGGCCGAAAGGGATCGGCGTGCTCTACGTGCGCCGCCGTCCGCGTGTTCGCCTGCTGCCGTTGATCGATGGTGGCGGGCAGGAGCGCGGCCTGCGCTCCGGCACGCTGCCGACGCCGCTTTGCGTCGGCCTAGGCCGCGCCGCCGCGATCGCCGCGCAAGAGATGCCGGACGAGGCGCTGCGTCTGCGCCAATTGCGCGACCGGCTGCATCAGGGCTTGTCGCGCCGGGTTTCCGGGCTCACGCTCAATGGCGACGCTGAGCGGCGTCTTGCCGGTAATCTCAACCTGAGTTTTCCGGGGATCGAGGCCCCGTCTTTGATCGAGGCGTGTCCGGCTATCGCGATTTCCACCGGCTCGGCCTGTACCTCCGCCAAAATTGAGCCGTCCTATGTGCTGCGTGCACTCGGCCTTCCCGATCCGGTAGCAAATTCGGCCATTCGTATCGGGATCGGCCGCTTTAACACCGCCGCAGAGGTCGATTTTGCGGTCGACGCGCTGGCTGCGGCCGCCGCGCGCCTCACGGACGATGCGGTGATGCGGCAACCTGTCGGCGACCCCACATAAAGATTGAAATTCTCGATCGGAGAAACGCATGCGGGCGAAAAAGCAGGCGCTTACGGTAACCGAAGCCGCAGCACAGCGGATCCAGGCGCTGCTTGCAGGGCGTGGCAAGCCGTCCGTCGGGGTCAGGGTTGGCGTGCGTGCGCGCGGTTGTTCCGGTCTCAGCTACACGATCGAATATGCCGATGAAAAAGGCAAATTCGACGAGATCGTCGAGGACAAGGGAGTGACCGTGTTAATCGATCCGAAAGCGGTCATGTTCATCCTCGGCACCGAGATGGATTACGTTGAAGAAAAGCTGCAGAGCGGCTTTACATTTCGTAACCCGAACGAAAAAGGCCGGTGCGGCTGCGGCGAGTCTTTCCACGTCTGAGTTGGATCTATTCAGGGATAAAAGCGCGGAACGAGGCGCATAACCACCACATATTGAGCGAGACCGGTTCGGATGAAATTGTTCCAGATCGAGGAACCGGAGGGTGGGCCGACCGATCCGAACATGCCGGGCGCGGCGATCGGCATCGACGCCAGCGGTCAATTAGCAGATGTCGCATTGTCGGTCGGTGGCAACCCGACGCTGCTCCCCGATCGGGAAGGGTTTGAAAGCAATTTAGTCGTACCCGCCGATGGAGCCGCGGCTGCCCAGTGGCAGGAGCTGTTCGAAGCGGCCCGGCTGCGGGCCGAGCGCGCTCTCGCCCGACCGGTAACCCACGCAGTAATCGCCCTTGCGCCGGAGTTATGCGGCAGCCCCGATGTGGCAATGGTCGCCACTGCAGCGGAAGCCGCGGGTTTGCTCCTGCTGCGCTTGGTCGCCGCTAGCGAACTCCCGCCGGGAATAGAGCGGGCACTATCGGCCGCGATGCTCGCCGAGAATCTGGCGCCGCGGTCCGACAATCCGACGGCGTGATGCCGACAATGATCTTTATAGAGCGCGACGGAACCGCACGCGCGGTCGATGCCCCACTCGGTCTGTCGGTGCTTGAGATTGCCCATCGCAACGGGATCGATATCGAAGGCGCGTGCGAGGGCTCGCTCGCTTGCTCCACCTGTCACGTAATTATCGATCCCGAATGGTACGAGCTGCTGAAAGAGGCGACTGAGGACGAGGAGGACATGCTCGACCTCGCCTTTAATCTAACCACGACATCGCGCCTCGGCTGCCAAATCATCATCACCGAGGAACTCGACGGCCTGATCGTCCGCCTGCCCGCCGCGACCCGCAACCTGTTGCTCGGCTGAGGCGGCCGGCAAGCAAATGGCAGACGGGCTGTTCTCGCGCCTGCGGGCGTCAGCGGCGGAAAGCTGGCACGATTACACACGACATGACTTCGTCATGACGTTGGCGTCAGGGCAATTGCCGGAGGCGTGCTTTCGCCGTTACCTGACCCAGGATTACCTGTTTCTTATTCATTTCGCGCGTGCCTGGGGATTAGCGGTCTATAAATCCGACACGCTCGCGGAGATGCGCCGGGCTCAGCGCCTGGTTGCAACGACCCTGGATGTCGAGATCGGGCTTCATGTCGATTATTGCCGCGGCTGGGGTCTGTCGGAGGCGGCGATGGCGGCCGAGCCGGAAGAACTGGCGACAATCGCCTATACCCGCTTTGTGCTCGACTGCGGCCTCGCCGGCGACCGGCTCGATCTCGAAACTGCGCTCGCACCTTGCATAATCGGCTATGCCGTGATCGCCGCTGAGCGTATTGCCGACGGGGCTGCGATGCTCGACGGCAATCCTTACCGAGAATGGCTCGAGATGTATTCGGGGGCCGAATATCAGGAGCTCGCCCGCGAGGCCGAAGCCGCGCTTGATGAGCAATTCGCGCGCCGCGGCGGAGAAGGCCGCTTTTCAACCCTCGCTCGGCATTTTGCGGCGGCGACGCGGCTCGAAGCTGATTTTTGGCAGATGGGGCTAGCGGCACCGCGCTGAGCCCGGCAGCCCGGCGCATGACGATCCCGGCGCTGTTGAAACCGCAGGATGCCGCCCTATAGTCCGGGTCGATGATTGAACCGTTTCTGGATCTCGATCTCCCTGGCGATCCGAGCGACCACCGCATTGTGGTGGCGATGTCGGGCGGGGTCGATTCATCGGTGACCGCGGCCTTGCTGGCCGAGCGTGGGTTCGAAGTCGTCGGCATCACATTGCAGCTTTACAACCACGGCGCCGCGGTCGGGCGCAAAGGCGCCTGCTGCGCCGGGCAGGATATCCACGACGCGGCGTGCGTTGCCGAGCGGCTCGGCATCGCCCACTACGTGCTCGATTACGAGCATCGGTTCCGCAAAGGGGTAATCGAAGATTTCGCCGACGCCTATGGCCGCGGTGAAACCCCGATCCCCTGCGTCCGCTGTAATCAGCGCGTGAAGTTTCGCGATCTCCTGGAAACGGCGCGGGACCTTGGGGCGTCGGCGCTCGCCACCGGACATTATGCGCGCCGCGTTAGCGGTCCGGACGGACCCGAACTGCACCGCGCCCGCGACGCCGCTCGCGACCAGAGCTATTTTCTGTTCGCGACAACGCGCGCCGAAATCGACTTTCTACGGTTCCCATTGGGTGATTTTGCCAAGGACGATACCCGAGCATTGGCGTGGCGATTTGGGCTCCCTGTAGCCGACAAGCCGGATAGTCAGGATATCTGTTTCGTACCACAGGGCTCGTATGCTGATCTGGTCGCGCGTCTGCGGCCGCAAGCCGCCGAGCCCGGCGATATTGTCGACCAGCACGGCCGGGTACTTGGTCGCCATCGCGGCATCGTTCATTTCACGGTTGGTCAGCGCAAGGGGCTCGGGATCGCCTCTACCGAACCGCTGCACGTTCTTGCTATTGAGCCCGAAAGCCGACGCGTCGTGGTCGGCATGCGCTCCGAGTTGGCAGAAGACCGGGTCGAGATCGAGGAACTCAATTGGTTGCCGCTTCAGGCGCCTGCGTCGGACGGCGTGCGGCTGATGGTCAAATTGCGTTCGGCGCAACAGCCCGTGGCGGCCACCCTCCAGGCGAATGCCGCGGCTGAGCGGGCGGAACTCGTCCTCGACACACCGGTGGAGGGGGTGGCGCCGGGTCAGGCGGCGGTTCTTTATGATGGCGAGCGCGTGCTCGGCGGTGGTTGGATACGCCGCCGCGCTCCAGATTTAGGCCAGGGGCGCCGCAGCTTGACCCATACCGCCCGTTCTCCTATATCCGGGCCCGCGGCGGGGTAGCTCAGCTGGTTAGAGCAGGGGAATCATAATCCCAAGGTCGGGGGTTCAAATCCCTCCCCCGCTACCAATCGTTCCAACAAGTTCAGGTCAGGTTGGTTTGGAGCGAGCGCTTTCGCGGCTAGGTCCTCCTGAAACAGTCGATATAGCAGCGGAAAAGGCGATCGCGTTACGCGCGAGGCTGGATGCGCCCTAGCGGCAGATATGAGCGGCGCGGAGGGTGAAATGGCCGGCGGTCGACATCTATGTAATCCCGAGCACATCGGGATAGTAAGGGCCGCTCACTGTTGACTATCGGGCAACGAGTTCGGGGATAGTTAATGCCAGACCCCATAGTGGTGACCATTTCGCACCAACTTGGCCGCGAAGAGGCGAAGCGTCGGCTCGATCAAGGGCTCGGGTATATTCGCGGCCAGCTCGCCGCCTTCGTCAGCTCGATCGAGTACAGCTGGGCTGCTTACAGGCTCGATTTCAGCCTGAGCGCGATGCGGCAGAATATCGTCGGGCGCATCGATGTTGAGGACAAGCTTGTGCGGGTCGAACTTGGCCTGCCGCTCCTACTGAGCTTGCTTTCCAAAAGGATAATCAGCCGTATTCGCCGTGACGGCCAGCTGCTACTCGATAAACCGAGCGGCTAGCGTGCAAACCCAGAATAGGGAGATGGCGCGAAATCCCTCTCCGCTAACACGCGCAACCCCCAGCGAGCCGCACGTCGTCAGTCACTTACGGGCGAGATGCCGTCTGCACGAGCCTTAGAGGGGCGGGTGGGATGGTGTTCCGGCGACGTCAGTTGACGCTAGCAATTTAGGCCAGCGCTGGGGCCGCAGCTAATTCGGCAGAGTGGGGCGCCTCGAGCGTTAGCGCCAAACCCTGTGGCAAATCGATCCTTGCACCGAAGCCCAATTCCCGTGCTGCTCGCGTCGGATCTCCGATCGACACCGGTACTTCACCACAGCGCGCCGGACGGTGACGGGCGACGAGCGCGGTCTGACACAAATCGGCGGTCATTTCGGCAAGTCGCCGGATAGTCGTCCCGTTGCCAGTGCAAATGTTGAACACCGGAGCCGACGGGCTTGCCGCCGCCATCGCCCGCTTCGCGGCCCCAACCGCATCAGACACGTAGGTGAAATCCCGCACTTGATTTCCATCTCCGAAAATCTCGATCGGCTCGCCGCGCCGCAATCGGTCGAGAAAGATCGCGATCACTCCGGAATAGGGAGAACGCGGGTCTTGTCGAGGGCCATAAATATTAAAAAAGCGCAACCCGACAGTGCATAGCCCGTAAGCTAACCCAGCGGCTCGAGCCTGCATCTCACAGCCCAGCTTGTCGGCGCCGTACGCACTCAATGGCAGCGCGCGACCCTCTTCGCGTGCGGGCTCAGCACCGTAATTTCCGTAGACGGCGGCCGAAGAGGCATAGACGATCGGGAGTTTCCCCGCCGTGCTTGCGCGCCGTACCGCGTCAAACACGTTAATAGCCCCTGTTAAATTAACTTGATGTGTTCGCAGCCAGTCTCGTTTGCATTGTTCTACGGAGGCGATCGCAGCCAAGTGAAAGCACCCGTCGACGCCCTCAAGCGCCTGCGCGACGACTTCGGGATCAGTAATATCACCTTTGATAAAAACTGCTTTTACGGGGATGTTTTTGAGGCTACCGCTGGTTAGATTGTCGAGCACCCGAACCGAATGCCCGTCACCGATTAGCGCATCGACCAAATGCGAGCCGATAAAGCCAGCACCACCGGTTACCAGATAGCAAGCCATTCATCACCCTTGAATGTTGTGAATTGGCCGGGTCAGCGTTGTGCACTCGATAGCAGCGGGTTCGCGTATGCCGAAGAATTTCGATGCAGAAACGACTCCCGCAGGCGGACTAATCCTCGCCCCGCAGCCGAACGTGATCCAAGCAATTCAGTTCCATTACACTTTGATTTTTGTGGCTCACCGTTACACCTAGCGCTGTTTGCGCAAGAAAGAAAGCGAATTCAAGGTTAACGTTTGATGTACGCGCCGATTGAACCAATTAGGCAACGAATTAGTTCGCCGGTTTAATAGAGTTTTGACTAAACTAGCGGCACAACGCGTACTCTGGATGCGCGCTCGCTGAGCGCATTCAAGCATCGCCCCGAGATGTTGTCAGCAGGAGCGACGAAGTTTCAGGACGAAGTGCTTACGTCTGGCCGCAATATTGTCACAATCCGATAATTGTTCCCGCACCGCTGAATGAGTAAAGTCGAGAACCTGATCGGCCATGCACCCTCCCGCAAACTCGCGAATTTGTTCGCTACTAAGACCATACCGGTCCTGGGTCGCGATCGCGTTGGTCGCGCCTCTGGTCTGGGTCTTCTTCCCGCCCAGCATCGCATTCTCGATGCAGCGATTTCAGGCGGATGAATGGATTACCGAGTGCGGCGGGACGCCCGGCGCCCGCGCCGATTGCTCGATCATGGTGCCGTTTTGGCAGGCAGCAGAGGGCGGCAAAGGCTCATTCGCGCTGGTGGTGATGCTACAAACCGGCAGTATTGGCATTGTCGGCACCCCCTCTCCGACAAAGGCGGTGCTTAGGGTCGACAAAAGCCTGGCGTTTACTTGTCGAGGGGAACGTTACTGCATTTTTCCACCCGCGCAAGCCGATGCCGTCGTCAAACAGTTGCGCAATGCTTCCTTGATCTTGATCGATGTATTTACAGCAAAGTCGCGGTTTAGCTTTAGTCTGAGCCCTAAAGGCTACCAAGCGGGGATAGCGCAGATACGAGCGTGGGGTTATCAGCTGAGCGCCAATTAAGTAAATTTCCAGACCGGGCCGGCATCACGCCCCCTGGTGCAGGTGAGCCACGCCGTTCTCAGCGATGTAAAAATGCAATAAGCGGCAGAAGCAACGGTACCCAGCACAACAGCGAAAGACCGACAATAGCAAAGCCGGCGGTCAGCGGCGGCAGCCGTTCTTCTTCGGTATGGTTTTCTTGCCGAAACCTTTCCGTTGTTACAGCATCAACACTCATATGCTCGCCCCTGAAGCAGAATAAGGACTGTACGGAGGGGATGACAAATACCTTATGGCAGGTCGATTGCAACTTTCATCGATACGACTTTATTGGTAATGCGATATAGTATTTAATATATTGTTACTATCTTCGGTTCGGGTCGCGAACGGGGTGACTCGCATTGGCCTGAGGGGCGAACCCCAGCGGGGGCTGGGTCGTGTTGGTTCGACGCTCTCTCGCTGCTAGACGATACCGGCCCATACCCAGCCTGATGGCGCACATGGCAGAGGCCACGGAGCCCATGCTGCAGCCGTGGCCGATGCTCACCCCTTGCTTGTGATTTGGCGCGCCACGTGAATAGTAAGAGTTGGACAGCGATGGCAGGCGTTTGTCTCTAGCGGTTTCGATATCGGCTCGGAGGAGTTTGTCACAGGATCATTGACCCAATATTCAGACGAGCCGGGGTGGAGACTTGGGAGGCGGTTTTCTGCGGCAGAGCGATTTCCCTTGGTCCGGGTTTGGACCGGGCGTAGTCTTTTTTGGTCCCCCCGGCTTGGTAGGACCGAGCGATGAACACAGACAACGCTTTGCAGGTGGAAGAGCATCTGTTTGCGGATGACGGCAGCGTACCCAACAATTCACGCTTGCCGCTTCTCGTGTATCGACGCGTGCTGCAGACCGGCCGCGCCGCCGCCACTGCCTGCGAAACGCTGTTCGCGAGCAATGGCTGGAGCGGTGGATGGCGCGGGGGCGTATATCCCTATCATCACTACCACAGCACCGCGCACGAGGCCCTCGGCATTGTCGCAGGATCGGCCAGGGTGCGGCTCGGCGGGGATGGCGGAACCGTGGTCGATCTGCACGCCGGTGACGTCGTTGTCATTCCGGCCGGTGTCGCACACAAGGGCGAGGCGGCGAGCCCCGATCTTCTGATCATCGGCGCCTATCCGGGGGGGCGTGGGCCCGACATGCGGACTCCGGGCAAAGGCGATCGCGAGCGAGCATTGGCTAATATTGCGGTGGTGCCGCTGCCAGGTCAGGACCCTGTCGCGGGGCGGTCTGGCCCGTTGCGTGAGCGCTGGAGTGCGGCCGCTTAGCGCAGACCGCTACAGGCAAGCGCCCGTATAAACGACATCGCCGGTGTTGCCGAACGCAAGGTTGGGGTCCGGGTTCTGCGGACTTGCCCCTGAAGGCCCCAAGGCCTCCCGTTGCGGTGGGACCACCAGTTCGCGCTGATATATCACATATCCGCCGTTGCACATCCCGTGCGCGCTAAGGGTCGCGGCGAGCCAGTCGCGACGGATCTGTTCTGCCGCGCCGTCGTCGTTTGCGCTCATCACGGTATTGGTGCGAGCGCTGTAGGTAAACGTCCCCGGCGCGGGGCCCAGGAGGAAACTCTGAACGCGCACTCGGTCGGTGTCGGCACAGCCCGACAGCGCGGCAAAAGACAGCGGCAACAAAACGGAAGCGATGGAGAGTGCGCGCATCGTGAGCTAACCATGATCGCTGGTTGCTGCTGTCATCTCTGATTTCGCGCTCGGAGGCAAGCCGCTCATCGCCGATCGCGCATTGCGGGCGGCGGTCAGCCGACGCTATGCTTGCATCGAGCGAATTTTCACGAGGAGGACGTGATGAGCTACAAGGACCTGTTGGTCGTGCTCGATTCGGCCTCCGATACCCGCGGCCGGATCGAAGTCGCGGCATCCCTGGCCGAGAAATCCGCGGCGCATCTCGTCGGCCTTTTTCCGATCCCCAGCCCCGACCTACCGCGCCGCGCCGGATATGCCGATCTGGCGGCGCTCGAACCGGTTTATCGCGAATGGCGGGAACGGGCGCTGGAACAGGCCGAAACCGTGCGGGATATATTCGAAAAGGCGGCCAAGCAGCACGGCATCAGTCAGGAATGGCGCGGGGTTGCCGACGGCCCGGAAGCCGATCCGGCGCTGCATGCTCGTTACTCCGATTTGACGATCCTCGGCCAGCGCAACCCCGACAGCGATGAATTGGCGATGAGCCGGCCACATCCCGAACGAGTTCACGCTGACCTCCGGCCGACCGATCCTCGTGATGCCTTATGCCGGCCGTTTCGACAACGTCGGAAAATGCGTTCTGGTCGCGTGGAACGCGAGCCGCGAAGCCGCCCGGGCGGTCGCCGATGCGATGCCCATACTGGTCGGAGCGGACTCCGTTACCGTAATGTCGGTCGATCCGCGGCCGGGCGCCGAGGGCGATGGCGACCTGCCCGGCGCCGACATCGCGGTGCACCTCGCCCGGCACGGCGTCACGGCGCAGATCGAGCGAACCGTCTCTGCCGACGTCCCGATCGGCGAAGTACTATTGTCTCGGGCTGCCGATCTTGGCGCCGATCTACTGGTTATGGGCGCCTACGGCCACTCGCGGATGCGTGAGTTGCTGCTGGGCGGCGCCACTCGTTCGATCCTGGCGAGTATGACCATCCCGGTGCTGATGTCACATTAGGGCTTAAGTGCGGCGGCCACCTGCATCGCACCCGAAAGCAGCGACGGCCGGCGCCTTAAGGAGTGTCGCGGAGCAGCCATCCCGGCAGGTTGTGGGAAAGGCGCGCGTTAGGGCCGCCGTCTCTGGGCGATGTCGTGGTGCAGATAACCCCGACCGCCGTACCGGCCTCCGCGACAATCGGCGAGCCCGACATCCCGCCATGCACCCGCTCGGCGGCATGGGTAATCCACAGCGGCCCGCCGAAGTGGCGGATCGTGCAGGAGAACCAGCGGCCGTCGAGCGACAGCAGCCTCGCCGGCGCCCAAAAATTTACCGGGCGGTGCACGGCATCGCCGAATGAAAGCGCCGTCGCCGTCCCCATCAGCGCATTGTAATCGTCGGCGTGAGGATTGTCGGGCGAACCGAGCACCGCTATGTCGGCGATTGGATCGACGAACCGACACACCGCCCACGCCCGGGGCTCCTCCCCACGGAGGGCGAGGAGCGGCCCGTAGGTGCGCGACTCGATCCCGAAAGAGGACAGCGCCGGCGGGAGGGACGGAAGACAGTGCGCGGCGGTGATGACGAGGCGCTCGCCCGCAGCCTCGACGACAAAGCCGCGTCCGTTGCCAACTGTGATCACACCCGATGTCAGGCTCTCGATGATCATCGTCTCTGCTCCTGCAGCGTGAGGCAGTCGTCTCGAATTGCCCTCGCCGAGTGCGAAAATGCCCTCACGGAGTGCCTTGCCCTTTAAACCGAGAGGCCCTCGCCCGTCATTCTGGCGATCCGACCGTGGCGCTCACCGATTTTGAGACCAGCCAACTCGCGTCAATGCAGTTTTAGTCGAGTAGACGTGCTGTGGTCGGCATCGCTAGCGAAGCAGCTATACGCTAGCACATCACTCGTGAGTGTCGAGGCAAGCTTGCGTCCCTGGCCAAGCGGCGCTCTCCGACCGCAGCGCCGAACAGATTATCGACCCTGGACGTTCACTCTAACCGTAAAAAGGCGGGTTGCCATTCCCATTTTGGCCAGGCCGAACCGGCCGGCTCTGCTCACGGGCAGCCCATATAAGGGATTAACGCGGGGCCGCGGACAGCAACGGCGCGCACGTTACCTATGCCAATGTTAACTCGCGATATCCGGCCGCTGCTACCGCCTCGCAGCGCTCGCGAAAGGCGGGGTGGCCGCCGCTGTAGCGCATGATCCGGCGGACCTGCTTGCCCTCGACATTGCGGTTTATGCCGGTCATCCAAGAATCGACCTCGGTGAACAGCAAGCCCTCGCTCGCCGCAATGACGTGGTCGGTCCAGGCGGCGGCGCCCGCCGCGGTGGCCTCGATTCGAGTGACCCCGCGGTCGAGCGCGAAACGGATCAGCCCCGTCGCCCAATCGGCGCTGTATTCGGCGGCGCGCGGAAAATTGCCGAGTCCGGCATGCGGGCCCATGACCATCAGCATGTTAGGAAAGCCGTCCACCAGGATCCCGAGAAAGGTCTGCGGACCGTCCTTCCATTTCTCCTTCAGCGACACCCCATCCACCCCGCGGATGTCGATGCGGTCAAAGCTGCCGGTGATTGCGTCGAACCCGGTTGCGTAGATGATGATGTCGAATTCGTAATCGGCATCGCTGGTTTTGATGCCGGTCGGCGTGATCCGCTCTATCGGGGTCTCGGTGATGTCGACCAGCTTGACGTTGGGCTGGTTGTAGACCTCGAAATAGCCGCTCTCGAGCGGCACGCGGCGGGTCCCGAAACCATGATTCTTCGGGATCAGCTTCTCGGCGACGATCGGGTCCTTGACGCGTTCGCGGATCTTGCGCGCCACAAAATCCGAGATCAGCGCGTTGGCTTGGCGATCGACCAGGATATCCCGGAAATTACCCATCCAGATGCCAAAACCGGGCTCGCTGTAGAGCTTCTCCCAGAATGCCTCGCGTTCCTCTTGCGTAACCTCGTGGGTGGCGCGCGGGTCGGTCGCATGAATAAAGCAGCCGTAAGTCTGCTGGCAGCGCGCGAAGATTTCGGGATAGTTGGCCCGAATCCGGCGCATCTCCTCCTCGCTGATCTTGGCGTTGTGCAGTGGCGCACTCCATTGCGGCGTACGCTGGAACACGGTTAGATGGCCGGCGGTCTTGGCTACTTCGGTGATGGTCTGCACACCGGTGGCGCCGGTGCCGATCACCGCGACCCGCTTGCGCTCGAATTTTACGGGTTCGTTGGGCCAATAATGCGTGTGGCAGGACTGGCCCCGGAAACTCTCGACGCCAGGGATGCGCGGCATGGTCGGCGCCGACAGGACGCCGACGGCAGTTATCAGGAACCTGGTATTGTAGCGCCTGCCATCCTCCAACGTGATGTCCCAGCTTCGCGTCTCCTCACTGTAGTGCGCGGCCGCCACGCGGCTGTTGAATTGGATGTCGCGCCGCAGGTCGAACTTGTCGGCGACATAGTTCAGATAACGTTCGGTCTCGGGTTGGGCGGCAAAATGCTCCTGCCAATCCCATTCCTCCAGCAGTTGCTGCGAAAACGAGTAGCCATACGTCCAGCTCTCTGAATCGAAGCGGGCGCCCGGGTAGCGGTTCCAGTACCACGTGCCCCCGACGCCGGCGCCGGTCTCGAACACGCGCACCTTGAGGCCGAGTTCGCGCAGCCGATAAAGTTGGTAGAGACCTGAAACGCCGGCGCCAATGACAATGGCGTCGAAATCGGTGGCCTTCTCGGTTGAAGCTCGATTGAGAACCGCTGGTGACCCATCCATCGCGTCTTCCCTCACCCGAGTACTCGATCAAATTGCCCGATACGTACCAATCGGGCGCTCATTAGGGAACGTCGGCGGTCGAGCGTCAACCAATAGGAATCTTGCATCGACGAACCCGTGATAATGATCCGGGTCGGTGCATCGGAGGCCGGGCTTCGCTATGTTGCCGCCTTCACCGCGAGGGAGGAGCGCGATGCGGGTCGCTGGTCTCGAAATTCTGCGCTGCGACGCCGGATGGCGGAATTATCACTTTTTAAAGCTCACCACCGACAGCGGCATTATCGGCTGGAGTGAGTTCGACGAGGGTTTCGGCTCCCCCGGGGTCAGCGCCGTCATCGAGCGCATGTCGGCGCGGGTTGTTGGCCAGAACGCGTTCGAGCATGAGCGGATCTATACCGAGCTCTATTGCCTGACCCGGCCGGCGGCGGGCGGAGTGGTCGGCGAGGGGTTGGGAGCGATCGAAAACGCGCTGCTTGACGCCAAGGCTAAGGCGTTACAGGTGCCGTGCCACGCGCTGCTCGGCGGCAAGATGCGTGACCGGGTTCGGGTTTACTGGTCGCATTGCGCGACTTGGCGCATCAATCATCCGAATTTCTTTAAACCGGCAATCAGCGATCTCGATGGCGTCCGCGCGATCGGCGCCGAGGCGCGCGACAAGGGCTTTGGTGCGTTGAAAACCAACGTCTTCATCTATGAAGGCGGAGCCCCGCGCGGCTGGCGTCCGGGTTTTGCCGTGCCATTCATGCCGGAGCTCAATGTCGACAAGACCGTGTTGCGCAGCCTGCGCGCTCATTTGGAGGCGATCCGCGACGGCGCCGGGGCGGATATGGAGTTGCTGCTCGATCTGAACTTCAACGCCAAGACCGAAGGATATGTGAAAATCCTGAAGTCAATCGCCGATTTCGATATGTTCTGGGTCGAAATCGACAGCTATAGCGCACCGGCGTTGGCTCATATTCGTCGCCTCAGCCCGCATCCGATTAGCTCATGCGAGACGCTGCTGGGGCTGCGCGAATTTCTACCCTATTTCCGCGAGCAGTCGATGGACGTCGCGATCATCGACGCGGTGTGGAATGGCGTATGGCAGTCGATCAAGATCGCGGCAGCGGCCGATGCCTTTGAGGTCAATATCGCGCCGCATAATTTCTATGGTCATCTGGCGACGATGATGAATGTCCATTTTGCCGCCGCGACCCCTAACCTGCGGATTATGGAGGTCGACGTCGACCGCCTGCCCTGGGACGACGAGTTATTCACGACCGCGCCGCAATTTGAGCACGGCCACATCGTGGTACCCGACACCCCGGGCTGGGGTACCGAGCCGAACGAAGACGCGATCCGGGCCTATCCGCCAAAGACCGGCGCCGGGCTGATGAGCTACCGCCAACAGGGATCGTGAATCTCCACCGGCGTGGGCTTCGTCAGCATAGCGGCCGAGACCTCCTTCTCGGGCAACAAAGGAGGTCCTATCATGGTCTGTGTCGATCAGGCGATGCTCCAGAGCCTGAAACGGTATCGGGGTAACTGCCTGGAGCGCGCTACCGAGGCTGGGTAGAGTTGAACACCTCTGATGCACCTCCAAAACTGGGCATCGATCGGACCGCCACCCCGGAATTCGATCTCCAGGCGGCCCTGGAGGCGGGGGAAATTGGCACTTGGGATTGGGAGCTTGCCAGTGGCCGCATGCGCTGGTCCGAGCAGATGTATCGCAATCTCGGCCTCGATCAGGATCAGTATCAGGGCCAGGACCTTTTCGGGCGCTTGCTGAAGGCTTTACACCCGACTGAGCGGCGGCAGGTTGCTGCGGCATTTTCGGAATTTCGCAGTCGCCCAGGTCCTATGCGGATTGAGGCTAAGCTAGCATCGCGCCGCGGCGAACCCCGTTGGATCGTCTTTCTCGGCCGTACGACACTCGGGAACGATGGCGCGCCCGGGCATATGCTCGGGATCACGATCGACAGTACCCGACGCCGCAAAACCGAGGAGGCGAGCGCAGCGGCCGTGTTGGTGAGCGAGCAGCGGCTGCGCGAACTGACCCAAAGATTGCAAGGTCTGGCCGAACGCCAGAACCGCCAGCTCGGAGCCAGCCGGGCCCAGATCCAGGCGATTTTCGACAATTCCCCGGATTGGCTTACCTTATTTCGTGCCACCGCCGATGGGCGCTTTGTCTATGCCGATCTCAATCGCGCGACGGAGCGCGGGTATGGGCTCAGTTACGATCAGGTCGTCGGACGCACCGTCGAGGAAATCCTCGGTCCAGAGCAGGCTCAGCTGCCGCTGCGTCTGATGCGGGCCTGCATTCAAACCGGCGAAAACCAGCGATACACCGCGCATCGAACGATGGCGGGCGTAACCCGATCGATCGATGTGATGTTCGTCCGCGTCCCGGAACAGCTTGATGGCGATTATCATATTATGGCGACCGCTCGGGACATCACCGAGCGCGACGAGATCGAGGAGCGCCTGCGTCGCGAACGGCTGCTTTTCGAATTGATTATCGAAAGTACCTCGGAAGGCATAATCGTCGTCGACAACCAGCTGCGGCACGTCATCTGGAACGCCGCGATGGAACGGATCAACGGCCAGCCGCGCAGTGTCGTGCTGGGCAAAACGGTTTTCCAGGTGTTCCCTGAATTTACCGATCATCCGATCGGGGATGCCTGGCGCGAAGCGCTGAATGGACGTCGGGCCGAGATGCGAGATTATCGCTTCTTCTCGCCTTCCCGCGGCGGTGAAATCATCTACGACGCCGACTTCACCCCCCTCCATGACCAGGTCGGCTCGATCATCGGTGCGGTTTGCATTTTACACGAAACGACTGAGCGCCGGAGAATCGAGCAACTATCAAAACTGGAGACAGTGGCTCAGCTTACCGGCGGTGTCGCTCACGATTTCAATAACCTGCTGACAGCGGCGATGGGCTGCCTGGACCTGATCCGGCACGAGGACGAAAGCGAGCGAACTCGCTCGCTGGCCGAGATCGCACTTCGCGCAATCGATCGAGGCGCCCAGTTGACTCAGCAGCTGCTGACCTTCGCGCGTCGCCAGGCGCTGCGCCCGGTTTCGGCAGACCTGAACGCCTTGCTCGCGGAGATCGAAGTCCTGATCCGGCGCGCTGTTGGTGAGACGGTTGAAGTCTCTATCAGTCTGGGGGTCGACTTGCCGCGTTGCCAACTCGACCCGGCTCAATTCGAGGCCGCTGTCATGAACCTTGTCATCAATGCTCGTGACGCCATGCCGGATGGCGGTCGGCTGGTGCTGGGCACGAGTAAGATCGCTGCCGGACAGATTCCGGCCGATGTCGATCTGCCGCCGGCCGACTATGTCGCGATCACGATCGAGGATAACGGCGCGGGGATGAAACCGGAGGTGATGGCCCGCGCACTGGAACCATTCTTTACGACAAAAGGGATCGGTAAGGGTTCGGGACTTGGTTTGTCGACGGTATACGGCTTTGTCAAGCAATCGGGCGGGGAGCTGCGCATCGAAAGCACTCTCGGCGCGGGCACGCATGTCACACTCTATTTGCCCAGTGATCCCCGGGTCGAACAGGACAGCCCGGCATATCCGGCAATGAGCGAACCGCGGCCAGGCGCAGGCACGATCCTGGTGGTCGAAGACGACGCCGAGGTTCGCGAGGTAGCGGTCGAAATCCTTCAGCGTCTCGGATATCGAATATTGGAGGCGCGGAACGGCCAGGAAGCGCTCGAATTGGTGCAAGGTCCTGAGCAGCTTGATTTGCTGTTTACCGACCTCGTAATGCCGGGTGGTATCTCAGGTGTCGCGCTCGCGCGGCAGGCTCAGGCAATGCGCCCCGGCTTGCATGTTTTGTTGACGACTGGGTATGCCGGGGCCGAAGCCAGCGCAGCGGATGAGTTCCCGCTTATCGCGAAGCCGTTCCGGTCAACCGAGCTGAGCCGGGCAATTGCGCGGGTGATGGCCGGTGGGGCTGGCCAACCAAATAGCGCGGAACGGATATAGTCGAGAGATACCTGAAGACTACTTCTGCCCAGCTTCGGCAGAGTGGCCGGCAATGCCGTCAGTTCTGGGTCGCTACTCATCCGAGTATTATGCCTATCGAACAAGCTGCAGTGGAAAGGCTAAGACGGGCGGCCGATGACCGAACACGCCCCAGGCGCTCCCGGAATTCCGCCGACATGGACGAGCAGCGCCAAGGACATTGTCGGTTGCGCGCTCGGCCATTCACGGCTGTGGTTCACGGTCGGTTTCGGTATTATCAACGAAGTCTATTACCCACGGGTCGACATCCCGCAGATCCGTGACCTCGGATTCATCGTCGCCGACGGCGAAGGCTTCTGGGCCGAGGTCAAGCGCATCGACAATTATCAAATGCGCTTATTGGCGCCGGGTGTGCCGGCGGTCGAGATCGTCCATCGCCATCAACGCTACTCACTGCTCATGCGCGTCTCGCCAGGATCGCGTCGCGACGTGCTGGTGATCGAATGCCGGCTCGACGGCGACGAAAAATTGAAGCTTTACGCGTTGCTGGCGCCACATCTCGGCGCCACGGGGTATGGCAACACGGCAGCGGTGGTGTCGTATCACGGCCGGAAAACGCTCTGCGCCGAGCAAGGCCCGTTTGGCGCGGCAGTGGTGGCCGTCGACGAGCGCCAGCGCGACGCGATCGCTCGGGCAAGCGCGGGTTATGTCGGGACTAGCGACGGTTGGCAGGATTTCGCTCGAAACGGCCGGATGACCTGGGAATATCGGCGGGCCGGTCCCGGCAATGTCGCGCTGATCGCAGAATTGCCACGCCGTGCGGTGCTGGCGCTCGGTTTTGGTAGCAGTGCCGAAGCGGCTGCGACCCTCGCGGTGGGCAGTTTATTGCAGCCCTTTGACAACCTTCTGCAGCAACACGTCGCTTTGTGGCAACAGTGGCAGGCCGAGCGCAGCGAGCGTTACGCCGTGCCGCTGGATGTGCCGCCAGCGCTAGCCGACGAGTTCTTGGTGTCGACGATCGTGTTGCGCAGCCATCTCGACAAGACTTTTCCCGGCGCGATGGTCGCCAGCCTTAGTATTCCTTGGGGTGACAGCGGCAACGAGCGTGGCGGCTACCATCTGGTGTGGCCGCGCGATCTGGGCGAGGCCGCCGGTGCATTACTGGCCCTTGGCGCCGACCAGGAGGCGCGCGATACATTGCGCTATCTGATGGCTACGCAATTGCAAGACGGGCATTGGCACCAAAACCAATGGCTTGGTGGAACGCCGTATTGGCAAGGCATACAGCTCGACGAAACCGCGTTTCCGGTGCTGCTTGCCGCCGCGCTTGACGAGCGCGAGGCGCTCGCCGGTATCGAGGTCGAGGACAGCGTGCGCCGGGCGCTGGGTTTTATCGCCCGCACCGGGCCCACAACCGAGCAGGATCGCTGGGAGGAAAGCGCCGGGCTCAACCCGTTTACGCTCGCGGTGTCGATCGCCGCCTTGGTGGCCGGCGCCGCCCTTTTGCCAGCACCCGCTTGCGACTGGGCGGTCGAGCTCGCCGATTTTTGGAATAGCAATATGGAGCGCTGGACTTCGGTCAGCGACACGCCGCTCGCCCATCGACTCTCAGTCAAAGGCTATTACGTACTCGTCCTGCCGGGGCAGACGCTCGAACATCGCAACATCTTGCGCGCGGTGGTCCCGATCCATAACCGCCCTGGCAATGAACGAGTCCGCGCCGATGAACTGGTTGGCACCGAATTCTTGCAACTCGTGCGCTTTGGCCTGCGCCAGCCCGATGACCCGTTAATCCTCGCCTCGATCCGGGTCGCCGATGCGCTGTTGAAAACCGAGACTCCGTCGGGGCCGGTATGGCACCGCTACAATTGCGACGGCTATGGCGAGCATGATGACGGCAGTCCCTATGACGGAACCGGGCGCGGGCGCGGCTGGCCATTGTTGACCGGAGAGCGCGGTCATTACGAGTTGGTCGCCGGCCGCGACCCAGTGCCGTACCTGGAAGCGATGTGTCGGATGGCGAGCCCTGGCGGCATGCTGCCGGAGCAGGTATGGGATGCCGATCCGATCCCGAGCCGGCGGCTGATACCGGGCCGGCCGACCGGGTCGGCAATGCCGCTGGTCTGGGCCCACGCCGAATTCATCAAATTGCTGATCTCCCGTCACCTCGGCCGCCCTGTCGACCGGCCGCGCGCGGTTTGGCAGCGCTATCGCGGACGCCGGCCTGCGGCGCGTTACGCCTTCTGGTGGCCGCACGCGCCGATCGCGGGCTTGCCACTCGGGGCGCACCTGGCGTTGGCTTTACCGATGCCGGCTTTGGTGCATTGGGGCCATGACGGCTGGCAAGATACCGCCGACGCGCCGACGTCAGACAGCGGCCTCGGTTTTCACGTCGCGGTGCTCGAAATTTCGCGGCTGGCGCCTAGCGCGCGCGTCGATTTCACCTGGCGATGGCAGAAGTCTGGCGATTGGCACAATCACAACTACACTGTCGCGATCGAACCCGCCGACGGCGATCGCGCTTTCACAAGTGCGAGCAATAGCAAATCCTGATCCCGTCTTGTCTGCTTTCTGGTTGAAGCCATCAGGCTGGTGAAGGGGGAGCAAAAGCCGCCAAGTTGGATCGATTAGCCCTGAGCTGGTTCGAATTTTCCGGAAATGGGCAGCTTGATCCGAAGCGGATCCGCGCTCGAATCCTTAAAGGATCGACACTCCACCGGGCTTAGCAGGATTTCGCCGCCGCCGGCGCCAGAACAATAGCGGTCGGTCCAATTGGCGGCCTCTCCAATGATCGTCAACTCCATGCGATCTTTGGAGCCCACAAACCCGTGCAGCACCTCACCACAATGAACCTTGATCCCGATAGTGCAAGTTACTTGTCTGCGGCGCCGGCGTTCTTCGCTGATTTCACTCATTGCCGCTTGCATTGCGAGGGCCGCGCGGACCGCTTTTTCGTGGCGCTGAGCATCCGGTTCGGGGCTGCCAAAGACTGCCAGGATCCCATCACCGGTAATTTTGTCGACCGCTATAGCGGATACGCACGTCGCACCACCGCCTTCCGATACCCGCGAGACTACCAAAACTCCCCGCCTTTGTTAAGGGCGCTGCATCTCTGCTCGGCTGGGCGACGCTGTCACCCCGCGGTAGGGCGCGATCGCGCCGTGCGAGATTTTCGAGAACGGGAGGGAACCGCACAGGGTTTGCGAATGTCCGGCTTATCGAGAGTGCTTCTTGAAAAGGGCGCGCTCTTGGCGGGTATGCAGCGAGGGCTCAATATGGCTGGTCACCAATTACCGGAACAGAAGAAAACCGTGCAGCGCGTCATGCACGAATTCAAGCATGGCGAACTAAAGACGGCTGCTGGCAAACGAAAGGTCAAAAACCCGAAGCAGGCGATCGCGATAGCGCTGCACGAAGCCGGCGCCTCGAAATACGAGAGTCCGAAAAAGAATGCTGAGAATCTGCGGCATACGAAGAAAAAGGAACAGCGCGGCGAGACCTATCAGGATGAGAAGGAAGGTCACCGGGCGACTCAGGCTTCTTATCAGCGGGCCACGAAAAGGTCGGAGCGAAGCGGCAGCCGAAAAGAAACCGGCAGCAAGACCCGCGCCGAACTTTACGATGAGGCCCGCCGCCGAGACATTCCCAACCGCTCGAAAATGAACAAGGCGGAACTCGAGAGAGCGCTGAGCCACGCCTGACCAAAGGGAGCGGGTGCGGCAATCGGCGTACCCGGACGACTCGTCCCGAATAAACCCTGCTCTCGGCCGCAACTAAGGGGCTAGTGCGCCAGTGAAGCAAGTCACGCTCGGATCAAGAACTTGTTGCAATACCACAAGCATTGCGATGGTCGGAGGAGCACATGCTTCGGTACGATTGTCCGTGATCATTGATTTGAATTAATGCCAAACGGCTCGCGCGGCTTTCCGGAACGACCGTTACCGAACAGCGTTGAATTTAGAGACCTGCCGCTGCAGGCGCGCCTCGACTCTCGCAAACGCCCCGATTGATGCGCCGAGATGGAAGGCAACGATTGCAGCCCGGCTGACGAGTACAGCACGAGGTAAGATATGGCTAAAACCGTGAGCGACTTCTTCTGGGAACGCCTTTCTGCTTGGGGTATCAAGCGGATCTTCGGATATCCCGGAGACGGCATCAACGGGCTGGTGGGCGCACTGGCTCGCGCCGGCGACCGGTTCGAATTTGTCCAGGCGCGGCACGAGGAAATGGCCGCGTTCATGGCTTCCGCCCACGCGAAATTCACCGGCGACATTGGGGTCTGTTTGGCGACCTCGGGGCCGGGGGCAATCCATTTGCTCAACGGACTTTACGACGCGCAGATGGATCATCAGCCGGTGTTGGCAATCGTCGGGCAGCAGGCGCGAACCGCGTTGGGCGGGCATTACCAGCAAGAAGTCGATTTGATTTCGTTGTACAAGGACGTCGCCGGCGAATACGTCCACATGGCGACCGAGCCGGCGCAAGTGCGTCAGCTGATTGACCGCGCAGTGCGCATTGCCAAGGCCGAGCGCTGCGTCACGTGCATCATCATGCCGAATGACCTTCAGGAAGAAGATGCGGTCGAATCGCCGCCGCAAAAACACGGCGCCATTCTGACTGGCATCGGCTATGACGCGCCCGAGGTGGTTCCCGCTCAAAAAGAGCTCGAACGTGCAGCTCGGGTGCTCAACGACGGCAAAAAGGTGGCGATGCTGGTCGGGGCCGGCGCACTTCACGCAACCGACGAGGTCATCGAAGTCGCTAACAAGCTTGGCGCCGGTGTTGCCAAGGCGTTGCTCGGCAAAGCCGCGCTGCCGGACGATCTACCATTTGTTACCGGATCGATCGGCCTCCTCGGCACCCGGCCGAGCTATGAGATGATGATCGGCTGCGACACGCTGTTCATGATCGGGTCGCGTTTTCCGTACACGGAATTTCTCCCCGAGGAGGGGCAGGCGCGCGGCGTCCAAATCGATCTCGACCCCAAAATGGTCAGCATGCGCTATCCGATGGAGGTCAATCTTATTGGCGACAGCGCCAAGACATTGCGCAAATTATTGCCATTGCTCGAACACAAGCAGGACCGCTCGTGGCGCGAGAAGATCGAGGGCAACGTCAAGGAGTGGTGGGAGACCCTCAAAAACCGCGCCATGAACGATGCGAACCCGATTAACCCACAGCGCGTTTTTTGGGAATTGTCACCGCGTCTGCCGGAGAAGTGCATCATCGCCTGCGATACCGGCTCGGGCACCAATTGGTATGCCCGCGACATCAAGATCCGGCGCGGCATGATGGCTTCGGTTTCCGGTTCGCTGGCGACGATGGGCCCCGGCATGCCGTATGCGATTGCCGCGAAATTCGCCTATCCCGATCGCCCGGTATTGGCGCTCTGCGGCGACGGCGCATTGCAGATGAATGGCATGAACGAGCTGATCACGGTCGCCAAATACTGGAAAAAATGGAGCGATCCACGGCTGATCGTGCTCGCGCTGAATAATCGTGATCTCAACCAGGTCACCTGGGAAATGCGGGCGCAGGCAGGCAATCCGAAATTCGAGGCGACGCAGGACCTGCCCGACGTCCGCTATTCGCAGTATGCCGAACAGCTTGGGCTCAAAGGAGTTTTCGTCGACAAGCCCGATCAAATCGGCGCCGCGTGGGAAGCCGCCTTCGCGTCAGATCGGCCGTTTGTGCTGGAGGCCTTCACCGATCCTGACGTGCCGCCGCTGCCGCCGCACATATCGCTGAAGCAGGCGCAGGCCTTCACCTCGACCCTGATCAAGGGCGATCCGAGCGAATGGCGGGTCATCAAGGAGACCGCCAAGGAGGTTATGGCGGATCTGCTCCCGAGCCGGAGTTGACCGGGGCTACTGTCGCCGGCCGCGAGGTCGTGGCCGGAGCGGTCACCGACCGGCCGGCAATTGGATCACCGGGTTCAGCGCGGGCCAACAAGGGAATGAGAATATCGGCGCATTCGTCCCGGCGGGTCGCTGCCGGGACGATGCCGGTCCAGCCGCCGCAGCGGCGACCCGCGGCCCGGCGGTTCGGGGCCGGCGTGTTGGTTGCTGGCCTCGCAGCACTCGGTGCTATTGCAACCTATCGGTTGATCGAAAAACCGCGGCGCACGGTCCCGCATCAAAAGGAAGAGCCGCCGCACATCTCAGCGGCGCGGCGTCTCAACGGCGCCGCCGCGATGCTCTCGTTCAGTGTCGTGGCCGACAGCACCATGGAACATTACCGGGGCGCCTTTCATAACCCCGCGATGTATCTGGCGCCGACCGTCTCGGCGATCACTCTCGCCAATAGCTTGCACATGACTGGGACGCCGGCGCATTTTGGCGCCGGACGAACGATGCTCGCCGGTCTTGCCCTTGCCACCGGGCTCGGCGGTTTCGGCTTCCATATTTACAATCTCACCAAGCGCGAAGGCGGCTTTGATTTGGCGAACCTGTTTTATGGTGCGCCGCTGGGCGCTCCGTTCGCACTGACCTTGGCGGGGCTCGCCGGGCTCGGCGCCTCGCGCCTTGTCCTCGAGGGCGAGCGCAATGAGCCCGGAAGGCTGCTTGGGCGCCCCGCAGGTCCGGTTCTTGCGCGGGCGACAGCAGTGGGCCTGATCGGCACGACGGCGGAAGCGGCATTGCTGCATTTCCGCGGCGCGTACCACGATCCCTTTATGTTTGTGCCGGTGACCCTGCCGCCATTGACTGCTTTGCTCTTGGCGCTTGCAGCGAGCAACCCCAGTCTGATCGGCGTGGCCGAACAAATGCTGCGAGCGACTGCGGCAATGGGCGTTGCCGGTAGTGGATTTCACGCTTTCGGCATCAGCCGCAATATGGGAGGCTTTTATAATTGGAGCCAAAATCTGTTTAATGGGCCGCCATTGCCGGCACCGCCATCATTTACTGGCGTCGCACTCGCCGGGCTGGGCGCGCTCAGATTGATGGAAGACCGCTGATGAGCGACGCCTTTGATCCCCGCTATCCGACCTACGATGTTCTGGATAAATGGGATTCGCCGTCGTGGAATGACCAGACCCGGGCGGTCGTCAAAAAGCGGCTTACCGAAATACCCGAGCGGTGCTTTTTTACCGAGACCGAGTGGGACATCCTGAGCGCGATTTGCGACCGACTGATCCCGCAACCTGATCGCGGTGATGATCCGGTTCCGATTGTGCCATTCCTCGATGAGAAATTGCACAAGAACCAAGGTAACGGTTACCGCTATCAGGGGATGCCGCCGATGCGAGAGGCGTGGCGGCAAGCGATCAGGGCAATCGACGATGAAGCCCGGCTGCGCTGGGGCGGGGGATTTCGCGAACTGCCGCATAATCAGCAAGACGCAGTATTGCGCGCAATTCAACATAACGACGTCCGCAGCGATGCCTGGCACGGACTGCCGCCAAAGCGCTTCTTTTCGAGCCAGCTGCTAAGGGACGTCGTCAGCGTCTATTACGCGCACCCGGCGGCCTGGAACGAAATCGGGTTTGGCGGACCGGCCTCGCCGCGCGGCTATGTCCGGCTCGGTTTTAACCGGCGCGATCCGTGGGAAGCCGAAGAGCGTCACGATGGATAATCCACGGGCCAAGGACGGTCGCGCCCCCGATGTCTTTCATCGCGGCGGCTGGATCCCGATGCGGTGCTACAGCGACGAAGACGAGGTTGATTTTGCAATCGTCGGCACCGGCGCCGGCGGCGGCACGCTGGCCTGCAAACTGGCCGAGGCGGGCTTCTCTGTCGTGGGATTTGATGCCGGCCCATTTTGGCGGCCATTGGAGGATTTCGCGTCCGACGAATACGAACAGGAAAAGCTTTATTGGCTTGGCGAGCGCATCACCGGCGGCGATGACCCGATCGAATTCGGCAGCAACAACAGCGGCCAGAGTGTGGGTGGCAGCACCGTCCATTTCCAAATGGTGTCGCTGCGCTTTAGACCGGAGCGCTTTAAGGCTCGCTCGCAAATGGGCTACGCGGTCGACTGGCCGATTTCTCCGCAGGAGATGTGGCATTACTACGATCTGACCGAGGATGCGCTAAAGATTTCCGGACCGGTCAATTACCCTTGGGGCCCGCCGCGCCCGCGCTATCCTTATCGTCAGCACGAAATGAATGCCGCAGGCCTAATCCTGGCGCGCGGCTGCGAGGCGCTTGGTGTCAAATGGGCCGCAACCCCGCTAGCGACGATCTCAGCGCCGCGCGGGAAGTCGCCTCCCTGCGTTTATCGCGGGTTTTGCAAGATCGGCTGTTCGACCAACGCCAAGCAAAGCGCACTGATTACCTGGATCCCGCGCGCGATCCATGCCGGAGCCGAGATCCGCGATCTTGCGATGGTTGGCCGGATCGATGTCGGCGGCAGTGGCAAGGTCACTGGCCTGCAATATCATCGCGAAGGTCAGTGGCGGCGGCAGCGCGCCAAGAATGTTGTCGTCGCTGGCTATGCCATCGAAACCCCTCGTTTGCTGTTAAACTCCGCCTGCCCGCAATTCCCCGATGGCCTTGCCAATAGCAGCGGCATGGTCGGCAAGTTCCTGATGGTGCAGTCGAACCACGCGGTCTACGGCATCTTCGACGAGGAAATCCGCTGGTACAAGGCGCCGCCGTCATTGGCCATTACCGAACACTGGAACTACACCGACACCGGTAAAGACTTTCCCGGCGGCTACGCCTTTATGAGTCAGGGGCCGTTGCCGATCGACTGGGCACACACGATGGCTTCGTCGCGGGGATTGTGGGGCATGGAGCTCCGCGATGAAATGGCGAAGTACAATCACCAAGCCGGGCTCAAGATCGTTGGTGAGGTGTTACCGCAGGAAAGCAACCGGGTAGAATTGACGGACGAGACCGACGAGCTGGGTCTGCCTATCCCCCGCACCACGTTTTCATACGGCCCTGACGATAGAAAGCTTTTCGAGCACGCGGTGCACTTCATGACCGAAGCGCTCAAAGCCGCAGGCGGCAAAGAGTTATGGTCAGCCGGCGACACCGCTCACCTCGGCGGCACCTGCCGCATGGGCACCGATCCGCAAGACAGCGTCACCAATGCCGACGGACGCTGCTGGGACATTCCCAACCTTTGGGTGTGCGACGGCTCGCTGATGCCGACAGTGGCAGGCGTTAATCCTTCACTGACAATCCAAGCGCTCGCCTGGCGTATTGCCGATCGCATTCGCGAAATGGCGCGGCGAGGGGAATTGTAGGGCCTGGTAATGGATCAGATCGATCAGCTACCCGCCGAAATCTCTACCACGCCTGTGGCAAAGGCGCCGCCGCCGCGGCCGGCAAACGCATCGCCAGGGAACGCCCCCGGCATCGGCACAGCTTTGGCGGCAATCGGCATCGCCGGCGGTGCATTGGCGCTCGCCAGCCGACGCGGTTACGGCGGCGGATGGCGGGCTGCTCCGCCTCTGGCCCCGGCCGACAGGACCTTGGCGTGGGCCTCGCCGGCCGTTCTCGCCGGGAATCCGAGCCGCCGATTTTATTCGGGCGTCAACCACGAAGAGGCGGTCACGATCGAGGATCTGCGCGCGATGGCGCATCGCCGACTCCCCGGCTTTGTGACCGAATATCTCGAGGCCGGCGGCGAGGACGAGGCGGCGCTCGCGCGCAACATCGCAGCCTTGGCCGAGTGGCGCTTTTTGCATCGCTCGCTGGTCGACGTGTCGCATCGCGATGTGTCGACCGTGCTGTTCGGCCGCAAGACGGAAATCCCGCTGGTCGTGGCGCCGACGGGATTCAATGGCTTGTTCTGGCCGCATGCCGATCTGCGCCTGGCCGAGGCGGCGGCGGCGGCCGGCGTGCCGTTTGCGCAAAGCACAATGTCGAATGATCTGATGTCGCGTGTCGCCCGGGTGCCGGGGCTGCGCTACTGGTGGCAACTCTACGTGTTCGGACCGGCCGAAATCCGCAACACCCTGATTTCGCGAGCGCGGGACAATGGTTGCGAGGCGCTGATCGTCACCGTGGATGCGCAAATCTACGGCAACCGCGAATGGCATAAGCGCACGATGGCTGGTCCGACATCGCTCGGTTGGAATGCAAGGTTTGACGCGCTGATGCACCCGCGGTGGCTGACCGCCGGGATACTGACCCACGGCCTGCCGAGCTTTGAAAATGTCGTCGAATTTGTACCAAAGGACAAACGCAGCCTGTTCGACAGCGCGCACTGGATCCGCTCGCAAATGGACCGGGCGCTGAACTGGGACACCATCGCCCGTATTCGCGAGAGCTGGCCGCGCAAGCTGATAATCAAAGGGCTGCTGACGGTCGACGATTGCGTGCGCGCCGCGGAAATCGGCGCCGATGCGGTCGCCATCTCGAACCATGGTGGGCGCCAGCTCGACTGGGCGGTCGCTCCGCTCGACCTGTTGCCGGCGGTGCGCCGCGCCGTCGGCGACCGGCTGACGATATTGGTCGATGGCGGTATGCGGCGGGGCACCGACGTGATCAAGGCCCTGGCGCTTGGCGCTGATGCGGTCCTCGCCGGGCGCGCAATCTTGTATGGTGTTGCCGCAGCCGGGAGGGACGGAGCAAAGAAGGCCCTCGACATCATTCGTGAGGAGATCGATCGCGATCTAGGTCTCCTTGGCGTGCCGTCATTCTCGGCGCTCAATTCGCGACTGCTCGTGCGTGCCAGCCAGCTGACGCAAGCCGATAGCGTCGGCGTTTACTGACCCGGCGCGGCGCGGGCCTCACCGGACCGTGCAGTCGCCAAGGCGACGCCGCCGGTTCGCGTCTCGGGGGCGACCGGTTCAGCATAGTAATGCTCAAGCGTAATCTTGACGCAGACCACGGCCGGGACCGCCAGCAGCAGACCGACCACCCCAAACAGGATCGCCCCGCAGACAAACGAGATAATCACGACGACGGGGTGAATTCTCGCGGCTTCTCCCAAAACCATTGGCCCGACGACATTGTCGATCGACAGCCGCAGTGCCATCGCGAAGCCGAACAGGAGTGCCGCCGACCAGATTCCGCCCTGCTGCACGGCGATGATCGCGACGATCGTTCCGGAAGCGAAAGGCCCGATGACTGGGATGAGTTCGAGCACTCCCACGGTTATCGACAGCAGGATCGCGTGCGGCAGGTGAAAGATCAGCCCAAACCCGATCCAGGCCACGACCGCCGTGTAAAACACCACGACGCAAAGCCCAATCAAGTAGCGGCGCAGCATCGGGACGATTTCAGGGAGCAGATCCTCGACCGAGCGGCGGCGCTCGGGCGGCAGCAGCCAGATCGCGCCAGCGGCCAACCTTGGCGCCGATATCATGAAATACGGCATTAGAACCAAGGTCAGGATTGTTCCGAACAAGATCGAGCCGGCTATTGCCGCGACGCCCTTGACGGCACTAAACCCGACGACGCCGCTCATCGCTGCGCCCAATGCTTTTACCGCCCTGTCGGGCGTGTAGGTTTCGCCGAACACGGTAATGCCTTTGTTGCCGAGAATTTCGGTAAGAAAATGCCGAAGGATATCGGGGGCACGCGCCACGACGCTCATCAGGTCGCTGACCGCCGTAGTTCCGATCCAATAGCCAGCGCCGCCCAGGAGCGCCAAAATCAGCAGAAAAAATCCTGCCGCGACCGGCCAGCGCGGGCTTCCTAGACGCCGCTGAAGGGACTCGATCCACGGGTCCGTCACAAACGCGACCGCGATCGCAAACACGAAGGGCAGCAGCGCGATACGAATTTCGTAAAGCAGAACGGCAAGAACCGCCAGCACCGCTGCGAGCGCCCATCCTCCGACAAATGAGCGGCGGCGCCTTGGAGGCTCGGGTTCGGGTTCGGGCGTTAGGCGCCGCCCGTCGCGGTCTTGATCACTCGGTATGTTCGTCCCTTCCACGTGACCCGCCCGCTGAGCTGAGTGATGACACTGTGACAGGCGAGACACGCGACAGCGGTGTAGCCGATCGTGAACATCAGACTGAAAACGACCGGAATTCGGAAATGGCGCGCGGTGCCGATATGAATTCCGAGCAGGACAGCCGAGCCGACCAGCGCCAGAGCAGCGCCCACTACCGTTAGCAGGGAAGGCTCGGCAATTGCCATCCACAGGACACCGAGCGGCAGCAGCAACGCTGCCCAGCCGAAAATCAGGGTAGCAACGGCCGCAAGCAAGGTGGCCCTTACGCTTCCCAATGCCTCGGCCGCGTTCTTCGAGAAACCTTCCCAGAGCGACCCGAGATCGCGATACATCCGAGTCTCGGCCAGATCGTCGGCGGCCATAACCAGCAAGCCAAAACCGTGAGCCTTGATCCGCGCCGCTAGCGCCAGGTCTTCGCAAATCTCGTTCCGGACCGCCGCGTGACCGCCAACCTCAAAATAGGTCTCCCGCCGGACCAATAGGAATTGGCCGTTGACGATGTCCTGTGATGCCGGGTCGAACCGCTTGGCGCAAGCCAGCACCAGCATGCCAGCGGGAATTACGAGTCGCTCCCAAAAGCTGCCAAGCGCCTGCCGCGGATGCAGGGAGAGCATGTCGACATGCCGCGTTTCGGCGGCTGTTATCGCCGCGGCGATCAGCGGAGGTGCGGCGCGGACATCGGCATCGACAAAACAAAGCCAGTCGCCGTCGGCGAGCGCCGTGCCGCGCCAACAGGCATGCGGTTTGCCAGCCCATCCGGTGGGTAGCGGACCGGCGTCAACCACCCTGATCTGAGGATCAGCCGCAATCCGGCGTTCTGCGACCGCCTTCGTGCCGTCTACGGAATTGTCATCAACGACGATAATGCAGAACCGGCCGAGTCCCGTCTGCGCCGACAATCCGGCAAGACATAAGTCGATATTGTCGACCTCATTGCGAGCCGGAACGATAACCGAAACCGGCGATGAGACGCGGGTTCCGCCTGCGGCTGAAATCGTGGCGCGCCGGTAGTTGCGAAATTGCCGAAGTGCTCGGATCAGCAGGTAGGCAACTAAACCGGCCCAGATTGCGCCGGCAATCACACCAGGCATTCGGGGTCCACCCGATTGTGGTGCTCGGCCACGGTGCCGTTCCTCCGGCGCGCATAGCGGGCCAACAGAGCGGCGCGGGATATCCACATCTCGTAGCGATCCCTGAGGAAAGGCTGGCGCGGCAAAGCCGCCGGGTTGAAGGCTCGCGTCAAACCCCACAAGACAAAGCACTCGCCGAGTCCGTGTACACGCGCAAGAAATAAATCATCGGCTGGAGCCGGTTGAAAACCATAGCGCTTAAAGACGCGCCCGATTTGCGAGGCCCCCAGCCTCGCTGGGAGTGCCGTCTCGGCGCGAATGGCCCGCACGTCGCGCCATACCGGCTCGCGCTCGATATGTTCCGAAAACGCACGTAGCGAGTAATTGACTCGGTCGCGAACCGCGCAAGCCCAGCCGAGGTCCGGGCCTTTCTCGGAATAACGCGGAAGATGCTCGTTCCAGAAATGCAAACTCCCGACCGGCTCGCCAACCTCAACGCAGATACCGTCCCACAGCGACACCGGGGCGCGCGCCTGGTCGAGTGCGACGCGCAACACGCAGGCGGGATCGTCGGTGAATTCATAGATGCCATAATAGGAGCGCAGCATCGCATCGACCCAAGCTACCGACCCCGTCCAGAGTTCGTCCGGCCAAGCGGCAGAGGCGCTGCCGAGTGCGGTCACAAATCCCACCGCCGAGACCGTATCGGTGCTCATCGCCGGGCCTCAGAGATCATAGAAAGCTGAAGCCCCAGAGCAGTTTCCATCCCAGGTTCTCCTGCCGACCTTTGGGAGTGCTTCGCTTCAGGCGCCGATGGCCGGTTTCCCGCAAGTCAGCGCCGGGAGCAACGCTAGTCGCGCAAAATAGTTCCCATTCTGAATGAAATACATCTCAGGTATTGCCGTACCGCGGCAAGGTCTCTTAGAGTGCAGAGGGTGAAGCGTCACCGCGGTCGCCGAGCATGTCTTCGATATAGATCGTTCGGATAAGGACAATCGCCGCGGCGGCGAGGGGTGTCGCGAACAACAGACCGAGAAAGCCGGCGAGGAAGGCGAGGATCAGTTGCGCCGACAAGATCAGCGCCGGCGGCAGGTGCACCGCCCGCCGCTGAACGAGAGGGACAAGAACGTATCCCTCAACCAAATGCACGGCCACATACAAAGCCACGACATAGACTGCGAGCATCAGGTCGATCGATGCCGCGATCACGACGCTCGGAATCGCCGCGGCGATCGCGCCGATATAGGGTACGAAAATCATGATCCCGGCCAAAAAGCCGAGAGCTACGGGAAGCGGGACTCCGAGCAGCCAGAGTCCGACAGCGACCATCGTGCCGAGCACTGTCATCGCAAACAGACGGCCCAGCATCCAGTACCACATCGTCCCGGAGGTCTCGTTCAGGATCTCGGCTGCACGCCGGCGGCGGGCAGGGGGGACAAGTTTGATCAAACCGCCGCTATAGACGTGCGTTTCCGCAGCGACGTAGAGCGCGACAAATACGATGACGACGACCCCACCGATTACTTCGACAAGGTTGCTCGCCACCCCAAAAAAGCTTTGCAGCACAGTGCCCGGAGCCGCCTGGAGATCTCCAAACTCGAGGTGCTGGATCGCGATCTTGCCAGGAGCAGACTGACGGATCATCTGCATAACCTTTGCGGCCGCCGCCGGCAATTGAACCGAAAGCTGATTGAACTGATTCGCTATTGACTGCGAAAAGAACCAACCGATACCCGCGAGAAAGGCCAAGATCAGCACGATGACCAGTAGCAGAGACCAGCCCACCGGCAGACGAGTGGGGCGGCTCAGTCCTTCGGCGGCGCGTCTGAGGCAAATGCCGAACAGCACCCCGGCAAAAATGACCAGATCCACCCTGATCGTCAGCCATAAAAGCAAGACCGCGAGCCCAGTCAGCACCATCCAGGCCAGAGCGCGTGGGACACTCACCCCCGGGTCCCATCTGTTCATGCTTCTACGCCTTTGTACCTCCATCTCTGCAGGCAATCTCGGATCCGACGCCGAAATCGAGGGCCGCGATGGGTCCATTATCACCTCCGCTGCACACCTTTAGCTGCGTCTTCCTCGATCGGCTCTGTGAACATCCTGGATCCCCTTCCACGGGATTAGCTCTGTTCGGTCGTGCCTCGTTCACCCCCAACGTCGGGATCGAACATGGAGTTGCGGTGACAAGAAGAAGCGCACGAAGCTTTCCACGTCCGCGCTCGCAGAGGGAACAATTCTCACGCAATTAGTGTTTTGAGGCGTTGCAATCCCGGCTTCGCGGAATGGGTCGGGAGCACACGGCTGACCGGAATTTACAATGTGGCAGGCAAGAAGCGCGACCGAGCCCTACGATCAATCTGCCGGTGGCGCAGTCGGTAGCGACGCCGGCCTTCTAAACGAGACCTATCCGCCGCTTTCCCAGCTTGGCATCATTGGCGATCGGCGTACGGCCGCCGGGATTACCACCGACGGTACGGTCCGGTGGCTGTGTCTGCCGAATTTTGACGGCACTCCCGTGTTTGGTTGTCTGGTCGACGCGGTCCGCGGCGGCCGCTGGGCTTTGGGACCGACCAACGCTAATGCCGGCCGTCAGTCCTATCGAGGCGACAGCAACGTGCTCGTGACCAATTGGCAGATGAGCCGCGGCGATATCGAGCTGACCGATGCGATGATCTGCCCCGAGAGCGGGCGGCCGGCAATCGGCGAGGGCAAGCGCACTTTGCTGCGCCGGCTGCGGTGCCTGCGCGGCTCGGTCGAATGCACAATGCAGCTGATGCCGCGAGACGATTTCGCCAAGAGTGCGGTTAGCTCCCCGGTGCCGGGCGGGCTCGAACTGAGGGTCGGTGGCCTTGCCCTCGGATTGTGGACCTCGCACCCCTTTGAGTTGGCAAGCGCAGCCGTTAATGCGCGCTTCACATTGGCCGAAGGAGAGGAGTTCTGGGCGGTGCTGGGCCTCGCCGAGGACCCCAAAGTTTGGGACGTAGACGCGGCCAAGGGTGCGTTACAAGCAACGTTATCCTATTGGGAAGAGCGCAAGGGACGATACGACTACGAGGGACCTCGGCGGGATCAGGTCATCCGCTCGGCTTTCTCGATCGAGCTGCTTTCTTTTGCACCGACCGGCGCGATCGTTGCCGCCCCCACCAGCTCGCTTCCCGAGCGGATCGGGGGCGATCGCAACTATGATTACCGATATGCCTGGATACGGGATGCATCAATGGCGCTCGCGACCCTCTCGGTTCTCGGCGACCTTGAAAGCGCGGAGCGGTATCTGGGCTGGATATCGCGCCTCGGCTCGTCGACCGAAATGCCGCTGCAGGTGCTGTACCGGGCGGATGGCGGCACCCAGATCCGGCAGCGGCCCCGGAAAGAGCTTGCCGGATATCGGGGGTCGCAGCCGGTTCGATTTGGCAATCATGCCTATAAACAGCGCCAGATCGACTGTTTTGGCTATCTCGCCGACTGCGCTGTGATCTATCTGATCGAGGGTGGACGCTGGGCTCCGGAATATTGGAAAGTAATGAGTTGTATCGCCGATTATACGATGAAAAGTTGGCGCAAGCGCAGCAACGGAATTTGGGAGCGCGACCAGCGGCGTCACTATATCAGCAGCAAGGTTATGAGCTGGACGACATTAAAACGTACTCTGGAATTCGCTGACCGCACCGGAGACAGCGGAAATCTCCGGCAGTGGCGCCGGACAATGATCGAAATCCATGCTGATGTAATGAAACATGGCTGGAGCGACGAACTGCAGTCTTTTCGTCAGCATTACGATGCAGATACCGTGGACGCGTCGGCTCTGCTGATCCCATTAATGGGGTTTCTGGAGCCACACCATCCTCGCGTCGTCGCGACCGTCCGGCGCATCGAGCAAGATCTGATGATTGACGGTCTCGTGCACCGTTTTCGCCCCCAAAACAGCGATCTTTCGATGGGCGAATTCGAGGGCGCCTTTCTGCCGTGCTGCTTTTGGCTGGCCGCGGTCTATGCCCTGATGGATCGCAATAAGGATGCCGAAGCGATGCTGCGGCGCATCGAGGAATTGAGTACGCAGACCGGGCTGTTCTCGGAAGAGGTCGACAGCCGCTCCGGCGAGCTGCTCGGTAATCTGCCAATGATATTTTCGCACGCGGAATACGCCCGAGCGGTGTTGCAGCTTGCCCATCGGTGGCCGCGCGGCATCTGACCAAATCCGCCGTCTTGAACAGGAGATAAGATGCCGCAAACCATCGTCATTACCGGCGCTTCGGCCGGCGTCGGCCGGGCCACGGCGCATGCTTTTGCCGCGCCAGGCGTGCAGATAGCCCTGATCGCACGTGGCACCACGGGCTTACAAGCAGCGGCGGCAGAGGTCGAAAAATCCGGCGCGAAGGCGCTAACGCTGCCCCTCGACATGGCCGATCCCGACGCTGTGGAAGCGGCGGCCGAGCACGTCGAGAACCACTTTGGCCCAATCGATATCTGGGTCAACTGTGCGATGACGACTGTCTTCGCCCCGTTTCACCGGATTAAACCGGAGGAGTACCGCCGTGCGACCGAAGTGACCTATCTCGGCTTTGTCTATGGCACGATGGCGGCTCTGAAACGAATGCGGGAGCGCAACCGCGGGACAATTGTGCAAGTCGGCTCGGCTTTGAGCTACCGCGCAGTGCCGCTGCAATCGGCCTATTGCGGCGCCAAATTCGCAATCCGCGGCTTCACCGACAGCCTGCGCACAGAACTGCTGCATGACGGGGTCGACGTCCACCTCGTGATGGTGCAGATGCCGGCGCTCAACACGCCTCAGTTCAACTGGGCGCGAAACAAATTGAGCCGGCGACCGCAGCCGATCCCGCCGATTTTCCAACCGGAAGTTGCCGCCGACGCGATCGTCTATGCAGCGAAATCTCGACGCCGCGAGATCTGGGTCGGACGATCGAGTGTAAAGGCGATCGTCGGCAATAAATTATTCCCTGGATTGCTCGACCGGTATCTCGCCAAAAACGGCTATAGCGGCCAACTGACGCAGGAACCAACCGAACCCGGGCAGCCCGACAATCTTTTTGATCCGGTGCCCGGGGACCCCGGCACGCACGGCCGCTTCGACAATCGGGCGACATCAAGCAGCCCTCAACTCTGGCTGAACCGGCACCGCAACACGCTGCTGGCAATCGGGCTGGCCGTCGCGGCTGGGGCTGCAATCATGGCAATCGGCGCAAAACCACTCGCGCGGCAGGTTGAATAGGTCAAGTATCGCTGGAACCCAATCGCAAGTACCCCGTTAAAGGTCGTGCGGCCCGTTCAAGGTCGCGGTCGCGGAGTACCTGGTGGCGATCTTCGGGCCGAGAGCCAACATGTGGATGAACCTGGCGTTGATTGGGACCGCCGGTTTATTCGCGATGCTGCTTCTCGCGATTTGGGTGGTCCCGGTGATGGGTTACAATACACAAGAACGTTATACTCCGGAGCAACCGGTCCCATTCAGTCATCGCCATCATGTCGGCGGCCTCGGGCTCGATTGCCGGTATTGCCACACGTCAGTGGAAATTTCTCAGAACGCGGGTATTCCGCCGACTGAGACCTGCATGACCTGCCATTCTCAGATCTGGACCAATGCGGCAATTCTGGCACCAGTAAGGCAGAGCCTCGCAGAAAATCGGCCATTGCGCTGGAGCGCCGTGTACGAGCTTCCCGATTACGTCTACTTCGACCACAGCATTCATATCGCCAAAGGTGTCGGCTGCACCGAATGCCACGGTCCGATAGGCGACATGGCGCTGACTTGGAAAGCGACGACGCTCTACATGAGCTGGTGCCTTTCCTGCCACCGTGACCCGGCGCCGCATCTGCGGCCGCTAAACCAGGTATTCAATCCGTTTTGGAAGCGCACCCCCGACACGCCTTCGGGCAAGCAATTAATGGCGGCTTATCACATCCATCCGGAAACGCTGTCTGACTGCTCGGTGTGCCACCGATGAGCGCTTCATCGCGAAACTACTGGCGCACTCTCGAAGAGCTGGCGGAAACGCCGGAATTTGGCGCGATCGTTGAACAAGAGGTGCCGCGCTTTCGCGAGGTGCTGGGTCAGTTCGATCGGCGCCGATTCCTGCAACTGATGGCGGCTTCGATGGCGTTGGGCGGGTTGTCGGCCTGCGGACCCGAACCCAACGCTCGCCAGCTCCTCCCCTATGTTGTCCAGCCTCCGGGAATTGTGCCGCAACAGTCGCGCTTTTACGCGACGGCAACGACCAGGGACGGCTATGCGAGCGGCGTTTTGGTTACGCATCAGATGGGCCGCCCGTTCAAGGTCGAAGGAAACCCGCAGCATCCAGCCAGTCTCGGCGCCGCCAGTGCGATTATGCAGGCGTCTATTCTGACGCTCTACGACCCGCGGCGCTCACAGAGCATCGTCGGCCACGGCCAGATTGATACCTGGGAAAGATTTATTACCGTCATGTTTGAGCGCCGCCAGCAGCTTTTGGCGCGCGGCGGCGAAGGGCTCCGGGTGCTGACGGGAACCGTGACCTCGCCGTCGCTGATCGCGCAAATGGAAACCTTGCAGCGGCAGTTTCCCAATATGCAGTGGCACGGCTGGGAGCCGCTTCACCGCGACGAAGAGCGCGCGGCCACCCGCCAAGCCTTTGGCCGGGAACTCGACCGGGTTTTCAATGTCGACGCGGCAGATGTGATTTTCGCCGTTGAAAGCGATCTGATTTCGGCGATACCCGGATGGCTCGCTTATGCCCGCCAATTTGCCGCCCGCCGCCGCCCCGACGAGACCGGCGGCAAGATGAGCCGGGTCTATGCGATCGAAAGCACGCCGACCCTGATCGGCGCCAAAGCCGATCATCGATTGCCACTGCCCCCGCCTGAGCTTGCCGCCGCACTGCGCTATCTGGCTGCGGCAGTGGGTGTCGGCCCGCAGGAGTGGAAACACGCACCGCCCAAGGATGCCGCCTGGCTCGATGCCGCGGCCCAGGATTTGGCCAAGAATCATGGACGTGTCCTGGTGCATGCCGGCCGCGAGCAGCCGGCCGAAATCCATCTCCTTGCCGATGCGATAAACGGAGCGTTGGGCGCCTTTGGGACAACGATCCGGTTGATCGAACCGATCGCCGTCGCCGCACCTTCGATGCGCCAGTCGCTCACAGATCTCGTCGGCGATATGATTGCGGGCAAGGTCGACACCCTGCTGATGCTGGGGGTCAATCCGGTTTATACCGCACCCCCCGGTCTCGATTTTGCAAAGGCGCTGCGGCAGGTGCCGTTATCGGTCAGCCTGGCGCTCTATGCCGACGAGACAGCGATCGCCAGCACCTGGCATGTGCCGGCGGCGCATGAATATGAGGCCTGGAGCGACGCTCGCGCGTTTGACGGGACGATCACGATCCAGCAGCCGCAAGTCCGCCGTCTCTATGGCGGGCATTCGGCGCAAGAGGTGCTGGCGATACTGCAGGGCAACACCCTCCCGGAAGATTACGGACTACTGCGCGCGTTCTGGCAGCAGCAGGCGCAGCAGCGCGGCGCCGGGGATTTCGAGCATTTCTGGCATGAATCGGTGCGCATCGGCGTCGTCGAGAACAGCGCCGCCGCACCGGTCACGGCTCAGCCCAAGGCGGATGTCGCCGCGATACCCGCCGTCCCTGCCGAACCCCCGAATGCCGGTCTTGCTCTGCTGTTCCGCCCCGATCCGCTGATCTGGGACGGGCACTACGCCGACAATCCGTGGCTGTTGGAGATGGCGCGGCCGTTCACTCGGCTCACCTGGGATAATGCGGCGCTGATCGCACCGGCGACCGCCAAGCGGCTCGGTCTCGATACCGAAGATGTCCTCGAGATAATGTCAAATGGTCGAAAGCTTTCCACGCCGATTTTTGTCCTTCCTGGACAAGCGCCGGACTGCATAACTTTGCCGCTGGGATGGGGCCGCCGCGCCGGAGGGCTTGCAGTCGGGGTCGGATTCGACGCCTACCAACTGCGCTCGCTGGAAACGCCTTGGGTGGGTGCCGGCGTGCTCAGCAAAACCGGCGAAACCTATCGGCTGGCGACGACGCAGGGGCAGGATCGCGTCACCGGCCGTGACCTGATCCGTGAAGGGTCGCTCGCCGACTTTCAAAAGAATCCCCAATTTCTGCAAAAGAAAGAAAACGACGAGTCGCTGTACCCGCCTTACAAGTATCCGCGCTACGCCTGGGCGATGTCGGTCGATCTCAATTCTTGTATCGGCTGCCAAGCTTGCGCCGTCGCCTGTCAGGCCGAAAACAACGTTCCGATCGTCGGCAAGGATCAGGTGCTCGACAACCGCGTCATGCATTGGCTGCGCATCGACCGGTATTACTCCGGCTCGCCGGACGATCCGCAGACTAGTTTCGAACCGATGCCGTGCATGCATTGCGAGAATGCGCCATGCGAGGTCGTCTGCCCGGTGCACGCCACCGTGCATGACCATTCGGGCCTCAATGTCATGGTCTACAATCGCTGTGTGGGGACGCGCTTTTGCTCCAATAACTGCCCCTACAAAGTCCGGCGGTTCAACTTTTACGCTTATGCCGACCAAAACGAACGTCCTGCGGAGTCCTGGAACCCGGAGGTCACGGTCCGCGGCCGGGGCGTCATGGAAAAATGCACCTATTGCATCCAGCGCATCCGCCAAGCGGAAATCGACGCCGATAAAGAAAACCGCCTCGTGCGCGAGGGCGAAATCGTCACCGCCTGCCAGCAGAGCTGCCCGACGCAGGCGATCATCTTCGGCAATCGCAATGATCACGACAGCGCCGTTGCGCGCCGCAAGGCGAGCCCGCTTGATTACGTATTGCTGGGTGACCTGAACACACGGCCGCGCACCAGCTACACCGCGGTGATCCGCAACCCCAATCCCGCCATCGGAGATAAAGAGGCGTGAGCGTCTTGATCGACCTTCCGGCGGAAGCGCCGGTCGTCGAACCGAGCGTAACCTTTCGCTCGCTGAGCGAAGAGGTCAGCGACCGCGTGCTACGGAGCAAGACGCCGCGGTGGTGGTGGGTCGGATTTGCGCTCGCTCTCGCTCTGCTATTGACCCTGTTCGTCCAGCTGGCCTGGCTGTTCATCAAGGGAATCGGCAGCTGGGGCGTCAATATTCCGGTGGCCTGGGGTCTGGCAATCGCCGAATACGTGTGGTGGATCGCGCTGGCGAGCGGTGGCACCATTGTTTCGGCGCTGTTCTTTTTGACTCGCTCGCCGTGGCGATCCGCAACCAACCGCATCGCCGAGTCGATGTTGCTGTCGGCGGCCCCCTGTGCCGGTCTGATGCCGATCATGCATTTGGGCCGCCAGGGTTTCTTCTATTGGCTATTCCCGTATTCGAATGTCATGGGGGTATGGCCGCAGGTGCGCAGTCCGCTGTGGTGGGACTTTATCTGCCTGCTTTGCTACATCCTGATGTCGATCATGTATTACTACACTGGGCTGATCCCGGACCTCGCGACAGTACGCGATCTCGCCAAGACGCGGTGGCAGCAGATCTTCTACGGAGTGCTCGCGCTCGGTTGGCGGGGTTCGGCGCGGCATTGGCGCAACCAGCAGACCGTATATGCGATTATGTCGGCGATTATGGCGCCGATGGTGATCTCGGTGCACAGCGTCGTCGGACTCGACTTCGCCGGCGGGTTGACCCCCGGCTGGCACTCGACCCAGTTCCCACCCTACTTCTTTTTTGGCGCGGTGATTTCCGGGGTCGCGCTAATAATCATGCTGACGATCCTGGTACGCTGGGGCTACGGTCTCGAGGACCTGCTCACCGAATATCATCTGAACGCGCTGGCCAAGGTCATGCTGGTAGGCAGCGTAATGCTCGCTTACGCCTATCTTTGGGAAGCGTTCGGACCGATCTACGGCAGCGACGTCGCTGAAAAGACCGAATTCTTCCACCGAATGTTTGGATTTACCGCACCGGCGTTCTGGGCGGAAAAGATCTCTCACCGTCATCATCCCGCAATTGTTGTGGTTACCATTGGTACGGCGCAGCCAGATCTTGCTGTTCATAATTTCGGGCGGGGTCATTGTTGGCATGTGGCTCGAACGTTATGTGTTCACGACTTCGAGCCTCGAACACAATTACATGCCGTCTTATTGGGGCTATTATTTTCCGACATTGTGGGATTGGGCGGCGCTGGCGGGGACGATCGGGCTGTTCCTGACCCTGTTCTTTCTCTTTTTGCGGTTTGTGCCGATCATTTCGATGTCGGAAGTTCGCGAACTCATCGAAGAAAAGAGATCGAAGTGACCGAGCCTTTCGGCATCATCGGCGTTTTCGATCGGCCCGAGGCGATCAAGGAAGCAGCGCAACATTTGCGCTCGTTGGGGTTTCGCGCGATCGACGCCTACACCCCTTATCCCGTCAAAGAACTCGACCACGTATTGCGCCCCCGGCGGGAGATTATGCTGCCGTTGATCATGTTTGCCGCTGCTGCGGTCGGCGGTGCTTGGGGTTATTTCATCCAGGTATGGGACGAGGCGCTCAATTATCCGATTAACGTCGGCGGGCGCCCCCACAATAGCTGGCCCGCATTCATCGTCGGCACTTTCGAATTTATGCTGCTGGTCACAATCGCGGCCGGCCTGTTCGCGCTATTGGCGTCGTGCCGTCTGCCGCGCCTTTATCATCCGATCTTTAACGCCGAGGCATTCGGGCGGGCTTCGGTGGATCGTTTTGTGCTATGCGTCGAGGCGCGCGATCCCAGCTTTGAACCGGGGCATGTACGCCGCATCTTCGAGCGCTTTGGCGCCGAACATGTCGCCGAGGTGCCGGAGTGAAGCGCCTCGCGATCATCGCCATAGCGGGTCTGTGTCTGGCGTTGGCGGCTTGCGACAACATGGCCAACCAGCCGAAGCGGTACGGCTTTCAAGTCCCCTATAGGGCGCAGGTCAACTGGCCCGTCTTGCCGCCGCCCGACACGATTGCGCGCGATGACTCTCTGACTGAGCCGCCGCCCCCGCCCGTTACCATGGCCTTGCTCGAGCGCGGGCAGCAGCGCTTTGACATCTATTGCTCGCCTTGTCACAGCCGGGTCGGCGACGGCAACGGGATGATCGTCCAGCGCGGCTTTCCGCACCCGCCGTCTTATTTCGCCGAATATTTGATGAAAGCGCCGAACCAGCATTTTTATGATGTGATCACTCATGGATATGGGGTGATGTACCCCTACGCGACTCGCGTGGCGCCTGCCGATCGCTGGGCTATCATCGCCTATATCAGGGCATTGCAGGCGAGCGAGAATGCCCATCTCGCCGACGTGCCGGCCGATAAGCGGCAGTTGCTCGAATGACCGACAACCACGCTTGGTACCGCCTTAGTCTGGTAGCACTGGCGGCACTGGTAATCGGCGTTGCCGGCTGTATCGTTGGCGCCATTATCGACGCGACCGGCTTTTTTCGCGCCTGGCTTTGCTCATACCTGTTTTGGCTGGGCCTGCCGCTTGCTGGCGTGACTCTGGTGATGGTGCACGACCTGAGCGGCGGCGAATGGATGGCGACGGCGCGCCCGGTCCTCGATGCGGCCGCCGTGACAATGCCGCTCGCGACCTTGGCGGGCATCCCCGCCTTTGTCGGACTCCACGCCCTCTATAGCTGGACCCATCCGGCGCCCAGCCTCGGCAATACGTTCTATCTGAACCCCGCCGGATTTTATCTGCGCTACGCCATCTATGTCGTGCTGTGGAACCTGCTCGCGGCCTATGTGCTGTGGGCCCCGCGCGAGGAGGCGGCACCGGTCGCACCGGGTCTGTCGTGGATCAGCGGGATTGGCCTTACGGTACTGGCGTTCTCCGCGGGTTTTGCCTCGATCGACTGGATAATGTCGCTGCAGCCCGCGTTTTGGTCATCGATATTTTCCTATTCGGTTGGAGCAAGCTGGTTCAACACCGGGCTCGCGATAGTTTTGCTGGTTATCGTGGTGAGCGGCCCGATGCTGGAAAAGCGGCGGGACCATGTCGCCGACCTTGCGGCGATCCTGCTCGCGACGACGATCTTCTGGGCCTACGTCGAATTCATGCAGTTCCTGATCATCTGGGAGGAAAACCTCAAATCAGAGATCCCGTGGTACTTGCTGCGTAACTCTGGAGTTTGGCGGGCAGCCTCCTCTATTTCGATCGGCTTTGGCTTTATCGCGCCGTTTTTCGTATTGATATGGCGGCCAAGCAAGCGCAGCCGCGGCGTTGTCGCGGTGATTTGCTCGCTGATCATCATCAGCCGGATCGCCGACAAATGGTGGCTGGTGCTGCCGGTGTTTGCTCATCCCGGCCCGTTCTGGCTCGACATCGCAGCAATCTTTGCTTTGGGTGGAATGATGGTGCTGCTGTTCGGGTCGGCGCTGCGCTACGGCCCACGGTTAAGCCCCGGAGGCTGGCCGATGTGGAAGGCAGCCAATCATGGCTGAGATAAGCCAGGTCCGGGAGGATAATCCATACACCGAATATGAACACGAGGACTGGCCGCTCAAACCGGTGGCTTTAGTTTATCTGGGCACTTTTGTTCTTTTGGTTATTGCACCATTGATAATGATGTGGGTCTACTCCCGATCGGTGTCGGATGTCAGGCGCGGGCTTGAGGTTCACCCGCCGGCACCGGAGCTGCAGGTCAATCCCCAACAAGATTTGATTAGGTTCCGCCTTTCCGAGGAAAATCGCCTCAATAACTACTACTGGATCGATAAGCAGAAAGGGATCGTCCATCTCCCAATCGAGCAGGTGATGAAGAAGCTGGCTGCTCAAGGGATTGACGGGTTTCCAAAGAGGCAGCCGTGAGACAGGTTGCTGCCGCGCTTGTGCTAGTCATCATCTCGGCTGCCATGCCGGGCGACCACGCATTGGCATACTCGCAGGACAATCTCGCGGCTTTTGCATTTCAGCCACATCCGGGGACCCTGCTGCCGCTGTCGGCCAGCCTCATCGACGAAACTGGAAGGAGCGTTACACTCGGCGACTTTTTTACCGGCAAGCCGGTCATTGTCGTCCTCGATTATTTACGCTGTAAGTCGTTGTGCGGGGTCACGCTCACTGGCATTTTCACTGCGCTCGATGCGTTGCCGCTCAACGCCGGCCGAGACTTCCAAATGCTCGCGATCAGCATCGACCCCCGCGACACTCCGGCTGACAACAGCCAGGCGAAAGCGAAATATCTCGTGGGGTATCAGCGTAGGGGTGCTGCCGAAGGAGTGCATTTCTTAACCGGCGACGCCGCATCGGTGCGACAGATCGCCGACGCTATCGGCTTTCCTTACCGGTACGATCCCGACATCGACCAGTACATTCATCCTGCCGGATTTATCCTCGCGAGCCCCGATGGCAGGATCAGCCGTTATATCTTCGGGGTGGGCACAGCCAGCGCAGATCTGCGCGTCGGGCTCGCCAGCGCCGCGGAGGGCGAAACATTAACCCCGTTCGAGCGCTTGATCTTGCTGTGTCACATTGAGGGGGCGCCACTCGGCCGTTTCACGGTGCCGGTCATGGCGGCGTTGATGGCAGGCAATATCGCCGCCGGCGCCACGGCCTTTTTTATCGTTGTCGGCATCATCCGACGGCGGCGCCAGGGTTAGGCCACAATGTATCACTGGATACCGTTCTGGCCGCGCACCGCCGCTGTTAACGGCGTTGTCGTCAACAATCTCTACATCGCCGAACTCGGGGTCTGCGGCCTGATCATGGCGATGGTCGTCGGGATGATGCTGACATTCTGTGTCCGCTATCGGGCCGGCAGTACCGCCTCGCGCTCCGATCTCGTGAAGAAGACCTGGCATTGGGAAATCGGTTGGACGACCGCGACGTTCATTATGTTCCTGGTCCTGTTTGTCTGGGGAGCCTCGGTCTACATCTGGCTGTTCAAATCGCCGCCCGGCGACATCGAAATCTACGTCGTCGCGAAACAGTGGATGTGGAAGTTGCAGCATCCCGGCGGCCAGCGCGAAATCGATGCGCTGCACATCCCGGTCGACAAGACGATCCGTCTCGTCATGGCGTCGCAGGACGTTATACACAGTTTCTTTGTTCCTGCCTTCCGCATCAAACATGACGTCGTGCCTGGGACTTACGAAACAATTTGGTTTAAGGCAACCAAAACGGGCACGTACACCTTCGAATGCGCCCAGTATTGTGGCACCCAGCATGCGACGATGAAGGGCGAAGTCGTCGTCATGACGCCGGCTGATTACGCGCGTTGGCTAACCGAACAGGGGGTCAACCAATCTCTCGCGCAACAAGGCGAGGCGTTATTTCGGCAGCACGGGTGTAGCGGCTGTCACGGCGCCAACAGCACGGTGCACGCGCCCGATCTGGTCGGCCTCTATGGCAGTCTGGTGCATTTGCAGGACGGTTCGACCGTCAGAGCGGACGAACGTTATATTCGCGACTGCATCCTGGAGCCGCGGACCTTCACCGTCGCCGGGTATCCGCCGGTCATGCCCGACTTTTCCGGGCAGCTAAGCGAAGACGAGTTATTGAAGCTGGTCGCCTACATCCAGTCGCTCGGCAGCCAGAGGGGAACGCAATGAGCACGATCGCCATCGATCTGCCGTCCAATTATGCCACCGAAGAAAACACGATCTCATCATGGCTGCTGACTCGCGATCATAAGCGCATTGCGTTGTTGTTTTTGGGATCGATCACTTTTTTCTTTTTTATTGGGGGTTTCGCCGCAACATTGATGCGGTTGAATCTGGCGACTCCGGGGGGGCTGCTGCAGCCCTCGGTGTACAATCGCATGTTCACGATGCACGGCATCGTGATGGTTTGGTTCTTTTTGATCCCGTCGATCCCGACCACGCTCGGCAATTTCTTTATCCCGATGGCGATCGGGGCGCACGATTTGGCATTTCCACGGATTAATCTGGGGAGCTGGTACGTCTTCAATCTTTCGGGACTGGTATTGCTCTACGCCTTGGTCATGGGCGGAGTCGATACCGGGTGGACTTTCTATACTCCTTACTCCACCCTGTACGCAAACGGGTATGTATTTGTCGCCGCAATGGCGGTATTCATCAACGGCTTTTCGTCAATTATGACTGCGCTAAATTTTGTCGTGACCATACATCGCCTGCGCGCGCCGGGAATGACTTGGACCCGCCTGCCGCTTTTTGTTTGGGGCATTTACTCCGTAAGTATCGTCATGCTGACTGCCACGCCGGTATTGGCGATGGATACAGTGCTTCTCGGGGTCGAGCGCTTCATCGGTGTCGGATTGTTCGATCCGCAGCGCGGTGGCGATCCGTTGCTGTGGCAGCACATGTTCTGGTTCTATTCGCACCCGGCCGTCTACATTATGATCCTGCCGGCAATGGGGGTGGTCAGCGAGTTGATCGCCTGCTACGCGCGACGACCGATATTTGGCTACGCCGGCATGACGATCGCGATGGTGTCAATCGCAATCATCAGCTTCTTCGTCTGGGCGCACCACATGTTCGTCGCCGGCATTTCGATTTATTCGGCGGTTGTGTTTTCGTTAATGACATATTTCGTGGCGGTACCGTCGGCGATCAAAGTCTTCAATTGGACAGTAAGTCTCCATAAGGGATCGATCATTTTCGATGCACCGATGATCTATGCTCTCGGTTTTGTACTGCTGTTTACGATAGGCGGACTTACCGGTCTGATGCTCGCGACCCTGGGGATCGATGTTCATGTGCATGCCACCTACTTCGTGATCGCGCATTTTCATTACATTATGGTAGGGGGCACCGTCAGTGCGTTCTTTGGCGGACTGCATTATTGGTGGCCGAAAATCACTGGCCGCTTTTATCCCGAGATGTGGGCGCGATTAGCTGCGCTGCTGACCTTTGTCGGCTTCAACCTGACGTTTTTTCCGCAATTCATTCTTGGCTACCTCGGTATGCTGCGGCGGTCATATACGTATCCGCCGCAGTGGCAGTCCTGGAACGTTCTATCCTCGGCCGGCGCCTCGATCCTGGCCGTAGCGTATGTGCTGCCGCTATTCTACCTCGGCTGGTCGCTGATCTGGGGCAGGCGCGCCGACGCCAATCCCTGGGGGGCAACCGGTCTCGAATGGACAACCCCGTCGCCGCCCCCGACCCATAATTGGGAGCGTACCCCTGTCGTAAAGCTCGGTCCCTATTCCTACGATCCGGAAGACGGGAGTTATACGACCCAGGACGGCGTCAAACATGCATAGCCGGACGATCACGCCGGAAATTCAATATGCGAACCTCTCGCAGCAGGGCGATACCGCCCAGCTCGGGATGTGGGTGTTTATCACGACCGAAACATTGTTTTTTGGCGCGTTATTGTTCACCTATTTCCTCTATCGAACCACCTATCCGCGCGAATTTGCTGAGGCCGCCAAAGACGCAGTGCTGTGGTGCGGCAGCGTCAATATCGGACTGATCATGACCAGCAGTCTGACAATGGTGCTGGCCATCAATGCCGCCGCCGACGGACGACGCCGGACAATGATTTATATGTTGATCGCCACCGCCTTTCTCGGAATATGTTTCCTGGGGGTTAAGGGTTACGAGTATTCGCTCGACTACCACGACAACGTCATCCCGGTTGCCAAATTCTTGATGAAGCCAGCCGAAGCTCCGGCCGGCGAATTGTTTTGGATCTTTTACTTTGTCGCAACCGGTCTGCATGCGATCCACTTGTCGATCGGCGTTGGCCTCGTCCTCTATATGCTGCTGTGGCGGGTTCGGCGTGGTGAAATCACTCCCGCCTATTACGCGCCGCTCGAGGTGGTCGGCCTGTACTGGAGCTTTGTCGATACCGTGTGGATTTTTCTGTTTCCGGCGATCTATCTGGTGGGAAGATCATGAACACCGACGGCGCCAAAAAGCGCGCCAAGCACGACCCCAATTTGCTTTACATAATTGCCTGGCTAGTCCTGATTCTGCTCACCGGGATCAGCATCGGGATAGCCTTTCTCGGGATCGGAGTTTATGCCCCCGCAATCCAATTTGCGATCGCCGCTACTCAGGCCTCGATCCTATTCGTGCTGTTCATGAGGCTGAAAGGTCCGCCGTCGCTCAAATGGATCTTCGCCGGCAGTGGCTTCTTCTGGTTGCTGTTTCTCTACGGGCTGAGCTTCACCGACTACGCCACCCGTCGCGGTGGCTGGCCCAAATACTGAATGCCCAGAGGAGCTTGAGTTCGAATTCGACTGGCTGCGCGCTCGGAGCAATCCGGCGAGGCCCACCAAAGTCAATCCGAGAATGCCGGCTATCGCCGCATTGCGGTGGCGGCGAGTAAACATTTCCCACGACACCGCGCGAGCCTTGTCGTCAAAGCGGCCATGCGCGCCATAATTGCCGTCGACAGTTTTAAACAAATTTGCCGGCGGGTCGGGCGGCAAGGGCTCGCCGGTTAGCTGGCCGCTATAGCCTTTTTTGGCGAGGTAGTGGTCGAGCAACCCGGGCATCAGTATATTGCCGACAATCGCCTTGATTGTCGAAAATCCGACCCAGATCTCTCGATTATCCCGATTTTCCGCAGCAAAGGCGATTGCACGCGCCGGTACCTCGGGCTGAAAAATCGGCGGCACCGGCTGCGGGCGCTGGCCGGTCTTGTTCAATGCCCAATCGAATTGCGGCGTATTGATCGCCGGCAAATGCACCATGACAAGCTTGACGGCGCTATCGTCGTGGAGCAGTTCGCAACGCAGTAAATCAGTAAACCCGCGGACCGCGAACTTGGCGCCGCAATACGCTGATTGCAGCGGAATTGCCCGATAGGCGAGCGCCGAGCCAACATTGACGATGGTGCCCCAATTTCGCGGCCGCATCCGCGACAGCGCCGCCATCATGCCGTGAACCTGGCCGAGATACGTCACCTCGGTCGCGCGCTTGACTTCTTCGGGCGTGATTTTCTCGACCGGCGCAAACACCGTCGTCATAGCATTGTTGACCCAGACGTCGATCGGCCCCAGCTGCTGCTCGACCTGACCGGCAGCGGCGTCGACCGCGGCGAAATCTGCGACATCGGCGACAATCGGCAGGGCTTTGACGCCCTTCCGCCGGATTTCATCGGCCGCGGTTTCGAGCCGCGCTTGGTTGCGCGCAAGGATTGCGACGTCGTAGCCGCGCTCCGCGAACTCCAATGCCGTAGCGCGGCCAACACCGGCGCTAGCGCCGGTAACGACAACGATCATCGATGGTCTCCCTGGCGATCGGTGGTGAGGCGATAGACGATTTCCTGCCGATAGGTTTCACCCGGCCGCAAGATAGAGCTCGGGAACCTCGGTTCGTTGGGTGCGTTCGGAAAACCCTGCGGCTCAAAGGCAAAACCGGCCGATTGGCGATAGAGACCACCACGACCCGGCGCCGATCCGTCGAGATTGTTCCCGGTATAAAATTGCGTGCCCGGCTGCGTCGTCAGGATTTCGAGAACTCGCCCGCTCGCTGCCGAATGCACCCGCGCCGCCAATCGGGCCGATCCGCCACGAGGCTCGGGCAACACATAGAAATGATCGTACCCGCGGCCAAACCGCAGCTGCTCGTCCGGCTCGCGAATACGCGCGCCGATCGGCTGTCGATTTCTGAAATCGAACGGCGACCCATTTACCGGGCGGATTTCGCCGGTCGGGATCTGCTCCTGGTCGGTGGGCAAATACGTCTCGGCGAAGATCTCGACTTCGTGGTCGAGGCAATCGCGCGCATCAGGGCCGTCGAGGTTGAAATAGGGGTGCGCGCTCAACGACAGGACGGTCGGCTTTGTGGTCTCGGCAATGAACAATAGCGCTAGGCCGGACTCATCGAGCCGCCAGGTCGCTTCGACCGAAACCTCGCCAGGAAAGCCCTGATCGCCGTCGGCACTGGTCAGCGCCAATGTCAGATGCTGCGGGGAAGCGTCCTTGACCGACCAAAACCTTTTGCCAAAGCCGACCGCGCCGCCGTGCAGGGTGTTCTTGCCCTCGTTTTGCGACAGCTGATAGGCAACGCCGTCGATCACCAACCGGCCGCCGGCAATGCGGTTTGCATTGCGGCCGAGCAATGCGCCAAACGAGCCGCGGTTTTCGAGATACCCCGCGACATCGTCGAAACCAAGCACGACGTGACCTGAGACACCGTCACGATCCGGCGCCTCTAGCGAGACAAGCGCCCCGGCATAATCGGTAATGCAGCCTCTAAGCCGGCCATGCTCGATCGTGTAAAGCCGCGCCGTTTGACCGTGCGCCTGACCAAAGTCCTTAAAATTCATTTCGGTACTTGCCTCTTTCTAAAGAGAACCGGATTGCGCGAACCGGGTTCCGGCTCGCACCCGCCATGATGGCCGGCAATAATCAGCAACCGCCACCAACCGACCGCCATTCACCGGAGAACAGCGAACCGCCGAGCACTCGGCGAGCGATACAGGAGGTCACGAGCCGTCCCTGCCGGCGTTTGACGGGCGTTGGCCTTTTGAACCTTCATCTGCAGGCGGCCGGCCTTTACTTAGCTCGGGCTGGGTCAGCTCGGCATTTGCTTCGGCAAATTCGGTATCGGCCTCGCGCCGCTCCTTCGCTTTCGTTTTGTCGGGCCCAGGGTCTCGCTCGGCGGCGCGGCGCAGTTTATCGGCACTTTTTTCCGCATCCATGCCTGTCTCCGTAGTGCGAGGAGTCGAGGCCAGCGCCCCAACGGTCATGACATTAACCCCCGAGTTCGGATCGGGTTGCCGTGGCCGCGTGGTCGCATATGATCCACCTATGCAGACCGAAAAAACGCCCGCCTTTCACTATCGCCTCGGACTTAACCAGCCGGTCGGCAGCCCGACCGCGCGGCGGCTTGTCGAAATGGCCGAGGCGATCGGCCGCGACAGCGAGGGCGCGTTTCGTCTCGACGTGTTTCCGGAAAGCCGGCTCGGCCCCGACCCGCAGATGCTTGCCGATATGCGCGACGGCGAGCTCGAATTTTTTGTCGCGGGCGCCACCCTCGGCGGCCTAGCGCCCACCAGCGCATTGCCGTTGTTGCCGTTCGCCTTTGCCGATTCCAGCGCGGTTTTTGCCGCGCTTGATGGCGCGCTCGGCGATCAGATCCGCAGCGAGTTGGTGCAGCACGGCATCCATGCTTTCCGCCACTCTCTGCAAAACGGATTTCATCATCTGACGACCAGCAACCGCCCGATCCACACCGCCGCTGACCTCGCCGGTGTCAAAATCCGCAGCCCCGGCGGCGAGTTCGCCCGCGATTTTTTCGAAACGTTCGGTGCCGAGGCGGGTTACGTCCCATTCAACCAGATGTACGAGGCGCTGAAGGAACGCCGGTTCGACGGGCAGAGCGACCCGCTCGGGGTCGTCTTGTCCCTGAAGCTATACGAGGTGCAGAGCCATCTGAGCCTGACCCGGCATTGGTGGTCGGGGTTCACCTTGCTTGCGAATGCCGCCGCGTGGGCCGCTCTGCCGGCCGAAATCAAACAGGTCGTCGAGCGCAACGCTGAAAAATTCGCGTTGTTGCAGCGCCAGGACACCGAGGCGATCAACGCCGCCGGCGCTGAGGATTTGGCTCGGCTCGGCATGAGCGTAAACACCGCCGATGCCGACAGCTTTCGCTCTCGCCTTGGCCCGTTTTACGCCCGCTGGCGGGAAAAGGCCGGCGATCACGGTTGGCGGCTGCTCGAAAGATACGCCGGCACGCTGCCGGCCTGATCGCAACCTCGTTGCGAGGCGCGCGGAGCGCAACGAAGTAATCCCGGTCGAGCTGGTGCTTCGGGGCGCGCGGTTGCTTCGATCCGCTCGCAATGACAGCGATCGCGCGATAGCATCGGGGCGTGAGTAACCAATTTCGCCTCGACGGCAAGTCAGCGCTCGTGACCGGCGCCGGGCGCGGGATCGGCCGGGGCGTGGCGATCGCACTCGCCGCGGCCGGCGCGGATTTGGTGTTGGTCAGCCGCACCGCGAGCGACCTCGAAGAGGTGGCGGTCGAGATCCGGCGTCAGAGCGGAGGGGCATTGGTAGTGCCACTCGATGTAACCGACACCACCGCGGTGCGAGACGCCATCGCCGGCCTGCCTCGCCTCGATATTCTCGTCAACAATGCCGGGTTCAATCGGCCGCAGCCGTTTCTCGACGTCGACGAGGACACCTTAGACCGATTACTGACCTTGAATGTCCGGGCGGCGTTCCTGACCGCTCAGTCGGCGGCGCGGCGCATGGTTGCGCAGGGCAGCGGTGTCATCATCAATGTGAGCTCGCAGATGGGCCATGTCGGCTCGGAGCGCGACCGCACCGTCTACGTCATGACCAAGCACGCGCTTGAAGGGCTGACCAAAGCGATGGCGGTCGAATTGGCGCCCAAGGGAGTCCGGGTCGTCTCGATCGCGCCGACTTTTATCGACACGCCGCTGGTCCGGCCGTTTTTCGACGACCCGACATTTCGTCGATGGGTTCTCGAACGCATCCCGATGGGTCGCCTCGGCACGGTCGAGGAAGTGGCGTCCGCCGTCGTATTTCTGGCGTCGCCCGCCGCCAGCCTCGTCACCGGCTCGTCGCTGCTCGTCGACGGCGGCTGGACCGCCTGGTGACAACAGCTGGCGCGGACAACAGCGCTGCCTTATCGGCCGATGGCGCCGCCCAGCCGATTGCGGTCCTTTTTGGGCCGCAGGTACTCGTCCGAATTCGACCCAAACTCGCCGATCAATGGCGCGCTCGTGCTCTCTAATTGCAGACACTGGTTCAGCAACGTAGCATGTTGCAAGCAATAGAGGGGGCTATGGTGGGGCGTATCAGAGTCGCGGGGTTTTCCTTGTCCCTAGATGGGTTCGGAGCGGGCCAGGAACAGAGTCTTCAGGATCCTCTGGGAAAGCGCGGGACGGAACTCCACCGCTGGTTCGTCGCAACGAAGACCTTCAAGGCCATGTTCGGCAAGGGCGGTGGTTCGGAAGGCGTGGACGAGACCTTTGCCCACCGCTCGATGGACGGCTTCGGTGCCTTCATCCTTGGCCGGAACATGTTCGGTCCTGTGCGTGGGGAATGGCTGGACGACAGCTGGAAGGGCTGGTGGGGCGACAATCCGCCCTATCACGCTCCGACGTTCGTCCTAACGCACCATGCCCGCGAGCCGATCGTAATGGAGGGCGGCACCACATTCCACTTCGTCACGGACGGGATCCACGCCGCGCTCGAGCGCGCACGCGACGCCGCGGGAGCGCGCGACGTCAAGATTGGAGGTGGCGTCTCGACAGTTCGCCAATATCTGCAGGCCGGCCTGGTCGATGAACTGCACTTCGCGCTTTCGCCTGTCCTGCTCGGACGAGGCGAGGCGATGTTCGAGGGCTTGGATCTCCCTGCCCTCGGCTACCGCGTGATGGAATCCACTGCCACAGACCTCGCGACGCACGTCGTGCTCGGGCGCGATGAGAGCGAATAAGCGTCCGCTTCTGCAGGTGCGTCGCCGGATAGCTGTTGGGCAGCAAACCACCCAATCCGGCCGAAGGCGATGCATGCCGGGAATGACGCCTTCGGGGGCAAAAGTGGTCCTTGGGCGGCTAGACCGAAACTCCGATAGCCAGGGCCTCTCGATTGATTTTGCAGTCGAGCCTCGATCGGTACCGAAACCCGCGAGCCACGCGAAGCGACGCGAAAATTGCCCAAATTATGGTGCATAGGGCGTCTTTGAGGAAAGACATGCGGGTCGACTGAGAAATGTCCGTTGGCCTCACCAACCGAAGAATCCAACCGAGTGCGGAGATCGCGCGTGCAGAGGACGGCGAACTCGGGCCAGCATTTTGCGGCCGATCGGCGGCAAAGGCAGCGCGAATGCACAGCCCAGCGATAGAGAAAGCGGATCGGCACGTCAAAGCGTCATATAAACTTGGGTGACCGTCCTCCTGATCTCGACCCTGATAAAACAGGAGGAACAGGAGCAGCGAGGAAGATAGAAATGGCGCAATTCATCAAGGCCGCGGCGCTGGCGGGCCAGCAAGACGAAGCCGACGCCAAGATTCGCAGCACCGTCGAAGCCATCATCGCTGATGTCGGCAAGCGCGGCGACGCGGCGGTCCGCGAACTCAGCGAGCGCTTTGACAAATGGTCGCCGACGAGTTTCCGGCTGTCGGATGACGAAATCCAAGCCCTTATCGGAAAGGTGTCGCCGCAGACGATCGCCGACATCAAATTCGCGCAGCAGCAGATCCGCAATTTTGCCGAGATCCAGCGCGCCTCGATGAAAGGCGTCGAGGTCGAGACCCTGCCTGGGGTCGTGCTGGGTCATCGCCATATCCCCGTCGCCAAAGTCGGCTGCTATGTGCCGGGCGGGCGCTATCCGATGGTGGCTTCGGCGCATATGTCGATTGTCACTGCGCGGGTGGCGGGCGTGCGTCATATCACCGCCTGCACGCCGCCGAACCAGGGCGGCCCGCATCCCGAGACAATCGCCGCGATGCATCTGGGCGGCGCCGATGAAATGCATGTGTTGGGCGGGGTCCAGGCGGTGGCGGCAATGGCGCTCGGCACCGAGACCTTTAAGCCGGTCGACATGCTGGTCGGGCCCGGCAACGCCTATGTTGCCGAAGCGAAGCGCCAGCTTTACGGCAAGGTCGGGATCGATCTGTTCGCCGGCCCGACCGAGATACTGGTCATCGCCGACGAGACCGCCGATGCCGAGATGTGCGCGACCGATCTGTTGGGCCAGGCCGAGCACGGACCGACCTCGCCGGCGATCCTCTTGACCACCTCGGAAAAGCTGGCACGCGCGACGATGGCCGAAGTCGAGCGCCAGCTGACCGTATTGCCGACCGCCGACGTCGCCGGCATCGCCTGGCGCGATTATGGCGAGATCATCCTATGCGCGGATGACGCCGAAATGGCGGAGGAGGCCGACCGCATCGCCGCCGAGCATGTCGAGGTGTTGACCCGCGAACCCCGCGCCTGGCTCGACCGGCTACAGAATTACGGTGCGCTGTTTCTCGGCCCCGAGACCAATGTCTCTTACGGCGACAAGGTCATCGGCACCAATCACACGCTGCCGACCAAGGGGGCGGCGCGCTACACTGGAGGGCTGTGGGTCGGCAAATTCCTGAAAACCTGCACTTATCAGGAAATCAAAACCCCCGAGGCGAGTGCCGCGATCGGCGAATATTGCAGCCGCCTGTGCGCAATTGAGCGCTTCTGGGGCCACAAGGAGCAGGCCGATCTCCGCGTCCGCCGCTACGGCCGCAAAAACGCGGCGGAGTGATCTCCGGCAAGCCTGCTTACTCTCCATCCCGGCGCAGACCGGGAGCCATTTTCGTTATGGGCACCGGCCTTCGCCGGTGTGGTCGGGATACAGAAAAAAGCGCGACGAGGCTACGAGGCGCGTGGATGCGCCTGCTCGATCGGAACAATCATCTTGCCGATCGGCCATAGTGCCAATCCCGCGAGCTTCAGATGCGCCCAGGCGAAGGGCAGGCCGATAATTGTGATTGCTAGCCCCAGCGCAAAAACGAGGTGGCCCAGCGCCAACCACCAGCCGGCGATAACGAGCCAGATGATATTCCCGAGCGTACCGAGCGGCCCAGTGCCGAGATCCCCATGGCCGGTATAGGCGGCGCGCGATACGGCAGTCTTGCCGAAAGGCAGCAGCGTATAGACGGCAATGTTAAAAGCGGCGCGCGTCCATGGTAGGCCGATGATCGTGATCGCCATGATCACCGCCGCGATAACCCAGGCGATCGCCATCCACAAACCGCCGAACACGATCCACAGCAGGTTGAGAAGAAAGCTCATCGCAGGCATGGGTGGGGTATCAAGCGGGTCGCTTGAAGAAAACGCCCGCTTTCATGATGTGCGTCAGATGTTCGCCTTGGCCGTCGAGTAGCGAGATGTCGGTTAGCGGGTCGCCACCGACCGCGATCAGATCGGCGCGAGCGCCGGGCGCGATAACGCCGATCTCTCCCGAGCGGTTGAGCAATTCGGCATTCACAATCGTTGCCGAGCGGATGATGTCGAATGGTGACATCGCCTCAGCTCGGATCACAAATTCCCGAGACTGATGGCGATGCATCGGTCCCAACAAATCGGTGCCAAAACCGATCTTGACCCCTGCGGCCTCGAGTATTTCGAGCGAGCGCAATCCCGCCTCGCGGACATCGCCGAGCTTGCCGAGGCTCACTTCGGGAAATCCCAGTTCGCGGCCAAAGCGGTGCATCGCGTCAAAGGTGACGAGGGTCGGCACGACAAAAGCATCGGCGCCGGCGACATGATCGGCGGTTGCGCGGTCGATCAGATTGCCGTGCTCGATCGAACGCACGCCGAAATCGATCGAGCGGCGGATCGCCTCGGGCGTATAGGCGTGCGCCATCACATAAGTGTGCCAGGCATGCGCCTCCTCGACGATCGCGCGCACCTCCCCTTCGCTGTATTGCAGGTTCCACACCGGGTCATAGGGCGAGGCGACGCCGCCCGAGGCCATGATTTTAATCTGGGTCGCGCCTTTGCGAAGTTCGTCGCGCGCCGCGCGGCGACATTCTGCGACACCGTCAGCGATGCGGGCGAGCCCGGCGCCGGCCTCGCAGCAGGCGCAGGCCACGACCGACACCGACCGGGTGCGCGGCCGCAGATCGCCGTGCCCGCCGGTCTGGCTCAATGCCTGCCCCGACGGAAAGATCCGCGGACCGCGCACCAATCCTTCTTCGACCGCTTCCGCAAGCCCGCCATCGGCGCCGCCCGCGTCCCGGATCGTCGTAAATCCCCGCTGTAACATGCCTTCGAGCACGCGCGCCGCTTGCAGCGTGACGTGGCTCACCGGCCGCTCCGCCAACCGCGCCAGCACCTGGTCGACCGCTATCACGTGGACATGCGCATCGATCAGGCCAGGCATCAGCGTGCCGCCTTTAAGATCGACGACCTCCGCCGCGTCGCTGCTGATCGGCCGGTCTGCGACCTCGCGGATCACGCCGTCTTCGACGAGAACGTGATGGTGTTCGCGGCGCTCGTTGCGCGTGGCGTCAAGAACCGCGCAATTCGCAAAGAGATAGGCACCCACGGCGACAAGCCTCCGAGGTCTTGTTTGGGAGAAGCTTAGGGCGGATAGCAGCCATGTGGAAGCCGGCTCCTTGCCCAACCGGCTAGCGGCGACTAACGTCGCGAAGGCAATCCTTGGGAGGAAAAGCGATGTCGATACTCGTGATCGGCGGCACCGGGTTCATCGGGCGCCGTCTCGTCCCGTTGCTGGCGCAACGCGGCGAGGAAATCGTCTGCATGGACATCAACCCCGCCACCGCCAATTACGAGGGCTTTGGCAAACAGGTGCGGGTCGTGCGCGGCGATATCAGCCAGTTTGACGACGTGATGGCGACTATGGTCGAGGCAAAGCCCGAGCGGGTTGTCAACCTCGCCTATTTCCTCGGCAGCGAGTATCCGCCGCGGGTCGCGTTCAAGCTCAACATCTTGGGCATGGACAATTGCTTTGAGGCAGCGCGGCTGTGCAACGTCAGGCGCGTCGCCTATGCCAGCTCGCTCGCGGTCAGCGGAGAGCAGCATTTTTACGGCGACCGCATCGTCACCGAAGACGATTTCCGCCACGGCCATGTGCAATACGCGATGCACAAAATCTTCAACGAATGGCAGGCGCAGGACTACCGTGAAAAGCACGGCCTCGACGTGACCGCGATCCGCCCGGCCAATGTGACGGGCAACGACAAGATCGTCGGCTCTGTCGACCACGTCAAAATCATTACCTTCCCGGCACGCGGCGATGCGATCTCGTTCCCGTTCAAAGACGCGATGCGCTGCCCGATCCATGTCGACGAGGTCGCCGAGATTTTTGCCCGCGTGATCATGTCCGACCGGCCCAAGCACTGGATCTACAACACCGGCGGCATCGCGATCAGCCTCGGCGAGATTGCCGATATGGTTCGCGAGTACCTGCCCGACGCCAAAATCAACTTCGACAAGGAAACCGGCGGTAAGGAAATCTCGGGCAACTACTTGATCGACAACAGGCGGCTGGTCGAGGAATTTGGCGTGCAGTATCGGCCGTACCGACAGCGCGTGCTGCAGATCATCAATGAAGTCCGCCGCGAGCAGGGGCTGGAGCCGGTAGCCGATCGCTAATCTATCTCGGCTTTAACAGAGCGTCGGGTGGGCGGGTCGCCCGACCGGACGGCTCGCCCTGTTTTATTTGTCCGATAGCTCCAGGCCTGTGGCGATACCGATCGCCCCTCGGGAATCTGCGGGTATGCGAGTGATAGCCGCGATGCCGAGACAGGGCTGATGCTGCAAAACATTTCGGCTGCCGTCGCCAGCTTTATCGTCGCGACCATCTCGGCGTCGGGCTATCTCGGCATCGTTGGGTTGATGGCGATCGAGTTGGCGTGCATCCCGCTCCCGTCGGAAATCATCATGCCGTTTTCCGGCTATCTCGCGTCGACCGGTCGTTTCAACATCTTCTTCGTCGCGACCGCGGGGGCAATCGGCTGCAATCTCGGCTCGACCATCGCCTATGCGGTGGGGCGCTATGGCGGACGGCCGCTCGTCGAGCGTTGGGGGTCGTACATCCTGATCAGCCGGCGCGATCTTGCCAGCGCCGACTGGTTCTTCGGCCGTTATGGCGGTGCCGCGGTCTTTTTCGGCCGCTTATTGCCGGTGATCCGTACGTTTGTCGCACTGCCTGCCGGAATTGCCCGCCTGCCGCAACTCAAATTCCAGATTTACACGTTTCTCGGCTCGTGGCCGTGGTGCTTCGCGCTCGCCTATATCGGCTACAAGCTCGGTCAGAGATGGGACAGCGATCCGCGGCTGCACGACATTCTGCGGCGGTTCGACTGGCTGATCATCGTGCTGATCGTTGTGGGAGTGGTCTGGTACGTATGGCGGCATCTGCGGCACGCCCGGGAGTGAGCCGCGGCCGACCCGGGAATGGCTGGAATTTGCCCGTCCTGCTACGCCCGTCAGCGCCGTGATCGCCTTCTCGACGCCACCTTGGCCCCTAGGCCGCGAACATGCCCGGTAAGCCGAGCAGCGGCCGCCGGGATCCCCAACGTTGGGTAATAAAAATTCTGCTGGTGGCGATTGGGATGCCGCCGGTGAAGGCCCTCGACCTCGTCTATGGTCGGCAACACCTCGACGAGCTCGATGTGCTCCGGTCCGTTGTTCTCGGGTTTGCTCAAACTCAACGCGCTAATGAGGTCCGGCGCTGCGGCAACGCGCGGTGTCAAAGGCGGCCCAAGATCGAACAGCCGGTGCAGAGTGGCCTGGATCGAACAATGGTCAAACGGCGGTGGCTGCTCGCCATCCGGCCCCGACGCTGGCCGGACGATGCTCCCTGGCGGGACGTAAGGTGAAACGATCACCGCCGGAACCCGAACCCCATATCGATCAAAGCGGAAGCCATCGGGATAGGGTCCGCCCGGGGGAACCGCCGGCGGCGGCGGCACGTGGTCAAAGCAGCCGCCGTGCTCGTCATAGACGATGACGAGCAGGGTACGCGGCCAGGTTGGAGCGCTGCGCACGGCATTGTAGACCGCGGCGATCAACTGCTCACCATAGACCATGTTGTGCGGCGGATGCTGGTCGTTGGGGACGGTTTGGTGGCGCTGGCTGGTAAAATACCGCGGTTCGATAAAGCTGTAGGTGGCGAGCCTACCGGTACTGGCATGGCGCTCGAACTCGTCCTGGAACAGACAGAAATGAGTCGGGATCTTGGTCCACAGGTCGACCAGCGCCGCTGATTGCGGCATATCGTGAAAATAGATCCGCCACTTGTGACCGCGCCGCCCGAGACGCCGAAAAATTGTCGGCATAGCTGCCGGAAGGTACGGTAGGTAGGGCTTGCGGTTGTTGACGCGGCCTCCGGCCGTACCGCAATGCATGAAATAGCGGTTTGGCCAGGTCTCGCAGGGTGCCGAGGCGTGCCAGCGATCGGATACGCCAAAGGCTCGCGCGAGCTGACTGATCACCGGGACCTGGCGAGGAAGAAAATAGTGCATCGCGGCGCGGGGATCGCGGGGGCTGTCCCCCTCCGGTTGGGCCATATAGTTATCGACAAATCCGGTCATGCTGGCCTGCGCGCCGTGCTGTGCCGCGTGGCCAAAAATCTGTTGATTGATGTCGCTGAACAACTCGCCCGGATCATCGACCGGAATACTGGCGGCGTGAGCAGTGAGCTTCGGGCTGTTCCACACCGTGATCGTTTCAACCGAGCTGTCGGGCTTGTGCCACGGATTGCTTTCGCTTCCGTCTAACCCGTCGAATTGCTCGGTTTTCGGATACAGCCGGCCGAGCATGTTGTCGAAGGAGCGGTTCTCTAGTGCGAGGACAACTACGTGCTCGATATTGGGCATGCCGGTCTTCGACTCCGCTTTACTCCTTCACCGCCACCAACGCTCTTGGCCGCGAATGCGAGCGCAATGGCAAAAAAACAAGCGGGTGACGCTCCCGCTTGCGGGTTGGGCCGATATTTCGGCGTTCGGCCTGTGCTCCTAGCGCTGCCGCGCCTTCTTCAGACCGCCCGTCTGGCCTGTTTGGCGACACTTACCGAGAACAGCCCGCAGCCGCGCGTGGTAAGCCGGGCAAAGTTTGCCCGGCTCACGATTACCTCCTTGATTTACGCGCAACAGATAACGGGAACTGGGCTTAAAAGGTCAGGTCGTCGCAGGCTGGTTATATTCGGGGTCGCTGACGTGCTTGCCCCAGGAAGTGCCCTGTCCCTGCTCGCCGGCTTCCGACAATGCCAGATGCGCGAACAGGCGATCGGGTGCAGCGCCGTGCCAATGCAATGTGTCCGGTGGAATATTAACGGTATCGCCAGGGTTCAGGACTTGTGGCTGCTGCCCCTCGAAACAGATGCGCCCGACGCCGGACAAGCAAAAGAGTGTCTGTCCGACCGGGTGCGAGTGCCACGCGGTGCGCGCACCGGGCGTAAATGTCACAACCGAACCGCCCATCCGCGACGGCGCCTCAGCGGTGATTACCGGATCCTGGAATACGACGCCGGTAAAGGTCTCGGCAGCACCCCGCCTGGTCGTGCGCGCTCCGGCGCGAATAACTCCGGCTTTTACAGGCATGACTGTACTCCTTTCATTCGAAACGGCCTTTCGGCCCGAAATCTGAGACGGTCAGCTTAGCCGCCACACGCGATGCGAAGCAACCGCCGGCCACCTGGATCAGTGGCGCCACTGGTTCTCGGGCGCGCTTCCGTCATCGAGTGGATAAAGTGCGGGGAGTGGCGGGTGTGCAGAGGCATCGGTGGCCTCGGTGCGGCGATCCTCTGCAGTACGGCGTCGCCGAGAGGATGAGCGGACCGTCAGCGGAATCGAGCCGACATAGACGATACCGATGGCGGTAAGGGTCAGCCACGGAGCAGTCGTCACAAATCCAGCGAGCACGCCGATCCCGAGCAGGGTCGGCAGGACCCAGCGATGCGGCACGCGGATCCGCTTGAGTGACACGGTCGGTACTTTGCTGACCATCAACAACGCGATACCGGTCACTGTCACCGCGCTCAGATAGGGCGAGCGGAACAGCCAATCACCCCACTCGAAGCTTAGAAACATCGGGACCATAACCAACCCGGCTCCAGCAGGCGCCGGAATGCCGGTGAAGAATGGGGCCGCGTGCGCCGGGCGTGCGCTGTCGCTCTCGATGTTGAAACGCGCCAGCCGGAGCGCACAGCACACCGCGTAGAACAGAACGATCGCCCAGCCAATGCCGTGCAGGCTCGACATCGTCCACAAATACAGCACCGCTGCCGGCGCGACGCCAAAGCTGACGAAATCCGACAAGCTGTCGAGCTCCGCCCCAAAGCTGGAGGTCGATTTCAGCAAGCGCGCTATGCGGCCGTCGAGCCCATCGAAGATCCCCGCAACGATGATTGCGAATACGGCCCCGACGAAATTTTCGCCGATCGCAAAGCGGATTGCCGTCATGCCGGCGCACAGTGCGAGCAGGGTTAGAACGTTCGGGATCATTCGATTGACCGAAAGATCGGAGAATCTCTGCACCCGCGCCTGCCGGATGCGGGCAGCGCGACTCCTTAACCTGCCCGTCCTGTCCGCGTGCCAATTTCTCAATGCGCGCTTCCCTCCGTCACCGGCTCACGAGCGAACCGGTCGGCGATCACGGTCTCGCCGCCTACCATGCGCTGCCCGGCCAGAACCAATGTTACATAAGGCGGCGGACAATAAACATCGACCCGCGAGCCAAACCGGATGATGCCAATGCGTTGCCCCACTGCGATCCTCTGGCCTTCGCGCAGATCGCAAACAATACGGCGGGCAACAAGACCGGCGACCTGAACAAAGACGATCTCGGGCCCTTCAGAGGGCGCCACGCGGATCGCCATTCGCTCGTTCTGCAAGCTGGCGTTTTCGCCGCTTGCATCAAGAAACCGTCCTTTTGTGTAACGCAGCGCTATGACCCGGCCGCCGATCGGCGTGCGGGTGACATGCACATCGAAGAGATTAAGAAAGATGCCAATTCGCGCGACCGGGGTATCACCCATTTCCAATTCGGGCGGGGGAGGCGCCTGGACGACCGACGTAACGATGCCGTCCGCCGGGCTGACCAGCACGCCGTCGCGCAGCGGTGTGACCCGCCACGGATCGCGAAAGAAGTAGATCAGCCACAAGGTCGCGACGAGCGCGACCCAGCCGGCCGGCCTAAAGACAAAAAACAGCACCACTGTCGCGATGGCCGCAGCGAGAACAAATTTGAACCCGTCCGGGTGCAGCGGCGCCAGGAACTTCCTTAGTACCAAAACTCACCAGCTCAAAGACGGGCCTAGCGACCCTCGCGCCGCCACGCCGCCAAAAGACCGCCGACAATAACGAGCAAGGCGGCCACCGCCGGCAGCAGCGGCGTCTCGGTGAACCCGCTGACCGTATAATCCCCATTCGCGCGAAGGCCCATCCAGTTTCGCCCGGCCGCGGTGTCATCGGGCGCGACCCGCCGAACATCCGGGATCGACCCCGAACCGACCCAGAAGACGCCGCCGCCGGTCGCTGCGGCGATCGGCGCCAGCTTGTCCGGCGTAGTGCGGACGTCGCTGAATTCGACCGGGTTGAGCGGGCCGGCCGCCGCGAGAGCGACCTTGCTGCCATCAGTAACCCGATACAGCCCCATCTGAGAAATCGTCAGCTGTCCGCTGCTGCGACCGCCCTGCTCCTGGGTCAGCTTCAGGCTCTGAGTTGTCCCATCGGGCGCGGTCACTTGCACAGGACGATCGTCGGGTTCGAGCGATTGCCGGGTTATCGTCAGGTGATCGCCATCGACCGCGGCACGCAGGTCGTTCTCCTCCAGGTCGGGCTCTTTCATCAGCCAATACGCAAGCCGGCGCAGCAGCTCGGCCTGCGGGCCGCCGCCTTCGAAGCCGCGCGCCCAGAACCACATCTGGTCCGACAGCAATTGCGCCACTCGGCCCTTTCCGACCCGATCGAGCACTAGCAGCGGATCTCCCCGATCACCGGTCATCACCGTCGTGCCGCGATGGACGCGCGCGTCGACCTGGCGGAACCACCGCCCCCAGGCCGGTTCCCCGTTCGGCGGACCCGCTTCCGGCAGCCCCTCGGTCACAGGATGACGGCGGCCGAGCGGTGTCACCTGCGGTTTGAACCCCTCTTCAAAGACCTCGCCTGTGGGGTCGGCCGGAAATATTGAACCGAGCGGCGTGCGCGACAAACTCAGTGGCGTCCCAAAATTCGGACCGGCCGCTTCGAGTAAGGCGCCGCCGTTGCGCACATATCTGACGACGTTCTCGAGATAGGCCTCGGGGATCACACCGCGCCGACTGTAGCGATCGAAAATGATCAGATCGAAATCGTCGAGTTTGGTGTCGAACAGCTCGCGAATCGGAAAGGCAATCAGCGACAGCTCGCGGATCGGCGTGCCGTCCTGCTTTTCCGGTGGGCGCAGGATCGTGAAGTGGACGAGATCGACCGAAGGATCGGATTTGAGCAAGTTGCGCCAGACACGCTCGCCGGCATGCGGCTCACCCGAGACCAGCAGCACGCGCAACCGGTCGCGGACCCCGTTCACGACGACAACGGCGCGATTGTTGACAAGAGTCAGTTCGCGCGGCCCAGGTGCCGCTTCGAGCTCGATAACGTTGGGTCCGCCATGGTCGATCAGCAGCGGCAAAGTCACATCCTGACCGACCGGTACGATCATCTCCTGCGGCACGCCGCCGTCTTTACGCCACGTCACACGCGCCGCACCGGCATCATCACCGGCCTTCTCGGCGGCACTTTGGGGCAGATCCTCGAACTCGGATTTTTAGTTGCAGCCGCTTACCGACGATCCCAAAGCTTGGCGCCTCGGCGACCACGAGGCGGCGGTCGGCCTCATCGGGCTGTCCCGATAACAAGACATGCAGCGGCGCCGGGACTGCCTGGCGCAACTTTTTGACGTCTCCGGTCGGGACGTCATGCACTTCGCCGTCGGTGACCATAACCACCCCGGCAAGGCGCTGGCGTGGGACATCCGACATCGCCCGATCTAGAGCGGTAAACAGTCGGGTTCCTTGATCGCCGGCGCCGGGCTGAGCCGCGCCCGCGCGTATCACCCGGACGTCAAGATCGGCTTCATGGCTAAGTTTGTCTTTGAGCTCGGCGAGCGCCTTTGCCGTGGCTTGGGTGCGGGTGCCGATGGTCTGGCTCGGTGAATCGTCGACGACGATGATTGCGACATCACGCTGGGGGACCCTCTGCTCCTCAATCAGCGACGGGTTCACCAGCGCGGCGAGCAACACTGCGATTGCCAAAGCGCGCCAGCTCAGCCCGGGCGCGCCGCGCCATACGCCAAAGACGAGCAGCAAGACCGCAGCGGCAGCGAAAATCGCCAGCGCCCACCACGGCAGCAGCGGCGTTGCGGCAAGCGAGTAGCCAGTGCTGGTCATTGGCCGAGCCGCTCAAGGATCGCCGGCACGTGGACCTGGTCCGATTTGTAATTGCCGGTCAGCACGTACATGACCAGGTTGATGCCAAAGCGCACCGCCATCTCGCGCTGTTGTTCGCCCCCCGGGACGACCGCGTAGAGCGGCTCTCCATTCCGATCGATCGCCCATGCGCCGACCCAATCATTCGCGCCGACGATGACGCTCGAAACACCGTCATTCACGTGGTCGTCAACCGGCTCGACCCACAAGGTGCCAACATTCCAGCGGCCTGGAAACTCGTGCAGCAGGTAGAAGGATTTGGTCAGCACGTGGTCGGGAGGGATCGGCACCAGTGGCGGCATGTTGATCCCTGCCGTTAATCGGCGCAGGCGCTGCGCCGCGATAGCCGCGCCGCCAAATAGCCCGGGGGTCTGTGCTTCGCCATCGCGGGTGTCGAACAGGATCGTCCCGCCGGTCTCGAGATAGCGGTTGATGCGCTCGACCGCCTTGGGCGAAGGCGGGGCCTGGTCGTCGGTCACGGGCCAATAGAGCAGCGGAAAAAAGATCAGTTCGTCGGTCTCGATATCGACAGCGAGTGGGTCGCCAGTCTCGACCGCGGTGCGTCGGTTGAGCGCATCGCCCAAGCCGACTAATCCAGCGCGGCTCTCACTATCGACCTCGCTGTTTCCAGTTCTGACGTAAGCGAGCCGCAGCTCCGAGGTGGCGCGGGTAACAAAGGCATCATCGGCATGGACCGGCATTGGCGAGGCGAAAAAAGCCAGCAGCATCACACCGGCGATCTGCGCCGGGCGCCGCAGCAGCAGCCCACGCAGTCCAAAGGCGATCAGCAAATCGGCAAGCGCCAGCAACAGCGCCAATGTCAGCACCGGCGCGCGCAGGTCGGTTTCGCCGCTGCGTCCGAATGTTTCTCGGTGAGTATCAGCGGGCAGCCCTGCAATCGGCTTCAGCGCCGTTATCCCGGTCGACAGATTGAGCGCTCGCCGCTGATCCTGCGTGCCGTAAAACCCGGGCGGATGTTGAGGCGAAACGGTCGCGGTTGCGAAATCGCTGCCAGCAATTGGGCGAGCCGCCGGAGGCGCGCGCTGCAGATGGCCGAACCCATCAAGTGTTTCGATCGGCGGCAGGCTCGCTTCGCCGCCGGCTGCGACACCTTGGCTCATCGCGATCATCCGCCGCAGCATCTGAACATAAAGGCCGGACAGCGCGAGGTTCGACCAATCGGCGTTGGCGGTCGTATGCACCAAAACGACCCATCCGTGCCCGCGTTTTTCGGCGGTCACGAGCGGGGTGCCGTCGGCGAGCCGTGCCCAGGTCTTGGCAGCCAGATCGATGTCAGGCTCCGCCAGCACTTGACGCGAGACGGTCACATCCGGCGGGATGGTCAGCCCGGCAAACGGGCTGTCCGGTGCGAACGGCGCTAGCTTTGCCGGCTGTTCCCAGGACATCGCACCGCCGATTGTGCGTCCGCCACGACGCAGCCGGACCGGCAGCAGCTTGTCATCACCCTCGGCCAGATGCGGGCCGGCAAAACGCAGCAGCAAACCGCCGTTGCTGACCCATTTCTCGATTGCGGCGGCCTCGGCGGGCGAGTCGGGGCTCGAGTCGGCGAAGATCAGCACCGCGAGCTGGCGTTTCAGGAGATCAGTCGCGTGACCGCGCCGAATCTCGGTAAACGGGTCGAGCGCGCGTTCGAGATAGTAGGTCTCGCTCAGCAGCGGCTGTCCGGCGGCATTTGCCGCAGCGGCGATCCCGACCGGGCGCCGGCGCCAGCGCTCGTCAACCAGCACGACCGCGCCGGCCGATTGTGCGCCTCCGATTTCGATCCGCGCAGCCTGGTTTCGCAGCTCGTTTGGCATCGCCAACTTGGCCTCGGCGGAGGCCGCACCCGGCTCGACCGTGACTGTTTGATGCGCAAGGAACCGACCGTCGGTTCCGCTTGCCCGTACCTCGTACAACCGCGGTTTGGCAATCGGCAATGTCCGCAGCTCCGCCGTCAGCTCCTTGGCCTCGCGGTCGCCGGCGGCGAGCAAGACCGGCGACTGGTTCGGGCCGGCGCTCAGATAATAGAGCGTGCCATGTGCGTCCAAATAACTTGCGAGCGCCTTCGCGCCGCCAGCGTCGCCAACGCCGTCGCTGAGCCATAACGCGGCATTAGCGCCGGGCAGCGAGAGTTTTTGCAGCCGCGCCAATGCCGCCTGACGATCGACCGGCCAAGGTTTTGGCTCCGCCGCCTCGATCGCCGCGCTAGCATCGGCGGCGCGGGTCGGTGCCAGCGGTGGCGGCGCTGCATCGCTGCCGGAGGGTGCTGTGGTCACAAGCACCACCTGCCGATCCTCGCGCGTCGCTTCGCCCAAAAGATTGCCGAGTGCGGCCTGGCGTGCGGCCCAATCGCTCGCCGCCGCCCAGCCATCGTCGACAACCAAAATCAATGGTCCCGTCCCGGGCAGCTCCGCCTGAGGATTGAGGAGCGGATGAGCCGTTCCGATTATGACCAGCGCGGCGATCGCCATGCGCAGTAGGATCAGCCATAGCGGAGTCCGGGCCGGCGTCACGTCGCGCGGGACCAATCCCAACAGCAGCCGAATTGCCGGAAACACGACTCGGCGCGGCGCCGGCGGCGTCACCCGCAACAGCCACCAGATAACCGGCAGCCCGGCCAGTGCCAAGAGCAGCCAAGGTGACGCGAAGGCAAGCGAACCGAACGTCAACACTGATCAACCCGCCGCCGTATTACTGTTGTGGTTGCCATCCGCTGCAAAGGAATTACCGCCGCCTGTCACCGGACAGCGCGGCATAGAGCGCTAGCAGCGCCAGCCCCGGCGGACGATCGGTCCGGTGCGAGCCGAAACTCCAGCCGAGCCTCCCCGCTAGTGCCGCAAGCGCGTCGCGGTGGTCGCGAAACCGGGACGAATATTCTTCACGAATGCCTTCGACACGGCTCACAACGACTTCGTCGCGCTCCTCGATGCCGGCGAAGCGAATACGGCCGTCAAAGGGCAGATCCTCCTCCGCCGGATCGATGATCTGCAGCAAATGGCCCTTAAGACCGGTTGCGGCAAATCGGGTAACGATCGCATCGACATCGTCGAGCGGCGACAAAAAATCGCCGATCATGACCAAGAGACCGGCGCGCGGCAGTTGCTCGAAGACCGGCAGACTCTCGGTCTGGACGGCGTCGCGGGTCAGCATCTCGACAGTGCGCGTCAGGGCGATGCGTCCACTCATCGGCGACAAGCCTGTTCCCAACAGGGTCAGCCGCTCGCCCCCGCGCACCAGCAGGCTGGCAAGAGCAGCCAGCAACAGCTCGGCGCGGTCGCGTTTCGTCGGCCACTCGGCTCCGGCGACATACTGCGCAGAGCTGTAGTCCATCGAAGCCGAGCCGTCGCGCCACAGCCACACGCTTTGGGCCGCCTCCCATTCGGTCTCGCGGATGTAATAGCGCTGTGATTTGGCGCTTTCGCGCCAATCGATCCGGCTGGCAGCGTCGCCAGGCTCGTACTGCCGGAATTGCCAAAAGGTTTCGCCTTGACCAACACGGCGTCTGCCGTGGACACCTTGGGCAACGGTTGCGGCGACGCGCTCAGCGGCGACCAATAAGGGCGGGAGTCCCGCTGATGCCTCTTCCGCGCGGGTGCGCAATGCGGTCGGCGGCGCGCTGCGCCGTGCCAACAGCGAGGCAAGTGAACGCGATCCCGCGCTGTTCAACGGAATGGCGCCGAAATCTGTTCGATAACGCGGCCTATCGTGATCCCTTCGCCGCGGCCGGCGAAACTGACCGCCATGCGATGCCGCAGCACCGGCGGCGCCAACGCCAGGACATCGTCGATCGATGGGCTGTAGCGGCCATCGATCAACGCGCGCGCACGGCAGGCGAGCATCAGCGCCTGGCTGGCGCGCGGGCCTGGGCCCCACGAGACAAAGCGGGTGATCCCATTCCCGACGGCATCGGGACGGCCCGAGCGCACCAACGCCAGGATCGCATCGACGACACTCTCGCCGACCGGAATCCGGCGCACCAGCCGCTGCGCTCCGATCAACTCGGCGACAGTCATCGCCGGGCGCGGCCGGTCCTCGGCGATGCCGGTCGTCGCGATCAGCATTTCCCGCTCGGCATCGCGATCGGGATAGTCGACATCGATTTGCATCAAAAATCGGTCGAGCTGGGCTTCCGGCAGCGGATAGGTCCCCTCCTGTTCGAGCGGGTTTTGCGTCGCCAAAACGTGAAAGGGTTGCGGCAGCGGATGGTATTGCCCGGCGATCGAAACCCGGCCCTCTTGCATCGCCTGCAACAACGCAGATTGCGTGCGCGGGCTCGCGCGATTGATTTCGTCCGCCATCAACAACTGGCAGAAGACCGGCCCCGGGATGAAACGAAACGAGCGCCTGCCGGTCTCGCTCTCCTCCAGAACCTCGGAACCGAGAATGTCGGCCGGCATCAGATCGGGCGTGCACTGGATGCGCTTTTCGTCCAATCCGAGGATCGTCCCCAAGGTTTCGACCAGCCGGGTCTTTGCCAGACCCGGAACCCCGATCAAGAGCGCATGACCGCCGCACAGCAGGGTGATCAAGGCTTGCTCGACAACCTCGTGCTGACCAAAGATGATTTCGCCGATGCGGGCACGCACAAGACTTAGGCTGCGGCCGAGCGCATCCACCTCGGCGACGACATCGGTGGATGCGTTGTTGACGGATGCAAACGGAGACAAGAGCTAACGATCCTCTTTCAAGCGCTTCGCCAGATGCGAACCTGATGCAAAATACTCGCTCGAGCAATTCCCCGATGATCGGGTCGGCAGCAAACCGCCGTCAGCCGATTGATCGCGGCGACCTCGAGATGCGGATCGCCCGCGATGGCAGTTGGTCATATCGTGGCTCGCCGATCGGCCGCTTGCCGCTCGTCAAGCTCTTTGCCTCCGTCCTGCGGCGCGAGCCGGATGGCTCTTATTGGCTCGTGACGCCAGCCGAGCGCGGCCGCATCGCGGTCGAAGACGTTCCGTTTCTTGCCGTTGAGCTGACCGTGGCCGGCGAGGGTCACGATCAGCAACTGATCTTCCGGACCAATCTAGACGAATTTGTGACCGCGGGACCGAATAACCCACTGCGCGTCGAGACTGCGCCATCGGGCGAACCGGCACCCTATATTGTTGTGCGGGACGGGCTGGAGGCCCGGCTCGCGCGGCCGGTCTTCTACGAGCTGGTCGAGTTGGCCGCCGAGGAGGAGATCGAAGGGGAGACGCAATTTGGCGTGTGGAGCAGCGGGGCATTCTACCAGTTGGGTGATCCCGGCGAGGATAAAGAGTAACGCGTCGGCTGGCGGCGGGACGGCAACAAGCAAGGCGCGAAGCTGATGGAGAGCCGGGAAGCGCGAGCGTTGACGCGCGACGGGGTCGCGGCCCGCTTTGCCCGGCTTGGCAAGCCGGGCAGACGCGGCTTTGGCGGTGCTGCGGATGCGGCTGAAGCGGCAGCGCTGCGACAGGCGACGCGCGGCGACCACGACCTCAACCCGGGGATGACCCCGCCCAGTACAGCGCTGCGCCCAGCGGCGGTCCTGGTGCCGCTCGTCGACCGTGCCGAGGGGATGTCAGTGCTGCTGACCCAACGCACCGCGCATCTGAGCGCGCATGCCGGCCAGATCGCCTTTCCCGGCGGCAGGCTCGAGCCCGAGGACCCCGACGAGGTCGCAGCGGCATTGCGCGAAACCGAAGAGGAAATCGGGCTGCCGCGCGAGCATGTTTCGTTGGTCGGGCGGCTCGACACCTACATCACCGGGACCGGGTTCGAGATCACGCCGGTAGTCGGCATCGTCTCCACCCCGTTCACGTTGACTGTCGACCCGTTCGAGGTCGCCGATGTCTTCGAGGTGCCGCTGGCCTTTGTGCTCGACCCGAGCAATCATCGGCGCACCGAGCGCGTCTTTGAAGAACGCGGGCGGGTATTCTTTGTACTGCAATACCACGACCGTAATATCTGGGGTGCGACCGCTGGGATGCTGGTGAATTTGGCCGAGGTGCTCGCCGGCTGAGACAGCATGATACGGGTTTTCTTTACGATCGTTCTGCCGCTGCTGCTGCCGACCGCGCTTTATTTGTTGTGGGTCACCACTTTGGGCGCTCCGCAGGACAGCGGCGCCGTTGCGTGGACATCTCTTCCTTGGGTGTGGTTGGCGGGCGCCGGCGCGGTTTTGCTGGCGGTCGTCTTGTTTGTCGTGACCGTCGGGTTTGGGACGCCGCAGGAAGGCGTTTATGTCGCTCCGCGCTATGTCAACGGCCACATCATTCCCGGTCATATCGAGCCGAAGGTGCCACGGTGAGCGCGCCGCCGTCCGAATCTGCCGCTCGGATCGAGCCGCCGGCATGGATGTCCGAACCCGACACAAGCGCGGTGCTCGATGCACTCGCGGCCGGCGGGGTCGAGGTCCGCTTTGTCGGGGGCGTGGTCCGCGATACGCTGCTCGGACTACCCATCGGGCGCTCCGGCGGGCCGATCGACATCGACATTGCCACCCCCGCAGCGCCGGAACGCGTCGCCGAATTGCTGGAACGACGCGGCATCAAAGTTGTGCCGACCGGCTTGGCTCATGGGACGGTAACGGCGATCCCGCCATCACCGCCGGGAATACCGGCGCGTCACTTCGAGATCACGACCCTGCGTCACGATGTCGAGACCTATGGCCGCCGCGCGCGAGTTGCATTTGGCGCTGACTGGGCTGCTGACGCGGCGCGCCGTGACTTCACGATCAACGCAATTTTCCTGTCGCCCGACGGCGCCCTCGATGACCCGACCGGCGGCATCGCCGATCTCCGGGCGCGTCGTATCCGCTTTGTCGGCGACGCGGCGACGCGCATCGCCGAGGACGTTTTGCGCATATTGCGATACTACCGGTTTGAGGCGCGGTTTGGGACGGGCCGCGGCGACCCTCAAGCGCGCGCCGCCTGCCGTAATCAGGCATACCAGCTTCCGAAGCTATCTGCCGAGCGCGTTGCGCAGGAAATAATAAGAATACTCGAAGCCGCCGACCCGAGTGCCGCCCTAGAGATGATGGCGGAGGATGGCGTGCTCGCGGTGATCCTGCCCGAGGTCCGGCGGCACGACCGATTGCAGCGCCTGATCGCGATAGAACAAGTCTCAGCGATCGAGCCTGAGCCCGATGCGCTGCGGCGCCTCGCTGCGCTGATCGACGTCGATGCCAAAGGCGCCGTGGCACTGGCGGAAAGGCTGCGCTTCTCGAATGCCTGGCGCGACCGGTTGCGGGATTTGGCGCCACCTTGGCCAGTCAATTCCGAAGCCGATAATTCTGCCCAGCGCCGGGCACTTTATCGGCTCGGCGCCGGCCGCTACCGCGACCTCTCTCTTCTGCAGGCGGCCGACAGGTTAGTGAGCCGGGACCGGTTGGCGGAACTGCTAGCCCTCGCCCGCGATTGGGTAATGCCGGTATTTCCGCTTACCGGGCATGACGTTACCGCACTCGGCATTGCCCCGGGGCCGCGCGTCGGTGCGCTGCTCGATGCTGTCGAGCGCTGGTGGGAAGCCGCCGATTTTGCAGCCGACCGCGGCCAATCTCTGCAACACCTGAAGGAATTGCTGCTCGACGCCGGGCTTAATTCAACAAACAAGACTAAAGGGTAAATTCTGGTTAAGCCGCGTCGATGTCGGCGACGTTGCGATGGACTTCGGCGGGCCTCGCACCACATGGGAAGTGCAACATAAGCCACGCAACTCCCTTAGAGGTTTCCGATGCCAGCATCTCGCAGGTTGAGCGCCGCTGCTTTGGGTACGCCCACCGATCTTTCGACCGAAAATGTCAATTCCATCACCGCCGCCCTAAACCCGCTCGTAGCGGACGCGTTCGCTCTGTACCTAAAAACAAAGAATTTCCATTGGCACGTCAGCGGCTCGCATTTTCGCGATTATCACCTGATGCTCGACGAGCAAGGCGATCAGATCTTCGCGATGACTGACGTGCTCGCTGAGCGCGTCCGCAAGATCGGCGGAACGACGCTGCGTTCGATCGGGCACGTCAACAAGCTGAAGCGCATCACCGATAACGACGCCGATTTTGTGGCGCCTGTCGACATGCTGCGCGAACTGATGGAGGACAACAAGTCCTTCACGGTCAGCATGCGTGAGGCTCACGAGGTCGCGTCAAAAAATAACGACGTCGCGACCACGAGCATCCTCGAGGTCTTTATCGATGAGACCGAAAAGCGGACGTGGTTTCTGTTTGAGGCTAGCCGGATAAGCAACCAGCCCAACGATTAGGGTGTCGGACCCAGAAATGGGCTCCCGGCACGCGGCTCCCTGATCGAGCTTTCCGGACCTATCAATGAATGCTAGGCGAGGCTTTTGGAGACCATCTCGTAGGTGTTTTTGCTGAGATTCGGGGTGGCGAGCACGCGCTCGAGTTCGCGCTGCATCAGCGCTTGGCGCGCCGGGTCATGACGTCGCCAGGCGCAGAGTGGCTGCACGAGCCGCGCGGCGGTGGTCGGGTTCGCCGGATCTATCGCGAGCACCTCGTCGGCGAGAAAAGCGTAACCGGCACCGCTTCGGTCATGAAAGCGCACCTGATTTCCCTGAGAGAACGCGCCCACCAGTGCGCGCACGCGGTTCGGATTTTTGCGGTCGTAGGCGGGATGGGCGGCGAGCGCCCTCACTCGCTTCGGGGTGTCCGGCAATGACGACCGCGCCTGCAGGCTGAACCATTTGTCGATGACCAGCGGGTCCTGCGACCACAGCGCAAAAAAATGCGCCAGTGCCGCCGCGCGCTCCGGCCGATCGAGATCGATCAGCACCGCGAGCGCAGCCAGCACATCCGTCATATTGGCGGCGGCGTCGAATTGCGTTTTTGCGAGCGCCGCGCCCTTTTCGGAATCGGCGGCGGCGATGTAGGCGAGGCTGGCATTACGCAACGCCCGCCGCCCGATCGAGGCGCCGTCGATCCGATACGGGCCGGAATCCGCCAAGTTCTGATAAGCGGCAACGAACTCGCCGGCGAGTGCCCGACCGATCTCGGCACGAGCGGTTTCGCGGGTCTCATGTACGGCGTCGGCGTCCACAACCGTCATCTGGTCGGCGAGAAACGACTCGCTCGGGAGCACCAGCGCCTCGGCGGCAAAGGCCGGGTCGCGCGCGGCGTCGGCCAAGGTCTGGTGCATCGCGGCGACGAGGTCCGGGTCGAGCGGCGCCGGCGCGGCGCCCTGCCGCAATGCTTCGATCCGCCCGAGCAGAGCGCGGGTCGCGACCTCCTGTCCAGCTTCCCAGCGGGCAAACGGCTCGGGGTCATGTACCGCTAGAAATTTGAGCCGGTCGAGCGGCACGCCCTTCAACTTCACCGGTGCCGAGAATCCGCGCAGCAGCGACGGCACCGGTTCCATCGGCAGATCGACAAACCGGAAACTCTGCTGCTCCGCAGCCAAGGGCAATACCCGGGTCCCAACGCGACTTTCGGCCTCGCCGTCGAGCCGGGTCGCCAATTCGCTGCCGTCCTCCCCCAATAGCCCGACCGCGAGCGGCATCAGCATCGGCGATTTCTCCGGCTGGCCGGGCGTCGGCGGGACCTTCTGCGCGACGTTGAGTTCGTAGGCGTGGTTCGTCTCGTCCCAGCGGTCTTCAACCGTGATCTCGGGTGTGCCGGCCTGCGCGTACCACAATTTGAAGCGGGACAGATCGACCCCGCTCGCGTCCTGCATCGCTGAGACAAAATCCTCGATCGTCGCGGCGTGATTGTCGTGCCGCCGGATGTAGAGATCCATGCCGCGGCGAAACCCTTCTCGGCCAATCAGGGTTTGGATCATTCGGATGATCTCGGCGCCCTTATTGTAGACCGTCGCGGTGTAGAAATTGTCGATCGTGAGATAACTATCGGGGCGCACCGGATGGGCGAGCGGTCCGTCGTCCTCAGGAAATTGGATCGCGCGCAGAGCGCGGACCTCGCCAATGCGTTTGACCGCGCGGCTGCCTTGATCGGCCGAGAATTCCTGGTCGCGGAAGACGGTCAGCCCCTCCTTCAACGATAATTGAAACCAGTCGCGGCAAGTGACCCGGTTGCCGGTCCAGTTGTGGAAGTATTCGTGGGCGATCACCGACTCGATATTCTGATAGTCAATGTCGGTCGCGGTGTCGGGCTTGGCCAGCACATAGCGCGTATTGAAAATGTTGAGACCCTTGTTCTCCATAGCGCCCATGTTGAAGTCGCTCACCGCGACGATGTTAAAGACATCGAGATCGTATTCGAGACCGAACACCTCCTCGTCCCAGCGCATCGCCTTTTTTAAGGAGGCCATTGCGTGGCCGCATTTGTCCTCGTCGCCGCGCCGCACCCAGATCGCGAGCGCTACATCGCGGCCCGACTGCGTCGTGAAATGATCGCGAAGCGCGACCAGATCGCCGGCGACGAGCGCGAACAGATAGGAAGGCTTCGGGTGCGGGTCGACCCATTTCGCCCAGTGGCGTCTCTTGTCGGTCTCGCCAGCCCCTGATGGGTTGCCGTTCGACAGCAACACCGGGCAGCGGGTCTTGTCGGCGATGATCGTCGTCGTGTAGCGCGCCATCACGTCCGGGCGGTCGATAAAGTGAGTGATGCGGCGGAAGCCTTCGGGCTCGCATTGCGTGCAGAAATTGCCGCCCGACACATAGAGCCCGGAAAGCGCTGTATTGCTCTGCGGGTCGATCTTGGTTTCGACATCGAGGGTGAAGGCGTCCGGCACATCCTCGATAACCAACCCGCCCTCCGAGGTCGACCGGTAGCGATTGGCGCCGAGCCTTTCGCCGTCAAGGGCCAATGACAAGAGTTCGAGCGCCTCGCCGTCCAGTTCGAGGGGTGCCGCCCGATCGGCGCACTCAGGGTTCCGGCGGATCGCAAGCCGCGATTTGACCCGGGTCTCGGCATCGCCGAGGTCAAAGGTCAGATCGACAGTATCGACCAGAAACGCAGGCGGCCGGTAATCGGCAAGCCGGGTCGGCTGGGGCGGGGTGACATCGGCAGCGGTGAAATCGGCGGAGATATCGAGCATGGCAGGCCGCGGCGCTTTGGTTGAACCACGCCAAAGGTAATCGGATGCCGGGCATGTGCAAATGCCCGCGTCAAATCCGCTTTCCGGGACGGGGAAACGCTGCGCGCCTCGCGGCGTTAGCAGACAAAGCGACACATCGGTTCGAGGCGGAGGATCCATGACCGATCAGGATCTGACGAGGCGCGGTTTTCTCGGCACGTCAGCCGGCGTGGCGGGCGGGGCCGCAATTTACCCAGCGATTGCCCGTGCGGCGCCAGCGTCCGCGCCGCAGCAGGGGCAGCCGCCGGTGCGGACGGCGGACATGGTCGATATCGTGCTCGAGGTGAATGGCAATCGCCATAAACTTACGCTCGAGCCGCGCGTCACCTTGCTCGATGCGTTACGCGAGCGGCTGCAGCTGTCTGGAACCAAGAAAGGCTGTGACCACGGCTCTTGTGGTGCTTGCACCGTCCATATCGACGGCCGTCGGGTCAATTCCTGCCTGACCCTGGCGGTGCGCTGTCAGGGCAAGGCGATCACGACGATCGAAGGTCTCGCCGATGCCGATGGCGAGCTTCACCCGATGCAGGCAGCGTTCTTGGACCATGACGGGTTTCAGTGCGGTTATTGCACGCCAGGCCAGATCATGTCGGCGGTGGCTCTGCTCGCCGAAGGCCGCCCGTTGTCGGACGATGCGGTCAAGGAGTGGATGAGCGGCAATCTCTGCCGCTGCGGCGCCTATCCCAATATTCGCGACGCGATCAGGCAGACGGCAAAAGGAGCCTGAGCGATGCAACCCTTCACCTTTGCTGCGCCGGGCAACATCGATGGCGCGCTTGCCGCCGCCATCAATGCCCAGGACACGAAATACATCGCCGGCGGCACCGACCTCTTGCAATTGATGAAGAACGGGGTCGAGCAGCCCGCCCATATCGTCGACCTCGACGGACTGCCTTTCGATCGCATCGAATTCACCCGCTACGGAGCGCGGATTGGTGCTTTGGTGCGGATGAGCGACGCCGCCGATCACCCCGAGTTGCGGCGGAACTGGCCGGTGATCGCCGAGGCGCTTCTTGCCAGCGCATCGCCGCAATTGCGCAACATGGCGACGATGGGCGGCAACCTATTGCAACGCACCCGCTGCGGCTATTTCCGCGACACCGGGTTTCCTTGCAACAAGCGGGCCCCCGGCTCCGGCTGCCCCGCGATAGCAGGCGATAATCGCCGGCTGGCTATCCTCGGCGGCAGCGAGCATTGCGTCGCAACCCATCCCTCCGACCTTGCCGTCGCGCTGACCGCCCTCGACGCAATTGTCGAATTGCAGAGTGCGACGCCCCCGGGTGATGCGGGAACGCGTCGGGTGCCGCTTACGGAGTTCTACCGGCTGCCCGGCGACACGCCGCAGTACGAAACGGTGATGCAGCCGGGCGAGATCATCACCGCGATCATGGTCCCGGCCGAGACAGCGGGCCTGCGCTCGCATTATCTGAAGGTTCGCGATCGCGCCTCGTTCGAATTCGCTCTGGTCTCGGCCGCGGTCGTGCTCGGCATGACGGACGGGCGGATCGACCGTGCCCGTATCGCGTTGGGCGGCGTCGGCACCAAGCCGTGGCGGGTCCCGACGGTTGAAGCGGCGCTCGCCGGCGCGCCCGCAACACGAGAGGCATTTGCTGCGGCCGCGGCACATGCCGCCGACAGCGCGCATCCGCTGCGCCACAACGGCTTCAAGATCCCGCTGATGCAGCGCGCCATCGTCCGCGCGCTGATCACCGCGACCGCGTGAGGAGAGAACCGATGAACCCCGTCACCGGCCAGCCGATCGATCGCCGCGACGGCCGCCTCAAAGTCACCGGCCACGCCAAATACGCCGCCGAGTTCGACATCGACAATGTCGCGCATGCTGTCCTCGTCGAGAGCACGATAACCAGCGGCACGGTTACCGGCTTTGACCTGAACGCCGCCCAATTGGCGCCCGGCGTCATCGCAATCCTGACCACGGGAAACGCACCGCGGCTGCCGCAGCGGACCTCGCCGGGCCAGAACGAAGCGACGGGCAATGTCATCGGGATCCCGCTGCTGCAGGACAACAGGGTTCGCTATAACGGACAGCATGTCGGGCTTGTCGTCGCCGATACTCTGGAGCGCGCGCAATATGCCGCTTCCCTCGTCAAGGTACGCTACCATGAAGACGAAGCGGCGATCCGCATGGCCGACATGCTGGGCGAGGCCTATGTGCCAAAGCATTTTCGCAACGGCTCGCGCCCGCCCGACACCCGCCGCCGCGACCCCGAGCGCGCCTGGGAAGAAGCCCCGATCCACCTCGACCTGACGTACACAACGCCGGTCGAGAACCACAACCCGATGGAACCGCATGCGACGATCGCGCTGTGGGAGGGTGACCGGCTAGCCGTCTACAACGCGACCCAGGGCATCGATGCCTCGCAGCACTCGTTGTCGGTGCTGTTCGGCATGAAGCCCGAGCAGATCCGGGTGATCTGCCCGTTTCTCGGCGGCGGCTTTGGCTGCAAAGGTGTCACCTGGCCGCACGTCGCGTTGACCGCGATGGCGGCGCGGCAGGTCGGCCGCCCGGTGAAGCTCGTGCTGACCCGGGCGCAGATGTACACCTCGAACGGCTATCGCCCGCAGACGATTCAGCACATCAAGATCAGCGCGACACAAGACGGCCGGCTCACCAGCCTGCAGCACCATACCATCGCTAATATGTCGACCCCGGACATCGGCGAATTTGCCGAGCCCTCGGGGCTGATCAGCGAAATGCTCTATGCGTGCCCGAATGTTGCGGTCACCCACCGCCTCGTGTCGTTGAACCGGCCGCTTCCGACCTTTATGCGCGCGCCAGGCGAGGCAAGCGGCAGTTTCGCGCTTGAATCCGCAATCGACGAGCTCGCTGCCGCGGCTGGGATCGACCCGATCGAGATCCGGCTGCGCAACTACGCCGATATCGATCCGCACGAGGACAAGCCCTTTTCCAGCAAGGCGCTGCATCAGTGCTATAGGGCCGGTGCGGAAGCCTTTGGCTGGGCTAACCGCTCGCCGCAGCCGGGGTCGATGCGCGACGGCGACGTGCTGATCGGCTGGGGAATGGCGACCGCGACTTACCCGGTTAACCGCTCGAAATCGAGCGCACGAGTGATCTTTGACAGCGATGGCGGGGTCGTCGTGCAAGCCGCGACCCAGGATCTCGGCACCGGCACCTACACGATCATGGCCCAGCTCGCCGCCGACGCCTTGCAGCTGCCGCTCCATCGCGTCCGTTTCGAGCTCGGCGACAGCCTGTTCCCGCCGGCGCCGATTTCGGGCGGATCGCAGACTGCCGCCAGCGTCGGGCCGGCGGTGCTGGCCGCGGTCGAAGCCGCCAAACAAAAGCTGTTCACAATGGCGCTCGCCAGCAACCGGCCGCCGTTGACCGGCGCGGCACCGGCCGATCTGGTGCTGGAAGACGGGTTTGTCCGGCTGCGCGATGCGCCGCAACAGCGGGTCAGTGTGTCGGGCCTTCTCGCCAAGAACGGGCTCGACCATCTCGAGGCGGTCGGCAACGCCGCGCCGGGTGACGAGAAAAAGCAGTACTCGATGCACTCCTTTGGCGCGCAATTCGCCGAGGTGCGGATTGACCCGCTGACCGGCGAAATCCGTGTCAGCCGTTATGTCGGCGCCTTTGCCCCGGGCCGGGTCTTGAACGCGAAGACCGCGCGTAGCCAGGCGATCGGCGGCATTGTCTTTGGCATCGGCATGGCGTTGCTCGAAGAGACGATGATCGACCCCAATATCGGCCGCGTCACCAACGTTAACATTGCCGAGTATCTGGTACCGGTAAACGCCGATATTCCGGATATCCAGACGATCTTTATCGAGGAGCAGGACGGGGTAATCAACCCGATCGGCGCTAAGGGGCTGGGGGAATTGCCGATCGTCGGCGCCGCCGCGGCCGTCGCCAACGCAGTCTACCACGCGACCGGCATCCGTGTGCGCGACCTGCCGATCCACATCGAAGATATTCTGGCTTAACTCACTCCGGGAGAGTGGCATAGCCGCAATGGGCTTAATGAGGTCCGCCGACATCATCTGCGCCGAGCTTAGCCACTGAAATCTAGATCAGCCCCAGATCGCGCAGGCTGATGTGGCGGTTGCGGCCGATGATCACATGGTCGTGGAGCACCACGCCAAGCGGTCCGGCGGCCTGTTTTATCTCCTGGGTCACGGCAATATCGGCTTTCGACGGTGTCGGATCGCCCGACGGGTGATTGTGCACGAGGATCAGCGCCGAGGCGTTGAGCTCTAGCGCTCGCTTGACGACCTCGCGTGGATAGACCGGTGTGTGATCGACGGTGCCCCGCTGCTGCCGCTCATGCCTGATCAGCACATTTTTCCGGTCGAGAAACAGGATGTGAAACTCCTCGATTTTGTTGTGGACGACTTGCGCGGCACAATAATCGATCAGCTTGTCCCAGGAATTGAGCACCGGCTGATCCTGCAATTCGACTCGCATCAGTCGTAGTGCGGCTTCGCGTACGGACTTGAGCGCGGTGATGCCCGGAAGGTTAAGTCCGGCTGCAGTGAGTGCCTCGGGCTCGGCGCTCATGACTTCCCCGAAACCGCCGAATTGGGCCAGTAGCGACTTGGCGAGCGGCTTCACATCGCCCCGGCGATAGGCGGCGAATAGCAGGATCTCGAGGAGTTCATAATCGGGCAAGCTTTCAGGCCCGGCGGCCATCATCCGCTCGCGCAGCCTCTGCCGGTGGCCGTAGTAATGCGGCAGAGCGGCCGCCTCGGCAAACCCAACCCTATTGTGACCGGCAGCGGGAGCTGCAAAAGGCTCGGTCCCGTTTCCGCCGTACACCTCGCGGCACAGCGAGGTTACCCGATCGCGTTCGCTGGCGTCGAATATCCACACTCGGCGCGCCGCGTCCCAAGCGCCGCCAAGCGTGCGCGCTCTCGCCGGGAAGTTGGGATGATACGGCGAGCTGACGATGATACGGCCGTCCCGCTCGACGATCGAAACAGGCATCCCCTGACCTGCTGCCGCAGACGAGCGCCGAGCCTCGCATGGTTAACGTCAATCCCGCGTCATCTCTCGCCTTGAGACTCCTTGATGCCCGACAGCTCTCCCGAGGCAGATCCAGCACGCCAAGCTCGGATATTTGACTTCAGCGCGGCGACGCAAACCAGCGTCTTCGGTCATTTGACGCCGGGTCCGCTCGGGACGGCTGTATGTTTCGACGCGCTATGCGGCGACTATGCCGATCGGCTGAACGCACTGGCCGGCGACGATCTCGATAGAAAACAAATCGAACATTAATCGATGATGCTGGCTTCCTTCCCACCAGCATTAACCCGCCCGCATCTAATTAACTATAAATGATGACTAATTAACGATCAATATTATGGAACATTGCACTCAACAAGCGTAACTCGAACTCTTGCATAAAGCGCCGGACAGCTGGCGCGCCCGGTGATCAGAACGGCTGAAGGATTGGCGGAGTTCGGCAGACCGCCATCGGCGCGGCTGGTCTTTTCCGGGTTGCATCTATTCGGGTCGAGAGTGCACAGCACATGGGCGAGGACGAGGATGCAATCGGACATTTCCCCTCATCAACGGGACGGCGGGGTGGCGTCCGAGGCTCTTGGGGCACAGACGGGCGGGGCATTGGCGGGTGGGGCATTGACGGGCTGCCCGGCGATGGCTGAGACGCCGCGCCCGACGGTGGAGTTACCGCCGCCCAATGTCCAACGCTGGACGATCCGACGAAAGGCGGCGGTGGTCATCGCCGTGACCAACGGGGTGTTGACTCGCGAGGAGGCCTGCCAACGCTATCAATTATCGGAGGAAGAGTTGCTAAGCTGGCAAAGGGCCTTCGAGGCTCATGGTTTGCCGGGTCTGCGCTCGACCCGATTGCAGCATTATCGGGGCCGCCCGCTGCTGGAGTGATTACGCCGGCAGCAGCGCGGCTGTCGCTTTAATCAGCGCGCAGCAGCATACGTCGGTGGCGCAGCGCGACTGCGGCGGTAAGGGTCGCCAGCACCAGCGCAATAAGCGGCCCTACCGGCAAATGCCAATCAGCCGCGATGCCGCGCGGGTTCAAGCACAGCACGAAAAGCCCCGCCAGCAACCATTTTTGCCACTCGGTCAATTTGAACTCGCCATCCCCACGCAGCAGCCAGGCGCCCGCCACCCCAGCGAGGACAAGGTCATAGAAGAGGGCGAGCGGGACGGCCACCAAAGTTGCCGAGACTAGGCTCGCAGCGCGGATCGGCAGCGGCAAATTGCGCCGCCAAACGAAAGCGACAAAGACCGCCGCGGCTGCACAACTCACGATCTGCAAGATTGCGGCTCCGCCCGGACGGGCACCGAGCAGCATTGCTGCCCCGAACGGCGTGACGAAGCCGCTAAAGGCAATTCTACCCGAGGCGTAGACATGGCTCGATGCTACGATCGCAACGAAAAAATCGTGCCATGTCTGCCAGCCAAAGACCGCCAGTGACAAAAGGCACAAGCAGAACGTCGAGACAAACGCCCCCGAAAGTGCTCGCCATCGCCCGCCGGCAACAAGCGCCAGCGGCACCAGCAGCGCAAAATGCGGCTTCCAGCAGACGCCCCCGAGCAAAAGTCCCGCGCTGAATGGTCGGCGATCCACAAGCAGCGTGGCCGCGCCAAACAGGCCCGCGGTCAGAAAGCCGTTTTGTCCCAGACCGATCGTCCACAAAACCGGTGGGAAGGCCAAGATCGGCAGCAGGATTTCTGGCCCGCGTTTATCCAGGATGCGCCGTAATACCAAGAGGTAAAGGCTAAGCGTTACGACCTCAAATCCGATAAAGGCCGGAAGATACGGCAGACGCGCCAATACCGCACACAGCAGCAGAAATGTCGGTGGATAGTAGAAAAAATTGTAGGTGATGCCCGGCCGACTGGCCTGCTCTTCAGCAGCGTAATGTGCCGCATGGTCGTAGGCGAGGAACGGGGTGCCGGCGTCCGCGAGGCTGCCGGCCGCATAAAAGCTGACGAAATCGGTGCTCGTTGGTCTCTGCAAAGGAACGATAAGGCCATGAGTTCCGGCTGTGATAAAAGTAAAAGCGGCGATTTCGATCGCGAGCACAGCACGGCAGAAAACAATCACGCACCGTCGAGACAGCAGCCGTTGAGGCCCGGCATGCCCGATCCCGTTGAGTGGGGTAAGTGCAATGCCGGGCAATTCCAGTAGCTTTCTTTGAATTAGACGCTGGTGGCGATATTGTTGAAAGCGGTACTGAGACTGGTACCGAGAGCTTGCCAGGCCGCAATGCAAACGATTGCGACGAGCGCTGCGATCAGACCGTATTCAATCGCAGTTACACCGGCATCATCAGTAACCGACTTTGGCAGTAATTGGTGCATGATTTCGCGCATTCGATCCTCATCTAGGCTCTGCCCCCACATTAGCCTCGTATTAAAATATTAACGTCGGCTTAATCCGCGGCGATTAGAGAATGCCCAGACACTGCATGGAATCATTAGCACTGGCAATCCGTGCAAGTAGTGACCAGAAGCCAATAAGCATGGGATAGGGCGATGTTCGCAGGGTTGCGTTCACAGTCCGGTCAGGGTGGAGCTGAACACATTGCTTATATTGGACCCCAGACTGGCGACCGCGGTAATGATCGCAATCGCAACAAGCCCGGCAATAAACGCGTATTCCAGCGCTGTCACGCCGGACACATTCAGCGAGATCTGCTGCAACACGACGAATAGGCTCACCCCGCGTCGATGCTCGGCGTAACTCGAACGTACACTGGACTTAGGCCTGGCGGACAACCCGTGCGTCATCTTTCGGTTATTGGACGGCTCAGCATCCTTGCTGGCGGAACACAGACCGCCGCGCGCCATAATGGAGCGTCGTCGGTCAGGCTATACGCTGGTCGAGATATTGTTGAATGCCGTACTGAGGCTGGTCCCCAAGGCTTTCCAAGCTACAATGCAGACGACCGCAACCAACGCCGCGATCAGCCCGTACTCGATCGCTGTCACGCCAGCCTCGTCTTTGGAGAGTTTGGGTTGAAGCGCGATTAAGAATTTGGTGTAGAGCGCAATCATCGGAGTCTCCCGGGTTCTCGTAACATCCGTGAGCATGCAGTCGAATTCCTTAGAAAGTATTAATGACGTCCGGAATGGCCGCCGCCCTCGGCAACAATTGCGATTACTGCCGCGCCATAGCGCTCCACTTTATTGCGGCCGATACCCGGGATCTGAGAGAGGCCGGCAAGGGTAGTCGGTCGGTTGCGGGCGATCTCAGTCAATGTTCGATCGTGAAAGATGACGTAAGGCGGTAACTCCTGCCGGCGCGCCTCGGCAAGCCGCCAAGCACGCAGCGCCTCCCATAATTTATCAGACACCGGATCGAGTTCGGACGACGCGGCGACCTCGCTCGCCGGCCGCTTGCGATGCGTTTTTGCCGGCTCGGGGTCTCGGCGGAAATGCACCGTTTTTGTGCCGCGCAGGATTTCCGCCGCGCCCGCGCTCAATGACAAGCCGCCGTGACCCTCAATATCGAAGACTACCAATCCCTGTGCGGCCAACTGGCGGAAAATCGTCAGCCAAGCCCGGCGATCCAACTCCGCGCCGACCCCGAAGGTCTTCAATTGGTCGTGCCCGAGGCGTTTGACGCGATCATTTGCGACCCCAAGCAACACGTCCGCAAGATAATGCGCGCCAAAACGTTGGCCGGTACGGTACACCGCAGAAAGAGCTTTTTGCGCCGCGACTGTCCCGTCCCAGGTCATCGGTGGTTCGCGGCAATTGTCGCAATTACCGCAGGGCTGGTGCTCGCGCTCGCCAAAATAACCGAGCAATACTTGGCGCCGGCATGACACCGTCTCGCAATAGCCGATCAGCGCCTCGATCTTCTGGCGCTCGACCCGGGCCCGAGGCTCGCCAACCTCGCCCGCATCGTTGAGGCGCAATAGGCTCATCACATCGGCCATGCCATAGGTCATCCAGCAATCGGCCGGTAAGCCATCGCGGCCGGCGCGGCCGGTCTCCTGGTAGTAGGCTTCGAGGTTCTTCGGCAGATCCAGATGCGCGACAAACCGCACATCCGGCTTGTCGATCCCCATACCAAAGGCAATCGTCGCGGCAACGATCACGCCCTCCTCGCGTAAGAACCGTTCCTGATTAGCCTCGCGGACTGGCGGATCGAGCCCGGCATGATAGGGAAGAGCGACACGGCCGCGCGCCGACAGCCATGCGGCAGTTTCTTCCGTCCCCTTGCGGGTCGAACAATAGACGATCCCGGCATGATTGTGATGCCGAGCGGACACAAACTGGCCGAGCTGATCGAGCGGTTTTCGCTTGGGAACGATTTGATAAAACAAGTTTGGGCGGTCATACCCGGCGGCGAATACGGGTGCCGAGCCGAGGCCGAGCTGCGCAACAATATCGCGCCGGGTTGGCTCATCGGCGGTCGCTGTCAACGCGACCAGCGGAACCCCCGGAAAGCGCTCCTTCAGGATCGAGAGCTGCTGGTATTCGGGACGGAAATCGTGGCCCCATTGCGAGATGCAGTGCGCTTCGTCAATCGCGAACAGGGCCAGCGTCGTCCGTTGGAGCAGATTGAGACAGCGCGGCGTCATTAGCCGTTCCGGCGCGACGTAGAGAAGATCCAAGCCGCCATCGCCGACCGCGCGTTCGATTGCGACGGCGTCGGCCGGCAACAAACGCGAATTCAGGGCAGCGGCATGGACGCCTGCCTGGCGCAGGGCATCGACCTGGTCTTTCATCAGCGCGATCAGCGGCGAAACCACGACCCCGAGACCGGGGCGCATTAGCGCGGGGATTTGATAGCACAGCGACTTGCCGCCGCCGGTCGGCATCAGCACGACGGCATCGCCTCCGCCGGCGACTTGCTCGATAACCGGGCGTTGCAGGCCGCGAAATTGCTCGAAACCGAAGACCTCGCGTAGCAGTCGGTCGGGCGAGCAGCCGGGTAAAAGCCGCGGTTCGCAAGACTTTTCGGCATGCGCGCCCGGACCGTTCCGCTTCAATACCCCGTTCTCCTCACGCGTCACATGCATAAAGGGCTTGCGCGTGCTAGTGTCTATGTTGATGAAGACCGCAACAACCTTATATCAGAAAACGCGAATTCGGCTGACCGGTTATGGCGTGACCCTGCGCCAGACGCTTTCAAGCCGTGGCGAGCGAGGCGCGGTGCAATATCGACCCGAGGTGCGGCACGGCTCTCGCAAGCGGGTGGCTGGAAGCGTCTCGATTGTGGGAGTTGCGATCCTCGCGCTGGCGGCGTCGCCCGCCTCCGCCGACCCGCCGGCTCCGCCGCCCACGCCCACCGCCTCCGCCTATACCAATCCCGGCCCGGCGACCCTGACGCCGTTCATCGGCGACACCGCAATCGAAGATCGGCTCGACGCGGCTGGGCGTGTCGTGATCCGAGGCGAGCGGCTGCATGAGCACTTGATCCGCAGGTTTTATGCCGCGCACCAGTGGCATGCCGTTTGGAACGACCACCCGGATGCGGCGGCAGCGCTGTTTGCCGAGGTGTTGCGCGCCGACCGGCACGGTCTCGATCCGGCCTCGTTTCACAGCCTCGCGCTCGGCAATGGCGGCCGCGCATTATCGCCGATCGAACACGACCTGCTACTTTCAGATGCCATTCTCTCCTATGCCGACGCCCTGGCGCGCGGTGCTGTCCCGGTCGGGGAGCGTCCGGAGGAAGAGGATTTGCACCCCAAGCCGATCGACATCGTCGCAACCGTCGATGGTGCGATCTCCGCTGCCGATCCGGCTCAGACGATCGAGGCGCTCGCCCCGACATCGCCGGAATACACGGCGATGCGCCGCGCTTATGCGGAATACCTGGCGATTGCGGCGTCTGCCGGTAGACCGTGGAGCATCAGCGCCAATGGCCCGATGCCGCGGGTCAGCACGGCGGAGGCACTGCATCGAGCGCGGCAGATCGCGATCAATCTCGAGCGGTTGCGCTGGCTGCCGCGCGACGTGCCGCCCGATCGGCTCGTCGTCGACGCGACGGTTTCGCAGCTTCAGCTGTTCCGCGATGATCGCCCGGTGTTTACGACCCGGGTCGTCGTCGGCGAGTTCGACAAGCAAACTCCGGAACTTCAATCGACCGTCAAGACGATCCTGTTCAATCCACCTTGGAATATCCCGCCTTCGATCGTCAAAAAAGAAATCATGCCAAAACTGGCGGGCAATCGCGGTTATCTCGCGGCGCATCACATGCGTTGGCGAGGGCCGATGTCGATCCAGCAGGAGGCGGGGCCTCATAGCGCGCTCGGCCGGCTCAAATTCGAAATGGATGATCGGTTTGACGTCTACCTCCATGACACTCCGGATAGGTGGCTTTTCCAGTCGGCCGATCGGATGATGAGCCATGGCTGCGTCCGGGTTGAAAACCCGCGGGCGCTGGCGTCGCTGCTGCTCGGCGCTGCGCCCGAACAGATCGATCAGGCAATAAATGTCGATCGGACGCATCGTCGAGTGTTGCCCAAACCAATCCCGGTTTTCATTGTCTATCGCACGGCTGTTCCCGAATCGGATGGCTCAATTGCCTTTCGTGGTGACCCTTATCAGCGTGATGCTGCGGTCTGGGCCTATCTGAGCCGCGCAAGAGAAGCCTCGATAGCGCAAAGATCAGGCGGCAATTCCGCCGATAAGGTGAGAACAGGGCAGCGCAACACAACCGTTGGGCAGAATACTGCAGCAATCGGCGACTAGCTTCCAAGTTTCTGCCGCTTCGGGCTTGTTCAACGAGAATTCGGATGCTATGGCCCTCCCGGGGAAATCGGGGGGAGTTACGCATTGCACGCGTCTACACTATTGAGCCGGCGTCGGCTTCTCGGCGCTGCGGCGAGTGTTGCTGCTGTTGGTCTGGTCAAGCCCGCCACGGCAGTTTCTTTGGCTCCGCGATCGGTATCGCTTTACAATATCCATACAGGAGAATGGCTGCGCACGGTCTACTGGGCCGACGGCCATTACATCCGCGAGGCGGTGCGCGACATCAACTGGATCCTGCGCGACCACGACAGTGACGAGATCCGGCCGATGAACGCCGGCATTCTCGATTTGCTGGGCCTGTTGCGCACCCGCCTTGAGAGTCACGATCCATTTCTTGTGGTTTGCGGTTATCGCTCGCCGGCCACCAATCAACGACTCTATCTACAACGCGCCGGCGTAGCCAAACACAGCTTCCATATTAAAGGGATGGCCATCGACTTACGCAGCGAAGGGCGCAGCATCGAGCAGATCCGCGATGCGGCGCTGAGTTTGCAATGCGGCGGCGTGGGTTACTACCCGCATTCGGGTTTCGTGCACGTCGATTGTGGGCCCGTGCGCCAGTGGCGGGGCCCGGTACGCACCTAGTCACCCCTACCGGGCTCTTCAGCTCGGCAAAACAGGAAGCGTCGCCCGGCAACCCGCCGGGCTTTTGTGCGCATAGCTGAATTGCGGCTTAAGACGGCCTCACTAGGCTGGCGCTGATTTTCGTATTAATCCAGCAACATGCGATGCACTCGCGGCTTGCCGGTTGAGCAAACCGCTTGAGCGCTACGAAACCAAAAAGGGAACTCCGCAGGATAATCCCGGGTTTTGTTATTGGACGCCATCAAACCGTGAGATGAAAATGCTGGGTACGATCCTTTTGATAATCCTGATCCTGCTGCTGATCGGGGCGCTGCCGACATGGGGCTACAGCGGCGGCTGGGGATATTACCCCAGCGGCGGCATCGGGCTTTTGCTGGTAATCGTCGTCGTGTTGTTGATTGTCGGCCGCATATAGCGGCCGGCCTCAGCCGCTGGCAGTGCGGCGGAGGACATCGAGTTGCAATGGCAAGGGCTGGCCCAGCCACATGGCGAACCGCGTGTGGTCAGCGACGCTGTCCCCCGATTGCGGGTGCACCAGCACATCGAGCCCGTCGCGATTGAGCATCAGCCAGGGCACCAGCCTGGGAAACTCGCTCGCGGCAAACGCGACCTGATACATCGATATCGGATGCGGTCCGACCGGTTCGTCATGCCAATTACCGAGCCGCGTCGTGAACCGTTCCCCGATCCCTTCTCGCAAGCGTTCGGCCTTCTCGCGGGTCGTGGGGTCATAATAAATATGGGCGTGGTAGCCCTCGATCCGCTCTGGATCGGCAAATGCCTCAGCCATGTTCACCTCCGCATTTCCACCGGCGGCGCTCCAGCGCCGGGCCCTAAGATGCGCTGCATCAAGACGATATCGATCCAGCCACCAAACTTGAAGCCGATCGTCGGCAACACGCCGATCCTGCTGAACCCGAGCGCTTGGTGCAGCCCAATCGACGCCTGGTGATCGCCGCCTGCGATGACTGCTACCATCTGCCGGTAGCCTTGCTCGGCACAGATTTCAACAACGTTCGCGAGGAGCGCTCGTCCGATGCCGCGGCCGAGTTCCGCTGCATCGATGTAGACAGTATCCTCTACGGTAAAGCGATACCCCGAGCGAGTATGGTAAGGTCCGGCATAACAATAGCCCAGCACACGCCCGGACCGCTCGGCGACGAGATACGGGAGGCCACGCGCTAGAAGGTCATCCCGCCGGCGGGCGATCTCGTCGGTTTCGGGCGGCACCTCCTCGAACGAAGCAGTTCCGCACAGCACGTGATGGCGATAGATGGCTGCTATCGCCGCAACATCGCCATCATTCGATGGTCGGATCGAAACGCCTTGGCTCATTGCTTGCCGCACGAGGGTTGGGTCAGATCACCCGCACCGGCTTGCCGTCGAGAAACGCCACGACGTCCTCCACGATCTGCGGATAAGAGCTGCGGTAATTCTCGTCGGTCACGTAGCCGATATGCGGCGTCAGGATCACGTTCGGTGTCGTGCGCAGCGGGTGATCGATCGGCAACGGCTCTTTGTCGTAGACGTCAAACCCGGCATAGGCCAGCCGACCGCCCTTTAACGCGTCGATCACGGCCGAGGTGTCGACGATCGGTCCGCGTGAGGTGTTGACAAGGATCGCGGTGGGCTTCATCAGACCGATTTCGCGCGCCCCGACCAGTCCGCGGCTGCGCGGGCTCAACACCAGATGCACCGAGAGAATGTCCGAGCTGCGGAACAGCTCGTCCTTCTCGACCCGCTCGACGCCCTGCTCGGCGGCCTTTTCGGCAGTCAGGTTCTGGCTCCAGGCGATTGCTTTCATGCCAAAGGCGAGCCCGACGCGGGCAACCGCGCTGCCGAGGCGGCCGAGCCCTAATAGGCCGAGCGTCTTTCCGGCGACGCGGTGACCGATGCGGGTCTGCCAACCGCCTTGACGCATAAACTGATGATCCTCGGCGATGCGCCGGGCAGCACCTAGAATCAGGCCCCAAGCGAGTTCGGCGGTGTCCTCGTTGCCGCCGCCGGGACCACCCGTACCGCATACGGTGACGCCATGGTCCCTCAGCGCCGCCATGTCGAACGAGGCGTTGCGCATGCCCGTCGTAATCAGCAGTTTCAGCTTCGGCAGGCGGTCGACCACTGATTTCGGGAGAGGCGTGCGCTCGCGCATCGCCGCGATGATTTCTGAATCGGCGAGCGCGCGCACCACCGCGTCCTCATCGACAAAGGGATGCCGCTCGACCGCGATCTCGATGCCGCGGCTCCTCACCGGCGACCAGTCGGCCATGTTGAGGGCAACGCCTTGGTAATCGTCGAGAATGCTGAGCCGCATTGCCGCCATTCTTTCCTCCACTGCGCGTCTTACGCCATCGCCTTGGTACAGTTTCCGTTCGGTGACCGATACATGCGCTTCAAGTGAAACTCGTCCATGCCCTTATCAGGGTGATCCCGGCACATTTGCCCCAACTCCGAATTTCTTGATCGCAAGGGCGGCATCGACGGTGATCTGATCGTTGGCGGGCTGCCCTGGGCGGCCTCACTTGACGCCGCGTCAGAGAGCGGCGAGCGCAGCGTTCAGCGTCGTACTCGGCCGCATCGCCGCCGATGTCTTCCCCGGATCGGGCAGATAATAACCGCCAGTATCCACCGGCTTACCCTGCGCGGCGATCAGCTCAGCATTGATCTTGGCCTCGTTGGTCGCCAGCGACTCCGCCACCGGTTTGAAGCGGGCTGCCAGTGCCGGGCTCTTGTCCTGCGCGGCCAGTGCCTGTGCCCAATACAGCGCCAGGTAGAAATGGCTGCCACGATTATCCAGTTCGCCAATCTTCCGCGCGGGCGAGCGGTTGTACTCAAGGATCTTGCCGTTAGCCTCATCGAGCGTCTCGGCCAGAACCTGCACCTCCTTGTTCCCACTTGTCTGCGCCAGATGTTCCAGCGAAGCGCCAAGCGCCAGGAACTCGCCCAGCGAATCCCAGCGCAGATAGCCTTCGCGCTGGAACTGCTCCACATGCCTGGGCGCCGAACCGCCGGCCCCGGTCTCGAACAACCCGCCGCCCGCCAGCAGCGGAACGACCGACAGCATTTTGGCCGACGTGCCCAGCTCCATGATCGGGAAAAGATCGGTCAAGTAATCGCGCAGCACATTGCCAGTGACGGAGATGGTGTCGAGCCCCTTGCGGATGCGATCGAGCGAGAACTTCATTGCCTCGACCGGCGCCAGGATGCGGATGTCGAGACCCGATGTGTCCTCGTTCTTCAAATATGTCTCAACCTTCGCGATCAACTGCGCGTCGTGCGCACGTTTGGCGTCGAGCCAGAACACCGCTGGTGTCCTGGTCAGGCGCGCGCGGCGCACCCCAAGCTTGACCCAGTCCTGGATCGGTGCGTCCTTGGTTTGGCACATCCGGAAGATGTCGCCGGCCTCGACCGGCTGCGACAGCAGAACCGTGCCGTCATCGGCGACCACGCGCACCGTTCCGCCCGCAGCGACCTCAAACGTCTTGTCGTGCGAGCCATACTCCTCGGCTTGCTGGGCCATCAATCCGACGTTCGGCACAGAGCCCATCGTCTTCGGGTCGAAGGCGCCACGCGCCTTGCAATCCTCGATGACGGCCTGGAACAGCGGCGCGTAGCAACGATCGGGGATCGCGGCGAGCACGTCGTGCAGCTTGCCGTCAGGGCCCCACATGTGCCCGGATTCGCGAATCATCGCCGGCATCGATGCATCGATGATCACGTCGCTCGGCACGTGCAAATTGGTGATTCCCCGGTCGGAATTGACCATGGCGAGGCCAGGCTGCTTCGCGTAGGTGGCCTGGATATCGGCCTTAATCGCCGCCTTCTCAGCCTCCGGCAACGTCTCGATCCGGGTCAGCATGTCGCCCACGCCGTTGTCGGGATCAATGCCCAGGCGCGTCAGTGTGGCGCCATGCTTCTCGAACACATCGGCGAAGAACACGGAAACGCAATGACCGAAGATGATGGGATCAGAGATCTTCATCATGGTTGTCTTGACGTGCAGCGAGAATAGGACGCCGTCTTTCTTTGCGGCGTCGATCTGCGCCGCGAAGAAAGCGTGCAACGCCTTACGGTTCATCACCGCCGCGTCGATGATCTCGCCGGTCTGAAGCGGCGTCTTCGCCTTTAGCACCGTGACCGCGCCATCGCTGCCGACCAACTCAATACGGGCATTGGTCGGCGCCGCAATGGTCGTTGCGACCTCCGAACCGTAGAAATCGCCGCCCGACATGTGCGCTACGCGCGTTTTCGAGTCCTTGGTCCAGGCACCCATCTTATGCGGATTGTTGCGCGCGTACTGCTTTACGGCGCCGGCAGCGCGGCGGTCGGAATTGCCCTCGCGCAGCACCGGATTGACGGCGCTGCCGAGCACCTTGCCATAGCGGGCGCGGATTTCCTTATCCGCTGGCGTCGCGTCGCTGTCCGGATAGTCCGGCACGTCGTAACCCTTGCTCTGCAACTCCTTGATCGCGGCCTTCAGCTGGGGGATCGAGGCAGAGATGTTGGGCAGCTTGATGATGTTGGCCTCGGGGCGCATCGCAAGTTGGCCAAGTTCGGCGAGCTCGTCGTTAATCTTTTGCGCTGGTGTCAGTTTGTCGGGGAAGTTTGCGATGATGCGGCCAGTCAGCGAAATGTCCTTCAGCTTCATCTTCACGCCGGCCGCCCCGACGAAGGCTTGGACGATCGGCAGAAGGGAAAACGTAGCAAGCGCAGGTGCTTCATCAACCTTCGTCCAAACGATTTCGAGATCTGACATGCTTGCACCTCCGCGCGCCGCTTTCGTTTCGGCTGAGTTGATCTATTGACGATTATGGCCTGTCTTGTCGCACTGATTTGAAGGCGTGGCGGCTCTCCATACCGAGGTCGTAGTATTTCAGGTCGACTTCGAGATACGGTTAGATCAGGTTGTTCTTGATAAAGCTCCACATGATCCGAGCCATTTCGTCGCCATCAAGTTCGACGACGGGCTTAGCCACTTTGATTTTCGCCATCCGTCCGATCTCCAAATTCGGCCAACCGATTTACCGGCCGCGACCCATAATGGCGGCGAGGATAGAGGCCGTAGACCCGCTCGACAAGCCGACAGAGGTCGGGTGTTGGCGAACCGCGCCGCCGCCGCCTGCGAATTTGTGCACAGCACATTCTTGGCACCTAGGAAATGGCTAAAGATGCAGGAATGTAACGGCTTTGTTACCAATGGTTTACAACGTAACAAGGCCATTTACAGACAAACCCCAGATTATAATGGCAACTCAGGGATTTAATCAGACCGCCTATTTTTTAGGCAAGTCGATCGATCGGCTGGAATCCAAGGTACCTGTTGGATTGTTAAAAGCTTTTTGCACAGAGTTATCCACAATTCTGGGGATATCGGCGGGCCCAAATGATATGATTTTGCTCGTTAATCAAAAGGTCGCCGAGTAGGGGCGGGCTGAAGCTGCCGCGTTACCGGCTACCGGCCAATAATTCAATCAGCGCCGAGACGGTCGGAACGACCCGCAACAGATCGTGCGTCTTCGGCTGGGCAAAGCCGCGCTCGACGACGCGAGCGAGAAGAGTTCGCAACGGCGACCAATAACCATCGACATCGACCAAGAAGATCGGCTTGCCGTGCAGGCCGAGCTGCTTCCAGCTCAAGATTTCGAATGTCTCGTCGAGCGTGCCGATGCCGCCCGGCAGGATCGCAAAGGCGTCGGCGCGCTCGGCCATTAGCGCCTTTCGCTCGTGCATCGTATCGACCACGACAAGCTCGCTGACGCCCTGATGCGCGACTTCGGCGTCGCGCAGGCGCCCCGGGATGATGCCAGTGACACGGCCGCCGCTCGCAAGTGCAGCGTCAGCGAGAAGACCCATCAGTCCAACACGGCCGCCGCCAAAGACCACCTCAATGCCCATCGCGGCTAGCCGCGCGCCCAGCTGGCTCGCCGCCTCACGGTAAACATCCGCGACCGCACCTGAGGAGCCGCAATAGACGCAAAGCGAGCGGATCCCAGGCAGCGGCTTTAGCGGTTCGGGATTAGGCATAGAGTTCGGCCGCCAAAATTGGAGGGGTGCGCTTGCGTTTGTGCAGATAGGACTGCCAGAACAGGCAGGCGGCGACAGTACGCCACGGCCGCCATGCATCGCCAAGACCCCGCAATTCCGGCTCGGCTGGCCGCGAGGCCAACCCCATCTGGTCGCGAACGGCCATCTGTAAACCGAGATCGGCGGCTGGCCAGATGTCGGCGCGGCCGAGCGCGAAGATCAGATAGACCTCCGCACTCCAGCGCCCGATGCCTTTTAGCGATCGCAGCGTCGCCTCGGCTGTCGCGTCATCCGCTTCGGCAAGCCGGGTGAAATCGAATTCGCCCGCGGCTACTTTCGCTGCCAGACCCCGCGCATAACCCATTTTCTGCCGGCTGAAGCCGCAGGCGCGCAAGGTGGCGTCATCCATGGCCAGGAACCCTTCGGGGGTCAGCGGCCGGCAGGCGGCACTAAGGCGGCGGTGCATGGCTGCCGCCGCATCGATCGATACCTGCTGCTCGAGGATGATGTGAAGCAGGGTCGCAAAACCGTTGCGCCGGCGGCGGAAGCGCGGCGGCCCGGCCTCGGCGAGGATCGCTGCGAACACCGGTTCGGCGGCGAGCGCGCCGATACCCGCGGCGAGGTCCTGCGGCGCGTAGAGCGCCGGATTGTCTATCAGCTCCGCGCTCACCGACCCGTCCGATACCTCTGCCAACACGCCTGCAGCCGGCGGTGCGCTGATTGTGCGAAACGCCGTCCCCTTTGCCACCCAATTCTTTATGGCATAGTCGCGCCACTCCTCCAACCGACTGCAGAAACGGGCGGAACTTGCGCCAAGGTCGCTTGATATTGATCCCATCATTGGTCGCCGCCGTGGCGATAACCGTCTCAGTTATCGGGCTGCGGATGTTTATGGGCGGTGCGTCGCAGGATCGGCTCGCGGCCCAAGATGATGTCGATATCACGACTTTGCGGGCGCCGTTGCCGCCGCCGAGTTTTCTCGCTTGCCCACCGAATTACTGCGGCGTCACGGCGGGAATGACCACCCCGGTCTTTCCCTTACCTTGGCGCGCGCTGCGCGATCAGTGGGTGAAGATGTTCGCCGAGCAGCCGCATATCGTGCCGCTCGGCGAAGCGCTCGAAGGACGGCGGCTCAGCTATATTCAGCATTCGTTATTGTTCCGCTTTCCCGATGTGGTGACCGTCGAGTTTGTTCCGCTCGGACCCGATCATTCGAGCCTCGCCATTTACAGCCGCTCTCGCTACGGCCACTACGATTTCGGGCACAACCGCAACCGAGTCGAAACCTGGCTGGCTGATTTGGAAAAGCTCGTCAAATAAGCCTGACCCCGTCCGGCGCTTGAGTTTGCCCGGAGCCGTACAAGCGATTTGTCACCAGCGGTCCCACGGCCCAGGCGAGCGGCTATAGCGGCGGCCAGCGGAGGGGACAGAACCCCGACTTATCCGCCGGTTCCGAGCAAACGCGCCGAGCGGCGCCGTTGCGAACACAGTGCTGCGCTGCGGCTGAAATAGCGCTGTCCCGCGGGAGCGCAGCACAGTGAAAAGGATCATCCCGATGACAAACCCCCGGCATGCGCCCAAAAAGCAACACCGGGATTGCCGCGACCTTGTTCGAGACCGCTCGCCAGCTGCATGACAAACCACAGCCCGAGCAGGATCCACGCCGGCACGTTGATGATCCGGAAAAAGATGACGATCCAGACAAAGACATGGACATTGGCGCGCGGGCTCAATACCGCATAAACCCCGAGCACGCCGGCAATGGCGCCGCTCGCGCCGATCATCGGCACATGCGAGCCCGGGTCCGACAGCCCCTGGGTCAGCGCAGCCGTGACACCGCTTGCTAAGTATAGTATAATGTAGCGTAAATGCCCGAGCTCATCCTCGACATTATTTCCAAATATCCACAAAAACAACATATTGCCGATCAGATGAAACCATCCGCCGTGCAGGAACATGCTTGTAAAAACCGTCGCCCATGCCGGCACGATGTGGAGATACGGCGCCAAATGGGCCGACCCGAACAGGACGGCCGGGATCATGCCGTAGCCGTAGAGCACGCGGTGTTGATTGTGGCCGAGCTGCCAAAAGAACGCCCCGATGCAGAGGCCGATCAGCAGATATGTGACGACCGGCGCGCGCCGAACCGGATGGTCGTCGTAAAGCGGGATGGCAAAAATCACCGGCTATATTTGGAATGCCCGCGGCGGTGCGGGAGACAGTAGCTGCGAGGCTCCGTCCATCGCGCCGGCTCAAACTCACGGCACGATCGCCTCGATCCAGCGGCGCCTGCGCGACCGGGGATGCCCGCTCCCGGCCCGCAATTGCGGAACACTCCGCGCTCGGCTAATCCTGAAGCTCTGAGAATGTCCAGCTTTCTTACCCCGCCGATCTCCCGCTCGACAGCGTCGCCCACATTATTCAGCTGGCGCTGACGCCGATCTTTCTGCTTTCAGGAATTGGAGCACTCCTCAATGTCTTTGCGACCCGGCTCGCGCGAGTCGCGGATCGGGTCGATCAGATCACCAAGGAAATGGAGGCCGCCGAACCCGAGCGCATCGCGGTTCTCGCCGTGCAGATGGCGCGTTTATAATTCAGTGTCTGCCGCTAGGCCCCTACACCCGAAAGGTATCAATATTTCAGTCCAACCCCCTGGCTGAAAAAGCCAGCGCAATCCTCTTTGAAAGAACGGACCAGCATTTAGAAGCTCTGCTGGCCCAACACGGCGTTCGAGATTCAAGCGAGCTGCCGAGGCCCGTGCAACTTCAGCTGATAGAGAAGGCGATGATCGGGGCAGCCGCCACCACCTTCCCGACGGGCAACCTCGAAATGCTGCAACACGGTTTGCGTTCCGCCAGTCATCCGGCCTTTGTCTCGGCCATGGAGCGGATGGCGCTGTCATGCAGGAGCGCCGGTGACGCGTTTGAGATGGCAAGGGGCGTCCATGCCGCAGTCGTCCTCGCCGGTTGGGGCCTCCCTGTGGCTCCCTTCGACCTCGAGGCAATGTGCATCCGGGCAAAGCCGAGCCGCGACATTGATACCGTGCAGGCCCTGTTCTCTGCCGACAAGGGAGCCTACGTCGGCTATAGCACCTGCGCCGCGCCGTTCTACCTGCTCCTGACGGATTGCATCAGCACTCTGCGGCAACTGGTGGCGGCGCACCCGAGGCTTTCGGAGCTCAGGCAATTGTTGGCCCGCCAAGGCGCTTCGCTGCCGCCGGATCCCGGGCAACCTTTCATACACGGAATGGCCATTTTCGCCCGGCAGGCCGGCGATGCGATTACGACCATTGGCCTGATGGACCCAGACCCGCAGGGCGGCTCGATCACGCTCTATGCCGGTTGGCAAGTGGATGGCGAACCGTACGGCGCTCCCAATCAAGGGTATTTCCCGGTCCCGGGTCAGCCTTTGCGGGCGGCCGTCGATGACCCGCGGGCTGCCTATCCGTTCTGGTGGAACGCCAGTGCTCCCGCAGCAATGCATTAAGACGTGCCGACGGGCTGGGTTCAGCCATGGGGGATTGGCTCCAGCCGATGACCGATCGGCAAGCATCGCAGTGCAAACGGCTCTGGAGGCAGCAGGGGCACCTATCGATACGCGATAAGCTCCGATTGCGGCCCCCTGACAGACCTGATCGGCAGCATCATCCGACGCGATAGCGTCACGTCTGGCGGTAGAAGCGGTTGGCGTTGTCCCAGAAGAGTTTCTGCTGCGTTTCCCGCTTGAGGCTCTGCCAGGCGCGGATGTTGTCGATCGAGTTTGGGAACTGACATTCCGAATGCGGGTAGTCAGAGGCGTACATCAGCACGTCCTCTCCAAGGAATCCGGTTACCATCCGGTACATCTCCTCCCCTTCTTGCCGCTCGATGCTGCAGAAATAGCGCCCGCTCTTCAAATATTCGCTTGGCTTCATCTTCAATTCGGCGGTCGAGCCGACATAGGCGTACTGCTCGTCCATGCGCTTGGCCCAAAACGGTAGCCAACCGAAGCCGCATTCGAGCGTGCCAAAGCGCAGCAACGGATGACGGTCCAAAATGCCGCCGCCGATGAACGCCGCGACAAACCGCATTGCGCCCCACGGGTGCGACGCCAGCCGTCCCAGGAAGATGTTGTCCCACATGTCGTCGTGACCCGGGTAATAGGGCGGGTTCCACGTCGAGCTGTGATGCACGATCGGCAGGCCATATTCGGCGGCGGCGCGCCAGATCGGGTCGAGGCTCGGGTGATCGACCGGGATTTTATCGACCTGCGGCTTGACTGCGACGGCCCACTTCGATTTCCCCCATTTCCTGATTTCCTCGACGGCGCTGTCGACATCGCGCGTCGAGGCGACGATCGGTCCCTTCAACCGATCCGGATACTGTCCGCAGAAATCCGCCATATGGCGATGGAAGGCACGGATCATGCCGGTTTCGAGCGTGAGGTCGTCGACGCCGATCAGGCTCGACCAGCCGCCGGGCACGAGGAAATGAACGTCGGTCCCCTCGTCGTCCATGTCGGCGACACGGTTGGCGGCGTTGTCGTCCTGCACGCCGGGACGCGGCACCTTGGCACCCATCCACACCGTGTCGCGGCCGCTGTGATCGGGTCGCGGCGCCGCTTCGCCGAGCACCCGGCGATAGAATTGCGGGTTGATGCGATAGCCGTGCAATGCGCCCTGATATTCGGCCGATTGCCGCATTGGCGTGCGGTAGGGCTCCAGTTCCCTAAGGCGCGGGCGGAAGTCAGGATCGACATAACGTTCGATGACTTCGGCCGCCGGCAACACATGCGTATCGGTGTCGAATACCTTGAAGCCGTTTTTCATTCCCTGTCTCCTTCGCTTTTCAGCGCGGTAGCCCTCAAGCACGTTCTGCGGGCGATTATAGCGCAGAACCCGACGCGCATGCCTCTCTTCCGCAGCGTGCCCCAAGAGAAGCAATTGACGCCGGCCGCTCCTCCCCGTCGAGAACCAAGCCCGAGTGGCAGGCGCGCAGATTCCGATCCAGAATCGATCCGAATGCCCGGATCTTTGAGAACGAAGGCCGTTTACAGCGCATCTGACCCGTTGCCAAGCGTCCCGGCAGGGTCGGCTTACTGACCCGGCAGCCGCCGCTCGGCGGTGATGACGGGGACTACTCTTCGTGCCCCAAGGCGGACATCCAAAGTTTGACAGTAGGCCGTGCGACGGCGTCGTTCATTCTCCTGTGCGGGGCGGGACCTGAATGTGTCGGAGGTGGCCGGTCTTAACCCAGAGCGTGCAGCCGTCCCTGCCCACGATGGCGATAAGCCGCCCCTGCGGAGGAAGCCGCAGCCAGGATTGCGACGCGAAGCGCTCGCCGCCTTCGTCGAAGGCGCCGTCAATCACCAAAAACTCGCCGCCGTCCGGAAGATCGAGCGCAACCGAAGTGTTCGGTACCCAACGTTCCATCCGCACCTCCTCGCGGCTGTCGTGGAACAGCGGAGCGATTTCAACACCGGGCCGGTCTTGGGCGTACGTATAGACCAGCGCCCGAGCGTCGAGGCGCGCCGTCGTGCGGTCCTCCAGATCGAACTGCCACAGCTTGACGAAGAGCATGCAGCCCGGCGCGGAGCCGGGTGTGTGGCGCGAGGTCGGCGGATTGCGGACATAGGAACCCGTCGGGTAATCGCCGTGCTCGTCCTGAAACACGCCGTCGAGCACGAGAAATTCCTCGCCGCCGCCATGCATGTGTGCCGAGAAACGGCTGGCCGGGGCATAGCGGACGATCGAGGTCGCTCGAGCCACCTCCTCGCCGATGCGATCGAGCATCCGCCTATCGACCCCGCCGATTGGCGAGGCAACCCACGGGAGCCGGGCCGCATGCACCGCGACCCGCTGCGAAAAATCGGCGTTCAGTTCCATCGAAGCCTCGTCCAGAGATTTACCGCAACCGCCGTCGGCATAGGCTCGCGGGCCCGGCGAAGCTAGTCAACGAAGTTGAACTATTCGGCCCGCATAACCGGCGTCATCATCTTCGTCGTGTAGCTTAAGAGGATAGAGAGGAGTGGCGTCGAGAGGAGATTAGAGGCTCACCGCCTCCGCACCGCCTCTCCCATCCGCGTAACAATCTCCCTCAGTATTGCCGGGGGCGTCGCGAAATTCAGCCGCGCGAACCCCGCGTAATCCGCACCAAAGGTCTCGCCAAAATTCAGCCCAACCCTGGCCTGATCCAGAAAGAACTGCCCGGCCGGGCACGGCAATTCCAGCGCCCGGCAATCCAGCCAGGCCAGATACGTCGCCTCCGGCACCCGCATCGTCACGCCTGGCAGCTCCGCGGCGAGCGTCGCCGCCAGCCAATCGCGGTTCACCCGAAGCTGCGCAACAATCTCATCCAGCCACGGCTGCCCGTCATCCCACGCCGCGACGGTCGCATCGACCCCGGTCACCCCCGGCGAGCCGAGTAACCGCGACGGGATGCGCTTCGCAAACCCCTCCTTTAGCACGGGCGCGCCAAAATGCATGACCGCGCAGCGCAGAGCCGGGATGTTGAAACTCTTGGTCGCCGAGGTGATCGTGATGGTGCGCGCCGCGATCTCCGGATGCAGCGACGCGAGCGGAATATGCGTGTTGCCCGGATAGACGATGTCCGCGTGGATCTCGTCGGACACCACCACCAGGTCATGCCGAATCGCGAAGTCCGCCACCTCCTCCAGTTCTGCCCGGCTGAAGGCGCGCCCGGTGGGGTTCTGCGGATGGCAGAATATCAGCATGCGCAGGCGCGGATCATGGGCTGCCTCATAAGCGCCCAAGTCTAGCACCCAGCGCTTGCCGTCATCGCGCATCGGGTTGGCGATCAGGCGGCGGCCCGTCTCCTCGATGGCGCGCATGAAGGGCGGGTAGGAGGGAAGCTGCAACAGGATCGCGTCGCCCGGTTCGCTGAACGCCATGACCGAGGAGAAGCTGGCCTGCACCAGATCGCCGATCGCCATCGTATCGGCTTGATCGGTGTGCCAGCCGAAGCGCCGCTCCATGCGGCGGACGAAGGCCGCGGCCAGCACGCCGTCGCGCGCCGCATAGCCGTATTCCTGATCTCGCGTCAGGCGCGCCAGCGCGGCCGTGATCGAAGGCGCGACGCCGAAATCCATGTCCGCGACCCAAGCCGGCAGCACGTCCGGCGGAAACTTGTGCCACTTGTTAGTGCGCCGCGCCCGCAACTTGGCGATATCGAAGTCGGTTGCTGCGGTCGTTGTCATTCGTCTTCTCTCCACTGTCGCGCGCGACCCCTAGGGCGGCGACGATCAGTTGACTTATCACCCGGCGACAACGCCTACGCCACATCCTGAATTCGAATCATGGACGACCGCTCCCTTAGCCAGGCCGTCCGACCGCTTACGGCGCACAGGTGTGCTTCTGCCTGGATGGCAAGATGCATTTTGCGTTTGGCATCTGTCATGGCCGTCTCATGCTGGCGTTGTTTGCGACGGGGTAAGGGTAGCATCCATTATCCCTTCCCTCGGCTGAACCGCGGTATTCAATGACAGAGGCAGCGCCGCGAACCTGACGACAAACTCCTCGAGCTCGCGGTCAAACTCCAGACCGATTTGATCGTCAGCCGACCTTCCAGTCTTGCAACACGCTGCGATCGTCCGTATCAGCTCCGGCCCATGGTGTAGAATTCAGCATTCGGGCGCATGGCAGTTACGTTTGCCATGCGGTTCGACAGCCCGAAGAACGCGGCGATGTCCCAGATGTCCTCCTCGCCGAAGCCCTGGGACTTCAGCACATCGAAATCCGCTTCGCCCACGGTCTCGGCCGAGCGGGAGACCTTGAGCACGAAGTCGAGCATCGCCTTCTGGCGCTCTGTGATGTCGGCCTTTCGGTAGTTGATTGCTACCTGGTCAGAGATCAGAGGGTTCTTAGCCCGGATCCGTAGGATCGCCCCGTGGGCGACGACGCAATATTGGCACTGGTTTGAGCTTGAGGTCGCGACGACGATCATCTCGCGCTCGGCCTTGATCAGGTTCCCCGGCTTCTCCATCAGCGCGTCGTGATAGGCAAAAAAGGCCCGGAACTCGTCCGGCCGGTGGGCGAGCACGAGAAAGACGTTTGGGATAAATCCTGACTTCTCCTGCACGGCGAGGATACGGTTTCGGATGTCCTCGGGCATATTGGCGAGATCCGGGACGGGGAAACGGCTGATGGGAAGTGCGTCAGTCACGACTATGGGGTCCTTTGGTTGCGTGTCGCAAATTGGCACAACGATGCGCCCGCTCGCGACGCTGCCGCCACAGCCGCGGCGAAACGGATCGGCGCCGAGCTGCCTCCGCTACTGGGGAGATCTAGCCCTCGGATTTCGACCGCCAGCACTGAGTAAGGCGAGCTCGCCGCATGCTCACCCGATCGTCTAAAGTATCGCACACCGCAAGGCCGCATGCTTCAAATCGAACCGCAAAAAGGACCGCCATGAACCAGCGCAAAATGCGTATCGGAATGTCGATCCGCGGCCATGGTTACCACCCGGCCGCCTGGCGCCATCCGGACGTTCCGGCCGACGGCACGCTGCAGGTCGAGCACTACGTGCGCAGCGCACAGACCGCCGAACGCGGCAAGCTCGATATGATTTTCTTCGCCGATGGCGCCGGAATTCGCCAGGGCGACAATCCTCCGGGCTCACTGGCCCGGACGGGTCGGGACATGATCGAGCTGGAACCGACAATGTTGCTGCCAGCGCTGGCCATGGTCACCAGCCACATCGGTCTGGTGACGACGGCATCCACCACCTACAATGAGCCCTACAATCTGGCGCGCAGATTCGCCACCCTGGATCTGACCAGCAAGGGGCGCGCCGGCTGGAATGTGGTCGCGTTATGGTCCGAGCACGAAGCCCAAAACTTCGGGCTGGCAACAACGCTGGATTATGACACGCGTTACGCGCGTTCGGCCGAGTTCGTCGACGTGGTCAAGGGCCTATGGGACGGTTGGGACGACGGTGCTCTGCTGCTCGACAAGGCGGGCGGCCGTTATTTCGATGAAGCAAAGATGCATGTGCTCAATCATTATGGGCGGTTCTTTAAGGTGCGCGGGCCTTTGAGTGTGGCCTGCATGCCGCAGGGCCATCCGGTAATTGTACAGGCCGGCGCCTCCGAGCAAGGCCGGGAACTGGGCGCGGCAACCGCCGATGTCATCTACGCGATCAACGGCTCGCTCGATGCCGCGCGCGCGTATTACGACGACGTGAAAGGGCGGATGGCGAAATACGGGCGCGAGCCGGATGAACTGAAGATCATGCCGGCGTTCTGTCCGATTTTGGGACGCACGCGCGCGGAAGCGCAGGCGAAGTTCGATCAGTTTCAGGAGCTGGTCGACCCGCTGGCCGGCCTTGGTTCGCTCTACAGCACCTTTGGTGATCTTTCAGGCTATCCGCTCGATGGTCCGGTGCCGGAGGATGCGATCGGCAAGCTCGCGATCCGCACTATCAGCGCTCAACTCCAAGAGCGGGTGAGACAGGAAAAGCCCACTATTCGTGAGCTATACCTCCGCTCCGGGATTACCGGATCGGCAAAGATCGGTACGCCGTCTGACATCGCCGACGCCATGCAGGAGTGGTTCGAGAACGGCGCCTGCGACGGCTTCAACATTACACCAGCGCATTTGCCGGGCGGGTGCGAGGACTTCGTGGAGCTGGTTGTGCCCGAGTTGCAGCGGCGCGGGCTGTTCCGTGCCGAATATGAGGGCAAGACACTGCGCGAAAATCTCGGGCTCAAACGTCCGGTGAGCCGCTACGCTGCCGCAGGCTTGGACCGGAACTTGGACTCCGCCAAATAGAGCCCGCGGTCAAAGCGACGACCAACTCCTTCCTCCTCTCGGCGCATCTCGCCCGTTGGCGTACGTTCCGGCAAAGGTCCGTCGATTGAAACAGACAGCGGACGTTCCGGCTCGGCGGCGCGAACCGGCGTTCATGCCCGATATCGTTCTCTAATGGGTCAAGGGGCGGCGGCTCGGTTATGTGCGATATCGACGCTGTCGGGTGTCTGCGTTCTCTACGTGCTGACGTGGCACTTGATGGGGTCAGCTGGGTACAAAGCGGCTTGGTTGAAATCGCAATCGGCCGACGACCGCTGCTACAGAATCGGCGCCGTCATCTGCTCCCTCCCTCGGGCGTCGCTCCGCTCGGGAGCTCGGTTCGACCTCCTGTCCGGTAGGCGCTGCCTGTCTACACCGGTTTGAACTCGGTGCCGTGGCGCAACATGGCGTGCATGATAATGGCCAGACGACGGGCGAGCGCGATCCGCGCCTTGCGCATCGTCGACCGTTTGGCGATCGCCAATGCCCAGTCCTTTAGCTTCAGCGGTCCCTTGTAGCGCGTCAACATGACGTTTGCGGCCTCGTACAAGAGGGTGCGCACCCGACGATCGCCGCACTTCGAGATGCTGCCGGTGTAATCGACCTCGCCCGACTGATAGCGCCGCGGCACCAAGCCGAAATAGGCGCCAATCTCGCGAGACCGTCGGAAGCGCTCAGGATCGTCAATAGCCGCCGTGAAGGCGAGAGCGGTAAGTTGGCCGACACCGGGAATGCTCATCAGCCGGCGGCAAGCTTCGGATGCCCTGACCATCCGTCTTATGTCGGCATCGATCGCCACGACGGCGGCAAGCACGGCCGCGCGCGCCGCAACCAGCCCCCGCATCGCGGCAGACAGGCCGGCGATCCCTTCGCTCGCCCGCAGCGTCTGCCTGACAAAGACGGGACTGAGGGCACGGGGCAGTCGGACCCCAAAGATCACGGCGAGGCCGCGGATCTGGTTCTCCAGAGTGACCCGCTGGCCGACCAGCTTTTTGCGAGCGATGATCAGCGATCGTACCGCGTGGGCCGGCAGTGACTTGACATGAACCGGTTTGAAGAAGCCGGTGCGGGCGAGATGCGCCAGGCCGCGGGCATCATTGCGGTCGGTCTTGTGCGTCGCTAACGACTTCAGCGCCTGATAAGCCTGCCGGCTCTCGACACAGATAACGGGTAATCCAAGCTGGCTCAAGCCATGGTACAGCATCGGCGCCATCCGGCCGGTCTCGAACAGGATGCGCCGACAGGCCGGTAGTTGCGCGAGCGCGGCTGCGATGTCGGCAGGCGTCGACGGCACCTTTACCTCATGCATTACGGCACCGTCTCGGTTCATGACACACACATGCGTCTCGCTCATCGAGACATCCAGGCCGGCGAAGTATTCCATGCTCGCTTTCCTCTTCCAATGACGGAGCCGATCCTATCGGCCTCCGCGGAGGAGCCACCGCCCATTCCAATGTTGAAAAACTCGTTGTTGAGCGAAATATAGTCCAATTTACGTAAACATCGTTTAATCACGGCAAGGTTTGTAGAATGTTAGTTCGTTATTGTGCACAATAGAGATAGAATATTTGCTCCAAGTATTGCTCGATGACTTTTTCAACGGAATCGCCCCACAGCGGTCCCTGGGCTGATTTGCAAATTTGAAGGCATCGCTGGTGGCGCTTCAACGCATCGCACGTTGTGGTTACAATGCGCACAACCGTCAATTGGAGACGTTGAAGCCATTCAGCAGGGCGCAACGCCGTGGATGGTGACGGCGTCCAATAGCCCCCGCCGCTTACGCCAGCCATGGATTTTCCGTCAGATGCTGCCGCTCGAACGCTTCGATCATATCGCGGTATTTCAGGGTCTGGCCGATTACATCGAGGCCGAGTAGGAGCGCTTCTTTTCGGCTTGGCTCGATGTCGAAAGCGTTTATCGTTTCATCGAATGCCCCGATGGACTGCTGCCGGAGGTCAACTGTGAGGACATTGGACGCCGGATTGGATGCAAATTTGCTCAAGCGCATGACGTCGGCATCCCCAATTGTGATCGCCAACAGGCCATTGTTGGCGCAGTTGTCAAAGAAAATGCCGGCAAAACTAGTTCCGATGATCGCGCGGATGCCGAGTTGCATCAGTCCCCACACGGCGTGCTCGCGGCTTGACCCGGTGCCGAAGTTGGGGCCGACGACGAGGAAACAGGCTTTGCGCCAGGGGGCCTGATTGAGGACGAAATCGTCCCGTGGTCGGCCAGCCGAGTCAAATCGCAGATCATGAAATGCACCTTCTCCCAATCCGCTGCGATCAATGCCTTTGAGGAATTGCTTGGGCATAATCACGTCTGTGTTGATGTTGGCCGCCGGCAATGCCGCAGCAACACCAGTCACCATAGTAAATGCTCGCATGGCTTCGGGTTCTCCTGCGTAGCGGCGGGCGTCGGTAAGACGGCCGCTGATAGCCGCAGCAGCGACCATCGCTGGGCTCATCAAGTGGGTGCGCCCCCCGACGCCTTGGCGGCCTTCAAAATTCCGGTTCGTGCTTGACGCACAACGCTCGCCCGCGGCCAGCACGTCGTCATTCATCGCCAAGCACATCGAACAGCCGGACTGGCACCATTCGAAACCGGCATCAAGGAAGATGCGGTCGAGCCCTTCGGCTTCGGCCGCGCGTCGCACCAAGCTCGATCCCGGCATGACCATGGCGCGGACGCCTGGCGCCACTTGGCGCCACTTCGCCACGAACGATCGCCGCCGCGTCGCGCAAGTCCTCAATACGCGCGTTAGTGCACGAGCCGATAAAGGCCCGCTGGATGGTGATGTCGCTCAGTGCCGCGCCGGGGGTCAAGCCCATATAGGTAAGGGCGCGCAGCATGTCGCGCCGGCGGCTTGGGTCGGTTTCCGAGGCGGGGTCGGGCACGTGACCGCCGATTGGCGCTGCTTGGTCTGGGCTCGTGCCCAGGTGACCATGGGCCCGATAGCGCTCGCATCGAGCACGACCTCGCGATCAAACACAGCGTCTACATCGCTCCTGAGCGCAGTCCATGTTTGGGTGGCGCGATCCCAGAGCTCCCCTTTGGGAACGCACGCCCTGTCCTGCAGATAATCCAATACGCGCTGGTCCGGCGCCACGATGGCACCGCGCGCACCGCACTCAACCGTCATGTTGCAGACTGTCATTCGGCCTTCGATCGTGAAAGTGTCGATCGCCGCACCCGCAAACTCGACGGCAAAGCCCGTCGCGCCACCCGCGCCGATCTGATGTATGAGAGCAATGACGATATCTTTGGCCCGAACACCCGGCCCCAGTGATCCCGGGACGTTCACCCGCATGCTCTTGAGCCGATGATAGACAAGTGTCTGCGTTGCCAGGTAATGCTCGATATCAGACGTGCCGATGCCGAAGGCCAGCGTTCCGAACGCACCGTAGGTAGTGGTGTGACTGTCCCCGGCGCCGATCACCATACCGGGAAGAACCATCCCAATTTCAGGCATCACCACATGCTCGATGCCTTGGAGCGGGTTCAGCACATCGAACAACTCGATGCCGAAATCACGACAGTTCTGCGCCAAGTACGCCGTCTGTTTGGCGGCAGCTGGATCGGCCATGGCCGCGGTCCGTTGCGGAGCCGTCGGGTTGACATGGTCAACTGTACCCAGCGCCGCGCCTGGCCGCCACACCCTTCGCTGAGCTTCGCGCAAGCCCGTGAACGCCTGCGGGCTCGTGTATTCGTTGAGCACGGTTCGGTCGATATAGAGAAGAACCGCTTCTCCCTTATCGTCCAAGCGACGAACCGTGTGGCTATCCACCAACTTGTTGTAAAGCGTCTGTGGACTTGCTTCGGAAAAGTGGAGAGTTCCCCTATGAGCGGTGAGGAACTCGAAGATGCAGCAGCGACGGTTTACGAAAGAATTTGAGGAGGAAGCGGTCCGCCTGGTGCAAACCAGCGGGCGAACGCAGCGCGAGATCGCCGGCGATCTGGGGATCGGGCTGTCGACGCTGGTCCGCTGGATGAGTCGGAGTTGGGATCGGCGTGCTGCCGACCCAACGACGGCGGCAGAGGGCGATGTCACGGCAGAGCTGAAACGGCTGCGCCGGGAGAACGAGATCCTCCGCCAGGAGCGGGACATCCTGAAGAAGGCGACGGCTTTTTTCGCCCGGGCGGGAAGTCGATGAGGTTCGCGCTCATCGATACGGCGAAAGCGGAATTCCCGATCCATCGTCTGTGCGGCGTACTCGGTGTCAGCCAAAGCGGCTATTTTGCCTGGCGCGGTCGGCCGGCGTGCCGCCGCCAACGCGATGACATGGTGCTGCTGGCGCATGTCCGGTCGGCCTTTACGCTGTCGAACGGCACCTATGGCAGCCCCCGGATGATGCGGGAATTGCGGGACAGCGGCCTCACCGTCGGTCGCCGCCGGACGGCGCGTCTGATGCGGGAGAACGGGCTCAGGGCTCGACAGAAGCGGCGGTTTAAGCGCACCACCGACAGCCAGCATCCGTGGCCGGTGGCGCCAAACCTGCTCGATCAGGACTTCGCGGCAACCGGGCCCGACGAGAAATGGGGTGCCGATATTTCCTATGTCTGGACCCGCGAGGGTTGGCTGTACCTCGCGGTTATCATCGACTTGTTTGCCCGCCGGGTCGTCGGCTGGGCGACCGGCGACCGGCTGCACCGCGATCTGGCTCTTGCCGCTCTGCGCAAAGCCCTGGCGGTGCGCCGCCCAGCAGCCGGGCTGATCCATCACTCAGACCGGGGCAGCCAATACTGTTCGGTCGATTATCAAGCCGAGCTCGGCAAGCACGGCATCCTGATCTCAATGTCGGCAAAGGGGAACTGCTACGACAACGCCATGGTGGAGACGTTCTTCAAGACGCTGAAATCTGAGCGGGTGTGGCGGACCATCTTCTATACCCGCCAACAAGCGACCCAGGCCATTGGCCGCTACATTGACGGCTTCTACAATCCCGTCCGGCGCCATTCCGCCCTCGACTTTACAAGCCCGGTACAGTTCGAAAAAACGGCCGCCAAATGACCTAATGCCTCTCCACTAAACCGACGCAACTCCAGCCATCACTTGCACGGCTATCATGGTCAGCGCCTCGGCCTGAGTCGGGTTCACTTTGCCCGGCATGATCGAGGAGCCGGGCTCGTTCTCGGGAATTTGCAATTCCGCAAAGCCGGCGCGCGGCCCGCACGACATCAGGCGGATGTCATTGGCGATCTTGTAAAGCGACACGGCCAGCGTGCGGAGTGTTCCGGACAGCTGCACCAACGCATCATGCGCTCCTTGCACAGTGAATTTGTTTGGTGCGCTGACAAACGGGAACCCGGTAAGTTTCGCGATCTCCGCCACCGCCGCTTCGGCAAAGCCGGGGGCCGCATTAATACCGGTGCCGACTGCGGTGCCGCCGAGCGCCAGCCGGTACACGCCCTTCAGCGCATCCTCTATCCGCTCGATATTGTCGCTGAGCATTCCGGCGTAGCCCGACCATTCCTGCCCCAGCGTGATCGGGGTCGCGTCCTGCATGTGGGTGCGGCCGATCTTTACAATGTCCTTCCATGCCTCGGCTTTTGCCGCGATGGCATCGCGCAGGCCAGTGACCGCCGGCAGCAGTCGCTGCTTCACATTGACCGCGGCGGCAATGTACATCGCGGAGGGAAACGTGTCGTTCGACGATTGCGACATGTTGACATGGTCGTTGGGGTGCACCGGCGCCTTGCTGCCCAGTGGCGTGCCGGCAAGCTGACAGCAGCGATTCGAGATGACCTCGTTGACGTTCATATTGAACTGCGTGCCGCTGCCGGTCATCCATACATGCAGTGGAAACATATCGTGATGCTGTCCGGCCAGGATCTCGTCGCAGGCTTGGACAATCAGCTGATGATTCGGATCATTGAGCCGTCCACCGGCGTGGTTGGCATTGGCCGCCGCTTTTTTCAAGATTCCATAGGCGGTAACCATCTCCCGCGGGATCAGGTCCTGGTCGATGCTGAAATGCTCAAGCGAGCGCTGCGTCTGCGCCCCCCACAGCTTGTCGGCGGGCACCTCCACCACGCCCAGGCTGTCGGTTTCTCTGCGAACTTCGGTCATGGAGCCGCTCTCCCAAAATTTCCATTGGCGTCAGCGGGTACCGGCAGCCGCGCTATCGGCATCACCGAGAGCGAGCGCACACCTTGCGCGCCATGGATCAGCACACCTTCGATATCGGCAGTGGCGGAGGGGCCGGTGTGAAACGAGGCGTAATGCCGGTCACGGAACTCGGGCCGGCGATAGGCGTGGTGCAGGTTGACCACGATGTCGGCCGGGTCGAGTAGCACGATCAGGTGTTGCGCCAGATAGGCCACCGCGTTGACATGGAGGTCGGCGTCCCTCAGCAGCACTGAGCCGGTCTCGGCAACTCCAAACGAGGCGCGGACAATGGCGAAGTCGACGTCCGCCAGATCTTGCGGCACCTCGACACCGGCAATGTCACGATTTCCAGCGATCTCCGGCACCGTCGAGCATACGATTTTGGCATCGGCGATCTTCTCTCGGACCGGCGCCAGGATGTCGCCGGAACCCGGCGGGTCGAGAAATATGCCGCCCATCTGATGCAGGCTATTCTTGAAAGCCTCCAGCAGCGACGCCGGCGGGTTCTCATCGAATAGCGGAACCTCGGGGAGCGGCCGCTCCACCCGTGGCTTGTTGGCGCGGATCGCGGCCAGGATCATGTCGCGGCTGCTCATGGTTTTCCTCCGCGATTGGCCTGATACCAGCTGTGGAAGGTCTGCTTGGGCGGGTGCGGCACTTCTCGGTGTCGACCCCAGGCATTGAGGCCGTTGTAGATGACAAAGCGCGGCAGATGGGCCAACGCCACATCGGTTGCGGCGATCGCGGCACGATAGGCGGCGGGGCGCGACAGCAACTCGCCGGCAGCCTTCATCGCGACCCGTTTGGCCAGCGGAGTTTCGTGTCGCTCGACCAGCACCCGGCGCCAGGCGTAGATCTGCTCGTGAATATTGATCTTGACCGGGCAAACATTGCTGCAGCTGCCATTTAATGTCGAGGCGAAGGGCAAATTGCTGTATTTGCGCTGGTTGAAGGTCGGGTCGATGATGAGGCCGATCGGGCCGGAATAGGTGGCGCCATAGCTGAGGCCGCCACTGCGGCGATAGACCGGGCAGGTGTTCATGCAGGCGCCGCAACGAATGCATTTGAGCGAGGTCCAGAACTCCTCAAGACCCAAACGCTCGGACCGGCCATTGTCCACCAGCACGATATGCATTTCGCCGTCTTCCCGCGGCCCGCGGAAATGCGAGGTGTATTGTGTGACCGGCGAGCCCAATGCGCTGCGCGACAGCAAGCGGATGAACACTGCCAAATGCTCGAGGCGCGGGATGATCTTCTCGATACCGATCGAGGCGATGTGCAATTTCGGTACATTGGCCGACAGATCGGCGTTGCCCTCGTTGGTGCAAACGACAAAGGTCCCGGTCTCGGCGACGGCGAAGTTGCAGCCGGTCATCCCGGCGTCAGCCTCAAGGATCAGTGGGCGGGTCGCCTCCCGCTGCGCTTCCGCGAGGTAATGAACGTCGCTGTTTGCCGGGTCGGTGCCGATCGTCCTCGAAAAGACCTCGGCCACATCGGTGCGCAGCTTGTGAACTGCCGGCACGACGACATGGCTGGGGTCTTCGTCGTCGAGCTGCTGGATGCGCTCTCCGAGATCGGTCTCGATTACTTCGATGCCGACCGAGGCCATGTAAGGCCGGAAGCCGCACTCCTCGGTCAGCATCGACTTGCTTTTGATCAGCGACTTGGCGCCGTGGTCCTGGAGAATGCCGTCGACGATGCGGTTGTGCTCGGCAGCGTCCTTCGCCCAATGCACATGGATACCGTTCGACCGCGCATTCGCTTCGAACTGCTCCAGATACTGATCGAGATGGGTGAGCGTGTGCTCCTTGATCGCCGAGGCCAGCGAGCGCAATTCCTCCCATTCGGGAATGCCGTGCATCTCGCGGTCGCGCTTCTGACGCAGATCCCACAGCCGCTCGTCATGCATCTTTTCGTGCTCGGGTGCCGCGATGAAGCGCGCAGCCGCCTCCGCCTGGTCGATCGGGCGATTGCCGTGGACCTTGGCGCCGCGCGGCTGCGGCTCGGGGCGCGAGTGCAGCGGTTTCGACGCAGCCTCGGCGTGATCGAGGCGATGGCCATCGCGAATAATGCCATTGGCTTCGTCTTGAGCCAGCAGCTCGGGATGCAGCATTGCCTGAGGCGTGTTCATGCGCTCGCCCCATTCAGGATCTGCGCGATATGGATGAACTTGAGCGGCACCCCGATGCGCTCGGCGCAGCCTTGCTGATGCATCAGGCAAGATGTGTCGGCCGAAACAATATATTCGGCGCCGGCGCGGGCGTGGTCGCTGACCTTGTCGTAGCCCATCTTCGTTGAAACGACCTCCTCGAAGACCGAGAAGGTGCCGCCGAAGCCGCAGCATTCGTCGGGCCGGGCGGGCGTGACGAATTCGATCCCTTCGACTTTCGAGAGCAGATCCATCGGCTTCGAAAAGAACGGCTCGTGCAATTCGGAGGGCGCCGCGTGCTTCAGCTGGCGCAAGGTGCCGCAGCTGTTGTGCAGCCCGACCTTATGCGGGAACCGGGCCCACGGAAACGCCTCGACTTTCAGGATGTCGTGCAGAAACTCGACGACCTCGAAGGTGCGGGTCCGCACCTCCTTTACGGGGTCGGTCTGCTCGATCGCATCGAAATTGTCGCGCACGTGGTGGACGCAGCTGCCGGAGGGTGCCACGACATAATCAAAGCCGGAGAAATTGCGCACGAACAGCGCCTCGGTATCGGCGCATTCCGCATTGAACCCGCTATTGGCCATCGGCTGGCCGCAGCATGTCTGGTCGCGCGGATACACTACCTCGTGACCGAACCGCTCCAATAGCTCGAGTGTCGCAATGCCGACTTCCGGAAAGAAGGCATCGATGTAGCACGGAATAAAGAGCCCGATGCGCATTCGGTACCTCCTTTAGCCTTGATTTCTCGAGCCGCCCGGTTAGGGGAGACCCAACCATTTTGCCCTGTGGAACGCAAGCCGAGGAGGTGCCCCGGCTCGCGAGCGAGCTCAGCTTCGAATTTCGTGGCGCTGGGCGCCGAGATCGGTGATGCCGCATTCCAGCACGTCACCCACCGCCATGAACCGGTTCTTGCCGAAGCCTACACCGGGCGGCGTTCCCGTCGCTAGCAGGTCGCCTGGCAACAGGACCATGTGGGTGGAGAAGTAGGCCACCATCTCGTCAATGCCGAACAGCATGTCGCTGGTGTTGCCCTGCTGCTCGTAATTCCCATTCAGCTTGGTCCACACGTCCAGCTTCATGCCGTCGATGCCGGTCGTCAGATACGGGCCGATGGGGGAATAGGTGGGTCGCGATTTGGCGCGTACCAGATGTTGCTGGTGCTCCGCATCTACCTGCGTCGTCCGGTCTGAAACGTCGTTCAGGCATACGTAGCCAAAAATATGGCCGGCCGCCTCGGCGACGGCGATATCTTTCGTCTCGCGGCCAATGACGACCGCAAGCTCTGTCTCCCAGTCCAGCTTTACCCCTTTATTAGGGCCGCGGGAAACGGGGTCGAACGGTCCGGTCAAGGAGCTGACCGCCTTCAAGAACACTTCAGGCTCCGTTGGCGGCGTCATCTTGAATTCTTCGATGTGCTTCTTGTAGTTGAAGCCGGTCGCCGCGATCTGCCGGACGCCATTGATCGGTGCAAGATAGGTAAATTCGCCGTGGATAACGGAGAGACCCGCTGTATCGACGTTGGCCAGAACACCGCTGACGATGGCGTCGGGCGTGATGTCGGACACGACCGAGCGCAGGTCCAGCTGCACATTTCCCTTCAGGATGACAGGGATAACGCCGTTGTCCGTAAGTACGCGCGCGAACTGCTGCATGGTCCGCTCTCCGCTACGGTGATGAACGATGGTGCCGTACTGCGGCGCCATCGAAGGAGTTGACGTCAGTGAATTTGTTCCTGTGAAAGTGGACCCCGTTTGTGCGACGACCGCAGCCGCGTCTTAAGGGGTAACCTTGCCGGCTTCGATGTCGGCTCCGGTCGCAGCGAAGGCCAATAACGGCGGCGCGTTCGGACGCTGTCGGACACTGGCGGCCAGCAGGGGTGCCGCGATGACACCGATTGCCGGGAAGACAAACAAATAGGGACGCTCCAGCCATGGGCCGATGACCCGAAGATTCTCGGTCAAGGCATAAGCAAAGACGACGATCAGGAAGACAAGCAGTCCAACCGACAGATAGCGGATCAGACGGTAGGCTACCTCGCGGACATCGCCTTCGCATTCCTGACCAGCCAGCAGGCGCCGAGCAGCGAATAGCCAAGGCACAGGCCGACGCCACAGATCATCGCAAACGGGCTGAACCAGCCGAATTCGCCGCCGGTGTATTGCCGTTGGCAATCGACAGCCCCGCAACCAGGGCGCCGACGGTCAGCCCTTGCATGAACGCGGCGAGGAGAGACCCGGCGGCAAAGCCGAAAGGCGGGAAGATGATGTGGAACGCGACGGTTGATCCGAACTGGATCCGGGACAGCAGAAGCGCCGTGAGGTCCATCGGCATTTCCTCACCAGTATTGTGTGATCCGCTCGGGATGAGTGAACACCTCGAACCCGTCGTCGCGAGCGATGCCCACCAGCGTGAGGCCGGTCGCCTCCGCAGTGCGGACGGCCAAAGCCGTCGGCGCAGACACGCCCACTATGATGACCGCCCCTATCATGGCTGCTTTTTGCACGAGCTCGATCGAAATCCGGCTTGACAATACAAAGACGCCCTCGGCAGCGGACCAGCCGGTGTGCAGCAATGCGCCCGCCAATTTGTCGAGTGCATTGTGCCCTCCGACGTCTTCACGCAGAACCAGGTTCTGATCCGGTCGCCAAAACGCTGCGGCGTGGACCGCTCGCGTTTGCATGTTCAACTGCTGCCTCGCCGGCAGCGCGGCCACAGCCTCTGCAATCTCTCCCCGGCTCACCTGCAAGCCACAACTTGCCATCGGTATTGTACGATTGGCTTCGGCCAAGCTCTCCAATCCACACATTCCGCATCCTGCCGGTCCGACAAAGCGGCGGCGCCGCGCCGCGTACGCATCAGACCGATCGCCTGTCAGCCACATCCGCAGCACGATCCCGTCGGCAACACTGACGACCGCCAGTTCCGCTATTTCAGCTGCTGCAGTAATAATTCCCTCGGTGTAACTGGAACCGAGCGCGAAGTCCTCGAGGTCGTCAGGTGTCGCCATCAAGACTGCATGCGTCGCACCGTCATAGCTGAAAGCAACCGGCACCTCTTCGGCCAAGGCGCGTTCTCCGAACAGCGTCGAGCCATTGCGCCACGCTTGCCGCAAGACGCGCCGCGCCGGCAGTGGCACGACCTGTGAGGTCTCCAACCCAGACATTTTCATTGCTCCTCCGGTGGAGACCGGCTTCACTGACTGGTTCTGTCTCTGCTCGTGTCTCAAGGCGTCAGCACAATGCGGCCTTGGCTTCCGCGCTCCACTGCGGCATACGCCTCCTTGGCGCGGGCAAGTGGATAACGAGCGTTGACGACCGGTGCCGTATAGCGGCCCCGCTCGAAGTCGTCTGTCAGGTTCGCGAGCAGGCGCGCACAGCCTATGGCGTCGCGCTTGCGACTGTCGGCGCCGATGAGGCGAGTTTCGTTATGGTAGAAGTCCGTCAAATCGAACTCTACGCGCCGTTTGCCGGTAGAGGCGATTTCGACGACCCGGCCGCGAGGCGCTGCCATGCCCAGCGCGGCTTCGAATGTTATGCCTCCGACGGTATCGAAGACGAGGTCGGCGCCTTTGCCCGCAGTCAAACGACGAACCTCATCAAGGGCTCCATCGTTGCTAGGGATGTACGCGCTCAGTACTCTGGCTGCGGGTGCGGCCTGCGGCGGTTCCCTGCGATCGACGCCAAAGACGATAGCGCCTTGTGCAGCCGCGATCTGTGCGACCGCACCGCCGACTCCGCCGCCAGCTCCAATGATCGCGACCGTTTCGCCAGATTGCAGGCCGCCATATTCGATCGCACCGAGCCATGCGATGACGAAGTTCACACCGATAGATGCTGCCTGCTCGAAGGCGAGGTTTGTGGGCTTGCGCACGAGAGCTTGAACGGGCAAAAGAATTGCTTCGGCGTGGCTGCCATTGCGAGTGAAGCCGATGTCGCCCCCGGTGCCAAAGACCTCTGCGCCGACCCAGTCATCGGGACCGTCTACGACAATGCCTGCGAAGTCCCGTCCGGGGATTCGCGGCAGCACCGTTCCCTCCATTTGGCCGGCGACGTTCTTGACGTCCGACGGGTTGATGGCGGCGGCTGATATCTGAACGACGGCGTTGCCGTCTGTCGCTTTTGGGGTCGGTGCATCGATGAGCTCGAGCACGTCTGGCGCCCCAAACCGCGTGAACTGTATGGCTTTCATTCAGCGCTCTCCGGAACCGGCACGTCGAAGGTGTTGAGCGTCACCGACACCATGCAGTAGAGGCCGATCAAAAACGAAAGTTCCGCCGCGCCCGCCTCGCCGAACGTCCGTACTGCCGAGCGCCAAGTGAGTTCCGGGAGCGTGCCGCCAGAGACGAGGGCGGCGGCCATATCGTAGGCGATCGCTTCCTCGCGCGTCAGGTCAGACGGGCGCTGGCCGGCGACGATGGTTTCGAGCTTCTCGTCGGACAGGCCACGCCCTTCGGCAACAATCACATGGGCGTAGAGCTCATAGCCCGAGCGGAAATGCGCGCCCGTCACCAGGATCGCAACCTCGCGCACTGCCGCCGGCAATAAGGGTGCCGTGGCGAGCGCCTTCACCAGTTCCCAGACGGGCTTGCCGAACTTGGCATGGCGCAGCCACGGCGCCCAAGGGCCGACCAGCGCCCCGTCCTGGCGGATCGCGACGAAGCCCTTGAAGCTGTGTTCAATTCCCTGGCGCATATCTTCGTAGAGCGGCTGCAGCTCGGCACCGATTTCGGCTGGGGGAATGGCGGGCGCGCGCATGGTCAACTCCTGCAATGCCCGAATGGGTTAAACGGGATCAGGTATAGGCTTATTAACGCCTAAGCCGGAATGGGAGCTATTGGCTGCATCGAGATACCGCGCTTCAGTGGAAAGTCGTATTGGAGCCGGAAGTGGTCTCCGTCAGGGGTGAAGTCACCCATCATGTTTTCGCTCGCGGTGAAGACGCAGTCGTCTGCGGTCTGATCGTCTCCTTTCTTGAAGATCTGTGTTACGAGCGTCTCATGATCCGGGAACGACGCGATAACGTGGATATGCGCTGGCCGGTAGGACCATCTCTTGGCCACACGCAACAATTCCCCGATCGGGCCATCGGTGGGAACGGGATAGGCAGTCGGCATTAGCGCACCAAACTCGTAACTGCCGTCTCGATCTGTCTTGAACCGGCCCCGCAGATTGTAGTCGGGCTGGTTAGGGTCCTGGTTTTCGTAAAGCCCATTGGTCGCCGCCTGCCAGACGTCCAGAATGGCCCCTGCGAGCGGTTCGCCGCTTTCGTCATCCAATACTTTTCCGGAAACCCGGACGCGAGCGCCGGGCGTATCATCGCTGGCGATCGATTCCCCTCTGTTGCGGAACGGGTCGCCGTCGCGCAAAAAGGGCCCGACCAGCGCGAACCCGACTGGTTGTCCAGGCCTATCGTGATTGAGCGTCTCGATCAGCTGACTGACGCCGAGCACATCACCCGCCAACAGGAACTCGTTTCGGTCCGGAACCGCGGCCATCCTGCCCATGAAATTCCAGGCGAACTCCCATTCTTGATCCGTTAGCTCCGTCTCCTTGACATATGCGTGCAGATGCCTGATCAGCGCGCCAACGAGCGATCGGAGCCGCGGATTTTCGATCCCGGAATATGACTTCAGAACCCTGTCAGTTAATCCGTGATCCGCGCCTGGTGAATCGGCCATGCTAGACTCCTTATGCTGGATAGAGCGCGATCATGACTGATCATTTTCCTGTATTGAGCTGCGGCGGCTGCGCGCGAACTAAGACTGGGATCGATTTTGCCGCCGGTGTTCCGCTCTTCAGATCGTGATAGGCGAGCGGCAGCAGCGGATTGGTCTCGGGATAATAAGCGCCGATCGAGCCTACCGGGATGCTGTAAGGTTTTACCCAGAACCCGCCCACGACTCGCCGTTTTCCGTCTTCGGGCAGCGATTCGATCTCGACCTCGTCGCCCTCCGCGATGCCCCGCGCCTGCATGTCGGCTTCATTCATAAACACCACCATGCGGCCCCCGAACACGCCGCGATAGCGGTCGTCGAGGCTGTAAATCGTCGTATTGTACTGGTCGTGGCTTCTAAGTGTCGCAAGCCGAAGCATTGCGGGATCAGAGACGGGACAGTCCTCGTCGACCCCGGGAAACACCAGAAAATTGGCGCGGCCCGTGGCCGTGTTCCAGACCCGCTGACGCGGCGGAGTAGTCAGGTGAAAGCCGCCCGGCTGACGAATCCGCTCGTTGAAATCGGCAAACAGGTCCGGGAAAACCTCTTCGATCTTGTCGCGGATCCGGTTGTAATCTGCGATATAGGAGTCCCAGTCGATGCCGCAATCGGGCAATGTGGCTTTTGCCATGCCGCAGACAATGGCGACCTCCGACTTCAGATGCTCGCTCGGCGGTTCGACGAGCCCGGATGATGCGTGCACCATCGACATGCTGTCTTCGACGGTGACCGACTTCCGGCCGCCCGCCTGGATGTCGATATCGCTGCGCGCCAGAGCGGGGAGGATCAGCGCCTCTTCGCCATGAACCAGATGGCCGCGGTTGAGCTTTGTGCTGACGGCGACGGTTAGCCGCAAGCGGCGCATCGCGGCTTCGGCGACGGTCCAGTCCGGCACTGCTCTGACGAAATTGCCGCCGAGGCCGATGAACACCTTGGCGCGCCCGTCTACCATTGCCTGGACCGCCTTGACGACGTTGTGGCCGTGAGCGCGCGGCGGCTCGAAGCCGAAAGCCTTCTTGATCTGGTCGAGCAGCGCCGGCTTCGGCTTCTCGTCGACGCCCATCGTGCGGTCGCCTTGCACGTTGGAATGGCCGCGCACCGGGCAGATCCCCGCTCCGAGCCTGCCGAAATTGCCGCGCAGCAGTAACAAATTCACGATCTGCTGCACGTTTGCAGTGCCGAGCCGATGTTGGGTGATCCCCATGCCGTAGACGAGGATGACGGCGCCTGCTCGCATGTAGACAGCGGCTACGCGCTCCAGCTGGTCGCGCGGCAGGCCGCAAACCCGCAATATTTCTTCCCAGCTCGTGTGGCGAAGATCGTCCGCGAACGCCTCGAAGCCGTGTGTATGGTTCGCAATGAAGTCGAGATCGAGCACCGGCTGCTTGCCATCGCGAACCGCCTCGTCATGCGCCTGCAGTACCAGCTTCATGACCCCCTTGAGGGCTGCGACATCACCGCCGATGCGGAGCTGGCAATACTCGCTAGCGATTTCTCGTCTCGCCCAGGGTCGCCATTTCGACCGGATCATGGGGTGCCGCAAAGCGTTCGAGCGCGCGCTCACGCAATGGGTTGAACACGACGATCGGCACCTTGCGTTGCGACGTCCTGTGCAATTCGGTCAGCATCCGCGGGCTATTGGTGCCCGGGTTTTGGCCAATAATGAAGATCGCTTCGGCACTCGCGAAATCGTCCAGCAGTACGGTTCCTTTGCCGATCCCGATGCTTTCGGGGAGGCCAACGCTGGTCGGCTCGTGGCACATGTTCGAGCAATCGGGGAAATTGTTCGTACCGAAGCGGCGCGCGAACAGCTGGTACATGAACGCTGCTTCGTTCGAGGTGCGTCCGGAGGTGTAGAACTCGGCCTCGTTCGGGTCATCGAGGGCGTTGAGCTCGCGGCCGACCAGCGCGAATGCGTCATCCCAATCGACCGGCACATAATGGTCGGTCGCGGGATCGTAGCGCATCGGCTCGGTCAGACGGCCCTGCTCCTCCAGCCAATAATCGCTTTCCTGTTCCAATTGACGGACACTGCGGGCCGCGAAGAACTCGCGCGTCACGCGACGCTTGGTCAGCTCCCAGCTGACGGCCTTGGCGCCATTTTCGCAAAACTCGAATGAGCTCGTGTGCCGCGGATCGGGCCAGGCACAACCGGGGCAGTCAAAACCATCCGGCTGGTTCATCGACAAGAGTGCCCTGGAGCCCTTGAGCTCGACGCTCTGCTCCCGAAGCGCTTTGGCAGTTGCGTGCAGCGCTCCCCAGCCGCCGGCGGGCGCATCGTACGGGGCGAACACCGGCTTATCGGCCGAATCATTCGGAATGTCAGCCCCGGAGGGAACGGGCTGGTCGGTCATGATCGCTCCTCGATAAGGATCAGTTAAACGGCCGAATGGAAATGCACATTGTAAGTATTTGACTACCACCAACCCGCTGTACCCAGTAAAACCTGGTTAATCCCGGTAAATTTTGGCGAGACGTTCTGTTTCCTATCCGGCGTTGCCAAAGGCGGTTGAAGGGCACCCACAATTTGCAGGACCAACAGCGGATCGGTCACGAGCACGGACCGGCTAAGCCAGGTGCGCTATCGGGGCCGCGACTGCTCCCCGTCTCCTCTGGTAACACTAGTCGGAACGATGCTGAAACCACCGAGGTGGCTGCCAACTGCTAATGTTCTCCTCTCGCCCACGCGTAAATGCTGGGCGGATCACCCTAAGGAAACGCCGAACAATGGCGGCGTAGGCGACGGTTTGCCGACCGAGGCATAATTTTGCTGTATCGGCGTACTCGGTAATGGACTGTATCGGCAGAAGACCGGGTTTGTGGTGTTGTCTTGCTGCGTTGTTTTCGGGATCAAGGCACCGTCCAGGCGTGATCAGACACGGCCCTAGGCGAGCAGCGCTTTCTTGACGATCACCAGGTTGGCCAGCGCGAACAGGGTGTGCAGCTGCGCCGTGTTCTTGGCCAGCCCGCGATAGCGCAGCTTCTTATGGCGGAACAGAGCCTGCCCCGGCGCAGGTGTTTTGTCTCGGAAGATTGGCGGGACGGTGTACGGTTGTGGCAAGCTGTCGAGTGGCTGTGGCAGCAACGGCGGATGCGCGAGGCAGCGCAGCTCGTCCCGGTAGTCCATAGGAGGGACCCGCGCGCCCGCGCCGCGACCCCCGCGAGTTTGGCGGCGCGGCGCGTGGGAGGTCCCTGTGGACCCACCGGGACGAGCGTCTCTCGGACGCGCCGCCGCCGCCGCAGGCCGATCATGGGGAGCGCCGGCTGATGGATCTTAAGCTGCACGCCAATGCCACGACCACGCCGCGCACTCGTGCCTATATCCAGAAAAGCCAGGCCAGCAATGCCGCGCTGGCGCGCGAACTCGGCATCCACAGCCGCACCGTGGCGCGCTGGAAGGGCCGTCAGGACCTCGTCGATCGATCGACCCGCCCGCATCGGCTGAGCACCGCCTTGACTGATTGGGAAGAAGCCTTGGTGATCGAGCTGCGGCGCAGCCTCGCTCTGGCGCTCGACGACATCGTCGAGGCGATGCGGCGCTGCATCAACCCCGAACTGTCGCGCAGCGCCATTCACCGCTGTCTGCAGCGCTACGGCATCTCCACCCGCCTCACGCCGCAAAAAGCCCCGGCCGCCGCCTTTCACACCAACACCCCGGCCGGCTTCATCCACATCGATGTCAAATACCTGCCGCCGCTCGACCGCCGCCGCAGTTACGCCTATGTCGCCATCGACCGCGCTACCCGCTTTGTCTATCTCGAGATCCTGCCCAATCGCCGGGCCGCCACCGCGGCCGACTTCCTCAAACGCTTTCTCGCCACCTTCCCGCTCACCGTCCACACCATCCTCACCGACAACGGCTCCGAGTTCACCGACCGCTTCGCTGTCGACAAGAAAGACAAGCCGTACGACAAACCCTCGGGCGAGCATGCCTTCGATCGCATCTGTACCGAGCGTCGGATCACCCACCGTCTGATCCGTCCCTTCCGACCGCAAACCAACGGCATGGTCGAACGCTTCAACCGCCGCTTGGGCGAGCATCTCGATCGCCGACCCCAACTGCAGGCCCATCGCCGCTTTCGCGACCATGCCGAACGTGACGCCTACCTCCACACTTTCGTTGCCGACTACAATCGCACCCGCCTGCGATGTCTCGGCTATCAGGCGCCCGCCGAGCTCCTCGCCAATCTTGCGGGACACAACACGCAGGCCGGGGTTTTTGATGATATGGAACGGGTGCTCGACCCAGGCCCGCACCTGTGACAGCGCTCGCTCCACTGCCTCGGCCCAATTCCGCAGCCGTTCGGGCAATGGCTTGATGACGCTGCGCTTGATCGCGATGTTCCAGCAGATATCGCAGCCCTCAAATTCGGGCCGCTTGTCCGCCCCGGTGTAGCCGGCATCGGCGAAGACATCCGTCTCCTGGCCGTGCAGTAAGGCCGCTGCCTGATTGATATCGGCCTCGTTGGCAGCGGTGCCGATAACCGTGTGCACCACCCCCGAGGCGACATCGACCCCGATATGCGCCTTCATCCCGAAGTGCCACTGGTTGCCCTTCTTGGTCTGGTGCATCTCCGGGTCGCGCGCCTTGCTTTTGTTCTTGGTCGAAGGCGGGGCGGCGATGATCCCCGCCTTCGCGAGGACGGCGTCGACGATTGTTCCCTGGCGCATCAACAAGCCGCGCTCCTCAGCATCGCACCGACCTCGTCGAATAGAACCCGAGTCAAGTCGTGCTGCTCTAACCAATGGCGGAAGTTCAGCACCGTCGTCGCGTCCGGAACTGTCGCCACTGACAGATCGATGCCGGCAAAGCCGCGCAACGCCTGGCTGTCGTACAGCGCGTCCTCCACGGCCTCGTCGGCCAGCCCGTACCACTGCTGCAAAAAGTAGATCCGCAGCATCCGCTCCAGCCCAACCGGCGGCCGGCCGCGCTCTCCCTTCGGGTAGAAAGGTCGCAGACGATCGACCAGCCGTGCCCACGGCACAACCTCTTCCATCTCGGCCAAAAACCGGTCCCGGCGCGTCTGCCTTTTCTTGCCGGCGTATTCCGCCTGCGAAAAGCTCCCCTGCCGCTGCATCGCCCGCCCCTTGGTCCCCCCGGACCCGCGGATTCTACCCGTTGCCCGCGCCCTTGCCTCGGCTTATTTCAGCGTTTCCCTAAGGAAGTTTTCGGGCTGCCGGCATAGTCGTCGGGCGGCCTATTCAGAATGCGAGGGTAAAGAGGACGTGATGGCGAGCGGTCGAGCCGCGGATCGGGAAGACCCGAAAAATTCAAGGCGCAGAGCAGCGCGTAGTCTTGATAGGGACCCGATCAGCGAACTCCATCAGGGCCAGCGGTCACATGCACCGCGCCAGAGGGCCGGGCATATGACTGCACCCGACCATTTCGCCAAAACCGAACTCAACTCCTTCGCAGGCGGGCGCCGTCCACATATGAATTCTGCAAACTCAGCCTGTCGGCGCAAAGTAGAAATGACACCCGGCGCGCAAAGTAGAAATGACACCCGGCGGCAAAGTAGAGATGGCACCCCCGGCGGCAAAGTAGAGATGGCACCCCCGGCGGCGGACGCAACCGGCGCAACACGGCACCACAGCCCGGCCGCATCACTGGTTTCGTCATTCGCGGCCATAGCCGCGAGGCAGCTTGATCGCTGTGAGAAGATGGCGATTGCCTGTTCCACGCCGCAGGATGCCGCCCTCGTTAGGAATTTTCGCCATGACCTGCTTATCCCGCATCGCGCCTGTAATCTTCAGCCTCATCATTTTTTTGTCCGCCATCGCGCCCGTGCAGGCGCAACAAGAATTTCCCCCGCTCCAGGGCAAGGGACGCGTGGTCGTCGTGGTCTCCGGCCACGAAGGCGCAACTGCCTACAGGGGCTTCGCCGCGCAGATCGCGCAACTCGGCTATGACGCCGTCTTGTTCGACGCCAACAACATCGCGGGAAGCGAGAGCGCGGCCTTGCGAACCGCCATCCAGCAGGCCCAGCAGATGCCACACGCGATCCCTGGCAAGGTCGGTCTGGTCGGACTTTCGGAAGGCCGGGGCCAAGTGCTGATTTACGGCTCGCAAATGTCCGACGTCGCTTCCGTCGTCGTGGCCTGGTATCCGGCGACGAGATCGATCCACTCCGTGTCCAATTTTGTCACGAGCTTGCGGCTGCCGGCGCTGGTACTCGCCGGCGAGGAGGATTACGGGCCTAACCACAATGGTTGCTGCTTGATCGGGACCGCGCGCGCACTCGCCGCCGCCGCTGCCGGCCGGCAATTCGAGCTCGTCGCCTATCCGAATACGCAGCACGCTTTCATCTACGGAGCCTCCCATTACAATCCCCAGGCCTACGCTGACGCGATGCAACGCACCGAAGCCAAGTTGGCTCAGTATGTCGGCCGCTAGCGTGGCCCGGCAGGGCCGACATTCGCCTGCCGCATCTTGTGCCTCAACTACGTATTGGGTGATCCATACATGCGGTTATGTGTCCACCAAATACAGATGTCACCGTCTCTGCCATTTACAAATGTCACCGGCACCGCGGTTTGGGTCGGGCGGCGGGCGGGCGCGAAGCCCCCGGCGTAGCGCAGCGACCGATCGACGCCCGCCATGGGGATGGCCGAAACTGCACCCGCTTGTTTGACCGGGCGGGCTCGGCCCGCCCGGCTCGTAGAACGGCTCAGCCGACTTTAAACAGACGCGCGTCGCGCTGATCGCGGCGGCGCGGTGCTTTGGTGCTGCGCCGCTGCGGTCCGCGGCGAAGCTGCTCCTCGCGGATGAAGGCGAGCGCAGCGCCGAGCCGTTTGTTCTCGACAATCGCGCCCTGGTCAACCTGTTGGATTGTATCGAAGATCCGGTAGGCAAACTCGATGCCCTTGTAGCGGATCGACAGGCGACCGTCGGGATAGTCGATGACGGTGACCCGCTTGCCGATTGCCGCCTTGGCTTGCTCGCTTGGCTCCAGGATGAACATGATCTTGTCGTACTGCAGGGTCAGCGCCTGTGAGAGGGTGCGCTCCTCCTTCCAGGCAAAGGCGTCGTCGAGATCGTCACCGGCGTGCAGCGGCCGATGCAAATCCTTTTTATTCGCCGGTGCTTTGGCAAAGCGCGCGTTGTAGTCAGCCATGAAAGCCGGGAGCAGGGCGTTGCCTTCCGCCAAGCTTGCCACGCCCGCCAACCGCAATTCCTTGACCAGGCGGTCTTGCAACGTCTTGTTGGCACGCTCGACCCGGCCTTTCGCCGGGCTCGAATTGGCGCAGATGATATCGATGTTGAGCACGTGCAATGCCCGGCCAAACTGGGTCATGCCGTCGCCGCCGAGCGCGCCCGAGTGGTTGACCCGAAACACCCCGTGCTTGTCGCTGTAAAACGCGATCGGCTTGCCCCAGGCCTCCAGATAGGCACGGGCCGCCTGGAAATAGGCAAAGGTTGACTCGCTCTCGACAAATTGCAGATGCATCAGCCGGCTGGTCGCGTCGTCGACAAACACCAGCAGCGTGCATTGCGGCCCGCGGTCCTCGAACCACCAATGCTCGCTACCATCGACCTGGACCAGTTCGCCAACGCATTCGCGCCGCGGCCGCGGCTGGTGAACCTGCTTGCGCTGCTTGCGATCACGCCACAGCCCGGCTTCGATCATCCACTGGCGCAGCGTTTCACGGCCAACCGCGATCCCGTGATCCTTGCACAGCTTCTCGGCTGCCAGGGTCGGGCCAAAATCCCAATACCACTGGCGGATGATTGTCAGAACCGCGCGCCGCAATGCCTCGGGCTTGCGCCGGTTACTGCGACGGCCGCGGCGCTTCGAGATCAGGCCGCTCGGACCTTCGATCCGATAGGCCTTCAACAGCCGAAACACCTGACGCCGCTCGAGCCCCAACAGCTGGCCCGCCGCTTTCGTCGTCAGCCGCTTTTGGTCCAAATCCCGCAGAACCTCCAGCCGCGAAAGCTCCCGATCGCTCATCAGTCGTATCGTCACCCCCAACACCCCCCGGAAATCCCCCGGGAAGTGTCATCTGTAACCGGCAGAGGAGTGACATTTTGATCGGGCGCCTACAGGTTAAAGTCGCATAACCCCCATTCTGGAACGCGGCACTTTCGAGAACATCCGAACTGCGATTTTTGGACAACGGGAAGGGCTCTGGCCAACGCTTGCGGGTCAGCTGACGGCTCCCCACGGCCTTGCCCGGATAAGCGAATCTCCGCCTCATATCACGTATTGGGCCACCATTTCGGAGCAGATCTTGCTTAGCCGACAGCAACAAAGAAAGCCTCATGGCGACAATCGCCAACAGGTCTATAGGGCCCGCCAAGCGGCCGAGGCCTTGTTCGCCGCGAAGCCACCGCCGGTCAGCACGCCAGCAACACCCGAAGCCTTGACGCCAACCATCCGGTCGACCCGCAAACCGCGTGTGCTGCCGATAGTCTCGCGGGCCGCACCGGTCCGTTATAAGGAGCGCGAGACTCCGGCCGCCCCCGAGCGGCAAACGATGCGCGCGATCCCGGGGTCGGAATTCGGCCGCATCCGCACCTTGGTGAAATATGGCATGACCGTTACCGAGGTCGCCACGGTCTACGGGGTTGCCGCCGACGGGATCGCCCGGATTTTGCGCCGGGTCTGACCGCTATTCGATTTCGCGATCACAGCGCGCGTAGGGGATTGGTCTGCGCCGCAACCCTCAACCGGAGGGGCGGCAGATCACAAGGTCTGACGCGCGACATAACGAACCGCACTCTTCGACCCAAATGTCGCGAACCGTCGGCACGCGTGAAGGCCGCCGATTGCTCAGCGGCCCTCTTGGCCGGCTTTCTCGCGACGCGCTGACGAAAGCGCCGCTGCGAAGATAAAGCAGCAGTCTGAGCGGAGAACGCACTACAGCCGCACGCGGCAGGAGCACTCGTTCGAGCCGCTCCAGCCGGAGGCGGGCATCATGTGCGCGCTGATCGAGCTCGACCCGCGACACGCTATAGTTCCATAGATCTGCTCTTCGCATGGCGCCCTCCATAGCGCGCATGCCCCGGCCGCAGCCGGGGACTGAGCTACTTTAATATCGTCCCGAGCTCCAGCGGCCTGTGAACCAGGTCACAGACCTTAAGATTTTCTCGGTCGCCCGCCTTTTTGTGGTACTCGGGTTCCATCCCGGACATTTTATGGCTTACGTCACTGCATTCGGCAAAGCCGCCGAAATTGTAACATCCCGCCGGGTGCCGTCAGCGGACCCATAACGTTCGAACGGGGAGAATCAGCAGATGCCTAGATCAGCCGTTGCAAATGTTTTCTTGCTTGCGGTGTTCGGGCTCGTCACCGGCATCGCCGCGGCGCCTGTCTCCGCGCAGGGGCTCGTCACCACCCATCGCATCTCGGCCGCGGTGGCAGGCGAACTGGTAGCGGGCGCGATCGCTGCCTGCAAAGAGAAGACCTACAACGTCACCGCCGTGGTGCTCGACATCGATGGTGTGCGCCAGGCCATGCTGCGCGGCGACGGTGCCGGGATCGCAACGCTCGAAGTCGCCTACGACAAGGCCTTCACCAGCATCTCAACGCGCACTGATACCGGCGTCCTCGTTGAGCGCGCGAAGACCACACCGCCGTCGCAGTTCATCCTCAAGGTGCCGCATATGCTGCTGTTGCAGGGGGGAATCGTCATCAAGATCGGTGAAGAGACCGTTGGCGCACTCGGGGTCAGCGGCGCACCCGGCGGGGAAAAGGACGAAGCCTGCGCCCGCGCCGCGCTCGACAAGATCTCCGGCCAACTGAAATAGAAGCGCTCCTGTTTGCCTTCGGTCGCTGCATTCCGATTAGCGGCGCTACCATCAGGACTACTCCTCGCCGATGAGGCTCGAAATAACGCGTCTCGACGCTGGCAAGATCGGTTATTCGAGAGCGAGCCCTTGCCGATACCACTCGTCTGTTCCACCACGAAGAATCGTGACATCCTTGGTACGCCGGGGGCGATCGCCAATGCCGTGTGGCACGCGATAGGGGTTCGCGTGCGACGCTTTCCGATCACCATCGAGCAGCTGATCGGAGGACTGGGTTAGGAAAATGCGATCTGCCAGCCGAGAACCGGCAATGCGGCGAGCTTCCTATACGGCGAAGCTCGCGGCGATTTATTTGGCGACAGGAGACTAATCCTTTACCATAAGAAGCTCTTCGACGTCGTGAAGCCGGTCCTTGCCGAAGAAGATTTCGTCGCCGACAAAAAAGGTCGGGGAACCGAAGGTGCCGCGTTCGACCGAGCGCTGTGTATTGGCGAGCAGGTGCTGCTTGATTTCGGGGTCCTGCACCAGTTCCTCAAAGCGTGGAGCATCGAAACCGGCTTCCAGCAGGGCGGCGCGCCACACCTTAGGATCGTCCATTTTTTTCGGCTCGGACCACATCCGTCGGTACATTTCGTCGATATAGCCCGCGAATACGCCGAGCCTTTGCGCCGCGACCGCGCCGCGCATGAGCGTCAAGGTGTTGACCGGGAAGAACGGATTGCGCCGATAGTTGGTGATCCCGTGGCGCCGCAGAAAACGCTCCGTCTCGAAGCGCTCGTACTCCGGCTTGTTCTTGATGGCGGCGAACGCTTCTGCCGGTGAGCGGTTGCCGGTCAGCTTGAAGATGCCGCCCAGCAACACCGGCACATACTCGAATTTCGTCGCGGTTCGCCGCTCGATCTCCGGGATCACCAGATGCGCCAGATAGGCGTTGGGGCTGCCGAAATCGAAGTGGAATTCGACCTGCGTCATGGCTCACCACTTTTCGCCGAAGGGCCGAATTTCGCGCTCGAACGACCAGGCGTCGCGCGGCTCCTGATAAATCTGCCAGTAGGTGTCGGCGACGGCGTCCGGCCGCATCAGCCGGCCGGGGTCAAGATTGGCGAGCGCCGCTTCGCCTTCCCGTGCCTTGATCCGCTCGCGCACCCATTGGGTGTCGACGCCGGCGTCGATGATCAGATGCGCGACATGAATACCCTTGGGGCTGAGCTCGCGCGCCGCGCTCTCGGCGATCGCGCGCAGACCGAATTTGGCGCTGGCGAACGCGGCGTAGCCGACCCCGCCACGCAGGCTGGCGGTGGCGCCGGTGAAGAAGAGGGCGCCCCGGCCCCGCGGCAGCATCAGCTCCGCCGCCTCGCGGCCGGCGAGGAACCCGGCGTAGCACGCCAGTTCCCAGACCTTACGAAACACCCGCTCGGTGGTCTCGAGCAGCGGGAAGTTGACGTTCGCCCCGATGTTGAAGACGCAGACCTCAAGCGGCGCCATCGCGTCGGCCTCGCGCAGGAAAGCCGCCAGGTCATCCTCCCGGCGCGCATCGAGCGAGCGACCGCCGATCCGTCCACCCGTCGCCTCGATCTCGGAGACCAGGGGCGCCAGCTTCTCGCCTTGACGTCGTCCGGCAAAGACGACAAAACCTTCGGCGGCGAACTTCTTGGCGATGGCGGCGCCGATATAGTCGCCGGCCCCGATCACCGCCACCGACATGTTTCTCGCTTCCACGGCGGCTCTCCTCCTCGGTCAGAAGGTCTCCACCCACGGCCGCATCTCGACCTCAAGCGACCAGGCGCTGCGCGGCTGGCGCAAGACTTCGAGATAGGTTTGCGCGATCGCGTCGGGATCGAGCGTGCTGTCCGGCCGCTCGTTGGGGTCCGGCCGCCGGGCGCTGCGTACGCCGCCGTCGATCACGAAATGCGCGACGTGGATGCCCTTCGGTCCCAGTTCTCGCGCTGTACTTTGCGCCAAACCGCGCAACGCGAACTTACCCATCGCGAACGCAGCGGAATGGGAGTATCCCTTGACGCTGGCACTGGCGCCGGTCAAGAGGATCTCGCGCCGCTGCCGCGCGGGATCATCCGACGCGCTGCTTGCTGAATGACTAGAAACGCACCAAAGGCGGAAATTTCGACCGCCTTACGCACCGCCTCCGGGTCGAGTTCGGCAACCGGGCCGTGCGCCCGTGCGCTGGCGTTGTACATCACGACATCGGGCATTCCGAGCCGCCGATCGGCATCCTCGAACAGATGCGCGACCGCCGCGGGCGACGAGGCGTCGACGGTGAAGCGCTCGGCCCCGATCTCAGAGGCAAGCGGTCCCAATTTGTCAACGTCACGGGCCGCGATGCCGATTTTAAGCCCAGCCGCCGCGAGGCTGCGGGCGACCGATGCGCTAATCCCGGGACCTGCTCCGACGATCAGCGCGGCGCGATAAGAAATGGCTGTCACGAACATCTCCTGAGGCTGGGTCTCGGCGCGGCATCACCTGGCCGCCCCCATCCGCCGGGATATAGGAGCATATACTCTCAAATCAACGCCGGTTAATCCGATGGCTCGGATTCCGGCCGACCACTTGCTGCGGAAGATTGACCGGTTTTTTGATCTGAGCACCCTTCGTCAGAAGCTTACGCCATTCTACAGCCCAATAGGCGGGCATGGATGTCAACTCCCATTTCCGCCACTGCGAATCGAAAGCGCATCGGAGGAGTTCAGGCTTCTCTGTGCGTCCGACGCTAGCGGCGTCGGCGGACAGGATGGGGTTTGAGAAGGGTCGGACGGCTTAGCTTTGTCGCGTGATCAGCCGGCGGATGCCGAATTGTCGCAACCAGGGATACGGCTCATCTGAGCCCTTGCACCCTCCCGAACGCTCTCTCCGCCGCGGGGGCGGAACCGTTGGAGCTGCTTTGCACTCTTGATTGCTATGCCGCTGCCGTTTATGTCGACGCCGCTACAGTAAACCAGCGGAAGTCGGTGCCATCGACCCATACCGCCGCGGACCGAGGATCAGATTTTCCGCGGGCGGCATACCGGCGAGCAGCAGATCCGCCCATTCCGTCAACAGCTCGCGCCGCCGGGCCAGGAAGCTCGCTCGCATGTAAGCGCCGCGAGCGCCCGGTACAGTGTGCGCGAGGGTAGCCTCGATCGCGTCGTGATCGCCCGGATGACGCTCGTTCATGATTGACGAAAAGGCGGCGCGCCAGCCATGGGGTACATGCCGCTGATGATAGCCGGCGCGGTTAATCGCATAGACGAAGACCGCGCTCATCCGTTGACGAACCCGGTGGGCGGTTTCGATCGCCCGGCGCGCCTCGATCGTCCTCAGCGTGGCGAGTACCAGCCGCGGCGTAATCGCGTTGACGTGAAGTCCGCCCAATGTCGGGAACACGTGCTTTTCAAGGCTGTCGAGCACGTCGCCGGCGTGGCGCTCGGTCCGGATAGGAAGCTGCCGGGCATGCCATTCGCGCGCCACCGCTTCGAAACTTTGCACCTGTTGTGCCGCGGTAAGGCTACGCGCAAGCCGTCGTTCAACAGATGGATCGACGCCGCGACGCAGGCTGGCGCGGTGGCCGTCCCGTAGCTCGCGCGCTTCGGCAAGCCGGGTGTCGGGATAGATACCTAGAGCGAGGAGCTTTTCCCGCCCGCCAAAGGCGTAACGCCAGCGCCACAGCCGCGAGCCACCGGGATTTACAAGCAGATAGAGCCCATGCCCATCGGTAAGTTTGTAAGGTTTAGCGCTCGGTTTAGCGACGCGAATGGCGGCTTCGGTAAGTCCCATCGATACCCGGTATTGGTCGGTCACATACCCCGCTTATACCCGCCGGTGACCGAGAATACCGGTGCGTGACGGTGAGGCGGGTTGACGGGATTTATCGCCCATAACCCCTCCGAACGCAACCGCTTATTGATATGAGTTGGTGGTGCCTGACAGGCGGTGTAATAGAAAACTGGCGGAAGAGGCAGGAGTCGAACCTACCGGGGACGCCTTCGCGCCCCCCAACGGTTTTGAAGACCGCGCGGGTCACCGGACCCGATACTCTTCCTAACCGATTAATCAGCGGCGTTTCTGGCACTTTTGGCAAACAAGCAAAGTTGAACATTTCGATTTCCAAGCCCGATGATGCACGTTCCGCCGGCGCCCAGTCAATTCGCGGCTTGCAGCAATCATCGGCGCCCTTCCCTCCCCATCAGAGATTTCTGAGAGGTCACCCCAGGATCGGCGGTCTTTTGCAGTCCGGGATGGGCCGAAACTCAAGATCATGCTATTGTCGACCTCGCGGGCAGCCGCGGCGACAGTGGCGCCACCGCCCGGCTCGCATAAGTTCAAGCCCACCAACCGCCAGCAAAGCACATGGATCTTCGCAGAATGGCTTGCCTCGCTGGCGGCTCGGCGCTGCCGGTCATAGCGGCAGCGATCACCGGACAGAGCGCGACAACGAGAAACCTCGAACCGTGGTACGCGGATCTGAAAAAGCCCCCGTTAAACCCTCCGAATTCATTGTTTGGGCCGGTGTGGACCGCCCTTTACGCGCTGATGACCGTGGCCCGCTGGCGTATTCTGCGCATGCCCGGCGACACTCCGGGCCGGACCGCGGCGCTGAGACTGTATTATGCTGAACTTGCGCTGAATGGGAGTTGGCCGGGAATGTTCTTCGGCTTGCGCAGCCCCCGCGCCGGGTTGGCGAATATTATCCCGCAGTGGCTTGTTCTGCTGGCAACCATTGAACGCTTTCGCCGGATCGATCCGGCTGCAGCTGCTTGTCTTGCACCGTTAGCGGCATGGATTACTTTCGCCGTGGTACTCAACATCGAAATCTGGCGCCGGAACCGCTGACCAGCCGGCGGGCAGCTGTACTCGCTCACACATCGCCTATCCTTTCTCTTTTCGAACTGCTCTCGTCTAGAGAGCACTCACATGAACAGGCTGCATATTCCTCATTAACGTATATGTGATGTGCACGGCAGCCATGCGATCCCAGCCTCTATCTAGGTCAGAGGCGGTTGCCTATATTTTGCATTGCAACAAAAATGGGCGGGGTCAAGCCATGCCGGAATATTTCGATAAAGAACCCGAGGCGCGCGTTGGCGAACGCTCTTTCGGCGGTTGGCGCGTGATCGCGTCCGCTTGGGCTCTCGCAATTATGGTTGTGCTGCTGTTCAGCGGCATGCAAGCGCTCGCCTCTCGGCACGCCGTCGCGCCGCAGCAAACCTCACTCGTCGGGGCTGTCATCCCACGGCACGACTCAGGCTGCGCCGGGCTCGGCGAAATGACGCCCTCTGGGCCAAATTGCCACTCCGCCACAGACGATCTCGCGCGAGCTGAGGCTCAGGCGGAAATCGGCGGCTCTTACGGCTGGTGAGGCAGGGGCGTCAGAGCAGCTGAACCCGGCTGGGTTTGCACGCTCCGCAATTTATTCTGTTGTACAGCAAGCGCCGCAATTTGTGCGGCGATTTGCTGTGGAGAGACAGCGATAGTTTGCGAATGGCCAACCCGGTCGGCAAAGGTAATCGTAAATCCGCGGGCGCTATCGTTTAGTTCGCCTTCCGGTATCTTAGCGGCGAATTCCTCTGAATATAAACAATCCTCCTTTCCGTTGCAGGCAATCTTAAAGCGGCTTATCGGCAGAAACTGTAACGGGTGGCCGCGGCCGTCCCGGGCTGTATCCCAATCACGTATGCTCTCATAGCTGGCCGCGACATAAAGTTGGTGCGCGGTTTGGCCGGTTTGCTGGTCGATAAAGCTACGCAGGCAATAGTAGTTCGTATTCGGCGTATCGAGGTATGGCGGATCGTGCTGAACTTTGGGTCCGACCAGAGCGATAAACCGGCCTGATACATCAACCCGCACTCCGACCGCGCCGCCCCCCGCTGCGGCCCCGGGTTCCGACCCCGACCCCGCCTCGAGACCGCCGCCCGAACTCATCGGCGCGCAGGCAGCCAACTGGACCGCAAGCGCCGCGACAATGAGACCGCCCCTCAGCCGCCTTGTCATTCGCGATCGGCGATTGCGGCGGTATGCTCGCCAAGCGCCGGAGCCGCCTTTGAAAACGGCGGACGAGCCCCGTCGAACGACAATGGCAGGCCGATCAGCGACAACGGCTCCCGAGAGGCGCCGACAAACAATTGCTGAATGATGCCGAGTGCGGCTGTCTGGGAATCGCTGACTACCTGATCCACAGTCTGCATCGGCCCATTTGGAATACCGGCGGCATCGAGCCGCTGTTCCCAGACCGCAATCGGCTGAGCTGAAAAAATATCCTCAAGTATACCGATCAGCGTCGCCCGGTGGACGACCCGATCTTTATTGGTTCGAAACCGCGCGTCATCGGCAAGCTCGGGCCGAGCAATGACGTCGCAAAGCCGGCGGAATAGATTATCGTTGCCGGCCGCCACCATCAAATAGCCATCGGCCGCCGCAAAGGCCTGGTAGGGCACGATCATCTCGACACCAGATCCCTGCCGGGTTGGGATCTTGCGATCGACGAGATAAGCCGCGATCGGGATCGTCATCCAGGCGAGCGCACTTTCAAACAATGATGTATCGATGACCCCGCCGCGACCGGTCTGACGCCGCTCGGCCAATGCCGCAAGAATGCCGATCGCAGCCCACATCCCGGTGGCGAGATCGACGATCGACACGCCGACCCGCACCGGCGGCCGCCCATCCTCGCCCATCAGGCTCATCAACCCGCCATAGGCCTGCATCAGCGGGTCGTAACCAGGGCGCTCGCGCATTGGGCCGACAGCGCCGAACGCGCCGAGGTTGCAATAAATCAGGCTCGGGTTTTGGGCGAGCAGTTCCGCTGACGACAAACCGTAACGATCAAGCGCGCCGAATTTGAGATTGTGGACCAGGACGTCGGCGCGGGTCAGGATCAGCTTCTTCAATCTCTCGGCGTCGACAGGGTCGGCGAGATCGATCGTGATGCCGCTCTTGGCGCGGTTGACCGCGTGAAAGCAGGTCGCAGCACCCTCGGCGAAGGGTGGCCCCCAGCCGCGCGCGGCATCGCCGGTATGCGGATTTTCGACCTTTATCACCTCGGCGCCGAGTTCGCCGAGGATCATGCCGGCATAAGGTGCGGCGATACTGTGGCCGATCTCGATCACGACAAGACCGGAAAGCGGGGTGGTGCTCGACATCGGGAACTCCTGTTGGGCGCGCGCTTCCTATTATCGCGCGGGATTATTGCGTGCGCCTACAAAAGAAGCAGCAGGGAAGCGCGTCACGGCAGACAATGACCAAGAATTCCGCTCGCTTCTTCAAACGGGCGATTTTGGCCGCACTCCCGCCGTGGCGGGACCTGAAATGAGATCTCCCCTGAGGAGTGTCCCGGCGGCTCTGCGATCCGTGCTGTTTGCCCGGCGGTCGAGCCGCTCAGAACTCCATCTCAAGTTCTTCGAGTTCGTCGGGCTCGGCCAATGCCGCCTCGCGCCAGGCGATCATGTCAGGCTGTGACATGATGCGGTCGCAGTAAGTCGCGCAGTCGCGGTCGACTCTTACGTCATACGTCATAAACCGGGTCGCGACCGGCGCATACATCGCATCGGCCATCGTCAATTGGCCAAACAGGTAGGGGCCGTGATGCTCGGCAAAGCATTCGCGCCAGATTGCCGTGATTCGGTCGATATCGGCTTGCGCTCCTGACCACACTTTGAAGCCCGGATGGTGGGCCTTCAGGTTCATCGGCAGCGCCGAACGCAGATTGGCAAACCCCGAATGCATCTCGCCGCAGATCGAGCGGCAGCGGGCGCGGGCGGCGCGCGCCTTGGGCAACAACCCGGCGTCCGGCTTGATCTCGTTCAGATACTCGGCGATCGCAAGCGTATCCCAGATGCGGCTCCCGTCATGCATCAGACAGGGAACCAGGATCGAGGGCGACAGCAAGAGGAGTTCGGCGCGGTTCGCCGGATCCTCCACCGGAACAACCTCTTCGGCGAAGTCCAGTCCCGCCATGCGGCACAACAGCCAGCCGCGTAACGACCAAGAGGAATAGTTCTTGCTACTGATCGTCAGGATGGCCTCGGGCATCCCCTGTTCCTTTCATGGCGAGCACGCACCGGATGCGGAAATTATCCCATAACCTCGATAGCGGCGCCAAGGATCACGCAAATCGCGGGCCAATCCGCGCCGGAAGGCGATTGCTTTGAAGGCGAGTGCCGAGCGATGATTTACCAGAACTTTCAAGCCTACGCAGATACCGTTGCGCCGCTCCGGAGCTTCGCAAGCATGGCTGCGGCAGCTCTCGCAAACGCGGTGCCGGGCACCTCGCGCAGCGCCGTTCAACGCGCTGTCGCCGCACTTTGCGAGCTGACCGCCCGCGCCGGATTAAGTCATCGCCGGCCGGCCTTCGGTATCGACCAAGTCATGGTCGGCAACCGCTCGGTCGCGGTGCGCGAGGTCGAGATGCATCGCACGCCGTTTGCCAACTTGCTGCATTTTAAAAAGGAAATAGATGCCACCCAGCCGCGGGTGCTGCTTGTCGCACCGATGTCGGGCCATTTCGCGACTTTGCTGCGGGGCACCGCGCAAACCATGCTCACCGAGCACGATGTCTACATCACCGACTGGCGCAATGCGCGCGACATCGGGCTAAAGCACGGCAGGTTCGACTTTGACGATTTCATCGACCACGTCATCACATTTCTCGAGGTGCTCGGCCCCGGTGCGCATGTCGTCGCGGTGTGCCAGCCTTGCGTCGCGGTGCTGGCCGCGGTCGCGATCATGGCCGAGGACGATCACCCGGCGACGCCGCGCAGCATGACCCTAATGGCCGGGCCGATCGATACCCGCATCAACCCGACCGAGGTCAATCATTTGGCGACGAGCCGGCCGCTGAGCTGGTTTGAGCGCCGCCTGATCGATGTCGTGCCGCCGCGCTATGATGGCGCTTGGCGCCGCGTCTATCCCGGTTTTACGCAGCTCGCGGCGTTCATGAGCATGAACCTTAACCGCCATATCAAGGCCCAGCTCGATCTATTCTGCCATCTCGCGAATGGCGAAGCAGAAAAGGCTGCGGCAATTCGCAAATTTTATGACGAGTATCTGGCAGTCATGGATCTGCCCGCGGAATTTTATCTGGAGACCGTGCGCTCGGTATTTCAGGAGCACGCATTGCCCTTGGGCCAGCTCGAATGGCGCGGACGCCGAGTCAATCCCCGCGCGATCCGCCGCACAGCCCTATTCACTGTGGAAGGCGAGCGCGACGATATCTGCGCGGTCGGACAGACCTTGGCCGCGCAGGAACTGTGCAGCGGGCTTCGCCCCTATATGAAGCGGCATCATGTCCAGACCGGCGTCGGCCATTACGGGGTCTTTAATGGCCAGCGCTGGAGTCGCCTGATTTATCCGATGCTGCGCAACGTCGTTTATTCAAGCGACTGACGGGTCTTAAGCGACTAACAGGTTTCAAGCCACCGCAGCGCGCCCCGCAGCTTACAATGCGGGGAATTTCCGGCGGTTTACTGAGAGGCGGGAACCGCGGGCGGGGTGATTTCTGTTGTTGTGAAATCGGCCGGAGCGATAATCTCCATAAATTCCATATCGTCGGACCAGTCATAAAGATTGTGGACGATTCCCGGCCGCTGGTGAATGCAATCGCCAGCCTCGACCAGGGTATCGACACCGTCATAATCGAATTTGGCCCATCCTCGGACCATGTAGACAACGTGGACGTTGGCGGTATGCATGTGAAAGCCGGTGCCGCCCTTGGCCTCGGACGATTTGCGCGCAGCACGGACCAATTGCACGCGCAGTTTGCCGTGGGTGGCGTTGATGATCCCCATGTCGCGATAAGCAAAAAACGCCCGCAGCCCGTCCTCGGTATAACGGGCTTCCGATGAATTCGCCTTTTGGTGGCTGAACAAAGTGTCGCTCATCCGCGCCTCCCAATCGTAGCGCAAACGATTATTCACGGTTTATATTGCAGTGCAATAGAAAAGTCATTTACGCGCGAAATTACAGGATGATAACTAAAGATGCACTGCACATTAAAACAGCATTGCCAAAGTAATCATAGTTGCCCAAAACAAAGGCACATTGCCGAAAAGCGCTGACTTTCGGGCGGGGACGATCTACCGACAGTGCGGCCTGACTTCCTTGGCGAACCGGGTCATCAATTCCAGCACCAGTTTGTGGTCCATGATGCCGCCCTGGTTAAAGTAACAGATAAATTCGTCCATGCCGTATTCACGTTGCAACGATTGCACCCGGTCGATGCAGTAATCCGGGTCGCCGAAGACGCCCATCTCGCGATCCATATCCTCGTATTTGACGCGTTCCATGCGCGCCAGCACCTGCCGAAATGCTTCGAAGCTTTTGATGTCGGCTTGGCCCAAAGGTGCGAGCCGCTCGGCAGCTTCCCGCAGGAACCGCATCAAGCCCGGTTCCGTTTCGCTGCGCGCCTGCGCCCGGCTGGCGGTGACATGAACCGGGAAGGCGAGCGCGGTATCGCCATCGGCGAGGCCGCTGCGATAAACCGCCAGACCTTCTTTTAGCTTGTCGGGCGGATTGATCAGCGGGGTTGCGAAAATCGGGAAGCGTCGCCGCGATGCGAATGGGAATGTATCAGGGCTGTTGGCCGCAATACGTACGCGCGGGTACGGCTGCTGCAACGGCCGGGGAATGACGGTCAAATTATCGGCGTGGAAGTATTTCCCGTGGTGGGTAAACCTTTCGTTTGTCCAAGCGCCAATGACGAAGTCCAATGCCTCGTCGAACCGTTCGCGGCTCTCCTCCTGCGGGATCCCGTAGCCGGCGTAATGGAGCGGAGCGGTGCCGCGGCCGACACCGAATTCAAGTCGGCCGTTGCTGAGGATATCGGCGGTGGCCGCGTCCTCGGCGATCTTAACGGGATTGTGCATCGGCAGCAGCGTCACCGCCGTGCCGAGCCGGATGCGGCTGGTGCGCTGCGCCGCCGCGGCCAGCACCATCAGCGGGCTCGCCAGGATCGAAAAGGCGCGGCTGAAATGCAATTCTCCGAGCCATACCGTGTCGAAACCGAGTTCGTCGCCGAGCTCGATCTGGGCCAGGATGTCGCGATAGCGCTGCGCCTCGGTATAGCCCCTGGCGCAAGGCAGTTGGTCGAAAAATCCAAAGCGCATTGACGTTTCCTCCCAATCGCGTCGCGAGCTCAGTGGCAATACCCGATATTAGCCGACGGCACACGCGCTTGTCGGCGCCGGTAAGCAGGCGGAAATTGACTTCGAAAAATGGCAGCAGGTCAGCCGGGTGTGTGCGAAACCAGAAACGGCAGCACCGCGTTATTAAACTCGCGCGCCCGCACATGGGTTAGAAAATGCCCGCCGCGCGGGAACAGCTTGACCTCGGCCCCGGGGATCAACCGCGCTAGCTCTTCGGAGAAATAGGCGGGGGTCACGATGTCGTCCTCGGCGCCGATTACCAAGGTCGGAGTCTTTATTCGGGCAAGCTCGCCGGTTCGATCAAATGCCAGCATCGCGTCGATGCGATTCAAGACGATTTCGGTCGGGGCGAAGGTCGCCAGATGCTGCGCCTCGATTTGACGCAACTTCTCGTTGTTGCGGGCAACCCACCAGCTCGGGTACCAGACCAATGTCGCCGATTGCAGATAAATGCTGGGGCCGAGCCGCTCGAGGATCTCTTTGCGCAGAGCGTAGAGCCGGCGAAAGTACGCATCGGCCTTGGTCCAGGTCGCCGATAAGACGACGCTCGCCAGCCGGTTCGGGTGTTCGATCGCCATGACCTGGGCCACCGCGCCGCCCGTAGAGTGACCGACAACATGCGCCCGTCGGATCTCCAGGGCGTCCAGCAACGCGATCGCATCAACCGTCATGCGCTCGACGGTATACCCCATCCGCGCGGGATCGCTTTGGCCGATCCCGCGATGATCGAACGTCACGACCTCGAAACGCTTGGCGAAGGCTCCGACCTGCTCCTGCCAAAATGAGGCATAACCGCCGAGCCCTGTTATGAACAGGACCGGGAAGCCCATTCCTTGGCGCTCGTAATAGAGCGAGCACTCACCAATCGAGATTCGCGGCATCGTCTCAGATTCGATACGGGATCACGTCGGTATCATCGGCGTGGTCACAGTGTCAACGCGGAGGACATGCGCACGATGCAGACGTGGGCGGCGCGGTGCACTGCGGTAGCGAAAATGCCGCCCAAAAATTGACACATCACGACGATTCCATGCGCCGACACCATGCGTTGAGCGTCGCAGCTTGAGCTAGCGTGCGCGTTCTGAGACAACCATGGTCGGCAGCTTACGTGATTTTGTGCCCTCGCGGCACAAGCTTGTGTAGGGAACTGATCGAGTGAGCGAGATGAAAGACGAGGAACAAACGATCAGTGCGCGGCGCGGCGCAGACCTCGACCCCGGCGCTTCGGTCTCGGCCGGTGCACCGGAGCGGGTGTCCTCGGCGCGGCGCTCGACCGCCCGAACCCAGGACATCGATCGCCACGTCGGCGGTCGCGTGCGCGAGCGACGGATTATGCTCGGCCTGAACTCAGCAACAGCTCGCCGATTTGATCGGCGTTACCTATCAGCAGGCGCACAAATACGAGCGCGCGATAAACCGCATCTCCGCCGGGCGGCTATTCGAGATCGCCCAAGTGCTGGGCGTCCCGGTCAGCTACTTTTTTGCCGGGCTCGAACAGGATGGAGACCGTTCGGTCACCCCACGCGAACGGATGTGCCTGGAACTGGCGCGGAATTTCGCGCAAATCCCAAACGAGCGGCACCAGGAGGCATTAAGCCAGCTGGCGCGCGTGCTCGCAGTCGAGTGACACGAACGGTCGTCGGCCAGGTCAGACCACCGGCGGCCCGCGCCGGGCCATCAGACCGGCGATGAGCGCCACAACGAAGATCACCAGGAAAACAAAGAACAGGATCTTGGCGATGCCGGCGGCCGCGACGGCAACACCACCAAAGCCGAAAAACGCCGCGATGATTGCGATAATCAGGAATACCAAGGCCCAGTAGAGCATTCTCTCCTCCGTTACCACCCCTCTGTGACACTCGGTGTGCCGCTCCGTGAGTGGTGAGTACTGTCTGAACAGGGCCGCGCGCGCGCCGGTTCCCGGATTTTTGAGTTAGGCTCATCGCCGGTTGCAGCACTAGCGGGCACGCGCGGATCGGCCGACGGCCCCATCATAGGTACAGCGTCGGGCAGGGCCCGATCAGCCGGCGCGGTGCGATCACAGCCAAGCGGTCTGCCGCCCGCTCAGGAAAAACTGAGCGGAGAAAAGGGTCCCGGTGCGTTCCTGAGCTACTTGTTGCAGTCGCTTGCGCGCACCACACATTCGCCGGCTTTTCGTTTGACGCAATCTTCGATCGCTCTGGTCCGGGCCGCTTCCACGGTGCTTCGGGCGGCAGCACCAATCGCCTTGCCATTCGCTGTGGTCGCGATCGCGGAACATTGTTTTGCTTTGGTCCGGATGATGACCTTGCAGCCCGTCGCCCCGCATTCACTCAACGCTTTTTCCAGAGCGTTGCGTGGCTCCGGTTGGTTCCAGGTCCAGCCTGCCTTCCCGGTATTTTTATCCCAGGCAATGGCGCCAAACCCGGCGAATGCCGGCACCGCCGGAAGCAGGGCACTGGCAAGGGCGAGCAGGGCTAACGTATTCGGCAATTTGTGACGCATAAATTCGTTCTCCCGAGGTCGGCGCCGTAACAGCTACTTGGCTTATCCCGCCCGGAAATATGCCCGCTCAACAGGCCGCGCAAGCCGTTAGTTATGACCAAAGCATCCCGAGCGAGCGGGCGCAAAATCTCCGCCAACGCGTCGTCACGTCAGCGTAGCGCGGGGGTCCGCTGCGCTTAAAAAGTTGCTGCGCTCTAGATGTCAGCAGGATGGCCCAAGTAAGTTTTGTCTCTAAGGGCACACCCAGCCGGCAGCGCAATTTCGGATTAGCTGCAGGCAGCGGCGCATAAGCGAACCGCCCGCAGCAGGGCTGCGGGCGGCGGTTTCCGCCGGTTTTGCGCCAGCGGTTAGCCGTGGTGGGCGTGGTAGTAGGTGTTGCGCAGGACGCGGCCGGGCAATGCCCCGGTGTGCTTGCCGTCTTCCATCAACACTTGGCCATTGACGATCGTGTAATGGATCCCGGCCGCCGGCTCCTTCATGCGCCAGCCGCCCGCCGGAAAGTCGTGCACGATCGATTCCGGCAACGGCCGCACCGTATCGGGATCGAACACCACGATATCGGCCGCCATGCCCGGACGCAGCAGCCCGCGATCATAAAGCCCGAGTGCCGAGGCCGAATCAAAGGTCAGCCGGCGCACCGCGTGCTCGAGGCTCATAACGTGCTTTTCGCGCACCCACTCCGATAACAGCCGTGTCGAATAGCCGTAGCCGCCGTGGAATTGGACATGCGCGCCACCATCCGACAATCCGACGATCGCGTTCGGATAAGTCAGGATCTTCGCCATCGCCTCATCATCGACATTGTTTTCCGACTGCATAAAGCCGGTGTCGAGATTTTCTTCGACGACGAGATCGAGGAATGCGTCGATGACGCGCTTGTTCTGCTCCTTGGCGATCTGGCCGATGGGCTTGCCCTTGAGCCCCTGGTTCTTTTCGAGGACCGGGGTTTCGACCCACATATAGTTGTACCATTCGCGCGAATAACCGGCCGCCGGCACATTTACTTTGTGCTCGACGACTTCATCGTGCAGTTTCTGGCGGACCGCCGGGTCGGCATAGGCTTTCAGCTTCTCCTCGTCCGACGACAACAGGATCGGGTGCCAGGTCGGCGAGCCCCGGAATACCTGGCAATTGCGCATCGTAAAGCTCTGCGTCGTCCGGTTCGGGCTGCACAGCGGATAAGCCCTGATGCCGGCCTTTGACGTCTCCTCGACCCGCGCCATGTGCTTTTTCCAGGCGTCGGGCTCACGGACAGTCTGGCCGAGGTTGTTGTAGATCACGGTGCGGCCGGTCGCCTCGCTGAGCCGCGCCATTAGTCCGTCGTTGAGTTCGGCTGCACGCCCGCCACCGGATTGAATGATGCCGGTGCCCATCTCGCGCAACACGTCACCGAGCGCGAAGATTTCCTTTTCGTCGGCCCATAACGCCGGGATGTGCACACCCTGCGGATCATAATGGCCCTTGTTGCGCGACACCGACAGGCCGAGGGCGCCGCCCTCCATCCCCTCGCGAACGACGCCCTGCATCTTTTTGATTTCATCATCAGTCGCGGTGCGGCCCTGGGCCTCGTCGCCCATCACATAATAGCGCACCGTCGAGTGGCCGATCAGGTTGCCGACATTGACGCCGAGATTCTGATCGAGCCGCTCCATGTATTGCGGGATCGTTTCCCAATCGACCTCGACGGTATTCAATACCTCCATCGGGATCGCTTCGACATACGACAGGAATTCGGCGACCCGTTTTGCGGTGCCCGGACGGACCGGCGCCAGTGCGAGCGAGCAATTGCCAAAGACGACGGTTGTTGCGCCATGGTTAGGCGAAAACGTGCACAGCGGGTCCCAGGTGACCTGCGCGTCGAAGTGGCAGTGATTGTCGACAAAGCCCGGCGCCACGACGCAGCCGGCGGCGTCGATTGTTTTTGTGGCTGGGCCGCTCAATTTGCCGATTTCGGCGATCTTGCCGTCCTTGACGCCGACATCGCCTTTGAACGCCGGCATACCCGAGCCGTCGACGATGCGGCCGTTCTTGATCAACAGGTCATACGCCATTTCCATCCCTTTCTTCGTGGTTGCAACCGGCACCCATTTTCCTGCCAAAGTGTACCACCCCACTGCCGCCGGATTTGCGAAAAATCGACGGCCACCACTGCGAAAATCCCCAACGCTGTCTGGCGCTGCCACTGGGTTTGCAATCTGTACCAGCGAGACGTACATAGAAACGCGAATGGAGCAGCGGCGTGATCCAGAGCTTTCGCGACGAATGGTTACGCGCCTTCTTCGTCGAGGACAGGCAGTCGCGGCACATTCCGCCCGATCTCGAAGCCCGGCTCTTCCGCAAGCTTCAGATGATCGACGATGCAACGACCGATCAGGATTTGCGAGTGCCGACAAGCAATCATTTCGAGAAGCTGCGCGGCAACCTGGCCGACTTCCACTCGATCCGCGTCAATGATCAGTGGCGATTGTTGTTCCGGTGGAATGGCAGCCACGGCGAGGCAGAGGGTGTCTACCTAGACGACCATAGCTACAGGTGAGGTGAACGATGCTCACGACAAAGCGCAAGCCGGCTACCGTCGGCGAGATACTTGTCGAGGAGTTCATGCAGCCAATGGGGCTGACCCAAGCCGCGCTCGCCGATGCCATGGGCGTCCAGCGCAAACATGTTAACGAGCTGTGCAACAACCGTCGGAACGTGACCGCGGCGACCGCCCTTATCCTCGGGCGTGTGTTTGGCAACAGCCCCGATTTCTGGCTGAACCTGCAGCGACGCAGCGATCTGTGGAAGGCGATGAATAGTCCCCAAGAGCGAGAACGGATCGAACGAGCGAAGCCATTGGGCGCTGCGGCCTGATCCGCCGGGTCGAGCCCGGCCGGTTCGTCCTACCAAAATCGGACTTTGGTCGTGCGGGTCAGATCGAATATTCGGCGATGTAATCGGTGGCGCTGCCGCCTTCGACGGCGTGGCCTTCCGAGCGCCAGCGCAGCATGCCGCCGGTGAGGTTGGCTGCGTCAGTGAACCCAGCCTCGCGCAGAATCACGGTCGCTTGCGCCGAGCGGCTGCCGGAGCGGCACACAGTGACGATCGGCCGGTCCTTTGTTAGTTCCTGCGCACGCTCGGCAAGCGAGCCCAGCGGGATAAGCTTGGCGCCGCGGATGTGGCCGAGAGGCCCCGAAAATTCCTCGGGCTCGCGGACATCGACGAGCTGGACGTCGCGCGCATGCTCCTCGAGGCCATGCGGGTGAATTTCCCAGATGCCGGCAAAACTGTAATGCAGCGGCGCCCAGTTCGGCGCGGCGTTCATGTCGACCTCGCCCTCGGGCTTGCCGCACTTGAGATTGGCCGGCACCGCGACATCTATCTTTTTCGGGTGCGCCAAGCGCAGGTTTTTCATGTAGCCGGCGAAATCGGCTTCGCCGGTCTCGCCGCCGAGGCGCGGGTTGTAGCGCCGCTCCTCGCCGACGCTAGTGACGGTCAGTCCGCGATAATCATGCGCCGGATACAACAGACAATCGTCGGGCAACGAAAAAATCTGTTGATGCACCGAGCGGTACATCATGCCCGGATCGCCCTGTTGGAAATCGGTGCGGCCGCTGCCGCGCACCATTAGGCAGTCGCCGGTAAACGCCATGCTGCGGTTGTCCAACACATAAGTCAGACAGCCACTGGTATGCCCCGGCGTCTTACGGACCTGCAGATTGCGACTGCCAAAGGCGATCACGTCATCGGGCACCAGATAGCGGTCGGCCCCCTCGGCGCCGCTATCCGCCGACAGCGCAATCTTGCACCCGGTCTGCTGGCGCAATAGCCAGCCACCGGTGACATGATCGGCATGGACATGGGTTTCGAGCGAATAAAGGAGCTTGAGGCCGAGCTCGTCGATCAATGCCGCGTCGCGTCGGACCTGCTCGAATACCGGGTCGATGATCACGGCATTGCCGTTGCGCCCGTCGGCAAGCAAATAGGTGTAGGTCGACGACGGCGGATCGAATAATTGTCGAAATATCAGCATCGCGGGCTCCAATCGTGCGACGGCATCATATTATCGTGGCAGGCGACAAAAAAGAGAGAGTGAACGCGCTCACATGCCCTCGATCATCATCACGCCATTCGCCGCCGCCGATCGTGAGCGCTGGGCCGAATTGTGGCATCAATATCTCGATTTTTACGAAACCCAGCTGCCGCCGGAAATTTACGTCCACACCTGGCAGCGGCTGATCGCGGTAGAGAGCCCGATTCGCGGGCTCGGCGCCCGGCTCGACGGCGAGACCGGGCCGCTGGTCGGGATCGTCCATTACCTGTTCCACGCCCACGCCTGGAGCCCGCGCGATGTCTGCTATTTGCAGGATCTGTTTGTCGACGCGGCGGCCCGCCGGCACGGCATCGGCGAAAAGTTGATCGCAGCGGTAGCGGCCATTTCCCGCGAACGCGACTGCCTGCGCCTCTACTGGACGACCAAAGAAGACAACGCCACCGCCCGTTCGCTCTACGACCGCATCGCCCGCTTCAACGGCTTCATCCGCTACGACTACCCGCTGGACTGAATCGAACAGCCTAAATACCAGTGCGTTATTCGCTGCAGCCGGTCCAGTGAACCGGCCAATTTCGCGTCCTACCACATCGCTGCGCTCTATGACCGCCTTTGTCCAGGCGCGCTAGAGCGTGAAGGCGCGGTTGGCTATGAAAGGAATTTTCCGCGGGCCAAAACGGCCTCGGATTTTTCAAGCTCGTTTGGATGACGCCCGCGTTGTGACTCGCGGTTTGCGGGCTTATTTTCCAACGATCGCGTGTCGATAACTGCCTTCGCCGAGGTTGCCCGTGACCGAGTTTCTGCCGCCGCTTGCCCCCTTTCCGCGCCTGCGGATGCGCCGCAACCGGCGCGATGCATGGTCGCGCAAACTCGTCGCCGAAAATGTGCTGACCTCGGGCGATCTGATCTGGCCGATGTTTGTCCATGACCAGGGCCACAAGGCGCCAATCGCGTCGATGCCCGGCGTGTTCCGGCTGCCGATCCCGGCCTTGGTCGATGCCGCGGGCGAGGCGGCAGCACTCGGCATCCCGACGATTGCGGTATTTCCGGCCGTGCCGCCGGAGTTGAAGGATGCCGAAGGCAGTGAGGCGGTCAACCCCGGCAATCTCGTCTGCCGCGCAGTGGCGGCGCTGAAACAGGCGGTGCCGGGAATGGGCGTGCTGTGCGATGTGGCGCTCGACCCGTTCACCTCGCACGGTCACGACGGAGTTATCCGCAGCGGCTATGTCGAGAATGACGAGACCGTCGCGATCCTGCAGCGGCAGGCGGTGGTGCAGGCCGAGGCTGGGTGCGACATCATTGCTCCCTCCGACATGATGGACGGCCGGGTCGGCGCGGTGCGAGACGCGCTTGACGAGGCCGGGTTTGCGCATATCCGAATCATGTCCTATGCGGCGAAATACGCGTCGGCATTTTACGGACCGTTCCGCGACGCGATCGGGTCCAAAACCGCCCTCGGCAGCGCCGACAAGCGTACCTATCAGATGGACCCCGCCAACACCGACGAGGCGTTGCGCGAGGTGGCGCTCGATCTGCAAGAGGGTGCCGACATGGTCATGGTCAAACCCGGTATGCCCTATCTCGATATCGTGCGCCGGGTCAAAGAAGCGTTCCGCGTGCCGACCTACGCCTATCAGGTGTCGGGCGAGTACGCGATGCTGCACGCCGCGGCCCAGAACGGCTGGCTCGATGGCGATCACGCGGTGATGGAAAGCCTAATCGCGTTCAAACGCGCCGGCGCTGATGGCATCCTGACCTACGCCGCGGTAGACGCGGCCCGCGCGCTAAAAGCCGGCTAACCGGGGCGCACGAGATCAGCAGCGATCCTTGAGCCTGTCGCCGGGCAATTGTGCCTCTCCAGCACTCTGCAGCATCAGGCTGCGGACATTCAGCACGGGGACGGGACGGCTTAGGCCCTTGAGAGCGAGATCGCCCAGCAGTTCGAATTCGGCAATGCTATCGTCGATTGCCGCGGCAACGCGGCGGGTAACCAGTATCTGTCCATCGCCGGCTTCGTCGCACAGCCTCGCGGCAAGGTTAGTCACGGTGCCGATCGCGGTGTAGTCGGAGCGCTCCGCAAACCCGATCCGGCCGAGCGTCGCGTAACCCTGGGCGATGCCCACGCCAAAGCCGATTTCATGCCCGCGGGCCGCCCATGACCGAGCGAGCGAGGCAACCCGGTCGCGCATCTCGACGGCGAGCCGCACCGCCCGTAACGCCGGGTCCGGGCACGGCACCGGATCGTTAAAAAACACGATCAGACCGTCGCCGGCGAAACGATCGAGGGTGCCCTCGTAACGGTGGATCAACGGCCCGAGTGCTGTGTGATACTCGCCAAGCACCGCCATCACGTCTTCCGGCTCAGCGGTTTCGGAAAAGGCGGTAAAACCACGCATGTCGCAGAACAGCACGACAATATCGCGCCGATGATGTTCGAGGATCGCCTCGCCCCCGGAGGAAATAATTGTCTCGGCGATTTGCGGCGCCAAAAACCGCTTTAGCCGGCCGATCCGCTCGATTTCGTCGACCTGCGCGGCGACCCGTTCCGCCAAGGTCTGGTTCAATCCCGCAAGATCGGCTGCTTGCTGCTCGAGGCGCTGCGCCTGCGCCGCCACCGTGTCGTGCAACGCCTTGATCCGCAGCATCGCGCGGACGCGCGCCGACAATGCGGCGTGGTCAACCGGCTTGGTCAGATAATCGTCGCCGCCGCTCTCCAGCCCGGCGATGACATCCTTGGCGTCGGCGCGGGCTGTGACCAGGATCACCGGGATAAAGGGCAGTGACGTGTCACTCTTGATTTTCTTTAGCGCTTCGATGCCGTCGACCTTTGGCATCATCACATCGAGCAGCACCAGATCGGGCACCAGCGCTTGGATTTTCTCGATTGCCTCAGCGCCGTCGCCGGCGGTCACGACCTCGTAGCCCTGGCTTTCGAGCCGCATCCGCAGGATTTCGAGATTGTCCGCCACATCGTCGGCGGCAAGGATCAGCGGCGGCTCGCGCATCAATTAAGCTTTGAACGCGGTGGTCGCGGAGGCTGCGCAGGGGACGCAGTAATTCCGAGGCCATCGACCATTCTAACGATGCCGTCGCGCATATGCGCGACATGAAAATTTAATAGATAACCAAGTTTAAATTGTCCCAATTTAAGATAGCTGAGCAACTGTGCCCGATGAACGGGAAGAACTAACTCAATCGCTTTTAGCTCGATGACGACTAGGTCTCTGACCAACAGATCGACGCGATAGCCGTTATCGATTGTCAAGTCTTCGTAACGGATCGGAATCGACATTTGCCGCCGCACGGGATGGCCCTGCCTCTCCAATTCGTGAAGCAGGCAAGTCTCATACGCGCTCTCCAGTAGCCCGGGTCCCACGGTGGAGTGAACTTTCATCGCCGCACCGACGATCGCATTGCCGATTTCATTTTCGGTCAAAGTCGGCGTCCTCCCCGTGACCACTGCGTCCCTCTGCGGTGAAATCTTCACTCCGGGAGGAATTCGCGGATTTTGGCGACAAGTTGGCGCGGGCTGAACGGCTTGGCGACATAGCCGTCGCAGCCGGCGGCGCGGGTTTTGGCTTCGTCGCCCGACAGCGCATAAGAGGTCACCGCAATGATCGGCACCTTGGCGAGATCGGGAATGGCGCGGATGCGCCGCGTCGCTTCATAGCCGTCGATAACCGGCAATTGAATGTCCATCAGGATCAGGTCCGGTCTTTCGCTTTGTGCGAGCGCGACCCCCTCGCCGCCATCGACCGCCTCGATCAGTTCGTAGCCGATGCTGGTCAGGAGATCGCGGATAATGCGGCGATTGTCCTCAGTGTCCTCGACGATCAGGATGCGCTTGCTCATGCCGCCTCCTCCAATGCCGGCTCGACATGCACCGGCAAGACGACGCGGAATGTCGATCCCTGTCCCAGGGTGGATTCGACTGAGATCATGCCACCCTGAATTTCGACCATGCGTTTGGAGATCGCCAACCCCAATCCGGTGCCGCCCTTTTTGCGCGTGCTGGAATTGTCGATCTGCTGGAATTCACCAAAGATGCGCTCCTGATCGGCATCGGCGATACCCGGCCCGGTGTCGCGCACCTCAAGCACAAATTGACCATTCGCGAGCGAGGCGGTAATCCCGACTTCGCCCTGATCGGTGAATTTGATCGCATTGCCGACCAGATTTAACAGCACCTGCGAGACGCGGCGCGCGTCGCCGTGCGCCATCGGCATATTGTCTTGCACATCCGTCGTAAACTTCAGCCCCTTTGCCGTTGCCAAGGGTTCGGTCGCGGTGACCACCGAGCGCACCACTTCGGGGAGTGCGTAATCCTCGATCGTCAAGGTCAGTTGCCCGGCCTCGATTTTGGCGAGGTCGAGCACGTCATTGATCAATGCCAGTAGATGCTGGCCGTTATTCTGCACCCGCTCAAGAACACCCTGAGCCTTTTCCGGCAATACGCCGTAAATGCCGTCGACCAACAGTTCGGCATAGCCCAGGATCGCGTTCAACGGGGTGCGCAATTCGTGGCTCATATTGGCGAGGAATTGCGATTTGTGCTGACTGGCGAGCGCCAGTTGCTCGCTCTTATCAGCGATCTCGCGGAACAAACGCGCGTTCTGGATCGCCAATACCGACTGGCTCGCCAATGTCTGCAACAAGCGCACGGTCTCGGGCGGAAATTCGCCGGCTTCTCGTCGCATCAGGACAATGGCCCCGAGGGTACGCTCGGCGCCAACCAATGGTACGATCAGCGCCGAATGAAAACCGGCGTCGAGACTGGCATCGCGCAATGGCGCGCTTGGCCGCGCGGCGAGATCGACGATCTGGACCGGTGTGCGTCGAGCGGCCGCCTCACCCATCGCGGTCTCAGCCTCGGCAACGCGCAGATCGCCAACCGAATTCTGCAATGCCTCATCCCAGCCGACTGCCTCCACCAGCCGAAACGCCCGCTCCGCCCTGATATAGCGAAAGATCGCCCCGGCATTGGCCCAAGTCACGCCGAGCGAGGCGGTCAGGATCTTCGACAATACGGTGCGCAAATCCAGTGTCGAGCTGACCGCCTGTCCGACCTCGCTCAGCATCTTCAGCTCTTCGACCGAGCGCCCGAGTTCGGCGGTCCGATCGCGCAATTCGCTGATCAGGCGCGCATTTTCGATCGCGATCACCGCCTGATCGGCAAAGGTCCGGACCAATTCGATCTGCTTGTCGGAAAAGGGCTCGACCCTTTGGCGCGCCAGCACGATGACGCCGACCGGCACCCCCTCGCGCAACAGGGGCACCCCGAGCATCGTAGGCGTCTTGGCGACGCGGATGAATTCGCCGAAGGTGTATTCCGGATCCGACCTCGCGTCCGGAATGTGGACGACATCGGCGGTCAATGCAGTGCGGCCCGCAGTCGTGCCGCGGCCTGGCGAGATCGGATTCGCTTCGACGAGAGCTTTGGTTTCGGGCGAGAAGCCGACCGATGCCGCGACGCGATAAAGCTCGCCCTCGCGGCGGAAGATAAACGCCATCTCGGCTTCGCACAGCCGCGACGCGGTTCCCGCCAGCGTCTCCAGCACCGGCCGCAGGTCGAAAGTCGATTGGCTGATGACCTTCAGCACATCACTGATTGCGGTTTGGTATTCGAGCGACTCCTGCAGATCGCCGGTGCGCTGACGCAATTCGTTGAACAGGCGTGCGTTCTCGATCGCGATCACGGCTTGGTCGGCGAAGGTCTGGACGAGCTCGATCTGCTTGGCCGTAAACGGTTCTACGATTTCGCGAGCGGTGCAAAATACTCCGATCGGGACGTCCTCGCGCAACAGCGGAACGCCGAGCATTGTCCGCAGGTTGCCCGCGCGCGCGCTGTGCTTCAGTGCGTAATCGGGATCCGCCAGAGTATCAAGAATTTCGACGGGCTGGCGCGCTAGTACGACGCGGCCAACCAAGGTGTCCGGCCCCGGCTCGATGGCCAGGTTCGCCTCGATTTCACGATGGTCGGGCGTCGTCCCGGAGCTTGCGGCCAGCCGGTAACGCCCGTCCGCGTCGCGCCTGAAGATCAGGCCCTGCCTATTGCCGCAGAGGCGGATGGCCGTTTCGAGGACAGTTTGCAGCACCGGCTCGAGATCGAATGTCGACTGGCTGATAACCTTGAGCACGTCGCTAGTCGCGGTCTGGTATTCGAGGGATTCCTGCAGATCGCTGGTGCGCTGCTGTAAGTCGGTCAGTAGGCGGGCATTTTCGATCGCTATCACCGCCTGGTCGGCGAAGGTGGTGACCAGCGCGATCTCCTTTTCGGTGAATGCCTCGACACGCTGACGTGCCAGGCCGATAACGCCAATCGCCAGCCGATCGCGCAGCAAAGGCACGCCAAGCAAGGTGTGAATGCCGCCGACCTGGGCATCATCCTTGGCCTCGTAACTGGGGTCGGTCTGGCAATCGAGGATATGCACGGGTTGCGCCTCGAGCGCGGCGCGACCGACGACTGTGCCGATGCCCGGGCGGATCCGAACGTCGCGCTCGATCTTCTCGTATTCGGAGGCGAGCGAGTCGCCGGCGGCCCAGCGGTACTCGCCATCGATATTGCGATAGATGACCGCCTGGTCGGCGCGGCACAGCCGGATCGCGGTAGAGACGACCGATTGCAGCACGGGCCCGAGGTCGAACGCCGAGCCGCTGATTACCCGCAGCACCTCGCTGATCGCGGTCTGATAATCGAGCGATTCCTGCAAATCGCCGGTGCGCTGCTGCAACTCGCGAAGCAGCCGCGCGTTCTCCATCGCGATGACCGCCTGGGCTGCGAAGTTCTGCAGCAGCGAGATCTGCTTGTCGGAAAATGGCCGAATCTCGGTACGATAGAGCACAAACATACCGAGAAGATCGTCATCCCTCCGCAGGGCTATCCATAGTCCGGTTCGTATATTGGTGGTGTTGACCATAGTGACGACAGAATCAACCCTGGTTCGGTAGGCCTCTGAGTCGGAGACGTCCGCGACATGAACTAGAGGAGCGCCCTGCACGATCTCGTAAGACATGGCGCCAACCGGAGGCACAAATTCGCAAAAGGCTTCGATTGCTTCTTTGGGGAATCTTCGGCTTGCCGCCCGATGCATCGATCGGCCGTCGTAGGTCCACAACCCACCGAATGCCGCCTTGCACAGCGTCATTGCCTTCTCAAGGATCGCTTCGAATACTGGCGCGAGATCGCCGGGCGAGGAGTTGATGACCTCCAATACCTCGGCGGTCGCGGTCTGCTGCTCCAAGGCCTCGCGCGTCTCGGTCAAGAGCCGCGCATTCTCAATCGCGATCACCGCCTGGGCCGCGAAGTTCTGCAGCAGCGAGATCTGCTTGTCGGTAAAGGGGCGCACTTCCTGGCGGTAGGCAGTGATTGCGCCAAGCAGCGCACTGTCTTTGCGCAATGGCACAATCAGAAAGGTGCGAATCCCGCCGAGATCGACGGCGGCGCGCGGCAATGCATCGTTCGGGTATTGCGCTGCGACTTCCGACAAGTCGTGGATATGTGAGAGCGGTGCCCCTTCCACCATGCGCCCGAACGGGTCCCCCGGCTTTGGACAAATCCCCTGCCCGATGAATTCCCAGAAGCGTGTCGCCACACCCTGCAGCGCCACCGGTTGAAACCGTTCGCCATCATAGGTCATCAAGGCGCCGAACGACGCCTCGCAGAGCGCGTGCGCTTTTTCTAATATTGCGTCGAACACCGGGGCAAGATCGCCGGGCGAGGAATTGATGACCTGGAGAACCTCGGCGGTCGCGGTCTGCTGCTCCAGCGCCTCGCGCGTCTCGGTGAGGAGACGGGTGTTCTCGACAGCGATGACTGCTTGGTTTGCAAAGGTTTTGAGTACCGCCAGCTGCTCGTTCGAGAGCGGTCCAGGCGCCGACCGCACGACGCTCAGTGCGCCGATCGCTGCTTCGCCCCGTTGCATCGGTACGATCGTGATGGCGCGGTACCCGCTTGCCAGGAAGTTTGCGCTGCCGGCTCCGAATTCGACGGCAGCGTCCCGCACATCGGCAAAATCGACAATCTTGCGATCGAGAATGGCGACGCTGTGCATGTACTCGCGCGTCAACGGAAACGGGAACCTGCGCCGCCATGCTTCAGCACGGTCAGGATCCGTTTCTGCTAGCGCTGCCGCGTGCACCTGGCCGTCGATCGGGAGAGCGACACTGATTGCGGCATCGGGAAACAACTTCAGCCCGCTCTGTACGATGGCATCGAACACCGGCTGGGTATCGCTCAGCGAATTGCTGATGACGCCGAGCACTTCGGCGGTCGCGGTCTGCTGCTCCAGCGCCTCGCGCGTCTCGGTGATGAGGCGCGCGTTCTCCATTGCGATCACCGCCTGCGCCGCGAAATTTTGCAGCAGCGCGATCTGCTTGTCGGTGAACGGCCGCACCTCCTGACGCACGGCTGTGATATAGCCGAGCAGTATATTATCTTTACGCAACGGTACGGTCAGAAAGGTGCTCGCGCCGGTGAGCTCGACGGCCATCCGGTGCATGGGATGGTTGATCTCGGCCATATCTGGGATGTGGACAAAGGGGGCGCCGTGTAGTAACGGCTCGGCGGGATTGCCGACCCAGGAGAACCCCTCCCGCAGGCGTTCGGCGAACGCTTCGGAAACGGAATTTACAGCGACCGCTCGGAACCTCTCGCCGTCATAGAGCCCTAAGCTGCCATAGGCGGCGTCGCACAGCGTGTGCGCCTTCTCCAGTATCGCGTCGAAGACCGGGGTGAGATCGCCGGGCGAGGAATTGATGACCTGTAATACCTCGGCGGTCGCGATCTGCTGCTCCAAGGCTTCGCGCGTTTCGGTCAGGAGCCGCGCGTTCTCGATCGCGATCACCGCCTGGTCGGCAAAGGTCGAGACGAGCTGGATCTCGCGCTCGGAAAAGGGCTGGATCGTGCGACGGGCCAACCCGATCACACCCACCAGCACGCCGTCGCGCGCCAGCGGCACTCCCAGCATCGTGTGAACGCCGCCAATCCGCGCATCGTTTTTGATTTCGTATAGCGGGTCGGTCCAGGCATCGAGGATCTGAACGGTTTGGCCTGAGGTCGCGACCCGCCCGACCAGCGTCCCGGCGCCGGGCCGGATGTGGACGTTGCGCTCGAGCTTCTCGAATTCCGGCATCAGCATATGGCCGGCGGCCCATCGGTATTCGCCATCGTCGTTGCGATAAATCGTTGCCGAGTTCGGCGTGGCACAAATTCACCGCCGTGGTCACGACGGTTTGGAGCACGGAGTCCAGATCGAAGACCGACCGGCTGATCACCCGCAGCACATCGCTGATCCCGGTCTGGTATTCGAGCGATTTTTCGAGGTCGCAGGTGCGCTCGCGCAGTTCGCCCAGGAGGCGCGCGTTCTCCATCGCGATGACCGCCTGCGCCGCGAAATTCTGCAGCAGCGCGATCTCTTTCTCGGAAAACGGTCGGACCTCGGTCCGATGCGCTGTGATGTACCCGAGGAGGGCGTCGTCCTTCCTCAGTGCCACGATCAGCAAGGTGCGGGCACCGGCTAGTTCAGCGGCACCGCGGCCGATCCGATCGTCCGGGTCGTATGACAAGGCCGCCATATCGGGAAACTGGATCACGCTCTCGCCGGCGCGCAGACGCCGCGAAACGTTGAGCCCCGGACGGAATGGTTGGCGCAGCAGCTTCTCAAACGCCTCCGGCACTCCGTGGGTGGCAAGAGCGCGAAACTGCCCGCCCTCGCAGGCCGTCAAGTGGCCATGATCGGCACCGCAGAGCGCATGCGCCTTTTGTAATATCGCAGCGAATACCGGGGCGAGATCGCCGGGCGAGGAATTGATGACCTGTAACACCTCGGCGGTCGCGGTCTGCTGCTCCAACGCCTCGCGTAGATCTTCGTCTGCTTCTCTTCGAGAGCTGATGTCGGTAAGCGCGCCAACCATCCGGACCGCCCGTCCGGCCTCGTCGCGTACCGGAACACCGCGGTCTTCGATCCAGCGATAGCTGCCGTCGCTGTGGCGAACCCGGTACTCGCAATCGAGCCGCGGCGTCGTGCCTTTGAAGCACATACGCAAGGCTGCTCGATAAAGCGGAAAATCTTCGGGATGGACCAGAGAATTCCAATCTGCAGCGGTAAGGCTGTGCTCCGCCAGTCCGAAGATCTCAATCAGCCGCGGGGACACCCAGAGCGAATTGCTCTTGATGTCCCACTCGTAAATTCCCTCGGCGACGGCTTGCGTCACGAGCGCGTAGCGTTCCTCGTTCTCGCGAAACGCGAGATTGCTGCGCCTCGTCTCTGTAATCAACCGCGCGTTGTCAATCGCGATCACCGCCTGTGCGGCGAAGTTCTGCAATAGCGCGATCTGCTTGTCGGAAAAGGGATACACCTCCTGCCGATAGAGAACGAAGGCACCGAGCAGAGCCTCTTCCTTCAATAACGGCACCGCCAGGAAGGTGCGCATTCCGGCAAGCTCGACTGAGGCGACTCGCAGTGGGTCGCGTTCCCGGTATGCCGTCTCGGCCGTGAGGTCGGCGATATGGACCAGCTGGCGCAGCCGGACCAGACGCTCCAACCCGGTGTGCGGTCCAGGGCGTATCGGCTCTCGCGTCATAAACTCGACGTAAGCCTCCGGCGCTCCATGCAACGACACGGCGCGGAAACAGTCGGCCTGGTAGATTAGGAGAAGACCGAGCTCCGCCTCGCACAGCCGTCGTGCCTTTTCCAGCATCTCATTGAACACCGGGGCGAGATCACCCGGCGAGGAGTTGATGACCTGCAATACCTCGGCGGTCGCGGTCTGCTGCGCGCGCGCCTCTTTGAGTTCGGCATTGCAGACAACGAGCTGCTGGCGCAACTCGGCATTTTCCCGTTCGAGGGCGGCTTGCCTATCTTCCAGCATCGTACTCACGTGCCGGTCCCTCTCTGTTCTGGCAATCGCAGTCTAGCCGTTTTGGCGCGGATTGCATCACCGTTGACGAAGTAGCTTCTGGAGGCTACATGACGCCGATGCAAAAGGTCGGTCTGAAAACGTTAAAAAACAAGCTCAGCGAGTATGTCCGGCTGGCGGCGGCGGGCGAGGCGATCGTCATTACCGATCGTGGCCGCGCCGTCGCCGAGATCGTTCCATATGAGCGGGGAACTGGCCTTACCCCGTTTCAGGAGAAAGGCCTCCGGGAAGGCTGGCTGACCCCCGCAAAGCGGCCATTTGCACCGTTGCCGCCGCGCAAGCCGATACCCGATTATACGTTAGAACAATTGCTGGCCGATCTCGACAAGGATCGCGAAGATCGGTGGTGATCTACATCGACAGTTCGGTGCTACTGGCAGACTTGTTTGCCGAGGCTCAGGCCCCACGGGAGACGCTCTGGGACGAGGACCTCGCCTCCAGCCGCTTGTTAGCCTTCGAGGTCTGGACCCGGATCAACGCCCGCAATCTGCTGAACTCCCACGCCGATCGGGCACGCGGTTTGTTGGCTCGCGTTAATTTGACGGAGATGACCGAGCATGTGTTGGAGCGGGCCCTCGAGCCGTTTCCTATTGCCGTTCGAACCCTCGACGCCCTGCATCTGGCCACGATGGCTTACCACCGCAGTGAGGGCGAACCGGTCGAACTCGCCAGCTACGACGGCCGGCTGCTCGCCGCGGCGCGGGCGCTTAGCATTCCACTTGCGGCATTGTGAACTATCCCGCTCCACTCAGCCGCGGAAGCTGGGGGTATAGCCTTTCCGGGGGTATTCCTCCCAGTATTGGCGGAAGCCGTGGGCGGTCGCCTCGTGATGCGGGTGCGCGCGCAATTTGTCGACATCGATGTCGACGCCCAATCCGGGCGCAGTCGGCAAATCGGTCCAACCGTCCCGGACCGTCAGCGACGCGGTCGCGATCTCGCGGCACAGATCCTGGAAGTTGACGAAATACTCGGCGATCCGGAAATTCGGGATCACTGCCGACAGATGCACGGTCGCGGCAAGGCCGACCAGAGTGCTGTTATAATTGTGCGGGGCCATCACGACCGCCTGCGGCTGCGCCATCACGGCAATGTCGAGCATCGCGGAAATGCCGCCGACAACGCAGATGTCCGGGTTCAGAATATCGGCGGCGCGTTTGGCGAGGCATTCGAAAAACGCTTCCTTCGTGTAGAGCGCCTCGCCGGTCACGATCGGGATCGGCACCGCGCGGCGCACCTCGGCGACGAGGTCGATATTTTCGGCAAGGCACGGCTCCTCGTACCAGTCGATGCCGAACTCGGCGAGGCGCTGGCCGATGCGGATCGCGTGCGCCGGGGCAAAGCGGCGATGGGCCTCGATCAGCAACTCGAAATCGGGGCCGAGGGCTTGACGCATCGCGCGGACATGATCGATCGCGAAATCCTCGTCACGACGATCGACATAATTGCGCCACGGGCCGGGGAATGGGTCGAATTTGGCGGCGGTAAACCCCATCGCCTTGACCTTGAGCCCGCATTCGACACGCTCGTCGATCGTCGCCCCACGCGACCAGCCATTCGCGTAAATGCGCACCCGCTCGCGCGAGGCGCCGCCGATCAGATTGTAGACCGGCAGCCCGGTGTGCTTGCCGAGAATGTCCCAGGACGCGATCTCGACCGCACTCCACGCCGAGAACAATTCGGGCGACCCGCGCTTGATCGCGAAATCCTCAAGGATGACCTGGCCGGTATGGCGAATGTTGAAGACGCTGCGGCCGATCAGGTGCGGCGTCATTGTCCGGATGCATTCGGCGACGACGCTCTCTTTGCCGTGAGTGACATAAGCCTCGCCCCAGCCGTAAAGACCGTCATCGGTCTCGACGCGGCAGAACAGCAGGTCTTTCGAGCTGCCGGTGCCGAGGATAAAGGTTTCGATGCGGGCGATTTTCATTGCGTACCCCTTTAAAACGGCAATGGGGTGATATGGATGGGTTGCGCTCTGCCGCTGAGCCTACCATTCGCTGCGACAGCTGCACCAGAGTGAGCATCTGCGCGCTGCGGCTGAAAGGCGCGGCAGGGAACGGCGGTTGAATTGCCGTGTTTCGTTGACCGGAAGCGCGCAGCAGACGGACCTTTGACCCTCAATGACCGACGATACCCACAGCTTGCGAGGAGCGGCCCCCGCCGAGGGTGCGCTGCACCAGGAAACGCGGCGCGATTTTCTGCAACTAGTCGCGGGCGCAGTCGGCGCCGTTGCGGTGGTCACGACCGGATATGTTCTTGTCGACATGCTGAACCCGGCGGCCGATGTTCTTGCCGCCGGCGGTCCGGTCGATATCGATCTCACCAAGGTGGCGCCGGGCCAGCAAGTCATCGTTCAATGGCGCGGCAAGCCGATCTTTATCGTCAACCGCACGCCGCCGCTGCTCAAGGAATTGCAAGACGCGACCCTCGTCAACCGACTGGCCGACCCGACTTCCGACACTAACCAGCAGCCGCCCTATGCGCGGAACTGGCACCGCTCGATCAAACCTGAATATGCGGTTCTGGTCGGGATCTGTACCCATCTCGGGTGTATTCCGGGATATTTCCCAAAGCCTGACGCGAGCAATCCGGCGCCGAATTGGCTCGGCGGCTATTTCTGCCCTTGCCACGGCTCGAAATACGATTTGGCAGGCCGCGTTTATGCCGGCGTGCCGGCGCCGTATAACTTACCGGTCCCGCCCTATCGCTTTCCCGATCAAAAGACGGTGCGCATCGGCGAAGATCCCCCTGGGCAAAACTGGGATTTCGGGTCGATCGTCCAGATCTGAGCGGGCGACAGCCGTCAAACGAAGGTGGGCCCTCTCACCATAGGTATCGGCTTGCCATCGGCATCGGCCTTCGCCGGCATAACGGGAGAGAGTTGAGAATCCCGGTTCCTGGTGCGGGTGCGAGCCGGCCGAACAGGCCGAGCCGCGTTCGAGCGAAATGGAAGCGTGATCGGTGCCTCTTCGCTGTGCTAGAACTGGAGGGAAATTGCTGCTGCTGGCGAGAGCTGGCGCCCCTCAACTTCTCGGCGGAGATCGCGATGAAGACTTTTGTGCGCTGCGGCCAGCTGTTTACGGGGCGGCAAAACGAAGGCGAAACCGACCAAACCCTAGTCTTCGACCTGGAGGGCATGATCGAATATGCCGGACCCGTCGGCGACGCGCCGCGACGCGCGCGCCAGGACCAGCTGCTCGATTATTCCGCGTATTTCGTGATGCCAGGGCTGATCGATGTGCACACGCATCTCGCTTACGGCAACGCCAAGAGCGAAGAGGATATCGATCTCTACAGCCCTCTGGAATTCCGCGCGCTGCGCGGCCTGTTCTTTGCCCAAAAATGCGCCGCGGCCGGATTTACCGCATTGTGCTCGCCGGGTGATGCCGGCCAGATCAGCCTGTCCATCCGCAACTCGATCCGGGCGGGACTATTCGACGGCCCGCGGGTCATGGCCGCCGGCCGCTACGTAACCACCCATCAAGGGCTGACCGATTGGTATCCGACCTGGATCGGCGCCCCCGAAACCTCGATCGGCAAGCTGGTCACGACAACCGCCGAAGCGATCGAGGAGATCCGGCGCCAGGTCAAAGACGGCGTCGACTGCATTAAGATCGCCCTCGACGGCATTCAGCGCCGCGACAATGGCGAGCTGGTCGCCGCCTTTAACCAGGAAGAAACCGAGGCGATGGTGCGCGAGACCCATCGCTTGGGCAAGAAAGTCGTCGTCCATGCACGCGGCCGCGAGGCCACGCTTTACGCGGCGCGCAGCGGCGTCGACCTGATCTTTCACGCCAACCACCTCGATGATGAATGCATTGCGGCGATGCTTGCAACCGGCAGCGCCATTTGCCCGACGCTGACTCAGCCAAAAAACGTCATCGAATTCACCCAACCCCACGAACCGGCGGGCCAGAAAGGCCGCCCGGATGCCGCCCGGCGCGAATACGAGATCGGCTGCGCCAATTGGAAAAAAGCCTATGCCGCCGGCATCCCGATGATGACCGGCACCGACACCGGATTCGCGGTGACGCCTTATGGCGAATGGAATGCGCGCGAACTCGAATTGTTTGTCGATGATCTGGGGTTCACCCCGGCGGCAGCGCTCAGGGCGGCGACCGAAATCAATGCCCGGTTTATGAGCGAGGGCGACCGTATCGGCCGGCTGGAGCCGGGCCGCTCGGCGGATTTCATAGCACTCGACTTCTCGCCGCTCGAAAATATCGGCTTATTGCAGGAGAAGAGCCGGATCCGCGCCGTCCATATTGCCGGCAAACAGATCTCAATCCCGGAACGCGGCTACGACCCGCGCAAGGTCACGGATTTTGCGCTCTCGAATTGGACCGAACTCTATACCCGCGACCGCGTCGCGGAATTGCGCGGTCAACAACAACAAAGGCTCGCCGCCGAGTAAGGATCAAGGCGCGCGCGGCGCGTAACTCAACCGGGTCCGCCGCGCATCGCTCGATCCGTCAGGGACAAGGCCAGGTAGCGATTGTCGCCGTGACGGTTCACCAGCAACAGCAATGTCTTGGCACGGGCCGCCGCGGCGCGGAGCTTGGCTACGGCGTCCTTTGGTGAGGCGACAGGTTCCTGATTGATCATTTCGATGACATCGCCCGGCAGCAGATCCGCGGCGGCGAGCGGGCTGTTTTCGGTGACCCCTCTGACCACGGCGCCGCGGACGTTTTCGGGGACTTTTAATTCCCGATGCAGCTGAGTGGTCAGTGGAACAAGCGTGATGCCTGTGGCGATATCAGCCGAAGCCAGATCGGGAGGAACGCTTTGCGGCAGATCGAGCGCAGCGATCTCCGGGTCGGCGGGCATAGCTCCTATAACCGGCCGCAGGCTCATCCGTTGACCGCGGCGCCAAACCGTCACATCGACCGCCTGGCCAGCCGGCATCTCGGCGACGATAAACGGCAGGTCGCGCATTCGCTCGACCGCGTGGCCATTGACGGCGAGGATCACGTCTCCTTGAGCGAGGCCGGCGCGCGCCGCGGGTCCGGCGGGACTGACCCCGGCGACCAGCGCGCCCTCCGGCCGCGGCAACCCAAAGCCTTGGGCGATCTCTGCCGTCACCGGCTGGATCTGCACGCCGAGCCAGCCGCGCTCGACCTTGCCATGCTGCAGCAACTGCTGCACGACTGGCCGCGCCAAATTGGCCGGGATCGCGAAACCGATGCCGACCGAGCCGCCATTGGGCGAATAGATCGCGCTGTTGATGCCGATAACCTTGCCGTCGAGATCAAATGTCGGACCGCCCGAATTGCCGCGGTTGATCGCGGCGTCGATCTGCAGAAAATCGTCATAAGGACCGGAGTGGATATCGCGGCCGCGCGCCGAGATGATCCCGGTACTGACGGTGTCGTCGAGCCCGAACGGGTTGCCGATCGCCAACACCCAGTCGCCCACCCGCGCCGCATCGCTGTCGCCCCAATCCACATAGGGCAGCGGCCGCGTCGTATCGATCTTGAGCAATGCGAGGTCGGTGAGCGGATCGCGCCCGACAATCTCCGCCTTGTGCTGGGTTCCGTCGTGAAACGTCACGGTAACGCCGTCTGAATTTTCCACGACATGGTTGTCGGTGACGATGTAGCCGCGCGGATCGATAATAAAGCCCGACCCCAAGGCCAGACCGCGGAGGTTGGGGCCGCCTTTGCGCTCTTGCTCCTCGAAAAACTTGCGCAGCAATTGGTCGAGGGTGGAGAGCGGCAACGCATCGGTTTTCGGGTCCTTGACCGGATCGACCCCGCCGAAGACATCGCTATCGGCCGCCGCCTTCCCCGGTCTTTGAACCGCCGACACATTGACCACCGCGGGAATGACGTCCTGCACCAGCGGGGCAAAGCTCGTCATCTTGACCTGTTTCGAGCGCGAACCGTCCACCCCCGCGCAGCCCGTAAAGGCCAGAGTTAGCCCGAGCAGCAACGCTGCCCCGCTTTCCGTCGCGCTTACTCGCCCCGGCGCTTTAAAGACCCGAAAAATACCCGAGTTGCGCATGCTGCTCTCCGCCCGTCACCCTAGAATATGGTGATTGAGCGGATCGAAGGTTAACCGGGGTGAATGCCGCCGAGGGTTTGTTGTTGTTTGCCCTGGCCCGTCCGAACCTGTTTCCCGGCGGCTCGTTTAGGCGTCACCCATTTTGAGAGCGGCGATAAAGGCGGATTGTGGGATCTCCACTTTGCCGAACTGGCGCATCCGCTTTTTGCCTTCTTTTTGCTTTTCGAGAAGCTTGCGCTTGCGGGTCACGTCGCCGCCATAGCATTTGGCAAGCACGTCCTTGCGCAAGGCCTTGACCGTCTCGCGGGCGATAATGCGGCCGCCGATCGCCGCCTGGATCGCTACCTGAAACAATTGCCGCGGGATCAAATCCTTGAGCCGTTCGCACAACGCCCGGCCGCGGCGCTCGGCGTCATGGCGGTGGACGATGATCGACAGCGCATCGACCGGCTCGCCATTGACAAGAATGTTCATCAACACGAGGTCGCCCTCGCGATAATCGTCGATCTGATAATCAAAGCTGGCATAACCGCGGCTCACCGATTTGAGCCGGTCGTAAAAATCGAACACGACTTCGTTCAACGGCAGCTGGTACACCAGCATCGCGCGATTGCCGGCATAAGTCAGATCGAGCTGTTCGCCGCGGCGCTCCTCGCACAATGACAGAATCGGTCCGAGGTAGGCGTCCGGCACCAAGATCGTCGCCTTGATCCACGGCTCCTCGATATGATCGATCCGCACCGGGTCGGGCATATCGGCCGGATTGTGCAGAGTGCGCACCGCGCCAGTTGTCAGGTGCACACGGTAGACGACCGAGGGCGCCGTCGCGATCAGATCGAGGTCGAATTCGCGCGCCAGCCGCTCCTGGATGATTTCGAGGTGCAACAGGCCAAGAAAACCGCAACGAAAGCCGAAACCCAAAGCCGCCGAAGTCTCGGGCTCATATTCGAAGCTGGCATCGTTAAGCCGCAATTTCGCGAGGCTATCGCGCAGCCGCTCGTAATCGGCGGCATCGGTCGGAAACAGGCCGCAAAAGACGACCGGCTGCACTGGCTTGAAGCCGGGCAGCGGCTCGGCCGCCGGGCGGCGGTCTTCGGTGATCGTGTCGCCAACCCGGCAATCGGCGACGGTTTTGATACCCGCCGTGATAAAGCCGATCTCGCCGGGTCCAAGCGTATCGACCGCCACCCCCTTAGGCGTAAAAACGCCGACCCGCTCGACTGAGTGCACGGCGCCGGTCGCCATCAGCCGGATCTTTTGCCCGGCGCGCAATTCGCCATCCTTGACCCGCACCAGGATGACGACGCCGAGATACGAATCGTACCAGCTGTCGACCAACAGCGCCTTCAGCGGCGCCCCTGCCTCGCCCTTGGGCGATGGCAGGCGGGTGACCAGCGCCTCCAACACCTGGTCGATGTTCAGCCCGGTCTTGGCCGAGATCAGCACCGCATCGGCGGCGGACAGGCCGATCACATCCTCGATTTGCTCCTTGACTCTGTCGGGCTCGGCCGCCGGCAGATCGATCTTGTTCAGGACCGGGACGATCTCATGCCCGGCGTCGATCGCCTGATAGACATTGGCGAGGGTCTGGGCCTCGACCCCCTGACTCGCGTCGACGACCAGCAGCGAGCCTTCGCAGGCCGCGAGCGAACGGCTGACCTCGTATGAGAAATCGACATGGCCCGGCGTGTCCATCAGGTTCAGGACATAGCTTTCGCCGTCTTGGGCCCGGTAGTTCAGACGAACCGTCTGCGCCTTGATTGTGATGCCGCGCTCGCGCTCCAGCTCCATCTGATCGAGCACCTGTTCGCGCATCTCACGCGCTTCGAGACCGCCGCAAGCCTGGATCAGCCGGTCGGCCAATGTCGACTTGCCGTGGTCGATATGTGCGATGATCGCGAAATTGCGGATGTGCGAGAGCGGCGTCATGCGAGCCGGAACATAAGGGTGCGCCGCCCTCGGATCAACGCGGCGTGGTTATTGGCGGGCATACGACGTCTGCGGACGCCCTAAATCCATTGGCGGAGGCCTTGTTTGGGCGGGCTGCGCCCGACTATTTTTAAAAAGCCGAGACCGGAAAAGAGCCCGCCGATTTGCGACTCGACAAGCGGTACGCGCCGGGCCATTCCATGCCCGAAGAGAAAACGATGCCTCCGGTCGAGATCAGAGCGCGCGCCATCACCGACCCGGTCCTCAAATCGGTTTTGGAGCAGCTCGACCGCGAACTTCGAGCGAAGCTCGGCCGAGAATATGTACACCTGGTCCTGTTCGGCAGCCGTGCGAGGGGTGACCATCAGGCCGACAGCGACGCCGATGTAGCCGTAGTGCTGCGCGGCGAAATCGGCAATCGATGGAGCGTAAAGCGGCAGGTGATCGAGATCACCTACCCGATTCTTGTGGACACCGGACTCTATATCCAACCCTGGCCCATCGGACAGGCGGAACTCGACGCCCCGGACAGATCGTCAAACCCGAATTTGATTGAGAATATTCTTCGCGACGGTATTTCTGTGTGAGCGCAACCGAATTTCTCAAGAAAGCAGACGCTGCGCTTACCTAGGCAAAGCGCGATTACGACGCGGGCGATTACGATGGGGCGGCAAACCGCTTGTATTACGCGATGTTCCATTCCGCTAGAACATGATCCTAAGAGTTTGAATCAAAAAGAGGTTTTCGCGGACTGGGTTATGTGCTTCAAGATGCTGGCTGGGGTTGGGGGCCAGCATCCAATGGCAAGGCCCTATTCACAGGACCTGCGGGACCGGGTGGTTGGTTCGGTGGCGAGCGGTCGCACCTGCCGGGCGACGGCGGTGCTGTTTGGGGTGAGCGTGGCCAGCGTGGTGAAGTGGTCGCAGCGCTGGCGCGCGAGCGGCCGTACGGCGGCCAAGCCGATGGGTGGGCGGCGGCCGCTGCGGCTGCAGCGCGAGCGCGGGTGGCTGTTGGCGCGGATCGCCGAGAAGCCGGATCTGACCCCGGCGCAAGTGTTTTGTCTCGGAAGATTGGCGTGACAGCACGCGATTGTGGCAAGCTATCGAATGGCTGAGGCCGGAGTTGCGGCCAGGCGAGGCGCAGCTCGTCCCGGTAGTCCACAGGGGGGACCCGCGCGCCGGCGCCGCGACCGTCGCGAGTCTGACGGCGCGGCGCGTGGGAGGTGCCTGTGGACCCACCGGGGCGAGCGTCCTGGCGACGTCGTCGTCATGGACAATCTCGGCAGTCACAAAGGCAAGGCGGTACGCCACCTGATCCGCAGCGCTGGCGCCAAGCTGTTCTTCCTGCCGCGTTATTCGCCCGATCTCAATCCGATCGAGCAGGTCTTCGCCAAGCTCAAGACCCTGCTGCGCAAAACCGACCCGCGCACGACCGAGGCCACTTGGCGCGGCATTGGCGGCCTCCTCGGCCACTTCACCCCCACAGGAATGCGCCAATTACCTCGCCAATGCCGGCTATGCTTCAACCTAATAGGATCACGCTCTAGGGGCGGGTTGGCGGTGGCCGGCAACCTGTATCGCAATCGGTTTTAGCAATTCCTTGAGTTTATCGGGCAGTATTGCACCAACCCTCTTGCGCAAGATATTCGCCAGCGTTCGATCCGAAGGAACAAAATCGTGCCATTCGGTCATTTTTAGGTACTTTTTATATTCGGCCCGGCGCGGATGGTAACAGAGATAGCTCCATGGCTTTGGGGTGTTGTTGAAGTGTATAATTCGGGCGTCCCGGCACACTTTCTTGATCTCTTCCCGAGCCAGCGGCAACGCCAGGGGATCCCAATAAAACGACCACACCACGTTCCACCTATAGTCTAGCCGCTTTTTGCGGGCGTGAAAGCACGCGTTCAACGCTTCCTGGTCAACATCGCGCGCCATTCGTTCGGGATAAGCATCGACATAGCCGAGGACCGCATCGATGGCCCGGGTTTCACGCCATTGCTTGAGATCGATGAGTAATACGCCGGCGTTGAAATAGCCGTCCTCGGCAGGCAGTCCTAAATGGCCGACACCGCGCTGCGAGCCCGGAATGTCAACCGTGCCTAGCAATGCGCCGCAAAGGTCGACCTTCCAGAGTGGCGAAATGTCCCCCACCACGACAATGTCGCCGTCCAAATACAGAACACGCTCGACCTCTGCCGGAAAGAATTCCTCCACCCACAGCCGGGTCCAAGTATCAACCGTGTAGTGCGCCAGCGGATTGAGCGGAAGCAAGCGGCCCGCCGGCGCTGTAAACACTCGGAAACTCAACGAGTGGTTCGGAAAGCGTGCGAGCGAACGCTGCAGCTTTTGCTCGTCGAGCTGCTCTGTTGCTCGCCCGACGATAACAACGTCGAAGAAAAGATGCGGGTTGTTGACCAAGAGTGAAGTTAGGCAGACGGCGACGTGCTGCAGATATTGAGCGTCGGTGCAAAAGAGAACATGCACCTGCTCCGCGGTATCGGATTGATCAGGATCAGAGCCGGTGGCGAGCGCCGTAACTGGCGCCGCCCGTTTCGGCGGGGCGTTTTGCGGTAGCTCAACACTGCCACGGTTCATTTTGTACTGTCCCCACATTGCGGAGGAGCGCTAACGTCGAGACGTATTTTTACCCGAGAATAGTAAACTTAGTATCCTTGAAATGACCACCCATCCGGCTCCCCTACAGTGCGGCCGGCACGCCGAATGCGTTTGGCGGAGAACGCCACCGCCCGCCTGACGCTGCTCGGCGCACTACTGGCGGAAGGGTTCGGCCCTGTTATTGAACGCGGCGCAGCCCGAGATCGGCGAGGCAGCCGCTCATGGGCGCGCGCTCGGCGGGTGTCTTGACCTTGTCCTGGCAGGCGGCAACCAACGCTATGAACTCGGCCTTGGTCGGCGGCTTGCCGGTCGGCGTCTGCCAGTCATCCACCACCGACGGTGCGGTGGGCGTCGTATCCCGGGTCGCAACGCAAGCGGCCAAACCCAATACAACAAGCATAGCGGCCCACCGCATCCCGCACCCCTGCCCCGATTTTCCCCGCCGCGAAGTTAACGGCTGCGACGGCGCATTGCCAGTCCATCAGAGCTTCGACCCCTCAGAGCTTCGGCGCCGCTACTCGGGTTCGGTGAACTCCAGCTTTTCGGAGAGGCCATAGCCGTCAGCAAGTTGCTGCAGTTTGTACCAGGTTGCGTCTTCGACCTCGATCCCGTCGCGGCCGCGCTGCTGCTGGCGGCGATGCTCGATCTCGCCGGGATAAAGCACGCCGCTCGATCCTTCGGCGGGCGGCGTCGCCTTCAGATACGCGATGAACTCGCCGACCTCCTTCTTGAAATTGGCCAAAGGGCGGAACGCGGCGACGTTGAACACCGCCATAAAGCATCCGTCATTGTGGCGCCCGCTCGGCTCGACGCCAAAGCCGAGCCCGGTCAGCAAGCCGCACAGGATCTCGACCATGACCGCGAGCCCAGTGCCTTTGTACCCGCCCTCCGGCCCGCCGAGCGGCAGCAATGCCCCGCCCTGGCGCAACTGGCGCGGATCGTTGGTCGGGCGCCCGTCATTGCCGATCACCCAGCCGTCCGGCACCGGTTCGTTGCGCGCGACGGCGAGCGCGATCTTGCCCGCCGCCGCCGCCGACGTCGCCATATCCAAGTAAAGCGGCCCCTCGAGATCGGACGGGATCGCCATCGAGATCGGGTTGGTGCCGAGCCGCGCCTCGCGCCCACCAAACGGCGCAACCGCCTTGGGCGAGCGGCCCGAATCGGCGGTGCACATGCCGATCATGCCGGCCTCCGCCGCCATCTGGGTATAGCTCGACAACCGCCCGATATGACCCTGGCGGAACACGGTCGCGGCGGCGACATTGGCGGTCTTGGCCTTGTCGATCGTCAGCCGCATCGCCCGTTCGTTGGCGACATAGCCAAACCCCCAATGCCCGTCGACGACGGTTGTGGTCGGCGATTCCTGCACGATCGTCCACGGCGCCCCGGGAACAATATGCCCGGCCTTGATTCGGTCGATATAGGTCGGGATCTGGATCACGCCGTGCAAATCATGGCCGACGAGATTGGCGCCGACGATATGGCGCATGACGAGTTCGGCCTCGGCGCGCGGGGCCCCCGCCGCCTCGAACAACGCCTGGCCGATTTCGAGCAATCGCTCCGCTGGAATCTTCGGCATCGCCTCCTCCTCGATTTATCGGGTCATAGCACGAGCGGCGGGTTCTGCCCTGCTCAAACCACGGCATTTCTACGAAATTCAGCCCAAAAAATGTACCGGCTGTGGCGAATGTCTCGATTGTTGTCCCGACGCCCGGCGCTCTGGGGAGTAGCAGCCGGCAGCTGCGTAGCATCACACCAAACGTGCGTGACTTAGCACGATTGAGGCGAGTCGCCGGAAACGCTCAGAGTTACTATTTCGACGGGGCCAGTAAACATATATCCGGCTCCACGCAGCGTCTTTATCAGCTGAGGCTGTTGCGGGTCGTCATTCAGCTTACGGCGCAAGCGTCCGATCTGGACGTCCACCGTCCGGTCGAATGGGCTTGCTTCCCGATGGCGGAGCAGCTCCAAAAGCTGGTGCCGGCTCAATACCCGATTGGGATGGTTCGCAAAGACGGCAAGCAGGTCGAATTCCCCCGGAGTCAGAACAACGCGTTCGCCGGCGGGCGACAACAACTCGCGTGCGGTTGGGTCGAACAGCCACCCGGAAAACCGTAATTGCGAGCGTTGGACGGCTGGCCGGTTATTGAAAGTTACCCGGCGCCGCCGGATGCTCCTGATGCGCGCGAGCAGTTCTCGTGGGTCAACTGGCTTAACCAGGGCGTCATCGGCGCCGATCTCAAGCCCGATGATGCGGTCGATCATGTCGGTGCGCTCAGTCAGAATGAGGATTCCAATTTCGGGATTTTGAGCCCGCAACGAACGGGCCAGTACAAATCCGTCTTGCTGATGGAGCGTCAGCAAACGACATCACTCGCGATTGCTCGATTACGGGAGTGGCGCCTATCTCCAGGTCATCACCGATCAGCAAAACATGTGTATTATCACTCACTACCACTCGCTTCTGATTGAAGATTGTCCTGAATTTTGTAACCCATCGGGATGATACTACGCCAATTGAGAAGCAAGCATATAGTTAAATGTGCTCTCCTGCTAACTTTACAATCTAAGTTTACTTAATATTTGAATAGCAATACTCTTGTTACTCTACCCATGTACTATGATTGCAGAGCGTCTTCGAGGTGCTCGGCGCAGTCGACGGTTTGTAGGTCGTTGGCTCTAAGCATGTACTATGACGAGAGATCGTCTTCGACGGGGTCGATGCAGTCGACCGCTTGTACGCCGTCGACCGCTTGTACGCCGTCGACCCAAAGTTAGTAATTTACATTCGCCGATCTGTTGATAAATTATTCCTTTAGGCTAACGGAGGAGGTACGGCATGCCCGATCGGAGCAGGCCCGAGCGCTTGCAAATTATGCTGGATACCGACGAACTCAGGGTATTGGACGATTGGCGGTTTGCCCGCCGCATGCCGAGCCGCGCCTCGGCGGTTCGCGAACTTCTAAGGCGGGGTTTGGCTGTCGATGGTATCGAATTGCCCACTTCCGGCAGGCAATCTTCGAGCTTTGGTATCCTAAACAATCGCGAAGAACGTGACGAACAGGCGAGTTCTCCCGGGGGCGACAGCGCGGCGTAACCGTAGTTTCCATCCAGGGCGGTTCAGCCTCTCTGCACGGCGGCGCCTCGACGGATGCCAACTCGGAACGACGGTCAAATTTATGCCAGGCGGAACGCATCCGCTTGTGTCGCTTGCTCAGAGCGTTTGCTAACATGGGGCGACAACCCTGGGAGATCCGGATGGCGCGGAAATACAATCTGATGTCGAGCGACGGGCACCTCGAAGTGCCGCCCGAGCGGTGGACCCATCGGGTGCCGCAGAAATACCGCGACCGCGCCCCGCATACCGTGCACCTGCCGGATGGCGGTGATGCGCTGATGATCGAAGGCCAGCCGTTGCTGGAGGCAAACTTTCTCGATCTGCGCGCCGGCCGGGCCGAAGGAACCTGGGAGCCGTTTGGTCTCAAAGTCGCCGACGCCGCCGGCACCGGCTCCGCCCAACAGCGGGTCGAAGAGCAGGACCACGACGGCATGGATGCCGAGGTGCTGTTTGCGGCGATGGTCGCGGGGCCGGTTTTCTGGCGCAACATCAGCCATGACGAGGTCTATAAAGCCGTGATCCGCGGCTACAACGATTGGCTCGCCGAGGAATATTGCGCAGTGGCGCCCGATCGGCTGATCGGCATGGGGGTGATCCCGATCACCAATGTCGACGACGCGATCGCCGAGATGGAGCATTGCAAAAAGCTCGGGTTAAAAGGGGTGCTGCTCGGCGCCTTGCCCAACGCCAAGGGCTATCCGACACCGGAGGACGACAAATTCTGGGCCGCCGCGATCGATCTCGACATGCCGGTGACCGCGCACGTCCAGTTTTACCGCACCGGTGCGCGCGCCTCGCAGCCGACCTTCAAATACCCGAAAGAAGACCCGGTGATCATGCAGCGGCTGCGCCGCCCGTTTCTCGAATGGTTGTGCAATTTCGGCCTGGCGCCGTCGGTCAGCATCGCCCAGCTGGTCCTGGCCGGGGTTTTCGACCGCTATCCGAGACTAAAGGTCTTCTTTGCCGAAACCCGGCTCGGCTGGGTGCCGTTCTGGCTCGAACACATGGATTTGTGGTACGGGCGTCATCTCGGCTGGGCGCAGGAATATCTCGGCTTTAAGCCGCTGAAGGAATTGCCCAGCCATTATGTCCGCGAGCACGTCTATTTCAGCGTGCAGTACGAGCGCGTGGCGATCGAAGAACGCCAGCATGTCGGCACCAATCGGATCATGTTCGCGACCGATTTCCCGCACATCGAATGCGAGTGGCCAAATTCGCGCCCCTTGATCGACAAGATCTACGCTGATGTGCCCGAAGCCGACAAACGCCGGATCTGGGCCGACAATTGCGTCGAATTCTTCAAGCTCGACCAAGCGGCGTGAACAGCGTCAAAGCCAATCGCCTATAGCTGACAAAGCGGCCGGCGCTCCTGTCCAAACAGGAGCAAAGCTCGGCCGTGACGCTGATCGGGGCGTGGCGTCCGTCCGGCGCGCCCCTAAATGGGGAGGAGAAATGCGCACATTGTTTTCGCTTGCGCTCGGGGTGCTTGCAATGGCTCTAACAGTGACTGGAGCCGCCAATGCGGCCGAGAATGGCGGCGCAGTGTACGCCGTAACCTATTTCGAGGCGGCCGCTCCCGACGTGTCAAAAGTCGCAGCCGATGCCAGCCGGTTTGCCGCGGCGAGCCGCAAGCAAGCCGGCAACGCCGGCTTCGCGGCGTTTCAGGAACTCGGCCGCCCAAGCCGGTTTGCAATCTTTGAAGGCTGGCATGACAAGGCAGCCTCGGACGCTCACAACAGCGCCGCCACGACGACCGCGTTTCGCGACAAATTGCAGCCGCTGTTGGTTGGGCCGTTCGAAATTCGTGACTTCAGCGGGTTTTCAATTGCCGCCCCGAGCGGCCAAGCAGGCCGAGACGCGGTTTACGTCGTCACCCATGTCGATGTCTTCCCCAACGGTAAGGACCAAGCCGCAGCACTTGTCGCGGCGCTCGCGGAGGCCGGGCGCAAGATGCCCGGTAATCTGAGATTTGACGTGCTGCAAGTCGTCGGCCACGCGAACCATTTCACCCTTGTCGAAGGCTGGCGCGATCGAAAGGCCTTTGACGAGAGCCTGATGGCCACCCCTACCCGCGAATTCCGCCAGAAAATTACGCCGCTCGAAGGCGCCCTTTACGATGAGCGGCTCTACCACGTACTGCAGTAACGGTTCACCTTACTAACGCCAGTCGAGACCGCGTCTTTTCGTCCTATCGACGACTGGCGCGAGTGCGGCAGACCGTCTGTTGATGCCGCAATGGCTGTCCTATTCTTCGCTGGTCCCGCCGAGCCTATTCATTCTGCTGGCGATGATCGGTCTCATTATCGCCTGGCGATGGCGGCGCGCCGGCTTGGTGCTGGCAACGGTGGCGGCAGCCTGCCTTTATCTGGCTGCAACGCCTTTTATCGGGTCGCTGTTGATCCATGCCGCTGCCGGGCTCACCAGCACAATACCGACCTTGCCATTGCCGGCATCGCCCGGCGCAATCATCGTGCTCTCCGCCGGATATTGGCAGAGCAGCCGGCCGGGCGGCCAGGACGTCGTCGACCCGTTGACCTTGGAGCGGCTCGCCGCAGCTGTCAGGGAGCAACGGCACACCGGTCTGCCGATCCTTGTCAGCGGTGGCCAGCTCGAAAATGCAGACGGTTCCTTGGCGGCGATGATGGCCGAGGCGCTCGAAACCGATTTCCGGGAGCCAGTGCAATGGCGCGAGGACCGCTCGCGCACAACCTACGAAAACGCTTTGTATTCTGCCGAAATTTTGCGCCGCGCCGGGATCCCATCGGCGCTGGTGGTAACCAATTCGTGGCACATGGCGCGGGCGTTGTGGTCGTTTTATGCGGTCGGCTATCCGGTTGTCGCCGCACCGCTAGCCGACGGACAACCCTTCAGCCACACGCTATCGCGTTTCTTTCCGCAGATTACGGCGTTAGCCGCCAGCAACGACGCGCTGCACGAATTAATCGGCTTGGTCTGGTATGAGCTTCGTTACCGCCCAGCGTGATCGGACATTCTCAGCGCTGGCGGACATAGGGCTGAACCGCGTCGATTAAAGACGCGGTCGGAGCAAGCCGCGGCCCCTCCCCCTGATCGACCGGCGGCACGATGGTAACACCCCAGCTCGGCAGCACCTTTAGCGACGTCTGCGCCTGGGGATGGTTGAGCAGTGGCGCGTTCAGCGACGGGCCGACGATCACCGGCGTTTGCCGCCCGATCGCCTCCGCGACCACCGACAACGCCAGGCTGTCAGCGATCCCGTGCGCGAGCTTGTTCAACGAGTTGAAGCTGCAGGGCGCGAACAGCACCACACCGCGCGGCGGCCGGGGCCGGATCGCCAGATCGAAATAGGATTCGACGACCTGTATGCCGCTGACATCGGCGAGTTCCCGCGGAGCGACGACGCGCGAGGCGTTTGGCGTTGGAATGGCGATAATCGATGCGAAACCAAGCTCGACCAATGCCCGGAGTAGCTCGGGGCCGCGCGCCGCGGTCGAGGTGCCGCTGAGGACGAGGTAGGCGACATCGAATGTCTCTCGATTCACTTCACCGTCAGGGGCCATCTCGTCCTCTTTTTTCGATGCGCGTCAGACATAGTGCCACCAGTGCCGTCAATGTGACGCCGTTTACAACGATTTCATGCCGCGACCCGACGACCGCGCTCTAATTTTAAGATGCCGATTACTTTTTAGGATACGGGCGGACCAATCAGCCATGTATGCGCTCGGTCCGGAGCGGGAGCCTCCGCCGTCCTGACTATGCAATCCGGCACCCGAGGTTGCGCCGCACCTTCCGCCTCGGTATTCTCCGCCCGCGATCACCCGTGGAGCATAGGACCGCAACTAATCTCGTAGCTGGCAACGGATTGAAAATCACCTATCCATTGAAAGAGCCTGTAGCTCAGCCGGTAGAGCAACTGACTTTTAATCAGTAGGTCCCGGGTTCGAATCCCGGCGGGCTCACCAGTTAGATCAAATAGTTAAGCCGAAATCTGTCGAGGCCTAGAGAGGTGCGGGTAGCGCTACGGGTAACAGCGCCAGCATCTCCGTCCTTTCGGTGACAGTGGCGGCCAGCTCGGTCCATAACTGCACTTAGCCTCACATCGTGATCACCGGGATCGACAGCTGGCGCGCCGCTCAGCTGATGCTGCGCTGGTACGGCGACATGGCCCAGACGGAAAGCATCAGGCGGGTTGATGAGCTCTCGGCAGCCGATGATTTCGCTGGCGTGGCGATCTGGCTCCGCATCATCGATGCAATTGATCAGCTCGCGAACATAACGCGATATCGGGACGAGCCCGGTTTACACCTTTCGAGAGTGTTTCAATCCGGAGCACGGGCTACCGCTTTCGCCGGAGAACGTGCTCGGCGTGCTGTCGCTGATCGCCTGGGCGCTGATCCTGGTCGTCGCCGTCAAATATGTCTCGTTGATCATGCGCGCCGACAATCACGGCGAGGGCGGGATCCTGGCGTTGCTGGCACTCGCTCAGGAGGCGGCGCAAACCCCCCGCGCGCGAAACATCCTCGTTCTGACCGCACTCGGCGGCGCCGCCCTCTTTTACGGCGACAGCATGGTCACACCGGCGATTTCAGTTTTGAGCGCGATCGAAGGCGTCAGTGTCGGAACCCCGGCGTTAAACCGGTTCGTGGTGCCGGCCACGATCGTGGTGCTGGTGCTGCTCTTTCTCATTCAGCGACGCGGAACGGAGAGCGTCGGTCATCTCTTTGGTCCGGTGATGTTGGTGTGGTTTGCGGTGATCGGGCTTGACGGCCTTGTTCACATCGCCGAGGACCCCCGGGTATTGGCGGCACTCAACCCGGCCCACGCCATCGCCGTCTTCATCACCGCTCCGTTGAGAGGCTTCATCGTGCTCGGTGCGGTATCGCTCGCAATCACCGGCGGCGAAGCGCTTTACGCCGATATGGGCCATTTCGGGAGGTTCCCGATCAGGGTCGCCTGGTTTGGGCTGGTGCTGCCCGCCCTGGTGCTGAATTATTTCGGGCAGGGCGCCTTGCTCCTCAGCGACAAGACGGCGATCGAGAACCCATTCTTTCGTCTGGTACCGGGCTGGGGACTGGTGCCGCTCGTATTGCTGTCAACGGCAGCGACCGTCATCGCGTCGCAGGCAGTGATTTCCGGCTCCTTCTCGCTGACGCGCCAAGCAATTCAGCTCGGCCTGATGCCGCAGCTCGATGTATTTCAAACTTCGGTGACGGCGCGCGGCCAGATTTACATCCCACAGGTCAATTGGCTGCTGCTGGCCGCGGTGATCGCACTGGTCGTGAGCTTCAGAAGCTCGAGCGCCCTCGCTTCGGCCTACGGCTTTGCCGTCACCGGGACGATGGCGCTGACGACGGTTCTCGCCGCCGCCGTGATGCGTGGCATCTGGCGCTGGCGGTGGCCGATGATCGGTGTCGTGCTGGTGCCGATCATGACCGTTGATCTGGCGCTGTTCGGCTCGAACTCGATGAAGATCCCGACCGGCGCCTGGTTCCCATTGGTGATCGGGCTCGTCATGTTTACGATCATGACCACCTGGCGCACCGGCCGCCGATTGGTACTGGAAAAACTCCTGAGTGAGACGATGCCGCTCGCTGAATTCCTCGCCACTTGCGAGGAGATTCCGGAGGCCCGCGTTTCCGGCACCGCGGTTTTCCTCACTAGTCAAAAAGAACGGGCTCCGGGGACGCTGCTGCTAAATCTAAAGCACAACAAGGTGCTGCACCGGATCGTATTGCTTGTCCGCGTCGCGACCGACAACATCCCGCTGGTTGCCGGCCCGGATCGGATCAAGTGGTGCGATCTCGGCCATGGCTTTTGGCAGATCGACGCACATTTCGGGTTCGCCCAGACCCCGAATGTGCCGCGGGAATTAGGACGCGCCGAAATCCCCGGGGTCGATCTCGTTCATGCCAAAATCTCCTATTTCGTCGGACGCGCCAACGTCAAATCGACACCGCGGCCGGGGATGGCCCGGTGGCGAGAGCATCTCTATGTGTTGCTCAGCCGCCTCGCCACACGCACCCCCGAGTTTTTCCGTATCCCCGCCGATCAAGTCATCGAACTCGGCGCCCAGGTCGAAATCTAACGTGCTTCGCCTTGACTCCAGCCTGAGCATATCTTGCCAGAGGCCGGTCCAGCTGCTGCAGTCCACTCGAAATCGGAAGCTGCCAACCTTAGGATGCCCGGCCGAGTGTGCCGTGTCGATCCGCCTGGGATCGTTGTCTTGACGTAGGCGATCCGCGGGCTCACCGGCCAGCATGTCATCTCTCTAACGCGTAGGGCACGAGCACCGCTTTTTGGCTGCTCTGCAGCGGTGGAGTCCTCGGTTAAGTTGGGCCGGCCAGTTCTGCGAACCCCAGGCTCACTGGCATTGGTTCAGCATTGCTGCACACTGCACGCCCGCCTGTGGTGGTAACGACGGCGCTGATGTGGCTTCGCAGCCCAGCTGTATCGGCGAATGGGATTTCTGATGTGCCCGCTTACGTGCAAGACGAGAGCGCGTGGGTGCCTTGCCTCCTTGCGGGCAGGGATGCGCGTTCGCTACGGCTGGGAGCGGTCTGGTTTTTAGTGAGTTGAGCTTTCCGAGGAGATGGAGGCGTCGCCGTCCCATTGGGGCTCGAAGCGATCAACTTCTCTTACCTCTGCCTCGGATCCGTCCGTCTCGACGTCGGCTGGCGTGGTCGCCCGCGACGGCGTCCCCTGCTGATCGCCTCCGCGGCGCGCGTTATCGAGACGAAAATAGTGCTCTGCGTGTTGGTAGAAATTCTCGGCGGCAATTCGGTCGCCGCTCGCTGTCGCTTCGCGTGCCAGGGCAACGTAGCGCTCGAATATCTGGTGGGCGCTGCCGCGGACCCTAATGTCGGGGCCGTTGCTGTCGAATGTCTGATTGTTCTGCGGGCCTCGCGGTTGTTGTTTAAACGGGCGGTTTGCGTTGAAGCGACCGCGGGGCCGCTGATCTGGTCCTGATCTCATGTCATCCGTGATCTTGGGATTGGTACGGCGCCCAGCTTTGCGAGGCCCGCTGGCATGAGTGTCCGCTCTTTTGGTGGGTTGTGGCAACCTCATACTCGGGGAGGTGTTGCTGCGTCATCCCGATCTCATCGAGGTTTCGGTCGTAGGCCGCGCGCATCCCGAATGGGGCGAGGAAGTCGTGGCGTTTGTCGTTGCCCGCCCCGGCGCAGCGCTTTCACCACAAGCTCTGGACCGGCTTTGCCTCGACCACATCGCCCGTTTCAAGCGGCCGCGCCACTACCGCTTTGTCGATGCACTGCCAAAGAACAATTACGGCAAACTACTAAAGACTGAGTTGCGCCGGCAACTTGCCGAGGGTGGCGAAGCGAACACCGATACAACCTCTGGCTGCTGAAATAGCCAGCGCCAGATGTGCGCCAATCTGTCACATCGAAGTTACACAATGTATTAATTCTTTACAGAACGGGGGTCTGAAGATTAACTCAATGTTTACCACTCCGGGTCCGGAATTGGCGTGTCCGATTGACTTCAGCACAGTAATCGCGATGAACTCATCTATCAAAATTCGCCCCGCACCGAACGGCAAAGTCTATGTTGTCCGGCTTGGTCAGCCGATTGGCGATACCGCAGGGGGTCTGCTCTATTTCGACGACGAAGCCGAGGCGCTGGAGTTCATGGAAGGCCGCGAACCCGCCGAGCTTCAAGATGCGTTTGCCTCGTAACCGTCGGAGTCGCCGAGGAATTCTCGAACGAGCGCGGCAAAGTCGGCCGGTTTCTCCATTTCAGGCATATGGCCACAATTCGGGATCGTAACGAGGCGAGACCCGGGGATGGCACGTTCATAGATTTCGCCACAGGTAACCGGCGTGATCATGTCTTCGCGGCCCCAGACGAGCAACGTCGGCGTGCGGACACCGCGCAGCAGATGGCGCAGCGTCAGGCTGTGCATGTAAGGCTTCCAGGCGATGCGGCAGGTCATCTCCCGGTTCTGCTCAACCAGATCGGCTTCCTCCGGCGTCAATTCCTTGCCCCAATAGCGGGTGAACTCGGCCGACTCGTCCGGCCGGTGGAAGGAATGCCGCAGGCCCGTCATCCCAGAATTGAGGAAATAGTCGAAGATCTCGCCTTTCTCGGGCTTGATGCCCATCGCACCGACCAGCACCACCTTGTTCAAGAACTGCGGCGCTACCGTAGCGATCTCGGCGGCGACCCAGCCGCCAAGCGAAGAGCCAATGACATTGACTGGTGTAGATAGGTCGAGGTCGCGAGCGAACCAGGTCACCCAGGCGGCGAGATCGTGCACCCCCATGATCCAATCCGGCCGGGTCGATTGGCCATAGCCGGGCAAAGACGGGACGATCACGTCCGAATGTTCGGCGAGACGCGCAAAGCTGTCGAGCCAGCCGGGCACGCCCAATTCGCCGTGGAGGACGAGCAATGGGTTGCCCCTGCCAGCGCGGCGCAGCTCGACCGTAATTCCGGCCGCCTCGATCAGCTGCGGTGTCGCGGTGATCATTGCGGCCATGGCGTCACCTCCCTTCCAGTAACGAGAGCCGACTGGTGCTCGCGGAGCGCCGGGATCACTTCCTTCCCGAGAAGCTCGATTCCCCGCATCGTCGCCTCGTGCGGCTTCTTGCCCTCGCGCGCCCAAAAGGTCAGGTAGCCGGGATCGGTTCGGTCGATGATGTGCTTGAATTTCTGGATGATCGTCTTTGGGCTGCCGGTGACGATGAGCCCGGCGCGGATGGCGCCGTCGTAGCTCCCTTCGGAGGCGCCGCGCTCCCTCGCCATGTTGCTGGTTTTCGCCTGTTTCGACATGTAGCCGGGCGGGGCCATCCACTCCGGGTGCGGACCGCCGCTCGTCACGCCAGCCGAGCCGGTTCCCGCCGTCAACGCCGATGCCGCCACGCCACCGCGGCGCCCGATGACCGAAGCGCCGCCGTAGTGATGGCGACCCATCTCGTAGGCTTCCTCGTCGGTGTCGAGCACGCAGGTGTGGATCAGATAGCCGAGATGCTGGGGTGTCGGCGTCCAGCCATCCTGCTTCGCGACCTCGTGGTAGATCTCGCGGCAGGCGGCTGTAGCCTCGAGTGCGCTGCCGAGAACGAGATAAGTGATCCGCTGCTTTGCCGCCCAGCGGATCGTCTCCGGGCTCAAAATGCCGGCCGCCCAAATCGGCGGGTGCGGCTTCTGTAATGGCAATTGCCATGGATTGACGACCCGCAGGTGGTAGTGTTTGCCCTCCCAACGGAACGGGCCCGGCATGGTCCAGGTCTTCTTGATCAGCTCGAACGCTTCTTCAAAGCGCTCGCGATTGTAGGCGGGATTGGCGTTGGTCGAGAGTTGCTCGATGCCGGTACCGCGCACAAAACCCGAGATAATGCGGCCTCCCGAGATCAGATCGAGCATCGCGATCTCCTCGGCGACCCGCACCGGATTGTCGTGGATCGGCAGAGGATTGCCGATCAACGCGATCGTGCCCTTGATGCGCTGGCTGACCACCGCCGCGGAGATGTTGACGCTCTCCTGCATCGAGAGGACGTTGTTGTGGTGCTCGTTGCACACCGATCCGTCGAAGCCGGTCTCGGACGCGTATTCGTGCTCGCGCAGAAACATCTGCCAGAGATCGCGCGCCTTCTCCGGGTCGAAAATGCTGTTGGGCAACATCAGCGCCGTGTAGCCGTATTGCTCGGGGACCTCGGGCGGATAAGCGTTGTAACCCATCTCCGAGAAAAAGAAGAATTTGCGCGTCATCGTCTGCCTCCCGTGAAACAGCGCGACCATCGCTCAAGGAGCCGCCGCGCGCATCGTCACCCCACACCAGCAGCCTGTCGATTGAAAATCTCCTACCCCTCGCGCAATCGGCTTTTTGCCTCCGGCCACCGCGTGGAAGCCTCTTCCCTTTGTACAAACCTTGGCAGAGACTCGCCCCGATGACGATCGACATTGTGTCCATACAACCGCTGATCGCGTTGATCGCCGGCATCCTGATCTTGTTGCTGCCTCGAATCCTTAACTACGTGGTCGCGATTTACTTGATTTTTATCGGCCTGATTGGTTTGTGGCCGCACATCTTCTTACATGTTTCGCATTGACGTCCGGCGGAGTTTCTTCGGCATCGAGCGCTCGGCTTGCTCGGGAATAGGTTTCAGGCAGGCAGCGTTGGCCGCACAACCTCACGGGCCGGTTTGTCCTCCCGGACCCCTTCATCGACGACCTGCCGCAACAGCCCGTCCTCGGTCCAGGTCAGATATTTGACCTCGACGACAATTTCGGGCCGGACCCAATGTACCCGCGACAGTATCAGCGGCGAGCCAAAGCGGGTCGAACGCGGCGGAGCGATATCGAGCGGCATTGCGTCGATTTGCAACGGTCGCAGCCGCCTGAGAAGCTCCTCGAGCTGGTCAGCCCGCATTCCAGTGCCAACCCGGCCCGCGTAAATCAGCCGGCCGGCCGGATCATAATATCCAAGCAAGAGCGCGCCGATAAACGGACGGCTGCCCTCGGGTCGGTCCAGCCGATAACGACGAACTCCTCCCCGTTGAGGCATTTGGTCTTGACCCAGAGGCCGCGATCGCCGGGGCTGTAGGGGGCGTCCAGCCGTTTTGAGACGATGCCTTCGAGCCCGAGCTCACAGGCATGGCGGTGAAATTTCGCGCTCTGTCCAATGATGCTCGCTGAACCCGCCGTGTTCCGCCTTCTCATGCCGCGCATCTGGCATCATCCGCCGGGCGGGTCCAACCGCTAGAGCGCTGCCCTGTTTTTGGGCAGAGCGTTGCCGACCGCGCCGGGTGCTGCCGCTCACCGTTTTTCCGCCGAGCTATCCCCGGATTTTGGGGATAGCCGCGATCAATATCTTGTGTCGGGCGGGGCAAGTAATGATTGTGGTGGGCAGAGTATTAGCGTGGCGGCAAAAGGCCGCTTATATTGCCGCCACCGTGTTTCTACTGACGGGTTAACGAATGGGGGACGGAAGTACCTGATTTTGGTTGTGGCGATGTGTCAACCAAATAGAGATTGTGACATCTCTATTTGGTTGACACATGACGACGACCCCGCGACCGGCACAGAAACACAATATGTGGTTTTCGCGCTGACGGTTTGGCGACACCCTTGCCCAGACGTGGCCCCGCACCCCTAAGCAAGTTTGACACCTCAATGGCGGATCGCCATCCGGCCGTCGGGATAATCAACCACAGTCACGGGGGCTTACCGATCGCCGCCTTGACCTACTCGCTCGGTTCCGGGATCAAGACCACCCTCCTCTCGTATTGCAGCGTCAACACCCGCGACAGCGTGCGTTACTGATTCCACTTCCAGGCAAAGGCGTCATCAAGATCGGTGTCGCGCAGGCGCGGTAGCCGTGGGTGCCCGTGCTGTCGGTAAAACTCCCGACGATCTGCCCCGCATCGTTGATGCCGAAGGCCGCCGTAGCGCTTGCGCCCGCGAAGGGCACGTCGAGTTGGATGAAGATGCCACCGGTTTCGAGGAAGCCGTGTTGACCCGTGCTGTTGTCAAACGACCCAACGATCTGCCCCGCGCGATTGATGCCAACGGCGAGGGTAAAGGTTGCGCCGGGCACGTCGATTTGGGTGAAGCTGCTGCCGGTGTCGAGGAAGCCGTGTTCGCCCGTGCTGTTGTGAAATATCCCGACGATCTGCCCCGCATCGTTGATGCCTTCGGCCCACGCATCGCTTCCGCCGGGCACGTCGATTTGGGTGAAGCTGCCGGCGGTGTCGAGGAAGCCGTGTTGAACCGTGCTGTTGTCAAACATCCCAACGATCTGCCCCGCAGCGTTGATGCCGTAGGCCCCCGAAAGGAATACGCCCGTGAAGGGCACGTCGATTTGGGTGAAGCGGCCGGCGGTGTCGAAGAAGCCGTGTTGAACCGTGCCGTTCTGCTGAAAAAACCCGCCGATCCGCGCCGCGCCATTGATGGCTTGGGCAAACGTAGTGGTCACGCCGGGCACGTCGAGTTGAGTGAACCTGAAACCGGCGGCATTTGCGGGAGGGCTGGCGGTGAGCGAAGCCGCGGCAAGAATGCCGGCTATGGAGAGAAAACTTAACGACCACGCGATACTTGCTTTCTTTGGCATCGAGTTTGAGTCTCCCAAAAATCGAAGCTCAAATTGAATTATAACGACAGAGGCGACAACTGGTTTACCGCCGCCAACCGTTGACCGATTTTCCAAAGAGTTCGATTTAAGCCGCGCGCGCGGCTTCTCCAGAAGACCACGTTATGCGGCAAACGATTGTAGGCGCCGGCAAGATGTCACCCGTGCGCCAATTATAGATTACACTTCCCGCGTGATTTCCGAGGTTTCCTTGGGGTGGTGGTTCGGCTGATCAGCGATCGCAAGCCGATGCGGCTTCGACTTGCGTCGCCGGGTGCCGGAAGCGCGTCTGAGAAGCCAACTCGTTTTGTCGTATCACGAAAACGGTGAGACCCGCTCCGGTAGTGTTCTGGTCCATCACTATCCAATTGCAGGAGCAGGAATAAACGGAGCTAGGCCGGCGAAGGTGCCCTTCAACGTCCTGGCTGCGCCGGACGATGAAGCTCGCCCCCACGCATCAGCCGACGAGCGATATCCGCCGTCTGCAACAATGCGCGCTGGGTCGGGAAATGGGCAGCCAAGTACCGAGTGACCGCGATCAGGATGTGGCGGCCCTCGTCGCCATTGTCCCACTCTTGAAACTGCCGGACCCCGGCCTCGAGCATCTGGTAAGCGTGAAAGCCCGCATCCTCGCGTAACAGCGCATGCGCCAAAGTGGCAATCAACGCTTCAGACGAATAACTCAGCCTGAGGTGACGAGCCACCAGGCGCGCTGCCGCATCGATTTGCTGCTGACGGTCGAGAGCATCCAACAGTGCAGCGCGGATCTGTTCCTCCGCCTCCGGCAGGTCATCGAGCCGGTCGCCGTGCTCTCCCGGTAGTGAAGCGGGCGGCACATTCAGGTAGCGGGAGAGGTAAAGCGCCATTGCCCCGTGCAACAGCCCGCGCACAGCCTCGACGTGGCGCGCGGTGTCTTCTGCGTCGCTGCCGATCCGCTTTAGCGCCTGGTGTACGGCATTCGCATAGGTGAAGACGTGGTGGGCCGTCTCCCAATCAGAATGCTCATTAGCGGTGCCAAAGCGCGCGACCCTGAGCGCCGCTGCATAGGCGAGCGCTCGACCAACATCGGCCGGAGAGGCTCCATCGCCCGCTGCCGCGGTGATCGCGTCGATGATTGCAGCCGGATCGTCACCAAGGAGGCTCTCGGCCAACGCCGCATGATCCGACCAACAGCGTACATGGCCGTGGACGGCGAAGAGTCCAGGCAATTCACGCCCGGCGTTCTCGCACAGTGCGACGAGAGCGACCGACTGGCGCCATGCTGTTCTTTCCTCTGCGCCCCGGGCTGCCGTCATCTGGCCAACCACGGTTGGCAGCACGTCGGCGGCATAGTGCCAGCCGATCAAATCAAGACACTCGAACGCCTTATTGATGAAATCAAACGAATGTCCACCATCTGCGTAGACGCGATCGGTCTCGGCGGCAAATAGCGAATCGGCGAGTGCGGCCGGCGAGGCGCCGCTTTCAATAGCAGTCATTACGGTACGCTCGGCCGCATCGCGATGCCGCACGGCGACCCAGCGCAGCAGCCAGCGCTTGAGGGTGGCGAGGTCAGGCCGGCTAGCCAGCGGTGCGCGATCGCGGCGTGGGGCCGCACCGTCGCAATCGGCAGCGACGCGACGCGCCCCGTGAAAAAGAGCGAGGTGGGTGTCTTCTTCCGAGAGGAATGGCAGCAGCTGACCGAGCGCGGTCAGGATGGTCAGCCCGGTATCCCAGCCATCGCGGTTGCGGGTACCGAATAACGCAGCCTGACTTATCACCTTCGACGGGGAGGCACGCGCCGCAAGCTGACCTTGCACCGCCTTGGCGATGACGAGGTTGAGATTGTGGGCGAGCCCTTGTTCGAGCTGATCACGCCAGTGCCCGATCGGGTCGGTTTGGCCGAAGACCGGTTTGACCCAGATTTCGCCACCCGCACGGATCTCCACGGGACAGGTCGGTACGTCGTCCGCCCAGAGGTCGAATGTGCAGCCACTCGCCAATTCGAAGCGTGCGTGATGCCAGTGGCAGGTCAGAATGCCATCCTCGACACTGCCGCGATCGAGCGGGAACCCCATATGCGGGCAGCGGTTGTCGAGCGCAAACACCTGCGCGCTCTCGTACACAAGCAGGATTGGGCGATGTCGGCCGTGCACGACAAGCCGACCCTTGGATTTCAACTCCTCCAGAGTGCCGGCGCGTACGAAATCCGACGTCAAGGTATCCATCGGTGCCTCTCGAAAGCATCCGCGGCTAGCCAATTCAGCAACTACCTCCAGAGAATGTCAAATCGCGTGGTGCCTAGGACACCTGCTACCTCCGGCGACTTCTACGGGGCCAGCAACGTCAATTCGGAAAACGGCCGCTGGTTATGCCCGTCGCCGCTTCCTTGACCCGCGTCACGCGCTCACCAGCCGCCGCGACTTCGACGGCGCCGTCGCTCAGCGGAATGACGCCGAGCTTGGTCGGACCGCGCCCGCCGCCCTTGAGGACCATCAGGTCGCGGTAATTGAGCGAGCATGCCCGCACCCGCATCAGGACGTCTCTTGGTCCTGGCCGCGGATCCTCGCTCGATCGCCGGGCGATCCCGTCGACGCTGCCGAAGCGGTCGATGTGGTAAGCGCCCATCTTACCCCTCCTGGTTGTTCTCGATGGTAGTAGGGGCGGAGGAGGCTGCCTCGCGCCGCGCCCTTCGCCCTCGGCCCGGGGGACAGCGCTGCGAGATCCTCTCCCCTGTTACTCCTTATAGGACGGGTCGATGCGGTCGAGCTTGCGCAAGACGGCAGGCCACTCGAACTTGGCCGGATCATTGCGGCCGCCGGTGAGGCGCATCTTGGCGTTGTCGTAGGCGGCGCTGACCACCTCGTCCGCGATCGGGTGAAAAGCAGCGCCTGATTGCTGGAAAGCGAGCATCGCACACGCCCGCTCCATGCGATAGGTCAAGATAAACGCAGCGGCGATGCTGGTCCCGACGACCAGAGGCCATGATTGCGCAGGACCATGATGTGGCGGTCACCGAGATCGGCGAGAAAGCGCGCGCGTTCTTCGGGGTTGCGCGCGGTGCCCTCGTAGTCGTGATAGGCGACATCGCCGATCACCTGCAGCGCGTGCTGGTTGAGTGGCGACAGCCCGTCCTCTTGCATCGACACCGCGCATCCGGCAATCGAGTGGGTGTGGAGCACGCAAGCAATTTCCGGCCGCGCCATGTGGACAGCACTCGGGATCGCAAAGCCGCCGCTGTTGATCTCGTATTCCGACGGCTCGAGCTTGTTGCCGTCGCGATCGATCTTGACCAGCGACGACGCGGTCACCTCGTCGAACAGCAGGCCGTAGGGGTTGATCAGGAAGTGCTCGTGTTGCCCCGGCACGCGCGCGGTGATGCGGGTGTTGATCAGGTCCGACCATCCGAACAGATCGACGAGCCGGTAGCAGGCGGCAAGATCGCACCGGGTCTGCCACTCCTCAGCCGACATTCGCGCGGGCATTGCCGTTACCGTCGACGCCATGAGCCTTCCTCCATTCCGACAGGTACGCGGGAGATCAGCGCATACCCTTCAATCCGGGGTCAAGCAGCCCGCACCGCGAGATAGCATTCTTCACGCCACCGGCGTTCAGGAGCGAGTCATGTCGATGGCCGGCTGTGCTCGCTGGATCATCAACGCGTTCGTGCCGTATAGGCGGAGCCGATCGCGAGTTTAGCGGAATCTCCCATATAGATTCTCTATGGGCGATTCCGCTAAACTCGCATTGCCCACTGCTAGCTCAAGCCGTCAAGCCCCAAACTCATTCCGCCCCTGCGGGTGACCGCCTCGGCCTCTCCGGCTGGTCCGCTGTAGCATTATGAACATGCCGCCGCTCCAGGGATGTCAAAAGCGAAATCGTTTCACCTTTTGGCCGACGGCTGGGAAACTTAGAGAGGTTGCCGCTTGGCCCGGCGCAAACGCAAGCTGCTGTAGGACAACGCCGCCCGGTTTTATGCACGGGCGCCGGTCGGCCGCTGATGCGTAAGCCACAATGATGAGTTGAAGGGAGCAAGCGCATGGCGAAGGGAGCGAAAATCCGGGTCGGGATCGTCGGCGTCAGTCCGCAGCGCGGCTTTGCCTCGATTGCTCACATCCCGGCCTTGCAGGCATTGCCGGAGTTTGAGATCAGCGCGGTGTGCACGACCCGCCAAGAATCAGCCGAGGCGGCGGCGCGTCATTACGGGATCCCACTGGCCTTTTCCGACGCCGAGCAACTCGCCCGGCATCCCGACATCGATCTGGTCACGGTCAGCGTCAAGGTACCCGATCATTACCCGCCGGTCATGGCGGCGATCGACGCCGGCAAGCACGTCTACTGCGAGTGGCCGCTGGGCCGCGATACCGCCGAAGCCGTGCGCATGCTCGATGCCGCAGAGCGCAAAGGGGTCCGCCATGCGGTCGGGCTGCAGGGCCAGATGTCACCAGCGATCAACTATGTCAAAGATCTGGTCGCCGACGGCTATATCGGCCGGGTGTTGACGGCGACGATGATCGCCTGTGCACCGAATTGGGGCGCCGCGATCGATCGCGCCTATCAGGCCGACCGCGCCAATGGCGCCAATCTCTTGACTATCACCGGCGGCCATACGATCGACGCGCTGTGCCACTGCCTCGGTGAGTTTCGTGAGCTTTCCGCCTTTGTGGTCAGTCAGCGCGACCATATCCCGCTGCAGAGCACCGGCGAAATCGTCGCCAAGACCGCGCCCGACCAGTTCGTCGTGGGTGGCATTGTCGGCGACGGTGCCGTCGTTTCGTTCCAGGTTCGCGGCGGCATGGCACGCGGCGTCGAATTTCTGTTCGAGATCCACGGAGCGGACGGCGACCTCCAGCTCACCGCCACCTCGCGTACCTCGATGCAGCGTCAGGAATTAAACCTGAAGGGCGCACGCGGCGGCGACGCAGAACTGGTCGGCCTGCCGATCCCTGGCAAATACCGCTGGGTGCCGGAGGATTTGCCGTCCGGATCCCCGTACAACGTTGCCCAACTCTACCGCAGACTGGCTGAGGGCATCTACGACGGCAAATCTGTCAACCCCGGCTTCGATGCCGCGGTCAGGCGCCACCGCCTCATTGACATGATTACGCGCGCCTCGGACACCGGGATGAAGCAGGCAACGCAGTAATTTCGGCCGCATCGATGCACCGCTGAGGATGACTGGAGCCCGCCCCCTCGCCCTGGTGACCGGCGCGTCGAGCGGTATCGGTGGCGATCTCGCTCGCGAATTGGCCAGAGACGGCCATGATCTCGTGCTCACTGCGCGCACCCTCGCCCCGATGCAGGCGCTCGCTGCGGAGCTCAATGCACACGGCACTAGCACCGTCGTCATCGCTGCCGACCTCAGCAAGTCCGGCGCCGCCGCCACACTCGCGGCCGAGATCAAAACCCGCGGGTTGCAGATTGATGTGCTCGTCAACAATGCCGGGCTTGGCGCCACTGGCCGGTTTGACCAATCGGACCCGGTCCGGATCAGCGAGATGCTGCAGGTCAACATTGTGGCGTTGACTGAACTGACCCCGCTCCTGCAGCAGGGCATGGTCGCGCAGGGCCACGGCAAGGTGATGCTGGTGGCCTCGACTGCCAGCTTTCAACCGGGCCCCTGGATAGCGGTCTATTTTGCGACCAAAGCCTATGTGCTGAGCTTTGGTGAGGCGATCGCCTGCGAATTGCACGGCACTGGGGTCACGGTGATCACATTGTGCCCCGGCGCCACCGCAACAAATTTTTTCAAGACCGCCGGGGCCAGCGGACCGGTCGCACCGACCAACGCGCTCCACCCGATGATGAGTGCCGCCGCGGTGGCGCGCATCGGCTATCGCGGCTGCAAGGCTGGTCGGCCGGTGGTCATCGCCGGCATCGCCAACAAAATCCTGGCATTGGGTGGCAGGTTTGCACCGCACGCCCTGTCGCTGCCAATCACGCGGGCGCTGATTTCTCGCCATTGAGCCACAGTCGCTTCAGCGCAGCAAACCCATGGCGGTGGATGCTACCGATCCGACCCAGGCCTGCGCAAAAACGGAGCATCAGATGATCTTCGATAACGCGTTCCGTTCACAGCTGCTGGAATTGTTCGTCTGGCGGCGCGATGTTCGCCGATTTCGAACTGACCCCTTACCAGCTGGGGCACTCGAACGTCTTATTCACATAGCTTGCCTGGCACCCTCGGTGGGGCTGAGCCAGCCATGGCGCTTCGTCATCGTTGATGATCTAATGTGTCGGCACGCCATTGCCGATGTGTTCAGGGATTGCAACGCAAAGGCGCTTGCATCCTATTCCGGCAATCGGGCCGCTCACTATGCCAAGCTCAAGCTCGCGGCAATCGAAGAGGCGCCGGCGCAACTGACCGTGTTCGCTGATCCCACGACCAGAACGGGACACGGATTAGGGCGACAAACCATGCCGGAGATGATTGAATATTCTGTTGTTGCCGGTGTGCACACGATGTGGTTGGCGGCTCGTGCAGAGGGGATTGGCCTGGGCTGGATCTCGATACTCGATCCCGCTCGAATGGCTAAAGTCGTCGATGTCCCGGCCGATTGGCGCCTTATTGGTCACCTCTGCCTTGGATATCCCGAGTTGGAAGCCGAAAGTCCCGAGCTTGAGCGAGCCGAGTGGGAATACAGGACGGCTCCGTCCGAAGTGATTATACGGCGCTGATCCGACCGGTCACCCGTGAGATTCAGGCCTTTTTTCGGCCGCATCGACGGTCTCGGAGAAGGGCGAGATCGCGATTAAGCAGCAGACCGCGGAGCCCGGCTCGGGAAAGTTCTCGGGCGGCACCCGCGCGTTTCTGTACCCGTGGCAAGGATAAAGGCAGTAACGACCCGCAGTCTCGGATTCGAGCTTTCGCGTTCGAGAGGACGCCGTTGCGGCGAATCGCCGACGCGCCCAATCAGGCCAAGGTGATCTGCTTCCTGGTATCGAGCGACGCCGATTTCGTCCACCGGCGTGACGATCGACGTCACCGGCGGCAACTGACCTCCTCGCCCGCCAGCCTCATCCGACGGGGGGTCGCGGCCGCGACAGATGCGGCGCGTCGAGCCCGACCCCGACCAGATGCGCGAACAATTCCGCGAGCCGCTGACGGTCGGCTTCGGGCAAGGGCGGCTTCAGGATCGAGGCGATGTTGGTGCGCAGATGCTCGGGATCGCCGGTGCCGAACAGCACGACATCGACCCCGGGCTCGTGCCGGACAAAACGATAGGCCGCATCGGGCACGCTGCTGGCGCCGCCCTGATGCACCAGAAAGCCGAGCGGGTCGGCCGACGCGGCGATCTCATCCGGCACCAGCCCCTTCGCCGCCAGATCGCGCATCGTTGCCCGGAGGCGCTCGGGTTGCGAGAAGATGTTGCGCACAACGAACATCAGCAACGTGCCGATCCCACGCTCCCGGGTCAGCGGAAACACCACATTGCGCGCGTTCTGGTGCATCATGTGAAAGCCGACCATCACGACTTCCCACAACCCGTCGGCGGCGGCGCGCCCGATCATTTCGTGATGCGGATCGTGCGGTGCGGTCTCGCTGAGCCCGAGATCCCGGAACTTGCCCTTCTCCTTCTCGCGAAGCAGCACCGGCGCCAGCACGTCGCGGGCGTGGTCATAGGCGGCGGGCGGAACTCCGTGCAATTGGTAGATGTCGACGTAGTCTGTATCGAGCTGGCGGAGCGAATTGTCGAGGCTTGCGACGATCGTTTCCGGTGCCGCCCGCCCGCTCGACACTGCGAACGGCGCCTTTGTGGCGATCACGACATCCTCGCGACGCACCGCCTTGATCGCCTTGCCCAGTATCGCCTCGGTGCCGTAGGCGGCGGCGGTGTCGAAGAAATTGACGCCCAGATCGATCGCCTGATGAATGATCGATATGGCGTGGGCCTCGCCTCTACCGGCCGCCAGCCCCAATTGGCTGAAACCGCCGCACCCGAGTCCAGCAACGCTGACCCGCAGCCCGGTCCGGCCGAGCATCCGATACTCCATCGGTTCCTGATTTCCGGTCTCGCTAGCCCAATGATTGTTTCATTTTATCTCCGACAGGCATGATTGGCGATTGGCTCGCGGAGCGGAGGCATCGTGATCATAAAACCGCGCATCCTTCCGGCGAAAATACCGCGAGAGCAACCTCGGCTGGCCTCGTCCTTCGCCGTGGTGCCGAAATAGGCCGAACCGACTTCACCGCCAGAACGAGGTATCGACATCACCCGATTGGCGCCCAAAGCTCAGGCTTAGCTACGGGCCGCCTCTCGCAATGCGGCCTGCAAAGCCGTATCGAGGGCAACGAGAAATCTGGACCGATCTCTCTTGATCAGCGGCGCCGGCCCCGAGTGTTGGTCCCCAGCTCGCGCAGGTGCCGAGCGATCTCGCGACCGGCAAGCGCATTCCCAATATTCGCTTGCGTCCACTGTTTTCCAGTCGGAGAGACAACGCGCGCCCCTTTCTTGAGGCAGCGGGATGCCAGCGGGATGTCGGAGGTGACGCATACGTCGGCGGCAGTGATGTGGTCGGCGGTCCAATTGTCGGCCGCGTCGGCGGTGTCACCCACGAGAACCATGCTGACATTTGGAGTACCCAGCGGCCGGATCGGGCGCGGGCGTTGGCGATGACAAAACGTCAAACCGAAGGCGCGCCGCCACGCGGTAGATCTCCTCGCGCACCGGGCACGCGTCACCATCGACATAGATGTCGGTCAACTCTCCGCTCGTTTCGTGCCTGGCGTATCGCTCCCGGCCAGCCATTCCCGCAGTTTCGACCACCTCCGCCGTGTGCGGGCTCCCTTGACCGCGATTGCCAGTGCCTTTCGCTGGCCGACGAGCACCACCAGGCGCTTGCCGCGTGTGACACCAGTGTAGACCAGGTTGCGCTGCAACATCGGATAGTGCTGGGTCGTCAGCGGGATGACCACAGCGGGATACTCCGAGCCCTGGCTCTTGTGGATCGTCGTCGCGTAGGCCAGCACCAGTTCATCGAGCTCGCCAAAGCCGTAGCTGACGTTGCGGCCGTCGAAATCGACCGTGAGTTCGCCTTCCTCGACATCGATGCGTGACACGATACCGAGATCGCCGTTGTAGACGTCCTTGTCGTAGTCGTTCTCGATCTGCATGACCTTGTCACCGGGACAGAAAGTCCAGCCGAACCCGCTCGATGCGGATCTCGCCGGGCGGGTTCAGCGCTCTTTGCAGGTCGATGTTGAGCGAACGAGCGCCAAGCCCGCCCCGTTCATCGGGCATAGAACCTGGATGTCGCGTATCGGATCGAGCCCGAACCGCTTGGGGATCCGCTCCTGCACGATTGTTAGCAGCTTGCGGACCGCGTCTTCCGGCTCAGCGGCATCGACAAAGTAAAAGTCGACCGCCTCGGCTGAGGCAAGATCGGGCATCAGCCCCTGATTGATGCGGTGCGCGTTGGTAATGATCCGGCTCTGGGCCGCCTGCCGAAAGACCTCCGTCAACCGCACCACCGGCACGGCAGCCGATGCAATAATGTCGGCTAGGACCTGCCCCGGACCGACCTATGGTAGCTGATCGACATCGCCGACAATAAGCAGTGCAGCGCCCTCCGGCAGAGCGCGAAGCACGGCCCGCATCAGCGGCACATCGACCATCGAGATCTCGTCGATGACCAGCAAACCGCAGTCAACAGGCTCGGTCTCGTCGCGCCGGAAGCAGCCGGTCCGCGGATCGGTTTCGAGCAGGCGGTGGATCGTCTTGGCTTCGAGGCCGGTGCTCTCGGTCAGGCGCTTGGCGGCATGACCGGTCGGGGCGCAGAGCGCGATGATGACGGCCTTGGCGATTAGGATCTTGAGCAGCGAGTTGAGGAGCGTGGTCTTTCCGACGCCGGGCCCGCCGGTAATGACCATCATCTTGGAGGCTAGTGCCGCCCGCAGCGCTATTTTCTGGCTTTCGGCAAGCGCCAGCTTGGTCATCTGCTCGACCCACGGGATTGCCTTATCGACGTCAATCACTGGCCAAGGCGGCTTTCCAACAGCGAGCGTGTTGAGCTTCTCGGCGATTTCGTGCTCGGCCCGGTACAGTGCCGCGAGAAAGATGCAATTGCGGCCTTCGAGATCGTCGGCAACGACAGCACCATCGTCGAGTTCAAGGCCCAACGCTGTGTCGACCAGCCCAACCGGCGCTTCGAGCAGCTTTTCGGTCAGGGCAACGAGCTCTTCGGCCGGCAGACCGCAATGCCCTTCGTCCATCGCTTCAGCCAGGGCGTAGGAGATCCCGGCGCGCACGCGGATCATCGCGGTCTTTTCGATGCCGAGCTTGGCTGCGATCTGATCGGCGGTGCGCGCACCCTTGATGCGCGGATGTCGCGAGCCAACCGGTGCGGGTTTTCCGAGATCACCTGAACCGCGTCGGCGCCGTAAGTCTTGGAGATGCGTACCGCGCGCGAGGTGCCGACACCGTTGCCGTGCAGGAACAGCATGATCTCGCGGATCACCTTCTGCGCGGCCCAGCCGTCGACAATGCGTTCGGCACGCTTCGGACCGATCCTGGTCACCTCGCGCAGACGGCCCGGCTCCTGCTCAATAACCTCGAACACGGCTTCGCCAAAGGCTCGGACCAGCTTCTTGGCATAAATCGGCCCAATGCCGCGGATCATCCCGGCGCCGAGATATTTCTCGATCCCCTCGATCGTGGTCGGCGCCGTCGCCTTGAGGAACGCAGCCCTGAACTGGACGCCATGGGTGCGGTCATTGACCCAACTGCCGCTCGCCTGGATAAACTCGCCGGCCGAGATTATTGCCGCGTGCGCAAGGACGGTGATCAGGTCGCGCTGGCCACGCGCTTTGACCCGCAACACGCAGAACCCGTTCTCGTCATTGTGGAAAGTGACGCGTTCAACCAGTCCCGCCAAGACTTCCGTCGGGGTGCTCGTCTTCAGCGGCTGCCGCATCCGCGTGAGCTAAGAAGACGTGTGAGAAAGCGACTTGGCAAATCGCGCACGCATCAGCTCGGCTATTCTTGGAAGCGGCGGCACGTCATCCGCCTATCACGTATTTTCCGTCTCTCCGTAAGACCTGGCTGTTCTTGGTGAGCGCCGTGAGGGCATTGGACACCGACTTCTGCGCGGATTTGTTCCCCTTGAGACCGATACGTTCAAGAATTTCGCCTCGACTGAGACCGCTCGGATTTTTCTCAATAACTTTCAATATGGCTTCCCGCCTGGTTCCGGTCTGCGGGCGAGCACCAGTATCCACTGATAATTGCTTGATCGGCGCACCGCTCTTTCGGGGAGCACGTAATTGCCGATTGGGCGTTGCCGCCTTGCCGGTCTTCGCCGCCTCATAGGCGTCGATTGCCGCGAACTCGTGATTGATCTCAGTGAGCTTGTTTTCGAGATCCTTTTGCTGATTGAGGATCTCTTCGCGTTCGCGATTGAGACGCTCTCGCTCGCGCTGCATAATATCGGCAAATCTCATGTCGTCCATCCGGCAGGCTCCTGGGGTTGCTTCTTCTCCAACATAACCGTCGCGGTGGAGAACAAAAGAGCCAAGTACAACCCGCTGCTGCTATTTAACAAACGACCGTTCATCTTGTCCCCGCGTGTCGAGGGCGAGGCGAATCGAACGGTTCCACCTGCGGTGCAGATTCGTGACAGATGAGATATAAGGTCATACATCGCTTGGTCCTATCCATTGTGAACGACGACGGAACAGAGAGAACGCCTTAAAAGTATATGTATGTTCATACTCCTGATATGACTGTTTCTTCAATTGACAACTTAAAATATGGCAAGTTATTCCTACATATAATGCAGTCGCGAGCGGCAACTGGCCTTCGCGGCTTTCGAGATCCGATAACATCCCGTACTAACCCTGCTGGAAAAAGTCCGGGGGGTGTTGGAGCATCCAACAGGAGATTCCAATGCCCAAACTCGTCATCGAGCGCCAGGACCGGGTCCCGATCTATTAGCACATCGAATAGCTGATCGCCGGGACGACCCGATCGGAATCAGTCTTGCCTCGTTTTTTACGGAAATGTGGGCGAGACCGACCCGGCTCTCGAAATCGCTCTGCCAAATTCTTCACCGATTAAACCGCCCGCACCTCCTCGGCAGCAGCTGAGGGGGCTCGCGGCGTCGGAACGGACAGACCACCCGGCCTGTAGAGAAATCGATCCGACGAGACTGGCTCGCCTTCCGGCCCAGTTTTTCACCCGCTCCCATCAGCACGGCCTCTCATCCCTCACGAGCAGCAGCTTGTGAGGGGCGAGGCGTCAGGAGTGGGCAACCCGCCCCTCCTGATCTGAAAGGAGATCACAATGACCACCACCCTGACCCAAGCGTCGCAGCAGTGGATGAGCCGTCCCGCCGATGAGCGCTTTTTAAGCCTGATCGAGATGCAGGCATTTAAAAGCCGCATCCGGGACAATTCGGCAACCAAGATAATCAGCAGCCGCAGCCTGCAGCTCCAGCCTTCGGGCGAGAGCGCGCATGCCCTGCAAATTATCGGGCCGAATGGCGAACCCGCTGCCTCGACGCATTGGTCCTTTGGGCAGTTGTGCTCGCTCGCCAGCCCCGGCAACTCGCCGGCCAGCTACTTCCGCGAGACACGCATGCCCGCCCCGGTCATTGCAGATTGTCTCAACTTCAATCTGCGTTTCACCCGCGGTATCGAAGACATCGGCGTCCTGCTAACCCAGGACAACGAGATCAACGAGCTGCGCTCCGTCAATGGCCCGAACTACGGCCGCGTCTATGACGCCGACGTGGTGGATGCCCTCGTCGATCGTTTCGGCGACGGCATCTCGGGGCAATGGCGGGTTCCGGGCGAGTTCGGCAACAAGGTGAGCGTCACCACGGCCAACACGACCTTGTTCGCGAGCGATCGCGACATGTTTGTGTTTCTGGCCGACGAGGACAACCGCATCGAGATTCCCAACCGCCGCGCCGGCAAGTTCGGCTCGTTCGCCCGGGGCTTTTTCGTGTGGAACTCCGAGGTCGGCAAAACCACGCTCGGCGCCGGCTTCTTCCTCTTCGACTATGTCTGCTGCAACCGGATTGTCTGGGGCGCAGACCAATACACCGAGATCCGCATCCGCCACACCAAGGGCGCCCCGGACCGGTGGCTCGAAGAGGTGACACCCGTCCTCGACGAATACAGCCAGGCGAGTGCCAAGCCGGTGGTCGAAGCCATTACCCATGCACAGGAGAAGCGTCTCGGCGACGAACTCGACGCCTTCCTCGCTAACCGCTTTGGCAAAATGGACTTGCTTCGGAAAAGTGGAGAGTTCCCCTATGAGCGGTGAGGAACTCGAAGATGCAGCAGCGACGGTTTACGAAAGAATTTGAGGAGGAAGCGGTCCGCCTGGTGCAAACCAGCGGGCGAACGCAGCGCGAGATCGCCGGCGATCTGGGGATCGGGCTGTCGACGCTGGTCCGCTGGATGAGTCGAAGTCGGGATCGGCGTGCTGCCGACCCAACGACGGCGGCAGAGGGCGATGTCACGGCAGAGCTGAAACGGCTGCGCCGGGAGAACGAGATCCTCCGCCAGGAGCGGGACATCCTGAAGAAGGCGACGGCTTTTTTCGCCCGGGCGGGAAGTCGATGAGGTTCGCGCTCATCGATACGGCGAAAGCGGAATTCCCGATCCATCGTCTGTGCGGCGTACTCGGTGTCAGCCAAAGCGGCTATTTTGCCTGGCGCGGTCGGCCGGCGTGCCGCCGCCAACGCGATGACATGGTGCTGCTGGCGCATGTCCGGTCGGCCTTTACGCTGTCGAACGGCACCTATGGCAGCCCCCGGATGATGCGGGAATTGCGGGACAGCGGCCTCACCGTCGGTCGCCGCCGGACGGCGCGTCTGATGCGGGAGAACGGGCTCAGGGCTCGACAGAAGCGGCGGTTTAAGCGCACCACCGACAGCCAGCATCCGTGGCCGGTGGCGCCAAACCTGCTCGATCAGGACTTCGCGGCAACCGGGCCCGACGAGAAATGGGGTGCCGATATTTCCTATGTCTGGACCCGCGAGGGTTGGCTGTACCTCGCGGTTATCATCGACTTGTTTGCCCGCCGGGTCGTCGGCTGGGCGACCGGCGACCGGCTGCACCGCGATCTGGCTCTTGCCGCTCTGCGCAAAGCCCTGGCGGTGCGCCGCCCAGCAGCCGGGCTGATCCATCACTCAGACCGGGGCAGCCAATACTGTTCGGTCGATTATCAAGCCGAGCTCGGCAAGCACGGCATCCTGATCTCAATGTCGGCAAAGGGGAACTGCTACGACAACGCCATGGTGGAGACGTTCTTCAAGACGCTGAAATCTGAGCGGGTGTGGCGGACCATCTTCTATACCCGCCAACAAGCGACCCAGGCCATTGGCCGCTACATTGACGGCTTCTACAATCCCGTCCGGCGCCATTCCGCCCTCGACTTTACAAGCCCGGTACAGTTCGAAAAAACGGCCGCCAAATGACCTAATGCCTCTCCACTAAACCGACGCAACTCCAAAAGCATGGTCCCGGCTTTGAAAGCCATCCATGAAACCGAAGAGGGTCGGCCGATCGAAACCCTGTGGGACGTCACCACCGCCGCCACGGCGCACGCTCGTTCGCTCACCAACAATGACAAGCGGATCGAGATCGAACGCGCCGCCGGCGATGTGCTGAAACTCGCCGCCTAACCCGCACCCTCACCCCTGCATGCAGAAGCATGTGGGGGTTTGGGTGTCAGGAGCATCCCGCTCCCGGAGAAAGCCAATGCACGCCCTATTGGGCCTCGCGGTCCTGTCCCTCTTAATCCACGGGGTCAACAGTATCGTCCTGAAGCTCCTCTCGGAGATCAAGTCAGGCCTCAAATACTGGCGCCGGACGGCGAAGAAATAGCACCACCAGCCAATGACGATTTCAGCCACGCCGGCAGCCTGAGCCACGCCCAACCTCGCTACGCAGCCGTGTAGCGGGGCCGGGGCGTCGAGGCATTTTCGCCTCGAAGGAAATCCCCAATGAAGCTGATCAAACTCGAAGCGGTGCGTCATCACACGCGCCGCGAACTGACCCCGGCCGAAGCGCGGCGGCTGGTCGTCAGCGCCAATTTGTCGGTGCTGAAGGCCCAGGCCGCCGCGCTCTCACTGCATTCCTGGTGCAACACGCCGCAGGAATGGCTGCAGCTCGAAGCCTGTCTCGTCCTGATCGAGGAGAGACGGCTTGGACATTGAGCTCAACCTCGATGTCGATACCCCCGACCAGGTCGCCGATGTCCTTAATGCGGCAGTCGTTGCCTATCACGCGAGTGCCGTCGAACTTGCGGCCCTCTGGCAGGATCGCAAGATCCCAATGATCTGGGCCGAAATCGCCGGCGAACTCGATATCGCCGCCTGGAAGATCGGGAAGATCATCAAGCAGCGGCTCGACCCGCGGCAATCCCCACACCGCAAAAAATAGCCTCCCTCACCCCCGTCGGCAGCAGCTGGCGGGGGTCGAGGTGTCGGAGCACGCCCGCTCCGCTGGAGATCCGTCGATGAGCGATTTCCTGTTTGCCGATCACGGCTCGGTCATCGCGATCGTGCCGCTGACCCCGGCCGCTATCAGCTGGATTGACGACAACGTCGTGTCCGAGCCCTGGCAGTGGCTTGGTGGCGCCCTCTGCGTTGACCCGCACCATGCCCGCGATCTCACCCGACGCGATCGCTGCGGCCGGTTTGAGCCTTTGATCTGATCGACCCCCTCGACCTCGACGTGCAGCGGCACGCCGGGGCCGAGCCGTCGGGACATCCCGTCCCGATGGAGCTTTGTTTAATGAAAGTCCATTTTATCCCGGTCTCGCAGAACGCCAAGACCGGATCCATCCCCGTCTCGATCACCGAGCGGGCATCATGCTGGCAGGGCTGCGCGCTCTACGAGAACGGCTGCTACGCCGAGACCGGCGCTCTTGCCATGCACTGGCACCGCGTTTCGAACGGCACCGCCGGCGGCTCCTGGTCGGAGTTCTGCACCAACATCGCAGCACTTCCGCCCGGCCGTCTGTGGCGCTATGCCCAGGCCGGTGATTTGCCCAGCTATGGTGCGGCCATCGACGCCTCGCTATTGCAGGCGCTCGTCGCCGCCAATGTTGGCAAACCAGTCATCGCCTTCACCCATAAACCGGTGTTGGGTAACGATCCGGTTGCCGTCGAGAACCGCCGGATGATCGCAATGGCGGTCAAGGCCGGGTTCACCGTCAATCTCTCGGCCGACAATCCCGACCACGCCGACCAACTGGCGGCGCTCGGGATAGCACCGGTCGTGACTGTGCTAGCCCGTGCCTACGGCCGCCATGCGATCCGGCATCGGCTCAAGCGATCTAAGGATTTCTGGGCCGAGAGCATTGGCGAATGGCGTGATCGTACGGCGTTGTTGCCGCGGCACACACCTGCCGGCAGGCGGATTGCGATCTGCCCGGCGACCTATTCGGATGCCACCTGCGAGAGTTGCGGCATCTGCGCCCGCGTTCGTGATGCCGTGATCGGCTTTCCGGCTCACGGTGCCTGGCGCGAGGTCGAGGCCGCTACCGCTGCCCGCGACGTGCCGGTCGGCCACAGCTGGGCCTTCCGCGATCATCGCACGATGGCCCAAGTCATCGCCGCCGAAACCCAAGCAGCCTGACGCCTTCACCCTCCAGATCAGCCGGTCTGGAGGGTCGAGGCGCCAGAAACTATCTCCGACCCAAATGAAACCACACCCCGCTTGGCTGCATGCCCGGCGGGGTTTTTGCGTTTTGGGCCGGAGCCCTCTTCCGTGGAGTTTCCATTTAGAGCGCACGGCGGGACGGCTTTGGACTGAGCGGAGTTATTGAGCTGTCCGGGATGTGCCGTAAGCGGCCATTTCGGTCCTTACCGATTATATTAGACGTCGCATCAATCTGCGCCGCTATCTGCTCGCCAACACGGCGCTGTTTCTCTTCTTCTCGGTGCTGTGCGGCCAGGCGTCGAGCCTTATCGAGATGATCGTCTTCCGCGCGCTGCAGGGCTTTGCCGGTGGCGTCCTGATCCCGCTCGCCTTCACGATCGTGATGACGATGCTGCCGTCGACAAAGCGGGCGATAGGCTGGCCGGGTTCGCGGTGACCGCCACCTTCCCGCCGGCGATCGGGCCGACGATCGATCGGCGGCTACCTGACCGATTATTAAGGGCTGGCCCTGGGGTTTTTACGTCAGCCTGGCGCCTGGGGCGGTGATGCTCACGGCGGTCTGGTTTACCTTGCCCACGAGCGCGCCCCAGTTGGGTCTGCTCCGCCAGGGCGATTGGCTCGGCATCGCCTTGATGGGGGTGGGCCTCGCCGCGTTTCAAACCGTGCTTGACGACGACAATGTTTACAACTGGTTCGATTCTCCCTTCACCGTCAAGCTGAGCCTGGTTGCTGCACTGGCGCTCGGTGCGTTTGTCCTCTGGCAGTTCATCACGCCGGCGCCGCTGGTGAAATTTAAGCTGTTCGGGCGCCGCAATTTCGGCTTCGGGACGCTCGGCAATTTTCTGCTCGGTTTCGCGCTCTACGGCTCCGCCTATCTGCTGCCGCAATACCTCGCCGTCGCACAAGGCTTCGATGCCGAGCAGATCGGCGAGGTCGTGGCCTGGACCGGATTGCTGGTGATACCGCTCGTGCCGCTTCTGATGAAGCGTATCGACTCCCGGCTCCTCGTCGGAGTTGGCCTCGTCGTCTTCGCAGCGATCTGCTTCATGAATTTATGGCTCGACCAGGATTATGCCACGCCGCAGCTCTTCTGGCCCAATGTGATCCGGGCGCTCCGCCAGGCGATCGTCATGACCCCGATCTCGGGCAATCGCCTTGGTCCGGATTGCGCAGAGCGAGGCGGCGCGGCCTCGGGCCTCTTCAACATGATGCGCAATCTCGGCGGTGCGATCGGCACCGCCGCGGTCGAGACCTTCTTCACCCATCGCGAGCAGTTCCATTCGGCGATGATCACGCCGCAAGTCTCGCTCGTCGATTCGGCGACGCGAGACCGGCTCGCCGATCTTCAGCGCTATTTCGTGGCGCACGGCTACCCCGATCCTGCCGGCGCGATGCGCCGCGCGATCATCGCCGTCGGCCAGCCCATCCGTACTCAGGCTACGATCATGGGCTACGCCGACAGCTTCGCGCTGATCGGAGTCGTGTTGCTGCTTGCCGTGTTAGCGGTCACGATGCTGCGCGAGGGCGCTGCAGCCGGCGGGGCGGCGCATTAAATCTGGCATGAAGCCGCTCCAAGGAGGTCGCCATGAGCCAGAAGATCGCCATCGAGCGCGTCGATCACATCGGCATTCGCGTGCGCGATCTTGACCGCGCGCTCAACTTCTATCGCGTCCTAGGGTTTGTTCTGTTGCGCCGGGCTGAAGGCGACGACGTCGCGATCGTCCGAAACGGAAACGGCGTCGAACTAAATCTGATCTTCAATGCCAATGCCGGTGAGCCGGGCACGAATGTGCTGATGGACGTTCCCGCCAAATATCCGGGCTACACCCACATGGCGCTTCGCGTGGGATCCATTCCGGCAACGATTGCCGTTCTGAAGGCCAACGACATCGCGATCACACAGGGACCGGTCAGCTTTGGCGAAAGCGGACAGATCTCGGTTTTCGTCCGCGATCCGGATTATAATGTCATCGAGCTGCGCGGCCGCGATCAGGGTGTCATCGAGGGTGTCACCCGCTACGTGCCATAGACTGCCCCGTTTTGATGGAACGCCAACGAAGGTCCGTTGAGGGGCATAAAGACCGGTTCCTGCCGTCGAGGCTGAGCGACGGCCATGCGCTCGGTTAAGAGACCTTCGCTGGAACGCGCGGCAACGAGGAAGATGTGCCGATACCAGCCGTTCGCGAGACTTTGGTAGCTACGCTAGCAGTTGAGTATTAACCCGTGATCAGACCGCTCGCCGATGTCTCTTTTAGAGGATTCGCTCGTCGGGGCCGATCAGGTTCCACAGCGTCTCGCCGAGGATGGCGCGCCCGGCAATTCTGCACAGCGTGCCGGAGGTACTCGTCACGCCATGCCCCGCCTCCCGCTGAATTGTGCGGCGAGCCGATGACGTTCGGGAGGTCGAGAAACGGGTGACCCATCGCGAAGCGGCCGTGCCGCAGCGGCTCTACCCACCATGCATCGATGCCGGCGAAAAAGTGCGGATGGGCGACAAGATGCGCGTAGAGCGCCCCCTCATCGATGATCTCGCCACGCGCGACGTTAATCAGGATCGCGTTCTCCTTCATCAGGTCCAGTTCGCGCGCGCCGATCAATCCCTCGGTGGCGGTCGTCAGCGCGGCGCTGATGACGAGGACATCGGCGACGCGCAACATCTCGTCGAGGAGGTCGGCCGTCGCGATCCAGTCGGTCGGCTCGTCGCTCGCACCGCGGCGGTTGATTGCGTGAATTTTCATCCCGAAGGCACGCATCAGCCGCGCCGTCGCGACGCCGACATTGCCGAAGCCGAGGATGCCGCAGACGCCGCCGCGCAGCATCCGGTTGGCGCCGCGCTGGTTGAATTCGCCGCGCTTGAGGTTGGCGTGCTCGATGAACAAGCGCTTCGCCGCAGCCAGGGCCAGCGCGACGATGTGCTCCGACATCGGTTCGGTCCCTCCGCCCTTATTGGCGGCAACCGGCAATTCCCGCGGCAGGTCGCGGGTCGGCACCCAATCGACGCCGGCGGCGGTGAACTGCAATAGCCGGGCATTGCGGATCAGCAGAATCTCGTCGGGCCGCAGTTCTTTCGACGTGTCGTGGGACAGCACCGCCCCAGCACGCCCAAGCGCGTGGGCCCGGTCGGCCGGCGCCAGATCGACGAGATAGATCGCCTCGGTGATCCCGTCCAGTTCTTCCGCGACAATCTCCCGGCTGCGCCCCGTCAGCGGATACGTCACCACCAGCGGCCCTGCGCTCATTCACCAGACTCCGTTATGATCCATCTGCGGTATAGGATTTACGCTGAGGGTTTCCCGATAATATCCGTATTGCCTTTCTCCCCACCCTTTGCCCGATCTTAGGGGTCACCGCTGGTTACGGCGGTAACCCTCTAGAGTTTGCCGACACCGAGGGTGAATGACCACCCTCAGCCAATGTGACCGATTTAGATTTCCGAAGGGGAACGGCTGGAAAGGGGCATGAAGAGCGGTTCCGCCGACAAGGCTGAATGTCGGCTTTGGGTTCAGAAAGGAGAAGATCGCCGGGATGCGCCACAACGGGCGAGATGCGCCGATTATGGTCATTCCCTGGACGTCGATCTCGCGTCCAGTGGGCGCCGGGCCGAGAATCGCACGTGGCCGAATATCGCTTAATGTCGCAGCGCGATGCGCTTGACCATGGCGCGTGTCTCACTACGTGCCTCAGTGCTTGAAATGAAAAATGGAGACGATCGTGCGTCAGCGTGACGATCCGGACGAGCCACGATTGGATTTCGAGACATGGCGAGCTCTGTTTCGGTCGACTTGCGGGCGGTATACCCTCGAACGGGCTGACCCTAATACCTTTGCGGGCTGGGTGCGCTCGCTCAGCGTGCTCGGCTTCTCCGCAGTGGATGTCGCTTGCAATGAGAATCGTATTGAACGGACGCAGCACGATATTCGACTCGATGGCATGGACTTATATGGCGCTGTATTTCAAGTGGCTGGCCGATCGACGGTGAGCAACAATAACCAGACAGTGCAACTCGCTAAAGGCGATGTCGTACTCGTCGATAAAGCCCGGCCCGTTTCATACGTCGCAGATAGCGAGGGCGCGCATTGGCTCTGCCTTCAATTTCCGCGCCGGCCGCTGATTTCCCATCTCGGATTCGAGCCGCAAGGTGGGCGCTACAAACGTGGCGGAACGCCTGCCGGGCGCCTACTCTATGAAATTGCGCTAGATGCCCTCAGAAGCGACGACACACCGTTCTCGCCAGCCGATTCCTATATGCAACTCGCAGTCTATGATCTCGTCGGCGCGTTATTCGTACCCGATTCATGGTCCGGCTCACGTCCTACAGACAAGCTGTTTGCTCGCATCCACAGCATCATCAGGGACCGCTTTGCCGATCCGGATCTTGGCCCACACGAGCTTGCAACCGACGCAGGGATCTCGCTACGCTACATCCATAAACTCTTTGCAGAGCGCGGGTCCTCGTGCCGTGAGTTCATATATTCGCTTCGTTTGGATCATGCCGCACACCTTCTGAACCGTCGGTCGGGCAAAGCTCAGCCACTGAGCGAGATTGCATATGGCTGCGGCTTTCGCGACTACACTCATTTCGCACGAAAGTTCCGCCATCGGTTCGGTTACTCGCCAGGTTCCCACCCCCGATCACATGTTCAACATGCTGGCGACGGACTTGTCCACAGCAGTACCGACAACTGTGCGTCGTGGGCTAACGACAGGTAGCGCGCCAACTAAAAATGCGCATGGCTGATCGCGTGTTCAACCTGGAAGGCGACTTCCCATCCTCTGACAATGAAGGCGCCTTGAGTTGCCTGCCTCATCTGCCAGCAAAGAGGCCCGCGAGAAGTAGGACATGCGTCAAGGGCCCTTCTCTGCGAGGTAAAGTTCGCGAAGAACGTACTTCTGAATCTTACTGGATGCGGTCTGCGGAAATTGGTCGACGAACCGCCAAATATGCGGGACCTTGTAGGAGGCCAGAAGTTTTCGACAGAACTCCGACAATTCTTGCTCGGCGACATCATGCCCCGGCTTGATCTGGACGAATCCGACGGGCACTTCGCCCCAGTCGCGATCCGGAATCCCGACGATCGAAGCTCCCATGACGGCGGGGTGGGTATAGAGAACGTCCTCGATCTCGCGGGGATAGATATTCTCGCCGCCGCGGATGATCATGTCCTTGCGCCGGCCTTGAACGCGGCAATATCCGTGCTCGTCGAGGCTCCCCAGATCGCCGGTGTGAAGCCAGCCTTCGGAATCGATTGCCGATCGCGTCGCTTCGGGATTGTCGAAATAGTCTTTCATGATGGAATATCCGCGAGCGCAGACTTCGCCGATCTCTCCGACCGGCACAATCGCGCCGGTTTCTGTACTGACGATCTTGATTTCGGTTTGCGGCATGGGCCGGCCGACCGTTGAAATCCAGTCCGGGTGAGGATCGTCGGGCAGCGTATGCGTCAAATACGGAGAGGCCTCGGTCTGGCCAAACCCGATCGCAACCTTCACGCCCTGCTCTCGCGCCCGCCGCACCAGTTCTGGAGGAACGGGCGCGCCGCCGAGTGTGACCAGCCGCCAGGACTTAAGGGTTCTCTGCGCGATGGATGGAGAGTTGAGCATCCGAATGAGCATGGTCGGAACGCAGAGCATGATGGTTCCGCGCTCTTGCTCGAACAAGCTCAGCATAAGTTCGGGATCGTAGCCCGGCGGGAGAACCTGGGCACCACCCGTCTGCAGAGCGCCGAGCGTGCAAAGCCCGCATCCGGCGGTGTGAAACATCGGCATCGGATTGATCCAGATGTCTTGCGGCCCCGCTTCGATTGTCCGCGCATAGATGCGCCCGTTATTCGCGAGGTTACGATGGGTCAGGCGGGCTCCCTTGGGAGTACCGGTCGTTCCGGACGTGTACTGTATTTGCGCAACATCGGCGGCCTTGATCGACGGCAATGTGGTTCGCGCCTCGCCACTCTTCAGGAACTCCGACCATGAGGAGAGGGCGATGACCTCGCGGAGATCGGGAAGCGCGTCACGGGCAGCATTGACTGCCTGCAGAAGATTCCGGTTCCTGTAGACATCCTGAACGATAATGCCGCGCGCCCGCGATTGTCTTAGGACGAATGCGAGCTCTGCGCCGAGATACGCAGGGTTGACGGTGACGAGCGTCAGACCCGCGAGAGCTGCTCCGAGTTCAATCATCACCCATTGCGGGCCATTGGCCGCCCAGATCGCAACGTGCTCGCCTGAAACGAAACGGAGCAGCAGTGCCCGCGCGACCTTCTCCGATTCCGTAAGCAACTCCTCGAACGTCCATCGGCGACGCGTCTGCTCCTCCGAAGTTCCGTCGATCAGGGCCGTGCGGGTCCGCCACGTTGAGGTGGCTGCGCGCAGCGCATCGCCAATGGAGATATCCAGGACGGGCTCGGCCGGATCGGCTGGCCGGTACGACAAGGACGGTGGAATCTTATTCACGGTTACACCTCGATTTCAGAGTTGGCGGGAATTGGTTACATTTGCATTGCGTGATGGCTTTGCGAAGGCGCCAAACCCGTCCTCCTCGAAGTGGCCAATCGCGCTGGTGTAGATGTCTGTCATGGTCGACTGCGGCGCTGTGCGCGCTTAATTGTCATGGTTTTCTCCGATCTGTCAGACCGCTTCAACGCATGGTCTCAAGGCCGAGCGGCATGCGGCTTGTGCTAGCGAGTCACGGCACGCGCGAATGCAAGACGCTGCTCCACCAAAATGCGCGCTCGCTCATGGGTGAGGAGATTCTTCCAATGATGGATTGAGGCGAATGACGTGATTGTCTGGGCTGTCAGCAAAGAGTTTCTCGACCAACGCTGCGTGCCGCCGGAGAATATTGCGTTGACTAACCACGCCCTTGTCCGTCAGTTCGCCAGTGTCGACCGAGAGCTTTTCGGTCAAAAATGCAAAACGCAGCACGCGCTGCGCGCTGCCGCTTGCCTCCGCTGCCAGCGCCGTCAATTTGCCGTGCAGCCGCACCCGAACAGTGTCGTCGTGCACAATCTCCGGCGAGGATGGAATGCCCAAGACGGCGATGTAGTGCCGGTTTTCTCCGGAGATCACCACGTCGCGCAACTCGGGCATCAAATGCTGCAAGAGATGCGCTCTGAGCGAACCGACGCGGACCCATGTGCCGGTCGCCAGCTTGAAGTCCTCCGCGATGCGTCCGTCGTAGCGGAAGCCGCGTTGCCGATTTCCGGCGTCCACCCACTGCAGGGCATCGCCGGTTCGCAGAAAGCCGTCTTCGTCAAAGGCGTCGGAAGTGAGATCGTCTCGCCGCCAGTAGCCGGGGGTGACGCACGGGCTTTGAACCCGCAGTTCCAATTTGCCGTCCGTCGGTATGAGTTTCAGCGTGACGCCGGGCGGCGGCAGGCCGACGCACCCGGCTGACGCGTCCTCCGAATGCCCGTGCGCCGTGATCATGCCGGCCTCGGTTGAGCCTAGGAGCGCCACCAATGGGATCGGATGGCCGATCGTGTTGTGGGCAAGCTCGTCGAAAGCATCGCAGACATGTTGAGGGATGCTCGCGCCGGAATATTGCAGGACCCGGACGCGGCTGAAGAAGTTCTCCCGCAGCGCGCGATCGCGGCGCAGCGACGGAATCAGTTCCTCGTAACCCTTCGGGACATTCGAGTAGAGCAACGGCGCGACTTCGCGCAGGTTGCGAACCGTCTTCTCGATTTGACCCGACAAGGGCTTGCCGTCATCGATATAAAGCGTCCCCCCGTTGTACAATGCGATACAGAAACTAACTGTACCTCCGAAGACGTGATTCCAGGGTAGCCAGTCGACCAGTACGGGAGCCTCCTCGGCGAGCATGGGGTAGCACCCGCGCATCATCTGCATGATGCTGCACAGCATGCGGTTCGTGTTGATCACTCCTTTCGGTACCCCGGTCGTACCGGAGGTGAACAGCAACTTGGCCACCGTATCGGGGTTGACCGCGTTGGCGGCCGACTCCACGGCATCAGTCGGGGTCGTGGCGACCAGCGCATCGAAGAATGTCGCGCGGCGGCCGGGATCGCCGCGTGCGATGACGACCTCGGCATCCTTCGGGGTGCAGGCAAGGAGTGCCGCCGCGTAGTGATTCCCGTCATCCGCAAAGACCAAGCCTGGCTGTACCAGCGCTGCAATGTCGCGCAGTCTGGCAAAATCGGTCGAGACCAAAGAGTAGGCTGTCGACACCGGCACGAACGGAATGCCCACATTCAGGCAGGCGAGCGCCAGCAGGCCATGCTCGATTCCATTGCCTGACAAGATGAGGACGGGCCGCTTGAGGGAGAGACCACGATCGAGCAGTGCCTGCCCAATCGCGCGAGCGGCATTGAGGGCTTCGAGATAGCTGATCTTCCGCCAGCCCTCGCCGTCACGGTTGGCGAGAAGCACGCGATCTGGCGTCGCCGCCGCCCAGTATTGCAGGCGCTCGATCAAACGGTCCGGATACGGGCCAAGCTCCGTCGAGTTGCGGACCCGCAGGCTGCCGTCTGGACAGGGATCGAATATCGCGTTTCCCCACGACATAGGAGTTGGTTGAGGCCCCGTTCTCATCATTGGTTCGCCCTCCCCGAAGAGAGGGGCGACCTTCGGCTCGCGCTTTTCGAAAAAAGCATTGAACCGTGCTTTGGCTTCTTCGTCGCCGATGCAACTCGTGTGTCCATGGCCTCACTCTCCGACTTGGCCGTTCTGAATCGGCGGCCCCGACTTCGGAACGATGGAACACCCTGGCCGCTCGTTTTTCGAGGAAGTCCCGAATTCGGACCTTCGCCTCGCCGTCGTTCGTGGTCATCGCGCACATCAGGCTTTCCATCAAAAGCCCGGCTTCCGGATCGGATCGGGCGATACGCGGGAGTGCTTGCACCACGGCGAAATTGCTCAGCGTCGCATTGGAGGCGATCCGTTTCGCTAATTCGATAGCCTTGGCAAGCCCTTGCCCGTTCTCGACCACGTACTGCGAGAAGCCGAGCGACGCGCCTTCCACTGCACTGTAGGTCCGTCCGCTCAGCATCATGTCGATCATCCGGCTGGTGCCGATCAGCCGCGGGACGCGCACGGCGCCGCCGCCTCCGACAAAGATCCCGCGCATGCCCTCCGGCAAAGCGTAAAACGCGCTCTGTTCGGCGACGCGGATATGCGCCGCAGCGGCAATCTCCAGGCCTCCTCCGATGACAGCACCTTGCAAGGCCGCGACGACTGGCACAGCCCCATATTCGATCCGGTCAAAGGCCTGATGCGCGATCCGCGAAAGGCGGAGGGCGGACGCGCCGTCGGTCTCCGCAATGCGGGCGAGATCGGCACCGGCGCAAAAATGGCTGCCATCTCCATGCAAGACAATGGCGCGTGATCCCTCCGGCGGAGAGCTGAAGATCCTCTCGATGCCAACCATCATCTCGATATCGAGGGCATTACGCTTGGCCGGCCGCGACAGCCGCACAAGAGTCACGGCGCCTCGCTGACTGACAACCACGCTGTCCGGGAGGTTCCGCGTTGTTTGATTGGCGCGGTTCACCTCATTCGGCGTTCGGCCGAGATGCCACACCGCCCGTGGATCGGTGTGCAAAGTGCTGGGGCCAATTGGATCGACCATAACTCGTGTCTCCGTCGCAGTCGCCCTTCCGCGCGCTGGCAAAGGCATGGCGGGTTCGGGCAGAGTAAATCGCGGTCTCGCCGGAAGTCGGATCGTCGTCCAGCGCCGCCGTCTGCCAACACACATAGGCTGGCAGCAATCAAAGATCGTGAGCCAGTGGTGCACGAAATCGGTGCCGCCCGCGCACTGTTCCGTACGCTTACGTCACCGAAACCTGATCGTCCGCTGTCGATCGCGGCCGACTGATGTTCTCGGCCGCGACGAATGGCAGCTTCGGGGCCAGGCCGTGTAAAAACTCGGCCGACGGCGGCCCGGACGCAATACTTGATCCGTTATACTGCAGTTACGGCACGATAATTTGCAAGACGGCCCGCATTGATGCTTGATATTTCGTTATCTGGTGCGGCGTTCGGGTTTTCACACGGCCTCGGGCAGAATGACCAGTTCCCACCGACAAGCCTGAGCGTCGGCTATCGGACCGCTCAGAGGACCTTCGCAGCACCGTCCCTCATCGGCTGCAGAGCGCCGAAAGCCGACCTTTGCCGGGCAGCGAGCCGAGTGATGCTGTCCCTCCTAAGCTGGCGTGATTGTAAACTAGTCGCCAACAGCTAGCTCAGCATCTCCAATAGACCTGCAGCCGACTTCAGGTCTGCCGTATCCGAGCCTTCCATGAACTGCTCGAAAATCGGCTGCAGAAGCGCGCGAGCCCTGTCTGGTTGTCTCTGATCGGCGAGTAAGGCGGCGAAGTCAATCGCAGTCCGCAACTCCCACGCTCTCGCGCCCTGACGACGGCTCAGTTCGAGCGATTGCATAAAGCACATTTCCGCGTCGATGGTCGGCCGACCCATCGAGAGAAGAAGACCGCCTTTCACCCGCAGCAGCTCCGGCATGCAATAGGCGTCGCCGTTCGCCTCGATCAGCCGCACGGCTTCATCTACAAGCGCGCACCCTTCGGCGAACCGTCCCATTATAACTAGTCCCTGAATGAGGGAGATGTTGAGCCTCGAGGTGAAGTGTTCGTAACGTGCCTGGTGGAGTTTCTCGAGGGAACTCTTGAGCGCCTCGACGCCGCCTTCCGCATCGCCTCGACGGATAGCCACTTCCCCTTTGAACCCTCGTCCGACCCAACGGAGGGGACCGAAAGAATAGTTTTCGGCGTGAGCGATGAGCATTTCAATGTGTTCGCTGCCGCTCGCTCTAGGGAAACGCTGAAATAAGCCGAGGCAAGGGCGCGGGCAACGGGTAGAATCCGCGGGTCCGGGGGGACCAAGGGGCGGGCGATGCAGCGGCAGGGGAGCTTTTCGCAGGCGGAATACGCCGGCAAGAAAAGGCAGACGCGCCGGGACCGGTTTTTGGCCGAGATGGAAGAGGTTGTGCCGTGGGCACGGCTGGTCGATCGTCTGCGACCTTTCTACCCGAAGGGAGAGCGCGGCCGGCCGCCGGTTGGGCTGGAGCGGATGCTGCGGATCTACTTTTTGCAGCAGTGGTACGGGCTGGCCGACGAGGCCGTGGAGGACGCGCTGTACGACAGCCAGGCGTTGCGCGGCTTTGCCGGCATCGATCTGTCAGTGGCGACAGTTCCGGACGCGACGACGGTGCTGAACTTCCGCCATTGGTTAGAGCAGCACGACTTGACTCGGGTTCTGTTCGACGAGGTCGGTGCGATGCTGGAGGAGCGCGGCTTGTTGATGCGCCAGGGAACAATCGTCGACGCCGTCCTCGCGAAGGCGGGGATCATCGCCGCCCCGCCTTCGACCAAGAACAAAAGCAAGGCGCGCGACCCGGAGATGCACCAGACCAAGAAGGGCAACCAGTGGCACTTCGGGATGAAGGCGCATATCGGGGTCGATGTCGCCTCGGGGGTGGTGCACACGGTTATCGGCACCGCTGCCAACGAGGCCGATATCAATCAGGCAGCGGCCTTACTGCACGGCCAGGAGACGGATGTCTTCGCCGATGCCGGCTACACCGGGGCGGACAAGCGGCCCGAATTTGAGGGCTGCGATATCTGCTGGAACATCGCGATCAAGCGCAGCGTCATCAAGCCATTGCCCGAACGGCTGCGGAATTGGGCCGAGGCAGTGGAGCGAGCGCTGTCACAGGTGCGGGCCTGGGTCGAGCACCCGTTCCATATCATCAAAAACCCCGGCCTGCGCCGGGGCAGGCTCTGTTCCGCCATAAGAAGCTGCGCTATCGCGGGCTGGCCAAGAACACGGCGCAGCTGCACACCCTGTTCGCGCTGGCCAACCTGGTGATCGTCAAGAAAGCGCTGCTCGCCTAGGGCCGTGTCTGATCACGCCTGGACGGTGCCTTGATCCCGAAAACAACGCAGCAAGACAACACCACAAACCCGGTCTTCTGCCGATACAGTCCATTACCGAGTACGCCGATACAGCAAAATTATGCCTCGGTCGGCAAACCGTCGCCTACGCCGCCATTGTTCGGCGTTTCCCTAGAGCGCAGGCACGTTCGCGAGCAGCGGACCGAGACCTTCGGCCATCGTCAGATGCGCGATGACAGCATCGCGCAGCCGCTGGTAGGGCAGACCGGCCAGCATTGCTGTTTGCACCGCGGCCATGACCTCGCCGGCCTCGGAGCCGATCATCGTGAAACCGAGAACGTGGTCATCGGCGCCGATGAGAACCTTCATGAAGCCTTGCTTCTCGTCCGTGGCCTCCGTCCGCAGCACGACGATCATCGGCAGTTTCGCGACACGCGCGGCGATGCCCTGACGTTGCGCGTCTCGCTCGCGCAACCCCACATGGGCGAGCAAGGGGTCGGTGAACAGGCAATAGAGCACGAGCCGGTCGCCTGTGGTGCGGTTTCCGCCGGCCAGATTGTCCCCGATGATCCGGAAGTCATCGACCGATACGTGCATGAAATGGGGGCTGCCGGCGCATTCCCCGATCGCCCAAACCTGCGGAGCGGTGGTCTCCAGCCGCTCGTTGACGCGAATATAGCCGTGGGCGTTCGTCTCGATGCCGGCCTTATCGAGACCGATCCCGGCGGTATTGGGGATGCATCCGACGGCGACGAGAAGATCGCTGGCCTCGATCTGCCGGTCGCCCGAATTCGTGCGCAACGTCACCCGAACGGCCCTGAACGGCGAGCACCCGAGCATTCAGCGAGAATTCAACGCCTTCCTCGCACAAGATACGGTGGATTTCGTCGGCAACGTCCCGGTCCTCGCAACTCATGATGCGAGGGCCGCCCTCGATGACGGTCATGCGGCTGCCGAAACGGCGATAGGCCCGCGCCAGTTCGAGGCCGACATAGCCAGCGCCAAGGATGGCGAGGCGGGACGGCAGGTAGTCGAGCTCAAGCGCCTCGATGTGGGTCAAAGGAAAAGCCGAGGCGAGACCGGGAATGTCCGGGATCGCCGCGTGCGAGCCAAGGTTGAGGAACACCTGGTCGCCGGTGAAGGTGCGGGTTGCACCGTCATTCGTTTGCACTTCGAGCATCTTCGGCGCCACGAAGTGGCCGCTTCCCATGATCAATTCGGCGCCGGTCGCTTTGAATTGTCCGAGATGAAAAGCGACCTCGCGCTCGACCATCACCCGTTTGCGCCGCTGCACGCGCGCCATATCAATGGTGGCCGGGCCGATCGTCGTGCCGAACTCCACTGCGTGGCGCACGAGGTGGGCGATCCGCGCACTCCAGATTTCGTTTTTGCTCGGCATGCAGGCTATGTTCGGGCAGGAGCCGCCAACCCAGCGGCGCTCGATGCAGACGGTGCGTCACCCCGATTGCGCCATGTGCCAGGCGAGCAGCTTGCCGCCTTGGCCGCTGCCGAGGATCAGGACGTCGACTTGCTCCGGGACATGAGCTTCTCCCTTTCTTGGGCCTCGATGCGATCCGCTTCGCCCTCCAGATCTTCCGCGGTGAACAGCCTGGCTTCCCATATCGCCGGATTATCAGCCCCGTCGGCCGCCTCTCGATACCAAGCCGCCAGCTCCCGCAGCATTCGCGCTTTGACCAGCGGTTCCGCGTCCATTGCGTAAATCTGGCTGACAGCCGGACTGATGCGTCCAAGCGGCCTACGTTTGTCGGGCGTTCGCAGCCGGAAACTCGTGGATCAGAAAGCTGCAATTTCAGCGTTACCCCATCATCCTCCGTGTTGGACAATTGGCCGGTCGGTGACGTCGGCGGGATCATTGCCGATGATCTTCCGTGCGGCCCGCGGCAGATCGCATTTGAGCAAATAGAAGGACACAACGAGAACAGGACATCCTTCGTCAGGAAGCCTATCGGCAGGGTCATTATGGAAATCGGCCCGCTTCCTTGGCTCAGGCATCGGGCAGGAAGGTGATGATGCTGGTCGTGCCGATAAAGGTCACGATCGAGCCAAGCGCCCCCAAGATGCCGAGCCTCGGGCCCCAATAGCCAAGGAGAATGAGAGCCCCGATCCTCGTTTCAGTCGTTCCGAGGAAGTAGCCCGCGCCCCGCACACCGAAGGCCGGGATGAGCCAAAAGACGACAGGGCTATGGCTGATCAGGGGACCAGCATCTCGGCCGTAAACGCATTCCATTTTTGGATGCTAAAGGCGAAGAATATGAAGACCATCGCGGCACGAATGAGATGGCGGTCCAAGTCACTTGGGAACGCGGAGGATCGCGACAGGTAAAGAATTAGCTGGCTCACTTGGCTCATGGTGTCGTCCCCCATTTTCCGTCACCACCGGACGGCGCGGCCTGCCTAGGCGCCTGCTGTCGATACCTGGCGCGGCAGGCAAAGATCATCCTCAGAATCCCATGCCCTATCCACGGGCCGGACCATGTCGAGCGATCAGCTGATCGGCGACATTGTTGAGGTCGTTGCCGACAATCGACGGCTGGGGACCGACTCCCAGGAGATCGTTGCCGACCCGCTTGATCAGCGCCGCCTCCCAGCCTGCCGCGACCGCTCCAAGTGTGTCCCAGGTGTGGCAGGCGATCATGCAGAACTGCGAGGCCTCGGCGCCGAGCTCGCGCTCGACATAGGCATAAGCCTCACGCGACGGCTTGTGGTGCTTCACGCCGTCGGCACTGAAGCGGCGCTCGAACAGATCAACGATGCCGCCATGGGTCAGCTGGCGGGTTTGCACCTCGAGCAGGTTGTCGGTGAGCGTGAACAGCCGGAAGCCCGCGTCGCGCAGCTTGCGGAGTGCCACCCGCACCTCCGGGTGCGGCGGCATCGTCGAAAACTTCTCCGTGAGTTCCCGCTTGTCGGCGTCGCCGATTTTGATGCCGCGCGTATCCGCCAGCATCTTCATCACCGCCGCGCCGATATCGGTGAACGGCACGTAGCACCCGGCGACGGTCAGCGCCGCGGAATACATGATCAAGTTGGCAAACCACAGGCGCATCGCCTGCTGTTCACCGAAAATACGCTCGAAGACAGGCTCCATTGTTTGCAGATCGAGCAGCGTCTCGTTGACGTCGAAGACGATCAGGGGGCGAGCGGCCATCGTCGTAGGCTCCTCCATCAGGAAGCGAGAAAGTCGCGGATCGCCGCGGCTATTTCAGCGGCGTGTGTTTCGAGCGCGAAATGCCCGGTGTCAAAGAAGCGCACAACGGCATCCGGCATGTCGCGCTTGAACGCCTCGGCACCGGCAGGTAGGAAGAAAGGATCGTTTCTGCCCCACGCCGCGAGAAAAGGCGGCCGATGCCGGCGGAAATACGCCTGAAAAGCCGGATAGAGCGCGACATTGCTCTTATAGTCGCCAAACAGGTCGAGCTGCACCTCGTGTGCGCCGGGGCGCGCAAGGTAGAAATTGTCGAGGGAGTATCCGTCGGGTGAGACCGCGATCGGGTCTGCGACGCCGTGCGTGTATTGCCAAACGGTCGTCTCGGGCGCGAGGAACGCGCCCAATGCATCGCGATTGGCCTGGGACGGGTCTTCCCAATAAGCGCGGATGGGTTTCCACCCGTCACTCAGCCCCTCGGCGTAAGCATTGCCGTTTTGCGAGATGATCGCAGTGACCCGGTCGGGGTGCCATGTCGCCAGCCGAAACCCGGTCGGGGCGCCGTAGTCGAAGACGTAGATGGCAAAGCGAGCGAGCCCGACCATCTCGGTAAAGCGGTCGATGACTCGCGCGACATTGTCGAAGGTGTAGGCGAACGCGTGGTGATCCGGCATGTCGGACTGGCCGAACCCGAGAAGATCGGGCGCGATGAGATGGAAGCGATCCGCGAGCAGTGGGATAAGGTCACGGAACATGTGGCTCGCACTCGGGAAGCCGTGCAGTAGCAGGATCGCCGGCGCGTTACTGGAACCCGCCTCGCGATAGAAGACATTGAAACCGTCGACATCGACCTTGCGGAAAATGACCTTGGGCATGGGGAGCCTCTTCACGGCATCGTGGACTTGGGCCCTGTCAGCCCAATGCTCTCAGCCAGCCAGCGATGGCCTGGCCGATCTCATCCGGCGAGTCTTCCTGGACATAATGGCGTCCCGCGACCGCCACCTCAGTCAGCCTCGGTACGGTACGGATAAAGGCGATATCCTTGTCGGTGGCGATTGCGCCGGGCTGGGCATTGAAGAACAGCTTCGGCACGGGGCTCGTTGACAGCCAGTCCGCGGAGGCGGCCACGATCGCGGTCACGTCGGCGGGCTCGCCCTCGACGGGAATCTGTCGGGGCCAGGTCAGTGTTGGCCGGCGTCCCTCGCCGGGCCCGACGAACGGTCGCCGGTACTGCGCCATTTCCTCGGCGGAGAGGGTGCGCAGGATGGCGCCCGGCAGGATCGTTTCAATGAAAAAATTGTCCTTCAGGACCATGTCCTCGCCGGCCGCGGAACGCAGCGCCTGCAAGGCGGGACGCATGTTGATCTTGTCCCAGTGGTCCCAGCCTTGCGGCTGTACGATGGCCTCCATGAATGCGATGCCCTTCAGGGCCTCGCGGTGGCGGTTGGCCCAGTCGAAGCCGAGAGCCGAGCCCCAGTCATGGATGACGAAGGTGACCCGCTCGCGCACTTCCAGGGCTCCTAGCAGGGCGTCCAGGTAGCGGCGGTGCTCGACGAAGCGATACGAGCCGGCGCCGCTGTCGGGCAGCTTGTCGGAATCGCCCATACCGATCAGGTCGGGAGCAATGCAGCGGCCTAGCGGCTGCAAATGCCGTATCACGTTGCGCCAGAGGTACGACGAGGTGGGATTGCCGTGCAGCAGCACGATGGGGTCGCCCTGTCCCACCTCCACGTAAGCCATCTCACGGCCGAGGACCCGCCGGCGCTGCTTTTGATACGGAAATGCGTCTGAGATCATGTTCGTCTCTCCTGCAGAACCGACAAGGACTTGAGCAGCGCTACCGTAGGAGTGCGAATGGTTGCTAGGCAGTCAGGGCCGCCACGGCATCGAGGATTACCTCGATGACAGGCTGCGGTGCGGTTGCCATAGGCGTGTGATCCACATTCTCCGAGCGGACACACGCCCCCATACGGGCCGCCATAAATCGCTGCGTCGCCGGGTTGATCATCCGGTCTTCTGTCGCGATGAGGTACCATGAGGGCTTTACCCTCCAACCCGGCCTCGGGGCCCTCTCCTGAATGCAGGCAGCAGCGAGCGGCCGCTGGGTCGCGGCAAAAAGCGCGGCCCGTTCGGGAGACGCGTTCTGAGCGAAGGCGGTGGCGAATGCCTCCCGTGGCATCCAGATGAACCCATGCGCGTCGGGCGCCAATTGCGGCGCCAGCGGATGTGGCGTCTCGCGATAGAAGACTTCGGCGACCGTCTCGCCTTCGTCGGGTGCCAAGGCGGCGATATAGACCAGCGCCCGAACCCTCTCGTTGGCGGTTCCGGCGATCACCGCGCCGGCATAGGCATGTGCCGCGAGGATGACGGGGCCGTCGACGCGCTCCAGCACGCGGTCAAGCGCCGCAACGTCGTCCGACAAGGACATCATGGGTATCGGTGCCGACAGGACGTTCAGGCCGGCGACCAGCAACGGCCCGATAACCTCGTTCCAGCTCGATCCGTCAGCCCAGGCGCCATGAACCAAAACAACCGAGGGTTTGCCTTTCGCTTCGACCATGATCGAACCTCGACGTTCGGATTTCCGCCTCAAGCGAGGGATGTCCGGGCAGAAGATGATCTCTGCCTCCTGCAACGTTGAACGGGCGCGATCGGAGAGTCCTGGGGTATGTTCTGAGAAGTTCTGACAAGGAACGACCCGCCAACCATGGCCCGAACCGTTGACCTGCCTGCAAAAGGCATCCGACCGATCTATGCGTCAGGCGAGTGCGAGGTCGACCTCATTCGCCGCGAACTTCGTGTCCATGGAACTCCCGTGCCGATCGGGGGACGAGCCTTCGATTTTGTGGAGGTTCTTGTCCGGTCGGCCGGCGAACTCGTGACCAAAGATGAATTGATGGACCAGCTCTGGCCCGGCGCCGTCGTCACGGAAAACGCCTTGCAGGTTCTCGCTGGAGCGACGCGCAAGGCACTGGGTCCATACCGCGATTTATTGAGAACGGAGGCGCGCCGCGGCTATCGCCTGCTCGGCGAATGGACTGTTCAGCGCCGTAATATGGCAACGCGTCCGGTCGGTCTCAGGCAGACGGGAATAGCGGATGAGCTCGCCGGCACCAACTTCCCGGCCGCCGTTACGCCGCTCATCGGCAGACTTGCAGCGCTACAGACGCTGCAGGCTCTGATTTCCGCCTATCGCGCCGTGACCCTGACGGGACCCGGCGGTATTGGAAAGACCGTACTCGCGCTGGATCTCGCGCGCCGAGTTCACGGCGAATTCGCTAATGGCGGGTGGCTGGTCGAGCTCGCGTCACTGTCCGATCCCAACCTCGTGCCGGCGGCGGTGGCGTCGGTGCTTGGGCTACGACTTGAATCGAGTACGATCTCTCCTGAAGCTGTTGGTCGGGCCATAGCTCAAAAGAACTTTCTGTTGGTGCTCGACAATTGCGAACACCTGATCGACGCGACGGCGACGCTAGCTGAAACACTCATGCGCCTGTGTCCGCGCGTTACGATCCTGGCAACCAGCCGCGAAATCTTCCGGATCACGGGAGAATACGCATACCCGGTGCCGCCGCTCGAAGTGCCGGCGATGGGGCGGGACGAACCGGAGCACATCCTGAGCCAAAGTGCGGTCGAGCTTTTCATCGCGAGAACAAACGCGCTGGCCCCCGACTTCACGCCACATGCCGCCAACCTTCCGGCGATTGCCACGATCTGTCGTCACCTCGACGGCATACCGCTTGCCATCGAATTTGCGGCGGGGCACGCGGCCACGCTCGGCCCCGAACACGTAGCCGACGGTCTTCGCGATCGTATTGCCCTGCTCGCCAGTGGACGCCGTGCCACGATCCCGCGGCATCGGACGCTCCGCGCAGCGCTCGACTGGAGCTATGAGCTGCTGCCCGAACGGGAGCAGCGCCTGATGCGCCACCTGGCGATCTTTTCGGGCGGCTTCACACTACCGGCGGCGGCGGCCGTTGCAGGTGACGTAGATGGCATCGAACCGCGCATCGCGGATGGGATTGCCAGCCTGGTCTACAAATCCCTTATCACTCGGGATCGCTCCGCCGCGACCCCGCGCTGGTACCTGCTGGAGACGATACGGGCATATGCGTTGGAAAAACTTGCCGTGCAAGATGAGATCGAAACCGCGGCGCGGCGTCACGCGGCCTTCTACCGGGACCTCTTTGCGTCGCGTCGGCTGGACGGAGATGCGCCAGGCGACGATATGGGGCTGTTCACCCGTGAGATCGATAACGTACGTGCGGCGCTCGATTGGTGCTTCTCTTCGGCAGGATACGCGGAAACCGGCGTGATCCTGACTGCGGCGTATGTGCCGGCATGGCTGCGCGCCGCATTGCCAACCGAATGCAGCGAGCGCACCGAGCGCGCCATGAATAGTCTGACACCCGGAATGAATGTCAGCGTGCCGTTGCTGATGCAGTTGCACTTTGCATTCGGGCTCATGCCTGCGTTCACGATGAGCCCGGTGCAACCTGCCAAGGCGGCGCTCAACAAGGCCCTCACATTGGCCGAGCAAATCGGCGACTTGCAGGCTCAGTTTCAGAGTCTTTGGGGCCTTTGGGTTCTCAATTGCGAGACCGCTGAATCCCACACGACGTTTTCCGTGACTGAGCAGTTATCGCTTGTGGCCCGGCGCATCGGCGATCCGTCGGCGAGGCTGATGGCGCAACGCTTGCGCGGCTTCGTTCTGGAGATGCAGGGACACCATCAAGAGGCGCGTGAGTGCTCCGAACACGTCGTTCGTCACTGGGTGCCGCCAACAGATCGGCGTTTGACGGCCTGGGGGCAGTTTGACCAGCGCGTGCTCGCGCGCGCGATGCTGGCGCGGACGCTTTGGTTCCAAGGGTATGCGGATCAGGCCATGAATCAGGCTCGGCTCAGTCTGGAGGAAGCGCAACGTACAAATCTTCCATTGTCGATCGGCGAAGCACTTCGGGTTGCGGTATGCGACATCGCTTTGATGACCGGTGACCTGGAAACCGCCGATCAATCGATAACGATGCTCATCGAAGTCGCAACGAGCCGAAACGCGCCGTTTTGGGGCATATTGGGGCGATGCTTTCGCGGGAAACTGTTGGTTGCCCGGGGTGAATTCGCAGAGGGATGTGCCCGGTTGCGCACCGAGCTTGAATTCTGCGAGCGGGCAAATTGGCCGATTTGGTACCCCGAATTCATCGGCGCCATGGCGGAGGGCCTGGCAGGGCTGGGACTGGTTGCGGAAGCCCTAGCCTCGGTCGACAAGGGGATAGCGAGCGCCGACCATGGAGGGGAACGCTACCACTATCCCGAATTGCTGCGGCTCAAGGGTGAGTTATTGCTGCGACAGTCGGCGGATCAACTCAAGGCAGAGGCCGATGCGGAGCAGAGCTTTCTCGCCGCCCTCTGTTTGGCCCGCCAACAGGGGGCTCTCGCCTTGGAGCTTCGCGCCGCCGTGGGTCTAGCTCGCTTGCGCGTGACCCAAGGCCGATATGACGAAGCGAAACAAATATTGACGCCCGTCTACCATCGATTCACGGAGGGCTTTGACACGTCCGATCTGATCGCAGCCAGGGAGCTGCTATCGATGCTCCGATGACCGCTATAGGGCGATTGTGTTGAAAAACTCCACCACTGGATTTGCGACGAAATATTGATTGATCCAAAACGCCCTCGTGGCAACAAACTTCTGTGTGAATACAGTGAGAAACAACAATATTATCCAAATCGAGTCGAATAGAGTATTTCAACGAGTTTTTCAACATTGGAATGGGCGGTGGCTCCTCCGCGGAGGCCGATAGGATCGGCTCCGTCATTGGAAGAGGAAAGCGAGCATGGAATACTTCGCCGGCCTGGATGTCTCGATGAGCGAGACGCATGTGTGTGTCATGAACCGAGACGGTGCCGTAATGCATGAGGTAAAGGTGCCGTCGACGCCTGCCGACATCGCAGCCGCGCTCGCGCAACTACCGGCCTGTCGGCGCATCCTGTTCGAGACCGGCCGGATGGCGCCGATGCTGTACCATGGCTTGAGCCAGCTTGGATTACCCGTTATCTGTGTCGAGAGCCGGCAGGCTTATCAGGCGCTGAAGTCGTTAGCGACGCACAAGACCGACCGCAATGATGCCCGCGGCCTGGCGCATCTCGCCCGCACCGGCTTCTTCAAACCGGTTCATGTCAAGTCACTGCCGGCCCACGCGGTACGATCGCTGATCATCGCTCGCAAAAAGCTGGTCGGCCAGCGGGTCACTCTGGAGAACCAGATCCGCGGCCTCGCCGTGATCTTTGGGGTCCGACTGCCCCGTGCCCTCAGTCCCGTCTTTGTCAGGCAGACGCTGCGGGCGAGCGAAGGGATCGCCGGCCTGTCTGCCGCGATGCGGGGGCTGGTTGCGGCGCGCGCGGCCGTGCTTGCCGCCGTCGTGGCGATCGATGCCGACATAAGACGGATGGTCAGGGCATCCGAAGCTTGCCGCCGGCTGATGAGCATTCCCGGTGTCGGCCAACTTACCGCTCTCGCCTTCACGGCGGCTATTGACGATCCTGAGCGCTTCCGACGGTCTCGCGAGATTGGCGCCTATTTCGGCTTGGTGCCGCGGCGCTATCAGTCGGGCGAGGTCGATTACACCGGCAGCATCTCGAAGTGCGGCGATCGTCGGGTGCGCACCCTCTTGTACGAGGCCGCAAACGTCATGTTGACGCGCTACAAGGGACCGCTGAAGCTAAAGGACTGGGCATTGGCGATCGCCAAACGGTCGACGATGCGCAAGGCGCGGATCGCGCTCGCCCGTCGTCTGGCCATTATCATGCACGCCATGTTGCGCCACGGCACCGAGTTCAAACCGGTGTAGACAGGCAGCGCCTACCGGACAGGAGGTCGAACCGAGCTCCCGAGCGGAGCGACGCCCGAGGGAGGGAGCAGATGACGGCGCCGATTCTGTAGCAGCGGTCGTCGGCCGATTGCGATTTCAACCAAGCCGCTTTGTACCCAGCTGACCCCATCAAGTGCCACGTCAGCACGTAGAGAACGCAGACACCCGACAGCGTCGATATCGCACATAACCGAGCCGCCGCCCCTTGACCCATTAGAGAACGATATCGCCCCCAAGGGGACATTCCGCGAGGCCGTGACACCTGCTTGGCCGGACATCGACATGCGCCATGCCAGAGCGTGTGGCAGCGCACATCGTGACGCGCCGCTGCGCATGAGCCGAATTCCCGAACGGGTGGGTGGACGGGACGCGGCAAACCTGCGACGGTTCCCACATTCGACAAACCAGCCGCGGGGGAGGAACGAAAATGTCGATCCTGATCGCATCGGCGGGACCGGGTTTACCGGCCGCCGCGTGATACCGCTGCTCGCCAAGCGCGGCGAGGAGATCGCCTGCATGGACATCAATCCGCAGACCGCGGATTTCTCCGAATACGGCAAGCAGGTCCGCGTCATGCGCTCGACGACGTCATGAATGCGCTGAACAGCGCCAAGCCGTCGCGAGTGATCAACCTGGCCTATTTCCCCGGCAGCGATCCGCCGCGAGGAAGGTTTGCCGCTTGTCGCCGACCGCTAGACTGGCGGTCAGCGACCTTACGGCGACGGCGATAGCTGTCGTTGCCTCGGGCTACATTGTCGCGGGATCGAAGGCCATCACCCGGCAATCACCAACGGAAGGCGACGCCAAAAATGAAGCTGACATCCGGACTGGTCGGCGCGGAAGCGAAGGGTCCCATTGGCTGGGTGATCTGGGACAATCCCAGCAAGCTAAACGCTCTCTCGCCCGGTATGTACGAGGACGCGTTGAGCGTGATCGAGGACTACGCCGCCGACCCCGCGATCAAGGTCGTGATCATGCGCGGCGCCGGCCGGAAAGCTTTTATCTCTGGCGCTGATATCAAGAGTTTCGAGAAGACGCTGGCCAACGCGGAAACTACGCGGTTGGCGCGGGAGACGACTGCCGAACTGCGGCACAAGCTGCTCGATCTGGAAAAGCCGCTGATCGCGATGATTTACGGCTATTGCCTCGGCGGCGGGCTCGGCATGGCGCTGAACGCCGATTTGCGCTTCGCGTCTTCAGACGCGCGTTTCGGCATCCCGGCGGCGGTGCGCGGCGCCGCATACGGGCTGGACGGGCTGAAGTCGCTGGTTGATTTGGTCGGGCCGAGCGTCGCCAAGGACATCATGTTCTCCGCGCGGCGGTTGCACTCGGATGAAGCCTTGCGCATCGGCCTGATCAATCGTGTGGTCGACGCGGAGGAACTGGAAGACGTGACGGTCGCCTACGCGGAAACTCTTGCGGCGAACGCTCCGTTGTCGATCCGCGCGTCAAAGTTCTTCATCAACCAACTCGGCCTGGAACGCTCGCAGAGGGATGAAGCACGCATGGATGCAATGCAGCGGCAGGCGGCGAACAGCGAAGACTTCAAGGAAGCAACGCGGTCGTTCATAGAAAAGCGGAAGCCAGAGTTCCGCGGGCGGTGATCGCGGCCTTCACGCGAGCCCCAAACGGTTCAATGTGACGTAAATTACGCCTTGCGTGCACGATGATCACTCTGTGGGAAGGAGTAGGCGCATGATCGTACGGATCTATACGGGTCCCGACGGCCAGACCCATTTTGAAGATCTTCCGCTGCCGGCCGAGGTTGCGCTGCAGGCGGGTGCTAACCTCACCTTCCGCTCTTTCCCAGCGGACTATTTTAGCGATTGGCACATTGCGCCGCGGCGGCAATACATCTTTATTCTCGCGGGGCAGATGGAAATCGAGATCGGCGATGGCACCGCGCGCCGGTTTGGACCGGGTGATGTGGTCCTCGCTGACGACCTCACAGGCCAGGGCCACACGACGCGCTCGGTGGGAGTTCCGCGCATCAGTGCCACTGTGCCGGTGAGCGCCTGACGCCTTCCGCGAAGCATCTTGTCATGGGGCCGGGAGGCGCTGACGGCCACCCGACGCCATGACGCACCCCGCTGCGCCAGGACAGGTTCAGTTACACACGAGGAGACTGCGCATGCCAGAGCCTCAACGTATGACGACCCGACTGAAGGCCTTGTTTCAGAGGCCCGAATTATTTGTCTTAGCCTGCGGGATCAATCCCATTGGTGCGAAGATGGCGGAAGCGCTGGGTTACGACGCCTTCTACATGTCTGGCGGCAATACCTCGGCGCACCAGCTGGGCTGGCCCGACTCCGGAACCAGCATGCGCGACATGGTGGACAACGCCCGGAAGATTGTCCTGACCGTGCAGATCCCCGTCTTCGCGGATGCCGACACCGGCTACGGTGATGCCATCAGCACGCATTACACCGTGCGGGAATACATTCAGGCGGGCATCGCCGGCGCCCACATCGAAGACCAGACGTTTCCGCCGAAATCCGGCCCCCGCCGCCGCTGTATCTCGATTGCGGAGATGGTCGGAAAGCTCCGGGCGGCGATGGACGCCAAACAAGCTCTCGACCCGGACTTTGTGATCATGGCCCGGTGCGATCTCGGCGGCGTGCCGGGCGCCAGCTTTGCGGAGATTATTGAACGCTGCCAGGCCTACAAAGCCGAAGCGCAGGTCGATGTCGTCTGCCCCAATGGCTTGCGTACATGGGAAGAAATCCAGGAGGCGATCCGCCTCATTCCCGGACCCGTCGTTCCCCTCATTCCTGCTGATCTGTCGCCGTATCCCTCCTTACAGGCGCAGCAGGATGCCGGGGGCGCCGCGGCCTGGTTTCCCGCTCTGACCACCATGGCGGGCTTGCAGGCGAACTGGGATTTCTTGAGTGATTTTCAGCAGCGCGGCACATTGGCCCTGGATGCGCTGCGTGCCCAGGCGGCTCAGAGTCCCTGGGGCGTCGCCAGTAACGGCCGCATTCTGGACGAGCCTCGTCTGCGCTCCATGGAGGAGATGTATCTTCCAGACTAAGGCTGGGAAATCCTGCCCAGGCTCTTGGCAAGGCGCATCGTGACGCGCCGCTGCGCCTCCCGCCGATAGCAATACCGGAGTATGCCGTGGTCCTGATCGCCGACAGCATCCTCGCCCGCAGCACCCGCCGACGCCAGACGTCGACCGGCTGGAACACCCCCTTTATTGGCGCCAACCGCTGCACCTTGCCGTCGGACGAGAAGCCGCCGGCCGACGATGCGCTGCACCCGATGGCCTTCCTGGTCGAGAAGGGTCCGGGCGCCGTCACCCGGCCGCACTTCCACCAAGCCGATCAATTCCAGGTGGTCGTCGCGGGTCGCGGCATGCTCGGTGACCATGATTTCAGCGACGGTGCCGTGCATTACACCGACGCCTACTCGGCCTATGGACCGATCGTCGCCGGGAAGTCGGGCATTTGGTGGTTCACCCTGCGCAACCGCTGGGACGCCGGCGCCCGGTATATGCCGGCCGAGCGCGAGGTGCTTCATGCGGCCCGCGACCGCCACCAGCACTGGGAACTCACCACCGAGGCGATGCCGTCGGCACTTCTCGGCGAGCTGTGTGAGGCGACGGTCATTTCCTGCCGCCCGGTTCTCGAAGCGGAAGATGGGCTGGCGGGATGGCGCTATCGGGTACCGCCTCGCACCGCTATTAACGGGGGCGCGCCGAGCGCTGGCGGTGGCCAATTCTGGCTGGTGCTGGCGGGCGACGCCGCGGTCGATGGCGGCGATCCGTTGCCGGCCAATTCCTGCATCTTCGTCGGCCCGGAGGAGCCCGCCTTTGCCGGCGCCTCGGGCCGTGTCGGCGCTGAATTGCTGTGCCTGCAATTCCGCCGCCGCGCGCGGGATTGAAATCCCGCCTGCTACGGCCGCAATTGGTTTGGACAAGCAGGAGGACAGCCATGCCAGTCATCGACGTTCAGGTTCATCCCTTTGATCGAAATCATCCCGGCCGGCCGTGGGCCAGTCCCTCGCACGGCCTCGACTCCGCCACTGGGGAAGAGATGGTCGCTGCGATGAACAGTGTCGGCGTCGACGGTGCGATCATGGTCTCGTCGTTCAGCGCCTATGAATACGATCCGAGCTACGCGCTCGAAGTTTACAACACCTATCCGGATAAGTTTCGGGTTGTGACGCCGCTCGACGCGACCAATCCAGCGATTGACGATGTGGTGGCGAAATGGGCGGCGACGCCAGGCGCGCGCGGCATTCGCATACGAATGCGCGACGGCCTGCCGATGGACGCGGACCATTCCGGTTTGAACCGCGCTTTCGATGCCGCCGCCAAACATGGTCTGCCTGTCAATTTACTTTGCTGGGGCATTCTGGACAGAGGGCTGCCGCACATCCAGCGACACCGCGATACGGTCATCGTTATCGACCATCTCGGCCTGCTGCAGCCTGCTCGCCCGCCGGTCCCCGCCGACGTTTGGGCCGATCTTCCCAAGCTGCTCGCGTTGGCTCAATACGAGAATGTAAGGGTGAAGATCAGCGGTGCCTGCACGATGTCGCACCAACCCTTCGCATACGACGATATCTGGGAGCCGGTACTGCGGGTCATCGATGCGTTCGGCCTGGATCGTTGCATGTGCGGCACCGACTGGACGCGGACGATCGGCATGCTGACCTATGAGCAGGGCGTCGCACCGTTCCGCGACGACACCAAACACCTGTCCGCGAATGACAAGGCGGCGCTTATGGGAGGAACCTTGCAGAAAGTCTATAAGTGGTAGCGCGACCGTACCGCTTCGGCCGCGCCACAATTCTGCGGAATGCCTAAGGAAACGCTGAAATAAGCCGAGGCAAGGGCGCGGGCAACGGGTAGAATCCGCGGGTCCGGGGGGACCAAGGGGCGGGCGATGCAGCGGCAGGGGAGCTTTTCGCAGGCGGAATACGCCGGCAAGAAAAGGCAGACGCGCCGGGACCGGTTTTTGGCCGAGATGGAAGAGGTTGTGCCGTGGGCACGGCTGGTCGATCGTCTGCGACCTTTCTACCCGAAGGGAGAGCGCGGCCGGCCGCCGGTTGGGCTGGAGCGGATGCTGCGGATCTACTTTTTGCAGCAGTGGTACGGGCTGGCCGACGAGGCCGTGGAGGACGCGCTGTACGACAGCCAGGCGTTGCGCGGCTTTGCCGGCATCGATCTGTCAGTGGCGACAGTTCCGGACGCGACGACGGTGCTGAACTTCCGCCATTGGTTAGAGCAGCACGACTTGACTCGGGTTCTGTTCGACGAGGTCGGTGCGATGCTGGAGGAGCGCGGCTTGTTGATGCGCCAGGGAACAATCGTCGACGCCGTCCTCGCGAAGGCGGGGATCATCGCCGCCCCGCCTTCGACCAAGAACAAAAGCAAGGCGCGCGACCCGGAGATGCACCAGACCAAGAAGGGCAACCAGTGGCACTTCGGGATGAAGGCGCATATCGGGGTCGATGTCGCCTCGGGGGTGGTGCACACGGTTATCGGCACCGCTGCCAACGAGGCCGATATCAATCAGGCAGCGGCCTTACTGCACGGCCAGGAGACGGATGTCTTCGCCGATGCCGGCTACACCGGGGCGGACAAGCGGCCCGAATTTGAGGGCTGCGATATCTGCTGGAACATCGCGATCAAGCGCAGCGTCATCAAGCCATTGCCCGAACGGCTGCGGAATTGGGCCGAGGCAGTGGAGCGAGCGCTGTCACAGGTGCGGGCCTGGGTCGAGCACCCGTTCCATATCATCAAAAACCCCGGCCTGCGCCGGGGCAGGCTCTGTTCCGCCATAAGAAGCTGCGCTATCGCGGGCTGGCCAAGAACACGGCGCAGCTGCACACCCTGTTCGCGCTGGCCAACCTGGTGATCGTCAAGAAAGCGCTGCTCGCCTAGGGCCGTGTCTGATCACGCCTGGACGGTGCCTTGATCCCGAAAACAATGCAGCAAGACAACACCACAAACCCGGTCTTCTGCCGATACAGTCCATTACCGAGTACGCCGATACAGCAAAATTATGCCTCGGTCGGCAAACCGTCGCCTACGCCGCCATTGTTCGGCGTTTCCCTAAGGGAACCAGCCGTGGCATTGCCGATATGTTTGTCGAGATCAACGATGAGCAGCGCCCTGGCTGCTTCCGGCGCTCTTTCGCGGTGCAAGGAAGAACGCTAATCGACCTGGGCTTATCGTCAGCTTTCTTTATCGCTTTAGCTTGGCCACAAACGGACGCCATTCATGAGCACAATCGAACTTGTCGATCCCGAATTGCGCGAGGCGCTCGCGCTGGCGCCACAGCTGCCGCTGACCGCCGAATCTTTGATACAACGCCGCGCCAATGCGCTGGAGCTGATAGGGGCCGTTCCAAAGCCGAACCTGCCCGATATCGCCATCGACGAGATCCATGTCGAGAGTGCATTTGGCGCAAAGCCGATCCGCGTGCTGACCTATCGCCCGGTCACGTCCAACGCCCCACTGCCCGTCATCGTACATATCCATGGCGGCGGCTTCGTGATGGGTGCGCCGGAAATGAAGGACGAGGAAAATAGGCTCTTCGCGTCAGAGCTGGGATGCGCGATCTATTCCGTGGATCATCGCCTCGCGCCGGAATCGCCGCACCCGGCGCCAGTGGAGGACATCTACTCGGTCTTCGTATGGCTGCACGCGAATGCAGGCCGGCTCGGGCTTGATCCCGCCCGCATCGGCATCAAGGGCGAAAGCGGCGGCGGCGGTTTCGCGGCGGCCGCCGCACTTTACGCTCGCGACCGGCCGGGACCAAAATTCGCCTTTCAACACCTGGTTTATCCGATGATTGACGACCGCACGGCGGTGCGCAAGGACCTGCATCCTTACGTCGGTGAGTTCGTTTGGACGCAAGAGAACAACTATTTCGGCTGGCGTTCGCTGCTGGGCGAAGAGCCGGGCTCAAGCGGCGTCTCGCCTTATGCGGCGGCGGCACGAGCAGCAGATGTATCGGGCTTGCCTCCAACCTACATTTCGGTCGGCGGTCTTGATCTCTTCCTCGAAGAAAACATGACGTACGCGGATCGATTGAGCCGCGCCGGGGTGCCGGTCGAGCTTCACATGTATCCGCGGGCATACCACGGCTTCTATCGGGCAACGAATGCCCGAGTGACCAAGCAGGCCGAGCACGATAATCGCCAGGCGCTGCAACGATTCCTACACGGATAGACCCTGCACCGGGTTCTGGCAGCTTTCGCGCCCTCTGGGCTCGCTGTTCACGGCTTTCAATTCCGGCACACCGCTCATCATCACCGTAGGGCAACAGGAGCAGGCAGGCCGTAAGCGGTACACGACCGCGCCAACGGGAGCGGCTCAATCGACCCAAGTCGGAGCGAGTCCGCCTATCGCAAGATCCCAAAAGCGGGCGCTCGAGGCTCCGCAGCCTGTTAAACTCGACAGCCAGGCCGTGCCAACAAGTCGGTGCCCGTCGGGATAGATGCGGCGTATCGTGGATGTCCGTTTCGTAAGGCGATGATGGGTGGGGAACATGGGTAGGCTCGACGGCAGGGTCGCAGCGGTAACAGGCGGGGCATCGGGGATCGGCGAGGCGACAGTCAGGCGTTTTGTTACCGAGGGCGCGAGCGTGGCATTTTGCGATCGCGACGGCGAGCGCGGCCGGCGCGTGGCGGCCGACCTCCAGACCGCCGGCGCCAAGGTCGCCTTCACGCAGGCTGACGTTGGTACCGAGGCCGCATGCCTCGCCTTCGTCAACGGCGCCGCGCAAAAGTTCGGGCGCCTCGACATCCTCGTCAACAACGCCGGCATCCGCAAATACGAGAAGGTCGACGAGGCGAGCGCAGCGAGCTGGAACGAGATCCTCAGCGTCAACCTGATGAGCTACGTCTTCTGTGCCAAGGCGGCGGTTCCGCTGATGCGCGGCAACAAGGGCGGCGCCATCGTGAACGTCGCCTCCGTACGTTCCGTCGTCGCAGGCGGCGGCAACTTGCAGTACGACACCACCAAGGCCGCGGTCGCGGGCCTGACGCGGGCGCTCGCCGCCGACCACTCGCCGGACGGCATTCGTGTGAACGCCGTCGGTCCTGGCCCGATCTTCACGCCGTTCCATCAGCGCCGCATCGCAGCGGCCGGCGAGACAGTCGAGCAGTACAACGCCAAGGCCGCACAAGGCACCATGCTGAAGCGCCCGGGCAAGGCCGAGGAGGTCGCCGCCGCGATCCTGTTTCTGGCCTCCGACGATGCCTCCTACGTCACCGGCACCTTGCTGTTCGTGGACGGCGGTATGACGGCGCTGTGAGGAACACTTAGCCGGCGCGCTCGCAGTCCAACCTCGCCGGTGCGTGTCCCCACCAGCAATGGCTGGACAGTATCTCGTCGTCTATGGCCGGCTGTCGAACCAACGGATGTGCTCCAAAGCGGACAGGTAGCTCCGGGCCCGCGGGCGACGCCGCACACGAAATTTTCCCGTTAACTTGACAATTCCCGATCACATTAATGCACCCCGAAGTGGGGAACTGAGGAGATGACCTTGAGCGACAACCCGATCGGGGCTTCCTATCTCTATTTGCTGGAGCCCGAAATTCGCTTTCTGCAGTCCGCCGTCGAGCATCTGATTCCCACCGATGAGCTGGGTCCTGGGGCTCGCAATGCTGATGTGGTGGTCTATATCGACCGCCAATTGGCCGGCTCCTGGGGTGTCCACGGCCGTCAATATCGCGGCGGCCCATGGATGGAGGGCACACCGCAGCAGGGCTACCAATCGCGCTTCACGCCACAAGAGGTGTATCGAATTGCGATTTGCGAGATCAACCAGCACTGCAGAGCCGAGTTCGACCGGCCTTTCGCGCAGCTTGCGAGTGACAGACAATTGCGCCTGCTCGAGCAGTTAGAGAAGGACGAGATCGCGCTGCCTTCGCTGTCATCGAAATTCTTCTTCGATCTGCTGTGGCGCAACACCGAGAGGGGTACTTCGCCGATCCGCTGTACGGCGGCAACCGCGATAAAGTGGGTTGGAAGCTGCTTGGATTCCCTGGAGTGCCCAGCGGCCAATACCGGGAACTGGTCACCAGCAGTGAGCCGTACCACGCCGAACCCATCAGCGTGCTCGACGTCCAGATCGGTAAGGTGCCGGTCGATGCGGAAGGCTTTCCGAAGCACGTCATCATCAAGCGCAACAGCAGCAAGGAAAGCTGAGATGTCGACTGCGAAATTAAAATCTGTCGATGTCGTCGTCGTCGGCAGTGGCGTGGTCGGCTCTATCATGTCCATGGAACTGGCCAGCGCCCGGCTGAGCGTCGTGTGCCTGGAGCGCGGCAAGCAGTTCGACATCGACACCGACTTTCAGAAACCCAACGTGTACGACGAACTGAAGTTCGATCGCCATAGCGACATCTTCCAGAACCTGGCGCGCGACACCATTACATTTCGCAACAACAACGCGCAGACGGCGCTACCGATGCGCGAGATGGGTGCGTTCAAGCCGGGCGAGATGGTCGGTGGCACGGCGGCACACTGGGGCGGTAATGCGCGCCGCTTTTTACCGCATGATTTCGAAATCCGCTCGCACATCAAGGAACGCTATGGCAAATCGTTTATTCCTGAGGACTGCAATCTGCAGGACTGGGGAGTCACCTGGGACGACATCGAACCCTACTATGACCAGTTTGAGGAAATCTTCGGCGTCGGCGGCAAAGCTGGCAACCTGAACGGCGAGATCCAGGCAGGCGGCAATCCTTACGAAGGGCCGCGCTCCCGCGAGTATCCAAACCCGCCGACACGGCGCACGCATGAGGGCGCCCTGTTCGCCGACGCAGTAAGCTCGCTGGGTTACGTGCCGTTCCAAGGTCCAACCGCGGCGATGACTCAGGACTACCGCAACCTCTACCGCGTAGAGATGCTCGAATGCGCGCGTGGCGGCTTCTGCTCGAGCCATGTCTGCGCGCAAGGTGCCAAGGCCAATCCCCTCAGCGCGGTGCTACCCGCGCTCGCCCGGCAGCCTACCTTCGAGTTGCGCCCGCTGTGCAATGTGCTGCGAGTCAACACGGATTCCACCGGCAAGAAGGCCACCGGCGTGACCTACATCGACCCACGCGGCAACGAGATCGAGCAGCCGGCCAGCATCGTGGTTCTAGGCGCCTATTGCTTTAGCAACGTGCGGCTGCTGCTGCTGTCGGGCATCGGCACGCCCTACGATCCGCTCACCGGCAAAGGGGTGGTCGGCCGCAACTACTCCTACCAGCAAGGCGGCTCGGTGCAGGTGTTCTTCGACGATCGCGAGTTCAATCCTTTCATCGGCGGCGGCCAAGTCAACACGTCGATCGACGAATTCAACGGTGACCTGCTCGACCGCGGCCCGCTCGGCTTTATCGGGGGCGCCTATATGAATACCTCGAACAGCGGCGCGACGCCGATCAAGAACAAGATGGTGCCGCCCGGCACGCCGCGTTGGGGGGGTGAATGGAAGAAAGCCGTAGCCCATAACTACCGCCGAGCCATGTCGATCTCGATTCACGCATCCTGTCTGAGCTATCGGCACAACTACCTGGATCTGGATCCGACCTACAACGACGCCTACGGCCTGCCGCTGCTGCGCATGACATTCGACTGGAACGACAACGATCTGCGCATGATGAAGTACATGAACGAGCGCTGCACCGAGATCGGCCGGGCGCTCAACGGTTCGGCCCTGGGCGGCAAGAACAAGGGCACGCATTTCGGTATCACGGGATACCAGAGCACGCACAACGTCGGCGGCGCCGTGATGGGCAGCGACCCGTCGACCAGCGTCGTCAACAAATACCTGCAGTCCTGGGACGTTTCGAATCTGTTCGTGGTGGGCGGCAGCGCGTTCCCGCAGAACCCCGCGAACGGCCCCACCGAGACGATCGGCATGCTCGCCTGTTGGGCGGCCGATGCGATCAAGGACTACGTTCGCAACCCGAACTCCCTGGTCTGAACAGCGGCGCGAGACCCTGCGCTGACCTGGAAACGTCCTCATCGCTATGCGTTTTCCGCATGGTAGAGGACGTTACGGAACGAGGGCTCAACTGCGGCAGAGATCGCTTGTCCGCTTTCGGCGCATCTTCCCCCTTGCGCCCATCCCGACGAAGGTCGCTTGACCCAACCGACAGCGGCCGCTCAGGCTTGGCGGCCGGAACTGGTCTTCATGCCCCATTCCTGCCGTTCGCGATAGCCGTCGAGATCGGCTCATCTGGGTGGTAAAACCGACAATCCGCGGCGACATTGTTCCAATAACGACTTTGCGCCGGGTTATTGGCGGTACGCGTAGAACTGGCTTGCAGCGTCGATTTCCGCCGGCGTCATTCCGCGCGCGACGTTGCGCATCTGCTCGCCGATATCGTTGTGTCGGGCACCGGACGAGAAGGCCTCGAGTTGAGTGCGTAGATAGACCAAGGGTTGTCCTTCCAGCCACGCTGCGCCGGGTTTGTTGGCAAGCTCGCCGTGACAGGCCCCACAGGGCGCGATCCCGCGCATTGGCGCGCCACTCATGACAATCCGGGGCGGCACGTCGGTTGTGGGAGGAGGCCCGGAGACGCGCGGTAGATAGGCGTAGTACACGGCGAGATCTCGCATATCCTCGTCGCTGAGATTGGTCACGAGCGGGGCCATCACCGCACTGGCGCGTGCGCCGGTTTTGAAATCGACGAGCTCTTTGTAGATCGCGACTGGGTATTGCCCGGCGAGATTGGGTATGTTGGCCTCGCTCAACCCCCGGGCGCCGTGGCACATCGTGCAGCGCAAAGCCAATGTTGCGCCGCTTCCGATCGAACTCAGCGCTGGCGCCCTGCAGCATCTGGGGGATGACTGCGACGCGCGTCGTCGGGTAATCGGCTCGGACGATTTGCATCCCGGATGGTGCGTTGCGAACGAGTCCGGCGGCACTACAGATCGCGTCCCAAAGCCCATGGAAACGCTCGCCCGGCTGGGCGAGCGGCAACCAGGCGAAGCCGACGACGGCAGCGACAATTGCGATCGCGGCGGTGATCGCGACGCTTGCGGTGAACCAAGGATTGCGCAGGGACGCAATCCTTTCCCGGCTCATTGGCGCTCCCCGACCTTGACCGCCGGAACCGCCGTTCCGGGCGTCGCGAGGAGATGTGCGATCGGAAAGCCGTAATTCACGATGGTCAAGGCCACCATCAGGCTGAGCCAGAGCCCAAAGCCGTTCAGCGCGGCCGGCAATGCGCGCGGCGGGTGTGCCGCGACACTGAACCGGTAGGCCGCCGGTTCGGTCCGCGGCGCCGTCTGCCCGCGCGCCAGCACGATGAGGAACAGCGCGCCCGACAGCACAAGGATCGCACCGCCGATGACGGACATCGTCACCCACACAGCCTGCGGGGCAATCGCCGGGTCGGTGTAGTCGTAAAACGCCATCCGGCGCGGCATGCCAAGAATGCCGACCCAATGCCATGGGAAGGTCAGCACGATCATGCCGACAAACCACAGCCACAGTTGGGCGCGCATCAGCCCAAAGCTGTCGAGCGCCCGGAGGGTCAGATGCGGCCAAATATCATAGGCGATCACGAAATACATGATCACGATCGCGCCGCCGTAGATCAGGTGGAAATGGCCGGTGACCCATTGCGTATTATGGACCGTGGCGTTGAGCTGGTAGCTCATGTTGATCAGCCCGCCGGCGCCGCCAAAGCCGAGCATGACAAAGGAGAGGGCGGCGCCGAGCATGACCGGGTTGCGCCATGGCAGCACCCGCAGCCAGCCCAGCACGCCCTTGCCGCCGCGCAACCGCCCGGCGATCTCAACCGACGCGCAGATCGTGAAAACTGTTAGCAAGGTCGGCAACGCGACGATCGCGGTGAAGACCGAGTGCAGGTATTTGAAGCCTGACCCGACCTGCGGATCCTCGAAGGTATGATGGATGCCGATCGGCATCGCGACGACAAGGAATAAAACAAAGGCGATCCGCCCCATCGTTTCGCTGAACAGCCGGCCGCCGATTGCCCGCGGCACGATCGTGTAATAAGCGATGTAGGTCGGCATCAACCAGAAATAAACGATCGCGTGCAGGGTCCACGAGAAGAAGATGCGCGCCAGTCCGGCGTCGATCGTGCTGCGCAGACCAAGCGCCACCGGGATGATCTGAAACAGTAACTCGAGCGCCGCACCCACCGCGGTCCAGCCCCAGAGATAGGAGCCGGCGACCGTCGCGAACATCGGGAAGGGCACCGGCGCCCCGGGGTTGTCGCGCTTCCAGCGGTACATGTTGATCGACATCAACGCAACCCAGACCCACGAGCCGACAACCACGAGGACGACGCCGATATAGTAGAACGGGCTGCCGATCAGCGGCGGGTAGAAGGTGTAAAGCACCGAGGCATGCCCGAGGGCGACCGGGGTAATCGCCATGAAGGTGCCGACAACGACGAGCGCAAACCCGAGCCAGGCCCAGCGCAGACCGATCAGTGGACGCTTCAGCGCTTCTTCAGTTACGAAGTAGCCAAACCCCATCGCGACCAGCGTCGGGAATACGTAGGCCATCGTCGTGCCGTGGGCGGTGACCGAGCGGTAGTACCATTCCGGATCGCTGATCCAGGCGTGCAATGGACTGCGGATGAACATTTGCCATTCGCCGAGCAGCAGTGCTGCGCCAAAGCCGGCAAACGCGAACCACAGATGAGCGAGGACAAGCCGCCTGCTATTCCACACAGCTCAACCTCCGCCGCGCCGCCGCCATACGGGCAAACGCAACCTTGTCGACGACTCTGATCCTGGCCCACATGCCCTCATGCCCGATGCCGCAAAATTCGTGGCACGGCATCAGGCGTTCGCCGACCTCCTCGAACCGCGCCGCGAGGCTGGAGATGTAGCCCGGCACCAGCATCAGATTAATGTTGGTACCCTCGATCAAAAAGCCGTGCACGACATCCGCGCTGGTGGCGCGGAACATGATCGGAGTCTCGGTCGGCAGCAGGATGCAGGACGGGGTGAAGGAGTATTGCTGGCCGATGGCGCGCACGGTGACCGAGCCGTCGGCCTCGACGGCGCTGCCGAGGTTGCTGTCGATGAATTCGCCCTTGAGATGCAAGGTGCGCGGGTCGACGGTTTCAACCCGACTCTGGGGCATCGCCCCCAAATGTATCGCGGCAGAGGTCGCCACGGCGACCAGCACCACCAGGATCACGACCGCGACCAGGGCCCAGCGGCGTTCGACCCGCTCGCTGTGATCGGCGCCGTCGTCCGGGACCGGCGGTGCGGCGGTCTCGCTCATTGCGCGACTGCCCGCGGCAAAAAGACGAACAGATAAAACGCAAACCAAATCAAGACGACGATGGCGGTCGCGAGCCCGGCGAGCACAACCGCACCTTTGGCGCCCGACCGCAGGATCGCATGCACCGCCGCCGCATCCTGCTGCGGGCTGGGGTCGTCGCCGCTGGGGTCGGGCTCGGCGTTGATCATCGCTGCATTCAGTCCAAAGGTGCCGTGCGCAGCGCGTTGGCCTGCTGCGGGGAAACCGTCGACCCCTCGTTGCCCCAGGCGCCACGGATATAACTGACGACGGCGGCGACCTCATCGTCGGAAAGGGTCTGGGCAAAGGGCGGCATGCCGTAGGGCTCGGGGTTGCCCGGGGTGCCCGGAGGAAACCCGCCGTTCAGGACCATGCGGATCGGGTTGACCGCCGATTGCATCTGGATCGACGGATTAGCGGCCAGCGGCGGGTAGTCGGGCGGCATGCCATGACCGTCCGCGCCATGGCAGCTCGCACAGTGCTTGGCATAAACCGTCTCGCCAAAAGCCAGCAGCAGGCTGCTCTCCGGCGCCGGCATTCCGGAGGTTTCAGTCGCGGGCGGGCTGCCCTGACTGAGGCTCTTCAGATAGATCGCCATCGCGCGAATATCGGCGTCGTTGAGGTATTGCGTGCTGTTGAACACGACTTCGGACATCGGGCCGTAGACCGCGCCGCGGGGCGACACCCCGGTGCGCAACAGATCGACGATCTCATCAATGCTCCATTCGCCGAGCCCGGCCTCTTTGTTGGAAGTCAGCGAGGGCGCGTACCAGTTCTGCATCGGGATCAGCCCGCCTTCGAATGCCTGCGACTGGGAGCTGCCGCCGAGAGCGTTGATCGGTGAGTGGCACATCGCCGCAATGGCCCAACCCCTCGACAAGATAGGCGCCGCAATTCCACTCGGCCGATTTGGCCGGGTCGGGCTGGTACTCGCCCTGCTGAAAAAACAGCGTGCGCCAACCCAAGATCAGCTGACGGTTGTTAAAAGGAAAGCGCAGGGCTTGCGGCGTGTTCGGCTGGTGCACCGGCGGCACCGAGCGCAGATAAGTGAAGATCCCGTCGGAATCGGCACGCGTCACCTTCGTGTAGGAGCCGAACGGCATCGCCGGATAGATCAGGCCGCCATCGGGAAAGCGACCGGTATGCATGGCCCCGTAGAACTGGTCCGCGGTCCACGAGCCGATGCCGGTTTCGGTATCCGGGGTGATGTTGGATGTATAGATCGTGCCGAACGGTGTCAGCATCGGCCGGCCGCCGGCGAACAGAGCGCCCTCCGGCTTCGTGTGACAGGCGATGCAATCACCGGCGCGGGCGAGATACTCGCCCTTAGTGATGACAGCCTGGTCCGCGGCCTGCGCTGCGGCGGTCGGGCGGCCGAAGCCGGCTAGTAGCACGAATGCCGGAGCGCGAGCCGGGACGACAACCAGTCGATCCACACGGCACCCTCCTCAGTGTGGCTCGCTGCCGCAGGCGAACGGCATCGGCAGAGTGCCCTTCGCCACAGGCGACGGGTCGGCGGGGATCGGCAACGTGGCGAGCCAGGCAGCGACGGCGGTGACGTCGCTTTCGGTCAGGCTCGCTGCGACGAGCTGCATGCAGTCCGGTGCTGGCGCCGTTCGTGTGCCGTAACGAAAAGCGCCGAGCTGAGCGCTGATATAGCTCGCGTGCAGCCCGACGAGGCCTGGAATGGCGGGTTCCATCCCGGTCAGTTTGGGGCCGTGACATCCGGCGCATGCAGGCACGCCGTGGGCTTGATCGCCTTCGCTCACCAGTGAGCGTCCGCGCGCCAGTACAGCCGAGCTCACATCAGCAACCGCACGCGGCACTGGCGGCGGACGCAACGCCTCAAAGTAGTCCGCCATCTTTTGCAGATACGAGTTGGGGAGGTATTCGAGGAGATAGTTCATCGGCGGGTAGCGGCGCCGCCCATCTCGAACGCGACCAGCTGGTTCATCAGATAACCGGCCGGCTTGCCGGCGAGGCGCGGAAAATAGTCGTTTTTTGTCCCCTCGCCCTGCCGGCCGTGGCAAGCCGCACAAGCGAGCAGACGCGCCTCGATCGTGTCGGGCGCCCGTTCCGTCGGCTGGGCGGGCACAACCGCGGCAGGACAGAGCATTATTATCGCAAATGCGATCGCGAAGAGTTGCCAGCCAGCGCCCCAAAAGAGCGCGCGGCTCGGATTCTCTAGCCTCACGACCTTTTGCACGCTGCCAACTGCATGTTTCCCTTTACCACTCACGGAACCGTACCGCGACAGGCAATTCCAAGCTGGATCGGCGTGATGCGTACGGTATCGGATTTCGGCGTCTCGGGAGAACGCAATGGTATTCCGCCGGTCAGCAACCGTTCGAAGCCCGGATGACCGCCTCGGGTCAAGGACGACCCGCTTCTTTCGCGAGCACGCTCAAGGTCCAAAGGTCCGTTGTCGGATCAGGTAGCGGACGCCCCAACTCGCGCGGCCAATGTCGCAGTTGGGTCGAACTTCCGGCGGTTCGATCGTGCACTCGCCAACGGCCGTTGACGGCGCCTCTTCCTCGTTGCCGCGCGTTCCGGCGAAGGTCTCTAAACCGAGCCCACAGCCGCCGCTCAGGCTTGGTGGCCGGAACTGGTCTTCATTGCCCGAGGCCGTGTAAAAACGATTCTGCGGTCAGTTGGGCGCAACGTTGATTCAAACAGCACATTGCGCGCGCATCAAAAATTCACGGATAGCACAACCTCAATTCTATTGTTGCGAGATGACGACTGCTTCCAGCGTTTTTACACAGCCTGGCCCCATTGCCGACCTTACCCGGGCTAAAATCGATAGACAAGCCTTTCGATTGTTGACCGCTATTTGCCCACTCGGTCAACTGCGCGAAGGCGCGCCGTCCGTCATGCAGTTGAGTTCGTGCCAGACACAATTACCGGCCGCCAGAAGGGCTTGGCCTTTCTGAAGCGGCGCACGTCCTTGTGCAGCTTTGCTTCCAAGTTTGTCAGTTCATGGAGATGCCACCCGACGACCACGCCGGCCGCCAGGCTGACGTCGTTAATGTCGTGCTCGGCGGACCGAGCCAACTCTCTGCACAGCCTCTGCGCGGTACGTACGTCGTTGAGATGCCCAAGATCTTCCTGGAGGCCCTTCAGCCGCTTCATCAGCGCTTTGACCGAGGCGGGATCGAACAAGCTCTCGAGAAGCTCGCTCAGGTATCGCAAGTTCTTGAGCGCGATACGAACTTGGTGGCGTTCGTCCAGCGACAATCCGACAAAGTGCTTGCACTGCTTCATCGCCTGGCGCCAGCGTCGCTCGATCAAGGGCGGCGCCATCCGGCGATGCATGAGAACAAGGGTGCAGAGTGCTCCGATACCCGCTGGTCCCGCCAGCCGCAGGTTTCCAGCCAGCGGGCCGTCTTGAGTATGATTTCGGTATATCGGCGCAACTCGATCGCCTTTTTTGCCGCTTCGTAGGCGGCCTGCCGACGCGCTCTGCCGCCTCGACCAGGTTCTCCAAATCGGGTTCCGTATGGAGGACAGACCGAACCGGCGCCAGCAGATCCCTAGCGAACACATCCCAATCGCGCGCCGGTCCGAGGCTTCCCGCAAGCCATTTCAGTTCATCTTTCAACCGTTGATATTGCTCGGCTGGAAGCATCGACATCACCGTTGCGAGCACCGAGCGAAGCCGTCGTATTGCCACGCGCATCTGGTGGAGGGCCTCGGCGTCGCCGGTCAGTGCCGCCGTCTCGTTGCGCAGCAGGTGCCGAAGGCACAGGCGGCACGAAGTCTGAAGAACCGCCTCTACCGTCATCGACGGTTCGAGAGTGCGCGGTTCGGCCGTGACCGCTTCGATCGCCCTTCCCAGCAATCGGTAGCCGCGTTCGGCGTTGTCGGAAGTGGTGATCCGGAGCGGCGCCGTGTCGAGCAGCCGCAGCGCCGCATCAAAAAGGCCCGCAGTATCCCCCTCGATCATTTCGAGATCGAGGCCACACACCGGTTCGGTGGCGTCGCCGACAGCGGCGGAAATCTTTCCTTCGTCGAGTGTCGCCATAATCTCGACCGCGGGCTCGACGTCCAGCCTCAGACCGGTCCGCCGGACCTGCACTCGGCATAGCGGGCGCAGTCCTTTTTCGATGAGCCCGCTCAGGCGTGCTCCGGTCTCAGGCGCCGAAAGATCGGGTCTGTCGCCCGTGATGACGTCCCGGCATTGGCTGCCGTCAGCGACTGAGCCCAGGCGTCTCAAGACCTGGACGCGGTTCGCATCATGCTGTTCGACGCAAAGGCTGAGGCCGTGCTGGTGCAGCCTCCGGTCGGGCGTGTCGTAAAAGATGCTAATGATCAGCGACGGCTCGCCGCTCGGTGCGGTGCTCGCCCTTTCGAGAGCCGCCTTCAGCGCCGCAAGTTGGCTCGGATCGGCCGAAAATTCGAGTCGGGCGGGCACGACACCTTCGCACAGTTGGTAAACATGACGGTTTTATGACGCAACCTCTCAGCGCGCGCAAGCTGCGGCTAACGCTGTTAAACTGAGAGCACGGGGCGGCGATCGCCCCTTGCATCTCGAAAACGCCGATCGTTGATTGGTTTGCATCCTATGCCGAACGATCTGCTTTGCGTGAAGCGGGCGGTGCAGAGAGGCCCGCGGACGCCGCTTCCAGCGCCAATCTCGAGCGGCTAACCGGGAGGTAGGAACTCAGTCGAGTACAACGTGAGATTATAGACGATCGCGATCTAGGGAAACGCCGAACAATGGCGGCGTAGGCGACGGTTTGCCGACCGAGGCATAATTTTGCTGTATCGGCGTACTCGGTAATGGACTGTATCGGCAGAAGACCGGGTTTGTGGTGTTGTCTTGCTGCATTGTTTTCGGGATCAAGGCACCGTCCAGGCGTGATCAGACACGGCCCTAGGCGAGCAGCGCTTTCTTGACGATCACCAGGTTGGCCAGCGCGAACAGGGTGTGCAGCTGCGCCGTGTTCTTGGCCAGCCCGCGATAGCGCAGCTTCTTATGGCGGAACAGAGCCTGCCCCGGCGCAGGCCGGGGTTTTTGATGATATGGAACGGGTGCTCGACCCAGGCCCGCACCTGTGACAGCGCTCGCTCCACTGCCTCGGCCCAATTCCGCAGCCGTTCGGGCAATGGCTTGATGACGCTGCGCTTGATCGCGATGTTCCAGCAGATATCGCAGCCCTCAAATTCGGGCCGCTTGTCCGCCCCGGTGTAGCCGGCATCGGCGAAGACATCCGTCTCCTGGCCGTGCAGTAAGGCCGCTGCCTGATTGATATCGGCCTCGTTGGCAGCGGTGCCGATAACCGTGTGCACCACCCCCGAGGCGACATCGACCCCGATATGCGCCTTCATCCCGAAGTGCCACTGGTTGCCCTTCTTGGTCTGGTGCATCTCCGGGTCGCGCGCCTTGCTTTTGTTCTTGGTCGAAGGCGGGGCGGCGATGATCCCCGCCTTCGCGAGGACGGCGTCGACGATTGTTCCCTGGCGCATCAACAAGCCGCGCTCCTCCAGCATCGCACCGACCTCGTCGAACAGAACCCGAGTCAAGTCGTGCTGCTCTAACCAATGGCGGAAGTTCAGCACCGTCGTCGCGTCCGGAACTGTCGCCACTGACAGATCGATGCCGGCAAAGCCGCGCAACGCCTGGCTGTCGTACAGCGCGTCCTCCACGGCCTCGTCGGCCAGCCCGTACCACTGCTGCAAAAAGTAGATCCGCAGCATCCGCTCGAGCCCAACCGGCGGCCGGCCGCGCTCTCCCTTCGGGTAGAAAGGTCGCAGACGATCGACCAGCCGTGCCCACGGCACAACCTCTTCCATCTCGGCCAAAAACCGGTCCCGGCGCGTCTGCCTTTTCTTGCGGCGTATTCCGCCTGCGAAAAGGCCCCTCCGCTGCATCGCCCGCCCCTTGGTCCCCCCGGACCCGCGGATTCTACCCGTTGCCCGCGCCCTTGCCTCGGCTTATTTCAGCGTTTCCTTAGGCGCGTGCTCGCCGGCTTCCAGGAAGAAAGGCGTCACGATGATGACTTGCGATGGACGGATCAAACGTGTCGAAGGAGCGCCGAGATCAGCACCCTTGTTGTGTTAATTACCGGCGCCTTGACCGGCATCGGCCGCGCGGCGGCATTGGCTTTCGCAAAGGGAGGCAACCGGGTCGTCATCTCCGGTCGCCACGAGGAAGCCGGACAAGCACTGGCTACGGAGTTGCGCACCCTCGGTGCGGAGGCCGAGTTTGTCCGTGCTGACGTACGCCACGAAGACGCTGTGCGGGAGTTGGTCGATCAGACGGTCGCTCGCTTCGGTCGGCTCGATGCAGCCGTCAATACCGCCGGCACCGAAGGCCACCCCGGTCCTGTCACCGGCAGTCAGCCGACAGTTACGCCGCCACCTTCGATACCAATGTGCTCGGCACCCTGCTTTGTATGAAGCACGAACTGCGGGTCATGCTGGCCCAAGGCAGTGGCAGCATCATCAATATCTCATCGACCTATGGTCATCTTGGGGCGCGCGGCGCGTCGGTCTATTCGGTAAGCAAGCACGCTGTCGAGGGACTGACCAAGTCCGCGGCGCTGGAGGCAGCGGCATCGGGCGTGCGGATCAATGCCGTCGCGCCGGGCCCGATCGAGACCGCGATGCTCAACCGCTTTACTGGCAGTCCCGAACGAAAGGCCGGCCTTGTGACGGGTGTTCCGCTCCAACGAGCGGGCAAGCCCGACGAGATCGCGAACGCGATCGTCT
>CAVRUN010000005.1:0-886336 GCA_963724435.1 uncultured Alphaproteobacteria bacterium | reverse complement strand
CTCCGGGAGGAGAGGATTATTTACGGATTTGCTTCCAGTATGCGGTGCAGGGGGAGGGGCACCCTACGGCCAACCGATTAAAAGTCGGATGCGCTGTCATTCATAAATCAAGAATTTCGGGAGTCTCCACTGAGGCTGTCGGTCAATAGGTTGCGCGCGTCATAAGATATAACCGAAAAAGGCCGAGCCCGGCTTCATTCGGGCGAGCGCGTCGGCCTTGATCGTTGCCCGCAGTCACGATCGCGACAGGGCAAGAGAGATCAAAGTCGATCCCGACAAACCGAGGGTTCAGGTCGGGGCGCATTGTAGGACGCGCGTAGTGTCGCGATTGCGAAATTCTGCCGATCATCGGGATCCTTCTTTTGTCACCCCGGCGCAGGCCGGGGCCCATTTGTCAACCGTTCGTGCATCGGAACAATGGGTACCGGCCTTCGCCGGTATGACAGTGGAGAGGGGAAACCGATCTCAAGAAGTTCTGGTTCACTAAACTATACGCCGGCGAAGGAGCCCTTCGCGTGGCGGAAGGTCCCTGTCATTGGCTCATCCTTAAGAACTCGTGTCATTAAACCGTCATCTTTGCTGTCGATTACGAACCGTTTCTCAAACGTCACGTTGTCGCCGCAAAGAGCGCGCATCCATTCGTCTCTGTCGGATACCCGCATCTTTCCTAAAACCTGAACTGTGAATGGACGAGCTCGCATGGCCGAGCTTTCAGGCATCTTTCCGAAGGCGTGAATTTTAAAGAAGACGTCGCGGGAATCCGGCCTCCTGCTAAAAACCCTGGGGAACGAGATGACGTACCGAATTTGCTATGACGACGGCCTGGTGACCAGTGCACGGGACCGGGAAGCGGTGCAGCGGAGCGAGTATTTCCGCACCGAGTTCGAAGCGCTCCGGCGGGCGCGCCAGCTGCTCGAAGAGGGCGATCACCACGGCATCGCGGTGCATGACGATTCCGGCAGCATTCTCACCGGCGTTCTGCTGCAACTAAAGCTGGGAGCGGCGATGGCCGAGTAGAACGCGCTTCAAAAATGCAGAGGGCCGGCGAACGTGCACCGACGCCGGCCCCATCCACCAATACGCGCCCAGCCATTTCGCCGCCCGGCCGAATTGATGTAATTCACCACCCCGCCACCGTGATGACGTTGATCGGGCGCCTTCACCTGTTTGGCGATAACGGGCCGTATGGAAATCTTCGCGTGGAGGGCGTTAACTTGCATAATTTTGTTATCGTGGACTTTATGTAACCCATCACTTTGCAAATCCAGCGTTGAGGGTGTCAACCATAATAGTCCACTGCTGTGGGGCCAGCGGCAAATTCGAAAGATTGATTACGAAATTACCCGGCAACCCTTCGGGTGTTGTTCTGGTGACAAGGTAATTAATAGCGGTTTCATGGACTTCTCGCGTGACACTGTCTGCATAGGTCACACAGGCCAACAATCTAATAATGATATCGTCGTCATTCCTTATTAGTTCTATTGTAAAGTCCCCACCTGCGGCCTCGAAATTATAGGGTTCGGTTATCTCCCCGGGAAAAACTGTTTGACCCCATGCAATCTCACTGGGCTCGCTCACCTGTGAACGGGTAGCTTGTCCTCCGGCATCACAATTGTCCTTTGCTTGTCGAATAACGTTGACCGGCGGTGAAGGAATATATGTAGACGGGTTCCCAAAATCTTTTCGTGTCACTTCAAACGGCACTATCAATAGTTTTGCCCAGAAACTAACATTGATTGCGGCATTCCTTCCTACTGCTTGCAATTGATAACTTATATGTGCAATTAAAGAATTACCTTTGCGTTCAAGAATACCTTGTGGTTTTATTTTAGTCCATTTGACCCACGGCCGCTGCTCGGCCTGCATTTCATGGAACTGTTGATGAGAGTCATAGGCTAAAAAGAGCGTCCCTATTGCCAAGATTATGGTCGCAATCCCAGTAATGTCGAATTTAATGTTAGGGCTAAAGGCAAGTATCAATAATAGTATTAAGGTGAACAATCCCAGGAGTAATAACCCAAACTGGCAGAGTACAAGGTCTCTAGTCATCTACGTTTACTGTGGCTGCCGCGAAATCGTGCTCTGACTGACATTGTAGCTACGGGCGATGCTGCGCTGTGTCTCGCCAGCATCGACGCGGGCGCGTGCTTCTTTCTTCTGGTGAGGGGTGAGGATCGGCTTGCGGCCGAATTTGACGCTGTTGGCATTGGCATCGGCCCGACCGCGCGCGGTGCGTTCGAGGATGCGCCGCCGTTCGAGCTTTGCCGCCACGCCCAGAATGGCGAAGATGATCTCGGCGAAGTCGGACGTGGTGTCGAGGAACGGCTCGGCCAGTGACCGGATACCGGCTCCGGCGCGCTGCATGTCGCGGGCGATAACGAGAAGGTCTGTTGTGTCGCGCGAGAGGCGGTCAACGGCCGGGGTGATGACAACATCGCCGGGGGCGATGGCCTTCACCAGTTTTGAAGCTGCGGCCCGTCGGCCGTGGTACCGGTGATCTTCTCGCGGAAGATTTTTTCGCATCCGGCCGCCTTCAGTTGGCGCACCTGTCCGGTTTCATCCTGGGCGACCGCCGAGACACCGGAATAGCCGTAAATCATGTCTGCATTGTGCATTAGAAACCTGCATAAAAAAGCCCAATTTCATCGGAAGGAAGCCGATGATGCAGATATCTTAATTTCTGCTCGGGGTCGGAGCTGAATAAATTACGGTCAGCCCTCAAACGGGGTGGGGTCCGCCTACTCGCCCATTTGCAGCAGGGCGCCGCGCTGGCGGGCGTCGCGGAACGAGAGAGAGAATACCCAGGCGCCGAGCGCCAGCAAGACGATGTCGAGGGCGCCTGCGGTCAGCAGGTAATCGCCGCGGAATACTTTCTGGAACAGCAATGCCCGCATGCCTTCGAAAACGTAGGTCGAGGGCAACGCCCAGGCGACGTATTGCAGCCAGTGCGGCAGGATCGAGACCGGGTAATAAACCGCACTGATCGGCGATAAGGTAAAGACGGCGAGCCAGGCGAGGCTCTCCGCGCCCATGCCATGGCGCAGGATCATGCCGCAAATCGCCAATCCCAGCGCCCAGCCCATCGCCAACAGCACGGCGAAAAATGCGATCAGCGGCAGCCCCAGCGAAAAAATCGAATAATGGTACAGCACGATCGCCAATAGCGCTGCCGGGATGACACCGATCAGGACACGGATCAGGCTCATCGACAACAGTGAGGCGACCCACTCGTAAGGGCGCAGCGGGGTCACAAACAAATGCCCGAGGTTGCGCGCCCACATTTCTTCGAGAAATGAAATCGACAGGCCGAGTTGCCCGCGGAACAAAACGTCCCACAGCATCACCGCCGCCAATAGCACGCCAAAAGCGCGAAACACGTAATTGCTGTTGACGTACAGAAACTGGCTCATGAACCCCCAGATCAGCATCTGCAGGGTTGGCCAGTACAATAGCTCGAGGGTGCGCGGCCACGAACTGCGCAACAGGTAAAGATAACGCAATAGCATCGCCCAGACGCGGCCGAGCGAGCCGCCGATGTCGGCGCTACCCGTACGGCTCAATTGATCGGCTCCAGCTCGGGCTCGCGCTGACGGACGATGTGCAAGAATACTTCTTCGAGATTGGCGCGGCCGTACCGGGTGATCAATGCCTGCGGGCTGCCATGGTCGACGATCCGGCCGGTCTTCATCATCAACACGTCCGAGCACATCCGCTCGACCTCAGCCATGTTGTGCGAGGCCATCAGGATCGTGGCGCCGGTGCGGGCCTGCCACGCTTCAAGATAACTGCGGACCCAGTCGCCGGTATCCGGGTCGAGAGATGCCGTCGGCTCGTCGAGCAGCAGCAATTCCGGCTCGTTGAGCAATGCTTTGGCGAGCGCCACGCGGGTCTTTTGCCCGGCCGACAATTTGCCCGCCGGCCGGTCGAGAAAGGCCGATATCTGCAAATCTGTCGCCAAGGCCTCGATCCGCTCGCGGCGCCGCCGCAATGCGTAAAGCCGGGCGTAGATCAGCAGATTCTGGCGGACGGTCAGCCGGTGCGGCAGGTCGACAAACGGCGACGAGAAATTCATCCGCGGCAGGACACGATAGCGGTGGCGCAGGATATCCTCGCCGAGCACATGCACCGTGCCCGAACTCGGCAAGAGCAGGCCGAGAAGGATCGACAAGGTCGTTGTCTTGCCGGCGCCGTTGCCGCCGAGCAATGCGGTGATGGTGCCTTGTGCGACGGTAAAACTGACCCCGGCGACCGCGGTCGCCGTCGGGTAGCGCTTGACTAGGTCCTTGACTTCTATGGCGGGCGGAAGCATCGCCCCTATATGGCGCAAAGAGCTGCCCTCGACCACCCGCGCAACGGGGATATGTCGCCGTCTGTCCGGTCTTCGGTTGAAGGCCGCGCCAGATCAGACGAGTGTCCCAGACCGGACGAGTGCCCCCAGATTAGACGAGCGTCCCCGTGACCGATACCTCGCTCCCGCCGTTTAGCGATCCCGACCCCGAATCGGGCCGCATCAGTCTGCGCACCCTGGTGCCGATCCGCTGGGTGGCTATCGCCGGTCAGGCATTGGCCTTGCTGACCGTTCACTACGGGCTCGGCTTTCATCTGCCGTTGGTCACCTCGCTGCTCGTGGTCGCCGCCTCGGCGGTGCTCAACGTCTTGCTGATCGTTCGTCGTCAGGTCGCGCGCGAACTCAGCGAGCGCTACGCCGCGCTGTGTCTCGGCTACGATATCCTGCAACTCGCGGTGCTGCTTTACCTCACGGGCGGCCTGCACAACCCGTTTTCGATCCTGTTTCTGGCGCCGGTCACCGTCGCGGCGACGATCCTGTCGCGGCGTTTTGTGATGGGACTGTCGGTCCTCGCCGTTGCTGCCATCAGCGTCCTGGCGTTGTGGCACTTCCCACTGCCGTGGCGCACCGAGCCGCTGCTGTTTCCCCCCGAACTCGTTGTCGGCGCCTGGACGGCGCTAGTTCTCGCGACCGCGTTTATCGCTCTTTATACCTGGAGCGTGGCGCAAGATGCGCGGCGGTTGCGGGATGCGGTCGCGGCGACCCAGCTCGCCTTGGCGCGCGAGCAGCAGGTATCGGCGGTTGGGGCGCTCGCCGCCGCCGCCGCGCACGAGCTCGGCAGCCCGCTCGCGACGATCGCGGTGGTCGCCAAGGAGCTGGTACGAGAGTTGTCGCCCGGTAGCCCCTATGCCGAGGACGCCGCCCTGCTGCTGAGCCAGTCAGACCGCTGTAGCCGGATCCTCGCCGAGCTGTCGCAGCGGCCGGAAGAGGATGGCGGCTCGCCCTATACCCGGCTGTCGATCTCGGCCTTGGTCGAGGCTGCCGGCGCACCCCATCGTGAACGCGGCATCCGGCTGATCTTTGCCGCGACGGGTGCGCCCGAAGAGGACGAGCCGCAGGTCAGGCGCAGCCCGGAAATCATGCACGGGCTCAACAATCTGATCCAGAACGCGGTGCAATTCGCGCGTCGCGAGGTCACGGTCACGACCTATTGGGATGCCCGGCGTGTGACGGTCGAGATCACCGATGACGGGCCGGGCTTTATGCTGCATCTGCTGAGCCGGCTCGGCGAGCCGTATTTATCGACCCGCGCCGGCGCCGCGAACCATATGGGGCTGGGTATCTTTATCGCGCAGAGCCTGTTGGAGCGTAGCGGCGCCCGGCTGACCTTCGAGAATCTCGAAGAAGGTGGAGCGCATGTTGCGATTTCTTGGAATCGTGCCAATTTGGAGGCGATAGATAAGGTCCGCCCAGCGGCGCTGGCGCGCGAGCCGCGCTAGGGCTCTGTCGCGCTGAGGACCGGCGAGAGGCGACTGATGAACGCGATCGATCGACCCATTCCTTCGGCTGCTACCGAAACCATATCCGCCGCGCTGCGCGGCCTGCCCGAAGCCGAGCGCACCCTGTTGATCGTCGACGACGATGCGCCGTTGTGCCAGCGGCTGGCGCGAGCGATGGAGCGGCGCGGGTTTATTGTCGCGACCGCCGACAGTGTGGCTGCCGGCACTGCTGCCGCAAGCGAGCGCCCGCCGGCCTTTGCCGTCGTCGACATGCGGCTTGGCGATGGGCGCGGGCTTGACGTCGTAACCGCGTTGCGCAAGGCTCGGCCGGGCGCCCGGATCGTGATGCTGACCGGCTATGGCAATATTGCTACCGCTGTCGCTGCGGTCAAAGCCGGCGCGATCGATTATCTGCCAAAGCCCGCCGACGCCGATGCGGTCGAGCGGGCGTTGCTCGCCCAGGAGGATGGTACCCCCGAGCCGCCGGAAGACCCGATGTCGGCCGACCGGGTGCGGTGGGAGCACATTCAGCGGGTGTTCGAGCTGTGCGACCGCAACGTTTCGGAAACCGCCCGCCGGCTCAAGATGCACCGCCGCACCCTGCAGCGGATCCTCGGTAAGCATGCCCCGCGCAGCTGACCCGCGGAATCGGCGCAACTGATCCGCCAAATCGGCGCATGAGAGGGCTTTTCTGCGCTGCGGATCGCTCCGCTGGCGCCTCGCAACCTCCTGAGCTGCTGGCAATAATCGGTTCCGTTGGAGTCGGGCTTCGTTATTATGCATGCAGCATAAACGGCAGTGAGGTTCGGCGTGATCAAACAGATAGTGCGACCGGTCCGGGCAAAGGCGCTCTGAGCCATGTCGGATGACCGCTGGGTTGAGGTCGGCGGGATCGAGGATATTCCGCGCCAGGGTTCTCGACGGGTGAAGCGGACGGGGAAGCCGCTGCCGGTTGCGGTTTTTCGCACCGATGACGATCGCGTGTTTGCACTCGTTAACCACTGCCCGCATCGCGGCGCGCCGCTGTCAGAGGGGTATATCCAGGGCTGCAAAGTACAGTGCCCATTGCACGGCTGGACGATCGATCTCGAGAGCGGCAAGGCGGAAGCCCCCGACGAGGGTGCGGCCGGCAAGGTCGCGGTGCAGTTGATCGAGGGCCGGGTGTTTCTGGCGTCATGGGCGGTCGGCGCCCCCGGCGGCTGGGAATAGCGCTGCCCCGGGGGTTACCGCGCTCCGGAATCGCCCTGTGACATTACTGACGCGATGCGCGCGATTAACCGGGCAAGCAGTGTCAAGTGCGGCCGAGGCGCGTTCGAGCGGCACATCGGCGCCGCCTTCTCCGATCCCGGCAGCAAGAATGATGCGGCCGCGGGCGAGGCAATCGCGCGCCTTGTCGAGATGCTGCCCGGCTTCCGGGCTCACAGGTCAATCCCGTCCTCGCGGATCTCGCTCATCAGCGACGTTCGCCAACGATAAGCGCCAGCTGAATAGGGTTTTGCGTCGATAAAGACGCCCCCATCCTTGAGGAAATCCGCGCGGACATCGGCAAGAACATCGAATTCCCGCCAGCGGTCCGTCAGATCCTTTAAAAAAACGGCGATGTCGTAGTCGGAATCCTCGTGCGCATCTCCGCGGGCGCGCGAGCCGAACAATACCACGCGCTCGATGCGGTCGCCGTAGAGCGCGTCGAGTGCATCGCGGAAGCGTTTCAGCACAGGATCATCGGCGGGGCCGCATATTAATGTCTTGTCCTTGCCCGGCGTCGGCGCGGTCGTCCGGTTACTCCTGTTCTTCGTCGAGCGCGCTTTCGTGCCAGTGCCGCAGCGCCAGGCGCGAGACGAGATCGATCACCAGATAGATGGCGATGCCGGTCGCCGACAACAGGAACAACGCCGCAAACAGCCGCGGTATCGCCAGCCGATATCCGGCTTCGAGGATGCGAAAAGCGAGCCCGGTCTCGGTGCCGCCGGTGCCGGCGACAAATTCGGCGACGACCGCGCCGATCAACGCCAGCCCACCAGAAATCCGCAGCCCGGCCAAAAAGTAGGGGAGGGCGGTCGGCAATTTCAGATAGCGGAGGGTCTGCGCCGGACTGGCGCCATAAAGCCGGAACAACGCCAACAGGTTGCGGTCGGCGCTGTTGAGGCCGATCGTCGTGTTCGAGACGATCGGGAAAAACGCGACGATCCAGGCGCAGACCAACAATGCCAGAAACGGCTGCTGCACCCAGATGATGATCAACGGGGCGATCGCCACGATCGGGGTCACCTGCAGGATCACCGCATAGGGAAACAAACTCAGCGCCAACAGGCGCGACAGCGAAAACAGCAATGCGATCGCCCCGCCGAGAATTGCCGCGGCGGCGAGTGCGGCGAGCGTAATACGTAGCGTGACCAGCAGCGAGCCCAACAGGCTCGGCCCGTCGGTCCACAGAGCGGCGGCGATCGCGACCGGTCCCGGCAGGATGTAAGGTGGGATCTCCTCGATCTGGACGATCGCCTGCCACAGCGCGAGCATGACCGCCCCGACCGCTAGCGGCGCCACGATCCGCCAATAGCGTCCGCGCCGTCTCACCTCGGCGCCTCCATAGCCATCGCTTCGCCGAGATGGGCCGAGACCGCGGCGCACTGCGCCGCGTAAGCGGGCGTGGTGCGTAACGCGCGCTCGCGCGGCTGCGGCAGATCGACGGTAAGATCGGCAACAACGCGCCCCGGCCGCGCCGACATGACCGCGATGCGGGTCGACAGGTAAACCGACTCGAAGACGCTGTGGGTGACAAAGACGACGGTCGCGCGGCGGCTTTCCCAAAGCCGCAGCAGATCGTCGTTCAGCGCCATCCGGGTAATCTCGTCGAGCGCGGCGAAGGGTTCGTCGAGCAGCAACAAATCGGGGTCGGTTACGAGTGCGCGGGCGATCGAGACGCGCATCCGCATGCCACCCGACAACTGGCGCGGATAAGCCCCCTCGAACCCGACGAGACCGACCGCACGCAATGCGGCCATGGCGCGCTCGCGGTCGGCCGGGCCGACCCGGCCGTTGAGGCGAAACGGCAATACAACATTCCCGAGCACCGTGGACCACGGCATCAGGGTCGGGTCCTGAAAGACAAAGCCGATGCGCCCAGTCGCCGGTCCTTGCCGCTCGGCAGCGTCGAGCGCCAGCCGGCGCTCGCCGGCGCTGGGTTCGCTCAACCCCGCGATGATGCGCAGCAAGGTGGTCTTGCCGCAACCCGAGGGGCCCAGCAGGCTCAGGAACTCGCCGCGGCGGATATCGAGAGCGATCGTGCCGAGTGCTGTCACACCCGAGTTGAAGCGCTTATCGACGCCGCGCAGTGAGACAATCGGCGGCTCCGCCTCGATCGGCCCGTTATCAAGCGCTGCAGTCAGCGGCGTATCCCGGCTTTGCTGTTTACAATTCGCAACGTGAACGCGCCCACCGATTTGAGGACGGACGAGAAGTTCGTCTCCTGAAGCCTGTCTTTTACGCATCGTTAATCGAACCCGTTGTACTGAGTTCCTGCAAGAAACTGAACCGATATCGAGATATCCCGGAGCAGGTGACCCCAAGCGTTCCATGCGTCCCGGACATACCTTGGTGGCGGCTTCGCGGGAACAATTACTGTTACAAACTGTTGGAGTTGTGTCATCGGGTTGACACGAACCGACCGGGTTCGGTAACAAACAGCCGGCGTGAGTAATATGAGCTATCTAGGTAGACACATCGCCATGACCGCAAAGGTTCGATGCCGCTACGAGAGTGCGGAGATGCCGGCGAGATCGGCAAAGGTGGGGATTACTGCCTTCCTCGATGGCACGACTAACGGCGAAGAGCTGCTGCACGCCCTTTACGATCACCTTCTCGACGAACCGATCCCGCAATCGATGCGCCGGATACTGCAGGAGCCGCAGCGCCGGGCACTGTAACAGCCGATCGACACCTGTACTTTGGCGCCGCTGCGTAGGGCGGCGCATCCAGGCGATCGGGCCGGCGTTCGCCTTGGGGTGTGGAGGAATAGGTGTCGGCATTACCCAAATTCACGCTGTCGCGGATGACCGTCGCTGAGTTTGTCGATTGGCCGGGCGACGGTACCGGGCGCAAACATCAGCTGATTGATGGCGAGCCGCAGGCGATGGCGCCTGCGAGCACGACACATGGCCGGATCCAGGCGACGCTGACACGTTTGCTAGGCAATCACCTTGTCGGGACCGACTGTGTTGTCGTGATCGAGCCAGGTGTCGTCCCGCGGGTGCGCGCCGAGGCCAATATGCGGGTGCCCGATCTTGCCATCACCTGTGCTCCGGACGACCCGGCCAGCCACGCGCTGATCGAACCTGTGGTCCTGATCGAGATCTTGTCGCCCAGCAACGAGGCGGAGACCCGCGCGAATGTTTGGGCCTACACGACAATCCCGTCGGTCCGCGAGATTCTGCTGGTGCGCTCGACGCATATAGCCGCCGAATTGATCCGGCGGCAATCGGACGGCGGCTGGCCGGTGAACCCGCTGCCGATCGGCGAACAGGACAGGTTCTCACTTGACAGCATCGGCTTTGAGTGCCCGCTCGCGGAGGTTTACGCTGGAACCCGCTTTGCCTTGGCTGGCGAGGGCTGATTTACCGGAGCTTATACCGGCCGCTCTGACTATTGCCGCGGCAGCATGCCGCCGAGATCGCGCCCGCCAAAGACGTGCAAATGGAAATGGGGCACTTCCTGATGCGCCGCCGCCCCGTTGTTGGCGAGGATGCGATAGCCGCTCTCCGCCACCCCAGCCTCCTGCGCGACATGACCGAGAGCGCGCAGCAAAGCCGCCATCTCGGCATCGCTGGCGTTTTCGGAAAAGTCATCGAGCGAGACGTATTCGCCCTTCGGAATCACGAGGATGTGGGTTGGGGCCTGCGGATTGATATCGCGGAAAGCGAGGACGTGCTCGTTTTCGTAAACTTTGTTACAGGGGATCTCGCCGCGCAGGATACGTGCAAAGACATTGTTGCGATCGTAGGGCACGCTGTGCCTCCGCCTAATAAAGCCCGCTCACAAATTTGCCCGGCTGCGCTTTTCCTCTAGCCCCGAGACGCCGTCGCGGCGCGTTAATTCGGCGGCCACATCGGCGGGCGAGACGCCGGTATCCGCCCACAGCACGAACAGGTGGTAGAGCAGATCGGCACTCTCGCCAACGAGCTTGACGCGGTCGCCCCTGATCCCCTCGATCACCGTCTCAACCGCCTCCTCGCCGAGCTTTTGCGCGATCTTGGTGCGGCCGCGCGCGAACAGCCGGCCGGTATAAGAGACCTTAGGGTCGGCGCCGCGGCGCGAATCGATCACTTGCCACAACCGGTCGAGAGCCGCGCCCAATTCTTTTGACATTATTCAGTTCCTGACCGGAATGCCCGACGCGGCGAGATGCGCCTTGGCCTCGCCGATGCGCCATGTCCCAAAATGAAAGATCGATGCGGCCAGCACCGCGGTCGCATGCCCGTCGCGAATACCCTCGACCAGATGATCGAGCGTGCCGACACCGCCCGACGCGATGACCGGCACCCGAACCGCATCCGCGACGCTGCGAGTCAAGGCGATGTCAAAACCCGCTTTGGTGCCGTCGCGATCCATCGACGTCAGCAGAATCTCGCCAGCACCATAATCGACGAGCCGCCGCGCCCATTCGACCGCATCGATGCCGGTCGGCCGCCGCCCGCCATGGGTAAACACCTCCCACCGGCCGGGGCCGGCGGCTTTGGCGTCAATCGCCGCGACAATGCATTGAGTACCGAATTTCTGCGCTGCCTCGCGGACAAATTCCGGGTGAGCCACGGCGGCGGTGTTGATCGACACCTTGTCGGCCCCCGACAGGAGCAGGCGGCGGACATCCTCGACGGTGCGCACGCCACCCCCGACCGTCAGCGGCATAAAGCACTCCTCGGCAGTGCGACGCACCACGCCATAGAGCGTCTCGCGGTCCTCGGCGCTGGCGGTGATGTCGAGAAAACAAAGCTCGTCGGCGCCGTCGCGGTCATAAATGCGCGCCTGCGCCACCGGATCGCCGGCATCCACCAGGTCGATAAAATTGATTCCTTTGACGACCCGCCCGTCCTTGACGTCAAGACAAGGGATCACCCGCATCTTCAGCATAGCTGTGCGCCACTAGCGAGCCGCAACGCGGCCCGCGGGTCGAGACGGCCGTCATACAATGCCCGCCCGCAGATAATTCCGGCCACACCATCGCCCTCACAGGCTTTTAATGCGGCGATATCGGCTAGCGAAGCGACGCCGCCCGAGGCGATCACCGGGAGGCGGACTTGTCGCGCGACTGTGGCGATGGCCGCGGCATCGATGCCGCCAAGCGCGCCATCGCGTGCGATATCGGTGTAGATGATCGCGGCCACGCCGCAATCCTCAAACCGGCGCGCGAGTTCGATTACGCCGATATCCGAGGTCTCGACCCAGCCTTCGACTGCGACGCGGCCATCGCGCGCATCGACCGCGACCAAGATCCTGCCGGGATGATCGGCGGCAGCGGCGCGCACCAGACCGGGGTCCCGCAATGCAGCGGTGCCGAGAACGACGCGATCAATACCGAGTCCGAGCCAGTGCTCGATTGCGGCGCGATCGCGGATGCCGCCACCGAGCTGGATCTGGAGATCGCAGGCTCGGCGGATTGAGGCGACCACCTCGCCATTGACCGAATGCCCGGCAAAGGCGCCGTTCAGATCGATGAGGTGCAGCCAATCGAACCCGGTTTCGGCGAACTGGCGCGCCTGCGCCGCGGGATTGTCATTAAACACGGTGGCGCTCGCCATCTCGCCGCGGACAAGACGCACACATCTACCGTCTTTAAGGTCAATCGCCGGAAAAAGGATCACGGCGACGGCCGGTCGTCGAGCAGCTTGTAGTAGTAATGGCCCGGAACGATGCGGTTTTCGACCCGCGCGTAGACCGGATGGGTGCCCCAGCGCCGATAGCCGAGGCCTTCATACAACCCGATTGCGGCCTTTTGGGTGTCGCGCAAATCGAGGTTCAGCACGGCAAGCCCTAATTCGCGGGCGAGCCGTTCGATTTCCAGCACGATGTCGCGGCCGAGACCATGGCCGCGCGCCCACGGCGCCACAAAGGCGCTGGTCAATGTCCCGGCAAAGGCCTGGGCCTCGTTGTTGCGCGGCGCGCGGCTCAGCTGTGCCGACCCCGCGACGATGCCGTCGAGGCGGCCGACCACCACCCGACGCTCCGGGACCAGCAACATGCCCTTCCAATAGTTTTCGAGAACCTGGCGCGGCGGCGGCTTTAGCCAGCCAAACCCGCCGCCCTCGACAATCGCACTTTCGGTCGCCTCGCACAAATCATCGAGATCGGTGCCCGAATATTGGGTCAGCCGTTCGACATTGATCCGGGGCCGGACATCCTGCCGGTCGCTCATGGTTTCCATCGCAGAAAGTTGCCGATTAGCTGCAATCCCGCCGCCTGGCTTTTCTCCGGATGGAATTGCGTTCCGGCGAGATTGTCGTGTCCGATGACCGCCGCGATTGGCGAGCCGTAGTCGGTGAACGCGACGAGGTCGGCTTCGTTGCTTAACCGTAAATGAAAGCTGTGCACAAAATAGGCATGAGCGCCGGCATCGAGATCGGCAAGAAGCGGATGCGCGCGACATTGGACCAGTTCATTCCAGCCCATATGCGGGATTTTGAGCGCCGGATCCGCCGGTTCCATCGCCACGACCTCGCCGCCGATCCAGCCAAGGCCGCGGGTTGTCTCAAACTCCCGGCCGTACTCGGCCATCAACTGCATGCCGACGCAGATCCCGAGAAACGGCCGCCCTCGCGTAAGGACTGCCTCGGCGAGGGCGATTTCGAGGCCCGGGACGGTAGACAGCCCGCGGCGGCAATCGGCAAACGCCCCAACCCCCGGCAACACGATGCGGTCGGCGCCGGCGACGATCTCGGGGGTATTCGTGACCTCGATCTTGGCGGAAATCGCGTTTTCCGAAGCAGCGCGCTCAAACGCCTTGGCCGCCGAGCGCAGATTGCCCGAGCCGGAATCGACAATCGCTACGATCATTAAAGGCTGCCGCCGAGAACCCCTTTGGTCGACGGCACCATGCCGTCGCGCCGCGGATCGATTTCGACAGCCTGGCGCAATGCCCGTGCCAAGCCCTTGAAACAGGATTCGACGATATGGTGGTTGTTCTCGCCGTAAAGATTTTCGATGTGCAATGTAACTCCCGCCGACTGGGCAAAGGCCTGAAACCACTCTTTGAACAACTCTGTATCCATCTCGCCGAGTTTCGGACGGGTAAACGCGACCTTCCATACCAGGTAGGGCCGGTTCGAGGCATCTAGGCTGACCCGCGTCAGGGTTTCGTCCATCGGGATCACCGCATGGCCATAGCGCGCGATCCCGGCGCGCTCGCCGAGCGCTCGCGACACCGCCTCGCCGACGACGTAGCCGGTATCCTCGGTGGTGTGGTGAAAATCGATGTGCAGATCGCCTGAGGCCCGCAGCTTAAGGTCGATCAGGCTATGCTTGGCCAACTGTTCGAGCATGTGATCGAGAAAGCCGATCCCGGTCGCGATGTCGCCGGCGCCGGTGCCGTCGAGATCGACCCGGCCGGTAATCTGCGTCTCCTTGGTATTGCGTTCGACGGTCGCGACCCGCACCTTGCCCTCCTGCGCCCGCATCTTGCGGCAGCGCATATTTAGCGATGTTGCCGCGATCTTGCCACTATCGGCCAATCGGCTTGACCGGGAACCCGCCGCGCCCACATGTCGAGTTCGGGCCGCCAGCGGCCAACGCGGCAGGATTGCAAACGCAGCGCATGCAACATCCCAACGATATTGTTTGGCACGGCACGACAATCCTTTGCGTCCGCAAGGATCACCAGGTCGTGATCGCCGGCGATGGTCAGGTCACGATGGGCCAGACCGTGGTCAAATCGAACGCCCGCAAATTGCGCCGTCTTGCCGGCGGGAATGTGATTGCCGGGTTTGCCGGAGCTACCGCCGACGCCATCACCTTGTTCGAACGCCTCGAAGGCAAGCTCGAGCAATATGCCGGGCAATTGTCACGCGCCTGCGTCGAGCTTGCCAAGGATTGGCGCACGGACCGCTATTTGCGCCGGCTCGAAGCGATGATGGCGGTGGCCGACAAGAACGTGTCGTTGATCCTGTCGGGCACCGGTGACGTGCTGGAACCCGAGGACGGGCTGATCGGCATCGGCTCGGGTGGCGGATACGCGCTGGCGGCGGCGCGCGGTTTGATTGGGATCGACAGTCTCGACGCCGTCGCGATCGCCGAGCGCGCGATGGCGATCGCCGCCGGCATCTGCATTTATACCAACGAAAAGATCACCCTCGAAAAATTGGATTACTGAGCCGCCGATGCCCGCCTTCAGCCCGCGCGAGATCGTCTCCGAACTCGATCGCTTTATCGTCGGCCAGCACGACGCCAAGCGCGCCGTCGCGATCGCCTTGCGCAACCGTTGGCGCCGCCAGCAACTGGCGCCCGAACTACGCGAGGAGGTGTTGCCAAAGAACATTCTGATGATTGGCCCGACCGGCTGCGGCAAGACTGAGATCGCACGCCGGCTCGCGCGCCTCGCGCAAGCCCCGTTTGTCAAGGTCGAGGCGACCAAGTTTACCGAGGTCGGCTATGTCGGGCGCGATGTCGAGCAGATCGTGCGCGACCTTGTCGAGATCGCGATCGGCATGACCCGCGAGCGGCTGCGCAAGGAGGTCGAGACCAAGGCCGAAGTCGCCGCCGAGGAGCGGGTTCTCGATTCGCTCGTTGGCGCGAATGCCAGTGCTGACACCCGCCAAAAATTTCGCAAGCAGTTGCGCGAGGGCTCGCTCGACGATCGCGAGATCGAAATTTCCGTGCAGGAGAGTGCGGCGGCCAATCTGCCGACCTTTGAAATCCCCGGGATGCCCGGCGCGCAGATGGGGATGCTCAATCTCGGCGACATCTTTGGCAAGGCGTTCGGCACCCGTAGCAAGCCCAAAAAGATGACGGTCGCCGACAGCTATCGGGTGCTGATGGCCGAGGAAAGCGATAAACTGCTCGACCAGGAAATGGTGGTGCGCGAAGCGATTGCCATTGTCGAGCAGAACGGCATCGTCTTTATCGACGAGATCGACAAGATTTGCGGGCGCGGCGAACGCGCCGCCGGGGTCGGCGGGCCGGATGTCAGCCGCGAGGGCGTGCAGCGCGATCTGTTGCCGCTAATCGAGGGCACGACGGTTGCGACCAAGCACGGCGCGGTCAAGACCGACCACATCCTGTTTGTTGCGTCGGGCGCCTTTCACCAGGCGAAGCCTTCCGATTTGCTGCCCGAACTGCAGGGCCGCCTGCCAATCCGGGTCGAATTGAAGGCGCTCGACCGCAGCGATTTTCGCCGCATCCTGGTCGAGCCCGAAGCAAGCCTGATCAAGCAATACAAGGCGTTGCTCGCGACCGAGGGGGTGACTCTCGATTTCGACGAGGACGCGATCGACGAACTCGCGCTCTTGGCCGAGGAAATCAACGCCGCGGTCGAAAACATCGGCGCCCGGCGGCTGCACACGATTCTCGAGCGGTTATTGGAAGAGATCAGCTTTACCGCCTCCGACCGGCCCGAGGGCACCCAAGTGCGGATCGATCGCGCCTATGTCCGCGACCAGGTCGGCGCGCTCGCAGAAAACGCCGATCTGTCGAAATTCATCCTATAGAGTGGTGCGGCCCGGGTAGGGCTCGACTGCCTCAGGACCCTGACCGCTCAGGGTCGGCCATTTGCAATCATCTCTATAGGGCGATTCACCAATCCGGTGACGCGTGAAAGCACCGCTCGCCAGCACGGCAAGGGCGAGGCTCGCTTTCGAGATAACTGAAAAGTGACGGTTCTCGGGCAACCCTCGACTTCGAAGAGAGTGGCGAGTATACTTTGTCATTAATTTGACAGCCGCTGACGATACCGGTGACCTAAGCCTCGCAGTGGAGATTTGTCGGCCTCAGGCGCGGCTGCGGATGAAGTCCCGATAAGATCATTTCTGACGGATCCTTCCGATGATTATCGACGCACGTTCTGTTCCGCGAGGCACAAATATCGAGACAGAAGTTTGCATCATCGGGGGCGGCGCCGCCGGCATCACGCTCGCGCGGAAGTTCATCGATGCGCCGTTTCGCGTCGCCGTCCTCGAAAGCGGCGGCATGGAGTTGGATGCGGCGACCCAACAACTCTACGAAGGCCGGAGCATCGGTGGGTCGTTTCCGGATTTGACAACGTCGCGGCTGCGCTTTTTTGGCGGGACGACCAATCATTGGGGCGGCTGGTGTCTGCCGCTCGATGCGATCGACTTTGAGGGCGGCGATGACCTCCCGCACCACGAATGGCCGTTTCCCAAATCGAGTCTCGATCCATGGTACCGTCAGGCCCAGGAAGTCTGCGACTTAGGGCCTTACGATTACCGTCCCGCGAGTTGGGGGATTGCGCCAAGCAAAATTCCGCCGCCGTTTTCCGGCCCCAACTTCGAGAGCAAGATTTTGCAGGTGAGCCCGGTCCATTTCGGGCCGGTGTATGCCGCCGACCTGCGCCACGCGCCGCGCGTGACGGTCTATTTGTACGCCAATGCGTTCCATCTGCACGGTGGCGAGAGCGAGGCCGAGATCACCGAATTATCGGCTAAGACGCTTTCCGGAAACCATTTCTCGGTTCGCGCTCGGTTTTATATATTGGCCGCGGGCGGGATCGAAAACGCCAGGCTGCTGCTGGCCTGCGGCGCCAACGGGGGCAGCGGTCTCGGCAATGCGCACGATCTCGTCGGACGCTTCTTTATGACCCATCTGGCGTACCCGGGCGCGATTATCGCTCCGTCCGATCCGCACATGAATTTCGATTTCCGTATAGGCGCCACTTACCCGGCATTTGGCGGCAAGCACTCGTTTATCTCCTTTGTCGGATTGACGGCGTCGGGCATGCGCCGTTTGCAGCTGCCGAGCGTATTCATTTTTTGGACCTACAAGCTTTCCCCAGTCGTCGATTCGGTCAAGGCGCTGCAACGCGTGATCGGCGGCGAGGGGCCGGGCGGCAGTTTGGTTGCGGATTTGTCCAAGGTCATCGGCGATCTCGATGGGGTCGCGACCTTTGCGGCGCGCAAGGCTCTCTTCGGGGAGGGTATCCCGGTGGAGGAGCTGGAGCTGTCGTATGTCGCGGAACAGCAGCCAAACCCGCAAAGCCGGGTGATGCTCGGGTCGGACCGCGATGCTCTCGGCATGCGCCGGGTGGTCGTGGATTGGCGGCTGACCGAGGAAGACAAAACCAAAGCGGCGGCAGCGTTTCGCCTTCTGGGGACGGAGATCGGGCGGACCGGATTTGGCCGCCTCCGCGCCGCACCAAGCGACCGCGACGGCTCACTAAGCGAACTCCTCCCGAATGAGCACCACATGGGGACGACGCGCATGCATGCCGATCCGAGGCAGGGTGTGGTCGACGAAAACTGCCGCGTCCATTCGGTCGCGAACCTCTATGTCGCCGGCAGCTCGGTGTTTCCGACCGGCGGCGCCAACAACCCCACTTTGACGATTGTCGCGTTGGCCCTGCGATTGGCCAACCATATCAAGCAGCAGCTGAATTAGGATCAGTCATGCTGTCGCGACGAAACTTGATGACGATTGCCGTCGGCGCCGCGGCGTGGTTTGGCCGGCAAGCGCCGCTCGGCGCGAGTGAGTGCACCGGCGAGACCTCCGAGTACGGTGCTCTCGCCGCTTACTGTTCGGCTGTGCACTGTCCCGAAGCGATCGGTCAGTCATGCCTGCGCGCATTGCCGGCGAGCGAGGCTTCGCCCGACCAGCTCGCCCGGCTGATCCTGGCGGAGTTGTCGACGACACGGTGCGGCTGTGCCTCGGTCGTGGCGCTACGCCGTTCGGTTGGCGAGCGAAGCCAGGACGATTTTGGCCATGGCCGGATCGTCTATGTCGATGGCTGGATGCTGTCGCTGACCGAGACCCGCCTTTATGCCCTCAGCGCCTTGCTCGCCAGAAACCATTCCCTCGTCTAAAGGCAATCGTACAGCTTTTTTTACGGTGCCGGGCGACTCAGTCCTGCACCGTAAATCCGGTATTGCACCGTAAACCGGGCCTTCGCCGCAAAACTGGTTGGACAGCGATCCGATGTGAATCTCGTTTACATTGGGGAGATCGGGTTGCATTAACGGTCTGTCGACATCTGGTTTTTGTGAATGAGCTGGTCGGGACGCGGGCCGGACGGGCGGCGCGGCTACCATCACGGCAATCTGCGCGAGGCGCTGATCCGGGCCGCGCTCGACCTGATCGCTGAAAAAGGGCCGGCGGGGTTCACCTTTGCCGATGCGGCGCGTTCGGCCGGGGTCAGTTCGGCCGCACCCTACCGCCATTTCCGGGATCGCGACGCGCTGATGGCCGATGTCGCGCGCCGCGGTTTCGATCTGTTCGCCGATCATCTCGATCGCGTCTGGGACGATGGCCGGCCTGATGCTTTTGCCGCATTCGAGAATGTCGGCCGCGCGTATCTCGCCTTTGCTCGCGACGAGCCAGCCTATTACTCGGCGATGTTCGAGGCCGGGCTGTCGTTCGATGGTGACCCGGCGCTGCGCCAGGCGGCCGACCGCAGTTTCGCGATCCTGCGCCATGCTTCGGAAGTCTTGTGTGCGCGCCTGCCGCCGGGACAGCGACCGCCGGCGCTGATGATGGCGCTGCACACCTGGGCCTTGTCGCACGGCATTGCGTCGCTGTTCTCGCGCGGCGATGGCGGCAGACGGCGATTGCCGATGATGCCGGAGGAACTGCTCGAAGCGGCGATGCTGATCTATCTTCAGGGGCTCGGCATTATCCCGGAACCGTCCGGCCAAAAGAGCGCTGCCCAAAATAGTCCCGGTCAGCGGAGCGGCGCCGAAAGAAGTGATTGAACGGCGCTTGACAGAGCGAAACGCCGAACGTATGTGAATGTTAGATACATTAACATGGTGCGGCCATGCATCATCATCTTGCGGCGAACATGCACCACATCGGCAAACCGGCGATCGGCTTGGCGATATTGGGTTTCACGCTGTGGTCGGAGCGTTTGGACGAGATCGGCAAGCCGGCCTGGATCGGGTTGACGTTGCTCAGCTTTTTCCTGTGGTGGCCGCTCGGTCTCGTGGTTCTCGGGTTTCTGATAGGGAGTGGGCGAATGGCGTGCTGGACTGAGGGAGCCGGGCCGCGCTGGCAGCGGCGGATGGACCGTATGCAGCGGCGCATGGAGCGGATGCAGCAAGCGGCCGAGCGCTGGGGCCTGGGCGGTGGCGGATCCCGTTCCAATTACCGCGAAGCGACCGGCAACCGCGCCTTTGACGAGTACCGCGCTGAAACCCTTCGCCGGCTCGAAGAAGAGCAGCGCGAGTTTATGGAATTTCTCGATCGGCTGCGCCACGCGAAGGACAAGGCCGAATTCGACGAATTCATGGCCGAGCGCCGGCGGCGATCCGAAGGCCCGCTGCCGCAGCAAGTCCAGACGATCTGAGCAAAAGAAGGCCGGAGAATTTCTCCGGCCTTTTTCTTTTCGGGTGAAGGCGCTCTAACGGCCACGGAAATCGGGCAGGCGACGGTCGGCCATGGCTTTGATGCCCTCCTGGAAATCTTCGGTGCGGCGCAGCCAATCCTGTTCCACCAGTTCGCGTTCGGTTGCCGCCTCAATCGCATCGACCAGCCCGCGGCGCACCGTTTCGCGGGTTGACATGACCGCCAGCGGCGCCGATTGCGCGATTTCGAGTGCCAATTTTTGCGCCGCCTCGCGCACCTCGGCCTGCGGCATCAGCAGGTCGGCAAGGCCGATGCGCACCGCCTCGTCGCCGGGGATACGCCGGCCCGTGTAAAACAACAATGCCGCCTGTTGCACGCCGACCAGTCGCGGCAGGGTCGCGGTCAGACCGAAGCCGGGATGAAACCCGAGCCGGTTGAAATTTGCGCTGAACCGCGCCTCCTGACAAGTCACCCGGAAATCGCTGACCAGGGCAAGGCCGAGCCCGCCGCCGACGGCGGCGCCATGGATCGCGGCGACAATCGGCTTTCTGGTGCGGAACAGCCTGATCGCCTCCTTGTACAGATGACGGCCGGCAGCGCTGCGGCTGCCCTCGCTGACGGTGCCGGTATCCATTCGCTTCGAAAAATCGGCGCCGGCGCAAAACGAGCGCCCCTCGGCGGCAAATACGATGACGCGACACTCGGGATCGGCATCGAGCCGCTCAAACGCGTCGCCGATCTCGCCAACCAATGCGCTGTCAAAGAAATTGTGCGGCGGCCGCCGCATCTCGACCGTCGCGACATAGCCGTCGCGGCTGACGCCGATCTCGCGATAGGCGGGGTGTTCGGTCATCTTCTAGCGTCCTCTCTCCGCAGGGGGCACAACTTTGATTTAGTCGAATGTCACCTGTTACCCTGTTTTATCAGGCACCAGATCAGGCCACACTCTCGCATAGGTTGTCGTCGTTGACAGCCCGGATTTCGGATGCGCTTACCATGAGCGTGCCGCTCTTCGCCAAAACCCGTCAAGATCTGTGTCACCCCACCCCACCGGACCAATCGTTACGCACCCCTCTATTGTTGTAATAGCAATTTGTCCAAATCACAAGTATAGCCCGCGCTCTGTCTGGAAGCTGGTTAAGTCGTATATAACCGCCGTCGGCGTTAGCGCTGTACTCGACCCCCGCAAGCGGAACTCGTAAAGCGTCGGCCGCTTATGCCCACAGGCGACGTTCGGAACCACATAGGTTAAGAATCGTCGCACTCCAATGCTGTCATTCGCTATGCAGACAGCGGAGAAGGTATTTGGGTGTTCAGTGCCCCTGTTGCGCCGCCTCGTTGCCTGTCCGTCCTGCCGCGGCCGCGATTAAAGCCGCTTCCGGACCGACACCGCTAACCTCGACGATCGTGTCGGCCGGGATGCCGAGCCTACGGGCGGCGGCGCGGATCGCTTCGGGATTCGGCGCCTCATAGAGGCAGTAGGTTTTGCGCTTATCGGCGCTCAAAAACGAAAACAACCATTGGATGCCGATCTCGTCATTCACCGCCTTAATCGTTGCCGCCGTTTCGGGGTCGGTCGGCACAAGGTCGGCAAAGGTGCGCTCGATCAGAAACAAGGGCACGGCAGCCTCCTCTGCTTTTCGTTTCGCGGCGTCGGGCAATCCCGAATGTCGAACGATAGTTGAGCGCAGTCGTACGTTCGTCAATCCGGGTGCCTGTCGCGTGCGAGCGGCCCGGCCCGCGACAGGCAGCTCCCGCCTTGCGCAAATGCGGCCATCGAGTCAAGCTTTTGTCTGGTAATTCGGGAGGCCATCATCGCGGCGCCGATAGGAATCCTCGCCCCGCGTCAGGACGAAATTTTCGTCGGGCGTCGGTCGGAGCTCGGTACGTTGTGCGCGGCACTCGACGACGCGCTCGCCGGTCGCGGGCGCGCCATCATGATCGCCGGCGGACCCGGCATCGGCAAGACAAGGACAGCCCAGGCCCTTGCCGAATATGCAGCCCCACGGAACGTTGCCGTTGCCTGGGGCCGCTGCCACGAGGAGGCCGGCGCGCCATCCTATTGGCCATGGGTGCAGATCATCCGGGCTGCATTGGCGGCCGGCGATCACGAGGCCCTGTTGAGCGAACTGGGCCCCGCGGCACGCGACATCGCCGATATCGTCCCGGAGATCCGGGAGCGGATTGCCAGCACCGACCCGGTAATTCGCCTCAAAGAGCCGGCCGAGGCGCGCTTCCGCATGTTCGACGCGATCCGGCGGCTGCTCGCCGCCGCGTGCAGGCAGCGAGCGCTCGTTCTGGTGCTCGACGATCTACATTGGGCCGATGCTCCCTCCCTGCGCCTCTTAGAATTTCTCGCACCGGAGATCGGCAATAGCGGGCTGCTGTTGGTCGGCACCTATCGCGCGACGGAGCTGTCGCGCCACCATCCGTTGTCCGATGCGTTGGGCGGGCTGGCCCGGGTGCCGCATGTGAGCCGCATCACCCTGTCTGGCCTCAGCCCCGACGAGGTGCAAAGCTTTATCTCGGCCGCCGCCGGAACGGCGCTGCCGCATTGGTTTGCCCGGACGTTGCATCAGCAGACCGAAGGCAACCCTTTCTTTTTGCGCGAGATCGTCCGCTTCCTCGAGCAGCAGGGAATCTTGACGGCGGAGCTGCGCGCTCCAAAAGCGATCGTGCCGCCGGTGATCCGGATTCCCGAGGGGGTAAAGGAGGTCATCGGCCGCCGCCTCAATCTCCTGTCCACGACCTGCAACGAGGCGCTGGCGATCGCCTCGGTGATGGGCCGCGATTTTTCGCAAGATGTACTGTTGAGAGCCGCGGCGCCGCTCGGCGCCGACGCGTTGCTGGGAGCTCTCGACGAGGCGGTCGCCGCGCACATCATCGACGAGGCCGGTGCCGGGCATTACCAGTTCACCCACAATTTGATCCGCGAGACGCTCTATGACGAATTGCGGCCGGCGCAGCGGTCCCGGTTGCATCGCGCGGTCGGCAACACGGTCGAGCGTCTGCACGGCACCGATCGCGACACGGTCCTTTCGCAGCTGGCGCATCATTTCCGTGCCGCCGGCGACCTCGACCGCGGCATCGGCTATGCGGTGCGCGCGGGTGAACGCGCAGATGCGCTGCTCGCCTTCGAGGATGCCGCGGCGTCGTTCCAGACGGCGCTGGACGCGCTCGACCAGCGCGTTCCGGCCGACGAGGCGCTGCGCTGCCGGCTCTTGTTCCGGCTCGGCGATGCCCTGCGCAAATCGGGCGATTATACACGCGCCAAAAGAACCCTGTACGAGGCGGTGCAGGCCGCGCGCCAGCACGGCCTGGTCGAGACCCTGGCGCATGCGGCATTGGCTTACGAACGCGTCACGTGGCGCACCGAGCGGCTGCCCGATGCGCCGCCCGAGATCCCGCTGGCGCAGGCCCTGCGCCTTGCACCGCAGAGCGACGCGCGATTGCGCGTCGCACTGACCGCCGCGCTGGCGCGCGCGCTGCTCTATGCCGGGGCCGAGATGCGGGCACGCGAGCACCTTGCTCGGGCTATCGCAATGGCACGGCAGCTGGGCGACCCGGCGCTACTGGCGACGACGTTGGAACATCTCTTCGATTTCCCATCCGGCCCCGACGGGACACAGGAGCTCCTTGCCCTCGCGAGCGAAGCTCTGGAGGCTGCCGAGCTGTCCGGCAATGCCGAAGTGGCCTTCATCTCGCGTACTCGGCGGATCGTGTGTTGTCTCGAACTGGGCGAACTCGCTGCGGCCGAAGAGGAAATTGCCCGGTTGTCGCAGGACCAGGCGCGAATCCGCCAACCGGATTACGCGATCTCCCTTTCTGGCTTCCGCGCCACTCTGGCGCTGATGCGCGGTGAACTGGCGGCGGCGGAACGACACCTCATCGAGGCAAGCTCGCGAAGCGCGCGGACCGGCGCCTCCCAGCTTGTCGATTTTTTAAGTGTGCTGATTTTCACACTCCGCCGAGAGCAGGGCCGGTTGAAGGAGCTGGGCCCGGCCCTTGCCCAGTTCGTGGAGACCAACTCCGCGGCAGCGTGGGGGCCGGGACTGGCCCTCCTTCATGTCGAGCTGGGCCAGCTCGCAGAAGGGCGCGCCGCGTTCGACCGTCTGGCAGCGCGAGGTTTCGACGACCTGCCGCGCGACGGCAGGTGGACAACGTGCATGGCTTATCTTGCCGAGGTCTGCGCCGCGCTCGGCGATTCCGGCCGAGCGGCGAGCCTCTATCGACTGCTGCTCCCCTACGCAGACCGCGTGCTCCTGCTCGGCGGCGGCGTCGTGTGCACCGGCGCCGCGTCGCGCCATCTCGGGCTGCTGGCGGCGACGATGGGTCGATGGTCCGAAGCTGAGCGCCATTTCGAAGACGCTCTCGCCACGAACGCCAGGATCGGCGCGCTGCTGCCGCTGGCCCATACGCGGCACGATCATGCGGCGATGCTGCTTTCTCGCGGCGAGCCGGGCGATCGCGAACGCGCCATCGCCACGCTGCGATCCTTACTCGAGAGCGCGCAGGAAATGGGTTTGCGCGCGATCGAAGAGCGCGTCGCGGCACGGCTGGAGCGTCTGACCAACGCGCCGGCGGCGGGAAGTGCAAGCGACGAATTGACCCCGCGCGAGATGGAAGTGCTGCGCCTCATCGCGATCGGCCGCAGCAATGCCGACGTCGCAATGGCGCTCGCGATCAGCCTCAACACCGTAGCGACGCACGTCCGCAGCATCCTGGCCAAGACCGGCTGCGCCAACCGCACCGAAGCGGCGGCCTACGCGATGCGGCACGGCTTGGTGCCCCAATCCCGGCCATAAGGGCGTCTTCTCACCAGTTCTGATGATCGCCGCCGCAAGCGCGATCGGCGGTCGACCGCTACGGTCATCAGTTCCGGCGATTTACCGCCGCCGCCGTTTCAGTAGGCTGACGCGATCGACGGCCCGGACCGGCGACACTCGTCAGGGCCGCTAGCTCAGGGAGGGAAGACGATGAACGACGAAACCATCGCCAAATTCGCCCAAAGTCTCCGCGGACCGGTGCTCGGACGCGATCATCAGGAATACGATGAAGCCCGCAAGCTCTATAACGCAATGATCGATAAGCGCCCGCTCTTGATCGCGCGCTGCGCCGATGCGGCTGACATCATTGCGGCGGTTAATTTCGGCCGTGCCAATGGACTGGCAATCGCCGTCCGCGGCGGCGGCCACAACGGGCCGGGGCTCGGCAGCATCAACGACGGGCTGGTCATCGACCTCTCGCTGATGAAGGGCGTGCGCGTGGACCCGGCGAAGCGGACGGTGCGGGTCGGCGCCGGCTGCGTCACTGGTGATGTCGATCACGCCACGTGCGCCTTCGGACAGGCCGTCCCCTTCGGCATCATCTCGACGACCGGCGTCGCCGGCCTGACCTTGAGCGGCGGCCACGGCTATCTCAGCCGGCAATACGGGCTTGCCGTGGACAATTTGCTCGAAGCAGACGTGGTGCTGGCCGACGGCCGCTTCGTCACCGCCTCGGAAACAGAGAACTCCGACCTGCTCTGGGGCCTGCGCGGTGGCGGTGGCAATTTCGGTGTCGTCACCAGCTTCCTGTTCCGCACCAACCCGGTCGGGATGCTGTACGCCGGTCCGATCATTTTCGATTTTGCCGACGCTGCTGTCGTCATGCGCTGGTATCGGCACTTCCAGACGAGTGCCCCCAACGACTTCTACATCTTCCTTGGGCTCCAGACGGTCCCGCCCGGCGATCCATTTCCTCAAGAGCATTGGGGGAAGAAGATGTCCGCACTGATGGTCGCGCATACCGGAGCGACCGCTGAAGGCGAAAGCGCCGTCAACTCCATCCGCAAGGAGCTGCCATCGCCGATCATCGATTGGGTCCAGCCGATGCCCTACACGGTGCTGCAAACGATGTTCGACGCACTGTACCCGAAGGGATTGCAATGGTACTGGAAAGGTGACTTCGTGAAGTCACTGCCGGATGCGGCGATCGAAGCGCATATCGCGCAAGCGGCAAAGGTGCCGAACCCGCTCTCGGCAATGCACCTTTACCCAATCGACGGCGCGGTCCATCGGCAAGCGCCGGAAGCGGCCGCTTGGGGCGAACGTGGGGCGACCTGGTCGATGGTCATCGTCGGGGTCGATCCCGATCCGGCCAACGCCGCGGCGGTCACGCAATGGACGCGCGACTATTGGCAGGCGGTCCACTCGTTCAACCTGGCCGGCGCCTATCCCAATTTCATGATGGACGACGAGGGCGAAGCGCGCGTCCGCGCCGCGTACGGTGACAACTACCCGCGTCTTGCCGAGGTCAAGAAGAAATACGACCCCGCCAACCTGTTCCACGTGAACCAGAACATTCGGCCAGCGCCTTAACGGTCCTCCACATTCAGAGTGGGAGGCGACCATGCCGATATTCATGGACCCGCCATGTGCGATCAAATCTCTATGCGCACGACGATGACCGGTTCCGGTCTAGGATCCTGTTTATCGGGAGACCCACAAACAACTTATCGGGAGACCCACAAACAACCCCTTACGGCACAGAGTCGTCGTCCGATGGCCGCTGGGACCGCTTGTGGCGGAGCTGCATCGCCCTTTTGGAGGCTGCGGCTTTATCCGTTCGAGGCTTGGCTTTTGACGATTAGGGCGTCGGCGATCGTTAGGCCCTTGCCCTCGGGGTGGACGATGACCGGGTTGAGGTCGATTTCTTGGATCGCGTCGGCATGATCGGCGGCGAAGCGAGAGAGGTTCGCCATTAAGTTGGCGAGTGCTGCTTTATCGGCGGGCGGGGCGCCGCGCACGCCGTCAAAGAGGGCGGCCCCACGCAGCTCGGCGAGGAGGGCGAGGGCCTCGTCGGGGCCGATCGGAACCGGTGAGAACGCCACGTCGCGCAGTACTTCGACATGGATGCCGCCGAGCCCGACCATCAGCATCGGGCCAAAATCGGGGTCGCGGCTGATGCCGAGAATGATTTCGACGCCAGGCGGCGCCATCTGTTGCACGAGCACGCCTTCGATCGTGGCGTCGGAGTGGGCGGCTTTGGCATTGGCCAGCACCTTGGCGTACGCGTCGCACACCGCGGCTTCGCCCTCGATCCGCAATGCCACCGCACCCGCTTCGGTCTTATGAGTGATCTCCGGCGATTGCACCTTGAGGGCGACCGCGCCTCCGATGCGGGCTGCGGCCACTGCAGCCTCGTCGGCGGACATGGCCAAAACCTCCGGCGGTCGCGGGATCCCGTAACCGGCGAGCAATGCCTTGGCCGCGTTCTCGGTCAGCACCGGGCTGGCGGCGGCGAGCGCGCGCGCGGTTTGTTCGCGGATCGATGGCGTTGTGACCGGCGGCGGCTCCCGGCGTCGGCGCGCCTGGAAGCGGGCGTAATCGACCAATGCCCGGATCGCGCGGGCGCAACTCGGCATCGAGGTGTAGCACGGGATGCCGGCCTCGGCGAACGCCGCCATGGCGCCCTCGGTCGCGGTCGTGTAGGTCGACAGGATGATCGGCTGCTCTGTCGCGCCGGTGACCGTTGCCAATTCCTCGGCACGCGTCTTTGCGGTCGCTTCATTGGCGAGGGAGCCGATCAACAGGATCGTGTCGATATTGCGCGACTCGCGCACGATCTCGACGAGCTTGGCGTAACCGACCTCGTGGATCGCCTGCGCGGTGGCGTCGACCGGGTTCTGCGCCGAGGCGTAGGACGGAAGGAGCGCCATCAGGCGCTGTTGCAGCTCCTCTTCGAGCACGGGGAGTTCGAGCCCATGGGCTGACAGGATGTCGGACATCCAGACCGCGCTGCCGCCCGAGCCGGTGATCACGGCAACGCGGTTGCCCTTTGGTAATTTGCAGAAGGCGAAGGCGGCGGCGATATCGAGCACATGATCGAGGTCTTCGCCGCGGATGATCCCGTAATGGCGGAAGATCGCGTCGTCGACGGCCCCGGCATGCGCGAGCGAGCCGGTATGCGAGGCGGCGGCGCGCCGACCGGCCTCGGAGCGGCCGACCTTGGCAAGGATCATCGGCTTTTTGGCGTCCGCCGCTTTTTCGGCCACGGCCCGGAAGCGCGCCGGGTTTTGGATGCTTTCGAGATAGCCGATAAAGATGTCGGCGCCGTCGGAATGGATGAGCCAATCGAGGTAATCGTGCGCTTCTAGGCAAATCTGGTTACCGGCACTGGCTTGGTAGGTAAATCGCAGCTGCCGAGGCCGGCCGCGGCTCAAAAACGCAAAGGTCAAAGCACCGCTCTGACAGCTGACCGCGATAGCCCGGCTCTTATTGCTCTGCGGGAAAAGGCTCTGCTTTGGATCGTGGAACACCGGGCTGAACGTCGCGACAAGCGGCTTTAGCGGATTGACGATGCCCTCGGAATTGGGGCCGCAGACAATAATCCCGTAGCGCTCGATGACCTTTCGCAGCGCCTTGTCACGCGCCCGCGCCGCCTCGCCACGCTCCTCGGCAAAGCCGGAGCTGATCACGACCGCGGCGCGCACGCCCTTCTTGCCGCATTCCTCAAGCGTCGGCGCGACAAAAGCCGCCGGCACCACGATTACGGCGAGATCGGGCGCCTCCGGCAATTCGGCTACGGTCGCATAACTGCGCAACCCAAACACTTCGGGCTGGCTGCGCGTCACCGGGTAGATAGGGCCGGGGTAGCCGTGCGCGATCAGGGATTCCGTGGTCCGGCCGCGCAAGGTATGGGTATCCGCCGAGGCGCCGATAATCGCGACACTGTCCGGAGCAAAAAGGGGACGGAGGTCAGGCATATAGAATGGCCAGCATAAATGCTTTGGTTTGTCAGCGTTAACGCAAGCCGAGGCCGCGGGCGATGATGCCACGCAAGATCTCGCGCGTGCATTCCAGAACCCCGTGGCCGGGCCTGACCCGGCCATCCACGTCTTTAAGCGAGGTGATCATAGAGGTCTTCCCAAAACGGATTGTCGCGATGGATAAGCTGCACTTTCCACGCTCGGCGCCAGTGTTTGATGTTCATCTCGCGCTGTTTGGCAGAGAGAACATCATCGTGCCATTCGGCATAGACGAGGGTTCGCAGGCCGTACTTCTTGGTGAAACCGTCGGCGATGCCTTCGCGATGTTCCCATGCGCGCCGCGCGAGATCTACCGCGGTCCCGATATAGAGCGTGCCATTCGGCCCGTTAGTCACGATGTAGACCCATGCACCCATTCACGCCACCGGTCCACTCAGTCGTAGGGGACGCGCAAAGACGTGGATGGCCGGGGCAAGCCCGGCCACGGGGACAACTGTGCGCGTCGCAAGACACAGGACCAAGCATACCTGCCAATGGCTGTTGCTCGTGTTTGCCGAGCCCCTCTACCTGAGCCCGAGGCCGCGGGCGATGATGCCGCGCAAGATCTCGCGCGTGCCGCCCTGGATCGTCAATTTGGGCGCGATCAATGTCGTATAGCGCAATGCTTCCTCAAAGCGGTCGTCATTGCTGTCCGGCTGCTGGTCGCCAATGGGCGGCGCCAATAGCCTGATCTTGTCGGGTAAAGCCTGCTCGAAATTGGTGCCGAGATCTTTGACCACGGCAGCCTCGACCCCGGGCGTCTTGCCGGCTTGCAGCATGCCGGCAACCGACAGCGACATGCGGCGCAGGGTGGCGAGATGCGCGACCTGGCGGCCAATTCCTTCGGCCACGCGATCATCCGGCTCGTCGCCGGCGATCCGGACAAACTCGACCAGTGCCGACAGGGTCTCGATCCAGCGGTCGGGCCCGCTGCGCTCATAGGCCAATTCGTCGGTCGCTTGCTTCCACGCCATGTCGACTTCGCCGATCAGATGCGAGTCGGGCAGAAAGGCATCGTCGAACACGACTTCGTTAAAATCATGGCCGCCGGTTAAATTTATGATCGGTCGGATCGTGATCCCCGGCGTGTCCATTTTAACGAGGAACTGGGTCAGCCCGTGGCGGCGATTTTCCTTGGTGGAGGGCGAGGTGCGCAACAGCGCGATCATGTAATCCGCTTCATGCGCGTTTGACGTCCAGATCTTGCGCCCATTGACGAGCCAGCCGCCGTTGGTCTTGGTGGCGCGGGTCGAGGCGGCGAACACGTCCGATCCCGAATTGGGCTCGGATAACCCAATGCAAAAACATAATTCGCCGGCGGCGATGCGCGGCAGGATCTGGTCCCGGATTTCCTCCTGGCCATAGCGCAGGATCACCGGCCCCGACTGCCGGTCGGCGGTCGAATGCGCGCGGGTCGGCGCATGGGCAGCCAACATCTCCTCGGTCACGACATAGCGCTCGAGCTGAGAGCGCTCATGGCCGCCGTATTTTTTGGGCCAGGTCATGCCGATCCATCCCTTGGCCCCGACCTTCCGGCTGAACTCACGCGAGAAACCACCCTTGCCGCGATGCGCCGTCAAGGTGCCGTTTTCGGCTTCCTGGCGCAAAAAAGCGCGGACCTCCGCTCGCAACTCCTTGGCCTCGGGCGGCAGTTCGACCGGATCGAAACGAAAGCTGGTCGGCATCGCGGCCTCGTCAGTCTTGGGTGATAAAGGGCCAGAGCCGGTCGGCGCCTTGGGCCGCGACCATGCGACCGAGCCGGGTCGCCCACACCGTCTCGTTGCCAAACTCCTCGCGCCAGCTCCACAACCGGCGCGTCGAATGGTGCAGTGTGTGCTCATAGGTGAAGCCCATCGCGCCATGCACCTGATGCGCTATTGCCGCCCCCGTACCGGCTGCTTCGCCAGCGCGCACCTTGGCGATCGCGACCTCGGCGGCGCCGAGTTCCGGACCGGCGCAGGCTTCGGCGGCGAGATCGGCGGCCGCACCCGCCGCGGCAACTTCGCCGGCCAAGGTCGCGAGGTTATGCTGAACCGCCTGGAATTTGGCGATCGGGCGGCCAAACTGCGAACGGTCGAGCGCCCATTGCACCGATTGCTCGAGAATCGTTTCCAGAGCGCCGGCCATCTGCTGCAGTCGCACAGCGGCGCCAAGGCGCTGGATTGTGTCCTGGTCGATTGCCGTGGGTTTGATCGCCGTGGGGACCACGCCGTCGAACGACACGGTATCGCGCGGCTCGCCGGCAAGGCTCTTGTCCTGTGAAATCGGCAATCCCGAGGCGGCAACCAAAGCGACGACCCGCTCGTCCCCGCGATAGGCGAGCACGGCGATATGTCCGGCATTGCGGGCAAACGGCACGCGGCGAGCGCGGCCGCTGAGCTTTTCGGTGTCGCCGGACGTGATGTGACCGTCGGCATGCACTGGGGCGATCGTCATCGGTCCCGCCGGCGCCTTGATCCCAGCGTGCGCCAGCAGCCAACCCGCCATCAGAGTTTCGGCGAGCGGCACCGGAACCGCGAAGCGGCCCGCCGCGCGCAATACGGCAAACCCGTCCGCCATTGTCGCCCCGGCGCCGCCGAAATCTTCCGCGACCCAGGCGAGCGGCAGCCCCGATTCCTCAAGCGCGTCCCACAGTGCCTTTGGCCACACGCCGTTCTCGGCATCGTTGATCGTCGCGGGCGCGCACAGATCCCGGAAGATCCGCGTCGCGGTATCGACGATAATGTTGTCGCTGTCGTCCATCGCCGTCGTCACTCTCCTTCGATCAGGAACACGCGCCCCTGAGACGATACGAGGCGGATCGGCATCGCCGCTTGATATTCGGGCGAACGGTACCAGCGGTGTGCGGCAGCAGCGTCGGGGAATTCGATGACGACGGTCCGCGCCGGTGGGGGACCACCCTCGAGCAATTCGTGATTGTCGCTGACCGCGAGTACCCGACCGCCGTACTGGGTGATGCTCGCCAGCGCTCGCGGCACATAGGTCTCATATTTCGCGTGGTCGGTTACGTGGATATCGCCGAGGACGTAGGCGGGCATGGCGTCCTCCCGTTGTTGTTAGTTATGGCACTTTGCGGCAAACCGACAGTCTGCCGCAATGGGCTCACACGCATGTCGCACGGTAGGGAGTGGCAGCGTATCGGAGTAATCTCCGACCAGCTATGGGCACGGAAAGGAGCAATTGATGTTTATCGCGATGAACCGGTTCAAGGTTGTCCCCGGCGCGCAGACCGATTTCGAGCGGATATGGACGACACGCGACAGCCATCTGGGCGATGTGTCCGGCTTCATCGCGTTCCACCTGTTGCGCGGGCCTGAGTACCCGGACCACGTGCTTTATTCGTCACACACATTGTGGCGCAGCCGCGCCGATTTCGAAGCCTGGACTCGATCAGAGGCGTTCCGCCGCGCCCACCAGGATGCCGGATCGAACCGCCCGCTTTATCTCGGCCACCCCGAATTCGAAGGCTTTGAGGTTATCCAAACCGTCGAGCCGTCGCCTGCGCCGCGATGAAATTGCGCAGCCCCCCTGCGGCTACGGCCTGCTCCGGGCAGAATAGCCTAATTGCGAACGGTCACAGTGCCCGGGTTGGGCTCGGCCGCAGCGGCGTTGACCGGCGACTTGATATTGCACGAACTCGCGTCGGCGGGTGATGCCGCAGCGGAACCCGCGGGAGGCCCTGGCGAAACGCGCCAGTCGATCAGGTTGACGACGAAGGCCAAATTCATCACGACGAGCGACACGGCAACAAAAAGCAGCAACGGGTTCATGATGCGTGACACCCGCTCCAGGCGTTCGATCAATTGGCGTAGGTAATGAGCTTCCGGTAACTGCTGTCGCACGTCGGGTCCCTTTTATCGGCCACTTTCAGACAAACGGCGCCACGCTCGGCATCGCCAATCCGGCGAGCCCGCGACTTTGGCGCCGCCGCTCATATCAGCGATATAGCAACCGAGCTCGGCTAATACCTCAGCTTTTCAAGCAGTTCCGGCATGCGTAGGCCGAAACGTGGCGCTTGGGGCGAGCAGCCTGCGGGGCGGCGGCAGAGTGATGCCGGCCAGTCGCATTTTATCGGTTACTGTTTCGTGGCTCGGCTAATGCGCCTCGGCTTGCTTTTTTGAGCCGTGATCGACCGCGCCGGCCGCAGCTTCTGGATCAGTAACAGCCAGAATCAAAGGCCATCGGCCAGCGCGGCGACCGTATCTGGCGGGAGAATCACGCGCTCGATATGGCGGCGATGCCACAGCGCGTAGAAGAGCAGGGTCCAGGCGGCGCGGCCGGCGCGCTTTTGCTCCGCCGCGGCAAACAATTTCTCGACCGCATCGGGTCGGCAGATTTCGCGCACCGCCGCCGAGCGCGCCACGAGCGGGCCGATCGCCTCGGCGCGCCGGGCGATCCAGCGCGCCGCCGGCACGGTAAAGCCGCGTTTGCGCGCGAGGGGTTGGGCTTGCGGCAAGTGCTCAGCGAGCCAGCGCCGCAACAGCCATTTACCAAGCCCGCGGCGTACTTTCAGCTCGTCGGGCAAACGAAACGCGAGAGCCGCCAACTCGCTGTCGAGATAGGGGGTGCGGCCCTCAGCGCCGTGCGCCATCAGGCAGCGGTCGAGTTTGATCAGAAGATCGTTGGGCAGCCAGTCGGTGCAATCGACCGCCTGCGCCGCCTGCAGCGGCGTTCGGCCGCGGGCGCCGCCATGCACTTCGGCCGCGGCGATGCCGTCTCGCCAACCGGCGATCTCACCACGCAATATACCGAGATCGTCGAGCATGCCACGGACCCGCGGTCGCCGCCCGCCCGCCCACCAAGGCCGCAGGACGCTGCGATAGCGGCCATAACCGGCGAAAAGCTCGTCGCCGCCCTCGCCCGACAAGATTACCTTGATGCCGGCTTCGCGCGCGGTGCGGGCCAGCATCCAGGTCGGCAGAATGGCGTAATCGGCGGCCGGATCGTCGACGACAGACACGATCTCCGGCAGCAATCGCCAAAAATCAGCCTCACAGAGCGTGACTTCGACATGCTCAGCGCCAACCGCCCGCGCCGCCTCCCGCGCTGCCGGCCGCTCATCGGTGTCGCCATTGTCGAACCCAATCGTAAATGCCTTGACCGGGCGCTCGGCGAGGCGCGCCATCATCGCCAGGATCGCGGTCGAATCGACCCCGCCCGATAAGAACAACCCGAACGGCACGTCCGAGCGCTGATGCATGCGCACGCTGTCTGCAAGCGCGGCATCGAGCCTGCCTAACGCCTCGTCTTCGCCTAAAGTGACCGGGCCGTATTCCGGCAACGCCACCCGCCGACGGCGCTCGACAATCCGCCCTTGACACACGACTACCGTCTCTCCCGGCAGAACCCGGTTGATCCCGGCAAAGATCGTCTCGCGGCCGGTCGTGAACTGCATCTGGATCAACTCGTCGCGCGCGCGCCGCAACAGTTTTGGGGCGACGAGACCGGCCTCGATCAGCGCCTGGGGCTCGGAGGCAAACGCGAAGCCTTGCGTACTTTCGGTGTAGTAGAGCGGCTTGATCCCGAACGGATCACGCGCCAGCACCAGACGGCGCGCTGCGGGATCATGCAGTGCGATCGCATGCATGCCGCGCAGGTGCCGGGTAAAGTCGAGCCCGTGCCGGCGATAAAGGTGCAGCGGTAGCTCGCAATCCGATTGGGTTGAGAACGCGATCGGGCGGGCGGCGCTGCGGAGCTCGTCGCGCAGCTCGATGTAATTGTAGATCTCGGCATTGGCGATGAGTGCGGCGCCGCCGGGCTCATAAAGCGGCTGCGCGCCGGTCGCCAAATCGATGATCGCGAGCCGGGTTTGCATCATGCCGGTATCGCCGGAACGATATTGGCCAACGCCGTCCGGCCCACGGTGGCGCAACACCGCTTCCATTGCCCGCAGGGGCGGTGTCGGCGGCGGCCTGCCATCGAGCGTCATCAGCCCGGCGATGCCGCACATCAGTTCCGGGCTCCGCCGCGACCTTCTTTGCCCACGACGCTCAACGCGCCGCTCTCCGCCGCCATCGACCGATGATCGATAGTATCGGCCGCCTCGGCCACAACCCGAGCGACTTCCAGTTCGTCGAGGTCGATGACCGCCAGGACGCGCACGGAGCGGCCGCGCGGCGCACACCAGGCCGGGTCCGAAGCGCTGGAAAACAACACGACAACCGGACAGCCGGCCGCCGCCGCAAGATGGGTCACGCCCGTATCATTGCCGATGGTCAGCACGGCTTTCTGAGCCAGTGCAGCAACCGATTCGATGGTGGTGTGACTGACGAGGTCGATCGCTTCCGGGCAGGCGTTGCGAATTGCCGCCGCGAGATCGCGCTCGGTATTCGACCCGATGATGACCGGAGTATAGCCAAGATCATGTAGAGCCGCGGCCACCACGCCGAATCTGAAAGCGGGCCACCGTTTTTTCGGGTGGCGCGGCGAGGAACCGGGGGCGATCAGGACGAAACCCCGTCCGACTTGGCTCTCTGGCAAGGCGCAATCGAGGGGTGGCAGCATCGGAAGCGGAGTTGGATAGATTCCGGCCATCAGCAGCTGTTCGGCTTGCTTATCGATTGTGTGCTGGCGATCGCGTTCGAAATTGGCATGCGGGTGGGAACACCCCGCGGCAGTCCCGGACCACTCGGGAATTCTGCCAGGGCGAAACAGCCGCGCATAAGCTGCCGACCGCTGCGAGGTTTGAAGATCGTATACGCGGTCAAAACCGCCTTGCCGCAGAGTGCGACGCAGCTCCAGCCAGCCTTTAATGTCGAATGGTCCTGGCCGGCGATCGATCATCACCTCATCAAAAAAGCCGAGATGCCTGGCGAACCCGGCCAACGCGGATGTGGTCAACAATGTGATGTGATCAAATTGATGGTGACGGCGAATAGCCGCCGCTGGTCCCAGCGCCTGGACGAAATCGCCGAGCGCGCTGAGGCGAATAATAAGAACCCGGCGCGACGATTGCCGCCGCCGAGACGCCCTGAGCCTTGGTCTGCGCCGCGCCAAAAAATCGAGATCGACGTCGTCGGCGAGCCGTTCGAATGCGGCAAAGACGGCGGCATGCGTTTCACTATTAGACGATCCGACGCTAGCCATCAGATTTTCGACGAGTTGCTGAGCGGCTGCAACCGCCGGCCCATTGGCGTCATCGTCGCAGGAATCGCTCGCAATCAGCAAACGCTCTGCCCGGCGAGCGAGGATGACCGGCTTCAGCGCCAAATGGGTGATCGCCGCCTGACGGCCGATATGATCGCTCCGAAGCCCGGTGATCAGGCCGTAAATCTCGCAAGCGATCCGGTGACGGCGGTCGCGGCGCCCTGTTCGCTCGTTCCATGCGAAGAAGTGATTGAGGGGTGTCCCGGCTGGAAAATCGTTTGAGCGCAGCAGCAGACCACGCACCCAGGAGCGCCCCCTCAACGCACTCGCATCCGCAGCCGATACGCTCCTTGCCGGCCGATCGCGCATCGGCGAGTCGGAAGCGGCGACCCGCAATCGCGCGTCATCCATAATGGTGCGCGGCGCTCAGCGGCGCCAGCCTGTCGAAAAAGCTGCGATAGGCTGCAACCACCGCCGCCTCGGTGAATTCTGCTTCGTAAGCCCGCCGACCGCCCCGGCCAAGGTTCCGCCGCAGTTCGGGGCTGCGGCACAGCCGTTCGATGGCGGCGGCCAATGCCTTCGGCCCGCCGCCGGGCTGATCGGGGAGGGGCACGAGCAAGCCGTTGACCTGATCCTCGATCAGCGCAGCGGGTCCATCGCTGGCCGTGGCGATGACCGGAAGTCCCGCCGACCAAGCTTCGATCACGACATTCCCAAGCGGTTCGTGCAATGATGGGCAGACCAGGAAATCGGCTCTGGCGAGCAACGCCGGGATGTCGTCGCACCAGCCGAGAAACTGAACCCGGTCGGCGACGCCGAGATCGTGCGCTTGCTTTTCGAGCGCATCGCGCAAGGGACCGTCTCCGGCAATCGCCAGATGGACCTCGTGCGTCATCGACAGCGCTTCGAGAAGCAAAGCAAAGCCTTTATTTTGATGCAACCGGCCGACGGCAAGAGCTAGCGGCGCGTCGCCAGCGCGGTCAGAAGGCGGCGTCGCCGTAGCGAAGTCCGGAACGAAATTCGGCAAATAGTCGATGCGAGTCCGTGGCCAACCGTTAACCACGGCATAATCGACGATGGCGCGGGTATTCGCGATCAGGTGGTCACAATGCCGATAATATTTCAAATTGTAATATCCCCCGAGCCGGGCAACATGCACGAAATCACCCCTCGGGCAAGCCTGCGTGGCGCGGCTCATCCAGGTCAGCACGATATCGGGGTCCCAGGCCGTGATGACGCGCCGGAAGCCGAATCGAGTGCCGATATCGAACGGCCCGCCAAACCCCAACTCCATTACCGCCACGCCAGCCTCCCGCAGACGCCGTAATCGGTCGGCATCGCGCCGGATCAAAACTCGCTGGTCTTCGCCCACCCGCTGCAATGCGGTGACCAGCCGCATAAAGAAGGTTTCGGCCCCGCCATGCTGCGCTCCGGCCATCGCCTGCAGCAACCGCTGGCTCATGCCATCAAAGCTTCGAAGCGCCCGGCCACCATGTCCCAGCTCAGTCCGCGCTGATGCTCGAGCGCCCCCGAATGCCAGTGGCGCCACAAATCATCGTCGCGCAGCACGGCAATCGCGCTTGCGGCGAAATCTGCTTCACTCGTTGCCACTCGGCCACTCAGGCCGTCCGTCACCCGCTCAGCGACGGCGCCGAGCGCTGTCACAATGGCCGGGACGCCCATAGCCTGTGCTTCGGCGAGCGAAAGGCAGAAGGTCTCCCCGGGGTCGCCCCGATAAAGCATGGCCCGCGCCCCGGCCAGCACCGATACCAGTTGTTCCCGCCCGATCGGGGCGGAGCGCCGCACTCCGTAGCGCCCAAGCGCATCAGCGCGTGCGAGCACCGTCTCCATTTCATCCGCGCGCTTTGCTCCGAGTGCCCCGTAAACCGCGGGACCGGCATAGATGTGGAGCTCGGCTTTGGGGACCGCGGATGCGATGCGCGTCACCCATAAATCGAGCAGCCAGTCGAGCCCGCGCAGCGGGTTCGAGGTGAATATCGCGTAGGGCGGCGGCGGCTCGCGCTGGCTCGCATTGCGAAACCGGTCGAGCACGCCGTAGGGGATCGTCGCGCACCCGCCGCGGGGCAACCACCACGGGATTGTTTTGGCGTGATAAATGCCGGTCACGACCAGTGTCGGCCGCCACCAAGCGAGCCGCCAGATATTGCGCGGTTTCCGCAGATAATGCGCAGGATTGTGCAGCCAGAACAGCCGGTGTCTCGCACCGCGGACCAATCCAATAACGCGGTGGCTGCGGCTGCCGATATAAAGATCGCAAGCGCGCGGCATATCGCGCGCCAATGGCAGCCACTGCACCCCTTTATAGATCAGCGCCGCCTCGCAGCGGTTGTGAACCTCGACGGAATGGCCCCGTGCCGCCAACGCTTCGGCTAATGCCACAAAGGCGGTCTCGGCGCCACCAAGCGGACCGCTTTCGGCCATAGCACCGTCAAAAGCGACGCTGTCATCGGCCATGACGACATGCGCCATTATCCGGCGGGGTGGCTGTCACGGCGAAGGTCGGCGGCGGCAGTGACTTTTTGCGATGCTCCGGCCTCGTTCGCCCGCATGGGGCTCGGTTCGGCAGTGGAAAGGGCAGTCGCGCCCTCAGGGCGGCTGATTTGGCCACCGGTTTCGAGCCGCGCCTTTAAATAGGACAAGATCGGGTAGAGCGCGGCACAGAGAGCGATCAAAAAACCGTAAGGGCCTTCTCGGTAGCCGCGACGGCCAATATAGCACTTCCAGAAACGCGAGAAGATCCGCCTGATATTGTGGGCAAAGCTGCCGATGTCGCCGCTGTCTCGCAGATCCTGCGCCCGCAATGTCGTATAGCGGTCGAGCCGGATCAGCATGTCCGAGATATTGCGATCGACATAATGCGCGAGTCGCTGCTGCAGGGTGGGGCCCTGATGACCGGTTAGGGTGACGCTGGCGTGCAGCACGCGGTCGTCGGCCCAAGTTTTCACGCCGCGCCGATAGAGGCCGGCATGAGCCGATCTGCCAAAAAAAGCGCCCCACCCCCAACGGACCAAGCGGTCCCCGATGTAGTTGTCGACCGGGACGAGGTGCCAGGACGCCGAGGAATGGGCGATCACCGCGCGGATCTCAGCGGCAAGCGCCGGGCTGACGCGCTCATCGGCATCGGCTTCAAAAATCCACTCGCCGGTGCAGGCGGCAATCGCGGCGCCGCGGCGCGGCGCTTCCCGCGGCCAGGCCCCCTCGACAACGCGATCGGCGAACCGGTTGGCGATGTCGCCCGACTGATCGGTGCAGCGGTCGAGAAGCACGACAATTTCATCGGCAAAGGACAGAGCGGCGAGGCAATCCGCAAGCTGCGCCTCCTCGTTATGGGCGACAACGACAGCCGAAACAGTAGGCTGGGCGTCGGCCGGCACCGCCGAAAACGCCTCAGCTTCAACCCCGTTCATGCGACCGCGCTCTCGACCCGGAGCCACAATTCACGTGCGGCGGCCTCGGCGGCGTCGACCGTCAGGCTGTCCATCAATGTATCGGTCGTCAGGTGGTTGAAGCCCGGCCCGAACATCGTCTCCGGAGCGTCTGCCGTTCGCGCGACAGCCGTGCACGCGCCCCAAGGCGCGTATTTTTCGATCGGGCTCGGGCCAAACAACCCCAAGGTCGGGGTCCCGATCGCGGCGGCGATGTGCATCAGCCCGGTATCGTTGCCGATGAACATCGCACTGCGGCGCAATACAGCCGCCGCGGTCAGTAGATCGACACGGCCGACAAGATCGATCAGCCGATGATCAGGTATTGCCGCGAGCAACGGCAGCGCCTGATCGCGTTCATGCTCGGCCGCCAGCACCACGACCCGGGAGCCGGGGAGGGGCCCATTTGAGGCGATCAAACGGCGCGCCAGTTCGGCAAAGCGCTCACCCCGCCATTGCTTGCCAAGCCAATTCGCCGCCGGGCCGATCGCCAAAACCGGGCCGCCGGCGGGCAGCAGCGCTGCCGCGTGCCGTTCATGGCGCGGCGCCGTCCACAGCCTTGGGCCGGGCGGTGGATCGACGTCGAATAGACGCCCAAGTTGCCGGACACGATGTTCCCGTTCGTCGCCTTTGGCGATGACCTTGCGTGAACGCGCACGCAGCAGCCAGACCAGGGCTGAGCCACGCAAATCGACCACAAGATCCCATCGACGGGCGCACACTGCGGCGTATAGCTGGAGCCAATGCAGTCCCCCGCGCCGTTTCTCGACGATAATCAAGTTTTCGAGGCTGGGGACGGCCTCGAACAAGGGTGCTGCGATTGGCCCCGCTGCGAGCGTCAGGCGAGCGTTCGGATAGCGATCGATCAGGTGACCGAGAAGACCGGTCGAGAGTACGGCATCGCCGATGCGGGTCGCGGTTACAAATAGGATATCCATCTTACCGATGCCCGCGGCTTATATCCGGCGCCCCCCGGCTTGCCAAGGCGGCGATACCCGCCTAAGTCTACCGGGCTTCACAATAACGCCGCCGCAATCATGACCGAAGCCCGCTTTGTGCTGCTCGACGATCGCGGCGTTCTCGCCGTCAGCGGGCCGGATCGCCGCGCCTTTCTGCAGGGCCTGGTTTCCAACGATGTCGCCAAGGTCACCGCTGCTGAGGCGCGCTACGCCGCATTGCTGACCGCCCAGGGAAAATACCTGCACGATTTTACGATGATCGAGCAGGATGAAGCGATACTGCTCGACGGCGAAGCGGCGCGTTTAGCCGATCTCAAGCGGCGGCTATCGATTTATCGGCTGCGGGCTAAAGTGACCATAACCGAGCGACCTGACCTCGCAGTCGCCGCAATCTTTGGACCAGACGTCCTTACTGCTCTCGATCTTCCGGCACAACCGGGAGCCGCGCGCGCCCTTGACGGCGGTGTTGTCTTTGTGGATCCGCGCCTGGTTGAGCTCGGCCTGCGCTGCGTCCTGCCGCGTGAAAACGCTCGCCCCGCCCTGACGGAAGCCGGTTTAACCGAAATCGGGTTCGATGCGTATGACTGGCTGCGCCTTGGCCTCGGCATCGCTGACAGCAGCCGCGATCTGGCAATCGAGAAATCGATCCTTCTCGAAGCCGGGTTTGATGAACTCAATGGCGTTGATTGGAATAAGGGCTGTTATATCGGCCAGGAGCTTACCGCCCGCACCAAATACCGCGGCCTGATCAAGCGCCGGCTGATGCCGGTCACAATTTCCGGTCCTCAGCCCTCGCCCGGAATGGTCATCTGCGCCGACGGGCGCGAGGTTGGGGAAATGCGGTCAAGCCGCGACGGGCGAGGACTGGCGCTGTTGCGAATTGACGCAGCGCTGGACAACCGGACGCTGACTGCCGGGGAGGCCGTAATCCTCCCCGAGCGGCCGCAATGGATGAACCTGTCCGAAGTCGATAAAGTTATTTAGTGCCCGAATTGGCGTTGGCTTGTCCGCCAGCCGCGGAACCCTGCGGTTGCTGTGCCTTGGCATTCTTGTTTGCTTCATGATGGCCGATGGCGCAGCCGGCCCCAGCCCCGAGTGCACCGTGGTGTCCGGCAACATGCCCGGCAATACCTCCGACCGCGGCACCCTTTAAGCAGCCCGCCGCGTGAGCCGGGGTCGCAAGCCAGCCGACCGTCGTCGCAATGGCAAGCGCCGCCGGTAGCATTGACAATTTCATTGGATTTCTCCTGGATGACACCGCCGCTGCGGTACTTCCTTTGTCAACACTTCAGGTAGGCAGCAGGTTCAATCTCCGGTTTTGAAGAAAGTCCTTTCCTAGCCGGTCCCAAAACTTTGCTAGCCGGTCGAAAAACTTCCGAGAGGAGACAAGTTATTGCGCATCGGGCGCATTCAGCTGCCGCTGAATTTCCCGGCCGACTGGGCTGCTCGTTGCCAGCCCTTGGGACTGCAGCTGCCATTGCTGAGCGCGCAAATCGTTGCGGTATGCCTGCATTTTTTGCTGGTCGATTGGGCCTGGCAGCTGGGGCGGGGGATAGGTTGGGGGCGACGGCTGCGGTAGCTGGTAAACCGGGACCGATTGGCTCAGGGCCGGCGAAAGCCCGTCGGCGGGTGATGCGACATAACCGGGGTTGATCGGCGGCGGAATAGGTGCCGGCGCAGGCGCCGGTACCGGACCGGGTAACGGCAGCAGCTGCGGTAGCGCCGTCTGAATCACCGCATTGGCTGGCGCTGAGAGTCCCACCAAAAACGCGAACAACAGCGCCTTACCTGTCCAGGCTCTCAAGCGGTCGCGTCCCGGTGCTCACCCGCCAGCGCAGCCTGAGCCGCCGCGAGCCGGGCGATCGGCACCCGATAAGGCGAGCACGACACGTAATCGAGCCCGACCTGTTGGCAAAACCGGATAGAGGCCGGATCGCCGCCGTGCTCGCCGCAGATGCCGAGCTTGAGCCCGGGACGGGCGGCGCGGCCGCGGTCTACGGCGACTCGCACCAATTCGCCAACTCCAACCGGGTCAAGCGTCACGAAGGGATCGTGCTCAAAAATTCCGAGGCGCTGATAGATGCCGAGAAAGCTCGCCGCGTCGTCCCGCGATAGCCCAAACACTGTCTGGGTCAGGTCGTTGGTGCCAAAACTGAAAAACTCGGCTGTCTCGGCGATCTCGGCGGCGCACAAGGCGGCGCGCGGCAATTCGATCATCGTGCCGACGAGATACGGCACCTTGACCCCGGCCTGCTCCATGACCGATTTGCCGACGCGGTCGATCATCGCCTTAAGGATGTCGAGTTCTTTTTTGGTTGCGATCAATGGCACCATGATTTCTGGCTCGACCCGCTCGCCGGTCTCCTTGATCACGGCCGCGGCGGCCTCGAAGATGGCGGTCGCCTGCATTTCGTAGATTTCAGGATAGGTAATCCCGAGGCGGCAGCCGCGGTGGCCGAGCATCGGGTTGGTCTCCAGCAAGGCATGCGCCCGCTGCCGCACTTGGGCGACACTGCGATCTGTCAGCCGCGCCATCTCCTCGAATTCCGCGTCGGTCTTGGGTAGGAATTCGTGAAACGGTGGATCGAGCAGCCGTATCGTGACCGGCAGACCGCGCATGATGCGGAAAAGTTCGGCGAAATCCTTGCGCTGCATCGGCAACAATTCGGCGAGGCCGGCGCGGCGGCCACGTTCATCGTCAGCCATGATCACGCGGCGGATCGGCCCAATCCGATCGGCTTCGAAAAACATGTGCTCGGTGCGCGACAAACCGATGCCCTCGGCGCCAAAGCGCCGTGCGGTGCGAGCGTCGAGCGGGGTTTCCGCGTTGGCGCGCACGCCCATGCTCCGCAACCCGTCCGCCCAGGCCATCAATGTCGCGAAATCGCCCGACAATTCCGGCTGGATCGTTGGCACTTCGCCGAGCATGACCTCGCCAGTCGAGCCGTCGATCGTGATAATTTCGCCGACCGCAATCTGAGTGGCGCGCGCCGTCATCTTGCGTGCCGCATAATCGATGTGCATATCACCGGCACCCGAAACGCAGGGCCGCCCCATGCCGCGTGCGACCACCGCGGCGTGGCTGGTCATGCCGCCGCGCGTCGTCAAGATGCCTTTGGCGGCGTGCATGCCGTGAATGTCTTCAGGGCTCGTCTCGACGCGAACGAGGATGACCGCCTCACCGCGAGCCGCCAGCGATTCGGCTTCTTCGGCCGAGAAAACGACCTGACCCGAAGCCGCACCAGGCGAGGCCGGCAGACCGCGGGTCAGAACCGTCGTTTTGGCTTTGGGGTCGAGGGTCGGGTGCAACAGCTGGTCGAGCGATGCCGGCTCGACGCGCCGCACGGCCTCTTCGCAATCGATGACGCCCTCTTCGACCAAGGACACCGCGATCTTCAGCGCCGCCTGGGCCGTGCGCTTGCCGGTGCGGGTCTGCAGCATCCACAATTTCCCGCGCTGGACGGTAAATTCGATGTCCTGCATGTCGCGGTAATGATCCTCGAGCACCCGCCTGACACCGAGAAGCTCGTCGAGCACCCCCGGCATGACTTCTTCCATCGCTGGGAGCGCCGACTTGTTCGCTTTCTTGCCGGCGATCGTCACATGCTGCGGCGTGCGGATGCCTGCGACCACATCCTCACCCTGAGCATTTACAAGGTATTCGCCGTAAAATTCGTTGTCGCCGGTCGACGGATTACGGGTAAAGGCGACCCCGGTGGCGCAATCGTCGCCCATATTGCCGAACACCATCGCCTGAACATTGACTGCCGTGCCCCAATCAGCCGGGATCTCGTGCAGCCGGCGATAGGTCACGGCGCGCGGGTTCAGCCAGGACCCGAACACCGCGCCGATCGCACCCCAGAGCTGCTCACGCGGCTCCTGCGGGAAAGGTACGCCTTTTTCCTGCAGGACGACGTCCTTGAACCCGTTGACGATGACCTTCCAATCCCCGGCCGACAGTTCGGTATCGAGGCTCTGCCCGCTGTCGAGCTTGTGGTCTTCGATCAGCTCTTCGAAGTGATGATGCTCAATGCCGAGCACGACCTGCCCGTACATCTGGATAAAGCGACGATAGCTGTCATAGGCAAAGCGCTCGTCGCCGCTCTGCCGCGCCAGCCCCTCGACCGCGCGATCGTTGAGGCCGAGGTTGAGCACGGTATCCATCATGCCGGGCATCGAAACCCGCGCGCCCGAACGCACCGAAACCAAAAGCGGATTATCGGCATCGCCAAACCGCGCGCCGAGCGCCCTCTCGATCGTGGCGAGCCCGGTGGCAACTTGTTCTTCGAGATCGGGCGGATAGGTCTTGCCGTTATCGTAAAACCAGGTGCAGACCTCGGTAGTAATCGTAAAGCCAGGCGGCACCGGCAGTCCGAGATTGCACATTTCGGCGAGACCGGCGCCTTTGCCGCCGAGCAGGTCGCGCATTTCCGCCCGGCCCTCGGCGGTCCCGCCGCCAAATCCGTAGACCCATTTCGTCATGTGCCGCTCACCCTTCGATCTGCGAGAAATCGGCAACCCGGTTCATTGTGTCGCGAATGCGTGCCAACAAACGAAGCCGGTTCTCGCGCAGCTTTGGCTCGTCAGTATTAACGGTGACTTTGTCGAAAAAAGCGTCAACCGGCTGCCGCAATCGTGCCAATTCCGTCATCGCGTCCTCAAACCGCTCGGCGTCAAGGAGTTCCTCAACCCGACAACCGACCTCCCTGAGACTTTGAGCAAGCGCTTCCTCCTCGGCGTCGGTCCACAACCTAGGGTCGACATCGCCAGCATCCCAGCCGCCCTTCTTCGCCTCTATCGCGACGATGTTTGTGGCACGGCGATAGGCAACGAGCAAATTGGCACCGTCCTCGGTATCCAAGAAGGATTTGAGGGCCCGAACGCGGGCCAGCAGGCGGACAAGGTCGTCTTCCGCCAATACAAAGACCGCAGCGATCAGATCGTGACGCACACGCTGATCGCGCAAGTGAACCTTGAGCCGTTCAGCAACAAAGACGAGAAGGTCGAGTGTAGGATCTGACGGAAATGAACGGAACCCATCGTCACGGCTTTGGTAGCCCAGAAGCGCAGCCAGCCCAGGTGAAGCCCTTAGGTAGTCGTAGCCTTCTTTGAAGGCCCTGCGAAGTGGGAGCCGCAGAGTGTTCTCAATAACTAGTCTGATTATCCCGAGCGCTGCGCGACGCAGTGCAAAGGGGTCACGCGACCCGGTCGGCCTTTCGCCGATCGCAAAAAAAGCGACGAGTGTGTCCATCTTGTCGGCGAGGGCAGCAATGACGCTTTCCGGAGCAGTCGGACAGGTGTCATTTGGCCCCTCTGGCCTGTAATGTTCGGCAATTGCGTCCGCGATCCGTGTGTCCATCGCCGCATTTTCGTTGGCGTAATAGCGGCCCATGATGCCTTGCAACTCGGGGAATTCCCCGACCATCCCGGTCGACAGATCGGCCTTGGCGAGGCGTGCAGCTCGCCCCGCGCGCTCCGCGCTAGCGCCTGGAATAAAAGGCGCCAGGAACTCGGCGAGCCGTTCCATTCGCCAAACCTTGTCGTAAACGCTGCCGAGCTTGGCGTGGTAGACGCGATCCTTCAGAGCATCGACGCGGCTTTCGAGCGGCACCTTGCGGTCTTGGTCCCAGAAGAAACGGGCGTCAGCGAGGCGGGCGCGGAGCACACGCTCGTTGCCGGCGACAATGGCGCTGCCGCCGTCTTCGGGAAGGTTGTTCGCGACAAACAGAAAATGCGGCGCTGGCCTGCCGTCTTGATAGATGCAGGAGAAATACTTTTGATGGGTCCGCATTGCGGTCTGCAGGACTTCGGGCGGCAGCGCGATGAAATCGGGATCGATCGCTCCGGCGAGAACGACCGGGAACTCGGCGAGCCCGGTCACCTCATCGAGCAACCCCGGATCGGGTTTGACCATCACACCCAATTCGGCCGCGTGGCGGTCGAGATCGTTGCGGATCAGCTCGCGGCGCTGGTCCTGGTCGAGGATGACGTAGGTATGCTGCAGCTTTTCGAGATATTCCGCGGCAGTACTGACGCAGAATGCGCCCGGCGACAAAAAGCGATGGCCACGGGTCGTGCGTCCGACCGAGATGCCGTCGATCGGCAACGGCAAGATCTCGCCGTCATAAACACAGATGATCGAACTCAGCGGCCGCACCCAGCGCAGCTCCGCCCCGGGCCAGCGCATCGATTTCGGCCAAGACAGCTCGGTAATCGCGGTTTTGATCAACTCCGGCAACACTGCGGTGGAAGGCCGGCCCGTGCGTCGTATATTCGCGAAATAGAATTCGCCGCGGCCGGTATCGCGGATTTCGCATTCCTCGATCGAAGCAAGCCCCGCCGAGCGCAAAAAGCCATCGATGGCCGGCTGCGGCGCGCCGACGCGCGGCCCACGTCTCTCCTCGGTCCGGTCGGGCTGGGTTCGCGGCACGCCTTCCGCGACCACCGCGAGCCGACGCGGCGTCACATACCCGCGAAGATTTGCAGGCTCGATTTCCGCTGCGGCGAGCTTTTGCCGCAACAACTCGGTCAGATCCTCGACCGCGCGCCGCTGCATGCGCGCCGGGATTTCTTCGGACAGCAACTCGAGCAGCAATTCGCCGCGGAGCGCCTCGTTTGTCGGTCCATAAATGGCTTCTTCGACCGAGGTCATACGACAATCGTCTCAAATCCGGCCAATTCACCCACGCTTCGCTTTCCCGGCGCAGGCCGGGATCCACGGCTGACCTGGATACCGGCTTTCGCCGGTAAAGCACGCTGAATGAGACTGCGTATGGATAGCAACGAGCGATGCGTGTGCACCCAGGGACGATCGGGTTGCATCAGCTGTTTCCCGCGCTTGCTGCGCCGGCGAGCCAGGCTTCGCAGCAGCCTTTGGCGAGTTCTCGGACGCGCAGGATGTAGGCGGCGCGTTCGGTGACGCTAAGAGCGCCGCGGGCGTCAAGCAGATTGAAGAGATGGCTCGCTTTCAGACATTGGTCATAGGCGGGAAGCGCCAGCCCGCGACCCAACACGACGCGGCACTCGCTCTCGGCATCGGCAAAATGCCGGGCCAGCATCCCCGTATCCGCGATCTCGAAATTATAGGCCGAGAATTCGCGTTCGCCGCGCGTGAAAACATCGCCATAGGTGATGCGGGCCGGGCCCGGGGCGCCGTTGTAGTCAAGATCGAAGACGCTTTCGACCCCCTGTACATACATCGCCAGCCGTTCGAGGCCATAAGTCAGTTCGGTCGAGACCGGGTCGCACTCGATGCCGCCAACCTGCTGAAAATACGTGAATTGGCTGACTTCCATACCGTCGAGCCACACCTCCCAGCCGAGACCCCAGGCGCCGAGCGTTGGGCTCTCCCAGTCGTCCTCGACAAAACGGATATCGTGGCGGCGGGCATCGATCCCCAGCGCGGTTAAGCTCGCCAGATAAAGATCCTGACTGTCGGCGGGTGCTGGCTTCAATATCACCTGCAGCTGGTAATAATGCTGTAAGCGGTTGGGATTTTCGCCATAGCGGCCGTCGGTCGGCCGTCGCGATGGCTGGACGTAAGCAGCGCGCCAAGCCTCGGGGCCAAGAGCCCGCAACGCCGTCGCCGGATGAAAGGTGCCCGCACCGACTTCGACATCGTAGGGCTGCAATATCACGCAGCCCTGCCGCGCCCAGAAATTCTGCAAATCGGCGATTAGCGATTGAAAACTCATATCGTCGTCCGGACCGGGCGGTTTAACGCGGCTGCGGGCAATCAGGCCGCGCACATGCGGGGGCGTGCGACGCGACATAGGACCCGCACACCCCGCACGATACCAGATCCTCAGCTTGGATCGATCGCCTCGGCCGCGATGCGCGTTGGCTCGGCAATCGGCGGGCAGGGTTGTTCACCCAGCGGTAAACGATCCAGATCGCGCCGGCGAGCAGGATCAGGAAAACGAGTTTTGGGAACTCGAACATACCCTTGGTTTACTGGCCTCCCCGGAAGCGGGTCAAGAAACGCCGCCGCGATGACCGGTTTGCGGCGGCGGTCACGTAGCATCGGAGAAGTGCGGGAAATGCCGAGCCAAGAAGGATTTCGTTCTTCCTGGTCATAGCCCGAACCGGCTCCATAACAGGCGCGCCTCAAGCCATTCGGCAATGTCGCCGACGAAATCCGCGGGTTCGCGCGCCGTGAAGGGCAGGCGGCCCCAGAGCGGGCGTCGCCGTTCGGTCGGGATCGCGCGCAGGCGCACGTTTTCGCCATAGCGGGCGCGCATCACGGTTCGCACCTCGCCGATCCCATCGATCAACCCGCGCTCGGCCGCCATATGGCCGGTCAGCACATCCCCGTTGAACAAGCTCTCGTCGGCGGCGTCGATCTTGCCGGCGCGGCGCCGGCGGACATGATCTTTGAATGCCCGATGGATATCCTGCTGCAGTATCGTCAGCCGCTCGACATCCTCGGGGTTCACCGGCAGAAACGGGTCGAGTAGGGATTTGTGCGTGCCGGAGGTAAAAAGCCGGCGCTCGATGCCGAGCCGATTGATCAGTTCGTGCACACCAAAGGTGCCGGTGATCACGCCGATCGATCCCAGCAATGAGGTTTCTTCGCCAAAGATTTCGTCGCCCGCGAGAGCCAGCCAGTATCCGCCCGAAGCCGCAACATCCTCGGCAAAAGCGATGACCGGAACCTTCTTCTCCTCGGCAAGCTGGCGAATGCGGCGATGGAGAAGCGCCGACTGCACCGGCGCGCCACCTGGCGAATTAACGACGATTGCCACCGCGACAAGTCCAGGCAGGCGAAACGCACGTTCGATCGCCGCGGCATGGCTCGCCAGGGAGATCGCGTTGCGGCGCGCGCGCGGGAGGATCACACCCTCAAAGCGCAGGACCGAAACAACCGGACCGCGACGCCACAGCCGCTCGACATCGATAAGATCGCGAATAGCCATGACACTGTAGATGGGGCGACGCCCGGTGTTAGACCACCGGAGCCGCCTGCCGATGCATCAGAGGTCGAGCCCGCCGCCTTCTCGCAGAATCGCTTCGGCCCGGTTGGTCAGCCGGCCGTCGGGCCGATGCAAGATCAGTCCGGGCGCGAGACGCGCCGGTGCGGCGATCTGCTTGCGGGCGCGCATCAGGATCCGGCTCGCCGGCTTATTTTCCCCCGCCCATAGCGGATAGACCACGACCTCGCCGGCCCGACCGGCAATTTCACCCAGCAAGGCATCAATCCGATCGGCGCGGTGGACAAACGTGACCGAGCCTTTCGGCTTCACCATCGCCAACGCGAACTTGATCCAGGCGGCAAGATCGGCATCGCCCTCAATCGTCGCCTCGGCCCTGCCCGGCGTTGCCGCCGGCGGCGCATGGCCGCGCTCGTTGTAGGGAGGGTTGGCCATGACATGGTCGAAGGTGCCGGGCGACAGCCGTGGTGGTGCCCTCAGCAGATCGCCGATCATCACCGAAACGCGCGCTTCCATCCCGTTCAAGATCACATTGTCGCCAGCGAGCCGGACGAGCTCGCGCTGCATTTCGAGCCCGACAACACGGCTGTGCGGCACACGTGCTGCAAGGCACAGCATCGCCGCACCCGCACCGCAGCCGATATCGAGGACCAGCTGATGCGGTTCGGCCGGCACCGCGGCGGCGAGGAAAATCGGGTCAATTGCGGCGCGATATCCCTCGGCCGGCTGGCGCAGTCGAACCCGACCGCCGAGCAGGCGATCTTCGGTAAAGGCCGGTTCGACGGCCGCCGGGGCGCCGCTCACTCCGTTGCCTCGCCGGCGGTCGTCAACAATGCGCGAGCCCGGGCAAAATCGCGGTCCGATACCATCAAGCGGCGTGGGATCGCGCCAATACTCCCTTCGACCAAGCTGGTATGGTGGTCCAACACCAGGCTGTCGATCCCGGAATCGTTCAGAAGCGCTTGCAACCACGAGAGGCGGACGGGATTGTTGGTTCGCAGCAATTCTTTCATTCGACTTACCGGGAAGGGAAGGGCGCCGGTGCGGCCTTGACCGTTGTTGTCGGCATTCTATGCTCATTTGGGTTCCGGCGCGTCAAGCCGGTCGGATGGCCGACCGAAAGGCGCTGCGGGCACACGAGAGAGGCGGGTGGTGCTGGTGGCGGATGTCGATCAGTCGCGCGTCGCGCAAAAACCCTCGCTCGACTCATTGACGCAGCTGCTAAAGGGCGACCTTGACCGCGTTAACCATCTGATTGTCGAACGCATGCAGAGCCCGGTGCTGCTGATCCCGCAGCTCGCCGGACATATCGTTGCGGGCGGAGGCAAGCGATTGCGGCCGATGCTGACGCTCGCCTGCGCTCGGATGTGCGGCTATCGCGGCGACCGGCACGTTGCGCTCGCCGCCGCCGTCGAGTTTATCCATACCGCGACCTTGCTGCACGACGACGTCGTCGACGCCAGCGACCTGCGACGGGGACGCGACACTGCGAACGCGCTTTGGGGCAACAAACCCGCCGTGCTGGTCGGCGATTTTTTATTCAGCCGATCTTTTGAGTTGATGGTCGCCGATGGTTCGTTGCGGGTTCTCGAAATTCTGTCCCGCGCTTCGGCGGTGATCGCCGAGGGCGAGGTCATGCAATTGATGACAACCGGGAACACGGCCACGACCGAAGCCGACTATCTGGCTGTTATTCAGTCGAAAACCGCTGAATTGTTCGCTGCCGCCAGCCGCATCGGCGCGGTGCTCGCCAAACGCCCCGCCGATGACGAACAGGCGCTCGACCGGTTTGGCCGCAATCTCGGCACCGCGTTTCAGCTGATCGACGACATGCTCGATTTTTCGGCGCGCGAGGCGGAACTCGGCAAGAGCGTCGGTGACGATTTTCGCGACGGCAAAGTAACATTGCCGGTCCTGCTCGCTTTTGCCCGGGGCGATGACGAAGAGCGCGCATTCTGGCGACGCACACTCGAAGAACTCGAGCAGCAGCCGGGCGACCTCGAACGCGCAATCGATCTTGTCGACCGCCGCGACGGGCTGGCCGACACGCTGGCACGGGCCCGCGCTTATGCCGCGGTGGCGATCGAGGCGCTGGCGCCCTTTGAAGACGGCCCCGAGCGGCGGGCGCTGATCGCCGCCGCCGAGTTTGCCGGCGATCGCAGCTTTTAATATCGTTCGCGTAACTAGCGATATTCGCCGGTGGCGAACAGCATCGCACCTGATATATGTGGGTGCACTCCGAGCCCGCAGCTTGCGCCGGCACGGGGTTGGCGCTATAGACGGCGCCCGGTCGGCGGAGTGTAGCTCAGCCTGGTAGAGCACTGCTTTCGGGAGGCAGGGGCCGGAGGTTCAAATCCTCTCACTCCGACCATATTATATAGTTATATCAATGACATAGCCTATCGTCGCTCGGCTTCCTGCTTGATGTTTTGAAATGCGGAAGCCCCACGGAAGCCCTAAGCACGATTTCGAGGGTCCGCGTAAGGCCGGCGCGCGGGGGACGGTGTCCGCCCGGCTCACCTTGCCTTGTGAGGCTATCAGGCTCCGGCCCGCGCCCACCACCATCACCATCACTCCGGCCCAGCGCCCCCTAAGCAATTGAAATCGCAAGGCCACCGGGTCTTCCCCCACCCCCGGCTCGATAGGTTTCCCCGGCGCGTGGGGGCTCCTGCGGGGGCTGGGGCCAAAAAAATATAAAATGCAAAGGCTTAGCGGAAATTGGCTGCTGCAATCGGGTTCAAAATGCGATGCCGGCTAACCCGTTGTATCGAATGGAATTTAGCGGGATCAGTCAACGCGAAATTGCCGCGAAACTCGACGGAAAATCCCAAGAAGTAGCCTCTCCAAGGCGGCGGCTGAAGTTGGTTTGGTGCCGGCCTACGGATGCCGCTGCGACTGGCCTGTGCGGGGGCATCCGATCAATAGCATTTAATATCAAAATAGTAGAGAGCGAGTTTTGCTATGTCGCATGGACTGCACCACCCGTCTCGCCCGATACGGGCAGACCGCGGGCACCTCGACAAGACAGGTACCCGATCGATATTTCAGAAGGCGTCGAACGGGATTGCAAGCAGCCAGAGCGAATGAGCAGATATAGCCAACTTTACATAGAACGTGGCGATCGGTCTCAGGACAGCAGGCGGGCGAGAATACGCCTATTCGCTCTAGTTGAAATGGTTGTCCCAGAAAACAAACATCGAATGGTCGCGAGGCGTATAGAAGCAACCCTAGGGGTTCGTCTGCTTTACTCTAGTAGCTTTCGGAGATTTTATGATAACTCAGAGACACGAGATGTATTAGATAGCGTAACCATAGTCTATAATTATCTTAAACAGGCTGGCGACGATTTTCGCGCGCAGACTTGGCGCAGTGGTGTTTCTAAGATATTGCTTGAAGAGCACTTATCGTACAAGATCGATGACCTCGGGATCGTCAGGCCATTCATCGATCCCGAATTTGACGCTAATCGGGCTTCCGCTATAGAAGCGTTGAGCGAGCCGAGGTTTCGAGAAGCCCAATCTGACTTCCAAGCCGCTTTCCAGCATCTTCGCGACAACAACGGCAAGGAAGCTCTGCGAATGATGTTTCCTGCAGTCGAGACCGCGGCCAAGGTTCTCTTTCCTGGGGCCTTCTCGCGGCTAATGCCAAATGAGGTTGACAAACACCTCAAGCGCCTCGTTTTAGAGCGTTACGCTGGCAATCAGCCGGCCATCGATGCGGGTCGCCTTCTCCTGGACGGCATGAAAAATTGGATTAACGCATCACAACCGTACCGACATGGGCAGGAGCAACAGGAACCCGCTGAACCACCAGCCGATTTCGTCGTCGCTCATTTGAGCGCCGGCGCGACCTATCTCCGGTGGATGATTGAGCTTTGCTCGGGGTGAGGTCCTATTGCGCCAGCGTGGCGGTTTGCTGATCTCGCGCCTAGCCTAGCCAACCGCCCGATCCCGAAACATGTTGGTTCGACGGCGGATTGCGTAGCTTCGGCGCTGCTTTGTCCCGTCCTGTTCCGACGCGCACCACAGGATTTGGGTTCCAAAATTGGGTCCAAGCGAATGGCCGGCCCCGACCCGTTACCGCAGATGCGAGAATGGCTCGATAGCCTCGGTCGAGCATTATGCTAGTCTCGGGATGAAAGACAGGGGCCGAAATCCCGATTTGGGCTAGCATGAGTGAACACCCCGACAAAATTGTAGGTCCCCCGAGCCTAACTTGTGCAAGCTGTTCAAAGCCGTTAGAGCCCGGATGGGAATTCTGCCCGTTCTGTGGGACGAAAACAGTTCCTTCTTCAGCCATCTCCGCCATTGACGCCTATATCCAAAACAAGCTCAACCTTGAGCTTGCGGCTCGCCTAAAAGATCAAAGCAGCATAGTGAGAGAACTTGCTGATAAGGCTGAGGACACTCTTGGAAAGAGGCTCAAACGATATGCAATCATACTTAGTATTGCTGGTGCAATGTTGGCTTACTTTGGATTGAAACCGCTATACGAAACCTATGCGCAGATCAAGCCGATGGTGGATACCGCTAAAGCCCAGATAACGGAAATCACTGGGGAAGTTACTGAGGCTTCTGGCAAAATCGCGCTCGTGAAGACCGCCGTCAACCGGCTGTCTAGTGATGTAGACACCCAAACGAACCGTGTAGACCGAAAGGGTGGTGAAATATCTGCGAAATTACAAGATCTTGATACCACGGCAACTGAACTTTCCAAGAAGCTAGACACAATAGCTAAGTCATTAGAAACTAAGGTGGGACAAGTAACCAAAGAGGTAGATGACATTTCTATGCGGCAAGAGTTGCCGAACTTGGGACAAAAAGAGTTTGTCACTCTTGGTGGTAAACAGTGGACGGACGCAGCTACGAAGGCACCGAACGAAATATGGATCGACATTGTCATCAGCGTTACGTATTTCCCCGACTTGGCTCCTGATCAGGTGAAGTTGCTTGTCTCAGAGTTTAGAAAACTCGGTTACAGACCCTTGTTTGGCACTGTTGGGCTTGGGGGAGGGTATTCGGTTAATAATAGCGATTTAGGGCCATATAATACAAATAACAGTAACAAGACAATAGTGTTTTATTATAAGCGATCTAATGAAAAGGTGGCGAAAGATGTTGCTGCCATTGTAGCAAAAATATTATCTCGCAAAGATGTGCAATATGAGTTCGTAGATACGTCCTTTTTCCCTAAAGAAGAGTTATTTATCATAAAGAACTCCGGGATTGACCTACAATTACATCTGGCACCCCCTCAGGGGTAAACATCGGCGGTGAGAGAACGGGGCCTGCGCTAATTCTGCCTGCCGTCGGACGGAACCTGTCCTCAATTGCCAGCCTAATCCGCGCTCACGCTTGCCACCCTGCGTTTAGGTCCGGCATTCTTTATCGCTACGCCAATTGGTAGCTGATCTGGATCGTTTTCGATCTGAAAATCCACACGAGGCTTGGTCGAGAGCAGCAATAGGTAACGGGCTTCATTACGTTGATCGAGGAAAGTGACGGTGCTCAGGGCCGCCCCATTATCGCGACCAGCGCCGTAATGGCGGCTGCTCACAGGATTTCTGTCCATCTTGGCATGCCAGGCCCCCGCCTACATTACGGGCCGATCGTCCCCCATATTCGAGGGATTATGACGCTCGATTTAACCGATGACGAGGGCGGCGCGCGAGATTTATCTTCCCTGAAACTTGGACCGTGGCAATGCGCAACTCATCAGCCGCCCCCGGTAATGCCCAAGACGGACGGACAGGAAGGCTATCCGCCGCTGAGCGATCCGCGCTTAATCAAGCCCTAGCCTGAAAAATTCATTGGACTGGCCAGAAGGGACGGCGGGAGCGGCATAAACCGTTGGTTTCGTGTATGATTTGGTTGCTAAGGCCGGATCAAACCGAAGCAACGGAGTTCGCACCCGCCATGGAGGAAGGTACGGGGATTTTGCCAGGTTTGCCAGCGGTGGCGGGTAAGCCGGTGCATGTCGGGTTTGACGGCGGCCGGCTGACCTCGGATGGTGGGATATTGCTGGTGGCGGCGATCGAACAACGGCTCAAGATTGCCGAACGCTTAGCGGCGTGCCTCGAAGATCCGCGCGACCCGGACCGGGTGCGGCACGAACTGGCCGAGATGATCCGCTATCGTGCCTTGCTGATTGCGGCGGGCTATCCCGACGGCAACGACTGCGACGCGCTGAAAGCCGACCCCGCCTTCAAGATGGCCGTCGGACGATTGCCGGAAAGCGGTGAAGATCTGTGCTCGCAACCGACGATCAGCCGGCTCGAGAACCTGCCGAGCGCGACCGCGCTCAAGCGCATGATGGCGGCGATGATCGAGTTGTTCTGCGACAGCTTCGAGCAGGTACCCCGGCGCATCCTGCTCGATATCGACGACACCGAGGACCGGGTTCACGGCGGCCAGCAGCTCGCGCTCTTCAATGCGCACTACGACAGCCGCTGCTTTCTGCCGATCCACATTTACGAGGCGACGACCGGCAAACCCGTCGCTGTCATCCTGCGCCCCGGCAAGACGCCTGACGGGACCGAGGTGGCGCTGGTGCTGCGCCATGTCATTGGCCGCATCCGCGCCCGCTGGCCGGCGGTCGAGATCGTCGTGCGCGGCGACAGCCATTACGGCCGGCCCAAGGCCATGGCGTGGTGCGAGCGTCAGCAGGTCGGCTACATCTTCGGCCTCTCTGGTAACCCGGTGCTGCTGCGGCAGGTCAGCCCGCTCACCGAGGACGCCGCCTTGGGTCGTCTCGCAGACGAAGGGGAAAAGGTCCGCCGCTATGGCGATTTCCGCTATGCCGCCAAAAGCTGGAATGTCGAGCGCCGCGTCATCGCCCGCGTCGAGGCCGGTCCTCAAGGGGCCGACAGCCGCTTCATCGTCACCAACCTGCGGGGTCTGCCCAAGACGCTCTACGAGAAGGTCTATTGCGCGCGCGGGCAGGCCGAAAACCTGATCAAGGCGCACAAACTGCATCTGGCTTCCGACCGTACCTCCTGCACCAAGGCGACCGCCAACCAGTTCCGGCTGCTGCTTCATACCGCCGCCTACTGGCTGATGCTGAGCCTGCGCGGTCTGGCTCCAAAGACATCCTTCTGGCGCGATGCCCAATTCGATACGATCCGCCTCTGCCTGATCAAGGTCGCCGGGCGCGTCACCGAGATGGTCACCCGCATCAAGATCGCCTTGCCGAGCGCCTTTCCCTATCAGGCCGGCTTTGCCGATCTCGCCGGCCGCATCGCCAAGCTGCCGCCGTGAGCGACGGGGCGGTTGCCCCAGTTCAAACCCTTTGGCCCAACCGCAAACCCCGACCAGCGCGCCCCCGACGCCACAAAAAGCCGCGCCCGATCCCCGCCATCACTGTGGAGCCGCCAGCCCCTCATGAATGATCCGGGCTAACGCTGTTCAATTCCATCTAGACGTACTAGCGGTGCCCGGGTTGTCTTGAGCTTCATTCTGTATCGGTCGCCGCCAAGTATCAATATTCCCACCCAGTCCGTAGGATGGTTTCAGCGACCACGAAACCCATCCTCTTGTACACGACAAAGAATCTTGCATCGTCTACCCGCCGCAACCGGCTCTGCGCTCCAAGCCAACCTCGAAAAATCGCTCCGTGCCAATCAATCAAGCGAGGAACAAATAGCTCAACGGATTCACCGACTCAGCCCATCCTACGCTGGCATGACAGCATCGCGACTTCCGACGAGGCAACTCTCATCTCTAAATTATCGAGCGTCACGCTCGCGCTCTCGTCCGCCGTTAACGACACTTAGCCTCAAAAATTCATTGGACTGGCCAGAAGGGTGGCGGGAGCGCATAAACCGTTGGTTTCGTGTATGATTTGGTTGCAAGGCCGGATCAAACCGAAGCAACGGAGTTCGCGCCCGCCATGGAAGAAGGTACGGGGATTTTGCCGGGTTTGCCAGCCGTTGCCGGCAAGCCGGTGCATATCGCTTTCGACGGCGGCCGGCTGACCTCGGACGCCGGCATTCTGCTGCTGGCAGCCTCGAGCAGCGGCTCAAGATCGCCGAGCGCTGGCGGCCTGCCTCGAAGATCCGCGCGACCCGGACCGGGTGCGGCACGAACTGGCCGAGATGATCCGCTATCGTGCCTTGCTGATTGCGGCGGGCTATCCCGACGGCAACGACTGCGACGCGCTGAAAGCCGACCCCGCCTTCAAGATGGCCGTCGGACGATTGCCGGAAAGCGGTGAAGATCTGTGCTCGCAACCGACGATCAGCCGGCTCGAGAACCTGCCGAGCGCGACCGCGCTCAAGCGCATGATGGCGGCGATGATCGAGTTGTTCTGCGACAGCTTCGAGCAGGTACCCCGGCGCATCCTGCTCGATATCGACGACACCGAGGACCGGGTTCACGGCGGCCAGCAGCTCGCGCTCTTCAATGCGCACTACGACAGCCGCTGCTTTCTGCCGATCCACATTTACGAGGCGACGACCGGCAAGCCCGTCGCTGTCATCCTGCGCCCCGGCAAGACGCCTGACGGGACCGAGGTGGCGCTGGTGCTGCGCCATGTCATTGGCCGCATCCGCGCCCGCTGGCCGGCGGTCGAGATCGTCGTGCGCGGCGACAGCCATTACGGCCGGCCCAAGGCCATGGCGTGGTGCGAGCGTCAGCAGGTCGGCTACATCTTCGGCCTCTCTGGTAACCCGGTGCTGCTGCGGCAGGTCAGCCCGCTCACCGAGGACGCCGCCTTGGGTCGTCTCGCAGACGAAGGGGAAAAGGTCCGCCGCTATGGCGATTTCCGCTATGCCGCCAAAAGCTGGAATGTCGAGCGCCGCGTCATCGCCCGCGTCGAGGCCGGTCCTCAAGGGGCCGACAGCCGCTTCATCGTCACCAACCTGCGGGGTCTGCCCAAGACGCTCTACGAGAAGGTCTATTGCGCGCGCGGGCAGGCCGAAAACCTGATCAAGGCGCACAAACTGCATCTGGCTTCCGACCGTACCTCCTGCACCAAGGCGACCGCCAACCAGTTCCGGCTGCTGCTTCATACCGCCGCCTACTGGCTGATGCTGAGCCTGCGCGGTCTGGCTCCAAAGACCTCCTTCTGGCGCGATGCCCAATTCGATACGATCCGCCTCTGCCTGATCAAGGTCGCCGGGCGCGTCACCGAGATGGTCACCCGCATCAAGATCGCCTTGCCGAGCGCCTTTCCCTATCAGGCCGGCTTCGCCGATCTCGCCGGCCGCATCGCCAAGCTGCCGCCGTGAGCGACGGGGCGGTTGCCCCAGTTCAAACCCTTTGGCCCAACCGCAAACCCCGACCAGCGCGCCCCCGACGCCACAAAAAGCCGCGCCCGATCCCCGCCATCACTGTGGAGCCGCCAGCCCCTCATGAATGATCCGGGCTAGCCAGCGGTCGATAGCTTTTAGGCATTCTGGCGTTTCGGTTTTGCCGAGAGCGACTGCCACTGGTTTGAAGGCATCTGGAGGAAAGCGGGCTTCGAATTTCTGCCGGCTATCCTCCTCAGCGCGATCCGCCGCTTCCTCGCTGTTCCGATCGGACATGCGCCAATTACGACGCCTGAGAACGCAGAGGGACAATCGTTGCGCTGTTATCGCCCGTTCGCACTCCTGCTAGTGCTCCTTCGCGCTCGGGCAGCTTTACAATCTCACCTATGTCACCGCTCATCCAAGCTTCGATCTGGCCCGCGACCCGATCAGCCGCCGAGATTAGCACCTTGTCCAATTGATGGACGTACCGAGAGGTCACCGTTCCAGTTCGATGCCCGATCAGTGCGCCAACCGTCAATTCGCTAAATCCGAGATCAGCCGCTGTGCTGGCGAACGAATGTCTTAGAGTGTGAGGCGTCACGTCTTTGAGTTCTGGCTTAAGCGCGACAATGCGCCGGAATGCGTTCCGAAGCCCTAGATAGCAGCCTTCTCCGCGCGGCGACGGGAAGGCAAAGGGGCAATCCGCTCGCATCGCAACCTCGCCGAGAACCTCCAATGCCGCAGCGCTAAGCGGACGCACGCTCGCGCCGGACTTGGTATCGCCAAGCCGGAGTGCTTGGCCGGATCGGTCAATTTCGGAGCGCCGCAGGCTGAGCACCTCGCCTAGCCGCATGCCGGTCAGGCGAGAAGCCTCACCATCCATGCCGCCAGCGGGCTTCCGCCCGAGGCTAAAAAGCCATCAATCGCTTGCCCAAGCGCTTGATAATCACCCGGCTCTAGCCTTCTTTGCCGCATGGCTCCCGCGGGCTTTCGCACGCCGTGGCAAGGATTGTCGGATCGGATACCTTCTTGTACGGCAAAGGCCATAATGCCGGACAATAGGCCCGCCGTTCGAGCCGCTGTACCTGCTCCGCCTTTGACGATGGCTCGTCCGTAGCGACCAGTCCGCTCGTCCGCTGCGGTTTTGCCCGTGGTGATATCCCGGATAAATCGGGCTACGTCTACGGCGCTTAGCTCCCGAACCTTCTTCTTTCCTAGCAATGGAACGATATGGCGCTTGATCCTCCCGCGATCCGTCGAAAGTGTGCTCGGTTTCTTGGGCCTGCCACCCTTGCCCAGCACTAAGCTTCTTACTGTCGCATCAAGATACCGCTCGCATAACTGTTCAATCGTCTCCGCCGCGCGGTTCGCCGCTTGTTCGGCAATCGGGTCTTTGCCCATTGCGCGCTCTCCAAGCCACTTTCGCGCTTCCACTCGCGCCTCTTCCGCTGTCAAAACCCCATGCAATCCGAGCGCCTTGCGGCGCGTTTCGCCGTGGCGACCGCCAACCTTATATTGAACGACATAACCCTTTCGGCCCGAGGGAAGGACGCGAACACCAAACCCCGGGATATCGTCATCCCAAATGAAATAGTCCTTTCCCGTGATATTCAGCGCTTCCACGGTCCGTTTTGTTAGCTTCGCCATCCCTGTAGTCCCTGTCTCCTGGAAGCCCTGCGGAAGCCCCGCTCTGGAAATTCGAGCAACTCCTGGAAAGCCTCTGCCTTCCCAGATGGCGATCTCATTCGATATTACAAGCGGTTCAGGAAGCCAAGGGAAACACCGGAAGACAACGGGAAAGCAAAGCCCTTGCTTTCGGGAGGCAGGGGCCGGAGGTTCAAATCCTCTCACTCCGACCAGCAAACTCAGGACTTACGACCTGGTGCCGGCCCAAAGCAGGCAGCGCGCCCCCAGAAACTCCTGCAGTCGGAACAGCAGATTAGGTAGCCCACGCCGAATGTCGGTTCGGAGATCATTGTCCAAACCGTCCAAACCGATTACGGGTGCGACACTAAGTCAGTTGCACCATAGGTTAGCCGGGCGCAGGTGGCGATCAAGGAAGTCGACCCGGCCGGCGTAGCTTGGTCGGTTCGGTCAATCTAGGGGGCCGCCACCAATGACCGATGAGCGAGCACGCGATCAATATGAAATGCGGGCTCTCTTCGCGCGATTTGCCCGGTGGGAGAGCATCATGGTGGCGTTCACGCTGGTCACGACGGCTCTGGCCGTTGCGATAGCCTTGCTGATGCTGATCCCGTCGCGAAATTAAGTTGTGACGCAAAAAGGGCCGGTTCGCGGTACGGCCGCCACTCGCTCACAGTGCGGATGCGGGACTCCGCGACGGTTCCCGCCGCGCGCGGCGCTCCTCGGCAATTACTTACAGGCCACCGTCGACAGCACGGAACGGCTGTTCCGCCTGTGCATCTTGGATTGGCAGCGGCGTGCCCATCCTGATCAGGCACCCACTAAATGTGTCCACCAAATACAGATGTCACCGTCTCTGCCATTTACAAATGTCACCGGCACCGCGGTTTGGGTCGGGCGGCGGGCGGGCGCGAAGCCCCCGGCGTAGCGCAGCGACCGATCGACGCCCGCCATGGGGATGGCCGAAACTGCACCCGCTTGTTTGACCGGGCGGGCTCGGCCCGCCCGGCTCGTAGAACGGCTCAGCCGACTTTAAACAGACGCGCGTCGCGCTGATCGCGGCGGCGCGGTGCTTTGGTGCTGCGCCGCTGCGGTCCGCGGCGAAGCTGCTCCTCGCGGATGAAGGCGAGCGCAGCGCCGAGCCGTTTGTTCTCGACAATCGCGCCCTGGTCAACCTGTTGGATTGTATCGAAGATCCGGTAGGCAAACTCGATGCCCTTGTAGCGGATCGACAGGCGACCGTCGGGATAGTCGATGACGGTGACCCGCTTGCCGATTGCCGCCTTGGCTTGCTCGCTTGGCTCCAGGATGAACATGATCTTGTCGTACTGCAGGGTCAGCGCCTGTGAGAGGGTGCGCTCCTCCTTCCAGGCAAAGGCGTCGTCGAGATCGTCACCGGCGTGCAGCGGCCGATGCAAATCCTTTTTATTCGCCGGTGCTTTGGCAAAGCGCGCGTTGTAGTCAGCCATGAAAGCCGGGAGCAGGGCGTTGCCTTCCGCCAAGCTTGCCACGCCCGCCAACCGCAATTCCTTGACCAGGCGGTCTTGCAACGTCTTGTTGGCACGCTCGACCCGGCCTTTCGCCGGGCTCGAATTGGCGCAGATGATATCGATGTTGAGCACGTGCAATGCCCGGCCAAACTGGGTCATGCCGTCGCCGCCGAGCGCGCCCGAGTGGTTGACCCGAAACACCCCGTGCTTGTCGCTGTAAAACGCGATCGGCTTGCCCCAGGCCTCCAGATAGGCACGGGCCGCCTGGAAATAGGCAAAGGTTGACTCGCTCTCGACAAATTGCAGATGCATCAGCCGGCTGGTCGCGTCGTCGACAAACACCAGCAGCGTGCATTGCGGCCCGCGGTCCTCGAACCACCAATGCTCGCTACCATCGACCTGGACCAGTTCGCCAACGCATTCGCGCCGCGGCCGCGGCTGGTGAACCTGCTTGCGCTGCTTGCGATCACGCCACAGCCCGGCTTCGATCATCCACTGGCGCAGCGTTTCACGGCCAACCGCGATCCCGTGATCCTCGCACAGCTTCTCGGCTGCCAGGGTCGGGCCAAAATCCCAATACCACTGGCGGATGATTGTCAGAACCGCGCGCCGCAATGCCTCGGGCTTGCGCCGGTTACTGCGACGGCCGCGGCGCTTCGAGATCAGGCCGCTCGGACCTTCGATCCGATAGGCCTTCAACAGCCGAAACACCTGACGCCGCTCGAGCCCCAACAGCTGGCCCGCCGCTTTCGTCGTCAGCCGCTTTTGGTCCAAATCCCGCAGAACCTCCAGCCGCGAAAGCTCCCGATCGCTCATCAGTCGTATCGTCACCCCCAACACCCCCCGGAAATCCCCCGGGAAGTGTCATCTGTAACCGGCAGAGGAGTGACATTTTGATCGGGCGCCTACACTAAATTATCGCATAATATATATTATGGAAAATATCCATTACCCGAAACGCCAACGTTCGTGCCTGCACGATCTTAAGCTGGGATTTGGCGGGTTTATGCCGGGTCGGGTAAATCGATGACGAGGCCGTCTTGGCCGGGTTCGACGCCCTCGGGAAGTTCGGCGGCTAGTGCGCGGTAGTCGAGTGACTGGTCCATATGGGTTAAGACCGCGCGACGCGGACGCACTCGTTTGATCCAGCCGAGCGTCTTTTCGAGATGGGAATGCGTCGGGTGTGGCGCGCGGCGCATGCAGTCGACAATCCACAACTCGATCCCGGCGATCGCGGCAAAGGCGGCCTCGTCGAGTTCGGTGACATCCGTTGAGTACGCCATCGCGCCGATGCGAAATCCCAAGGTCGTGCTAAACCCGTGATCCTGTGCGAACGGTACGACTGGGATGCCGGCCACCGAAAACGGCCCGGTAATCTCATTCGGTTCGAGCGTCGGTTTGTAGAATTGACCGGGCTCGGATGGGGCCGCCAGCGCGTAGCCAAAGCGGCTGCCGATTTCGTCCAGAGTCCTTGCGTCGGCCCAGAGCGGGATCGCCGCCTTCATCATCCGGTTCAACTGACGGATATCGTCGATCCCGTGCAGGTGATCGGCGTGCGGATGCGTCATCAGCACGGCGTCGAGCCGCCTGACGCGCGCGTCGATCAACTGCTCGCGTAGATCGGGCGAGGTGTCGATCAGGATCGCGGCCGCGCCGATTTCGACCAATATCGAAACCCGGCGGCGACGATTGCGCGGGTCGGTCGGGTCGCACTGCCCCCAATTGGGCCCAATCGCCGGTACCCCGGTCGAGGCCCCGCAGCCGAGGACAGTGACCCTCATTGCCCGACAGCTGTCCCGGCGGGCGGTATCGCCTTCATAAAAAGGCGGAAGAAATTGGCGGTGGTCGCTGCCGCCAACGCCTCGAATTCGATGCCTTTCAGCGATGCTACGGTGGCCGCGGTCGCCTTCACAAAGGCCGGTTCGTTGCGCTTGCCGCGATATGGCACCGGCGCCAGGTACGGGCTATCGGTTTCGACCAGCAAGCGGTCGAGCGGCACGTCCCTAATAATCGCGCGCAAATCCTCGGCATTCTTGAATGTCGCGATGCCGGAAATCGAGATCAAAAAGCCGATCTCCAGGGCCGCTTCGGCCAGGGCGCGGCCGCTCGAAAAACAATGCATCACGCCTGATAGCGGCTGTTCCGCGCGGAGAATGTGGGCGATGTCGTCATCGGCCTCTCGGGCATGAATGATCAACGGCAATCCGGTCATATGCGAGGCCGCGATGTGGGCGCGAAATACCCGCTCCTGAATATCGCGCGGACTCAGATCGTAGTGATAGTCGAGCCCGGTCTCCCCGATGCCGATAACCTTGGGATGGGCCGCCAGCATCGCCAAGCGCTCGGGCAGCAGATCGGCGTGATCGGCCGCCTCGTGCGGATGGGCGCCGACCGAGCACCAGATGTCGGACTCGGCTTCGGCGATCGCGCGTACTCCCGGAAACTCATCGAGCCGAGTGCCGATTGTCAGCATTGTGCCGATTCCGGCCTCTCGGGCGCGGACAATCACCGCGTCGCGTTCAGCAGCAAAGTCCGGAAAGTCGAGGTGGCAGTGGCTGTCCACCAGCATCGGCGCCCTGCCCTCGCCCGTCATACCCTCCCCGCTCATGCTGCGGACATCTCGACATAGCGGGGAAAGATACCCTCCGGCTTTGGCAGCGAGGTTTCCGGGGACAGCGGTGATTGGCTCAACGCCGCGAAATCACGCGAATTCGGGGGGACCGCGAGCTGATCCAGCAGCTTCTCGGCGGCCTGAGGCACAAACGGTTGCGTCAAGATCGCGAGATGCCGGATGGTCTCGGCAAGCGTGTAGAGCACCGTGCGCATCCGCGCCGGATCAATGCGGCGCAACGCCCACGGAGCCTGCTCGTCGACATAGCGATTGGCCTCGCCGACAACGCGCCAGATGGTTTCGAGCGCCAGATGAAAGGCCTGCTCGTTCATATGGACGCGCACATTCTCCAATAGAGCGCCGGCATTATCGAGCAATGAACGATCCGCGTCGGCAAGCGCGCCGGGCTCCGGGATGGCGGCGGCGCAATCGCGATTGATCATCACGAGGACCCGCTGCGCCAGATTGCCGAAATCATTGGCCAAGTCGCCGTTCAGGCGTCCCACGACCGCGCGATGCGAGAAGTCGCCGTCGCTGCCGAACGGCAGCTCGCGCAACATAAAATAGCGCACCGGGTCGACCCCGTAGGTTTCGACCAATTGCTGCGGCGGGATAAAATTGCCGAGCGATTTCGACATCTTCTCGCCTTCGACCGTCCACCAGCCGTGGGCGAAGACGCGGCGCGGCGGGTCAAGCCCAGCCGCCATCAAAAAAGCCGGCCAATAGACCGAATGAAAACGCACGATGTCTTTGCCGACCATGTGCAAATCGGCGGGCCACCAGGTCGAGAACTCTGCCGAGTCGTCCGGGTAGCCGGCGGCGGTGATGTAATTGATCAGCGCGTCGAGCCAGACATAGACGACATGGTCCGGATGCCCCGGCACCGGCACGCCCCAGGTAAAGCTGGTGCGCGAGATCGACAAATCCTTTAACCCACCCCTGACAAAGCTGATCACTTCGTTGCGACGGCTGCGCGGCGCCACTGCTTCGGGATTGGCTTCGTAAAACGCCAACAGCCGCTCCTGCCACGCTGACAGCCGGAAAAAGTAATTCTCCTCCTCCAGCCATTCGACTTCGGCCCCGGTCGGCGCCCGAGCGCCATTTGGGCCAGCGACGAGCTCGCTTTCATCATAGAAAGCCTCGTCGCGCACCGCATACCACCCGGCAAACCGGCCGAGATAAATCTCGCCACGGCGCGCCAATTCCTGCCACAAGGCCTGGACCGCGCGCGCGTGGCGCGGCTCGGTCGTGCGAATAAATTCGTCTTGTGAGACGTTTAGCAGCCGCGTGACCTCGCGAAACCGCGCCGAGTTGCGATCGGCGAATTCCTGCGGCGAGACACCGGCAACTGCGGCAGACTGCGCGACCTTTTGGCCGTGTTCGTCGGTCCCGGTCAGGAACTTAACCCGCCGTCCGTCGAGCCGCATGAACCGCGCCAGCGCATCGCACGCCACGGTCGTATATGCGTGACCCAGATGCGGCGAGTTGTTGACGTAATAGATCGGGGTCGTGATGAAGTACGGCCGGGCGGCGTCCATGGCTCTCTCCAAACCCCAGATATGGGCCGGGGCCGGCCGCGATCCAGCGCCCGCCGGCGACGCCGTTTCTAGCGCGCCATCTCCTCGATGGCAAAGAACGCGCCGAGCATTGTCTGCTTCTTGTCGAGATTGAGTTCGCGCGCGATAGCGAAATTCGCCTCGATCTCGGCGCGCAATCCGCTCCACCGCGCCGGATCGGCGGCAGCCGCCAGCCGCCGCATCGCTGTCCCCTCGCCGGCCACGCGCTCCTCGGTTCCGATACAGCCGCGCGCGGTGTCGCTTGCGAGCCGCGCCAGAAATTGTGGCAACAGCTCCTCGCTGGCGCGATAGGCTTCTTCCGCATCGGCGCGCGCCAGCCGATCGGTTAGCGCATGCAGCTGGACCAGGTCGATTCCGGGTATCTGCCCGAGCAATTCGATCAGCGAGCGGTAGAGCCCAAGCCCCCCGGCGTCGGCAAGCTCCAGCGCGCGCCCAATGCTGCCGCCGCTCAGCACCGCCAAGGCGTCGGCCTCCACTTTACCGAGTTGCGGGCAATAACGGCATAGTAGCTGAGTGGTCAGCGCCAGCGGCAGCGGCAGCATCGCCAGCCGGCGGCACCGCGAGCGGATGGTCGGCAGCAGCCGGCCCGGATTGTGGCTGACCAGCAGCAGTAACGCGCGGTCGGGCGGCTCTTCGAGGATTTTGAGGATCGCGTTGGCGGCGTTGCGGTTCATTTCTTCGGCGCCATCGACAATGACGATCCGCCAGCCCTCCTCCGCCGCGGTCAGCCGAAAGAAGGCGGCGATTTCTCGGGTGTCCTCGACGACGATTTCGCCGCGCAGGCGCTTGCGGCGTGGATCCCACGCGCGTTCGACGGTCAACAGATCGGCATGGCCCCCAGCCGCGACGCGGCGAAAGACTCCGCTGTCCGGGTCAATCCCGAGACCGATTTCCACGGCTGGGGCACCCAGAAGATCAGGCTCGGCCGCGTTTGTGCCCCGGCTTTCACTTTCGGCGAGCACAAAGCGAGCAAGACGAAAGGCGAGCGTCGCCTTGCCGATGCCGCGAGGCCCGGTAAGCAGGATCGCATGCGGCAGGCGTCCGGCGCGATGGAGCCGCTCGAGCTCGAGCTCGGCCGTCTCATGGCCGAGGAAATCCGGGTTCGCTCGCGGCGGTGGCGTGGAGGCCGGATCGACATCGTCCGCGCCGCGCATTTGCCGCCGCTCTTTCAGATTATTCTTTCGCTTTCCCGGCGAACGCCGGGACCCACGACTGGCGTGGATACCGGCTTTCGCCGGCAAAGCGCGAGAATGAGTATGAGCTGGGCCCGGTCATTAGGTTTTTTCGGCCGCTGAATTTATTGGATTTAGGCGCAACCCGAGCCGCTGTTCCACTGCCTCCAGAACCGCGCGGTGCACGATGGCCGGATCGCGATTGGCATCGATAAGGATACAGCGGGCCGGTTCGGCGGCCGCGATTTCGCGGAAGCCCTGGCGCAAACGCTCGTGAAAGGCGGCGTCGAGCCGCTCAAAGCGATCGGCAGCGGCAGGGCGGCCGGCGGCGCGGCCGAGCCCGATCTCGACCGGAAGGTCGAGGATCAATGTCAGGTCGGGGGTAAAACCGCCGAGCGCGAAGCGGTGCAGCATCGCGAGATCGGTAAGCGGCAGACCGCGGCCGTAGCCTTGATAGGCGAGCGTCGAGTCGGCAAAGCGGTCCGATACGACCCAGGTTCCGCGCGCCACAGCCGGCTCGATCAGCTTTGCGACATGATCGCGCCGCGCTGCCAGCAACAGCAGCGCCTCTTCGATGGCGTCCCAACGCTCGCCCTCACCTTCCAGCAACAACCCGCGGATTGCTTCCGCTCCGGGCGAACCGCCCGGTTCACGGGTTGCCAATGTTGCGATCCCAGCTTGCTCTAGCGCCGTGACCAGAAGCGGGACTTGCGTCGATTTGCCGGCCCCCTCCCCGCCTTCTATCGTAATGAAGCGGCCACGAGCCATTTCTCTTAGTGCCGGTTGCCCCAAACGAGATAACCGGCGAGGGTCGCGATGCGGCCCATCGCATCCATGCGGGGGACATCGGCGCTCGCGACCAAAGGTGCTTCCTGTTGCGGCGTGTCAGGCGCCGCGACCACGATCTTGCCGACGATCTCGCCTTTTTGCACCGGCGCCGGGAGCGGGCTGTCGTATTGCACGGATACCTGCATGTTCTTGCGGGCATTTCGCGACAAGGTGACGACGAGATCCTTGCCCACGGTCAGCGGCACCCGCGCATCATTACCGAGCCAGACTTGCGCGTCCTCGACCTTGTCGCCGGCGGCGAACAGGTGATAGTCGTTGAACTCGCGGAACGCCCAGTCGGCTAGTCTCTCGCTTTCCTCGGCACGGGACTTCATTGTCGGCAACCCGCCCAGAACAATGATGATGCGCCGCTCGCCGCGGACGATCGACCCGGTCAGGCTGTAGCCGGCTTCTTCGGTATGTCCGGTTTTTAGCCCGTCCGCGCCCATATTCTTGTAAAGCAGCGGATTTCGGTTCCCTTGCTTAATATTGTTAAAGGTAAAGTCCATCTCGCTGTAGATCTTATAGTATTCGGGAAAATCTTTAATCGTGCGGATCGCCAGCGTCGCGAGATCGCGCGCAGTCATCCAATGATTGGGGTCCGGGAGGCCGTCGACATTGGCAAAATGGCTGTCCTTGAGCCCGATCTCTTTTGCTTTCTGGTTCATCAGATCGACAAAGGCTTCGACGCTGCCGGCGAGCCCTTGGGCGAGGACAACGCAGGCGTCGTTGCCCGATTGCACGATCATGCCGCGCAATAGATCGGAGATGCTGATCCGCCCGCCGAGCGGCACAAACATCTTGGAGCCGCTGGTCCGCCACGCGTCTTCGCTGACCGGCAGTTCGTCGGTCAGCTTTGCCTTGCCGTCCTTCAGCATGCCGAAGACGACATAGGCCGTCATCATCTTGCTCATCGAAGCCGGCGGCATGCGTTCATCCGCCCCTTTGTCGAGCAGAACCGCACCTGTTTCGACTTCGACAATGATCGCGTGCGCCGCCTGGGTGTCGATCCCCGAACTTGGCGCTGGCGCGATGGCCGAGGGCGATGCAGCGGCCGCTTTCGGCTTCGCCTTGGCATGGGGTGCCGCCATCGCGGTCGGGCCGCAAAGGCCGGCAGTTAAAAGCGCCGTCAGCATCAAAAGGATCAATCGCGGCATCGACATTAGCTCATTCCTGTTCGCCGTTGGCCTGTCCGCCCGGGCTGGTGGCTTGGATCAATTGCCGACGATCCGTGCGCCCGGATAGCCGCTTTCGACCACCCGCGCCAGCAGCCGGTGCGCCTGCTCCCCGTTGACCACGGGGCCGATCCGCACCCGATACATCGCGGCCCCATTGACCGAAGTGGACATCACTTGGACATTGCCCAAGCGCGCGACCCGCGACTGGACCCGTTCCGCATTGTTGCGCATCGAGAACGCGCCCGCCTGCACGAAAATCCCTCCTGCAGGCCCGCTTCGCGCAACGCTCGGCTTTGGCGGCGACGGGGACGTTTTCGCGGTCGGGACGGAAGGTGGGACATCGGGCCGGCGGGCGGGAGTTCGCAGAGGCGGCAACTCCGCCGCCTCGGCCGGCGCAATCAGGGCAAAGTGCGAGCGTCCCCGGGGTTGAGGTTTGGGGCTCGGCGGCGGCGATATCGGTTCCGGGGGCATCATCGCGATGACCGGCGCAGCGGGGTGGGTAGGCCGCTGCGGCGCATTCGCTGCGAGAACAACGTGCTGCGGCGGTGCGGTGGCGGTGGTCGGCTGCGGCGCTCTGGTCGCTATCATCGCAATCTGCCGCGGCGGACGCCGTTCAACAAATTGCCGTGGTGGTGAAGCAGCGCGGCTCGGCACCGGCGCCGCCGCCGACGCGTATACCGGGCGCGACGCCGGCACTGCGACAGGAGCGGCGCGCGACACCTGGGCGACCATGATTTGGCCGCTGTTGCGCATCGCGTCCTCGGCCGCGGCGATACTCTCGTCCTTTAAGACCGTGACGCGAACCGATGTAGTCCCTTGCTGCTCAAAGCCGAGAAGTTGTGCTGCGCGGCGCGACACATCGATCAGCCGCCCATCGACAAACGGGCCGCGATCATTGACCCGCAATTGTAGTGAGCGGCCATTTTGAAGATTGGTCACCTGCACGATACTCGGCATCGGCAAGGTGGTATGAGCCGCCGTCAAATCGTTCAGATCGAAGATTTCGCCGTTGGCGGTCAGCCGTCCCTCGAATTGCTCGCCATACCACGAGGCAACCCCTGTCCGATCATAATTGTAATCGACCGCCGGGTAGTACCATACGCCGTGGATCTGATAGGGAACGCCGACCCGGTAGGCCCCAACTCCGCTACCTGCCGGGTAGCCAGTGGGTGGTGATGATGCGCAGCCCGAGAGTAACCAGCCCAATAAAGCAACCACCGCGATAGAACGCGCCCACTCTGTGGCGTTGATCGCCATCTTTTTGGCCGCCGCGGGCGCTTGCGGTCAGCTATGCCCGATCCGCTCTCCACCGGTCATGGCATCGGCTAAATACCCGACCGCACCGGCAAAGTACGTGGATTTGTTCCACCGCATGATGGTTCGGAAATTGTCATAGACCAGCAATGCCGGCCCGCCGGCGCCGTCGGGCATGACCAGCGAGGCCTGCACCTCGCGCACCGCGAGCGGCCGCGCATCGACGCTGCGGACCCCCATGCGGGTCCATTCGGCGGTCGGACGACGCAATTCCAGTCCGGTCCAGCGTGTATCGAAACCGGGCGGCAACACGACCCGGCTGCCCCAGCTCTCGCCGTCGCGCCAACCGAGGTGCGCAAGGAAATTCGCAATCGATGCGAGCACGTCGCCGCGGTTGTTCCAGATATCGCGCCGGCCGTCGCCATCATAATCGACCGCATAGCGCAAAAAGGTCGACGGCATGAACTGGCATTGACCCATCGCACCCGCCCACGAGCCGTTCATGTTGCCTGGCCCGATATTCCCCTGGTCGATGATGCGAAGCGCTGAGATCAGCTCGCCGCGAAAATAGGAGCCGCGCCGCCCGTCGAAGCCGAGCGTGGCGAGCGAGGCCACCACCAGGTAATTGCCGGTGATCTTGCCGAAATCGCTCTCCATCCCCCACAGCGCGACGACAAAACGCGGATCGACCGCATAGCGCCGATGAACCGCGTCGAGCAGCCCCCAATTGTCGTACAGCGCGCGGCGTGCGCTTTCGACTCGCTGTGGGCTCACCGTCTTTTGCAAATATTGGGTAAAGGTCAGCAACTGTTCGGGTTGGTGCCGGTCGAGCTCGATCACATGCGGCAAGTATTGCGCATAACGCAGCGCCAAATCCACGGTCGACGAGCGGACGCCTTGCGCCGCCGCCTCGCGCCCGACGGTGGATAGGAAATCGTCGAAACCCCCCTCCGCCGCTGTGGCGAGCGAAGGCAGGCCAGCGAACACCGCCGGCATAGCCAAAAACGGCGCCGCTAACACCGAGCGGCGGCTGTGGCGAGGAGTCGTCATTCGCACAAGCCCCTGATCTTCGAACTCCAGCATTTTATTGCCACAACCGTGCTCGGTGCCGCAACGCAGCGGCCGAAGTCCCGGAAATCCGGCGGCGTCCACTTTACGATCGGGTTGGACTGCCAGGCATATCAGCGAATCGCAGCCCGGCGACCGTGCGCCGTCCTTGACAAGATGCCGCAGCAATCGTAACGCAGACGCATAATTTGGCTCGGTCGGGAGGTTACAAAAATGGGCGAAGTACTGGGGCTTGGAGTTACCCACTTTCCGCCGCTATCAGGCACCGACGAAAGCATGGGGCGCATCCTGAAGCGGGTCCTCGACGACCCGGCATTGCCCGAACAATACCGTCGGCCCGAGGGCTGGCCGGCGGCCATGCGCGCGGAATACGGGTCGGACCAGGGCCTGTCGGCGGCGCGGCGTCATCGCGAGGCGCTGATCTCGGGTTTCCGCAACGCGCGCCGGGTGCTCGACGAATTCTCACCCGATCTAGTCGTGATCTGGGGCGACGATCAGTACGAGAATTTTCGCGAAGACGTGATCCCGCCGTTCTGCTTGCTCGCCTATGAGCAGCTGAGCGCAAAGCCCTGGGAGTACTACCGCTCGACAAATGCCTGGAAGGAGCCCAACGACAAGGTCTTAGAATACAAGGGTCATCGGGAAGCGGGCAAATACCTGGCCACTAAGGTCATCGAAGCCGGGTTCGACGTGTCCTATGCCTACCAACCGTTGCACCACCAGCTCGGACACGCGTTTCTCAACACCTTGTTGTTCATGGACTATGACCGGAAGGGGTTTCCCTATCCGGTGCTGCCGTTCCAGGTGAATTGCTACGGCCGCCGCGTCATAGCGCAACAGGCTGGCGTGCGTTCGCTGAGCGAATTACCCGATGAGAGCGATCTCGACCCCCCGTCGCCGATGCCGTGGCGCTGTTTTGACCTCGGTGCCGCCGTTGCCCGCATCGCGGCCGAAAGCCCTTATCGCGTGGCATTGATCGCCTCGTCAAGCTGGTCGCATGCGTTTCTGACGCGCAAGAATTGGCTGCTCTACCCTGATGTCGAGGCCGATCGCGCGCTCTATGACGCGCTGCAAAAATCCGATTACAAGACGTGGCGCGAGCGTCCGCTGAGTGCGATCGAAGACAGCGGCCAGCAGGAATGCCTGAACTGGGTGTGCCTGATGGGGGCGATGGACGCGCTCGGCCGGCGGCCGACCGAAACCGCTTTTGTCGAGACCTGGATCTTTAATTCGAGCAAGTGCTTCGCTGTTTACGAGCCGTGAGCCGTTAGGCTGCTTCTGATGGCGGAGCTGCCGGGCAAGGCGCTGGCGCAGGAGCTGATCGGCAAAAGCCGAGAGGAAATCGGCGCCGCGCCGATCGCGGCAGTGGTTGAGGCAGCGCGCGTCGGAACACTTAACGAGCCCGCGATCGCGCGGCTAATCGGGCGGCTATGGACGCTCGAGCGGATGTTTTACTACGTCTATGGCGGCTGGGGCCAAGGGCTGGAGATGAACGACTTCCCGCCCTCGATCAAATATCTGTTCTCAAAACAGATCGTCGATGAATCGACGCACGAGATGCTTTATCTCGATGCACTGCTCAAGCGCGGCATCATCACTCGGCAGAAAGACGCTTTTCATCAGCCTTACGGCCGGTTCACCATCGATTCGGCGCTGGCCTACTATGTTTTCTCGCTGCGCAACCTCGCAACCTATCCGCATCCGATCCGCATTGCGGCACTCAACCTCGGCCCCAAGGTCATCGAGTTTGGCTGGATGGAGGAATTGGCGGCAGCTACCGGCGATCCCGAGCTCCGCGCCGTCTTCGACAGCCAGGTGGTCGAAAACCGCAGTCACATCAATATGGGCCGCCGCATCGTCGAGGAATTTATCGAGAAGCCGGTCGACACCGAACTATGCCGCTGGGCCTGCGCGGTGGCGCGTCGCGACTACGGCCGCTTTCTGCACGAGCTCGCCGATTTCGTGCTCGACCGTGAGACGCCGGCGCCGCCGATGCCGCGCGTCACCGTGACCGACTGAGGAAAACCAGGCATGGCGAGCCTCAAGATCGATCACCAGCGCTGCACCGAATGCCGGATGTGCTACATCGTCTGCCGCGAGATCGATCTGAACGCGGTCTATGTCGCACTCGAACCGCTGCATCGCATCGAGATCGATATGGCGAAATGCACGTATCCCGGCTGCACCGCCTGTCTGATGTATTGCCCGGCGGAGGGGTCGATCGTCGAAGCCGACACCGGCCGCTCGCTGGTCCCGCCCCCGCCTGAAGCGTGGCGCAGCTGATGGCGCTGCGACTTCGGAATTGCTTCTTCGCTCTGCTCCTCGCAACGCCGATAGGTGCGGCGTCAATCCAAGCCAATGCCGTCATTGCTAGCCCAGCGAAGCAATCCCGGTGACACATTGACGGCGCCATGGAGGCCACGACACATGCACCCAATCCTTGAAGAATTCTGCGACAAGTGGGTGTGGCCCGTGATGCCGGGGGCGCCCGGCGCCGAGTTCCGGCTGCGCCTGACCCGCGAGCAATGCCTGAAAGGCTGGGAAATCTCGCTGAACCGCATGCTGGCCGAAATCGAACAGGAGCTCGCCAGCAATGACGAGGACTGGAAAAAGGACCGCGCCTTGCGCGGCTATGCCGCCGAAGGCGTGCATATGTCGATCAAGCAGATGTCGGGTCAGCTGCTGTCGGTCGATATCGCCGACCAGGAACGCTATATCGACCTGCAGCGCATGCGCGCCCGGCAGATCTGGGATGAGTGCAAGCACTCGAAATTGCACGCCGATGTGCTGCTCGGCAAAGGCTGGATCAAGGACGAGCGCGAATTGATGGACATCGCCGCCGCGAATGCGCAGCCCCTGCCCGCCTATTTCGGGCTATCGATGATGTTCCCGCACATCCACCCGTTGGCCCGAGCCGCCCAGAATTACTATCAGGAGGCCAATGCCTGCATCGGCATCATGGCCTATCTCGAGCGGGTCGACGATCCGCTGGTGCGGCACGAGCATCTCTCCCAACGCGACGAGGAGCTGATGCACTTTATGGAGGGCAAGTTCCAGATCGATTTCCTGTGCGCGACGCCGGAGACGCAGCAGCCGGTCGAAGAGGCGCTTGGCTATCTCTTGCACCAAGTCGGCGGAATCCCCCGGGCGTGAGCCAAGCGAGGGCAACTACGCCACTTCTGCCCTGGGTCCCGCTTTCGCGGGAATGACAACAAGTTAGTTGTTTCGCGTGACTAGGAGGCTCGTGGCGATGAAGCTGCGCATCGATTACGCGATCTGTAATTCCTGCGGGCTCTGCCGCGAGGTCTGTCCGGAGGGAGCGATCCGCCCTGCCCTGCTCGAACCGCGGCACCTCTACGAGGTTCAGCCTGCAAAATGCACGGGGTGCGGCGAATGTCTCGACTATTGCCCGGCCCCCGGCGCTCTGGTCGAGTATCAGCCGACGGCTGCGTAGCATCTCTGCGAGTGCGCGCGACTCAGCACGGCTCGTAGGTGGCCGAACTGCCCGAAGCGTTTACTGTTACTACCTCAACAGCCGCCGCAAACATATAGCCGGCTCCACGCAGCGTCGAACGGGCCAGTAAATATCCGTCTTGCTGGTGCAGCTTTAGATACAGCAAGACGATATCGGCTCGCGATTGCTCCATCGCCCGGCGAACACCGGCGCGAGCCCTCTCTCGCCACACCGGCGAAAGCCGGTGCCCATGGCGGAAATGGATCCCGGCCTGCGCCGGGAAGACGCTGGCGGAGCAGAGCCTACACGCTGGCGGAGCGGGTTGGATGGTCATCGATCTGCAGCCGGTGCGGGCGAGCAACTTCGGGTCGGGATATCCCGGCCCTATGCTCGGCTGCTTTGCGGTCGAAGCGGCGGCGGCTTGGAAGTATCTGTTTGGATTTTGTGGCGCCCCGAGCTTAAAAAGCCGGTGGGCTGCTGCAAATAGCCGATGGATTTCCGCGCCAATTCTATAAAATCGGCAATTCTACAAAAAAGCGAGCCTACTCCACTTTCTCGGAACCTCAAATTCGCGGCGCTTGTTTGGGTGACAGTGCCAATGCGCCCTTATGCGCGGCTGGACAGTGAAATTTGGAGGGACCAATGGACAAGAAGATCGCTGGGTTGCTGGGTGCGGTTGCTGGGCTGGCGACGATGAGTACGGCGCAGGCCGCGATCTCGCCGGCATCCAACCCCGCCGCAGGACCGAAGGCGAGTTCCTACGCCGATCTTCTAGCGCCAATCGCCAATCCGATCGCGCAATTGCAGGCTGACGACGCGATGCGGGCTCAGCAAGCGGCCGAGCCGATGCCCGAATTGCAGCTGGCGCAGGCCTATTCGTACACCGCCTATCCGTACACCGCCTATCCGTATAACGCCCACCCTTACGCCAATCATCACCATCATCATCACCACAGCTATTCCCGGCATTACTCCCGCAATTATCACCACCACCATCATCATCCAAAGACGGTGATCGGGATTCCGGGTGTCGGCGGCGTCGTGGTGCGCTGACGCCCGCTATTCCCGACGTATTTCGTCGCTCCGCGAAAGCGGGGGCCCATGCTGCTCCTGGCCTGAACAGGGGCCGCTATGTGGGCGGCTTATCCTGGATTCCCGCTTTCGCGGGAATGACGGAAAGAGAGCGTTAAATCGTACTACTAGGCAACGCCCACGGGTGCTCCGGACTCCCGCTTGCGCAGGGTAATGGAGCCCACCCGGGTAAAGATTGGCGGCCGATAAAATATTTTCGACTGATGGAAGAAGCAGGAGAGGCCGTCCGTTTTTCTTCACACTTGGCAACGGCAAATGAAGATGCCCGTCCCAATACATTAACCCTTTCGGGTTTCACTTTTTCGGAACTTTGGGAAACCTGAGGCTGTTGGGTCGGTATGGGTCGACGCGGCTATCGCTTGTGCTTGCGTTGCGAGGATTGGAGGAAGTCATGGATAAAAAGTTGGTTGGTTTGATCGGCGCGGTCGCCGGACTGGCAACTGCGAGTGGCGCGCAAGCCGCGATCGATCCCCCTGCCCCATCCGAGGCATTGCACGCTTCGTCTTACGCCGATTTGTTGGCTCCGATCGCCAACCCGGTGGAGTTGCTAAAGGCCGACAACGCGGCACGAGAACAGCAAGCAGCCGATTTCCAGCTTGTGCAAGGTTATTACCCGTACTACGGCAATTATCCCTACTATGGATACTATAACTACCCCTATTATCATCACCACCATCACCACAACAACTACTATCGCCCATATTCATATCATCACCACCACCATCACCATCATCACAACAGCGCCTTTATCGGCATCCCGGGTGTCGGCGGAATTGTGGTTCCGCGCTGATTTTTGAGGTGTATAGCGGGCGGTCCCGCTGACCCCCCTCTAGGTTACTGCCGCTATTCCGTTCGGCGGGATAGCGGACCCCCGTGGGAGAAGGCTCCGTCTGGGCCGCGTTGGTGGCGGCTGGCCGCCGGTTGATCGTATGGTAAAAACGCTCGTCGGCAGAGGCTCAGCCCTCGCCGGCGCGGCCCTTGGCGCGGGCGGCGCCGAGAATGAACCGATAGGTGCCGTCGAACACTGTGTTGGTCGAGGAGGTCCACATCGAATCCTTGCCCAGCGTCTCGCGGCTGGCATGGATGCGGCGATAGCGCAACTCGCGCTCGGCCGCTTCCTCCTCGGTCATCGGCTCCAGTTCGAATTGCGGTTCGGCCGGCACAAACAGGATCTGCATAAACGGCTCGCCCGGGCGAAAGATGTGGACGCGCCCCTCGGGCGGCGCCTTGAAGATGACAAACGAGATCATTGGCCACCAGCTCGTGCGCAGCAATGCCGGCACCGCCAACGGTACGTCGTCATCGGGCGAGGTGTAGTAGCGCGGATGCGGCTCGGTGCGCACCGCCATGTCGTCGCCGACCTTGAGGTCGAGCAATAACTGGTAACTGTAATAGCCCTCGCCAAAGCTGCGGAACGGCGGCCATTGGATGCCGGTCATCGGATCGGGCCCAAAATCGCCGTCCATTGCGACATGCCCATCGCGCTTGGTCACGCGCAATTCATTATCGAACGGATAGAACAGCTCGATCCCGTATTGCGCGCCTTCATTAAACGGCATGCAGTGCCAAGCCTGTTCGTGCGAGCCATCGCGGCGCGGTTCGCGTTTGCCGCCCCAGCCCGGAACTTCCACTCTGGTGCGACGCGGGGCGAGACGCGGTTCGAGCAATCGATACTTGACGGTTTGCATTAAAGACATCCTCGATCGTCGAACCAATTGCGCGAGCCCATCGGCAATTTCAGCAACACACCTTCGCCATGCTGGTTCCGCAGCCCGCCGAGAGAAACGGCTTTCGCGGACTTGTTCTAGTAAACCGCGCCGCGGGCGGTGATCGGCCAGATTGCTTCGACCCGGTTATTGCGGATGCCGACATACCAGTCGTAGAGATTGACGGTCGGGTCGCAGTGGCCCGGAACGAGACGGATCTTGTCGCCGATCTGCAGCCGGTTGGTAGCGCCGGTCACGGCAAGCCGGCCATGCTCGTCGGAAGCGCGCTCATAGGTTGCGGCGGGCTCGTCCCAGACGACAGGCGGCCCGGAATCGAAGGCCAACGCTTTTAACCCGGCGTCGACGATCGCGCGCTCTTGCGCCGGGCGGCTCATGACCGTCGCCCAGACGAAGAGGCTGGGTTCGAACGCCTTGGTCGGCGCGCCGTCGGGATCGAGATTGCGGCCGTAATCGGCGTCCATAAAGATGTACGAGCCGCACTGCAGCTCGGTATAGACACCGCTCGCGGTCTCGAATTCGAAGCTGCCGGTGCCGGCACCGGTCACGATCGGGCACGAAACGCCATGCCGTTCGAGGAGATCGCGGGTGAGACCGGCCTTGTCGGCGGCTTGCGCGATCGCCATCCGCCGCTCCTCCCAACCGCGGAGATGCTGAGCCGAGCCGTGATAAGCCTGAAGCCCGGCAAAGCTCAGATGCAGCTTGTCGGCGACACGGCGCGCGAGGTCGAGCGCCGGCTCGCCCGGTTCGACGCCGCAACGGTTGCCGCCCATATTGACCTCGACATAGACCGGCATCGTGACGCCCGCCTCGGTGGCGGCGGCATCGAGCGCTTCGACCTGGCCGGCATCGTCGGCGCACACCCCGACCCGCGCGACATGCGCCAACGCCATCAACCGGCGCAGTTTCTGACGGCCGACGACCTCGTTGGTGACCAGCACGTCGGGGACGCCGCCATAGACCATCGCCTCGGCCTCGCCGACTTTCTGTACGCACACGCCGACCGCACCCCGCGCCATCTGCTGCAAGGCGATAACCGGGCATTTGTGGGTCTTGGCGTGCGGCCGCAGCCGCACGTTGCGGCCTTCGATGCGTTGCGGCAGGCGCGCCAGATTGCGCTCGAACGCGCCGAGATCGATGATCAGTGCTGGGGTATCGACTTCGTCGAGCGGCATGCCGATCTCGGCGGGCGGGCGGGTCGTCATGGTCCGGGTCTCCCTGGTCTGGCGATGCGGTGATGCCGGCATTTGCAGCCGCTCCGCCGCGGTCGCGTCGATAGAGAGAATGGCGCGGCATCACGATTGGGCAAGCCTCGCGATCAGCGAGCGAGCATCGGCCGGGGCGCGCACCTTGGCGTCATTGTCAAAATAGACAAACACATCGCGGGCATGGTGCTCGGGCGGCAGCGAGTCGGCGGCGATCAGCCGGGCGTCATTGGGTTGCTGCCCGCGAGCCCACAGCTTGATCCGCGCCGCCCACCAATCGAGCGCGTCGTCGTCATAGCCGCTAGCATAAAGCTCCTGCGCGCCATGTAGCCGCAGATAGACAAAATCGGCGGTCACATCCTCGGCATAGGGCCAATCGACGGAATCGGCAAAGACAAACGCCATGTTATGGCGGCGCAGCAGCTCGACAAATCCCGGATCGAGAGAACCCGGATGGCGAATCTCGATCGCATGCCTTAGCGGGCGTCGATGTTCGGTGCGGGTCCAGGCCCGGCCGGCGAGCCGGTGATCGTGACGCGTCGCGAGCGCCGCCGCCGCCTCGGTGTCGCGCGGCAAGAGGCTCAAGAAATTATCGAGGCGCTCGCGATCAAACCGAAAGCGTGGCGAAAACTGCCACAAAAATGGCCCGAGCTTTTCTTCGAGGCGCAATACGCCCGAGGCAAAGAAATTGGCGAGCGGTGTTTCGACATCGTGCAGCTGCTTCAAATGGGTGATAAAGCGGCTGCCCTTGACGGCAAAGACAAAGCCTTCCGGGCTCTCGTCGCGCCAGCGCGCAAAGTCATCAGGCCGCTGCAAACAATAATGGGTGCCGTTGATTTCGATCGTGTCGACCTCCCGGCTGGCATAGGCGAGTTGCTGCGCGTGCGGCAGAGCCTTCGGATAAAAGCTGCCGCGCCAGCCGGCATAGGTCCAGCCCGAAATGCCGACCCGTATCGTCCCGCGGCAGCTCATCTTGCTGAATGGCGCGGCGACGTGCAGACGATGTCGTCAATGATCGACCGCAGCGAGCAGGACGTACGACCCCGGTAGCGAGGGGATGGGAGCCCTGCAATCGCCCCCATTTTGCGCATTTCTCTCCTGCTCGAGCGCCGCCTGCTTTTTGCTAACGATGTGCTTCAGGCCGTGATCCTCGCGGCGAAGATAGGCTCAATAGAAATTGTGACGGGCCGAGCGCCGAACTGTGTCGCCGGTTGCGAACCTACTCTGCGGCCACCGCGAGCGGTGCAGGAAGGCTGGCGTTCGCTTCAACGGAGGGCCACGGCCGCTCCTTCAGCCGATCGGCGATTACATCCCAGATCTGCCGCAAACGCTGCACGTGCAGATCGTCGCGAATGATCGAGACCAACGCATCGATCTCGATCGCGAGATCAAGCGCCGTCTCACTACTCCCGGCCCGCAATGGCTGGTGAAGTGCCGATTTCGTCACGGGTAGAGACGGCGAACCGGGGTTGGCAACGGGCATATGAAGCAGCGCGGCCGACAATCGCTGACTGAGCGCTTCGCTGTCGAGCGCCTTTTCCAAGTCGAAGATCGTGCGAATGTTGAGTTCGCGCAGGCGCTGGGTACGTGCCGATCCAACCGCAAGGATCAGCTGCGCCTGCGCCACCCAGTCGATAACTTCGTAAAGTCCGTAAGGCGTTTCGACAAAGATCTGGATCGGGTTGATTGTCGCGAGGTTCTGAACATCGTTAATTTCGAATTCGGCCAAGCGCAACTTCATAAACGGGTCGATACCGATGATCATATCGAGCGGAAATTCTTCTTGTAGATTTTGACTTTCAGGGCTGACGCGACGCAACCGCAGCCATGGAAATTTGGCGATAAGACCTTCGACACACAGAGTTGGAAAGAACCCAACCAGAAACGCCAAGCCGACGAGCAGATGAGACGGCATTTCGGCAAAAATTCCGCTTTGCCAAATTGCCGCCATTGTAAATTGTGCAAGCAGAATATGGCCGACCGATTGAAAAAACGAAATCGGCGCCAGGTCGAAATTAGAAATACGTCTGATCAGATATTGAATGGTCCAAATATAGGCTGCGAGAAAAGTATATGTCAAAACGCCAATCAGCGGCTCTCCCTTAAAGAGCTCATGTGCGGCAGATCCGTCCGTCGGAACGCCAAGCGGGAAAGAGAAATAATTCGCTATCGGCAAGCCATGAGGCATGAACGCCATCTGAAAGCCCAGGGCGGTCAACACGACATAAATCGAGACCGGCAGCAGATAATAGTAAAAACTATGCGGATTATCTTGTGTAGCACGATTCGGATTGGCATCAGGGTCATACTTATATTTTACAAGTTCGAATGAAGGAATAATGAGTGCGGCGCCGTCAGGAAGCCGGGCAAAACTAAACAAACGCTCCAAGTCGCGAACGATTTCGCGGCGGAAAGCACGAATATTGTTACGACCAATAAAGATGCCGATCGGGACAGCGCAACTGAGCAGGAACAAGGCCGTCAAAGTCAAGAGTGCATGAAAAATATCGGTCATGTCGTGCTCCGAACATTCTGCTGATGCAACTCAAACCTTACTGCTGCCGGCATCCTCAAATTATGGCTCGACCATTATCACAATGCGACCACTGTCGCGTGTATGACCTACTTCACACAGCAGCCACCTTTCCATGACAAGCGGCGACCGTTTGAGCCTTGAGGTTAATTTACCCCAAAATGAGCCGGTTGGACCACAAGGTTCGCGTTTTGCGCGGAATCCTCTGGCGGCGCTGATCGACGGCTAAGCCCACGGCCGCGCATGGTCTGGTCAAAACTTATGCATTGCTGGTTTGCGCGCTGCCTAGTTGTTGTACAACGGGCGGCTCCGCTACAGAGCGCGTCTTCTCGCCGGTGGCATAGGGGGCGATTTGACCGAGCAATCCGCAACCGCCGACCAAGTCCGGGATTATCAGTCGCACGAAGCGCGCAATGCGCGGCGGCTGGTGCTGCTGGCGGTCATGATGGCGACCTTTATGGCGGCGATGGAAAGCTCGATTGTCGCGACCGCGATGCCGTCGATCGTCGCCGCACTCGGCGGCTTTCGGCTGTTCAGCTGGGCCTTCGCCGCGTATCTCTTGACCCAGGCGGTGACGATCCCGATTTACGGCCGCCTGGCCGATCTCTATGGCCGCAAGCGGGTGTTTTACGCCGGGACCGGTCTGTTTCTGGTCGCGTCGACCCTGTGCGGGCTCGCCTGGGCGATGGTGCCGCTGGTGCTGTTCCGCGCCTTGCAGGGGGCGGGCGCCGGCGCCATCCAGCCGATCGCAACGACGATCATCGGCGATGTCTACGAGCCGCAGGAGCGCGCCCGCATCCAGGGCTACATCTCGGGCGTGTTCGGGGTGGCGGCAATTATCGGCCCGATGCTCGGCGCTTTTCTGGTGCAGCACGTAACCTGGTCATTGGTGTTCTGGATCAACCTCCCGATCGGGGCGATCACCTTTGTCATGTTCGGGCTGTTCTTGCACGAGCACCAAAGACCCCGCCGTCATCGCATCGACTATCTCGGCTCGGCCCTGATGATGCTGGGCGCCGGCGCATTGATGCTGGCTTTGGTCGAGTTTGGAAATTCCGCCGGGTGGCCGACGATCGCCGGATTGGCGGCGGCGGGCGTCATCCTGCTCGCGGTGCTGGCGGCGCATGAGCGCGGTGCGCCGGAGCCGGTCCTGCCGTTGCGGCTGTGGCGTCATCGGGTCATCGCGGTCGGCAGCCTAAGCGGACTCGCCGCGGGTATCGTCATGATGTCGATCAACGGCTTTCTGCCGCTTTATGTACAGGGCGCGATGAACCGCAGCCCGACCGCGGCCGGCTTGGCCTTGGGGGCTGCGTCGGTCAGCTGGACCTTTGCCAGCCTCGCCGCCGGCCGGCTGATGATCCGCACATCGTATCGGCAAGCGGCAACGATCGGCGGCGTCTCGCTGATTCTCGGCACAGCGGTTCTGGCAGCACTCGGCCCGGCGAGCCCGCTATGGTGGCCGGTCACGGGCTCGCTAATGATCGGCATCGGCATGGGGTTCTGCAACACCGCTTTTCTGGTGTCGACCCAGGCGAGCGTTGGCTATGGCGAGCGCGGTGCCGCCACCTCGTCGATCATGTTTATGCGGATCGTCGGCAATTCGGTCGGCGCCGCCGTGTACGGGGCGATCCTGAACTACGGTGTGTCGCACCGCATCCCCGAGGCCGGCGAAGCGGTCAACCGCTTGTTGCAGCCGGCCAGCCGCCACGAGCTCAGTCCCGCGATGATCGCCCGAGTCAGCGACGCGATCGCCGGCGGATTGCACAATGTCTATGTGCTCGCTGCCATGGTCGCGATCATCTGCCTGCTGCTGGCATTGGCGCTGCCGGCACGCCTCAGCCCAACCCGCCCCGCCACTTCTCCAACACGCGCCGGCTGACTCGGCTTTCCCCCGGCTTTACGCAAGTGCCGAAAATTTGAGATCGGGCACCGCTCCTCAGTCAGGTCGGAACAGAAAGGAGACCCTAGCCAGCGGTGGCGTCGCCTTAGCGCCGAAACCAGCCGTTCGCCTGTCATGGGTCGAACGAGTTAAATCGACCCACTGCAGACCTTCATCACGACGTCACGGCTGGTCAGGTCGGCTGTGAAGCAGACATTCACACAGGACTTCTACACGTAGGAGCCGACCGTAATCGCGACGGTGCAGAGTTGCCGTGGAATAGTCCCATGGAGCCGCTGATTCGTGATTGCTTACCCCTCTGCGGCAATCGCCGGCTCACTCAGCTCGTCGAGCAATACCTTGGCTTCTTTTAGGTCGAGGGTGTCGAAGCCCTCGGTGAACCAGCCGTAGACCGGGGCGAGAAGATCGCGGGCCTGCTGGCGTTTGCCGTGATCGCGCCACAGCCGAGCCAGGCTCGTCGCCGTGCGCAATTCCCAGGACTTTGCCTTCTGCGCGCGGGCAATGGCGATGGCCCTCTCGAAATGTGCCTGCGCTTTCGCCGCGTCGGGCTCGGGCGACATCAGCGCGATCTCGCCGGCGGTTCGGTGGATCTCGGCCTCGCACCACGTTTCCTTGGTTCTTTCCGCCGCTGTCATCGCTTGGCCAATGCAATGCCAAGCCGCCTCGAATTGCCCGAGTTCCGCATGGGCGCGGGCCAGATGCGGCAAATAGAATGGCATCCAAACTGTCGCTCCCGTTGTCCGGATGGCGGCCATCCCGGAGATCAGCATTTCGGTCGCGTCCGAAGCCCTGCCGGTCAGGGCCAGCACCGAACCTTGGCTCGCGATTCCGTACGGCTTCCAAATCAGGGAACCTTTTTCTTCGGCCAGAGCGACAAGCTCTTGGGCTTGCGCGGCTGCCGCGGCACGATTGCCGCAAAGGGTATACGGTATCGAGGTATTGAATAAAGCGTACATCAGCGTGGCGGCTTGACCGATCTCTCGCGCATTCCTGAGTGCGTCGTCGGCGTCTCTGGGCGCGGCGTCGGGATAGCCAAGCAACCACAAAGCCCACGACCGGTAGGCTAAGATAGCCACCCCAAGGTCTTGGCCAAACCGCGTCGCCAGCGGACGATGCTCGGCAGGATCGTAAAGCGCGAGCGCTTGATCAAAGTGTCCCCGGCCTTCCGCGATGTCCCCCGTCTGCACTAAGGAAGTTCCCATCATGCGATGCCCAACCATGAGCGGGAATGTCGCCCTTTGCTTCTCCGCGAGCGCCAGGAACTGCGCCGCGAGATCGCGACAGACATCGCCATTGAATGCCACGTAGTTCGCTCCCCAGAAGGCGTAGAGGACCGAGAACAGCAGCAGCGGATCTTCGGAATGCTCTCCCAGCGCTTCCGCTTGCTCGATCAGCAAACGTGCCTGCTCCGCAGCCGCCTTAGTTTCGGTGGCAGCGTAGCCTTTGACGTGCATGAGTGGGGTGATGAGCGCGACCTGAAGCTTGATCTGCTCGCGACGCAATGCCGCCGTGCCGGGCAGGGTCGCGATCTGCTCGAGGGCACGGGTGAGCTGGGCCGCGGCTTCGACCATCGCCGAGCGTCCTACTGACCGCTGTCCCGCCTTGCCCCACAGACAAGCGGCCTTCTCGATCTGCCCGGCCTCGGTACAGTGACCCGCCAGGATCTCGGGCTGACTCTCTGCGAACTCGGAGAATTGGCTTTCAAGGGTTTCGGCGATACGGGCGTGAAGTGCGCGTCGCGGGTCGCGCAGCAGCGTGCCATAGGCCGCGTCCTGCACCAGGGCATGCTTGAACAGATAGCTCGCCTGCGGCGGGACACCCTGCCGGAACAGCAAGCCAGCCTGAACGAGACGGTCGAGCGCCGATCCCAGCTCCGCCTCGGGCTTGCGCGCCACCGATGCCAGAAGCGCATGCGAGAACTCCCGCCCGACCGCGGAACCGATCTGCGCAACCTCCTTGGCCGGGCCGAGCCGGTCGAGCCGCGCCATCAGCGATGCGTGCAAGCTTGCCGGGACCGCCAAGGCCGGAGACGGAACCGCGGCAACCGTATGCCGGGCGGCACCCTCGCTCTCCGCCTCCAGCACCGCCTTCGTCATCTCCTCCACGAACAGCGGAATCCCGTCGGTGCGCTCGACGATCTCCGCCATCACATCCGCCGGCAGAGCCTTGTTCCCGGCCAGGCGGGCGATGATGGCGGCCGCTTCACGCTCGCGAAGCCGGTTGAGCGTCAGGCTCGTCACATGCGGCTGTCCCACCCACGGCGCGCTGAACTCGGGGCGGAACGTCAGGACGAGCAGCGCCGGAAGAGTTTTAATGCGGTCGACGGTGCGGCCGAGCACCTCCAGGCTGGTGGGGTCGATCCAGTGCAAATCCTCGAAGATCATGAGCACCGGTTGCCGGCGTGCCAACTCCGCGAGTTGCGACATCAGCGCTTCCAGCACTCTCTGCCGGCGCTGTTCCGGGGCGAGATCGAGCGCGGGATAGCGTCCATCATTCGGTAGCGACAGCATCTCGGCGAAGAGTGCGGCATCCTGAGGCGAGGTCGAGGTCTGTGCGAGCAGCGCATCGAGCTTGTCGAGCTTCGCCCGCGGTTTGTCGTCGTATGCCAGTCCGGCGGCGCGTTCGATCTGGCCGATGATCGGATGGAACGCGCTGTCCATGCGCTGCGGCGAGCAGAAATAGCGCAAGCGCGTGTGCGGTTCGGCGGCGAGGCGTTCCAGAAGTGCCGCCGTGAGCCGCGATTTGCCGATCCCTGCCTCGCCGGAGAGCAGCACCACCTGGCCTTCACCCGTCTTTGCCCGGGACCAGCGCCGAAGCAGCAATTCGGATTCTTCTTCCCGCCCGACGAGGTCGGTCAGGCCGGTCGTGTGCAGGGCGTCAAAGCGGCTCCCCACGGAACTCGCCCGCAGCGCAGCCCAGGCCCGCGCCGGCCCGGTGATGCCCTTGAGGTCCCTGGCCCCGAGGTCCTTCAGCTCGAAGAGATTGCCGAGCAGCCGTCGCGTCCCGTCGGCGATGACGACGGCACCAGGCTCGGCGAGAGCCTGCAGGCGCGCCGCGAGGTTTGGCGTCTCGCCGACGACCGCCTGCTCCTGTGCCGCACCCGCGCCGATCAGGTCGCCGACCACGACAAGCCCGGTGGCGATGCCGACCCGCATCTGCAACGGAACGCCGGCGACGGTCGTGAGCTTCGGCGCCGCCTCGACCAGGGCAAGCCCGGCCTGCACAGCGTGCTCGGCGTCATGCTCGTGGGCCAGCGGGTAGCCGAAATAGGCCAACACCCCGTCGCCCATGTACTTGGCGACGAACCCGCCGGCCGCGGTGATGAGATCGGCGCAGCAGCGGTGATAGGCGCCGATGACCTCGCGCAAATCCTCAGGATCGAGCCGTGCCGAGAGTGCCGTCGAGCCGACCAGATCGCAGAACATCACCGTCAGCTGCCGGCGCTCGGCCTCGCTAGTCGGAGTGGAGATCGGAGTAGGTGTCGGGCTCACGGCTGGTTGGGCCAAGTCACGCGTCAGCTCCGCCCCGAGCGCGGCGATCGCGGCCAGCAGCTTGCGGCGATGGCCGACCGAGGTTACGCCGATGCTGATCAGGTCGTCGGCCGTCAGCTCCGGCAGCACTTCGCCATCGACATCGTTGTCGCGGAATGCAGGCGCGTATTGTTCGAGCCCCAACCCGCGCAGCCACGCCGATACGTCCATGCGGTGATCCTCGGCTCCAAGGAGCGGCAGCCCCTCATGGATGACGATATCCCTCTGCCCTTCGAGCTACCAGCAGCAGCGCTGAAATAGGCGCGGTGTCGGGTGTCGTGGCTTCAGCCTGCAAATGACCGCTTATGAAGGACGGGCATCCCAGGCCCGGCAAATCGGGAATGTCGCGTTTCCACCCAACTGAGCCGATCCTGATGAGCATTGCGAACGACCGGTGTGGGGACACCAGGAGCCATCGTAGCATCATGCCGACAACCGCCTCGGGGTCGACACTAGAGCCGTAATCGGGAGCGGTGGTTTAGACCACGATGCGATCGGCGAAAGAGCAAGTTGGCCGATCGCACTACCCCTATGCCGCCTTGGCCGCTTGGGTCGTGTGTGAGGCGGCGCCGGTGCGGGCGGCGGCGAGGATCATGTCGGAGGCTTTTTCGGCGATCATTATCACCGTTGCGTTGGTGTTGCCCGAGACCACCGTCGGCATTACCGAGGCGTCGACGACGCGCAGCCCCTCGACCCCCCGGACCCGCAATTCATTGTCGACCACGGCGCGCTCGTCCGGGCCCATCATGCAGGTCGAGGTCGGGTGATAGGTGGTGCCGGCGGTCTGTCGGATATGCTCGAGCCATTCTTCGTCGCTCTCGGTCGCCGGGCCGGGGAGGTATTCGCCGGTTACCAATGCCGCCATTGCCGGGCTTTGAAACACCTTGCGGGCGACGCGCAGCCCGGCGATCAAGGTGTCCTTGTCCGCCTGGGTCGACAGGTAATTCGGCTGGATGGCCGGCGGGATCGCCGGATAGGGCGAGCGGATCCTGATCCAGCCGCGGCTTTCCGGGCGGCACGGAATGCAGCTGAGCTGACAACCGGGAAAGTCGTGCATGACCTCGCCCGGCTTCATAAAGCTGCCGGCGAGGAACTGGTATTGCACATCCGGCGAGTCGAGCCCCGGCCGGGTGCGCACAAAAAGGCCGATCGGCGCCGCTCCCATCATTAACGGGCCGCGGCGTCCGACCGCCCAGTCAAACCCGGCGCGCGCCTGGAGCCGCCAGCTGCGCGAGATTTCGTTCAACGTGTTGGCGCGGCGCACCCGATAGACGACGCGCGCATTCAAATGGTCCTGCAAATTCTCGCCGACCGCAGGCAGATCGTGGACGACCGCAATGCCGAGGTTTTGCAATAACGCGCCGGGGCCGACACCCGACAATTGCAGCACTTGCGGCGAGTTGATCGAGCCGCCGGAGAGGATCACCTCACGCCGGGCGCGGGCGTGATGCACGACCCCGCCCTGGGCGTATTCGAGACCAACCGCGCGACGGCCCTCGAACAGCACACGGTGCGCCAGCGCGCGGACCTCGACCTTCAAATTGGGGCGGCGCATCGCCGGGCGCAGATAGGCGACCGCCGCACTGCACCGCCGCTTGTTGCGCACCGTGACCTGCAACGGCCCGACCCCATCCTGCTCGGGCCCGTTGAAATCGTCGTTGCGCGGATAGCCCGCCTCGATCGCGGCGGCGATAAAGCCGTCGTGCAATTCGTGCTCGGCGCGCAGATTGGTGACGTGCAGCGGGCCGGTGGCGCCGTGATGCTCGTCGGCGCCGCGCTCCTGGGTTTCGGCGCGGCGGAAATAGGGCAGCACGTCCTGATATGACCAGCCGGTGTTGCCAAACTGACGCCAGAGATCGAAATCCTGGCGCTGGCCGCGGATATAGATCAGCCCGTTGATCGAGCTCGACCCGCCCAGCACTTTGCCGCGTGGCCACGGCAGCCGGCGGTCGGCCAATTCGGGCTGCGGCTCGGTCTCGAACTGCCAAGTGATCTTGGGGTGGTAGATGTTGCGGTAAAAGCCGGCCGGGATATGGATCCACGGATCGCGGTCTTTGCCCCCGGCTTCGAGCAGCAGAACGCGGGTGCGCGGGTCGGCGCTAAGCCGGTTGGCGAGCACGCACCCGGCCGAGCCGGCGCCGACGACGATATAGTCGAATTCCCCTTGAGACTGCATGACTGCCAAGACCCCGCAAAGTCACCCGGCCGCCATTCTACCGATTTTCGGGCCGAGGACACCCGCCGCGATCTGCGGCCGATCCACCGGGCCCGCTATTGCGGCGGGCGCTGCAGGTTGCCGGTCGGGTCATATTGCCGGACCTGCAAATATTGGAGTGCGTAGGCGACGTCGCCCGGCGCTACTGCGGCCGCATCGGTTCGGCAGATGCTGGCATGGACCATGTAAATATATCCGCCTTGCCAGGGCGGCCCCGCCTTTTTTACGGCAATGCAGCGGTGCGGCCCGTCCGCGAATTCGATCGATTTGTCTTCCCCGTCACCGGACAGATTGTGCCAATTGGTGCCGCGCCGGGTTACCTGGTTCATGTCTTGAAAATCTTCCTGGTTGTACTCCGGATGACCGTTGACATAGCAATATTGTGAATGAAAGCCGATTGCCGTGACCTTGTACGGGTCGGTTATCGTGGTGTCGGCTTCAACCGCAAGCTGGCCGGCATTGTAGACCGCGACGTCGAGCGCGATATCGCAATTGCTGCCGCCCTTCGGGTTGGTGATTTGATCGGTGGCCGCCGTGATCAACCGGTATCCCTCAAGACACTTGCCGCCGGTAACCGAAGCGATCCGGGTCGTCGCGCACGGCACCTCGGGGAATTTATCCTCTTCGACACGATAGCGGCCGGCATAAGGGTTTCGCGCATAGGCCGATCCCTTGTCGCGCAAATAGGGCGGTGCCACGGTGGCCGGCGCGGTCACGACCACCTCGGGAACCGTCAGCGTCGTATTTTGGGCGGCGGCAGTCTGGGTGAAGGACAACAGGGCGGTTGCCGCGAGTACGCCGGGATAACCCGAGACGATTTTGTATGCGTTCAATTGCGCCCAACCAAGCGGCACAAACCGCTGAACAAGTTTTGCGTTCTGATCGTAGAGCAGCAGCGGATTTGCCGCAATCGATCGGGAAAATGAGCGGATAATCCAAGCCGAACAGCGGTTACCGCCGGCGGCCGCCAGTATTGGCAGCGATGGGCGCAGGAATGGTTCGCTTCGGTTATAGTCCGATCGGGCTCCCTGCCCGCCCCTACTCGAAATTGGAGAAAATCGATGACCGATGACCCGGCCTCGCCGCTCGCCCAGCATGTTTGCCGTACCCGGTGTGGCGATCTGCCGGCAAGCGCCGTCGAGTGCGCGCGCCGCGATATTCTCGACACCTTTGGCTGCATGTTGGGCGGCAGTGGCTCGCCGGGGATAGCGGAGCTGTGCGCGGTAATCGGCGACTGGGGCGGTCGCGAGGAAAGTCGAGTGCTGTTGCGCGGCATCCGCCTGCCCGCCCCGCAAGCCGCGTTGTTAAACGCCAGCATGGGCCACGCGCTTGATTTCGACGATACGCTCGACACCGGCGGCTCGATCCATCCCGGCGTCTCAGTGCTCGTCGCGGCGCTGGCGATGGCCGACCGGTTGGACGGGATCAGCGGGCGTGATCTGCTGCTCGCAGTGGCATTGGGGCTCGACGTCTCATGCCGCATCGCCTTTGCCAGCACATTGGATCGCGGCTGGCATCGTACTGCGGCGATCGGGGTGTTTGGCGCCACCGCGGCGGCGGGAAAACTGATCGGGTTGACGGCAGAGCAGATGCTGAATGCGTTTGGCATCGCCTACAGTCAGGCGGCCGGCAACCGCCAGTGCATCCTCGATGGCGCATTGACCAAGCGCCTGCAGGCGGGCCAGGCGGCCAGTGCCGGCGTCTTTGCCGCGGTATTGGCGCAGACCGGGTTCACTGGCGCGCACAACATCTTTAACGGCCGCTTTGGATTTTTCGAATTGTACCAGCCAAACGGGCACGACGCCGCGTTGCTATTGCGCGACCTCGGCAATGTCTTTTGCGGCGAGGCATTGAGCTACAAGCCCTATCCCTGCGGGCGGCCACTGCACGCCGCGATCGATGCGGCATTGGCGGCGCGGGCCGCACTCGGGATCACCGCGGTCGACGACATCGCAGCGGTGACGATCGAGGCCGACCCCGCCGGCCATGCCGACCAATTCAATGCCGGCCCCTTCAAACGCCGCCCGACCCAGGTGGTCGAGGCGCAGTTTGCCCAGCCTTTCCTCGTCGCCACCGCCTTGGTGAAGGGCCGAGTCGGGATCGCCGATGTCGATGGTCTCGGCGACGCCGCGGTACTGGCATTGTCCGACCATATCGTCGGGGTAGCGCGCGAGGGCCGACCCAAACGCTCGCTCAGCATCACGGTGCGGCATAGCGACGGGCATTCGGTCACAATCGAGGCCACCGACCCGATCGGCTCACCGCAAAAGCCGCTCAGCGACGCCCAGTTCGAAGCAAAATTCCGCGACTGCGCGCACAACGCCGTGCGGCCATTATCCGATGCAAGTATCGATACCGCATTGACGACGATCTCGCGCCTCGAAACACTGGCGGACGCCCGCAACCTGCTGACCCCGTTCGCCGGCTGAGCCTAACTGCCGCCCTGCCGGCGGCCGTCGTTCGGCCGCCGCCCTGGCTCGAACTCCGGACACGTGTTTCTTCGGGTTCACCGCAGGGGGCAAACATGTGGGTTCGCGCAGCGCGTCATAAATCAGCAAAGAAATCCCCCTAGAGAAATGCGAATGCCGGGTTAACCTAAACGCAACCGCGGGGGAGAGGAGCAATGCCGACATTTGCCGAGGTGGGGCGTACGATCGCGCAAAATCTGGACGCATTAAACAAACCCGGCGTTTTGTCGGTGCGGCCGGGCTATCGCGTCGAAAGCGGGTGGCCGGTCGGCGACCCGATCATCGTCGCCGTCGTTGGCGCCAAAAAGGGGGAGACCGCCAGTTATGGGCTGCCCCCGCAGATCGGCGGCGTGCCTGTCGAAGTGCGCGAAGCCTCCCCGCTTGGCCGGTTAAAGGCGACCCGGCCGGAAACCTACGCCGCCGTCGCCGAGCGCACGCGCATCGAGCAGCGCGCCCCCGATTTCCCGTTCGAGCATGTGTTTGCGGCGCCGTCGGGCGCGCCGGCCGAAATGGCCGTAGCCCGCGGCCCTCGAAAAGAGCAAATCCCTTATGAGCCGGCGCCGCCGCCGCTCGATCCGATTACCGACCGACTGAGCGTGATCTGCCATGCGAGCCCCGACGCCGGCTGGCCGACATTGAAGGCGTTTTTCGAACGCACCCAGCAAAAGCTGACCGTCGGCATTTATGATTTCACCTCGGCGCATATCTTGTCCGGCCTCGAAAATGCGCTGACATCGGGCGGTAATACCCGCGCTCTGTCATTGGTGCTCGACCATCCGACCCGCAATCCGTCGGCCGATCAGAGCGACGAGCAGACCGAAGACTCGCTGAAAAGCGATCTCGGCAATTCGCTGTCCTTTGCCTGGGCGCCGGTGCGGTCGAGCCCTGAAGTCCGCGAATGGATTTTTCCGTCGGCCTATCACATCAAGGTCGCGGTGCGCGACAGCGCCGAGATGTGGCTGTCGAGCGGCAATTGGAACAACTCGAACCAGCCCGAAGACGCCCCCTTAAACGATCCCGATCCCGCGCACGCCGCCGAGACCTTTAAGAAAAGCGACCGCGACTGGCACGTTATTATTGCCTCGCCGCAAATGGCGCGGCTTTATGAGGCCTATCTGCTGAACGATGAAAAATCGGCACTGCCGGCCCAGGGTCAGGCAATGGCGGCGGTTGATTTGGAGGCGTTTGCCGAGCAGGCTTTCGACCTCGCCGAGACCAATCCGGCGGCGGCGTTTACCCGTGCGCCAACGACCTACTTTGCGCCGTTGCCGGTCACCGAGCAGATGACGATCCAGCCCTTGCTGACGCCGGATCGCGCCGCTGACGACCGCACCGGGATGTATGCTGAAAAGATGCTGGATCTGATCTCCAGCGCCGAGTCCAGCCTGTATATCCAATTACAATACATCCACCCATCTAACCGCGCCGAGGACGAGGCCTTTACCGAATTACTGAACGCAGTAGCGGCGCGGGCCGCGGCCGGCGTCGATGTCCGCATCATTCTGAGCCAGTGGCAAAATACGCAATGGATGGAACGGCTGCGCGCCGCCGGCATCAACACCGACCTCGTCCGCATCCAGCAGGGCGTGCACAATAAGGGCTTTGTCGTCGATCACCGCAAAACCGTCGTATCAAGCCAGAACTGGTCCGGTGCGGGCGTATTGGAAAACCGCGACGCCGGGCTGATCATCGACAATGCGACGATCGCCCAGTATTTCGAGAAAATCTTTGTGCATGATTGGGACAATGTCGCAGTCGGTCATCATAGCGAAGCGCAAAGTGTTGGTGGCGGTGGGGGCAATAGACCGCAGGCCGCCGGCGCCAGCGGTATGCCGGGCACTGGCGGCGCTGGCGGTCAGGGTGCGGCAACAGCGCAAATCCTCGGCTGGCAGGACGACCCGGGCGAGGCGGCAACCCCGCTGGTGCGGCCCGAATTGCGCTCGGTGCCGGATCTGACCCTATCGCCATTGTCGCTGGCAATTCCCGGCGTCACCGCACCACAGGCGCGCTCCTACGATCTCGCCAGCGCCGATTTTCGCTATTGGTCGGCGGCCGAAGCGGCAGAGCGTGGGGCGGCCTTTTGGCGCCAGCTATTGCCGCAGGGCACCGTCTGGCAGCTGGGCGACACATTGCCGATCAAGCTCGACGAGGGCGAGGACTTCAATGCCTTTTACGACCGACAGGCATTGAATTTCTTTCACGGCACCGCGGCCGGCCGCACGGTCTATTCGGGCGAGAGCCCCGACATCGTCTGCCACGAACAAGGCCATGCCGTGCTCGACGCGATCCGGCCCGAACTGTTCGACGCCGGCTCGATCGAGGCCGCCGCCTTCCACGAATCCTTTGGCGATATGAGCGCCATCCTGGTGGCGTTGCAATTGCCGACACTGCGCGCCGCGATATTGACCGAGACCGGCGGCGATCTGACCCGCAGTTCGCGATTGTCGCGATTGGCCGAGCAGCTTGGCTGGGCGATCCGCCAGTTTTCGCCCGATGCGGTTGAGCGCGATTGCCTGCGCAACGCGGTCAATTCGTTTGTCTACACCAACCCCGAAGGCCTTCCCTCAAACGCGCCGGCGGGGAGCCTCTCCTCCGAGCCGCACTCGTTTTCGCGGGTCTTTACCGCGGCCTTTTTTGAGGCGATTGCCGGCGGCTTTCGCCTCGCCGGGCCCAATCCGGGCGAGGCCGATCTGCAGACCGTCAGCGTCGATCTCGCCCGGCTGCTGATTTCAGGCATCCTCGCCACCCCGATCGTGCCCGAATATATGAGCCAGGTTGCGGCTTCGATCGTCGCCGCCGATGCTGACGCCGAGGGCCGGGCGCGCGGCAGATACGGCGACGTGTTAAAGGCCGGCTTTGTCCGCCACGGCATCCTGTCGCCGCAATCGGCGGTCAGTGTCGCGACAATGCACATGGCCGGGGTCGCCGCTCTCGCCCATCCCGGCATGATGGCGATTGCCGGCCCCGGTGGTCCAGCTGCCGGGCGCGGGCGTCAATTGCCGCATGTCGCGTTGTCCGCCGCCGAATACGGGCTTGGCGAGCGGCCGCTACTGGTGCGCGCCCCCTCCGATCCGCGCCGCTTTGCGGTTTCGGGCGCCGCCTTTGGGGTCGGCTCGCAGATCCCGTCTAACAGCGAGCACGCCGCCCGCGCCTTTGTCGAGGATCTATTCCAGCGCGGCCACATCGATCTCGGCAATGCCGGCCACCCCGCCGCCCGCATCGTCCACCCGCACGCCTTCAAGACCCACCGCCTCGTCCCCACCCCCGAAGGCCTCGCCCTCACCCGCATCCTCTTCGACTGCGGCCTTCACCCGTGACCAACCGAGAAAATAAGGCCGGATTTACGTGATCTAAATTCGTCCTCCTCGCGCAAGCAGGAATCCGGAAGCGAGGCAGAGCCCCCTACAAGGCGCTTCGCGCGAGGCGCGACGCCTAACGTCGGTGCCGACTTCGCCCGGTCTTTTTCCACGCCCCGCGCAACCTCGGCTAGGAGATCTGTCCCAACGACGCAGTCTCAGCATGCCGCGGATCGCGACACCCAATTTTTGCGGGGATGTGAACTAGTTCACAGTCCGCAACATCTCTCCGATTTATTCTACTCATTAGCGCCACGCTGGGTTGCTTCACCTCTCCTTGAGGCGCATGTTTTCATATTAGTTATTTGACAGTCTGCTAAGCTCTTAGAATCGATCGAGCCGCGTTGGCCTCCGCTGAATTAAAAGCACAAAACGCCAAAGAGAGGGAGATGGCAGAGTTGTTGCTGGTCGGGGAGATTCCGCGAGCGCGGCGAGCAAAGGTTTTCGGTGGGAAGGCCAGCGCTAACAGCTCGGTTCGCTTTGAGGTGCACCGAAGTGGTAACTGTCATTTGACGCTGTTCATGCTGGCGGCGCTGTTGACCGCGACCGTCGCTGTAGAAGCAATCGCGCAGACAGCCGCTGTGGTGCCGCCCGGCGCGGCGTCATCGAACGGCGGCACCTCTAGTTGGATCGGTTCCGTGCTAGGCTGGATCGGCGCACTTGGCATCGGGGGCGCGCTGCTCACGTTCCTTACCTGGGCCGGACCGAAATTGTATGAGCAGTTCGCGAATACCCTGGCCCAGCGCCGGACCTTCGTCCAGGTGACAACAAAGCGGGTCGTCGAATTGTCGTGGACTCATTACTGGGCGCTTGCCAATTCGGCCGGCACGCTCGCCGGACAGTTGCAAGTCTACATGCGCGCGGTCGAAGCCCACCTGCTGGTCAGCTACACAGAGTTGCGAGGCAAGGCCAGCGAAGGTCCGGCCCGATTGCGAGAGCGGCTGAAGGAGGTGACGCGCTTAGCTGCGAGCGAGTCGTTCCCGAATCTCGTCAGGCTAGTGATGCTGTTTCACCAGTTCCAGTTCAAGGGCAGCAACACCTATCTGCTACCGCACAGCGCTTCAGGCGAAGCCCTGAGGCGTCTCTATAATCGCTTTGTCGAAAGCCTGCCGGGCGATCCATTTCTGGCCACGATCCGCCGCCAGGTGGAGACCTATCTGGTGGCCGAACCCAAAACGAAAGCGGATGCTCCACCGCCCGGGCTGAGCGGCGCCTTTTTGGACGATCCTATTCAGATCAAGACGCTCGGCCTGGATGGTGAGGCGGAGCGGTGGCAGCAGTGGTTGGCACAATCGCTCCCCCAGGTGCATGAAGCGAGCGAGGCGCTTCAAGCCTACTCCGATCTGATCGCGCACGAGCTAGCGCAGCTGAACGCCGTGTTCTTCCGTGATCGCCGCGACGGCAGCTTAGGCGCCGAGGACGGCGAAAGTCTCGCAAGCAGATCGGTGCTCCCGATGCGCATCGCGGAGACAAAATGGGCGGGCGATCGCTGGCCCGGGCTCATCACTCGACAGAGCCTGCTGGCGATTGCCCGCGCCGCGCATCTACCGCGCGACTTCAGGCCGCTCGGCGGCGTGGCCAAGCTACCCTTACAGCTCGAGCCGTCAAAGCCCGAAGCGTCAACGGAAGCAACGGCCGCTTCCGACGAGTTAGGTGAAAGAACCGCCACGCCGCCCCTCACTGGAACGGCGGCCACGCCAGACCCGAGGTCGCCGGGCGTTCCGAATCCGGCGAAGTCGGGGAGCGACGCGGCGCTTCCGATGAGGACCACCGGATGAGGTCAGAGCCGAAAGTAGGGGGGCGCGGCGTACGGCGAAAGCGCTTAGTTTCAGTCCGAGCCATCGCGGGGGATCGCCTGAGGCGCGCAGACGTCTGGCTCGATAGCGTCCTCCGCCGCGCCAGCGTGCAGCCGCGACGGCTGGAGGCCTTGCAGCAGGCAATTCTTGAAGATAACCGTGCCCCGTTCAGAGCGCCTGCCGCAATAGCCGAGATTCAAAAATTCCTGGCCGATCCTGCCGTCTATCGCTCGCCGGACGCGGTGTGGTGGGGCGCTGGCGAGGGGCTGGCCGCGGCCCACGTTCGACACGTGCTGGACGCCCAGGCGCTGGCCTTCGCCGATCGCCCAGGCGAATCCGCGGAGGCCATGGAGAGAGCGCTTGATGAGCTGATTGGACCGACGGAAGCGCAGGCTACTGCCGCATCGCGGCATCGGGCGATGCTGAGAGCGCTCGGGGAAAGCTTCCGCCGAGATCAGATGCTGATGGCCAATCTCGGTGGTATGCTTGATTTGGAAGAGGCTCAGGAGGCGGACGGAACGCGACCTCTTCTGAGCTACCTGGAACAGCAGCGCGCCCGGCGCCTGCTGTTCCAAGAGCGCTTCGCCGCGGCGGCGGCGGCGCTAGAGCGCGCCCTCTCGGTCGCGGGCCCGATGAGCGCGGATGACTTCGCCGGACATGCGGTCGAATTCGCCGGCATTGCTTTGGGGGCAGAGGCGGCGAGGTCGCCGGACGCGACATCGTTGCTGGCATCGGCGGCAACGCGTTGGCTTGAGCCCGCGGTGGAGGGGCTGCGCGAGACACAGCGTGCGGGCATCCTTGCTTATTGGCAGGGTCGGGTAGCCCTGGCGCAAGCGTCTTTAGCCGAAGAGGCAACAGCAGGGCGCGATGCCGCGGCCCGTGCAATAGATCGACTGCGCGACGTCAGGGCCTTGGCCGATCCGGCTACGGCCGAAGTCGCCGAGAGCTGGCTGCCGGACGCCCGCCGGCAAATGGCATTGCACGCGCTTCGCCTGGGCGATGCGAGACCTGCGGCGGAGGCGTTGCGGGCGGAGGGACAGTTGCCGACGGCCGCGCTTCTCGCCGGCGATGGCGGCATGTTGTCTTGGAGCGGTCTGGCGGCTTGCCTAAAGGAGGTCAGCTCTCCACTGGCGCGGGAATTGGTTCACGCGGCGAGCGTAAAACTCGTACAGAAGCACGGCGCCGTTCTGCCGGTCGCCACTACCCAGCGCCTTGTGCTCGAACTCTCAGAAAGCGTGCTGAGCACCGATCCCAAAGCAGAGCGTCTGATTGGGCAGGAAGTGGCGGTAAAAGAGTTCGATGGTGAAGGTCTGGCACCGGACGACCGAGACAACCCAAGCATTGGGGCGCTTCGCCGGCTGGTGCGGGCACGGTTCGGTGTGCTCCTCCCCAGCATTCTGGTGCGCGGCGTGCAGAGCCAAGAACCCGTCCAGCGGGTTATCGTGTTCCTGGACAACGCTCCCGTCTACGAGGCGGTAATGCAGGGCGAGCATTTTGTCCGGCGAGGCGGTGCCGGCTCGTGGCTGTTGGCGAAGTATCGCGCGCTATTGTCGGCCGAGGAGGCCGTCGAAACGCAACGCATCGATGCTGTGCAATATGCGACGTGGCACCTGGGCCAGGCCGTTCTCCGCTCCCTGCCGCAGCTGAGGGATCTGACTCAGGCGCGCCATCTTGGTATCGGCGACCTGCCCTTCGCGATTACGCATCCCTTGTTGCAGCTTTTGCTGGCGGACCGGACGCCGCTGCTCGAACGCGACGCCCTTCGACACCTGGCGGTGGACGCATCCACCGGCGGCCGCTCCACGACGGCAGCCGCCGAGGCTTTTCGCCGTGTACCGGCCGTGCGTTCTTCGCTCTGGGGCGTCGAAGGGACCTGGGAAGACCACGAGCTTCCGCGGGAGCGAGAGGCGGAGTTGGTGCAGCTTCTGTCGAGCGAGGCAGGAGCGGGCGTTGTGCCCCGCACGTTGGTTGATGATATCACCCAGACTGCGCTTCGTCGAACGCTGCCGGGTGTCGAGCTGGCGCTGGGCGCGGAAGAGTATGCGCAGCAACGTCTTGTGGTGCGCAACCCTGCACTGCGCCCCTGGCTTCGCGCCATCTTTTGGCAACACCCGAATGTCCCCGTGGTGACGGCGGAAGAGATTGGTCTGCCGCTATGACAGCGACCATCGAGGTGGCTGTTCCTGCGATCGCCGTAACCGCCTTCAAGGATCGGCTGGAGTTACGGGTCCGCGAGTTGACGGCTGATCTCGCGCTCGAAGCCGAACCAGTCGTCAGTTGGCTTGCCAATCCGCCAGAAGCCGATCCGCTGCGGATTGCTGGCCGTTCTGTTCGGCTGCCTCTCTCGTCGCCTGGTTGGCCGGCGGCATCCGGGCGTGAGGCTGCGGAAATGGCTGCGGAGCAGTTTGCAGCAGCCTTGATCCGGGACCGCTGGGCCTTGCTCGAACCAGCACTCGGCGCCCTAGGGGTGCCCGAGCGGTCGACATTGCGCGACCTAGCGGGTTTCGGGCTGCGTGTGGACGAACTTGCAGCGCTGCATGCCGAATGGCCAACCGACGATGTCGCGTTGGCGTTTGCGGCAGCCGAACGGCACCCGCCCGGAGCGGAGCTGTTGCTGCATCGAGGCGACCTAATCGCGCTAGACGACCTTACTTTCCTGGGTGCAGCGGCCGAAGCGGTTGCGAGAGGCTGCGGTATCCCGATGCCCATGCCCACAATCAAGTCCAATTCTGGGTTGGACCTTCGGCGGTTCAGATTGCGGATCGGGAGCGTACGCGGTGCTGTCCAGTCGGAGCGTTGGTCGGGTCAGGACAAGGCCGAAACGATGCTCCGACGGGAGCTGACGCGTCATTCGCCAGTGCTCTTTGATGTCGGCTCTCTACTAGCGCTGTTGCTCGACCCGGAGCGGGTGCCTAGCAACCTGGCTCGCGCGACTCTGGAACGCGTAGATGCGCGCCAAATAGCCGGAGCAATTCGGATTTTACTCGGAGATGGCATCGGTCTGGCCGATCCGTTGCTGCTTTGCGAAGCGCTGACCGCGCCGGCGGCAGTGCTAGCGTTCACCAATCCGAGCGATAAAGTCGTGGCTCTACCCGGTGTGGTGATTCTGGCCGAAGACCCTTCCGGCATCCAGCAGACGGAACTCGTCCAGCGGCTGCGAGCACACCTGGTGCCCGCGCACCTCAAGAGGCGGGTGGCGGCGACGGAAACCGGCCGCGAAACCCTCGGCGCGTGGTCACTAGGGCCTCGTACACTAAGCTATCTTAGGAAGCCGGAGGTCTCACAAGATTGGACGAAACGTTTCGCACAACGTGCGCTGGAGGCGGTGGCGGACGCCGATCTTCTGGTCGTGCCCGCCGACCAACGCTATCGTCTGCGGGTGCTGCTAGCTGACCTCCTGCCTCATCTAACGGTAGTTGGCGTGCATGAGGTGCCTCCCGGAATCCTACGACACCGTGGCAATATCGACATAGGAGAGAAAGAGTGATCCGACCGCCGCGCCTGCCGGAAATCGAAGGTCGGCCGGGCTGGGAAGCTCGGTGGCAGCTGACACTCATCGAACCGATCGACGACCTTCCCGAATACATGGCGGGCAGCGAACCCGCATCAAAGCCTCGCCTCAATTTGGTGCTGTCGCGTGCTCCCACCAAAGCGGACGATGCGCTCACCGCCGCCCAGCAGTTTCTTGAGCAGACGGCCTCTGTCGTGCCCGGCCTGGAGATTGTCACGCCACCCGAAGCGGAGATTTTCAACGACGGCGAGCCCGGGGCCAAGGTTACGGTCAGTTTTCTTGCTACCCCTGACGTTCGGCTTCGGCAGGTGCATCTTTTCCGGATCGACGATGGTCTTCTGACCCAGGCGGTGATAACAATCGACGATAATAGGCCGGAGGGTGATGCCGAGAAGCTGGTCGACGCCGCGCTCGGCTTCGTGCCCGAAGGGGATTGACCGCCTTAGAACTTGTGCCGGCCGCTCCCTCGCAAACTCGAGCGAACCTAACGTAATTTTGCCGTGGTCAGTTGATAGCATCGGTCGCTGGAGACTATTGGAGTGTGGCGGTGCTGATCGGTTGAATTTCCCGTCTGCTCGCAAAAATTCGCGGTTCGGCGGTAATAATTCCCGATTGGGCTTGCGAAATTCCCGTTTGGCTTGCCACGGGAATTCGCCCGCAAACGACTGATACAAAGTGGAGATTTCAGTCGCCACGGCATCAATTTCGGCAAAATTCCCGATTGACGGGAATTTTGCGATCGGTCCGACGAGGGTTATACGATTTGGCGGATCAGGTGGGACCAGCGGTCGAGGATGGGGAGGATCTTATCGGCGGGCTCGGACATCAGCATCACGACGACGCGGGCGACGCCCATGTCGCGGTAGCGGGCGAGCTGGGCTGCATCCTCGTCGGGGTTGAACAGGGTCACCGGCAATGAGTTTGGGTCGCGGCCGGAATCGCGCGCCATCTGGCGGAATTGGTCGAGGACGTCGAGCGGGCTCGACCCCGGACGGCCGCCGATCGGGCACCAGCCGTCGCCATAGCGGATCGCACGCCGCGCCGCCTGCGGCCAGGCACCACCGACCAGGATCGGCGGATGGGGCTTTTGCACCGGCTTTGGCCACGCCATGATCGGGTCGAAATTGACCATGTCGCCGTGATATTCGGCCTTGGATTGGGTCCAGATCTCCTTCATCGCCTCGATCCGCTCGCGCATCAATTTGAAGCGGGTCTTGGGATCGGTGCCGTGGTTCTCCATTTCGTCGGCGTTCCAGCCGCCGCCAACGCCAAACAGAAACCGGCCATTCGACACCTGGTCGACCGAGGCGACGAGTTTTGCGGTCTGGATCGGGTCGCGCTGCTGCACCAGACACACCCCGGTGCCGAGCTTGAGCCGGGTCGTGGCGATCGCGGCGGCGGTCAATGACACAAACGGGTCCATCGCGTCGTAATAGCGCTTGGGCAACTCGCCGCCGCCCGGAAACGGTGTCTTGCGCGAGACTGGGATGTGCGAGTGCTCGGGCGCCCACACCAACTCAAACCCGCGCTCCTCCAACGCCTTGGCGAGGTCGACCGCCGAGATCGCGTAATCGGTAAAGAACATCAACGCGCCGAAATCCATGTCTTCCGCTCCGTGGGTTTTTTGCCGGAATCGAGCATAGCCGCGATCGTCCACAGCCGGCCAGTGCCGCGCGTTTTGCTTTACCGGCGGCGGCGACCGCACCATTGTCGGCGCCGAGGATCAGCCCGGGTTTGTCGGGGCAGCGGCAGAGGAAAGCGATGCCGGGGAACTGCGGCAAACGGGTCGGGGTGATCGGCGCCGGGATCGTCGGGGTGTGTGCTGCGAGCTATCTGCAGCGCGACGGCCACCAGGTGTTTTTGATCGAAGCCGGCGAACCCGGGCACGGCGCCTCGTTTGGCAATGCCGGCGCCTTGAACGCCTCGTCGGTAACGCCGGTGTCGATGCCGGGGGTGATGTGGAAGGTGCCCGGCTGGCTGTTCGACCCGCTCGGGCCGTTGTCATTGCGCTGGCGATACCTGCCGGTCATTGCACCGTGGCTCCTTCGCTTTATCCGCGCCGGCACGCCTGACAAAGTCCATGCCCAGGCCCGCGCATTGCGGCCGCTGGTCGGCGCGACGTTAGAGGCATTGATGCCGCTGGTCCGCGATGCCGGGGCCGAGGATCTCGTTCACCACCGCGGTCATCTCTACGTCTATCGCTCGCCACAGGGCCCGGAAAAGGAGCGGCTCGCTTGGGAATTGCGGCGCGAGAACGGGGTCCAACTCGACGAATTCGACGCCGATGAACTGCGCCAGCTCGAACCCACCCTATCGCGCGATTACCAGCGCGGCATTCTGGTGCGCGAAAACGGGCATACCTCGAACCCGCTCGGTCTGGTGCAGCGGCTGCTGGAGCATGTCCTGCGCTCGGGCGGCGAGTTGGTCCAGGCACGCGCATACGGGTTTCGACTCGAGGGCGGCCGGCTAGGCGCGATCCTGACCGACCGGGGCGAGACCGCCGCAGACGCCGCAGTGGTCTGCGCCGGGGCGTGGTCAAAGCCGCTCGCCGCGGCGTTGGGCGACCGGATCCCGCTCGAAACCGAGCGCGGGTATCATCTGATGATCCGCGATCCCGAGGTTATGCCGAGGATCCCGACCGCCGATGCCGACGGCAAGTTCGTCGCAACGCCGATGGACACCGGATTGCGATTTGCCGGGACCGTGGAACTCGCCGGCCTCGAAGCGCCCCCCGATTGGCGCCGCGCCCGGATTTTGCTCGAACAGGGTCGCAAGATGCTCCCCGGGCTCGCGGCCGATTATCCCGAGGAGCGCCTGTCGTTGTGGATGGGCCATCGCCCAAGCCTGCCCGAACTCATTGCCGGCGTTAGGACCGTCCAGCACGACGCCCGACGTGATCTATGCCTTTGGCCACGGCCATGTCGGCATGACGTCGGCGCCGATGACCGGCAAGGTGGTCGCCGATCTTGTCACCGGCCGTCCGCCGTCGATCGATATTACGCCTTTCCGGCCGTCGCGGTTCGCTTGAGCTTTAGCTTCGAAGCCAAGTCATCGTTTACAAAGCAGAAGTTATTGATTCTTTTTGCTTCGCGAGTCGGGCTGGGTTTTGCTTAATCCTGCTCGATTTATTTCTCGGAACGCAGGCTGTTAGCTGCCGTTAATTTGGTACGTTGCCGCACAGGCTGAGATCTTATGGGCAACGACAATTTCGGCGGAGGATTTGGAAAATGCCTGATCGCGACCAATCCTACAGTTCAAACCGCGGCTTTGCCTCGATGGATCAGCAAAGGCAGCGTGAGATCGCCAGCAAGGGCGGCCAGGCCAGCGGCGGTAATTTCAAGAACGACCCGGAGCGTGCCTCTGAGGCCGGCCGGAAAGGCGGACAGAGCGTCCCGGCGCAGGAGCGCAGCTTTTCCCGCGATCCCGAATTAGCGTCCCAGGCTGGCCGCAAGGGCGGCGAGAGCAGCCATGGGGTTGCCGGTGTAGCACGCGGCGGACAGCCGGTCGGCTCTCGGCACGAGACCGGAGAGCGGCAGGCGAAGCCCGGCGGGACGGTCGGGCGCGATATTCCGGAACGCAGCAAAGCGCACGATACCGAGATCGCGGTCGAAGCCGGCCGGCAACCCGGCGAACAGGGTCATGCCGGCGGCCCCAGTCATCCGGCTACCGAGCGCGGCCAGGTTAAGCCGGGCGGCACTGTTGGCCGCGAGACCCCCGAGCACAGCAAAGCACATGATACCGAGATCGCGGTCGAAGCGGGCCGGCACGGCGGTGGACCGAAGGACCAAAACCGATAAACCGCGCCGCTACCACTACACGAGAGCCCCGCACTGACGCGGGGCTTTCTCGTTCTCGACCGACGCAGCAGGATCAATCAAACTCTTCGACAGCGTCCGGGCAGTCGTCGGGGATGACGATCTTCCTCGCCCGGCTTTATCGCCCGGCCTCTATCGCGTGACGCTGGCCGCCGATCAGTAGGGGGTCCCGTCGCGATGCACAAAGCGGCGGCTGCCGTCCGGCATCAGGGCGCGGCCGATGTCGTCATCCGGGTAGATCACCGTATCGCCCGGGTTGCGGGCGCCGATTTCGAGATACACGACATCGTGCATCGTGCGGTTCAGCAAATGATGAGCATTGCCGTCGCCGGCCTTGAAGCCGGCGCACATGCCGGGGCGTAGTGCCGTCTCGCCGCTGTTGGTCACCAGCACCGGCTCACCTTCGACGATGTAAATAAACTCGTCCTCGCGGGTATGGGTGTGGCGCAAAGCCGAGAGCCCGCCGGGCGGCAGCCGCGTCAGATTGACCCCAAAATTGGTCAGCCCGAATAGATCGCCGAGCGGGCGGCGCACGCGCCCGGCGACCCGGCTCGCAAACGGCTCGGGATAACCTCGTCCCGGGCGGGCTTCGGGCGCCGTCATTGCCTCGATTGCCTGGGCGCTCGCTTCCTGTGGCATGACCGCCTCCTCCGTTGTCGATCGATCAGCTGGTGGGCTAGGATAACCCGGTAAGCACCGGACTGAATATTCCGATCGATCTCGGAGTTCGATGGTGTCGGGACCGCATTTGGCGGCGGCGGTCCGGTCTATGACATGCGACAATCGACACGATGAAAGAGCAGATCACGATCCGCTTTGCCGAGCTAGAGGACGCAGCCTTGGTGCTGCGGTTTATCCAGGAACTCGCAGAGTATGAAAAAGCGCCGGCTGCCGTTGTTGCCACCGAGGATGATTTGCGGCGGCACGGGTTTGGCCCGGACCGGCAATTCGAGGCGATTCTTGCCTTTCTCGACGGCGAGCCGGCCGGGTTTGCGCTGTTTCATCCGCGGTTTTCGACCTGGCTCGGCGAGCCGACGATGTATCTCGAGGACCTCTATGTCAGCGAGCCGGCGCGCGGACAGGGCGTCGGTCGGCGGCTGATGACACGGCTCGCGGCAATCGCGGTCGAGCGCGGCTGGAAACGCATCGACTTTCAGGTGCTCGACTGGAACCCGGCGCGCGATTTCTATCACCGCCTCGGCATGACGCATATCAGCGAATGGCAGCGCTTTGGCGCCGACATCGAAACCCTTCGCCGCCTCGCGGCCCTGGATCGCAGCTGAACAGCGGTTGGCTACCAGAGAACCGGTCTCGCGCCGATCGCAGGGCTGGCGATATATTGCTTAGCGGCGCTCAGGTTTCAGCCGAACTCTGCAGCTGCTTCGCGAAGTACAGAATCCCGGGAACCGTGACATCAGAATAGGGAGCGGTCGGCGCGAAACCCAGCGCCCGGTAAATCGCGATGGCCGGCGTCATCGACGGCAGGGTGTCCAGCATGATCCGACGGTAACCCTTGGCTGTCGCGCGCTCAATGGCGCACCTCGTCAATGCTAAGCCAACCCGGGCTCCTCGCGCTGCAGGCCGGACATAAAGGCGCTTGAGTTCGCAGGTTCCCGGCAAATCTAGCGGGCGAAGGCCGACGCACCCCAGCGCCGTGCCGTTTTGCCATGCGATCAGCAGATCACCGGCTGGCGGCGCATACCGTCCCGGCAACTGCGCCAACTCCCGGTCGAAACCCTGGTAGGCGAGATCGATGCCGAGCCCGTCGGCATATTCCTGAAACAGCTCCCGGATGGTATCGAGGTCGCGGGAGCTTTCGACCGCCGTCAGCCGATAACCCGAGCGCAAAGCTCCGCTCCGGTTGCGGCCGGTTATTCGAACAAGGAGAGGTCGATCGCGTCGCCCATTTTGTTGTAGCCGAGATCGCTCGGATGCAGGCCGTCGCCGCAATCGTAGCTCGGCAGCATCTGCGTCGGATGTTCGGGGTCGCGCAACGCCCGATCGAAATCCGCCACAGCGTCGAACGCACCACTGTCTCGGATCCAGGTGTTGACCGCCACACGGACCTGCTCGCGCTGCGGGTTCCAGGCATTGGCCATATAGGTTTCGTTGCCAAATGGCGTCAGCGTGGCGCCGATGATTTGGATGCCACGGCTGTGCGCGCGCACCGCCATTTGCTTGAGACCGGCGATCATTTGCGCCGCGGTCGGCTCCTCTTCCGGCTTTTTCCAGCGATTGCGCAGATCGTTGGTGCCGAGCATGACAATCGCATGAGTGACGCCGGGCTGGGACAGCACATCACGATCAAAGCGGCGCAATCCGCTTTCGCCGCGGAGGTCGAAGAGGATGCGGTTGCCGCCGAGCCCCTCGTTCATGACCGCCATCGGCCGGCCGCGAGGGCGCGCCATAAGCCGGCGGGCGAGCTGATCGGGCCAGCGGCAAAACGCGTCCATCGTCGAGATGTTACCGTCAGTCAACGAGTCTCCGAGTGCTACGATGCCGCCGGTGTCGGCGCTGGCGAGCACATCGACACCGCACACAAAGAACCAATCACTGGTCAGGTTGGCGATCGGCATCGCCTCGGCCGCGGTGAAATCGCCGGGTGGCGACACATAATTGGTCTGCCGGGCATAACGGCCGGTGATCTGGAAATTGTTTAGCACCTCGCCCGGCAGATAGAGGCTAACCGCGAGATCGGCGAGCGGCGGCAGGTCGAGCGCAACCGGGTCGCTGAACAGCACGGCGCCGGCCGCGATGGTTGTTGTGGCGGCGGCGCCGCCAAAGCTCAGTTGGCGGTCCGAGCCGGCAATGATTGCCGGTCCGCCTTGGCGCAGCGCAATATGGGCGCTGCCGATCGCCAATGGCTGCTGGCCATAGGCGTTGGAGATGCGCACGCGCACCTGGTTGCCGCCAAGGCTGGCGCGCATCGTCATACGTAAAGTTTGATTGTTAAACGCTCCGGTTTCCGCCGGCGCCGGCGCCATCGTCCAGGTGCCGACCCAATGACTCGTTTCCGGCATCACTTACCTCCCCGCGAAGATCATTTCAAATCGCTGGCCAAATCGCTGCCCCAACAGCGGGGCAAAGCCGATCTGCCGCCGATCCCGCGACAGCTTAGCACTAGAGCCGAGCAATTTCGCGGCTTTTGGGATCAGCCCGGTGGCGCTGGTCGCCGGCAAAAGCTACGGCGGCGTTTGGCGATCGGACCGAGCGCTCGGCCGGTCGGCATCGTGATACAATGCGGTAATGCCGACCGACGTCGTCGACCTGCGCGATTTTTACCAGACCGGGCTCGGCCAAGTCGCGCGCCGTATGATCCGCCGCACAATCCGGGGCATCTGGCCCGATCTCCGCGCAATGCGATTACTCGGCATCGGTTATGCGACACCATTTCTGTCGGCAATTTCCGCCGATACCGAGCGCACCGTGGCGTTGATGCCGGCATCGCAAGGTGTCCTCGGCTGGGCGCCCGAAGGCGGCAATGTCGTCGTCCTCGCCGATGAGGACGAGTTGCCGTTCAGTGATTACTCGATCGACCGGGTGCTGGTCGTTCACGCGCTCGAGACCAGTGAAGCCGCCGGCATGTTTCTCAAAGAGGTTTGGCGCGTTCTGGCCGGCGGCGGCCGGCTGCTGATCGTGGTTCCCAATCGCCGCGGGATCTGGGCGCGGCTCGACCGCACGCCGTTCGGTTCGGGACGTCCCTATACGATGTCGCAGCTATCGCACCTGTTGCGCGAGCAATTGTTTACGCCGGTTGGCACCGATACCGCGCTGTTTGTACCGCCATCGGGCGACCGGATGGTGCTGCGCTCGGCGCCGGCGTGGGAACGCCTTGGCAGAAGGTGGTTTCCGACCTTTGCCGGGGTCGTCCTGATCGAGGCAGCAAAGCAGATCTATGCCAAGCCGGCAGCCGCCCGCACGCCCCGCCGCCGGCTGGTCTACGCGCCCGCAACGCACGGCCTGTCGCACCGCGAGGGCGGCCTTTAAATCCTCATTTGGCGGAGCGACCGGAGAGAACGAACACACCCTGCTCGGCCAGCAGGTTGGCGAGGGTGCCATGCGGATCGAGTGAATAGGGCCGGCCATGCCGGTCGAGCGTGACGCCGCGTTCGATCTTGATGCCGAGTTCGTCGCACAGGGCGACAAAGTCCCGGATCGTGCACAAGTGGATATTCGGCGTCTCATACCAGGGGTGAGACAGCAAGTCCGACATTGGCATCCGGCCGCGCAACGCAAGTCCCAGTCGAATCCGCCAGAAACCGAAATTCGGGAATGACACGATCGCGCGCCGGCCGATCCGCACCAACGCTTCGAGGACCCGCCGCGGCGCCCGCGTCGCTTGCAAGGTCTGGCTGAGTACGACGACATCAAAAGCGCCTTCCGGGTAGGCGTCGAGGTCCCGGTCGGCGTCACCTTGAATCACTGACAGCCCATGCCCGACGCAGGCATTGACCCCCGATTGGCTTAGCTCGATGCCGCGCCCGTCCACGCCCTTGCGCCGCGTCAAATAACCCAGCAAAGCGCCGTCGCCGCAGCCGATATCGAGCATTCGAGCGCCGGGCTCGATCATCTCGGCGATCAGCCTCAGATCGCGGCGCAGTTCGTCCGGCGGCGAAACGGCGCTCGCCGTCGCATGCCCGACCTCCAAGCGCAACGCGTCGGTCATTCGACTAACGGGTCAAGCCGCGATGCTCGGCGCAGCCGGCGAGGAAGCCGCGCAGGGTTTCGAACAGCTCGGGTTCATGCAGCAGAAACGCGTCGTGGCCGTTCTCGGTCGCGATCTCGACAAAGCTGACATTGGCGGCCACCGCGTTCAGCGCGTGCACCAGCTCGCGGCTCTCGGAGGTCGGAAAGAGCCAGTCGCTGGTGAACGAAATCACGCAAAATCGCGAGCGCGTATCGGCAAAAGCCTGCGGCAGCAATCCCTCATGCTCGGCCGCGAGATCGAAATAATCCATCGCGCGTGTGATGTAGAGATAGGAATTGGCGTCGAACCGGTCGACAAAAGTGCTGCCCTGATGGCGTAGATAGCTTTCGACTTGGAAATCGGCGTCAAAGCCATAGGTCACGGCGCGGCGGTCCTGCAGATTGCGCCCGAATTTGCGATGCAGCGCCGCCTCTGACAGATAGGTGATGTGCGCCGCCATCCGCGCCACGGCGAGGCCGCGCGCCGGCTTGCGGCCGAGGCTCAGATAGCGCCCGCCGCACCAATCCGGATCGGCCATGATCGCCTGGCGTCCGACTTCGTGAAACGCGATGTTCTGCGCCGAGTGACGGGCAGCGGCGGCGATCGGCACCGCCGAGAAAACACATTGAGGATAGCTCGCCGCCCATTGCAGCACCTGCATTCCGCCCATCGAGCCGCCGATCACGCAAAACAAGCTGTCGATGCCGAGATGTTCGATCAGGCACTTTTGCGCCCGCACCATGTCACGCACGGTGATGACTGGGAATGCGAGAGCCCACGGCTCGCCGGATTCCGGGTTTACGTCTTGCGGCCCGGTGGTTCCCATGCAACCACCCAGCACATTGGCGCAGATCAGGAAATAGCGCTCGGTGTCGAGCACCCGCCCCGGTCCGACCATAGTCTCCCACCAGCCCGGCTTGCCGGTGATCGGATGCGGATCGGCGGCATATTGGTCGCCGGTCAGCGCATGGCAGATCAGGATCGCGTTGCTACGCTCGGTGTTGAGCGTCCCATAGGTCTGGTAGGCGATCGTCACGGGGCCAAAGTCGACCCCGCAATCAAGCCGCATCGGATCGCGCAGCGATAGCCGATAGCCAGGCCAATCCTGACCGAAGCGGGGACGCGGGCGAAATGCTAATGTCGACACATCGGTTCTCTGAACGCGTTGTCGTTAGGGCGCCGCTCCCGCTATTCGCGTCGACGGGTCTGCGCCTATGGATTCGGGGCGGCTAGCTAGTGTTCGTAGGCAACGCATGTCAATGTTTTCTTTGATTTCACCAGACCGCGCTTTTACTAGTATCAGCTGTCCGGCAGTGTAGCAGAGCATGTCCGCCATTTCCTCCGATCTGACCGATTTACGCAGTCACATCGACGAGATCGATGACCGGATGCACGATTTGTTGATCGCGCGGGCGGAAATTGTTGCGCAAGTCGCGGCCACCAAGAAAGGCGACGATCTCGCCTTTTATCAGCCAGGGCGCGAGGCGCAGATCTTGCGACGGTTGGCGGCGCGCCATCACGGGGCGCTGCCGGTAGCACCGGTGATCCGTATCTGGCGGGAATTGCTGGCGGCAACCGTGCGGCTCGAGACCCCATTCGCGATCGCCGTTTTTGCTCCCGCCGAGGCGCAGGGGTTTTGGGATCTGGCGCGCGATCATTACGGCAGCCATTCGCCGATGTCGGCCTATCGCTCGATCGGCCAGGTGATCCGTGCCGTTTCCGAAGGCAAAGCGGCTGTCGGCATTCTGCCGATGCCCGAGGAGGGCGATGCCGATCCGTGGTGGCGTCATCTCTTATCGCAACGCGATAACGCGCCGCGGGTGGTTGCGCGACTGCCGTTTGGGGTTCGCGGCAATGCCCGAGGAAATGGCTCAGACGCATTCGTCATCGGCCGTGGCGTGCCGCAGGAAACCGGTGCCGATCGGACATTGTTCATTACCGAAATCGGCAGCCGACATCAGCCGGGCGCGCTTTCTTGGGCTGTTGAGGTCCTCGGGTCTGACTTGCACTTTTTTGGCGTCCTGGGAATATGCTGAGGGCACCCTCAACCTGGTCGAGGTCGACGGTTTCGCGCCACTGGCCGATCCGCGGATCGTCGATTTCCGCGCACGCCTCGGCGCCGCCCTGCACCGCCTCTTACCGTTTGGCGGTTATGCGGTGCCATTGCCGGCCGCGGTGGCAGTCCCCGACCGGGCGAAAGGCTGACGCGATATGGCCCCAGTAGCAGCACCGCTCCCGCGCCCCGGAATACTCGATATCGTTCCGTATGTCGGCGGCGAAGCAAGAATCGCGGGGGTTGAGCGCCCGATCCGGCTGGCGTCCAACGAGAGCGCACTCGGACCGAGCCCAAAGGCGATGGCCGCCTACACCGCGCTCGCCAGCGACATTCATCGTTATCCCGAAGGCAGCGCCCAGGAATTGCGTGAAGCGATCGGGCGACGGCACGGCCTTGACCCGGAAAGGATCGTCTGTGGCGCCGGCTCGGACGAACTGATCGCATTGCTGCTGCGTTCTTACGCCGGTCCCGGAGATGAGGTGCTCTATAGCCGCCACGGATTTTCGATGTACCCGATCGGCGCATTGTCGGTCGGCGCCACGCCGGTCCCGGTGCCGGAACGGGCTCTGACCGCCGATGTCGACGCGTTTCTGGAACATGTCACGCCGCAGACCCGGATGGTCTTCATCGCCAATCCAAACAACCCGACCGGCACTTATCTCAGCGCGCAGGAGCTTAGTCGTCTGCATGCCGGGCTGCCGTCTTCGGTCGTACTGGCGATCGATGCCGCTTACGCCGAATTCGTCAATCGCAACGACTACGAAGCGGGCGTTAGGCTGGTGGACCGCGCCGCCAATGTCGTGATGCTGCGAACTTTCTCAAAAATTTACGCGCTGGCCGGTTTGCGGCTCGGCTGGGCCTATTGCCCGCCGGAGATTGCTGATGTGCTGAACCGGGTGCGCGGGCCGTTTAATGTATCGACGCCGGCGGTCGCCGCCGGTGTCGGGGCGCTTGAGGATGTCGAGGCGCTGCAGCGCGCCCGCGCCCATAACGACCATTGGCTGCCGTGGTTTTCGGAGCGTCTCGCGGCACTGGGCTTGCCATTGACACCGAGTGTCGGAAATTTTGTGCTGCCGCGGTTTCCCGACGAACCGGGCCGCAACGCCGAGGCGGCATTTGCGTTTCTTCAGTCCCACGGCATCCTGACCCGCAAGATGGGCGGCTATGGTCTGCCGCAATACCTTCGGATCACGATCGGCACCGGCGAGGAGATGGAACGAGTGGCAGCGATACTCGGCGAATTTATGGCGCGGCGATGAGATCATTTCTCCAGCCGATCAAGCCCAACAGGTTTTTTCCGTGAAACAAAAGTTATTCGACCGGGTGGCTTTGATCGGCATCGGGCTGATCGGTTCGTCTTTGGCGCGCGTTATTCGCCGCGACAGTCCCGATACCGAGATCATCGCCTGCGCCCGCAGCAGCAAGACACTGGCGGCGGTCGAGCGCCTCGAACTCGCGGATCAGACGACACATGACCCGGCCGAGGCGGCGGACGGTGCCGATCTGGTCGTGATCGCAACACCGCTATCGGCCTATGCCGAAATTGGCGGCCGGATCGGCCCCGCCTTAAAACAGGGCGCGATCCTGACTGATGTCGGATCAGTCAAGGAGGTGGTGGTTCGCGATCTCGGGCCACATGTCCCTGAGGGCGTCCACTTTGTTCCCGGCCATCCGGTTGCCGGCACCGAGCATTCCGGTCCCGAAGCCGGCTTTGCCGAGTTGTTCCACGATCGCTGGTGCATCTTGATCCCGCTGCCCGAGACCGCCTCCGAGGCGGTCGCCAAGGTTGGCGAGATGTGGCAACTCGCCGGGATGCGCGTTACGACGATGTCCGCCGCCCACCACGACCGGGTGTTAGCGATGACCTCGCATCTGCCGCATCTGATCGCCTACACGATTGTCGGTACCGCGACCAATCTTGAAGAGAGCCTAAAATCCGAGGTGATCGCCTTTTCCGCCAGCGGCTTTCGCGACTTTACCCGCATCGCGGCCTCGGACCCGGTGATGTGGCGCGACATCTTCCTAAACAATCGCGAGGCGGTGCTCGATGTTCTGCAGCGCTTCAGTGAGGATTTAACCGCGTTGCAGCGGGCAATTCGCTGGGGCGAGAGCGACACATTGCAGGAATTGTTCACCCGCACCCGCGCCATCCGCCGCTCGATTATCGAAGCCAAGCAGGCCTAGCCGTCTTAGGCGCTCCGGAATTTAGCGCGCCCACAATCTCTTGGAGGCAATTTCCGCACCCTGGGCCATTGCTCCCAGCTTTTTGAACGAGATGTCCGGGTCGAGTTTGCCGTAGCCGGCGAAGGTGCCAAAGCCGCAGTCGCTGCCGGCGATGACCCGCTCGCGACCAACGATATCGGCGAAGCGGCAGATCCGCTCGGCGACGAGTTCGGGATGCTCGACATAGTTTGTCGACGTATCGAGCACCCCGGGTATCAGGATCTTGTCGTCGGGCAGCTTGGTTTCCTGCCACACGGCCCATTCATGCGCATGGCGCGGATTGGCGGCCTCGATGACGAGCGCCTGCGGTTTCGCCTTGACCAGGATCGGCGCCACCTTGGCAAACGGAATGTCGTGGTCGTGCGGGCCTTCGTAATTGCCCCAGCAGATGTGGATGCGGGCGCGGTCGGTCGGCACGTTGCGCAGCGCGTGGTTCAGCACCTCGACATGGAAGTCGGCGCGCTTCAGGAAATCTGCTTCGCTGAGATCCTGAAAGCTGGTGTGGCGCGCCATCGCCAGATCCGGGCAATCGAGCTGCAGGACAAACCCGGCCTCGGTGATCGCTTCGTATTCTTCCTGCATCGCCTCGGCGATCGCTTCGACATAGGCCTCGTGCGACGGATAATAGGAGTTGTTCTGGAACACCGGCACCAGACCGGGCGACGCCGCGGTCATAAAGCCCTCGGTGACCTCGACCTGATCGAGCGCGGCCCGCAGATTGGCGATGTCTTGTTGTAACGGCTCGCGGTCTCGCCACGAGATCGGGCCGACACAGACGGCGCGTCGCGCGGTATTGCCGCCGGTCATCCGCTCATAGGCGGCGACAAAGTTCGGGTGCTCGCGGGTATCAAGCCGCGGCTTGGCCGGCTCGTGCCCGGCAAAACCGGTCAAGCGGTCGGCGATATAGGTCGAATACCCGGGTTTGGACATCTCGCCGTCATTGACGATGTCCACGCCGACCGATGCCTGTCGACGGACAATGTCGATCACCGCTTGCCGCACCAGACGGTCGAGTTCGTTCTTGTCGTAAGTCTCGCCTTGGTCCTTGCGCACCAGCAACTGCTTCAATTCGGGCGGACGCGGTAGGCTGCCAACATGGGTGGTCAGAATACGGTCCCAACTCGTTTTCATCGCTTCCCCCTTCGATTGATCATCGGCCACGATGCGCCGCTTTGCCGCGGTGGGCAAGAAAACCTGCCCTCGGCAGCCCATACCGCACCAATCGTGCTTGATCAATGCAACCATCGCTCTAAATTCGGCGATTATTAAGAAGGTGAGCGCCGCAGCTACGCGCCCTATCACGTTCTGCGCAACACCTATCGATTGGAACGGGACTGTCCGCGTGTAACCGGCACCTGTTCCGATTGGCATGCATTGGGAGGAAGCGAAATGTCAGCCGCATCACAGATCAGCAATCCTTCGGATAGGCAGATCCTCGGATACAGCCGCTACGTCGTATTTGCCGCGGCGTTCTTCGCGATGGCCGTGATCAGCCCATTCGAATACGCCTGGAGCTCAATGTCCGGGCATATCGGCGGCCTGTACCATTGGTCCCACGAACAGATCGGGTGGATGTTCACCCTGTTCGTAATATTCGAATCGATCGGCACATTGCCCGGAGGCTTGTTGCGCGACAGATTCGGGCCGCGCTGGGTTACCGCGATTGGCGGATTGGTCGCCGGGGCCGGCATTTTTGCGACCGCGCTCGGCCCGAACTACACCTTTGTGCTAATCGTTTGGTGCATTGGCAGTTTCTTTGCGGGCTTCGTTTACAACAGTGCGGTCACGACGGCCAACAAATGGTTTCCCGATCGCCGCGGTTTGACGGCCGGCCTCATTGCCGGTGCGTTTTCGTGGGGTTCGTTGCCGTTCATCTTCCCGATCCGCGCCATCCCAAAGACCGCACCCGACGCGGTCTTTTTTCACGTCATCTACATAATGGCCGGCATCATCGCCGGGGTGACGATCGTTACTGCGCTGTTTATGAAGGATCCGCCGGCGGGATGGAGGCCACCCGGCTGGGTTCCCTCAAGCAAGGCTGTGGAACGCCCATCGTCACACCAGTTCACGTTTGCCGAGGCGCTCGGCACCTGGCAGATGTGGGTCTTGATCGTGTCCTTCATCCTGATTTCGAGCGCTGGTCTCGCAGGCGTCAGCAAGATCGTGCGGTATTCGGATAGCTTTGGGTTTGCCGCTGCGGCGGCGACTGCCGCTGCCGGTGGCATCACCATCGCTAACGGTTTCGGACGGGTCGTGCTCGGCGCGTTGTCCGAGCGGATCGGGCGCGAAAATGCGATGATCTGGAGCTATGTCCTGACCGGAATCTTCCTGTTCCTGACGATCGTAGCTGGCGCGATCCACAGCGAAACCATGTTTGTGATCACCGCGATCCTGGCGATCTTTTTCTGGGGGCCGCTGTTCTCGCTGTTCCCGGCAATTATCGGCCACTATTACGGCGAGGTGGCCGCGGGCTCGAATTATGGCGCTCTCTATGCGATCGCGAAAGGCTCGGGAGGGATTTACGGCGGTGTGTTGTCAGCTCTACTGATTACACATTATGGCTTCAGCTTGACTATGGGGATCGCCGGGGGGATGGCGATCGTCGCTGGTCTGCTGATCTTCCCGCTGAAATATAATCCGCCGATCTGGCGCGAAGCGCCGGGAATGGCGCCCTCTTACCAAGCGGGTTCCCGCGTAAAAGGCTGAACTTGCGGCCAGGTTCGTCTCTGCTAGGCGCGCGGGTTGCTGGGTCGGCGCAGAACAGACCCGATCAAAAATCGGCAGGCGGCCGGGGCGCGAGAGGCCGCCAAAACCGTTCCTGTGGTTTAGCGGTAAAACCGCAAACTGAGATGGCACAGTTTGGGGCCGCCGGCGTTGTTCATACGCCACAACCTATTCACAGGTGCTGCCATGCCATTTGATGGTGCAAGCTTTTCTGTTTCCGAGCACAAAAGATTGCAATCGGCAACGTTCGCGAGTGGACTAAAGCCGATCGATCCTGGGTTCCTCGCGCGTCATAAGACCGAGCAGATCCACCGCAATCCGGCCAGTTGGGCCTATCGCCACCAGCAGGCGGTGGCGCTTGCCCAAGTCGCGGTGTTGCTCGCCAGCGTCAGTTTGTTTGTCATCCTGCTATCGCTGCACCAAGTTCCTTGGGGCTTCGTCGCCGGTGTCACGATGTTTGCACTAGGATCGACCGTCCTCTTCTTCCCGGTAAAGGGACCGGCACAATGGCGCGAACGGGAGATCGACGATTTCTCCGCGATGCCGCCAGCTATCCGTGAATCCGCCGAGCGATTGGAGAGCCGCCTCCCATCAGTCGGTTTTGTCGTCGGCGAATTGTTTCAAGAGAAGATTAAGCTCGATCCGTACCTCGTCGCCGAATACGGCAACGCTCGCGTTATCCTCGGCATTTGGGATGGCGACCAGGTGATCGCCTGCGCTCAAGCTGACGACGGCTTCGGACCCCCTCGGGCAGCCTAATCCGAAAGGCCAAGTATCCGCACGCGCTCGGCTCTGATCCTTCTGATCCCGCGTGCCGAGCACTGTGCCTTCCAACCCAGCCGCACCGAGGACTCCTGTCGAGGAGTTCGATCTGGCACGCGTGATCCAGGATTGACCGCAGCGGCCGAACGGTATCCCATTCGCCGGTGATTACATTCGCCTGAGAAGGGGAGATCAGCCGGCGATGAGCATTAAGGGCAAGGCCAATATCGTCGGGGTATTCGAACACCCGACGCGCAAGGCCGACGACAAGTCGCTGTTTCAATTGCATGCCGAATGTGCTGCGGGTGCGCTCGCCGATGCGGGTCTGACAAAAAACGACATCGACGGCTATTTCTGCGCTGCGGGCGATACGCCGGGCCTCGGCGCGCTGTCGATGATCGATTATCTCGGGCTCAAATTGCGGCACTGGGATTCGACCGATACTGGCGGGTCGTCATACCTGCTGCAGGTCGGGCACGCCGCCGAGGCGATAGCGCTCGGCAAATGCTCGATCGCTTTGATCACCTTGGCCGGAAGGCCGCGCACCGAGGGGGTGGCGACCGGCACAGCACCCCGCACCGCGGCGGTGCAGTCTGCCGAAACCGCGTTCGAGAACCCCTATGGGCCGGCAACCGCGAACATGTACGCGATGTGCGCGATGCGGCATATGCACCAGTACGGTACGACCAGCGAACAGCTGGCCTGGGTCAAAGTCGCCGCCTCGCACCACGCACAGTACAACCCCCACGCGATGTTGCGCGACGTGGTCACCGTCGAGGACGTCGTCAATTCGCCGATGATCGCCGACCCGTTGCACCGGCTCGATTGCTGCGTGATCAGCGATGGCGGCGGCGCCATCATCGTCGCCAAGCCGGAAGTCGCAAAAAGCCTGAATCGGCCTTTGGTCAAGATTATCGGCGTCGGCGAAGCCCCGAAGCACCAGATGGGCGGCGAGGTCGATCTGACCTATTCGGGGGCGGTGTGGTCAGGACCCGCGGCGTTTGCCGAAGCTGGCGTCAAGCCGTCGGACATCAAATACGCCTCGATCTACGACAGCTTTACGATCACCGTCGTCATGCAGATCGAGGATCTCGGCTTTTGCGAGAAAGGACAGGGCGGCCGGTTCGTTTCCGACGGCAATCTGATTGCCGGCACCGGCAAGCTGCCGTTCAACACCGATGGCGGCGGGCTGTGCAACAACCACCCATCCAATCGCGGTGGTCTAACCAAGGTCGTCGAGGCGGTCAGGCAATTGCGCGGTGAGGCCCACCCAAAGGTGCAGGTCCCGGATTGCGGCCTCGCCTTGGCGCACGGCACCGGCGGCTCGCTCGGGACCCGGCACGGCTCGGCTACCGTGATCATGGAGAGGGAGTGACGGCCATGCAGAGCCAGGAGCGCAAAATTCAGGCCCCGGTCGCCAATCTCGAAACCAAGGCGTTCTGGGACGCTGCCGCCGCGGGCAAGCTGATGATTGGCAAATGCAACGCCTGCGGCAAGGTGCATTACTATCCGCGGGCGCGATGCCCGTTCTGCTTCAGCGGCAGGACCGAATTGCAGCAGGCTTCGGGTAACGGCACGATTTACACCTACAGCGTGATGCGCCGCGCCCCGATCCCCTACGCGATCGCGTACGTGACCTTGGCCGAGGGTCCGACCATGATGACCAACATCGTCGATTGCGACCTCGACAGCATCCGTATTGGCCATCCCGTGCGGCTCGTCTTCAAAGACAGCGAGGGTGGCCCCCCGGTCCCGATGTTCACCCCGGCCTAGCTCCTGATCCGAGGATCGGCTGAACGCCGCGAAGCCCAGCAATAATTGCATGTGCGCCGGGTGGTTGGCTTCGGTACCCTAAACCCACCTACCCGGTTGACTACGGAGAGACCGAACATGGACACGCTCGAAGCCAACATTTCGCGCCGACCGGCGCATATCGGGCCTGAGGAATGGAAGGTGCGGGTCGATCTCGCCGCCTGCTACCGGCTGATCGCGCATTTTGGGTGGGACGATTTGGTGTTGACCCATAACTCGGCGCGGGTGCCCGGCACCACCAACCAGATGCTGATCAACCCGTCCGGGCTGATGTTCGACGAGATTACCGCCTCGAACCTCCTCAAGGTTGATATCGACGACGGCCATCTGATCGAGCCGTCCGAACATGAGCCGATCAACGCCGGTGTCGTCATTCACGGCGCGATCTACCTCGGCCGACCGGATGTCGAGTGCGTGGTCCACACTCACACTGAGGCCGATATCGCGGTCGGCGCGTTGGAAGAGGGGCTGCTGCCGCTCTCGCAATGGGCGATGCGCTTTTATAACCGGCTCGGTTATCATGATTACGAAGGCGTCTCGCTCGATATGGACGAGCGCGAGCGGCTGCAACACGACATCGCCGATTATCCGGTGCTGGTTTTGCGCAATCATGGTCTGTTGGCCACCGGTCGCAACGTCGCCGAGGCGTTTTCGCTGACCTACCATTTCGAGCGCTCGGCCGAAGCGCAGCTGAAGATCCAGGCCGCCGTCGCTTCCGGCGCCAAGATGGTGGTCCCGTCGGCGGACACCTGCGAGCGCCAAGCTGCGCAGTTCACCGGCAACATGCCGCGCCTGCAGGGCCAGCGTGAGTGGCCGGCCTTGCTGCGGATGCTTGACCGGCTCGATCCGAACTACAAGACCTGATCCGCGGGGGCCTGATAAATGAAAGTTACCGGCGTCCGCGCCGAGATCGTTGCCCTCCCGGCCGATGAGCCGCTTGCGGGCGCCGCGGAAAATCCGAACGGGAAGCGGCTGATCGTGCCGGTCGAAGTCGAGACCGATGACGGTGCTGTCGGTGTCGGTGCCACCTATTTCGGCGGGGCGCTGACCGGCAGCCTTAAACGCGCCGTCGAGGAGTTGGGGGCGCTGTGCGTCGGCGAAGACCCGGTGCGGGTCGAGATGGTCGCGGCAAAGTTGCGGAATGCGGCGGGATCGGCGGGACCGGGCGGTATCTTCAATCTCGCGATCTCGGCGATTGACACCGCGTTGTGGGATCTGCGCGCCAAGTCGATGAACCTGCCATTGTGGAAAGTGCTCGGTGGTGCGCGCGACCGGGTCCCGACCTACGCCAGCGGCGCCTTGATGCGTGGGCTTTCGCTTGATCGGGTCGTGCAGGCTGCGGCGACACTGAAAGACCGCGGCTGGCGCGAGATGAAGACGCAGCTGGCATTGCCGGGCGAGACTACGCCGGCAAAGGAAGTCGACCGAATGCGCCGGGTGCGCGAGGCAATCGGCCCCGACATCAAGCTGATGTGCGACATCAATCAGCGCTGGCGGCCGGAGCAGGCGATCGATATTGGCAAACGGGTCGAGGATGCCGGAGCCGGACTGTTCTGGCTCGAGGACGTCACCACCGCCGATGATTTCGCCGGGCTGTCGCGGGTCACCGCAGCCTTATCAACGCCTGTCGCGGGCGGGGAATACGTCTGGGGTATCGTGCCGTTCCGCCACATGGTCGAGGCGCGCTCGGTTGATGTCGTGATGATCGACCTGGTGCGGGTCGGCGGGATCACCCAATGGATGAAGGTTGCCGGCATGGCTGAGGCCTTCAACCTGCCGGTCGTCAGCCATCTGATCCCCGAGGTCCATGTCCATCTGATCGGCGCCATCCCGAACGGCCTGACGGTCGAATACATGCCGTGGCTGATGCCGTTGTTCGAAGAAGTGCCGCAGCAGCAAAACGGCGAATTGCTGATGCCGACCGCACCCGGGCTCGGCCTCAAATTCAACAAGGCCACGATCGAGCGCTACCGCGTCGCCTGATCGCCAGCGGAGCGCGGCCGTCATTGCGGGAATTGCTTCGCCGCGCTAGGAGCTCCCCGCAACAATCGAGCGCAAATCCGCTTTACTCCTCTTAGCCGTGCTTGGGGTCGTCCCTTGGCGGCGGGTCGCGATCGAGCACTTCTTGTATGCGTTTGGGATCAACGCGGATCTCGACCCCGGCGCGCTCCTGCTGAATGAGCATAGGCGAGCGCGAGTCGCGATTTCCCCAGCCGCGATTGAGTGCCTCGGAGAGTTCGGCCAAGGCGAGATTGGCAATCCGCATCGGCACATTGAAGTCGCGGCCGAGCTGAGTAGCGAGCGACATGTCCTTGTGCGCGAGCCGCAGTGCGAAAGCGGCGGGTTCATAAGTGCCAGGCAGGAACTGGTCGATCAGCCCGTCAAAGGTGCGACGACGCCCGCTGGCCCCCTCGCGCACCGCTTCCCACAGCGCGAGCGGTTCGACCCCGGCCTTGATCCCGACCGTGAACATCTCGGCAAGCGCGGTCTGGATGCAGTAGCCGGCGCCGTTATGCACAAGTTTCGCGACCGAGCCGGCGCCGATCGGGCCGACATAGCGCGCCTTGTCGCCCATTGCGTCGAGCACGGTTTTGTAGCGGTTAAAGATTTGTTCGTCGCCGCCGACCCACAGCGCGAGCTTGCCGGTGCGAGCCCCGCGGGGCCCGCCGCTGACCGGCGAGTTGAGCATGTAGACGTCGCGTTCTGCAAAGGCGGCGTTGATCCTGCGCACGACAGTCGGCGAGTTGGTTGACAGGTCGAAATAAGCCTTGCCGCGGCTCATCCCGCTTAACAGGCCATTGTCGCCGAGCGCCACTGCTTCGACCTCGGGCGGACCGGGAAGCGAGGTGAACACGATTTCGGACGCCTCGGCCACTGCCCGCGGGCTGTCGACCCATTGAGCGCCGTTCGCGAGATAGGGCTCGGCCGCAGCATGGCGAAGGTCATGGACAATGAGTTCATGTCCGGCCTTCTGCAGGTTCGCGGCCATCCCCGAACCCATCATCCCCAAGCCGATAAAACCGATCTTCATCTCGCGCTCCTTCGATCAGCCGCAGGTGTTGTCCGCGATTATTTCTCGAACACGTCCTTAGCGACGAGAGCTGCCGTCATTGCTGCCGGCCAGCCGGCGTAGAAGGCGAGATGGGTTATAACTTCGCTCAGTTCGTTTTTGGTCAGACCATTGTCGAGCGCGCGCTGCAGATGTCCAACAAGCTGCTTCTCGCGGCCGAGCGCGATTAAGGTGGCGCAGGTGATCAGGCTGCGGTCGCGTTTTGAGAGGCCCGGACGCTCCCAGACTTCGCCAAACAGCACGCGTTCGCTGAGATCTATTAATCCGGGTACGATGTTGCGGACCTGGTCGCGAGCCGATGAAGGTTGCGATTGCGCCATGATTTTCTCCTTTTGGGGATTGAGCGGTTTCCTTCCGCCGGCACCGTAGCACGCGGCTTCAGCGGCGGGCCAGAATTTACCAGCCACGCGGCGCTGTCGGCAGCCGAGATCGGCTCTGTCCGATAAGCTTAGCGAGTGATCTCTGTCCCGGCCAGATTAGCGCGGTTGAGCATTGGCTGGGGCGTGATCGGCAACCAGTTCGTGATAATGCTCGCGTTGCTTTTCCCGCCATGCGGTGCGTTCGGCGTTATCGATCATGCCATCGTGATTGGTGTCGATCTGGTCGAAGCGGTCACGAAACTGCCGGTCGCGCTGATCGGCCGGCATCGCCGCGAGCCGGTCGTAATAGGCTTTGCGTCCCTCTAAGCTCGCTTTCTCGGTTGCCGACAGATCGGTTGCCGCGAGTGCTCGCGTCAGCCGTGCGCGGCGCTCGGCGATGTTGTTCAAGCGAAACTCGCGGTATTCGTCGAAGGTGATTAGTTGAGGAGCGGATGCGCGCGGCGCCGCTTGGTCGACCACCGTTCTCGTGGCTACCGTTTGCGGGAGGGAGGACGTCGCGTTCTGCGCCGGCACGGTTCGCTGTGCGGTTGCGGGAAGGTGCCACAATGCCGCCGCGAAAAGGGCGGATGCGGCGGTGACCAGGGTCCATCGTGTCATTGCGCTCTCCTGTCTGTTCATTAACCGTTCTTATAGAACAAAACAGGATCACAATTTGCAAGCGTTTTTTCGCCCGGCTGTTCAGGTCAGGCTCTCCGCCAGGCGTAGCGTTGTTTCGCGTTAGCTGATGGCGAACCCGGTGAAGGCCCGCGGCAGCCGGCGAATGTCCTGGATCAGCTCGCGCGGCAGGTGCCCCGGCGCGTCCGGATTGGCGCGGGCGTTAATCGCATCGGCGAGCCCGCCAAAGCGCTGCTCGATTGCTTTGGCGATCTCGTCCCAGCGCCCGACGGCGGCGAACAGGTGCGCCACATCATCCGGCACTTCCCTGGCCATCTCGGCCCATTTGCCTTGGCGGACCATCGCGTTGAGCTTGTGTCCGAGGTCTTCGAGCCCATGCAGAGCCAACACCGGGTAATAGGCCGGGGTCGATCCGTAAAAAGCCACCCGTTGGCGAACCCACTCGAACATGCGCGCGACGGTCGCATCATCGGGGCCGGTCGCGAGAAAGCCGCCGCCCGAAATCTCGAAATTCTCGCGCCGGCGCCCGGCCTTGGCGAGCCCGCCGGTGAGCCGCGGCATCACCGCCTCCTCGATATAGCGGCGCGTGCAAAAGCCGTGCAGCTTGACCCCGTCGCATTCCTCCCCCGCCACCCTCAGCATCGCCGGGCCGACCGCCGCGATCATGACCGCAGGGGGCGGAGCATCAATCGGCTCGGGCGTGAAGTTCGGGGTCATCAATGTGAAGCGGTAATGCTCGCCTTCGTAGGAAGGCCGCTCGCCGGTTTTCCAGCAGCGCCAGATCGCGCGCAGCACCTGGACATATTCGCGCATGCGCGGGGCAGGAGGGGTCCACGGCACCGAAAACCGGCGCTCATTGTGGGCGCGCACTTGCGAGCCGAGCCCGACGACAAAGCGGCCGGCGGTCGCCCCCGCCAGATCCCAGCCGACCTGGGCCACTGCCATTGGCGAGCGGGCAAAGGCGATCGCGACCCCATTATGCAATTCGATGCGCTCGGTGACGGTGCCGGCGATCGCCAGCGCTAAAAACGGGTCGTGTTTGTTTTCCATCGAGACGACGCCGTCATAGCCATCGGCCTCGATGCCGCGCGCCGCCGATGCTACCTCGCGCAGGTTTTCTTGCGGTAGCGTCGTGAATACCCGCATCTTCCTCCTCCCGAGTCGCTATGCCGGCGGGGAGCGGCGGGCGCCAAAGATCGCGGTGCCGACCCGCACATGCGTCGCGCCAAAGCGGATCGCGGTCTCGAAATCAGCGCTCATCCCCATGCTTAAGACTTCGAGGCCGTTGCGGCGGGCAATCTCGCGCAATAGCGCAAAATGCGGCGCCGGCTCTTGATCGAGCGGCGGAACGCACATCAGCCCGATGATCGGTAGGCCGAGCTGGTCGCGGCATTCGAGCACGAATGCGTCGGCGGCTTCCGGCATAACCCCCGATTTTTGCGGCTCCTCGCCGGTATTGACCTCGATCAGACATGGCAGGCGGCGACCGGTGCGCTCCATCTCTTGCGCGAGTGCCGTAGCGAGCCGCGGCCGATCGACGGTCTCGATAACGTCGAACAAGGCGACGGCATCCTTGACCTTGTTGGTCTGCAACGGGCCGATAAGGTGCAAGGCGAGGTCGGGAAACGATTCGCGCAGCTGGGGATATTTGGCCTGCGCTTCCTGCACCCGATTTTCCCCGAACAGGCGATGCCCGGCAACCAGCGCTTCACGCACCGCGGTGGCCGGTTGTGTCTTGCTGACGGCGACCAACGCCACGCTTCCGGGCGCTCGTCCGGCGGCCCTGGTCGCCGCTTCGATACGGGCCTGCACGGTGGCGAGATTGCCCGCGACCGGCATGTCGATCACCCCTTCCATATCGCCTCCGTTCCTGGCAGAAAGCCCAAATGCTCGCTCCGGCTGCGGGCAAGGTCATCTCCCGGGGGAATTGCCGGTGTCCGCTGCTCATTACCGCTTTTCGCTTACCCTCGCCGCAACTCTTTCGCCGTTGCTGGTTGCGTGCTCGCTTCAGCCGCTTTCCTACCCCCTGACTCAGGCAGGCGCGGCCCAGGCCAGCGCGCCAGCGCCTCAGGCCAGCCCGCCCGCGAGCCAGGCCACCACACCCCCGACCCCGAGGGGGACGCCTGTAGCTCAGGGGAGCGCGCCGGAGGTGGGTTCCGGAAGCTCTATCGAGAGAACCGGGAACATCAAGACGGCCTCCAATAAGACCGATGACATCGACACCGAATCGACAATCTGGACAGTGCTCGGTCTTGCAAAAAAGCCGTCGCTCCATCCGCCCGGACCGCACACCGGTAATACCGTCAGCCCGATCTTGTGGCAGGCGGCGCTCGATACGCTGAGCTTTGTAAAATTCAGCACTCAGGACCCGTTGACCGGCGAACTGGTTACCGAATGGTACTCGCCGCAGGGTAAACCCAACGAGCGCTACAAGATCGATGTCTTTGTATTGGCCCGCACGGTCCGCTCGGACGCGGTAGCGGTCACTGTGCGGCGGGAGGAGCTCTCGCCGACCGGGCAATGGACCGAAACGACGATCGCGCGGAAGGTCGAAGACGATCTCGAAACCGCGATCCTGCGGCGCGCGGGCCAGTTAAAGCGGGAGTGGAAGAAGGCCTACGCCGAACAATAGCAGCGCATCGAGCGATCGACCCCGCGGCCCGTGGCTGCGCCGATTACCGCACCGATTTTGATCAGCCCGCTCCAAGTCGTGGTTTGAGAGTTGCGGGGCTATCAGCGGCCGACTGCACCCTATATCTTCAAATTTACTTGCCTGCCCGCGCATCAGCGCTGTCGAGGCAGCACCACGATGAAAGACCTGCCACGGTGATATCGCGTTACAATTTCCGAGAAACCGAAACCAAATGGCAGCGGGTATGGCGCGAGCGGCGGGTGTTCGAAGTCGCGGCCAAGCCCGGGACGCCGAAATATTACGTACTTGAAATGTTTCCCTACCCTTCGGGCAAGCTGCATGTCGGGCATGTCCGCAATTACACGATGGGGGACCTTGTCGCCCGCTATCGCCGCGCACAGGGCTTTAACGTACTGCACCCGATGGGCTGGGATGCGTTCGGCTTGCCGGCCGAAAACGCAGCGATTGCGGAAAATGTCCACCCGGCAATCTGGACAAATCAGAACATCGCGACAATGCGTGCGCAGCTGCAGCGCATGGGCTTCGCCTATGATTGGTCGCGCGAGATCGCAACTTGCCATCCCGAGTATTATCGGCACGAACAGAAGATGTTTCTCGACTTCCTCGCGGCGGGGCTCGCCTACCGCAAGGAATCATGGGTCAATTGGGATCCTGTCGAGAATACGGTCCTTGCCAATGAGCAGGTAATCGACGGGCGCGGTTGGCGCTCGGGCGCTGTCGTCGAAAAGCGGCTGCTATCGCAATGGTTCCTACGCATCACTGCGTTCACCGAGGAGCTGCTTGACGCGCTTCACCAGCTGGACCGTTGGCCCGAGCGCGTGCGGTTGATGCAGGAGAACTGGATTGGCCGCTCGGAAGGGGCACGCGTCTATTTCGACATCGCCGGTAGCGACGATCGAATCGAGGTGTTTACGACGCGACAAGATACGCTGTTTGGCGCGTCTTTTGTGGCATTGTCGCCGAATCACCCGCTGGCCCAACGTCTTGCCGAACACGATCCCGGGCTCGCCGATTTCATCGCCGAGTGCAACCGGATGGGGACCAGCGAGGCGGTCATCGAGACTGCCGAAAAGCGGGGCTACGCCACCGGCCTCGAAGCGATCCACCCGTTTGATCCGAACCGTCGCGTGCCGGTCTATGTCGCCAATTTCGTGCTGATGGAGTACGGCACCGGCGCCATCTTTGGTTGCCCCGCGCATGACCAGCGCGATCTCGAATTCGCCCGCAAATACGGGTTGCCGGTGATCCCGGTGGTGTTGCCGCCGGGAGCCGACCCGGCACGCTATACGGTTCGCGACGACGCCTATGTCGAGGACGGCGAGTTATTTAATTCTGCTTTCCTCGATGGCCTGTCGGTGGCTGAAGCGAAACGAACCGCGGGCGAGCGGCTCGAAGCATTGGGCCGCGGCGAACGGACGATTGCTTATCGCCTGCGCGATTGGGGTGTGTCGCGGCAGCGCTATTGGGGATGCCCAATCCCGGTCATCCATTGCCCGCAATGCGGCATTGTCCCGGTACCGGAGCGCGACTTGCCGGTCACCTTGCCCGAGGATGTCAGCTTTACGGCGCCGGGCAATCCGCTCGCTCACCACCCGACATGGAAGCACGTGAACTGCCCACGCTGCGCCGGACCGGCCGAGCGCGAAACCGACACATTCGACACGTTCTTTGAGTCGTCTTGGTATTTCCTGCGCTTTTGCTCGGCGCGCGATACTCACGCATTTGCCCGTGACGCGGTCGATTATTGGATGCCGGTCGACCAATATATCGGGGGGGTCGAACATGCGGTGCTGCACCTGCTCTATTCGCGGTTTTTCACCCGCGCCTTGAAGCAATGCGGCTACCTCAATCTCGAGGAGCCATTCGCCGGGCTGTTCACGCAAGGCATGGTGTGCCATCAGACCTATCGCAGCGAGAACGGCGAATGGCTTTTCCCCGAAGAGGTCGATCGCGACAGCGCCGGGGATTACGTCGACCCGGAAGGCCATCCGGTGGCGGTCGGCCGCATCGAAAAGATGTCGAAGTCGAAGAAGAATGTGGTCGGCCTCGACGCGATCGTCGACACCTACGGCGCCGATACGGCGCGGCTTTATCTGCTGTCGGACAGCCCGCCCGAGCGCGACCTCGAATGGACCGAGACCGGCATCGAAGGCAGCTGGCGCTATGTCAACCGGCTGTGGCGGATGGTCAACGAGCCGCCGATTGCATTGCCGCCTCGGGGAACCGCGATCTCCGGCGCGTTGCCCGCCGAGATCACGGAGTTGCGGCGGACGGTTCACCGGACGATTGCCGCGGTCAGCGACGACCTCGATAAATTCCATTTCAACCGCGCCGTCGCCCGCATTCGCGAACTGACCAATGCGGTCGAGGAATTGCCGCAGTCAGCCTTTGCGGCGGCGCCCGGCGCTCCCGCGGTATTGCGCGAAGCACTTGAGATTGTGACACGGCTGTTGGGGCCGATGATGCCGCACCTCGCCGAAGAAATGTGGGAGAGGCTGGGCGGGGACGGTCTTCTGACCGAGCAATCTTGGCCGGTTGCCGATCCTGTTCTCGCGCGCGACGAGCAGGTCACGATCGCCGTACAGGTCAACGGCAAATTACGCGGCACACTGGAATTCCCGCGCGACACGGCAAGCGGTGCTGTCGAGAGTGCGGCATTGCAATTGCCGCAAGTGGCGCGCTGGCTCGAAGGGCGCGCACCGCGCAAGGTGATTGTCGTACCGAACCGGATCGTCAGTATCGTCGCCTGACATGGCGGGCCGGCGTGCCGTTCTCGCGCTGATCCTATTTCTCGCGTCATCGCTGAGCGGGTGCGGCTGGGAACGGCTTTACGCCGATCCCGAGACTGGCCCAGCGAGCGCTGATTTGCGCGCGATCAAGGTGCTGCCGATTTTAGAGCGCATCGGCCAACGGCTCGAAATGGCTCTCCGCAACTCGCTTAATCCGCGCGGCGAACCCACACCGGTTCGCTACACGCTCAGCACGACGCTCGTCTACTCACTGAGCAGTCTTGGCCTTCAGTCGCAGGGCACCGCCACTCTCGGTCAAATCGACGTCCACAGCACTAGCAATCTGAAAGACATCAAGAGCGGTCAAACTCTGCTGACGATCTCGCTTCATGAGCAGAATTCATTCGAGCTGAACCCAAATCAATATTCGACCATTGTCGGCGAAGACGATGCTCAGTTGCGCACGGTCGCCGAGCTCAACCAGGAGATCGTTCGGGTGCTTACCCTGTTTATGGAGCAACGAGCCGGGCAGAATGCACCCAAGAAGGCCGAGGCCTTGCCGTGAAGATCGCTCCGGCTCGGGTCGCCGCCTTTTTGCAGCGCCCCGACCCTGGCATCCGCGCCGTGCTGCTCTATGGGCCGGATGCCGGATTGGTTCGCGAGCGCGCCGATCATCTCGCCCGCACCGTATGCGCCGATCTCGCTGACCCATTTCGAGTCGCCGATCTGAATGGGACGGCGCTCGCGGCCGACCCGGCGCGGCTTGCCGATGAATCCGCACAACTCAGCCTGGTCGGCGGTCGACGGGTTGTGCGGGTACGCGCTGCAAGCGATAGCTTGGCACGATTATTCGCAGGATATCTCGCCGAGACGCCGGGCGAGGCATTGGTTGTTGCCGAAGCCGCGGAGCTTTCGTCGGGATCGGCTCTGCGGCGGGCGTTCGACGGATCGCCGCATGGCACGGCGATCGGCTGCTACCCGGATGCACCGCGTGATCGTGCAGCGGTGATCCGTGAAAGTTTGGCAGCCCATCGTGTAAGCGCCAGCCGCGACGCTACGCAATATCTGGTGGATCATCTCGGCGAAGACCGCCTGGTGACCCGGTCCGAACTCGACAAACTCGCTCTCTATGTCGGTGATGGCGGTCGGGTTGAGCTCGAAGACGCGGTGCTGTCGGTCGGCGACAGTGCCGGGTTGGATCTCGATGACGCGATTATGGCGGCGGCCGAAGGGGACATGGCCCGACTGGAGCGCGTCTTAGACCGCGTATTCCAGGAAGGCGAGTCCCCGGTTACGATCGTCCGCGCGATGTTGCGCCACCTTCACCGGCTGCATGCGATGGCGGCAAGCGTAAGCGCCGGCGCGACCGTCGACGAGGTGATGCGCGCCGCACGTCCACCGATCTTTTTCAAGCTCCAGGACGGGTTTCGGCGCCAGCTCGGGGTGTGGCGCGAGCCACACCTGCGCGCGGCGCTCGACCATCTCTCGCGAGCCGAAATCGGAATGAAGACAACGGGCCTCCCCGCCGAAACTTTGTGCCGCGAGGCATTATCAGCGGTCGCACAACAGGCGCGGCAAAAGCCAGACCGCCAGCGGTAAATCATCCTAAAGCCCGAGCGCGGGTAGATATTCGCGGCAAAATCCGTTCGACAATGGTCCCTTACCCTGGGAACGTCCGAGAACACACCAGTGTTGGAAAGTCAGCGATAGACCTTCATTGCAGATTTGGAGGTGAATATGTCGACTTCCACCACTACCCGCCGGTTTTCGTCGCTTGGAACTTTGGCAGTCTCGGCAGTTGCTCTTGGCGCGCTGACCGTTCCATTGGCTCCGGCTAACGCCCAGTATCTCGGTTTTGGCGTTGGGCCGTTTGGCTTCGGCTTTGGCACTCCGTACTCTTATTATTACAACAACCCGCCAGCCTACTATTACCCCTCTCCACGTTACACTTATAACTACTACAGTCGAAGTTACTATCCCAGTTATTATTACCCGTATTATTCAGGGTACTACCCTGGCTATTACTCAGGATACTATTATCCGAGGTACTGGTAAGGGCTCAAACCCAATCGAACCTCCGGTGACGGAAGCGGCCCCGCTCGGGCCGCTTCCCGCTGCGGTGGTTACAACAGCGCCGGCTGCAGCAGCAGCTGTGCATTCTTGCCGTCGCCCGAGCGCTGATCGGCAGGGCCCTCGCTGCGGGTTAGATTGAAGGCGGTGTTGACCAGCGCCACGTGCGAAAACGCTTGTGGGAAGTTACCGAGCTGGCGCTTAGCGCGCGGATCGTATTCTTCGGCCAAGAGACCGACGTCATTGCGCAATAGCAATAGCCGCTCAAATAATTCGCGCGCTTCGTCCATACGTCCCTGCAGAATATAATTGTCGGCGAGCCAGAAACTGCACGCGAGAAAGGCCCCCTCGCCGGGAGGTAGACCGTCGACGCCCTCGCCGGTGTCATAGCGGAAGACCAGCCCGTCAAATAAAAGGCGCTTTTCGATCGCCCGTACGGTGCCCAATATGCGCGGGTCGGTGGGCGGCAAAAACCCGACGAGCGGCAACAGCAGCAGTGCGGCGTCGAGCGATTTCGACCCGTAGGCCTGCACAAAACTGCCAAGATCAGGATCGAACGCCTTGGCACAAATATCGGCATGGATCTCGTCGCGGATCTGGTGCCAGGGTGCGCCCTCCCTACCGCCATCGAGTCGTTCGGAGATTTTGATCGCCCGATCGAAGGCGACCCAGGCCATGACCTTTGAATGGGTGAAGTGCTGCGGCGGGCCACGCACCTCCCAAATCCCCTCGTCGGGCTCGCGCCAGATCCCGGCCAAATGCCCGAGCACCGCCCGACCGATTGGAACCGCGCGCGCGACCGGTGGCAAACCGTTCAAATAGGTGTGGTAGAAGGCATCGAGGATTTCGCCATAGATGTCGAGCTGCATCTGATTTGATGCGGCGTTGCCGATGCGCACTGGAGATGAGCCCTCATATCCCGGCAGCCAGGGCACCTCCCACTCGCTCAGTCGACGCTCTCCGCCGAGCCCGTACATGATCTGGATCTGGTCCGGGCTGCCCGCGACGGCGCGGAACAGCCAGTCACGCCACGACCGCGCCTCACCGGAGCAGCCGGCATGCATTAGCGCCAGCAATGTGAACGTCGCATCGCGCAGCCAGCAATACCTGTAATCCCAATTGCGCGGCCCGCCGAGCCGCTCGGGCAGCGAGGTCGTCGGTGCGGCGACGATGCCGCCGGTCGGTGCATGGGTGAGGCCCTTCAGCACCGCCAGCGAGCCTTTCACGGTGTCGCTCCACGGCCCAGCTGAGGCGCAGCCGGCGCTCCACTGCCGCCAGAAGGCGAGCGCATTTTCAAGGGCGCGCTCGGCGTCGACCGGCCTCGGTGGCGGCTGATGCGAAGGACCGTAGCTCAGCACAAACGGGACAGTCTCGCCGCCTGAAATCTCGAATTCGCCGACCGTCTTCAAATCTTCCCCAACGAGCGGTACGGGCGTGCGCAGCGCTACCCGATCCGGCCCGGCGATTGCCGAGATGCCGCCTTCCTCTAAACGTTCGACCCACGGCACGAGATAGCCATATTCGAAGCGCAAGACGATCTCGACCTGCATCCTGACGCGGCCGCGCAGCCCGCGAACCAGGCGAACCAAGTGCAAATTTCCGTGCCGCGGCCGGAAAAAATCAATCAGCTCGACCGTACTCTCCGCCGTCTCGAAGGTGGTCGCGAGAACGAGCGAGTCCTCGATATAGCGCCGGGTGACTTTGGGATCAGGATCGCGTGGCGCGATCAGCCAGCGGCCGTGCTCGGGCTCACCGAGCAAAGCAGCGAAGCAGGCTGGTGAATCGAAGCGCGGCAGGCACAGCCAATCGATTGAGCCGTTGCGCCCAACCAATGCCGCGGTGCCGCAATCGCCGATCAGCGCGTAATCCTCGATTCGTAAGTTTTTGGTCACCGGCTAGCTCCCATGGCGCTCACCGCTCGCATTAAGACTATCCAAAACCAACGCTTTATGTCGCCAACCTTTCTCCGAAAGAATTCGACATCCCCGAGAATCCGATGGCAGCATGATGACGGGCCTCGCCGGTTACGGCGGTCACTCATTTCGCCTTGGCTGAGATAAATGGGTAATCGGTCGTGACGGAATGGATCGTTCTGGGAGCATCGATCAGGAAAGCTCGGTTGCGTCGATTGCGATCACCGCAGCCGAGGTCCGACAGCCGATGGTATTGAGAATGGTGGGCGCGACTGGGATTGAACCAGTGACCCCTACGATGTCAACGTAGTGCTCTCCCGCTGAGCTACGCGCCCTTACCCGCGGCCGGGGTGAGGCGCGGTGATAGCGAAAATGCCGGTGACGCGCAAGCTTGCCGGGTTATGCAATCTTCCCCGGAGCAGCGCACCGATACCAGGGCATCGATCACGGGGGCACAATCGAGGATTCGCCAGATGAACAACGACATCGAGCCCCGAATATCGGTCGAGCGCGACCTCATCGTGCCGGTGCGGGACGGCATCGGGCTCGCGACCGATGTCTTTCGCCCGGTATCGGGTGGGCCGTTCCCGGTCCTGCTCGAACGCACTCCCTACGATAAATCGGCACCGAGCCGCTCTGAGCGCACCGCCGCTGTGGCCGCACCGCGTTCACGTGTCGAGGTCGCGGAATATTTTGTGCGGCACGGCTACGCCGTCGTCTATCAGGACTGCCGTGGGCGCTATAAATCGGGCGGGCGCTTTACAAAATATCTGAGCGAGGCCGAGGACGGTTTCGACACACTCGCCTGGCTGATGCGCCAGTCATGGTGCAACGGCCGCATCGGCACTTTCGGCCTGTCTTACGCGGCGCACACCCAGGCCGCCCTCGGCTGTCTCAATCCGCCGGGCTTGGTGGCGCAGTTCCTTGATTGCGGCGGCTTCTCGAACGCGTACCGCAGCGGCATCCGCCATGACGGCGCGTTTGATCTGAAGCAGGCGACCTGGGCCTACAACAACGCGCTCGCCGACGCCAAGGACCCCGCCGTCAGGGCGGCGCTCCAAGCCCAGGACATTAAGGCGTGGTTCGCACGCATGCCGTGGCATAAGGGGGATTCGCCGGTCAGCGCCGCGCCCGAATACGAGGAGTATCTGTTCGAGCAATGGTCGCACGGGGTGTTTGACGAGTTTTGGAAGCAGCCTGGCATTTATGCGGAAGGGTATTGGGGCAGATACGCCGACGTGCCGGTGACCCATCTCTCCGGCTGGTACGACCCCTACGCGCGTACCGCGGTCGAAAATCATCTCGGGCTGTCAAAGCGCGGGCGCGCACCCCAGCGGCTGATCCTCGGGCCGTGGACGCATGGCGATCGGTCGCTGAGCTATGCCGGCGATGTCGATTTTGGCCCAGCGGCTCCGGTTGACGGTAATCTCGCGCAAGATTTTTTCGAGTTGCGCCGCCGTTGGTTTGATCGCTGGGTCAAGGGGATCGCCAACGGCGTCGAGACCGAGCCCGCGGTCCATATCTTTGTGATGGGCGGCGGCTCCGGGCGGCGCAATGCGTCGGGGCGGCTCGATCACGGCGGCCATTGGCGCAATGCCGCGGCCTGGCCATTGCCGCAGACCGAATGGACCCGGTTTTACCTGCAGCCCGACCGCGGCCTTTCCAGGGCCAAACCCGAAGCGTCCGCAGCCCCGCTCGTCTACCGTTTCGATCCGCGCCATCCGGTGCCAACGATCGGCGGCGCGTTGAGTTCGGGCGAACCGATTATGCGCGGCGGTGCCTATGACCAGCGCGAGGGTCCGCACGTGTTTGGCGCGCGCGAGCCCTACCGCCCGCTCGACGAGCGCCCCGACGTGCTGTCGTTTGCCACCGCACCCCTCGACCGCGATATTGAGATCGCCGGACCGATCAGCGCGCGACTGTGGATCGCTTCGGACTGTCGGGACACCGATTTCACGGCAAAACTGATCGATGTGCACCCGCCAAGCGCCGATTATCCGCACGGATTTGCGATGAACCTGGCCGAGGGGCTGTTGCGGCTACGCTATCGCGACAGCTGGGAAAAGCCCGAGCTGATGGTGCCGGGCCAAGTCTACGCGATCACGATCGAACTGTTCCCGGTCGGCAATTTGTTCGTCGCGGGGCACCGGCTGCGCCTCGATATTTCGAGCAGCAACTTTCCCCATTTCGACGTTAATCCCAATTCCGGGGAACCCGAAGGGTCGATGGAACATCCTCGAATTGCGGAAAACCGCGTTTTTGTCGACCGCGAGCGGCCCTCGCACATTGTTTTGCCCGTCATCCCCTAGCCGCCAGATCTTGACCTACTCGCGTTGCGGCGGCGCGCGGCGGCCGGTAATCTGATCCGATAAGGCCGAGGGGTGGTGAATGCAGAGGCGCATTTTGCTTTTGGCGGCAGCGTTCGCGGCGGCCGCGTTGATTTCGGGCGAAGCCGGTGCCGCGGGCTCGGGTAATCCGACCAATGACCGGTTGCTGGCGATGCCCGAGCCGCAGCAGGCGGCCGCGCTCGGCAATAGTTTGCATCATGGTTGCGTCGGGACCGAGGCGTTCCCGATGGGGGTCACCGCGAGCGGCAAAGCCAAGGGCACCGCCTACTGGAGCGTGCGCTGCAAGGACGGCAAAAGCTACGTCGTGCAGATCGCGCCGAACAAGAAGGGGAGTGCGGTGGTCGCCGACTGCAAAGTATTGCAGGGCACCGGCCGCGAATGCTTCAAGAAATTCTGATTGCCAAGCGGCGCTGCGTCACCCCCGCTGCTTCACCCCCGCTGCTTCACCCCCGCGCTGCTTCACCAATGCATCGGCTGGCGGCAGACCGAGTACCATAACCCCAAATTCTTGTCTTTCCACTGCGGGTCAGCACAGTGTTTGGCAACCGTCTCGGGTGATTCGGTGGCGCTCGCCGGCGCTACCGGCGCGTCATCGGAGCAGGCGCCGAGGAGTGCCAGCAGCAACACCATGACGCCGAGCCTCATCGCCAAATCTCCCTCAGCGGCGCCGATTTGCCGCAAACGCCACATTACGCCAGCCGCCAGATCACCGCCGCCGGGAATCTGCAATCATCAACTTTGCCAATCGCAAGGCGATCCCGCTGCGGGCGACGAGATCGGCATCACGAGGCTGGCGAGCAAGCGATAGAGATGCTGAGATATCGAGAGCCCAGCAAACGTCGTCAGCGCGGAGTAACGAATTTATGAAAAACGACGATCGGCCGCGGAATTATCGCAAGGACACGCTGCTGACGCATCTCGGCCGCCATCCCGAGGCGCATCATGGCGCGGTCAATCCACCCGTCTACCACGCCTCGACAATCCTGTCGGCGAACATGGCGGAGTGGGAAGCAAAGCGCGCCCCCGGCCGGCGTTTCGATGTAATCCGCTATGGCCTGCTCGGCACCCCGACAACCTTTGCGCTCGAAGAGGCGGTGGCGGCGATCGAGGGCGGCTATCGCGCGATGCTGATGTCGTCGGGTCTTGCCGCCGTCACCGCACCGCTGCAGGCCTGTCTCAAAAATGGCGACCATTTGTTGATGGTCGACTTGGTCTATGGGCCGGGGCGCAGTTTCTGCGACAAGGTGCTGACCCGTTGCGGCGTCGAGACGACCTATTACGACCCGCTGATCGGCGAGGGCATTGCCCGGCTGATGCGCCCTAATACCAGAGTCGTCTATGTCGAATCGCCGGGCTCGCTGACCTTCGAGGTGCAGGATGTGCCGGCAATCGCCGCCGTCGCCCATGCGCACGGCGCCAAGGTGTTGATGGACAACACCTGGGCCTCGCCCTGGCTATTCCGGTCGTTCGAGCATGGCGTCGACGTGTCGATCCATGCCGCTACCAAATACATCGTCGGCCATTCCGACGTGTTGCTCGGGGCGGTGATCACGACCGAGGAAATGTACGATCCGGTGCGCACGATGGCGGCCGATATTGGCCATTGCGCTGGTCCCGATGACGTCTATCTCGCATTGCGCGGGCTGCGCACCCTGAGTGTGCGGCTCGAGCGCCATCAAAAGAATGCGCTGATTGTGGCGCATTGGCTGCAGACCCGCCCCGACGTCTCTCGCGTGCTCTACCCGGCTTTGCCCGAAGATCCGGGGCATGCGCTATGGAAACGCGACTTTCTCGGCGCCAGCGGATTGTTTGGCGTGGTGCTGAAGCCGACCCCCAAAAAGGCGGTCTACGCCTTTATCGACGCGCTCGACCTCTTTGGCATTGGCGCCAGCTGGGGCGGGTTCGAGAGCCTGATCCAGCCGACCACGCCGGCGCGTATCCGCAGCGCCACGAGCTGGGCGCCCGAAGGCCCGACCCTGCGCCTCCATATCGGTCTCGAAGACCCGCAAGACCTGATCGAAGACCTAAACCAGGGCTTTCACGCCCTCCACGCCGCCGAGGGCTGACGGCGAGAGCAATACCACAATTAACTATCAAATAGCATTTACAAAAGATTGATAAAATCTAAACTAAAATGGGGTGACGGCGGCGACATACTTGTTAACCCGAATACGACAGGAGACGCACATGACATTTGTGAAACAATTAACTGGCATGGCCGCGGTTGGCGTGGCGATGCTGGTCGGCGTCGGCCTCTGCGCCCCGGAGGCGCAGGCCGGATATACCGTGACGCTCGCGCAAGTGGGGCCCGACGTCGTAGCGACCGGAAGCGGAACGATCGACCTGACCGGCCTGACGTATGAGTATGAAGGCGACTCCACTGCCGGTCTCGTCCCGAACGAGGCTAATATAAATACCGGGCCGGCGAGTTTCGAGGCAAGGGACAGCTACAGTGGGTTCACTGGACCAACGAGCTTCGGGAGCGGGGGGGCGGGAACCCTTGCCAGTAGCGGTAGCGGAGACATTGTCGGTATCGCCGTCGACAGCGAAAATATCATTAAGGTGCCAGCGGGCTACGTCTCCGGCAGCTCCCTGTCGGACATGTCGACTTACGACAACCAGACCTTTGCCAGCCTCGGTGTGACGCCCGGCACCTACACATGGACCTGGGGGATCGCGACCGCGGACGACACCTTCACGCTCGTCATCCCAGCCGCTGCGGTACCGGAGCCCTCGAGCCTTGCGCTGCTGGCATTGCCGCTGGGCCTCCTCATGTTACTCGCCGCACGCCGGCGTGTCGGCAGCGTTCAGCCCTCGACCGCGCCGAGACTGAGGCTTGCGGCAACGTAGCGGCGCAGCGCGAACAGCAGCACGATCGGCGGCAGGACATAAAGGACGGCGGCGGCCATCATTGCATTCCATGGTGCGTCGGCATCGGTAAACAATTGGCCCTGGGTTACCGCCACCGTCATGTTTCGCGGGGTCAGCAATACCGACTGGTACAGATAGTCGTTCCAGGCGAGCAACAGCGCGTAGATCGCGACCACCGCCAATGCCGGCGTCATCAATGGAAGATAAACCCGCAGATATACCTGAACCGCCGACGCGCCATCGACGCGCGCGGCGTCGTCGAGTTCGACCGGGATCAGCCTTCCATACAGTTGCAGGATCAGGATCGCAAACGGGGTGGCGAATGTCACTTGGGCGGCGATGACGGCCCATTGATTGCCCGATAATCCGTAGGCGTTCATGATCCGATAATACGGGACAATCAGGAAAGACGCCGGAATCATGTAAGTGAGGAGGGCCGCGTTGGTCAGCAGCGAGCCCTTGCTCAGCCGCATCCGGTTCACCGCAAAGCTTGCCAGCGACCCGATCAGTACAGTCAACAGCACTGTCGACAAACCGATGTAGACACTGTTGCCGAACTGATGCCAGAACTCCTCGAGATATCGGGCTTCCTGCGTGACGACCGCGCGAAAGCCATCGAGCGACGGCTGATCGGGCCAGATATTGCCGGTGAATTCGATCTCGCCTTCTTCGGGATCAAGCGCAATCATCAACATGTTGTAGACGGGCAGCAACGACCAGATCAGCAGGACGATGCCGAGGATGATCGAGCCCGCTTCGGCGAGGGTCCGGCGCAACTGACGGCGCCGACGCGTCCGCGGCACCGGTGTTGCGTGGTCCACCAATATGGCTGTCATAGTTGGATCTCGCTCGCTTGCAACCGGCGCATCAGCATGATCACGATCGGGATCAGCACCGGCAACGCCGACATCACCGCGGCGACGCCGAGAGCCGGGTTGGCGGCCTCGAAGGCGTAATCGAAACCGAGGGTCGCCAACACTTGCGTTGAGTTCGCCGGCCCTCCGCCCGATACGAGATAGACAGTCGTAAAGTCGCCGAGGGTCCACAGCACCGAGAGCAGTGTGCAAATCACATAAAGGTTCGCCATCATTGGGAAGGTGACATGGATAAAGCGGCGGATGCCTGTCGCGCCATCGACCTCTGCCGCGTCATAGATATCTCGCGGGATCGTCATCCGGGCGGCGAGGAAAATGACGGTCCAGAACGGCATCCATTTCCAGATGTAAACAAGGATGTTCGCGCCGAGCCCAAGCGAGCGATAATTGAACCAGATCGGACCATCGATGCCGAACCAGACCGACAGCAGGCGATCGACCAAACCTTGCTCGCCGATCAACATCCAATGAAACGAGACGCAGGCCTGTGCCGCCGCGATGGCCCACGGCAGAAGAAAGGCCGCCAACAGCGCATTGATCCACCAGCGCCGCTGCAAGAAAAATCCTGACAGCAGCAACGCCAAAAACATCTTTAAATTCACGCCAAGGCCGACAAACAGCAAGGTATTGACGAGCGTCGGCAGGTAGAGTTCATTCGCGATCAGTTCGCTATAAAGGGCAGGCTTGCTCGCCATCCACAGCGCGTAGCCAAAGGGATACACGACAAAAACCAGGAACACCGCGGCATAGGGAACGATAAAGGCAATCGCCCACCTCAGATCCGAGCCGCGCAGATGGCCGCGCGCCGGCCGCATTTCTCCGACCGATACGGCTGGCCCGGCTGCAAAAACCTGCTGCGACCCGCTCATCCGCCGCCTCCCTGAAGAGAACCGTTATATCTTGGAGCCGCGGTCCATAGCACATCGAAACAAAAGCGCCGCCGCGCGCCTTCAACCGTCGTCTTCCTCCGCTTTCCAGGCCTCGCGGCCTTCCTTTATCAATAGCCATACGATTGCGAGCGAAGTCACGGAATCGATCCACCACGCACCCAGCGCCAACTGCGCAATAAGCCCGATCACCACCACCGAGGAGAGCCATCCGCAGGTTATCGAATTCCACGGCGTCGGTGCGTAGCGACCGGCTACCGAGTGCGTCGGCGATGCGCAACTTGCGCCGGGACAACACCCACATGACCGGCATCGCTGCAAGACTGACAACCAGCCCCGGCCACGAGAAGCTCGCCCCTCGGCGCATCCATAGGCTCCACCCGGCTGCCACTACAATATAGGCGGCGAGCGCGAACAAAAGCGCCCCGCCGATTCGGCTTGCTACGCGTTCGGCGAATTCCGCGAAAGACTGGCCGCGCCGCAGCTCAACAGTCAGCCGCCAGATCAGCACCACTGCCGAGGCGAGTTCGATCAGGCTGTCAATGCCGAACGCAAGTAACGTGATTGAGCCCGCGGCGACGCCCGCGCCGATCGCCACGGCTGCTTCAATAACCATCCATGCAACCGTCAGGTACTCGAGGCGGAAAGCTTCCTGGACGAGTGCGGCACGTCTGTCAGCCGCGACCTCACCTGTCAAAATTCGTTCCCGTCATTTTGGTTCTTGCTTGGCGGTCGTCTGTGGCAGCGGGACCTCTATTTGGGAGATCACGGCCCAGACATAACCCTTGGATACGGTGTTCTTGAATGCAGCCATTGGCTCCCTGTGCAATTGCCGTCGTGGTCTTACTGGCGGTTTATTTCGGAGCGGCGGCAGAAGGGTGGAACAGTTGCTCACTACCGACTTTATAGGCACCGATCGCCGCCTGTCCCTCGGGCGACAATAGCCATTGTGCAAAGCGCTTGGCTAAGTCCTGTTTTGGCACGGGATGCTTTGCCGGATTAAGCAGGATCACATCGTAGCGATTAAGGAGATGCGGGTCGCCTTCGACCAATACTGTAAGATCACCTTTGTTGCCAAAGCTCAGCCAAGTACCGCGGTCGCTTATCGTATAGGCGTTCATCGCCTCAGCGGTGTTTAATGCCGCGCCCATGCCGCCGCCGATATCGCGGTACCATGATCCACCACCTATTTTGACGGGATCGATCCCCGCCGCGCGCCATAGCCGGTGCTCGAGCGCGTCGGTGCCGCTTTTGTCGCCGCGCGACACAAACGGCGCCGAGCCAGCGATCGCTTTCAACGCCGCAACCGCATTGTGGGTGCCGGCGATATGTGCCGGGTCGGAGCGCGGCCCGACGATAATAAAATCATTCCACGCGATTTGTCGGCGGTCGATGCCGTCGCCAGCTGAGATGAATTTCTGCTCGGCTTCCGGATCGTGCACGAGCACCAGATCGGCGTCGTCGCGCGCCGCCGTCTGCAGCGCCTGACCCGTCCCCTGGGCCAGGACATGCACGGTTATCCCGGTCTCTTTGGTGAAGGCTGGGAGAATGTGCGCGAGCAAACCCGAGTTTTCGACCGAAGTCGTCGAAGCAAGAATGATCGATTGGGGGGCGGGCTGTTCGGCGGCGATGCCTTCTCGTGCTAGCAGTACGAGGAATACGACCGCAATAATCTGGCTGAATTTCATGATCTCTCCCAAAGCACAAAGGCGCTGGCGCTGACAGCAATGCTAATCCCGATCAGGATGCAGCCAAGCCCAAGCGCCAGCCCCAGATCGCCTTCACTTGTCTTCAGAACGATGGCGGTCGTCATGATCCGCGTGTAGCCGGCGATGTTGCCGCCGACAATCAAGACCGCGCCGACTTCCGAGATGGTGCGGCCGAATCCGGCCAACACGGCGGTGATGACGGAGCGGTGTGCGATCGTGAGCAGCATCCTGATCGACCGTAACCGGGTTGCGCCGTCGACCCGCAATGTGCCGCCATATTCCTCCCAAGGCTGCTCGATCGCCCGATGCGTCAAGGCGGTAACGATCGGCGTTGCAAGAAGGGCCTGGGCGATCACCATGGCAGCGGGCGTAAAGAGGAGCGCGAGCACGCCGAGCGGTCCAGAGCGGGACAGCACCAAATAGAGCGCTAGTCCGACAACGACGGGGGGCAAGCCGAGGAACGCATTCGCAAGCAGGATCAGCAGACGGCGGCCGGGGAATCGGCAGATCGCCAACGCCGCCCCGCACGGCAATCCGATAATTGCCGCGATGGCGGTCGCAGAAAAGCTGACCGCCAGCGAAAGTCCGACGATATGCGCGAGTTCGGCCGTGCCCAGCGCGGCCCAGACATCAGGCACCGGAACCGTTTTCTCAATAGCCCAACAGTTGGAAGACAATTAGGCATCACCACAATGCGGCCGATCAATGCGACGGACAGCCAAGGCGCGATTTTATAGAGGTTCGCGCTCCGGGCGTTTCTTCTGTGATCCTCTGACCAAGCCGGGCATATGTTAGTTCGACGACCTTCAAAATGTCGCTTGACGCGGGTCCCAAGCTTATATATTTGATTATCGTTGAAACATGGAATGTTTGGTATGGACGAGAGGCGGGCGATTGCGGCACTCGGCGCATTGGCGCAGGAAACCCGGCTGGCGCTGTTTCGGCTGCTGGTCACGGCGGGGCCGGCGGGACTGCCGGCCGGGGTCATCGCCGAGCGGCTTGGCGTACAGCCCTCGTCGCTGTCTTTCCATCTGGGGCAGCTCCTCCACGCCGGTCTGATTACCCAGCGCCGTTTGAGCCGGCAGCTGATCTATGCGGCCGAGTATGGCGCCATGAACGCGCTCTTGGCCTACCTCACCGAAAACTGCTGCGGACGTGATGCGGTCAGCGCGCCGATGTGTGAGCCCGCCTCCGGCTGCTGCACGGAAGCCACGGCGAAGACGACCGCCGCATAGGGAGACGAAGCATGGATGATACTCAGATCAAGGAAATGGTGCGCGCCCGCTATGGCGGCATCGCGTCGGCAAGTGAGGCGAGTTGCTGCGCGCCAGTATCCTCCTCGTGTTGCGGCCCGGAGAGCACTCCGCAAGACAAGGCCCGGCGTATGGGCTATTCCGAGGCGGAGCTCTCGGCGGTTCCCGATGGGGCCAATCTCGGGCTTGGTTGTGGCAATCCCCAGGCAATCGCCGCGATGAGACCGGGCGAGATCGTTATCGATCTCGGCAGCGGCGCCGGGTTCGACTGTTTCCTGGCAGCGCGGCAGGTCGGCGACAGCGGTCGGGTGATCGGTGTCGACATGACGCATGAGATGCTCAAAAAGGCGCGCGACAACGCCGCCCGCATCGGTGCGGGTAATGTCGAATTCCGCCTCGGGGAACTCGAACACCTTCCGGTCGCCGACAACACGGCCGACGTCGTGATCTCGAATTGCGTGATCAACCTTGTCCCCGACAAAGAGCAGGTGTTCCGCGAAGCCTATCGCGTGCTCAAACCCGGCGGGCGGCTCGCGGTGTCGGATATCGTCAACATCGCCCCGTTGCCGGCCGAACTGCGATCCGATCCAGCCTTGCTGTGCGGCTGTGTTGCCGGAGCGGCTTCGGCCGAACGCGTCGAGAATTGGCTGGCAAGCGCCGGATTTGTCGATATCCGCGTGACGCCGAAACCGGAAAGCCGCGAGCTGATCCAGAGTTGGGCTCCCGGCAAAAACATCGAGAACCACATCGTCTCGGCCATGGTCGAGGCCCGCAAATCGTGAACCGGAGAGTGGGCCGAACATGACGGAAAGACACATTTACAACGTCCTGTTTCTCTGTACCGGCAACTCGGCGCGAAGCATCCTCGCCGAAGTGCTGATCGAGCATTGGGGCAGGGGCCGGTTCAACGGCTACAGCGCCGGCAGTCACCCTCGGGGTACGGTGCACCCGTTGGCGCTCGAAGAACTCGATCGTCACCATCTCGCGACTTCGGGGTTGCGCAGCAAAAGCTGGAATGAATTCACGCGCCTGGACGCACCGGTCATGGATTTCGTCTTTACGGTATGCGACCAGGCGGCGGGTGATATCTGTCCGGTGTGGCCCGGCAATCCGGTGACCGCTCATTGGGGCGTGCCCGACCCGGCCGCCGTTACCGGCAACGAGGCGGAGCAACGTAAAGCATTCCGCGACGCCTATCTGGCGCTCGAAAGCCGGATAAAGATTTTTGTCGCGCTGCCGTTCGATAAGCTCGATCGCCTGGCAATCAAACGCAACGTCGATGAGATCGGCCGCCGTCCCGCGGCCCCAAGGCTGGAGTTGTCATGACATCGGTCAGTGAAATCAGCCGGCGTCGCGCGGCGCCGGCATTGGGGACCTTTGAGCGCTATCTGACGGTTTGGGTGGCATTGTGCATCGTCACCGGCATTGTGCTCGGTCGGTTATTGCCCGCCCCGTTCCACGCGCTCGGGCGGATGACCGTGGCCGAAGTCAATATTCCGGTCGCGGTGCTGATCTGGCTGATGATCGTGCCGATGCTGCTCAAAGTCGATTTTGGCGCATTGCATCGCGTCGCCGAGCAATGGCGCGGCATCGCCGTGACTGTCGGCATCAACTGGTTGGTCAAGCCATTCAGCATGGCATTGTTGGGCTGGCTGTTTATCGGCTGGATCTTCCGCCCGTGGCTGCCGGCCGGGCAAATCGACAGCTACATCGCCGGCTTGATATTGCTGGCGGCGGCGCCGTGCACGGCAATGGTATTCGTGTGGTCGAACCTGACCAATGGTGAGCCGAATTTTACGCTGACCCAGGTGGCGCTCAACGACACGATCATGGTCTTTGCGTTCGCGCCAATTGTCGGGCTGCTGCTCGGTCTGTCGTCAATTACCGTGCCGTGGACGACATTGTTCCTGTCGGTCGTTCTTTACATCGTCGTGCCGGTGATCGCCGCGCAACTCTGGCGGCGCTCACTGCTGGTATCAGGCGGTGATGCAGCGTTGGCGCAAACCCTTCGACGACTACAACCAATCTCGTTGCTCGCATTGCTGGCGACACTCGTGCTGTTGTTCGGTTTTCAGGGCGAGCAAATCGTCAACCAGCCTTTAATCATCGCGCTGCTGGCGGTGCCCATCGTGATCCAGGTCTATCTCAACGCCGGTATCGCCTACGGATTAAACCGGACCCTCGGCGTTCCGCACAATGTCGCCTGCCCATCGGCATTGATCGGCGCGTCGAATTTCTTTGAGCTGGCGGTCGCCGCGGCAATAGCACTCTTTGGCTTCCAGTCGGGAGCGGCACTTGCGACCGTGGTCGGTGTCCTCGTCGAAGTGCCTGTCATGCTCTCGGTCGTGCGTATCGTCTTGCGGACGCAAAGGTGGTACGAGCATCGTATCGTGTGACGCGATGCCGAGGAGCGGCGTGGGGTGAAACGCAGCGTTGTCGTTGCGACGCTTGGAACAACCCAGACGCTGGCGTGGGGATCGAGCTACTACTTGCCGGCAATCCTGGCGCAGCCGATCGCCGCCGGACTTGGCCTGTCGCGAGCCACAGTTTTCGGGGTGTTTTCGGGATCGTTGCTGTTGGCGGCGGTTCTCGGGCCGGCAGTGGGTCGAGCAATCGACAAAAACGGCGGCCGCGGGGTTCTGGTGCTGTCCAATCTTGTGCTTGGGGCCGGCTTGATCCTGCTTGCGCGCTCGCAGGGCGTCGTCGGACTGGCCGTGGCCTGGATGGCGCTTGGCGTCGGAATGGCGTTGGGTCTTTACGACTCGGCCTTTGCCACCCTGACCGGCCTTTACGGGCGGGCGGCTCGCGGTCCGATCACCGGAATCACGCTGATTGCCGGGTTCGCCAGCACCATTGGATGGCCGCTCTCGGCGGCGCTCGATGCGAGCGTGGGCTGGCGCGGCGCCTGCCTGACCTGGGCGGCGATCAATCTGCTGATCGGGCTGCCGCTCAACCGCTTTCTCATTCCGCGCGCACCGCCGCCCGAACACGTAGCCGAGCCGGATATAGAGGCGGCAACGGCGCCGCGCGGCGCGATGCCAATCCTGGCTTTTGTTTTCGCCGCGACCTGGTTCGTGACCGGGGCGATGGCGGCGCACCTGCCGCGTCTTCTTGAGATCGCCGGAGCGAGCACTACGGGGGCAATTGCGGCCGCCGCCCTTGTCGGCCCGGCTCAGGTTGCGGCGCGGCTGGTCGAGTTCGGCGCGTTGCGCTTTGTCCATCCGCTGATCTCGGCGCGGATTGCGGCGGCACTGCACCCATTAGGGGCGGGAATTTTGCTCGCGATCGGCGCGCCCGCGGTCATGGTTTTCGCGCTGTGCCATGGGGCGGGGAACGGTTTACTGACCATTGCCAAGGGCACGCTGCCATTGGTGATCTTTGGACCGGCAGGCTATGGTCAGCGAACCGGAATTCTGGCTGCCCCGGCGCGGGCCGCTCAGGCAGCCTCGCCTCTCGTTTTCGGTCTGCTGATCGACCGCCTCGGGGTCGGCGCGCTCACCGTCTCCGCCGGCGTCAGCATTATGGCGCTGCTCGCGTTACTGGGACTTAGAGCCCGGACCTCGCCCGCGCCATTACCATCGCAAGTCTAGCAAGCACCGACGCTTTCGCCGGAATCGCGGGAAAAAATCAGGGGCGCTAAAGGCCACTCCTGGGGCGATACCGTCTGGGCGGCGCGCCTTTGCTGGGATGGGGCAGCTATGTCCGCTTCGGACGCGGCGGAAAACGTCTCCAGCTCCTTGGCGTCATGGGCGCAGAACAGGCGAATGTCGCGGCCATGGGTTTGCTTGAGCCGCCGCAGCCGCGCCTGGTTGCTCAGCCGCGCCGTATTGTCGCTCGCCATCATGCGCTGGTAAAAGCGCAGCATCGGCGTGCAGTGATATTCGCCGAGATCCATTTCGCCGCGGAAGAAATAGGCGTCGCCGGCATGCAATAGCCAGCCTTCGCCAGTACGGACTGCAATGCCGCAATGGCCGGGTGTGTGGCCCGCCAATGGCACGATCAGGACATCCGAATTCTGGCCGACGAGGTCGCGCACGCAGCGGAACCCGAACCAGCGTTCGCCATCGAGCGAATAAGGCTGCCAGTTGACTCCCCTACCCCACTGCACCGGCCGGTAGCGCCGGCGATCGAGCGCACTGTCTTGCGAGTTGGCGGCGGCAAGTTCGGTGTCGAGCACGTGCACGGTGGCTTGGGGAAAATCCTCGATGCCGCCAGCATGGTCAAAATCGAGATGCGTCATAACGATGTGCCGGACATCACGGGCGGCAAAGCCGCGGGCCTCGATCTGGCGGATGGCGGTGTTCTCTTCGCGCAATTTGATGCGATTGGTCCTGCGAAACAGTGGGCTGAGCCGCTGCGGGTTCCTGACATCCGCGAGCCCGAACCCGGTATCGACCAGAACCAGCCCCTCTTCGGTCTCGATCAGCAGGCAATGGCAGATGATCGTGGCGGGTTGCAGGATCGGGCTGAACCCGTCCCATAGCCGGCCGCCGAGCGGGCACATCGTCCCGCAACTGAGATGATGGACGTGCATCATGTTCACCTTGTGTCGCATTGAGGAAACACCGGGGAACGGGCGGCGTTCGCTGGCGCAGCCGCGAATTCGCGGCTGCGGGCCACACGCGAGTGCGCGCCGAAAATGCGCCGGTTACGACAACAATGGATAAGTAATAAGTCGGCTGCGCGATTGGCTTCAGAAATACTCCTGTTGCGGGACAAACATCGAGGCGGGTTGTTGATTTTAGAGACACGATCGATGCGTCGGTTTGCTTATCTCGTGATAGGAGAAATCATGGCCACAACCGTAGGCACCGAAAGCACGCTAGAAGATCTCTTGGAAGATTTGGTCCAACTCGATTACGACGCCGCCGACGCCTATCAGGCCGCGATCGACCGGCTTGACGAAGCCCGGTTCCGTGACCGGTTGCGCGAATTCAAAGGCGATCATCTGCGCCATATCGATGAGATCAGCGCGATCCTTCAGCGGATGGGCCGCACCCCGCCGAAGGAAGGCGATATGAAGAGCTACTTGACTCAGGGCAAAGTCGTAATGGGCAGCCTGATGGGGGACAAATCCATTCTGCAGGCGATGAAAACCAACGAAGCCGACACCAATACTGCTTACGAGCGGGCGGTCGGGTTCCGCGGGCTCAATTCGACGACGCAGCAAACCCTGCAGCGCGGGCTCGAAGACGAGCGGCGCCATTGCGAGTGGATCCTGCAGGAGCTGAAGACCCTGTAATTTCGCGCGGTGAGTGGGCCCTCCCCCGCTGGCGGAGAGAGGGTCCGCTATCGCTCCATTGGCGCTAATGCAGGCCGCGGACGCGCGGCGGAACCAGCACCTTCCACGGGTCGGGCATTTCGCCGACGGCAACCTCGATCAAAGTCGTGCCGCGGCGTTTGAGGGCGGCGGCGAGTTCCTGGCGCAAGCCATCCGGGCTCGTCGTCTTGACCCCGGCAACGCCAAAACTCTCGGCCATTTTCGGGAATTGCGGGTTCAACAGATCAACACCGATCAGGCGGTTGCCGTAATCCTCCTTTTGCATGCGGCGGACATTGCCAAAGGCGCCGTCGGCAAACACGATCGCGACGATGTCGATGCCGTGGCGGGCCGCGGTCGATAATTCCTGCACATTGTACATAAACCCGCCATCGCCCGAGACCGACACGACCGGCTGGTCGGGGCGGCCGACTTTGGCGCCGAGCGCCGTCGCAAAACCGAACCCCAACGTGCCTTGATAGCCGCTGTGGATGTACGTGCGCGGCTGATAGACCGGGAACGCCATCCGGCCGACATAGCCGACTTGCGTCAGGTCCTCGACATAGATGCCGTCATCGGGCAGTTCGGCGCGGATCGCCCGCAAATATTCGCATTGTGGGCCGAGCTTTTCCTCAACTCCGGCGAGGGTGGCCGCCTTTAATGTCTCAAGTTCGTCGCGACGCGAGGCGGGTTTTGGCGCGTGCCGGTCGAGCGCATTGTGCAATGCCGCGAGCCCGGCCTTGGCGTCGGCGACAATGCCGAGCGACGGTTTGAAAAAGCGGGTGATCTCGGTCGGGTCGATGTCGATGCGGATCAGTTTGAGGTCGCGATCGATCCCCCAACGCAATTGCGGCTGGTGCAGCCGGGTCCCGACGGCGAGCACGACATCGGCTTCGCGCCACAGCGCGTGGCCGCCGAGCGCCGATTGCGCAAGATAATGCCGGTCGCTGACGACGCCCTTGCCGCCAATCGCGCTGACGACCGGGGCCTGCAGCATTTCCGCGACAGCCAGCACCTCTTCCGCCGCATCGACCGCACCACCGCCCAAAAAGATCAGCGGCTTTTTTGCCGACGCGAGCAGCCGGGCGGCCTCATCGATCTGATCGGGGTCGGGTTCTGTGGCCGGCGGCGGCGCTTCGGCTGCGGGCAGCGCCACCTCGGTCGCGAGCGCCAACACATCGGGCGGGATTTCGAGGCCGACCGGACGCGGGCGGCCATCGCGCAACTGGCGAAACGCCTCGTTGACGCGCTTGCCGGCCTCGGTCGGATGATCGATGCGCTCGGCCCATTTTGTCAGGCTGCGCAGGATGCCGAGCTGGTCAGGGATCTCATGCAATAAGCCATAGCCGCGCCCGATCATGTCGGATTGCACCTGGCCGGCGATGCACAATACCGGCGCATTGGTCGCGTAAGCGGTCGACAGTGCCGCGGTGGTGTTGAGAAAACCCGGACCCGGCACGACCGCGTAGGCGCCAATTTTACCGGTCGCCCGCGCATAGCCCAAGGCCATGTAAGCGGCACCTTGCTCGTGGCGGGTATGGATCACCCGCAATGCCTCGCCGGCATCGTAAAAGGCGACAAACAGCGCATCGTTCTGCACGCCCGGCAGCGCAAAGATCGTGTCGATGCCATTGCGGCAGAGCATCTCGACCAGGGCGGCGCCCCCCGTCATCTTGGTCATTTTTCTCTCCCCTCTCTAAATTCGATCAGCTCTATGCCACTCCCCTAGCCCGCCTCGTTGCGGCGCTCAGCACCCTGTCGCGCGCAGAGGGAGATGAGGAACCCAGCCCTCTCGGCTGCGTGGGTGAGGGCTCGCACCTTACTGTTCGAATTGGTAGCGGTAGGCGCTGCCGTGGCGGACGATATGTCCGACGGTCGGCGCCGGGAAATGCGCCGGCAGCAGCCGGGTGCCGCGTTCGGCATGCTCTTCGACAAGCCGGGTGCGGGTCTCGCGCGACAAATCGCGGTCGCTGCAGGCAAAGGTCGACCATTCCGGCTTGATCAGCTGGATGGGGTGGTGCAGCACGTCCCCGAGAAAGACGGCGGTTTCCTGCCCCGAGCGGGCGTGGATCACGACGTTGCCCGGCGTGTGGCCCGGCGCCGCCTCGAACCACAGCCCGTCTTCGAGCGCGAAATCGTCGTCGACCAATTGTGACTGGCCGGTGCGCACCACCGGCAATACGCTGTCCTCAAAGGCGCGCCGATGCGGCGAATCCTCGCCCGGTTGCCGGAACGCCCCTTCCCAATGACTGTACTCGCGCCGCGCCATGATATAGCGCGCCTTGGGAAAAGTCGGGACCCAGCTGCCGTTTTCGAGCCGCGTGTTCCAGCCGACATGATCCCAGTGCAGATGCGTGCACATGACGTAGTCGACCTGCTCCGGCCTGACCCCGGCGGTGGCCAGATCGGCGAGGTAATTGCTGCGCATGCGATGAAATTGCGGCCGTGACGGGCGTTCCTTGTCATTGCCGAGGCAGGAATTGATCAGGATTGTGTGACGGCCGGTTTTGATCACAAAAGTATGAAAGCTGAACATCAGCCGGCCGCTATCAGGATCGATCAGCTTGGGTCCGAGAAGATCGGCGTTGGCGCGGAGCACTTCGGGATCGAAATCGGGGAAAAACTCCTGGGGCGCGAGAAACGGTCCCTCGTATTCGGTAACGCGATGAACCTCGAAATCGCCGATAGCAATCGTCTGCATGATCCCCTCCGCATTTTCCAAAGCCGGTTTTGCGGAGAGCCTACGCCGGGCGGGCGGCGCGGTCGATAGCGGGAGCGCCGATGCTGAGAATTCGACTCTCTAGGCGACGTGGTAGGCGCGAAAGGGAATCGAACCCCTGACCTCTCCCATGTGCTAGGAGCGCTCTACCACTGAGCTACGCGCCTACGGCTCGCCGCCCTCCGGATCCGGCCGGGATGACTACCGTCACACGATTGGTCTGTCGCACCGCCCCGAGCGAAGCACCCGAGATTCGTCGCGCCGGCGTGCACAGTCAAGCGCCCACACCATCGATATCTTCGGCGGGAGGCCAGCACCAATCCGAAACGAGAACATTTTGACCCGTAATGACCTTTGTCTGGCACCCGGAAAGCGCCAGCACTCCGCGCCACGCGATCAGCCACCATGCTCGCCTTAGTGGCGTTGGCGGGCCGGACAAAGGCGAGGGCTATATGTAGCCGATCAACAAGAGGATGATGATTATGATCAGGAGTAGTCCGACGCCACCGGTCGGGTAGTAACCCCATCCGCTGCTGTAACCCCATCTCGGCAGCGCACCGATCAACAGCAGGATTAGAATTATTATTAGAATCGTCCCAAGCATTTGCTACCCCCGACTTTTGTTTTCTCGCCCGATCTAATCCGCTGCTGCCGGAGCGCGAACCGCATACGCGCCTGACGGCGCGCACGAGCGCCGCCGTAACGCCAGGAGAGCGGGTGCTCGGGTGGACGCAGCCTCTAGCGACCCGATGGGGTTAGCATATTGGCGGTGCCTGTAAGAGCGCCGCTGGCGGTCCCGAATGCTCCGCCGACGACTGCGCCCACCGGACCAGCCGATGCATTGCCCCTCGCGGCCCCAGCCGCCTCCCCGGAGACCGCACCAGAGACCGGGTTGGAATAACCCTGGTGGTGAACCGGTTGGCAGACGCCGTGTCGGTATGTGTAGCCCGGCACGCAAGGATATCGCGCCATGGCTACGCTCGACGTGCCCGCCGCCAGAACGGCAGCAATAGCAACGACCTTGAATCTCGTTGACATCGTTCACTCCACAAAAATCCGCAACGGCGGTCACCGCCGCTATTAAGATGAACGCTATGCAATCGGGGCGCGTTCCGCGCGCTCTGAACCCGAAGCTGAGCGGGCGTCCTTCATAAAAGCCGGCAAGTCGACATGCCCGATTGACGCGCCGGCTGTATGCTGAATCGAGGGGCGGGGAGATCTAAAGCAATTGTGCGCGCAGATCAGCCTCGTGATTCAGCTGCTCTAACCCCGCGCTGCGGGAAACCCGAACTGGCTGGCTCCGTCAAAGCGCCGGTGGCAGCTCCGAACCAACCCTACCGGGGGACCAACCCAACCGCGCGCCTATTGCGCCGGTTGGCCGAGACAGTGGCCCGGAACCCACTTGCCGTTTGCGTAATCGGCGGGAACCCAGGGTGTCCCCGGCGGCGTTCCCGGGGCGCACGCCTGCGACTGGGTTGTTGCCGGTGCGCACCCCGCAATACTGGCGATTGCCGCGAACCCCATAAGGCAAGTGAACGCCATCGTGACAAGTCGCATGTCCACGTCCATTCCATCTGATCAGGTCAGTGTACAATCTTTCTCAGCTTCATCGTACCTTCGCCGTTCTCGCCCAGCCCTCGGCCGCATGCCGGACCTGAGCGCGAGCGCGAAGGGGTCAGGCTCGCGATCGAGGCTCTTCTGGTTGCACCTGACTTTCCACTCGACCTAATTGCGCGGTCTACTGACCTAAAGGATCCCTAGGGAAAAACTGAACAAAGCCGGCGTCTGCTGAGGATGGAGGCTGTTCCGAAAGTGGTACCGCTGATGTGGCTCTGGGTTGGCAGAATTCGAGTTCATGCGGTTCTGCTGCATTGTTCGCGTGAAGCGGTTGGGTCCGCGCGCGACACCGTCAGCTCTGCGATCGCGCGAGCAGCATTTTCTTGATGATCACCAAATTGGCGAGCGCGAACAGGGTCTGCGGTTGCCTGGTGTTCTTGACCAGTCCGAGATAGCGCAGCTTCTTCGGTGGCCGCCGCACTCTCCCTTGGGAAGAACGGTTGCAGCTGCGCCACTAACCGCGACCACGGCACCACCCGCTCTATCTCGGCCAAAAACTTGTCGCGTCGCGTCTGCTTTTCTTGCCGGTGTATCCCGCCTGCGAAAAGCTCCCCTGCCGCTGCATCGTCCACGCCCCTCGGTCCCCCCGGACCGCCGAACTTTACCCCGACGCAAGCAATCCGACCCGAGTTACTTGAGCGGTCCTTTAGAAGACGCGCGCTGTCCTCGCCCGCTCCTTGACCCAGACCTGAGCCTCGTTCCCCGCGGCGAGCGCATCGCGCGCCGCATCGACGGCGTCAAGCAATGCCTGTTCCTTGTCCAGATAGGCGCCGTAGACGGTCTTACCGAGCGTGACCACCCATCTCGCCTCGCGGCCGCGTCTGCAGACTTGAAACTCCATGACCATGACCCTCTGGGCTCCTTGACGACAACGGCCGTCATGGCGGGTGCCATCTTATTCCGAGACACCTCTATAACCCGCAGTATCACCGAGAATGCCGCTCGAATAAAGGCGGTTCTGTTACGAACTGTCACATTCCGAGACAATTCGTCGTTAATTCGGAAAAAAGCTAGCGATTAGCTGGGCTACTCAGCCAAGCGTTATTTTTCCTCGGCGGTGAAGACGCCGTCCCAATCAGCGGGCGGCGCCTCGATTTGGAAATGCGCGATTCGGCGCCGGTAGAGTTCGTAAACCGGCGCCAAGTGGCGCGCTGCGGCGAGCCTGCTGTCCGCGAGCAGACCGAGCGCCGCCGACCAGTCTTGATGCCGGTAAGCGCGCAGCAAATCGGAATGCCGCTCGCCAAATTCCGCCGCCTCGATGCGCTCGGGCGGCAGGGTGTAGACGCGGCCGGCCTGCGATTTCCCTTTGACCGCAACGAGGTCGACTTCGATCAGTGCGGGTTCGTCGAGCCGACTGGCGGTCTCCTCGCCGATCACCAAGTCGATGCCATAAACCTTGCCTAGTCCTTCGAGCCGCGAAGCCAAATTTACCGGATCGCCAAGCAGCGAATAATCAAAATGCTCTTGCGAGCCGAAATTCCCGACGCAGCATTCGCCGGTATTGATGCCAATGCCGATTTGCACCGGCCGAAACGACTTGCCGACGGCAGCGGCTTCTTCCGCCCACATATGGTTCAGTTCAATTAGCTTGCGTCGCATCAGTTGCGCCGCATGCACCGCGTTCTTGGCGTGATCGGGGTCGTCGAGCGGCGCGTTCCAGAACGCCATGATGCAATCGCCGATATACTTGTCGATCGTCCCTTTTTCCTCGGTGATGATTTCGGTCATCGGCGACAGAAACGTGTTCATAAAGTGCGTCAGGGCGTGAGCATCCATACCTTCGGCGCGGCTGGTAAACCCGCGAATGTCGCAGAACATGATCGTCATCACCCGCATCTCGCCGCCGAGGACAAGCTTTTCCGGATGCTTTGCGAGCTCCTCGACGTAATGCGGCGACATATAGCGGGAGAAGGCGCTGCGGATTTCCCGCTGGCGCGCCTCGGTGCGCAAATAGCCGATCAAACTCGCCACCAGGTAAACGAGACTGATCACCACCCACGGATAAACCGGGTCGAGCAGCAGATGCGCGTATTTGAAAGCGAGCCAGGAACCGCCGAGCGCCGCAGCAATGCAGGCGCCACCGACGGCTGCACCCGGGATGGCGCCGATCCGCGGCAACGCTAAAATCAGTGCGCCGCCGACCACCAAGGCGAACAGGATTTCAGCGCCGATCGCCCAATCGGGACGGTTCAGGAAATCTCCTTGCAGAACCTCGTCGATCAGTTGGGCGTGGATTTCGACGCCGGGGACGCCCCGCGCCAGCGGCGTCGCTTGCAGATCGTTGACCACCCCGGAGGCGGACGTCCCAACCAATACAATATGGCCCGAAGTCCGCGCGGGATCGAAGGTTCCCGCCAATATGTCTGCCGCCGAGATATAGCGGTCGGGATCGCGCGCCGCATAGTGCAGCCATACCCGGCCGGCGGCGTCGGTCGGCACCGTCACCGGGCCGATACGGATCGCGGTGAGCCCGGTGTCCTGGCCGAAGTTTCTCTCGCCGTTGGCGCCTGACGCGCGCAGGATATAGGTCGAAGCGCCAAAGGCGAGCCGCAACGCTTCGGCGGCGAGCGACGGATAGGGTGTGACCGCCGACCCCCGGGGACTGCCCTTGGCTGACAGCGTCAGGATCAGCGGCACCCGGCGGACGACGTGATCCCAGTCGAGGTATTGGTTCAGGAAGCCATCACCCGAGGCGGCGGCTTCGATCACCGGCAGGTTTGGCACCACTTTGGGGAAACTTTCGACATGGCCGAGCGGGTCGGTTCCAGCCATAGCGAACCCGGCCTTCTCCGCCGGCGGACGGGATTCGCCGTCATCGGTCAGAATAAATCCCGTTGCTACCGGGATTTTCTTGATCGAGGCCGCCAGCGCCCGATCGGGGTCGGGCAACGCCGCCAACAGCTTTTCGGCGTCGGCGGAGCTGACCCCGTTCTGTGCGATCAGCGGCAACAGCATCTTGGGCGAAGTACGGTCGGGCTCGGCGAAATCGATATCGAAAGCGATCACCGCAGCGCCAGCCGCGGCGAGACGATCGACCATTTTGGCCACGATCGTGCGCGGCCACGGCCATTGGCCGATTTTGTTCAAACTCCTATCGTCGATATCGACAATGCGGATCGGCGCGTTTCCGGGCTGGCGCGGTGCGGCCCGCTGGTAAAGATCAAACGCGATCAGCGACAATCGGTCGAGCGGATCGGGTGCGACGACGCGGGCGCCGATCGCCACCAGCAGCACCGTCATCGGCAGCAGATAAATGACACCGCGGCGGAGCTGGGCCAAAATACGCATCGGTGCCAATTATCGCGTTACGAGCGGTGATCGAAAAGCCGCCAAAGGGGCATCGCCATCATCGCCGAGTACACCCGGTTTTCACAACCCCCGATGCTTCGGTCAACTTGTCCGAACGCCACCGGCTAACCAGTGTTTGATCAGCCATGAGCGACACGATCGACCTCAATACGCCGGCGAAGGGCAAAGAGATCGGCCTCGGCGACCCATCGCCACAGGCTGGCCCTCCTGGTGAAGCGAAAAAGGCCCGGCTGATCCGCAAGACGGTAGCTCTCTGCACCGAAAGTCTCGATCCGGCTGACCGAGAGATCGCGGCCAGGGTGATCACCAAGTTCTACGAGCACGTGCCCCCAGGCGATGTCGCTGCGCGGGGCCCGAAGGAGCTCTGCGGCGGCGCCTTGTCCTTGTGGCGCTTTGCCAAGCGCCGGCGGCCGGGACAGCCCAAGATCAGGGTCTACAATCCCGAGCCCGATATCGATGGCTGGTCCTCACAGCATACGATTGTCGGGATCGTCAACGACGATATGCCCTTTCTTGTCGATTCGGTGACCGGCGCGATCAATGCCGGCGACCGCGTCGTGCGACTTGTCATTCATCCGATTCTGACGGTGGAGCGGGACGCGGGCGGGAGACTGCTCCAGATACGCGACAACGGCGAGCCCGGGCTGCGCGAATCGTGGATGCAGATCGAGATCACCCGCGAGCCCGACCCCGCCGGGTTGGAGAAGCTGACCCTGGATCTGTCGCGGGTGCTCGCCGATGTGCGCGCAGCGGTGGCGGATTGGGAGGCGATGCGCCAAACGCTGCATGTGGTGCGCGACGAATTGCCGGGACCGCCGACACCGCCGGTGCCGCTGCACGAACTCGCCGAGGTTCAGGATTTTCTGGATTGGCTCGACGACGATAACTTCACCTTCCTCGGATATCGCGAGTACCTGTTCGACACTGGCGTCGAGCAATTTCGCCCGGCTTTGGGCATCCTTGCTGATCCGAATTATCGGATTTTCGACGGGTTGCGCGATCTGTCGTCTCTGCCACCCGACGTGCAGGACTTCATCCGCCGCCGCGAGCTTCTAGTCGTCACCAAATCGAACCGCCGCGCGACGGTCCACCGCACCGCGCATATGGATGTGATCGGCATCCGCCGTTTCGACGCGAACGGTACCGTCATCGGCATTCGCCTGTTTCTCGGGCTGTTCACCTCGCTTGCCTACAGCCGCGATCCGCGTGCCATTCCACTGCTGCGCCGCAAAGTCCGCCACATCATGGTGCGCTCCGGGCTGTCTCCTACGAGCCATGATGGCAAGGCGCTGACGCACATTCTCGACACCCTGCCGCGTGACGAGCTTTTTCAGGGCAGCGAAGACGAGCTGTTCAACACTGTTCTCGGCATTCTCAATCTTCAGGAGCGGCAGCGCATCGCGGTATTCGTCCGCCGCGATCCGCTTGAACGCTTTGTCTCTTGCCTCGTCTACGCGCCGCGCGAGCGCTACGACAGCAATTTACGGCGACGCTTCGCCGCGATCCTCGAACAAGCCTTTGCCGGCCGGCTGTCGGCGTTTTACACGCATCTCGACGATTCGGTGCTGGCCCGCATCCAGTTCATCATTCGCACGACGCGCGGCCAGGTGCCGGCAGTCGATACCGCCGCGCTCGAACGTGAGCTTGCCGAGGCCGGCCGCAGCTGGTCGGATCATCTCGAGGAAGAAGCCATTGCGGCATTCGGCGAAGCCGAAGCGCACACCCGGCTGCGGCGTCTGAAACCGTTCCCTATCGCCTACCAGGCATCGACCCTAACCACCCAGGCGCTCGCCGACCTACCGCGGATCGAAAAGGCGCTCGCCGGCTCGCCGCTGGAAGTAGCGCTGCATCCGATCGCCGAAACCGGGCTTATGGGCCTGCGGCTCTATCGCGCCGAGGAACCCGTCGTGCTGTCGGATGTGCTGCCGATGCTCGAAAACCTCGGACTGCGCGTTGTCGCCGAGGAGCCCTACCGCATCGACAGCACCGACGGCCACGCCGTCTGGGTCCACGAGTTCCGGCTCGCCGGCGACACCGCTGCGGCGGCTGTTTCAGGCCGGGTCAAGGAGCGTTTTGAAGAAGCATTAGTCGCACTGTGGACCGGCCGCATCGAAAATGACCGGTTCAACCGGCTCGTTCTGGCGGCGGGTCTGTCGGCCCGGCAGATCAGCGTGCTGCGCCTCTACGCCAAAGTGTTGCGGCAGGCCGGCAGCGCCTTTAGCCAAGCCTATATGGAGGACGCGCTCGGCGGCCATCCCGACATCGCCGCGCGGCTCGTGAGTTTATTTGAAATCCGCTTCGATCCGGCTGGACCGGCCGACCGCGGACTTGCAGTAATGGGCGAGGTCCAGGCGATCGACCACGCGCTCGATACGGTGGCGAGCCTCGATGAAGACCGCATCCTGCGCAGCTATCTGACACTCGTGCTGAAGACGGTGCGCACCAATTACTTTCAGCGATTGCCGTCGGGCGAACCCAAAACCTATCTTGCGGTCAAGCTCGCCAGCAGCGAGATCGATCTATTCCCCGCACCCCGCCCGCTGTTTGAGATCTACATCCACAGTCCGCGGATGGAGGGGGTGCACATGCGCGCCGGCAAGGTTGCGCGCGGCGGCATCCGCTGGTCGGATCGCAAGGAAGACTTTCGCACCGAGGTTCTCGGTTTGATGAAGGCGCAGACGGTTAAAAACGCGGTCATTGTCCCGGTCGGCGCTAAGGGCGGATTTGTCGTAAAGCAACCGCCTGAGGCGCGCGAACAGCTCGGCGCGGAAGCGGTCGAGTGTTACAAAATCCTGATCCGCGGGCTTCTCGATCTGACCGACAACATCGTCAGCAACGGCGATGGCGGACACCGCATCCTGCCGCCATCCGATGTCGTCCGCCATGACGGCGACGACCCGTATCTCGTCGTTGCCGCCGACAAAGGCACCGCGACATTTTCCGATTACGCCAATGCGATTTCCGAGGAATATCGGTTTTGGCTGGGCGATGCCTTCGCGTCCGGCGGCTCAGCCGGCTATGACCACAAGGCGATGGGCATTACCGCCCGCGGCGCGTGGGAATTGGTCAAACGGCATTTCCGCGAACTCGGCCGCAATATCGAGACGAGCGATCTGACCGTCATCGGCGTCGGCGACATGTCGGGCGACGTTTTTGGCAATGGCATGCTGCTGTCGCGCCATCTACGCCTCTTCGCCGCCTTTGATCATCGCCACATTTTTGTCGATCCCGAACCCGATCCGTCGCGCAGCTTTGCCGAGCGCCAGCGTCTGTTTCGCCTGCCGCGGTCGAGCTGGGCCGATTACGATCCAAAACTGATCTCGGAGGGCGGCGGCGTCTTTGATCGACAAGCAAAATCGGTCCCGATCAGTCCGCAGATGAAGCGGTTGTTCGCTATCGAGGCCGATCGCCTGACGCCAGCCGAACTGATCCGCAAACTCCTCGCCGCGCCGGTTGACCTGTTGTGGTTCGGCGGCATCGGCACCTTTATCAAGGCGCCCGACGAGAGCCACGCGGAAGTTGGTGACCGCGCCAACGACGCGCTGCGCATCAACAGTGACGAAGTCCGGGCAAAGGTCGTCGGCGAGGGCGCCAATCTCGGCGTCACTCAGCGCGGGCGCGTTACCTACGCGCTGGCCGGCGGACGGATCGACACCGATGCAATCGACAATTCCGCCGGGGTCGACACCTCGGACCACGAAGTCAACCTCAAGATCCTGATCGACCGCGCGATCGCCGCGGGTCAACTCCCGCCCGCAGAGCGCGATCCGCTGCTGCACGGAATGGCCGAGGATATCGCGGCCCTGGTGTTGCGCGATAATTACTTGCAAGGCGAGGCGCTGTCCGTCGCCGAGGCGCGCGGCGTGTCGGCGCTCGATCGTCAAACGCGGCTGATCCGCGATCTCGAAAAATCCGGGAGGCTCGACCGGGCGCTTGAGTTCCTGCCCGATGACGAGACCCTCGCCGAGCGAGCGGCGCACTGCCAGGGCCTCACTCGCCCGGAACTCGCGGTGCTGCTAGCCTATTCGAAGATGGCGCTCGATACCGAGCTCCTCGCGTCCGACCTGCCCAATGCGCCCGAGCTCACAACCGAGCTCTATAGGTATTTTCCAGCCAAGCTGCGCGAGCGACTCGGGCCCCAGATCCCAACCCATCCTCTGCGCCGCGAGATCACCGCTACCGTCGTCACCAACGACCTTGTCAATCGCGCCGGCATCACCTTTGTTTCCGATCTCAAGGCTCGCACCGGGCGTTCGGCGGCGGAGATCGCGCGCGCCTATTTGATTATTCGCGAAATCTTCGAACTGCCGCGCCTGTGGGCCGAGATCGAAACTCTCGACAATGTCGTTCCGGCACGGGTGCAGACCGAGATGCTGCTCGAGATCGCGGCGATTGTCGAGCGCGCCGCCACCTGGTTACTGCAGCGGCATCGCCACGACCTCGCGGCCGAGCCGGAGCGCCTGGCCCCGAATGTCCGCGCGCTCACCGCTGGGCTTGGCGATTTGTTGCCCGCGCGCGACAAGGCGATCATTGACGAGCGCGCCCACCACTTTGTCGAAACCGGCGTGCCGGAAGGGCTCGCAGCAAAGATCGCTGCAATGATTTTCCTGGCTCCGGCGCTCGATATCGCGGAGTTGGCCGAGCGCGCCAGCCAGCCTCTCGATCGCGCGGCCCGAATCTATTACGAGGTCGGCGTGCGCTTTGCTCTCGACGAAATGCGCGCTGCAGCACGGCGCCTGCCGACCGAAACGCAATGGCAGAAGCTCGCAGTCGAGGCGACGGTCGACGACCTGCTGACCTTGCAGGCCGATCTGGCGTCGCGGATTTTGGCGACGGCCGAACCCTCCGCGGACGACCCGCTCGCCGCGTGGTCCGCCGCTCATGCCGCCGATCTCATGCCGGCCGAAGCTTTTGCTCGCGACTTGCGCGCGAGTGCAGCTCCCGACTTGGCGATGCTCGTCGTCGCCGCACGACAGTTGCGGCAGATGCTCGGCTGACCCCAGCTAATCTGGCGCTAAGTAATCGGAAGCGGTGCCGACGCCGACGGAAGGTGATTTTCCAACCGTCGCGGAGGAACTATCGTCCGCCGTGGCAGACAGGCGGAATTCACTATGTTCTTTCGCCGCGATGATTTTCGCCGAGCGAAAGTGGGCTCCTGTCGATACCTACGCCCCCGGCAGCTATTGAAAAGCCTCAATCCGGGTGCAGCATGCTCCAAGGTCAGGCTGTTGGAGAGCCCTGACCGGGAATTCGTGAATTCCCGTTTGCGCGACTCTTTTTCCCGGTTGAGTGCGAAAAAATTCCCGGTTAGCGCGTCATCCCGAGATCCGTTAGAAACTTGATATTGTTATGATTTTCGACGAAATTAGGCGCAGAAACACAAAGTTTTCCGGATTATCCCCGATTACACGGGAATTTCGGTTTGCCGATATTGCGGGCTCAGTCGCCGGCGGCGGCGTTCTCCGGCCGGCGCTCGTAGCGGCGCGCCGGGGTGTTAATCGGATCGGAGAGCGGACCGGCGGCAAAGGCGGCGGCGCGGCGGGCGGTGGGGGCGTCGCCGTAAAGCGTGGTTCGCTGGCGCGGGATGCGACCAATGCCGCGGATCAGTTCCTCCATCGCCTCGGGCGGCATTTCCTGACCGTGGACGGCGCCGGCGGCGCGGGTGATGCTCTCGTTCATCAAGGTCCCGCCGAGATCGTTGGCGCCGGCCTCCAGGCAAAACGCGGCGCCGCCACTGCCCATCTTGACCCATGAGGTCTGGATGTTGGTGATGACCGGATGCAGTGCCAGGCGCGCCACCGCATGCATCAGCACCGCCTCGCGCCAGGTGGCCCCGCGCCGCGCCCGACCCTTCAGATAGATCGGGGTTTCCATTGGCACAAACGGCAATGGGACAAACTCGGTAAAGCCGCCGGTTCGCTGCTGCAGGGCGCGGATGCGCAGCAGGTGGCGCGCCCAATGTGCGTAGCGCTCGACATGGCCGTACATGATCGTGACCGTGGTGCGCAGCCCGACCGAATGCGCCGCCGTCATGACCTCAAGCCATTGCGCGGTCTTGATCTTGTCGGGGCAGATCACGGCGCGGATTTCGTCGTCGAGGATCTCGGCGGCGGTGCCGGGCAATGAACTGAGCCCGGCCTCCTTCAGCTCGCGCAGAAAATCGGGGATGGTGCGGCCGAGGGTCTTTGCTCCCTGCCATATTTCGAGCGGCGAAAAGGCGTGGACATGGATATCCGGCGCCACATCCTTGATCGCTCGGCACACCTGGAGATAGGTGGCGCCGGTATATTCGGGATGGATGCCGCCTTGCAGGCAGACTTCGGTGGCGCCGCGCTCCCAGGCTTCCTCGACCCGGCGCTGGATCTCCGCAAGATCGAGGTCATAGGGCCGGCCGCGCAGGTTCTCGCTGAGCTTACCCTTTGAGAAGGCGCAGAACTGGCAGCGGAAATAGCAGACATTGGTGTAGTTGATATTGCGGGTCACGACATAGCTGACGGTCTCGCCATTGACCCGCTGGCGCAGCCGGTCGGCCGCCTCGCAAACCTGCGTAAACGCATCGCCGCGCCCCTGGAACAGGCTGACGATTTCGGGTTCGGACAAGGTTTCGCCGGCCGTCGCGCGGTCGAGAATGGCCGGGATGGGCGCGGCGGCGCCCTTATCCGCCCCGCCCTTCGGGCCGGGTCCCCCCTCTCCCCGACTTTGGGATAGGATCCGGAACTCGGGCGAAAGTCGCGGCAAGGGGGTGAGGACAGGCGGCTCGCTGCCGGAGCCGGCGATCCAGCCGTCGGGCCGGGCAAAACCCTCCGCATCCATGGCCTTTAGGACCGGCGTACGCAATGCCGGGTCGAGCCAGCGCTCGGGCTCGCGGGCATAGGCAGGGTAGATCGCGAGACGCGGCAGCAAATGCTTTCCAGCGGCGGCGGTCTCGCGGGCGAGGCGATCGAGCGCCGGCCACGGCGCTTCCGGATTGACATGGTCGCGCGTAACCGGCGACACGCCGCCCCAGTCATTGATCCCGGCGGCGATCATCTCGGCGAGTGCCGTCGGGTTCAGATTGGGCGGCGCCTGGATGTTCATTTCAGGCCCGAAAATCAGCCGGGCCACGGCGATCGTCCACAGATGCTCGTCGAGGCCGGGCTCGGGCGCGTCGGCCATCCGCGTGCCAGGCTTGGCGCGGAAATTCTGGATGATGATTTCCTGGATGTGGCGATAACGCTGGTTCAACTCACGCAACGCCAGCAATGACTCGATCCGCTCGCGGCGGGTCTCGCCGATGCCGATCAGGATGCCCGAAGTGAACGGCACCGCCGCCTCCCCGGCAGCCCGGATCGTGTCGAGACGAACAGCGGGGTCCTTGTCCGGCGACCCGAAATGCGGGCCGCCGCGGTGCCGCAGCCGCTCCGAGGCGCTTTCCAGCATGATCCCCTGGGAGGCGGAGACCTTGCGCAGCGCGTCGAGATCAGCGCGGGTCATTACCCCGGGGTTCAAGTGCGGCAACAACCCGGTCTCGCGCAATACCAGCCCCGCCATTTCGGCAAGATAGGACAGCGTCGTTTCGTGACCGAGCCGCGCCAAAGCCTCGCGGGCCGCGGCATAGCGCAGTTCGGGTTTGTCGCCCAACGTGAACAAGGCCTCGTGGCAGCCGGCCGTCGCACCTGCGCGGGCGATCGCCAGCACCTCCTCGGGATTTAGGTAAATCGGCTCGCCGGGACGCGGCGGGTGGGCAAAGGTGCAGTAATGGCACACGTCGCGGCACAGCTGGGTCAGCGGGATAAACACTTTTGGCGAGTACGAGACGAGATCGCCGTGGCCGATGTCGCGCAATTGGGACGCGGCTGCCGTCAGCGGGTGCAGATCCGCGGCCTCGCTATCCGCCAGCGCCAACGCCGGTTCGGCGGCAAGCGTCTTATCGACCAAAGCTTGCGCCAGGATCTCGCCAATGGTGATCATCGAGATTCTCCTAGAGGCCCGCCGGCATTGTCGGCCGATCCCTCAGCATAGCATTCTCTGTAAGAAACGCGCGGGTGCGGGTCTGCGACGGCTGTCGCATGAACTCCGCCAGATCCTCGGGATTGTCGATATCGAGGGCTATTTCGGGCAAGCGCAGGACCACCGGGCTGATCCCCGCTGCTTCCGCGGCGCGCAGATGCGGAAAAAAGCTGTCGACGCCAAACCGCAACGGCACTGCATCGGGCGGCGACAGCAGGATTGCGTTCGATCCGCCCTCATCATGCGACGGCACAATCGTAAAGGACGGCATCGGGCCATGCGCCGCGATGATCTGGCCGATCTCTGCGGCGGTGACCAGCGGGATATCACCCGGCAAGGTCAGCATGCCCGCGCACCCTTCGGCGGCAAGCAGTGTTGCCGCGGCCTTGACGGCGCCGGTGTGGCCATCGCGGGCACCGTCCTCGACAATGCGCATGCCATAGCGCAACGCCAGCTGCCGGGCGGCCGAATCGGCAGTAACGACGATGCAGCCTGCGAGACCGGCAGTCCCGGAAAGGGCCGCCAATACGTCTTCGAGCATCGTGAGGGCCAGCGCCTGGCGCATGTCGGGTGGGAGCAACGGGGCGAGCCGCTCCTTGGCGCGGTCGCGTTCCTTGATCGGCACAACCGCCCACAAACCCATCGTCAGTGACTTTGGGCGATCGCCAACACCACGCGCGCCAGCGCTGCGCGGTCGGCCATGGTGTCCATCAGGGTGCGGGTTGCGATTATCGGGGCATCAACGCCGTCGAGCGCGCCCGCATCGGCTTCATCGATCACATAATGGGTCAGGATATCGCTGTACCGACGGGCCACAGCTCCCGGCTCAACCGGCAGGCCGAGCTCGGCCATCATCTTTGCGGTCGGACCCTTGACGGCCTTGCCCGCGATAATCGGTGAGACCGCGATCACCGGGGCGCGACAGGCCCGCAAAGCATCGCGCATTCCCGGGATATTCAAGATCGGGTCGATGCTGATCAGCGGGTTCGACGGGCAGATGACAACCATTATCAAATCATCGGCGGCAAGCGCGGCGAGGACATCCGGATGGGGACGCGCTTCAGCGGCGCCGGCAAAGACGATTTCGCGGACCACCGGAGCGCAGTCCAGACGGACAAAATAGTCCTGGAAGTCGAGCCAGCCGTGTTCTGTCAACAAACGCGTGCGCACCCGATCATCGCTCATCGGCAACACCCGCGCACCGATCTCCAGCCGCTGGCGGAAATCGTCGGTAATCGCCGACAGGCTTTCGCCGGCGCGCAGACGGCGGGTGCGCTCGACATGGGTGGCGAGATCGCCATCACCGAGCTTGAACCAGGTCTCGCCGCCAAGCGCTTCGAGCGCCGCCATAAAGGTCCAGGTCTCGCCGCGCCGGCCCCAGCCGGTTTCGCGATTGTCGAGGCCGGCGAGCGTGTAAAGCAAAGTATCGAGATCGGGCGAGATCGACAGCCCTAAATGCTCGAAATCATCGCCGGTATTGGCAATAAGGGTAAGCGCGCCCGGCGCGAGAACGCGGTAAAGGCCGAGCGCCAGCTTAGCGCCGCCAATCCCGCCCGATAATGCGACGACAGACCCCCTATACTCGCTCATCGGAACAAATCGTGCTCGGCGGGCCGGACCAGGGCTGCAGCCGGAGCGTCGGGAGCCGACCAACGCATCCCGCGCACCAGCACCATCGGCAGGGCCTCACGGGCTTGGCCCATCAACAAGCCGGCCGCAGCGGCGATCTCGTCGGCAAAGCCGGTCTCGGTGACCAGCAATTCGCGCCCGAACAAATCGGGCTGGCCGCGCATGTCGATGACCGCCGGCAGGCCCGCAGCACCGATGGCGATCCCGACAGTGCCTTTGCGCCACGGCCGGCCAAAGCTGTCGCTGATAATCACCCCGATCGGCACGCCAAAGGCCGCCACGAGCCGGTCGCGCAACGCGCGCGCCGAGCCGTCTGGGTCGCGCGGCAAAAGGAGGACGCGCTCTCCGCCGGCGCCCGTTGGGATGTTCGAGTGGTCAATGCCGGCATTGGCCATCACAAAACCGAGGCCATGCTCGACGATCACCAATCCCGGGCGATGCCGCACCACCCGTTTGGCTTCGCCCAGCACGATTTCGACAAAACGAGGGTCTTTGTCGACTTCGGCGGCGAGCGCCACCGCCCGTGCCGAAGGTTCCACCGTTGCCACTTCGACATAGCGGCCTTCGGCCTTTGAGACGACTTTTTGCGCGACAACCAAAACATCGCCTTCTGCCGGCACCAACCCATTTGCAGCAAAGGCCGCGATCGTGATGGCCGCCAGATCATCACCGGGCTCGACCAACTTGATCCCGGTCAACGCCCTTAAGGTAATCTCGGCGTTCATCGCCCAAAATTGGTCCGCAACAGTGGCAATACTTGTTCGGCATAGAGCTTTAAAAAGCGCGCCTGGTCGGGGCCGGGAGCATGAAAGACGAGGTGGTTGAACCCGAGTTCGACATAGGGACGGATCTGCTTCACTTGCTCCTCGGGATCCGATGAAACGATCCAGCGGCTGGCTGCGCGTTCAAGCGGAAGGGCGGCGGCGAGGCGTTCCATTTCGATCGGGTCTTCGACACTGACCTTTTCCTCCGGCGTCAATGCCAATGCCGCCCAATGCCGCGTATCTTCCATCGCGCGCTTGTGGTCGGTGTCGAACGACACCTTTACCTCAATCATCTTTTCGAGGCTGTCCTCGCTGCGGCCGCGCCGGGAGAGACCCTCGCGCACCTTGGCCGTCAGATCGGTGTACAGCTGCGGATTTTTGCCGCTGGTGCAAATGAAGCCCTCGGCAATCTGTCCGGCCATCGCCGCCGCAAGCGGGCCCGATGCGGCGACCCAGACCGGGACCTTGTCCTTTGGCTTATCGTAGATTGTCGCGTTTTCAGTGCGATAGAACTGGCCCTCAAAGGTGACACGGTCCTCGGTCCACAATTTGTTGATCAGCGCAATCGCCTCGCGCAGCCGGTCACGACGCTCCTTGGGTCCCGGCCATTTGACGCCGATCGCCGGCACTTCGTTCAGCAATTCGCCGGTGCCGACGCCGAGGACGACGCGTCCCGGGAACATGGTTCCGAGCGTGCCGAACACTTGCGCAACGACCGATGGGTGATAGCGGAAGGTCGGGGTCAGGACGCTGGTGCCGATCACCGCTCGCCGCGTCCGAGCGCCCAGCGCGCCGAGCCAGGCGAGGGCTGAGGGCGCGTGCCCGTCCGTGTGGTTCCACGGTTGGAAGTGATCGCTGACAAAAACGGAATCGAACCCGACTTCCTCGGCCAAGCACGAGAAGTCGAGCAAATCGCGTGGTCCGAACTGCTCGGCCGAGGCCTTGTATCCAAGTTTCAGCAACGGCTTCTCCTGTTGTCGAATATGTCTTGGCGATGCGCCGAGCTAAACCTTGCTCAACACCTCCTCGCGGAAACGGCGCATATTCGCGATCAAATCCTCCGCAGTATCGCCGCCGAAGTTGAAATCGACATGGCCGACGCCGAATTCGCGGAATGCCTTCAAATCGTCGATAATGTCCACGGTCTCGCCCGAGAATAACCGGCGCTCGCCGTCGTCGGCACGAGTCGGCAGCGATTTGCCCCAACTCGTCACCCGATACGCCAGCGCGACCTTCGCCGGGTCGCGCCCGGCTTCGCGCGTGAGCCGCCGCAATCTTTCCACACCCGCCTGAAACCGCTTCACCGAATCGAGCCGGTGCTGCGGGTTGGTGCCGATCGGATACCAGCCGTCACCGAGCCGCGCGGTGCGGCGCAACGCCGGACCGCTTTCGCCCCCAACCCAGATCGGCGGATGCGGCTTTTGCACCGGCTTGGGTTCGAACAGGACATTCGCGAATTTGACGTATTTGCCGGCGAAGTGCGGGTTGTCCTCGGTCCAAAGCTCGCGGCACGCCATCAGGTATTCGTCCGTGACGGCGCCGCGCTCGGCGAACGGCGGAACGCCAAGCGCTTCGAATTCTTCTCTCATCCAGCCAGCGCCGATGCCAAAGGTCAACCGGCCGTTCGACAACACGTCGATCGTCGCGAGCATTTTGGCCTGCAAGACCGCGGGCCGATGCGGCACGACCGTGACCGAGGTGACGAGCCGAAGCCGCGACGTTTTTCCGGCGATAAACGCCACCGCGATCAACTGCTCGTGCCGGTCGCCGCGCGAGCGGCCCGGAAATTCACCGGTGTCGCTGTATGGATAACGCGCCTCGATGTCGCGCGGGATCACCACATGATCGCTGATGGTGGTGTAGTCATAGCCCATCGCTTCGCCTTCGCCGGCGATTTGCGCCAGCTTCTCCGGCATTGCCAATGCGCCACTGACCGGCGCGCCAAAACCGAATTGCATCACCGCCTCCAGGCCATGACCATCAGCGCTACCGTAGCAGGCTGGAGCCGCTTTGGCTCGGATGGAATCGCGGAGGCAGGCAAAGCAGAACCGATCGCGTTCAGACTAGACCCGGTTTGATCAGTCGCTCTTGGAGATCGGGATTCGATGATTACAAGTGTCTTCTTTGTGACAAAATAAGGACAAGCATCGACGCTGTTGCGCCTAGAGACTATCAATTATCGGTTCTCTCGTTCATGCTGGCAAAGAATCAGTGTAAACGAAGCCGCGCAGCTTTAACGATTTGTTACAGCGGTTTACAAATTTTTACATTCATTCTTTCTGGATCAGCGCAAGCTGGCGGCAACAACTTCGAGTGGGGGACGATTTGGACGGGGACAATGGTTTTAGCAGCCTCAACGGATCGATCAATGATTCCGTGAAGCTGGCTGAGCAGAACCGGCGGCATCTGGCGATCGTCGACCGGAGTGCGTTGAGACGCGACTGTTTGCGCCTGGCTCTCGGCCAACAGCCGCGGAGATGGCGGGTGACCGATGTCGAATCGACTGCGGACCTGGTTCGGCTGCTTCGGCAGGGCGCTGGGTTTTCGGTCATTTTGCTCGGTGCGGCGACCTGCCATACGATTGACTTGGTCGATCTCTCACTATTGGCAGCGGTGTCCGCCAAGACCCCGATCCTGGTGGTCGCTGATTGCGACGATCCGGAGCGCGCTCGCATGATACTGCGCTCGGGCGCCAAAGGTTTTCTGCCGATCACATGCGGATTAAAGGTGTTGATCGGCGCGCTCGAGCGCATGCGCGGAGGCGGAAGCTTTGTGCCGCTGGTGCTGGACGCATCGAATGGTAATGGCGCGGTGCACGAACCCGAGAGTACGGGTCGTCCCGCACTGACCCGGCGCCAGCGGGATGTCCTGGCCCTAATTTCACAAGGCAAGTCGAATAAGCTGATCGCCGACGCTCTGGGCATGTCCGAGAGTACGGTCAAGGCGCATGTAAAGCAGATCATCCGTCGCCTCCACGTGGCCAACCGGACGCAAGCAGCGTTGCTTGCCACCCGCGGCGGTCGCGACGCCGGCATGTTGGCCCCCCCGGTATTGGCGGGGGTATTGTAAGCATCCGGCATCGCGGAATAATCTTCGGCAACCGTAGGAGCCGCTGCGTTCGGCGGCGCCTGCCGAGGAGGAAACTGCGCCATGTCAAGCCGGACCCTCATCCCGATCTCGGCTCACCCGCAAGCAGGCAAAATCAGCGAAGCCGATTATTACAAACTCTATCAGCACTCGCTCGACGATCCCGATGGATTTTGGGGCGAGCACGGCAAACGGCTCGACTGGATAAAGCCATATACCAAGGCAAAAGATGCCTCGTTCGACGGCGATGTCCGGATCGCCTGGTACGAAGACGGTACGCTCAACGCCTGCTACAATTGCATTGACCGCCATTTGTCGCGACGGGGCGACCAGATCGCGATTCTGTGGGAGGGTGACGATCCGGCCGAAGATCGCCGCATCACCTATCGCGAGCTGCACGAAGCGGTGTGCCGGTTCGCCAACGTATTGATAGAACACGGCGTCAAAAAGGGCGACAGGGTAACAATCTACTTGCCGATGATCCCCGAGATCGGAGTGGCGGTGCTGGCTTGCGCCCGCATCGGTGCGATCCACTCGGTCGTGTTTGGTGGCTTTTCGCCCGACAGCCTGGCGGGCCGGATTCGCGACTGCCGCTCGACATTTTTGGTGACGGCCGATGAAGGGCTGCGCGGCGGACGAAGGGTGCCATTAAAGCGCAACGCCGACGCGGCGCTCGAAAGCTGCCCCGATGTCCGCACCGTGGTCGTGGTCCGCCGCACTGGGGGCGCGGTTAATTGGGTCGCCGGCCGCGACGTCTGGTATCACGAGGCGTGCGCCGCGGCCTCCACCGACTGCCCGCCAGCGGAAATGTCGGCCGAAGACCCGCTGTTCATCTTGTATACTTCAGGCTCGACCGGACAGCCGAAAGGGGTTCTACACACCACCGGCGGCTATCTCGTCTACGCTTCGATGACGCACGAATATGTCTTCGATTATCGCGAGGGCGAGATTTATTGGTGCACCGCCGATGTCGGTTGGGTGACGGGCCACAGCTACATTCTTTATGGGCCACTCGCCAACGGTGCCACCACCCTGATGTTTGAGGGGGTCCCCAATTACCCCGATCCATCGCGCTTCTGGCAGGTCGTCGACAAGCACAACGTGTCGATCTTTTACACCGCACCGACCGCAATCCGGGCATTAATGCGCGAAGGCGAAGACTACGTCCGCCGCACCAGCCGGCGCTCATTGCGCATTCTCGGCACGGTCGGCGAGCCGATCAACCCCGAGGCTTGGCTGTGGTATTACGACCATGTCGGTGAAAAGCGCTGCCCGATTGTCGATACCTGGTGGCAGACCGAAACGGGCGGCATCTTGATCACCCCGATACCGGGGGCAACACCGCTCAAGCCCGGCTCGGCGACGCGTCCATTTTTCGGGGTCGAGCCGCTGTTGGTCGATAATGAAGGCAAACGTGTGGAAGGCCCGGGCGAGGGGAATTTGTGCCTGGCTCGCTCATGGCCCGGGCAGATGCGCACCGTTTACGGTGACCATCGCCGTTTTATCGACACCTATTTTTCGACCTTCCCCGGCCTTTACTTTACCGGGGACGGTGCACGGCGCGATGAGGACGGGTATTACTGGATCACCGGGCGGGTTGACGACGTAATCAACGTGGCCGGTCACCGTCTCGGCACGGCGGAAATCGAAAGCGCGCTCGTCGCTCACCCCAAAGTCGCCGAAGCCGCGGTCGTCGGTTATCCGCACGATATCAAGGGCCAGGGCATCTACGCCTATGTCACGTTGCGGGTCGATGAAGCGCCGACCGAGGAATTACGCCGCGAGCTCGTCGCCTGGGTGCGACAGGAAATCAGCCCGATAGCGGCCCCCGATCTCGTGCAATGGGCGCCAGGGTTGCCAAAGACCCGCTCGGGAAAGATCATGCGCCGCATCCTGCGCAAGATCGCGGCCGACGAGCATGATGCGCTCGGCGACACCTCGACCCTCGCCGATCCAACGGTGGTCGACGACCTCGTCGGCAGCCGGCTTAACCGTGCATCATAGGGCTGCGCCGGCTTTCCGGTCGGCGTCGCTTCGTTGATGACCGGGCACTGACTTGACGCGGAAGACGGCGCCAGTTTCCGTTGGTTGCGCTGGGCGTTAGGCGCCCTCGTCATACTCGGTCGAGATGTCCTGGCCGGTGTAGTCCGGCATAAAGGCGGCGGAGACCAGGCTGATGACGGCGCAGACCGCGATGTAGATCGCAATCGCATAACCGGACTTATAGGCTGCGAACAATGCTGTCGCGATCAGCGGCGCCGGGCCGCCGGCGATGACCGATGCAAGCTGGTAGCCTAGCGAGGCGCCGCTGTAGCGCAGGCGCGGCGTGAATGCCTCGGCGATCAATGCCGCCTGCGGCCCATACATCATGTCGTGCGGGATAAGCGACAGCACGATCGCAATAAACACGGCCGCCGCCAGGCCGGTACCGAGCATTCCGAAATAGAAAAAGCCGAACAGCCCCATCAGCGCGGCGCCGATCAGGTACATCTTGCGGCGCCCGATGCGGTCGGAGATGTGACCCGAGAGTGGGATTGTGACAAACGAAACCAGCGCCGCAACCAGCACTGCGCTGAGGATCAGGTCGCGCGGCATCTTCAACGTGATGGTGCCGTAGGAGAAGACAAAAGCGGTGAAGATGTAGAACGGCGCCTGCTCCGCCATCCGCACCAGCGCCGAGAGGATGATCTCCTTCGGCTGCCTTTTGATCACCTCGACGATCGGAGCACGTTCGACCTTTTGCTCCGAGACGAGCCGCCGGAATACCGGCGTCTCGAGAATGCCGAGCCGGACCCACATTCCGACCCCGACCAGCACGATGCTTAGCGCAAACGGGATGCGCCAGCCCCAAATCAGGAACTGGTCGCCCGACCAGGCGCTGAACGCCAGCACCGCTAGGTTGGAGAGAAACAGACCCGACGGCACCCCGAATTGCGGCCATGACGCAACGAGTCCACGGCTGTGGTGAGTCCGCGACCATTCCATCGCGATCAGCACCGAGCCACCCCATTCGCCGCCGACGCCGATTCCCTGGACCACCCGCAGCACGGTCAGGATCACCGCACCCCAGATCCCGATAGACGCGTAGCTCGGCACAAACGCGATCAGGAATGTCGCAATGCCCATCGCCAGCAATGTCGCGATCAGCGTCGCCTTGCGGCCGATTCGGTCGCCGTAATGGCCAAAGATTGCGGCGCCGATCGGGCGCCCGACAAAGCCGATGAAATAGGTCCCGAACGCGGCCAATGTCGCCGAAAGCGGGTCCTGGTTGGGAAAATACAGCTTGCCAAATACCAGCCCTGCCGCCGTCCCGTAGAGAAAGAAGTCGTACCATTCGATCGTGGTGCCGACGGTCGCGGCAATCACCGCCCGGCGAAGCTGAGCGCTGTGTTCCCGATCGGAAAAGATTTCGGGAGCCATCGTTGTGGCCATGGCGGTTCCTCCTCGCATCATGACGGCCGGCTGACCTGGCCACCGTCGCTATCGCGGCGCCACGTTCCGAAGCCCGCCCGGGACGCACAATTCATCCATTAGGCTAATCGTGACATTCTACATTTATCTTGGTGATGAGCGGTTATTAATTGGAGAGAGATGCCCTCCCCGAACGCGAAGTAGCGGTTCATCGCTGCCAGCCCAATCCGGTCGGCGCGCTACATTCGGCTGACGACGCACTGGCGAAAAGACGAATGCGGCCAATCCGCCCGGTGCGCCCCCTCCCGGCTTGCGATGAAGCTTAGGGTGAGGCGGCTTGGAATGCGTATAGTCCGTCGAGCCGTAATCTCGCGCTCGTCGCGGATCGTCTACGAATTGAGGAGCCAGACGGATGAATATTCGCCATACGCCGAACACGGTAGCAGCAACATTCGGCCCCTACAGCCATGCGGTCGAGGTGCCCGAGGGCTCGCGACTGCTCTACATCTCGGGCGAGGTCGGGGTGCTACCGGACGGCACCGTGCCCGAAGGGATCGAGGCCCAGGCCGAAGCCTGTTGGCGGAACATCATCGCTATCCTTGCGGATGCCGGGATGGGGATCGCGGATTTGGTGAAGATCACCACTTACTTGGTGCGACCGGAGGACGTCGCCGCGGCGGGGGTCGCGCGGGCAAAGCATTTCGGCGACGCACGGCCCGGCTCGGCGACGATCATCGTCAAAGCGCTAGTCACGCCGCAATGGCTGATCGAGATCGAGGCGGTCGCAGCGGCGAAGGCCTGAGCCCCCTCCCCTCTCCCCTGCGGGCCTGCGGGCGAGAGGTTACGCATAATGGCGAGGCACCCCGGAGCTTAAATGGGAACTGGCTAAAACACCCGCGAGCGGCGTCAGCCGCTCACTGGCGCTGAAAAGATCAGTGGCTTGCCAGCATGTCCCACGGGGTTTTGCCGGCGGGCAAGGGCGGGATGCGGAGCAGATCGGCCATTGCCTCGCCGGCCTCGTAGCGGCGGCACAGCTCTTCCGGATCGTAGGTCACGCCGACCGGGTTCTCGGCAAAGGCGCGGCTCTGGAAATAGCCATCGAGCTCAGCCGGGGTCGCGAAATTGTCGATCTGCAATTCGACCCGGTTGTTGTCGGGATCGCGGTAGTACATCGAGGTGGTGACGCCATGATTGATCGGCCAGTGCGGCAGGATGCCGGCGGCTTTCAGCCGGCGATAGGTCGACAATAGCTCGCCCAGATTATGGTAGGCGTACGCGACATGGTCGGTCCCGACCGCATCGGGATCGCGCACCGGCAGGCCAGGGATGTGGATCAACGCCAGGCGATGGTGCTCGTCGTCATACGATAGGAAGCACAGCCGCTCGTCGCGAAACACCACTCGCGCCGCCAGCACGGTCTGATACCACTCGGCCATTTTGTCGAACTGACCGGTCCGCAGCACGAAATGGGCGAACTTCGCTGGGCTGATCGGCTGCGTTGCAGGGCTGAGCTGGCGCAGCGGGGTCATGTCGTTCATCGCAATCTTCCCTGTTCTATGATGGCCACTGGTGCGACCCGAAATCACGTAAGTGTAGCGTGATAACTCGCTCCGGGTAATGCCGATCGGGACGGTCGACCCTATTCTGGCCAAAACGGGCCTGGGTTCCCGCTTTGGCGGGCACGACGGGAAACAAACGCAACCAACGCCGAAATTCGGGGGCGTTAGCGGGATGGCAGCATTTCCCGGACCTTTCGGGCCAATAAATCGATCGTGAACGGCTTGGTCACGAGTTCGACGCCGCTATCCAATGTGCCGTTGTGGACGATCGCATTGCGGGTGTAGCCGGTCGTGAACAACACCTTGATGTCGGGGCGGCGACGGCGGGCTTCATCGGCCAGCACGCGGCCGTTGACCCCTCCGGGCAAGCCGATATCGGTAAAAAGCAAATCGATGCGCGGCTCCTGGTCGAGGATATTCAACGCTGACGCGGCGTCATGGGCTTCAAGCGTGGCGAAACCGAGTTCCTCGAACACCCCGATGCTGTAGTCGCGCACCAGATCATTGTCTTCGACGACCAGGACGACCTCCTCACGGCGGGCATGCGCCGGCGGGTTGGGCGCCGGGGCAGGGACGGGTTCCTTCACCGCCCGGTTGTCGTAACGGGGAAGGTAGATCTTGACCGCGGTTCCGTGACCGGGCTCGCTGTAGATCTTGACGTGCCCGCCCGATTGCTTGACGAACCCGTAAATCATGCTCAGGCCGAGGCCGCTACCTTCACCCACCCTCTTCGTCGTAAAGAAGGGTTCGAAGGCGCGTGACACGGTCTCCGGCAACATGCCGGTCCCGGTGTCGCTTACCGCCAGCAGAACATACTGACCTGGGGTTAGCTCCTCATGCTGGGCTGCATAGGCTTCGTCGATATGCGCGTTGCCGGTCTCCACCGTCAGCTTGCCGCCATCGGGCATCGCGTCGCGCGCATTGATCGCCAGGTTGAGTATCGCGCTCTCAAGCTGGTTCGGATCGGCATTGACCCACCACAGCCCGGCGGTCCCGACCACCTCGACCGCGATCGCCTCGCCCAACGTGCGGCGAAGCATATCGGACATCCCGCTGATCAGCTTGTTGATGTCGATCGGCTGCGGCGCCAAAGGCTGCTGGCGCGAAAACGCAAGCAACCGATGGGTCAGCGAGGCTGCACGTTGCGCCGCACGCAGGGTCGCCGCCGAGAGGCGGTCGAATTCCGCGTGGCTGGGCGGACCGCCGCGTTCATACCTGCGGCGCAGTGAATCGACATTGCCGAGAATGACCGTCAGCAGATTATTAAAGTCATGGGCGATGCCGCCGGTCAGTTGCCCGACGGCCTCCATCTTTTGCGCTTGGCGCAGTTGCTGCTCGAGGCGGCGGCTTTCGGTGACGACCCGGGCGGTCACGACAAGGCGGCGCGGCCTGCCCGGCTCTGGCGGCACCGGTGAGGCAATTGCTTCGACGATCTGGTCGCCTTGCATCCGTTCGTAGCGGTAGGGCGCCCCAGACTGGAGGCAGGCGCTCAGATATTTATTTACCTCCGCCGCCTTTTCGGCGCCGAACACTTCGTCGACCGTGTAGCCGATTACTTGATCGCGTGTTTTGCCATAGAGGCTGAGCGTGGCGGGATTGATTTCTTCATACCGGTATTGGCCGTTCTCGACCGCGACCATCACGGCGTGGCATTCGGAGGAGTGGTTGTAAAAGGTCCGGATGTTGGCTTCGGCGCGTTGGCGCTCTGAAATATCAACAAAGCCGCATACCGCCCCTTGCTTGACATTATCCCGGACGATCGGCCGCACCGAATATTCGACGGCAAAACTGGCCCCGTCGGGGCGATGGCACAGTTCGCTTGCTGCATCGATTGAGCAGGCATCGCCAACCGCCCGCAGGATCGGGCACTCTTGCGCCGTCGCGTGCGAGGCGCCGGTGGCGGCGCGGTGAAACAGGTCGTGCAAGTTTCGGCCCAGCACGTCCGCAACACTGGGCAAATCCAACATGCGCACAAAAGCTGCGTTGCAGAAGACGGCCGTGCCCCGATGATCGACGTAACACAGCGCATGAGGAGCCGCGTCGAGGATCAAGCGCGGGTTCGGCGTGGTCGCCAACGACATGTTCGCGCCAAGAGAATCGGGTGACGTTTCTTGTGCGATGGCGGCTGATGTCTTGCTTGGGCTCTCGTTCATTGATCGGCGTTATCCTCCCGAAAGCATGAACGGTAAACCCCGGACAGCGGCGCTCGTCGGCTGCGGATCAAGCCTGCACGCCGATTGCAATTCCAGATTACGATTTAACCCAGGGTTCGCGTCAGGCGGATGCCGGAGCGGCGCCGATGACCCAGGCGCGGGTCTCAGCGGCCGACCACCAGCTGACGACGAGATGAGGGGCGATCGCGGCAATGCGGATCGCTTGCTCGGGTTCGCTCTCGATAAAATGAGTGCAGCCACAGCGCGTCGCGGCCATCGCCTTGTAGCACGCCACCGACGCCAGATCGGCTGGTGCCTCGTCCGGGCGGCATTCCAATTTCAGCCCGTGAAACCCCCAGCGTGCGAGCCAGGCCTCGGTGTGCGGGCGGTCGATCTCTGGCCGTCCGGTGATGATGACAGCGCGCTCCGGCGCAAACGGCGGCAATATTGCAAAGGGCTCGAGCGCGTGACGCCGGCTGAGCGCCGCGGCGAGATCACGGTCGTAATCCGCCCGCGCGATGTCGGGCAGAAAAACGCCATCGAGATCGAGCCCGAAAAACGGGCGCTCGGTCGCGCGCTCGGGCGGCGCCCCGGTCTGACGCCAAGCCCGCGACGCCGGGGTCGCCTCGCCGCGCTCCCACGGAAAGCGAAACAACTCGCGCATCGGGTGCGAAAAATCGGGGACATAGCGCGTCGTTTCGGGATCGTGAAGGATTGTCAACGTCGCGCAGGCATGACCCCACGACAGAACCGCCGCGCGGACCGAGGCCATCGTCGCCCCGGTCGAACACGCGTCGTCGATCAACAGAACCCGGCTTGCATCGCGCGGCGGTGGTCCAATCCACCGGGTGACGCCGCTGCCGCGCTCCCAGCCGATCACCAGTAACGGCAATCCCAGCATCGACGATGCCATCGTGGCCGGCACCAAACCGCCGCGCGCGATGCCCGCTACCACGTCAGGCGCCCACAGCGAGACGCGATCGAGCAATGAGGCGACCAGCCGTTCGGCCTGATCGTATGAGATGAATACCGGCAGCCGGCCGGTCTCCAACCCCTTCCAGGGTCGCACCGGTTCCCTGGTCAGCCCAGGGGGGACAGAAAGGCTCGTCAGCGTTTAGCCTCCATGCCAACGCGCTTGTCGACAAACCGCGTCGTATAGGCCTTGTCGAGATCGATGCCCGGCTTGTAGACCCCGACCGCGACCATCGACTGGTAGAATGCCTTCCATCGCGCGTCGGTCATCGCGCCGATGCCGAGAGTTTTGGCATCACCGGAATTGACGATGCCGCGCGTGATCATCGTTTTGCGCCCAAAGTCGATGAGATTGGCCGGCATATCGGGATTGGCTTTCATAATCAGCCGGTTGGCCGGCGCGGGATCGCCGTAGAGATACGAATACCAGCCCTCGATTGAGGCATCGATAAAGCGCTGGACCAGATCGGGCCGCTCGCGAATAAGCTTGGCGCTTGTCGTGATGATGTTCCCGTAGCCCTTATAGCCGGCCTCGGATAGGGGCAGCACCACTGGCTCGATGCCGGTCTTCTCGCGGATCAAAAACGGTTCGCTGCTGGCATAGCCCTCTTGGATAGCTTTGGGGTCCGCGAGAAACGGCTGCAGATTGAACGTGTAAGGCCGGATCTGGCTGTCGGTGTAACCGAATTTGGCGGCAAGAAAGCGCCACCAGCTGAGCCGCGCATCGGCGGCGATCATAATCGGCTTGCCCTTCAATGCCGGAAAGCTGTCATTCCCTTCGCCGGGATGGGCGATTAGTACCGCCAAATCCTTTTGAAAAATCGCCGCTATCGCGAGAAACGGCAGGTTTTCTTGCGCAAATTCGATCGCCCGACCGCCGCCTAGATTAAAGTCGAGCCGGCCGGCCGCCAGCAGCTGCATGTGATTGACCTGCGGCCCGCCCTGCTGGATCGTGACGTCGAGGCCGTGCTTTGCGTAAATCCCGGTCGCGACCGCTTGATAAAAACCGCCATATTCGGCCTCGGCCTTCCAGTCGAGACCAAAGGTGATGCGATCCTGGGCGCACGCCGCCGACGCGACAAAAACGCCGAGAACAAGGATCGCGGCGAGGGCCATGATCTTGCGGCGGAGCGCAGCAGCGCCGCGCACTCCGCCTCTCTCGAGGCCAAGCATACATCCCTCCCAGGCGCATTATCGCCACAATCGGGTTCCGGGTGAAATATTCTTCTGACGAGCGAGATTCTTGCCCGCCAGGCGATCGCGACTGGGATTCGATGTGGGCTTAGCAAACTTACTTACCATGCTGACGACACGGCAATGACGATGCGGCAAGGGTGATCTCTTTAACTATCAATATCGTAGCGCATTTCGCTCAATTTTGTATTTTGCGGCGAGTATCGGTCTCATCATGCCAGGAAATACCGATGATGCCTCAGTATGCTGCAAATACCGCGCTCGCATCGTTTCGTCGTAATTCTTTGGGCTCGACCGAGTTGGTTGATGTCGCAGTGGCAGCACTGGTGCATGAGCGTGATGTTCTCCTGCACTACCTCGGCGATGCTGCAGAAAACTGCGACATGCTGCGGCGGGAGCGTGATCGGCTCAAAAGCCAGCTGGCAGAATTGGAGAATACGATCGCCACGCTACGGTCTAAGGGAAAGATCCTGGTCAGGGATCGGGACAGATGGGAGATGGCGGCGCGGCAGCGCGAGAGCGAAATTACCGAATTGCGATCAGCCGGTCCGTCCGCCAATCACGATAAATTTAAGCTGGCGAAAGCCGTCATCAGCAAGACGCTTCACCCCGATAATGCCGGAAGTGTCGGAGAAATCGCAAGACTGGCACGAGCCGAAATCTTCAAGGAGATTTGGCCGGAGATCGTCAAGATCGATCGTGGCGAGGCTTGAGCCGCTTCGGTTGCCCGCTCTCTCGGTGAGAGCAGGTTCCCTCCCCTCGCCCGCGCCAATAAAGCAGCAGCGCCGCGGCGTTGAGCCCCGCGGGCGGGAGGCTCGAGTCCGGCTACGCATGCCGGCGGCGCGGCTTATGAATGGCGGTGGATCGGGTCGACCCAGCGCACTTCTTGCGGGCGCTCGACCGGTTCGATATCGAGATTGACAACCACTGCTTCGTTGTCGCTGCGCACCAGCACGCATTCGAGCGTCTCGTCGGTCGACGCATTGATCTCCTGGTGCGGCACATAGGGCGGCACAAAGATGAAATCCCCCGGCCCGGCCTCGGCGACATATTCGAGATGCTCGCCCCAGCGCATTCGCGCCCGCCCCTTCAGCACATAAATCACGCTTTCGAGCGCGCCGTGATGATGCGCGCCGGTCTTGGCGTTGGGGTGGATCTTGACCGTGCCGGCCCAGATCTTTTGCGCACCGACGCGGGCCAAATTGATCGCCGCCGCCCGGTCCATGCCAGGGCTCTGCGCGGTATTCGGGTCGAGCTGATCGCCCGGGATCACCTTGACCCCGTGGAGCTTCCAGTCGACCGCAGAGTGTTCGTGCCCACCGCTCATCTGCGTCGCCTTTCCTGCTCGTCGGTGCCGGTTATATGCCATCGTCACACGGCTTTTGACACCTACTCACACAAATTACGGTAAAATTCTGTAATCATTAGCCGGTCGAATCTCCAAGCGATCCTCTTGACGCGACTGCATTTAGATATATCTTAGATACGTCTAAACCGAACAGAGGACACCACGCATGAACGATCAATCCATAGCGCGGACGCAGGTCAACGGGTATCACGCGCATGTTTACTATGGCGCAGAGACCAAACCGATAGCCGAGCGGCTGGCCGCAGCAATGGGCAACCAGTTCAATGTCAGGTTTGGCGGGTTTCACGACGGCCCGGTCGGGCCGCATCCGGTCGCTAACCTCCAGATCATTTTTCCCGCCGACGAGTTCCCGAAGGTTGTTCCGTGGCTGATGCTAAACCGGGAAGGTCTCGACGTTCTGATCCATCCGCTGAGCGCCGACTCAGTCGACGACCACAGCATTTACGCGATGTGGCTCGGGAGCCCGGTTCCGCTGAAACTCGCAACATTGCGCCGCGGTTATCGGCCGGAATTGCTGCCGACAGCCTGAAATAGCGCAGCGGATCGGGTGTTGCCCCGGCGGGGCGTTGGGGTAGAGCTTTTTATAAAAGGATTAAAGATGTTCACAAATCGACATGGCCGCGGCGAACGGCGGCAGATGCGCGGCGGCCTGGGTTTTGGCGGCGCCCTTTTTGGTGGTCATCACCGCGGCGGACGCGGCGGCAGATCGGGTCGGGTCTTCGACCACGGCGATCTGCGCTTTGTGCTGCTCCAGTTTGTTGCCGAAAAGCCGCGCTATGGCTACGAGCTGATCAAAACCATCGAAGAGCAGTTCGGCGGAATGTACAGTCCGAGCCCCGGCGTCGTCTATCCGACGCTGACCTTGCTTGAAGAGCTCGGTTATGTGCAGGCGGAAAGCGGCGGCGGCACCAAAAAGCTCTATTCGGTGACCGAGGAAGGCGCAAGTTACCTGGCGACGAACCGGGCGCTCGTCGATGGCATATTCAGCCGGATGGCCGAAATGAGCCGAGCGATTGGCGGGGGCCCGGCGCCGGAAATTCGGCGGGCGATGGGCAATTTGGAAATGGCGCTGTCGATCCGACTCGGCAAAGGTTCGCTCGACGCGGACCAAATACGAGCCGTCACCGGTGCGCTCGATCGCGCCGCAACGGAAATCGAACAGGTTTAATCGACACGATCGGAAAGTCGCGATGAAGCTGGCGGTGCCCGACCTGGTCTCGAACTCGTACTTTCCGGCGGCAGCCGCGGTCGAACTCGGCTTTTTCGCCGCCGAGGGGCTCGATGTCTCTCTCGAGCTGATCTTTCCGGTTGACCGCTGCTATCGCGAAATGCGCGACGGCAATATCGATTTTGTTGGCGGCTCGGCGCATTCGGTATTGGCCGCCTTCCCCGAATGGGACGGGGCCAAGCTGCTCTGCGCCCAGGCGCAGGGGATGTACTGGTTTCTAGTGATGCGCGCCGATCTCGGTGCCCGCCGCGGCGATGTCGATGTTGTCAAGGGCCGCACGATCGGCGCGGCGCCCTGGGTCGAGATCGGCTTGCGACGGCTGTTGATCGCAGCCGGGATCGACCCGCACCGCGACCAAGTCACGATCGCGCCGGTGCCGGGCGCTGTGGCGGAGGGTGGCGTCGTCAATTTCGGCATGAGTGCTGCCAAAGCGCTCGAAGACGGGCTGATCGACGGCTTCTGGGCCAACGGCATGGGCACTGAAATCGCGGTGCGCCGCGGCGTCGGGACGGTGGTGCTCGATGTCCGGCGCGGCGACGGCCCAAAGGAGTGCTTCAATTACACGATTTCGGCATTGGCCACGACCGACCTATTGATCCGCGAGGCGCCGGATGTCGCGGCGGCCGCGGTGCGCGCCTTGGTCAAGACGCAGACGGCGCTGAAAGCTGATCCCGAGCGAGCCGATGAGGTCGGACGCAAACTGTTCCCGGCGGATGCCGCGGCGCTGATCGCCGATCTTATCCGCCGCGACGCCCCCTATTACGACGCCTCAATCTCGCGCGAATTTGTCGTTGGCATGAACCAGTTCGCCCGCGATGTCGGGATTTTGCAAGGCGACCCGCCCTACGAGAAAATCGTTGCGACCCAACTCGCCGATCTCTGGCGGGGATAGTACCGTAGCCCCCTTCCCTCCCCGCACGCGGGAGGAGCGACAGGACGCCATCCATTTCGGCAATGGGTCCCGGCCTGCGAAGATGTGAAAGAAGCCCAAGGGAATGTCATTCCGGGGCGCGGGCCAAGCCCGCGAGCCCGGAACCTATGAAAACAGCCTTCGAAGATGTATGCGAGATGCCGTGTTTATGGGTTCCGGGTCTGCCCTTGAGGGCATCCCGGAATGACCATCCTCTGGACCATCGATTTCTTCACATCTTCCTTCGCTGGGATGGCGATGCTGATAGAAATGCGAATTTCGGGTTCAAAACGCCTGATAGAGCAGCGGTGAACATTACCGGCGAAGACGAGGGAATGGGTGATGGAGATCGCAGCGGTTTTGGAGCGGATCAAAGCGGCCGTCGGGCCATCGGGCTGGATCGCCGATCCGCGTGACCAGGAACCCTATCTTGTCGAGGCGCGGCGGCTATACCACGGCGCCACCCGCCTCGTCGTCCGCCCGGCATCGACCGCCGAAGTCGCCTCCGTCGTGAGGATTTGCGCCGATGCGGGGTTGGCGATCGTGCCGCAGGGCGGCAATACCGGCCTGGTTGGCGGCGGCGTTCCGCCCGAGGATCGCGACAACATCGTCCTCGCCCTTGGCCGGATGAACCGGATCCGCGCGATCGATCCGGTCAATTTCACGATGACGGTCGAAGCCGGCTGCATCCTTGCCCATCTGCACGAGACCGCGGCGGCCGTCGACCGGCTGTTTCCGTTGAGCCTCGGCGCCGAAGGCAGCTGCCAGATCGGCGGCAACCTGTCGACCAACGCCGGCGGCATTGCCGTATTGCGCTATGGCAATACCCGCGAATTGACCTTGGGGGTCGAAGTCGTGTTGCCCGATGGGCGGGTCTGGGAGGGGCTGCGCGGTCTGCGCAAGGACAATACCGGCTACGATCTGAAGCAGTTGTTCATCGGCGGCGAGGGCACGCTCGGCATTATCACCGCCGCGACGATCAAATTGTTTCCCAAGCCGCGCGAGATCGAGACCGCGTTTATCGGCCTCGCCCGCATCGAGGATGCAATGGGCCTGTTCGCCCATGCCCGCGCCGCCTCAGCCGACCAGTTGACCGCGTTCGAGCTGATCCCGCGCCGCGGGCTCGATCTGGCGCTCGCCCATGTTCCTGGCACGATCGACCCGCTAGCCCGGCACCATCCCTGGTACGTACTGCTCGAAATGTCGTCGAGCCAGACCGACAGCGGTATTCGCGCGTTACTGGAAAGGCTGCTTGAAAGCGCGCTCGCCGAGGGGTTGGTTGCCGACGGGGTCATCGCCGAGAGCGTGGCGCAGGCGAAAGGGCTATGGCGCATCCGCGAGGCGATCGTCGAAGCCCAGCTCTATTCGGGATCGATCAAGCACGATGTCGCGGTGCCGGTCAGCCGGGTTGCAGAGTTTGTGACCCGCGCCAGCGCCGCGGTCAGCGAGCGTCTGCCCGGCATCCGGCCGATCGCTTTTGGCCATGTCGGCGACGGCAACATTCACTTCAACCTGACCCAGCCCGAAGGCATCGACAAAGACGCCTATCTGGCGCGCTGGCAGGAGTTCAACGACATTGTTCATGGCGTCGTCCGCGAGCTACATGGCTCGATCAGCGCCGAGCATGGGGTCGGCATGATGAAACGCGACGAGATCACCCATTACAAACCGGCGATCGAGATCGAGCTGATGGGCCGCATCAAACATGCCCTCGACCCCCACGGGATCATGAACCCTGGCAAAATGGTGGCAGTGTAGACGACGCGGCACAAGGCGATAATTTAAGCTTGCTTTAAGTTACAAAGCCCTGACAAAGGAGTCCTTGCACTCGCAATTGGCGAGGCATGACCGGGAGACCGACTCATGGCCGAGATCACGCCCGATCCGATCATGCGGATCGCAATGGGCTTTATGGCCTCAAAGCATCTTTTTGTCGCCAGCGCGATCGGGTTGTTCGAGGCGCTGGCCGCCGGCCCCGCAGCCGCGGAGGAGCTCGCTGCAAGATGCGGCGTTCCGTGCCGCACCCTGCGGATCAGCGCCGACGCGATGCTGAGCCTCGGATTGCTGGAGCGCGACGGCGACCGTTTTTGCAACAGCAAAGCCGCGAACGCTTTTCTGAGCGGCGGCGCCGGTCACGATGTACGGCCCATGCTGCGGTTTTTCGACCATATCAGCTACCGATTGTGGAATAACCTTGAAGACGCGGTGCGCGCCGGTCAGAGCGAGCGGAAATTCCAGCGGTTAACGCCGGAGGAGCAGCAGATCTTCTCGGTCGGAGTCGAGGCGATCACGGCGCCTCAAGCAGCAGCCTTAGCGGCGGCTTACGAGTTCGATCGCCATCACCGCCTGCTCGATGTCGGCGGCGGGACCGGCTCCTTTCTGATCCCGATTTTGCGCCGCCATCCCACGCTTCGCGCGACGCTATTTGAATTGCCGGGCGCCTGCGCGGTCGCGCGTCAGCGTCTCGCCGAGGAACTTGAGGGCGCCAGGGTAGACGTCGTCGAAGGCGACTTTCTTTCCGACCCACTGCCCGATGGGCACGATGTACTGCTTGTCGCCAACACCGTTCACGTGCTCTCTGAGGCGCACAATCTGCAACTTCTTAGAAAGATGAGAGAAAATGCGGCGGTAAGGGCAAGGCTGCTGCTGGTCGATCAGTGGATGGATCCAAGCCACACGCAGCCGCCGGCCGTGCCACTCATGTCCGGCGAGTTCCTGGTCGTATCGGGTGAAGGTCAGGCCTATGGCGAGGATAGCGCGGATGAATGGCTCGCACAGACGAGCTGGCGCAAAGTTGAACGAAGACCTCTGGCCGGACCCGCTAGCGTGTTGATCGCCGAGACGGTTTAAGCTCCCCGCGCCGGCCTAAGTTCTGCACGACCGCCGCAAGCGCGTTCCCGTTCAGCGCCGTCGGCGAGTATGCTGACGGTCGCCGCTTGGGAGTGCCGCCGATGACTTACGCCGCCCCGCTTGCCGATATGTGGTTCGTACTGGAGGAAGTCGCCGGGATCGCCGAGCTGGCGGCGTTGCCCGGCTATCAGGCGGCGGACGGCGATCTCGTCGAGGCGGTGCTCGAAGAGGCAGGGAAGTTTGCCGCCGGCGAATTGACGCCGCTGAATCAACCGGCCGACCGCATTGGCAGCATTCTCGAAAACGGAGTCGTGCGCACCCCGCCCGGATTTCGCGAAGCCTATGACCAATATGTTGAGGCCGGGTGGGGCGGGCTTATGGCCGATCCTGAATATGGCGGGCAAGGGCTGCCATTAGCGCTTGCGGCGCCGGTTACCGAGATGTGGAACTCGGCGTCCATGGCTTTTGCGCTGTGCCCGCTATTGACGTTGGCGTCGGTCGAATTGCTGCAAACCTATGGCAGTGACGAGCAGAAACAGCGCTATCTCGGGCGGCTCGTCTCGGGCGAATGGGCCGGGACAATGAACCTGACCGAGCCGCAGGCCGGCTCCGACCTCGGGGTGTTAAGGACGCGCGCCGTGCCGGCCCACGATCCCCAATGGGGCGACCACTACCGCGTCACCGGGCAAAAGATCTTTATCACCTATGGCGACCACGATCTGGCGCCGAACATAATACACGCCGTGCTCGCGCGGACGCCGAATGCGCCGTCGGGCAGCCGCGGGCTGTCGCTGTTCCTGGTACCGAAATTCCTGCTCGACGACGAAGGCCAGCCGGGGCAGCGCAACGCGGTTCGGCCGTTGAGCCTCGAACACAAGCTCGGCATCCACGCCTCACCGACCTGCGTGCTTGCCTATGAGGACGCGATCGGCTGGCGTATCGGCGAGGAGAATCGCGGGCTCGAATACATGTTCACGATGATGAACAACGCCCGCCTCAATATCGGCGTGCAGGGGCTGGCGATAGCCGAGCGCGCCTACCAGCAGGCCCGCGACTTTGCTCGCACGCGGGTTCAGGGGCGGCCGCTCGGGGCACTTGCCAATGCCGGCGCGCTGCCGATCATCCATCATCCCGATGTCAAGCGGATGCTGCTGGAAATGCGAGCCGCGACCGAGGCGATGCGGGCGCTTGCCTACTACGCCGCGGCAATGATTGATCACGCCCGCCGCGACCCCGACCCGGCCGAGCGCGTCCAGGCGCAACGCCGCGCTGACCTGCTGATCCCGGTGGTCAAGGCGTGGTGCAGCGATATGGGGGTGACCGTCGCCTCGACGGGAATCCAGGTACATGGTGGGATGGGCTACATCGAAGAGACCGGGGCGGCGCAACATCTGCGCGATGCCCGCATTGCCCCGATCTACGAAGGCACCAACGGCATTCAGGCGAACGACCTCGTCGGCCGCAAACTTGCTCGTGACCATGGCGAAGCTGTGGGATCGCTGTGCGCCGATATCGCGACAACCTCAGCCGCGTTGGACGCGGCGGGCAATGCTGATCTCGCGGCGATCGGCAGCGCGTTGCGCGCCGGGCTCTGGGCGCTCGAAACCGCGACGGCATATCTCGTCGACACCGACCCGGCGTCGGCTGCGGCGGGCTCAACACCGTATCTGCAGCTTTCAGGCGCGGTTTATGGCGGCTGGTTAATGGCGCGCCAGGCCCTCGCCGCTTCCCGCCGCCTAGCCGGCGGTGAAGAGGATGTCGCCTTTCTCGCCGCCAAGATCGCGACCTCCCGTTTTTTTGCCGAGCATTTTCTGGCGATGGCGCCGGGGTACTTGGTCGGCATTCGCGGCAGCGCTACGGTTCTGGACTTCGATCCCGACCAGCTGTGATCACCCGTGCCGATCGCAGTGTCAACCGCGCCGCGGGTCGACGATGTGCCGCTTGTCGGCTTGGTGGTCGCAATGAATGGAATGTTGCAACGCTGGCTTGAGATGTGGTTACTTGGCTCCGGTTAAGGGAGCTGTAAGTTCCTGCTCGCACCAAGCATAATCGAGCTAAAAACCTGAACGGGAGTTGGAGTACATGACCTATCATCTCGAAGGCCGTCTTCTCGAAGTCTGTGATTGCCGCGTGCTTTGTCCGTGCTGGATCGGTGAGGACCCGGACAACGGCACCTGCGACTCGGTTTTGGCTTATCATTTCGATGCCGGCACGATCGACGGGATTGATGTCGCGGGGCGAACCGTGGCCGGGGTTGCCCACATTCCCGGGAACGTCCTGCACGGAAATTTCCAGATGGCGCTTTACATCGACGAGGGCGCATCGGACGCGCAGTTTGATGCGATTGTCAATGTCTGGAGCGGCAAGCGCGGCGGGCCGGTTGCAGAACTGGCGAAACTGGTCGGTGAGGTCGTCAGCATCGAGCGGGCTCCAATCCGGTTCGATGTCGAAGGTGGCCGTGGCACGTTGACCGTCGGTGAGGTCAGCCACGCCGAACTCGAGCCCTACACGGGCCCGGATGGATCGACGACGACCCTGACTAACACGATATTTTCGACCGTGCCGGGAGCGCCGGTGTTTGTCGGCAAAGCCAGCCGCTACCGTTCGAAGCATCCAGCACTCGGCCACGATCTCGACCTGACCGGGCACAACGCATTGCAGAGCACATTCGTCTTCGACGGCTGAGCGCCGCCCCTCCGAACGCGCGCAATGCGCCACATACGCGCACGGCGCCCATTCCTGCCGATCGCCGGGGGATTGGCAGTGCTGGCGTGGGCGGCTTTATGGCTGTGGGGCAGCGGCCCTTACGGCCGCTACCTCGATCACGGTAACTGGATCGACGCGAACGCTGCCTTGGCGATGTGCCGCGCATTGCCGGGCGGAGAGGTGTTGATCCCTCTCACGCTATACATTGGCGGGTGGCTGCTGATGACGACGGCAATGATGCTGCCGACGACATTGCCATTATTGGACCGCTTTGATCGAATGGTGCGCGGACGATCTGATCGGCGGCGCCTAATGGCGCTGGTTATTGGCGGCTATCTGACCATTTGGCTGGGGTTCGGCGCCCTCGTCCATCTCGCCGACGCCGAATTGCATGAGGCGGCGCAGCGATCGACTTGGCTGCTGTTCAATGGTTGGGCGATCGGTGCGACAATCTTTGCAGTGGCTGGACTGTTTCAATTCAGCGGCTTCAAATATCACTGCCTGACGAAGTGCCGAACACCTTTCAGCTTTATCGCGAAGCACTGGCACGGTCCGAGCCCTTATCGCAATGCTTTGCTGCTCGGCCTCGACCACGGCGTCTTTTGCGTTGGCTGCTGCTGGGCGATCATGCTGCTGATGTTTGTTGTTGGCAGCGGCAGCGTCGGTTGGATGCTGATACTCGGCGTGATCATGGCAGTCGAAAAAAACCTGCCCTGGGGCGCCCGTCTCGGTCGGCCATTGGGCAGCGCGTTATTGGCCGGCGCCGCAGCCATCGTCATCGCCAATCTTGCTTAGCGCCTCTCGGCGACAGCGGCGACCCTATGCTCACCTGTCGCTTCGGCGGGCGGCCTTCTGATGGTGGAGTTCGGATCAGCTCATGCATAAAGCTTGGGAATAAGACGGTTCTCGTAGGCTTCGCGCTCAAGGGCTTCGCGGTAATCGGGATGCGCGATTGAGATCATTGCCCTGGCGCGATCGGCGACCGATTTTCCCTTGAGATTGACCATGCCGTATTCGGTCACGACAAACATCATGTCCGAGCGCGGCGTCGTGACGATGTTCCCCGGCGTAAGTTGAAGAACGATCCTGCTCTTGCGTTCGCCGCGCCGTTCATATGTCGAAGCAAGACAGATAAACGACTTTCCGTATTTGGCTGCGTAGGCACCGCGAACGAACTGCAGCTGTCCGCCGGTGCCGCTGATGTGGCGATGGCCATCGGATTCAGATGCGGCCTGACCTTGCAGATCGACCTGGGTCGTATTGTTGATCGAGATCATGCGATCGTTCTGCATGATGATGTGCGGCAGGTTCGTGTAATCTACCGGGCAAGAGTGGAAGTCAGCGTTGCGGTCGATGGTGTCATAGAGGCTCCGCGATCCGAGCGCGAAACTTAACACGATCTTGCCGTTATTGAGCGCCTTGGCCGAGCCGGTGATGCGACCTGCCTTGTAAAGATCGATGATCCCGTCAGTCAGCATTTCCGTATGCACGCCGAGATTGCGGACGCCGCTCTCCAACAGCAGCGAACATACGGCGTTCGGCATTCCGCCGATGCCGATCTGCAGGCAAGCTCCATCCTCGATCTCGCCGGCGATCAGGCGGGCGACGGTCCGGTCGACCTCCGATGGCGGCGCGCTCGGGAGTTCGGACGCAGGCTCGTTATCACCCTCGATCAAATAATCAATCTCGCTTTGATGTACGCCATTCTGTTCGCCATAGACATAAGGAAGACCCTCGGTCACTTCGACGATGACCATCCTGGCGCGCTCGATAACCGCGCGCTGCCAAAGGTTCATAGCACCGAAATTGAAAAAGCCATCTTGATTGATCGCACAGGTCTTGAACACTGCGACATCGATCGGATCAATGAAGCGCCGGTAATAATCGGGAATTTCCCCGAGATTGCAGGGAATGTAGTGACTGATCCCGGCATCATGTTTTCTGCGGTCGTAACCGGAAAAATGCCAATTAAACCAGCAGAAATGGTCGCCTTCAGGATCAGCTTCGAGAACAGCGCGCGGCTTCATCGAAAGACAGGCGCGGAACTTGACGTTTTTTAGTTGGGGCTTGCGGGCTGCCAACGCTTTATCAAAGACATCAGGTTGACAAATACCAATACCGTAATCAACCCAATCACCTGACCGCACCAGTGCTGCGGCCTCAGCCGCCGAGATATGGCGCGTCCGCTTATCGTGAAGGTGATGCGGCACGTTATCTTGCTCCTTGGCTAATATTGATCTAGTTTATTATGCAACGATTGCCAAAGAAACTCAATTACTCTGACTTAAGGCGTTCCAGCCAATTGAACAAAATCCGCCGCCGGCTTTTAGTGAGTCCGCCAAAGCCAAGTCTCCCTCGCAGTGGCGGGCCGCGGCCTCGATTTTATAGCGCGCGTCGCGATTTGAGGGCGGCGGTCAGCGTGCCGTCGTCAAGATAGTCGAGTTCGCCGCCGATCGGCACGCCCTGGGCGAGCCGCGACAGCTTGACCTCGGCATCGGCGAAGCGGTCGGCGATGTAGTGTGCGGTCGTCTGCCCTTCGACCGTGGCATTCAATGCCAGGATCAGCTCCTGGCCGGGTTTAACGCGAGCGACCAGACGATCGATCGTTAAATCCTCCGGCCCGATTCCGTCGAGCGCCGATAAGGTGCCGCCGAGCACGTGATAGCGGCCGCGAAAGGCGCCGGTGCGCTCGAGCGCCCACAAATCCGCCAAATCCTCGACGACGCAAATCGTCGTGGCATCGCGCTCCGGATCGCGGCAGATCGCGCAAGGCTCAATCGTGTCGAGATTTCCGCAAACCGGGCAGGTGCGGATCGCGTCCGCTGCCCGCGCCAAGGCGGTAGCGAGCGGCGTCATCAGGCTCTCGCGCCTTTTAATCAGATGCAATGCAGCGCGCCGCGCCGAGCGCGGCCCGAGCCCGGGCAATTTCGCAAGCAGTCGGATCAGGGTGTCGAGTTCGGACATGTGCTTATAGATTCCAGGCCTACCTCCGTGAGGTATCCCGGAATGACAATTCTGATTAGGCCAAACGCGCTGGTGGCGGGCGAATAACGATCGCTTCTGTACAGCTCAGACCACGTCACCGGTCTCAGAATGGCAGTTTCATGCCGCCGGGCAGCGCCAGCCCGCCGGTCAATTTCTGCATTTCCTCCTCGCTATGGGCGGTAACTTTGCGTCGCGCATCGGCGAACGCGGCGACGATCAGATCCTCCAGCACCTCGCCCTCGGCCGGATCGAGCAGCGACTTGTCGATTTTGATCTTTTTCAGATCGCTCTTGCCGTTCAGGGTCAGCTCGACCAAGCCGGCGCCGGCGACCCCGGTCATCTCGACAGCCTCGAGCTGAGCCTGCATCTCGGCCATTTTTTCCTGCATCTGCTGCGCCTGCTTCATCAGCTGGCCGATGTTTTTCATGTCCGATCCTCTTCTGAGTTGTCTTCGCCGGCCTCAGCTTCGTCGCCCTCGGTCTCGCCAGCCTCAGCCTCCTCAGCGGCCGCCGTTTCGCTGTCGCTTGTCGCCGCAAAGCGCTCGCGGACCGCGGTAATCGTGGCTCCCGGAAAGGTTTCCAGCACCGCTTGAACCAACGGGTGCGCCGCAACCCCGTTCCGCAATTCGGTCTCGCGCTGTTCCTGGCGCTGGCGAAGGGTTGGTTCGCCCTCGGCCTCAGAGATCGCGATCAGCCATCGCGTCCCGGTCCACTCCCCGAGCAACTGGCCCAAGCGGTTGGCGAGATCACGCGGCGCGCCCGCAGCCGGGCGAAACTCGATCCGCCCCGGCTCGAAATGGACAAGGTGCAGATTGGCCGCGAGATGCGAGCGCAGCACCGCCTCACGCCGCTTGTCGAACAGCGCGACGACCTCCGCAAAGCTCTGCGGCATCGGGTCGAAGGTCGCGACCGGCCCCGGCGGCGGGTCGGGCATCGCCTCGATCGCGGCCTCGGCGAGTTCGATCGGCGCGCGCATAGGAGCGGCAGAGGATTTTGCGGGCGCCGCGGCAATCGGCGGATCGGGTGCTCGTGTTGGGGATGGAGGCGATGTCGGACGCGCGGGCTCACCCCGACTCCGCGCCGGCGCGCTTTGCGCCGCTGGGCTTTGCCCAACCGCACTCTGTAGCGAGCGCACGAGCCCAGCCGGAACCGGCAGATCGGCTACATAGGCGAGCCGGATCAGCACCATCTCGGCGGCCTGGATCGGCGACGGCGCCTCCTGCACTTCACCCAGTCCCTTGAGCAGCATCTGCCAGACCCGCGCCAAGGACGGCATCGAGAGCTTTTCGGCGAGCGGGCGGGCGCGCTCGCGGTCACCCTCGGCAATCGGATCGCCGGCGCCAGCCTCTGGGGCGAGCTTCAATCGGGTCAGAAAATGCGCGAAGTCGAGCAAATCCTGCAACACCAATGCCGGATCGGCGCCTTCCTGGTAAAGCCGGTCGAATTGCGTCAAGGCCGCCGCTGCGTCGCCGCGCAATACCATTTCGAGCAGGTCGAAGATTTGCCCGCGATCGGCGACCCCGAGCATGTCGCGCACCGCGGCCACACCGACATTCCCGCCCGACAAGGCGATCGCCTGGTCGAGCAATGACAACCCGTCGCGCACCGAGCCGTCGGCGGCGCGCGCGATCAATGCCAAGGCCGCCGGTTCGACCGCGATACCCTCGGCTTCAGCAACCCGGCGGTAATGTTCGATCAGCATCTCGGCCGGGACCCGCCGCAGCGAGAAGCGCTGGCAGCGCGATAAGACTGTGACCGGCACCTTGTGGATTTCGGTCGTCGCGAAAACAAACACGACTGCGGGCGGCGGCTCCTCCAACGTCTTCAACAGGGCGTTGAAGGCGTTTTTCGACAACATATGGACTTCGTCGATGATGTAGATCTTGTTGCGCGCCGAGACCGGGCGATAGCGCACGCCATCGGTCAGCTCGCGGATGTCGTCGACGCCGGTGCGCGAGGCGGCATCCATTTCGATGACGTCGACGTGCCGATCCTCAGCAATCGAGCGGCAATGAACGCACTCGCCGCAAGGCGCCACGGTCGGCCCGCCGGAGCCGTCTTTGCCGACGCAATTGAGAGCGCGCGCAATGATTCGCGCGGTCGTGGTTTTACCGACGCCACGAACCCCGGTCAGGATAAAGGCATGGGCAATGCGGCCCGTCGCAATCGCATTGCCGAGGGTGCGCACGACCGCCTCTTGCCCGATCAGCTCGGCAAAGGTTTGCGGCCGGTATTTGCGGGCAAGAACGCGATACTGCTCTACCTGGATCAGCCCGCCTGTGGACCGGGTCGAGCTGAACTCTACGCCGACATCGGGACCGCCGCTGGTTACGGTCTGCGCACGTTGCGGGGCTGATTTCGCGTCTTCTGACATGGTTCGCCCGTAACCCCCGCTCCTCACTCATAAACAAAACCAGTGTCCCGACCTAAAATCTCCCAGCTACCGGCCGTTTTTGTCATACCGGCGAAGGCCGGTATCCATGGCAGCAGTGGATCCCGACCTTCGTCGGGATGACGATATAGCCGGTGCGAATAGATCTCCCAACGGAGGGATCAGCACATAGGGCCAAGGTGGGAGACCGGATCGACGACCCAGGCCACGACTCGTTACGGCTGCTTCCTTCCGGACCTGACCGGATTGGCGAGAGGCCTGCCCGCCGCCGGGCTCCCGCCTCACTATATCAGCTGTCGCGCAGGCCGGGGCAAGCTTCGCCGCCGATGCGGTCTTTTTAGCCGAGGCCCGATGCCGTTTTTTTCGAGGCCCGATGCAGTTTTTTCCAAAACAATGTCGATGCTGAAAGGTGCCGATCGTCGTCAGGGTAGGCGGCGGCAATTTCGCCTCGCTGCCGATCGCAAGAGGACCAAGTCATGCCCGATTTCGTATTATTGCTGAACCGACTTGTAGGTGCGCCGCCGGCGCTCTCCGCGGAACAGAGCTCGGCCATTACCAAGGAATATATGGGCTGGAGCGACCGGATGCGGAGCCAGGGCCACCTCAAGGCCGGCGAAAAGCTGACCTTTGACGCCGGACGGGTGATGCGGCCAGCCGGCGGCCGCGTCATGACAACCGACGGGCCGTTTGCGGAGAGCAAAGAATTGCTCGGCGGCTTTTTTCTGATCGCGGCCAAAGATTACGATGAGGCCTGCCATCTCGCCGAAAGCTGCCCGCATTTCAAATACGGCGGCAGTATCGAGGTGCGCCAGATCGACCCGATGACACCGTAATTCCAAGCCATCTCTGAACGAGGAGACTAAGCATGCCGGAGCTTCAAATCATTGGCGCGCCGCAGAGCAACTACGTCTGGGTCACGCGCATCGCCTGCACCGAAAAAGGGGTGCCCTACTCGCTCGTGCCGGTCTTCCCGCACACACAAGAGGTCGACGCGATCCATCCGTTCGGCAAAATCCCGGCGATGCGTCACGGTGATCTGACCTTGTGCGAATCGCGCGCGATCTGCTTTTACATCGACCACGCCTTTGCCGGCCCGCCGTTGGCGCCGCGCGATCCGGTGGCGGGGGCCGAGACCGAGCAATGGCTATCGTTGGTCAATACCCATATCGATCCATTGCTCGTGCGCCAGTATCTCGGCGCCTACTTCTTTCCGGGCACGCCCGATGGGAAGCCCAATCGCGCGGTGATCGACGCGGCGTTGCCAAAGATGGAACGGCATTTTTCGGTGCTCGACAATGCCGTCGCCAAAACCGGCCACCTGGTCGGGGACAGCCTAACCCTCGCCGACATCAACCTGCTGCCGATCCTGTTTTACATCGACAAATTGCCGGAAAGCCGGGTCATGCTGCGGGACGCGGCCAGCCTCAACGCCTACTACCAACGCCATATGGAGCGGCCGAGCGTCAAGGAGACCACGCCGCCGCCTTTCCCCGGTCGGTCCTCGTGGGATATCGCCGGCTGAATCGGAGACGCGACATGCGCTACATGTTCCTAATCTACAGCGGCGAGCTTGCGATGGCCGAGCTTTCGCCCGCAGCGATGGAACAGCTTAGAGCGGGGCATTGGGCAGTCATCGATGAGACGCGCCGCCGCGGCATCCTCGAAGCCGCCGAGCCGCTGCAGCCGACAGCGACCGCCACGACAATCCGAGTGGAGGGCGGTAAGCCGCTGATCTTGGATGGGCCATTTGCCGAGACCAAGGAGCAACTCGCCGGCTATTACATCCTCGACTGCCAGGATCTCGATGAGGCCATCGGCTGGGCTACCAAGATCCCGACCGCGTGCAAGGGCGGCGCAGGGTGCGTCGAAATCCGCCCGATCGCCAACCTGCCGCCGCGTTGACGGCCGAGGGCGCGGAGGTCATGCAGCTGTCCTCCGACATCCGCGCCGCGGCGGAACTGGTATTCCGCCGCGAGCATGGCCGGATCATCGCAAGCTTGATCCGGCTGTGCGGCTCGTTCGACCGCGCCGAAGAGGCGATGCAGGAGGGGTTTGCCGCGGCATTGGCCAATTGGTCGGTGCGTGGTCTCCCGGCCAATCCCGCCGCCTGGATCACGACCGCAGCCTATCGCAAGCTGATCGACGCGCGCCGCCGTGAGCGCACCCGCCGCGATAAGCAGGCGGAGTTGGAGCAGGAAATCATGCCTGCCGCGACGGAAATGCCCGCTGACGACGAGCACGCGCTCGCGGCGTTCCCCGACGACCGCTTGCGGCTGATCTTTACCTGCTGTCATCCCGCCCTTAATCGCGAGGCGCAGGTGGCGCTGACGTTGCGCACCTTGGGTGGCCTGTCGACGGCCGAGATCGCGCGCGCCTTTCTCGTTCCCGAGCCGACCATGGCGCAGCGGCTGGTTCGCGCCAAGCGCAAGATCCAGGACGCCCGCATTCCCTACGAGGTTCCCGCCGAGGATCGGCTTGACGAACGCCGCGCCGCGGTGCAGGCGGTCATCTATCTGATTTTTAATGAGGGCTACCTCGCGACCTCAGGCGACGCCTTGATCCGCTGGGAATTGTGCGCCGAAGCCATCCGCCTGGCCCGGATGTTATGTGAGGTCGACGCGCCGGAACCCGAGAATTTCGGGCTTCTCGCTTTGATGCTGCTGCATGATTCGCGCCGTCACGCGCGGATCGACGATGCCGGCCTGCTGGTCACGCTCGAAGAACAAAACCGCACGTTGTGGAATCGCACGCAGATCCGAGAGGGGCTGGCGCTGGTCGAAGCGTCGTTGCGGCGGGGGCGGCCCGGTCCCTATCAATTGCAGGCGGCGATCGCAGCGGTGCACGCCGAGGCCGCGAGCGCAGCCGAAACCGATTGGCGGCAAATCGCGGCGCTCTACAGCGAACTGGCGTGGTTCAATCCCAACCCGGTCGTACTGTTGAACCGGGCTGTCGCGATCGGCATGAGCGAGGGCCCGGAGCGCGGGTTGGCATTGATCGATGCGCTGTCGGGACTCTGACGACTACCATCTATTGCACGCCGCGCGCGCGGACCTATTGCGCCGGCTGTGCAGAGCTTCAGCTGCTGTCGAGGCTTACAACCATGCGCTCTCGCTGACCGGCAACGCGGTCGAGCGCGCTTACCTCGAACGCCGCCTCGCCGAGTTGACCGTGCATAACGCGTCATGATTTGGTTTCGAGCCGAACCGTGGCAGGCCAAGACGGCGATCAATAGCCCAGACTGATGTCGACTTCCTGCAATAGCGGGCCGCCGGCTTCGACGCTGCGGATATTTGTGGCAATCTCGGTCACCAGCTGCGCGACAGTCGGCCGCCGCGCGACATGTGGCATCACCGTAATCTTTGGGTGCAGCCATAGCGGGCTGTCCGGGGGCAACGGTTCGGGCCACAGCGCGTCGAGGGCGGCATAGGATAATTGGCCGGAATCGAGCGCCTTGATCAGATCCGCGAAAACCACATGCTTGCCGCGCCCGACATTTATCAGCATCGCGCCTTTCGGCATCATCGCAAAGGTGCGAGCGCAGAAAATGCCCTCGGTTTCCCGCGTCAGCGGCAATAGGCAGACAGCGATGTCGGTCTGGCCGAGAAAGGCCTCGAGCTGATCCTCACCGTGGAAAATCGGGATTTCGGCCTCAGCCCGCGGGTTGCGGACCCAGGCCTGGACCGGGAAACCCAGCGATTTCAGCACCAATGCCGGCGCCTTTGCCATCATGCCGTAGCCGAGAAAACCGATCCGCCGTTCCTCGGGCCGGACAATCGGTTTCCTTAGCCATTCGCGATTGGCCTGCGCTGCCTGGTACGCCGGCATATCGCGGTGAAAGCGCAGCACATGCATAATGACGTATTCCGTCATCATCGGGTCGCCGCCCGGCGGCTCGATTTTGCCGAGCGGCGCTTTGGGCAGCCTCGGATGGTGGATGAACGCTTCAACACCGGCCGAGCGGCTGAACATCGCCTTCAGATTCGGAAGTTTCGGAAGCGCATCGAAATCGGGATGCATGAAGGCGAGATATTCAATGTCCGCCAGTTCACCCGCATCTGGCCAAATGCGGACTTCCATATCGGGAAGTTGTTCCGCGAGGGTATCGAGCCACAGCTTTGTATTGCCAATACGTTTGTCGAGATCGACGATGAGCAGCGCCATGCTTTCTCCCGCGAGTTTTGGAATATGTTCCACGTACTTCTTTATACTCGTCACCCCGGCGGAAGCCGGGGTCCACAGTTCCGCCACGCGAAATAATGATCGTCTCTAAGCCAATGTCAGTGCTTGCGAAGTCTTCACTGACGAAGCAGTGGATCCCGGCCTTCGCCGGGATGGAGTGCACGCATTATTGTCGAGCAGGCCGATTAAATGCCCCTCACCGCGATCCGGCTTGCGCGCGGGCCTTTTCGAGATCGGGCATGTTGCTGGCGGAAGCCGCGATATTACCCAAACGGCCTGAGGTCGTCACCGCGAGTGCGGCCCTCGCCGCCTCGTTTTCGGTGATCTTGGCCATGATCGCTTCCTTGGCGCGATCAAAGACGCCGCGATTGGTGGCGACAAATTGCTGTGACTGGCGCAACCCGGCGAGATAGCCATTGATCTCCGGCACGACATAGCGCGCGACCATGTCCCAGCTGCGCATCGTGTTTTCCGGGTTGGCCCAGTCGTGGACAAAGCCGACCACGGTGCCAAAACCGCCGCTGACCTCGAGCACGGATTTGATCCGCGCCACAAGATCGTCCGGCGTGCCGATCGTCGCTGCGGCCTCGGCGGAGAATGCGGTTTTGTCGACCGCCTCGTCGGGATCGGTGAACGGCTTCGCTCCCGGCCGCTGCAAGGTACCGACGATGTATTGGTTGTGATGGCGCATCAGGCCTTCGCGGGCTTCGGCGCGCGCTTTTTCGCGCGTCTCGGCGATGTGCCAGGAAAGCAGCACGCGCCACTCCTTGCGATCGACGGTCGTGCCGTGCTTGGCGGCGGCGATCTCGGCAAAGTTCCATTGCGTTGCCAGAGCGCTCAAGCCTTCGCTCGACATCGAGCCGATCGAGATAACGCCGATCCCGTGCTTGCCGGCCAAGGTCATGCCCGACGGGCTGATCTGCGAGGCGACCGCAAACGGCATCTCCTCCTGCAACGGCAACAATTGCAATTGCGCATCCTGCAGTGTGAACCAGTCGCTCTTCGCGGTGACCCGCTCCCCCCTGAACAGGCACCGGATGACATCGATCGCCTCGTCCTGGCGATCGCGCTGCACCATCGGATCGATGCCGAGCGTGTGCGCGTCGGAGGCGAGCGCGCCCGGCCCGGTGCCGAAAATCGCGCGGCCGCCGGTCATCCAGTCGAGCTGGACCATGCGCTGGGCGACATTGAACGGGTGGTGGTAGGGCAGCGAAATCACACCGGTGGCGAGCTTGATGCGCTTTGACCGCTCACCCGCCGCGGCGAGGAACATTTCGGGCGAGCCGATCATTTCCCAGCCGCTCGAATGGTGTTCGCCGCACCAGAATTCGTCATAGCCGAGTTGGTCGAGCCGTTCGACCAGGTCGAGATCGCGGCGGAACTGCAACAGCGGGTTTTCGCCGACCGGGTGATGCGGGGCAAGAAAGGCGCCGAAATTCAGACGCGGCATGATCAGCTCTCCTGGATCTAGCAACCGCGCCGATGAAACCGCGGTCAACCAATCTCTCGCTTCAAGACTGCGATCTATCGGCCGTCTTTGCAACTCATCCCGAGCTCGCCATGACCTAAGCCCTAAAAACTCCTCCGGATTTGAGGAGAGTCCGACCGCCGTAAACGCGACCCAAGGGCGTCAACCCGGCGCCCGCCTTCGCCAACACCAAGCGAATGATGGCCGAGCGCGGCTGAGGATCTCAGGTCTTTTGGGAAGACTGGCTGGGGCGGGAGGGATCGAACCTCCGAATCGCGGAATCAAAATCCGCTGCCTTACCACTTGGCTACGCCCCATCACGCGGATGGTGATCCTAAACCGTTGCCGCGACATTGCCAGTGAGGCGTTATTTGGCTCATCGTGGCACATATCGAGCGTTGCGACACGCGCTTTGTGCGGCGAGCCCGGCCGCAACTGCCAAGGCCACTCATTTCAAATGCTGCGCGAATTTTGCCATCTCGATGACAGCCCGGGAATGCGAGCCGATGCCAATCTCCTTTCCACCTTCCGTGGCTCGCACGTCAAAGTCGATGCGCCGACCGTCAACCCCTGTAACCTCTGCCTCGCCAGTAACCTGCCGACCGACCGGCGTGGCCGCGAGATGGCGGACATTGACTACGGTACCGACCGCACTCTCGCCCGGATCGAGAAAGCCGCGGATCGCATTCAGCGCGGCGTTTTCCATGATCATGATCATGACTGGCGTCGCCAAAACCGGCGGCAGCATTGCGTCCTTGAACTGGTTCGCAAGATGCTGCGGCTGGACCAGCAAGGTGAACGAGCCCTTGGCTCCGATCGGTATCGGCTTCACGGCACATCCTTTTCGATGGCAATGCTGCGCTTAACAGCAGAGCCAATCTTCGCCGTCTCGGCGATTTCCAACGGCGCACCAGAATCGTTCAACCGACGATCTCGAAATGGGCATGGGTCGGCAACATCGCGAGCCCATTGACCGGCAGCATGTCCTGCGGGCAGGCGGAGAAGGCGACGATGCAATCGATCTCAGCCCGCAATGACACGTAGCTCCCGGGTGTGCTGACCGGCGGCCTGACCTCGACGCGATTGCCGCCCACCACCGGAATGTTCATGAACAGATTGAGTGGCGCCGGCGTTTCGGGCGGTGTCAACCCGAGTTCGGCGAGGCCGGCGGCGAGATTGTCGGTGCAATTATCGTGGTAGCCCTGGTAGCCGAGAAGCTCATAGCGCCAGCGGTCGCAGGCCGCGAACAAGGTATCGTGGATGCCGCCCGAGTTGTCCTCAACTAAGGTCAGGATCGGCCGCCTCTTATTCGTGACAAGAACATCCCCGACCGCCGGGATGATATGCCCGAGTGCAGGACGGCTGTGCTCCATCGACATGAATTCGTGCAGATCGGCGGCAATGAATGCCCAAGTGTCGACGACCTGCTGACCGGCAGTATTCACCACCTTGACGACTTGCCCGCACCGCAGGTGGGCGGCTTTGCCACGGCGAGCCGGGATCTCGATCCTGTTGCCCTTCTCCGCCATGTCGCCCTCCTCTGGCATGTGACCCACCTCTGGCTCGCTGATCCGAACCGAGCATAGCGGGATCGACGGTGGTATCGTTATTTCTTGCCACCTTACCGGTTGCTCGGAACTTCGATCGGTGCGCAATTCGATCGCCCGGACATCAGACAATCTTCGAGATTCGATTCGTTGCGCAACGCATGCACCAGGTAAACCGCGGCGATTACCAGCAACGCGACGACGACCAGCCCGATCAGCGCGCGCGACCGGGATTGTTCGTCACCGTGTTCGTCGGGCGGTTTGCTCAACCTGTGTCTCCGGTGCAAGAAAAAGTCCCGGCGCAACCCTGCTCCGGACACGTCGTTATAGGCGAGATATCGGTCTAAGTTGCCGCCGGGCAGTTCTTGTCAACCGCCCTGGCTCGGTCAACACTGCGGATCTGCGCCGCCTTTGCTAAGCCGCCCCGGCCGCAGCCGCCCAGATTGGAGAGATGCCGCGATGACCGAACTGCGCCTGTTGTCCGCCCGCGAGGCCGCCCAGCAGATCGCCGACCGACGGCTAACGTCCGAGGCTCTCGTCGCGTCGTATCTCGAGCGGATCGCGGCGCGAGAGGCTGTCGTCGGGGCTTGGCAATATCTCGACCGGGATCAGGCGCTGGCCGAAGCCCGGAGCCGCGACAGCGAGGCCCCGCGCGGGCCGCTGCACGGGATCCCGATCGCGGTCAAGGATTTGATCGATACGTTCGACATGCCGACCGCATACGGCTCGCCGATTTACCGCGGCCACCAGCCGGCTGCCGACGCCTCATGCCTCGCGCTTGCCCGTGCCGCGGGCGCCATCGTGCTTGGCAAGACGGTCACCACCGAATTCGCGACCTTCACGCCGGGTAAAACCGCGAACCCGCGCAACCCGGCTCACACCCCCGGCGGATCGTCGAGCGGTTCGGCGGCGGCGGTGGCGGACGGCATGGCGCCGGTCGGTTTTGGCACGCAAACCGCGGGCTCGGTGATCCGCCCGGCTTCCTACTGCGGGGTTGTCGGATACAAGCCAAGCTTTGGGCTGATCAACCGTACCGGAATCAAGCCACTCTCCGATACCCTCGACACGATCGGCGTTTATGCTCGAAGCGTCGATGACGCCGCGTTTTTTGTCGGCGTGCTGACCGAGCGTCCAGCCTTGCGCCACCTCGCGGTGCCGGAGAGAGCGCCGCGATTTGGTCTTTATCGCACCCCGATATGGGAGGAGGCCGAGCCCGCGACCGCGGCGGCGCTCGATCGTGCCCGCCAGAGCCTCGAACATGCCGGTGCAACGGTCGAGGAATTGGCGATCGCCCCCGAGCATGAGGGGCTGACCGAGGCGCAGGACAAGATCATGGGATTCGAGACCTGCCGCGCCCTCGCGGACGAGCGCATCCGTCACAGCGCCGAGCTGTCGCCGCGGCTGGCCCAGCTTCTCGATGCCGGAATGGCGGTCGGAGCGGATGAATACGATGCGGCGCGCGGCCTAGCGGCGCGGGCGCGCGAGGCGCTGCGCCCGTTCTTCGCCGGCTATGACGCGATATTGACGCCAGCGGCCCCGGGCGAGGCTCCGGCGGGGCTCGGCTATACCGGCAACCCGGTGTTCAACCGCATGTGGACGCTGCTCGGCACGCCCTGCGCGGCATTAACCGCCCATTGGGGCGATCGCGGGTTGCCGGTAGCGGTGCAACTCGTCGGACGCATCGGGGACGATGTGCGACTGATGGCGTACGCCGCTTTTCTTGAGCGCGCTCTCGAAACGCCAAGGTGAGTGTGAAGCTCGGGCGCGCGTTCGCGATTGCCGGACTCGCGGGGCTCGCCGGTTGCGGTGCGCTCGATCCCTATCCGACCTACCCGCAGCAACCGGCAGCTGGCGTCACCGATCCCGGGCCGCGCGTCGCGATATGCTACGATTTCGTCGCGAGCTCGCGCGAAACGGTGCAAAAGGCGGCACAGCAGGAATGCGGACCCAATACATTGCCGATACGCGTCGACACCGACTGGAAGCTCGATTATTGCCCGCTCTTGCTGCCGGCGCGCGCCACCTTCGCCTGCAAACCAAAGAAATAATTCTCGTGCGATAAAGCGTAGGCTTGGCCTGGCGCCTGCGCCCGGCCTGGCGTACGCAGCTGCATTCATCGGGCGGGACAATGATCGACAGCGGACCAGCTGTGGGAGGCCTGTGGCCTAAAGTCGGCAGCTGTTTGTCCGTGAGCGATACAGTCTGTTACAAAAATTAACCAAACCTTACGAATGCGCGTTTGCTGAGAGGGTTGGTTAAGATTAACTTAGGCGGAAATTAGGCCAAAAAACGACGCGCAGGTGTTGGATCGCCCGAACCTGCCCCTGAAACTAGCAAAAAAGAAAACAAAAAGGCTGGGTTGTGGTGGCCCCTAACAGGAGGAAGCCATGCAGCGCGAGTTTTGCCGTACTGCTATTTACACTTCAATTATCCTCGTGCTTTCCGCGATCGGTGTACGAGCGCAGAATCCGACACCGGTTCCGATTTTTCCTCCGCCGGGCTTCACGATCCCACCGGCTGACGCGCCCTGCATACTGCCGGGTAACAAGCTCGATCTGCAATGTTTCATCAAGAATGACCCGGACGCGGCGAGAATTCGTGCCGAGGAAGCCGGGCTGTTTCAAGACGCGCTGACCGCGGCTCAGTCAGGAACTCTTGATCCCTTCCATCAGGTCGAGACCTTAGGCAAGCTTGAGATCTTCGATCCCAATCTGTCGGTAAACAACAACATCGCGTGCAGTTATTGTCACGACCCTATGGCCGGCTACGCCAATGGATCGTCGGTTTTGAGCATTTATACGGGGGGCAGCAACCCCGGTTCGGTTCCCATCACCGTGGCTGGTGCGTATCCCAACAACCGGATCGCGAAACGAAACCCGCAAGCCTATGTCTATGCACCCTACTTCCCACCGCTGCAGTACAATGTGACTCAGGGCGATTTCTACGGCGGCAACTTCTGGGATGCGCGCGCGACCGGATACCGGCTGCAGAACTCCTCGGCGGAACAGGCGCAAGATCCGCCGTTGGATACTCAAGAGATGGCCAACCCCGACTCGGCCTGCGTAGTTTGGAAGTTGTCACAGAGCCAATACGCGTTCTTCTTTGAGCAGGTGTGGGGGACGGGCTCGCTTTCCGGCATCAGTTTCCCGGGAAACACTGCCACTCTGTGTAGCGTCCCTGCAGGCGCCGTCAATCCGCCGGCACAAGAGCTCCCATTGGGCGCGGCAGATCGGACCCGCGCGCAACAGGCGTATGATGAGTTCGGACAGTCGATCGCCGCCTACGAAATCGGGGTGGAGGTCAGCCCGTTCACGTCGAAATTCGACGCCTATCTCGCCGGAATGGCCACGCTAAGCGCCGCCGAAATGAGGGGTTACAACCTGTTCCGCGGCAAGGCAAACTGTAATTCTTGTCACCTCGATGGCCGGTCGAATACGGAGAAACCCGGCGAAATCGACACCGGTGCTGCAACCAATGCGGCGCCCCTATTCACCGATTTCACCTACAACAATATCGGCCTTCCGAGAAACCTGGCGCTTCCCTGGTATTCCGAGAACAAGCCTGACCAGTATGGCTTTGTCGCCAATCCGCTCGGAATAGGATTTATCGACGAGGGCGTAGGGCTTTTCCTCGACGGCTATTACGGTTCCCCGCCACCCAACTATGACTGGATCGCCCTCAATCCATACTTTGTCGGCAAGTTCCAGACATCGTCATTGCGCGATGTCGCTCAGACCCCGCCACCGATCCCGCCCAACACAACCTTTGTAAAGGCATTCATGCACAATGGGTATCTGCTGAGCCTGAAGGAAGTGGTGCACTTCTACAACACGCGCGACAAATATGCCTACAACGTAATGTCCGGGCAATGCCCTGATGGGGACGGTGGAAAAAGTGACATGCTGGCCGATGCCGGAAGAGCAAGATAACAAGAACATGACGATCGGCAATCTGGGGCTGACCAGCGCGCAAGAAGACGACATCGTTACCTTCTTGCAGACATTGACCGATGGGGTCGTCCCAATTACCCCTGCTACGCTGAGCAAGCCGTTGGTGGTACGAAAAGCCGCACTGCCGCCCGGTCATTGACGGGACATCACGGACATGGAGGCGAGGCAGCCACGGCCTACTCGCCTTCAACCTGTTTCCTTTGCCGGGTCTCAAATGAGAAAGCTTGTTATCGCTTTGACGTTCGTGGCAGTGAGCGGAGGTCTGGCCGCCCAAAGCCGATTGCTCGCGAGCAATCAGCAGATGGGTAGCACGGCTGCCTCAGCTGTGCAGATTACCGATGGACCACAAATCGAAAGGACCACTGACCGTTGGGCCATTATCCGATGGACTACCAATAATGTTAAAGGGACATCCCTGCGTTTCGGAGTGGTCCGTTACGGTACCGATCCCCGCTACTTGGTCCGTACGGCAAAATCACCCAACCGCTGGAACCCCGGCTTGCCGTACATGATCTATCGGGTGCAGGTGAATAACCTGGAGCCGGGTACGACCTATTACTATCAGGTCGAAGCTGAAAACGCTCGGGACGACCGCGAGGGACCGCAGAGCGCGGTCAGCAAATTCACCACCGAGCGATCTCCCTGAAGTTTCGCCTCTGGCGGCGGAGCGGGTTTTCCGGCTAGTTCGTCCGACACGAAGTGTGCGCGCGCAACCTAAAGATAATATTTGTTAATGTGAGGCGCGACACGTCGTCCAGCATCACCGGACGACATATTTGTTATGCTCTGCGCGGATGACGATAATGGCGGCGATGGATTACGAAGCTTTTTTCTCCGAGCGCCTCGAAATGCTGCATCGCGAGGGGCGTTATCGCGTCTTCGCCGATCTCGAGCGGCGCTGCGGCGGCTTTCCGCGCGCTTGGGATCATCGCATCGGCGCCGAAGTAACGGTGTGGTGCTCGAACGATTATCTCGGCATGGGCCAGCATCCGGCGGTGCTAGCAGCGATGGCCGAGGCGCTGCGGGCGTTGGGCGCCGGCGCCGGCGGCACCCGCAACATTTCCGGCAACAGCCATTTCCACTTGTTGCTCGAGCGCGAGCTTGCCGATTTGCACGGGTGCCAAGCGGCACTGATTTTCACCTCGGGCTATGTCGCCAACGAGGCGGTGCTGTCGACCCTGGCGCATGAAATGCCGGGCACGGTGGTGTTGTCCGATGCGCTGAACCATGCCTCGATGATCGCCGGGATCCGCAACAGCCGCGCCGAAAAACGCATCTTCCGCCATAACGACCCGGGCCATCTCGCCGATTTGCTGGCCGATATCGATGCCGAGCGGCCAAAGCTCGTCTGCTTTGAGTTGGTCTATTCGATGGACGGCGACATCGCGCCGATCGAAGCGCTCTGTGATGTCGCTGACCGTTATGGAGCGATGACCTATCTCGACGAGGTCCATGCCGTCGGCCTCTACGGGCCACATGGCGGCGGCATCGCCGAGCGCGACGGGCTGATGCACCGTCTGACGGTCATCCAAGGGACGCTCGCAAAAGCGTTTGGGGTGATGGGCGGCTACATCGCGGGATCGGTGGCTCTCGTCGATTTCATCCGCAGCCATGCGCCGGGGTTCATCTTTACCAGCTCACTGCCGCCGCTGCTGGCCGCCGGCGCGCTCGCCAGCATCCGCCACCTGAAACAGAGCCAAGCCGAGCGCGACCGCCATCAGGAGCGCGCCGCGCGTCTCAAGTCCCGGCTTGCCGAGGCCGGACTGCCGGTATTGCCGTCGCCGAGCCATATCGTGCCGGTCATGGTCGGCGACGCCGAGCTATGCAAAGCGGCCTCCGACATGTTGCTGCAGCGGCACCGCATCTATGTGCAGCCGATCAATTACCCGACTGTGCCGCGCGGCAAGGAGCGTCTACGCCTGACCCCGACCCCGCTCCACAGCGACGCTGATATCGAAGCGCTGGTTGAAGGGCTCAGCGATGTTTGGCAGCGTCTGAGCTTACCCCGCCGCGCCTAAGTTAAGTCGCTACTAGTCTAAGAGTCGTCACCACGGGCGCACTCATCCGCACGACGTTAAGACCAATCCCCGGCTTATGCCTGGCCTGGCGCCGCAAGAGGTGGGACAAGGGGGGCGCAGCTGCTATTTCGTGGTCCCGCCGATAGTGAGCGTGACTGTGCCATTTGTTCCCGGCGGCAGTTCCGGCGGCGACCGCATCTCATCCCACAAAATCACTCTCTCGCGGCCGGTCTGGTCGCCCATAATCTGGGCCGGAGCGGAGCCGGTGGCGGCTTCCTTGGCCATCGCGGCCTCCGACAGGACGGTGACGCTGGCCAGCACTCCGCTGACGGCGCCCTGGCGCGCCGGCGGCAACAGTTCGGCGGCCCCGCAGAAACCCGACAGCCCGGCAATGCCAAAACCCATCGCTATGGCGGCGAGTACGCGTACCACACCGATCCTTCGTAATTTGTGCCGGTTCTCTTTCAGCTGCGTTGTCATAAGGTGCCCCCGTTTACTGTGGACTGATACTCCACATCAGCGCAACAATGTTAATCCTATTTAATTCCGTCTTCATTAAGATTTAGCGCAGGGTTGGGCCGGTCAGCCGGTTCATCACCGACGACGCAACCCCCTGCTGCATCAATTTCGACAACCCACTGACCCCAATATCGATCGTTGTCATCTGCTGGATCAATTGGTTGTTTCCGGTGTTGGTGATCGTGCTGCTCACGCCGCCATTGCCGGTGCCGCCGCCGACGACCGTGGCAAGCCCGCTATTGACCAGTGCCTGAAGCGTCGAGTTCGACACGCTCACCTGTGTCTGCACGGCATTGTCGGTCACGACCGTCGCTGAGTTGATACTGCCGCCCGAACTCGTTGACAATGCGCCCGGTATGCCAAAAGCGCTCAGCCCGGTGATGCTGCTGGTGGGCGCCGCAACGCCTCCGCCGGCCGCCACGCCGCCGGTCTGACCCGGCGAAATGGTCAAGGTCGGCACCACCACATTTTCGGTGAGGTTGTTGTTGACAAAAGTCGCCTGCTGAAAGGCAAAGTTCAAGGTGACGCCCGAACCGGCATCAAACCCGCCGCGAACATCGCTGAGCTTGGCATCGTCGACCGCCAGGCTCGCGAGGCGCTGTTTCACGTCGCGGCTTGACGCGACCGGCAGATCAGCAGGCTTGATCGGCATCTGGCGCGACACTGGTTTTACGGTGTGGACCCGGGCCTCGGCATCCGAGCCCACAACACCGATGATTTTGTCCGAACACCCCCCCAACAGACTTGCCGCGATCACCGCAAAAGCGATCAGCAGCGTTGACGATCCGGTCACTTTGTCCTCCGGAGGGATACATCTGTCAAAACCGGGCCAAACTGAGCAGGCCCGCTTGCGACAATTGGGCGAGATCGAGCGCATAACGCGTCAGATCCCAAGGCGGACCTGGTGCAGCGGCCCATTTCTGGTCACTGTTAAAGCTCTTTTGACCCTGATCGATGTGGCTGGTGATCAGGAAAAATATTCCGCTCCACTCCGATTCGAATACGCCGATGGGCTCACTCCTCATACCGTTTGCGGGATCAGCGAGCAGCACTCGCCCTTTCTCGATGCCTTCAAGCACGACAAAATGATGATAGCCGCGGACATTCAGCAGCACGATTGCCGGCAGCCGCACCTCTTCGAGCTTGGACAGCGGCGCGCGATAGCCATTCGAGTCGAGACCGTGCCGCTGCAAATACCGCTTGATATCCAATAATGAGAATCCCGATTCGCTGATTACTTTTTTATCGCCATTTATGATCATATCCTTAAAGATGGCGGCCTCACTGACCGGCATGTTGTAGTTATAGCTGAGCAATGTCGCGAGTGCCGCGGATCCGCAGGAAAAATCGTGCTCCTGCGCGATCGTGTCGTGATATTTTTGTTCCTGAAAGCTCTGGACCTTTAGCGAAAACGCGCCGCCGCCGACCCCGGCTCCGGCATCAAGGTACAGCGAACCCGCCTCGGCTGGTAAACCCGCGGCGGTGAGCACCGTCAATCCGGCGATCGCCCGTCGGATCGGTGCGGAGCGAGGACATAACCGCATGCCCATAATGCCTCTCGTCTTCCTGCACCGGCAGTCCGCTCTTTAATGGACCGTGATGTTGATTGTCGTGCTCACTTGCATAATCGAGTTATTACCGAAATTCTGCAAAACCGAGGTGATGCCGGCATTGCCATTGATCGAATGATCGTTGCTGATTGTACTGTTCACCGCGCCGCCGACCGCGACATTACCGGTGCTGTTGCCGGCCGCCAATGCACTTCCCGAACCGTCAACGTTTATACCGATGGCCCCGCGGGCGCGTTCTTTACCGAGTTGAGCCGCAGGAACCGCAGTTCCCGCCAGTGCTCCGAGCACCGCATGCCGGGGAACCAGCCGGCGCGCTAGCTTCGGCTGCGAGGCATGCGCTTGATGCGCCAGTCATCGCGAGCAGAATAGAAACCGTCCAGGCGGCCGAACGTTTCATCTGTCGAATCCCACTTTTGTATTGTCGTTTTCTTTTGCAGAAGAGGGTCCGCACCGCCGATTTTTCGGCGGTGCGGACCTTTAGTCGAGTGGTGCTTACTTTAGCGAAGTCGCCGTTGACGCTCGGGCTGAACCCGACTCAACCCGCGCCAGTGCCCATGCCGACCGACGAGGTGAGAGCCACAGAGTTGCCCTGCACCGCGGCTGCGCCGGTGTTCTGGTTGGCCTGCAGGATGCCCTGACCGTTCATCGAGTAGGTCATGTGGATCGCGCCAGAAGCACTCGATGACGCCGCCGTTTGCTTAGTGCGGTTTGCGGTCAACCCCGCCGCGGTCACCGCCGAACCATCCCCAGTGGTGATCGTGTTGGTCGCGGCAGTAATCTGACTTAACGAACCGGTTCCAACCACCGAGTTCTTCAGGGCACCCAGCACATCTGTGCCGCTGTCGTTCGTGGTGTTGTAGCTACCAGTGGTGTTGTAGCTACTGTTCGTGCTGGAGTTCGCATTGTCGTTGTTGGTGGCAGAGCCGCCGCTCGTAGCAGTAGCGGTGCCGCCCGAACCACCCGTAGCCGATATCGAGTTGTTGTGGGTGCTCGAGTCGGTGTGGGTGTTGTACGACCCCTTGACGCTGACCCTGCCGCCATTGTTGGCCGCATTGCCACCGGTCCCGGTCGCCGAAGCGCTGCTGGTCTTGTTGGTGGTGTTGTACGACCCCGTATTGTTGACAGTGCCGCCATTGTTGGCCGCGCTGCCATGGCTCCAGCCGTCAAGTGTTGCTGTTCGTTTTCACGGTACCGCCTTGGTGGCAAGTGTTGTACGGCCGCCAGGGCGACGTGTTTTGCCGCCGTTAGTGGCCAAGTTTCCACTGGCGGAAGTGCTGGTGGTCGTGGTCGTCTTGGAGTTGCCCGAGCCTGTAGATTGTATTGGTGCCACCATTGTTGGCGGTCGGGCTGAAGGCGCCGGAAGTGCTCTGCGTTGTCGTCGTCGTCTTCGTGCTGGTGCTGGTCGAGGTCTTGGTGTTGTTCGACCCCAAGGTCAGCGTGTTGTCGTTGGCCTGAACCGCGGTGCTGGTCCCGCCTTTCGTCGAGCCCGCGTTGACCCCGCTGCCTGCCGCAGAACCACCGGCCGTGGTCGTCTTGGTATTGTAGGACCCGGTGGTGGTGGTGTTGCCGCTGACATTGACCGCCTTGCCACCATTGGTCGCGCCGGCACTGGAGCCGCTGACCGTCGTCGTCGGCGTGTTGGTGGTGGTGTTGGTGATGCTAGTGGTCTTGGTCGAGGTCAGCGTGTTGTCCGAGGCGACCGTATTGCCGGAGGCGATGTTCTTACCGCCGTTATTGGCCGTCGCGGCGCTGCCATTGCCACCGACGCTCGCGGTCGGGGTGGTGGTGTTGGTCGTCGTGCTGGTCTTGGTGTTGTTCGAGCCTAGCGTCAGCGTGTTGTTGTCGGCTTGGACCGCGGTGCCACCCTTGCTGGCGACGGCGCCGCTGTTGGTGGTGGTGGTGGTGTTGCCGGAGCCGATCACCTTGCCGCCATTATTGGCCGCCGGGCTGCTGGCGCCGGTTGTCGACGCAGTGCTGGTGTCGGTAATGGTCTTGGTCGGCGTGATAGTCGTGGTCGTGGTGTTGCCGGAGCCGATCACCTTGCCGCCAGTGGTAGCCACTGGGCTGCTGTTGCCAGCTGACGATGTCGTGGTGGTCTTGGTCGGCGAGATCGTCGTCGTGATCGTGTTGCCGTTATTCTTCGAGACGGCGGTGCTGCCGTTAGTGGCCGCCGCGGCGTTGCCGCTCGAAGTGCTAGTTGGCGTGCTGGTCTTGGTCGAAGTAAGCGTGTTGTTCGAAGCAACCGTGTTGCCGTTGTTCTTGGAGACCGCAACGCCGCCGTTATTAGCCGCCGCGCTGTTGGTGCCGCCCGCGGAGGTGTTGGTTGTCTTGGTCGGCGTGATCGTCGTCGTCGTCGTGTTATTGGAGTCGATGGTCTTGGTCGGCGTGATCGTCGTGGTCGTGGTGTTGCCCGAGGCAATCGTGTTGCCGTTGTTCTTCGAGACGGCGGTGCTGCCAGTGCTGGCCGCCGGGCTAAAGCTGCCCGAGGTCGTGTTGCCGTTGGTCGATGTCTTGGTCGAGGTCAGCGTGTTGTCGGAGGCGATGGTCTTGGTGTTGTCTGAACCGAGGGTTGTCGTGTTGCCGCTGACGTTGGTGGCGGTGCTGCCGTTGTTAGCCGCGGGGCTGTTGGCGCCAGCCGAGTTCGCCGAGTTCGTCTTGGTCGTGGTCGTGGTCTTGGTCGACGTGGGCGAGATCGTCGTCGTGTTGTTGGAGGCGACGTTCTTGGTGTTGTCCGAACCGAGCGTCAACGTGTTTTGATCGGCTTGGACCGCGGTGCCACCCTTGCTGGCGACGGCGCCGCTGTTCGTGGTGGTCGGCGCGATCGTCGTCGTGTTGTCAGAGGCGATGGTCTTGGTGTTGTCTGAGCCGACAGCCGTCGTGTTGCCGCTTACCGTGTTGCCGGAAGCCGTGTTGCTGCCGCCATTATTGGCGGACGGCGCTGCTTGGCGCCGTTCGAGCTTGCGGTGCTGGTCTTGGTCGTGGTCGGCGTGATCGTCGTCGTGTTGTCGGAGGCGATGGTCTTGGTGTTGTTGGACCCGAGAGCCGTCGTGTTGCCGTTAGCCTGAACCGCAGTGCCGCCCTTGCTGGCGGTGGCGCCGCTGTTGGTGGTGGTGGTGGTCGGCGCGATCGTCGTGGTCGTGGTTTTGGTGTTGCCGGAGCCGATCGCGGTCGTATTGCCGTTAGCCTGAACCGCCGAGCTGCCCTTGCTGGCGGTGGCGCCGCTGTTGGTCGTGGTCGGCGAGATCGTCGTCGTCGTGGTCTTGGTGTTGCCGGAGCCGACAGCCGTCGTATTGCCGTTGGCGTTGACCGCGGTGCCGCCCTTGCTGGCCTGCGCGCCGCTGTTGGTGTTGCTGGTGGTGTTGGTCTTGGTCGAGCTCAGGCTGTTGCCGGAAATGTTGTTGCCGGAGTTCGTATTGGAGGCATTGCCGCCGGAGCCGCCGGCACCCCCGCTCTGGGTCGCGGTCGCGGCGCCACCCTTACCACCTTTGCCGCCGGTGGCGGTGGACGTGGCGCTTTGCGCCCATGCGCCGCCGGCACTCAGGGCGAGGACGGCGCAAGTTGCTAGTAAAAGCTGCTTCATACTCTCTTTCCTCTTTCGTTCCCCGCCCCTGCGGCGGACTGCACGACACGTCTGCACGCGCCCTCCAGGTTCCCGCGGCGGCATAACCGGTCGCGGGAGGCTCTGTTGTCGAGGTGCGTGCCGACCCCTCCTAGCCAGCAACCGGCATGCCAACCAAATGACCGCCGAATTGCCGACAAAAGGCAAATAATCTCAATGCGTTGCGCAAAGGCTTTGGTTAATCGTGTCCCGGTCCGACCGTACTGATGAGACAGTTGCGCCGTCTCGCGGTGAGACAGTTGTGCTATTGTCGCCGAGCGCACCGCCGGCACTGCCGCGGCGCCCTGCTGGACGGTGCCGCTAGCAGTCGCGCCAGCGCCGCTGAATGTCGCGAGCCGGGGGCGGAAACTCAGGTGACCAGCCGCATTCATTCCCCGGACTCCGGCGGCTGGACCAGATAATGCTGGCCGAGCTCGATCCGATTGCGCTGCAACATGCGGTATAGCGTGGCCCGGGCCACGCCCAATAGCTGCGCGGTGCGGGTCATGTTAAACCCGCTCTCCTGCAAGGCTTGCAGGATCGCCTCGCGTTCGGCATCGCTGCCCGGCTTGGGCCGCGGTGCCGCGCGCGCCCGGCCTTGCCTCGGGGCAAGCCGCACCGGGGACGGCGCCGGCGATGGCGGCGGGTCGAGCCGCAGATCCGGCACATCTACAAGCGGCCCATTGCTCATCACGGCCGCGCGCCTGATCGTCGCGATCAGTTCGCGGACATTGCCGGGCCATTGATGAGCCAGCATCGCCGCCAACGCTGCCGGTGTAAAGCCGCGCAACTCGCGCCCCAACTCCTGTCCGATCTGACGCAGAAAAAAAGTGGCGAGGACCTCGACATCGCCATCACGTTCACGCAATGGCGGCAGGTGCAGGCTCAGCACGTTCAGCCGGTAATAGAGGTCCTCGCGCAATTTTCCGGCGGCGATGGCATCGCGCAGCCGGACATTCGTCGCGGCAACAACCCGGACATCGACCTTGATCGGTTGGCGCCCGCCAACCCGCAAGATCTCGCCCTCCTGTAGAAAGCGCAGCAGCAACCCCTGCAGATCGATCGGCATGTCGCCAACCTCGTCGAGAAACAGGGTGCCGTGATTGGCGTGCTCGATATGGCCGTGCTTGCGGGCGGTGGCGCCGGTGAACGAGCCCTTTTCGTAGCCGAACAGCTCGGATGCGATCAGGGTCGGCGGCACCGCGGCGCAGTTGAGCGCGACATAGGGCGCGGCGGCCCGGCGCGAGCGTTCATGGATGGCGCGCGCCACCAGTTCCTTACCGGTGCCGCTCTCGCCGGTTATCAACACCGGCACGTCGCAGGCCGCAAAGCGGCGGATCTGCTCGAACACTTCGAGCATCGCCGGACTGTTGCCCACCATAAAGACGGCCGATGATTCCGCCACCGCCTCATTCGCGGGCTGCAGTTCGGACAGCGCCGTGTTTGCCGGGGCTTGTGTCCACCGCAGCGCTCCCCCACGCAGCTGCATGACCGTTCGGCTGCTACTCATCCCTCTGCCACCGACCCCACATTGATCGCGCCGGAAATCACCGAGCGCGTTCGTTAAATTAATAAAGTGCTGATCCGTAGCCGGTTGGGTTCGTGCGTTCCTCCTGTGGTCGCTGCTGGGACGCCCGGCTGTGCCCAACAGCCCCAGAGCCACGATGTATGATCAACCAGAACAGTTACGGCAGGAGAAGCAATCGTCGGGCCAACAGGGCTTAAGCCATCTAAATCAATGGTTTATCGGAATTCGATGAGCGTGGCGGGGCTGGATGTGCGTTCTGGGACAAAAGAATGTCAAATCCGCCGACGCTCCCCGCGAAATTTATGACTGCGTTTTGGATTTAAGCCTTAGTTAATAAATCTAGCGATTTTGTTAATAAATAAACTATCGCAAAGGGTTAAACGCCGAATCGCCGTTTGCGGCGCACCATATCTGTAAAATAATCCGACGATTCGACTAGCTGCCCTGCGTAAAAAATTTCGACAGTTCTAGGAACTTTTTCGGTTTATTGCGAGGATGAGAGAGGTCTCTCCCAGCTCCGCGCCGACCGCACAACCACAGGCTGTTTTTAGCCGGTGGGGCCGTCGGTGTCCTGTGGTGTCAGCAGCGATCGGAGTTCGCCCAGCCAGGGCTCGTAGTTGCGCCAGCGCGCCACCGAACTCGAATACACCGGTTGTCGCGCCTGCCATAGGCTCGCGGTGTTGACCGGGCGTTCATTGCGTTCCGGCTCGAGGCATGATTCGTCCCACCCGCACCCGGTAAACGCAACCAGCTCGCGGGTGACTCTTTCCTGATCACCGACCAGTTTTTCGTATTCGACCTCAAACAGGCATTCCGCGGGCAGCACCGCGCGCCAATGATCCATCAGTCGGGCATATTGGCGATAAGCCGCCGCCAGCGCCGCCTTGTCGGCGGCAAACGCTATCGCCTGCTGAAAGTGGGTAAAATATATCGACAGGCAGGTATCGACCGGATGCCGCCGGCATTGAATGATTTGCGCTTTTGGCAACACCAGGTGGATGACGCCGAGGCACAGCACATTGAACGGCAGCTTATCGATGACGCGGGCCGTGGACGGCGCCAGACGCCGCAGCAATGACAAATAGTGCTGCGCCAGTTCGCGGCCGGCTTCAATCGTCAGATTGGTCGCCTCCAGGACGCTCGCCGCCCGGCCTCGCCTGACCCAGAACGCCTGCTCGCCGCCGGCGCTGATCTCAGGGTGACGGGAAAGGATCTGCTCGACCAGCGTCGTACCGGAGCGCGGCAAGCCGACGACCAGCAGCGGCGTCTCGTCATCCAGCCCAAAGCCAGTGTAAGGGGCGAAAAAATCCCGAGTGAAGCGACGCATCAACCGATCGATGTCGGCTGTAAAGGCATCAGCGTCGAAGGGCGTGTCTCGCCCCTTGACGCGATGTGCGGCATCGAATTGCCGCATCGCAGCTTGGTAGTCGCCGAGCTCGTCCAAGACTTTGCCGACGGCGAAGTGCAACGGGATGCGGTCATCGTCAGTAAGCGCCGCGTCTTCGAGCAGTGCCAGCATCCTTGCCAAACGGGGACGATCGGCTTCGCTATGCCTCTTGATTTCGGTGGCGGCAAAATAAGTGGAGCAGTCGCGCGGGGTTACGGCCAGCACCTGTTCGAACATGTCGGCCGCCTCCGCGAATCGCCCGAGGCGTGCGAGAGCATTTCCGAGTTTCTTGATCACCTCGTGGTCGGTTGGATCGAGCGCTGCCGCTGCCCGCAGCTTCGCCTCCGCGGTGGCGAAATCCCCTTCGAGCATCAGCGCTCTGGCCAGATAAACGCCGCCCATGCTGTCACCCGGCATCAGCGATGCGGCCGTGCGGAGCGACTGCGCCGCGGCCTCGTCCTCTCCCGCCAGTTCGAGCAGATCGGCGAGGTCGACATGCGCCGGTATCAACGCCGGATCCAATTCGATGGCTCGGCGATAGGCGGCTGCCGCTTCGTCATCGAGGTGTTGGCGACGCAAAGCTACCGCCAAGTTATGATAGGCGGCCGCATCGTCGCGCAACACCGTCGCCAGGCGCAGTTGTTCGGTCGCTTCCTCGACGCGACCTATATCCAGCAACGCGCAGCCGAGAGCATGGTGGGCATCGCTGTTGCGCGGATTGAGCCGGATCGCCTCGCCAAAGGCTGTGATTGCCAGCGCCGGCCGGCCGGCTTTGACCAGCCGAGCGCCGCGTTGCCGATGCCGCTCGGCCGCTTTTTCGCGGTGAGGCGGCACCGGATTGCCGAGATCTGCAGCGCTCGGCAGGTCGGGAGAAATTCGCTGAAACTTCTCGGCCGCCTCGCGTAGAGAGCTGACCTCGGTCAGCGGACCCAGGCGAACTTGCCGATCGCTCATGCCCGCTCGCCGTCAGATGGTGACGCCGCCGCTGCCGTTACCAGCAGACGGTGCTTTTCGACCGATTGCGCGAATACGATCTCCGCTGCTGCAGACAACAGCGGCGGGGGCGGATCGGCTATCGCCACCGCCCCGAAGTCACGCCCGGCGCCGACGGATAACGCCAAAGACACCGAGCCCCGCACCCAGCAGCGCCAGCGATCCAGGTTCCGGAACGCTGTTCGGCGGCGCCGTCATGCTGCTGCAAAGATTGTCGCTACAGTCAAAGAGCGGAATATGGAATTCCCCATTCCCTCCAGAGGAATCCACTGTGTTCGCTATGGTGTTTCCAACGATCGGGGCGGTGTTTTCGACGTCCGCTCCCGTTGCGAGGACTGACGAAAACCACTCTCCGTTGATATCCACCTGGGTAATGCCAGGCTCGGCCGAGCTAGGCGCCTCAAAAACCCAGATAAGGTTTGTCTGCACCTGCGTCGGCGTCAGCGCGCCGTAATTAAACCCTTGATGAAAGGTTGTATTGTTCGGATCGTCATTGGTGACGAGGATCACGGCATCGCAAGTCGGGTTGCTGAGGCTTAGGCAGCCGGTAAAGTTCAGCAGCCCGGACAGATTATTTAGCGTGGACAACGGCACCGTCAACACGGCGACACCACTAGCATTCGGGATCCCGTCAAGCGTGGTGCTCGTCACGGTGTATGTGGGCGCAAGCGAACCAAGACTACTCGCCATACCCGTCATTTGCGCCCAGATGTCCGAAAAGGTGTACGGAAAGACGTTCCCGTTCAGCACCGACAGCGCCGTGTTCTTACCTGTAAACGTGATCACGGAGGGGGTTGTACCCCCAACTAGCACCACCGATCCACCACCGACCGATTGGTTTACGGAGCCCGAGACGCTACCGAACACATTTACCTCGCCCAAGCCGGTAATCGGCTGCGGCAGCGGGACGACAGACGTCGAGTTAATCGGATGCCCTGAAGAGATGAGATTGCCGCCAACCAGCACCGGGCCGTTGACGTCGTTGTTCTGCGTAAAATTTCCGTTGGTAATGACGTTGAAATCGGCGATGGCATCCGGGAGAAAATTCGCTGGAAGCGGACTAGCCTCCGCCGTCGCGCTCAGCGCCCCGGCCAGAGTTGCGATTGCTGCCAGGAGACCCGAGGTCCATCGGCGCATCAGGAGTGCCTTTCGTTTAGATCTCATAGTTAACTTGCAATCCGCGCGCCAAATCTGTTATGTGCTCCGATGAGTGGCACATGCTAGCGGTTTATTGCTTTGCTCGTCCAGGATTTTTACTCGGTCTCAATTCGAGACACTTGGCCTGTTCACAATGAGACAGTTGTCTTGTGAAAGTGAGACCGTAGGCGATCCTTCGCGGCAGCCCGGCGCTTACCCGGCGCTTGTTGCCGCGCTTTGAGAGGAATGCGGCTGCCGAGCGCGGCGCCAATCTTCGTAGCTGATCCTCGCGCGCAAAAAAGCGCGACCCTAAGGCCGCGCCTTTTTCGCTAGGCTCCGCCTCCGTTCGCTGATGCAGCCGGCTGGTCCTTCCGGCCGTTATTTCACGGTCACCGTGGCCATAGAAGTCGCGGACCCGCTGGGACCACTGCAAGTGATGGAGTAGGACGTCGTCACTTTGGGAAACACCAAGGCCCAAGCAAACGGCCCGCTAACATACTTACCGGAATTGCCGACCGTAAAGCCGTTGCCCGTGCAGCTCGTCGTGTTCGCCGACGTCCAGGTCAATTTCGACGCCTGCCCGGCTTTAAGCGACGGCGGCGTCGCCGTCAACGTCACGGAGGCATTATTAGGATTGGGGGGCGGAGGCGGTGGTGCGGGAGGCGGCGGCGGGGGAGGCGGTGGCGGCGAAGTTGTCGCCGAAGATGTTGTGATCGAGCCGGCAGTACAGGGCGTCAGGCCAGCACCATTGGCGCCCCAGCAGGTGCTGAAGTCGTTGCCGTTGACAGGAGCAGAGGGGTTCGAGGTTTCGCCGTAGGGGTCCTGGGTATAGATGCCATTCGCCGATAACGACAAGTCCGGATTATCACCGTTGGCCTCGACCGGAGCATAGGTCGCCTGGACATAATCTGCCAGCGGCAACTCAGTCCCGGAGTATGGCGCCTCGGTGATCCAATCGGCAGAAGCCATGCTGGACTGATATTGAAAGTTCTCCGTCCATGCCGACTGTGTTGTTTGATCAGTTATCGTGAGCTGCCAGGTTTGGCTCAGCGATGGCGAGCAATTGGCGACGCATTGCAGCGACGCAGACATGATGTCGCCAGGATGCACCGTCAATGAGACGTAAACCAAAGGCGCCGGGTACAGCTCGTACCAGGCGTAGAAGGCGGTTGCACCTGAAGTCGAGACCGCCTCTTCGGTGCCAAGCTGGATCAGCGTCTGATCCGCGAACCCGCCGATACCGACCCAATTAAGTACGTACTCTGTCCCAGAAGATACACCGTCATTGACGACATTTGGCACTTGCCAGCTCGCCGACGCGCTGGTGTAGGGCGCGTTGGCGGTAACCGCATATCCCGCCCAATTCGCACTCTCGACGAGCCCACGCAGGCGCTTAAAGGTACCATCCGGATTGAGATACGGCATCATCGGCCGATGGAGGAGCGGTACCCGTGGCGAAAACTCACTCGTCTGAGCGGCGGCAGGAACGCTTGTTGCGAACGCGACAAACGCGGCGGCGCACAAGCAGTGCGCAAAGCACGACTTCATCGTCTCCCTCATAATCCACCTGCGACCCCTCCCGATCTGAGTTGACCAAGACCGGAAGAAATCTTCTACGGTTGGTAGTTTCTACAGTCCGAATATCAACGATGTATTATTTCAGGTCCATAAAATATTAAAGTGTCATATTTATGGTGCGGGTAATAGCAAAAATTTAATACTTGATTCTCTTTAAATCAAAAGTGGGTGATCTACTTACGGTAGTACGATCTTTCGACTGTTCGCTCAACGCCAAGTCGAGACAGCAAGCACCTGAATGCGTTTGCACGGTGAAGGTCGCGACACCGGGTTATGGCCACACACCACACCATGCCAAGCCGCGATCGCCCCCCAATAGGGCCGAACCCCGCGGCCCAGCTAACCCTTATGTGGCGGATGTTTTACGGCGCACAGCTGTTACGAGCAGCTACCTAAAGGTCCTGCCGCGCTGTTGCGCGAGCTTAGTCGGAAGGATGCCCCGCGATAAAATCCAGGGTTGCCGCCGCCCCGCGCTCGGCATGCGTCGCTGCGACGTGGTACGAGTTGCCGGGCAGAACGACCGATGTCGAGTTCGGGATCTGCTGCTGCCAGGCGCGGGTCTCCTCGACCGAGGCAAGGCCGCTGCTATCGGTGGTGATGACCAGGGTTGGACAGCGTATCTTTGGCAGGTCGGCGCGAATGTCGGCGCAGGCGATCGTTCTCATAAAGCCGATTTGCGTCGAAACCGCGGTACGGCCCATAAACCGGATCCACCATTCGACTCCCGCGGGCGGGAAATCGCTGCCGAGCCGGCTGCCCATCGTCTGGCGCGCCCACGCCTCGACCCCGTCGCGCTCGAAGGCGGCGTTCAACTCGGGGACGCGCTCGGCGGCGCCGGCGCGCAGCGGCGGCGGGGTGCCGATCACGGTCAATGTTGCAACGCGTTCGGGCCGGCGCGCGGCAAAAGCACGAGCGATGGTGCCGCCGATCTTGGCCCCGACCAGATGAAACCGATCGATCCCAAGGCTGTCCATCAGCCGGGTGAAGTCATCGATGATGATATCGAGCGTCCATGGAAAATCTCGCGGCATCGGCGTCGACGCGCCAAAGCCCCGCATATCGGGCCGCACGACTTTGTATTTGCGGGCCATGCTCGGGACCCAGCCATACCAGGCGAGCCCGCTTTCGGCGTTCCCGTGCAGCGTCAGCACCGTCTCAGGCTTGCGCCAGGGATCGGTGAAATCATCAATCTCATAGTGCAGCTGAGCGTCGGGCGAAATTTGAAATGTCGGCATCGGTGTCCCTCCCCAATGAATTGATTATAGAATTGCGGTATGATCCTGCGCCAGGGTTTGAGAGCACCTGAGAGGTCAACTCGAACGGCTGGCCCTCGGGGCTATGCCGTTCCAACAGCCGAAGTTTTGCCTCCCCGAAAATGCCGCACCCGTGCCGAAGCCTCCACCGCACGTATCTCTGGACGCGGCTCGCCAGACGATTACATTGTGGTGTCAAATGAGACACTCGATCGGCCGCCTTCGCCAAGGCGCGGCTGCGGATCTCACGGGGATTTTGCTTCGACCCTCGCCGATGGCTCGGCCGCAAAAGGCTACCATGACAACGATCTCTCGCCTGCATGATGCTGCCGTCCGGGCTGCGGCCGTCGCCCTGATCACGCTTTCCCTTTACGGTTGCAACAGCACCGGCGCGGGGGCGGCCTCGACCCCACCCAGTGATCCCGCCGATTTCGCCTTGCTGCAGACGGTCGCGCGCGTCGTGCAACGAAATTATGTCGAGCCGGTGCCGGGCGATGCCCTAACCAAGGACGCGCTGAAGGGCATGCTGACGCGGCTCGATCCGCATTCCGACTACATGGATCAGGACCAGTACCAGCAGATGAACGCGGTCACCCGCGGTCAGTTCGGGGGGATCGGCATCGAGCTGACGCTGGAAGGCAAGGTGCCGGAGGTAATCTCGCCGATCGACGGCACCCCGGCGGCCAGTGCCGGCATCGAGCCTGGCGATCGAATCGTCAAGATCGACGGTCTCGCGACCGCCGGGATGGATGTCGAAACGGTTGTCAAGCGTCTGCGCGGCCCGGCCGGCTCGCGGGTGGTGCTCGAAATCGCGCGCAGCAATCAGGCGCCTTTCGATGTCACGCTGACCCGCGACACGATCCACGTCGTTTCGGTCAAATCGGCTTTGAAGGGCGACCGGATCGGCTATGCCCGTATTACGACATTTACCGAAAATACCGCCAACGAGCTCGCCGATGCGATTGCCAAGATGAAGGCGCAGGCGCATGGGCGGCTAAACGGCTTTGTGCTCGACCTGCGCAATGATCCCGGCGGCCTGCTCGATGCGGCGGTCGATGTCACCGGCGAGTTTGTCGACGGCGGGGTCGTGGTGACGACAAAGGGCCGCAACCGCGATGACGACCGGGTTTATCGTGCACCGGTTGCCGGCAACCTGATCCCTGGGGTTCCGATGGTCGTGCTGATCAACAGCGCCTCGGCCTCGGCAGCCGAGATCGTTGCCGGCGCCTTGCAGGACGCGCATCGCGCGACGATCATGGGCACCCGCAGCTTTGGCAAGGGCTCGGTGCAAACGATCATCCCGATCGAGGGCCACGGCGCGTTGCGGTTGACGACGGCGCTTTACTACACCCCGTCAGGCCGGTCGATCCAAGGTCATGGCATCAGCCCGGACGTTATTGTCACGCTGCCTAAGGGCGAAGAGGTGGCCAACGCCGTCCTCAGCCATGAAAGCGACCTGTTCGGCGCGCTGAAAAATACCGGCGCGCTGAATGGCCGGGGCAAGGCCGAAACCGCGTCGGCGAGCGGCAATGACGTCGGCGAGCACCCGATCAAGCCGTTGATTATCGGCACCAATAAGGACACTCAACTCGAAGCCGCGGTCGGTTATTTGCAGCGCGCGGTGCGAACTGAGGGCGGCGCAAATCGCGGCTGACCGCACGCAATCGAAAGGGGTTAGCGAGGCTGCGGCGGCGCCGGCAATCGAGCGAGCGTGAACCGCAGCCCGCGTCCGAGCCAGCGCAGAAACGGCCCGAACCCGGCGAGGTGCCCGTAATCGTCGAATTGGAAGAGCACGAACAGCCCGTAGGCCTTGCGTGGATCGATCGACCGCAACAGCCGGATCCGGACAAACATCGTAACGCCGAGATCGGTTAGATGGTCGTTGTGGAGTGCCTCCTTCATTGTGGCCGGCGGCACATCGATGACAAAATCGCCCTGACTTTCGATAGCGGCTTCCCGCAGCCTCCCGCGGCGCGGGTCATATCGAAGACAGCGTGAACCTAGACGAAACGTAAAGCCGCGAGGAAACAGAACCCAAAGCAGCCAACGAAACACCTTCAGCTTGCGTTCGAGAAGGGCAATCTCCTCGGCATTCATATCGGCCGTCTGTTCCTCCGTCATGCGATGCGTTACACGCCGCGCAAGCGTTGAGGGATCCGCTGCCTGGTAGGCTTTGGCCGGCACCGCGGTGTAGCGGAAATCGCAGAGATCCAGAGTTGTAAAGGGCGGCAATAATTGAGCCCGTGAACCCCAATATCGACAAAGATGGTCATAAGTCGTACGGTAGTCGTTCGCCCAGAAGCTGTCGGGACGGCAAAAAACCGCTTGGCTTGCGAATGGCAGATAGTAATCGATGCTCAGACGGTCGCAGAGTTGGCAAGCATAGTCGACATAGTGGCGCTCCGATCGCAGCGCAACAACGCCATTATCATCGAGAAAGCTATTGACGACACTGGCCGGGGAATAGCTGCACAATAATATTCGCGGTTTGCCAATGCGGTCGGCCAGCCGACAGAGCGCCTTCAGAACCGGCGGCAGCGGTTTAGCGTCATTAAGGTTTAAGATCAGCGCGTTCGGCGTATCGATCAGCAACAGGCTGTCGTCGTTCCACATCGGGATCGACAATATCGACACGCCTTCACCGACCGGCAGCCAATGCACGGCGGGAGCGGCCTTGGCGCGGTAGCCATGCTCGGTCAGATAGCGGACAAAGCCTTGCTCGGCCAAATCGGGAAACAAATACAACGGATCGGTCCCGAGCCGGCGGATCGACGGCATATGAAAATGATCGGGATGCTCGTGCGTCACGTAAACGTGCGCGGCCGTGGCCAGCCAGTCGATCTCTGCGGCGCTCGGATAGTTCTGCAGCCACCAGCTGCGCCAATAAACCGACCCGACAAGCCACGGATCGGTCAGCAGCAACGGGCGCTCGCCCTCACGATAGATTGCCAGCGAAGCATGGCCTAGGGTGCGCGCCTTAAGCCCGGACTCCGGCAATGGCAAGTGGGTCACCGGCCAGACGGCACGATTAACGGCGGTGGATCCTCGCTTACGGCATCTTCGGCGAGACTGTTGTCGACGGCCTGTTCGAACGAAGCTCCTTCCGTGACAAATCCACCGGAAACCAGGCTCGCTCGCAGCTGCTCATAACCGCCGCGCGCCAAAATCGGATTATCGCTCCAGATGCCGAGCATGCGGTAACGCGCCACCGCAGCGCGCATCAGCTGTGGCGCAACTCCAGGAAAGTATGACTGGGCAGCCTCGGCCAACGCCTCCGGCGGGTTCGCATGCAGCCATTTCTGCGTGCGATAGAGCGCGCGGACTAACCTTTTGAGTTCGTCGCGCTTTGTGGCGAGGACGGCCCGACGTGCGTAGAAAGCGGTGTAGGAAGTCGGCCCGCGCTCTGCCGCAGCGTACCAGATGTGTCCCTCGCCGGAGGTGACCAGCTCCTCGACAAAGGGTTGGAATATTTGCACGACATCGAGCTCGCCGCTTCGCAGAGCGGCGGCATTCTCGGCCATCGTGCGGCCGGCGATGCGCGGCAGCTGGTCGGGGTCGAGCCCGGCACCGCGTAAATCGTGCTGCAGGCACAACCACGGGGTCGGCACCTCGCTGACTGTCGCGACGCGCCGGCGATAAAGATCGGCAAACGCGAAATTGGGGCATGGCTCACGCCCGACCAGAAAAAACGGGTCACGTGTCACCGCCTCGCCGATGCAGACGAGGTCGCAGTCGGGCCGGACTTCGTAAAGCTGGTTGACCCGCATCGGCCCGCCCCAGCTGACATCGACCGTGCCGGCGAAAAGTCCGTCGGGCGCGGCGCCGGGCGAAGGCGCGCTGACGAACTCGACCTCGACACCCTCGCTCTCGAACGCGCCAAGCGCAAAGCAGGCATAGAAGGGCGCGTAGAACAGCCCGCGCAGCAATTCCTGTAGGATTATCGGCACGATCTCACGTTGCTGATTTGAGGATGCGGAAGGCGGCGTCTGCGAATACCTGGGCGCCGAGAATGATATCGGCCTCGCTCGTATCCTCAGACCAATGATGGCTGACGCCTCGGAGGCTCGGGATAAACATCATCCCCGCCGGCATGCATTCCGACAGCACCGCGGCGTCATGGCCAGCGGCACTCGGCATCCGCATATGCGAACCCGGGGCCTGATCCTCGGCCGCCGCTTCGATCAATTCTTGAAAGCGGGGGTCCATTGGCCGCGGCTGACTGCATGGCAGCGGATCGATCTCAACCCGGCATGGGCCTGTGCGGTCGGCCTCGGCGACGAACGTGCGGAGAGTTGTTTCGCACGCGTCGAGCCAGGCTGAGTCCGGGTCGCGGAACTGCAGCTGCAGTTCGGCACGGCCGGGGATCACCGATGGCGCATTCGGCTCAAGCCCGATACGGCCGATCGTCCACACCGTGCGCGGCCCGGCGATCTCGGGGAACCGGTCGTGGATCCGCGTCGCCAGCCTCACCATCGTCACCCCGGCGTCCTTGCGCCGCACCATGCGGGTCGTGCCGGCATGATTCTGCTCGCCGGAAAAGACGATGCGGAAATTGCGGATGCCGACAATCGTCTCGACAACGCCAATCCGTAACCTGGAGGAGTCGAGCGTGTCGCCCTGCTCGATATGAGCTTCAAGATAACCGACGTGCCGGCCGGACTCGACCTGTTCGCGCCGCCGACCGGCAAATCCGGCCTCCCCTAGCGCCGTACGCAATGGTTTCCCGGTGTCGCGACCCGTGACCCGGTCGATCTCGTCCTCAGCGAGTGCACCGATATAGGAGCGACTGCCGAGATAACTGCTGTAATGGCCCTCCTCATCGGCCCAGGCGGCGACCTCGATGCCGAGCCTGGCGCAATCGGGGTCGGCGGCAAACGCGCGGGCAAGTTCTACGCCGTAGACGACGCCGAGCGCGCCGTCGAGCCAGCCGCCATAGGGCTGGGTTTCGCTGTGCGAGCCGACGAGCAGCCGACGCTCCGCACTACGATGATATCCGATGACGTTGCCGATGCCGTCAACGATGGAATCGAGCCCCGTCTCGCGCAGCTGGTCGGCCAGCCAATATCGTGACTCGACATCGACCGGCGAATAAGTCGGGCGATGCACGCCGGTCTTGTAGCGGCCGAACTCGGCGAGCCGCCGGAGGTCGGCAATGACGCGGTCGCCGTCGATTGTGGGCATGCCTACTCCAAGGACCGGATGACTGCCCTTCGTCTACCTTCGGTTCACAAAAACCACAATCCTCGTGGGTCAGCTAGGCCAGGCGACGGCGTTGAAGTCGTCGATCAGGGCGGCGATGCGCCCGGTGTCGGATTGGTCCATGATCGCCCGGGCGCGGCGCGTCGTAGCGACCATATCGAGAGCGCGGATGCGCTGCTTGACGCGCGGGATGCTGCGCGGCGCCATCGACAGGTTGCGCAAGCCGAGTCCGAGCAGGAGGGCCGTCAAACGCGGCTCGCCCGCCATCTCGCCGCAGACGCTGACCGGCATATTGCGGCGCAATGCAGCCTCGACGGTAAACTGGATCAGCCGCAGCACCGCCGGATGCAGCGGATTGTAGAGGTGTGCGACCTGCTCGTCGCTGCGATCGATCGCCAGGGTGTATTGGATCAGATCGTTGGTGCCGATCGAAAAAAAGTCGGATTCGGCGGCGAGCGAGTCGGCGGCGAGCGCGGCCCCCGGCACCTCGATCATGGCACCCAATGCCGGCAGCGGCTTTGGGACCGGCACGCCACGGCGACGCAAGCGGCGGGCGACTTGCTCCATCGCTTCGCGCACCCGGCGGATCTCCCCGGCATGCGTGATCATCGGCAACAAGATGCGTAGCGGTCCCTCGGCGGCGGCACGCAGCATCGCCGCCAGCTGTGGGTCGAGCAGACGGCGATCCTGCAGCGACAATCTGATCGCGCGCAGCCCGAGCGCCGGGTTGTCGGCCTCGGTATAATGGTCGGCGAGTGAGTGAGCCAACTTATCGCCGCCAAGGTCAAAAGTGCGCACCGTGACCGGCTTGCCCCCCATGCCCCGCACAAGGGCCGAAAACACGGCGTATTGCTCATCCTCGCCCGGCAGGTCGTCGCGGTTCATGTAAAGAAACTCGGAGCGAACCAAGCCGAGGCCCATCGCGCCGTTGGTGGTCGCCTGCTCGAGTTCGATGGGCAGCTCAATATTGGCTTCGAGGGTAATTTCGACGCCATCGCGGGTCACCGCCGGCAACCGGCGCAGCCGGTTCAGATAGCGCCGTTCGCGGGTCAGCGCGTCGCGCCGGGCTTCGTATTGGGCGACCGTTTCGGGCGTCGGGTCAATGATCACCGCCCCCTCGGCGCCATCGATGATGACGGTCGCCTCCGAGCGTGCGTGCTCGATCAAATCGGGCACTCCGAGCACGGCCGGCATGCCGAGCGCGCGCGCGACGATCGCCGTATGGCTGTCGGCGCCGCCGAACTGGGCAGCAAAGCCGGCGATGCGCTGCGGGTCCATCAACGCGGTGTCGGCCGGGGTCAATTCGTCGGCGACAATGACCGCACCCTCGGGCACGCCCGAATAGGCGGCGTAGGGTTTCTTGATCAGATTGCGGATCAGACGGGTGCCGACGACGCGGACATCCTCGCCCCGCGCCGATAGATAGGGGTCGCGCATTGCCGCAAAGCTGCGGGCGATTTCGTCGATTTCGAGCTCGACAGCGCGCTCGGCATTGATGCGCTGCCGTCCGATCCGCTCGCCGGCGCCGCGCACGAGCCGCGAATTCGACAGCATCGCCACATGCGCATCGAGCAGATAGCCGATTTCCTCCGCGGCCGATTCCGGCAGCCCCGAGGTCTTCGCCTTGAGCTTGCGAAGCTGCTTCAGAGAGGTTTGGACGGCCTCGTCAAAACGGACACGCTCGGCTGCGACCTCGGTCTCGGGGATATGGCTCTCATGGACCGGGAGATCGCCGCCTTCGACGAGATAGGCGGGCCCGATGGCGATACCCGGCGACACACCCAGCCCGGACAGTCGGCATTCCGCGGCTGGCGCGGCGCCGCCCGCCACTTCTTCCAACTCGGTCGCCTCGTCAGTCCTCATTGAATTTGCATTCGACCAAATCGGCGAGCGCGTTTACCGCCTCGGCTGCCTGCGGTCCGCTGGCGCTGAGTTCGATCACTGCGCCGGACGCCGCGGCGAGCATCATCAGCCCCATGATCGACCGTCCCGAAACCTCGGTGCCATTTTTGCGTACCCGAACATCGGCGTCATAGAGCGCGGCCATTTTGACAAACCGCGCCGAGGCGCGAGCATGCAAGCCGCGCTGGTTGCAGATCGTAGCGATCCGGCGGACACGGGCCGGTTCTGAGCCAGCGCCATCGGCGTCGCCGTCGCTCATTGTCGGGCGTCAGTCAGCAACTGCGACGCCACATTGATATACTTCCGGCCGGCTTCCTGGGCGCCGAGTACCGTACGCTCCAGGCTTTCGTTTTGCCGCAGGCTTGCCAGCTTGATCAGCATCGGCAGGTTGACCCCGGCAATGACCTCTATCTTAGCGCGGTCCATCACCGAGATCGCCAGGTTCGACGGCGTGCCGCCGAACATGTCGGTCAACAGAATGGCGCCGTCGCCGGTATCGACTTCGCCAATGCGGCGCAAGATTTCCTGGCGGCGCTGATCCATGTCGTCATCGGGCCCGATGCAGACGGCGGCGATCTGGGTTTGCGCCCCGACCACATGTTCGAGTGCCGCGACGAATTCCGCCGCAAGCCGCCCGTGGGTCACCAAAACCATACCGATCATCGGTTTCCTCGCTGGGACGGCAGCCGCTCAACTCAGCGCCGCGCCAAGCGCAGCTGCTTGGGTAGCAAGCGTTGGCGCGGGTGGCGGAAGATCGCGATGCGCAAGCTCGGTCCGCCACCCGGCATCGCGCAACTGCACCGCCAGCCGCTCGGCGACATAAACCGAGCGATGGCGACCGCCGGTGCATCCGACGGCAATCGTCAGATAAGTCTTGCCGCTGGTTTCGTAGCGCGGCAACAGCGGCTGCAACAGGCGCCACAGGCCTTCAAGAAAGCGCGGGAAATCGGCATCCGCTTCAATATGAGCGGCGACCGCCGGATCACACCCGGTAAGCCCGCGCAGCGCATCGATATAGTGCGGATTTTCGAGAAAACGCACATCGAAGACGAGATCGGCCTCGCGCGGGAGGCCGTGACGATAGGCAAAGGATGTGACAAAAACGCGCAGACCACGCGTGTCCAGTGCGAAATGGCCGGTCAGGAGGCGCTTCAAGCCGATAGCGTTCAAGGCGGATGTATCGATCACCAAATCCGCGCGGTCGCGCAGGGCAGAGAGCATTTGGCGCTCGCGGCGGATACCGTCCATGATCGGGCGGTCTCCGGCCAGGGGGTGGGGTCGTCGCGTTTCCGTATAGCGCCGTTCGAGCCGCTCGTCATCACAATCAATGAACAGCACGCGCAGCTCGCGCCCGTGGCGCGAGACAACACCGCAAAGCGTATCGAGCATCGTCTCGGCCGCAAAGCCGCGGGTCCGCGCGTCGGCGCCGACCGCGATCGCCGGGCCCTCCGCGCCGACATCCTCGATCAGAGCCGGAATCAAAGATGCGGGCAGATTGTCAAAACTTTCGTAGCCGATGTCTTCGAGGATCTTCAGCGCCGTCGAGCGACCGGCGCCCGACATCCCTGTCACCAAAACGACACTGCGATCCGGCACGCCTCTGGTAGATTGGAAAGGTTCTTGACTACCTTTGGTACTCATGCCCCGATTATAGCGGGAAGCCGGCCGGCCGCCAACGCGCGTCGGAGGAGCCGAAGCTTTGCGGCCGCCGAAGCCTCGAACGGAGCCAGCCCAATCAGCGGCACGGAAACGCCCAGAACGGTTTCGCAACTCCGTGTCGGCATACGTTCCACCTCGTGGGCCACCTCGTGGGGACCAACCAAATCGGCGATTAGCACCAGCGGAACCGGTGCGGCCGTGTCCATTTTGACGATACCTATCCCGCGGACTTCGATGAGTCCGGCGATTGTCGGCGGCGCCGCAGCAAGGACCCGATCACCGACCCGCTGCAGCAAAGTTTGATCGTCGGCGACGAGCTGCGCCCCACCATCGATCAACCGCAATGCCAGATCCGACTTGCCAGAGCCCGGCGTCCCCCGCAACAGGATCGCACCTCCGTCGATCGCTACCGTTGTGGCATGCAGCAGCAACATCTCGGTCACGATTGCGCCGGCAGTCGAATGCAAAACCGCGCGCCAAAAACGGCGCCGCCCGTGCCGTTGCGGTTTTCGGCCCAGATCATGCCGCGATGCGCCTCAACGATCTGTTTCGATATCGACAGCCCGAGACCCGAATGAGTTCCAAATTTTTCCCCGGCCGGCCGCTCGCTGTAAAATCGGTCGAAGATCGCCGTCAGCTTGTCGTCGGGGATACCAGGCCCATGATCGTCGACGGTAACGAGCACCGCGCGCCCGTCGTGACGCGCCGTCAACCGGATCTCGCCATTGGGCGGGCTAAAGGAAACGGCGTTTGCGATCAGGTTCAAAAACACCTGCGATAGCCGGGTCTCGATCCCCGGAACCATTAGCGAGCGGCTTCGCTCTGCCAGATCAAGCACAAGGTGCGGTCCGTCCTTGGCGCGGGTCGCGTCATGAACATCGACCAGCGCCCGCAGCATCGCAGCAATATCGACCGGTCCGAGTTCAAGGCGGCTCAGTTCTGCGTCCAACCGCGAGGCATCTGAGATGTCGGTAATCAATCGGTCAAGCCGCTCGACATCGTCGAGAATGATCGCCATCAGCCGGCGCTGGGTCGCGGGGTCTTCGATCCGAACCACGGTCTCGACCGCACTCTTCAACGAGCTTAGCGGGTTTTTGATCTCGTGAGCGACATCGGCGGCAAAGCGTTCGATCGCGCTCATCCGCTGCCATAACGCATCGGTCATCTCCCGCAGTGCCCCGGAGAGGTCGCCAATCTCGTCGCCCCGCCGCGTGAAATCGGGGATCTCAACGCGGGCGCGGCGGCCGCGTCCCCGCTCCGCTGCGGCGGCCAAGCGTCGGATCGGCCGTGCGATCGTGCCGGCAAGGTAGAGCGACAGTGCCACCGTCACTAGCAACGCCACGCCGAAAATGCGCAGCAACTCCAGGCGAACGGTGCGCACATCAGCCTCGATGTCGTTGCTGCCCGTCGACAGCATCAGTGCCCCCAGTACCTGTTTGTAGCGCTGGACCGGAATTGCAACGCTGAGCACGAGTTCACTGGACACCGGATCGCGCCTGATCATTTCCCCGATTTCGCCTCGCAACGCACGCTCGACCTCGGGGTAGTCAGACGCTTGCGGCGCAAAGCTTTCGTGATAGGCCGGGTAGCGCTTGCGTTCCGGCAATATTTGGACGACCCAGTTGTAGATCTGATCGGTCAGCCGGCCGAGGAACCCTTTTCTGTCGGGCGGCGGCAATTCGGTAATCTGGATCGCGCCGCCGGGCCCGCGCAGCACGCGGCTGTCGGCGATGATGTCGCCCTTCACATCGAACAGGCGCGTCCGGGTCTTGGTTGGAGCGACAAGCCGGCGCATCATTTGGCGGGCGAGGTCCGGAAGCAGCACCTCGCCTTCGTCAGCCGAGTCGAGCACCGCCCCTTCCCCCAGCGCAGCCGCAAAAACCTGACCCTGGGTCTTCAGCAACTCAATCTGCTGGCCAACAAGGCTCGCCTGGTACTTGCCGAGATAAAGAAAGCCGCCGCCAAGCAACGCCAGGGCCAGGACATTGACCGCGAGGATGCGCAACGTCAGCGGCGAGAACGGCCGACGCCACGTCGGGCCGCGCCCGCGGCCGACGCTCCGCGGTCTCGCTTCGGTTACCGCAACGGCGCGCGGTTCCGACCGACCGGACGCCGTTGTTAAATCTGTCGTCTCCGCATCGGTGACCGGCGAATCAGCCGAATCAGCGGTCGCGGTATCGATAGCCGACGCCATAAAGCGTTTCGATGTGGGCGAAATCGCCGTCTACCGCCTTAAATTTTTTTCTCAGCCGCTTGATGTGGCTGTCGATTGTGCGGTCGTCGACATAGATGTGCTCGCCATACGCCGCATCCATCAACTGATCGCGGCTCTTTACGTGACCGGGACGGTGGGCCAGCGACTTCAAGATCAGAAATTCAGTAACCGTCAATTCGACGGGTTCATTGCTCCAGGTGCACAGATGCCGGGCCGGATCGAGCACCAGCCGACCACGCACGACCACGGGCTCGCCCTGCGGGTCGCCGTGCTCACGCGCCAACTCGCCTCGGCGAATCAATGCGCGGATGCGCTCGATCAGGAGTCGCTGTGAAAAGGGCTTCTTGATGTAGTCGTCGGCCCCCATCCGTAGGCCGAGCAATTCGTCGACCTCGTCATCTTTCGAGGTCAAAAAGATGACCGGAATATTGCTCAGCCGCCGCAATTGTTCGAGTAATTCCATACCATCCATCCGCGGCATCTTAATGTCGAGGACCGCGATGTCGACCGGTTGCGCGTTCATGCCTTTTAGCGCTTCCGCCCCATCGCTGTAGCAGCGCACCGCGAAGCCTTCCGCTTCGAGTGCGATCGACACCGAGGTCAGGATGTTGCGGTCGTCATCGACAAGAGCAATCGTGTTTGCCACTTGTGGTCCCCCAATAATCTTCAGCAAGCCGTAACGGACAGGAAACGGATGCTGTTGCGATTAAATATGGCCATTTTCCACCATCGACCAGCCCAGAGCCGTAGTTTGTGATTGTAGGGCGCTGGATTTGGCGGCTGTGCCCGCTCTAGATCGCTCTTTCACTTGACGATGGAGCGCCGCTCCGCTGATTTACGCCATGCCCGATCAAGAATCGAACCGCGATCCCGCCCGGCTCGGTCGCTGGCTGATGCGCAGCTGCGAACGCGCGGCACTCGCCACCAGCCTGCTCGGTGCGCCCTACGTCTCGCTGGTCCTCCATGCCGCCGATCTCGACGGAAGCCCGATATTACTGCTCTCTGATCTCGCCCAGCACGCTCGCAACATTGCTTTCGACCCGCGGGTATCATTGCTGCTCGACGGCACCGATGATCGCGCCGACCGGCTCGATGGGCCGCGGCTGACTTTGATCGGGCGGGCCGCAATCGTGGCAGATCCTCGTCTTCTGGCGCGTTTCACCACGCGTCACCCGTCGAGCGAACTCTATGCCGGCTTCGCCGATTTTCGGATTTATCGGATGGTCGTCGAGCGCGGTCATCTGGTCGCCGGCTTTGGCCGGATCGAATGGATCGACCGGGCCGATCTGCTGTTTGAGACCGATGCCGGCGCACTGGCGGAAGCCCATACCACGATCGTGACAAAGATCAATGATGCTTACGGCGCGGATCTCGACCTCTGCGTAAGAAAACTGCTGGGGCGTGTCGAGAGCGGGTGGCGCATAACCAACCTCGATCCCGAGGGTCTTGATCTGCGGACTGGCAATGCGACCGCGCGGCTCGCGTTTCCGGCGGTGGCTCTGACCGCCGAAGCGGTGCTCGCGGCACTAGCCGGGCTGGCGGAGAAAGCCCGCCTTTAGCGCCTACGTTGCATGAACTTTGACAGATTCGCATCCATGTGGTAGGCGCCATCACCCGGCGCCGTTAGCGATGTTGCATCACGCCGCAGCAGGAGGAAACGTCGAATGCAGGTCAATCCGGTGACCGCGTTTAAGAGCCGTTTCGGGCTCGACCGCCAGGGCATGCGCCATCTCGGGGCCGAGCATTGGAATTTATCGATGCCGGTCCTCTACGAACACGCGGTGCGCCGCTGCGAGGGCGAGGTGGTCGCCGGCGGCAGTTTTTCCGTTAATACCGGGGCGTTTACCGGGCGCACGCCGCGCGACAAGTACATCGTCGAAGAATCCGGGACCAAGGACACGGTATGGTGGGGCAGCATCAATCAGCCGGTGTCGCCCGCGCGGTTCGACAGCCTGCATCAGCGGATGCTCGCCTATTTTCAGCGCCGCGAGCTCTTTGTGCAGGACCTCTATGCCGGGGCCGACCCGGCTTATCGCCTGCCGGTGCGGGTCGTGACCGACAGCGCCTGGCACAGCCTATTCTCGCGCAACATGTTTATCCGCCCTCCGGCCGAGGAATTGCCGGGGTTCGAGCCCGCCTTTACGATTTTGCACGCGCCCGCTTTTCGCGCTCTCGCCGAAACCGATGGGATCAACTCCGACGTCTTTATCTTTGTCAATTTCGCCCGCGGGCTGGTGTTGATCGGCGGCACCGAATATGCCGGTGAGATCAAGAAATCGGTTTTCGGCTACCTCAATTTCGTGTTGCCGGCGCGCGGCGTATTGCCGATGCACGCTTCGGCCAATGTCGGGTCAAAGGGCGACGCCGCGATCTTTTTCGGGCTGTCGGGGACCGGCAAGACCACCTTGTCAGCTGATAATTCTCGTACCTTGATCGGCGATGACGAGCACGGGTGGAGCGACAACGGGGTCTTCAATTTCGAAGGCGGCTGCTACGCCAAGGTCATCAATCTCTCGCCAACGGCCGAGCCCGAGATCTATGCGACGATCGGCCGCTTTGGCACGGTGCTCGAAAATGTCGTGGTCGATCCGGTGACGCGGCTTCCCGATGTCGACGACGATAGCCTGACCGAAAATACCCGCGCCTGCTATCCGCTCGATTTCATTCCGAACGCCGACCCGACCGGGCTCGGCCCGCATCCGGCAAATGTCGTGATGCTGACCGCCGATGCCTTTGGGGTCATGCCGCCGATCGCCAAGCTCAGCGCCGAACAGGCGATGTACCATTTTCTCTCGGGCTACACGGCGCGCGTTGCCGGGACCGAAAAAGGCCTCGGCAATGCACCGGAGGCGACGTTTTCGACCTGCTTTGGCGCGCCGTTCATGCCGCGCCATCCATCAGTCTACGCCGAGTTGCTCGGCGAGCGGATCAAGCGGCACGGCTCACAATGCTGGCTCGTCAACACCGGATGGTCGGGCGGCACCTATGGCGTCGGCAAGCGCATGCCGATCGCTTATACGCGAGCATTGCTGCGCGCCGCTCTCGACGGCCGGCTCGGCGAAATGCCGGTGCGGAAGGAGTCGAATTTTGGCCTGCTGGTGCCCGAGGGCTGCCCCGAAGTGCCGAGCGAGGTGCTCGACCCACGCAGCACCTGGTCCGATAAGGAGGCCTACGACCACACCGCGCGCGAGCTGACCCATCGCTTCGAGGAAAACTTCCGCGAATTCGAGCCGTTTGTCAGCGACGAGGTCAAATCCGCCGGCGTCCACCCCGCAGCATAGTCGTCCGCAACTACTCACGTCGGAACGCCGGTTGGCGATCGGTGTTTCCGGCGCGGATGCGGGTTGAGCACACATGCTGACGATTGCTGAGGCGCAAGAGCGAAGCGAGCAGTTCCTTACCGGGCAGATGCTTGAGGCACTGCGCGCGGTCGACTGCGAATTGCCTAGCTTTGACAAGGAGCCGCGCGAGATCGAGCTAGCCTCAGCGGCGCGCGCCCAAGTCGAGATCCGCCATCTCCGCGGCGCCGCCGATGCCACCTACCTGATCCAAGCGTTTGGCGACGAGTTGCTGATGCAGTTGCAGCTCAATGTACACCGGCTGGTCGCCGTCTACCGTGTGCCGGCGCTGGATGCGCTCGACGCCAGTACATTGTCGGTTCGGCTCGAACGCTGGCGGATCGGCGCCGAGCACGCCGGCTGGAAATTTGGCTGGCGCGACGCGCCAATATCAGGCGATGCCGTCCGGCGCTATGTCGAGACCTATTGCTACGCTTTCGCGGCCGCCGACTTTCTTGAAAACGAGCAGCAACAGCTTTATTGGCGCACCGACATCGTGCAGATGACCCGCTATTACATGGTCGAGGCGGCGCGCGTCGGCATCCGATTATCCCCGCGCCGCGCCGGTTTCCCAGTCTAGAGCGCTGCTCGCCGCAGCCGCGCCTCCGCTAGCGGATCGCGGCGGTGATCGCGGCTCCGAGATCCTTGGTGCCGGCATTACCGCCGAGATCGGGGGTGCGCGTGCCGCCCTCGCCCAGCACCTCGGCAATTGCGTGTTCGACCGCTTCGGCCGCAGCGGTTTCGCCGAAATGCGCCAGCATCATCGCGCCCGACCAGATCTGGCCGATCGGGTTGGCGATGCCGCGCCCGGCGATGTCCGGCGCCGAGCCGTGCACCGGTTCGAACATCGACGGATATTCGCGCTCGGGGTTGATGTTGCCGGAAGGTGCAATGCCGATCGACCCGACCACCGCCGGCCCGAGATCGGACAGAATGTCGCCGAACAAATTCGAGCCAACGACGACATCGAACCAATCCGGATGGCGCACGAAATGCGCGGTCAGGATATCGATGTGATACTGGTCGGTCTTGACGTCGGGATAATCGCGGGCGACCGCTGCAAAACGTTCGTCCCAATAGGGCATCGTGTGAATGATGCCGTTCGATTTGGTCGCCGACGTCACATGCTTTTTGCGCTTGCCGGCGAGTTCAAAGGCATAGCGCATGATCCGATCACAGCCGCGGCGCGTGAACACCGCTTCCTGCATCGCCATCTCGTAATCGGTGCCGGTATAGAGGCGGCCGCCGATTTCCGAATATTCGCCCTCGTTGTTTTCGCGCACGACATAAAAATCGATGTCGCCGGGATTGCGGTCGCGCAACGGCGACTGCACGCCCGCCAACAGCCGCACCGGGCGCAGATTGACGTATTGGTGAAAGCCTCGGCGCAGCGGGATCAGCAATCCCCATAACGAGACGTGGTCGGGCACCTCGGGATGGCCAACCGCGCCGAGATAGACGGCATCGTAAAGGCGCAGCCGGTCGAGCCCGTCTTCGGGCATCATCCGCCCGGTCTGGGCGTAGCGCTCGCAGCTCCAGTCGAATTCGTTCCAGCTCAGCTCAAAGCCGTGGGTGCGCGCGGCCCGCTCCATTGCCGCCACGCCCTCAGGCATGACCTCATGCCCGATGCCGTCGCCGGCGATCACCGCCACCCGATAGCTTTTTGCCATGTCTACCTCCGAATGGGCTGGACCCAGCTTAGGGCGGATCGGCCAGTGAGGAAATTACCGGACCCGGTCGCGGCGGCAAGCCCGATGCCGGCCATCGTTGCGAGGGCAGCGAAGCATCGCGCTCGGTTCGCAACACCAGCCGCCTCACCTTCGGCTCCTCGCAACGACGGTTATCCAAATGTGGACATCATTGGTGCCAGTCAGCGCGCGCCGCTATCGGTTCTTCTGATCGTGTCCTATTTCGTCGACTGTGGCGGTGCCGGAAAATGCTGCGTGGAATATGCGATAGGTATCCAAACTATCTCGCCGTTTGGTGCCTTTCTGCTGGCGAAACGAACGACATTGTGTCGTGCGGGTGTGAATGGTGCAAACGGACGGTATGTGACAACAAAATCGATAACCGTTCCAGAGAAATCCATGCCTTTCGGTGTGAGACCGTTAACTCGGGTTGCGCACGTTTTGGTGACGCTATCCTGGGGGGCCAAGACGGGTTCGGGAGAAAGATTATCCCCGGCTTCTTGGGTCGCTCGGTTGTGCAGTTCAAGCGAGAAATTGAGCGGCCCCGGGTGCCCCGGGAGTATGGGTATCGTCACTTCGCATGCGAAAACGAGATTATAGACGGAAAGGTATCCCGCGTTCTTGACCATGAGGAGTGGTTCGTAGGGGTCATTGGCAACAAGAGAAGACGCTACGGTCACACTGATAAAGGGACCAAGTTCTATGTATGCCGCTGCGAGCCCTATGAGCGCAACTAATGCGCCAGCGCTCCATTCTAAAATTCGCCAAATTCTCCGCAACGTGGGCTGGTGCAATCGTTGCGGGAGTGGCTGGCGCTCTGCTTCTGGTTGGCACATTCGTAGTCGTTAGTCTTTTTCATTGGGTCTTGGGTCACCGCCTTTTGATCCGTCGCGCTCCTGCTGCTCCCGCACGGCCTCGAGATCGGCATTTAGGATCGCGTCGATGATGCTGTCTAAGGCAACATCGACTGTCTCGTGTCCTGGCTTTTGGTCCGGTTTCTACGGCGCTTTGCCAGCCGCTTTTTCGTCTTTCTTTGCCATCGCGCCTTCCTCTTTGGGCACGGCTGGGTGCTGAGGCCGTTCATAATCCCTCTCGCAACGACGAGGAGGCGCCCGATTACTTGTTCGTATTCCAGATGTCGGTCGCGAGCAGCCACTGACGACCAATCTTGCGCCAGACAACGACGTATTTGCCGACAACGGGTTGCGGTGTCTGGGCCTTTGTCTCGAATGAAAAAGTCCCTATCTCGCGGGCCGCGCTGCGGCCGAGCGGTGCGACGTCAACCGCGACGAGCTTGGCGTTGCCGAGTTGACCGGTTGCGCCCTTCCAAAACGCCTCGATCGCGGCGCGACCCTTGACCATGTCATGGCCGGGCGGCAACACATAAGCGTCCGCGGCATACATCCCCGCGATCGCGCCGGCGTCGCCTTTGTTGAAGGCGGCGGACCACGCGTCATCGAGCTTTTGGATCGATGCGACGCTCTGCGCCGACGCCGTCCCTGCCAAAGCAACCCAGAAACCCAAAACGAGACCCAAAATTCGCAACATGGCCACCCCTCCCTCCCCAAAGATCTCGGATACTCGCGCGCTTGATGCCTTGCGGCAATCGTCAGATCTCGATGGTTCCGCTCATCACCGCAACGCAGCGCCCGCCGAGCCGGATTTCCGTAACCTTGCCGCCGCGCTTCTCCGCCGAGGCTTCGAGCAGGCTCGGCCGGCCCATCTCGATCCCCTGAGCGATCCGCAACTGCAGAGCGAGATCGGGCTCGGGCATCAGGCTTGCCAGTAACCCTGCCAGCGCGGCATTGGCGCTGCCGGTTGCAGGATCCTCGGGGACTCCGAGCAGCGGGGCGAACATCCGCGCCCGAATATCGACGCCATCGGCGGCGTCGCGGAGATAGAGGTGGATGCCATTCGCCCCTGCTGGAAAATCATCTCGCGAAAACGCCTCGGATCGCGGCTGAGCTGCTTCCAATGCCCGGCGCGTCTTTAATTCGGCAAAGACGAAAGTCGTGCCGCATGATGCCGCGCAGGGCATGTGATAGCGGGTCTCGATATCATCGGCGGCGAGCGCGCAGGCGGCCGCGATCAGTTCTGGGGAAAGATCGGGGCCGCGCGATAACGGCTGGGGTGCCGTGAGCCAGGCGCCAACGGCCGCACCGCCGTCTTTGATCAACTGCAGCGGCACGAGACCGGCTGCTTCCTCGAACACCAGCCGGTCGCCGATCCGTTGGCCGAAAACCGATCCGCGGCGGGCCAGCGCAAAGGCGGTCCCGACATTCGGATGGCCGGCAAAAGGCAGCTCGGCCTTGGGTGTGAAGATGCGAACTTGCCCGGTATGCGATGCGTCATGCGGCGGGAGCACAAAGGTCGTTTCCGCCAGGTTGAATTCGCCCGCGAGGGACTGCATCTGGGTCGCGGTCAGCTGCTCGCCGTTGAATACGACGGCCAGCGGATTTCCGCCAAACCGGCGATCGGTAAAGACGTCGACGGTTACGAATTCGAGCTGCATCCGGTCGGGTCCTCGTGCCTTTTCGGGGAATAGCCTGCTTTATACATGCCTGAACCGCGGCCACTGCGCTAAATCGGTGCTGAAATGCCGAATGAAGATGCGAGCAACAAAGACGCGATCGACCGGGCAGCGATTGCCGAGACCGAGCGGCGGATCAGATCCCATATCCGCCGCACGCCGGTGATCGAGGTCGATGGCGGCGATTTCGGTCTGGATGCCGTCCGCTTGAGCTGCAAGCTGGAGCTGATGCAGCACGCGGGCTCGTTCAAGACCCGAGGGGCCTTCGCCAATCTCTTGATGCGCGACATCCCCAAAGCCGGCATCGCCGCCGCCTCCGGTGGTAATCACGGGGCAGCGGTCGCCTACGCCGCTTTGAAGCTCGGGATCCCCGCGAAGATCTTTGTTCCGAGTATCTCCTCGCCGGCGAAGATCCGGCGCATCCGCGAATACGGCGCCGAGCTCGTCGTTGGCGGCGACCGCTATGACGATGCGCTCGCTGCCAGCGAAGCATGGGTCGCCAAATCGGGCGCGCTCGCGATCCACGCCTTTGACCAGCACGAAACCTTGCTCGGCCAAGGCACCATCGGCCTCGAGCTGGAGGAGCAGGCCGCTGGCCTCGATACGCTGCTGGTCGCGGTGGGCGGGGGCGGCCTGATCGGCGGCATCGCTGCCTGTTATCAGCGACGCGTCCGAATCATCGGCGTCGAGCCGGAAGCGGCCCCGACCCTGACCAAAGCGATACTGGCCGGCCGCCCTGTCGATGCCGAAGCCGGCGGGATCGCCGCCGACTCATTGGCGCCGCGCCGCGTCGGCGAGCTCGTTTTCCCGATAGTCGCGCGGCTGATGGAGCGCGTCGTCGTGGTGTCGGACGACGCTATCCGCGACGCGCAGAAAGCGCTTTGGGCTACCTTGAGAGTGGTTGCCGAGCCCGGCGGCGCCGCAGCCCTCGCGGCATTACTGTCCGGCCGTTATCAGCCCCGGCGTGGCGAGCACGTCGGCGTACTGCTGAGCGGCGGCAATACCGTCGCGGTCGATTTTGATCGATAACAGACCGATCAAGGCTCCCCCGCCCCAAGCGGATGAGCGTGGTTGAGCGGGCCGTGGCCGCGGCCAAAGCCGGGGGCTGTCGCGATGGCGCGCTGCACATAATCACGCGCCCGATCGACGGCGTCCTCGATCGCAAGACCCTGGGCGAGACCGGTCGCGACGGCCGAGGCCAGCGTGCAGCCGGTGCCATGCGTATGCCGCGACGCGATCCGCGGGCTTTCCCAAACGCGGCTGCCGCCAACCGCTGTCATCAAAACATCCGTCACGGTGTCGCCGTCGAGATGGCCGCCCTTGACCAGTACCGCCCGGCAGCCGAGCCGGAGCAGCTGCTCGCCCGCGCCCCGCATCGCCGCAACATCGGCGATCGCGCTGCCGCAGAGGATTTCCGCTTCCGGCAGATTCGGGGTCAGCACGGTCGCGCGGGGGATTAGTTGCTCTTTCAATGCCTCGACCGCATCGGGGTCGATCAGCCGGGCGCCGCCTTTAGCCGCCATGACTGGATCGACAACGAGCGGGACGCCCTCCGCGCGCTGGCGCAGCACCGCGGCCAGTGTCTCGATGACCGCGGTATCATGCAGCATGCCGGTCTTGATTGCGTCGGCACCGATATCGTCAAGCACGATCTCGATCTGCTGACGGATAAAATCGGGCGGGATCGGCAGCACGCCGAAAACCCCTTCGGTGTTTTGCGCGGTCAAAGCGGTTATCGCGGTCGCCGCGTAGCCGCCGAGCATCGTGACGGTCTTGATGTCGGCCTGGATTCCGGCGCCGCCGCCTGAATCGGAGCCGGCAACGATTAGGACGCGACCCCGCACTATTGGCCCCGCACTACTCCGCCGCCTGCGTAACCTCGTCACCGGTCGTCGCAGCCTTGCGGATCACGGCGCAGATTTCATCGACGATGGCGGCCACCATCTCTTCATCTTCCCCTTCGGCCATGACGCGGATCACGGGCTCGGTCCCCGACGGCCGGATCACCAAACGCCCCATCGTACCCAGCCGCGTCTCACCCTCTGCAATCGCGCGCTTAACCGCTGGCCGGTCGAGCGGCACGCCGTTGTCATAGCGGACACTTCCCGCATATTGCGGCACCGGCGTGAACAGCCGGCAAACTTGGCTCGCCGGCCTTCCGGTTTCGACGATCGACGCCAGGACCTGCAACGCCGCGATCAGCCCGTCTCCGGTCGTCGCGTAGTCGGCGAGGATGATATGTCCCGATTGTTCACCGCCAAGATTGCAGCCGATGCTGCGCATCTTCTCGACGACATAGCGGTCGCCTACCGAAGTCCGGTGCATTCCGATTTTGTGCTCGGCAAGATAGCGCTCGAGCCCGAGATTGGACATCACGGTTGCCACCAGCGCGCTACCGGTGAGCCGGCCGCTGCGCGACAAGCCGGTCGCGATTAGGGCCATCAGCTGATCACCATCAAGGATTGTCCCGTGCTCGTCGGCGACGATCAACCGGTCGGCGTCGCCATCGAGCGCTATGCCGATATCGGCGCGGCGAGCAAGCACCTCGCGCCGCATTTGTTCGGGGGCCAACGCGCCGCATTCCCGGTTGATGTTGAGACCATCGGGACTGACGCCGAGCGAAAATACTTCGGCGCCGAGTTCCCAGAACACGGTCGGCGCGACCTTGTAAGCGGCGCCATGCGCGCAATCGACGACAATGCGTAACCCGTCGAGCCGCAAGCCACGGGGGAAGCTCTGCTTGACAAATTCGATGTAGCGACCGCCGGCGTCTTCGAGCCGCTTGACCCGCCCGAGCTCGGACGGGCTGGCTCGCCGGCTCGGACCCTTGGCAAGCGCCGCCTCGATCTTGCGCTCGATTTCGTCGGAGAGTTTGTAGCCGTCCCGGCCGAACAGCTTGATGCCGTTATCCCCATAAGGGTTATGCGAGGCGGAAAGGACGACCCCGATATCCGCCCGCAGACTGCGGGTCAGCATCGCGATCGCTGGCGTCGGCAATGGTCCGACCAACACGACATCCATGCCCATCGTCACAAAACCGGCGGTCAGCGCCGGTTCGAGCATGTATCCCGAAAGACGGGTGTCTTTGCCAATTACGACAAGATGCTTGTGCGCCCCATTTTTAAAGCATTCGCCGACAGCGATGGCCACCTTTAGCGCCGTTTCGGGCGTCATCGGCTCAGTATTTGCAGTTCCGCGGATCCCGTCAGTGCCGAAGAGCTTCCGCGTCATCACGCCACCCAACTCTTACTAGGCAATCCGAGTGGCAAACGTGCAGAAAAGCCGAGTTGATGTCAAATAACAAATTTTGTATTTAGGTTAACGAGTTGTTCCAACCGGCCCCGGCGAGTAGCGCCAACTATAGCCGGGGCCGAACTGACAATTTAGAATCACCCACCCGGCTGCGGCTCGGGTTCCAGCCCCGCGGGACGGCCTGAAGAAGGAACCGAACTGCGCCGGCCACGCCCCTCCTCCGCCTGCGGGGACGGCGACGAATTTTCGCGGACGATGCGCTCGCCGCGAATGATGCGGCGGATCTCATCGGCCGACATGGTTTCGTATTCGAGCAGGCCTTTTGCGAGCGCGTGCAATTCATCGAGCCGCTCGGTCAGGATCGCCCGTGCCGTCTCTTCGCCTTCATCGACCAGCCGGCGGATCTCTTCGTCGATCAGCTTAGCGGTCGCTTCGGACACATTCTTGCGCTGAGTCACCGAGTGGCCGAGGAACACCTCTTCCTCGTTCTCGGCATAGCGCAGACGGCCGAGCTTTTCGCTAAACCCGAACTCGGTCACCATCCGCCGTGCGAGATGCGTAGCCCGGCGAATGTCGTCCGCGGCACCGGTCGTGACCTTGTCCGAGCCAAAGATCAGCTCTTCTGCGATGCGGCCGCCAAACAAGCTTGCCAGCATCGCTTTTATTTCGAGTTTCGACTGGCTGTACTTGTCACGTTCCGGCAAAAACATTGTAACGCCGAGCGCGCGACCGCGCGGGATGATGGTTACTTTATGCAGCGGTTCGTGACCTTCGGCGTACAGCATGCACAGCGCATGGCCAGCTTCGTGATAAGCGGTCAGCTTTTTCTCGTCCTCGGTCATTACCATCGAGCGCCGCTCGGCGCCCATCATGACCTTGTCCTTGGCCTGCTCGAACTCGCTCATCGCGACCGAACGTTTGCCGCGGCGAGCGGCCATCAGCGCGGCTTCGTTGACGAGGTTGGCGAGATCGGCACCGGAGAAGCCGGGTGTTCCGCGCGCGATGATCTTGGCATCGACATCCGCCGCCAGCGGCACCTTACGCATGTGCACTTTAAGGATCTTCTCGCGGCCGACCACATCCGGGTTGGGCACGACGACTTGACGATCAAACCGGCCGGGCCGCAGTAACGCCGGGTCGAGGACGTCCGGCCGATTGGTGGCGGCTATCAGGATCACTCCCTCATTCGCCTCGAACCCATCCATTTCCACCAATAGTTGGTTCAGAGTCTGTTCGCGTTCGTCATTGCCACCGCCCAGCCCGGCGCCGCGGTGACGGCCAACAGCGTCGATTTCGTCGATAAAGATAATGCAGGGCGCATTCTTCTTGCCCTGCTCGAACATATCGCGCACCCGGCTGGCACCGACGCCAACAAACATCTCGACAAAGTCGGATCCGGATATCGTAAAGAAAGGCACGTTGGCCTCACCGGCGATCGCCCGCGCCAGCAATGTCTTACCGGTTCCCGGTGAACCGACCAGCAATACGCCTTTGGGGATCTTACCGCCGAGACGTTGGAATTTTTGCGGGTCTTTCAAATACTCGACGATCTCTTCGAGTTCTTGCTTGGCCTCGTCAATACCGGCGACATCTTCGAACGTGATCCGCCCAACCTTTTCGGTCAATAGCCGCGCCCGGCTCTTGCCAAAGCCCATTGCGCGGCCGCCGCCGCCCTGCATCTGGCGCATGAAGAAAATCCAGACGCCGATCAGCAGCAGCATCGGAAACCAAGAAATCAGCACGCCAAACAAGGACGGCACATTGTCGTCGACCGGGGCGGCTGAAATCCGCACGCCCTTATCGATTAGCCGGGTTACAAGGCCCGGATCATTCGGCGAATACGTCGTAAAGGCGCGGCTGTCGGTGAAATGGCCACTGATCGTGTTGCCCTGGATCGTCACATCCGCGACTTGGCCGCGATTGACGTCGTTGACGAAATCCGAAAACGCCAAGGTCGATTGCGGCCCACGATTGGACGACGTCTGAAATAGGTTGAAGAGCGCGACGAGAAGCAGCCCGATTACGATCCACAGGGCGAGATTCTTGCCGAAATTGTTCACGATCAACGCCTTTCACTGCCGACCCGGCCAGCATGCACGACTAAGATACGACGATCGGCCTGGGTCAGCGACATTTTTGTCCAGTCAAAACATAAGCTGCGTGCCCCGCCAAACAACTGCAAAGCTTGCACCGGACAGACTTTTGACAGGCGCAAAAGTAGCCGTTGGCGGAACGATCCCCGGCTCACGCCGGTGACCTAAAAAAGGAACGGCCGCCAACCCTTTTTCATCCCACAGCGCCGGCAACACCGGGCGGACGAGTGCCGGCAGCGGGCTATTCCGAGCGGATGGTTGCTGTTGATAAAGCTCGGCAACCCCATCCTGCCCGAGATATCTCACGGTAAGCGGCGCCGCGTCGGAGGCGAGAGATATCGTGAACCGCCGATCCCATAAGAATGAGGTCCCGGGCTCGATCCGTGCCTCGCCTTGAGCGGCGGCAAGCTCGCGCAGAATCAGAACGCGGGCGCGCCAAGCGACAAACCGGTATCCGCCGAGGACATGCCCGCCAAATGCTTCGCCGGCCAATACCCGCAGCAGCCGAGCGATGGCGTGGCGGCGGGGTGGATAGGGGCCGTCGCCAAAGGCGAACACCAACGCCGACAATGCCGCTTCCGCGAGATCTCGGGGTGCCGCGAGCAGCGCCTTTGGATCAAGCACAGCGAATCCCGCCGGGTGCAGAGCGACCGCCCGCGCCAGCAGCTCATTGCGGCGCTGCTCGTTATCGGCCCTCTCACAGCCAGACGCGCGGAGCCGATGAAGCTCCGGGGCGCGGTCGAAATCGGCGCTGCCGCGAAGCCGAGCGCGCGCGTAGGCGGAATTGAGATTGCTTGGATCGGTGATAAAGGGCTGGCCCTCGGCGGCGAGCGTCGCGAGCAGGCGCGCCTTAGGGATCGCGAGCAGCGGACGCAGGACGCGGCAGCTGTCGGTCTCGCGAATCGCTGACATGCCGGCGAGGCCATCCGGGCCGCTTTGCTGGTCGCGTCGTAATAGATGGGTTTCGATCTGGTCGTCGCGGTGGTGACCGGTCAGCAGATGAAGACAAGAGTGGGCCCGGCACCACCCTTCCAGCAGCCGATAGCGGACTGTTCGCGCCGTTTCCTGGATACGGGAGACCGGCTTTTTCCCGTCCCAAACCAGGACGCGATGGCGGATCGAGCGAGCCGCCAGCCACCCCGCGAGTTGGTTGATTTCGGCTCCGCTTTCGGGCCGTAGTCGGTGGTCGACGGACAACGCGCAAATCTGGCCGCCGCGCTGGCGCGCCCATCGGTCCGCGAGAATAACAAGGGCCAGACTGTCGGGACCACCCGAAACCGCGACAGCAACAAACGGCCGTGCTTCGAAACAGCCGAGCCGCTCGATCAGTGCGGTGAACTCGGCAAGGCCGAGCGGCACCGCAGCTGCGAGCGGGTTCAGCACCCGAGCTTCTTTTTCTCCTGCGCCGCGCGGTCTTTTACGGCATTCCCTGGATGCGGGAAATCGTGATCGAGCTGCGTTAGCGCGATACAAGCGTTATGTTTCTGATTGGCGTGATCGAGCGACATCCCGAGCTTGAGTAGCTCGTCAGGCGCCTTCGGCCCCTTCGGATATCGCTTATAGCCGTCGGCAAAGGCAGCGGCCGCTTCGGTGTATTTGCCGCGCGCATAATAACTCTCACCCAGCCAATACTGGGCATTGCCGGCGAGCGGATCGTTCGGATGCCGCCGAATAAAGCTGCGCAGCGCGTCTTCGGCGCCCTCGTAGTCAGCCTTGCGCAGCAGACCAAAGGCGGCGTTGTACTGCTCTGAAGCCGAGCCCGAAGGCATATCCGATCCGGGCGGCCGCAACGTATCGCCGGCGCTCGCGACCCGCGACGGCGTCAGCTGGGTTGGCCCGGCATAGGGCGCTGCTGCATCGATTGCGGGTCCGGGTGGGGTGAGCGTGCCGTAACCGGGCGGTGGGGGCGGAGGCGGGCGGCCGTAGAACGCCGGTACGGGTGCCGCGGGATCGGCGAGCGAGGGCGGCGCCGCGCTCGCCCAGGCAGCGGCCGGCGGGCGCGGCGGCGGCGAGCCCGCTTGGCGGCCCTGCCCTTCACCAAGTCGCACCTCAATGTCGCTGTTCACCTGCTCAAGTCGTTGGCTTAGTTGCTGAACCTGGTTTGTCTCGCTTTCAATCCGGCCGGTGAGGTCGCGCATTTGCTGCTCGAGACGGTCCATTCGGACCTGCAAATCGACGGCGGTGTTGCCGCTGCTGCCAGCGCCGGGCGGCGCCTCATCGGCGCCACGGTAGACTTGACGCTGCAGCATGCTGAGATCCCGTTCCAGCCGGTCGAGGCGCTCAGCGGTGGCAGCATCCTGGGCTCGAGCCGCCGGAACAGCCCCCATCGCGACGAGCACGCACAGCGCGGCCGGGTAAGTTCGGGATAGAAACGGACGCCGGATCATCGGCGAGCCTCTCGGAATTCGCGAAGCAGCGGTGCGACGAACGCACCGAACGCGAGTAACATGACCACCGGGGATTTTAGTCCTAGGGCGCGTTTTGGGCGAAAAAAGGGCGTTGACCGCCAGCAGTGTCATGCCGGCGACTGGCGACGCGGCGTTGAACACCTCCGAGTGCCGCTGCCCTTCGAAAGATTGCTGCAGAATGACCGCTCGCGCCATCCGCCGACCGGCTCGCGCCTCATCAGTTCACTGTGGTGATCGCGACGCGATTCTGAGCCCAGGCTTCTTCGGTCGAGCCGGGGACCACCGGGCGATCCTTGCCGTAGCTGATCGTCGAAACCCGCGACGACGGAATGCCGGCGGCGACCAAGACCTGTTTGGCGGCGTTGGCGCGGCGCTCGCCGAGAGCAAGATTGTATTCGCGGGTGCCGCGTTCGTCGCAATGCCCCTCGATGGTCACGGTCACATTGGGATAACGCTGCAGCCACTGGGCTTGCCGCTGTAAGGTTTGTTGCGCTTCGGGGGTGATATCGGACCGATCGAACTCAAAAAACACGCGGTCGCCAGCGCTCTGCGCCAGATCCTGCTGCGAGCCCGGCACAGCCGCACCCATACCAACGCCGCCGGGACCTCCCGGTCCGCCTGGGCCGCCAGCACCCGGCGGCGGTCCAGGTGGCGGCGTTTCAGGCGTACTGCTGCAGGCGGCGAGAAAGAGCAAGGTGGCTGCCAGCAACCCCGGCAGCGTGACGAACTTAGCTTGCATGGTTTTTGTCCCCCTCAAAAACGCTATCAACTTCTTCGGCGGCGTTACTCAGCGCAGCAATGGCGACCAAGCCGGATCCGATGCCGCCCCCGGTGTCGGCACATCGCGCTGGTTGTATCCGGTCAAGTCGATCGTTTGCAGGTGCGGCGAGCCGCCGTACCCGCTGGCATCCGACGGCCCTTGTGCAAAATACATCAGCACCCGACCATTCGGGGCCCAAGTGGGCCCCTCGACCAGGAAGCCCTGGGTCAAGAGCCGTTCCCCGGAGCCGTCCGGCCGCATCACGCCGATCGAGAACGAGCCGCCGCTGATCTTGGTAAAGGCGATCAGATCGCCGCGCGGCGACCACACCGGAGTGCCATACTTGCCCGATCCAAAGCTGATGCGGTGCGCCCCGCCACCGCCGGCGCTCATGACATAAATCTGCTGCGACCCGCCGCGATCGGAGTTGAAGACGATCTGGCTGCCGTCAGGCGAGTAGCACGGCGAGGTGTCGATCGCGCTGTCCTCGGTCAAGCGTGTCGCGCTGTGCGTGCGCAGATCGTACGCGTAGATGTTGCTCGAGCCGTTAACAGCGCGGCTCAACACCACTCTGTTGCCGTCGGGCGAAAACCGCGGCGCAAAGGTCATTCCCGGGAACTCGCCGATCGCCTCCTGCTGGCCGGTGTCGATGTTGAGCAGATAGACGCGCGGCTGCTTGCCGGCGAAAGACAAGTAAGTGATTTCCTGGGCCGAGGGCGAAAACCGCGGCGTCAGCACCAGTGCCCGGCCGTCGGTCAAGTAATGATTGTTGGCACCGTCCTGATCCATTATTGCCAGGCGCTTGACTCGATTTTGCGCCGGCCCCAACTCAGCGACGTAGACGATGCGTGTGTCGAAATATCCCTCCTCGCCGGTGATTCGCTTGTAAATCTCATCGGCGATGATATGCGCGATGCGGCGCCAGTTCTGCCGCGTCGTCGTATACCCAAAGCCGGTCAGCTGTTGCTCGGCGAACACGTCCCAAAGGCGAAACTGAACCCCGAGCCGTCCGTCGGCCTGGGCTTGCACCGTTCCAGTGACCAGCGCCTGGGCGTTGATCTGGCGCCAGTCGCCAAAACGCGGTGCATTGCTGTCGGTGGCCGACACATTTTGGATGAAACTGCGCGGATCGATCGGCCGGAACAGGCCCGACCGTTCGAGATCGGCAGAGATGACGCCGGCAATCTCGGCGCCGGCTTGAGCCTCCGTACCGCCGCCGGCGAAAGCGGGGATAGCGATCGGCATCGGCTGTACGCGGCCGCTGGTGATGTCGAGGCGCAACTCGGCGCGCGGCTGCGCCCCGGGCCACAACAACAATAGCGCCAATAGCGGGATCACCCCGACGATTACAGCGAAGGGGCTTTTGGTCATAGGAGGTCCTTTGGGCTGAACGCGACGGTCATGTCTTTCCACAGTTCGTATTTGTCGGGCGGCAAACGCAGCGGACGACACATTGGGTTGAAGAATGCACGGCGGGCGCTTTCCGCCGCCGCTCGGAAAAACGGATCGGCGGCGGCCCGACCCTGATCGACGATAGTCGCCTGCTGTACGTTGCCGTCAGGCAGCACCGCGACCCTGATCGTCACGACCAGATCCTTCGCGTCGCGCGCACCTGCCGGCACGTTCCAGCAGTGAGAGATCTGCTCGCGGACCATGTCCATTTCACTGGCGCTGAGCTGGCTGCCGAGTGGTGCGCGCGGCTGGGCGGACGCGCGCCCCGAAGCAACGTCTTTCGTCTGCGGCGGCGCGTCCGGCGAAGGCGGCGTGTCCTCGGCCGCGAGATTTCGCAATAGGGCGTCGAACTGTCCCGGATTGTACTTCTTGGCTTCCGCATTTGCCTCGTTGCGAGCAACCTGCTGAGGTCGCTCCGGCGGCGGTTTCGGCGGTGCCGCGGCGACCGCCGGCTTTGGCGGGGGCGGCGGAGGGGCCGGTTTGGGTTCAGGCAGCGGCGGGGGCGGTAATTCCGCTTGCTTTGGCGCTTCGGTTTTTGGCACGGCGGGGACGGGCGGCGCCGGCTTAGCCTCGGGCGGCGCCGGAGCCGGTGGTGCAGGTGCTTCGGCGGCGGCGGGCGGTGGCGCCGGCTTCGGCGGCGTCGGATTAGGCGCCGGCTTTTCCGCCGGAGGTCCGGGGATCGGCGGCTCTAGCGACGCATGCGGTTCAGGCGTGTTCGGGTTGGGATGTGTGGCACGGGTCTCCGGCCCCATCGTCACCAGCTGAACCGCGATCGGCATCTCTTCCGGGGCTGGCGGATGAAACAATGTCGGCAGTCCAAAAATCAAAACCACGCCCAGGATCAGGTGCAGCGACGCCGATAGGATCAAGCCACGCCGCCCGATGCCGTCGGGCAACGGAAGGGCCGGTTCCAGCTCGGCTAGCGGGACCGTTTCTGCGGCAGCGACACTCATCTACGAGGCCGGGTCTACGGGACGGTGCGAAATCGCGGTTTCAGTGCTTAGCGGTCAGCACCGCAGGTGGACCCGGTACGGTGTTGGCGGCAGCCTTGGCCGGCACCCCTTTGGGCGATTCGGCGATTAGCGAAACTTTGCGATAGCCGGCGGCGCTGATCAGGCTCATGACCTCGAGCACCCGGCCGTAATCGATCGATTTATCCGCCCTGACGTAAACCAGCGCGTCGGGGTTCTCGCCGGTGATCGCCTGGAGCCGCGACACCAGCGAATCGGTCGCGGTATCTGTATCTTGGATAAAGATGTGCCCCTCACTGTTGATCGAGATGACCAGCGGCTCTTTTGGATCGGTTATCGGCGGCGCGTCAGTCTGCGGCAGATCAACCGGCACACCGACCGTCAACAAGGGCGCCGCGACCATGAAGACGACAAGCAGCACCAACATGACGTCGACGAGCGGCGTGACGTTGATCTCGGCCATTGGCCGATAACGGCCGCGCAAGGAACCGGCGCCGCGAAGGCTTGAAGCCGCCACGGATCACGTCCTCTCGTCAAGCTGACGGGACAAGATCGCGCTGAATTCGGACGCAAAGGCTTCTAGCCGTCCGGCATAGCGACCAAAATCGGTCGCGAGCTTGTTATAGGCGACCACCGCCGGAATGGCGGCGACGAGACCTAATGCTGTCGCGAACAGCGATTCGGCGATGCCGGGCGCCACGACAGCAAGGCTGGTGTTTTTTGAAGCGGCAATCGACTGGAAGCTGTCCATAATCCCCCAGACCGTGCCAAAAAGTCCGACAAACGGCGCCGTCGCCCCGACTGTGGCGAGAAACGCCATAAACCGCTCGACCCGCTCCATCTCGCGGCCAACCGTCACATTCATAACCCGCTCGATGCGCTGCTGCAGGCTCGCGCGCATGATTGCGGTGCCGAGCAGGCCCTTTGCCGCGCTGCGCCGCCATTCGCGCATCGCCGCGGAAAACACCGCCGTCATCGGATCGGGCGGACGTTGGCCAACGCGCTCATAGAGATCATCCAGCGAGCCGCCCGACCAAAAACTCTCCTCGAAATTAGCCGCCGCACTGTGCAATCGCCGCAACCGGATCACCTTGTCGAAGATGACCGCCCACGACCAAAACGATGCCAACAACAGAATCAGCATGACGATCTTGACGATGGCGTCAGCTTGTAAAAACAACGCGAAAATCGATAGGTCATGCGGAACAGCGCCGGCGAGGGGCAAGGTTTGGACGGCTGAGGTAGGCTGCATTCTTGAACCTTTTATGGCGTCTTTTGGACGATATTGCGGGTCATGGCGCCTCTTCGGCAGCGCCGATGGAGGGCCATCCTGCCAAGAGGTCGAGCTGTGCCGGGAGCGAAGACGGCACCGGCAGATCGAGATGACGGAACGCCAAGCGTGTCAGCATGCGGCCGCGCGGGGTGCGCTGGACGTAGCCTTCTTGGATCAGGAATGGCTCGATCACGTCTTCGATGACATCGCGCTCGTCGCCGAGCGCCGCGGCCATCGTCTCAACCCCGACCGGGCCGCCGCCATAGCGCTCGGCCATGCAGCGCAGATAGCGGCGATCCATCCCGTCGAGGCCACTTGCATCAACCTCGAGCCGCAACAATGCCGAATCGGCGGCAGCGGCATCGACCCCGGCCAAGCCGTCGACGGCGGCAAAGTCGCGAACCCGGCGCAACAGGCGCATCGCCACCCGCGGCGTGCCGCGAGCCCGGCGCGCGATCTCGGCCGCACCAGCGCGCCGCAAGTCGAAGCTCAGCAACTGAGCGCCGCGTGCGACGATCACCGCCAATTCGCCCGGCTCGTAAAATGTGAGGCGTAGCGGGATGCCAAAACGCTCCCGCAACGGCCGACTGATTAGCCCCGAGCGGGTCGTCGCCCCCGCCAACGTAAAGCGCGGTAGGTCGATGCGGATCGAGCGCGCGCCGGGACCCTCGCCAATGATCAAATCAAGCTGAAAATCCTCCATCGCCGGATAGAGGATCTCTTCGACGGATGGGGCGAGGCGGTGGATCTCGTCGATGAACAAGACATCGCGCGGCTGCAGATTGGTCAGCAACGCGGCGAGATCGCCGGCGCGCTGGATGACCGGACCGGAAGTAGCGCGAAATCCGACGCCCATCTCGCGGGCGACGATCTGCGCCAGAGTGGTTTTGCCGAGCCCGGGCGGCCCGAACAGCAGCACGTGGTCAAGGGCTTCGCCGCGCGCTTTGGCGGCCTCGATAAAGATTCGCAAATTGTCCCGCAAACTGCGCTGGCCGACAAATTCGGCCAAGGTTTGCGGGCGTAACGGGGCCTCAGTCGCATCGCTCTCAGCGAGTGCGGGATCGACGACGCGGCGCTCGGCGTCGCTCACGGCGACACTCCCGCCGCCAATTCCTGCAGCCCAGCACGGATCAGCGCGTCAGTTGGCGCGCCGGCGCCCAGCCGTTGCGCTGCCGCGGCGACCGCGCCAAACGCTTCGGCGCGGCGATATCCGAGATTGACCAGTGCGGAAACCGCATCGGCAGCGGGGCCTTCGCCGATCGGCCCGAACGATGTCGCCGATGGTGCGGATGCGCCCGTCAGCGGCGTCAAAGCCAGGCTGCCCGCCTTGTCGCGCAGTTCGTTGACGATCCGCGCGGCAAGGCGCGGCCCGACTCCGTCGGCCCGTGACAGCGACGCCTTGTCTTGGGAAACAATCGCGAGGCCCAGTTCATCAGGACCGATCGCGGACAACACCGCGAGCGCCAGGCGGGCACCCACTCCTTGCACCGTCGTCAATAGCCGGAACCAGTCGCGCTCGGCCGCGTCGACAAACCCGTAGAGATGGATGTGGTCCTCGCGGACATGGGTCTCGATCAACAGCCGCACCGGCGACCCGGGCGGCGGCAGCCGTCCAAGGGTTCGCGTCGAGCAGAAGGCGAGATACCCGACACCACCGACATCGATGACAGCGCCCTCGGAGGTGATTTGGTCGAGAATGCCGGCAAGCTTGGCAATCACCGGGGTCCGGCCCCGGCCGAAATTGCCCAGAAGCGTCGGGTCGCCCCATAATGGGCATGGCAGATCGCGACCGCGAGCGCATCGGCAGCATCGGCCGCGCCATTGACGAAACCCGGCAGGATTCGGCGCACCATCAACTGCACCTGCGCCTTTTCGGCATGGCCGGCCCCGACCACCGCCTTTTTGATTAAATTCGCCGAATATTCCGCGACCGGCAGGCCACGCTCCGCCGGGGCCAGCAATACGACACCGCGGGCGACGCCAAGCTTCAAGGTCGACGCCGCGTTACGATTGACAAAGCTTTCCTCGACCGCCGCCTCGTCGGGGCGAAACTCCTCGAGCACCAGGCCAATTTGCCGGAATAGCGACACTAGGCGGCTCGCCAGCGGTTGATCGGCCGCCGGGTGAGCGACGCCATCGGCCACGTGTGCGATCCGATTCCCGTCGACATCGATGACCCCCCAACCGGTGTGCCGCAGCCCGGGATCAAGCCCCAAAACCCGCATTCCCGCCAACCGCCCCCTTGGCTGCCCCCGCGCCGCTCAGGCGCCGAGACGCGCCAATACGTCCTCGGCGACCTCGAAATTGGCATAGACGTTCTGGACATCGTCGCTGTCCTCGAGCGCCTCGAGCAATTTGAACAAGGTGACGGCGGTCTCCTCGTCGATCGGCGCCGTCGTTTTCGGCCGCCACACAAGCCGCGCGGATGTCGCCGGGCCAAAGCGCTGTTCGAGCGCGTCGCGCACGGTATTGAGTTCGTCGGGGGCGCAGGTTACCGAATGCTGCTCGGCATCGCTGTCGACATTCTCGGCGCCGGCTTCAAGGGCGGCCTCGAACATCTCGTCGGCGCTTGCTGCCGAGGCCGGATAGACGAGTTCGCCAACGTGGTCGAACAGAAAGCCGACGCTGTTGGTCTCACCGAGCGCCCCGCCCGATTTGGTAAAGGCGGCGCGAATTTCGCTGGCGGTGCGGTTGCGGTTGTCGGTCAACGCCTCGACGATGACAGCGGTGCCCCCCGGGCCGTAGCCTTCATACCGGACCTCATCGAAAGCGGAGTCGGCCTCGCCGCCGGCGCCGCGGCGGATCGCACGATCGACGGTGTCCTTTGGCATATTGGCTTGGCGCGCAGCCAGCACGGCGGCACGCAAGCGCGGGTTTGCCGCCGGATCGGGCAGCCCAGTGCGGGCCGCCGTTGTCAATTCCCGGATGATCTTGGTAAAGACCTTGGCGCGCTTTTTGTCCTGCGCACCTTTCCGGTACATGATGTTTTTGAATTGGGAATGGCCAGCCATCAGTCTCTGCGCGGCTTTCCGCGCGGTCAGGGTATTTATTCGGTGCCACTGCTCATAAGAGCTCTGGGCGGGGCTAACAACCCAATATGGCAGGATTGCGGCGTGACAGGACGGGGCCCGCGAAATGTATCAACCCTTTGGCGCAGCCTGGCCTGGACTACAATATCCTGCAGGCCGTCCTTAGGGGCGCGGCAGATATGGAGTTAGGCGCCCACCGATTCGCGCCGGCTCGACCCGGCGCGCGAGCCCGCTCTTGTCATCGGTTTCGAGCAGGATGCCGCACAAGGTCCCCTCACCCTCCGCAACCTGCGGCCGCTCGCCGGGCATTTTGGTGACAAAGCGGCGCACCGCCGGCGCCTTTTGCAGCCCGATCACCGAGTCATAATCGCCGCACATCCCGGCATCGGTCTGATAAGCGGTGCCGCCCGGCAAAATTTGCGCGTCGGCGGTCGGGACATGCGAGTGGCTGCCAAACACCGCCGAGACGCGGCCATCGCAAAAGTGCCCCATCGCCATCTTTTCGCTCGACGCCTCGGCGTGAATATCGACCAGGATCGCAGCGGGGCCGATGCCCAACGGCTGATCCGCCAGGATTGTTTCGAGCCGGGCGAACGGATCATCGAGCGCGTCCATGAACAGCCGGCCCATCAGATTGATAACGAGGGCGTTGCGCCCATCATCCAGCGGGTGCAGCCGCCAGCCGGCGCCGGGTGTGGCCGGCGGAAAGTTCGCCGGGCGTAGGACGCGGGGGTCGCGGTCGATATAGGGGATCAGCTCGCGCTGGTCCCAGACATGATTGCCGGTGGTCAAGACATCGACGCCGCAATCGTAGAACTCGCCGCAGATCCGCTCTGTCAGGCCAAAGCCGCCCGCCGCGTTCTCGGCGTTAACGACGACGAGATCGAGCGCGAAATCGCGGCGCAGTTCGGGGATGTATTTCTTGATCGCGTCGCGCCCCGGCCGCCCCATCACATCGCCACAGAACAGGATGTTCACGCTTGCCGCACCTTGCGTCGGCCTCCGAGATCAGTATTGCGAGCGGAGCCGCCTCGGCCGTCGGCTTGCAACTCCCTCGTGGCCCGCCGTAGCAGGTGGGCACCGTATGTCGAGGCCACGACCCCGACAGGCACGGCTCCCAAGAGGTAGGTATCGGCCCCGGGGCTAATGCGTCCTAACGCACCGCGCAGCCCCGCTCGCCGCCGAAAGCTAGGGGCTCTCTAGCCGGGCTGCAATAGCCTCGATCCGCTGAGCGAGGCCGTGGATGCCGCTCGCCGCCCCATCGACTGCATCGTCAGCCTCGATCTCGGCAGCGCGGCTGCGGCTTTTCTCCTGCTGCAACGCCTCGTTTGAGTCGGACAATTCGTCGGCAATAACGAGGGCCGCAAGCAGCAGCAGCCGGGCTTCACCGACTTGCCCAACGTGTTTGACAAAATCACCGACACGCGCATCGACATATTGCGCGAGGCGGCGGATGCGCGGCTCCTGGCCGTCATCGCAGGCGATCTTGTATGGGTGCCCGTTGATGGTCACCGAAACCTGGCTCATTCGTTCCCCCTCTCCTTCGGCGCCGGCCCTACGCGGGCGCGCGTGCCGTCTCCCGCGGCGCCGCCTTCCCCAAAGACGGCGCCAAGCGGCGGGTTTGCCCGATCAAGTTGGGCCAGCTCGGCTGTTCGGCGCGTTCCCTCCTCTTCGGCGGCCAAAGCGGCACAGGCGGCTTCGAGCCGGGCCACGGCCCGTTCGAGGCGGGCGAGCGCCTCGTCGAGCCGGCTCATTACCGCTGCCGATGCGGCATGCGCGCGTTCAGTGTACTCGCTCGTATTTCTGCAATGAACGGATGTGGTCGGGGCGCGGTTTATCCGGGTAGAATTGCGGCCATTGCGTCCACGAGACTTCGCCGACATAGAGATCGCCGCGCGAGTCGACCGCAAGCCCATGCGGCCCCAAAAACGCGGTCGGCGTTGTCCCGGCATGCGGCTCGCCGATCCGCGACAACAGCTTGCCGTGATTGTCGACGATGCTGACCCGCGGCCCGAGATTGGGGCTGTTACGGTTGACCGGCATGACCGGGCCGAGTTCGCCGATATAAGCGACCGGGTGACGGGTATAGTCCATGTAAAGCCCGCACGGGCGGTGCAGATTGTTCCACTGGATTTCGTATCTGCCGTTGCCGTCGAATACTTGAACCCGGTGGTTCTCGCGGTCGGCGACATAGACCCAGCCATCGGCGTCGGTGCAGATATTGTGGACGATGTTGAATTCGCCCTCACCGGTGCCGGGCTCGCCCCATGACATCAGCAATTTGCCGTCGGGCGAATATTTGTGGACCTTGGCGTTGCCGTAGCCGTCCGAGACGTAGATCTCGCCTTTTGGCGATAGCGCGGTGTGGGTGCAGCGGTGAAACGGCTCGCCGCTCATATACGGCTTAGGCTCGCCAGGAACGCCAAGTTCAAGCAGCACCTTGCCGTCGAGCGAGCATTTGCGCACAAAATGGCCGCCATCATCGGTCAGATAAATCGAATCGTCCGGGCCCATATGGACGCCATGAGCGCGCGGATACTGACCCTCGCCCCAAGAGCGCAGGAAATTGCCCTCGCGGTCAAAGACCATCATCGGGTGGTCGCCGCGATTGAAGACGTAGACATTGTCGTTTTTGTCGACTCCAACCGAGCCGACTTCCTTGAACGACCAGCCGTCCGGCAGTCTCGCCCAATCCTCGACGATGCGATACTTATAGTCGCCCTGGCCAACAGTGATCGCCATTGTTTCTCCTTCGAGGCCCGAAGAATTTGTACCCGTGCCCGGGCTTCGCCGACGCATCCACGTCTCTGCTTCGAGCAGCCCAAGGTGTGGATTGCCGAGTCAAGCCCGGCTAGGGAATACTATCGTGAAATCAGTGCACCCGCTCGTATTTCTGGATGGCGCGCAGATTGTCCGGATGCGGCTGACCCGGAAACAGCCCCGGCCATAAGGTCCAGCAGACCTCGCCGACATAAAGATCGCCGCGGGAATCGACGGTGAGGCCGTGCGGCCCAATAAACGAGGTCGGCGTCGTTCCGGCAAACGGATCGCCGATACGCGACAACAGCTTACCCTGATTATCGACGATGCTGACGCGCGGCCCGAGATTGGCATTGAGGCGGTTGACCGACAGCTCGCCGATATAGCAGACCGGGTGATGCGCGTAAGGCATATAAAGCCCGCAGGGACGGTGCAGGTTGTTCCACTGGGTCTCGTATTTGCCGTTGCCGTCGAATACTTGCACCCGGTGGTTCTCGCGGTCGGCGACATAGACCCAGCCATCGGCATCGGCGCAGATATTGTGGACCAGGTTGAATTGGCCAGGATCGCTGCCGGGCTCGCCCCACGACATCAGCAATTTACCGTCGGGCGAATATTTGTGAACCTTGGCGTTGCCGTAGCCGTCCGAGACATAGATCTCGCCCTTTGGTGAGAGGGCGGTGTGGGTGCAGCGGTTGAACGGCTCGCCGCTCAGATACGGCGCAGGCTTGCCTGGTATGCCCAGCTCCAACAGCACCTTGCCGTCGAGCGAGCATTTGCGCACGAAATGCCCGCCATCATCGGTCAAATAAATCGAATCATCCGGGCCCATATGGACGCCATGCGCCCGCGGGTATTGCCCCTCGCCCCATGACCGCAGGAAATTCCCCTGACGGTCAAAGACCATGACCGGATGCTCGCCGCGATTGAAACAATAAACATTGTCGTTTTTGTCGACGCCGACCGCAGCAACCTCTTTGAACGACCAGCCGTCCGGCAATTTCGCCCAGTGTTCGTTGATCTCGTATTTATAGTCGCCCTGGCCCACAATTGTCGCCATGTCAGGCCCTCCCCTTGATGCCTTGACCGTAACGTTATCTAAGCCCCCCACCCAAAACAATCCTCCTCAACCCCGCGGTCATTGTTTCCGCCCGCGGAACGCAGCCGCTGTCCTGTACTTTGCACGCAATGGCCGGACGATCATGTGCAGCCGAACCAGATGCGCATGGTTAACGGTAAAGGATAGGTTGAAGGCTCGTGATTTCGATCCGCTCGAACTAGTACCGCCACTCTTCGAGTTGTATGTGCGAGGCAATGCACCTCGGCGTTAGCGCAGTGCTAGTAGATGAGAGAAAATCTTTTACCTATGCGGCCGGAGCTCTGGCGCGTGCTATAGACCGCGCACGTGCACACGACTTAAACGCAATGGCATTGCGCAGGCCTATCGGCACCGGCGACCTTACCGCACCAGCGACAAACGCCTTAGCCCTCCGCGTACCTTTGCGGCCGGAACGCGGCGCGCGCATCGCGGCTCTCTCGCTTGTCCGCCGCGGTTTGGTGATCCCGGAATTGCCGGCACGACACTAAGGGGTGCGGTCAAGACCAGATCGCAGCCTTGCAGCAGGTCCTGCACACTCCGCTCGCTGTCAAAATACCGTAGATTCCCGTCGTTATGGCAGATTGGACGGCCATGCCAAGCGGCATAAAACTTACCATTAGGGGCGCGGCGAATTTTTATGGCGTCCATGACGGTGCCCTCCTGTTATATCAGTTACTTAGATAGGCACGATGTCGGATAGTGGTTAATAATCCGTTTATCTGCTGACGCTTTGAGGGCGCCTTCTTGTAATAATTTGACGCAAAACATGTCTGCTCTGTGACGGTAACCGCATCGATGCGTATTTGAGCCCCTCGATGGCTTCGATTACCTGTGATTCTAGGGATCCACCGGCTCGGTTTACCCACATCTCGAACCGCACCAGCCAATACGCTGATCCGCCGGCTGATGACCCGAAACTGGCCGATATCTCGAGAGATGTAGAGAAATCTTCGCCAAAATCGTTTATGTAATACCAACCTGATTAATTGCTGCTCTGTGGGAGCCAAGGGTAGGAAGACAGCGAGCGGATGCGACCGGTTTCGGCGAGCAGCCAGTTCGACGCCGCGCATCAGCTGTCGATGATCTCGTCGGTGGTGCGGAAGACGCAGTGCGACAGGCGATTGTCTTTAAGATGCAGCCACAGTCGCTCGATCGGATTGAGCTCGGGCGAGTAGAGCCTGCCCCTGGCTTGAACAGGGGGTGGCAGAAACACCAGGCTGAGGTTATCGGGTACGACAAGAGCGCCGGCGGTATGCCAGCCCGCCTTGTCCATCAGCCGGCCTTGTCCATCAGCCCGCCTTGTCCATCAGCCCGCCTTGTCCATCAGCCCGCCTTGTCCATCAGCCCGCCTTGTCCATCAACACGGTTCATCGCTTCGGTGTCGAGCCGGGTCAGCACCAACGCCACGCCGGTATCGCGGGCCGGGCAGACGGTACCGATGATCCAGGCCGATTGGTAGCCGACGTCGCGCCGCCCGCGCGGGGTGTGGCCGCGCTGCCACCAGACATAGCCGGTGCCCCCCTTTTGCCCGACGCGGGCCTCGTCCCCGACCTGCGCCGGGGCAGGCTCTGGCTCCAGATCTCCAACTGCTCGGCCTCGGGATCGGCCTCAGCGATCTCGTTCAGGCAAGTGGCAAAGCCCCCTTTTTGAAGGCTTGCTGGGCCTTCTCATCGCTCTGCAGGTGGCACGGCCGGGTCTTGCGATGGCTCAGGTCGCGCGACCATAGAAGGCGCAGCATCCCGGTCTCGCTGTAGCTGACATCCCCGCGTTCCTCGACGTAGCGGCACAGATCGACGCTGCGCCAGCGCCCGACCTGGTCCGCTGCCGGATCAGGACCGGCCAGGACCGCTTTGAGGCTCGCCATCTGGCCCTCGGTTAGCTTTGGAGCGCGCCCGGGTTTGGGCCGGTCGCACAAGCCGGCAATACCCGCGGCGTTGTCGCGGTGAACCCAGTCGCGCAAGCTCTGCCGGTCCATTCCCACCAGCCGCGCGGCACTCGCCCGGTCCATTCCGTCAAGAGCGTTGGCGATCGCAATCAGCCGGGCGGTGATGCGGCCACTGTTCTCCCGCCGAGCCCGCCGGCGCAGTTCGGCGGAGCTGATCTCATCGCCGATCGCCAGAGCAGGCATTGCCGTTCCCCCATCCCCCAACCACAATATCTGCTACTCGCCAGGCGCCACCGATGCAATTCCCTTGGCGAGTCAGCATCAATTTCAGGCTGGTATAAGCGGGCTATTTCTCATAATAATCACTTGGCTAAAAATAATGCAAAATGTACTAGTTGTGGTGCAAAAGTAATCACTGGTTTGTCTGCTTAATTCTGTGACATTTTACTGGTGGCATTCTTCTTGCTCATTGGGCGGTTGGAGTTGTTGCTTACGCGCAACGACAAAACCGGCAGGAGAGCGGAATGCACTCGGTCATCGAACTTCAGGAAAAGTTGCGACGACGCTATCATCAGCCCAAAGGTGTCGAGCAGTTCGGCATCGAACCAGTCCCGGACGAGCTCAAGACGGTCCGCTGGTTCGATATATTTTCGATCATCTTCGGATTTGCTCTCAATCCTGGCTCGATGCTGGTCGGCGGTCTGGCGGTGGTTTCGGGATTGTCGTTTCTCGGCGCTGTCGGGGCCATCACCTCGGGCGTGCTGCTGGCGACGATCGCCTACACGATCATGGCGACAGTCGGCGTCGATTTCGGCCTTCCGGGCCAGGTCTCGACCCGCATGGCCTATGGCGTGCGCGGCGCCAAATGGGTCCCGTCCTTCCTGCGAACGATCGCCTCGACCTATTGGTTTGCCTATCAGACCGTTGCGGGCTCGCTCGCCGTCGTTGCCATCCTCGACCGCTGGACCGGGACATCACATTCGCTGATCATGGTCAGCGTTGTCTTCGCAGTTCTGCAGGCGGTGGTGGCAATCATCGGATACGATTCCCTAAAGCACCTGTCACGGATGGCGTTGCCATTCAAGATCGTGATCCTCAGCATGATCCTCGTTTTGCTGGGGACGCATGATGACCCGCATTTCGCACCGTCAGCGGTCCTGCACTACGCCGGCAAGCCTGCGGCGGGATGGCTCTTGTTCGTAACCTGGATGAATGTGGTCGCTGCCGGTTCGCTGACGATGGTCACCGATTCAGCCGATTTTTGCCGCTACACCCGCTCGCGCGCCGATATGTGGTTGGGGACGTTGCTCGGTAAAGTCGGCGGCGGCTGCTTTGCCGCGCTGCTGGGCGCCTACGGAGCCTCCGCGACCCTCGGTAAAACGGCCAATGTGTTCGCCGTCGCCTCGGGGCTCAATGTCGGCCATTTCACGTTGCTGCTGTTTCTAACCGTAATTGCGCTCGACAATTGGACGATCAATGTCCTCAACCTCTACACGGGCGGGTTGTCGTTATCGAATATTTTCGAGCGGCTGGGGCGCTTCTGGACGACCGTAATCATCAGCGCACTGGGCATCGCACTGTCGGCAACGCCGAGCGTCGTGACTGGTTACACGACTTATGTCGGCATGTTGGGCAATGTCTTCTCGCCAATCGCCGGCGTGCTGATTGCCGATTATATTTTCGTCAAGCGCATGAAAATCGACCTCGTGGCGCTATTTGAGCCCAACGGACCCTATTGGTACTGGAATGGTGTCAATCCGATTGCCGTTGCTTGGACTGCACTCGGATTTCTTGCCTACATGTTCGTGATCCCGGCGGAATGGATCAAAGTCGTCGTGACTCTGATTGCGACCGGAGCCGGTTATTGGGCAACCACGCAGCTTTTGGCGCCGCATTTGGTCGAGCTCGGTCGCGCGGCACGGCCTGGCGATCAGCGTGAGGCGATCGAGGATCTGGATTGGGAATTGGCGGTTCGCTGAGCTGCAGCGTTCGTCATTACGAGTGCAGCCGAGATCCAGAAGCCAAACGATTTTGTTCGCCCCCGGATCCGGCTGTTCTCGGCGTGGGTATTAAAGGATTACCAATGACATTGAGTTGAAACAGGCAAGATCCCTTGATGGTTCAACCTATATCTTGTCAGACGCATTCCCCAAGATCATCTCTCGCGGTCTGCGGCGCCGGCCTGCGGCACTGCATTGGCCGGGCCTGGATTAGCGCGAACCCAGTTGCGTCTCCCGCGCCATGCGCTCATGCCCGTCGGCGGTGTTTTTGACCCGATACTGCGGCGTGCTGCCCTCGAGCGGGAGCAGCCGCAAGATCGTGTAGCGGCCGCGGCTCGCGCGGTCGACGCCGGGATCGGGAAAGAATTCGACAGCCTGGCCGACGCGGAATTTATGCTCTGACATTTCGGCCTCCGTAAGCAGAACGGGCGATGCCGGCTCGGCTGCACCCGTTCCTTTTAAGTTATGTTGGGCTTTGGGCTGTTTGAATTACGCGCCTTGCAGATCGACCGCCGAAATCTTGCCCTGTTGGCCGCGTTCGAGCTGATAGCTGATCCGCTGGCCCTCGACCAGATGGCCGAGCCCCGAACGTTCGACGGCGGAGATATGGACGAAGACGTCCTTGGAGCCGTCTTCCGGCTGAATAAAACCATAGCCCTTTTGCGAATTAAACCACTTTACGGTGCCGATAGTCATCGCGCTTCCTCAAGAATAAATCCTGCGCGGCGCCTTCGCCGCACAGACCACATTTCAATTTGGGGAAGCACTTTTCGGTTTGCCCGCGAGCGCGCCGCAGAGAGCCGTGCCCTGGTCGAAACACGATCTTGGTCAGATGGGGTTTGTAACGAATAGGTTCAATCGATTATTTGGCAAAGTCGGACGCTTGCCGCCGGAGCTGCGTCTCTAGCGGGTGCGATTGCGCCATGTGCGAGAGCGGCCACCCGATGACGCTTGCGAGTGTACTTGGCGCTGATGTTCGGCGATCCAGGCCTCGGCGTCGGCCTCGCTGGCAAACTTGCTGACCGTGGTCGGATTCGTGTCGGGAATGGTGACCTCGACGCCAAATGATCCGTCCTCTAACGAAACAACGCGATAGGTTGCCAGGGCGTGAGGGTGTGTCCGGAGCATTGTTCTTTATGCCCTCGATTGGGTCAAAGCGAGCGCGCTGCGGACGTCCGCAATCGCTAGCCTCTGATATTCAGCGGAAACTCGACTTCTGCCCCGCAAGCCGAACAGGTCGCGACATCGACGTTGACTCGCTGTGTCGGGCCCATGCTCGCGGCAATCACGGCCTGGCAATTGCCGCAAAGATAATCCGTGTCACCGGTGCCCCGGAACAGCGGCCTGACAATTTCGGGCGAGCGGTGTTCACCTGACCCTGGCGGCGGGCGCTGAACCTTTAGCAAAACTGTGGCCACGGAACTTGGCTCCTTTCACGATAGGGCAAGCTGGTCTTCTCTGACGACGCGCTCATGACCATCAAGCTCACTCTTTACTCGGTATTGCAGTACGCTCGCGGCCTCGGGTAGCAGGCGAATAATCTTGAACCAGCCCTGGCCCGAATGGAGCTGCTGTCGATCGGGAGAGAAGCGGACCGTCTGCCCGACCACAAATTTATGTGCTGCCATTCCCGCTTCTCCCTGGGACGCAAGCCCCGCGAGGCGAATTGGCCGAGACTGCGGGCCGCCTTCACGCGTTGATGCGTCGGGACCTTGTTTGCTGACCCTGCTCTGCCCGGCCGACAGACAGCGATTTCAGGCACCCGGTTTTTCCCTGCGGTGCCGCTCGCGTAGTGATCGGCGCCTCCGATTGCCCGCCGCCCACCAGCTGCAGCGCCCTATATCGGTTGGCTGGTCCGCGCCGACCAGCCGCTCAATAGCCTTCTCGTTCAAGTCGCTTGCGCAGCATCTTGCGGTGGCGGCGGATCGATTCCGCCGTTTCTCTGGCACGGCGTTCGGAAGGCTTTTCGTAGGCCCGGCGCCGCTTCATCTCGCGAAATGTGCCCTCGCGCTGCATTTTCTTCTTAAGGGCGCGGAGAGCGGCATTGATATCGTTATTGCGAACGAAGACCTGCATCGACGGCAGCCTCTGATTTATCCTACGGCGCTCGCCTTGTGCAAAGGAAGCCGCACCGATTGGGCTTCCTCACCCCCGAGTTAGGCTTCCTGCAAATTAACCGCCGAGGTCTTGCCTTGATTGCCACGTTCCAGTTCGAAGCTGATCCGCTGGCCTTCCTGCAAGTTGCTCATCCCCGAGCGCTCGACCGCCGAGATGTGCACAAACACGTCTTTCGACCCGTCCTCGGGCTGGATAAAGCCGTAGCCCTTTTGGGAATTGAACCACTTTACGGTTCCGATCGCCATTGTCGTCCTTCATAAGCAAGAGGTCACCGCCGCTTGAAACGCGGCAGGGTCAAACAACGACACTGAACGGGGAGCAGGTCCGGCGCTCGATGCGCGAGGAAGAGCAGGCCGAACGATGAAGAAGCCGACATTAATAATGTGGGCCGTAGCCCGCGGGTTTACAAGCGCCGAGCGGACCCGTCATTGGTCACATACTCGTGGATGAGAGGGCGGGCTGGGGTAAATAGGCGAGCGACGGCCACCTCTCAACAGTTTTCGATCTGGCTTGCGGCCGGCTTCTGCGCGGCACCACTCAGCGTGGTTTCGTTCGGGTCGGGTCGGGCCGGATTTGACGGCGCGTTGCAGCTCAATCGAAAAGTCGCCCTCATCCGCGAAATACATTAGAACGTCTCGAAGTGCGTTTTGGGAGGATGTCATGCCGATTATGAAAGCCTACGATCTCGCTTATGGGCGGCTGCGCTCGCCCGATCTCGACAAGCAGGAAGAGTTCCTGACCGATTTTGGAATGGTGCGTGCCGACCGCACCAAAAATGCACTTTACATGCGCGGCACCGATGCGCCGCACCATATCCACGTCACTGAACTCGGCGAGCCGCGCTATGTCGGGATCGCGGTGCACGCCGCCAGCATGGAAGATCTCGACCGTGTCTCACGCGTTGATGGCGCCTCAAAAATCGAGGATATCGACGAGCCTGGCGGCGGCAAGCGGGTGCGCCTGACGGACCCTGACGGCTATCAGGTCGAGGTCGTATATGGTCTCGAAATGCTCGACCCAATCCCGGTCAAGCGACCGGCGGTCAACTCGGGTAACGAAAAGTACCGGCGCAAGGGCGAATTGTTCCGGGTCGATCCCGGCCCGTCGCATATCAAGCGCTTTGGCCACTTTGTGATTATGACGACTAATTTCGAGAAGACTCTGGGGTGGTATCGCGAGACCCTCGGATTCCGGTGCTCGGACGAGTTCTATGCCGGCGAGAAGAGGAATGTCGTCGGCTCGTTCAACCGGCTCGACCGCGGCGAAGACTATGTCGACCATCACGCCTTCTTCTGCATCCGCGGCGACAAGAAGGGGCTGAACCATCTATCTTATGAAGCGGCCGATATCGACGACGTCATGACCGGTCACGAACATCTCGAAAAAAAGGGCTATCAGCACATGTGGGGCATCGGCCGCCACCTGATCGGCAGTCAATTGTTCGATTACTGGGCTGATCCATGGGGCCGGGTGCATGAGCATTGGGCCGATACCGACGTACTCAACGCCCACACTCCCCCCAATGTGCTCGAGCGCGGCGCCGGCGCCGGTGGTCCATGGGGCCAGCCGATCCCTGCCATTTTTATGGGTCACGCCTCGCCCTGATAGGCATCGACCACAAGTAGAAGAGAGAAGGCCTGTAGCCTGGTCAAATCCGGCTACAGGCTTTTTTTATCCGGCGCGCTTTATTTTTGCACCGGCGCAAGCGATCGGGTTGGGGACAATGCAGGCGGACGGGTGGGCTTACCGAGTTATTTTGGCATTATCCGGGATCACGCTGATCCTGGTGGTCGTCTACCTTGTCGTCAGCGAGCAGAACCGCACGGTGCAGGCAGAGATCAACCGTCGCCAGCAATTTATCAACCAGAGCATCCAATTTGGCAGGGTGAATGAAATTCTGGTCCGCACCTTGGCCTCGGCAGTTGTCAGCGAAAAAGACGAGAAGCTGCGCGAGCTACTGGCGCAGAACGGGATCACGATAAACCCCAAAACCGGCGCACCCGCCCCCGCGCCCGAAACCGGCACCAAACCCTCGCCGGCGAGCACAAAGCAATGACGTTCTCGATGAGAGGCGGCGGCTCCTCGCCCGAATTATCCTTGCCTTTGATCCTGATCATTGTTTCGCTGTTCGTGCTGATCGCTTTTGAGACCGGTCAGGCGATCCACGACCGCGGTGCGCTTACCGAATTGCTGGAAGCGCAGCAGCCCAGCATCGAGCAGGCAGTCAAGCTGCGCCAGCAACTGCAAACACTAGCCGGCAAGACAGCCGAATTGGCTGCGGCCGGAGACGCCGGGGCCAAAATGGTCGTCGATCAGATGAAAGCGCAGGGCGTCACCTTGGCAACACCCAAGAAATAAGATGGTATCAGGTCCAACTGGGACTGCACGTTTGCCCAGATTGCCTGGATTCTTTGCAATGTCTTGCTGAGTTCAGCAATTTGAGGCGATATCGAAATTGGCCACTACACCTAATACATATCGGGTGTGATGACGTTCTGCGGGCGGTTGGTTAGGAGTGCCGCATGCATCGTTTCGGCCGATTTCCGGCGGGTATCCGCTTCCGATTGGGGGGTAAACCAGGCGGCGTGCGGGGTGATGATCAGCCGCCCTTCCAGCCCGGGCTCGCGCTCACGATAGGCGCGCAGAATCGCTGGCGGGTCGATCGGCGGCTCCACAGGCAGCACATCGAGACCGGCCCCGGCGAGATGGCCGTTGCGTAACAGGGCCAACAACGCGTCGACATCGATGATCGGCCCGCGCGCGGTGTTGACGACCACTGCTCCCTTTGGGAGCAGCGCTAATTGTTCGTAGCCGAGCAGGCAGCGCGTCTCGCGCGTCAGTGGTGTGTGGACCGACAAGGTGTCGGTCTGGCGCAGCAGATCTTCCAATGTCGCGGCACGCCCGACGCCAAGCGCCAACTCGGCGCCATTCGGCAGATAGGGATCGTAGAAGCTGACGCGATAGCCGAAGGCGCGGGCACGCAACGCCACCGCGGTTCCGATCCGGCCGAGGCCGACGATGCCGAAATTTTGCACCCCGAGCCGGCGGATCAGGTCGTTTTTGACCGCACCCCACGGCGCCGGCGGATCAGACCGCATCCGCTCGTGATAGAAGACCACACCCCGCCGCAGCGCCAATGCCAACGCCATCGCATGATCTGCGACCTCGGTCGTGCCGTAATCCGGTACGTTGCAGACCATTATGTTTCGCGCTGCGGCCGCCGGCCGGTCGATTTTGTCGTAACCCACGCCCATGCGGACGATCGCGCACAACCGCGGGAACCGTCCGATGTCGTCGGCCGAAACCGCATGTCGCATGATCATCAGCCCGTCGACCTCGGCGCAATCGGCCGGGTCGAGTTCGGCGAGCGCGGTTTTGGTGCGACGGATGATCTGCACCTCGGGGCCGAAGATTTCGCGCTCAACGCTCTCGTCCGGGATCTGGCGATCCTCGGGATACATAACCGTGACAGGCATCTCGATTCCTTCGGACTAGCGGCGGCCGACTTTGACCGGCTGACCGGTTGCCGCCGATTGGACGATCGCCTCAAACGCGGCAACACCGTGGACGATCTCGTCGGCAGTGATCGGATAGGGCCGCACCCCGCGGATCGCGGCGGCAAAACCCTCGAGCTCGGCCTTCAACGCATTGAAGGCGCCGTACTCGATCACCTCGGGCGCTGCGGCACGATGACGGCCCGCGGGCATCGCTTCCGGTACTGGGGTGAAGCGGAAATCGGGGTCCTGCCCTTGCAACTCGGCGCGGCCCTTGCTGCCGTACACGGCAAACCGATAGGTCGGCGCCGTCACGAGCGAGCAATAAAGGGTTGCAGAGATGCCATTTTCGAGCCGCATCAGGACACTTGTCGTGTCTTCGAGGCGCGTCATCGACCGGTGCAGGCTAAGGCAATAGACCTCGTCGATGCGGCCGAACAAGTAGATCAGAGCGTCGAGATTATGGACCCCGGTTGCGGTCATCGCCCCGGCTGGCGCCTCCTGCGGGTCGGCGCGCCAATAATACCCCTCGGGCATAAAGTGTCCGGCCGGCGACGCCTGCGCCGTCTCGGCATGGGTCGGGACACCAAGCCGGCCATCGTCGATCCGTGCTTTCAGCTCGATCATCGCCGGGTGAAATCGCCGCGGATAGGCGACCCCCAAGACGATGCCTGCAGCTGCCGCCGCAGCGACAGCCTTTTCCGCGCTGCCAACATCGAGCGTGAACGGCTTTTCCATAAAGACGTGCTTGCCGGCGGCTGCGGCGCGCTCGACCTGTTCCCCATGCTGACTGTGCGGCGTTGCAAAAACGACCGCGTCGACTGCGGGATCGGCCAGAAGCCGGTCGAGATCGTCGCAATAGGCGATGTCGTGCTCGGCGCAGAACGGCGCCGCCGAGGCGCGCGTGCGGCTGTGGCCCACAGTAAACCGGAACTCGGTGCTTTTGCCCTGGACCGCGCCCACCAAGGTGCGGCCCCACCGGCCGAGACCGATAATGGCGCCCCGGATCACTTTTTTGCCGCCAGCAAATCGCGCACACCGCGCAACGCCAGGTAATAGCCGGGCAGACCAAAGCCCGCTACGACCCCCTGGCTGACGGCGGCGGTCTGCGAGGCCGGCCCGCGCCGGATCGGGTTTGAGATGTGGACCTCGATGGTCGGAAATTTGACCTGCGAGATTGCCGCGACGAGTGCCGGGTAGCCGCTGCCGAACGCTGCCGGATTAAACAAAGCTGCGTCGAAGCCCTTGTCGTTGGCTTCGTAGAATTTGTTGACGACCTCGCCCTCGATATTCGAATGGAAGATTTCGACATCGAGCCCTAATTCCGCCGCGTAACCGCGAATGCGCTCGTCATATTCGGGCAAGGTCATCGGGCCGAAAATTTCAGTTTGTACCTTTCCGCGCATGTTCATGCCCGCACCGTGGACGATCAGGATTTTCGGCATCGTGCTGTCCTCGAATGGCCATCGAAGGGAAAAACCGGCTCGACGATGCTAGCTGAGCACCGATTTGGCTGACAAGGCCGATCGGGTTGCTTGACAGCAAACCCGCCCTCCTGCACCAATTCGCGCATGAGGTGTTCAAGCACGCTCCTCATGATCGCGATGGTGGCGGGGCTTGCCGATATCGGGCGTGCCGATGCTTCGCCGCTGGCCTCGAAACCCGGGTCGCCGCGGGCCATTGCCGCAGAGATCAATATTTTCCTCCGCACTGGCGCCGGGACGACCGAGACGATCCGCTTTGCTGATCCGCGCAAGCATTCGGTCCGAGTCGTGCGGGGGAGGAAGCCCCCGGCCGCCGCCAACCCCGATCGCCGCTCGGACAAGGACCTATCCGCCCGCGGCGCGGACGAAGTTGTCGCTTTTTCTGACAAACGAAAGAAACCGGTGCGCGTTGTGCGCGGCGGTCCGATCGTCGCGACTGTCTCGGTCGTGATACCGGCTACATCACCCGGGCCCCCTCCCCGTCCGGCCATGCAGGTTGTTTCCTTCGTGAACTCAAGGGAACGGCCGGTTACAGTTCTCCGGGGTATGGCGGTAGCGCGCGTCGATCTGGCGCTACCCGCGATAATCCCAAGCCCTTATCTCGATCTATTTGGCGCAGCCCGCGGCGCTGAGCTCGATCGGGTTGCGTTTGCCATTGACGGCGCCGAATCGAGCCATGGCGGCGATCCCGGTATGTGGCGTGCAGTTTTCAACGGTCCGCAGGGACCGATGCAGGTGTCTGCCGCAGCGGCAATCGATTCCGGCGGCGGGGATCGGTTTGACCTGAGTCAAAACCGGCTGCTCGGGCGGACTTATCTGGCGCGGTTGTATCGCCGCTATGGCAACTGGCCCGATGCGGTGAGCGCTTATAACTGGGGCCCGGGGAACCTGGACGCCTGGATCGCGCAGGGCCGGCCCGCCGCCGGCTTGCCGCTCGGCGTCGAGCGTTACCGCGAGCGAGTACTGCGCGAGGGCGGCATCTCACAAACGCCGGGCGACCGGTTGGCGCGTACTAGCATGCAGCTACAAAGCCGCTGAGCCTACTCGGGTTCCGAGGAGAAATGGCGGCGCGACGGGCGCACCCGGTGCATATTCTTTCAGCAACGCGCATATCATTGATCATGTGCTAGGCTGAGCCGACGAATGTAGCCGGCCGTCCGGCCTCGGCGAGCGTTATTTTTTGGGATCACCCGCTTCAAATCAAAAAATCATGCGTGTTTTTCAATTCTTTGAGAACCGGCTCGAGCCGACGGCCCTGCCTCCCGGTCCGCCACCGGATGGGCTTGGTGCGTTCTATTGGCATCACGCACGTCAGGCGCGAGGGCTCGTCGTCGCGCTGTTCGCGACGGGGCTCGTCGTCGCGCTGCTCGATACCACAATTCCGGTCTTTGTCGGCCGGGTTGTGACCCTGGTATCGAACCGCACGCCCCACTCCGTGCTCCACGATTCCTGGCCTCAATTGCTCGTAATGGCCTTGGTCCTGCTGGTAGCACGGCCGCTGGCGATGTTGGTGCAAAACCTGATCACCAATCAGGCGATTATTCCCAGCTTTTCCAATCTGGTCCGGTGGCAGAGCCACTGGCACGTCGTCCGCCAGAGCTGGACCTTTTTCCAGAACGACTACGCCGGGCGCATCGCCAACCGCGTCATGCAGACGGGTCCCGCGTTACGCGAGAGCGTTGTCTCCGCAACCAACGCCGTTTGGTACATCCTTGTCTATGGTGGCGGAGCGATCGTCCTGCTGGCGTCCAGTGACACCCGGCTCGCCATTCCCGTGCTGTTGTGGTTTTTCGGCTATGCCGGGTTGCTGCGCTGGTTTGTGCCGCGGCTGCGCAACCGCTCGCAGCGGATGTCCGCGGCACGCTCGCAGCTGTCCGGGCGGGTTGTTGACAGCTACACCAACATCCAAACCGTCAAGCTGTTTGCCCGCCCGCGCGACGAGGACGCCTTTGTCTCGGAGGCGATGGAGGACCTGACCGACGCGCACCGCTACCAGCTGCGGCTGACCACGACGCTCGGGTTCAGCCTCGCCTTGCTCAATGCGGCGATGGTGGTTGGCACCGGCGGCATCGCGATCTGGCAGTGGAGCATCGGTCGGATCGCGGTCGGGACTGTCGCAATGGCGCTCCCGCTGACTTGGCATATCGTCAGCATCGCTGGGTGGGTTGCGCAAAACGTCGCGACGATTTTCGAGAATATCGGCGTCGTGCAAGAGGGAATGCGCTCAATCGCAGTACCGCATCAGATGACCGATCAGCCCAACGCGGTACCGCTGCGGGTCGAGCGCGGGGAGGTGCGGTTCGACAATTTGCGCTTTGGCTACGGGACCCAACGTGGCGTGCTGCACGGCATCGAGCTGACGATAGCGCCGGGCGAGCGGGTCGGGCTGGTCGGCCCATCCGGGGCAGGCAAATCGACGTTGGTCAACCTGTTGCTGCGCTTTTACGACATCGAGAGCGGCCGAATTCTGATCGACGGGCAGAACATTGCCGAGGTGACGCAAGAAAGTCTGCGCGCTCACATTTCGATGGTAACGCAGGATACCTCGCTGCTGCACCGCTCGATTCGCGACAACATCCGTTATGGCCGGCCGCAGGCGAGCGAATGGGAAGTGCGCCGCGCGGCGACGCAGGCCCAGGCCATCGAGTTTATCGAGACGCTTGAAGATTGGAACGGGCGGCGCGGCTTTGACGCGCATGTCGGCGAGCGCGGCGTCAAATTGTCCGGCGGTCAACGTCAGCGCATCGCCCTCGCGCGGGTGATCCTGAAGGATGCCCCGATCCTGGTACTCGATGAGGCAACGTCGTCTCTCGATTCGGAGGTCGAGGCGGCGATTCAGGAACAGCTCGAAACGCTGATGCGCGGCCGCACGGTCATCGCCATAGCGCACCGGTTGTCGACAATTGCGCGGCTCGACCGGCTCGTGGTGCTCGAAGCGGGGCGGATTGTCGAGGAAGGCACACACTCGGCTCTGCTCGCTGTGGCCGGGACGTATGCGCGGCTGTGGCGGCACCAATCGGGCGGGTTTATCGACGCGGCGGGCGTCACCAGCCTGGTCGACGCCGCCGAATAACATAGGTCCGGGCGTAGCCCGCGTTGGCGCTGCAGCGCGGCCGCGCTATCTTAGCGACATGCAAGCGGGCAATCCCCCAATTAGAGGCGGCGGGCGCGCCCTACCGCTCTTTGTGCTCGTGACGAGCGCCATTGTCATGGCGACGGTGCTGCTGGCGCAGTATTGGGGCGGGCTCGCCCCTTGCGAGCTGTGCTTGACGGAGCGATGGCCGTGGGACGTCACGATCGTGATCGCCTTTGTCGCAACAATGGTCGGTAGCCGGGCGGCATTGCCCTGGGTGGCGCTGTCGCTGGCTGCTGTTTTCATCGTCGGGAGCGCCCTCAGCTTTTATCACGTGGGCGTCGAGCAGCACTGGTTCGCCGGCCCGAGCGCCTGTGCCGACGTCGGGACTCCGGCGAGTTTGGCGGAGCTGAAAGCGCAGTTGATGCGCCAGCAGCCGGTGCGCTGCGACGAGCCCGCATGGACTTTCGTTGGCGTTTCTCTCGCCGGCTGGAACTTGCTTGCCTCATTGGTGATGACGGGAATTTGCCTCGCCGGGTTCTTCGGCGCTCGTCGGAGCGGCGGGCGATGACTATCAGCGGTCCAGCATGAGCAGCGCACCCCGCCATCGCTTGCCAGGCGATCCGATGCCAACGGCCGAAATCGCGCGCATGCTGAGGGTGGATCACGCCGGCGAATTCGGCGCCACAAGGATTTACGATGGCCAACTCGACGTGTTGCGGCGGGGGCGTGGCTCCGGCGAGATCCGGCGAATGGCGGAGACCGAGAAGCGCCATCTGGCAGCATTCGAAACCTTGCTGCCAAAACGACGGGTGAGGCCGACCGTGCTGCACCCGCTGTGGTCGGCTGCGGGATATGCGCTAGGCGCGGCGACCGCACTGCTCGGAGACCAGGCTGCGATGGCGTGCACCGTCGCGGTCGAAGAAGTCATCGACGACCATTACCGCGAGCAGGCCGAACGCCTTAAGGAGCACGACCCCGAACTGACCGAAACGGTGCTCGCTTTTCGTGCTGACGAAATCGCGCATCGCGACACCGCGATTGCTCAAGGCGCCGAGCAGACGCCAGGTTACGATCTACTGAGCGCGGCCATCAAGACCGGTTCGCGGATCGCGATCTGGCTCTCTACCCGGATTTAGGTCCTCGCGTAGCGCGATACGCCGCTGTCGGCGAGACGGCGGTCTGCGCCGCGTAGACTTCGAGCTGGCGCACGAAATCGGCGATGTTCGCGCTGACGGCCTGATCGACCTGCCAGCGGTCCTGCATCACCTGCGATGAGGATGCCTCCAGACCGAGACCAAGAGGACTGGCAGGGCCCGCATCGGTCAGAATGTCGGCGTCAGTAAGCGGCTGCTCTGCCCCCGGGCGCCATAATTGATAGCGGGCGAAAACCGTTACATTTTGGCCGGAGCGGGCCAGTTCCATAACGAGGACGTGTAGCGAAAGCGGCGGGCCGTTGCCGTCGAACAACGCTGTTCGATCCAAAGCTGTGCTCAGCGCGTTCCGCCACCGCACCAGAACCGGTGCCACGGCAAGCGGCACCGGATTTATGTCGAGTCCCGGCGGGGCGATCGTGACGTCGATATCCCTCAATGCGGCGCGGATTGGCATTACCGCAGGAGCAATGTTTGCGACCGTGATCGCGCAGAACGCAGCCGCCGGCCACAAACTCGCCAGCATCAGCATCAAAATCAGGATCCGTTTCCGCATCGGCCTCGTCCCGTTTTGTTGTCCCTTCTGCAGACAAGAACACTCGAAATCGAGGACCCGGCTCAATCCTCGGGGTGAAACGTTACACAGACGGATATAGCCAGCGGATCGGCGGAAGGTGCGCGCGGATGGCGTATGTGGGGCGGCGGACGGATCAGGCTCTCCGGGTTGCGAGCACTGGGTAGCAATCACACAACAACAAAACAGTGGGCTGCGCCCGTAATTCAGCGTGTTGCCGTGCTGCACGTCGACCCATATATTTGGTAGCTCCGCGATTAGAGGTAAAACTGCAATGGCGCGTGTCACCGTTGAAGATTGCGTCGTCAAGGTTCCTAACCGTTTCGAGCTGGTTCTGCTCGCCGCCCAGCGCGCCCGCGAAATCACGTCCGGGGCGCCGCTATCGCTCGATCGTGACGACGACAAGAACCCGGTGGTCGCCTTGCGCGAAATCGCCGATGAAACTGTCGGTCTGCTTCATCTGAGAGAATTGGTCGTGCGCGGCATGCAAAAACACGTCGAACTCGATGAAGCCGAAGAGACTCAGGATCTCGAAGTGGATACCAGCGTGTTCGGATTTGCCGCTCCCGGCAGCGCCTTGGGGGTTGCCGAGGCCCGCTCTGAGGGTGGTGGCTACGAGGATGCTGAAATTGGTGATGAAACCGAACTCGACGAGGAGGCGGCGGGAGACGACGAAGAAGAACTCATCGATGACGAAGATGACCTCACCGAGAAGCTGGCGAGCGACGTGCTGAGCGTACATGACGAGGCGGATGAAGAGGACCTCGCCCCCGATGCGCTGAACGCCGATGAGGAGGCGGGCGACGACGATCTCGCCGATCTGCCGGAAGGCGATTTGCCGGGTGAAGACGAGGAGCTTTAATCCGGAACAGGCAGTCCGCTCCCTGTCGGCGCGGCCGAACCGATGGTGGCGACTGCCTAATGTAGGTAGCGATAGCCCCCGTATGCCTGGGAGGCCGCAGTCATGATGCGGCAATTTGAGCTTGTCGAGCTCGTGCGGTCGTATGATCCCAACGCTGACGAGGACGCGCTTAACCGGGCTTACGTGTACTCGATGAAGGCCCATGGCGCGCAATTGCGGGCCTCGGGAGACCCTTATTTTTCGCATCCGGTCGAGGTCGCGGGCATCCTCGCCCAGATGAAGCTCGACAGCGCCTCAATCGTCACCGGGCTGCTGCATGATACCGTAGAGGACACAGTCGCTACGCTCGACGACATCGACCGCGTGTTTGGTCACGAAACCGCGCGGCTGGTCGATGGCGTGACCAAGCTTTCGCGCATCGAGCTGCAATCGGACCACACCAAGCAGGCGGAGAACTTCCGCAAGCTGGTGCTGGCGATGTCCGAAGATATTCGCGTGCTTTTGGTCAAGCTTGCCGACCGACTGCACAACATGCAGACCCTGCATTTCATAAAGGATGGAGAAAAGCGCCGGCGCATTGCGCGCGAGACGATGGAGATCTACGCACCGCTCGCCGAGCGGCTTGGCATGCAACGGATGAAGGACGAGCTGGAAGACCTTGCTTTTGCCGAGCTCCAGCCGGATGCGCGAAACAGCATCATCGCCCGCCTCGATTTCCTGCGTGATCAGGGAGCCGCGGTGGTGCCACGGATTGAATCCGAGTTGCAACGCAAACTGGCCGAATCCGGGCTCGTCGGCACGCTCGTCTCGGGGCGAGAAAAGTCAGCCTGCTCGATCTGGCGCAAGATGCAGCGAAAAAACGTCGCTTTCGAGCAACTCTCGGATGTCATGGCGTTCCGTGTTTTGGTCGATAGCGTCGGCGACTGTTATCACGCATTGGGAATAATCCATTCCACCTATCACGTCGTCCCGGGCCGATTTAAGGATTATATATCGACCCCAAAGCCGAACAATTATCGCTCTTTGCACACCGGGGTGATCGGCCCTGAGCAGCAGCGTATCGAAGCGCAAATCCGTACTCGCGATATGCACGAGGTTGCCGAGTTCGGTGTCGCCGCACATTGGAGTTACAAACAGGGCGCGGGAAAGACCGAGGGCCCGCAATATCGCTGGCTGCGCGAGCTGCTCGACATCCTCGATCACGCTTCCGGGCCGGAGGAATTTCTCGAACATACCAAGCTCGAGATGTTCCAGGATCAGGTCTTTGCGTTCACCCCCAAGGGCGACCTGATAGCGCTGCCGCGCGGCGCTACGGCTGTCGATTTCGCCTATGCCGTCCATTCCGAGATCGGCGACACGTGTGTTGGCGCCAAGATTAATGGCCGGCTGCTGCCGTTGCGTACAACCCTCGGTAATGGCGACCAGGTCGAGATTATCACCTCGAAGGCGCAGCACCCATCGCCCACCTGGGAGCGATTCGTCGTCACCGGCAAGGCGCGGGCCCGTATTCGCCGGTTTGTCCGCACCCAACAGCGGACCCAATATCTCGATCTTGGCAAGGCGATCGCGCAAAAGGCCTTTCGCCAGGAGGGTCATGAATTTTCCGAGCGGTCGCTTGAGCCAGTCCTTAAAACATTCAACTGTCCCGCAGTTGACGACCTATACATTGCCGTCGGGCAAGGTTTGGTCACCGGACGTGCGGTGGTCAACGCCGTGTTTCCACAGCAGCAGGATCGGGGCAAGGTCGTCTCCTTGGCCCGGGCACGGCGCAAAGTGGGCCACAACGACACCGCCGTCGCGATCCGCGGCTTGATTCCCGGAATGGCGCTGCACTTCGCCGGTTGCTGCCATCCGCTTCCGGGCGACCGGATCGTCGGCATCGTAACGACCGGCAAGGGTGTGACGATTCACACGATCGATTGCGACACACTCGAAAACTTCGCCGACACCCCCGAGCGATGGCTCGATGTGGCGTGGAGCAACAGCGAAGGGGATCCCATCCATGTTGGCCGGCTCAATGTCATGATTGCGAACGAGCCGGGCAATCTCGGTAGCTTGACCACTGTGATCGGCAAGCAGGGCGGGAACATCACGAATTTGAAAATCACCAATCGCTCGTCGGATTTTTTCGAGATGATGCTCGATATCGAAGTTGCCGACGTAAGGCATCTGACGACGATCATCGCCGCCTTGCGCGCCAATCCGGTAATCAATTCCGTCGAACGGGCCCGCGGTTGACGCCGCGCTGGTCTCGTCCTGTCTTTCAGGGGGCGGGTGGCGGCGTGTGTAAGGTGGTCCGATGATCATCGGATTGGGCAGCGACTTGATCGACATCCGCCGTATCGAGCGAGTGATCGAGCAGTTTGGCGATCGATTTCTCGACCGCATTTTCACTCAGGCTGAGCGATCAAAGTGCGATCGCCGGGCCAATCGCGCGGCAAGTTACGCCAGGCGCTTTGCCGCTAAAGAGGCTTGCTCCAAGGCGCTCGGAACCGGCTTCCGACGCGGCATTTTTTGGCGTGACCTCGGTGTCGTTAACCTGCCATCGGGCCAGCCGACGATGCGGCTTACTGGCGGGGCGCTGCGCCGCCTGAACGAGATAACGCCCGCAGATATGACTGCGCGGCTCGACATCACCTTGACCGATGAGCCGCCGATCGCCCAGGCAGTCGTGATCATCACTGCTGTTCCGCGCTCGCGCTTGATGTGAGCAACCCCGCGGTACTGTTCTCGATCTGCCCCGGCGTGCTTGACTTCGGGTGGCGCGCTTGGCTTGATCCACCGCCGTTCGAGCCCCGCAAGGCATGTCATGAAAACCAATTCGGCGCGCAAGGTGATATCTAAAAAGAAAGCCGCCGCTGGCGGCATCGTCGATACGATAAAGACTATTGTCTATGCGGTACTGATCGCCTTGGTCGTGCGCACTGTCGCATATGAACCGTTCAACATCCCGTCAGGGTCAATGATCCCGACATTGCTGGTGGGCGACTATTTGTTTGTTTCCAAATTTTCTTATGGCTACAGCAGGTTCTCTCTTCCGTTCGGTTTTCCGCTGTTTTCCGGCCGCATCTTCTTTCACCCACCCGAGCGCGGGGATGTTGTTGTCTTTAAGCTGCCGACCGACAATTCCACCGACTACATCAAACGCGTGATTGGTCTGCCCGGCGATACGCTTCAGATGAAGCAGGGCGAGCTGTATATTAATGATAAGGAAGTGCCGAGGAAACCGATCGAGGATTACCTGTATCAAGAAGGCGACGGCGTTCTCGTTCCGATGAAACAGTATGTTGAAACTTTACCCAATGGACGACAGCATCGGATTATAAAAATCGGCGACAATGGACCGCTCGATAACACGCCTGAATACCACGTTCCGCCGGGCGACTATTTCATGATGGGCGATAATCGGGACAACTCGCAGGATAGCCGAGTGCTGTCGGCGGTCGGTTATGTGCCTGCCGAAAATCTGATCGGCAAGGCGCAGTTCATCTTCTTTTCAACCGACGGTACAGCACGTCTTTGGGAAATCTGGAAATGGCCGTTTGCGGTCCGCTACAACCGCTTATTCAAAGGCATCAATTGACGATATCGGTCGAAGCCGGCTCACCATTGGAGCCGGCCGTTACTTCTCCCGGGGGAGCGACACTCGATTTCGCTCAAATCATTGGGTACGCATTTAACTCTCCGATGTTGCTAACCGAGGCGCTGACGCATCCGAGTGCAACGGCATCAGAGCGTGGCCGCGGTCGGCGTGCCAAGCCCACAAAACGCGGTTACGATCGTCTTGAATTCCTGGGTGATCGAGTGCTCGGACTGGTCGTTGCCGAGCTGCTGTGGCGGCGCTTCACGGACGAGCTGGAGGGTTTGCTGACCCGGCGCCATACTCACCTCGTGCGCCGCGAGGCGTTGGCGCGCGTGGCTCAAGCGATCGGCTTGGGACGACATCTGATCCTCTCGCGTGCCGAAGCAACGGCGGGCGGCGCCACCAATCCAGCCATCCTGGCCGATGCCTGCGAGGCAATGATCGCCGCGATTTATCTTGATGGCGGGTTTGAGGCTGCAGCGGCATTCGTGCACCGGTTTTGGGCGCCGCTGATTGCGGCAATGGAGGGTCCACCCACCGACCCGAAAACGACGCTGCAGGAATGGGCCCAAGCGCGCGGTCTCGGGTTGCCGCAATACGAACTCGTCGCGACCAGCGGCCCGGATCATGCTCCACTCTTTACCGTCGCGGCAAAAATCGCGGGGAGCGAGGCTGCTACCGCAACGGCTTCGGCCAAACGCGCGGCCGAAGCTGGAGCAGCGGCGGCCCTGCTTGACCGAATAACAGCGAAAACCCCAAAACCCGCCTGATCGGCGACCTCGACTCGCGGCCGAGGACGCTGAGGCCGGTGCCCTGTCAACCCCCGTGTCCAGCGTGGCTGTGGGAGGCGGGCGATGCGGGAAGCTGAGCCATCCGCACCACTGCTGCTCTCAAGGCGTCGATGTCAGGGAGGCCATTGCTCGCGGTCCATCTCGCCTGCACATTGCCGGCCTGGTCAAGCATCAGATCGGTCTCCTCGGCATCGGCGCCCGGCAGAAACAATTTGAGCGTTGCAGCGACATCCGGCGCCACCGTTACAAGCGGAGCTGGCGGCTGCGCTTCTGGCGGCGCGGCGCGCTGTTGGTCGAGATCAACCGCAACGACCCGCAGGCCGGACAGGGCAAGCCTTTGCCGTGAGGCCGCGAGTTGCGCGAGTCGCGCGGCCGACGGCGGTTTGCGGAATAACGCAATCAGCACCGGTCCGGTTTCGAGCAGACGGCTTAGGGTTAGCTGGTGGCCCTCGGTCTCGAACGCAAAATCGGGCACTGCCGGACCGGCCTCAGCGGAAATCGTCGGCCCGAGCGCGCGTGATAGAATGCCGGCCGCACGGGCCCTGATAAAATTGATCAGATCCCAACGATCCGCCGGGCTAAGCGTGCCGGCAAAACCGGGCATTGCACCGTTCGCTTTTCCATGGCTGATCCACCAGAACAGATCGCCCTCGCTGTGCGCAAAAAGATGGGGTGCGGTCAAATCCGCCGGCTGGACCGCAAGCGCTGCAGCAGCCGGACCGTCCCCCTTGCCGCCGGCGCCATGACACAAGGCGCAATTCTCGACATATAGCCGCGCCCCTTGCTCGACCGAAGGGGCGGCGTAAGGCTCGGCGGGAGCGTAAAAGCTCGTCGGATAGGCTGGCTCAATCGCCGGCCGCGCGACAAGCCAGCCTATCGCAAGGCACAGCACAACGCCGGCGCAGGCGGCGATCATCGTATGGTATCGTCGCGCCGCGGCAGTCGCTATGACGGCGCCCACAAGGGCAATTGCTGACGCCGTCAAAAGCGCCAGGGCGGTCCTTGACGGACCAGCGAGCGCCGCTGGCTCGAGCCGAAAAGGCAGCGGCCAGCCCGGTTCGGTGTGCAGTGCCGGCGGCAGAATCCCGAGTTTCGCGACGATACAGAGAACGCACAGCCCGAACGATGCCTCGATCAGCGCGTTGCGCCGAAGATGGGAGAGCGCCGCCGCGACTAGCGGGTGGCGGGTGCCGGGACCGGTCGCAAGACGCGGGGTCATACGCAGCAGGTTGACTGCGGCGATTGTTACCATCGTCAAAAAGAGCGCCACTTTGGCGAGCAGCAGCCGGCCGTATTCGGTGCCGATCAGGGCCGGCACACTGCCAGCGAGAAACCACGTATTGATCAGCCCGGCCGCGAAAAGAATCACGACACTGATCGCAGCCAGGAGTGAAAATCTAACTACCGCCTGGCGAGCCCTATGCGTCGAACCGGCATCGTCGATTCGGTCTCGGCGCAGCTCGCTCAGCAGGAGGGCGAGCGGAACGAGCGATCCAACCCAGGCGCCCGCCGCGAGCAGGTGGAGTATATCCGCCGCCAAATGGAGATCGCCGGGCCGCCCTGGGGTCGCGCCGCCGTGCCCGGCCCAGGCGAGCGAGCCAAGAATACAGGCGGAAATAGCAAGCCCTGCCCAACGCCACAACCCTCGCCGCGAACCGTGTGGCAGGACCAGCAGCGCCGCCATTAGCACCGCAAAAAGCACGCGCAAGGTCCAGATTTGGCCGAAGCGCGTGCGGTGCAGCACGGTCGCCAGGACGCCTTGCCGCAGTGCCACGGCAATCGGCTGACCGCTCATTTGCGTCGACACGAATAGCAGCCACGCCGCGCCGGAGAGCAGCCCCAGCACGAGACTGGTGGCGGCGAGAAACATAAGCCGGCGGCCCAACTTCGGCCATGGCTTCGGGTCGGCAACAAAGCAAAGGAAGGCGAAGACCCCAGCAAGCGAGATCGTCGAGGAATAGTGGACCGCGCGCGCCGCGATCAAAAAGCCTTCCATTGCTGCCTCTGACGGGGATGGGCCGGTCTAATTACCCAAGGCGCTCATTTGGCGCCAACCTCGAAGGTAAAGTGGCCTTGGGTTGTATGGGTGTCGACCGACAGCGCGTGCCAAGACACCGTGTAGGAGCCCGGCGGCAGCGGTTGCAGCGCTACTCGCAGCTCGGTTGGATCTTTTGGATCAACCTGAGCAGCACCATTGTCGACATTCTTGCCAGTGCTGTCGGTCACGGTCGCCGAGCTAAAGGCAGGCTCAAGCTGCTGAGTGAACCACATTGTCACAGTCCCCGGTGCGGTCGGTACGGTGCTGCCGACCGCCGGGTTTGCATGATCGAGGAAGGCGTGCGCTGGCGCCTTGGCGCTCGCGAAGATGACGGCGGCGGCGACAACCGATGCTGTCACAACGACATGATATGTCACCATTGGGTGATCGGCCGGCCGATGCTGTGGGGGAAGAGATCATCGAGATAGAAATGCAGCTGCACGACGCCGCCTATCCCGTGTCCCGACAGACTGTTGGTCGGAATGATCATTTCCGCGCCGACTTGGAAATATTGCCCAGCCCAGATCACACCGGGCTGCACCGTGCCGGTTGTTGTCCCGCTGTAGCCACGATTGAAGGGCGAACTCAGCGCAAATTCTACCAGCGGGATCATGCGGTTAAACGGTGGCCCGAGACCGACGTCCCTGACCTCGCCCTGGAGATACGGAATGCTGTATTCGATGGCGAAGCCGTAATTGAATACGTTCGGGTTGAGGAGGCCCATGCTTTGGGTTTTCGTCGGAAAGTCGATGCTGAGATTGCCGGTCAAGGCGAACGGTTTCAGCCACGGTAGCGAATCGGGCAAATCGCCGAAGCCCTTGCCGAAATCGAAGGTCGGCGACAAGGTCGTAAAGTCGGGTGCGCCTACCGAAAGATTCCCGGTATTCGCCCACGTCACATCCAGCGCGGTGAGCGCCATTGCCTCATGCGGCCCGTTGATGAAGAGCTGATATTGCGTCCCAGTGGTCAGCCCTCCCCAACCGGTGACTGTTGGTAGACCGGGCGCGCGGATGTGCTCCCATTGGGTGTCGATAGTGAAGTCCCATTTTGGCGTGATAAGCATCGACAAATCGGTGCCGATGTCGAGTTCACGTGAACCGTCGCTCTGGGTCGGGTTCAGGGTGATTGTCGGCAGCGACATCTCGCTGGCGACAAACGGGTCGTCAGTCAGGATTGTCGCCGGGAAAAAGCGGTCGCCGGCAAAGCCGTGCGCCATCGCCTCAGCGCCGGGCAGTAAGGCAACTGCAGCCGCAGCGGCAATGCCGCGGCAAGATGAAGGGTACATGGATCGTGCTCCCCCAAGGAATCGCATAGAGCCGGGCGCGGCAAAGCGCGACCGGAAGGATGATCTTAAGAGGCAGGCAACCAGGCCAGGGGTGGAGCGCGAGAGCGATAAGCGACGACAGGAGCGGCGCGTGGTGCGGCGAGATCGACCACCCCCAGCCTCGCCCCGTAAACAAGAATAGGCACCGCCAGCAACATGGCGGCAGCGGGCGCCAAGCCCGCGAGGGTGCTTATGGAGCTGCAGACGGCGCAGCTTTCGTGATGATGCCCCTTATGTGATGGAGATTGATCCTCGTCCTCGTCATGACCGACCACGAGCGAGAGCAGACACGCAACAAAACCGTGCTCGCCGCCGTGGTCGTGGTCTTCGGCTGCGAGGCTGTGGGCGAGATCGAACGCGAGGTGGATCGGCACGAGCGCGTTGAAACCCAGCGCAATCACGCCGAGCCACACAGCGATCGCCAGCCTCAGCCGATATGGCCGCATTGCGGACCGTCCCCCCGAGCAACGCCTTCATCGGCGCTGCCCGACGATCAGCGTAGGAAGATGCTGCGGTATTGTCCATGTTTGCTCTTGTTGCTTACCCCTGGGCCAAACTGTAACGTTGACGTGGCGGCGATCGCCGAGCGAGGCGTGAAACGGCTGTCGTGAAATCGCAGGACATCGAACGCGCATTGAAACGCGCCCAGCAACTCTGCGCCATGCGCGGCGCGCGATTGACCCCGGTGCGACGGCGCGTCTTCGAACTAATTCTCTCCGCCGATCAGCCGCTCGGCGCCTATGCGTTGCTCGCGGAGTTGCAGGGTGAGCGCGGCGGCAAGCTTGGACCGCCGACGGTTTACCGCGCACTTGATTTTCTGCTTGCACACAAGCTGGTCCACAAAATCGAAAGCGTCAGTGCCTTTGTGGCATGCGACGATGTCGAGCATCCGCATGAAAGCCAGTTCATGATTTGCGACGATTGCGGCGCCACCGCGGAAATCCAGGACGAGGCGATCGTGCAAAGCTTGCGCCGGCTCGGCGAGAATCGCGGCTTTTCCGTCGCCCGGCAGGTCATCGAGGCCCGCGGTCTCTGCCCGGCCTGCCGCGCCGCGCACCGCTGACCGGTGTCTTCGCCATCCGGGGGATCGCGCACGCCAGGGCCACGACGGTGGGCCGGGCGGCACCCGGGCGCCACCCAAGCCTCACATAGGCCTCTGCCGGCAGCATTGCGGATAGAACGCCTACTCCGGTACCGTTCGATTGGCAAGACGAGCGGAGATCATCGGTGATGCAAGACAAGGCACAAGAACCGCACAACCGCTGGGAACTGCTGGCCGAGACCGGTGCTGGAACGCCGATGGGCAATCTGTTGCGCCGCTATTGGTGGCCAATAGCCGGCGCCAGCGAACTCGACGAGCCCGGTACAAAGCCGGTGCGGCTTTTGGGCGAGGACCTTGTCCTCTATAAGGATCGCGGCGGGCGTTTCGGCCTTCTCGACCGCCACTGCCGCCATCGCCGCGCCGATCTAACCTACGGCTATGTCGAGGCTTGTGGGCTGCGGTGCAATTACCACGGCTGGCTTTACGACGCCGACGGAAGCGTTCTCGCGCAACCGTATGAGGATGTAGCGCATCCTGAAGCGCGGCTGAAAGACGAGATCCGTATCAAGGCCTATCCGGTTGTCGAATTCGGCGGCCTTTTATGGGCTTATCTCGGGCCGGAGCCGCGGCCATTGGTACCGGATTGGGAATTCTTTTCTTGGCCCAATGGCTTTCGCCAGATCGTCAAGGCCGAGATCCCCTGCAATTGGTTCCAATGCCAGGAGAATTCGATCGACCCGGTTCATTTCGAATGGACCCATTCGAATTGGAGCCTGCGACTAAAGGGTAAGAATGGCCCCTACGCACCGCACCACGTCAAAGTCGATTTCAGCGAGTTCGACTACGGCTTTCAATACAAGCGGATCCGCACCGACACGACCGAAGACGACGATTTGTGGACCATCGGCCGCGTGTGTCTGTGGCCGAATGCTCTATTTACCGGCAACCACATCGAGTACCGCGTGCCGATAGACGATGAGAACACGCTCAGCATAACCTGGTGCTTCAGCCATGTCCCGAAGGAGCGCGAGCCCTATGTGCAGGACAGCATCCCGACCTGGCAAGGGCCGATTGCCGATGAAAAAACCGGGCGCTGGATAACGAGCCACGTCATGAACCAGGACTTCGTGACCTGGGTTGGGCAGGGGCGCATCGCCGACCGCAATAAGGAATATCTCAGTCCGAGCGACCGTGGCATCGTAATGACCCGCCGTCGCTTTTTACGCGACCTCGAAGCGATCGCGCGCGGCGAGGACCCCAAAGCGGTAATTCGCGATCCAGCGCTCAATCGATGCATCCGACTGCCGGTCGCCGAGCGCGGGCGGCTTCTCGAGGGCCTGAACCGCGCCGAAATGCAGAAGGACCCGCTGAGCCGGCGCAGTCTCGAAGGCTATGTCTTTCAGACCGGCCAGCCGCTCGAAGTGCGCGCCGCTTTTCTTGCCGCAATGGGCTTCAACGGCGCAGAATTCGCCGCACCCGACGACCCCTTTGACCCGCTCGCCCCGGCCCCGCGTTAGGCGGCCTTGGATTCTTGAAGCCTGCACGGGCGCCGGTCTGTGCCGCTGTCCTAGTGCATACGGATTTGTGCCGATCCGGCCACGATGTTGAGATCTTGTCGCCGGAGTCAGCCGATGCGGACCGGCGCGCCGCCATCGACCGGCAGGGCAACGCCGGTGATGAAATTCGCTTCGTCGGAGGCGAGGAACAGCGCCGCGTTCGCGACGTCCCACGCGGTACCCATGCGGCCGCGCAACGGCACGCGCGCGTCGCGCTCGGCGGCGACTTCGGCGCGGCTGCGAGTGCTCGCGTGCGCCCTTGTATTGACCGCCATCGGCGTGTCCATCAGCCCCGGCAAGATGCAGTTGGCGCGGATGCCGTAAGAGGCATTGTGCAACGCCAATTGTTGGGTGAAGGCGATCATCGCCGCCTTCGTCATTTTATAGGCCACAAGCGGATAGCTGTTTTCGGACGCCGCGACCGAGGAGGCGCCGCCGCGCGGTTTCGTAAGAAAATCCGGCAGGCATCGCAGCACCCAACTGAGTCAACTTTGTCACATCGGCGGAGGTCCGCCGAGGGACGATTTTTCTGAAAAACGTGAACAGACGAAAAACTTTATTCGTATTTTTGTCGCAATTCATCGTCGTAAACGACCAAGAGAAAGCTTTATTGATTTTGATATTACGGGTCGCGGGAGCCGAACGATCATTTTCATAGAATCCATCTAACCTGGGATATATTTGCTTATGTGGTATTATGCGGTCCCCCACTCAGCCGTAATCCTTGCGATGGTCGCCTGCACAGCGCCCGATGGCGGCGGTTGCGTGCCAGCGCCTCGAAGCGCGGAACCCATCCATCGGGCCAAGTTCGCCGAAAAAAGCCTGTGTAAGGCCGCTTCGTCGAGAAAGCTGGTGTAAGGCATTCGTTACAACCCAGAATTACAATTTGTAAGTCGATACCCGTAATATCTTGAATCGGCTCGATTCAATTAGATTGGCACACGCATTGCGTGCAACACGGATGCGTGAAGTTTTCTATCTTAACGGTGTGCAAAATGACTTCGAGACAAATCAAGCGGCTTCTACAAGTTGCGGTTGCTACAGGAGCTTTCGCTTTAGCTGCCAGTGCGGCAAACGCGACCGATATAACCTGGAATTTCGGGACCAGCGGTTACTCGCTTGCGACAGCGCCTAACTTGATCCCCACTTCCGGAGCCTTTTCCGCGACGACTTCCGGCAACACCGCGACGATTACGGCGAATGGTCAGGACGCCCTCTTTACGAGCGGCGGCTTTACAATTGGCGCATTTGCGTGGGGTAATGGCAGCAATACTCAGGGTAAGGTCACACAATCCAATAATTACGCAACCACTGTCGATGGCAATTCGGTCCATATCACCGGCTTGGGTGATTGTGAAAATCTTTGCACGGGCTACAGCACGACCCTCGGCGATACCGAATATCTAACCCTTGCCTTGGGAAATCACCCGGGCTGGTCTTTGCAGTCGATCATGTTTGGCGACATCATGATGACTCCAGGCGAACAGGTTGAGTTTTGGTTAAACAATGACGCTACCCAGTCTGCCTCCATAGGTGACAAACACGACGATACCATTTTGCAGTTGGGCTCTAACGTATGCGTCGGCGGTATCGGCGCTAATGGCAGTTGCTTATTCGACTTTTCAGCGCTCGGCGTGAATCCCAATAATTATCAATACTTGTGGGCGACCGCAGTCAACCCAAACAGCAGTAATGCCGATCTCCAACCCGCCATTCTGATAACCCAATTGACGGGCGACACCGCGGTACCTGAACCGTCGACTCTGTCTGTGTTGGGTCTCAGCTTGCTGGTCTTTGGTGTGGCCTGGCAGCGGCGCAAGGCAGCGTAAAGACCGCCGACACCTAACCGCGAACCTTGGGCGGCGCGCCTCCCCTTGGGTGGCGCCTCCCCTAGCAGGGTGCCTCTTGGACCGTGCGCGCCCACCCCCGCAATCGGCGAGCGCCTCCGTCCACCCGGAGATCTCGCCGAAGAGTGTCTCGAACCAGTTACGCAGGCCGCTGCGGGCAGTGCGTTGTCAATTTGGCGGACGGCAAGTCTTCGCTTACGGCTCATTCGTGCACCAACGCGCGCCTTACGAATGGCGCCAGACCTCACTAGCCTCGGCAGGGTTGCCGGTACGTCTACGGAGTCTGTTGACTCTGTCCGAACTGTCTTTCAGCGTTCGCGAGGTTTTTCTTAACTTCGGACCGCACTCACCATGAGCCCGTCGGATGCCGCGTGGCAACAATTGATCCCCGTATTGCACGCGTCCGGCCGCAAGGCGGCACTTGCGATCACGGGGGGTGGCAGTGGGGCGATTGGCGAGTTGCTTCGTGTTCCCGGCGGCTCGCGGCTGCTGATCGAGGCGCAGGTTCCCTATGACGAACAGGCGCTTGCGGCATATCTGGGCGTCGCACCGGCACAGGCGTGCAGCGCCGACACCGCGATCGCGTGCGCGCGAACCGCACGGGCACGCGCCGCCACGCTAGTGGCGAATACTGGCGTTGGGGTGGGCATCGATCTAGTGGGCCTGGGGGCCACGGCCGCACTGGTCAGCGATCGCCCGCGCAGAGGCGAGCACCGCTTCCATATCGCATTCTCGAACTCCACCGGGATCGGGCACTGCACTTGCGTGCTGGCCAAGGGCCGACGTGATCGCGCCGCTGAAGAAGACCTCGTTTCGCGCGCGATCATTGTGTGGCTGGCCCGCGCTTGCGGGGTTGCCGCACCGTCGCCGCGCAGTCTCATCGATCCGGATGAACACTTTGCGGAGACGGTTGCGGCAGGGGATATGGCCGGGGATACGATCGATCGGCTGTTGGCGGGCGAAACCGATCGCGTCACCGTCCAGCCCGATGGCCAAATGATGCTGTCGGCGCCGCAGCCCTCTGTGCTGTTCCCGGGTTCTTTCAACCCGATGCATGAGGGGCACGTATCGCTGGCGCGGGTCGCCGAAGAGTTCAGACAACAGCCGCTGGCGTTCGAAATCTCTGTCACAAATGTCGACAAACCGCCACTGGCGGGCGGGACGGTCAGACACCGGCTCTCCCAATTCGCCTGGAAGTCGCGGGTCGAACTCACGCGGGCGCCGACCTTTCTCGAAAAGTCGCGGTTATTTCCGAGCGCGACGTTTGTGATCGGCGCGGATACGGCAGAGCGGCTGGTGGCGCCAAGATATTATGACGATGACGAGCTGCAAATGCATGTGGCGCTCGAGGAAATCGCCAATTCGGGGAATAGCTTTCTGGTCGCCGTGCGGATCGACGCGGCCGGGCGCGTACGCGCGCTGACCGATCTTCCGGTGCCGCGGCGCTATGCCGATCTTTTCACCGAAATCCCCGAGCACCGTTTCCGCTTTGATATTTCCTCATCCGAGATTCGCGCACGCGGAAATTTGGTGGACCGGACCTGATCGGGGTCGCTTACAACCCGAGAGGAGTGTTCGGTTTTTTTACCCTAGAGGAGCGCAAGACGCGGATGCCCCGGCACAAGGCTGGTCAAGTCCGGGCAAGGGGGGCGGTATGAACCGGGTTATAGGGTTACGATCTTGGCTCAATCGTGAAGTGGCGAGGGGCGGTGCGCTGGTCGCATTCTGCGCCCTGTGCGCGGTCGGCGGTGCGGCGCTGGCGCAGGACACGGTGTCCGAAGAGGCGGCGCATCGCGCGGCCTTGTTGCAGCATCTGCCATCCGACGCGGCGCAGCGCATCTTTGGCTTGGAAACGACGCCGGCGCCGGGTCGGCCCGAGGCGATCGGCTCTTATGAACGCGGCTGTCTCGAAGGGGCGGTCGAATTGCCCGCCGACGGCCCGAATTGGCAGGTGATGCGGCCGTCGCGCAACCGGGCCTGGGGCCACCCGGTATTGATCCAATTTATCGAGCATCTGGCGGCAAAAATGCCGGCCGAGGCGGGGTGGCCGGGTCTGCTGATCGGCGACGTCGCACAGCCGCGCGGCGGGCCGATGCTGACCGGCCACGGCTCGCACCAGATTGGGCTCGACGCCGATATCTGGCTGACGCCGATGCCGAACGGCCGCCTCTCGCCCTCGGAGCGGGACGAAATGTCGGCAACCGAAGTCGTCGCCGCCGACCGCCTGCATGTCGACCCGGCCGTGTGGAACCCCTCTTATCTGAGAATGTACAAGGCGGCGGCGAGCGAGCCGCAGGTTGCGCGGATTTTTGTCAACCCCGCGATCAAGCGCGAATTGTGCCATGAGGCCGGAACCGACCGCGCTTGGCTCGCCAAGATCCGCCCCTGGTGGGGCCACGATTATCACTTTCATATGCGGCTCGTCTGCCCGCCCGGGCAGGAGGAATGCCGTGATCAGGCGCCGCCCCCGCCGGGCGACGGTTGCGGCAAGGAGCTCGCCTGGTGGTTCACGCCGGAAGCGCTGCACCCGGCGCCCTCGCATGCCAAGCCGCTGTTGATCAGCAATCTGCCGCGGGCCTGTGTCGCAGTGGCCGAAATGCGCGGGGTTTCGGCGGCTGCCGGTGAGCCGCGTTAAAACGCCACTCTCCGCGGCGCACCGAAGGAATTATTCTGGCGCGCAAACGGTCATTTCCGTGGAGGGCGCGATGAGGATGCTCAGGACTTTGGTGCTAGTCTCGGGGTTTATGCTGACGGCGGCAGTCGCATCGGCGCAGACCGGGCAGCTCGCGGTCGACAATGCCTGGGCGCGGGCGACGCCCGGAAAATCCGACATCGGCGCCGCTTATGTCACGATCCATTCGCCGACCGACGACCGGCTGGTCGCCGCCTCGACGCCGGTCGCGAAAAAGGCCGAGCTGCACACGATGGAAATGTCGGGGATGGTCATGAAGATGCGGCCGATATCGAGCATCGACATTCCCGCCGGCCAATCGGTGAGTTTGGCGCCGGGCGGCATGCATATCATGCTGATGGGACTGAAACAGCCATTAAAGGCCGGCCAGTCGTTTCCGCTGACCTTGACCTTTGTCAAGGCCGGGACTCGCACCGTCAATGTCGCCGTCGAGAAGGTTGGCGCTTCGGGGCCGATGCCGGCAGGGACAATGTCGATGCCGATGCCGGCGGCGAAGCATTAGAGGAGGTCCGGAGATGGCCGGCGATGTATCGGGCGATACGGCGCGGCGGGCACCTGCGCGACAGCAACCGCGATTGTTGCTGGCGGCGGCGCTGCTGGCGGGATTTGCGATCCTCGGCGCCGGCGCGTTTGTGGCATTGGATTTACGCGACAGCCCGCGCGGGGCGGCCGGCACGTTGCTGAGCAGTGCGATCGGCGGTCCCTTCAAATTGGTCGACCAGAACGGCAAGACCGTCACCAATACCGATCTCGAGGGCAAGTGGCTGTTGGTTTATTTCGGCTACACCCATTGCCCGGATGCGTGCCCCACAGCGCTCAACAATATCGCACTGGCGTTGCGCGATCTTGGCGCCGAGAAGCAGCAGGTGCGCCCGGTTTTCATCACGATCGATCCCGAGCGCGACACCTCCTCGGCAATGAAAGACTACGTCCAGGCGTTCGATGCGCCGATCCTCGCATTGACCGGCAGCGACGCCGCGATTGCCCAGGCCGCCAAAGAGTACCGCGTCTACTACGCGAAGCATGCCGAAGCCGGCGGCGAGTATTCGATGGACCATTCCTCGATCATCTATGTGATGGACCCGAAGGGCCGGTTTACCGCGTCTTTTACCGGCGAAGACCCGCCCGAGCAAATCGCCGCCCGACTAAAGAAATTGCTGACGTAGCCGGTGCGAAATTTGACACTTAGTACCGCATTTGCTCGCCATCCATAACCGCGATTTTCTGTCGTCATTCCCGCGAAAGCGGGAACCCAGGGCGGCCAAAGATTCCCTTTTCGGTCCTGGACCCCCGGACTTGATCCGGGGATTGCGGCGACGAGCGCGCCAGCCCGTCTGCTCGTGTCCTTTTCTTTCACGCCTCCGCGGCGAGCGCCTGATCGAGGTCACGGATCAAATCGTCGGCGCTTTCCAGGCCAATCGACAAGCGCACGACGTCAGGACCCGCCCCCGCCGCTTCACGCTGCTCGTCGGTCAACTGCCGATGGGTTGTCGAGGCCGGGTGCAGGATCAGGCTGCGGGTGTCGCCGATATTGGCGAGATGCGAAAACAGCTGCACATTTTCGACAAGGCGCGTACCGGCCTCGTAGCCGCCCTTGACGCCAAAGGTGAAGACCGCACCCGCCCCTTTCGGCAGATACTTCCGCGCCAGCTCATAGTACGGGCTGTCGCGTAACCCGGCATAGGAAACCCAGGCGACGCGCGGGTGAACGGCAAGAAACTCGGCGATTTTGCGGGCATTTTCGACATGCCGCTCCATGCGCAAATGCAAGGTTTCGATGCCGGTCAGGGTCAGGAACGCGTTCATCGGCGACAGAGTCGGGCCGAAATCCCGGAGCGCCACCGCTCGCGCCTTGGTGGTAAACGCGAAATCGCCAAAATTCTCAAAGAATTTGAGACCGTGATAGGCCGGCTCAGGATCGGTCAATGACGGGAACCGGTTGCCCTGGCCCCAGTCGAAACGCCCGGATTCGACAACGATCCCGCCCAGCGCGTGGCCGTGGCCGGACAGGAATTTGGTCGTCGAATGGCAAACGATGTCGGCCCCCCACTCGAACGGCCGGCACAGATAGGGGGTGGCGAGCGTGTTGTCGACGATAAGCGGAATGCCGGCCTCGTGCGCGATTGCCGCCACTTTTTCGATATCGACAATGATGCCGCCGGGGTTGGCGAGGTTCTCGACAAAAATCGCCTTGGTCCGCGGGGTCAACGCGCGGCGGAAATTCTCGGGATCGGCGGGATCGACAAAATCGCATTTCCAGCCGAGCTTTTTAAACGACAGCCCGAACTGGGTCAGCGACCCGCCATAAAGATTGCGCGAGGCGAGAAACTCGTCGCCCGGCTCCATCAACGTAAAAAAGATCAGGAATTGCGCGGCATGGCCGGAGGCGGCGGCGACCGCCGCGCGGCCGTCTTCGAGGCTGGCGACCCGCTCTTCGAGCACGGCGACGGTAGGATTGTTCAGCCGCGCGTAGATGTAGCCGAAATTGTGCAGGTTGAAGAGCGAAGCGGCATGGTCGACATCGTCGAACACATAGGCGGCGGTCTGATAGATCGGGGTCGAACGCGCGCCTGTCACCGGGTCGGGTGAGGCGCCGGCATGGATCGCGCGCGTCTCGAAACCGTGGAGCATGTTTTGCCCCGCCCCGGCAGAGCCCGACGCGACCGGCCGCTCTTTGATCCGGCGGGCGAGCGGCGGCTCGGGCGCGCGGTTGCGGATGATGCCGCTGTTGACGCCGCTCCACGACAATTCGCCGCCGAGCCGGCCAAACTCGATCTTGGGGCAGCGGTTCATGATGACTTCGATACCGGCGGCCTCCGCCGTTGCCGCGGCCCCGTCGTTGCGGATGCCGAGCTGCATCCACACCACCCTGGCGCCGATCGCGATCGCATCCTCGACGATCGCCGGCGTTTCGCGCGCGGCGCGGAACACATCCACCATGTCAACGGGCTCGGGGATGTCGCGCAATGAGGCGTAAACCTTCTCACCGAGCAAAGTCTCACCGGCGATGCCGGGATTGACCGGGATCACCCGGTAGCCTTTGTTCTGCAGATACTTCATGACGAAGTAGCTGGGCCGGTTCCAATTCGACGACGCGCCGACCATCGCGATCACGCGCACCCGCGCGAGGATCGCCCGCAATTGCGCATCGGAATAAGGAATAGGTTCGAGACCGCTCATCGCCTGCTGCCCGCCAAAACTACCTGGCTCATCTTCATGCCGCGCCCGCCCGCCCTGTCAACCCGCCTCCGCGCTACGTGAGTGACGCCAACGCGGCGGCTGATTTCAAGATCATGCCTTCTTTATCGCCGGCATAGCCGCGCGGTCCTGGCAACGAGTACACGATTGCCGACATGATCTCCTACCCGTGGACCGTGAACTGGGAAGCGCAGGGGCAGGACGTCAACGAGTTCAAGTATTTCGAGCGGTGGTGGAGGAAGTCGGCAACCGACCTGCGGTCAAGCGCGGTATGGAGACCGGCAACGATTTGCGCGTCGATCCCGCAATCTCGACCCAGCAAGAGCGGGACCAGATGCGCAAGATGATGGACAACCAGCGCGCTATCCCGGCGCGGGGTAAAGTGGCAGGTCTTTATTTTTGATGCGCTCTCCCCTAGGCCGCCATTCCCCGTCGCCCGCGCTCTCGGGATTGACGGTTTAGCGTTATCAAGCGCTCTAACCCTAGCGGATCAGAAATTCGTTGGATCTGGTCGCTACTACTTGTTCCTTGCTTTACCGGCGAAGGCCGGTACCCACGGCCGAAATGGGTCCCGACTTTCGTCGGGAAACCGATGCTGGCGATATTGCGAACTTTTGGCTCCGGATACTGGGGTGAAGTTCTTCTCATAAGCAGCCGCGCAGCGTCGTTGCCCGCGCGGTTGCCGCCATCTGCATAAAGCCGAGATCGGCGCCACCGAGTACGAGGCGGACTCCCATCGCAATATACCGGTGTAGCAAGGCGTCGTCGTAAATGCCGCCAATGCCGGCAAACTTGCCGTGAGCACGGCAGGCGTCGACGACACTGCGATAGGCGCTGACGATCCGTTGATCCTCGAATTTCCCGGGAATGCCCAATTCGATCGACAGGTCACTCGTGCCAATCAGCAAGGCGTCAATGCCTGGCACGGCGGCGATAGCGGCGGCATTTTCGATTGCGCGCGGGGTTTCAAGCATGACCACAACCAAGGTTGCGGCATCGATGGCTTCGGTTGCCTCGGCAGTGCTGACCGGCGCATAGCCGAAATGCGGCAGTCCGCCGGCAATCGAACGGTGGCCGCGCGGCGGATAACGGAGCCGATCGGCGATCTCGCGCGCCTCCTCGACAGTGTCGACATGCGGCATGACAATGCCGAGCCCGCCGCCATCGAGAATACGCGTCGCAAGCCAATGCTGCCCGGCCGGAACCCGCGCAATCGGTGCGATGCCGACCGCGAGCGCGGCGACCGAGATCTGCACCGCAGTGTCGAGATCCATCGAATTGTGTTCAAGGTCGAGAAACAGCCAATCATAACCGCATGCTTTCATGATCGCCGCGATGTCGACGGTGCGGCTTTGGCGGATGCCGACGCCGAGCGCCAATTCTCCGGCGGCAAGGCGATCGCGGGCGGCGTTGCGAAGGACGGGTGGCATCTGGGCTTCCTCCCTATGCGGACCGGCTGATATGCGGTCGCCCGATCCTAATTGGCCCGGTCACGCGCGTCATCGGACAAAGGACCGTCGGTTTGGGACAGCGATAGGCTAATTTGCGCAGCGACAGATCCGATCACGCCGCTGCGGAACCTCTTTGGGCCTACAAGGGGTTTGCCCGCAGAGCCGTCATCCGCGGCCCTGAGCCCGCGTAGGCCCCTGCGTTCCAGCACATTTCCGCAACCTGCTCACGAGCATCCCATGTATTTTGTCGCGCTCGCGACTGATTATGACGGAACCCTCGCCGAGGACGGCAAGGTCCCCTCCTCGACCTCCAGCGCGCTCCAAGCGTTGCGCGAATCCGGTCGCAAATTGATTCTCGTGACCGGGCGCGAACTGCCCGATCTCAGGCGGGTCTTTCCCGAACTCGGGCAATTCAATCTGGTCGTCGCCGAAAACGGCGCGCTCCTCTACGATCCTTCGACCGAAACCGAAACGCCTCTTGGCCCGGCGCCACCATCCGCGTTCCTCGAATGGCTAAAGCAACACCGGGTAAGCCCGCTATCGGTGGGCCGCAGCATCGTCGCGACCTGGGAACCGAATGAAAAGCTTGTCCTGCAGGCGATCCGCGAACTCGGTCTCGAATTGCAGATCATCTTTAACAAAGGCGCCGTGATGGTATTGCCCTCCGGCGTCAATAAGGCTAGCGGTTTAGCCGCTGCGCTGAAGCAGCTAAAGCTGTCGCCGCTCAATGTCGTTGGCGTGGGCGACGCCGAAAACGATCACGCTTTTCTGCGCGCCTGCGGCTGTGCGGTCGCGGTTGCCAATGCTCTGCCGCTCGTCAAGGAAGACGCCGAAATTGTAACGAGCGCTGCACGCGGCGCTGGCGTCACCGAGTTGATACGTCGACTGCTCGACAACGATCTGGCTGACACCGTGTCGGCCACCGAGCGTCAGCGCGTGCCACTGGTCGAGGATCGAAAAGGTCTCCAGATCGATCTTCATCCGCAGGCCGGCAGTTTGTTGATCGCGGGCACCTCGGGCGGCGGCAAATCGACGATCGCCACCGGAATTCTCGAACGTCTCGCCGAACACGGATTCCAATATTGCGTAATCGATCCGGAAGGTGACTACGCCGGATTTGACGGCGCTGTTACCATCGGTGATCCAAAGACTGCGCCGCAGCTGAGTGAGATGGTCGATCTGCTCGCGCGGCCCGAGCAGAACGTCGTGGTCAGCCTGACCGGGGTCGATATCGCGGAGCGGCCGCGGTTTTTCGCCGAGATGCTGCCGGAGTTGTCAAAATCTCGCACACAAACCGCCCGGCCGCATTGGTTATTGATCGACGAAGCACATCACATGTTGCCGCCGACGCTGGCAACAGCCGAGGTGACCCTGCCCCGCGAGCTTGCGGCCAGCATTCTCGTCACCGTCCACCCGGATCATCTGGCGCCGCCGGCATTACAGGCGGTGCGCCTGGTGCTGACGGTCGGCGCCGAAGCGGACGATTCGCTGCGCAGCTTTTGTCAGCGGGTCGGCGAAGCAATCCCGCGGATCGAGAGCCGTGCACTCGAACATGGCGAGGCTTTGTTTTGGCAACGGGGCGCCGAGAGCGCCGATCACGTTAAGACGATCCCGCCCCATGCCGAACGCGTGCGCCATCGCCGTAAGTACGCCGAAGGAGAACTTGGCGTCGACAAAAGCTTCTATTTCCGGGGACCCGAGGGCAGCCTCAACCTGCGCGCCCAGAATTTGAATTTGTTCATGCAGATTGCTGACGGCGTCGCCGACCGCACCTGGCTCCATCACCTTCGGGCGGGCGATTATTCGCGCTGGCTCAGCGATGCGGTCAGAGACGACGAGCTCGCCGCCGAGGTGGCCGAAGTCGAGAGGAATTGGGCGCTCGACGCGCGTGAGAGCCGGGCGCGCATCAAGGACGCGATCACCCGCCGATACACCGTCCCAGCCCAGCCGCTCGCCTCCGCGCCCACCGCCTCCCCCGGCGCGTGTGGCGCGGGAACGCCGAACAGCGATAATGTGCGCCCGCCTAAGTGTGTGTGGAGGGCGGATAATGGCGGTACAGGCGATCGGGCAAGCGGTGCGGCGCGAGGAAGACCAGCGGCTGCTGCGCGGCAGAGGCCGCTATGTCGATGATGCCGGATCCGCTTCGGACGCGCGCGGCTATGTGCTGCGATCCCCGCATGCCCATGCACTGATCCGTGCGATCGACATCAGCAAAGCTAGGGCCGCACCGGGCGTTCTAGCGGTGTTGACCGACGAGGATCTACGCCGCCGGGGTCTCGGTAGCCTGGCTCCCGCAGTCCGCCGCCGACGCAGCGACGGCCGCCCGGCTTTTGTGTGCCCGCAGCCGCTCCTGGCGCAAGATCGGGTGCGCTATGTTGGTGAACCCGTTGCGTTTATCGTTGCCGATAGCGTGAACCAAGCGAAGGAGGCGGCCGAGCTTACCGACATCGACTACGAGATATTGCCTGCGGTCGTCACCGCCGGGGCCGCGCTGTTGCCGGGTGCGCCGCTGGTATGGGACGACAATCCCGGCAACGAAGCCTTTTATCATGAGGTCGGCAACAAGGCGGCGGTCGATGCCTCTTTTGCGCGCGCCGACCGGATCGTCCGTGACGAAATACGCGTCAATCGCGTAACCGCCAATTCAATGGAGCCGCGCGGCTGCATCGCCGAGTACGACACCGGTCAGGAACGCTACACAATTCGCTGTACCATTCAATCGGTCCACGCGACCCGCGCCGCCCTCGCCGATCACATCTTCAACGTGCCGCAGCATCAAATCCGCGTGGTTTGCGACAATATGGGCGGCGGCTTTGGCATGAAGGGCGGCTGCTATCCCGAGTACGCTCTCGCGTTATGGGCGGCGGAGATCACCGGGCGTCGCGTGCGCTGGGTTGCCGAGCGCAGCGAGGGGCTGGCGAGCGACGAGCAGGGCCGCGGCAGCGTCATCGAGACCGAGTTGGCCCTCGACAACGACGGCCGGTTTTTGGCGTTGCGCGCGCAATGGCAAGCGGCTATCGGCGCGTATTATTCGACCGACCGGCCGACGATCCCGCTGACGATCGGGCTCGGCTGCCTCGTGAACACGTATGGGATCCCGGCGGTCCATGCACGGGTTGTGGCGGCGCTGACCAATACGATGTCGATCGCGCCGTATCGAGGCGGCAGCCGGCCCGAGCCGATCTATGTAACCGAAACAATCATCGACAAGGCGGCGCGCGAAATAGGTCTCGCACCGACTGAATTGCGGCGTCGCAACACGATCCCGGCGAGCGCGATGCCGTTCACGACGGTGTTGCAGCAGACCTATGATTCCGGTGATTTCGTTAAAAATCTTGACGATTGTTTGACGCTCGCTGGCTACCCTGAGGTTGCAGCGCGGCGGGAGGCCGCCCGAAAACGCGGCAAGCTGTTGGGGATTGGGGTGGCAACGGCGGTCGCCGCTACCGGTGGGCGGGACTACGAGCATGCGGAGATCCGCTTCGACACTTCGGGCAGCGTCGTGCTGATGACCGGCAGCATGGATCATGGTCAAGGTCACGGCACGACGTTCAAGCAGGTTTTGTCGGAAAAGCTCGGAATTGACGCTGATCTGATCCGGTATCGATATGGCGACAGTGATTTGGTGACGATGGGCATCGGCACCTTTGGCTCGCGTTCGGCGCAGCTCGCCGGCTCGGCGATTGTCGTGGCCGCCGATCGCCTGATCGAGAGGGGCAGGCGGATAGCGGGCCAGATCATGGAGGCGGCAAGCAGCGACATCGTGTTCGAGAACGGCCGCTATACAATTGCTGGCACCGACCGCTCGGTCGGACTGGAGGAGGTCGCGCGCCGAGCCTTCGACTCGGCGTTTTTGCCGAACGACATCGAGCCCGGTTTTACCGAGCGGGCAAATTTCGGTCCGGCCGGCTCGGCAACGTTTCCGAGCGGCGCTCATCTCTGCGAAGTCGAGATCGACCAGGAGACCGGCGCCGTCGCATTGACCCGCTATGTTGCGGTCGACGATGTCGGGCGGGTCCTGAATCCGCTGCTCTGCGAGGGACAGATCCACGGCGGCATCGTCCAAGGGTTGGGGCAAGCGCTAATCGAGGACTTGGTTTACGATCCCGATAGCGGACAGCTGCTGACCGGCTCGTTTCAAGATTATGCGATGCCGCGCGCCGATGATTTCTGCCATTTCGAGCTGGCCAATAATTCGAGCCCGACGAGTCGCAACCCACTCGGCGTCAAGGGTGTCGGCGAAGCCGGCACGCTGGGCGCCATCCCGGCAGCGGTAAACGCCGTCAACGATGCGTTGGCGTCGATCGGGGCGCCAGCGATCGCACCACCGGCGACACCAGAAAAACTATGGCGCGCCATCTCTGTGGCACGAAGCCGTGCCGGCAGCAGGTAAGTTTTTGCCAGAGGATTTCCGGTGATCAGCCCATCGCGGTATTTCCGAGGGGGCCGGTTCTCTATCAGCCGCTTATGTGAGGCGGCCGCCCTTATCCTCGTTGTGCTGATCGGCGCTGCGACGACGCACCAGCTGCTGAGACTTCGCACCGTGATGATTTCCGATACCGAGCGGCAGATGGCGCGTCTCGACATGGTGTTCGCCGAACAGACTGGGCGGGCGGTCGAGACCGTCGATTTTATTTTGCGCAATGCGATCGAAAATCTTGAAGCGCTGCGCGCCAAGCCGCCGGTCGATGCCGCGATCTATCAGGAGCTGTTGGCGCGTCGCAGCGCCGGTGTACGGCAAGTCAGCGAAGTCGCAATCACCGACGCCGACGGGCGAGTGCTCTATTCGTCGCGCCCCGGGACACCGCACCAGTTGCCCCCAGTAGCGGCTAACTTAGTTGCTGCTCTCGGCGCGCACCCGCATCCCGGACTTGAATTCAGCGAGCCGTTCCGCGGCCCCGACGGGAAATGGACAGCGTTGATGCTGCGTCCGATCTTGAACCCTGACGGGAAATTCGAGGGCGCTGCGCTGGCGTTTCTGAACCTTTCCTATTTCGAGGATTTCTACCGCGCCGTCGAACTCACTGAGAATGGCGCCATCCTACTACATTTGCGCGACGGCACGGTGCTCGCGCGCTATCCGCATAACGATGCGGTAGTCGGGCAGAGCTATGCGGATTTGCCGCCTTTTAAGGACATCCTGGCCCACGGCATGGCCGGCACCGTCGTCATGGACAGCCCGATAGACGGGAGCCGCCGGGTATTGGCGATACGCGCGCTGAAGGCGTTTCCGTTAGCCGTTAATGTGTCCGTCGCGCAAAGCCGGGTGCTCGAACCTTGGCGCCGGCAGGTCTGGACATTTTCGCTGATCACGGTCGGAGCAACGCTAGCCATGGTCGGGCTACTATTGCTGTTGGCCTGGCTTTCGCGCCAAAGAGACGTGTTGCTTTCGGAATACCGCGCTGCCAAGGAGAGTGCTGAGAAAGCACAATACCGCCTGACCGAGCAAATGGCCGAGCGCGAGCGCGCCGAGGCAGCGCTCAACCAGGCTCAGAGGATTGAGGCTGTGGGTCAGCTGACCGGCGGCGTTGCGCACGACTTCAACAATTTGTTGACGGTGCTGATCGGCAATATCGAATTGATCCGCAAGAATACCGCTCTCGATCCCGCGACGATCAACTACCTGGAGGCGATGCGGGTGGCCGCCGAACGCGGCGCGATGCTGACCGGCGGCCTGTTGGCGTTTGCGCGACGCCAGCCACTATCGCCGCGGCCGGTCGATTTGAATGCGGCGATCGAAGGCATGCAAGGATTGTTGCATAGCGCGTTAGGCCCGCGGATGCGGATAGAGATCCGACAGGAAGCGGAGCTGTGGCCGGCGATGATCGACCCAACTCAGTTTGAGTTGGTTATCCTCAATCTGGTGATCAACGCGCGCGACGCGATGCCGAGTGGCGGCATCGTAACGATCGAAACCGCGAATACCCATCGCGGTCCGCCACGTCACGCCGACGAGCCAGCCGAAGGCGATTACGTCATCGTCACGGTGCGCGACACCGGTGTCGGTATGTCGCCGGAAGTGCAGGCCCGGGCGTTCGAGCCGTTCTTTACGACCAAGCCCCCCGGTGCTGGGTCAGGCCTTGGTCTCTCGCAGGTCTTTGGAACGGCCCGTCAATCGGGCGGCGGTGTGCAGATCGACAGCACGCCGGGTAAGGGAACGGCGGTTAGCGTGTATCTCCCCCGCGCGCCGGCACAAGCCGCATCCATTTCTCTTGTTCAAGAGGAGGCGATCGAGGCAAAGGCGGGCGAAGCCGTTGTTCTCGTTGTCGACGACGATCCGGGAGTGCTCGCGACCACCGCCGCGATCCTGAAGGATATCGGTTATTCGGTGCTGCAGGCCGAGAGCGGAGATGTCGCGCTGGGATTGCTGAAAAATCGCTCGTCGGTGGACTTGCTATTGACCGACGTCGTCATGAACCCGATGAGCGGACCGGAACTCGCGGGTCATGTCGAGCGGCTCTATCCGCAACTGCCGATCATCTTTTTTTCCGGATATGCCGGCTCGGCCGGGCTCACCGCCGACAGCACCGGGCGCCGGCTGATCCGAAAGCCGTTTACGCCGGGTGAACTCAGACGGCAAATCGAGGCCACGCTCGCCCAACAACGGGCACGGGCGACCGCTGCTTGATCCCGGCGGGCGGCCATCGCCTCAACGCACCGTAGCTTTTGATGCAGCGCAACGGCCTCTTTCCGCTGCTTGCTGGATCTGAAGCTGCCGCTCGTTCCTGACCTTTCACAAGGTATTCCGCACGCTCCGCGACCGCACTCCATATCATCGGTTGACGGCCCTGTTGCTGCACTGCATCATAAGGAATAAAGGCTTGTCGCATGCCCGCCGGACAAAACGGCGCGATCAATGCGGTAATTCAGAGAGTGGTTCAGGAGAGCGCTTCGAAGGCGGCATTCCAAGTTGGTGCGTGGCCGGCTCGCGGCCCCGATGCCGACGCCCGATGCAAAAAGGGAGCTGCCTGCCATGCGCGGAACCGCCGACCTGCCCGGAGGAGTCGCTGTTTGCGGCGAGAGACGACCCGGCTATGACAAAATCCTGACGCCTGCGGCGATTGCGTTTCTTGCCGGATTAGAACGCGAATTCGGCGCTGAGCGGCGGCGCCTTCTCGATCGCCGTGCCGAGATCCAGCAGCGGCTCGACAGCGGGTGGAAACCGGATTTCCTTCCGGGGACGCGATCAATCCGAGATAGCGACTGGCGGGTGGCGCCGATCCCCGATGATATCCGCGACCGGCGCGTTGAGATAACCGGGCCGACCGACCGCAAAATGGTCATCAACGCGCTCAATTGCGGAGCGAATGTGTTTATGGCCGACTTCGAGGATGCGAATACGCCGTCATGGAGCAACATGGTCGAGGGCCAGGCAAATCTGTTTGACGCGGTGCGGCGCGCGATCACTTTCGACGACCCTGAGACTGGCCGACATTATTCATTGACCGACAAGACGGCGGTGCTGTTTGTCCGGCCTCGCGGCTGGCATTTGCCGGAAAAACACGTGCTTGTCGATGGCGAACCGATGTCAGGCTCGCTGTTCGACTTTGGTCTGTTCTTCTTTCACGATGCGAAAGAGCTGATCGAGCGCGGGACCGGCCCATACCTCTACTTACCGAAGATCGAGAGCCATCTTGAAGCGCGGCTGTGGAACGAAGTGTTTGTATATGCCCAAACGCAGCTCGGGCTGCCGAAGGGCACCATCAAGGCGACAGTGCTGATCGAGACAATTTCGGCCGCTTTTGAGATGGACGAGATCCTCTGGGAACTTCGGGATCATTCAGCCGGGCTCAATTGTGGCCGTTGGGATTACATTTACAGCTTTATCAAAAAATTTGCGGAGGACCCCGGCTGCGTGATGCCGGACCGCGGTCAGGTCACGATGACCAGCCACTTTCTCCGCAGTTACAGCCTGCTTTTGATCAAAACCTGTCATCGCCGCGAAATTCATGCGATGGGCGGCATGGCGGCTCAGATCCCGATCCGCAACGATCCCGCGGCAAACGAGATGGCGATGGAAAAAGTACGCGCCGATAAATTGCGCGAGGCCGGCGATGGTCATGACGGGACCTGGGTGGCCCATCCCGGGTTGGTGGCGATTGCCAAAGAGGTCTTCGATCGCGAGATGCCGCAAGCGAACCAGATCGCCCGCAAGCGCCAGGATGTTCAAGTCACTTCGGCCGATCTATTGGCAGTTCCGAATGGGACGATTACTGAGGCCGGACTGCGGCAAAACCTGAACGTCGGCATCGGCTACATCGAGTCTTGGCTGCGTGGCGCCGGTTGCGTGCCGCTCTACAATCTGATGGAGGATGCGGCAACCGCCGAGATCAGCCGTGCCCAGGTCTGGCAGTGGATCCGCCATGGCGCCCGGCTCGAGGACGGCCGCCCGATTGACTTGGCGCTGTGTCAATCCTTACTCAACGAGGAGCTCGCAAAACTGCGGGCGTCGGACTCCGGCGAGTCATCCGAGGGCAAAAGATATGAAGACGCAGCACGGCTTTTTCGCGAACTCATCGAGTCGCCGAGCTTCCCCGAGTTTTTGACCCTGCCGGCGTATGACTTGATAGTTTCGGAAGGCGCTTAACCGAACCCGCTACCCTCGGCTGGTCACCCGAATAGCTGCGTTCTGGACGCCCGGCTCTTCGGCCGAGCGCCCGATCCCCGCACGCGGATTAATCGGCGCGGGCGCTGCTGGTCAGCATTTCGGATTTGCGGTCAAGCGCCGCGATCAAGCCATCGTACCCCTGCCGCCGAAGAATGTCGGCGAATTCCGAGCGATGGGTCGCAACCTCGCTGATCGTGCCGTCGAGATAAATATCCCCAATCGACCACTTGCCGCCATCTTGGCGCATCAGATAATCGACCTCGACCGGCTCGCCATTAGCCTTGATGATTTTGCTGGTGACGATCGTTCCATATGGGTCTTGGCGCTGACCGGTCACCTGTAGCTTTTGCCCGTGGTAGCTGTCAAAGCGGTCGGCGTACACAGCCGACATATAGCGCCCATAGCTCTCGGTCACCTGCTGTTGTTGGGCCGGGGTTAACTTAGACCAGCCGCTTCCGAACGCCAGGCGAGCCATAAAAGGCAGATCGAAATTAGCACGAATGACCGGGGCCAACTGGGTATAGCGCCCGCTGCCGCCCAACACCGAGCCGCTTTTCATGGTCGCAACGAGGTTAGTGTAGAGGTTTTGCACAGTATCCCCGGCCATTCCGACCGCTGCCGAGCCGGTAGTGGACCAAGCTGCCAATGCAACCGCAAGAACAATACCTGCTGCGCTTCGCTTTAGGTTTGCTGGCGCGACACGCCGCCTCGGCGCCCCCGAAATTGGCATTAAGGTTTGCTCAATCAAATTATAGCTAATCTCGATTTAAGCTGTCTCCCGCCGGTCTAGATGCGTGCGGCGATGCCATATTCAAGACATGGCTGGGGTGCGACATCGACATCGTTTTGCGACCGAGCTCGTCCCGCAACAAACCCGCTGCTGCCGCCGCAGGATTTCTACCACGTCGGTGGAATAACGGATCGATGCCCAAGAAATATAACTTCGTTGAGGGTGTATAAGTTGGCCCAGTTAATAAAGAAAAGAAATGCAATCAACATTTGATTTGATAGCACTGCTATTGGTGCTCGCGGCAATATTTGGATATTTAAACAACCGTTTTCTTGGGTTGCCGTTGACGGTCGGGCTTCTGTTGTTAGCGCTCGTTAGTGCGGTCCTGCTTATCGCGTTAGGTGTGGCATTTCCGCAACTAGGGCTCAAGCTGGCGATCCGGAACTTGCTGGCAGCCGTAAATTTTCCGGTGGCTTTGCTCAATGGGTTTCTCAGCTTCTTATTGTTCGCGGGAGCTATGGAGGTCGATTTTGCTGAACTATTTGCCCGTAAATGGACAATCTTCGCGCTCGCGATTGGCGGCACGGTCTTATCGACAGGGCTGATTGCGGGTGCGCTATCTGCGGTCGCGACAGCGCTGGGGATCAGCATACCATTCGCATGGTGCCTCGTGTTTGGCGCGTTGATCTCGCCGACCGATCCGGTTGCTGTTCTGCTTGTGCTAAAGCGCGTCGGCATCCCCAAATCTCTTCAAGCGGTGATTGCCGGCGAGAGTCTTTTCAACGACGGCATCGGCGTCGTGTTGTTCACATTATTGTTATCCCTGGCGACCGGCACAGGAGCTGCGGACCAAGGGCCCGCGCTGATCGGCGGCAAATTTCTGCTTTCTGCGATCGGAGGCGGGCTGCTCGGCCTGGCTCTCGGTTACGGCGCCTTCCTGATGATGCGCGCGGTGGATGATTATAACGTCGAGTTGATCATCTCGCTGGCCTTAGTAACCGGTACGTACAGCCTTGCCGGGATATTGAACGTGTCGGGTCCAGTGGCGGTCGTAGTCGCTGGTATCCTGATCGGCAATCACGGGATGCAATTCGCGATGAGCGAGCGAACCCGCGAACACCTAAAAACCTTTTGGCTGTTGGTTGACGACACCCTCAATGCCGTGCTGTTTTTGCTCATCGGTCTAGAGATTGCCGCGATCGATCTCGAGCGGCATGCGCTGCTGGCGACAGCGGCGATGATCCCCATCGCATTGATAATCCGCTGGTTTAGCGTCATCGCGTCGGCACTACCGCTCAATCTCCACCTGCCGAATGTTTTCGCTTCATCCGTGATCCTGACCTGGGGTGGGCTGCGCGGTGGCATAGCCGTGGCGTTGGCGCTCGCTTTGCCTACCGGCCCATACAAGGACACGCTGTTGACGATCGCCTACGGCATCGTCGTTTTTTCAATCGTCGTGCAGGGGTTAACTCTGGAATGGGTAGCCCGACGCACCCTGCCCTCGAGCACCATATCTGCTCTCGCTACGGCAGAAGAGGACTAATACCGACCCGCATACGCTATACGTAATCGATCGACTGCGGCTCAGCCTCGGGAGCCGGCTGATAGAGGAGCCCAGGAACCCGGATGGACAAGAAAGTTCATATCAATTTCTGGTACGTGATCGCCGCGATCCTCGGCATGCTGTGGATTCAGAGCCTCTACCTCCAGAGCACCGAGCGTACCCCAATCCCCTACAGCAAGTTTCAGACGCTCCTCAACGAAGACAAGATCGCGCAGGTCGAGATCGGAGCTAATTACATCAGCGGGTCGCTGAAGAAGGCGGAACCTGACGGGCTGAAGGACTTTGTCACCGCGAGGGTGGCGCCCGATCTCGCGCAGGCGCTCGACAAACACGGCGTCACCTATAGCGGCGTCGTCGAGAATCATATCGTTCGCGATCTGCTGTCGTGGATTTTGCCGGCGATCATTTTTGTCGGGATTTGGATGTTCGCGATCCGCCGCATGGGACAAGGCGGGCTCGGCGGCCTGATGCAGATCGGCAAGAGCCGCGCCAAAATTTATGTCGAAAAGGAAACCAAGGTCACCTTTGCCGATGTCGCCGGCGTCGACGAGGCCAAAGAAGAATTGGCAGAAATCGTAAACTTTTTAAAGGACCCCAAGGTCTATGGACGGCTCGGCGGCCGTCCGCCAAAAGGCGTGTTGCTCGTCGGCCCGCCTGGAACCGGCAAGACCTTGCTCGCCCGCGCCGTAGCCGGTGAGGCCGGGGTGCCGTTCTTTTCGATTTCCGGCTCGGAATTTGTCGAAATGTTCGTCGGCGTCGGCGCCGCTCGGGTGCGCGACTTGTTCGACCAAGCACGGCAACATGCGCCGGCGATCATCTTTATCGACGAACTCGACGCGCTCGGCCGTGCCCGCGGCCCCTTTGCCGGCGGCGGGCAGGACGAAAAAGACCAAACCTTGAACCAATTGCTGGCCGAACTTGACGGGTTCGACCCGTCGGTCGGGTTGGTTTTGCTTGGCGCCACCAACCGGCCGGAAATACTCGACCCAGCCTTATTGCGCGCCGGCCGCTTTGACCGCCAGGTTTTGGTCGATCGGCCGGATAAGCGCGGGCGCGAGGAGATCCTCGCCGTCCATCTGAAAAAGGCGAAACTTGCCGCCAACGTAAACCCCGAACAGATTGCGGCATTGACCCCTGGCTTTACCGGCGCCGACCTCGCCAATCTGGTCAATGAGGCGACCTTGCTTGCCACCCGGCGCAACGCCGAGGCGGTTGAGATGGAGGATTTTAATAACGCGATTGAGCGCATCGTCGCCGGCCTCGAAAAGCGCAACCGGCTGTTAAATCCGCTCGAGCGCCGGGTCGTGGCCTATCACGAACTCGGGCATGCAATGGTCGGGCTGGCGTTGCCCGGTCTCGAAACGGTACACAAGATCTCGATCATCCCGCACGGCGTCGGCGCCCTCGGTTACACGATCCAGCGGCCAACCGAGGACCGGTATTTGATGACGCGCGCCGAGCTCGAGCACAAGATGGCGGGATTGCTTGGCGGTCGTGCTTCTGAAAAGCTGGTTTTCGACGAGATTTCGACGGGCGCGGCAGACGATCTCGCAAAAGCGACTGACATCGCCCGCGCCATGGTATTGCGCTATGGCATGAGCGATGCCCTGGGCAATGTCGCCTATGACCGCGATCGCCAGCCCTTTCTGCAGCCGGCCTATCCCCAGCCGCAAGAGCGCGTTTACAGTGAAGGGACGGCTGAAGCTGTCGATGGCGCGGTGCGAACCCTTGTTGACCATGCTTTCGCCGTCGCCACCGCGGTATTGCAGCGCAACCGGGCATTGCTCGACCGCACCGCCGCCGCTTTGTTGCGCACCGAAACCCTGAGCGAGCCCGAAATCGAGCAATTAAAGCGGGAAATCCAGCCGGTCACCGATTTGCTGCCCCCTCCTGCCGAACGGGCGGAGGTCATCGCCGCCGCGTCGTGACCGCAGCGCCGGCGGCTCGGGGCAGGCCTTGACCCGGGCGAGTCGCCAAGTCCAAGATCGCCCCGACGGAACCGCCGGAGAGCCGCCAATGTCGGAACGAGCATCATTTTTAAACCGCAGCTATGGCGCCTATCACCACAGTGAACGTCCGCCGGAAGACGAGGAGCTGACCCGAGTCGGCCCCGGTACCCCGTGCGGTGAATACTTGCGACGTTTCTGGCAACCCGTCATCCAGGCCTCCGAGCTTGGAGATGTCCCGCGACGGCTGAGGATCCTGGGGGAAGACCTGGTCGCCTTTCGCGACAAAAGCGGCTCGATCGGGTTGCTGGAACTGCATTGCCCGCATCGCGGAACCTCGCTCGAATTTGGGCTGATCGATCAACAGGGCATCCGCTGTTGCTACCACGGCTGGCTCTTCGGCACCGACGGCACGATCCTCGAAACCCCGGGTGAGCCCGCCGACAGCACCCTCAAAAACCGGCTGTGCCATGGCGCGTACCCGGTTCGCGAGCACCACGGGCTGGTGTTTGCCTATATGGGCCCGCCCGACAAGCAGCCCGATTTTCCGATCCTCGACACCTACGATTTGCCCGGCTATCGCCAGGTTGCCCGCGCTCCGACGATCTGGGAGTGCAACTGGCTGCAGGTCAAAGAGAACAGCATGGACCCGGCCCATCTGCAATTTCTGCACACGCTACCGGGCAGCGAGGGGTTTACCGAGGATTTTAAAGAACACCCAGAATGGGATTGGATGGAGACCCCAGTCGGCATGGTCTACATCGACACGCGCCGGCAAGGGGACCGGGTTTGGGTACGGGTTGCCGATTTCATTCTCCCCAACATCCATCAATTCCCGCCGAATGCCGACCCGATGGCATTGCGCAACTCGATCAACCGGCCGATGGCGACGACCTGGGCGGTGCCCCTCGACGACACGCATACAATGCAGATCGGCTATTATCGGGCGCCGGAGGGTCGGGAATTTCGCCGCGGCGCCGGGTTTGGTCAGGACGCAAGCCGCTCCTATGAAGAGCGTCAGCGCATCCCGGGCGATTATGACGCCCAAGTCAGCATTCACGGCGGCATCGCGCGGCACGGTCTTGAGCACCTCGCCAGCACCGATCGCGGCATCATCATGATGCGCAACATGATCCGCCGCGGCATCCGCGCGGTTAAGAGCGGCGGAAACCTGGATTACCGCATCCTGCATAATGGCGGCGCTATGCCGACCTACAGCCACGACCGGGTAGTCTCCGGCATCCCGCCAGCCGGCTCCCCGGACGCCGACAAGCAGTTATTGCGCGACACCGCCCGCAAAGTCGTCAGCGGAACGATCGCGGCGGGCTCCGCCGAAGCATGAGGTTGGGTGCTGATCCCTACGTCTCTCTCGGATGATCGCCGGGATAAGCGCCATCACTCTGGCGACGCATGATATGCAGCGTGCGGTCCGATTCTACCGCGGGCTTGGGTTCGAGCTTTTGTACGGTGGCGAGGATGCAGGCTTCACCAGCTTCAAAGCCGGGGCCGGCTATCTGAACCTGATCGCGCAGCCGGCAGATCGGCCCTGGCCGTGGTGGGGCCGCGTGATCTTCTATGATTCCGACGTCGACGCGTTGCACGCGCGGCTCGTTGCCACGGGTTATCAACCGGATACCGTGCCGCGCGATGCCGCGTGGGGCGAGCGGTTCTTTCACATCACCGACCCCGACGGCCACGAATTGAGCTTTGCGTGGCCGTTGCGCGATCCACAACCGTCGCCAACCCCAAACTCGTGAGCGTCAGATGAGCCGGATCGCTTCGGTCAAAACCCACATGATCTCGGTCCCAAGACCGCATCAGACCTGGACCGCACACGAGCCGATGAAAGCCTGGAACGTCATCCTGACCGAGGTGGGGACCGATGACGGTCTCGTCGGCTACGGCGAGATCCACAACTCGCCGATGCCCCAAATCTGCGAACGGGTTGCTCGCTTTGGCGAGGTCATTCGCGGCATGGATGCGCTGGCGCATGTTGCGGTGTGGGAGAAGTTGTTTGCGCTGACTTCGCCGGGTCCTGGCCGGATTGATGGTAAGGCAAACTTGCCGCCGCCGACGCCGAGGGGCGAGCGCACCCAGGTCATGGCCGCGATCGGCGGCATCGACCTCGCGTTGTGGGATATCAAAGGCAAGGCCGCGGGCATGCCGGTCTATCGGCTGCTCGGCGGCGAAAATCGGCCGATCTTTACCTACGCGACCGGTGGATATTACCGCCCTGGCGCCACAGACCGCGATTACGGCGCCGAACTGGCCGAGTTCCTTAAGCTCGGCTATCGCGCCGTCAAGCTCAAGACCGGGGCCGGTACGGTCGCCGCAGAGGCGGAACGGATCGGCACCGTGCGCCGGATGATCGGCGACGAGCCGCTGCTGATGCTCGATATGAATGCCGCCTACGATCTCCCGGATTGCCTCGAATTTGCCCATGCGGTCGAGCCACACCGCATTTTCTGGCTGGAGGAGCCGCTGCATTGGTATTTGCAGCCGGCCGATTTCGCGAAGCTGGCGGCAGCGACGCCGATCCCATTAGCGCATGGCGAGCGCGAGCTAACCCGGTTTACGGTTCGCGACTTCGTCGTCAATGGCGGCATCCGCTATGTCCAGTTCGATGCGACGCGGGCCGGCGGATTTACCGAGGCATTGCGGGTGGCTCAACTCGCCGAACAGCACGGAGTCATCGTCGCCCCGCATACCGCCCCAGAAATCCACAGCCACATCGTGCTCGCCATGCCGCGCTGCACTTTTGGCGTCGAGTCGCATGGCGGGCGGGAGCACGATCCTTTGGCGTACGGGTTATTCCTCGATCATCCGAAACTGCGCGACGGCCACCTAGAGATTGGCGAAAAGCCAGGCTTCGGCCTCGAAATCAATTGGGCTTTTGTCGAGAAACACCGAGTTCGGCTGATCGCTGTCTCACCCGAGCGGGCGGCCGTGGCGGGCGATGAATTCGGGAAATGCCTCCTCAGCGCGCGCCCCGCGAACGACATGGGTCGTAAAGTGTCGTTCTTCTTCCCATTGCTGTTCGAGGGTTTGGGCCATCTGCTTCAACAGCAACTGCTTGATACCCATGACCGCTGCACGATTATTGCCGGCGATCATGCGGGCGAGGTCCATGGTCGTTGCCCGCAACTGGGCGCGCGGCACCAAGTGGTTTAGCAGCCCAATTCGGTGGGCCTCTTCTGCCTCGACGACTCGCGCCGTGAACAACAATTCCTTGGCGATTGGCCAGCCAACTTGGTTCGGCAATGTCCAGGTGCTGTTGATCCGACCGTAGGCCGCCGCCAAAAAGCGGAAGCGGGTATCCTCGCAGCCGACGCGCATATCGAGCGACGACGCCAATACCGCCGCTCCGCCATAGGCAAGGCCGTTGATCATGCCGATCGTAGGCTTGGCGCTGGCGGCGATCTCGTAGCTGCCGCGGCCGCGGCGAGCTTCCAATTCCTCCGGCGTGTATCGCCTGTCATCCTCGCGCTGCTCGTGGATATCGCCGCCCGCCGAAAACGCCTTCTCACCGGCGCCGGTGATGACGATGCAGCCGACTGCGTCGTCATGGTCGAATTCCTTGATTGCCTCGCGCAATTCGCTCGTCAGTTTGCGGTTCATCGCGTTGAGCTTGTCGGGCCGGTTCAACGTAACGATACCGACACCGTCCTCACGATCGACCAGGATATGCTCGTAAGCCATTTTTCCTCCGAATGCTGTCACTTCGAAAAGAGCGTTGAGGAACAGCTCATCGATAAGCTCGCGCTTTTATCGTGTCACCGGCGAAGAGTTTACGCTGTCCCCGGCAGGCGGCGGGGATATACCAGCGCCGATGGGAAGGCGTTCTCGGCAATTCCCATTTCCGTCCTCCGAAGACCAGATCGCAAAGTTTAAAACACCGGGCGCTGCGTTGTCGTCGGCTTCGATCAGCCTAATTACCCGCACGTGACTGTTCAACAGCGCCGGAGTTATCGGACTCGATGCGAGCGGTCCTGGCGGACGGGTTTGATTGAGGTGTAAGACGGGGGCGCTATGAACAGCGTCGCTCCATTGCAATCCTTGACTGAGCAGCAGCAGCGGGCAGTTGATGATGCGCGTCACCGGTTCGGGCACGAGCATCCGCAGACACTTACCGCCATGCTCGATCTCGCCGAGACGATGTGGGCCCAAGGCCGGTTGATCGCAGCGAGAAAACTCGAAGAGCAGGTCGTCGCGGGGCGGCGAAGGCTATTCGGGGCCGGTGATCCCGACACATTGAAAGCAATCGGCAAATTAGCGGTAACGATGGCCGCTCAGGGCGAACTCGCCGAGGCGCGTGCGTTGCAGGAAGAGGTCGTCGCCGGCATGCGCAGCCTCCATGGCGACACCGGGCAAGACACGTTGCGGGCGATCAACAATCTTGCCGGGACGGTTGCGGCTCAGGGTGATCTCGCCGGCGCCATAGAATTGCTGCAGTCGGTAATCACCAGAATTGGCCGGGAATACGGCGAACATCACCCAGACTGCCTTGACGCAATGGGAAATCTTGCGGGCGTGTTGTGGCAGGGCGGCGACTGGGCCGAAGCATACGAATTGCAGCGGGAAGTCGTCGAACTGCGGCGGCGGCTGCACGGCGATGCCGATGAACGGACGCAAACTGCGGCGGCGGTGCTCGAAATGATGGAGCGCGATACCAGTTTCTCGTTAGGATAGCGGGGGCATCTCCTCGCGACAAAAAGGATTGGCCGCCATGACGATATACACGCTGATGCCGCTGCATGAATCCCTCGGCTTGGCTGTCATCGGGGTCGATCTGAGCCAGCCACTCGATTCCGACACCAGCGAAAATCTTTCGCGACTCCTGGCCCGGCATTTGGTTCTCGTTTTCCCCGACCAGTCGCTAACCCCCGATCAATATTTGAATGCCGCGGCGGCCTTTGGCCCGCCGATGCGTCAACATTATTCACAGCATCATATGCCGGACTATCCTGACATCGGCTTGGTGTGGCACCAAAATGGCCAACAGCCAGCCGAGACCTGGCACACCGATCATACCAATCACGAACGCCCGCCTGCCGCGACGATGCTTTACGGTGTCGAAATCCCGTCTTCGGGCGGCGGCACCAGCATCGCCGATATGCGTGCTGCGTACTGGTCGTTGGAGGAGGAAGAGCGCCGCGAGCTTGAAGGTCTACGTACCGTCAACAGCCTCGATCCGGAGCGGAGCGATACGCGGCCGGAGGATCTCGCCAGCTACGGTGCTCCGGTGGTGCATCCGATGGTGCGGACGCATCCGGTCAGCCGCGAGCGGGCAATCTATTTCCACCCAACCAAGACCGCATACATCGAAGGCATGACGCCTGAGGCGAGCAAAGAGTACCTCTCCGGTCTTGTTGAGCGCATTATCAAACCGGACATCGTTTACCAGCACAGCTGGGTCAAAGGCGACGTGCTGGTCATCGACGATCGCGCAACGCTGCACCGAGCGCACGATGATTACGACCACAATGAAAGCCGCGTGTTGTGGCGCATTATCGTCGAGGGCGATAGGCCGACTTTAGTTTGAAACCCGGTCCCGCTCCTTCACCTGCGCCGGTGAGCCAACAGCGAAAATGCCAACGGAGGTGCGTTTCGGGAACGGTTCCGATCACGGGACTGGCCAAGGGTCGCCGCACCGCATGACCGTAATCACAGACAGCGCAATCTTGGCCGAGTTCTGCGAGCGCCAAGAGACGGCCGATTTTGTCGCGATCGACACCGAATTTATGCGCGAGCGCACCTATTGGCCGATTCTGTGCCTTGTTCAGGTCGCTGGACCACAAGAAGCGGCAGCGATCGATGCGCTGGCGCCAGACATCGATCTCGCGCCGTTGTTAGCGCTGCTTGGTAATGAGCACATCCTAAAGGTGTTTCACGCGGCGCGTCAGGACATAGAGATTTTTTTCAATCTGACGGGCACCGTTCCTGAGCCGTTGTTTGACACCCAGATCGCGGCAATGGTGTGCGGGTTCGGTGACGCGGCAAGTTATGAAACCCTAGTCGGCAAGCTGGCGCATGCGCCGCTCGATAAATCGTCTCGCTTTACCGACTGGTCGCACCGGCCATTGACCGAGCGGCAGATCCGTTACGCGCTCGACGACGTCATTCATCTGCGCACCGTGTACCAAAAATTGCAGCAGCACCTCGCCGGGAACGGACGAGGCACATGGTTTGCCGAGGAAATGGCCGCGCTTGTCGATCCCGCGATCTACCGCAGCGATCCCTTTGAGGCTTGGCGCCGGTTTCGGCTCCGCGGGCGTGTCGACCCGCGGTTCTTTGGCGTGCTTCGCGAAGTTGCAGCTTGGCGCGAATTGGCCGCGCAGCAACGCAACCTCCCACGCAGCCGTATCATCAAGGATGAAGCGGTGCTCGAAATCGCCTCTCACCTTCCCCGCACCATCGAGGCTCTCGCGCGCACCCGAAGCCTTGGCAAAGGCGTCGCGGAGGGCAAGCTCGGCGCCGAGATCCTCGAAGCGGTGCGTCGCGGGCTTGCCGCTGCGGGTACAATCACACCGCCAACCCCGGCGCGGGCAGACATGCCTCCCGGGCTCGGTCCGTTGATCGAATTGCTGCGCGTGCTGCTCAAGCAACGCTGCGAGCAGCATCAAGTAGCGCAAAAACTGCTTGCCTCGGCAGATGACCTCGATGCGATCGCGGCCGATGACCATGCCGATGTGCCGGCACTCTCGGGATGGCGTTACGAAATCTTTGGTAAAGACGCGCTCGCTCTCAAACAGGGGCGTTTGGCCTTGACCGTGCGCAACAACCGGATCGCCTTAGTCGAACCCGCGCAGTTCTAAAACCCGTCCTGTCAATCGCCAGCTAGGCGGCTCGGTTCGCTGCGCACGAGTGCGGTGATTGCGAGCGCACGGGCCACGGCATCGAGCCTTCGCCGCATCGTTTCGCCGACAAACAGATTGTCGCCCGGCGGAACATCAAGAATAAGCCGGTCGCGTTCGCGACGAAGCCAAGTATCGGATAAGAGGTCGATCCGTCCTCCGGTCAAGGCATGCGCGAGCCGGAGCGTTAGGCCCAGCGCACGCACCTCAAACGCAGCATCGGGATCGAGCAGCGGCAAGGTCGCCTCCCGGATCGGGTCGTCGACGCTCCCGCCGTAGCGGGTGTGCAGCACAGAGGCGACAAACACCCGTTCGGGATGCGCAATCGCGGCAAGAGGGAGCCGTAAGCTGCGATTAAACGCCTCCTGGGCGCGATAATCCGGATGTTCGATCCACGCGATGTCACTGAGCCAGCAAGCGGCCTGGTGCAGTCGTCGCGCCCGATCCGATAGGTTTGGAAACAGCGGTGCGGTCCACTCGAGAAGGCGGTCACCATCAAGCGCGAAGCGGCTTTCGGTTTGGGCGATCGCCATGCAGCCCGCGATCAGTGGGCCAGAGCTGTCGTCCCCTTGCTGCACCAGCCCCGAAGCATAGCCTTCCCGTAACCCGTACGCGGAAAACACGATTTGCTGGGGCGCGATGACGGCGATCAATCGGCGCAGGACCAAGGCCGCCAGCGGCACCATTTCAAGTCGTTTGCGCGAAATCGTCGTAATCCGCTCGAGGGATTTGCGAGACAGCCGGCCAATGATTTCAAAGAATGCTTCTGCCTCGCTACGGGGGATCGTGTAGTGATGAACGATGTGAAGCGGATAGCGGGTATGCTCCATATGCAGCCGAGCTATGGCCCGCGCCCCACCGCCGACTAGATAGAGGCTTTGGCCGCGATACGAACGTGCAAGCTGCGCCGCCGCCAAGGCTCGCTCAACTTTCTCCGAGAGGGCCTTGGCGTTATCACTGAGTTCGGCTAGGCGCAACGGTCCGAGCGGCAAGGACACCCCGCGCTCAATGCGCCGCGCGGTGCCCATATCGTCAGCGCCAGGTGCCCGGACGCGAACGAGTTCGACGCTTCCGCCACCCAGATCGCCGACAATTCCCTCAGCATCGGGAATTCCAGCCAGCACTCCGGCTGCCGACAGGCGGGCCTCTTCGGCGCCGTCGAGCACGGTCACCGGGACGTTGCATTCTCGGGAGACGCGCTCGGCAAAGGAGCGCCCATCTTCGGCGTCGCGAACCGCAGCTGTTGCCAACACGGCGAGGTGGTCGACGCCGATTGACCGCGCCAGCGCTACAAAGCGCTGCAAATTGACCAAAGCGAGGGTCACCCCCTCTGGGTTCAGCCGGCCGGTCGTAGACAGGCCGCGAGCCAGCCCACACATGACTTTTTCGTTGAGCAGCGGGAACAGAGCAGGCCCGTGCTGCTCGAAAACCGCTAGTCGCAGCGAATTGGAGCCGAGATCGATGATGCCGATACGCTCGGCTGCTGCGGAGGCTCGCCAATCGGACATCGGACTAAGCGATTCTTAGCTCACCACGAGCAGAGGCTGCGCCCGCTTGGGCGCTTTGCCACGCCCTGAGAGGCTGGGATTAGTCATAAAATACGTGTGCGCCGAGAACGGTTCCTCTTCGGCCGGAACCCGATCGTACGAACCGTCCGGCGACAGGCTCCAGCTCTGCAACGTGTCCCGTAGGTTCGCGACCATAATCTCGTCCAAGACTTGGCGATGGACGGTTGGGTTTTCGATGGGGACAAGGGCTTCGACCCGGAAATCGAAATTGCGCGGCATCCAGTCTGCGGAGCTTATAAACACTCTTGCGCGATCCGACGGTAATTTGTTGCCGTTTCCGAAGCAGACGATGCGGCCATGTTCAAGGAACCGTCCGATGATGCTCTTGACACGGATGTTTTCAGACAAGCCGGGGACGCCCGGACGCAAACAACAAATCCCGCGCACGACCAGGTCGATACTGACGCCGGCTTGCGAGGCCCGATAAAGGAGGTCGATGAGTGCTGGGTCGACTAACGAATTCATCTTGCCCCAAATCTGTGCGGACTCACCCTTTTGCGCATTAGTGATCTCGGCCTCTATCAGCTCAAACAACCGGGCCCGCAGGTTGATCGGGGCAATCCAGATCTTTTCGAGCCCAGCCGGGGTGGCATAGCCGGTCATGTAATTGAACAGGCGTGCGGCATCGCGACAGAGTGCCGGATCGCAAGTGAAAAAGGACAGGTCGGTGTAAACCTTCGCCGTGTAGGGATGATAATTTCCGGTCCCGTAATGGACATAGGAACAGAGCTGGCCGCCTTCGCGGCGGACGACGAGCGACACCTTGGCGTGCGTTTTCAGCTTCAGAAAGCCGTACACGACCTGGACACCGGCGCGTTCGAGATCGCGCGCCCAGCGAATGTTGGCTTCTTCATCAAAACGAGCCTTGAGTTCGATCATGGCGGTGACCGATTTACCGGCCTCCGCCGCTTCGGCGAGCGCCCGCACGATCGGGCTATCGTCGCTGGTTCGATAAAGAGTTCTGCTTTATTGCGGCCACGGCCGGGTCGCGCGCCGCCTGCCGCAAAAACTGAACAACGACGTCGAAGCTCTCGTATGGATGGTGAACGATGATATCTTTTTGTCGGATTGCCGCAAAACAGTCGCCGCCAAAGTCTCGGATGCGCTCAGGAAACCGGGCGTTGTAAGGAGCAAAGACCAAATCCGGCCGCTCATCGATGATCAGCTGCTCTGTGTCGTTTAGGCCGAGGATGCCGTCGGTAGCGAACACGTCGACTGGCGCGGCATCAAGCCTTTCCATCAGAAAGCGCCGCAAGTCTTGCGGCATCGTGGCATCAACCGCGAGCACAATGACGTGTCCGCGGCGACGGCGCTTCAGAGCCGTTTCAAAATGGCGGACGAGATCCTCGGCTTCCTCTTCGAGCTCGACTTCGCTGTCGCGCAATACCCGGAATACGCCCTGAGCCACAACCGCAAAACCGGGAAACAGGTGATCGAGGAACAAGGCAATCATTTGCTCAATCGGCAGAAACCGAATTGGCTTACCGGGCAGCCGAACAAAACGATGAACCGAGGCCGGGATCAGGGTAAGCGCCTGCAATCGCTCCCCATCACTTACCCTTTCAAGCTCCAGCACCAAGCCGAAGCCGCGATTGGCGATAAACGGGAACGGATGCGCGGGATCGATGGCCAGAGGTGTCAACACCGGAAAGATCTCGACCATAAAGTACTGTTGAAGCCAAGTCCGGTCGCCAGGCGCAAGACCGTCGGGATCGGAGACCGTTACTCCGGCATTATCGAGCAGTTGTCGCAGCGCTAGCCAAGTAACCTGTTGATCGGCCATCAGCTTACCAGTGCGCTGACGAATCGCGTCGAGCTGCTGAGCTGGTGTCAGCCCGTCTTGGCTCGGCGTCTTGATGCCCGCAAGATTTTGGCCTTTTAGACCAGCAACGCGCACCATGAAGAACTCGTCAAGGTTGTTCGCCGAGATCGACAAAAAACGAAGCCGCTCGAGCAGTGGATGTCGTTGATTGTCAGCTTCGGCAAGGACACGCTCGTTGAAGTCGAGCCAGGAAAGTTCACGGTTGATAAAACGGCTGGCGGAGTGGGAGTCGACAGGACGCCATTCGGCAGGTTGCGCGCTTGTGCTCACCGTGATCTCCCCGTAGGGCTGAAATTCGCCGTGTTATGGGAATGATTCTATCGCGGCCGTGTGGGCCTTGTCATGTGCTCGGCACGAGGCGTAGGCGACCGAGCCGGTTCGGGAGGAAATTGGATGCATCTGCTGCACCTATTGCGCCACGCAAAATCGAGCTGGAAGGACGATGTTGACGATCACGAACGTCGACTAAACAGGCGCGGGCGCGAAGCGGCGCGGCTCGTCGCGCAGCACTTGCCCGCTGCCCTCGGGAAGCTTGATTTTATCCTGTGCTCAAGCGCGGTGCGGACCCGCGAAACTCTCGAACTTGTCGTTATGGGCTTTCCGGAGCGGCCACCTTACCTGGTGGAAGACGATCTCTACCTTGCCGAGTGCGGCCAGCTGATCGGGCGCCTGCGGAGGCTTGACGAGAGTTTCAGCAATGTGTTGTTGATCGGTCACAATCCTGGGCTGCATCAACTGGCCATTGCGCTCGCCGTGCCTTCGCCTCTCGCGCGTTCATTTTCCAACAAATTCCCGACGCTGGCGCGCGCGAGTTATCGCATCGGGACTGAGTGGTCGAGGATCGGCGACGTACGGCATCGCCTCATGGATTATGCGACCCCGCTATCATTGTCGGAGCGAGGGGATTGATCGCCGTGCTTCGTGATCACGAGGTTCGCTAACGGAATTGTGATTGCGCAATCGCGGTCTAGCGCCGCCCGGTCCAGCGCAGCCGAGATCTTTGCGGCAGCGGCGAACGATCTTTCAATGTGACGCAGGAGATGGGTGATGACCTCAGGTGCGACGCGCACCTGTCGGTCGGCGAAATGCTTTGTTAGAACCGCACCGAGCAGCGCATCGTCGGGCTCGCCGATGGCAACGGATGGTATAGCGCGCAGCCGCGAGGTTAAGTCAGGAAGTGCCAAATGCCAGTCCGCTGGCGGCTGGGATGAGGTCAACAGGAGATTTCGGCCAGTTTCGAGGCATGCATTGAACAAATGCAACAGAGCCGATTCTGACGCGTAATGCGCGTCATCGATGACGATGTTGACGTCTCGGGCGTCGAATACGGTTGCAGCTTGGTCTTCGGCTAGGGATTCTCCCGCAAGCCAAACCGCGCTGGCCCGCTCGCACCAAAGATGCGCGAGGTGCGTCTTACCGGCGCCTCGCGGACCGTGAAGCAACACTACCGGCGCGGGCCATTTAGGCCAGCGGTCGATCCAGTCCAGTGCCGCTGCATTTGCAGCGGAAACAAAAAAATCGGCGCGACCAAACCCCTCTCGATAGGGCAAATCGAACGCAAGCTGCTTTACTTCTTGGTCTCGCGTGGGCACGGCTGCTTCTATTAGTCGGCTGTGGACTTGCGATTTAACAAGTCGGTTCGGAATTGGCGAGGATCCGAGTCCATCTAACAAGGTAAAGAAATCCCGAGAGAATTGTCGTCAGCATGACCGCGTAGCTGAGAATAGCGTCAGTCCAACTCGGGTCCGCCCCCAGACCGAGCCGCGCGAGCACAAATGCGATCAGTGCGATCTGGAGACCGGTATTGATCTTGCTGATGTAAAGCGGGTCGTAACGCTTGGGGATTGAGAAAGCCTGGATCAGCAGAAAGCCGCCGATAATCATGACGTCGCGGAAAACGACGAGTATGACGAGCGAAGTCCACAACTGATTTGCCAGGCCGAGCGTCACGAACATGCTGACCAAAAGCGCTTTGTCGGCGATCGGGTCCAGCAGAGCGCCGAGACGGGTTCGTCGATCAAAATGCTTTGCGATGAAGCCATCCAAGGCATCGGAAACACCCGCGACGACAAAGACCCAGAATGCAATGCCATAATGCGCGCGAAGGATTAGCCAAATCGCCAGCGGCACCAAGAGGAGGCGGCCGAGCGAAATCATATTGGGAAGGTTGAGGCCAACCCGTTCGTCGACCGAGTTGCGGCGCAATTGCGTCATTTTTAGCAAGCGGCGGCTTAGTTTTGGTCGCCGGCACCGGAGCCGGCGGGCAACAGTTGCCAGTCGGGAGCGGTGCCGGCCAGACCCAGATTGGCTTCCGCGAGGCCAGACTTGAGCTGGTCCGAGTTGCCGACGAATTTGATTACCACCTTTGCCTGCTCGCGGCTCAAAGTCAGCAGATTAACCGCACGGACGCTTGGCACTGCCGCCAGTCGTCGGCGCACCTCTATCCACTCTCCCAAACTGTGGATCGGCACGGTAGCTGATAGGCTTGCCTCTTTTTGAGCTGCGGGTGGACCACCATGCTCGATATCGGTGACGACGACCACGACCGCACGCTTGAAAAGGTCATTGCTGCTTTCGCCGGGATTAGCGTCGATAGCCTCGGTGCGGCTGACCATAAGATGTCCCAGGCGATAGCGCTTGATGGTGATGTCGAGGCCGGTGAGGCGATCACCTTGCTGTCGCGTGGTCGCCGCGGCGACGAGCGCCTCGCCTGCATTATTGCGTTGAGCGATTTCGGCGAGCGCCTGGGCGTCACCCGAACGAGCCTGCTCCGCGTCGATTGCGGTCAAGTCGCCGACGCCACCCAGGGGCAGCGCAAGCTTGGTGGGACCCGAGGCGATCGAAATCTGCCCCCATGCATCACGCCAGGGGTTTGGATCGTCCCACAGGACGAGATTATCCCCGTCGCGATAAACCGGTAGGACAACAACGGGTTTGATTGGGGTTTCTGGGGCGGCGATGCCGATGCCCGCCGAGCGAAGCAACTGGCGCACCTTTGCCTGGCGAAAGTGAAAAGTGTAGTCGGCAAGATAGCGCACGCTCGACATCTTTTCGTTCGCGACCTCGAAACTGGCGACGATGTCGGTGATGGCCTGATCGTCGAGCTTCGGCAATTTCGACAGATCGCTCGATCCGCTCAATCGTTGAACGACATCGTCAAGAGCCCGGCGCTGGCCGTCGATGCGCGCCTGAGTGCGGGCTGCCGCCGCGCTGTCAGCGGTCGCATCGACCTTGACCGTCGCCGAGTACGGGTCACCCTGATCGTCGGCATAGACCTGCGGCAGCCCCAGAATGGTTATCGCCAGCAGCAACAAGGCGAAGGAGATGCGACTGCGGACTCTGCGTCCGGTGACGTTGAACATCAGCGGCAGAGCCATTGCAAACCGCCCCCGACCGGATACTCTCGGCACACGCCCGGTTTCCCTGCCGTGATAGCGCAGTTCATGCGGAGAAGCCATCGCCTGGAGCGACGCCCCCGTCTCGGAGTGACAACATAGCTGGCCAGGAGCAATGCGGTTAGGCGTATTGATATCCGGACGCGGTTCAAATTTGCAGGCGCTGATCAAAGCCTGCGCCTATCCGGCCTATCCGGCCGAAATCGCCGTGGTCGTCAGCAACCGCAGCGCCGCGCCGGGGCTCGCGCATGCCGCAGCGGCGAACCTGCCGAGTGTGGTAATCGCTGATCGCGATCAACAGGCGTTTGCCGCGGCGGCCGACGCGCAGCTGCGCGCTGCCGGTGTCGAACTCGTCTGTCTTGCTGGCTTCATGCGCCTGCTTGCCAATGATTTTGTCGAGACTTGGCGCGATCGCATGATCAACATTCATCCGTCGCTGCTGCCGGCATTTCCCGGTCTCCATGCCCAGCGCCAAGCGCTGGCGGCCGGAGTACGATTTGCCGGCTGCACGGTGCACTTCGTGCGCCCGGAAGTCGACACCGGTCCGATCATCGCCCAGGCAGTGGTGCCGGTGCATCCGGAAGACGACGAAAGCCGCCTGAGCGCGCGGATTCTTGCTGCCGAACACCACTTGTACCCGTTTGCCGTCCGTCTCGTTGCTGAAGGCCGGACCCGCGTAGTTGATAACCGGGTGTCTGTTACCGGCTGGCGCGCGCCCGGCGCCACCCTCCTCAACCCGGCTCCGCCCGATTTGCTTGTCAGCAGTGGCGGTTAGGCTATACCAAACGCACTGCTCCCGATCGGAAGAGGAAAAGATGGCGGCCACGTCGATGGATCCCTTTTTGGCCGAACATTACCGGACCTGGGTCGGCTTTACCCGGCTGATGCGATACGTCATTACGGCGCTCATTATCATCCTGGCCCTCTTAGGTTACTTTCTGTTGTAGTGCTTCGGTCATGAAGCTATTCGACCTAAGCGGAAAAGCCGCGATCGTCACCGGATCGAGCCGAGGTATCGGCCGGGCCATTGCCGAGGCTTTTAGCGAAGCCGGCGCGCGGGTCGTGATTTCGGCGCGCAACCCCGAGCCTTGCGAAGAGGTCGCCGCAGCCATCCGTGGCGGAGGCGGAGAGGCGATCGCGGTCCCGGCGCGCATCTCGGACAAGGCTCAGCTGGAAAACCTGGTCGCCAAAACCCGCGAGGCTTGGTCGCGCGTCGATATTCTTGTGTGCAACGCCGCAATCAACCCGCATTACGGATCGCTCGAGGCGCTGACCGATGAAGTCTTCGAGCGGATGATGGTCAACAATGTTTTGAGCAATCTGTGGCTGTCGCGCATGGTAGCGCCGGATATGCGCCAGCAACGCGACGGTGCAATCATCTTTATCACCTCTACCGCGGCGCTGCGGTCGACGACGTCGCTCGGCATGTACGGCGTCACCAAATCCGCCGATTATGCTTTGTGCCGCAATCTCGCGGCCGAATGGGGCCCGGACAATGTGCGGGTCAATTGCATTGCCCCTAGTGTTGTGACGACTCAATTTGCCCGCGTGCTTTATGAGGATCCCGCACGCCGCGCCGCCCGGGAGGCGGGGACACTTTTGAAACGGCTCGCCGAGCCTGAAGACATCGCGGGCGTGGCATTGATGCTGGCCTCGCGCGCCGGCGCTTACATTACCGGGCAGACCATCGTCGTCGACGGCGGCACCACGATCGCGCCGTCCTGATCGCTAGTCTTAGGGCTGCAGCTCGTCGCTCGAATCGCGGCCGATCAGCCTTTCTTCGGCAATCGATCCGTCGCCGTTGTCGATCCTGACTTTCGCCGGCTGGTCGGAGCGCGCCAGCCGCATCGCCTCGGCAATCGCTTGTTCGCGATCATCGAAGTTGGCCCGAGCGCGATCCTCGCCGTCTTTAATGACCGTCCAATCTTCGCCTTCCGGACGAACTCGGTAAACGTGGTGCCCCAGCATCGTCGCGCGGTCCTGCGTAATTAAGTCGTTGATCATTCAACACGACCGCGTTTCCCGGCGTTCCGTTGCTCCCGCAACGGCCCTCGCGCGGCCGCTACTCTTGCCGCATCAGGAGCCGGGCGCCAACGCAAGACCGGCTTTCGCGCGGCGGTGGTCTCGTCCAGCCGGCGGCGCGGCGCGAGATGAGGTGCCGCGCGAAAACGGCTGACGTCGCCATCGCGAGCCGCCGCGGCGAGCGCCTTGACCACCGCCGCAAATTCATCGAGCGACGCCTTGCTCTCGGTCTCGGTCGGCTCGACCAACATCGCACCATGCACGATCAGCGGAAAATAGATCGTCATCGGATGGTAACCCTCGTTGATCAGCGCTTTGGCGAAATCGAGGGTGGTGATGCCGGTGTCCTTCAGAAACCCGTCGTCAAACAGAACCTCGTGCATACAGGGACCGGGAAACGGCTGGCTGAGATCGTCTTGCAGCAATGCGCGCAGATAATTGGCGTTCAACACCGCATCCTCGGCGACCTGACGCAAACCGTCGGCGCCGTGGCTCATCATGTAGGCGAGCGCCCGCACGAACATGCCCATCTGGCCGTGGAAACCTTTGAGCCGGCCGATCGCCGCTTCGGCGCCACCGGCCTTATGCTCGATGAGGTCAAGTCCGTTAGCGCCGCGCACAATCCACGGCAACGGGGCAAAGGGAGCCAGTTCGGCGACAAGCACGACCGGACCACTGCCCGGACCGCCGCCGCCATGCGGGGTCGAAAACGTCTTGTGCAGATTGAGGTGCATGCAATCTATGCCGAGATCGGCCGCCCGCACCCTCCCGATAATCGCGTTGAAATTGGCGCCATCGCAGTAGAAGAACGCGCCCGCCCGGTGTACCGCGGCGGCGATTTCGATGATTTCATTTTCGAATAAGCCGCAGGTATTCGGATTTGTCAGCATCAGCGCGGCAACATCGGGGCCGAGTTTACCTTCAAGCGCGGCGCGATCAACACGGCCGCGGGCGTCGGCCGGTATCGGATCGACCTGATAGCCGCACGCGGCGGCGGTCGCAGGGTTGGTCCCGTGCGCCGATTCGGGCACCAGTACCCGAACGCGCGGATCGCCGCGAGCTTCGAGCGCCGCCCGAATGGTCATCATCCCACAGAGTTCGCCATGTGCGCCCGCACCCGGCGACAGCGCCACCGCCGGCATACCGGTCAATGTTTTCAGCCAGTGGGCGAGCATGTCGATCAGCCCGAGCGCACCGGGCACGGTCGAGGCCGGCTGCAATGGGTGGATATCGGCGAGGCTCGGGAGCCGCGCCAGTTTTTCATTCAGGCGCGGGTTATGCTTCATCGTGCATGAGCCGAGCGGGTAGAGCCCGCTATCGATCGCGTAATTCTTTTGCGATAGGCGGGTGAAATGCCGCACGACCTGCGGCTCGCTAAGACCCGGCAGACCAATCGGGCTTTGCCGATCGAGCCCGCCAAGCCGGGAACGGAACGGCGGCGGTTCGGGTAAATCGACCCCGGTGCGTCCGGCCGCGTCCTCCTCGAAAATCAGCTTCTCCTCGATCTGGAGGCCGCGGTTGCCGCTGAACGTCGTCTCAGTGTTCGCGGGCTCCGACAAGCCTGTACTGAGCGCCCGGCTCCAATCGTTCACGATACCGCCTCCCATAGGACTTGCTCGAACCGATCGATATCTTCGTCGGTGACGGTTTCGGTCGCCGCCACCATCAGGAGGTCGGCAAGTTCAGGCCGGCCCGGGTAGAGCCGGCTAACCGGAATCCCGCCGAGCACGTCCTGTTTCGCCAGGGTCTCGACCAGCGGCGCTGCCGGACATGGCAGCCGCAGTGTGAATTCGTTAAAAAACGATCGGTTGATCCGGCCCACCCGGGGGATGCCCTCGAGACGCTCGGCGAGACGCACCGCGGCGGCGTGGTTGAGCTGCGCCAACCGGGTGATCCCGCATTCACCGAGCAGCGCCAGGTGAACGGTAAAAGCGAGGGCGCATAGCCCCGAATTGGTGCAGATGTTGCTCGTGGCGCGCTCGCGTCGGATGTGCTGCTCGCGCGTCGACAGGGTCAGCACCCAGCCGCGGCGCCCCTCGGCATCAATGGTTTGGCCGACCAGCCGGCCCGGCATCTGGCGCACGAATTTGTCTCGGGTTGCAAAGAGACCGAGATGAGGGCCGCCAAAGCTCAATGCGTTGCCGAGCGACTGCCCTTCAGCGGCGACAATATCGGCGCCCATTTCGTCGGGCGATTTCACCGCGCCCAAGGATACGATTTCGGTTACGACCACGACCAGCAACGCACCCTTGGCATGGCATGCCTGGCCCAGGGCCGACCAGTCGCACAATTCGCCCCAGAAATCCGGGTTTTGCACGACGACGCAGGAGGTGCCGCCGTCGATCAGATCGGCCAAGTTTTCGGTCTGTCCTGGGTTGGGGTCCGCGGCGGCAAGTTCAAACCCGACAAAGCGGGCGTAGGTTGCGCAGACCTCGCGATAATGCGGGTGCAGCCCGCCTGACAGGACCGCCCGTTTCCGGCCGGTTACTCGGTTCGCCATCATAACAGCTTCGGCGCAGGCGGTGGCGCCGTCGTAAAGTGAGGCGTTCGCGACCTCCATCCCTGTCAACAGTGCCACCTGGGTCTGAAACTCGAACAGGTATTGCAGAGTCCCTTGCGATATCTCGGGCTGGTAAGGCGTGTACGAGGTCAGGAACTCGCCGCGCTGGATCAGGTGGTCGACCGCGGCCGGGATATGATGCCGATAGGCCCCGCCGCCGACAAAAAACGGCACCGAACCTGCCGAAACATTGCGCGCCGCCATGCGGCCAATCGCGCGCTCTACCTCCAGTTCCCCCTGCGCGCTCGGCAGGTCGAGAAGACCGTCGAGGCGCGCCGCCGCGGGAATGTCCGCGAATAAAGCGTCGATCGACGGGACGCCGATCGTCTTCAGCATCGCATTGCGATCGGCCGCGGTCAGGGGAAGATAGCGCATTATTGCTGACCCTTGACAAAGCGCCCATAGGCCGCCTCGTCCATCAGCTCATCCAACTGTTTTGGATCCGCAAGACGGAGCTTCATAAACCAGCCCTCGCCCATCGCATCGGCATTGACCTTTGCCGGATCACCGGCAAGGGCCTCGTTGACTTCGACGACCTCGCCCGATACCGGGGCATAGACGTCGCTCGCTGCCTTGACCGATTCCACGACAGCGACCTCCTTGCCCTGGTCGATGTGCCGGCCGATCTCGGGCAACTCGACGTAGACGATGTCACCGAGTTGCGATTGCGCGTAATCGGTAATGCCGATGGCCGCGATCTCGCCGTCAAGTCGGACCCATTCGTGGTCTTTGGTAAAGCGGGCTGCAGTCAACGCGTGCCTCCTGCGGCTCAGCCGCGGTGATAGCGGTGTGGGACAAAGGGGAGCCGGACGATTTGGGCCGGGCGCGCGATGCCGCGTACCATTAGCGACAGGGCCGTCCCCGCCGCGGCGTGGGCAGCGTCCACATACCCCATCGCCACCGGCGCCCCGAGTGAAGGACCAAAGCCGCCGCTCGTCACTCGGCCGATATCGTTGCCGTCGGGATCGGCGATCGGTGTTCCCTCGCGCGCCGGGGCGCGGCCGTCGGGGCGGATCCCGACGCGCTTGCGCGCCGGGCCGCGCGCCAGTTGGCCGAGAATGACCGAGGCGCCGGGGAAATCGCCGTTCTCGCGCCTGTTCTTGCCGATGGTCCACGCCAGGCCGGCCTCGACCGGTGTCGTCGTCTCGTCGATATCGTGACCGTACAGGCACAGCCCAGCTTCGAGGCGCAGCGAATTGCGGGCGCCGAGCCCGATTGGCGCCACCTCGGGCTCAGCAAGCAACCGCTCAGCGAGGGCCGCGGCGGCCCCTGTCCCCAGCGAAATCTCAAACCCGTCCTCGCCAGTATAACCGGATCGCGTCACGAGGCAGGGCTGGCCCTCGAGCATCGTCTGCGTGGCGCTCATAAAGGGTATTTGAGCAATTCCGAGGGCGAAACGCGCCAGCACCGTAGCCGCCATTGGACCTTGCAGCGCCAGCAAGGCGCGATTATCGAGTTTTTCGACCTTCACTGCCGAGCTCAGATGAGAGCGGATATGATCAAAATCGGCGTCTTTGGTCGCGGCGTTGACGACGACAAACAGACTATCGTCGAGCCTCGTCACCATCAGGTCGTCGAGAATGCCGCCCGTCTCGTTGAGCAAGAGGGAGTAGCGCATCCGCATCAAACCGAGGCTGCGGATATCTCCGGGTACGAGTCTCTCCAGGCCGGCGGCGGGATCGGTCCCGATGAGCCGTAACTGGCCCATATGCGAGACATCGAACAACCCGGCTTGGGCGCGGGTGTGCAGATGCTCGGCCAGGATGCCGGCCGGATACTGCACCGGCATCTCGTAACCGGCGAACGCCACCATCCGCGCGCCGAGCGAGCGATGCAGCGGATAGAGCGAGGTTCGTTTCAAGGAGGCCGGATCTTCGGTCGGCACTCGGGCACCTCCGACAGAGAGCGGACGCAACTGCGTCCTCTGTGCCCCCTCTGTCGTGGACCCTGAGAGATTCACCCCTGAAGCGCTTATCACGCTCCTGGGGCTTACTCCTTCGGTGAGCGGCGAGGCGAATCACGCCGCTGCTTTCCAGAGCGCCCTTCCGCCCGCGGTCCTTTTGCCTGAGAGTTTCCGGGGCGGTTGCTCCTTCGGCGCTGCATCCCAACCAAATGAGCGCAGCCTCTCCCGCGGGCGTGCGATCGGCCGAGCATGTGTAGCACCACCGGCGGACAAAGGCCACCCATGAAGTCGGGCTCTCGTGATGACGGTAGATCCGGAAATTTACCGAATGAAAGCGCTACCGTTAGGCGTGCTGTCGCGAATCTTCGAGCCCGTTTCCGCGCTCAGCCGTTATCAGCCAGAACGACGCCCGCGAGGTGAAGCGATCCGCAGATAAGGGTGCCGGCCGGGCCGAGCAGCTCGGCGGTTATGGCCTGGAGGGCGGCCGCGACCGAGAGTGCCTCATAGGCGGGAAGCCCGACCGAGCGGGCATCGGCAGCAATTTTGTCGGCGGGCAAGGCATTTTGCTCGCCGGGAATTGTTACCGCGTGGAGGGCGCGGACATGGGGGGCGAGCGGAGCGAGGAAACCCGTCGCGTCCTTGGTGTTGAGCATCCCGACGATCAGATAGAGCGGGCGGTCGGCCCAGGCCGAAACCGCGGCCGCGAGCACCTGACCGGCGCCGGGGTTATGGCCGCCATCGAGCCACAACTCCCAGCCGTCCGGCAGCATCTTGATCAAAGGCCCGCGGGTCAGGCGCTGGAGGCGAGCCGGCCACTCGATATGCTGCAGCCCTTGCGCGATCGTCTCGCGGCTGATCTCCAGGCTCGACACCTGTTCGAGACAGGCAATCGCAATCCCGGAATTGGCGACCTGATGCGCACCCGGGAGCGACGGCAACGGCAGGTCGAAGCACCAGCGGGGGCCTTCATAGCGCATCCCGCCGGCATGCGCGGTACAGCGCCATTCTCGGCCAAAGCGGTAGAGCGGTGCTCCGATCTCGGCGGCGCGGATGTCGAATACCGCAGCCGCTTCGAGGGGCTGGGTACCGATGATCGCCGGCGAACCCGGTTTCATGATGCCGGCCTTCTCGCCGGCGATCGCGGCGACCGTGTCGCCCAGAAATGCTTGATGATCGAGCGAGATCGGGGTGATCGCCGTCGCAGCCGGATGTTGCACGACATTGGTTGCATCGAGCCGGCCGCCCAGTCCGGTCTCGAGAAGCACAAAATCGGCTGGGATGCGGGCAAAGGCGAGAAATGCCGCCGCCGTTGTGATCTCGAAATAGGTTATCGGCCTACCCTGATTGGCGCGCTCGCATTCTTCAAGCAGTTCGATCAGGTAATCCTCGTCGATCAAGCGCCCGGCGAGCCGGATCCGCTCGTGAAACCTGACGAGATGCGGCGACGTGTACGCGTGAACGCACCATCCCGCGGCCTCAAGGCAGGCGCGAAGTGTCGCGATCGTCGAACCCTTGCCGTTTGTGCCGGCAACATGAATCACCGGCGGGAGGTGATTTTGCGGGTCTCCCAGCGCCTTAAGCAGCCTCTCGATTCGTCCAAGCGATAAATCGATCAGCTTTGGATGCAAGCGCGAGAGGCGCTCCAGTACGATGTCGCTGCCGGCTTTGATCATGCCGACTCCGCTGCGGCGATCACTCGAGGCTGAGGCAAGGCGGTTGGCAACGGATCGCGCAACAGACCTAGTAGCCGGCCGATCGTCGCCCTCAATTCGGCCCGCGGCACGACAAGATCGAGCATACCGTGATCAAGCAGATACTCGGCACGCTGGAAGCCATCCGGCAATTTCTCTCGAATTGTCTCTTCGATGACACGGGCTCCGGCAAACCCAATAATCGCTCCCGGCTCTGCCACGGTGATGTCGCCGACCATCGCAAACGAGGCCGACACCCCGCCAGTCGTCGGGTCGGTGAGCAACACGATGTAGGGAAGCCCCGCCTCCTTCACCATGTCAGCCGCGATAACCGTTCGCGGCATTTGCATTAGCGACAGGACGCCTTCTTGCATTCGCGCGCCACCCGAAGCCGGGGCGACGACCAATGCCGCTTCCTGCAGAATTGCGAGCTTGGCCGCAGCCAGCACCGCCTCTCCGGCGGCGATACCCATAGAGCCCCCAATAAAGCCGAAGTCAAACGCGGCGGCTACAACGGGATGTCCACTGATCGTCCCGTGGGCGACGATAACCGAATCGCTGCCGGAACCGTGCGCCGCCTGACCCTCTTTGAGACGATCGGTATAACGTCGGCGATCGCGAAAGCGGAGCGGGTCAGTAGGTGTTTTTGGCAACTCGATCCGCGAAAACGCGCCGTCGTCGAACAGGACTCCCAGTCGGCGTAGCGCGCCGATGCGCAGATGATGGCCACAATTCCGACAAACATCGAGATTGGCTTCGAGCTCGCGATGGAACAGCATCTGTTCGCAAGCAGGACATTTTTTCCACAAATTGTCGGGCACCGTCCGTTTACTGACCACAGCGCGTATTTTTGGCAGGACGAAATTGGTAAGCCAGCTCATCCGCGTTCACCGCTATTGGAGAAATCGTCGTCAGGGTTGGCGCCAGCTTCGCGGCCTCGCGCGACTGGCTCCCCCTTTTGGGGTAAAAATCGGCGGCGACCTTCGCATGCCAGCACATGACGATGATAACCTTACATGAGCGAGGATGTGGTATTTCGTTAGGCGTGGAGCTGGGGAAATGCGCGATCTGACGATCCGATCCCGGTACTCTGGACCTAATTCGGATCCTGGCGGCTCCGTTGCCCCAGCTTTGTCTTTACCTTGGAATCCAAATTCGATGCGCTCGCGCGCAAGCGCGATTCTTTGCTTGTGTGGGTTGGGAATTGCCGCTTTCGCGATCATCTTCGCCTTTCTCGGTACTGGACTATCTTTACTGATCGATCATTCCCGCGAAGCGGCTGGTCCGGAACGATCGCCAGCAATGATGGCATCCGACGTCTCGAGGACCTCGATCCCCGGCTTCAGCGAGAGCCCGGCTGTTACCCCAATCCAGGACAAGTCGCCAAAGCCTCCAGCGCAAACGGAGGCACGAGCAACGCTGACGGGCGAAACAACAGCAAGCTCAGCCACTCCGCGTCAGATCACGGCTCCCGTGCCGCAACCGGCGAGCTCCGAGGCGGTCGCTTCCTCATCGACAGTATCGCAGACGTCGACGCCCCCTCCCGACCGTCCGGCGATTGATACAGGAAAGACGCCCGCCATAGCCGACTCTCATACTGCGCCCGCTTTGCCGATACACCGTAGTGCCGCAGCAGCATCGACAGTCGTTGCGCCGTTGCCCGCTCCCGAGATCAACACACTCCTGCTGCAAGGTGACGCCGCATTTCGGCGGGGGGATCTTGCCTCTGCCCGGCTGCTTTACCGTCGCGCATTCGAAGCCGGAGAAGGGCGAGGAGCCTTAGGTATAGGAGCGAGCTACGATCCATTTTTTCTGCGTCGCTTTCATCTGTGGACACAGATTGCGGACCCCGACGAGGCACGGGTGTGGTATCTGCGGGCGGGTGAACTAGGAACCTCGGAGGCTAAGCTTCGCCTCGATCGTCTGGGAACGAAACCAAGTCATTAAGCGATCCCATTTTTACAGGATCTCGAGCAGATATGATGATTTAAGGCGTCGCCCGTTGCAGCGCGAACTCAGATCCTGTGCACCAAGGTAGTGTGCGATGTCCCACGTCCCAGCATGACTGCGACCAAAGAGCAGGGTTAACGCGGCTCGCAGGCGAAAAAGGCGATGTTCTCGGATGAGTTGAGATACCGCGGCACCCTGTCGTAGCGCGCGCAATGCTCTCTGGCGACCTCGGTCGCAGCGTTGAGGTCGTGGCCATAGCCAACCTGCGCGGAAGTGGCGTCACCGGCGGAGAGAAATGGCTTCTCCGCGCAACCGCCGCCGATCGAGCCGATCAAGATCGACCAGAGCAGCCACAGGACGGGTCGCCACTGGGCAACGGGTCGCCACTGGGGTGCGCCCGTCACCCGACTTCTCGCGTTTCCAATAATCCGGCTTTCGCCGCAAAATCGCGGCCGCGCTCGGCAAAGTCGTGGTAGTCGCCGTAACTGGGTGCTGCCGGTGACAACAGCACGACGCCACCCTTTGGTGTCTTCTGCCTTGCCCAGGCGACTGCGGCATCCATCGACCGCGCGAGCATGGTGTCGGGGTGGTCGGGGGCAGCGCGCAGCGTTGTGTAAATCCGCTCCCCGCTGAGGCCGAGGCAGACGACCGCGCGGACAGCACCGCCGGCGAGCTTGGCGATCAGTTTGCCGTAATCGATGCCGCGATCATACCCGCCGGCGATCAAGGTTATGTCTCGCCCCGCGTAAACTTCGAGTGCCGCGAGCGTCGACTCCGGCGCCGTCGAGATGCTGTCATCGACGTACAGCACGCCCTCGATCTCGCCAATCTCCTGCTGGCGGTGCGGCAAGGCGCGAAAGTCGCGAACAGCGGCGAGCGCGGCGCGAGGGTCGAAGCCGAGCATTTTCGCAACCGTCAGTGCCGCGCAAACATTCGATAGATTCTGTGGCCGGGCAAGGTAGCAGTTTTCGACATCGCCGATCCGCTCGCCACGGTCGAATATCGCGGTCCCGCGACTATGGAACGCAGCTGGATCATTAAAGAAATAACGAGCTAGTCCGGCCGCCGGCGCGGACTCGCGATTGACGACGGCGGCCCGGCTGTGGCGGAGCAGATTGAGCTTGTCGCGGTAATAGGAATCAAGGTCGAGATGCCAATCGAGATGCTCGGGAAACAGCGAGGTCAGCACCGCGATGTCGCATATTCCGTCGAAATCTGCAGCCTGGTAGCTCGATACCTCGATGACGGCAAATTCGACGCTGCTCGGATCGATGTCGGTTACCGGGACCCCGATATTGCCGGCAAGCGCAACCTTGCGGCCGAGCCGTCCAAGGATATGCGCGATCAGCGAGGCGGTCGTGCTCTTCCCTTTTGTTCCGGTGATGCAGATCGTCCGAATCCCGAGAATCTCGGCGAACCACAAATTCAGCAGCGAGGTGACCTTTACGCCGTTGTGGCGCGCCCTCTCGATTTCAGGCCGGTACAGGCTTACGCCCGGTGATTTGACCACGACGTGGACTTCATCGAGAGCGCGCCCTACCGCGTCCTCGCCAAAGGCGCACAGGATATTGTCGAATTCGATCGGCCGCGGCGCACTCGCAGCATCGTCCAACAACAGCAGCGGCAATTCCGGATGACGCGCGCGCAGAAATTGGATTGCCGCGCGACCCTCGCGGCCGAGGCCCCAGATCGCCACCCGCGCTGCACCGAAGTCAGCCGCACGCATCGAGCATCGCCATAAATGAAGCCGGAACCCGGTGCGGATGCCGCGCCGCGAGCAGCATACGAAATTCGCCCGGCTCGCGCTCCTGCAGCGCCGGGTAGGCTGCGCGTAGCCGTCGCACGACGGCATCATTGCGCCAGCCGGAATCGCTCCCGAGATACGCCATCACCGCCGCGCTCTCGTCGGTTTCGCCGACACATTCGAACGGCTTGTATTCGCGCAAGCCGCATAGTTCCGCGAAACCGTCGGACTGAGCTTGATCCTCAAGCAGATTATGCCCGAAAACAGCAATCAGCCGATCCTTGGCAACAAATGGGGCAAGCGCCAGAAAGACGAACCGACATTTGGGACAATTACCGCACCAGTGACGCCCGCGCTCGGCGCGCGACTGGCGGAACGCGGTATTGCAGCTGCGGAAAATGTCGAAATATTGTGAGTACTGCGCAAACCGTCGGGCGATCTCGATTTCAGCCAATGGCCGCAATAGCGAGAAATAGGCAATGCTGGGGGTAATGCAGCGGACGACGTAGTCCGCGAGATCGACTTCGAATTCGAGCGATTTGCTGTATTGGTGATTAATGCTCAACCCATCGAAAACGAGGTTTGGCGCACTGGCGGAATGTTCGTTCGACATTGCGATCGTGTCAAAGCCGGCCAATACCGCGCAGGCCAACGCGATTGCGCTCAATATACCGGTGATCGGCACATGACCGTTGAGTGTGCCTTGTTGGTTGAGCTTGAAGAGGGCCGGGTCAAGCCGCCGATGCACTCGAATAAACGGCAGGCCAGATGCGGCGATGCAGGCGGCGATCGGTTCGGCGTCGCCAAGCGAAAACAGGACGAGATCCTCGCCTGATCGCTTTAAGCATTCGAGGGTGACGATCGAATCCTTGCCGCCGCCGACCGGCACGCAGGTGCGCCGCGGCAGGCTGATTGCCAATGGTTTTGACGGGGTGATCGGCTCCGAGTGGAACCGACAACGGCCATGGAGCGCAATGCGGTTGGTCCACCCGAACTCCGCCAAACCGTTTTCATAAAAGCTTTGCAGAAACCTGGCCGTCTCGGGATCGAGCGGAAACGCGGCACAGCGCAGCTTCTCCGGGATAAAGGCCTTGTAGTAGCTGACACCTGAAAACAGGAAAACGAGCCGAAAAATCCGGTCGAGCACGGCCTTGGCTTGCGGCGACAATGGCTGTGGCGGAAAATCGAAGATCAGCCTTTCCTCAAACCGCGGCCCATCGAGGAAGCGGTAAACCAATGCCAATACGTTGCTGGCTGGGTCGTAGCGGTAATCCTCGAAGATAAATTCCCTAAACGACATGCTCGCCCTCGGCGAGCCGGCGCACCAGCCTTAATTTGTCGTGATGAAAGGCAAGGTCGAAATTGTCGATCGTCGGCGCCTGCCGCCGCGAGACGCCGTCGACCGCTGGACCGTCATGCAGCATGGTTTCGAGAATTTGCCGGTCGAGCTTTTCATCGAGACAGCGCAATAGCCTGTCCCGCCAATCCTCGCGGACGACTGCGAGTGCGCCGAGCAGCGCATAGGCGCCCCAATGCGACACCCCAGCCACAATCAGCTGACGCGCGGGTGTCACGCACCCGATCCTATCGCCGTGCGCGACATGGCGCGCAATCAGGTCCCGCGGCAAGGCGCCCATGCCGATTTCATTGCCGCCATCGCCGATCGCGATCGTATCCCACGGCCCGGCGGCGAAGAGGTTGTCAAGCGGCGCGGTATGAGCGCTGATGTCCTCGCCGCGCATATTGCGCGGGCTGCCATCACGACTGCGCCCGCAGCGTTCGATCGACAGGGCATAGGTGATCCCGGCGGCACGCCAAGTCTCAATCAACGGCTCAAGTGGTGCATCCACCGCCACGACATCGATCGGCGTTTCGGGAACGCCGGCCACGCGCAAGGCAACCGCACAGGCGTTGCGACACGGCTCATCGGTGGCAAGCCGGCACGGGACAGCGATCTCGGCGAGCCCACGCACCAGCAGCGCGGCGCCGACCGGGCCATCGGTTTCGGCCGCCGGCGGCGAGCCCTGCGGCACAAAAAACCCGGTGATCAGCCCGACATGGCACGAATGGGTCGCGGCCAATGCCGATGCGGCCCGCCACAACCCGCCGCGCGCCGCCGCGCACAGCGCATCGATATTGCGCCCGACTTCGGTCTGCACGACCTGTTCGATGCGGTCGACCAGCGCCTGTGCCGCAGCCGGCGTTGACATTCGAGCGGCGCTACAGGCTGGCGAGTTTGGCGTTCAAGAGATCGGTAATCAGCATCGAGCCGGGTGCGTGGGTTATGCAGAACTCGGGCTCGGTTTCGGCGATGACCGCCTGCGGAGTGACGCCGCAGGCCCAGAATACCGGCAATTCGCCGGCATGCACCGGCACCGCATCGCCGTAGTCCGGCCGGTCCAAGCTGCCGATCCCAATCGCCTCCGGTAGGCCGAGATGAACCGGCGCACCGTGCACCGACGGAAAGCGCGAGGTGATCTGGATCGCGCGGATCGCATCGCCGGGGCTTAGCGGCCGCATCGACACGACAAGAGGACCCGCAAACGAGCCGGCCGGCACGCAACGAATATTGGTGCGGTACATCGGGACATTCGAGCCGCAGGTCATGTGGCGGAGTTCGATCCCCTCCTCGACCATCGCCTGCTCGAACGAAAACGAGCAGCCAAGGGCGAAACTGAGGAGATCATCGCGCCAGACATGGCCGACATCGGCCGGCTCCTCAACCAGCTCGCCATAGCGCCACACGCGGTATTTCGGTAGATCGGTGCGGATGTCGAGGTCCTCGCCGAGCGCTGGCAGATGTGGGTCGCCCGGTTCCGAGACCGCCAAGACCGGGCAGGGCTTTGGGTTGGCCTGCGCAAAACGCAGGAAATCATGCGCGAGGGCCTTTGGCAAAATCACCAGGTTGGCCTGCACATTGCCCGCTGCGAGTCCGGCGGTTGGACCAGTGAACTCTTGATCGCGAATTCTCCGACGCTCGCGCGTGCCGGCTTTGATGCTTCGGTCAGTTGTGGCGCTCATGACACGATCCCGTTCCCGATCAAAAATCTTACCGCCGATCGGCGACTGTCGTCAAAACAGCGGCCGGCCGACGAGGCCGTCGAGGATTTTTCCGTATGAGTGCTTTTTTTCTCGCGGCCGCCATTTTGCTGGAAATCAGCGGGACCACGGCATTAAAGCTCTCCGACGGGTTTACCCGCCCGCTTCCTGCGGCTGTCGTGGTGGTCTGTTATGTGTCGAGCTTTGTGGTGCTGTCTTGGGCATTGCGTGGAATTGATTTGTCGACAGCCTATGCGATTTGGTCGGGTGTCGGGACGGCGCTCGTCGCAGCGATCGGGATTGTGTGGTTTGGCGAACCCGCCGGCATCTGGAAGCTGTTATCGCTGGGATTGATCATCGCCGGGGTGGCGGGTCTGCATCTTGCCGGGCGCGGCTCATGACGGATCGTTGCGGCGGCTCGTTGAGCGGGGGTGGCGGTGGTTCCGTCGGCGGGACCGGCACTGGAGTTGGCGGCTCCTCAATCGGCAGCGGGCGTTCGGGGTCGGGCGGCGGCTGCGGCGGCATTCCCGGCGGAAGCGGGGGTGTCGGGCTTTGCGCTACGCGCTGATCAACGATATTCGATCCCAGTGCGGGCATCTTTGTCGACTTCAGTCAGCCAGCAGGGCGGCACAGCCGAGAAACGCGGCGAGCGGGTGTGTCACGACGTAAGTCGGAATCGCCGCGAGATAGGATTCGAAGCGGCCCTTCGCCGCAAAGCGCTCGCGAAACCGCAAATCGACAAAATATTGGCCAAGCCGCGGCACGATCCCACCCGCTATAAAAACCCCGCCACGCGCGCCCAGTGTTAATGCCAGGTTTCCGGCGACGGTGCCCAGCATGGCGCAGAACATCGCAGTCGCCTCGACGCAGACCTGATCCTCGCCGCGCATGCCGAGATCGGTTATCTGGGCCGCGGCGTAGCCCTTTGACGGGACCCCATCGATCGCCGTCAGCGTGTTATAGAGGTTGACGAGCCCCGGCCCGGACAGCACGCGCTCGGCCGAGACGTGGTCCAAGCGGTGGCGCAGATAGCCAAGAACCGCGCTTTCACGGTCGTCCGCCGCCGCCATCGTCGCATGGCCGCCCTCGCCGGTCAGCGCCAGCCAGCGGGCGCCATTGGGAACCAAGCCGGACACGCCGAGCCCCGATCCCGGACCTAACACCGCCAACGGGGTGCCTGGAACCGCGGTTCCGCCTCCGGCAGCAATTCGGTCCGCGGGGCCGAGCCGGGGGAGCGCCAGCGCCTGAGCGGTAAAATCGTTGATCACCTCAAGCCGCTCAAAGGCAAAGTGCTGTCGCAATGCCGAGATCGAAAAGCTCCAGGGATGGTTGGTCATCGCCACCCGATCGCCGGTAATCGCCGAGGCGATCGCAATCGCCGCCTGACGTGGCATCGGGAAGCCGCCTCGATCGCCCAGGTATTCGGCGAGGGCGTCATCGATGGTCGGGTAATTCGCACACGGATAGGTGCGCCAATTCAGGATGACGCCATCGCGAGACACGAGACCAAATCGCGCGTTGGTGGCCCCGATATCGCCCACGAGCCGAGTTTCAGGCTCGTTTCCCTCACCCCCCGGGGTTGCCATTAGTCGGCGCCGCTCGCCGACAAGGCGGCGATAAAGCTCTCACGCCAATGGGTGATGTCATTGCGCTCGATGGTCGCCATCATCGCCGTCCACCGCTCCTTGCGTTCGCCGAGCGACATGGTCAGTCCCTGGTGGATGCCCTCGGCCATGCCTTCGACATCGTGCGGGTTGACCAGCACCGCTTCACCCAACTCCTGCGCCGCCCCGGCGAAACAAGACAGCACCAGCACACCGGGATCTTCCGCCGGCTGCGATGCGACGTACTCTTTCGCCACAAGATTCATGCCGTCTCGCAACGGCGTAACGAGCCCAATCCGCGCAGCCCGCAAAAACCCCGTCAGGATCCGGTGGCCAAAGCTCTTATTGATATAGCGCAGCGGCGTCCAGTCGAATTCACTGTAGCGCCCGTTGATGTTGCCGGCCGAGGCCGCGAGGACACGACGGATCTCCTGATATTCCGGGACTTCGGAGCGCGATGGCGGCGCTATCTGCATGAAAACGATGCGACGGCGGGTTTCCGGATAGGCCTTCAGCAGTTGCTCGAAGGCGGCAAACCGCGCCGGGAGACCCTTCGAATAATCGAGCCGGTCGACCCCAATCATCAGCGTCCGGTTGACGAGGCTCTGCCGCAACCGCTGCATGTGGCGGCTCGAATCAGCGGCGGCGGCCAGGCGCGAAACCGCGGCTGCGTCGATCCCGATCGCGAACACCCGAGCGCGGACAATTCTGCCGAAAGCCCGAAAGACCCCATGCCCAAGGTCTTCCGCGCCGGCCCAACGCAGCAGGTAATCGGAAAAACCATGCAGATCGGACTGGGTCTGAAAGCCGACCAGATCATAGGCGCACAGTGCCTCAACCAGATCGCGGTGATTCGGCAGCACGCGCAACAGCTCCGCCGGCGGGAACGGCGTGTGCAGGAAGAAGCCGAGAGGCTGGTTTTGGTTGAGACGGCGCAACTCGCGGCCGAGCGGGATCATATGATAGTCGTGAACCCAGACTAGGTCCTCGGGCAGCAGCAACGGCGCCAACGAATGCGCGAAGCAACGGTTGACCCGCATATACGCGGCAAAATCTCGCCGCGAATAGCCGACGAGACCCGCCCGCAGATGAAACAGCGGCCACAGAACCCGGTTCGCAAAGCCGAGGTAATATTCGTCAAAATCGCGCTGAGACAAATCAACGGTCGCGTAGGTGAGCGGACCCCGATCGACCGTGTTCAGTTCGCCCGTTGACGAATCTTCTGCGACTTTGCCGCTCCAGCCAAACCAAATGCCGCCAGCGCTTTCGAGTGCGGCGCGCAATGCCACCGCCAAGCCCCCTGAATCGTGCTTGTCCGCGCCTACCGCGACCCGGTTCGAGGCGACGATCAGCCGGCGACTAGTGCGCCGCGCGCGTTTAGGATTAGCTGGTGCCCCCGGTGGTTGCGTCTTGACCGCGCGTTTACCGGCCGAGGTGATCGTCTCCTCCGTCATCTTTAATTCCTGTTATGAGCTAACCGGGTCAACGCTCACGGGACGCGATGGTTCCCGCAGAGGGTTGATTCTAAACGCCTACCGGGTTCGACCGGCGCGCGCGCCTTGAATAATCTACAGCCTTGAACAACCTGCAGCGAGGATCGGCGCAACCGCCGCCCACGCGACGAGGCGGATTTCGCAGCGCGTCCAAAATCTGTCAGTTGTGCGTCGCACTGGACGCACTCCCCCCGACTTCACGTAAATGACTGATCTAAACGTGAATTCTCAATCACAACAGGCGCTTCGAAAAAACCGGCTTGACATACCGGCGGCGCGCACTAAATTGTGCAGTGCGGTAACGATCGCCGGTTGTGGTCTTACCGTACGTCTTCTAGGCGTTTCCTCCCTAAACTTGGGCCGAGCGATTGCTTCGGCCCATTTTTTTACCCATCGGAACGCGCCTGCGCCGCCCGCCGACTATACCGCCGGTCGACTGTACCGCCGGTCGGCTTTGGTTAGCTGATCGGGATCCAAATCGGGCAGTGCCGAAACCGCGCGATAAATGCCCGTGAAGTCGGCGCGGGTTGCGTCGAACAGTTGCTCGAAATCCTCGATCACGAAATAGGTGTCCTGAAACCGGTCGATCCAGTATCGCGTGCGCATGACCCGGCGCAAGTCGAACCACAGCCGGTGCGGCCGCGTATCCTCGAGGCAATAAACCGATTCGCCGGCGGACGACAAAATTCCCGATCCGTAAATCCGCAAGCCGTCCGGGGTCGAAATCAGCCCGAACTCGACCGTGTACCAGTAAAGCCGCGCCAGGCGCTGTAGGTGGCCGAGGCCTTGCGCCTTGAGTCCCCCTTCCCGTAAGCCTGCATGTAATCGGCAAAGATCGGGTTCATCAGCAACGGCACGTGACCGCAGATATCGTGAAAAATATCGGGCTCTTGCAAATAGTCGAGCTGATCGCGGCTGCGGATAAAGCAGGTCGACGGAAACCGTCGGTGCGCCAGATGATGGAAAAATACCTCATCCGGGACCAGCCCAGGCACGGCGACGATGCGCCAGCCTGTGCTGCGGTCGAGAATTTCGCTGAGGCGGCGAAAATCGGGAATCCCGGCCGCCGCCACCCCAAGCCCTGCGAGCCCGTCGAGGTATTCGCGGCAAGCGCGGTGCTTTTGCAATGTTTGCTGGCGCTCAAACAACAGCCGCCAGACCGCGTGTTCCTCCTCCGTATAAGCGTCCCAGTTCTGCTCGATTGTAAAGTCCGGGGCCGCTTTCAGCCCAACCGCGCTCATCGATTGCTCCGCACCCGTTCTGTTCTTAGGTGAGAATGGCGGTGCGGCGGATCAATCTCTCGGGTTCACTCGACCTCGGAAAGACATTCCTTGGCGGTGCGGGCGAGCTCGCGCACCAACTCGGCCAGTTCCGCCGCGAGCCCGGCAAAGCGCGGCTTTCGCCGGTAATTGCGCTCGTCCATGTAAAGAGCGCGGTTGATCTCGACCTGCAATGCGTGTCGGCGGCGGCGCGGGTCGCCGTAATGTCCGGTGGTAAACCCGCCGGCGTAGGGCGTATTGATCGCGACGTTGAATCCCCGCGTAGAAAAAAAGCGACGGGCGGCTTCGAGGATCGCCGGCGCGCAGGCGGTGCCGTGGCAATCGCCAAGCACGATGTCGGCCCCGCCCGAGCCGCACATCGATCCGGCGGCGGACGGCATCGAATGGCAATCGACCAACAAATAGCCGCGAAACAACGCCTCGGCCTCGTCAACCAATCGGCGGAGCGCTTGGTGATACGGATGATAGAGCTGGTCGATCCGCCGCTGTGCGTCGGTAAACAGCAGTTTGCCGGCGTAGATCTCCTCGCCGCTGGCGACAATGCGAGCGATTGTTCCGAGGCCCATCCGCACCCGTGGCGAAGCCGTATTGACAAAGCCCGGCAACGCATCGGCAAACATCGCCGGGTCGAGTTCATAGGCTTCGCGATTGACATCGAGATAGGCGCGTGGAAACCGTGCCGACAGCAGCGGCACACCCAAACTGGGTGCTGCACCGAACAATTCGTCTACGAAACTGTCTTCGGAGCGCCGCAATGCCAGCGGATCGAGCCGTGAAGCTGCAACAAAATCAGCCGGATATTCGGACCCGCTATGCGGCGAGGCGAGGATCAACGGCAGCCGCCCCGCCGTCGGCCGCTGCAGCTCGATGATCCCGTATGCGATTTCGCCGTCCATCGGCGAAAGATTAATCTGCGGCAGCAAAACTGTCATCGTAGTGGTACGATTTTTAGACTGAATACCCGCTCTTTCCGTCATTCCCGCGAAACCGGGAACCCAGAATAACCGCTCACATAAGGGCCCCTGTTCAGGGCAGGGGCAGGCCTGGACCCCGCTTCGCGGGGACGACGAAATAGGATGGGTAGCGTCTGTTCGGGTCGCACCACTCTCAACTCCACCCTTTTTTGACACCACCGAGGCTGAGCCGCAGCACCGATGCGCTCCTACGACGATCCACCGCGGATGCACCGAACAGGCGACGGGCCCTGCGAACTCCCCGCAGGCGCCATGCCACTCGCAGGAACCCCGGACAGGCCTATGTAGAGCGGCGCGGCATCCCGATCGGCGTCGCCGATGCCGCCGGAGTTCGCTTCGATGCAGATTTCCGCGGCCGGCCGGCGGTCATCGCGCCTCTGCGCGATCGCGACGATAATCTTGCCTCGGTCCACGGCCGTTATCTGAGCGTTGTGCGAAGCCAGAATAAAATGCTGACGATCTGGCCGGGTAACGGGATGATCGGTATGCTTGGGGGCTGGAGAGCGGAACCACTGATCCTGGTCGAAGGTCTTTTCGACGCCCTGTCGCTGGCGACTTGCGGAATTTCTTGCTCGGCGACAATCGGGCGGTGGGCGCAGTGGCTACCCGAGGTGACCCGAAGCCGGGTGGTTTGGCTCGCCTTCGACGCCATCAAACCGGGAGAAGCCGAAGCGACGCGATACGCCGGGTTGTTGCCGGGAGCCGATTTGCGCAGACTGCGCCGGCTCCTCGCCGCGAGTATTCACAGCTCGGTCCAAACCACCGTCGTTGCCGGCCACGGCTGGGTGGTCGACTGGGTCGCCGAGTTCTGTCTCCACTACAAAGTGCGGCAGCTGAGCATCCTGCCCTTTATCCCGCGCGGCAGCGGCAAGGATCGTCGAGACGATTACGAGCTGACGTCGGCCGAGCGCGCGGCCCTGCGGGAAAACGTCGTCAGAAAACGGCGTGAGTTGACTGGGCGATTGGACATGCGCTGGCTCGACTTCACTGTGAACCCAGTCCCCGTGGTCGAGGCAAACGGACGAGTCAACCTCGAACACACGACAGAGGCGATGGATACGCTGATCTGCCAAATCCCGACGGTCCGCGATCAATGGCGTCCGCGGGCACGGCGTCCGTCATCGATCGTCGACCATATCCCGCTTTGATCATTGTTGTATGCGGCCGAGGCGCGCTCGTAACATCAGGATCAGCTCACGCTGCTTGTTGTGTCCGGGGTCCCGCGGACGGCTGGGGTGCTGGAGGCGCGGTGGTTTTCTCGTCCATTCCCATCAGGCCGCGCAGCGTCTCGCGGCCGCGCGACAAGCGCGAGCGTACGGTCCCGATCGGGACGCCGAGGATCGTGGCAACTTCATCGTAGCGCATCCCTTCGAGGCCGACGAGCAGGATTACTTGCCGCTGCTCGTCGGGGAGACGCGCCAGCGCTCGTTCGAGATCACGCAATTGCAATGAATTCCCGGCGTTCGCTTCAACCGTCAGCACCGAGGCCACGTCTTCGACCGGGATCATTGTTCCCTCGCGCATGCCTCGCCGGACGTCATTGACGTGCTGATTGTGCAGAATCGTAAAAAGCCAGGCTCGCAGATCGGTGCCGGGCTGCCATAGATGCTGCTTGGCGACCGCGCGAACGAGCGCGCTTTGCACCAAATCGTCGGCCCGCGACGCATCGCGGGTCAAGGCCCGTGCATAACGCCGCAGGCGCGGGATTTCGTGTTCCACAAGACGTGCAAACTCGGTCATCAGGTCCACCCCTTTAAGGTAGCGGCTGCCGGTTATGTCCGGTGCCGTTGGATGTCCCTGGTATAAGGACCTGCTGTAATCGCTTGATGTATGGCCCTGATCGATTGGTAAAATGTTATGTTAAGCTGGTGAATGGACGAAACCAGGAGGTAAACTCCCGATCACTTTGTAAACAGTAGCGGGGGAGTGTTGCAGACTTACACGCGTCAGCTTTCTCCATCATCGATAACCGGACGCCTCAAGCCGCCGATGGTCCGCCGGGGAGAAAACTCACGATGACTTCGATCGGCGCCGGCAGGGAGCGAGCCGAGGCGCTCCGGTTTGGTCACCGAGCTGCAAGCCGGGAACGGTCGTGCGGCAAGGAGAGGTCGAGCGCGGGGCCGAGCGGCAGTATGCCCCTCGGATTGAGGTGGCGCATGCCGCCATAATAGCCGAGCTTGATCTTGTAGAAGTCGACGGTCGCGGCCACCCCTGGCATCTGGTAGATCTCGCGGCTGTAGTTCGACAGATTGTGATAGTCGGCGAGGCGGCGCAAATTACACTTGAACAGCACGTAATAGACGGTATCGAAGCGCACCAGTGTCGGAAACAGTCGCAGATCGGCTTCGGTGAAACGGTCGCCGACCAGCCAGCGCTGGCGGGAGAGCCGCGCTTCGAGTTCGTCTAAGGCCGTGAACAGATTGCGGAAGGCCTGCTCGTAAGCCTCCTGGCTCTTGGCCAGACCGGCACGATAGACCCCATTATTGACGTTGTCGTATACGAAGCGGTTGATCTCGTCGATTTCGCTCCGCAGAGAGGTCGGGTAAAGATCCAAGCTTGCGTCGCCGAATTCGTCGAATTCAGAGTTCAGCATGCGGATAATTTCTGACAACTCGTTGTTGACGATCGTCTTTGTCTTGCGGTCCCACAACACCGGCACCGTGGCGCGGCCGGTATAGTCGGGTCGGGCGGCGGTATAGACTTGGTGGACATGGAAGACGCCAGTCTTCGGCGTGAGATCGTCAAGGCGGCGTGAATAGGCCCAACCTTCTCCCTTCGGCAGATCGGATTCGAGCAGTGGAACCACGTCGTCGAGGCGCTTCAATGCCCGCATCAGGACGGTGCGGTGCGCCCACGGGCAGGACGGTGCGGTGACGAGTTGATAGCGGCCTCGCTCGGCCTTAAATCCAGAGCCGCCGTCGCGGCTCACGCGGTCGCGAAAGCTCGAATCGGGACGCAGAAACGCGCCACCTTGATCCGCCGGGAGCGGATCGTCATCGAACCATGTTCCATTGACCAGTATGCCCATTGCCTGCCTCGATTTCTGCGGCTCAGCCTCTGCATCGTCTGAGCTCAACAACCGTCGCGCCGCGCACTGCTCTGAAAATCGACCCAGCCTTGCCGCCCAGTACTAACGCATCGAACGGTTCGTCTCGACGGCGGCGCCGGCGGCTCAACAGTCGATAGCAGACCCCAGCCACCTGCGGTAGTCGCCCCCTCTGGACTCGGCGCGACTAGCACAAATTCAACGACGTACCAACGCGGCCCGGTGTACGATGCGTCCAGCCCTTAAGCAGACCCGACTGCCGCCGCCGGCATCTCGCCCGACAAACGCATCGCCTCGCGCTCCGGGTGGACCAGCGCCGTCGCTATCGCACCGCCGACAAGCATGATGACGCCGCAGATCATAAACCCGGTGTTGAAGCCGGCGAGCGGCGTCGCCGCTTTCTCGACGACGCTGCCCATCACATAAGGCGCCAATAGCCCGGCCGACGTGCCGACAGCGGTGCCGATGGCGAGCAGCGCCCCGCGCTGAGCGACCGGGGTGATTTCGCTGACGACTGCGTTGCTGATCACATAGATGACCGAGGGCAGCGCCACTCCAGCGGTCGTCAACGCGATCTTGAGCGCAATGCTTGGAACATACGGCATGATCGTCAGCGCGGCGCCGCCGAGCGCGACGCACACCCCGCCAAAGATGCCGCGCGCGACCCGGCTCGAGGTTCCGCGGGCGAGCAGGCGCTGCGAATACCAACCTGCGGCGATCACTACGAACACGCTGGCAGCCGCCGGGAGCGCGCCCAGTAGACCGATCGAGCCCTGCGCAAAGCCTAGTCCTTTGATCAGAAATGCCCCCTGCCAGGACAGCGCCTGCGACAAGCTCCAATAGGCGCCAAAATTCGCGCACCAGCTCGCGATAATCGTCGGGCTCAACAAAAGCTGTCCATAGGAGACCCGCTCCGGCATCGGCGCCTCACCGCTAACTGCGGCAGTGAAAAGCGAGCCCTCGCGGCCGAGGATCGCCCACGCCGCCGCCCAAGCGAGACCGGCGATCCCAAGCACACCAAACGCCCAATGCCAGGAATAGTGGACAATGACCCAGTTGAGCAGCGGCAATCCCAAGAGAATGCCAATGGCGCCGCCCTGCACGACAATTGCGGTCGGCAATGTGCGGACCTCATTGGGAAACCATTTATAGGCGGAATGCAATGCCACTGGGGCGGCGGGCCCCTCCCCGGCCCCGAGCGCTATCCGGCAGGCAACAATGGTTGCGAATCCGACTGTCCCAAGCATCGGGAACTGGGTCAACGCCCATACGACGGCCATGACTAGCAACGCCCAGCGCGTCTGCACCCGATTGACGATAAAGCCGGTGACAATCGCCGACACCGAAAACAGCAGAAAAAAGCTCGAGCCGATCAGCCCCAACTGCCTTGGGCTAAGCTTCAGTTCCTGCATGATCGGCACGGCGGCGATCCCGATCACCGCCTTGTCGGCAAAATTGATCACCATAAACAGGAACAGCAGAGCGATGATGAGCCAAGCCTCCTTCGGTGACCGCATTTGGTCGGTTTTTGCAACTCTTCGGGGCAAAGCGGAGGCTTTTTGAACCTTGGCGGGCGACTGAGAGATCTGGACACTCATGGCGGCCTCGGTGCAGAGTGGGGGTACCAATAAGTACCTAACTAAGGTACGGCGAGGTACCAAAACAAGATGATTTTTGAGGTTCATGACAAAGGCCGCTAGCCCGGCTCGGCGGGCAGCCGAAAGCCCTATCCATGAGCGCATTCTGGGCGCCGCGTTCCAGGCGTTCACAGAGGAGGGTTATGCCGGTACCAGCACGCTCGACATAGCGACACGCGCCAAAGTCTCAAAACGCGACCTCTATGCGAATTTCGCCAGCAAGCATGCCGTGCTCGTCGCTTGCATCAAGAGCCGCGCCGATCGAATACGACCATCCCCGGACCTGCCGGCGCCAAATAACCGGCAGATGCTCGCCTCGACGCTCACCGCCTTTGCGACCAATCTCGTGCTCGAGATCTCTCATCCATCGGTTATCGCGACATTCCGCTTAGCGATCGCCGAGGCGACACGATCGCCTGAGATCGCCCAAGCTCTCGACACGGCCGGCCGTGATGCGACGCGAGGGGCGCTTGCCGAACTCTTGGCGAGCGCCCAAGCCGCCCGAACTCATTGGGCCGGGCGAGCCAGCCGAGATGGCGACGCAATATTTGGGGCTCGTCTGGGAGGGGCTGATGGTGGGCTTGCTATTGGGGGTTGCCGCGACGCCCGGGCCAGCCGAAGCCGAGCGGCGGGCAACCCAGGCGACGGCGGCGTTTATGCAATTACATCCCGATCCCGCCACAGACGGATAGCACTGACGCCGCAGCTTTACTCCAGGAAGAGAAGCCCGCCATTCAGGTAAAGACGACACTGCTGCCCTCGCCTGTCCTCGTCGGGGTGCCCATCGCGCCCTTTTTCCGGCCATTCACAAGACCGATTGTCGAGGCAGGGCCGATAGCGGTAATTCGCAGATGCTACTTCGCGATCCCGATCGACCGCACACGCCGTGCTAAGGTTTCTTCGGCGACCAGCCATAAGCCTTGGCGCAGGCGCCGCCCATCAGCGTTGCCCGCTCAGCGTCGCTCAGGCGGTCAGTCCTAAGAAAGGGCTCGACGGCCTGCTCGTAGTTGACCACCGCGGACGCGCGCGTCCAGTCCGTGCCCCATAAGCAGCGCTCGAAACCCCAGGCGTCGAATATGCGGGCCAGCGGGTCCCAGATGTCCGGGAACGGATATGGCTCCTTCGACAACGTGCAGGCGCCGCTGACCTTGATCACCGCGTTCGGGCGCTTTGCGAGTTCCAACACCTTTGGGAGGTCGGCCCAGGGTTGCGGCGGCGCGGGCGGCACGCGCGGCTGCATGATGCCCAGGTGGTCGATAATGAACCGCGTGTCGGGATGGCGATCGATCAGTGCGGTGCCCGCGTCCAAATTATCCCAAAACAGGACGTTGACCGGGAAATCGTGGCGAGCGGCCGCGCGTGCAATCCGGTCGAGGCCCGGGTCGGTCGGCTCGCGCCTCGCTTCTTTCGTCAGCATGATGCGGATGCCGACCGCGCCCGGCGTCTTCTTCCAGTCGGCGATGACATCGGCGACAGCCGGGTCGTCCGGGTTGACCGGCTTGACGATGGCGAACCGGTCGGGATGAGCCTGCTGCACTTCCACCGCATAGCTGGCGTCGTACTGGTACATCGAAAAGGCGGAGATGAAGATCGCGCCGTCGACGCCGACTTTGTCCATCGCCGCGACCATCTCGTCGCCGGTGACGTGAGCGGGCCAGTTCGGAACACTATGCCAAGGTCGCTTCGGCGTGTTCGCCTCATACGCGTGAACCTGGGAATCGATGATCGTCATCGGGGTAAAGCTCCTCTGTGCCACGCGAGTTTGGCTATCACAGCAGGCTCGTGTCCAGAGGCGCGCGCTTTGTGCGTTGCCGATGCCGGCGGGATGAGCAGCAGCTCCCGACAGCGGCGATAGTAAACCGTCGCCGAGGCGCACGGATCCATAAACGGCGACAGCCAGCTCTAAGCTGTCAGCTCCGAATCACTATCAGCTGAAAATCAGTAATAGTGCGCGCCGCCATTGACGTGGATTGTCTGGCCGGTGATGAAGCCGCCATCCTCGCTGACGAGGAATAGGCACGTCGCGGCGATCTCGTCGACGCTGCCTTGCCGGCCGAGCGGGATTCCGGCGGCGTCCGGCACGCGGCCCTGATACCACTCAGGATTGTCTCGCCGCGTATCGATGCTGCCCGGCGAAACGACATTCACCCGGATATTATGCGGCGCAAATTCGGAGGCGAGGCCGCGCGCCATGCCGATCAGCCCCATCTTCGCTGCAGATAAAAGCGCGCGGCCGCTGCCGCGAGCGGAAATCGCGCCGTCGCCAACAAAGAACAGGATGCGCCCGCAGTGATTCTTGACCATCGGCTCGATCAGCGCGCGCGTCAGGTAGAGCGCGCCATCGAGAACCACGCTCCGGACCAACTCCCAATCCGCGTTGGTGGTTTCTGTGAACGGCTTATGCGGCCGGATCGCGGCATTGTTGATCAGAATGTCGACCCGGCCAAACTCGGAGAGCGCCTTGGCGGCCAGCGCCTCGACCTCGGCCTTTTTGCCGATATCGGCTAGGATGGGGATCGCCTTGACCCCGAGATCCCGAGCCTCGCGCGCGACGGCCTCGGCCTCCTGCCGATTAGAGCGCGCATTGACCACGACATGCGCACCTTCGCCGGCCAGCTTCAGCACCGTCGCACGCCCGATATTGCGCCCCGATCCGGTTACTAGCGCGACCTTCCCCTCAAGCTTGCCCATACCCCATCTCCCAGAATCGGAATTCGCATTCGAGTGGCCGCTGCCGTACAGTGTTTCAGAACCGTGCACCGGCCGCCAGCTTTGAAGTGCTAAGAAATTGCTGGAGGGCACAGAAATTCCGTCCTCACCCAACTCGCTGGCCGAGCGGCGTCATTCCGCTTCGTCGTAGGCTGTGACCATCATCGCCGACAGGTCAGGGACCCGGCACTTCAAATCTCGTTAGCAACGACAGCGCGTCCATTCCCGACACGATCACCGACTCCTCCCGTGCCGCCGGATCGACCGGGGTTCGGATCGCTGCCGTTCGACGACGAGACCAACGCTATTCGGGAAAGTCGGAGCCGCTTTTCGGTACCTCAGTCCGCAGGGTCACGAAGCGTCCGAGCGATGGGCAGGGCCGCGGCGCAAATTGCCGCCATCGCCCAGAACCCATGCGCGCCAAAATGCGCATAAAGCGGGCCGGAGGCGAGCGTCAGCAGCGCAGTCGGGACGCCGATGCCGACCGTTCCGTAGAGCGTCAACGCGGTGGCCGAAAGATGATCCGGAACGCATTCCGCCAGCAACCTCATGCAGGTCAGGTGCAGAAGCGCGAAGGTAAGCCCATGCAACGGCTCTACCGCCGCTAACGCCACGATTGATGTCGTCTGAGCCATTGTCACCCAGCGCACGATTCCGGCGGCAGCGGCGAGCATCGCGGCGCCCGCCGGGCCGAGCCGGCTCAACAACGGGCGGCCGATAATCAGGAATACGACGACTTCGCCCGCCACCGACAAGGACCACAGCAGTCCAGCGCTCGCTGGTGAAATACCCGCAGCCTCCCAGCGGATCACGGCAAAGCTGTCGTGCATCGCATGGCTACCGAGAATCAAAGCTGCGACGACGACGATGCGGCGATAGAGCGGCAGACGCAGCAGCGTGCCGAGCCCACGGGCGTTGGCTTTCAGGGTCAGGGTCGGTGCAACGGGATGCCGCCTTGGAAGCAGCACCGGTACGCCGCGTGCGGCGAAAACTGTGGCCCCCAGCAGTACGGCATTGAGCCAGACCACCACCGGAACGCCAAAGCGCCCAATCGCGGCGCCAGACGACACCGATCCGATGATGAACGCGGCAGAGCCGGCGCCGCGTATCCAGCCGTAGTGCCAGCCCCGGGAGGCTGGGGTACCCGAGCGGACAGGCGCTGCCGTGCCGAGAGCGAGCGTATCGCTGAGTGGCGCGAGCGGCGCCAGTGCCGCCGATTGAAGGATGCCGACCAGCAGCAGCAGCGATAAACCCTGCGCCGGTAGATAGCCCAGCGCGATGAGCGCGGCGGCAACTGCGCAAACCGAGAAGACCGCCTTGGGAGCATCGAGCCGATCGGCAAGGCGGCCTGCCGCCGGCCCGGCGACGAGCCGAATTCCAGTACCGGCCGCCAGCACCGTTGCGATTGCTTCCGGCGCCAAGTTCCGGCTCTCGAGAAGACTCGGCAGATACGGCGACTGGACGCCAAAACCGGCGTATAGCGCACCGTATAAAACTAGGAACCGCGAAAAGGGAGTGCTGAAGAAGGCGACCATGCGACACTAACGCTGCGCGCCCAGGCCCGGCGGCCCCTCGCCCGACCACCGCGCGCACCTCGCGTACCGCCGTGAACGGATCAAGTCAGTTCGCGCCGCCACATGGGATGGAGGAGGTGGCAACAAGGCCAGCATCAACTCCAGGATCATTGTGCGCCCGTGAGTCCGGGTGCGGTCTGCATGCCCCGCAGATCGCGAACGAAATCCTCTCGTTTGCTCGCGCGACTGCTGGGGCTGTCAAATGGGATTATGACGCACTTTTAAATCGTTCTTGCGATAGTCTCCACCCGATCGCCGGAATAACAGCAATGGGAGCTCAGCTTCCACCACCCGAAATCAAAAGATGGACGATCCGACGCAAAGCCGCTGTCCTGGCGGCCGTACAAGCTGGAGAAATAACCCGCGAGGAAGTCTGTGCTCGATATCAACTTTCGGAAGAAGAATTTCTTTCTTGGCAGCACACATTTGAAGCTCATGGTCTTGCGGGACTGCGGGTAACTCGCCTGCAGCTCTACCGCAAGCGGCCGCCATCGTGATCTATTGCAATCGGGTTTACCATCGTCCCGAACACGTGATCGAGCGCTTCGGCCGGATTGCCGCTCTTCTGAATATCGCCGTTAGCGCCTTGCGCTCAGGCGTCAAATACTAGCCGAAAGGGTGCGCCAGCAATTGAGTTTTGGCGTTTTTTTGACGGCGCTGGAAACAATTAATGGCGTAGATTCAATTTCTTGGAGCCCACAGAAGTTCTCAGCGTCGACCATCGGGAGACAAGGTGTGGCTCAAACACCGCAACCGTCAGCCGCCGAGCTGCACAAACAATGGGTGAAGCTCGAGAATGAGCAGCATCGGCTCGCCGCGGCAATCGAGAGGGCTAAACTAGACGGGCGGGATCCAGAACAGATGCGCCAGCAGCAGGCTAAAATGTTGCTTGAGATCAATATTCTTGTGGCTGCGATACAACATGCGCCTGTAACAAAAATCAATGATCTAGTCGCTTTGCTTGATGTAGCGCTGGAGCACGAACTTGATCTTGCGTCCGACATCGCATTTTATGGGCTCAGTGACTACCCGATGACTGCTCGTCTGTTACGTGAGCTGGCCAAAGGGTGCCGGGATTTGAATTCAACTCACTCCGCAGGTGGTTGTCGTCAGGCCAGTTGGAAGAGCTGACCGGGAACACCAGGCTCCGCCGCTCATCGTAGCCAAACGGGAAGGGGCGAGCACTCCGTTTTGCTCGCTCGGGCCTCATAAAAAATGCGCGAAGTCCAAGGGCGGCAACATAGTCGCAACGACCAAGATCACTACGCACGGCAGGGTCGAACGGTTCTAATGGTACGATTTTAACCCTTAGTACCCGCTCTTTGCGTGATTCCCGCAGAAGCGGGAACCCAGGATAAGCGCTCACATGACAGCCCCTCTTGAGGCCAGGTGCAAGCCTGGACCCCGCTTTCGCGGGGGCGACGAAATCGGATGGGGAATCATCTGTTCGGTTCGCACCCCGAACGCCGGGCGCGGCAGTCAGTCAACCCACGGATGGGATCCAGGCCGTTGCGTACAGCCGCTCGAAGATGTTGCGTACTCCCTGATGCCGTCCGACCGGCGTTCCCGGGTCTCACCATTTGTTGCGCAATCCGCGGAGCTTCAGGAAAACCGTCTTCTGGTCCGGATTGTCGGGTAGGTCCGGAAAGGCTTCGCGCAGTCTGCGGATCACCGTCGGGCTGGTCAGGCGGAAAAAAGTGTTGATGTCGCGCTCGACACCCAAAGTCGTTACCAGCGGCCGGTTGGTGTCTTGCTTTTCGACTTGGGGCAGCAGGCCCTTGGCCTCGGCATTGTCGGGTTCGCGGTCCAGCGTAAACGCAAGATTGCGAGCGATGTAATCGTGCCCGGGATAAATCAGCGTTTCTTCCGGCAATTTGGAGAGCTGGTTGACAAAAGTATTGTATAGTTCGTTCGGATGGCCGCCGTTGTGGCAATTTCCTGCGCCGGCATTAAACAAGGTGTCGCCGCAGAACAGAGCCGGCGTATCGCCGCGCGCCATGATGCAAATATGCGACATCGTGTGGCCAGGCGTGTCGAGGCATTCGAGTTCGACGGTCTTGCCGACCTTGATCACGTCGCCGGCGCGCAACCCCTGATCCATTTCGGGGATGCGGTCCTTGGCATTGACATGAGCCAGGACCTTGGCGTGGGTGGCCGCGACCATCTGCGGATTGCCGCCGGTGTGGTCGCGGTGCTCGTGAGTGTTGAGGATTTGGGTAATCGTCCAGCCTTTCGCCTTGGCCGCGGCCAGGCATTTCTCATAATCGAGCGGATCGACCGCCAAAGCCTCCCCGGTGTCACCGCAGGCGATCAAATAGTTGAAATTGCGCCCGGAATTCGCGGTCCAGATCTGTTCGACGATCATCGCTTGCCTCCGATATGAGCCGCTCGCTCGGCGGCGCGAATGCGCCCCCTCGTGACCTGTTTCTATTGCGCCCGACCCGGCTTGTCCATCGCAGCGGGGAAGCGCCGCTGCCCGGTAACGCCCAACGCTCGTTCGGTTACTGATCGTTGCAGCCTGCTGACGCTTTTCGGACGCCGATGTCTTAAGTCCCGGCATTGGAGTAAAGCATGCCCTCATCTTCCGACGGCATCATCATTACCGGGGCTTCGAGCGGGCTTGGCGCCGCTCTGGCCGAAGCTTATGCCGGCCCGCAAACGGTATTGGGGCTGCTCGGACGCGATGGCAAGCGGTTAGGGGAAACGGCCAGCGCTTGCGAGACAAAGGGCTCGGCTGTCCGGATAGCGGCGATTGATGTCGCAGATGCGCCGGCGATGGCCGAGTGGCTTACCGAGTTCGATCGTGACTATCCGACCGAACTCATCATTGCCAACGCCGGGACCTCGGCCGGGCCGGAGCCAGGCAGCCCCTCCGAAGGAGTTGAAACCGCCACAAAACAAGTAAAGGTCAATCTGCTCGGCTCGATCAACACGGTCGAGCCGCTTCTGCCGGCGCTGTGTCGGCGTGGCCGTGGGCGGGTCGCATTTGTCGCCTCGATCGCCGCCTATCGCGGACTGCCCGACAGTCCCGGTTATTGCGCAAGCAAGGCGGGTTTGCGTGCCTACGCCGAAGCCCTGCGGCCGAGACTCGCGTCGCACGGCGTAAAAGTGACGATCGTGTGCCCCGGCTTCTTCAATTCACCGATGACCGACCGGTTCGAGGGGCCGACACCGCTCCTGATCAGCGTCGAGGCGGCGGCCCGGCTTGTCAAACGTGGCATCGATCGCGGGCAATCTCGCGTCTCTTTTCCGTGGCCGCTTGTTCTCGGGCTGCAATTTTGCGACTTGGCACCGGCGTTTCTCGGCGACGCAATCATGCGGCGGTATCGCTTTCGCATTCGCCCGAGCATTTCCAATCCCGGCATTTTGAATAATGGATGAAGCGCTGCATTGGTCGATCGGCGGGGCGGCCGCGCTGGCGGCCTGGTCGATACCGCGCCGGGTGGCGGGCGCGCGAATGGCGGCAAAGCCGGCGATGGCGCTCGACATCCTGCCGGTGCTCGTGGCGGGAGCGCTGCTGCTGATCGGTACCGGCCGGCCGATGTTCAGCGGGATCGTCCTATTGGCGCTCGGCGGCGGGTTTGCGCTTGCCGATCACAGCAAGCGGCAAGCGCTGCGCGAGCCGGTCGTCTTTTCGGACATGTCGGAGCTCGAACATGTATTCACCCACCCCCATCTGTACTTGCCGTTCGCCGGGCCGGCCGTCGTCATTGGCGGCGCGTTGACGGCAATCGGGCTCGGCATCGCGGTATTGATGTTCAGCCCCGCCTTGTGGCAACCGCAGCTGCCTTTCACGACTTTTGCTCTTCTGGTCACATCGGGAGCCGGCTGGCTGCTGTGCCGCGAGCCGCTGTTGGGCATCGCCGCCGCGCGACTGCGGCAATTTCAGCCGACCGGTGAGCCTCTGGCGGATGCGGCTCGGCTTGGTCCGTTTGCCGTTCTCTTTGTCTATGGGATTATCGCCCGCGCCGAACGTGCCAAGCGCCGCGCCTCCTTGCGCCCGCGACCGCGAGTGCTGCGGAACCGGAGCGTGGCGACGCCGGTCGTACTGGTGCAGTGCGAATCATTCTTCGACGCGCGCCGGGTGTCGTCACGGGTGCCCCGACATCTGTTGGCGGCCTTCGACGCATGCGTTCAAAAGGGCGCCAGCTATGGTCGGCTCGAAATTTCGGCTTGGGGCGCCAATACGATGCGCGCCGAATTTGCGGCGCTGACCGGAATCTCCGAGCAGCAACTCGGCTACGACCGCTTCAATCCATACCATGCCTTTGCCCGGGCACCGCTCGCTTCGCTGGCGTCACGGTTGCGGGGCGAGGGCTACCGCACGATTTGCCTGCATCCGTTCGACAGACGGTTTTTTCGCCGCGATCTAGCGATGCCAGCGTTGGGGTTCGACAAATTTCTCGGCCGCGAGACACTCGGCGGATCGCGTCGGCCGCCCTACCAATCCGACCCCGAGCTCGCGCGCCAAATCGTGGGTGTGCTCGACGCCGAAGGATTGCGGACCTTCATCTTCGCGATCACGATGGGCAATCACGGCCCCTGGTTTGAGAATGGCGCGGCGATCGATCCGGTGTTGGAACGAGCCTTCGACACCTCAGGTGTGCCGCAAGGCCGCGCGTTGCTGCGCTACCTCGCCGGATTATCCCTATCGGACGAGATGCTCGCGATCCTGCTCGAAGAACTCGGGCCGGGCGCTCGCAACGCGCTCTTCGGATTTTACGGCGACCACCAACCCAGCCTGCCGGACGCTTTCGGCTATTTCGGCTTTGACGATTGGGCGAGCGATTATGTGCTGGTCGGCGGCGCGCCTTCGCACCACCGCCGCGTCGATCTGCCGGCCCATATGTTGCCCCGGATGATCATTCAGGGATTGCGGGATCGAGAAGCGATCGAGCAAACCCGAGCCGTACCCCTCGGCGCGGCTTGACACTGACGGCTGCTCGCGCGGAAATGCGCGCCATTCGCGTAAGCGAGGCGTCACCTCGCGGGGACAGTTCGGATGGAGCTCACAGGCCGCAGCGTCATCGTTACCGGCGGCGCGTCCGGCATCGGCAGGGCGACAGCGCTGCTGCTGGCGCGCCAGGGCGCCCGGACCTTTATCGGCGACATCGATGAAGAAGGCGGCCGGTCGGCGGCGGCCGAAGCTGCGGCGGCAGGGCTCGAAGTCGAATTCCTGCCGCTCGATCTGACCAGCGCCGCGTCGGTCGACAACTTCGCCTCTGCCGTGCACGGACAGGTCGAGCCCATCGACGCGCTCGTCAATGCCGCCGGCTGGGATGCGATCCAGCCTTTTCTCGATAACCCGCCTGAGATGTGGGATCGCCTGATCGCGATCAATCTGATGGGTGCGATCCGGCTGACGCGGGCGGTATTGCCGCCGATGGTCGCCGAGCGCGCCGGCAAAATCGTCAACATATCGAGCGACGCCGGTCGCGTCGGCAGCACCGGCGAGACGGTTTATGCCGCGGCTAAAGGTGGGTTGATCGCCTTTACGAAGTCGCTGGCGCGCGAAATGGCGCGCTACAACATCAACATCAACTGCGTTTGTCCGGGTCCCACCGACACGCCGTTGTTCCAGCGCCAGCCGGAGCGCATGAAGGAGGCCCTGACACGCGCGATTCCGTTTCGACGGATCGCCCAACCGATCGAAATCGCGCAAACGGTTCTTTTTTTTATCAGCGATCGCGCAAATTACATTACAGGACAGGTGCTAAGTGTCAGCGGCGGGCTGACCATGGCCGATTGATCGCGATAGGAGGAAAACATGCCGAAATATCAAGCGGTGGCTTTCGCCGCGCTGATCACCCTCACAGGTGCCGGCGCTGCGCTGGCTCAGTCGGCGCCGATGCCGCAGAACAACCCCGAAGCTGCGGCGAATGTTCGCGAGAGCGAGCAATATTCGGCGCTGCTGCGCAGCAATCCGTCGTTCCGTAAAAAACGGGAACAGATCGAATGTGGGCCGATCACTGATCCACAATTGCGCCAAAACTGCATCAACTCGTTCGAGGCTTACGCCGCGCCGACGTCAGGAAAGCGCGGAAGCCGATAAGTTGCGGAGGAATTGACATGGCAAATTCGGCCCCGGGATTTAAGAGCCGCCCCGATTACCGCGTCGATCTTGTGCCCGAAAAGCGACGGGTCAAGGTGGTCTTTGGCGGCGTGACCATCGCCGACAGCACGGCTGCACTTCGGGTCGAAGAAATGGGGCATTCACCGGTGCATTACGTACCGGAAAAGGATGTTCGGCTCGAGCTGATGCATCGCACCGATCATCACACGCGCTGCCCGTACAAGGGCGAGGCCTCGTACTGGACAATCGAGGTTCCCGACGGAGGCGGTGTACGGCGCTCGGAAAACGCGGTCTGGGGGTATCCGACGCCGTATGACGAAGTGACCGGCATCGCCGGGTATTATGCGTTTTATCCAAACCGCGTCGAATTCGATCACTGTCGAGTAACGGCCCGCCGCGATGTACCTTACCCAGAACTGGGAAGTCCGCAAGCCGGGCGTCTCATCGAGGCGTGGCATCGTTGCCTCGCAAAGCGGCAGGGCCGCGGCGGTCGGCGCCGACATCCTCAAGGCGGGTGGCACCGCGGTCGACGCCGCGGTTGCGACGGCGCTCGCCTTGGCGGTGCTCGAACCATGGAATAGCGGGCTCGGCGGCATCGGCTTTATGGTGGTGCATCGCGCCGGCGCTGACCAGGCCGAGGCGATCGATTTCGGCCCGATATCGCCGCGCGGCGTGGATCCCGATGCGTTCCCGCTGACCGGCGCCACCAAGACCGAGCTGTTCACCTGGCCGCAGGTCGAGGGTGACCGCAACATTCATGGCCCGCTCGCCTTTGCGATCCCGAGCGCCGTGCGCGGCTATGCGACAGCGGTCGAGCGCTTTGGCCGCATGCCTTGGCGCGAGCTGGCGGCACCGGCTGCCGCCCTGGCACGCGAGGGACTGCCGGTCGACTGGTTCACGACGATCAAGGTGGCGGCCGCGGCGGCCGAATTGCGGCTTTACGACGAGAGCCGGCGGGTGTGGCTGCCCGACGGCTTGCCGCCGGTCTGCCCGCCGGAGAGCAATGAGGGGCATTTGCCGCTCGGCCGGCTCACCGATACGCTGGATCGGCTTGCCCTAGCTGGCCCGGACGATTTCTATCAAGGCGATATTGCGCGATCGATAGCCGCCGATGCAAATGCCGCAGGCGGCGTGTTGGCACTAGAAGATTTGGCGCAATGCCGCGCCCGTGTGATGCCGGCGCTAGCAATTCCCTATCGCGATGCGGTGTTGCAGACGGCGCCCGGCATGACCGCCGGTCCGACCCTCGCTTTCGTCATCGACAGGCTCGCCCGCGAACGGTTTGCCGCGACGCCCGACACCGCCTATTTCGACGCGCTGATCGCAGCCTTGCGCGAGGCTTATATCGATCGCCTCGAGCATGCCGGCGATGTCGAGATCTCGGCACCCACCTCGACCACCCACATCACCGCGATCGACCGTGAGGGCACGATCGTTGCCTTGACGACGACTCTGTTGTCGAGCTTTGGCAGCCGCTATGTGCTCCCCGGCAGTGGAATCCTAGTGAACAACGGAATCATGTGGTTCGACCCGCGGCCGGGCCGGCCGAACTCGATCGCGCCCAATAAGCGCGCCTTGACCAATATGTGCCCGGTTGTGGCGATGCGCGATGGCCGGCCATGGTTTGGGGGCGGCGCTTCGGGCGGCCGCCGCATTCTCGCCGCCGTTCTGCAGATGGCGAGCTTTATCGTCGATTTCGGTATGGACCCGGCGGCGGCGGCGCATTATCCGCGCATCGACGTCAATGGCAGCGACCGCTTTGGCATCGACCGCCGGCTGCCCTTGGCGATCGCGGAGCCGCTCTTGGCCAAAGCCGGCGCCACACGGGTCGAGCATACGGCGTTTCCGTCCCACTTCGCTTGCCCGAACCTCGTCTTGCGCGATCGCGATGGCGTAAACCACGGCATCTCGGACGTCATGTCACCCTGGTCCGCGGCCGTCGCCGAACCCGACTAGGATCCGCCGAGCTGCCATTTGTCATTCCGGGGCATCTCGAAGCCCAGACAACCAAAGGACGTGGCGAACCCCCGATCCCCTCCGCCTGCCCGCTTTCATGGCTCCGTTCTCCGGCGTGCCGGCTCAGGAGTGACTGCAGGCGAAGGTGGCCTTGCCTGACGAGAGTTCTCCGCGCTCAGGCGGCGTCGTGAAAGATGATGCCTAGGGTATAGCGGTCGCCGCTTCGGATGCGGCTGACGCCGTGCCGCATCGTGACACGCAGTGAACCACGAGCGCCCACGACCGGGCGGTGATGGACCGGGAAAATCACCGCATCGCCCTGCCGCAGAGGCACGACCTCGCCACGCGACTGCATGCGCGGCCGCTGCTCGACCAGCAGGAACTCGCCGCCTGAAAAGTCCTGGCCCGGCGCGCTGAGCAGCACCGTCAGCTGCAACGGGAAGACCAGCGCGCCATAAAGATCCTGATGCAGCCGGTTGTAGTCCCCGGCTCCATATTTCAACATCAGCGGCGTCGGCCGCTCCTGGCCCGCCTTATGACACTCGGCGAGATATTCGTCGAGCGCCGGCGGAAAATCCCCCGCCTCGCGTAGCTGCTGACGCCAGGCGTTGGCGATCGGCGCCAGCTGCGGATAGATCGCCACGCGCAACCGCGCGATCAAATCGGGCAATGGATAACCAAAGTACTTGTACTCGCCGCTGCCATAGGCGTGGCGCTGCATGACGATGCGGCGGCGAAACAGTTCGTCATCATCGTAAAGCGCGCTCAGCGCGCGGCATTCTTCGGCGCTGAGTAACGGCAGCGTGGCATAGCCCTGCTCGTCGAGCGCCGCCGCCACCGCGGCCCAATCCGGCGCGGCGATGGAGCCGGTCGCTTCTGTGTCAAGCCGCCTCATCGCTCGCTGCCGCGGCATGTTCGCGATTGAGCAGCGCGCGTTTGCGCTCGATCCCCCAACGATAGCCCGCGAGATCGCCGTCCTCGCGGATGACCCGATGACACGGCACCAATAACGCCAAATCATTTGCGGCGCAGGCGCGGGCGACCGCGCGCACCGCAGTCGGCTGACCGAGCGCTTGGGCGATCTCGCTGTAGGTCGCGGTCCGGCCGAGTGGGATTTTCTGCAGTGCCCGCCACACCCGCGCCTGAAACGCGGTGCCGCGAATGTCGAGCGGCAGGTCGAGGGTATGCGATGGTGCTGTGATAAACCGGACGATCCGCTCGGCCCAATCCCGCAGCCCTGGATCATCGGCGATGATCTTGGCGGCTGGGAAGCGGTCGTGCACCATCGTCGCGAGCCGCTCGCGGTCGTCACCGAGCGCGGTCAGGCACACCCCACGATCGGTCGCTGCGACGAGCGCCCAGCCAAGCGGCGTCGCCACCGTCACAAAGCGGATGGTTTCGCCCGCGCCATGCTTGCGCCGCGCAGCGGGTGTCATGCCAAGAGCGGCCGGCGCCGCCTCATAGGCACGCGAACTCGAGCCAAAGCCCGATCCATAAGTCGCTTGCGCGACGTCTTCGCCGGCATCGAGCCTTTGCGCTAAGGCGCCCAGCCGATGGGTGCGCGCATAATCGCGCGGCGTAGCGCCGGTTATCTGTTTGAAGACGCGATGAAAATGAAACCGGCTAATCGCCGCCGCATCGGCAAGTTCGGCGAGGCTTGGCAGCTTTTCACTACTGCGCAGCAGCGCGCAGGCCTTTTCGACGGCCGCGATATGCCGCGATGCCGAGGATGGCTCGGTTGGGCGGCAACGCTTGCATGCCCGCAACCCAGCCGCCTCGGCAGCCGCCGTCGTCTCGAAAAAGGCGGTGTTGCGTCGCAGCGGCAATCGTGAAGTGCAACCCGGCCGGCAATAAACGCCGGTCGTCAAGACACCGTAAAAGAACCGGCCCGCATCGGCGCCATCGCGCTTTTCCAGCGCCGCCCAACATTCGTCGTAATCGAGCATTATCCGCCCCTCGCATCTGTCATGTGGGCGGAAGATGGCGCGATCGCGAGCCCGGCTCTATCCGGCGATTGCTGTTTAATTCGGGCTAATTCGGGCGCCGCTCGCCGTTGAGGTAGCGCTTGGGCAGCATCGCGTGGATGCCCTTGTTGCCGTCGACCAGCTGAGTGACGCGCATATCCACGGCAAGACTGCAGAACATATAGGCGTCCTCGCGCCCGAGCCCCATGCGCTCTCCGATCAGGGTGATCATCTGACGCAACGCGGTCTTGGCGGCGTCGTCGAGGTCTTCGTTAAAACCCATCGTGATCAGATGCGTCGGTGTTTCCGCGCGCGGAAGGTTGATGCCCACACCCTTGTGCAAACTCAGGCGAAAAGTGCCGGTTAGCGCGGTTTCGAGGGCAGTGACGCAGACTTCGCCGTCGCCCTGCACGCCGTGACCGTCACCGGCCGAAAACAGCCCGCCTTCGGTCCATACGGGCAGAAAGAGGGTCGTGCCGGCGACCAGCTCCTTCAGATCCATGTTGCCGCCAAACTCGCGCGGCACGATCGAGGTGACGGCACCATAATTGGGCGGCGGCGCTACCCCCATGACCCCAAAAAACGGCGCCAGTTCGATCTCTGCGCCCCATGGCACGGTCGCGATGCCGCGCTGGCGATCGATTGCCGTATGCCAGGTACGTCGCACTGGGAAATCTTCGGGAAGCGTGCCGGAGAGTGGGCGGATGCGGGTGTAGCCCCAATTTTGCCGGCAATCGATCGACATGATCTCGATGCCGAGCGCATCACCGGGCTCGGCCCCCTCGACCGCAATCGGCCCGGTCAGGATGTGAGCGCCCATCCGCGGCTCGACCGCAGCGTGAATGGCCTTGTGCTCGGACAGGATATCAAACCGGCCGTCGCTGGGAAGAATGTCGGGGCCGCCCGAGACGCTGTCGAGAGTCACCGTGTCCCCCGACGCGACGGTGAGCACCGGTTTCAGCCCGGCGTCAAAGAAACCCCAATGAACGGTCTCGGGGCTGGCCCGCAAGACGTGGTGCTGCGACATCGACAATCTCCCGGTAATTACCGTGAATATCAAGCGGCGACTCCGCTGCGGCTGCGCTCGACGAGCAAGCCGTAGGCCAACCGTCTTCAAGTAAGCTTAAGTTATCCGTCTCGGCTTTGGTGTAGGCGGCGATCGCTCCTATCTACGGCAGGAGAGCGCGTTGATCAAAGCAAAGCTTGGAGGCGGCTTGCCAGGCTCGCCACATGGATATTTCGCGCACCCCAGGCACCCGCATGCAGCGGTAGTTGGTTGGCGAAATGAAGGCCAAGCCGGTCGATGGTAAATGTCAGGTTTCGCCGGCCCTCAGCCCGCCGTGCGGGGCCGTGAAAAATCAGGTTTCGACGCCGATTGCGCGGCGGAAGCGGTTCTTCAACAGCACGCCGTCGCGCGGTGGCAGGACCCGTGGGGGTTCATCGGCGCGGATCGCAATGCGAGCGAACAACGTCGTCGCCGATTTTCGGACCCGGCCGGCAAAGTCGCGCACCCCCAATTCGTCACTGACGTCAAAAATTTCCTTGATGCCGCAGGCGCGCGCGATGCCGACCAGTTCGACCCCGGCCTCGGTATGGCTCGGCTGCATTCCGGTTTCGCCGTAATGGCCATTGTCGAACACCGCGATCGCCAGATTGGGCGGCCGCTGGATGCCGATCGTCGCGAGCCCGCCAAGCCCCATCAGCATCTCGCCATCGCCGGTCACGACCAGCACTCGGCGCTGCGGCTGCGCTATGGCGAGACCAAGCCCGACCAAGGCCGCCGCGCCCATCGCCCCCCACAAATAAAAGTTGCGCGGGTCATCACCAACCGAGGCGGCGTCATAAGTTGTCGAGCCGAGCCCTGTCACCAACAACAGATCATCGCGCTTTTCGAGCAGAACGCGGATTGCAGCACGGCGGTCGAGGCGCCGGTCATTGGCGATCATTTCACCCACCTCTTGGCGCCGATCAGTCGCTGCGACAGCAGGATTGCGACTGCGAGATCACCGGAGTAGGCGGTTTCGACTGCCGCAGCGACAGTTTCGGCTGCATCCTGCGGTTGGTCGACGCGATAGACGAGCACATCCATAAGTTCGAGCGCCGCCTGCGTCTTGCTTCCCATCGGGACCTGCCACGGGTTGAACTCGCCCCATTCGCCGCGCATCGTCACCAGCATGACCAGCGGGAAGCGGCAGTTTTTGGCTAATGACAGCATGTTAATGCAGTTGCCGACCCCGCTCGATTGCATCAATAGAGCGGCGCGTTCGCCACCCAGCCAAGCGCCGGCGGCGACCGCGATCCCCTCCTCTTCGGTCGTCAGTGGGACGGCTTGGATTTCGGGATCGCCCCGAATGAGGTCGATCAGCCGCGCATGTCCGGCATCGGGGACATAGCCGATCTGGGCGATTCCGACCTGTCTCAAGACCCCAAAAATCTCATCGCGCCAGTCGGATGGCGAGGAAGGTGCGCGCCCGCTCAAACGCCGGTCTCCTATGGTTATCGCCGCCGAACCTATCACGATCGTCCCCCGGCTTAAATTCGTTCCCGCGCCGACCGCCTAACCCGGCGCCGTTCCCTCGGGGCGCGGGCCGATATAGCGGGCGCGCGGGCGGATCAAGACGCCGCTCTCATATTGCTCGATCGCGTGCGCGATCCAACCGACCGTGCGGCCGATTACAAAGAGCCCGAGCGCCGCATTCGGGGGCAATTCGAGCGCGGTTGACGCTGCAGCCAAGGCGAAATCGACATTGGGAAACTGGCCGGTCAGCCGGACGCCAGCAGCGACCGCCGCCTCGATCGGCGCGCCCGCGCCGGGCAAGGCTGTGGTGACCGCGGAGAGGATCGCCGTGGCGCGCGGGTCCCCCTCCGGATACAGAAAATGGCCAAAGCCCGGCAGATCCTCGTCGCGAGCGAGACGCACCGCCATCACCGCCAGCGGGTCGCCATTGCGCGCAATATCGTGGAACAACGCCTCCGCGCGCGCCGAGGCGCCGCCATGCCGGCGGCCGGACAACGCCGCGAGCGCCGCCGCAACGGCGGCGTATGGCGTGGCCCCGGTCGAGGCGACACAGCGCGCTACAAAGGTCGAAGCATTCAGTTCGTGATCGGCCAGCAATGTCAGGCAGCGGCGCAGGATGTCGGCGCCTGCCGTGTCCAGATGCCAGGCGGAGGCAAGCTGCTGGTGAAGAGTGTCGGCCGACGGTATTAACGAGGCGACGCAGGCGGCGAGCTCGCGTAAAATCAGCCGACCGGTGCGGATGACGCCCGAACGGGTCAGATCGAGCGCCGGCAGATCGACATCCGCCAATGCCGCGAGCCGGCTCTGACACCGTTCGATCAACCCTGTCAGCCCCGACAGTGGCGCTGGCGCGGCGTGGTCGGAGCAAGGGGTGGCCTCTATCTCATTCGGCCAGCCCTGCCATAAAAGGCATGCGACACTCTCCAGGCTCTCGGTGTTGGACAGCGCGATCGCATCCCGACCGCGGTAGTACGGCCGGCCGTTCTCGATCAGGCAAATCGACGACGCGATAACCGGGGTCAGAGCCTCGGCCTCGGCAGCGCGCAGCGAACCCCCCGCCGACCCCTGCAATGCCTCGATATCCTCGACACGATAACGCCGCTGCCGCGTTCCAGGCACCGCGACCGAACGCAACCGGCCGCGGCTGACATAGGCATAGAGCGTGTCGAGCTTGATGCCGAGACGATCGGCAGCCTCACGTGCGGTCAGGAACATCGACTATACATTGACTATCTAATCAAGATTGACTTATAAGGTCAATACCGATCAACTCTATCCATCTACGTCAAGGAACCGGTTAAGCACAACCATTAACTGAAGCAAGACGAGAACAGAAAGGAAGGCGCGAATGACAAAACGCATCGATATTGCCGCGCTGGCGCCGGTGATCGGCACGCTTTATCCGCCGCCCTATGACGAGCCGTGCCGTGCCCGCGCCCGCACCAAGCTCGGGGACGCTGCCGGGCTGACGCAGTTCGGGGTCAATCTGCTGCATCTGCCGCCGGGGGCATGGTCCAGCCAGCGCCATTGGCATACCGCAAGCGACGAGTTTGTCTATGTCCTCTCCGGCGAAGTCACGTTGGTGACCGACGCGGGCGAGGAGATCCTGCATGCCGGCAACGCAGCCGGGTTTCCGGCCGGCGACAGCAATGGTCATTGCCTGCGGAATAACGCCTCCGCCGATGCGGCCGTGCTCGAGATCGGCTCCCGCATGCCTGGCGATGTGGGCTATTACAACGACATCGACATGATCGCGCCCGCCGGTGGCAGGCCCGCGATCTACACCCGGCGCGATGGCACCTCTTACGAGAACATCCAGCGCCGCGGGCCGTAACGCCCGTTGGGGCGAGCGCCACAGACCTTGCCCGCGGCCTGAGGAAGCCGGATAACCCCAGCCAAAATGCGAACCATTACGCTGCTTGGGAGGGTCGGCTATGGCGCAGAGCACGAGTATATCGAGCATCGTTATCGCTGGCGCCGTCGCCGCGGCGATAACGATGACAGCGGCTTTCGCGCAGTCCACAACAGGTGCTCAGACCCCACCGGCCAATCCCGCTGGATCGACGCAACCCGCATCATCGCAACCCGCGCCGAATGCTGAACAGCCGCAAAATCCGGCGGCGCAAAATTTTCTGATCGAGCACGAGATCGGGCACCGCTTCCACTTTGATCCGAACAATCTGCCACCGCCCAAAACCGGTCCGATCGTCACCGACCGCTCGCTGATCGTGCCCTATTCGGGGCAAAGGCTGGAGGTGCCGCCCGGCTTTACCGCCGCTCCATTCGCGACCGGGCTCGCCAACCCACGTCGCCTGCTGGTCCTCGCCAATGGCGATGTTCTGGTCGCCGAGCAATCCGCCGGCTACATCACTCTGCTGCGTGACGACGGCACCGGCCGCGCAGTGTGGATCGACCGCCATGTCGAAGATCTCAATAAGCCTTATGGGCTCGCATGGCAGGGCGACCATCTGCTAGTCACCGACCAGGACGGCATCTGGAAGGTGCCGCATGTCCCGGGGGCGTTGCGCGCCGGCCGCCCGGTACCGCCACAGCACGCTGACCAATTGTCCCCCGATCAGCGCAAGCCGGTTCCCGGCGCTTACGGTGCTGAACTGATTACCAAAAAGGGCGTGTTCGGCATCGTTCAAGGCCACCAGAACCGCGACATCAAGATCGACCCAAAGACCGGCGATTTGTTTGTCGGCGTCGGCTCGGCGGGCAATCTCGGTGTCGAGCCCCCGCCCAAGGCGACGATCCAGCGTTTCGATGCCGGCGGTTCGAACCAGATCACCTATGCCTCCGGTACGCGCAACGCGACCGCCCTCGCCTTTCAGCCGGGAACCGGCGATCTCTGGGCGCTCGTGCAGGAGCGCGACGGAATGGGCGACAATCTCCCCTCCGACTACCTGATCCGGGTCCGCCAGGGAGGCTTTTACGGTTGGCCCTACGCCTATATCGGGCCGCATCCCCAGCCTGGTTTTGCCAGTTTGGCGCCCGACAAGGTCAAGGCGACGATCACCCCCGATCTGTTGTTTCAGGCGCATTCGTCGTTGCTCGACCTCGTCTTCTACGAGGGCAGCCAGTTCCCCGCGCAGTACAAGGGTCAGCTGTTTGTGGCGCTGAAAGGCTCGTGGAACCGATCGTTGCCAACCGGCTATAAGATCGTCCTGGTGCCGTTCAAGGACGGCAAGCCCGAGGGCTATTACCTGAATTTCGCGACCGGCTTTTGGACGTCAGGCGAACAGCGCGCCGAGGTCTGGGGCCGCCCGGCGGCGCTCGCGGTCGCCAAGGACGGCGCCTTGCTCGTCGCCGACGACACCGGCGGCACGATCTGGCGCATCGCCTACACCGGGGGCGCCCACTGACACAGCCTCCGCATCGAAACCCCTGCGCCAGGTGCGCGTTTTAAGTCCCGAGCTTTAGGCGCCGCACAGGGCCGGCTCGGCGAACGCGAAATGGGCGAGCACCTCGGCGCGTGGGATCTCGTGCACGACAAACACCAGGCGGCCGCAGCGATCATTCGCCGGCCAGTCGGCCGGCCATTTGTCGAGCCATTCGGGAGCGAACATCGCGTGCTGCGCTGCTTGCACCAGCGCCGGCCGGTCCGGGCGGTCGGAAAAGCGCACGATGCCTTTGACCCGCAACAAATCATTGCCGCGCTCGCGGGCGAGACCGCCTAACGCCCGGGCGAAATCGAGCCGGCTGACAGCACCGCCGAGGCTGATCGCGAAGGCGTCGATGCCGTGGCTGTGCGCGGCAACCGGTTCCTCCGTTAAGGCGGGCGCCGCGGTGCGGCCGTCGGCGCTGAACAACAGCGCGCCCGGATCCTCCGCCGCGTGCGTGATTACCCGGCGGGCGCCGGCGTTGAGCCGATCGAGCCGCGCTGTGAGTTCGGGGCCGAGCGGCGCCAGATCGGTCTTGCTGACAGCAATCGTGTCGGCGAGCGCTGCCTGCCGCGCGGCCTCCGGAAAGCGGTCGAGCGTTGCCGCCCCGCTGACGCTGTCGACCATGGTCACGACCCCGGCCAAATGCAGGCAATGGTCGAGCATCGGGTCGGCCCCGAGCGTGTAGAGGATCGGCGCCGGGTCCGCGAGCCCGGTGGTTTCGACGACAATCCGGCGAAACGCGCGAAGATCGCCGGCCTCGCGCCGGTCGAGCAAACCGCGCAGGGTTCGCGCTAGGTCCTCGCGTACGGCACAGCACAGGCAACCACCGGGTAGTTCGACGACGCTGCCTTCGACAAAATCGACGAGGTGGTGATCAATCGCGATCTCGCCAATTTCGTTGATAATAACCGCGGTGTCGGCCAGTGCCGGTGAGACCAGTGCGCGGCGCAACAGGGTGGTTTTGCCGCTGCCGAGAAACCCGGTCAGAAGCGTCGTTGGGATGGTCTCGCTCTCCGGCATCTTTAGCCACTAAGGATGAGATATTTCACCTGTTGATCGTTTCACGGCGACCGGGCCGCGGGCAAGCCCCGGTAATACACCGTCAAAATTGCTGCTTAAGCGATTGCATTCTTTGGTCTGCGTCTGCATCATGACGGCCATAATCGCTCGGCATGGGTAACGGCGGGCAGACGAGGAAATGCGGACGGTGTCGTGTCGAGCACGTTGAGAGAGCGCGGAGCTGCGGGAGATGGGGACGCACTGCTCGCGGTCGCCGAGGTATCAAAGCATTTCGGCGGGGTGCGCGCGGTCGAGGATATCTCACTGACCGTTCGCCGCGGCGGATTGACTTCGATTATCGGCCCAAACGGCGCCGGCAAGACCTCGCTGCTCAATATTATCAGCGGATTTTACCAGCCCGACAGCGGCTCTATTCGGTTCGAGGGAAAGGATGTCACTGGAACGCGGCCCTCGGGGATCGCGGCCCTCGGTATCGCCCGCACCTTTCAAAACATTGCGCTGTTCAGCGGCATGACGGTGCTCGACAACATCATGCTCGGGCGGCATGTCCGGATGCGTGCCGGACTGCTGTCGTCCTTCGTGTATTGGGGATTGGCGCAACGCGAGGAAGTCGCCCATCGCGCCCGGGTTGAGGAGCTTATCGAGTTTCTCGAACTCGAGGATTTGCGCAAGCAGCCGACCAGCGGCCTTGCCTATGGCTTGAGAAAACGGGTCGAACTCGGCCGCGCGCTGGCGCTCGATCCCAAGCTGCTGCTGCTCGACGAACCGATGGGTGGCATGAACCAGGAAGAAAAGGAGGACATGGCGCGCTTTATTCTCGAGGTGAACCGAGAATGGGGCACGACAATCATCCTGATCGAGCACGACATGGCGGTGGTCATGGACATTTCAGAGCGTGTCGCGGTGCTCGATCACGGCCGCAAGATCGCCGACGGCACCCCGGATGAAGTCCAGCGGCATCCCGATGTGATTCACGCCTATCTCGGCGGCGGGGCGCAGCGCGCGAGGGAGGCGGCAGAGTGAGCGGCGACCGCACTTCCTCCCGCGCCGAACCCGAAACATTGCCGCGCCTGCTGCGCCGCAACGCGACGACAATGGCCGCCCGGCCGGCGATCCGCGAAAAAACGCTGGGCATCTGGCAGACCTTTACCTGGGCTGAATACAACCGCGAGGTCCGCGACTTTGCGCTTGGGCTTGCCGCCCGTGGATTTCGGCGCGGCGACAAGCTGGCGGTGATCGGCGACAACCGCCCGCGGCTTTACTGGGCGCAGCTGGCGGCGCAATGCCTTGGCGGCGTTGCTGTGCCGATTTATCAGGACGCGATTGCGACTGAAATGGCCTATGTGCTCGACCATGCCGAAACCCGCGTGGTGGTGGCGGAAGACCAAGAGCAGGTCGATAAGATTCTGTCGTTGCGGGCGCGGCTGCCCTCGCTCGAACTGGTTGTGTACGACGACCCGCGCGGCATGCGCCATTACCCGGCGGCTGGGCTCAAAGCCTTTGACCAGGTTCAGGTAGACGGCCGCGAGTTCGGCGTCTTGCATCCGGGCTATGTCGAGGGCGAGATCGAAAAGGGATCTGCCGAGGACGTCGCGTTACTGACCTATACCTCCGGAACCACCGGGAACCCCAAAGGGGTGATGCTGTCGCACGCCAATCTGTTGGCCGCGGCAAAGGGTTTTGTCGCCGCCGAGGACATCCGCCCGACCGACAACATCCTCTCCTACCTGCCGATGGCATGGATCGGCGAATTCGTTGTTTTCGCTGGTGCTGACATTGCTCGTCGGCTTTGCCTGCAACTGTCCAGAACGCCCGGAGACAGTGCAGCGCGACCTGCGGGAGCTTGGTCCGACCGTAGCATTGGCGCCGCCGCGCATCTGGGAGAACTTGCTGACCCAATTGCGGATACGCACCGCCGATGCCTCGCCGATCAAGCGCCGAACCTTCGAATTCTTCCGCGGTCTCGCCGAGCGGGTCGAAGCCGCGCGGGGCGCCGGGGAAAACCCGTCACTGGCGCAGCGCCTTGGGCTGACGATCGGCGAAATGATGGTGTACCGCCCGGTGCGCGACCAACTCGGCCTCAGCCGAGCGCGCTGGGCCTATACCGGCGGCGCGCCGCTCGGCGCCGATACGTTCCGGTTTTTTCGTGCCTTCGGGGTGAATTTGAAGCAGGTCTGGGGCTCGACCGAATTGTCGGGGCTGGCCGCCCTGCAGCGTGATGGCGAAGTTGACCCCGACAGCGTCGGCCCAGCCATTCCGGGCAGCGAAATTCGCATTGGCGACACCGGCGAAGTGATGGTTCGCTCGGCGGCGGTGTTTCGCGGCTACTACAAGCAGCCCGACGCCACCCGCGAGGCCGTCGATGCCGAGGGCTGGTTTCGCACCGGCGATTGCGGCTATGTCGATCGCCGCGGGCATCTTGTCGTCGTCGACCGCGCGCGCGATGTCGGCAAGCTCGCCGACGGGACTGCGTTCGCGCCGCAATTCATCGAAAATAAACTCAAATACAGCCCGTACATCGCCGAGGCAGTGGCCTTTGGCGATCAGCGCCCGTTTGTCGCCGCGATGATCGCGATCGATCTCGGCACGGTCGGCAACTGGGCCGAACGGCACAACCTCGCCTACACCTCGTTCCAGGATCTGAGCGCCAAGCCCGAAATCCGTCGGTTGATCGCCGAGGAAATCGGGCGCTGCAACGCAAGCTTGCCGATCGCCGCGCGCATTCGCCGCTTTATGCTGCTCGGCAAGGAATTTGACGCCGACGACAACGAGATTACCCGTACCCGCAAAGTGCGCCGGCGCTTTATCGCCGAAAAATATACGGCGGCGGTCGAAGCTCTTTATGGCGGCGCGGGCGAAGTCGAACTCGCCACCGAAATCACCTATGAGGATGGCCGCAAGGGGCGGCTCGAAACCCGCCTGGCGATTGACACGATCCCCGGCGACGAAATGCCGACGCGCGTCCCAGCTTACGCCTGAGCAAGATCGATGCTGGGGATTGATTGGCAATTTACCCTTGTCCTGCTAACGAACGGTGTGCTGATCGGGCTGATGTACTCGCTGATCGCGCTTGGATTTGTATTGATCTACAAGGCCACTGACGCGATCAACTTCGCCCAAGGCGAATTTGTCATGTTCGCGGGTTTTATTGCTGCGGGCGCTGCGGCAATGGCCGGGCTGCCCTTTTGGGTCGCTGCACTAGTGTCGATAGGCGGTATGGTGGCGCTCGGCTTTGGCATCGAGCGCGCTGTGCTGCGCCCGCTAATCGGCCGCCCAATCATTGCTGTCGTCATGGCGACGATCGGCCTTGCGGCAGTGCTTCGGGGTCTCGCCGTCCTGATATTCGGCGCTGGGACCCAGGCGATCGTGATTCCGATCGGCGACACCCCATTCTTTCTCGGCCCGGTGATGCTGCCGCGCGTCCAGCTTGTCGGCGCCGGCGTAAGCATCGTTTTCTTGTCCGCCTTTAGCTGGTTTTTTCTCAAAAGCCGGATGGGCATCGCAATGCGTTCCGTCGCCGACAACCAGCAAGTCGCAATGGCGATGGGGATCAATGTCCAGCGCTATTTCGCCTTCGCCTGGGCGCTCGCTGGGATAGTCTCGGCATTGGGCGGCATTGTCTGGGGGGCGATGCTCGGGGTCGATAACCAGCTTGCTCTGGTAGGGCTGAAGGTTTTCCCGGTGGTGATCCTTGGCGGACTCGACTCGATCGTTGGCGCCGTCCTCGGCGGTCTGATTGTCGGCGTTGTCGAGAACCTGGCCGCGGGCTATCTCGATCCCCTCGTCGGCGGCGGCACCAAGGATTTCGCCCCGTACGTTCTGATGATTGCGGTGCTAATGATCCGGCCCGAAGGCATTTTCGGGCGCCGGCGGATCGAGCGCGTTTAGACGAAGGCGGGAACGAATGTTTCATCGCGAAGCCGGCGTCTACAAGACCAGTTACGCCGCGGATATGTCGCTGTTTCCGCTGCCGATTGCCCGTTGGGCGGTAGCGGCTTTCGCCGGCCTGTTTATTGTCGTAGCGCCGTTAGCCTTTTCTGTTTACTACATCTCGCTGCTCAATCTGTGCCTGATCGCGATTGTCGGCGCGCTCGGCCTCAACATTCTCGTCGGCTATACCGGGCAAATCTCAATCGGCGCTGGCGCTTTTATGTCGGTGGGCGCCTATACCGCGGCAAATTTGATCGTGCGGCTTGGCCTGCCGTTCTGGATCACAATCCCAGCGGGCGGCCTGATGGCGGCGCTGATCGGGATCATCGTTGGTATTCCGTCGTTGCGCATAAAGGGAATTTATCTGGCGATCGCCACCCTCGCCGCGCAGCTGATCATCGAGTGGACGATCAACCATGTCCAGTGGATATCGGGCGGCGTGCAATCCTCGATCGAAATACCGCGCCCGTCGATCTTCGGTATTCGGATCACCAGCGAGGCAGGCATCTATCTATTCCTGATGTTTTTCGTGGTGCTGGCGATTGTCGCCACATTGAACTTGGTTCGCAGCCGTATCGGACGCGCTTTTATTGCGATCCGTGACCAGGACATCGCCGCCGAGATCATTGGCATCAATATCTTCCGGTACAAGCTCTACGCCTTTGCAATCTCGTCGTTTTACGCCGGGGTGGCCGGCGTTCTGGAAAGCTATTATTTGGGGCTCGCCAATTATGAGCAGTTCCAGATCGACGTCTCGATCGATTACCTGGCAATGGTGATCATCGGTGGGCTCGGTTCGGTTCTTGGGTCGATTTTTGGCGCTGTTTTTGTCACCTTGCTGCCGATTGTTACGCGCTGGGGATTGCAATCTTTTGGCGGTCTGTTCTTTTCGCAGGCTGACTTGCACAGCACCATTCCCAGTCTGCGGCTGGTGATCTTCGGGGTTCTGATCATCTTCTTTTTGATCGTCGAGCCGGAAGGCTTGGCTCGCCTATGGCGTAACGTCCGAAATTACTTTCGGCTATGGCCATTTTCCTATTAGCCTTGGCAATGGAGGAAAAACCTAGATGACCTACCTATTAAAGAATGGGCTGGCGCTTGCTGTCGGCGCAACGTTTAGTTTGGGGCTCACCGCCGGGGCCATGGCCCAGGACAAGAAAATCGTCGATGGCGTCATGTGCGACCGCACCGGGGCGACCCAGATTGTCGGGACGGTGCTATGCCCGGCGATGCACGACTATTTCAACTTGATCAACTCAGAGGGCGGCATCGACGGCTATAAGATCGAGCACCCCGAAATCGATATGCAATACAAGGTGCCGCCGGCGGTCGAGGCGTATGAGCGCTTTAAGCAACAGGGTGCGGTCGTCTTGACAACATACGGTACCCCGCAGACGCACGCGCTCAACGAAAGGCTCGAGCAGGACAAGATTACCGATACAACACCCGGCTTTGGCATTGCCGCGGCAGCGGACGGGCAGCACTACCCCTATCTCTTCCCGGTCGCAGCCAGTTACTTTTCGCAAGGCGCTGCGGCGGTTAAATTTGCCAAGGATCAACTCGGTGGCAGTCTAAAGGGCAAAAAGATCGCGTATGTCTATTACGATAATCCCGCTGGCAAGGAACCGCTGCCGGTAATTGAAGTCCTGCAGAAGCAGGAAGGGTTTGAATTACGCACTTTCGCCGTGCCGCCACCGGGCGTCGAAATGGGGGCGCAGGTCATTGACATAACCCAGCGCTACCATCCCGATTTCGTCCTCGCTCACCTCTTCGGACGCTCGCCTTCGGTGGCGATCAAGGAACTGAAGCGTAACGGTTACCCGCTGTCCAAGGTGCTCGGCTTTGTCTGGGCCGGCGCCGAGGCCGATATCAAGGCCGCCGGGGGATGGGGTGTCGCCCAGGGCTATAACGCGCTCCAGTTCGCCGGCGCCGGCGACAACTACCCGGTCCGCCAACAAATCCGGGATATGTACAAGAAAGAAGGCAAGGCGGCGCCGGAAACAATGGACGACACCGTCGTCTATAATCGCGGACTCTTGCAGGCGGCAGTACAAGTCGAGGCTTTGCGCAATGCGTTAAAAGCCAACAACGGCAAGCAGCCGACCGGGACCGACGTCAAGAAGGGTTTCGAGCAAATCAAAGACTTTACGCTTGGCGGGTTGGTGCCGCCTTTGCAGATCACCCCCGAGGATCACGAAGGCGGCGGCTGGGTCAAGGTCTTCACAGTCAAAGGCAATGGCTTCGTCCCGGCGACGGATTGGTTCCGCGCCTATCGCGACGTAGTTTGGAACGCAGTCAAGACCGCGGAGAAGACCGAGTAGAGCGCTTGGCCGAAAGGCAAGCCCGCGAGGCTGGCCGTGCTCGCACTTAACAACATCGAGGTCGTCTACGACGGCGTCATCTTGGTGCTGAAAGGCGTTTCATTGACCGCCGAGGAGGGCCGCATCACGACCCTGCTCGGCGCCAATGGAGCCGGCAAGACGACAACCTTGAAAGCGATCTCGGGATTATTGCGCAGCGAGCGCGGCGAGGTCACGAAGGGGACCGTCGAACTCGATGGCGACCGGCTCGATCGGTTAGCGCCGCATGACGTCGTGCGGCGCGGCATTGCTCAAGTATTCGAGGGCAGGCGGGTTTTCGAAAACCTGACGGTCGAGGAAAACCTCGTGGCCGGAGCGCATACCCGCCGCGATTTCAATCGCGTGCGAGAGGCAATCGACGGCATTTTCGAGACCTTCCCGGTATTAAAGGAGCGTCGTCATCAGGCATCGGGCTATCTGTCGGGCGGCGAGCAGCAGATGCTGGTCATCGGCCGCGCCCTGATGTGCGACCCCAAGGTGATCCTGCTAGACGAACCGTCCCTGGGCTTGGCGCCGCTATTGGTGGCCGAGATTTTCGGGATCATACGCCGGCTACGCGAAGAGCGCGGGCTGACCATCTTGCTCGTCGAGCAGAACGCAGCGTTGGCGCTCGATATTGCCGATCACGGCTACGTCATGGAAAACGGCCGCATCGTTCTCGAAGGTCCGGCCGACGCGCTGCGCCAGAATTCCGACATCAAGGAATTTTACCTCGGTCTCAACGAGGCCGGCGCCCGCAAATCGTATCGCGACCTCAAACATTACCGGCGCCGCAAACGCTGGCTGTCGTGAGCGCGTCCGCCGACGCTAACCAATCGTACTGGAAGCTGGCCTGCCGTTATGCAATGAGTGGCGGGGTGCCGCGCCGGTCGTTGATGGTCGCTTTGGTGGTCGGCACAATCCTTAACCTGATCAACCAAGGCGACCGGCTCTTTACCGCGCAGAAATTGGACATTGTCAAGCTGGCGCTGACGTATTGCGTACCGTATTTCGTCAGTACCTACGGAGCGGTATCGTTTCGCGTTTACGCCGCGCGCGCCGAGAGGCGACGGGCGGCCGGGCGCGAGGAGGAGCAGCATGGCTATAGCCGAGGCGGTCAGCCGGTTTGAGGTGATCTTTGACGCCGAGGGACGCAACGACGCCAAGTTTCGCAACGACATCATTGTTCACAAGCGTTTGTCGCATCCGGCCTCGGTGGAATTACCGACCGATGAAGGCCCCGATCATCGCGGCGATGGCGACTGGGTTGAGGCGTGACGATGCCGGCGTCCCTTCCCCGCGTTGCGGTGATCGGTACCGGCGGTACGATATCCTCGCTCGGTGCGTCTAGCCTCGACGTCCTCGATTATCCCGATTTCGGACAGAAGCTCTCGGCCGAAGCGCTGCTCGACCGCTTCCCGGAAACCCGGCTCGTCGCTGATACGGTTCCGGTCACGATACGCCAAGTCGGCAGCACCGACATCGGCCCGACCGAATGGCTCGAACTGCGCGCGCTCATCCACAAGATCGCGCGTGACGAGCCCGCCACCGCCGGTTTTGTCATTACCCACGGCACTGCCACTCTGGAAGAGACCGCGTTTTTTCTCAACCTGACGCTCGCCGTGAGTCAACCGGTGGTGCTGGTCGGCGCGCAGCGGCCGGCGAGCGCGCTCGGCACCGATGCCGGCATGAACTTGGTCAACGCGTTGCGCGTCGCCGGCTCAGCGGCGACGCGTGGCAAGGGTGTGCTAGTCCTCCTTAATGACGAGATTAATACCGCGCGCGACGTCGTCAAAACCTCGACGTATCGGGTGCAGACCTTCCGGTCGTTCGATTTTGGCTCGCTCGGCCATGTCGACGGCGACGGGGTGCATTTCTACCGGGCGCCATTGGGCGCTCATATGCCCGATGGTCCGTTTGCGACAAGCGATCTCAAACAACCCTTGCCGCGGGTTGACATCATCTACTCTTACGCCGGCGCCGATGGAGCGCTGGTCGATGCTGCAGTCGCGGCCGGCGCGCGGGGTTTGATTTCGGCCGGCTTCGCGCCAGGCAGCCCGACCCCGGATCAGCGCGCGGCGTTCGAGCGCGCTCTCAAGGCCGGTGTTGTTGTCGTGCAATGCAGCCGCGCTGCGAGCGGCCGGGTCGCGCCGCGCCGCCGCCTGCGCGAGTCGGGCATCGTCGCCGGCGAGGATTTGAGCCCGCAAAAGGCGCGCATCCTGCTAATGCTGGCATTGACGACGACCACCGACCGCGCCGCCATCCAGCAGCTGTTCCAGTCGTGCTGAGTTGATGTACGCAGTCACGAGAGTTCGTCGCTCGGCAGCAATCCGCTGTCGACGAGGGCGCGCAGCAGGCCGCGCAACTCGGCCGCGCGTTCGAGACCGAACCCGGCCTCGAAATTGCCCTGGGCTTCGACCCAGGCCCGCCGCGCTTCCTGATGGCGCGCTTCACCTGCCTCGGTCAGCCGCAACTCCTTGATGCGCCGGTCCGAGCGGCCGGGGGTTATCGTGATCAGACCGTCGCGTTCAAGCGGCCGGATATTGCGGCCGAGCGTCGTGCGGTCCATGACGAGCTCGGCTGCTAGTTCGTTGATCGTCATCGGCCCTAGCCGCTTTAGCCGGGCAAGGATGCCATATTGGCTGGTGCGCAAACCCGCCTGGGCGAGATAGCGGTCGTAAAGCTGGGTTACGTAGCGCGCGGCTTGGCGCACCGCGAGGCAGTTGCAATCCGTCAAATTCGGTTGGCGCGCTGCAGACACTGTGGTGCGCCCAAATTCCTCATTGTTGCTTGGTGGCATTTAAGTGCATCTGCACGCTTGTCAACGGTTTTGGCTTTCGCTTAATCGTTGGTCAGAATAGCCCTCGATTGACCATATAAAGATATCTTGATATCGTTATCGGCTGGGTCGCCGCTTTAGGCTCGTCAGGAGTTAACGAATGCCCGCGTTCACCGACTACAAGGTCGCCGATATTGCTCTTGCCGACTGGGGGCGGCGCGAGATCGCCATCGCCGAGACCGAAATGCCGGGGCTCATGGCATTGCGCGACGAGTTCGGGGCGTTGCGGCCGCTTTCGGGGGCGCAGATCGTCGGCTGCCTGCACATGACGATCCAGACGGCGGTGCTAATCGAGACGTTGATCGAGTTGGGCGCGACCGTGCGCTGGAGCTCGTGCAACATCTTTTCGACCCAGGATCATGCCGCCGCCGCGATCGCCGCCCGCGGGGTTCCGGTTTTCGCTTGGAAAGGCGAGACCGAGGAAGAATACGAATGGTGCATCGAGCAGACCTTGCGCGGCCCGGCCGAAGGCCCGTTTGCCGGCTGGATTCCAAACATGGTGCTCGATGATGGCGGCGACGCGACCAAAGTATTGCATGATAAATACCCCGATCTGCTCGCCAGCATCCGCGGCATCTCGGAGGAGACGACAACCGGGGTCAACCGGCTCTACGAGATGATGCGCAAGGGCGAACTGAAGGCGCCGGCGATCAATGTCAACGATAGCGTCACCAAGTCGAAGTTCGATAATCTTTATGGCTGCCGCGAGAGCCTGGTCGACGGCATCAAGCGCGCCACCGACGTGATGTTGGCGGGTAAGCTCGCGGTCGTCTGCGGCTTTGGCAATGTCGGCAAGGGTTCGGCGGCGAGCCTGCGCAGCCAGGGTGCGAGGGTAATGGTCACCGAGATCGACCCCATCTGCGCCTTGCAAGCGGCGATGGAAGGTTACCAGGTCACGACGATGGAGGAGGCAGCACCGATCGGCGATGTGTTCGTCACCGCCACTGGCGACATCGATGTGATCACAATCGACCACATGCGCCAGATGAAAGATCGCGCCATCGTCTGCAACATCGGTCATTTCGACAGCGAAATTCAGATCGACGCATTGCGTAACTACCCGTGGGAGGAGGTCAAACCGCAGGTCGACGAGGTGGTCTTTCCCGATGGTAAGCGGCTGATCGTTCTCGCCAAGGGGCGTCTGGTCAACCTCGGCTGCGCCACCGGCCATCCGAGCTTTGTGATGAGCGCATCCTTTACCAACCAGGTCCTCGCGCAGATCGAGCTATGGACCAATCACGGCCAATATGACAACAAGGTGTACGTGCTGCCCAAGCATCTCGACGAGAAGGTGGCGCAGCTGCATCTCGAAAAGCTCGGCGTCAAGCTGACCCAGCTGAGTGCGGCTCAGGCGAGTTACCTGGGGCTCGAGCGGGCTGGGCCGTTCAAGCCCGAGCATTACCGTTACTAAGGAGCGTTTGGGACAAATCAGCAACAGATTCGCACAAAACAGAAACAAAGAGCTTTATTTTCCTGAAAATCCCCTCATAATCCGGGTGTCCATGGCCATAATGCAATCCCTGGCTGTGATCCCGAGGAGGGGAGCCGATGTTCGTTGCGGGAGCGGCCATATTGAGTGCGATGGTCGCCATCGGTTTTGCAGCCCTGTGGCGGCGCGGCGTGCGCCGCGCGCGCGAAGCTCGGCTGGCCTTTGGCGACATCAGGCAAACCCTCGCGGAGGTCACCGCGGAAGCGCAGCGGGGAAAAACAGAGACGGCACGCCTGCGCAACACCCTTGACCTGTTGCCAATACCGGTTTGGCGCCGGCGTGACGACTCGCTGATAGAGTGCAATAAAGCGTATGCTACGCTTGCCGGCAGCCGCGAGACGGCCCTCGCCAAAGCGCGGGGACTGGTTCCGGTTGGCCCCGCCGATACGTCGAGCCAGGCTCCGAATGCAGCCACTCAGTTCACCATCCACGCTGCGATCGGCGGCCTACGCCATTTACTCGATATCCACGAGTTACCCGGCGCCGACGGCGAGACGCTTGCATTTGCCTTCGACCGCACCGAGGTCGAAAGCGCCCAGCGTGAGTTGCGCCGGCACATAGCGGCCAATGCGGCGGTTCTTGAAATCCTCGCGGCTGGGGTCGCGATATTCGGGCCGGACAAGCGGCTCAAGTTTTTCAATTCGGCCTATAGCGCCTTGTGGGAGCTCGACGCAGGCTGGCTCGAGCAGCAGCCAACAATTGGCGAGGTTCTCGAGCGCCTGCATGAAACGCGCCGTTTTCCCGAATATGCCGATTTTCGCGCGTTTAAACGGGAGCGCTGCGCGTTATTCACCTCGCTGATCGAGCCGCAGCGCGAGCTGATGCATCTGCCGGACGGCCGCACCTTGCAGTTGACCATATCGCCGCATCCGTTTGGCGGGCTGACCTATGTCTATGACGACGTCACCGACCGTCTGGCGCTTGAATGTTCTTACAACACATTGGCGCAGGTGCTGCGCGCGACGCTCGACCATCTGTTCGAGGGTATCGCGGTTTACGGCGGAGATGGGCGGCTCAAATTGCATAATCCCGCTTTTCGCGCGCTTTGGCGGCTGTCCGAGGTCGACGTGTCTGGTGAGCCGCATATCAAGGAAATTGTCGACAAAACGCGCGATCTTCTCGACGACAATGGAAATTGGGCTAGGACGCGAGAGGAGATCGTTGCTCAGGTCACCTCGCAGACGCTAGCCAGCGCTCCGCTCTACCGGCGTGACGGCTCAATGCTTCAGGTAGCGAGCATCCCTCTCCCGGACGGCGAAGTTTTGCTAACCTATCTTGATGTCAGCGACAGCGCCCGTATCGAGCAGGCGCTGCGCGAGCGTAACGAGGCGCTCGAAACCGCCGCCCGACTTAAGGCTGAGTTCGTCGCCAATGTCTCTTACGAATTACGAACTCCGCTCAACACGGTCGTCGGTTTTGCCGAGATCCTTCATAATCAATATTTCGGGTCGCTCAATTCGAGCCAGCAAGACTATAGTCGTGGCATACTCGACAGCGCCCACCAGCTGTCGGCATTGATCAGCGATATCGTGGATCTGGCGTCTATCGAGGCCAGCTATATCGAGCTGGAGCGCGGTCGGGTCGATCTCCGCGAGATGCTTGATGCGGTCGTTAATCTGACCAAGGATCGTGCGCTTAACCGGGGGCTCAATCTGGAACTGCGCTGTCCGCCGCAGATCGGCGTGATCGAGGGCGATGAGCGACGCCTCAAGCAGGCAGTCTTCAACCTAATCTCAAACGCGATCAAATTCACCCTGCCTGGTGGCGCTATTCGCGTCGATGCAAAGCGAAGCGATAGCGAACTGCTGTTGAGCGTGACGGATACCGGGGACGGCCTCGCCGCAGCCGAGCGGGTCCAAGCGTTTGGCCAGGTTGAACGAAGGCGAAGCCGAACCGGTTCGGATCTTGGCCTCTCACTCGTAAAAAGCCTTGTTGAACTGCATGGCGGGAGCGTCGAGATCGAACCGGTTCCGGGAAACGGGACCCGGATTGTTTGCCGGTTACCGACCCGTCCCGCTGACCGCGACGACGCGGATCGCGACGGTAGAAGTAAGCCGCAGGCGGGCGATTCGCGTTACACGTTTGCCGATCCCGCTCCTGACTCCCCGCAGAGGGTAGGCCAGGCGCTTGAAGCATAAGATGCTGCCTGTCTAACAAAATTTGGCGCCAAGCCGATGTTGCGGGTAATCGCGGCGACGATATACAACGCCTAGGTGATCGCTGTCATAAATCTGCCGGATGAACCGGCCACCTCGGCATTGGGGGCGCGGCTTGCGGCGATAGCTCGGGCGGGCGACGTTATCGCCCTTAAAGGCGATCTCGGCGCCGGTAAAACCGTTCTTGCTCGAGCTTTCATTCGCGCTCGGACGACCGCTGGTGAAGAAGTGCCGAGCCCGACCTTTACTCTCGTCCAATTATACGAGGGGTTCGGACCGAGTATTTGGCATTTCGATCTTTATCGCTTGACCAGCTCCGACGAAGCCTGGGAACTCGGCATTGAAGAGGCCTTTGCATCGGGTATTTCACTGATCGAATGGCCCGATCGACTCGGCCCGCTACTGCCCGAGCATCGTCTGGAAATCAGCCTCGATTTCGGCGAGCAGGCGGAAGCTCGTCGTGCGTCGATCGAGGGCGACGCCGAGTGGCATGCCCGGCTGCGCGACATTGTCGCCGATGCCTGATTCGACCGTTTCCGGCATCGCCGCACCTTTCGCGGACAGCGGTTTTCCTGCAGTTCCGCCCGCTCACTGGCTTCGGCGGCAGGCAATAGCCGATTTTCTCGAAGCGAGCGGCTGGGGCGGCGTCGACCCGATGCCGCTCGCCGGCGACGCGTCGTTCCGCACTTATTACCGCCTGTGCCGGGGCAGGGAGAGTGCCGTCCTCATGGACGCTCCACCGCCGGACGAGGATGTCAGGCCCTACGTAGCGGTGGCCGGGCTATTGCGCAGACTGGGTCTTAGTGCGCCGGAGGTGATGGCCGCGGACGTCGCGCAAGGATTTTTGCTGATCGAGGATTTTGGCGACGATACCTACACCCGCCTGTTGCAGCGCGGCGGCGACGAGCCGGCTCTCTACACGCTCGCGATTGATGCGCTGATTGCCTTGCAGCAGCAAGCGGCAGCAACTGCTCGACCCGAGCTGCCCCCCTATGACGATGCACGCTTGCTGGCGGAAGCAGCCTTGTTGGTCGATTGGTACATGCCGGCGGTCCTCGGCGAACCGGTTTTGGCGGCGTTGCGCGACGAGTATCTGGCGCTTTGGCGCGCGCTGCTGGCGGATGCGCGTCAATACTTTCAACCGACCCTCGTACTGCGGGACTTTCACGTCGATAATTTGATGCTGCTTCCCGGCCGCCCAGCGGTGCGCGCCTGCGGGCTTCTCGATTTCCAAGACGCGGTTGTCGGGCCGCCTGCCTATGATCTCGTGTCTCTGCTGGAGGATGCGCGCCGCGATGTGCCTGAAACATTGCGTCAGGCGATGATCCGGCGCTATCTCGCGGCCTTCCCGGACTTTGCCCCCGCGGAGTTCCACCATGTGGCCGCGATCTTCGCCGCCCAGCGGAATTGCAAGATTCTCGGCATCTTCACGCGACTTTGGAAGCGCGACGGCAAGCCCGGCTATCTCTGCCACATCCCGAGGCTCTGGCGACTGCTCGAACAGGATCTGCGCGATCCCGCACTAGCCGACATCGCGCAATGGATCGACCGTGAGTTGCCGCAATCGGCGCGGCGCATGCCGGATTTGCAGGGACCATTGTGATCGCGCCGCCGCGCCGGGCGATGGTGCTCGCTGCGGGCCTCGGAACCCGGTTGCGCCCGGTTACTGACAGGCTGCCAAAGCCGCTCGTCGAGTTGAACGGGCGCACCCTACTCGATCATGCGATTGATCGGCTGGCCACGGCCGGCGTCGAGCACGTCGTCGTCAATACCCATTACATGGCAGCCAAGGTAACAGCCCAACTCGCGCGCCGCGAGCAACCGCCGTTTATCGAGATCTCGCAGGAGCCCGAGCTCCTTGAAACCGGGGGTGGCGTCGCCAACGCACTGCCGTTGCTTGGCAAAATTTTTTTTGTCGTCAACGCGGATGTGTTCTGGCTGGACGGCAGACATCCGGCTTTGTTGCGCTTGGCCCATGCTTTTGACCCCGAATGCATGGACGCAGTTCTGTTATTGCAGCGCACCGTCACCGCGGTTGGCTACGACGACGATGGCGATTATCTCCTCGACCCGTCGGGAAAACCGCGACGGCGGCGTGAGCGCGAGATCGCGCCGTTTTTGTTTGCTGGCATCCAGCTGTTGCATCGAAGGCTGTTTGACGGCTGGACGGAGCGGGCCTTTTCGCTGGTCCGCCTGTTCGACCGTGCCCAAGAGGCGGGGCGGCTGCACGCGATCGTACATGACGGCGAGTGGTACCACATCGGCACGCCCGCGGGTCTGGCGGCGACCCGCGGCCGGCTCTCCTCGCACCGCATCGAGCGATAATGCGATAGTTCGATACGTTTTCGCCGCTTAGTGCAGATATGTTGATCTGATTTTGACGCCCCCGACCCAAAATCGCTGAATGCGGCCAAGGCTCTATACCATCCCACCGGAGCGCCCGTTTTTGGCGTCCCTGGCCGAAGGCTTGGCGGAGATGGCGGGCGGGGACCCCTTGGCGCTGTCACGGATCATGGTGCTGTTGCCGACCCGCCGCGCCGTCCGCGCCCTACGCGACGCTTTCCTTCGGATTTCCCCTAACGGCAGAGAGCCGGGGACGCCGCTATTGCTGCCGCGCATGCGGCCGATAGGCGACCTCGACTCCGACGAACTCTGGTTCGTCGAGGGCATCGCCAATGGCGATGATCTTACCATCCCACCCGCGATCCCGCCGTTGCGGCGCCAGTTGCTGCTGACGCGGCTGGTAATGAAATGGGCTGAAATTGGCCGGCGTGATCGGCTGCTGCCGGGCCAGGCGGCGGCACTCGCCACCAGCCTTGCCCGCCTGCTCGACACCGTCGCCACCGAAGGGGCAAGCTTCGCGCGGCTGCGCGATCTTGCCCCGACCGATCTGTCGGCGCACTGGGAAGTGGTGTGCAAATTACTCGAAATTCTGCCGAATGCCTGGCCCGCCATTCTGGCGGCGGAGGGCACGATCGATCCGGGCGAGCGGCGAAATCGCTTGCTGGCTCGCCAGGCTGAGCAGTGGCGGCGGAGCCCGCCATGTGACCCGGTCATTGCCGCCGGCCTCACCGGCGGTGTTCCGGCGATGACCGAACTGACCCGTGTCGTGGCCGGTCTCGACAACGGCGCCGTGATTCTGGCCGGCCTCGATCGCCGCTGCGATAGCGCGGAATGGGCCGCGATCGAATACGACGAGGCCCACCCGCAATACCTGCTCGCAAATCTGTTGCGAGAATTCGAGCTGACGCCGGCCGACATTCGCAATTGGCCCGACGGCGCTCCGGCATTGCGCGACGCTGCTGCACCTCGCTCGCGCCGGCTGCAGCTGATCGGGGAGGCGATGCGCCCGGCGGCAACGACCGATGCTTGGCGCGCGCTCTCCCCTGCCCCGCCCGATGCGCTCACCGGGCTCCACCGCCATGACTGCGCTGGGGTACAGGAAGAGGCGCTGACGATCGCGCTGCTGCTGCGCCGCAAGCTCGAAACTCCTGGCGCCACCGCCGCCCTCGTCACCCCCGACCGTGCGCTCGCCCGCCAAGTTTCCGCCGAATTGGCGCGCTGGGGCATCGCAATCGATGATTCCGCCGGTCTGCCGCTAAATCGCACGCCCCCCGGTGTGTTTCTCCGCCTGATGCTCGATCTCGCTGCCAGCGAGTTGGCGCCGGTGCCGCTGCTCGCCGCTTTGAAGCACCCGCTCGCTGCCGGCGGCTTCCCACCGGCAGTGTTCCGCGACATGACGCGCCGGCTCGAACAGGCGATCCGCGGACCACGACCTTCGCCCGGCTTTGCCGGGCTCAGAGCTGCCATCGGCGGCCAAAAGAACGAACGGCTGAATGGTTTTGTCAGCCGCTTGCAAGCGTGCCTGGGCGACCTCCCCGAACTCTTGGCGGCCGCCGCGGTGCCGCTGAGCCGGCTCGTGACTGCGCATATCGAAGCTGCCGAGCGGCTCGCCGCGACCGATGACGAAGCGGGCGCCAACCGGCTGTGGCGCGAGGCGGCGGGCGAAACCGCGGCCCGCTTTTACGACGAGCTGATCGACGCGGCCCGGGATTTTCCGCACTTGCCTGGACAGAACTACCCTGCCCTGTTCGAGGCGCTGGCGGCCGGCATTGTCGTGCGACCGCTTTATGGGCGCCATCCGCGCCTGGCGATCTGGGGCTTGGTCGAAGCCCGCCTGCAGCAAGCCGATCTCGTCGTTCTCGGCGGGCTCAACGAGGGGAGTTGGCCCGGCTCGCCCGCACACGACCCGTGGATGTCGCGGCAGATGCGGCGCGAATTCAAGATTGCGGTGCCCGAGCGGGCGATCGGCATCGCAGCCCACGATTTTGTACAGGCGCTCGCAGCGCCGGAGGTGGCGCTGACGCGGGCAGCGCGCAGCGAAGGCGTCCCGACGGTCCCGTCGCGCTGGCTGTTACGGCTCGATGCGGTATTGCGGGCAGTCGGACTCGACGGCGCGCTGGGGCCCGATCCGATGGTCGAAGCCGCCGCCCGCCGGCTCGACGCCGCGCAGTACGAACCATTGCCGCCGGCAGCACCAAGGCCGCCGATCGCCGCGCGCCCCCGACGGCTGTCGGTCACCCAGATCGAGACCTGGCTCGGCGATCCCTACGCGATTTACGCGCAACATATCCTCCAATTAAAGGCGCTCGACGAGCTCGATGCCGATCCCGGCCGGGCCGACCTCGGGATCCGGATCCACGCCGCATTGGCCGAATTCGTCCGCCGTTTTCCCCGTCAACTGCCTGCTGATCCATTTTCCCAGCTGATGGCGATTGGGCAACGGCACTTCAACGACGTGCTCTCGCGGCCCGGCGCCTGGGCGTTCTGGTGGCCACGCTTCGAGCGGATCGCGCGCTGGCTCGTGGCCGAAGAGACAGCACATCGCGCCACGATCGTCGAAAGCTTTGGCGAATTGAAGGGCAGCTTGAGGTTGCGCGGCCTCCCTGCCGGCTCTTTCGAATTGACCGCCACCGCCGACCGCATCGACCGCCTGGTCACGGGCGGATTTTTGATTGTCGATTACAAGACCGGATCCGTGCCGACAAAAAAAGCGATCTGCGCCGGCTTTGCACCGCAATTGCCGCTCGAGGCTGCAATCCTGCGCGACGGCAGCTTTGGTGAGATCAGCGGCACCCCGGCGGCGCTCGAATACTGGAAGCTCGGCGGGCGCGCCCCGGCCGCGCAGCGCTGGGGGATCGACAACGGCGACCCCGTAACCCTGGTCGATCGCGTCTGTGAAAAGCTGCGGGCGTTGGTCGAACGCTTCGACGATCCCGCAACCCCCTACCTCGCCATCCCGGTTCCCGCCCGACGCCCCCGTTTTTCCTATTATGAGCACCTCGAGCGGGTCGCGCGGAACGAGTTAGAAGAATGGTGAGCGCTGGCCGGCGGCGCTCGGCGGCGCAAGCCGCTCACCCGCGGGCTTCGGTTTGGGTTGCGGCATCGGCCGGGACCGGCAAGACGACGGTCCTGACCCAGCGCCTGCTGCGCTTGATGCTCGACGGCACCGACCCCGCGCGCATCCTCTGCCTGACTTTCACCAGGGCTGCTGCGGCCGAAATGGCGAACCGGCTCGACGGCGTGCTTGCCGAATGGGCGACGTTGCCCGAAGGCGCCTTGGCCCATACGCTCTATGATCTGACCGGGGCCTATGCCGATGAGGCAACGATCGCGCGCGCCCGCAGACTGTTTGCGCTCGTGCTCGACACGCCGGGCGGCATCAAGATTTCGACGATCCACGCCTTTTGCCAGACCTTGCTGCGCCGCTTCCCGCTCGAGGCCGGAATCATGCCCGAGTTTGCGGTCGTAGAAGAGCGTGGCGCCGCCGAATTGCTCGCAGAAGCAGCGCAGCGCGTGCTGATTGCCGCCCGGCTTGGTCATCATCCCGAACTTGGCGAAGCGCTCGCCATCGTCGCGGACTACACGGCTGAAGAGCGTTTCGGCGAATTGATGCAGGCCATCGCTCAAGAACGTGGGAAGCTGTCGCGCGCCCTGTCGGCAGGGCACGTTGCGTTGCATGCGAAATTATCGGCAATGCTCGGCGCGCCTGCCGGGCTGACGGCCGACTCTCTGGTCACGCAATTCTGCGCCACGGGGGCCGGTGACGAACCCGGACTCGCAGCCTGCGCGGCCGTACTCGCAGAGGGCTCCGCCGGCGATCGAAAGCGCGGCGAAATCCTCGAAGAATGGCGCGCGGCGCACAGACGGCGGCAGTCAATGATCGACGCTTACATCGGCGTCTACTTGACGGAGAAGCGAGAAATCCGAAAGCAGCTGATCACCGGCAAGACAGCTCGAGCCGCGGTTGAGTTAGGCTGCGATGCGGAAGCTGTACTGATTGCCGAGGCTGCTCGGGTGAATCGTTTCGACAGAACGCGCGCGGCACTTCTCGTGCGCGACGCAACCTGCGCGCTGGCCCGGCTCGGCGAAGCGCTGCTGTCCGAGTACGACGCCGCCAAGCGGCTGCGGGGTGTCCTCGATTTTGACGACTTAGTGTCAATGGCGCTCGGCTTATTGCGCCGGCCGGGGGTGGCGCCTTGGGTGTTGTTCAAGCTCGATGGCGGGCTCGATCACATTCTGATCGACGAGGCACAGGACACCAATCCCGAGCAGTGGGCCATCGTAGCCGCCCTGGCCGAGGAATTTTTTGCCGGCGAGGGCGCACGCTCCTCGATCCGCACCGTGTTCGCCGTTGGCGACATGAAGCAGTCGATCTTCAGCTTTCAGCGCGCCGACCCGCACGCCTTTCTGGCAATGCGGCAGCATTTTCAGCAGCGCGTCAACGATGCTAACCAGTGCTGGCTGGAGCTGCCGCTTGATGTTTCGTTCCGCTCGACCGAGCCGATCTTGCAGGCGGTCGATGCGATCTTTCGCCGACCCGAGGCATATGACGGAGTGGCGCTCGACGGCGAGGCAATCCGCCACTTTGCCGACCGTGCCGGCCATGCGGGGCTCGTCGAGCTGTGGCCGGCGGTGGCGCCGTCGCCTGAGGACGAAGCCGAAGACGACGACCTGCCGGTCGCGTACAGACGCGTGGCCGAGCCGCACGCCCGGCTGGCCTGCGCCATTGCCGCCAAGATCAAGCAGTGGCTCGATGCCGGAGAGAAGCTTGCGTCGCGCGGCCGTGCAGTGCGCCCAGGCGACATTATGGTGCTGGTCCGCCGCCGCAATGAATTCGTCGGCGAGTTATTGCGGGCATTGAAGCGGCACGGTATCCCGGTGGCTGGTGCCGACCGCCTGGTGCTGACCGAGCAACTCGCGGTGCAGGATTTGGTGGCGCTCGGGCGCTTTTTGCTGTTGCCCGAGGACGATTTGACCTTGGCGGCGGTGCTGAAAAGCCCACTTTTCGATGTCGACGAAGAAGCGCTATTCGGCCTCTGCTATGCGCGCGACAAGGAATCCTTGTGGACCCGGCTGCGGCTGCGCGCTGATTCCAGCCCGATATTGCACCGCGCCGCTGACCGGCTTTCGGCGTGGCTCGCCCGCGCCGATTTTGTCCCGCCGTTTGAGCTTTATGCCGAAATCCTGGCTTCCGAAGGCGGCCGTCGCGCGCTGCTGCGTCGGCTCGGACCGGAAGCGGAAGATCCCGTCGATGAATTTCTCGGCCTCGCCCTCGCCTATGAGCGCGAGCATGCTCCGTCCTTGCAAGGTTTCCTACGATGGCTGACGGCGGCGGAGACCGAGGTCAAACGCGATTTTGCCGCGCATCCGCGCGATGAGGTTCGCATCCTGACGGTCCATGGCGCCAAGGGACTCGAGGCCCCGATCGTGTTTCTGCCAGACACGATTGCGGTTCCCGATCAGAGGTTGGCGTTCCTATGGAGCACATCCGACGAGCTGCCATTGTGGAAGCCGCCCGGCGATCATGCCGCGGACTTCTACGTCGCGGAAAAATCGGCATGGCGCTCGCGCCAGATGCAGGAATACCGCCGGCTGTTGTACGTCGCTCTGACCCGGGCGCAGGACCGGCTCTATATCTGCGGCTGGCAAACCGCGCGAAATCCGCAGGATTTGTGCTGGCACACGCTGTGCCACGCCGGCTTGCGCGAGTGCGCCCAGTCTTTCGCGTTCGATACCAAGCCGCTGATCGGGGAAGTGGAAGGTTGGTCGGGCGAGGGCTTGCGTCTCGAATGCCCGCAGACTGTCCTCCCGTTCCGCGAGCCCACAGTCGCCGCTGCGGCGCCCGAGATGCTGTTACCCGATTGGGCGACCGGACCACCACTGCCCGAGCCCGATCCACCGCGCCCGTTGTTTCCGTCGCGCCCGAGCGGCGACGAACCGCCGGCGTTGTCGCCGCTAAAGACCGCAGGGCGCGAGCGCTTCAAGCGCGGCCTGATCGTCCATCGGTTATTGCAGAGCCTGCCCGAATTACCGGAGACCGCTCGCGAGTTGGCAGCGGGGCGTTTTTTGGCGCTGCCGACCCATATGCTCCCTGCCGACGAGCAAGACGACATCCGACGCGAGACCTTGACGGTACTGAACCACCCCGATTTCGCGGCAATCTTTGGCCCGCGCTCACAGGCCGAGGTGCCGCTCGTCGGCCTGATCGGCGGCCATGCTTTGTCGGGGCAGATCGATCGACTGGTCGTCGAAGACGACCGGGTGCTGATCGTCGATTACAAGACGATGCGCCCAGTGCCGCCGAGCGAGGACGAGGTCGCACCTCTTTATCTTCGCCAACTCGCGATCTATCGCGAAGCGCTGGCGCGGATTTATCCCGGGCGCGACATCCGCTGCGCGTTGCTGTGGACCCAAGCGCCGCTCTTGATGCCTATCAGCCGTGACAAGCTCGCAAGTTACGCACCTTGACGCCGCTTTTCCGGCACCCCTAATTTCGGCCCAGGTCTGATCCAATCATGTCGCCCCTCGGCTCATCGCCTCGCGCAAATGGGGTCCATAGGCAATCCTAGAGGCGCTTGCCCCTCGGTTTGTTGCTTTGGCGGATGGCGAGGATGTCCTGATGGAGCGCTCTAGGCACGGAGGAGAAATAACAAATGAAGCCGACCGCAGTTACCGATGATAATTTCGAGACGCAAGTACTAAAAGCCGAAGGCCCGGTGCTCGTCGATTTCTGGGCCGAGTGGTGCGGCCCGTGCAAAATGATTGGGCCGTTCCTCGAAGATCTGGCGGCCGACAAGGCCGGTAAGCTGACGGTCGCCAAGGTCAATATCGACGAGAACCCCAAATCACCGTCGAAATACCGGGTGCAGGGCATCCCGACGATGATCCTGTTCAAGGGCGGCCAGGCCGTTGCCACGAAGGTCGGCGCTCTCCCCAAAACTAAACTCTACGAATGGGTCGAGTCGGTCCTTTGATCGCCGAGTTACTGTTCCAGTCGTTACGCTCAACGGCTTAATCGGGCCTGCCACTGCCCAGAGGCCGCGACGCCTCCGTGACCTTTGTGGTTGGATGCTCAAGCGGCGCTGTGCCTAAAGGTCGAGGACCAGCGTCGGGGTTTTGGCGCGCGAGCAGCAGATCAGTACATAGCGCCGCCGGTCCGCGTCTGACAGAATCTGGTCGCGGTGATCTGGCTCGCCGTCGACATATCGGGTTAGGCAAGTGCCGCAATAGCCGAGTTCGCATGAGGTCCGCACCGGAATATCGTGTCGGCGCAATACGTCGATGATCGTCTCGCCGGCTGGAATTTCGTATTCGCCGCCGCTCTGCGCGAGCCGGACCCGAAATGGCTGATCCGCGCCCAATAGCTCGGGCGGGCTAGCTGCCGGACCGGTAAAATACTCGCAATGCACCGACCCTTCCGGCCAGTCCGCAGACGCCGCGGCGGCCGCCCGCATCATCCCGGCCGGCCCGCAATAGTAAAGATGGGTTCCGGGCAGCGGGTCGCGCAATACCGCGGCGATGTCGAGCCCGCGCGCGGGGTCGCCACCATCGTGGTGGAAGCGCACTCGTCCCTGCGCCGCGAGCAGATCGAGGTCGTCGCGGAACGCGGTCGCCTCGGGCGATCGGGTGCAATAATGCAGCAGGAATTCGGCACGCCGGCGGCGCAGTTCGGCAATCATCGCCATGATCGGGGTGATGCCGATGCCACCCGCAAGCAAGAGGTAGCTCTCGGCCTCGTCGTTCAAGGGAAAATTGTTGCGCGGCATCGCGGCTTCGACCGGATCTCCGACGCGGACCCGCTCGTGCCAGTGACCCGAGCCTTGTCCTTGGCGCTCGCGGAGAACCGCGATGCAATAATGCCGGCGCTCGGCGGGGTCGTTCCACAGCGAGTAGTCGCGCACCGCGCTGTCGCCGTGACGCACCGCGATGTGCGCGCCGGCGGTAAAGCGCGGCAGATCGCGCCCGCGCGGATCGACAAGCTCGTAGCCGTTGATCGCCTCGGCGAGATAGGTGATCGATCGGACGCGCAATAGCATCGGCGAAACTCCGCGCTCTCGTGTCGGACTATGCTCGTTTCCGCGGCAGCGCGCATCCGCCGATGTTATGCGTTGCCGATGTTGCGCGATCGGCGAGGTGGCGCGGTCGGCGGTGTTGCGGTGGGCCCCAAGGGCGGCCAAGATCGCCGAGTATCCGTTCCCAGCGCCGAGGAGATTAGGGATGCCCTTTCAACTGCGCCGAGTTGTAACCGGCCATGACGACAACGGCCGCGCCGTCGTGCTGATCGATGAGACCGCAACCAAACAGGTTTCGGCGCGCCTCGGGGCGACCGCGTCAGTCATATGGACGACCGAGGGATTTCCGGTCGACAACAACGGTCATGAGGATGAAGGACGCCGCCAGACCGGCACAACTTTGGCGAACGGTACGGTCTTTCGCGTACTGGAGCTGGCACCCGGCTCGGCGCCGCGCAACCATCGCACCGACTCGATCGACTATGCCGTCGTCATGAAGGGCGAAATCGATATGGAGCTCGACGACACGACGGTCCATCTGAAGGCGGGAGACGTGCTGGTGCAGCGCGGCACGATCCACAATTGGGTCAATCGCGGCACCGAACCCTGCCTGATCGCCTTTGTGCTGATCGCGGCCGAGGCGGTAACCGCGGGCGGCAAAGTCCTCCACGCCCAAGGCTAACCAGGCCGTAGCAATTAGACAAAGGAGCAACCAGGAGGCTCAGCCCTCTACGACTGACTGATATCTTATTTTGGAAGTTTTTCTGAAGTCGCAGCCTTCCGGAGTGCTATCGGGGTTGAGGAGCCGAGTGCTGTCTATGGTCAACGGATCGAACTGGGCGGAGAGCGTTCTGAGAAAACCAGGCCGGTCGGCGGGCTGACCTTGAGGATATTATCCGCGAGGCTAATGAGCAGCGCGAAGTTCAGCCTCAAGGAGGACCGTCGGAGAAGTTGACAAGCAAAACACGTATAAAATCCTTCCAGAAGGAGGCTAGCAAGCGCCTGATCCGCAAATTGAAGTTGAAGCCATCCTGTTATTATTATTGAACTTATAGAGTTAACTGTGAATGTCTAAAACTTGGTTAATGAACTCAAAGGAATGTCGGAAAAACTTACAATAGGTTCGGTCAAACTCTAGTAAGTCGTTGAGATAAAACGGTGGCATAAATATTGCGGAAAATATTTTCGGGGAGAATTTTGCGAAAGAGGGAGAATCACCATGCGTTCGTTATCGTTATTCGCTTTGGGCACCGCGGCGGTGTTGATCGGGATGTCCGGGAGTGCTTTAGCCCAAAGCGTGCCGATACACGTGCCGGAACCGGCCAGTCTTTCGTTGCTTGCTATCGGCATTGGCGGTGCCGCCGTCGCAAAATTTTTTAGACGGAAGTAAGCCAGCGCATTCGATATTGGTGCCGGGGCGTTAACCTTCTTGAGCTCGATCCCTGGCGGGGAGTGGCGGGAAGGGAGGGCGCCCTCTCCGAGGCTTGGCGGATCCCGCCATCGGAACGGCGCCTCGATCTTTCAACAAGACAGCTCTGCTCGCTAGGTTGCGAGCAGTCCGCGGGCGTTATACCAACCTGATTAATTGCTGCTCTGTGGGAGCCAAGGGTAGGAAGACAGCGAGCGGATGCGACCGGTTTCGGCGAGCAGCCAGTTCGACGCCGCGCATCAGCTGTCGATGATCTCGTCGGTGGTGCGGAAGACGCAGTGCGACAGGCGATTGTCTTTAAGTGTAAAGGTATGGAATTAATCTGACGATTGCGGAAGATCGGTGGGGCGGATCAAGCTGGCGGATATGGCGCCGGCTCTAGGTGAGTTGAGGACCGCCGATGACGCAAGCACAAAAGGTGATACGGGCCAAGGTCGGCCTGTTGGAGCTGGCCAAGCAACTCGGCAATGTGAGCCAGGCCTGCAAGATGATGGGTTATAGCCGGGACAGCTTTTACCGGTTTAAGGAGCTCTACGATAAAGGTGGTGAGCTGGCGCTGCAGGAGATCAGCCGTGCAAAGCCGATCCTGAAGAACCGTGTCGATCCCGCGCTCGAGGCGGCCGTGGTCGAACTGGCGATCGAGCAACCGAGCTGGGGTCAACTGCGGGTATCGAACGAGCTGAAAAAGCGCGGCCAGTCGATCTCGGCCTTCGGGGTGCGCGGTGTGTGGCAGCGTCACGACCTCGAAAACATTAAGAAACGGCTCAAGGCGCTCGAAGCCAAAGTGGCGCAGGAAGGGCTGGTTCTTACCGAGACCCAGCTCGCAGCGCTGGAAAAGGCCAAGGCCGACAAGGAAACTCACGGCGAGTTCGAGAGCGAATGCCCGGGCTATTGCGGCGCCCAGGATACCTTCTATGTCGGCACGCTGAAGGGCGTCGGACGGGTTTACCAGCAGACCTTCATCGACACTTATACCAAGGTGGCGTTCGCCAAGCTCTACGATCGCAAGACCCCGATCACCGCGGCCGAGTTGTTAAACGACCGGGTGATCCCGTTCTTTGACGAGCATGAGATCCCGCTCTGTCGAATGCTGACCGATCGCGGCACCGAGTATTGTGGCAATCCGGAGCACCACGAGTACGAGCTCTACCTGGCGATCGAGGACATCGATCACACCCGCACCAAGGCGAGGAGCCCACAAACCAACGGAATTTGTGAGCGCTTTCATAAGACTGTGCTCGATGAATTCTATCGCATTGCCTTTCGCAAGCGGATCTACGCGACGATCGAGCAATTGCAGGGCGACCTTGATGCTTGGATGAGCGAGTACAATCAAGCGCGGCCCCATCAAGGCCGCTGGTGCTACGGCAAAACCCCGATGCAGACCTTCCTTGACACTCTGCCGATCGCCCAGGAAAAAAGTATCAGGGCCGCGTGACGGCCGACACTTTCCTCTTGTCGGACACCCACCACGACGAGAGTACCGCCTGTCAGGTCAAATCCATACTTCTACACTTTAAGATGCAGCCACAGTCGCTCGATCGGATTGAGCTCGGGCGAGTAGAGCCTGCCCCTGGCTTGAACAGGGGGTGGCAGAAACACCAGGCTGAGGTTATCGGGTACGACAAGAGCGCCGGCGGTATGCCAGCCCGCCTTGTCCATCAGCCCGCCTTGTCCATCAGCCCGCCTTGTCCATCAGCCCGCCTTGTCCATCAGCCCGCCTTGTCCATCAGCCCGCCTTGTCCATCAGCCCGCCTTGTCCATCAGCCCGCCTTGTCCATCAGCCCGCCTTGTCCATCAGCCCGCCTTGTCCATCAGCCCGCCTTGTCCATCAGCCCGCCTTGTCCATCAACACGGTTCATCGCTTCGGTGTCGAGCCGGGTCAGCACCAACGCCACGCCGGTATCGCGGGCCGGGCAGACGGTACCGATGATCCAGGCCGATTGGTAGCCGACGTCGCGCCGCCCGCGCGGGGTGTGGCCGCGCTGCCACCAGACATAGCCGGTGCCCCCCTTTTGCCCGACGCGGGCCTCGTCCCCGACCTGCGCCGGGGCAGGCTCTGGCTCCAGATCTCCAACTGCTCGGCCTCGGGATCGGCCTCAGCGATCTCGTTCAGGCAAGTGGCAAAGCCCCCTTTTTGAAGGCTTGCTGGGCCTTCTCATCGCTCTGCAGGTGGCACGGCCGGGTCTTGCGATGGCTCAGGTCGCGCGACCATAGAAGGCGCAGCATCCCGGTCTCGCTGTAGCTGACATCCCCGCGTTCCTCGACGTAGCGGCACAGATCGACGCTGCGCCAGCGCCCGACCTGGTCCGCTGCCGGATCAGGACCGGCCAGGACCGCTTTGAGGCTCGCCATCTGGCCCTCGGTTAGCTTTGGAGCGCGCCCGGGTTTGGGCCGGTCGCACAAGCCGGCAATACCCGCGGCGTTGTCGCGGTGAACCCAGTCGCGCAAGCTCTGCCGGTCCATTCCCACCAGCCGCGCGGCACTCGCCCGGTCCATTCCGTCACGAGCGTTGGCGATCGCAATCAGCCGGGCGGTGATGCGGCCACTGTTCTCCCGCCGAGCCCGCCGGCGCAGTTCGGCGGAGCTGATCTCATCGCCGATCGCCAGAGCAGGCATTGCCGTTCCCCCATCCCCCAACCACAATATCTGCTACTCGCCAGGCGCCACCGATGCAATTCCCTGGGCGAGTCAGCATCAATTCAGCTGGTCTTAGGCGCGCCACCTCATCGAGAATTTCTTCTGTACCCTCAAACAGTTCAGAGCAATTGCGACGCGCTACGATAAAACCTCCAGAAATTTCCTGGCGGCGATCCACCTTGCCGCCGCTATCATCTGGCTCAAATGACGACACGCCCTAGTCTCAATCGCCTTTGCCGCGATCTCCACACCGCCGACATCGCCGCGTTGGCTCGCGTCTACTAACCCTCATAGTCCTCGACCGGAAAGTTGACATCCACCGGCAGCCAAAGCGGGATGTCGTTGGCGCCGGGCAGGAATTCGGGTACGGCGTTTATTGTGTTCAGAGAGGGTCGCGAGGAGAGAAATGACCTTGGTATACGAGACTGGCTTCCACGGTCTACTGGGCCAGTAGCTTTCTGGTGAGGATGTCGTTGTTCCAGTGGCGTGAGCCCCTAAGGAAACGCTGAAATAAGCCGAGGCAAGGGCGCGGGGAACGGGTAGAATCCGCGGGTCCGGGGGGACCAAGGGGCGGGCGATGCAGCGGCAGGGGAGCTTTTCGCAGGCGGAATACGCCGGCAAGAAAAGGCAGACGCGCCGGGACCGGTTTTTGGCCGAGATGGAAGAGGTTGTGCCGTGGGCACGGCTGGTCGATCGTCTGCGACCTTTCTACCCGAAGGGAGAGCGCGGCCGGCCGCCGGTTGGGCTGGAGCGGATGCTGCGGATCTACTTTTTGCAGCAGTGGTACGGGCTGGCCGACGAGGCCGTGGAGGACGCGCTGTACGACAGCCAGGCGTTGCGCGGCTTTGCCGGCATTGATCTGTCAGTGGCGACAGTTCCGGACGCGACGACGGTGCTGAACTTCCGCCATTGGTTAGAGCAGCACGACTTGACTCGGGTTCTATTCGACGAGGTCGGTGCGATGCTGAGGAGCGCGGCTTGTTGATGCGCCAGGGAACAATCGTCGACGCCGTCCTCGCGAAGGCGGGGATCATCGCCGCCCCGCCTTCGACCAAGAACAAAAGCAAGGCGCGCGACCCGGAGATGCACCAGACCAAGAAGGGCAACCAGTGGCACTTCGGGATGAAGGCGCATATCGGGGTCGATGTCGCCTCGGGGGTGGTGCACACGGTTATCGGCACCGCTGCCAACGAGGCCGATATCAATCAGGCAGCGGCCTTACTGCACGGCCAGGAGACGGATGTCTTCGCCGATGCCGGCTACACCGGGGCGGACAAGCGGCCCGAATTTGAGGGCTGCGATATCTGCTGGAACATCGCGATCAAGCGCAGCGTCATCAAGCCATTGCCCGAACGGCTGCGGAATTGGGCCGAGGCAGTGGAGCGAGCGCTGTCACAGGTGCGGGCCTGGGTCGAGCACCCGTTCCATATCATCAAAAACCCCGGCCTGCGCCGGGGCAGGCTCTGTTCCGCCATAAGAAGCTGCGCTATCGCGGGCTGGCCAAGAACACGGCGCAGCTGCACACCCTGTTCGCGCTGGCCAACCTGGTGATCGTCAAGAAAGCGCTGCTCGCCTAGGGCCGTGTCTGATCACGCCTGGACGGTGCCTTGATCCCGAAAACAACGCAGCAAGACAACACCACAAACCCGGTCTTCTGCCGATACAGTCCATTACCGAGTACGCCGATACAGCAAAATTATGCCTCGGTCGGCAAACCGTCGCCTACGCCGCCATTGTTCGGCGTTTCCCTAGGGAAATATGCGAGCCGTGAGGTGACCCCTAAGAGGCCTCAGTGCATTATTGGGACACAGAAACACGACATCTTGGCCAAGAAGATCGCGCCTGTCACATAATCGAACGGCTGATGATTTCCTACACGTAAATTTAGTGACGAGTTATATGACAGATTTCTGTCCATGCTTTGAGGCGCAGATCGCTGTTACGCAATCGAGCGTATAAGTGACCTGAGGAGGAACGTGTTGATCGGCTACATGCGCATATCAAAGGCGGACGGGTCGCAGGTGCTCGATCTGCAACGCGACGCGTTGATCGCGGCCGGCGTCCAGCGCTCCCATCTCTATGAGGGTCAGGCGTCTGGCAAGAAAGATGATCGGCCGCTTTGCTTTGGGTCGCACTCCGGTTGGCTGGGCCGATGACGTTGCGCAGCTCCGACGGAGTCTGCCGTTAACAACAAAAGCCAACAATACCGGTTCGGGCACCCGTCTTATGTCCGGCGGCATCAGCGCCATCAAGGGATTCGACTATCAGGCGACCGTCATCCTCAGTCGACTGTTCGACCATTACGGGTTGGGTTTTTGCCGGCGCCGGGGCATGTACGCCCGCATGGGCAGCAGACCATGTTAACATCCCCCCGGTGTTAACAGGGGCGATCCCGCAGCGCCGGAAGGAAAGAGTTTCGGGCGCGGGCGGGCTGATTGGGAATCTGAGTTGCTACCTGGAGGTAGAACCATGGCCTTGAAACTTTCATGCGCGTTTGCGACCTCCGCCGAAAGCCACGAGCACGCTCGGATCGCCGAGGATCTCGGGTATGCCTGGGCCTGGTTTTACGACTCCCCGGCGCTCTACCCCGACGTCTGGGTGCAGCTCTGTCGTGCGGCCGAGCGCACTAGGCGGATTGGTCTCAGCCCGGGCGTGCTGGTACCAAGTCTTCGCCATCCGATGGTCAATGCAGCGGCGATCGCGACGCTGGTTTCAATCGCCGGACCCGACCGCGTTGCCATCGGGGTTGGATCGGGCTTCACGGGACGCCTGACGATGGGACAGCGTCCCTGAAATGGTCGTATGTCTCCAGGTATGTGCACGTGCTGCGTGCGCTGCTACGTGGCGACGAGGTCGAGTGGGAGGGTGGCGTGATGCGAATGCTTCATCCAAAAGGGTACGGCGCACCGCGTCCGATCGACGTTCCGTTCGTTATAGCGGTGGCGGGCCCGAAAGGAATCGCGGCGGCGCGCGAGCTTGGCGCTGGGGTCTTCGGCGGGCTGACGGCGATTCCCGGTTTCGCATGGAGCATCAAGCTGACGGTGGGCACGGTGCTCGATGACGATGAAGATCCGGGGGCGGCACGCGTCCTCGACGCTGCTGGTCATGGCGCGTCGGTGGGGTTCCACTTTGCGCTCGAAAACCGGAAGCTCGACATTGTTCCGAATGGTGGGGAGTGGGCGGCAGCATACAGCGCCGTGCCGGAGCGCGTCAGGCACCTTGCGCTACACGACCAGCATCTAATCGCGGTCAACGAGCGAGATCGGCCGTTTGTGACGGGCGAAGTGCTGGTTCAGAACGGGCTCGCACTCTCGAAAGCTGGCTGGCGCGAGCGGGTAGCCACGCTCGAGTCGCAGGGCGCGACCGAGATCGCCTACCAGCCGGCCGGTCCGAACATCGCACGCGAGCTTGAGGCGTTCGCTTCCGCCGTTCGCGGTTAGGATCGGCGATGTACAATTGGGGGGGTGTGAAAGGGTTGGTTCTGGTAATCAGGCTGCGCGAACTGTCGCAAAGACCGGAGTAACACACCCGGTGGGCTACGGATCAGCATGTACTGGCTCGCTTCGACACTCCGCAGCCTCATAATCTGCGTTCCCAGTCGGCAGACCCGTCGATGGGGCATGGGCCGCCATTGCCGTTGAGGGAAACGATTGTCGGCAATGGGTCGACTGCCGCGGTTCGGGAGAGGCCCGGTAAACGTCGGCTCTTCGCAGCTTCCCGCGGTGTCAGGCGGCGGGCTTGGAAAGGGCAGCAGCCATCAGAGGCACAGCGGACTCTCCGCTAGCCTTGCACGTTCATGCTTCGTCCAGGATGTCGGATATCTGTGTCCCAATAATGCACTAATGCCTAAGAGGACGGTGAAGCGCAGCCAGTCGAAGGCCCTTTGCCTCACCGCCAGTAGTGAAAGAATGCGCGCACCTCGCGCGTAGTGGTGACGCCTGCTAAGACGCGAAGGCTTTTTATCTGTCGGGTTGCGCTATCCCTGCCGCGCATTGTGACTCCGCCCTGCGCAACGATGAATTTCGTCTCCGCCAAAAACCCCTTGGGAAAAGGAAGTCGAATTAGGAAAGCAAGTAAGGTCGCGAGCACATTGGCGACACGCAGCACTTCAGCGGAGCTGGCGCGGATCATGATTATGCCGTGCATGTTACCATGTGTGAGAGGATATTGCCGGTCGTCGTCGAAATCGGCATCGAGAGTCACCAATGTGTATCCATGCCTCTGGCAATGGCTGTAGTGAAACCTGTCTGACTGGCCGAGATGGCGTTGCTCATAGGCGCTGGTAATCCAAAGCCGTTTTTTCCAATATGGCGATCGAAAATGTTCAATCACTTCAGGAGGAAAATTTTCGTCGAAATACAGTCGTGGCTTTTGCTTAATATACATGCATTAGTCCGTTGACGGGGCGCGTTAAATATGGCGCGGACGAATGATCGTTTGTAGCTGTTCGGGATGGTCTTTTGCCGCTTTTGCCATTAGATCGATCGACTTGCGCAGACCAGCCGTCTTTGCCTTCGCCATAGCGGCGAATTCCTCGGTTTCCTTCCTGATTTGGCTAATGAGCTGCAGAAAGAAGCTCTCGGTAACAACGTCGATGTGGTATCGGGTTTCGCTGTCGCCAGCAATCCACGACTGGATGTAATGAAGATGGTCGGCGGTTTCGATCGCCATTCCGGTTTCGCTCTGGCGAACATCCAGAAGCTCACCGCCCACGACGACGATAGGATAGTAAATTTGCAGATTGATCCGGTCGGTCATGCGGGGAATCGTATTGGTGTAATGGTTCTCGATATCGTGGCTCACAGCCGCGCATAATTTGCCGAAGCTTTCGAAGTGGGCTTCCTCATGCCAAGCCATCCATTCGACCGGCCTTGTGCCTTTCTTCGGAGCGAAAGAGCAGTACTGCGTGGCGATGCGGCCCGCGCAGTGATGATGATACGCCTCCATGCCGAGATATTCGGCGACGCGGCTCCATTGGCTCCAGGCGATGCTTTTGCCGCCTTTGCGCCGGACATGAGCAGGAAGGCCGGAAACCAAGATGTCATAGACATGGACAGTTGGAACTTCGGGTTCCTTGGTGATGAATGCGAGCGGATAGGGGTTATTCACGCATTCGATCAGGCACTCGGCGAAGATCCAGTCCTTGTCCTTGGGACCGGCGCGCTCGGCGATGATGGCGGAAAGATCGATCTCACGCGGCTTGCGGGTGATCGGATCGGGATAAGTGGTATTGGCGGAGACATGATAGCCCTGCCCGCGTAGCACGTCCTCGATGCGGTATTCGATCAGATATCCTGACCGAAGCAAGGCGTCGGCGATCTCATCCTTGGAAATGGCGGGAAGTTGAGGCATCGAACGGAATACTGCTTAGGGTGCGAGGCGTGAAATCGTGCTCTGGCTGACATTGTAGCTGCGCGCCACGCTGCGCTGCGTCTCGCCCGCTTCGAGACGCTTGCGGGCCTCGTTCTGCTGGTGCGGGGTGAGGATCGGCTTGCGGCCAAACTTGACGCCCTTTTCCTGGGCGTCGGCCCGACCGCGCGCGGTGCGTTCGAGGATGCGGCGGCGTTCCAGCTTCGCCGCCACGCCAAGGATGGCGAAGATGATCTCGGCAAAGTCCGAGGTCGTATCGAGGAACGGCTCGGCCAGTGAGCGGATACCGGCCCCGGCGCGCTGCATGTCGCGAGCGATAATCAGAAGGTCGGTTGTGTCGCGCGACAACCGGTCAACGGCCGGGGTGATAACAACGTCGCCGGGAGCGAGGGCCTTTATCATTTTGGCAAGCTGCGGCCGGTCGGCCGTGGTGCCGGTGATTCTCTCGCGGAATACCTTTTCGCACCCGGCCACCTTCAGTTGGCGCACTTGCCCGGTTTCGTCCTGAGCGGCAGTTGAGACACGCGCATAGCCGTAAATCATGCTCGCATTATGCATCAGAAATCTGTATTAAAAAAGGCCACTTGAATCAAGGCTGTCGCGGCGATGCAAATATCTTGAGTGCGCGCACTATCACCTAAAATACAATGCTCGCACCGGGATAGGGCAGATCGTCTGACGCGCTACGTTTTACTCTGGGTGAGAGACTAACCGTTCGATTGCTTTGATTTTACCAGATCGGCCGATGATGCTCCTTCGAGGGATAGTCCGTAACCGACTTCCCGCACGATGCGCTCCTTCAACGGCTGAATGAAGTGAATCCGCGTATTCCGGCGCGTTACTTCCGGAGCCTGCAGGTACAAATCGGCCAGTTCCCGAGCGCGTGCCACTGCCTTGCCGTTCGGTACTACCTCTGCAACGACTCCCCATTCGTATGCGGTACGCGCCGGCAGCGGTTGTGGATTGAGCAGGAATGCCTCGGCTCGACCTGCTCCAGCCCGATAACTCCACGTTGTAAAGATCCCGTCACCCGGTGTTACTCCCACGGCAAAGTGGCCGACGTCGTGGAATGTCGCACCTTCAGCCGCCACGATGACACTAGCGAGGAGCGCGTAGTCCGAGTGGATATGGGCGCGTCCCTCGATGGCCGCGATCACCGGAACGCGGATGTTCGCAATGTTCTCTAAGGTCTGGAGACCTTCGTCGTGAATTCTGCTCCAGATGCCCGGATCGGCGACATCTCCGAACGATGGCCATTCTACGTCCTCGATGAAATTCGCGCCCGCGCCTGTAACAATGACGATCTTGTTCGCGCGGTCTTGCCCGATTCTGTGAAAGGCATCGACAAACTCCGTGTGTGCTTGCGCGTTCATGATGAACGGGCCGCCATCGCTATGGAACTCGGCAACCAGCACACCTTTATCGTCACGTGACAGTTTCAAATTGCGATACGCGGCAAAGTAGTCAGCTTGAAGCGTTTGCATGGACTTCTCCTCAGTCAAACTCGATCCGATATCTCCGTGTCGAGCGGCAGAGCGGAAAACTCAAAACGACGTTGCGGTGGAAGAAGTTGCTCGGGATGCCTTCGGTGGCAGGCTTGCGAAGATCGGGGAGGAGGATGCGCCTAAAGATTTGAGGTCGTCGACCCCGGCCATTTTAAAACGCTCTACCGGAATCTCCGCCGTTGAGAGCGATTCGGGCAGATTCCGGTTTCCCGAAATTGTTCAATTTTGACTGGCGGCGCGAGCCGCCAAAATCCGGGCTAAATGTCTTCGAGCGGGTTCGAGGTCGTAGCGATCAGCGTCGGCGGCTGCCGCGGGGCCCGTTACTAGGCCATCCGGGGCGGGTACCCGCCTACTATAAACCTAAATCCGGCAGCTGCCGGACTTAGGATAAACCGAAGCGCGTTAGCGCACAGTTCACAGTTCGGGAGGATGAATTCATGGCTGCGCAACTGACACTCAATGTGAACGGCAAGGATCGCAGGGTCGCGATCGCGCCGGATACCCCGCTGCTTTACGTGCTGCGCGACAATCTCGGCCTCCAGGGCCCGAAATTCGGCTGCGGTCTCGGCGAATGCGGGGCCTGCACCGTCATCCTGAACGGGGCGGCGACCCGCTCCTGCGTGATGCCGGCCACCGCGGCCAAGGGTGCCAAGATCGTGACGCTCGAGGGGCTCGGCACGATCGAGAAGCCGCACCCGGTGCAGAAGGCCTTCATCGAGGAGCAGGCCGCGCAATGCGGCTACTGTATCAACGGCATGATCATGACTGCGGCCGCATTCCTCGAGGGCGCGCCGCATCCGACCCGCGCCGCCATCATTGACACGCTCAACGCCAATCTGTGCCGCTGCGGCACGCATATGCGGATTGTGCGCGCCGTCGAACGCGCCGCCCGTGAGCGCGCATAACAGGGAGAGCCGGTCATGGATACGCATCAGACGATAGCCGCCGCAAGCGGCGGACCCGGGCTCAGCCGGCGCGGGTTTCTTGGGGCCTCCGGCGGGCTCGTCGTCGCCTTCGCCCTCTTCGGGTCGAACGCCGCGGATGCGGCGGTCCCGGCTCCGGGGCTGCCAGCCGGAGCCGCCGGCAGCGACCTCACCCCGCCGGCGGCGGATAAGCTCTATGCATGGCTTGCGGTGAACCCTGACAACACCGCGACCCTCTTCACCGGCAAGGTCGAGACCGGCACCGGGGTCGCGACCGCACTCGCGCAGATTGCGGCCGAGGAACTCGATTTTCCGCTCGATCGACTCGATGTCGTCATGGGGACGACGTCGGAGACCGTGGATCAGGGCCCGAGCTACGGCAGCCGCACGATCCGCTATGCCGGCCCGCAGATCCGGCAGGCAGCGGCGGCTGGCAGGCTTGTGCTGCTCCGTCTCGCCGCGGCGCATTTCAACACCCCGGTCGACCAGCTGGTGACGGGGAGCGGCACGGTCTCGCTAACCGGCTCGGCGGACAAGCGCATAACCTACGGCGCGCTGGTGGCCGGCAAGCGCCTCGATTACGAGATCGGCGCTAGCGGCACCCAGTTCGACATGCGGGTGGCGGCCGATGTCCGCCCCAAGGACCCCTCGCACTACACCGTCGTCGGCCGTCCGATTCCGCGCAAGGACATCCCGGGCAAGATGACAGGGGAATTCACCTACATCCAGGATGTCCGGGTGCCGGGCATGCTGCACGGGCGGGTCGTTCGGCCCTACGGCGTCGGCGCCAGCCTGCTCAGCGTCGATGAAAGCGGGCTCAAGGAGATCCCGGGATTTGTGGCACTCGTGCGGCGCGACAATTTTCTCGGGGTCGTCGCCGAGACCGAGTGGGGTGCGATCCAGGCGGCGGCGAAGTTGGGCTCGACGCTGAACCCGAGCGGCCCGGAAGCGGGCCAGGCAAAATGGTCGGCGTGGAACGGCCTGCCGGCGATGGACAAGACCTGGGACACGGTGCGCGATGCACCCGGCGCCGAGATCACCAAGGTTAGCCATGGCGCGGTCGAGCCCGCCCTCGCCGGTGCCGCGCGAAAGCTCGCGGCGACCTACCGGACGCCGTTTCAGATGCACGGCTCGATCGGTCCGTCCTGCGCCATCGCCGATGTGAAGAGCGACCGGGCGAACTTCTGGTCCGCGACCCAGATGCCGCACGAGGCCCGGCGGGTGATGGCGCAGCTGCTCGGCATCCCGGTGGAGCGCATCGAGCTGCGCTGGTTCGAAGGTGCGGGAGGCTACGGTCGCAACGGCTTCGACCACGTGAACGGCGATGCAGCGTTGATGTCGCAGGCCGTCGGCCGGCCGGTCAGGGTGCAATGGATGCGCTGGGACGAGCATGGTTGGGAGCCGAAGGGGCCGGCGATTATCCAGGACCTCGAGGGCGCCCTGGACGCAAACGGCCAGGTGACGGCGTGGCGGCACCACATGTGGATCCCGACGACGGGCGATACCCGCCTGATCGCGGCGGAACTCATCGGCAAGCCCGATATCGTCGGCACCACCGGCCGGGGAAGGCCCAATGTCACCTACGCCTATACCTTCCCCAATGCCGACGTCGCCTGCCATGGCGAGGGACGGGTCGCGCTGCTGACGGCATGGCTCCGCTCGCCGGCGCAGTTCGAGACCACCTTCGCCATGGAATTGTTCATCGACGAACTGGCGGCGGCGGCTGGCCAGGATCCCCTCGCCTTCCGCCTCGCCCACCTGACCGACCCGCGGGCGATCGCCGTTCTCAAGGCCGCCGCTGAGGCCTACGGGTGGAATAGCCGGCCGGCCGGAGCCGGTCGGACGGCGGGTGGAGAGCTGGCGAAAGGAAGGGGTGTGGCGTGGGTCAATCGCGACGATGTCCGGGTGGCGACGATCCTCGACCTCACCGTCGATCGCCAGAGCGGAGCGATCAAGGTCGGGCGGGTGGTGGTCGCCCATGATTGCGGGCTGGTCATCAACCCGGACGGGCTCAAGAACCAGGTCGAAGGCAACGTTGTCCAGTCATTGAGCCGCACATTGCACGAGGAGGTCACCTTCGACACCGCCCATGTGATCAGCCGCGACTGGATCGGCTATCCGATCCTGCAGTTTGCCGAGATCCCGGACAGCATCGAGGTCGTGCTCGTCAACAACACGCCCGAATATCCCGCATACGGCGCTGGCGAACCCGCGACCTGCCCGACTGCCGCAGCCGTCGGCAATGCAGTGTTCGACGCCACGGGGGTCCGCTTACGCCAGACACCGTTCCGGCGCGACCGCGTCAAGGCCGCCTTCAGCTGAGCGTGTCCGCTCACCCCGACCCTCTCCCCGCGATGCGGGGAGAGGGCGTTGAAAAGTCGTATTAAAATTAACGAAAAAATGGCCCGTTTCCTACGACCACGCTCGACCACCCCGACTTATCACGCCGGCTGATCAGCATTCTTTATCCTCGCATGCTGCCAACAGTGCTCATCCCGAGGAGATGGCCTCCCGGCCTCAGCTCATTACAAAAATTTTCCCTCGTGCTGCGAACTTGGAACGTGACGAGACCTGTTTAAGCGAGATGGACGGTGGGTAAGATTGCACCGCCTCGCGCAGCCTTCGCCGCGACGGGGCGTCGTCGCCCCTGCGAGGCACCAGCCGGGCGAGCAGTCTTTGTCCGTTTCGTCGTCATGAACCCTCTCGAAACTCAACCGCACTCTATCTTTTGCGAGGTCGAATTCAAGAATGCGTTTTGAGAAGGGTTTAATCCACTTTCGACACTGCGTTTTCGATTTTTCTATGCCCTCCCAAAAATCCTCCTTTTTCGGAGATGATTTCGGGCGATGCAGATTTTTTAATTTTTTAATGACCAATCCTCGTGCGCAACTTCATTGCGCAAGCCGTGGCCTTAGCCTGCTCGAAGTCCCCGGGCGGCTTAGTGCCGGCCAAGCTGCGTTACCTGCGCGACGCGACCAAAACGCTCGAGCGAGAGGATCGCGTCCGCAAGCTGTTCCGCACGGCCCTTCAGCACGGGGCGGGCCAGCGTCAAGAATTTCTGCTGCGTCGCCTGAGCATCGGGGAACGAGGTTGGCTCGCCGGGCGGATCGGCGTGGAGCCGCTCATGGACGCCATCGTACGTCGTGATCGACACGCGCGCGCCAAAAGGATGCTTGCGGCCGAACTCGAGACACTCGTCCGGCACCACGTCAAACTTGTCGGCGAGTGCGTCGATTGCGGCATCGCCCAGTCGGTCGTAATCGTCCCAACCGAAGCGGCCCTGATCGAGCGCGATGGCGCCGGTGAAAAACATCGAGAACTGTCCACCGACGATCGAGCGCGGATGCCGCCTCGTCGCGGCATCGCCGGTCAGCGTGATGCCATTGCGGTGCAATCCGATCTCGACGCGCTTGACCTGGTCACGCGTCAGATTGTACTCGCGCCGCATGGCGATGATGGCATCGATCGCAGCGTGGGTATAGCGGCAGCTCGGATAGGGTTTTATGCCGATCTTCATGGTCTCGTAGATCGAGCCGAGACCGGTGGTCGCCTTGTCGGGATGGGCATTCTCGCTGTAGCCGACCAACAGCCCATGCTTGCCCTCGACGGATTCGATTGCGCCGACAAAATCGTTGCGCGCCAAGCTCGCGGCGATCACGCCGTTCATCGCGGCGGCACCGACCTGGTAGCGCTTGTTCCAGGCGCCGTTGACCAGGAATTGCAGCGAGCCCGCGGCCTGGCTGCCGGACACGCCGAAGGCGGAGATGAGCTGCGCCTCAGAAAGCCCGAGCAGTTTCGAAGCGGCGGCAGCCGCGCCATAGGTGCCAGCGGTCGCGGTCGGGTGAAAGCCGCGCGCGTAATGTGAGGTCGGATCGAGTGCATTGCCGAGTCGGCAGCACACTTCATACCCTGCAACGATCGCGGTCAGCACCTCTCGACCCGAGGCGCCCGTCATCTCGCCGACGGCGAAAGCCGCCGGCACGATAGTGGCGCTCGGATGCAGCGAGGCATCCGCGTGGGTGTCGTCGAAATCGAGGGAGTGGCCGAGCGCGCCATTGAGCAGCGCCGCAATCGCCGGCGTCCATGTCTTGCTGTCGCCGGACACGGTGGCTTCACCCTTGCCGTCGAGCGAAAGCTCTTCCAACATCTTCAGAAGCGAAGGCGTGGATGCCGCATCGCGCCGCGCGCGGATGGTGCTGCCCAGAAAATCCAGCGTCAGCACCTTGGCGCGGTCGAAGACTTCCGGCGGAATGTCTTCGTATTTGAGCCGAGCGACATAGCCGGCCAACGTCGCGGTTTCCTGAGCCATGGTGTTACCTATTTTCCTTCGTGTTGAGATTTTCGCTCTGCTCGTTCACTCGGAGGACCGACCGGATTAGATTCCACTGATGTAGTGCGGGCCACCGGCCCCCTCCGGAGGGCGCTGGGTGCGACGGTGGACTGTGTTTCCGAAGCACCGAGGAGGCGATGTTTACGGGCCTCGACAAGCCGGTGCCGAAGGGACAAATCATATGCTCTCTTGCCCGATCACTCAGGCAAAGCCCGGCACGGCCACGACAGGATATCAAATCCTGGGGCCATATCCCTGCAACAAGTCCATTTTCGAATATTGCAAGAGCGCGGTCGCCAATAGCAATACGAGTTCGACAATCTATGTCGGTGCTCCGATTGGTACAGCTGCGGGTCTGACCGCCCTGCGCAACGGCGAGGTCCCGCCGCTCAACGAGTGTGGTTCTGAATAGGGAATGTCCCAAAAGTCTTGATGGGGTGGACGGCCCCCGCTCCCGGCATCGATGTGCCACAACGTGGTCGTCTGTGAACGCCACAACGAGAGGAGCCGTCCACCATGCAGATTACCACTATCGGTTTGGATCTCGCCAAACACTGGTTCCAAGTCCATGGCGTCGACGCAAATGGACAGGTCGTCGTTCGCAGACGGCTGTGGCGCAGCGGCGTGATCCCCTACTTCCGGTCACTCGAATCGTGTCTGATCGGCATGGAGGCCTGTGCCACAGCGCATCATTGGGCGCGTGAGCTGACCGCGCTCGGGCATCGGGTGAAGCTGATGCCGCCGGCCTATGAAGGCCTACGTCAAGCGCAACAAGAACGATGCCGCCGATGCGGAAGCGATCTGCGAGGCCGTAGCGCGGCCTTCAATGCGGTTCGTGCCGGTAAAAGACGCCGAGCAGCAATCCGTGTTGATGCTGCATCGGGCGCGCAGCCTTCTGGTCCGGCAACGCACAATGCTGGTCAATGCCTTGCGCGCTCACATGGCCGAATTCGGCATCATTGCGCCGCAGGGTCTGCGGCATGTCGAAATCCTGACGAAGACAATTGCTCATCAACAAGAGCGGCTCCCGGAACTCGCGCGCTCGATCCTGCAGACTATTGCCGATCAGCTGAAGGGTACGATGGCCAGGATCCGAGAGATCGAGGTGCGCCTGGCCAAATGGCATCATCAGAGCCGGGGCAGCCGTTTGCTGGCGACCGTCCCGGGTGTCGGCATTATGGGCGCCAGCGCCATTGCCGCGACGGTTGCCGATCCTTCCCTGTTTCGGTCAGGCCGAGAGTTTGCCGCCTGGCTCGGGATGACGCCACGGCAGAACTCCAGTGGCGGCAAAGAGCGTTTGGGGCGCACCAGCAAGCGCGGCGACAAATACATCCGCAGCCTGCTCACCGCCGGCGCGGTTGCGGTACTGCGCCATGCCCGCAATCGATCAACCCGCGACGGCGAGTGGGTTCGAGCTCTGCTGGCGCGCAAACCGACCAAACTTGCTGCGGTCGCACTGGCCAACAAGACCGCCCGCATCGTCTGGGCGGTGATGATGCGCGGCAATGGCTATCAGCCTAGGGAAACGCCGAACAATGGCGGCGTAGGCGACGGTTTGCCGACCGAGGCATAATTTTGCTGTATCGGCGTACTCGGTAATGGACTGTATCGGCAGAAGACCGGGTTTGTGGTGTTGTCTTGCTGCATTGTTTTCGGGATCAAGGCACCGTCCAGGCGTGATCAGACACGGCCCTAGGCGAGCAGCGCTTTCTTGACGATCACCAGGTTGGCCAGCGCGAACAGGGTGTGCAGCTGCGCCGTGTTCTTGGCCAGCCCGCGATAGCGCAGCTTCTTATGGCGGAACAGAGCCTGCCCCGGCGCAGGCCGGGGTTTTTGATGATATGGAACGGGTGCTCGACCCAGGCCCGCACCTGTGACAGCGCTCGCTCCACTGCCTCGGCCCAATTCCGCAGCCGTTCGGGCAATGGCTTGATGACGCTGCGCTTGATCGCGATGTTCCAGCAGATATCGCAGCCCTCAAATTCGGGCCGCTTGTCCGCCCCGGTGTAGCCGGCATCGGCGAAGACATCCGTCTCCTGGCCGTGCAGTAAGGCCGCTGCCTGATTGATATCGGCCTCGTTGGCAGCGGTGCCGATAACCGTGTGCACCACCCCCGAGGCGACATCGACCCCGATATGCGCCTTCATCCCGAAGTGCCACTGGTTGCCCTTCTTGGTCTGGTGCATCTCCGGGTCGCGCGCCTTGCTTTTGTTCTTGGTCGAAGGCGGGGCGGCGATGATCCCCGCCTTCGCGAGGACGGCGTCGACGATTGTTCCCTGGCGCATCAACAAGCCGCGCTCCTCCAGCATCGCACCGACCTCGTCGAACAGAACCCGAGTCAAGTCGTGCTGCTCTAACCAATGGCGGAAGTTCAGCACCGTCGTCGCGTCCGGAACTGTCGCCACTGACAGATCGATGCCGGCAAAGCCGCGCAACGCCTGGCTGTCGTACAGCGCGTCCTCCACGGCCTCGTCGGCCAGCCCGTACCACTGCTGCAAAAAGTAGATCCGCAGCATCCGCTCCAGCCCAACCGGCGGCCGGCCGCGCTCTCCCTTCGGGTAGAAAGGTCGCAGACGATCGACCAGCCGTGCCCACGGCACAACCTCTTCCATCTCGGCCAAAAACCGGTCCCGGCGCGTCTGCCTTTTCTTGCCGGCGTATTCCGCCTGCGAAAAGCTCCCCTGCCGCTGCATCGCCCGCCCCTTGGTCCCCCCGGACCCGCGGATTCTACCCGTTGCCCGCGCCCTTGCCTCGGCTTATTTCAGCGTTTCCCTAGGCGCGTGAATGGCTGCTTACGGCGCATCCTCCTTCTTGCCACCCGTCCCGGCGAAGGTCGCTTTACCCTACCGACAGCCGCCGTTCGGGCTTGGCAGCCGGAAGCGGTCTTCGTGTCCCATTTCGGACCTTAGTTCAGCCAATTTTTAGGTCGGCGCAGGGTCGGCAGCGGCCATTCTCGCTTCGTACCGCCGATGTTGCCCAGCCGAGATCAGTCATAATACCGCGGTGCTAGCCGAAACACGTCGCGCCATCGCCCTTATAGGCGATGATCGTGCCGCCGCGGCAACCGTCCGTGGTCGTCGCGCTCTCGCCCCCGATGGCTCACCGGCGATGTCGCGAGGGAGTCACAACGTTTATCGAGCCGCTCGTCTGCTCATTGCCACCCTCACGGGCCTCTGTGGCTAAGCGGCGATAGCGTACTTGGCTGTTGCCACCCACGAAACAGAAGGCTCAAATCAACCCCGGACTCTGGTCTCGACTGGATGAAAAACGGGGGTCACGTCAGCGCTTTTCGACAAATTCCTTGGCCCGCCTCGCGATGTTTCTCGGTACGGGCCGTCAGGACCTGGTTGCCCGCTGTCATGTCGAGAGTTGAGGCTCAAGTCACCGGTCTCGGCCACAGATCAGATCGCGCTTCATCATGCCGAGGGCGACAGGGCCATCTGCTAAAGACCTGGTGAGGTCTTTGTGGGAATGACCGCACTTCGAAGCCAGGTAAGCCTTGAGCTTTGCTGACCCCGCGAAGCGGACGAGCAGGATTTCGGACGGAACTCGAGCACAGCGATGAAAGCGAGCGGCTGAAAGTCAGCTCTTGATAAACGCTATTAGGTCGGCGTTGATGGTCTCCGCTTCCGTCGTCGGCATGCCGTGCGGGAAACCTTTGTAGGTTTTCAGGCTTCCGTTCTTCAGTAGCTTATGGGACATCGGTCCGGCGGCGATATAGGGCACGATCTGGTCGTCTTCGCTATGCATGACCAACACCGGGACGGTGATCTTCTTGAGGTCTTCGGTGAAATCGGTCTGCGAAAAGGCGACGATGCCGTCGTAATGCGCCTTGGCGCCGCCCATCATGCCCTGGCGCCACCAATTCTGGATGACCGCCTCCGAGGCTTTGGCGCCTGACCGGTTGTAGCCGTAGAACGGCCCAGCCGCCACGTCGCGATAGAATTGCGAGCGATTGGCGGCGAGTTGCGCCTGCAGGTCGTCGAACACCTCCTTGGGGAGGCCCCGCGGATTGGCCGCCGTCTTCAACATGAGCGGCGGCACGGCACTGATCAGCGCTGCTTTGGCCACCCGGCTTTCGCCGTGCCGTCCGAGATAGCGCGCCACCTCGCCGCCGCCGGTGGAATGGCCGACATGAATGGCTTCTTTCAGGTCGAGATGCGCCGTCAGCGCCGCCAAATCGTCGGCATAGTGGTCCATATCGTGGCCGTCGGCGGTCTGGGTCGAGCGGCCATGGCCACGGCGGTCATGGGCGATAACGCGGTAGCCATGATGCCGGAAAAACAGCATCTGCGTGTCCCAATCATCGGCCGACAGCGGCCAGCCGTGGCTGAATACGATCGGCTGACCGGAACCCCAATCCTTATAAAAGATCTCGGTGCCGTCCTTGGTCTTGATCTTGTCCATTACAGTCAACTCCTTGGTCCTCGATGTGAAGCGTGCTCTTCACGACGCTTTTGCCGTGGTCGCCGTCAGCATATCGGCCTTGCGGTTGAGGGCCGCGATCAGACCGTCAATGCCGTCCCTCCGAAGGATGGCCGCGAACTCGGAGCGGCGGGTTGCCACCTCGCTGATCGTGCCGTCGAGATAGATGTCGGAGATCAGCCAGCCGTCGCTGCCGCGATGCATCATGTAGTCGACCTCGACCGGTTCGCCGACAGGATGCGCCCGGCGCGGAGGTCAAGGAAGAACAGCCGCCATGAACTGGATTTGCTAGCTATAGAAATTACTCCATTTCGCCGCCGCGCCTCGCGGCTAGGCAGCTTGCGAGGTATCGGCGCCAGTGCGCAGCGCGAGAAGGCCGAGAAGTACCCGGTCGCGCTCTTCGGCAAGTTCCTCGATCGAGCGCGATCCCACTTCGGCCTTGACGCCGTCGATGAGCTTTTGCTGCAGTTCGGGTGTCAATTCAGGGGATCCAAGGTCCTTCCACCAAGCGGTAATTGGCCCGGTGAACTGGTCCAAGAAATGCGCCATGCCGCCCTCGCCGCCCCCCAGGTGGTTGAGCAAAACCTGCCCCATGATGCCCCACCGCAATCCGGGACCCCAGCACAACGCCGTATCGACGTCGGCAACGCTGAGCACACCTTCGCCGACGAGGTAATAGACCTCGCGCATCACCGCCGCCTGCAGGCGATTGGCGACGTGGCCGGACAGCTCTTTGTGGAGGCGGACGGCACGCTTGCCGATCGAGGTGTAGTGGAGTTGCGTCGGTTTAGTGGAGAGGCATTAGGTCATTTGGCGGCCGTTTTTTCGAACTGTACCGGGCTTGTAAAGTCGAGGGCGGAATGGCGCCGGACGGGATTGTAGAAGCCGTCAATGTAGCGGCCAATGGCCTGGGTCGCTTGTTGGCGGGTATAGAAGATGGTCCGCCACACCCGCTCAGATTTCAGCGTCTTGAAGAACGTCTCCACCATGGCGTTGTCGTAGCAGTTCCCCTTTGCCGACATTGAGATCAGGATGCCGTGCTTGCCGAGCTCGGCTTGATAATCGACCGAACAGTATTGGCTGCCCCGGTCTGAGTGATGGATCAGCCCGGCTGCTGGGCGGCGCACCGCCAGGGCTTTGCGCAGAGCGGCAAGAGCCAGATCGCGGTGCAGCCGGTCGCCGGTCGCCCAGCCGACGACCCGGCGGGCAAACAAGTCGATGATAACCGCGAGGTACAGCCAACCCTCGCGGGTCCAGACATAGGAAATATCGGCACCCCATTTCTCGTCGGGCCCGGTTGCCGCGAAGTCCTGATCGAGCAGGTTTGGCGCCACCGGCCACGGATGCTGGCTGTCGGTGGTGCGCTTAAACCGCCGCTTCTGTCGAGCCCTGAGCCCGTTCTCCCGCATCAGACGCGCCGTCCGGCGGCGACCGACGGTGAGGCCGCTGTCCCGCAATTCCCGCATCATCCGGGGGCTGCCATAGGTGCCGTTCGACAGCGTAAAGGCCGACCGGACATGCGCCAGCAGCACCATGTCATCGCGTTGGCGGCGGCACGCCGGCCGACCGCGCCAGGCAAAATAGCCGCTTTGGCTGACACCGAGTACGCCGCACAGACGATGGATCGGGAATTCCGCTTTCGCCGTATCGATGAGCGCGAACCTCATCGACTTCCCGCCCGGGCGAAAAAAGCCGTCGCCTTCTTCAGGATGTCCCGCTCCTGGCGGAGGATCTCGTTCTCCCGGCGCAGCCGTTTCAGCTCTGCCGTGACATCGCCCTCTGCCGCCGTCGTTGGGTCGGCAGCACGCCGATCCCGACTCCAACTCATCCAGCGGACCAGCGTCGACAGCCCGATCCCCAGATCGCCGGCGATCTCGCGCTGCGTTCGCCCGCTGGTTTGCACCAGGCGGACCGCTTCCTCCTCAAATTCTTTCGTAAACCGTCGCTGCTGCATCTTCGAGTTCCTCACCGCTCATAGGGGAACTCTCCACTTTTCCGAAGCAAGTCCAATGTTCTCAGATTAGACGCCTGAGCCATCCACACGGTTCCAGGCTGGTCCTATGGCACGCCGAACCCGCTCGCGTTAGAAGCTCCAGCGTGCCCCGCCGCCGTTTCAAGGATGGAGATCAGCGCGTCTAGCAAACTCGAAGCCTATGCTGCGCGGCAAATACCTGTGTTAACCCGTACACCGAACGAACACCTTAGAAGGCCAAACATGAAGCTTAACAGCGTACTTGCGACGGGACTGACAGCCGCGGCTATCTTTGTTGGCCAGCCTACGTCGTCAGTGGTGTCGCAGCAGCAGCTCGACAGGTCCAGTCTTGGGGTCGTCGCCGGATCCCACGAGCCACGCTCTTCTATTGCGGCCGTTGGTCCTGCCCGCCGCCTTGTCGACGATGCCGCGGGGACTGATTGCAGTGCAAACCGAATCGGCGAAATCAGGGTTGCGACCCTGCAAAACCGGCCGATCGTCATCTTATTCGCCAATGGAAAACCGGTAACCCTCCTTCTCGATACCGGCGCCGCTTCAACGATACTGACCCCCGACGCCGCCCATCGGATCGGCGCGCAACCGCCACGCATTGATTTTCCAAGGCAGATGGGTGGGGTCGGTGGTGGCACATTCGGGACCAAGGAGGTCGAACTGCACAGCTTCAGCATCGGCGGCGTGGCGATCTCATGGCGGCGGGTTCTCGTTGCTCCGATCAAGATGTCTAGTTCGTTGGGGACACTGGATGGAGTGCTCGGCACAGACGTGCTAGGAGACTTCGACATCGATCTCGACCTGCCGCATTACCGCATGGTGTTCTACACCAAGCAATCCTCACCGGATGCGGCACCGAACTGGAGCGAACCCTATGCGCGGATCGCTGCCAGCCGCTCGCTTAGCGACCATCTGTTCTTCCCGGTGCAGCTCGACGGCCATAGGATCGATGCACTCTTCGATACCGGGTCGCAATTGAGCGTGCTCTCCAGCGCGACAGCGTTAGCGCTCGGTGTAACCAAAGCCGCTTTAGCGAAGGACCGAGAAATGATTACCCAGGGCGCGGCAGCGGAACGGCTAAGCTCGCACCTTCATCGGTTTTCTCAATTGGAAATCGGGGACGAGGTTGTCCACCATCCCGAATTTGTCGTAACCGACATCAAGCTGAGCGATGCGGATCTTGTGCTCGGGATCAATTTTCTGATTAGCCGCCGGGTCTGGTTCTCTTACGGATCAAAGCAGATATTTTTATCGAACCGGAGCTAGCCTAGCCAAGGGGTCAAAAATCCAAGCGACGAAGGTCGGCAGTGCAATCGCTCTCAGCACTGAACGACAGGCCCATGGCGAAATCCGCTCCGAGGCAAACCACCAAATCACCAAAGGGAACCCGGCAAGCGCGGTTTTTCGATTCAGCTGCGATGCTGGAGCACGGTGTTTGCGAGTTCAATAACGGCGGCCAATTTGAACGGCTTGCGTAAAAACGCCACGTATAGTCCCCGAGCGAGTTCCGCGACGGCGCCTTCCGGAAGCGAGCTCATTATAACAACCGGAATATCGCGCCTCGCCGGATCGGAGTGCAGTGTTTTCAGTACAGCAGCGCCATTCATGATCGGCATCATAAAATCAAGCAGTACCAGATCCGGCCGCCGCTCCCGCACGCGCTCCAACCCTTGCCGCCCGTCTACTGCAGTAACCACTTCATGCCCTGCATCGGTCAGCGCGGCTTCGAGCAATTCAGCGATGCTGTACTCGTCATCGACCACCAGGATCAGAGCCACGTTATTCCTCGCCGCCACGCCCGGAATCCAAATATCGTGAAACCGGCACGAGCCCCTCCCAGGTCGTTTGCGCCAATATCGCCTCTGCGCCGGATTCATCTCCTTCGATAACTATTCCAGTTGGTGTGATCGTGAATTTGTGCAGTGCTGAATTGATTTGGGAGTCGCGGACTTTAAGGACCGAGATCATTCGGTGAAGCTGCGAGCGAAGCTCAACGTAGCGCGTCACGATGATAATTTCTGCCATGCATGACACGCCCCGCAACGACAGACCACTGTAGGGAAGCCCACCGAGCGGCCCGACCAGATCGGCCTCCGAGGTATAAATTGTGCTTACCCCAAGACCGCGAAACTCATTATTAAATGCCGAGAATATGTGCCCCAGGCGCTCTCGATCGGTTGCGAGTTTCTCAAAACCTTGAAGACCATCGATAAAAAGCCGTCGCACTTTCCGGCGCCTTATCTCATCAACCAGCCGATGACACGCTTCGTCAAGCAATCCATGCGTTGTCGGCAGCCAGATGATTTCGACAATGCCCTGCTCAATTAGCCGCTCGATTGGCAAGCCAAGCGCTCGCGCCTTGTCGGTAATTGCAGCCGGCGTTTCATAGAACCCGAATAGCAGGCCAGGATTCTGCTCATCACAGGCGCTCAGAAAATGGAGGCCGATTGTGGTTTTACCAATACCCGGCGGACCAACCAGCAGGGCGGTCGAATGGCTGGGAAAACCGCCGCCCATCATGCGGTCGAGCTGGGCAAGCCCAGTGGTTAGGGTCGGTCCGGTTACATCCCTGGTCGAGTTCGGCTCCGAGGAAAACCTCGGTGCGCGGGAAGGCGATTATTCCTTCGCTGGTAATCCGGTAAGAATGCTTGCCGCGCATGTAGCCGGAACCGCGGAGTTTATGAACTTGTAGGGTTCGCTCCGCCCGCCTACCATAAAGCTGAGTTTCAAATTCAATGAACCCATCCACCAGCGTGTGCTCGGATGTTACTGCTTGCGCCCCGGTGAGCAGAAGCATCGTGCAGTTCGCCATCATGGCTTGTGCCTGAAGTTGGTGGACGAACTTTTTTAACTCCCGGGTGGATGCCGCCGTGTCTTCGATGGCCGACAACCCATCAAGCACCAGGATGCTGGCGTCATGCGCCTGGATTTCGCGGCGAAGCAAGTCCAAGACGCCGGACAGACCAGACTGCTCCAACACCCGAAAAGCACTGATATAGTAGAGACGGTCCGGGATCACTGCTTCTGTAAAAAAGCCAAGTTGCCCAATATGCAGCAGCATCCTCGCGTGGTTTTCAGCCAGCAATGTCACATAGAGGGCACGATTGCCGGCCGCGACATGATGGAAGCATATCTGGTTTCCGAGGATGGTTTTGCCTGCTCCGGGAGAGCCTTGAAGGATAAAGGTGCCGCCGCGCAGAAGACCACCGCGCAGTATCGTGTCCAGCCCCGGCACTCCGGTCGGTATGCGTTCGAGGGCCGGAGGGTCTTGCGGATCAGTGAGCATTGGCTTTGTCATGTGGCGATAGCGGCAGCGTTACCGTGAAGGTCGAGCCGACACCGGGCTTACTTGCGACTGCAATCTCGCCTCGCAATACTTGAACCAGCTGCCTTGTCAGCCAGAGACCTACCCCAAAACCTCCATTTGTTCTATTTTGATTTAACTTCCGGAACCGGTCGAAGATCTGCGCCTGATCCTGATCCGAGATTCCGACGCCATGATCCGTAACCGACAATACGACGGTATCGGCATGCCGCGATAAATCAACTTCAATGGGCTGCCCGCAGCCATATCGAATCGCATTGGATAATAGGTTTTCCAAGATCTGTTCCATTGCCGTTTCATCACAATGTCCGCTAATGTCCTCTTGCAAATTCAGCCGAACCTGGGAGCCGGCCCGCTCGGCCATCGGTATCATGCTCATAGCGGCCCGTTCGATTAGGGTCGACACCTCGACCTGTTCGATTTGCAGAGAGATGTTGCCAGAATTCAATCGCGATACGTCGAGAAGAACGGTCGCGCGGCGGATATAAGCATCGACCAAACGCTCAATCTCTTCCAATCCGCGTACGATCGGCCTTGGCACAGTCTCAGGCGCTCGGCGCGCTCTCGCCAACAGCAGTTCCACACGACCGCGTATCGGTGTCATAGGGTTGCGCAGTTCGTGCGCGGCAATCGCCAAGAAGTCGTCCCGCGCCCGAAGCTCGGCTTCAAGCTCAGCGATGCGATCTTCCAAAGGCGTTTCGCGGTCGGCTGTTGAGCACAAAACCCGAGAATGATTTATTGTTTTCCTTTGGGCTTTAGGCATGCCGGTCGTTGCTTGTTGTCGCCTGCAACAAACACCCGAGCCGATCGTGCGATTGCTGCGAAGGTGCGCTCGCCGGCCCCCGATGCGCTCCTCGCCCTATGCCCGGCAGAGAAACGGATCCATCAATTGCGACTAGGACTAAGCTCCTCACGCGGCAGGCTCCCGTTGCGGGTGTCGGGCGGTATGACCCGCCGTTACCCTCTTGTCCCAATCCCATTAGCGGATATGAAATCTTGCGTCCGACCACGGCGCCATTCCTCCGCAATCCGGTTCAAACCGCGATGAACTGCGCCGTTTTGATAAAGCGGTGGTATTCTCCTTGCTGATCGCGCTGCTGTACCTCCCCGACGGCAATAGTGCGTCGCATCGCGGCGCGCTTACATCTTCGATCGCAATGAAAGGAACAACGACGCTCGCAAAACGGTCCATTCCCGCCACCGATTCCAAGCAAGCGTCCTCGATCAACAAGACTTACTTAGCAAGTTTTGCTAATTTGATTTGCTATACGCTGCGGGAGGTTTCGGGTGCGTGTCGTGCGGACAATCGCCGCTCTTCGGGGTGGTCTGGCAGCTTGGCGAAAGGCCGGGGAGCGGATTGGTCTCGTCCCGACCATGGGCGCCTTGCACGCTGGGCACATGGCGCTGGTCGAGGCGTCCCGGTCGCAGTCCCAGCACGTCGTTGCAACGATCTTTGTAAACCCAAAGCAATTCGCACCCAGCGAGGATCTTGGCACCTATCCGCGGCCTGAAGCCGTCGATCTCGATATGTTCCAGTCCGCGGGCGTCGATATCGCGTTTCTCCCGACCGTCGAGGAGATGTATCCGTCGCAATTCACCACTGTCGTACAAGTCGGCGGGTTGAGCGAGGGCTTGTGCGGGGCGCATCGCGCCGGTCACTTTGACGGCGTGGCGACTGTGGTCACCAAACTGTTGATGCAAACCCTGCCCGACACGGCCTATTTCGGCGAAAAGGATTACCAGCAATTGCTCGTGATCCGCCGCATGGTGCGCGATCTCGACATCCCGGTGACGATCGAGGGGGTGCCGATCGTGCGCGAGCCGGACGGGCTCGCGATGTCGTCGCGCAACCGATATCTATCAGCCGCGGAGCGTCGTACCGCACCCCAACTCTCCCGCGTACTCCGCGCCATTGCCGTAGCGCTCGAACGCGCCCCGGACACCGTTGCCCGCGAGACCGACAACGCCCGAGCCGAACTGACGCGGGCTGGTTTTAATGTCGAGTATCTCGAAGTGCGCAGCGCGGCGGATTTGGCGCCGGTGTGCGATGTCGTCACTGAGCCGGCGCGGGTGCTGGCTGCGGTGCATCTCGGCCGCACCCGCCTGATCGACAATTTCCCGATAGGCTTACCCGCTCAAAGCTGACCGGGTCAGGACCACAGCCGCTCGCTGGCGATACGCGCGCCCTCAGCGAGCGCCGCGAGCTTGGCCCACACGACCGAGGGCGCCACGGCATTGTCGACAAAGGCGAAGGTAGCAAAGCCGCAATCCGCTCCGGCGATGACCCGCTCGCGGCCGACGGCATTGGCGAAATTGGTAATGCGCTGGGCGATCAGTCGCGGATGTTCGACAAAATTGGTCGTCGAGTTGATGGCCCCTGGGATCAGGACCTTGTGATCCGGGATCTCGGCCTCATGCAGATCTTCCCATTCATGGGCGTGGCGCGGATTAGCGGCCTCGAACGACAGACCTGACGGCCGGGCACGCAAAGCGACGCCGAGAATCTTGGCGAGCGGGATGTCATGCGTGTGCGGCCCTTCATAGTTGCCCCAGCACAGATGCATCCGCATTGCGTCGGGCGGAATATTCGCGGTGGCATGGTTCAGCGCTGCAATATTGCGTTCGGCGATGCGCAGGAATTCTTCATCCGAGAGATGCTGGTACTGATTGTGCCGCGCCGAGCCGAGGTCGGGCGCATCGATCTGGAGGATAAAGCCGGCCCGGTGGATGCTTTCGTATTCTTCCTTCAACGCATTCGCCAAAGCTTCGACATAGGCATCCTCGTTTTGGTAATAGCGATCGGGCACAAATTTGGTCAGCACGCCGGGCGAGGCCGCATTCATAAAGGCTTCGCGGGGTTTCGCCTCGGCGCAGGCCGCCGTGAGATTGGTGATGTCCATTTCCAGCGGCCGCGGGTCGCCGTAAGCAACTGGCCCGACACAACACGGCACCGCCTCCCGGCTGAACCACGAGGTGCCGCCGCGCTTTTGGTTTAGACGCTCCTGAAAGTCGGGGTGGTCGAGCAAATCGCGATGCGCCGCGGTCTGCGGCGGCTGGTCGTTGGCGCCGCCACGAAACGCCCCGATGCCCGAGAGGCGATGCCGAACGTAAAATGTATAGGAGATCTTGCCAAATTCGCCGTCGCAAACGCTGTCGATGCCGGCCGCAACCTGTCTTTTGACGACGTCGTGAACAGACGATGCCAAGCAGGCATCAAAGACGGCCTGTTCGACCGGCCGGCCGGCTTCCCGCGCTTCGAGAAACCCGAGAAGATCGGGTGGCCGCGGCAGGCTGCCGACATGGGTCGTCAAAATCCGTTCGGTGCTGCGCTCCATCCCCCCTACTCCCTCATATCGCCCGACCCCGATCACCCCGGCCCGATCACCCCCACCCGCTTTATGCGGCCGATACGGTTTCGTTGAGGGTACCGCTCGGGCAAGGCAGCATCGCAACGTCCCGCTTAGCCGACGCCGAGTCCGGCGCGGAGATCGGCGACGACCTGCTCGCGGGTTCGGGTCTGCCAGCGGCGGCGGCGGCCGATCGGCTCGTTCTCGATCTCCGGGACGACCTTGCAGGCGACAAAGACCGGGCCCGGTCCGGCCATGATGCCGGGAAGCTCGCGCTCGAAATCGCCGATTTCGGTAAAGGAAAAGGTGCGGGGATAACCGCAGCCGCGCGCGATCATGTCGTACTGCATCTTAGCGGCGTTGGGCACCGGCTGGCCGCCGGTCGTCGCGTAAATGCCGTTGTCGATCAGGAAGTGATAAAGGTTGGGCGGCGCCTGCTCGGCCACGGTGGCCAGGATGCCGAGGCTCATCTGGATGTCGCCCTCGGAGTTGAACAGCATGACCTTCTTGTCCGGCCGCGCCAGCGCGAGACCGAGGCCGAGACCGGCATGGCCGCCCATCGCCGGATCGCCGAGTTCGACGTCAAGCGGCTGGTTGTCGCTGAGATTGATCCAATAGCGGCCGCTGCGGCCGGGGACCAGGATCGCGTCGCCACGGTAACGGGCGAAGGCCTTCATCATGTCGGCGGTATGCATCATTTCGCGGCTCCCTTTTTACCGGTTAAAGCCGTGATATTCGTCCCCGACCAGGACGACAACGGGCCGTTTGGTGCGCTCGGCTTCTTCGAAAGCGACGGCAATGCGCGGCGAGTTGGAGTTGTTCTCGACCAGATAATAGTTGATGCCGAACGCCATTAGGAAGCGCTCGGTATAGGTCGCCACCGTGTCAGGGGTGACGCCGTGCCGGGTCCAGCCGCGGTAACCGACCATCAATACGATCGGCACGTTGAGGCTCATCAGCCAGCCGCGGATCGAATCGCCCGATTCGAGCATGCCGGTGTTCTGAATCAGGATCAGCGGCTTGGCGCCGCCGAGCCATAACCCGGCTGCGATAGAGGAAGCATGCCCCTCGCGGTTGACCCCGATAAGGTGGATTGCCGGATCGGCCTTCATCAACAAATAGAGCCAGTTGGTCTCGCTGTCGGGCAGGTACACGACGTGAGTGACACCATGCTTCTTCATTTCGGCAAGTACTGTTTCCGGGTTTAGCGACACCGCTGCCAATTCGCTCATTGACCCCTCCGATAAGGACCCCGCCAGCATAGATCGGGCTGGGTCTGAGCGCCAACGCAGTTACTTGGGCTGCACCATCGGGTTTCCGCCGGATGTGCCGGGCGGCGGGATGACCGGGGTCCGGCCCGCTCCACGATTGGGTGGCAACGTCAGCATGCCCCGGTCGCCGCTCGGAGGCGGATGAATGAGACCGCCCGACCGGCTCAGCTCATGGCTCAATGAGCCTCCGGTCGTGCTCGATCCTGGTGAGGATGGCGGCTGTGGTCCGGCGACATCATTCCCGGAGTTGCCGCCCGGAGTGCTCGGCTGCGGCTGAGAGCTCCCGGCCGCCGCTTGGCCTCTACCCGCTTCAAGAGCCGACGCTTGCATCGGCGCCGTTGCGATCATGAGCCCGCAAACCCAGACCGCACCAACCGCGCGGAGATTGATTGCTCGCGACATCGCTATCCCTCCCCACTTTGGTTTCCCTCCCAATGAGGGACGCTTGGGGCCGCGCAAAGTTCGGCTGCCAGTCTTTTTCGGTTGGCGGTCTTTATTGTCGCGCTCCGTGAGCTGGCTTATCGTCCCCTTTTGCGCAATGTTGTGGGAGATACCGATGCCATTGCCGCAGGACATCAGACCCGCTTTTCAGGACATCCAGGACACCTTGGTGAAGTCGGACGCGCCATGGGTTCAGCAGACCCCGTTGTCATCGGTCAAGGTGCTGTGGGTCGGGCGCGAAACCGGGACTTGGACCTCGTTGCACCATTGGAAAAAGGGCTATGTCGCGCCACCACACAAGCATCTCGCCGCGCGCATGCTTTTATCGTCTCGGGCAAATTGCAGGTGCGCAATGGCGTCTTGAACGCCGGCGACTGTGTCTACGAGCCCTCAGGCATCCTTCATGACGCGACGACCGCACTCGAGGACACCACCTACCTGTTCATCTGTAACGGCGCGGTATTGTTCTTTGACGAGAACGGCTTCACTCGGTACACGAATTGGGAAGTCATGGAAAAACTGCGCGCTCAAGCAGCACCGGAGATACGGGCCGAGGCGGCTGAGTAATCGCTCGGTGGTGACAGCCGCACACGAGCCACCAGCAATGCCGAGAGGCTGAACCAGAGCGCGGCGATCGCAAAAGCGAGCACATAGGCAAACCGCGCCGATACCGCCCATTTGGCGCCGCTGATGATCCAGCCTGTCGTCAACGGCCCGAGGATCTGCGGCAGCACCAGCGCGACATGCCAGATCCCCATATCCTTGCCAGACGATTTACTCCGCGGCAGCACCCGCAACGCCAAGGCCCAATCGACCGCTTGGTAAGCGCCCCAACCCGAGAAATAAAAGAACGCGACCAGCCCCATCAGTAGCCATTGGGGCTGCAGGGCGATCAGCACATAGGCGCTCGCCGCGCCGGCCATCATCCAGCTTGTCACCCTGACGATCGCGACAATGCCAAAACGGGACGTCAGCCGGGCCGCGACAAGGCTTGCCGGGATCCCGAGCAATGCGCCGATGCCAAGCACCATCGGCAAAACCCGCCCCGGCTCGTTGACACCGACGATATCCTGCAGATAGAACAACAGAAAAGTCAGCACCGACCAGACGCCGAGATTGGCGAAAAGGCGTGTCATCAGCACGCGGTAGAAATTCCGGTGCAATGACGGCGACAACCAAAACGAGCGGACAAATGCGCCCAGCCGGAACGGCTCAGCGGCGCCGCTAGCGGGCGGTTCATGCACCCTTAACATCGTGATCGCGAGGCAAACGAGGTTGATCGCGATCAGCCCGGAAATCGCCGCGGCCGGATGACCGTGAACGTAGAGCGCCACCGCGATGCCGTTGCCGGTGAATGTGCCAAGGATGCTCATGATGTTCATCCACGCGCTGGCCGAGGCCTGACTGGCGGGCGGCACGACGTCGGGGATCAGGCCGGCATAGGGCCCGCAGCCCCAGTTCCACCAAAACTGCAGGTTCAATATCGCGAGCGCGTAAAGCAGGATGCTGCTGCCGGCGCCAAACGGCACCAGCAATGCCAAGCCGACGCAGGTCCCAATCATCCCGGCGAGCAAAAATGGCCGCCGCCGGCCGCTTGTGTTGCGCACCCGATCCGAGAGCGCCCCCGCGACCGGCGCCATGACCAATGCCATAAAGGCGCCGATCGCCAGGATCGAGCCGCTGATGCCCTCCTTCACCACCGCCTCGGGACCAAGGATCGCGGCAATCTGGTCAGGAATAATGACCGGCACGATGGTCAGCCAGTTGGCGAACAATGCAAACCACAAGAGCGAAACCGCGATTTGGTCGGATATGGAAAATGGCACGGTTTCGCCGATTGCTGGCCGCGCCAACACCGCGGTCCCGGAACTGTCGCTCAACTCTCCTCCCCCGCGCCGCTGTCCGGCACTGCAGCAAAGACGGACGACAGTATGCCTCAATTGCATAATGCCTCAATTCGATCGGGGTGGCGAAACGGGCTGGCGCAGGAAGGGCGGTTCGGGGCAAGCTTTCGACTCTACCCGGCAGTGGAGGAGCGGCAAATGCGGGCGATGGTGTGCGAGGCGTTCGGCGGCCCCGAAGAGCTGGCGTTGCGCGAGCTGCCCGACCCGCCGCCTCCCGGGCCTGGTGAAGTCCAAGTGCGGATCACCGCCCGCGGGGTGCAATACGTCGACGTGTTGATGCTGGCCGGGAAATATCAGTTCCGGCCGGATCCGCCCTTCATCCCGGGCAGCGAGGGCGCCGGCGAAATTGTCGCCATCGGCCCCGGTGTCGGCGGGTTCAAACCCGGCGACAAGGTCATGTGCCGCCAGCGGCTCGGCGCCTTTGCCGAATTGGGCAATGTCAAAGCCGAGGATTGCGATCTCGTGCCGCCGGCCATGGGCCTCGACCAGGCAGCGGTTTTTCGCAACGTCTATCACACCGCCTATCACGCGCTCCTACAGCGCGGCCGGCTCAAACCCGGCGACTGGGTAATCATCCATGGTGCTGCCGGCGGCATCGGTCTGCCGGCGATCCAGATCGCCAAACTTTACGGCGCTACGGTTATCGCCACTGCCAGCACCGATGAAAAGCGCCAGGTCTGTCTCGAAGAGGGTGCCGATTACGCGATCCCCTATCACGACGGGTTTCGCGACAAGGTGCTCGAGCTGACCCAAGGCCGCGGGATCGATATCATTTACGACCCGGTCAACGGTCCGACGTTTGAGGAGTTGCTGCGCTGTCTTGCCTGGAGCGGCCGCATCCTGATCCTGGGTTTTCTCGGCGGTCCGCCCGCGGCGGCGCGCACCAACTACCTGCTGATCAAGGGGATCGAAGCGATCGGTGTGCGGATCGGGGGCCTCAACGAAACCCATCCGGAAATTGCCGCCGCCAATATCAAAACGCTGATCGGGCTCGCCGCCGAGGGCAAGCTCAAGCCGCGGATCTGGCGCCGCTACCGCCTCGAACAAGCCGCGGAGGCCGTTCAGGCATTGATCGATCGCGCCGTGATTGGCAAGGCTGTGTTGGTCGGCTGAGGCTAGCCCTCCAAACCCCACCCGAATTAGCCAATCACCCTTGGCCCGACGCCATACCGTCCGGCCGCCTGCCGGTACAACCGCGAGCTAGCTGTCGTCGTGTCCGGCGGCTCCGAATTCGGCCTGCCGGCAACCGATATAGATGCTAGTCTTTGCCTGACGTTGGCGACCCAGGATGGCGCGCGCCACGCGAAAACGGGAGGACAGGAGTGGCCGAGAAACCCTACATCATCGCGCTCGAAGAGCATTACCAGGACCCTGAGGTCAAGCAACTCGGCGGCGGTCCCGGTGCTGGTCGGGACATCGTCGAACGCCTCGATGATCTCGGCGCACTGCGCATTCGCGAGATGGACGAGGCGGGCATCGATCTGCAGGTCCTGTCGCACTCAATTCCCGGATTGCAGGCGGTCGATGCCGAAGCCGGGCCGCCCTTGGCGCGTCGCACCAATGACCGGCTCCATGAGGCGGTGCTGCGCTACCCGGATCGGTTTTCCGCGTTCGCGGTGTTGCCGACCGCCAACCCGCGCGCCGCGGCCGACGAGTTGGAACGCGCCGTCACCAAGCTCGGCTTTAAGGGTGCGATGATCAATGGCATGACCGGCGGTGTGTTTCACGACGACAAGCGCTTTTGGCCGATCTGGGAGCGGGCCGCCAAGCTCGACGTGCCGATCTATATCCATCCGGCGTTGCCACACCCCGCGGTCATCGAGGCCTATTACAAGGACTACGCACAGTCACATCCCGGTATCCTGCGCGCCGCCTGGGGCTTTACGGTCGAGACCGCGACCCAGGGCCTGCGCTTTGTCTTGAGCGGCGTGTTCGATGCCCATCCCGGCCTCAAGATCATCCTCGGGCACATGGGCGAGGGTTTGCCGTTTCTGCTGTGGCGCATCAGCCATGGGCTGCGCGCGACGATGAAGGAAAAGACCTTCCGCGACATTTTTTGTGAGCATTTCTGGATCACGACGAGCGGCTTCTTTTCGGATACAGCACTCGTGTGCAGCATGATGGAGATGGGGATCGACCGCATCCTGTTCTCGGTCGACTACCCGTTTGCCGAAAACCCGCCCGGCACCGAATGGCTGAAGACGCTGCCGCTCGGGCCCGAAGACACCGAGAAGCTGCTGAACGGCAACGCCCGCCGCCTGCTCAAGCTGTGAACGGTCAATTAAAGAAGCGCGCCGGCCGGAAATCGGCGAGTTCGGCCCTCGGGCTGCCACCGACGATCTCGTCGGCCACTGCTTTGCCGAGGAACGGTGACATCGTCACGCCGCTGTGGGTGATCGCGATGTAATAGCCGGTAACCCGCGGCATCGATCCGATTGCAGACAGGTGATCGCCGGGGATCGGCCGAATGGCAATGCGCACCGCCTCCGGTTCGGCCTCGCCGATCGAGGGCAGCACCTGCCGGGCGCGCCGCACCAGATCGCGCGCTTCGGGCATCGACGGGCTGAGCTCCGTGTCAAGGCTCAGACTGGCGTCGGTAGGGTTCCAATGCAACATCAGACGCCCGGCGCCATCGGGGCGCGCGTCGATGATGCTGGTCCGGACGACGCGGCTCAAGCCGGCCGCCACCGGCGGCGTGAATACCAGGAAGCCCACGGTCGGTGCGAGCGGTAAGTGCAGACCGGCGTCCCGGGTTGCCTCATTGGTTCAGCGGCCGGCACAGTTCACGACGATGTCGGCCTCGTATTGCGTGCCATCGGCGATCCTGACGCCGGTGACCTGATCTCCGGCCATGATCAGATCGACGACCCGGGCGCCGCAGATGATTTTTGCGCCATGGCGGCGTCGTGCGGCGGAAAGCATCGCATGCGCGTAGACCACCGGATCGAGCCAACCCTCCTCCGGGAAAAACGCCACCGGCGCATCGCCGATTGCCGCGGGATCGATATCGGGCTCCAATTCCTGCAGCTCGGCTAGCGTGATCCACTCCGCGGCATAGCCCCACGAGCGCAGCTGCTCGATGTTTTCGTGCTGCGCCTGACGATCAGGTTCAAGCTCCCATTCGAGACTGCCGCCACCATGCCACCACGGCGTGGCGCCAAACTCGTCGGCCAGCGCCAAATGCGCCTTCATGCCGGCGACATTCAAATCGTGATAGGGTTTCGGCGGTTTGTTGTGCGCATTGGTCCAGGCGAAACTGATGCCGGAGGTGCCGCCGCCAATGCGGGTCGCTTCCAGCACCGTGACGGCGGCGCCGGCCTGAGCCAGCCGATACGCAACCGAGGCACCCATCACACCGCCGATCACGATCGTCTGCATCATTTCACCGAAGCATTGCTGAAGCTGAAGGGGGCGATCTTGAGCTGGTCGTCAGCGAGGCCGCGTGCAACAGGTTGGGTTGTCCCCTGCCCGCTCGCGCCAACGGCTGATGCTACCGCAGAAACCCCGAACTGTCGCCCCGCGAATCAACCTCGCAGCGCGTCGCCGCGATGAACTGCAATTACCGAGCATCTGCTGATTTTTCGCGCCGCGGCTGGCTGACGCCCTTATACCTAACCAGAATAAGCAGCTGGAGGGAGAACGACCATCGCCATCGACCGAACTCAAACCGAGCCTGACGATCGGGCGGTGGCTGCCGCGCTCGCCACGCTCGACGCTTCATGGCGGCGCTTAATGCCGGTGACGAACCAGCACTGCTCGCCACACTGCATTTCCCGCATTACCGGCTCGCCGGCGGCAGGATGCGGGTGTGGGATCAGCCCGGCCCTTATCTTGGCGACTTCCTTGCGCGGGCGGGCGCCGACTGGCACCACAGCGCGTGGGATTTCCGCCATGTCATCGCCGCCGGCCCCGCAAAGGTGCATCTCGACGTGCAATTCACCCGCCATCGCGCCGACAATTCGGTGATCGGCTCGTTCCGCTCGCTATGGATCGTCACCGAGAATGGCGGACGCTGGGCAGTGGCGGCGCGGTCGAGCTTCGCCGATTGACCACCCCTGTGGTAACAAATGTGCTCGCGGCGGCCATCGAGCTGCTCGCAATCTGATTGGCGAGGCGTGATGGCAGATCGAGAATTTCGGGTAGTCGTCGCCGGTGCAGGTGTCTCGGGCCTGTTTATGGCGGAGACGTTGAAACGCGCCGGCATCGATTTCACCGTCTACGAAAAGGCCGGCGAGGTCGGCGGGACCTGGCGGGACAACACCTTTCCCGGCCTCTTTGTCGACGTCCTGTCGCGCCAGTACGAGTTCCCGTTCCAACCCAATTATAACTGGTCGCGCAAATATGCGCCGGCCTCCGAGATCTGGGCCTATATCAAAAAGGTCGCGCGCGACCGCGGCCTTCACAAATTCATCCGCTTTAACGAGGAGATCGTTGCCGCTCGGTTCACCGACGGCCGTTGGCATATCGAAACCGCCAATGGCAAGACCGACGAAGCGGACATTTTTGTCTGCGCCACCGGCTTTCTGCACAAGCCTTTGTTGCCCGACATCCCCGGTCGCGAGAGTTTCGCCGGCCCCTCATTCCATTCGGCGCGCTGGGACCATAGCGTGCCCTATGCCGGCAAGCGCTGGGGCGTCATCGGCAGCGGCGCCAGCGGCGTGCAGATCACCGAGGCATTGGCCTGGGCCGGCTGCGATGTCACCCAGTTCATCCGCCGCGCCCAATGGGTGCATATTCGCGAGAACCCGCATTCGACTTGGCAAGAGCGGCTCAAACTGCGGTTACCCGGCGGCTACGCCCGCGAGCAGCGCCGGCTGTGGCAATTCATCAACGAAAACGACCGGTGGCGGCTTGAACCGGGGCCGCAGCGCGAGGCGATGGAGCGCGAGTACCGGTCCTATCTCGACCACATCAAGGATCCCGAGCTGAAGCAAAAGCTCACCCCCGACTACAATCTCGGCTGCACCCGCATCCCAAAATCGGACAAGAACTATTACGAGGCGGTGCAGTTGCCGAACGCACGGATCGTCAAGGGCCAGATCGACCATGTCGAACCGGACGGCGTCGTGATGGCGGACGGCACGCGGGTCGAGCTCGACGTGCTGGTTTACGCCACCGGCTTTGACGCGCACGCCTACATGCGCCCGATGAACGTGACCGGCCTCAACGGCATGACGATCGACGAGGCATGGAAGGAGAAAATCTATTCCTATGGCGGCATCGCGCTGCCGGGCTTTCCCAATTTGTTCATGCTCTACGGACCGTTTGCCCCGGTGAACAATGTACCGGTGCCGTTGGGCCTCGACCAGGAGATCGCTTGCATCATGCGGCTGATCGCCGAGGTTCGCGCCCGTAATGCCGCAGTGGCACCCACCGTCGCCGCGACCGAAAAATTCCTCGCCCGGCTCGGCACCGCATTTCCCGGCACCGTCTGGGTCGGCGGCTGCAAAAACTGGTACACCAGCCGGCAGCCCACCCCGGTGCTGTGGCCGTTCCCGCAGAGTGAGCACCAAGCCTTCTTCGAACGGGTGCCGACCGAGGATTTCGACTTCATTCCCGGTAGCCGATTAACAGCTTGGGGGTCATCAGCCCTCCTGCCAACCGACTCACCCCTCAGGGACGAGACGCGGCTTAGCTCAAAACGAGGCGGGATCGGCCGTCGTCTTCTGCGGGTGGCAAAGCCGGGCGATCTTCTATAATCGGTTCCGACGGGGACAACTCTCCGCGCGGGCTGAGGAGATAAGCCATGGATCTGCGCTTTACTGCCGACGAATTGGCGTTTCGCGATGAGTTCCGCGCCTTTCTCCGGGACAATCTGCCGACCGACATTCGCGAGCGGATGCGACTGGGCTACGCTCCGCGCAAGGAGGACACGGTGCGATGGCAGCGCATCCTCAACCAGCGCCACTGGGCGGCGTTCAACTGGCCCCGCCAATATGGCGGCCCGGGTTGGACACCGGTGCAGCGCATGATCTTTCTCGAAGAAAACCAGCTGGCGCCCGCCCCCGAGGTGTTGTCGTTTAACATTACGATGATCGGTCCGGTGTTGATCCAGTTCGGCACCGAAGAACAAAAGCGCCGGTTCCTGCCGCGCGCCGCCAATATCGACGACTGGTGGTGCCAAGGCTTTTCGGAGCCGGGCGCGGGCTCGGACCTCGCCTCTTTAAAGACCGCGGCAAAGCGGGACGGCGAGCACTACGTCGTCAACGGCCAGAAAATCTGGACGTCGACGGCGCACCATGCGGATTGGTGCTTTTGCCTGGTGCGCACCGATTTCGCGGCCAAAAAGCGCCAGGAGGGGATTTCATTTCTGCTGATCGATATGAAGACGCCGGGCATCACCGTGCGCCCGATCATCTCGATCGACGGCAGCCATCACCTGAACGAGGTGTTTTTTGACGAGGTCCGCGTCCCGGCCGAAAATCTCGTCGGCGAGGAGAACAAGGGCTGGGACGTCGCCAAATACCTGCTTGGCCACGAACGCACCGGTATCGCGCGGCTCGGCAAGTCGAAGGAGCGGGTCAAATTCGCCAAGGAAATGGCGCAGGAGATGCGGGCCAACGGTAGGCCGCTGATTCAAGACCCGGCGTTTCGCCAGCGTGTCGCCCAACTCGAAGTCGACATGAAGGCTCTCGAGATCACCCAGTACCGCGTCGTCTCCGCTTACGAAAAGAGCGAGGCCGGTAAACCCGACCCGCTGTCTTCGGCGCTGAAGATCAAGGGGACCGAGTTATTGCAAGCATCGACCGAGCTGGCGATGGATGTCGGCGGCCCGCTCTCGATGCCGGATTGGGCCCAGGAATTGGAGGCGCTCAGCAATGAGCCCGAGCTTGGGCCGGCCTGGGCGAGTGAGGCGACCAAGAGCTATCTCTTCCTGCGCGCTGCCTCGATCTATGGCGGCACCAATGAGATCCAGAAAAACATCCTGACAAAGGCTGTGTTGGGGCTCTAATGGATTTCGCTCTCAGCGACGAGCAGCGCCTTTTGCGGGACAGCGTCGATCGGCTGCTCGCAGACCATTACGCCTTTGCCCAGCGGCGTGGATACCTTTACGAGCCCGAAGGCTGGAGTCGCTCGTTGTGGCGGCAATATGCCGAGCTCGGCCTCCTGGGCCTGCCTTTCGCGGAGGATTACGGCGGCTTTGGCGGTAGCGCCATCGAGATCATGTTGGTGATGGAGGCATTCGGCCGCGCATTGGTCCTGGAGCCGTATCTGTCGACAGTGGTGCTCGGCGGCACGGCTGTTCGGCTGGCTGGCAGCGACGCGCAGAAAGCCGCGATCCTGCCGCAAATCGCCGAGGGCGGCATAACCCTCGCCTTCGCCCATGGCGAGCGCCAGGCGCGCTACGACCTGTCCGACGTATTGACTACGGCGAAGCCGAGAGGCGGCGGCTGGGTTCTCAACGGCGGCAAAAGCGTCGTCATTAATGGCGACAATGCCGACCGGCTGATCGTTAGTGCGCGTAACTCGGGAGAACGCGATGACCGCGACGGCATCAGCCTGTTCCTTGTCGACGCCAAGGCGAACGGGGTCGCGCGACGCGCCTATCCGATGCGCGATGGCACGAGAGCAGCGGAGATCTCGTTGAGTGGCGTCGAAATTGCCGCCGACGACATGCTCGGCGAACCCGGCAACGCATTACCGGTGATCGAACGGGTCGTCGAGACCGGCATCGCGGCTGTAGCGGCCGAGGCCGTGGGCGCGATGGAGGCGATGCACGCAATGACCCTCGAATATCTGAAAACGCGCCAGCAATTTGGTAAGCCCATTGGCCAGAACCAGGCCTTGCAGCATCGCTCGGCCGAAATGTTGATCGCGCTGGAACAAGGCCGCAGCCTGGCAATGTTGGCGGCGATCACGGTCGACGAGCCCGATGCCGTCGAGCGGGCGCACAATATCTCGATGGCAAAGGTCGGCGTCGGTCAATCGGCTCGGTTCGTCTCGCAGAACGCGATCCAACTGCATGGCGGTATTGGCATGACCGAGGAATATGCGGTCGGCCACTACTTTCGGCGAGTCATGGTGATTGAGCACTTATTTGGCGACACCGCCCACCACCTCTCGCGGATTGCCGACCGCGTCGGCTGACCAGCTCTCTATCCCATCGGACCGGGCGAGTGTAAGACAGACCGTCGGTCATCATTCGACAGGCCCGGCACGCCTTGATTCTTTGGGCGATAAAAAAGGCTGCATCCCGTTGACGACAGCCGGTTCTTTCGCCACACCTATGTTCGAGGGCTCGGCCGGTCGTTCGCCCGAGACCGTTCGCATTAACAGAGGAGATCCCGCATGGGTGTCGCGGCAATGAACCACTTTACCGTCCTGAGCGACGATCTCGAGGAGACGCGCCGCTTTTATTGCGATTTGTTTGGCTTCAAGGTGGGCTGGCGGCCGCCGTTCCAGTTCCCCGGCTGGTGGCTTTATGCCGAAGGTGAAGATCGGGCCATTCTGCACGTAATCCAGCAAAACCCGTTGCCCAAAGAGCGCGCCGGAGTGCTCGACCACATGGCGTTCAGCGCGAAGGATCTGCCGGCGACGGTAGAGACTCTGAAGCGCGAAGGCATCGAGTACGAGTTGCGGCGGCTGCCGGGCGGCGGGATCTGGCAGCTATTCTTCCACGATCCGCACGGCGCAAAGGTCGAATTCGACTTCGAGAAGGATGAACCCGCGCCGGCCGGCTACGCCGCGGCTTAGAGGGGGTTCGTTCGGGTATAAAGAGACAGCCGTTGCCGCCCAGCCCGCTGCCGCCCAGCACACGCTCCGCCCTGGTTAGCGTCCTGCTGGCGGCTGCGGCTGTCTCGCCGTTGGCGGCAAGCCGGGATCAAATCTACGGCTTGTCGGCACCGTGGCGAGACCATGAAGCAGGCCGAAAAACAACGCGGCTTCGATAAGCGCGACCAGCCCCCAGGCTGGTAGCCCGGGACCGATCAGAACGCCTGCCAACCACACCAAGATCGGCAAACACATGGCGGCGATTGAGAACGCCACCCATAACGAATGGAGCGGCCGGCCTATGCGGCCGCTATGGTAAAAAAAGTCTGCTGCACCAACGCTGAGCAAGGCCAACAACAGGGCCGACATCTCGACGGCGAGGATTTCCGGCATGAGATTCTCCGTCGCAGGATTGCGTAGAGTGCGGCGCGGGCATGGTCCGTCCACTAACCTGATTTCCGTTTCAAAATTGCTTCATTCATTGCTACAATTTATCGTTAATGATGTCGGTTGCCTTTACACTCGGGCTGCTTCTTGAATGAAAGATGGTTCGATCCCAATACGATAGGCAGCTGGTGTAACATTTGCTAAGAAACCGTCACTGCGACGATCGACCGCGCCGGTCGAGGTCGGTAGAGGGAGGAGTTCGTTTATGCAGGCCCGCCCGGTCGAACAGAAGCTGCCGCTGTCGACCGCGATCCTGTCCCATATTGCGCTCGGATTGTTGATGTGGAACCTAGCCCTTCGGCTGGCGCTATTGCTCGGGCGTTGGGCCGTCGGCGCGGCCCTGTAAAGCCGCATCTGATGTTAATGGGCGTGCTCCATTGCCAAGCGCAAGGCCTTGTCGAGTTGGCTTTGAAAGTGTGTTGCGTGGGGATCGGCCGCGAAGTGCCCATTGCCGACCAGGCCTGACCAAGGTCCCAGATCGCCACAGGCTGAAGCTGGCGGCGCGCTCTGATGCTGCGCTTTCGCCTGGGATTGCTGGCACAACCCGCTGTCGTGCATCACCCGGCCCAAATACGCGGTCACGCCGGGCACTAAACGATCGGCCGGCCGCCCCGCCTTGACCCAGGCGTTCAGATTGCCGATTCCCCAATTGTAAGCGGCGATCGCATCCGGCCAATCTCCGTACCGTCGGTAAAGCTGTGCCAGATAGGCGCGTCCGATTTCGCGGTTTTGATCGAGATCGAACCGGTCACCACCGCCGACATCGGTGGCAGCCGCCTCGCTGACCTGCATCGGCCCCTGGGGGCCGGCCGAATCCAGGCGCCACATTGCCTGATCGGCGCCGTGGCTCGATTCGGCGCCATCAACGGCAAAGGCGATGCGATCGAGCGGATTTACAACCGGTGCTGGCGTTGAACTTCGTGGCGCTTTCCGCCCACCTGCCAAGCAGGGAGGAACAAATATCAGGGTCAGCAACGATGCGATTGCCGCCGTTCTCCAGTAGAACATTCCCGGCGATCCGTTTTTACCTGGGAGGCCGCAGTTTAGAAAGCCAAGCCGCTCTGTCAACACAGCGTCGCTGGCACCTTTCATTAACGGTAACTACGCCTATATATGGTATTAACTGCAGTATATTTGATGCCTTATCTAGGTAGTGCTGTCAGGCAACGGCCGAGCTGATACCGGTAAGAATGCTCCGAGGTGTCGGTCGGACAACGGATTTGCTGTTGGTTTATTCAAATTTCCGTTAGGAGGGTCGCTTCGCCCCACCGCTGAGGGGAGCCCGCGTAAGGATAAATTCGATGCGCGCTGCTGATCATCCGTGTTGCGAGGCCTTTTACGGCGGATCGTCCGATCGCCGCCAATTATTGCGCGGTCTTGGCCTTGCGGGGATTGCGGCGAGCCTGCCGTTCACCGCCCATGCCGCTGAGGGCAACTACGAAGCGATGCTGTTGTCCTGCATCGACCCGCGCATGGTGACGCCGGTTTACAAATACATGGAGGGGCAGGGTCTCGCCGGCAAATACAGCCAGTTCTGTATCGCCGGCGCCGCGATCGCGGTCGTCGCCGACAAATTCAAGGCGTGGAGACCGGCATTTTGGGACAATGCTGCGACCACGGTGCAGCTGCACCACATCAAAAAGATAATCGCGATCGATCATCGCGACTGCGGCGCGGCAAAGATCGCCTATGGCGAGAAAGCCGTCGCCACGCCGCAGGCAGAAACCGCCACCCACAAAAAGGCGCTGGCCGAATTCCGCGAAGTGGTGGCGAAACGCCATCCCAAACTCACTGTCGTAACCGGGCTCATGGCTCTCGACGGTTCGATCGAGATTTTTACGTAAGCTGCGTAAAACCGGAGGGCGGCCGGCGGGCCTGGGTCGCCTGTTCAAAAGCGTAGGCGAAGCGTAGCAGGCTGGCCTCGCTCCAGGCGCATCCGGCAAACGTGGCGGTGAACGGGTATTCCGGCGTTTCCTCGCCGCCGACAAAGCCGGCCGGCACCGCAACGCTGGGATACCCGGCTTTGGCGGCGATCGAGGCGCCGGCAGCGCCCGGAAACAGCACCGCATCAAGCTGGTGACGCTGCATATAGGCGTCGAGGCCCTGGTCGCGCGCTGAGCGCAAATCCGACTGCCGCGCCGCGAGATATTCCGGCTCGCTCAAATCGCCGCATGTTGCCGCCGCAGCGAGAAAAAGATCTTGGCCAAAGCGCAGGGCGCGATCGGCCTCCGCCTCGTTGAAGGCGGTGATATCGGCGAGGCAGCGCATCTCGGTCTCGGTCGCCCAGTCGCGCAGATAAACCTCGAGATCGTGCTTGAGCTCGTAGATAAAGACGACAGGCCGGCGCACCGGTTGCAGCCAGGTCCGGCTTTCCCGGTTACGATTCAGGATGGCCATTTCGGTCCCCGGACCGCCAATCCAGCCAGCGGTCGGCATGCTGGCGCGCACGATCGTAGCGCCGAGATCGGCGATGGCCGCGATTGTCTGCGCCATCACCGCTGCCGCGCGCGGCGGTAGCGGCCCGTAATAGACATCGTTGCCGGGATCGGCAGGATCGCTCGGAACGCCGATACGAGCGCCCCTAAGCCCGTCCTTGTCGAGGCCTGCGGTGTAATCGGCCGGACGCCGCAGACCGTCGGTCACGGGATCGAGCGGGTCGGGCATCGCCAGCACGTTAAGCAGAATCGCTGCATCACCAACGGTGCGGGTGAGAGGCCCCGCTGTGTCCTGGCTGTGCGCGATCGGGACGATGCCGGCGCGGCTGATGAGACCGACGGTCGGCTTGACGGTAACGAGCCCGCATTGGCAAGCCGGCGACAACAGCGAGCCCGAGGTCTCGGTGCCGATTGCCGCCGCCGCGAGACCCGCGGCGACAGCGGCTGCCGAACCCGAGCTCGATCCGCCGGGCGGAACGATCGGGATATCGCGGTCGTCGAGTTGCGGCGCGTAGGGATTTCTGACCTGTCCGCCGAGCGAGCTGTAGCCCGCCGGCATGTCGATTGCGAGAATGTTCGCAAATTCGGTCAAATTCGCCTTGCCGAGGATGATGGCTCCTGCCTCCCGCAGCAGCCGAACGACGGTGGCGTCGCGATTTGCCCGGGCATCGGCGAGGGCCAACGACCCGGCGGTAGTGTGCTGGCGGTCGGCGGTGGCGATATTGTCCTTGACGAGGATCGGGATGCCGTGGAGCGGCAAATGCCTGGCGGATTTCGCGGCATCGGCGGCGGTCGCGATCGTTACGCGTCGGGATTGATCTCGCGGATCGCGGTGAGTCTCGGACCGGCGCGGTCGTAGACCTCGATGCGCGCGAGATACGCCTCGACCAGCGCCGCCGCGCTAATGCTGTCCGCTAGCAGGCTCTGCCGCAATTCGTCGATCGTCGCGTTTTCGAGGTTCAGTTTTGCCATGATCGAGCCTGAGATTGGGCCGCCGAATTTGCCCAGAGCAGGTTATCATCCGCCGGCAATTGAGCAGCCATGTTTGATCTCGTCTTTCTCGGAACTTCCGCGGCTGTGCCATCGGCCGAGCGCGGCTCGCCGGCATTGTATGTCGGACACGGGCCCGATCGATTTCTGGTCGATTGCGGCGAGGGAACTCAGCGCCAGCTGATGCGCGCCCGGCTGGGCTTTCGTGGGCTGCGTCATGTCCTGCTGACCCATGCGCATCTCGACCATATCGGCGGGTTGCCGGGGCTCGTCGCCACGCGCGCGCTTTACGGCATCGAACAGCCAATCGAGATCGTCGGCAGCGCCGAGACGATTGGGTATGTCGGTCATTATCTGGCGCTGACTGTTGGCCGAGAGCCGAGCGCCGGTTATCGACTGCACGCGGTCGAGCCGGGACGGGTGCAGTCATGGCCGGGTTGGCGGCTCGACGCCTTCGCGGTCCAGCACCGCGGCACCCAAAGCCTCGGCTATCGTTTTGCCGAGGACTCGCGGTCCCCATTGTTGCCCGAGCGGCTCGCCGCGCTTGGTGTGCCCGACGGGCCCGAGCGTCGCGAACTGGCCGAAGGGCGGCCGGTGACCCTAGCTGACAGCCGCGTCATCACCCCCGACATGGTGCAAGGGCCGCCCGGTATCGGCGCCAAACTCGTGCGTGATCGGCGATGTCGAGGAGATCGCTGAACTGACCCCGCAGGCGCAGGGCGCCGATGCCTTGGTGATCGAGGCGACCTATCTCGAGAGCGATGCGGCACTGGCCCGCTCGCACGGGCATTTGACCGCCGCCGCGGCGGCATCGCTGGCGCGCAATGCCGAGGTGGGGGAGCTGTTGCTGCAGCATATTTCGGGGCGCTATCCGGCCGAAGAAATTTTGGCCGAAGCCGCTAAGACGTTCCCCCGCGCGCGGGTGGTCGCCGATTTCGACCGGATCTCGATCCGGGCAGGACATGGCCGGCAGGCGCTGAGGATCAGCTAAACGATCTTTAGCGCGCGGCGCGCTCGACCCCATCGGCGATTTGAACGACAATCGCCCAGCACTGAAGCGGAGCCGGCTCTCGTGATGAACTCGACCGAATCCTCGCCGCTTATTCCCGTGACGTTGCTAACCGGGTTTCTCGGCAGCGGCAAGACGACGGTGCTCAACCATATCCTGAAGCAACCCGGAATGGCCGAGACTGCGGTTATCGTCAACGAATTCGGCGAGATCGGCATCGATCATTTGCTGGTCGAAAGCGCCACCGACGATATCGTCCTGCTGAACAGCGGATGCCTGTGCTGCACGGTGCGCGGCGATATCGCCGATACTCTGCTGAACCTTTTTGTCGGCCGCGCCAATGGCAAGGTGCCGCACTTTGCTCGCGTCGTCATAGAGACCACCGGTCTCGCCGACCCGGCGCCGATCCTGCACACGTTGATCTCGGACCCGCTGGTTGCCGCCCGCTATTCGCTCGACGGTGTCGTAACGACGGTCGATGCCGTCAACGGCGCCGGCACCCTCGACCTGCAGCCCGAAGCGCTAAAGCAGGCGGCGGTCGCCGACCGGCTGTTGCTGAGCAAGACCGATCTCGCTGAGGCGAATGCCCTCGCCTCGCTGAAGGCGCGGCTTGCGATGCTAAACCCCAGCGCGCCGATTTTGCCGGTGGCGCATGGCGAGGTCGATCCGGCATTGCTGTTCAACCTCGGCTTCTACGATCCGCAGAGCAAGAGCGTCGACGTCCAGCGCTGGCTGCGCGATGAGGCCTTTGCCGAAGAGCACGCGCACGACCACGATCACGAGGCGCTCGACGTGAACCGCCACGACGACCGCATCCGCGCTTTTTGCATCACCCGCGAGCAGCCGATCTCATGGGCGGCATTGTCGACTTGGCTCGATGCGCTGGCAACCATGCGCGGCGACGATCTGTTGCGGCTGAAGGCGATCGTGGCGCTCAGCGATCGCCCCGACGAGCCGGTTGTCATCCACGGCGTACAGCATCTGTTTCATCCGCCGGTGCTGCTGCCGCAATGGCCGAGCGACGACCACCGCACGCGCATGGTCTTCATCACTCGCGACTTGCCGCGCGAAGCCATCGAAAAAACGCTTGTTGCGTTCGAGGACGCTGTTGCGGAGGCCGGATAGTCGAAGGGCAAGTTGTTGATTTTTGGCGATGTCTTGGAACTTCAGAAGCCGGACTTTGGTTAACCCGCCGCATACATTCCAATCAGGCCGCCAGGCATTTATGTGCGGCGGTCAAGCCGGTGCCGTCAAAATCATTATCCACCATTCACGCTCAAGCGTCACAATGTGAGAGCCGCGCTCTGCCGCGGCGCCGCCGAGGGAGATCAGCATGCTGTCCGACGCACGCATCCAACAAAGGCTGGCGCGACAGGCGCTCGGTCTCATTCTCGCCGGCGGCCGCGGCAGTCGATTGAAGCAACTGACCGACCGGCGCGCCAAGCCGGCGGTGTTTTTTGGCGGCAAGTTTCGGATTATCGATTTTGCATTATCGAACTGTCTCAATTCCGGGGTGCGCCGAATTGCGGTCCTGACCCAGTACAAAGCTCACAGCCTGCTGCGCCATCTGCAGATGGGCTGGTCGTTTCTGCGACCGGAATTGGGAGAATTTCTCGACCTGCTGCCGGCGCAACAGCGCCTCGACGAAGCGACTTGGTATCGCGGCACCGCAGACGCAGTGTACCAGAATTTCGACATCTTCCGCGCCGCTGGCCCGAAGTACTTTGTGGTACTCGCTGGCGACCATATCTACAAAATGGATTACTCGTTTATGTTGGCAGACCACGTCGCGAAAGGCGCCGATTGCACAGTCGCCTGTATCGAAGTGCCGCTCGAAGAAGCATCGGATTTCGGGGTAATGGCGGTAGACCGGTCGATGCGCATCCTCGATTTCCAGGAAAAACCACGCCGGCCTCCGGCGATGGCGGGCAAACCCGACCGGGCACTGGCGAGCATGGGGGTCTATGTATTCACTGCCGACTTTCTTTATTCCGAACTCGAACGCGATCATTGCGATCCGACATCGAGCCACGATTTCGGCAAGGACATCATTCCGAGGCTGGTGAGCCGTGGCGAGGCGGTTGCCCACTCATTTGAGGAAAGCTGCGTCAAGACAACGTTCGAGGCGGAGGCCTATTGGCGCGATGTCGGTACGATCGATGCCTATTGGGCGGCCAATATCGATCTCGTAACACCAACCCCCTCACTCGACATTTACGATTCGAACTGGCCGATCTGGACCTATCAGCAGCAACTGCCACCAGCAAAGTTCGTGTTCGATGATAATGATCGCCGCGGGATGGCCGTTGATTCGATGGTGTCGGGCGGCTGTATCGTGTCGGGCGCCACGGTTCGGCGCTCACTGATGTTTTCCAATTGCCGGGTCAATTCTTTTGCCAAGACGCATGAGGCTGTGCTGCTGCCCGATGTCAACATCGGGCGTCATGCGCGGCTGACCAAGGTCGTGGTCGATCGCGGTTGCCAAATCAACGAGGGGATCGTGATCGGCGAGGATCCCAAACTCGACGCCAAGCGCTTTTACCGTACCGATGGCGGCATCACCTTGGTGACAGCGGAAATGTTGGCGGCTTTGAGCTGACCAGATTGGGCGTCAGAAGCCCAGGCACTTTTAGGGAAACACTGAACAAAGCCGGCGTCTGCTGAGGGTGGAGGCTGTTCCGAAAGCGGCACCGCTGATGCGGCTCTAGGGGTTTGGCAGAATTCGAGGTCATGCAGTTCTGTTTACATTGTTCGCGTTTGGGTGGTTGGGTCCGCGCGCGACACCGCCACATCTGTAATTGCGCAAGCAGGGTTTTGACGATCACTAGATTGGCGAGGGCGAGCAGGCTGTGCAGTGCGCGGTGTTCTCGGCAGTCCGCGGTAGCGTAGCTTCTTAAGCCGGAACAGAGCCTGCCCCCGCGCAGGCAGCGGAGACCTCGCGGTCGTTAAGTTCCGGCCGCTTATAGCCGGCATCGGCGAAGACCGCCTCCTGGCATGCAGCAGGGCCGCGGTCTGGTTGATGTCCGCTTTGTTGGCGGCGATGCCGGTGAGCGTGTGAACCACCCCCGAGGCGACATCCACCCCGATGTGCGCCTTCATCCCGAAATGCCACTGGTTACCCTTTTTGGTCTGGTGCATTTCCAGGTCGCGGGCTGTGTTCTTAGTCGACGCCGGCGTGGCGATAATCCTTGCCTTGGCGAGGACGGCAGTCGTGCCACCAACCGCGAACACGGCATCACCCGCTCCATCTCGCCCAAAACTTGTCGCGTGGCGTCTGCTTCTTTTCAGCGCATCCCTAGTGCAGGCGCGATCCTGCCGACCGTGGCGGAAACATCGGTGTCATACGGTGCCAAACCGCGGCAAGTTCCCGGTTATGCTGTCACTCTGCAGCTAAACCCTGGCCACAGCCCGCCTAACTCTTTTGAAATGGCTGGTGGGCGCGACAGGGATTGAACCTGTGACCCCACCCGTGTGAAGGGTGTGCTCTCCCGCTGAGCTACGCGCCCGCCTTTGCCGCGTCCTGATTCCCGTGTTTCTGCGGCTTGTCTGACCCCGGCTGAATCCACGTTTGAGTCCAATCGGAGTCTAAGCATGAGGTTCGTCAAGCTAGTTGTCAAGCCGAAGGGCGGATGGCAAAAGATGCCTCAGGTGAATACCGCTCACGCCGAGGTTTGACGGCAGCTGAGGCTGCCCTTTTGGAAAAGAGGGACCTGACCAAGCGGGATAGCCAAGAGAGGGACAAATGTACAAGGCATCAGCGAGCATTCTGCTGCCGACCTCAATCATCGGCTCTCTGCCACGGCCGGCTTGGCATACCGCCGCTATTGGGAGTCGGAGCTTTCTCGAAGCAATGGTCAATGCGCGCTGGCGGGAGCAATACGAAGACGCCGTATCCACCCACCTGCGCGCGCAGGAAGTCGCCGGACTCGATATCTGCACCGACGGTGACGCACATTACGACGAAGAGATCGGCGGCTTTAGCTGGCAGAGCTATCCCCTCACCCACATGGCCGGCTTTTCAGAAAAAGCCCAGCTGACCCCGCCCGCCGTTGCTGCAGCCTCACCAGCGCGCGGCCAGATTCTGCACGATCAACTTGAGGCCCGCGTTCTGCCTCGCATAGTCGGGCCGCTTGGCCCTGGCAATCTGCAATACGCGGCAATGTGGAAGACAGCGCAGCGACTGACCAATAAACCCATCAAATTCGGCACGATACTACCCGAGCTTCTCGCGGCGGCGGTTGCTGATGATTACTACAAAGATCCCGTCGAGCGGTGTTGGGCATTTAGCGGTTCACAGCCGCCAGCATCTCGCGCTCTTCAATGCGCACTACGACAGCCGCTGCTTTCTGCCGATCCACATTTACGAGGCGACGACCGGCAAACCCGTCGCTGTCATCCTGCGCCCGGAAGACGCCTGACGGGACCGAGGTGGCGCTGGTGCTGCGCCATGTCATTGGCCGCATCCGCGCTCGCTGGCCGGCGGTCGAGATCGTCGTGCGCGGCGACAGCCATTACGGCCGGCCCAAGGCCATGGCGTGGTGCGAGCGTCAGCAGGTCGGCTACATCTTCGGCCTCTGCTGGTAACCCGGTGCTGTTGCGGCAGGTCAGCCCGCTCACCGAGGACGCCGCCTTGGGTCGTCTCACAGACGAAGAGGAAAAGGTACGCCGCTATGGCGATTTCCGCTATGCCGCCAAAAGCTGGAATGTCGAGCGCCGCGTCATCGCCCGCGTCGAGGCCACTCCTCAAGGGACCGACAGCCGCTTCAACGTCACCAACCTGCGGAGTCTACCAAGCGCTCAATAAGGAACTCAATTCGCTGGCCGATGCCGGATGCCCGGTCATCCAGCTCGAAGAGCCCCAGATCCACATGGTCCCGGCCCGCGGCAAACCATTTGGCCGGCTTGAGACTGCCGATCTCGTAAAATTATTCGACAATACGGTCAAGGGACTGCGTGGCAAGACCGAGGTGTGGTGCCACACTTGTTGGGGCAACCCGGCGCAACAGCGAATTTTCCGCGACGTGCAGAGTTATCAGCCGACGCTGTCGGCACTGAACGAAGTCGATGCCGACGCGATCACTTTCGAGACCTGTTCGTCCGGGACTAGCGATCTTCCTGCAATAGGCAAAATCATAACCGACAAAAAGGTCGTTATTGGGGTCATCGATCATCGTACATTGCAGATCGAGCGCCCCGACCAAGTCGCTGACTTGATCCGCGAGGCGTTGCGCCATATCCCGCCCGGGCGCCTGGTCATCTCTTCCGATTGCGGCATGGGCCGCGAGGGCATGAGCCGCCGCCACGCCCAATACAAGATGGTCGCGATGGTCCTCGGCACAAATGTCGTGCGAAACGAGCTCGGTCTACCGGAGGCCCAGTGCCTCGCCGCCGACCCCCGCTACTCGCTGGCACTGGCGAGCGCAGCCGTCTAGGGTTTTCCAGATCGCTTGATTCGCGGCTAGCGACCAGTAGTGATTTAGACAGGGAGCGGGGCGATGCTGGCAACCTCGACACAATCGGCGAGTTCGACCGATGCGGAATTGATCGACGATCTCGTTGCCGCCAATCGCATCCTCGCCGATCAAGGCGTGCTCGACGGGTTTGGTCATGTTAGCGTTCGGGATAATAAGGATCCGGGCCGTTTCTTGTTGGCCCGGAGCATGGCGCCCGCGCTTGTCACCGCTGGCGATATTATGCAATTCGACCTCGACAGCAACGCAGTCGATGGGCGTGGCCGCACCGGCTACCTCGAGCGCTTTATCCACGGCGAGATCTACCGGACGCGGCCGGAGGTACAAGCGGTCGTGCACAGCCACTCGCCGGCGGTTATCCCTTTTGGCGTCGTCGGCGTCGCACTGAGGCCGATCTTTCATCTTGGCGGGTTTCTCGGCGCCGGGGTGCCGGTATTCGAGATCCGCGACGCAGGCGGTTCAGCCACCGACATGTTGATCCGCAGCCCCAAACTTGGCAGGGCTTTGGCCAAGACGCTCGGCAATGCACCGGTGGCGTTGATGCGCGGCCATGGCAACGTGGTGGTCGGGAAATCCATCAAGGAGGCGGTCTTCCGCGCCGTCTACACCGAGGTCAATGCCCGGCTCGAAAGCGAGGCGCTGCGGCTCGGACAGGGCGAGGTCGTATTTCTGAACGAGGAGGAGGCGAAAGCCGCGGCCCTGACCAACAGCGAACAGATCGGCCGACCGTGGGAGTTATGGAAGGCTCAGGCGCTCCGCGAGCGTGGTTAACCTTCGGCTTTCTTGCAAGCATAAGCTGACCACGTTCGGGACAATGGGTGCGTTGACCGCGTGTGCGCTATTCTGCCATTCAATAAAGGGTGAACCGGCTCGCTTTCGGAGCCCCTGACCCCTAGCGACCGCGCGACCTAGTGACCAACGAGAACCGGGAGCGATATCTATGACCGAACGGATCTGGGACAAGTTTCTGACCGAACGCGACAAGGCGGTATTTGCCGCTGGCGTGTTTGGCGCCCGCGCGGGCTTTGGCAAACGGCCGGCGGTGCTCGTCATCGACGTCAACTGGGCGTTTTGCGGCGAGCGGCCGGAACCGATCCTCGACTCGATCAAGCGCTGGCGTACCTCATGCGGCGAGGACGCTTGGGTGGCGCTCGACTATATCAAGGCGCTGACCGACGCCGCGCACGCCAAGGGCCTGCCGATGGTTTACACGACCGGGGAGCGGCGGCCGGACAATTGGGACGCTGGGAGCTGGCGCTGGAAGAGCACGCGCGGCGAGGAAGCCAGCGGCGCGGGTGATGTGAGCATCGACGGTAACGAGATCGTCGCGATGATTGCACCCGGCCCACGGGACATCGTGATCCGAAAGCAGAAGCCGTCGGGCTTCTTTGGCACGAACCTTGCCTCCTACCTAACGCTGCTAGGTTGCGACAGCGTGATTGTCGTGGGCACGACCACCTCGGGCTGCGTGCGCGCCACCGTGGTCGATGCGTTCAGCCTCAACTATCGCGTGATCCTGGCTGAGGAAGGCTGCTTCGACCGCAGCGAGGCGAGCCACGCCATCAGTCTGTGCGATATGCACGCCAAGTACGCCGACGTCATCGCAACCGCTGAGATCCTCGATTATTTCAGACAGCTGCCCGCAGATTTGTTCGATCTGCCGACCGGAAGCAATCGAACTTTGTCGCCCGTCCGGGAAGCGGCCGAATAGAGCGCCGCGATCACTTGCTCGCGCCCTCACTAGCCGGAGTTCGCCGGTGAAACAATCGAGCAAAGGGTCGAGCTTCCGCCGGACCAGTGCATCCCGCGCGGCGGTGCGATTGTCTTATCCCCTGCCCAACCAGGGCACTGCAGCAGTCTCTTCGTCCCGTAGACCACAGTGCCGCTAGCTAGCGCATACCCTCACCCGCCGATGACGTATTTCCCCTCTCTGCGGAAGACCCGGTTACTCTTGGTGAGCGCCGTCAGGGCATTGGACACCGACTTCTCCGCAGATTTGTTTCCTTTGAGCCCCATACGCTCAAAGATTTCACCGCGGCTGAGGCCGTTCGGTTGTTCTCCGATGACCTGGATCAGGGCTTCCCGCCTCGTTCCACCCTGGGGACGAGGGCGGGGTTCGGCAGACAATTGCTTGATCGGCGCCCTGGTTCTTCCCGCCCCAGGAGCCTGTCGAGCAGGTGCTGTCGGCTTCCCGGTTTTTACCGCCTGATAGGCATCGATCGCCGCAAGCTCGCGGCCGATCTCAGCGAGCTTGATTTCCAAATCCTGCAGCGCCTTGGAGATCTCATCGCGTTCGCGATTGAGGCGCTCCCGCTCCTGCTGGATGACATCGGCAAATCTCAGATCGTCCATCCCACACCTCCTGGCGACGTTTCGTGTCGAGCGTCATCGGCACCATGCAGAACAGAAGAACAAAGTACAATCTCTGATCGCTATTTCCACCGCCGCAACACCGCGAATTCGCCCGTCGCTGCCCCTTCGAGATGCCGCGCTGCCGGCTGGCCGTCACGCCACTCTATTGCACCGAGCCGCACCGCGCCGCCGCTGCCTGCTTCCTATTCGACGAGCGAGCAACGCTGACCTCAGCCAAGTGCTGCTGCCGGACGGGATGTCGGAATCACGGATCTCGCCGACGACATTGACGCGACGACCTTGTGATTCGCGCAAGCCAGCTCAGACGATATCGGCTTCCTAAAGAAGCCCAGGGAGCTTGACCCCTGCGGGTGATCGCGTCCACGAATAGGGCAGCCAGGGAAATGCGGAGGAGCGAGCGATGGAATTTGGCATCTTCAATCTAATGGGGTCGCGCGACCCGCAAAAGCCGACCGCCGAAGTTTTTGCCGAGGTCGCGGAGCAGACACGGCTGGCCGACGAGCTCGGTTATACGATTGCCTGGTTCGCCGAGCACCATTTCTCGAATTATTGCCTGTGCGCGTCGCCTTTGATGATGGTCGCGCACTGCGCCTCGATTACCCAGAAGATCCGGCTCGGCACTGCGGTCGTGGTGTTGCCGCTATACAACCCGGCGCGGCTCGCGGCCGAAATCGCAACCGCCGATGCGCTTTCGAATGGGCGCTTGATGCTCGGCGTCGGCGCCGGCTATCAGCCCTATGAATTCGAGCGGTTCGGCGTCGATATCAAAGCCAACCTGGAGATGACCGAAGAGTTCTGCGACATCCTCGACCGTGCCTTTTCTCAGGACTTCTTCAGTTACAATGGGAAGCACTACCAGATCCCGGAGACCCACATCCCGGCGCGGCCGGTGCAGAAACCGCTGCCGCTCTACGTCGCCGGCCACACCGAGGCGATGTTCCGCGCCGCAGCACGCCATGGCTATCGGGTGTTGTCCTCGGGTCGAGTGGGGGGTGCGGCACTCTTAGCGGAGCAGTATCAAGTCATCAAAGATGCGTTCGCAGCCGAGGGCGTGCCGCTCGCTAATGCCCACATTACCGTCAACCGGTTCTGCCACATAACCACCAGCAAGGAGGACGGGCTGCGCTTCGCCGAGAACGCGCGCTACCAAACCCGTCTCGCCTCGAGCCTGCGCCGGCGGCAGGAAGTCATGCAGGGTACGGTGCTGGTCGACAAACCCTACCCGGACGAACCCTCGCTTGAACAGATCCACAAGGATCTATTGATCGGCGATGTCGAGACCATAGCCGAGAAACTGGTCAATGAAATCCGCGCCACCGACCCGGCTCACATGTGCTTTTCGTTCAAAGTCGGCGCCACTCCGCATAAGGCGGCGATGCGCTCGATGGAACTGATGATCAGTGATGTCAGGCCACGGGTCGAGCGGGCGCTCGGTCCGCTCGGTCGCGAAGCAGCAGAGTGAGACTCCGGCAACGCTTACTAGACGCTGATCACGTTGCTTCTCCCGGACAAATCAGCAGAAGCTAGGGGTTTATGCGCAGATATTTCGGATCGATCGGCTCCATCTCCCGGCTCACGATCGAGAGCCAAGCCCTCAAGAGCAACATGCTCGGCGATCCCTCGGCGCGCCTTGTCGATGTGTATGTCCCGGCCGGGCACGACGGACAAGGATTACCCCTGCTCGTCGACCTTGTCGGCTTCACGGGGAGCGGCCTTTCCCATACCAATTGGGTCGGTTTCCGCGAGAACCTGCCCGAACGGCTCGACCGGCTGATCGGGGAACAGCGTATGCCGCCGGTGGTCGTCGCCTTTCCGGATTGCTTCACTCGGCTTGGTGGCAATCAATACATCAACTCGGCCGCGATGGGTTCTTGGGAGGATTTTCTGCTGCACGAGATGGTTCCGGCGATCGAGCAGCGCTTTGGATGCGGTGGCGTTGGGCGCCGCGGCGTGTTCGGCAAAAGCTCCGGCGGCTATGGGGCGTTGACACACGCGCTGCGGCACTCGGACATTTGGGCGGCCGCCGCCTGTCACTCCGGCGATATGGGTTTCGAGATTTGCTATTTGCCCGATATGCCCGCAGTGTTGCGCGCGCTCGCCGGCACCGGCAATTCGATTGAGCAATGGTGGCAGCAACTCGAAGCGGCGCCAAAGCATCCCGAGGGCTCGTTCAAAGTCGTAAACGCCTTGGCGATGGCGGCGAGCTACGACCCCGATCCGGCCCAATTTCTTGGAATCCGGCTGCCGGTCACCTTTGATACCTGCGAGGTGATTGAGGAGCGCTGGGCTAATTGGTTGCATCACGACCCAGTGGTCGCAGTCGAAACCCAAGCGGATAATTTGCGCCGGCTAAAGGCGCTTTACATCGATTGCGGCGAGAGGGATCAGTTTAATCTGCTCTACGGTGCTCGCAGATTTGTTCGCCGACTGAACCAGCTTGGCATTGCCCATCGTTACGAGGAATTCGCCGATAACCACAGCGGTGTTGATTACCGGATGGACGAGAGCTTGCCATTCCTCGCCCACGCACTGTCCGGTTGATGTAGGGGAGGCCAAATTGCCGATCAACTATGAAAAGCGCGACGGGGTCGCCTACATCACACTCAACAACCCAGACAAAGCAAACATTCTCGACAAACCGACATCCGACGCAATTTCGCAAGCCTGGATCGATTTGTGGGAAGATCGCGATATTCGCTGTGCGATCCTGACCGGTGCCGGTGATCGGCATTTCTGCGGCGGTCACAATCTGGCGCCGCGCAAGAATATCACCGAAGAAGAGCGCGAATATTTGCGCACTCAGCGCATTTTCTGGCCGCTCGCCGGCACGGTGCATGGCCAGAAGACCGGCGTTGACGGCCGGATGGGGGATCATTACCCGCGAGTGTGGAAGCCGGTCATCGCCGCAGTCAATGGTTGGGCCGCCGGCGCTGGGCTCTATATTCTGCTATCCTCCACCGACATCCGCATCGCCAGCCGCGAGCACGCGCGGTTTAAATTCGCACTGACGACCCAGGGATGGCTTGGTCACGGGCCGGGCGCCACCTTACTGGCGCGCCAGCTCCGCTATATCGACGCAATGAAGATGCTGCTGACTGACGAACCCGTGGATGCCGACGAGGCTCTGAGGATCGGGCTTGTCAATGAAGTGGTGCCGCACGCAGAGCTGATGGAGCGCGCCGAGAAAATAGCCCGGCATATTGTGACGCTGCCGCCGGTCGCAGTGCGCATGATGAAGGAATTTGTTGTGCGTTTCGGCGATCTGCCCACCGACCAGGCTTGGCACATCCAAAGCCTGATCAATTCGCTGCTAATTCAGACGACGATCGACGGTGAGGAAGGCCGCCGCGCCTTCAACGAAAAACGTCCACCCAATTTCACCGGCGCACTGCGCCGCCGCGGCGAGGCCTGGGAAGAACCCTCGGAAGAAGACCGGAAGCGCCTCGACGAGGCTTACAGAAGTGGGGAGTTCTAGACCTGCTTCCCGCCTAGCTTTGGACCGGCGTTAGACAGCAGCCCGAGCGGGATTCCCGACGACAGTGGCGCCTGCTGGCACATCGCGACTGACGACGCTGCCAGCGCCGATGATCGCATCGTCACCAACGCTAACGCCGGGAAGCAGGATGGCGCCGCCGCCAATCCAGACATTATCGCCGATGCGGATTGAGCGGCCCAATTCGAGCCCAGCCCGGCGCGTCGCCGGATCGCGCGGATGGTCGGCGGCATAGATCTGTACGGCGGGACCGATCTGAGTGCCGTCGCCGATAACGACCGAAACCACGTCGAGAATGACGCAATTGAAATTGAGGAAGACGCCCGCGCCAATCCGGATGTTGTAACCATAATCGCAATAGAAGGGAGGTCGGATGACGCTGGCGCTTCCCAATTCGCCAAACCGCTCTTTGAGGATTGACCGCAGCTCTCCGTCATCGGCTGCGGAGGCTGCGTTGTAGCGTGCCAGCCAGACGGCCGTCGCAGCCCGGTCAGCGATCAGCTGCGGCTCATCGGCACGATAAAGCTCGCCAGCCAGCATCTTTTCTTTCTCGGTGCGAGTCACGATCGGCTCTCTCACACAGCGCCGAGGGCGCCTGTTTCATGCAGCGTCGCGATCTCTGCGGCGGAATAACCGAGGACGTCGCGGAGCACGGCATTGGTATCGGCGCCGAGCTGTGGCGCCGGGCCCGAGACGCGGCCAAAGCTGGCATGCCACGGCAGTCCAGGAACGACGCCGGTTTGGTAAGCGTCCCAAAAGCCACGCTCGCGCAGGTGATCGCAGGCGACAAGGTCCTCTGAGCTGGCGAGTGCCGCTGCCGGTATGCCGGCGCGCAGCAGCGTCGCCGCGGCGTCTTTAGCGGATTGCGGACGCAGCCAAGCAGCGAGTGCGGAGTTGATCGAACTCTCGCTGTTCCAGCCGGTTGTCGAATGCGAAACCCGCCGTTGACGCCAGGGCGGGGACAATCGCGCATAGTTGCCCCCATTGCCAATCGTCGGTAACCGCAAGACTGAGCCAGTCGTCGTCGCCGGCGCAGTGGTAAACTCCATGCGAGAAGTAATTTTCGGAATCGTTGCCGCGCGGCATCGGTGGCGAGTCGAGCTGTGTCTGCAATAACGGCTCGGCCATGGTCCACAGCATCGCCTCGATCATCGAGAAATCGACACGCGCGACACCACCGCTTTGGCGGCGATGCCAGAGCGCGGCAGCGACCGAAAAGGCCAGCATCAGACCACACATCGGGTCGAGCCAAGCAAAGCCGACGCGCGGTGCGCGATTGGGATGACGATTGAGCCCGGCAAAACCGGCATAGCATTGCAATAGGGTACCGTAAGCGACCGCGTGCGCTTCCGGTCCGGTGCGGCCGAGGCCGGATGCTGATACGTAGATCAGGTTGGAGTTGATCCGTCGTAGCGCATCTTCGCCGAGACCCAGCCTGTCCATGACCCCGGTCGCGAAATTTTCGATCAACACGTCCGATTTGGCAGCGAGCGCCTTCGCGACGGCGACACCCTCCGGCTTTTTGAGATCAAGTACGATGCCGCGCTTCGCCTGACCGAGGACGGTGTGCAATTGCGAGGTACGTCCGGGGTCGCCGCGACCGGGCGCCTCGACCTTGATGACCTCAGCACCCATTGCGGCGAGATAGCGCGTCGTGGTCGGGCCGGCGATCACCCAGCTGAAATCGAGCACGCGAACCCCGGAGAGCGGCATCGGCGCCGCGGCACGGTCAGCCGGCGGATAGGGGCTGGAGGCCAACTTATATTCGTCTCCCCCGCGCAAGCGGGGGCCCAGGGGCAACCTCTCGACACTTTCCCTGGGTTCCGGCTTTCGCGGGAATGACGGCTCAACTTCTTTGGATAGCGCTCCGAGTGCTTCGGTATGGAGGCCGAACGGCGGCCCGGGCATCTTGACCGTCCGACCATCGATTTCGAGCGAACGATAAAAATGACGGTGCGCGAGCTGCGGCGACGCGAGTTGCTCGGCCGGCTCGCGCAACGGAAAACTCGGCACGTGTGCAGCCTGGGCCCGGTCGGCGATCCACTGCTTGGTGCGATGGCGGCTCCATTGCGACATCGCTGCATAGAGCGCATCCCAATTTGCAATGCGGTCGGTTTTGGTCGCGAACCGCGGATCGCGGCCCCAATCGGGCGAGCCCATGACCTCCAGCCACGCCGCCCATTGACGCTCTTCGCGCGGCGAGATTGCGACATAGCCGTCTGATGCCGGCAAGATCGTTACCGTGGCGCCATTGCCGTCCGCAACGCGCTTACGCGGCCGGCTCTTCCCGCCGAGCCCAGCACTCGCGAGCTCGCCGATTGCCATCGTCGCCAGCGCCTCTTCGATTGAAACGTCGATGACGGCAGGTGACGCAAGAAGGGCGGCGTGCATGCCGGCGCAGGCCGCGGCCAGCCCGCCGATGAAGGCCGATTGCTCGCCAATCGGATGCATCGGCGGCTCTTCGAGATCGTCAACTTGCCCGGTCAGCAATCGGGCGATGCCGCTGGCAAAGAACACCGTCAGATCAGTCGCCGGATCGTCTGCAGATGGGCCCGTCAGTCCGTACGCAGAAATGTAGACAAGCGTCGCATCCGGGCTACGCCGGCGCAACGTATCGGGGTCGTATTGCCGATAGCGAAGATCCCGAGGCTGTCCCTCGCAGATGATCAGATCGACTGGGTTGAGAGCGCTCGCAGCCGCGTCGGCGGCAACGATGCGCTTCCCGTAATTCAAATAGCGCGCGAGCGGTACCGAGCTGTCGGGATCGATGCAGACCACCTCCGCCCCGACATCTGCGAGCAGCCGCCCGCAGACGGCGGCGGCGATACCGCGGCCAAGCTGGGCCGCCCGGAACCCCGTCAGCAAACTCATGGCAAAGCGCTCTCCGTGATGCCGCCAATTTGTCTTCTGACGATCTTATCGTTTCCGCAACGATGCCGCAGCCCTCGTCGCCTTGACAGGGTTGGCGCGCCCCGCCTCAATGCCGACAATCCACCTCCCGAAAGCGGGCAAGCTACTTCAAAGCACCCCAGGCCTGGGTCTCTCGGATAATCTGTCTCGGATTTACTCATCGCTATAGCCTCACTCGAGGCAAATCGGCCTTCTGCTAAAAATTATATGTTTATCAAGTCTTCCTTTACTTTCAACTATTCCTATGCGGCCCTCTTTTAAGATCCGGCACGGCGCGTGAAGCGGGGGCTGAGGGGGACGAGCGAGAAGATCTCGAACAGCATTTGTGCGCCGACCATCGCGGTATTGGTGGTGGCGTCGTATTGCGGCGCGACTTCAACGACATCGCCGCCGATGATGTCGAGACCCTTAAGGCCGTGTAGGATCGCCTGGGCCTCGCGCGGCGACAGGCCGCCGGCTTCGGGCGTGCCGGTTCCTGGCGTATAAGCCGGGTCGAGCCCGTCGACATCGAACGAAATGTAAGTCGGGCCGTTGCCGACGACCGCCCTCGCCTGCTCGATGACCGCGGCGATCCCGAGCCGGTCGACATCCTCGATGTGCAACACCGTCATCCCCGAATCGTAGGAAAAACCCCAGAAGATCTCGGCCGGGCCGCGGATGCCGATCTGGATCGTGCGCTCGGGGTCGAGCGCGCCGGCCAGCACCGCTTGGCGGAACGGCCCGCCATGGTGGAATTTCGAGCCGTCGACCGCCCCCATCGTGTCGCAGTGCGCGTCGATATGGACGAGCCCGACAGGCCGCTCCTGCCCAAGCGCCTTCAGGATCGGAAAGGTGATCGAATGGTCGCCGCCAACCGACACCGGCCGAACGCCGGCCTCGCGGACGTGGTCATAAAACAACGCAATGTCCTCGATCGATTGGTCGAGGCTGTAGCGAGAGCGCATCGGCACATCGCCGATATCGGCGGCATTGCATAACGCACGCGGCATGATTTCGAGCGCGTGGTTGTAGGGGCCGATACGCTCGATGTCGCGCACCCCTCGCGGGCCAAAGCGCGCACCCGGCCGGTTGGTGACGCCGAGATCCATCGGCACGCCGATCAGGGCCACATCGAGCCCGGCGAAATCGGGCAGGCCCGCGGCATCCGGACGATAAGGAGCGTCGAGCAGGGTCGGGATCCCGGCATAGGGCATCGGCCGGCGATAGGCGCTGCCAAAAATATCGGCGAGCGGCGCACGAAACCGCTCGGGTGCCACCTCGGTTTCCTTGGTGTCATCGTATTTGGCGCGCAGTGCCGCGAGCTTCGTTTTGTCGAACATTACATTCCTCGGCCGCCGGATGCGCCGATCATAGCCGATGTCTCGGCCTGCGGTACCTTCGCGAGCACCTATCGAGCGCGGGGCCGTGCCTTCCCCGGCGCGGTCGTGCAATAAAGCGAACCGAAAAATCTTCCCCGCCTTCTCTGTTTCGTCGCCCCGCGACATGCGGGAGCTGTGACAAGCCATAACCTTCGATGAGCGGTCTCTCTGATTCCGTCTCATCTTTACTCATCTAAAGGCAGAGCATTTTACTCTGCTTACTCAAGCGACTCCCTACCCGCGCTCACCTCCTTGGGAGATACAACTGCGGCAGGAGAGGCGCATGATTTGGTCGGCGCGGACGCGCTGCTGCCGAAAATGCAGGCCAACCGGTTGATCGCCGACCGCGCCTTCGATGCCGACAAACGGGTCCGCGAGCCTCTGGCCGCCGCCGGCAAATGCCGTGTCCCATCCAGGCCAAACCGCCTCAACCCGTTCGAACTCGACCGCGAACTCTATAAGGCACGCCACCTCATCGAGAATTTCTTCTGTACCCTCAAGCAGTTCAGAGCAGTTGCGACGCGCTACGATAAAACTTCCAGAAGTTTCCTGGCGGCGATCCACCTTGCCGCGGCTATCATCTGGCTGAAATGACGACACGCCCTAGGTGACGGCAATGACCGCGAGCTGCGGAAGGTGGCGCGCCATCCGCAATTATCGCTGCTCGCTATTTCGGAACCGGACCGGGTCGCTTGTTACTTGCGGCTCGCGAGCATGGCGGGAAGATCGTAATCCGCAAGCTCGCCGATGCGTTCGACCGTCAAGTCGGCGGCTGGGTAGGAGGCGGCGTCGGCGGCGTGAGCGTATTGGCCTTGCCGGGGCAATATCGTCGTGACCCGGTCGCCCCAAACCTTTTTGACCGCCGCGAGAATTCTCGGCTTGTCGTCGATCAGGACGTAATGGCGGGCCGGGTAACGCTGCTCCACATCCTCGAGTTCGTCCTCTTTGTGGATGTAGATCAGCACGTGGCCCTCGACGGTCTCGGCAATGCCGGAGCGCTCGACCTTGCGTGGTTGGAAGACGACATCGCCATCGGACAGGATGACCGTCGGCCCCCAGCCGCGCAGCTTTTCAAGCACGTCGAGCGCACCCGGGTATATTCGATTGGCAAACGGGTAATCGACCAGCCACGAAGACATCGATAGAAGGTGGATGTCCTTCGGGTGCTCAACCCGATAGCGCTGCAGGGCCCCGAGATAGTCGCGGTAACCGAGATCGGTAAAGAGCTGCTCGAGAATCGCCCAATAGCGGTCGCGGCAGACGGCCCCGAACTCGCGCTCGAGATGGCGACGCAGATCGGCTTGGATACGGTCATTGTCGAGCAATGTGTTGTCGACATCGACCAGAAAAACGACCGGATCGACCAGAAAAACGACCGGGTTCGAAGCCAGCATCGCAAGCCGCTCTCTACGCTGATGACGGGAGATCAGCAAACCCTTGGTTGGAGGTCCCCGTCAAGCCGCGCAAGCTTTTAGAGGGGCGGCGCTGCGAAGTTGGCCCTCAAAACTTCAGCGGACGGGAAAGAACAGCCGCGGGAGCGGTGGGGATTGACCTTCGTCGAGCTGCATCGCGAAGGCGGTGAGTAGGGCGGCGGTTGATGCGTAATTGCCCATCAGGGCGACAAGGTCGACAAGCTGGCGCCCACCGAATTGCTGCAGGGCGCGGGCGTAGGTCTGCGGGCAGACGTTGCGCGTCCCGAAGATTTCGCGGGCGAGGTCGATGACAATCGCATCGGCTTCGGCGAGGCGGGCGGTGTCGCCGCGCCAACGAATTGTGTCGATGAGTTCGGGCGGGATGCCCTCGGCCAGCGCCGCGGGTTCGTGAGCCGCCCATTCGAATTGGCTGTCGTGCTCGCGCGCCGTCGCCAGGATCGCCAACTCGCGCACTCGCCCGCCGAGCCCCGCCTCGTAGCGTAGGTAATGATTGACCGGGCGCGAACGCTGCGCGAGTTCGGGGCTGTGCAATTGGATGCCGCCCGGCCCCTTGAGCCCGCGCAACGTGCCGCCATCGGGATTGGCGAGACGGTCGTAAACCCGCTGGCTCTCGGGATCGAGGTCCTCGCGGCGCGGCAAGCGCAGCCGGCAACCGGACTCGGGATCGATGTCGGCAGGATCTCCTGGGGCCCCCATCGGCGTATACCGGCGATGGTGCGCCATATAGAGCGCCGCTAATTCCTCGCAGCCTACGCGGTCGGCCATGTCGAACCGGCCGAGAACCGGACTGTCGAGATCGAGCACCCCGAGCACCACGCCGTCCTCGACCAGCGGCACCACGAGTTCCGAACGCGACAGGGGATCGCAGGCGATGTGGCCCGGGAATTCGTGCACGTCCGGCGCCACGACCGACTCGCCGCGCGCCGCAGCGGTGCCGCACACGCCTGACCCGATCGCGATCCGCACGCACGCGGGCTTTCCCAGAAACGGACCCAACACCAACTCGCCGCCGCGGCGGAAATAAAACCCGGCCCAGTTAAGTGCCGGCAGGCCATGCCAGATCAATGCCGCCATGTTAGCGGCGTTGGCGATCGGATCGCTTTCGCCCTCGAGCAGCCCGCCCAATTGTACGGCAAGGTCTCGGTACAACTGTGGTTTTGCGTCCGGCATTCCGATTTCCCGTCCCCGCAAGCTCCGGTTAGCTATATCCTGACGCCAACCGACGATGCATGCGCAAAGGAATTAGCGATGGATGATTACATCGATCCGGCCTTGCTCGGGCCGGAGGAGAAATTCGCGGTCGGGCAGCCGGTGCCGCGCGCCGAAGACCCGGTGCTGCTGCGCGGCGAAGGCCATTACGCCGACGACATTAACCTCCCCGGCCAGGCCTATGCGGTGATGGTGCGCAGCCATATGGCGCACGGCATCATCCGCGGCATCGACACCGCGGCGGCGCGCGCGATGCCGGGGGTGCTCGCGGTCTATACCGCCGACGATCTGGCGAAGGGCGGGATCGGGCCGCTGCCGGCGCGCCAGGTCATGAACGGCCGCGACGGCAAGCCGATGCTGACGCCGACGCATTACGCGCTGCCGCCGGATAAGGTCCGGCATGTCGGCGAAGCGGTCGTCGCGGTCATCGCCGAGACGCAAGCGCAAGCCAAGGACGCCGCCGAAGCGATAACGGTCGACATCGATGCGCTGCCGGCGGTCACCGAACCGGCCGAGGCCGACGCCCCCGATGCGCCGACCCTTTACGACGACGTGCCCGGCAATGTCGGGCTCGATTTCCATTTCGGCGATACGGAAAAAGTTGATGCCGCGTTTGCGAGCGCGGCGCATGTCACAAAATTGCGGCTCCGCGCCAACCGCATCGTCGTCAACGCAATGGAACCGCGCTCGGCGATCGCCGATTACGAGCCGCAGCGCCAGCATTGGACATTGCATGTCGGCTGCCAGGGTGTGTTTGGCTTTCGCAATTACGTTGCCGGCGTCTTTGGTGTCGGCCGCGACAAATTGCGGATTTTGACCGAGCGGGTCGGCGGATCGTTTGGCATGAAGCAGCCAACCTATCCCGAATATTACTGCATCCTGCACGCGGCGCGCGAATTACAGCGTCCGGTCAAATGGACCGACGACCGCTCGGGCAGCTTTGTCTCCGATACGCATGGCCGCGATGCCGATTTTACCGCCGAATTGGCGCTCGACAAGGATGGGCATTTCCTCGCAGTGCGGCTCAACGGCTACGGCGATCTCGGCGCCACCTATGGCGCGCCCGGCCCATCGACGCGCAACGCGGTCCGTAACACGCTCGGGGTTTACAAGACGCCATTGATCGAAGTCTCGACCAAATGCGTCTTTACCAACACGACACCGGTCGGGGCTTATCGCGGCGCCGGACGGCCCGAGGCCAACTACTACATGGAACGGCTGGTCGAGACCGCCGCGCGTGAAATCGGGATCGACCGCGTCGAACTGCGCCGCCGCAATCACATTCCCGCCGAGGCGATGCCGTACAAGGCGCCGAACGGCACGACTTATGACAGTGGCGATTTTACCAATCTATTGAACGAGGCATTGCACCTCGCCGATTGGGACGGTTTTGCCGCGCGCAAAGAGGCGAGCCGCAAGCGCGGAAAGCTGCGCGGCCGCGGCATCAGCGATTATCTCGAATTGACCGGCCCGCCGGGGCGCGAAATGGGCGGCATCCGCTTTGAGGTTAATGGCGATGTCACCCTGATCACCGGCACCTTGGATTACGGCCAAGGGCACTGGTCGCCGTTTGCCCAGGTCTTGGCCGCGCGGCTCGGGATCCCGTTCAGCCGGATAAAATTACTGCAGGGCGACAGTGACGAACTGATCGCCGGCGGTGGCACCGGCGGCTCGAAATCGATGATGACGAGCGGTGTCGCGATTGTCGAAGCCGCGGACAAATGCATCGAGGCCGGCAAGCAGATCGCGGCCCACGTGTTGGAAGCCGCAGCGGCCGATATTGAGTTCCGCGCCGGCCGGTTTGTCATCACCGGGACCGACCGTTCGGTCGGCATCATGGAATTGGCGGACAAGATCCGCGGCGGGCTCGAATTGCCGCCGGGCTTGCCGCAGACGCTCGACGTCGCCAATATCAGCGACGGGCCTCCCTCGGCCTTTCCGAATGGCTGCCATATCGCCGAGGTCGAAATCGACCCGGACACCGGCGAGGTCGAGGTCGTCAAGTATTCGTTCGTCAACGATTTCGGGGTCGTGATCAACCCCCTTCTGGTGACCGGCCAGGCCCATGGCGGCATCGTGCAAGGGATCGGTCAGGCCTTGCTCGAAAGCACGGTCTATGACGAGCACGGCCAGTTATTGACCGGCTCCTACATGGATTATGCAATGCCGCGCGCTGAACACGCGCCGATGTTCGAAAGCGCTTTTCATCCGGTGCCGGCCAAGACCAATCCATTGGGCGCCAAAGGTTGCGGTGAGGCCGGCTGCGCCGGCGCGCTGCCGTCGGTCATGAACGCGCTCGTCGATGCCCTGGCCGAATTCGGCATCCGCCACATCGATATGCCGGCCACCCCCGAGCGCGTCTGGCGCACAATAAGAGGCGTGTAGACCGTAGCGTGGAGTTGAGCCCAGCGAAACCCACCGCACAAAAAGGGTGATGGGCTTCGCGGCTGCTCAGCCCATCCTACACTTGCTTTGAGATTGAGTAGGGTCGCCATAGCCGAATAGAGTCACCCTAGCCCCTTGACATGCGCGTTTTTGTCGCCACGTTCCGCGCATAAATGCGTAAGCCGAAAACTAGACTAGTTCTTAACATAACTATAATCGCCGCCTTCGTTGTCCTCCTGGTCGCGTTCTCAATAAGGAACATTCTTAACGGTCGTGCAGGGTCAGTCGTACTGTTGGCTCTAATGTCCATTCCGATCGCGATGTTCGTAATGTGGGACCGGTGGCATTGGCGGAGGTGGCCCGGACCGACAGAACTCCCTCCGCCGCGCGTGGTTACGTCGGAGGTTGAAAGCCTCGAGCGGAAAAGAGGCTGACTGAGCAGCCTGCAGTCTCTACTTTTTGCCGACCCTTTGATACTACCTGCGGTCAGGGAATGCCGTGCGCTGCTAAACATGGGTTTTGCATGGCTTAGCCCATTCTACGCGTGCTGATCCAGTCCGCGGCGGAATTTCCATTGTACCCACAGACGCAGTATATGCCGCAGCAATAGGCCGACGGCGGCAATGGCGACGCCTACGACCGTCCACCAATTGGCTAGTAATAGGCGCGGCAGCGATTGCCATTGGTCATGCATTGCGCGCTCGGTTATGAACATGGCGACTGGGATCATGCCCAATGCGATAGTCAGCAGCGAACCAAGACGCACTCCGGCCCCGACCGCCGCCCAGCCCTTCACCGCTTCATTAACCGACCGAAAATGCGCATCGAGAACTTTGTTGGTCGTTTCGCTCGGTGCGCCATCCAGCCAATCGCGCAGGATGTCCGTCTGCACGTCGCCGCTGAGCCGCACCCGGGTGCGCAATACGATCGGGTTGCCATTCGGCGTCGGGGCTGTCGTCTCAATGAGAACGCGTCGGTCCGACAGCAACTGCATCGCATCGCGCCAAGCGGCCGGCAAGCCGCCGCGCGCCGAACTCGCCGCTGCGCGCAACGCGGCCATATCGGCGGCGAGAGACGCAGACCGACCTGGCACGATCAGCCGGCGCCCGCTACGCTCAACCGGCCCCGCGCAACAGAACGCGCATTGTCGCCCCGGCAATCTCGCGGATGATGTCGAGCAGATAATGCCAGCACGCGATCGACACATCGGTGCTGTTGCGATGGACGGCAAACAGGGTTTCCGATCCGGGACGGCCCAGCGCGCTTTGCACGCGCATCGTCACATTGCCGGTCACGTGCACGATGGTTTGGGCCACGATCTCTTCGACGCCGATATCCCACATCTTTTGCAGCTCGATCAGATCATCGACCGGGATCGTGTATCCGCTGCGCTCAATCCGCATGCCGACCAATTCTGCCCGCGTCTTGCCGATAAACGGCTGCATGCTGGGACCAAAGCGTTTGAACATCTCCTTGATTTCGTCGCTGTTGTTGACGATGCGGTCGAGCAGCACCCGCTTCTGTGACGTGATCCGCGCCGCCTGGCGGCCCTGCCCCGAGCTTGCGTTCTTTGCCGCCCAACGCAGCCGGTCGAAGGTGTCGGCGGATACCGTAAGGCTGTCGCTGACCGAGCCAGGATTGTCGAGCCAGGACAGCACAATTGTACTGGGATCGGTCAGTGGCGGGGTGAAATAGACCGGCAGGTTCACACCCTGAGCGCAGAGTTCGCGAGCATAATCACCGGCGATATCGAGCAGTGCATGCGGCAACGGGGGCATCGGCTCGGCCGTCATGTTTTCACGGATAATCGTGTTGACCTCGATATTGAGCAGGCTGCGCGCTGTCCCGGTCAGGTCGAAAGCCGAATTCATTGCCGCCCCCGGCTTTCGCGCCGAGGCTTGTCAGGATGCCAGGCGCGGCGGCTGCGCCGAAATGCCGCCGGATTCGGTTGCCGGCGTTCGAAGCGGGGCCTGCGAGGACGGGGCAGGAAGCATGCCGAGCTGGTCGCCGATTTCCTTGGCGACCGAGACCAATACTCCAATATTACGCGTAACAATGTCCTGGGCCTGGGTTACGGCGCTGTGATGTGCGGCGCGTAGGTCGGCGTGATCGACGCCGAGAAACTTTTCGCTGATGATCGTCGTAATGTCGCCGCCGACGATATTGATATCGGTCACCAATGTCCCCGAACTTGCCGCTGGTGCGGTTACCTGCAGGCTCTCCAGTGTCCCTTGAACCTGCGCATCGCCGACAATGGTAATGATGCGAAGATTGACCGCTCGATGAATGGTGTCGCTCAGCGCCTGCCAAAAATGTGTTTCGGCCATCGATCGTCTCCCCTCAGGCGGCTTTCTACCACTCGGCGAGCAAGTGTGCGCCAACGAACCGCTACCGACAACCCTCGCTCAGTGAGCCGGAGCTATCCCCGGCGCCTATCGGACCTCACTGCGGGAGTTGCCCACGGCATGACGCGCGGCTACACAAGGAGATGCGGCGCCACGCCGTCCAAAGCTTATCCACGACGCGGTCGCAACCATTGAGGGTTAGCTGCGATGCCCGACGACAACGTTCATCGCCATGGTCACACGCACGGCTCGGAATTATCCGAGATGGACGCGCGCGTGCGGGCGCTCGAGACTATCTTGACCGAAAAGGGGTATGTCGACCCGGCAGCCTTGGACCAGATCGTCGAGGCGTTCGAGACCCGGATCGGTCCGCGTAACGGCGCGCGGCTCGTCGCCCGTGCTTGGGCCGACTCCGATTTCAAACACCGGTTGCTGGCCGACGCGACCGAAGCAGCCAATTCGCTGGGGTTTGTGAGCCCGGTCGGCAGCCATTTGATAGCGGTCGAGAATACGCCTGATACCCACAACCTCGTCGTCTGCACCCTGTGCTCCTGCTATCCCTGGGAGGTGCTGGGGCTGCCCCCCGTGTGGTACAAATCGGCCCCGTACCGCTCGCGTGCGGTCATCGACCCAAAGGGGGTGCTCGCCGATTTTGGCGTGAGCCTTCGACCCGAAACCGAGATCCGGATCTGGGATTCGACCGCCGAGACACGGTTTATCGTTGTACCGATGCAGCCTGCCGGCACCGAAGGATGGAGCGAGGCGCGGCTCGCCGATCTCGTCACCCGCGATAGCATGATCGGCACCGGCCTCGCCAAAGCACCGCACGAGGTGGCCGCAGCATGACCAACTCGATCCACGATATGGGCGGCATGCACGGCTTTGGCCCAGTCGAAGCCGAGCCCAACGAGCCACCCTTTCACGAACGCTGGGAAGGCCGCCTCTTCGCGATGCAGCGGTCGATGGGGTTTACCGGATTGTGGACAATCGATGCCGGGCGCGCTTCGCTCGAAGCCCTGCCGCCGCTCGATTATCTCTGTTCGTCCTATTACCGGCGCTGGTTTCTCGGCCTCGAAAAGCGATTGTTGCAGCGCGACCTCGTCGGTGAAGACGAGATCGCCGCCGGCCATTCGTTGCGCGTCGGCACGCAATTGCCGCGAAAACTCACCGCAGCCGATGTCGAGAAGACCCTGATGCGCGGAGACTTCGCGCGCCCGACCAACCAGCCGGCTCGCTTTAAGGAGGGCGACCCGGTGCGCACCAAAAACATCAACCCGGCGACCCACACCCGCTTGCCGCGCTATGCCCGCGCCAAGACCGGCACGGTCGAGGCGGTCCGCGGCTGCCACGTCTTCCCCGACACCGCCGCGCTCGACGCCGGCGAGAGCCCGCAATGGCTCTACACAGTCGTGTTCACCGCTCGTGAATTGTGGGGCGAGGATGCCGACCCCACGGTCAAGGTGTCGATCGAAGCATTCGAGCCCTATCTCGACCCGATATGAAGGTGGCTCGGCAGATCGCGGCCGATCTTCCAGGCCTGCCGCGCGGCCCCGACGGCCCGGTGTTCAAGGCGCCATGGGAGGCGCAGGCTTTTGCGATGGCGGTGGCGTTGCACGAGCGCGGCCTCTTCACCTGGCCCGAATGGGCCGCAATCTTGGCCGACGAGATCAAGCGCGCCCAGAGGGCCGGCGATCCTGACACCGGCGAGACTTATTACCATCATTGGCTCGCCGCCCTCGAACATATCGTCGCCGAAAAAGGCGCGACTGAACCTTCAAGCCTCGCGCGCTATCGCACCGCCTGGCAACACGCGGCTCAGCGCACGCCGCACGGTTCCCCGATCGCGCTGCGAGATGAGGATTTCATCGGCTAATAAGCTAAACCTCTCTCACGGCGCACAGCGGGGCTAAGGTTCGCTCAAGCTTTTTCCGGAGCGGCCTGTATAATCGCCGCCGCAACCTGGCGGAGCGGCACGTCCGACAGAGACAAAAGATAGGGCGATATGGCGATCGATTATCGGCAGATGATCCCAAACAATGTCGGGCTCGACGACAACCGTGCGCTGCAGAGAGCGCTCGAACACTGGCAACCGCGCTTTATCGATTGGTGGCGCGAGATGGGGCCGAGCGGGTCGCACAATCATCAGGTCTATCTGCGCACTGCGGTCGCGGTCGATGCCGAGGGCTGGGCCAAATACGGCATGGTGCGGATGCCGGAATACCGCTGGGGCATCTTTCTTGCCGATCCGCTGCCCGACCGGCGTATCGGCTTTGGCGATTCGTATGGCGAAAAAGTATGGCAGCAAGTGCCGGGGGAGCATCGGGTCAATCTCCGCCGGCTGATTGTAACGCAAGGCGACACCGAACCCGCCTCGGTCGAGCAACAACGTCTTTTAGGGCTGACCTGCCCATCGCTTTACGATCTGCGCAACCTGTTTCAGGTCAATGTCGAGGAAGGCCGTCACCTATGGGCGATGGTGTACCTGCTGCACGCCTATTTCGGGCGCGACGGACGCGAAGAAGCCGAGGAATTGCTGGCGCGCCACTCGGGCGATCCCGACAAGCCGCGGATCCTCGGCACCTTTAACGAGCCGATCGCGGACTGGCTGAGCTTTTTTATGTTTACCTACTTCACCGATCGCGACGGTCGCTATCAGCTCAAGAGCCTTGCCGAAAGCGCGTTTGATCCGCTGTCACGGACCTGTCGCTTCATGCTGACCGAAGAAGCCTACCACATGTTTGTCGGCCGCACCGGGATTACCCGCGTCGTCAAACGAACCCTCGAAACCATGAAGGATACCGGCAGCGAAGACCCGGCCGTCATCCGCGCCGCCGGTGCTATCGACCTGCCGACCTTGCAGCGCTACATCAATTTCTGGTTCAGCTCGTCGCTCGATCTGTTCGGCGCCGAGATTTCATCGAATGCCGCGGCCTATTTTGCGACCGGCATCAAAGGCCGGCCCGACGAAGCCCAGTTCAGCGATCATCTGGCGTTGGACGAAAGATTGCCGATCCATATTCCCGACCGCAACGGCCGCGTCATTCCCGAACCGGTGCCAATGCGCAACGCGATGAACGAAGTCACACGCCTGGCCTATATCGCCGATTGCGATATCGGGATTCGCGCCTGGAACCGCCTGATCGGCGATGCCGGATACGATTTCCGCTTCGCCTTGCCCAGCCCGCGTTTTCGGCGATCGGTTGGGGTATGGGCGGATGTGCACACCGATCCGCAGGGAAAGCCGATTTCCGACAACGAATGGGCATCGCTCCAACATGATTGGGTGCCAAGCGCCGATGACCGGAGTTTCGTCGGCTCACTGATGCAAAGCGTGACCGAGCCCGGAAAAATGGCGGGCTGGATCGCCCCGCCGGAGGTCGGCATCGACAACCTGCCGGCGAATTACGAATACGTGCGGCTGAGCTAAGCGGGGACAGCGCCTCCTCCGGCGGGGCTTTGCCCTTTTCTCGCGCCACAATGTTGTAGCGATACTGTCATCTAACTCAATTAGTGGTACGATCGCAGATGTAGATTGCTGCTGCGGGAGGGGATGATGGGAAAGCGCTGGGCGAACGCCGGTTCGGTCATCCATCTTGCCGAAGCCGGCTATGCCGCGGCGCCCGCGGTCGATGGCGATCGCGAGCAGAGTTGGCGCCGCAAAATCCGCCCGCAGAGCGAAGGCCAACGTCGGCTGATGGCGGCGATCGGGGCGCACAATTTGACGATGGCACTCGGTCCCGCCGGAACCGGCAAGACCTATCTCGCAGTCAGCGCCGCGGTCGACGCGCTGATCTCGGGGGCAGTGGCGCGCATCGTCCTGACCCGCCCGGCAGTCGAAGCCGGTGAAAGCCTCGGCTACTTGCCGGGGGACATGAACGCCAAGCTCGCCCCCTATCTTCGGCCGCTCGACGACGCGCTCAACGAACGCCTTGGCGGCAAACGGCTCAAGCAGCTGATCGGCGAGCGGGCGATCGAAATCGCGCCAATCGCCTATATGCGCGGACGCACGTTGAACAACGCATTCATCGTCATCGACGAGGCGCAGAATTGCACCTACGGCCAGATCAAGATGCTGCTGACCCGGCTCGGCGCCAATGCGCGCATGGTCGTCACCGGCGACCCCGATCAGAGCGACCTGCTCGACGGCCTCTCAGGCCTTGCCGAGATCGCCAACCGGCTCGAAGCGATCGCCGATGTCGCGGTCGTCCGCCTCGGCGACGCTGACATCGTCCGCCACCCGCTCGTCGCCGAAATGCTGACCGTGCTCTAGCGGAGCGGCTGCTTGCACGCAGCTGTTGACGGCGGCTGCCGTGCCGCGCTTATTGCCGCAATGGCGATGTTGGCGCAGAGGAGCCGTAGAGTATGACCGCGCAGCCGTTTCACGGAGTGCTTGTCCCCGTTCTGACCCCGTTTACCGCGAGTGGCGAACCCGATGCCGGGCGCTTTATCGCGTTCTGCCGCTGGCTGCTCGACCAGGGAGCCAACGGGCTCGCGATCTTTGGGACGACGAGCGAAGCCAATTCGATGTCGCCGGCTGAACGGATGACCCTGCTCGATCGCTTGATCGAGTCCGGCATTCCGGCCGAGAAGTTGATGCCGGGCACCGGCGCCTGTGCGATGACCGACGCCGTGGCATTGATGCGGCACGCGGTCGGGCATGGCTGCGGCGGCGTGTTGATGCTGCCGCCGTTTTATTACAAGCCGGTCAGCGATGACGGCATCTTTTCGTTTGTGTCGGGCGTCATCGACAAGCTCGGCTCGTCGGCGCTGCGGGTCTATCTCTACCATATTCCGCCGGTGGCGGTGGTCGGCTACTCGCTCGACCTCGTCGGCCGTTTTATCAAGGCCTATCCGCAAACCGTCGTCGGGCTAAAGGACAGCTCGGGCGATTGGAAAAACACCGCGGCATTGCTCGATCGCTACCCCGGTTTTGCCGTGTTTCCGGGCTCCGAGGTGTTCCTGCTCGACGGGTTGAGCAAGGGCGCGGTCGGCTGCATTACCGCCTCCGGCAACATCAATGTGCCGGGCATCGCCAAGCTCTACGCCAATTGGCAGGGGCCGCAGGCAGACGCGCTGCAGGCTGAAATCACCACCGTCCGCAAGACGATGCAGGCTTATCCGATGGTCCCGGCATTAAAGCGGGTGGTTGCGCATTTTCACAATGACCCGGCTTGGGCCGCGGTGCGCCCGCCGTTGGTCCCGCTCGATGCGGCGCAATCGGCGTCATTGATCGCCGACCTCGCCAAGATCGGCTTTACGCTCGGCGAGCGCGAGCAGCGCGCTGCCGCGGAGTAAAGCCATAGCCCTAAGTATCCAATCGGGGCCGCAGACGCGGAGGGACCAACATGGCGATGGAGCAAGCTGCCGCCCGCACACCGGAGCGCGAAGCATTTTACGATCGCATCAGCAGCGGCAATCTGGCGCCGTTATGGGAGCGGCTGCACGCGCTGGTGACGCCGCAACCGGTGACGCCGGTTCAGCCCGCAATTTGGCATTACCGCGATGTGCGGCCGTACCTGATGCGCGCCGGTGAGCTGATCAGCGCCGAGGAGGCGACACGGCGAGTTTTGATCCTCGAAAATCCCGGGCTCAAAGGCCAGACTGCGATCACCCACTCCTTGTTCGCCGGATTGCAATTGATCCTGCCCGGCGAGGTGGCGCCCGCCCATCGCCATACCCAGTCGGCGTTGCGCTTTATTATCGAGGGTGACGGCGCCTACACGGCAGTCGACGGCGAGCGCACCACGATGCACCCCGGCGACTTTGTGATTACGCCGTCCTGGACTTGGCACGACCACGGCAACGAGTCGCGAGAGCCGATGGTCTGGCTCGACGGGCTCGACATCCCGATCGTGCGCCTGCTCGATGCGAGCTTTGCCGAGCCCGGCGAGACGGAGAGCCAAGCGATCAGTCGGCCCGAGGGCGACAATGCTGCGCGCTTCGCCAACAATCTGTTGCCGGTCGATTGGCAACCGGCGGTCAAGACCTCGCCGGTGTTCAATTATCCTTATGCCCGTTCGCGCGAATCGCTCGACGTGCTGAGCCGCAACGAGAGCCCCGATCCGTGCCACGGCCACAAATTGCGCTATGTCAATCCGGCGAGCGGCGATTTTGCCATGCCGACGATCGGCGCCTTTATTCAACTGCTGCCTAAGGGTTTTGCGACCCGGCCCTATCGCGCGACCGATGCCACGGTATATGTCGCGGTCGAGGGGTCGGGGCAGAGTCGGGTCGGCGACCAGGTCTTTGACTGGGAGCCGCACGACATCTTTGTCGTGCCGAGCTGGGTCAGCGTCAGCCATCAGGCTGCGGGCGAAGCGGTGCTGTTCAGCTATTCCGATCGCCCCGTACAGGAGAAGCTTGGCCTGTGGCGCGAGCAGCGCGGCAACGCCTGAAGCGGTCCATAGCCGGGCCTTGAGGCGCGTTATGGATGTGGTCATTGTCGGTGGCGGCATTGGCGGCCTGACCTTGGGGCTGGCACTGCAGCGCGCCGGCATCGCCTGCCGGATCTACGAGGCGGCGCCAGCAATCACCCCTATTGGCGTCGGGATCAACGTGCTGCCGCACGCGACGCGCGGACTCGTGGCGCTTGATCTCGAAGCATCGTTAGTGCAAGTCGGGGTCACCACCGCCGAAGCGTGTTTTTTCAACCGCTTTGGCCAGCTGATTTATCGCGAGCCATTGGGCCGCGCCGCCGGCTATGCATGGCCGCAATTTTCGATCCACCGCGGAGACTTGCAGCAAGTCCTGGCCGCCGCCTTTGTTCGGCGCGCCGGAGCTGATCGGCTGTTGACCGGCTGGCGCTGTGTCGGGTTTGCGCAGGCGCCCGATCGCGCCACCCTCCATTTCGAAAGTGCAAAAACCGGGGAGCGGCTACCGCCGCAGCATGGCACGGTCGCAATCGGCTGCGATGGCATCCATTCAGTCATTCGCAAGCAGCTGTATCCCGATGAAGGCGAGCCTCTCTACTCGGGCTACAATATGTGGCGCGGGGTGACACGCTGGCCGCCATTTTTGTCGGGAGCGTCGATGGTGCGCGCCGGCTGGCTCGCCGGCGGAAAGATGGTGATTTATCCGATCCGCAATGGCATCGACGCCGAAGGTCGGCAGCTGGTCAATTGGGTCGCCGAGATCGAGACCCCACAGCACGAGGCGCGGGACTGGAACCGGCCAGGACGGCTCGCCGATTTTCTCGATGCGTTCAAGGACTGGCGGTTTGATTGGCTCGATGTGCCGGCGATGATCGGCGCCGCCGACATGATTCTCGAATTTCCGATGGTCGATCAGGAACCACTGCCGCGCTGGAGTTTTGGCCGCGTGACATTGCTCGGCGACGCGGCGCATCCGATGGTGCCGCGCGGTTCGAACGGCGCCGGGCAGGCGATCCTCGACGCCCGCGCCCTGACGGACTGCCTGAAAGCCAACCCGGACGACCCGGTGAAGGCCTTGCGTCTCTATGAGAGTAAGCGGCTTGAGGCGACCGCTAACGTCGTGCGCACCAACCGCACCAATCCGCCAGACGCAATTTTGCGCGAAGTCTATCGGCGCACCGGCGACAAGCCCTTCGATGACATCGACAACGTGATCAGCCGCGACGAGTTGATCGCCATATCGGACGGCTACAAGCGCGTCGCGGGTTACGACCGCGAAACCTTAAACCGTTAAAGATGAGCCGCATCCTCGCCGCGCCGACGCTTGCCGCGGCGCTGATCATTTGCATCGCGTTGACCGTTTGCCTGGCGCTGACCGGCGGCGCGCGAGCCGCCTCGACGCCGGCTGCGGTCGAGGCCGAGCACGGCATGGTGGTGACCTCGCAGCGCATCGCCTCGGCGGTTGGCGCCGGTATTCTCACCGCCGGCGGCAACGCGATCGATGCGGCGGTCGCGGTCGGGTATGCGCTCGCGGTGGTCGAGCCGTGCTGCGGCAATCTCGGCGGCGGCGGGTTTATGACGATCCACCTCGCCGACGGACGGAACACCTTTATCAATTTCCGTGAAACCGCTCCGGCGGCAGCCAACGCCCGGATGTATCTCGACGCTGCCGGCCAACCCGTCCCCAGACTTAGCCGCTTGGGCTACCTCGCGGCCGGCGTGCCGGGGACGGTGATGGGCCTCGACCGTGCCATGCGCGAATACGGGACATTGCCGCGCGCCGCATTGTTGGCGCCGGCGATCTCGCTTGCCCGCAACGGCTTTGTGCTGACCCGCGACGACACCGACCTGCTCGACGCCAAGGCTGACCAGCTCGCAAAGGATCCGGGTGCAGCCCGGATTTTTTTACGCCCGGATGGCAGCCGCTTCGAACCCAGCGACCAGCTTATCCAAGTGGACCTCGCGGCAACCATCGAGGCGATCGCGAAGGATGGGCCCGACGCGTTCTACGCCGGCAAGATCGCAGCCTTAGTCGCGCAAGCCAGCCGCGCGAACGGCGGCATTCTGACGCCACGCGACTTCGCCGATTACACCGCGACCGAGGGGGCGCCGCTCTCTTGCACCTATCGCGGTTATGCGCTGATCTCGACCCCGCCGCCGAGCTCGGGTGGGACAACGATCTGCGAAATCCTGAATATCCTCGAAGGCTACGACCTAAAGGCGTCGGGATTTCACTCGCCGCGCTCGGTCGAGTTGATGGTTGCCGCAATGCGCCGCGGCTATGCCGACCGCAACGCTTTTCTCGGCGACCCGGCTTTTGTCACAAATCCGCTCGACCGGCTGTTGTCCAAGGGCTACGCCGCCGGCATTCGGGCGGCGATCGACGCGGGGGCCGGCGGGCCCGCAGCGTCACCCGGCGGAGCCGGCGAGCGGGCTGAGACGACCCATTATTCGGTGGTCGACGGCGCGGGCAACGCGGTCTCGGTGACCTATACCATCAATGGCTATTTCGGCGCCGAAGTGGTACCGCCGGGCACCGGCTTTCTTTTGAACAATGAAATGGACGATTTCACGGCAAAGCCGGGGGCGCCAAACCTGTTCGGCTTGGCGCAAGGCGCACCGGACGCGATCGCACCGGGTAAAAGACCACTTTCCTCGATGGCGCCGAGTTTGGTCGAAAAGGACGGCCACGTCGTCCTGGTGCTGGGTAGCCCCGGCGGCGGGCGCATCATTACCACCGTGCTCGAAACCCTGATCAACAGCATCGATTACGATATGTCCCCGGCCCAGGCCGTTGCGGCGCCGCGGCTGCACTATCAGGGCCAGCCCGACAAGTTGTTTTACGAGCATGGCGGCCTGCCGCCCGCAACAATCGCAGCCCTTGTCGAAAACGGCTACACGCTTGCGCCGCAAAAGCCGTGGGGTGCGGTGGAGTTGATCGCCGTCGATCGGACCAGATTGTATGGAATCAGTGATCCACGCCGCCCCGGCGGTGCTGCAATCGGTTATTGACCAGCCTTCGCCGAACCCACCAACGTAGCTCTCGAACCTTTTACCAAGCGCTTCCGTTCAGGTTTTTGTAAAGCGGTGTCCTTCGCGGTCGTGCCGACGCGAACGGGTAATCTCCATGACGGAGGGGTGATGCTGAAGCTGGCTTTGTTTTTTCTGATTGTGGCTGTCATTGCGGCGATCTTTGGTTTTACCGGGATTGCCGCAGCTGCGGCTGGGATCGCCAAAATTCTGTTCTTTATCTTCCTGGTTATTTTTGTGGTGCTGCTCATTATCGGGCTCGCGATAGGTTCGGCGTTGTTTTGAATTACCCGTTAAGGTAGTATCGGAGCCGATCGCTGGTCGCCGACCGGCGTCCGATTGGGGAGCGCCGCGTGCAATTCTCGCAGCGGGTCGAGAGGCTTACAGGACCGGGACGGGGCGCTTGGAGCGTTCAGCAGGAAGCTGCCGTGCTGCGCGACAGCGGCCATGACGTGATCTTTCTGACCATTGGCGATCCCGATCAACCGGCCCCAGCGGTGGTAATCGATGCGACGATCGCGGCGCTGCGTCGTGGGCGCACCGGCTATGGGCCGATGGTCGGATCGCCGCAGCTTCGCGCGGCAATTGCGGCGCGTTTCGCACATCGGACCGGCCAGCCGTGCAGCGCGGAAAATGTGACGGTAACGACGGGGGCCCAGGGTGGGCTCTATTGCGCGTTGCAATGCCTCGCCGGACCCGGCGATGAGGTCATCGTTCCCGAACCCGTCTATGCGACCTATGAAGGCGTCGTCGCCGCCTGCGGGGCCGAAATGGTCATGGTCCCATTGCCTGCCGAGCGCGGCTTTCACCTCGATCTCGACAGCGTCGCGGGCGCCGTCGGTCCGCGCACGCGAGTTGTGTGGATCAACTCTCCCCATAATCCGACCGGCGCCGTGTTTACGCCCGAGGAGATCGCCGGTATCGCGGAAGTCTGTCACAAGCACGATTTGTGGCTGGTTTCCGACGAGGTCTATGAGGATCTGGCGTTTGTTCGGCCGCATCTGAGCCCGTGGTCGTTACCAAACATGGCCGAGCGCACGGTGGTCGTCTCCAGCCTGTCGAAATCGCACGCCATGCCGGGATTCCGCTTGGGCTGGGTCATCGGCCCGCCAGAGCTCTCGCGGCACCTGTTCACTCTGTTACTGTCGATGACTTACGGCACGCCGCCTTTTATTCAGGAGGGCGCTCTGGCGGCGCTCAGCGGCGAACTGCCCGAAGTGGCGGCATTGCGCGACGATTACCGCCGGCGTGCCGAGCTGCTGTCGGGGATCCTGTCCGCGGCGCCAAATTGCCGAGTGATCCCCCCCGAAGGGGGGATGTTCGTGCTGCTCGACGTTAGAGGCACCGGGTTGGCGGCCTGCCCATTTGCCAGCGCTCTGCTCGAACGCGAAGATGTTGCGGTATTGCCTTGCGATGCGTTCGGACCGAGTGCTGCGGGGCATTTGCGCATCTCGCTTACCGAACCCGATCACCGCCTCGCCGAAGCCGGCCATCGCATTGTGCGCTTCGCCCGCGGCTTGCCGCACCGCTAAGGGCCCCCGGGAGCAACCAACACGGCCTTCGAGCGGGCAGCTACCGCCCCCTCACCCCCCTCACCTTCCCGCGAGGGTTGAGGCTGCAGGGTAGCGCGCCTGGTATCGTATTGCGGTAGACGATTTGCCGACTAATACCAACCTGATTAATTGCTGCTCTGTGGGAGCCAAGGGTAGGAAGACAGCGAGCGGATGCGACCGGTTTCGGCGAGCAGCCAGTTCGACGCCGCGCATCAGCTGTCGATGATCTCGTCGGTGGTGCGGAAGACGCAGTGCGACAGGCGATTGTCTTTAAGATGCAGCCACAGTCGCTCGATCGGATTGAGCTCGGGCGAGTAGAGCCTGCCCCTGGCTTGAACAGGGGGTGGCAGAAACACCAGGCTGAGGTTATCTGTAAAGGTATGGAATTAATCTGACGATTGCGGAAGATCGGTGGGGCGGATCAAGCTGGCGGATATGGCGCCGGCTCTAGGTGAGTTGAGGACCGCCGATGACGCAAGCACAAAAGGTGATACGGGCCAAGGTCGGCCTGTTGGAGCTGGCCAAGCAACTCGGCAATGTGAGCCAGGCCTGCAAGATGATGGGTTATAGCCGGGACAGCTTTTACCGGTTTAAGGAGCTCTACGATAAAGGTGGTGAGCTGGCGCTGCAGGAGATCAGCCGTGCAAAGCCGATCCTGAAGAACCGTGTCGATCCCGCGCTCGAGGCGGCCGTGGTCGAACTGGCGATCGAGCAACCGAGCTGGGGTCAACTGCGGGTATCGAACGAGCTGAAAAAGCGCGGCCAGTCGATCTCGGCCTTCGGGGTGCGCGGTGTGTGGCAGCGTCACGACCTCGAAAACATTAAGAAACGGCTCAAGGCGCTCGAAGCCAAAGTGGCGCAGGAAGGGCTGGTTCTTACCGAGACCCAGCTCGCAGCGCTGGAAAAGGCCAAGGCCGACAAGGAAACTCACGGCGAGTTCGAGAGCGAATGCCCGGGCTATTGCGGCGCCCAGGATACCTTCTATGTCGGCACGCTGAAGGGCGTCGGACGGGTTTACCAGCAGACCTTCATCGACACTTATACCAAGGTGGCGTTCGCCAAGCTCTACGATCGCAAGACCCCGATCACCGCGGCCGAGTTGTTAAACGACCGGGTGATCCCGTTCTTTGACGAGCATGAGATCCCGCTCTGTCGAATGCTGACCGATCGCGGCACCGAGTATTGTGGCAATCCGGAGCACCACGAGTACGAGCTCTACCTGGCGATCGAGGACATCGATCACACCCGCACCAAGGCGAGGAGCCCACAAACCAACGGAATTTGTGAGCGCTTTCATAAGACTGTGCTCGATGAATTCTATCGCATTGCCTTTCGCAAGCGGATCTACGCGACGATCGAGCAATTGCAGGGCGACCTTGATGCTTGGATGAGCGAGTACAATCAAGCGCGGCCCCATCAAGGCCGCTGGTGCTACGGCAAAACCCCGATGCAGACCTTCCTTGACACTCTGCCGATCGCCCAGGAAAAAAGTATCAGGGCCGCGTGACGGCCGACACTTTCCTCTTGTCGGACACCCACCACGACGAGAGTACCGCCTGTCAGGTCAAATCCATACTTCTACAGGTTATCGGGTACGACAAGAGCGCCGGCGGTATGCCAGCCCGCCTTGTCCATCAGCCCGCCTTGTCCATCAGCCCGCCTTGTCCATCAGCCCGCCTTGTCCATCAACACGGTTCATCGCTTCGGTGTCGAGCCGGGTCAGCACCAACGCCACGCCGGTATCGCGGGCCGGGCAGACGGTACCGATGATCCAGGCCGATTGGTAGCCGACGTCGCGCCGCCCGCGCGGGGTGTGGCCGCGCTGCCACCAGACATAGCCGGTGCCCCCCTTTTGCCCGACGCGGGCCTCGTCCCCGACCTGCGCCGGGGCAGGCTCTGGCTCCAGATCTCCAACTGCTCGGCCTCGGGATCGGCCTCAGCGATCTCGTTCAGGCAAGTGGCAAAGCCCCCTTTTTGAAGGCTTGCTGGGCCTTCTCATCGCTCTGCAGGTGGCACGGCCGGGTCTTGCGATGGCTCAGGTCGCGCGACCATAGAAGGCGCAGCATCCCGGTCTCGCTGTAGCTGACATCCCCGCGTTCCTCGACGTAGCGGCACAGATCGACGCTGCGCCAGCGCCCGACCTGGTCCGCTGCCGGATCAGGACCGGCCAGGACCGCTTTGAGGCTCGCCATCTGGCCCTCGGTTAGCTTTGGAGCGCGCCCGGGTTTGGGCCGGTCGCACAAGCCGGCAATACCCGCGGCGTTGTCGCGGTGAACCCAGTCGCGCAAGCTCTGCCGGTCCATTCCCACCAGCCGCGCGGCACTCGCCCGGTCCATTCCGTCACGAGCGTTGGCGATCGCAATCAGCCGGGCGGTGATGCGGCCACTGTTCTCCCGCCGAGCCCGCCGGCGCAGTTCGGCGGAGCTGATCTCATCGCCGATCGCCAGAGCAGGCATTGCCGTTCCCCCATCCCCCAACCACAATATCTGCTACTCGCCAGGCGCCACCGATGCAATTCCCTTGGCGAGTCAGCATCAATTCAGGGGGGTCTTAGTACGCTCCTTCATTACAATCGAAGTGTCATAGTTGACCGCAATTACCCGGATCGGCAATCCCGCGACGAGCTGGCGCACGATGCTCGAATGCGTCAACGCGTTCATCGTGACCTGCGCCGGGTTTCGCCCGGCCGCCTTGGCAGCCTTGGCGAATAGCCTGCAGTGATCTGATTTCTCCATGGCGCAACCCTCGGCTTGACCAGCAATGTTGCTGTCCCCGGGCGATCTACCGCGCCAACGCGCAGTCTTGCCGCAAGTCCATGCGTGATCGGCACCGGGCGATGCCGAATATCTTTTTCCCCTTAGCTTTTCGGGATGTCGGCATCATCAGTGGTGGCGCTCCGCGCCAAGCATATCAGTATTGAGTTTACTGTTCCACCGCAGGTGTCCCGCCTGTGTCCTACGCAGCGCCTAAACCAGTGCTCCTCAGATCTCAGACCGATAATCCCGAATCTGTTCGTACTGTTGGGCGGGCATCCGCCGCCCGGACCGATTGCGCGGCGCACGCGATCCCGGCAAAGACCTCACCCGCACCAGAACGAGTTCGGCCTCACCTATCCGCGGCTGACGCCGCCGCGTGCTGATTGCCCAGAACCGCGATCCCAATATCCGTCCGCCGGCTGGCCCACCGCCGATATCACCCGCACTGCGCCCACCAGGACTCGCTCCGGTTGCGCGCCTCGGCCCACATTACCGCTGCGCGATGACCACCACGGCCGCGATCAATCTCAAAAACCAGGATGAGATATCCGCTAGCGTCCCGAACCCGTTCTCCGCGTGGCGCGTCTCGCTCAGCCGACCAAACCTCTGTGTTCGGTAGGGTAGTGCGACGCTCCTCTCCACTCCGGGGCATCAGTCGTTTTTGGTCTACCTCAAGAAGACCAGCGGGCTCCGATTAACGGGCGACGCCGCGCATTTCAAGGAAAACTGGGATAACGATCGCGTGCCGTCGATGAATACCAGCCCGGAGCAAACTCATATTTCGCATTCTCGGCTCCCGGGATCGTCGCCGAGAAGGCGGCAGCCCTCTGGATCAATCACGATCTGCCTACTTTCAAGACCCTCGAGCATTCTCCCGATTTTTAGGAGCGACTCGATCGTCGCGGCGTCAGAGGTCTCCTGACGTCGGCTGTGGGACCTTCGGCCCCCACACCGAGCGACAGGTGTTCAGCGCATTGTCTCGTTGCGTGCCGCGGCCGTGGCGCGAGTTGTGAGGTCCGTCTTTCGTTAGCGCTCGGGATCATGCAGCTGGTTCGCGAAGCGGCTCGATGCCGAACTGCCGGGCCGCGTTGCCGCCCATCATGCGGGCGATCAACGGCTCCGGAACATTGGCGCTGCGCAGGAGGTTCAATGCGTCCCAGGCGCTCGTCGCATCGTGATGCGGATAGCGCGAGCCCCAAACCACCTTGCCGGCGAAGTCCTGCGGTAGCTTTTGGATCATCCGCTCCTCGGCATCGAAGCCGAGCAACACGTTGCCGTGCTCCCAGATCTCTTCCGGCTCGGTGCTGACCGGATAGTGATGCAAGAGCGGGATCACGCGGGTCGAGGCCTCCATTTTTTCCAGCACCTCCTGCATCCAGGAGGCTTTGCCATGGGCGACGACAACCTTCATTGCCGGGTAGCGCTCCATCACCGTAAAGCCGATTAGGGTCGAGGCAACGAACATGTGGTTGTCGAGCCAATTGGCAAGGATCGGCGCCAGTGGATGACCGAGCGGTGTGGCGCCAATGAAGGTGATCGACTGACCGGCGCCGCCGCTGCCGCCGGCGAATGGACCACCGCCGCCACCGGGAACAGGCGGCTGCGCCAAACGGTCTTTGACCTTTTCGAGAAACGGGCCGTGCGAGGTCCATTCCGGGCTCCACAGCCCCGGCGTCGGATGCACCGCCGCGGTCAGTTCAAGTCGCTCTAATGCCGCCCACAGTGGGTCGTAATAAGGGTGATTGAGATAGCGGTCTTCAAGAAACATCGGCCGGATAAAGACCGCGCGGACCGATGGAAAGCGGGCCACCCGAGTCAACTCGTCGAGCGCGAAATCCATATTCTGCAGCGGCAGGATCGCGGCGGCGAAGAGCCGCTCCGGCGCCGCTTTGCAGAAGTCGACGACCCAATCATTGTAGGCGCGCGCGAGCGCGTAGGCGACGTCCGGGTCGCGGATTTGGAAAAAGCCTTCGGCGAACCAAGTCGGATAGAGGAGCGCGCGGTCGACTCCCATCGCGTCCATGTCGGCAAGGCGGGCCTGCGGGTCCGAGGCGCCCGCGGTGGCCGGATGCCTCATGTGCGGATCGAGTTCTCCAATCTCCTCCCAGGTCATGCCGGGACGCCACAGCGCATGGCGCGGCAGGTTGGGGTTCGAGCGATCCCGGAAAATCTCGCCATTGACCTTGAGATAGCCGCCGGTGGGGCCTTCCTGCCGCCATAGCGCATGCCGGCCGAGGGTTCGATACTCGGGGTCGAGGTATTTCTCCCATAGCGCCGGCGGCTCGACGACATGGCTGTCGCTGTCGAATATCGCGAAATCTTTCGTCGTCATTCGCTCTCTCCCTCGCCCCTCACCCCAGCTCTCTCCCCGCAAGCGGGCACAGGGAGGGACCCGCGCAGCGGGAGGGTGAGGGGCTGTCGTTGGCGCTATTGCCGGGTGACCGCGGCTTCCGGGTGCAGCGCGGCGCGGACTTCCTCGTCGGTTGGCCACCAATCGGGGCGCTCGATCTCGGTGACGCGCTCGCGGATGATGTTGGCCGGGGCCTGCACCTTGTAGAGGCGCCGTGCATTGGCGCCGAGGAACTTGGCCTGATTCTCCTTCGGCAGCGCGTATTTCTGCATCGTTTCGATCGCACGCCAGGCGTCGTCGCCGTCATGGTGATAGACATCGGACGACCAGCACAGGATGTCGCCGTAAAACTCCGGCAGCCGGGCGGGCGGCGCCTCGTCGCCCTCGAAGCCGGTCATGCAATGCTCGAAGAAGGTCTCGCTCGGCAGGCGCCTCAACGGCGGCAGCTGGCGCTCGTTCTTGTAGAGCTTATAGGCCTTGTCGCACTCGTCGATCAGAAAGCTGAGCCAGGTCGACGAGGCCTCGAATACTGCGGCGTTGATCTTCGGGTGGCGTTCAAAAAATCCCGACATCAGGACGATCGTGACCCACAATGCCGCTTCGGCCTGGAAATTTTGCACATTGGTGAGGAAGGTGTGCGGCAACCCCGCATTCGCTATGGTCTTGCGGATCAGTTCGGCGCCGGAATATTGCTCGCTATAGCCTGATGGCTTGGCGCTGGCGAAGGCCGGGAACGGGTGCATGCCATAGATCATCCCGGTCTCTTCGAGCGCGTCCCACACCGGCTCGTATTTCGGCTGCAGCGGGTAGTTGCCCATCGCATCCATCGGCCGGACGAGAGCGACCCGGCAGCCGAGCGCCGCCACCCGCCGGATCTCCTGGACCGCGTAATCGGGGTGTTGCATCGGAATAAGGGCGGCAAAGAACAGGCGATCGGGGTTTTCCAGCGTGTAGTCGTACGCCCATTCGTTGTAGGCGCGGCAGAACGCTTTGGCGCCAAGCGCGTCCTCGAGCCATGGGTAGATGTCGATTTCGGTCGGAATGATCATGACCTGATCAATCCCCTGGACATCCATGTCCCTCAGACGTGGCTTCGGTTCATACGAGCCGGCATGGTCAAGATAGCCGACCTGCTCCTGCGTCAGTGTGGTCTTGGGGTTAAGGTTGCGCACATTGAGGGCGCGCTGGATGTCGTGTTTGACGCCCGGACCGGCATTGGTGATGACCCGCATCGTGCCGGGGATGCCGCCCTTGCGCGGCGAGCCGAGGCCGATCCCGGCGCGGCCATTCACGATCAATAGGCGGCCGTCGGCGTCCCACCAGATCGTCCGCTTTAGCGCATCGAGTTCGTCGCGGGTCAGAAACTCGTGGGCGCGCTCCCAAATTTTCGGCGGCTCGGTGACATGCGCGTCACAATCGAACGTCGCGAAATCCTTGGTCATCGGTGCAAAGCGTTGAACCGGCATCAGGCTCCTCCTCGCCAAGGGGTGGTGATGTTGTCGCTACTCTTCCAGCCCTACTTTGCCGCGATTGCGGCAGGCCGCGTCCCAAAGCGTCGCTCCATTGCGCGGCGCACCTCATGCGCTGAACTGTCGGGAACAGTCACGTCGGCCCAGCGTACCGTCTCGCCGGCGGCGATGTCGCGCCGCAATGGCACGTGGTGGGCGAGGCCGATCGGCAACGCGCCTTCAGCAAGGCTGCGTTCGGCCGGCACCAGCTTGCCCCAGACCGTGTAGCCACCCTCGCCGTCGAGTGTCTCGCCAGCGCGCAGACTCCGCTTGGCGACCGCTACAACATCGCCGCGCCACGCCTGGGGCTGGCCAGTCGGCTCGCCCCGCAATGCCGCTGACAATACCGAAATGCCGAGCTCCAAACCGACCAAGTGGAAGGGTTTGTACATCGCAGCGTAGCAGCCGCTCGCGTCGGTCTTGAGGCCGTATTCTTTGAAACAGGTCCGGGCGTACTCGTTGGGCGCCTTCAAGGTCACGTAAACGCCCCAGCGCAAATCGCGGAACACCGGGCGGCCGTCGCGCTCTAGGCACGAGACTACCTCGACCATGCCGTCCTGTTCCAGCGTGCCGCCCGCTTCGCGGCCACGCAGCAATGAGGTAGGTCGTCGACGCCGCAGGGTGGAAAGCCGAGCCCGTCCGAGGGCACGCCAAGGCCGGTCGCGTTGGCGATCGCCGCCATCTTGATTGCCGATTTGGTGCCGTCGAGAAACGAGTTGAACATCTGCGGATTCATGCCGCCCGCCTGTGCTTCCTCGGGGGTCAGGCCGTAATCGCCCCACACCTCGTCGGGTGTGACCCGGTGATAGGCGGGCAGGTATTTGGTGCCCTTACCGGCGGCCGCAACCTCAAAGCCGCAGGCGCGCGCCCAATCGACCAGTTCGCAGGTCAATGCCGGCTGATCGCCATAAGCAAGAGAATAGACAACGCCGCGCGACCGAGCCTCCTCGGCCAGCTGCGGTCCCGCGAGCACATCGGCTTCAACATTGACCATGACGATATGCCGGCCGGCGGCGATTGCCGCGCGGGCGTGCGCGATGCCGGCCGCCGGCGAGCCGGTCGCCTCGACGATGACTTCGATCTCGGGGTGGGTGCACAACTCGGCGCCCGAGGCGACGAACGACGTGCGCGCGATGCGTCGCGCGTCCCAGCCAACCTTGCGGCAAGCGGCCCGCGCCCGCTCGGGGTCGAGATCGGCAATAACCGACACCTCCAGCCCGTCCATTGTCGGTACCTGGTTTAGAAACATCGAGCCGAACTTGCCGGCGCCGATCAAGCCAACGCGGACCGGCTTTCCGGCGGCGGCGCGCTGTTGCAGCAGGCGATGGAGATTCATCGCCTATTCCGCCGCGACCTGGCTCGCCGCGGCGCGGGTGTAATTCAACAGCGCGGCGTCGGCGACCGGTTCGATCGGCGTGAAGTCGCGATGCGCGATCCATTCCGGGCGGGTCGGGGTGCGGATGTAATTAGACACCGCGCACAAGGTCAGATAGACGATGCGGCGCGGGTAGGGCGTGATGTTCGGGGCCGAGGCATGCACCAGATTGCCGTGGAACATCAGCACCGAGCCCGGCTTACCGGTCGGCGCCACGATGCCGCCCTCGTTCACGAGTCGGGTTACGGTCTCGTTGTCGAGCGTCCACAGCGGATAAGAGGTGGTTTCCTCATCGTGCCCGGCGGTCAGCACGCCATGCCTGTGGCTGCGCGGAACCAACATCAGCGGGCCATTAATTGGCATGACCTCGTCCATAAACACCGCGATGTTCATCGCCCTGGGTTCGGGCATGCCGTCGTCGCGCGCCCAGGTGCCGTAATCCTGGTGCCACTGCCAGACACCGCCCTCGAAGGCAGCTTTGGCGTTGATTTTGTATTGGTGCATGTAGAGTTTTTCGCCGAACACCTGCTCGACCGGACCGATCAGCCGGGGATGATGGCCCAACAGACGAAATGCCTCGTTATAGGTGTGCGCGGCAAAGGCGGTACGCGGCGCGCCGGTCTTCTCGCGCCACACCTCTTGGCGGTTGGTGGCGTAGATCGCCTCGGCCTCGTCGCGCAGGGTGGCGACCTCTTCCTCCGAAAAGCAGCCGGGCAGAAACAGGTAGCCTTCCTCAGCGAACTGCCGCATCTGCTGTGGCGTCAGCGGCATCGCGGTTTCCTCACGTTGGAGAAGACGATCGACTGAGACGGCGCGCCGTTTCGGCGCCGGCGCGGTCGCTGTGGGCGCGGGCTGAGCGCTCGGCGCCGGCGGGGTCTCCGGCGAGCACGCAGCGCAGAATTTCCCGGTGCTCGGACCACACCAGCGGGCGCTGTTCGGGATCGTCGAGCACCGCCGCCATCGAGCGTTTCAGATGCGGCCATTGCGCCGCTACGGTGTCCTCGATCGCGCGGTTACCGGACAGACGATAGAGCGCCGTGTGGAACACGACGTCGGCCTGGACGAACGCCAGCACCGGGGCATCCAACGGCAGCGCGAGGCCCGCAGCCAGTGCGCGCTCCGCCGCTTGCTGCAGCGGCGCGGCAATCGCGCGCTGTGCGGCGTGCTCGGCAGCCAGTCGTGCAGCCAGTGCATCAAGCGCGCTGCGGACTTGGTAAAGTTCACGAACTCTGACGGCGTCGATCTCGGAAACGATCAGCCCGCGTCGGCCATTCTCCTCCACCAGCTTCTGTTGCTTGAGCAATTGCAGGGCGTGGCTGATCGGCTGTCGCGACACCCCGAGCGCACGACCGAGTTCTTCCTGGCGGATGCGCTGCCCGGGGGCGAGCGTGCCATCGGCGATCGCCGCGACCAGCCGCTCGTAGGCCCGGTCGATCAGCGCGGGCTGCGGATCAAGAGGCTGCAACCGCTCACCTGCCTTGAATTCGGAATTCCATAGTGCCGGCCCGATCGCGATGAGTAAAGGGTCTATCGCGGTGCGCGCGTACGATGCCGGCCAGTGTAATGTCCGGCCAGCACCACCGCGGAGGCAGCCCCCCTTGGGCGAATCTGGATTCAGCCGATCCCTTTGGTTTTTTGGCAGCGCAAGGAGTGCCAGCCGTGATCGCGTCGTTAACCGCCTCGCGCACGATAGGATGATCAAAACCATGGGGATCAGTCGCAACCCCTTGCCGGTCTGGCACGCGTCTGGCGGTCCCTCCTGCTCTTTCCAACCGCGGAGGAGCTAGCGGTTTCCACAGTTACTCAGCAGCCATTACAACCCTATCCATCCCCATTCCCGCGCGCCGTTTGAGCCTGGGTCGCGGCAATCCTAAAACCCTGGGCGCGGCTTACCGAACAGCGACCTTCATTAAGTCGAGGTGTCTTTGGTTTTCTTCGATAAAGCGCGTTTCCTCCGAAACCTTTTAATTGGCTTGGCGGTGCTGTTCACCGTCATTGTCCTCGCTCTGCTCGCCACGCCGCTTATCGTTCCGTCTGATTTTATCGCGGCGCAAATCGCGAGTATCGTGCGCCAGAAGACAGGCCGCGATCTGCGCATCTCCGGGCCGATCAGCTTCACCGTTCTGCCGAAATTCGGCCTCGTTGCCCATGACGTAACCCTGGCGAACCCGCCGGGTTTTTCCGGGGATTTTCTCTCGGTGAAGACCGTCGACGTAGCGCTGAAGCCTCTCGCCCTGCTGCATGGCTCGATCGAGATCGACCAACTCAAACTGGTGCAACCAAAGGCTGATTTCGAGGTCGACAAAACCGGCCGGCGCAATTGGGTCTTTTACCCGCCGAAACCGCCTCTCGGCACGGCGCCGCCGCGGGGAGGCAGTGCCGGCCCATCCCTCATGACCGGCAATGTTACGATCGTCGGTGGAGCAGCGAGCTTTCTCGATCGACGCGGCGGGCCAAAGCGAAGTGTTCACGATCTCAACATGACGCTGTCGCTGCCCACCCTGGACGGGCCCCTCAAAGCTACCGGTAGCGCGGTCGATAACGGCGACCCGATAAGCTTAGCATTGACCGTCGCCTCGCCGGCCGAGCTGCGCGACGGCCGTACTAGCGCCGCGATGGTCCACATCGTTGCCTCGGCACATGGGAGTCTGGATTTCCTGGGCGAAATCGACGGCAGCGATAGGCATCACGCATCCGGGACGATCCGCGTCGCGATACCGTCACTGCGCAATCTGCTGGCCTGGATGCAAATCCGTTCGGTGAAGCAGGACCCCAACCTCGGACCGCAATCGATTGTTGGGAAGATCGACGGCGACGCCGGCAAGTTCACCCTTACCGAAGCAACGATCCAGCTCGACCAGGTTATGGCAAAGGGCACTTATGTGCTGACCCGAACTCACCACCACCAGGAGCTCGATCTGGACAATGTCGCCCTCTACGGCGGAACAGCCAGCGGCAAGATTGTCGCCGATGAAGCCGGCCACACACCTGCTCTCAGCGTGACTTTTGACCTATCCGGCATTACCGTCCATGACCTCTCGTTCAATATCGCGGGCTTCAACAAGCTGAGCGGTACCGGCGACGTTTCCGCGAACCTAGCCGCAACCGGCAGTACCACTCATGACCTCGTCGCCTCTCTAAATGGCGGCGGACGGATCAGTTTCACTAACGGCATGATCGGAAGCGCCGGGCTGGCTCCGTTAATGAAGATCGGCCCGGCGATAGGTGACGAGACCACCCGGCGCGAGATCGAATACCGCTCGCTCTCGGCGAGCGGGCCCATTGTGCACGGCGTTTTGCACAACAGCGATTTAAAGCTGGTGGGTCCATGGCTCTCAGCGACTGGCAGCGGCACACTCGATCTCGGGTCGCGCCAGATCGATTATTTGTGGCAGCCGGACATCGCCGGAATCGGAAATGCGCGTGTCGCGATCACCGGCGACTGGGACAATCCGCAATACAAAGTTCAGTCCGTCACCATTACCAAGGATCTTGTCCTGCCCGGTGGCCTAAAGCTTCGGTAACCGCCGCGATCGAACCGACAAATGGCCGAGTCAGTTAATCTGGCGTCCGATTGAATGATCGGCCTAACCTAGCGGCAAAGGCCAGCCACACCTTGGCCGCGAACAAGGGGACCATCCATGCCCGCCAGTTTTTCAACCCGCTGTCCCAATTCCGATTATCTCGGTTTTGAAGCGTCGCCGGAAGCGATCGTTACCGCCGCAACAAAGGCCGAGGAGGTCGGTTTCGATGCCATCTTTGTTAACGACCACATCATCGTCGGCTCTGACGCGCGCTCAGCGCCGTGGACAAATGTCTACGACCCGCTCGTCTCGATGTCGTTTATCGCCGCGCACACGACCCGCATCGGTGTCGGCGTCTCGGTGCTGATCATGCCGTACCGCAACCCGATCGCCACCGCAAAGGCGCTGGCGACACTCGACCGCATGTCGGGCGGCCGCTTAACCATCGGCGTCGGGGTCGGCTGGAACGAAGTCGAGTTCGCAGCCCTCGGCATCCCGTTCCACGCGCGAGGTGCCCGCACCAATGAGTATCTGCGCCTTTGGCAGGCATGCTGGGCGCCGGGCCGGGTCTCGTTTTCCGGCAAGTTCATTTCGTTTACCGACATGTTCGTCAACCCCAAACCGATGCAACAGCCGCACCCGCCGATCTGGGCCGGCGGGACGAGCGATGCCGCATTACGGCGGGCGGCCCAATTTGCGGCGGTATGGCAGCCAACGCCTCTGCCGATAGCCCAGCTCGTCGAGCGGCAGGCGACGTTGCGCCGAGCCTGCGAGGCTGCCGGCCGCGAGCCGATCGCGACGCGGCTGAGCTTTCGCGTCGAATTCAGCACAATTACCGGCAACACGCCGCCGACCGGCTCGGACCGACCAACGGGTCACGGAACTCCCGCCGAAGTCGCGGCCGATCTACTGCGCTATCGCGAGGCGGCGGGCCTCGATGCTTTCCAGATCAATTTCCATGGCAACCGCGACCTCGGCCAGCTTCTCCAATCGATGGAGTGCTTCATGCGTGAGGTCGCACCGGCGGTGTCCGGCTGATAAGATTTTACGCCGACGCAAGCCACCCGACCCGAGTTTTTTCAGCGAATCCCTAGATGGAGCGTAATACAGTCCCTCATGCGCGCCTTCCTGCATTGGGCGGGGTTGCCGTAGGTTTGACGATTTAGGCGGAGGGTGGCATGCTGTCGGCGGCCCGCTCGATCGCGGCAATGTCGATGCGCTTCATTTGCATCATTGCCTCGAAGGCCCGTCTTGCGCGCGTGCGATCGGCATCACCAATCAGCCTGATAAGCTGGCGGGGAACGATCTGCCACGACACGCCGAAGCGATCTTTCACCCAGCCGCATTGCTCAGCCTCGGGGACCGCCGAGAGCGCATTGGCCACGCGATCGGCCTCGGCCTGGGTCTCCACCGGTATCTGGAACGAGATCGCTTCATTGAACCGGAATTGCGGTCCACCATTCAGGGCGGTGAACGGCTGACCCATCAATTTGAACTCGACCATCAACACGTCGCCTGTCTTGCCCGAGGGGTAGTCGCTCGGTGCGCGATGGACCGCATCAACATGGCTGTTGGGGAACAGCGAGGCATAGAATTTGGCAGCCTCTTCGGCATTGCCATCAAACCACAGGCAGGGGGTAATGCCAGACATAGAGAATTCCCTCCTAAAAGCGCCAGCGTAGGGGCGGGATCGGCTCTCCTTTTACCCGAGCAAAAAGAATTTCGGCATCCAAAGGCTATCGTCGTGGCCTCGAAGGGCTAGAGGTCGCCTTGTTGCCAGCCCGAGGGACAGCCCCCGGAACAAAACCGCTGCCGGTGATTTCAAATATCGTGCCGTAGAATCTGTACCGTCCGCCCTCCGACGTGGTGCCAATCAGATTGCCGTAGCTGTCGGAGATCAAACCCGAGGACGGTGCAGCACCGTTAGCTACATCGAAGCTTACCAGCGTCGTGGGCTCACTAGCGTAGCCGCTCGGAGTCTTGGCGATCACAAAGACTGTACCGTATCCCTGAGCCCCGCCCGCCGATGTCGTACCAAATAGGTTGCCGGCGCCATCGACAATTACTCCGGCTTTCGGATCGACGCGACCGTCCCCGTTAAAGCTGGCCAGGGTGGTGGATGAGTTGGCATAGCCGTCCGGGGTCTTGGCGATTTCGAAAACTGTGCCCTTTCCGTACGCCCCGCCCTCGGAGGTCGTACCGAATAGGTTGCCGGAGGTATCGGCTATCACGCCGGCAGCCGATGCTGCTCCATGTGTCGGATCGAAGCTGACCAGGGTGATGGGGCTCCTGGCATAGCCGTGCGGGTTCTTGATGATCTCGAATATCGTGCCTTGTCCATACGCTCCACCGCGTAATGTCGTGCCGATCAGGTTGCCGCGGGCGTCGGCGATCAAGCCGGCCAACGGTGTCGCACCGTTGGTAAAGTCAAAGCTGAACAGAGTGATCAGCGAGTTGTCGTGCCCGCCTGGAGTCTTGACGAGCTCGAAAACCGTGCCGTCTGCATGAGCCCCGCCGGAGGAGGTGGTGCCGAAAAGATTGCCGTGGGCGTCGGCGATTACTCCGCCGGATGGCGCGGCGCCATTACTGACGTTGAAGCTGATCAGGGTGGTCGGGGTGCTGGAATAGCCTCCGCGAGTCTTGGCGATCTCAAACACGGTCCCCTGTTGATCGGCTCCGCCTGCGGACGTGGTGCCAAACAAATTGCCGGCCGCATCAGCAATCACCCCCGCCTTTGGCGAGGCGCCGTCACTTCCCTTAAAACTGACTAGGATGGTAGTTGAACTGGCATAGCCACGAGTGGTCTTGGCGATCTCGAAGACGGTACCTTTGCCGTGGGCACCGCCTCCGGAGGTCGTCCCGAACAGATTCCCATCAATGTCGGCGATCAAGTCACCGGACGGCGCTGCACCGTTGCCAAAATTGAACTCTACGAGAGTGGTCAGTGTGGCGGCACGGGTCTGGTTTGGCGCCAAACCCACGATTGCGAGGAACAAAGTGGTGGAGCCTCGGACCACGACTTCGCGCAATGACCAAATCACGTCTGTCTTCCTCGAATAACAAAGGCCCCGTCGCTGGGCCCCGATTATCGAAAAATTTCCCGAGCTCCAGTGATTTTTAGGGGAGATCGGCGCCTTCAGGCATCGTCGTCGCCGATATCGTGCGTGACGCGTGAGCGGACGGTGGAATCGGCCATCGGAACACGCGCAAAAACGCTAAAACATTCAGCAGTGAATCTGCCCGCACCAGAAAATCTTTGTACTCAATGCGTCTCAGGACCCGGCTGGCGCCAAAGCTTTTTTCCACCCGATCGGTTGTGGACATAGGTCGCCGGTTCGATCCCGGTCGGCTGCAATCAAGATAAAGGCTTTGTCAGAGATGGCCAGGCCTTTCCCGCTTCTGGCGTCTTATGCGATATCCCGGCACAAGGGATGGAGACAAGCAATGGTGGCACGCGCTGATGTAATCGTTCTCGGAGCCGGAATGGTAGGCGTCAGCGTGGCTCTGCATCTGCAGAAGCGTGGCCGCGATGTCGTTCTCGTCGACCGCCGGGCGCCGGGCGAGGAAACCAGCTACGGCAATGCCGGCTTGATCCAGCGCGAGGCGGTAATTCCATACACGTTTCCCCGGGAATTTGGCCTGATCCTAGGCTATGCGATGAACAATCGCCGCGACGCCGTCTATCACCTCTCATCCTTGCCGCGGTTGGCGCCATGGCTTTTCCGCTATTGGCAGAATGCGACGCCGGAACGGGTCGAGCGCTCGATGCGGGCGCTCGGTCCGTTGATGGCGCAATGCGTCAACGAACATGACGCGCTGACCGCCGAGGCCGGCGTGACCGCGCAAAGCCTTGTTCATCACGATGGTTGGCTCAACTGTTTTCGTACCGAAGAAGGGCTGCGCGCCGCAATCGCCGATGCACGCCGGCTCGACGATTATGGCATCGACTGTGTCGAGCTCACCGCCGCGCAATTGCACGAGCTCGAACCGCACGTGTCGGACGCGATCGTCGGCGCGCTTCATTTCCGCGGCTCCCCAACCTCGTCCGACCCCGGCATGCTGACCAGCGCCTATGCCGATCTCTTTACCCGCAAAGGCGGGCATTTGCTCAAGGGCGATGCGCGGCTTCTGACACCCGAACCCTCGGGCTGGAGTATCGCTACCGAGGCTGGTCCGATCGAAGCGCGCGATGCGGTGGTGGCTCTGGGTCCTTGGTCGGACGATGTCTTTCGGCCGCTCGGCTACAAGATCCCGTTCTCGGTCAAGCGCGGCTACCACATGCATTATGGCGCACAGGGCAATGCGACGCTTGGGCATCCGGTGCGCGATGCCCAAGGTGGCTTTGCGCTGGCGCCGATGACTAAAGGGATTCGCCTGACGACCGGGGTCGAATTTGCCGATCGGGACGCCCCGCCAAGTCCGGTCCAGCTGGCGCGCGACGAGCCGTTTGCACGTGAACTATTTCCGCTCGGCGAACGGCTGGAGCCCGAACCTTGGATGGGCCGGCGACCTTGTCTCCCCGACATGGTTCCGGTGATCGGGAAAGGCGAATGGCATAGCGGCCTGTGGTTCGCCTTTGGGCATGCACATCACGGTTTTACGCTGGGGCCCGTGACCGGGCGGCTGCTCGCCGAGATCATGACCGGGGAGGAGCCGTTTACCGACCCTGCGGCTTATGCCGCGAGCCGGTTTTGGAACGGGGCCGCGAGATAGATAAAACTTCTGTTTTTCGATTTGATGTGCTTTTGCGCGCGTCAGAATCGGTCGCACTTCTCCGCAGCTGTGACATAGGCGGCGGCGACGGCCGGCAGCAACAAACGATCGGCGACCAGCGCTTCGGCAGCCTCTTTGACTCTTGCGACATAGGCATCGCGGTTGCGGTAGCGCTCTTCGAGCGAGGAGCGCGGATCGCCGGTGGTCTCGCGTTTGCGCTTGTCGCGGGCAAACGGGATCAGTGATCCGTCGCGGTCGCACAGCTCACAAGACTGCGCCCGATAGGCGTTCCATCCCGTATAGGTTCCGAGCGGCGCCGCGATCGGCGGCAGTCGAATGCCGGCAATCTCGTTGCCATCGGCATCGACCGCGCATACGCGCGTGCCATAGAAATCATCGAGCCGCGCCGGCGGGTCGATCCAATCGACCGGCGCCGAAATCCGATTGGCCACCGGAGGGGGCGCGAAGCCCGGCACTACCGGCATCCTCACAATATCGGACGGGACCGCGGTTCCATCCGCGATCGAGGGAACGCGGCTCGGCGGCGCCGGCACTCCGGTCCTGACCCACCCCTCGAGTGCCACCAGCAAGGCGCGCAGTGCCGGGCTGGCGCTATGCGGGTTGCGCGGGTTGACACAAGGGCCGGGGCTCGGGTCGGTGCCCGGACCGCCGCCATGCTGGGTCCCGGCGATCATGTAGGCTCGGGCATTGGGCGGCAGCCTGGCGTCCTGGATGCCGGCCGGATCGGTGTGCGCCAGCGAGGCGCCCTTTTGCCAATACTCGGTCGAGGTGTTGACCTCGATCATCACTGGATCGGTGGGTTGACCGGTCAATAACGAGGCCGTCCGGCCAGAAAATGGATCGGTGGCGGGCGCATTGCTGAACGGAAACCAATTCTCCGGGTAGAGTCGGTCCTCGTGCTGCGTCGCAGTGCGGCCCGGCATCGCAAAGCTGTGATTGGCGAAGACCTTTCCGGCGCCCGCGACATGCGACAGCACGCCATCGAAAACCCGCCGCCCTCGGCCGGCGTGATTCATCCCGAGTTCGAGGAAGTGGCGCAGAAACCGGCCGCTTTGCGATACGCCAAAGGCGAGCGCGTGGACGATGCCGGTGCCCTCGATGCCGCTCCCTTCGGCGATCATCGGGTTTGGCGTCCCGTCACGGTCGGCCCGCTCGTAACGCAGGAACGAGACGAGATCGCGCGTCGCGGCAAACCCGACGCCGATCACCCTCGAGCCGGTCGCCTCGTACCAAACCTCGTAGATTCTATAGGGGGCGAACAAAGAGCCGGCGGGCAGCAGCCGGATCGTCCGCTCGTCGACAAATTCCCAGGATTGGCAAGGGATCTCGGTGCGGGCGTCACTTTCGCGGTCGCGAACCGTCAGCCGTGCGTTGCGCGTGTCGGTCGAGACGGCGACGTAATTGAGGCGTACGACGTCACCCTTGCCCGGCGCGCGGGTGCCGATGTGGAACTCGTCGCGAATCCGCCGGACCATCGGTCTGCCGTTTTCGAGCATCGCCGGCAGCCTTGCGGTCATGCCGTTATTCGCGCGCGGCGCTCCTGAATCCCATCCCGACCAGACCAGACTGTAACCTCGGCCGAGCGTAAAACCGATACCGGCGTCTCGCGCACTCCGCGGATTGTTGGTGTCGGCGTCGGCCCCCGCTTCGTCGAGCCGGCCGAGGATGACCTTTCGTCCGCGGTTGGTCACGTCATAGACGAGGACACCGCTGCCGCGCCGCGGCTCGGCTGGGCGCAGGATGAAAAAGTCGGTCTCGTACTCGACCAGGCCGCCGCGGTTCCGTTCCGCTTTGTCGAGATCGACAATGACTGCGTTCTCCGCGGCCGCGGGATCGAGTTCGCCTTGTGCGATGCCGTGGATGCGAAGATAGGCGCCGGCCTCGCCAAATTCGCGACCATCGGCAAAACGCTCGGCCGCAGCGACACTAACCTTGGTGATCGGCATATTAGTGCTCCCGGGGGACGGGTCCGGTCACGGGGCCGGTGCGCTCATGCTGCCGCGGCGGGGCTCCGTGGTTCGAGCACCTCGCGGATCCCGGCGGTGATCCGGTTGCGGTCCGGGAATACGTGGTTTTCGAGGATCGGGCTGTAGGGGATCGGCACCTGCAACGCACAGACCCGTTTCACCGGCGCCTTGAGCCGCGCGAAAGTCGCCGCGTCCTCAGTGACAACGGCAGCAATTTCGGCCGAAAAGCCAGCGGTCGGCCCGGCCTCGTCGGCGATGACGAGATGCCCGGTCTTCTGCACTGAGCGGCGGATCGTTTCCCGATCCAATGGCACCAAGGTGCGCGGATCGACGATCTCGACCGAGATCCCCTCTTTGGCGAGTTCTTCGGCCGCGGCCAATGCCTCATGCACCAGCCAGGCAAGCGCGACGACGGTTACGTCACTGCCCTCGCGTTTGATATCGGCTTGGCCCAGCGGAATCGTGTAATCCTCATCCGGCACCGGTCCCTTGCGCGCCATCAGCCGGCTCGACTCGAACGAGATCACCGGGTTGTTGTCGCGGATCGCGGTCTTCAACAGCCCCTTGATGTCATGGGGTGTCGATGGCAAAAACATCTTCAACCCGGCGACATTCATAAACATCGAGTAGGGCGATTGCGAGTGCTGCGCCGCGACCTGGCCGCCGCCGCCGACCGACGCCCGATAAAGAATCGGAAACGTCACCTGGCCGCCAAACATGTAGTGGATTTTGGCGGCCTGATTGACGATCTGGTCCATCGCGACAAAACAGAACGTCACCTGCCGCCAATCGACAATTGGACGAAAGCCGCAACCCGCCGCACCGATCGCCATGCCGGTCAATGCCGCTTCGGTGATCGGCGTTGCCTTGATGCGCTCGGGGCCGAATTCGCGGAGCAGCGGCGGCAGCGCGTCGGTCGACATGTAAAAGATCTTGGGATCGCGCCGCATCTCTTCGGCGATCGCTTCGAGTGCGGCCTCGTTGTACGTCAGCTCTCGCATAACCCGCTCCCTCGCCTCAGGCCGCAGTCCCTCTCCCTGACCCTCCCCCGCCTGCGGCGGAAGGAGGGGTAGGGGCAAAAACGTCGTCGGTCGCCTGCTCGGGCAGTGGGAACGGGCTCGCCTCGGCGAAAGCAACGGCGCCGGCAAGCGCGGTCATGATCTCGCGCTCAATCTTCTGCAATTCGGCATCATCGAGATGGCCCTGTTCCCGGAGCCGCCGGGTCAGCTGCGCGATCGGGTCCTTGCCCTTCCACGTTTCGACCTCCGCCGGGTCGCGCGCATCGGCCTGCCCACGGCGCTCGGTGTGGGAGCGCCAGCGATAGGTCTTGCACTCGATCAAGCTCGGGCCGCCGCCCGAACGCGCTCGGTCGACGGCGCGGTTGGCCGCCTGATAGACCGCGAAGATGTCGTTGCCGTCGACGACAGTGCCCGGGATGCCATAACCAGCTGCCCGCGCCGCTACGTCGCTCAACGCGTGGGTCGCGGCCGCCGCGGTGTTTGCCGCATACATGTTGTTTTCGCAGACATACAGCATCGGCAACTTCCAGGTCGCCGCGATATTGAGGCATTCGTGAAACGGCCCGGCATTCGATGCGCCGTCGCCAAAAAACGAGACCGCGACCCCGCCCTTGCCTTCCATCTGCGCCGCCAGACCGGCGCCCGTGATGATCGAGATACCGCCGGCGACGATGCCGTTGGCGCCTAGCATGCCGATCTCAAAATCGGCGATGTGCATCGAGCCGCCTTTGCCTTTGCAATATCCGGTCTGCCGGCCATAGAGCTCGGCCATCATCCGGTTGAGATCGGCGCCCTTGGCGATGCAATGGCCATGGCCGCGATGTGTCGAGATGATCCGATCGGTGCGCTCGAGCGCCGAACAGACGCCGACCGCGACCGCCTCCTCACCGATATAGCAATGCACGACGCCATAGATCTTGCCGCCGAGATAGTCGGCCGAGGCGCGCTCCTCAAAGCGGCGGATCGTCAACATCCGGCGCAGCATCTCGCGCTGCTCCTCAGGCGGCAGGTTGGTCGCCTGGGTTTGGATTGATGGGCTTTGGGTTGAAAGGCTCATCGGGCGCGTCCTCCGGGCCGTCGGGGCTGCTAGCATGATGCGCCGCCCCCGCTACGACGGCAACCGCAACCTCTTCCCGCCCGTCCCTATTGGGCCGCAAGACCCCTTGCGATCGAGATCTCCAGGAGGCGCAATCTCGCAAAAACCGACCCCGCTTCCACCCTCGCCGCCGCTCGCTCGCAAGCGGCCTTTACAAAAACGGTCAAATCAACGACCGCTGTCCGGGTAATCGGTAATGAATAGCACGGAGGCAAGCATCGCGTCCTACGGGGTCTTCCCGTTCAACGGCACTCATATTGCGCACATTGCTGTGACCGTTCAAACCGGGCAGCGGCGAAGCGCCGTTTGCAAGCCGGCCGCTGATTTTATCGTGTACTCGGGAGCCAGACCTTGAGCACGTTTACCCAAGGCACGCCATATTTAACTTCCGAGGACAGGCGGTATCCCAGCGGTATATCTCGCCAGCAACTAGGCTCGCTATTGTTATGCCCGTCAACAGGACTCTGAACGATTATGTCGAACTGGCGCTCGGCGATCATCGAACGCAAATGCTCGCAGTACCGATCCCAAATCTCAATAATTCTCTCTCGGGGTGCGGTAAGCCTGCCTAGCCGAACTGCCCTCGGATCATTTGCTCGAGGGAAATATCCAGTATGTCCGGAATCGAAAACCTCCCGACCCTGCGCTATGAGAAGCCCCGTGATGGCCGGGGATCCGAGCACCCGAGCATGCGGCCGGATTTTTTGGCCGATGTCTTCCCACGCAGCCGTGATTTGTCGAAGCTCTCGAGGAGACCACAAGGCATCGTACGAGGTGTAAGCAGCGCTCGCAAGAATTCCAACGACTGCAAGTGCAGACATCGGCAGCGGAAGGTCATCGAGTTCGGGAGCCTGCTCCGCCAGCCAGACCACGACGAATGGAAGGAGCAGATGGAACCAGGAGACGAGCCAGTTACCCTCGTTATGGCCAATCCATCCCGCAAGTATTAGGCCGGTAATGACAGAGCCGTACGCCGCAAAGGACCATCTCCAGCCCAGGCTTTTCCAGGTAGGCCGTTCCGCCAGCCGTGCCAAGATGCCGAGAAGGATCAGCCATATAGGTCCTGCGATAAAACCGAAGAAGGACACGAACTGTCGAAGCATGTATTCGGTAGTCGCTAAGCTCTCTGGATTGGCGGAGGCCGAGAGCACTCCGACGACGTCGGCAAGGTAAAAGGGCATAGTCGTATTAATGGCCACTAGAAGCATTCCGAACGCCGCAAACCATATGCCAGTGAAGAGCAGCCCGATCCGCCTCGAGTACTGGAAGAATACATAAGAAATAGCCACAGGACCGATCAGCACGAAATAGGGCTTTATTAGAAATCCGAGCAGTGATAGCGCGACTACCCCCAACAGGGCCGGTACCGACGGGCCGAGCATTTCGATTAGGGTAATGGCGGCAATGTAAGCAAGCAGACCAAGGGCATTGGGCTTATCGATAGGCGTGTCCCCGTAAGTACAAGCCGCGTAGAAAAAGATCGTCAGAACGACCGCGTTCAGCAATGAGGTCTTGCGCCTCATGATTGCGAGGATCAGCAGGCTTGAAAGGACGAACAACACCGCTGAAGCAAGTCTTCCCGCTTGCAGCGTGTTACCTATAAGTTCAGAGACGGCCGTGCGGAACAAGGGATAGCCGATCCCATAAATGTCAGAGTATTCCGGCTGGGCCTCGGCGGCGTAAATTCCGATGCCGGCTCTAATACCTTGCACCTGCTTAAGAACCGCACCCTCGGAGAAGTCTAGCTGTGCTGGCGTGTTTATTATGGTCCAATGGATCCAGCCGATATAGCTGGCAAACAACACACAGCCGAGGGCTAGCAGCCCTTTCTGAACCGAGCACCAGCTTCGGATGGGGCTTGTTAGAGACATAAAAAGCTTCGCTCAGGCCGCGTACACGAGCTCTCATTCATAATACAATTTTCCTTCATACGAATCTCAGGTTTTCAACAACACACAGTTCCTTGTCCCCCGACTTCACGAGGATCATCTTCATTGCGAATTGGATATGGCGATTTTTTGTACATTTGAGATCGTCTGATTGTTCCCAACGAAACGAAGAATTCACCGACCACGGCCGGCACCGCGAGACCCTTGCGCCTGCACCGCGCCGAGATCGACCCGACCAGCGCGCAACTGGCCGAGGATGTCGTTCCCAGGAGCCAAAATCCCGAAAACGCTCGGGACCGCAAAATTCGTCCCAGCCCCAATCGCTGGCGAAGCGTGGCCGCACAACGCGATCGTGCATAGCCGCCAATCCTCCGATGTCGAATAGGCGGCCCCAATGTTAGGATGAACGAACACGGTATTGGCATTTAAACTTGTGCAGGTTTGGTTGTTTCCAGCACCGCAGCTCATCGAGTTGCCGCCGGGGAAGGGCTTTGTATAGATCGTCGTTATCCCGGTGGAAAATCCCGGCGGCATCGTAAAGGATGTCCCGGTATAGGATGATGGCAGATCGGTGCCGTTATTGCCGGCACGGCAGTCTGCCCCAGGGCAGTTGCCGTAATCGCTTTGGCCCGCATAGGTGCCCCACTCTTGCCCCCAGCCGAAGATGAGATTGTTGAATAAGGGGCTGTTTGAACCAATCGGGAGTGTCGGACCATATTGCGAAAAACGATCGGCCTGAACCGCCATACATAATGCACACGCTCCCGCTCCCGGCCCGACGATCGTGTTGTTGAACGAGGCGTTGCCGTAGTGGCCGTAGGTGCCGGCAGCTAGCGGCGGCGGTCCAGGAGCGGCGTAAGTTCCGGAACTGCGAAAGATGATCAAGTTGTTGCTAAAGGCGCTGCCGGTGATGTACCCCGATCCTGATGGACCGCCGCCGGAATCGATGATGTTGTGGTGAAACCAGTCGACATTGTCGTTATAGCCGCCGGTGCAGAACCCGCCGGCAAACAGGCCCGCGCCTAGGGTCGATTGGAACTGCAGGCGATAGACCCACTGCGCAAAGTCGGAGAGACATAATCCATACCCGGTCGTTCCAGGATTATCGGATGTGTCCGGCGTATAGGTTACATTCGTAAAGATCGACGTACCTTTAGTCGGGTCGAACCGCAGCGGGTCGTTCGCCGGATTCATGTTGTCGGCAAAGCCGTCACCGGGAGCTGCCGTGATCTCCTGCGTCAGATCGAAACCACCAGTGTGCGCACCACTTGGCAAACCCGAAGCGCCCGGAGTTGTGATGATATAGCCGTTGTCGGATGGCTGATTGTAGCGTTGCTGCACGGCGATCTGCGTCGCCTCGCCAGCGGCACCATTCTGGTAGAGCCGCTTAGCATTGCCTCCCCACCATAGCCGCAACGTATCGTGGTAATTGTACTGCGGCACCATCGCGATAGCGCGGGGGTTCCAAAAATACGACGCGAACTCGTGCGGCAAAATCTTGGCCTTCGACGAATATCCGACATTGCCTTGGTAGAGCCAGACGCAGTTGCCATCAATCGTGCCAGGGAGGCCCGCCGTCGTCGAGGTCGGCTCGGTCGCCCCGGTCGTGCAGGTCAGTTCCGTGCTCGTAAATCCAAAACTGGAAGTGCTCGCATAGTAGACGTTGCCATTAGAGGTCAGGACAAACTGCCACCGAAAGTACCCCGTGCTCGGTGTCCAGTTGACGACATCGTCGATGTTGGCTCCGGTGAAGGTGTTGTAATCGACCGAAGTCAGGCACACCCAAGTCACGGTTCCGTCGGTCACATGCGTCGCGGCGTTCCACGCCGCTGTACCGCTGCCCGAATAGCCGCCGGGCGCGACCGTGCCGCCGATATTGGCAGGGGATGGGCAGGGCGCGGTGCCGAAGTGGCCGGCATAGGTCGAATTCGATCCCGAGGTGCCGCCGCCGCCCGATGCGGCCGCCCACAGGTAGAGTGGCTGGCCATTCGTGAAGATTCCGGTTGTTGGGTTGTATCCAGGACCAGCCAACACCCGGTCATCGTTCGGGAACGACGTATAGGCGGTGTTCTGCTGCCACGCCGGCGCGTTGGCGACGTTGCGCGTCTGCGGGAATTGCGGTCCTGGATCGCTGCTCGCCCCGCCGACCGCGTTCCACGGCAGGTAGCCAGGAATGACCGCATCGAGGGTCGTACTGTCAGTGAAATCGAAGGTCGCGGAGGTTGGCGGCAGGCTGTAATCCTGCACCGTGACCGCCGGATAGGCCCCGACCAACCAGAATTGCAATCCGGTCTCGCCGGCGTCGCCGGGCCCAAAGGTACCCTGGCCGGTGCCAGGACCACCGCACGGGTAATGTGCTGTGCTCGGTGCCGCCGCTACCGGCGCGCCCCAGGTTGTCGTGTCCCCGTTCCACACCGGGCCGCCGCCGCAGCCGCTCGTATCGGTGGTATCGGGCGTCACCCAAATCTGCCGCGGGTTCGAGTCCATATCGACCGCGACGCTGATCGTGTTCCCCGTCGTATAAGTAAAAGTCGCGGAAACCCGCTGCGCGTTCGGACCAAACACGACCTGCTTGACGTTGCCCCCGGGAGCGGACAGCACGTAGCCGACGCTGTTAGCGTTATTACCGATCGCGGCCCCGAATTGCGCGTTGGCGGTACTCGCCGCCCAGCCTGGATTGCTGAGGCCAACCCCGGTGCTCCAGCCGACCGTGGTCGGGATGACCTGATAGTACCACTTGCCCGAATACTTGCCGACATTGGCCTGACAGACGACCGGCTCTGAATTGTTCGGGTTGAGCGTCGCGGTGACGGTCAGCCCGCCATTGCTGATCGCGACGTGCGGGTCGCAGTCGGAAGCGTGAAAGGTCGTGGTCTGCGCTTGCGCCTGCGCGGCGAACGCCAGCAGGACGGCGGCGAGCAGCCAGCGCATTAGGTGAACCTGGCGAACGCGTTGTGGCCATAGCGACTCGACCCGATCGCGTGTATCCAGTTCAGGGTATTCGCTAGGTGGCAGAAGTAGGTCGGCCCGCCAGAATCCTCGATGCTCGGGTTTGCCGGGATGAGGTGGTCGCGGACGTTCAGCGTGTACCCCGTCGAGCTATCGGTGATCGGGATCGCCGGGCCACCGCGGGTAGCGGCAAGGTTGAATGTCCAGGTGCCGGAAACCTGTCCGGTCGGGTTTAAATCGCGGACAAAATAGACGCCGTTCTGCTGCAGCGCAGCCGGCACGAGCAAGCCGGGGCCGCTCCCTTGAGCATAGGCTGCAAGAATATCACCATTTGAAAACACGTATCCGGGATTCGGGGCAGAACCGCCCCATCCAGGCTCGCCGGCCCCACTACAGGTAAAGGCGTTGCCGGTTACGGTGACGCCATCTCGAGTGTTTGGCGCCCAAGTAATACCCGGTGAATTGAGAAATGGCGGCTGGGTGTTGCGAGCGCAAAACTGCCCATCTTGCGTCATGCAGATGCCGCCACCGCCGCCGAATTCCGTTCCCCCGATCGATTGTATCTGGTTATTTTGAGCCAGTGCAGGGCCAAAATGGATGTAACCGTTGGCGCTGTTACCCTTATGGATGGCCGACCGGTTTCCGATATAATCCCAAAAATTCACCCTGGCAGCGACGAAGTCCCGCGCATCGGTATTGCCGCGTAGCACCGCAAACAACATTCCTCCATACAAAAAGGCCATCTCCCATTCTTGGTTTGCAGTAACACTGCCGGGGATACGATTGTAATTGGGAAACCAACAACCCCGATCAGCAACCCAATCAGCCCCCGCTTGAGAGGTGTAGATCACGGGATTGCGACTGGTCATCATCGCCATACCCATACGCGGCTGATCATCGGCGTGGTCGAGCAGGTATTGCGCAAGCTGAACCCCACCATAGTCAAAGGTCGTCAAGGTTGGATGGGCAATTGGGTCGGGATTGTAAGAGCAGAGAAATGCGATCTTTTGTATATCGCGATTGGCCCAGCCGATTTCGCGATCTTGGCCTTGAGTCATGACATTGCCGTAAGTCAGATAGGGGAACGGCGGAACGGGCAGCGCGCCCCATTGTATCTGACTCGAAACCAGATTGGCCCAATCGACCACGTAGTCAAAGTATTGCAATTCGCCAAAGCGCAGGAATTGCCAATAGCCGAGATCGGGTTCGTGCGAGGGATCGCCGACAGAGACCCCGCCTATGCCTGCCGGCGCGCCGCCGCTGCCGGGTATTTGAATTACACCTCCCACCGACGCAGGTAAACCAGTATAACTCACTCCGGGGCCGTTCAGAACCAGCGGCTGGTCAAAGCTGCCATCACCGTTGTCCTTAAAGTCGCATTGGGTTACGGCGAGCGACATTCCAAGGGCGCGCACCGCTTTCTCGCTCAAAGCCGTCTGCTTGTAGAAGTCCCAGCCGCAATCCGTGTTCATCAGGCCGACTTCGATCGGCGGGCCACCATCGTCGATGCCTCCTGTCCGCACAATCCCAACATTGTAAGGATTCCAGTCCCACGGATAAGCTCCATAAAGATTCTCAATCGCGGGCAACAAGCCACCAATGGTCATGTCCAACGGTAGAAAAGTGGCGGTTGAATGCCAGTAACTCTGGTTGATCTCTACTCGCAGGGTCGTGTCAGCGGCGATCGGGCCGGTGCCTTGGAAGAAATTGTACCGACCATTCGTGTCCAGAAAGGTAAAGCGAGCAAAAGGCGCGACGCCCGCCATCGGCATAAAAGTTCCACCGCCCGGGCCGGTATAGTTTATATCGCCAAAGATATAATTGGTGTTGTTGGTGCTGATGGTGGGCCCATAGGAGCCAGCAAAGAACATAATGCTATTATTGCCCCCGGTGACTGTAGCGGTGGGATTGCTGATCGGGGGCAGATGAGCGCCGGTGATAACCCCAGGGACGATATTGCCGGCCTCGCCGCCGGACCAGTAGTTATTCTGCAACGTGCTCAATGCCGAGCGCTGCGCCCAATAGGACATCGTCTTGGACGAGATCGGGTTCGGCGGCGACCCACTTAGCCTATAGCGACCGCGCAGACCGGGATTGTCGCCGTTGCTGGCGGTCATCTGGTAGAGGATTTTGTATTGCCCGGTCAGTGCTGCGCCGTCATACAGTCCGGGCGGGATTGCGGCGTTATTTGTAAAGGAGAACGGGTTGAAGACCATAACGGTCCGATTGGTATAAGACGGAGGCGCTGGTGGATTAAGATAATAAATATTACCCACCTGAACATTTATCGTCGAGGCTGTCCCATCCGGTGAGATGATGTAAGTCAGAGGCCCGCCAACGATCGGTGTTGTCAGTGTCGACGGCTTAGAGACCGTAAAATCGTTATGGCCGAAGCTGCCGTTGTAGGACGCGGTTGTAAAACATCCAGCTCCGAGGAAGCCAAAGTTCACTGCCGTGACCGTCAGGACATTACCGGCTATGCCGCTCGGACTACCATTGCCGCTGCCGTTATCGATGAACCCGGTCAACGAAGCGCCGTTGGCGAAATTTATTGCGTTGAACGGGAAGACAGGCGGGGTGTAGACAGCGCCGCTGCCGTTAGGATTGACGCTCCAATTGAGCCCAGCCGAGGGTGTCGTGGTATTGGGGCGCTCGAACATGACATAGGATTTGGCGCCGCTCTTATAGAAGGGCTGACGGATCGAGCCGTGCCAGCGAAAGCCACCGAGCCCGCCCGACGGGTTGTTCATTGCGAAGATGTAGGCGTCGGCGACAAACTGCGGATCCGGCGAGCCGCCGATCGTCGTCGCCATTTTGACCGAGAGCTTCCAACACGTTCCGGCGGCGCCATCGATGTATTTGATGGCGCGGTACTGGTTGGAATCGCCGTTGAAGGCGGCATAGAGGGTGGCCGAACGCCCATTGCCGGTGATCGGCGTTGCCGGCGTCACCGCATTGATCTGCAGCCCCTGCCGATAAACATCTCTCACGAGGCTTCGCCCCGAGGCTGCCGGCCATGATCCGGCGCCGCCATCCGATATCGTGACCTTGATCGATGAACCTTGAGACGGCTTGACCCCGCTCGGAACCATCAGCGAGAACGCCGCCCATTTGAGCGAACCGTCCGGCCAATAGGTCTGCAGCCCTGCCGAATAGGGCCAAGTGACGCCCGACACCCGAAACAGCGGTGTGTGTCCGGCCGTGATGTCGCCGGGGCGAAACACCCAGCCGAAGGTTTGCGTCGGCACCCCGCCAGCGATCGAGCCGTCCTGCACGAGCGTCATCGTCGTCGGAAAGGAAGACGCGGCCAGGGTCGATTGCGAGGCGTATTGTAGTCCGGGATGGTTCTGATCGAATGGCGGTGTGTAATAGGTCGGGACCTTGCTCTTGAGGAAGCGGTATTGAATGCTCTTTATCATCGCTGCCGCTTGGGCAGTGGTGCCGGATGACGGTGTCGTCGGCGATGCCGTACCGGCGGTAACCTGAGATGAACCAAACCCGGGTAGCTCGGGAACAAGCGCTGATGCCGCAGCACTCGTCATCAGCCGTCGTCGTGTAATTCTGCGCATGTCATTCCCCCGGACGTCACACCGGCCTTAGCGCCGGCATTCGCGAGAACTGCTGCCGCTCCATCCGGAGGGCTCCCACCTGAGAATAGGGTCAGCGTGTCCCAACACATTGCCAAAAGGCGGTTTAACGCGGTGTCTTTTTACGGTGCCTACAAGTGGCGATTTGGCAAGCTTACCGATGGTTACTTTTAAAGGTTCAGCTTTCAACCCTAGCCCACTCTACAACTGAGCTGTGGACCCATACTCGGAAACTGGTGGAATGGCCTATCCAACGGCACCTACTTTAGCCTCGCGAAGACGCGAGCGGGATAGGCGAGCGATGAAGCGGGCCAACCCCCTCCCCCTTATCGCAGATGACCACGCGGGACGGTTACGGGCTGCTTGATTGGGTACCGGAAAGGATGGACACCGACACACTCCCGATATTGGAGCCGATAGCCGATGATCCAGCGTCCCGGCCGGATGTCATGCTGGTGGCGGCGCGTTTTAAACGCGCCGAAGCCGGGCACCCGTGGATTTACTCGAATGAAGTGCAGATGGATGCGGCGGCGCGTCTTCTCACCCCGGGCACGCTCGTCACCCTGCGGCGGCCCGACGGCACAGCGCTCGGCGTCGCGATGTTCAATCCCCACAGCCTGCTCGCGGCACGTCTACTCGACCGAGACCCCGGCCGGACGATCGACAAGCGCTTTGTCGCCCGCCGATTGGAGCGAGCCCTGCGGCTACGCGGCCAACTCTTCACGGAGCCATTTTATCGACTGGTGCATGCCGAGGCGGACGGGCTCCCCGGCCTCATCATCGACCGCTTCGAGGACGTCCTTGTGACCGAACTGAACGCCGCCGGCATGGCTCGCCTCGAGCCGGTTGTAGTCGAGGCGCTCGTCGATCTCCTCAAGCCAAGGGCGATTGTGCTCCGCAACGACAGCCCGGCGCGCGTGCAAGAAGGGCTCGTGCTCGAAACCCGAGTGGCGTCGGGAACTCTCGACACCCGCCTCCTGCTGCGTGAAAACGGGGCCGTATTTGTGGTCGAGCCGGTAACGGGTCAGAAAACCGGGTGGTTTTTTGACCAGCGGCGGAACCGCGACTTTATCGCCGCTTTGTCGAGGGGCGGCACGCGCGTCCTCGATCTCTATTGCTATACTGGCGGGTTTTCGGTCCGCGCCGCGCGCGCGGGCGCAACGGAGACGCTCGGGATCGATCGTTCGCAGTCGGCGCTGGCGCTGGCCGGTGAGGCCGCCGCGCTTAACGGGATCGACGACATTGCCAGCTTTCGCCGCGGCGAAGTCTTTGCCGAAGCCGAGCGCCTCGCGGCGGAAGGCAAGCGCTTCGACATTGTCGTGGCTGACCCGCCACCCTTTGCAAAGTCACGCAAGGAGACACCCGCGGCGTTGCGCGGCTATCGCAAGCTCGCACGCCTCGCGACGACGCTGACGGCCCGCGGCGGGTTCGTGTTTCTGGCGTCGTGCTCGTACAATGTCGGTGAGGCCGAATTCGCCGACGCCGTACGACGCGGTCTCGCCGACGCCGGCCGCAGCGGGCGCATTATTCGCATCGCGGGCGCCGGACCCGACCACCCAATTCATCCGGCATTGCCCGAGACGGCCTATCTCAAGACATTGACACTTTCTCTCGATTGACGGGAGCGAGGCCACGAGTAGGGGCCGGCAAGGTGATACGGAATACCGTGCCCGCGCCGGTACTGGCGACCAGCACCAGATCGCCGCCATGCGCGCGCATCAATTCGCGGGCGATCGCCAGCCCGAGCCCGGTGCCGCCGGGCCGCGCCGAGCCATAGAATGGCCGAAACAGATTTTCCCGCGCCTTGGGCGGCAGACCGGGACCATCATCGGCGACCTCGATCGCGACCTTCCGGTTCTCGCTGCTCCCGGAGACGCGGACCCGCCGGGCGCCGGCTTCGAGTGCGTTCCGCGCCAAATTCGCCAGCACGCGATAAAGCTGGTCGCGATCCGCCTCGACTTCGAAACCGGCTGGGAACCCATGATCGATCGCGAGGTCATCGGCGGTTCCGAGTCCGCTTGCGACCTCGTCGATCAGCGGCGCGAACCGGAAGCGGCTCCGCGACAAAGGAGCGCTATCCTCACGAGAGAAATCGAGCGTGCGCGTGCAGAGCGCCACGGCCCGGTCGATCGCGTCGATCAGCCGAGGTAGGATGCGGCGCACCTCAGGCGCTGCGCTCGCCGTCAGCCCGTCGGTGACAAGTCGCGCCGTCGCGAGAATGTTGCGCAAATCATGATTGATCTTGGTGACCGCGGTGCCGAGGGCCGCCAATCTGGCGCGCTGCGCCAACGCGCGGCGCACAGTCTGTTGCATCGTCGCAAGCTCACGCTCGGCCACGCCGATTTCGTCCTGACGGCGGCTTGTGACGATCATCCGTCCGATGTCCTCGGGATCCTCGCGAAACGCCATCATGCTGGCGGTAATCCGCCGCATCGGCCGCACCAATAACCATTGCAGGCTCAGATAAACGAGGGTCGCGGAGAGTAGCGACAGCCCGATCGAGAGTTCGAGGACGCGGAGGCCGAAATCCCACATCTCGCGGCGCAACGGCGCCTCGTCGAGCAGAACTTCGACCGTCTCGCCATTCCCTGCCGGCGATGGGCCAATGACCCGCAGCAGGCGGTTGTTGCTCCGCGATAAGGCGATCAGCGAGCCACGGATTGCCGCCAACATATTCGGGTGGGTCAGATCGATTGTCTGATCCGGGTGCGGTGACATCGGCCGGTCGAGCATCAGCACGGTCCCGTTTGCGCCGTGCACGATTACTTCATGCGCGCCGACCCGGGCGAGCAGCTTGTCGACAAGAGCTTGGTCGAGCCGGCCGGTCGGGCTCGCCTCGAGCGCCAACGCTGCCAGATCGCCCGCGGCGAGGTGACTTTCGAAATAGGTCATGCGAAACCGCGCGACCGACGGCACAAAGATCAACACCTCGCCAAGCATGACGAAAAATACGGTAAGCACCAGAAGCCGAGCCGACAGGCTTTTCAACAGCACGGGAGATGTCCGCTTAACCGAGCTTCGCAAGAAACCGTACAATCCGGCGAGTATGCGGCGAAAACAATGCCGGCGTGTAGAACGCACCGGCGGCGCGCTTGCCCGCCTCGCTGCGTGTCGGATAAGGAACGATCAGCTTGGCGACTGCGCCGATCTTGAGCCGCTGCGAAATAGCTAACGCCCAGGGCATGATAAGATCGCCGGCTCCGGCGCCGAGGATAGAGGCGCCAAGAATGCGGCCACTTCTCTGTGCTACAATCTTTGTCAGCCCGGTGATGTCGCGCTCGGTTTGGGCGCGGTCGTTGTCAGCAAAGGGCCAGGAAACCACCCGTATTCGGTCTCCGAACTGTTGCCGCGCCGCGCCTTCGGTCAGCCCGGCCTGAGCCAGTTCGGGATCGGTATACGTTACCCACGGGAGCGCCCGGTAATCGACTTTCGCCGGCAATCGGAACAGCGCGTTTCGGATCACGACACCGGCCTGATAGAGCGCCGCGTGGGTAAACTGTGGACCGCCCGCGACATCCCCGACGGCAAAGGCTTTGCAGTTGGTCGTGCGCAACCGGGCATCGACAACAATCCCGCGAGGATTGGCCGCAATCCCCGCCGCGGGGAGATTGAGCGCTTCGACACTCGGCCGCCGGCCGGCGGCGATCAGTATATGCGAGCCGGCGATCCGCTCCCCATCAGACAATCGGATGGTCAGAGCACCATTCTCCCGCGCGGCGGATGCGATAGCGACATGCGGGCGCAGTGCGATACCTTCGCCGCTCAGTCGCTCGCTCAGCAGACGCACCATCTCGGGGTCATCGCGCGGCAACAGCGGGCCGAGATCGAGCACTGTCACCCGAGCGCCAAACCGTCGATAGGCCTGGGCCATTTCCATGCCGATTGGCCCGCCGCCGACCACGATCAGATGCTCGGGCAGAACACGGTTACTGAAGATTGTCTCATTCGTCAGATACGGCAGCTGAGCGAGACCCGGGATCGGCGGTACCGCCGGATGGGATCCGGTTGCGATGACAAACCGCCGCGGCCGGATTTCGGATCCGTTTACGCTTAACGTGCGCGGGCCGGTAAAGCGCGCCTCGCCCCGTATTACGGTAACTCCGAGGCGCTCGAAACGCTCGACCGAATCGTTCGGCGCTATGGTTGCGATTACCCGCGCGACACTGTCGGTGACCGTGCCGAGATCGATCTGCGGCGGCTGATAGTCGATCCCGAGCGCCGGCCCACGGCGCCACGAAGCGGCCAGACGAGCCGAGGCAATCAGCGATTTTGACGGGATGCAGCCGAAATTGAGACAGTCCCCACCCATTTCGCCGCGCTCGATCAGGATGACCGACGCGCCCAATTGAGCCGCGCCCGCGGCAACCGCCAACCCGCCGGAACCGCCGCCGATCACGCAAAGGTCCGGGGTCAGCACGGCGTCACGTTCGGGCTTTGAGCTGCCGCCGCTTGTACCACACCGGAACTAATGCAAGCAGGGCGAGCCCGAGAATCGGACCGAGCAAACTTGGGCGAAGCAAGATCTGCAGATCGGGCTGTTCGATGACTTCCCCGAGCCCCTCGCCGAGACTCGCGTAAACAAAAGTAGCCGGGATGATCCCGATAAACGTCGCCAAAAGAAAAGTTCGCAAACCGACACCCGCGAGAGCGGGAACAAGGTTGACCAGCCAGAATGGAAATAGCGGCACCAGCCGCAATACCAAAAGATAATTGAAAGCGTTGGCGCGAAAGCCGGCTTCGAGCTTATCAAATCGCCCAGCACGCCGTACTAAGCCCCTGAGCCCGGCGCGTGCTGCAAGGAAAATGCAGGATGCCCCCACCGTTGCGCCGATGACAGCGCAAGCGCCACCAAGCCACCTTCCGAACAAGAAGCCGCCAGCAATGGTCAGAACCGCGCCGCCGGGAACCGATAACGCCACAACCGCGGTGTAGATCAGGATGTACCCGAGGACGGCGCCCGCCCCCCACCGCGCGACCACGCCGCACAGCCAAGCTCGGTTCTCTGCCAAGGCTGCGAGGGTCAGATAGCGGTGACCGCCGAGCACGACAAAGCTGATGCCGGCGATTGTCAGAATCGCTAACGGAGCGAGGCGACGCAACGTGATGCCAGAGGATCGTGTCGCGGTGTCCGGCATCCACGCGTCCACAAGGTCAAGGCAAGCGGCGAGACTATCATCGCCGGCCATTCCCGGCGCTCACCTTCGCGTGAAGCCGGACGGTTTGGAATGCACGTAAATCGTGTCTTCAGAATTCATGGTTAATTTCAGCGATATTTATTGCAACATTGGCGCACATACGACATTTATCTTGGCGCATCGTATTGTCTCCCTGAACGGTCCTCCGAACGATGCAGATGGTCCGCCTTTTCCTCCGGGGCGGATGAGCAGAGCCCCGGCCTTAAAGGCCGGGGCTTCACTTCCGATAACGACCGAGTAATGGTGCTGCTGGCCAGATGCCGCAGCCGCCCGCTTTCGATCAGCAGGTAAATCCCCAGGGCGGACACGCCGATCGTGAAATCCCGCGCCCGCTTCATCAACGAAAGAGCCAGCGTAACGTCGGGCGCCAAGCCAAAGCCCGCGCCAAGGACGATGTAGGCCCCCTCTTGCACCCCGAAGGCGTTCGGCACCGCGAACGCAATCGAGCGTACAGCGTAAAGTAGGCTTTCGATGACCAGCACGACCCCAAAGCCGCGCGGCTTTCCCATAAATCTCAGGGCGAGCCAAATTTCACCTGCGGCGGCGATCCAAGAAACCAGATGCAGCGCAAAGCTGGCCCATATTCCGGCCGGCCGTGCATAAATTCGAACGATCGCAGTGTGCAAGTTACCGGCGCCGGCCACCACTTGCTGCGCCCAACCGCGACCGAACGCGTCGGCGACACGATCCAGAATTTTGAACTCCCGGCATTGCGCGATCAGAAACCCGCACGCCAAACCAATGGCCACAACCAAGCCGATGGCCACTGGCCGAGCAGCCTGGGCATGGGGATCGAGTTGCAGAAGCCAGAAAAGCGCAATCGCGACATAGGCAAGCTGAGCCCAAAACTCGAGGCCGACATCGACGATCGTGCTCGCTGCCGCCTCGCTGCCGGACACTCCGGCGACACTTAGCGCGCGTGCGCCGAGTACGTAGCCGCCGACCTGCGACAGCGGCAGCACCTCGGATGCCGAATCGCGAACCAGACGGGCCCAGATTGCTGCCCATGGCTTGGTCCCGGGCAGCAAGGTCCACCACGCGATCCCCATCAGCGCGATTAGCGCCAAATGGATCAAACAAATCGCGGCAAAGCCGATGATCCCGACCGCCCATAGCGAGTGGGCCACCGGAGCCGCCCCAAAATGGACCACGAGCGCCGCGATCAAAGCGAGGCCAACCACGCTGGCAACGACCGAGATCGCCTTCACTCCCGAGCCTTAAGGACGGTGGCACGGAACGTCAAGCCGCGTGCCGGCGAGGGCCTACCTCGGCGAGCCGCCATCCCAGTGATAAAGAAAACGATGCGGCGGTTTTCATACTGGCGCGGCTTCTCTCCTGTGCCAGCGCAGCATGCGATGGGCCAGACGCATCAGGCTGGGTACAACTTTTGGTCGGAGCAGGCGCAGATCGTAGCCGCTCAGACGTCGATCGTTCTCGGTCAGGCAGATTTCCAGTAATTCGGCGGCTGAAATTTCGACGTTGCCCACCGCCTTACTGCCGTTCAATGTGAAGTTATTGTCCTGCGGGGTCTCGGATGCCCCGGCTCCGGCGGCAGAACCGACGCCGCGGGCAATTCCAATCCGCTCCCAGACCAGAAATCCCCAGACCGCAAGAACCCTGAGCAAAAACCACGGCCGGCGCCAGAACGGCAGGCGCCGCCGATGCCAGGCCGCCCAATTGACAAAGAACAGAATGTGGCGGCCTTCCTCCTGCATCACCGGCTCGAAGGTGTCGACCAGCGCCGGTGGAAAAAACCCGGAACGCTTGGCCAATGCGAACAGGCCAAAGGCGAAGAAGCTATCGATGCACTCGCTAAACCCGGTCACCATAAAGGCCCATTCGGGATCGCGCGGGCGCACGTAGTTTGGCTCCGGGGCGAGGCCGATCCCGTAAGCCTGAACAAGGTTCGAGAGAACTTCTTTGTGCCGCCCCTCTTCGAAACCGTCGAGTTCGATTGCCTGACGCAACAATGGGTCAGAAATCATTTCGGCATAGCTTAGCACCCGTTGTCGCGCTTTGCCCTCGGTCTGCACCGCGATATCCCAGATCGGAAGGCCAACCAGCCGATCACGCGCCTCGGGCTCGAGCGCCGGCCAATCGATGATTGCCGGCTTGTAGCGGTTATGGGTGTCGAGCAGCATACGGCAAAATGCGTGTTTATGTGCGTCGCTGCCGGGCGGGATCGGGTCCACGCCGGACGCCTTCCATTCGCGAGCGGCGCGATCGGCAGCCTCGACCGGCGCGTCGTAAGCATCGGCCATTACCCAAAACCCCCAATTCTCCGTTCCCGCCCGCAAATGGCGCACCGGGCGGCGCGGCTCAAGACGAACGGGTCACGAACATCCTCCGCTCAGCCCGTTGACTTGGCCAGCCGGCTGCCCTATTTACCCCGGAACCTTAGTAACCCAGGGGTCGGAGCCAGCGCCGTGAAGCGCACTTATCAGCCCAGCAAGCTCGTTCGCAAGCGCCGTCATGGCTTCCGCGCGCGAATGGCGACCGCCGCTGGCCGCCGCGTTTTGGCAACCCGTCGGGCAAAGGGTCGCAAGCGGCTCTCCGCCTGATCGGAGTGGGCGAGCCGCTACCCAGCGCGGTAACCAATCGCAGGACCGGTAAACTTGCAACTCTAAAGCTCCGGTCGGACTTTTTGCGAGTCGCTGCGAGCCGGCAAAAGGCGGTGATGCCTGGGTTGGTGCTGCAGTCAGCGCCGGCTCCGGTTGGCGGAAATAACGGTAGCGTCAGGGTCGGGTTCACGGCCAGCCGAAAGGTCGGAAATGCGGTGCTGCGCAATCGCGCGAAACGCAAAATGCGGGCCGCTGCGAGCAGCGTTTTAGCGGATCGCGGGCGGCCCGGAACCGACTATGTGTTGATCGCGCGAGCGTCCACACCAGAACGGCCCTTTGCGGAACTCCTGTCGGATCTCGCGGCAGCCCTGAGTCGGATCGAGCGGAGTGCTCCACGGTATAGCGACCGCGTTCGCGATAGAAATGAGATGAGACGGGGCGTGAGATGAAGCGGTTTCCTTGTGAAAGTGTCGCGAGTGGGGCGATGCAGGCCGTTGTGCGCGCCTATCAGCTTATGCTGTCGCCGGTTCTACCACCGTCCTGCCGCTTTCTGCCGACATGCTCGGATTACGCAATCGAGGCATTGGCCGAGCACGGGCCGTTGCGCGGTAGCGCTTTGGCGGTGCGCCGGCTGGCGCGGTGTCATCCATGGGGCGGGAGCGGTTACGATCCGGTTCCACCGCACCCATCCACCGGGATGGCGACCGACCGTCGCCATATTAGCGCGTCGTAATGAAATTGGCCGGTCCCGACTGAAATGGAACAGCGCAACCTGCTGATTGCGATCGTGCTGTCGGTCGGGATCTTGATCGGTTTCCAGTTTGTCTTTCAGCGGCTGCACCCGACCGTGCCGCATGTCGGTACCGAGGCCACCTCGCCGACAAACCCGGTTACGACGCCGAAACCGCAAGCTGGCGCGCCTGGGACCAATGCGCCGGGAGCGGTTGCGACAAAAGCGACGGAAACAGTGGCGGAGGCGATCGCCGGTCAGCCGCGCGTCATGATCGCCACCCCACGGCTGCATGGCTCGATCGACCTGAAAGGGGCCCAGTTCGACGATCTGACGCTTGCGGATTATCACGAAACGGTCGACCCAAAGAGCCCAGAGGTCTTGCTGCTGTCGCCGCCCGGCACCGCAAACCCTTATCTCGCCGAGTTTGGTTGGGTTGCGGCTGAACCCGGATCAGTCAAATTGCCGGGACCCGACACCGTGTGGAAGGCCTCGGAGGGTCCGCTTACACCTTCGAACCCGGTGACCTTGACCTGGGATAATGGCCAGGGGCTGGTCTTTACGCGCACGATCTCGGTCGATCCCGACTACATGTTCACGGTGCACGACGAGGTGCACAATACCGGCAATGATTCGGTCAAACTGTTGCCCTACGGACTGATCAGCCGCACTGGCACACCGCAGGTCGCCGGCTACTATATCTTGTTTGAAGGGCTGATCGGTTATCTCAACGGCTCATTGCAGGAGGTCAAATACTCTTCTCTAACCAACGGAGAGCCGAAGGATTTCAATTCGACCGGCGGCTGGCTCGGTTTCACCGATAAATACTGGCTGACGTCGCTGATTCCCGAGCAGAAGGAGCCGATAAAGGCCCGCTTCACGCGCTCACTTGAAAATGGGGTCGAGCACTATCAGACAGATTACTTGGGAACAGCAACGACCGTGGGCCCCGGGGCCACCGCTGGGACCTCGACCCGCTTTTTTGCCGGCGCCAAGGAACTCTACCTTCTCGAAGCCTACAGCGCTTCGGGAATTCCCCTGTTCGAGTATTCGATAGATTTCGGATGGTTCTGGTTTTTGACCAAACCGATTTTCCGCCTCCTGCTCATCCTTGAACATTTCCTTGGAAACTTTGGTCTGGCTATCTTGCTCTTCACGCTGTGCGTGAAGCTGCTGTTTTTGCCGCTCGCCAACAAATCGTATCAGGCGATGAGCAAGATGAAGCTGCTGCAGCCTGAGGTCCAAAAACTGCGTGAGCGCTTCCCCGACGACAAAGCGCGTCAGCAGCAAGAGATGATGGCGCTCTACAAGCGCGTCGGAGCCAATCCGCTGGCCGGCTGCCTGCCGATCGTGATCCAGATCCCGGTGTTTTTCTCGCTGTACAAGGTGCTGTTCGTCACGATCGAGATGCGGCACGCCCCGTTCTTTGGCTGGATCCACGATTTGTCGGCGCCCGACCCGACCTCGTTCGCGAATTTGTTTGGTTTGCTGCCGTTCAACCCCGCCGCCGTTCCACTTATCGGGTCATTTTTGCTGATTGGCGCGTGGCCGCTGATCATGGGCGTGACGATGTTTCTTCAACAGAAGCTGAACCCGCAACCCGTCGACCCGATGCAAGCGCGAATGTTCATGATCCTGCCGGTCGTATTCACCTATATGCTTTCGCATTTCCCGGCCGGCCTGGTGATCTACTGGGCGTGGAACAACACCCTCAGCATCGGCCAGCAATGGCTGATCATGCACCGCGCCGGAGCGGCCTAGCGGCCGAGGCGTGGATGGCGGAGGTAAATCGGGCCGACCTATTTCCGGCGCGTGACATCGACCCCGAAGCGGTCGAACTGGGGCGAAGGCTCTTCGCCCGCGAGGTGCGGTTTGTTGCCGGTGCGGCCGAACCCGCAGCCCTGCCGCCGGAGGGTCTGCCCGAAATCGCGTTTGCTGGCCGGTCCAATGTCGGTAAGTCCAGTCTGGTGAACGCTCTAACCGGCCGTAACACGTTGGCGCGCACCTCGAACACGCCGGGCCGAACGCGCCAACTAAACTTCTTTGCGCTCGCGGGCGAATTGATGCTGGTCGATCTGCCGGGCTACGGCTACGCCGAGGCCTCGAAAGCGGCGATCGAACGGTGGACGGGGCTGGTACGCCGCTATCTGCGGTCGCGGGCATCACTGCGCCGGGTCTGCCTGCTTATCGATTCCCGGCATGGCATCAAGGAGCCCGACCGGCCGATATTAGAGATGCTCGATCAAGCCGGCATCTCGTGCCAGCTGATCCTGACCAAAACCGACAAACCTTCTTCCAGCGAGTTGGCCGCCACTGCAGAGCGGGTGGCAGCCGAACTCGCGACACACGCCGCCGCCCATCCCGAAATCCATTTGACGAGCGCCGAGAAGAAACGCGGCATCGCAGCGCTGCGCGCGACATTGGCGGCGTTCGCATCGCCGGCTTTCCTGCTGCCCGCGATGGCGGCGTCCGACCAATCACGATAGAGTGCGGACCGCTATGCCCTTGAACCCAAATCCCTGGACCGCCGCCGTCGAACCCAATCCGCAAGCGAAAGCCACAGTGCTGGCCGAAGCGCTCCCCTATATGCGCCGCTATGCCGGCCATACGCTCGTCGTCAAATATGGCGGACACGCAATGGGAGACGGCGGGGATTCGTTTGCCCGCGATGTCGTGTTGCTAAAACAAGTCGGGATTCACCCGATCGTCGTCCATGGCGGCGGGCCGCAGATCGGTCACATGCTAAAGCGGCTGGGCATTGAAAGCCGGTTTGTCGACGGATTGAGAGTTACCGACGCCGAGACGATGGAAGTCGTCGAGATGGTCCTGGCCGGCACGATCAACAAACAATTGGTCGCGGCGATCAATGCAGAGGGCGGCTGCGCGATCGGCCTCTCGGGTAAAGACGGCGGGTTGATCAGGGCGGCAAAGGTGACGGGCAGCAAGCTCGAAGGCGGCGTCCGGACCGAAATCGATTTGGGTTTTGTCGGCGAGCCGCAACACGTGGCCGTCAATGTACTCGATACCTTTATCAAATCCGACATCATCCCGGTCGTGGCGCCAATCGGTGTCGGCGCCGACGGCGAGACCTATAATATCAACGCCGATACCGTAGCCGGCGCCGTCGCTGCTGCGGTCAAAGCAACCCGGCTGTTATTGCTGACCGATGTCGCCGGCGTCCTCGATGCGAACAAGCAGTTGCTTTCGGAAATTACCGCGGGTTCGGCGCGGCAGATGATCGCCGAGGGCGTGATCTATGGCGGGATGATCCCCAAGGTCGAAACCTGCCTCGATGCCGTCGATGGCGGGGTCGAAGCGGCGGTGATTCTGGACGGGCGCGTGCCGCACGCAATCCTGCTCGAGTTGTTTACCGACACCTCGGGGGCCGGCACCCTGATCCGGGCGGGGTGAAGGCGGTCGCGATGGCTGACAAAGCGGGCCGCGCATTGCAGGAAATCGAGACCTGGATCTTCGATCTCGACAACACGCTCTACCCGGCCTCTTGCCGCCTCTTCGACCAGATCCACGACCGAATGCAGCGCTTTATCGCGGATCGGCTGGATCTCTCGCTGGAAGACGCGCTTATCATTCAGAAGACCTATTTCCGCGAACACGGGACGACGATGCGCGGCCTGATGACGGTCGACAAGGTCGACCCTCACGAGTTTCTCGCCTATGTCCACCAGGTTGATCTCGCCTGTGTGCCCCCCGACCCCGTGCTCTGCGCGGCACTCGAGGCATTGCCGGGCCGCAAGATCGTCCACACCAATGGCTCGGTACGGCACGCCGAACGGCTGCTCGCCCATCTCGGCATTGCGGGATCGTTCTCCGGGATCGTCGATATCGTCGACGCCGGGTTCGAGCCAAAACCGGCCTTAGCCGGCTATCACGAGTTATTGCGGCGCCACGATGTCACCCCAAAGACCGCAATTATGATCGAGGACATGGCCAAGAACCTGGTCCCGGCAGCAGCGCTTGGCATGACCACGGCGTGGATGCGCGGCACGATCGAGTGGGCGGCAGCCGCCTCCGAGGGCGACCATATTCACTATGTCGTCGACAATCTCGGCCACTTTCTCGCCGAAGCCGCATCGCTCCCTCGCCCCGGCAAGTAAAACGGCGCCCAAATTTCCCGTGCAATCGGGAATTTGCCGGGAAAATTTGTGGTCACCTTCCAAATATACTCTTAGAATCAATAGCTTATAGGCAACCTAACCTCTCCAAACCGGGAATTTAAAATGCCCTAAACGGGAATTCATTTTCGATAATCGGGAATTCACGGGAAATCGCTCCGCTGCATACAGCCGCTCTCCTGAAGGTAAGTAGGTAGGCCCAGTTACGAGGTCTGCAATACGCTGAAAATGTGCGGCCCGGTTGGGTGCGGATCAAGTGCGAAACAAAAGGCGATGGGTCGATGAGGCGGACGCTGCGCGAACTACAACATGCGGGCTTTGCCATCCTCTTGCTCGTGGCTGCTAGCTCTGCAAGTTGCTTGTCGGCACATCCGCTCGATCCGCTCTCGGCCAGCGAAATCGACACCACTACGGCCGTCTTGCGCGCTGCGAATGCCGTCGACCCTGGCACTCGCTACTCGCTGATCGACCTTGACGAGCCGGCCAAGCAAGAGGTGCTGGCCTGGAAACCCGGCCAGCCAATTATTCGCAAGGCTTTTGTCATCGCCCGACGGGGTCGCGCGGTGTATCAGGGCGTCGTTAATCTGGGCGCGCGCCGTGTCGAGCACTGGGAGGCGGCGCCACATGTCGAAAGCGCCATCCTCAACGAAGAAATCGACAACGCCCGTCAGATAACCATCGCCGACAGCGGCTGGCGCGCGGCGATGCGCAAGCGCGGTTTCGACCGCCTCGACCAGGTGTTCTGCGCACCGCTCTCCGCCGGCTACTCAGCCGACCCAAGCGAAGCCGAACACCGTCTCGTCAGGGTCGTCTGTTTTGCCGGGCCGGTAACCGACATCAACGTCTGGGCCCGGCCGATCGAGGGGCTTGTCGCGGTCGTTGACCTCGATGCCGGAAAGGTGGTTCGGCTGGTCGATAAGGGCTCACCGCCGGTAGCCGGCAAGCCGCCTCAAATCGCCGAGCCCCCCGTCCCGACGAAGCAGGCAGCTTCACAACGCGCGCCCCGCCACAAGTCGCTGCGGCAAACTTTCGCCGTCACCGGAAATGAGGTGCGGTGGAAAAACTGGTCGTTTCATTATCGCATGGACCGGCGCGCCGGGCTGATTGTGTCATTGGTCCGGTATACCGATGGGGGCCGAGAGCGCAGCGTGCTCTATCGCGGCTCGGTGGCAGAGATGTTCGTGCCCTATATGGACCCGGACGAGGGCTGGTCGTTTCGCACCTTTATGGATGTCGGCGAATATGGCCTCGGCCTGTTGTCGTCACCGCTGGCCCCGGGTATCGACTGCCCGGCCGACGCCGCGTTTTTTGACGCGATCCTGCCCGACGATGACGGCCGGCCGGTGCTCGGTAAATCGGTGATTTGCCTGTTTGAGCGCGACACCGCCGCACCAGCGTGGCGCCATTACGACGCGGTCAACGGACGCTATCAAGGCCAGGCCGCGGTCGAGCTGGTGTTGCGGACGATCCCCAGCATCGGCAATTACGACTATGTCATCGACTGGGTGCTGACCCCGGCCGGCGTGATCCGCATCGATGTCGGCGCCACCGGAATCGACCAGGTCAAGGGCGTGGCGGCGTCCAGCATGCACGACCCGTCGGCAGCGGCCGACACCGCCTATGGCGAAATGGTGGCGCCCTATTTGGTCGGAACCAATCACGACCATTTTTTCTCATTCCGGCTCGACCTCGATATCGACGGTACGGCGAATAAGCTGCTTCTGGAAAAGCTGGTGCCGCAACTTCTGCCGGGAACAACCGGCCGCCGCAGCCTGTGGCAGGTGTCGGAGGAGACCATCGGGACCGAGGGACCGCTCGGCGGCCAACATGACGGCGGGGAAATGTGGCGTATCGTCAACCCCAATTTGACCAATCGCCTCGGTCAGCACCCCGGCTACGAGATCCGTTCCGATCATTCGATCATCTCGCTGCTCGCACCGGACGACCCGGCGCAACGGCGCGCCGCCTTCTCGGCATCCCCTTTATGGATCACCGCCTACGACCCTCAAGAGCTTTACGCCGCTGGCCCGTTCCCTAACCAAAATGCCGGCGGCGACGGTCTGACGGTTTACGCCGCGCGCCACCGCCCAGTGGCCAACACAGATATCGTCCTATGGTACACGATGGGCTTTCACCACCTGCCCCGCCCCGAGGATTGGCCGATGCTGCCGACCATGTGGCACAGCCTCTCCCTCGTCCCCGCCGCCTACTTCGACCACAACCCTGCTTTCGATATGCGGCGATTTCGCCCTGCCGGTATCGCAAAGTGATGCGCCAGGAGGGTTCCTTGCGCAAAAGAAACTCAAATCAATTTGCTGTTTTGGGTAAAATTCGGCAGGATTAATCATCGGAAGAGCGAAGCCGTTCGCGAGCTGGTTGAGCTCGCGGGAGACAGCGACGGGAGGGCCCCATGCTCCGCAGCACATTCCTGCTCGCCGCTAGCATTATCGTGGCGACGTGCTTTGCCTGTGCATCGCCCGCGCCACAGCCGCCCGCGCCAGCCCCATCTGTTACGCTGGCCTGCAGCACAATCGCCAACGTACGGATGCTCTCGCCGTCGTTCGATCCAACACTAGCGAACGGCACGCCGGTCTCCACCGGTCCGGCCCCGGCAAATATCCAGGCCGATTTAATCACCGCCTACAACACTGCACCCCCGTTCTTCAAGAATCAGCTTTGCAATTTGACCGGGATCTTTGTTACCTCGGACTTCCAATCCTGGGGCTATCGCAACGTCAGCGACGGCTCGCGTTATATTGCGATTTCAACCAGCCTTTGGTCGGGCAACCCGCCAGCAGCGATCACGCTCGACCAGTACGAGAATCGAGTATTCGGGCCGCCACTGTCGTGGCCCCAACCACCGATTGACAGCTCTCCGCCGACTTATCTGCCCGTCACACCAAACGTTGGATCAATGACCATCCTGGCTGCGCTGGCGCACGAGTTTGGTCACGTCTTCTGGTCAGATATTCTGGTCTTTCCACGGGGCAGTGATCCCCAATCCAGTCGGTTCTGCACCAAGATATTAACGAACTCATGGACCGGTAACCTGCAGCCTGCGGTTTGGAAGAAATTTGAAGACCTGGACGCTAACCCAGCGAATATTCCTGACGATGACCCCAGCGATCCTCCACTACTGGGCGATCCAGGACCCGCAGACGCAAAAGTTATAAAGATGATTAATGCGTTACGGGCAAACAATATTACGAAGGCTCACAAGATATTGAGCCGCATTCTAGCGCAGGCGCGTCCGTTTCCTAGCCTATTCGGTGCATTCTCTGCGGATGAGCAGTTCGTCGAGACATTCACGCTTTTCACGTTGATGAATGCGAGCCCTCCTTTAACTTCAGCGCCGTTGCAAATCTCTCCTGGATTGGTGCGAGATATCCCAGCCACGGCTTCTCACCGAAAGCGACTTGCAAAAGTTTTGCAGTGCTTCCCGCCCCTGGTTAACCCTACGCCTCCGCGTCCTTAGGGGTTAATCGTATTACCACCTGCCAGGCTACGGTTTCCGCCAGTTGGTAATCGACCCTCATCGGTTCTATGGCGGTATCCAGATGCGTTCGGATCGCAGCGAACATCGCTAATGCGTCGCAGCGTTTCTGATCGACGCGGCCCCGCAGCAGCCAATCAGTGAAACCACGAAGTTCCCGATCCGGCAGACCGGCAAGGGCGATAGCCCGCAAGATCGCCTGATAGTTGCGCTCCTTGTAGAACATCCGCTCGGCGGTGCTCGTCAGCGCGGCGGAGAGCGTTGGCGCTACCACTCCGGCACGCGCTGCTGCCGCCAGAGTTGCGCGTATATTCACCATTGCTTCGGTCAGCGGCGGATAACCGATCTCCTCCGGGCCGTGCAGGACTGCGACCTCGTCGTCGTCTTCCAGCACGCCGTCACGGAAATCCTCGTAAATCCGGCCGATCCCTTTCATGCCAAACACATCGAGTTCGGCGGCCCGCAACGCACCGATGCTGGCGGCACCATAGACATGGATGCCCTGCGCCATCGCCCAGAGGATTTCCTTGTGCCAGACCGTTGGAGTTACCTCGAAATAGCCGTCGATGACGCCAATGATCGCGGGCCGATCGAGCGCCGCCCGATAAAGCTCGCCTTGCCGAACCGGCGGGCGCCAGTCGATGTCATACTCGCAGGTGGGCCGCGCTTGCGGCGGCAACGACGGCCCAGCGAAGATGACCGCCCTCATCGACCGGAGCCTTGCTGTGCCCGATACCCGGGGCGGTAATTCGGGTGGTGCGGGTCCCATTCGAGCCCGGGGATCACCAGTCGGACGACCGGGACCATGAATTCTGGCCGCGTCAAGTCCACGGCAATGACTCGATTGATGCCGGCTGCGGCGAGCCGGCCCAATGCCCAGCGCAGATCCTCGGCGAGATCGTCGGCGGCAAAGCCGGGTATCGCGGTGAACGAGATCGGGGCGCGCTCTTGCGCCAGCGCATCGAGCAGGGCGTCGCGGAGTTCGTCGCCGGGCACCGTCCTATATTCCGCGGGTGAGAGGTCGTCGCGAATGCCGGTGATATACGTAAGCCGTGTCTGCGCCGCTTCGGTCAGGGCGCGTGCCAACGCAATCGACCGATCGGCATGGCAGCCCGATCCGTGAAATCGCGTCGGTCGCTGCGGATCGCCCGCTGAGACATCGCGGATTTCGCACAAGAAAGCGGCGATAGCGATATCGGTTGTCACGTTCCAGACGCGCACATTGATGCCAGCGGTTTCGTAGAGTGCAAGGAGCGCGCGGCAATCGGGGTCGTCAACCGAGGCGAGATCAAGGACGCGGGATGCGCGCTGCTTCAAAGGCTGAGAGATCCATACGGCGACCGCGTCGCGCTCGACCAATTCATAAAGGGCTGCATTCACTGCCTCGATCAGATGATTACCCGAAGCGAGCCCATTCGACCCGGCGAGAAAATAGCCGTCAGGCTGCGGCAATGTGTAATCGGTATGGACGATTTCGGCAGGAACCCAGCAAGGTTCCCTCTCTACCAGATCATACCCCTGGACCCAAGCAATCGGCGCAGCCGGATCGAATTCATGGGTGCCGGCACACAGTGTCGCCGGGTCGACGACTTTCTCCCGCCGCTTGAAGTGGCGATAAGCGGCGACCCGCAACTGGCCGATCTCCTCAGCGTGAAACGTCTCGCAAGCTTCCATCAGCGCCGAGGCCATCGCCTGCGGCATGTCGAGGCCCTTGCCTTGTGCTACCGACACCGAGCGGGAATTTGGCCGAACCGCGATCGCGACCGGGATGCCGATCCGGTCGAGCCCGGTAATGTTGCCGAGCCGGGTAATCCCCATCTGCGTCGCGAAAGGACGAACGCGAGCCAAGGTCTCTGCGGGGTTCGCCAGCCTGTGCGTGCCACGGTGAAACCGCTTTAGAAGGTGGTCGTTTAAAGCCGCCCGGATTGGCGGCGGCTTTAGAATTGGCGACGATCCGTCCTTGCCCCAGAACAATTGAGAACCGTCGCGTTCAAACCATTACTTCTTTTGTTTGCTGGCGTTTCCACCCGAATTTTCTCCAGCCTCGGATTGTCTGACTAACGGCGCCGAATTGGGGTTGGTCGTTGTATCAGGCGTGCGGTCGGCGGACGCGCGGGCATTGCTCGGGCCAGTCGGCCTCCGTACTGGCGTCCAATGAAAACCATCCCCGCCGCCGCCGACAAGGATGATGCGGTCGTGCAATGTGCGCGGGGAGGCCGCGGTGGCGCCTTCGCGCTCCAACAACTCGCACAAACGACGCGCTTCCGGCGTATCCCTGAGGACGAGTTCTTGTGACTGCGATCCCGGTTCCACAACGTAGACCCGCCCGTCCTCGCTCCAGATCGACAATTCGCCAAACGTCTTTACGCTCTGTTGCGGTACACGGTTGACATACCGGTCGGCATCTGCCGCCCTGGGGGTAGCTGCGGCGAGCGCGCCCAAGCCGAGCGTCAGCGTAAACCGGCTCGGGCGGCGCAGCCAGTCGCGCATCAAAGATGGAATGCGCATCAATCCCTCGTGCTAGCGATCCGGTGACACTTGCTGAACTGCACCGGGCGCCTGCATTCTAGCGCTGAGGTTTCTTTAAAGAAACCTCAAAACCGCGTCAAAATTGAGCAAGACGATGCATCAAGACGGGATTCAGCGGGCTCGGCAGCCGGGCTTCTACCGGCACGCATAATGCTTTATGGTTATTAAATTCTAACATCGGCCGAGGGGTCCCTGGGAATATGGCCGCGACCCGCCGTCTTGCTGCGATATTTGCCGCCGATGTGGCCGGGTACTCGCGCCTAATGGGCGTCGATGAAGAAGGCACTCACGAGCGTTTCACAGCGCATCTGAAGGAGTTGTTCACCCCGAGAATCAGACAGCATGGCGGGCGGATCGTCAAATCGACTGGCGACGGGATGCTCGCGGAGTTTCCGAGCGTCGTCGAGGCGGTCTCCTGCGCGGTTGAAGTGCAGTGCGGGATGCACCTCCGTAATGCCGAAGTTGCGGACGAGCGACGGCTCGCTTTCCGTATCGGCATCAATGTCGGCGATGTAATTGCCGAACCTGAGGACATCTTCGGCGATGGCGTCAACATCGCGGCGCGGCTGGAAGGCCTGGCCGAGCCCAACGGCATATCCATCTCGCAAGCAGTACACGAACAAATCCGCGATAAACTGCCCTACCATTTTGAGGACATGGGCGATCAGCTCGTCAAGAATATCGCGCGCCCCTTGCACGTCTTTGTATTGCGGCCGGAAACGATTGCGTCGTTGCCGTTTTCCGATGCAACCCCAATCACGTCGCCTGCTGTGTCGGGCGGGATCATCCTGGGGCAGTCGCGGCCTCCACGTCTGTCGAGCGTCGTGTTGCCGTTTACCAACTTGAGCGATGATCGTGAAGATCAGTATTTCGCTGACGCAATAACCGATGACGTGACGACCGATCTTTCCCGCATTTCGGACATGATCGTCATCTCCAGCAATACCGCCTCCACCTACAAAGGCAGAAGAGTCGACACTCGACAGATCGGCCGCGATTTGAACGTGCGCTATGTTTTTAGCGGCAGTGTTCGAAGATCAGGCAATCGAGCGCGCCTCAATGTCCAGCTGATCGATACCGAAACCGATGCCCATGTCTGGGCAGAACGATTTGACTCCGACGCAAGCGAGCTGCTGTCGTTGCAGGACGACATCACCAGCCGCATCGCGGTGGCGCTCAATCTCGAATTGATCACCGCGGAAGCAGCGCGCACGACGGAGCAATCCGACACCCTTGACTACATTTTGCGGGGACGCGCTGCTCTTTATAATTATCGCGGGTCAACCCCTGAAAACTTAGAAAAGGCAATCGAGCTGTTTCAACAAGCTCTCGCAGTGGATCACGATTCGATCGAGGCGCGCGCTCTACTTGCGCTTTCGCTGATGGCGCGCGTCCTCGAACAGGTTGCCACATCACCAAGTTCCGACATTGTCCGTGCCCAAGAACTGATCGAGACGGTGATATCGGTATCTCCCCGCCATCCGCTCGTGAATTTTCTTAAAGGGCAACTCTTTCGCGCGCAGCACCAATTTGAGGCTGCCATTTCAGAATATGAGGCAGCGATCAGCCTGGATCGCAATTCGGTTATCGCTATCGCGACGCTTGGATTATGCAAACTTTTCACGGGCGCTATTGAGGAAGCCATTCCTGCGCAACAGCGCGCCATCCGCCTCAGTCCGCGCGACCCGCGCCTACCCAATTGGTTCTGGCGGATTGGCATGGTTCACCTGCTGCAGTCGCGCTCAGCTGAATCAGTGCCCTGGCTTGTCCGGGCGCGAAGCGCCAACCCGAGCCTCCCCGGACCACATGCGTGGCTGGCTTCCGCTTATGCATTGCAGGGCGATAGCGTGCGAGCCGAAACCGAACTGGCCGAAGCTCGCCGGCTGAGCGGAGACGGGCGCTATTCGAGTATCGCCCGGTTCAAACGCGTCCAATTTCTCGGGGCGCCCCAAATCCGCCTGCTGGCCGAGGAAACCTTCTTTTCCGGGCTTCGCAAGGCGGGGGTACCGGAGGAATAAGGGCGCCTCGCTGGAGACGAGCCCGTCGCGAAACGATTTCAGCGCCTCCGGCAGATTGCCCTGCGCCACCAGCACATCGCCAACCCGATCGTAGCTGACCGACAGATCGCGCTGCCAGCCGGCGTTGCCGCGGTCCGACTGCGCCAGCCGCTCGGCAAGCGACATCGCACCCTCGTAACCTCGCTTCGCCGACGCGAGATTGCCGCGCTGCACCTGAATATTGCCGAGCAAAACCTGCGCCCAATAGGAGTACCAGGCGGCTTCGTCGGTCTCCCCCAACGCTAGCAGCCGGCGACAATTCTGCTCGGCATCGCCGAGAGCGCCCCGGTCGAGACTTAGCCAGGCGAGCCAGAGCAAACTCTCAATGTCCTCGCTGTCGAACTCAGCGGCCTGGGCATACGCCTCGAATGCACGCTTCGGGTCGCGTAGACCGGCAATTGCGCCAAGATTGCGATAGGCCGCGGCTGCGTCCCTTCGGTCGCGCGCGATGCGGGCCGCCTTTTCCTCCGCAATAGTGCGGAACATGACCTCGGCGGCGGCGATATCGCCCTGTTGCAGGCGATCGAGAGCCTCGGCCAATCTGTGATCCGCCGCAGCTGCGCCGATGATCTCGCTTGCCGCTCGCTCGGCCAATGGGGCCGGTGCGGCAGTATTCTGCGTCAACAGTGCTTCGAGGCGAGCGAGGCGCTCTGCCAAATGCTCGGCGTCCTCGCGCTGCCGCCGCATGATTTCTTGCGTGTCGCCCCGGATTTGCTGCGTGTCATCGCGGAGCGTGTCTTGTCCTCGCAGCAAGTCAGCTAAGCTGTGGCGGAGTGTTTCCGCGGCGAATTCCGGCTGTCGCGCGATGACGGCGTAAGCTTTTCCGACGACCGAGGCGAACAGCCGGCGCGCCAGATCGCGCCGCGCCATATCATCGGGGTCGTTGCTAGTAATCAGCGCGAAATCGTATGGCCGCTCCTTGGCGGCGCGATCGAGGTAAAATGCGGCGACACGGTCCTCGCTCAGCCGCGCTGTGACCAGCTCCTCGGGCTTGGGCACGATCCGCGGCAATACATCCCGGATTGCGGCGATGGCCGCGTCGCGGTTGGCTGAGGCGTCGGGGAGGCTGCGAAATTCGTCCTCGATCAATTGGTCGCTGTCGTCATCGATTTCGCGCGCGCAGCGGCGTGCAATGACAACGAATTTCTCGGAGCGGCGCCGCCACAGGAGGTGAGCCAGGGCCGTGCCGCCGAGCACGGCCTCAACCACACCGAGCATGCCGGCCGGCGGCAGAAGGCTGGGGTCTATAGTGACAGTCGCGCAGCAGAGTGCGGTTGCCGTCATCACATGGGCCAGCTTCTCGCTGAAGTCGCCGCCGAGGATCATCGCTGGAATAACCGTGAGCGCACCGCCCTTTGCCAATGTAACCGGTGGTGGCAGTTGTAGCGATGCAAAACAACGGCTCGGCTGTGCGCCAGCGCGTTTATGCGGGCGCATGGCGCAATCGCGCCACCGCACCGGCGGAATGCGGTTTTCGCCACAATGGTGGCGTAGCTTGCGCTCTCGTCTCAACAGGGCTCGACGCGCTGTTTTCCCGTCGATGCGCATTTAATTCCCGGTTTGGCGGCAAAAATTCCCGTTTGGGCTGCTCACGGGATTCGCTCGCAAGCTATTGTAATTATTGGCCGACTTCGCTGAATTTCGGGGCCTGGAGGGGCGAAATCGGAAACTTTCCCGGTATTTCCCGATAACACGGGAATTTTGGGGCGGGAAAGGGTGCCACGGGAATTGGCGGGTTTGCCGGACCCTAGTCGGCATGGGTGGGGTGCGCGGGGGCGGCGAGGCTTGCCCGTTGCGGCGGGGCGGGGTACTCCCTCGGTAATGACGAGAGCGGAGGGAGCGAGATGATTTCGGGCGAGTTCGATGTCGTCGTGGTCGGGGCCGGCAATGCCGGCATGTGCGCGGCACTGGCAGCGCGCGGCGCGGGTGCGCGGGTCCTGGTGCTGGAGGCCGCACCCTTTGACGAGCGCGGCGGCAACAGCCGCTTTACCGCGGGCGCCCTGCGCTTTGTCTATAACGGCGTCGACGACCTCCTAAAGCTCTGCGACCTCAGCGAAACCGAAGTCGCGACCTCGGATTTTGGGACTTACACCACCGATAAATATTACGACGATCTCGGCCGGCTGACCGATTACCGCAGCAACCCCGATATGGCCGAATTACTCGTCACCAAGAGCCAGGAAACCCTGTTGTGGATGCGCAGCCAGGGCATCCGTTTTGCCCCGATGTACTCGCGCCAGGCCTTTAAGCACGACGGAAAATTCGTGTTCTGGGGCGGGCTGGCGCTCGAAGCCTGGGGCGGCGGGCCGGGGCTGATCGAGGGGCTGTTCAAGGCCGCGGAGGAGCGCCAGATCCAGATCGCCTATGAGGCGAAAGGCGAGGCCTTGATCGCCGACGACAACGGCGTCCGCGGCGTCATCGCCAAGGTCGAGGGCAAGACCACGCGCATCCCGGCGAAATCGGTTGTACTGGCGTCAGGCGGGTTCGAGGCCAATGCCGAGATGCGGACCCGCTATCTCGGCCCCGGCTGGGATCTCGCCAAGGTGCGCGGCACCCGCTTTAACACGGGCGGCGGCATCAAGATGGCGCTCGACATCGGGGCGATGCCCTATGGCAATTGGTCGGGCTGCCACGCGGTCGGCTGGGACTATGGCGCCCCCGAATTTGGCGATCTCGCGGTCGGCGACAATTTTCAAAAGCACAGCTACCCGTTCGCCATCATGGTCAATGCCGACGGGGTTCGGTTTTGCGACGAAGGGGCGGATTTCCGCAACTACACCTACGCCAAATACGGCCGGCTGATCTTGGAGCAGCCGCACCAGTTCGCCTGGCAGATCTTTGACCAGCAGGTCGTGCAGTATCAGCGGGACGAATACCGCATCCGCCAGGTGACCAAGGTTACCGCCAACACCTTCGAGGAGCTGGCCGACAAGATGGCCGAGACCGGGGCCGCGGTCGACAAAAGGCGGTTTCTGCAGACCATCGCCGAGTACAACGCGGCGGTCGAGCGCGACATCCCGTACAACCCGACGGTCAAGGACGGGCGCACCACCAAGGGGCTCGCGATCGACAAGACCAATTGGGCGATGCCGCTCGAAAAGCCGCCCTACGAGGCGTATTGCACCACTTGCGGTGTCACCTTCACCTTTGGCGGGCTGCGGATCGACACCGATGGCAAGGTGCTTGACACCGCGCAAAAGCCGATCCCCGGCCTTTATGCGGCGGGCGAACTGGTCGGCGGGCTCTTTTACTTCAATTACCCGGGCGGCACCGGACTGGTCTCGGGCTCGGTATTTGGCAAGATCGCCGGCACCACAGCCGCCAAGGACGCCCACCCGGGCTGAGTAGCCTCCGCCACGGCCCCGCTCTGGCCGGATTTGAGCCCAGCCAGGTGCGGACCGTCCCGCTATGCCCATCAGGAAGGCCGAGGCAGATCAGGCAGGCGCCGCGGCGGGGTCTGCCGGCGGACGGCAGCGGGGCGAGACGGACGCGCTGGCTTAAGGCGGCCTCTCCGGGTAGGCTTACCGCAATAATTGTAACGGAGGGCGCGATGAAGTTTCTCGATGATGGAATGATTAGTGGGTTGCTGCCGGCCGAGACGGCATCATTCCCTTCCCCGGTGCCGACGCAAATCGTCTCGAGCGACGAATACCTGCCAGTTCCCCAAACGGCGCAACAGAAAGAGGTCGAGGCGCGGCTCATCGAGATCAGTGATCGCCTCGCCAAACAGCAGGGGCTGTCGCGCCGCCGGTTCTTCCAGACCGCTGCCGGCATGGCCGCTTCGTTTGTCGCGATGAACCAGGTTTTTGGCCGCTATTTCGGCGCCAGCGAGGCGGAAGCCGCCACGCCCGAACTCGCGAACCAGCTGGCCTCGGCGAATGCCGGACAGTTCATTTTCGACGGCCACACCCACTTCCTGCGTGACGACACGCGGCTGATCGGCTTTGTCAAAGGCCGCGAGGCGGTTGGTCAATGGGGTTGGAACAAGGAGCTGTCGGGCAAGGAACAGACGCTCGACGACCTCAAATTCAACAACTACGTCAAAGAACTCTACATGGACAGCGATACGAAGATGACGATCCTGTCCAACTCGCCCTCGGTCGAGGCGCAAGACTGGTTCCTGCCGCAGGATCAGGTGTTCAAGACCCGCGCCGCAGTCAATGAGAAGGCGGGCACCCGCCGCATGCTGGCGCATTTCACGATCACCCCGGGATGGGACGGCTGGCTCGACAAGGTCGACGAGGCGATCGAGAAGTACAAACCCGATTCGTGGAAGGGTTACACGGTCGGCGACAACACCCACAAGGAGCTCGATGGGCACCCGTGGCACGCCGACGATGAGAAGCTGATGTACCCGTTCTATGAGAAGATCGCGAAGACCGGCATCAAGAACGTCTGCATCCACAAGGGTCTGTTCTCCCCGGCCGTCGCAGAGAAATTCCCGCGTCTGTTGCCTTATGCCGATGTTAGCGATATCGGCAAGGCGGCAAAGGACTGGCCGCGGCTCAATTTCCTTGTTTACCACTCGGCCTATCGCTGGGTCGGCGCCAACCCGGCCGATGCGATGGCAGAGTTCGACAAGACCGGCCGCTCATCGTGGACCAGCGATCTCGCCGAGATCCCGCAGAAATACGGCGTCATCAATGTATACGGCGATCTCGGGCAGATTTTCGCCTGGACCGCGGTCGCGCAGCCGCGCCTCGCCGCCGCACTGATGGGGATGCTGGTCAAGGGGCTCGGGCCCGATCATATCGTTTGGGGCACCGACGCGGTGTGGACCGGCGCGCCGCAATGGCAGATCGAAGGGCTCCGCCGCCTGGAAATCCCGGAAGAGATGCAAAAGCAATACGGCTTCAAACCGCTAGGCCCGGCCAATGGCCCACTCAAGACGGCGATCTTCGGCGGCAATTCCGCCAGACTTTATGGGCTCGAACAACAGCATGCCGAGCTGGTCAACCACGACCGCTTTGCGGCGATCAAAGCCGACTACCTCGCCAATGGCGGCGGCCGAAGCAATCTGCGCTACGGCTATGTCACCCGGCCGGCGTGAGGGGCGATTTCGGCTTTTGGCCATCACCCGCTGACCATTACCCGCTGACGCGGCGCGGGCTGATCACCGCGGCGCTGGGCCTGGGCGCCGCTGTCCCGGCGCGGGCCGGGCAGCCGCAGGCAAAGGTGTCGCAGATTGCAGCGGCGTATCAGGACTTGCCCAAGGGCTTGTTCAGCTGCGCCGCCTGCACGTTCTTCATCCGACCGCGCAGCTGTAAAGTAGTGAGCGGCGATATCAGCCCGACCGGCTGGTGCAAACTTTTCGATTTGGCCGATTGACGCCGTAAATAGCCGAGCACCTCGCTGATCTGGCGAGATCAGCGCGAGGCTGGTCACGCCTCATGGGACGAGCGAGAGCTAAAATACGATTGGAGGAAAACGAATGTTTGTCCGCGCCCTGATTGTGATCGTTCTGCTCGCCGGCGCGCTCCCAACACTAGCGCAAGAGGCGGCGAACAAGCCGAACACCAACTGGCCCGGCTATAAGGAAGGCGACTACGTCGTCCACGACTACAAATTCGTCAACGGTGAGAGCTTGCCCGAGGTGAAGCTGCATTACCGCACGATTGGCACGGCCGAAAAGAATCCGGCCGGCGATGTCGTCAACGGCGTGCTGCTATTGCAGGGCAACACCGGCACCGGGGCCAACTGGTTTCGCCCGACGCTGGCCGACGAATTGTTCAGACCGGGCCAGCCACTCGACCCGGCGAAATACTACATCATCATGCCCGATGCACTGGGCCGTGGCGGCTCATCAAAACCATCCGATGGTCTCAAGGGCCAGTTCCCACACTACCGCTACCACGACATGGTGGACCTGACGCACCGGCTGGTCACGGACGGGCTGAAGGTCGCCCATTTGCGGCTGATCATCGGCAGCTCGCTGGGCTGCATGCAGCAATTTCTGTGGGCCGAATGGTATCCCGATCTGATGGACGGCACAGTCGGGCTGTCTTGCCAGCCGGTAGAGATCAGCGGCCGCAACTACATGCTGCGCCATGGCGCCGCCGAGTTGATCCGTCACGACCCCGCCTGGAACAACGGCAACTACGACAAGACTCCGACGCTGTACAAATACGCAGCAGCCGGCAACGACCTGACCGACAGCCCGGCGCGCATTCAGGAAGAGGCACCGACCATGGCGGCCGCGAGAGCATTTTACGACAAGCGCCTTGCGGCGATCATGAAAAACGGCGACGCCAACAACACGCTCTACGAGATCGAGTTGATCTACGACTACAGCCCCGAGCCCGACCTGCCAAAGATCAAAGCGCATGTGCTGCTGATCAACAATGTCGAGGATTTCGCCGACCCGCCCACACTCGGCACGGTCGAACGGGCCTTCAAGAAGATCGCACACGGCACCTATGTGCTGACCCCCTACGGCAAGGACACGCACGGGCATTTCACGCATTACTACGCGGCGGTCTGGAAGCCGTATCTCGTGAAATTCATGGCCAGTCTGCCGCCGGCGCCAAAGGCGGTGCAATAACCGCAATTTTGTGACCGTAGGGCCGCTGCACGACGGCTTCGCCGCCCCACCTAGGCACGCATGCGGCTCTCGGCGATTGCGGGTAGCGGGTTCAGGACAGCGAGGAAATACCCGAGGCAGCTCAGCAGGACGATCCAGAACGTCGTCGGCCAATCGGTAATGTAGGCCACCGCGATCCCGCCCCAGGTTTCGATCAGCGCCAGTATGATTGCGAGCGCGACACCCTGGCCCAGCCGCGATGTCAGCCGCTGCGCTGCTGCCGCCGGTCCCACCATCAGCGCGAAAACCAGCAGGACGCCGACAACCTGCGCCGCTTCGGCGACCGCGACTGCGACAATCACGAGAAACAAGACGGAGAGAAGCCGCAGCGAGACCCCTTTTGCCTCGGCCAATTCGGGTTCGAGTGTCGCAAACAACAATGGGCGGGAGATCCCGGCGAGGGCAAACAGGGTCACGACGCCGAGCCCGAGTAGGCTCCACAACGTGCCTGTACTCACCCCTAACAAATTGCCAAACAGGATTGCCGTCGCCTGGGCGGCGCCCGTCGTGTAAAGATACAGAAAGAGCACGCCAAGCCCGAGCGCCAGCGAAAGCACGATTCCGACTGCCACATCGCGGTTGCGCAGCCGATCGCCCAGCAGCCCCATCGCGACCGCTGCCGCCATGGTAAACGCCAACAGTCCCCAAAATGCGCTGATGCCGATCAGCACCGCACCGGTAGCGCCGGCGAAACCGACATGCGACAATGCATGGCCGGCAAAAGTCAGGTTGCGCAATACCAGGAAAAAGCCAACCGCGCCGGCGACGACCGCGACAATCCCGCCCGCCATAAAGGCCGACCGCATGAATTCATATTCAAGCATCGTGGCGGTGCGCTTCGGCTTCGACCGGGCCATGCCCGGCGACAACAAGAATGCGACCGCCTAGCCGCACGACCTCGATCGGCATGCCATAAAGCCGCGAAAGAACTCCGTCGGTTACGACGTCGTCCACGGTTCCGATTACGGCGCTGCCATTCCCCAGATAGAGCACGCGATCCATGACCCCGAGCAGAGGATTGAGATCGTGCGCGGTGAATAGCACGGTGATCCCAGCCGCCAGCTGGATACGCCGGATCAGCGCAATGACCGCTTGCTGAAAATGCGGATCGAGACTGATCAGCGGCTCGTCGAGCAGCAAAAGTTGCGGCTCGCCAAGCAAGGCCTGGGCCAGCAATAGCCGCTGCAACTCGCCACCGGAGAGCTGCGACAGCCGCCGATCGGCGAGTGGTTGAGCCTCAACCCGGTCGATCGCCCGCGCGACTTCTTGCGCGCCGCGCCGCCCGATCAGCGGCAGCCCCCAGCGCTCACCGCGCCAGGCGCTGGCGACAAAATCCCAGCCGCGCAGCGGCAGATCGGCAACGGCGGCGCGCTGCTGCGGCAGATACCCGGCGATGCGATTGCCGCGTCCAGGTGGCTGGCCGAAGATCCGGATTTCGCCCGCTAATGGCGGCAGCAGACCAAGGATCGCGCGCAGCAGCGTCGTCTTGCCGGCGCCGTTCGGGCCAAACACTCCGACAAATTCGCCACTACGGACCGTGGCGCTGACTTCGTCGAGGATCACGCGCCCGGCCCGCGCAACAACCACTCGGTCGAGCTCGATCGCCGGTGCTGTTAGCGGGCGAGCGCGCGATCGATCGCATCGAGTTGCGAGCGCATCCACTCCTGGTAATCCTTCCCCGCTGGTTCGGTCTCGGTGACGCCGACAACCGGAATCCCGGATTGCTGTGCGATCTCGCGCATATGCCGGGTCAAAGCGTCGCTGGTCTGGCGGTTGTAAATCAAAACTTTGACCGCGTGAGAGCGCAGATCCTGTTCAAAAGCGGCGATGTCGGCGGCGCTCGGCTCGGTGTCGTTCATGACTGCCAGTTGGAAGCGGGGATTTCGCATATCGAGCCCCAACGCCGCTGCCATGTACCCGAACACCGGCTCGGTCGCGGTCACCGGAGTGCCGGCATATTTTCGGCGAAGCTCGCTAATCCGAGCGGCAAGAGGCTGCATCGAGCGCTCGAATGTTGTAAGCCGCTGGCGGTAATCGGCAGCATGCGCCGGATCGAGTTTGGAGAGTTGATCGGCCAGATCGCGAGCAAGCAAAAGGACATTGTCCGGTTGGTACCAGATGTGCGGGTTGTCCCCCGCCTTCTTGCGCGCGAGATTCGCGACGTCGATCACGACCCGTGAGCGCGACGGCGACGCCGACAAGAGTTTTAGCGCCCAAGGGTCATAATCGGCGCCGCTGTAAATCACGACCTTCGCTTTCGCGAAGGCCAGTGCCGTCGATGGACTTGCCTCGAATTCGTGCGGGTCCTGGTCAGGATTGCTCAACACGCTGGTAACGGTGACATCGGGTCCACCGATCTGGCGCGCGATGTCGCCATAGAAATTCTCAGCAGCGAGGACTTTGAGCGGTTCGGCTTGAGCAGTTGATATCGCCAGCACGAATGCAGCCAGCGCTGCCAGCAGCAAACGCCTCATGCGCCCGGTTTGATTCGGTTGGTCGCCCGCATTCGGCAAAGCAGCCAGATCATCCTTGGTCCGTAATAATATAACATTCTTCTTATCAGGGCGGCGACCGCGGCGCAAACAGGCTCTTTACCCACGCCGCGCGATACCAAGCCCGCAAAGCGGTTGCAGCAGCGGCACCCGCCGGCGCGCGGGAATTTGGGAAAACCACGCCCAAGGCGGGCCACAGCGCGAGCCCAACAGCGGCTTACGGTAGCCAATCGCGACTTAACCGGGCAAGATGCCGCCGCGGGGATTATCCCGCGAATTGGGGGATCAGGAATGTTCAGAAAGGTTGGGTTAGCTGTCGCTGGATTAGGGTTCGCTGCCGCCATCGCATGCCAGACGACACCGGCGGAGGCACAGGGCGGCGTGCGCGTCGGCACGTTGAGTTGCAACGTCGCCAGTGGCTGGGGCTTTGTATTTGGCTCCTCGAAGGCGCTGAACTGTACCTTCTCGCCCGGGCCTGGCGGCCATCCCGAGCATTATGCGGGTTCGATCTCAAAGTTCGGTGTCGATATCGGCTATACAAAGGGCGGTGTATTGATCTGGGGGGTATTTGCGCCGACCACAAATTTGGCGCGCGGCTCTCTCGCCGGGAGTTATGGGGGCGCCACCGCGAGCGCCACGGTTGGGGTCGGGGCCGGCGCCAATGCGCTAATCGGCGGGTCCAATCACACGATCTCGCTGCAGCCGCTGAGCATCGAAGGCAATACCGGGCTGAATGTCGCCGCCGGTATCGGGGCGATCACATTGCGACTGGTTCGCTGATCCGAAAAGCGTCTCGCAGGGTCGCGTTCGATCGTCTCCATTTCGCTTTTAAAGGAGCATCGTGACCCCGCGAGTCTTTGCATTGTTCAGAGATCCGCATTTTAGTCAAATCGTCACGCGCATGTCTTAAGTTACGAAGATAGCCGCCAGCACCTGAAGATGGCGGTCTCGCCAACAGACGGTTTGGGGGCGCTGTGCTGCGGCCGATGTTCCGGCTTCTTTACTATCTGTATGCGCGCCGGCTTGGCCGGGAGATTCGCGGTCGGCCGCGGCCGCGTCACATCGGAATAATCCTCGACGGGAACCGGCGACACGGCCGTTCGCTCGGCATTAGCGAACCCCGTGCGGTCTATGATCTTGGCGCCGATAAGCTCGACGAGGTCCTCGAGTGGTGTGCTGAATTTGCGATACCGGCAGTGACGCTGTGGGTTTTCTCGACCGAGAACTTCCGCCGATCGCCGGCGGAAATTTCGGGAATTCTTGCCTCGGTCGAAGCCAAGCTGATTGCATTGGCCAGCGACCCGGCAATCCATCGTCGCCGCGTCCGGGTTCGTGCAATCGGCTGTCTTGGTTTGTTGCCGACGCCGGTGCTTGACGCCATCCGCGCGGCCGAGCGCGCCACCGCCTGTTATGACGGTCTGGAGTTGAATATTGCGGTCGCTTATGGCGGTCGGCAGGAAATCGCCGATGCGGTCCGGGCATTGCTGTCGCGACTTGCCGCGGAGCAGACAACGCTCGCCGAAGCAATCGAAGAGATCACCCCGGAAGCAATCGCCCGCCACCTCTATACCGCCGGTCTGCCGGACCCCGATTTGATCATCCGGACCTCGGGTGAAATCCGTCTCTCGGGCTTCCTACTTTGGCAGAGCGTCCACAGTGAATTCTATTTTACCGACGTATTGTGGCCGGCCTTTCGCAAGATCGACTTTCTCCGCGCGATCCGCGCCTACCAGGACCGTCAGCGCCGCTTTGGCTGCTGAGTGCTTTGGCTGGCGAGGGCCGCCCCGCTGTTTCAGATCTTCAATAGCCTTCGCGCGTTGCCGCTGAGCAGTTTCTCCTTGTCCTCATCGCAGATTGGCAAGGTTTGGGTCCATTTGGCGCCGGGTGGGTTATCGACAAACGGGTAGTCGACTGAGAACATGATTCGGTCGATCCCGATTTCCATCATGCAGTGCAATAGCGCGGCGTCGGAGAAAAACCCGCTCGTCGTCACATAGAAATGCTGACAAAAAATGTCGCGGAAGGTTCGGCTGCCGAGGCCAGAGCGCTCGAACCCCATGTTGATGCGCCACAGCAGAAACGGCAGCCCTTCGCCGAAATGGCCGATGATGATCTTGAGATTGGGATAAGCGTCGAATACGCCGCTCAGTACCAGCCGTACACCCTGGGTCGCGGTTTCGACGGTAAAGCCCCAAGCAGCGCGCAATAGCGACGGATACTTTTCCGCATAATCCTTGTAATAGGCCTCGACCACCGCGGGATGCGGGATCGCCGGGTGCAGATAGAGCGGCACATCGAGCGTGGCGGCCCGCTCGAATATCGGCCAAAACCGCTTGTCGTCGAGAAAGACGCCATTGGTCAGCCCATTAACCAGCGCCCCCTTGAACCCGAGCTTGGAGACCGTGCGCTCGAGTTCGTCGGCCGCAGCCTTGGGATCGGGGGTCGGGATTGCGGCGAAGGCAGCGAACCGGTCAGGGTGCGAGCGCACTGTCTCGTGGAGCCTGTCATTGGCGCCGCGCGCCAGCCGCACCGCAGTCTCGGCATCCATCTTTTGCATGCCTGGATTGGCGTGTGACAGAACCTGCAAATCGATGCCGGCCGCGTCCATCTCGGCAATCCGTCCCTGACCGACATCGTCGAGGCGTTCGGTGATCCCCGGCGCGTGCTGCGAGTCGGTTCCGGTGTAGAACTGCTTTATCTCGGGGTCGAGATAGTGCTCCTCGAGCGCGATAATGTAAGGTTTTGCCGCCATCCTCTCCTCCCCGTCCTGTGTCACCAGCGGCCCTTCTAGCAGTCCCGCCCGAGCCTGTCACCCGGCAGAGGCGGCGTTAGCGCGCAGGCCAACTTCGGCCGCTCAGTGAGCGATCTTCAGCCAGACCAATGCCAATAAACCCGCCGCCCAACAGTAATAGGCGAATGGATCGAGGGCGGCGCTCTCTTCGTGGCTCCGGAAGTAGCGCATCAGAAACGCGGTGCTGGCAAAGGCCGTAACGGCGGCAACCACTCCCGCGATCCACAACACGCTCCCGCTCATTGCCGCGGCGCCGCCGGCGAGCGGCAAATGTCGCAGTTTTGGAATTTCGAGAACCGCCGCACCCGCGATAACCGGAGTAGCCAGCAAGAACGAAAAGCCCGCCGCATCCTCGTGCCGCAGGCCCACCAGAAGACCACCGACGATAGTGGTTCCCGAGCGCGAAATCCCGGGAAAAAACGCCAGAGTCTGGCAAAAACCGACAACGACGGCGTCACGCCAGTTCGCGTCTCCGAGTTCGCGCCGGTCGGCGGCGCGCAGCGCGCGGCGTCGCAACCGTTCACCCGCGAATAAGATAAAACCGTTGAGGATCAGAAAAACTGCGGCTGCAACCGGGGACCCGAATAGGTGCCGTAGCTTGTGTTCAAAGACAAACCCCAGCACAACGGCCGGCAAGGTGCCGATGATCAGCAGTTTTATCAGATGGCGATTTTCGGCGGCCCTGTCGGTTTGGCCGATCAGCGAAAGAAATAGCGACCACCACACGCGCCAAAAGTAAATCAAGAGCGCGGTCGCGGTGCCGAGGTGCAGCACGACGAGAAATGGCAGAAATTGCGGCGAATCCTGGTCGACATGCCAACCCAGCGCCGCCGGCAAGATGACCGCGTGGCCGAGGCTGCTCACCGGGAACAGTTCGCTGACCCCCTGGATTATGGCAAAAAAGATCGCTTGCAGGAATGTCATGAATCCCCCGACCCCCAGGGCGCCAGCTAGCTACAGGGACGTTCGAATCCCATCAACCCGCCGCAAAAGCAAGTATGGCCGACCTGCCCCCACAATAGTCGACCAGACCGGTAGCGGCCGGCGGGTTCAGCGGTTCGTTTCGGCCGACAGTTCGGGGTTTAACACGCCGCGGCGGATCTGGTCGCGTTCAATCGATTCGAACAGCGCGCGGAAATTGCCCTCGCCAAACCCCTCATTACCCTTGCGCTGAATTATCTCAAAGAAGATCGGGCCGATCACCGTGTCGGTGAATATTTGCAGGAGTAAACCTTGGCCCTCGCCGGGCGCCCCGTCGATCAGGATGCGGTCTTTCCGTAATCGCCCGAGATCTTCGCCATGACCCGGTACGCGTCCGTCAACCGCCTCGTAGTAAGTGTCGGGGACCGACATAAACGAAATGTCGCGCTGGCGTAATGCCTCGACGGTCTCGTAGATCTCATCGGTGCCGAGTGCGATGTGCTGAATACCCTCGCCGTGATAGGCCTCGAGGTATTCGGCGATCTGCGATTTGTCGTCGGCACTTTCATTAATTGGGATGCGAATTTTTCCGTCCGGACTGGTCATCGCCTTTGAGCGCAACCCGGTCAATTTGCCTTCGATGTCAAAGTATCGAATCTCACGAAAATTAAAGAGCCGTTCATAGAATTCGGACCACAAACCCATGCGCCCGCGATGGACATTGTGGGTCAAATGGTCGATGCGGGTCAGCCCGACGCCAGCCGCACCCCCACCCTTCCCTCCCCCGCCCTGGGGAGGGAGCGACGGGACGAAATCGACGTCGTAAATGCTGTGCTCGCCATAACGATCGACGAGGTAGATCAGACTGCCGCCGATGCCCTCTATCGCCGGGATGTTGAGCTCCATCGGTCCGACTTTGCCTTTGACCGGCTTGGCGCCCAGCGAAATCGCGCGCTCGTAGGCCTTGGCCGCGTCGGCCACGCGAAAAGCAATCGCGCATATTGACGGGCCGTGTAACCGGGCAAAAGCCTGGGCAAAGCTTTCGGGTTCGGCATTCAGGATAAAATGGATGTCGCCCCGCTTATAAAGGGTCACATTTTTCGAGCGGTGACGCGCGGCGGCAATAAAGCCCATTCGCTCGAAGAACGCCGCCAAAGCCTGTGGGTCGGGCCCGGTATATTCGACAAACTCGAACCCGTCCGTTCCCATCGGGTTGTCCCAAAGATCGCGTCTGTCCTGAGCGGCCGTCATCGGACCTCCCAATCCCTTTAGTCTCGAAGGTCATGTAATCGCCCCTACCCCGCCCGCCAACGCCGCTCTGGGGTGGTTTACGCCTTCCCGGCGGCGGGAGGGGCGGCGGAAGGGACGGTCGTGCGGCGCACCGCGATCGGGGCGGTACGAACATCATCCAGATCGACCTCAGGCATCGGCATGCCGACGATGCCCGAGACCGCGTTCGCTAGATTGTTGTAATCGCGGAAACTGCGGCGCAACCAGTTGCGCCAATTGGGCATGCCGCCGCTAGCATGCGCTTCGAAGGCAGCTTCGCGGCCATCGAGCGCCGATGAAACATGGTCCCACGCCATCTGCAACAGTGCCGCGCGCTGCAGCGCAGAGTAACCACCGCCGCCAAACGACTCTTCTAAACCCGCTGCCATCTCCGGCGCTGCGAGATCGCGATCGGAGGGGGCCACGACCAGCGAGGAGCCCGGCACGATCCGCAGGATCTCGGCCATGCGCGCCCGTGCTCTCATCAACTGAATGCCGCCCGCCGCGAGGTGCGCGTGGCGCGGGAAGCAATAGCCCTCCGGGGTAAAATCGGGATCACGCTCGGCCGCAGTGAGACTGCTGCGGACGGTCTGCACGCTGACAACCAGGTCGATCAAATACTCGGTCGTCTGAGCGTGCTCCTTGAGGCCCATCGCATGGGTCAGGGCGAGCGCCAGACCCAAGGTGAATTCCGCCTTGGCGAGCCAGCCGTAAAGGTGATGCCAGCGGAGCCAGCGCGGGATCGCCTCAGGCGTCGGGTCGACAAAAAACAGCCGCTCCCACGGGATCAGCACGCCGTCGAGCCACATCTGGCCGTCGAGCTCGTCAAAGCGGCTGGAGAGCGGCGAGACAAACGGATTTTCGTCGCGGGTCGCGCGCTTGCGGCACAGCACGGTCACCCCGGGTGCGTTGACCGGCACGATAAAGCTGACCGGGCGGCCGTCGATCTCCAATCGCGACAGCGCCCCGACATAGACATCCTCGGCATAAGCCGGGCTCGTGTGCATGCCGAGCCGGCCCGAAATCACGATCCCGGCATCGGTCTCGCGCATCAGCTTGAGCGCCACCCGATCGGCCGGATCGGGCCGCAGGCGTTGTCCGATGATCGGGGCGCCACCGCAATACGTCAAAAACCGGCCGGTGCGAGCGATCTCGTCGCGATACGCCGCCGCCGCCGCGATGTGCTCGGCCGGCGCATCGCCCGATTGCGCCGCGGTCAAGACGCCGAGCGCAATCAGATTGCCGTAGGCCGGGGTGTGGGTGATGTTGCCGGCGTTCAAAAAAATCGTCTCGGCAAAGGACCGGCCCATACCGACCAGGTCGGCGCTCGACCTAGGCGCGACATAGGCCCAGGGCAGGAGTTCCGCATTGGCCGCCTGTGGCGACAGCAGGATGTCGCACCATTCGGGATCGAGATGCCGATCGTACCAGGCCGAATATTCGTCGACCATCGCGCGCGTCGCCGGGTGGGTGGTGACGTCCTCCGCCCAGGCTTCGCCCATGATCCAAACTCGACGCCCGTCTCCCAGCGCCTTGCGATACTCAGCTCCCGTCCGCATCCGAAAAACCTGGCTCCCATTTGCTCCAGGAGGCTTGCGCAGCCGTCCGGAAAATGCAACACGGGCTGCAAAAAGGTGCGGACTTTGAGGGAGGAGCTACATGGCGCAAGCACACGGGTCATCGGTCGAGACGGCGCTCGAAAACCAGCGCATCGGGGCTTTGCAGATCCGCGTCGCGGCGCTGTGCGCCCTCGTCCAGGTCTGTGACGGCTACGACATCAATTCGATCGGCGTCTCGGTGCCATCGCTGACCCACGCTTGGCACCTGCCGGGTCCGGCGTTCACCACCGCCTTCTTGTGGTCGAGCATCGGGATCCTGGTCGGCGCTCTCTCTGCGGGGCCGATCGGCGACCGCATCGGCCGCAGGCCCTTGCTGATCACGAGCATGACGATATTCGGGCTGGCCTCGCTGTTGACCGCGTTCGCCGGCTCGCTCCTGATGCTGAGCACATTGCGGTTTTTCACCGGGCTCGGCATCGGCGGCGGGTTCGCCGGGGCAGCAGCGTTGACCGGCGACTACGCGCCCCACCGGCGGCGGGCGCTGATGATCATGGCCAGCTTTACGGGCGCACCGATCGGCGGGTTTCTATGCGGCCAGCTCGCCGCGGTGCTGCTCCCCAGTTTCGGATGGCCGAGCGTCTTTGTGCTAGGCGGCGTCGTGCCGTTGCTGATTGTGGTCAGTCTGGCCTTGTGGCTGCCCGAATTGCCGCGGCTGCTGGCGGCAAAGACCAACCCGTCGCCGCGCGAGACCGCGCTGCTCGAAAGTCTGGCGATCACGCCCGGACAGGGTGTCGGCGAGCGCCTCGATGTCGCCGATGGCAACCCCGTCAAGATGTTGTTTAGCCCGGGCTTCGCGCTGCAGACCGTGCTGATGTGGATCATCTTTTTCTGCAGCTTGATGAACTTGTTTCTATTCATCTACTGGATGCCGGAGGTGTTGCACCTGAACGGCATGACGCCGTCCGCCGCGGCGCGCGCCACCAGCTTCCGCGAGTTGGGCGGGATGATGGCGGTGCTCTACCTCGGCCTGTTGATCGACCGCTTCGGGCCCGAGCGGGCATTGGCATGGCATTATGCGGCCGGGATTGTGTTTATCGGCCTGATCGCGCTGGCCGCGATGCCTTACCTGATCCTGGTGCTGGTGATCTTCCTCTCGGGCATGACGATCATCGGCAGCCAGACCGGCGCCAATGCGGCTTGCGGCAAGCTCTACCCGGCGCGGATGCGCACCAGCGGCCTTGGCTGGGCGCTCGGCATTGGCCGGCTCGGCGGCATCGCCGCGCCGATCTTGGGCGGATATCTGTTGCGGACCGGCATGCCGCCGACCCACATCTTTTTGAGCGCCTGCCTGTTCGCGGTGATCGCTGCGGTCGCCACCGGCCTACTGTCCCGGCGCGGCGCCCAAACCGAGCGCATGGCGGAGCCCGCCCCCTCGCCGACCCGCGCCTGACCTCCCCAGCCCGCTGGGACCGCGGCAAATTCCCGTTAACCCCGAATTAGCCGGGAATTCTGCCGATCGGGCCTCGCTCGGCCTCAAAAAAACGGAACCAGCCCAATAGCTTGCGAGGCAGTTCCCGTGGCTGGTCAAACGGGAATTTGCCGCTGCCTGACCGGGAATTGCGCCGCCGGAACCGGGAATTACGGGAAATCTCGGCGGCCGGTGATCAACCCTCCCTGCCCTGTCCCGCTATCGCATCGATCGAACCCAGCATTACACTGCAACCTCGGCAAAAGCATGACGCCCCTCCCATCCCTCCCCTCGCCCGCCGATCGGCGCTGGCCCGGAAGCCCTGCGCTGACCGCGGCTGATTGCGGTGTGCATCAAACCGGAGTGATCGTGTAGGATGAGCCGATTGCACGCTTCCTCGGCGTGCATCCCCAACATTTCTCGGGAGATTCAGCAATGACCGACACAGCCGAATACACACCGCCCAAGGTCTGGATCGCCAAGCCGGCGCTTGGCCGGTTCGCCAACATCAACCGCCCGACAGCAGGCGCCCAGCACGAAAAGGAGCTGCCGGTTGGCAAGCACCCAATGCAGCTCTACTCGCTCGGCACGCCGAACGGCGTCAAAGTCACGATCATGCTCGAAGAGCTGCTCGCCCGCGGTCACAAAGGTGCCGAGTACGACGCCTGGCTGATCAAGATCGGCGACGGCGACCAGTTCAGCAGCGGCTTTGTCGCGATCAACCCAAACTCAAAGATACCGGCATTGCTCGACCGCAGCGGCCCCAAACCAATCCGGGTGTTCGAGACCGGCGCGATCCTGATGCACCTCGCCGAGAAGTTCGGCGAATTTTTGCCGACCGAGCCCAGCGAACGCGCCGAATGCCTGTCGTGGCTGTTCTGGCAGATGGGCAGCACGCCCTATGTCGGCGGCGGCTTTGGCCATTTCTATGCATACGCGCCGGTCAAGATCGAATATGCAATCGACCGCTTTGCGATGGAGACCAAGCGTCTGCTCGATGTGCTCGATCGCCGCCTCGGCGAAAGCAAGTATGTCGCCGGCCCCGACTACACGATCGCCGATATCGCAATCTTCCCGTGGTATGGCGGGCTGGTGAAATTTGACTCGTACGGGGGAGCCGAGTTCCTCGCGGTCCACGAGTACAAGAACGTCGTGCGCTGGGCCGATATGATGTTGGAGCGCCCGGCGGTCAGGCGCGGCCGCATGGTCAACCGCCTCTCCGGCGACCCGTCGAGCCAATTGCACGAACGCCACGACGCCAGCGATTTCGAGACCAAGACGCAAGACAAGATCGCCGCCGCCGCGGAATAAGCAAGCAAGGCCTCGCTCTCTGCCGTCAGGGACGGAGAGCGCGCAGACGGTGGTGGAGGATGTTGTCAAAGCCCTCCCCCTTGATGGGGAGGGTTGGGAGGGGGTGACATCGCAAGTTTTCGGCGATCGTCGAACGCATGCCCGCGAGGTTCGACAATACTTCGTTATTCCAGAAGCGTAGAACCCGGTAGCCCTGGCCTTGGAGGAAGCGGGTTCGCTCTGCTTCCTGCGGCGCCGACTCTTGGTGTTGGCCGCCGTCAATTTCGATAATCAGGCGCGCGTTGTGGCAGACAAAATCGGCAATGTAAGGCCCCAGGGGCACTTGCCGGCGGAATCTGTGCCCATCGATTTGATGCAATCGCAAGATACGCCGGATGCTTTTCTCGGCGTCGGCCATATCTCGTCGTAAGGATCGGGCACGCTCCCGCGCCCCGGCGATCGGACGTTTCTTCATTTCGGCATTAGCCATTCCGGTTGTCACCCCCTCCCAACCCTCCCCCATCAAGGGGGGAGGGCTTCAAGATCGTGTGGCCACGAAAGCCATCGGGGCGTTCCTCATTCGCCAACGACGGCGCCCCGCCCCCTTGATGGGGGCGGGCTGGGGTGGGGGTGATAGCGCAGAAAGGCGACGGAGGGACCGTGATCAGCCGCAGTCTGTTCCCTCGCTCCGGTGCTTCCGGTTTGGAGGCGGCGATCACCCCCTCCCAAACCATCAAGGGTGAGGGCTTAACGCCGCGGCGACGGCAGATGAGAGGGCGAGAATCATCTGTTCCGTTCGTACCGCTAGCCGCGTCTCGCCCAAAACATTTGGGCCAAGTACGCCCTTTCAGCAGAACGCGCTAGGCCGCAGGCGGGAAGAACACCAAGGTGCGCACCTCGATGCTTTCGCGCGGCGGGGCATCCGGGGTCAGCGGGTTCTCGAACGAGGTGTGAAACGACAGCCGGGCGCGGCCGTCATTAGCGCTGTCGTGCACCCGGATCAGCAATACCTCGTGGGGCTGCTGCTCCGAGAAGTAATACCACCGGTGCTTTGGGTTATACTCGACCCGCGAGGTCTCGCCGCGCACATGCGAATAAACCAGATCGCTGGCGATCAAATCGGCATCGGTAAAGCTTTGCGCGTCGCACACGGCGAGCGGTGAATCCAGCACCGGCCCGCGGATTGGACGCCACACATTGACAATGCCAAAGCGGTGCTTCAGCAATTCCTCGGCATCTTCGCCGAGATGGTCGCGCACCCGGCGCGGCGCCGAGTTGACGGTGTGGTCGTTGTGCACCTGCCGCGAGGGTTTGGCCAAACCTTCCCGCGTCGCGTTGCGCACATTGTGGTCAAAGACAACGACGCGGCTCGCGCCTAGTTTGTCCCGCAGTAGCTGCTGGACCTCCGGATAGTAGACCCGCCTGATCTCGTCGGGGTCGTAAAAATCGGCGACGGCGGTCGGCGCCTTGATCAGGGCAAAACCGTTGCGGTCGAGCGTAAACTCGGATTCACGGCCGCGCGCATCCTCGATCGTGACGTCGTGCGGATCGTCGATGCCGTTCGCGCGCGGCACGCCCGGCGGCGGCTCGATGCGGTAATAGGCCGGCTTTTCGGCGCCGCGCTTTAGGTAATGGAGCATCGAGGTCAGGGTTTTCGGTGGAACAGCGACATCCAGCGGCATGATTTTACTCCTCCGATATTGAACTCTTTCGGTGGCGTTCAGCCTCAGCGCGTCACGATCCGCCCCGCATCGAGACAGCGCGAGCCCCAACTACTCCACGTCACCGCGCGAGTGTCAATCGCGATCACCAACCTTCCCGGTGAAGGAACCCATTTAACATAAATCATAAGCAGTTTTTCAATGCATCGCTTTACGCGTGCTCGACTGCTTTCCCGCCAATTATCCACCGTCGCGTAACTCAAGGTCAGATTGCCCAATAAAAAGCGTAGGTTCGAAAAGCTGCAGCGCGTTCTGCCGCCATCGCCGTTGGGTTCCTCGGTCGCGTATCTCAGACCGGCTCACCCGGCTCTTGCGGTTCCTTGCTCCAGCCTTTCCACGCCTGAGGGTAGAGTCCGGTATCTACGCACTGATGTGCCGGGCTCCGTAGTGAGATCGCGGCCGCTTACGGCTTTACCTGATGCAGCCGCGGTGTAATTGCATCGAAGTCGATCACACCGTTCCAATTATCAATGATAACATCACGGTTGAGGTCGATCCAACGACTGACGAGCGCGACATCAGCGGCCGGCAAGCTGACCGGCACAATTGCATGTGGCTGCGGTCGCACGGCTATCGACGGAGCGGTGCGCCAGGAGCCGCGATCGCCATGAAGAGTGCTGACTTTGACCCGCACATCGTGCGGATAACCGTCGTTTTCGGTAATCCACACCGTCATCGGCAGGCCGGTCAAGCCGGCGGCAGGCTTACTTTCGCCCAATCCTCCGCGACGGCTCGCGTCGTGGTCGTGTCTTTAAGGTCGTGCGTCAATCTGCCCACTCCCCGACCGCTTTGACTTGTTGGGCATGGCCGAGGGCGTCAAGCAGCAAGCGTAGAGTGTGTGTGGACCATCAATAACCGGCGTGCGATGTTGACGATCGCACCCGAACGCTGCTCGCGCATGGCCGGGATCACCTGTTTGCACGCCATGATCGTGCCGCGCAGGTTGATCGCGGAAACCCGGTCAAACGCTTCCTCGGTCAACTCCAGCAACGGTTTGTCGCCACCAGCAATGCTGACCCCGACATTGTTGTGAAGGATGTCGATGCGGCCCCAACGTCGTCGCGCTTCCGTGACCATCGCCGCCAGGGTTTGTTCCTTGGTTATATCGGCTTCAAAGGGTACGCATTCGCCGCCGTGCTTTGCCGCCATTCTCGCTGTTTCTTCGGCGGAGGCGAGCACCCGGTCGACGGCGAGCACCTTCGCACCCTCCTGGACAAAACGCAGTGTTGTCGCCCGCCCGTTGCCCATCCCCTCGCCCGGTCCTTGCCCGGCGCCAACGATTATCGCGATCTTTCCCTGAAGACGCATATGGAGAGCTCCCGTCACGACCCAATGGGCCGCCAGCATGTCGCTGTCCTGGCCATGCCGCAAGTTATGCCGCGGGAGAGGTCGAGCTTATTCGATTAGATCGAGGCTGCCTCGGCGTTGCCGAGGGCAGAATATGACAACCGAATTCAAGTGACTGCGAGACGGGGTGTTGCAATCCGATCGCGCCCACGGCTCGGCCCGCCCGCCAAGATCTGGATAACGCCGGCACTAAAGCCGATCACCACGCCGATATGCCAAGCATGATCGTACGAGCCGAACTTGTCGAAAATCAGCCCGCCACCCCAGGCGCCGAGAGACGAGCCGACCTGATGCATGACAAAGGCGATGCCCAATAGCGTCGCCATATACCGAGTACCGAACATTTCGGCGACGAGGCCGCTGACGAGCGGCGCTACGCTGAGCCACAGCATTCCCATCGCCGCCGCAAAAACGAGTGTGCTGGTCGGCGTCGGCGGCATGATAAAGTACGCGGTAAAGACAAATGCTCGCAGAATGTAGAGCAGGCCCAAGAGAATATGCTTGGGGTATTTGCCGCCAAGCCAGCCCGCCGTAAACGAGCCGATCGAATTCATTCCGCCGATCACTGCGATCGCCTCGGCGCTCAGCAGCGGGTTCTGTCCGCAGATCGCCAAATATGTCGGCAGATGAGTTGTCAGGAAAACCAGGTTGAGCCCGCACACGAAGTAGGCGCCGGACATTACCAGAAATGGGCGATGGCGCGCCGCTTGACTGAGGACCGCCCCCATCGTCATCTTGGCCGATACGCGGTTCGGCATCCGGTCGGCCCCGCCGGCAATATAACCGGCCGGGAGCATCGCAATAGCCAGAACGACAAAAAACAACGCGCCGATCTGCCAGGCGTTTCGCGCCAGGATCGATTGCGTCGTGATCGGAATCATCAGCGTGCCAAGCGACCCCGCGGCCGAGACAATGCCCAACACCTTGCTGCGGTTCTTTTCCGAAACCGTTCGCGCCACGGCCGTCATGACCAATGACGACGCGGTACACGACAACGCCACGCCAATCAGTGCGCCCGAGACAATCAGCGAAGTTGCGCCGTGGGCGCTGGCCATGACCAACAGCCCCACGACATAGATGACGGCGCCCGCCAACATCGTGACGCGAAGGCCAAAGCGGTCGGCGAGCGCCCCGATTGGAGCCTGCGAAGCGCCCCACACGATGTTCTGGACAGCAATCGCGAGGGTGAAACTCGTCGCGGTGATGGCGAGGTCGCGCGTAATCGGCGTCAGAAACAGCCCGAGGCTTTGGCGCAAGCCCATACCTAGGCTGAGAAGCACCGCAGCGCCGATCAGTATCAATCGTGTCGGATCGCGGATCAGAGCGGAGACGGCCGACATCTCGAAAACGGTCCCATGAATTTCAATGGTTCGGCCGCACTCTGCCCGATCCGTTCACTCGGGCCGAGCGATATGTGCTCATCGATTGGGCATGGGTGACCAGCATTAGCGGAGGACTTACGGTGTTGAGCGATGTCGGTGTTGGAATATCGCTGTGAACCGCAAGTTTGGGTCGGATTTGCGATCGAGGCCTTTACTGGGCTTATTGGGGTTGGTCAGCGCGCCAAACGCTCAGTTTGGGACATGATTGTGGTGTAGAGCTGTTCAACCTCGACGCTCTCCTGGCTCGGGTGCAGGCGGTCGGCCATTGTCCGACGCGGCGTTCGACGGCCAATCCCCAAGCGAGTTCCGAGACTTAAGTTCGGGCCCGGCGAGCCAAACAAGACCCGCATTCGGTATAGCGACACAGTCATTGGAAGCTTGTCACTGGGACGGCCGGCGCCGATCCAAGCATCCATTCTACCGGGTCCCCAATTATAGGCGGCGATAGCGTCGGGCCAATTCGCATAACGCCGATAGAGATGGGCAAGATAGGCTCTGCCCAGGGCACGGTTCTCCACGATGTCGAACCGATCGCCGCCGCCGACATCCTCGGCCGCCGCTGCCGAGACCTGCATCGGACCCTGTGGGCCGTCTGGCTCGGACCGCCACATGTTTGGGTCGGAGCCGTGGCTCGATTCGGCGCCGTAGACAGCGAAAGCGATGTGGTCGAGCGCATCGACATTGCCCGGAACCAACGAGCCGGCCCGCGCAGCACTGGGGTTTGCAGCGAGCAGCGTTACCGCCGTCGTTGCAATAACCAGGCGACGAAAGGAGCGACAACCGTCAGGGAACAAGGGCCGGAGCCGCTTGAGTTTTGGCAGCTGGGGGGTCGCCCTACCGCCCTACTCCCAATAGGCGGCAATAATCGTGTTGTCGCCGCCAAGCAGCAGGTTCAGGCGGTTGGGGTTATGAGTAATACCGCGGATTCCATGATTGGGCGGAATCCAGCGCAGGATCTTGGGGAGATCCTCTTGGCGAACAACTCCGGGGCTTCCGGGCGGCGCCTGGCCTCGCTCCGCAAACTTCTTGCCGACGCAATCCCGGCAGTCATTCACCCCAATCTGCACGGTTCGAACACCCGGAATCTGATCGAGTTCAATCGCATTTTCCGAGCCGCGCACTCGCACTCCCCTAAAAGCGTTCCCCTCTCCCAGCGGGAAGAGCGCGCTTACCTGAAAGAAGCCGGTGGCCGGCTCAGTCTGCAACGGCATCGTCGCGATAAACTGAAGGTCGAGGATGCCGTCTAGCGGTTTGCCGATATAGGTGGGAACCAGCTGCGGCGAGCTCCAGCCTTGCGACCCAGTCAAGCCGGTAACCCTGACGATATCGATCGGTGGCGAGGTTTGGCTGCGGATTATTTCGATACCGGTGATATAGAGGACAGGAAGTTCTGTTCCGGGTTCGGTCTCGGTCGGTGAGGTCTCCACCGATTCCTCAAGATTGCCTCCTTGGTAACCTTCTGATGCTGCAGCAGCGGAAGCCGGGGGCGAGGCCGCCGGTGTGCCTTGAGCCATCGCGAGACCAGCCCAGCCTCCCTGCGTCGCTGCCGCGAAAGCGAGCACGCCCAACCAGCGCCATGCATTTTTCATGCTGTCCTCCAAATCGATGGTCTTGGGTTGCCGCCCGCCGTCTCTGTCTGTTCGCCGCCGAGCACCTCCGCATAGGCCAGTACATCGCGGGCGTCGTCACCGGTCGGGACCCTGTCGAGCGTATCGAGAATGAGATCGGTCGCCCGCATCTTGGTAACGCGGCAATATGCGGTTTCGGTGCTGGCAAAGCTGCCATTTTCAGCGAGCTTGTTGACCGGCTCGCCGCCGCCGCAAACCGAAAAGTACTCACACTGGTCGCGGCACATTGCCACGCCAGTGTTGATATCGGTCAGCATCCGAGCGAGGACGGGACTGTCCAGCAAATCGGCAAGGCTGTCGCGGTTGATGTTGCCAAGCACGAAATCGTTGTAGGTGGGGTTCTTGAGGCCGAGAAGCTCCGGCGAGAAAGTGGCGATGTTGCCGGCGCAATCCATGCTAGTGATCGCAAAAGGTTCGACGAGCTGGTTGCGAAACGGCGCCTCCTCAGGCCGGATCACCTGGTGCAGCGCGGTTTCGATCTCTCGCACGAACCTGATCTTACCAGGTGCTGCAGCCGATAAACGCCAGAATTCGCCGAGAAATCGGAAGTAAGCGGTCTCGAGGTCGCTATCTGCAAAGGATTGCGAGACGTGATCGCCTTCCGATTCCTCGACATTAAAGCAAACTTGCTCAATACCTTCCGCGACGTAGAAGTCAAACATCTCGCGGGGTGCGGCCATACTGGCCGGACTGAGTACGGAAATAACATGGAACGGCACGTTGTGTCGGCGCAGCGAGCGGATGCCAGCGATCGTCCGATCGAAGGTGCCGCGGCCAGATCGTGTCAATCTGTTCTGGTCGTGAAAATGGCGCGGGCCGTCGATGCTGACCCCGAGATTGACCTTCGCCTCACCGAAAAATTCGCACCACGCATCGTCGATCAGCGTGCCATTCGTCTGAAACGAATGAACGATCTGCAGTTGCTGCGGCCGCAAAGCCTCAACCAAGGCAAAGGCTACTTGATAAAATGAGATGGGCAGGACCATCGGCTCGCCCGCATGCCATACGATAGAGAGCCCATCCCCGAGCCACCCGGAGGCAAAAACCTGCGAGAACAAGTTATGCAGTGTCTCGGTGCTGACAACCGCCTTCGACGTGCGGTTCGGCAGATAGCAATATTTGCAATTGATATTGCAGAACGGGGTCGGTTGGACCACGAGCAATTGAATGGTCGGCACAACTTCGTCCATGGAAATTACTGGCACTATCTGCTCACCAGTTACGCCACCAATTGGGCCAGTTATTCCAGTTATGCCAGTTATTCCAGTTCGGCCAGCCCCAACCCCACGGGCGCCAGCCCCCGTTGCGCCACCAATTACCCCAGGCGAGCCGCAGCTTGCTGATGTCTTGGCCTGTCTGGCCGGCGTCGCGACCAGTCACGGTCGAAACGGCGTCGCGAATCGCGGCGAGGCGCTCCGATATGCGAGCCGCCTGAGCGGCCGGTGGCTGAGAGCCGGCGGGTTCCGGGCTGGCGGTGACCGGCGTTGTCGAGCCCACCAGCAGCGAAACTCCAGCGGCTCCAACCGGAGCCATTGCTGACAAAATCCTTACATATTTGCCCTGCAGTGACATCGATCTGACCTCTCGATCAATCGGCGCGAACGGACATCTCGACCCACATCATCTGTCCCGGTTGGGAGCCTGCGAGATGTGCGCGCCCACAACGGAGTAGCTGCCTAAAAATTTCGCCAGAAATTGCTCCATGGGCCATTGCGCCAACCGCCGTTGCGCCAGCCGCCGTTACGCCAGCCGCCATTGCCCCAGGCAGCACCACCATTGCGCCAGCCGCCGCCGCCGTTTCGCCACGCCCACCAAGCCACCTGCTCTCGGACTTGCGAGGCTTTCGGATGCTCAATTGCAGAGACGGCATCGCGAATCGCGGCGAGCCTATTGGACACCCCGCTCGGCTCGGCCGCCGGCGGTTGGCTCTGCGCTGGGTCCTGATCGGCGGCAGCCGGCGCTGCGCTCCCGAGGATCAGCGACACTCCAACCGCACCCGCCGGAAGCATCCCAGACAAGATTTTGAGATACTTTTCCCGCAACAGCATCAGAACACCTCAAGAGTAACGCCAATTTGATGGAACCACCCGCCGCGTTCCGCGACCTGTGCCATGATCGCGTTTATCGCCGGGTGGGGACGAGATAAACCAAGCTTCGGTAGCAACATGTTACCGCCATGGTCAAATACTCATTTATCGATTACTGATCAGTTCGCGGCAGCGCGCATCCACGGCGGTGACAACGCCGAAATTCGCGCAAAGGCAGGGCAATCCGGCTCGTGCGCTCCCGGCAGGTACCCGAGACTCATCAAAAACTCGTTGACGATTTGGCCACCGGTAAAGCGGAAGGTCCGGCGAAATAACTTGGTCCACTCCTCCAGCGGGCGCGGATGATAAGTGTCGACCCAAAGAGCGAACGACCCGTGTGACATACGCAGATCCTGGATTCGCCGGGCGTTGTCGATTGCGGCCTCGATTTTGAGCCGGTTGCGCACGATCCCGGTATCGCCGAGCAGCCGAGAGATGTCAGCGGTGCCAAAGTCGGCAACCTTGTCGACATCAAAATCGCCATACGCGACGCGGAACGCAGCGCGCTTATTCAAGATCGTCAGCCAGGACAGCCCCGCCTGATTGATCTCGAGCACCAGCCGCTCGAACAAGACCCGCTCATCGCTCGATGGAAAGCCATATTCGAGATCGTGATAGGCGGCATGGACCGGATGCCCGGGTGCGGCCCGGCAATAGGCGGCGCTCACCTCAGGATCCGCGAAAACTCAGCCAGGGTGAGCGCACCAGCGCATAGATCAACACCCAAATAACCCCAGCAACAATTGATGTGACGATTGTCTTGCGCATCAGACGCGGCTGTTTCGGCGCGCCCGCGGCGTGGCCAATCTCGCCGGGTTCTGTAGGGACAACCCATAATGGCAGAACCGCGAACAGCGTTATCCACCACACCAAAACGTAGAGAATGAGGCCGGTAAACCAGTTCATCAGAGAGTTGGGACCGGCTCGGCCTAGACTTGCTCCAACTCGATCAACGTGCCGCAGAAATCCTTTGGGTGCAGGAATAATACCGGCTTGTCATGGGCGCCAGGCCGTGGCTCGCCATCGCCGAGCACGCGGGCGCCTTCGGCGCAGAGACGATCGCGGACGGCTATGATGTCGTCGACCTCATAGCATAGGTGATGCATTCCGCCGGCGGGATTGCGGTCGAGAAAGCCGCGCACCGGCGAGGCGTCACCGAGCGGTTCGAGCAGTTCGATCTTGGTGTTGGGTAGTTCGACAAAGACCACCCTCACACCATGGGTCGGCAAGGGCTGCGGCGCCGATACCCGCGCGCCCAGCATGTCGCGATAGACTCTGCTGGCAGCCGCCAGATTGGGAACGACGATTGCGACATGATTGAGTTTGCCGATCACCCTTCCTCCAACCCTACTTAAGGACCTGCCGCGGGCGCGAACTCAAACCCGCACCACTTGGACTTCGACCAGCGAACGCTTACCGAAACGCTCGTTGAGCGCTCGCCGCAGAGCGCGTCGGGCCGATTTGCCGACCACATCGTCGTCGCGTCGCGCCGCTGGCTGCAGTTCGTCTAAAGCCCGCTCGATCGCGGTCCGCAAGAACGGAACCGCTTCCTGCGCGGCCTCCGGCTCGACCAAGCCGATCACGGTGATGGCCGGGGCCGCAGCAAATCGGCCTTGGGCATTGAGGACTAAGGTTGCGACAACGCTGCCGTTGAACATGACGCGTCGACGATCTTTGAGCGCCGAACCGTCGAGCGGCAGCAAGCTCTTCCCATCGCTCGTCAGCCTGCCGACGGGGACCTCATCGACGATCGCTGCATTCGATGAACCGAGTTCTAACGAGATCACCATTCTCGATAACCAAAGCGTGCGCGATCTGACATTCACCGGCGATGGCTGCATTGGCCATCAAATGACGCGCCTCGCCATGCACCGGGATCGCCACTTTTGGCCGAATCATCTGATACATGCGGACCAGCTCTTCGCGGGCTGGATGACCGGATACATGCACGAAATGGTCGAGTTCGGTGACGATCTCGACGCCGAGCCGGGCCAACTCATTCTGCAAGCGGCCGATCGCTTTTTCGTTTCCGGGGATGATCCGAGATGAAAAGATCACGGCGTCACCGGCTTCGAGTTCGACATTAGGATGATCGTCACGCGCAATCCGGGCCAACGCCGAACGCGGTTCGCCTTGGCTGCCAGTGCAGATCATCAAGATGCGGTCGCGCGGAATATAGGCCGCTTCCTCCTCGGGGAGGAATCGTGGCAGATCGGACAGATAACCGTTTTCCCGCGCCGCCTTGTCGATCCGCCACAGCGAACGGCCGACCAGCGCCACGTCGCGACCATGGGCCGCGGCGGCGTGCGCGATAGTTTCGAGGCGAGCAACGTTCGATGCGAAGCAAGCGACGGCAACGCGCGCGTCATAGCGCCCGACCAGCTCTGTCAGCGACTCGCGCAGATCAGCTTCAGAGCCGGACGTGCCGGGCCGCAGCGCATTGGTCGAATTGCAGATCATCGCCAGCACGCCCTCGTCGCCAAGTCGGCGCAGCGCATCCTCATCGACCGGCAGTCCGATCAGCGGGTCGGGATCGAGCTTCCAATCGCCGGTATGCATTACCGTCCCCGCCGCGGTGCGCAGCACGACCGCGTTCGGCTCCGGGATCGAATGGGTCAGAGTGACAAATTCCAGATCGAACGGCCCGATCGAAAATCGGCCGGACATCGGGACGATGTTAATGCGAACCTTGTCGGCCAACCCGGCCTCGACCAGCTTTGCGCGCAGCACCGAGGCGGTGAAAGGCGTGGCCCAGACCGGGCATCGCAGCTGTGTCCATAGATATGGGATGGCTCCGATGTGGTCCTCATGGGCATGCGTCGCGACGATCCCGAGCAAACGGTCACGGCGCTCGGCAATAAAGCTCGGATCGGGCATGACAACCTCGAGCCCCGGCTGCGAATCGTCGCCAAAGGTCACGCCACAGTCGACAATCAGCCACTGGCCGGCAATGCCGTAGAGATTGAGATTCATCCCGATCTCGTTGGCGCCGCCGAGCGCGACAAACAGCAAAGCGTTGGGATCGTCGCCCCCGGAACGAACCGAGGACTGAAACGGAAAATCGTTCATTTATTGCTGTTTCTTTGGTGTAACAGGTAGAGCCCCCACAACGTCAGATCCGGATCGACCCTATCGATGACCTCTGTGGCGCCATCAAACAGCGGCGCCAGACCGCCCGTCGCCACCACTCCCATCGCCTCGCCACGCTCCTCGCGAATGCGCCCTACCAGCCCTTCGACCAGCCCGATGTAACCCCAGAATATGCCCGACTGCATGCACGCGACGGTGCTGGTCCCGATTACCTTCTCGGTGCGGGCAATCGGCACGCTCGGAAGTTTCGCGGCAGCCATTGCAAGCGCTTGCAGAGACAGATTGATACCGGGTGCGATCACCCCTCCGCGATAATTGCCATCGGCGTCGACAACATCAAAGGTCGTCGCGGTGCCGAAATCGACAACGATCAGGGGCCCCCTATAGCGATCATGCGCCGCCACCGTATTAACCAGACGGTCGGCGCCGACCTCCTCCGGTCGGTCGACGAGCGAGCGGGCGCCGATCACGACCCCCGGATCACCGATCACGCGCGGCTCGCTGTGACAATATTCGCGGCACAGGCGGCGCAAGTTGAAGTTCGCTTCAGGCACCACGCTGGCAATGATCGTGCCGTCGATCATGCTCCGCGAGAGCCCTTGGAGCGCAAGGAGATGATCAAGCCAGACAACATATTCGTCGGCCGTGCGGCGCGCGTCGGTCGCGGCGCGCCATTTCCCAGTCAGCCGGATACCATCCCAAACGGCAAACACCGTGTTCGTGTTGTTGGCGTTGACCGCGAGCAACATCTGGCCTCGCTAACGTGCCGGGAACACGTCGCCGGCCGAAATCCGCCGCCGCTCGCCCCCAACCTCCAGCAACAGCGCTCCCCGTTGATCTATGTCGATGAATCGTCCGTGCAAGGTCGTGGTGTCGAGCCGGACCCGGATTGGCTCGCCGAGTGCGAAAGCCCGCGCCCGCCAGGCATCGCGCACCGGCCCAAACCCCTCCTCTCGCCAACGCCGCACCCAAATCTCGAAATGGCGGACAAAGGCCGCCAATGCCGCTTCAGGGGTCTGCGCCGGCAGGCCTTCACCGGCGAGCGAGATCGCTGGAAACTCTGCATCGGACGGCGCCGAAACGAGATTGACCCCGACTCCGACGATCAGAAACGCAAGGCTGCCACTCTCGGCGGTCTCCGATTTAAGCAGAATGCCGGCGATCTTTCGTCCTCCCGCCAGCACGTCGTTCGGCCATTTGTAGGCAATCGGGGAAAGCGTGGGAGCGAGCTCCGAGAGCGACTCACCGACGCCCAAAGCGGCAACAAAGGCGAGCTGCGCCGCGCCCTCGGGGCTGCAGCTCGGGCGCAAGATGACCGAAGCATAAAGATTGCCCGGCGGCGACGACCAAATGCGCCCGCGCCTGCCGCGTCCGGCCGTCTGCCGCAATCCGCAAACGATGGTTCCTTCTAGCGCCCCGGCGCGAGCGAGTTCTTTGGCTTCATCGTTGGTGCTGCCGACGGTCTCGCGCAAAATCAGCCGGTACGCCGCGGGAAGCAGCGGCGTCGACACAGTCATCGCGCAAAGAGCGACGCAGCGGCGAGTTCGGCGCTGCCGATGACCGGGCCTGGCAGCAGGAAGAAAAGCAGGGTCACCAAAGCCGTCACGACCAGTAGACCTTTCAACTCGCTGGCAAACGGCGCGTCGAAGCTCCCTACGGGATCATCGAAATACATGACCTTGACGACACGGAAATAATAAAACGCGCCGACCACGCTGGTGACGACGCCGATCACCGCCAACCCCGTCAGCTTGGCGTCGATGGCCGCGAGGAAAATGTACAGCTTGCCGAAAAAGCCGGCGGTCGGCGGTAATCCCGCCAGAGAGAACATGAAAATCGCCAATGCGAGCGCCAAGCTCGGATGCGTCCGCGACAGCCCAGAAAGATCACCGATCTCCTCGAGCGCTCGGCCCTGCCGCCGCATGCAAAGGACGACCGCCCAGGTACCGACAGTCATCACCAGATAGATCGCAAGATAAACGAGAATGCCGCGGATCCCGGCTGCGGTTCCGGCGGCGAGCCCGATCAGCGCGTAGCCGACATGGCCGATCGAACTGTAAGCCATCAGGCGCTTGATATTGCGCTGAGCGATCGCGGCGACCGAGCCCAGAATCATTGAAGCGACCGAAATGAAGACTACAATCTGCCGCCACTCGCCAATCAGCGGACCGAACGGATCGATAAGGACCCGGACAAACAATGCAAACGCAGCAAGCTTTGGGGCGACGGCGAAAAACGCGCTGACCGGGGTCGGCGCACCCTCGTAAACGTCGGGCGTCCACATATGGAATGGCACTGCCGAAATCTTGAACGCCAAACCCGCAATGACAAAAGCAAGTCCGACGATCACGCCTTTAGACACCGGCGCATTTCCGACGAACAGGTGGAATAGATCAACAAAGCCGGTCGTCCCGGCGAAGCCATAGACGAGCGACAGACCATAGAGCAGGATTCCCGAAGACAGGCCGCCCAAGACAAAGTATTTGAGCCCGGCTTCGCTCGACCGTGATGAATCTCGATTAAAACTTGCTGTGACGTAAAGCGCCAGATTTTGTAATTCGAGCCCGAGGTAGAGAATTATCAAGTCGTTTGCTGAGATCATTATCATCATGCCGGCAGTCGACAGCATGACCAGAATCGGAAATTCGAAGCGGGCGATCCTCTCTTCTTCGTTGAATTGAAAGCTCATAAGGATGGCAAGCGCTGAGCCGATCAGCACCAACGATTTCATAAAGAGCGCAAAGGCGTCATTGACGAACGTGCCGTAAAAGCCGACGCGGCGTTCACCACCGGCCGCGACATCGATGACGAACACAACAGCCAGCGCGGCGATCGCGAGCCAGGATACAAGACGCGTCGATCGCTCACCGCGAAAGGCGCCCAGCAGCAGCAGCGCCATAGCCAGCACGGCGAGGACGATCTCCGGGACCGCCGGGGAAATGTCGGGAAAGAGGAAGTGAGCCATCCGCGCATTCCTAGGGCAGGGCGGCGTGGCGCAGGCCGGCGGCGTTGGTGGCAGCCGTGACCTGTTCGACGACGTGGTTTACCGATGCCTGGATCGGGCGCAAGAAGGAAGTCGGATAGATCCCCATCCACAACACCACGAGGATCAGCGGCGCAAAGATCGCCTTTTCTCGCATACTCAAATCGAGAATGTCGCGCAGATCGGCCCGGGTCAGGGTGCCGAAGATCACCCGCCGGTAGAGATAGAGCATGTAGGCTGGGGCAAGGAACAGTGCGGTTGCCGCGAGGAAGCATTCGAGCGTGCTAACCCTGAACGTGCCGAGCAGGATCAGAAATTCGCCGACAAATCCGCTGGTGCCGGGCAAACCGATGGACGCCAAGGTGAAGACCATGAAGACAAACGCGTAGGCCGGCATGCGCTCGACCAACCCGCCAAACCGCGCAATCTCGTGGGTGTGCAGCCGATCGTAGAGGACGCCGACGCACAAAAACAACGCGCCCGAGACAAGCCCGTGGCTCAGCATCTGGATCACGGCGCCTTGTACCGCCTCCTCGGTCACCGCGAACGTGCCCATCGTGACAAAGCCCATATGAGCGATCGACGAATAGGCAATCAGCTTTTTCATGTCGGTCTGGGCGAGCGCTACCAAAGAGGTGTAGATCACCGCGACAGCGCTCAAGACAAAGATCAGCGGTGTGAAATAATGCGACGCCAGCGGAAACATCGGCAGCGAGAAGCGGATGAAACCATACCCGCCGAGTTTCAATAGAATGCCGGCCAAAATGACCGAACCTGCCGTCGGGGCCTCGACATGTGCGTCGGGAAGCCAAGTATGAACCGGCCACATTGGGACCTTGATCGCAAACGAGGCAAAAAAAGCGAGCCACAACCATCGCTGCAGAGCGGGCGAAAACAGGCTGGCGTGGTTCAATGCGTATTCGATGTCGGTCGACCCGGTCCGCAAATAGATTGCGAGGATCGCCAGCAGCATCAGCACTGAGCCGAGCAGCGTATAGAGAAAAAATTTGAACGCGGAATAGATCCGATTTTCGGCGCCCCAGATGCCGATGATCAGGAACATCGGCACCAGCACGCCTTCAAAGAATATATAGAAGACGATAAAGTCAAGCGCACAGAAGATGCCGACCATCAATGTTTCAAGGATCAGGAAGGCGATCATGTACTCTCTGACTTGGACCCTGATCACCACCCAGCTTGAAACAACCGAGGCTACCGTCAGCAAGGTCGAAAGAATAATAAAGAACAGCGAGATGCCGTCGATCCCCATATGATAACTGATCGTCATCCCGCCGAGGGTGATCCATTTCGTGCGCTCGACGAATTGGAAATCGGCGGTGTTGGGATCGAAGTCGAGCCACAGCACCAGCGACAAAGCAAAGACGATCAGCGATGTCCACAACGCGATATAGCGGGCGTTGCGGGCCACCACCTCCGCATCCCCACGCGCAATCAGAATAAAGAACGCTCCGAGCAGCGGCAGAAACGTGACGAGCGAGAGCAGGGGCCAATGGGTCACGACAATCCCCTTAGCTCAACGCGCGTACAGCAGGTACCAGGTCACAAACCCGACCAGCCCGATTAGCATCACAAAGGCATAATGATAGAGATACCCGCTCTGGAGTCGGCTCGCCTGACGCGCCAAATCACGAGTCATCGCGGCCACCCCGTTCGGGCCGAGCCCGTCGATCAGGGTCTGGTCGCCGCCTTTCCACAATCCGTCGCCCGTCGCGATGGCCGGGCGCACCACGATGTGGTCATAAAGTTCGTCAAAATACCATTTGTTGAGCAGGAACAGATATACCATCCGGAATTGCTGAGCGAGGCGCACCGGAAATTGCGGATTCAGGATGTAAAAGACATAGGCGGTGCCGATGCCGCCGACGCCACACACAAACGGTAGCCAGCGGATAATCCCTGGTATTCCTTCTGCTTCCGAAAGCGAGTTGTGTCCGGGCAGCACAAAAATGGCTGTCTTCCAAAAGTCCCCGCGTCCTTGGCCGATAAAATCGCCGTCGAGCAGGCCGCCGAGAACCGCAGCCCCGATCGCCAACGCAATCAGCGGGATGCGCATGACCCACGGGCTCTCATGCGCGTGGTGCATGGTTTCGTGGTCAGCGCGGGGCTCGCCGTGAAACGTCATAAACATGACCCGCGCGATGTAGAAAGCCGTCATGAAAGCGGCGACAGTGCCGAGCACCCAGCCGTAGCGGCCGACCGCTGATCCGGATGCCCAGGCGGCATCGAGGATCGTGTCTTTCGACCAATAACCCGAGAAGGGCGGAATGCCGCTCAACGACAGCGCGCCAATCCACATCGTCACATAGGTCCACGGGATTTTGCGCCACAACCCGCCCATGTGGCGCATGTCCTGTTCGCCGCCCATCGCGTGGATCACCGAGCCGCAGCACAAAAACAACAGGCCTTTGAAGAAGGCGTGGGTAAACAGATGGAAGACACTAGCCTGATAGGCCGAGACACCGGCGGCGATGAACATGTAGCCGAGTTGGCTGCAGGTCGAATAGGCAACGACTTTCTTGATGTCGTTCTGCGCCATTCCGACACTCGCGGCAAAAATCGCGGTGGTGGCACCGATCACGCCGACGACGACAAGGGCCGTCGCGGAGTACTCAAACAGCGGGGATAACCGCGCCACCATGAAAACACCCGCGGTCACCATCGTCGCCGCATGGATCAATGCGGAAACCGGGGTCGGGCCCTCCATCGCGTCCGGCAGCCAGGTATGCAGCGGCACCTGCGCCGATTTCCCCATGGCGCCGATAAACAGCAGAATGCAGGCGAGCGTCAGCGAATCGACCCGCCAGCCGAGAAAATCCATGGTCGTGCCAACGGCTTTTGGCGCGTGGGCGAAGACCTCGGGGAAATTGAGCGTGCCGAAAATCACAAAAACGGCGAAAATACCGAGCGAAAACCCGAAATCGCCTATTCGGTTGACGATAAACGCCTTAATCGCGGCGGCATTGGCGGAAGGCCGATCGTACCAAAAGCCGATCAGCAGATATGACATCAGTCCGACGCCTTCCCAGCCGAAAAACAGCTGCAGAAAGTCGTTCGACGTAATCAGAGCCAGCATAAAGAAAGTGAATAGGCTCAAATACGCCATAAAGCGGGGGATGGATTTGTCCTCCGCCATGTAGCCGATCGAGTACACGTGAACCATCGATGATACGACGGTCACGACGATGATCATCACACCGCTCAATGTGTCGAGGCGGATCGACCAGGTGACGCCGACCCCGCCGGCTACGATCCATTTGAACAGCGGGATAATCTGCGGCTCGGGCATCGAGAGAATATCGCGGAACAGGACAATCCCAAGCGCCGCCGAAAGCAGCAATGCGCCGCACGTGACCACCTGCGAGCCGCGGTCGCCAATCGCTCGGCCAAAAAAGCCGGCGATGATCGCTGCGACCAGCGGCAGAAAAACGACGGCAAGCGCCACTACCTCAATCCCCCCACGCCTCTAAGCCGGTAATGGGCTGTTCAAAATTGTGCCAGGATCGGCACAGCCCGCGGCAGGCATACCCGATATGGCTTCATGATCCCACCCCTCGATCGGAGATCGCGCTCAACCTCTCATCATGTTGATGTCTTCGACCCGGATCGTGCCGCGATTACGGAAGTAGACGACGAGAATGGCCAACCCGATCGCCGCCTCAGCCGCGGCCACAGTCAGCACGAACATGGCAAATACTTGGCCGATCAGGTTGTTGCCGAATACCGAAAAGGCTACGAGGTTGATGTTGACCGCTAGCAGCATCAGCTCGATCGACATCAAAATTACAATCACGTTCTTCCGGTTCAAAAAGATGCCAAAAATTCCGAGTGTGAACAGGATCGCGCCGACAGTCAGGTAGTGGGTCAGGCCGATCACCATCACACCCTCTCGCCAACCGGTACTTTGACGACCTCAACCGACTGTGCCCGCGTACGGGCTAACTGCGCCTCGATTGATTGTCGGCGTACATCGGCCCGATGCCGCAAGGTCAGCACGATCGCCCCGATCATCGCCACGAGCAGAATCAGCCCGGCCACCTGAAACGGGAACAGGTACCGGGTGTAAAGGATATCGCCGAGAGCGCGCGTATTGCTGATGACGACCGCGCCGGCGGGGGCCGCCGCGGCGACGATCGTCCCGGTCGGTGACAGTGCCCAACTGACCGAGATCAAGACCAATTCAGCCAACAAAATCAACCCGACCAGGGCGCCAACCGGGAGGTAGCGGACAAAGCCACTGCGTAGTTCGGCAAAATCGATTTCGAGCATCATCACGACAAAGAGAAACAACACTGCTACCGCGCCGACATAAACGATGACGAGGATCATCGCCAGAAATTCGGCGCCGATAAGGACAAACAGAGCCGCCGTATTGAAAAAGGCGAGGATCAAAAACAGCACCGAATGTACCGGATTGATGGCGGCAACGACCATCACGCCTGCAGCCACGGCGCCGACGGCGAAAATGTAAAACAGGATTGCATGCAGGATCATCGCCGTCACCTACCCCGGCGGCTGTGCTTGGCGTCAGTTGCCGTACAACGAGATCGAACGGACGCGTTAATGACCGAATGGGTCGGGCCGGCGCCGAAGTGTTCGGTCATAATCAGCGATAGGGGGCGTCGAGAGCGAGATTCTTGGCGATCTCGGCCTCCCAGCGATCGCCGTTATCGAGCAATTTCTGTTTGTCGTAGAACAACTCTTCGCGGGTCTCGGTGGCGAATTCGAAATTTGGGCCCTCGACGATCGCGTCCACCGGACAAGCTTCCTGACAATAGCCACAATAAATGCACTTCGTCATGTCGATGTCGTAGCGGGTCGTGCGCCGACTGCCGTCCTCGCGGGGCTCGGCCTCGATCGTGATCGCCAATGCCGGACAAATTGCCTCGCACAACTTACACGCGATGCAGCGTTCTTCACCATTAGGATAGCGGCGCAACGCGTGCTCACCGCGAAACCTTGTGCTCAACGGTCCCTTTTCATAGGGATAGTTGACGGTAACCGAGCCTTTGAACATATAACGCAGGGTCAGCGCCAACCCCGATAGCAGCTCGCTAAGCAATAGGCTGCGCGCCGTCAACGCCATCTCTCTATTCCTTCGGTCGGATTGGGGCTCAATGCACCGGCAGCCATCCGGTCGCTACCAGAACCCCGGCGGTTAGCACCAGCCAAAACAGCGAAAACGGCAAAAACACCTTCCAGCCGAGCCGCATCAGCTGATCGTAACGAAACCTTGGAAAGGTGGCGCGCACCCACAAAAAACCAAATAAGACCAGCGCGATCTTGGCAAAAAACCAGATCCATCCCGGGATCCAAGTGAACGGAGGAACTCCAAACGGCGCCAGCCAGCCGCCGAGAAACAGGATGCTGGTCATCGCACTCATCAGGATCATGTTGGCGTATTCGCCAAGGTAGAAGAGCGCGAACGCCATCGCCGAATATTCGACGAAATAACCGGCGACCAATTCGGTTTCGCCTTCGACGACATCAAACGGCGCTCGATTGGTCTCCGCGAGGCCGGAAATGAAGAAAATAACCGCCATCGGCAGCAGCGGGAGCACAAACCAGACATGGCGCTGCGCCTCGACGACATCGCTCAGGTTCAATGAACCAACGCACAGCAACACTGTCACTAGCACAAAGCCGATTGCGACCTCGTACGACACCATCTGCGCCGCCGAGCGCAACGCACCCAAAAAGGCATAGCGCGAATTCGACGCCCAGCCGGCGAGGATGATGCCGTAGACGCCGAGCGAGCTGATCGCGAACAGATAAAGGATGCCGACATTGATGTTCGCAACGACCGTCCCGGCGTCGACTGGGATAACCGCCCAGGCAACAAGGCTTAGCGTAAAGGTTACGACCGGAGCGGCGATGAACACGAGGCGGTTGGCGCCGCTCGGGACGATCGTCTCTTTGATCAGCAGTTTGAGCCCATCGGCGAAGGGCTGCAGCAATCCGAACGGGCCGACAACATTTGGCCCCTTACGCAATTGCGAATACGCCAATACCTTGCGTTCGAAATAGGTCAGATAAGCGACCGCAATCAACAACGGCACGACGACCGCGATCACCTCGCCGACGGTGATAATCGTCACCCCGGCATAGCCATGCCAAAAGCTATCCATGGGTACCTGTCTGTGCCGGGAGCTCGCCGTGGTGCGCGAGAAAGATGTCGCTGCACTCGGTCATCGTGGCGCTTGCTCGGCTGATCGGGTCGGTGCGGTAGAAATCCGTGATCGGATACGCAAACGGCGCCGGGTCGACCGGACCCGGCTGGCCAAACTCGCCCCATGCATTCGGCGTCACTTGGTCGATAGCGCTGAAAGTCGGGTGCGCATCGCGCAATCGTCGCCGTAGCTCGGCGAGACTGTCATAGCGCAACGGCCGGCCGATCGCTCCGGATAGCGCGCGGAGTATCTTCCAATCCTCGCGGGCATCGCCGGGCGGGAATATGGCGCGCCTGCCGAGTTGCGCCCGCCCCTCCGTATTGACGTAAATCCCGTCCTTTTCGGTGTAGGCCGCACCCGGCAGGATCACGTCGGCGCGACGCGCACCACGATCGCCGTGGTGACCTTGATAGACGACAAAAGCATTTCCCAGATCGTCAGTATCGATCTCATCGGCGCCGAGCAGGTACAGCAGCTCAATCTGACCAGACTGGCAGCCTTCGACGATACCGGCGACATCGCGCCCGCCCGGCCCCGGAACAAAGCCAAGATCGAGGCCGCCGACCCGTGCCGCGGCGGAATGCAACACGTTGAAGCCATTCCATCCCTCGCGAACCATGCCGCAGCTCTCTGCAAGGGACCGCACCATCGCTAGCAATTGAGCGCCATCGCGCCGGGCGAGCGCCCCTTGCCCGAGCACGAGCATGGGGTTTTTGGAGGCGCGCAACTTCTCCGACCATGAATGTTCGCGAGCCGCAATGGCCGCCAAACTCTGGCCGCCTTCGCCCAACATCTCGACCGGAAAACTCAGATCGAGCGCCGGCCCGATCGCCGCAACGGCAAAGCCGCCTTGCAAATAGCGCTTGCGCAAGCGCGCATTGACGAGTGGCGCTTCCCATCGCGGATTGGCGCCGATCAGCAAACAGGCATCGGCTTGCTCGATCCCGGCGATCGTCGTATTAAATAGATAACTGGCGCGGCAGCGCGGATCGAGCTTCGACCCGTCCTGGCGGCAATCGAGGCTGGTCGCCCCAAGACCGGCTAACAGCTCCGTAAGCGCGAACATCGATTCCGCGTCGCACAGATCCCCGGCAATCGCGGCGATCCGTTCGCCAGGAACATTCTTTAGCCGCTCGGCGACCGTATCGATCGCCTCGCGCCAATCGGTTTCAGCTCGTGCGCCACGACGGCCGATATAGGGTCGGTCCAGGCGGCGCCGGCGCAAGCCATCAATCGCAAAGCGCGTCTTGTCGGAGATCCACTCCTCGTTGATTGCTTCGTTGACCCGCGGCAACACACGCAAAACCTGCGCATCGCGCGAGTCGATGCGGATATTACTGCCGACCGCATCGAAGACATCGACCGACTCGGTCTTCATCAACTCCCAGGGGCGCGCGATAAAGGCATAGGGTTTCGAGGTCAGCGCGCCGACCGGGCATAGATCGATAATGTTGGCAGACAGTTCGGAGCCGAGCGCGTGCTCGATATAGGTCGTGATCTCCATATTCTCGCCACGGCCGGTCGCCCCTAGTTCTTCGACCCCGGCGATCTCGGTCAAGAATCGGATGCACCGCGTGCAGTGAATGCAACGCGTCATATGCGTGGCAACCAGCGGGCCAAAATCCTTGTCGGTCACCGCACGCTTGTTCTCTTCGAAACGGCCTCTGTCAAATCCATAGGCCATCGCCTGGTCCTGCAGATCGCATTCGCCGCCCTGATCACAGATCGGGCAATCGAGCGGATGGTTGATCAGCAGGAACTCCATTACTCCCTTGCGCGCCTTGACGGCCTTCTCCGATGCGGTGTGGACGACCATGTTGTCGGCGACCGGCATAGCGCAGGACGCGATCGGCTTTGGCGAACGCTCGACCTCGACAAGGCACATCCGACAATTCCCGGCGATCGCCAACCGTTCGTGAAAGCAGAAATGCGGGATTTCGATCCCGGCAAGCTCGCAGGCCTGAAGAATCGTCGTACCGGCCGGCACCTCGATTTCACCACCGTCAATCGTTACTTTCGGCATCTTTTCAGACCTGATTGACCGCTACCATCGCCGGTTCCAAAGCCCTTTTGGAGGAACTTCATTCCGCCGCCCGCGGCATCATTGCTGCGCGATGCATCTCGATGCGGCGCTCGACCTCCGGTCGGAAATGCCGGAAAAGGCCCTGGATTGGCCAGGCCGCGGCGTCCCCGAGGGCGCAGATCGTGTGACCCTCCACCTCATAGGTGACGTCGAGCAGCATGTCGATCTCAGCCGACGAGGCGTTGCCGTCAACCATGCGCTCCATGACCCGCCACATCCAGCCGGTGCCCTCACGACAGGGCGTGCACTGACCGCAGCTCTCGTGCTTGTAGAATTCGGACAATCGGGCGATTGCTTTGACGATGTCGGTCGACTTATCCATGACGATAACGGCGGCGGTGCCGAGTCCGCTCGTGACCGCCTGCAGGCTGTCAAAATCCATCAACACCGTGTCGCAGATCGATTTCGGCAACACCGGCACCGAAGATCCGCCGGGGATGATGGCGAGCAGATTATCCCATCCGCCCCGCACGCCGCCGGCATGGCGCTCGATCAGCTCCTTGAGCGGGATGCCCATCTCCTCTTCGACGTTGCACGGTGCGTTGACGTGACCCGAGATGCAAAAGATCTTGGTTCCGCTGTTTTTCGGCCGCCCAATCCCGGCGAACCAGCCAGCGCCGCGCCGCATAATCGACGGCACGACCGCGATCGTCTCGACATTGTTGACCGTGGTCGGGCAACCATACAACCCGACGGCCGCCGGGAATGGCGGCTTTAACCGCGGCTGGCCCTTGCGCCCCTCGAGGCTTTCGAGGAGCCCGGTTTCTTCGCCACAGATGTAAGCTCCGGCGCCTCGGTGCAAATAAAGGTCAAATAGATAACCCGAGCCGCATGCGTCAGGGCCAATCAGGCCGGCGCCATAAGCCTCGCCGATAGCGGCCTGCAGCCTTTGCGCCTCGTTATAGAACTCGCCGCGGATGTAGATGTAGCAGTGGTGGACACCCATTCCAACGGAGGCGAGCAGCGCGCCCTCGATCAGCTTTTGCGGATCGTTGCGCATGATGTCGCGGTCCTTGCAAGTCCCCGGCTCGCTTTCGTCGGCATTAACGACGAGATAGGTCGGCCGGTCGCTTTGCTTCGGCATGAACGACCATTTCAGCCCGGTCGGAAACCCGGCGCCACCGCGGCCGCGCAATCCCGAACTCTTTCGCCTGCTCGACGATCCAGTCGCGGCCCTTCAGGATAATTTCTTTGGTGCCGTCCCAGTCACCACGCCGCCGCGCCCCGGCAAGGCGCCAATCGTCCTGCCCGTAGAGATTGGTGAAGATCCGATCCTTGTCGGCGAGCATTATGTCCTCTCGGATCCGGAAGCGCCTGCTTCTGTGGGTGCGGTCAAAGTCGTACGGCCGGTGACGGGCTCAGAGCCACGCCGGCCGATCACCGAACCGGGCGGCGGTGGATTGCCCGCGCGAAAGGCGTCGAGGAGAGCCTCGGTCTTGGTCCCGTCAAGGTCCTCATAGAAATCGTCGTTAACTTGGAGCACCGGCGCGTTGACGCATGCTCCCAGACACTCGACTTCGACCAAGGTGAAAAGGCCATCGGCGGTGGTTTCGCCCATCGCGATGCCGAGTTTGCGCTCGCAGGCCGCGACAACCTCGTCCGAGCCGCGCAGCCAGCACGGTGTCGTCGTGCAGGCCTGCAGCAGATACCGTCCGACCGGCCCAAGGTTGAACATGGTATAAAAAGTCGCGATCTCGTAAACGCGGATCGGCGCCATCCCCAAAAGATGCGCGACATAATTCATCGCCGCTCGGGGTAGCCAACCGCCGGATTGCCGCTGCGCCAAATCGAGTAAAGGCAACACAGCGCTCGCCTGACGCCCGCTTGGATACTTGACGATATGGCTTTGGGCGAGTTTGAGATTTTCAGGCGTGAACTCGAAGGTATGCGGCTGCTCGAAAGCTGCCGCTTCGCCATGCGAGTTCATCGGTCGATCTCACCGAAAACGATGTCCATCGAACCGATGATTGCGACGACATCGGCCAGCATGTGCCCGCGACACATAAAGTCGGCCGCTTGCAGGAAGGCAAAGCCCGGCGCGCGGATTTTGCAGCGGTAGGGCCGGTTGGTGCCGTCGGCGACGAGATAAACGCCGAACTCGCCCTTGGGCGCTTCGACGACAGTATAGGTCTCACCGGCCGGGACGTGGTAGCCCTCGGTATAGAGCTTAAAGTGATGGATCAAGGCTTCCATCGAGCTCTTCATTTCCGCTCGTGGCGGCGGAGCCACTTTACGGTCGTTGACCTTGATCGGACCCGCCGGCATTTGCGCCAAGGCCTGTCTAATGATCCGAACCGACTGCCGCATTTCCTCGACCCGCACCAGATAGCGATCGTAGGAATCACCGTTGAGCCCGATCGGCACGTCAAAATCCATCTGATCGTAAACATCATAGGGCTGGGTCCGGCGAAGGTCCCAGGCCACTCCGGAGCCGCGCAGCATTGGACCTGAAAATCCCCAGTCGGCGGCCTGCTCGGCGGTAACAACGCCGATATCGACGCTGCGCTCCTTAAAGATACGATTCTCCGTCAGAAGCCGCTCAATATCATCGATCGTTTTGGGAAAGGTATCGCAAAATGCCAAGATGTCCTCGGCGAGACCCGGCGGCAGATCCAGATGCACTCCTCCCGGCCGGAAATAGTTGGCGTGCAATCGGGCCCCGGAAGCGCGCTCATAGAACTCCATGAGCCGCTCCCGCTCTTCAAATCCCCAGAGGAACGGGGTTAGCGCGCCAATATCCAGGCCAAACGCACAAATACACAACAGATGATTTAGGATACGAGTAATTTCCGCAAACATGACGCGAATGTATTGCGCCCGCGCCGGTGGGGTAATTCCCATCAGTTTCTCGACAGCCAGCGCGAATGCGTGCTCCTGGCACATCGGAGACACGTAATCGAGGCGGTCAAAATAGGGAATGGCCTGCAGATAAGTCTTATACTCGATCAGTTTTTCTGTGCCGCGGTGCAATAGCCCGATATGCGGATCAGCCCGCTCGACGACCTCTCCGTCCATTTCGAGGATCAGTCGCATCACTCCGTGAGCCGCTGGATGCTGCGGCCCGAAATTCATCAAGAAGTTCTTGATGCGCGGCGGACCCTCGAGTTCTCTCTCCGGGTCAAGCCGTTCGCCGCTCATGGCCGCGGACCTCCGGTTGGAGCGTCACCCCCGCCTTCACCGGCCTTTTCGTCGCCCGGCAATATTTCATCCATTCCTTCCCAGGGCGACAGGAAGTCGAACCTGCGGAACTCCTGCTGCAGCCGCACCGGCTCGTAAACGACGCGCTTTTGCTGCTCGTCGTAGCGCACCTCGGTATATCCGGTCAGCGGAAAATCTTTGCGCAGCGGATGGCCCTCAAACCCGTAATCGGTCAGGATCCTACGCAGGTCCGGGTTGTCCGAAAAAACGATTCCGAACATGTCCCACGCTTCGCGCTCCCACCAGCCGGCGCTGCTAAAAAGACCGGTTGCCGAGGGGACGGCCGCAGTATCGTCAGTTTCGAGTTTCACGCGAATACGGTGATTAAGGCTCAAGCTTAGCAGATTGTAGACAACCTCGAAGCGCAACGGCCGATCCGGAAAATCGACGCCGCAGATGTCGCACAACACTGAAAACCGGCATTTCGGATCATCGCGCAGAAACCGCAGCACGTCCGTCAGCACCTCGCGCTCAACCCTGATCGATAATTCGCGATGATGTAGCTCGCTGCCAATCACCGCAGCCGAGAGTTCTGCCGAGATGTGTTCTGCGAGTGCTTTTAGTCGCTCTTCCATTTGGCTTGATTATCGAACAAAATTATTGCTTCGCTTGATCTTCTTTTGCAGCAGCAATACGCCGTAAAGCAGCGCCTCGGCGGTTGGTGGGCATCCCGGCACATAGACATCGACCGGGACGATGCGGTCGCAACCGCGGACGACCGAATAGGAATAGTGGTAATACCCGCCGCCATTAGCGCAGGAGCCCATCGAGATGACCCAGCGCGGTTCGGCCATCTGGTCATAAACCTTGCGAAGCGCCGGCGCCATTTTGTTGCATAGGGTACCGGCGACGATCATGACATCGGCCTGCCGCGGACTGGCGCGGAAAACCACGCCGAAACGGTCAAGGTCATAGCGGCTGGCCCCGGTATGCATCATCTCGACGGCGCAACACGCCAAGCCGAAAGTCATCGGCCACAACGATCCGCTACGGGCCCAGTTAATCACCTCGTCAAACTTGGCGACAACAAATCCCCTATTCTGACCTTCGCTGGTCGACCCCCGCAACAGCAGGTCCTGTTGAGGATCGGATGGTAGCGGATGCGCCGGCGCGTCACTCATTCCCATTCCAGCGCTCCCTTGCGCCATTCATAGATGAAGCCAACCGTCAACACCGCGAGGAACACCAGCATCGACCAGAAGCCGAACAAACCGATATCGCCGAGCGACACCGCCCAAGGGAATAAGAAGGCGACCTCCAGGTCGAAGATAATGAACAAGATAGCGACGAGGTAATAGCGCACATCGAACCGGATACGCGCATCCTCGAAGGGTTCAAAGCCGCATTCGTAAGGCGACAGCTTCTCGCTATCCGGCCGCTGGCGGCCAAGGAGGAAAGAACCTGCAACCATCGCAGTCGCGACCGCGCCGGCGATGGCAAGGAAAATCAGAATTGGGAACCACTCGCGTAACAGGCTTTCCATTGCGACTCCCGCTTGGACCATCGCCCCGTCGGTACCGGCGCATCGCTGTTGCCACAGACAGTAATATAGGTTCGAATTTCCCGCCGGGGACTCGGTGAACCGCCGCAGGTTTGCGAGTTCTTGGTTGATGGCGGGAGCGACGGGGCTCGAACCCGCGACCTCCGGCGTGACAGGCCGGCGCTCTAACCAACTGAGCTACGCCCCCTGGTGTGGGGCGGCCATCCCCTACGTTCCAAGGCCGCCACCCTTATTCCCCCTCGGATGACGTGTCAAGCGCGGGTCCATCCGAGGCAGAGTCTCTCATTTGTAAGCGAGCCACGGATGATTCCGAATGTCGCCATTACCCTGCTGTACCGGGCGACGTTGTTTGGTGGGCGATGAGGGACTTGAACCCCCGACCCCCTCGGTGTAAACGAGATGCTCTGCCAGCTGAGCTAATCGCCCTCGGCGACCGAATCCAAAGCCCGATCGGCGCCGGTCGCTCGCCCCGACCCCGTCAGTTCAACGAGTCGCGCAAACCCTTCCCCGGTTTGAACTTTGGTTGCTTCGAGGCGGCGATCTGTATCTTTTCGCCCGTGCGAGGATTGCGGCCCTCCGACGCCGCGCGCGCGGCTACCGAAAACGTGCCAAATCCCACCAATCGCACTTCGTCGCCGCTTTTGAGCGCCTCTACAATCGCGTCGAATACAGCGTCGACAGCCCGACTTGCTTCCGATTTTCTCAACTCTGATTTACCGGCGACGGCATCGACGAGTTCGTTTCTATTCACGCTTTTCCCCCGCAAATCTCTGAATTGATCCCTGCACCTGTTCGCCGAACAGTTTAGAGCCCGTTCGGCTTCGGGTCAATTGCCGCGCTGGCGAAAAGCCGTAGCAATTTGGAGCCATACCGGCGTTTCCCAGGCTGTAGCTGCTGCGGCGCAGTTGGACCTAGCCTTATGACTGTCCTGTCAATAAGTCACCACCCCAGAACGCTCTTCGCCAGAGGAGGGAATTACCGGTGGCGGCTCGCCGTCATCCGGCCAAGCGACAGGCGTCAGCGGTGCGGTCAGCGCGTGGGCGAGCAACTCATCCGCCGTCCTCACCGGAATGATCTTCAGTCCCCGCTTTACGTTATCCGGTATCTCGGCGAGGTCCTTCTCATTGTCTTGGGGGATCAATACGGTCTTTAGGCCACCGCGCAGAGCGGCCAGCAATTTCTCCTTGACGCCGCCGATCGGCAGCACCCGGCCGCGAAGCGTGATCTCACCAGTCATCGCCACCGAGCTTTTTACCGGGATCCCCGTCAACACCGAAACGATGGACGTGACCATGGCAACCCCCGCCGACGGACCGTCCTTCGGTGTGGCCCCCTCGGGCACGTGGACATGGATATCGCGCTTCTCGAATATCGACGGCCGAATGCCAAACGCGTGGCTGCGGGATTTGACAAAGCTTTCCGCGGCCTGAACCGATTCTTTCATGACATCGCCGAGCTTGCCGGTCGCGGTCACGCGACCCTTGCCCGGTAAAGTCACCGCTTCGATCGTCAGCAATTCGCCGCCGACTTCGGTCCAAGCGAGCCCGGTTGTGACGCCGACCAGATCCTCGGCTTCCGCCTCGCCAAATCGGAAACGACGGACACCCGCGTACTTTTCCAAGTTGCGCCGGGTTACCGCGACCCGCTCGGTCTTTTTCATTAGGATGTCTTTGATCGCCTTCCTCGTCAGATTGGCGATCTCGCGCTCCAAATTGCGAACGCCGGCTTCACGAGTGTAGTGGCGGATGAGATCGCGAATGGCGTCCTCGCTGATGCTCCATTCGGTCTTGCGAATGCCATGCGCCGCCATCTGCTTGGGAATTAGATGCCGCCGGGCAATCTCGACCTTCTCATCCTCGGTGTAGCCGGGGATGCGGATGATCTCCATGCGGTCGAGCAATGGCTGCGGGATACGCAACGTGTTGGCGGTGGTGACGAACATCACATCCGACAGATCGTAGTCGACCTCAAGATAGTGATCGTTGAACGCCCCATTCTGCTCGGGATCGAGCACTTCGAGCAGAGCCGAGGACGGGTCCCCGCGCCAATCCGCGCCGAGTTTGTCGACCTCATCGAGCAGGAACAGCGGATTGGAGGACTTCGCCTTTTTCATGCCCTGCAGGACTTTCCCAGGCATCGAGCCGATATAGGTCCGCCGGTGGCCGCGGATCTCGGCCTCATCGCGTACCCCGCCGAGAGACATGCGCACGAAGTTGCGGCCAGTGGCGCGGGCCACCGATTTACCAAGCGATGTCTTGCCAACACCCGGAGCCCCGACCAGGCACAGGATCGGACCCTTCATTTTCTTCATGCGCTGCTGGACAGCGAGATATTCGAGGATTCGCTCCTTGACCTTTTCCAGCCCGAAATGGTCGGCGTTGAGAACCTTTTCCGCGCCCTTGATATCGCGCTTGATCTTGGTGCGGTTGTTCCACGGCACTGACAGCAGCCAATCGAGGTAGTTACGGACCACCGTCGCCTCGGCCGACATCGGGCTCATGGTGCGCAGCTTTTTCAGCTCCGCGATGGCCTTGTCGCGCGCCTCTTTGGTGAAGGCGGTCTTGTTGATCCGCTCTTCCAGTTCGGCCATCTCGTCGCGGCCATCCTCGCCCTCGCCGAGCTCCTTCTGGATGGCCTTCATTTGTTCGTTCAGATAATATTCGCGCTGAGTCTTCTCCATCTGGCGCTTGACGCGGTTGCGAATCCGCTTCTCGACCTGGAGAACTCCGATCTCCCCCTCCATATGGCCGAACACCTTTTCGAGCCGGTCGCCGACCGCCTCGGTCTCGAGCAGCTCCTGCTTTTCCGGAATCTTCAACGTCAGGTGCGAGGCAACGGTGTCGGCAAGCTTGGCCGGGTCCTCGATCTGATTGATCGACACCAGCACCTCGGGCGGAATCTTCTTGTTGAGCTTGATATATTGCTCGAACTGCGAAACCACGGTTCGGGCCAGCGCCGCCATCTCCTGCCGGTCACCCGCCTTTTCCGGAATACCGTCGGCGTGAGCCTGAAAGAAGGCGTCATTTTCGGCAAACTCGGTGATGCGCGCGCGATGGCCACCTTCGACCAACACCTTGACAGTGCCATCCGGCAATTTGAGCAGCTGAAGCACCGTGCCGATCGTGCCAACCGTGTAGATATCATCGGTGGACGGATCGTCCTGCGCGGCGTTCTTTTGCGTCACGAGCAGGATCTGCTTATCATCCTTCATCACATCTTCGAGAGCGCGCACCGATTTTTCGCGGCCGACAAAAAGCGGCACGATCATGTGCGGAAAGACGACGATGTCGCGAAGAGGCAGGACGGGGTAGAGCGCGCCGCGCACGAGTTCAGTCATGAGCCCTCTTATTCGTAGACCGGTTCGAAACGAGCCAAACCGGTAGGGATAGGCCAGTATCTAGGTTGGGCCGGTTTCACCGGCAGTCAAGTAACCTTGCGTTGCGCTGCGTCACTCAACACCAGGATTAGTCGCCGGTGCCGACATCGCCGCGCCGGTCGGAGTAGATGTGAAGCGGTTGGGTCCGCCCCTCAACGACCTCTCGGTTTATGACGATCTCGCTGACGCCGACCAGGCTCGGCAACTCGAACATGGATTCGAGCAAGATCGCCTCCATGATTGATCGCAGACCGCGAGCACCGGTTTTGCGCAAGATCGCCTTGCGGGCAATCGCCTTTAACGCCTCTTCGTTGAGTTCGAGACGAACGTCCTCCATCTCGAACAACCGCTGGTACTGCTTGACCAGGGCATTTTTTGGCTTTGTCAGAATGTCTACTAGGGCTCCCTCGTCGAGATCGTCGAGGGTTGCCACCACTGGCAAGCGCCCCACAAACTCCGGGATGAGGCCGAACTTGAGGAGGTCCTCCGGCTCGAGATCTCTCAAGATCTCACCGGTCTTACGCTCGTCGGGGCCGCGCACTTCGGCGCCAAATCCGATCGATGTTCCCTGACGACGCTGGGCAATAATCTTTTCCAGCCCCGAAAACGCGCCGCCGCAGACAAACAGAATGTTTGTCGTATCGACTTGCAAAAACTCCTGCTGCGGATGCTTGCGGCCGCCCTGCGGCGGGACCGAGGCGATCGTGCCCTCCATAATCTTCAGCAGCGCTTGTTGCACACCCTCGCCAGATACGTCGCGGGTGATCGAGGGATTGTCAGATTTGCGTGAAATCTTGTCGACTTCGTCGATATAGACAATGCCGCGCTGAGCGCGTTCGACGTTGTAATCGGCGGCCTGCAGCAATTTCAGAATGATGTTCTCGACATCCTCGCCGACGTAGCCGGCTTCGGTCAGGGTCGTAGCGTCGGCCATCGTGAACGGTACGTCGATGATGCGGGCGAGAGTTTGGGCCAGCAGCGTCTTACCCGAGCCGGTCGGACCGACCAGCAAAATATTGGATTTCGCCAATTCGACGTCGTTCGATTTGGCGCCGTGCGCCAGGCGCTTGTAGTGGTTGTGCACCGCGACCGATAGCACACGTTTTGCATGGTCCTGCCCGATCACATAATCGTCGAGAACCTTGCAGATGTCGCGCGGCCCGGGGACGCCGTCGCGCGATTTGACGAGGGTCGTCTTGTGCTCTTCACGGATAATATCCATGCAGAGCTCAACGCACTCGTCGCAGATGAACACCGTCGGCCCGGCGATCAGCTTTCTGACTTCGTGCTGGCTCTTGCCGCAGAATGAACAGTAAAGCGTGTTCTTCGAGTCGCCACCGCTGGATTTGGTCATCGCCACTCCGTCGTCAGCCGCCGCGCCTTCCCGACTTCCGCGGCCCCTTTTTCCCCGGCTGGGCGGCCAGGCTCTCGGGCCGACAACGCTTGTCTGCCCACGCTACGGTCAACAACGCAACGCACCACCATATCCGCCGAGTATATGGGGTCGAAGCGCATCAACAACTACTTAATCATAATCGGGAACCGGATGGTCCGCCGGGTCACGCGCGGGCGCGCTCCTCAAACCCGCCGGGACGGCTTTCCACGACTTCGTCGACGAGGCCGAACTCCATCGCTTCAAAGGGCGACAAGAACTTGTCGCGCTCGACTGCGGCCGAGATGATTTCGAGCGGCTGGCCGGTGTGGCGCACATAGATTTCATTGAGCCGCGCCCGCAAAGCCAGGATCTCGCGCGCCTGAATCTCGATATCGGTCGCCTGACCCTGCGCCCCGCCCGAAGGCTGATGGATCATGATCCGCGAGTTGGGAAGCGAGAAGCGCTTGCCTTTGGCACCGGCGCATAACAGCAATGAGCCCATCGACGCCGCCTGACCGATGCACACGGTCGAAACCGGCGAGCGGATGTATTGCATCGTGTCGTAGATCGCCAAACCCGAGGTGACCACGCCGCCCGGCGAGTTGATGTAAAATGCAATATCCTTGGTCGGGTTCTCCGATTCGAGGAACAACAACTGGGCGCAGATCAGACTCGCCACCGCGTCGTGAACCGGTCCGACAAGAAATATGATTCTCTCCTTTAGCAGTCGCGAATAAATGTCATAGGCGCGCTCGCCTCGATTTGTCTGCTCGACGACCATCGGCACCAAATTGTTCATGTACTGTTCGAAATAATCGGACATCTCAGTCTCCTCGACGGCGCCGCGGTGGCGGCTTATGGGTTCCGCGAATTAGGGTTGTTCGGTCGCAGGGGTGGCCATCGCCTCGCCAGTGACCGCGTCACGAGTTGCCGGATCGGCAGTTACCGCATCGCCAGTCACCGGATCGTCAGAGTCGGGCTCGGGTAAAGCCAACAATTCTTGTGGGCTCACCCGGCGCTCGGGAATTTTCGCCAACTCGACGATGAAATCGACGACTTTGTCCTCAAAAATTGGCGCACGCAGACTGGCCACGGCTTCCGGGTTCTGGCGATAGAAATCAAGAGCCTGGCGTTCATAGCCCTGGTGACGGCGGACTTCGCGCGTAATCGCCTGGTTCAGCTCGTCTTGTGTGACGGTAATGTTGTTTCTGTTCCCGACCTCCGCAAGCAGCAGGCCGAGCCGAACACGCCGCTCAGCGATCTTGCGGTACTCGGCTTTAGCAGCCTCGTCACCCTCCTCGCCGGCGGCTTGCCCAGCTGGGTCGGGTAATCCGTCGGCGGCGGAAACATCTTCTGTGGCTGTGGCCGCTTGCTCCTCCTCCGGAGTAGCGGCGACCGCCGCCGCAGCATCCGCAGTGTCGGGCGAGACGGCGTCCCCTGGCGAACCGCGCTCATCGGTCGGGCCGCCCTCCTGCTGTTGTTCTTTTTCGGCCTGATATTGAGCCCAGATGTTGTTGAACTCCATATCGACCATACCGACCGGCACCGGGAAATCGTAGCGCTCGGCCAACTTGTCGAGGAGCGCGCGCTTCAGCCGCAGGCGCGAGGCGGCGGCGTAATCGCGCTCCATCTGCTGACGTACTTCCTGGCGAAGCTCAGCGAGGTTTTCGAGCCCGACTGCTACCGCCAATTCGTCGTCGATGACCGCGGGCAGTCTCTGCCGGACCTCTTTAACATCGACACTGAACACCGCCTCTTTGCCGGCGAGATGCGATACCGCGTAACTCTCAGGAAACGTGACCCGCACATCGCGATGCTCGCCCGCAGTGACGCCAATGAGCTGATCCTCGAAACCGGGGATCAACCCTCCCGAGCCCAGCACGATCTGACGATCCTTGCCCCCGGCTCCGGGGATCTCGTCTTCGTCGACCTTGCCTTCGACATCGGCAACCAGGATGTCGCCGTTCTCCGCTGGCCGTTCGACTGTTTCCGTTTTGCGTTGTTGCTCTGCGATCCGCTGGATCGCCGCGTCGACGCTCTCCTCGGGCACCTCGACGATGAGGCGCTCGATGTCGAGTTCGCCAAAACTCGGCTCGGGGATTTCCGGCAGCACCTCGACCATCATGTTGTATTCAAGGTCGGCGCCTTCGCTGAAGGATACGATGTCGACCTTGGGCGGCAATGCGGGGCGCAGATTGCGGTCGCGGATCGTGTCGGCCGAGCTGCCTTGAACCGTATTTTCCAGCACTTCGCCAAGCACCGATGGGCCGTAGCGGCGCCGCAGAATCTGCATCGGAACCTTACCGGGGCGGAAACCCGGCAGGCGGATCGTGCGACCGAGTTCGTCGAGACGGCTGACGACTTTGTCCTCAAGTTCGCCGGCGGGCACGACGATGCGGAATTCGCGTCTCAGCCCGTCTGCGCCGGTCTCGGTTACCTGCATGGCACAAACTCCGCCCCTAAAGCGCACCGATAAACCGAATACCCAACCTTCATCGGCATCAGCCCTTCCTTTTTTGTCTTCGGCGCGCGCTGGTGCGGGCGGGGGGATTTGAACCCCCACGATTTACATCGCTGGAACCTAAATCCAGTGCGTCTGCCAATTCCGCCACGCCCGCCGCCGAATCCCAGCAGTCAACCCGCCTGCTTGAAAATGCTATCGTAACATAGACCACGGCCGCGGCCTTAGACAGGGCCACGCGATAACAGGGGCAGAACGGACGGGAGCGATGACTTGGTCGAGAGGCGGCTCGCAATCAAGCCAGAGCAACCTGAGATCAGAAGCCGCCCGGCGCCAGGGGGGTTCAGCCGGCCCGCGTCAGGCTGCGCACCGCGCTCGACGCGACGACCCGCCCTTCACCGCGATATGCTTCGTGGTTCGCTTCGATATCGGCGAGCCGATACAGATAGTTGACCATAATCCCAGCGGATTGCTCGAGCCCTTTCTCGGAAGCGTCGCCGAGCCAATTGAGGCGTTCGACGCGCGCACCATTGCTCAGATGAAAGTGAGCGACCGGGTCAAGCGCCCTGCCGGACGGCGCTCGCTCGCGGGTAAGATAACGAGCGCACAGGCGCAGCAAGGGCTCGCGCAATGCTGCAGATAGTTGCGGGTTGCTGTGCCAGTCCGAGCGGTCGAGCAGCGCCGGCAAGTCATGCACCCCGCCGCCATCGTCGATCGCCTCGAGCGCGGTGAGCTCGGCCGGAAGCAGCAAACTTCCGGGAGCGGTTTCGCTTTCCCGGTCAAGCCAAGACCGAAATCCCGGCACCGGCGACAAGGTGGCGAAGACCTTCAACCGCGGCAGGTCCGCGGTCAACGCGTCGACCACCCGCTTGATCAGGAAATCGCCGAAGCTGATGCCGTTTAGTCCCTGTTGGCAATTCGATATCGAATAAAAGATGGCCGTGTCGGCGGCTTGCGGATCGCCGACGGGCGCTGCTTCGTCGAGTAGCGCGCTGATATTGCTCGCCATCCCCGCTACCAGCGCCACCTCGACAAAGATCAGCGGTTCGTCGGGCATGCGGGGGTGAAAAAAGGCGAAGCATCGGCGATCGGCCTCCAATCGATTCTTCAGATCCGCCCAGCTGCGGATTTCATGCACGGCCTCATAGGCCATCAGCTTCTCCAGAAGTGCCGCGGAGGATTCCCAGCCGATTCGCCTCAACTCGAGAAATCCGATGTCGAACCAGTTGGCCAACAACCGCCGCAAATCGTCCTCGAGCCCACGCAACAGCTGGTCGTGGCGCGCCAGCTGGAGCAATTCGGCGCGCCGGTCGACGAGAAACTTTACCCCTTCGGGTAGCGCGTTGAATTGTTGCAACAGCTTGATGCGAGGTGGCTCTAGCGCTTCGCGCAGCCGGCGCTCGGCGGCGCTGCGCGTGTCCGGCTCCTCGGCGCGGATGAGTTCGCCACACCAGCGGTCGATCTCGGCCCGGTCGACATCGAAATCGCTGGCGAGCAGCCGCAAGAACCGCTCTCGCCCATTTGCATCGAGCAACAGATAGGTGCGGCCGAGATCAGCGGCGCGGGCCCGCGCCGTAACCTCGCCGCCGCGTGCATCGAGGCAGCTCAGCATCTGTTGGCGCAATCGCGCGAGATCGTCGCTGGACAGCTCAGGACGCGGCGTGCGCGCCAAAACGCCGCGCGCGGATAACGCAATGTCACGCCAAGCACTGCGCAGGTTGGTTAGGGTGCGGTCGAAAACGCCCTCGAAAAATCCGGCGGGTGCACGATCGTTCATGGAGCCTGCGGCGGCTGTTGCGGACGCGACCTGACGTGAGCGCGGCATCGTCGTCAACCCCCAACCGCGCTTAGCTTTTATTCGCTGTTAGGTCGCGTAAGGCGGGTATTAGCCCCTCGACAAGATCGTCCGAAACCAGGCCGGCGCCAATACGGAAGGCGGCGTCGCCGTGCAGCCACACTGCCGCGGACGCCGCCTCGAACGGCTCCATCTCTTGTGCAAGCAGGCCCAAAATCATGCCCGATAGGACATCGCCGCTGCCCGCCGTTGCCAGCTCGGGGGGTGCATTGGCGTTGATTGCGGCCCGGCCGTCGGGTGCCGCGATCACCGTATCGGCACCCTTCAAAACGATGACGGCACCGCTAGCGCGCGCTGCCCGCCGGGCCTTTTCGAGTTTGCTGCCGGCGGTCTCGAACAGACGCGCAAACTCGCCCTCGTGCGGAGTCATCACGACCGGCGACCGGATCGCGGCGAACAGGCTTTGTGGGTCCTCTGCAAACGATGTCAAGGCATCGGCGTCGAGCACGGTCCGCTTGCCCGCCGCGAGGATCGCCAAGGCCTTGTCGCGCGTCTCGCCGCCAACTCCGGCCCCGGGACCGATCAGCGCCGCGTTCCGCCTGTGATCGGCAAGCAATTCGCGGAAATTGCCAAGAGCTGCGATCGGCTGCACGATGACCCCGGTCAACGCGGTAGCATATACTTGGAAAACTGCCTCCGGGGCGGCGACTGTGACCAACCCGGCGCCAATCCGTGCAGCCGCGCGGGCGGCAAGCCGTCCGGCCCCCGTCATGACGGCCCCGCCCGCTACCAGCGCATGCCCACGGGTATATTTGTGGCTCTCGAGGTGGGGCCGGGGCAGATTTTCGAGCCACCAGTCGGGGGCGTTCTCGACGGTATCGGGTGCCACCGCCTCTAGCACCGTGTCGGTGATGCCGATCTGGGCGAGCACGGTCTCGCCACAACGGATTCGGCCGGGCAGCAGCAGATGTCCCGGCTTCCTATGGAAAAATGTGACGGTAACCGTAGCGCGGGGCGCTGCACCGCGAACCTCGCCAGTCCCGCCGTCGACACCGCTCGGAACATCGACCGCGACCACCGGCACCGCGCGCCGGTCAAGCGCCTCAATAACCTCACGCGCGGCGCCTTCGACCGGACGCGCCAGCCCGGCGCCAAAGATCGCATCGATTGCCAGCTCGGCGCCGTCGAGGGCCGATGGCGACAACGGTGCGACCGGCCCGCACCAGCGCGCCGCCGCACCCGCCGCATCGCCTCTCAGCTGTGCGATTTCTCCAAGCAGCGCGAGCCGCACCGACCAGCCGCGTTCGGCGAGCATGCGAGCGGCGACAAAACCGTCACCGCCATTGTTGCCCGGCCCGCACAAGGCGACGACCGGACGGGGGGAAAAACGCCGTGAAACCGCGTCGGCTACAGCTCGGCCGGCATTCTCCATCAACAGCGTGCCGGCGAGGCCACCGGCGATCGTCAGCCGGTCGGCCTCACCCATCTGCTGCGGTGTCAACAACGTCTTTTTTCGCCAGCCATCCGGAGCCTTGCTCATCTACCGAATGTAAGCGGAGCCTCGGTAAAGCCCAACCTTGACACCCGTCTTGACGCCTTGACCGCGAGCCGCTAACTCCAATGCCGGCGGCGGGTGTAGCTCAGTTGGTTAGAGCGCCAGATTGTGGATCTGGATGTCGTCGGTTCAAATCCGATCACTCGCCCCATATTTTCGACATATTTCGCTGGCGTCGGGAGATCGGGGTCGGCCATGGTGTTGCCCCGGTGCGGTGAACCCGAAGAAACATGTGTCCGGAGTTCGGCCCGGGCGGCGGACGATTGACGGTAGCAGAGCCGCAGCCGGGCTCAGGCGGCGGCGAAATCGATCAGCTGGCGCACCGGCGCACCGGATTTGAGCTTGGCAAAGCCGTCATTGATGTCGCCGAGCTGCAGGGTGCCGGAGATCAGATGGTCGAGCTTGAGCCGGCCCTGACGCCACAGAGACAGCAGCCGAGGCATGTCCACGCGGAAGCGGTTGCCGCCCATCGATGTGCCCTGGATCTTGCGGTCGCGCAGAAAATCCGCGCCGTGCAGTTCGATCTTCACGCCAAACGGCACCATGCCGATGATCGTCGCGGTGCCGCCGGCGCGTAGCATCTGAAACGCCTGCTCGGCGGTCGGTTTGGTGCCGAGCGCCTCGAACGAATAGTTGACGCCACCGCCGGTCATGTCGCGCACCGCTTTGACCGGGTCAGCATTGCTGACGTTGAGCGTGTCGGTGGCGCCGAGTTCGCGCGCCAGCTCCAACTTCGAGGCGACGGTGTCGATCGCGATGATGCGCTCGGCCCCGGCGAGCGCGGCGCCATTGACTGCGGACAGCCCGACGCCGCCGCAACCGATCACCGCGACGGTCGAACCCGGCTCGACCTTGGCGGCGTTAAACACCGCGCCGACCCCCGTCATCACACCGCAGCCAACCAATGCGGCGCGGTCGAGCGGGATGTCGTCGTCGATCTTCACCATCGAGTTCTCGTGGACCAGCATCTGTTCGGCAAAGGAGGACAGGTTGAACGCCTGGTTTAATTGCTGCCCGTTCCAGCTCATGCGCTTGGCGACACCGGGCAGCATCTTGACGTCGGTGTTCTCGCACAAATTAGGATGGCCGGTCAGGCATTGCGGGCACGTACCGCAAAACACGCTGAGGCAAGTAATGACATGGTCGCCGGGCTTGACATAGGTCACGCCGTCGCCGACCGCCTCGACAATCGCCGAGGATTCATGGCCGAGCACGACCGGGGTCGGGATCGGGTACAGTCCCTCGATAAAGTGCAGATCACTGTGACAAAGCCCGGCAAAGGCGGTGCGCAACAATACCTCGCGCGGGCCCGGCTTGTTGACCGCGACCTCCTCGACCGTCAGCGGCTGGTGCGGCGCGTGAAAGACGGCGGCTTTCATCGGGTAAGCTCCTCAGACGCTTTGGTCGAAGTAAACTCTTAAAACAGGCTGTCGCCAAGAGGTTGGAACAGCGCGACACGGCCAGAGATCTGTCGATCCCTATGCAGCGTGTCGAGGAACCCAGCAACGACGTATGGAGCCGTCGTCCTTGACGGTGTTATAAGAAGGCGGAAAGAACGCGACTTTTTGGGGCTGAGCGTGACCGAGGAGTACGAGCTAATAGAGAAATGGGCACCTATTGCAGGTCGTTGGGAGTTCCCCAGCCCAGTTCAGCCCCTCTACATAAGGCCGCATCAGCCGAATGTTCCCTTTGGAATTTGCGTATCGAATATTCGATTCTCAGAGGGCGACGCAAAGGTAACAATTACGCTTCATAAATCCGACGATAAGACCACTTCGACGAGCGAAGGCAGAATACTGTTTGGATATCGATCCACGAACGATCCGTATATTAGTATTGGTCTTGGTGGTTTTGGTTTCGCTTACAGCATTGCGCAATCTGATCGCGCTCGAGGTTGGCGTGCCGTATCGGTAGCAGGAAGTTATGATAACTTGGTTGTGGAGCATCCATACGAGATATCAGTCCACGTCCGCGGGCAGCGACTGATGCTGGAAGTCGATGGCGTTCAGGTTCTTGATCATATCTTAGATACCCCACTGCCACAAGGACAGTTAGGATTATTTACCTGGGGCACAGACAAGGTGGAGTTCAAAAATCCTTATGTGCGAAGAGAGCCTGGAACGGCCTTTGTCGTAATGCAGTTCTCGGATCCTTATCAGAACTCTTTACGCTGACGTTATACACCCCGTTATAGAATCCTTCAAACTTCATGCATATCACGCGGGTGAAGTATTTGGGCCTGGTATCATTCTGGAAGACATTACTCAAGGGATCGTGGAAGCTAAGGTCGTTATCGCTGAAATCACACCGCCCAATCAAAACGTGTTTTATGAACTCGGATTTGTTCACGCGATGAAGAAGCCGACGATTCTACTTGCGGAGGTCGGCAAAAATCTTCCGTTCGACGTCAGTGGCTATCGATGTCTGTTCTACGAAAATTCGATAGGCGGAAAAAGAAAGGTGGAGGAGGGGTTACGAAAGCATTTGGACGCCATCCTCCAGCAATAGACGCAATGCAAGTTAACAATTTGCTCAGGCGGTGAAGTTGAGGCGCAGGCCGGGTTCGGGCCAATCCATAGCGCCCAATTGGCTGCTGCCGGACAAGGTGATGTAGGCGGTTTTCATGTCGCTGCCGCCAAAGCAGATATTGGTCGGGTAGACATCGGGCATCTTGACCTGACGCACGAGATGGCCGTCGGGCGCGATGACCGTGATGTGGCCGGTAATCAGCGTGGCGACGCAGATATTGCCCGAGGCCTCGACGGCGAGGCTGTCAAAGCGCTGAAACCCCGGCAATCCGCACACCAGCCGTCCGCCATACGGCGCCGGGAAGGGCTCGCTCTTGAGCGCGCCGGGCGAGACGATGTCGAATGCGAACAACCGCGAGGTCTCGGTGTCGGCGACATAGAGCGTCTTTTCGTCGGGCGAAAGGCCGATGCCGTTCGGGCTGACAATCGGGTAGGCCAGTTCGGTCACTTTCGAGCCGTCGGGCAGCGCATAATAGACTCCGCCGTGGTCGCGGTGATGCGCATACCTTTTACCGAGATCGGTAAAATAGAACCCGCCCTGGCGGTCGAACACGATATCGTTGGGGGCGGAAAGCTTGTGCCCGTTGCATTCGCGGTACAGCACCCGCGTGTCGCCCGTTCTCGGGTCGATGCGTTGGATATAGCCGCTCTGGTAGTCCTTCGCCGGGCCAGTCGATAAAAACCCGCCCTGGGCGTATTCGTTGCCGCCATTATTGCAGACATAGAGCGCGCCGTCGGGTCCGGTAGCGACGCCGTTCGGGCCACCGCCTGCGTTGCCGATCTCGGTCTTGCGGCCGTCGGATGCGACCCGCGTCACCGCGGCGCCGGCGATCTCGCCCAGGATCACCGAGCCGTCGGCCATCGCCACCGGCCCCTCGGGAAACCGCAACCCGCTCGTGACAATGCGTAATTCGGCCATGGCACTTTCCTCCCCCGGATCAAAACCGCGGGATTCTGTCGCCCGATCAGCCGTGCGGTCAAGCACGCCCACAATCGGGTGGGACCGCATTATCCAGGACCAAGAAGTCGCGCTTTCTTACCGTCCGCCCTCTTGCTCCCACTCGGCACGTAATTTTCCAGGGCGCCGCGATTGAATTGCTCTCGTTGCGCGATTGACAGGCTGCCGGTGCCAGGGAATCATCATGTCAGGGAATGGTTTCCCTGGGTCTTGGAGGAGAGCTGGCGATCCCGGCGGTGTCGACAAAGTGGCGGGATCATTGCCGATGGCAGAGCCGTTTAGGCAATGCGCCCCTGCGCAGCCCGTCCCGAAAGCATCTTGGCTCAAGCCGATTTCGCGCGCGTCGCGGGGGAGATGTGCGCTGCGTGGTGGTGACGTCTGACGATTGGTAACCGAGGCAATAGGAGAGCGCGATGCCATTCGATGGTACTTATTTCCCCGCAACAACCCCGTACGACACCGGCCTCTTCCCGCTGTGGAGCCGGCAAGGGTGCCGGCTCTGGTACCAGACCCGGCTGCACGGCAAGAAAGCCACAGCCCCGACGATGCTGCGCGCGCCAACGCCGGCCGAACGCGGTCTCGCCGTTGCCGATCTGTTGCGCGACGCAAAGGATACGATCGTTGATCCAAAGGATTGGACGCGGCGCACTTACCGGTCTTTTGGCGGACAGCGCTGCGCGGTTGGCGCTTTGCGCGCTGCGGCCAAGCGGCTGAACGATCCGACAATTGCCTGGTCGGCGCATGCGATGCTGATCGACGTCGCTCGCTCGCGGGGGTTTACCAATGTCGAGACGATGAACGATCGGTCATCGCACGCGGCGGTGATGGCGGCCTTTGACCAGGCAATCCGCACGGCCGAGCGCGGCGCCTTTTCTCGCTAAAGCAGCGGAATTCGACCAAGGCGCCCGCGCGGGCCGGTTGCCCGCGCGCAGCCTAAAACGTGGTCGAGAACCGCAGCACACACGCGCTGTTGTCTCGCGTGACGCTGACAGCGTCGCTATTGTTGGTGCATCGCGCTCTCCGGACATTTTGTCCGTATTGTAACGTGGCGGCTTGAAGCGTCGGACTTGCGTGGCGTCCCTGGGCGACAGCGGCTACCCATAACTCAACTCGCGCAAAACCAGAGCTCCGCAGGTCGAATCGGACGCCTTTGACCGGCCGCCAGAACCAAGGCAGCAAAGGCAGCCCGCGACGGCCGCGGCTCGGCAAAAATCTTCAACCTCCGCCGGATCTTTACAGCCGCCAAAACTTTGCAGCCTGCGAGCAATTTGCTGACCCCCCCGGGAGAACGTCCTGTCCACAGCGACCCGGAAAAGATCCTGAGCTTTTATCCGCGTTCCGGGTTTCTGAACGGGTTTTGCTTTCAGGGCTGCACACGGTTTGCCGTCAAGCTCGACTTTATTTGCGGGCTCGTCGCAAAGGCGTTGCACGCGACCGGTGGCGACGAATTCCGCGGCAACCAGGCGATGCTCGGCGAGATGGTGTCGTGGCGCAATCTGTTCTGGTCGTTGTCGGATTGCATGGCGAGCAATCCGCAGCCCTGGGTCGGCGATGCGCTGTTGCCCAATCTGCAAGACGGTTTGTCGTATCGCGTCTTCGCGCCCGATGCCTATTCCAAGATTAAGGAGATCATCGAAAAACCGCACCCCGATCGAGATTGACCAGGCGGTGGTCGCCATGGCGATCGACCTTATAGGCCAGTGCGGCGAGCAACTCGGCAAGGAACCGCCAAAGCCTCGGCAATCCCGCCTACAGCCGCCGACCGCCATCTTTCGGTAGTCTGCCTTGTTGTTGCCGGTTAGCGGAGGCGCAAAAAACCGAAGGCCCCGGCGAGTGATTTTGATGATCCGCTCGGTCCACTGGCGGACTTGTAGCCCAGTCGCGGCCCGGAAGATCCGACACCTCCCAACTCGCCCGAACCATGCGCGATGTGTGATAGTTTGTGCCACAGGCATCGCGCGGCACTTAGCGTCCTTCTCGAGTATCCGACCCACGGCGGCCTATTACGCCCGCGCCGCAAGGCAGTAGACCAGAATCCTCACTACCTTTTGGTATCATCGATCTCCTCACGCAGCATTTCCAGTGTCAGCCACTGCTCTTCGAGCGCTGTGAGCCCGTCCCGCGCCGTGGCGAGCGCCGTGGTCGTTTCGCCAAACCGCCGGGGATCGCGGGCATAAAGGTTCGGATCGGCCAGGAGTTCGTTCAGCTCGGCAACTTTCGTCTGTAACGCAGCGATGCGGGTTGGCAGCGTCTCCAGCGCATGCCGGTCCTGGAAACTCATCCGCGGAGGACGGGCAAATGATCGTGCTCTGGTCACTTTCGTCGGCCGCGATTGCTTTCTCGGGGCCACCGCCGGCGGCGATCTGCGGTGAGCCGCGGCGCGTTGGGCCAGCATGTCGGTGTAGCCGCCGGCGTACTCGATCCAGCACCCGTGACCTTCGGCGGCAATGATCGATGTCACCACGCGATCGAGGAAGTCGCGGTCGTGGCTGACCAACAGCACCGTGCCGGGATAGTCGGCCAGCCGCTCCTGCAACAGGTCAAGGGTTTCCAGATCCAGATCGTTGGTTGGCTCGTCGAGCACAAGCAGGTTGGACGGCCGGGCAAACGCGCGGGCCAGGGTCAGCCGGGCGCGCTCGCCACCTGATAGGGTGCCGACCGGGGTGCGGGCCTGCTCAGGGCGGAATAGGAAATCCTTCATGTAGCCGATGACGTGCCGACTTTGGCCGTCAATATTTACCGTGTCGCCGCCGCCAGTCAGCGCCTCGCTCAAGTTTTTTTCCGGATCGAGGCTTTCGCGCCGCTGGTCGAGGGTGACCTGAGCGAGGTTGGTGCCGAGCCGCACCTCGCCCGAATCCGGCGCCAGCGCGCCCGTCAACAGATTTAGCAATGTCGTCTTGCCGGCACCATTTGGGCCGACAATGCCAACCCGGTCGCCGCGCAGGATTGCGGTCGAAAAGTTGCGTATGATTGGCCGAACCCCATAGGATTTCGATACACTCTCCGCAACAATGACGAGCCGGCCCGACAAGCCGGCCTGGGTGGCCTCCAGCCGAACCGTACCCTGGGCGGCACGTCGCTCCCTCCGCTTCTTGCGCAGCGCATGCAGATCGGCCAGTCGCCTCTGGTTGCGGGTGCGGCGAGCGGTCACCCCGTAGCGCAGCCAATCCTCCTCCATCGCGATTTTGCGCCCGAGCTTGTGGTGCTCGCTCTCCTCCTGTTCCAACACGGTGTCGCGCCAAGGCTCGAACGCCTTGAACCCCTCGTCGAGGGTCCGGGTAATGCCGCGGTCGATCCAGACTGTAGTGCGTGAAATGCGTTCCAGCAGTCGACGGTCATGGCTGATCAGGACAATTCCCGCACGCATTCCGGCTAACTCGCGCTCCAGCCACTCGATACCGGGGAGGTCGAGATGGTTGGTTGGCTCGTCGAGCAGCAAGATGTCGGGCGCCGGCGCGAGAACGCGGGCTAGCGCGGCACGGCGGGCCTCGCCACCGGATAACGATCCAGGATCTTCCTCGCCAGTCAAGCCGAGTTCTTTGAGCAGATACAGCGCGCGGTGGTGACCGCCGGCCGCTTCGGGCCCGAACCCCGCCTCGACATACGCCAGCATCGTGGCAAACCCGGATAAATCAGGTTCCTGCGGGAGATAGCAGACCGTGGCTCCGGGCTGCACGAAGCGGTCACCGGCATCAGGCTCAACCAGGCCGGCGGCAATTCGCAGCAAGGTGGACTTGCCGGAGCCATTGCGGCCAACGAGACAGACCCGGTCACCGACGGCAATGGACAGCCCCGCGCCCACCAAGAGCGGCGTCACCCCAAAGGTGAGGCTGATATCCTGTAGCAGCAGCAACGGACGCGGCACGCCGACCAAATATCACGTGTCGCCGGTGCGATCACTGGCTGGGCTCCCACCAATGGCGCATGCAGGCTGAGCCGTGTGTGATCTGCGGCAGCAAGGCATCACCTGGTCACATGGTGAGAACGACGGCGCGAATTGAGCACACCCTCGATCTGAGCGCATTCTCGATCTAGAGCGAGTACCTTGATCCCGGGTGGCCTAGTAAGCATATACGCGGCGCAGCGTTCGTGTTCCGCTTGGAGCAACGTGACCGAGCCCGCGTGAGCGATCCCGCCGTCTGACGGGGCCTGGGTTCGGTCTTTATCCCCTGCTTTCACCGACAGCCCTCATCACGCGGGTCGTCCCCGGGCCGCCAGGTGCATGCGATGACACTCGTATGCGCTTTTGCGGCACCCATGACCGTGAAGAGGCGCCTGTTTTGGCCAGTTTTTTTGATTTTGGACTCGCGAGCCCGATCCTCCACGCCCTCGCCGCAGAGGGCTACACGACACCCACCCCGATCCAATCCCAGGCGATCCCGAAGGTCCTCGAGGGCCGCGATCTCTGCGGCATTGCCCAGACCGGAACCGGTAAGACTGCGGCTTTCGCATTGCCCATTCTGCAGCGGTTTTTCCACCCGCGGCGAGCGACACCGCCGCGCGGATGCCGAACATTAGTGCTGTGCCCCACGCGAGAGCTGGCGAACCAAATTGTCGAAAGCTTCCGCATCTATGGCCGCGGAACGCCGATTTCGGTGATGGCTGCTTTTGGCGGCGTCGCAATCGGAACTCAGCAGCGGCGGCTTGCATCGGGGGTCGACATTCTGGTCGCCACGCCCGGGCGCCTGCTCGATTTGATCGAGCGTAAGTCACTCGCTCTGTCGAGCGTCGAGATTCTCGTTTTGGACGAGGCCGACCGGATGCTCGATCTCGGCTTTATCCACGCGCTAAAGCGCATTGTGAAGCTGGTACCCCGGCAAAGGCAGACACTGCTGTTCTCCGCCACGATGCCGCGGCCGATAGCCGAACTCGCAAGGGAGTACCTCAACGATCCGATCACAGTCGCCGTGACACCGGCCGCGACGACGGTCGATCTTGTCGATCAGGGCGTTGTCTTTGTCGCAAGCGCCGAGAAGCGGGAGCTACTGGCGCGATTGCTGCGGGACCCGTCGCTGGCGCGGGTGCTCGTCTTCACCCGGACCAAGCATGGTGCGGACCGTGTCGTGCGGCATCTTGAAGGTGTCGGCATCGATGCCACGGCAATCCACGGCAATAAATCGCAGCCGCAGCGCGAGCGCGCGCTCGCCGGCTTCCGTGCGGGACGTACCCGAGTACTGGTGGCCACAGACATTGCCTCGCGCGGGATCGATGTGGAAAGCGTGTCGCACGTCATCAATTTCGAGCTGCCCAACGTGCCGGAAGATTATGTCCACCGGATCGGTCGAACCGCGCGCGCCGGTGCGGCGGGCACGGCAATTTCCTTGTGCAGCGATGAGGAACGGCCCTATCTGCGTGACATCGAGAAGCTGATTTCGGCAAGCGCTCCGGCCGCTCCATTTCCGCGTCCAACCGGCGCCTGGTGCTCGGATCCTCTCACCCGACATGCCCAAAGAGATCCGCATCCGGCAGCCCGCACGCCGGGGCTATAAGGGGATTGGCGGTGCTCAGAACCGCGCCGTCCTTTGACAGTGAACTCGGCCGGAAGGGAAAGCTGCTACGCCCCTTTGAGGTCGGCGGTAGTCTCGCCTCGTTTCTTTACGGAAGTCCGACCAAGACTGGTCCGGCTCTCGAGATCCCTGCCAAATTCTCCACCGATTAAACCGCGCGCGCCTCCTCGGCAGCAGCTGAGGGGGCTCCCGGCGTCGGAGCCGACAGGCCACCCGGCCTGTAGAGAGATCCATCCGAGGAGACCGGCTCGCCTTCGGGCCCAGTTCTTCACCCGCTCCCATCAGCGCGGCCTCTCACCCCTTGCGAGCAGCAGCTTGTGAGGGCGAGGCGTCAGGAGAGGGCAACCTGCCCCTCCTGATCTGAAAGGAGATCACAATGACCACAACTCTCACCCAAGCCTCGCAACAGTGGATAAGCTGCCCCGCCGATCAGCGCTTTTTAAGCCTGATCGAGATGCAGGCGTTTAAAAGCCGTGTCCGGGACAATTCGGCAACCAAGATAATCAGCAGCCGCAGCCTGCAGCTCCAGCCTTCGGGCGAGAGCGCGCACGCCTGCAAATTATCGGGCCAAATGGCGAACCCGCTGCGTCGACGCATTGGTCATTCGGGCAACTGCGCGCGCTCGCCAGCCCCGGCAATTCGCCGGCCAGCTATTTCCGCGAGACACGCATGCCCGCCCCGATCATCGCAGATTGTCTCAACTTCAATTGGCGCTTCACCCTCTTCGGCGCCGACAAGGTGGCCGATGTCCTTAATGCGGCTGTCATTGCCTATCATGCGAGTGCCGTCGAACTCGCGGCCCTCTGGCAGGATCGCAAGATCCCAATGATCTGGGCCGAAATCGCCGGCGAGCTTGATATCGCCGCTTGGAAGATCAGGAAGATCATCAGAGAGCGGCTCGACCCGCGGCGTTCCCCAAACCGCAAGAAATAGCCCCCTCACCCCCGTCGGCAGCAGCTGGCGGGGGTTGAGGCCTCGGAGCACTCCCGCTCTGCTGGAGACCCCCGACAATGTGCGATTTCCTGTTTGCCAATCATGGCTCGGTCGTCGCGATCGTCCCGCTCACCCCGGCCGCTATCGAATGGATCGACAACAACGTCGTCTCCGAACCCTGGCAGTGGCTCGGCGGCGCCCTCTGCGTCGATCCGCACTATGCCCGCGATCTCCAAGACGCGATCGCTGCGGCCGGTTTGAGCCCTTGACCCGATCGGCCCTCGACCTCGATGTGCAGCAGCACGCCGGGGCCGAGCCGTCGAGACATCCCGTCCCGATGGAGCTTTGTTTAATGAAAGTCCACTTCGTTGGCGTCTCGCAGAACGCCAAGACTGGGCCCATTCTCGTCTCGATCACCGAGCGGGCATCATGCTGGCCCGGCTGCGCGCTCTACGAGAACGGCTGCTACGCCGAAACCGGCGCTCTTGTCATGTACTGGCGCCGCGTTTCGACCGACCTCGCCGGCGGGTCATGGGCGGAGTTTCTGCGCCAACATCGCAGCCGTTCCGCCTGGCCGTCTGCGGCCAATAAAGGCGTCGCAGAATGCCTCGATCTATGCCAGTGAAATTGCTGCGGAGCAGCTTGACGGCCTGCTCAAGGGCAACCCCGATGTCGGTCGTCGGCGATGCGATGCAGCAGCCACTGGTCATCACCCGCCTTCGTCGTCGCCTTCGCGTCGACGGCCCTGGCAGTGGCGTATTTGCTGCGCATAGCTCAGGAGGCCGGACGCGTCGCACCCGGCTCTGACCCTGCGGCCGGCTCGTGCACTAATGATCCGGCGTCCTGATCGAGCGTCCTGATGCAGGCGCAGCAACTCTAACGGTTGCGACGACGCCGGGGCGGGTTTCTGCTCGTCCTCGCGATTGCATTGCCAGTTCTTGGCGCGGTAATCTCGTTGCTGCTCGGTGGGCGTTATGCGGAGCGTGTTGCGATTGTCGTCATGCCGCACCTTGCGTGTTTCAGCCCTGGTCTGCGCCGCGATCTTGACCTTGGCTGCATTGTCGTTGGCGGAAAGCGTGATGACGCCGGTCGCCTTCGCCTTGTTTATCATCGCGCTGGTGTGGCCCTTGCAGCGCCGGTTGCAGAGGCGTCTTCCCCAATTGATCGCGGTGTTGATCACCGCCGCCGTCGCCCTGATCGCGATCGGCATCGGCTGCTGGTTGGTCGTCTGGGGGTTCGGTCGGATCGCGCAGTGGGTAATTGACAATTCTGCGCGGCTGCAAGCCTTGTACACGCATGCCGCCGACCTTCTCGAACAGCGCGGGCTCTATGCCGCCGAGCTCTTTGCCCAGCAGTTCAACATGTCGTGGATTGTCGGCGTGTTGCGCGGTATCGGCGGCGGTCTGCAGGGCATCGTTACCTTTTCCCTGGTGACATTTATTTTCGTGATTCTCGGCCTGCTCGAAATTGAGCCGCTCGGACGGCGTCTCAGCCGTCTCGGAAACGGCACATTCGGCGCAAACGCTATCGACGCCGCATCCGAAATCGCCGGTCGATTGCAGACCTATATGCTCGTGCGCTTTGGCATGAGCGTGCTGACCGGGCTTGGTTTTTGGGCTTTTACGGCGATCTACGGGCTTGATCTGAGCCGCGAATGGGGCGTTATCGCTTTTGTTCTGAATTTCATCCCTTTTATCGGATCGTTTATTGCGACATTGCTGCCAACGCTGTTTGCCGCCGCACAATACGAGGCGTTTTCACCGGCGATTGCAATATTCGTCGGCCTCAACATCGTCCAGTTCGTCGTCGGCAGCTATATCGAACCGCGTGTCGCCGGAGCAGCGGTGTCGATCTCACCCTTTGTCGTTCTGTTTGCGGTGTTTTTCTGGGCGATGCTGTGGGGCATTGCCGGCGCCTTTATCGGCGTACCGATCCTGATTGCGCTGGCCAGCCTGTGCGCCAGAAATCCGGCAACCCACGCAATCGCGGTCGCGCTATCGGATCGCCCTGCGGACGGTAGAGCGGGCCACTAGGCGTGGGGTTCCCTGGCCGGTCGGTGGACGCCGCGCTCTGGCGGATCGGCAAACCGCATCTGATTGGATTGGTTTTAGCGCTGTTCCTCGGCGGCTGCACTTCATTGACCGTACCGATGAACCAGCCGTTGCGGTCACCCGCGGGGAATACGGAATATCGGCTGCTCGATGTCAATCGCATCGGTGGCGCCCAAAGCGCGCTGGTGCTGGTTGCCCTTTCGGGCGGCGGCAAGCGTTCGGCGGCATTCGCGTTCGGCGTGCTGCGCGGCATGAGGGATATCCCTGTGCGGCCCGAAGGCAGGAACAGCACTCTGCTCGACGAAGTCGACCTGCTGGCGGGCGTCTCCGGCGGCTCGTTTCCGGCGGCGCATTATGGACTTTATGGCAAGCGGTCGTTCGAAACCTTTCCCGACGAATTCCTTTATGCCGACATCGAAGCCTACATTTGGGGCACTTTCCTGCTGCCGTGGAATTGGGATTGGGTCGTCAACCCGTTGGCCGGCACCAACGATCGAATGACGTGGGTGTACGACAAACTGATGTTTCACGGCGCCACCTTCGCGGATTTCTATCGCCGTGGGCGGCCCCAGGTCAGCATCAATGCGACTGATATCAGTTTTGGCAGCCCGTTTGGCTTCCTGCCGCAGACTTTCGATGTGATCTGCTCCGATCTGGCGGCGCTGCCGATCGCTCAAGCGGTCGCCGCCTCGAATGGCTTCCCGGTGCTGTTCGGCCCAGTAACCTTGCGCAATTACCGCGGGCCGGATTGCCCGCTGCCATCGCCCATCCCGCCGCAAGCCTGGCAGCGCGCCGAAAACGATCTCCGCACCCGAGCTTTAGTTGAAAATCTCTACCGCTATTCAAGCGGCGAGCGGACGCCGTGGATCCATCTGATGGATGGCGGTATTTCGGACAATTTAGCGCTGCGGGTGCTGCTCAACGACATGCTCTTGCTGGACACCCGGATGGATCGTTTTGCGGCCGCTCTGCTGCCGGTTCGCCGCATTCTCGTGATTAGCGTCGACGGCCAGTCGGCGCCGAACCCCAACTGGCCGCGCCAGCGCCGGGTCAGCGGCCTCGGCCAGATCATTTCAGCCGTAACCAGCGCGCAGGTCGGCGCCTACAACATCGAAACCTTGATCGCCGTGGAGAGCGCGCTCCACGACCTCGTCGAGCATCTACAGGCGTTGCGCTGCCGCCAGGGCCGCCGCATCGACGGCGAAATCTGCAGCGATGTGAAAGGTGAAGTCTTACGGGTCAGCCTGTCCGACTACCCCGAGCCGGAAAAGCGGGCGCAGCTGGTTGCAATCCGCACCGGGCTCACCCTGCCGCGCGAACAGGTCGATGCGTTAACTGCCGCCGGCCAAACGATGATCGGCCGCGATGCCCCAGCAATCAAAGCGTTCCTCGACTCCGAGCCAAAGCCGGGATCTGCGGCGGACACACGATAGCAGGTTGCTCGCGGGCGGAATTCGCGATCACCACAATTGCCTTATCGTCATCCGGACGGCCTGCGCTTCGGGCTCGCCAGGCGGTTTGGCCACCACGCGTTCATAATTGAGGACCAGGTCGCCGCCCGTCCACAGTCGCAGACCCAGACCCGCTCCCAGCCTCAGCGTATCCGCGGCATTGGCCTGCGCCACCCCGTCGATGCTGGTCTCGCCCCCGACATTGTAGTAGGCGTCCGCGGCCATCCAAAGTGCCGGGACCAGGTTGCGGCTCGCATGCCCCTCGATCAGAAACAATGGCTTCTGAGTCAGGCTTTTGGCACCGCCTACGCGGTAGTTGGTATTGGCGGTGAAAAATTTGCTCGAGACATAGGTTTCGAGCCATGTCCAGCCCCGATCGGGCGTGTAGCTGTAGTTGACGGTCGGAAAGAAGGTCCAGCGGTTGGCGCTCGGATTTAGCGGGTTCGTCGGGTCGTATTTGCCGAGCGGCGTTCCGACAAAAAGATGAAAGCTGGCAAATGGCTGCGGCACAAAAGACCGGAACGCCTCGCGCGTCAGGGCCGGCGCACCGAAGATGTTGATTTGCCAGAGAAGGCCGATATCCGAAATGCCTTGGTTCGAGGCGTGAAGAACATCCGAACCTGCGGTCAGTTCGCGATAGGGAAGGATTGCCGTTATTCCGCCGGTGCGACCCCAATAATCCAATACCCGGGTGAGGACAACGGACTGCGACAGAACGTTCGAACGAATGCTCGACGTCAAGTCGAGGCCGTCCTCGGGCGTCACCGAAGTGAAGTAGCCGAAATTGTACGAGGTGAGCCAGGTGTCGACCGGCGCGCTGAGATAATCACGCGCCGACCCCGCCCAACCGTGTTCGGCGAACGCCGTCCACGCCGCCAATCCGCCGAGCACAAAACCGATGGCCAGACCGCCCCGCCCGCCGGAACGCAGCTTCGGCATTACCCGTCAGGGTTAGCGGTGAAGCGGCCGGGGCGATAGCAATCCGTACTGTCGCCTCCGATGCTGCTCGGTCGCAAGGCGATCAACCCGATCCGCATCAAACCCGCGCTATCGGAATGAAAACTGGCGGTCAGGCGCCGTTGGCAAAACCGATATTGTCGTCGATCACCGCGTTGGGCCCGATCGGAACCCGCCCCGGGTTGGGCAGGTTGAGCTTGTGAAAGGTGATCCTGTCGCGCCAAACCTTGCGTAAGAAATCCGCAAACACGTCTATCGTCAATTGTTCGCCGGGACAACGGCGATAGCCAAAACCGAACGGAGCGAACCCGGCATAGTCGCAGACCGGCAACGGCTTGCCGTTAGCCACACCGAATACCGTGCCGAACCCGCTATTGGTCAGCCCAGCGCTGCGGCCGTCGGCGACCGGCAACGTCGTGATGTCGAACGGGCAGCGCGCGAGACCAATCTGCCGGCATTTCTCGTCATCGATCTGCGCGCTCGTCGGCACGTTGCGATAACGGTCGGGGTCGAACTGTTGCGGGTTTTTCCAGTGCACCGGGTCAAAGCTGGTCGCCGTGTGTGGCGTGCTGATGTAGCTGCTGCGCTCAAATCTCAAACCAAAACGCTGATGCGGCGAGGCACCGTAGGCGGTGTTTCTTGCATCATGAATCGCCGAGATGCTGCCGCCGTTTGGCGAAATCGTACGGAACAGTTCCATAACGAGCAATTCGAGCGGCGTGAAGGCGGCGCCGTTTGCGTTATCATAATTGCCGCTCATCGTCTTCGAGAACGCAGCGCGTACCTCGGGGTCGCCGCCATCTTCGGCGAGCCGCGACATAATACCAAAAATCGAGTTGCCCCATTGGCTTAGGGCGACGAAATTATGAAAGCACTCGAATACGATGTCTTTTTTGCGGAAATGCTCGCCATTTCCGGCATTCTTTAGCCAATAATACACAAAGGTCTTCTCGGGATTGGCGACCCGGCCAGTCGCGACGTCGTTGACCCGATCGTCGATCCACGCTTTCAGAAACGGAAGCAGCGCCCGCACCGTCATATAATTTTGGTATACAATCTGCTGGGTCGGGTCGCGATAGGCGAGGACGGTGTTAAAGCTCTCACCGATCTGCCGGACCTTTTGCGGCACAGCGGCGCCTTTCACCCCCACATGCAGATCCCAGTAGATGTCGAAGTAATAATCGAGATAATGGCGCATAAATGGCTTTTGCGCGAACTGGGCATCGAGCAATCGATCGAAGAAGGCGACAACCTTGCCGCCGTACATCGGCTGATAGAGATCCGGGGTCACCGCCGAGAAATAAATCCGCTTGCGCAAATTGTGGTCGCCGCGCTCTTCGAGGCCTTGCAGGAAGACGGTGACGCCTTGATCAGGGGTCGGTTTCCATTCTTCATAGATCAACCCCCATAAGTCGGAGGGCAGCGCGTTCTCCTTGCTGAAGTTGACGTCGATCATCGGCAGCATTGGCCGTTCGCCTTCGTAGAGGCTGGTCAGGAAGAACGGAATGACGACATGCTCGACGTAGTCTTGGCTAAAGTTTTTAGGGATCGAGGCACGAAAGCGCTCGACGGCGGCGACGATCTCGGGCGGCGCTTCCGCCGCCTGCGCACTGCCATAGAACAGCGCTGCCGCAGTACCCGTAGCACCGCTCAGCAACAATTCGCGTCTTTCCACTGTAAACCTCTCTGGAAAAATCACACTAACTGCGGCTCGATTTAAGGTGCGCTCGCTGTTCTGTCGGTATGGGTCCGCTTTTACTAGCACCCGCAGGCCCGCTCAAGTGACCGGCGTCCGCTTTAGCGGGCTTAACTCCACACAAAACGCGCCCCTGGTGGGTTCAGCGGGGCCCCAAAGGCCGGCCGAGCAGCGCCCAGGCGGAACAACAGCAATATCACACGACCGCGATCGCCACGCTAGTTAGCATCATTGCGATCACAAGAGAGGGGCACCCACGCGGTCCCTCAACCCAAAGGTCCGCGGTCGTTGCCGAAGGAGCGCCTCCGCATTCTAGCTGAAGCTGATGACCCGATGATCAAATCGGATCACGCGGCAGGTGAACTTTGCGCGGCTATTGATGCCCACCCGACGTCGGCTTCCCGCCGCTCTGCATCCGATTCATCGTCGTCGGGTTGGCCGATTGTAAGTTGGCGAGCTCTTGCCGGTTCAGCTGATTTGCGACATCGCCAGCCGACGTATTCCTCGCCGATTTAGCTGTGTGATGCCGATGATGCGCGCGTGTTACCGATGCGGGGGCGCCCCTCTCCGAGGTGGCCTTGCCGCCGGTTGACATCCGATTCACGGACTGCGCCGGCGCCGCGCCTTGCGCCGGCGGCGACGTTTGCGCCCCGACCTCTACCGGTATCGCCAGTGCGGCGAAAATGGCTGTGCTTATCAGCAACTGCTTCATTGAATGGCCTCCCGCTCACAGCCATTCGTCATACCCCTCAGCGGGAGAGCCGCTGGGTGACTGTGATCAATTTAACCTATCGCGATTGCATAAATAGTCCCAGAAATTTCGACGAGGCCCGCCGCCATGCGCCTTGCCCATGATCGGATGCTGGTATCCGAGGCCAGGTGCGAATGCTGCTTCTCGCCTTCGCGTTGAGGGCTCCGATCTGTTGCGAATGCTTCTCAAGAGGATTGCGCGGCCTCCTCGATAGCTTTGGGTTGACGCGGAAGCGAGTGTTTGCCCTGATAGGGAGAGAGCACCTGCGCGGCCCCGGGCGGCCTTAAAGAATTTTCCGGGCAAGCAATCAGACAAAAGCGATCGGGATTGGGGATGTTATCGGCCGGCTTTCGGCCCACCGAGGGTGGCGCCCGCTAGCCTTTCGTCTGAGAAACGCGTTGCGGGCGACGCTCAAAGTTCGGAGATCTTTAATGGATAGGCGGACGACCAAATCGATCAAGCTTGCTCTGCAGGGCGGGGGCTCGCACGGGGCGTTTACTTGGGGCGTCCTCGACCATCTTCTCGAGGACGAGCGGGTTCACATCGAGGCAATCAGCGGCACCAGCGCTGGTGCGATGAACGCGGTCGCGCTCGCCGACGGCATGGCGAGGGGCGGACCTGCAGAAGCGCGCAGACAGCTGGAGAGCCTTTGGTCGGCGACCAGCGCCGCGGCTCGCTTCAGTCCGATCCGGCGCTCGCCGATCGATATGCTGATGGGGAATTGGAGCCTGGACAACTCGCCCGGCTTCATCATGATGGAGTATCTCTCACACCAGTTTTCGCCGTACGATTTCAACCCGCTCGATTTCAACCCTTTGCGCGATGTCGTCGCCGGCTGCATCGACTTTGACCGCGTTAACGAGCCTAGCGGCGTAAAGGTTTTTCTTACCGCGACCAATGTTCGAACCGGTCGGCCAAAAATCTTTCGGAAACCCGCCATCACGCTCGACAGTGTCATGGCGTCGGCCTGTCTCCCCTTCATGTTCAAGGCGGTCGAGATCGACGGCGAGGCTTATTGGGACGGCGGCTATATGGGAAACCCGGCGCTGTTTCCGCTGGTCGACGAATGCGAGGCGGGCGATGCCGTGTTGATCCAAATCAATCCGTTTTATCGTCCCGATGTTCCGCGCTCGACCGCCGATATCCGCAACCGGCTGAACGAGATCACCTTTAATGCCAGCCTCTTTAAGGAGCTGCGCTCACTCGCGTTTCTCTGGGAGATCATTCATCATGAGAACCTCGAGCGCGAGCGATATCGTGACATTCACGTCCACGCCATACACGACGCCGATACGATGCTGGCGCTCAGAGTGTCGAGCAAACTCAACGCCGAGTGGGCCTTTCTGACCCATTTGCGCGACCGGGGGCGAAAAGCCGCCGAGGATTGGCTGTCGAAGCACTACGACGATCTTGGCGTGCGCAGCACCCTGGACCTTTCGTGGGTATTCTCTGAAAGCCTGCAACCGGCGCATCTCGAGGAGGGGGCCGAGCGGAACTATCCAATCGGGGCGGCGGCGGGGTGATCGGCGATCTCACGCCGAACGTGCATCCAGACCATTCTTCCTCCAGGCTGAACACGCGGTAAACCTATGGGGTTGTTCGGCATACTGCTCGGCTTAGTGCTGCTGGTTTGGCTGGCGTATCGGGGCTGGAGCATTCTATTGCTGGCGCCGGGCGCTGCGCTGATCGCCGCCGCTTTCGCCGGTGGGCCGCTGCTTGCTTATTGGACGCAGACCTTTATGGACAGCGCGTCGCGCTTTATCGCGCAATTTTTCCCGCTGTTCCTGCTGGGCGCAATTTTCGGCAAGCTGATGGAGGACAGCGGTTCGGTCGCGGCGATCGCCGAGTTCATGATCGGGCGGTTGGGCCCGAGCCGAGCGGTACTGACCGTGGTGCTGGCTGGCGCGCTGGTGACCTATGGCGGCGTCAGCCTGTTCGTTGCGGTCTTCGTGTTGGCGCCGATGGCGCAGGCACTGTTCCGTACGGCGCAGATCCCCAATCGATTGATTCCGGCGACCGTGGCTTTGGGCACCTCCACCTTTACAATGTCGGCATTGCCCGGAACGCCAGCGATTCAAAACGCAATCCCGATCCCGTTCTTTGGCACGACGCCGCTGGCCGCACCGGGTCTGGGGATCATCGCCTCGGCAATCATGGCCGGCTTCGGATTATGGTGGCTAGGCCGGGCAGCCGCCGCGGCTCGCCGCAAGGGCGAGGGCTTTGGCGCGGCACTCCCCGGCTCGTCTGACCGGGCGGCGGAAGACGAGACCGTGCGCCAGCGCGCTACGACCGCACGTGAGTTCGACCTCGCTGAGGTCAATCGCGGGCATCCGAGGCGCGACGGACCAGCGATCGGGCTGGCGGCATTGCCTCTGCTCGTCGTTGTCAGCGTCAATGTGTTGATGACTTTGGTCGTTCTCCCCGACCTCGACGTGTCGTTCCTCGCCGAAGAGCGGTTTGGCGCGACCACACTCCATGCCGTTGGCGGCGTGTGGTCTGTCGTCACCGCCCTGCTGGCTGCGATCGTAACCGTGCTAGCCGTCAATTGGCGTCGCCTGCGCGGGGTACGCGAGACGCTCGACTCGGGCGCCAACGCCTCGGTGTTGCCGATCTTGAATGTCGCAAGCCTGGTCGGCTTTGGCGCGGTCGTCGCCGCGGTCCCGGCATTCGAGATCGTGCGGAGTTGGGTGTTGTCGATCGAAGGCGGCCCGCTTGTCTCACTGGCGGTGGCGACCAATCTGCTCTCCGCTTTGACCGGTTCCGCCTCGGGTGGTCTGACGATCGCGCTCGAGGCGCTCGGCGCCACTTATATGCGCCTCGCTAGCGAGCACGGGATCGACCCGGCGCTGCTGCATCGCATCGCCGTGATGAGCGCCGGAACGCTCGACAGCCTGCCGCAGAACGGCGCGGTCGTAACCATGCTCTCGGTGTGCGGCACGACCCACAGTGAGAGCTATCGCGACATCGTGATGGCGGCGATCGTCGGCCCGATCATTGCCCTCGTGGTGGTGATCGCCCTCGGATCTCTCGTCGGTTCGTTCTGAGCTTGGCGCGGGCAGCCGGTCGGGGTCATTGCACCACCCGGGCCCGCAGGCGAGTGTATTCCTCGTTGGAGATAGTGCCGGCGTTTTTCAGCCGCTCGAGCTTTTCGATCTCGTCGGCGGCGCTAAACCCAACCACTTGCCGCAACTCGTCACGGGCTTGCTGGGCGCGTTGGGTCTGGCGCTCGGCCATCCCCCGGCTTTGCGATATCAGATAGATGAACACGCCCAGATAGGGAAACAGGACTAGAACGATGAGCCAAATCGCTTTGCCGAAACCAGATACATCATGCCGTCGAAACAGATCGCCGATTACCGTGATCAATAACCAGAACCACAATACGAAGACAAATATTGAAAATACGTCGAGCAGGAAATTGCCAAAGCTGAAGTTACCGCCGTTCAACATCGTATTTCTCCCTCGGCGAGCGTCTAAGACGGATGCAAAATCTTGGCTATCAGACCTGCACCCGCTCGGTTGCCGTCAATCGAATTCCGCCGTCGTCGGCAACCGCCAGCTGATGAACATGAAAAGAGCCGCGATAGCGGTCCCCGGTGTCGCCGCCCAATGATGCCGAAGGCGCCGAGCACAACACCAGTTTTCCGCAGACGCCGATCCAATCCTTGTGTCGATGACCATGCAACACGATGACACGGTTTGAGTGCGGCGAGATCGCAGTCAATAAATCAGGTGCATTGACCAACGCCAGACCGATGCGCTCGCGCAAACTGATCGAGGCTATTGGATATTCGACGACCTGATGATGAAGCAGGATAAGCCAGGGATTGTTGCTATTTCGCAATACTCGCCGCAGCGCCCTCAGTTGCGATGGGCCGATGACACCGATTGCGTTGGTCAAGGCGAAATGGCTCCGCGCGTTTGAATTCAGCAGAATGACACCGTAGCGGCTACCGGGTCTCGGTGGCTCGACCAACGGAAAAATCGCCTCCCATACCCGCATCATCTCGCGTCTGCCGCGCAATGCGCCGCGTTCGGCGAGTTCGCGCAGCATCGCGGCGCGCCGGCCCTGCCGCAGATAATCACTCAGCGGCGGGCCAAATGCACCAGAGCCCTTTTCAACCACATGAAACCGGCTTCCCGATAGCGTATCGAGCGCCAGGACAACACGGAGCTGGCGCAACGACTGGCCGGAGCTCAACGGTAGATCGAAGCGCCCCGGATTGGCGCGGTCGATGATATTCACGTCATGATTGCCGGGCACCAGGCACAACCGACTGCGGAGCTCGGGGCAGCCGCGCAGCAGGTCGATAAATTCGGCCCATTCGGCGCGGGTGCCGGCGTCGGTAATGTCTCCTGTCATCATCACGCGATCAATCGGGCTGGTGCGATGTATCGCGCCCAGCTTCCGCAATCCGGTGCGGATGACCCGATTGCCGCTCGGCCCGTCGGTCCCGGCCTCCATGCGATGACCGTAACGCTCTCCGACGATATGCAGATCGGATAAGTGGGCGACGCTTACAAGCAACGCATCGGCATCCGCCGAGCCGGGAACCCAATCGCGGACGGTGTCTTTCAGGGAGAGCTCGCGCCAGATCCAGTAGAGGCTTTCGAGGGCGGCGGAAATGCCAAGAATGACCGCGGCATTGCAGAGCGCGGCAAACGCGACAGGTCGCCAGCGAAGGTGGATGACGTCCACAAGTCTGAGGCCGAATGAAATCTCGACACTTGCGACAACCGCCAGACCACCGCCGGCAAAAATCAGCGCGGCGATGATGGCGCACATCCGGCGGCCGTGATCGAGTTTCTCAGCAGTGACGGCGCGGCCGCGAATTTTTTCTAGTATCGCCCGCAGCAGCTCGCGTAAGACCACGAAAATCGGCAATACGAGGCTGTAGTGGAGCTGCCAGAAATTTTCCCAAGCGATCTCAAACAGAAGACGGCCGATCCACCAAGCGACTGCGATCAGAGCCAGAGAGATCACCGGCAGCACGATGGCGCTTTCCCCTGCGGTCGCCGTGTGTGCCACCAGCCGCCCGTAATCGACGACCATCGACGGGGCAATCCCGATCAACAATGCGGGCAGGACGAACAGAAGAAAGAAACCGATCGGCGCCTTTAGATAGTTGAATTCGAGAACCGCCGAGACCACCAGGCTCCGCAACCCTCGACCGTGCGGGCTTGTGCGGTCGTCTTCGGCATCGCCGCGCCGCAGATCCCAAATACGCAAGTCAGCCCCCAGGGGTCGGATGATGATCGGGGATCACGTCCGATAGTACCACTCAACCGTGAGAGGAGCCCAACTTGCTGTTCGATGTCAACGAACGCCCTCCGTCGAACACTCATCTGACAAATTTCAGCTACACCCCGGACCACGGCCGAGCGGCCAATCCTGTGTCGAATTCGATCGCGATTACCCTGCCCTGGCGACCAACCAATCGGTGCAAAATCGCCGTGTAATAGCCGACCCCGGCCCCGATATGGACGGCGTGCTCACCCACTTCTGAGGCCGCACTGGCCATCAGCGCCGCGTGCAATGACGGCTGACCGTTGTTGAGGTGGCGCTCGGGAAGGATGCCGATCACCACGGCATAGTACAGGTACACAGGATCCGACTAGGAGTCGCCACATAACCGCGCCTCAAGCGCACGACTTGCCAGAAGTCGCGTCCGACGAAATCCTCACGCTTGACCGAGGCAAAGGCCGCCTCGATCCGCCGATCGGAGATGCCGCCAGCGGCCTACCCAGGCCGTCGCCGTCGAGCAGCCGATACCCGATCGCCGCCCCGCCCCGCGCGCCGAAAACCCATCCTCAACCGCGCGGATGACGCGGATCCGCAGATCACTCGAATATGCCCTCGGCATCCCGTCCCCCACCATCATCTATGGACCTATTCTCACTCGATCCACCAAATCTGCGAATCCCCAAACCGCAAAACTTCGAATCTACCCAACCGGAAACCGCTCTAGTTTACGTCAACGGGGGGCTCGCTCGCCAAGAGACAGTCTTTCGCCCGAAGACGATCTAAACGGCTCTGAAGCATCGGCCCCAGGTTGCTCGTCAGGTTTCTCAACTTTATCACGCGTTAGGGGGAGCAGGCGGGGAGGCATGGGCCCCGCCTCCCGCACCGACCCCCTGGGCCGGCCGCCAGGGTAACCCGGGATCCCGCGGCACTATACCCAAGCTGATGACGCGCCGAATATAGTCTCTTTTCGTCGGCACGGCAGACAAACTGCATCAAATTATTCGGCGGTGTGCTCGCCCATCAGCACCGCCACCGGGAAATCGGCAAACAGTTCCGCGGCGGAGGCAAGGTCGCGCTGGTCAAGCCGACGCTGGGAAAAAATGTCCTGCCACACACCATTGGGCGGCAATTTGAGTTCGGTGTCGACCCAATCCGGTGTCTCGCCGGCGCGGCGAAGCTGATGAACCAAGCGCGGAACCGCGACCACCAGCGACAGCCCGGCATGACGGCGAACAAAAGCGCAGAGATGTTGGCTGCGTTCACCGGAGATTTCGAGAGGCTGGTAATCGCCGGCGCTGAATAGCTCCGCATGGGCCCGTCGCAAGGCAAGCAGCCGCCGTGTTGCAAACAGCTTTTCACGCCCGTCCTGCCAATCCCCCGCGAGTTCTTCCGGCCGCGCGCGATCCGTTGCTTCGAGCAGCGAGCGCCTCTTCTCCCAATCGACTGGCCGGCGATTATCGGGGTCGACGAGGCTGAAATCCCACAATTCGCCGCCTTGATAGATGTCGGGGACACCCGGCACGGTCAGCTTTAAGGTCAGCTGGGCGAGCGAGGTAATCGCTGCGTTGCGCGCCGCCGCGGTGACGAAAGCGTGGAAATCGGCGAGGAATGGGTTGAGCCGCGACGCGTCGAGCGCGCCGCGCACATATCGCGACAGCGCCGCCTCGTATTCGGCGTTGGGGTTGCTCCAACTGGTCTCGAGTTTGCGTTCGCGGACCGCCTTGATCATGTAGGCATCGAGCCGTTCGGCGAGGCTTTCGATCCCGGCGGTATCGTCGGGCATCAGCTCCGGCGGCCACGCGCCGAACAGCGACTGATAAAAGAGATACTCGACATTGCGGTCGGGGACGATTTCCCCTTCGACCTCGACCCGGCGCGAGCGGGTCAGCCGCAGCCAGTGAAACACCTGGCGACCCCATTCGCGCGGCATCTCAGACAACAGAGCAATGCGGGTCCGCGCATCCTCACCGCGCTTGGTGTCGTGCGTCGCGGTAGTCACCATTGCCTGCGGCCATTGCCGACAACGCTGCTGCGCCAAATGATGAAAGCCCGCGACCGACATGCCAAAACGACGTGGATCACCGCCGACCTCGTTCAGCGCCAATAGCCGAACATAGCGATAAAACGCGGTGTCCTCGGCGGCCTTGGCCATCACCGGCCCGGTGATTTGCTGAAGATGCATTGCGGTGTAAAGCACGCCGCCGGGGCTCGCATCATCCTGCGGATGAGCCGCCTCGCCGGTCAGAACCCCACGCAGAAAGTCGAAGATGCTGACATCGGCGCCGCGCCACCGCCGCCGCGCGATCCCCAGCGCCCAATCGATATAGCGTCGGTCGTCGGCGTTCGCCCCGCGCTGCGAAACATAAGTCCGGTACACTGGAAACGCGGCGACGACCTCTTCCAACGCCGCCAGCATCCGGTTGAACGTAAAGTCGCGGGTGCGCCATTCGCGCATCGCCAGCTGGTGGAACTCGCGGGCGAGCACGTTCATCTCACTCGCGAGATTGACCTGCATGATCCGTTTCTTGCAGGCATAGAGGACGTCATCAAAGCTCTGGTCCTGCGGCATCATGCGGCGGTACAGCCTCGACATCGGCGCTTCACCCGCCGCATCGACAAAGATGCCGAGTACTTGGCTAACAAAATCGTAACCGGTCGTGCCGGCAACCGGCCAATCCGGCAGCGACTCATAATGCGCCAGGATTTTTTCGACGAGCACGTAAAGCGGCTGTTCCCCAGTGCCTGCTTCTTCCTGTTGCCCAGTATGCTGCTGCCCAGCGTACTGCTGCAGGGCTTCGCAATACCCGCGGGGATCGAACAGCCCATCGATGTGGTCGATGCGCAGACCGTGCAATTCGTCATTCCCGATCAGCTGGAACATCAGTTGGTGGGCCTTGTCGAACAGCTCGGGTAATTCCATCCGCAACCCGGCGAGGTCATTGATGTTGAAGAAGCGCCGGTAATTGATTTCCTCGCCGGCCACTCGCCAATCGGCAATGCGATAAGACTGAGCTTCGAGCAGGCGGTGCAGCGGCGCGAAGCTCTCCGGATCGTCAGACGAGCCGGTGAACTGCTGTAATGCCGTCGCAATCGCGTCGGCGAAGCCGGGCGAAGACGCCCGCGCCGCCAAGCCCTGCTTGAGTTCAGCCGCGCGCTCGCGCGCCGCTGCCGCGGGCAATCTCGCGATCGCCGCAAAATCTCGGGCGGGTCCGGCCAGAGCCTCGCCGCCGCCCGCCAGAATCGCCGCATAGGAGCGAGGTGAAATTGGGAAGCGGTGGTCGAAATACCAGACGCTGAAACTGCCGGCGGCGGCGTCGAAACGCAGTGCCAAATCACCCTGTTCGAGGATCACACCGTATTGGTCGCCAAGCACCGGCAGCAAGACGCGCCCTTCGAGATCGGCGCGAGCCGGGTGCCAGTTGATGTCGAAATAGTGTGCGAATGGTGATTCCTGGCCCCATTCGAGGACATCGAGCCACCACGCATTATCGGGACCGATCCCCATATGGTTCGGGACGAAATCAATGATCAGCCCCATACCATGCGCCCGCAATGCGGCGGCAAGGGCGTGAAAATCCTCCTCGCTGCCGATTTCCGGGTTTAGCCGATTGTGGTTGATGATGTCGTAACCGTGGGTCGAACCCGGGCGCGCCTCGGTGATCGGCGAAGCATAGACATGGCTGACGCCGAGTGCCGCCAAATATGGCACCAGATCCGTCGCGTGGCGAAAGGTAAAGTCTCGGTGGAACTGCAGGCGATAGGTCGCGCGGATCGGTGGCGCGTCGCTCCGCGCCGCGTTCATAAACCCGCCGAGAGCGGACGCTCTTCTTCGACCAATCCCGCCATGCGACGCAACTCGCCGCCCTCAATGATTTCTTCTAGGGTCCGGCTCAAGCGGCGGCGCCAGTTCGGGTGTGCATCGGTAGTGCCCGGCAGGTTCGCCTGCTCGGTTTCGCCGGCAATATCCTCGATTTGCACCAGCATCAATCGGGCTTGCGAGCGGGCGAGATAGCGCTGGATCGCATCCCCGAGCGCGCCACCAAAAACCGGCTCGCTATCATCTGGCAGGAACCGCGAACGGTCGCTTTCGGTGAGCAGGCCCTCGGCGATCAATGCATCAAGCAGCAGGTGACGATCCCGGATGCGTTCATTGGCGTCCGCGGCTTCGGCCGCGTCATCGGGGTAAAGCTTGAGTTGTCGGCGCCAGGCAATGTCGCGGCCAAGCCAGTACCCTTCGAGGGTCGCGAGATCATGGGTTGCGGCCGAGGCGGCGGCGAGCGGCGGGTACTCCTCGGGTGCGAGAAAGCGACCGTCCTCGTGACGCTCGAACACCATGATGCGATAAGACAGGACATTCGCTGCTCGCATAGTCTCGCGGAACCCGGCAGGAACCGTGCCGAGATCCTCGCCGACCACTGCGCAATGCTGGCGACAACTCTCCAATGCCACAAGACGCAGCAGATCCTTCAGCGGATAGTTTACATAGGCGCCCTGGGTCGGCTCCATTCCGTTCGGGATCCAGTAGAGCCGGTTCAGCGACATAACATGGTCAATTCGCAAAACCCCGGCATGGCGCATATTGGCGCGCACGCAGTCGATAAACGGGCCAAATCCCTGATTGCGTAATATCAGCGGATTGATCGGCGCCAATCCCCAATTCTGGCCGGCGCGGTTGAGTATATCGGGCGGGGCGCCGATCGAGGCCTGGGGCGCGACCAAGCTCTGATCTGCCCAGGCCTCTGCGCCATTCGGGTCGGCGCCAACCGCGAGATCGCGGTACAACCCTATAGAAAGTCCAGCCGCCCTGCCCGCCCCTGCTGCGACCGCTAGCTGACGGTCGGCTTCCCATTGAAGATATTCGAAGAATTCAACCCGCTCGCAATTCGCGGCAGCGAAAGCCGAGACTTCGCGCGAACGCGGGTCGCGCAGAGGCGGCGGCCAGCTGCGCCATGAAAATCCTCGCCTTTCCTTGCAATGATGTTCGTGGAGTGCTTCGAACACCGCATAATCGGCGAGTGACTTGCCACCTCTTTGCTGAAATTGGCGAAACGACCATCCCAGTGCGGTGCGTGCGGTTCCATTCTCAGCCAGATCATGCTCCCGGAAGCGGCGGTAAAGCGGTTCCAGAACCGCGCGCTTGCAGGCGCCGACAGCGCCATAATCTACCAGTACTGCCGATCGCGCCGCCCAATGCGTGGCGCCAAACCATTGGCTGTGCACCAGCTCTTGCACGGTTGCGTCCTCGGCAAAACCGGGCACTGCCATCGCATCGATGTAGAGATAGTCGAGCCATTGGCGGTTGGACGGCGAATACGGACTGTAGTGCAGCGGCTCCGCAGCAAAGAGGGCATGCAGCGGATTAATGCCGAGCACTGCGCCGCCACATGCCCCAGCGGCAGCCGACATTTCGGCCAAATCGGTGAAATCGCCGATCCCCCAATCATGGGCGCTATGGATGCCGTATAGTTGACAGGTCAAGCCCCAGCTGCGGCCATCCGCCAGCTGCGCGGGCAGATAACAGGCAGCAGGAGCGACGATCAGGTCGAGTTCGGCCGCAGCATCGCCGGCCTCGACCGCTAGCCGGTGATATCCGAGGGGCAATCCGGCCGGGATCGACAGCGTAGTCGAGGCTTTCCCGGCTTCGCTGTCGAGCGCCGATCGGCCGCGTTTCTCATCGCCGTCCTCGCAACGGCAAGTCCAGGCGATCTCGCGCGCCGAAGCGGACGGCCGCACCGCGATGCCGGGGTTGGGATCTTCGGCATGCAGAATGTGCACGGGCCCGAGCCCGAGAGGTGCTGTCCGCTCGCGTTCTTCGATCTCGGCCGCGGCCTCCGCCGGGTCTTCCGGCAGGCCGAAGGCGGCCGTCAGGGCCAACAGAGTCTCGTCCGAGGCATCGCGAGTTTGGCCGAGCGCGTCGGTGTAGCGCGCCTCGATGCCAACGAGCCCGGCGAGCCGCACGAGCGTGTTGCGGTCGGTCATGTCATTCGACCGCCGGACCAGTCACAAAGAAACTAGCCGACATAGGGGCCCCCGGCGCTTGTGACGAGTATAACAATCGCCAGCCTTGGTCAGCGTCAGGTGACGGCATCGAACGATCGGAAAAATTCGCCATCAGCAGCAGCCGATTTCCGGAGCCGAGCTGCCATTCGACAGTGGCTTGCCGCGGGCCTGGTATCTGATAGGAACCGGCATGGCCCGGCATGTCGGCGAGATGCGGTACAATCTCCCGCATGCGCAGTTCGATCAGTGCCCGGTAACGAGCCAGCCAAATGGCATGATGGGCTTGCGAGGGCTCGTCCCAATCGAGCTTCGACATGTCAAAGGTTGTTTTGGCGGTCGGGTCAGGGATGCACTCGCGCGCAGCCTCGTCGCCGAATTCCGGGAAGTGGGCGAACTCGCGGCGCCGCCCCTCCCGCACCGATTGCGCCAGTTGCGGTTCAAAATCGCAGAAAAAGGCGAACGGGCGCTGACTGGCCCATTCCTCGCCCATAAACAACAGCGGGATTTGGGGTGACAGCAGCATGATCGCCAGGCCGGCGTGCAACGCTGCCTCCGACGCCCGGGCGGCGAGGCGGGTCCCGAACGGATGATTGCCGATATGATCGTGGTTCTGCAGAAAGGCCACAAAAGCGGTTGGCGGCAAACCGGCGGAGGGTTCGCCCCGCGGCTTGCCGTCGCGAAACGGCGAGGGCTCGCCCTGGTAGGCAAATCCTTCGGCCAAGGCCCGGGCGAGACTGGCCGCGGGGTCGCCAGCGTAATCCTGGTAATAGCCGGCTGTTTCTCCTGTGATCAGCACGTGCAAAGAATGGTGCAGATCATCATTCCATTGAGCGGTAAAACGCTCCGGCCGGCCGTTGCGGCGCGTCAGTAGGCGGGCCTCGTTGCGGTCATTTTCGAGAACCAGATGGATTTCGCGGTCGGGAAGCTGGCGGCGGATGGTTTCCCCGATCTCGGCGACAATGTCCGGGTGGCTGTCATCATAAATTGCGTGCACCGCATCAAAGCGCAGCCCGTCGAAATGGTATTCTTCGAGCCAATAAAGTGCATTGTGGACAAAGTAGTCGCGCACTACCCGGTTATGCGAGGCGGCGAAATCGATCGCGGCTCCCCACGGCGTGCGGTAGCGCTCGGTAAAGAAGTCTGGCGCGATCGCCGGCAGGTAATTTCCCTCTGGGCCGAAATGATTGTAAACCACATCGAGCAAGATCGCGAGCCCGCGCGAATGGCACGCCTCAATTAGTGATTTCAGCTCCTCGGGGTGGCCGTAGCGCGACGACGGGGCGTAGGGGAAGACGCCGTCATAACCCCAGTTGCGGCGACCGGGAAATTCGGCAATCGGCATCAACTCGATTGCGGTAACGCCGAGCCGGCACAGATGATCGAGATGCGGCACGGCGCCCGCGAAATCGCCGCTTTCGGAAAAGGTGCCGAGATGAAGTTCGTACAGAACGATCTCTTCCCACGCACGTCCCGGCCAATCATCGTCGCTCCAGTTGTAGGCATTCGGGTCGACGACTTCGCTGGGCCCATGAACCCCTTCGGGCTGGCGGCGCGACGCCGGATCGGGGTAGGCGTTGCCGTCGACAACATAACAGTACCGGGTACCGGGCCGGGCGGCGGCAGTTTTCAAGACAAAGACGCCGTCTTCCTCTTTTTCCATCAGCAGATCAGCGGATCGATCACCCTCCAACCGCAGTGAAACCGCGGCAGCTCGCGGCGCCCACAGGCGAAAGCGTATGCCGTCCCGTTCCACCTCGGCGCCAAACGGCGCCTTATGGCGGCGATTCATCTTCCTCTCCCACTTCCGCGCCGGCGGAAGAAAAATAGAAGCCGCGCCGGTCCTCATCAACTTCGCCCGACGGCTCGACGATTGCGGCTTCCGGTTCATCCGCAACGGCGGGAGCGGTTGCCGCGATTTCGGTGCGCCGCGCCCGGTTGATGAACAATGCGAAAGAGTGCGCTTGGAGATGATAAACATCGCCGGGCGCGTAGGTCCGTCCGTCTTCGACGCGCCCACTTGGCCGCGAGGTATCGACCAAAGGTTCCCAGGACATCGGCGCCGCCAATTGCGGAATATGAAAATCGAGATCGCCGTAATATGCGTTCATCATGACGAGAAAACTCTCGTCGATGTCGCGCTGCCCCCCCGGGGTAAAGAATTCGCCCGCGGCACCGCTCAGCACATAGCCGAGCGACAATGCCACCGGGTTACTCCAATCCTCGGCCGCTGCTTCTTCTCCGGCGGGCGTAAACCAGGTGATGTCCTTGACGCCGGCTTCGGACAGCACTTCGCCGCGGAAAAAGCGCGGGCGTGAAAATACCCGATGACGCCGCCGCAGGTGGATCAGATAGCTGACAAAATGGTGCAGTTCTTGCTCTTGCGGGCGAATATTCTCCCACTGCGTCCAAGAAATCTCGTTATCCTGGCAATAGGCGTTGTTGTTGCCTTGCTGTGTGCGCCCGATCTCGTCGCCGGCAAGCAGCATCGGCACGCCCAATGACACGAGAAGGCTCGCCAGCATACTACGTTTTTGGCGGTCGCGCAGTGCAATGATCTCGGGATCGTCAGTCGGACCCTCGACCCCGCAATTCCAGCTAAAATTGCCGTCGTGACCGTCGCGATTCGCTTCACGGTTACTTTCGTTGTGCTTTTCGTTGTAGCCGACGAGATCCTGTAATGTGAAACCGTCATGGGCGGTAATGAAATTGATGCTGGCCCAGGGACGGCGGCCGCGATAACCAAAGATGTCGGAGGAGCCCGCGACGCGCGACGCAACATCGGCGACGAGACCCTGGTCACCCTTCCAGAAGCGGCGCAGTGTATCGCGATACTGGGCGTTCCATTCGGCCCATCCGGGCGGAAAATTGCCGAGCTGATAGCCGTACGGGCCGAGATCCCAGGGCTCTGCAATTAGCTTTAGTCCCGCCATAACCGGATCCTGGCCAACCGCATCGAAAAATGCGCTCCCCTGGCTGTATTCACCATTCTCGCGCGCCAAAGTCGGAGCGAGATCGAAGCGGAAGCCGTCGACGTGCATCTCCGTCGCCCAGTAACGCAGAGAGTCCATGACCAAAGCTAATACCCGGGGATGATCGAGGTTCAACGAATTCCCGGTACCCGTGAAGTCCTGATAAAATCGTCGATCGGCATCCGACCGGTAATACGAAGCATTGTCTATTCCCCGAAAGGCCAAGGTTGGACCGAGATGGTTGCCCTCCCCGCTATGATTGTAAACGACATCGAGCAGCACTTCGATCCCCGCGTCGTGAAGACGCTTGACCATTGTCTTAAAGCCGGCAATCGACTCGGTCGACAGCAAACGCGGATCCGGCGCAAAAAAACCTATTGTATTGTAACCCCAATAGTTGGTCAGTCCGTTGTCGATTAGATGGCGGTCATCGACTGCGGCATGGATCGGCAACAGCTCCACAGCAGTGACCCCGAGTTCGAGCAGATAGTCGATCATCGCCGGTGAGGCGAGACCGGCGAAACTGCCGCGGTGCTCGGGAGTGACGCCGGGATGTCGCTGGGTAATGCCGCGAACGCTGAGTTCGAGGATGATCGTCTCTTCCCACGGGATCTGCGGGCGCCGTTCCTCACCCCAGGTAAAGGCGGGCTCGATGACCCGGCATTTCGGAATGAACCGCGCATTGTCGCGCCGGTCCATCGCCAAATCCTCGCGCGGGCTGCCGATGCGATAACCGAAAACCGCATCGGACCAGCGCAGACGGCCATTCAATGATCTGGCATAAGGGTCGATCAGCAACTTGTTGGGATTGAAGCGGTGCCCGTTGATCGGGTCGTAGGGCCCGTAAACCCGATATCCGTAGAGCAGGTCGGGCCGCGCATCGGGCAAATACGCGTGCCAGACTTCATCGGTATATTCGGGCATGACGATGCGCGCTTCTTCGCGCAGGCCGCTACGATCAAACAGGCACAACTCGACTTTTTCGGCATGGGCGGAAAACAGGGCAAAATTCACGCCCTTGCCATCCCACGTCGCGCCAAGCGGATATGGCTTGCCGGGCCAGACCTTTCTCGGAGCGGGCATCGCGTTGTCAGCACACCGCGAAGAGGCAAAGAGCGGATTGGTAGAACGGCAAGGTGCTCGTCATCACGGTTCCCGATTAAGCCTCTGCGGATCAATCAGCGGTAAAAATCAGCGTGGCGAGCGGCGGCAGCTGCAAACAAATCGCGTGTGAATGGCCATGAAGTTGGCGCGACTCCGCATGAACTTCGCCCGCATTGCCGATGCCGCTGCCGCCGTATTCGACAGCATCAGTATTAATGCGCTCGCGATACCGTCCCCCATGGGGCACGCCGATCCAGTAATTCTCACGTGGCACCGGAGTAAAATTGCACACGACGACAGCAAGCTCATGCGGGCCGCGGCCGCGGCGCAGATAGGAAACCACGCTCTGTTCGGAATTGGCGACGTCGACCCACTGGAATCCGTCGGGGTCGCAATCGAGGCGATGCAGTGCGGGGGTGCTGCGGTAGAGATGGTTCAGATCACGCACTACGCGGCGCAGCCCGTCATGCAGTGGATCGTCGAGCAGATGCCAGTCGAGCCCGATATCATGGTTCCATTCGCGCTCTTGGCCGAATTCACAGCCCATGAACAGCAATTTCTTGCCGGGATGGGTCCACATGAAACCGTAATAGGCGCGCAAATTGGCGAGGCGCTGCCAGCGATCACCCGGCATCTTGCTGATCAGCGAACCCTTGCCGTGTACAACCTCGTCATGGCTCAATGCCAATATAAAATTTTCATGAAACGCGTAGAGAAGACCGAAACTCAGATCATTGTGATGGTATTTGCGAAAAATCGGATCGGTCGACATATATCTCAGGGTATCGTGCATCCACCCGAGGTTCCATTTATAGCCAAAGCCTAGCCCGCCGACATAGGTCGGCCGCGACACCATCGGCCAGGCCGTCGATTCCTCGGCGATCGAGGTCGCGCCATTCAACTCGCCAAAAATCAACTCGTTGACCCGGCGCAAAAACGCAATCGCCTCTAGGTTCTCGCGCCCGCCATAGGCATTGGGGATCCACTCGCCTTGGGGACGGCTATAGTCGAGATAGAGCATCGAGGCCACCGCGTCGACGCGAATGCCGTCGATGTGAAACTCGCGCAGCCAATAAAGTGCACTGGACAATAGGAAATTGGAGACCTCGCGCCGCCCGTAATTGTAGATCAGTGTGTTCCAGTCGCGGTGAAATCCTTGGCGCGGATCGGCATGTTCATAGAGCGCCGTCCCGTCAAAGCGCCCGAGGCCGTGCGGATCGTTTGGGAAATGCCCCGGCACCCAGTCCAGTATGACCCCAATCCCCGCCTGATGGCAGGCCTCGACCAACGCGCGAAAATCATCGGGCTGCCCATAGCGACTAGTCGGCGCGAACAACGATATCGGCTGATAGCCCCACGAGCCATCGAACGGGTACTCCATGACCGGCATCAGCTCGATATGGGTGAACCCCATCTCAACGACATAGGGGACGAGCTCGGCGACGAGCTCGCGGTACGTCAAATAACGGTTGCCTTCGAGCCGGCGGCGCCACGAGCCGAGATGAACCTCGTAGATCGCGATCGGCGCTTCGCGGTCGTTCGCCTGCCAGCGCTCGGCCATCCATGCGCTGTCCTGCCAAACATGCGCAGGCGGATCGGCGACCACGGAGGCGGTCTTTGGCGGTCGCTCGGCCCGCTCGGCGTAGGGATCGGCCTTGAGGGGTAGCAATTGACCCTCGGGGCCGTGGATCTCGTACTTGTAAAGATGGCCGGTGCGTAGGCCCGGGACAAACAACTCCCAGAACCCGGTAGCACCACGCCGCCGCATCGGCATTCGCCGACCGTCCCAGCCGTTGAAATCGCCGACCAGGCTGATCGCGCTTGCATTGGGCGCCCACAGCGCGAAGGCGACGCCTTCGACGCCTTCATGGAGGATCGGGTGGGCGCCGAGTTTTTTGTAGCTCGCCAGGTGATTGCCCTCGGCGAGAAGATACAGGTCGAGTTCGCCAAGCACCGGCGGAAAGCGATAAATGTCGTCGAACTCGCGGGCCATTACACCGTCCGTAACCCGCAGCCTGTAACGAAACGGCTCCTTCCGGCCGGGGATGCTCGCGATAAACAGTCCGTCGGGGTGAACCCGCACAGCTTCGGCGACAACATTGCCGGCGCTGCTGTCGATGACCGCCACTTGCTGCGCCTGCGGCAGCATCGCGCGCACGCAGATGCCGTCGGCAGTTTTGTGCATGCCGAGAAATGCGAAAGCGTCGCCGTGGCGCGCCTGGACGATTGCCTCGATTTCCGGATCCGAAAATGCGGGTGCGGGCGGCGGCGCCGGAATTTCCGCGGGCTCGCTATCCGCCGTCTGCAATGTCTCCGCTTCTACGATAGCACCACCTGATAAGGCCGTCGGCTCGGAGCGCGCCCGTTTTCCGTGCCGCGGATCAGTTGACCGAGCCACCAGCTCCCGCTCCAAATCTATTCAGAATGCCGAGGAGCCCGCGGAGCGGGATGTCGACCCACTGCGGCCGCTGCGCCAAGTCGGTACGCACCTCGTGAACCGCCCTTTCGAGCATGAAGAAGACTAGCATATCCCGCGCCCGCCGCTTACTGGCGGGATAGGTGGCGCAGCCGCGCATGGCTTTGCGATAGGCAGCGCGAAAGCCGTCGACCGCGCGCTGTCGCCAAGCCTCGGCAAGTTCCGTCATGCGCGGCTCAGCGGCTTCGCGAGTTTCAGCCAATTGCCGCACCGCGGCGATCGCGGCGTAATCGAACGACCGGATCATCCCGGCGACATCGCGCAATGGCGAACTCTTGGCGCGCCGTTGCGCCAATGGTCGCGTCTGATCCCCCCCGAAGTTAAGAATATAATGGTCATCTTGTACCACGATAACCTGACCCAGATGGTAGTCGCCGTGGATCCGGCTCTTTTGTGCATCGATTTCGCTCGGCAGCAACGTGCAAATAGCCGAGAACAGCATCTCACGTGCCGCCAATAACTGGTCGGCCCGCTCAAGCGCGCGCTGGCTCAGCCGCCCCCGCTCGCGATCCAGCTCCGAAAGCATTTCGGCGGCGTTGATCTCGAGCGCGCTGCACCACTCGGCGATATCCTCGCTGGTGATGGGTTCAGGCATGAAGTCGGGGTCATTGCCGGCCTGTTCGGCCAATGCCCGATGCATCTGGCCGGTGCGGATCCCGATTTGACGCGCGAGCGCCAAAAAGAACAGGTCAGGATCGGGCAGTTCGGGCGACCTGCCATCGGCCGCGATCAAAGCATCGTCGAGATACCGGGTCAGGTAATTTAGCGCTTGGGTCCAGCCGTCGCCTTGATTGCGGACAAAGCCGAACAACACGCCCAACCCCAATTGCTGCGGCCCGCCCCCGTCATCGAGCGTCATCTCGATCGTTGCCAGTGGCGGCGGGCTGTTGGCAAATCCGGTGCGCTCGACCAGAAACCGCGACAGCTCGATTTCGGGATGCGGTCCCGGCTCGAGCTGCCGATACAATTTCAGCACTCCGTATTCGCCGAGAAAGGCCGAATTGTTCGACTGTTTGACCTCGCTGCGGCGGATCGTCAGCCGCTCCGGAATTACCGCAGCGTCGAAGTTCATCGTCTGCGCGCAGCGGATCTCGCCGTGCTCCATTGGCAAGCTCGCCTGCCGGACAATCGCGTCGAGCAATGCCAGTGGAAATCCGTCTTGCGACCAGGCATCGACAACGGCTCCTTCGCGACGGAACTGGCGCAGCTCGGCCACCGTCACCGGGATAAGAGTCTGCCGTAGATCGGTCCCCAATGGCGACCACACCTCGGCCAGCGGCAGAAAGTAAAGTTGGCGGTCGCCGCCGCGTTCCACGGTCTCGACAACTGTCGCGAGATAGGTTTCGGCCGGCGCCCCGTCCTGCGCCGGCCGGGTGATTTCGCCCTGCGCTCGCACGGCCGCGTTGGTGATCCGCCGATTGCCGGCCCGGTACCAAGGCTGCCTCGGCAGAAATGCGGGAATGGCTTCGTTTTCGAGCTGCACCCGATTGTGCGGGCGGAGCAGGTCTGGCCAGCCCTGCGGCATGACCAGGGTCAGGAATTCGGGCGGTGGGGCCTGCAAATTCGCTGCTTGTTGCGGGCTCAACAACAGATCGAACCAGAAAAAGCTGTGGCCCTGCAGAGTCAGCAAATAGGGCAACTCGCCGATCATCGGAAAAGCGCTGCGGCCGAGCAGTTCGACGGGCTGATGCCCTTTGTAGTCGGATAAGTCGAGCTCAACCGCTTGTGGCGAGCGCGAGAGATTGGCGACGCATAGGATCGCCTCGTCTTCGTGACAGCGCAAATAGGCGATGACTTTGCGGTTTGACGGATACAGAAAACGCAAGCTGCCGCGGCCAAAAGCGCGGCGCGCGCGCCTGGCGGCAATCATCCGCTTCATCCAGTTCAGCAGCGACGAAGGCGAGCGGCTTTGCGCCTCGACGTTGACCGCCTCAAAGCCGTAAACCGAATCCGCTATCGGCGGCAGATACAGGCGTTCCGGGTCGGCGCGCGAAAACCCGCCGTTGCGGTCGAAACTCCACTGCATGGGCGTGCGCACACCGTCGCGATCGCGCAGAAATACATTGTCCCCCATGCCGATTTCGTCGCCGTAATAGATCACCGGCGTTCCCGGCATCGATACCAACAGCGCATTCAATAATTCGATCCGGCGGCGGTCGTTTTCCATCAGCGGCGCCAAACGGCGGCGGATCCCGAGATTAATGCGCGCCCGCCGGTCGGACGCATAATAATTCCACAAATAATCCCGCTCGCGATCCGTGACCATCTCCAGGGTCAGCTCGTCGTGATTGCGGAGGAACACGGCCCACTGACACGTTGCCGGAATATCGGGTGTCTGCCGCATAATATCGGTGATTGGATAGCGGTCTTCGGTCGAGACCGCCATGTAGATACGCGGCATCAGCGGAAAGTGGAACGCCATCTGGCATTCGTCGCCCGCACCAAAGTATTGCAAGACGTCTTCCGGCCATTGATTGGCTTCGGCCAGCAGCATACGGTCGCCGTAGCGCTGGTCGAGTTCGCGGCGCAGCCGCCGTAGGATTTCGTGGGTTTCCGGCAGGTTTTCGTTATTGGTGCCTTCACGCTCGATCAGATACGGTACGGCATCGAGGCGCATGCCATCGACCCCGAGATCAAGCCAGAACCTCATGACTTCGGCGATGGCTCGAAAGACTCGCGGATTATCGAAATTCAGGTCCGGTTGATGGGCATAAAAGCGGTGCCAATAATAGGCCTGCGCCACCGGATCCCACGCCCAGTTGGATTTTTCGGAATCGACAAAGATGATCCGAGTACCGGCGAATTTCTGGTCGTTGTCGCTCCATACATAAAAATCGCGCCACGGCGAGCCACGCTTTGCATGTCGGGCGCGCTGAAACCACGGGTGCTCATCGGAGGTGTGATTGACCACAAGTTCGGTGATGACACGCAGATTGCGACGATGGGCTTCACGGATAAAGGTGCGAAAATCCGACATTCGGCCGTATGACGGATTGATGTTTTTGTAGTCGGCGATGTCATAACCGTCGTCCCGCAGTGGCGATGGATAAAACGGCAGTAACCACAGCGCGGTGACGCCGAGATCCTGCAAATAATCAAGCTTTTGTACGAGGCCCTGAAAATCGCCGACGCCATCGCCATCGGCGTCGAAAAAGGCTTTGATGTGCAGCTGATAGATGACGGCGTCCTTATACCACAGCGGATCCGCGCTCGCCATGGCCGGGCGTGGCGCCGTATCGGCAAAGGACAAGGACCGGGGTGCGTCGTCAGGTGGAGTCATCGGCGAACAGACTTGCGCAGGTGAAGGGTCGTGGGGTCAGAACGGGTCAGCTGTCAAAAAGCATCGATCAAAACTATAAAAACATCGGCTTCGTTCCGGTTGATCGGGATTGACCGCTCTCGCGTTAAGTAACCATCGCCGTCCTGAACACGGCCACAGCTCGCCGCTATCAAAAACCGCGCCTGCGCCGACTAGCCGTTGCGCCTTGCCTCAATCCCTGTTCAAGCGCCTGGGACTACTCATCGCACTAAGGACCGCCGCCCCCGCTCACAACCCCATGTATAATTGGGCAGGCGGAATACGCCACGGCCAAGGCACAACCGTGGCGAGACGATGATTTGGGTGCGGGCGGCTCGGCTTGCGAGCCCCGCTGCGGTTACTCCCGGTGGCGAATCGAACCGCTAGAAAACGACCTCAACCAGGTAGGGGCCAGGAGTCCCGATGCCTTCCGCGAGCCGGCGATTGAACTCGTCCATATCACTCACCCGCGCGCCGGGGACCCCCATGCCCTTGGCCATGGTTACGAAATCGAGATCGGGGTGATTGAGGTCGAGCATGTCGAGCGCCTTGCGACCGGGATTGCCGGCCCCGACATTGGCGAGTTCGCCTTTCAAGATTTGATAGCTGCGGTTCGAGAACAGCAATGTCGTAACGTCAAGCCCCTCGCGTGCCTGCGTCCACAATGCCTGCAGGGTGTACATCGCACTGCCGTCGCCCTCGAGAGTCACGACTTTGCGATCGGGGCAGGCAACCGCGGCTCCGGTCGCGAGCGGCATGCCGAGGCCGATCGAGCCCCCCATGTTTGACAGCCAATCGTGCGGCGCCGCCGATTTGGTAGGCGAAAAAAAACCGCGCCCGGTGGTCACCGCCTCATCAACGACGATCGCGTTTTCCGGCAATAGCGCACCGAGCGACGCGCCCAACGCCTCAGGCGTGATGCTGCCATTCGCCTTGACCGGCGGCGGGTCGTTGACGACCGGCGCCGCCGTATGGAGCGCGCCAACCTCCTCGGCCAGAGCCGCCAGCGCGCCGATCATGTCTTCGTCGAGGCGGGCGAGCACATGCCCCTGCGCATCGGGCGGCGCCAGCAGGCTCGGTTTATCAGGATATGCAAAAAACGCGACCGGCATCTTGGCGCCGACCAGGATGATGTGCTTCAACCCGGCCAGCACCTTGGTCGCTTGCTCGACGACATAAGGCACGCGCTCCAAGAAAACCCGCCCGCGGCCGCGCTGGGTGCGCGCGTTGGAGCCCTGTGCCATCAGCCGCGCCCCGGTCTTGACTGCGATTTTGCCGGCGAGTTCGAGCCCGTCCTGCCGCAAAGCCCGCCCGGTCACCAGGATTAGGCAAGGCTCGCCCGAGCGCAGCGCGCGGGCCGCCTCGGCGACCGCCTCATGGGAGGCTGGGGTCGGACCAGCGGAGGGCGGAACGGGAACCGGGCCCGATCCCTCATTCCAGGCGGTGTCGGCGGGCAGGATCAGGGTCGCGATCTGGCCCGGCGGTTTGCGCGCGGCGGCGATCGCGGCGGCGCCATCGGCGGCAATCGACTTCGCGTCGGGCGAGGTCTTAACCCAATGCGAGGACGGGCGCGCCAGTCCCTCGATGTCGGAGGTCAGCGGCGCGTCATACTGACGGTGATAGGTCGCGTGATCGCCAACGATGTTGACCATCGGGCTCGACGCCTTGTTGGCGTTGTGGATGTTGGCAAGGCCATTGGCGAGACCGGGACCGAGATGCAGCAAGGTCGCGGCCGGCTGTTCGCTCATCCGTGCATAACCGTCGGCAGCACCGGTGACGACCCCCTCGAATAGGCCGAGCACGCAGCGCATGCCCTCGACCCGGTCAAGGGCCGCGACAAAATGCATTTCCGAAGTGCCGGGATTGGCGAAGCACACATCGACGCCGCCGCCGACCAATGTCCGCACCAAGCTTTCCGCGCCGTTCATCAACTTCGCTCCTCCGCGGCCTAGGTTTATGGCCTGGGCATGCTTACGATCCCGTATCTTAACCGAGGACCGCGCGTGTTGTCGCCAACTCCGCGGCTGCGCCATCGGGAGTCGGTCCTGGTGCGGCAAGTAGCCATGTTCAAAGCCGCGCCGCTCAGCTAAGACGCGAATTCGGTTTAGCCCGCCCGCGAGAAATTGATGTCATCTGACGCTGATACGCCTGAAGGCTTGCTGGCCGAATCCGAACGCCCCCGAAGGCCATGGACGAACACCCTGACGCGCTTGTTTGTTATCGTATTCCTGGCGCTCCTGCCGGCGCTCGCAATCCAGATCTATAATGAGACCAAGCTCAAACAGTCGCGCGAGGCAGAGGTACGCCAGGACGCGATGCGTCTCGCCGAATTCGCTTCCGGGGAGATCGACCGCATCATCGATAACGGCCGCGCTTTGGCCGTCGCGATCGCCAATTCCCCGGCCGTAAGAAATAAGGACGCGGCCGCCTGCGCGGAGTATGCCGCGGCGCTGGCCAAAATCTTTCCACAATATTTGGCGATCGGCGCCATCGATCGGGACGGGCGAGTATTCTGTTCGAGTCGGCTGATCACGCCCGGGACCAGCGCAGCCGATCGCTGGTACTTCCAAGAAGCTATCCGTACGGGCAAGTTCGTCATCGGCGACTATGCGATCGGGCATCTCGTCAAAAAACCGATTCTGCCGCTGAATTTGGCCTTTTTAGGCGCTGATGGCCGCATCGCCGGCGTGGTTTACCTCTCGCTCGATATCGACTGGCTCGCCCGTTACTTCGCAAATGATCGGCTGATCAACCAAGACGCCACCTTGGCGATCGCCGACCGCAACGGGGTTATTCTCGTTAGGCTGCCGGACAATTCCCATTACGTTGGGACCAAATTCTCCGACGTGTATCGCCCCTACATTTTTGCGCCGATGCCCGGAACCGCGGAGATCACAGGCGTCGACGGGATCCGCCGCATTCTCGGTTATGTGCCAGTCCAAACCCCGCCCGCCGAAGGTATCTATATCGGTGTCGGTCTGACGACGGCGACCGCTTTTGCCGATGTCAATGAGGCATCGCGGGCCGGCTTTATCCTGCTTGGTGCCGGTCTTGCGCTGGGTCTGCTGCTTGCCTGGCTGGGCGGCCAATATTTCATTTCACAGCCGATCGGCCGGCTGGTCGCGGCTTCCTCCTTTTGGCGACGCGGTGATTTCGCGGCACGCGCCAACCTGGGGCGGGGCGGCTCGGAAATTACGCAGCTCGGGCGGACCTTTGATGCGATGGCGGGCGCGCTGCAGCACCGGCAGCGGGAGAATGCGGCACTGCTCGCGACTCTCGAAAACCGCGTGCAAGAGCGCACGAGGGTTCTGGAAGCAGCGCAGGTCGAGCTAAAGGCGGCTAACGCCGGCCTCGAGTCCCAGGCCCAGGAACTCGCCGCCGCCAACCGCGAGTTGCACTCTGAGATGCAGCGCCGCGAACAGGCCGAGGAATCTCTGCGTCATCTGCAAAAAATCGAAGCGCTCGGGCAGTTGACCGGCGGCATCGCCCATGATTTCAACAATCTGCTCCAAGTTATCCTCGGCAGCCTTGATTTGGCGCAGCATCGGCTGAACCGGGGCGATGTCATCACTGCCGAGTGCGGTTGGGAACAGCTCCAGGCCGCGGTTCGCGGCGCCGAGCGTGCGGCGTTTCTGACCCAGCAGCTGCTTGCCTTTGCCCGCCGCCAGCCGCTCGCACCACAAACCCTGGACCTAAATCGTTTGGTCACCAGCATGTCCGAGATGCTGCGGCGAACCTTGGGCGAGACGATCGCAATCGAGACGGTGTTGGCTGGCGGCTTGTGGTCGGTTTCCGCCGATAGCAATCAGCTCGAAAACGCCATCATCAATCTCGCGGTCAATGCGCGCGACGCCATGCCCAATGGCGGCAGGCTGACGATCGAGACCGCCAATGCGTCTCTCGACGAGGCCTATGCCAGGACACATGAAGAAGTGACCGCCGGCCAATACGTGATGCTGGCGATCAGCGACAATGGCGCCGGAATGACCGGCGAGGTCTTGGGCCAAGCCTTTGAGCCGTTCTTTACAACCAAGGAGCTGGGTCAGGGTACCGGGCTCGGCCTGTCGCAGGTTTATGGCTTTATCAAGCAATCGGGCGGGCACATCAAAATTTACAGCGAGCCGGGTCAGGGTACGACGGTCAAAATGTACCTGCCGCGGCTTGCTTTAGCCGAGGCCACAGCCGCCATTGCCGGCCAATCGCCTGCAGCCCCGAGCGGCACCAAGGCGGAAGTGATCCTGGTTGTCGAGGACGAGCCCGATGTTCGCTTGTCGACGGTCGGGATGCTTGAAGAACTGGGCTATGCCGTTGTCGAAGCGGCCGACGGCGCCAGCGCGTTGCAGCTTCTCGCCGCCCGCCCGGAGATCCGGCTGTTGTTTACCGATGTCGGATTGCCGGGCGGGATGAATGGCAGGCAGCTCGCCGAGAAGGCACGCGAAACCCGCCCGGACCTCAAGGTCCTGTACACCACCGGATACGCGCGCAACGCCATAATCCACCACGGCCGGCTCGATCCGGGCGTCGAGTTGATGATCAAGCCATTCACCTTTGCAGCTTTAGCCTCCAAGATCCGAGCGATGCTGTAGCAGTGATGTCGCTTGAAAGACGGCCTACGGGACTAAACCTCGGTTTTGGCGCCGGTGCGTTCGGTGATCAGGCCGTAATGCTCGGTGCGGCGGTGTTTTGCGAAATTGAATACGGTCCGCCGCAAATATTCGCCGAGATCGAGATCGAGGTTGGCCGTAATGACCTCGTCATCCTCGGTCAAAGCCTGGGCGGCGATCTCGCCGGTCGGCGCCACGATCGCCGAGCCGCCGATCATGCCGAACCCGTCCTCGGCGCCGCATTTGGCGGCCGCCAATACCCAGGCGGCATTCTGGTAGGCGCCCGCTTGCAGTGACAGCAGATGATGAAACATCCGCAGATGCTCGGGCTCGCGGTGATGAATGTTTTCGATCGGCGTATTGTAGCCGAGGGCGACGATCTCGACCCCCTGCAACCCCATGACACGATAGGTCTCGGGCCAGCGCCGGTCGTTGCAGATGCACATGCCGATGACCGCATCAAAGGCCCGCCAGACATTGAAGCCTTCATTGCCGACGTCGAAGTACCGTTTTTCGAGATGCTGAAAGGGCGCATCCGGCAGATGCTCGGCATGGCCGGGCAAATGGATCTTGCGATAGCGGCCGACGATTCGGCCGTCGCGCTCGACCAGGATGGACGTGTCGTAATGGCGCGTCTCGCCCTTCTCCTGTGTAAGCTCGGCATAGCCGAGGTACAACCCGACAGCCAATTCCTTGGCCAGATCGAACAATGGCCGGGTTTCGGCATTGGGCATCTCGCGCTCGAAGAAGCTATCGATTTCGGCTTGGTCGGTCATCCACCAGCGCGGAAAAAATGTGGTCAACGCCAATTCCGGAAACACGACAAACCGCGCGCCGCGGCCATGCGCCTCGCGTAGCATTGCCATCAGCCGTTTGACTACCGAAGCGCGGTTGTCGGCCAGATGGATCGGCCCCAACTGGGCGACGGCGGCTCCGAGTTTACGGGACATAATGGATTCTCCGGTATGGGTGGCTCGATCGGCGGCCGATCATGTCGCTGCAATGCACTGCGAAAATCTCGGCCTTGCAACGCGGATCACGGTACGAGGCAGCTGCCCGGGGTGTCGCACCGTGGCGGCGTGGGCAGCGTGTTCGTCGACACGGCCGGCGGGTTCAGCCCGCCGCCATCAGCGCTGCCGGTGATGGTAATTTTGTAGTTGTATGACGTGGCAGGGCTCAGGCCGACATCGGCAAAACTCGGCTGGGCCACGGAGCCGACCGGCGTAAAGGCCGTATCGCCGGCTTTCTCACGAGAGACCGTATAGTCTTGCGCGCCGGCAGACGGCGTCCAGGCCAGTGCTACACCCGTGTCGGAGACGTCGTTGATAACCACTCTGGTGGGCGTCGTGGCACCCGCCGCCTGGCCCGGACCGTGCCCACTCGTCAGCCGATCCAGCATCGCTTTGATTGCCGTTATCTGCCGGCCTGCCTTAACAGCATAATTGAAATTGGTGTAGCCCCACCAATCCCAGCAACCAAACGGGTTCAGCGGTTCGGATTCGGCTGGATTTCCAATGATCGTTTGCGGGTAGAGAATGATCAGGTGATTGGTGTCGGCCCACTCATTGTAGCCCGCGTGTTGAAGATACCGATCGCCGATCGTGGCGAAATTCTGCTTGCACCCATGCAGTGCGACATGAACCCGACATGGTTGCCGGGCGGTGCAAGCTGCCGGAACATAAACATAACCGGTGTCAGCCATGCTGTACGAGGCGGGCGACTCGGGAGATGTCATTTCCTGCTGATCAAACGACAGTAGCTTACCGGAAAGGGCGCCTTCGTTTTTTGGGTTCAGCGCGCCGTAAATATGCTGAAGGATGATCCCCGCCTGGTCGTAGTTACAGTGATCGATAAAATAACCCTCGTTCTTATTGCAGCCCTCGCCGTATTTCACCGTAACTTGCGAATGTCCAGCGCCGATCGCGTTCTGAAAGAAGACATTGCCGGGGTCACGCCCGCCAAGATAATGCAGATAAAAGCGATAGGCCGCCTCCCCGACTTTTGGGTTGACGATCGAGTTGTCGTAGCCGGCAAAGATATAGATGCGCTGGTTTGCAATATTGTGCGGGTCGTCAATGTCGCCGGTGCGCGCCCACTCATCGGTTTTCTCGATCAGAGGCCCGAGCTCGGGTGGAGGGCCTTTCATGCAGGGGCCCGCCGCCGTCAGAGCGGGACCGACATTGCCCAAGAGACCGTCGATCGCGCTGCCTTGCGCGCAATAATAAGGCCCGCCGGCAATGACGCCGACACCTTTGATTATTGATGACCAGGCGACCCCGAACTGCACCGCCATAAAAGCGCCCGACGAAATCCCGGAGATCGAGCTTTGGTTAATATCGGCATTATAAGCGCCCAATGGCGGGGCAGCAGCAGCCACTACCGGTGCATGGACGATCGCTGCGAAGACCAGGCTCAGCCAGATAAATCGGGGCAATGAGATGCGACGGATCATTGGCGGTTGCGGCTTTGGTTGTCGGGGGCGCCGGTCTACACGAGCCCGGCGCCGCTGGTCTCGACAAAGGCGAGTTCGGGGACCGGGGCGCCGGCGGGTTTGGCAAAGCTCGACAGGGCGCAAGGCAGGAAGGCGCCGCTGCCGCGAGCGGCAGCGAGCGCGCCGTTCTCGACAATGACGCGGCCGCGGCTCAAGACGGTGACCGGCCAGCCATTCAAATGGCGGCCTTCATAGGGAGTGTAGCCGACATTGTCGTGCAATAGACCGGCGGTGACCGTGACCTCGCGCTGCGGGTCCCAGATCGCGATGTCAGCATCGCTGCCGACCGCGATCGTGCCCTTTCGCGGATAGAGCCCGTAGAGCTTCGCGTGGTTGGTCGCGGTCAACGCAACAAAGGCGTTGAGGTCGAGACGGCCCTGCCCAACCCCCTCCGAAAACAGCAACGGCAGACGCAATTCGATCCCGGGCACGCCATTGGCGATATCCTTGAATGTCGTCCGCTCGCCATGTGGCAATTTGCCGGAGGCGTCATAACGATAAGGGGCGTGGTCGGACGAAAATACCTGGAACGTGCCGTTTTTGAGCCCGGCCCACACCGCCTGCTGCCCGGCCTCGTCGCGCGGCGGCGGGCTGCAGCAGAATTTGGCCCCTTCGAGCCCCGGTTTGGCGATGTCGTCGGCGGTCAAAAATAGATATTGCGGGCAGGTCTCGCCATAAATCTTCAGGCCCTTTGTCTGGGCATTGCGAATGACATCGATCGCCTCGGCCGCCGAAACATGCACCAACAGAATCGGCACATCGAGCAATTGCGCCAGATTGACCGCCCGGTTGGTGGCCTCACCCTCGGCCAGGCGAGCATGACTGACCGCGTGATAGCGCGGTGCGCCGAGCCCGCGCTCCAACAGCCGTTCGGTCAACCACCGGATCATGTCGTAATTTTCGGCATGGACCATGACGAGCGCGCCCTCGCGCCGCGCCAATGCCAAAATGTCGAGCATCTGGTGATCGTTCAGCTGCAGCAAATCATAGGTCATGTAGACCTTGAACGAAGTGTAGCCGTCGCGGATCAAGGCCGGCAATTCCTGGCCCATGACCTGCGCCGTAGGATCGGTAATGATCAGGTGAAAGGCATAGTCGATGACCGCCTTGGGCTCCGCCGCCTCGTGATATTCCTGCACCACCTGGCGCAATGACTGGCCGCGGTGCTGGGCGGCAAAAGGGATGACCGTCGTCGTGCCGCCGAACGCGGCCGCGACCGTCGCGCTATAGAAATCGTCGGCGCAGACGACCCCAGCCGAGGAGCGCTGCTCGATGTGGCAATGGCTGTCGATCCCGCCCGGCAATACCAATTTGCCGGCAGCGTCGATTTCGCGTGTCCCGGGCCCGAGCCCTCGGCCGAGGGTCGCGACGACCCCGTCCTTGATGCCGACATCGCACTCGACCGTGTCGGCCGCAGTCGCCACCGTGCCGTTGCGGATCACCAGATCGTATTCGCTCATTGCCGTTCCCCTTCGGATCAAGGCTATCGCCGATCGCCTATCCGTTTTTGCCAGAAAGCAAACCGCGGGCCGACTCCCTTTTCCGCAGCAGCTATGAAGACGGCCGCGTCTGCCGCGCGACCCGCTCGCGCAGCGCATCGTAAATTGGTTGGGTGCGCAGCAGATTGGAGGTCACGATTGCCGCAAAGCACGCCGCCAGCATCGGCAACAGGGTCGTGAATGCCGCCGTCATCTCGGTGACGAGAACGATGCCGGTCACCGGCGACTGCACGACCCCGGTAAAGAACGCGGCCATGCCGACCACGGCGAACGCCTCGGGCTCGATCCCGAGACCGGGAAAGGCGGCTTGTGCCAGCGCCCCGAACAGCAGACCGAGCTGCGCGCCGACGACCAGCAACGGCGCAAACAGCCCGCCTGGCGTGCGCACCGCGTAACATGCCGCACCCAAACCGAAGCGTACGAGCAAGGCGAGGGGCACTGTAGCGATCGCAAAGCCCCCCGCGAGTAAGCGCTGGGTGATGGTCTCGCCGCCGCCGATCAGCCCCGGCGCAAACCAGCCGATGATTCCGACGAGAGCGCCGATCGCGGCGGCCTGGATTTCGACCGGCCAGCGCTGATCGAGCCGCGCCGCCACCTTCAGCGCGCCCAGGACGGCACGATTGTAGAGGCTCGCCGCCGCCCCGGTGACCACGCCCAGTAGCAGGTAGAGCGGCCAGGTCGCGGCGACGGCATAGGGCAAGGGTCCGGTGGCATTCGCCGCCGCTTGCGCCGACACCGTCACCTGAAAATCGGGGGCGTCGCCGAGAAACAGCCGCGACACCAGGATCGCCGTCGACGAAGCACCGAGTGCCGCGATCGCGATCCGCGTCTCCAGCCGCCGCACCAGTTCTTCAAGCACAAAGACGGCGCCGGCGATCGGCGCGTTAAACGCGACGGCGAGCCCCGCCCCCGCTCCCGACGCTAGCAGCGTGCGCATATCGGGCCATGAGCGGCCGCAGGCCTTGCCGATCAGATCGGCAATGACCGCCCCCATCTGCACGCTCGGCCCTTCGCGGCCCAATGCCATGCCGGCGCCGATCGCCAACACCCCGCCCGAGAATTTGACCGGGATCAGCCGCGGTGGAGCGGGCGGCAAATCGCCGGTCAAAGCCGCCTCGACCTGTGGAATGCCGCTTCCCGAGGCATAGGGCGAGAACCGCCGCACCAGCCACGCCGCTAATGCCACCGCGGCAGCGCAGCCGGCGACGACCAACACAAACCCAACCACCGGCGCCCCATGCGCCCGCGCGATCAGCACGCCGCGCCAGCGGTCGGCCGCCGCCAATGTTAGGCGAAACATCGCGACAACAAGCCCCGACCCGGCGCCGGCAACGAGCGCGAGCGAGGCCAATGCCAACAGGCTGCCTTCACCGGCCTCCGGCTCGGCCCGCGGTGCCCGCCGCCATCCGGGCCACCTCACCCTATGCAATCGCTTCCCCCGCAACGTAAGAGCTTCTGAGCGGCAATCGCCCATCGTGCGACAACGCCTCTTCTATCGCGGACCGGTCAAGCGCTACTGTGAGCGCGACAGAGCGCCACGTATGCCAGAGGGCCAACCCATGACCGCAGCATTCGCGCACCGCCCGACGATCGCCGTGACCCGCCACGCGATCGCCGCCGGCCACTACCTCGCCGCGACCGCCGGGTTCGCGATCCTGGAGGCCGGCGGCAACGCGATCGATGCCGGGTGTGCGGCCGGCTTAGCGCTCGGCGTGTTGCAGAGCGATCTTGTCGATGTCGCCGGGGTGGCGCCGATCATGATCTACCTCGCCGAGATCAGCGAGGTCGTCACCATCGCCGGGCTGGGGACCTGGCCCAAGGCGCTCGATCCCGAATTCTTTATGCGCGAGCATGGCGGCAAGATCCCGAAGGGCGTGCTGCGCACCGTCGTCCCGGCCGCCCCCGACGCCTGGATCACCGCGCTCAGGCGTTACGGCACGATGAGCTTTGGCGAGGTCGCAGCGGCGGCGATCCGGCTCGCCCGCGAGGGCTTTCCGATGTACCCGCTGATGGCGGCGAGCCTGCAGCGCCACGAACCCGACCACCGCGCCTGGCCATCCTCGGCGGAAATCTTTCTCCCCAACGGCCGCGTGCCCGAAGCCGGCGACATCTTCCGCCAGACCGATCTCGCCGCCTCGTTGCAATACATGGCCGACGAGGAGCAGGCCGCCGCCCAGCACAGCGGGGGCCGCGAGGCCGGCTTGCAGGCGGCGCACGACGCGTTCTACCGCGGCGACATCGCCAAAAAGATCGTCGCCTTTATGAAGGACCAGGGCGGGCTGCTGTCGGCCGAGGATTTGGCCAACTACCACTCGCCGGTCGGCCCGCCCGAACGCCGCCGCTTTGGCGATCTCGAAGTCTTCACCTGCGGCGCCTGGTGCCAGGGGCCGGTTTTGTTGCAAACCCTGGCCTTGCTCGAAGGCGCCGACCTCAAGGCCCTCGGCCACAACAGCGCCGACTATGTCCACCTTTTGGCCGAGGCGCTAAAGCTCGCCTTTGCCGACCGCGAGGCCTATTACGGCGACCCGGCGATGATCGAGGTGCCGCTCGCGACCCTGATCTCGGAGGAATACGCCTCCGAGCGCCGCAAGCAGATCCGCCCCGACCAGGCCTGGCCGGAAATGCCGCCTCCGGGCGTGCTCGGCAGCCAAGCCGGCCGCGGCTTTGGCGACTTTCCTCGCCCCGCGGGGGAGCCCAACCCCGAGCCCGATACCTCCTATGTCTGTGTCGCCGACCACCACGGCAATCTGTTCTCGGCGACCCCGAGCGACGGTTCCTACGGCTCGCCGGTGGTGCCGGGGACCGGGCTGATCCCGTCCAACCGCGGCTCGCAATCGCGCCCCGACCCGCGCCATCCCGCGGGTGTCGCCCCCGGCAAACGGCCGCGGCTGACCCCCAACCCGGCCTTGGCGATCAAGGGCGGCAACCATTTCATGCCGTTCGGCACCCCCGGCGGCGATGTCCAGACCCAGGCGATGCTGCAGGTCCTGTTAAACCGTTTTGTCTTTGGCCAAGACATGCAGAGTGCGATCGAGAGCCCGCGCTTTGCCAGCTACAGCTACCCCTCCTCCTTCGCCCCCTACGACTATTACCCCGGCCGCTTGGCGATCGAGGCCCGCATCCCCGAGCCGGTCATCGCCGAACTCGCCCGCCGCGGTCACGAAATCCAGCGCTGGCCCGATTGGATCTGGACCGCCGGTGCGGTCTGCGCGATCGATGTCGACAAAAAGCGCGGCGTCATCGAGGCCGGCGCCGACCCGCGCCGCGCCGCCTACGCCCTCGGCTGGTAACCCCGCCCCCCTGGCGCCGGGCAACCGTCCCGGCGCGCTGCGAAGTCCAAATTCCCGTGAACCGGGAAGGAGTTGGGAATTTTGCCGATTTCGCCCCTCCAAGCCGCCAAATCAAGCAAAATACCTCCATCATCACAATCACTTGCAAGCAAATTCCCGTCGGCAGCCGCAACCGTCCCCTTCCGTGGGAAGGACTCTAGCTGCACCTGGAGGAGTTTTAGGGGCTCACGTCACTGGAACAACGACATCCTAAATAATCGGAGTGGCATTTTGCAGGAGATTGCGGATCTGCTCGCGCAAGGTTAGCCCCCACCCTTGCCCTCCCCCGCAAGCGGGGGAGGCTACGACGGCCGCACCCTCAAACGGCCACACACTCACCCCAGCGGCGGCGGGTCTGAAGCGTCGAGGGGCCGGATATCCGCAGATCAGAATTCGACGATTTGGCGGCGCAGGCCGGTGGCGACAGCCTCGGCGCGGGTCGCGGCACCGAGCTTGCGAAACAACGACTCGATGTGAAATTTGACCGTGTGCGGCGAAATCCCAAGCCGGCGCGCCACCGCCTTATTGCCGAGCCCATCGGCGAGCGCCGTCAGCACCTCGATCTCACGCGGCGTCAATGCCGGCACCGTCTCGTCGGGCAACTCCGCAAAGCCGGGCTGCGGTGCGGATTGCGGGCGTACGACAAGGCCGGCGGCGACGGCGCGCAACGCGGCGTCCAACTGAACGGGGCCGGCATCACCCGGCAGCACCCCGGCAGCATCGCCCTCCCCTCCCCCAACCGCGACGACCGCGATCGCCACCGCCGCGATCGCCACCGCCGCGATCAGAAAGCCGTCGGTCACGATTGCATCGGCGGGCTCGGCTGCCGTCACCAGGTCGTGCCCGCTGGCGGCGATCAAATCGGCCAGCCGCCGCGCTGTAGCGGGATCGGCGGCGGCGACCGCCACCCGCAGCCGCAGCGTTGCGATGCGCTGCGGCGCCGGCTGGGCACTCATCGCGGCGGCCGTTCACCGACCGTTGCATTCATCGATTGCACCCTTCCGGCGCGGATCAGGCGCAATTCGATCTGCTTACCGACCGCGTCGGGGCCGAGCAACCCGGCCAATTGCGACATGCCGGCGACCGGCGCACCATCGAGCGCCACCAGAATGTCGCCCATCAACACACCGGCCCGCGCCGCCGGCCCGTCCTTGGAGACGCCAAGGATCATCAGCGCCTGCGCCTGACCGGCTTCGTCGTGCAATTCTTCCGGCACTTGCACCGGCTGCACCGCGAGCCCGAGCCAGCCGCGGGCGATCCGGCCGCGCGACAGTAGCGGTTCTAGCACGCGTTCGACCGTCGCGGTCGGGATCACCAACACTCGCCGCCGCGGCCCCAAGGTCGAAATGCCAAGCAGCCCGCGGGCCGCATCGATGACCGGCCCGCCTTCCTCGCCTCGGCCCATCCACAGATCGAGCCCGATGCGGCGATCGATCCGCCCACCGGCGCGGCTGTGCCAGGCCGGTCCGACCATATGGACAACCCCCAACCGGACCGCACTTCCGCCGGCTCCGTCGCTGGCGAGCGCCAGCACGACCGCCCCGGGCTGGGGCTCGGCTGCCTGCGACCACGCCGGCTCGGCGCTGCCGTCGAGCCGTAATACCGCGATGTTGGTGCCGGGGTCGCGCCCGGCGAGGCGCGCCGGGAAGGTCTTGCCATCGCCCAGAACGATCTCGGCTTCCTCCATTCGCGGCAAAGCCTGTTCCGAGGCGACGACGACATCCTTGCGCCACAATGTCCCGGAGCGCAGCGAATGTCCGCGCACGCGAATACCCGCGACCAGCGGGCGCGCCGCGGCGGCGCGCGCGGCAACCGCCGTTGAAAATTGGCTCAACGCATCCTGAAATTCTTCGGCCACAACCTTCCTCCTCGACCAATCTGTCGAGAAGGATGGGGCCGGCTGATGCGCCGCGCTACCGGATGAATGGGCAGGTTCGCGCGGCGTGCGCTACCTCGTCTGCTGCTAGTGAATAAAATCAGGCGTTGGCACCGAGCCCCAGGGTCGCTCACGGGCGGTTTTGTGGACCCTAAGGTCCGTCCGTTTTCACAAGGGCCTTTCAGCGACCTTCTGCGCGAGCATGAGGAGATAGCCGTCGGGGTCTTGAACAAAGACCTCTTTCTGACCGGCCTCGCGGTCGCCCACCTTGCGCCATACTTCACGTGGACCGAGATAGATCGGCCAAGCGCAGGTAGACAGAGCAGAAAGTATTGACGTAATGTCCTTAAAATAAATCTGGAACATTGCACCCTGACCAAACGGCGACTGCATGGGCCCGGTTTCAAATCGGCCATGGCGTTGACACAGCATAATCTGCTGACCTTCGGGATGCTCTAAATACGCAAACCGTTCTTCGGGACGTTGATACGCGATTTCGAAACCAATAATGTCCTTCCAGAAAACAAGGCTGGCGTCTAAGTCGTTAACGTGAAGCTCCGATACCATTTTGGCCCAGCCGCTCTTAGGCGGCGCATTTCGACTGCCACTCATTTCGGCGCCTTACTGTGAAGGGCGCTCTGATTGTCGCTAACCGGCGAATGGGTCAGCGGTCGCGCAGTTTGGGGTCGAGAGCGTCGCGCAATAAATCGCCGAACAAGCTAAAGCCGAACACGGTCAGCGCGATCGCCAGCCCCGGAAAGACCGCGATCCACGGTGCGGTCGAGGCGTATTCCTCGGCCCCACCCTGCAGCATCAACCCCCAAGCCGGGATCGGCTCCTGCACGCCGAGACCAAGATAGGACAGCGACGCCTCGGCCAAGATCGCCTGGCCGACAAAAGCGGTTAGCAGGATCAGAAATGGCGCCATCACATTCGGCACCATGTGGCGCAGGATGATCCGGGTGTGGCCAAAACCGCAGGCGCGCGCCGCGTCGACATAGGGCACCTCGCGGATCGCCAGCGCGCTCGACCGCACGATACGGGCACAGCGCGGGATCAGCGGGATCGTGATCGCGACGATGACATTGTGCAGCCCGGTGCCAAAGATCGCGACAACCGCGAGCGCCATGATGATCAGCGGAAACGCCATGACGATGTCGAGAATACGCTGCAGGTATAGGTCGATGCGGCCTCCGAAATAGGCGCTCCCGACGCCAAGAACCAGACCGGCAAAGCTGCTGACGATGGCTGAGGAAAACCCCACGATGAGGGCAGTGCGAGCGCCAAAGATGATGCGCGACAACAGATCGCGACCGAACTGGTCGGTGCCGAGCCAATGCGCCCAGCTCGGCGCCTCAGTCATTGCCGCGAAATCATTGGCCGTCGGATCGTAGGGCGCGATCCAGTTTGCCCCGAGCCCGGCCACCGCCATGATGATGACCAGGGCCATACCAAAGGTGCCGAGCGGCTGACGCCGGGCAAAGACTAGCGCGCGCGCGGCGAAAGAGGGTCGGCTCTCGACATAATCACTGAGAACAGCCGGGACGGAGGAGGGATTAGGGGCGGCGATCGTCATGATGCGCTCACGTGTAGCGGATGCGGGGGTCGAGCCAAGCGTAGACCAAGTCGACAAAGGTGTTGGTAAAGACAAACACGGCGACGACCAGCATCACCAATGCCTGGGTTAATGTGTAGTCCTGGTTTTGCACGGCCTGCACAAATAAACGGCCGATGCCGTTCAGATTAAAGACTTGCTCGGTTACGACGAGGCCGCCGATCAGAAACGCGGATTCGATGCCGATCAGGGTGACGACCGGCAGCAGTGCGTTCTTTAACGCGTGCCGGTTGATGATGATGCGCTCCAATAGCCCTTTAGCGCGAGCAGTGCGGATATAATCCTCGCGCAATACTTCGAGCATCGTCGATCGTGTCATCCGCATCGTCACCGCCGCATAGCGATAGCCAACGGCAATCGCCGGCCAAATCGCCAATGACAGGTTGCGCAGCGGGTCCTTCCAGATCGGCACATAGTCGATCGGCGGCATCCACGGCGCGCCAAACGCCGCCTGCGAGACGTTCAGGATCAACAGAATAATCAGGATGCCGAGCCAGAAGGACGGGGTCGCAAGACCGGCGATCGCGACGGTTCGCACAAAGACATCGGTCACGCTGTTCTGCTTCAACGCCGAGATCGTGCCGAGCGGGATCGCAATGACGATAGCGACCACCGTCGCCAGGATCGCGATTTCAAGCGAGATCGGAAAGCGCGCCGCGATTTCGTAGGAGACTGGCTTCCCCGACCACATCGAGGTGCCAAAATCGAACCGAAACAATCCCCAGATAAAATCGAAGAATTGCAGGATCACCGGGCGATCGAGACCGAGTTGGGCGTGGCAGGCGGTTACCGCGCGCTCGTCAAACGTGCCGCCCCCCGAGCCGAGGCGGGTCACGCAGATATCACCCGGTATCAGCCGCATCAGCAAAAAAACCAATGCCGCCGCCCCGATCAAGGTCGGCACCACCAACAGCAGGCGACTGATGATATAGCGATACATTTGCCGCCCTCGATCTAAACGCCCGCCGCGATGCCGCCGCCAAACCCACCACCGGCACCGCGCCCGGGTCAAGTTAATCTACTTGTTCAGCCAAATCGTCGCTAGGTCCTGGTTGAGGTAGTGGCTCGGGCTGATCTTCCAGCCTTCGACATAGGACCGATAGGGTACAATCCGGTACCACCACAACAGAAAGAGCTCGTGCGCCTGGTCGTTCAGAACGTGAGTTTCGAATTTCCGCATCAAGGCCCGCTGTTTTGCGGCATCGGTCTCGCGCAGCATCTTGTCGTAGATACCGACCGCCTGCTGGTCCTCGAACCGCCCGTAATTCCCGGCGTAGACCGAGGGCGGCAGATATCGCTGCACGTCGAGCAGCGGATTGACCACGCTCTGGCAGTTGCCGATGACCCCCACGTCGAAGTTCCCTTGTCGAAACGCAGTGAACCACGGGCCGGTTGGCAGCACGCGCTGCGTCACATGCAGCCCGATCTTGCTCCAATTGTCGATGACCCAATTGGCGTTGTATTTGTAGGGCTGATCGACATTGCGATTTAGCAGCTCGAAGCTCAGCCCTTCTGCACCCGCCTCTTTTAGCAGCCGCTTGGCCTCGGCCCGCGACTTTTCGATATCGGGCCACCATCCCGCGATCTTCTGCAGCTCTTCTTTGGTTGCGGCCAGCGGCGAGCCGGGAAACACGATCCCCCCAACGGTGCGGACATTGGCAATCTTCGAGATCAGCGGCGCGGTGCCCCACCGGTCGATCGCCAAACTCAGTGCGCGCCGAACCCGGACGTCATCGAACGGCTTTTTCTTGTGGTTGATTTCGATAAAACTGCCACAGTTCCAGTCGCTTTGCTGGGTCGCAATCTTGTCACCGAGTTCGCGCTTGAGTTCGTCGATCGCTGCCGGCGGATAGCCGCGGAACTCGATCGCCGCCCGGTCACTGCGCAGGGCATCGATCTGAATCACCTGTTGCGGGGCATAGATGCCGACAAAGCCATCCAGATAAGGCAACCCCTTACGGTAGTAATCCGGGTTGCGCACGCCCGTGATCGACTGACCGATCTGGTAGCCGGCAAATTTGAATGGGCCCGAGCCCATAATATTCTTCTCGTACCAGCGCGGGTCTTTATCCAGGATCTTCTTCTGATAGATCCAAGAGTAGGGATCCGCCAGCGCCGGCAAGAAAGCATTGGTCGGAAATTTGAGGTGGAAAACAACGGTCTCCGAGTCAGATGCCTCCACCTTGTCGACCATCATGTAATGACTCTGGCGCGGGCTTAAAATTCCCGGCGGTGGGAAGATGATTTCATTCCAGCTGGCGGCGACATCGGCGGCGGTCAACGGCGACCCATCGGCGAATTTAACGCCGGTGCGAATGTTGAAGGTGTAGGTCTTGCCGCCATCGGTCGGCGTCGGCATCACGGTGCATAGATCGCAAACAAAGTTGGTCGTTGAGGATGGGTTGTTGGGGTTGACGCGGACCAGCAGGCTATAGAACGGCGCCGCCGAATGGATTGTTGCGAAGGTAGTCTCGCGATGCGCGTCAAAGCTCGGCGGCGCATCGGCCGGGATCATGTAGGTTAAGGTGCCGCCATATTTAGGCGACTCCTCATGCGCTCTCGCCACAGTCGTCGTCAGCGCGAAGACAGCCGCCGCGGCGGCCAATCTCGACCGGAACTTCATTTCTACCTCCCGTTCAGACTTAGTTTTTTGTATTGTTGTTTAGCGGCTCTTTGGCCGCGTTGATCTTTAGGTGTCGATCTCACTGCACGCGGCCCAATGGCCGGGGCGCACCTCCCTCAGTTCGGGTCGAAGCTGATTGCACCGTTCGACCGCGATCGGACAGCGCGGGTGAAAAACGCAACCCGATGGCGGGTTGATCGGGCTCGGCACTTCCCCGGCGACCGGGCGAAAGCCCCGGACTTCCTCGATTTCCGGGTCGGGCACCGGTACTGCCGACAACAACGCCTGGGTGTAGGGGTGCAGCGGATGGTCAAACAGCTCGTCGCAATCGGCGAGTTCGACGATGCGGCCGAGATACATGACCGCGACACGCTGGCACAAATGCCGGACGACCGACAAATCATGGGCGATAAACAAATAAGTCAGATGAAACTGCTCGCGCAAATCTTCGAGCAGATTGACGATCTGCGCCTGGATCGACACGTCGAGCGCCGAGACCGCCTCGTCGCAGACGATAAATTCGGGTTCAAGCGCCAAGGCCCGGGCGATGCCGACCCGCTGGCGCTGGCCGCCCGACATCTCGTGCGGATAGCGATCGGCAAATTTCGGATCGAGCCCGCAAACCGACAATAACTCGCGCACGCGTGCCGTGCGGCGTGCCGCGTCGCGCAGAATGCCGTGGACCTTGATCGGCTCGGCAATAATCTCGCCGACCTTCATGCGCGGGTTCAGCGAGCTGTACGGGTCCTGAAAAATGACCTGGATACGCCGCCGAAACGCCAGCAATTCGCGCCTGTCGAGCGCAGCGATGTCGACGCCGTCAAAACGGATCTCACCCGCGGTCGGCTTTTCGAGCCGCAAAATGCAGCGCCCGGTCGTTGTCTTGCCGCAACCGCTCTCGCCGACCAAACCCAAGGTCTCGCCGCGATTGACGCTGAAATCGATCCCGTCGACCGCTCTTACCTCACCGACCCGACGGTGGGCGACGACACCCTCGGTGACCGGGAAATGCATGTGCAATCCCCGGACATCGAGCAATGGCGGATCACCCGCCTGCGTTTCGATTGCCGACATTTCTCGCGCTCGCTCGCCTTTATTTGTCGAGCCAGATCGTCGCCAAATCCTGATTGACGTAATGACTGGGGCCGATCTTCCAGCCTTTCACATAGGACCGGTAGGGTACGACCCGCTGCCACCACAGCAAATAGATCGCGTGAGCCTGCTCGTCGAGCACGTATTTATTGAATGCGATCAGATCAGCCTTTTGCTTGGTTTTGTCGAGCTCACGCAATTGCTGATTGTACATCTCGATTTCTTTGGGGTCGTCGAACTGCCCATAGTTCGAGCTCGACACCGAATGCGGCAAGTATTTGCCGACATCAGCGAGCGGATTGACGACGTTCTGGCAGTTACCCTCGGTGGTGACCTCGAAATTGCCGCTGCGCAACGCCTCGAACCACGGCCCGGTCGGCAATACCTTTTGCGTCACGTGCAGTCCGATCTTGCTCCACTGGTCGACTGCCCAGATTCCGTAATATTTGTATGGCTGGTCGACATTGCGGTTTAGCAGCGTGAAGCTGAGCCCTTCAGCTCCCGCTTCCTTCAGCAAACGCCGCGCTTCGGCTCGCGACTTTTCGATGTCCGGCCAATAGCCGGCGATCTGCTGCAACTCTTCCTTTGTCGGGGCGAGCGGCGAGTCCGGGAAAGTCAGGCCGCCGACGGTATGAACGATCGCGATCTTGGACAATTCCGGCGCGCTACCCCAGCGATCGATCGCCAAGGTCAGGGCGCGCCGTACGCGGACGTCGTCAAACGGCTTTTTCTTGTGGTTCGGGGTTATCACCCCGCCGCAATTCCAATCGCTGGTCTGCACCGTAATCTTGTCACCGAGCGCCTTTTTCAGCTCGTCGACCGTAGCGGGCGGGAAGCCGCGAAATTCGATTGCCGCCCGGTCGGCGCGGATCGCCTCGACGCGGATCGCCTGTTTTTCGGCATAGATGCCGGTAAAGCCATCGAGATAAGGTAACCCGGCACGGAAGTAGTCGGGGTTGCGCTCACCCGTGATCGATTGGCCGGTGTCGTATCTGACAAACTTGAATGGGCCGGACCCGAGTATGTTTTTCTCGTACCAATGCGGGTCTTTATCGAGGACCGCCTTTTTGTAGATCCAGGCATAGGGGTCGGCCAGTGCCGGCAGAAACGCGTCGGTCGCGAATTTCAGATGAAAGACCACGGTCGACGGATCAGTCGCCTCGACCTTATCGACCATGACAAAATTGCTCTGACGGGCGCTGATGACGCCTTTGGGCGGAAAGATGATCTCGTTCCAGCTCGCCGCGACATCTTCCGCTGTCAATGGCGAGCCGTCGGTGAATTTGACCCCGTCGCGGATCTTGAAGGTATAGGTTTTGCCGTCATCGGTCGGCTTTGGCATTGCCGTGCACAGATCGCAGACGAGATCATCGGTCTTGCCCGGATTGTAGGGATCGGCGCGGATCAAGACGCTGTAAAAAGGTGCCGCCGAGTGGATCGTCGCGTAGGTCTCCTCGCGATGTGCGTCAAAGCTCGGCGGCGCGTCGGCCGGGATCATATACGTCAAGGTGCCGCCGCGTTTTGGCGCTTCCTCATCCTGCCCGGCCGAAGCGGCAAATGCCGTCACACCCAGCGTTGCTGCCAATAGCGCTGTCTTAAAGTACACTCTCCTGCCTCCTAGTTGTCTCTTGATCCCTAAGGTTTTTCTCATTGCCATTTGGTCGTAAGACCTGCTGGCATCGCGTTTACTTGTCTAGCCAAATTGTCGCCAAATCCTGGTTGATGAAATGCGTCGGGCTAATCTTCCAGCCTTTGACGTAGGAGCGGTACGGCACGATCCGGTACCACCACAGCAAATAGATTTCGTGCGCCTGATCGTCGAGCAAGTATTTCTCTAAGTGGCGCATCTGGTCGCGCTGTTTTGCCGGATCGGTCTCGCGCAGCATCTGCTGATACATCGCGACCTCTTTATCATCTTGGTAATGCGCATAGTTTTCGGCGTCGACCGATTCCGGAAGGAATTTTTGTATATCGAGCAATGGGTTGACAAACCCATGACCTGGGGCCTCGACCACGACATCGAAATTGCCATTCCGCATCGCGTCGAACCACGGCCCGGTCGGCAGAACGCGCTGGGTGACGTGCAGTCCGACCTTGCTCCATTGGTCGATCAGCCAGGTCGCAACATATTTGTAGGGCTGGTCGACATTGCGGTTCAAAAGCTCAAAGGACAGCCCCTCGGCGCCGGCCTCCTTTAACAAGCGACGCGCCTCGGCCCGCGATTTTTCAATATCGGGCCAGTAGCCGGCGATCTGCTGTAATTCTTCCTTTGTGGCCGCTAAAGGCGAACCGGGAAAAACGATACCGCCGACGGTGTGCACAATCGCGATCTTTGACAACGGCCCGGCCCCGCCCCAGCGATCGACCGCCAGGCTCAGGGCGCGCCGCACCCGCGGGTCGTCGAACGGCTTTTTCTTGTGGTTTGGCGTTATTGCGCTGCCGACATTCCAGTCGCTCTGCTGCACCGCGAGCTTGTCGCCGAGTGCCGCCTTGAGTTCGTCGCGTGCGGCTGGCGGCATCCCGCGAAATTCGATCGCTGCCCGGTCGCTGCGGATCGCATCGACGCGGACTGCCTGCTTGTCGGCAAAGATGCCGAGGAACCCATCAAGGTACGGCAATCCTTTGTGATAGTAATCGGGGTTTCTCTCTCCCTTAATCGATTGACCGGTCTGGTATTCGACGAATTTAAACGGTCCGGACCCCATGACATGGGTTTCGTACCAGCGCGGGTCCTTGTCGAGGATCTTCTTTTCATAAATCATGTTAAAGGGGTCGGCGATCGCGGGCAGGAACGCGTTGGTCGCAAATTTCAAATGGAAGACGACGGTGTTGGCATCCGGCGCTTCGATCTTGTCGATCATTAAGAAATTGCTTTCGCGCGCGCTGAGCACCCCTTTGGGGGGAAACACGATGTCATTAAAGGTCGCCGCGATGTCGTAAGCCGTCAGCGGCGAGCCGTCGTGAAACTTGACGCCGACGCGGATCTTAAAGGTGTAGGTCTTGCCGTCATCGGTCGACTGCGGCATGTCAGTGCATAGATCGCAAACGAGATCGGTTGTGTTCTCCGGATTTTCTGGATTGACGCGGATCAGCACGCTGTAAAAAGGCGCCACCGCATGCACTGTCGCATAGGTGCTCTCGCGATGCGCATCAAAGCTCGGCGGCGCGTCTGCCGGGATCATATAGGTCAGGATGCCGCCGCGCTTTGGCGCCTCCTCATCCGCAGCCTGCGCCGCCATCGACGCAATGGCCAAGATCGCAGCCAACGCTATCGCTTTTAACATTACTGCACCTGCACTGATCATTTACTTATCCAGCCACACTGTCGCCAAATCCTGGTTGATGTAGTGGCTCGGGCTGATCTTCCAGCCTTTTACATAGGATCGATACGGAATGATCCGGTTCCACCACACCACCCAAATCTCGTGGGCCTGGTCGTCAAGGACGTATTTCTCGAACTGGCGCATCAGCGCGCGCTGTTTGGTGAAGTCGGTCTCGCGCAGCATCTTATTGTAAAGATCCACTTCTTGTGGGTCTTCGTAGTAGCCATAATTCGCCTCGTAGACCGAACTCGGCAGATATTCCTGAACGTCGAGCAGCGGGTTCGGCACACCGTGGCAATTTGCTTGCAGGACAATCTGGAAGTTGCCGCTGCGCATCGCGTCCAATTCCGGGCCGGTCGGCATCACGCGTTGCGTCACGTGGAGCCCGATCTTGCTCCATTGGTCGATCAGCCAGGTGCCGACATATTTATAGGGCTGGTCGACACCCCGGTTCAAAAGCTCAAAGCTGAGTCCTTCGGCGCCTGCTTCCTTTAACAGCTGCCGCGCCTCGGCGCGCGATTTCTCGATGTCAGGCCAAAACCCGGCGATCTGCTCGAGCTCCTGCTTGTTCGCCGCCAGCGGCGAGCCGGGAAAGACGATGCCCCCGACCCTGCGCACGATCGCGATCTTGGCAAGCGCCGGGGCGCCGTTCCAGCGGTCGATCGCCAGGCTCAACGCGCGGCGTACCCGGGCATCATCGAACGGCTTGTGTTTGTGATTGAGGATGACAAGGCTGCCGCAATTCCAGTCGCTTTCCTGGACGTCCAGTTTGTCGCCGAGCGCCTTCTTGAGCTCGTCGCGGGCCGCCGGCGGCAAGCCGCGGAATTCCATCGCTGCGCGGTCGGCGCGGATGGCGTCGACCCGGACCGCCTGCTTGTCGGCGAAAATCGCGGTGAAGCCGTCGAGATAGGGCAGTCCCTTGTGATAATAATCGGGGTTGCGCGCCCCCTTGACCGCCTGACCCGTCTGATATTCGACAAACTTGAACGGCCCCGAGCCAAGGACATTTTTCTCGTACCAGCGCGGGTCCTGATCGAGCTTTGCCTTTTGGTAGACAAAGGTGAAGGGATCGGCCAATGCCGGCAAAAATGCGCTGGTGGCGAATTTCAGATGAAAGACAACCGTCGACGGGTCGGGTGCGGTGATCGTATCGACCATAGAGTACCAGTTTTGGCGCGGGCTTATCACGTCCTTGGGTGGGTGAATGATGTGTTCCCAGCTCGCCGCCACGTCGGCTGCAGTTAATGGCGAACCGTCGTGGAATTTGACCCCGTCGCGGATTTTGAAGGTGTAGGTCTTGCCATCATCGGTCGGCTGCGGCATCACCGTACACAAATCGCAGACGAAATCGGTCGTCGATGACGGGTTTTCCGGATTGATCCGGATCAGCACGCTGTAAAACGGCGCCATCGACTGCAGGGTCGCGAAGGTACCCTCGCGATGACCGTCAAAGCTCGGCGGCGCGTCGGCCGGGATCATGTAGGTCAAGATTCCGCCGCGCTTTGGCGCTTCCTCTTCGCTCGCCGCGGCTGCTGCCCCGGTCATGAACAGGATCATGGCGGCGCTCAACCCTACATACCGCAGAGCTATTGCGATTTTCATGGTCCCCTCCCGGAATTCAGCTTGTCACGCGCCGGCCAACCCACTCGCGGTTTCGCGTGGCCGTTGCGTCTCACCAATCGTTTCCGCCCCGAGTTCGCTGGCGCGAAAGCACGCCGCGAAATGGCCCGCACTACCGGCGGGGTCGAGCGCCGGCCGCTTGCGCGCGCAAACCTCGATCGCGAACCGGCAGCGCGGCCGGAACGCGCAGCCAACGTCAAGCCGGGTCAGATCGGGCGGCTGCCCCTCGACCGGGTCGAGCCGCGCCTGACGCGGGCGGTCCAGCCGCGGCACCGAGCGCAGCAATGCGATCGTATAGGGATGACGCGGGTCGTGATAGATCGCAGCCGCTGAACCGCTTTCGACAATCCGGCCGGCATACATGACATTGACCCGATTGGCGTAGCGCGCGACGACCCCGAGATTGTGGGTGATGATGATCAGCGCAACATCGAGCCGGCGCGTCAGATCCTTCATCAATTCGAGGATCTGCGCCTGGATCGTCACATCGAGCGCGGTCGTCGGCTCATCGGCGATGATCAGCTTGGGGTCGCAGGCCAAGGCGATTGCGATCATGATCCGCTGGCGCATGCCGCCCGACAATTGATGCGGGTATTGCTTGAGTTGGCGCTGCGGATCGGCGATGCCGACCAGCCGCAGCAATTCGAGGGCGCGTGCCTGCGCCGCCGCGCGATCGGCGCCGCGATGCTGTTCGAGGGTTTCGGTGATCTGCCGCCCGATCGTTAATACCGGGTTCAGCGAGGTCATCGGCTCCTGAAAGATCATGCCGATGTCGCCGCCCCGCACTTGACGCATTTCGGCGTCGGACAGCTGCAACAGATCGCGCCCGTCAAACAGAATCCGCCCGCCGGTAATGCGCCCCGGCGGGTCAGGGATCAGCCGCAACAGCGACAATGCGCCGGCGGTTTTGCCCGACCCGCTCTCGCCAACGATCGCCACCGTCTCGCCGCGGTCGACCGTATAGGAAATGCCGTCGACAGCCGGCACCGCACCCAGCCCGGTGCGGAATTCGGCGTGCAGATCCCTGACTTCGAGCAGCGGCGGCAATGACCAGCTCTCCTCCCCGTTGACGCCTGGCGCTTTCGGCTTCTCCTTTGGGGTGTCGTATCGGCCGCCGCTTTCCCTGTCAACCGCTGCTCGGGGTGGAGCGTTTGCGCTGGTCAGAATTCAGAGACAGTTATCGCCCGCCTGATTCACTTTCGTGAAAGCCGTCAAAGATTTGTCCTGATGATCGCGGCTCAAGCAGGGGCAAATCCGCCCTTCAAAAGCAAAGCTCGATCAGCCTCCTGCGAACAGCTTCGCCAGGTGACCGGGCAGGTAGCGTGGCATGTCGCTCGAGGTGCAGCGAAAGCCGACATAGCCGTCGGGCCGGATCAAATAAGCGGCGCCGGCCGATCCGTAGCGCGTGGCGACCTCGCCCTTGGCGTCGATCAAATCGCCGCCGGAGCCACCCGGGCCGGTGATGCGCCGGATAGCGATCCCGCGCTGAGCCAATTCCGGCAGATCCGGGGTGGCACCAGTGCCCTCCCCGACCAGCAGCAACATTTGGCGATGCTCCGCGAATAGCTCGTAGAGCCTCGTCGAGCCTCCGCCGATCCGGCGATCCTCGACCATGGCGTCAGGCGCGCGGTCGCCGGCATGCGGGCCGGGGGCGCCGATGGCGTGATCCTCGACGATCGGGCTCTGCCGATAATCGATCGCAATCCCGGAGATCGCCTCGCCGAGCTTTTCGACCACCATCGGGAGCCGCGTCGCCAACGACATCAGGTGATCGCGCACAAAGCGCGTGACGGTGCCGTGCAGCGAGACGAGCCGCGTCGCCCGGTCGGTCTGGCGCAGTACCGCCTCATCGATCGGCCGCCGCTCCGGCTCGTAGCTGTCGAGCAATGCCGGATTACCGCCCTGACCGATCACGAGACCAAGCTTCCAAGCAAGATTGAACGCGTCCTGCATCCCCATATTCATGCCCTGGCCGCCGACCGGGCTGTGAATGTGGGCCGCGTCGCCGAGCAGAAACGCACGGCCCTGACGGAAATGCCCGGCTTCGCGGCGATGAATGCGAAACACCGCGGTCCAGCGCGGATCGGCAAGCCGTATATGACCAAGACCGCGCTGCTCGATCAACGCCTGGCATTGCGCCAGGCTGGGCTCGCCTTTCCAATCCGCCGGCGAGTTGGCGACGATCAACCGCCAGCGCTCCTCGGGTAGCGGAAAAAATGCGGTGGCGCCGTCGGCCGGCAACCAGACTGCCGCTTCCTTGTGATCGAGATCGCCCTCGACCCTTATATCGGCTAGCACGAAAAGCTCGGGGTAGGTCCCGCCTTCAAAGGAAATACCGAGTTTCTCGCGCACCGCGCTGTGCGCCCCGTCGCAGCCGAGCACCCAATCGGCCTCGACCTCCTCGACGCGGCCGTCCTTTTGCAGCCGCGCCGTCACCCCGGAGCCATTCGGCGCCAGGCCGACCAGTTCGGTGTTGCGCTCGACCGGCAAGCCCAATTTGCCGACATGCTCTTCGAGAATGCGCTCGGTCTCATCCTGCGGCACGCCCAACACAAACGGATAGCGCGTGTCGAGCGAAGCAAAACCGACGTGGGCGATGCGGCCGCTGTCGCCATTGATATTGACGCCGGTAATCCGCTGGCCGGCCGCGAGAAAATCGTCGGCGAGCCCCATCAACTCGAAGCTCTCGACGGTGCGCGGGTGGATCGCGATTGCCCGTGACTCCATCGCGCGATGCGCATCTTTCGAGATCAGGCGGCATTTGATGCCGTCGCGCGCAAGCTCGTGCGCCGCAACCAACCCGGTCGGCCCCGCGCCCACGATCAGCACGCTGGGTTTGTCATTCATGGTCCGGCTCCATATTGACTGACTGGACAATCAGATCGATGCGCCCCACATTTGTTCAAGACCCCCGTTTATCGGAAAACGCTTAATGAGCGAAAAACCCCCCGAGCCTGTTTTGGGAGCTGATACTGCGAACCCCGGCCAGTCGGCACGCCGCCGGCGCGATCGTAATATTCGCGAGAGCGCGATCCTCGAAGCGGCTTTTGAGGAATTCGCCGCCAATGGCTATGCCGCGACCCGGATGGAGGATGTTGCCCGCCGCGCCGACGTCGCCAAAGGCCTGCCGAATTTTTACTTCGACAGCAAGGAGGGACTGTTCAAAGCCGTGTTGCGCCGGCTGGTATTGCCCGATTGGGACGCACTCGAGGCGCAGTTCGCGCAATCCGACCAGCCGATTGCGGCGCAATTGCACGATCTGATCACGGTGGTCTATCAGCGGCTGGTCAGAAATCTCCGCGCGCACCAATTACTGCGGCTATTGATCGCCGAAGGGCCGAGGCTCCCGGAACTGACCGAATTCTACCATACCGAAGTCATCGCGCGCGGGATTGGGCTATTGCGCATGCTATTGGCGCGTGGGGTCGAGCGCGGCGAGATCCGCACCGGCCCGGTCGCCGACTACCCGCAGATGATCATTGCGCCGGCATTGATGGCAGTGCTGTGGCAATTGCTGTTCGCGGAGCGCCACCCGCTCAACCTCGCCGATTTCTTCGAGGCCCATCTGGACCTCGTCCTCCACGGCCTCACCCCCCGCTGACTTGCCTGTCCGACGCCGCGACGCGCTCGCCACAGTTTCAGTTGCTTCCCGGTGCAAGCCGCGACCCATTGATGCCGCGAATACCCGCGTTTGGTAATGCAAAAATGCCCGCGCGCTGATGTGGGATTCGAATTCCCGGCAGAAGTCAAATCGTAGCTACGAGACTCGCTTCGCCTTACCGGCGCAGGCCGGTACCCATTTCTGCAGTGGATCCCGGCCTCCGCCGGGAAAGCGGGAGGCAGATACTTCGCCGATACTCTTCCCATCCACCTGCGGCTACGATCGCGCAGTGGCATCCTGCCGCCGCCCTCAGCCCTCCGCCGTATAGGCGCGGCCCGGCGGATAGGTCTGGTATTTGGGCAGATCCGGGTTCAGGTGATCCCAGGGCTGGGCGCTTTTGACAAAGATGTCGGCCTCGGGGCGAAACTCGCTCGGGTCGTCGAGACTGCCGACCCGCAATCCGACAATATCCGGCCGCGCCGAAACCCGAATAAACAGGGGTGAGCCGCACTCGCCGCAAAACGCCAAACTCACCTCGTTGCCGGCGTCGCTGCCGCGCACATAAAGCTTGGGCTCACCCTTGGTGACGCGGAACCCCGCTGCCGGCACCCGCATCGCCGCGATAAACGCCGACCCGCTCTGATATTGGCAATCGCGGCAATGGCACAATAGCGAAAACAGCGGCTCCCCCGCCAACTCATACCGCACCGCCCCGCACAAACACCCCCCACTCCTGAAATCCGCCATCACCACCCTCCTTGAATCGAAGCCTAGAACGGATCGGAGGCGGTCCGCAGCCGCGCAACTTTCGAGGCCAGATCGCAGCGCTCCACCAGCTGAGGATCACCCCTGGTCACCTCAAACAGAGTTGCCTCCCCCTCGCGCCAGAAGCGGATGTCGAGCTTGTGCCTGCCGAGGTGGAGGTCGTAAACCGCGAGGTCGGGCAGCCATCGGGGCAGCGACGGGTCGATATAGAGCTTGTTGCGCGGCGCATCCGGCAGAAAGCCCAGCAGCGCCTGGGTCAGCATAAAGGCCGAGCCGGCCGCCCAGGCTTGCGGCACGTTTGCCCCGATATATTGCACCGGGAAGTTGGTTTCTACGCGCTCGAACGCGGTGTACAGCTCTGGCAATTGATTGGAACGGAAATAACTCGCGGCGACGCTGATGTCGTGCGCGATCCGCGCCGCCTCCGCGCCGAAACCATAATATTTGAAGCCCATTGCAATGATCGCGTTGTCGTGCGGCCACACTGAACCGGTCTGGTAATTGTAGGGATTGAACGCCGGATTTTTGGTGGAAAGTGTGCGAATGCCCCATCCGGTCGACATATCCGGCGACATCAACCGTTCGACGATCCGCTTGGCGCGCTCGGGAGGCACGATGCCGGACCACAGACAATGTCCGGCATTGGAGGCGACGGTCAGAACCTTTTTCTTGTCGCCATCGAGCGCATACGCATAAAAGCCGAGCTCCTCGTCCCAGAACGCCGCATTGAAGCGCTCGAACAGTGCCGCCGCTTTGGCGCGCAATTCCTCCGCGCCCTCCGGGCGGCCCAGTGCATCGAACACCTCGGCCATACGCACCCAGGCATCGTAGACATAGCCTTGCAGCTCACACAGAGCTTTCGGGCCCTTGACCAGTGAGCCGTCTGGGTAGACCACAGAGTCACCGGAATCCTTCCAGCCCATATTCTCGTACCCGACCGGAGAATGCGTCTGGTACTCTTGAAAACCATCGCCGTCGCGATCGCCATAATTGTCGATCCAGGACAGGCAGCCTTCTGCCGTCTCCAGATGGCGCTCCAATAACGCCCGGTCTCCGATGGCGCGCCAGGCGGCATGCAGGGCAATCAAATAGAGCGGTGTCGCGTCTGCAGTACCGTAATAGGGCGTGTGCGGGATCAGCTTGAAATGTGCTAGTTCGCCATAGCGCATCTCGTGCAGTATTTTGCCCGGCTCGGCATCGCGGTAATCGTCCTCTTCCTTTGCCTGCAATGCGCCGAGAATATCCAATGTTCCGCGGGCAAACTCAGGATAGACGAGGGTGTTCTGCAATGAGACGATCAGGCTGTCGCGTCCGAACGGCGCGACAAACCAGGGCAGCCCGGCAGCCGGCAGGAAAACCATGTGATCCATATCTTCCATTGGCAGGCGAAGCGCCGCCATATCCTCGAGCGCCTGGCGAAACAGGCGATAGAATTCCTCGTTGTTGGTGCGGATCTTGACGACGTTTTTGAGCCAATCCGCCAATGTTTCGGCGTGGCGCGACTTGTGGCCATCGCCGATGCAGTCGGTCGGTGGGGGAAGATGCCGGTCGGCATCGGTCAGCGTATAGAGAAGACAGCAGTGCCATGGCTCACCCGGTTCGAGAGCGACCTCGAAGCTGAGCCGTCCGTTGGCGTAGACCGCTTTTGGTGACGAGTGCGCCGGAGATACTATCACGGCTCGGGTGAAGTCGCGGTTGCGGTAGGTGGTCCGCAGACGCTGATGCGGCTCCGACCACTCCGTGGTAATCCGGCCGCGGCGCACGATCTGTCCCGACTTCACCTCGAAAATGTCGGCAAAATCGCAGCGCAGCGCGATCTCGAGCTGGAACCTCACCCGCTTCATGCCGCGGTTGACGATGTCGAGATCCTCGTGCATGCCGCCGCTGATCGATCGGCTGACGACGAGACCCACAGTGCGCGGCGGGATCGTGCCGTCTTCGGTCAGGATGGAGCGATTGGTCAGATAAATGCGGGATGCGTAATAGCTGACAGCACCGCCGTTCAGCAGCTGCCACGGTTCGCCATTGGCATAAATACGCCAGCTGCTGACCACCCTTGTGTCGAGGAAATAGAGGCCCTTCTCGCTCGGCCAATTGATCAGCCCGTCCTCCTCGCTAATCAGCACCGTCTGGCCTTGGTGGATCGCGATCTGCGGTGGGCCGACCTGGACCTTGAGCGTCATCAGCTGCTCCCGTTACCGGCAATCCCGCTCCATTCCCACAAATATGCCGGATTTCCTGAGCTAACAGAGGCGAGCCAGCTTCCGCTCCCACGGGAGCGCCTTCGGCAACGCAAGGCGGCAGATCGCTCCCGCCGCTATAGACGGTTCTATCAAGCTCGTCATGGCGGTGATCGGATGAATCCCGACGGTTTGTGACTTCTTTCACACACCGTCGGGCGACCCGCGGCGTATGGTGACTAGTGAACCGAGATTTCCGTCGCTCCAGGAGCGTCGGCTCAGAAGCGCCGGCTCGGTCGTGAGAGCCAACCCAATCGGGAGAAGGAGGCTTCAATGCCGCAGATTGCCGTTATCAACGAGTTCGACCGACATTACTGATGCCGAGGTGCAAAGCTACTTGCCCGCCTTTACGCAGCAGTGGAACAAGGATCTGCTGCCGGTGTGGGGCGTCGACGCCGCAACCTTCGCCTTCGTCCCACCGAATCAGCCGCCGGCTTCCGGCACCTGGTGGGTCGTATTTCTGGACGACAGCGATCAGGCCGGGGCGCTCGCTTACCATGATTTGACGGACGAGGGACTGCCGATCTCTAAAGTCTTTGTGAAAACCATCAAAGCCGACAACGCAAGCGTCAGTGTCGGCGCAACTCACGAAATTTGCGAGATGGCAGTGGATCCATGGCTTAACAGCGCCTACCAGGATCCGCAGGGTGTCTTTTGGGCCGGTGAGGTCTGCGACCCGGTCGAGGACGATCAGTATGGCTACGAGATTGGTGGCGTCCTCGTGACCGATTTCGTTACGCCGAACTGGTTTGCGCACCAACATGCGCAGAGCAACATCGACCTCAAGGGCCACGCCAACGCCCCGTTCGAAATATTGACCGGGGGCTATGCGCAAAAGTTCGATCCGCAAGCGGGATGGCAGCAGGTCACCGGGTCTATGGCGAGGCGCAGCAGACGGGTCGCCGATATGCCCGACGGATCGAGGAGAGAACGGCGCGTTCGCCAATGGACAAGCCGCCACCACGCCGGCGTCCATGTCAGCGCGATCGAACTCCTCCCGTACCCGCTACGCAGCCGCTTGCCCAGGGCGAGGGCCAGGGCACGATAATTAGGGCGGGACCTCGGCCCGCCAGCTAGGGCGAATTGTCATGATGATGGCGCCGGCGGCGAACATGTCGCCGGCGGCCACCACGCAGCCGAGGGGTTGAACTTCCGCCCCCCATTCGGGGGACAGGAAACAGCGAACGCGCAAAGCCGTTGGTTTGTTGTCAAAACTGTGCAGCCATGTTCTACAACGGGGCCCACCTCAAGGGCCGCTGCGCGGCAAACGCCGGTTTCACGAGCGATCCCGGGCACAAAAGCAGACACGACTTTCCAGTACGTGCTGCCGCATGATGTTCCGGTGACGGCGGCATTGCAGGCGAATTGGCGATTTTGCAACAAATGCTTTGCAATGTTTTACGACGGATTTCCGGGAAAGGGACACTGCCCGGCAGGCGGCCCTCGCGTGGCGCAGGGCAACAATTTCACCCTGCCCCACACCCGGCAAACTCTCGCCGGTATCGGTGGTCAGGGCGGCTGGCAAGCAACACTGCACCCTAGAACCGTTTGTCTTGCCGTTCCGTACTCATCTTCCCGGCGAAAGCCGGGAACCATCGCTGCCATGGATACCGGCCTTCGCCGGTAAAGCGAGAAACGATCGCCGAGCTTCGGCGTCGCTCGGTCGTCTTCCCGTCGCTCTGGACCCATACAGCGTGAGCGGAAATAGGCCGGAAAGGCAAAGCGCATTCCGCCGATCTTCCCGCTCAGGCATATTCTCTTCGTGCGGGAGTATCGCCGCAACTGGTTGCAGCCGGACGCCTCTTCCGGCCCGTCAACCTGCTCGACCGACGGTCGCACGAGCTGGCAGCGCAACTCGACGCGCCGCGCGACTCGGTTCGAAAAGTGCGGGCCCGCGAACCCTTCCGGATGGCTCTCAGAGGCGGAGTGCGCTGCGCTGTTCCGTTGGGGTGGACGGCCCCGCGGCATCTGGTGCCAAAGTTCGGCTGTCAAGACACGAACTGGAGACCGTCCATGAGCGATATTAAACGGATTGCGATCGACACGTCCAAGTCGGTGTTCACGCTGCATGGAGTAGACGGCATGGGCCGGGTGGTATTGCGGCGCAACCTGCGGCGGCGCGAGTTGCTGCAGTACTTTGACGGGCTGGCGCCAGTCGAGGTGGCGCTGGAAGCGTGCGGCGGTTCGCATCACTGGGCACGAGTTCTGCTGGCGCTCGGCCACCGCGTGCGGCTGATCCCGCCGCAATACGTCAAACCGTTTGTCAAGCGCAACAAGAATGACCGCAACGATGCCGAGGCGATCAGCGTGGCCGCGACCCAGCCGTCGATCGCCAGCGTCCCGATCAAGTCGGTCGAGCAGCAGGCGGCGGCGATGCTGTTGTCGGTGCGCGAGCTATTGGTGCGGCAGCGCACCCAGCTGGTCAATGCGATGCGCGGCCATGCCGCCGAGATGGGCGTCGTCGCGCCACTCGGCGCGAAGGGCGTGCACGAGCTGCGGGCCGAGATCGCCGCGGCGGATGACGCAGCGGTGCCGGCAGCAGCCAAGCAGGCGATCGCGCTCCTCGGTGGGGAAGCCGAGCGCATCGAGATGCGGCTGCGGGCGATCGACACCACGCTGCTGCGACAGCACAAGGGCAACCCGGTCAGCCGGCGGCTCGCTGCGGTTCCGGGGATTGGACCGATTGCGGCGCTGAATTTGGCGCTGCGGGTCGACGCGGCGCAGTTCAAATCGGCGCGGCATTTCGCGGCCTGGCTTGGGTTAGTGCCGCGGCAATGCTCGACCGCCGGCAGACAGCGCCTGGGCGGCATCAGCCGGGCCGGCGACGAGCGGCTGCGCCAGTTGCTGGTGCTGGGAGCGACCGCGGTCATCCAACATGCCAAACCTGGCCGGCCAGCGACCTCGCCATGGCTGCTTAACCTACTCGGCCGCAAGCCCCGCAAACTTGCCGCGGTGGCTTTGGCCAACAAGATGGCCCGCATCATGTGGGCCATGATGATCAGCGGGCGGGATTACCAGACCGCGCCGACGGCGGCCTGATCGCGCGTCGGCACCTAACCGCAGGGCTCGAGCGAAGATGCTGATCGGTCGGTCCGACGATCCACAAAACCCGTGTAGGGTGGTGGCCTTCAAGGTCTCTGTTCCGTTTGGGAGTGGGTCGCGAAACCCATCTGGGCCAGCGGCACCGACCGCACAAACAGGCCGGACACACGACCGCAACCGCACCAGATCAGGATTCTCTTATCTCACCCCTTGCGTCAACGGGGCCGTCCACACACGCCCTACGCTTGCTTGATGCATTAGGCGTCAAGACGGGACGCGTTGGTAATTCCGCGATTTCGCCGGCACGGCAGGGGAGGAGAACGGCGAAACCGATAGACTAGCCAGCCGGAGCAGAGAATCGTTGCGAAGCTCGCGATCGAGGGTGGCTCAGGCACTGAAGATGTTGGCACCCCGTCTATGCTCGTTATAGTTATGCCGCCAGTGCCGCTCGAAGGGTCCACCGGTACATCTGTTATCGACGGCGACGTTATCTCCAATGTCCCACTAAACGTATCTGACCAAGTGAAATCAAACGGCAACAGGTCCGGCGTCCCATCAGGCATAACACCCACGAGTTGCGTCAAAAAACCTCCAGGCGCCTCCGGCAAATCAAAAAAATTCAACACCTCATCCGAATCATTCATATAGGTTTCGCAGTTACCATTTTTGAAGTATTCAATACAATAATTTTGTTGATTTATCCCCGTTGACGGAAAGAGATAGGGATAATTTTGGGTACAATCATGTTGTATTGGGTTGTAATCTGTAGACGTCGGATTACAATACGAATAGCCGCCTTGCGGTGGGTCGAGCTCCCATGTTTCGCTCGGCGGCGCCGCATTAGTTTGTTGTTGCCAGTCGAACGCATCAAACCCGCATTCCGTTGCGGCTGATGTGAGCGAATTTACTCCGGAAGTTCCTCCGGCGTAAAATGATGCAGTGATGCTGGTCAATGTATTGTTGAGTAGTGGGTCGGGACCTGTGTAGAAGTTATTCCCGCACGTCGCCGACATTCCCTGATCTACGTATAGACCAAAAATATCCTCTACCTCGCCGTCGATGTTGTCTTGACGGACTTCCGGGACCAGCATCTGCGGCAAATTATCGGGCACCAACAATTCAGCCATAACCCGACCAGATTGGCTCGTAAGATCAAATGTATAGTTCCCGGATGTGATAATCGCCAGACCATTTGGATCGACGAGTGGCACACCGAAGGCAACCGACCCACCTAAAGTGTCCAGATTGATAGTACTACCTTCCATCAGGGGAATAAAGGTGTTTGCGGTGAACGTTGTCCCACTGCTCGTTTGTACTTGGATCGTTCCACCGAGTTGCAGCGAACCCCCGAGCGCCACGATATCCGGCGTCTGCTGGCCGGCCCCAATGTTGAAAATCATATTCGCGGTACCGCTCATGGCAAGGCCACCGGCGATGCCCAGAGGATTCTCGGCTTGCGTCAGCCCAACAAGAGCGCTTCCCCCGGAATTGATGTTTAAAAACGACGAACTCCCTGTGTTTTGTCCAAAGGTCAGCGTTCCGCCGGCTATGAGTGTTGACCCGTTCGATACCGAAACGCTGGAGCTGGTGCTGCCGGGATTGGCGGCGATCGTCGTGCCTGCACCGTTGGTGACGCTGACCGTAGCGCCGTTCGTTACGGAGAGGGTGCCCTTGCCATTGTTGCCGACAATGATGCGTTGCGAGCTGATCAGGCTAGTGCCGGTCCCGTCGACCGAGACTGCTCCAACCGACCCGGACTGGTTGCCGATGGTCAAGCCAGCGGTAGTTAGACTGCCTCCGGATTGAGCGAAGTGTCCGGTTCCGGCGTCACCGACCGTCAGCGCCCCATTGTTGATCGTGAGCATCGCCGCATCGCCGGGCGCCGTATTGTAGTTGAAGGTGCCGGTCGCGCCTAACTGTGCGCCGAGGGTCAGATCACCGTTGACGGTGAGGCTGCCGGTGCCGCCGAGCGTATCGGGGGTCCTGCTAAGGGTCACGGTGCCAGTATTGTTGTCGCCTACGATTAAGCCCGAACTCGTAACGCTACCGCCCACGTTAAGGGTGCCCGTGCCGCCGAAACCAAGCGTGATGGTTTGGCCAACAGAGAAATGGAATGGGGAAGGTACGTTAAGAACGCCCGGCCCACTATTACCATTTGGATCGACCCCTACAGTGATCGAGGAAGGAACGGTAACCGGACCATTGAAGTTCACTATGCACACATTCTTACCGTTTATCAAAAATGTTGTGTTAATACACGGATTGGCGAAGGTATTTGTGCTTTGGAAGATCGATACAGCAAAGGAGTGGGTCGGACTTATGATAAGAAAAATTGCCAAAAATATTAAGAGTAGTGAGTGCCGCGTGCATTTTTGCGAACGGTGTAATTTTACGCGTTCTATTAAATGGTTCGCCCTCCACATTCTCCTCCGGCACCGCGAAGGCTCCTCTGCATCGAACATCCCGATGGGGAGGATCGCCGCGAATCTTCGATGCATTTTCACGTCTCTCTCCCCGAACCCGGCGTCTGTCTGCGGACTTTTCAGCAAGCCAGGTGGGCAAGCGCGGTGCCGATTAATCGGCGCGCCCACCCGATCTATCCGCTGTGATGTGTAGCCGCTCTGTAAGCGCGCCGAAGGCGGGATCTCTAGCGGTAACCGCAGACCTATGACACAAATTTACCATTATTCAAGGTAAATCTCAGGTCGAGAGCGCGTCGCCCGAGGGACACGCGGTCGCAGCAGGCCCCAGTACCACGGCGAGCGTAGGTTGGGCTTCGTTCGGCGCTTGGCGGGGCAAAGCCCATCGCTGTCGGCTCCAGGACAAGCAGATGGGCTTCGCTTGCGTTCAGCCCATCCTACGGGTCCGGTCTGTTGTAAAGCCGAATGTTCGAAGATCAGCGATCACCGGCGTGAGCGTTCATGTAAGCGCGAAGGATGGCGTTGATCCGGCTCTGATATCCGCGTTCGCTGCGGAACCATTCGAGGAGGTCGGCATCCAATCGCATCGTAACGGTTTTCTTTGGCCGCGGCATGACCACGCGTGCCGCCTTCCAGAACACCTCGTCGGTTGGCTGGGCATCGGGATCATCGATGATCGCGGCGCGTATCTCGTCATCGGTGATCGAGCGGAGCCGACGCCAATCGGTTTCAGGCTCAGTTGTCGAGGTATTCAATGCGGGTGCTGGTGGCCGATCGCCCAGACGTAATCGGCTACGGCGGCGAGATCGGCTTGGGATAATTGCGCGCCGCCCATTGGCGGCATGGCACCAGTGTGGTTCTTGGGGTGCGGGACGCCTTGGGCGATGGTCCGCTCGATCGCGGCAACACTGCCATTGCCCCACAGCCATTTGCCATCGGTCAAATTGGACCCTATTGCAGAGCCTTTGCCGTTCGTACCGTGACATCCCGAGCAGGTACCGCCGTCGGCTTGTCCGTGAAAAATACGGTCGCCCAATGCCACCTGATCCGGCGACGAGCCAGGCGGTATCGGCAGGGCGGCGGCACCGGCGTTTGGATGGATGCCCTCCGGCGGCAGCGGGTTGCCGGAGGTCGAGGCCTGCTGGCCGGATGGCGACGGCGCGGCGGCGGCAATTCCGCTCGCTTTGTTGCCGTCCTGGAAGCTGACGTGCCAGATCCGGCCGCCTTGATCATCGGCGATGTACAATGAGCCGTCGGGTGCGACCGCGAGCCCGGTCGGACGATGCGCCGCCTGGCCCGGCTGCTTGACCGCGCCGGCAAACCCGTCGGCAAAGACCACAAACGGGCCGGAGGCCTTGCCGTCGGCGAGTGGCTGAAACACGACATTGTAGCCGCCCTGCGGCTCCGGCGCGCGGTTCCACGACCCGTGAAACGCAATAAATGCCCCATCTTTGTAGGCGGACGGAAACTGGCTGCCCTCGTAGATCAGCATGTCATTGGGCGCCCAATGCGCCGGGAACGCCGCCACCGGCGCCTCCTTTTGCGCGCACATTCCGACCGTTTTGCCGCCATTGCCGCCATATTCCGGCGCCAATACGAGCTTGTGCTGGAAATCGTCATAGTAGCAATAAGGCCAGCCGAAATCGGCGCCCTGGTGCTCTTGGACCAATTCCTCAGCCGGCTGATTGGCGTTTTGCTTTAACGTGTACAGCTTGGGCCAGTTCTGCCCGAGTTGGTCACGGCCGTGCATTGTCGCGAAAATCCTGCCCGCGGAATCAAACGAGATACCCTCGCCATTGCGCAGACCGGTGACAAAGCGCTCAGCCGGCGAGAAATGCTGATCGAGGCGATTGGCGTCGTAACGCCAGGTGCCGCCCCTGGTCTTCAACTCGGTGCAGGGATTGTTGCCCGGCACGTCAGGCATGCGGTTCTCGCTCTGGCACGAGTTCGTGGCAGAGCCCAGATCGACATAGAGGTTCCCCTGTGCGTCGATCGCAAAGGGGTGCATCGGATGGTCGCCGGTCAGCGGCAATCCCGAGACGACGGTCTGCGCTGCTCCAGTGGGCGCGATCCCCGTCCCGCTCGTCGGCAGCGGATAGCGGACGATGCGATCGTTGGTTTCGGCATAGACGTAGCCGTTGTAGATCGCGATGCCGGTCCCTCCGTGATTGCCGTCGGCCGCGGTCGGGCCAAAGCGCACGATCTTGTCGGCGTGGCCGCTGCCGTTGCTATCCTGCAGAGCGATCAGAAACCCGCCGGGCGGGGGCGGAGCGTTATGGTAATAGCGGCCGCTCCAGGTATTGACGTAGACGACCCCGTTCGGAGCGACCGCCATGTGCCGGGCGTGGCCAAGCTTGTCGGCAAAAACCGTTGCGCAAAAGCCCGCAGACATCGTAATGCCGCCATTATCCCCGACGCACCCGCCCGCAGCCGCTGTCGGCGCGGCTGGGGATGTTTGCGCGCCGGACCGCGCGACCGTCGCCAACAGCAATACCGTGGCGACCAGAGCCGCGACGTTCACCGGCGACTTTCCGATAAAACTTGCGCGAGGGTTCATTCCCTGGGGCCTCCTAGGCAGCACGTAAGAATGGGCGAGCACGACGAATCGCCGCGCGCCTCATTCGCTCGGCAAACGCGGCGATGCCAAACTTGTTCAACGCGCTGGTAGGTGCCCGCGCATCCAACTATCGAGGCGAGGCGCTCGATGCGGATCGCGTGGCCTATGATGGCGAATTATCGTTCGGCGCGATGATGGTGCCCGACGCAGCGAACATCCGCCGACGATTTGCAGCTGGGCAGGTGGCCGCAAAAAATCCGCAAGATTTGACGGTGGTCAAAGCGGGAACCCGGCCGGAAACTCATATTGCGAGCTTCCTCGGGTGCCGTGATGGCGCCCGGGACCACAGTATGGAGGCCCGCGCATGGCCAACACTAGCGCTCCGCACGTATCGCCCGCCAATGTCGCCCACTATCTGCACGGGATCGGGTTCCCGGCGAGCAAGCGCGATTTGAGGGCTGAGGCGCAGAAAAACCACGCTCCGCCGGAAGTGTTGAAGTTGATCGACGAATTTCCGGCCGAGCGCTACCACACGATGGCCGAAGTCATGAAAGCCCTCGGCCAGGCCGAGTAGTCGTAAGGTTGGAGATCTCGACGTGGAGCCGGGGTTCCGTTACCGGCGCACGATCAAAGGAGTCAATGATCATGTTGATGAAGACTTGGATGAACTTGGCTTTTGCGGCGGCTTGCTTGACGTCGATCGCTGCTCTTTCGGGCGCTCCAGCCCGGGCGGCAACCGCTAACAGTCACAGCGCCTATGTCGCGCAATCCTGGTCACCGCTGCAGAACATCAGAGAGAGCGAGCGCTACGATCGCCTCGTTGCAACCGATCCGGCCTTCCGCCGTCTGCGGATGCGCGTCGAATGCGGCCCGATCACCGATCCGGTGCTGCATCAGCGGTGCGTCGCGAGCTTCCAGCATGAAGTCCAGGCGTGGTACGATGGTCAGCTGCCAGCGTACTACAACACCGCGCTGAATGAGCTGAATGGCTCGGTCGGCTATGGCTCGTCGACGGCGCCGGAGAATTACACCGCCGGTTCCGGTCGATGATCCGTCAGCCGCGGTGCACCCACGCCTGAAAGAGGGTTGTCAAAGTAGTTCGTGATCGACGCACATCCGCCGAAGATGGCCGTGGCCTGATCTCAGCCAGGAACACCGCGGCCTCGCAATGTGCCGCGGTGGTGCCATCGCGCGGTCGAAACGGTAATGCTGGTCTCGGCTGCGATCCGGAGCCAGCCACCAAGAATTCGCGTCCATCTCGAAGTAATAGATTTATTAGACACTATAAACGTAAGTAAATATTGGAGTAGAGTGGAATGATCCTGTCTAACCGGTGTTGAAGACACAATACCAACTCAAAGGAGCATGAGATGCGTATCCCTGCTTTGCCGCTGATCGCAGCGTCCGTCTTGCTCGCAGTGCCGGCTTTTGCTCAGAGCTCGAACATGACTACGTCGGCCGCGGGCGCCTCGAACCTGCCACCCGATACCCGGGTGACGCTGGATACCCAGCAGAAGCTCAAGCAATCACTTGAGCAGGGCGGGTTCCAGGATGTCCTCGTGACCCCATCCTCCTACCTCATTCATGCCAAAGCCCCGGACGGGTCGTACATCGTAATGCTGGTGGGCCCAGACCACCTGCATGCCATTATTGAGCCGGCTACCGGAAGTTCAACGGCACCGGGCGGGTCGTCCAACTCGCAATCCGGCACCAACCGCTGATCCCACCGTTTCCGCTTTCAATCCCTCTCCCGCCGCTTGCGGGGGACAGGCGGAGCCCTTCTCACTAGCCGCCATATTTCTCTCATTTACGGCCCAAGGGATGCTACGAGATGAATAATACAGCCACCGTCGCCCCGCGCGGGCTTGCAACCGACGAGACCGACCGCCTGATCTCCTCCGACAAGGTGAAGGGCACCCCCGTCTACAATCCGAAAGGTGAGCGCCTGGGCAAGGTGATCATTATGACGCAATGCGCGCTCGCTTCCACTCGATCCGCATCGCTAAAGACCCGGAATGCCCGACCTGCGGCAATCGTCCGCATGTGATTACCAGCACGCGGCGCAGTGCTCACCCACAGCCTCACTTTCGGCGATCGGCCCCCGGCTGCTGGGGAGACATTGACTAGCCTATGCCGCCGCGTTGGACATCATGATCGTGCCGGAGGCAGCGAACATGCCGCCGACAGCGTGGCAGGCCGAGATTTTCGCGCCTGGGATCTGGGCGGGGGGCTGACCCTCGCACCTGGCGCCCACTTTCCTGCAGGGCGTACATGCCGTACATGCCGGAATGCATGTAGGAGAGGCCGCCGCCATTGGTGTTCAAAGGCAATTTACTACCGGGGGCGGTGTTGCGCTCGGCGATAAAGGGGCCGCCCTCGCCGCGGCCGACAAAACCCAAATCTTCGAGGCCGTAGATCGGCAGGTGGGCGAAGGCGTCGTAGATCATCAGATGGTCGACGTCGTTGTGGGTGATCCCGGCCTCGGCAAAGGCGGTGGGGCCGGCGACACGGAAGACGCGCGCCGAGGTGAAATCCTCCGGTTGGTTGACTCGGGTCTGGACACTCTCGCCGGTGCCGAGATGTGCCTCAACTCGGGCGCGGCAGCGTCGCAAAAAGAGCGAAGTTCCGCGGTAAGATTGGGCTCTCAGGTCGGATTTACGCTTCACCAAATTTCGACAGAGCTGACGGATGTGTCCCTTTCTGATTGTTTACAGACGGCTTGCGGCGCCTGTTTCGAATTCCCGGTTCGGTGGATTTAATTCCCGATTAGGCCGGCAAAAATTCCCGTTTAGGCGGGCTACGGGAATTTGCTCGCAAGGCTTTGATGTTACTCACTGTTTCCGGTGCCAAAATGGCACTTATCGGGCACAATCGAAAAAATTCCCGGCTCAACGAGAATACCCGGGAACTCGGTTATGGACCCTCATTTGACATGATAATCGTGCCTGACGCAGCGAACATGCCGCCGACACCATGGCAGACCGAGATCTTGGCATCGGGGATCTGGGCCGGGGCGATCCCGCGCATCTGACGCACGCTCTCCTGCAAGGCGTACATGCCGTACATGCCGGAATGCATGTAGGAGAGCCCGCCGCCATTGGTGTTGAGCGGCAGCTTGCCGCCAGGGGCGGTGTTGCGCTCGGTGATAAAAGGCCCGCCCTCGCCGCGCCCGACAAAGCCGAGGTCCTCGAGGCCATAGATCGGCAGATGGGCGAAGGCGTCGTAGATCATCAGATGGTCGACATCCTTGTGGGTGATGCCGGCCTCGGCAAAGGCGGTGGGGCCGGCGACACGGAAGGCGCGCGATGAGGTGAAATCCTCCATCTGGCTGACCATCGGGGTCTCGACGCTCTCACCCGTCCCGAGCAGGTAAACCGGCTTTTTCGGAAAGTCGCGGGCGCGCTCGGCCGAGACCAGGATCAACGCGCCGCCGCCGTCGGTCACCAGGCAGCACTGCAATAGCCGGAACGGGTAGGCGATCATCCGCGAGTTCAAGACGTCGTCGACGGTGATCGGGTCCTTGAAGGTGGCGCGCGGGTTTTTCGCCGCCCACTCGCGTTGCACGACCGAGACCATCGCCAACTGCTCATGGCTGAGGCCGTAGGTCTTCATGTAGCGCAGCACGGGTATCGTAAACAAAGTCGGCGGCCCCAGCGGCCCGTAAGGCTGCTCGAACTGACCGGCGAGGCTGGTCGGCGCCGGGACATTGCGGGTGCGTCCCACACCCGAGCGGCCACTCTCGCCATGGGTGATCAGCACCGTCTGGCACAGCCCGGAGGCGATCGCCGCGGCGGCGTGGCGGACATGGATCATAAACGAGCAGCCGCCGACCGCGGTGCCGTCGACCCATTTCGGGGTTAGCCCGAGATAGTGTGCGATCGTGACCGGCGTCTCGCCGGCGGTCGCAATGCCGTCGATGTCCTTGGGTTTGAGCCCGGCATCGGCCATCGCGTTCAGCGCTGCGTCGGCGTGCAGCTGAATCTGCGACATGTCGGGGATGACGCCGAGCCGGGTGGTCTCGGCCGCACCCACAATGGCAATCGATTTCGGCTTCATCGGACTTACCTCGCGGCCGGGCGGAAGAGCGGTAATGTGATCTGGTCGTCGAGCTTTTCGAACGCGACTTCGACCGGCATATCGAGCTGCAAGGCCTCCGGGGTTTGCGGGCAGTCGGTGATGTTGGTCATCATCCGCGGCCCCTCGGCGAGCTCGACGACCGCGATCGCATAAGGCGGGGTGAAGCCCGGCACCGGGCGGTGGTGGATGACATAGCTGAAGAGCCGGCCCTTACCCGAAGCGCGAACCACCGCGACGTCGCGCGAGGCGCAGGCCGGGCAGAACGGGCGCGGCGGGAAATAAACCTTGTCGCAGGTGTTGCAGCGCTGCAGCCGGAGTTCACCGGCCCGCGTGCCGTCCCAGAAATGCTGCGTCTCCGGCGTCGGCTGCGGCCGTGCCCGTCGTCCTTCCGACATCCCTACCTCCATCGATTTTTCTAAGCGCGACTTTGACGCGTGCCGCGATTTCGGGCAAACGGAACCTCGGGGAATTTTGCGGAGGATCGAGATGCCGGGACAACCCAAAACCACCACGCCGGCTGAGCTGCGCCAGCGGTATCAGGCGGGCGACGAGATCGCGATCGTTGACGCACGCGAAGAGGGCAGCTTTCACGAGCGGCATCTGCTGATGGCCTCGTGCCTGCCATTGTCACGGCTCGAATTGCTGGCGCCCACGCTGTTGCCGCGACGCTCGGCGCCGATCGTCGTCTGCGATGCCGGCGGCCCCGAGAGCGGTAGGCTGGCGGAGCGCGCTGCGGCTCGGCTGAACGAAGGTGGCTGGACCGACGTAGCGGTGCTGGCGGGTGGGGTCGAGGCGTGGGCCGCATCGGGCTATCCGGTCTATAGCGGTGTGCATGTGCCGAGCAAGGCCTTTGCCGAAGTCGTCGAACACGAATACGGCACGCCGTGGATCAGCGCCGAGGAGTTGGCCGAGCGCCAAAAGCGCGGTGAGAACATGGTGATTTTCGATAGCCGGTCCTACGAGGAATACCACTCGAACAGCATTCCGGGGGCGGTCAGCGTCCCCGGCGCCGAACTGGTCTATCGTTTCCAGGAATTGGTGCCGTCGCCCGACACCTTTGTCGTCGTCAATTGCGGCGGGCGCACCCGCAGCATCATCGGCGCCCAATCGCTGATCGACGCCGGGGTACCGAACCCTGTCGTGGATCTCAAAGACGGAACGATGGCGTGGCATTTGGCCGGCTTTGACGTGGTCGCCGGCGCCGAACGGCGCGCGCCCGGAGTGTCCGCGGCCGCGATCGCCGCCGCCCGGCAGCGCGCCGACGTGGTCGCGCGCCGCTATGGCGTGCCGGTCATCAACCGCGGCGCCCTCGCAGCATGGCAGCGCGAGGCCGACCGCCGCACCCTCCATCTGCTCGATGTGCGCGACCCGGCCGAATACCGCGCCGGCCATCTGCCGGGCTCGCTGATGGCGCCGGGCGGCCAATTGGTGCAGGAGACCGACAGCTGGCTCGGGGTATGGGGCGCGCGGGTCGTGCTGGTCGACGATACCGGGGTCAGGGCGCGGATGACCGCGTCGTGGCTGAAGCGTATGGGCTGGGACGTAGCAGTGCTCGACCACGGGCTCGACGGCGTTGCGCACGAGCAGGGCGTGCCGGCGATCGACACCGCCATGTTCCCGCTCGCCGGGCCGGAGCCGGCTGCGATCTCACCCGCCGAACTGCGCGCCAATCAGGCGGCAGTTGTCGTCGACCTGAGCTTGAGCCGGCGGCATCGCGAAGGCCATATCCCCGGCGCGTGGTTTGCGATCCGCGCCCGTCTTGCCCAGGCGCTCGATAAATTGCGGGGCTCGGGCGATCTGGTGCTGACCAGCGAGGACGGCAGGGTCGCCCGCTTTGCCGCCGCCGAAATCCGCAACCGCCGCCCGGTCAAGGTGCTGGCTGGTGGGAATGCCGCGTGGAAAGCCGCCGGGTTGCCGCTCGAAACCGGCATGGACCGGCTCGCCGACGAACCGGACGACGTAGCGTTATCGGCCCGCGACCGCCCCGCCGACCGCGAGCGCTTTATGCGCGAATACCTCGCCTGGGAGATCGAGCTCGTCAACCAGATCGCGCGTGACAGCGACTGCCGCTTCCGTCTCGCCCCGACCGCTCACTAAGGCTGGGCCGCGGGTCCGGCAGAGGCTGGCGCTTCCGAGGCTGGCGCTTCTTCGCCGAGGACCGGCGGGGTCAGGTCGAGGAGACCGGCGGCGCGCAACTCGTCGACCGCCGGCAGGTCGGCCAAAGTGTCGAGCCCGAAATGGGTCAGAAAATCTTTGGTCGTCACCCAAATCAGCGGCCGCCCCGGGGTCATCCGCCGCCCCTTGGGCCGCACCCAGCCGGCCTCCATCAAGCTGTCGAGGGTGCCTTTGCCGAGCGCGACGCCGCGGATTTCCTCGATCTCGGCGCGCGTGACCGGCTGGTGGTAGGCGATGATCGCCAAAGTTTCGACAGCGGCGCGGGACAATTTGCGGGCGACCGGGCGCTCGATCCGCAAATGCGGTGCGAGATCGGGGGCGGTTCGGAAAGTCCAGCCGCCCGACAGCCGCACCAGGTTAACCCCGCGCTGATGATAGGTCTCCGCGAGCTGCCGCAATAATTCGACAATGTCGGTGTCGCTGCCGAGGCGCCGCGCCAACGCCTCCTCGGACAACGGCTCGCCGGCCGCGAACAACAACGCCTCGGCGAGGCGCAATTGCTGCGCTGGCTCGTTCATTCGGGGCGCAGCTCGGTTGTTCGGCGCAGCGGCGACGGGCTGCGCAGCCAAATCGGGCCAAAGGCGCGATCCTGACGCAACTCGATCCGACCCTCGCGCGCGAGTTCGAGGACCGCGGCAAAGGTCGCGGCCAGCGCCGAACGCCGCATCAGATCGCCGCGAACGTCCTCCGGCAAGAAACGCACCAATGCGCGCCAGTCCGGCACTCGACCGAGAAAGCGGGCAAAGCGCTGCAATGCGTCGTCCATCGAAAAGAAGGCCGAGGGCTCTACGGCCAACACCGCATTCGTCGTTCGGCGGCGGCTGTCGCCATAACCGCGCAACAGCTCGTAAAGCTCGAGCCGCCAGACCGGAACCGGCACCATTGCCAGGCCCTCCGGGGCGCCGCGCAAAAAGAAATCCTGTCCGAGCCGCGAGCGCGCCATCAACGTCCGGCCAGCGATCTGCATTGCTTCGAGGAGCTGCAGCCGATGCCCGAGTGCGGCGGCGACTTCCTCAACCTCCGGCTCGTCCTCCTGAGGCTGCGGCAGCAGCAAGCGCGACTTCAAATAAGCGAGCCATGCCGCCATGACCAGATAATCAGCGGCGATCTCGATTTTGAGCTGCCGTTGCGCCGCAATAAAGCCGAGATACTGATCGGCCAGCGCCAGGATCGATATTTTCGCCAGATCGACTTTTTGCTCGCGCGCTAGCGACAGCAGCAAATCGATTGATCCCTCGTAACCGTCGAGGTCGAGCACCAGCTGCTCAGGGCGCGGAGGCCGCCGATCTTCCCCCTTTCCCCACCCCGACCCGGCATCGCCAGCGGGCGAAGGCATGGGTGCGGGTTTATCGGTGGCTGAGGGAATTTGTTCGACCGGACCGTCGCTCATCCGGCCTGCCCGGTGATCCTGAGCACAAACTCGATCAAGGCCTGCATCGGCACGCCGATCACGTAAGCGAGGATGTTGAGGTTGACGCCGATCTGGCCGCCGATCCACGGCAAGACGAACAGCAGCAACAACAGGATCGGCATGCCGTAAGGTTCGAGCCGGGCCAGCGGATAGGCCAGCGCGCGCGGCAGCAGGCCGACTGCGACCCGGCCGCCGTCCAAGGGCGGCAACGGCAGCATGTTAAACACGCACAACGCCGCGTTGATCTGCAGCGAATGCACGAGGTTGGCGGCGATCCAGTCGGCCGGGCTCGGCGGGAAAAAGATGACCCCGTAAAACAACAGCGACGAGGCGATCGCCAAAAGGACGTTGGTTCCCGGGCCGGCAAGCGCTACCCAGACCATGTCGTGCCGCGGATCGCGAAGGCGGCCAAAATTGACCGGGACCGGCTTGGCATAGCCGAATAGAAAGCGCCCGCCCGAGCCCAACAGCAACAACGCCGGCAGCAGGATCGTGCCGAACGGGTCGATGTGATTGAGCGGGTTGAGAGTGAGTTGGCGGGCCCGCAAAGCAGTATCATCACCAAAGCGCAATGCCACGAACCCGTGCGCTGCCTCGTGAAAGGTCACAGCGATAACAACCGGCAGAACCCAAGTGCTGGCTGTGTAGATCGTGGCTGCGATCGAGCCGGAGATCACGCCCCCGCTCCTGCCAACAACGCGTCGAATTGGTGCTCGGCTTCCGCGCGGTCAAACTCCAGCGGCTGCCGCCGCATCGCCTCGGCGCGCGTGAGCCTCACTGCCGCGTCGGTGCTGATCGGCGACGCTGCAGCGACGACCTCTTCCATCTCGCCGCGGTCGCCATTGCAATGAAGAACGAGATCGCAGCCGGCGGCAAGCGCTCGCGCTGCCCGCTTGCCGAGGTCGCCGCCCAAGGCGCGCATCGACAGATCGTCCGAGATCAGCACGCCGTCGAAGCCGATCTCGCCGCGAATGATTTCGCCGATGACAGTCCGGGAAAATGTCGCGGGAGCCTTGGGATCGATAGCGCGGTAGACGATATGGGCGGTCATCGCCCAGGGCATTCCGGCCAAAGCGCCAAACGGCACAAAATCAGTCGAGGACAACGCCTCGTGCTCGGCCTCGACGACCGGGCAGGCGTAGTGGCTATCGACGCGGGCGCGGCCGTGACCGGGAATGTGCTTCAGCACCGGCAAGACCCCGCCGTTGAGGAGGCCTTCGCAAACCGCCCCGGCAAGGCGGGAGGCGCGCTCCGGATCGGCGCCATAGGCACGATCGCCGATCACCTGATCGGCGCCGTCCACCGGGATATCGAGAACCGGAAGGCAGTCGACGGTGATGCCGATCCCCGTGAGATCATCGGCGATCAACCGCGCGCCGAGCCTGGCTGCTTCCCCGGCGAATGGATCAGGTAATGCCGCGATCCGCCCGGCCGACGGATAAAGCCGCCAATATGGCGGCCGCAGCCGTGCCACTCGACCGCCCTCCTGGTCAATCAGCACCGGCGCATCGGGACGGCCGATGCTGGCGCGCAACGCATCGACCAGACGCCTGATCTGGGCCGGGGACACGCAGTTGCGCCGAAACAGGATAAAGCCCAGCGGATCGGCTTCGGAAAAAAAGCGACTTTCGTCGGAGGACAGCTCCTCACCAGCGCAACCGAGAATGACGGCGCAGGGCCGGGCAGCCGAGGCGCCTACCTCCACGATAAAGTCTCCAGCCGTACTACGTACCGCGCCATCACTTTGACCGTCCGACTACTGTGTTGAAGATGGATGGCGCGGCCTGGACCGACAATGGCCTTGCCGGTGGGACCCTATCAGCGAGGATTCTGGCCCCGGACAGGCGGCAGCCTAGGGCGCGCGAAGTTGGTCTCAGCGCACGACCATGCAAGGGAAATGGCGCTGCCGCAGCTGACCGCAGATTCGGTCGGCGCTAGCGGGATCGGTGACCGGTCCGGTCTGAATTCGATAGTAAGTGCCTTGGTCGCCGAGATCGGCGCGGATCGCGGCACCCGACAGATTGCCCAGCAGATCGGGGTTCTTGCGCTTCATTTGTTCCCATTGCCCTCGCGCTTCGCTCTCGCTACGCATCGCGCCGAGCTGAAGTCGGATTCCGCTGGCATGAGCCGATCCGCCGCGGGCCGCTGTCGGCCGCATCGCCGACACTGGCGAAATCCCCAACATCTCGGCTGCGGCGACTGCCGCAGGCGATAACTGCGGCTGACGCGGCGGGATCGGTTTGGCGGGTGACGTTGCGGGCGATGTGGCGGAAGGAGCCGGAGACGCCTCTTCAGCCGACGCGACCGGCGCGGGGGCCGGCGCCGGTGGGACGCTCGGAGGAACCGCAGCGGCGGCAGAATCGCTGGCCGGAGCGGGTGCCGGGCTGGCCGATGACGGCGCCGGGCTCGGCGGTTGCGCGGGCAACCGGTTCGCGGCGACTGGCGGGTTTGGAGTTGGCGGCGGCGGCGCCGGACGGGCCATCGGCTGTTCCGGCGGCGGCAACAAGTGTTCCACCTCCGGGCGCTGTTGGCCATAGATGAACATGTCGCGATCGGGGATTTGCATGCCGCCGGGGTTTTCGGGCTTGATTTTGATCGGCCTGTTATCGGCGCGGATCAACGGGATTTCTCCGCTATTGGCGGAACTGCCGGTATGGCGCATGCCGAGCGTGTACGCGAACCACAACCCGCCGGCAAAGATGCCCATAACGACCAGAGCGCCGGCTATCCGCAGCACTCGGCGCGAGCGCGGGGCGTATTCTTCTTCGTCTTCCTCGGCATAGAAGCCGCCGCGCTCGTCGGGATCGATCTGATCGAGGTGGTAGGCCATGCTCACATTTCCTCGACCGGCTTGACGCCGAGGACGGCAAGCCCGGAGGCAATCACGATCGCGACGCCGCGCACCAGGGCTAGCCTCGCGCGCGTGAGGTCCGGGTCGGAAGCAAGGATGAAGCGCAAAGTGGCCTCGTCACGTCCTTTATTCCACAATATGTGGAACTGAGCCGCGACCTCCTGCAAATAAAAAGCAATCCGGTGCGGCTCGTGTGCCTCCGCGGCGCTCTCGACGAGCCGCGGCCACTGCGCCAACTGGCGAATCAGCGCCAACTCCGCCGGATCGGTGAGCCGGTCGAGTGCCGCGGTTACGAGCGCCTGATCGGTCAGCGCCTCGGGTGCGAACGCCTCGGCTGCATGGCGCATGACCGAGGCGGCGCGGGCATGGGCGTACTGCACGTAAAAGACCGGATTGTCTTTTGACTGCTCGGTGACCTTTGCGAAATCGAAATCGAGCGCCTGGTCGTTGCGCCGGGTCAGCATCATAAAGCGAAAGACATCCTTGCCGACCTCGTCGACGACCTCGCGCAAGGTGACGAAGGTGCCGGCGCGTTTCGACATCCGCACCGGAACACCCTTGTCGAACAGGTTGACGAGCTGACAGATCTTGACGTCGAGCGCGGCTTCTCCGTCGGTTACGGCCCGTATCGCCGCCTGCATCCGCTTGACATAGCCGCCGTGATCGGCGCCCCAGACATCGATCAGATTGGCAAAGCCGCGACGGAATTTGTCGCGGTGATAGGCGATGTCGGCGGCAAAATAGGTCCACGAACCGTCCGACTTTTTGAGCGGCCGGTCGACGTCATCGCCGAATTGGGTGGCGCGGAACAAAGTCTGCGGCCGCGGCTCCCAATCATCTGGGGTCTTGCCCTTGGGCGGCTCGAGTACCCCCGTATAGATCAGTCCACGCTGGTCGAGCGCTGTGACACACTCCTCGATTGCTCCCGCTTCGACCAATTGGCGCTCGGAAGCGAAGCGATCGTGGTGCACGCCGAGCAATGCGAGGTCTTCACGGATCAGCGCCATCATCTGCTGGATCGCGAAATCGCGCAGCGGCCCAAGCCATTCGTTCTCCGGCATTCCGAGCCATCGATCGCCCTCACGCTCGACCAGCGCCCTCGCTGCATCGATCAGGTATTCACCAGGATAGAGCCCCTCGGGGATCGCACCGATCTCTTCACCCAGCGCCTCGCGATAGCGCAGGTAGAGCGAGCGGGCGAGGATGTCGACCTGCGCGCCGGCGTCGTTGGTGTAATATTCGCGATGAACCGCGAACCCGGCTTTCGCCAGCAACGACGCGAGTGCGTCGCCAAAAACGGCCCCGCGGCCGTGGCCGACATGCATCGGCCCGGTCGGATTGGCCGATACATACTCGACGTTGACACGCGCGGCGGCGCCAAGCCCGGTATTGCCAAAGCTTGTCCCGGCCCTCAGCACAGCGCGCAATTGCGCGTGCCAAACCTCGGGGACAAGCCGGATATTCAGAAACCCCGGGCGGGCGGCTGTGACGGTCAGCCCGCGGCCGCAATAATCGCCAGTCTCCAACTCGCACGCCATCATCGCCGGCGCGATAAGTTCGGCCAATGCCATCGGGTTTTGTTTGACGGCCCCGGCCAGCACCATCGCGGCATTGGTCGCGAGATCGCCATGCGCCGGGTCGCGCGGCGGCTCCACCGCGGTCCGAGCGAGATCGAGCCCCTGCGGCAGCGCGCCCGCGGCGATCAGATCATCGACGGCCGCCACCACCAGCCGGCGCACATCCTGAAAAATGTTCGTCATATTATTGGAATGCTCCGCACGCCCTATGCGACTTGCGGCAGCTGTACTTCGACACGGCGGCCCTTGGCTTCATCGATGATCGCGAACTGACCGCCATCGCTCGCTAGAAGCTGCGCGTTCGCGTTTAGCAATTCCAATCCGTAGACAGTCTCGTCCGGTGCGATATCGATGTTGACCTCATCGCTCAACCGGACGGTTTCGACCTGAACCCCTGCGGGCTCCAGTAGACGCAGATAGGCGATGTTTCGCCGCGGATCGTAGCTGAGCTGCACACCGTCCTCCACAGATCAAAAGTATTTAACGAGAACACTGATGACGAGCCAATCACTGTCTTCTTCAGTCGCATAAACTTCGACCTGCTTGATATCGTAATGCCGCCCACGCCAAAGCCCATCGAACACGAATTCCGTCGAAAGCCGTGACGACCAAATTTTGCTGCAAAACGCTCGCCCTCCGCCAGAGTTGACGCGACCTCATCCTCGCTCGCTCCGCTCGCGCATGCGATCGACGGCGTGACTGTGCAACTTCATTTAAGCAGATTTGGCAGGCTGGCCCCGTCCCGTCAGCTCGGGACGTAGGTGTCGAAGAGGCGGTGGTGTTCGTCGAGCGCGTAGCGGTCGGTCATGCCCGCGAGATAATCGGCGGCGACACGGGCCGTTCCCGGGTCGCCCGGACCGACCGTGAGACCGCGCCATTCCCCGGGCAGGCATTCGGGCTCGGCGAGGTAAAGCCCAAACAGATCGCGGATCACACGCCGCGCCTTTGAACTCATCCGGTTGACGCGGTAATGCCGGTACATGCGCTCGTACAAAAAATCTTTCAGCGCCCGATCGTTTTTGCGCATCTCGGGGGAGAAGGCGGCGACCGGCTCCTTCAGCGCCCGCACTTCCGCGGCTGACCGAACCCCGCTATCCGCAATCCGGGCGGTCGTCTCAGTGACCAGATCGCCGACCATATGATCGATCACCCGCCGGATCGATTCATGGATCAGCCGCGGCTCTTCGATCGCGGGATAGCGCTCTGCGACCGAGCGAAACACCGGTCCGACCACCGGCACATCGGCGAGGTCGGCGATAGCGAAGAGCCCGGCGCGCAGCCCGTCGTCGATATCGTGGTTATTGTACGCAATATCGTCGGCGAGTGCCGCGACCTGCGCCTCCGGCCCAGCGAAACTGTCGAGATCGAGCGGATGTCGGCGGTCATATTCGGCGATCGACGGCGGCACCGGTCGGTCGACGCCGGGGCCTCGCAGCGGGCCATTATGCTTGACGGTGCCCTCGAGCGCCTCCCAGGTCAAATTGAGGCCGTCGAACCCGACATAGCGTTTTTCGAGGCTAGTCAGAATGCGCAGGGTCTGGTCGTTGTGTGAGAACCCGCCGAACTCAGCCATTTCGGCATTTAACGCCTCCTCGCCGGCATGGCCGAACGGCGTGTGGCCGAGATCATGGGCGAGCGCTACGGTTTCCGCGAGGTCTTCATCGAGCCCCAAGGCACGTGCGATCGTCCGGGCGATTTGCGCCACTTCGAGGCTGTGGGTCAGCCGGGTGCGGTAATGATCGCCCTCATGGTAGACAAAGACCTGGGTCTTGTGGGTCAAACGGCGGAACGCGGTCGAGTGGATAATGCGGTCGCGATCGCGCTGAAACGGTGATCGCATTGCGTGCTCGGGCTCCGGATAGAGCCGGCCGCGGCTCTCTTCCGGCTTTGACGCATGACGTGCCAAACCTGGAAGCCGGCCCATGAGGTAACCTTACTCCGCGCTACTGTTCCCGTTCATTTGCGCATCAGGCGATCACGGATCAACGCTCTGATTTCTGTTGCGAGCGTTTTCGGGTTACGATTGCGCAACCTCCGGGGGAAAGCGCCATGGAATACATCCGCGTTATGTTCGATCCGAACGATATTCGAGATGTGATCGCCAGCGGCAACGTGATCGGCGAGACCGAGACCGAACTTGCGGTGCAACCCAATTACTACGTCATTTCACTGTCCGGCTCGGGCTACGCGCCGCCGTATTGGTACGGCGTCGTCAGCGGCACGACGGTCGGGCACCCGCTGACCATCTCTTTCACCCCGGCGTGAAGGCCCCAGCAGTGCGCGGGCGATTTTGGCTGGTCTTCAGCGTTCTGTTGGCCAGCGGCTGCGCTGGCACGCATATCGAGAACACACGCTTGCCGGTGGGCGACGCCAACCCTGATTTGCGCACGATCGCGCCGGCGAGTCCCGACCGTCCGGTAGTTCTGATGACGTTCTCCGGGGGCGGATCGCGCGCCGCCGCGCTCGCCGAATCCGTGCTGCGCGAACTCTCGCAAACCAGCTACGCCGCGTCCGATGGTCCGCACGTGTTGACCGAAGACATAAAGCTGATTTCGTCAGTATCCGGCGGCAGCGTTACCGCTGGATGGTTTGGCTTACACCGTGGGCCCGGTCATTGGGATGGCGATCTGGACGGCCTGCGCAGCGGGTTTCTCACTCAAGATAATATGAAGACGCTCGAACTCGACGCCGCCAACCCGATCACGTTATTCGGCCTCATCACCGGTCAGATCACCCGCATCGAGGCTGAAGAGGCGCTGTTCAACGCGCGCCTTTACCACGACGCGACGCTGACCGCGTTGAATCAGCCGGGCAAGCCCTTCATCGTGTTCAACGCGACCGATATGGCTGGCGGCGAGACCTTTGCCATGGTCCCGCGGCGGTTCGACGATATCTGCTCGAAATACGACGTCTTGCCCGTCGCAACCGCAGTCTCAGCCTCCGCTGCCTTTCCGATCTTGCTGACCCCGGTCGCATTCCAGGATTATTCCACCGGGTGCCAAGGCAAACTGCGCAATGGCGAATGGATTAGGGTCGACCTTTCCAACCCTTACACCCCCTATCTGAACCTCGCCGAATACAAGGATGCTCGCTATTCCAACGATCTGCGCCACGGGCCCAACCCGTATCGCCAGATCGACTACCTCTATTTTCTCGACGGCGGCCTCGCCGACAATCTCGGAACCCGGTCGTTGCGCACAGCACTGATCGCGCCCTACGACGACGCCCAAGTATTGCGCGCGATAAACGACGGCAAGATTTGCAAACTCGTGGTCGTCGTTGTCAATGCGCGCAGCGACCCGCCGAATAAGCTTTACCAGCAATCACAGCAGCCGGGCCTTGTCGGCCAGATCCAAGCGGTGACTTCAGTGCCGCTCAACTCCAACACGGCAAATTCCGAGATCGCACTTTCCGCGTTACTCAGTGAACTTGCGCAGGACGCCGCCGGCGCTGCCGGCCGAGCGAAGTTTGGCGGCATGAGGATTTACGGGATTACCGTCGACTACGATCAGATCCCGGCCGATACGCCGGCGCATATCGCGCTGCGCGACGCAGCCAAAGACGTGCCGACGAGCTGGAGCCTGACCCCACCGCAATTGCAGGTGACCGAACAAGCGGGTCGTTTTCTGCTACGCCGCCATCCCTGCTACCGCGCCCTGCTTGGGGATCTCAACGCAGCACGGACCGCGATGGCCGGTGAAGATCAGTCGTTGATGATCCCGTGCACAACCAAGATCGACATCAAGAAAGGCCCCGCCCCATCCAGTTAAAGTGCCGCGCCGAGCCTCCGCCCGGACGGGTACTGTGTCCCTTGACAGCCCCGACTTTGCGCCAAATTTTGCATTAGCTAATTTAGCTAGGTCGAAGGAATGGCGGAAATCGTCAATATGCACCAGGCGAAAAGCTCTCTGTCGCGTCTTGTCGAGCGTGCGCTTGCCGGCGAGGAGGTGTTGATCGCCCGCAACGGCGAGCCGCTAGTAAAGCTCGTGCCGGTTGCAAGAGAGCGCAAGCCGCGCGTCCCGGGACAGTATAAGGGACAGATCTGGATCGCCCCCGACTGTTTCGCTCCGATCAGCGAAGAAGAGTTGGCGTTATGGGAGAAATGGGATTGTTAGGTGCGACTGCTGATCGACAGCCATGCCTTTCTGTGGTGGGGCGAAGGCTCGTCAGCATTGGGAAGCGCCGCCGGCAGCGCGATCGCTGATCCTGCGAACGAGGCGCTGATCAGCATCGCCGCCCTTTGGGAGCTTACGATTAAGGCATCTACTGGAAAGCTGACGTTACCGGCGGGCCTTGAAACGATGGCGGCAACCCTGGGATTTTCGGTCCTCCCGATCAACTTTGTTCACCTGCGCCGCCTTGGCGTCCTGCCGCGGGTTCATAGGGACCCCTTCGATCGAATGATGGTCGCCCAGGCGCTCGCTGAGGGAATTCCGATTGCGACCGGCGACCGGATCTTCGCCGCCTACGGCGTGCAGATCGTCTGGTAGCGTGGCGATTTTTATTGGCTGGTGCATGCCGACCCTAGCGTGTGCCGGCAGTAGTCGCGATGCTGCTACTGGAATAGGTCGACGAACAGCGCGAGCAGTGTTCTCGGTTCCCTGGCGTCCTCGCTCATTCGTCCAGCCGGCGCGCAACTCGGCCGTAGCCATGCGATCGAGGGTGCCGTCGGCGGCGATCGCGACACGGTAGTCGCGCAGCGCGGTTTCGGGTGAAATCAGCCCGTCGGCAACGTCGAGCGCCACCTGCTCGGGGTCGCGGTCGGCCGGGTCGCCAAACCCACCGCCACCCGGCAATTCGAGCCGGATGAGATCGCCGCCCGGCACGCTCTGCCGCCCTTTTGGGCCGATCGGCCGCCCGGAGACCAGGGTAACCCGGCCCGGCGCTCCGCTGCCGCCGCCCTCACGGCCGCGCGCCGGATTGGAGATGCGCTCGAAATTGCACAGCATCGCGATCGGCGTGCCTTCGGCGCCACCCAGTTCGATGATCTGGCCGAGCCCGCCGCGATACTGCCCGACGCCACCTGATCCCTCGCGGAATTCACGGCGGCGGAACAATACCGGGGCCACCGATTCGGTCGCTTCGACCGGGATTGTGCGCACCCCGGACGGGAACGCGGTCACATCAAGCCCGTCTTTGCCAGGCCGCGCGCCAGCGCCGCCGCAATGAAAAATCGCGGTGCTGAACGGTTTGACATCGGGCGGGGCGCTGCCCTCCGCTGCCCCCAGCTCGTCGAGCACATCGGCCCCGCCATAGATCTGTGGGATCCACAAGGACGAGGCCCCTTCCGCCGGCACGCCGCCCGCCATGACCTGATGCAGGCAGCCAAACACGACGTCCGGCAGCATGTGGCCGACCGTGTGCCGGGCGGCGACGGCGCGCGGCCGCGGCGCGTTCAACAGGCAGCCCTCGGGGGCACTGACCGTGATCGGCGCCAAAGAGCCGGCATTGTTTGGCACATCAGGCGCTACCAGGCATTTTACCCCAAACGCGGTGTAAGCCGTGGTGTAGTTCAAGACGACGTTGATGCCAAAGGCGCTGGCCGGCGAGGTGCCGGTGAAATCGACGTGAATGCCGTCCTCCCTAATCGTCATCTCGGCGGCAAGGGTCAGCGGGCGGTCATAGCCGTCCATACTCAGGCTGTTCCGGTATTTGCCTTGTTTTAGCTTACCGATCGCATCGATCGTCGCCTGGCGCGAGGTTTCGACGATGTGCTCGCCCAAGCGATCGAGATTGGTGATGCCGAACTCCTCCATCATCTCGATCAGCCGCCGGCTACCCTCGTCGTTGCACGCGGCCAAAGCGTAAACATCGCCCTCGACCTGCAACGGCTCGCGCACATTGGCGCGGATCACCCGCAACAAATCCTCGTTCATCCGGCCTTCGCGCGCCAAGGCCATTAGCGGGATCGACAGCCCCTCCTCGAACACCTGGCGGCCGTCCGGCCCCATCCCGAGCCCGCCGATATCGACGACATGCACGGTGCTGGCGAAGAGGCCGACCGCCTCGCCCTGCAAAAATGTCGGACTGACCACGGTCAGATCGTGCAGGTGGCCGCAGGTCAGCCACGGATCGTTGGTGATGTAATGGTCCCCAGGCCGCATCGTGTTGAGCGGGAAGGCGTCGAGAAAATGCCGCACCGCCGCCGCCATCGAATTGACATGGCCGGGGGTGCCGGTCACCGCCTGCGCGAGCATGTTGCCGTCGCGGTCGAAGACCCCGGCGGAGAGGTCGCCCGCCTCGCGCACCGTTGTCGAAAACGCGGTGCGCACCAAGGTCTGCGCCTGCTCCTCGACCACCGCGATCAAGCGGCTCCACATAATCTGCATATGGATCTGCGACAGGGCGGCGTTCGGTCTCGACAGCATCAGCGGCCCTTCTTGTTACGGGTGCGGGTGCATCTCGCGGTGCAACATGTCTTTCAAGAATAGCCGTTAGCCGGCGGCCCGGCAAACCGCTTCGATGTTGTGGCCATCGGGATCTAGGACGAACCCGCCATAATAATGCGGATGATACCGAGGCCGCAGCCCAGGCGGTCCGTTGTCGCGACCACCCGCCCCGAGCGCCGCCTTGTAGAAGGCCTCGACGGTCGCCCGGTCCTCCGCCACAAAAGCAATGTGAACGCCAGTCCCTTCATGATCGCGAAGGCCAATCCAAAAAAATGCTCGCCCTTTCGCTCCGTAGCCGACAAAGGTCTCACCATCGGCGTAAAGGCGCGTAATGCCGAGCGGTAACAGCGCCGCATCATAAAACACCTTAGAACGTTCGAGATCGGTCACGCCGATCGTTACGTGATCCAGCACCGAGGAGCCCTAAACCGCTAAGCTAATGCGCTATGGCTTCGAGCGGGAGGCCGCGAGTGCGCGGGCCAAAGCCGCCGATTGTTACAACGACGATCGCCATCGCAAACGCGATAAAGCTGAACACCGCGTTGACCCCGCCGAGGTGCAGCAGAAACGCGACGACGAGGCCCGACAACGCCGCCGACAGCCGGCTCCACGAATACACAAAGCCGATCGCCCGCGAGCGGATGCGGGTCGGAAACAATTCCGACTGGTAGTTGTGAAAGCTGTACGAGAGCAAATTGTTGCAGAGGGTCACCGCGACCCCGAGCGCGATCAGCGCCGTAGGTGCCATGGCGTTGGCGAACAGCATGCCGAAAACGCCGATCCCGACTGCTCCCAGGCACACCTGCCATTTGCGCTCGATGCGGTCGGCAAAAAGCGTACAGATCAATGGCCCGATCGGGTTGGCGATGGCGATGATGAAGGCATATTCGAGGCTGGTGGTGACTTTGATGCCCTTGGCGATCAGCAAGGTCGGGACCCACGCGGCAAAACCGTAATAGCCAAAGGTCTGAAAGAAATTGAAGACCGACAGCATAATCGCGCGCTTGTCATAAGGCGGCTGCCAGATCTCGGCGAAACTGCCCTGCCCGCTTTCGTCGGCGAGCGGCGGCCCTGGCGGCGGCAGGCTTAAACCGGCTTCGGCAGCGACCCGGTGTTCAATCCCGGCGACAACCCGCTCAGCCTCGGCGAGCCGCCCCTTGCGGGCCAGCCACCGCGGCGATTCCGGCAGGGCAAGGCGGATAAACCAGATTACAATCGCGCCGGCCGAGCCGATCAGCACGACCCAGCGCCAGCCGTCGAGCCCTAATGGCGAACGCGGGATCAACAACCAAGCGAGAAACGCGACCAGCGGCACCGCGAGGAACTGAAAAAACTGGTTGAAGGCATAGGCCCGGCCGCGATGGCTGCGCGGCACCAGCTCCGACACGAAGGTGTCGATCGTCACCAACTCGACTCCGATGCCGATCCCGGCGATAAACCGCCATAGATCGACGCCAAACCCGGAAGTTTGGAACGCCATGATGGCCGTCGTGATCGAGTACCAGATCAATGAAAAGGTAAACACCGTCCTCCGGCCATAGCTGTCAGCGAAATGGCCGAGGAAAATCGCGCCGACAAACAACCCGGCGAACAATGCAAAGACAAAGGTGCCGACGCCGGCGACGCCATAAGGAGCGAGAATGCTGAATGGTCCAAGGGATTCGGGGGTGAAGAAATGCGCTTTGACGAGACCCGGCGCGATATAGGCAGTCAGGAACAGATCGTAGAGCTCAAACCCGCCGCCGAGCGAAATCAGTGTCACCAGCACCCAGATATGGCGGGTCATCGGTAGTCGGTCGAGCCGCGCGGCAAGCTCTGCCGCACTCGTCGTGGCCATCGCGTTTCCTCTCCTCCGCATCTCGGAATTGGCGGTTTCCTTCCGCCAATCCGGACGCCAGTTAAGCCGCGCCGCTGCACCCTTGCAACAATCCCAACGGCGTACGGCAAGGCTTCCTGATGTCGCGGGAATGACGGTCGACGTAGTTGTCGCCTCTGAACCCCGCTTGCGCCACCGCGACAAACAAAAAAGAATGAGAGCTGACGTCTGTTCGCGGCGCGAGCAACCGGTCAGGCGGATGGAGATGGATTTCGAGAACGGTTCAGATTTACGGCAGCAAATACGGAATTACGACACCTGCTTTGCCGAGTTCCTAAAGCCGGGAGGCAATGGACAAAAGATCATGCAGGCAATCCTGCTGCGCGAAGCCTTTCACCGCTTCGCCGAGGATGGAATCGCCATACGCAAGGACGCGCCGACCGCTATTCTCGATGTCAGTTGCGGGCCCGGCGATTACTCGGTTGCGTGGACGTCACAGATCGCCGGCTTTTTGCCCCGGGGAATGATTTTCTACTGCACCGACTATCCGGGTGGTGTGGCGAGAGACACCGGGGAGAGATATACGACGATAATGGCCCGTAAGATCGCGGCAGCGGCGCAAAGCGGGCAAGTTCTTCTGGCTCGGCCGCCAGTTACAGTCGATGCCGATCTGTTTGCCGGCTGCGACCCTTTGATGCCGCCGGGCGAGACTGCGGACATCATCCATTGGTCGCATAGCGGATACCATGTGCGCGATGCGCTTGGAACGCGCAAGGATGATCAGCGCGCGATCGCCTCGGAAATCGACATCGCCATCGACAAGATGTGGGCGGCGCTGAACTCAAACGGGCTGATGTTTTCGGTCCACCAGACGCGAGATTTATCCGATGGCATCCCCTCGCAAATGCTGCCGGTCTCGCACCCGTATTGCGGGACGCTGGACGATGTGCCGCAACGGATCGAAGCGCGGGTCAGTCAACTCGGCGGTTACGCGGCCGCGGTGAATTTCGCGAGTCCGCTCAAATTCCGTGGCATGAGCGAACCCGGCTGGGAAGCGCTGAAGCGACCGGAGGAATGGGATCGGCTCGATGCGGCGCAGGCGCGCGCCTTAAAACTGCTCAGTTTCATCGCCTACGATTTTTCCAACCCGGCGAAGGCAGCGCTCGAAATTCTAGCCGAGAAGGGTAGGCTCGGCGCTTATGTTGACGAATTCAAATCCATCGTCGCTCAGAACGACGGGCACATCATTGTGAAGTGCGCCTTTCAAATGCTCAGCAAATCGCAAGCGGTGGCCGAGAGGCTCGACGGCATCGCGCGGCGACTGCGCTCCAACACGACAGATTATCGCGCCGAGATGATAGCGGCGATGACGGGCTGACCCGCCGCGATTGGCGATTGGCGACCAGCCTCACATCCGCGCGGCGACGCGGCCGGTGCCTTCGATGACCAAGTCCCAATCATCGACATCGCGGTTGAGCGGGTGGATCATTATGTGCTGCACCCCGACATCGGCATAGGCCATGAGGCGCTCGCGTAATTCGCCCTCATCCTTGCCGTTCCAGTGGCTGCGGATCGAGATCGTGAACTCGGGTTCGGGCCGGTCGCGGCGCAGCCGGGCGATGACCGGCGCCGCCTCGGCCGGTCCGAGTTGGCTGCCGTGCCACCCTTGTCCGACGCGCACGGTGCGCTTGTAGGCGGCTTCCGAGCGGGCGCCAAACCAGATCGGGATCGGCTTGTCGGGCAGCGGCCGCATCGACATCGCGTCGATTTCGGCGGCGATGTATTTGCCGTGGAAGGTGACCGGGTCCTGCGTCCACACCGCCCGCATAAGCGCTATACCTTCGTCGAGGCGCCGCCCGAGCTCATGAAACGGTACGCCCAAGGCCGCAAACTCGGCCTCAAGCCAGCCGACCCCGGCCCCGAGAATCAGCCTCCCCTCGGAGAAATTCTGCAACGTGGCCAGTTCTTTGGCGAGTGGCAGCGGGTGCCGCATCGGCAGTACCAAGACGCTGGTTCCGAGCCGTACCTTTTTGGTGACAGCGGCGGCCCAGGTCAGGCTCAGCACCGGGTCATAAAACAATGGCGAGCGCGGGAACGTCGCCCGCGGCACAATGATGTGTTCGCTGACCCAGACATCGCTGAGACCGAGGTCCTCGGCCCGCTGTGCCGCGCGCCGCACAAGCTCGGGCGTCGCCTGTTCACCCGCATGAGGTAGATGGATCCCGATTTGCATGACTCGCTCCGCGTGTGCAGCCCCAGGAAAAACGACAGGCTGTCAGCGGTATTGTTTACACGGGAGGCAGGGTCCACAAGTGGCTCTATAGGCGCGCGTCGTTGACGCAGAGTGGAAGATCCAGCCACGGCCGATGGGTGCTCGGCCGGCCAAAATGGTATCCTTGCAAATAGCCGACCCCTTCTTCGCGCAGCAAGGCCGCCTCCTCCGCGGTCTCGACGCATTCGGCGACCGTGCTAAAGCCAAAACCGCGCGTCAGACCCAATAAGTGGCGCAGGATGATCCGGTTCTCGCGACGCGCTGTAAGGCTGCGTACAAATGAGCCGTCGATCTTGACGATATTCACGTCCAGTGCCTGCAAATGACGCAAAGACGTGTGCCCGGCGCCAAAATCGTCGAGTGCGACGCGGCAGCCGGCATGTCGAAGCGCTTCGACAAAGCGCACTAGCTCGCCGATATTATCCAGCGCTGCGGTCTCGGTGATCTCGATGACGAGCCGTCGCGCGCATTCCGGGCGATGACGCACCAGCGCGATCAGCGAGCGCAACCACGGCCGATCGCAAGCGGTCCGCGCCGACACATTAAAGCCCAGCCTAATCGCGCCGTCGCCGGCAAGCTCGTCGAATGCCAGGTTCAAGACGTGGCGATCGATTAGCCCAATCAGCCCGGTTTCCTCGGCCGCAGCGATGAATTCGCCGCACGGGATCAGAGCCCCGTCTTCGTCGCGCATTCGCAGCAGGCATTCGAAATAATCCGTTTCGCCCGAGGTGGCGCAGACCACCGGCTGAAATGCGAAGAGCAGGCGATTCTGACCGAGTGCTGCGCGCACGGTCTCCTCGATCGTGATATTGCGCCAAAGTCGGTGTGAGTGCCCGGTGAGCTGTGGTTGAGGCACGGCTCAGCCCCGGTCAGCCAGGCGTGTCGCGGGGCCGGCATATCGCGGCGGCGGCGAGCGTTCCGGTCGGGCCGCTTCGGCGCCGGACCGCGACTGAAGGTGTCGTGGCGCCGCACTGCCGCTCGTCCTTCGATCCCATTCGGATGCACAACATTTGATGCGAAGTCGACATATGCCCACGACGCGGCCTCGATCGTTCGATGCAGCTGCTCGCCGAGCACTCGGCGCTTCGGCGGCCTACTCGGTCGCGAAGCTAGGCGGCTAATTCTCTATGAACCCTTAATCGGGCGACCGGCCGCCTTTCCACCGGCCCGATCGCAGCCACATCGCTGATCGCCCGCGATTGCCACCCACGAACGCCAGTTGACATTGCGCGACCAACAAAACCAAGGTCTGGTCAACGCACTCGGAGAGCAAACCCACTCGGAGAAGAAACAATGGGTCTCGACCTTTTGATCAAAAACGGCACCGTGGTGGACGGATCAGGACTGCCGCGCTTTCAGGCCGATGTCGGAGTCAAGGATGGCCGCATCGTCGAGATCGGCCGCATTAGGGCGCCCACCGAGCGTGTGATCGACGCCGATGGGCTGATTGTGGCGCCCGGATTTATCGACGGTCACACCCATATGGACGCACAGGTTGCCTGGGACCGTCTCGGCAGCTGCTCGTGCTGGCACGGGGTCACGAGCGTCGTTATGGGGAACTGTGGATTTGCGCTCGCACCCTGCAAGCCCGAAGACCGCGAGTGGTATGCGCGCTGCCTGACCGCGGTCGAGGATATCCCGACCGAGGCGATGCTGGCCGGCATCGACTGGGTCTGGGAGACCTTTCCCGAATACCTGGCCAATGTCGAAATGCTGCCGAAGGGCATCAATTATGGAATGTACATCGGGCACTCGGCCTTGCGTATGTACGCGATGGGCCGCCGCGCGCTCGAGGAGAAGGCGACGGAAGACGATCTCCGCCGGATGGAGCAGGCGGTGACCGATGCGATCCGCGCCGGCGCTCTCGGCTTCTCGACCTCGCGCGCCACCACCCATGTGACACCCGATGACACGCCGGTCGCCAGCCGCATCGCCGATTGGGAAGAGATCGAGCGCCTGGTCGGCGTCATGGGCGCGCTCAACTCCGGCATCTTCCAGGTCGGACCCGATATTTCCGGGGGTGAGGCGCAACGCGCGTGTCTCGAGCAACTCCGTAAAATCGCGCTCGATAGCGGCCGCCCGGTGATGTTCGGCATGCTGGCGACGAGACAGGGGATCAACCCCAACCCGTGGGATTATCAAACCCGGTTTATGGACGAGACTGTCTCTGCCGGCGGACGGATGTACGGCCAGGCGACCACTCGCTCGATCAATGCGGTGTTCTCGCTGCGCTCCTATCTGCCATTCGATGTATTACCGGCCTGGAAGGAAATCCGGGCATTGCCGCTCGCGGAACAGAAAAGGCAGCTCGCGGACCCCGATGTGCGCCGGCGCTTGATCGCGGAAGAAGCGACAATGAAGCCGCGCGACCAGGTCTTGCAAGGCGGCGGGGCCGCGACGACCGATCCGCGCAAGCCGAACTATGACAATCTGTTCCCGATGATGAGCGTTGACTGGGACGACCCCTCGATCGGCGAATTGTCGCGCCGGCAGGACAAGCATCCGGTAGACGTGATCCTCGACCTCGCGCTCGAAAACGACAACCGCATGTTCGTGCAGCCGATCGTTAACGAGTCCCCGGCAGACGTGCTCAACCTGTTAAAACATCCCCGCACCTTGGCGACCTTCTCCGACTCGGGCGCCCATGTCTGTCAGGAAATGGGTTCGTCATTGCAAACCCATCTATTGAGCTACTGGGTGCGCAACAAGCAGCAATTCACGCTTGAAGAAGCGGTGCGGATGCTGACCTTCGACAATGCTTCGGCGTGGGAATTGCCCGATCGCGGTCTATTGCGCACCGGCTATGCCGCCGACCTCGTCGTGTTCGACGAAGCGAACGTCAAGCCGCAGCTGCCAACGGTCGAGCAGGACCTCCCGGGCGGCGCCCGCCGGCTAGTGCAAAAGGCTGACGGGATTGCGGCGATGATCGTCAACGGCACGGTCGCGGTCGAAAACGGCGAAGCGACCGGAAACGCCGCGGGCATCGTGTTGAAGGGCAAGGGCCGCCTCGCCGCTTAGCACAACTGCCGGCGGGGGTGGATCCCCATAGCTGCTCGAGATTACCCCCGTGGAGTTTATCCTCGGATCGGCAAACCGCCCAATCGTCATCGGCTCTGCCGCGCTGCGAGGGAGTCCCTCGCGCAACCGCTGCACGGCGTTGGCGAGCGCAGTTAGATCGAGCTCACGCGACCTTTCGATCGGGGTTCGGGCGGCGGCGAAGGTTGATGTAGCCGAATTGGTCCACGCTGGCGGTGAAGAGGTGGGTGACAACGGTCGAGGTTTCGTCTTCGACGATGACCGCGGGGCCGGGAATTTGCGCGCCGGGATTGAGGTCGCGGCGCTCATGGATCGCGACGGTGATGAACTCGCCGAGTTCGGGGTCGAATACCGGGCGCTCGCGAGCGGGCGCCGCTGTGTAGGCTGGCGGCAGCAATGGCAGCGCGGCGGCTTCGGCCGGCGGCGGCGCTGAGAGCAGCAAGACCCAGCTCAATACTTCGACTTCGATGCCGGGAATGACGCGCTGGTAGAGCCGCCTGTAGGCGTCCTCGAACGCGGCGCGCAGGATGGCGGCATCATCGCCGCGATAGGGCCGCACCGGCAACGGCACGGCGATCTCGTGGCCTTGGCCGCGGTAGCGCATAAACGCCGAGCGCGTCTCGGTCAGCGCTGCGGTGGTAGCGCCGCGGCGGACGATCGCCTCGGCTTCGGCGCGCATGCCCGACATCAGCGCATTGGCCGCGTCGGCATCGAATTCGTCGAGCCGCTGCAATGCCGAGCGGACGATCTCATAGGCGATCGGTGCTCGCAAAAAGCCGACCGCCGAACCGACCCCGGCATTAGCCGGCACCAGCACCCGGTCGAGGCCGAGCTTTTCTGCGAGCCGGGCCGCGTGCAGCGGGGCGGCGCCGCCAAAGGCCACCAGGGTGCGGCCGCGGGCGTCCTTGCCGCTCTCGATCGCGTGGACGCGGGCAGCGTTCGCCATGTTCTCGTCGACGATCTCACTGACCCCGAGTGCCGCCAGTTCCAACGCCAGTCCCAACGGTTCGGCCACGTCACGGCGTAGTGCTGCCGTGGCTGCGGCATGGTCGAGCGCCATCCGGCCGCCAGAAAATCCGGTCGGGTCGATGCGGCCGAGCACCAGGTCGGCGTCGGTTACGGTCGGCGCCTCCCCGCCGCGGCTATAGCAGGCGGGGCCCGGATCGGCGCCTGCGCTGTCAGGGCCGACCGTGATCCTCTTCAACGCATCGACGCGCGCGATCGAGCCGCCGCCGGCGCCGATCTCGACCATCTCGATGACCGGGATACGCAACGGGAGGCCGCTGCCCTTCTTGAAGCGGTAGACGCGCGCCACCTCGAAGGCGCGGCTCGACTGCGGCTTCAGCTCGTCGATTAGACAGATCTTGGCGGTGGTGCCGCCCATGTCATAAGACAGAACCTTGTCGAGACCGCATTGGCGGGCGATCTCGGCAGCAAAGATCGCTCCGCCCGCGGGACCCGATTCGACGAGCCGCACCGGAAACCGGATCGCGGTCTCGGCCGAGGTCAGCCCGCCACCCGACAGCATCAGGAAGAGCGGACAGAGAAAGCCCTCACGCGCCAACAAGGCTTCGAGATTGGCGATATAGCGTCCGATCAGCGGCTGGACATAGGCGTTGGCGCAGGCGGTCGAAAAGCGCTCGTATTCACGCATTTCCGGCGATACGTCGCTCGACAGAGTAATCGGCACACTGGGGAGGTGTTGCGCCAAAATCGCGCCGGCGCGTCTTTCGTGGGCCGGATTGGTAAAGCTGTGCAAAAAGCCGACCGCGACCGCCTCGACGCCTTGCACGGCGAGCGTTTCGGCGAGGGCCGCGACCCCGGCTTCGTCGAGCGGCACCAGCACCCGGCCTTTCGCGTCGATGCGCTCGCCCACCGGAAAGCGCAGCCGGCGCGGGACCAGCGGGGGCGGTAGGTCGATGTTGACGTCGTATTGCTCGAAGCGGTTTTCGTGGCGGATTTCGATCGTGTCGCGAAAACCCTCGGTCGTTAAGAGCGCGGTCTTCGCCCCCTTGCGCTCAATCAGGGCATTGGTCGCCAGCGTCGTGCCGTGAATGATGATCGACAGATCGGAGGGGGCGAGACTAGCCTCGCCGAGCACGCGGCGGATGACCTCGATTACCGCGCGCTCGGGGGCCTCGGGCGTCGTCAGGATTTTGGCGCTCCACCGCCGCTCGCCCAATTCGAGCGCGACATCGGTAAAAGTGCCGCCAATGTCAACGCCCAGTCTGCCGCCCTCTTGCACCACTCCGCGCCCCTTGCTCGATGCCACAATGGGCGCGAAGTCTTTGGCTAGGCTGGGGCGCTGTCAACCGGGATCACGCTGCGACCAGGCCTTGGCGCGGAGCACCCTCGGAGGGAATGTACCGCGGGTTACGAGTGCCAGCTCGATGACTAGCTCGGCTTGACCCCGAGTTGCTGCCAGGCGTCGGCTACCGCTTTTTGCTCGGGGCTGTTTGCGCCATAGCGGTTTGCGGCGTTGGTGATCGTGTGTCGCGCAAAACTCGCGAAATTCGCGGTCGGCGCGAGGGTCCGGTCGCGGATCGTGTCGTACCAGATTTGCCCGGTCTTTTCCCAGGCATTGCCGCCGATCGCCATCGCGGCGAGGTAGAAGGCGTGGTTGGGAATCCCGGAGTTCAGATGGACACCGCCATTGTCCTCGACGGTGCGGATGTAGTGCTGCATGTCGGCCGGCTGCGGATCCTTGCCCATCACGTCATTGTCATAGGCAGTGCCGGGGGCTTTCATCGACCGCAAGGCCTGGTTCGGGAACGTCAACAGCCCGGCGCCGATCAGCCAGTCGGCCTCATTCGCGGTCTGCTTCAAAACGTATTGTTTGATTAGCGACCCAAAAACATCCGACACCGACTCGTTAAGCGCGCCCGGCTGGCCGAGATAACGGAGGTTGACCTCCGATCCGGTGACGCCATGGGTCAGTTCGTGGCCGATCACGTCAAGTGCGATCGTAAAGCGGTTGAAGGCGGTGCCGTCGCCATCGCCAAAGATCATCTCCTGGCCGTCCCAGAAGGCGTTGTCATACCCCTGGCCGTAATGGACATACGCGTTGAGCGGCAGGCCCTGACCGTTGATCGAATTGCGCTGGTAGACTTCGAGGTAAAACTCAAACGTCCGGCCGAGACCGTCATAGGCCTCGTTCACCGCAACATCGCCGACCGAAGGCTGGCCCTCACCACGTACGACGTCCGCCGCTGTCGTCTCCTCGTGTTTGGAGTTGAAGATGGTGCGCTTGACCTTGGGCGCAGCGCCGGTGAGTGCAATCCTCGGCGCTGGCGCCAGCAGCATATGCATCATCCGCTGGGTCCGATGCGTCCCGTCCAGAGCTAAGGTTTTCAATGCGGCGTTGCGTTGGGCGGCGCTGCCGCGGCGCGCCATCTCACGAAGCACGTGCGGGGGCAGGATGCAATAGATCGAGCGGCGATGACTGATGCCACAAGTGTTGCTGTGCATGACGGTTTCCCTAACATAACCCGGCCGCTGGCGATGTCGGAACCGGTCTTCGTGGCTGTCGCCCCGAATATCGCTTCGGTACTCGTCAACGCCTACGGTCACATCAGGATAGCGTTTTATGACGGCGAGACTGTGATCCAAGTCACACTGCTGTAAGAATGAAGGATTGGGTTGATACTGACCAAGCAGACACCTGCCTTGCTCAGCTGCCCATCATGCCTTTCATCGCTGCCGCCACTTCGAGCATTGCCTTTGCTTGCGCGTCTTCGGGCGATGCGCGCAGCTGCGAAACGTCGCCGCCGCCTGGGGGCAACGTCAGCACCGCCTCGCGGCCGCCGTAAGACAACGAAATGCGGCGCGGATTTACCCGTGGGGTTGCGGGGCGCGATTTTACCAGATCGGCGCGCTCCATGCGGTCGAGCATTTCTTTGAGGCGAGCCTGCTGTTCCCCAGTCAAATGGCCTTGCTTATAGGGCTCAAGAACCTTTGGCCCGATGTGGCGGGCGATGCTGAAGCTGCAATCGGGTGCGATGGTCCACACCGTCCCGGTCTCGCCGGCGATCCCGCTCTGGCTATCCTTTAGTGTCAACGGCGCGGTCAGCGGGCATTCCTCGGCCATGATCTTTCCTGGGATAAGAAGTACAGCCGTCGCGGCACCGATCCTGATAATCCCGGCCAAAAAGACCGAGGGCAGAAGTTTCGAACGCAGCACGGCCATCCTCAAGTCACGTGCGCCCGAGACGTCGTGGTTTCAAGACAATGTCAGGCAATGAAAAGCCGCCGGGCGAAAACCCGGCGGCTGCCTTTTCGCGAGATTTGCGGGTTAGGCGCGATGGTGCCAGCCGAGGCGCCACCCACCATGCCCGGACATCAGCTCATTCGCCATCTGCTGCTGGTCAGGCGACAGGCTCGCATAGAGCGGCTTGAATGCCGTCAGCAAACGCGCCTGGTTTTCGGCGCGGATTTTGGCGAATTGCGCGCGAACCTCCATGCGCTCGACCGCATTCATCGCGGTGTCCCGGTGTTGCCGAGCATTGGCGACGGACTGGTCGAGAGACTGTGCATTCTGACGCATCACGGCAGCGAATTGCTGCCATTGTGTCTCCTGCGCCGGGGTTATTTTCAGCTCTGTCTTTAGAAACGCGAGACGGCCCTCGACAAATTCTCCCGGCATCATCCGTGCCTGGCCATGGTGGTGCTGCTCGTTTTGCGCAGCAGCCGTATTGCCCGCGGGCGCAGTTTCGGCAAAGGCCGGCGTCAACCCGGCTGCGGCGACACTCGTCAGCAACGCAGCCGCCATTAACGATTTACCAAACCCAATCATTTTCATCCTCACGAGAGAGGGCGTTATTGCCCGTCGCTCAATCTACGTACCGCTGCATCACTGCGTGCCCGTGATTTTCTGGATTACAAGGATTTAATATCAGCGTAATGCTGGGGCTAACGCTGGTGACGGCCGGACACCATTACCGCTTACGTCTCTAACGACGTCATTGAGAGGAGCGCGTCGGTGCGACGAAGCAATCCCGATCCAGCGAGCTCCACATCTTTCGGGACAGCTCGCTTTGCTCGCAATCACAATGCAACGAGGGGGCTTGTTTCTGAGCACAAGCTGCGGCGGAACTGATTCAGAGCGAGAACATCCCACACCAGTGCAGACTTAATACCGGCCGGTACCCTGAACCGGCACAATCGGCGGCAGCGGGTTGAAGTTCAGCGGCGCGGCTTGTTCGATTTCGTTCCGGTTTGGCAATTGCAAAACATTCCACCCGCCGCCAAGCGCCTGGATTAGGCTGGCGCTGGCAACCAGCCGGTTCTGACGGATCGTCAACGCGGTTTCCGCATCGGCGAGCGCGGTCTGCTCGGCGACGATGACGCTGGTATAGGCGACGGTGCCCGCCAAATATTGGTTATTTAGAACGCGCACAGCCTCGCGCGCCGACGCGACAGCCGTGTCCTGCACTGTCGCTTCCTCGGCGAGAATGCGCAGTGCCGCAAGCTGGTCTTCGACCTGCTGGAACGCCGTCAGCACGGTCTGCCGATAACTGGCCAAGTCTTCGTTGAAGACGGCGATTGCCGCCTGCACCTGCGCGTTGCGCAGCCCGGCATCAAATATGGTTTGGACCAAAGATCCGCCAAACGACCAGAATTCGCCGGTCTTGCCGATCAGCTTACTCAATGAAGCGGCAGATGTGCCGACATCGGCAGACAGGGTGATGTTCGGGTAGAAGGCGGCCACCTGGACGCCGATCTCGGCGTTGGCCGCAGCCATTATCCGCTCGGCGGCGCCAATATCGGGGCGGCGTTCCAGCAAAGCAGAAGGCAGCCCCGGTGGAACTTCGGGGATCGCTATGATGACATCGGTCGGGAGAATCGACAAATCAGCCGGCGGCACACCGATCAGTACGGCGATTGCGTGTTCAAATTGCGCCCGGGTCACCCCGGTCGCGACCGCCTGCGCCTGGGTCGAGAGCAGTTGGGCCTCGGCCTGCGAGACGTCGGACTGCGCGATAATTCCTGCGGCATATTGGTTACGGGTGATGCGTAAGGATTCAGCGTAATATGAAGCCGAGTTGTCGAGCAGGCGCTTGAGTTCGTCGGCGATGCGCAATTGCAGATAGTCGCCGGCAAGCGTGCCCTGCGCCGATAGCCGTGCGCTGGCGAGGTCGGCGGCGCTCGCCTGAGCATTGGCGACATTGGCTTCGACCTGACGGCGAATTTGACCCCAAAGATCGGGCGTCCAGCTCGCGTTAACCGAATCGCTGAAAAAGCTGCTAATCCTGCCGCCGCTGCCGACGACGAAGGCGGACGAACCGGTCCCGCTAGAGGCACTGCCGCCGCTGAGCGAGCGCTGAGCTTGGAAATTCGCGGTTCCCGTCGGAAAAAACCCGGCACGGGCTTCCGCGACGATTTCTTCGGATTGGCGCAATGCTGCGGCGGCGGCTTTGAGGTTTTGGTTGGAAATATCGATGCGGCGCTCCAAACCGTCCAGCACCGGGTCGTTGTAAATCGACCACCATGCGCCGCGATTGACCGCGTCGCTCGGCTGACCCATTTTCCAGCCGGGCTGCGGCCGCACCTCCTTGTACTGCGCTGGCACCAGAGCGCCGGGGCGCTTATAATCGGGGCCGACCGTGCAGGCCGACAACAGCACAACGGCAGTAGCGGCGCCTGTGCGGGACAGGCGCCTTATCCGCCTTTGGATCCTCATTCGCCGGGTTCGGGGATTTGACCGGGCGCGAGGCGCGGCCGGCCAATTCGCCAGTGCCTCCGCGCCCATAAACGGAAGCGATCGAGATAAAGATAGATCACCGGCGTGGTGTAAAGGGTCAGCACCTGGCTGACCATCAACCCGCCGACAATCGAAATGCCCAGCGGCCGGCGGATCTCGGCGCCTTCGCCAAAGCCGATAGCCAGCGGCACTGCCCCGAGCATCGCCGCCATTGTGGTCATCATGATCGGACGAAAGCGCTTCAGGCATGCTTGGTAAATCGCCTCGCGCGAGCTGAGGCCCTCGCTGCGCTCGGCGGCGAGCGCAAAGTCGATCATCATGATCGCGTTCTTTTTGACGATCCCGATCAGCAGAATCACGCCGATCAGAGCGATAATGCTGAACTCGGTACCAGTAACCAGCAGCGCCAGCACCGCGCCGACCCCGGCTGATGGTAAGGTCGACAGGATCGTGATCGGATGCACGTAGCTCTCATAGAGCACACCAAGCACGATGTAGACCGCAAGCAAGGCCGCGGCGATCAATATCGGCTCGTTGGCCAAGGATTGTTCAAAAACTTTGGCAGTGCCTTGAAAGCTGCCGCGGACTGTCGCCGGCATGTCGAGGCGGCGGACCGCTTGCTCGATTGCTTGCTGAGCTTGGCTTAACGAGGCGCCTGGCGCCAAGTTAAAAGAAATCGTCGAGGCGACGAACAAGCTCTGGTGATTGACTGCGAGCGGGGTGTTGCCCGGGGCAAAATGGCTGAAGGCGGAGAGCGGCACCATGGTTTCGGCAGCGGTCGCGACCGCCGCACCAGTCGAGGTGGCACCATGCCCGGTATTGGCCAGCGAGTTGTTGGCCAGGTTGCGTTGGGTATCACTCGCGATTGCACCGGCGCTCGTACTGGCCGTGGTTTTGGTCACAGCATTGTTAACAGTCGTGCTTGTCGCAAAGTTGGTGACCCGAGTTGCCGCGGTATTGGCGGCGGTCGTCGAGGCATTATTAGAGGCCGCGGTCGCTGCGTTGTTGGTGACCAGAGTGGCTGCGTTGTTGTCGGATGAAGCCGCCGTTACTGTGCCGGCCAGCGCATTTGTCGAGTGCGTGCCGCTGACCGTACCGCCTGACGTGCTGACATAGATGTCGTGCAGGATCTCCGGGCTTTGCCAATATTCGGGAGCCACTTCCATCACCACGTGATACTGGTTTTGTGTGGCGTAGATCACCGAAACCTGGCGCTGCCCAAAAGCATCATAGAGCGTATTATCGATTTGAGCGACGTTGAGACCGAGCCGGGCCGCCGTATTGCGGTCGATGACCAGGTCACTTTCCAGCCCCTTTTGCTGTTGATCGAGATTAACCTCGGTAAGGATCGGGATCTTTTGCAGCGCCGCTTCAACCTTGGGCGCCCAGTTGTAGATCTCTTGCGCGCTGTCGCCCTGCAAGGTGTACTGGTACTGCGCATTCGTTTGTCTGCCACCCGCCCAGACGTCTTGCACCGCCTGCAAGAACAAGCGCGCTCCCGCAACCTGGTTCAGTTTGGGGCGTAGCCGGCCGATGACCTGCATCACCGACACCTTGCGTTCCGACAATGGCTTTAGAACGACAAAGACAAACCCGCCATTGGTCTGAAAACCGCCGGTAAAGCCGACCACATTGTCGACTGCCGGATCATGCCGAATAATGTTGACGAACTGGGCCAGCTTTTTTTCCATCAGCTGGAACGAGATGCTCTGATCGGCTTGAATCCCTCCGATCATACGGCCGGTATCTTGTTGCGGGAAAAAGCCCTTGGGGACCACAGTGAACAGATAGCCGCCGAGCACGATCGTCACCGCGAGGCTCAGCATGACCAATGCCGGCCAGCGTAAAGCTTGACGCAGCGAGCGGTCGTACACCGCCAGCACAGCGTCGAAGGCGCGTTCGGCAAGATGGTAAAGGCGGCCGTGACGGTGCTGCGGATCATTCGCCAGCAGATGGGCGCACATCATCGGCGTTGCGGTCAGCGACACGATCAGCGAGATCAGGATAGCGATTGACAAGGTTACCGCGAATTCGCGGAACAGCCGGCCGACGATACCTCCCATCAACAGGATCGGCGTGAACACCGCGATCAGCGACAGACTCATCGAGACGACGGTAAAGCCGACTTCGCGCGAGCCCAAAAGGGCGGCTTCCATCCGCGTCATCCCGGCTTCGATATGGCGCGTGATGTTTTCGAGGACGACGATCGCGTCGTCGACGACAAACCCGGTCGAAATCGTCAACGCCATTAGCGATAAATTGTCCAGGCTGTAACCCAACAGCCACATCGCGCCGAAGGTGCCGATCAGCGAAACCGGCACCGCGACGCTCGGGATCAACGTCGCTCGGCCGTTGCGTAAAAATACAAAGACGACGAGGATTACGAGGGCGGTCGCGACCAACAGCGCGCGCTCGACATCGTGCAGCGACGCGCGGATCGTCGTGGTCCGATCCATCGTCAGCTGGACATTGATTGCGTGCGGGATCGAAGCCTGCAATTGCGGCAGGATCGCCTTCACCCGATCGACGGTGTCGATTATGTTGGCGCCGGGCTGCCGGTAGAGGATCACGAGAACCGCAGGCTTGCCGTTAGATAGGCCCTGATTGCGCACATTTTCGACCGAGTTCGTTGACCTCGGCGACATCGGTCAGATGTACCGCGGCACCATTGCGGTAAGCGATTATCAGCGGCTTGTAATCGGCGGCGTGATTGGCCTGATCGTTGGTGTAGATCTGATAGCGGCGATCACCCTGGTCGAGCGCTCCTTTCGGGCTGTGGGCGTTAGCCGAGGCAAGGGCGGCACGCACATCTTCAAGGCCAATGCCGTATTTGAAAAGCGCCTGAGGATTGAGTTCGACTCGTACTGCGGGTAGCGAACTGCCGCTGATCGCGACCTGGCCGATCCCGTCGATCTGCGACAAGGCCTGCTGCATGACGGTCGAGGCCGCATCGTAGATCTGGCCGCGGGTCAAGGTATCGGAGGTCATCGATAGAATGGCGATTGGCGCGTCGGCCGGGTTGACTTTGCGATAGGTCGGGTTCTGGCGCAGGCTCGTCGGCAGATCGGCGCGGGCGGCATTGATCGCCGCCTCGACATCGCGCGCGGCACCGTCGATGTTTCGGCTCAGATTGAATTGCAGGACGACCCGGCTGTTGCCGACCGTGCTCGACGAGGTCATCTCGGTAACATCGGCAATGACGCCGAGATGGCGTTCGAGCGGTGTCGCCACCGTTGTCGCCATCGTATTGGGGCTGGCGCCCGGCATCGTCGCGCTGACCACGATCGTCGGGAAATCGACCTGTGGCAGAGGTGCTACCGGTAGTTTGAAATAGGCGAAAAGGCCGGCGAGAGCGAGCCCGATGGTCAGCAGCGTGGTCGCAACCGGACGGCGAATAAAGATGGCCGAAACGTTCACTAGACTGCGCTCTTCGAGGCCACCGCGGCTGGGCTGCGGCGCAACCAGGCGCCGAGCCGGTCGAAACCGAGGTAGATCACCGGGGTCGTGAACAAGGTTAGAAGCTGGCTAAAGATCAGTCCGCCGACGATCGTTACGCCGAGTGGATGCCGCAGTTCCGACCCGGTGCCGGTGCCCAACATCAACGGCAGGGCGGCGAACAGGGCCGCCATCGTCGTCATCAGGATCGGCCGGAAGCGCAACAAGCACGCCTGGTAGATCGCCTCGCGCGGCGACTTGCCTTCGTGCCGTTCGGCGTCGAGGGCAAAGTCGACCATCATGATCGCATTTTTTTTGACGATTCCGATCAGCAGAATGATGCCGATAATCGCGATCACGCTGAGGTCGCTGCCGTCGATCATCAATGCGAGCAATGCGCCCACGCCAGCCGAGGGCAATGTCGAAAGAATCGTGATCGGGTGGATGAAGCTCTCGTAGAGCACACCCAGCACGATGTACATCGTGATGATCGCAGCGATGATCAGGATCAGCTCGTTGCCAAGAGCGGCTTGAAATGCCAATGCCGCGCCTTGAAACACGGTGATCATGCTGATCGGCAGGCCGATGTCTTTTTCGGCCTGTTGGATCGCATTGACCGCCTCACCGAGTGAGGCTCCCGGCGCCAGATTGAACGACACCGTCGTCGCCGGGAATTGGCCTAGATGCTGGATCTCAAGCGGCGCAGTCTGCTCCTCGATCTGGGCGATTGCCGACATCGGCACTTGGCCATTGACCGCGGTCGAGGACGGCAGATAGATCGATCCCAACGAACTCAGCGATTGCTGCATCGCTGGGTCGGCTTCGAGGATCACGCGATACTGGTTCGACTGAGTAAAGATCGTCGAGACGATGCGCTGGCCGTAAGAGTTCATAGAGAGCGTTGTCGACTGTCGCTGGGGTAATTCCAAACCGCGCGGCGGTCGCCCGATCGATATCAACGTAGGCCGACAGGCCGTTGTCGGAAAACGTGCTGCCGACATCCTCGATCTGCGGGATCTGACTGAGCCGCTGCATCAGCTTGGGAACCCACTTCGCGAATTCCGCGGCATTAGCGTCTTCCAGCACAAACTGGTATTGCGAGCGGCTGACCGTGGCGTCGATCGTCAGATCCTGCACCGGCTGCATGTAGAGCGTTATACCGGGCACGACCGCCACCTCGTTCTCCAGCCGGCGAATGATGTCGCTCGCCGATAGACTACGTTGATCGCGCGGTTTGAGGTTTATTAAGAAACGGCCACTGTTCAGCGTCGTGTTGGTGCCGTCGACGCCGATAAACGAGGTCAAGCTGGCGACGTCGGGATCTCGGAGAACGGCGTCGGCGAGTGCCTGCTGTCGCTCGGACATCGCCGCGAACGACACCGATGGCGAGGCGACCGAGATGCCCTGGATCAGGCCGGTATCTTGTATCGGGAAAAAGCCCTTCGGGATCACGATGTAGAGGAAGACCGTCAACCCCAAGGTCGCTGCCGCCACCAACAAGGTCAGCGGCTGACGGTCAAGCACCCAGTTCAACAGCCGGCCGTACTCGGCGATCACCTTGTCGAACCATTCCTGGCTTTTGCGCGCGATGAGCGACATTTCGGAGGCGCGTTGGTGGCGCAGGATCTTGGCGCACATCATCGGCACCAATGTCAGCGCCACGACTGCGGAAATCACGATCGTGACCGCAAGCGTTATCGCGAACTCGCGGAATAGCCGCCCGACGACATCCGGCATGAACAGTAACGGGATCAGCACCGCGATCAGCGACACCGTCAGCGAAATGATCGTAAAGCCGATTTGCGCCGAGCCCTTTAGCGCCGCTTGTAATGGCGGATCCCCGGCCTCGATATAGCGCGAAATGTTTTCGATCATGACAATCGCATCGTCGACGACAAAGCCGGTCGCGATCGTCAGCGCCATCAACGAAAGATTGTTCAGGCTGAAGCCGGCGAGATACATGACCGCCAGTGTACCGACCAGCGACAGCGGCACCGATAGGCTCGGGATCAAGGTTGCCGACGGGCTGCGCAAAAACACAAAGATGACGATCACCACCAGCACGACAGCGAGGCCGAGTTCGAACTCGACATCGGCGACTGACGCGCGGATCGTCGTCGTGCGGTCGGTCACGACTTGCACATCGACGCCGGCGGGCAACGACGCCTGCAGCTTTGGCAGCAGCTTCTGGATGCTGTCCACGACGGCGATGACGTTGGCTCCCGGCTGGCGCTGGATATTGACGATGATCGCCTGAGTGTTGTTGACCCAGGCGGCGAGCTTGGCGTTTTCGGGCGCCTGCTTGGCCTGCGCGACGTCTGACAGTTTGACTGGGGCGCCGTTACGGTAGGCGATGACGAGATTGTCGTACTGGCTCGGTTTTTGAATCTGGTCGTTGGCGTTGATCGTGTAAGAGCGGCTCGGCCCGTCAAAATTTCCTTTTGGCGTGTTGACGTTGGCGTTGGCGAGCGTTGTGCGCAAGTCGTCGATGTTGAGACCGTAAGCGGAGAGCTGGAGATTATTCGCCTGAATTCTGATCGCCGGCCGGTTGCCGCCGGCGAGGCTGACAAGACCGACCCCGGGCAATTGCGAAATCTTTTGCGCGAGTCGCGTATCGGCGAGGTCCTCGACCTGAGTTAACGGCAAGGTTTTCGAGCTCAGCGCCAAGGTCAGGACCGGCGCGTCCGCCGGGTTGACCTTGGCGTAAATCGGCGGCGCCGGCAGGTCGGACGGCAACAAATTGCCGGCCGCGTTGATCGCCGCCTGGACCTCCTGTTCAGCGACATCGAGGTTGAGATCGAGGCTGAACTGCAGAGTAATGACCGACGCGCCGGCGGAGCTGACCGACGACATCTGGTTGAGCCCCGGCATCTGCCCGAACTGTACTTCGAGCGGCGCTGTCACCGACGAGACCATCACGTCGGGGCTGGCGCCGGGGTAGAAGGTTTGCACCTGGATGGTCGGGTAATCGACTTCAGGCAATGCCGAAAGCGGCAGGAAGCGGTAAGCAAACAGCCCAACCAGCATAATCGCCGCCATCAGCAGCGTCGTCGCAACCGGGCGCAGAATAAAAAGACGCGACGGGTTCATTGACTGGTTTGCTGTGCGCCGCCCTGCTGATTTCGGTGCTGTCCGGAATGTGGGCCGCCGCGCTTGTGCTCCGCTCCATGCTGGTTGGCAGCGCCGGTTATGCCGGCCTTTCCGGGCGGCGGAGCGATGGTTATCTTGGCGCCGTCCTTCAGCCGGTCGGCGCCGTCATCGACCACTTGATCGCCGACCTGCAGTCCGGAGAGGATCGCGACGTGCTGGCCGTCGCCGGGACCAAGCTTGACGGTTTGCACGCCAACCGTGTCGTTCGGCTTGACGAGATAGACAAATGTTCCGGGGGCGCCGCGCTGGATCGCGGCGGTCGGGATCAGCGCCACATTCTGCAATGTGTTGACGAGCAACTTGATGTTGACGAACTGGTTGGGAAACAGGCTCTCGTCGGTATTGTCGAAAATCGCCCGCAGCTTGACCGTCCCAGTGGTCGGATCGATCTGGTTGTCAATTGTCTCCAGCCTTCCGACCGCGAGCTGGGTCGTGCCGGTACGGTCATAGGCGGTCGCCTGCAGTGTTGCCCCGGCGTAGAGCTGCTTTAGCACCTCTTGCAGGCTGTCCTCGGGCAGCGTGAAGATGACCGAGATCGGCTGCAGCTGGGTTACGACGACGATCCCGTTGGGATCGCTGGTCTGGACATAGTTCCCGGGATCGACCTCGCGCAACCCGACTCGACCGGTCAGCGGCGAGATAATGTGGGCATAGGTCAGGTTAAGTTTCTGAGTGTTGATCTGAGCCTGATCCAGCAGTATTTGCGCCCGATCCTGGGCGACAGTCGCAACCTGGGTGTCGCGCGTCTGAGTCGCGATCGAGTTTTGTGCGACGAGAGTGTTGTAGCGCTTCAGGTCGACCTGGGCGTTATTCAGGGTCGCCTCGTCTTTGGCGAGTTGCGCCTGCGCCTGTTCAAGCGCCACCTGATACGGACGCGGATCGACTTGGGCGAGGAACTCACCTTTTTTGACGTGCTGGCCCTCGGCGAATGCGACACTCATCAGATAGCCGTTGATCTGGGTCTTGACCGTAACCACCGCCAACGGCGTCACCGTCCCGAGCCCGTTCAAGGTGACCGGCATATCGCCCTTCTGCGCGGTCGCTACTCCGACCGGAGTCGGGCCGGCGGACATCGCGCGCCCGCCGCGGCCTTGGCTGGGCGTCGGCTGATGCGCAAGCCGCGGCAGATAGATGACCGCCGCGGCGACAATCGCCGCCAAAACCAGGATCCACAACAGCACGCCCAGCCACGAGCGCCGTCTCGGTCTCGTCTGCGTCTGAGCCGGGTCGTCAATGAAATCTCCGGCCCCGCGCCGGACATCGTCGCCCTCTTCGGTTCGTGCTTTGCGGGTCAGAATTTCGCCGTGCTGGTCGTCCATCGTCTTCTGTTCTTTTCGCGTCCGCGCGAGCTTATCAGTACCGGGCCCGCGCGTCCCAACGCCATCAGCGCGGCAATGCCAACCTGCTGATTATATGCGGCGAGGGCGCTCCGCATCCCGCGGGCGGTAAGCCTCTTCCGTCGGCGCGGCTGATCGTCTCAAATGGCGGCTCTGTCATCAGCGCTCAAGGCCGGCACATGGCAAGCAACCTTCTTCCTCTGACCGGCGGTCAGCTCGTCGTTGCTGCGCTCCGGGCGCATCGTGTCGACATGGCCTTCAGCGTCGCCGGCGAAAGTTATCTCGAAGTGCTCGACGCATTGTTCGACGCACCCGAAATTCGGCTTGTGACCTGCCGCCAGGAAGGGGGCGCCGCTTTTATGGCGGAGGCCTACGGCAAATTGACCGGGAAGCCCGGTGTGTTGCTGGTGACGCGCGGGCCGGGTGCGTGCAACGCGTCGATCGGCATCCACACGGCATTTCAGGATTCGACGCCGATGGTCGTGCTGGTCGGCCAGGTGGCGCGCCATCAGATCGACCGCGAGGCGTTTCAGGAAGTCGATTTCCGCCGCATGTTCAGCCCGCTCGCCAAATGGGTGGCGCAGATCGATATGGCCGAACGCGTCCCCGAACTCGTCAACCAGGCGTTTCAGGTCGCGACCTCCGGCCGACCCGGCCCGGTCGTGCTGGCCTTGCCCGAAGACATGCTGCGCGACCGCGCCGCCGCCGAGATCGCCGGGCCATATCACCCGGTGCGTGCTCATCCTGGTGCGGCCGATCTCGCCGAAATGCGGCGCCTGCTCGGCGCGGCGCAGCGGCCGATGATGCTGGTCGGCGGCGGCGGGTGGAGCGATGCCGCCTGCCGTGACATCGCCAAATTCGCCGAGGCGAACGATCTGCCGGTATGCTGCTCATTCCGCCGGCAGGACATCATCGACAACCGTCGGCCTTCTTTTGTCGGCGATCTCGGGACTGGGGCGGCGCCGGCCCTGGTCGCGCGCATTAAGGAGGCTGATCTGTTGCTCGCGGTCGGCGCCCGGATCGGCGAGATCACGTCGCAATCCTATTCGCTGCTCGGCATCCCCGAGCCCGGCAAAGTGCTGATCCACGTCCACCCGGCAGCCGAGGAGTTGGGCCGGGTTTTCCGCCCGACCTTGGCAATCCAGTCCGGCATGCCCGAGTTTGCCGCCGCCGCAGCGGCGTTGGAGCCGGTCGCGGTCAAGCGCTGGTCAGGCTGGCGCTCCGAGCTCCGCAGCGAATACGAGGCAGGATTGCAGCCCTCGCCTGCGACCAGCGGCGGTGCGCTTAATCTCGGCGCCGTCATGGGCTGGCTGCGCGACCGACTGCCCGAAGACACGATCGTTACCAGCGACGCCGGCAATTTCAGCGGCTGGCCCAATCGCTTTCTGCAATATCGCCGCCCCGGCCGTCAGCTTGGGCCGACCAGCGGGGCCATGGGCTATGGCGTGCCGGCCGCAGTCGCCGCCAAGCTCGTACATCCCGGCCGGCTCGTCGTCGGCTTTGTTGGTGATGGCGGCTTTATGATGACCGGACAGGAATTGGCGACGTCACTGGCGGAAGGCGTCGGGCCGATCATTCTGCTCTTCAACAACGCTATGTACGGCACGATCCGCATGCATCAGGAGCGCCGTTTCCCCGGGCGCGTCGTCGGCACCGCATTAAAAAACCCGGATTTTGTTGCACTCGCCCGCGCATATGGCGCCTTTGCCGCACGAGTGGAGCGCACCGAAGAATTCGCCCCCGCCTTCGAAGAAGCCGCCTCGGCCAAGCGCGCCGCCGTCATCGAACTCGCGGTGGATCCCGAGATCATCACCACCCGCACGACCCTCTCCGCCCTCCGCCACCAAGCCGAAGCAAACCGAAACTAGCCGGGCCAAGCGTGAACGGAGCTCGGCCCCAGCGATATAACGCCGGCACGAGCGCAAACACCGCGGCGGATTGGCTCAAGGCTTGTCGTACTCGTCGTGCAGGCGCCACCAGTAACCTGCCCGCTCGTTGCGCCCCCTCGGGGCGCGGTCAAGCCATTGGTACGCACTCCACAAGCCGTCCAGCCCGCGCGCATAGGTCGAATAGGTATGGTAGGCGAGCCCGTCGGCGAGCGCGAACGCGCTCATGCCGGGCCTCTCGCGCGCATAGGTGGCCACGTCGGTGCCCGTCGTTGCGGCGCCTTTAGCAGCACCGCCGGGCGTCGCCGGCGCGGGAATCTCGGGCCGCGGCACCCCAGGCTGGTAGTTGTATTCGAAGCCTCCCTCGCGCTGCTGCTGTTCGGTGATTGAGGCGTTGAAGTCGAAGTTGAAGTCGCTACCAAACGAGGACGCCCAAGGAAATGTCCATCCCATCCGCCGCTTGTACGCCTGAAGCTTCGCCAATGGCGCCCGCGAGACGGCCCAAAGCATGACGTCATGGTTCGCAAGATGGACGGCGATGCCGTTGAACCCGTCTGCGATTGCCGAGCAGGACGGACACCCCGCCGTGTAGTCGGGGCCGAACATAAAATGGTAGACGAGCAATTGCGAGCGTCCTCTGAAGAGGTCTTTGAGCGAGGCGCTCCCTTCATCTGTCTCGAATCGGTACTCCTCGTCAACGCGAACCCAGGGCAGCTCCTGACGTCGCCGCGCCAGCTCGTCGCTGCGCCGTGTCAGCTCCTTCTCTGCCTCCAGCAGTTCAAGACGCGCGTCGAGCCACTGCTCTCGCGTCCCGATTTTATGCTTCGTCATGTCTGTCTGCCTTCGATGTATCGTCGCGTCGTTCCAGTCGTGCGCATGCACGCTTCTAGACTAGCTCAGGATAATTTGGCCGGTTTCGAGCAGCGATTTGAGGTTGGAAAGAATGCGCGGCCAACCGCCGGACACAGCCTCGATGAGCTTCGAGTTGACGCGCTCGATCGTGTGGCTGATGGTTAGCTTCACCACACCGTTTTGCGGTTCGAGCTCGATCGAGCAGCGCGCATAACCTTCCGCCGACAGCTCCGGCCGAAACTCGTTCCTCCACTGCAACACGATCCGTCGCGGACGGTCGTACTCGACAATCTGTCCAGTGTCAGCGATTCGACCATCAGGGAAGACCAGCCTCCAAGGCGATCCGACCTTCCAGTCGGTCTCGATGTTCATTCCAAACCAGTATTTCTTCATGAACTTAGAGCTCGTGAGAGCAGTCCACAGCTCTTCCAGAGTTGTGCGGATGTATGTTACGTAGACGAAACTGCTGTTTCCGTCAGCCATGGTCTTTTCTTTCAAGAGTTGACTTGAGTTCGGAGAGTGCTTCCAGGCGTCGCGCATCAAACTTGCTTATCCAGCGTTCGGCGATTTCGTGGATCGGCACGGGATTGATAAAGTGCAGCTTTTCACGGCCGTTGCGCCTCCAGGACACGAGGTTGGCCGCTTCGAGGATCGCGAGATGCTTGGCGACTGCTTGACGGGTCATCTCGAGGCCTTGGCACAACTCGCCGAGCGTCTGACCATTCCTGTGGTGCAGTCGATCCAGTAGCTGCCGACGGTTGGCGTCGGCCAAGGCGCGAAACACAATGTCCTCATTCATGCCGTCAACAGGGAACCGAACAGTTACCTAATTAGGTAACTTGAAGGTTACCTGTCAAGGCCGCGAAATGGATAATCCGCTCCGCGTGGGCGGGCCACCGCGAACCCGGCCGGTTTGATGAGAGGCCGGTTCGATGGGACGAGGCTAATCGTCGGCGGCGGCCACCACTTGCCGGCGTGGCGCGCGGACCAGCAGCAGCAATGGCAGTGATGCAAGAATGACGAGCAGCATCAGCATGAAGTCGTCGAGATACGAAATCATCGCAGCCTGGCGCGTGACCTCCTGGTTGAGCGCTGCAATCCCCGCGGGGTTAGTCAGGCTGAAGGGAGCCGGCAGCAGCGGCGCCTGGGCCAGCGGATTATCCGGGCGCAGATGCTCCATCAACCGGGAATGAACAATCTGGGTATTCTGGGTCAGTTCGGCTTCGAGGATGGCAATGCCGATGCTGCCGCCGAGCATGCGCATCAGCGCGCGCAATGCCGTGCCCTGGGTCAGAATGTGATGCGGGAGGCCGGATAGCGCCAGGAGATTGAGCGGCACAAAGGTGCAGCCGAGCCCGAAGCCTTGGGCGAACCCGGCAAACAGGATCGGCCCGGAGCCCATATAAAGCGAAAACCCGGTCATCTGCCACAGCGAGGCCGCGGTCAGCAGAAACCCGACAAGGATGAACAGGCGGTTGTCGACCCGGTCAATGATGCGGGCGACAAGGAACATCGCCAGCATCGTCCCGAACCCGCGCGGCGCCATCATCCATCCGGCGTCGAACACCGGGTAGTTCATCAGCACCTGCATCATCGACGGCATCAATGCTAGGGTCCCGCTGAGGATCATGCCGACGCCGAACATCAGCAAACTGCCAGCGACAAAATTTGGGCTCTTTAACAATTCGCGGTTGACGAACGAGCGGTCGCCGGTCGTCATCGTGTGAATGATCAGCAAATAAAAGCACAAGGCGGAAATCGTCGCCTCGACCCAGATCTCAGTCGAGTGGAACCAGTCCTTGAGCTGGCCGCGGTCCAGCATCAGCTGCAGCGAACCGACCGCGATGCTCAGCATCAAAAAGCCGAACATGTCGAATTCGTTGCGCCGCATCGTGCGGGTTTGGCGGATGAATAAGAAAACGCCGAGGGCGCAGAGGGCCCCGACCGGCAGGTTGATGTAAAAGCACCAGCGCCAATCGAGGTTCTCGGTCAGCCAGCCGCCCAGGGTCGGGCCGATGATCGGACCCATCATCGCCCCGGTACTGAAGATCGCCATCGCCTGGCCGTGCTTTTCTTGCGGATAAATCGTGAACAGCGTCGCTTGCCCGAGTGGCACCAGCCCGGCGCTGCATATGCCTTGCAGCATTCGGAAGAGCACCAGCTGCGTGAGGCTGGTCGCGGCGCCGCACAATGCCGAGGCAATGGTGAAGCCGATGATCGAGGCGAGAAAGATGTACTTGACGCCAAACCGGCCGGCGAGCCAGCCGGTCAGCGGCATCATGATCGCCGAGGAGACAATGTAGGATGTCAGGACCCACGAGATCTGATCCTGCGCCGCCGACATGCTCCCTTGGATGTGGGGCAGGCAGACGTTGACGATCGTCGTGTCGAGCCCCTGCATGATGCAGGCGCAAATCACCGTCGCGGTGATCGCGCCGCGATTGGCGACGGGCGGGGCGCTTTCTCCCCTCACCGCGAGCAATCCGGGCGTGACCGCAACCCGGCGATGCGCCTAATTGTCGGACCGGCTGGGTCGATCTGAGGCGTCCTCCCGCAACACGGCGCCAGCCGCCTAAACTCTGCGTGGCACCTTCACCGATTGGACACAATCTATACAACCATGCCTTCCCACTGTCGCGCCGCTCGACATCAATGCAGAGTATCCAACCGCGAATGCCCTTAAGGGCATTTGATCCGAGGAGGTTGGCGAAAAGCGGAGAGAGGTGTAAATGACGCCCCGCTGTGGACCGCGGTTCCGAGCACCGGCCGCGTTATCGCTGGGCTAGAGCGGAGGCGGATCGGGGGTGGGATTGGTTCAGGTATCGCGTCAACACTGGTCGGCGCAGCGCTATGCGGAGACGGCGCACTTTGTGCCGACATTGGGCGCGCCGGTGCTGGAATTGCTAATGCCACAGCCCGGCGAGCATATCCTCGATCTCGGCTGCGGCGACGGCGTGCTGACCGAAAAGATCGCGGCCGCGGGTGCGAGCGTCGTCGCGGTGGACGCGGCACCGGATATGGTGGCGGCGGCGCAGGGGCGCGGGCTCGATGCCCGGGTGCTCACCGGGCAGGATTTGGATTTTCACGGCGAGTTCGATGCGGTCTTTTCGAACGCCGCGCTTCATTGGATGCGTCCGCCCGAAAAGGTCATCGCCGGTGTCTTCCGCGCGTTAAAGCCGGGCGGGCGGTTTGTCGCCGAGATGGGTGGTCACAACAACACTGCTGCGATCACCGTCGCGCTGAGCGCTGTGCTTGGGCGCCGGGGCCTCGACGCGCATCGGCTCAGCCCGTGGTATTTTCCGTCCGCCGAAGCCTATGGCGAAAAGCTCGAAGCTGCGGGCTTTACAATCGATAACATTCGCATCGTGCCGCGGCCGACACCGCTGCCCGGCGGGCTCGAAGCCTGGCTCGACACCTTCGCCGACGATTTCTTTGGTAGTCTCGCCGCGGCTGAGCGGCGCGCCGCCTGCCGCGAGGTCGTCGGGCTACTCCGGCCGGTGCTGGTCGATGAACGCGGCACCTGGATCGCCGATTATGTCCGCTTGCGTTTCCGCGCCTTTCGCCCGGTCTGAGTGCCGCACGAAGTCGAACTGATCTCGACGATCGCGGTCGGGCTGGCATTCGCCTTTATCGGTGGCTTTGCCGCGGTCCGGGTCGGGCTGCCGCCGATTATCGGTTATCTGCTGGCTGGTGTCGCAATCGGCCCGTTCACCCCGGGCTATGTCGGCGACATCCATTTGGCGCCACAGCTCGCAGAGATCGGTGTCATGCTGCTGATGTTCGGGGTCGGCATGCACTTTTCGATTCGCGACCTGATCGCTGTCCGGCGGATTGCCATACCGGGGGCGATCGCGCAGATCTTGGTCGCCTCTGCGCTCGGCGTCGGCATCGCCCATTTGTGGGGCTGGTCGATTGGCGCCGGCCTCGTCTTTGGGCTGGCATTGTCGATCGCCAGCACGGTCGTGATGCTACGAGCGCTCGAACAGCGCGGGATGCTTGAACTCCTCGACGGCCGAATCGCAATCGGCTGGCTGATTGTCGAAGACTTGTTCATGGTTGGAGTGCTGGTGGTCTTGCCGCCACTTGCTGCGGCACTGAATGGGGGGCCGGTCCGGCTGGATAGCCTCGCTCTGCCGCTGGCCCTGACCTTCGCCAAGATTGCCGGGTTTGTGGTGCTGATGCTGGTGGTCGGCAGGCGCGTTATGCCGTGGCTGCTCGACCAGGTCGTGCGCACCGGATCGCGCGAGCTATTCACCCTCGCGATTGTCGCTGCAGCCCTCAGCATCGCCTTTGCCGCCTCGGAACTCTTTGGGGTGTCCTTCGCGCTTGGCGCTTTCTTCGCCGGGATCGTCGTGAACCAGAGCGATCACAGCCACCGGGCCGCCGAGCAGGCCAAGCCGCTCGAAGATGCCTTCGCCGTGCTGTTTTTTCTATCGGTCGGGATGCTGTTTGATCCGGGCATTCTTGTAAGGCACCCGTATCAGGTTTTGGCTGTGCTCGCGGTGATATTGCTCGGCAAGTCGATCGCCGCTTTCGCGATCGTGCGCATCGCCGGTTATCCAGCGTCGACCGCACTGACCGTCTCGGCGAGCCTGGCGCAGATCGGCGAATTTTCTTTCATGCTGGCGGCCCTCGGCACGTCGCACAGCTTGCTAAGCGTCGAGGGCCAGAATCTGATCCTCGCCGGAGCGCTGATCTCGATCACCCTCAACCCAGCCGCTTTAAGTATCGCAGGCGCATTGCGGCGCCGGCTTGATCGCAGTCAGCCGGCCTGAGCCCGGACCGCGACACCGGATGGGCCGTCCTGAGTTGCCGGCAATCCTGTCAGTCGTGCTTCTATCTCGGTAATCGCCTCGTCCAGCGTAGTCGCGATCGCATCGGCCGAAGTGATCGCCAGCGTGTCGGGCGCCGGCGTATCGCCGCCGCCCAGCCCCCAGAAGCCGGCTATGATGCGGGCCCGAGGCGCTCGCCGCCGCAACCGGCGAACGATATGCCGGGCGCGCGCGGCGGAGCTGGTGCTGATCAACGACAGGCAGACCACCGCTGCATCCCTGAGCGCCACCCGATGGCCACCCAGTGCCGCCGGCGAATCCGGCGGGAACACGTAGGCGTGATGGCCGCGCGCCCGCAATAAGCTGGCGAGCAGCATCGCCGCCGCCTCGTCGAGTTCATTGCGGCCAGCCAAGCACACGACAAAGCCGCTATCGACGGCAATTGCGCCGGCTTCGGGGGCGGCCTCCGAGTTTATGACCGAATCGTCGAACAGATTTTCGAGAATGCGTGCAAACCCATCCTTGACCGTGGCGCGCCGCTCGGGCGGCAGAATCCCGCGGTCGCTGTCAGATTGCGCTCGCACCAGCACCGGCAACGCAACCTCCTGAGCGAACTCCTCAAGCGATTTTTCTTTCGCGAACTCTTCGGCCTGCTCAGTCGCCTCTTCCGGATCGCCGGCGAGCAGACGCTGGTAAAATGTTTCGTCGGGGGTTAGTACCGGGTCGCTGCCGAGGATTACATCAAGAAACGTCAGCTGCGGCACGTGGCGGCCGAGAACCAGAAGGCAGGCGGTCAGCGGCGTCGACAGCAACAGCCCGATCGGGCCCCACAGCCAGGTCCAGAAGATCGCGGCAATGATCACGGCGATTGAGGAGAGCCCGGTAGATCCGGAATAAAGATAAGGCTCGACGATATTGGCGACGATCGCCTCGATGCCGATGAACAACAGCACCGTCCATAAGACGAGCGCCCATCCGGGACTGACCGCAAAAGCGAGGGCGATCGGAAACGCCGCCGCAATGACAATCCCGAGATAAGGGATAAAGCGCAGCAGCACTGCGAGAATGCCCCATAATGCGGCATTGGGGATCCCGATCACCGCGAGGCCAATCCCGATTAGGACGCCTTCGACGGTATTGACCGCAAGCTGCGATATCAGATAGCGGCTGACCCGCTGCGCCGCTTCGTTCATCGCCTCCGTGGTTCGGTGCAGATCGCCGCCGCCGGCCAGTCTCAACAGGCGGTCGCGCAAGACCTCGCGCTCGAGCAGGATAAACACCACAAGCACAATCACCAAGCCGGCCGTCGCCAAAGGCTGGAGTAACGGACCGATTACGGTTTCGGCGATCTGCATCGGCGTCGGCGCCGGCTGCTCGATCTCGACCGGCAGCGGCTTGGCCGCTTCGGCGCTACTGGAGTCTGGACTTTGCGCTGTCGGCGCCGTGCCGGTCGCCTCGGACCGCTTCAGCGTCGCGGTCATTTGGTGAAGCGCTCCGGCTACCCGCTGAAGCGGGATCGCTTTGGGAAGCGCGCGCAGCTTCGACTCGATATTATGCTGATATCGCGGCAGCTCGGGCCCGAGCAGGGAGATTTCTTGAGTGACGATGGCGCCAAACGCAAAGATCGCCAGAAAGGCAATCAGCACGGTAATACCAACCGACGTCACCCGGCCCGCGCGCACCCGGCGCAGCAGCCGCACCGCCGGCATCAGCAAAAAGCTAAGCAGGATGGCGAGCGCAAACGGAACGAGAACCTCGCGGGCGAAATAAAGCGCGGCTACGATGACCGCAACCGTTATGAAGGTCAGCATGCCGGTCCGGCCGCGTGACTGGTCTTCGCTGCGGCCACGCCCGGTGTCCGGCAGTGGATCTGCCATTTAACTTTGTCTCCCCGCAGCGAATTCATTGTGTCGATTTAGCTCGCGCCCGCATGCCTGCCCAGAGGGTCGGGCAACCTTCCACCTTCGCCTCCAAATTCACGTCAACGGCTGCAGCGGCACCGTGAGCTTTAGCAAGGTACAAACACCCAATTAAAGAAATTGGCTCCGCGATGAGCCGGTTTAAGCGAAGGCGGCGACCGGGCGCGACGCGCGCTGGCCGGTACAAGCAATAATCTGAATCAAGTTTTCGCGGAACCGATGATGAGCCGGAACTGTTCTTGACTCTGACTAGCATCGCACAAGGAAAACCAAGATGGATAAAGACCGTATCGCCGGCGGCATCAAGAAAGCTACCGGCGCGATTAAAGAAGGTGTCGGCCGCGCTGTCGGTGATAAGCACACGGAAGCTGAAGGCAAAGCAGAGAAGGCCGAAGGCCGGGCACGGAGTGCCGTTGGCCATGCCAAGGACGCCGTTCGAGAAGTTATAAATAAGAAATAGCTCTCGATCCATTATTCTACAGGAGGGGCAAAATGGGCAGAGGCCTACTTCTTTGGCTACTCGGGATCCCGATCCCTATCATCATCCTATTGTTCTTGTTCCATGTCGTCTGACCGCGTTGGTCGGAACCGACGTCAATACACGCCGTTATCCTAAACGTCTGAGTTTAGACAGGAGAGGTCATGAAAAAATCAACCCTTACCGCCGCAGTTGCGGCGATCCTTATGGCGACGTCGCCGCTTGCTTTCGCACAGTCGACGACCGCACCCAGAGATAGCAGCGCCACGACCACCAGCGCCGCCGCAGCGACCAACCCGACCGGTAACGAGATCCAGCCGGATCAGGTACGCGCGACGAAAATGCTCGGCAGCACCGTTTATGATGTCCAGAACCGCGACATCGGTTCGGTCAAGGATCTGATCATCGATAAGGACGGCCGGGTTGCGGCTGCCGTCGTCGATGTCGGGACATTCCTCGGTATGGGCGGCAAGTACGTCGCGGTTCCGCTCGATGCGATCAAGACCGACAACAATCGGCTGACCCTGGACATGACCAAGGAGCAGCTGCAACAGGCGCAAGCCTACAACCTGGAAAACCGGAACACCGGATCGGGCAGCACCACCTCGCCCGTAACCGGCGGCCATCTCGGGACGTCGAGCGGCACCAACCGCTAAATAGCTTTTTGCGGCAGCGCGGGCCGGCGCCGCCGTCCTCCTCTGCCTGGAACGACGCAGGGAACTCTCCCCGCCGGTGTTGCCCCGCCGGCGGGCTTGCGCTATAAGACGCGCGGTTTTGGAGCCGCAAAGATGAAGCAGGGAATTCACCCGGACTATCACGAAATCACGATCGTGATGACCGACGGAACAAGCTATCCGACACGCTCGACCTATGGCAAGGCGGGCGACACCCTGCGGCTCGACATCGATTTAAAGTCGCATCCCGCCTGGACCGGCGGCCAGCAGCGGCTGCTTGACACGGGTGGTCAGCTTGCGCGCTTTAACAAGCGATTTCAGGGCTTCGGCATCAAGCCTTAGCCGGCCCGGGCGGCTTGATCCGCCGAACACAGCCCCTTGACGCAATTTTCTCCGGCACCAAATTATTGGACGTGCGGTAGCCAATTCCGGGATCGCACAGACAGTGAAATGGCACTTGGCGTTACTTGCGAGTGCCCAATCCATGTTGCTCGATGGAGGATATGGTCATGGATCGTTTTGATTTCTCCCCGCTGTTCCGTTCGACGATCGGCTTTGATCGATTGACCCGTTTGGTCGATGCAGCGAGTCGTGTCGACAACGCCGCGCTCGCCTACCCCCCTTACAACATCGAAAAGACCGGTGAAGACGCCTATCGCCTAACCATGGCGGTGGCCGGGTTCTCGCCGGATGAAATCGAGGTTACCGTGCACGAGAATTCGCTGCTGGTAACCGGCAAAGCGAAAAAGGAAGAGGACGAGGGCCGCTATTTGCACCGCGGCATCGCCCGCCGGGCCTTTGAGCGCCGCTTTAGCCTCGCCGACCATATCAAGGTTGTCGGCGCCAGCCTCACCAACGGCATGCTGCATGTCGACCTCATTCACGAGGTTCCCGAGGAGGCAAAGCCGCGCAAAATCGAGATCGTCCGCGGACAGCCGCAGCCTCAGGTGGTCGAGCAAAAACAGGCCGCCTAAGGCTAAGGCAGCGTAAATCTAACAAAGCGGCAAGAAACGCCTCCGGTGTCCCCGGGGGCGTTTTGCGTTGGCAGCTCGGATCAGATCCAGCCGCGAATCTTGAACCAAACCAATGGCAGGACCGCGCTGAGCGCGATTACCGTCAGGCCGTAGGGATACCCCCAGGCCCAACTCAATTCCGGCATATCTTTAAAATTCATCCCGTACATGCTAGCGACCAGGGTCGGCGGGATACCGACGACCGAGACAATCGTCAGCACCTTGATGATGTTGTTCTGCTCGACATTGATCAGCCCAAGCGTTGCGTCGAGCAGCAGCTGAACCTTGTTGCTGATGTGCGCATCATAGTCATTCAGCGACGTCACGTCCTGGCGTACGGTCTCGAGCCGCGGCTTGACTTCGGGCGGCAGCCAATCCGCGGCCAAGGTCGATACATACGGCACGATGCGGCCGATCCCATGCAGACTGTCGCGGATCTTTGAGGCGAGATCGCCGCTATTGCCGACCCGGCGCAGCATGATCCTGAGATCGGCGCTTTCGCGCGCCGGCGGGCGACGCGATGCAGGTTCGGTGACCGGGCTGCGGAACAGCCGATGCGACAGCTGATCGAGTTCCGTGGCAATGGTTTCGAGAATGTCGGCGAGCCGATCGGTGATCTCGTCCATCAGCCCGGCAAAAATTGCCGAACTGGTCAACGGATCACTTTCCGCCCCCAAATCGGTATTGGCGAAAGCGGTGAATGAGGTCAGCTCCTCAAAGCGCACCGTGATCAGCCGCTCCCGGGTCAGCACAAAGCCGACGGGAGTCGTCAGCGGTGCATCGGAGATCGCCTGGTAAACGAGCGGCGCGCTCAGATAAATCGCCCCATTCTGGTTGCGCAGGCGGCTCGAACTTTCGATCTCGCTCAGATCCGGCATGCTCGGCACATGCAAGCCGGTCTCCCGCTCGACGAACGCGACCTCCTCGGGGGTCGGCTTTAACATGTCGATCCAAGCGACCTCGGCGGGCAAATTCGCGGTGGTGAGATCGCGCGGTTGCTCGCCCCGCATCGCACGACTGTGATAAAGCATCAGCATCGCCGCGAGATTACACCGCCAACGCTTTCATTTGTTCGAGATCGACAAGGGCTGTTTCGTGCGGCGCACCCTCGGTGCGGGCTCAGGCTTCAGCACCTAGCTGTTATGCGGCGGAGAGCCCGCCCTTGGTGATGACGAAATCGACGATCTCGTCGACGCCGTTGCCGGCTTTGAGGTTGGTGAAGACGAAGGGGCGTGCGCCCCGCATCCGCTTTGCATCGCGGTCCATGATGTCGAGGCTGGCGCCGACCAGCGGGGCAAGGTCGGTCTTGTTGATCACCAACAGGTCGGAGCGGGTAATGCCGGGCCCACCCTTCCGCGGGATCTTGTCGCCGGCAGCGACGTCGATGACATAGATCGTCAGGTCGGCGAGTTCGGGCGAAAAGGTCGCGGCAAGATTGTCGCCGCCCAACTCGATCAGGATCACATCAAGCTGCGGAAAGAGTTTGGTCATCTCGGCAACGGCGGCGAGGTTGATTGAGGCGTCCTCGCGGATCGCGGTATGCGGACAGCCGCCGGTTTCGACGCCGCGAATGCGCTCGGGGGGCAACGCGCCGCTCCGGGTCAGGAATTCGGCGTCCTCGCGGGTGTAGATGTCGTTGGTGATCACGGCGATCTCAAAGCGGCCGCGCATTCTTTTGCACAGCCAGTCCATTAGCGCGGTCTTGCCCGAGCCGACCGGCCCCCCGATCCCGACGCGCAACGGGTCATTCTTCGCCAAAGCGTTCATGAGCGAAACAGTCTCGAATATTGGGTTTCGTGCGTCATCGAGGCGAGATCGACAGCAAAGGTCGCAGAACCGAAATCGGCCGGATCGCGTATCGCTGCGTCCTGTGCTGCTCGGGTCACGACGGCTTCGAGCGCGGCTAAAATGCGTTGCCCCTCGGTCTGGCCGATAATGGCGAGGCGTAACCCGGCGGAAACGAGGTTAGCCGCCATCGCCTGCAGGTAGGCGAGAAGCACGTCTTCGAGCGGGATGCCGGTGCGCGCCGTAGCCGCACCGACCGCAGCGGCGTAGCAGGGTCGTTGATCGATCGCCGCCCATTCGTCGAGAAACGAGTTCGGCCACGCGGTACGGCAGGTAGCGAGAAACGCCTCTCCCTGGGCACGACTTTCGAGAGCCAATTCGGCGGTCGCGCGATAGGCGAGGCCGCGCTGGTTGACGGCAGTCAATGCCAGGAGGTCGCCGGCACTGGCAGCACGATGGGCATCGCGCAGAATGTCGGCGTCGATGCGCCCGCTGCCCCCCGTCACGATAGCCGCGATCCAGGATTGCAGCGAGGCGCGGTCGCGTACGGCACCGCTTTCGACCGCGGCTTCAAGCCCGTGCGAATAACTGAACGCGCCGATCGGGAAGGCTGGCGACAGCCAGGCGAGCAGGCGATAGAGCGCCCAACCCGCCGTGCCGGCCTCCACCGCAGGGAGCGCCGGTTGATCTCGACCTCTGCTATCCATCGTGGTCGTGGCGATGCGGGGCCGCGATCGCATAAGCGCCGATTTCGGGGTCAAAAGGGGCCTCCAGCGCGGCCAGCCGTCCGCCGAGACCGGCCACCATCTCGGCAATGACATGATCGGCGCGGATACGCAGCAGCTCGCCCACGACCTGCAGCGGCAGATGCCGGTTGCCAAGATGCCACGCGATGCGCAGAAGCGCCGCATGGTCCTGCGCGGTGATTTCGAGGACTGGCTCGGCGGCCGCGCAGACGCGGATGTAGCTGCCGCAATCGAGCTCGAGACCGTCACCTTCGCCGAGATGCGATGCTCGTGGCAGATCGAGCAAAAATGTCTGGCCGGAATCGGCGACGAGCCGAATACGGCGGCGATGCCGGTCGAGATAGGCCAGCGTCACAGTGTCTTGTGCCGCGTCCCCCGGCCATTGGCCACAGTGATGGACTGCAATCGCCCGCCACATTGTCCATCACCCCGTAACGGAGACCCTCACCCTCCCGCGCGAGGCGCGGGTCCACCCTCTCCCGCAATGCGGGAGAGGGTGCCGAGCACGGCGAGGCGGGTGAGGGCCATTTCGGTCAATACAGAAAATAGCGCTGTGCCAATGGCAGCACGGTCGCCGGTTCGCAGGTCAATAATACGCCGTCGGCACGGACTTCATAGGTCTCGGGATCGACCTCGATATCGGGCAATGCCGCGTTGTGGATCATTTGACTTTTGTCGACCGTGCGGATGCCGGATGCCGGCAGCACGACGCGCGCCAAACCGAGCTGCTGTGCTAAGCCGCGCTCAATGGCGACTGTCGGCAGAAACGTCACCGCCGAGGCCGATAATGCCCGGCCGAACGCGCCGAACATCGGGCGGTAATGCACCGGCTGCGGCGTCGGGATCGAGGCGTTGGGGTCGCCCATCAAGGCGGCGGCGATCATTCCCGATTTCAACACGAGGTCAGGCTTGACCCCGAAAAACGCCGGCGACCATAGCACGAGATCGGCGAGCTTGCCGGCTTCGACCGATCCGATCTGCTGCGCCAAACCGTGAGTCAGCGCCGGATTGATCGTGTATTTGGCGATGTAGCGTTTGACCCGGAAGTTGTCGTTGCGATCATTGTCTTCCGGTGATGGGCCGCGCTGACGCTTCATCTTATCGGCGGTCTGCCAGGTGCGGATGATGACTTCGCCGACCCGGCCCATCGCCTGGCTGTCCGACGACATCATGCTGAAAGCGCCGAGATCGTGCAGGATATCCTCGGCGGCAATCGTCTCGCGGCGGATGCGACTTTCGGCAAACGCCACATCCTCGGGAATGCGGGGATCGAGGTGGTGACATACCATCAGCATGTCGAGATGCTCAGCGATGGTGTTTACCGTGTAGGGCCGCGTCGGATTGGTCGAAGACGGCAATACATTCGGCAGCCCGCACAGCTTGATGATGTCAGGCGCATGACCGCCACCCGCACCCTCGGTATGAAAGGCGTGGATGTTCCGACCCTTGAATGCGGCGATTGTGTTCTCGACAAAGCCGGATTCGTTGAGCGTGTCGGTGTGGATCGCGACCGCGATGTCGTATTGCTCGGCGACGGACAGGCAGGTGTCGATCGCCGCCGGTGTCGTGCCCCAGTCCTCATGCAGTTTCAGGCCGCACGCGCCGGCCTCGATCACTTCGACGAGGGCGCGCGGATCCGATGCGTTGCCCTTGCCGAAAAAGCCGAGATTAACCGGGATGCCCTCCGCGGCTTGCAATATTCGCGCGAGATGCCACGGCCCGGGGGTGCAGGTCGTCGCCGCGGTACCGGCCGCCGGGCCTGTGCCGCCGCCCAGCATTGTCGTGATGCCGCTGTAAAGCGCTTCCTCGGCCAATTGCGGGCAGATGAAGTGAATATGCGAGTTGATACCGCCGGCGGTGACGATGCGGCCTTCCCCGGCGATCGCCTCGGTGCCGGGCCCGATCACGATGTCGATTCCGGGCTGGATGTCGGGATTGCCGGCTTTGCCGATGCCGCTGATACGACCGTCCAAGATCCCGATATCGGCCTTGACGATCCCGCAGTGGTCAATGATCACGGCGTTGGTGATAACGGTGTCGACCGCTCCGTCGGCGCGCGTTGCCTGGCTCTGGCCCATGCCGTCACGGATCACCTTGCCGCCGCCGAATTTGACCTCCTCCCCATAGATCGTGCGGTCGCTTTCGATCTCGACGATGAGCTCGGTGTCGGCGAGACGCAGCCGGTCGCCGGTCGTAGGGCCGAACATCGCAGCATAAGCCTGACGCGAGACGGTCATCGCCATCGGACTAATCCAGCGGGCCGTTGATTTTGGCGTTGAAGCCGACCACCCGACGCGCACCGGCGTAAGGGATCAGGCGAACTTCGCGGCTTTGCCCGGGTTCGAAGCGGGTCGCGGTGCCGGCGGGGATATCGAGACGACAACCGCGCGTCGGCTCGCGATCGAACTGCAGCGCCGAATTGGTCTCATAGAAATGATAGTGGGAGCCGACCTGAATCGGCCGGTCGCCAGTGTTGGCGACGATCAATGTGAGAGGTTGCCGGCCGGCGTTGATCTCGATATCGCCGGCGCCGGTGAAAAGCTCCCCTGGGATCATCGTTAGGGCCGCCCAAAATACCGTCGTCCCGGCGCAGGCCGGCATCCACGGCGGGGGTGGATACCGGCTTTCGCGGGTAAGAACAAGCGCAATGGTTGCAAGGGTTGCGCTCTCACCTGACCGGTTCGTGCACGGTGACGAGCTTGGTGCCGTCGGGAAAGGTCGCCTCGACCTGGATTTCCGCGATCATTTCCGCCACCCCTTCCATGACTTGCTCGCGGCCGATGACGGTGGCGCCGTCGCGCATCAATTCGGCAACACTGCGTCCGTCGCGCGCCCCTTCGAGCACATAATCGGTGATCAGCGCCACCGCCTCGGGATAGTTGAGCTTAACGCCACGAAGCAGGCGGCGCTCGGCGACCATCGCCGCGACCGAGACCAATAACTTATCCTTCTCACGCGGGGTCAAGTTCATCGCGTCAGCCCGCTCCCAGCTTCGGACGATTGTACAGCATCATCCGTGCCACAGCGGCCAACCGAGTTTAGCCGGGTGATGCAGGTTCGCTCTGATCCGCGCCGTAGTGCAGGATCCGAACGTCCTCCAGGGTGATGAGCCCACCCTTTACCATGCCCTGGAGCATCGGTAGAAATCGATTGACGGCTTCTTCGCTGTCGACAATTTCGACGACAATCGGCAGATCCGCGGAAAGGCGCAGTATATTCGCGGTGTGGACGCGGCTCGAGTGGCCAAACCCCATTGGACTGCGGAGCACGGTCGCCCCGGCCAGCCCGTGCTCACGGGCTTTCAAAACAATCGCCTCATAAAGCGGATGGTGGTCGAAGCGATCACTTTCTCCGATGAAGATGCGCAATAATAATGCGGCGTTGGGCGTCCTCATCACTCCTCCACTCTATCGAGGGAAGCCTCAACCATTGATCAGCGCGCCAGCGATATGCCCGAGCCATACCCCGATCAAACAGAAAAGAACAGACGCCCCGATATAGCCTCCCGCCGCAAACCATTCCCCGTTTCGCGCCAGGTTCAATGTTTCGAGACTGAACGAGGAGAAGGTCGTATAGCCACCGCATATCCCGACCATGGCGAAAAGCCGGGCATTTGGCGGTACCAGCAGCCGGCCGTCCGGTCCTGTCAGCATATCGAAGATGCCGATGACGAAGCAGCCGGTGATGTTGACGACGAGGGTGCCCCACGGGAAGGTCGCGCCGATCCAATTCGCGATGATGCCCGAAAGGCTAAACCGACCCATACCTCCGATCGCGGCGCCGAGTGCCACCCAAAGATAGGGGCCGTGCACCGCGAAGCTAATGGCCGACCATCCACGGCCGGCCCGGGGGGCTTTGGCTGACATTGCCGAATTGCTGCTTTATCAACGGATTGACGTTGTGGTGGTGGCCGTGGTGATGACCGCGGGGCAGATCCTCGCGCCTCACTATCTTTGGTTCGTGCGCGCTCCGCTCATTACGTTCATGGGCTATGCGGTTGTTTGTCGAGAGCACGCCCAGCATCGGCGCGGCCGCCTGCCTCGGTGCGGGTAGCGAGCAGTCCGGGCACTGGGCATCCGCCTCCCACTCGCTCATCGGACGCCAGCCCCTGAAAGGCCCGCATTCCTTACATTCATAGTCGTAGAGAGGCATTTCTCATTCTCTCCGTCTGCCAGACGACCTTCCCTCGGACGTTGATCCTGTATCCGGCCCGGGCCTGATCAGTGACCCGGAACCGGTCCACCTGGCATGGCGCCGACGAGCAGCAAATAGCCGGGAACCCAGCCCGTATAGATACCCTCCAGCGTGCACAGAGTGCCGGTGACTCTGGTCAATTCCTTTCTACCCGCCGCCAGCAGCAAGTAGAAGAGGAACCAGAGAACGCCCCATGACAGCCATGAGAATGCCAGCCAATAGTCCCATAACGTATGGGCTGTAGCAAAGCTCTGTATGGCGATCGGGGCGCAGGTAATTGCGACAAACAGGCAGAACCAACCAAGCCCGCGACCGTCCGCACCATTCCACCGGTTCCAGGCCACCCAATAATAGGTGAAGGTGAACAGCAATAGAAAAGCAGCTCCCTTTATACTCTGGGCGTTCGCACCGGGCCCGAAGGCAAGATAGATCGCCACTACCAAGGTCAGTGTGCCGACGAAGACGTCGATGACCGCGATCTCGCGATCGCCAACTTTGTCCAGGACCCATAACCCATTCAGAAACAACACCGCGCCGACCCAAAAGAGCGACAGCCCGATCAGCATGATCCTCTCCTACGAACGCTCCCGCTGATGCCCGGCTATTCGCTCCGATCTATGAAACGGGACCGAGCAGGACGGCGGCGGAGGCCGCCGCCATCTCGTTGGCCAGCCCGCTAGCTGCAGGCCGCTACGTCGCTCGCCGGAACCATCCGGGTCGGCCCTGAGGCGTTCGGCCGGATGTCGAAATCGAAAATCTCGGTGGGTATGGCGAGCGTGCAGCATGCGTTCGGGATGTCGACGATGCCGCTGATCCGGCCTTCGCAAGGCGCGGTGCCGAGAATCATGTAGGCCTGTTCACCAGTATAGCCGAACTTCTTCAGGTATTCGATCGCGTTCAGGCACGCTCGCCGGTAGGCGACATGCGCATCGAGGTAAAGCTGCTTTCCACTAGTCTCGTCAACCGAAATGCCTTCGAATACCAGATATTCCGAGAAGCGCGGTTCGATTGGACTAGGTTTGAATATGGGATTGATGACGCCGTATTTTTCAATGCCGCCTTTGATCAGATCGACGCCAATGTCGATCCATCCGGCCATCTCTATCGCGCCACAGAAGGTGATCTCGCCGTCCCCTTGCGACCAATGTATGTCGCCCATCGACAGCCCGCCGCCTTTGACGTAGACCGGGAAGTAAATCTTCGACCCGCGCGATAAGTTCTTAATATCGCAATTCCCGCCATGCTCGCGCGGCGGCACCGTGCGCCATGCCTCCTGCGCAGCCGCCTGCGCCGTGCGACCGGTCATCTGCCCCATCAGCGCGGTCGGCGCATAGGGCGGCGCCAATAATGGCGGGACACGATCCGGGTTTGTCGCCAGAAGCTCCGCCTCGCGCTTATTCGCTTTTTCGAGCAAGGCCCGATCGGGAAGGCAGCCGATCAGCCCGGGATGAATGATACCGGGCCAACGCGCACCCGGAATGTGCCGCGAACTGGTATAGATGCCGTGAAAGTCCCAGACTGCCTTGCGCGCCTGAGGGTAGTGATCGACCAGAAAACCGCCCCCGTTTTCTCTGGCGAAAATGCCGGTGAAGCCCCAGGGCGAATCTGGCAGGTAGCCGATGTCCAATAAATCGACGACCATCAGATCGCCGGGTTCGGCACCATCGAGGCCAAACGGTCCGCTCAGATAGTGCACCTTTGTCAAATCGACATCGCGGACATCGTTGGCGCTGTCGTCGGGCGCTATCTGGCCGCCCGTCCAGTCAAAGCACTCAACTCGGAACTCTGCTCCTGGCTTGTAGGTCTCCACCATCGGAATGTCGGGATGCCAGCGGTTGTGCGTCTTGACGATCGCTTCTTCGGGTGTCTTCCGCAGATCTGCAGAAAAGGCAACTTTCGGCATTCAAGTCTCCCTCAATACCTGCAGTGGTCAAGATTGTGGTCACGCCGATCTAGGCGTTCGTGAGACGCCAAGATCAGGCACTTAGGCGAGTGCTTAGCTCGTGGTCGTCCACTTAAGGTTAAACAGCATCAAACGTGCCATAGCCGGGGCAGGCACCGGGGTAAATTCAATGCCTTCGCCCGCAAATAGCAGGCGAGGTCGGCATAAGCCTGTCGCATCAATAAAGTGTCAAAGCCGAGCCATCTCGCTAACAGAAGACCATTGACGATACTGATCCCGCCCTTAATTCCGTCCCCGGCCGCGGCAGATTGAACGACGCGGGCACCATTTAGCAAGCTGCCCAAATTATTGTCAGCTGGTGCCCAAATTAACGTCGCGAACCCGGCAGCTCCGTCGAAGCAGGCGGGATCCTCTATAATCCGCCCGACGTCCTCGGCGAGATGCAGCGCGTCGCCCCAAATCAATCGCCCCTCGCGTCGTATTTCCCAGACATCGTGCAGTAGCCCACGCGTGAAGCGCTCGCCGCGGGCGCGGCGGCCGAAAATCACGATATCGCCGCCGAAGAATGCGCCGCGCGCCGCAAGGTCGACTGTCGTGGCGCGACGCAAACGGGCGCTGTCGAATAGGATTGTCTCGGGCGGCAAAAACTCGAGGACGGCGTTGTTGCCGACCTGCATTGACTGATTGATTTCGGTGGTTTGGCCGAGCGAGCGGTAGAGTTTTTCGGCCGCCGAGGCGGTAACATGCGCGGTGGCGCCATCCTCAAGCGTGACCGAAACGTCAATCCGATCGCCGGCGACGAGGCCACCTGAAGTGGTGACAATTACAGCCTGCGGAGGCTCGCCCGGTTCCGGCCGCGGGAACAGAACGCGCAACGGGTCGCGCTGATAGAGATGACACAGCCGGGTTACCCCGTTGCGATTGGCGAAACCAATTTCGGCGATGCCGTGCACTGAGGATGGCACGTCGGCCCGCTGCTGATCCCTTTCCCCGCTATCGAGGGGACTAGCGTGAGGGTGTCGTGATACCGCGTCGTCGATGCCGTTCTCGTCGGAGGCGATTCGGCCGTCCTCAATAACCGAGCGCGAGCCCGTCTTTGCGCGGGTCGGAGCCGCCGATCAACACGCCGCGCTGATGGTCGATCCAGATCGCTTGGCAGCCGCCGATCGGAACATTGCGGGTGTCGATGTCGTGCCCGCGGCGCGCGAGATCGGCGACCAACGGTTCGGGCAGGGCGCGCTCGACTTGCAACTTGCCGCGAAAGGCAAAGATGCGCGGGGCTTCGGCGGCCTGTTGCGGATCGAAGCCGCGGTCGATCATGCGGTGCACGAAATGCGCATGCCCGACCGCCTGATACTGGCCTCCCATAATGCCGAACGGCATCACCGCTCGCCCGTTCTCGACCAGCATCGCCGGGATGATCGTGTGGAACGGCCGCTTGCCCGGCGCGATCGCATTGGGATGGCCGGGGATCGTACGGAACCCGCTGCCCCGATTTTGCAGCAATACGCCGCTTTCCGGCGCGACGATGCCGCTGCCAAATGACGAAAACAGCGAATTGATAAACGAGCACGCATTGCCGTCACGATCCACTGTGCAGAGATACACCGTATCCGGGTGCAAGGTGCCGCCGTGCCATTGATTGCCCGGCAAGACGCGGTCGAGGCTAATCGATCGGCGGGCACGCTCGGCCCACTCCTCCGACAAGAAGCCCGTGACATCGACATCCGCTTGCGCCGGGTCGGCGAAGCTCTCGTCGCGCACGCGATAGGCTGATTTTGTCGCCTCGGCGAGGAGGTGCAGCCGGTCGGCCTCGGTAAACGAATCATCGCCGAGCGCGAACCCCTCGAGTTGGCGCAAGATCATCAGCGCCGCCAACCCCTGCCCATTTGGTGGGCATTCGTAGACCTGATAGCCGCGATAAGCGGCATGAATCGGCTCGACCCATTCGGCGCGCTGGGCGTCGAAATCCTCGGCCTCGTGCAGCCCGCCGAGCGCTTTGAGCCGCGCGACGATGTCACGCATGACCGGCCCGTCATAGAACCCGGCGCGGCCCTCGCGGCCGACGCGGCGCAACGTGGCGGCAAGTGGCGGATTGCGCATCTTGTCGCCAGCCACCGGCGGCTTGCCATCCGGCAGAAACAGCGCCGCGGTCACCGGATCACGCAACTTCGCCTGGTTGCGCTGCCAATCATAGGCGACGCGCTGGTTCACGACGTAACCGTCTTCCGCAGCACGCGCCGCCGGCTCCAGCAATTCCGCGAGCGGCCGCGAACCGTACTCGCGGTTGATCGCGCACCACGCATCGACCGCTCCGGGGATCGTCACGGCATGCGGACTTTGCACCTCGATGTCGCGGATGCCGTGCTCGACATACCATTCGACGGTCGCCTTGGCCGGGGCGCGCCCCGAGCCATTCAGCGCCACCGGCAGACCGCCGCCGCGCGAATACAGCAGAAAGCAATCGCCACCAATCCCAGTGCTTTGCGGTTCGACGACGCATTGCATCGCGACCGCCGCGATCGCGGCGTCGGCGGCATTGCCTCCCGCTCGCAACACATCGAGTGCGGCCATCGTAGCCAGTGGCTGCGATGTCGCCGCCATCCCGTGCGCCGCCATCGCTGCCGACCGGCCCGGGATGTTAAAGTCGCGCATTCCGATTGTTCCTCGTGTTGCGGCTTGGGCGCTTACCGGTAAGGCAAGCCTGACCGGCAGGCGTGTTGCTTGCTCGGCACTAATGCACCGTCCTAACTTGCCGGTCAATTCGCGGCACGGGAACAAGATCGATCATGGATGGAGGTTTTGGGACTTTGCGATTTCCGGTTGCAACGCCGCCGGATCGAGGCGAGATCCTACAGATAGCGCCGGGTGTGTGGTGGCTGCGTATGCCGCTTCCCTTCGCGCTCGACCACATCAATCTGTGGCTGCTCGAAGACGGACCGGGCTGGACCATTGTCGACGCCGGTTACGCGATGCCCGAAACCAAAGCCGCCTGGGAGCAGATATTTTCGCGGTATCTCGGCGATCGTCCGGTGACGCGGATTATCGTCACCCACTTTCATCCCGACCATATCGGGCTTGCCGGATGGCTGGTCGAGCGCTGGCGGGCTCCATTGTGGACCACCGAAAAGGAATGGCTTTACGCCCGGGTGATGAGCCGGGGCAGCGACGATTTTAGCCCGCTGCGCCGCGACTTCGCCCGCCGCGCCGGCCTCGATGCCGCATCGAGCGAGCTTTTCGGCGACCGCGAAAAGAGCTACCGCCGCGGCGTGCCGACGGTGCCTCCGGCATTTCGCCGCATCGCCGACGGTATGACGATCGAGATCGGCAGCCGCGAGTGGCGGGTCATTGTCGGCGAGGGCCACGCCCCAGAACTCGCGATGCTTTATTGCGCCGAGACGGGCGTCTTGATTTCCGGCGATCAGGTTTTGCCGAGAATTTCGCCCAATGTCAGCGTCCAGCCGCATGAGCCGGCCGGCGACCCGCTGGCGCAATACCTCGCTTCCCTCGTCAAGCTGCGTGCGGCAGCGCCGTCCCAAACCTTGGTGTTGCCGTCGCACAATTTGCCGTTTTTCGGATTGCAGACACGCATCGACGAACTCGCGGCGCATCACGTTGCAAGATGCGAGGAGTTGGTCGCCGCCCTCGACCGACCGCGCAGTGCGGTCGATTTGTTGCCGGTGCTGTTTCGCCGACCACTCGATCAGCATCAGACGGCGTTCGCCCTTGGCGAAGCGCTGGCGCATCTGAATTATCTCGAAGCCCGGGGAGTGCTCGACCGCGTGTCAGGTTCGGACGGCGTCGATCGCTTTATCAACGCCGCGTGGCGCATGTAAGAATTCGCGGGTAAGATCAGTTTAGGGAGGATTGGTAATGCACCGAAAAACTGGTGGATGGCGCCGTTTACTGGCGGTCGCGGTGGTTTGCGTCGGCTGCTCGCTGATGTCAGTTGCAGCGCGGGCGGCGGAGCCGATCACGATCGGCTTTGGGATGGCGTTGACCGGCGGGCTCGCCGCTGCGGGAAAGTCGGCGCTGCTGGCGATGCAAATCTGGCGCGACACCGTCAACGCCAAGGGCGGGTTGCTCGGCCGTCCGGTGAAGCTCGTCTTTTATGACGACCAGAGCAATCCCGCTACGGTTCCGGAGATTTACACCAAGCTGGTCGATGTCGACAAAGTCGACCTGATCGTCTCGGGGTATGGCACCAACCTGATCGCCCCGGCAATGCCGATCGCGATCTCGCATGACCGGCTATTCCTCGGGTTGTTCGGTCTCGCGGTCAACAGCGAGTTCCATTACCCGAAATACTTCTCGATGCTGCCGGCCGGGCCCGATCCCAAACACGCTTTCTCGGAGCCGTTCTTTAAGGTGGCGCTCGCCGCCGATCCGAAACCAAAGACTTTGGCGTTGCTTGCCGAAGACGCCGAGTTTCCGAAAAACGCGTCGGAGGGCGTCCGCGACCTCGCCAAACAGAATGGAATCAAGATCGTCTACGACAGGACCTATCCGCCGGGAACCCCCGATTTCACGCCGATCGTCCACGCTATCCAAGCGACCAATCCCGACATGGTCTTTGTCGCCTCCTATCCGCCGGGATCGGTCGGCATGCTGCGCGCCGCGACCGAGTCCGGTCTCAAGACCCGGTTTTTTGGCGGCGGCATGGTCGGGCTGCAATATACCTCAGTGAAGGAGCAGTTCGGCCCCAAGCTCAACGGCCTCGTCGATTACGATTGGTGGATTCCGGCGCCAACAATGCAGTTTCCGGGCATCCTCGATTTCCTGAAAAATTACCAAGCGAAGGCGCCGGCTGTCGGTGTCGATCCGCTCGGCTGGTATTTGCCACCTTTCGCTTATGCCAATCTGCAAGTGCTTGGGGATGCAGTTGAAGCAACCAAGAGCCTCGACCAAGATAAACTCGCCGATTACATCCATAGTCATCCGTTCAAGACGATTGTCGGCGACATTAGTTTTGGCAGTGACGGCGAATGGTCGAAAGCCCGCGTGCTTGAAATCCAATGGCAGGGGATCAAGAGCAACAGCCTCGATCAGTTCAAGGACACTAAAATCGAACCGATCCTCGACCCTCCCGAATACAAGACGGGTACGGTGATCGCCCCGTATAATGGGGGCGCCGGCGGATAGGAGAGCGCAAATGGCAAAGATCAATCATGTCGCGCTAAAGGTGACCGATCTCGATAAGGCCACTCAGTTTTACGAGACCGTATTCGGTTTTCGGCAAGTCGGCACCGGGCGCTCGCGCGGGCACATCTCGCGTCACCTGACCGATGGCTATGTCGATCTGGCGCTGATGGTCTATGACAGCGAAGACGACGAGGAAGCAAAACTGGTCGGTGCAGGGCCTGCGATCCATCATTTCGGCATCGCTGTCGAGGACCGGGAGGACATTCTCAACAAGATCGAGGCTGCCGGCGGTGTGATCCTGTCAAAACGCGATGCCGGCACCGTCAAATTCCGCTCGCCCGACGGGACGATTGCCGAAATCGCCGCCCCCGACCGCTACCACAAGCTGGCCGAAGGGCGCCGCGGAGAATAGGATCCGCCGCCGCCGCCCATACAAAGCGCCCAGGCTGGGGCCTTTGCCTACTTGCTGTTTTTGGCGGCGGCGTGTTCGGCCTTCGACATCGTTAGTTTCTCCGGGTGGACGATGGTCTTGTTGGCGGCAGCGCGGGCCGCGCCGAGATTGGGAAATTCGGTCTCGCCGCCCTCGCGTTGCAAGACATAGGTCGCGGACATCGGCTTGCCGCTTTTCTGGTCGGCGACGGTGCGCTTGATAATCATCCAATGGACGCGGCGGCTGCCGCTGTCCTCGGCTTCGTCAGGCACGTCTTCAAAGCCGCGATCGACCATCGATTCGAGGGTGTAGAGTTTCTGTTCGACACGCCGGGGGGCGGCGTCGCGACCGCGGCCGCGCTGTCCATCACGCCCGCCCGGGCCAAGGCCACGCGCACCGCGCTCGCCGCGATCGCGACGTCCGCCGACGACCTCGCCGGACCGCGGGTCGCGGCCAGGTCCGCCAGGGCGCAGTGCTTCGGGACGCTGCGCTTGGCGATCATAACTCCTGTCCTCGCCGGGCCGCCGGCCGCGCGGACTGCCGCGCCCGGATTGGCGCTCCGCGTCCTGCGGCGCGCCTTCGACGGATCGTCCCTCACCCGCAGGCGCGGCTTCGCCGGTTCGCGGCGGCGGACGCCGACGCCGCCGGCGACGTGGAAACTCGCCTTCTGCACGCGGTGCGCCAAGGGGAGCAGCCCCATTTCCGCCGTCGCCCGGATGGGTCTCACCAGCAGCGGGCGAGGTCTCCACAAGACCCGCTTGCAGACCCGGCGGACGGGGAAGCTGGCGACGACCGCGCACCGGCCGCCGCAGATAATGCCGGGGACGCTGCGAGCCTGCTCCCACATCGCTGCCGCCGGCTTCGCGTGAAGCGGATCCTTCCGGCGCCATATCATTGCCATCGCCATCCGCCCCCATCAGGGCATCGACCGGCGGTAATGCGGACCCCAGCAACCCCGGCGCCGGGGTTGCTCCGACCGCACCCGGGGGCAGCCGGCGTCGCCGGCGCCGCCGGCGAGGCGGTCGATCGCTAGGCATACCTTCGCGTGGCGCTGCCCCCGGCGCTGCCGCGCCGGCTACCGCTACGGTATCAGCGCTGATGCCCGCCCCTAAATCGGCGTCTGCGGCATCGCCGCCAGTGGCGTGCTCACGCAGCGGGTAGGCACCCGGGGCGGCGTCGTTTGCCGCCGCGGCATCATGCGACGGCGCGCCCGCGGCGCCGGGCGGTTGGGAAGCAGTGAACTCCCGCGGCGGGCGGCGGCGCCGGCGTCTACGCCGCCGATGAGGCTCGCCGCCCAGCGGACCCTGCTCCGAGGCACCCTCACCCGACGAGCCCTCGCCCAACCCAGTTTCGGCTTGGGCGCCCGGATTGGCGGCAGCATGCTCGCCCACCGACGCAGCATCAGCGGTTGGGGCGGGCGATGGGGTTTCGGGGTTATGCACGCTGGCTCGATCATCGCGAGGATCGTCGGCGGGCGGCATTTGGGTTGTTTCGTCGGCAGGCATTTTGGCGCTCGTGAGCGTGACATCAGCTGCCATAGTATCGGCCGATGTTTGATCGGGAGAAAGAGTGGTGATGTCGAGCGTGATCGGCGGGGCGATGCTGCCTCATGCCCCGCAATTCTTCACGATGCCGGAAACCGAAGACCGCGGCACCGTCGAGCGCGTCAAGGCGGCAGCAGCCGCGATCGCCGTCAGGCTCAAGGTGTTGAATCCCGATCTATGGATCATCTTTGCCAATGACCATGCCGAGCAGTTTTTCCACACCGCGGCGCCGCCCTTCACGATCCATGTCGGTGATGAGGCGCGGGGCTCCTTTGCCGGCCGGCAGTTCCACTGGCGAGTGCCAGGCGAGATCGGTTTCGAGATCGTGCGCCAGCTATACGCGCAGGGTTTTGACCCAGCCTTTACCAGTGTCGCCAAGATCGACTACGCGCTCGGCATTCCGCTGACCCATCTCGACGTCACCGACCCGGTGCTGCCGTTCTACGTCAACGCCTATCTGCCGCCGCAGCCCTCGACCGAGCGCTGCTATGCCTTTGGCCAAGCCGTGGCGCGGATCGTAACGTCGATGGGGCTGAAAACCGCGGTACTGGCGAGCGGCGGCATGTCGCATTACCCCGGCACCGAGCGCTATGCCGAGCCCGACCTTGCCTGGGACAAGAAAGCGTTGGAAAGGCTCGCCACCGGTAATCTCAAATCGCTGGCCGGCTACGACGCGGCCGAACTCGACGCATCAGGAAATGTCGAGTTGCGGTGTTGGGCCTGCGCCGCTGGCATGCTTGGGGAGCGCAAGCCTGATATCGTCTCGTTCGAGCCGAGTTGGCATCACAACTATGCCTCGCTCGGCTGGTCGAGCCCGCCCGAAACCCCGCCCGCGCCGCACTACCCGTCGATCAGGCCCGAACTGGTCGAATTGACGGTGGCGTTGCAGGAGCTTGCGCATGACGAAGCCAGCCGCGCCGCCTTTCTCGCTGATGCCGAAGGTTATGCCGACCGCTTTCGGCTGACGGATGTTCAGCGCGCGGCGTTGATCGCCCTCGACACTCGGACGATGGTCGCGATGGGCGCCCACCCGCTGGTGCCGTTTCTCGCCAATATGCAGGTCGAAAGGCAGCGCCGCGGCTGATCTGACTGGCCTGTGTCCTACTCGGCGGCGCTGCGGATCGGGGCCGGGCCGGTCGGCAGAAAGCGGTCGAGCACCTGCCCCGGGCCCTTGGCCATTGGCCGATAATCACGCCCGTCGAAGACTTCGACGCCGTTGACAAAGACGCCGTGGACGCCCTTTGGGTCGCGGATCGTGCGCGGCCCGCCGCCCGGCAGATCGTTGACCCGTCGCGCCGGCGACACACCGACATCAGCGGGATCGAACAGCAGCAGATCGGCAAAAGCGCCGGTCGCGATGCGGCCGCGATCGGGGATGCCGTAGAGCCCGGCCTGGTGGCTGGTCAGCCGGCGCACGCCCTCCGCCAGGTCGAACAGACCCTTCTCACGGACCCAGTGCCCGAGCAGATAAAGCCCGAACCCGGCATCGCACAGATACATCAGATGCGCGCCGGCATCGGACAACGCCACGACCCCGGCCGGGTGCTTGAGCAATTCGGCCACACCTTCATCGACGGCGTTAAAGAACAGCCCGAGGAAGGCGGTCTGCAGATCCTCCTCTAACCCGAGGTCGAGCATCACGTCGAGCGGGTCGCGCCCTTGCTCGCGGGCGATGTCGGCGATATTGCGATTGGTCAGCCCGGCGTTCTTCCGCAAAGCCGGTACGGCGACGACAACGCGCTGCCAGTTGCCCTGGAACACCGTGCCGGGGCGGGGCTCGCGCAGATTCTGACGGAAGCGCTCGCGGAACCCGGGATCGCGGAACACCGCCTTCAACTGTTCGGGCGAATAGGCCTTGATCGGCTCGAATGCCTCGTGGCTGTAAAACGGATAGGCGCTTTCGAGCGTGAAATCGAACGACAAAGGCTGACAGGTCAACTGGATATGGACCTGATTGCCGCGCGCCTGGGCGGCGGCGCAGGCCTCGAACATCTCGATCGCCCGGCGCGGGTATTGCTCGTTATAGAGCGCCAACGCCGTGCTCATAAAGATGCGCCGGCCGTGGCGCCCGGCAATCTCCGCCATTTCGGCGACCGGGCGCTGACCCGACGAGATCTCGACGACACCCCGCCCCGGTGGGCCCATCGCGCCGACTAGCGCATCGAATTCACCCAACTCGCTGATCGTCGACGGCATCGGGACACCGCCCCAGCCCGAATGATTGAGCGAATAGGAGGCGCCGAGCCCGACCGCGCCCTCTTTCATCGCCTCGGCCACCAGCCGCTTCATTTCGGCGAGTTCGGCGGGGGTCGGCTGTTTGCGTACCGAGGCGTCCTCGCCCATGACCGCGGTGCGCACCGCCGAGTGGCCGACAAAGACCGCGAGATTGGCGTAGGGGGAGCGGCGGCGGACCGCGGCCAGATATTCGGCGAAGCTCTGGAATTCCCAATTGATGCCGGCGCGCAACGCGTCGATATCCATGCCCTCGACGACCGCGAGATTGCGCATGATCAGATCGCGCAGATGGGGTGGGGAGGGCACGATGCCAAAGCCGCAATTGCCCATGACCGCGGTGGTGACGCCGAGCGAGGGCGACGGCGACAGGGTCGCGTCCCAGGTGACCTGCGCGTCGTAGTGGGTATGGATGTCGATAATGCCCGGCATCAAGGTCAGCCCGCCGGCGTCGACCACTCGCTCGGCCAGACGCCCGACCTCACCGATATCGGCAATGCGGCCGTTCTCAACCGCAACATCCGCCCGCCGCGGCTCATGGCCCAGCCCATCGACAATCGCCGCCCCGCGGATCACCAGATCATACATGCCGACTTTCCTCCCTAGCGCCGGATAGCACCGGACGGGCAGTCTAGACCCCGCCTAGAGCCGCGGCCAAGCGTGGCATGGACATCAGCGATGCAACCCCGTCCCCTGACAACGCGTGGTCGCCGCGGGACGGAGACCCTAGCACCGGCAGGCTAACTTCTGGAGATGGTGCGGGCGAGAGGACTTGAACCTCCACGCCATTACTGGCAACAGATTTTGAGTCTGCCGCGTCTGCCATTCCGCCACGCCCGCATGACGTGCCGCGACTATAGCCGCGGTGGGGCGGCGGTCAACGGCGACGCCATCTCTGGAGGGGAGGAGGAACCCGGTGGCCCACCGCATCAACCGTGCGATCGAATTGCTCGCTCAGGATCAGGCGATCTACTACACCGGCGGCCATAGCGGGCATGTGTTGACCCGCGCGCAAGGGCGTGAAGACGCCCAGACCTGGGCCGACTACATCAATGTCGGAATGGAACACGGCGCCTTTGACATGACCGGGCTCGGCGAATACATGGCGGGGCTGATCGAGGGCGGTCCGACGCGATCCGCCCATCGCACGCCCGCGGTTATTGTCGAGGCGCCGGTCAATGGCACCGACGCCGCCAATGTGCGCTTCAACGCCTGGCAATTCCGCCAGATCCTCGGCCGCGGGGTGCATGGGATATTGCTGTGCCAAGCGGAATCGGCCGACGCGGTGCGCGCCTTTGTCGAATTGTGCCGTTATCCGCATCACAGCGCGGGCGTCGACCCCGCCCTGCCCTCCCCGGTCGAGCGGATGCGCGGATCAGTGCGTAACCCAGATTGTGGCGGGCTCGGGATCGGCACGCGCGGCCGCGGTTCTGAGACGACCGCCGCGCCAATCTGGGGGATCTCGGCCGAAGAATACATCCAACGCTGTGAACCTTGGCCGCTTGACCCGGCGGGCGAGTTGCTGCTCGGCGTCAAGCTCGAATCCCCGGAGGGCATCGCCAATTGCGAGGCGATCCTGGCCGTTCCCGGTCTCGGCTTTGCCGAGTTAGGGCCGGGCGATCTTGGCCTTTCGTTGGGCTATGTCGCGGTGCCGCGCGAGCCTTATCCCGCCGAGATGCGCGAAGCACGCGAGCGGGTGTTTGCCGCCTGCCGCAACAATCGGATCGCGTTTCTCGAGACGGGCTCACCGGAAAATATTGCTGAGAAGCTCGACGAGGGGGTACGGGTCATTGCCGGACATCGCGAGGAAACCGCCAAGATCGGTCGCACCCACCAGCGCCGCACGATGCCGGTCTAGGCAGCAAATCTCCGCTTTGATTTCCAAACCTTGCGCGAGGATATCGCAGATGCTCAGCGCCGGTCAGAGCCAGGCGGCGCGTTTGAAGCGGTAATAGAGATAACCGCAGATCCCGCCCATGAGCGCCATTATCGCCGGGTAGCCGAAGGGCCACTCGAGTTCGGGCATCGACTTGAAATTCATGCCGTAAATGCCGGCGATCATTGTCGGCACCGCGAGGATTGCGGCCCAGGAGGCGAGTTTCTTGACGATCTCGTTTTGCCGGGCCGACGCGAGCAGCATGCTAGCCTCGAAAGCCGCCGTCAGCCGTTCGCGCAGGTCGGCGATCGCATCACTGACAAACAAAACATGATCGTGCACGTCGCGCAGATACGGACGGATCTTCGCGGCTTTGATCGCAAAATCGTGGCGTCGCAGCTGATTGCAGATCTCGACCATCGGCGAGATCGCGTGGCGCATGTCGAGCAATCCGGCACGCAGGCGATAGATGCGCTCGATTTTTTCGGTCGCCGGCATCGTCGAGAAAATGTCGTCCTCGATCGTGGCCAGCTCCTCGGTGATCTTGTCGACGATCGGCAAGTAATTATCACCGACAAAGTCGAGAATGGCGTAGACGATCGCGCTTTCGCCGAGCCGCAACAATTCCGGATTGCGCTCGCAGCGCTGCCTGACTTCGGCGTAAGAGGCCGAGGCGCCGTGCCGGATCGATACGACAAAGCCTTTGCCGACAACCAGATGGGTTTCGCCGTATTGGATCTTGCCGGATATCAGCTGGGCGGTCCGTAAAACGATAAAAAGAACATCGCCATAGACATCCATTTTCGGACGCTGATGCGCCTGATTGGCGTCCTCGATGATCAGCTCGTGAAGTCCGAATTGCCGCCGGACCGTCTCCAATAAATCGGCGGCGGGTTCGTGGAGACCGAGCCAGACCACCGCTCCCTCGCGGGTCGCGAACGCGCCGCATTCCTCGACCGCAATGTCTTGGACCCGGCGACCGTCTTGATATAGCGCACAGTTGACGACGCCCTGTCGCCGCGGTCGCGGGCTGGTGGAATCTACGTGGGCGAGGCCGGTCGCTGGGATCGCCAGATCAGTCATCGCCGATCCGCAGGCGCTGGGTGCGTCTGTTTGGCCGATGCAGCGCGCTTCCCCGTCCCGAGAGGCTGGGATTGGTCATAAAATAGACGTGCGCGCTCTGCGGCTCGTCAGCCGGGGTCTCGCGGACAAACGTACCGTCCGGCTGCAGCAGCCAGCTTTGCACGTCGTCGCGCAGGTTTTCGACCATGATCTGGTCGAGGATCTGCTGATGCACGGTCGGGTTCTCGATCGGAACCAGGGTCTCGACCCGGCTGTCGAGATTGCGCGGCATCCAATCCGCCGACGAGATATACACCGCAGCTTCGGCCGAGGGCAGTCCGTGACCGTTGCCAAAGCACACGATACGCGAGTGTTCGAGAAATCGCCCGACAATGCTCTTGACCGTGATGTTGTCCGAGAGTCCGGGAACGCCGGGGCGCAGGCAGCAGATGCCGCGTATCACCAACGTGATCAACACCCCGGCGTCGGACGCGCGGTAGAGCGCGTCGATCAGCTCGCGGTCGACAAGGGCGTTCATCTTTGCCCAGATCACCGCGGGCCGGCCGGCATCGGCGTGGGCGATCTCGGCCTCGATCATCTCGAGCAGTTTCGCCCTGATGCCGGCAGGCGAAATCGCCAGCTTTTCAAGCTGCGCCGGGCGGGCATAGCCGGTAATGAAATTGAACACCCGAGCGGCGTCGCGGCACAGCGCCTGATCACAGGTAAAAAACGACAGGTCGGTGTAGATTTTGGCGGTGATCGGATGATAGTTGCCGGTGCCGAAATGCACGTAGGAGCGCAGCGAGTCGCCTTCGCGGCGGGCGACCAGCGATATCTTGGCGTGCGTCTTCAAATCGACAAAGCCATAGACGACCTGAGCGCCCGCCGTTTCCAGCCGCCGCGCCCAATGGATGTTGCGCTCCTCGTCAAAGCGGGCTTTCAGCTCGACCAGCGCCGTCACCGATTTGCCGGATTCCGCGGCCTCGACGAGGGCGGCAACGATCGGCGAATCTTCGGAGGTGCGGTAGAGCGTCTGCTTGATCGCGATGACGTTCGGGTCCTGCGCCGCCTGGCGCACGAACTGCACGACGACGTCGAACGATTCATACGGGTGATGGACGACGATGTCCTTGGCCCTGATCGCCGCAAAGCAATCGCCGCCAAAGTCGCGGATGCGCTCGGGAAAGCGCGGTGTGTATGGCGGGAACAACAGGTCCGGCCGCTCCGGGGTGATCAGCTGGCGGGTGTCGGCCAGACCCACCATCCCTTCCACCACCGCGACATCGGCGGGCCGCGCACCGGCCTCGCGGCTGACAAAGTCGCACAGCCTTTGCGGCGTGCCACCGGCAAACATCAGGCGAATGATGCGGCCCTGACGCCGTCGCTTCAGCGCCGATTCAAACATCAGCACAAGGTCGTGTGCTTCTTCCTCAATTTCGATGTCGCTGTCGCGCAACACGCGGAACGTCCCAAAACCGGCCGGGGTCATTCCTGGGAATAGCTCGGCCAGCCCGACAGCAACGATCACGGCCTCGATCGAAGTGAAGCGGATCGCCTCCCCCGGCAATCTGATGAAGCGCTCGATCTGCTCGGGGATCGTCACCAGCGCGTTGATTTGCGAATTGTCGTCGCGGAGCAATTCCACGACCATCACAAGGCCACGGTTCGGAACAAACGGGAAGGGATGCGCCGGATCGATCGCGATCGGCGTCAGGACCGGCAGCAGCCTTTCGATAAAACGCTGCCGCAGCCACGCGCGATCGGCGGGGGTCAGCGCATCGTGGCCGAGGATCGAGATGCCCTCTTTGGCCAGGAGCTGCTGCAGCTCTGCCCAGCAGCGCTGCTGGCGATGCACGAGACGATCGCTGACTTCGGCGACCGCGGCAAGCTGCTGTTCGGCGCTGAGACCGTCGTCGCTGGTGAGCGGGATCTTGCTGTCCGCCAGCTCCTTGAGGCCGGCAACCCGGACCATGTAAAACTCGTCGAGGTTGCTGTCCGAGATCGATAAAAACCGCACCCGTTCGAGCAGCGGGTGGGCAGCATTACCCGCCTCTTCCAGCACGCGCTCGTTAAACGCCAGCCACGAAAGTTCGCGGTTAATGTAGCGCTGCCGCGGCGCCGTTGGGGCCGGAGCGGCCGCTGCTACTTTTTCAGATGGTCGCCGATCGATCGCCAATTCTGCCATTTGCCGCGGCGCCCTTTTCCGGGAGTGTCGAGTGTGCGCCCGCAAGCGGGCTCAGTAGGCGGGGATCATCTCGTCGCAGACCCGCTCGACGCCCGGGATGCTCTCCGCCAATGCCAGTAGGGCCTTGCGCTCGACGGGCGACCCCACCAGCCCCCAAATATGCACGATACCGTCGCTGACCGTAACATTTCGGCTGCCAAAATCGGTCCAGGATTGCTGCTTAAGCCGCGACAGCAATTCGAGCCGGATCTGGTGGTCGCTATCCTTATGCTGATCCATGCGCCCGACGACGGATGCCAATGCCTGGACCAAATTCGATCGGCTGAGGATGCCGACGAGCTTGCCGTCCCGGATTACCGGCACGCGCTTGATCCGCTTGCGCTCGAGCAGTGCCGCGACTTCGGCAAGCGGCGTTTCCTCGGTGACCGACACGACTTCCGGGGTCATGATCTCGCCGACTTTTTCGCCATGCGACTTGGCGAATTCTTCGGCCAAGACGCCGGCGCCGGTCACCGCTTCCATCCACCACGGCCGCGTCTTTTCGGTGCCGATTTCGAAACGGTGGATCAAGTCGGCTTCACTCAAAATGCCGACCAGCCGGTTTTCGGCATCGACCACCGGCAATGCGCTGACATCGTGCTCGATCAGCAGTTTGACGGCGTCGGCAAAGTCCGTCTCGGGACGGACAGTCACGACGTCGTGCACCATGACATCCATCGCTCGCATGCCGCCCTCCCCTGGCGAATGACGATCGTTGCGGCTGTTCTCGGACCCGATCGCTCGGCTCAGAACAAATGCGCGAATACAAAATAGAGGAAGCCGGACAGCATCATCGCCGCGGGCAGGGTCAAGACCCAGGCGAGCGCGATGTTGCGGATCGTCGACAGCTGCAGGCCCGAGCCGTTGGCTGCCATCGTGCCGGCGACGCCGGACGACAGCACGTGGGTCGTCGACACCGGCAATCCGTACATGTCAGCGGCGGCGATCGTCCCGGCGGCAACAAGTTCGGCGGCCGCACCTTGACCATAGGTCAAGTGGGTCTTGCCGATTTTTTCACCTACAGTAACAACGATGCGCTTCCAGCCGATCATCGTCCCGAGACCGAGCGCGATCGCGACCGCGACTTTGACCCAGATCGGAATGAACTTGGTGGCGGCGTCGAGCGACTGCTTGTAGCGGTTTAGCGCCGCGATATCGCCGGTTGAGAGTTCGGCTCCCTTGTCCTTGACCAACAGCCGTATAGCCTCGGACGCGAGGTACATGTCGTTGCGGGTGTTGCCGACCGCCTCGGCCGGGATTTTCCGGAGCGACCCGTATTGGGTGACCTGCTTGTTGATCTCGCGCACCAGCACCGCCAGAGATGGAAAGGTCCCTTCGTTGATATGGTGGTGGGCGACATATTCGGTGACTGCCGGGCGCGGGTTGCCGAGGACGTCATAACCGCTCGCCTTCTGCGCGATTACCTTCGCCGCGGCTGCCGAGGCCCCCGAAAACTGAACGATTTGGCTGTCGGGCAGGGCGCGGTTCAGGGCAAATGCCGTCGGCACGGTACCGATCAGGATCAGCATGATCAGACCCATGCCCTTTTGCCCATCATTCGAGCCGTGGGCAAAGCTGACGCTGGTGCAGGTAAAGATCAGCAGACCGCGGATCCACCATGCCGGCGGCTTGTCACTCTCTGGCGCCTTATAGAGTTCGGGCTGCCGGATTAGCACCTTCATGACCAGCAGCAACACCGCCGAAAGAACAAACCCGACAACCGGCGAGAATAATAACGCCTTGCCGATCGCCGTCGCTTGACCCCAATCGACGCCCGAGGTGCCGTCCTGGCCGCGCATCAGCGCGTTGGCGACACCGACGCCAATAATCGAGCCGATCAAAGTATGCGAACTCGACGCCGGCAGACCGAGGTACCAGGTACCGACGTTCCAGATGATCGCCGCGATCAGCAATGCGAACACCATCGCGAACCCGGCGGCGCTCCCGACCTGCAGGATCAATTCGACCGGCAATAGTGATATGATGCCGAACGCGACAGCGCCGCTCGACAACAGCACACCCAGAAAGTTGAATGACCCGGACCAGATGACGGCGAACTGGGCCGGCAGCGAATGGGTGTAGATTACCGTTGCGACCGCGTTCGCCGTATCGTGAAAACCGTTTACGAATTCAAAGCCGAGAGCAATTAGCAGAGCCACGAACAACAACAAATAGGGCAAGAAGGTTGTGGGTTTGGCGCCGGGCGTAGCGGACACATCCGAATAAAGGCTGTATGCGACAAACAGCAGGCCGGCCCCGAGCAGGCCAAAAAAGATAAAGGCTTGACGCGGGTCGAACCCGCTGTCGAGGGTCGGCCGGACCGGGCCCGCGACGCCCCCCGCCCGCGGCTGGATCGCGGCATCGGTCATGATTCCCCCTCTTGACCAGATTAAGGCGCGAATATGCCGGGTTCACTTTGCACTTTTATGACAGATTTGTTTAAAAGGATCGGCATCGCCGTCCGAGACAGTAAATCCCCCACTCAGCTGCGTCGGGCGATGTTTTGGGCGAGGACGGAAAGCAGCAATCCGAGCGTGGTGTAGCCCAGGATCACCTCACTGGAGACGACCAGCTCCCCGATCAGGGTCTTTGGCTTGACATCGCCAAAACCGAGCGTCGTATATGTAACAATTGAGAAATAATAAGGGGTAAACCACGTCTTGGCACTGTCTTTATAATCCAGGATCTGGGGGAAAGTTCGGTAGATCACACCGTAGATCGCGGCCAAACCAAACGACAGCAAGGCAACCCGCAGCAAGCTGCGGCCATAGTCAATGACGCCCCAGGCGCGAAACAGCACGATTTTACGGGTGCCTTTGACATGCGCCTCCAGCGTATCAAGAAAATCCTGATCTGCCGCCGCGCGCTTGAACAGCGCATTGCCGTAGCACGAGTCGAGGCCACGGACGCCAAGATAGCGGCCGCGCATCTCGTGCAGCTGCCAGCCGACGTTGGTTACCTCGGCATTGGTCAGATTTGCTAGGGTCAGATCGGCACCGCGCAAATTGGCGCTGGTCAGCTCGGCATTGGCGAGATCGGCATTCGTTAAATTGCTGCCACTGAGGTCGGTCAGACTGAGATTTGTCCCGCGCAGCGAGGCGCTGCCAAGATTAGCGCCACGAAAATCAGCGCTGCGCAGGTTCGCCGCGGACAAGTCGGCGGTACCGAGATAAGCGCGCGCGAGATCGGCGCCGCTGAGATCGGCGGCGCGGAAATCGGCGCCAGTGAGCGTCGCCTCACGCAGAAGCGCGCCGCTCAACACCGCCTCGCTGAAATCGGCGCCATTGCCGACCGCCTTGCTTAGGTTCGCGAGACTAAGCGTTGCACCGCCCAGGTTTGCTTGGTTTAGGGCCGCTTCAGTAAGATTGGCTCGGCTCAGATTGGCGCCTGTCAGTCTCGCATTCCGGAGGTCAGCCCGGCTCAGATTAGCGCCGCTCAGATCGGCATCGGAGAGATCGGCGGCATCGAGAACCGCAGCGCTGAGGTTGGTTCGATTGAGATTGGCACCGGTGAGTTTCGCGCCGCTGAGGAACGCCCCACCGAGATTGGCGCCCGCGAGATTGATCCCGGTGAGGTCCGGACGAACCGAAGGGTTCTGGCTCCTCCAGGTGTTCCACGGCTCGGCGCCCTGGCGCAAGACCGCCAGATGCTCCGCATTATTCACGCTCCGCTATCTCCTCGCGCTTCGAAACTCGCATGATCGGTCGTCGCGATCGCCGGCGCGGCACAGTAAGCGATCCACTCGCGGCCGATGAATTGAACCCGCGATTTTAGCAAATCAGCCTCGCGCGGTACGGAAGCCGAGCCCGCACTTTCCGCTCGACCGTCGGCGGCGTTTATCGCAGCATCAGCAAATGCTCAAATTTCCAGCATTTGGCCGCGAAACACGGGTAAACGCGCTGCTCGGCACCGGCCACTTTCTATCGCATTATTATCAACTTTGCCTGCCGCCGGTATTTATCGCTTGGCACAAGACCTTTGACGTGTCGTTCGCCGAGCTCGGTCTGGTAATGGCGGTCATGTCGGCCGCCACCGCGATCCTGCAGACGCCGCTGGGGTTCCTGGTCGATCGCTACGGGGCGCGGTCGTTTCTGGTCGCCGGCACCGCGACGATGGCGTTGTCGGTGGCGGCGATGTCATTTGCCACTTCTTATTGGCAGATCGTCGCATTGGCGTTGCTGTCGGGATGCGGCAATTCGGTGATCCATCCGGCCGATTACTCGATCCTCAGCGGGTCGATAGACCGGGCGCGGCTCGGCCGCTCGTTTGCGTTTCACACCTTTGTCGGAAATATCGGCTTTGCCGCAGCGCCGCCGGCGACTGCTGCGCTGACATTGCTGCTCGGCTGGCGCGGCGCCTTGCTGCTGGTCGGGCTGCTGGGCGTGCCGGTTGTCCTGACGATCCTGTGGCAGAGCCGCATCCTGGTCGAGCAACGCCACGAGGTGCATGAACAGGCCTCGGCCGCTGCATCGTCCGGCATGAAGATGCTGCTGAGCCGCTCGGTGGTCATGTTCTTCGCGTTTTTCATGATATCGGCGGCGGCCGGCGCCGGCATCCAGTCCTGGCTGATCACGATCCTGCACCGCACCTATGGGACGCCGCTCGCCGCCGCTTCTTCGGCGTTGACCGGCTGGATGGTCGGCTCGATCTGCGGCGTCCTGCTCGGCGGCTGGGTCGCCGACCGCACCGACCGCTACCTGCCGTTTGTCGTGGCGCTGACAACGGGCGCCGCCGCCATCCTGCTGTGGGTCGGGATCGTCCCAATGGCCGATTTGATGACGATCGGCGTGCTGTTTTTCGGCGGATTGATGATGGGCGCCAGCCGCACCCCGCGCGACGTCATGGTCAAGGATGCCGCACCGCCGGGCCAGATTGGCAAGGTATTCGGCTTTGTCAGCTCGGGCATGTCATTGGGCGGAGCAATCATGCCGGTGCCGTACGGCATGATCATCGACTCGGGCCGGCCGCGGCTGGTGCTGGTCGTTGTCGCGGCGTTGCTGATGGCGAGCCTGTTCTGCGCCGGCGGCGCCCGCATCCGCTTGCGCCGACCGGTCGTGCCCGCCCCAGCCGAGTGACCGGGCCAAGCGACTGGAACTGCCGCGTTTCGCCCTAACCCCGGTTGGGCTGGACGACGACGCAGGGTAGCTGCCGGCGATTGAGGTTGGTGCAGGCGTTCTCCGCGGCGCTCGCTGAGAGATTGACGAGCCGGGCGCGATACAGCACAGCACCGCCGGCGGCGACCGGTGGCAGCGCGATCGCCGCAGCGTGCAGCTGGCCTGGCGCTTGGGCTCGGGCGCCCTCAGCTACCGCGCGCGCTAGCCCGGGACTTGCAAAAGCGCCGACCTGGATCGCCCACTCCCGGTTGGGGAGCGCAAGCTGGTGCAAACCCGCGCTGTTCTCGAAGGCTGGAGCGACTGGCCGTGTCGCCGCCGGCACCGACACGGCATCCGGAAAGCCGAGGAGAGCGGCCGCCTCGGAAGCCGCCCGCGACGGTCTCGACGATGGCAGAGAACCAGCTGTCGCCGCGGTCACCGCCTGGTGACAGGGGCTAGCTGGATCATAAGCGGCGCTAGCGTCGCATCCCTCGGCCGAGGCGAGCTGAACCCGCCGTATCGGCGGTGCCGGATGACATGGATGGTTCGGATCGTAAGCCGCACCCGGGTCGCATCCGCCAAGCGCTGCAGAACGGGCCGGCGTCGCTAATGGCAGCGGCGTCTCCGCCGCCGCAACAACGGCTTGCCCCGCACTCGTGCACGGACGGCTGGGGTCGTAAGCGGCATTCAGATCGCAGCCGGCGGCGGGTTGAATTGAGGCCTGTCGGATGGGCGGAGCGAATGGGGGCGAGGCTGTGGCCGGCTCGGCCGCCGCGATCACCGGTCCGACCGCAGGGCTGACCGGTGCTCCGACCGATGTGCAGGGACGGCTTGGGTCGTAAGCAGCATTAAGGTCGCATCCGCCCGCCCCGGTTTGCGGCAGGGCGGTTTGTGGCAGAGCGGTTTGCGACAGGTAGGCTTGCTGCACCGGTGCCGGGGTCGTTGACGCTCGCATCAGCGAAGTGCACGGGTGGTTCGGGTCATAGGCGGCGCTGAGATCGCAGCCGGCGGCGAGGCTCTGAACGTCGGGTGACCCATAACCGCCGTGGTGGCGGCCGGCGCCCGCGGAGGCGTACATCGCCAACGGCCCCGACATCGGCACCGCGCTGCCGAGGTTCGGAGTGACCGAGGCGAGGTAGTTCTGGGTCTCGTCTGGCAGGCTGCCGGCGCCGGCGAGATAGGCTTCCACCCGGTCGGGGCCGGCATTGTAGGCGGCGAGAAACGCCGGCGCGCCAAACCGGTCGTACATCTCGCGGATATAGGCCGTGCCCGCCAGAATGTTGTTGTGCGGGTCATAGGGATCGGCGCCGAGCCCGTAACGCGCCCGCAAACCGTCGTAGGTCGCGGGCATGACCTGCATCAGGCCCATTGCGCCGACCGGGGAGATGGCTTGTTCCTGGCCTCCCGATTCCTGCTTCATAACCGCGCGCACCCATTGCTCGGGCACGCCGTAACGGCCGGCGGCTTCACGGATGTAAGGACCCCACGGATCCCCAGGCGGCCCCGGCGGCGGGTAATAATGCGACGGCGCGTATTCAGTCCCGCCGATGGTCGGCGCGCCATATTCGACATAACCCCGCTGTTGTCCACAGGCGACGGCGAGCAGCAACAACGGCAACAGCAGCAGCCACAAAAGGAGACCGTCCGCGCCCGCTCCGGCGCGGTGCTTCAGCTCAGGTGTCTGTGCAAACAACATTCCTCGAAACCGATCATCTGCCCCCAACCGGCCATCATCTGGCGCGGGCACTGTTAATGGCTGGCGAATAACAGGGTTGAACGCAGACGCCTATCGGTTCAAGCGCTGGTTTGGTGCGAACTCCGCGGAATTGCCGTGCGGCATTCGTTACCGGGGCTGGCGCTCAGCCGCCGCCTACCCAACTCGGTGTGCCATTCCGGGCTGTAGCGCAAGTTTCCAGCCGCTATCCGGCGAATCGGCAGCCTTTGCCGCGTTCACCAAATCCGTTCTCGACGCCTTCACATGATCGATGCAAATCGAAATTGATACAACCCTTAGGGGTTATGTGTAGTTAACCTACCGTAGACGAATTATTTTACACTAGGTTTTCCAGCTTCGCGGGAACCGTTAGGGCGTCTTCAATATGACTGCCATTTCCACAGAACCCACTGAAAACAGGCTCTTTGATTAGTTAATCTACTGGTGCCGTAGCTCGGTTTATAGTTATTGAGCCGCAGTTTGATTATTGCGGATCGCTCTTGTCCGGTCGGTAACTCTTACATTTTAACTATAGCATGCGCTTTACTTAACTATGACTTTTGTTATTTGCATAAATTCAGCAATAGAATCAATCATATAAAATATTGGCGCGGCGGTTGCTTAAAGCGCGGTATCGGACTTCGGCTACGCCGGTTCGCACGGATTGGCGGAGTGACGATACACATAGTTCTACTTCAAGGAGTGTTACATGAAGACGCACAAGCCAACCGCTATCGGCCTGACGGCCATCGGTTTGATATTAGGCCTCGCATGTTCGGCTAAAGCGGATGTGGTGCTGCCGGTCACGAACCTACAGTTCAATATGTTGACAAACCCGTTAACCCAGCAGAAGGACTTCTTCAACACTGTAATGCCGATTGGCTGGTCGGTTGGTACCGCTGGCGCGGGTGGCAGCCTGACCTATGTCGGTCAGCAAGGCTCCGAGGGCTATACTGGCACGGGCGGCAATATTTACCCTGTTTATACGAACCCCGGATTCTCGGTTACCGTTCCGGCCGGCACCAACTTCTTTCAGGCGGACGGAAATCCTCAGTACGAGAATACGATTTATCAGACCATTACGGGGCTGACGGCGGGCACGACATACAGCCTTCAGTTCCAGCAGGCAGCCGGTCAGCAACAGGGATTTACCGGTCCCACCACCGAGCAGTGGCTGGTATTTCTAGGTACGGGTGGGATCGGTGTCGACTGCTCGTCAAATCCCTGCGTCCCTGTCGTCCCGACCGGCAATCTGGAGGACATGTCGACGCTGATGAGCACCCCGTCGGAAATGAACGTTGACTGGAATTCTGTTACTCTGGAGTTTACGCCAACTGCGGCGGACCTGACTAACGGGACCGCAATATTGACATTCCTGGCCTGGGGTGACAACGGCAGCACCACCAATCTTCCGCCAACGGTCTTCCTCGAAGGCGTGAACACACCGCCGACGAATGTGCCGGAGCCGGCGAGCCTGTCGCTCCTTGGCTTTGGCCTGCTCGGTGCCGGCGGCATGTTACGTCGGCGGATGCAGCGCAACGCCGCAGCCTGATTTACCGGCAGGTCCATTTAGCGATCGTCAACGCATCTGGGCGAAATTCGCTCTCGCCCAGGTGCGTCCGCGGTGCCCCGGCGGTAATCGACGAGTAAGGATAACGCCCGTGCCGGCATTTCTTGACCACCAGCATGTGCAATCGTTCGTGATCAGTGTGATCAGGCTCTCGGCGTGGCTGTTGCTGCTCGCTGTCGTATTTCTGCCGCTCGAGCGGCTGTTCGCGCTGCGTCGCCGGAAATTCTTTTGCAAGAGCCTGGTCAGCGATATCGGCTTTTATTTCATTAGCGGTCTGGTGCCCGGTCTGCTACTAGCCGTGCCGCTTTCGCTGGCAGCGTTCGGCGCCCATGCTATCGTCCCATATCGCGTGCAAGCCTCGGTCGCGGCGCTACCGATCTGGGCGCGCGCGGTGGCTGCCTTGGTGGTTAGCGAAATCGGCTTTTATTGGGGCCATCGCTGGACGCACGAAATCCCCTTTCTTTGGCGTTTTCACTCGGTCCACCATAGTCCCGAGCAGGTCTATTTTCTGATCAGCGCCCGCGCCCACCCGATCGACAACGTATTCACCCGATTGTGCGGGCTAGTCCCGGTCTCCATCCTCGGTCTGGCCACTCCGCTCACCCCGGCTGGCGGGGCGGTATCGGCAATTCTTGTGTTGGTTCTCACGATTTGGGGCTTTTGGATCCATGCCAATCTGTACTGGCGGCTGGGTCCGTTGGAGTGGGTGATTTCGACCCCGGCCTTTCATCACTGGCACCACAGCTTGGCCGAGCCGCGGGACCGCAACTACGCCTCGATGCTGCCGATCATGGACTGGATTTTCGGCACCCATTACCTGCCCCGCAACAAGTGGCCAGCGGCCTACGGCATCGAAACAAAGTTGCCGGGTTCGCTGGCCGGCCAGTTGATCTATCCGTTACGTCCACAGCCGCCGCAACTCGGCTTGCCGCGGGCCGCCGCGGCGGAGCCGCAATAACCAGCGCTTAGCGCCAAATCACCGCCGCTCGCGGCGGCCTTCGCAGCGTTCGTCCCGCTATCGCTGCGGGTTCCGTTATCGCGCTTTGGGCTTTGATGCCGCGCTTGTGCCGTGGCGACAGTTCGGGGAAAATCGCTGCCTTTCGCGAGGGAGGCGGATATGCGCAGGGTCGGACCCCACAGTTTTACGGAAGTCTATTTCGCCGGGTGCAACCCGAGCTTTGTCGAGACCAGCGACGGCTATGTCATGATCGACTCGCCGCAGCAGCCGATCGATGCCGTGCGCTGGCGCGAGGGAATGGAAGACAAGGCGCCGATCCGCTATCTGATCAACACCGAGCCGCATGGCGACCACATTTCCGGCAACGCCTATTTCACCAACACCCAGGTGGTCGGCCAGGTCAAATTGCAGGAATGCTTTGAGCGCTATTTGTGGGCGTTTGGCTCGCTCGACGAAAAGCGCGAGCGTTTCAAGCAAACCGACCCCGACAGCGTCTGGCTGGTGGGTCACCCCGATTATCCCCCCGCCAACCCGCCGACCTTGACCTTTGACGACACCCTGACCCTGAACGTCGGCAACCACACCTTCAAGATCATCCATATGCCGGGCCACACCGCGCCGCAGACCTCAGTGCTGGTGCCCGAGGAGGGTGTGGTCTTTACCGGCGACAACGTCTTTCACAAATGCCGCAGCTGGCTGCAGGAATGCGATCCGTGGGAGTGGCTGGCGGCGCTCAAGAGCATCGAGGCGCTCGATGTCGAAACGATCGTGCCCGGTCATGGCGAGCCTTGCGGCAAAGCTTATCTAAAGGAACAGGGCCAGATCGTCGAAAACTGGATCGGCTATGTCGAGCGCTTTGTCGATCGCGGCGTCGGCCCGGATGAAATTCTCAAAGCCCCGATCCCGGTGACCGAGCAGGACCCGTATCCGATCGGCCAACGCCTGTTCCCGCTCAACGAGCGGCTGACCGACATGATCGTGCGCAATTTGCACAAGCGCATTTCGGACAAAAAGGCGCAAGCCGGGGCGGCCTAAACAGCCATTTTGTTTCAGGTTTGCAACAGCAACCGACCGACCTTACACGTTACTGAAGCATCAGTGGAGGGAGGATCGAATGGCCGCCGGAACGCAATGGCAGCTTTCGGGCGATTACTTCGAGAATTGCAATTGCAGTGTCGTCTGCCCGTGCCTGATCTCGCCAAATCCGCCGCTGACCTCGCGCCCGACCGAAGGGGCTTGTGACGTCGCATTCGCGTTTCACATCGACAGCGGCAGGTACGGCTCGGTCGCGCTCGACGGGCTCAATCTGGTGGTGATCGGGCACACCCCAGGGCCGATGGCCAACGGCGATTGGACCATCGCCGTCTATATCGACGAGCGCGCCAGCGATCAGCAGGCGCAGTCGCTGGGTGCCATCTTTAGCGGTGGCGAAGGCGGGCCGATGGCGAACTTCGCCCCGCTGATCGCAACCAACCTCGGCGCCAAGAAAGTGCCGATCGATTATCGGATCAGCGGCAAGATGCGATCGGTCGAAATTCCGGGGATCATGAGTATGGCGGTCGAGCCATTGCCGAGCCTGCACCCCAGCGGGGAGATCTGGGCGAACGCCGGGCATCCCGTGGCGCCGGACAGACTGGCGCTCGCGGTCGGACGAGCAGGCAGCACTTTCGCCGATCACGGGATGCGCTGGGATAATTCCGGCAAAAACGGCCATTACGCGCCGATCTCTTGGTCGAACCAGTAGCCGGCGGAAATCGGGACGGAGGAGAGAGGTGATGCCGGACCAGAACTGGACGATGCGCGGCGAATACATGGAAAGCTGCAATTGTGACTATCTTTGCCCATGCATCTATACCAACCCGCAGGGGCCGGCGACCCACGACCACTGCGTTGCGGTGATGGTGTTCCGGATCGACGAAGGCAATAGCGGCGACACCCCGCTCGCCGGGCTCAAATTCGCGCTGGTGATCCGTTCGGGCAAGGTCATGGCCGACGGCAACTGGGTTTTCGCCGGCGTTGTCGATGCCGCCGCCGATCAGGCGCAGCGCCAGGCATTGACGGCGATCGTGTCGGGCGATGCCGGCGGTCCGCCCAGCTTTATCCGCCAAAATCTCGTTAGCGATTTCCGCGGCGTCGAATTTAAGCCGATCGAATTCGCGACCGAGGGTTTTAAGCGCCGCACCGCTATTCCCGACGTGGCCTCCTTCGAGATCGAGGGGGTGCTGTCGCGCAACCGCAGCGGCGAGCCGCTCTATCTCGACAATACCGGCCACCCGGCAAACCGTCGGCTCGCCTTGGCGCGCTCGGTATCAACCCGTGTCACCGGCTTTGGCCTCGATCTTGATCTTGCCGGCAAAGGCAATAACGGCCATTTCGCGCCCTTTGCCTGGTCGGCGTAACCCCGGCGGATTTGGGGAAGAAATACTGCGAACTAGGCAACGCTATCAGAAGGCCCCGCTTGCCCAATCTATTTAGGTGCATTTTTATTCCCCATCCCGGCGCAGGCCGGGAACCATGGCAGCCATGGGCACCGGCCGGAGCCTGTCCTCGGGCTGGCCAAAAGCCGGACCCGTGGGCCGTTGTGGTAAGCTTATGAGACCCTGACGCTTGGCCACGCTAGGTAAGCGGATCTCCTACTCCTTTCGGGGCCCAGACCCCGCCTGCGCGGCGCTGCCGCGACGCGACCGCATCGTCATCGCCGCCGCCCTTGCCGCGATCACCGCGCTGTCATGGCTTTACATGTATCTGGCAGATGCAGCCGATGGCGGATATGGCCGAGATGATGCCGGCCACGTTCGCGCCCTGGCGTGCCGCCGACTTCGCGCTGAACTTCCTGTTCTGGTGGGCGATGATGCCCGGCATGATGCTGCCCTCGGCGGCGCCGATGATTATGATGTTCGCGGCGATCAACCGCAAAAAGCGCGGGCGCGCCGAGCCCTATGTCCCGACCGCGGTGTTTACCGCCGGCTATCTCGCCGCCTGGGGCGTGTTTGGCGCGGTCGCCACACTCGCCGATTGGGGCCTCGAGCGCGCAGCATTGATCTCACCTGCGACCGGGGCGTTGGGTCCGCTCTTGGCCGCGGCGGTTCTCGTCGCTGCCGGACTTTATCAATTGACGCCGTTAAAGACCGCCTGCCTCGCGCATTGCCGCTCGCCGCTCGACTTTGTTCTAAACCATTGGCATGACGGCCCGGCCGGCGCATTGCGGATGGGCTTTGAGCACGGGCTCTATTGCCTCGGCTGCTGCTGGTTCTTGATGGCGCTGATGTTCGCCGCCGGCATCATGAGCCTCTTATGGATGGCGGTGATCGCCACCTTTGTTCTCGTTGAAAAGATGTTTCCGGCGGGGCAATGGATCGCCCGCGCCGGCGGCCTAGCGATGCTCGTCTCAGCTCTCTACCTGCTCCTCCAGCACTGACGCAGCGTCCCGGCCGCGAGGATGGCGGCGGAGAGGATGGCGGCGGTAAACCGTCCTTCAATGGACCCGCGTGGCGTAGCCTTTTTGTTACAGGGGGCGCGTGGCGGGTCAGGCCATCAGCATTTGCATTGCGTCCACGCGCCCCGCCCTAGTCAACATATCGCAAATCGTTGTAGTCGTGCCAATCGAACAGACGGTTGCCGCCATTGGTGATTGCGGCGAAGCAGCCCCGTGATGGGCGCGCTGGTACTAAGGTACAAATCGTAGGGCTAGAAATCAAAACTTGATCTGAATTCACCCCCACCCGCGTAAAGTAAATAAGTTGCGGGGAGGTGCGCCCCTCACTGCGTGCTCGAAACGCGGGGTGACGTGTGGGAGATTGTCGGCGACATATCCCTAATATTTGGAACTATCAGCAAATTTCCGCAAAATTGGCATTCTAGAGTACCGCGGGTATGCGGCTAAGCGATCGATGTCTTAGGTTTTAATTTTTTGTTTACGTGATCCGCCTAGCCTCGCTGCGTGAGGAGCTGATCTATGCGCGGTGAATCAGACGTTTTTAGACGATATTGGCACGATGAGCAGGGTGCGATCAGCGTTCTTGCCGCATTCGTCTTGGTGGCGGTGGTCGGGGTATCGGCATTGGCGCTCGAATACGGCCATGGGCTGTTGCAAAAGGTCGAGAACCAGCGCGCGGCCGATCTCGCGGCCTATGGCGGCGCCCTCGTTTACAATTCGACAGGCTCCAGCGACAGCGCCACCAGCGCCGCCAGCAACATCGCGGCGCTAAACGGGCTGTCGAGCGGCGTCACCCCGTCTTACGTCAGCTCGCCGAGCGGTGACGGCAATCACGCCATTGAGGTTACCGCCACGACCAATCTGCCACTGGAGCTGGCCCGGGTGCTGACATCAAATACGACATTGCCGGTCAGCGCCACCGCCTACGCGGAAATCAACAGCAGCGCCCCCGGGTGCATCATCGCCCTCAACAGCGGCGGCACCGGTATCGTCGCCGATGGCGGGCACCAACATCACCGCGAACAATTGTGCCGTGGCTTCCAACAATGCGGTGACCCTCGTCGGCGGGCGCAGCTCTCGCGACCAAAACCGTCGATTACGGTACCACTCACAGCGCAACGCGGCGGCGCGCAGCATTTCACCACCGTCCGGCACGCCATCTGTCACCTACAACCAAATAACAACTTCCGACCCGCTGAGCGGCAACAGCGTGGTCTCGACCGCCGCAGCGCATATCGGGCTCACCGCTCGGGTACTTCGGCACCTCGGGCACAGTCGCGCCGACCGAATGCGCCAGCGTCACGATCCCCAGCGGCAGCGCGGTGAGTTTCACAAAGACCAGCGTAACAGGACTTGCCATCAGGCTGCCGGACAGCTACGACCTCCACAAATAAGCCCTACACGGTCACTTGCACCGGCGCCGGCCCATTCAACTTTGGCAGCTTCACCCTAATAAGGTGGCTGCCGTTATTGCAACCTCATCTGGCGGCTACCGACAATTCGCTTGCGCATGGTCTTCGAGCGGAGCGACGCTAAGCAGTTCGGGCGAGACTTATGGCTTTCGGCGCAGGACTTATCACTACGGCACGCACGAGCTACCGGACGGTAATTAGGCTCAACACTTGACGTTCAGGCTCGATTACGACAGAGGGCAGGCATCTACCACTTTCGGCGCGGGAACCTTTACTGCGAGCCGGCATGCGCCACGATGGGCGGCGGCTACGACAACGACACTTCGGAGCGGGCACATTTAATCTCGCGGCACTGGTTCATGCAGCGGAACAAGCGGATACAGCATCTGCAACACGGGACGACCCTGACTTTCGCCGGCCCGAGCACCTTTAACCTAGCCGGGGGCATTTACAACGGCGGCGGCGCCAAGCGCTCTGGCCTCGGAAGTGGCACCAGCACTAACAGCTACAATATCGGGCAAGGCGAGCGACGGCTACTCGCTGAACGCTGGGACCAGCGGGATAATGACACTGTGGCGACGCAACCGGTGCCGGGGATCTGTTTCAGACCGCCGGGACGTATAGCCAGCGAGCGGCGGCACTTGCCTAACGATCCCGGCCGCCGCCGCGCACGATATCAATGGCATCATCATCGCCGCCGGCGGCATTGTCCTAGGGGTCCGGGGTCTACACCGTCAACGGCTACGTCGCGGTCGGGAATGGCGGCGGCGGCGATGTTAGCAACTGCCCAACGAGCGGGCACAACCGACTGGCCTCACTGCACTGAACGTCACCTTCGTGATCGGTGGCACGAGCACGTGTCACCTGTGGATCGGTACGACGTCGGCCTTCTGCTTTGGCGCTGGCTATAGCACCGTGAACCTTACCGCCCCATCGACTCCGGCGACCACCGCCAACCTTGCTGTGATCGGCCCGCAGATCATCGACCAACACCGGCAGCCGCCGACTTTCACCACCGGGGCGACCAATACGCGCATTTCGGGCGCATTCTATTTCCCGCATGGTGCGATCAACATGAGCGGCGCCGCCGCTTGCACGACACCATCGACACTGGGCGCGTGCCTCGAGCTGATCGGCTCGCAGGTGACCCTGGCTGGCGGTTCAGCCGCTCGGCTCGAGCATGCAGCGGGCTTGGCGGCAGCGGGTCGGGGTACTTCGGTCAGCTTGGTGCAGTGAGCCGATGCCGCGCGCACTGCTTCAACTTCTGCGGCCGCAGGAGGATGCCGGGCGTTGCCGCGATCGAGTTTGCGATCTATGCGCTGGTCTTTCTGATGATCGTGGCGGCGACGGTCGATATCGGCCTGTTGATGTTCACCGGCGCCCAGCTCGATGCGGCAGTCAGCGCCGGCGCCGAATACGCCGTCAACAATGCCGCTGCCCTCAACAGTGGCACCATAACCCCGAGCACCCTCAATACCAATATCACGAACATCGTCAACAACGTGATCGGGACCGGTTGGGCGACGAGCACCGTCAATGTCAACAATAGCAACGACAGCACGCATTGCTATTGTCCGACCGGGACGCCGGGCAATTGGACATGGGGCAGCACCGTCACTTGTGGCAGCGCTTGCGCCGGGGGCGGCATCGGCGGCCAGTTTGTGACGATCACCGCGAGCCGCGCCGTCAGCCCGCTGTTCCCGACATTCGGTTTTGTCGCCAACGGCACGCTGACCCGCAATGCCCTGGTCGAAACCCAGTGAGATGCCCGGGACTACCTAGGATCACTGCAACCGAGGACGGTGCGACCGCGGTCGAGTTCGCCCTCGTGGCGCCGATGTTTCTGATGCTGGTGTTTGGCGCGATCGAGTTCGGCCGCGTCCTCTGGACCGAACAAGCTCTGCAGGAAACCGCACTTGCCGGCGCGCGCTGCATGGCGATTGCGCAGGGCACAAATCGCCAAAGCCAGTTCCTGCACATCGAGCGGCAGCTACAGCTCCACCGCGACGAAGACCTATATTCAAAATGTCGCGAGCGGCTGGGGGCTGTCCTTGCCGGCATCGGGCATTTCGCTGAGCATTTCGGCGACAAGCGGCGGCGGCACCAGCGGCATTTCGCAGGTGACCTTGACCAAAACCTTCACCAGCGTCGCCCCCTTGCTGGTCCATTTGAATTCCGGCGGCATTACCCTGACCGCCGCGGCCTGCTACCCGAACAACAGCTGACCTCCGGATTTCGAAATGGACGACCGTGCCGCCGGCTGAATGTGCGGCTGGCACATTGTTGGCGAAGTGCTCCGTCACTCCGGCGTAACCGCTGCCCTAAAAATGGCCGACTTAGCTGTTACAGGAACCGAAAATCATACCTCGGGGTGTCAGACATGGGGCGTCTCCCAGTAAATCGAACTTCCCGATCATTCCCGGTTCGAGCAAAATTGTTCCCGGTTCGGTGACAATAATTCCCGATTAGATCGGCGACGGGAATCCGCTCGTAAGCCGTTGCTGTAAATCAGGTATTTTGCTGGCGAACCAGCCTTTTGCGACGGAAACCGCGATTTTTCCCGTGGAACCGGGAATTGTTCCAATTTTCCGCCGGCCGCGTCTGCCGCCGACCGCGCTCACTCGGTGACGACCGGCTTGATCTCCCGCAGGCGCGGCAGCACCTCTTTTGAGAACAGGGTGATGTTCTTGACCGCCTCGTCATGAGTGATAAAGCCGGTCTTGCCGACCATGATCAGATGCCCAAAGCCGCCGACCTTGTCGTAGAACTCCATGATCTGTTTATAGACCGTATCCGGGTTGCCGGCATACATGCGGCCCCCTGCCATCGCCATCTCGGCGGTGACCCCCGGTCGGTTCAACGCCGAGTCGCGCCCCGGCCGTCCGACCCCGACCGCTGCAGGGTTGCGGTAAAGCTGCGGGGCGAATTCGGCCGGTGTCTGGCCGGGCAGGAACTTTGCGTATTGCGGCGCCGACTTCATGCTGGTGTTGACAAACCACAGGAGCTTGGAACCGACGCGCACGGCTTCCTCATCGCTGTCACCGACATAGACAAAGGCCGAATAGCCAAAGCGGTCGGTCGCCGGTTTTGACAGCCCAGCCTCGGCCCGCGCTTGGCGATAGGAGGCCCAGGCGCGCTTGGTGACCTCGACCCCGCGCATGACCATGATGTTGACCATCCCGCGCCGGCCGATCTCGGCGGTGTCGGCCGGGTCGGAGGTTGCCGCCCACATCGGCGGATGCGGGTCCTGATAAGGCCGCGGCCAGATGTTGACGTGACGATGGGTAAAGTGCTTGCCCTCCCAGCTGAACGGGCCGTCATGGGTGGTCAAGGTCTTGCCGATCAGGTCGATCGCCTCCCAAAAGCGCTCGCGCACGCCGATCGGGTTGGCGTTGCCGGAAGCCATCTCGGTGCCGCCCGATTTGACAAAGCCGATCTCAAGCCGGCCGCGCGAGATCACATCGGCGGTGGCGTATTCCTCGGCGACGCGCACCGGGTCTTGCCTCACGGTGACCAGCGTCCCCATGCTTAAGAGGCGGATATTCTTGGTCTGGCGCGCGACAATCCCGAGAACCAGCGGGCTCGCGCCATAGAGGCAGTTGATGCCAGCGTGGTGCTCGCTCGATGTGATGTTGAGCCCGAGTTCGTCGCACAACAGGTATTCGTCGAGCGTCTCCTCAAACAGCTGCGCCGCGACCTTGGGATCGCAGTAGCGGTTCGGCAGGCTGGCGCGCACCGAATCCGCCGCGTCCAACACCTGGTCGGGGACGAACGGATAGGGGTTCTCGCAATGAAACCAGGCATCCATGAGGTTCTCGTCCGATTGACTTGCAGGTGACGGCGGCGCGATGCTGCGATCCCTGCGGGAGATTTGAGGGAATATCGCATGGGCCTTGAATTGCGCCAGCTTCATCCGCTGTTCGCCGCCGAGGCGACCGGCATCGAGCTCTCTGGGCCAATCGATGGCGCGCTGGTCGACGCGATCTGGCGTGCGATCGACAAATACGCGGTCGTCGTGTTTCGCGAACAGCGGCTCGACGACACGCAATTGCGCGATTTCGCCGTGCTGTTCGGGCCACTCGAAATCGGCCGGGCGGCGGCGACCACCAAACGGCGGCGGCTCGACATGCTCGGCAATCGCTTGTGGCACACCGACGCTTCCTACATGCCGGTGCCGGTGGTGCTCGGCATGCTGCACGCGGTGGCGGTACCGCCGGCGAGCGCCTTGGGTAGTGGCGAAACCGAATTCGCCGACATGCGCGCCGCCTACGATGCGCTGCCCGACGCGATGCAATCAGCGATCGACCCGCTCATCGCCGAGCACGACATTTTCTGGTCGCGCGGCCAGATCGGCTTTACCGAATTTGGGCCGGGGGAGCGCGAGAAATACCCGCCCTCGCACCAGCGGCTAGTCAGGCGTCATCCTGGCTCGGGGCGCAAGACCGTGTATCTGTCGGCTCACGCCTCGCATATCGTCGACTGGCCGGTCGCCGACGGCCGCATCCTGCTTTACGACCTTAACCTCCACGCGACCCGGCCGGAGTTCGTCTACAGCCACCAATGGCGGGTGGGCGATCTGGTGATCTGGGACAATCGCTGTACGATGCATCGCGGCCGCCCGCATGACGAGACCCAGCCGCGCGACCTGCGCCGCGCCACCACCCTCGATATCGGCTCGACCCTGCAGGAGGCGGCCTAGCGGGCCAGTCGAGCGACGCGATTTGCCGCGGTCTATAGCGGCCGCCGATCTGTTCCGCCTTTCCCAACAAAAGCGCTGCAGCGCGCTCGCTCGATCAGCCTCGAGTGCTTCGCAGGTACGCAGTGTAAAGGGCCGCTCCCTCGACTTTAGCGTCGTGCAGAACAGCGGTATCTTGAGGGTCCGGCGGAGACCTGTCTGCTGCCCGATGCTGGAAAGTTGAATGCGCGATGAGCAGTTCCGCGATCACCCCGATCACGATGCCGAAATGGGGCCTGACCATGACCGAAGGAAAGGTCGTGGGCTGGCTCAAGCGCGAGGGGCAGGATTTCGCGCCGGGCGAGGAGATCCTCGAAATCGAAACGACCAAGATTACGAACACCGTCGAAGCCGAGGCGGCCGGCACCTTGCGCCGTATCGTCGCCGCGGCGGGTGCGACACTGCCGGTCGGCGCATTGCTGGCGGTGACCGCGCCAAATAACGTGCCCGACGCGGAGATCGATGGGTTTATCGCAGGGTTCGCGATCCCCGAACCCGCCGCCGAGGACGCGACGCAGGCCGAAGGGGTGGCGCCGCGTGACATCGATGCCGCCGGCCGGCGCCTGCGTTATCTCGAAACGGGTGGCGGACCCGGCATTCCGGTTGTGCTGGTCCACGGCTTTGGCGGCGATCTGAACACCTGGATGTTCACCCAGCCGGCTTTGGCCGAGGGCCGGCGCACGATCGCGGTCGATCTGCCGGGGCATGGTGGTTCCGCCAAAGATGTTGGTTCGGGCGATCCCGAAACCTTGGCCGATGCGCTCGATGCGGCCATGGAGGCGCTCGGCGTCGATCGCGCCCATCTCGTCGGCCATTCGATGGGGGGTGCGGTTGCCGCGCTCGTCGCCATGCGGCGCCCGGAATGGGCGGCGAGTCTGACCCTGATCGCCACGGCCGGGCTTGGTCCCGAAATCAACGGACCGTTCATCGACGGTTTTATCCACGCCAGCCGGCGGCGCGAAGCGGCCGAGGTGCTAACCCAGTTGGTACATGACCCGGCATCGGTCAGCCGCGCCATGATCGAAGAAACGTTGCGCTACAAGCGTCTCGATGGTGTCGAGGCGGCGCTGACCGCGATCGCCCACGCGTGGTTCGCTGATGGCCGCCAACATCTTTATCTTGCCGATCGTCTCCGCCAACTCACGATACCGGTTCAGCTGATCTGGGGCCGCGACGACCGCATTGTCCCGGTCAGCCATGCCGAGGCGCTCGCGGCGCAAGTTCCGGTGCATATCCTCGACGCAGCCGGCCATCTGCCGCATATGGAAAAAGCCGGAGAAGTCAGTCGGCTGATCCTGCATTTTGTGGAAATGTGAGGATAGGCGCCCAAAGCTCGCATTCGGGTCGGCCGACAAGCAAAAAAGAGAGGCCGGGAGGACCGGGCAGCTATGGATTATGACACTTGCCGCAGCCTGCCGGCGATGTTCTTCGAGCAAGCCGAGCGGCTGCGCGAGAAGCCGTTTTTATGGGCTAAACACGGCGGCCGGTATCAGCCGATCAGCTGGGCCGCGGCGGCTGGCGATGCGCGGCGGCTGGCGCGCGGGCTGGGATCGCTCGGCATCAGCCGTGGCGATCGGGTGGCGCTCGTCGCCGAAAACCGGCCGGAATGGGTAATTGCCGATCTTGCGATCATGAGCGCCGGGGCGATCACCGTGCCGGCCTACGTCACCAACACCGTCGAAGACCACCGGCACGTTTTCGCAACGAGCGGGGCCTCGGCCGTGATCGTCTCCCGGCCGCCTTTGTCGGCGCGGGTATTGGCGGCGGCGAACCAGGCCGAGACCGTCCACAGCGTGATCGCGATGGAACCCGCAGCGGGGCAGGCGAGCGCTGTCGATCTCTTGACGTGGGATGAAGTTCTGAGCAAAGGCGACGCGGCGTCCGACGACATCGCGGAGCACATCGCCGCACTCAACCCTGACGATATCGCCTGCCTGATCTTCACATCCGGCACCGGCGGCATCCCCAAAGGGGTGATGACCACCCATCGCAACATCCTTGCGAACTGCCGTGGCGCCTACCGGCTGCTCGAAATGCTGGATCTCGGCGACGAGGTGTTTTTGAGCTTTCTGCCGCTGTCGCATTCATACGAGCACACCGCCGGGATGATCTTTCCGATCTCGATCGGCGCGCAGATCTATTTTGCCGAGGGGGCGGAGACGCTTGCCGCCAATCTGCTCGAAGCGCGGCCAACGATCATGACCGCGGTGCCGCGGCTTTATGAGACGATGCACCGGCGGATCACGCTCGGCGTCGAGCGCAAAAGCACGATCGCACGGCGGATGTTCGACAAGACGGTGGCGATCGGCCGCAAGCGGGCAGCGCAGACCTCCCCGAGCGCGACCGAGCGCCTTCTCGATCCGCTGCTCGACCGCGTCGTCCGCGCCGATGTGCGCCGTCGTTTTGGCGGCAGGCTCAAGGCCATGGTTTCCGGCGGGGCGGCGCTGAACCCAGAGATCGGCAGTTTTTTCCTGGCCCTCGGTGTCCGGCTATTGCAAGGCTATGGTCAGACCGAGGCCGCCCCGGTCATCGCCTGCAACACCCCGACCCGGATCAAGATCGAAACCGTCGGCCCGCCGCTCGACGGCGTCAAAGTCCGGATCGCCGAGGATGGTGAGATCCTCGTTGCCGGCGACAACGTCATGAAGGGCTATTGGAACGATCCGCAGGCGACGGCAGGGGCGCTAGTCGAGGGCTGGTTGCACACTGGCGATGTCGGCCACGTCGACGACGACGGCTATCTCTGCGTCACCGACCGCAAGCGCGACTTTATCAAGAATTCGGGCGGCGAGATGATCTCGCCGGCGCGGGTCGAGGGCTATTTGACGCTGGAGCCGGAAATCGCCCAAGCGATCGTCTTTGGCGATCGCCGGCCGTACCTTGTCGCGGTGCTGGTTCCGGATGCCGAGTTCATCGCCGGTTTCGCCGCCGAGAACGGGATGTCGACCGATGTTGCCCTGCTTGCCGGCGATCCCCGATTTATGAAGGCGATCGGCGCCGTGATCGCGCGGGTCAATCGTGGTCTGGCGCCGGTCGAGCGGGTTCGCCGCTTCGTCATCGCGAGCGAGCCGTTTACAATCGCCAACGGGCAGATGACCCCGACCCTGAAGGTCAAGCGCCACGCGATCCGCGAAGCCTATGGCGCAGCCATCGATTCGCTCTACGACGGCAGAGGCATCGCCGCCTGAGCCTTTGGCGGTTTTCAACGGGAGGAAGAAATGCGGCTTGAGGGCAAGATCGGCATTGTCAGTGCTGCGGCTTCGGGGATGGGTCGCGCCGGAGCTTTGCGCTTTGCCCGCGAGGGAGCGGCGGTCGGCGTCGTCGATATCGATCAGACCGGGGTCGACGCCGTCGTCGATGAGATCGCCGCGGCGGGCGGCCGGGCATTGGCATTGGTCGGCGATTTGACCGATGACGATTTCGCCCGCGCCATCGTGCGCCGCACGGCAACGGCGTTCGGTGGCCTCGATTTTGTGTGGAACCATGTCGGCCACCCCGGCCCCGCCTCGATCGAAGGCATCGACATGGCCGATTTCGACATTGCGATCGGGCTCAATCTGCGCACCGTGCTGGTGACGACGGAAGCGGCGATCCCCGAACTGCGCGCCCGCGGCGGCGGCGCCCTGCTCTATACCGCCTCGACTTCGGGGTTGGTCGGCTCGGCGTTTAGTCCGGTCTATTCGATGGCCAAATTCGGCGTCGTCGGGTTTGTGCGCTCGCTCGCCAAGCGGCTGGCGCCCGACAATATCCGCGTCAACGCGGTGTGCCCCGGCCCGATCGACACGCCGATGCTGCGAGTCTTTGTCGCTCGACCGGATCAGCAGCAGATGCCTGGCGACCAGGACAAGGAGGCCTTGGTCATCCGGCGCAGCCAGCAAATACCGATGCGCCGCACCGGCAAGCCCGAGGAAATCGCTAACGCCGCACTGTTTCTGATCTCCGACGAAGCGTCATTCGTCTCGGGCGCAGCATTGCCGGTCGATGGCGCCGCCACGGCGTAGTCCTCAAGGCTGGCGCGGTGATCGTCGGGTGCAGAGTCAGTTAGCCGTGCCGGCGAAAAAGTCGCGCAGCGAGCGGTAGGCGTCGTCGGGGGCTTCTTCGGGGATGAAGTGGCCGCTGTCGATCGCGTGGCCGCGAACATTCTCGGCGTGGTCGCGCCAGACGCCAAGCACGTCGTAGCCGCTGCCCTGTGAGCTGCGTTTTCCCCACAGCATCAATAATGGCATCGTCAGCCGCCGGCCGCGATCGGCGCGGTCGTGTTCGAGATCGATCGAGGCGCCGGCGCGGTATTCGTCGCAGGTCGCGCGGATGGTTTCGGGGTTCTTGAAGCAGCGCAGATAGTCGGCGAACGCTTCCGGCTCGAGCTTGGCCGGCTCGCGCAGCAAGGCGCTGAGCTGATGGCGCAGAAAGAACTCGGCTTCGGAGCCGATCAGCCGTTCGGGAAATCCACTCGGCTGGATCAAGAAAAACCAATGCCAGCTCGAGGTCGCGGCCTTCTGGTCAATCGTCTCGAAGCGGTAAAGCGTCGGCACGATGTCGAGCAATGCCAGGCGCTCGATCTGTTCGGCGTGGTCGCGCGCCAAACGGTGGGCGACCCGCGCGCCGCGGTCATGGCCAGCGACCATGAACCGCTCGTGGCCAAGCGCCGCCATCGTCTCGACTTGGTCGAGCGCCAACGCCCGCTTGCCGTAGTTTTCGTTGTCCGGACCGGCCGGTGGCTTCGAGCTGTCGCCATAGCCGCGCAGATCCGGGATCACGAGGGTGAATTCGGCGGCCAGCCGCGGCGCTATCTTACGCCACATCAGATGGGTCTGGGGGTAGCCGTGCAATAGCAACAGCGGCGGCCCCTTGCCGCCGGTGACGAGATTGATCTCGGCACCCGAAGTCTTGATCCGCCGCTGCTCGAACCCCGGGAAAAACTCGGCCATCTTTGACCGCCTACAAGCCGCGGGTGGCCTCGCCTTTCAGCTCGACGGTGTTGCCGTCGGGATCGGTGATATAGATCGACGGGCCATAGCCCTCGGCGCCATAGCGCTCGTGGACATCGCCCGGGTCAACCCCGTTCTTGTGCAGATGAGCCTTTAGCGCCGTCGCATCAAAGCCCAGAACCCGCACGCAAAAATGGTCCATGTTGCGCCCGGCTTTGTCCGGTGCCTCATGCGGCGAGACCGATGCCGGGACCAAGTCGATCAGCGATGCGCCGGCCCGCAATTGCACCAGCCGCGGTTGCTGCAATTCGCGCTCCACCTGCAGGCCGAGGAACTCTCTGATAAAACGAAATCGCGCGATTGAGATCGCCGACCCGCAACACGACATGGTCTAGCCCGCCAATACGGACTGCCGCCTCGCTGCGGCTCACATCCGTCGTTTCAATCATCGCTGAATCGGGCATTTTCGGTTCCTCTCGGGTTCCGTCTCCACGCCGACGATCATGCCGCAATCTAACGCGGCGAAGCAAGCCGACCGCAATTTCGCGGCGGCGTTGCACTGGGTTCATGCCGCATCTGCAAAAATTGCGGGCGCTGCCGGCCGCATTGATGGGCAATCCGCGCCACAACGGAGTACAGTCGCTGGCGATACGCAACCTAGCGCGGGGAAGGACATGCAGTACCGCAGGATATCGGCCGACTGCCACCTCGACATGCCGTGGATGCCGCCGGATTTGTTCGTCTCGCAGGCGCGGCAAGAGCTCAAGGACCGCATGCCCTATGTCGAGGACGGGCCGCAGGGTCCGCATTGGGTCGCCAAAAACGGCGCCAATTTCGGGCTCAAAAACGGTGTCGGTCCGGGCGGTGCGCCCTATGTCCCCGGCCAGAACTATCGCGTCGACAAGATGGCCGAGCTCGGATTCTTCGAGGACGGCAAAAAAGACATTCGCCGCCCGACCGACCCGGATCTGCGGATCAAGGACATGGACCGCGACGGGGTTGATGCCGAGGTCATCTACGGCATCCTCGGCGCCTCCTCGCGGCTCAACGACCGCGAAGCATCGAACGAGATGCTGCGCATCTACAATGACTGGCTCGTCGATTTCTGCAGTCACTACCCTGAGCGCGAGATCGGGCTTGCCTGTCTGCCGTATGGCGATATCGAGGAGGCGGTCAGGGAGATCCACCGGGTCGCCAAGATGGGGATCAAGGGGCTCGAGCTATCCTGCTCGTGGGATATGGAGCCGATGTGGCATCCGGTATGGGAGCCGGTGTGGAAGGCCGTCGAGGACGTGCAGTTGCCATTGCACTTCCACACCTTCCCGACAACCTCGCCGCGGGCGCGCGAGGGCGTTTCCGCCCATGTCCGCCGCGCGGCGATGTTCACCGGGGTGTCGGCATTCCAGATGGGCCTGATCAACATCATCGCGGCGCTGATTGGCGCCGGCGTGCTGGAGCGCTATCCGCGCATGCGGGTGTCGTTTGGCGAGAGTGGTGTCGGCTGGATCCCGTACGCGCTCGACCGCATGGATTTCGAATTTGAGGATCGCTTCCGCGATCTGATGAAATTGAAGCCGAGCGAGTATTGGCGCCGCCAGTGCAAGGCGACGTTCCAGCTTGATCCGATCGGCGCCAAGCTGGTCGACGAGATGGGCGTCGAAACCCTGATGTGGGGCTCGGATTACCCGCACACCGACGGCGTGTGGCCGGAATCCTCAAAATACATCGAGCAGCAATTCGCCGGCCTCGCGCCCGAAGTGGTCCACAAGATCACCTGCGAAAACGCCGGAAAGTTCTACGGGCTGATCAACTAATCCTACAAGCCTCGGACTGTCGGATGGGCGCCAGAGATGGCGCCCATTTCGTTTTCGGAAGACGTCCCTCTACTTCGCAAGCCCTCGCTCGGTCCCGCCTCCCGGAACGGGCGAAAGTGGCCTCGCACTCGAGTCGGAACCGAAAGTTGAAGGCACATGTTTGACCTGTGCGAGAAGCAATGATGGAAGTCAATAATGCTCAAACGAATTTTGGCTATGGCTGCCGCGGCGGCCCTGAGCGGCGCGGCTTCGGGCGCGATGGCGCAGACTATGGCTCCCCCCGCCAATCACCAAGCTGGGACACCCGCGGTCGCGAACACGAGTACTAACAACCCGGGCGCCCCGGTTGCCGGCGCCAACAGCTTTACGCGATCGCAGGCAATGTCTCGGATAGAGAAAGCCGGCTATTCGAACGTCAACGGTCTTGCCAAAGACAAAGACGGTATTTGGCGAGGGGTCGCGTCCAAGGACGGTACCACTGTCCATGTTGCCCTCGACTATCAAGGCAACGTTGTCGCCAAGTAACGCCGTTCAAGGCATGCAATCGAATTGAATTAGCGAGGATCTGTGATGACACAGACGGTCACTGCTCTTTACGATACTTACGATGATGCAATCTCTGCGACGCGCGCTCTAGAGGAAGCGGGTATTCCAGCTTCCGAAATTAGCGTCGTCTCTAACAACGCAGACAACCGATATAATCCGGACCACACCAGTAACGCCGCCGAAGACGCCGGAAAAGGCGCCGGCATCGGCGCGGTCGTCGGTGGTATCGGCGGCCTGCTGACGGGTCTCGGTCTAATGGCAATCCCTGGCGTCGGCCCGGTCGTGGCCGCGGGCTGGCTGGTCGCGACCGCTGTCGGTGCGGCGGGCGGCGCCGTCGTCGGCGGTGCGGCGGGCGGTTTGGTGGGCTCGCTGACAAGTGCCGGCGTCCCCGAACACGATGCGAATTTCTATGCCGAGGGCGTGCGCCGCGGTGGCACGCTGGTCGCGGCTCGCGTTCCCGACGGCCAGGCGCCGTTAGCGCGGGAGATTCTCGGGCGCTACCGTTGGGTTGATCCCGCCGAGCGCCGCGCCGCTTATCGCCAGAGCGGCTGGACGACATTCGACGAGAACGCACCGGTGTATACGCCGGAGCAGATTGCCGCCGAGCGCGCCCGCTATACCCGCGAGCATGTGTAACGGCCTTTCAGATGGGCGCCCTTGTGGCGCCCGTCAAAACTGAACCCGCTGGGTCAGTGCGCCGTCGATGATCAGGTTGGTGCCGGTGATAAAGCTGGCGCGTGGACTGGCGAGAAAAACGACGGCGTTCGCCACTTCCTGTGGCGTGCCCATGCGGCCCATCGGATTACGCGACAGCATCGTCTTGAACACATCTGGGCTGTTCTGCTCCACCGTGTTCCATACCCCGCCTTTGAAATAGACGTTCCCCGGCGAAACCATGTTCGCGCGCACGCCTTTGTCGGCGAGGTTGCGGGCGAGGGCCTTTACGTAAGGTACCAGCGCCGCCTTGACCGACGCATAGGGGCGGGGCGCGCCGGCAATTTCGATGGCGCCGGTCGTGCCGATCACGACAATCGACCCCGCGGTGGATTTTTCGAGCAGCGGGATCGCGGCTTCGACCCCAGCAATCGTGCCGAGGATGTCGATGTCGACGCTGCGGCGCCAGGATTCCTCGTCCATCGCTTGCGCCAACGCACTGACATTGGCGACAAAAACATCGAGCCCGCCGAGATGCCCCGCCGCATCGGCGACCCACCGACGCAAAGCTTGGGTGTCGGACACATCGACGACCCCGCCATGCGCCTTCACCCCCGTGCCGGTGAGTGCCGTTACGGCTTCTTCGACGCCGGCCTCGCCGCGCGCGCATAGCGCCACATCGCAACCCTCATCGGCCAACAGCTCGCAAATCGCTCGGCCGATACCGCGCGAGCCGCCGGTAACGACCGCTTTCTTTCCGTTCAAACCGAGATCCAATTTTCTCCCCTCTATGCACTAATCGCCCGCAGCCGCTCCTCGCCCAGCTCTCAAAACAGTGATTCCCCGGAAAGCACGGGAATCAAGTCTCCAGGCGTTGGGCCACGGCCCTGGATCTCCGCTTCTGTGGGGGCGACGTTAGGGTGGCACCGGCAGCCGGATTGACCGCAGGAGTCTCACTTGCGGTCCGGGCCCGCGGATGCGCATCGTCATAGATCGCCAGCAGACGTTCGGTGTCGACCGAAGTATAGCGCTGCGTCGTCGACAGGCTGGCATGTCCCAGCAGCTCTTGGATCGCGCGCAGATCGCCCCCGGCCCCGAGCAAATGTGTCGCGAAGCTGTGGCGCAGCGCGTGCGGTGTCGCAGTGGCCGGTAGACCGAGATACCCGCGCAACGCCTCCATCTGTTTCTGTACCAGACGCGGGTGTAGCGGTCCGCCGCGGGCCCCGACAAAAAGAGGATGCTCTCCTCCCGCCGCGTATGGACAGGCGGCGAGGTAGTCGGCGATCGCCTCGTGCACTGCCGGCAAGACCGGCAGTTGGCGCGTTTTGCCGCCCTTGCCGGTTACCGTCAGCGCTTCGCCGCTTGGCGCCTCGCCGCGGCTGAGCCCAAGCGCCTCGGACAACCGCAAGCCGCAGCCATAGATCAACACGAGGAGAGCGGTGTCGCGCTTTTTCTGCCAGCCCTCTCGGGTGAATTCGGCAGCTGAGTTCGACCACGGCGACGGCGTCACCGATCGTCAACGGCTTTGGCACCGCAGCCGGCAGTTTGGGCGCGCGCAATGCCGCAAGTGCGGTTGTCGCGGCGAGCCCGCGCCGCTGCAAGAAGCGCACGAAATTTCGCAGCACGGACATGCTCCGCGCCAAGGAACTGCGTTCGATTCCCTCCGCGGCGCGGCGCGCGAGATAGGCCCGGAAATCAGCCGGACGCAGCGCTTCGATCGCAACGAGACCGGGAACTTCGCCCAGGTGCTCGGTCAGGAAATCGAGGAAACCGGTAAGGTCGCGACCATAAGCAGCAATGGTATGCGGCGAGGCCCGCCGCTCGCCCGAGAGCCAAGCGGCCCACAAACTGATTGCCGCGCGCAAATCGTCGGCTGCCGAAAAGCGCGGCAACGGCACCGGATCGGGTACAATCGGAAAGCGGGGCACGTCGCCCGCTGAACGGCGCTCCTGGCCTTTCTTTTTCGCGGCGCGCGGCGCCTGCGGCGATATTACCGGCCGCGTTCGAGCCACTGTGCGATCGTGATCTCGACGGCTCGCGCCAGGAAGCTGAGCAACTCGGTACCGAGACCAGGATGAAACGTTCCGGGTTTGCGGGTTCCGACGCAGATCAACCCCGTTTGTCCCGAGCGGCCAAACGTCAGCCGCACCAGCGCTTGCGAACGCACGAGCCCGGCCGCGGCCCCGAACAGCGTCGGATCGCCCTGGACATCAGTGTCCAGCACAACATCGCGATCCGGTCCGAGCACCTGGTCAACCACGCCCGCGCGCAGCAAATGAATACCCGGCAGCGGCAGTCGCGTGGTTCTCGCTACAGTGCTTTCGATGCACAGAGTGACGACGTCGACATCGATCAGGACGGCGAGATCGGTGGTGACGATCTGTAGCAGATGCTCGAAGCTTGTCGCCTTCAGCATCGTCAGTGCGGCTTTGTGCACCCGGCATTGGCTGGCGAGGTTGCCGCGGCTTAGCGCTATCAGCTTTTTGTGCTCGTCTTGCGCCTGCTGCAGATCGCTGCGTAAACGTTCGAGCATAAACTGCTGAAAATCGATGACGCCGTCGCCGTTGTCTCGGTTCGGCGCTCGAAGCAAATGCAGCGCATCGGGATGTCGTTCGAGAAAATCCGGATGTTCGCGCAAATAGGCGATGACATCGGCGTCCCGAGTGACGCTCGGCCGGTTTGGCGGCGGCGCACCGCCGCCCACGGTTTTTGGTTGATCGTGCGGGCGATCGGCCAACGCTACCCCCAGAGCCAACAGCCGCCGCGCGCGCGGCCGAGAATGAGGAGAGCAGCAGAATACCGATCCATCAAAAATTACCTAACCCTATCCATTCATGAGATGCTCCAAGCCGAGAGCACTTGCCGCCTGCCGTTTGCGCGACAAGTGTAGCCGATGACCGAGCGCCACGCCAGATCCGACGCTCCCTCTGCATCGGTAGCCGGGGATCAGCGGCGGCCGGCGGCGTGCCCCGGTGCAGGATCGCGCATCCGTGTCCTGTTGCCGCTGCCGATACCCGAGGCGCTCGACTACCGCGTTCCGGAGGAGATGGCGCCGCCCGCAGCCGGCGGCTTTCTGCGCGTGCCGCTCGGCAGACGCAGCCTAATCGGTGTGGTTTGGGACGAGGCGGAGGACGAGCGCGGGGTCGAACTCGCCGCCGACCGACTGCGCACAATCGACGAGACCCTGGCTCTGCCGCCACTTGCGTTGAGCTTGCGCCGATTTGTTGACCGTGTCGCCGCCTACACGATGACGCCGCCGGGGGCCGTGCTGCGCATGTCGATGAGCGTCGTTGAAGCGCTACAACCGTTGCGGCCACGCCGGCTCTGCACGATCTTGCCGGCCGGGCTGGCGGCGCTCGCACACGCCGACCCAGGATCGCCGCTGACGGTTGCGCGCCGCAGGGTGCTCGAAACCCTGCGCGACAGCCCACTCTTGTCGATCACCGATGCCGCTCGGCTTGCCGGCTGCGGGACGGGTGTCGTGCGCGGCCTCATCAACCGCGGGCTGGCGGCCGAACGCATTGTCCCGGCGGAGCCATCCGCAATTCCGGCGCCCGATTGGCGGGCCCAAAGTGTCCCGCTTTCCGATGACCAGGCAGCCGCCGCGCGTCGGCTCGTCGCCGGTGTCGAGAACGGCGGTTTTTCGGTGACCGTGCTCGACGGTGTCACCGGCTCGGGCAAGACCGAGACCTATTTCGCGGGGATCGCCGCGGCCCTCGCCGCCGGTAAGCAGGCCTTGGTGTTGCTGCCGGAAATCGCGCTTGGCGCGCAGTGGCTGCAGCGGTTCCGGCAGCGCTTTGGGGTTTTGCCGGCACAATGGCACTCGGAGATCGGTCAAGGCGAGCGCCGCGACACCTGGCGCGCGGTCGGCGACGGCAGGGCGCGGGTCGTCGTCGGCGCCCGCTCGGCATTGTTCTTGCCGTTTGCCGAACTCGGGCTAATCGTCGTCGATGAAGAGCATGACCCGTCCTACAAGCAAGAGGACGGCGTCTGCTACCAGGCGCGCGACATGGCGGTTTTGCGCGCCTCGCTGGCCGGCATCCCGATCGTGCTGGTATCGGCGACGCCGTCGCTCGAAACCGTCGTCAATGTTGCCCGCAGACGCTATCAGCGCGTCAGCTTGCCACGCCGTCATGCCGATGCCGAACTGCCCGAGGTTCGGCTTCTCGATATGCGCCGCGAGCGCATCGAGCCCGGCCGCTTTTTGTCGCCGCCGCTGGTCGCCTCCCTCGCCGAAACCTTCGCCGCCGAGGAACAGGCGCTGTTGTTTCTGAACCGCCGTGGCTATGCGCCGCTTACTTTGTGCCGCGCCTGCGGTCACCGCTTTCAGTGCCCGAATTGCAGTGCTTGGCTGGTCGAGCATCGCTTTACCTGCCGGCTGATCTGCCACCATTGCGGCCACTTCGAACCGGTGCCGCCGCTCTGCCCGGAATGTATGGCGGCAGGCACCCTGGTCCCGTGCGGGCCGGGCGTCGAGCGCGTTCTGGAAGAGATGTCGGTGCGCTTCCCGACGGCGCGACCAGCGCTGATGGTCAGCGACATGCTGACTGGTCCGCGGGCTGCGGCCGAGCTGACGCAGGCCATGACCGAGCGGCGCTATGATGTGCTGATCGGGACCCAGATTGTCGCCAAAGGCCATCATTTTCCGATGCTGACCTTGGTTGGCGTCGTCGACGCCGATTTGGGGTTGATCGGCGGCGATTTGCGCGCGGCCGAGCGAACCTATCAATTGTTGCATCAGGTTGGCGGCCGGGCCGGGCGGGCGCAACATAAGGGTCGGGTTTTGATCCAGACCTTTATGCCGGACCAGCCGGTTATGCAGGCGCTCGCCTCGGGCGATCGCGACCGTTTTCTTGAAACCGAGGCGGCGGCGCGCCGCGCGGCCGGTTTGCCGCCCTTTGGCCGGCTCGCGGCGCTGATTGTCAGCGCGGTCGATGCTGAAGCCGCGGACTTTGCCTGTCGAGCGCTCGCCCGGGCCGCACCGCAAATGCCGGGGGTCAGCGTCCTCGGACCAGCGCCGGCGCCGCTCTCGATTTTGCGTGGCCGGCATCGCCGCCGGTTTTTGGTCAAGGCCGAGCGCCGGGTCCATGTCCAGGCGGTGTTGCAGGACTGGTTGTCGCGCGTTCGTTTGTCGGGTTCGGCGCGGCTGCAGATCGATGTCGACCCCTACAGCTTTCTTTAGCCACAACCGCGCCATTGCGCCGATTAGCCAAGCGAGAGCCGATGGTTGCGCCCGGTTCAGCGCTGTGTTAGGGAACCGGCCGGCGGCTTTGCCCGGTGGCGCCTGGGCGCAATCCGAAAACAACAAGGAATGCTGCTACGGCTTCTCGCCGACGCGGCGCTTGGAGACTGCTGGACTTTGGCTTCCGAAACGACAGGCGTATCAGCGTTGGCCGAACGGTATGCGGTGGCGCTGTTCGACATTGCCGACGAGCGACGCGCGCTGGATGAAGTCGCCACCGATCTGCGTCAAATGCGAGCAATGATCGCGGCGAGCGCCGATCTGATGCGCCTGGTGCGCAGCCCGATCCTCTCGCGCAGCGAGCAGGGCCGCGCGGTGGCGGCTTTGGCGCAGCGAGCTGAATTGTCGCCGCTGGTGCGTGATTTTCTCGCGGTTGTCGCCCGCAATCGGCGGCTGTTTGCGGTCCCGGCGATGATCGACGCGTTTCTCGCCCGGCTCGCCGAGCGCCGCGGTGAGGTTACCGCCGATGTTGTCTCGGCCCAGCCGTTGACCGAAACGCAGCTGAATGCGTTGAGCGAGCATCTGCGCCGTACTGTCGGCCGCCGGGTAACTCTGGACACCCGCGTCGACCAGCGCTTGCTCGGCGGGATGATCGTCAAGGTCGGATCACGCATGGTTGACGCCTCCGTCGAAAGCAAGCTGCGTCGCCTGCAATTGGCGATGAAGGCATAAGCAGAGGGGTTTCCATGGAAATTCGCGCGGCAGAGATTTCGGCAATCCTAAAACAGCAGATCGCCAACTTTGGCAGCGAGGCGGATGTCGCCGAAGTCGGCCAAGTGCTGTCCATTGGTGACGGTATTGCCCGCATCTATGGCCTCGATCAGGTCCAGGCCGGCGAAATGGTCGAATTCCCGAACGGCGTGCGCGGCATGGCGCTCAACCTCGAAAGTGACAATGTCGGCGTCGTCGTCTTTGGCGAGGACAGCGGCATTGGCGAGGGCGACACGGTCAAGCGCACCAGCGCGATTGTCGACGTGCCGGTCGGGCGCGGGCTGCTCGGGCGTGTGGTCGATGCGTTGGGCGAGCCGATCGACGGCAAGGGCCCGCTGGTGGATGTCCACCGCACCCGGGTCGAGGTCAAAGCTCCGGGCATCGTGCCGCGGCGTTCGGTGCACGAGCCGGTGCAGACCGGGCTGAAGGCGATCGACGCGCTGGTGCCGATCGGCCGGGGACAGCGCGAGCTGATCATCGGCGACCGGCAGACCGGTAAGACCGCGGTCGCGATCGACGCGGTGTTGAACCAGCGTCCGATCAATGCCGGACCCGATGAACGGGCCAAGCTCTATTGCATTTATGTCGCGGTCGGGCAGAAGCGATCGTCGGTGGCGCAGATCGTCAAGACATTGCAGGATTACGGCGCGCTCGAATATTCGATTGTTGTCGCGGCAACCGCATCCGAGCCGGCGCCTCTGCAATATCTAGCGCCCTATGCCGGCTGTGCGATGGGCGAATTCTTCCGGGACAACGGCATGCACGCGCTGATCATCTATGATGATTTGTCCAAGCATGCGGTCGCCTACCGCCAGATGTCGCTGTTGTTACGCCGGCCGCCCGGTCGCGAGGCCTACCCAGGCGACGTGTTTTATCTTCATTCGCGGTTGCTCGAACGGGCCGCAAAAATGAACGAGGAGCACGGCGCCGGCTCGCTGACCGCACTACCGATCATCGAGACCCAGGCGGGCGACGTGTCGGCCTATATCCCGACCAACGTGATTTCGATCACCGACGGGCAGATCTTTCTCGAAACCGAATTGTTCTACCGCGGCGTCCGTCCAGCGATCAATGTCGGGCTGTCGGTCAGCCGGGTCGGATCGGCCGCCCAGATCAAGGCAATGAAACAGGTCGCCGGGCGCATCAAGCTCGAACTCGCGCAATATCGTGAGATGGCCGCGTTCTCGCAATTCGCCTCGGATCTCGATGCCTCGACGCAACGGCTGTTGGCGCGCGGCTCACGCCTGACCGAATTGCTCAAGCAACCGCAATTCACCCCGATGCCGGTCGAGGAGCAGGTGATTGTCATTTTTGCCGGGACCCGCGGCTATCTCGATCAAGTGGCGGTCGGCGATGTCACCCGGTTCGAAACCGCGATGCTCGGCGAGCTTAGAGCCAACCATCCCGAATTGCTGGAGACGATCCGCACCGGCAAGGAAGTCACCCCGGAGGTCGACAAAGCCCTCGTTCAATTTCTCGACGGCTTTCTGAGGACCTTCGCCTGACCATCGCTGAGCGCCATCAATGCCAAGTCTGAAGGACCTGCGGGTACGTATCCGCAGTGTTCAGTCGACACAAAAAATTACCGCGGCGATGAAGGTCGTGGCGGCTTCCCGCCTGCGCCGCGCGCAGGAGCAGGCTGAGGCCGCGCGGCCTTATGCTCAGCGGATGGAACGCGTCCTTGCCTCGCTTGCGTCTCGGATGGCGGGATTGCCGACGGCGCCGCCATTGCTCGTCGGCACCGGCAAGGACGAAACCCATTTGGTCGTGGTTGCGACCTCGGATCGCGGTCTCGCCGGCGGCTTTAATGCGTCGATCCTGCGCGAGACGCGGAGACGAATCCGCGACCTCGAAGCGACCGGCAAGCGGGTCATGATCCTGACCATCGGGCGCAAGGGGCGCGACGGGCTGCGCCGTGACTATGGCCGGATGATCCACGACAGTCTGACCGATATCGGCCGCCGGCACCTGACCTTTGAAGAGGCGCAAGATATCGCCGAGCGCATCCTGGTGCTGTTCCGCGGTGGCGCGTTTGACGGCTGCACGATCATCTACAACCGCTTTCGCTCGGCGATCACCCAGATCGTCACGGCGCAGCAGCTGATCCCGTTTCCGGTCGAAACCGAAGACGTGGATCAAACCGCTGGCCCTAGGAGCGCCGGGGTCTATGAATTCGAGCCGGACGAAGAAGAAATATTAGGCGAATTGTTGCCGCAAAACTTGGCGGTGCAAATATATACCGCCTTACTGGAAAATGCGGCCAGCGAGCAGGGTGCGCGGATGACTGCGATGGACAACGCGACCCGTAACGCCGGAGACATGATCGGGCGGCTCACCTTAAACTATAATCGTACCCGCCAGGCGGCGATCACCAAAGAGCTGATCGAGATAATCTCCGGGGCGGAATCGCTGCGCGCCGCGTGATTGCATACAGCGGGTCGAGATCAAACGAGGACAATAGCTGACCATGGCCAGAAACAGCATCGGCACGATTACGCAAGTCATCGGTCCGGTCGTCGATGTACATTTCGACGGCGAATTGCCCTCAATCCTGAATGCGCTGCATGTCGAGCGTGGAACCAACAAGCTCGTCCTTGAAGTGGCGCAGCAGCTCGGCGAAAACGTCGTGCGCACGATCGCGATGGATACAACCGACGGGCTGGTGCGCGGCACCCAGGCGGTCGATACCGGCGAGCCGATCATGATGCCGGTCGGCCCGGAAACCCTGGGCCGCATCCTCAACGTCATTGGCGAACCGGTCGACGAACGCGGTCCCATAATGACCAAGTTGCGCTCGCCAATCCACAAGTCAGCACCCGAATTTACCGACCAATCGACCGAAGCGCAGATCCTCGTCACCGGGATCAAGGTCGTTGACCTGCTGACCCCGTATGCGCGAGGCGGCAAAATCGGGCTGTTTGGCGGCGCCGGGGTCGGCAAGACCGTCATTATCATGGAATTGATCAACAACATCGCCAAGGCGCATGGCGGCTATTCGGTGTTCGCCGGCGTCGGCGAGCGCACCCGCGAGGGCAACGATCTCTATCATGAGATGATGGAATCGGGGGTGATTAACATCGACGGGCCGGGCTCCAAGGCGGCGCTCGTCTATGGCCAGATGAACGAACCGCCGGGTGCCAGAGCGCGCGTTGGCCTCGCCGGGCTCACCGTGGCCGAATACTTCCGCGACGAGGAAGGCCAGGACGTGCTGTTCTTTGTCGACAACATCTTCCGCTTTACGCAAGCCGGTTCCGAGGTGTCGGCATTGCTCGGTCGTATCCCGTCGGCGGTCGGCTATCAGCCGACCCTGGCAACTGATTTGGGGACGCTCGAGGAGCGGATCACGACCACCAAAAAGGGATCGATCACCTCGGTGCAGGCGATCTATGTGCCCGCCGACGATTTGACCGACCCGGCGCCAGCCACAACCTTTTCCCATCTCGATGCAACCACGGTGCTGTCGCGCCAGATCGCCGAACTCGGCATTTATCCGGCGGTCGACCCGCTCGACTCGACTTCGCGTCTCCTCGATCCGCGGGTCGTCGGTGACGAGCATTACCAGGTCGCTCGTGACGTCCAGCGTGTCTTGCAGACCTACAAATCGCTGCAGGACATTATCGCCATTCTCGGCATGGACGAATTGTCGGAAGAAGACAAGCTAACCGTCGCCCGCGCCCGCAAGATCCAGCGTTTCCTGTCGCAGCCCTTCCACGTCGCCGAAGTGTTCACCGGCACCCCCGGCGTCTTGGTCAACCTCGAAGACACGATCAAAGGCTTCAAGGGCATCGTTGCCGGCCAATATGACGACCTGCCCGAAAGCGCCTTTTACATGGTCGGCACGATCGACGAAGCGGTCGAGAAGGCCCGCAAGATGGCGGCCGAAGCTGCCTGAGAGTGTAGAGCTAGCCGATGCCCGAGCAGGTTAATTTCGAGTTGGTGACTCCCGAGCGAATGGTCCTCTCGGAAATGGTCGATATGGTCGTCGTCCCGGGCGCCGAGGGCAATTTTGGCGTCTTGCCCGGTCATTCGCTGCTGATATCGACAATTCGCCCGGGGACGATCGACGTATACCAAGGTCAGACCGTAGTTCGCCGCATCTTTGTCGTGGGCGGTTTTGTCGAGGTCACGCCAGAACGCTGCACCGTGCTGGCGCATCAGGCGCTTCCAGCCGAGGAACTCAACCGCGCCACAATCGAAAGCGAATTGCAAATCATTCAGGGCAATTTGCCAAGCTTGCGCGAACAGATTGCCCGCGCGTCGGGTACCGATCGCGAACGTCTATCAATCGAGCTCGCCGGGCTCGAACGCGACCAGGCCGTCGCGCAAGCCAAATTGCAAACCCTCGCCCAAACCGCCGCCCACGAGGACGGTCAAGCTTTTTCCCCGCAGCACAACCACCAAAAGAGATTTCCGGATTAGCTCGGTGTAAAGACTAAGAATGCGACGCCGGGGGCGGCATGACGCGTTGGGCGCTCGATGACATCTCGTGGGACCGGTTCGATCGGGAGACGCTCGACCCCGAGCTTATCCGGATCGTTAAGGCCGCCGCGCTCGTCGAGTTCAATGGCGGCGCGTATGCCCATCATTTGTGCCGGGTTTTCGCCGACGATCCGGGTTTTCAGGTGAGCGCTAGCCGCTGGGGTGACGAAGAAATCCAGCATGGCCAAGCGCTCGCGCGGTGGGCGCAACTCGCCGATCCCGAGTTCGATTTTGGCGCCGCGTTCGCCTGCTTTAGACAAGGTTACCACATCGATTTCGATTGCGATCGCTCGCGCCGCGGTTCGCGCACCGGAGAGATGGTTGCCCGCTGCATAGTCGAGACCGCCACCAGCTCGTATTATTCGGCGCTCGCCGATGCGGCCAAGGAGCCGGTCTTAAAGGAGATCTGCCGCAATATCGCCGCTGACGAGGTACGGCATTACAAGCTTTTTTATCGGACGCTGACCCGCTACCGAGAGCGCGAGAGCATCGGCTTATGCCGGCGGCTTTACATAGCGCTCGGCCGGCTCGCCGAATCCGAAGACGACGAACTCGCCTACGCTTATTACGCGGCCAATGCGACGAACCAGCCTTACGACCGCCGCCGCTATGGCCGGGCCTATGCCCGGCGCGCGTTTGCCGTTTACCGCGAAACCCATGTGATCCGCGGCGTCAAGATGCTGTTCCGAGCCGTCGGGCTAGCCTCCAATAGTCGCGCTTCGCGCACCGCTGGCCGTATCGCCTGGTTCGTGATGCGTCGCCGCGCCACCCGCCTCGCCCACGCCGCCGCCTGAACTCGGGCAAATTGCGGCGACTCGGGCGGCAACTTTTGGGCTGTCGCAATCCGAGGGCGGAATGCGGCACCGGCGGTCCGAGGCCACAGCTTCCTCTCGTGCAAGTGCCGCGACGAATTTTAGTAGGCCGGCGGCGGCGGGGGCGCCGGTTCGACCACTCTTGGCGGACCCATATAGGCCTGCGGCGGCGGCGGGGGCGCGTAACCCGGTGCTGCATAACCCGGCGGCGGCGCCGCATAGCCCGGTGCCGGGGCCGCGTAAGCCGTGGCCGGCGGCGGAGGCGGTGTCGTCGAGGCGAGACCGCCGGCGGCGCCGACACCGCCACCGACCGCAGCACCAACTGCCGCACCTGGCGCACATCCTATTGGCAGCGTCGCCAGGCAGCCGATCGCGGCGCCGGTGGCCGCCCCGCCGACACCGCCTTGCGTGGTGTTGACCTCGGGATTGGGCGTGCACGCCGCTAGTCCGGCCAGAATTGCAAGTGAACCGAATACCGTTATTTTCATTCCTGCACCCATTCTTTATTGCGCCTTGATTTGCGCACCCTATGGGTCAACAGGTTTGATCACCGCGTTGGTTCCGGCGGTGTCGAGTTCCGACGAGAGGACCGCAACGTTTGGCGGGCGGACCGGCGGCGCGGAGAACCCCGGGACAGCGGCGACGTTAGCCGGTCGTCAATGTCTTCGAGACCGGTGTGATGACGCGTCGTTTCGCGATTTTTTCTGTGCTGACCGGCAGCCGGTCCGATCCCGCGGGGTTGATCGTGACGAGCCAAATCCTGCGTCCGAACGGCCCGCCTATCGAGGTCGATTGGCGGCTGAGCGAGCGCGGCGGACTTTACAAAATCAGCGATGTGATCGTCGACGGGGTCAGCATGGCGCTGTCGTAGCGGCAGACCTTCTCCCGGCAAATTCAGCGCAGCGGCGGCCGGGTAGCCGTCCTGCTCGAGCTAATGCGCCATCAGGCTCTGAGCTATTAGGGACGGTGTCCCGCCGCAAGCTGAGCTGCCAAAACGGCCCCATTCACGCGCGAACCAAAGGTTTGTAGCGAATGCGATGCGGCTGATCGGCTTCGGCGCCAAGGCGACGACGCCGGTCGGCTTCATAATCGGCGTAATTGCCTTCAAACCAGACCGCTTGGCTGTCGCCTTCAAAGGCGAGGATATGCGTTGCGACCCGGTCGAGAAACCAGCGATCATGGGTCACGACAACCGCGCAACCGGCGTAATCGAACAGCGCCTCTTCGAGCGCCCGCAACGTGTCGACATCGAGATCGTTGGTCGGCTCGTCGAGCAGCAGCACATTGGCGCCCTCCTTTAGCATCTTTGCGAGATGGACGCGGTTGCGCTCGCCGCCCGAGAGTTGCCCGACTTTCTTTTGCTGGTCGGCGCCGCGGAAATTGAACAACGCGCAATAGGCGCGGCTGGCGATCTTGCGCCGGCCCAGGTCGATTTCGTCCTGTCCCTGTGAAATCTCCTGCCAGACCGTGTTGTTCGGTGACAGCGAGTCGCGCGACTGGTCAACGTAGCCGAGCTTGACGGTGTCACCGATCCGAAAATCGCCGCCATCCGGGGCTTCTTGTCCGGTGATCATCCGCAGCAACGTCGTCTTGCCAGCGCCGTTCGGCCCGACGATGCCGACGATGCCGCCAGGCGGCAGCCGGAAATCGAGCAATTCAATGACCAGCCGATCGTTAAAGGCTTTGCGCACCCCCTCGGCATTGATCACGACGTCGCCTAGCCGCGGTGCGGGCGGCAACACGATCTGCGCGGTTTCCGGGGCTTTCTCTCAACTCTCGGCGACCAGTAACTCGTAAGCCGACAATCGCGCTTTGCTTTTGGCTTGGCGCGCCCGCGGGCTCTGCCGTACCCATTCGAGCTCCCTTTCGAGGGTCCGCTGCCGCGCTGCTTCCTGTCGACCTTCCTGGGCCAGCCGCTGCTGCTTTTGTTCGAGCCAGCCGGAATAGTTGCCTTCGTAAGGGATGCCGCGCCCGCGATCGAGTTCGAGGATCCACCCGGCGACTTCGTCAAGGAAATAGCGGTCGTGCGTCACCGTGACGACAGTGCCGGGATAGTCTTCCAGAAACCGCTGCAGCCAGCCGACCAACTCGGCGTCGAGGTGATTAGTGGGTTCGTCGAGCAGCAGCAGATCCGGCCGCTGCAGTAACAGCCGGCATAGTGCCACGCGCCGCCGCTCGCCGCCGGAGAGATGAGTGACGGCGGCGTCGCCCGGCGGGCAACGCAACGCATCCATCGCAATCTCGATCGTGCGGTCGAGATCCCAGCCGTCTGCGTGATCGATCTTCTCCTGCAATTCGCCTTGCTCAGCGATCAGCGCGTCCATTTCGTCGGGCGACAGCTCGTCGGCAAACCGGGCGCTGACTGCCTCGAAGCGATCGAGCAGCGCTTTGGTCTCGGCCAAGCCCTCGATGACATTGCCAAACACGTCTTTAGTTTCGTCGAGGGTTGGCTCTTGCGGCAGATAGCCGACCCGCGCCCCCTCGGCGGCCCAGGCTTCGCCGGCAAAGTCGCGTTCTTCACCGGCCATGATGCGCAGCAGAGTCGACTTTCCGGCGCCGTTGGCGCCCAACACGCCGATTTTGGCGCCCGGCAAAAAGGACAGCCAGATGTCTTTCAACACCTCGCGGCCGCCGGAATAGGTCTTATTCAGACCTTTCATGACATAGATGTACTGGTAAGCCGGCATTCACGGGGTCTCCGCAGAGGATTGTGGGCATTGGTTGGAGTGTTCGATCTTCGCGGTCAAGTGCGTTGCACCGCAATATGAGCTTGACATGGGGTGAGTGAGCGCTTACTTGCGCCGCGCTATGGTCACCCCTCGTCTTGACAGCGACGAACGCCGCAAAGCCATCGTCGCGGCGGCGGTGCCGCTTTTTGCCCGCAAAGGTTTCGCCGGCGCTACGACGCGGGAGCTTGCCGAAGCGGCCAATATATCCGAAGCGTTACTGTTTAAGCATTTCCCAAGCAAAAAAAGTCTATATGGCGAGATTCTGAGGCTCGGCTGCGAGGGCGATCCGGCGCTCGAGAGACTTGCTTCGCTTGAACCGTCGACCCTGACCCTCGTCCGGATGACCCATTACATGGTGCGCTATTTTTTGCAGGCGACCGAGGCGGACCCGGGGGAGCGCGACTCGCGGCTGCGACTGGTCTTGCACAGCTTTCTTGAAGATGGTGAATACGCGCGCGAACTGTTCGAGACAATCTTCGAACACGTGCATCCGATTTTCGCCGCCTCAATCGACGCCGCGGCGGGGGCCGGCGATCTGGTCGTTGGGCCAATTTCGTCGGGGAATGGTTTTTGGTTCGGTCATCACATCGCCGCTATGATGGCCTTTGTCTTTTTGCCGGCGCGGGCGTGCCTCCCCTATCACGGGACACTCGCTTCGCTCGTTGACGAGACGAGCTGGTTCATGCTGCGCGGGATTGGCATGACCGATACCGCGATCGCCCGGTCGCTCGCCGTGGCCCGCGACAGCCGGCTCGAATTTGCGCCGCCCTGATACGGGAGCTCTTATGGACGGTGACTCAATGGCCAACATCGGGACCAACGCGCTGAACGCCGAACCGGCGCTACGCGAGCGCGACGAGCGCGAGCGGAGCGCGCCGCCACGCCCCAAAGTCGCGCGCTGGTTCATTATCGTCGGGCTGCTCCTGGTTGTACTACTGGGCGGCCTTTATGGCTTTAATCGCTTCCGCAGCCAGGCGATCCAGAACTTCTTTGCGCACAACAAACCGCCGCCGGCGCAAATCAGCGCAGCCACCGTCGTCGTGCAGAATCTGCCGCGATTTGCCCCTGGTATCGGCTCGCTTGCCGCCGTGCATCAGGTCACGATCAACCCGGAGGTCGCGGGCCGGGTAACCAAGATTTTCTTTGAGCCTGGGTCGATAGTCAAAGCCGGCGATCCATTGGTGCAAATCAACGATGCGCCCGATCGCGGCGATCTCGCCAATTTTGAGGCGCAAGCGCGGATGGCGCAAATTTCACTGCAACGTAACCAAGCCTTGCGTCAGAGGAACTTTGCGTCGCAGGAGGTCGTCGACCAGAACCAGAGCCAAGTCGACGAGGCGCGGGCACAAATCATGAAGACCGAGGCGATTATTGCGCAAAAGCTGATCCGCGCGCCGTTTTCGGGACAGCTGGGTGTGCGCCAGATCGAGCTCGGGCAATATCTGACCACAGGCGCGCCGATCGTTACCTTGACCGATCTGTCGACTCTGTACGTCAACTTCACGTTGGCCTCGCATTTACGGTCGGAGATATCGGTTGGGCAACAAGTCAACGTTACCGCCGACGCGTTTCCCGGCCGAGTCTTCACCGCAAAGGTGACGACGATAGAGCCGCAAATCAGCCCTGACACGCGGACGATGCAAGTCCAAGCAACAATGACCAACCCGGGCAACGCGCTTCTGCCAGGGATGTTCGTCAACGCCGCGGTTGTCCTGCCGCCGCGCCCGGACACAATGGTCGTCCCCGAGACAGCGGTCGAATACACGCTCTACGGTGACAGCGTCTTTGTCGTCAAAGACGAGGGCAAGGATGCGAGTGGGCATCCCATCCTGAAAGCAGTGCGCACCCCGGTAAAGACCGGAACGCGATGGGACGGCAAGGTCGCGATCCTTAATGGGCTCAAACCCGGCCAAAGAGTCGTCGCGGCCGGGCAGGTTAAGTTGCAAAACGGCGTACAGGTGGCGATTACCGGTTCGCCGGCGCCGGAGCCGCCAAAGAACCCGACCTTGAACTAGCCGGCGCGGCTTCGTCATGTCCTTTACCGACATCTTTATCCGCCGCCCGGTTCTGGCGCTGGTCGTAAGCCTGCTGATCCTGCTGATCGGTCTACGCGCAATGATGGGATTGCCGATCCGGCAATACCCCAAATTGTCGAACACGACCGTCACGGTGACGACAATTTACCCCGGCGCCTCGCCAAGCCTGATGCAAGGCTTCATCACAACGCCCTTGGCGCAAGCGATTGCGACCGCCGAAGGCGTCGATTATCTGACCTCGTCCTCGGTGCAAGGGACGAGCACAATCACCGCGTACATCCAGCTCGATTTCGACCCGGACAAGGCGCTGACCGAGGTCATGGCCAAGGTGCAGCAGGTCAAATACCTGATGCCGTCCGGCGCCCAGGACCCGATCATCGTCAAGGCCACGGGGCAGACCACAGCGGTCATGTATATCGGCTTTTCGAGCGATGAGCTGCCGAGCGCCGCGATCTCGGATTATTTAACGCGCGTCGTGCAACCTTTGCTCGACACCGTACCGGGTGTCGCATCGGCCGACATCCTCGGCGGCCAGACCTTTGCGATGCGCCTATGGCTCGATCCAGCCCGGATGGCGGCGCGCGGCATTTCAGCAAGCGATGTAGCGGCGGCGATCCAGGCCAACAACTACCAATCGGCGCCCGGCCAAGCGAAAGGCTATTACACCGTCACCAATGTCAGCGCCAACACCGGGCTGACCGATGTCCAGCAATTCGAGGACATGGTCGTCAAGGCGAAAAGTGGCGCCCTGGTGCGGATGCGGGACATCGCCACGGTCGATCTCGCAGCACAGAGCTGGACCTCCACCGTGATGATGAACGGGCAGCACGCCGTGTTCATCGGGATCCAGGCAACGCCCTCGGGCAACCCATTGACCCTGGTTCAGGGTGTGCGCGCCTATATGCCGGAGATCGAACGCAACCTGCCGCCCTCGATGCACATGCAGGTCGCTTACGACTCGACCAAGTTCATTCAGGCCTCGATCGACGAGGTCAAAGCCTCTCTGGGTTCCGCGGTCCTTATTGTCGTCGTCGTGATCTTTCTGTTCCTCGGCAGCCTGCGGTCGGTCGTGATCCCGATCGTGACGATCCCGCTGTCACTGATCGGGGCCGGCATGATCATGGCGGCGCTCGGGTTCAGCTTGAACCTGTTGACATTGCTGGCGATGGTGCTGGCGATCGGGCTCGTCGTCGATGATGCGATCGTCGTCGTCGAGAACGTCTACCGCCATATCGAGGAGGGGCTGACACCCGCCCAGGCGGCCCTGATCGGCGCGCGAGAAATCGCCGGGCCAGTGATCGCCATGACCCTTACCTTGGCTGCGGTCTACGCCCCGATCGGCTTTCTCGGCGGCGTGACTGGGGCGCTGTTTCGCGAGTTTGCCTTTACTCTCGCCGGCTCGGTGATCATCTCCGGCATCGTCGCGGTGACGTTGTCGCCGATGATGTGCTCGCTGTTACTGAGCCGCGAAATGCTCAATGGGCGCTTTGTCCGGGTCATCGACCGCACCTTTTCCCGCCTGGCCGAGTGGTATGGCCGGCGGCTCGACCGCTCGCTCGATTATCGGCCGGTGACGGCGCTTTTTGCCGCAGCAGTGGTGGCAAGCCTCGCCTTTATGTACATGAATACCAGCGCCGAATTGGCGCCCGAAGAAGATCAGGGGGTGCTGTTTGCGCTGACCAAGGCGCCGCAATATGCCAACCTGGACTACGCTGATTCCTACAACGCCAAGCTCGACAAGGCGCTGAGTTCGTTCCCGGAGACCTATCTGCGTTTTATCGTCAACGGCCGGTTTGGGCCGAACCAGGGCATCGCAGGCGTGATCCTAAAGCCTTGGGGCGAACGCGAGCGCTCCGCACAAAAACTTAAACCACTAGTACAGGCCAAAGTCAGCGGTGTTGAGGGGTTGAGCGCGTTTGTCTTTTCGCTGCCGCCATTGCCCGCGACGATTGGCGGGCTGCCGATCCAGATGGTGATCTACTCGCCGGGCGACTTCAAATCGATCTATCTCGAAATGGAGAAGATCAAGGCGGCGGCTCGCAAGAGCGGCATGTTCATCGTCGTCGACAGCGACCTCGCTTACAATCAGCCGGTAATTCACGTAGCGATTGATCGCTCGAAGGCAAACGATCTTGGCATCTCGATGCAGTCGATCGGCGACACGCTCGCGCTTTTGGTTGGCGAGAATTATGTCAATCGCTTCAATCTGAACGGCAGATCTTACGAGGTCATACCCCAGGTGCCGAGATCGGATCGGCTCTCGGCCGAAACCTTGACGCGTTATTATGTAAAATCCGCGGCCGGACAGCCGGTGCCATTGTCCAACCTGGTAACGCTGACAACCGAAACAGAGCCCAACGCGCTGACCCAGTACAACCAACTCAATTCAGCCACATTTCAGGCCGTTCCGATGCCGGGGGTGACGACCGGGCGGGCGGTCGATTTCCTAGAGCAGCAGGTCAAGAGTTTGCCGGCCGGATTCAGTCACGATTACCTGTCCGATACCCGGCTTTATGTAAAGGAGGGCAATCAGCTCGCGATTACTTTCGTGTTCGCGCTGATCGTCATATTTCTCGTATTGGCAGCGCAGTTTGAGAGCTTGCGCGACCCGTTGGTGATTTTGGTCAGCGTGCCGATGTCGATCTTCGGGGCAATGCTGCCGCTGTTTTTCGGCCTCGCGACGATGAACATCTACACGCAGGTGGGGCTGGTGACCCTGATCGGATTGATCAGCAAGCACGGCATCCTGATGGTCTCCTTCGCCAACGGTCTGCAGGTCAAAGAGCGGCTCGACAGGCGGCGCGCGATCGAAGCCGCAGCTCGGGTGCGGTTGCGCCCGATCCTGATGACAACCGCTGCGATGGTGGTCGGGTTGATCCCGTTATTGACCGCGAGCGGCGCCGGGGCGGCAAGCCGATTTTCGATCGGCGTCGTGGTAGTCGCCGGCATGTCGATCGGCACGCTATTTACGCTGTTTGTGCTGCCCGCCGTCTACACCGTCCTCGCCAAGGACCACCTCGCCGCGGCGCGGTCGACCCGCACCCGGGAACTCGAACAGGTCTCATGAACGCGGATGGTGCGCTGCAGCTTTTTGTGTTTTGGCCGGGAAGGCGCGTAAGTTGGTAGGCCCGGCAGGACTCGAACCTGCGACAACACCGTTATGAGCGGCGTGTTCTAACCAGCTGAACTACGGGCCCGCCAGTTGCCAGCAAGAGATTGCTTCGTCGCTGCGCTCCTCGCAATGACGATTTCGCCAAGCCCCCGTGGGCCCTCGAATTTGGCTATAAGCTGGCCCGAGGACTGGCGCTGCGCGGCAACCTAGTCTCAGGTATCGAGGAAGCTGCGCAATTTCCGCGAGCGGCTGGGGTGCTTGAGCTTGCGCAGCGCTTTGGCTTCGATCTGGCGGATACGCTCGCGGGTAACCGAGAATTGCTGACCGACCTCTTCAAGAGTGTGGTCGGTGTTCATGCCGATGCCAAAACGCATGCGCAATACCCGTTCTTCGCGCGCCGTCAGCGAAGCCAGCACCCGGGTTGTCGTCTCACGCAGATTGGCTTGGATTGCCGCGTCAAGCGGGAGCACCGCGTTCTTGTCCTCGATAAAATCGCCGAGGTGCGAATCCTCTTCGTCGCCGATCGGGGTTTCGAGGCTGATCGGCTCTTTCGCGATCTTCAGAACCTTGCGCACCTTTTCGAGCGGCATCATCAGCTTGTCGGCGAGTTCTTCCGGGGTCGGCTCGCGGCCGATCTCGTGCAGCATCTGGCGCGAGGTGCGCACCAATTTGTTTATTGTCTCGATCATGTGCACCGGAATGCGGATCGTGCGCGCCTGATCAGCGATAGAGCGGGTGATCGCCTGGCGGATCCACCAGGTTGCATATGTCGAGAATTTATAGCCGCGGCGATATTCGAATTTATCGACCGCCTTCATCAGGCCGATATTGCCTTCCTGGATTAGGTCAAGGAATTGCAGCCCGCGGTTGGTGTATTTTTTGGCGATGGAAATAACGAGCCGTAGATTGGCCTCGACCATTTCCTTCTTGGCGCGGCCGGCCTCGCGTTCGCCGCGCTGAACCGTCTGCACGACGCGGCGGAACTCTGAAATCGGCAGCTTCGCCTCGAGAGCAATCTGGGCAACCTGGCTACGCAGCCGCGCGGCGTCGTCGCGGTGCCGCTCGACCAGCCTTGCCCAGCCACGGCCGGGAAGAACGGCCACACGTTCAAGCCAGTCGCCGCACAGTTCGTTGCCAAAATATTGGTGCAAGAACTCGGCCCGCTTGACCCCGGCGCTTTCCGCCAGCCGCATCAGCCGCCCTTCTTCGGCGAGAAGCCGGCGATTGACGTCGTAAAGCTGCTCGACCAGGTGTTCGATGCGAGTGTTGTTCAATCGAACGCGCTTGACCTCTTCGATCACCCTGGCTTTGAGCTTTTCGTAGCGGCGCTCGGTAACCTTGGGCAGCGGCTCTCCCTTGAGCAGTGCGTGAATGCGCTGGTCCTGAAGCCGATGCATCTTTTTGTGATATTCGGCGATCGCATCAAATGTCGCCATCAGCCCGGGTTTGAGCTGCGCTTCCATCGCCGCGAGCGAGATCGAGCTTTCCTCGCCTTCGCCATCCTCGCCTGCCAGATCGGGTTCGATCGCCGCGAGCTCGGCCTCCGCTGCCGCCTCGTCGGCCGGTCCCTCTTCGCCCGCTACCGCATCGGGAGCGCTATCGGTAGTCGGCTCGGCCTCTTCTTCCGGTGCTTCCGCGGGGGTCTCGACCACAACTTGCTCGAACCCGGCGCTGCCGTATGTGGCATCGAGATCGATAATGTCGCGCAACAGCATCTTGCCTTCGACAAGCGCGTCGCGCCAACCGACCAAAGCACGGATCGTCAGCGGGTTCTCGCAGATGCCGCTGATCATCATCTCGCGCCCGGCCTCGATCCGCTTGGCGATCGCAATCTCGCCTTCGCGCGACAAAAGCTCGACCGAACCCATTTCGCGCAGATACATGCGAACCGGGTCATCGGTGCGGCCGATGTCGTCATCGTCGAGATTCCCGCGCGCCTCGCTGTCGCCATCCTCGGTCTCGGCGGCGGCCGGCTCCTCGGTTTCCTCGCTTTCGATAACATTGACGCCGAGCTCGGACAGCATCGTCATCGTGTCCTCGATCTGCTCCGAGGACACCTGATCAGGGGGAAGTGCTGCGTTCAGCTCGTCGTAAGTGACGTATCCTCGCTCCCTTCCCCGGGCCAGCATCTTTTTGATCGCGGCGGCGAGGATATCGAGCAGTGGTGCTTCGGCTGCCTCCTCGCGGGTTTCCGTCGCTTCAGCCGTGTTCGCCGCTTTACTCGCCATTCCACCATCCCTAGACAGGTTTCACTCGCCCGGCTGCAGCCCGGCGTCACGTCACTATTCAGACCTGGTTTGCCGACAATCTGACTTCCCGGCGGGCAGCATGATTAGATCTACTCGTCATTGCCGCCATTCTGCTGCAACGCCCGTTCCCTTGCCGCCAGGAAATGTTCCCAGCTTGCCACCGACACATCGTCGATCAAATGATTGCTCGCCTCGGCTAAAACCGACCGCTGACCTCCCATCAGCATTTCGATCACATGCGCCCATTCGTTTCGCGCATCGTCTGTGGCCGAGCGCCGGATCAAGAAGCCTGAGTCGACCGAAGGCGAGATAAACGCTTCCACGGTCGCCGCAAACCCGTTTGTGTGAAGGTGTTGCCGCAGCGTGGAAGCTTCAAGCCCCGGATGCAAGGCCTCGATCTGTAAAATTTCGCGGCGAAGTTTGTCAAGATCCGGTTCAGGCATCTCGATCGTCGCGAACTCCTCTGCAACCTTGTCAAGCAATGAGGGCCACTGCAGCAGAATTCGAAACAGCAGTTCACGCTGTACACGGTCGGGCGGGCGCGGCGGCGATAGCGGTCCCTCCCGGACAAATTCCGTAGCTACCTTTTGGACAAAAGCTACCTTTTGTGCAAAACCTTGGGGTGGCGATGAACTCGCGCCCACGCGGCGCTTGCGCCCGCTCTCGAACAAACAATCGCGGACATAGCGCCGGTATTCGTTGCGTACCGTCGCGTCGACGATCAGGGCAACGTTTTCCATCAAACGGTGGTCGAGATCGGCGCGCCGCTCGGGGGTGTCGACAGGACTGGCGCCGAGTTCGATCTCCCAGAGCATATGCGACAATGGCCGAGCGGCAGCGAGGACCTGCTCGAAAATGTCACGGCCGGCGCGCCGGATCAGCGAGTCCGGATCCGCGCCCGAAGGCAGGACCGCGAACCGCAGACTTCGGCCAGGCCGCAGCAGCGGCAGCGCCCTTCGCAGCGCGCGCGCCGCGGCGCGTTGACCCGCGGCATCGCCATCGAAGCACAGGATCGGCTCCGGCCCGAGCCGCCATAATTCTTCGAGCTGGTATTCGGTCAACGCGGTTCCGAGGGGCGCCACCGCTGACGCGAAGCCGGCATGATGCAACGCGATGACGTCCATATAGCCTTCGGTAACGATCGCGTCGCGGCGGTCTCCAGCGGCGGCGCGCGCCGCCGACCAGCCGTAAAGCACACGGCCTTTCTGAAAGATCGGGCTTTCCGGCGAATTCAGGTATTTGGGCTGGCCGTCGGCCAATACCCGGCCGCCAAAGGCGATGATCCGGCCGGCGCGGTCGCCGATCGGGAACATCACCCGGTTGCGAAAATAGTCGAAGGCCTCGCCCTCTTCCGGCCGATACAATAACCCGGCCTCGACCAGAAGCGCTTCACTAAAATCGGCGACCAGCGCGCGCTTTAACGATTGCCGATCATCCGGCGCCCAGCCGAGACGAAAGCGCCGGATCGCATCGGCGTCGAGCCCGCGAGCCCCTAAGTAATTGCGGGCGGTACTGCCGGCCGGCGACCACAACCGGGCCTCATAAAACGCGGCAGCGGCTTCGAGGGTTTCGAGTAGCGTCTTTTGCCGCTGCGCTTTTTCGCGCTCTTCGGGGGTCGATTGCGGGACGGCCAGACCCGCTTCGCCGGCTAATTTTTCGACCGCTTCGAGGAAATCGAGATTGTCGGCCCGCATGACAAACCCGATTGCGTCGCCATGCGCGCCGCAGCCAAAGCAATGGAAGAAGTTCTTGTCTTCGACGACATAAAAGGACGGCGTCTTTTCGGTATGGAACGGGCAGAGACCGGCAAATTCGCGCCCGCGTCGCTCGAGCTTTACTTGCCGGCTGACTAACCCCGGTAGCGAGATGCGGCCGCGCAACTCGTCGAGAAAACCCGGCGGAAATGCCATTACCGATCGGGTCTCACGATCCGCCGAGAAGCCGTTTGACGATCGGGCCGGCGCGGCTGAAATCCATCGCGCCGGCATGCCGCTCGCGCATTGTGGCCATAACCTTGCCCATGTCGCGAATGCCCGCCGCAGCGGTCTCGGTGATTGCCGATCGCGCGGCAGCGGTGATCTCGTCCTCGCTCATTTGCTGCGGCAGAAAGCTCTCGATAACGGCGATCTCTTCGTTTTCCTGCTGCGCCAGATCGGGGCGGTTTCCCTGTTCATAGAGCGCGATCGATTCGCGGCGCTGCTTGATCATCCCCTGCAGCATTCGTGCGACGTCAGGCTCGGCGAGCCCCGCGGTATTGCCCTCCCCGCGAGCAGCGACATCGCGCTCTTTGAGCGCGGCCAGGATCAGCCGGACCGTGGAAACCGTCCGGGTATCGCGCGCCTTCATCGCGACTTTAAGCCGGTCGGTGAAGGCCTCACGCAACATCGACGCCGCCTCGCATGATCACAAAACTTACCCTAGACTGTTTTACCGCGCGCGGCAATTCGGCACGCCTACGACTAAGTATCTGAATCCGCGAGCGGTTAAAGACAAGGGTGGGTTGACCATTCGGCATCAGCCGGCTACTTGTTGATGGTTTAGCTCTGCGATCCGCTAAGAGCGGGCGGACCATACACGATTGCCTAAAGGATTTTATTTGACGCGGGAACCATCGCCGCAACCGCCTGACTGCAACGCGGCTCTTGTGCTGGCGGACGGGACGGCATTTTGGGGCAGAGGGTTTGGCGTTGCGGGGTCCGCGGTCGGCGAGGTCTGCTTCAACACGGCGATGACCGGCTACCAGGAAATCCTGACCGATCCCTCCTATGCCGCGCAGATCATTACCTTCACCTTCCCGCATATCGGCAATGTCGGGGTCAATGCAGAGGATATCGAGACAACGACCCCTTTCGCCCGGGGACTGCTGGTCCATAGCCGGATCACAGCTCCGGCCAATTGGCGCGCCACCAAATCGCTCGATCGCTGGGTCGAAGAACACGGGCTTATCGGCATTTCCGGCGTCGATACGCGGCGTCTGACCCGGCTGATCCGCGATTCCGGTCCGCCGAACGGGGTGATCGCCTACGAACCCCTACGACCGCTCCACATTGCCGCTCTTGCCGCCGAGGCGGCGGAATGGCCGGGTCTCGAAGGCATGGATCTCGCCAGCGAGGTGAGCTGCCGCCAAACCTATCAGTGGGACGAAACAGCGTGGGATCGTGAGCGCGGCTACGGCCGGCAGCGGGTACCGCGTCATCACGTCGTCGCGATCGATTACGGGGCCAAGCGCAACATCCTGCGCATGCTCGCCGGACATGGCTGCCAGGTGACCGTCGTCCCGGCAACGGCCTCTGTCGAGGACGTGCTGCGCCACGTGCCCGATGGCATCTTTTTGTCAAACGGCCCCGGGGATCCGGCAGCGACAGCGGAATATGCGGTTCCTGTTTTGCGCGAGCTGATAGCTTCGGGCAAGCCGATCTTCGGCATCTGCCTCGGCCACCAACTGATGGCGCTGGCGCTCGGCGGCCGCACCCGAAAGATGACGCGGGGCCATCGCGGCGCTAACCACCCGGTCAAGGATATCGAGACCGGCAAGGTCGAGATCACCAGTCAGAACCACGGATTTGTCGTCGACCCCGATAGCCTGCCCTCAGGCGTGGTGCCGACTCACCTTTCGTTGTTCGACAATACCAATGAGGGACTGCGTATTTCGGGCAAGCCGGTGTTCTCCGTCCAGCACCATCCTGAGGCCAGCCCCGGCCCCCAAGACAGCCATTATCTGTTCGAGCGTTTTATCGCGCTGATGGAGGCGCATGCCGCGGCGCTCTGATATCCATTCCATCCTGATCATCGGCGCCGGGCCGATCGTCATCGGGCAAGCTTGCGAATTCGACTATTCCGGCGCCCAGGCCTGCAAGGCCTTAAGGGCCGAAGGCTACCGGGTCGTGCTGGTCAATTCGAACCCGGCGACGATCATGACCGACCCGGAATTGGCCGACGCCACTTACATCGAGCCGATCACGCCGGAGATGGTCGAAAAGATCATCGCACGCGAGCGGGCTCAGGGACATCCGATCGATGCCCTACTGCCGACAATGGGCGGTCAGACCGCGCTCAATACGGCGATGGCTCTCGTGCAATCGGGTGTTCTCGAGCGCTACGGTGTCGAACTGATCGGCGCCAGAGAGGACGCCATCGCCAAGGCTGAGGACCGCCAGCTGTTCCGCCAGGCAATGGATCGGATCGGGCTTGCTTCGCCGGCGAGCCGGCTGGTCGGATCGCTCGAGGATGCGTTCGCCGCACTCGACATGGTCGGATTGCCCGCCATCATCCGGCCGTCTTTCACCTTGGGCGGCACCGGCGGCGGCATCGCCTATAATGCGCAGGAGTTCGAGGACATCGTGCGCGGCGGGTTGCGCGCCTCGCCCACCCAAGAGGTGCTGATCGAGGAATCCGTCCTCGGCTGGAAAGAGTACGAGATGGAGGTCGTGCGCGATCGCGCCGACAATTGCATTATCGTCTGCTCGATCGAAAACATCGACCCGATGGGGGTCCACACCGGCGACTCGGTGTGCGTCGCCCCGGCCCTGACCCTGACCGACAAGGAATATCAACTGATGCGCAACGCCGCGATTGCGGTGTTGCGCGAGATCGGTGTCGATACCGGCGGATCGAATGTGCAGTTCGCGGTGAACCCCGAAGACGGTCGACTTGTCATCATAGAGATGAATCCGCGGGTGTCGCGCTCCTCAGCCTTGGCGTCGAAGGCGACCGGGTTTCCGATCGCCAAGATCGCCGCCAAGCTCGCGATTGGCTACACGCTCGACGAACTTGCCAACGAAATCACCCGCGTCACCCCGGCCTCGTTTGAGCCGACGATCGACTACATCGTCACCAAAATGCCGCGGTTCACCTTCGAGAAATTCCCGGGAACCGAACCGCTGCTGACGACCTCGATGAAATCGGTCGGTGAGGCGATGGCAATCGGCCGCAGCTTTGCCGAGTTGGTGCAGAAGGCGCTGCGCTCGATGGAGACCGGGCTCACCGGGTTTGACGAGGTTGTCATCGAGGGCATCGAAAGCGGCGGCCACGATGCCGTAAAGGCGGCGTTGACCCGACCCTCGCCCGACCGCCTGTTGTTGATCGCTCAGGCCTATCGTCACGGCCTGACGACCGCCGAAATCCATGCAGCCTGCCACTACGAGCCATGGTTTCTCGAACGGGTCCGCGAGATTGTCGAAATCGAGGAGCGGGTGCGGCAAGACGGGTTGGCCGGCGATCGAACCGGATTGCTGCGGCTGAAGCAAATGGGGTTTTCCGACGCCCGGTTGGCTAGACTGAGTGGCCTTGATGAGGAGACGGTCGCGGCGCGGCGCCGAAGCCTCAGCGTGCGCCCCGTCTACAAGCGGATCGACACCTGCGCCGCCGAATTCGCCTCGCAGACCCCGTACCTCTACTCGTGCTACGAGGGCGACGGGTTCGACAATCCGGAATGCGAAGCCGATCCGAGCGAGCGGAAGAAGGTGATCATTCTCGGCGGGGGGCCGAACCGGATCGGGCAGGGCATCGAATTCGACTATTGCTGCGTCCATGCCGCCCACAGCCTGTCAGAGGCCGGCATCGAGACAGTCATGATCAATTGCAACCCGGAGACTGTCTCGACCGATTACGACACCTCCGACCGGCTCTATTTCGAGCCGCTGACCGCTGAGGACGTGATCGAGATCGTGCGTGTCGAGCAGCAGGTCGGGACCGTGCTCGGGGTGATTGTGCAGTTCGGCGGCCAAACCCCACTAAAGCTCGCGACCGCGCTGGAACGTGCGGATATCCCGATCCTCGGCACCTCGCCCGACGCGATCGATTTAGCCGAGGACCGGCGTCGGTTTCAGCAGTTGCTGACCAAGGTCGGCCTACGCCAACCGGATAACGGCACCGCCACATCGGCGGAGGAAGCCGAGGCGGTGGCGATCGCCATCGGCTATCCGGTCGTGATCCGCCCGTCTTACGTCCTAGGCGGCCGGGCGATGGAGATCGTGCACGATGCTGCCGGGCTCAATCGCTATATGCGGCAGGCAGTCAGCGTTTCGGGAACCAGTCCGGTGCTGATCGACCGCTACCTGCAGGACGCGATCGAGGTCGATGTCGATGCCGTTTCGGACGGCCGCCATATCGAGGTCGCCGGCATCATGGAGCATATCGAAGAAGCCGGGATCCATTCCGGCGACAGCGCGTGCTCGTTGCCGCCCTATAGTCTCGAGCCCGGGACCATCGCGGAGATCGAGCGGCAAACAATGGCGCTGGCGCGAGCGCTCGGCGTCGTTGGGTTGATGAATGTCCAATTCGCGGTCAAAGACGGTGACGTCTACGTGCTCGAGGTCAATCCGCGGGCATCGCGCACCGTGCCGTTTGTTGCGAAGGCGACCGGCGTTCCGATCGCCAAGATCGCGGCGCGGGCGATGGTTGGCGAGCCGCTAGGGGATTTCCGACGGCCTCTCGCAGCGAGCTTAGGCCATGTCGCGGTTAAGGAGGCGGTTTTTCCATTCGCACGCTTTCCCGGGGTCGACCTGATCCTCGGCCCGGAGATGAAATCAACCGGCGAGGTGATGGGGCTCGATGCCGATTTTGGCCGCGCCTTTGCCAAATCGCAGCTTGCCATCGGGACAATGTTGCCGCTTGAAGGATGCGTATTCGTCTCGGTGCGCGACCGTGACAAGGACCCTCTGATCGAGTCATGCCATCGGCTGGTTGAAATGGGGTTCAGCTTGGTTGCAACCGAGGGCACAGCGATGGCGTTGTCACGCGCCGGTCTCCCGGTAAGCCCGGTCAACAAAGTGCGTGAAGGGCGCCCGCACATCGTGGATCACATGCTCAGTGGCGGCGTGCAACTCGTGTTCAACACGACAGAGGGCGCTCAGGCGATCGCCGACAGCTTTAGCCTGCGCCGTACCGCGCTGACCCATGCCATTCCCTATTACACGACGGTCGCCGGCGCGCGCGCGGCGGTCCAGGCGATCGCCGCGCTACGCGCGGGGAGTCTTGAAGTTGCCCCTTTACAATCCTACCTGTGATTGCCGCGCGGCGCTTTGCCGCTTCCCTCCAACCCAGGATAGCGACCCCGTCTTCGATGAACAAAATTCCGATGACGACCGCCGGGTACAACCACCTTCGCGACGAGCTGAAGCATCTTAAATCGGTCGAACGGCCGGCAATTATTCGCGCCATCGCCGAGGCCCGCGAGCACGGCGATCTCGCCGAAAATGCCGAATATCATGCCGCGCGCGAACGCCAGAGCTTTATCGAAGGCCGAGTTATGGAGCTCGAAGACAAGGTCGCGCGGGCCGAAGTCATCGACGTCTCGAAACTGTCGGGGTCGGTCATCAAATTCGGCGCCCGAGTAACGCTTGCCGACGAAGAAAGCGACGAGGAGCAAACCTTTCAGATCGTCGGTGAGGATGAAGCCGATGTCAGTCGCGGCCGGCTGTCGGTCACGTCACCACTCGCGCGTGCATTGATCGGCAAGGGCAAGGGTGACAGCGTTGAGGTCGCCACACCACGCGGCGCAAAATCCTACGAGGTTGTCACCGTCGATTTCGGCTGAGCGGCGAAACGCGCGGTTCGGAGCAACAGGTAGCCGCAAACCGCCGAAAAAACCGAGCCGATCAACACGCCGATGCGGATGTCCACGTTGTAGCCTTCCGCCGGAAAGGCGAGACCACCGATAAACAGGCTCATCGTAAAGCCAATCCCGGTAAGCAGAGCCAGACCGTAAATCTGGCGCCATTCGGCGTCCTCCGGCAATTTGGCTAACCCGAAACGGGTTGCGGCCCAAACCGAGGCGGCTATGCCAAGAGGTTTCCCGATAATCAAGCCAAAGACCACCCCGAGCTCAACCGGGTGAACCAGTTCCGCCATCGTGATCCCGGCCAGCGCGACGCCGGCATTGGCGAACGCGAAGGCAGGCAGAACACCGAACGCAACCCAGGGGTGGAGATCGTGCTCCAAACGGATCAGCGGCGAGCCGGCTCGCATTGTCCTAAGCGGCACCGCCATGCCGACGACAACCCCGGCAAGGGTTGCGTGAATTCCTGACTTGAGGACGCACACCCAAAGAAAGATCCCGCCCAGTATGTATGGGGCACGTTCGATCACGCCGGTCAGGTTGAACGCTACGAGCGCCAAGATCCCACCACCAGCGAGGGCGAGGGCGACCCACGACACGCCACCGGTGTAGAAGATGGCAATGATCAAAATCGCGCCAAGATCATCGATGATCGCAACCGCAAGCAGAAAGATCCGCAGCGAAGGCGGCACCCTTGGACCGAGGAGTGAGAGAACCCCAAGAGCAAAGGCGATGTCGGTCGCGGTCGGGATTGCCCACCCACGTAGAGCTTGGGCGTCGCCCCAATTAAGCATGACGTAAATCCCCGCCGGGACAATCATGCCGCCGATGGCGGCGAGAACCGGTAACACGGCTCTCGACCGCTCGGATAACCCGCCTTCGAGGACTTCGCGCTTGACCTCGAGACCGACGAGCAAAAAGAAGACCGCCATTAGCCCGTCATTGATCCAGAGCAGCAACGGTTTCTTGAGCAAAAAGCCGCCGACCTGGACAGCCATCGGAAGATCCAGGAACCGAGCGTAGAGCGATCCAAACGGCGAGTTAGCCAGGATTAGCGCCACGGCCGCAGCAGCGCCGAGCACGATGCCGCCGGCGGATTCGAGCGCGAGGAATTGCTGCAGCCGCGAGACAGCCGATCGTCCATTAAGCATCGGAAACCGACCCGCAGATCAATACTCGACGAGTTCGTCATCATTGACGAGGACAGGCTGATCAGTAATCGGTATGCCCGGCTCGTCCTTCGAGACGCGCAGCGTCAGTGCCGATTTCACATGGTTGACATTTGGCGCTGAGGTCAATTTGGCGCTCAGGAAGCGTTGATAACTGTCCCAATCGGCGGCCACGATCTTAAGCAAGAAATCGGTTTCCCCCGTCAGCATATGTGCCTCGCGGACTTCCGGCCAGGTCGCGATCAACTGTTCAAATGCCCTCAAGTCGGCTTCCGCCTGACTCGCCAGCCCTACCTGGGCAAACACCGTAACCCCGTAACCCAACGCCTCGGGCGCCAGATCGGCATGGTATCCGCGGATGATCCCCGCTTCTTCGAGGGCGCGGACGCGGCGCAGGCAAGGCGGCGCCGAAATCCCGGCACGTCGAGCCAGTTCGACATTAGTGATACGCCCCTCGGCCTGCAGACTTTGCAGGATTCGACGGTCTATAGGGTCGAGTTTGATCCGCCGCATCCGATGCGTCCCCTCCAGATCGCGGGATCATAGAAACGCTAATCGAAGCGCGCAATTTTATTGCGTCATCACCGCGCCGATGCCACGAACCAAGCACGCGAACCGCTGCGGACTTCTATAAAGCGTAGGCTAGGGTACCTTTTTATTTCCTATCAGGGTCACGAGCTTGTTTGACCAAGCATAAACTCTGCTGACTCAGGCGCCATCGTGCCGGTACGGCGACCGCTTCGGCAGCAAGCCGCTTGTCCCAGCCACGGCGGTTTCGTAGACGAGTGTGATGTCGTCGTCATCGTCCTCACTTGCCAGCCCGGTGCAGCGTTCGGTGGCTTGCGCGTTATCGCGGCTGATCTGGGTGCTGCATGATCGAAAGGCTGGCATGAGAAGCCAGGCGCTCGGGCTGGCCGAGGCGACCGGCTTTAATCTCGTCGAGAAACCGCTCGATGTCGGCTGGCCTTGGCGGGGGCTGCCGCCACAGCTCTGGCCATTGTCTCTTAACACCATCGCGCACGAAGGGCGCCTCAGCGCACCTTGGCCCGATCTCGTCATCGGTTGCGGGCGAAATACGGTCGTTCCGTCTTTAGCGATTCGGCGCGCCAATGGCGGCCTCACCGTGCTGGTGCAGGTTCAAGATCCACGCCTCAGACGCTCGGATTTTGACCTGCTCATCGTGCCCGAGCATGATCGCCTGCGGGGGCCGAAAGTGATTGTCACCCAAGCTGCGATTTACCGTGTGACACCGGCGCGGTTGGCCGCTGAGCGCCGCCGATTTCCAGCACTCGCGGCGATGCCACGGCCAGTTCTATCAGTCTTGCTCGGCGGCAGCAACAAGGCCTACCGCCTGACGCTGCGCCGGATCGGCGAAATTGCCGACGCGATCGCGGGGATATTGCGCCAGACGGGGGGCTCCGCGTTGGTTACGCCATCGCGACGGACCGGAGATGAGGGTTGCCGGCTCGTGCAGAACCGGCTCGCCGGGCTTCCGGCGTCAATCTGGGACGGTGCCGGTGACAATCCCTATTTCGCCTACCTGGCGTTAGCCGACGCTGTTCTGGTAACCGCCGATTCGGTGTCGATGATCAGCGAGGCGGCTGCGACCGGTAAACCGGTGCACATTCTCGATCTCGATGGCGGTAGTGCCAAATTTTCCCGCTTTCATCGGCTGATGCAGCACGCCGGGATCACTCGGCCATTCGCTGGAACGATCCAGTGTTGGTCTTATTCAATTCCGGACGACACTGCGCGCGCGGGTGCGGCGGTGCGAGCATTGGTGCTGGATCGGGTTGAAAAGCAGCAGCGCCTATGAAGCGTACATTTATCTACAGCGGTTTGATCACCGCGACAGTGTTGCTGCTTTTGTTGGTGCCGCAAATTGACTTATCGGTCAGCGGCTGGTTTTATCAGCCACATCGCGGGTTTGTGCTGCACGATTGGGCGCCGGTCGCTTTCATCTACCATGCCGTCCCGTGGATTACATGGGCTGTCATTCTAATTTTGGCAGTGGCCGCCGCGTGGCTGTTTTTTATGGAGCGGCCTTTATGGCGGTTCGATCGAAAAGCGTTGCTGTTCGTAATCTTTTCAGTGGCGTTGGGTCCCGGGCTCCTCGCCAACACGCTGTTAAAGGATCACTGGGGCCGGGCTAGGCCAACGCAAATCGAGGCGTTCGGCGGCTCCTCACATTTCACACCCGCGCCGTTGCCCGCAGCGGAGTGCCCGCGAAACTGCTCCTTTGTTTCGGGTCACGCAGCACTCGGCTTCTCACTCGTCGCGTTCGCCTTTTTGTTGCCGGCGTGGACGGCGCGGCGACGGTCTATCGCGGCAGCGCTCGGGTTTGGCGGCGTGGTCGGGCTCGTGCGGGTTGCTCAGGGCGGCCATTTTCTGTCGGATGTCGTCTGGGCTGGGCTGCTGGTGTTCGGCACCACCGCCATTTTGCATTGGTTGATCGTCGAGAAGGATGCATTAGCGGCCCCTTTGGCTATCCGCTGCTACCGGTTGGCGGGGGGTGGCGCCGCGTCCGCATGGTCGCGATTAGCGGGCTCGGAAGCGGCCAGATTCGCCGCTGTCGGCGTGCTGACCGCAGCTTTGGTGATCTTTGCGATGGCCTTTGTCGACCGGCCGGTCGCGCTGTACCTGCACGCGGAGAGCCCTGATCTGCGCGCATTGTTTGCAATGATCGGAAGGCTGGGCGAAGCCTGGGGGTGGCTCGTCCTGTTCGCTCTGGCTTTTATAAGCCTGCATTGGGGTGGCGAACTGCGGCGGCTGCGCCCTTTGGCGCCGGCGATGCGCGCCAATTCGGCGGTACCAGCCTTTTTGTTCGCGGCGATTGCAGTTGCGGGGTTGGTGGCTGACATCGTCAAGATCGGTCTCGGCCGGATGCGGCCAAAATTGCTGTTCGGCGGCGATCTTTATGGGTTTACGGGGCTCGCCTGGCGGCCCGACCACTGGTCGTTTCCGTCGGGTCACACCGCTACGATCGTGGCGTTGATGACGGCGCTTTGGTGGCTGTGGCCGGAACACTTGTTGTTCTACATCCTTGCCGCCGCGATCGTGGCGGCGTGCCGAATCGTCGTCGGCGCTCACTATCCGAGTGATGTGATCGCCGGGGTATATGTCGCTGTGCTGACCACCCGGTGTGTGGTTTGGGTGTTTGCGCGTGCGGGGATCGAGCTGGCGTCGCTGGGCCGCGGTGTGATTGGATTTGACGGACGCCCACCATGGCCCTGCCGGCGCTTTCGCGAAATCTCGCTGCGCCGCCGTGCGCGCGCCGGTCTGAAATCCAACCCCTCGCTTGCTCAGGCGAGGACGCGTGTAGTATCGGCTCGGGATGGTGCTGCGGATCGAGACCTTCAATAACGCCACCGGCGGGAACACCCTCTACAAGGCGCTGACACATCCGAGTGCGGCATGGCCTGCGCAAAAGCTGCTCCAGGCCTTGGCCGACAATTCTCCGGTCGCGATTTGCGATCCGAGCGGAGCGGTCGAGCCTTTTAGCGAGTTGTTTGGGCTTGGCAGCATCGAGATTGCCGGAATCTTCGTCCAACGCATCGAGCGATTGGGAAGTCGCGTTCTCGGGCGCTCCACCACGCCGATTACCGAACTTGCCGATTTAACCGCGCGCTCGATATTTGTTGCCGCTTTTGACGCGGAGAGGTTGACGGCTCAGCTCCAGCCGTTTCTTCCCGAGGGCGCGCAAATTTTCAGCCTCGACGCGATGCGGGTTCCCGCTGCTCGGCTCACCAATGGCCACGCCTATCTCGACCCCCTCAACTTCGCAACCAATTTTGCGTTTTTTCGCGATAGCGAGCGCCTGCATACCCGACTGGCAACGGCGAATTATTGGTCGGGGTACGGCAGCCAAGCCGTCACCTGCTGGCTGACTTTATTCGGCGAGACCGGCGAAATACTTGCCGAATGGTGCGAAAGCTGCGGGTCGGCAGCCGGCAGCATTGTGCTCGACAGCCGCGAAATCCGAGCGCGCTTTGGCCTGCCCGAATTCGTTGGCCAGCTGTTCCTGCATATCGTTGGTGCTGCCGGTCACGATGTCGTCAAATACGCGCTCGACACTCTTGGGGGGGACAATCGCGGAGCCGCGGCCGGCGGCGACCTGTCGCTGTCGGCAACCCATGACGCAAATGCCTGGCCGGCCGACCGCTATGCCGGCCTGCCGGCGCCGGCCCCTGGCGAGCAGGTTGTCCTGTGGATCCAGAACAGTCATCCGGTTCCGATCCCGGCGGGCGCCATTGGGATCAACCGAATGGGCAATGACAGCGTCGCACCGCTGATCGAGCCGATACCGCCCTTCGCCACCCGCGCCGTGGATGTCGGCGATCTTCTTCCGGATGTGGTTTGGCCGGCTCAGTTCGAGCTGCGCGCCGGTAAACACATGGTGCGGCCGCGTTACGAGATCGTCGGACAAAATCGCCGCCGGATTGCTCATGTCAACGTGGAGCGTGACGATCTCGAACCCGATCCGGAGCTGCCGCGGCTGACGAACTTGCTCGGCAAAGGATATCTGCTGCCGGCTCCGATATTGCCGCGAAAGCAGTGGCGGACCGAGGTGCTGCCGACACCAATGGCGATCCGTCAGCGCGAGTTGCCGATCGTTGCTATCGTATACGACCCCGAAGGGAACGAGGTTCTGCGCTACCCGTTAGGGCGGTTGCCGCGCGACCACGCGACCGCGCTCGATCTCGATCACGCGCCGGGGATCAAAGCTCTGGGCGATCGCTATGGCCATGTCGAGCTGGTCTATGACTTTGCCGCGGGCGATAAAGCCGATGGTTGGCTGCACGCGATTTTCAGATATCGCCACCGTGACTTCGACCATGCCGCCGAGACCAGCTTTGGCGCGCACGTCTTTAATACGATTCTGACTTATCGCGACGAACCGCAATCCTACAGCGGCCGGCCGCCCGGGCTGTCGACACGACTGTTTTTGCGCCTCGGCGGGAGCGGCTACGATACTTTGTGCCACCTGATCTATCCGGTCTCGCGCCGGTGGCGGCCATACAGTGCTACTGACATCATTCTGTGCGACGGGAACGGGACTGAGGTGGGACGCCGGAACTTGGCGATCCCGTGTTCCGGCTCGCGGCTATGGCAATATCACGCGCTGTTTGACAGCGGGACGCGGGCCCGGGCCGGGAGCAAAGGGTACGTGGTCATACGCGATACGACCTGCCGGCTTTTTGGCTATCACGGGCTGCTGGGGTCTGACGGCGCCTTCAGTCTTGACCACATGTTCGGGTTTTAGCGGTCGTCGACGCCTTAAAGTTGCTGCACGGTGAAATAATGTAGTAAGCGTCGAACTGACGGGAGCCGCTATGTCCGAACGTTACCACAGCAAAGTCTTGATCCTAGGCGCCGGTCCGGCCGGGTATACCGCGGCGATCTATGCGGCGCGCGCCAACCTCGAACCGCTGCTCGTCACCGGGTTGCAGCCGGGAGGGCAGCTGACGATCACTACTGATGTCGAAAATTACCCAGGCTTTGCCGAGGTCGTCCAGGGTCCATGGCTGATGGAGCAGATGCAGCGGCAAGCCGAGCATGTCGGCACGCGGGTTATCCTCGACCTCGTCGAGACGCTCGATCTGGGAAAGAAGCCGTTTGTTGCGACAGGCGATTTGGGGGATGTCTATGTCGGCGACACCGTGATCATCGCCACTGGAGCGCAGGCGCGTTGGCTCGGGTTGCCGAGCGAAGAGATATTTCGTGGTTTTGGCGTTTCGGCCTGCGCTACCTGCGACGGTTTCTTTTTTCGCGGTAAGGATGTCGTCGTCGTCGGCGGCGGCAATACCGCCGTTGAAGAGGCGCTCTACTTAACCAATCACGCGCGCCAAGTGACCCTGGTTCATCGCCGCAATGCGCTGCGGGCGGAAAAAATCCTGCAGGATCGACTGTTCCGCAATCCGAAGATCAATATCATTTGGGACGCTGTCGTCGACGAGATCCTCGGCGAACCGGAGCCGCCACGGGTGACAGGGGTGCGTCTGCGGGATGTGCCAACCGGGCGTTTGTTTGTGCATCCTTGCGACGGCGTTTTTGTCGCGATCGGCCACACGCCGGTAACCGCTCTTGTCGCAGGGCAGGTTCGGCTCGATGCCGAGGGCTATATCATCACCCGGCCCGATTCGACCGAGACCAACGTCGCGGGAGTGTTTGCCGCGGGCGATGTCAGGGACAAAGTGTTCCGCCAAGCGGTGACGGCCGCCGGGATGGGTTGCATGGCGGCGCTCGAAGCCGAAAAATTTCTCGCGGCCAAGGAGGAGGCCGAGACAATGCGCGCGGCCGAGTAGCGGGCGCTCGTTGCTCCGACCCGGCTGCTTGGGGAGTAAGGATGGATTGGGACAAACTACGGGTGTTTCATGCTGTCGCGGAGGCGGGCAGTTTTACCCATGCGGGCGAATCGCTGAACCTTAGCCAGTCCGCGGTTAGCCGCCAGATCAGCGCGTTGGAGGAAAGCCTGAGCGTTCCGCTGTTTCACCGCCACGCTCGCGGCCTGATCCTGACCGAGCAGGGCGAGCTCTTGTTCCGTACTGCGCGCGAGGTCTTCGCCAAGCTGTCGATGGCTGAGGGTTTGATCTCCGAATCGAAGGACCGGCCCAAGGGACCGCTGAAGATCACGACCACGGTGGCTTTCGGTTCAACTTGGCTGACGCCGCGGATCCGCGACTTTCTCGATCTCTATCCCGATATCCAAGTTACGATGGTGATCGAGGATACCGAACTCGATTTGTCGATGCGCGAGGCCGACGTGGCGATTCGGATGTCGCCGCCGCGCCAACCCGATCTGATCCAGCGGCATCTATTGAGCGTCCCAACTCACGTGTATGCCGCCCCCGATTACATCAAAAAACACGGGATGCCGCAGCAGGCGGAGGATCTCGACAAGCACCGCCTGATCGTCTACGGCGAGGATTCGCGGCCGCCGGTGCAAAACGTCAATTGGTTGCTTGACGCTGGGGCGAAGCCCGGGCAGGAGCGCAAGCCGATATTAGCTGTCAACAATTTTTACGCCATGTTGCGCGCAGTGCTGAGCGGACTGGGCGTCGCAGCGCTATCGGACTTCATCGCTGTCGAGCACACCGATCTCATTCGGGTACTGCCGGAACTGACCGGGCCGCCTATCGAGGCGTATTTCGTGTACCCCGAGGAATTGCGCGCCTCTAAGCGAATCAGCGTCTTCCGCGATTTTTTGCTGCGTAAGGTCGCCGAGAGCCGGCTCAGCTAACGAGTAAAATTGACATTCGGCGAAAGGATTCTCGGTTTTTCAGAGGATTGCGCTTTTTGCAGACGTGCCAGACGAAATTCCCGGTGGTAGTCGTCCTCGAAAATAGGCATCCTCCCAGTACGCGATGGCTCATCGCAAAAGGTTTTTCACGGTCGTTACCGTGAATAGCAGTTCCCGAGTTCTGCTCGGGAAGAGGGTCTTCGGACCCTTACGTCTCCCAGACGTGAAGCCTCCCTGTTCAAACTTGGCCGGAACTAAGGTTCCGGCCATTTTCTTTAGACGACTGCTTGACAGGAGTAGCCGGCTAATAGGGCCTGGGGCGCACCTGTCGCTCACATTCCATAATCGGCGCTGCTCGGCATGTTAATGTAGGCGCCCGATCAAAATGTCACTCCTCTGCCGGTTACAGATGACACTTCCCGGGGGATTTCCGGGGGGTGTTGGGGGTGACGATACGACTGATGAGCGATCGGGAGCTTTCGCGGCTGGAGGTTCTGCGGGATTTGGACCAAAAGCGGCTGACGACGAAAGCGGCGGGCCAGCTGTTGGGGCTCGAGCGGCGTCAGGTGTTTCGGCTGTTGAAGGCCTATCGGATCGAAGGTCCGAGCGGCCTGATCTCGAAGCGCCGCGGCCGTCGCAGTAACCGGCGCAAGCCCGAGGCATTGCGGCGCGCGGTTCTGACAATCATCCGCCAGTGGTATTGGGATTTTGGCCCGACCCTGGCAGCCGAGAAGCTGTGCGAGGATCACGGGATCGCGGTTGGCCGTGAAACGCTGCGCCAGTGGATGATCGAAGCCGGGCTGTGGCGTGATCGCAAGCAGCGCAAGCAGGTTCACCAGCCGCGGCCGCGGCGCGAATGCGTTGGCGAACTGGTCCAGGTCGATGGTAGCGAGCATTGGTGGTTCGAGGACCGCGGGCCGCAATGCACGCTGCTGGTGTTTGTCGACGACGCGACCAGCCGGCTGATGCATCTGCAATTTGTCGAGAGCGAGTCAACCTTTGCCTATTTCCAGGCGGCCCGTGCCTATCTGGAGGCCTGGGGCAAGCCGATCGCGTTTTACAGCGACCAAGCACGGGGTGTTTCGGGTCAACCACTCGGGCGCGCTCGGCGGCGACGGCATGACCCAGTTTGGCCGGGCATTGCACGTGCTCAACATCGATATCATCTGCGCCAATTCGAGCCCGGCGAAAGGCCGGGTCGAGCGTGCCAACAAGACGTTGCAAGACCGCCTGGTCAAGGAATTGCGGTTGGCGGGCGTGGCAAGCTTGGCGGAAGGCAACGCCCTGCTCCCGGCTTTCATGGCTGACTACAACGCGCGCTTTGCCAAAGCACCGGCGAATAAAAAGGATTTGCATCGGCCGCTGCACGCCGGTGACGATCTCGACGACGCCTTTGCCTGGAAGGAGGACACGGGTGCAAATCGCTGATGCAAAAAGGGCGGCCGAAGCCGCCCTGTAGTTCGCACCGTCTCCGGTTTTCGCCCGCGATTGGCGCGGCCGAAAACCGACATCCGGACTCGGGTCAGTTCATCAGCCCGTAGAATTTGCCGGCGTTTTCGCAAGTCATTTTGTAGGTGACGTCCGCCGGCAGGTTGCTGAACTGATCCTCAATGTATTTCTTCGAACTCTGGCCACACGCCATCGGGATGGGGGAAGTCCGAACCCCACATCAGGGTCTCGACGCCCATGTCTTCGATCAGCTTGGTACCGACGCGGTCGTATTGGAAGGTCGCGCGGCACTGGTTTCGCCAGTACTCGCTTGGCAGCTTCTTGAGCTTTAGGTCCTGATACTGGTCCTTGTACTCGAAATCCATGCGGTCGATGACGTAGGGGATCCAGCCGATGCCGCTCTCGCCAAACACGACGCGGATGTTCGGGAAGCGCTCGAACACCGCCGCACCCATGAGGTCGGTCAGGATCGTCGCGAGGGTCATCTGGAAACGGCACAGCCCGCTATAGGTCATGCGGCGGGCGATGGCCGGGTCCAGGGACTTGCGCAATTCGGGGTCGGTCGCCGGAAACGTATGGAAGTGCAGCGGCAGCTGCGTCTCGTTGACCGCCTCCCACAGCGGATCCCACATCGGGTGCCACATTGGCGTCATGTGCCAGGAGCAGGACAGCTCGACGCCCTTCATGCCCAACTTGGCGACGCGATGGACTTCCCGAGCGGCACCCTCGATGTTGTTGTAGGGCAGGCAAGCCAGACCAATCATGCGCTCCGGATAATAGCTGCTGAAATCGTGCATGAAGTCGTTGTAGATGCGCAGCATCTCGTCGGCCGCTTCCGGGTCCTTCATCTTGGCGCAGGCGGCCAGAATGCCATAGATGACCTCGGCGTCGACGCCGTCGCGGTCCATGTCTTTGACCCGCAGATGCGGGTCGCCCGGCCGGCGCAGGCCCTTTTCGAAATAATCATTGTACAGACCGGCCTCGGCCATCTTGTCGGCGCGCAATTGCTTGCCCGGAACCCATGGCGTGCCGGTTGCGCCGACGCCGCCGCACAGGCCGTACTCAGCACCGGCATTGTCGGTCCAGCGCTTCACCCCGTCCGAATTCTCGGCTACGTAGGGCATCTTGTCGTGAAGCTTGCTCGATGCGTTCGAGGTGAACAGGTCGGGCGGCAGCCAGAGCATGTCGAGGTGACAATCAGCCGAAATTCGCTGGTATTGCATAGCGAGACCTCCAGTCGGGTTGGACCAGGGCGGAAACAAGATCGTACGGCCCAGTAACTTTAGTTACATTTTCAAGCGGCGACCTAGGTTGATCTGCGCAGGTCTCCGATGCAGGTGGCTCAACCCTAGGCGGATCCAATCAGAGGAAACGCGCCGTTTGTCCGGCCGCTGGGCATCGGTGACGAAATTTTGTCGATCAAGCTGCACGCTGCTGGCCGCGGCGAAATCGATAAGGCGATGCCACCCGCCCTCAGCAGCGCCGTTTTCGGTTGCCTCAAAAGCGGTTAGTTTTGGTGATGAATGCGAGTTCGGCGCGCGACCCGGTGAGAAGGGAAGAGCTATGATTTACCCAGTCATTCTTTCCGGCGGGTCTGGGACACGATTGTGGCCAATGTCACGCACCCTTTATCCCAAGCAGCTGTTGCGGCTGCTCGGCGATGACAGCCTGCTGCAGCAGACCGTGCGGCGCGTCGCCGACCCTAGCCGTTTCGCGCCGCCGCTCCTCGTTGCTAACGAAGAGCACCGCTTTATAGTCGCCGAACAATTGCGAGAGGCGGGGGCACGCTCGCGTGCCTTGCTGCTTGAGCCCGTCGGGCGCAACACCGCTCCCGCCGCCTGCATCGCTGCGTTGATGCTGGCCGAAAGCGAGCCGCAAGGACTGATGCTACTGCTGCCATCGGATCACATCATCGGCGATGAGGCGGCTTTTGCAGTAGCGATCGGACAGGCCGAAGCCGCTGCTCGTGCCGGCGCCTTGGTGACGTTCGGCATCACCCCGGAGCGTCCCGAGACCGGTTACGGTTACATACGGCGCGGTGCTCCCGTCGACGGGATCGCGAGTGTGTTTCGGGTGGCTGAATTTGTCGAAAAGCCCGCATTAGGTGTGGCGGAAAATTTCGTCGCTTCGGGCGAGTACTTCTGGAACGGCGGCATCTTTCTGTTTCCGGTGTCGTTATTTCTCGACGAACTCGAAGGTATGCGACCCGATATCGTCAGGGCGTGCCGAGGCGCCCTCGCCGGCGCGCGGCGTGATGATGATTTCATCCGCCTGGATAGGGCGGCGTTCGAGAGCTGTCCCGCTGATTCGATCGATTACGCTGTCATGGAGCATACCTCGCGTGCAGCGGTCGTCCCGGTCGGCATGGCGTGGAGCGATGTCGGTTCGTGGGACGCTTTGTGGGAAATCAGCGACAAGGACGCGGCCGGCAATGCAATCGCAGGCAATGTCATCGCCGAGGACACCCGCAATTGCTATTTGCGCTCGGAAGCCGGGCTTGTCGCCGCGATCGGCATCGAGGACCTCGTCGTGGTCGCCACCAGCGACGCGCTAATGCTGGCGCCGCGCGACCGCACGCAAGAGGTGCGGCGGCTAGTCGCCCGTCTCGCTGCCGAGCGGCGTGAGGAGGCAGATGCGTTGCCGACAGTGCATCGTCCGTGGGGCACCTACCGCTCGTTGCACAACGGCCATCGGGTTCAGGTCAAGCACATCACGGTCAAACCAGGGGGAAGGTTGTCGTTGCAGATGCACCATCACCGGGCCGAGCATTGGATCGTCGTCCAGGGTACGGCCAAGATCCGCCGCGGTGACGAGGAAATGATGCTGACCGAGGATCAATCGACCTATATCCCGCTCGGCACGGCCCACCGGCTTGAGAACCCTGGGAAGATTCCACTCCATCTGATCGAGGTCCAGTCGGGGAGTTATCTCGGCGAGGACGACATTATTCGTTTCGAAGACAGTTACGGCCGTAGTTAGCGGCCAGGTCGCGGATAAGTTACGGCCGCAGTTAAGTTAGCGCCGGCGGGCGCGGTATCAGCCTTTTGCGACCTCGTGGCGGGCGAGGTGTTCGAGCACGCGGACAAGCCCGGAATGGTCCCATCCCTTGCCGCCAAGCGCAGCCGCGGCGTTGAACAGCTCCTGCGTGGTCGCGGTATTAGGCAATGACATGCTCAATGCGCGTGCGCCTTGCAGCGCGAGGTTTAGATCCTTTTGATGCAACTCGATCCGAAAGCCTGGATCAAAAGTGCGTCTGATCATCCGCTCGCCGTGAACTTCGAGAATGCGCGAGGAGGCGAATCCGCCCATCAATGCCTGTCTGACCTTGGCCGGATCGGCCCCGGCCCGCGAGGCGAACAGCAATGCCTCGCCGACCGCCTCGATGGTCAATGCCACGATGATTTGATTTGCGACTTTGGCGGTCTGGCCGGCACCGACATCGCCAACCAATGTGATGTTCTTCCCCATCAGATCGAATAGCGGCTTGACCTTGTTAAAGTCAAACTCCGAGCCGCCGACCATGATTGTTAACGACGCCGCCTTGGCGCCGACTTCCCCGCCGGACACCGGAGCATCGACATAACCGCAGCCCTTTTTGGCGATCTCGGCCGCGAATTCCTTGGTTTCGATCGGGGAGATCGAGCTCATATCCACAACGATTTTTTCCGGCGACAGACCCTCGGCGACACCGCCCGGATCGAACAGCACGCTCTTAACGTCAGGCGTGTCGGGCACCATCAGGATGATGACCTCGGAGCGCTCGGCGATTTCCGTCAAAGTGTTGCAAACCGTGGCGCCCGCCTCGCGTACATCCGCCGGCAGCCGTCGCTTTCCAAAGACGAAGAGTTCGTGCCCGCCCTCGATCACATTGAGGGCCATCGGATGCCCCATAATGCCGAGCCCGATAAAACCGATCTTCATGACCTCTCCTGATCACGTTTGCGAGTTTCGACCAGACCTCACACTGCCCAGTTTTGGCTCACGTCTCAAGCGCTCGGCGAGGCGCGCCCGCCTTCCCAAATGTGATAGACTAAAATCGGCGGCGATCAGAGGTGCGCAGTGAGCCGGAATGCTGTCGATTATGAGAAAGATTTCTACGCCTGGACGGTCGAGCAGGCGCGGCTTTTGCGGTGCGGTAACCGTTCCGCGATCGACGCAGGCAACATCGCCGAGGAGATCGAAAGCTTGGGGCGCAGCGATCGACGAGAACTAAGAAGCAGGCTGACTGTTCTGCTTACGCATGTTCTGAAATGGCGCCACCAGCCCGAAGCTCGATCGGCGAGTTGGTCGGGGACAATCCGGAAGCAGCGTCGACAAATCGAGCAGTTGCTCGATGATTCTCCCAGCCTTCGACCGTTTGCCATCGCGTGTCTTCCGCAAGCCCACCGGGATGCACGCGAAGATGCCGCGGAGGAAACGGGCCTCCCCGAGACTGAGCTTCCAACAGATTGCCCGTTATCGCTCAACGAACTGCTGTCGCGCTGATATTTGCCCGAGCAGTGAGCGCTTACATTGGCCGAGAATGAAGCCGCATCTGTTGGCAGCAACAGTTCGTGGCCTGTTATGAAGAGGTTGACCTGGCTCGCGACGGCTGTCCTGTTTTTCGGGCTGGTGACACCGATTGGCATCGTCATGCGGCTCGCTGGCCGAGACCGCTTGCACCTCCGAAACCACCCCACTCGAGCCAGTTATTGGATTCCGTGGCGCCAGCGGGCAGAAAAGCCCACGGCGATGACGCGACAGACCTGACGCAAAGCGAGCGATGCGCATCCTTGGCATTTCGGCCTTTTATCACGACAGCGCCGCGGCACTCGTCGAGGACGGCCGGGTTGTTGCCGCAGCCCAAGAGGAGCGCTTTACCCGCAAGAAGTACGATAGCCGCTATCCCTCCAATGCCATCGCCTATTGCCTTACGGAAGCCGGCATCGCGCTGAAAGACATTGATCACGTCGCGTTTTACGACAAACCTTTGCTGAAATTCGGCCGCCTGATCGAGACCTACCTCGCTTTTGCTCCGCGCGGTTTTGGTTCGTTTCTCGAGGCGATGCCGACGTGGCTTGGTGACAAGCTGTTTCAGAAGCGGGCGCTGATCAAAAAGCTCAAGGCAACGGCGCCGGGTTTCGACTGGGAAAGTCGGCTGTTGTTTTCGGAGCACCATTTAAGCCATGCGGCATCAGCATTTTTTCCGTCGCCTTTTGATGACGCGCTCATTTTGACAATGGATGGGGTTGGCGAGTGGACGACGACTTCGGCCGCGCTCGGCGCCGGCAATCAGATCACAATGCTAAAGGAGATCCATTTCCCGCACTCGCTTGGGCTGCTGTACTCGGCCTTTACCGATTTCACGGGCTTTCGGGTCAATTCCGGCGAATACAAAGTCATGGGGCTTGCCCCGTATGGGGAGCCGCGGTTCGCAAAGGCCATCCTCGACCACCTGATCGATTTGAAGGCGGACGGCAGCTTCCAACTCAATCAAGACTATTTCGACTATTGCACAGGCCTGCGCATGACAAACGAGCGGTTTGCAGGCTTGTTCGGGGTCACGGCGCGGCGGCCCGAAGAGTGGATCGAGCCGGTCCATATGGACCTCGCCGCCTCGATTCAGAATGTCACCGAGGAGGTCCTCCTGCGGCTGACGCGCTCGTTGGCGGCGGAAACCGGTGCCCGCAATTTGTGCCTTGCCGGCGGTGTCGCGCTCAACTGCGTCGCCAACGGCAAGGTTCTTCGCGACGGCAAATTCGACCGGATGTGGGTGCAACCCGCGGCCGGCGATGCCGGCGGGTCTCTGGGCGCGGCGCTTGCCGCTTACCATCTCGAACTTGAGCGCCCGCGGTATTCGTCAAACGAGATCGATGGAATGTCCGGCAGCTTTCTCGGCCCGGCGTTTGACGATCAGCAGATCCGTATACGGCTGGCGGCCGCCCACGCGGTGTTCAGCGAACTAAGCGACGCTGAAATTATCGACCGCACCGCCGGCGCACTTGCGGACGAGAAGGCGGTGGGGTGGTTCCAGGGTCGTATGGAGTTCGGCCCACGAGCACTCGGCGCGCGCTCGATCCTCGCAGATGCACGCAGTCCGACGATGCAGCGCACGCTCAATCTCAAGGTCAAATATCGCGAGAGCTTTCGGCCATTCGCCCCGTCGGTGCTGCGGGAAGATGTCGCCGACTGGTTCGAACTCGACGGCGACAGCCCGTATATGCTGATCGTCGCTGATGTCGTTGAACAGCGGCGGCGCGCGATGAGCGAAGCCGAATGCCGCCTGTTCGGGATCGATAAGTTGAATATTCCGCGCTCGGATATCCCGGCAGTTACGCATGTTGATTACTCGGCGCGCATTCAGACCGTCCACCGCGAAACCAATCCCCGCTATCACGCGCTGATAAGCCGGTTCAGGGAGCTGACCGGCTGCCCGGTGCTGGTCAACACCAGCTTTAATGTCCGTGGTGAGCCGATCGTCTGTACACCCGAAGACGCATTCCGCTGCTTTATGGGCAGCGAGATCGATGTGCTGGTCGTCGGCAACTGTTTCCTGCGTAAAGAGAACCAGGACCCAAAGCTTCGCCTCGATTATCGCCACCATTTCGACCCCGATTGACGAAACTCGGGCGCGCACCTCAGGAATCGACCCGCCCCGCGCGATCGCTTGTGTTTTGCCGGCCAATGGGTAACCGTTCGTCGTTAAAGCGCGGGAGGCAACGCATGGCGAAGACCAAGATCGGCGTCGTCGGCTGCGGCGGCCGGATGGGTAGAATGCTGGTTACCGAAATCGCGGCGACCGAAGGCTGCGCCGTAGCCGGGGGCAGCGAGGCGCCCGGCAGCGGCTATGTTAACCAGGATATTGGTGAACTGGCCGGACTCGGACGGATCGGCGTACCGATCGGTGAGACAGTCGACAAGTTGATGCGCGACAGTGATGTCGTGCTTGAATTCACCTCGCCCCCGGCAACGGCCGAGCACGCCGCGCTCGCGGCGAAGTTGGGCAAGGCAATGGTTATCGGAACCACCGGGCTATCACCAGAGCAGGGCGACGTCGTGCGTGAGGCGGCGCGTAGCATACCAATCGTGTGGGCGCCCAATATGAGCCTTGGCGTCAACGTGCTGTTGAGTGTTGTCGAAGAGGTAGCGCGCCGCCTCGGTCCCGACTGGGACATCGAAATTATGGAAATGCACCATCGCGGCAAGGTTGATGCCCCGTCCGGGACGGCGCTGGCGCTCGGGCAGGCCGCGGCTGCCGGACGCGAGGTTGTCTTGGAGCAGGTCGAGCAGCGCGCTCGCGACGGGATCACCGGACCGCGCCGGCGAGGCGATATCGGCTTTGCCGCGCTGCGCGGCGGCGATGTCACCGGCGACCATCATGTGGTTTTTGCTGGCGCCGGCGAGCGCCTCGAACTGATCCATCGGGCTACGACGCGAGCGATCTATGCCAAGGGGGCGGTCCGGGCTGCTCGCTGGGTTGTCGGCAAGCCGGCGGGGCTCTATGGACTGAAGGAAGTTCTGGGACTCTAAACGCGCCGACGGGGAACGCGCGCAGTCAGCACTGCAGCAGGGTCAGCCCGCCGGCTCGTCAGCTCAGCGGCTCGGGGCCGATCGCAGCGCGCCAGCGCGCCAGCACCTCCCGGATCGTCGCGGCGAGTTCGCGGCGGGCGGCGGGCGCCAGAAAATCGCCAATCGCGAGAAAGCGGCCGTGCGAGGCGACATAGAGGCGGTTCGAACTCGGCGTCACGCTCCTCGAGCACGACGCGCAGCCAAAACGGCTGGAACCGCCATACGCGATGCTCCCCATGGGCACTAATTCGTTCAACGGTAAACGCATCGCCAGCAAGGCGGAGGATCTCTCGGCGCCGGGCGCGGCGATAATTGATGCGGAAGCCGATGTAGACCAGCGCGACGTCGAGCCCGAAAAAACCGGTAACCGGCCAAGCACCGATCGACACAAACCCGATGCCAACGGCGAGGCTGATCAGCCCCAAACCCAGCATCAACAAGTGGAATCCGCGCGACGGCAAGCTGCAGTGGGGCAATAGCACGCGCTCGAAGCCTAGCGGATTGGCCGGCTGCACGGCACTGGCTGTGGAAGATGGATCCATCGCCGGCCGAACACTATGTCGCAGACAAAGTTGCGTAAAGCCTGACGGGTTGTCCGGCCGCGCCATTTGCCGCGAGCGCGTCGCGCTCTTAAACTCGCACCCGATGCGCCCGATGTCGAAACGAGAAATTCACGAATTTTACCGGCGATTGGCCGAGACCCGGCCGATCCCGCAAACTGAGCTCGAATTCATCAATCCTTTCACGCTGCTGATCGCGGTCGTGCTGTCAGCGCAGGCAACCGATGTCGGGGTCAACAAAGCGACAGCGCCACTGTTTGCGCTCGCCGACACGCCTGAGAAGATGCTAGCGCTCGGCGAAGAACGGTTAATCGAAATGATCCGAACGATCGGGCTGTTCCGAACCAAGGCGAAGAACGTCCTCGCACTGAGCCGGCTACTTGTCGATCGGCATAATGGCGAGGTGCCACGCGACCGAGCCGCTCTGGAAAACCTACCCGGGGTCGGGCGCAAAACCGCAAGCGTCGTGCTCAACGTCGCCTTTGGCGAGCCGACTATTGCCGTCGATACGCATATCTTTCGCGTCGGCAACCGCACCGGCTTGGCGGCTGGGAAAACCCCACTAGAGGTCGAGCTTGCGCTCGAAAAGCGCACCCCACCCGAATACAAGAAATACGCGCATCATTGGTTGATCCTGCACGGGCGCTATGCCTGCAAGGCACGGAAACCCGACTGCCCGACCTGCGTCGTCGCCGATCTTTGCCACTACCCCGCGAAAACCGGCTCGGCCGAGTTGATCGCAGCTCGCGCGAGTGCGGGTGAGCCTGAGGCGTTAACCGAGGCCCGACCGCGCCGCCGGCGCGCGCCGGCGGAAAAGCCGAAGACGATCGTCAGCTCGCGACGCGGACGGGCGTCAGGTCCGGGGTAACCTCGCTTCCCGCCTCGCCGCCGGGCTGGGCCTGGATGTCGCCGGAAATCTGGCCGCCGCATTCGATCTCGATCTGACCGTAACGAATCGTCCCCGAAACCCGCCCGGTTGCCTTGATCAAGAGGCGCTTGCGGACAACGAGATTGCCCTCAAAGCGGCCGCGAACCTCGGCCTCTTCAATTGAGGCGGAGCCTTTGAATAATCCGCTCTCGGCAATGTCGACATCGCGGCAATTTGTCAGGTTCGCCTCGACGCTGCCCTCGACGAACAGTTTGTCGCAAGAGTTGATCTCACCTGAAAGAGTGATTTCGGGGCCGACGCTGAGCCGGCGCAACTCGCTGTTCGGCCGCGGCTGTTCGGCCGTCTCGCCGGGCCGACGCAGCGAATCGGTTAAACGGGCCGAATCGACAGGCCGCAACGAATCGCCCGGCCGCGGCGAATCGCCGGGTCGCGTTAAATCGGATGTTCTCGGCGGCATAATCGGCGGCCGAACCGGCGCGCTTGGGGCCGGCGCGACAGCCGGCCGGGTGGGCTTTGTCGGGATGCCCAAATCGTCGGACGACTCTGCCATTTTACGATCCTCTGTCTCGCTTCGCTTACGGCTGAACATGGGTCGGAACCCGCTCGAGATTGTTGCAGGGAGGCCTAACCCGCGGGCCGAGCCGCTGACGGCGGCGCGTCGCGCGGCAACGCTTCGAACACATGCACCATAAAGGCTGTGGCAATCACCGGCGCCACAAGGTTAACGAGCGGTAGTGAGAACAAACCGGTGATCGCAATCCCGCCCAAAAAAATTTGCCCGGCAAAGCGATGGCGCAGTCTCTTCGCCGCCGCCGCGTCGAGCCGTCTCAATGCCACCACTTCGTAGTACCCCCGTCCAAAAAGATAACCGTTCAGCGCCAAAAAGAGAACGAAATTTATTCCGGGCGCCAACAGGTAGATCGGCAACGCCATCAGATTGAGCACGATCGTCGTGGCCGTCAGCCGCCACGTCACCGCCCCGAGTTCGGTCCACGACTGGCTTCGCGCCGGTCCGTTGCCGGGATAATCTGACGCTTCGACCGTGGCTGCGACGCGGTCAAGAAGAAAGCTCATCGTCAGCGTCACGACCGCCGGGAACAGCAGCCAACTCAGCGCTAAAACCGCGAACCCGCCGAGCGCGTCAATAACCCAATTGAGCGGATGCCAGGTAAAAAGGGCAGTGTGATAGAGAATTGCGCCAACAGCGGCCCACAACAGCGCCAACGTCATCGCCGATAAGCCCAGGCCGAGCGCCACGACGCGCCGTAAAGGCGGGAGCGAAAACGCAGCGACGGCGCGCAACAAAGCGGTAACCACAGCGCGGGTTTTTATTCCGGGCCTGGCGCCTCGCCAAGCCCCGCGCTTTTCATGACTTGTTGCGGCCTGCATACGCGACAATTGTGAGCGCAACCAAAGCGCCATTTACGATGTTGATCTTTCGCCTGCCGCGTCCCCGCGTGCAGGAGCTGCATCGTGGCGCGGCAACCCTTCACGGTAATTTCGCAGACACCAATGCTATGCTCATACCAGGAGCTACAGGGGTCATGATGGCCGGCAAAGATTTCAAGTCTTTGGTTCGGGAAGGGCTCCCGCATCCTTTGGGTGCAACTTGGGATGGAGAGGGCGTGAATTTCGCGCTTTTTTCGGCGAATGCGACCGGCGTCGAGCTTTGCTTGTTTGACGAAGCGGGGGAGCAGGAGATCGCAAGGATCGAGCTGCCCGAATTTACCGACGAGATCTGGCACGCCTATGTGTCGGGCGTTGGCCCCGGGTCGATATACGGTTACCGAGTCCACGGCCCCTACGAACCCGATAACGGGCACCGCTTCAATCCCAACAAGCTCGTGCTGGACCCGTATGCGCGCGGGCATTTCGGCGATCTGAAATGGGATCCCGCGGTGTTCGGTTACCAGCTCGAGAGCGGCGACGACACCACCTTTGACGAGCGAGACAGTGCGCCCTTTATGCCGAAATCCGTCGTTGTCGATCCGAATTTTGATTGGCACGGGGAGCCCAGCCGGCGTGCAGTCCCATGGGAGCATACGGTAATCTACGAGACGCATCTGCGCGGCTATACCAAGCTCCATCCAAGCCTACCTGAGGAGTGGCGCGGCACCTACAAAGGTTTGTCGGATGAGGTTATCGACTACATCAAATCGCTCGGCGTCACCTCGGTCGAACTGCTGCCAATCCACACTTTTATCAATGATAGCCTGCTGCTCCACAAAGGCCTGACCAATTACTGGGGTTACAACTCGATCGGCTTCTTTGCTCCGGACCCGCGCTATGCGCATGAGCGCGAGCAGACTTTGCGTGAATTCAAGGAGATGGTGGCGCGCCTCCATGATGCCGGGCTCGAAGTCATTCTTGACGTCGTCTACAACCACACCGCGGAAGGCAACGAGCGCGGCCCGACGTTGTCGTTCAAGGGAATCGACAACGCCTCCTACTATCGGCTGCTGCCCGATCAGTCGCGCTATTACATCAATGACACCGGCACCGGGAACACGCTGAACCTCAGCCATACGCGCGTGATCCAGATGGTCGCCGACAGCCTGCGCTATTGGGCAGCCGAAACCCATGTCGACGGTTTTCGCTTTGACCTCGGCACTATTCTCGCACGTGAGCCCGATGGCTTCGACCATCAGAGCGGGTTTCTCAAAGCCTGCTGTCAGGATCCCGAACTGCGCAGCGTCAAGCTGATCGCCGAGCCGTGGGATTGCGGACCGGGCGGTTATCAGGTGGGCGGCTTTCCGCCGGGATGGGCCGAGTGGAACGACAAGTTCCGCGATATCGTGCGCGACTTCTGGCGCGGCGAGGCGCCGGCGAGCGCGCTCGCGCCGCGGCTGTGCGCCTCCGGCGATTTGTTCAACCATCGCGGCCGCAAGCCTTGGGCCTGCATCAACTTCGTCACCGCTCACGATGGGTTCACGCTGGCCGATCTTGTTTCCTACAACGAAAAGCACAATGAGGCGAACGGCGAGGACAACCAGGACGGCAGCTCCGACAACCGCTCATGGAACTGCGGCGAGGAGGGCCCGACCGATGACCCGGAAATCAACGCGCTGCGCGTCCGTCAAATGCGCAACATCCTCGGCACGCTTTTGTTGTCGCAGGGCACCCCGATGCTGCTCGCCGGCGACGAGTTCGTCCGCACCCAGAACGGCAACAACAACGCCTATTGCCAGGACAACGAGATCAGCTGGGTCAATTGGGATATCGGTCAAAAGGGCGAGTCGCTGATCCGCTTTGTGCAACAGCTGACGGCATTGCGTCACAAATATCCGATCCTGCGCCGCACTCGGTTCCTGACCGGCATCTACAACGAGGAGCTTGGGGTCAAGGACGTAACCTGGATCAATGCCGGCGGTCATGAGATGAAGCCCGAGGAATGGGGCGATCTGTCGATGGAGTGCTTTGGCATGCTAATGGATGGCCGGGCCCAGCCGACTGGTATCCGCCGCCGCGGCGAAGATGCGACCTTACTAATGGTGCTGAATGCCTATCACGATCTCGTCGAATTCACGCTACCGGAGACCGCCGGCGGCTCGAATTGGTCGCTGTTGATTGACACCAACCTCGACGAGGACTCCGAACTCGGTAGTTTTGCCACCGGCGATGCCTATGGCGTGACCGGCCGCTCGCTTTTGCTGTTCGCGCTTGAACCCGGCGAGGCCACCGCTCGCTAGCCGGCAAATTCCTGTGCCAAGGCGTGCGAGCCGAGTATGAAGCCGCAGACACGGAACTGGCAGAGGCCATGATCGTCAATCTCAACAAATTCCGGAAAAATCGCGAACGCGCCGAAGCCGAGCGTCATGCGGCCGAAAACCGGGCCCGCTTTGGCCGCACCAAGGAGGCTCGCGAGAAAGACCGGCATGAACGCGAGCGCGCCGATAGATCGATCGACGACAAAAAGCTCGACTGAGAGAAGTGCTCTCCCCTCCCGCGTCCAGCAAAACCCTGGCCTAGGGCGTGTGGTCATTTGGGCCAGATGATAGCGGCGGCAAGGTGGATGGGCGCCCGGAAATTTCTGGAGGTTTTATCGTAACGCGTCGCAATTGCTCTGAACTGTTTGAGGGTACAGAAGAAATTCTCGATGCGGTGGCGCGCCTCATAGAGTTCGCGGTCAAGTTCAAACGGGTTCAGGCGGTTTGGCCTGGATGGGACACGGCAGTTGCCGGCGGCTGCCAGGGGCTCGCGGACCCGTTTGTCGGCATCGAAGGCGCGGTCGGCGATCAACCGATTGGCCTGCATTTTTGGCAGCAGCGCATCCGCGCCGACCAAATCATGCGCCTGTCCCGGCGTCAGGATGAACGCCAAGGGGGTGCCGAGCGCGTCGGACCAGGGTGTGGATTTTGGTCTTCAGCCCGCCGCGGCTGCGCCCGATAGCCTGCCCGTCATCTTTTTTTGGGCGCGCTGGCGCCGTGCTGGTGAGCCTCACGATGGTGCTGTCGATCACATCGCGTACTCATTATCAAGAAGCTCATTTTTCGCTTGCTTAGGGTCTGCCGCGGTTTCAGCAACTGATTTATGTTGGTTGCCAGTCATGACTTGTTCTCGCATATCGACTAATCTGTCATGGCAGTAATACCACCCACGACTTTGCGAGACGTCATCGAATGAAAATTTGGCGAATCTTGCGGCTTGATAGCGCTTTTGAAATTGGTGGCAGTAGTAGGATGCTGCCATTGGAAGGGTTGCGGGCAATTGCTGTCACTTTGGTTTTCGTTCAGCACTATTGCATGCAGTTTATCACATACGGACATCTCTCTGGACTCACCTTAAATATCGCAATTATAGGCAGAAATTTTGGCAACTGCGGTGTTGAATTATTTTTCGTTCTGAGTGGCTTTTTGATCTATGGCATATTGCTGCGGAGACGGCCCCCGTTTTTTGATTTCATGGGTCGTCGGTTGCAAAGGCTTTATCCGGCCTTTCTAGTGTCCGTGGTGCTCGGCATCATAATCGATTTTTGGCGCCCAATTCCTAAAATACCGGGCGACTTTACCAACGCGGTGACTTACCTGGCAGAGAATCTGCTTTTTCTTCCGGGGTTATTGCCGATGGATGCCGTCTCGGCTCCGAATTGGAGTTTGAGCTACGAGTGGTGGTTTTATACCACCGCGACATTGCTGTTTTCGGTTTTAGGTCTGGCTAAGTTGCGGCCGGTGGCGCGGATCAGCATCATACTTGCCTTCGCTGCTGTGCTGCTTGGATTGGCCGCCAATAACGTCCCGAATGTTCCAGTGCGAGGTCTCTGCCTTCTCGCCGGCATGTTGCTGGCTGAAGCAAAGGCCGCAAAACTTCCGGCTCTCCCGGGCGGACTTGGGGTCGGACTCGGCCTCACTGCCTTTATCGCGTACAATTGGGTATTGCCGCCTGTCTGGATCGGCGCCTTGCTTCTCGCGTTTGGTTTTTCGCTGGTGTGTTGTGTAGCCGTTGACAATCGATCGATTTTTTCGACTTGGCTGACATGGTCTCCGCTGCGGCATTTCGGCAATATGTCCTATTCCTATTACCTCGTGCACGGTTTCGTTGTGGTTCCAGCTGCAAGAATTGTCGTCAAGTTAGCAGAAGGACGCGATCTAGACTTGTTCTTTTGGGCCACTATGGCGCCGATCTTCATATTGAGTTGGGTTGTCGGCGCGGCGTTGTTTTTTACTGTTGAAAAACCATGGTCGCTCTCGAAACCCGTCCCCGCGGTATCACTGGGCCGACAAGGGCGCGCCATCGCAATCCCGGAAACGGCGTCCGGGGGCAATGACCCCTGATTACGTTGCACTCAAGCCGCATGTTTCAGCCGGGGGCGCCGGGTCGGATCGCGCGGATGATGGCCAGACGTTCCTGTTTCCAAAGGCAGTCGACTGTGGCAAAACCGGCATCGCGGATTGTCTGCATTTGCGCGTCCGTTCCCCCGATCAATCCGAACAGATCGTAGTCGAGAAACACGCCACCTGGCTTCAAGACCGCGGCAATACCACGATAACTGTCGGCGATCTCACCTAAGTCACGCAGATTGTGGATCGCGATGGCCGAGACCGCGAGATCGAAAGGACCCCCAACTGCTCTCGTCCAGCCGGGATCGCGAAGATCGGCGAGCGCGTACTTTACCCGCCCGGCGTGGGCCGCGAGCCGCTGCCGCGCCTGGTCGAGCATCGGCGCCGAGTAATCCTGTAAAGTAACGGTCGCGCGCCGGAAGGTGCGCAGGACTTCGTCGGTTACAACGCCGTAACCGCCGCCGACATCGAGCACCGTGATCTCAGCTTCCGCCGCAAAGGGTGCCGCGGCAAGCATCTGCCGCAGGCGGAGGCGGCGCTCCTCGTCACGGCTCAAATCGCGGGTGATCCACTCCTCGACATAATTGGGCGAGTGCCAATCATGATGGTCGACCGCAATACCGCGAGTTTCCGAAGACATGAGTGTTCCTCTCGTTCAGCGCGCCGCAAAGCCAGGGTACCGGGCGCTTCGGAATACGATCCTGGGCGCGCAGCCAGGGCCGTATTCCGCACGCCAGCCGTGGCTTGCTGCCCGTGGTCGATTTCGGCCAGCCGCTTCATATATCACGGTTTGGGAGCTTGCGATGCCGGTCCGGTTGTGACAACCAGGAGATCGCGATACCTGCAATCGACGGAGTGGGCCAGATGCCGCGCTATGATTTCGATCTGTTGACGATTGGCGCCGGGTCCGGCGGTGTCGCCGGGTCGCGCCGTGCCGGCAGTTACGGCGCGCGGGTCGCGATCTGCGAGGAGAGCCGGGTCGGCGGCACCTGTGTATTGCGCGGCTGCGTGCCGAAAAAGCTATTGGTCTACGGCGCTCAATTTGCCGACGCCTTTGCCGACGCCGCCGGGTTCGGCTGGAACGTGCCGGTGCCGAGTTTTGATTGGCCGAGCCTGATCGCCGCCAAAAACAAGGAGCTCGATCGCCTCGAGCAGATTTATCGGACGATGCTGAAAAACAGCCAGGTCGAACTGATCGAGGGGCGCGCCATCGTCACCGACCCGCACACGATCGAGGTCGCCGGGCGCAATTACACCGCTGACAAGATCATGATCGCGGTCGGCGGGCATCCGACGGTACCCGATATTCCGGGGATCGAGCATGTAGTCTCTTCGAACGAAGCGCTCGATTTGCCCGAGCTGCCACGGCGGATCGTGATCGTCGGCGGCGGTTATATCGCGGTCGAATTTGCCGGCATCTTCCGCGGGTTTGGGTCGGAAGTGGTCGAGATCATTCGGCGCGAAGAGTTGCTTTATGGCTTTGACGACGACCTTCGGGTGGCGTTGGCGCAGGAGATGCGCAATCGCGGCATCGAGATCCATACCCGCACCCAGGTCGAACGCATCGAGAAGTTCCCCCACGGCTATACGGTGTGCACGACGCACGGCCAGGAAATCTCAGCTGATCTCGTCATGTATGCAACCGGCCGAAAGCCGAATACGCGCGGCCTGGGTCTTGGCCAGATCGGCGTCGAGCTTAACCATGATGGGGCGGTTGTCGTCGACGAGTGGCAGCGCACGACGGTGCCCAACATTTACGCGGTTGGCGATGTAACCGATCGGATGAACCTGACACCGGTCGCGATCGCCGAGGGCCGCGTCATCGCCGAGACTTTGTTCAACAACAACCCGATCAAGATGGACCACGCCGATGTGCCGACCGCGGTGTTCAGTAACCCGCCGATCGGCACCGTCGGCCTCACAGAAGAGGAGGCGCGGCGCAAATACGGTGACATCGACGTTTACAGCGCGCGCTTTCGGCCGATGAAGAACACGTTGTCCGGCCGCGACGAGCGCACTTTGATGAAGATTATCGTGGATGCGAGAAGCGACCGGGTTGTGGGCTGTCATATGCTTGGCCCCGACGCTCCCGAGATCGCACAAGGGCTCGCGATTGCGATCAAATGCGGGGCGACCAAAAAGCAATTCGACCAGACGGTCGGCATCCACCCAAGCGCCGCCGAGGAGTTCGTCACGATGCGCGAGAAAGTCGTCCGCCCAACAAAGCTGGCCGCGGAGTAGCGGGTTGGACTGAGCGATCAGCTTGTGCTTCGCTAACAGCAAACATAGATCGGCAGGTTGTATTTAGAGTGCGCAGTGACATGCCTGACACGTTAGACGCCTCCAGATTTGAATTGCCCTTGGCCGCGCTGATCGACGCGACCGAGTCGCCGGAAGCGGAGAGCAAGTGGGCCAAGTTCCATTCCGCGCAGGAAAGAGCGCGTAACGCATTAGAAGGTCGCCGCAAGGAACTCGATGATCTTTATCAGCGAGCGATTGCACCGGATAGCAAGTGGCACGAGATCACTCAAGTAGCCTCAATGGTTGGCGAATGGGGGCGCGCAGCGGCCGAAAAGCTTCGTCCTCAGATCGACCAGCTTCAAATAAAACTCAGCGCTTCCACTGAACCCATGTCGTCGGAGCTTAGGCAAGCACGTCGGGAAAGCGTAGAGATTGCCGAAGCCTGGCTGGCGCTCTATCGCGAACTTCAGGATAAGCTGCTGAAGCTGGCAGCGGAACGCCGGCCCGCCGATGCCGTGTTGCGCGCGCGGCCGGTTGAGGGCGAGATCGATTGCGCCGAACTGAGCTGCGAGCATATGGCTAGGTATCCCAAAATCCGGGCCGCCCTTGCCAAATGAGCCGCGGTGGCTGCCGATTGAAGCCGTCATCGAACACAATCGGCTAGAGTTGGCACAAACCAACTAACCCCACTTCGTTAGGGATAGCGGTCTTCTCGAAAGCGCATTAGCGCGCCCGAGGAACTTCTATAGCTATGGCGAAGAGGACATTGTCGTGTTGGCCGTCGCCCTGATGGCCGGTATTGCCAGAGCACACGCCTCCGAGCAGGGAAATAAGCGCACCGCCTTTGCAGCATTGCGACTGTTTCTGCGCGCCAATGGCTACGCCGCCACCTTCGACGACACGATCCAATGGGCCGATGAAATAATCGCACTCGTCGAGCATCGGACGACCGAAGAGGAGTTTGTTCGCGCCATCCGCCCGTTTGTGGTCGAGCGATAACCGCCGAACGCTGGAGCAATCTAGCGGAGTCGCATGACAAAGCGCTTGCGTCGCGCGCATCGCGCCGTTAGCGTGCCGCGCGATGGTTCAGATATCTGCCACATGCTGCGCCCGCCTCGCAGCGCGATTTTGGTACTGCCGGTACATGTCGGCGGCCTAGGATCGCGAACCAGCGTTTTCCCGAAGCCGCCCGCACCCGAGGCGGCTTTCGCGTTTTCAGGCTCTCCGTGATCCGAACGCCCCGATGGTGCAGCGGCCTCCAACCCCGGAGGTGATGCATGACCCGATCGGCCCCAAATGCGCGACGAGACCGCGCGGAGGATTTGTGAGATGAGCGAGAAATGGTCCCCGGACAGCTGGCGCGGTTTGCCGATACGGCAGGTGCCGGGCTATCCCGACGAGACGGCGCTCACTAATGTCGAGGAGACGTTGCGGCGCTTTCCGCCCTTGGTCTTTGCCGGGGAGGCTCGACGCCTCGAAGAGCGGCTGGCGGATGTCGCGGCCGGTAAGGCGTTTCTGCTGCAGGGCGGCGACTGCGCCGAGAGCTTCGCCGAATTTCACCCCAACAACATCCGCGACATGTTCAAGGTGTTGTTGCAGATGGCGGTCGTGCTTACCTTTGGCGCCGGCTGCCCGGTGGTCAAGCTCGGTCGGCTCGCCGGACAGTTCGCTAAGCCGCGTTCGTCCGACACCGAGACCCGCGACGGCGTCACTTTGCCCTCCTACCGCGGCGACATTATTAACAGCCTCGATTTCGACGAAGCGGCGCGCGAGCCCGACCCGCAGCGGATGATCCAGGCATACAGCCAATCTGCCGCGACGCTGAATTTGTTGCGAGCCTTTGCCCAGGGCGGTTATGCCGATTTGCACCGCGTCCATGCCTGGAACCAGGATTTTGTGGCCAACTCGCCGCAGGGCGAGCGTTATCGCGAGCTCGCCGATCGGTTGACCGAAACCCTCAATTTTATGGAGGCGTGCGGTCTGACCTCGGAAACCGCGCCGCAGATCCGCGAGACCGAGTTCTACACGTCGCACGAAGCGCTGTTTTTGTCATACGAAGAGGCGCTGACCCGGGTCAATTCGACGACCGGCGATTGGTACGACTGCTCGGCGCATTTGGTGTGGCTCGGCGATCGGACGCGGCAAGCCGATGGGGCGCATGCCGAGTTTATGAGCGGCATCAAGAACCCGGTCGGCATGAAATGCGGGCCGACATTGGAGCCCGACGATTTGCTGCGGCTCATCGACCGCCTCAACCCAGAGAACAGACCTGGGCGGTTGACCTTGATCACCCGCATGGGCGCCGACAAGGTCGAGGCGCGGTTGCCGCGGTTGATCCGCGCCGTTCGCCGCGAGGGCCGCGCGGTCGTGTGGTGCATCGACCCGATGCACGGCAACACGATCACCTCGTCGAACGGGTTCAAGACCCGCCGTTTCGACCGCATCCTCGATGAGGTGCATGGCGCCTTCGCCATCCATGCCGCTGAGGGAAGCTATGCCGGCGGGGTGCATTTCGAGCTGACCGGTCAAAATGTCACCGAATGCATCGGCGGCGCCCAGGCGATCAGCGAGGCCTCGCTCGCCGAGCGCTATCTGACCCATTGCGACCCGCGGCTCAATGCCACCCAGGCGCTGGAGCTGGCCTTCGAGATCGCCGACGCCTTGAAGCGGGCGCGCCAGGGTAACGGGATTCAGAGCCGGCCCCGGCTCGCTGCGGTCTTGTAAGGCGTCCGGCCGTGGCGGCTGACGGCCCGCCCTCGCTCGCGGCACAGACCGACAGCTATTTCCTCAAGAGCAAGGCGATCGTCGAGCGCTTTGGTGATCGCCAAGCAACTTATGCGGTGTTCATGCGCCGCCCCGTCGTATCGACGCCACACCTGGCGATCGAATTCCTCGAAACCGTCGCGGCCATGCGCAAGACGCATTTCGATATCGAACTGGCGCACCCCGAGGCGGCGTTGGTCGGCGCCGGCGAACCGATCCTTTATGTGACGGGTTCACTCGCGCACCTGGTCGATCTCGAAACCGTGCTGCTGCAAAAGCTCGGACCCGCCTGCGTCGCTGCCTACAACGCCTACGCGATGTGTGCCGAGTTGCCAAAGGTCGCCTTTCTGGCGATGGACGCGCGACACTGCGCCGGACCCGATATGGCGAATGCCATGGCCTATGCCGCGTCGGTCGGGTCGGCAACGGCGCGGCGAGAGGCGGATGCCGTCGGCTTTGTCGGCTGTGCCGCAGACGCGACAGCGCATTTTTTTGGACGGAGCAAGGGCGCGGGCACGATGCCGCACGCGCTGATCGGCTATGCAGGATCGACGGTCCGCGCGGCCGAGATGTTCCGCGAAACCTTCCCCGAAGAAACTTTAACCGTGCTGGTCGACTATTTCGGCCACGAAACCAGTGACGCGATTGCCGTCGGAAAACGTTTTCCGAAGCTCGCCGCGGATGGCCTCCTGTCGGTACGCATCGATACGCCCGGCGGGCGATATTGCGAGGGCCTCGACCCGACACGCTCCTACGAGGTGCTGGAGCGCCATGTGCCGCAATCGATCCGCGGCTATCGGACTGAGGAGGAATTGCGGTATCTGGTCGGGACCGGGGTCTCGGCGGCTGCGATCTGGCATCTGCGCCAAGCGCTGGATGAGGCCGGTCTCACACGCGTTAAGATCGTCGGCAGCTCGGGCTTCGGCCCGGCCAAATGCCGGATCATGGCAGTCGCCAAGGCGCCGCTCGACGTGATCGGTACCGGATCCTACCTGCCGGAACTATGGAGCGAAACCTACGCTACCGCCGACATCATCGCTTATGACGGCGTGGCGATGGTCAAGGCCGGCCGTGAATTCCTGCTGCGTCAGCGAGAGAAAGCTGAGCTGCGCTGATTCCGACTGCGTTTTCCCAAGTGACAAGTTGCCGCGGCCCAGCTAGGCTATGATCAGGATCGGTCGAAAATGGCGAGCGAAAACAATCCGTCGCCCGACCGGGACAGGAGTAACACGTCACCTGGGGCGAGCAACGCAGATTGAAAATCGGTCGGGCTTGGGAAAGTAAAAGTTGATCTCCAGTAGATCGTAACGAGTGGCCTAACTGGTTTTCTGATCTCGCGTGCGTCCCGGTCGCCAAATTGGGAGAAGCGACATGGCTGAAGTCCGCCCGATCACCCACTCGGAAAGCGCCAGCCAGGTGCTTGGGCGCAAGCTCGACAGTATCCCATTCAGCGGCTACCACATCCTGATCATCGCCGTGCTCGCCCTCGTTGGTTTCATCGAGGGCTACGATCTGGTGATGACCGGCTCGCTGGTTGTGCTGGCCAAAGGTCCGTTGCATCTGACCGGCACCGACATTCGGATACTTGTCTCCTTCCCGACCTTTATGCTGTGCCTCGGGGGGTTCTTTTTCTCGGCGATCTCCGATCATCTAAGCCGCAAAATCATTGTGCTGATTGGTGTTTTCCTAACGACATTTCTGACCCTGCTGATCCCGCTGGTGCAGAACGCCGAGCAGCTGATCATCCTCCGCCTGCTGACTGGGGTCGGCGCCGGCGGCGTCGTTTCGGCGGCGTTCCCGATCGCCGCTGAGCTGATGCCGGCGCAGCATCGCCGCACCTACAGCGCCGTCTATGAGATGTCGCTGGCCGCCTCCTTTACCGTGGTGCCGTTTATTGGCGGTCTCCTCGCCGGCAACGCCAACGCGTTTCGCTTTTTAGCGTTGCCGGGCGGGCTGGCGGTGACTGTCGTACCGGTCATCGTGTATTTCGTCCTTCCCGAAAGCCCACGCTGGTATTTGCGCAAAGGCCAGGTGCAGGTTGCCGTCGACGTGGTCAACCAGATCATTCGGCGCGCCGGCAACCGCGTGGCTCCGCTGACGGTCCGAGAATTAGGCGACGCGACGCCGACTGGCCGCGAAAAGCTGCCGCCCTATTGGGCGTTGTTCGCCCGCGGGCAGCTGCGCTGGACGACGGTCGGCATTCTGGCCGGCGTCTGCGCCGGCACCGCCTATTTCCTGATTTCGGTCCTGCTGCCAAAGGCGCTGGTTGACCAGGGCTTCGGCCTGAGCTCAAGCTTGGGGTTGACCTCGATCGTCTATGCCGCGAGCTTTTTTGGGAAAGGTTTCACCGGGTTCTTGATGGAGGTTATCGGGCGGCGCTGGACAATCGCTTATGCGCTGCTCGGATCGCTGCCGGGCCTGGCATTGATGCTCCTAGCGCACCGCGCGGGGGACTATGCCGGTGTGGTAATGGTGGCGGGCGGGCTGATCCTCGGCTTTACAGTGCTGTCGGCCTTTACCGCGACGCGGGTCTATCTGTCCGAGCAGTTTCCCACCGCGTTGCGCGGTCGCGGGCATATCTTTGGCGAGTCGTTCGGGCGCCTCTTCGCCGGCGGGCTGGCGCCGTTCCTAATGGAGCCGCACACCGGCTCGCCAACGATTTTCTTCGGCACGATCTTCGTGGTCGTGGCGATCGGTGCGTTTATCCCGCTGGCCTTTGGCAAGGAGACCGTTGGCCAACTCGAAACCGTGACCGAAACGGAGCCAGCCGTCGCCTAGCAGCGCTGGCACAAAAAAGGCAGGCGGAAAAACCGTCGCCGTACTGTGACAGGAGCAACACGTCGATCTGGCGCCGTCGATGCGGCTGCCTCGAATGGAGAGGTGCCGACCGAGCAACAATAACAAAACTCGGCAAACTTCGCTCCTCGTAAGAGGAGCGCCCACTCCATTCGCTGGCCGTTCGGCATCACGCCAGGCTCGACCCATCTGGGAGGTAGCCATGGCGGAAGTTCTCCCGATCAGCCGGTCCGCGACCGCGGCGGGCCATGTCCTCGGACGCAAGCTCGACAGCATCCCGTTCAGCCTCTACCACCTGATGATCCTTGGGGTCTTGGGCTTGGTCGGCTTTATCGACGGCTACGACCTCGTCATGACCGGCTCGCTGCTGGTGCTCGCCAAGAAGCCACTGCACCTAAGCCCCGGCGACATCCGTTTTCTTGCCGTCGCATCGACGCTGATGATCTGTGTCGGCGGTTTTATCGCATCGACGATCTCGGATCATTTCAGCCGCAAGACAATCATGCTGATCGGCGTGGGTGCCATCACCTTTTTCACCTTGCTGATCCCGCTGGTGCAAAGTGGCGAGCAGCTGATCGCGCTGCGGCTGTTGACCGGTCTCGGCGGCGGCTTTGCGGTCTCGGCGCCGTTTCCGATCGCTGCCGAGCTGATGCCGGCGCAGCACCGGCGCACCTTTGGCGCGATTTACGAGATGTCGCTTGCCGCGTCGTTTACGGTGCTGCCCCTTGTTGGGTTCGTCTTGTCCGGCAACCCGAACGCCTTTCGGATCATGGCATTGCCTGGCGGCCTCGCGTTTTTCGCCGTGCCGGCGTTGATCTATTTTTTGATCCCGGAAAGCCCGCGCTGGTACTTGCGCCGAGGTCGGGTCGCGGAAGCGGTCGAAACCGTCAACCGGATTATCCGCCGGGCCGGCGGCCGTGTGTCGGAACTCACCGCCGCATCGCTCGGCCACCATGTCGAGGGCGCGCGCGAACAGCTTCCGCCCTATCGGGCGTTGCTCGCTCGCGGGCAATTGCGGTGGACGGCAATCGGCATTTCCAGCTACGTCTTCTGCGGGACCGCGTTTTTTCTGATCTCGGTACTGCTGCCAAAGGCACTCAACGATCAGGGTGCGGCGGTCAGTTTGAGCTTTGGTGTCAGTTCGCTGGCGTTTGCCGCGAGCATCCCCGGAAAAGGCTTTACCGGCTTTTTGATGGAGATCATCGGGCGGCGCTGGACAATCTTTTATGCGATGTTCGGCGCGATTCCGGGGATTCTCCTGATGATGATGGCGCATCGCGCCGGTCAATATGCGACGACCGTGATGGTCGCCGGCGCCTTAATGACCGGCTTTACGGCGCTTTCCACGGCAACAGCCTTTCGAGTCTACCTCTCGGAACAGTTCCCGACAGCGCTGCGCGGGCGCGGGCACATCTTTGGCAAATCGGTCGGGCGGATCTTTTCGGGGGTGACCGCACCCTTCCTGATGGTGCCGCACACCGGATCGGCAGTGATCTTTTTTGGCACGATCCTCGTCATGGTCACGATCGGCGCCTTCATCCCGCTGCTGTTCGGCCGCGAGACCGTCGGCCAACTCGAAACCATTACCGAAAGCTCCCCGGCGCTCGCCTAATCTGCATTTGGGCGAACACCCGATCGCAAACAGCCAGTCTCATCGCCTGCGACTGGGCTCGCGCAATCAGGAGCTTGCTCGCGCCGAAACGAGACCGCTTGGCAAGGCCCCTCTTCTGGCACGTCACTGAGCGCGGTGGAATGGTTTGACCAAGGAAACTCGGTTGACGCAGGGCAGGCTTAATAGATCGGCCTGCGACAATTAACCTTAATGACCCTAAATTGACACTAAACGGGCGTAACCTTTGCCGGTTGACATGCTATTAATGATTTGCGAACCTCACGGTTGATCAGTCCGTAGTCCAGCAACTCACGGTTCATCTGAGCAACCGGACGTGCCAGAAGGTAGGCCATTTTAGTGGCGTCATGCAGTAGCAGCAAAATCGTAATAATTCCTTAATAAACAGGACCGAATCCCCCGAACTTTAAGTAATCGTGCCCACCGCTTACAACGGGAATCCAACAAGCCCGATTACGTGGTTTGCTCGCTTCTAAAGATCAGGGAGAGGGTCGAATGTCGCTGGTGGCCTCAACCAAACCAATCAGTAGAATTTTACCATTCACGCGCACAGAAAATAGCATCTCGGAGCTGTTCAATCGGTATTTATCAGTAGTTCCAGCAGATACACCGTCGCTCCTCGACCAGGCCTTCCGGCTTCGCTTTCAGGTTTACTGCGTAGAGCGCGGCTTCGAAAACCCGACCGATTATCCCGACGGCCGCGAACGCGATCGCGACGACGATCGCTCGCTTCATTCGCTGCTCATCGATCGTGCCACCTGCTCGGCGGTGGGGACGGTCCGACTGATCCTGCCGCGCGGCCGTGATGAGCTGCCGGTGTTCGGGGTCATTGGGCCAAGGGAGCGATCTGTAACCAGGCTACCTTCCGAGACCACGGCCGAAGTCTCCCGCTTTGCAGTCGCTAAATCATTTCGCCGCCAGATCGAGCACGGCTGGTACTCGCATTCAGGCTCTACAACGATAGCCGGCCGCGTGCGAACTGACGTCACTCAGCTGTTAACGTTTGGGTTGATTCGGGCCGTGGTCATGATGAGCGCGTTCGGTGGGATAACCCACATCGTCGGGATGATGGAGCCAACTCTTTTGCGATTGCTTGGTCGGCTAGGCATCGCGTTTCATCCGCTCGGCGAACGGGTCGAGCATCACGGCATTCGCCAGCCAGGATGGGCAGTAATGAAGCAGCTGATTGCAAGTATCAAAAACTGTCATCCTGAACTAGGGGAGGTCATAACGGATCCTAGACTGCGAAATCCATCCCTTGCAGTCGATAACCCGATTTTAAATAAGATCAGTAAAAAACGCGGAGCGCAGTATTTCACAATCCGCGATTGAAGCCTAGGTCACTCGCGCAGATGGTAGTGCGAGTGTCATTTGTATCGACTATGAGTTTCGAAAACTTAGGGAGACCGAGAGATCGTGATAACTGAAGAGGCGAGCACTCTTGTCAGCGCTGTTGCAGAATTTTCCTATGAAGAGGCATTTAGTCGAAACCTCGGGTGGGTCACGGAGTGGGAGCAGCAAGCGCTTCGATTTAAACGAGTCGCGATCGCGGGGATGGGAGGCGTCGGCGGGTTCCACCTGCTGACGTTGGCCCGTTTTGGGATCGGCGCGTTCAATATTGCTGACTGCGACAATTTTGAATTAGTCAATTTCAACCGTCAGGTCGGTGCCACGCTTGCCGCAATCGGTCGTCCCAAGGTCGAGGTAATGGCCGAGATGGCGTGGGACATCAATCCCGAATTACGGATCGCACGCTTCGAGAGCGGCCTGACCGAGGCAAACCTCGACGACTTTCTGGCAGGGGCGGATCTCTGCGTCGATGGTCTCGATTTTTTCGTATTGGATATCCGTCGCCGCTTGAATGCGCGCTGCCGCCAGCTTGGAGTTCCAGTGATCAACGCCGCTCCGCTGGGGATGGGCACCGCCTTTCTGATTTTCGTCCCTGGCGGCATGAGCTTCGAGGAGTGGTTTCGCCTCGATGGGTTGTCGGAGGACCAGCAATACATTAGCTATTTGGTGGGTATGGCGCCAAGGGCGTTGCACCGGGGCTATCTCGTCGATCCCACCCGGGTTGATCTACGCGGCCACCGTGGCCCTTCTACCGTGGCGGGCTGCGAACTCTGCGCCGGTGTAGCCTCAGTCGAGGCGATCAAGATTCTGCTTAGCCGCGGCCCCATCAGAGCCGTTCCTTACTATCATCACTTCGACGCCTATTGCGGACGTTGGGTGGTCAAGAAGCGCCGTGGCGGAAACAACAATCCGGTGCAACGCTTGAAGATCGCTTTGACCCGCCATTTTACCGCCCGGATATCACGGCAGAGGACGGACCGAAAGACCTGCGCCGCGCCGGCAACCGATGTCGAGAAAATCCTCGACTGTGCTCGCTGGGCCCCGAGCGGCGACAATACGCAGCCCTGGCGCTTCGAGATCGTAAACCAGGACAAGGTGGTTGTTCATTTGGTTCACCAGGTGGATGATCTTTATGACTACCGTGATGGTGAGCCGACATTGCTTTCCGGCGGGATGCTCCTGGAATCGATGCGGATCGCCGCGAGCCGCTGGGGGCGCAACCTCGAATGGATCTATCAGGGACGGTGCGATGACACCCACCGCATCGCGGTGTCGCTGCCGCTCGCTTCGCGGATGGCCGTGGATCCGCTGTTCTCTTATGTGCCAATGCGATCGGTTGATCGCCAGCGATATCGGCTGAGGCCGCTGAGCCAGGAGGAGAAAGCCGCGTTGGCCGCCTCGCTGGGGCCAGAGCTCCAAATCGAGTGGTACGAAACGCTACGCCAACGTTGGCGTTTGGCTCGGCTCGCGGCTCGCGCAACCGCGGTACGCCTAACCACCCCCGAGGCATTTATGGTGCATCAACGGGTTCTAGATTGGGACCGATCATATAGCCCGGACCGCATTCCCGCGGCAGCGGCAGGCTTGAGCAGGGCGAGCCTTGGTCCGATGCGCTGGGCAATGAAGAACTGGGGGCGGATGCAGCTGCTGAACTGGGCGGGTGGGTTTATCGGGGCGCAAATTGAGATGGATTATGTGCCGGCTGTATTCAGCGCGGCGTTCTTTATCCTGCGTCTAAATCCAGCTACTGCTTCGAGTGGCGAGCGCCCGGTGCGGCTCCTCACAGCCGCTCAAAAGATCCAGCGTTTCTGGCTTACCGCTACTCGGTTAGGCCTGGCCATGCAGCCCGGCCTTGCGACCCTTATTTTCGCAGAATACGGAAGCAGCCCGATAGCATTTACAACAAACCATCCTGCGCTACGGCGGGCGCGCGCTTTGAGCGTTAAGGCGGCGGCTTTGTTTGGTCAAAATCACGACGACGACATCTTTTTGGGTCGGATCGGCCAACCCCGACAGCACGAGATCCGATGTCGCTCTATCCGGCATCCCCTTTCCGATTTGATGGTTACCACCCAAGGCGAAATAGCCGGAACAGCGACCGGAGAACCCCTGAAGCCACTGCAAGCAGCCTCATAAAAGGTTTCTCAAACAGACGGGTCTAGAGGTCGAACCACACGTCCCGGACGCGGGTCTCTAGCATTTGTATGGGCTCATGACGAACCGCTGTTATCTCCCTACTACCTCTACGTCTCGAGAGGCCCGTCCGTCTCAGCCTCCTTTGTGGGTTAGTTACTATCATGTGTTCTATACCATTATCTTCTGCTGTGCAGGAATTGCTATCCCGATATTGCTAATGGATAAACTCCGACCGTTGGATCTTATTGTAATCCCATGCTCTGTAGTTGCCGCGAACTTTGTCGAATACGTCATCCACCGATGGCCTATGCATCGTCGTTATCCTTATGCTGAGTTTATGCTAAATCTCCATATGATCCACCATAGATATTTTCTTGATGAACATTACCGAATAGACTCTTTTGCTGATTATTCAATGATCGTGTTTCCTCCTTTTGTGTTAAATATGTTGGCTTTCGGCATCTGCCCAATCTTTGCCGCCGTTGCATTGTTGATTGCAGGCCGTAATGTGAGCTTACTGTTTTTTACGACTGTAATGGGGTATTATTTGCTAATGCAGATTATTCACGTGTTCACACATGTTCGCGAGGATCACTGGATTGCTTCGGTACCTGGAATACGATATTTATGGACTCATCACCGAATACACCATGGCAGAAGAGATATGGCCGGGGTTAACTTTAATTTCATTGTGCCTATTGCCGACGTGATAATGGGAACGGGCACACAACGACGCGATTAGCGAGGAGATCCGTCAGTAGCTGATCTGACTGCCCGGCCGGATTGGAGCGCGGGCTCATCGACCTCATTTACGCCTGGCTGTGGAGGCCGTGCACGCGTTCAGCGGGCCGTCTTCCGCCGCCGTCGGCCAACCGCCGCGAGCGAGATCAGGCCGGCGCCCAGCAAGGTGAGGGATGCCGGTTCAGGCACCTCGGATATCTGGAGCCTCGCGGTGGTAGTCGCGGTCGTGCATGCTACGTTGTCAGAACTGCCTGATGTGCCGAGAAACTCCATTTGGGCCATTGTACAAGCGGTAAAGGGGGCGGTGCTGGCGCTCCCTTGGGTGAGTTGATCCGCAAGCGCGTTTATCCCATTGAACAGGGGATTGCCGGACAAATCCGTGAATAGGTCTTGCTGCCCACCGGTCTGCTGAGTGAGCAGCTGCTCCGCGCTCAGAATCAAACCGGACATTTCGTCCCCGGTGACAGGTGAGTTACCGCTAAGAAGAGTAAATTGCGCAAGTTGAGAGGCACCAGATGGGATGGTAAAGGTACCGTCTGCATTGACAGTGTAATTGTCACCAAAGTACAAAGTCAATGTACCGCCGGGGTTAAACTCGATGCTGTTGGGGCCAAGCGTCCCCGTGACGGCGTACACCAAGTAAAGTGAAGTCATACCGTTCCCAGTCTGGGGGAGATCGATAGGTGAGCCAACGGTATGGGGCGGTGGCGGAGTCGCTGAAAACGCATTATAACTTTCAAAATTGATGATGCCCCTTTCCGTAAAGGCACCCGTCGTAAAATCTTGTTGAACCAGGGATGGGTCAGTCACGTTAATCTGGCCGATACCAGTGACGTGGTTCGTCTCATAATTGAGGTCGAACCCAATACACGTGTTGCACAGCGGGTCCGCCACTGCCACTCCTCCCGAAAGGAGCGTCAAAATCAATCCTACCGCGGTAGCTATCTGCCACCCGGAACCTCCGCTTCGGCCCATCGACCTGATCCTCCGACCTGAAAATGACAGCGCCAAAACGCCCTCTAGCGTCATCTCGACTTTCCTAACTATCCAGTGTGCATCATTCGCGCCAGAAAGGTTAATACCATTTTAACAATCAGTTAGCTTCCCAAACTTCGCCGCAGCCTGATGACTTGTAAAAGAGACCGACAGACCCGTTCCTTGCGCCCCTGTGACACCATTTCCAAATACCTCGGACGTTCAAGTAATTAGCCTAAATACCCCTGGCAAGCAACCATGTCGAGATTCTTTACAAGGCTGCATTGTACCAGGGAGGCTGTAAATCCGCGACCCTCGAGTCGCTCTCCGCGCCGGCCGATAACGAGTTCTTTACCGGTGCTAGCAAAGATCGTGATGGGGGCCAAGGGCTCGCTTGCGAGCCGATAGTCACGACAGGGCGAGGCAATGCCTGATTTCGTTGGCTCCTATCACCGGCATTTTGATATGGTTCGCGCGGACACCCCCACTCTGCTGGATCTCTGCTATCGCCTACGGTACCAGGTTTACTGCCTTGAGAATTCGTTCGAGGACCCGGCGCGCTACCCTAATAAGCGAGAGACCGATGATGATGACGATCGCTCGGTGCACACCTTGCTGATTCATCGCGCAACCGGCGCTGCTGCCGGGACAGCCCGATTGATCCTGCCGCGGCCCGATGCCGGGAGGGTGTTGCCGATCCAGAGAAGCTTGCGTTGCGAGGAAACTGCGCTATTTCGCGTATTTCCGCTCCTTCAGATTGGGGAAATCTCGCGGTTCGCCATCTCCAAGGAATTTCGCCGCCGGCACACTGACGGGCGATACGGCGATACTGCCTTCCCATATCCACCCGCAAACCCGGTCTCATCCGAGCGGCGGCTGATACCGCATATCACCTTTGGCCTTATGCGGGGTCTACTTAGGATCTGCCGTGATTATCAGATCAGCATTCTTGCCGCAGTTATGGAACCATCTCTGCTACGCATCCTGGCCAGGCTCGGGCTTGATTTCGAGCGCCTAGGCCCGCTTGTCCAGCACCATGGCAGTCGTCAGCCTTGCATCGCGCGACTGGTTGATCTTCTTCGCGGCTCCCGAGCCCAAGGCAATTTGCTATGGGAATATTGGCAGGAGGATGCCAGTCCTGTCATAGCACAGCCCCAATCAGCCATTATCGAAGTCAGCGGGGTGAGCGAGCCTGAACCGGTTCTTAGTTCTGCTCGCGGGTTTCCTTGAAGCGCAGCTTTGGCCATTCTTCGATCGTCGTGCGCAGATCCCAGGGGTTGCGCGCGAGAAACACCGGGATGCCGTCATGGTCCTCGGCGCTCGCCGATGGATTGCGCACGCGGAAACGTTCGAGTTCGGATGGATCGTCGGCTTCGAGCCAACGGGCGGCCTGATAGGGGGCTCCGTCGAGCCTCGTCGCGAGCCCGTATTCCGCTTCCAGGCGGGCGGTCAGGACATCGAGCTGCAGCGGCCCGACGACGCCGATGATCCAGTCGCCACCCGAAGCCGGTTTGAATACCCGCGTCACCCCCTCCTCCGCCAATTGTTCGAGCGCATGGCGCAGATGTTTTGACTTCATCGGATCGTCAACCCGCACCCGGCGCAGGATCTCAGGCGCAAAGCTGGGAATGCCGGTCACGCGGATCTCGGCGCCTTCGGTCAGGGTGTCACCAATCCGCAAGCTGCCATGATTCGGAATCCCGATGATGTCGCCCGGCCACGCCTCCTCGGCGAGATTGCGCTCGCGCGCCAGAAAAAACACCGGCGCCTGCACCGACATGACGCGTCCGGTGCGGACGTTTTTCAATTTCATGCCGCGGGAAAATCGGCCCGAAGCAAGGCGCACAAAGGCGATGCGGTCGCGGTGCTGCGGATCGATGTTGGCCTGCACCTTGAAGACAAAGCCGGTGACCTCGGGCTCTTCCGGCCGGATCGGGTGGGAGCCCTCTGCTCCTTGTGCCGGCTGCGGCCGCGGCGCCGGCGCCAACTCGGCGACGCCGTGCAATAATTCGCGCACCCCGAAATTGTTGAGCGCGCTGCCGAAATAAACCGGCGTCTGGTGACCGGCGCGGAATGCGTTGGCATCGAATTCAGGACACAAGCCGCGCGCCATCTCGACTTCCTCGCGCAACTGTGTGACGGCCGCTGCCGGCAGGCGACGCGCCAGTTCGGGATCGTCGAGCCCGCGGAGGCGCACCGGATCGACGACGTGGTCATGGGCGCCGCGCTCGAACAGCAGCAGCGCGTCATCGAACAGATCCCAGGTCCCGAGAAAATCGCGGCCCATGCCGATTGGCCAGCTGGCCGGGGTCACATCGAGCGCCAGGCTCTGCTCGATCTCGTCCAGCAGATCGAACGGGTCGCGGCTCTCGCGGTCGAGCTTGTTGATAAAGGTGACGATCGGCACGTCGCGCAACCGGCACACCTCGAAGAGTTTGCGGGTCTGCTCTTCGATGCCCTTGGCGGCGTCGAGCACCATGACGGCGCTGTCGACCGCTGTCAGCGTGCGATAGGTGTCTTCGCTAAAATCCTGGTGGCCAGGAGTGTCGAGCAAATTGAACGTCAGCCCGTCATGCTCAAAGGTCATCACCGCGGCGCTGACCGAAATGCCGCGCTCGCGCTCGATCGCCATCCAATCTGAACGTGCCCGCCGCCGGTCGCCGCGAGCCTTGACTTCACCTGCCAGCTGGATCGCTCCGCCGAACAGCAGCAATTTCTCGGTGAGCGTGGTTTTGCCGGCGTCTGGATGCGAGATGATCGCAAACGTCCGCCGGCGCGCAATTTCGTCGGTCAGGCTACTCATCAATGGCTTCAGCTGAGTTCAGTGGCGGGTCAGGCCGCCGTGGCTATGCGGTGCGGCACACACGAGGATATGAGGGTTGCGCGGCTCTTTGCCAACCGCCCGAGCGACGGCGCAGCCGTCACCCAAGGGGTTGCCCGGGCGCGACGACGCACGCCGGACGGAACTCGGTGGAATTCTCGTCTAACGTGCGGACATAGGTTGACGCTTGCGATCTGGCGCACCCGGCGAGATTCGAACTCACGACCTCTGCCTTCGGAGGGCAGCGCTCTATCCAGCTGAGCTACGGGTGCCGGTGCGGCGATCTAGCATTCGCACACGCCGGCTGGATACCGCCGCTGCAAGGGATTTGCAAGAAAGTTCGGGCACAATACGACTGCGGAGGCCGCGCTTGGCAATCCGCGCCAAGTCGACTATCAGGTGTAAATCCCGACGGCGAGAAAGCTTTTGATGATCGATCAAACGGCAACGCTTGTCGACGGCAGCAGAGGAATTAATGCTCCGAGCGGCCTATCGTCATATCGGTCCTTACCAAATCAGAACATGGCGGAGCAGTTGGAGCAGCGCTTTGGGCGGCTGCATTCGCGCCAACGGCTCGGTATCGAGGACGACCACGAAGCGCGCGCTCGCAGCGGGGCGCGCCACCCGCTGCGACCACGGCGATGGTATCTGAGCCCCGCGCTGGTCCGGCGCACGCTTAAGATCACCGGCTTGTATTGGTGGGCCCATAAGAATTCCGAGCGGATCGAGATACGCCGCAATGCCGTCCGCCTGCCGACGCTGCCGACCGCATTTGATGGCCTGACGATCCTGCAGATCAGCGACTTGCATGTCGATATCAACCCGGCGGCAATGCGGCGGTTGATCGAGCTGTTGCCGCATCTGAACTACGATCTCTGCGTGCTGACCGGGGACTACCGAGGCAGAACCTACGGGCCGTGCGAGGCGACACTCGAGGGCATGGCCCGAATGCGCGCCCATATCACCGCGCCGATTTATGCCGTCTTAGGCAACCACGATTTGCTCCGGATGGTGCCCGCGCTCGAGGAGATGGGTATCCGTATGCTGGTCAACGAGTTTGAACCGATCAGGCGCGACGGCCAGCTTCTCTACATTGCCGGGATCGACGACGCCCATTTCTACCGGATGGACAATATCGAAAAAGTCGCCTCCAAAATTCCGCACGACGAATTTTCAATCCTGCTGTCGCATACGCCGGAAATTTATCGTCAGGCCGCGCATGCCGATTTCGATCTACTGCTGAGCGGTCACACCCATGGCGGCCAGATCTGTCTGCCCGGATCGATCGCGTTGACCCTCGATTTCGGCCCTTCCGCGCCGGATGGGCGCGGGGTCGTGGCGGTATGGCCGGATGAGCGGCTACACCTCGGTCGGGGTCGGGTCTTCAGTCGTCGCCGCCAGGATCAATTGCCCGCCAGAGATCACATTGCACGAGTTGCGGACCGTCGCTGCGCTGGCGTGCTAATAGGGGGGATCGCGCAGGTCGAAGGCGTAAAGCACGCGTGACACCGCTAACTCGCCAATAAAAAAGAGCGCCACGCCAATCGCGACATCGGCGATCGTCAGCGACAATGGGCCCATGCAAGCAAGTAACGGAAACAACGATTCCGGGATCTGATCAATACCGACGACCGGACTGCTCGATGATCGACCGAGCCGGCGCTTCCAAAAGCTCGAAAACAGATCGCCAAGCATCGCGAGACTGCCGACCAGGACCCCGACCCTCCATCCGAGCCCGACCAGCAGCGCTCCCAGCATTGTTATCAAGACCGCGCAGATGACGCCACGCATCGTCTTTGCCGGCCCAAATATTGGCCGCCCGTCGACAAATTGGTGGTCGCCATCGACCGGATAAGAAAAACGCGACCCTAGGAGCTTCCCGACCATTAAGGGCGTGCCGTTGGCCAGCAACAACAGAAACAACAGCGGGATGATATACGGCGACAGCATCAGCTCACTGTCCAGCGAGCGAGGCTTGATTGGTGGCGCCGAGTTCGGCTTCAAAGACGCCGCGATCAGCACCCGAAAGCAGTGGCGCCCTCGGCATCAGGATCCAGCCTGCGATGTCGGCGCTTACGATCGGGCTTTCGAGGTCGCGCAACAGCATATGATAGCCATGGGGATAGTAAGCAAAGCTGCGGCGGTGGCGCGTGTCGCGCGGCAATTCGCGAACAAAGCGGCCGATCGGCGGTTTTGGTATGATCTCGTCGTGGGCGCCATACATCAACAACAGCGGTACTCTCAGATCCGGCGCGGAAGCGAGCGCCGCATCCATTAGGTTGACCAAGCCCCAGATCGTATCGACGCGGGTCTCCTTGATGACCAGCGGGTCTCGCCCCAGCGCCCGCAACATCGGAATGTTATCCGATGCGAGGATATGGAGGCTCTGTCCGGTCAGTTTTAGGTCGGGCATCAACCTGACCCCTGCCCACAGCGCGATCCGAGGCAGCAAATCCATCGTCGACCGGCCCCACACAGCAGGGGCAGTCAGGATCACCCCATCGACATCGGGTATCGGGGTGCGGCTCTCGCCGGTCATCGCGACGATGGCGACCGCCCCGCCCATACTCTCGCCGAGCAAGTAGAGCGGCACACCGGGATAAAGGCGTCTCAGTATACTGCAGGCGGTTGCGACATCGGCAGCGAGCGCGGCCCGGCCCGGCCATAGCCCGCGCTCCGGCGCCCCGCCAAATCCGCGCTGATCATAGGCGTAGGTGGCAATGCCGTCCTTGGCCCAAGCCTTTCCCGGGATTTCGAAGGCTTGGCTGTAATCGTTAAAGCCGTGCAATCCCAGGATCACCGCCCTAATGCTGGTATCGGGCAGCCATTTGCGCAACGGCAGCGGCTGGCCATCGCTGGTAATGAAAGCGGAATTGGTGAACCGGGCGATTGGCTTCGTGTCCGTTGCGGCATGCGACGTACCGATATCCGCAATCGGCATAGGCGGGTCAGTTGCCGGCGCGCAACCGCACAACGCTACAAACACGAACAGCCAAATCCCGCGACAGCGTGACAAGAAGCGGTTGCTTGAGGAAGAGGTCTTCAGCCACACATTGAGCGAACCGGTCGCGCTGCCCTGTGTCATCACCTACGCTTTGCCGATGCAGTTTTTGGTCGATCGCCGGATCCCGAGCAGCGGATGATTGATCGTAGGGCAACGAGGGGTATCATCGGGGTCTTCATACGGGTCGACCGGCCGCCGTGCCGTCTCGGCTCAAGAATTTCCGGCTGGTTCATGGGACCCTTCGAAACCATTTATATTGACGAGATGGTCGCAGCCTGCAACGGCGGCGGCGGACCGCTTGGCCACCCCAGGGTATATCTGAACCTTGCGCCCGGGGGGCGGGTGGAATGCCCTTATTGCTCGCGGCTTTTTGTCAATCGAGCGGTCGCCGATTCCGGGAAACCGGAGGGGCCAACAGTCTCGACGGCAATGGATCCGCCGCACAGCCAACCCAAGACAGCAACTTCTGAATAGCAGGATTACTGTGGACGACATAATCGGCGCGCTTGACATCGCGAGCCCAGGCTCCGCTCCGGCCGTGGCGGTGCCCGCCGCTACTGCTACGCCCTCCGCCGCACCGCATCATGTGTTTTTGATCGACGGCTCCGGGTTCATCTTCCGCGCCTACTTTGCACGGGCGCGCGATCCGAAGGCCGAGCGGTTTCAAAGGCAATCGGACGGGATGGCCACCGAAGTGGTCATGATCTTTAGCAACATGCTGGATAAATATCGGCGAGAAACCGACGCCGACCATATGGCGGTTATTTTCGACGCCTCCGGTCAAAGTTTTCGCAATCGGATTTACACCGACTACAAAGCCAACCGGCGGGAGATGCCGGACGATCTGCGGCCGCAATTGGAGCATGTTCGGCGGGCCGCCGCCGCGTTCGATATTTGCCAGATCGAGATGCCGGACTTCGAGGCGGACGATCTTATTGCGACTTACGCCCGGCACGCCGTCGATGCCGGCGCTAAAGTCACGATCTTGTCGTCCGACAAGGATTTGATGCAGCTCGTCGGCGACGATGTGAAGATGCGCGACCCAATGACGGATCGCCCGATCGGCGAGGCCGAGGTGCGTGAAAAATTCGGTGTCGGACCCGACAAGGTGATCGAGGTGCAAGCGTTGTGCGGCGACAGCACCGACAATGTGCCCGGGGTGCCGGGCATCGGCGTCAAGACCGCGGCCGAACTGATCAACAGCTACGGCGATCTCGAAACCTTGCTCGCCCACGCACATGAAATAAAACAACCCAAGCGCCGCGAGGCGTTGATCGAGAACGAGGCCAAGGCGCGACTGTCGAAAGAGCTCGTCAAGCTCGACGATCACGTGCCGCTACCGTGCCCGCTATCGGCGCTAAGGGTCAAGCCATACGACCCTGATAAGTTGTTCCCGTTCCTTGATGAGATGGAGCTGCGCGCGCTCAAGACGCGCATCGTGCGTCGCCTCGATATAAACGCGCCGATGCCGAGCGGGCCGAGCGAGCCGGTGATCCCGGAAGTGCCGCCATTCACGGCGCCGCGCAGCTACGCGCTGATCGAGACCCTCGAGGGTCTAGATCATTGGATCGAGGCGGCCTACGAGGGTGGCTGCGTCGCGGTTTGGGTAGCGGCGAGCGCGGTGTCGGGGCGGCGGCCCGATATTGCCGGGATTGCCTTGGCCTTGATGCCCGGCATGGCGGCTTACATTCCGCTCGGCCATCGCCCTTCAGGCGAGCTCAACCTCGCCGCAGCGAGCGGCGTTCCGCTCGATGTCGCAATCGAAAAGCTGCGACCGCTGTTGCAGGAGCCCGGGGTCCTCAAAATCGGACACGAAATCAAGACGACCGCGCATCTACTGTCGCGTTGGGGAATTTCGCTCGCTCCCCATGATTGCACGATGCTGATGTCGTATGTGCTCGACGGCGGCCAGTTCGACCACGAGATCGAAACGCTGGTCAAACGCGGTTTCGAGCACGATTTGACAACGCTGAAAGAGCTGGTCGGCACTGGCAAGAGCCTCATCCCGTTCGCGGAGGTCGCGCCTGAGCGAGCCCGCGACTTTGCCGCCGAGCGCGCCGACGCAGCGTTGCGCCTGCACACGCTGCTCAAGGCGCGGCTGGTGCGCGAGAAGATGACGGCGTTTTACGAGACCATCGAACGCCCGCTGGCGCCGGTCGTGGCCGCGATGGAAAGCGCCGGGATCATGGTCGACCGCGCCGCTCTTGCCGAATTGTCACGAGATTTCGCGCAGCGCATCGCCGCGCTCGAACAATCGATCTATGCCGCGGTCGGCAATGAATTCAACATCGGATCGACCAAGCAATTGGGTGATGTGCTGTTCGAAAAGCTCGGGCTGCCTGGGGGCAAGAAAGGTAAAACCGGGGCCTATGGGACCGACGCCTCGATCCTTGAGGAATTGGCGCCGCTGCACCCGGTGCCGGCACAGGTTCTGGAATGGCGTCAGCTGAGCAAGCTCAAATCGACCTACGCCGATGCGTTGGGCGAGGAAATCGATGCTGAGACAGGGCGTGTTCACACCTCCTACGCGCTCGCGGTGGCGGCGACGGGACGTTTCTCGTCGAATAACCCCAATTTGCAGAACATCCCGATCCGCACCGAAGAAGGACGCCGCATCCGCCGCGCCTTTATCGCCGAGCCCGGTAATGTCCTGCTATCGGCTGATTACAGCCAAATCGAGCTCCGGCTTGCGGCTCACGTCGCCGATATCCCCGAGTTGCGGCAGGCATTCCATGACGGGGTCGATATCCACGCACTGACCGCCAGCCAGGTTTTTGGGGTGCCGCTCGCGACGATGGACGCCGCCACCCGACGGCGGGCGAAGGCGATCAATTTCGGGATCATCTACGGCATCAGCGCGTTTGGGCTCGGGGCCCAAATCGGGGTGCCGCAATCCGAGGCAGCGGCCTACATCCGGGCCTATTTCGAGCGCTTCCCAGCGATCCGCGCCTATATGGAACGGATCAAGACCGATGCCCGCCGCACCGGCTATGTCGAGACGATTTTCGGCCGCAAATGCTGGATATCGGGCATTCGCGACGCCAACCCGGCGCGCCGCGCCGGGGCCGAGCGGCAGGCGATCAACGCGCCGCTGCAAGGCTCGGCCGCGGACATCATTAAGCGCGCGATGATCCGCATCCCGGCCGCCCTCGCCAGCGCCGCCCTCAAAACCCGGATGCTGCTGCAGGTCCATGACGAGCTGCTGTTTGAGGTGCCTGAGGCCGAAACCCAAACCGCCGCCGAAATTATAAAGAAGGTCATGGAGGGCGCCTGCGCGCCGCATTGCGAATTGTCGGTCCCACTTGTCGTCGAGACCGGCTTTGCCCATAGCTGGGACGAAGCGCATTAGTTTTCGGCGGCCGCGGCCTCGGTGCCGCGTCGGGTGAGGTCCGCGTCGGGCTAGCTAGCGGAGGGCGTCAGCGCGACGGCGGCTTCGGACGTTAGCAAAAGAAACGTGAAGGTTTCCTGCAAGTAGAGGCGCACGCTCGAATCACTATGGCTCAAATAGCCGATTGAAAAATCCTGGCCGATATGAAGGTCGAAATCCCCGCCGCGGGTCGTCAATACAAATCCGCCGGTAATCGCCGGCGCCCAGATGATCTCGGTCTCGACCAGCCGATGGATATGCTGCAATACCGGGTAGCCGTGATCTCGCGCTTCGGCGACCGCGGTGTAAGGCTCGGCCCCCAACACAACTGAATACGGCCCGTTGACGCCGACCAAGCGCAATTCGCTCAACGCATGCGCAATCGCGTCCGGATAGTTGGCCACATCCGCCGGAAGCGTCACCGCCGGGTTGCTGGCGCCCTGGCGAATTCCTTGGATGTCGGCCGCTCCATAACCTCCGAAAATTGCGTCGTCTTCGGCAAAGGCGATCTTTTTCGCTGCATCTTTGGCCGGCTGCCAATCCGAGTCGTTGGCGCCGCGTTCGACGTCATCGATCATCCGCCGATCGAGTTCGAACGGCACCCGCAGCTCGACCAACGGCTTGACCTCACGTTGGCGCGCGATGATGCCCTCGGCCGGTGCTGCAATATTGCGCAAATGACCGGTGCCGACCGCCGACAGCATGGTTCCGGCAGGCCCTTGCACATCGACCACGCGCCGCGCCGCGAGATAACGCTTTAGGGTTCGCGAAGCTTCTTCCTCGATTTGCGCCCAGGCGGCGTCTGAGATCGGGGCAAGCTCGCGGTGCAGATTATTCATTCAGAATGGCCTCTTTTTGAGGGAGCCGATGCCGAGCGATTGATCAGCGGGCGCGGGGATGCTTCTGTCGGCCACACCGGCAGCCACGGATACAGCTGGCTCGCCTATCGTGACGTTCTCGAGAAAGTCTGCGGTCGGGACAAAAAACAGATTACCGGTAACGGCGCGGCTGAAATCGAGAATGCGATCGTAATTTCCCGGGGGGTTGCCGATAAACATGTTGTCGAGCATCTGCTCGATGGTGCGCGGCGAGCGGGCGTAGCCGATGAAATAGGTGCCGAAATCGCCCTTGCCGACCTCGCCGAACGGCATGTTGTCGCGGACGATTTTGATCTCCTCGCTGTTCTCGACGATTTTGGTCAGCTCGTTATGTGCGAAGCTCGGTTTGACGGTTTCGTCGAGCTCGACATTCGTCAGTTTGGTACGGCCGATGATCCGCTCCTGAGCCTCGGTCGGAAGCGAGTTCCAGGCGTGCAGGTCGTGCAGGTATTTCTGGACGATCACATAGCTGCCGCCGGCAAAACCGGGATCCTCGTCGCCGACCAAGGTTGCATCGAGCGCTGCCTGTCCATCCGGATTTTCCGTGCCGTCGACAAATCCCAAAAGATCGCGCTGATCGAAAAAGCCGAAGCCATGAACCTCGTCGGCAACGGCAACGCTGGCGCCCAGCTGGTTCATGATCTGGCTTGCCAGTTCGAAGCACAAATCCATGCGCCGCGCGCGGATATGGAACAGGATGTCTCCGGGTGTTGCAGGGGCGACGTGCTTTCCGCCGCGGACCTGGCGAAACGGATGCAGCTCGGCCGGACGGGGATCGCCGAATAGCCGATCCCATGCCTCGGAGCCGAACGAAACGATGCAGGATAATTGCCCATCGAGATCGCGAAATCCGACAGCGCGCAGCAGATTGGCCATGTTGGCGCACAACGACTGTGCCGCGGTCCCCGCTTGGGGTTCCGGCTTGATCGTGACAACGAGAAAGATCGCGGCGGGGGTTAGCGGCGCCGCCACTAGCTGCGACAACGCACGCGCCTGACCCGCCCGCCCGGGCGTGCCGCTCATTCCAAGGTCTCCGTCGGGTAATCCCCCGCGAGATCCGGCTAGGTTTGGGTCGCCGGTCTCGTCTTACGCCGACCATGCGATACGGAGCGGCCGGGCGCAAGCCTGCACGGCACAGTCGACCTATGCGCGAGCGAGGAGGCGGGCGGCGGTTCCGCCGAGGGTGAGTGCGCGTTTGCCAAGGGACCCGGGCACAAGCTGGCATCGGATCCAAATGCAAAACGGCCGGGCACGTGGCCCGGCCGTTTTCTCACGGAAGTTGAGATACGAGGCTATTTAGTCGCGGCGGGTGCCCATCAGCTGCATCAGCATCATAAAGAGGTTGATGAAGTCGAGGTAAAGCCGCAGTGCACCCATGATCGCCTTTTTGCCGGCAATCTCGGCGCCGTCGCCTTCGTAGTACATTTCCTTGATCTGCTGCGTGTCCCACGCCGTCAAACCAGTGAACACGATCACGCCGATCACCGACACCGCGAACTGCAATGCCGTGGAACCGATGAACATGTTGACCAGCGAAGCGATAATGATGCCGATCAGTCCCATGAACAGGAACGACCCAAACTGCGCCAAGTCACGCCGGGTCGTGTAGCCGTAGAGGCTCATTGCCGCAAAGGTGCCAGCGGTGATGAAAAAGACGCGTGCGATGCTGGCGCCGGTAAAGGCGAGGAACAACACCGCCATCGACAGGCCCATCAGCGCCGAGTAACCCCAGAAGACCAACTGCAGCGTGCTTGCCGACATCCGGTTCACCCCAAAGCTCATCAGCATCACGAGCCCGAGCGGCGCCAGGATTATCAGCCAGATCAGCGGGGTATGCGCGATCGAGGCATAGAAGCCGGAAAACGCAGCGACATAAGCCACGATGCCGGTCAGTGCGAGCCCCGACGCCATATAATTGTAGACGCGAAGCATATACTCCCGCAGGCCGACATCGATGCCGACTGCGGTGTCCGCCGACCGCTCCGTCCAGCGGGGCTGCGAACCCAGAGCCATAAACCCCCTCCAAAGAGAGCAGAGCGAGGGAAATTCCTCGCGCGCAGCCGATATTGGCACAAAACGCGATCTTTTCAATGTCCGCGGAATGTCCCGCCTGGGAGCAGCTCTCGATTTGTGGTTAGTCGTTGCGCAAATAAGGTGCCGCTTTGACCCCGAGCGCACGCCACGTGCCGGCAAAGCCGAGGGCCAAGGTCAGTATCGTCGCCAACCCCACAGTCGAGATAACTGGGGACGGCAAAAAGACCCATTCGGCGCTCATCAGCCGGGTCACCAAAAAATAGGCGGCCGTTGTGCCGAGACCGCTAGCGATGCTCCCGGCGAGCAGGCCCATCAGCCCGTGCTCGATCACAAAGCTCGACAAGATTGTGCCGCGCGTTGCCCCCATCACCTTGAGCACGACCGCGTCGTAGACGCGCCGCCGATGTCCGGCCGCAATCGCTCCCCCGAGCACCAACACACCGGCGCCGAGAGTAACGAATGCGGTTATGCGAACCGCGTCGCCGATCAGCCCGATTACCCGCCCGACCGCAGCCAGCGCCTCGCGAACGTGGATCGCCGAGACGTTCGGGAACGCTTCGGTGACCCGGCGGACCACGGTTTCCTCATCTGCCCGTGGCAGATAGACGGCGGCAAGGGCGGTCTGGGGAGCATGTTCAAGAGTGCCCGGCGCAAACACGATCGCGAAATTGATCCCCAGCCGCTCCCAATTGATCGTTCTGAGATTGGCAATGCGCGCGGTGATCTCGCGGCCGAGCAGGTTCACGGTCAGCGTGTCCCCGATCTTGAGGCCCATACCGCGCGCCAGGCCAGCGTCGAATGATATCAGCGGCGGCCCGTGATAATTGGGTGGCCACCATGCTCCCGCGGCGAGTTCGGAACCGGCTGGCAGTGCTGCGGAATAGGTCAAGCCGCGGTCGCTGCGCAACGCCCAACGAGCCTCGGGCGCAACCGGCGCTTGCTCGACCGGAATGCCGTTCAGCTTTGTAATTCGGCCGCGCATCATCGGCACTTGTTGCATGCGCGCGCCCGGGACGTCGTGCACGATGGCCTCGAAACCGGCGAGCTGGGCCGGCTGGATATCGATAAAAAAGAAGGCCGGCGCCTCGGCGGGCATCCTCTCGGCGATCTGATGCCCGAGATTGCCCTCAACCAGCGCCACCGCCACCAGCACAGTTAGCCCGATCCCCAACGACAATACGATCTGCGCGGTCGGGGCGCCGGGCCGGTGCAGATTTGCCAGTGCGAGACGCAGCGGCAGTCGCCGCGGCCGGGCGAGCTTGCTTACCCCAAGCATGACCGCGGCGCCCGCACCCCAAAACAGCGCGAAAGCGCCGATCGCGCCGGCGACAAACCACATCGCGACCTGACGATCTTGTGCGCCAACGAGGACCACTGCGGCAAGACAACCGACCAGCAACGCAGTCAGGGCCACAGCGGATCGCGGCGCGCGCCGCCGCGCCCTGTCGACCACGTCGCGGAACAACGAGCCTGCCGGTATTCGGTAGATCGCGGCGAGCGGCCACAGCGAAAAGACGAGCGTGGTCAGGAGGCCGTAGAGTCCCGCTAAAATGAGAGGATGCGGATAGATCCCCGGTTTCGCCGAGACCGGCAGCACCTGCTTCAGCAGCGGTGCAACCGCTACCGGCAGCACCGCTCCGAGGGCAAGCGCGGCCGAGATCGCGGTGATCGCCAGCACCAGGATCTCGCATGAATACGTCGAAAAGACGAGGCGACTCGGGGCGCCGAGGCATTTGAGCGTGGCGATCGTCTCGGTCTTGGCGGCGATGTGGCCGCGCACCGCATTGGCAATGCCAACCCCGCCGACCAGCAGCGCCGATAGGCCGACTAGCGATAAAAATTGCCCAACCCTGTCGAGCAACCGCCGCAGATCGGGCGAGGCCTGGTCAAAGCTGCGGATCTCCCAGCCGGCATTCGGGAACGCGATGCGCGCCCGGTTCGCCCAGGCATCGGGCGCTTCTCCCGAGCGCAGCCGTAGGCGGTAGCGATAGGTTACGAGTGCGCCGGGTTGGATCAGCCGGGTCGCCGGCAGTGCGACCGCCGAAATCAAGACCCGTGGGCCAAAGATCAGCCCGCTCGCGGCAGCGTCGGGTTCGCGCTCGATCGCGGCGCGGACCTGCACCACCGCCTCGCCGATCTTGATCGCATCGCCAATTTTGACCCCGAGCCGGCCGAGGAGTGCGGGATCGACCGCGGCGCCAAAGCTTCCATGCACCTCCGCCAGCACCGCTCCGAGAGCTTGCGCCGGCGACAGCCCGACCGCGCCGTAAAGCGGGTACGCAGCATCGACCGCTTTCAATTCGATCAGGCTTAGGCGGTCTCCGTTGGTGGCGCGGGCCATAGCGCGCATCGAGACGGTTTGCGATAGCCTGCCGCTATCCGCCAATAGCTGAAGTTGCTCGGCGTCGGCCGGACGATAGGCTATACGGGCCTCGACATCGCCGCCCAGAAGCTCGCGCGCGTTCTCTTTGATCCCGGCGCCGAGCGACGCGGCCAGCGAACCGATGCCGGCGATCGCCCCAACCCCGATCACCAGGCAGCCGACGAGCACACCTAGCCCGCCCACGCCGCCTCTCAGCTCGCGGCGGGCGAGCCGGACCGCCTGTCGCAGCAATGTGCCTCTCACCGCGCCCGCCCGATTGCGCTGAGCGCGGACCGGCCCGCCGACTGGTCCTCGACGATGGCGCCATCGGCCAGCCTTATCCGGCGGGCACAGCGCTGAGCGAGACCTTCGTCGTGGGTAATCAACAGCAACGTGGTGCCGTGGCGGGCGCGTTCTTCAAATAAGCAGTCGATCACGAGGCTGCCGGTTACGGCATCGAGATTGCCGGTGGGCTCGTCGGCGAGCAGCAGCCTGGGGCCGGCAATAAACGCGCGGGCAATCGCGACACGCTGCTGTTCACCGCCCGAGAGCTGCGCCGGATAATGGCCGAGACGTTGTGAGAGCCCAACCGTGCCCAGCCCCTGCGCCGCCGCGGCGAACGCGTCGCCGCGACCACCCAACTCCAATGGCAATGCGACGTTCTCGAGCGCGGTCATCGTCGGGATCAGGTGAAACGACTGAAACACAATCCCGATGCGATCGCGGCGCAGGCGCGCCAAGCCATTCTCGTCGAGGCTCCCGAGGTCCTGTGCGTCGATCCGTACCCGGCCGGAGGTCGGTCGTTCGAGCCCGCCGAGCACCATCAGCAAGCTCGATTTGCCCGAGCCCGAGGGGCCGACCAAAGCAACGGTTTCGCCAGCCTCGATCTCAAGCGAGATACCGCGCAGGATGTTGACGGGCCCAGCCTCGCTGCCCAGAGTCAAGTGGACGTCGTCAACCACCACGAGCGGGCCGCTGGAGTGAAGCGATTTGGTCATGTCCGATCTGAGCCGAAAACAGCCCCGCCACCCGCCCGCGGCCGGCATAATTCACGGCGATATGGCGCCGTGGCGTGCCTTTTCAACGTGATGCGCGGGCTCGCCGCGGCCTCACTCATAATGATGCTAGTAGGTATTGCTCCCGCAATGGCGCGTGTTCCGGTTATTCTGGATTTTGGCGACAGTCTGACCGCTGGCTACGGGCTGATGCCCGAGCAGGCTTTTCCGGCGCGCCTCGAGGCATGGTTGCGCGCGCACGGTATCGCCACCAGGGTCGTCAATGCCGGAGTCTCGGGTGACACGACCGCCGGGGGGCTGGCGCGGCTCGATTGGGCGCTGGCCGACAAGCCCGACATCGTCATTCTCGCCATGGGCGCCAACGACGCGCTGCGCGGCATCGATCCGACGACGGTTCGCGACAATCTCGACAAGATGCTGGAAAAGATCAACGCTACCGGCGCCAAGGTGCTGATACTGGGAATGCTGGCGCCGCCGAATTGGGGGGAGGCCTACGATCGCGCCTTCGACAAGATTTTTCCCGAGCTGGCGCATGCCCACCAGGCAAAGCTCTACCCATTTTTTTTGGAGGGTGTTGCGATGAATCCCGACCTCAACCAGCCGGATGGCCTGCACCCGAATGAGCGCGGCGTCGCCGTCCTTGTCGACCGCATAGGGCCTGTGGTTGCCGGCTTGATCTCGCCCCATCAGGGGGGCGCCTCGTGAGCGCCCGCTTCGCCGCGGCGGCAGCAACCGGTGAGCCCGCCGGCCTCGCTGCGCGGTGCGTTGCCGGCCTGGCGACAGTCGAGCGGGCAAATTTCGGTGTCGCTTACGTAACCGAGCCGGCTGCGGCGGCGTTACCAGGTCTATTGCGCGAACTGTCGGCATATACCGGGGTGAATGCCTGGGTCGGCGGGGTCGGACTCGGTGTGTGCTCGGCGGAGAGCGAAATCTTCGAGGAGTCCGCAGCGGTCGTCATGACCGCGGCACTGCCCGAGGACGGATTTCGCATCTTTGGCGTGACTAAGGACCCCGGCGCCGACCTGCCTCGCGACCACGCTGCGTGGATCGAGAAATCGGGACCGGCGCTAGCGCTCGTTCATGCCGACCCGCGCTGCCCTGACCTGACCAAGGCGGCGGTCGACGTTGCCTGCGCGAGCGGTGCTTTTCTCGTCGGCGGCCTCGTTTCGCATCGGTGCGAGAGCCCGTTGATTGCGGGTGGGCTTGGCGAAAGCGGCCTTGGGGCTAACGGGATTGCCGGGGTCATGCTGGCGCCAGAAATCGCGGTCGCGACATCATTGACCCAAGGCTGCATGCCGATCGGACCGGTGCACCGCATCGACGAGGCGCGTGACAACATTGTCATGGTAATCGATGGTCGGCCGGCGCTGAGTGTCTTCCTCGAGGATATCGGGCCCGATCTGGCGCAAGATTTGCGGCGGCTTGGCGGGGTGATCTTTGTCGGGTTGCCGGTCACGGGGTCGGACACCGGCGACTACCTGGTTCGCAATTTGATGGCAATCGACCCCGGTCGCGGTTGGGTCGTAATCGGCGCCGAAATCGCCGCGGGCGATAAGATCCTGTTTTGCCGACGTGATCCAGAGAGCGCGCGGGGCGATATGGAGCGGATGGTTCGCCAGCTCGCGGGCCGCATCAACGGGCTGCCGAAGGCGGGAGTTTATGTCAGCTGTGTCGCGCGCGGCGCCAACCTGTTTGGCGAGCCAGGAGTCGAGACCCGGCTGATCCGAGAGACCCTCGGCGACTTTCCGCTGGTCGGATTTTTTGCCAATGGCGAGATTTCGCGCGATCGGCTTTATGGTCACACTGGCGTTTTGACCTTATTCACTTGACTGCATGCTGCGGCTGTTTGTCGGCATCGGCTTTCCGCCCGAGTTGAAATTGCGCTTGTCCCTGCTCTATTCGGGGATACCGAAGGCGCGTTGGGTCGATCCCGGCAATTTACACCTGACCTTGCGGTTTATCGGGGAGATCTCCGAGGCCGTCGCGGCCGATGTCGACGAGACTTTGTTAAGCCTACGGGCCCGGCGTTTTTCGCTGCAGCTCGCTGGGACCGGTGTTTTCGGCGGCGACCGGCCGCGCCAGTTGTGGGTTGGCGTCGAGCGCAATCCCGAACTCATTACCTTGCGGGACAAGATCGAGCAGGCGCTGACTCGCATCGGCCTGCCGCCCGAAACGCGTAAATTCACCCCGCACGTCACATTGGCGCGATTACACAACCCTCCCGCCGACAAGGTTGCGGAGTTCCTGGCCTCGCATGCCGGCTTCCGCGCCGAGCCGCTGCCGGTCGAGGCGTTCAGTCTGATTGCGAGCTACCCGACAAAGGCCGGATCGGTCTACGAAGATCAGGCGGATTACCCACTTCAAGACTGATCGGGGAGATATCGCGATGGCGCACTGGTTGTTGAAATCGGAACCGTCGGCCTATTCCTGGGACCGGCTTGTTGCTGACGGGGAAACCAACTGGGATGGTGTGCGCAACGCGCAGGCGCTCAATAATATGCGGGCAATGAAACCGGGCGAGCGCGTATTTTTCTACCATTCGAACGAAGGCAAGGACATCGTCGGGATCGCCGAAATCGTCACCGGCTTTTACCCTGACCCAAAGGATAAGACCGGCAAGCTCGGGATGGTCGACGTCAAGGCGGTGATGCCAGTACCCAAGCCGGTTAGCCTGGCAGAAATGAAAGCAAAACCCGAGCTCGCGAGGATGTCATTGCTGCGCCAATCACGGCTGTCGGTGTGTCCGGTCACCGATCGCGAATGGCAGGTTATCTGCGAGATGGCAGGCACCGAAACCGAGACGTCTCAGGCCTGATCCAAATTAACGATTGCTGCAGCAACAGTAATGGTTAGATAAACGATACTCATTCAACGGAGAAAATAGGAACTACTGTTCTCTCCGATACTTAGCAGGCTTAACAAAAATATCTTTACCTGTAGCGAAGATGCTGTTGCTCGGTTCCGGGGACGCGCTGTGATCCGGAACTTGGGATTTGGGTATAACGATAGGATTGAAGGCGCGTCGTTCGAAGTCCGGGGACGCCATTTTGATCAAGCGCGCGCTCCCAGGCGACCAGTTCTTCGTCGGACATCATGTACCGCGCACAGGCTTCCTCTCGGCTGATCAGGCCGGCCCGCGTCGCTGCCACGACGGCAGCCTTACGCGAAGGAGACCATCGTTTCGTATCCGCTGGCGGTAGGTCGACTGGCCAAATCTCAGCTTTTCGGATCATGTGCATGCGTCTCACTAGCAATCGCAAAGCCCGTACCGCTGGTTGATGAACGGACGGGTGTGACGTTTATTAGACTCGATAGGGGACGATTTATTCCGCGAAATCGGATCAAATATTCATTACCGATCCGCCGACCTAGGCCCTTTCGAGCTGTTGATAGCGTGCGTCAGGACGCCGCATCCGGCAGCGTTTGGCGGTGGTATTGCCGATCTAAAGCGATTATCACCTCGGCGCCACGGGCTTGCGAGCTTGCCCAGATGGAACCGATTACGCGGATCCAGACTTCACTATCGCCCCGGGCATTACGCCACAGATTAAGAGTTTCGGTTTCGAATGAGATTTCAACGCTTGCTCGTCGGCCTGGTGGACTTCTGCCGACGGCATGCAGTGCTGGTTGTCTTGGTTGCCATCGCCGTCGCGGCATTTTCCGGCGTTTACGCGGTAGGCCACCTCGGGATCAGCACCGATACCGACAAGATGTTCGCCGAAAGCTTGCCCTGGCGACAGCAAGCGGCCGCCTTCAAGGCTGAGTTCCCACAGTTCACCGACCTATTGGCGGTGGTGATCGACGCCAGAGCGCCTGAGGAGGCGGAGGCAACGGCCGCCGGATTGGCTGCGGCGCTGTCCACCGACCACATCCATTTCCGCTCCGTCAGCCGACCCGACTCATCGACCTTTTTCAAAAAAGAAGGACTGCTGTTCCTCGACCCCAAACAGCTCGACAAGCTCCTCGAAAAAACGATAAACGCGCAACCGTTTCTCGGGCAGATGGCGAAAGACCCTAGCGCGCGCGGGCTGTTCGCTGCCCTCGGGCTGCTCGGCAAGGGACTCCAGCAGGGTCAAGTCGATCTAAAGCCTTACGGCAATGCGTTGGCCGGGTTCAGCCGAACGATCGCGTCGGCCCTGGCCGGTCAGCCGCAGCCCTTGTCCTGGGCCCGGCTGCTGGGTGGTAGTGCTGCCGAACTCGGCGGCCCTTACAAGTTCGTGCTGGTTCAGCCGGTCGTCGATGCGACGGCGCTCCAGCCCGGCGGTGCCGCAATCGACGCGATCCGCGCGGCTGCCGCTAAGCTGGAATTCGTCAGGTCCGGCGATGCCCGCGTCCGCATCACCGGAAACGTGGCATTGGCCGACGAGGAATTCGCCTCGGTCGCCGAGGGTACGGTCGCCGGGTTGGCAGGCAGTATCGTGCTGATTTCGCTATGGCTGTTTTTGGCGGTCCGGTCTTGGCGGCTGATTGTCCCGATCTTGCTGACCCTAGTCCTCGGCTTGATGCTGACGCTGCTCTTCGCCGCCGCGGCCCTCGGGACCCTGAACCTGGTATCGGTCGGTTTTGGCATTTTGTTTGTCGGCATTGCGGTTGATTTCGCTATCCAATTCTGCGTGCGTTATCGCGAAATCAGGCTGGAGTTCCCCGATCCGGCAACCGCGTTAAACGAAACCGGACGGCGGGTCGGCGGTCAAATTCTGGTCGCGGCCGCCGCAACTTCGGCCGGGTTTCTTGCATTTGTACCGACCGACTTTCGAGGTGTCGCCGAGCTCGGCCTCATAGCCGGAATCGGCATGCTGATCGCATTCGCCTGTACGGTAACGTTCCTGCCGGCGCTGATCAGCCTGTTTCGCCCGCACGGGGAGCAGGCCGAGGTTGGCTTTCGATGGGCAGCACCGCTCGATGACAAGGTGCGACGTGGTCGACGGCTATTGCTCACCGTGTTTGCGGCTTTGGCTGTGCTCGGCACTCTTCTCGCGCCGCAGCTGAGCTTTGATGCCGACCCGCTGCATACCAAATCCCCCAACACCGAAGCGATGAAGACCCTCCACGACTTGATCAACTCCCCGGTGACTAATCCGTTCACGATCGACATCCTGGCGCCGAGTGCGACCGATGCCGCCACTCTCGCGCACCGCCTCGACAAATTGCCGCTTGTTGCAAATGTGCTCTCGATCAACAGCTTCGTTCCAAATGACCAGCAGCAGAAGCTCGCCCAAATCGAGGATGCGGCCACTCTTTTGGGGCCAACGTTAACGCCCTTTAATCCAGCCGCTCCACCCACCGCCGAGCAGATCCGGGCGGCGGCAGTAAGCGCGCTGACCGAGATTACCCCGGCGCTCAATAAATCACCTGACCCGCAACTCGCGGCGCTCACTCGGGAGCTGCGTCAGCTCGCCGCGGCGCCCGACGAAATTGTGCTGGCTGTCAACACGGTGCTGACACGCTTTCTGCCGACCCAGCTCGACCAGTTGCGCACGGCCCTGAGCGCGGAACCGGTAACCTTACCGAGCATCCCCGCCTCGCTTTCACGGGATTGGCTGCTCCCCAACGGCCGTGCGCGGCTTCAGGTTCTACCCAAACCCGCCGCGCGCTCCACCACTGGGCTGGCCGAGTTCGTCAGCGAGGTGACCGCGGTCGCCCCCTATGCGGGGGGCTCGGCCGTTACCATTGAAGCGACGAGCGCGACAATCGTCAGCTCGTTCCGCTCGGCGGCTGTCGCAGCCGTGCTCGTAATCGCCGCGATCCTATTCATCGCATTGCGACGGCCGCTCGATGTGGCGTTGGTGCTGGCGCCGCTGCTGATGTCGGCGCTGATGACGGTCATCGTCATGGTGGGAGCGCGGCTGCCGCTCAATTACGCGAATATCATTGCCTTGCCGTTGCTCCTGGGTGTTGGTGTTTCGTTCAACATCTATTTCGTGATGAACTGGCGGGCCGGCCGCACAGCGGTGCTGGGCTCGGCAACCGCGCGCGCAATCCTGTTCTCGGCTCTGACCACGGGGACCGCATTTGGTTCGCTCGCCTTGTCCGGCCACCCCGGAACGGCGAGCATGGGCCAGTTGCTGCTGATCAGCCTTGGCTGCACACTCATCGCCAGCCTGGTTTTGATCCCGGCTTTGCTCGCCTCGGTGCCGCGGCCAGCGACCGCGGACCCGTCGAAGCGAACCTTGCGGGGAATGCCGCTCGGCAGCCATGGGGTTGATTTCGACCGCCACGATTAGCCGGCCGAAAATTCTTCTTACTCTGCAGCCTGTCGCGCCCTGATGGGCCACCTCAGGAGGCTATTCGCGCCTGCTCCGGAGTGATGCCGAACCGTTCCATATAACGTGCATATCGTTCGTGTTCCCGGCCGGGATCGAGCCCATAATCCTCCAGTCGCGCTCGGCGCCGCCCATACCCACCAGTGGGATTTGCCGCAACCCGTCGGCGAATGCGCGCCGCTGTCTCCCCATCGAGAACGCGGCCGAAATGCCGATAGAGTGCGGCGACCGTGCCAGCCGGATCGGATACCAGTTCGGGGTAGTGAACATGGAAGATGGGTTGTTGAAAGCGTTCTTGATCCGCCGCAGCAATCATCAATCCGGCAGCCGCGAGCCACCGGTCACTATCTGCGCGACCGACATCGAACCGGTCGATTCGGCGGCTGAAAGGCCGGCGCAGTACCTCGGTGAGCCTCGCAACCGAGGCCAATACCGCGACTGGGTCGCGATGCACAAAAACCAGATTTGCGTCGGGATAGACTTCGCGTAGGGCGCCGAGCGCGAAGATGTGATCGGGGCATTTGAGGACCCAGCGCCCAGCTTCGCTCCTTTGATATTGCAAATGCTGTAAAAACCGTTTGTGAAATCGATAGGCATCGAGATGCCCGGCACCGTCCAGCCAGCGCCGGTAACTGGGAATCCGGTAGGTCGTGTCAAAGCGCAGGCTGGCGAAGATATGCGCCGTGATTTCCGAACATTCCTGCGGCGATGAGGCCTCGATCGGGTGCAGTTGGCGAAATTGCGGCGCCAGGATCTGAAACATCCTCAATTGCCGGGCGACCCGCTGTTGCCGGCGATCGACGGAGCCACCTCGCTGGTCCCGTCTGGTAGGATAGGGATAAATCAGTTGCCAGACGCGGGGCACGATGTTCGCGCGGTCTTCGATCAAGAGGCTGTGAAGAAAGGTGGTGCCCGAGCGCGGAAGTCCGGCGATGATCAGCGGCGGCTCGATCGACTGATCGAGAATCTCGGGACAGCATTTCTCTTCGTCGCGTAAACGGAGCAAATTCGTCAGGAATCTCACCGTGTCCCAGCGGATTGCGGCGGCGCCGAACAGGCTCAGTTCGGCCTCTTCGCGGCATGCCTGCAGCAAAAGCTGCATCGGACGCAAAAAGGGGGTGTCGCCGAAATCGCTCAATCCGCTGCGGCGCTGAGCCTCCTCTATCAATTGCTCGGCGCTCGGGGGCTCGCGCCAGGGAGCAAGCAGGTCGGGGATCACGAGAGCGACCGAGCGAGCAAAGCCGTGGCGCAAAGCGTCAAATGTAAATCTCCATAGCTGCTGGGCTGGCCGGAGGGAAGCCGCGGCCAATGGCGTACAGTTGACGCGCGAAAGTTAGAAAAATCATCGCGACAACAAGCACCGGAGCGAATCGCTCCTTGGGCCGAGGCAAAGCTGTGGTCAGAATTGTTTGGGCCGGCGAAGCGGATCGGGATCGAGCTGTCGCCCGGCAAGCGCCCCGAGCCAATCGAACCCGGCACGCAACCGCACCACTTCGCCGATGACAATAATTGCCGGTGTTTCCGCCAAAACAGAAGCGGCGGCGAGTTCGCCCAAGGTTGAGACCAGCACTTGCTGCGCCGGCGTGCTGGCTTTGCTGACAATTGCGGCCGGTTCGTCCGGCTGCCGTCCGGCGGCGATCAAGTGCTCGACGATCCGCGTCAGGTGGCTCAGCGCCATGTACAGCACGATCACCGGCGAGCCACGAGCGATTGCCTCCCAATCCAGCCCGTCGGGAACAGCACCGGTGCTGTTATGGCCGGTGACAAAGGTAACCGCAGAATTGGTCTCCCGATGGGTGACCGGAATCCCCGCATAAGCGAGGCCGCCAATGCCCGCCGTGATCCCCGGAACGATACGAAACGGGATTCCGGCGGCCACGAGCGCCAACGCCTCCTCGGCGCCGCGCCCGAACACGCAAGGGTCGCCCCCTTTGAGGCGAAGAACCCGCTTTCCTGCTTGTGCTAAAGCAATGATACGCGCCGAGATATCCGGCTGGGTCGGCGATGGACGGCCGCCGCGCTTGCCGGCATAGTGTAAAGCAGCCCCCGGCCGCGCGAGCCGCAATATCCGTGAATCGACAAGCGCATCGTAGACCACGGCATCCGCCCGGGCGAGAGCGTGCAAGGCCAACGCGGACAGTAGACCGGGGTCGCCGGGGCCGGCCCCCACGAGCCAGACATGACCGGTTTCGAAATCAGGCAGTTCCAGGCGCGCGCTGTCGATCAATGCCGCCCTTCTCCAAAACGCCGCGGAGGCACAGAACTTAGTCATCTGTGAAGGTTTTGCTAAGATCGATGAATGGCAATCGAAGGAGCCAGAGCTCTGCGCCGCGGCTGGACCACCGGCGCCTGCGCCGCGGCGGCCGCCCGCGCTGCCTATGCAGCGCTGGCAACGGGCCACTTTCCTGATCCGGTGGCGATCCGGCTGCCGCGCGGGAGGACGGCGCAATTTGGCTTGGCGCTCGCCGAAATACGCGAAGGCCGCTGCCGTGCGGGTATCGTGAAGGATGCCGGCGACGATCCTGACGTGACCCACGGCGCTCTCGTGGTTGCCGAGGTAACGCCGGCACCGCCTGGCTCGGGTATCGGCTTTGCTGCGGGAGAGGGTGTCGGCACAATTACGCGTGCTGGGCTGGTCTTGGCGATCGGCGAACCGGCGATCAATCCGGGGCCACGGGCGATGATCCGCGATGCGCTGCTCGAGGAGGCGGACGAGAATGGTCTGGCCCCGCCGGACCTGATTGTTACGATCTCGATCCCGGATGGCGAAAATCTTGCAAAAAAAACTATGAACGCTCGGCTCGGAATCGTCGGCGGCCTGTCGATACTGGGGACGACTGGGATCGTCATCCCCTATTCTTGTTCATCATGGATCCATTCGATCCAGCGAGGGATCGACGTCGCGCGCGCTGCCGGGCTCGACCACATCGCGGCCACAACCGGGGCAACCTCCGAGCGTGCCGTCCAGCGCCTTTACGGCTTGCCCGATCATGCGCTGATCGAGATGGGTGATTTTGCTGGAGGCACACTGAAATACCTTCGGACCCATCCGATCGAGCGGCTGACGATTGCGGGCGGTTTTGCCAAACTCGCGAAGCTCGCCGCCGGGCATCTCGATTTGCATTCGCGGCGCAGCCGAGTCGATCTTGCAGCGCTGGCGGACCGGCTCGCTGCCGTAGGCGCCGATGCGGCCGCGGTGCAGGCAGCGCGGCAAGCTGAGGGTGCCGGCGAGATGCTGGCGCTGGCGGGTGAAAAACGGGAAGCGCTCGCTCGCGACGTGGCAAAGCGTGCTCGCGAGGTGGCGCTCGCGACCTTGAGCGGAGAGACCAGCATCGAGGTCGCAATTGTCGACCGCGATGGCGCCTTTATCGCGCGGGTGGGATGCTGATGGCGAAACGCCTCCTCATTCTCGGAGGGACCGTCGAGGCGGCGGCGCTGGCTCGCGCGGCGATCGCGCGCTTCGGCGATAATGTCGTGGTGACGACCTCGCTTGCCGGGCGTACCGAACGGCCGGGCCTGGCCCCATTCCCGGACAAATTCGGATCGGTGGATTTGGCAGAGCCACCGGGCTTGCCGCCTATCTCCAGGAGCATGGGATCGACTGCTTGATCGATGCAACGCATCCGTTCGCGGCGGCGGTATCGGCCGAAGCACGGGCAGCCTGTGAACTCGCAAACGTGCCGCGATTGACGATGCTGCGGCCGCCTTGGCGGCGGCATCCGCTCGACCGCTGGATCGAGGTCGATGATATGGCGGCAGCGGCCGGGATCGTCGCCCGTATCGGGTGGCGCGCGTGGCTGACGATCGGCGCCGGCGGGATCACAGCCTTTTCGGCGGTAACCGGTGTCCGATTCCTGGTTCGGCTGGTCGACCCGCCACGCCAGCCCTTGCCGCTGCGCTTTTGCGAGGTCGTCATCGGACGAGGTCCGTTTACGCTCGCCAACGAACGGCACCTGATTGCGCGGCACGCGATCAATGTGCTCGTGTGCAAGGCGAGCGGCGGTGCCGCGACCGAAGCCAAACTGATCGCCGCCCGCGAGTTCAGCCTGCCTGTCGTTATGGTGCGCCGTCCCGCGTCCCAGCCGGGCGATGTGGCGCAAACTGTGGAGCAGGCGCTTGACTGGCTCGAATATCCGGACCGGGTTTCGTTACCGATGAGGGTGTCATGAAGGCTCGCTGGATCGCGATTATCGCACTTTCGGCGATCGTCCAGGTCAATTTCGGGTCTGCCGCCCGTGCCCAGCTCAACATCAATCCTTTTAGCGCTTACTACGACAATGTCGCGCGCGCCGCGGCTAAAAACGACGCCGAGGCGGTCCGGCGGCTAGTCGGCGGCGGCGACGGAAACCCCAATCAGGTCGACGACGAGTCCCGCACCGCGATGCATTATGCGGCGGTTAATGGCAACCTGCAGATCATGGCGATTTTGATCAAAGCAAACGCAAAGCTAAACCTAGTCGACTCGTTGGGCGACACACCGTTGCATCTCGCCGCCGCGCAGAACCAGATCGATGCGGGAAAACTGCTGCTCGACGCCGGAGCGGAGGTTGACCCCCAAAACAAGGAGGGCATGACCCCGCTGATGATCGCCGCGAGCCATGGCAGCCTCGAAATGGTGCGGGCTCTGCTGGCCAAGGGCGCGAGCCCGACCAAGACCGACTATACCGGGCGCGATGCGCTTGGCTGGGCGCGGGATGGTCACCGCCCCGCCGTGGTCCAAGCTCTGACCCGGGCGCAGGGCGCCAACGGTTCCTAGCCGCCGGCGGGCCGATACAAGGAGGGATGATGGGAAGCGGTCATGAAATCACGACCGAGTTCGATATCGTGTTTGCGGTGCATGACGGCGTCGAACTACTCGGCGATCTCTATCTCCCCGCCGGAGCGGGCGCCGCGCCAGTCGTGATCGGAGTGCATGGCGGGGGTTGGCAACTCGGCGACCGCAAATTTTACCGGCATTGGGGCAACTATCTCGCGGCAAATGGCTGTGCCGTCTTCGCCATCGAATATCGGCTGATGAAGCCGGGATCAAAGACTTGGCCCGGCGCCGTCTATGATTGCAAGACGGCGGTGCAGTTCATCCGCGCGAGCGCGGGCGAGTTCGGTCTCGACCCGGAGCGGATTGCCCTGATGGGCGATTCCGCCGGCGCGCACCTGGCGGCGCTCGTCGCACTGGCTGGGATGGAACCGTCATTTTGCAGCGAATATCAGGATGATCCGCACGCCAGGGTACGCGCCGATGTAAAGGCGGTTGTCGGCGTCTATGGCGTGTACGACATGGCCGCGCAGTGGGAGCATGATCTCGTCGCCCGGCCGCGCGACCCGATTACCGAGAAATTCCTCGGCTGCGCCCCATCGGTCAGCCGCCGTGTCTTTTTCGAAGCCTCGCCGCTCAGCTATGTGACGGTGGACCGAAACACCACGCGGTTCCTGTTGGTCTATGGCCACGAGGACGATATCGTCGACCCGGCGACCCAGTCGCAAAGGTTCCTGACCGCGCTCAAGCAAGCCGGCTTTTTCGCGCGCGCGATCGTGGTCCCGGGCGCCGGCCATTTCTGGTGCTCTGACCCGATCGACGAGCCTGCCGGCTTTGCCGCCTATGTCGCGCCAAAGCTACTGCGGTTCTTGGAGGGGGCAGTCTGAAGGCGCAACCTTACAAATATCGCCGGCCCGGGTTCGCGGTCGGCGTTGGGCGGGCGCCAATTCACCGGAAGCATTGAACTGCTGCCGGAGCCTCTGCCGCTGCAGTGTCTGCGCGGCGGCTATCCTCGGAGCGCCGCGGCGGGTAGGTTTGCCATTTGCAGCTCCCGCGGGCGCTCTCTGACATTTCACTAAGCAGGGCAAGCATGCGCATCGAGATCATCTGCACCGGCGACGAGGTTTTGACCGGCAAGATCGTCAATACCAACTTCAGCTATATGACCCAGAAGCTCGAAGATTATGGGCTGTCGGTGTCGTGGGGAACGACCGTCGGGGACGATCGCGAAGAATTGCTGGCGGCATTTCGGATGGCGGGGGAGCGTGCCGACGCCGTGATCGTCAATGGTGGGCTTGGCCCGACTGTCGATGATCTGTCGCAGGAGATCGCAGCGCGCGCCGCCGGTGTCGATCTGGTGCTCAGCGAAGAATGGCTCGCCCGCATGGAAGATTTCTTCCGGCGCCGCAACCGCGTCATGTCGGAGAACAACCGCAAGCAGGCGATGCTGCCGGTCGGCTCCGAAATGCTCGACAACCCCGTCGGCACCGCCTGTGGCTTTGCGCTCGACATCGGGAAGGCGCGGTTCTTTTTCACGCCCGGAGTGCCCCGCGAACTGTTCCGCATGCTCGAAGAACAGATCATTCCGCGGCTGTTGGCGCGCGCCGGCACGCCTGGCGTCATTCACCTCAAACGCTTTCACTCCTACGGCCTCGGCGAGTCGCATGTCGACCAGCTGCTGGCCGGGGTCGAGGATCTGGCGCCGGACGGCAGCATCAAGCTCGGCTTTCGCAGCCATTACCCGCAAATCGAGACCAAGCTGACCGTGCGCGGCGTCGATCAAGACGACATCGACCGCAAATTGGCGCCGGTCGTGGCCGAAGTCCGCAAGCGGCTCGGCAATTTTATTCTTGCGGAGGACGGTCAGACTTTGGAGGGCGTCTTGTTGGCGGAACTCGCGAAGCGCGAAGGCTCGCTGGCAGTCGTCGAGACCTATACCGGCGGCCAGATCGCCGCCCGCATTGCCCCGTTGCCCGGCGCCGAAAAAATCTTCCGCCGCGGTCTTGTCGCCCGCGATCCGGCCGAGATCGCCGCTGCTCTCGGGCTTGACGGCGCTTTGATTTCGGGCGAGCTCAGCCGCGAGAGCGCCGAGGCGGTGGCCGGCGCGATCCGTCAGGAGACCGGCGCCAGCCACGGTCTGGCGGTTCTGATCGAGGTCGATGACGGACCCGACCGCATCGATTTTGGCGGCAGCGTCTACCTCGCGATCACCCACGGAGACCTAGTCGAGTCGCGCCGCTCGCGGATCTACGGCGGTCGCGACTGGGTGCGGCTCGGCGCCGTCGAACTCGGCCTCGACTGTCTGCGCCGTTACCTGCAGGGCCTGCCAGTCACCGAGCGCACCGACTTCGAGCGCACCGATCGCAGCTGATCGACCAACCCGCATCGGCAATGAACTCTGCCGTCGCCGTCTGGAGCGCAGTGCGGCTGTCCCGCCTATTGGCGGCCCGCGCTACAGGCGTTTGGCGGCGTCAGCCTCGCTGAGGCCCGACCTGCCGGCTTGGTCTAACCACCGTCCTGCGCGGCACTAACCGGCGGATAATATTGCGGCGCCTCGCGGCGGTCGTTCATGCCGTAGTCGCGGATGATTCTTACCGCCCGGTGCCGGATATCGGCATGATGAGCCACGGGTCGCCAAAGCTCTCCGGCGGCAGCATCGCTCCACGACGCAAGGAGCAGCGTCCTGTGCGGATCATCGATGCCGGCAAAGGTCTCGTGCTCAACAACGCCCTGCATCCCCGCCGACGGCAGCCCCAACGCCGTTGCGAGATCAGCCGACTCCGACCCTTGTCCGGCGAGTTCGGATATGGTCACCAGTTTGGCGGTGACGATCTCGGTGTCATCGAAGCGCTGCCTGGACAGGCTCCGGCCGGCTGGTAGACGGCTGTCCGCGACGATTTCCCCGACACGAAGGTGGTAATCCTCGAAGATCTCCGATCGTCCGCGCGCCTGGGCGTAATGATGTCGGGCAAGGGTGCGCCAGCGGATCACCGCCTTCTCATCACGCCAAATCGACAGCGACAGCACCCTGCCCGCCCGCTGGCGGCTGCGGAACCGCTCGTTTTCGAGAAAGCCGTCGACTTGCTCGAGTTCGGGCCGCAAGGACCCTGCAAGCGCCAGGTAGTCTTCCCAGCGATCCGGCCTCGGTTGCACCTCAAAGATCACGGCAAACATCTCGGCCTCCTTGGCGAAGCAGATCCTGGATATGACCGCAGCCGGCTGTCAGGTCGAGCGCCTACGCTTCGTCGGCGAGCGAACTGGTCGATCCGCCCTCGGAACCCGCCCTTCGCCGTCCCTGTTTGGAAGGCAGAAGCAACCGAATGGAGGATTGCGGATGGACACGGTCGAAAGAACCGATGCGAATGTGCGCGAGACTGCTCGCCTGATTGCCAGCGACAAAGTCGAGGGCACACCGGTGCGCGACAGCGCCGGCAACAAGGTTGGCACGATCGAGCGCGTCATGATCGACAAGCGCAGCGGGAAGGTCGCCTACGCGGTCATGAGCTTTGGCGGGTTCCTTGGCATGGGCGCCGACTACGTCTCGTTGCCGTGGCATGTCCTGCGCTACAACGAGAACCTCGACGCCTACGAGCTGAATGTGACCGAGGATCAGCTGCGTGGGGCTCCACCGGCAACCGGCGGGTGGGACACCGGCACTGTCAGCCGCGAGTGGGAGCGCAACATCCACAACTACTACGGGGTCGACCCGTACTGGTAAGTAGCCGCTCGACGAAGAAATACCTAAGGGGCGGCTTCGGTCGCCCCGCTTCGTTTCGTCTGGTACTTGCCGATTTTAATTATGACCCCATAGGATTTTAGTGGCCCGGCGCGCACCTTCGGCCAACGCCTCGAATTTGGCCCAGCAGATCGACGGGTGGCCGACTCTGGTGCCGATGCCGCAATCGGTTCCGGCAAGCACGTTTTCGCGCCCAACAAGCCGGGCATAGCGCACCAGCCGCTCGGCGATCAGGTCGGGATGCTCGATAAAATCGGTGCAGTGACCGACCACGCCAGGAATAAGAGTGGCCCCTTCCGGCAACTTCACCTCCTCGAACACCCGCCACTCATGTTCGTGGCACGGGTTTGAAGCTTCGATCGAAAAGCTTCCCGCTCGCACGCTAAAGATCAGGTCGATGATCTCCTTAAGCGGAATATCATCGTGATGCGGGCCGCGATGGCTGCCCCAGCACACATGCAGCCGGACCTTTTCCTTTGGTATGCCTGACAGCGCATGGTTTAGCGCATCGACCCTCATTGCCGCATATCGCCGATATTCGGGCAATGTTATCTCAGGCAGGCAATTCCATCCATCGGGCAAATCTGGGTCGTCGATCTGCAACAGAAAGCCCGCGTCGACGATCGCCTGATATTCCTGATGCATGACATCGGCGATGGCGAAGACGAATTCCTCGTCGGTTTTGTAGTACTCGTTCACGAGCCAGTGTTCGATTGTGCCCGGCGAGTTGGCCGGCAGAAACGCGCCTGCGACATTGACGGTGGCGATTGCCGCCTTGAGGTTCGCGATGTCCGCCGCAATCTCTCCCTGCCCGGTGTAACGAAGTTTTTCGACGCAGACCGGCATGGTTGGGGGTCCGACCGGGCGGGCTCGCGGGTTGGCCCGAAAGTAATCGGCAAATTTCGTTTCGTCGCGCGCGGTGATGCTGAGCCGGCGCGGGCCGGCGGAGGGACGTTCGACATATCCGGCGATCCGCCAGCGGACGTAGTCGGTAAAATTCGTTTTCGACAACTCGCCGTCATTGACGCTATCGAGCCCGCACTCGACCTGCTGCCGCACGACCTCCGCGACCGCCGATTTGAGCCGTGCTGCGAGCGCCTCCGCGTCATAAGCTTCGCCACTTACCCTAGCGACGACCATGTCTCTGAGATCGGCCGGGCGTGGCAAAGAGCCGGCATGCGTCGTCAAAATGCGGTCTGTGCTTTGAAGCATTAAGCGCCTCCCCTTGTTTCGTGTTTCTTGCGGAGGAATTCCGCGCCGAATTTGTGCGACAACCGCCGGCCGCGGTAAAGAGCGCCGCAACGTGCAGTGACTAGGCGGTGGGCTTCAGCCGGCCGTCTTCGAGCGCCACGATCCGGTCGAGGCGGTGGGCCAATTCGATATTATGAGTCGCGATCAAAGCCGCGAGGCCGGTGCGGCGGACGAGATCGATCAGCGTATTCATGACCCCCTCCCCGGTGGCGTGGTCGAGATTGCCGGTCGGCTCGTCGCCGAGCAGGATCTTGGGATCATTGGCGAGCGCCCGGACAATCGCAACCCGCTGCTGCTCGCCGCCCGACAGCCGGGCCGGCCGGTGGCTCGCGCGCGCCGCGAGCCCGACACCGGCCAACAATGCAGCGGCTTTTTCGCGCGCCCGGGCGCGGCTGACGCCGGCGATCATCTGCGGCAGCATGACGTTTTCGAGCGCCGAAAACTCCGCCAGCAGATGGTGAAACTGATACACAAAACCCAATTCCGAGCGGCGCAGCAAAGTCCGCCGCTCGTCCGGCAGATCGCCGCATTCGGCGCCTGATATCAGCACATTTCCGCCGTCCGGCCTTTCGAGCAGCCCGGCGACATGCAACAGCGTCGACTTTCCGGCACCCGACGGGCCGACCAACGCAACGATCTCGCCGGGGTGCAGCGCCAGATCGACGCCGTTCAACACGACGATTTCGGCGCCGCCACTACGAAAGACGCGGCGCACCCCGCGTAATTCCAGCGCCGGCGCGGTCCTTTCGCACGAGCCGTCCGGTGCTTCCCACTCTCCCCTCGCGGAGATGGTCAGGGCAAGGGGGTGAGGACCGCGTGGATCGAGTGCGGCATCGCTGCGGGCCTCACCAGGTTCACTCCCACTCTTGGGGGGAGTGGGTTCTCTGCTCGCCGCGGGTCTTTCGATAGGCACGCTCACTCGTAGCGCAGCGCTTCGACCGGATCGAGCCGCGCTGCGCGCCAGGACGGATAAATCGTAGCGAGGAACGACAGTGCCAGCGCCATCGCGACGACTGCGGCGACTTCATTCCAATCAATGCGCGCCGGAATCCGCGTAAAGAAGTAAATCTCAGCCGAAAACAGGTCGACGCCGACGATGTTTTGGATAAATTCGCGGATTGCTTCGATGTTCCGGGTAAACGCGACCCCCAATGCCAGACCTGCGAGCGTGCCGACGATTCCGATGCTAGCGCCGGACAGAATAAAGATGCGCAAGACCATGCCGCGCGAGGCGCCCATCGTGCGCAGGATGGCAATGTCGCGCCCCTTGTCTTTGACCATCATGATCATGCTCGAAATAATGTTGAAGGCGGCGACGACAATGATCAAGGTCAAGATCAAAAACATGACATTGCGTTCGATCTCGACGGCGTTGAACAGGCTCGAATTGGCCTGCTGCCAGTCTACAATTCTAACGTGACCGTTGAAGGCGGCATCGATTGCGCGCGTCTGCGTTCTGACGCGGTCGGGATCGGAGACAAAGACCTGCAGATAACTCGCCGCGTCGGGAACCCGAAAGAATATCTGCGCTGCTTCGAAGGGTACATAGATGTAGCTGTTGTCGTATTCGTACATGCCGACGGCGAACAGCGCGACGATATGATAGGTCTTCAAGCGCGGCATGGTGCCGAACGCCGTCGCGGTCCCCTGTGGTGAAATCACGGTGACCCTACCGCCAACACCGACGCCGAGGCGTTGCGCCAGGCGGTAACCGATGGCGATCCCATCATCGCTAAAATCGGTAAGCGAGCCGCTGATAATCCGCCCGGAGACAAGCCGCAGCGAACGTAGATCTTCCGGGCGGATGCCACGCACCAGTGCCCCTGCCGCACCGCGGTCGGTCGTCGCCATAACCTGGCCTTCGACGATCGGTATTGCCGCGGTGACGCCGGGGATCTGCTCGACCTTTTTGGCCGCGGCGCCATAATCGCCGAGCGGTCCCGCTGCGGCGTAGACGCCGAGATCGCCGTTAAGGCCGAGGATGCGGCCGAGCAGATCGGCGCGAAAGCCGTTCATGACCGACATCACGATGATTAGGGTCGCAACTCCGAGTGCTATCCCCAATAGCGAAAAGATGGCGATGACGGAAACAAAGCCTTCCTGGCGCCGCGCTCGCAAATAGCGGAACGCCACCATCCGCTCAAAGGTATTGAAAATCACGTGGTTATGAACTCTGTTCTGATAACGGCTTCAGGTCGCGGTAGAGGTGATAACTGCTTCGGCTTCCAAATTGAACCTTTACGAGGTCACCGTCGATCTTGGTCACTTTGCCCGCACCTCTATCTTTATGCATCACCCGTGACCCAACAATGAATGTGCTACCGACCTCTTCCAGCTTCTCTTTTGCTGGTTCCGGTGCGGTTGATCCCTTCTTCTCTGCTCCCGTCCGTCGCAGGAGGTGAAGCTCATAAATTTCAATGCCGGATGCAAAGAGTATCGCGCCGAGCGCAGCCTCGATAAAGCGTAGCTCTTGCACTGTCTGTTGCGGCGCACTTTCCGGGAAGATCGATACACCATTTACAAAGCACACCAGTGTGACAATGCCCCCAATTACAGCAATAAATACGCCCATAGCGCACCCGCCCATGTAAAGAGTGTCTATCCGGAGATTTCTGGATCAGGGGAGGTCAAAAGGCGTCAGGGCTTTTGGCAGGATCGGTGCCGAGGCTTGCTCCCAGGCAGAAATCATAGGACGGATTGAGCGAGCAAACCAATCGACCACCGCTCGGGACGCTCGTTTTCGCGAGAGCGACGCCGGAGTTCGCCACTCCGCAATCTAGTTTTTGGGCGCGGTGAGCCGATTGAGTGCGGTATCGATGGGCATCTCATCGCGCTTATCGGAGCGGCGGTTTTTGATCTCGACGGTTCCGGCGGCCAGGCCGCGCGGGCCGATGACAATCTGCTCGGGCAACCCGATCAAATCCATGGTCGCGAATTTTGCGCCCGGCGATTCATCGCGGTCGTCGTACAGCACCTCTATCCCGGCATTGCGCAATTTGCCGTAGAGGTCGTCGGCGGCGGCGCGGCAGCGCAGATCTGACGCGCGCAGATTGACTAGTCCCACTCGAAACGGGGCTAAGCTCTCCGGCCAGATTATGCCGGCTTCGTCGTGGTTCGCTTCGATCAGCGCCCCGACCAGCCGCGATATCCCAATCCCATATGACCCCATTTCGAGCGCCACCGGCTCACCGTCCGCGCCGGCGACAACAGCACCCATAGGCCGCGAATATTTGTCGCCGAAATAAAACACCTGGCCGACCTCGATCCCGCGGCGGTTGACGATTTTGTCGCCGTATTTTGCCGCCGCCCGCGGATCGTGCACGTCGTCGGTTGCGGCATAGATTGCGGTGTAATGATCGACGACCTGCTGCAACGCCGGCGCCTCCCAGCTCGCGACATCGAAGCCCTGCCAATCGGCTTCGAGGAAATCGCTATGAACATGGACGCCGCTTTCGCCGGTATCCGCCAGGATGATGAATTCGTGGCTGAGGTCGCCGCCGATTGGTCCGGTATCGGCGCGCATCGGGATCGCCTTCAGCCCCATGCGGGCAAAGGTGCGTAGATAGGCGACAAACATCTTGTTGTAAGAATGCTTCGCCCCTGCCGCATCGAGGTCGAAAGAGTAGGCATCCTTCATCAAAAATTCGCGCCCGCGCATCACGCCAAAGCGCGGCCGCACCTCGTCACGAAACTTCCACTGGATGTGGTAGAGCAGCTTTGGCAGCTCGCGATAGCTCTTGATCGAGGCGCGAATGATTTCGGTAACCTGCTCCTCGTTGGTCGGCCCATACAGCATCTCGCGATCATGGCGGTCGCGGATACGCAGCATCTCCTTACCGTAATCGTCGTAGCGGCCGCTTTCGCGCCAGAGCTCGGCGGGTTGGATCGTCGGCATCAGGATTTCCTGCGCGCCGCTACGGTCCTGTTCTTCGCGGACGATGGTCTCGACTTTTTTCAGGACACGCAGGCCAAGCGGTAGCCAGGAATAGATGCCGGCGCTCGACTGCCGGATCATGCCGGCGCGCAACATCAGCCGATGCGAGACGATTTGCGCCTCGCTCGGGTTTTCGCGCAAGACAGGCAAGAAGTACTCTGAAAGACGCATCGATCCTCGCGCGGCGCTGGGCTGTGGCAATTCTAGAGACCGCCTTGTTCTCGGTCCAGCCGCCGTCCCAGGATCGCCGGTCGACCTCTCTGCGACGACTCGCGATGGCGCCAGGAAGCGGCGCAGCACCCGCGCAAAATTTGTGAGCAGAATATGCGGCTTCATCCGCCACCCAACGCGGCGCTCCGGGGGTTCATCGTCTTTATGGCTGGTAGCATCGACTGAGCCACAAAGGTTCCATAAAAATTTGGTGATTGCTTAACTTTTGCAGTGACGATCGGTCGCAGGGATGGCTATAGTCTCAATTCCGATGCGCGCTGAGGCGCGACGGCCTGAGTTTAGGGAGGAGTGGCGGGTCTGCCCCAGCGCCGACGGGGGCGGGTCCAGCCCGTGTCGAAAAGGGCAGGGCACAAAGCCCTGCCCTTTTTCGCCTGTCCAAAACCTCTCCCTCAAATCGGATTATGCTGATATCTCACGCGCTCGTGGGTTTAAGGCATGGAACCGAACCGCACCGGAGAGCGTAGATGGCCGTCAGTCGTGGGCTGCATTTTTTTCAGAATCCGGGTCCGACCAATATTCCGGACCGTGTGCTGCGCGCGATGGACCGCGGCACGATCGATTTCACCGGTGCGCAATTCAAGGCGATCGCCGAAGAGTGCTTTGCCGGGCTAAAGCGGATCTTTAAGACCGAGCAGACGATCCTCGGCTACGCCGCATCCGGGCATGGCGCCTGGGAAGCCGCCCTCGTCAATCTGTTCTCGCCTGGCGACAAGGTGCTGGTCGTCGAGACCGGATATTTCTCGTTGAATTGGGGCATGCGTTGCGAGTTGTTTGGGCTTGAGGTCGAGACCTTGACCAATGATTGGCGCAATGCCGCCGACCCTGCAGCGCTCGAGACCCGGTTGCGCGAGGACCGCGACCACGCGATCAAGGGCGTGCTCGTCGTCCACAACGAGACCTCGACGGGGGTCGTCCACGATGTCGCCGCATTGCGCCGGGCGATCGACGCCGCCGGGCATCCGGCGCTCTATCTCGTAGATGTGATCTCGTCCTTGGGGTCGTTCGATTTTCGCATGGACGAGTGGGGGGTCGACGTCGTCGTCGCGGGCTCGCAAAAAGGGCTGATGCTGCCGACCGGCATGGCCTTTACCGGCGTTAGCGCCAAGGCGCTGGCGGCCAGTGCGACGGCGAAGCTGCCGCGCGTCTACTGGGACTGGCGGCGGCTGGTCGAAGGCAACACTCAGGCGGTGTGGAACGGTACCATCCCGGTGCATTTCTTTTTTGGGCTGCAGGAAGCGCTGCGTATGCTCGAAGAGGAGGGGTTGGAGAATGTCTTTGCCCGCCATCACCGGCTGGCGGAAGCGACGCGGCGCGCGGTGCGCGTGTGGCGGCAAAACGACGGACCCGAGACCTTTGCGGTCGACCCCCGCGCACAGTCGGACTCGGTGACCGCAGTCCTGACCCCCGAAGGCTATGACGCGAACAAGGTGCGCGCGGTCGCGCTCGATCGCTTCAATGTCTCGCTCGGCGGTGGGCTCGGGCCGTTGCAAGGCCGCGTCTTTCGGATCGGCCATATGGGCGATTTGAACGAGCCGATGATCCTGGGCGCGCTCGCCGCGATAGAGATGGCGCTTGAACTGACCGGCGTGCCGCATGGCCGCGGCGGCGTCGATGGGGCGATGGATTACCTGGTCAACGAGGCTTAGGCATTAGCGGACGCCTTCAAGCGCCTGCGCCACAGCGACCAAGGTCGCGTCGCTACCGTAACCACCGATGATCGAGAGACCAATCGGCAAGCCGTCGACCGTTGCGCCGGGAATGCTGACCTGCGGCACGCCGGTGAGCCCGCCAGGGGCGCACAGACACAGGATGCGATCGCGCTGGACGCTCGCGACCGACAGAGGCTCGCCGCGCTTGGGTGCCGGAAATGGCGTGGTCGGTAGACAGAGAATGGTTCCGGGTGGCAGCAGATAGCGCATCCGCCCGCGCGCTTCGCGGCGCACCAGCTCGGCCCAATGGCGCTCGCCTTCGGGGATCTGCGAGCCGGTGTAGATGTTGCGCGCGACATTGTAGGCGAGCCGCGGATTGCACTGCTCGACCCATTCTCTAAAGGTGATCCATGCTTCCGAAGGCTGGATCGTGCGCTGCGCCCGCGCCCATTGCACGATGCCGCCGGGCGCCATGACCTCCTCGCGGGAGTGGCCGATCACCGCCTTCAATGTTTCAAGCATCGGCTGCAGCGCCTCGGCCACTTCAGTGTCGGCAAAAGCAAACGCGTCGACGGCGACGATCAGTCGGCCTGGCAAGTCAGACGGGATCGCCTCGCCAAGCATGACGCTCGACACCCGGGCAAAAGTCGCGGCGTCGCGCGCAAACCAGCCGGTCGTGTCCGCACTCGGCGCCTGCGGCAACATCCCACTCACATCGATCCGGCCATGGGTCGGGCGGATCCCATAAAGCCCGCAAAAGCTCGACGGTACCCTGACCGAGCCGCCGGTATCGGTGCCGATCGCAGTGTCGCAGATCCCGGCGGCAACGGCGGCGGCCGACCCCGAGGACGAGCCTCCCGGCACCCGGCCCGGCGCTTTGACATTGACCGGTGTCCCGTAAAACGCGTTCTCGCCGACGATGCCGAGCGACACCTCATCGGTGATGGTCTTGCCGATCAGTGTGGCGCCGGCATCGAGCAGCCGCTCGACCGCCCAGGAATGCCGCGTCGGGATCGGATAATATTTGGGCCAGTCGGGATTGCCGGCGCCGGTCGGGTAGCCGGCGACATCGAACAGATCCTTGGCGGCAAACGTCAGCCCGGCAAGCGGCCCGCCCGGGCGGCCCTCGATATGAACGTGCGGGCCGGGCACAAACGCATTGATTTCATCTTCTACGATTTCGTCTGGCATTTGTGGACCTCACGCGGAAAAGAGCGGGGCAGCAGCGGCCGCGAGGATGCCGGTTCAGGGCTCGGGGGAGAGATCGCCCCAGCTCGCGGCCCTCTCGACGCGGATGGCGATCACTGGCAATTCGACGAGCTGCATCAATCGGTATTGCGGGTAGCGCGAGCGAAGCAAGTCCTGTGCCAGATCGTGTTCGGCACCGCTATCAAGGATCTGCGCCGGGCCGCGCAGCATGACCCAACCGAGCCGGGCCCAGTCTTCGTCGTAGCGGTCGGCGACCAGGGCGGCTGAAGGGTTCTCCGCGATGTTGCGCAGCCGTTTCAGCGAGCGCGGATTCCCCTTTGGCTTCTGGTCGATCGTGACATAGACCGCGTTTTCGTGAAGCGCGAAGCACACCGGCACGGCATGCGGCATGCCGCCGGAATCGGCGGTCGCCAGATGAGCAACCCTGCGGCTTTCGAGAAAGCGGCGTTGATCTTCGTTCAGCATTGGCGCTCCGCTGCCGCAAACGGTGCTACGATATCACGCCACCGGTCGCGAAATTACCGGCCGAGCAAAATTGGGTGGAGGACGCTATGGAAAAACGGCGAAGTATCGATGTCCCGGGCGCGAAACACGTCAATCCGATCCCGAGCGCCAGCCGGCGCGGACCTTTTGTCGTGACCGGCGCGATCTCCGGCGCCGATCCGGAATCCGGGCAGGTGCCGGCCGATCTCGACGCGCAATGCCGCCAGATGTTCGCCAATGTCCGCCGGGTCATGGACATGGCCGGCGGGACCCCCGAGGACATTATCAAGATGACGGTATGGATTACCGATCGCGGGCTGCGCCCAATCCTCAATAAGCATTGGGTCGAGATGTTTCCGGACGCGCATTCGCGCCCGGCGCGGCACACGCTGACCAGCACCGATCTCAACCCGCCGATGCAGATCCAATGCGATTTATTGGCGGTGCTAGACGAGGCCTGAACGCATAGATCGCAGACATTCGCGCGATCCTGTTGACTTGCTGATTACAGGGCCGACCCCTCGATCCGCCTCGCCAGCAGCGGCCCTTCTGCGCTTCCAATCCTCGCGCTTCCGCCTCTTTGCCGGTCCTTTGAAGTGGCGGTCGACAGCGGCAGCCGCGCGGTCCTATCATGCCTGTTATGATCATCGGGTGACGAGGCCCCGCGCCCGGCGCGCGGCGAACAAGGAGAGGCAGGATGAGAAACGGTTTTCGTGCCTACGATTCCGACACCCACGTCAACCCGGCCGCCGAGGTATTGGACCGCTATGTCGATCCGAGCTTTCGCGCGCGTTTGCCGGAGCTCGCACCCTACCGCCTGCCGAGCGGCGCAGCGGTCGAGGGTAGCGCGCCGATGCACCAATATCGCGTCGGCACCAAACTCTATCGCCGGGTGCTCGGCGAAAAAGCGCCGCGCGACACCTTTACCGGACGCGAGACGCGCTGGCGCGGCACCAAGATGCCGCGGCCCGGCACCCAGGACGACCAGTCGGCCAACCGTGTCGCCGATATGGATGACGAGGGCGTCGACACCCATTTCCTGATCCCGACCTCGTGGCTCAGTGTCGTCGGGCTCGACGACGTCTCACTCGAAATCGGCATGGTCCGCGCCTATCACCGCCATATGGCCGATTTTACCGCGGACCATCCCGATCGGCTGAAGAGCCTGATCGTCGCCTCGTCGCGCGCCGTGCCCGAGGCGGTGCGCGAGATCCGCGAATGGGGCAATTCGAAATGGGCGGTGGCGGTGTTGCCATTGCTCGCCAAGGATATGCCGGCCGACCACCCCGATCTCTACCCGATCTGGGAGGCCGCGGCCGAGCACGATCTGCCGATCGCCAATCACAGCTTTACTTGGAACCCGCCCTACTATCCGGGCTATCTCGATCTGTGGGAAAACATCTTTATCGGCCGCGCCGCGGCGCATCCATGGGGTGCCATGCGGTTTGTCGCCTCGTTTATCGGCGGCGGGCTGTTTGACCGCTACCCGACCCTGCGGATGGGCGTTCTGGAAGGCGGCTTTGGCTGGCTGCCGTTCTGGGCCAAGCGGCTCGACGAGCAGGCGGTCTATGTCGGCGGCACCGCCGATCTGAAGCAGAAGCCCAGCGAATACATGCAAAGCGGCCGCTTTTTCTGCAGCATCGAGCACCATGAAGGTGAGGATATGTTCAACCACGTCACCCAATTCCTCGGTGATGGGGTGCTGATGTATGCTTCGGACTATCCGCACTCGGAATGCCAGTTCCCGAATTCGGTCGACAACATCATCGCCTGGCAAAGCCTCAGCGGTGAGACCAAGAAGAAACTGCTGTGGGACAACGCGGCGCGCTTTTTCAAGCAGACCTGACCACGCCTTTATTCGTCGCCCCCGCGTAAGCGGGGGCCCACGGCCCCGACATCGCGGTGCCACCGTATGTCGCTTTCGGACAACAAGAAAGACAGAGCCGTAACGCCGGAAGAAAACCGGCGGCGGCGAGCGAACGAGGGAGGAGTAGATGAAAAACGGCTATCGCGTGTTCGACGCCGACACCCATGTCAATCCGGCGGCCGAGGTGCTCGAGCGCTATATCGATCCCGACTTTCGCCCGCGGCTTGCCGAATTGGCGCAGTACCGCCTGCCGGCCTCGCGCGCATCAGAGGGCGGCGATAGCCTCCACAACTACCGTGTCGCGACCAAGTATTACCGCCGCATCCTCGGCGAGGCCGGCCCGCTCGAAAGCTTTCCGGCCGCGAGTCGCGCTTGCGCGGCAGCAAGATGCCGCGGCCCGAGTGCAGGACGATCGAGGCCGCAAACCGCGTCGCCGACATGGATGATGAGGGGACCGACGTCCAGTTCCTGATCCCCGGCTCGTGGATGAGCCTGGTCGGCCTGCCCGACCCGTCCTTCGAAGTCGGGATGATCCGCGCCTATCACCGTCACATGGCGGATTTCTGCAGCCCGTTTCCAGACCGGCTCAAAGGCCTGATCGTCGCCTCGGGGCGCAATGTCGATGAGGCGGTGCGCGAAATCCGCGCATGGGGCAAGTCGAAATGGGCGGTGGCAGTCAAGCCGATGTTGCCTCCCGACCTGCCGCCCGACGATCCCGATCTCGACCCGATCTGGCGTGCCGCGGCCGATCACGATCTGCCGGTAGCACACCACAGCTCGACCTGGAACCCGCCCTATTATCCGGGCTATCGCGACGTCTGGGACAACATTTTCCTCGGCCGCATGGCGTCGCATCCTTGGGGTGCGATGCGGTTTGTCGCTTCGTTTATCGGCGGCGGCATCTTTGACCGCTACCCGGCGATGCGCCTCGCGGTGCTCGAATGCGGTTTTGGCTGGCTGCCGTTCTGGGCGCGCCGGCTCGACGAACAGGCAGTCTATGTCGGCGGCACCGCACCCCTAAAGCACCGTCCCAGCGATTACATCGGCTCGGGCCGGTTTTTCTGCAGTATCGAGCATCAAGAAGGCGAGGACATGTTCGCCGCCGTCACCCGTTTTCTCGGCGACGATTTGCTGATGTACGCCTCCGACTATCCGCATTCGGAATGCCAGTTCCCGAACTGATCGACAACATCCTCGCCTGGCAAACGCTGAAGCCCGAGACGCGGAAGAAACTCTTCTGGGACAACGCCGCCCGTTTCTTCAAACAGACCTAGGCCGTCTCGCGACGCGGTCGGCCGGCGGCGGCAAATTCCCGTGAACCGGGAAGTAACCGGGAATTTTCTTGTTCCGGCACCCTCGTAATGCCAAATTTATCATTTAAATCAATATCTTGGTAGAAATACGCGTGGTCGCTCAACCGGGAAATTTATTGCGATAACCGGGAACATTTTTCCACCGAACCGGGAAATCACGGGAATCCCTCCGCGCGCCATCGAAGTCCTCGCGGCAGCCCCCGAATGTCGCACACCACTTTGGCCAGATTGCGGATCAGGGGCAGCAGCAAGCGTCGGATGGAACAGCGCAGCCCGTCCCGCCACCCTACGCTTTCTGCGCCGCCTCCGCTTCCTTAGCCGCGCGCCGGTAGCGCTCGTCATCGTGGAACACATAATCGTGGTCCTCACGGATTTTGCGCTGCGCCTCTGGAGCGGTGCGGCCTTCCTGCGCCAGACGCTTTTGCGCCACCGCGAGGCGCTCGTGCCCGCCGGGCGAGTTCCAATGCAACACCTTGCAGGCCTTGCCGCCATGCGGCCGGAAGGCGTGCGTGCATCCGGGTGGGGCGTAGGCGAAGGTGCCGGGGCCGCCGATGGCGGTGCGGTTGCCGATCGTCACTTCGAGTTCGCCTTCCAACACAAAGAAAAACTCCTCCTCGGCCGGATGGTGGTGCTCGGTCGCGTGAAAGCCGGGTTCGATCGTCAGCACATGCAATACGATGCTACCGCCACTCTGCTCGGAGGTTAACAGCCAGTTATAGCTGCGGTTGGGCGCCATCGCCGTCGGCTGCTCCTCCGGCCGCAACAAAGTCGGGATCTTTGGCAGGCGCGAGAACGCCTCGCGCAGCCGCAGGTAGTCGTCATGGGAATTGACGTCGAATTGTAGTGGCTCGACCGGCTGGTTGGTGCGCGCGTCGACTTCGTCCGTTGTCTCGCTGTTGCCGCTCATCCGCCCCTCTCCATTCGATCGGTCGTCTTTGCCTCGACGCAACACTAGCCCGGATCATTCATGAGGGCTGGCGGCTCCACAGTGATGGCGGGGATCGGGCGCGGCTTTTTGTGGCGTCGGGGGCGCGCTGGTCGGGGTTTGCGGTTCGGCCAAAGGGTTTGAACTGGGGCAACCGCCCCGTCGCTCACGGCGGCAGCTTGGCGATGCGGCCTGCGAGATCGGCAAAGCCGGCCTGATAGGGAAAGGCGCTCGGCAAGGCGATCTTGATGCGGGTGACCATCTCGGTGACGCGCCCGGCGACCTTGATCAGGCAGAGGCGGATCGTATCGAATTGGGCATCGCGCCAGAAGGATGTCTTTGGAGCCAGACCGCGCAGGCTCAGCATCAGCCAGTAGGCGGCGGTATGAAGCAGCAGCCGGAACTGGTTGGCGGTCGCCTTGGTGCAGGAGGTACGGTCGGAAGCCAGATGCAGTTTGTGCGCCTTGATCAGGTTTTCGGCCTGCCCGCGCGCGCAATAGACCTTCTCGTAGAGCGTCTTGGGCAGACCCCGCAGGTTGGTGACGATGAAGCGGCTGTCGGCCCCTTGAGGACCGGCCTCGACGCGGGCGATGACGCGGCGCTCGACATTCCAGCTTTTGGCGGCATAGCGGAAATCGCCATAGCGGCGGACCTTTTCCCCTTCGTCTGCGAGACGACCCAAGGCGGCGTCCTCGGTGAGCGGGCTGACCTGCCGCAGCAGCACCGGGTTACCAGAGAGGCCGAAGATGTAGCCGACCTGCTGACGCTCGCACCACGCCATGGCCTTGGGCCGGCCGTAATGGCTGTCGCCGCGCACGACGATCTCGACCGCCGGCCAGCGGGCGCGGATGCGGCCAATGACATGGCGCAGCACCAGCGCCACCTCGGTCCCGTCAGGCGTCTTGCCGGGGCGCAGGATGACAGCGACGGGTTTGCCGGTCGTCGCCTCGTAAATGTGGATCGGCAGAAAGCAGCGGCTGTCGTAGTGCGCATTGAAGAGCGCGAGCTGCTGGCCGCCGTGAACCCGGTCCTCGGTGTCGTCGATATCGAGCAGGATGCGCCGGGGTACCTGCTCGAAGCTGTCGCAGAACAACTCGATCATCGCCGCCATCATGCGCTTGAGCGCGGTCGCGCTCGGCAGGTTCTCGAGCCGGCTGATCGTCGGTTGCGAGCACAGATCTTCACCGCTTTCCGGCAATCGTCCGACGGCCATCTTGAAGGCGGGGTCGGCTTTCAGCGCGTCGCAGTCGTTGCCGTCGGGATAGCCCGCCGCAATCAGCAAGGCACGATAGCGGATCATCTCGGCCAGTTCGTGCCGCACCCGGTCCGGGTCGCGCGGATCTTCGAGGCACGCCGCTAAGCGTTCGGCAATCTTGAGCCGTTGTTCGATCGCCGCCACCAGCAATATCCCACCATCCGAGGTCAGCCGGCCGCCGTCAAACCCGACATGCACCGGCTTACCCGCCACCGCTGGCAAACCTGGCAAAATCCCCGTACCTTCCTCCATGGCGGGTGCGAACTCCGTTGCTTCGGTTTGATCCGGCCTTAGCAACCAAATCATACACGAAACCAACGGTTTATGCCGCTCCCGCCGTCCCTTCTGGCCAGTCCAATGAATTTTTCAGGCTAGGCAACCATCCGGCGATCTACAATAACGGCTGAGTGGGCGGCGCAGACGGCCGCCGGTCGAGGGCCGGTCCTCACAGGCTGAGCACGCGCTCCGCACACGACCCGCCACGATCGCGACCTTGCAGCTCACATCGACGACACGCATTTCAGTCCGGCCCCACCCTTCCCTTCCCCGCCTGCGGGGAGGTGGTTTGGCAGGGGCGCACCCGCGGATTAATGGCATTCGTCATTTCACCGGTGCTTGCCAGTGGAATGTATCCGGCCAACTGGTGGCGCGGCAGCGGTGAGCCGCGTCAGACTAGAAAACGTAGTGCAATCAAAGCAGCGGAAGCGGCCGCGCGATATAACCGATCGGCCTCGGCAGAAGCGGCGAGGGCAGACAGCGTAATAGCGGTTACGAGAAACGCCTTTTTTATTGCCATTACCTTCCTCCCAGTTGGGGCTTGCCCGCCGCATAGCCCAAACTCAAAGTTCACTTTGAAATACTCCTGCGGCAGTCAACATTCCTGGAGCGAGCGAGTGATTAATTTGCGAAAATCAAGACTTTCGTGCATTTTGCTTAAGTCTGCACAATCAATGGGTTACGGTTTGCACAAGATATGACCGGGAACTCACCTCAAAAAACGCCCTATCGGGTATGCCCGCATCTCGACCTACGGGCAGACCCTCGACACCCGGCTTGAGCAGCTTCGCGCGGCGGGATGCGGCAGCCAGAACATCTTCGTGAGAAGGTGACGGGCGCGCGTGCCGACCGGCGCGAGCTTCTTCGCATGCTCGACCAGTTGGCCCCCGGCGACGTGGTAACGGCGACGCGGATCGACCGGCTGGCGCGCAGCAGTTTCGACCTCTTCGCCATCGTCAAGCGCATCGCCGACGCCAAGGCGCAATTCCGATCCTTGGCGGAACCGTGGGCCGACACCGCCACCAGCACCGGGCGCTTGATGCTGGCGGTATTCGGCGGGCTTGCCGATGTTGAGCGCGATCTTATCCGCACCCGCACCGCCGAAGGCCGAAGCCGCGCCAAGGCGCGAGGGAAGCACATGGGCCGACCCCCTTCCCTCACCCGGCACAGAAGAAAGAGGCTGCCAGACGCCGCGCGCAGGGCGCTACGCTGCAGGAATTGGCCCAGAGCTACGACCGCAGCATTACCACCATGCGCCGCGCCACCAGAGCCGCCTAGATTTTGAGGCCAGCCCAAAGAAACGCTGGGCGGACGAGGTAATAGGAACCGAGGATGATCATCCATAAATTTAAAAGGCAGACTACGGTGTGGCCATCTTTTGAAACAGCGCAAACTGTATATGATTGGGCCAAATATATTTCTCGTGGTTACTCTAGCCGTTGGCGTTATATCGACGGTATTAGTCGTGTGGATGGGAAAAATCAAAGAGACATACCTAACCCGTGAACTCGCATCTACTGCTGAGCATACAGAGCAATTGAGAGCCGACAATCTCTCACTGCAAACAGTGCTATCACCTCGGCACGTGGGACTTATCGGCTTTGATGGAGAACCAAAGGCCAAACTATGGTTTGCTGGAATTGAGAAATTCGCTGGAACACAAATCTCGATACAAGTCGTTTCAGATCGTGAGGCGCACAATCTTGCAAATGAAATTGCGATAGTACTTTCAAAATTCGGATGGAAGCCGCGATTTGCAGACGAAAAAGAATCTCATGTCCCGTCAGAAGCAATCCCCGAAGGGATACGAGTGTCATACCCGATAGGAAAAGCCTTTATGGTCGCCGAACCACATCAACCGTGGTTTGTTTGGCATGATGCAGCGGAAGCATTAGCGAATGCCTTAACAAGAGCGAGGCTGGGAGTAGGAGATATTCCTGTTTCAAGATTTGGTTTTCTAAATGAGCCAACAGACATATCTCCAGGGCCACGTTTCGATCCGGCACTTACCGGTGTATATTTAGAAGTCGGTTCTAGACCTGTGACGGCAACGTTACAGTGGATGGAACAGAAGCAGAACTCCAATCGTAATAATTAGTCGTCTACGGACGACCCATGCCGCCGTTGACTTTGCGCATGCATCGGGCCTGCAACCCCGGCCGGCCAAAATTAATGCCCATATGGGCCCACCCCCTGCGCTTACCACCCGACGCCGTACGGAGGGCGCTACGCTTCGCTTGACGAACCGGCCCGCAGCTACGCCGTTGGCATATCCACCATTCGCCGCTACCGGATCAGTCGGCCTTGCCCTTGCGCCGCCGCACTGTACCGAGGCCAATGATGGCCGTGCCGAGCAGGACGAGCGAGGTGGGTTCGGGGACGGGCGTTGCAAGGAAGCCAAAGCCTTGATTCAAGTCAGAGTAGTCACCCACCACATCACCTGAGTCGTTTATGCCAAAGGCTCGCGTTGAGGATGACCCCGGTACATCAAGTGTCTCGAAGCTGCCGTTAGTATCGAGAAACCCGTCCTCGGCGCCGGTGTTGTCTTTAAAAAGCCCGACCATCTGTCCGCTGGTGTTGATGCCGTAGACCTCGGTATAGACTGCCCCGGGCACGTCAATAGTGGTGAAGCTGCCGGCAGTATCGAGAAAGCCTTGTACTGCGGTGCCAGCGCCGTTGTCGAAGAAACCAACTATCTGCCCAGCGTTGTTGATACCCAACGCTCCAGTTTCAAGTGCGCCGGGCACAGCAATAGTGGTGAAGCTGCCGCCGATGTCGAGGAAACCCTGTGCGTAGCTTGCAGAACCGGTGGCGATAGGGTTAAAATATCCTACAATTTTGCCCGTGTCGTTGATGCTAAATGCAACGCTGCCCCCGCTTTCCGCGCCGGGCACATCTATGGCGGTGAAGCTCCCGCCGACATCTAGAAATCCCTCATGACCACCGGAAGCGTCGTAAGTATTACCGACTATATCCCCAGCGGTGTTTATGCCGTTTGCTGATGTACCAAGGACCCCCGGCACGTTGATAGTGGTAAAACTGCCGCCCATATCAAGGAATCCATGTGGAGGACATTCAACTACAGTAAAATTTCCTACAATGTCACCTGTGGCGTTAATACCACCTGCATTATTGCCAGTTGCCGGGCTGGGCACAACAATGGGCGTGAAGGCGTAGAGAGGGTCAGCTAAGGCCGGTGCAGGCGCGCCCACCACAAAGGCGAGTAAGGTGGCACACAGCCTTAAGCGGCCGATTGGTGCCTCCCCCTTGAAAACCTTTTGTTCAGGCATTTCCCCGGATGCCCTCCAATGTTCGGGTAAAAATTACCGTTCTCCCGCGCTTGCTGCAATCCTTCACCCGATTAGTGGCAGATCATCCTAGAACCATGAGAAAGAAACCCCACCCGCCCGATTTACCAAATTCACGGCGAGGTCCGAAGGTAAAGGTTGAACCCCTGCTGTGTTTCACTTTGCAAAGGCGTGATTTTTCCAGAAGGCACCTTATCGGGCTTTTTGACCGCCGATTGGCAACGTTACACTTGCGATACCACGCGTATGTCAAGTGTAACGTTGCCCGCCGATTTTCCAGAACCTGTCTTATGCGCTAGACGCGTGTAGGCGCCCGATCAAAATGTCACTCCTCTGCCGGTTACAGATGACACTTCCCGGGGGATTTCCGGGGGGTGTTGGGGGTGACGATACGACTGATGAGCGATCGGGAGCTTTCGCGGCTGGAGGTTCTGCGGGATTTGGACCAAAAGCGGCTGACGACGAAAGCGGCGGGCCAGCTGTTGGGGCTCGAGCGGCGTCAGGTGTTTCGGCTGTTGAAGGCCTATCGGATCGAAGGTCCGAGCGGCCTGATCTCGAAGCGCCGCGGCCGTCGCAGTAACCGGCGCAAGCCCGAGGCATTGCGGCGCGCGGTTCTGACAATCATCCGCCAGTGGTATTGGGATTTTGGCCCGACCCTGGCAGCCGAGAAGCTGTGCGAGGATCACGGGATCGCGGTTGGCCGTGAAACGCTGCGCCAGTGGATGATCGAAGCCGGGCTGTGGCGTGATCGCAAGCAGCGCAAGCAGGTTCACCAGCCGCGGCCGCGGCGCGAATGCGTTGGCGAACTGGTCCAGGTCGATGGTAGCGAGCATTGGTGGTTCGAGGACCGCGGGCCGCAATGCACGCTGCTGGTGTTTGTCGACGACGCGACCAGCCGGCTGATGCATCTGCAATTTGTCGAGAGCGAGTCAACCTTTGCCTATTTCCAGGCGGCCCGTGCCTATCTGGAGGCCTGGGGCAAGCCGATCGCGTTTTACAGCGACAAGCACGGGGTGTTTCGGGTCAACCACTCGGGCGCGCTCGGCGGCGACGGCATGACCCAGTTTGGCCGGGCATTGCACGTGCTCAACATCGATATCATCTGCGCCAATTCGAGCCCGGCGAAAGGCCGGGTCGAGCGTGCCAACAAGACGTTGCAAGACCGCCTGGTCAAGGAATTGCGGTTGGCGGGCGTGGCAAGCTTGGCGGAAGGCAACGCCCTGCTCCCGGCTTTCATGGCTGACTACAACGCGCGCTTTGCCAAAGCACCGGCGAATAAAAAGGATTTGCATCGGCCGCTGCACGCCGGTGACGATCTCGACGACGCCTTTGCCTGGAAGGAGGAGCGCACCCTCTCACAGGCGCTGACCCTGCAGTACGACAAGATCATGTTCATCCTGGAGCCAAGCGAGCAAGCCAAGGCGGCAATCGGCAAGCGGGTCACCGTCATCGACTATCCCGACGGTCGCCTGTCGATCCGCTACAAGGGCATCGAGTTTGCCTACCGGATCTTCGATACAATCCAACAGGTTGACCAGGGCGCGATTGTCGAGAACAAACGGCTCGGCGCTGCGCTCGCCTTCATCCGCGAGGAGCAGCTTCGCCGCGGACCGCAGCGGCGCAGCACCAAAGCACCGCGCCGCCGCGATCAGCGCGACGCGCGTCTGTTTAAAGTCGGCTGAGCCGTTCTACGAGCCGGGCGGGCCGAGCCCGCCCGGTCAAACAAGCGGGTGCAGTTTCGGCCATCCCCATGGCGGGCGTCGATCGGTCGCTGCGCTACGCCGGGGGCTTCGCGCCCGCCCGCCGCCCGACCCAAACCGCGGTGCCGGTGACATTTGTAAATGGCAGAGACGGTGACATCTGTATTTGGTGGACACATCAAGGCGCGGCGGTCCGGGCGGCGCGCTGGCGGACATCGATTGTGCGGTGCGGTTATTCGATCACGATGCGCGGCGGCGGCCGCATCGCACTTTCGCCGGAGACTTTTTCCCAGACGCGCGCGGCGATTTGGCGGAAGGTGGCAGCATAGGGGTTGTCGGGGTCGGAGACGGTGATCGGGTGGCCGCTGTCGGAGGTCTCGCGGATCGCCAGATCGAGTGGGACCTCGCCGAGGAATTCGGTGCCGAGCTGTTCCGCCTCTCGCCGCGCGCCGCCGTGCGAAAAGATTTCGCTGCGGCCACCGCAATGCGGGCACAAGAAGTAGCTCATGTTTTCGATGATGCCGAGCACCGGCACATCGACCTTAAGGAACATGTTGAGCCCTTTGCGCGCATCCAACAGGGCGATGTCCTGCGGTGTCGAAACGATCACGGCGCCGGCGAGCGGCACCTGCTGCGCCATGGTCAGCTGGGCGTCGCCGGTCCCCGGCGGCATGTCGACAACCAGGATGTCGAGCGCGCCCCATTCGACCTCGCGCAGCATCTGCTGCAACGCGCTCATCACCATCGGCCCGCGCCAGATCATCGGGGTGTCTTCGGGCACGAGAAATCCCATCGACATCACCCGCAGCCCGTAATTCTGCATCGGCTGCAGAGTTTTGCCGTCGCGCGATTGCGGCCGGCCCGATATTCCGAGCATGCGCGGCATCGATGGGCCGTAAATATCGGCGTCGAGCACGCCGACATTCAGCCCGTTGGCCTTCAGGCCCAACGCCAAATTGGCGGCGACCGTCGATTTGCCGACCCCGCCTTTGCCTGAAGCAACTGCGATGATCGCTCCGACGCCGGGGATCGCGCCACGCTGCGGCCGGTTCGCCGCGGCCGGTCCCGGACGACCGGCCCCGGACGCCGCCGTCTGAGGCGCCGCCGGTTGCGGTGCCGTCCTGCCACGAGGGGCGGTCTGGGCGGTCAGCACCGCTGTTACCGAGAGCACACCCGGCAGTTCGTCCACGGCCCGTTCGGCGGCTTTGCGCAGCGGTTCCAATCGCGGGCCGCGCTCGGGCTCGACCTCGATCGAGAACGCGACATTGCCGTCGCGGATCGCGATCCCGGAGACCATGCCGAGCGACACGATGTCGCCGCCGCGGTCGGGGTCGGTGACGCCGGAGAGCGCCTCGATCACTTGTCTTTCAGTGACAGCCATCTAATTCCTCAATCCGGCAGGCAACCCGGAAACGCGCGAGCGATTTAGTTGGTCCGCTAAACCGCCCACACCGACGAAATAAAACCGTATACTGCGCTTGCCGGGCACAGGCGCTCTGGGACCATTCGCGGACGGCGCGAGCCAAAACAAAATCTGGGTCCGCGGCCCGCGCTTGACAACACCGGCGCGCGCCCTCTATCGGGTCGCAAGTCTTGCGCGTCGCGCTTTGAGGACCGCAGCCCGAGGGCAGTTGGATCCCGGCTCAGCGCCGCGGAAAGGTTCAGTCTCGATGATATGGAAAAGTCAAGGGGGCGGTCCGTGGGGCAGCGGTCCTCGCGGCGGTGGCCCCTGGGGCGGCGGCCCTCGCAACAATGGGAGCGGCGGGCAGGGACCGCGCGGTCGTAATCCTTACCCGCCGGATTTTGAGGAGTGGTTGCGGCGCGGCCAGGACCGGGTGCGGCGCATTGTGCCGGGCGGGTTCGGGACCGGCGCCGGGATCGCCGTCGTTCTGATCGCGATACTCGTCATCTGGCTCGCGAGCGGTTTTTATCGCGTGCTGCCCGACGAGGTTGGCATCGTCCTGCGCTTTGGCGCCTACAACCGCACGACCCAGCCCGGACTGAACTACCACCTGCCGACCCCGATCGAGACCGCGCTGACGCCGAGCGTCACCCGCGTCAACCGTACCGAGATCGGCTACCGCAGCGCCGACAGTGCCAACGGGCGCGGCGTGGTGACGCAGCAGGTGCCGGAGGAAGCGTTGATGCTGACCGGCGACGAGAACATTGTTGACATCAACTTTGCCGTGTTTTGGGTGATCAAAGACGCAAAAGCCTATCTGTTCAATATCCGCGACCCCGAGATGACGGTCAAATCGGCGGCCGAAAGTGCAATGCGCGAAGTGATCGGCGAAACGCCGATTGCCTCAGCATTGGCCGAGGGCCGCGGCAAGATCGAGAGCGATACGCAAAAGCTGTTGCAATCACTGTTGAACGATTACGGCTCCGGGATCGAGCTGACCGAGGTGCAACTGCAGCGGGTCGACCCGCCGGACCCGGTCATCGACGCGTTTCGCGACGTGCAGCGCGCAATCGCCGACCGGGCTCGGCTGCGCAACGAGGCCGAGGCTTATGCCAACGACATCATTCCGCGGGCGCGCGGCAACGCCGTGCGGATCACGCAGGAGGCTGAAGCCTATCGCCAACAGGTGACTGCCCGCGCCCAGGGCGATGCCGGCCGGTTCGACGAAGTCTACAAGGCCTATAAGGCAGCTCAGGACGTGACCCAGAAACGCCTTTACCTGGAAACGATGGAGGACATTCTCCGTAACACCAACAAAGTCATCATCGATCGATCGGCGCAGGGCGGCAGCGGCGTGTTGCCCTACCTGCCGCTACCGGGACTGGCTCCACAGGGTGAACCGGCGAAGCCTGCGGGCGCTGCGGCCACCGCGAATGGAGGGACGGCGCCGCAGTCGATGCAGTCGGCCCCATCAGTGCCGCCATTGCCCGGGACGCAACAGTGATGAATCGGCGCGTCCTAGCGATCGTTGCCGTGGTGCTGGTCGCCATCGGCATCTTGACCCTGAGCGCACTGTTTATCGTCGATCAAACCGAGCAGGCGCTGGTGCTGCAATTGGGCCAGCCGCGGCGGGTGATCCGCGATCCGGGGCTGCAGTTTAAGCGGCCGTTTATCGAGAACGTGATCTTTTACGACAAGCGCCTCTTGGATTTCGAGCCCCCACCGGAGGAGGTTATCGCCTCCGACCAAAAGCGGCTGGTCGTCGATACCTACACGCGCTACCGCATCACGGACCCGTTGCTGTTCTATCAAACCGTCAATTCGGAAGCGGCCGTGCGCGCCCGGCTGAACGCGCTGGTCAGCGGCAGCCTGCGCCGGGTGATCGGTAATGTGACCTTGTCGGCGTTGTTATCGGCGCAGCGCGCCGCGATCATGCGGCAGATTCGCGACGAGGTGGCGGTTCAGGCGAAACCGTTCGGCATCAATGTGATCGATGTGCGTATTCGCCGCGCCGATCTGCCGCCTGAAAACAGCCAGGCCATCTTTGCCCGCATGCAATCCGAGCGGCAACAGCAAGCGGCCCAGTATCGCGCCGAGGGTGCGGAGGCGGCGCAGTCGGTGCGCGCCAAAGCCGATCGCGAGCGGACCGTCATTCTCGCCGAGGCCCAGCGCAGTGCGCAGATCACCCGGGGCCAAGGTGACGCCATGGCGACCGCGATCTATGCCAAAGCCTACGATCAGGATAAGGATTTCTTTTCCTTCTACCGATCGATGCAGGCTTATCGCGACGCGTTGACCGGGAACACGACGTCGTTCGTGATGGCCCCGGAAGGTGACTTCTTTCGCTATTTTACAAACCCAAACGGGGTCCCGCCCAAGGCAGCGCCGCCAACACCCAAAACCGGCGCGCAATGAGACGCGCCGGGTCGCCCGGACCATGATCGCTGATTTGTCGGATAATGCGCGATCTGCTTACGGCTCTCGGTCTCGTTTTGGTGATCGAGGGTTGTCTCTATGCGGTGTTTCCGGAAGGCATGAAAAAGGCGGCGGCACGGACCACCACCCTGCCGCCGCAGATGTTGCGGACGGCCGGGCTCGCCGCCGCGTGTCTCGGCGTGGCGCTTGTATGGCTGGTTCGCCATTGAGCCCACTGGGGTAGCCGCTGGTCGCCTCTGGGATTCTGTGCGCTGCGAAAGCGGCTGGCTTGGCGGCGCCTTCTCCCGTAGTCTTGATTCATGTGTTTTGTAGGAATAGCGCCCGCCAGGATCGTTCAAGCTGGACGATCGGGGCTCCACGAGGAGTTGACTGAGGTGCCGTTTCGCCCACTGCTCCTGTTGCGCCGCACCATGCTCCGAGTCGCGTTTGCCGCGATCCTAGCCGTGCTTCCCGCGGTGGCCGGCATCGCGCCGGTACCGGCGCTGGCGCGGCCGGCGCCCGACAGCTTTGCCGATCTTGCAGCAAAGCTGCTGCCGTCGGTGGTCAACATCTCGACGACCCAGACGCTAAAGACCGCCGGCGCCGAGCAGGGCAATCCCGATATGCCGCAGTTTCCGCCGGGATCACCCTTCGAAGAATTTTTTCACGACTTTCTCGAGCGCAACCTACCCAAGGGCGAGCACCCGGACGTCACCCCGCGCAAGGCGACCTCGCTCGGCTCGGGCTTTATCATCAACTCATCAGGCTACATCGTCACCAACAACCATGTCATCGCCGACGCCGATGAGATTACGGTCATCTTGCACGACAACACCAACCTGAAGGCGAAGGTGATCGGTCGCGACACCAAGACCGACATCGCGTTGCTTAAGGTCAATACCGATAAGCCGCTCGCCGCGGTTAGCTGGGGCGACAGCGACGCCGCGCGCGTCGGTGACTGGGTGCTGGCGATCGGCAACCCGTTTGGGCTCGGCGGCAGTGTGACCGCGGGGATTTTGTCGGCGCGTCAGCGCGACATAAATTCCGGTCCCTATGATGACTTCCTGCAGACCGACGCGCCGATCAACCGCGGCAATTCCGGCGGACCGATGTTCAACATGGACGGCCAGGTAATCGGCATCAACACCGCCATCTACTCGCCCTCGGGTGGTTCGATCGGCATCGGCTTTGCGATACCTTCGGCACTCGCCAAAGAGGTCGTCACCGAGCTAAAGGGCGAAAACGATCACACTGTGCACCGCGGATGGCTCGGTGTCCGAATTCAGGCGGTTACCGACGAAATCGCCGAGAGCCTCGGGCTCAGCAAGGCGCGCGGCGCCTTGGTCGCGAGCGTTAGCGACAAGGGACCCGCTCAAGTCGCGGGTATCCAGCCTGGCGACGTCATCTTGGATTTCAACGGCAAGGATGTCACGGATATGCGGCGCTTGCCGCGGCTGGTGGCGGAAACACCCGTCAACCAATCGGTTCCGGTGACGCTGTGGCGCAAACGCGCCCAGACCACCGTCCAGGTGAAAGTCGGCCGTCTTGAGGAAAGCGACCAGCAGCAAGCAAGCGCCAAACCGGGTCCGAAGACAACCACTCCGGGCACAGGAGCCGTCGTCAAGGCGCTGGGAATGACGCTTTCCGGCATCACGCCGGAACTCAAGGACAAGTATTCGCTCGGGGAGGATGCGAAGGGTGTCGTTGTCGTCGATGTCGCGAAAGACAGCACGGCTGGAGACAAGGGCTTTCACGCGGGCGATTTGATCATGGAGGCGGCGCAGCAGGAGGTAAAAAACCCCGAGCAGCTGGCCGCCAAGATCGACGAAGCAAAGAAGTCGGGGCGCAAATCCATTCTGTTGCTGGTTCAGCGGCAGGGCGATTTGCGATTTATTGCGCTTCGAGTTGATCAGGGCTAGAGCTTCGGCTCAGGCGGCGAATTCGGTTTTGCGGTATCCCTGGGCAAAAAGGAGCCCGGTTAAGTCGGCGTGGTTCAAACGCGTGCGCGCAACAGCCGCGACTGCTGGTTTGGCATGAAAAGCGATCCCGAGGCCGGCGGCATCCAGCATCGGGAGATCGTTGGCGCCGTCGCCGACAGCGAGCGTCGCGGCTGGTGTGATCGCAAGTTCGGCGGCGTATGCCAGCAATGCCTGTCTTTTGGTCTCACCGGTGACGATCGGTGATAGAACCCGGCCGGTCACTATGCCGTCGGTGATCTCCAATCGATTGGCGATGACGCGGTCAAAGCCGAGTTCAGCGCCGACTCGGTCGGCGAAGACGGTGAAACCGCCAGTGACCAACGCGGTCCCCGCGCCTGAGCGGCGCATCGTTGCGACCAGGCTGGCGGCACCCGGTCGCAGGCGGATCCGGGTGGCGGCCTCATTGAGCACCGTATCCTTGGTGCCGGCCAACAAGGCCACCCGCGCTGACAGCGCCTCGGCGAAATCGATTTCGCCATTCATCGCCCGCCGGGTAATGTCAGCGATTTCGGACCCGAGCCCAAGCATCGACCCTAGTTCGTCGAGCATCTCGTTTTCGATGATCGTTGATTCGAGATCGGCGGCGAGCAGCCGTCTGCGCCGACCTGCGACCGGCTGCAGCACCGAATCGACCGGCACCTCGCCGATCAGCGCGCGCACCGTTTCCTCGATATTTCCAGGCTCGGCAATATCGAGGATAAGATCGCAAGCCTGTTCGGCCGCCAGCCAAACCGGCGCTGCCGCGACCCTCAGCGTTTTGCAGATCGTGGCGGCCAGTCCGGGCAGACGGTGATCGGGACCGGCGGCGATCAGGGTCAGGACATAGCGCATCGGCCTGCCTCCTACCTTCGCACGAGCCCGCTCGACAAGTGTGAAACCACGTCAAGCGTCGTCATAATTGCCGGTCCTACCGCCAGCGGCAAATCGGCCCTGGCATTAGGTCTGGCGGAGCAACTGCGCGGCGTCGTGATCAATGCGGACGCGTTGCAATGCTACCGCGATCTCGAAATCCTGACGGCGCGCCCGGACGCCGCCGCGCAGGCCCGCGCGCCGCACCGTCTCTACGGCTTCCTCGACGCGGCGGAGCGCGGCTCGGTCGGAGCGTGGCGGGACCGTGCCCTCGGCGAGATTGCTGCTGCTGCCGCAACCGGGAGGCTGCCGATCGTCGTTGGCGGTACCGGGCTCTATTTGCGCGCATTACAGCACGGACTGGCGCCGTTTCCGGAAATTCCCGAGGGGGTCCGTGATGAGGCCGCGGCGCTCCACCGAGAACTCGGCGGCGCGCTGTTTCGCGAGCGGCTGGCGGAACTCGACCCGGCTTCGGCGCGGCGGCTTCACTCCGGCGACACGCAGCGGCTGGTGCGCGCTTATGCCGTGGCGCGCGCCACCGGCACCAGGATCAGCGCGTGGCACGACCAGCCCCATTCCGTTGCGTCTTGCCGGTTCGCGATCATTCTGATGATGCCGCCGCGCGATCGGTTGTACGCCGCTTGCGATGCGCGCTTTGCAGCGATGATAGACCGCGGCGCTGTGGCGGAAGCCGAGCGGCTTGCCAAGCGCGGGCTCGATCCCGACTTGCCGGCGATGAAGGCGGTCGGGTTGCCCGAGCTTTTGAGCTATTTGCGCGGCGAGATGGTGCTGGCGGAAGCAATCGAAACCGCGCAACGCTCGACGCGCCGGTATGCCAAGCGCCAGATGACGTGGTTTCGCCATCAGACGCAGCCCGATTTGCTCCTCGATGAGCAATTTTCGGAAAGTTTGTTGCACCGATCGCGTCAGTTTATTGACGGGTTTTTGTTGACCCATCGGGGATAGCCGACTAGGTTGCGCGGCCTTGTGAGGCCAGCAGGCGCTACGGCGCGCCTCACACAAACTTACCCTATCGTTGCTCAGGAGCATGTCATGTCGGCCGAGCCGATCAGTGGAGCAGAAATCGTCATCAAGGCGCTCGTCGACCAGGGCGTCGATGTCGTTTTCGGCTATCCCGGCGGCGCGGTGCTGCCGATTTATGACGCGTTGTTCAAGCAAAACGCATTGCGCCACATTCTGGTCCGCCATGAGCAGGGGGCCGTTCACGCCGCCGAGGGCTACGCCCGGTCGACCGGCCGGGTCGGTGTCGTGCTGGTGACGAGCGGCCCCGGTGCGACGAATGCGGTGACCGGGCTAACCGACGCGCTGATGGATTCTGTGCCAGTCGTATGCCTGACCGGCCAAGTCCCCACTCACCTGATCGGCAACGACGCATTTCAGGAGGCTGACACGACCGGTATTACGCGGCCGTGCACGAAACACAATTACCTGGTCAAGGACGTCCGCGACCTCTCGCGCATGATGCATGAGGCGTTTTACGTCGCCAAAAGCGGGCGGCCGGGGCCGGTCGTCATCGATCTGCCAAAAGACGTGCTGTTTGCGCTCGGCCCCTACAGCAATCCCGAGGATGGCCGCCACAAAAGCTATCGGCCGCAGGTGGTGCCGGAGCCGGCGCGCGTCGCCGAGGCGATCGAGATGATCGCGGCCGCCAAGCGGCCATTGTTTTATGGTGGCGGCGGGCTGATCAATTCCGGGGCGGAAGCCTGCGCCGGCTTCACCGAGATCGTGCGGCGCACGGACGCCCCTTGCACCTTGACCCTGATGGGTCTTGGCGCCTTCCCCGCGGCCGATCCGCATTTTCTCGGCATGGTCGGCATGCACGGGACTTACGAGGCAAATTTGGCGATGCATGGCTGCGACCTGTTGGTCGCTGTCGGCTCGCGCTTCGACGACCGGGTGACCGGGCGACTGAACGCCTTTTCACCGGGATCGAAAAAAATTCACATCGACATAGACCCATCCTCGATCAACAAGAATGTGCGAGTCGATTTGCCGATCATCGGCGATGTCGGCCACGCCATGGCGGCGATGATCGAGGCCTGGCCGAGCGGGGGGCCGACCCGGGACCGCAGCGAATGGTGGCGTCAGATTGAGGAATGGCGGGCGCGCGATTGCCTGCACTACGATCGCAGCTGCCGCGGCGTGATCAAGCCGCAATATGCCATCGAACGGCTTTACGCGCTGACCCGCGACCACGATGTCTATGTGACGACCGAGGTCGGCCAACATCAAATGTGGGCGGCGCAGTTTTTTAAATTCGAGCAGCCGCATCATTGGATGACATCGGGCGGGCTCGGCACCATGGGCTATGGCTTGCCGGCGGCGATCGGCGTGCAGATCGCGCACCCCGACGCACTGGTTATCGACATCGCCGGCGAAGCTTCGATCCTGATGAATATCCAGGAAATGTCGACCGTCTCGCAATATCGATTGCCGGTCAAACTCTTCATCCTGAACAATCAATACATGGGGATGGTGCGGCAGTGGCAGGAATTGCTCCACGGCGGCCGCTATTCCGAAAGCTACACTGCGGCATTGCCGGATTTCGTCAAACTGGCAGACGCCTTCGGCGCCAACGGCCGCAGAGTCGAGGACCCTGCCGAGGTCGATGATGCGATTGCCTGGATGCTGAAGACGCCGGGTGCCGTGATCCTCGATATCGCGGTCGATCCCAAGGAAAATTGCTTCCCGATGATCCCGTCAGGGGCGGCGCATAACGAGATGCTGCTTGGCCCCAAGGACGAGGCCGAGCAGCCAGTCTCGGAGGAAGGCATGGTGCTCGTCTGAAGGAGCCGTCGGGGTGAGCGCCGACAATGCCGGGCAAGAACGGCACACAATCGCGGTTCTGGTCGACAACGAGCCCGGCATCCTGGCACGCGTCGTCGGGTTGTTTTCGGGGCGCGGCTACAACATCGAAAGTCTGACGGTCGCTGAGGTCGATCGCCGCAACAACTTGTCGCGGATCACGATCGTAACGACCGGCACGCGGATGATCATCGAGCAGATCAAGGCGCAGCTCTCCCGTCTGGTGCCGGTGCACAAGGTTCACGATCTGACCGACGAAGGGCCGTTTGTCGAGCGCGAAATGATGCTGGTCAAGGTGGCGGGCCAGGGCGAGCAGCGCATCGAAGCATTGCGGCTCGCCGACATCTTTCGCGCGCGCGTCGTCGACTCCACGATCGAGAGCTTTGTCTTCGAGATGACCGGTTCGGCCGAGAAATTGAACGCCTTTATCGCGCTGATGGAGCCATTAGGCCTGGTCGAGATTTCGCGCACCGGCGCCGTCGCGATTTCGCGCGGTGCTACGAGTTTTTAGGCAAAGTAACGGCGCTGCGGTTTGCGTTGAGTTCGTCATCCCGCGAAAGTGGGAACTCAGGGCCACCGCTCCGGCGCTCCCCTGCCCCGGCTTCGGCGGGGCGACAAATCCCCGGAAGGAGACAGGAAATGCGGGTGTATTACGACCGCGATGCAGATGTGAACCTGGTCAAGTCGAAAAAGGTCGCGGTCATCGGCTATGGCAGCCAGGGCCATGCGCACGCCAACAATTTGCGCGACAGCGGGGTCAAGGACGTCGTTGTCGCCTTGCGGCCGGGCTCGGCCTCGGCGCAGAAGGCGGAGAATGCCGGCTTCAAAGTCATGACCAACGCTCAGGCGGCCAAATGGGCCGACATCGTCATGGTGCTGGCGCCCGACGAATTGCAGGCGCAGCTTTACGCCGCCGATCTGCGCGACAACATGCGCGAGGGGACCGCACTCGCGGTGGCGCACGGTCTCAGCATCCATTTCCGGCTGATCGAGCCGCGGCCCGACATGGATGTGTTTATGATCGCGCCCAAGGGACCCGGCCACACCGTGCGCTCGGAGTACCTACGCGGGGCCGGCGTTCCATGCTTGTTGGCGGTCGAGCAAAACCCGTCGGGCAACGCTGTCGAAATCGCACTCTCTTACGCATCGGCGATCGGCGGTGGTCGCGCCGGGGTCATCGAGACAACATTCCGCGAGGAATGCGAGACCGATCTGTTCGGCGAGCAATCGGTGCTATGCGGCGGGTTGACGTCGCTGATCCTGGCCGGGTTCGAAACCCTGGTCGAAGCCGGCTACGCGCCGGAAATGGCCTATTTCGAATGCTGCCACGAGGTCAAGCTGATCGTCGACCTGATCTATGAAGGTGGCATCGCCAATATGCGCTATTCGGTGTCGAACACCGCCGAATATGGCGACTACACGCGCGGGCCGAGGGTCATCGATGACCACGTCCGCGCCGAGATGAAGAAAGTCCTCAGCGATATCCAGTCCGGTCGCTTCGCGCGGGAATGGGTATTGGAAAATACGGCGGGGCAGGCGAGCTTTAAGGCGTTGCGCCGCCGCGCAGCCCAGCACCCGATCGAGGAAGTCGGCGAACGCCTGCGGGCGATGATGCCGTGGATCGGCGAAAACCGGCTCGTCGACAAAACCAAAAACTAGAGAACGCCGCTAATGACGGGCTCGCCATTGCAGCCAGTCACATTGGCGCGGCGAGCGCGGCCTCAATGCCTCGCGCGACGGCGAGGAGGCGCCGGTCATCGCCGTGCTCGCCGACAACCATCAGCCCGACCGGCATGGTCCCCGGCTGCTGGATGGACAGTGTCACGGCGCAGCGGTCAAGGAAATTGATCACTGACGGGTTGCGCAGGATCAGCGCGTTGAGCCGAAAGTAATCCTCGTCCCTAGCGAAGGCCGCGATTGGCGGCGCGGTGATCGCCACGGTGGGCATCAGCAAGGCGTCGAAATCGGCGGTGCGGGCCGCGACCCTCGCGATCAAATCGGCGCGCGCGGCGCAAAGCTCGATGTATTCGACTGCGGTCATGCCGCCGCCGCGCTCGATGCGGGACCTCACCCTAGGGTCGTAGTCGTTGCCGCGCCGGGCGAGGAGCGGCCGGTGCCAAGTGTAGGCTTCGATCGGGGCAAAGCCGCCATGAGCGTTGATCCGCCGGTATTCGCCATGCTCTGTAAGCGGCAGATCGATGATCCGCGCCCCGGCGCGCGATAAGGTCTGACAAGCCTCTGTGAACGCCGTTGCCACTTCCGGTGCGAGATCATCGAGCACGAAAGTCTGCGGCACACCGAGGCGCAATCGCTCGATCGCAACCGGCAACGGCAAGACCGGCTCATCGCCGGCCATAACTGCGTCGGCAATGGCGCAGCAACCGACGCTGTTTGCCAACGGTCCGATCGAATCGAGGGTCGTGGACAGCGGCGTGGCGCCCGCGCGGGAAATCCGCTTCTGGGTCGGCTTAAAACCAACGATGCCACACAATGCTGCCGGGATCCGCACCGAGCCACCGGTATCGGTGCCGATTGCGACGATAGCGCCGCCGTCGGCCACCGAGACCGCTGCACCCGACGAGGAACCGCCGGGAATGCAGCGACGGTCGGCGGGGTTGCCGGGTGTGCCGTAATGCGGGTTAATGCCGACACCGGAAAAGGCAAACTCGGTCATGTTGGTGCGGCCGATCAAGATGGCGCCGGCGGCGCGCAGACGCGCGACAATCGGTGCGTCGTGCTGTGCCGGAGGCAGATCGTCGAGCGCCTTGGAGCCGGCCAAGGTCCGTTCCCCGGCGACGTCAAACAGGTCCTTGATCGACACCGGCAACCCGGCGAGTGGCGAGGCGACATAGCCGGCTGCGCGCAAGCGGTCCTGGGCATCGGCGGCGGCACGCGCGCTATCGCTGTAGACTTTTATAAAGGTTCGCGCCCCCTCACCGGCGGGATCGGCGATCCGGGCCAGCGCCGCCTCGATAAGCTCCCGGCTGGTGGTGCTGCCAGCCGCAAGATCCTCGGCGAGACGCATTACGGTCGACTTTGGCTCGGCGGCGGCAGCGGCCATGAAATCCTCGCTCGATAAAAGCGAAATACGCCTGGACGGGACCGTCGATCTTGAGCCCTTGGCTTTTTCTGGCAACAACAATCGGGAAATCACACCTGAGGGCGGTAGCCGAACCGGCCCTGCGGCTTTCCTGACGCCGTGGTGCGCGGATGTGCTGGCGAGTTCGATCAGTCCATCCACTGGCGCCATGCCGCCACAAGCAGGTTACGGTAAGGCTCGCGACTGCCTGAGTTCGCCGATAGGATGTGCAGCGGGAGGCAGGGTCAATGCCCAAGGTCACATACATCGAATTTAATGGCAGCGAGCATCCGGTCGAGGTTCCGGTGGGCTTATCGGTGATGCGTGGCGCCGTCAATAATGGGGTACCCGGCATCGATGCCGATTGTGGCGGCGAGTGCGCTTGTGCGACCTGTCACGTCTATGTCGATGCCGCATGGCTCGAGAAAACTGGGAGGCCGGAGCCCGGCTCGATGGAAGAAAGCATGCTGAGCTTTGCCGCGGCAGCGGAACCTAATTCTCGTCTGTCGTGCCAGATCGCGATGCGAGAGGACCTCGACGGTCTTGTCGTCCGCATGCCGGAGGGGCAGCACTAAAAGCAGATTAACGAACAGGAGGCGGCAGTGGCAGCTATAGCTGAGAAAACCACCACGGGACACGCATCTTCGATCCCGCTGGAGCAAATCGACGTCAGTGATCCGCAGCTCTATCAGGACGATACCTGGTACCCCTACTTCGAACGGCTACGTCGCAACGACCCGGTGCATTGGTGCCCGGATAGTCGCTACGGCCCATATTGGGCGGTGACCAAATACCGGGACATCATGCAGGTCGAGGTCAACCATGGCGTCTACTCTTCCCACCTTGGCGGCATTGCAGTCGAGGACCAGCCGCAGGGGCTGGAGCGCGAGAGCTTCATTCGCATGGACCCGCCGAAGCATGATGAGCAGCGCAAGGTCGTCAGCCCGATCGTGGCGCCGCAGAACCTTGCCGAGATGGAAGCGACGATCCGCGAGCGCACCCGCCGCGTGCTCGACGGGCTGCCTGTTGGCGAGACCTTCGATTGGGTCGAAAAAGTCTCAATCGAATTGACCACGATGATGTTGGCGACCTTGTTCGATTTTCCGTGGGAGGAGCGCCACCAGCTGACCTACTGGTCCGACGTCACGATTTGCAATGTCAATGCGCCGGAATCGCCAGTGCATTCAGAGCAGGAGAAGTTCGATGAATTGAAGAAAATGGCCGAGCGGATGGCTGAACTCTTTAACGAGCGCGCCAAGCAGCCACCAAAATTCGACCTGTTGTCGATGCTGGCGCACGGTGCGGCGACCCGCGAGATGCCATTGCGCGAGTTTATGGGAAACCTGACCTTGCTGATTGTCGGCGGCAACGACACGACCCGCAACTCGATGACCGGCGGGCTATTGGCGCTGAGCCAAAACCCGGACCAATATCAAAAACTGCGGCAGAACCCTGATCTCGTCGCCAGCATGGTGCCGGAGATTATTCGTTACGTTACACCTGTTATCCACATGCGCCGTACCGCGAGCCAGGACGCCGAACTCGGCGGCAAGGCGATCAAAAAGGGCGACAAGGTCGTCATGTGGTATGTGTCGGGCAACCGCGATCCCGACGCGATTGACGACCCCGACCAATTCATCATCGATCGGCCGCGGCCGCGCCAGCATTTGTCGTTTGGTTTTGGCATACACCGCTGCGTCGGTAACCGCCTCGCCGAATTACAGCTGCGTATCTTGTGGGAGGAGATCCTGCCGCGCTATCCGGTCATCGAGGTGGTCGGCGAGGCACGGCGTACCTATTCGAATTTCATCCACGGCTTCCGGTCGATGCCGGTGCGGATACCGACGCGGCATTAGCATGCGGCGGATTCAGTGCGCCGCCGCGCCGGGCACGGGTGCGGCCTCGTCCTGCGGCTGCAACTCGAAGACCGGGTAAAGCGGCGCGACCTCGTCGAAGACTTCCACCGGCGAGCCCTTCGGCACCGGAAAGAACCGCTGCACTTCGGCGGCAAAGCGGTCGAGATAGGCTTTAAGGATCGGCGGCCGCAACTCCGACGGCAGCTCGCGCACCGCAAACCGTCGCCGCCGCATTGCGCGCATCAGCACGACCTCGCCAGCCGAGCGGGCGTTGCGCACCCAGTTCGAACTCGCCGCGGGCGCAGACCAGGTACCGCTTCCCGCCAATCTCGATCGAGTCTACCGGCAACGAGATTACCCTGCCGGTCTTTCGCCCGCGCACTTCGAGCACATAGAAGTGGCCGCGCACGAGGCCGACCCGAACGAGCGCAACGAGGGCCTGTCCGAACAGCCGTTCTACTGCGCCTAGCTTGAGAAATTTTGGCTGGGAAAATTTTGCGGCGTCGCTGGCCATCGATCCGATCCCGAATTCCAAGCAACCTACATCTTAAACCCGCCGACCCGGTCTCCGAGGGTGGGTCGGACACTCCGGTCAAAGATATGGGTCATCGCGTCGAATACGCGGGGTGATGAAGAGCCGATCGCACTCGCTTCCGTTCCGACGGCGCTCGGCGCTCGGCTTAAGGTCCGACGCACCCTTCAAACGCATTATGCGGACAATAAAACCCGCCCCCGGGATCGGGGCCGAGGCTGGCGTTCCCGCCCTCCGATCCGCACCCCGTTAGCAGTACCGCGACGACGACCGCTAGCGGTAGAAATCTGAGGCCAAGCAAAGACGATAAACAGCGATGCATGCAGCAGATTAGCAGCATCACTGTTGCACTACGCGCGGTTTGGCGCCTCCCCAAAGCATCCGCGACTTGCGTGAAGCGAGCCCGCCGCTCACCCGGGACCTTGCCTATTGGAATACCCCCCGCGATCCTCGTCACATCGCGATGGGTTGACACGACGCCGATGCGGTTTGAGATCGGAAACTGAGCTGCCGCTGAACGCTAACGGCGAATTAATGTTGGTGAAACCTCGCCGTCACCCGCTCGCACCATCTCCGTGGTGCCGGCCAAAATCGGTTTTGAAAGGGCCGGCCAGTCGAGTGTACGTTGGTCGTGGAGCCGCCGGGTGTCATGCCCGGCGGCTCTTCGCTGCCGAGCCGTCGGCCCCATTTTCTCGGCCCGATCGTTAAGTCGCCCAACCGTAACAGGAACCTCAACCGCGCGCTCGCCATCTCACGGCATCCGGTCGTGGTGTGACGCGGTTCACAGATGACCCATCGGCCGGTGCTAAGGATGCGCCTCGCGCTGACAACCACCACCACCGGAACCCCCGATGGAAATCGCCGATCGCCCCGAATTTCGAGCCAGACGATATCGACGCACTGCTGCACATCTGCGAAGCGAAGCCGAAGCGCCTCATCGATGGCAGGAGCGGGCGGAATTGCTGGCAATCGCCGACCAATACGACAGG
>CAVRUN010000004.1:0-149578 GCA_963724435.1 uncultured Alphaproteobacteria bacterium | reverse complement strand
TAGCCGAACTGCATGTCTCAAATCCTGACAGGAAAAATTCGCACGGAAACTGGAGTCGTAGAGTAAGAACACAGGATTTGGAAACACGCGTCAGTTTCGCCAAATCGTTCGACAATAAACGCTTATCCTCTGTCCGCCTATCAGGCCCGTTTTCGCAACAAAGGCGCGCGATGCGCCGTCGCGCCGCTTTTCCATTGTAGAAGACGAGGGGGGATCGGGGGGCGGGAAATAAGGCCCAAACGGCGCTCTATCCAACGGTGAAACACAACTCTGGAGGGCGCCGGCTTCAGCGTGAAAGGCGAGGTGTGCGGCTGTGACATTGTCGCGGTTCGCGAAGGGGCTTCGCTGCTGCTAGCAATTGTCGAGTTGAAGCGCGGGTTCAATCTCGAGCTGTTGCTGCAGGCGGTGGATCGGATGCGCCCGGCGGACGAGGTCTGGGTGGCGGTGCCATTGACCCGGCGTGGCCGCGACCGCGACCCGCGCGTACGCCGTTTATGCCGGCTGATCGGCTTGGGGCTGATGGCGGTCGATGCCGCGCATGGCCGGGTCGAAATCTTGGCGGAGCCCGGTCCCTATAAGCCGCGGTCCGATCAGCGGCGGCGGACCCCGCCTGCTCACCGAGCATTCGCGTCGCCAGGGCGATCCCACGCTGGGCGGCTCGACCCGCGAGCCGGTGATGACGGCTTATCGCCAACGCGCACTCGCCTGCGCCGCCGGTTTGCGCGCCGGGGCCGCCCCGCCCGCGTGATTTGCGCGTCGTTGCCCCCGATGCCGGCCGAATTCTGCTGCGCAACGTCTATGGCTGGTTCGAGCGCACTGCACCCCGGCCGTTATCGCCTTACCGCTCTAGGCGAAGCGGCACTGCAACGCTGGGGCGATGCTGCCTGCGCCGACGACCTGAAATCCAGCCGCCGCGCCGCCAAGAACGGTGCGGTCCCCTGCCTGTAGAGCTGACCCCTTCATCTAGTGGAGCGGCAAGGCGGTCCCCTCCTTCTCGCGCGAGAAGGTAACCGGCCCGGATCAATCGATTTCTTTCGCGATGTGCCAAATATTTGAGTGTCCAGCTTTTAACCAGCCCGAATTCGCCCTGCAAATCACGTTAAAGTGACGCGCTGGACGTAAAGATTTAAAAGATCAATTTGGTAACTTTTCGAAGAGTTCAAAAATTTATTCCGTATGGAGTTATGCAGCTTGGATAGGGCTACGCGATGCACAGACTACAACATATAGAAAATGGAGGCGCCCGCTGTGTGGTCCTAATGGCTCGCCGCCGCTTAAACAGGGAAGGTGTAATTGGGACCGATAGAAATTGGAGAGGTTGTCACTCCTGCTGACGATATGTTAATGGTTAATGCGATGGCGCGCCGATCGCCTGTCGGGCTTTTCTCAGCTTTTTCCATCGGGATAAGGTTAAAAGGGAGACACATCCAAATGGCAGACACACACGTTCATCCGAACGACGCTGCGGGATAAAGTGTTGACCCCCCCGCGGGCGCGAGGCGCAGGCCCGTTCCGCTTGAAAATGTCGGTAAAATCGACCGGCCAAGACAAAGGTTGGCTCGGCGTGTCTCAAGTAAATGCGTGAATTTTCCATAAGGCACCCTCCGGCCGAACAATTCCCCCGGCCCGGTTGACGGCGGCAGCGATCCGGCGCAAAGCAGGGTGCTGGCATTTCAAAATGATTGATCCGGTCTTAGTTGGCTCGTGGATTGGCCTGGGAGAACACTGATGGCGGGGTGGCAGGAGACGAACAAGGAGAACGTGAAACAGGCCGCGAACACCTTGCCGCAGAACCTGACTTTTGCCCAGCGGAGCTTCAAGGTGCTCATCGGCGGCCGTTCGGCACACATTCCGGCGGACTACCGCGACGTCAACGCTGGAGGCATGTTCATCACACAACACGGGACGATAGAGATCTCCGCCGACGGAAAGCGCCCGCCGGGCTTACAGATACGGATAGTCTATAGCCCGAACAGCACAGCTGATCCCAAACAAGATCAGAATCAGCTCAAAGAGGCTGTGAGGCAGGCGGTCCCTCCCGACAAAAATCTCGGCTCTCTGACCGTCGCAAGCTAGACCAGATGTCCGCCTGAGGGCGGGGCGACCCGTCTCACAGTATGCAGGTAGCGAGGATTGCATCGGATCAGCCGGTGCCGAGCCTCATGCATAGGAGACGGGTCATGGGAAATCGTATCACGTATGTCGGGCTTGACGTTCACAAGGAAACCATTGTTGTCGCGGTAGCCGAGGGTGGCATCCGCGGCGAGATCCGGGAGTACGGCCGGATTGCTAACACACCGACGGCCTTGGATCGTGTGATGCGCAAGCTCGGCCGGGAAAGGGTGAGGCTGCGGTTCTGTTACGAAGCGGGGCCGTGCGGCTACGGCATCCAGCGTCAATTGTCGGCGGCCGGGCATGAATGCGTCGTCGTGGCGCCCTCGCTGATCCCTAAGCGGGCGGGCGACCGGGTCAAGACCGACCGGCGCGACGCGGCCAGTCTGGCACGGCTGCATCGGGCGGGCGAGCTCACCGCGGTGTGGCTTCCCGATGCCGGGCACGAAGCAATGCGTGATTTGGTACGAGCACGTCTTGATGCCGTGCATGCGTTGCGCCGCGCCCGGCAGCAGCTCTCGGGCTTTTTGTTGCGCCAGCGCTGCCATTATGGGCGGCCGGCTTGGACCAGGCTGCATCGCCGATGGCTCGCGGGTTTGCGCTTCGAGCACGCGGCGCACCACCTCGTGCTCGAGGATTACATCGAGGCAGTCGAAGCCGCCGAGGCGCGGCGTAATCGACTGACTGTGCAGATCGCAGCGATGCTGCCCGACTGGACATTGGCCCCGGTGGTGGCGGCACTCCAAACGATGCGCGGCATGGCGCTGGTCAATGCCGCAACCTTGATCGCCGAACTGGGTGATCTCTCGCGCTTCGCCAATCCGCGCCAGCTGATGGCTTATCTTGGATTGGTGCCGTCCGAACATTCGAGCGGCGCCAGCGTCAGACGCGGCGGCATTACCAAAGCCGGCAACGGCGCCGCCCGCCGGCTGTTGATCGAAGCGGCGTGGAGCTATCGCTTCCCGGCGCGGGTCAGCCGCGAGTTGCGGCTGCGCCAAGAGGAACAACCCAAGCCGATCCGCGAGATCGCCTGGAAGGGGCAAACCCGGTTGTGCGCGCGTTATCGCCGGCTCGCCCGCGCCGGCAAGCCGGCCAATATCGTTACCACCGCGATCGCCCGCGAACTGGCGGGGTTTGTCTGGGCCATCGCCCGCAGCGTGCCGCCAGCAGCAGGCTGAGCAGAGAAACCGCATGATCGCAGCCACAGCAGGAGGCGCCAGCGAACCATCCGACATGCTCTTTCCGGGCAAGGCGGGGGGCACGGTCGCGGTCAGGAGAACCCTCGCATCCACTATCTGCCGGATCGCCGATCCGACGCAGGTTCCTAGACCGAGGCAGCTCCGCGACGCATCAACGGTCATGCGGTTCCGACCCGCGCATCAGAGTATGATCAACCGTCGTTTCGACGACCGTGCCTCCCGCCCTGCCCGGCATAGCCCGAAACCAGCGCTTGAAAGAAAGCCACAGATTTACTTGCCTGCTACTTGGAAAGGCGGACATGAGAGTGGATCGCTTCTAACGCTTTCGTTCCGCGCTGCACGGCGCTGAGGATGGCATCGGCGGATTTGGTCCAGACGAATGGCCGGGGCTTTTCGTCGGTTTCGGCGTTGAATTATGCAAAATAAAATTGCTGACGTCGATGTTCGATGCTCAAAAACAACTGGGTCGATCTGGTCGGGGATAAGAACCAGGCGGCGGTTTGTGAATGGTTTACTGGAAATGATGGAAAAAATTATTCCAGATCAATAATTCTACAGTTTACAGGTTTGTAGGGATTGGCGCTAATGATTATGCGTGCTGGGGTTTAAACACGCCCACGGGCCAGTGGCATGCGGTTGTCGCAAGAGATGGTGTAATTTATCTAGCCGACGACGGGGCATCGCCGCGCGCCCTCTATCCCTATGGAAATGACTGGGTGTGTTGGTGAAACACCGATACGATTCTCAAGTATGAAGAGGTCCGCGGCTGATAATCCCGTAAAACCGGGCGAGAGCAAGGCTGGGGCTTAAGAAGAAACAAGGGTCTAACAAGAGAGGCCCCCTTCCGAGCTGAATTTCCCGAGGACCGGTTACGCGTCTTTTTTGCTCAGCGCTGACGAGCCTCGCTTATCTCAGCGATTTGCGGCTTAGCGGAACATGCGTCCTTCCGGCGGCAGTCCCAGCAGCATTTGCCCGACGGTTTCGAAGTGTACCGGACGGCCCTGGCCCTGCTGGCTGCCGGCATGCATGTCGCGGAACCGGCGCTCGAACGGGTTGTCGTTAAAGATCGCAGTGGCGCCGGCCGCACTGTAGATTTCAGACACCACTTCGCGCGATTGCTGGATCGCCCAGGTGGCGGCAAGCCGCAACCGCGGGTGCTGGTCGGGGCGGAAATCGCCGTGGCGCGCCGCCTCGTCCCACATCTCCTGGATTGTCTGATGGATAAAGGCGCGGCATGAGCTTAGGCGCGCCTCGCATTGCGCCACCATAGACTGAACCACATTGTTCTCGCGCAGGGTCTTGCGCGCTCCCCGCGGGATCTTGTCACGCGCTAATTCGATAAAGGTTTCGAGCGCGCCGCGGGCGATGCCGAGCGACACATTTGAAAACCCCATGGCATAGATCATGCCGCTGGTGAAATTGTAGAGGGTGCCCTGTTCATGCCGCTCGGCAGGGTTATCGCGTCCAAAGGTATATTGCTGCGGGACAAACAAATCCTCGGCCTGATAGCTGTCGCTGCCGGTGCCGCGCAATCCGATGACCTGCCAGTTATCGATGATCTTGGCGCTCGATTTCGGAAACAGGACGGTGCGCACCTGCGGCCGGCCGTTTGGGTTCATCCGCGGCGTACCGTCTTCATTAAAAATTGGGATGTGCGCGCCGAGCCAGGTCGCGTGACGGCTTCCGGTGGCAAATCCCCACCGCCCGGTAACACGGATACCGCCTGCAACCGCGACTCCGCGCCCGGCGCCCGGCAGATCGGGCCCCCAGGCGAGAATGCCGCGCGGCGGACCAAACACCTCCCGCGCAATTGCCGGATCGAGATAGGGGGCCGACATCGAGCAACCCGAATTCTGCCCGAGTGACCACGCCGTGCTGGGCTCGGCCTTGGCGATCTCTTCCAGTACCTGAACATAGATCAGCGGATGCAGTTCGGCGCCGCCTAATGAGCGCGGGATCAGCAGTTTGAAAAAGCCGCCTTCAATCAGCGCCTCGACGACCCGCGGCGGCAGCTGGCGATGTTCCTCGATCTCGTCAGCGGCATCCCTGAGCAGCGGCGCGAGCACCCGCGCGCGTTCGATGTAGTCGGTCTCACGCGCACTCTCGTGTGCGCTCTCAAACATTGTGGGCCGGGCCAAATCGAGGTCGATCGACGCCATCTTTTCTTCTCCTGGTCCCGGCGGGCGATCCCTGCCGTTTGGTGCTCAACGTCCTCAGGATAACATCGCGCGACCACCGGCTGCGACGATTTCCGCGCAAACCTCTGTTGCAGCTGGTAATTACCGCATATCGCCGTCAGCTCTGGGTTGTCGGATGGCCGCTACGACCAATGAGTTCGAGCGGCCCGCCAGCCACGGTCCGCTGCTGTTCCCGCGGCGACCGGGTCGGGTGTCGGAGCGATCAGCCCTGCGTGACGATGCGGGTCCATAGGCGGCGGGCGTCGCGGTCGGGGTCCTGTACGACCTGGCACTCGTTGTCGAAAATCATCGTCGCCCGGTCTTTCGCCGAATAGACGGGCCAGGGCGGAATCGACGGATTGTCAGGGCGGCCGTGGCGGGCAAAGGCGATCCAGGTGTCCGCTATTCTGCCCGCCAGTTCGCGGGCGCCCGCAGCTCCGGCGGTCGTATCGGGGATATCGACATTGTCGAAGACAAACGGCAGGTCCATTGCGTGATGCGCTTTGAGCCGGCCGCCATGCGCCGGGCTCTGCCAATCGAGCGAGTACATGTAGACCGGGCCACGGCCTGTTCGCGCGGCATAGCGTTCGGCGAGCAAAACCGTGCGCACCCAGAAATTCGACCCGGTCAATGCCGCGATCAGACTGTCGGCCGGGTTCGCCCGCGGCATCGCCTCGTTATAGAAGGCGAGCAGCGCATCGGTGTCGGCGCCGGCAACCGCTGCGATCCGCTGCCGCAATTCCGCCTCGCCCAAGGTGCGGTTCCACACGGCATCATCATCGGCGAGGAAAAACGCGCTTTCCTCCTTCGTGCCGCCGATCATCAGCGGGATACCGTTTGCTGATGCCGGCGCTTCGGGCTCGGCGGGGTGCTGCGGCAGGTCGGCGCCGTCGACGACCGGGCCAAAATCATAGCGGTCGAGCAACGGCCAGTGCGAGCGGCCGACCTTGCGCGATGCCGGTGCGATCGCCATCAGGATTTGCTCGGCGGGCAGGCTCTGCAGCCGCTCGCACTCGCTGGCGCGCAGACCAAGTTGGTTGAGCACCGCTTCGGCCAGCGCATTCGCCCGCTCGCGGGTCGATACGCGAATCGCCGCTCCGCTTTGGATGATCGCGCGGTGGAACAGCCCCTGCGCGGCGGGCATCGCCAACAAGACGCTGACTTTGCCGCCGCCACCCAACTCGCCAAAGATTGTGACGTTGCCAGGATCGCCGCCAAACGCCGCAATGTTGTCGTGCACCCAGCGAAGCGCAGCGACAATGTCGAGCATGCCGGCATTGCTCGAATGCATCCATCGGGCGCCGCCGATGTCGTCGAGATGCAAAAATCCGAGGATGTTCAGGCGATGATTGACACTAACCACAACGACATCGCCGCGCCGCGCCAGGTTGGCGCCATCGGTCACCGCGCGGTTGCCCGAGCCATAGGCAAAAGCGCCGCCATGCAGCCACACCATGACCGGCCGCTTGCCGCCATCGCCGAGCCCCGGAGCCCACAGATTGACGGTTAGGCAATCTTCGGTTTCTGGCGTTGTGTCGGGCGGCCCCAGCAGAGTTTCGAGCACCGCGCGTCGCGCTGGGCGTCCGGGCAATTGCCACGCCCGACCGGAATAGGCGAGGGCATCGCGCACCCCGCTCCAGGGCTGCGCCGGATGCGGCGGCATGAACCGGTTGTGCCCGGCAGTCGATGAGCCATAAGGCACACCCTTGAAGGAATAAATGCCAGCCTCAAGTGCGCCGCGCAGTTTGCCGGACTTAATTTCGACGACCGGCGAGAGCCCGGATTGCGCGGCGGCGATGTCGTTGGCCATGGCATTTCCTCCCTGTGGTCCGCTGAATTGGCGAGAGTAACGGGAAAAGCCGAGTATCAGAAGCGCCGCTATCGATCGGGGATCTGGCCGCTGGGCATGCGGCCGGCTTTTGTCGGTGCGAACAGCCGGCTATGCTGTCCCTGGAAATCACGCAAACAGCAAGGGGAGCAGCGACATGGCGTTTTACGAATTGCGGCAATACAAGGTGCTGCCCGGGAAGATGGACGAATGGGTCAACCTCATGGAGGAGGAGATCATCCCGTTCCAGGTCTCCAAAGGCATGGTCATCACCGGCAGCTATCGCGGCGAGACCGACGATTCCTGCTATGTCTGGATGCGCCGCTTCGAGAACGAGGCCCAGCGCGAGGCGCTCTACAAAGCGGTCTACGACAGCGATTTCTGGAAGACAAAGATCGCGCCACGCGTGCCGCAATGCCTCGACCGCAGCGCGATGGTCGTGACCCGCATCGTCCCCACCGCCAAATCGACCGCGCAATAAGCCCGCGGGCGGCGCCATTCGGCGTGGCTAACCTGATGTGCCTGGCGCACTCTTAACGTCTTACCGGCATAGGCCGGTATCCATTGCCGAGATGGATCCCGACCCTTCAGGCTATCAGTGCGTTGGAAAAATGCGCACCTCGTCATTCCCGGACGCCGAAAGGGCGGGCCTGGAATCCTAGAACACCGCATCTCAAAGATGTCCGTAGGCCGTGTTCATGGATCCCGGGCTCGCCGGCTAGGCCGACGCCCCGGGATGACGCTGGCTTTGAGTCGTCGTTTTTGCTCGGGAGGTTAATCCGATGAAGATCACCGATGTCACGCTGACCCTGTTCGCTTGGGAGAGCATCCCGCCGACGATCTACGGTCATCACACCGCGCGCCCGACCGGCAAAAGCGATCTCGGCCTGCTCGCGGTGACAACCGACGACGGTGTCACCGGCCACGCTTTTCTCGGCACCTCGTCAAACCCGGCGAGCCTTGACGGCCCGAGTTTGATCCGCTTCCTAAAGCCGATCCTGATGGACCAGGACCCGCTCGACCGTGAGCGCCTCAATCGCTTGTTGTGGGGCCGCGCCCGGGTCGCGACGATCAGGGCGATCGGCGCCTGCGACATCGCGCTGTGGGATATCGCCGGGAAGGCGGCGGGCCTGCCGATCCACCGGCTGATCGGGACCTGCCGCGACAGCATCCCGGCCTACGCCAGCTCCGAGATCCACGCCACACCCGAGGCGTATTCCGAGCAGGCCAGGCATTACCAATCGACCGGCTGGGCCGCCTACAAGATCCACCCGCCGCAGCGCTGGCGTGATGACATTAAGGTCTGTGAGGCGGTGCGCAAGGCGGTCGGCGACGAATATACGGTGATGCTCGATTCGACCTGGAGCTATCGCTACGAAGAGGCGTTGCGGGTGGGCCGGGCAATCGAAGAAATGAGTTTTTACTGGTACGAAGACCCGCTCGCCGAGCAGGACATCTATAACTACGTCAAATTAAAGCAAAAGCTCGACATCCCAATACTCGCCACCGAATACCCGATTGGCGGGCTCAATTCCTATATTCCGTGGCTCACCGAGCGCGCCACCGACTTTCTGCGCGGCGATGTCGCGGTCAAAGGCGGCATTACAACCTTGATCAAGACCGCGCATCTGGCGGAAGCCTTCCGCATGAATTTCGAGACCCATCACGGCGGCAATTCGTTAAACAACTTCGCCAACCTTCACGTCATCATGGCGATCCGCAATACCGAGTTCTTCGAAGTATTATTGCCCGACGCGATGCAAAAATACGGGCTTGCCGAAGACATCACCGTCGACCGCGACGGCCTCGTCCATGCCCCGACCGAACCCGGCCTCGGCGCAAACATCGATTTCGAGTTGATCGAGAGGCAAAAGGTGGGCGTGCTCAGCTGAGGAAGACACAGCGCTGAGGATTGGGCTGCGCGGCAACATCAAATGTCGCCCGGTCGTGTTCGAATTGGTGCCGCCGTCCTTCACCTGCTGAAATTGCGGCGCACGGTCGAAACCCTCTCGGTCCTGCGATTGCACAAGCAGAATTTCCGCCGCCTAGTCGAGCAGCAGGGCCTCGTCGAGGAACTTGCGGCATTTCCGCCGACACCGGCGGCCGCCCGGCGTGGCTCTCCGCTTTTGCCGCGAGGTGTTGCTCGAACGCCCTGCCCCCGCCTTGCGCCTGCGCGCGCTGCGCCTAATAACCCAGGTCGAAGGCCTAATCTACAAGGTGGGCTCTCACTATTTTAATAACTAACTCGCCGCCCACGTGCTCAGCGGCGCCGCCGGCGTGGGTCCGGCGCAAGGACCGGCTGCGGCGCGAGCCGCCGCCGTCGAAGACCGCTCCTCGTGCAGCGCGTCAGATTACGGAGGAGGTCATGATCATTTCCGACGTTTTGCGGACCAAGGGCCATGCCGTTGTCAGGATACGGCCCACGGACAGTATCGAACTGGCGGTTCGAAAGCTGGCTGAGCATCGCATCGGTGCCTTGGTGGTTGAGGATCTGTGGATGAAACCGGTCGGCATATTCTCGGAGCGAGACTTCATCAACGCCGTGGCCCGAGACGGCGCCGCCGTACTCGGCTTTCAAGTCCAACAACTGATGACGACGCCCTTCTTCAGCTGTCGCCTCTCCGATCGCGTGGATGCCATGCTTGCGAGAATGACGCTATCGCGGATTCGTCATCTGCCGGTTATCGAGGACAACGAGTTGAAGGGCATCGTGAGTATCGGCGATCTGGTAAAGCATCGCCTCGACTCGAAGGAGCTGGAGGCGAGTGTTCTTCTTGATCTTTCGCGCATGCACGCCTGAAATCGCCTTCTTTCACATCCTCGAAAGGCCGGCGTGGCATTAGGCGCGGTGCTGCGCCGGACCATTGTCGTTGTCACTCGGCGGCTTGACGGCTGCGATAGAGGCGGGCGAGTTCGGTGCCGAGATAGCGGGCGAGCGTGTCCATGCCGGAGCGGCCGGCGCGCGCCTCGGCGTCGGGATTGTAGTTTGTGTTGGTGTTGACGTCGTAGGTGTAGACGACGCCGGCGCCGTCGCTGATGAATTCGATCCCGGCCACGCCGATGTCGTTGGCGGCGAGGAAGGCTTCGTAGCGGCGCTTTAGTGACGGGTCGATGCCGTCGCTGATCGTGAACTTGGCGCGCGGCTGGTTAGGCTCAGCCCCTGGGCCGGCGGGGCAAAATGCGTCGCCGACAACACAAACGTCGGCGGGGCACAGCTCGAACCCATCGCTGGTATCGACCGCGACCGCATACATGAACCGGCCGCCGACGAATTCGGCGCGAGTGATCAATGGCAACGGCGCGCGGATATATTGCTGCAGCAGATGGAGACCGTCTACCGGCGGCTCGTAATCCGGGCTGTCGAGATAATCGCCAAGCGCACCCGCCGAATGAAACAACCTTACGCCGAGTCCTTTGCCGCCGCGGTTCGGCTTGAGGATAAACGGACTGCCCGCGAAATGTTGCTGCGCCGCCTCGACGAGTAGATCTTTGCCGGCGACAAGCACGGTATCCGGCGTGCGGATGCTGGCCGCTTCGAGGGCAGCATATTGGCGCGCCTTGCTGATTTCGAGGTCGAGCGCGCGGCTCCCATTGACAACGCGGCGCCCGTGTCGTTCGAGCCAAGCCAGCATCGATGCGGTCAATTCAGCAGAGTAACGATGGCCGCGCGTATGCGATGAGGCGCTCATCCGGTTGTAGAAGACACCCTCGGGCGGCGGCCGCGACAGATCGAAGGAGCCCTGATCGAGGAACCAGTCGCGCCACGGCAGGCCCTGCCGATCGAGCGCTGCGGCCAATGGTTCGAGCCAGGCCGCGTTCTCATGTATGACGTGAATACAGCTCATGCCGCCGCTCCCTACTGCGGCGCGCAGATTAGTTTCACGTTTTGGATAATGTCAAACATCCATATAAAACATATACAGAATGTAATTACCTTTTGTCGGCGACTAAACGTAATTGGCGGGCTGGGCGATCAGCGGGGCGTCGCCGGCGAGGGTGGTGCGGCGCACGTCACGCACCTCGCGATGATCAAAGCGGCGGGCGCGATGCATCGTCGTGCGGTTATCCCACATCACTAGATCATAGGGCCGCCAGACATGCGAATAGACAAACTCGCGTTGGGTCGCGTGCTCGGTCAGGTCGCGCAAGAACATGCGCGCCTCGGGGACCGTCCAGCCGAGAATGGCGCCGGCATGGGCGGCGAGAAACAGTGATTTGCGCCCAGTGACCGGATGGGTGCGGACCATCGGCTGGCAGATCGGGCGAAACGCCTCGACCTCGTCCGGGGTCAGTTGGTTAAAGCCGATCGCCTCGCGCGAATAAGCCAATGAGTGCTCGCAGACGAGATCCTCGATTTCGGCCTTGGTGCGGTCGTCGAGCGCTTCATAGGCGGCGCGCATATCGGCGAATTCGGTATTGGCGCCCCATGATGGGAGGACCCGCCCGGACAATAGCGAATATTTTGCCGGTACCGGACGGAACGAGCTGTCGGAATGCCACAAACGGTCCGCGAGCTTGAACGACCAGACGCGGTCCTCGGGCGACATCAGCGCACCGGTTTTGTCGAGGTTGGAAAAATCGGCGATGCCGGGACCGAGCCGCTGGTCCTCACGCCGGCGGATATGGCCCGGCGTGTTGTAGCCCTCGAGTTCGCCAAAATGGCGGGTAAAGGCGATCTGTTCGGGATCGGCCAATTCCTGCTCGGGAAAGACGAGAACCGCGTATTCGTCCATCGCCTGCTCGATCGCCGCGACGATTTCGGGATCCAGCGTCCGGCGACACTCGATACCGGTGACTTCGGCGGCAAAGACCGGATGCAGCGGGCGGATCGATAACGACATCGGGCAGTTTCCTTTCGGCTCGGCTGATCGGGCTATCGGAGAATATGGCATAAAGTTTCGCAAATGCGCCGCAGCGGCTCGATAACGGTAGCTAGGTCAATGGCGGCGGGCGGCGCACCGGCTGTGTCGTCTCGAAAGCGCGAGCGGCGCACAAGACCCGGTCGTCGCGGTAGAGCGGGCCGATAATCTGCAAGCCGATCGGCAACCCGTTGCCTGTCAGCCCGCAACAGATGCTCGCCGCCGGCTGGCGCGTCATGTTGAACGGATAACTAAACGGCGACCAGTCGATCCAGTGCCGCTCCCGCTCCGGGTCGTTGAGGTCCTGGCCCACCGGCAATGCCGGGATCGGCATCGTCGGCGTCAGCAGCAAATCGTATTTCTGATGAAAGGCGCCCATCTGCCGGCCGAGTGCGTTGCGCACAAGATCGGCCTGCACCCAATCCGCAGCTGTGATCCGCTCGCCCGCGGCGGCCGTCTCCAACAGTCCGGGATCAGCCAGCTTTCTTTGTTCGGCCGGGATCGTTTGAAACAATGCCGCGAGACCCGACGCCCACAACGTGAATAATGCGTCGCGCGGCGAGTCGAAGATCGCGCCGACCTCCTCGACCTCGGCGCCCAGGCCCTCGAATTGCCGTGCCGCCTCTGCCACCGCACTGGCCACTTCCGGGTCGACCCGCGCATAGCCGAGATCCGGGCTAAACGCGACGCGCCATCCTTTGACGCCACCCTCGATCCCGGAATGCCAATCTTGGTCTTCGGTCGGCAGACCATAGGGGTCACGGTGGTCAGGCCGCGAGATCACGGTCAGCATCGCCGCCGTATCGGCGACATTGCGCGCGATCGGGCCGTGGTGCGACAACAGCCCGAGCGGGGAAGGGGGGTAGGCTGGGACCCGGCCAAAGCTGGGTTTCAGTCCGAAGAGCCCGCAAAACGATGACGGGGTACGGATCGATCCGGCGCCGTCGCTGCCGAGGTGCAGCACCCCGATCCCGGCCGCCGCGGCCGCCGCCGCCCCAGCGCTGCTGCCACCTGGGGTGCGCGACAAATCCCAAGGATTGCGGGTAACGCCGGTCAGCGGACTGTCGCCGAGCGCCTTCCAGCCGAATTCGGAGGTCGTGGTCTTGCCGAGAATGACGGCGCCCGCCTCGCGCAATCGCGCCACCGCCGGGGTGTCTTCCGACCAGTCCTGGCCGCGATCGACCAGATGCGAGCCGCGAAGGGTCGGGAAGCCGCGCATCAGCATCAGATCCTTGATCGTGACCGGCACGCCGTCGAGCGGTCCCAACGGCTCGCCGCGACGCCAGCGCGCCTCCGAAGCGCGCGCCATTCCAACGGCGCCGTCACGGTCGACAATGCAGAAGGCGTTTAGCTTTGGCTGCAATGCATCGAGCCGCCGGAACAGCTGCTCGGTCGCCTCGACCGGCGACAATTCGTGCGTACGGTAGAGTTTCGTCAGCGAGGCCGCGGAGCCATAGGCGATGCTGTCGTCGTCGGCCATTGCTGCTCCTCTTTTGGCCCGCCGTCTGCACGGTTAGGATCGGTCAGCTAAAACCGCGAGGACGCGATGCGCAACCTGCAAGTCAATGGCGAGCGATTGTGGGCAAGCCTGATGGAATTGGCGCAGATCGGCGCCACGTCAAAGGGCGGCGTGTGCCGGCTCGCCGCCAGCGATCTCGATGCTGATGCGCGGCGCCTCTTTATTCGCTGGTGCGAGGAGGCCGGCTGCCGGGTCACGGTCGACAAGATTGGCAACATCTTCGCCCGCCGTCCGGGCCGCGATCCCGGCTTGCCGCCGGTCATGACCGGCAGCCATCTCGACACCCAGCCGACCGGCGGCCGCTTTGATGGCGCCTATGGCGTGATGGCCGGGCTCGAAATCGTCCGCACCCTCAACGACCTCGGCTACGAGACCGAAGCGCCGGTCGAGATCGTCGCCTGGACCAATGAGGAGGGCTCGCGGTTTTCACCGGCGATGGTCGGCTCAGGAGTGTTTGCCGGGGTCTTTGATCTCGCCTATGGGCTGGAGCGGCGCGACAATGTCTCCGGCGTCACACTCGGCGCCGAATTGCAACGCATTGGTTTTGCCGGGCCGCAGCCGGTCGGCGAGCGTCCGGTCGCGGCCTATTTTGAGGCCCATATCGAGCAGGGCCCGATCCTCGAAGCCGCCGCAAAACCAATCGGCGTTGTCACCGGCGCGCAAGGACAGCGCTGGTACGAGATCACCGTTACGGGTCAGGAAGCGCATGCCGGGCCGACGCCGATGCCGCGACGGCGCGATGCGTTGGTCGGCGCTGCGCGGATGATCGATGCGGTCAATGGCATTGGCCACGCGCATGCGCCTTACGCCTGTGCGACGGTCGGGTTTGTCCAGGTCAGCCCCAATTCGCGCAACACGATCCCGGGCCGGGTCTTCCTTACGGTCGATTTCCGTCATCCCGATGATGCGGTGCTGACCCAAATGGATCGCGAATTGCGCGCCGCCTGCGCCGAAGCAGTGGCGAGCCAGAACCTCGAAGCCGCGGTTGAGGAGTTCTGGTATTTTCCGCCGACCCCGTTCGATCCGGTTCTGGTCGGCAGAGTACGCGACGCCGCCGCAGCGCAGGATTACGCGCATCAGGACATCATCAGCGGGGCCGGTCACGACGCGGTTTACATGGCCCGCGTGGCGCCGACCGCGATGGTGTTTGTTCCGTGCGTCGGCGGGATCAGCCACAACGAGATCGAGGACGCCAAGCCCGATGATCTGACCGCCGGCTGCAACGTGTTGTTGAACGCGCTCCTCGAAACCGCCGATGCGGCGGGCCGAGCAGCGCCCTAATAAAACGCCTTGATCGCGTTGAGCAGGGTCTGCACGACGCCCCATACCAGTGGGACGCCGACAAAGCCCCAGGCGAGGGCGAGTTTGAGGCCGATATTTGCGGTCGGGCGCTCGCGGTCGTTATGCATCGTCGATCACTCCGCAATCGCCTGACCGCCGAGGCCCTGCGGTTCTGCCTCACCGATATAGTGGCGTTCGGCGACGGGTCGGATCAAGGCGTTGGCGATAAAGCCGACCACCAGCAGACATGCCATCACATACATCGTCACATTATACGCCTGCGCCGCCAGGACGCCGTGCGTGACGTTGTATTGGCGGATGTAGTTGACCAGGACCGGGCCCAAAATACCGGCCATCGACCAGGCGGTCAGCAGCATTCCATGGATCGCGCCGACATAACGGGTGCCGAACAAGTCACGCAGATAGGCCGGGACGGTCGCAAAGCCGCCGCCATACATGCTGAAAATCACCGCATAGCAGAACACGAACAAAGCGACGCTGCGGATCGCGCCGCTGTGCGGCACGACAGCATAAAGCAGTGTGCCGAGCGCAAAGAACACGAAGTATGTGTTCTTGCGTCCGATGTAATCGGAGATGGAAGACCAGAAGTAGCGCCCGCCCATGTTGAACAGGCTGAACAAACCGACCAGCCCCGATGCAGCGACTGGCGTGATGCGGTGGTGGAACATTTCCTGGCTCATTGCCGAGGCCTGTCCCAACACGCCAATGCCGGCAGTTACATTGAGGCACAGCACAAGCCAAACCAGCCAGAACTGCGGCGTTTTGAGCGCGTCGTAGACGAACACATCCCGCGTCGTGACCAGCCTTTTTGGCTGGACCGGAGCGACATATCCCGCCGGTTGCCAGCCCGGCGGCGGAACCCGCACGATCGCCGCCCCGACCATCATAAAGCACAGGTAAATGAGGCCCATGACGATAAACGTCTCGGCAACGCCGACATGGGTCGGGGTCGAGAATCTGTTCATCAGCCATACGGAAAGCGGTGCAGCGATAAAGGCGCCACCGCCAAACCCCATTATCGCCATACCGGTCGCCATGCCCGGCCGGTCGGGAAACCAGCGGATCAAGGTCGATACCGGTGAGATATAAGCGATCCCGAGACCAATCCCGCCGAGCACGCCGTAGCCCAGGTAGACGATCCACAGTTGATGCAGGTAGACACCGAGCGCCGACACAAAAAATCCGCCCGACCAGCACAGCGCCGAGGTGAACATCGCCAGACGCGGACCGCCTTCCTCAACCCATCGCCCGCGCAGCGCCGCGGATGCCCCGAGAAAGACGATGGCGATGCTGAAGATCCAACCGAGCTCGGTCAGCTTCCAATCGTCAGCGGCGTGTGTGGTGATGCCGATCAGCTTGGTCATCGGAAGGTTGAAAACGCTGAACGCGTAGACCTGCCCGATGCACAGATGTACACACAAAGCCGCTGGCGGGATCAGCCACCGGCTATAGCCAGGTGGCGCAATCGTGCGCTCCCGGCTTAGAAACGATAACGTCATCTCTCCTCCCGAATATGCTTCAACCCGGCGTTCCGGTTTTGCCCGGCTCCGCCTCCTTAGCAGCCGGGTTTGTATACTTGAGAAGGCTCGGGGTCGAGTAGAACTGTCTGCTTAAGTTGGGAGAAGATATCGGCTTAGGAGGCCACCCCTGGTTCGGGTTCGCGTTCGATCAGGCGGTTTGCAGCACTTCCTCCTGTTCCTCGGCAAAAATTCCGAGCCGGTTGATGCCATCGAATGCCGCGACTTTGTAGCATTCGGCCAGTGTTGGATAATTAAACACGGTGTCGACGAAGTAATCGATCTTGGCCTCGAACGACAGCACCGCCTGGCCGATGTGGACCAGCTCGCTCGCCCCCTCGCCGATGATGTGGACGCCAAGCAGCTGGCGGGTCTCGCTGTGAAAGATCAGCTTGAGCAAGCCGGTGACGTCGCCGAGAATCTGCCCGCGAGCGATCTCCTTGTAGCGGGCTTTGCCGACCTCGTAGGGGATCGAGGCTTCGGTCAGTTCCTCCTCGGTCTTGCCGACCATCGAGATCTCCGGCACCGCGTAAATCCCGTACGGAAAGCGTTCGGGGACGCTGTGCGCCTTGACGCCAAAGGCGTGACACGCCGCGAGCCGGCCTTGCTCCATCGATGTCGACGCGAGCGCCGGAAACCCAATCATGTCGCCGACAGCGTAGATACTGGCGACCGCGGTTCGGAAATTCGCGTCTATGGCAAGGCGACCGCGGCTGTCGGCGGTCAGACCGGCTTCCGCCAGATTGAGCCGGTTGGCGGCGCCGGTCCGGCCGACCGAATAGAGCGCTTTTTCGGCGATGATCGTCTTGCCGCTATCGAGATGTATTTTGACCCTCGCGCCGTGCTCGTCCTCGACGATCTCCAATTTGCCGACGCTCTCGTTGAGCCGCAACGTGGCCCGGTTTTCGCGCAGATGATGGCAAAATTCGTCGACGATCTCTTTGTCGACAAAGGGCAACAACCGGTCGCGCCGGTCGATCAAGGTGACCCGGACCCCGAGCGCGGCGAAGATACTGGCATACTCGCAGCCGATTACCCCGGCGCCGACCACGGCCAGGGTTCGTGGCAAGCGATCGAGATCAAGGACGTCGTCACTGGTAAAGATGCGGGCGCCGTCGAACGGGATATGCGGGTCGCGGGTAGTCTCTGCCCCGGCGGCGATGATGATCTTCTTGGCCTTGACGACACGTGAGCCGCCCGCGCCGACATCCTCGAGACGGATCGCGTCGGGTCCGACAAACGATGCCGTAGCCGGGATCACCTCGACATTATTGCGCATCAATTGATGACGGGTGACATCGATCTCGTGCGCGATCACCCGGTTGGTGCGGAACAGCAGATCCTGCATCGTGATATTCTGTTTGACGGTGTAGGACGCGCCGTAAAATTCGCGTCCGCGGTAGCCGCAAAGATCGAGTGCGGCCTCACGTAGCGTCTTCGACGGGATCGTCCCGAAATTGACGCTGCACCCGCCGAGCACAGTCCGGCGTTCGACGATCGCGACCCGCTTGTCGAGCTTAGCGCCCTGGATTGCGGCGCGCTGTCCGGCGGGACCCGAACCGATTACCAAAAGATCGTAGTCAAACGCGTCTGCCGACATGATCTCGCCCCCTGAATTCCATCGCCTGTACCGAATAGAGAGATGCGATAACCGTGCCGCACGAGAGTGACAATTGCGTGAAAGCGGCGGCCAGGTCGACCGCTCTTTATCGGCGGCCCTCGCAACCCAACATCTCTGGGAACCCGTCGCACGCATCGCTGTCGCGGCAAATTGTCGTGACTGCGCTGCCCGGGCGCCACTTAACTAAGAAGCGTGCGCAGCCCGCGCATGCAATGGAATTTCCGCTGCCAATGACCGATCTTGCCCTGAAACACGGGCTCGGCTTTCCCGATCTCTACAACCGTGACGGTCTGGTCCGCATCGACCGTGCCTTTGTCGAGCACCTCGCCGCTGCCGACGCCACGCTGCACAATCGCCTGATGGCGGCGCGGCGTGACCCCGAGGCGCTCGCGCGAGCCGATGAGTCAGACCTGCTCGTCGATTTGGCCCCGCAGGTTGAAGATTTTGTCGGCGAGCTGTTCGGCATCGCCGCCGAGGTCAGGATGCTGCAGACGCAGCATCACGAATTGGCCCCGCTCTATTCGGTCAAGCGCCTCTTTGTGCAGCGCCGTGCGGTCAAAGGCGTCAAGGAGGCGGAGGCGGCGGCAATCGATGGGCCAGCCCTGGCGCGCGAACTCGACGCCTTAATTGGCGGCCGTTCCGAGAATATCCCGGGGTGGGAGCGACGCTATGCCGAGCACGTCGCGCGCTGGCTCGACGACGAGGCAAGCAATGCTGCCGCGCTCGACATCGCCCAGCGCTATGCCGCCTGGGCAACACTGGCGCCCGCCGGCATCGAGAAACACCGCGGCGGCGTCCTATTCCGGGTGCCGCACCGGCTGGATATGAACCATCTCGTTCCGGTCGAGACCGTCGAGCATGAAGGCGTTACGATGCTGCGCCTGCCCGAGGAAGACTGGCGGCATCGCGAAGGTTTTGCCCTGACCGATCGCGGCACCGATCTGACCGGCGCGCTCGAGCAGGCGAATTACTGCATCTGGTGCCATAACCAGGGCAAGGACAGCTGCTCGAAGGGGCTCAAGGAGAAGGACGGGGCTTTCAAAAAGAGCGTGTTCGGCGTGACCTTGGCCGGCTGCCCGCTGGAAGAAAAAATATCCGAAATGAATTTGGTCAAGGCGCGCGGCTACACATTGGGCGCGCTCGCCATCGTTGCAGTCGACAACCCAATCTGCGCCGCGACCGGGCACCGCATCTGCAACGACTGCATGAAGGCCTGCATCTATCAGCGGCAGGAGCCGGTCGATATTCCGCAGGTCGAGACCCGCACCCTGAAGGACGCGCTGGGGCTGCCCTGGGGGTTCGAGATCTATTCATTGTTGACGCGCTGGAACCCGCTCAACATCCGCCGCCCACTGCCGCGGCCCGAGACCGGCAAGAAAGTGCTGGTCGTCGGGCTCGGCCCGGCCGGGTTTACATTGGCGCATCATCTGATCAACGACGGCCATTTCGTCGCCGCGATCGACGGACTCAAGATCGAACCGCTGCCGGCCGAAATCTCCGGGGTGAGGCCTGATGGCGCTCGCCTGCCGTTCGAGCCGATCCGCGATGTGGCGCAACTTGTCGACAGGCTCGACGATCGGGTCATGGCCGGGTTTGGCGGTGTTGCCGAATACGGCATCACCGTGCGCTGGGACAAAAATTTCCTAAAGATCGTGCGGCTGTTGCTCGAACGCCGCGCCGAGTTCGCGATGTATGGCGGTGTGCGCTTTGGCGGCACATTGACGATCGACAGCGCGTTCGAGCTGGGCTTTGACCACATCGCGCTGTGCGCCGGCGCCGGCCGCCCGACGGTGATCCCGATGCCAAATAATTTGGCGCCGGGGGTTCGGCAGGCCTCGGATTTCCTGATGGCGTTGCAGCTGACCGGCGCCGCCAAAACCAGCAGCATTGCTAATTTGAGCGTACGGCTGCCGGTGGTTGTGATCGGCGGCGGTCTGACCGCGATCGACACCGCAACCGAGTCGCTCGCCTATTACCCGGTGCAGGTCGAAAAATTCCTGTCGCGCTACGAGAACCTGGTCTCGGAACGCGGCGAGGCCGCGGTGCGCGCCGAATGGAACGTGGCCGAACAGGAGAGCGCCGCCGAGTTCATCGCCCACGCCCGCGCTTTGCGTGCCGAGCGGGCCGCCGCGAGCCGTGAAGGCCGTCCCCCGCGATTGCCCGAACTGCTCGATAGCTGGGGCGGGGTGACGATCGCCTATCGCCGCCGGCTGATCGATTCGCCGAGCTACACCCTCAACCATGAGGAGGTAGCAAAGGCGATGGAGGAGGGGATCCGCTTCGCCGAATTGCTGACCCCGGCCGAGGTCGAAGTCGACCAGTTCGGGCAGGCAAAGGCGCTGCGGCTAACGCGGCACCGTGCGCAGGAGGTCGGCGGCACCGGGCCGTCGTTGGATCAGGGACCCGGCGACACGATCGTCTTGCCGGCGCGCACGATCCTGGTCGCCGCCGGAACCCAGCCAAACACCGTTTTGGCGCGCGAAGACCCCGACAATATCGTGGTCGACGGCCGCTATTTCCGCGCTCTCGACGAGGACGGCAACCCGGCGGTTCCGGAGCGGGTGGCAAAGCCGGCTGCGGTGCGGGTGCTGACCCATCTGCGCGAGGACGGCCGCGCGGTCAGCTTTTTCGGCGACCTGCATCCGAGCTTTTCGGGGAATGTCGTCAAGGCAATGGGTGGCGCCACGCTTGGCTATCCGGTCGTCTCCCGCATGTTGGCGCGGCGCGAGTCTTCGGGTCCATCGCCGGCCAGTTTGCATGTCCGGCTCGATGACGAATTGCGCGCGCGGGTGCACGAGGTGATCCGGCTCACGCCCAAGATCCTCGAAATCGTGATCAAGGCGCCGATAGCGGCGCGCGCCTTTAAGCCGGGTCAGTTCTACCGATTACAGAATTACGAGACTTTGGCGGCGCATATCGACGGGACGACCCTGGCGATGGAGGGGCTGGCATTGACCGGCGCGGCCGTTGATCGGGAACAGGGGCTGCTCTCGACGATCGTCCTCGAAATGGGCGGATCATCCGATCTCTGCGCGTTGTTGAAGCCGGGCGAGCCGGTGATTCTAATGGGTCCTACCGGCACGCCGACCGAGACCCCGGCGGGCGAAACCGTGCTGCTCGTCGGCGGCGGGCTCGGCAATGCGGTGCTGTTTTCAATCGCGGCGGCATTGCGGGCGCAGGGCTCTCGCGTCCTCTACTTCGCCGGCTATAAAACGATCGCCGACCGCTACAAGGTCGAAGATATCGAGCGCTCCGCCGATATCGTCGTCTGGTGCTGCGACGAGGCGCCGAGTTTTGCCCCCGGGCGGCCGCAGGATCATGCGTTTGTCGGCAATATCGTCGAGGCGATCGCGGCTTACGGTGCCGGCGAGTTGGGGTCGGTGGCAATCCCGCTCTCCGCGGTCGACCGGATCATCGCGATCGGCTCGGACGGGATGATGAACGCGGTCGCCGAGGCGCGGCGGGCGCGGCTCAAGGGTTATTTCCGGCCCGATCACCGTGCGATCGCATCGATCAACTCGCCAATGCAGTGCATGATGAAGGAAATCTGCGCGCAATGCCTGCAGATGCATCGCGATCCCGTCACCGGCACCGAGACCGTGGTGTTTTCCTGCTTCAACCAGGATCAGGAGATGGATCAGGTCGATTTCGCGGCCCTGCACCGGCGCCTATCGCAAAACGGTGCCCAGGAAAAGCTGACCAAATTGTGGATCGACCGCTGTCTGCACAATCTCGGCGAACGCCCCGCCCTCGCCGCGGAGTAGCGTCTTTACGCCGGCGGGCGGATGTTCTGGTTGATGTGGAAGAAGTTCTCAGGGTCGTATTTGGCTTTTAACTCCTGGAGCCGTCGGTAGTTGACGCCGTATGCAGCTGCCGAAGGATCTCCTGCCTCATCATCGTCCAAATAATTGGAGTAGCGGCCCAATCCGACAAAGGGCTGCATTGCACCGTAGCTCTGGCGCGCCCAGTCGATGCACCGCTCATTATCCGCCGGGCTCATCCACTGCGCCAGCACAAGCAAATTGTACCCGGCAGATCGCAGCGGAAAGGATGTGTCGCTGACCCCGACCCGCGACGCCGCGCCGTGGAAATGCTCGACGAGGATCCCGCTCATCGGCGACGCGCATTTCTCAAAGGCGTCGATCATCGCATCGATTGCTGCGTCGCTGAGATCGCGTAAAAAGTGCGACTTCCAGTAGTTGAGAGCGCCTTTAGGGAAACGCTGAAATAAGCCGAGGCAAGGGCGCGGGCAACGGGTAGAATCCGCGGGTCCGGGGGGACCAAGGGGCGGGCGATGCAGCGGCAGGGGAGCTTTTCGCAGGCGGAATACGCCGGCAAGAAAAGGCAGACGCGCCGGGACCGGTTTTTGGCCGAGATGGAAGAGGTTGTGCCGTGGGCACGGCTGGTCGATCGTCTGCGACCTTTCTACCCGAAGGGAGAGCGCGGCCGGCCGCCGGTTGGGCTGGAGCGGATGCTGCGGATCTACTTTTTGCAGCAGTGGTACGGGCTGGCCGACGAGGCCGTGGAGGACGCGCTGTACGACAGCCAGGCGTTGCGCGGCTTTGCCGGCATCGATCTGTCAGTGGCGACAGTTCCGGACGCGACGACGGTGCTGAACTTCCGCCATTGGTTAGAGCAGCACGACTTGACTCGGGTTCTATTCGACGAGGTCGGTGCGATGCTGAGGAGCGCGGCTTGTTGATGCGCCAGGGAACAATCGTCGACGCCGTCCTCGCGAAGGCGGGGATCATCGCCGCCCCGCCTTCGACCAAGAACAAAAGCAAGGCGCGCGACCCGGAGATGCACCAGACCAAGAAGGGCAACCAGTGGCACTTCGGGATGAAGGCGCATATCGGGGTCGATGTCGCCTCGGGGGTGGTGCACACGGTTATCGGCACCGCTGCCAACGAGGCCGATATCAATCAGGCAGCGGCCTTACTGCACGGCCAGGAGACGGATGTCTTCGCCGATGCCGGCTACACCGGGGCGGACAAGCGGCCCGAATTTGAGGGCTGCGATATCTGCTGGAACATCGCGATCAAGCGCAGCGTCATCAAGCCATTGCCCGAACGGCTGCGGAATTGGGCCGAGGCAGTGGAGCGAGCGCTGTCACAGGTGCGGGCCTGGGTCGAGCACCCGTTCCATATCATCAAAAACCTGTTCCGTTGGGGTGGACGGCCCCGCGGCATCTGGTGCCAAAGTTCGGCTGTCAAGACACGAACTGGAGACCGTCCATGAGCGATATTAAACGGATTGCGATCGACACGTCCAAGTCGGTGTTCACGCTGCATGGAGTAGACGGCATGGGCCGGGTGGTATTGCGGCGCAACCTGCGGCGGCGCGAGTTGCTGCAGTACTTTGACGGGCTGGCGCCAGTCGAGGTGGCGCTGGAAGCGTGCGGCGGTTCGCATCACTGGGCACGAGTTCTGCTGGCGCTCGGCCACCGCGTGCGGCTGATCCCGCCGCAATACGTCAAACCGTTTGTCAAGCGCAACAAGAATGACCGCAACGATGCCGAGGCGATCAGCGTGGCCGCGACCCAGCCGTCGATCGCCAGCGTCCCGATCAAGTCGGTCGAGCAGCAGGCGGCGGCGATGCTGTTGTCGGTGCGCGAGCTATTGGTGCGGCAGCGCACCCAGCTGGTCAATGCGATGCGCGGCCATGCCGCCGAGATGGGCGTCGTCGCGCCACTCGGCGCGAAGGGCGTGCACGAGCTGCGGGCCGAGATCGCCGCGGCGGATGACGCAGCGGTGCCGGCAGCAGCCAAGCAGGCGATCGCGCTCCTCGGTGGGGAAGCCGAGCGCATCGAGATGCGGCTGCGGGCGATCGACACCACGCTGCTGCGACAGCACAAGGGCAACCCGGTCAGCCGGCGGCTCGCTGCGGTTCCGGGGATTGGACCGATTGCGGCGCTGAATTTGGCGCTGCGGGTCGACGCGGCGCAGTTCAAATCGGCGCGGCATTTCGCGGCCTGGCTTGGGTTAGTGCCGCGGCAATGCTCGACCGCCGGCAGACAGCGCCTGGGCGGCATCAGCCGGGCCGGCGACGAGCGGCTGCGCCAGTTGCTGGTGCTGGGAGCGACCGCGGTCATCCAACATGCCAAACCTGGCCGGCCAGCGACCTCGCCATGGCTGCTTAACCTACTCGGCCGCAAGCCCCGCAAACTTGCCGCGGTGGCTTTGGCCAACAAGATGGCCCGCATCATGTGGGCCATGATGATCAGCGGGCGGGATTACCAGACCGCGCCGACGGCGGCCTGATCGCGCGTCGGCACCTAACCGCAGGGCTCGAGCGAAGATGCTGATCGGTCGGTCCGACGATCCACAAAACCCGTGTAGGGTGGTGGCCTTCAAGGTCTCTGTTCCGTTTGGGAGTGGGTCGCGAAACCCATCTGGGCCAGCGGCACCGACCGCACAAACAGGCCGGACACACGACCGCAACCGCACCAGATCAGGATTCTCTTATCTCACCCCTTGCGTCAACGGGGCCGTCCACACACGCCCTACGGTTTCAGCGTCGTCAAGGAGGGACGGTTCTCGCGCGAGGTTCCCAATAAACACGAGGAAACCCTAATCAAGACCGCTCGCCTGTTATGGGACCAGGGCCTGCAGATGAAAGTTAGATTTAGAGAGCACGACTCGACTGGAGAGGACACAGAATTCATTTTGCTGCGGCGTTGTGGCCGGCGGACGCCAGAGGCCGCCAGTACCCGATCGGAACCTCAATCTGAAAGCACGATCCCTCGTTCAACACCGAGCGAGCTGCGATCGGATACCCCAGCAGATCGGTGATCCTCCTGACGATCGGCAGACCGAGACCCATGCCCTCGCTGCTCGACGGCTGAAGCTGATGGAACTCCTTGAATACGTTGCCGAGTTCGGCATCGGGTATGCCCCGGCCCGTGTCGTGCACCTCGATCACGAGAACCCGATCCCGACGGCGGCATTCGATCCACACCCGGCCCCGCTCGGTGTTGCCGATCGCATTGCCGACGAGGTGGTGCAGCACTTCAGAGAGCATCTCAGGGTCGGAGTGGACGAGATCGCGCGGTTCGGGAATTTCGAGGATGATTTGTCGCGCTTGGGCGAGCGGTGACCAAGTGGCGCTGATCTGCTCCAGCACCTCACGCAGTGCAAAGATTCGGCACTGCGGCTCGCGCTGTCCGCTGTCGAGCTGCGCCAATTCGGCCAATTTGTCGAGGGCGCTTCTGAGCCGGCCGGCGGCGCGCTGCGCCCGTGCCAGCGCCTGCCGATCGTCGATATCGCCAGGTGTGACCCTCAGCATGTCGTTAATGGCGAGGTCCAACGGCTGGCGCAAACTGTGGGCTGCGGCGACAAGAAACTCGCACCGCGCCAGAGCTGCTGCTTCGGCTTGCGCCTTCGCGCCGCGAAGCTCCTCTTCGACACGCTTGCGGCTGGTGACGTCGCGAACATAAACCGAATAGCCGGTGTCGCTGCGATAGATGCTTCCCTCGATCCACTCGCCGAGCGCTTGGGAGAAGGATTCGAAACGCCCCGACAACGCACCCCCGATGGCCGCAAAGCGGCGGCGGTGATTTTCCCCATCGGGTTCATCCGGAAAGACCTCTTCGATCGGTCGCCCGACCAGCTCGGCGCGCGGTCTCCGGACCAGCTCTTCCAGACGCTGGTTCGCGTAGATCAGCCGTAATTCACGGTCGACGGCATAAAACGCATCGGAAACACGATCGAGAATCTCCTCGATCTGTCGGCGGAGATCCCGCTCCCTTTCGGCAACCTCGCGACGCATCCGTGCGAGTGCGATGTTGGCACCGATACGCGAGAGCAGTTCGCGCGCCGTGAACGGTTTGACGAGATAATCGTCCGCACCGGCGTCGAGACCTTCGACCCTCGCTTCCTCGCCGGCCCGCGCCGACAGCAGCAGAAAGGGCACTGTCACCGTCACCGGATCGGCGCGGATCGCGCGCAGCAGCGCAAATCCGTCAAAGTCCGGCATCATCACGTCACTCAGGATCAGATCCGGCGGCTCGCGACGGGCCGCTGCCAAGGCCGCGCGTCCGTCTGCTGCGGCTTCAATCTCGTACCCGGCATCCGCCAACAAGCGTCGCAGGTAGTCGCGCATGTCCGCATTGTCATCGGCAATGACGACGCGGCGCGGGCGGTCATCTCGGGGCGCGGCGGCGTAGGCGTCGGCACCGCCGATCTCTCGCGGCGGCTGGGGTCCCGATGGCGAGACCTCGTCATCGCCCGGCAACCAACGAAGCGCTTCCTCGACATAGGCGGTCGCCCCGCTCGCGGTCGAGGAGAACGCTGCCGAAGCGGCGATGCGCGCGGTGGGCAGGTGGCCCGTGCCGAACAGAAGCGAAACGACGAATTCGCTGCCTTTGCCGATTGTGCTCTCGACCCGGATCGACCCATCGTGCAATCTGGTCAGCTCCTGCACCAATGCCAACCCGATCCCGGAGCCCTCGTAGCTGCGCCCCCGCGAGGCCTCGACACGGTGAAAGCGGTCAAAAATATGGGGTAGATCCGGCTCGGGGATACCGACCCCAGTGTCGCGGACCGAAAGTTCGGCCTTGCCGTCAACCGCCCGCAACCGGACCTCGACCTCCCCCTCCAGGGTAAACTTGAAGGCGTTCGACAGCAGGTTGAGGACGATTTTCTCCCACATGTCGTGGTCGACCCAGGCGGGCTCCGGGAGTGGCGGGCAGTCGATAGTAAACCGCAACCCTGCTTTTTCCATCGCCGCACGAAAGCTGCTGGCGAGATCGGCGGTCAGTGCCGCCAGATCGCTCGGCTGTAGACGGCCTGCATGCGGCCGGCCTCGATGCGGGAGAAATCGAGCAGCGTGTTAACGAGCTTCAACAGCCGAAATCCATTGCGCTGCATTAGTACGATGCGTTCGCGCTGACGCGGCCCGAGCGGTTCCTCGGCATCGGTCAGTGCGTCGGCGATCGGACCCAGCATCAAGGTGAGCGGGGTACGAAACTCATGGCTGACATTGGCGAAAAATTGCGTCTTCAACTCATCGAGCTTGGCGAGCTCCTCCTTTTGTCGACGGACTTCGCCCTCGAGCCGTCGCTGCTCGGTGACATCGCGGCCTTCACAGATCAGGAACCGGACGTTGCCGTTGCGGTCTCTAACCGGCGCGATGTCGAAGTCGATCGTGATCAATTCGCTGCCGCTTGCACGCCCGAGGATATCGACATCGTAGCGAACGAACTCCCCCGCCGCGGCGCGTCCGATCGCAGACTGCAGTTGCGCCCTAGTCTCGACCGATGTTTGCCACCAGCGAGCCTCCCAAAAGGGCTTTCCGTGAATGTCGCCGCGTGTGCGGCCGGCACCCTGCAGAGCGGCGTGGTTGACGTCCCACATCGTCCCTTCCGCATCGAGCAGGGCGCTGAACTGGAACATGTTGTTCAGGGTTACCCGCGACAGCAACAGGCGCATCAGATCGGATTCGCGTCCGGCGCTTGCTTTGTCGAGCTCACGCTCGAGCCATTCGGCATCATCAAGCCGGTAATTTTCGGAATCATCGATACTTTTGACCTCGTGGAGGCCGTTTGACCGAGAGAACGTGTTGTTCACTTTTTCCCTCGCATGCAAACCGGTGGCGTGCATCGCCCGCGCTATGGGTCCGGCCGGCCGTGGACCGCTAGGGTCGCCATCACCGCCACCCGAATGGCTTCGGCGGTGCTTCGGGTTCCGAGCCGCTCCAGCATGCGGGCGCGGTGCACTTCGACGGTCCGCACGCTGATGCCGAGATCGTAAGCGATCACCTTGTTTGGCTTGCCCTCCACGAGCCCATCGAGAACGTCGCGCTCGCGCGGGCTCAGAGTGGCGATCTTGTCGAGCGCTTCTGCCGTTTCCCGCTCGCGAGACCCCCGCCCGGAAAGCGCCAGAGCCTGGTCGATTGCGGCGAGCAGGCGCTCATCGTCAAACGGCTTTTCGATGAAATCGTGGGCGCCGGCCTTCATCGCCCGCACGGCGGTCTGCACATCGCCGTGCCCAGTCATCACGATTATCGGCAGCGCAAAGCCAAGGCGATTAAGCCGGGTCTGGAGCTCGAGGCCATCCATGTCCGGCATCCGGACATCCAACAGGACACATCCCGCTGACAGTCCTTGTGCCGCGCCGAGAAAACTAACAGCGCTTTCGTAAAGGACGGGAGTGAGGCCGGCGGAGTCCAGCAGCCGTTCGAGCGAACGGCGGACCGCCGCGTCGTCCTCGACGACGTGGACAATGCGCTTGTTGCTCATCGCGCTCATCCCTTTGGAACCGAGGGGAGGGTGAACCGAAATACTGTCCCGCCGCCTGGGTTTGGCTCGCTTCTCAGCCGCCCCCCATGCGCCTCGATGATTGACCGGCAGATCGAGAGGCCAAGACCCATGCCATTGGATTTCGTCGAAAAAAACGGATCGAAGAGGCGAGCGCTGACTTCCTTGGCGAGACCCGGTCCACTGTCGGCGACCGCGATTTCGATGGTTTCCTCATCGAGCAAAGCCGCTGTTATTTCCAGCTCGCGTCGCGCGCCGTCTCCCATCGCCTCGAGCGCGTTGCGTATCAGATTGACAAGAACCTGCTGGATCTCGACTCGATTGACGAAAACTCGCGCCGCCCTTGGGTCGAAGCGAAAGAAAGCCTGGACACCGGAGGCCGGTGCCCCGGTCAACGCCAGCGCGCTCGCCTCTTCGATCAATGCGGGAAGGTTTTCGGGCTGCCGTTCCGTCTCACCAACGGTGACAAATGCCCGCAACCGCCGAATGATCTGGCCAGCGCGCAATACCTCCGCGGCCGCTTCCGCCATCACTTCGGAAACGGTGTCGATCCGGGTGCGCTCTCCGCTTGCGAGCAGACGGCGGGCGGCGTTGACAAAATTGGCCGCAGCGGCGAGCGGCTGGTTCAGCTCATGCGCCAACGCACCGGCCATCTGTCCAACCGCGCTCAGACGCGCCGCGTGAAAAAGCTCAGATTGCAATTCCTGCAGGCGTGCATCGGCCTCCTCTCGTTCGGCGATCTCGGCCCGCAGCCGAAGGTTCGCCTGCTTAAGCTCTGCGGTTCGCTCGGCAACACGTCTCTCGAGATTTTCCGTTAGATGTAGCAGGTTGGCTTCAGCCCGTTTTCGGTCGGTGATGTCGCGGGCGATCTTGGAGGCCCCGACGATCCAGCCATTGGCATCGCAGATCGGCGAGATAGTTAGAGAGACGGCCACCTCACGGCCGTCCTTGCACCGCCTGCTCGTTTCATAATGCTCGATCCGCTCCCCGTTCTTGATCCGATCGAGCATCCGCGGCATCTCATCCTCGCGGCCCGCCGCGGCCAACACGAAGACCGGTTTCCCGATTATGTCCTCGGGTCGATAGCCAAAGATCGCTTCGGCCGCCCAATTCCACGTCGTGACAGTGCCGTCCAAGCTCGTGCTGATGATGGCGTCGCCCGAGAATGCAACGATAGCGGCCAGCTGGCGCAGCTCCAGTTCGATATTAAGTCGCTCCGGCACGCCGGTAATCCTAGTGCCGCGATTTTCCCCGGCCCTGTCTGCCCCGCTTGCGACTTGGGTCCAAGGCGATTTGTATCCGACGGGGGGATCGCCGGGGCGACCGGCATCACCAATCGCCATCCGGGTCTCCTGCGCGTGCGATACGAGACAATTGACTCCGCGCCGGTAACGTCGTCGCCGCGCAAAGGTTCCAAAAAAACTCTCAGAGTTATCATACCTTTGCCAACATTTATAGTCCACAGACATATCGGTCAAAAACTAAAAAGGGCACTTTATACTGATCTACATCAGGAAATTACCTATAAAGTGTTGGAAAGTATGCTGATAAGACTATTTTAAGGACACCATAACCGCGTCTATCGGGCGATAATACATGCAGCTGTACACGTCTATTGAGAGCTGAGCTCAGTCGATTAACCGCTTGCGTGGGCTAGCCAAGCCGTGAATCCCAACCCAAATCTTCGGAGAGAGGATAATAAATAACACCGTACAATCGAAACAGCTTAAAAAGTTGATCCAGTTTAGCGCGCTGGCGTCGCGGCGTCTGATAAATAGGCTCAGAAGTAATCGGGTGGTTGAGTGCCTAGCGCTCAGGGGAGTACTCGGGTTGGGTTGCGCCGGCACCGGACTGCCTGACCCGGTCGGGGTCATCGGGCAAAATGCTCGGGACTAATGGACGGGCTGGCAACCCGCTCGCAGCAAAACTTTTGCAATTCATGCCGCTCTCCAGCGGGGAACTGGATTTTCTCGAGACGCTGTGCGCGCGTGAGGAGCGGTTTAGGCATGGACAGAATATCTTCGATGAGGGCGCTGCCCCGCGCTCGGCCTTTGTCGTCACCCGAGGCATGGCATGCCGCTACCGCCTCTTACCGGACGGCCGGCGACAAATCCTGAGCTTTCTGATCCCCGGCGATTTCTCCGAGTTGCACGTTTTTCTGCTGGAGGCGATGGACCATTCGGTTGGTGCGCTTATGTCGACGCGCATCGCCGCGATCGAGCGCGATATTGTGGTCGACATTGCTACGAACCGCCCTCGTCTGGGTGCCGCTTTGTGGTGGTGCGCGATGCAGGAGGCGGCGATGGCGCGCGAGCGGATTGTCGCCCTCGGGCGGCGCAACGCGCGCGGTCGAGTTGCCTATTTGCTATGCGAGTTGGTCTGGCGGCAACGGGCGATCCAAGTGGTCGAGGACCACACGATTCGGCTGCCGTTGACGCAGACCGATCTCGGCGACGCTTTGGGGCTGACTGCCGTGCACATCAACCGCGTCCTGCAGCGGTTCCGGCAGGACCGACTGATCAAACTGCAGCAGCGGCGGCTTACCATCGCCGACTTCGCGAGGCTGCAAGCGATCGCCGGGCTTACGCCCGCTTATCTGCAGTTGAACAGCACACCGGCCGGGGTCATTCGCTATATCGATGATCTCGAACGCGGGCGCGCCGACCGAGCGGACGGTCCGGTGGATGAAAGCTAGTCCTTGAGCGCGAAGCTCTCGGCGATCGAACGGCTGAGATCGGCCGCGATGTGGGGGCTCGCAGTCGGGTTGCCCCTGGCCATCTCGCGCGTCAGGTCGGCAACTGTGTTGATCGCGTCGAGCGCCATCTCTTTGGTTATCACATTCTCCTCGACGAGTACGTGAAGGATGCTTTCGCACAACATCAGGGCGACCCGGCCCTGTGGATCAGAGTGAGGCATCTCTTCTTGTCCGAGCGCAGTTTTCATCCTCACTAAGATCGGCCCACAAGCGCGGCGGACAATCGAGGCAGATACCGATCGTAGAATTACCTAACGCAGCATCGGTGGCGGCGCTTGGTTGGAGGCGCTCCGGGCGCTCTGCCCGTCGCGCCGCTATGATGCTAAGATCAGTCTCGACAACGTTGCCAATCTGATCGCCTCCACTGTGGTGTGGACCTCAAGCCGATCGAGCAAGCGGGTACGATGTGTCTCAACCGTTCGGACGCTGATCCCCAGCTCGCGGGCTATCATCTTACTGGAATGGCCTTGCGCCACCCCATCGAGCACCTGACGCTCGCGCGGGCTGAGCGATAAAATCCGGTCGCTGGCATCCAATACCTCAGCGCGCTTGCGCTGGGGCGCGAGAGGGGCCTGGGTAACTCCCCATCCTTTGATGACTTCCCAGGCTCTTTTCCGCTTTGCGATTGCGACGTGATGGGCCCTGGCCACGTCGATAAGGTCGCCAGCTTTGCTCAGCGAAAGCGGATAGGTGCAAAGAAGAGTGATGGGTTTGTCGGCAATCATGTTGGTGAGGTCGGCTTCGTAATCGAGAAAGGCTTCCCAGTCGCTCGATTGAAGCCAGAAGGCGTCACCCGAAGCGCGCATGCCCGAACAGCTTGCAGCCAGAGCCTGCTGCAGCTTCGCGTTCCAGAGATCGACAACCGGCCCGGGATCGAAATGCGGACCCTTCTTGTAGAGCTCTCGTCCGGGACAAAGTTCGATGTCGTGTTTGGCGGCAACCGCTGCGGCTTCTTCCGCGGTCACCGAGTCGGGCATCATCCACACGCACAACTCGCCCTGGCTCCGCCCGGCATCGAAAAACGGAAGCACGAGATCGGTGAGGTCCTTCTTGGTCTCGTAGAACGCACACAAGTGCGAGCCGTGACCGACATCACTCAGGATGGCGGGGAGCACCTTGGCTGCGATTTGAGCGGCACCGCGCACGATTGCCTCCTTCAGCCCCGGATTGCGAGATGACGTGGCAAGACGATCGATACTTCGTGTGCCATTCTCAGGCCAGCCTCTCTTACCGCAGCAAATGGCTATGGCTAATTCCATCAAAGATAAACTGGACAGCGAGCGCCGCCAGCAGGATGCCGGAAATACGGGCGATCACATTTGTGCCGGTCACGCCCAGCACCCGCCCGAGCGGGTCGACCAGCACCAGCGCGGCCCAGGTCAGCACCAATGCAAGCAGCAACGAAAGAAAGAAGACCGCGACCTTCGCGAGATCGGCGCCGGCCTGCCCCATCAAGAGCATTGCGGCCGTTATGCTCGCCGGTCCCGCAATCAAAGGTATTGCGAGTGGAAAAACCGCAATCTCACTGGTGCCTTTGGCCTCTTTTTCCTCACCCGCGGTCAGCGCGGAAAGGCCGCTCGGGTGAGCGAAAATGAGCTCAATCGATTGCAGAATGAGCAGGATACCCGCAGCTACCTGAAAAGCCGCGACGCTGACGTGCAAGAGTGCGAGGAAGCGGGGCCCGCCGATGGCGAAGACGACAAGGACACCGCCGGAGATGACAACGGCTTCGACGGCCAGCCGGTAACGCGCGGCTCGCCGGGCGCCGCCGGTCAGCAACCCGAAGATGGCCGCAGTTTCGAGCGGACCGATTGTGACGAGGAGCGTCACGATTGCCGAAGCGCCAAATTCGAACGTGCTCCTCATCGCTATGCATGCAGGACGGTGAAGAACCCGGTGAGCCGGCGGCCTTCGCTCTCCGCGAACACCCACACCCAGCCGTCGATAAGACGAGAATTAGCTTCTTATGGCCGCCACGTCTGGTCGCTTGGCGTCGATCATGCCATGCAAGTGTGCGGTGGCATTCTCGATGTCGTGATGCTTGTATTGGCCGGCCCGGCTTTCTGCGGTGAGCACGCCGCACCGGTGTACATTGCGAAAATCCCCGTAGGGGAACTCGTAATGCCCTTTGGTTTTCTCGGATTTTTCATCGTTTATCCCGAGATACCATTTCCCGTACTCGGCAATGCCGTGCTCGCGGATAAATTCATTTTCCCTTTGTGCTGAGGGTCGATGTTCGCTCCACGCATCCCTCTCATCAACGATGAACTCGCCCTCGTTGATCAGTCTTTTTGCATGGTCGTAGGCCCGGGCATTAAGCTTTACCGTCATGCTCTTGTCTCCTTCAACCGGGCGAAATCTGGCGACACTTAGTCCTGCAGCGACGCGATCAGACCGCAAAGGGGAATGTCTCGGGCAGTTCCCCCCGCCTCCCATTCGGGGTGTATTCGACCGCGCGGGTCTTGTCGAAATGCAGCACCGCGTCGAACTGATCTGCCGCCGGTCGCAATGGCGCCCATCGCCAGCTCTTCGTGGCCCGGGACACCGAGCTTGCGAATGACAAACACTTCGAGCGGCACGTGAAGGGGATCGGCCACTTCATGTGCAACGGGTACGCCGCCGCGCGGCAATGCCAGCACGACCACATCCGGGCGATCGGCATAAGCGGCGACCTTTGCCGCCAGCAGCCGCCCGGCTTCTCGGCTATCATGGAAGCGCTGGGCGATCATTTCCCTTTCTCCAGCGGCGAGGGGATCGACGTTAGCCGTCCGCCAGATAGCGGTGGACGGAAACGATGGTCCTGGCCCCCTCGCCAACTGCTGAGGCGCAACGTTTGATCGAGCCCTGCCGCACGTCCCCGGCGGCAAAAACCCCCGGCAGGCTCGTTTCCATGTCGAGGGGGTCGCGATCGAGTGACCAGTTCACGGGGCGTTTGCCGTTCCTCAGCAGATCCGGCCCGGTGATTATATAACCGCCGCTATCGCAGAGGACGCCCGCTTCCGCCGCCCATTGCGTCTGCGGCGCACCCCCGAGGCAGAGAAAGAGCCAACTCGTCTGCGCTGTCCATTCCTTGCCGGTCTTGTTGTTTCTGAGAGTGATCGCCTGCAACGTGCTGTCTCCGTGCAGTGCCGTAACCTCTGTGTTTGTCAGCACATTGACCTTTGGCTCGTCGCGAATCCGATCGATCAGATAATCGGACATGTAAGCCTTTAGCGAATCCTCGCGCACCACCATGTTCACCCGCGCCGCATAGCGCGCAAAGTGCAGCGCCGCCTGGCCGGCAGAATTGCCGCCGCCCACCAGATACACCTCCTGACGACTGCACAGCATAGCCTCACTGGCCCCGGCGCCGTAATAGACGCCCGCTCCGAACAAGCGATCCTCGTTCGGCCGGCCGAGTTTGCGGTAATCGACCCCAGTGGCGCAGACCGACGCGCGAGCGATGATCTTTGTCCCATCATCGAGGTAGCCGATCCCCTTGCCGGCGACGACTTCGCCGCGGATACCAGCACGGGCGACCAAAATTTCCGCGCCGAACCGGCACGCTTGCTCGCGGGCGCGTTCGGCGAGGTCCGCGCCGCTGATGCCTTCCGGAAATCCCAGATAATTCTCGATCTTCGGACTGCTGCCGGCCTGGCCACCGACCGCATAGCGTTCGATCACAACCGTCTTCAGTCCCTCCGAAGCGCCGTAGACAGCCGCACTCAACCCAGCCGGCCCGGCGCCATAGATCGCCAGATCGTATTCTTCTCGCGAGGGATTTTTGTACCAGCCGAGTTTTTCGAGGACCTGGCGAACCGTCGCACGCTCGATCCGCGTACCGTCGGGGAATTCGCAGATCGGCAAGCGCCGATCTTCGAGACCCGAGACCTCCGCCTCGGCGCGGGCCTGTTCATCGCTCGTCAGATCGATCCATTGAAACGGGACATCACTGCGATGAAGAAAGTCGCGGATCGAGTAGCAGACGGTCGACCCCCGCGTGCCGTAGATCTTGATCGCCGGTTGGGCTGAATCGTTCATACGCGGTGGCTCCTATGCCTAAGTTCACTGCGCGGCGTGGCGTTGGGCCTCGAGATCCTCGTCGTGGTGGACAGGCTCCAGGAGCAGACCGAGCGGGCTGGCCCTCACCCGGACGGTGTCGCCGTCGCGGATCTCGCCGGCGAGGATCTTCTCGGCGAGCGGGTTCTGCAATTCGCGCTGGATTACCCGCTTTAATGGCCGGGCACCATAGACCGGGTCGTAGCCGGCATTGGCCAGCCACTGCTTCGCCTCGGGGTCGATCTCCAATGTCACCTTTCGCTCATCCAGCAGCTTCTGCAATTGCCGCAGCTGGATGTCGACGATGCCCACCATGTCATCGCGCGACAGACGGCGGAACAGCAGGATTTCGTCGAGACGGTTGAGGAATTCCGGGCGGAACGCAGCGCGCACCGCCTCCATGACCTGAGCCCGCACCGCATCGACCGCCTGCCCCTCTGGCAGGCTCGCGAGGTACTCGCTGCCGAGGTTTGAGGTCAGCACGATCAGGGTGTTGCGGAAGTCGACCGTGCGGCCCTGGCCGTCCGTCAGGCGCCCGTCGTCGAGCACCTGCAGCAGAACGTTGAATACGTCCGGATGGGCTTTTTCGACTTCATCGAACAGGATCACCTGGTACGGACGGCGTCGCACCGCCTCGGTCAGGCTGCCGCCTTCTTCATAACCGACATAGCCCGGCGGGGCGCCGATCAGCCGTGCGACCGAGTGCCGTTCCATGTATTCCGACATGTCGATGCGCACCATTGCGCGCTCGTCGTCGAACAGGAATTCGGCGAGCGCCTTGGTCAATTCGGTCTTGCCGACGCCGGTCGGACCCAGGAAGAGGAACGAGCCTATCGGCCGGTTGGGGTCCTGCAGCCCGGCTCGCGCCCGGCGCACTGCCTGCGAGACTGCGGCGATCGCCTCGTCTTGGCCGACGACGCGCGCCTTCAGCGCTTCCTCCATGTGGAGAAGCTTGCCCCGCTCACCTTCGAGCATCTTTTCAACCGGCACACCGGTCCAGCGCGACACCACCGCCGCGATGTGCTCGGCGGTCACCGCTTCGGCTCCCATGACCCCGCTGCCCTCTTTAGCTTCGGCCGCGGCGAGTCGCTTTTCGAGGTCGGGGATGATGCCGTAGGCGAGTTCGCCGGCGCGGGTCCAGTCACCGCGGCGCTGCGCCTGCTCGAGCTCGAGGCGAGCCTGTTCAAGCTGTTCCTTGAGCTTCTGCGCGCCGGCCAACTTTTCCTTTTCGGCCTGCCACTGTGCCGTCAGCTCGGCGGATCGTTCTTCGAGCTCGCTGAGCTCATGTTCGAGCTTTTGCAGGCGATCGCGCGAACCGGGGTCGGTCTCCTTCTTCAACGCCTCGCGCTCGATCTTCAGCTGCACGATGCGGCGGTCGAGCTCGTCCAATTCCTCGGGCTTCGAGTCGATCATCATGCGCAGCCTTGCGGCCGCCTCATCCATCAGGTCGATCGCCTTGTCGGGCAGAAACCGGTCAGTGATGTAGCGGTTGGCGAGGGTCGCAGCCGCGACGATCGCGGCGTCGGTGATCCGAACCCCGTGATGAAGCTCGTATTTCTCCTTGATCCCGCGCAGGATCGAGATCGTATCCTCGACCGAAGGCTCGCCGACATAAATCGGCTGGAAGCGGCGCTCGAGCGCCGCGTCCTTTTCGATATTCTTGCGGTATTCGTCGAGGGTGGTTGCCCCGACGCAATGCAGCTCGCCGCGAGCCAGGGCGGGTTTGAGCATGTTGGAGGCGTCCATCGCGCCTTCCGCCTTGCCGGCGCCGACAAGCGTGTGCAACTCGTCGATGAACAAGATGATCTCGCCGGCGCTCGCGGTAATTTCGGTCAGAACCGCCTTCAGACGCTCCTCAAACTCGCCGCGGTACTTGGCTCCGGCCAACAAGGCGCCGAGATCGAGCGACAGCAGTTTCTTGTTCTTTAAGCTCTCCGGCACGTCGCCATTGACAATGCGCAGGGCGAGGCCCTCGACAATCGCCGTCTTGCCGACCCCGGGCTCACCGATCAATACCGGGTTGTTCTTGGTGCGCCGCGACAGGACCTGGATCGTGCGGCGAATCTCCTCGTCGCGCCCGATGACCGGGTCAAGCTTGCCGTCGCGTGCCGCCTCGGTCAGGTCGCGCGTGTATTTCTTTAACGCGTCGTAGCCTTCCTCGGCCGAGGCGGTGTCGGCCTTGCGGCCCTTCCGCACCTCTTCGATCGCGCGGTTGAGGCTCTGCGCGTCGACCCGCGCCGCCGCGAGAGCCTTCGCCGCGCCAGTACCGGCGGCCGCGGCCAATGCGAGCAACAGCCGTTCCACGGTGACATAATTGTCGCCGGCGCGCTGCGCCAATTGCTCGGCTTGCTCGAACACCCGCGCCAATTCGGGCGACATGTAGACCTGCCCCGCCCCCGACCCCTCGACTTTCGGAAGCCGGTGGAGCTCGGCGTCGGCCGCGGCTAGCGCCGCCTTCGGGTCACCCCCGGCGGCGCGAATGAGATTGGCGCACAGCCCCTCAGTATCCTCCAGCAGCACCTTTAAGAGGTGCTCCGGGGTCAGCCGCTGATGGCCACTGCGCAGCGCCAAGCTCTGCGCCGACTGCAAGAATCCCTTGGCACGATCGGTATATTTTTCGAGTTCCATGACAATATCCCGCGTTGGCTCTCCGCGCCGCTGTTACGTGATGGCCGCCAATGCTGAGGTGCGGCGGCTGGAAGCGTGGGCGCCTCGCTACACGCCGATCGTGATCCGATTTTCTACTTTAGTAACGCCCGGCGCTGCCCACGCGGCCCGCTCCGCTTCCTGGCGTTCAGCCCAGGACCGCACGGTCCCCCGTAGCACGACTTCGCCGCCATTGACTTCCACCGCGATGCGGCTCGCGTCGATTTCGGCGGAGCGGCGAAAAGCTTCTTCGATCTTCTGGCGGACTTCGTTCGGTGTGGCGTGCGGTGCGATCGATATCGCGTTGACGACGCCCCTGACACCCTTGATCCGGCGCACGGCGCGTTCCGCTTCCTGGCGCTGATAATGCCACTCGACCTGGCCCTCGAGCGTCACCCATCCCTTGTCGACAACCACGCGGATGTGCTCACCACTCGCCGGCAACCGGCTGCGGATCGCGGCAACGGCGTCACGCGCGATCTCCGGGTCCGGCCGCTGGTCAGAGCTGGAAAGGCGCACCTCCAAATCGTTCGCTAGCCCGACCACGCCTGCCACGCGTTTGGCGGCAGCTTCGGCTCCGAGTTTTTCCGAATAGCTGCGCACAAAGCCGGATAGGGTCACAACTCCGTCTTTGACGGCCACGGCAATGTCGGTGGCATCGACTATCGGATCCGCTCGAAGCTCATTCTCGACGTCGCGCTTGATATCGCTATCGGCTTTCATGGTCTCTCCTCGCTACAACGGTTGGCAGAACCAGCCCGGGCACCAGCCCCGCCCAAGCCACATCTTTGGCGTCGTGCGGCTCCGGCCACCTTGACGGATGTCAACTTCCAGCCGTTTTGGCGGATCGTTAGCAGAGAAGCCGCTGCGCGCAAATTGACGATCCTCAAGGCAGATCAAGCCGTGGGCGGATTTCATTACCTCGCTGTGGCAAAGGACGCAGCCGCGAGCCAAAAGGAAACCGCATCATGGCGCAAAGCTTGATGGTCATCGAACCTTTCCCTTCATATTGCTCGACTGGGGCTAACCCAAAAAAGTGGCGTTCGATGCAGGCCGTTGGGAAAATCAAGAATGTAGCGCCCGATAGTCTTCCAATAACGCATAATATCGGATGCCTTGCGACCCACGATGACCAGTGCAAGTCCGAGCTGGCGCGTGTCAACGATTTCTACGCAGCGGTGCTGGCAATGGTCACCCACGATCTGCGCCAGCCCTTGCAGGTTATTGTCGGCTCCCACGAGTTGCTTGCGCAGAAACTTATCGCCGGCCCAGAGCGGCGCCATCTCCACCACGCTCAGCAAGCGAGCCGGGAGTTAGCAGCAAGGCTCGATCAACTCACAGACGTGTTCCGGATTCAGCAACAGTCCGGCCACGTTAAGGCGGAATCGGTGCCGCTCCAGCCATTGTTCCAGCGCCTCGCGCAAGAGCTGGCCGAGCTTGCGCGGGCAAAGTCTATCGATCTGCGGTTTGTTCGAACCGATGCCACGATCGTCAGCAGCGCGACGATTCTCGAAGGGATGGTTCGAAATCTAGCGCGTAATGCGCTCGAGCACACCGCATTCGGCGGTCATGTCTTGGTCGGGTGCCGCCGACGTGGAGCAGAAATTCGCATTGAGGTCCGCGATAATGGCGCCGGGATCGCGCGAGACCAGGTGGCGCACCTGTTCGAACCTTTTACTCGGCTTGATCCGGCGCCCGCTGCGGGCCTCGGGTTAGGCCTGTTCATCGTCAAGCGGGCCGCCGATTGTCTTGGGCACCGCATTGAGGTTCGTTCGGCGCCGGGGCGGGGCTGCTGTTTTGCGATTGCAGCGCCGGCCTCCGGTCAAGGCCGTGCTGAGTGAGGTAAACGTTTCCAACAGACGCTTCGCTCCCCCCGTTGCACGTTTTACCTGTACGTAAATCCCCTAAATTCCTTTCTCCGAGGTCCACAGTCAGGCTGCCCCAAAGCGGGAAGATCCCGCAAAGGAGGTACGATGAGCTGTGATGCGCGCGCCGGGAACGGCACCGAGCCGGTTTGGCTCCATGAGCGTATTGCGCCCGGGCGCAACTGGTTGGAACGTGGCGAAGCACTGGCGACGCGGGTCCGGTACACTCGCGGCCAAGCAATCTATGAAGAAGACAGCGTGGTCGATTGCTGGTGCCGAGTTGTGTCTGGCGTCGCACGGCGATTTTCGCTGAGAATTGACGGCCGACGGCAGATCGTGGACCTCCTGCTGCCGAATGACGTGTTCGGCTTTGGCACTCGCGGCAGGCATCGCTTTACCGTAGAAGCTGTCGTCGACGGTACTGTGATTGCTCGTTATCCCCGAGCCCGCATGGAAACGCTCGCGTCTTCCGATGTTCGGGTCGCAGAACAGCTTCAAGAAGCCTCTACCGAGGCGATGGCGCGCTTGCAAACTCAAATCCTGACGCTCGGGCGCACCACTGCGGAAGCGAAGGTCGGGTGCTTTCTTCTGAGGATGGCGGAACGGCTGTCCACAGATCCAACCGACGCGCTGCTACTGCCGATTTCGCGCGAGGATATCGCCGATTACCTTGCACTTTCGGTTGAGACTGTCAGCCGTTCTCTGACCCAACTAAAGCGCCGCGGCGTGATCCGGCTGCTAGACACGCGGCGGATCAGGATTGTCGATCGCGAGGCGCTCGAAGAAGCAGACCGGTTCACTGCCAATGGCGATAAAAGCTCTTCGGACAGGTGGCTTAATGGGCCATCAGAATCGGCACGCTCATCTTTCGCAAAATCTCGCGCGTGACACCACCCAGTATCATTTCGCGTAGGCGAGAGTGGCCGTAGGCGCCCATTACCAACAAATTGGCGCCGAGAGTGGCCACCTGCGTTAGGACGATATCGGAGACCGCCAGGATGTCCTCGCGCACGATCCGCTTCTGGGCATTCAGGCCATGTCTTGCGAGATGACCCACCAGCCCATCAGCATGTTCTATATCCGCGTCTTCCTCCGGATTGACCAAGCGGACGGTAACGGACGCCAATGCCGCCAGCAGCGGCAATGCATCTTGCACCGCGCGCGCCGCTTCGCGGCTGCCATTCCAGGCGACGATCGCTGTCTCGCCGATCCGATCTCGGTGGCCGGCATATGGCACGACCAGGACCGGACGCCCGCAGGCCATGACCACTTCCTCCGGAGCGTCGAGCCCAGTCGCATGATCAGGGGTTCGTTGGCCGAGAATCAAGAGATCGATCGCTTGTGCACGTCGCGTCACATACGGTGCGGGCAACCCGATCGCCAACTCCCATTCGCCGTCGAGGTTTTCCTGCCGCAGCATTTTGCCGAAACGCTCGCCGACGGCGACACCGCTCCGGGCAGACCGCAATCAGATAGCCGACACTGAACAAACCCGGCGTCTGCTGAGAATGGAGGCTGTTCCGAAAGCGGCACCGCTAATGCGGCTCTGCGTTGGCAGAATTCGAGATCCTGCGGTTCTGTTTGCATTGTTCGCGCGGTTCAGGCCGCGCGCGACATCGTCAAATCGGCGATTGCGCGAGCAGCGCTTTCTTGACGATCACCAGGTTGGCGAGCGCGAACGGGGTGTGCAGCTGCGCCGTGTTCTTGGCCAGCCCGCGATAGCGCAGCTTCTTATGGCGGAACAGAGCCTGCCCCGTTATGGCGGAACAGAGCCTGCCCCGGCGCAGGTGTTGTGTTCCGTGAGTTTAGCGAGGAGTTCGGCGGGAGCAAGATTGCCGAGGCATGGCCGACGGGTGTGATTGTAATCGGCGACAAAGGCGTGGAGATAGGCGTCGGGTTCGGCATGGTCGAGAAAGCGGCGATGGTGCGCGGCGCGATTTTGCGGAAACGCGGCCGAGATGGTCGCCGAGGCGCGGTTGAAGCGCTCGACCATGCCGTCGGTTTGCGGGCGCAAGGGGCGGATGAGGCGGTGCGTAATCGAATGCTGGGGGCAGATGCAGTCAAAGGCGTGATCGCCGGAGGGTTTGTCGTGCGGCTTGGTCTTTTTGTCGACGGCGAAGCGATCGGTGAACTCGGAACCGTTGTCGGTCAGCACGGTGTGGACTTCGAGTTGGAAGCGCTCGAGGAAGCGGGCGAGAAAGCCGGCGGCGGTGTCGGCCCAGCGATCGGCGAGGATTTCCAGGTAGAAAAAGCGGGTGGCGCGGTCGATCGCGACGTAGGCGTAACTGCGGCGGCGGTTGAGCGGCGGCAGGTATTTGACGTCGATGTGAATGAAGCCGGCCGGGGTGTCCGTGTGAAAGGCCACCGCCGGGGCTTTCTCGGGGGTGAGGCCGGCCGAGATCCCGTGCCGCTGCAGGCAGCGGTGGATGGCGCTGCGCGACAGCTCGGGATTGAGGCAGCGTCGCATCGCTTCGACGATGTCGTCGAGCGGCAAGGCGAGGCCGCGGCGCAGCTCGACAACCAGGGCCTCCTCCCACGGCGTCACGGAGGTGTTCAGCCGGTGCCGGCGCGTCGAGTGGTCGGTCGTGTTTTGGCGGGCTTTCCACCGCGCCACGGTGCGGTTGTGGATGCCGAGTTCGCGCGCCAAGGCGACGTTGGTGGCCTGGCTTTTCGGGATGTAGGCGCGGGTGCGCGGGGTGGTGGCGGCGTTGGCATGCAGCTTGAGGTGTATTAGCTTGAACTTAATCTTACAGTCGTTGTTGGTTTCCGAAACGGAGCCGGAGGGCGGGACGCGGTTCTCACCCTGAGCTGGAACCGGCCCGCCCTGCGGCGTGCAACGGAGACCCGAGGTGACACAGGAACAGAAGATCATCCGGGTGAAGGTCGGATTGCTTGAGCTGGCCAAGCAACTCGGTAATGTGAGCCAAGCTTGCAAGATGGGCTACAGCCGGGACAGCTTCTACCGCTTCAAGGAGCTGTACGATAAGGGCGGCGAACTGGCGCTGCAGGAGATCAGCCGCAAGAAGCCGATCCTGAAAAACCGTACCCCGATCGAGATTGAAGAGGCGGTGGTCGCTATCGCAATCGAGCAGCCGGCATTCCCCTCGATCGGTCGGTTGCGACGCCGGGGCCATGTCCGGGAGACGTTCGCCCCGGTGGGGCCACAGGGACCTCCCGCCTAGGGACTACCGGGACGAGCTGCACTTCCTCTCGCCACCGCTGCTTCAACCATTCGATAGCGTACCACAGCCGCGCGCTATCGCGCCAATCTTCCGAGACAAAACACGAAAGCCGGGGTTCTTCACGATGTGGAACGGGTGCTCGACCCAGGCTCGCGCCTTTGACAGCGCCCGCTCCACTGCCTCGGCCCAATTCCGCAGCCGTTCGGGCATGCCTTGATGATGCTGCGCTGGCTCGCGCTGTTCCAGAGCCTGCCCCGGCGCAGGTGTTTTGTCTCGGAAGATTGGCGTGACAGCACGCGATTGTGGCAAGCTATCGAATGGCTGAGGCCGGAGTTGCGGCCAGGCGAGCGTCCCGACGACGCGACCACGCCGGTGCCGCAAGCCGCCCCAGGGGAGCGCTCGCTGATGCACCTCAAACTGCACGCCAACGCCACCACCACGCCGCGCATCCGCGCCTATATTCAGAAAAGCGCCGCCGCGACCAGCGTGCTGGCCCGCGAGCTCGGCATCCATAGCCGAACCGTAGCCCGCTGGAAAAACCGTCAGGATGTGGTCGATCGCTCTACCCGTCCGCATCGGCTGGCCACGACGATGACCGAGTGGGAAGAAGGCCTGATCGTCGAGCTGCGCCGCCGCCTTGCCCTGCCGCTCGACGACATCGTCGAAGCGATGCGGCGCTGCATCAATCAAAAGCTGTCGCGCAGCGCCATCCACCGGTGCCTGCAGCGCTACGGTCTGTCCGCCCGCCTTACCCCGAAAACAGCGCCGGCCGCCACCTTCCAAACCGACACCCCGGCGGGGTTTATCCATATCGATGTCAAGTACCTGCCGCCGCTTAACCGCCACCGCAGTTACGCTTATGTCGCGATCGACCGTGCCACCCGCTTTGTCTACCGCGAAATCCTCGCCGATCGCCGGGCCCAAACCGCCGCTGGTTTCCTGGCGCGCTTCCTCGACCGCTTCCCGCTCTCCGTCCACACCATCCTGACCGACAATGGCTCCGCGTTCACCGATCGCTTCGCCGTCGACAAGAAAGGCAAGCCGCACGACAAACCGTCCGGCGATCACGCCTTTGACCGCATCTGCACCCGGCATTCGATCACGCACCGCCTCATCCGCCCCTTTCGCCCGCAAACCAACGGCATGGTCGAGCGCTTCAATCGCCGCCTCGGCGACCATCTCGGCCGCAGGCCGCAGAACCGCGCCGCCCACCACCGCCGCTTTCTCGACCATGCCGAACGCGATGCGTATCTCAACACCTTTGTCGCCGACTACAATCGCACCCGCTTGCGCTGTCTTGACTATCAAGCGCCCGCCGAACTCCTCGCTAAACTCACGGGACACAACACGAAAGCCGGGGTCAGATCCGGCTTCTCGGCGATCCGCGCCAACAGCCACCCGCGCTCGCGCTGCAGCCGCAGCGGCCGCCGCCCACCCATCGGCTTGGCCGCCGTACGGCCGCTCGCGCGCCAGCGCTGCGACCACTTCACCACGCTGGCCACGCTCACCCCAAACAGCGCCGCCGTCGCCCGGCAGGTGCGACCGCTCGCCACCGAACCAACCACCCGGTCCCGCAGGTCCTGTGAATAGGGCCTTGCCATTGGATGCTGGCCCCCAACCCCAGCCAGCATCTTGAATCACATAACCCAGTCCGCGAAAACCTCTTTTCAATTCAAACTCTTAGGATCATGCTCTAGTCCCTGAGTCCAGTGAAATGCCGAAGTGACTTCCGCGGCTGCCTCGACAAATGTCTTCTTGTCCAGGTTTCGCTACCTAAGGAAACGCTGAAATAAGCCGAGGCAAGGGCGCGGGCAACGGGTAGAATCCGCGGGTCCGGGGGGACCAAGGGGCGGGCGATGCAGCGGCAGGGGAGCTTTTCGCAGGCGGAATACGCCGGCAAGAAAAGGCAGACGCGCCGGGACCGGTTTTTGGCCGAGATGGAAGAGGTTGTGCCGTGGGCACGGCTGGTCGATCGTCTGCGACCTTTCTACCCGAAGGGAGAGCGCGGCCGGCCGCCGGTTGGGCTGGAGCGGATGCTGCGGATCTACTTTTTGCAGCAGTGGTACGGGCTGGCCGACGAGGCCGTGGAGGACGCGCTGTACGACAGCCAGGCGTTGCGCGGCTTTGCCGGCATCGATCTGTCAGTGGCGACAGTTCCGGACGCGACGACGGTGCTGAACTTCCGCCATTGGTTAGAGCAGCACGACTTGACTCGGGTTCTATTCGACGAGGTCGGTGCGATGCTGAGGAGCGCGGCTTGTTGATGCGCCAGGGAACAATCGTCGACGCCGTCCTCGCGAAGGCGGGGATCATCGCCGCCCCGCCTTCGACCAAGAACAAAAGCAAGGCGCGCGACCCGGAGATGCACCAGACCAAGAAGGGCAACCAGTGGCACTTCGGGATGAAGGCGCATATCGGGGTCGATGTCGCCTCGGGGGTGGTGCACACGGTTATCGGCACCGCTGCCAACGAGGCCGATATCAATCAGGCAGCGGCCTTACTGCACGGCCAGGAGACGGATGTCTTCGCCGATGCCGGCTACACCGGGGCGGACAAGCGGCCCGAATTTGAGGGCTGCGATATCTGCTGGAACATCGCGATCAAGCGCAGCGTCATCAAGCCATTGCCCGAACGGCTGCGGAATTGGGCCGAGGCAGTGGAGCGAGCGCTGTCACAGGTGCGGGCCTGGGTCGAGCACCCGTTCCATATCATCAAAAACCCCGGCCTGCGCCGGGGCAGGCTCTGTTCCGCCATAAGAAGCTGCGCTATCGCGGGCTGGCCAAGAACACGGCGCAGCTGCACACCCTGTTCGCGCTGGCCAACCTGGTGATCGTCAAGAAAGCGCTGCTCGCCTAGGGCCGTGTCTGATCACGCCTGGACGGTGCCTTGATCCCGAAAACAACGCAGCAAGACAACACCACAAACCCGGTCTTCTGCCGATACAGTCCATTACCGAGTACGCCGATACAGCAAAATTATGCCTCGGTCGGCAAACCGTCGCCTACGCCGCCATTGTTCGGCGTTTCCTTAGCCCGCGTCCAGCATAGTATTGAGATCGCAATAAGCCAGCGGTCCGATGGTGTCCAATACCGGATTGCCAAACTCCTTCAACTGCCGCATTGCGGCTTGGCCATCGGCTGGCGAACCGCAGTGACTTGCGGCGATTGCCGCCAGCTTTGCTCCCGAACCATCCGGTGCGCTGAGCAGACCAGCTACCAGCATCATCTCGTCGGGCGCCGCAGCGGTCACCTCGCGAAAGAGCCTCAATACATCGCGTGCCGCGCTGAACTCATGACAAACAAGACCGCCGGTGATCATCGGCGGCATGTCGTGGAGCCGATACTCGAAAGACGCGGCGACCCCGAAATTGCCCCCTCCGCCTCGAACCGCCCAGAACAAGTCTGGGTTCTCGTCCTTGCTCGCCTGCAGAACGCGGCCATCGGCCCCGACCAGCTCGACCGCTGTCAGATTGTCGAGCGCGAGACCATGTTTGCCCATCAGCCAGCCGATGCCGCCACCAAGCGTCAGGCCTGCAATTCCGGTTGTCGACACCACTCCTCCCGTGGTGGCGAGCCCGTATAGCTGGGTCTCACGGTTGAACTCGCCCCAGGTGGCGCCGCCTTGCGCATGGGCGGTCCGCGTCTTCGGATCGACGTAAATTCCCTTCATTAGGGACAAGTCGATCATCAGCCCGCGATCGACCGTCGCGCGTCCCGCCACATTGTGCCCGCCGCCGCGCACAGCAACTTCGAGGTTCAGAGTTCGCGCCAGTCCCACCGCGTCGCGGATATCGGCGACACCTCGGCACCGGGCAATCAGCGCTGGTCGCTTGTCGACGAGGCCGTTGTGGACCCTCCGTACTTCCTCGTAGTCCGGGTCGCTCGGCTGGAGCAGCTTCCCTGTAAACGTCTTCGCCAGCTCGGTCGCTGCCTCGGCCAAAGATCGTGAAGGCGTCGTATTCGCGATAAATCCCTGCATGTCATCGTCCCTGAAGCCGCGATCGGGTGCGTGCGGATCGCCGAGTCTTGTTGCTCATTCGATCGAGATGTCGCGCCGTCCCGAACCCCCGCCTTTATACACGGGTGAATGCGATCTAGTGCAACAGGCTTAAACAAAGCTTACACGGGTGTGGGCCGCGACTACTGTCTCCGCCCACCGGGACGAATGCGCCATCCTCACAGCAAAATAGGGCATCAGCACTGATCTCCGGACGTTCGGCGGGGGATCGAGCGGAATAGCGCGCCCGTCGCTGCTTTAGCTAAAAATCCGGCGATTCGCCGCCTTTTGCGTCGGAACGCCGGCGGGGTGGCGCTGGAAACTTAAAGTTTTGCCTTTTACCGGGTCGGCGTTAGATTAATTCAAAATCGCGCGTTCTAACGCACGGCACCTTGTGGAGGAAGCGATGGTATCGGCAACGCTAGGGCGCGAAGCCACTGGAAGGCAAAGCCTCCCGCTCATCATCGGCGCCTCCTCGGTCGGCACTTTGATCGAGTGGTATGACTTCTATCTTTACGGCGTGCTCGCGCTTTTTTTCAGCAAGCATTTTTTCTCACCGCAGCTGAGCCCGACCGTCGCGTTCATCGCCAGTCTGTTCGTATTCTGGACGGGTTTTTTGGTTCGGCCGTTTGGTGCAATCCTATTCGGCCACCTCGGCGATTTGATCGGTCGCAAATTCACCTTCATGCTGACCTTGGGACTGATGGGAGCAGCGACCTTTGTCGTTGGCCTTTTACCCGGTTATGCCGTTATCGGAGCCCTCGCGCCGATCCTTCTGGTGACAATGCGCGTCCTACAAGGTCTCGCACTGGGCGGCGAATACGGCGGCGCGGCGACATACATCGCCGAGCACGCGCCCGATGGCAGGCGCGGACTCTACACGAGCTGGATCCAGACTACGGCGACGATGGGAATCGTCCTCGCGCTGCTGGTCATCCTGATCTGCCGGCTATCGCTTGGCGACCAAGCGTTTGGAGACTGGGGTTGGCGCGTTCCGTTCCTGCTCTCGGCGATCCTCGTTCTGCTGTCCGGCTATATCCGGCTTAGGCTTCAGGAATCGCCGCTCTTCGCCCGCCTCAAAGAGCAGGGTAAATCATCAAGCAACCCCGCCGCCGATAGCTTTCTGCGTGGCGGCCGGAATTGGGGCCTAATGCTGGTCGCGTTGTTTGGCGCCACGGCGCCCGAGGGCGTCGTCTGGTACACAAGCCAATTCTATGCGCTGTTTTATTTGACCACAGTTCTGAAGGTTGGCTACGTCACCGTATTTATTATTATGATGGTCGCCCTGACCTTGGGCGCGCCGTTCTTTGTCGCGTTCGGCGCATTGTCCGACAGGATCGGCCGCCGCAACATCATGACCTTGGGTTTCGCGCTGGCGGTGATCAGCTATTGGCCGGTATTTACCTGGCTCGGCACCTTCAAGGATAACCCGGTCATCCTAACGATCCTAATTTTCTACATGGTAATCCTGGTGACGATGGTATATGGCCCGATCGCGGCATTTTTGGTCGAGCTGTTTCCGGCCCGGATCCGCTACACCTCGATGTCGCTCCCCTACCACGTCGGCAACGGCGTCTTTGGCGGGCTAGTCCCGGCGGCGGGGGCATCGATCGCCGCAATCACCGGTATAGCCCTGAGCGGATTGCTTTATCCCATGGCGATCGCCGCTTTGGGCGTCGTCGTCAGCCTCGCTTTCATCCGTGAACCAACGCATCAGATAAGGATCTGGGACGAAGTTGACGGAGCCCCGCCGCTCGTGCCGGACCAGCTCTGAGGGGCACCTTCCGCGCCGCGCGGCGCATACATTCCCCGCCCGCGCCCGCCGCGTTGATCAACGATCGACGGCCGGGGTCAGGTCAGGTCTTCTCGACGTTCCACATCATGATGACGGGCCCGGAGATGCGGCCCTTGACGTTGCTACGATAGGCGGTCTTTGGCGTGTACTGACCGATCGGAATATAGGGTACGGTTTCGAAGGCGCGTTGTTGGATCTGGGCAGCGATACCCTGGCGGTCTTCGAGGTCGCTCGCCTTGACCCAGTCGGCGCGCAATGCCTCGATCTTGTCGTCGCTCGGCCAGCCGAACCAAGCCTTTTTTCCGTTGCTGCGTAACGGCTGGTTCAAGGTCGGGTCGAGCATATCGGCCCCGATCCATCCCGTACCAAAGACATTCCATCCGCCTTCTGCGATTGGCTTCATCGACGCGCGCCGCGTCACCAGCTGACCCCAATCCATTGCCGCGATCTCGACATTGAGCCCGAGCTTTTTCATCAGATCGGTGACAACGAGTGCCTGCGAATGCGGGCCTACCTGATCGGTGGCGTCGAGCACGACGATCTTGTCGCCCTTGTACCCGGCTTCGGCGATCAGCTTTTTGGCTTTGTCGAAATCGCGTTTGCCGGTCAGCGCTTCCGAACCGGCGTTGCTCGCCATCGGCGTTCCCGCGGTAAAGAAAGTCGGTGCGAGCCGCCAATTTTTCGGATCGCCGGCGATCGTGGTCATGAAATCGGCTTGGTTGGCGACCGCCAGCACCGCTTGACGCATTTTCACATTGTCGAAAGGGGGCCACAGATGGTTGAAGCGCAAGGTCTGCGGTGAACCGAGCGGGTCGGCATCGGCGACGACGACATCCTGGCCCGCGAAGGTCGGCACGAGATCGAGCGGCGGGTTCTCCCACCAGTCGACCTCGCCATTGCTGAGTGCCGCGGCCGCGGTCGCGTGATCGGGTACGACGAGCCACTCGACACGGTCTACTTTGACGATTTTTCCGCCGGAAGCCCAGTTTGGCGGCTCGCTGCGCGGTACGTAATCGGTGTTCTTGACGTACACCACCTTGTTGCCGGGCTGGAATTCCGAGGCGACAAATTTGAAAGGGCCGGACCCGACCATCTCGGTGATCTGCTTAAAAGGGTCGGTTTTGGCAAGCCGTTCCGGCATCACGAACGGTACCAGGCTCGACACCTTTGCGATCGCGCTGATCAACAGCGGAAACGGTTCTTTAAGCCGGATCGAGAAGGTCTTGTCGTCAGCTCCCTTTAGCTCGGCAATGGCAGTGGCAAGGGTCTGGCCAAATGCGTCCCGCGCCATCCAGCGCTGCAATGAGGCGGTGCAGTCGATCCCGCGCACCGGCTGCCCATCATGGAATTTGAGGCCGTCGCGCAATTTGAAGCTGTAGACGAGCTTGTCGTCCGAGACATGGTAGTCGTCGACCATCTGCGGATGCGGCTGAAACTTGTCGTCCAGCGCAAACAATGTGTCGAACACCATGTAGCCGTGATTGCGCGTTATGTAGGCAGTCGTCCAAATCGGATCGAGCACGCGCAGATCCGACTGGGCAATAAAGCGCAACGTCTTGGTGTCGGCCGCGTGGGCGCGGTTGCGTAAGCCAAGGCCGGCGAGGGCTGCCGTTCCCACACCCGCGGCAAAGCTGCGGCGCGTGATGCGATGTGCCATCTCGGACCCTTCCGATAGAAGTCGTCCAAGATGCCGAGCAAAAAGCGAGCCATCCGAGCGACAAGCCGGCCCGCCGATGCGTGGTCCTGCGCGAATGGCCGCGGGAATCAGGCCGGCCTGTCCTGTCTCCGCGCTAGTAATGCCCTGCGGTCGGTTTGACCTTGCCTCTGAAGACGGTGTAGCTGATCGCGGTGTAGAGCAGCATCAGCGGGAAGACAAAAAGACCTTCGCCCCAGAACATAAAGGCGAGGCTGGAATGGGGCGCCGCGGCCTCTGCAATCGTGATCGAGAACGGGATCATGTACGGCCAGAACGAGATTGCCAGAGTGCCGAACGCTGCCGCGAACATCAGCGCCACCATGTAGTAGGGCACTCCGTCGCGGCGGGCACGAACACTGTAGGCGAGTGCTATTGCGGCGATGACACCGATCGCCGGGAAGGCGAATAGATATGGCCGCTCGAGCCATCGGTGGGTGACCCGAAGATTCTCTGCTAGCGCGTAAGCGAAGACGACGAACAAAAAGAGCAGCAGTCCAACCGATAAATAGGGGATCAGGCGATAGGCTCGATCCCTCACATCGCCTTCCGCCTTTTTCACAAGCCAGCAAGCACCAAGAAGGGCGTAACCGAGAGCCAGCCCAACGCCGCAGATTATCGGAAACGGGCGTAACCAGCCGAACTCACCGCCGGTGTATTGGCCGTTGGCAATCGGCAATCCCGCCACCAGCGCGCCGACGGTCAAGCCTTGGATAAAGGCGGCAACGAGCGATCCTCCGGCAAAACTCGCGTCCCATATCCAGCGAAACCTCTCAGTCTTGGAACGATATTCGAACGCGACGCCGCGCAGGATCAGACCCGCCAGCATTAACAGCAGCGGCAGATAAAAAGCTGAGAACAAGGTCGCATAGACAATCGGGAAAGCACCCCAAAGGATCACGCCGGCGACGACGAGCCAAGTCTCATTGCCGTCCCACATCGGCGCCACCGCGCTTAACATTGCGCGCCGTCTCGTCTCGCCCGGCGTCAGTCCAAAGAGAATTCCGACACCAAGATCGAACCCGTCGAGCAGTACGTAAAGCAGTATGCTCAGGGCTAACAGCGCCACCCAGAACATGACCATGACTATTCTCCAGCCGTGAGGTGAGGCGCTGTTGGTGCCAAGTGATGCTCGTCGACCACCGACATTGGGCGATTGGGAACAGCGGCGGCGGGCGGCTGAGCCAAGCCACCACCCGGTCCGGCGCGCAATAGCCGGTAGATGTAGTAGGTCCCGAACGCGAAGATAAAAGTATAGACAACGCAGTAAACGCAGAGTGAGATCATCGCGGTACGGGCGGTCAGGAAGGGCGTCATTGCATCGGCTGTTCGCAAGACGCCGTAGACCACCCAGGGCTGGCGCCCGACCTCAGCGGTGATCCAACCGGTTAGCGTCGCTATAAAAGGTAACGGGAAGCTGAAGAACGTCGCCCACAGCAGCAACCGGTTTCTCTCGATGCGCTGCTTGTGAAGCAAATACGATCCGACCCAGGCGATGGAAGTCATGAGCAGCCAGCAACCCACCATGATGCGAAAGGCGAAGAACGGAACCACCACCGGCGGCCAGTTCTGCGGTGGGATACTCTCGAGGCCGACTTCTCTCGCTGTGATGCTGTCGGAGTTGATCAGGCTTCCCAATGGCGGGGGCAAGGTGATCGCGAATAGGTTTCGCCGCTGGGTGACATCGGGCCATGCCAGCAATACCTCGGAAGCCGGCTGCTCGTCATGCCAGCGGGCTTCGATCGCCGCCATCTTTGACGGCTGGTGATGAACGACATACTCGCCATTGAGATGCCCGAAAAGAAGCTGTAACGGCAAGAGAACCGCCGCCAGATACAGCCCCATGCGCAGCATGATGTGCGCCTCGGCGGCAAATTCGCGACGCAAGACGTACCATGCGCCAGTTGCGGCAGCGCAGAAGGCGCCGGTCAGATACGAGGCGAGAAGCATGTGGGGGAAGCGCACCCACAATACCGGATTGAACAAGATCTTGAACCAGTCGTCAGGAGCAAACTGCCCATTCTCGATCGCATAGCCAACCGGGACTTGCATCCAGCTGTTGTTGGCCATGATCCAATAGGCCGAGAGCGAGGTGCCCAACGCCACCAATGCGGTCGAAAGCAGATAAAACCACGGCGGGACGCGAGGACGGCCAAACAGCATTATCCCGAAAAAGCTGGCCTCGAGAAAAAACGCCGTAAACGTCTCGTAGGACAGCAGCGGTCCCTGTATCGGTCCGGACATCCGCGCCAGCACGCTCCAATTGGTGCCGAACTGGAACGCCATGACGACCCCGGAAACGACACCGAGCCCGAATGCCACACCAAAGATCTTGAGCCAGAATTCGAAGACCTGACGGTATGCCACGCGTCCGGTCCATTGATGCAGCGCCTCGAGCACGGTCAGCCACGCCGCCAGCCCGATCGTGAACGACGGGAAGATGATGTGGAACGAAACGGTGAAGGCGAATTGCAAACGGGAAAGAAACAGCGCTGTGAGGTCCATTGGCATCATCCGCTAGCGCCAGAGAATGGCCGGGGAGGTCGATCACCTGATTGGCCTGCCGCTGATCACGGCCTCAATGATGTAGAGCGCGGGCAGCCCTTCGCCATCCAGATCATCGGTGGCTTGTTGACATCCGACAACCCCCTTTAATGAGAGTTCGCCGCCTAATGCGCACCTTTCAGGTTAGTTACGCGCAAGGTGCGGATCAAATCCGGCAAGAGGAACGGCGTGTTACGGTCCCATTTACCGAATGTATCTTAGATTACCATTCGGATACGTCCGATTACCGAAGACAACAACATTTTACCATTGGTCTTGCCCGGTACATCAGCAGGTTACAGCCGCCCTTTATATCAGAGGCCATCCACCGGCCGGGAACCGACCCAATGCCGGGACACAAATGGGGTGGACCTGATGACTGATTTCGCGCGCCTCGTCGAGACCGAAATCCCCCGCCTGCGCCGCTATGCGCGGGCTCTGACCAGGGATGCCGCGCGCGCTGACGATCTGGTGCAGAGCTGTCTCGTGCGCGCGATTTCCAAACAGCATTTGTGGCAACCCGGGACCGATCTGCGCGCTTGGCTCTTTACGATCCTGCATAATCAGCATGTCAACGACGTCCGGCGCGGGGTGCGCGAGGGCGCCGCAATCCCCGTCGAGGAGGTGGCTTCGGCGCTGACCGTCGATGCCAGCGCCGGGGCATCGCTGCAGCTGCGCGACCTCGAGCGGGCGTTGGCTCGCCTGCCTGACGAACAGCGTCAAGTGATCCTGCTGGTCGGACTCGAAGGCATGCGTTACGAGGAGGTCGCGACAATCCTCGGCATTCCGATCGGCACTGTGCGCTCGCGATTGTCGCGCGGCCGCGAGACATTGCGCGTGCTGATGGAGATCGGCGACGACATCCCGCGCCGGACCGCAGCCACAGCCGCAGCGTAACCAACCGGCAGAACAGGTAATAACCGACAGGACAGACCGCTGCCGCCGTGGCGGTCTGGTTGCGCGATCCGCGCCAACCGTTTAAAAGCTCCGGGTCCGCGAGGCGGGGCGTGGCTCAGCCTGGTAGAGCGCCTGCTTTGGGAGCAGGATGTCGGAGGTTCGAATCCTCTCGCCCCGACCAACGCGGCGCTGACGCCCAGCTTTAACGGCTCGGGCTTGGAGTTGGGGGTGGCGGTGGCGCAGGCGCGAATTTACCGGCCGACCAAAACGGCGATGCAGTCGGGGCGCCGAGGGACCCGCAAATGGGTGCTTGAATTCGAGCCGGTGACCAGCCGCTCGCGCGACCCGCTGATGGGCTGGACCAGCGCCGACGACACCCTCAACGAGGTGAGCTTGACGTTTGACACGGTCGAAGAGGCCATGGCCTTCGCCGACCGGCAGGGGCTCAGCTACACGGTGATCGAGCCGCATCCGATTAGTGAAAAACCGAAGAGTTATGCGGACAATTTCCGTTATGATCGGGTCCGGCCCTGATTCTTATCCGAGATGTCCGAGGCGCAGTGGCCCCGTAGCTCAGTTGGATAGAGCACTCGCCTTCTAAGCGAGTGGTCGCAGGTTCGAGTCCTGCCGGGGTCGCCAGCTTATCGATGGCAGAGAATTAAAGTCCGGTAGTAGGCGCTCAGGCAATGAGATCCGGCATCGGTCGCACCCCGGCGCTGTCGGGGAAGACCGCGGTCGCGAGCGTCGGCTCGTTGACCCGCAGATGGTCTCTCAGAAGCCCCTTTAGCACCGCCCGCAGATCGGTCGTCGGTCTCAAATCGCGGCCCTGGTAGAGATCGGAGTTTTTGAGGCCGGGCCAATCGGCGATGACCCGACCGCCCTTTAAGGCGCCGCCGGCGAGCAGGGCAACGGTCGCGGTCCCGTGGTCGGTGCCGCCACTGCCGTTGATATGCGCGGTGCGACCGAACTCGGTGATGACGACAACGACCGTTTCGCGCCAGGCATCGCCGATATTGGCGGCAATCGCCGCCATGGCGTCGTCGAGCGCCCAACAGAAGGGTGAGCCGGCCCTTGACCGGCCCCTCGTTGGCATGAGTGTCCCAACCGTCGAAGGCGAGCGCACCGACGCGCGGGCCGGCTGGCTGGGCAAGAAATTTCGCGGCAGTGGCCGCAGCCTCGACGAAATAGCCGCGCATCTGAGCGATGCTGCCAGGTCGGTCGGCCGTGCTGCCTTTCGGCGGCGTCTGATCGATACCGCCGGCATGTGCCACGGCGGTGATCCCGATACGCTCTTCAAGAACCCGCGCGAAAACCGGGTCGGTATGGCGATAGAGATCGAGCAGACGGAGCGTTGTCTCGTCGCTGGCCGGCGGCAGGCGCGGCGGCTGCCACGATAGCACCGGTGCGGGGCCGCGCATGATCAGCGGCGTTACCGGCCCGATCGCCAAGGCCTCGCGTCGATGGGGATCGGCCGATCCCTCGGATGCCAACGACGCCAGTGCACGGTTGAGCCAGCCAGTGTCCAGAGCCCCCGGTTTGGTTGCCCCGGTCTGCAGCACGTCCTGTCCGTCAAAATGCGAGCGGTCGCGGTAGGGTGTTGCCACCGCATGCACGATCGTTGCGTGCCCGTGCCGATAGAACTCATGCAGGCTCGGCATTGCCGGGTTAAGCGCAAACCCTCCGTCGAGCCGCAAGCCCGGCGATGCACCATCAAGCGTTAGAGCATCCTCGCCGCGCAGTTCGCGCCAGTGCGGGTCGCCCACCGGTGCTGCAACGGCAAGCCCGTCAAGCGCACCGCGCAGCACGATCGCGAGAAAGCGCGGATCGCGGCCTCCGCCGCGCGCGACGCGAGGAAGCTGGGCCCAGGCGAATAAAATCCCGGTGCTGGCGAGCAGTCCGCGTCGGCTTGGGGCGCTGGATGCCAACATAATGGTCACCTGCGGAGAAATTCGGGAGCCATTAGTGCCAGCGTCAGCGCTTGCGGCCGGCTTTCGGCATGCGCGATCGCTTGGCGCGTCTCGATCGAAGCGAGAGGTCCGAGTGCCGTATCCATTACGGCTGTCGCATCGAGCGATGGCCCGAAGCGCTGGGCAAACGCGTTTGCGATCTCCAGGCGTCCAGCCAGGCCGTCGAGCCAGGCGGCATTGTCGTCGGCAAAGCCCTTGGGCGCGGGCGGCCGCCACAGTGGTTCACCAAGCAGCGCCTGGGCGCCTATCACGCGACGGATGTCAATGGCCTGACCAGTGGCGCGCAACGCCGCAACGAGCCATTCGCCCGGGCGCTTCAGCTTGACCCGCTGCGACATCCAGGCTTCGGGAGCCGTGACCAGCGTATTCGAAACCTTCTTTAGGTCCCCGTCGGTTTCGCGAAAGCACTTTGCGAGGCGATCGATCAGCGGGGGAGGTGGGTCGTCGCTGATGAAATGGATCGCCAGCTTGGTGGCGATGTGCGTGGCGGTTGCGGGATGGCGGGCGAGGTCGGCGAGTACCGCGCGCCCTTGCGCGGCGCCGTTGTCGGGATACGCCTTTCCAAGCACCGTCTCTGCGCCCGGCTCGTGCGCGCGCCGGATAAACACAAACTGGCCGCCAATGTCGGGATCGTTTACGGCCGGCCGCAAGGTCCAGCCAGTGAGCACCTTTGCGAAATCGACTACATCCGCCTGGGTGTAACCGGTGCGCACGCCGAGTGTATGCAATTCCAGAAGCTCGCGCGCGAAGTTTTCGTTGAGGCCCTTGCTGCGATTGATCCCGGCGACCGAGTCCGGGCCGATCGATTGAGCGTTGTTCAAATAGATCAGCATTGCCGGATGGCTCTCGGCGGCAATCAGCATGTCCACAAAGCGGCCGAGCACGTGCGGGCGGATCGCTTCGCGTTCGTAGCCGCCGGCCATGACCGAGGCGTCGAGGCTGACGCAAAAATGGTTCGACCAGAACCACACCAGGCGCTCGACAAAGCCGATCTCAGCCTCGCGCGCGGCATCGATCCGCGCCTTGGCCTCAGCAAAAAAGATTCGACGGGGCAGCGGCAGCGGGCGGGTCCCGTCCGAATCCGGCATGTCGGCTGTCTCGGTAGCGGGTTCCATGCTCGACTGATCCGCTGCGCGACCAAGCCGCGCGAGCTTCGCCTCCGCTGCGCGGGTCGCGTTGAACTCGAAAACCGCGCGAAACGCGCCGTCGCTGCTTAACAGCTCGGTATTGACGATCTGCCCGGCGTTCGGCCGATCAAGTTCAGCCGAAACAGCTCCCTGCGGGTCGGATGCGATCGCCGCGATCGTCCCAGAATGCGGGCCAAATCCGAACCGATGCAGTGCTAGTGCCGCTTTCTCCGGATCCCGCGCCATCGGCGTCATCCGTCGCTCATTTCCGATATCAAATTATCAGAAGCCCGACGGTAAAATATCCCCGCGACTTCTGACGATACCGTATCCCACCGGAGACCGCGGCCTACTCATTTTTGCCTCTATGCGGTTTAACGTGTGCCACAATCCGCCGGGCCTAACGCAAAAGTCTGCAGTACGACCGGAGCTTGGTGTGATGGGCGGCTCCTGGACATTCGATAAACGCTAGCGCACAAACTGGTTTGGTCAGTAGCCTTCAGGCGGCGCGGCTGCTTTGGCCGTTCTCGGGCCACGTCGCCAGAACCGCGACACACAAAAAACTTCGGGGGGAATACCAATGCAGGCAAGCCGCCGCAAATTTCTCGGCCATGCCGCTGGCGCAGCGGCGAGCCTAGCCTTCGTCAGTTGCGCAATGACGCGTCGGGCACTGGCGCAGCCATCCCCGACCGAGCGCCGGCGAGTGGTGGTTGTCAATGGCAAACGGGTAAAAACCATCGACGTGCACGCCCATTGCGAAGTGCCGGAAGCGATGGCGCTGATGGGACGCAAGGTGCCGCTCGAAACCTTGGTCGTGACCGAGGACCGCATCAAGGTGATGGACGAGCAGGGCATCGATATGGAAGCCCTGAGCCTCAACCCGGTGTTTTGGTATAAGGCCGACCCCGATCTCGCCCGGCAAATTGTCAAGCTCCAGAACGAAAAGCTCGCCGAGATCTGCGCAGCGCATCCAGATCGCTTTGTCGGCATGGCGTCAGTGGCATTGCAGCATCCGGAGCTTGCAGCCGAGCAGCTCGACGATGCGGCAAAGCGGCTCGGCATGCGCGGGGCCTTGATCGGGGGCAGCGTCAATGGCATGGAGCTGTCCGATCCGAAATTGCACCCGTTCTGGGCCAAAGCCGAAGAGCTCGGTGTGCTGATTTTCATCCACCCGCAAGGGACGCCAGAGATAGCGGCGACCGGCCGGCTTAAAGGCAATGGTGTGCTCGAGAACGTCATCGGCAACCCGCTCGAGACCACGATCGCGCTGTCGCATCTGATCTTTGAGGGCACGCTCGACGCGTATCCGGGTTTGAAGATTTGCGCCGCCCATGCCGGTGGTTATCTGCCGTCATACGCGGCGCGCTCGGACCAGGGCTGCTTGACCTTCCCAGCCCGTTGTACACGGACGCTCAAGAAGAAACCGACTGAGTACCTCAAGGACCTCTATTACGACTCGATGGTCTTTACCTCAGAGGGGCTGCGCCATTTGATCGCCGAAGTTGGCTTCAGCCAGATCGTGATGGGAACCGACTATCCCTTTCCATGGACCAAAGTCGCCGTCGACCACATCCTCAACACCCCGAATCTCAATGATGCGGACCGCATTGCGATGCTCGGCGGGACTGCTGCGAAATTGCTCCAGATTAACCCAACTTAGCTGAGAGCGGTCCGTTGACCAGCAGCAAGGCTCGGTAGACGCGCGACCGAGCAAACAACGGCTTCTATCGCGCCCGAATCGTCGATCCGGTGCACCCGGTGCTAAAAATCTTCGATGCGGATCATGCGGGGCGGTTCGAGCACGCTGTCGAGTTTCTCGATTCGGGTGAGCGCCCGGCGCATCGCCGCTTCGATGGTGGTATGGGTGGTAAGAACGACCGGCACGGCCTCGCCGGGGGCGCGGCCACGCTGGATCATCGATTCGAGCGACACTTCTTCATCCCGCAATGCCGCGGCGACATCGGCGATGACGCCCGGCTGGTCGACCACCATCAGCCTTATGTAATAAGCGCTTTGGTGGCGCTCGATCGGCACGCCGGGGAGGTGGCGTAACGCAGTCGTCGGGATGCCGAACGCAAACACCCGGCGTCCGGCAGCGATGTCGACGAGATCGGCGGCCACCGCAGAAGCCGTCGGAAAGGCGCCGGCGCCGCGCCCTTCGAGGACCACCCGGCCGACAAAATCGCCCTCCGCGACGACAGCGTTGTAAACCCCCTCGACTGCCGCGATCGGCGTGGCGCGCGGGACCATGCACGGGTGAACGCGCTGCTCGATCCCGTCATCGGTCAATCGGGCGATGCCAAGCAGCTTGATGCGATATCCGAGCTCCTCGGCGAAATCGATGTCGAGCCGTGAGACATGCCGGATGCCTTCGGTGTAGACGCCGGCGAGATCGACCGGGCGGCCAAATCCCACGCTCGCCAAAATCGCCAATTTGTGCGAGGCGTCGACCCCATCGATGTCAAAGCTCGGATCGGCTTCGGCATAGCCGAGCTTCTGCGCCTCGGCCAACACCTCGGCGAATTCGCGCCCGGTCTCGCGCATTGTGGTCAGAATGTAATTCGACGTGCCGTTCAGGATCCCATAAACGCGCCGCAGCCGGTTGCCGGCGAGCCCTTCGCGCAAGGTCTTGATTACCGGAATGCCGCCGGCAACCGACGCCTCGAAGGACAGGGCGAGCCCGAGTTCCTCGGCGTGGGCGGCGAGCCGCGTGCCATGATGCGCCATCAGCGCCTTGTTTGCCGTGACGACGTGCTTGCCATGCGCGAGAGCGGCTTCGACGACGCGCGCGGCAATGCCGTCGGCGCCGCCGATCAGCTCGACGACAACGTCGACTTCGGGATCGGCGGCCATTGCCGATGCATCTTCGTACCAGCGCACCGCCGACAGCTCGACACCGCGGTCTCGGCGCCGGTCTCGGGCCGATACCGCCGTCACGACAAGGCGTCGGCCGCTGCGCTCGGCCAGCATCTCGGCCTGGTCCTGAAGTAATTTCAACGTGCCGGCGCCCACGGTGCCGAGCCCGGCGACGGCGATCTTTAACGGCGGCTTCACAACGGCATCCCCGCAGCGACGGGCCCGAAAGGCGTTCGGGCGCGCGCGGGGCCGCCCCGTCCGGTTCGGCCCCCTGGCGCGTTGTAGCCTGCGTTGATCAAAGTTTCGATAATTTTCCCGTTAGCGGGAAGCCTTAGCCGACTGTGCGCAGGTATCTTGCTGGAAGCATTTTTACTGCTGGAACAGAATCTCGGCTCGGCCCTGACCCGCGTCGCTGCCGCTCGGCGCTGCCTCGACCTGAATCTTGTTCGCTGGGATCCCGGCCTTGGTCAGCCCGTTGGCAACCGCCTGGGCGCGATTGAGGGCGGTTTGATAGCTGTTTAGCTGCTCGGTGGCGTTGCTGGCGACCCCGGCATAACCGACGACTCGGACGAGGCCCGGCTTTGTACGATACTGGGGGAGGATTTTGTCGAGGGCTTGGCGGTCGGCTTCGTTGAGGGCCGTCGCGTTGCCGGAGAAAGCGATATCCGCGACCTTGGTAAAGGCTGCGGCGGGAAGGGGCGACTTGCTCGTCTTGCCGGATCCCGCCGCGGTCGCGGTGCGAACCGGCTCGGGTGGGGGCAGATTGGGCGGCGGCGGGGCGGGTTGGAATTTGGCCGAGCCGATCGCGGCCGGCATTGGCGGGACCGGTGGCGGCCCCGGTAGATGGGCTCCGGGCTCCGTCGCGGCCGGGCTGGCTGCCGAGGGCGCCGACAACTCGCGGGGCGGTGGCGGCGCCGGCTGGCCCGCCTGCGGCTGCGGCAATGACGCGATTTGCGGCGATTGCAGGGTCGATTCCATTGGCTCGGGTTCTGGAGGCTGTCCCGGCTTTCGTGCTCCTTTGCCGGAGGTTCCCAGAAGCGCCGTCGCTGCCGAACCGGCTGCCCCGGGTTTGGCGCCTGGCTGAGCCGCGGGAGATTTTGCGACCGGCGGTGTTGTACCCGCCGCAGCGGCGGCTGACTGACCCGCGCTAGCGCTCGCCGGTGGCGGCGCGCCCGCGACGGAGCGAGGCGGCGACGCGGGCGGGGGTGGCGGCGGTGCGGCAGATTCGTCGAACTGAGCTTGCAAATGCTCGCTGGTGTATTTGGCGTTGGCGCGGTCGGCAATAAGGTCTTGCGTCAGTTTGTTGAGTTGGCCGGTGGTAAGCGCCTGGGTCGGCGGTGGTGGCACCGTCGCCAGGTTGGGGTAACCCCGGGCGTCGCCGGCCGCCAAATTCTTGCTATTTGGCGTGGTCTCCGGGTTGGGGTCGTTGGCGTTGACGCCAACCCAGCTGCGATAGGTTTCGATCGGATGGCAGCCGCTGAGCGCCAGCAGCAACGCCAGGATCGCTTTCCCCCCAATCTTGGCAATGCCGCCGCGGAAATAGCGGCGGCTTTGGCATTCCACCATAATGACAAACCCGGTCGGTTGGCCGGACGGCCGGGCCACCGATGCACGAGAGCTAATGTCGCCGGCCGCTGCACTTTCGCAGGCTGTGGTGTATTAGATCGACTCAGGCCCGTCACCACATTTGATCGCATCGCTGGCCGGTGAAAGTCCGGATGCGAAGTTGTGCCGCGGTTCGGCCAGGGCGGCACGGTACCAGGCGAGGAAAACCAGATGGACGACGACAGCCGCGCGCCGCGGCATGCTCCAAAAAAATCACCGGCGGATATCGGTCTACCGAATCCCGAAGATTTGGCGTGTCAAATCGCCGGAGTTGCCGAGAAAAGCCAAGAACTCGTCGCCGATTTTTTGAAGCGTCACACGGCAGACGAGGGATTGGGGATGGCCAGCCCGATGGCAATCGGCGCGGCATTCTTTGAGATGACGGCGCGGATGATGGCGGATCCGTCGCGCCTCGTGCAGGCGCAACTGTCGTTATGGAATGACTACATGACTCTGTGGCAGCGCACAGCACAGCGCTTCCTCGGTGGCCCGGCGGAGCCGATGATTGAGCCGGTACAAGGCGACCGCCGCTTTCGCGACGCCGCCTGGGACAACAACACCCTCTTTGATTACATCAAACAGAGCTATCTCTTAACGGCGCGCTGGCTGCAGAATACAGTGCGAGAGGTCGAAGGGATCGACGCTCGCACCGCACGGAAAGTCGACTTTTACACGCGGCAATTTGTCGACGCGCTGGCCCCGTCAAACTTTGTGATGACCAATCCCGAGGTATTGCGCGCGACAATCGAAAGTCGCGGCGAAAATTTGCTGCAGGGGCTGAAGAACCTGCTGGACGATCTCGAGCGCGGCAAGGGCCGACTCGCGATCAAGATGACCGACATGAACGCCTTTCGGATCGGCGAAAACATCGCCGTTACGCCGGGCAAGGTGGTTTTTCAAAACGATCTTATTCAATTAATTCAATACACGCCCACCACTGAAAAGGTGCATCGGCGACCATTGCTGATCATGCCGCCGTGGATCAACAAATTCTACATTCTGGATTTACGGCCGAACAATTCGTTTATTCGCTGGGCAGTCGAGCAGGGGCACACGGTTTTTGTGATTTCCTGGGTCAACCCGGATCAGCATCTCGCTGCCAAGACCTTTGCCGATTATATGCGCGAGGGGCCGCTTGCCGCATTGGACGCGATCGAAATGGCGACCAGCGAGCGCGAGGCAAATGTCATTGGCTACTGTCTCGGCGGCACATTGCTCGCCTGCACGCTGGCCTACATGGCGGCAAAGCGCGACAACCGGATCAAGAGCGCCACGTTTTTGGTCACGATGGTCGACTTTGCCGAAGCCGGCGAGCTTTCGGTGTTTATCGACGAGGAGCAGCTTTCTTCTCTTGAAGGGCGCATGAACGCCAAAGGTTTTCTCGAAGGCCGCGACATGGCGACCACCTTCAACATGCTGCGCGCCAATGATTTGATCTGGTCTTTTGTCGTCAACAATTACTTGCTCGGCAAGTCGCCGTTTCCGTTCGACCTGTTGTATTGGAACGCCGATTCGACCCGCATGCCCGCAGCGATGCACAGTTTTTACCTGCGCAACATGTATCAGGAGAACCTGCTGGTAAAGCCTGGCGGCATCTCGCTTGAGGGTGTGCCGATCGATCTCGGTAAGGTCAAGACGCCGGCCTTTATCTTGTCGACGCGCGAAGATCACATTGCCCCCTGGCGCTCGACCTATGCCGCGACACGGCTTTATAAGGGGCCGGTCAAATTCGTTTTGGCCGCTTCGGGCCATATTGCCGGCGTCGTCAATCCGCCGGGCGCGAAATACGGCCATTGGGAGAATGACAAAAACCCGCCGACAGCCGAAGAGTGGCTCGCATCGGCGACCCAGCATCCGGATTCGTGGTGGCCGCTATGGGAGCGCTGGATCGCGAAATATTCCGGCGGCGAGGTGCCGGCGCGACAGCCTGGCGACGGCAAACTGAAGCCGATCGAAGACGCGCCCGGCTCTTATGTAAAGGTGCGCGCCGAGGATTGACCGAGAGCCGACCTCTCGGCCTCGGCTACTGATCAGTAGAAAGCATCTTGTAAGCTCGGCTTTGCGGCCTCTATGTTGCCCTCAAGCAGGGGGAGGGCTTAGAAAATGTCGAAGCTTATTCGTGCGCTTTTATTGATAGGCGCTGTTGTTGCCACCCCGCTGGCCGGCCGGGCGATGGCGCAGCAGAGTGGCGGAGTCCTAAAATTTTACCATCGCGACAGCCCCGCGAGCGCCTCTATTCACGAAGAGGCGACGATATCCTCAATTGCGCCGTTTATGGGCGTCTTCAACAACCTCGTCATGTTCAAACAGGACGAGAAGCAGAACCGCCCCGAGTTCATCGTGCCCGATCTGGCCCAAAGCTGGTCGTGGAACAATGATTTCACCAGGCTGACGTTTAAGCTGCGCCAGGGGGTCAAATGGCATGACAACCAGCCCTTTACCGCAAAAGACGTCAAATGCACCTGGGATTTGCTGACCGGCAAATCCGCCGATAAACTGCGGCTCAACCCGCGCAAAGCGTGGTACCGCAATCTTGATCAAATATCGACCGATGGCGATTACAGCGCGACCTTTGTGCTGAAGCGTTCGCAGCCGGCATTTCTGATGCTATTGGCGTCGGGCATGTCGCCGGTTTACCCGTGCCATGTGCCGGCGCAGGAGATGCGCACACACCCGATTGGGACCGGCCCATTCAAATTCGCCGCGTTCAAGCCGAACCAGTACATCCGAGTCGAAAAGAACCCCGATTATTGGAAGCCGGGCCGGCCATACCTCGACGCGATCGAATGGACGATTATTCCGAACCGGTCGACTCAGGCGCTCGCCTTTATCGCCGGCAAGTTCGACATGACCTTCCCTTACGAGGTCACGGTGCAGATGATGCGTGACATCAAGAGCCAGGCGCCGAACGCGATCTGCGAACTGACCCCGACGCCGGTTGCGATCAATATGCTGGTCAATCGCGATGCGCCGCCGTTCAATGATCCCGACATCCGGCGCGCAATGCAGCTGACAATCGACCGCAGCAGCTTTTTAAAGATCATGGTCGAAGGGCAAGGCGACATCGGCGGGGCGATGGAGCCGAGCCCAGCCGGGTTGTGGGGTCTGCCGCCTGAGATCATGAAGACCTTGCCGGGCTATGATCCCGATGTCGCCGCGAACCGTGCCGAAGCGCGCAAGCTGATGCAAAAGCATGGCTACGGGCCGGAACATCACTTGGCGGTCAAAGTCGCAACTCGCAATATCTCGCAATACCGCGATCCGGCCGTGATTCTGATCGACCAGATGAAGCAAATCTATATCGACGGCGAACTCGACGCGGTCGAGACGGCAAACTGGTTTCCCAAGATCGCGCGCAAGGACTACATGCTCGGCGCCAACTTGACGGGGAGCGGCGTCGACGACCCGGATGCCTATTTCTTTGAAAACTACGCCTGCGGCTCGGAGCGCAATTACACCGGTTACTGCAACCAAGAACTCGAAAAGATGTTCGTGCAACAATCAGAGGAGCGTGACCAGGACAAGCGTAAAAAGCTGGTGTGGGAAATCGACCGCCAGTTGCAGGAGGATGCCGCGCGGCCGATGATTTTCAACTACCGGCTCGCCACCTGCCATTACCCGCGGGTGCACGGGATTACGATCATGATCAACAGCCTGTTCAACGGCTGGCGCTTCGAAGACGCCTGGCTCGAGCATTGAACCGGGCACAGGACCGCTCGCAGCTGCGCGCCTCCTGAATGCGCGTGAATGCGCGGCTCTCCCGGATGGGCGCAAGCAACCAGCTGCAAGCGCTGACGGCAAGGCAGCCATCGCCGCCGAGGGAATAGTCGCGCTGGGTAGTAGTAATTTAAAATAGCCGACAAGCCCGAACGGTTCCGGCGTTGGCGCCGGATCGCGTGGGAAAGATTGTGGGAGAAACGCGATGCTCGCTTGGTTTGGTGAATTGAACGCCAAAGAACGCCGCACGATGGGCGCCTGCTTTGGCGGCTGGGCTTTGGATGCGTTCGACGTCCAGATGTACAGCTTTGTGATCCCGACCGTGATCGCACTCTGGGGTCTGTCGCGCGGCGAAGCCGGCCTGATCGGTACCGTCACCCTGTTGATTTCGTCACTGGGCGGATGGTTCTCCGGAACATTGGCCGATCGCTATGGCCGAGTACGAATGCTGCAGATCACGATCCTGTGGTATTCGATATTCACCTTCCTGTGCGCCTTTGCCCAGAATTTCGAGCAGCTCTTTATCCTGCGCGCATTGCACGGTTTTGGTTTTGGCGGCGAGTGGGCGGCGGGTGCGGTATTGATGGGCGAGGTGATCCGCGACAAGTATCGCGGGCGCGGCGTCGGCATCGTCCAGACCGGATGGGCGGTCGGCTGGGGCGCTTCGGCCCTCGTCTATACCGCCCTTTACGCGTTCCTGCCCGAAGCAATTGCGTGGCGCGCGCTGTTTGCAGTCGGGTTGCTGCCCGCAATCTTCGTCTTTTGGATTCGTCGGCACATCGACGAGCCGGAGATCTTTCGCGACAAGCAGCGCGAACGACCGCCGGTCAATGTCTCGCATCTTTTCTCGGCGTTCCGCGGGCCGCATTTGTGGACGACAATCAAGGTCTCGCTGATGGTCACCGGCGCCCAAGGCGGCGGCTATGCACTCGGGATCTGGATGCCGACCTATCTGCGCACGGTGCGCCATCTGTCGGCGACGAGCACCGGCGGCTATCTGCTGGTGCAGATCTTCGGTGCATTGCTCGGCTTTTTGCTCGGTGCCTATCTGAGCGATGTCATCGGCCGGAAATCGACCTTCATGTGGTCGGCGATTGGCTCCTTCATCGGCATTCTGCTCTTTATCTTTCTGCCGATGGGCAACACCGCGCTGCTGTTCTTCGGGGTCCCGCTGTTTGTCGTGTTCCTGATGAAGTTCCCGCCAATGGGGCCGTTCATGACCGAGCTGTTCCCGACCGCGGTGCGCGGCACGGCGCAGGGTTTTTGCTACAATGCGGGCCGGGCGCTCGGCTCGTTTTTCCCGGCAATGGTCGGTTATCTGAGCCAGGCCATGTCGCTCGGCGTGGCGATCGCGGTATTCAGCGCAGTCGCGTTTGGGCTGATGATCGTGATGCTGTTGACCTTGCCCGAAACGCGCGGCCGCAGCCTGGCAAGCCTCGAGACCGAGCCGGCTCGGCTGCCGGGCGCGGCCCAGTAGGCATTTGGCCCAGTAGTCGTCTGTACGTCGTGCCGGTGTGTCGCAAAGCAGCCGGCATGGCGGCCCTGGGACGTCGCTACATCGCTTCCTTGACGCCGCGGCGGATCAGCCACCAATTCATCGGAAAGGTCGTCGCCAAGCCCAGCATCATCGCGATCTGCATCATAAACCAAAAGGCCCAGTTCACCGGTTCGAGCCCGGGAAACAGCAGCTTTTGAACGATGCCCATCCACGCGAACATGCCGATCTCGTACGCGACCAGCGACAAGGTATCGGCCTTGACGGCAGCGTAAATGCCGTCGGCTAGTCCGAGACCTCGCATCGGCGCGATCGAGAAATATTGAAAGAAAATCCCGAAGACATAGGCGAGGCCGAACGCCACCGCGTATTTTGCGATCAGGGTCGAACCCAGCAAACTCAGCGCGGCGGCAAACACGATCCACTCGCCGATGAAGTCACCGATGGCACAGCCCGCGCCGCAATGGGTGGCGCCGGTCAGCACCGTTTGCCAGAACGGTTTGTCTTTCCCATTCCGTCGTGGCGTGTTGCGCCCGATCGCGAAATAGGCCCATAGGCCAAAGGGCCCGGCATAAAGTCCGGTCAGTGGCCAGACGATATCCATGATCCACATTTTCTGGCGGTGTCGGGTGAGATCGACGACGACGACCGCAGCCGACACCACGCCCGCCACCACAAACCCGATCGACAGAAGGCGAAGCCAGACGGGGACCATGCGTGGCGAACGCAGGGGATGAAGATTTATCTCGGTAACGTTGTGCGCTGGCTTCGCGCTTCCGAGCTTTGGGTCGGTGCTGGAATCGGGCTAATCGGGTTCGCCAAGCGGAGGAGACCACGCCTGCGCGCCGCTCAAACAGGATCAGCGATGATCGCAGCTCTCCTAACGAGGAGCCCGTCCCACAGGAGTTCGCGCGCCCCTTGGGTCAGATAATATTGCCGTTTGTCGTCGCCGCGATCATGCTGTCAGTCGCGCCCGCGGACGCACAGCCTATTCCCGGCAGTGAGGGCTGGCTCAAGACCCCGATGCCGGGGCGGGCTGCGGCGCCGCCCAGAATGACCGAGCTCGATATCGACCTCGTGCGTTGCTACAGAAACGCGATCGCCACCGGGCAATTCTTTCTTGGTGACGTAACCTTTGTGCTCGCTCGTTGCCAAAAGCCGTTCGCCGCCTGGGTCACGGCCTGCGAACAAAGGGAAGGGCAGGGGGCTCCAATCTGCTTATTGGGTCCGGAACAGGCTGTCGGAGACTCCTTGCGCGATGCCTGGGCGCACCGCGACAATCTATCGGGCTGGCTCGCGTCGTTGCCGCCTTTGCCGAAAACCGGGGGCGGTGGGAATTGATTGGACGATGACAACAAATGCGGGCTGACGATAGTGCGGTCTGTGAGCAGCCGGGCGAGCTGTACTCGACATCCTACGGATGCGTAAAAACCAATGATCAAATCCCGGAGGTCCGACAATGAGTGAAACCCTTCTTCCGACCACAGTTGTCGGCAGCTATCCGCAGCCCGACTGGTTGATCGACCGCGACCGCCTGACCCATTTGCCACCGGTGCGCGTGCGCGCGCAGGAGTTGTGGCGGGTCCCCGAGCCCTGGCTCGAGCAAGCCCAGGACGACGCCACACGGCTCGCGATCCGCGACATGGAGCTTGCCGGCATCGACATCATTACCGATGGCGAGATCCGCCGCGAAAGCTATTCCAACCGATTTGCAACCGCGCTTTCCGGTGTTGATCTCGACAATCCGGCGACGGTTCGCGGCCGGTCGAGCGGCACTGTGATTGTACCTCGCATCGTCGGGCCGATCCGCCGCCTGCATCCGGTAGAGGTGCGTGATGTCGAGTTTCTGCGCGCTCACACTGACCGCACGATCAAGATCACGCTGCCCGGTCCGTTCACGATGTCGCGTCAGGCCAAGAACGAATATTACAAAGACGAAGAAGAACTGGTGATGGACTATGCCGCGGCGGTCAATGCCGAAATCCGCGACCTGAAAGCGGCCGGCGCCGATGTCATCCAGCTCGACGAGCCGTGGTTGCAAGCGCGGCCGGAGGAAGCGCGGCGGCTGGCATTGCCGGCGATCGACCGGGCATTCGACGGCATTCCCGGCCCGACCGCACTGCACCTCTGCTTTGGGTATGCCTATGTGTCCCGCGACAAGCCGAACGGCTACTCGTTTTTATCCGAGCTGACCGGCACGCGGGTCGAGCAGATTTCGATCGAGGCGGCGCAGCCCAACCTCGATCTCGGCAATCTCGATGATCTCGGTGATAAGATCGTGATCTTTGGCGCGATCAGCATGGGCGACCCACAGGCCGAAACGCCGGAAATTGTCGCCGGGCGCATCCGCGCGGCGCTCGGGCATGTCCCGCCGGAGCGGCTGATCCCGGCCCCCGATTGCGGCATGAAATATCTGCCCCGCGACATTGCCTTTGCAAAGTTAAAGGCGCTGGCTGACGGCGCTCGCATCGTCCGCCGCGAACTCATGGGCAGCTGACCCGGGCCCAGTCAAGCCTTCGGTGAAGCAGACGATTTGTGGCGGCGCACTTAATAACTCGTAATTGATCAACCGCACGCTAGGCGACCGCGACCGCGGATGGGCGCGCTGTTTAACGCAGCAAGGGCAGGTCTAGATCGGCGCGCCGGTCGGCTCAGCCGCTCATTGCCGATTGCGCGGTGCCGTGCGCCGATTGCGGCAGGTGCCAGCGCTGATCGCGGTTTTCGAGCCTGCCGGCCCGGCGATGACGCTGCAATGCAATGCCGAGATGATTGGGCCGCACCGACATTCCGAGCTCGCGCGTAAGGTAATTCATGACGTCCGCGGCGGTGGCGCCGCCGCCATGCGCCTCGACCGCCTTAATCGTCGCGTCGCTCAATGACAGTGTGCTTTGCGGCTGTTTGGCAGTACGGGACGGGCGCTCGGGAGCCGGCATAGGTCGTGCGGGCCGCCCCCGTCTGCGCGGCTCGGCAGATTGCTGCCCGCCAAAGCGCGACAACACGCGCTCGGCTATTTCGAGCTCTTCAAGCTGCTGCGCCACCTTTGCCCGATCGGCATCGATGCGTGTCAGCCGTTCCGCCAATTTCTGCTTTTCTTGACTGATCTCGTCCAATGTCGCCATTACCCCTCTCCCACCCCCGCTCACGGAAATCCACTCTCGCAGAACCACTCTGCGCGGATATTCTGCGATAAATGGCTAACGCGAGCAGCGATAAAAGGCCGCCACCGGTAAATTATTGCAATTGGATGGCACTTTTTTGGATGTACGGCAGTTTTGGAGCCCGTCTCAGCGACGCCATGCTATTGGCGCTGCCGACGCCGGCAGGATTTGTCGAGCAGAACTTAACCTTATCGATTATTGAATGCTGCGAGCGTCTGCTGCGCCAGCCGATTGTCGACGCATTCTCGATAGGGAACCGCGCGGCGAATAAACCCACCCGACACAAGGCTGCGGCGTAGTCGATCAAAGCCATCCTCGGGGAGCAGTGGATCGCGACCCCATACCTCTTGGGTCTGATAACGGCCCAGCGCTCCGGCCAGCACGCCCTTGTCCAGTTCCGGAAAGAACGACCCGATAGCGGCCGCAATCTCCGCCGGCGAATTTGCGCCCATCCATTGCTGGGTCCGGTAAATGGCGCGCACCATGCTCAGCAGCGGCTCGGCGTCGCGTTCGATGCGATTACGGGTCGTCACAAATGCCGTGTAGGTGGTGCGTCCCCGACAACTCGCCGTGAGCCATAAATGCCCGGCGCCGGTCGCTAGTGCCTCTTCGACGACCGGTTCGAAGAATTGCGCCGCATCGAGATCGCCTTGGCGCAATGCGGCAAGGTTTGCTGTCATATTGCGATCGCCGCTACGGTCGAGACGGCCGGGGTCGATGCCGGCCTGCCGTAGATCCTCTTGCAGGCACAGCCACGGCGTCGGCACCTCGCTGACGCTGGCAAACCGCATCTTCGCGAGATCGGCGAGCTGGAAATCGGGATTGGGGTAGCGGCCAACAATCGAGAACGGGTCGCGGCTGACGATCTCGGCAAAGCAGACGAGCGGTGAGGCTGGGTGCTCGTCATGGTGTTTCATGACCCGCATTGGGCCGGCCCATAACACGTCGACCGCGCCGTCGATCAGCGCCTGCTCGGCTTTACCGGTGCCGGGCGACGGCAGCAGATCAACCTCCAGGCCCTCGGCCTGATAAGCCCCGATCGCGTGCGCCGCATAGAATGGCGCGTACAATACGAAGCGGTAGTTCTCGTAAAGCCGCAGCCGCATGAACCCTCTGAGTGCGCAAAATTCGGTCAGCGGCCCTCAACCGCCTCGCTGCGCTCAGTACCCTCTCCCGAATTACGGGAGAGGGGGAACGCGTCGCGACAGCGGTGGGTGGGTGAGGGTAACGCCGTCGGGACTAGAGCACGCCTTCTTGGCGCAATGCCGCGATCTCGCTGTCGCTGACGCCGAGCCAGCTGTGCAGTACCTCGGCGCTGTCCTGGCCGAGCGCCGGCGAGCCCTTCAGTCGCACGGTCTTGCCGTCGACCCGCACCGGCCAGGTCGCCATCTTGTAGTCGCCATTGTGGTGGTGGACGGTCTGCATGATGCCGCGCTCCTCAAAGCTCGGCTCGTTCTGCAATTCCATCGTGTCGAACACCGCACCCGAGGGTACGCCGACGGCAATCAGTTTCTCCATTGCCTCGCGTTTGTCGTGCTGGCGCGTCCATTCGCCAATGATCGCATCGAGCTCCTTTTCGTGTTTGACGCGAAGATCGCCGGTCGCAAAACGCGGGTCCTCGATCAGATCCTCGCGGCCGATCAGTTTCATCAAACGGGCCCAGTGCTCGGGATTGGCCCGGCTGGTGGTCAGATAGACATAGTCGTTGGGGCCGCCGCCTTTCGCCGGGTAGAGCCCTGACGGGGCATTGTTGCCGCCGCCTGATTTGGCGCCGTTGCGCCGCGCCGCCCTGCCGGTGCGCGCCATGTTGGCAAAGCAGGTGCGCATGTAATGGACCATTGCGTCCTGCATCGCCACCTGCAGCCGCCTTCCTTGGCCGGTGCGGTTGCGCTCATGTAGGGCGCCGAGCATGGTGGCCGCCATCAGCATGCCGGTGCCGGTGTCGCCAAAGCTAAGGCCCGGCTTGACTGGCGGCCGGTCGGGCTCGCCGGTAACGCTGATCGGGCCGCCGGCTGCCTGCGCGATCATGTCAAAGGCCAGCCCCTTCTCGTGCGGACTGCCGGTTCCAAAACCCTTGATCTGACAATAGATGATGCGGGGATTGATCTTTTTGACTGAGTCGTAATCGAGGCCCAGACGCTCGATCGTTCCCGGCGCCATGTTCTCGGCCATGATGTCGGCCTTCTTAATCATCTCCTTGACGATTTCGAGCCCCTTTGGGGATTTGAGGTTCAACGTGATCGACTTTTTGTTGACGTTGAATTGGTGGAAGTACCAGGGGTCGTCATCAGGCTTGCCCGGGCGCAACCGGCGGCCGGGATCGCCGCGGCCCGGGTTTTCGATCTTGACCACCTCGGCGCCAAACCAAGCCAACACCTCGGTCGAAGTGGTGCCCGCCTCAAACTGGGTAAAATCGACGACCTTGACGCCCTGCAGAAAGTTGAAGTCCTGGATGTTGTCACTCATCGCTGTTCCTCCAGTCACATGCAAATCCCTGCGCACAGCCTGCGCCTTCCAGCGCCCTACCGCAACGCCTTCCCGCTCTGGCTACATCCCCGGGTTGGCGCGACCGCCCGCAAAACCAGACGCCGTAGGAGTAAGGGTTCGATGCACGATGTCATGAGCTTTCGAAGGAGGCTGGCTAGCGACGATAGAAAATAAACAAAATAATCCCATTTTAAGGTAAGTCAGTCTTCACTGGATCACGCCGTTTGTCACGCTAGGATGCGGACATGAATACGCTTTTTGACAATGCCGTGCAGTCGATACAATTAGGCGTCGAGGACTATCAAGCAAACGATCCTCGACGCGCATTATCGTCGGTCCGGAACTTTTATGCGGGTGTGCTCTTACTTGCGAAAGAGGTGCTTGTCCGCCAGGTTCCAGACGCTGCGCCGGAAGACGTTTTGGGTGCACGTTACAAGCCAATGCCCGATGGGCAAGGGGGATTGCATTTCGTAACTGCAGGCCATCAGACCATCGATTTTTCCAATATCGGTTCTCGATTTAAAGATTTCGGCCTTGAGATCGATAATATTGCACTGAAGGATTTGAACCGTATCCGTACTGATATTGAACATTATTACACCAACGAGTTCGCGCGAAACCGTCCGCGAGGCCATTGCTAAAGCATTCCCCGTCGTGGTTGACTTATTTCGCCTGGCGGAGGTGGTACCGCATGGGGTGCTCGGGGATGCTTGGCAAACAATGTTAGAAGTAAGAGCGGTGTACGAGAAGGAGCTCATAAATTGTCAAACCTCTTTTGAGAAAATAAACTGGCCGTCAAGTGTCATGACGGAGACTACGTTCAATTGTCCTGAATGCCAATCCGATTTGGTAGCCCAGATAGATGCGGAAAATACCGACCATGAGTTTGCTGATGTTGAGTGTCGGTCATGCGGCGCGAAGATTTCGCCCGAGAAGGCCATGGAACACGCTCTTCAGGTGCACTTTGATCTGGATAATTACATGGCCGCAAAAGACGGCGATGAAGGGCCGCTTCAGACCTGCCCCGAATGTGGCCTGGACACGTATGTGTTGGCGGGAGACGAGACCGGGTGCGCCTGGTGCGAGTTCGCCCTCGACGAATGCGGCATATGCTCGACACCTCTCACGCCTTCCAATGTCTCCTATGACAATTCGGCTTTCTGCTCTTACTGCGACCACATAATGTCGAAGGACGATTAAGCCCCAGACAGGCGAAAGCCAAAAAATTAACCAATCACCGCTCTTCTCCCAGCTCTATTTCCCTTTGCCCGCAGTTTCGCCTTGGCACGTATATTGCGCTGGGGCTGTAACGCTGCTTGGCGGGTGATCATGGATATCGGCGTGTTTATACCGATCGGCAACAATGGCTGGCTGATCTCGACCACCTCGCCGCAATACATGCCGAGCTTCGCGCTTAACCGCGACATCGTGCAAAAGGCGGAGCGCTATGGCCTCGACTTTGCGTTGTCGATGATCAAATTGCGCGGCTTTGGCGGCGTTAGCGAGTTCTGGGATCACAATCTCGAATCATTCACCTTGATGGCCGGGCTTGCTGCGGTGACTGAGCGCATCAAGCTCTACGCCTCGGTCGCGGTGCTGACGATACCGCCGGCGATCGTCGCGCGCATGGCGGCAACAATTGACTCAATCGCGCCGGGCCGCTTTGGGGTCAATCTGGTCTCCGGCTGGGCCAAGGCCGAATACGAGCAGATGGGGTTGTGGCCGGGCGAAGGACATTTCGCCCGCCGTTATGACTACAGCACTGAATATGTGCGGGTTATGCGCGAACTGTGGGAGACCGGGTGTTCCGACTTCAGAGGCGAATTCTTCCGGATGGACGACTGCCGGCTGAGCCCGCGCCCCTCGGCCCCGGTCAAGATCGTCTGCGCCGGCCAGAGCGATCGCGGGATGCAGTTTGGCGCCGAATACGGCGACTATAATTTTGTGATCGGTTCGGGGGTCAATACGCCAACCGCCCACGCGCCGACCAATCAACGAATGCTGACGGCGGCGGCGCGCACCGGGCGCGACGTCGGCACCTATGTTCTGTTGATGGTGATCGCCGACGAGACCGATGCAGCCGCAATGGCCAAATGGCGGCACTACAATGACGGCGTCGACACCGCGGCCTTGGCATGGATGGCCAAGGAAGCCGGCGCCGACCCGAATGCGACCGAAGGATCGACGGCGAAGTCGATTGCTCTCCCGGAAGGCGCGATCAACTTCAATATGGGAACATTGGTCGGGTCCTATGCCTCGGTCGCGCGAATGCTCGATGAGGCGGCAAGCCTCCCGGGCACCAAGGGGCTGATGCTGACATTCGACGATTTCTTGATCGGCATGGAGCAGTTCGGCCAGCGCATCCAGCCATTGATGAATAGCCGCCGCGATCGACTAGACAATGCCGCCTGACCTCTTCGCCTCTATCGGTCGCCAAATGCGGGCCCTGGACCCTCGCCACTTTCGCGGGGGCGACGTGAAAGTGATAAGGATGATCTTTCGGTTCGTACGCTAACTTCGGGCCCGCTTGATGCCGTCTAACAAAAAGCGGGCGAGCAAGCCAAGCTTCGTCGGCTGCCGCCAAATGATAGCCCGATAGCGAAGCGACGCGGCACGGCCGGTTGCTGGTTACCTTTCGGTTTCGAAACCTGCCGTGGTTGAATTGTCTCCTAAAAGACATATCCCGGTAAATCTTGTTTTTGCTAAACCGACGCAACCGGACGCGGTGCGGTCGAATTATTGACACCGCGTTCGGCTTTTTTATGCCTTCTTTGCTAGCCGGAAAGGGGACCGGGATCATGCACCAAACGAGGGGAGCAAGGCGCTTGCTCGCAACGAGCCGGCGCCGGGGGGTGAAATTCGCCGCGGCGTTGCTGCTCGGGCCTGCGGCATTGGGTTTGAGCGGCCCGGCGGAGGCCATGGTCATTAACGCTAACTACGATTCGAGCGTCAGCAGCGCTCCGGCGGGGTTCAAGACAGCGTTTCAGAGCGTAGTCAATTACTTCGATAACATGTTTTCCAACCCGATCACCGTCAATATAGGGGTGGGCTGGGGCGAGGTCGGCGGCAGCACGATTTCGGCGGGGGCGTTGGGCGAAAGCGAAACCTACCTCGCGGGCTATTACAGCTATAGCCAAGTGCGTAATGCGATGATAAGCGACGCGCGATCCTCGGCCGATCAGGCTGCGGTCGCCAGTCTGCCGGCCGCCGACCCGACCGGCGGTAGGCACGAGCTGATGTCGACATCCGAGGCCAAAGCATTGGGCTTGTCGAATTACAGCGGCACCGATGGGTTTATCGGTTTCGACAAGAGCTCGTCATGGACCTTCGATCCCAGTCACCGCAATGTCGGGGGTGCATTCGATTTTATCGGTGTGGCCGAACACGAACTGTCCGAGGTGCTGGGCCGCATCTCGGACCTCGGAACCATCAGCGGCGGTACACTCGATCCGCTCGATCTGTTTCGCTACTCGGGACCCAACAGCCGGGCATTGAGCCCCGGCAACGGTCAATATTTTTCGATCAACGGCGGTAAGACCAACCTTGACACGTTCAACGGCACCGGCGGCGGCGATCTCGGCGATTGGGCTGCGGTTTACCCAGTCGATGCTTTTGATGCTGCGGTGCCGCCCGGCTACATGCTACCGATTTCGAGCTTCGATCTGACGGAGCTGGACGTGCTCGGCTACAATCTTTCAGGCCAAACCGGCGCGGCGCAAATCGCCGGCAACGGGGTCGCCGGCGCACAAACATCGCAGGCCGCCGCCGCGGTCGTGCCCGAACCAGGGACAATGGCCCTGTTCGGGGCGGCATTGCTCGGTTTCGGCTTTGCGCGGCGCAGCCGCCGCGCTTGAGCGGTTAGCGTTTCGGCGGGTGGGCGCGGACGAAGTCCTCGTTGACTTCAGTGCCCCAGCCGGGACCGGTCGGCAATAGCAGCTCGCCATCCTTTATCACCGGCGGGTGGGTGACGATATCGTCCTTCCATTTCACATCGTCGATGTCGATTTCCATGACTTTGAAGTTCGGCGCCACGGCGCACATATGCGCGCTGATCAACGAGCCCAGATGGCCATTGAAATTATGCGGCGCGACATTGACCTCGTAGGCGTCGGCCATTGCAGCAATCTTCAGCGATTCGAGAATGCCGTTCCAGGCGACGTCGATGATCGCGTAATCGACCGATTGCTGCTCGAAATACGGCCGGAAGTTGCGCCGCCCATAGATCGATTCGAGTGATGCAATCGGCGTCCGCGCGGAACGGCGGATCAGATTGAGGCCGGCGGGATCGTAGAGGTCGATCTCCAGCCACACCATATCGAGCGGCTCCAATGCCCGCGCCAATTTGATGTAGCCGTCGATCTTGTAGTTGAAATTGGTGTCGAGATGCAGCCCGACATCGCGGCCGGCGCCACGGCGAAACGCCTCCAGCTGCGCCACTGCGGCATCGACAATGCGATGGTCGACATTGAGCTCGGGAAAGCCCGGCGGGTTGCCGGTGCCGGGGCCGTACATGTAGGCCTGATCGCGGTCGAAACGGATCAGGTTGGTCTTGAGCCCCTTGAAGCCTTTGCGCCTGACCTCCTCGCCGAGCGCCACGATATCGTCGAGCGAGCGCACCGGGTCGACCCCGGCCCATTCCTTTATCCTGTCGGCGTAGCGCGCGCGGTAGGTGCCGCAATGCGACCAATAGAGCTGCAATCGATCGCGCACCGGACCGCCGAGCATCTCATAGACCGGCACACCCAATGCCTTGGCCTTGATATCGACCAACGCGTTCTCGATGGCGGCGATCGCCATTTGATTGACGCCGCCCGCCGCCTGCCGGGTCGCCGCGTAGAGAAGCGCCGAAATCGCCTCGACCGGCCGCGGGTCGCGACCGATCAGAAACCGGTCGGCCAGCTTGCGGATGACTCCGGTCAGCCCTTGCGCACCGTAGCCTTCCATATATTCGGACCAGCCGACGATGCCCTCGTCGGTCGTGATCTTTAGAAACGAATTGACCCGCCAGCCCGCGTCGCAATGCAGATCTTCGATCTTGACAATCTTCATCGGCTGATCCCTCACCCGGCATCGCTAAATTAATTTCCTCGCCGATGATGATGCGCCGATCGCCGAGCGTTTGCCAGAGCACAGCGGCGCGGTCATCGGGGCCGCTCCGGAACTTCGACGGCTGGCTGTGCAATCAAATTCCACGACCTCGCTTCCCAATCCCGCGACATCGCTTCGCAACCGGTTTCTTGCCCATCTGCGCGAGCGCCTGCGCGGCGAGCCATTGCCGTTGCGCATCGTTTTTTGGGATGGCGAGGTCTTCGACTTTGCATCGGCGCCGCGGGTTTCGATCACATTGCACTCGAAACGGCTATTGCGGTTCTTTCTGACCGGCAATATCGGCCGCCTCGCGCAAGCCTATGTCGAGGGCGAACTCGGCGTCGACGGGCGGATCGCGGATGTCTTGCGCGTCGGCATCGCCTTGGCCGAGCGCATCGGCAATCTGCCATTGTTGCGCCGCGCCGCACCGCTTCTCGCGCGTCTGCCGCGGCGGCACAGCAAGCGCGCCGACGCTGCGGCAGTCCGTTACCATTACGACGTCTCGAACGATTTCTACCGGCTGTGGCTCGACCGGCACATGATCTACTCATGCGCCTATTTCGCGACCGGGAATGAAGACCTCGACACCGCGCAGCAGCAAAAACTCGATCACATCTGCCGTAAATTGCGATTGCAACCGGGTGATCGGCTGCTCGACATCGGTTGCGGCTCGGGCGGGTTGCTGTGCTGGGCCGCGGAAAATTACGGCGTTTCCGGTCTCGGCATTACGCTGAGCCAGCCGCAATGCGAGGAGGCATGCCAGCGCGTGGCTGCAGCAGGCCTCGCCAGCTGCGTCGAAATCCGCGTTGCCGATTACCGCGATCTCTGCGGCGAGACCGAGTTCGACAAGATCGTCTCGGTCGGCATGTACGAACATGTCGGCATCGCCAATCTGCCGCTTTATTTCGCAACAATCGCGCGGCTATTGCGCCCCGGCGGCATTGCACTCAACCACGGCATCATCAGCACCGACCGCAACGGCCACTCCCAGGGGCCGCCCGGCGGCGAGTTTATCGACCGCTTTGTGTTTCCGGGGGGCGCTGTCCCCCACATTTCGCGGGCGTTGTACGAGATCGCCGGCAGCGGCCTCGAAATCATCGACGTCGAGGATTTGCGTCCGCATTACCCGCTGACTTTGTGGCATTGGGTCCGCCGCCTCGAAGCCGCGCGCGACGCGGCGATTGCCGCCGCCGGCATCGAGCGTTATCGCATCTGGCGGATCTACATGGCGGGCATGGCCTACGCCTTTGATCGCGGCTGGCTCTCCGTCTGTCAGACCGTGGCGCAAAAGCCGCTCGCCGAAGGTCCGGCGCCGCGCCCTTGGACTCGCAGCTACCAATACGTCCCAGAGAACTCGGGCGAGACTGCAACGCCGTTGAGCCGCAGCCCCGATTGGGACACGCTCTGAATTCGCCTCGCCTCGCTGCGCGGCAGCGGGGGATGTCCTCCGCCCGGCCAATGTGAGCCAGCTCATCTCCCTGCACTGATGTTTCGGCTATCGTGGCGCGATCCGAGACCGAGTGCCATCCGGAACGCAGGGAGCCAAAAACCCGATGCCGATCAGCGCCGATATCCTGAACCGCCGCGCCACCCGCTTTTTATTGTGGAGCCCGCGCCCGCAAAGCGCACCGCCGCAGCTGGTGATCGCCCGGCTGGTGCCCGGCAACCCGCCGACACTCACCGACATCGGCAAATTCCCGCTCGCCCCCGCGCCGGATGCTGCCGGCTTGTTCGAGATCGACGCCGCCGCTTGTGGGCTCCAGGACGGCGCGGTCTACCATTACTGGTTCGAGGTCGATGACAGCCGGTCATCGCAAAATCCGCCGGCCCGCATCGCAGTCACCGATCCCTTCGCGACCAGCGTCGACTGGCGGGTCTTTCCGCCAAATGTAACCGCGAACAACCAACCGGCGGCGGTGATCCGCTATCTCGGGCAAGGCAAGCTGGCCGATTCCGACCCGGGCGGTGAAGCCGCGGTATTTGCCGTTGCCGACATGCCAAACCGCCTCGCGACGAACAACCAGATCGTCATTTATGAACTGCCGACAGCCTGGGCGTTGAGCCGATCGCTGAACGAGCCCGAGCGCGACGTCGCCACCTTTATCGATGTGGCAGCACTCGTCGACGACCAGATCGGCGGCGCCAACTTTTCCGATCTGTCGATGCTCAATGCCGGCCACGCCTATCTGGTCGATCTCGGCGTCAATGCGCTCGAATTGCTGCCGCCCGCCGACAGCTTTTACAAACGCGAATGGGGCTACGATACCTCGCATTACCTCGCGCCCGATTACGAACTCGGCTATCCGGAAGGGAATCTGTCACCGACCGCGAACCGCGATCTCGCCGGCCTCGTCGAGGCCTGCCACCGCAACGGCATTCGCTTTTTTATCGATGTCGTGATGGCCTTCGCCAGGGAGGAACCCTACAACCACATCGATGCCGCGGATTTCTGCATCGATAATCCGAATGCCGATCTGAACGATCCCGACGCGCTGACCTCTGGCCGCTCCGACGGCTCGCGCAGCCCGCGTGATGGTTTTGGCAGCACATTGTGGCGCTATGCCAAGCCGGTCACGACCTACGACCCGATCTCCGGCCGAGTCCAGTCGCTGTTTCCGGCGCGTCAGCTGATGCTGACCTATTTGACCCGATGGATGCGCGATTTTCGCGTCGACGGCGTGCGCATGGACAGCGTTGAGAATGTCGCCAGCTGGGATTTTGTCCAATCCTTTAACGATCGCGGCCGCGATCTGTTCAAACAGCGCTGGGCCGATGCCGGGCTCGCCCCAGCCGACGGCGCCGATGCCCGCTTTATCGTCGTCGGCGAGGAATTGAGCCTGCCGGCCGGCCTATTGCGCCAGAACCGGCTCGACGGGCTATGGAACGATGATTTTCAGGCGCGGGTGCGCGCCGCGATCCTCGGCGAGAGCGCTGGTGGCGACAATTTCGAATGGAATGTGCGCAAAGCGATCGATTGCCGGCTCGGCGGTGTCTTCACCGATGGCGCGCAGGCGGTCAACTACGTCACCAAGCACGATGTCGAGGGCTACCGGCATGAGCGCTTGTTTACAATGCTGCGCGACCTGCCGGACGAGCAGATCGAAAAGCGGATAAAGCTTGCTTTTGTCTGCCTGATGACCGCGGTCGGCATCCCGATGCTGCTTGCCGGCGAAGAATTTGCCGACCAGCACGATTTGTTTGACGAGAACGGCAATGTCACGCAAGGCGGCGGCAAACAGGTCGATCCGGTGAATTTCGGGCGCCTGACCGCCGCGGCCAGCGACGACCGATCGGGCAATCCCGACGGTTGGTACGGGCCGATGCGGCGGCGCATCCAAGCCTATGTCAAGCAGCTGATCAAATTGCGGACATCAGCGCCGGCATTGGCGGTCAACGACGCCGATTTCATCTGGTCCGATTTCGGCGACGGCAAGCGCGTCGTGACCTGGCGCCGTGGTGGTGCTACGGCCGCGCCGATCATCGTACTCGCCAATTTCTCGGACTTCGCCTCGGCTCCCGGCGCCGATTACGTCGTCCCGACCTGGCCGGGCCCGGCGCCTCCCGGCAAGAAATGGGTCGAGGTCACCCAGGGCCGCGATGTCGATCCCGCCTTTGTCGGTCGCGAGGCGATCTTTCCATGGGAAGCCAAAATCTACACCTACACCGATGGCGGCTGATTGGGTGGATGGTGTCTCAGTTACCTAGCTGTTTGGGCATTCCCGTATTCCGTCATTCCCGCGAAGGCGGGAATCCAGGCTCTGCCCTGCCTTGAACAGGCGCAGCGTCGAAGCAACAGGCCCGGCCCCGTCCTAGACTTGACCCAGGGGTCAAGCGGGGCTGACGAAACAGGTTGGATTGAACCGTCCGGTTCGCACCACCAGCGCCGCCGCAATCCGTCGCCGTCGCGATGGCTTAGCACCACCCGATCGGCGTTAAGGGCTCGGTTTCTCCAGCAAAGCCCGCAAAGCGAGGTTTTGCGGACTGGTCCCGGTCCGATCGAGAAACTCATCGACCTCGGTCTCGGTGATCCGCCCGCCCGAGGCGAGATTGGGCTCGTGCCGGACAAACGAGCGCCCGGTATCCGGATCACGCACCAATTGCCAGCGATCGCCGTTCGAGCTCCGATAAAAGTCCTGCACCGATAACGCCATGCGCGTGTCCCTCGTTTAAGCAAAAAGAAGCCAGGCTGATCGCCCGGCAAAATAGCCACCACCCGCAAACACCCACCGCGCCACAACGTATCATCGACCCAAAATCAGACCCGTAGGGTGGGTTAGCGCAGCGTAACCCACCCCCTTGATGAGACTGAGACGGTAAGCGCGTAAGGGCGCTAGGTCTCAATCTGTCCGAATGCCCGCATCGGAATAGTGCTCGACCGCCCAATGCGATGGGCTTCGCTCCGCTCAACCCATCCTACGTACTCAAATCGCATCATCACCTGGCGAATGCGACTGTGCCGCGTGGACCGGCTGTGCAAACCTCTCGACTCTCCACTTCATGATTTATCGGTGCCCAGGATCAAATCGATACACTCTCCGGTTGATAAACCACACGAGATATGAGAGTTTGCCACCATAAACGTAAACTCAAAGAGAATGCATACACACCAATCTCTCTTTTCCCTATTGTCGACTTTCGAGGCCAAATAGCGTGTACGACCACTCACCTCGGGCTCCAGTATTGAATAATACTGGAGCCACTTTACTTCTACTGTACATAATTTTGATATGTATTGCTCTAGTTTATTATGTATTTCTCATTAGTGATGGTAGTTTCGACTTATTTCAACCCTCATTGCGAGGAATGACCGCAAATAGCATGCTGGCGCATTTGCTGCACGGGCAATTCGATGTCGATCCCGCGTCGATTGGCAAGGACGGCTTCCTTCGCAACGGCAAGACCTATACCTATTTCGGTATCGGTATCGCCATTCCTCGATTGCCACTAATCGAAATCAACGCTCTCGGATCCCTCGACATCACGCGCTTGGCTTGTACGGTTGCAGTAACGGTTGCTTTGTCCTTCAAGTTGGCTAGCGTCTTTTTGATCTACCAAGTCCTGCCCAAGAGCCATCTGCGGGCGATCGGCTTTTCTCTCCTTGTTGTATCTTTGCTGTTTAGTGGCGCTCAAATCCAATTCCTAAAAAGCTCGGTTTATCAGGAGGTGATCGCTTGGTCGGGTGCGGTTGCCGCGGCGTTCGTCTATTGCGGGGTGCGAGGCCTGATCAAAGATCGGCGATTTTCGACCGGACTGGTAGCGGTTATGGCGACCCTGGCTGGGTTAGCGCTCCTGACGCGAGTGTCGACGGGGCTGGGGCTTTATGTAGCCACCGGACTGCTGGTGCTAGCCCTTGCTTGGCCGGCAGCTGGCCCGCTTCGGAAGCGCTTGTTGCTTTGGTCTCGTGAACTCCTCGGCGGACGCACCGTGATCTGCGTCGCTATCCTTGTGGGTTTCGCGCTGCTTTGCGGCTTCGTAAATTACCAACGGTGGGGCAATCCGCTACAGTTTGCCGACTTGCAAAGAAACATCTTCTACATGACTGACTCTAGCCGCATTGTCCGCCAGGCGACATATGGCGCGTTTAATATCGAGCGACTTTGGTACGGGATACTCTATTATTTCCTTCCAGGATGGACTTTCATGGGGGCGAATGGCCAATTATTATTCTCCAAGTTTGAGACCCGAATGCTGGATGGTGTCGAAGTACCACCAGGTAGCTTCTTATTGTCCGATCCATTATTATTGATCCTGGCGGGTATTGGTCTGACACGGCTGCCACAGCTGGGACGCGAGCGTCTTATCGACCTTGAAGCAGTGGCGGCGCTGATGATCGGCCTTTCGATACCGGCATTCCTGATACTCACCTACACGTATATGGCGTTCAGATACCGAATGGAGTTCTATCCTTTCTTCGAATTCGCAGCCTATCTCGGATTTTACGCAATCTGTGTAAAACCCTCTCCGTTCTCCGTCTCTTGGCGCAACATCCTCTTAGCGCTCCTGATTACCACCGCCATAATCGGAGTAGTTTTCTCCCATCTATGGCTATTCCTTTATAAGATTTCTCCATTTGGAGACTACAAATATCAAGCCATGGGCGGACATGAAATTATAACGAAAGGTTGTCTGGGATTTTATTGGGATCAACTAAAGATTGTATTCCCAAGCCTAGCCGAAAGATTATCGAATTGACCAAGAGGTCATTTGCCCGGATGAATTGCATTTATAGCGGCCGTAGGAGTCCAAAATGCTGGAAGCGGCTACTCTAGCCGATGACTTCGAATTAGAGCTGTCTATTGTGATGCCGTGCCTCAACGAGGCACGCACCGTGAGTACGTGCGTAGCGAAGGCTCTCGCCTATCTTAGGCTGCACAATATCAAGGGCGAGGTGATCGTTGCCGACAACGGCAGCACCGACGGCTCGCGAGAGATTGCCGGCAATCTGGGCGCGCGTGTGGTGGAGGTCGCTGCGAGGGGCTACGGAAATGCGTTACGGGCGGGAATTCAAGCTGCATACGGCAAGTTCGTGATCATGGGCGACTCGGACGACAGCTACGATTTCTCCGGCTTGCAGCCATTCCTCGAAAAGCTCCGGCTCGGCTATGATCTGGTGCTCGGGAACCGCTTCCTCGGCGGGATCGCTCCCGGAGCCATGCCGCCGCTGCACAAATTCTTCGGTAATCCGGCCCTGACGCTCATCGGGCGCACCCTGTATAGAAGCCCAAGCGGGGATTTCTATTGCGGTTTGCGAGGCTTCCGCCGCGATGCGGTTATTTCGCTTGAGCTAGATGCAGCCGGAATGGAGTTCGCTCTGGAAATGATCGTCAAGGCATCCATCCACCACCTGCGGATCACCGAGGTACCGACCCAGCTGTCAGTCGACGGCCGCGATCGTCCCCCTCACCTGCGCAGCTGGCGCGATGGTTGGCGCAGCCTTCGGCTATTTCTGCTGCTCAGCCCGCGTGGCATGTTCCTCTATCCGGGCGCGGCAATTTTTTTAACTGGCCTGGTCGGAACCGTGGCGCTGTTCATTGGTGATGTGGCGATCGGCAACCTTATCCTCGCCGAGCACACGATGGTGCTGACGGCCGCCGCGATTAATATCGGGTTCGAGGCCATGCTGTTTTGGGCATTCGCCAAGGTGATCGCAATTCAGCGCGGGTTTCTACTGCGCGACCCCGCCTTTGAGAAACTCAGACGAGGGATGCCGCTTGAGCGCGGACTAGCATTGGGCGCCGCGCTAATGCTGCTGGGACTTATTGCATTCTTGGCCGCCATAGGCGAATGGTCAGAAATGGGGTTTGGGCAGCTGGTCGGGGGAGGCGCGTTTCGGCTGGTCATCGTTAGCAGCGCCACGTTGGTGCTCGGGACCCAAATCGTTTATGGGTCTTTCTTGCTCTATATTCTTGAATACCGTGCAACCCTCCGGAGTTAGCCGATTTCCGAGCCTGTAATTACCGGCGAAATCTGCATCTATCCAAGTTGGGCGAACTGTTCAGTCACCATCCTGCCCGGTAGAGCACAAACTCCTAAGCCGCTGAGTAGCTCCCGCTCCCCTCCCCGCCGAGCCGCAACCATTGTACGACCCGAAGGTCGAGGTTCAAAGGGTCGAGACAGGCTGCCGAGCGGGCGTTCTTCTCGCGCAGGCCGTCGTGCTCGGCCTCAATCTGCCAGCAAAAAGCGGTTCAACATCGAGGTTTTTGAACGTAACATTATGACGAGCTCTGGCAAAGAGTGCACGTAGGCTTCGCTATGCACGTCAACCGCTCAATTTATAACGTCGCGGCCCCCGGCTCGTTGGCCATGAGAGTTGCGGGCTACCAACGCGGCAAGATGTTTAGAGCGTTTCTCGCCCTCGGCATTACCGCATCGGACACAATCCTTGATGTGGGAGCTACAAGTGACCGGTCTTACGACCATTCGAATTATCTAGAGGCTTGGTACTGGCACAAATCTAAGATCACGGCGGTTGGTATCGATGAAGGCGCCGCTTTCTTGCAACATGCCTATCCGGGTGTACGATACGTCAAAGGAGATGGGCGCTCTCTCCCTTTCGCCGATGGCTCATTCGATTATGTTCATTCAAGCGCTGTACTTGAGCATGTCGGAAACGCTTTTCAACAAATGGCATTCATCGCCGAGGCGAGGCGCGTTGCGCGGAAGGGCGTGTTTCTAACCACACCGAACCGCTGGTATCCAATCGAATTTCACACCGTTCTTCCGGTCGTCCATTGGTTACCTCCAAAAATATTCCGCCGTATCCTCGTTATGATCGGGAAGGAATTTTTTGCCTCCGAGGAGAATTTAAACCTTTTATCAGCATATCAACTGCGTTGTATGGCAAAATACCTCGGCTTTCGGGACGATTTTCGAATTCATGGCGTGTACCTAGCGGGATTTATATCAAACGTGCTTTTTGTATTAGAGAAGAAACCTAACAGACAAGACTCTGTTGTCTGTTAAAGGAATCTCCGGCTTCTGGCGTGAGTTTTTAACCGATTTCGATCGACTGGATGACCTCACGGCGGAATGTCTTATAGCAGGTCTCGATGTCAGTCAGGTCAAGATCGGTGAGCATGTTCGACAGCAATGTGAGGAAGCTGTTGCCGACCCGGTGCCAAAAATAGAGCACGCGATGGGCTTCGCCGCCCGCGAAGCGCGAGCCTAACACCACGTCCGCCATACCCGACACGATCGGCTCGATTACCCGTGGGTACTCTTTCGGGGCGTATTCGAGATCGGCGTCCAGGAAAATGACGATGTCACCGGTTGCATGCCGGAACCCGGTACGCAGCGCCGCGCCTTTGCCTTGGTTCCGATCGTGGTATGAGACGCGATCGACGCGGCCCGAGGGCTCGATCTCGGACTTCAGCTGCTCGCGGGTGCCATCCACCGAGCCGTCATCGACAACAATGACTTCCTTATCCGGATACGGAGATTGCCGAACCGCTTCGATTATTTTTTTTATTGTCTTCAGTACATTGTAGCAAGAAATAACAATCGTCAGTCTCATCTCGTCGCCTCACAGGTTAGCTGTCGAGGCCGTCTCAATTCGAAACCTAACCTGAAAAATTCATTGGACTGGCCAGAAGGGACGGCGGGAGCGGCATAAACCGTTGGTTTCGTGTATGATTTGGTTGCTAAGGCCGGATCAAACCGAAGCAACGGAGTTCGCACCCGCCATGGAGGAAGGTACGGGGATTTTGCCAGGTTTGCCAGCGGTGGCGGGTAAGCCGGTGCATGTCGGGTTTGACGGCGGCCGGCTGACCTCGGATGGTGGGATATTGCTGGTGGCGGCGATCGAACAACGGCTCAAGATTGCCGAACGCTTAGCGGCGTGCCTCGAAGATCCGCGCGACCCGGACCGGGTGCGGCACGAACTGGCCGAGATGATCCGCTATCGTGCCTTGCTGATTGCGGCGGGCTATCCCGACGGCAACGACTGCGACGCGCTGAAAGCCGACCCCGCCTTCAAGATGGCCGTCGGACGATTGCCGGAAAGCGGTGAAGATCTGTGCTCGCAACCGACGATCAGCCGGCTCGAGAACCTGCCGAGCGCGACCGCGCTCAAGCGCATGATGGCGGCGATGATCGAGTTGTTCTGCGACAGCTTCGAGCAGGTACCCCGGCGCATCCTGCTCGATATCGACGACACCGAGGACCGGGTTCACGGCGGCCAGCAGCTCGCGCTCTTCAATGCGCACTACGACAGCCGCTGCTTTCTGCCGATCCACATTTACGAGGCGACGACCGGCAAACCCGTCGCTGTCATCCTGCGCCCCGGCAAGACGCCTGACGGGACCGAGGTGGCGCTGGTGCTGCGCCATGTCATTGGCCGCATCCGCGCCCGCTGGCCGGCGGTCGAGATCGTCGTGCGCGGCGACAGCCATTACGGCCGGCCCAAGGCCATGGCGTGGTGCGAGCGTCAGCAGGTCGGCTACATCTTCGGCCTCTCTGGTAACCCGGTGCTGCTGCGGCAGGTCAGCCCGCTCACCGAGGACGCCGCCTTGGGTCGTCTCGCAGACGAAGGGGAAAAGGTCCGCCGCTATGGCGATTTCCGCTATGCCGCCAAAAGCTGGAATGTCGAGCGCCGCGTCATCGCCCGCGTCGAGGCCGGTCCTCAAGGGGCCGACAGCCGCTTCATCGTCACCAACCTGCGGGGTCTGCCCAAGACGCTCTACGAGAAGGTCTATTGCGCGCGCGGGCAGGCCGAAAACCTGATCAAGGCGCACAAACTGCATCTGGCTTCCGACCGTACCTCCTGCACCAAGGCGACCGCCAACCAGTTCCGGCTGCTGCTTCATACCGCCGCCTACTGGCTGATGCTGAGCCTGCGCGGTCTGGCTCCAAAGACATCCTTCTGGCGCGATGCCCAATTCGATACGATCCGCCTCTGCCTGATCAAGGTCGCCGGGCGCGTCACCGAGATGGTCACCCGCATCAAGATCGCCTTGCCGAGCGCCTTTCCCTATCAGGCCGGCTTTGCCGATCTCGCCGGCCGCATCGCCAAGCTGCCGCCGTGAGCGACGGGGCGGTTGCCCCAGTTCAAACCCTTTGGCCCAACCGCAAACCCCGACCAGCGCGCCCCCGACGCCACAAAAAGCCGCGCCCGATCCCCGCCATCACTGTGGAGCCGCCAGCCCCTCATGAATGATCCGGGCTAAATACTGAAGACGCCCTGATTTGAACCAGTCAGCTGCCCCGGCTCCACGCGAAGCGTATTAGCTTGCGATAGCATGGATTACAACGCGATTGGCGGTCAACGACCTTCAAATATAGTATCCCCGAGGTCTGTCCGCCCCCTGGGTGATAAGCGGCCGAAGGTTGCTGAAACCGCGGCCCGCCGCGGGGTGCCAAACGTGAAATGTTCCTGACCCTCGTCGCCTACACAGCCCAAGTGATGCCACGGTATGGCCAAGAAGCGGTTTTATGATCGTCTTCAGTTATGGGTGATCGATCCAGCGGGTGTGAATGTTTCGGGATTTTATTGAATGCTGTTGGTTGAGCCGTGCCGCCGCGTCGCGTTCACTCGTCCGGATTTCAGTGAATTCGCGATTCGGTGAAATTAATTCCCGGTTCGGCGGCGAAAATTCCCGTTTGGGCTGGCAACGGGAATTTGCTCGCAAGTGGTTGTGATGATGGAGGTATTTTGCTCGATTTGGCGGCTTGGAGGGGCGAAATCGGAAAAATTCCCGGCTTCTTCCCGGTTCACGGGAATTTTGGGCTCGGGCAGCGCGCCGCGGCGTGTCGCGGCGGCAGGGGGCGAGGTTACCAGCCGAGGGCGTAGGCGGCGCGGCGCGGGTCGGCGCCGGCTTCGATGACGCCGCGCTTTTTGTCGACATCGATCGCGCAGACCGCACCGGCGGTCCAGATCCAGTCGGGCCAGCGCTGGATCTCGTGGTCGCGGCGGAGGCCAAAGGCTGTTGCTTCCGCCGGTACGCGCGAGGCGGCGCCTCTGAACTCGTGGGTAAAAAGCGCGCAACCCAGGGAGACAGCCGCCGCCATGGTTTCGATGAAGGCAGCGATGCCGGCGCTGTCGAGCGCGAGCAGCCAGCACGTATCCATGAACACGCGCTGCCCATCGGCGATATACGGGTCGTACAAGATCAGCGAAGTTCCATAGGACATGGCTTCGAGGTTGCCGGCGAGCAGGGTTCCAAGTTTGAGAAAGGGCGCCACTCGAGCTTCGCCGTCGGCCGGAAGCCCGCACCACGTCGGATGGACTATGATAACGGGTTTGCCGTCGGGGCCGCTGACGCAGGCAAACTCGACCGTCAGGTCTTCGGGGCTCGAGGCGGCAATGTCGGCGCAGCGCTCCAGGACGGGTTTTGCTTCGGAAAACGGGTAGACGAGGAGTCCCGTGCGCACACTGGACAGACGATGCAGGTGATGGCGCATGGCGGTCACGACGCCGAAATTTCCGCCGCCGCCGCGCAATGCCCAGAACAACTCCTCTTCATTGTCGCGGCTGGCGACAACGGTGCGCCCATCAGCGAGCACCACCTCGGCGGCCAGTAGATTGTCGAGTGCCAGCCCGAAGCGGCCGATCAATGGCCCGTAGCCGCCGCCCAGCGTGAGCCCGGTCATGCCGACGGCGCTGCATGTGCCCGTCACGGCCGCGACGTGAAGCGGATCCGTCACTGCAGCCACGTCGGCTGCGCGCGCGCCTCCCGAAATTATTGCGTTAAGGCGATCGGCATCGACGAGCACGCCATTCATGCCGCTGAGGTCGATGACGAGGCCGGCGCACAGCGCGCGACCGGCCCAGTGATGCCCGCCGCCCCGCACCGACAATGGAAGACCGCAATCGCATGCGATCGCGATGGCCAATCGGACGTCTTCGGTCGTGCGGCAGTGGACGACGGCGCGCGGCATGGGGCCCACCGGCTTCGCCCAGATCGCGGTCGCGGCGGCATAACCGTCCCCACCCGGCAGCGAGACACGGCCGAGCAGATGCGCTTCAAGCCGACGGAGTGTTCGTTCGATTTGATCATGCATAGGCTGTATCTTCGACTAAGGCGGCGCGGACTCCGTCATTCGCGCCGCTCAGCTACCTCCGAGCTGATTTGTCTGCCGCCACTGTCGCGGGGCGATTTAGCAGCAATTGGCAAATGGGTCGTCGCCAGCTCCGTGGCGTCGATTTTCGGCTGGAGCGTAAACCGATCGGGTTGGTGATCGAAGGTCACCCAGGGATGCCGCGTCGTCTCCCACACGGATAGCGTCGGCCAGGGCAACGACGGGTCGGCGAACGCACCAAAGGCGATGCCGACAAGGTCCGGGACAAATTCCGCGTACCAGAACACGGAGGAGCCGCAGTCGGGGCAGAAATGAATTTCGATCTTTCGCCCCGAGTTCACTGCCACGCACGTAGACCTTGCTCGGGCCCTCGGTGCGCACCTGCTCTTTCGGGAAATAGGTGCTAACGCCAAAGGGCGAGCCGGTACGTCGTTGGCACTCCATGCAATGACACGCGCCCACAAACGCCGGCTCGCCGGTCGCCTCCGCGCGCAGCGAGCCGCAGCAGCAATGCGCAGTCCTAGTCATCTACAAACTCCCATTTGACTCTGTTGCCATCATGCACCGAGCGCGACTCGCCCCAGCGATTGGTTGGCCCTCTCGGCAATGGGACCCTCATCGCGAAGCCGGCGATAGGCGCGCGAGCACAGCGACCCCTGCCGTCACGTAGTTGCGCGGTTGGGCCGCGAAGTGTTGGGCCGCGACGCGAAGATCCCGCACCCTTCGTTGCAGCGATGAGCTTTCGTACACGGCCCTGCTTCCGGCGAGTTCAAAGCAACCTTCGGCGACGCGGACGCAGGCCGAAGTGATCCAGACCACCGCTTGCAGTTGTTCCGCCACGCGGGTCATGCCCTTCGCCCCGGATGGCTCGGGATTTTGCCAGACGCGGGCGATCTGTGCCTCGAACAGCGCCCGCGCCGCCATGAGCTCGGCATCAAGCCGTGCCAGGCCCTCCTTGAAGCGCTCGGTCTCCACCAGCGGGGTGGTCATGAACAGTTGTTTCACGCCGGCCCCCGCCAGTTCGACGAGGTCCATGATGGCGCCTTCGGCGATCCCCACGGCGACGGCGCCATGCGCCAGCACGACAAGCTCCGGGAATTTGCCGAAGATGGGATCAGGCGCGAACGAAGTTCCGAACGGAAACTCGAAGAAGTTCTCGTCGGGAACAAACGCGTCCGTCAACGCGACATCGTGGCTGCCGGTGCCCTTGAGGCCGACCGTGTGCCAGGTGTCGCGGATCTCCCAGTGTTCGGCCGGCATGATACAGGCGCGGAGCATCGGGCCAGGTCCGTCCGAGGCGTCGATCGGAGAGCCGCCCTCCATCATCACGCAATTGCCCGCGATCCACTCGGCGTTCTGGCACCCGCTGACAAACGGCCATGCGCCGGTCACCTTCCATCCGCCGGGAACACGCTCGGCCGTGCCAGCCGGCTGACCCCCACCGGCAATGACGTGATCCTTTCCGTCCCGGTAGATCTCTTCACAGAAGTTCGGGGTCACGAGGAACGGCATCAGGGCCCCGATATGGCCGATCATGGCATTCCAGCCCACCGATCCATCGAGCCTGGCCAGGGCCGCGACCGCTTGAAAGGCCCTTGGCGCGTCAAGTTCGAGGCCGCCGTAACGCCGGGGTACGAGCATGCCGTAAATCCGTGCCGATTTGAGAGCAGACACGAGCTCCGCCGGCAGTCGCCGATCTTGCTCAATGTCGCGAGCGAGCCGCGCGACCATCGGCGCAAGCGCAGTGATGCGCGAAAGCAGGTGATCCAATGTGGTCTCGTCGGGACTTTGGACGTTGCTGGTCGCCGACCGTTTCTTGTCGAGAAGCGTTGCCATCGGACAATCCTCCAGTTAGGGAGCGAGAAAACGGCAGTCTGGAGCTGGCGAAATACGGTTCGATTGCAGCTCACCGGAAATGCGTCTCACATGTAACGGGACAGGTTTACCCCTCCGGCAGCGGGATGACGGACGCGAAGACCCCATCCGGATCGAAGTGGTGCTTGAGGACGCGGAGCCGGCCTGCGTTGCCGCCATAAGCCGCCGCCGCCTGTTCGCGGTCATCCGGCCCCAGCAGGTTGGCGTAGCCGCCCGGCAGGGCGAACGGGGCGAGGCTCTGCCAGAGCTCTCGTGCCCAGCGCCGATGCACCGCGCCGTCATCCCCATCGGGCTTCCAACCCGCGACGATCTCCACCATCAAGTGCTCGCGGCGCAGGCCGAACGCGGCGCTATCCGGCGCCACCCGCGTCGCGGCGCCGTGAAAGTGGTGCCAAAACACCGAGCAAAGCGGCGATGCCGCGCGGGCCTTCGCCGCGATGATCGCGTCGGCGGCGCCCGCGGTGAGCGCGGGCAGTGAGCGTGTCCGGGTCTCCCAGTGGCAGCCGTCCGCCACCTCCACCCACGCGTCGAACTGGGCGAGCAGGTCGGCGTAGGTCGCCGGTCCAACCTGGGCGGATCGCGGCGTGCCGAAAGCCCGCAAGTCTTACATGGCACGCTCGCCCTGGCACCGCTCGCCGTTCCACAGCGGCACGACCATGATGACGGGTTCGCCGTCCGGGCCGGACATCACGCCGACGCGGCCACGCCAAGTTCGTCGGGCGCCGTCGCCGCGAATGCCGCGTAGCGGCGCAGGACCGCGCCCGCCTCGTTCCAGTTGTAGATGATCGATCCTGCGAGCATGTCGCGCGCCGGATGGAGGCGAACGCGCAGGGAGGTCACGACGCCGAAATTGCCGCCGCCGCCGCGCACCGCCCAGAACAGCTCGGGCTCCGCGACGGGCTCGGCGGTCACACGGCGCCCGTCCGCCAGCACGATGTCGGCGCCGAGCAGGTTGTCTGCCGCCAGGCCGCAGGTGCCGGTGAGGGGGCCGTAGCCGCCGCCCAGGGTTAGGCCGGCCATGCCGACCGTGCCGCAGTTGCCCAATGCCGCGACCAGGCCGTGGGCGCCGGCGGCAGTGGCCACGTCCTTGACCCGGGCGCCGCCCGCGATAGTGGCCACAAGCGCTTGCGGGTCGACGGCCACATCCCGCATTCCGGTGAGGTCGATGACTAGCCCGCGGTCGCGCAGGGCGCGCCCCGCCCAGTCGTGCCCGCCGCCGCGCACCGACAGCGGCAGGCCGTGGCGCCGCGCGGCACGCACCGCCGCCTGCACGTCCTCGGGTTGTTTGCAGAACGCAACCATCGCCGGGCGGAGGCGCACGGCACCGTTCCACACGCGGGAGCCCTCGTCATAGAGCTCGTCCCCTGGCAGCGCCACGCGGCCGGATATGGCCGACCGCAGCTCGTCCGCACAGCTTGAGGCAATTCGATTTTTTGTATCCAGCATCGTCGCACTCCTTTCGGCCGCGGTCCACGACAGCCGAAACTCCGTTTCGGCTTGCAGCAAGCGCAGAATGGGCGGTCGGATCTGGCCGCATTGTCACCCTCGGAAGCGCGACGACTGTTCGACCGGTTCCATCTCGAAGTCGATTTTCGGCTGGACCGCAAATCGATCGAGTTGGTGATCGAAGGTCACCCAGGGATGCCGCGTCGTCTCCCACACGGATAGCGTCGGCCAGGGCAACGACGGGTCGGCGAACGCACCAAAGGCGATGCCGATAAGGTCCGGGGCAAATTCCGGGTACCAGAACACCGAGGAGCCGCAGTCGGGGCAGAAATGAATTTCGATCTTTCGCCCCGAGTTCGCTGCCGCGCACGTAGACCTTACTGGGCCCCTCGGTGCGCACCCGCTCTTTCGGGAACAAAGTGCCGACGCCAAAGGGCGAGCCAGTGCGCCGTTGGCACCCCGTGCAATGGCACGCGGCCACAAACGACGGCTCGCCGGTCGCCGCCGCGCGCAGCGAGCCGCAGCAGCAATGCGCGATCCTGGTCATCGTCAAGCTCTCATTTTGGCTCTGTGGCCAGTCGATCGCCCTTTGGTGAGCGTGTTGTTGAGTTCCAGCGCGCCACGCGGGATCGTGAAGCGCTCCTGCATCGCCGCGTCGCCCTCGGTGAGATTGCGCACCATGCAGCAATATTCGAGCGATAGGCCGTTGGGATCTTTGAAGTAGATCGACTGCGCCCACCCGTGGTCGACGATCTCGGTCGTCTCTACGCCCTTGGCGCGCAGCTCGTCGCGCTTCTCGGCTAGGCCCGCCGCCGAGCCGGCCTCGAAAGCAAAATGATAGAAGCCGGCGGGAACGCCGAGCCCGCGGTTGATCCCCGCATCGTATTTTGCGGGTACATCGGGAACTCCGTTCGGTTCCAGAAAGGCAATAAGCTGACCGCCGCCGACATCGAAAAACATATGCCGCAGGTGACCGCCTTCTTCGATCGTTATCGTGTCGGCGACAACCGGCTTGAAACCCAGCACGCCCTCGTAAAACGCACGGGTCTTGTCGAGGTCGAGGGTCGACAGGCCGATATGCGAAAATCCTTTATGCTTCATTTTAGCTACTCCTGTTTGGTTTTTGACGAAAGTGAGGGGGGTCGCCTCGAGTTCGAGCACAGCTCATTGCGGGGATGTATCTTCGAACAGCCCGCGCGGAACCGCTTCATGTTGGCGGAAGACTTCACGAACGATAAAGGCGTGGAGCGCCTCGGCAAAATCCGGATCGAGTTTGCTGACCGCCGCGAGTTCCCGCAGACGGGCGACCTGCGAGGCCTCCCGGCCGAGATCGCGCGAGGCCAGCCGGTGTTGCGCCTTCAATCTGCCGAGTGCGTGGGTACATTGGAACCGCTCCGCCAACATGTGGATAAGTGCCGCATCGATATTGTCGATGCTGTCGCGCAGTTGGCGCAGCAGGGAAACGGCATCAACGTCGTCCATCATAGCTCCCTTTCTTTATTGCCCGACGTCGACTGCAGTCGGGATCGCTGCATATAGGCGATCGTGAGACGGGCAAAGATCTCTATCGGGATCGCACGCCGTGCTCCCGCGGCCTGGCTCACTCCGCGCCTGTCGTGGGGTCACCGAAGGCTCAAGAGCTGTGGCACACTGCGCATTCCACCCACCGCCAGTGGATGATCCAGGACGCCCAACTGAGACAGCACCGTCGCCTGATCCCAGTAAGCGTGCTCGTGGGCGATTTTGCCGCCATCGAATTGGATGAAACCGGCGACCATAAATTCGGCCTTTCGGCCGGTGGGCCGTACCCCCGGGAGGAGCCAATCCATTTCGATCGTATGGGTTAGACGTACCACCATCTCTTCGACAATGCGATCATCGCCGAAAGTCTGCGACCAGTGGTAATTTCGAAATCCGGCGGGATGTTGGGTAGAAATTTATTGGCGTAAAATTCACGCACGGCCCCTCGACCGACCCGCACGACCCCGCACCCCATAAGGAGCACATAGGGGTTTTCGGTCATTGTCGCGAGCGCTGCGTCGGCATCTTTCAGTACGAATTCGGCATAGGTGTGCTGCTGCCAGGTAGCCAGCATGGTCTGCTGGTCGGGTGTGACATTTTTCATTGGAGGCCCTTTCCGCAAAGGGATGAGATGATGGCTATAGCGGGGGAGATCGTGTCGAAATACCTGCCGCTAGTCGCCGATGAAGCTGTCGTCGGCGGCGAGTTAAGCGATCGTCATGCTGCCAGTAGCGGCGGGGCTTTCAGATAGCCGTCCGCCAGCCGCCGCCCGGTTTCGCGCATGCGCTGGCGTTCGATTGGCGGATCCATATCGGGCGGTATGCGCAGAACGGTGTCGTTGCAGTATGTCGGGATGACCACGCTGGCGTCACGGCACAGGCCAGTAGGGTCGTGACCGGCTTGCACGGCCCGGATGCCGCGTCTCGTCTGGTTGCGGAACATCATGACTCCGCGATCGGTGGCGCCGATATGCTCCAATCCGTGGATCGCGATCGGCCGCTGCGAGACCTGTGCCTCATAGTCGCAGGGTTGCCGCTGGCTGGCCTCGTAGGATTGGGCGGCCAACTGGCCCGGGACCATGATCGTGCGATCGGCCCACCACGCGGGCGTTACGCCTTCGGTTTCACTCACCTGGCGGAGTTCGATGAACATCGTATTGGAGTCGTCGATCGGCACGACCCACCGGCTCAGCATGGGACCGCTGAACCCGTGCTCCCGTCGACCGTCCTCCCAGATCGGGGCCACTTGCTGCAAATTCGGCAGAACGGCTTCGACCATCCGCGCCCAGAGGTTCTGTCCCACCCGCCGCGTCCCAATGTAGATCATGCCCACTGGCGTCTCGACGTATTCCAGTTCCGGCAATACGCCAAACTCCTCGGTGAACTGGGCGCCGCTGACGATCGTGTGGAGAAATGCTGTATGGGCGGGATCCATCGCGTTCTCCATGGTCTGCAGCCAGTTGCATGGATAGAAATATTTCGGGCCCGGCATGAGCCGATAGCCCGGCCGGACGAAGCTGTCGTACACTGGGAAAGACGGTTGCCGGTCGGGCGGACCCATATAGGCAAAGACGATGCCGCCCTGCTCACGGGTGGGATAGGCCCCATGACAGAGCCGGTCTTTTAGGGTGCTGTTAGCCGGCTCGCCGGGCGTCTCAAGGATCGTCCCGTCGGCCGCGAACAGCCAGCCATGATAGCAGCATCGTATGCCGCTGGCGTCGACCAGCCCGTACTCCAAAGACGCGCCGCGATGCGGACAATGCAACTCCAGCAGACCGACAGTGCCGCTCCGGTCGCGAAATACCACCAGTTCCTCGCCGAGGATTTTCACCCGATGAGGAAGGTCCTTCAGTTCGTCGGAGAGGCAGATCGGCTGCCAAAAGCGACGTAGATATTCGCCGCATGGCGTGTCGGGGCCGACATGGGAGAGTTCGGCGTCTTCCTCGGGCACCTCGCGGTGGAAGTAGCCGCCGTATCGCGTCGTCAAAAAGGGGGCTCTGGTGATCATGGCAGTCCTCTTTTCAGCACATCACTTGGGCAGGAGGGATTGGTCGGTGTGCATTGACGGACCGGTCAGGCAGCGGCCTTGGTTGACACCGCCTCGATCCGTCGCACGATGTCCGGTTCCTGCAGCCGCTGATGAGGCTGCAGCAACTGGGCGACCTCGATCATCGCGCGATGGACGACCGGATCGGCGACGGCGGCGCGGAAAAGGGCAGCCTCGAACTGTTGCGCTTGCGCGAAATTGTCGGGCCGTTCGCCGCGCGTCTGGGGGAAAGCGAGGTCGTCGGTCGTCGACATGGTCCACGGCGTCTCGAGCACCGAGGCGACCTCCGACATAAAGCCCGATTGCACCGCCGCGATCGGATCCGGTTCATCAGCCGCCCGGTGCAGAACATCGTCGAGCAGGTGGGCCTGCTTTGCGGCTGAGGACATGCCCTGGCCGTGGATCGGGTTGAAGCGGCAGAATGAGTCGGCGACCGGCAATATGCCGCGCGGTAGGCGCGGCAAGCGTTCGAAATGCTTCCAGGTGCTCGCCGGGAAGCGATAGTGGCGAATGCCCTCAGGCGGCTGCGCGTGATGGAGCGCGTTGTACAGTGTCGGGGTTATCAATGAGCGGGATGCCTCCAGAAAAGCGTCCCAGGTCTCGATCCAGGCCGTTGCGCTATGGTCGGCGATCGCGGTGATCCACCGTCCGTCTTCGGTCGGCACTATTATCGCGTGCAGCGCGACGTGGGGCGGGTCGGGCAGCGTCGCCACGAGCTTCCACTTGGTTGTCGCATCAGGAGGTATCTCGACCACCGCCGTCGAGTAGCTGATATCGACGCCGATCTCTGTCATCTGTGGCCGGTCCCAGCAGAGGGCATCGAGCAACGTCAGGGTCGGCGCTCCGCGACCGGATGCGTCCACCACCAGATCGGCGTCGAGCGTCTCAAAACGTCCCGAACCGTTGACAAACTGGACGCCGCGCACGCCTGCGCCTTCGGCGGCCGGCACGATCCCGATCACGCGGCTTGCCGGCCGCAGCGTGATGTTTGCGACCGCCTCGGCCCGGCGCCGCAGCACCAGTTCGATCAGCGGCCGCGTCGCACAGAGCACCGAGATCCCGAAATCCCGCTTTGGCAGCGCGCCTACATCCGGCCGCTCAAACTGGACATCTCGCGCGAACGTGACCGGGACAGCGCCGGCTGCGGCGAGGTCGCCCTCGAAACCGGGGAAAATCCGTTCGAGCGCGCGAAGACCGCCGGCGAGCAGGCCGTGCGGATGCCGATCCTGCGGCGTCCCCGACCGCGATCGGGCCGATGTGGCCAGATCATCGCGCTCGAGCACGTCGACTTGGTCAAAGGATTTGGTCAAGGCGCCGGCGGCCGAAAGCCCCCCGATCCCGGCTCCGATCACCACCGCTCGCTGTCCCAAGAGGCGGTTCATGCGAGCCCGCGGGCGGGTCCGGTTGTTTTCGGCGGGTGTTGGGGTGCCCCTTGCCGGCAGCTGTTGCAACCCGAGTGGGAATGCGCTGGAAACGGTCATTGCTGCTCTCCTCAATTGCGCTGAGCGAATGGCGCGAACGCAATCACCCCGCGGTGCAGCGCCATTTGGAGAGGCTGGGTATTCGCGACCGATTGGCTGGACGCGGCAAACGCGTAACTAAGGACGGGGCGGTTTAGGCCGATATCGCGCAGCAGGTGGTCGTCCAGCTTGCCAAGACGGCTGATCGTTCGGCGTAGGTGGACCCGCTCCCGCCGGCGCTGCCACAAACCGGACATCAGTCGGAATACGCCGCGTCTGCCGTAGTCCCGCGGGTTGCGACACCGCGTGATAAGATCCCTGGGGGCGAATATCGCCTGGAGCTGCACGGAAACCTCAATTTGTTTGTTTTGAAACGTTCTAGGAAATAGGTCGCTCGCCGATCGATCCCACGCCGAAATCTGCTCGATCTTTGCTCGGAACTTGCTCAGTCGGCGGGTGTTGTCCTTTCGACCGATCTGGTTCGTGGGGCGAGAGTGCCGCAAGGACGGCCTACGACGCGCGCGTCGCGCAGTCCGAATAAGCACTCCGCGCTGACGCGCCCTGAGTTTGAAAGCGCCGTCAGGGCAGCACTGCGCCACTACGTCCGATCAGACCAGCTGACTGGAAATCCGCTGATGCGCTCGCGGCTGCTCGCAAAAGATGCCCCGGGGGCGCCGGCGCCGCTCGCCCTAAAGACGCTTTTAGCGGAGATCGCCGAGGGACTGTTCGCCAACGCGCGCGATGCACGGTTCTATCGCGTCCTCGATCTGACGTACTTCAATCCAGCGCAAAAACAGGAGATCGTCGCGCAACAGTTGGGGTTGTCGTTCAGCACCTATCGTCGACACCTCGCGACGGCCACTGATCGACTGACCGGATGGTTGTGGCAACAGGAGCAGGCGGCTGGGCAAACGCAACCTCCGGATCCCGCAATTGTGGTCTCGCGGCCCCGTCTCTCCGTGGTTATCTTGCCATTTCTCAATTTATCGGGGGAATCGAGCGTCGATTATCTGGTTGACGGGATCGTCGACAGCCTAATCACCGATCTATCGACTTGGCTTCCTGGAAGTTTCGTCATTTCGCGCTCGACAGCCTTTACCTACAAGGGCCGCTCGGCGCCTCTCCGCCAGGTCGGTGCAGAGCTTAACGTGCGCTACGTTCTGGAAGGCAGCGTGCTATTGGATCCCGACCGTGTTCGGGTCAACGTCCAGCTGATCGACGCCGAAACGGATAAGCATCTGTGGGCCGAGCGCTTTGATAAAGCGCGCAGCGAGTTATTGCAGGTGCAAGACGAGATTGTTGCCCGCCTGTCGCGAAGCGTAGGAATTCAAATGGTTTATAGTGAGGCTAGGCGGATCCCGTCGAAACACGACTGGGACGCGCTCGACCTGACGATGCAGGCGCGCGCACTGATGAGCGATATCAAGCGCCAGGGACACGCGGCTGCTGCGATCGAGCTATTTCGGCAGGCCTTGGTGCTCAATCCGGATTGCGTCGATGCGATGGTCGGCATAGCCCTGGCGCGCATCTACCAGGTGATAAACCTCTACCGGCTAGACGGGAGGGACACGCTGCTCGACGAAGCCGAGGCGCTGATTTCCCGATCTTCCGAACTGGCTCCCAATCAGCATAGCATGTTGAAGGCCCGCGCATTGCTATTGCGCGCCCGCGGCAAGTTCGCCGAGGCGATCCTTGCCACCGAGGCAATGATTGCCCGTAACCCCGCCGAGCCAACGGCCTATAAGGAAATGGGGCTCAACAAGTTATACCTTGGCGCAACGCAGGAGGCGGTGGACTGGTTTCGCCGCGCCGACGCTGTGGCACCGCGCGACCCGGAACGGTGGACCTGGCTGCAGGGCCCCGGTCGCGCGTTGATGCAACTGGGCGACGCCGAAGGCGCGGTGGACGCACTGCGTCAGACGCTCGAGAGCAATCCCGATTACCTCCGCGGCAAAGCGATGCTGGCCGCGGCCGAGGCTTTGGCCGGTGACCTTGCGGCGGCCCGGCGACATTTAGCCGAATATGCGGCGGTCGAACCGCTGATGACGGTACAGCGCTTTGCCGAACAACGATCATCGGTTCCGCCGGAAGCGGTCAGCCCTACCTACCGGAAGGAAAATGAAAGAATTCTAGATGGTCTCCGCCGCGCTGGGATGAGTTAATTGAAGGAATCCAGATCTAGGACTCCGGTATCCGGGACCGCCCCTCTCGAAATCGCGGCTCACTTTGGCGTTTGAAAGCCCGCCAGACCAAGTAGCAGTAGTCGCCGGACCTGACGGCCTTGTGCCTCGAGGCGGCATCCCACGCCGCTTCCGTTCGCGCCAGCAAATAATCTATAAGTGAATTTCCGGTCCCTTTCTTTAGGGAAACGCCGAACAATGGCGGCGTAGGCGACGGTTTGCCGACCGAGGCATAATTTTGCTGTATCGGCGTACTCGGTAATGGACTGTATCGGCAGAAGACCGGGTTTGTGGTGTTGTCTTGCTGCGTTGTTTTCGGGATCAAGGCACCGTCCAGGCGTGATCAGACACGGCCCTAGGCGAGCAGCGCTTTCTTGACGATCACCAGGTTGGCCAGCGCGAACAGGGTGTGCAGCTGCGCCGTGTTCTTGGCCAGCCCGCGATAGCGCAGCTTCTTATGGCGGAACAGAGCCTGCCCCGGCGCAGGCCGGGGTTTTTGATGATATGGAACGGGTGCTCGACCCAGGCCCGCACCTGTGACAGCGCTCGCTCCACTGCCTCGGCCCAATTCCGCAGCCGTTCGGGCAATGGCTTGATGACGCTGCGCTTGATCGCGATGTTCCAGCAGATATCGCAGCCCTCAAATTCGGGCCGCTTGTCCGCCCCGGTGTAGCCGGCATCGGCGAAGACATCCGTCTCCTGGCCGTGCAGTAAGGCCGCTGCCTGATTGATATCGGCCTCGTTGGCAGCGGTGCCGATAACCGTGTGCACCACCCCCGAGGCGACATCGACCCCGATATGCGCCTTCATCCCGAAGTGCCACTGGTTGCCCTTCTTGGTCTGGTGCATCTCCGGGTCGCGCGCCTTGCTTTTGTTCTTGGTCGAAGGCGGGGCGGCGATGATCCCCGCCTTCGCGAGGACGGCGTCGACGATTGTTCCCTGGCGCATCAACAAGCCGCGCTCCTCAGCATCGCACCGACCTCGTCGAATAGAACCCGAGTCAAGTCGTGCTGCTCTAACCAATGGCGGAAGTTCAGCACCGTCGTCGCGTCCGGAACTGTCGCCACTGACAGATCGATGCCGGCAAAGCCGCGCAACGCCTGGCTGTCGTACAGCGCGTCCTCCACGGCCTCGTCGGCCAGCCCGTACCACTGCTGCAAAAAGTAGATCCGCAGCATCCGCTCCAGCCCAACCGGCGGCCGGCCGCGCTCTCCCTTCGGGTAGAAAGGTCGCAGACGATCGACCAGCCGTGCCCACGGCACAACCTCTTCCATCTCGGCCAAAAACCGGTCCCGGCGCGTCTGCCTTTTCTTGCCGGCGTATTCCGCCTGCGAAAAGCTCCCCTGCCGCTGCATCGCCCGCCCCTTGGTCCCCCCGGACCCGCGGATTCTACCCGTTGCCCGCGCCCTTGCCTCGGCTTATTTCAGCGTTTCCCTAGGCGCGTGAATGGCTGCTTACGGCGCATCCTCCTTCTTGCCACCCGTCCCGGCGAAGGTCGCTTTACCCTACCGACAGCCGCCGTTCGGGCTTGGCAGCCGGAAGCGGTCTTCGTGTCCCATTTCGGACCTTAGTTCAGCCAATTTTTAGGTCGGCGCAGGGTCGGCAGCGGCCATTCTCGCTTCGTACCGCCGATGTTGCCCAGCCGAGATCAGTCATAATACCGCGGTGCTAGCCGAAACACGTCGCGCCATCGCCCTTATAGGCGATGATCGTGCCGCCGCGGCAACCGTCCGTGGTCGTCGCGCTCTCGCCCCCGATGGCTCACCGGCGATGTCGCGAGGGAGTTACAACGTTTATCGAGCCGCTCGTCTGCTCATTGCCACCCTCACGGGCCTCTGTGGCTAAGCGGCGATAGCGTACTTGGCTGTTGCCGAGATGCTCGCGCATCGCCTCGCGTGCCGCGGCGGCATCCTGGCGGGTGATCGCCGCGCAGATCATCGAATGCTCGCGCTGGAAGGTTTCGAGGTAGGCGCGCTGCCCTTCGGGAAGGTGTGCTGCCACCCGAATGCTCTGCCGCGGGATGATGAACCGGCCGAGATATCCGAGAAAGTGCGGGAATTGCGGGTTGCCGGTCGCCTCGGCAATGGCGAGGTGAAAAGCGAAATCTTCGTCTATCGCACTTTTGCCGCGTTCGAGTGCGGCATCGATCGCCGCCAATGCCTGTGCAACCCGGCGCCGCGCTGCGGCCGAGCCGCGGGTTGCAGCCAACCCGGCGGCCTCGGTCTCGACGCTGGCGCGCAGCTCCATGACGTTGAGCACCTCGGCAATCGACGGCAATCCGTCGAGAGCGAGGCGGAACGGGCGGCGCTGCATATTCGAAGCAACAAAAGCGCCGGCACCCTGACGCGTCAGGACGAGCCCCTCGGCGCGCAGTGCTGCGACCGCCTCGCGGATCACCGTGCGGCTGACTCCCATCGCGGCTCCCATCTCCTGCTCGCTCGGCAGGCGTGCGCCGGGCGACAGCTCGCCGCTTATGATCTCGCCGGCAATGCGCTCAGCGATCTCGTGCGCGAGGCTGCGCGGCGGGGGCACCGGGCGGAAGGCATCGCGCTGATCTTGAGAAATCGGCACTTCTCAACCTCGTCAGGTTGTCATATAACAATATCACCAGTCGAGGACTGAGCCAACCATAACCCGGGCAATCAGCGACGGAGGAGAACGATGCGACGACGTGACGTGCTTCGGCTAGGTGCGAGCGCACTCGGCGTGCTCGAATTGGCCGGATTCGACTCCGCTCGCGCCGAGGACAAGATCGTCCTCAAGGCCTCCGATGTGCATCCGCCAGGCTATCCGACGGTCGTTGCCGTCGAGAATATGGGCAAGAAGCTGGCCGCGGCGACCAACGGGCGCCTTACGATCCAGATGTACCCGTCGATGCAGCTCGGCGGCGAGAAGGAGGCGATCGAGCAGGCGCAGATCGGCGCGATCCAGCTGGCACGCGTCAGCGTTGGTGCGTTAGGCCCGGTGGTTCCCGACCTCAACGTCTTCAATCTCCCTTTCCTGTTCCGCGACACCGCTCACATGGAAAAAGTGATCGACGGGCCGATCGGCCAGAAGCTGCTCGACGAGGTGACCGACAATCCCAACACCCACCTCGTTGGGCTCTGCTTTATGGATGCCGGATCGCGAAACCTCTACAGCATCAAGAAACCGATCAGGACGATCGCCGATCTCGAGGGCATGAAGGTCCGGGTCATGGGCAATCCAATCTTTGTCGCCATGATGAACGACCTCGGCGGCAACGGCGTGCCGATGGGCTACGACCAGGTATTCAGCGCGCTGCAGACCGGCGTCATCGACGGCGCCGAAAACAACGCGCCCAGCTATGTGTTCGACCACCACTACGAGGTCGCTAAGTTCTACACGCTGACCGAGCACCTGATCGTGCCCGAGATCCTCGTCTTTTCGCGACCGAGCTGGGACAAGCTGTCGGCGAGCGACCAGGCGCTGATAAAGAAGTTGGGGCGCGAGGCGCAGCTCGACGAGCGCCGGCTGTGGAATGCCAAAGTTCAGGACGCCTACGCACAGATGAAGAAGGCCGGTATCGAGGTAATCCCGATCTCCGACAAGACACCGTGGCAGAAGGCAGTAAAACCGGTTTGGGATCAGTACGGGAAGCAGTTCGCCCCATTGATCGCGCAGATCGAAACGGTGAAATGACGCACGTGCAGGCGCGCGACGAGCAGGCTGCACCGCCGTCCTCGGCCGAGCGAGAGGACGGTGCTCGGGTGCTGCGCCCTCTCCGCCGAACAATGGACGGGCTTTACTGGCTTTCCGCCGGAATCGCCAGCGTCACGCTCGTGCTGATCGCGGTGATCATCCCCTGGGGCGTCTACACGCGCTATGTCCGCGACAGTGCCGCATCCTGGCCAGAGCCGGCGGCGATCCTGCTCAGCATCGTGCTCACGTTCTTTGGTGCCGCCGCCTGCTACCGGGCCAACATCCATATGCGCATCACGGTGGTCCAAGCCCTGCTGCCGCCCATCGTCAGGCGCGCCGCCAGCGTCCTCGCCGAGCTATTGGTCGCGGCGGTGAGCATATTCATGACGGTGTGGGGGATCGGGCTGTGCCAGACGACGTGGCACCAGACGATCGACGAGTTCCCGTGGCTGCCCGTCGGCATCACCTATCTGCCGATCCCGGTCGGCGGCATGCTGACAACCTTGTTTGTGATCGAGCGCATCCTGATCGGCCCGCCTCATCAAATGCTGTCACACCTGCCCGAGGTCGAATAGGGCTGGCAATGGGCATTCTCCTCGTTCTCGGCACTCTGTTGTTCTGCTTTGCGATCGGTATGCCGATCGCCTACGGGCTCGGACTGGCGGCACTGGCCGGCGCCTGGTGGGCCGGCATTCCGCCGGCGGCGGTGATGCTGCAGATCTCGAGCGGGGTCAGCAAATTCGCCATGCTGACGATCCCGTTCTTTGTGCTCGCGGGCGCCATCATGGCGGAAGGCGGCATGGCGCGGCGGCTCGTGGCCCTGGCGAACGTGCTGGTTGGGTTCGTACGCATCCGCGGCGGTCTCTCCGTGGTCAATGTCCTCGCCACCACGTTCTTGAGCGGCATCTCGGGCTCAGCGGTTGCGGACACCTCAGCGATCGGCTCGGTCATGATTCCGCAGATGGAAGCGAGCGGCTACCCGCGCGTGTTCGCGACCAATGTGACGATCACGTCGTCGGTGCAGGCGCTGCTCGTGCCGCCAAGCCACAACGCCGTGATCTATTCGCTGGCGACCGGCGGCACGATCTCGGTCATCAGCCTGTTCATGGCCGGCGTCGTGCCGGGGCTGTTGCTCGGCTTTGCCATCATCTTGTTGTGCATTGTTCTCGCCTACCGGGATAACCACCCGAGGGGCGACGCCGTGCCGTTGCGCGACGCGCTGAAGATCGTGTTCGAAGCACTGTGGGGGTTGATCACGATCGTTATCATCATCGGCGGCATTCTGGGCGGGGTCTTCACCGCCGTGGAGGCCGGGGCCGTGGCGTGCGTTTGGGCCTTTTGCGTCACCATGTTCGTCTATCGCGATTACCGCTGGCGCGATCTGCCGGCCCTGGTTCACCGCACCTTGCGCACCGTGGCGATGGTGATGACGTTGATCGCCTTTGCCGCCGGCGTCGGCTACCTGATGGCGCTGATGCAGATGCCGGCCAGGGTCACCGCGTTTTTCCTGACATTGTCGCACGACAAGTACGTGATCCTGATGCTGATCAACGTGATGCTGCTGTTGCTCGGCTGCTTCATGGACATGGCGCCATCGATCCTGATCACGACCCCGATCCTTCTGCCTGTCATGGTCAATTTCGGCGTCGATCCCGTGCATTTCGGCATCATCATGATGCTCAACCTTGGCATCGGGCTCTGTCACCCGCCGGTCGGCTCGATCATCTTTGTCGGCTGCGCTGTGGGCAGGGTACGCATGGAACAAGTGGTGCGGCAGATCTGGCCGTTCTACGGCGTCATGTTTGTCGTTCTGATGCTGGTCACCTACTTTCCCGCAATCTCTCTTTGGCTGCCCCGCGCGCTCCATCTATGACGCGGTGAAGCACCTGCCTCATCCCTTAATACGTGAAGAGACTCGCGCGACGCCGAGCGATTGCAGAGATGCGATAACGCGTCGGCTGCTGACCTCGCCAATGAGCTGGCGCACGGGACCGGCTATTTTGCATCGAACCCCGCAGTTTATAAAAGCCTCGGGAGCGACTGGAATCGGCGCGTCTCGCCCATTACTCTCATCCCGTAGAAGGTTCTCTTACTGAACCGACAGCCGCCGCTCAGCCTCCATCGCCGGAACCGCTCAATCTGCCCCCTAAGCCGACCTTGGAGGAAGGTTCGACCGGAGGAGCAGAACTGTGGAAAGACGCGGATCAGCCAGCGCTCAGACACGGTCTTCATCATGTCAGCCGGGCAGGTCGGGAAACAGCGCCTGCACCATTTGTGTCGCGAACTCTTTAAACAGCCGGCACGGCTTCGAGAGATGCCGATTTCCGAGATGCACGAGCGACAGATCGAATGGCGGGAACCCGCCAGTCGGGCATCACCTCGACGAGACGACCCGTGCGGACGAGTTCCGGTTGGACCACCGGTGGCAGTTCACCGATGCCGCGGCCCGCAAGCAATGCGGGAGTGAGACCGGCGAAATCATTCATGGCGAGGTAAGGGCGAAAGGTAACGATTTCCTTGGTCCTTCCGTCCTTGTGCACAAAGCTCCAACTTGCCGCTGGCTCGCGGCGCCAGAACGCGAGCAGCGGATGATCGAGCAGGTCCTTGGGCGCTTCCGGCGGCCGGCAGCTCCGGAGATACTCCGGGCTGGCGACCAGTTGGCGGCGATAGGCCAGAACCTTGCGCGCGACCAGTGACGAATCCCGGAGCGCGCCAAGCCGGAAGGCCAGATCGATGCCCTCCGCGATGTGATCAATATGCCGGTCGGTAACAAAGACCTGGACCCGCACGTCGGGGTAGGACGCCTGAAAGGCGGTGACGATCGGCGTCAGCAAGGTGTCGGAAATCGTCGGAGGCGCGGATAGGCGCAGCGTCCCGCAGACAGTGGACAGCCGGTTCGAGACGATGTTGTCGACCGCCTCGCTCAATTCGGCGCTGCGGATTGCCTGCTCCAATACCTCGGCGCCGAGTTCGGTCAGCCGCAGATTCCGGGTCGAGCGATCCAACAGGCGCACGCCCAGTTCGTCCTCGAGTTCGGCAATCCGGCGGCTCACCGTCGAGATCGGCATTTGCAGTCGCCGCGCCGCCTCGGAAAAGCTGTTGGCCTCGACGACCTTGGCGAACACGACCAGTGCGTTGAGGTCTGGAATCGGGGCCTCCTGTAGCAAATACAGCGGGATCTGCGCGCTCCGCGGGAATTATATCACCCGGCCAACCCTGCCCTCGTTCCAGATTTGGAAATATCCTTCCCTGATTTGCCGACTAATCGGCGGTGCCGGGAGCCGCTAGCGTCGGAGCAGGGTCTAAAGGTTAGAGCTTGGGATGACAGCCGGACACTGCCTGAAACGCGCGTTGACCCTCACCTTGTTTGTAATGCTGGCCCCGCTGCCGATCCAGGCCGCAAAAAGGAGTGCCTGTGCCATGACGCAATCGACAATTGCCCGGGACGAGGCCGGGATCCGGGAGACGATGGCGGCCTACAACGCCGCCTTGAACGGCGGAAAGACGGCGGCTGTATTGCCGCTCTACACCGAGGACGGCGTCTTCATGCCGCCCTACAGCCAGTCCGCGGTCGACAGGAGCGCGGTTGCTACCGCCTACGACAAGGTGTTCGAGGAATTGCAGTTCGACGTCAAATTCACGATCGCCGAACTGGTCGTCATGGCGCCGAATTGGGCCTATGTGCGCACCAACTCGGCCGGCACGACATTTCACCGCTCGCTCGGCAAAAAGCCGGCGGAAGCCAACCAGGAGCTATTTATCTTCAAAAAAGGCGACGACGGCAAATGGCGGATCGCCCGCTACAGCTTTTCGCCGACCAACCCTCCTGCCCAGTGACTTTTGTCCGATGCTGGCGAAATATGTCTCGGCCGATGCCGGCCTTCGCCTCGCCATGGCACTGCTGTTTCTGATATCGGCGACGACGAAGGTGACGCAGACGACGGCGATCCAGGCCTACATGCAGGCCTACGGGGTGCCGGGAATGCTAGTCTGGCCGGCGGCCGGGTTCGAATACGCCGCCGGCCTCTGCCTCTTCCTTGGCTATCGGGCCCGCTGGGTGGCGGTCTTGCTGGCGGGGTGGTGCCTGCTGACAGCGCAGATCTTTCATCGGCAATTCTCCGACCTCGATCAGCTGATGAACTTCTTCAAGAACCTGACGATGGCCGGCGGATTTCTATGGCTGGCCAAGGCTGACCTGGGCCGCGCGCGTGTCGACGCCCCGTCGGAGGCCGCGGCTCGCTGGGGGTGAACCATGCGGACGATGAAGGCGGCGGTGATCTATGAGGCCGGCGGCCCCGAGGTCCTTAGGATTGAAAACCGCCCGGTTCCGGTGCCACAACCGGGCGAGGTGCTGATCGCGGTCAAGGCCTTCGGTCTCAACCGCTCGGAACTCTTCACCCGGCAGGGGCTGTCGCCGGACGTGACCTTCCCGCGCATTCTCGGCATCGAGGCAGTCGGCGTGGTCGAGGACGCGCCGGGGAAGGAGTTCGCTAGCGGCGATGTCGTCGCCACCGCGATGGGTGGGATGGGACGCGAGTTCGACGGCAGCTATGCCGAATACACCTGCGTCCCCGCTCGGCAGGTGCAGGTCTTGAATACCGTGCTCGGCTGGGAGGTGCTCGGCGCGGTTCCGGAGATGCTGCAGACCGCGCGGGGCTCGCTCTACAAGTCGCTGCGACTGGGACCGGGGGAGCGGTTGCTGATCCGCGGTGGGACGACCTCGGTCGGGCTCGCGGCCGCCGCGATCGGCAAACACCGAGGCGCCTTCGTCGCGGCGACGACGCGCCGGGCCGACCGCGAGAAACTGCTGCGTGGCAATGGCGTCGACCAGGTGTTCATCGATACCGGATCGATCGCCGAACAGGTGAAGCTTGTTTGCCCCGGCGGCTTCGATAAGGTGCTCGAACTGGTCGGGACGACGACATTGCTCGATTCGCTGCGCTGCGCAAAGCAGCGCGGCATCGTCTGCATGACCGGCATGGTCGGCAACAAATGGTGGTTCGACCGGTTCAGCCCGATGGAGGCGATCCCGACCGCCGTGAGCCTCACGACCTATGACGGTGGGCCGGAGGATTTCATGCTGACGCCCCTGGATGAACTCGTCGAGCAAATCGCAGCGGGCACATTGCGCGTTCAGGTCGGCAAGACCTTCCATTTAGACGAGATCGTCGAGGCGCATCGCTGCATGGAAGAGAACCAGGCGGGCGGCAAGATCGTCGTGTTGTTATAGCCGAAAGAAGCAAGCCCGGCAGCGGGCGCGGGGGCCTCGCTTTTGCGGGGAGCGATTTCAACAGGAGCACAGGATGCGGTTGGCGGTGATCTTGCTCTGTGCAGCGATAACAGGGTCGATGGTGCCGTCCGCGAAGGCGGCGAAGGGCGATCAGCAGCGTGCCGCTTACGCCGTCGTCCATCAATACGAGCAGTACCTGAACGCCGGCAACACGCAGGGCATCCTCAATCTATTTGCGCCGGAGAGCGGGGCCGAGTGGAACGACAAGCCGACTTTCGTAACGCGGGCGCAGAAGCAGGCCGGCTACGACCGCTCTCTTCAAGGTCGCCAAATTCTCCACCGCCTTCGGCTATGCGACCATCGACATCAATGGTGACATTGCCATCGTCCGCACCTTTCACCACAAGGGCGCCACGGTGTTGGAGAACGGCAAGCCGGTGCCCGACTATAACCGGGAGGTGTTCATCCTGCGTAAGCTAAATGGCGCGTACAAGATCGTATTCTACATGTTCAACACCGACCCCGTGCAGGGCGAAGGCTAAGACTTGGCGGCCCCCGATGCCGTCATTTGTCGAGAGCGCCGGCGACGCCCGAGCTGGGTCCTAGCGCCGCCGTCAGGCCGGGGCAGCCGGAACCGCCGGTTTCGGGCGTTTGAGCCGTTACCGGAGGCTGCAGCAAAGGTATCTTCTCCGAACCGACAACGGTCCCTGGGCCCGGCCGCGGGAACCGCGCGGAGCCGGCGAAATGCCATTCCTGGTCCGCCACCGTCCAGACCGTCGTACGCGTCTTTAGGGGAAATTTGTGGTGAGCGCGAGGCCAAGCGTCCCTAAACCATTGCAAATGTTGGCGTCCCCAAGGGGATTCGAACCCCTGTTACCGCCGTGAAAGGGCGTGCCGAGAACGCGTAAGAACGCCCACGAACTAGTAGAACCTGTTCTAAATATTTAATGTTTTCACAATCTTGTACTATATCGTTCGCTGGCGTTCGTGCCCGTTAACGGCACACTCCGGCACACACACCGTTGGAAGCAGGGAATGGCCCGCTCAATTCGCTCAGCAATGCTGGAAACGCGGTCGGCCCGGCTTCGGCTTCCCGTATCCAAGGTGCCGTTATTCGTGAAGATCGGCCCCAGGGTCGGGCTCGGCTATCGGCGCAACAAGACCGCCGGGACTTGGGTTGTCCGGCTTTCCGACGGCAGAGGGCGCAACACCCGCAGAGCGATCGGTTACGCTGACGACCACGAGGAAGCCGATAGCGACAGGGTCCTGAGCTTCTGGCAAGCGCAGGAGCGCGCTCGCAAGCTCGTCCATGGCGAGGGCCCCGCCACGACCCCACCGCGCAGAACCCCGATCACGGTCAAGCAGGCGCTTGAACGATACGAGGCCGACCTGAAGATACGCGGTGGTGATACTCACAATGTCGACCGCCTCAAGCTCCACCTGCCACTGGGTATCGCCGGCAAGAGTATCGCGTTGCTGACAGTCGACGACCTGCGCGAATGGCGCGACGGACTGCAGCGACGACCAGCTTCGGTAAACCGCATCTGCACGGTCTTTAAGGCAGCCCTCAATCTCGCTGCATCCAGAGATGTAAGCTTGTCCTCCCGAGGATGGGAGATCGGTCTTGCGGCAATCCCCAATGCCGAGGATACACGTAACGTCATCCTGCGGGACACTGACGTCCTAGCAATAATCGAATACGCCCGGGCGTATGGGAAGGAGTTCGGCCTGCTGATCGAGGTTGCGGCGGTAACTGGCGCCCGCGTCAGCCAGATCCACCGGCTCGAGGTTCAAGACCTGCAACTCGGAGACGCGCCACGACTAATGATGCCCGCCTCGCGGAAAGGCAAGGGGGTCAAGAAGGTCATGCGCCGGCCGGTACCTATCCCTTCGGGGCTCGCGGCAGTGTTGGCAACCACTGCTGAAGGTCAGGCGTCCACCGCTCCCCTGCTGGTCAAATCGAGCGGCGTCCCCTGGAAAAAGTCAGACCACTCACGCCCGTTTGCTCGAATATCCAGACTAGCGGGGCTTGATCCCAAGGAGGTGACACTCTACGCTCTGCGGCACTCGAGCATTGTCCGCCAGCTGCTAGCCGGGGTTCCCATCAGGGTCGTGGCGGTTAACCACGACACCTCGGTTGTGATGATAGAGCGAACCTACAGCCGGTACATCAGCGATCATGCAGACGCGCTAGCCCGGGCAGCGCTCCTCCAAACACGTGAAGCATTGCATTAAACGTCGGAGTGGGTTAGCTATCAAAACGGGCGTCGATCCCGCGTAGACGTCGTTTGGATGCAACCAACAGACGTAAAAGTCGCTTGACTTATTCGACAACTTTTTGCACGGTTGTGCGCGACGGTTCGTGGCGGGCCGTCCTTCAAGTACTCCAAAGCCAGGCGAGATAGCCTACCTGCCAGCTGCGGGGCGAACCGCAGAGAGCCGGCACCCCGGAAGGGTGGCGGCGGCGCCACGACAACCACCCTTGCGGTGGGCTTGTCGTTGGGCGCGCCTAGCACCGAACTCCGACAAGCCAGCCGCGCGAAGTGCGGAGTTCGTCCGATGTCGTTCATTGTCCCACCCTTGCCTGGCGAGCGCCTTCTGATACCCAAGGAAGTCGTCTGCCCGGCCGACCGCCACGTCACGACAGTCCACAAATTCACTAACGACGGTAAGCTCGATCGTCAGCTGATCGCCGAAAGCGAAGCTGAACGGTTCATCCGCGAATGGCCCTCCCGCAATCGCGGGGTCAGTGCGCGGTGGCGTGAATATCGTGCCTGGAAGGCCAGCCGGTGCACTGCCAACCCGGCGGGAGCGCCAAAATGACCGCCCCAACCCGAACAGCCGCCGCAAAGCGGGCCCGCACGGTCAAGCAATTCTGCGCGGACTACGCCGTCGGTAGGACCCTTACCTATGCCGAGATCAAGGCGGGACGTCTACGTGCCGTAAAAGTCGGCTTTAGGACCCTCATTCTCCAGGAAGATAGCGAAAAATGGGTGCGCTCGTTGCCGGAGGTGACGTCATGATCGGCCACGTTCTCAAGCGCATTCCGATCGCCGATATCGACGTGTCGCACGGTGGGCGCGCCCTCCAACCAGACAAGGTTATAGACCTCGTCGCTTCGATCCAGCTGGTCGGGATGATGAATCCGATCGGGGTCCGAATGGTTGATGACAGCCCTCGTCTTGTCTATGGCCGTCACCGCTTAGCTGCCGCTCGGTCGCTCAGCTGGACAGATATCGAGTGCCACGTGCTCGACGCCGACGACCGCCGCACCCGGATGGCCGAGATCGCTGAGAACCTTCACCGCGCCGAACTGACCGCGCTCGAGCGCTCAGAGCAAATCGTGGAATGGCTGGATCTCGCCAGAGAGGCTTCCGACGATAAACCTGGGCAAGTTGCACAGGTTTCGCCCGCTCGAGGTGGTCGCGGCAACAGAGGCGGTCTGAGCGAAGCCGCCAGTGAAATCGGGATTACGCGCGAGGGCGGACGCAGGGCACAGACCATTGCGGCGATGCCGGAGAATGCGAAGACCGCCGCGAAGGACCTCGGGCTTGACAACAATCAGTCCGCGTTGGTGAAGGCAGCGAAATCACCAAATCCAGTAGCTTCACTGCAACAACACGCGATGCGGCCTCGGCGCTCGTCAGCAAAGATTACGCAGGAAGAGACCACACCCAAGAAGACACCGCTGCAAGACTTATTCAACGCGTGGAATAGGGCAAATCCAAATGAAAGGCTGAACTTTATTCGGACGAGCTGGGAAGCGCAATTTGGAGACGGGGTTTGGAAGGACTGGGTCATCGGAGCCGTAAAGGCAACTGTCGAACCGGTGACCAGCTCCTCGGATCGCGACAGCGCCGAGGGCTTCGGCCCCATCAGCGTGATCCTCCCCGCTGCACCTCCGGCCCCCAACATCGAAGATGAAGGATGCGAGGCAGAAACGCGGACGTCCTCGGTTTTGGATGCGGGAGGGCTGTCCGATGCCGCCTGATTACCTCGTGAAGGCGCTGCATATTTCCTGTCAGACGCGATCACAAATCGACCTGCAGCGAGCAGGCCCATGGAAATACGCCGAAGACCCGTCAACTGACGTCCAGTGCGTGGCCTACGCGATCGGTGAGGCGCCTGTAGCGACGTGGTGCCCAAGTGACCAGGTGCCGCCTGAGATCGTCGCATATGTGGCGGCTAATCTGCCCATTGTCGCCTACGACGCAACCTTCGAGCGGGCGATCTGGTGCCGCATCCTGGCTCCGCGATATGGGTGGCCCTTGCCTCAGTTGGAGCAGTTTCACTGCTCGGCTGCTATGGCAGCGACACTCGCTCTGCCCGGTTCGTTTGAAGAAGCCGCAGCGGCATTCGACCTGCCGGTTCAAAAGGACAGGATTAACGGCGACTCCGGGGAACAGACCGGTTTGCAATGCGGCCCGAGTGACACCGTTACCGGTGGCATCGCTAAAGTCGCGGCGCAGCGCGCTTTCCTAACGGCGCTCTGTCCGCTGGTGCTGGTCACGCCTGTCGAACGGCAAATTTGGCTGCTCGATCAAGTAATGAACGAGCGAGGGGTTACAATCGACCTCGATCTCGTTCGCCGTGCGCAGGTGATCGTTGATGAGACAAAAGCCAAACTCGATGCGGAACTCGGTCAATTGACCGAGGGCGAGGTCCCTGCGACTTCTCAGCTCGAAAAGCTGCGGGCCTGGTGCCGCAAGATTCAGGATCTGCAGCTCGGCACGTTGAACCAGGGTGAGATCCAGAAGGCGCTTGCTCGCGAACTGGACCTTGATCCCAAAGTGCGTCGAGCCCTCGAAATTCGCCTCGAGGCGGCCAAGACCAGCACAGCAAAGCTGCCGAGCTTCATCGATCGCACAGGTACGGGCGGTCGGATGCGGGACAATCTCGTCTATCACGGGGCGAGCACCGGCCGATGGACCGCCCAGGGCGCGGGTCTGCAGAACCTCCCTGCCCGCAGCAAGTTTACGCCCATCGACATAGCGATCGAGCTGATCAGAACCGGTTGGTCTGCCGAAGAGCTTAGTGTCTGCGCGCCGCCATTGGAGATCATCAGTGCATGCCTGCGAGGCATGGTGGTGGCTGCCCCCGGGCACGAACTGATCGCCGCTGACTACAATGCTATCGAAGCACGTGGGATCGCCTGGCTCGCCGGCGCCTCCAAAATGCTCGGCATCTTTCAGCAGGGCGAATGCCCGTACCGCCACATGGCATCGCTAATCTACCGCCGGCCACCGCAGAGCTTCGCCACGTCAAGCTGCGAGCGTCAGCTCGGCAAGAAAGCCGTCTTAGGCCTCGGCTACCAGATGGGTTGGGAGACTTTCCTGAAATCCTGCGAAGACGAGGGCATCTTTATCAAGCCGCAACAGGCCTCCGAGATCGTCAGTATCTATCGCGAGGCTAACTCAGAAATCCCCGATTTATGGCGAGAGTTTGAACGGGCGGCCATTGAGGCCGTCGACACCGGCAAGTTAGTACATTGCGCTCAGGGCCGGGTCATTTTTGCAAAACTTGGTTCGTGGCTGTACATGCGGCTGCCGAGTGGCCGGCTCCTCGCTTACAACCGCCCTGAACTGCGCCGGCAGGAAAAAACCTGGAACGGCATTGGCGCTGAGCGGCCCGAGAAGTGGGGCGTCAGCTTTTTCGGCGTGGATCGGGACACACGCAAATGGCGTCGCCAGGACGCCTATGGTGGCTTGTGGGTTCAAAACGCCACCCAGGGGCTTTGCCGCGATGTGCTCGCAAACGCGATGCTCAATCTCGAAAAATCCGGGTACCCGCTCGTACTATCGGTGCACGATGAGATCGTGGCCGAGGTGCCTGAAGGAAGCGGGGATACCGAGGAGTTCATTCGGATCATGTGCGCCCCTCCTGAGTGGGCTACTGGTCTTCCGCTGACGGCCGAGGGCTGGCGCGGCCGGCGATACCGCAAATAAGGGGCCGCACCGTGACCTCACCTTTCGACAAATACCGCGGCACTGATCTCGCCCCCGAACTCCTCGCCATCATTCCACCCGGCGCCGCGCTCAGTCCACGTTCCACGATCGATCCCAAGAAGTCTCGGCAAGGTCCCAGGCTCCTATAATGCCGGGACTGGCACTTGGTCCGGGCGGAGCGACTGGACCGAAGGGCTCGCGACCGAGCCGATGATCCACGAGTGGTCCAAGTATCCCCACCCCAATCTTGGGATTAGGACCAAGTATTTCCCGGCGGTCGACTTCGATGTCGACGTTAAATCACTGGTCCAGGAGTTGCTTCCGATCGCTGACGAGCATCTCGGGCCAGCACCCGTGCGCGGTCGCGAAGGTAGCCCGAGGGTGACCCGGCTCTACCGCCTCGCAGGCGGGGTCGAGCCGATCCGCTCGTATTGCCTTAAATTCACCTTGCCGCAGACGGGAGACGCTCCGCACGCCATTGAAATCCTAGGCGATGGCCGGTCAACGGTGCTCGAGGGGCGCCACCCTAAAGGCGGTAACTACAAATGGCATAATGACGTCGGCCCGATCGACTACGGGCCCAACAAGCTCGCGCCGGTCACAGCCGAACAACTCCGAGCCTTTGTAGGTGCGTTGAAGGAGAAGCTGATTGCAAGCGGTGCGACGATCATTTCGGGGAAATCTGGTGTTGTCGGCACGTCGGCCGGCGGTGGCGAACGAAGGAAGATTGGCGATCCCGCTCTGAAGGCGATAAATCTCGACACGCTCAAGAGAGCGCTCGGTCTCATCCCCTGCGCAGAAATCCGTGATCGCGGTGACTGGATGAAACTGCTGATCGCCGCCAAAGCCGGTAGCGGTGGCGACGAAGAATTTTATGAGAAGGTCTTGCTTCCCTGGTGTCTGCAATACCGAGACAATAAGCGGGAATACGTACGTCAGCTGTGGGACAGCATCAAAGATGCTAATCTCGGCGCCGACTACATATACGGGATCGCTGACGAGTACGATTCGTCCTTTGCCGACCATCTCCACGACATTTTCTCGACTTCGAATAACCCTCCTGTCTGGTCGACAGATCGTGCCGTGCCTGATCTACCGGCGCCGGCGGTCCAACCCGTAGCCCGCAATGGCCCAATACCAAAGCTGATGCCGGCAGATTTCGATCCGCGCCGGCTGCCGCGGCGGCCGTTTGTGCTCGGCAACCGCTTTATGACCGGAGCCGTGACGCTGGGTGTCGCCCCGCCCGGTACCGGCAAATCAAACTTCGCTATCGTCAGCGCCCTCGCAATTGCCACCGGGCAAGCGCTCACGGGTGAGATTGTCCATCGCACCGGCAAGGTCTGGATCCACAACAACGAAGATGGCCTTGACGAGTTGTACCGCCGGATAAGCGGAGTATTAAGCCATTTTCAGATCAATTTTGCCGACGTTCGCGACAAGATTTTTGTCACGTCCGGTCTCGATGAGCGGCTCGTGGTCGCCATCAAAGACAGGGACATCGTCCAGCGCACTCAGGCCGTCGCCGACGTTATCGTCTCAATAAAAGAGCAGGGGATTATCCATTTGGTGATCGACCCTCTGGTGTCCACACACCGGGGCGTGTCAGAAAATTCAAACGAGGAGATCGAACAGGTGGCGGAGGCGATTAGGCATATCGCACATGAAACTGGCTGCTCGATCGACCTCGTACACCACTCGATCAAGTCTCATGCGGGTAACAGCGAGTCCCACGCCGGGGACATGAATGCTGCGCGCGGAGCCAGTGCGCTGATCGGCGCGGCGAGGATCATGTACACTTTGTCGTCAATGAGCGCAAAAACCGCAACCGTTCTGAATATTCCGCCGCAACTTTCAGCCAGGCTGGTCCGCCTCGACCCGGGTAAAGGAAACTACAGCGAGCGGGATACTTCCGTCCGATGGTTTGAAAAATTGTCCGTCGATATCGGCAACGGAAATGACGAGGTCTTTGGGTTAACGATTGGCGGCGACACAGTGGCAGTCTGCGTGCCATGGAGTCCACCCGCAATAGATGATCATGCCGATGAGGTCGATCTCAAGGCGACGAGCGCTGGAGAAGTCCAACGGCGGCGCACCCTCAATTTCCTAGCCGCAGAAATGCAAACTGATCGGGTCGAGCTTTCCACTCTGATCGACCGAGCTCGGCAAGAGTTTGGGATCGAAAAGACGGCAGCGCGTAAAAAAGTGATGAAGGCTATTGGCAATGACCACAGAGGGTTCGCTCAGGCAAATGGCATCTCTTATCTGATGACGATCGAGCGGGAGGATCCGTCGCCGCCTAACCCGATATACGTGATCCGAACCGTGATCGATGGCGCTGAAGCTGTCGCTGGCGCAGAGGCCACGCCGGATGCTTCCCCTGCCGATGTTTGCCCCCGCGCCGATCTTGTACCCGCCTGAACGTCGCCGTCTCGCGCGAGTGAGAGGGGTAAAATGCTTCCAGTAATTTTCACCTCGGTACCCAGTGTCAATGTCCGCGAAAATGGATTTGGAAATGTGGAAATGGCAGATCGCCTCGACTTTTTGATGTTCACTTGGTTAGCCCGAAAATCATTTTCACCCAGGTCGTGGAAATGGCGGATTGCGGGATTTTCACATCTTCACCGTCTCTAACCCCCTTTAGGGGGAACCGGCCTGCAGGAAACCTCCGGCCGGCCCACCGAGCGCGGGGGCGCTGCGGGCTGACTGCCCCGCGAACGTACACTGCCGCCGTGAACCGCAAGGCCCACCAGCTGCCTCGCCGATTAGCTGGCAAACTCTGCACCAATGAGCATGATGGAGATCAAAATGAATCACACCGTAGAATACAGCGACCATCCCTATCACGGGGGAGCTGCAAAGGGATTCTCCACTCAAAAAGAGGCGGTCGAATTTGCCGAAAGCGCCATGAAAAGATACCGATGTATCTGGCTAGGAGAATATGGCGAATTTCAAACTGGGAGCGGCAAATGGCTGAAGGGGTTCGTCTATTACTGGTGGACCCCAACCGTAAGTGCGTCGGATTGGGGGCCGTGCCCGGACGCCGGTTACGGTCGCCCTGCTGGCCGCAAATATCTTACCCCTTATCGCCCGCGGATCTACAAATCTCGGAGGTGGGCGCATCTAAACGTACGTGCCTCGCCGGTGCGCGACCCGGCTGACTCTCGCCGACGCGAAGCAAATCGTACTCCAAACGTCGAGAACGCACCCGTAGTCGAGCACGCCTCCGTATAAATACGCAGGTTTCGGTTGGGCGCCGGCGGCGGAAAAGGGGGGCGCCACGGAGATCGAGCGCCTGCTCAGCGCGGCCATTGGCCAATTCGCCAACGAACAGCTAACCGACAAAAATAATTAGAATTTCCGGTACTTCAGTACGTGTCGGCGATGCCGAAAAACTGCGGAAAACGTGAATAAAGCCCAATGGTGACCTCCAGGCCTAGCCGCCGCGATATCCCGCAGTTTTCCTGCCGAAAACCCCGATTTTGGGGGTTTCAACGGGGGTTTCGATTTCTGCAACCCCCGTCATACCAACCAAACGCCGGTAACTACCTGATTTCAGGCCGATTACGCGTATCCGAACACACGATTTAAGGTATGTTTTGGGGTCTCCAAATCTGCAACCCCTCAGACCGGACGAAGGGGGACTGCCCCCTTGTACAAAGTTGAAATGCTGGTAGGATATGTGCGCAACCTAAAAACTTCAGGCGTCTATGGCCAGCGCAGTCGCTTACTATCGTGTCTCCACGGCCCGACAAGGCAAGAGCGGTCTGGGGATTGAGGCACAGAAAACGGCTGTCCAGCGCTTTGCTGCAGCGGAAGGCTACGATCTTATCGCCGAGCATATCGAGGTCGAAACCGGCAAAGGTGCCGACGCGCTCGACCGCCGACCGGAACTTAACGCGGCGCTGGCGCGAGCGCGCAAGGTGAAATGTCCGGTCCTCGTGGCCAAGCTCGACCGGCTGTCCCGGGACGTACATTTCATCAGCGGCCTGATGGCGCATCGGGTGCCGTTCATTGTCGCCGAGCTCGGGGCTGACGCTGACCCGTTCATGCTGCATCTCTACGCCGCGCTGGCGGAGAAGGAGCGCGCATTGATCTCAGCCCGAACGAAGGCCGCGCTCGCCGCGAAGAAGGCATCCGGCGTCAAGCTCGGCAACCCGCGCGCCGCCGAGGCCGCCGTTAAAGCGCATGCCGCACACCGCGCTGCGGCCGATCAGTTTGCTGCCAATATTTTGCCGATCATACGCGAGATCCAGGCGGCCGGCCGGACTTCGTTACGTGAGATCGCATCGAGTTTGAACGCTCGTGGAGTTCGCCCGGCGCGCGGCGGCCGCTGGGGCGCGTCGTCCGTCCGCAATCTTCTTCTGCGACCGTCGAAATAAGGACCAAGGTCTTCGAGCCCGAATTGCGAACGCCAGTTTTCCGGCTCGGCATTTTGCCATGGCTGTCACGAAACCGTTGCTCTGCGCGCCGAGGAGCAAGAGCGATGGTCGAAGCTCTTCGTTGCCCGAAATTAAAAATTCTCCGGAGAACCTGCACGCACCCTCGATATCCGGGCGATCGCGCCCCCGAGCTGCTGACCTCGATAAGGCGCGCGGGGCGGAAAATCGCAATGGTTGAAGGGGTAGCCCCGTCCCGCCTTTCGCCTCCGGACTTTGCTTTTTGGAAACAGGGGGTGCCGGCGACTTCCAAGGCTATCCCCATTTTTGGAATCTTGGGTCCCATCCTCGCGGCGGACCCCCGGCCATTTGTTGCCCCTGATGGGTCCCCCCGTACTTTTGTTCTGGCTCGGGTCCTCCCGCGATGCCCTCCCGCAGTTAATAGGGTTGATGGTGTTGCAGCACCACCCGCCCGCGCACTTTCCCGCCGCTTTTTGAGATCGCTCAGCGCTGCGCTCGCCTCGTCTGCGGGCCGGGGCTCGATCGGGATCGGCGGCACCTTGCCGGCCTGGCCGAGGGCGAGCAGCTCTCGCAAATCATCAAGGGTCCCAACGTAGGAGCCCTCGATCGTCATCATTAAACGGGAACAATGCGGTCGAGTTGGGTGCGCCCCGCCAAAAAGTCCCACCATGACGAGCTTGCCGCACTTGCGCAGGATGTTGACACCGAACTCCATAGTCTTAGGTGAGCCGACAAAGTCGATCGCTGCGGCAGCGCCACGGTTGCCTCGATCACCTGTTTCACCGCGTCGGGTGCCGTGTGGTCGATGCTCGCGCCGGCGCCCATCTGGCGGGCGTGCGCGCGCTTCTGCGCGTCGATATCGGCGACAATCACCTTGCGGGCGACGGCGGCCGGCGGGATATGCACCGCGCTACCCCCGACGCCACCGGCGCCAATAATCACCAAATGATGATCTGCATCGCGCGCATGCCCAGCTCCTCCCATCTCCGAATATCGTCGTTCGTTCGTAAACGCTGCTGCTACTGCCGTTTGAGCAATTCCCGTACCCGTTCTGGCGTTAGCGGCAGGCTCACCTCGGCGACACCGAGTGCGTCGGCAACGGCATTGGCAATGCACACCGGCGTGCTCATCGAATTTCCTTCGGCCACCCCCTTGGCGCCGAGCGGGGTCACCGGCGAGGGGCTTTCGAGATGCAGGATTTCCAATTTCGGGATCATCGTCGCGGTCGGTACAGTGTAATCAGCAAAGCTGCCGGTCAGCAAAGCGCCGTCCTCGTCGTAGACGAAGCGCTCATATAACGCCGCGCCGATCGCCATCGCAAAGCCACCGCGCACCTGACCATCGAACAGCGCCGGGTTCAGGATCCGGCCGGCATCGTGCAGGCTCACGTATTTGTCGACGCGGATCACACCGGTGTCCCGGTCGATCTCGATCCCGCAGAAGTCCAATACGAAGCCATACACGGCTGAGCTGTTGATCTCGTCCGCCGCATTCGGAGCCTCAAGCACCGACGGGCTCCAAACCGCGGTTTCCCGCGATGCCGTCGGCTCGAAGGTGGAGAAAGCGTCGGGGAACCAGTGGCTCGCGGCGGCGACCCGGGCAAAGCTTAGCGAATTTCCCGGGTTCGAGGCCGCAAAGATATGCCCGCCGGCAAAGTGGAGATCTTCGGGGCGCAAATTCAGCTGGGCGGCGGCGACAGTGGCAAGTCGCTCTCTTAGCCGGGTCGCAGCGAGATACGCGGCCCCGGCCGTCGCCCCGGCGAACCGACTCGAATAGTTGCCGGCGGCGATCGACCACGCGTCCTTGCCGGTATCGAATGCGGCATCGACCCGGATCATCGCCGGCTTCAGGCCGAAGACATCCGCCACGATCTGCGCCGTGACGGTACGATGGCCTTGGCCCTGCGGCACCGAGTTCGATCGTGACCGAGACGCCACCAAGCGGGTCGAGAGCCACAGTCGCTGCCGCCTGGGCACCGGCCTTTGGACCCGCCCTTTGCCGTTCTTGTGGGCTCAGCACGGTCGTGACGTAGCCCATGTTGGAAATTGACGGTTCGACAACCGCGGCAAAGCCGATGCCGTAGAGGCGGCCCTCAGCGCGGTTGAAGCTGCGATGGCGCCGGAGTTCATCGAGCCCTCCTCGCATGGCGGCGACATCGACGGCAGCGCGATAGTTACCCGAGTCAAGGACGGCGCCGGCGGGACAGCGGTACGGAAAGGTATCGACCAGATTGCGCCGGATCACCTCCAGCGGATCGAGGCCGAGCGTTGCGCCTATGCGCTGCATCAGCCGTTCGAGCGCGAAGTAAACCTGCGGCCCACCGAAGCCACGGACGAGCCCGCTCGGGGTCTTGTTGGTCAGCACGACGCGGTTGCGGATCATCAAGTGTGGCACCCGGTAAGCGCCGGTCATGTTCCCGTGCATGCGGTAGAGCGTCGCCGGTTCGGGCGCCCGCAGATACGCGCCGCAATCCTCCAGTTGATCCCAGGCGAGTGCGGTGACCACGCCATCCCTGTCGACTGCGGCGGTCAGCGTCGTGATCCGGTTGGTCGCGGAAGTCGAGACGAGATGCTCAAGCCGGCTTTCAACCCACTTGACCGGCCGGCCGGCTTTGCGCGCCGCCAGCGCGAGTAGAACGATGTAGGGGAACACCGCGTGCTTAGCGCCGAAACTGCCGCCCGAATGCGCCGGCGTCCGCAGCCGCAGCCGGTTTCCCGCCACGCCCAAGGCCAGCGCCATGACCGGATGCATGGCAAACGGCCCTTGGAAATTGGCAACGACGTCATAGGCGTCTTCGTCGGGCGAATACTCGGCGATTACGACAAAGCATTCGATTGGGGTGCCGGAATTTCTCGGGTAGTAGGACGTGACCGAAATCCGATGCTCCGCCTCCGCAAAGGCAGTCTCCGAATCCCCGTAGCTGAAGCTCCGGTCACTAACCAAATTCGAGCCGACAGCCGGGTGAAGCACCGGTGCATCCGGCCGGGCCGCCGCCTCCGCATCTATGAGCGGCGACAACGGACGATATTCGACAGCGATCCGCTCAAGCGCATCCTCAGCGGCATGGCGATCGCGCGCCAAGACCACCGCAACCGGTTCGCCGACGTAACGCACCCGGTCCATTGCGAGGCACCAGTGCTCCATCCCGATTTTTACCGCGACGGCAAATGGCCGGCTCCAGCGGCCGACATCCTCGCGGGTGACGACGCAATCGACGCCTGGCCGGTCCAACGCTCCGGCAATGTCGATCGACAGGATTTCGGCATGGGCGTGCGGCGAGCGCAGGATCGCGGCATGTAGTGTGTCCCGCCGAACCGGCAAATCGTCGCCAAAGCGCCCGCGGCCTTGTAACAATTCGGCGTCTTCGGAGCGGCTGAGCCCGCGCCCGATATAGGGGGGCTCGGTTTCTGCACCGCTTCGGGTGTCCGCGCCGCCTGTCCACATCAGAGTACCGAATGTCATCTCCCGCGGAATATCGGGCGGCGCTTCTGGTGAAAGGCCTCGACGCCCTCGCGGAAATCCTCGGAGCTGCGCAGCCTGCCATAACATTGGCCTTCGAGCTCGATCGCGAGTGATAAATTGGCGTCCTCGATGTCGTTCATCAGCTTCTTGGCACTGCGTTGCGCCAGGGGTGCAAAGCCCCGCAGCTCTTCGGCCAGCGCATCACTCGCTGCCTCGAGTTCGTCGTCGCCGACACAGTCGGTCGCAACCCCCCACTCATAGGCTTGCCGGCCAGGAATCCGCCGTGAGCGCATCACGATGTCCTTGGCTCGGGTGATGCCGACCATCTTCTGTAAGCGTGCGGCGCCACCAGACCCCGGAACCTGGCCGAGCCGCTGCTCCGGGAGGGCGTAGAGGCAGGTTTCCGAAGCAAGGCGGAAATCGCAGGCGAGCGCCAACTCGAAGCCGACCCCGAAGCAATAGCCGCGACTGGCAGCAATCACCGGCTTACTGCATCGCGCCGGGGCTCCGATATTCCAGGCAAGGCGCGAGACATGCTCGGGCGAAGCATCGAGAAAGCCCCGGATCTCGCCGCCGCTCGAAAAATGCTCCCCCTCGGCTCGCAAGACGATTACGCGGACCCGTGCATCGGCGTTGAGTACCTCGAACACAGCACGCAATTGCTCCCTCTCAGCCATCGTAATGACATTCAGCGGCACGCGGTCGAGGATCACATCGGCGCGCTCCCGAATGGGATCGATCTCCAGCCGGAAACCGTCAAGAACCTCGGGGAGCTCCGGCAGCAGCGGCGCGGGGTCGGTCATGTCATTCCCTCCGATACTCGCCAGCTACAAGCAGCCGCCGCAAGATCTTGCCAACTGGCGATTTTGGGATTTCGGAGACAAACACATAATCACGCGGCCGCTTGTAATCGGCGAGGCTCGACGCGCGGCACCAGGCATCGAGCGTTGCAGGTTCCGCAGCAATCATAGAGTTCGGATCGCGCCTGACGAACGCGGTTATGCGCTGGCCCCAGCGCTCGTCTGCTATTCCCGCGACCGCCACCTCGGCGACCCCCGGATGCAATGACAACACACTCTCGATCTCGCCGGGCGACACGTTCTCGCCGCCCGAGATAATCATGTCGTCAACCCGGCCGGTGACGAAGAGATCACCTTCCGCATCGACATATCCGGTATCGCCGGTGAAATACCAGCCATCGTGCAGCGCACGGGCATCGGCGTCGGGGCGGCGCCAATAACCCTCGAACGCCTCATCGCTCATCGCGTCGGCGACGATCTGGCCCTCCTCGCCGGTCGCTGCTTGCGCCTCGGGGCTGTCGGCGCCGAATTTGACGACCCGGATGCGCTGGTTCAGCCCCGCCTTGCCGGCCGAGCCGGGCTTCGCCGCGGCGTGCGGCTCGGTGGTGAACGTATAGATCTCGGATGAACCGTAATGGTTCACGAACAATGCTGGGCGAAACGCGGCATTGACTCGCTGAACAGCCCGTCCGGCATGGCAGCCCCGGCGAAGCCAAGCTTGGTGACCGAACTGGTATCGTCCGCTGCAAAATCGGGATGTCCGACAAGATCGTGATAGAGTGTCGGCACAAGATAGAGGCAGGTGATCTGCTCGCGTGCGATGGACTGCAACGCGGCGGCCGCGTCGAAGCGCCTCAAGCAGACAAACGCCCCATCGACAAGGGCCATCGCCAGCAACGAACGCACACCCATCGTATGGTAGAGAGGCATGACGCCGAGTGTGCGCTCGCCCCGGCAGTATAGATTTTGAGCAATATGGGCGAGCGCGGCGGCCCGCTCGATGCGGTGCCGGCGGGGCACCCCTTTCGGCCGTCCGGTCGTGCCTGACGTGTAGAACAACAGCGAAAGATCTTCGGGTCCCGCCCACGGTCGAAGGCCATTCGCGGCGCCGGTCAATTCTTCGAAGCAGCAGGTGCCTCCTTCGGCGCCGCCGATCGCGATGCGTAGCAGCGGCCGCGCCGCTTTGGCACTGCCGACCGTAGCGACAGTCTGCTCGTCAACTACGATCGCGGCGGCGCCGGAGTCGTTCAGACAATAATCCAGCTCATCCGCCTTGATACGCCAATTGAGCGGGGTCACGACAATCCCGCCGAACTGACACGCCCAGTGGAGCGTGGCCATTTCCAATCGGTTCTGCAGGATGACACCCAAGCGATCGCCGCGCCCGAGGCCGAGTGCCGACAACCCGCCGGCCACGCGGCTGATCTCGGCGTACCATGCCGCGTAGCTGAAACGCTTCTCACCGTCGACGATCGCCAGCGCGTCGGGGCTGCGCTCGACTACCGCGAGAAAGGTGCGACCCAAGTCAAACATGGTTCCGGGTCAAAATTATTCGGGCTCCTTCGAGGCTGCCGCGGCGAAGGCCGACACGCGTCAGCCTATGGGAGTATACCTTCGGAAAATCGCGCGCCCAGGGCCTGATAGTCTTTGCTGCGGCTATGGTTCGGATGGCGGTGCTGCAATGCTATGCAGCCTGGCTGCTCAGCCGGGCTTGGTCGCGACGGCGCAGTGATAGGCCTGGGCGATAAAGAAAGTGCCTTCGTCTTGCGCCTCGGCAACGGCCTCCCGCCAGGTCTCGGCTTCCGCCGGAGTCAGCGCCGCAAGGATCTGCTGCTGATAGCGCTCGATACGCTCCGAACCCGGCACCACCGAGACGAGCTGTGGAAAGCATTTAAGCCCGGTCAGCCCGAGCGCATGGAGGCGATGGTAGAGGCTCGCATTGGCAACACCGCGCGGGCTCATCCCGCCGCCGATGATGCCAGGGGCGTCAACCTTGGCCTTTAGCGCCGGATCGAGCGGCAGGTTGACCCAGAACGGCATGTCGATCGCGCGGACAATGATGCCGATCCGGCCACCGGGCCGCGTCACCCGCACAATCTCCGACAGCATCAGATCGGCGTCGCCCTCCTCGAACACCGTTGAGGACAACGCGACATCGACCACCCCATCTGCAAGGGGCAGCGCCTCGGCCCGGCCTTCGCCGAAATCGATATTATCGAGCAGCCTCTCACGCCGGGCCAATGCCCGCGCCTCACGCAGCAGAAAGGGGCTCATGTCGCGGCCGATCAGCCGGTTGGCGCCAGCGGTGCGCCGCGCCAGTTCGCGCATGATCACGCCCGAGCCGCAGCCAACTTCGAGGACGCTCTCACCCGGCACGATCGCCAGCGTGTCGAGCAGCATGCGAACGACGCCGATATAGCCCGAGCGCCCGCGCTCCTCGAGACTGGCGACGCTGCCGAGCAGCGCACCGCCGAGAGTGATCGTGCAATAATGCGTGGACAGCGCCGGGATCAGCGGCTCCCATTGGCCGGGCGACAGATCGAGCGGCAGCAGCACCAGCGGTGGTCCCGCCCCACGCACGCTAAAGGAAATGCCGGCAATCTCGCCTTCCTGCTCCGGCAGGCCCACCACCGGGAATGTGTCGTACCGCGTCAGGAATTGCTGCATCGCCGCGCCGATGCTGTCGCCCCGCTCCGCGGCGATATCGGCCCAGGTGGGCCCGGCATAATCACTCAATATCACTGCCGTGGCCTGCGGCAGGTCGGCCAGCCCCGCCTGAACGCGACGTGGGCCCGGACCGTGGTCGCCGGTCACGACCAAGAGCCGCCCGGCCAGCGGCGCCAAGGTAGCCGTGTCCAGGACCGCCGGACACAGCAAGGTCAATGACGCGATGCGCTCGGGATGTATCGACGCGAAGCCCTGCAGATCGGCCGAACCGCGCCCCGCAAAATGCGCCCTTGCGACCCCGAGATGGTCGAGAAGCGCGGCCAGCGAGGTCTCGACCGAACGGACATCCTCGGGTTTTTTATCGGTTGCTATGGCAGTGTCCCCTTGGTTTTCGCCAGCGCGATGCTGTCGCTCTTCCGAAGCAGGCCCGCCGATGATACCAGCGCAGACCCTTCGCCCGGTTTCGCAGCGAATAGCCTCCGTAGCATCTCCGCTCGCGCGCGCCTCCGGTCAGAGCTCTTCGCTATAGGGCAGCGCGGCAGCTTCTGCGGGCGACAGGATCGTGTTCCAGGCGCCGGTCGGGATCCGCCTGTTCGCCGACGGGTCGCGCAGGACGTTGATCGGGTCGTGACCTTTTTCGATGCGCTTTAGCTGCTCGCGCAACAGCCGCCGCAGCATGACGATGCCGGTATCGGAATGCGCCAGGTTTTCGAGTGCATGGATCGCGATCGGGCGCTGCCCCTCTTGCGCTTCGAGATCGTCGGGCTTGCGCTGCCGCTCCTCGTAGCTGCGTTCCAAGAACGAGCCCGGCCGGATGTCGGCGATGGTGTCGGTCCCCGGCTTCCAGTCGGGCTTCGGTTCGCCATTCTCAAGCGGCCAGGCGACGATGCTGATGCCGCGCACATGCTCGTTGTCGATCGGCACGGCCCATGACAGCTCGGTGCCGCGCTCCTTGCGCTTCATCGCCGTCCCGGGCTCGCGGATGCTGGGGATGATGAACATGTTCGGGACAATGCACTCGGCGTGGCGCACCATACGGTTGCCGTTCGGCAGGTCCTTGATCAGGTTGTAACGCACGCCGAGCGACGTCTTCTCCCAACCGATCGTGGGCTTACCCTGCATTAGCGCGCCGTCGAACTGATCACCGCTGATCCATTGGTGCAGCATCAAGAGGTGGTAAGGGTCGACGATGTTCTCGTAGTGCTGCAGCCAGTTGCAGTCCCTGACCATCCCAACCGCGTAGTCGCCCCATAGCCGCATCCCGCGCAACACGACGTCCTCGCCCCGTTCTTGGCTATTCCAGGCCGGATCGATTATGTCGAAGCGAGGCAACAGCGGTTCGGTGCCGGGCGGACCCATATAGACAAAAACCAGCCCGCCATATTCCATTGCCGGGTAGGCGGGCTGCCACACGTTCATGCGCTTACGGAACTCCTCGGTTTCGCACGGCATATCGATGCACTGGCCCTGGGTATCATAGAGCCAGCCGTGATAGCAGCAGCGCAGCCCTTCCTCTTCGATGCGGCCCCATTCGAGAGACGTGCCACGATGCGCGCAATGTGGCTCCAATGCGCCGACCCGCCCCTTCTTGTCCCGGAACACGACGATCTCCTCGCACAGGAGCTTTTCCTTCCGCGGCAGGTCGCGCAGTTCGTCAGACGTGCAGACCGGCTGCCAGTAGCGGCGCATCAGCTCGCCCATCGGACTGCCCGGCTCGACGCAGGTCGGCTCGTAATCGGGGGCCGATGTTTGCTGTCCATAGGCCGATTTCATAGCATCTCCACTCTTGCCCGAGCCACGGTTCGCGATGCGGGCACCAACTCGACGTTAACCGGCAGGTTCGTTTTACTCAATTCCCGCCGTTGCGGCCGATCCGTTGACCCGAGTGTCGGCAGAACTGGCATTCCGGTCAGCTGCCGGGCACCATCGACCTCTCCGCGGTCTTATGTGCTCCGGCACGGCTATCAAGCGGCTCGGAAGTGTTGCTGGCGGAACTCGTATCTTCAGGCCGGGAATTATAGTCATCGCCGTCGGTAACGAGCGTCCAAGGACGATTGATTACGCGCCGTCGGCACCGCTCAGTTCTTGCGTAGCGGAAGGGTGTTTGATCCAATGCACTGGTTAACGCACTCATTCGTCGCGGCCTGCGCCTGGCCCAGGGCCACCCCAGTGAGCCAGGACCGGAACCACGGGACCTCTGCGAACAGCGTGCCCACCACCAGACGATCCGACCAGAGGTCGGCTGGTCAAGCGAGGCCGGTCAGCCTTGCCACGTCAAAATTGTACACGCGGGCGGTGTTGCCGCTTGCGATCTTGGCCTGTTCGTCGTCCGGCACCCCGGTGAGGATCTCCGCCAGGATCTTCCGCGATTGGGGAAAGGTCGACTCGCTGTGCGGATAATCCGAGCCCCACATCATGTTGTCGACGCCGATGACGTCGCGCAGGCGGATGCCGATGGCGTCTTCCTGGAAGCTTAAGACGACGTTGCGGTGGAAGAAGTCGCTCGGCAACATGCCGTCCTTGAACCGATAGAGAGCTTCGCCATGGCGCTCGCGATACGTGTAATCCATAGAGGTGAGCACATTCGGCGCCCAGCACAGCTCGAACTCGACGATCGCCAAGGTGAGTCGGGGATGACGCTCGAAGACGCCGGAAAAGATCATGTCGCACAGCGACAATGCCGGATAGAAGGCCTTGGTCGCGCGGCTACTGGCGTCACGCAGCGTTCCGGCCCCGGCCCCGCGGATCTTGCCCTGCCTTCGCGTCGCCGTGTGCAGGCTCAGCGGCATATCGAGCACCGCTGCGGTGGCCCAGAACGGCTCGTACTCGGGTTGGTCATACCGCCGGTGCTCAGCTGGATACTCGGCGATCATCGCGCCGGAGAGGCCTCGGCGGGCGGTACGCTCCAATTCCCTGATTCCGTCCTCGACGTCGTCGAGGTTGATCATCGCGATGCCCTTGAGGCGCGCGGGATCGGTGCGGCAGAACTCGACGAGCCAGTCGTTGTACGCGCGAAAGATCGCTGACATCAGCAGCGGGTCCGCGACCTTGAAGTAAAAGAGCCCTTGGCTCGGATAGAGGACTTCACCGGCTACCCCATCGAGCGCCATGTCCCTGAGGTGTTGCTCGGGGTCGTACCCCCCGCGGTGGACGTCTTCGAAGCGTCCCTGGGCGGAGATGGTCTCGGGGGCCTCGAACCTGATACCGGCGTTTGAGATCAGGCCGATGCCGGAGAGGATCTGATCCGCCTCAACGACGACGTGGTCGCCGCCGTCGATCCGCTCGATCCGCGGCGCACGATCTCTGAACGCCGCATCGATGCGGGTCTGCCACAAATCGGGCGGTTCGAACACATGGGAGTCTGACGACAGAACCAGGGGCGGCATCGGCATCTCCTTCTCACCTGATCGCGGGCCGTACCTTTGGCAACCGGCCCATCACCGTCAAGGGTCACCGCGGTTAGTGATCCGTTCCCGGCAGCCGTCAAAGTTGTCTCAGGGTCCATTTGGCCGAGCCTCGCATAACGCGAACGGCTGGAATCGGCGGAATTAGGCCATCGGCCGTAGTCGGCAGGGCGCCTGCTGGTGCCCCTTCTCGGACCTTGCCCGATGCTCGACCATAGGCCGGTGGCAGTTTTCTGGTGACGAGGAGCCAACTTGTTGGGCTGCTGTACAGGGTTCAGTTCGGCGCGGTCGTGGCGATTTAGAGCTCCGGCACGACAGCGGCCTTCATGTCCTTGATAAACCAGCGACCTTTGACGCGGATCAAAGTATCGTCGGCATTCGTATGCGCGGCAATCTTCCCGGCTGGTTTATCGACCCACAGGCATTCGAAATACAGGTGAGCGGTGTCGCCCCGCACATCGTATTTGATACGGTACGCAGGGGTGTAAGCGACCCATTGGTGTTGCGGTTGAAAAGGCCCCGCTGCCTGCCAAAACGTCCTGACCTGTTCTTTCCCCGTATAAGTCTTACCACCGGCCGTGATTGTAGCGTCGTCGCTGAAGAGAGACAGCATTAGGTTCAAGTTTTTTGTGGTTCCGGCTTCGTGGAACGCGATCTCGATCTTGTGCATTGCCATGAAGTCTTCGGCATTTTCTTCAGTATCTGCGATTGCAACATGGGCGATGCCGAAGGCCAAGAGGCAAGAGAGGACCAGCGCGCGCATCTTCGTCTCCTCCATTACACGGTCCGACAGGCCGACTGCCGCGCCGTTAACGGCCGGCCACTGCCTGCGGGTCGCCGAATTGACGACCGTGCTAGTTTCCCTATGATGAGCCTTCACGTAACGAAGGGATCACGAACGAAAAACGAAAAAGCAGCGAAATCGGCGAGAGGATTCGAATGCCTCAGCTGACCTCGGAGGGCGCGATGGCCGGCGCGTTTCCGGAAACAATCTGCTTTGAACAGTTTACGATCGATCTGCGGCGCGAATGCCTACGTTGCGGGGCAGAGGAAGCACCGTTAAGGCCAAAAAGTTTTGCCGTCCTCTGTCTTCTCGCGAGAAATCCCGGCCGGCTGATTTCTAAGAGCGAGTTTTTTGCTACTCTGTGGTCTGGATCGATTGTAACCGACGACGCCCTAGTTCAATGCATCTGCGACGTCCGTCGCGCGCTGCACGATGACACCCAACAGCTGATCAAGACCGTGCCGCGCCGCGGATATCTATTCGACACCGCAATTTTGCGCCAAGAACCGCGGGGAGCCGCCGAGGTGGATGCGTCGCGCGACACCGATACAACACCGGCAAACCTCCGATCGCTCGCGGCCGGCTCCGTCGACCCGATGCTTGCCCGCGCCGACGAGGAATTCGCGCGTCGTCTAGCGATCGCCGTGTTGCCGCTCGCCAATCTCACTGGCGACGCAGAATATGAATATGTGGCCGACGCGCTGACGGAGAATCTGATTACCGATCTGTCTCGCATCCGCGACAGCATGGTGATCACCCCGAATTCGGTCTTTGGTTACAAAGGCAAATCGGTTCCGATGACCCAGGTCGCTGCAGATTTGGGCGTGCAGTATGTGCTAACGGGCAGCTTGCAGGGATTCAGGCCGCAGTTCCGAGTCAGCGTGCAACTCGCTGAAGCGGTGACCGGGGCAAACCTCTGGGCCGAGCGCTTTGATTGCGAGGGAGCGGATATCTGGTCTTGGCAGGATCAGGTGACGCGCCGCATTGCCGGGACGCTGAAACTCGGTTTGGTCGAGCTCGCCAGCCGCAAGGGGCTCCTCGAAAGACCGGAGGATCCAGACGCGATCGACCTCACTATGCGCGGACTAGTGTTGTTCAACCGATTTGCCGGCCGGGCCGATGTCGTCAAGGCCCGCGCTCTGTTCGAGAGTGCGCTGCGGCTCGACCCATTATCAGTCCAGGCATTGGTTGGCTTCGCCGGTACCCATGTACTCGACTTGATGCTCTTGTGGGCCGACGATCCGGTCGGACAGATACACGCAGCCGATGCGGCGATCGCCCGCGCGCTGGATATTGATCCGCAACGCGCCGAGGTTCGGTATACCAAGGGCAACTTGCTGATGCTGCATGGCGAGCACGCGCCGGCAATCGACGAATATAGATTAGCAATTGATCTCAATCCGAGTTTCTCGCACGCCTATTCGCGGATCGGCCTCGCCAAGCTGGAGCTCGGCGAACCGGTTGCTGCGTTCGAACCAGTGCTGAAAGCCCTGCGGCTCAGCCCGCGGGAGTTCCGGACAAGCCTCTGTCATCTGTATCTCGGCATCGCTGCCTTTCATCTCGAACGCGATGACGAAGCCACGGAATGGTTACTCAAAGCAATCGCCACCGATTCTCGATACGGCTTACCTCATGCTTGGCTTGCAGCCATTTACGCGCTGGCGGACAGCGTTTCCGATGCCCGAGCCGAACTCGCAGAATTCAACCGGCTCCATCCCGGCCATACGGTCGCGACGCTGAGAGCGCGCGAGCGATCAAAGAATCCCAAATTCCTGACGCAGCGAGAGCGATTTTATCAGGGGCTGGTTACGGCTGGTCTAACCCGGCGTTAGAGATCGCCTCAGCGGCCTTCTGGTTCGGCGGCGTCGTGGCGAATGTCCGTAATCGGCGCTACCTCGTCATTGCCGCGCGCTCCGGCCAAGGCCGGCTTACTGAATCCATAGCGGGCGCTCAGGTTGGCCGGCGGGAACTGGTCTTCGTGACCCCGCGGTCACGCGATCACTCTGACAATCAGCGGAGGTCGTGTTGGAGTGGCCGCCCCGGATGGCATCTGCTACCACGTGACGGGGAGATGGCACCCAGTCAGTAGTTGTTCAAATGCGGCCTCGCCACTCTCCTTAGGTGCCGTACGCCACCGCCGTAGCCCGACCCTTTCTCCGCAGTGCGACCCGCATCCTGCTTGTCCGAAGCGCACCCTGACACCGGTCGGCAACGGCCGCTGTCCGCGTCCAACTGCCCGATGAGACCTGCATTTGCGGCAGCTCCACCTTGGTGCACGCTCTCAGTATGGGATCTGGGAAACCGCCCGCAGCTCCTCAGGGGTTGCGGTGCCATAGCCGAAGAATTCGAGATATGCCGGTATCTGTTCGAACAGCATGTCTGTTCCGACCTGGTAACGGCAGCCGCGCCGCGCCACAGCTTTGAGCAGCGGCGACAGCTCGGCGGTCAGCACCACGTCCCCGACAAAAGCATCGCCGTCGAGGCGTGCCGGGTCGAACGGCGGCGGATCGCTCGCCGACATACCAAGCGGCGTCGCGTTTACCACCAGGCGGTACCCCGCAGGGTCGTTGTCTCGCACGCCAACGGTCAAACTTGGGAAGTGCCGGCGCAGGCGGGCCGCGACGCCCTGGGCCGCTGCAGCGTCGATATCGAACAACGCGATCGATCCCGGCCCCTCTGCGGCAATCGCAGCGGCGATTGCCGAGCCGACACCGCCAGTCCCGACAATCAGACAATCCGCGCCAGTAAAGTCGAAGCCCTTTCGCTTTGCCCCGCGTACAAAGCCAATGCCGTCAAACAGATCGCCATAGAGCGAGCCGTCCGGACGGCGAAGGATGGCATTACACGAGCCGGCCACCTGCACCGCCAAAGCGGCCTCATCGAGCAAATCCACCGTGGCAACTTTGTGGGGCATCGTCACGAGCGCGCCGCGGATGTTGCTGAGGCGAAATAGCGGGCGCAGAAACGCCTCATAGTCTTCGGCCCGCGTGCCCATCGGGACGACCACGGCGTTGATGCCGCGCGATGCGAACCACGGATTGTAGATCATTGGCGCGGTAAAGGTCTCGGTCGGGTAGCCTAGATGGGCGATTAACTCCGTATGACCGTTGATCATATGCTTGCCTCCCAACCTCCGCCCAACGCCCCGACGGAGAAAACCGCTCTGGAGATAGATTATCGGGCTGGTCGATGTCGACCGGTGCTGAGGTGGAAAGGGGTCGGCTTCGGAGGCTGAACTCATTTTCTTCCCGTCAATCCGATCCCTGGAACAAGGGATATTCCTTGGCCGCAGCAATAATTAGCTTTCGCAATCCTTGGCCGCCTCGGTGGGGGCCCTGCACTTTCCCCGGCTCCGGCCGATTGGCCGGCAGCGAAATCTGCCGCGACGACAGGCTAAGCACGTTAGAGCTGGGTGTACATGCGCAGCGGGGAGCCGGGAATGTGCTACAACGTTCTCGCTCATAGGCAGGAGGCAGCGATGCGCGCGGTGTGGTACGATCAGCAGGGAGCGGCGGACGAGGTCCTGGTCTGTGGCGAAATGCCGACGCCTGAGGTTGGTCACGGCGAGGTGCGGGTGAGGCTGGAAGCCTCGGGCGTCAACCCATCGGACACCTATCGGCGGCGCGGTCCGCCGGTCATGGAATACCCGCGAGTCCTGACCAACAGCGACGGTGCGGGCGTGGTCGACCAGGTCGGCCCCGGGTTGCCCGAGCGCTGGCTGGGGAAACGGGTCTGGCTTTACAACGGTCAGCGCAACGGCCGTTGGCAGGGAACCGCGGCGGAATACATCGCTCTCTCCGTCGATCTGGTGACCGAACTCCCCGATCACGTCTCATTCGCCGAAGGTGCGACCCTGGGCGTGCCGGGCATGACTGCGCATCGCAGCGTCTTCGTCGCCGGGCCGGTCCAGGGCAAGACCCTCCTGGTGACCGGTGGCGCCGGAGCGGTCGGCCACTACGCGGTACAGCTCGCCACCTGGGCCGGAGCGAGAGTGATCGCCACGGTCAGCTCGCCCGAAAAGGCGGACCGCGCCCGCGCCGGCGGTGCAGCGTATGTTATCAATTATCGCAGCGAAGACGTCGCCACGCGCGTGCTCGACATCACCGACGGGATTGGAGTTGATCACATCGCTGAGGTTGATTTCGGCGGCAATCTTTCCGCCGCGCTGCGCTGTTTGCGGGTCAACGGGAGCATCATGATCTACGCCACCAATGGCGACCGCGAGCCGCGGGTGCCGGTGCGCGACCTAATGCAGAAAAACCTCGCCGTCTATGCGATGTCACTCGCGGGCGTTCCGCATTCCGACCGGCGGCGGGCACAGTCCGACATCGCCGCGTGGACGGCATCGCCGGGCCGTATCCTGTCGGTGGCCGCCCGTTTCCCGCTATACGAGACCGCCGCAGCCCACAAGGAGGTCGAGCGCGGCGGCAAGGTCGGCACCGTCATCGTAGAGCCGCAACGCTGAGAGCCGCAGCCTCATGTAGCGTTCGATTGAGGTGGCTGTCTGGATAGATGATTATTAAACGCATTTTTTTACGTCACGCCTTGGGAGTGCACCCCCGGAGTAGCGTGGTGGGTGCACACCGATGCTCTCAGGTAGACGCTCCCGCGTCATGTGCATGGTGGCGCGCGCGGTCGCCGGTCGACATTACACCGCTACCGGAGTCAGCGCCGGCAGCTTATAGAGCTGCCGCACATTCTCTCGTAGCAGCCTTGACCGCGTCTCCTCCGACAGGTGCCCCAGGTCCCGTGTGATGACGTCCCAGGACTTGGGCCACGTCGAATTCGGATGGGGATAGTCGTTGGACCACATTAGATTGTTGCTGCCCCAGGCGTCGAAGATCCAGCGGGCCGGTGGATCGTTGAAGAACGTGGCGTAGAACTGGCGGAAGAAGTACTCACTGGGGAACATGTTGAGCGGTGAGTTCAGATTCCCCCGACCCCAGTACTTGTCGTACTGTGTCAGGTAAAAGGGAATCCAGCTGACTTCGTTCTCCACAAGCACGAATTTGAGCCGGGGATAGCGCTCAAGCACGCCCGTCATAATCAGGTCGGACATGGCGTTGGAGGCGTAGAGCAGTTTGTCGTTCACGGCGCTGCGCATGGTCTCGAAGGCCTGCCGTCGGCCGCTTGGGCCCATCGGGCGCGGCCAAGGAAAGGGCTGGCCGGTGAGGATGTGGAGGCTGATCGGCACCTCCAGATCCTGGGCCGTTGCCCACAGGCGCTCATAGTGGTTGGTGGCGAAGGAAAGCTCCGGCGGCGGTGCCTGCCACACCAGTGCCCCGGGCAGCCCGGCCTTCCGACAGCGCCCCAGCTCCGCCACCCCATGGTCAATGTCGTAGGTGGGGATACAGGACACACCGTAGAGGCGGTCGGGGGCAACAGAGCAATACTCCAGGATCCAGTCATTGTAGGCCCGGAAGCAGGCCTCCTGCAAGGCGGCGTCCTGGAGCCCGAATAGGTTCATGGCGAAGCTCGGGTAGAGCACTTCGCCGCTCACCCCATCCACCGCCATCTCCTTCACCCGCTCGTGGGGGTCCCAACCACCCGGGTGGGCCTGAAAGAGCCCGCCCACCTCCCGCTCGGGAAACACCGGCGCCTGGTCTTTGAAGGCTGCTGGCAGCCGGTTCTCCCAAAAGTGCGGGTCCTCGACGATGTGCGAATTTGCCGAGATCACTAGCTCTTCACCACGCGATGCCATGGTTTCTCCTCCTTTGTTCGCTATGCATGTCATGACAAAGCCGCGGCATGCGACCTCCGCTCGAATCATCGGGGTACCAAAAGCGCCTTGGCTTCGCACCTGGTTCGTGGCATCGACTGCGCGAGACATTGCGAGATATGATCGGTGTTGTTCGTCCGCGAATAAAGCAATAAAGAAACCTCCTACCTCGCTCGCGCCAAATCACGGATTGATTGAACTTACCGCTCGCCTCAAACGGCAGCTTCGGTCGGCGAATAAATCGGAGGGAACGGGGCCGACGGCAGTTATCAGCGCGATGCTGCCTATAGTTGTGGAGCCTACGAGGAGGGTGTTTCTCCCGCTCGTGTCAGGAAGGCGGACGGTGTCAGAACGTCAAAGCTAATCAGATTTCGATGCACCAGGATATGGTGGTCATTGGTAACGAGTGGAACTTTAGCTGCTGCGCCGAGCGCCGCAAATTTCCGATCGTCCGGATCTTCGATGAAGGCAAAGTCGAGGGGATCGACACGGCGGGTAAACTCTCCCTCTGGGCGAAAGAGATCAGCGAACTTATCCCAACGGAGGGGCGGAATTCGGCGCAAAACAAACTCGGTCTCGCGCCGGGTCGGTTCGTTCCAAACCAATTGAAAATGTCTTTCCCGGATAGCCGCGAGGATACGCGCCGATGCGCTTTTCGCGTTGAAGCCCGCAGCTACGAAGAAATTCGTGTCGACGACAACCCGTTCCATTCAGACTTAGTCCATCACAAGCTGGCCAAGATCTCGCCTAACATCCTCGCGCGTAGTGCCGAGCTATCGGGCGCGCACTAGCCGATCGGGGAGCGGATCGAAGCGATGATCGGATCGCGGTCTGCAATCCGCCCGCCACTAACCCGGTGAGGCGGGCCCGCCGGCCCCATAAACCGCGATCGACGTCCCGCAGCGGACCTTACCACATTCAGCACCGCACCGGCGCGGGGCAGAAGAACACGGAGAGCTGCCCGGAGTGCTTCCACTACGTGCGCCGGCGTGAAGCTGCCGAACCGCCGCTGGTGGTCTGTGATGGGGCGCCGGGCATGCTCCGCGCGATCGACGCAATGCGCCGCTGCACACCGCGGGTCAGCGCTGACTCTCCCACAAGGTGCGCGTTCTGCAAAGCGAGGTCCCCGAAGACCTCTGCGCTGAGTTCAGGGCCCATGCCATTTGGTTGCCGCCGAGCGTGCCTCTCCGGCGCGCCGGTCAAGGATTCCCATTCGTCCAGTGTCTTGTTGGATAGCTGCGGCATAGGCGGAGCCGTGGGCAGCACTAAGCCCGCTGCAGCAGTGCGCGCACGTACGGCACAGGGTCGGGATCGCCTTCCAAGCTGTCCGCATCCTGTTTGGTCTTCAATTCAATTTGCAACCGGATACCGTTCGGATCGGGGAAGTAGAAGGTCTTGCCATACCCCCGTTCGATAATTTCGGTCACGGCGACCCCATGGTCCTTGAGTTGTTGGTAGGCGGCGTCAAATTCCTCAAGCGTGTCCACCGGCAGAGCCAGGTGATTCACATGTTGGCGCTCGCCCGCCCTCGGGGGCTCGGCACCATCGAACACCGCGAAGGCATTGCCGCCACCGATCTCGACGTTGTAATGCCGGCGCCCATCTGGTGTACGTGTGGTGCGGACTAATCGCATGCCCAGTATACCGCAGTAAAACTGCAGCGTGGCTTCCATATCATTCGTGTTGATGCCGACGTGATCGATATTACATGGCGGTTTCTCCTTCGCAGGTTTAGTCCAAGTCAAAGCTGTAGAGGTGGGCAACGGATCGGAAGCGCAGGACCGACCTCCTCCGAGGGCGAGGGCCGTCCCTTCGAAAGTGGTTGCGGAACGAAGCCAACGTCGCGACGCGGCATCCTCACGTCTGGCGGTAGAAGCGGTTGGCGTTGTCCCAGAAGAGTTTCTGCTGCGTTTGCGGCTTGAGGCTCTGCCAGGCGAGGATGTTGTCGATCGAATTTGGGAACTGGCATTCCGAATGCGGGTAGTCAGAGGCGTACATCAGCACGTCCTCGCCGAGGAAGCCGCTCACCATCCGGTACATTTCCTCCCCTTCCTGCCGCTCGATGCTGCAGAAATAGCGCCCGCTCTTCAAATATTCGCTTGGCTTCATCTTCAATTCGGCGGTCGAGCCGACATAGGCGTACTGCTCGTCCATGCGCTTGGCCCAAAACGGTAGCCAGCCGAAGCCGCATTCGAGCGTGCCGAAGCGCAGTGACGGATGACGGTCCAAAATGCCGCCGCCGATGAACGCCGCGACAAACCGCATTGCGCCCCACGGGTGCGACGCCAGCCGTCCCAGGAAGATGTTGTCCCACATGTCGTCGTGACCCGGGTAATAGGGCGGGTTCCACGTCGAGCTGTGATGCACGATCGGCAGGCCGTATTCGGCGGCGGTGCGCCAGATCGGGTCGAGGCTCGGGTGATCGACCGGGATTTTGTCGACCTGCGGCTTGACTGCGACGGCCCACTTCGATTTCCCCCATTTCCTGATTTCCTCGACCGCGCTGTCGACATCGCGCGTCGAGGCGACGATCGGTCCCTTCAGCCGGTCCGGATACTGCCCGCAGAAATCCGCCATGTGGCGATGGAAGGCGCGGATCATGCCGGTTTCGAGCGAGACGTCGTCGACGCCGATCAGGCTCGACCAGCCGCCGGGCACGAGGAAATGCACGTCGGTCCCCTCGTCGTCCATGTCGGCGACGCGGTTGGCGGCGTTGTCGTCCTGCACGCCGGGACGCGGCACCTTCGCGCCCATCCACACCGTGTCGCGGCCGCTGTGGTCGGGCCGCGGCGCCGCCTCGCCGAGCACCCGGCGATAGAATTGCGGCTGGATGCGATAGCCGTGCAATGCGCCTTGATATTCGGCCGATTGCCGCATCGGCGTGCGGTAGGGCTCCAGTTCCTTGAGGCGCGGGCGGAAGTCGGGATCGACATAGCGCTCGATGACTTCCGCCGCCGGCATCACATGCGTATCGGTGTCGAATACCTTGAAGCCGTTTTTCATTCTCTGTCTCCTTTGCGCTTTTCAGCGCGGTAGTCCTCAAGCAGGTTTTGCGGCGATTATAGCGCAGAACCCGAAGCGCATGCCTCTCTCCCGCAGCGTGCCCCAAGAGAAGCGATTGACGCCGAGCGCTCCTCCCGCGTCGAGGACCAAACCCGAGTGGCAGGCGACGCAGATTCCGATGCGGCATCGATCCGAATGCGCTGGATCTTTGAGAGCGATGGCCGCTTACGACGCGATTGAGCCATCAAGCCGCAGTTGTCCAGGTGCGTGCTGATGCCCCCTTTCCAGCCGTTCCCCTTCGGAAATCTAAATCGGTCACAATGGCTGAGGGTGGTCATTCACACATCGAGCACGCCAACCTCAAGCGCGGCGAATTCAACCAGCGCGGCGCCAACCGGATGCTGCGCGGCGGCGTCTGCGGCATCCTCGGATTCGGCAATGTCGGCGTCGCGACGGCGCGGCTGATGCGTGCCTTCGGGATGAAAATTTACGCAATCAACCGCCGCGGCGCGAGCGACGAGCCGACCGACTGGATCGCGACGACCGACCTCCTCGACGAGATGTTGCGCGTCGCCGATATCCTCGTCATCAGCGCTGCGCTGACGACCGCCACCGAGGGATTGATCGGCGCGCGCGAACTGGACCTGATGAAGGAGAACGCGATCCTGATTAACGTCGCGCGTGGCGAGATCATCGATGAGGGGGCGCTCTACGCGCATCTTGTCGCCCATCCGCACTTTTTCGCCGGCATCGATGCGTGGTGGGTGGAGCCGGTGCGGCACGGCCGCTTCGCGATGCGTCACCCGTTTCTCGACCTCCCGAACGTCATCGGCTCGGCGCACAATTCAGCGGGAGGCGGGGCATGGCGTGACCAGTACCTCCGGCGCGCTGTGCAGAATTGCCGGCGCGCCATCCTCGGCGAGACGCCGTGGAACCTGATCGGCCCCGACGAGCGGATCTTCTAAATAAACACCGGCGGGCGGATGGTTTGATCGCAGGTTTAATACTCAGCTGTTAGCGTAGCTACCAGAGTCGCGCATCATCTTCCTTGCTGCCCAATCCCGGCGAAGGTTGCTTCACGCGAGCCCCTGCCGCCATTCAGGCTTGGCGGCGGGAACTGGTGTTCATGCCCCATTTCGGACTCCCCCTCTTGGGAGTTGATTTTTCAGGTTGACCGCGCTGTTGCGGCTGAACACGGCGATCACCATCTTCTCCGCCCATGTCTTCAAAAGTTGGACGACCAGCCATGCCCCTGCGGCAGCGGCCGGAAATTGAAGAAATGCTGCGGCAGGATTGACATGGCAGGCCCACCTTTACCACAAATTCAGCAGAATTCTCGAACGTCACCGGGCGGTAGAACGCATCCGGCAGAACCAGCAGGGGTTGGGCCGGCCGATCATTTCCGGGAACCTTCACGGACATCAGATCGTAGCAGTCAGGAACACCGTCCATTGGTCGCCAACCTGGAAGACCTTCCCTGACTTCCTTGCCGATTACATCAAGCGCGTTCTCGGCGCCGATTGGGGTAATGCCGAGATTGCGAAGCCGTTCGAGCAACGCCATCCGCTGTTGCGGTGGTACGACACTTACTGCCGCTACCAGCAGGCGACGATCGTAAAACCCGGCGAGATCAACGACGCGCCAATTACCGGGATTGTCGCGTGCTATCTCGGACTCGCCTACAGCCTCTACTTGCTCGATCACAATGTAGAGCTGCAGGATCGGCTCGTGCAGCGGCTGAAGGACGCCGGCCAGTTCCAGGGCGCTTACTACGAGCTGATGGTCGCAAACATCCTCGTGCGGGCGGGCTTCACCCTAACGCTGGAAGACGAGACCGACGGGGCATCGGCCCACATCCTCGTTCACCCATTGACGCCCGAAGAATTGGCAGACTATCGCGCAAACAGGGAGGCGTATTTCGGCCGAATCCAGCCGGTTGGCCGCAAGATCACGGGAAGGAAGGAGTTTTTCGACTGGCTGATGGAAACGAACGCGCATCTGTCGCGCGAGGAGCTTCTCAATCGGCTTGCGGCCGAACCTGAAATCGAAACGCTGCGGTCGGGAACGGACGACGAGTTGCGCGCGGCTTACTGCGAGGACATGGTTGCCGCGTTCGAGGCGTCCGGTTTCAAGACTGGCGAAGGGCCGTAGCTGCGGTTGCCTCGCCATTGCGCAAGGCGTCTATGTCGTCGGCAATCTTTCGAATGGCCGAGGCAACATTCGTTCCGGGATCGACACCGCGCATCCGGCTCAATTGGTCGGCTCCGTGGCGGAGCAATTGTCCGTCCGAACCGATCGGCCGAGCTGTGCAATCGCTACGCCCTGATGATGCATCTCCTGGATCAGCATGGCGTATTCGCTGCTTGGTGCCGCCCCCGGATCGTCGATCGCGCCACAGGCTCGTGAAGCGGGTCCGTTGCCGGAGACCGGCCCCGAGCAGCCCGCTCGCAGCGACGGGAGCTTGAAAGTCCGGTTCGTGGAAAACCACCTGGTCCTCGGCGGCCTCCGGGAACGGCTGCAAACGGCGCGTCTCGCTCATTCCCGTGCGCCCCGGCGATGGTCTTCTTTCTGAACTCATAGCCGACGCTCAGGCTCGGCGGCGCAAACCGCTCTCCATGGCCCCTCTTCGGCCATTGGCGGATAACGCGACGTACTAATCGTCTAAAATCTGCCGGATCTTTGCCGCGACGTCCGAATACGTAAATGGCTTGAAGACGACCTCGACGGCTGGATCGAGCCGCCCCTGATGCACAATCGCATTGCGGGCGTAGCCGGTCGTGTAAAGAACCTTGAGCCGCGGTACACGGCGCAATGCCTGTTCCGCTAGTTGCCGACCGTTCATCCCGCCAGGAAGACCCACGTCCGTAAAGAGCAACGCTACTTCTCGATGGGAATCTAATAAACGGAGCGCACTCTCCCCGTCTGAGGCGCTCACGACCGAATATCCGAGATCGCCGACCATCTCGATCGTATAGTCACGCACATCAGGATCGTCCTCGACGACAAGGACGACTTCGCCCCGACCGCGCGGGACCACGCGATTTTCCAGCGTCTCATCAGCAAAGTCTTCTTCGCCTCGATAGCGTGGCAAATACAGCTTTACGGTCGTGCCTTCACCGATTTCACTGTAGATCTTCACGTGCCCACCCGATTGCTTGATGAACCCATAGACCTGGGACAATCCCAAGCCGGTGCCTTGGCCGATTTCTTTGGTCGTGAAAAATGGCTCGAACGCCTGAGCGACTGTTTCGGGAGCCATGCCGGTCCCCGTATCGGTAATGAAGACCCCCACATATTGGCCGGGTTGAACCTCGGCATTCATCCGGGCATAGGCGTCATCGAGATGGGTATTGGCGGTCTCGATGGTCAGTTTTCCTCCATCAGGCATGGCATCACGAGCATTAATGGCGAGGTTGATGAGCGCGTTTTCAAGCTGGTTGCTGTCCGCGAAAGTCGGCCAAAGTCCGCCCGCCAATACTGTTTCGATGAAAATCGCCTCGCCGATTGTCCGTCGCATTAGCTCGGATGCTCCGGCGACCAGTTTATTGACGGAAAGAACTTCCGGCATGAGCGGTTGGCGACGAGAAAAGGCGAGAAGCCGTTGGGTGAGCATCGCAGCGCGCGATGCGCCTCGGATTGCCGCGCCGATGATTTTATCGGTCTGCGGCGCTCGAGGCAGGACGCGCTCCAGGTGCTCCATATTGCCCATAATGACCGTCAGGAGATTGTTGAAATCGTGAGCAACCCCGCCGGTTAGTTGTCCAACCGCCTCCATCTTCTGAGCCTGTCGAAGCCGATCTTCGACCACTTTTTTCTCAGTAATGTCACGAGTAATCTTGGCAAAACCCAGCAGATTCCCCGAATGGTCACGAATGGCGTTGATAACGACGTTCGCGAGAAAAACAGTGCCGTCCTTGCGGACGCGATGACCTTCCGCCTCGTACTTTCCGGATCTTTCCACCGTCGCGAGCGCTGTCTGCGGAACGCCCTCTTGGCGGTCCTCATCAGTATAAAATCGCGAGAAGTGCTGGCCGATGATTTCGCCCGATGAGTATCCTGTGATCCGTTCTGCTCCAGTATTCCAACTCGCAACGACGCCTGTCCGGTCGAGCATGAAAATCGCGAAGTCGGTTAGCCCGTCGATGAGAAGTTGGAAGCGGCGTTCTGTTTCCTCCAAACGAGCGTTCGTCGCAGCAAGCTGTCTTGCCCGATCGGCTACACGGGCCTCCAGGCTCTCGTTTAGCGCCAGCAGCCGAGCTTCCAGGGCTTTCCGATCGCTAATGTCGTAGTAGACGCCAGCAACCCGAAGGGCTTGCCCCGACTCGCTCCGGGTGATCTCTCCCCTCCCTGCGATCCAATGAACGCTGCCGTCAGAATGACGGACCCGAAATTCGACGTAATAGATACCTTGCTCGTCCGCCCGCTCAACCGCTGACCGCAACTTCGGCACATCGTCCATAAAGATTGCGGGTTGCCAGTCGGAGAACGCGGGCCTCGGCTTTTGGGGGTCGAACCCGAACAGGACGGCGACGTGTGGAGTCCATTCCCATTTGCCGGTCGAGATATCCCACTCGAACCATCCGATACCACCCGCGGCCTGGGCGATCCGAAACCGTTCCTCGGTGGCCTCCAACCGTTGCGCGATCTGATCCCGATGATCCAATTCTCCGCTCATCGAACGGTTAACGCGCCGCCAAAAAGAATTGCCTTCGCTTCAGTCATCGACCGCATTTTGGCCAGCGCGACATGGCGGGGTAGGTGGTTGAACCCGCATGTGCTTGTGATGATGGTCTGCTCGGGAGCGAGCCACGGGTGCGCAGTAATTCGTTCCGCAATTACTTCGCCCGTTTCGATATGTAGCGCCTGAACATCGACCGCCCCGACGCCGAGTTGCTTGTTCCCGAGGAATTCCTGAAAGGCATCGGTCCGATCATGCTCGATCAAGTAAGAATCGCATTCAATCTGGCAGATGAGATCCGCCTTATAACGTCCCGTATCAAAATATCGGTGCCCAATCTGACCATCATAGTGAGGGCCTACCGCGTAGTTACCTTGGCAGACATGGACAGCAACATGAATATCCGCAGGCAGGTCTTCAATTGCTATATTGATTGCTTCGACCGCGATCCGCACTTCATCGTCACTCGGTGGGGTCAAGTATGGCTCGTCGATCTGGATATGCTTACACCCTGCTTGGACAAGCCTCTTGAAATTCTTGTTCAAGAGTTTGGCGGCATCGAACATCATGCGCGCAGGGTCATTGTAATACTCGTCAAAGGTGACCGCAGTGAGAAAATGAGGTCCCGTCATTGTGATCTTGACCGGCTTGCGCGCTGACGCGGACACTTCGTTGAACTCATCGACGAGGCCGAGATCAATGTCGTCGGTTATCGGCCCCTGACAAATCGCCGCTGGATGCGTGACATTGGGATCGTACTTCGTGATTGGCTTTGGTCGGGTTTCACCATGAAAGGCGGGTATTTTTTGCCAGAAGTAGTTGAGCATCGCGTTTGGGGGTGAATGTCGGTTATGTGTTCTCCGATGGGTCTCCCCGCCGGTGATGACGTCTATCCCCGCCGTCTCCTGATCTACGATCGCCCCCTGCATGACGCGGTATTGAGCATCGCCCATGTCCTCGGCGAGCAATTGCCCCAAGGTGACGAGGCGATCGAGCGGTTCATACCACCGTGGGACGCTATAAGCTCCGATCGCGGTCGTCGTGTATTTCGGATAAAACGGCATCAGAGCCTCTGCCACCATCTGCTTATATTTTAGCCACTTAGACTGGTGCTTTTGGCAGCCAGAATACAAGCACTCATCCGCTGGGTTTGAGGCAGCGACGAAATAATCGAAGCCGGCGCTGCCACCCGAGCACCTCCTGCAACGGTGCCCCGATTTTCGACGCCGCCTTCTCCGTCTCGGGTACCACGGTTCCCGAACCGGCCAGTTTAAGCCTATTCGGGATAGCCCTCGTCGGCCTCGGCGCGCTCCGCTGCAGACGAAAAGCGCTCCCACAGTAGGCAAGCGGCTGTGAAATCGGGGTGCGGTGCTGCGGCAGATGATGGGGCCGCGCCCGTCACTTAGCAGCTGGAGATTTTAAGGGGGGACACGCCCAACCATGGCTTGCGGGTGCCTGCTTCGAGCAATCGTACGGCGTTGCGCGAAGCAGCGACTAGCCCCCAGGGGCCACTCAGGACTAACTCGGCCGAATCTTTCCCGTTCGGAGGCGAACGCGGGAAGGTCCCGTATCGGCGTATCTCGGGACAGCTCAATAACTCCGCACATCTAAAGCCGACCCGCCGTGCGCTCTAAATGAAAACTCCACCGCAAGACGGCTCCGGCCCAAAACGCAAAAATCCCGCCGGGCACGCAGCCAAGCGGGGTGTGGTGGTCATTTGAGCCGGAGGATATTTCTGGCGCCTCGACCCTCCAGACCGGCTGATCTGGAGGGTGAAGGCGTCAGGCTGCTTGAGGCTCGGCGGCGATGACTTGGGCCATCGTGCGATGCTCGCGAAACGCCCAGCTGTGGCCGACCGGCACGTCGCGTGCAGCGGTAGCGGCCTCGACCCGGCGCCACGCACCGTGAGCCGGAAAGCCGATCACGGCACGGCGAACGCGGGCGCAGATGCCGCAGCTCTTGCAGGTGGCGTCCGAATAGGTCGCCGGGCAGATCGCAATCCGCCTGCCGGCAGGGGTGTGCCGCGGCAGCAACGCCGTACGATCACGCCATTCGCCGATGGTCTCGGCCCAGACGTCCTTAGATCGTTTGAGCCGATGCCGGATCGCATGGCGGGCATAGGCACGGGCTAGCACAGTCACGACCGGTGCTATCCCGAGTGCCACCACTTGGTCGGCATGATCCGGATTGTCGGCCGAGAGATTGACCGTGAACCCGGCCTTGACCGCCATTGCGATCATCCGGCGGTTCTCGACGGCAACCGGATCGTTACCCAACACCGGTTTATGGGTGAAGGCGATGACCAGTTTGCCGGCATTTACGGCAACGAGCGCCTGCAATAGCGAGGCGTCGATTGCCGCGCCGTAACCGGGCAGATCGCCGGCCTGGGCATAACGCCATAGGCGGCCGGGCGGAAGTGCTGCGATCTTGGCGCAGAACTCCGACCAGGAGCCACCGGCGGCGCCATCCGAAACGCGGTGCCAGTGCATGGCAAGCGCGCCGGTTTCGGCGTAGCAGCCGTTCTCGTAGAGCGCGCAGCCGGGCCAGCATGATGCCCGCTCGGTGATCGAGACGGGGATGGGCCCGATCTTGGCGTTCTGCGAGACGGCAACGAAGTGGACTTTCATTAAACAAAGCTCCATCGGGACGGGATGTCCCGACGGCTCGGCCCCGGCGCGCTGCTGCACGTCGAGATCGAGGGTCGATCAGATCAAAGGCTCAAGCCGGCCGCAGCGATCGCCTCTTGGAGATCGCGCGCATTCGACGCAGAGGGCACCGCCGAGCCACTGCCATGGTTCAGAAACGACATTGTCGTCGATCCATTGGACGGCGGCCGGGGTTGGCGGCATGATCGCGATGACCGAGCCGTGATCGGCAAACAGGAAATCGCTCATTGTCGGGGTCTCCAGCGGAGCGGGCGTGCTCGGACGCCTCAACCCCCGCCAGCTGCTGCCGACGGGGGTGAGGGGCTATTTCTTGCGTTGTGGGGATCGCCGTGGGTCGAGCCGGTGCTTGATGATCTTGGCGATCTTCCAGGCGGCGATATCGAGTTCGCCGGCGATCTCGGCCCAGATCATCGGGATCTTGCGATCCTGCCAGCTGGCCGAGAGCTCCAGGGCACTTGCGTGATAGGCCATGGCTGCCGCATTAAGGACGTCGGCCACCTTGTCGGGGGCGTCGACATCAAGGTTGAGCTCAATGTCCACGCCGTCTCTCCTCGATCAGGACGAGACAGGCTTCGAGCTGCAGCCATTCCTGCGGCGTGTTAAGCCAGGAATGCAATGAGAGCGCGGCGGCCTGGGCTTTCAGCACCGACAAATTGGCGCTGACGACCAGCTGCCGCGCTTCGGCCGGTGTCAGTTCGCGGCGCGTGTGATGGCGCACCGCTTCGAGTTTGATCAGCTTCATTGAGATTTCCTTCGAGGCGAAAATGCCTCGACGGCCCGGCCCCGCTACACGGCTGTATAGCGAGGTTGGGCTCGGTTCAGGCTGCCGGCCTGGCCAAAACGGTCATTGGCTCTTGGTCCTATCGCTTCGCTGTCTGGCGCCAGTATTTGAGGCCTGACTTGATCTCCGAGAGGAGTTTCAGGACGATACTGTTGACGCCGTGGATCAGCAGCGATGGGACCGCGAGGGCCAATAGGGCGTGCATTGGCTTTCTCCGGGAGCGGGATGCTCCTGACACCCAAACCCCCACATGCTTCTGCATGCAGGGGTGAGGGTGCGGGTTACGCGGCGAGTTTCAGCACATCGCCGGCGGCGCGTTCGATCTCGATCCGCTTGTCGTTGTTGGTGAGCGAACGAGCGTGTGCCGTGGCGGCGGTGGTGACGTCCTACAGGGTTTCGATCGGCCGGCCCTCTTCGGTCTCATGGACGGCTTTCAAAGCCGGGACCATGCTTTTGCCAAAGCGGTTGGCGAGGAAAGCGTCGAGCTCGTCGCCGAGACGCTTCTCGCGGGCGTGCTCGATTGCCTCGACCACCGGTTTGGCGCTCGCCTGGCTGTATTCGTCCAGGACGGGTGTGACCTCTTCGAGCCACCGGTCCGGTGCGCCCTTGGTGTGGCGGATGCGGATTTCGGTGTATTGGTCTGCGCCCCAGACGATGCGGTTGCAGCAGACATAGTCGAAGAGGAAAAAGCCGGCGCCGAGGGTGGTTTTGCCCACTTCGGAGTTCCACACAAAAAAGCCCCTGGCGAACGAGCCGAACTTGCCGGCGCGCCGGTTGGGGATCTCGATGCGGTTATCCTCGTCGGCCAGGAACACGAACATGTCGCGATCGCTCGCAAACAAGGTCGTATTGGCCGTGGTGACGGTTACCTTATTGCCGAACTCGCCCGGCACCCGCCATTGCCCGCAGACGCCATCGCCGAACTTGTCGACGAGAGCATCCACGACGTCAGCGTCATAGACGCGGCCGTAGTTGGGGCCGTTGACGGACCGCAGCTCGTTGATGCCGTCGTCCCGGGTTAGCAGGACGCCGATGTCTTCGATGCCGCGGGTGAAGCGCAGATTGAAGTTGAGGCAATCTGCGATGACCGGGGCGGGCATATGTGTCTCGCGGAAGTAGCTGGCCGGCGAATTGCCGGGGCTGGCGAGCGAGCACAATTGCCCAAAGGACCAATGCGTCGACGCCGCGGGTTCGCCATTCGGCCCGATAATTTGCAGGGCATGCGCGCTCTCGCCCGAAGGCTGGAGCTGCAGGCTGCGGCTGCTGATTATCGTGGTAGCCGAGTTATCCCGGATACGGCTTTTAAACGCCTGCATCTCGATCAGGCTCAAAAAGCGCTGATCGGCGGGACGGCTCATCCACTGTTGCGAGGCTTGGGTCAGAGTGGTGGTCATTGTGATCTCCTTTCAGATCAGGAGGGGCGGGTTGCCCTCTCCTGACGCCTCGCCCCTCACAAGCTGCTGCTCGTGAGGGATGAGAGGCCGGGCTGACGGGAGCGGGCGAAGAACTGGGCCCGAAGGCGAGCCGGTCTCGTCGGATCGATCTCTGTACGGAGGCCGGGTGGTCCGTCGGTTCCGACGCCGCGAGCCCCCTCAGCTGCTGCCGAGGAGGCCCGGGTGTTCAGTCGTGGTTGGTGAATTTGTCGGGGATATCGAGGAGCGGGCCGGTCTCGGCCTCATTCCCGTGAAGGAAGGAGGCAAGACTGATCCGGATCGGGTTGGTGCCGGCGATCAGCGCAAGTCGTGTCGGGTCGAGCTCTCAGCCCTCGGGTATCGCCTTGGCGTCGGTGAGGGTGGTCGCCCGCGGGTTGTCGCAATCCATCTCCTGGCTGTCCCAGGAAATGTCATCCGACATTGCCATGTCGCAGGCCTCTTCGAAGCTTTCGGCCTCGACGACGATATGCTGGTAGATCGGCACCAGGTACTTGGGCATGACGATTTTAGGCATTGGATTTCTCCGATTGGATGTTCCAACGCCCTGCCCTCGCCGACTGCTGCCAGCAGGGTTCGTTTGGGGTTTTATCTGTATTAAAAAAGCC
>CAVRUN010000003.1:0-45021 GCA_963724435.1 uncultured Alphaproteobacteria bacterium | reverse complement strand
CAATTGGAGAAGAGTTTTCAGGCGAATGAGCGCGTCACGGGCGTCATATTTGGCCGCGTAAAGGGCGGGTTTACAGTCGACCTGAACGGCGCGGTGGCATTTCTGCCGGGCAGTCAGGTGGACATTCGGCCAGTGCGCGATATCGCTCCGTTGTTGGGCTCGCAGCAGCCGTTTCAGATCCTGAAGATGGACCGCTCTCGCGGTAACATTGTCGTTTCGCGCCGCGCCGTTCTCGAAGAGAGCCGCGCCGAGCAGCGTTCGGAGCTGGTCGCCAGTCTCAAGGAGGGCCAGGTTCTGAACGGCGTCGTCAAGAACATCACTGATTACGGCGCGTTTGTCGATCTCGGCGGGGTCGATGGGCTGCTGCACGTCACCGATATCGCCTGGCGACGCATAAATCACCCATCCGAGGCGCTCAATATCGGACAGAACGTGAGGCCAAAGTTATTCGCTTCAACCCCGAGACGCAGCGCATCTCGCTTGGCATGAAGCAGCTCGAGGCCGATCCATGGGAAGGCGTCGATTTGAAATATCCGGCGGGCGCCAAATTCCGCGGCCGTGTCACCAACATTACTGACTACGGCGCCTTTGTCGAATTGGAGCCGGGAGTCGAAGGACTGGTCCATGTCTCGGAAATGAGCTGGACCAAAAAGAACGTCCATCCCGGGAAGATCGTCTCGACCAGTCAGGAGGTCGAGGTCATGGTGCTCGATGTCGATCCGCAAAAGCGGCGCATCAGCCTGGGCCTCAAGCAGACCTTGGCCAATCCGTGGGAGACCTTTGCCGACGAACACCCAATCGGCAGCGACGTCGAAGGCGAGATCCGCAATATCACCGAGTTCGGGCTGTTTATCGGTTTATCCGGCGATATCGACGGGATGGTTCACCTGTCCGACATCGATTGGAACCGCCCCGGCGAAGATGCGCTCGACGCCTATCACAAGGGCGAGGTCGTACGCGCCAAGGTGCTCGATATTGATGTCGAAAAGGAACGCATCAGCCTAGGCATCAAGCAACTTGAGGCCGATCCGTCAAAATCCGGAATGGCCAAGCTGCGCAAGGGCGAGGTCGTTACGGGAACGGTCGCCGGGATCACCGAGGGCGGTTAGAAGTCACGGTTGGCGACGGTCTGCTCGGCTTTATCCGCAAATCCGAGCTGTCGCGCGACCGCAGCGAGCAGCGCCCCGATCGCTTTGCGGTCGGTGAAAAGGTCGACGCTAAGATCACGACGATCGACCGCGCTACGCGCAAAGTGACACTGTCGATCAAGGCCAAGGAAGTCGACGAAGAAAAGCGCGCAATGGCTGAATTCGGCTCGTCGGATTCGGGGGCCAGCCTCGGCGACATCCTTGGAGCGGCGATCAACCGTGCTCGCCGTCAAGATGCCGAGCGGCAAGCCGAGACCGAAGAGAACGAATAATCTGGCGTCCCGGAGCCTTCGTTTGCCGAAAGAGGGGACCGGGACCCATTCTATGGGGAGGATGCAGTCGGGGCGGGGGAACGACCGATGGCTTTGTCTTGACCGTCTGGCGAGGCTTTGGCACGGTTCGTTTCGTCCCCAACGCATGGGAGCGAGACGCTCGAGATGACAAAGTCGGAGCTTGTGCAAAAGCTGTCCGAAACCAATCCGCAGTTATATCAACGCGACGTCGAGGTCATTGTGACGGCGATCTTTGACGAGATCGCCGCGGCATTGGCCAGAGGCGATCGGGTCGAGCTGCGAGGATTTGGAGCATTCTCCGTCAAGCGCCGGGATGCGCGCGTCGGGCGCAATCCAAGAACGGGCGACAGTGTGCATGTCGGCGAGAAACACATCCCGTTTTTCAAAACCGGGAAGCAATTGCGCGACCGGCTAAATCAGAGCGCGCCTTAAGCGCGCGATCGCGCGCAGGACGCCGGAGAGTGCGCGCGGCGTACTGGGTAGTCGTTATCGCGATTGCGGCTTTAGTGGGCCTGTTCGCCGCCTCAAATCGGGAGACGGTGTCGCTGGGGTTATGGCCGCTCCCGTTTCTAGCCGCCGCTCCTCTCTATCTTGTGGTCGTCGTCTCGCTAGTGTTCGGTGTTACCATCGGTGCGGTTGCCGCCTGGATCAGAGGCTTGCGGCGGCGCCGCGAATTGCGCGAATGCCGGCGCCAGAATACCGCTCTCGCGCGCGAACTCGCCGCAACCCAGTCGCAACTTGCGCAAACAGCGCAGACCGCGTTGCCGCCGGCCCGATAACAAGCGTTGCGCAGCCACAAACCTTTTGACCTGGCTGCTACGTCGGGTTCAGTCTTCGACTGCAACCAATAGAAAATCGGCTAAATGACGATGGAACTTCCTGATAGTGTCGCCGCAATTGGAGAACAGCTCGCCGGGGACGGAACGATCGAGCCCGATCCGCAATTACTCAGCGGCGCCGACGTGTTTGCGGCTGAGCGGCAGCGTCTGTTTCTACGGCCTTGGGTCGTTGTCGACCATCAGTCACAAGTCGGGGAGCCCGGCCGCTTTGTCCGTTTCGAGGCAGCGAGCCGTTCCGTCTTGCTGACCCGCAACTCGGAAGGAACCCTGCGCGCCCTGCGCAATGTCTGCATTCATGCCGGTTACCCGGTGTGCGAGGCTGAAGAGGGCCCGGCCGATCGCCTGATCTGCCCTTATCATGGTTGGGAATTCGCCGCTGACGGCCGCCTGCTCGAACCCGATCTGTCGAGGCGGATCGACCCGGCTCGGCTGCGCTTGGCAAGCCATCCCGTCTGCGTCCAGGACGGGCTGATCTTTGTCGATCTGTCTAAGCCCGCCTCCACCTTGGACGAGATCGATGAACCGCCGATGATGCTAACCTCGATCCCCGGATGGCTTGCCGAAGCCGAGGTTGTGAGCCGCTCACGCTATAGCACCGATTGGAATTGGAAGCTGGCGCTGCAATTTGTCAAATCCTCGCCACAGCTGTTTTGCGATGATCCGGCTGCAGAGGATTTCGTCGAATTTGGGCCACTGAGCTTTATGTTGGCGCAGCCGAATAATGCAATGCTGCTGCGAGTGATCCCTAAATCGGCTGGCCACACCGACATCCAGCTGGTCCGAATGGTGCCATCAGGCGTTCGCCCCGATCATCGACCCGACCGCATCGGCGATGAAATACGTGTCGCGGGTGGAGCCGAAAACCTGACGCAAACGGCCAGGCTCGATCGCACTTTCTTCGATTGGTACTGGTCGTTGATGTCGACGGAGTGAGCCAGCGCAAGAAGCCGAGGCGCGCTAAATCCGATCGTCCCGAAGGTCGGCTTCTCTCGGTGCGAAGCCAATATTGGGCTCACCATCAAGACAGGCCCGCATTCTTTAGGTTGATTCGCGCCCGCTGATTGGGCTCACACCTAACGCCGCAGGGACGCGCGGTGTTTAGCAAGCTGCTGATCGCCAATCGCGGCGAGATCGCCTGCCGCATCATCCGAACGGCGCGGCGTATGGGGATCGCCACGATCGCGGTCTATTCCGATGCCGACGAGGGGGCGGCGCATGTGCGGGCCGCCGACGAAGCGATCCGGATCGGCCCACCGCCCTCGGCCGACAGTTATCTGCGCATTGACCGGATTATCGAAGCTTGTCGCAATAGCGGCGCCGAGGCGGTGCACCCCGGCTACGGATTTCTCTCGGAAAATCCGGCGTTTGCCTCGGCCCTAGACGAAGCCGAAATCGTCTTTATCGGTCCGCGCCCAAACGCGATCGCCGCAATGGGTGACAAGATCGAATCGAAAAAGCTCGCCCGCGCTGCCGGCGTCTCGACTGTGCCCGGCTATCTCGATGTCGTTCCCGATGCCGATGCCGCGGTCGGCATCGCGCGCAATATCGGCTACCCGGTCATGATCAAGGCGTCAGCCGGCGGCGGCGGCAAGGGTATGCGCATTGCCGCCAATGACGATGAGGTCCGCGACGGCTTTCGTGGCGCCGCGACCGAAGCGAAATCGAGTTTTGCCGACGACCGGATTTTTATCGAGAAATACATCGAAGAGCCGCGGCACATCGAAATTCAGGTGCTCGGCGACGCATTCGGCAACATCGTCTATCTCGGCGAACGCGAGTGCTCGATCCAGCGCCGCCATCAGAAGGTAATCGAGGAGGCGCCAAGCCCTTTTCTTGACGTGACGACCCGCGAGGCGATGGGCAGGCAGGCGGTGGCGCTGGCGCGGGCCGTCGACTACCGCTCCGCCGGGACAGTGGAGTTCATCGTCGATCGCCAGCGCAATTTCTACTTTCTCGAGATGAACACGCGGCTTCAGGTCGAGCATCCGGTTACCGAGATGATCACCGGGCTTGATCTCGTGGAGTTGATGCTGCGCATTGCTGCCGGCGAAAAGCTGCCGTTTTCGCAGGACGATGTCCGGCTCGACGGCTGGGCGATCGAAGCCCGCGTCTATGCCGAGGATCCTACACGCGGCTTCCTGCCATCGACCGGGCGACTTGTCCGCTATTTGCCGCCATCAGGCGACGGCGTACGGATCGACGACGGCGTCTATGAGGGCGCCGAGATCACCGTCCACTACGACCCGATGATCGCCAAGCTGGCTGTCCACGGGCCCGATCGCGCCGCCGCCGTCGGTCGGCTGCAGGGCTCGCTCGACGGATTCTATATCAGCGGCCTACAGCACAACATCGCGTTTCTGGCGGCGGTCGCGGCCAACCCCCGATTTCGCGCCGGCGCCTTGTCGACCGACTTCATCGCTCAAGAATTCCCCGGCGGGTTCGCACCCCGGCCCAACTCGTCGCAGCCGATCGGCTGATCCTGCTCGCCGCTGCTCTCGCTGGGCAACGCGTCCGTGAACGCCAGGCGGGGATAGAGGGCAAGCTCGATGGTGCCGGGGCCGTGATCTCCGGCGAGTGGGCAATCCTATTGGACGGCACTCCGCATAGGATTGCTGTGCATTCGGCGGGGACGGGCTATACGGTCGAAATTGCCGGCGAGCGGGTTGATGCCGCGACCGAGTGGCAGCCTGGCCAGGTGCTGATGCGGATCATCGCCGGCAGCGAGAGCGCCACGGTGCAGGTCGAGCGGCTGTCGGCCGCAGAGTTTCGGCTCGTCCATAGCGGTGTCGTACGCCGTGTTCAGGTGCTGTCGCCGCGCGCCGCCGAGCTCCTGGCACTGATGCCCGACAAGAAGCCCCCAGACACATCGAGGCTGCTGTTGTCGCCGATGCCGGGGTTGCTGTCATCAATCGCCGTGGAGCTAGGCCAGGAGGTTAAGGCTGGCGAGGCGCTTGTGACTGTCGAGGCCATGAAAATGGAAAACGTGCTCCGCGCCGAGCGCGACGGCCGCATCGCTGCGATCCGAGCAAAACCCGGCGACAGCCTTGCTGTCGATGAGGTGATCCTCGAATTCGAGTGAGGGCGGGTCGCGGACACCCCGACCTTAGAGCATCGGCAGCGCGCCGCGTCCGGGTCTGAGCGGGAAGGCCGTGTCAATCCGCGCGATCTCATCCGCAGAGAGCACCAAATCGCCGGCGCCGGCGATTTCTTCGACGTGCTCGCGGTTTGAGGCCTTGGGAATGGGAAAGAGCGACGGCCGCCGCGCGAGAAAGGCAAGCGCCACCTGACGCGGTGTCGCGCCGCGCTGGTCAGCAATCTCGGCCAGCACCCGGCCGCCCGGTGTCCGCGGCCCCGGAAAGCGGTTATGGCCGAACGGGCTATAGGCGGTTACCGCGACCCCGTGCTGTTCGCACCAAGGCAGAACCCGGTGTTCGATAACGCGCTGCAGCAGATGATACAGCACTTGGTTGCAGGCGATATGTCCTTCGCCGGCAATACCCAGAGCCTCTTCGAGGTCCTTGACATCGAAGTTGCTGACCCCCCAGCTCAGGATTTTGCCGTCGCGGCGCAGCTCCTCAAAGGCTTCGATGGTTTCGATTAGCGGGTGCGGACCGCGCCAGTGCAGCAGATAGCAATCGAGGCGATCGGTGCGCAGGCGGGCGAGCGAGGCTTCGCATGCCCGCCGTGTCCCGCTACGCGAGGCGTGTTGCGGCAGCACCTTGGAGACGAGAAACACCGCGCCGCGGCGGCCCGCGATCGCCTCGCCGACCAGTTCTTCGGCGGTGCCCGACCCGTACATCTCAGCCGTGTCGATATGGCTGAGGCCAAGATCGAGACCGCGCCGTAACGCCGCGATGGCGGCGGAACGTGGAGCTTGTTCGAGATACCAAGTGCCGAGGCCGATGACGGATACCTCCCGACCTGTCGGGCCGAACAAACGTCGTTGCATCGATCTCCTCCGTGCTGCCAGATGGGCTACGCCGCGTGCGCGCCGACCCGTGCCTCGGAAAAAAGCCGCAGCATTTCGCTGTTGAACGCCGGAATGTCGTCCGGTTTGCGGCTCGTCAACAGATTACCATCGACGACCGTCTCGCGATCGACCCATTGCGCCCCAGCGTTCTTCAGATCGGTCCTCAGCGACGGCCAGGATGTGATCTCCCGTCCCCGGGTATAGCCGGTTTCGATAATGGTCCACGGCCCATGGCAGATTGCCGCGACCGGTTTGCCGGCGTCGAAGAAGGCTTTGACAAAGGCGACGGCCGCGGGCTCCATCCGGAGCTTATCCGGATTGATCACCCCGCCCGGCAGCAGCAAGGCGTCGAAATCCTCCGGCCGTGCGTGGCTGAGCTGTAAATCCACCGGGAGCGTGCGGCCCCAATCGGTAAATTCCCAGCCGCGCACCTCGCGGTCCTTTGGCGATACTATCCGGGTCTCGGCGCCGGCATCATCCAGCGCTTTGCGCGGTTCGGTCAGTTCGACTTGCTCAAAGCCGTCGGTGACGAGTATTGCCACTTTCATTCTGTTCAGGTCTTTTTCGGTCATCGTCTAAACCTCTCATGCCAAGGACGTGACAGGGTATCCGTACCGACAAACGGTTAGAACGCGGCGCCGTCCCGCTCCTTGACACCCGTCAACTTTGCCTACTTCGAGGTTTCACAATCGGACCAACACGCATGGAGTCTGGGCCGAAAGATAGAGGCTCGCTATATCGACGGCGGAAATGAAGACCGTTCGAATACGCATCGCTGGGCATGTACAGGGGGTCGGCTATCGCGCCTGGGCTACCCGGATTGCCACTGGGCTTGGCCTGCGCGGCTGGGTGCGTAATCGCAGCGACGGCACTGTCGAAATGCTAGTGACGGGTCCCGACGATGCTGTCTTGGCAATGATCGAGGCCGCCCACCAAGGCCCACCCTCAGCTCGCGTCAGGGAGGTGCATGTCTGCGACGATCAGGACGACGGCAGCGTCAATTTTGTCGTGCACCCTACAGTGTAGGCGGCTGTACCTTCTTTCACAGCCACGGGTTCTCGGCCGGCCCTGGTTTAGCTAACGCCAATCATCGAGGACATAGAGGCCCAGCCGGCTGTAGGCTGGGTCGTTGGGCCGGTGCAGCGTCACGAGATTCACTTCGGCGCGAAACCCGCATGCCTTCATATGCCGATCGGCCTCTTCGCGCGCGAGATTGACCCCGGCCAACAGATGCGGCATGCCAACCGAAGCGGCCAGCGCGCGGCCGGCATCGAGCAGCGCCGCGAAATGCTGATCGGCCGCCGGACCCGGTCGCACCGCGCCAAATTTGACAAAGCAAGAGCCCTCGCCGGCTTCGCTCTGCGGCCCCCAGTGACATACCGCAAACGCAGCGCACCGATCGGACCCGTCCGATAACAACAGCGTGTCCCCGAGCCCGCGCGCGGTTACGGTGCGGATCTCAGCGGCGAGATCGAGACCGGGGTAAAGAGCGTCGGTGATCTCGCGGCACTCGGCTTCAGCGGCGACGCGTCCACTTGGCGGCAATTCCGAGTACCGCGACCAGCCGCCGCGGGCGGCCGCGCATGCTGGCGCCACCATCAGCGGAGTCAGGAAACGAGGGTGAAACTCGAATTTCCCGTATAGGTGAATATGCTTCGGGCTCTGCGGAAACGTGGCGAGCCCGGCATGGGTAACGCCCCATTCCTCAAAGGCGTTGCTGACCGCGGCGACGAGCGGCTGGGCGACACCGCGGTCCCATAAATCGGGGCGAACCGCCAGCGGACCAAAGAACCCGACGCTTCCCCATCGTGTCGCGAAATTGCAACCGACGACCTCGTCATCGAGCTCGGCGGTAAAGCCCGCCACGTGCTCGGCGCCAAAGCGACCGTACACATAGTCGCGGTCGGCCCAGAAATTCTGAGGGTCCGGCGCGCCGAGAAACGTCCCAAATGCGCTATGGCAGATTTGCCGGGCCGTCGGCAGATCGCTCTCGATCATCGGCCGGACCACGGTCGTCATGCACGCCCCCCGTCACTCGTCGGTTTTACCATTATAGCGCGTGCGCGCCCGCAACGGGAACGGGAACGCGTCCGAGCCTAAAAAGCACGGAGAATCTCTAGAAGGGAGCGGTCGAACGGAAAGCGGCGCCTCGGTTGTAAAACTAGGTCACGGGCGTCAGGCCGCTTCTTCCTGGTCCTCGGTACCGGTCGGGCCGGAATCCTTGCCTTTGGCTTCGGGATCGCGGTCGACCAGCTCGATCACCGCCATCGGCGCGTTGTCGCCATAGCGGAACCCCGCCTTTATAATGCGGGTATATCCGCCGGCACGGCCGACATAGCGCTGGGCCAAGGTCGTCATCAGCTTGTCGGCGAGCGGCGCATCCTGCAATCGCGCGATCGCGCGACGCCGATTGGCGAGCCCGCCATATTTGCCAAGCGTAATCAGCCGCTCGACAATTGGACGCAAATCCTTCGCCTTGGGCAGGGTCGTTGTGATCTGCTCGTGCTTTATCAATGCCGCAGCAAGATTCTCAAACATCGCTTTGCGATGCTCGGAGCGGCGGCTGAAGCTGCGGCCTTTTAGGCGATGGCGCATCGCATCCTCAATAGGGCTCGTCGAGCCGTTTGGCCAATTCCTCGATATTCTCGGGCGGCCAGTTGGGAATTTCCATACCAAGGTGCAACCCCATCTGGGTCAACACTTCCTTGATCTCGTTCAGGGATTTTCGGCCGAAATTCGGTGTTCGCAGCATCTCGGCCTCGGATTTCTGAACCAGATCTCCGATATAGACGATGTTGTCGTTCTTCAAGCAGTTGGCAGAACGGACCGAGAGCTCAAGTTCGTCAACCTTGCGCAACAAGTTTTTGTTAAACGGCAACTCGCTCGGTCGCGTGTCATCCGAGGGATGGCGCGGCTCCTCGAAGTTGATAAACAGCTGCAGCTGGTCCTGCAGGATGCGTGCGGCCAGCGCCACCGCATCCTCGGGCGTCACGGCGCCGTTGGTCTCGACCCGCATCGCCAGGCGGTCATAGTCGGTGACCTGCCCGACACGCGTATTCTCGACCCGGTAGGAGACCTTACGCACCGGGCTAAACAGCGCGTCGACTGGGATCAGCCCGATCGGCGCGTCTTCCGCCCGGTTTTGCGTGCCCGGCAGATAGCCTTTGCCATTCTCCACGGTCAGCTCCATCGCGAGCCGAGTGCCGGCATCGAGCGTGCAGATCACCAATTCCGGGTTCATGATGTCGATGTCGTGGCCGGCTTCGATCGCACCGGCGCGGATTTCGCCCGGGCCGGTCGCCCGCAGCCGCATGCGCTTAGGGCCTTCGCCATACATCCGCAAGTCGATGCTTTTGATGTTGAGCACGATGTCGGTCACATCCTCGAGCACGCCCGGGATCGACGAGAACTCGTGCAGCACCCCTTCGATCTGGATCGAGGTGATCGCAGCACCCTGCAGCGAGGATAGCAGCACCCGCCGCAGCGCGTTCCCAAGCGTCAGACCAAAACCGCGTTCCAGCGGCTCGGCCACTACCGTCGCGACCCGTTTTGGATCGTCGCCCGGCTCGACCGAGAGCTGCTTTGGCTTGATCAGCGTTTGCCAATTTCTTTGGATAACCAATTTTACCTCAATCGGTTAAGTTTGCAGACCGCATCGCAAGCGGCCGCTGCACACCGAGACGTGCTTTGAAAAGAATTCGCGCCGAAATGGCGCCGGATGTTCTCCGTCAGACGCGCCGTCTTTTAGGGGGTCGGCAGCCATTATGTGGGATCGGCGTGACGTCGCGGATCGAGGTAACGGCAAATCCCACCGACTGTAAGGCGCGCAGTGCCGATTTACGCCCCGACCCCGGACCCTTAACCTCGATGTCGAGCGTGCGCATGCCGTGCTCCATAGCCTTGCGCCCAGCATCTTCGGCAGCGACCTGCGCCGCGTATGGCGTCGACTTACGCGAGCCTTTAAAGCCTTGACTGCCCGATGACGACCACGCAATCGTGTTCCCTTGCGCATCGGTGATCGTTATCATCGTATTGTTGAACGACGCATTCACATGCGCCGTCCCCGACGTAATGTTCTTGCGCTCGCGGCGGCGTAAGCGCGGCGCCGGCGCCCCGGATCTTGCCATCGTCTAATCCAATATCTGGTGTGGTTGGGGGCGCTATTTCTTCTTGCCAGCGATTGGACGAGCCGGCCCCTTGCGTGTGCGCGCATTCGTATGCGTCCGCTGCCCACGAACCGGCAGACCCTTACGATGCCGTAATCCGCGGTAGCAACCGAGGTCCATCAACCGCTTGATGTTCATAGCGACAAGACGGCGCAGATCACCCTCGACAGTGAATTCACGGTCGATCAGTTCGCGCATTCGCAGCACTTCATCGTCGGTCAACTCGTGTACCCGCCGCTCCGGCGGGACTCCAATCCTGGAGCAAATCTGCATCGCCGTTGTCCGGCCGATGCCATGGATGTAGGTCAACCCGATCGGCACCCGCTTTTGATTTGGGATATTGACGCCAGCGATCCGCGCCACGTGCGCTTCTCCTCGAAAAAGCCAAAAATAGGGGCGGACCCCGCCCTTCGCAAGGGCGAAGAGTATACCGAGCATTTTTCGCACGTCAACCCCGCCGTGGTCGGCGGGTCGGCGAGGCAGCGACTAGGCCGTCGGACGAGTTGGTCCAATTATGGCTTCGAGTTGCCGCGTCACCTCGTCGATCTCGGCCATGCCGTCCACCACGCGTAGAACGCCGCGCGCCCGGTAATAGGGAAGGATCGGCGCGGTTTGACGCCGATAGACCTCAAAGCGGGCCGCCACGGCCTCGGGGCGATCGTCGGGGCGATAGATGAAATCATGGCTGCCGCAGCCGTCGCACACCCCTTCGACCGACGGACGTTTATACCGCTCGTGATAACTGGCCCCGCACGCTCTGCACGTAAAACGGCCACTCAGCCGATCGATCAGCACCGCATCGTCGACCTCGATCAGAATGACATGTTCGAGGCTAAGTTGACGTCGCGCGAGCATCTCATCGAGTGCTTGCGCCTGCGGCACCGTGCGCGGAAACCCGTCAAGGACAAAGCCGTTGCGGCAATCGGGCTCGGCGATCCGCTCGGCGATCATATCGATAATGATGCCATCAGGGACCAACTGTCCCGAATCCATAATGCTTTTGACCCGCAACCCCAAGTCGCTGCCGGACGCAGTCGCGCCGCGCAACATGTCGCCAGTGGCGAGATGCGGAATGCCATACTTTTGTTCGAGCCGTTTTGCCTGTGTTCCTTTTCCGGACCCCGGCGGGCCGAGGAGGACAATATTCATCCTCTCCGGCCCCTGAGTTTCGCTTTTTTGATCAGACCTTCGTACTGGTGTGCGAGCAGGTGCGAATGGATTTGCGCCACCGTATCCATCGTCACGCTGACGACGATCAAAAGGCTGGTTCCGCCAAAATAGAACGGGACCGAATATTGCGAAATCAGGAATTCGGGTAAAATGCACACCGCCGCTAGGTAGGCGGCGCCGACCACCGTCAGTCTGGTAAGTACATAATCCAAGTAATCAGCCGTGTTCTTGCCAGGCCTGATGCCTGGAATAAAGCCCCCGTATTTGCGCAAATTGTCAGCCGTCTCGGTCGGATTGAAAACGATCGCGGTATAGAAAAAGCAAAAGAATACGATCAGGGCGACATACAGCAGCATGTAGAGCGGCCGGCCATGCGCTAAATAGGTGGTTATGTTGCCGAGCCAGCCGAAGGTTTGACTATTCGACTGAAAATTGGCAATCGTCGCCGGCAGCAGCAGCAGCGATGACGCAAAAATCGGGGGGATAACACCGGACGTATTGATCTTGAGCGGCAAGTGCGAGGCGTCGCCGCCGAACATTTTGTTGCCGACCTGACGCTTTGGATATTGGATCAGAATGCGTCGCTGAGCACGTTCCATAAAGACGATGAACGCGATCACCCCAACAGAAATGACGATAAAGGCGACGATAAAGATGCCGGAGATCGCGCCGGTGCGGCCAAGCTCTAGGGTCGAGGCCAGCGCATGCGGAAGGTTCGCGACGATGCCGGCGAAAATAATCAGCGAAATACCGTTGCCGACACCGCGCGCCGTAATCTGTTCTCCGAGCCACATTAGAAAGACAGTACCGCCGACCAAGGTCACGACAGTAACCAACCGAAATCCCAACCCTGGGTTCAGCACCGCCGTCTCGGCGCCGGAGCGCATGCCCTCGATCCCGACGGCGATGCCGTAGGCCTGCACCGCGGCTAGCAGCACTGTCCCGTAGCGGGTGTATTGATTCAGCTTTTTCCGCCCGCTCTCGCCCTCTTTCTTCAGCGCTTCGAGCGTGGGCGACACCGCAGTCAACAGCTGGATGATGATCGATGCCGAGATGTAAGGCATGATGTTGAGGGCAAAGATCGTCATGCGCCCGAGGGCGCCGCCCGAGAACATGTCGAACATGCCGAGAATCCCGCCGGCGTTGCGGGCAAAGATGTCATGCAGGATCGCCGGATCGATGCCGGGTATCGGGATGTAGGTGCCGAGCCGATAGATCACGAGCGCGCCGAGCGTAAACCAGATGCGGCTCTTGAGCTCGGTCGCCTTGCCAAAGGCTGAAAAATTTATGCTGGAAGCAAGTTGTTCGGCGACTGACGCCATCGAATCCCATCCTCAACTGCGAGCGTACCCGAAGGCCCACGCCACACGAACGCCGGCCGCGCCGCGCGTTCCTGATTGCCTCAGCCGAATCGACTCACGCCGAGGCGGCGGGCTCCGACTCCTGCTTTGGCTGGCGGGTGCGGCCGGTGCGCAACACGACTTTGCCGCCCGCACCTTCGACCGCGGCAACCGCCGCCTTAGATGCTCCGACCACCTCGATCGTCACCGCGGTGTGCAGCTCGCCCTTTGCCAACAGGCGCACACCGTCACGCTGCCGACGCAGGATCCCCGCAGTCACCAGTGCCGCGCCATCAAGCACCGCTTCGGCACTCAATTTACCCTCATCGAGCGCTTTCTGCACTCGTCCGATGTTGACCACGGTAAAATCCGGCCGAAACATGCGGTTGTCGAAGCCGCGTTTGGGTAGCCGGCGATGCAGCGGGGTCTGGCCCCCCTCAAACCCGTTGAGCGCAACCCCGGTACGGGCGGTCTGGCCCTTGCCACCCCGTCCCGAGGTCTTGCCCTTGCCGGAGCCGATACCGCGCCCGATCCGTTTCGCGCGGTAGTGCGCGCCCTTATTATCTCTGATCTCGTTCAGTTTCACCGTTTTATCCTTCGCGGCTCAACGGGCCGTGCGCAATTTTGTCTGCGCTGGTGCGGCTTGCGAAAACAACGCGACCGCCACGTTTCAGGCGCGCCATCCAGGATCAACGCGCCGAGCTCTCCTCGATCACAACGACCAGATGCTGCACCTTGCGGATCATACCGCGCACAGCGGGCGTGTCTTCCAAAACGCGGCGACGATGCCGCTTGTTCAAGCCGAGGCCTTTTAGCGTCGCCTCCTGATCGTGCCGGCGCCCGATCGGGCTACCGATCTGCTCGATCGTGACAGACTTCTTGCCTTCCATTACGCCGTCTCCCGCGGTCCTTCGGCATCACGGCGCCCAAAAATCTCGCCGACCTTCTTGCCACGCCGCGCCGCCACCGCGCGCGGGCTCGTCGCTTGGCCGAGGGCGGCAAAAGTTGCCTTGATCATATTGTGCGGGTTGGCGCTGCCGACCGATTTCGCGACGACATCGTGAATACCGAGCGCCTCGAAAATCGCACGCATCGGGCCGCCGGCGATGATCCCGGTGCCGGGCTTGGCGGCGCGCACGATGACGCGACCGGCGCCATAGCTGTTGGTGATGTCGTGGTGCAGGGTGCGCCCTTCGCGCAGCGGCACGCGGATCATGTTGCGCCGCGCCTGCTCGGTCGCCTTACGGATCGCCTCCGGGACCTCTCGCGCCTTCCCCGCGCCGTAGCCGACCCGCCCCTTGCGGTCACCGACAACAACGAGTGCAGCAAAACCGAAACGCCGGCCGCCCTTCACGACCTTGGCGACGCGGTTGATGTTGACGAGCTTCTCGGCAAATTCGCTCTCTTCGCGATCACGCGGCTGGCGATCACCGTCGCGGCGTCCGCGCCCTCCCTGACTGCGTTCTGTGCGTGCCATCCTGGCCCCCTTCAGAAATCGAGACCGCCCTCGCGGGCGGCGTCGGCCAGGGCTTTTACCCGGCCATGAAACAGATACCCGCCGCGATCGAATACCACCTGCGCAATCCCGGCAGCCTTGGCGCGCTCGGCGACCAGTTTGCCGACGGCACCGGCAGCAGCGGCATCGGCGCCGGTCTTAAGCTTGGTCTTGAGATCGGCGTCAAGGCTCGATGCCGCCGCCAATGTCCGCCCGGCCGTATCATCGATTACTTGAGCATAGATATGCTTCGAGGAGCGAAATACCGAGAGTCGCGGCCGGCCATTCGCAGCATGTCGCAGGTTTCGGCGCACCCGTTGGCGCCGACGCAGAAACAGGTCTTTCGAGTTTTGCGGCATCAGCGCTACTTCTTCTTGCCTTCCTTGCGGCGGACGGTTTCGCGAGCGTATTTGATCCCTTTGCCCTTGTACGGCTCGGGCGGGCGGTAGGCACGGATTTCGGCCGCCACCTGGCCAACCCGCTGGCGATCGGCGCCGCTGACGGTGATCACGGTCGGCCGCTCGCAGGCGATCTTGACATCGGCGGGTATCGGGAATGCGATGTCGTGAGAATAGCCGAGCTGCAGGTTCAAGACGTTGCCTTGTACCGCGGCGCGATAGCCAACCCCGTTGATTTCGAGCCCAACCGAGAAGCCCGTTGACACCCCGACGACCATATTGTTGACGAGCGCCCGCGTCGTTCCCCACATCGCCCGCGATTGCTTGCTATCATTGGCGGGCGCGATGGTTACTTCGCCATTTGTCACTGAAGCCGTCACATCGTTACTGACGATCATGCTGAGCGTGCCGAGCCCGCCTCTGGCGGTCAAAGTGCGTCCGGACAGCTGCACCTGGACCCCGGCGGGGACCGGCACTGGGTTCTTCCCGATCCGCGACATGTCAGTTCCTCAAAATACGCGGCACAGCACTTCGCCACCGACTTTTGCAGCGCGCGCCTCGTTGTCGGAGAGCACGCCGCGCGGCGTCGACAAGATTGCGATGCCGAGACCATTATAGCTCCGCGGCAGATCGGCGATGCGGGAATAAATCCGCCGCCCTGGCTTCGAGACCCGTGCGATCTCGCGAATGACCGGCTCACCGTCGACATATTTGAGCTCGATCTTGAGTTCGGCGACACCCGGGCGCAAATCCTCGCGGCTGAAGCCACGGATATAACCTTCGCGCTTTAACACTTCGAGCACATTGGCGCGCATTCTCGAGGCCGGCGAGGCGACCACCGCCTGGCGTGCGCGCTGGCCATTGCGTATCCGCGTCAGCATGTCGCCCAACGGGTCGCTCATCGACATCGCCGAACGTCCTCCTACCAGCTCGATTTCAGCATGCCGGGGATTTGGCCCGATGAGGCCAATTCCCGCAACGCGATGCGCGACAGCCTGAATTTTCGGTAAAATCCGCGCGGCCGTCCGGTCAGCGCGCACCGATTGCGCACCCGAGTTTGCGAGCTATTACGCGGCAGCATCGCGAGCTTCAGTTGGGCGGCGAACCGCTCTTCCGGCGGGGCGGTGCGGTCGAGCGCAATCTCTTTCAGCCGCAACCGGCGCGGCGCGCTCTGCTTGGCCAGCTTCGCCCGCCGGGCATTCTTCTCGATCGAGCTCTTTTTAGCCATCGAAGCGAACTCCTGACTCGATTAGTTGACAAACGGCATTTCAAAACCTTTGAGAAGCGCCTTCGCCTCAGCATCGGTCTTGGCCGTCGTCGTGATCACCACATTCATCCCCCGCACCGACTTCGACACGATCATAGTCGATCTCCGGGAAGACGATCTGTTCCTTGAGCCCGAGGGCAAAATTCCCTCGCCCATCAAAGCTCTTGCCCGGGATGCCCCGGAAGTCCCGCACCCGAGGCAGCGCTATATTGATCAGCCGATCGAGAAATTCGTACATGCGCTCCCGCCGCAACGTCACCTTGCAGCCGATCGGCATTCCCTGGCGCAATTTGAAGGTCGCGATCGACTTTTTGGCACGGGTGATGACCGGGCGCTGACCGACGATCGCGGCTAGTTCGCCCGCTGCCGCATCGACCTTTTTTGCGTCCTGTGTTCCCTCGCCGACGCCCATATTGACAACGATCTTGCCGATCCTCGGCACCTGCATCGGGTTGGTGTAGCCGAATTCCTGCATCAGCCCCGGTCGTACCGTCGTCTCGTAATATTCTTGCAAACGCGGCTTGCTCATGACTTCACCTGTCGATGACTTCGCCCGAGCGGCGGGCGAAGCGCACCTTGCGACCATCGCCGAGAACTTTGTAGCCGACGCGCGTCGGCTTTCCCGAACTGGGGTCGACATGGGCAACGTTGGAAATGTGCAGCGTCAACTCCTTTTCGACGATACCGCCGGGCTCGCCCATCCGCGGCCTGGTGTGCCGCCGCGCGATGTTGACCCCCTGTACGATCACGCGCTGATCGGTCGGAAATACGCGCAGGACTTCTCCGGTTCGGCCTTTGTCACGGCCGCTGATGACGACAACGTTGTCGCCCTTTTTGATTTTGAGCTTGGTCATCGCAGGATTTCCACCGCTCGCCTCACAGAACTTCCGGGGCCAGCGACACGATCTTCATAAAGCGTCGGGCCCGTAATTCGCGGGTGACCGGGCCAAAAATGCGGGTGCCGATCGGTTCGTTCGCGTTGTTGATCAACACCGCCGCGTTACGGTCGAACCGGATCGCACTGCCGTCGATCCGGCGGATCTCCTTTGCGGTGCGGACGATAACCGCGCGATGGACGTCACCCTTTTTGACGCGTCCGCGCGGGATCGCCTCCTTAACGGAGACGATGATTACGTCGCCGACCGTCGCTGTCCGCCGCTTTGAGCCGCCCAACACCTTGATACATTGCACCCGCCGCGCGCCTGAATTGTCGGCGACGTCGAGATTTGTCTGCATTTGAATCATGCCGCATCTCCCGCGGTCTCGGCAGCGCCTTGGTTTTCGACCGGCGCTGCCCGCCGAGCGGTCGCGTCCGCAGGCCCGCCCAGCACGACCCAGTGCTTGCTTTTCGAGATCGGTCGGCTCTCTTCGATCTGCACCGTGTCGCCGACATGCCAGCGGTTTTGCTCGTCATGCGCGGCGTATTTTTTCGAACGGGTAATGAATTTCTTGTAGATCGGGTGCATCACCCGGCGTTCGACACGCACGACGATCGTCTTGTCGCACGCGTCGCTAACCACCACGCCCTGCAGTATGCGTCTCGACATTATCGTTCTTTCCTAAGACGCTTTGCGGCGACGCTCGCCCAGGATGGTCTTGATACGAGCGATGTCGCGCCGCACTTGGCGTACCCGCGCGGTATTCTCCAGCTGTCCATTGGCCCGCTGAAAACGCAAATTGAAGATCTCCTTTCCGAGCGCGTCGACCTGGCCCAACAGCTCGTCATCGGTCTTCGCCCGGACATCGCCCGGCTTCATGCCGTTGCCTCCTCACCGGCGCGAACGATAAAGCGGGTGGCGAGCGGCAATTTCGCCGCGGCCAACGCAAACGCCTCGCGAGCGGTGTCGGCCGGCACGCCGTCGAGTTCGAACATGATGCGCCCCGGCTTGACCCGGCAAATCCAATATTCAGGCGACCCCTTGCCGCTTCCCATACGTACTTCAGCGGGCTTGGTCGAAACCGGCACGTCGGGAAAGATGCGGATCCACACCCGACCGGAGCGGCGGATGTGGCGGGTGATCGCGCGTCGCGCCGCCTCGATCTGTCGCGCGGTAATCCGGCCCGGATCGGACGCCTTGAGCCCGTATGCGCCAAAATTCAGGGTCGTGCCGCCTTTGGCTAGACCGTGAACCCGGCCCTTATGTTGCTTGCGATATTTCGAACGTTTTGGACTAAGCATCCCCTCTTCCTTCGCGGCGCGGGCGGTCGTGACTAGGCGCCGGCCCTTGTCCCTCCGCCGCCCGCTTTTCCTGCGCCATCGGGTCGTGGGCGAGGATCTCGCCCTTAAACACCCAGACCTTGACGCCGCATACGCCATAAGTCGTCTTGGCAGTGCCGTAACCAAAATCGACGTCAGCGCGCAATGTGTGCAGCGGCACCCGCCCCTCGCGATACCATTCCATGCGGGCGATTTCGGCACCGCCGAGCCTGCCCGAGCAATTGATCCGGATGCCTTGCGCGCCGAGCCGCATCGCCGACTGCACTGCGCGCTTCATCGCTCGGCGAAACGCGACGCGGCGCTCGAGTTGCTGGGCGATGCTGTCGGCAACGAGCTTTGCGTCAATCTCGGGTTTGCGGATTTCGACAATATTGAGGCTGACCTCGCTCGGCGTCACCTTGGCAATGTCGCCGCGCAGTTTCTCGATATCAGCGCCCTTTTTGCCGATGATCACGCCGGGCCGTGCGGAATGCAGCGTGATCCGGCTGCGGCGCGCAGCGCGCTCGATGACGATCCGCGACAACGCGGCTTGCGACAACCGCTTGTTCAGGAACCGCCGCAGCTGCAAATCATCGAGCAGCAGATTGGAATATTCCTTGCGCGAGAACCACCGCGAATCCCAGGTGCGGTTGATGCCGAGCCGGAGCCCGATCGGATTGACCTTTTGACCCATCAGCCGGCCTCCTCGGTGTCGTCTTCGGGGCGCTCTCGGACGATTACCGTTAGATGTGAGAAATGCTTTTCGACGCGAGCCGAGCGGCCGCGTCCTCTTGTATGGAAGCGCTTTAGAGCAAAGGCGCGCCCGACGGTCGCCTCCTTGACATAGAGCCGGTCGACATCGAGCTGGTGATTATTTTCGGCGTTGGCGATCGCTGCCTGCAACACTTTCTTGACGTCGTTGGCGATGCGCCGTTGCGAAAAGGTCAGCTCGGCCAATGCCGAGGCGGCGGTCTTGCCGCGGATCGCGCGCGCGACAAGGTTCAGCTTGCGGGCGCTGGTGCGCAGACCACGCATGCTGGCCAAGGCCTCGCTGTCGGCGAGCCGTCGCTCGGCGGCAGGCTTGCTCATCTCAAGCTCTCCTCGCCTTCTTATCGCCGGCATGGCCATAGAAGGTGCGCGTGGGCGCGAATTCGCCGAGCTTGTGGCCGATCATATTCTCGGTCACGAGCACTGGGATGAACTTGTGACCGTTGTAGACGCCAAAGGTCAGCCCGACAAATTGCGGGAAGATCGTCGACCGGCGCGACCAGGTGCGGATCACCTGGTTGCGCCCCGAGCGCCGCGTGTCTTCGGCCTTTTTTAGCAGGTAACCGTCGACAAACGGGCCCTTCCAAACCGAGCGGGTCAAATTCGCTCTCCGTGCTTCATCTTGCGGCTAGCGCTGTTGATGCCGGCGACGCACGATCAACCGATCGGCCGCCTTGTTGTGACGCGTTTTCTTACCCTTGGTTGGCTTGCCCCAAGGCGTGACCGGATGCCGACCGCCCGAGCTGCGGCCCTCACCCCCGCCATGCGGGTGATCGATCGGGTTCATCGCCACGCCGCGCACCGATGGCCGCCGTCCGAGCCAGCGATTGCGCCCGGCCTTGGCGATGACGATATTTTGCTGATCGGGGTTTGACACAGCGCCGATCGTGGCGCGGCACTCGGCCCGCACCATACGCAATTCACCCGACGACAACCGCAGCAAAGCATAGCCTTGGTCACGCCCGACAAGCTGCGCATAAGTTCCAGCCGATCGCGCGATCTGACCGCCCTTGCCGGGTTTCATCTCGATATTGTGAATAATCGTGCCGACCGGCATGCTGCGCATCGGCATCGAATTGCCGGGCTTCACATCAACCCGCTCACCCGACAGGACCGTATCCCCCGCCTTCAATCGCTGCGGCGCCAGGATGTAGGAGAGTTCGCCGTCCTGGTAGCGGATCAGCGCGAGAAAAGCAGTGCGGTTCGGGTCGTATTCGAGGCGCTCAACCGTCGCCGGCATATCCGCCTTGGTGCGTTTGAAGTCGACGATCCGATAGCGCCGCTTGTTGCCGCCGCCGCGCCAGCGCACGGTGATGCGACCGGTGTTGTTGCGCCCGCCTTTGCCCCGCAAACCTTCGGTCAACGCCTTAACCGGCTTGCCCTTCCACAGCTCGCTGCGATCGACAATGACCAGCTGACGGCGTGACGGGGTCGTCGGGTTGAAGGTTTTGAGTGCCATCGCTGGGTTTTCCCGATCAAATCCCGGTGGTCACATCGATCCGCTGGCCTTCGCGCAGCGTAACAATCGCCTTTTTGACATCGGAGCGCCGGCCCGGCCGACCGCGCACCCGCTTAACCTTGCCCGCAACCCGGATCGTGTTGACCGCCGTCACCGACACGTTGAACAGGCCCTCAACCGCGGCCCTGACCTCGCGCTTGGTGGCCGTCAGCGGCACGCGGAAGATCACCTGATTGTGCTCGGAGACGTTAGTCGCCTTTTCGGTGATCACCGGGCTGCGGATGATGTCGTACATTTGCTGGCGACTCAGCCGGGTCTCGGTCGGCGGAATAACGCGAAACCGGCTCATTTGAGGCGCGCCTCCAGATGTTGGACAGCTTCGCGCGTCAGGACCAGAGTGTCGCGGCGCAGGATATCGTAAACATTTGCCCCTTGCTGCGGCAGCACATCGACACGCGGCAGGTTGCGGGCGGCACGAGCGAAATTCTCGTCAACCGCCGGCCCGTCAATGATCAGCACCGACTCCCAGCCCAGAGCTTCGAGCCGGGCGCGCAAGGCCTTGGTCTTGGCTTCGTCGGCGCGGGCGGCGTCGATGACGATGAGTTTGCCCTCGCCGAGCTTTGCCGATAGCGCGGTTTTGAGGCCGAGGCGGCGCACCTTCTTTTGCAGGCTGAACTCATGGCTGCGCACTACCGGGCCAAAAATCGTAGCGCCGCCGCGAAATTGCGGCGACCGCAAGCTGCCTTGGCGGGCCCGGCCGGTTCCCTTTTGTTTATAAGGCTTTTTGGTAGTGCCCTGGATCTCGCTGATGCCCTTGGTCTTGTGCGTGCCGGCACGACGTTTAGCGAGCTGCCAATTGACGACACGCGCCAGGATGTCGCGACGCACCGGCACCCCAAAGACCGCGTCATCGAGTTCGATGTCGCCGACCTCCTGGTTATCGAGATTGCGGACAGCGATCGTGCTCAACCCTGTTCTCCTTCGGGCATTTGATCCACGGCCGGGTTCTCGGCCGCGCCAACATCAGCCGCTACGGCGGTGCGCACCGCCGCCGGAAAGGGGAGCCCGTCGGGCATCTTGCGCTTGACCGCATCCTTGACCAGGACAAAGCCGCCCTTGGCCCCCGGCACCGCGCCCCGGAGCATCAACAGGCCGCGTTCGACATCGGTCGAAATGACTTCGAGGCTCTGCACCGTGACTCGTTCGGCGCCGAGATGGCCCGCCATCTTTTTGTTCTTGAAGGTCTTGCCTGGCGACTGCCGCTGGCCGGTCGAGCCGAGGCTGCGGTGCGAAACCGAAACGCCGTGGGATGCGCGCAAGCCGCCGAAATTATGCCGTTTCATCCCGCCGGCGAAACCTTTGCCGATGCTGGTGCCGACGACGTCGACCCGCTGCCCGGCAACAAAATGCTCGGCGGTGATTTCGCTACCGACCGCGACCACCGCATCATCCGAAACCCGGAATTCGGCAAGGCGCGCCTTGGGTTCGACCTCCGCCTTTCCGAAATGACCACGCTGCGCCTTGGAGACATTCTTTACCTTGGCCGCCCCGACGCCGAGCTGCAGCGCGCTGTAGCCGTCCTTTTCCGGCGTGCGCACGGCGACCACCTGGCAGTAATCGATCGCCAGCACGGTTACCGGTACGTGATTACCGTCCTCGGTAAACACGCGCGTCATGCCGAGCTTGCGGGCAACAAGACCGGTCCTCATTGCCATTGTCCTAGAGCTTGATTTCGACGTCGACGCCGGCGGCAAGATCGAGCTTCATCAGCGCATCGACGGTTTGCGGCGTTGGGTCGACGATGTCGAGCACCCGCTTATGGGTGCGAATCTCGAACTGTTCGCGCGACTTCTTGTCGACATGCGGCGAGCGCAAGACGGTGAATTTCTCAATCTTGGTCGGCAAGGGTATCGGACCGCGGATCCGCGCCCCGGTCCGCTTGGCGGTGTTGACGATCTCGCTTGTCGATTGATCGAGCACGCGATGATCGTACGCCCGCAAGCGGATGCGGATGTTCTGATTGTCCACCTGGCGTTTCCTTTTTTGTGTTTTTGCTGCGTCGCTGCTTATTTGATGATTTTGGCGACGACGCCGGCGCCGACGGTGCGGCCGCCTTCGCGGATGGCAAAGCGCAACCCCTCATCCATCGCGATCGGTGCGATCAATTCGATCTCCATCGAGATGTTGTCGCCCGGCATCACCATCTCGGTGCCCTCGGGTAGGTGCACCGTGCCGGTCACATCGGTCGTGCGAAAATAAAATTGCGGCCGGTAATTACCAAAAAACGGCGTGTGCCGCCCGCCCTCCTCCTTGGTCAGAATGTAGGCCTCGCACTGAAACCGGGTGTGCGGCGTGATCGAGCCGGGGGCCGCCAACACCTGGCCGCGCTCGACCTCCTCGCGCTTGGTGCCGCGCAGCAATGCCCCGATATTGTCGCCGGCCTCACCCTGATCGAGCAATTTGCGAAACATCTCGACCCCGGTCACCACCGTCTTGGCGGTCGGCCGCAACCCGACAATCTCGACCTCGTCGCCAACCTTGACGATGCCGCGCTCGACCCGCCCGGTCACCACCGTGCCGCGTCCCGAGATCGTGAACACATCCTCGATCGGCATCAAAAACGGCCGGTCCTTGGCGCGCTCCGGCTGCGGGATGTAGCTGTCGACCGCCGCCATCAATTCCATGATCTGGTCGTGCCCCTGCTCCGGGTCGCGCCCCTCCAGCGCCGCCAACGCCGAGCCCCGGATCACCGGGATGTCGTCGCCCGGAAACTGGTAGCTCGACAACAATTCGCGCATCTCAAGCTCGACCAGGTCCAACAGCTCCGGGTCGTCGACCATGTCGACCTTGTTCATAAACACCACCAACGCCGGCACCCCGACCTGGCGTGCCAACAGGATGTGCTCGCGGGTTTGCGGCATCGGGCCGTCGGCTGCCGACACCACCAGGATCGCCCCATCCATCTGCGCCGCCCCGGTGATCATGTTCTTGATGTAATCCGCATGCCCCGGGCAATCGACATGCGCGTAATGCCGGTTCCCCGTCTCGTATTCGACGTGGGCGGTCGCGATCGTGATCCCCCGCGCCCGCTCCTCCGGCGCCTTGTCGATCTGGTCAAACGGCACAAACGTCGCGCCCCCAGCCTCCGCCAGCACCTTGGTGATCGCCGCCGTCAACGTCGTCTTGCCGTGATCAATATGCCCAATCGTCCCGATGTTGCAGTGCGGCTTCGTCCGCTGAAACTTCGCCTTCGACATCGTCCTGTTCTCCGTTCAATCGCTTTGGCGCCGTGGTCAGGCCATCTTGGCGCGGACTTCGTCCGCGACGGCCTGCGGCACCTGTTCGTAATGGTCGAAATGCATCGTGTATTGCGCCCGGCCCTGGCTCATCGACCGCAGGGTGTTGACGTAACCGAACATGTTGGCCAGCGGCACCATCGCGTCGACTACTCTGGCATTGCCGCGGCTGTCCATCCCGGTGACCTGACCGCGCCGGCTGTTCAGATCGCCAATCACGTCGCCGAGATATTCGTCCGGTGTGACCACCTCGACCCGCATGATCGGCTCGAGCAATTTCGGCGCCGCTTTCATCACGCCTTCCTTGAAGGCGGCCCGGGCAGCGATCTCGAAGGCGAGCACGCTCGAATCGACATCGTGATAGGCGCCGTCGAACAACGTCGCCTTGACATCGATCACCGGGAAGCCCGCGAGCACGCCGGTTTCGGCCGAGGCTCGCAGCCCCTTTTCGACACCAGGCACGTATTCCTTGGGCACCGTGCCGCCGACCACGTCGTTCTCAAACTGAAAGCCTTGGCCGGGCGGCAACGGCTCGAAGCGGATCTTGACGCGGGCAAACTGCCCGGCGCCACCGGTCTGCTTTTTGTGCGTGTAGTCGATCTCGGCCGGACGGCTAATCGTTTCGCGATAGGCAACTTGCGGCGCGCCGACATTGGCGTCGACCTTGAACTCGCGCTTCATGCGATCGACGATGATTTCAAGGTGCAGCTCGCCCATTCCCTTGATCACGGTTTGACCGCTCTCATTGTCGACCGTAACCCGGAACGACGGATCCTCGGTGGCGAGCCGCGCCAGTGCCTGCCCCATCTTCTCCTGGTCGCCCTTGGTCTTGGGCTCGACCGCTATCTCGATCACCGGCTCGGGGAAATCCATCCGCTCCAGCACGACCGGGGATGACGGGTCAGATAACGTATCACCGGTCGTCGTGTTCTTGAGCCCGGCAAAAGCGACGATGTCGCCGGCGAGCGCCTCTTTAATGTCTTCGCGATGATTGGCGTGCATCTGCAGCATGCGGCCGATCCGCTCGCGGCTGTTTTTGACCGTATTCAGGACTTGGCCACCGCTCGCCACGACGCCCGAATAGATGCGCACAAAGGTCAGCGAACCGACAAACGGGTCGGTCATGATTTTGAAGGCCAAGCCGGCAAACGGCTCGTCATCCGAGGAATGGCGCACGATAGGCTCGTCCGAACCCATTTTGACGCCTTTGATCGCCGGAACATCCGTCGGCGCCGGCAAATAGTCGATGACGGCATCGAGCAGCGGCTGCACGCCCTTGTTTTTAAAGGCCGAGCCGCATAGCACCGGGACAAAAGCGCCGCCGATGGCGCCCTTGCGGATGCAGCGCTTCAAGGTCGCTTCATCGGGTTCTTCGCCGCCGAGATAGGCTTCGAGCGCGGCATCGTCCTGCTCGACCGCGGCCTCGACCAAACGCATATGGAAGGCCTTTGCCTCCTCCATCATTTCCGGCGGGATGTCGACAATGTCGAACTCGGCGCCGAGCGTCTCGTCGCGCCATTTGACCGCCCGCATGCCGACCAGATCGACGATGCCAACAAAGTCGTTCTCGACCCCGATCGGCAGCTGCAACACCAGCGGACGGGCGCCGAGGCGATCACTGATCATCGCGACACAGCGCGGGAAATCGGCCCCAATCCGGTCCATTTTATTGACGAAGCAAATCCGCGGCACGCCGTATTTGTCGGCCTGACGCCACACCGTCTCGGATTGCGGCTCGACCCCGGCGACCGAGTTGAAAACCGTTACGGCGCCGTCCAGCACGCGCAGGCTGCGCTCAACCTCGATCGTGAAATCGACGTGGCCCGGCGTATCGATGATGTTAATGCGATGGTCCGCCCAGAAACACGTGGTCGCGGCCGAGGTAATGGTGATGCCGCGCTCTTGCTCCTGCGCCATCCAATCCATCGTCGCGGTGCCTTCGTGCACCTCGCCGATCTTATAGTTGCGGCCGGTGTAGTAGAGGATGCGCTCGGTCGTTGTCGTCTTGCCGGCATCGATATGGGCCATGATGCCGATGTTTCGGTAACGATCGAGGGGGGTTTGGCGTGTCATCAAAAAGCTCCCGGGACGCCGCCCGGAAGCGGAGCCCCGATCAAAGGGATTGTATCGAACGTCCTCTGCGGTCCAACCGGAGAGCGCCCCCGCTACCAGCGGTAGTGCGAGAAGGCCTTGTTCGCATCGGCCATCCGATGCGTGTCCTCCCGTCTCTTGACCGCTACTCCCCGATTGTTGGCGGCATCGAGCAGTTCGCCCGACAGCCGCTCTTCCATTGTATTTTCGCCGCGGGCCCGCGAGCTGGAGATCAGCCAACGGATTGCCAGCGCCTGGCTGCGGTCGGGCCGCACCTCGACCGGCACCTGATAAGTGGCCCCGCCAACCCGGCGCGAGCGAACCTCAACCGCCGGACGCACATTGGTCAACGCCTCGTGAAAGACGCGCAACGGATCCTGACCGGCCCGTCTGGCGATGCGATCGAGGGCGCCATAGACGATGGTCTCGGCAACCGACTTTTTGCCTTCGTACATCAGGCAATTCATGAACTTAGTCACGACCGGATCGCCAAATTTGGCGTCCGGCAGGACTTCGCGTTTGACCGCGGCGCGGCGGCGCGACATCGGCCTCTCTCCTATCTCGGACGCTTGGCGCCGTATTTGGAACGGCGCTGGCGGCGGTCTTTAACCCCCTGGGTGTCGAGCGTCCCGCGAATGATGTGATAGCGCACGCCCGGCAAGTCCTTGACACGGCCCCCGCGGATCAACACGACCGAGTGCTCCTGCAGATTGTGCCCTTCCCCCGGAATGTAGCTCGTCACCTCAAAGCCGTTGGTAAGCCGAACGCGCGCAACCTTGCGCAACGCCGAGTTCGGCTTTTTGGGTGTCGTGGTGTAGACGCGGGTGCAGACACCGCGCTTTTGCGGGCACGCCTCCATAGCCGGAACCTTATCGCGCGCGACCTGAGGCCGGCGCGGATTGCGGATCAGCTGGTTAATCGTCGGCATTCACACAGACCTTATTCACACACTTGTCGAACACGCAAACCGCCCGACGCGCCTATCGCGCCAGGGCGGTAAAGCACCCTACCCTTGAAACCAGCGCGCCCTCTCACAAAGGCGCCGCGCCATCAACACAAAGCACAGGCTGCGTCTAGGTGGCTTCCTACGGCCAGCCCAATCAGGAAAGCTGATATAATTGCGGGACGACTAGCGGGTCAAGACCCCTTGGCACAAATCGCCCGCAAATAAAGGAGGCGGGCGGCCCCGCGACGAGGCAACGCCCGCACCCCAATCAAGTCGGCTATTCGGCGGCGCCGGCGTGCCGCTCTTCGATTTGTGCCGGCTCCTCGTTGGCAGCATTGGCGGCGATCGCCGCCAATTCGCGGTCGCGTTCGGCGGCAACTTCGCGCAGCCGGGCGATGACGCTGCCGGTGCCCGCTGGGATCAGCCGGCCCACGATCACATTTTCCTTCAGCCCGGTCAGCGTGTCGATCCGCCCCGAAACTGCGGCCTCGGTCAACACCCGCGTCGTCTCTTGGAAGGAAGCGGCCGATATGAACGAGTTCGTCTGCAGACTGGCCTTGGTAATCCCCTGCAGCACCGGTCGCGCAGTCGCCGGGCGCATTCCTTCGCGCTCGACCTTGGCGTTTTCGTATTCATACTCAATACGATCGACCTGCTCGCCAGCGAGCAAGGTGGTCTCGCCCGGATCGTCGATCTCAACCTTCTGCAGCATCTGGCGCACGATCACTTCGATGTGCTTGTCGTTTATGCGCACACCCTGCAGCCGATAGACCTCCTGGATTTCGTTGACGAGATAGCTCGCCAGCGCCTCGACCCCGAGGATACGCAGGATGTCGTGCGGAACGCGGTTGCCGTCCATCAGCAAATCGCCTTTCTGGACGTAATCGCCTTCCTGCACACTGATGTGCTTGCCCTTCGGGATCAGATATTCGACCGGCTCGCCGCCTTCCTCGGTCGGAACCACGACGATCCGCCGTTTGGTCTTGTAATCCTTACCGAACTCGATCCGCCCGTCGCTTTCGCTGATGATCGCGAAATCCTTGGGCTTGCGCGCTTCAAACAGCTCGGCGACGCGCGGCAGACCGCCGGTGATGTCGCGCGTCTTTGAGGATTCACGCGGAATGCGCGCCAGCACGTCGCCGGCTTTGACCGGGGCACCATTCTCGACCGACAAGATCGCGTCAACCGACATGAAATAGCGGGCTTCCAGGCCGTTGCCGAGCAGCAGCACCTCGCCATCCTGGTCACGCAAGGTGATCCGCGGCCGCAACTCGCTGCCACGCGGCTGCTGTTTCCAGTCGATGACCACCTTCGACGAGATGCCGGTCGCCTCGTCGACTACCTCGCGCATCGACAAACCTTCGATCAGGTCGACGTAGTGCGCGATGCCGTCCTTTTCGGTGATGATCGGGATCGTGTACGGATCCCATTCCGCCAGCCGGTCGCCGCGATTGACATGCGCACCTTCATCGGCGAGCAGCCGCGCTCCATAGGGCAAGCGGTGCCGCGCCTTTTCCCGCCCGGCCTCGTCGAGCAGCACGAGTTCAAGGTTGCGGCCCATAACGACCGGTATGCCCGACGAGTTCATCACGACGTTGCGGTTCTTGATCTCGACCGTCGCCTCGGAGGAGGCCTCGATCGAGGATTGCTCTGCACCGCGCTGCGCTGCGCCGCCGATGTGGAAGGTGCGCATCGTCAGCTGCGTACCGGGTTCGCCGATCGACTGGGCAGCGATGACCCCGACCGCTTCCCCGATATTGACCACCGTACCCCGCGCGAGATCGCGCCCATAACACTTGCCGCACACGCCCACACGCGACTCGCAGGTCAGCACCGAGCGGATCATCACTGCGTCAATGCCGGCGCGCTCGATCCGGTCGACGGCGTCCTCGTCGATCAGCTCACCCGCCGGCAGGATGACCTCGCCGCTCAGCGGATCGAGGACATCGACCGATGCCGTACGTCCAATAATGCGATCCGCGAGCGGCGATATGACTTCGCCGCCGTCAACCACGGCGCGCGTCATCAATCCGCGGGTCGTGCCGCAATCCACCTCGGTAATGATCGCGTCCTGCGCAACGTCGACCAGCCGCCGGGTCAGATAGCCGGAATTGGCGGTCTTTAGCGCGGTATCGGCGAGGCCCTTGCGGGCGCCATGCGTCGAATTGAAGTATTCGAGCACGGTCAGCCCTTCTTTGAAGTTGGAGATGATCGGCGTCTCGATGATCTCGCCCGAAGGCTTCGCCATCAGCCCGCGCATCCCGGCAAGCTGCTTGATCTGCGCCGCCGAACCGCGGGCGCCTGAATCCGACATCATCCATACCGGGTTGATCGGCTCGCCCGGGGGCGCCGAGCGGATCATTTTCATCATCTCCTCGGCAACCTTGTCGGTGCAACGCGACCAGACGTCGACGACCTTGTTGTATTTCTCGCCCTGGGTGATCAGGCCGTCCTGGTACTGCTGCTCGTACTGCTTGACCTGATCCTGCGCCTCCGCCACCAAAACCCGCTTGGCGTCGGGGATGATCAGATCATCCTTGCCAAAGGAAATCCCGGCCTTGCAGGCCTGCGTAAAGCCAAGCGTCATCAGCCGGTCGCAAAAGATGACGGTCTCTTTCTGGCCGGCGTGGCGATAGACCATGTCGATGACGTTGCTGATCTCTTTCTTGGTCAGCAAGGTGTTGATCAAGTCAAAGCTGATCGCCGGATTGCGCGGCAGGATTTCGGACAGCAGCATGCGGCCTGGCGTCGTCGTGACGCGCTGTACAATCGGCTGACTGTCGGCGTCGACCGTGTGATAGCGCGCCTGGACGCGGGCATGCAGCGACACCGCCTTGGATTGGAGCGCCTGCTCGATCTCACCGATGCTGCTGAACACCATCCCCTCGCCCTTTTCGCCCGGGCGCTCCATCGTGATGTGATACAGACCGAGAACGATGTCCTGCGACGGCACGATGATCGGCTTGCCGTTGGCGGGGCTCAGGATGTTGTTGGTCGACATCATCAAGACGCGCGCTTCGAGCTGCGCCTCGAGCGACAACGGCACGTGTACCGCCATCTGGTCGCCGTCGAAATCGGCATTGAAAGCGGTGCAGACCAGCGGGTGCAGCTGGATCGCCTTGCCCTCAATCAGCACCGGCTCAAACGCCTGAATGCCAAGGCGGTGCAAAGTTGGGGCCCGGTTCAGCAACACCGGATGCTCACGGATCACCTCTTCGAGGATGTCCCAGACCTCGGGCCGCTCCTTTTCGACCATGCGCTTGGCCGCCTTGATCGTGCTGGCGAGCCCGTACAGTTCCAGCTTGGAGTAGATGAACGGCTTGAACAGTTCGAGCGCCATTTTCTTTGGCAGCCCGCATTGCTGCAATTTCAGCTCGGGACCAACCACGATGACCGAACGGCCAGAATAGTCGACGCGCTTGCCGAGCAGGTTCTGGCGGAACCGGCCCTGCTTGCCCTTCAACATGTCGCTGAGCGACTTCAGCGGCCGTTTGTTGGCGCCGGTGATAATGCGCCCACGGCGGCCATTGTCGAACAGCGCATCGACCGACTCCTGCAGCATGCGCTTTTCGTTGCGCACGATGATGTCGGGGGCGCGCAGCTCTATTAGCCGCTTCAGCCGGTTGTTGCGGTTGATGACGCGGCGATAGAGATCGTTCAGGTCGGAAGTCGCAAAGCGGCCGCCATCGAGCGGCACCAGCGGGCGCAGTTCGGGCGGGATTACCGGCACGACTTCGAGGATCATCCACTCCGGCCGGCTCTTCGACTCGATAAAGGCCTCGATCAGCTTTAGGCGCTTGACCAGCTTTTTGCGCCGCGCCTCCGAGTTGGTTTCGCGCAAATCGATGCGCAGCTGCTCGCGCTCCTCGTTGATATCGATCGCCGACAACATCGTGCGCAAGGCCTCTGCGCCGATCGAGGCGGTGAACTGATCCTCGCCGTAATCCTCCTGCGCCTGGATGTACTCTTCCTCATTCAACAGCTGACGCTGTTTGAGCGGTGTCAGGCCGGGCTCGATGACGACATAATTCTCGAAATACAGGACGCGCTCGAGATCCTTCAAGGTCATGTCCAGCAACAGACCGATGCGGCTCGGCAGCGACTTTAGAAACCAGATATGCGCCACCGGTGAGGCCAGCTCGATGTGACCCATGCGGTCGCGCCGCACCTTCGACAGGGTGACCTCGACCCCGCATTTCTCGCAGATGATCCCACGATATTTCATCCGCTTGTACTTGCCGCACAAGCATTCGTAATCCTTGATCGGCCCAAAAATCCGCGCACAAAACAAGCCGTCGCGTTCGGGCTTGAAGGTCCGGTAATTAATCGTCTCGGGCTTTTTGATTTCACCATAGGACCAAGAGCGGATGCGCTCCGGGCTGGCGATCGAGATGCGGATCTGATCAAAGCTCTGCGTCCCGGTGACCTGCCCGAAGATGTTCATCAACTCGTTCATGAACGACCCCTTTTTTGTTCGCTCGTCATCCCCGCGCAGGCGGGGATCCGCGGCCGACAGCAGACCGCTGTCCCCGGTCCCCCGCTGTCGCGGGGGAGACGAAAATTGGATGTCTCAACATTCCTGCTTGGAGGCACTACTGCTCAATAATTACGCTGTTCGAGCTCGACATTGAGACCGAGCGAGCGCAGCTCCTTGACCAGCACATTGAAGGATTCAGGGATGCCGGCCTCGAAATTGTCGTCGCCGCGGACGATTGCCTCATAAACTTTGGTGCGACCCGAAACGTCGTCCGACTTTACGGTCAGCATCTCCTGCAAAGTATATGCCGACCCATAGGCTTCGAGCGCCCACACCTCCATCTCGCCAAAGCGCTGACCGCCGAACTGCGCCTTGCCGCCTAAGGGTTGCTGGGTGACAAGGCTGTACGGTCCGATCGAACGGGCGTGAATCTTGTCGTCGACCAGATGGTGCAGCTTCATCATGTAGATGTAGCCGACCGTGACCTTGCGATCGAACGGTTCGCCAGTGCGCCCGTCGACCAAGACCACCTGCCCCGATGACGACAAGCCGGCCCGTTCCAGCATCGCCACAATATCGGCTTCGCTGGCGCCGTCGAACACCGGGCTGGCCATCGGCACACCGTGTTCGAGATTACCGGCCAGCTCGACGAGCTCGTGCGGCGCCAAGCGGGCGATCTCAGCGCCTTCCGGGCCGACATACAGCTCGCCAAGAGCATGGCGCAGTGCCGTGCTGTCGCCGACCCCGCGCCGGATTTTGGCGAGAACGTCCCCGATCTGCCGCCCGAGCCCCGCCGCGGCCCAACCAAGATGGGTTTCGAGGATCTGCCCGACATTCATTCGGCTCGGCACCCCGAGCGGGTTCAACACGATGTCAATCGGTGTGCCGTCTTCGAGATACGGCATGTCCTCGCACGGCACGATTCGTGAGATGACGCCCTTATTGCCGTGCCGCCCCGCCATCTTGTCGCCGGGCTGCAGCTTGCGTTTCACCGCGACAAAGACCTTGACCATCTTCATCACGCCAGGCGGCAGCTCGTCGCCGCGCTGCAGCTTTTCGACCTTGTTCTCAAAGCGCGCGGTCAGTTCGGCGATCGCATCGTCCATCTGCTTTTTGAGCGCTTCGATATCGGCCATCCGCGCATCGTCGCGGATCGAGATCTGCTTCCACAGTGCCGGCGGGTATTCCGCCAGCACCTCCTCGGTAATCTCCACCCCGGACTTCATCCCGCGCGGTCCGCCGACCGCCGTCTCGCCGATCAGCAACTCCTTCAGCCGCGCCGCAAAGCTGCGCTCGAGGATCGCGCGCTCGTCATCGCGGTCCTTGGCCAACCTTTCGATTTCGGCGCGCTCGATCGCCAAGGCGCGCTCATCCTTGTCAACGCCGCGCCGCGAAAAGACTCGGACCTCGACGATAGTGCCGGAAACCCCCGGCGGCAACCGCAACGACGTATCGCGCACGTCCGAGGCCTTCTCGCCAAAAATCGCGCGCAGCAGCTTCTCCTCCGGCGTCATCGGCGACTCGCCCTTGGGCGTCACCTTGCCAACCAGAATGTCGCCGGGTTTGACTTCGGCCCCGATATAGACGATGCCGGCCTCGTCAAGGTTTTTCAGAGCTTCCTCGCCGACATTCGGGATGTCACGGGTAATCTCCTCCTGGCCGAGCTTGGTATCGCGCGCCATCACCTCGAATTCCTCTATATGGATCGAGGTGAATACGTCATCGGATACGATCCGCTCCGAGATCAGGATCGAAATCTTCGAAATTGTAGCCGTTCCACGGCATGAACGCGCACAAGACATTGCGTCCCAGGGCGAGCTCGCCGAGCTGGGTCGACGGCCCGTCGGCGATGATGTCGCCGGCATTGACCTGATCGCCGACTTTGACGAGAGGCCGCTGGGTAATGCAGGTGTTCTGGTTCGAGCGCTGGAACTTCAGCAAATTATAAATGTCGACCCCGGAAGCGGCGGACGATGTTTCGGCGGTGGCGCGAACGACGACGCGAGTCGCATCGACCTGGTCGACGATTCCCGAGCGCCGCGCGATGATCGTGACGCCGGAATCGCGCGCGACCGTCTCCTCCATGCCCGTGCCGACGAGCGGCGCCTCAGCCCGGATCAGCGGCACCGCCTGGCGCTGCATGTTGGAGCCCATCAGCGCGCGGTTGGCGTCGTCGTTTTCGAGGAACGGAATCAGCGCCGCCGCGACCGAAACCAGCTGCTTGGGCGAGACATCGATCAGGTCGATATCCTGCGGCCGCGTCATGAGGAAATCGCCGCCTTTGCGGCAATTGGTCAGATCCGCGATGATACGCCCTTCGGCATCGGTCTCGACATTGGCCTGGGCAATGGCATAGCGGCCCTCGTCCATCGCCGAAAGATAGACGACTTCGTCGGTGACCCGGCCATCGACGACCCGGCGATAGGGGCTCTCGATAAAGCCGTACTGGTTGACCCGCGCATAGGTCGCGAGGCTGTTGATCAACCCGATATTCGGCCCTTCCGGGGTTTCGATCGGGCAGATCCGCCCGTAATGGGTAGGATGAACGTCGCGTACCTCAAATCCGGCGCGCTCACGCGTCAGCCCGCCCGGTCCCAATGCCGATAACCGCCGCTTGTGGGTAATTTCGCTGAGCGGATTGGTCTGGTCCATGAACTGCGAAAGCTGCGAGGAGCCGAAAAATTCGCGTACTGCGGCTGCCGCCGGCTTGGCGTTGATCAAATCGTGCGGCATCACGGTATCGATTTCGACCGAGCTCATGCGCTCGCGGATCGCCCGCTCCATTCGCAGCAGACCGATGCGGTATTGGTTCTCCATCAGCTCGCCGACCGAGCGCACACGCCGGTTACCGAGATGGTCGATGTCGTCGATCTCGCCGCGGCCGTCCTTCAGATCGACCAGCACCTTGAAGATCGCAAGAATGTCCTCCTTGCGCAGCGTGCGCACGGTGTCGTCGGTTTCGAGCCCGAGGCGCGAGTTCATCTTGACCCGCCCGACCGCCGACAAATCGTAACGTTCGGGGTCGAAGAACAGGCTGTTGAACAGCGTCTCGGCGGTCTCCAGAGTCGGCGGCTCGCCTGGGCGCATCACTCGGTAGATGTCGATCAGCGCGTCCTCGCGCGTCGCGTTTTTGTCGATCGCGAGTGTATTGCGCATGTACGGCCCGACCGTGACGTGGTCGATGTCGAGCACCGGCAATTCCTCGATCCCGGTCTCGACCAGCTGCGTTAAAGCTGCCGCGGTAATTTCGTCACCGGCTTCAAAATAGACCTCGCCGGTATCCTCATTGATCAGATCCGAGGCGAAAAACCGGCCGATCAGCTCGTCATCGCGCACCAGGATATCAACCAGCCCGGCCTCACGCAGCCGGCGCGCGGTGCGCGGTGTCATCCGTTCGCCGGCGGCCAGCACGATCTCGCCGGTGTTGGCATCGCGCAAATCGTTAACTAGCTTACCTTTGAAGTGATCGGGGTCGAACGCCGACATCCACCCTTGCGGCCCATGGCGGAAGACAATTTTGCGGTAGAACGCGGATAGGATCTCTTCTTTCGACATGCCGGCCGCTTCGCCCGGCTGCAACGGCTTGTTCTCGGCTTTGCGCTCGGCTCGTAGTGCTTCGGTCGCGGCATCGTCGAGCGCCATCAGCAAGGTTGTCGCGGGCAGTTTGCGGCGGCGGTCGATGCGGACATAGACGTGATCCTTGGCGTCGAACTCGAAATCGAGCCACGATCCCCGGTACGGGATGACGCGCGCCGCGAACAAGTATTTGCCGGAGGAATGCGTCTTTCCCTTGTCGTGGTCAAAGAACACGCCCGGGCTGCGGTGCATCTGCGAAACGATGACCCGTTCGGTACCGTTGATGATAAAGGTGCCGTTCTTCGTCATCAGCGGCATGTCGCCCATATAGACGTCTTGCTCCTTGATATCGCGGATCGAGCGCGACCCGGTATCCTCGTCGACATCCCAGACGACGAGACGGAGCGTTACCTTGAGTGGTGCTGCAAAAGTAATACCGCGCTGCTGACACTCGTCGACATCGTATTTCGGTGTTTCGAGCTCATAGCGGACAAATTCGAGCTGCGCCCGTTCAGAAAAATCGCGGATCGGGAAAACCGATTTCAGCACTTCCTGTAATCCGACATTGGCGCGCTGTTCCGCAAGCACGCCCATTTGCAAGAAATGATCGTACGAACTCTTCTGGACCTCGATCAGGTTCGGCATCGGCGCGACCTCGGGGACGCGTCCGAAGCTCTTGCGGATGCGTTTCTTACCCGTAAAGGAAATAGCCATCATGCTCCTCACTGTCGGCCGCCGCGGCGGCCCCGATCTCGGTTTGACGGGCGCTCGACCGCGCCAATTCGCAGCAGCGCCACACAACATTCATCGCCCGATGTGTCGGCCCATTGCAGGCGGGTTTATCGCCGCCGCCGCGCCGGCTTCCGACCGAACCATCCGCACTAAGCATTTTCCCCATTCGACGCCGAAATCCGGCGTGCGCGACAGGTCGCGCCCCGGTTGGCGGTCTCGACGTGACGGCGCGGCCGGGTCAAATGCCGGCCGCTGTTCGGAAAAAGCTCGTATCAGACCTACTTTATTTCGACCGTCGCACCCGCATCTTCAAGCTGCTTTTTAATTTTTTCTGCTTCGTCCTTATTCACCCCTTCCTTTACAGGTTTGGGAGCCGCTTCGACAAGATCCTTGGCTTCCTTGAGGCCGAGGCTAGTGATCGCTCTAACTTCTTTGATCACGTTGATCTTTTTCTCGCCGATTGCGGCAAGAATGACATCGAACTCAGTCTGCTCCGGAGCGGCCTCCGCTGCCGGCGCAGCCGCACCCGCAGCTGCCACCGCGACGGGCGCTGCAGCCGAAACCCCCCATTTTTCCTCAAGCATCTTAGACAACTGGGATGCCTCGAGCACACTCAGGGCCGACAATTGATCGACCAAACCCACCAGATCCGGCATTCTCTACTCCTAGCCTTTGATAGAATAACTTAGCAGTCCAAACAAAAGCCTGGGCTATGCAGTTTCGCCGCTGGCTTCCGCGTGTGCCGCCATAACCCGCGCGAGTTGCCCGCCGGGCGCCTGCAGCACGGCAGCAATGCGCGTCGCCGGCGCCAGCAACAACCCGATCAGTTTCCCGCGCAATTCGTCGAGCGACGGCAGGCTCGCCAGCTCCCTGACGCCAGCTTGATCCAGCACATCACCCGCGAGCCCGCCGCCGACAATCGTCAGCTTGTCGTTGCGGTTAGCATATTCGACCGCGACTTTCGCCGCCGCCACCGGGTCGTGTGAGAACGCAATCGCCGTCGGCCCGGTAAACAGCGGCGCCAGTCCCGCGAATTGTGTGCCGTCGAGAGCGCGCTTGGCGAGACGGTTCTTAGTTACCCGGAAACGCGCGCCCGCCGCCCGCATCTGACGCCGCAACTGCGTTGCCTCGGCAACCGTCATTCCCGATTGATGGGTCACGACCACGCACACCGTATCAGCGAGATCCTGCTGCAGCGTATCGATCAAACGTTGTTTTTGTGCTCGCTCCACTACGCTCTCCGAAACCCTTCCCCGCTCATCGCATCACCGCCGCGACCGCCTGCACACCGATACTCCCAGCCCACCGACGTGGGTTAGGCCCTAGCCTCCTCCGCCAAATCGCCCAATTCGAGCTTGACACCGGGGCCCATTGTCGAGCTCAAACTCACCTTTTTAATATAGGTCCCTTTGACGCCGCTCGGCTTGTTCCGGGTTATGGCGCCGACAAAGGCGCGCACATTATCGGCAAGCGCTTCTTCGGTAAAGCTTGCTTTGCCGACCCCGGCATGGACAAGGCCGGCTTTTTCGGCGCGGAACTCGACCTGACCACCCTTCGCCGCGCGCACCGCTTCATCGATGTTCTGTGTGACCGTGCCGAGGCGCGGGTTGGGCATCAGCCCCCGCGGGCCAAGAATCTTGCCAAGCCGTCCCACGAGTGCCATCAGATCGGGGGTGGCGATCGCGCGGTCAAAGTTAATCTCGCCTGCCTGCACCTTCTCGGCGAGATCCTCGGCGCCGACCACATCGGCGCCCGCCGTTTCCGCTTCCTTCGCCTTGTCGCCGCGCGCAAAGACCGCAACCCGCACCGTTTTCCCGGTGCCGTGCGGCAGCATCACGGTGCCGCGCAAATTCTGATCCTGCTTGCGCGGATCGATATTGAGGTTCATCGCGACCTCGACGGTCTCGTCAAATTTCGCCAAAGCACGCGATTTGACGAGTTTAACCGCCTCATCGAGGTGATGCGGTTTCAGCGGATCAATTCCTTCGTAAGCCTTTTTCAACCGCTTGCCGATTTTGGCCATGGTCAGTTACTCCATCACTTCGAGGCCCATCGAGCGCGCCGAGCCGACCAGCATGCGGCAAGCACCCTCGAGGTCCTTGGCATTGAGGTCCTGCATCTTCTTCTCCGCGATCTCGCGGATCTGCTCCATCGTGACCCGGCCGACCGTGGCGCCCTTTCCGGTGGTCTGAGAGCCCTTCTCGATTCCCGCCGCTTTTTTCAAAAAATAACTGTTGGGCGGACTCTTTGTCACAAACGTGAATGAGCGGTCGCCAAAGGCAGTAATCACGACTGGGATCGGCATGCCGGGTTCGAGGTTTTGGGTCGCCGCGTTGAACGCTTTGCAGAACTCCATGATGTTGAGCCCGCGCTGACCCAACGCCGGACCGATCGGTGGCGACGGGTTCGCCTTACCGGCTGGGACTTGTAGTTTGATGATGCCAACGATTTTTTTTGCCATCGATTATCTCTGATCAAACTTTCTCGACTTGCGAATATTCGAGCTCGACCGGGGTCGCGCGGCCGAAGATCGAAACCGCAACCTTGAGCCGAGCCTTCTCCTCATCGACTTCCTCGACCAGACCGTTGAAGGACGTGAACGGCCCATCGCAGACCCGGACCTGTTCGCCAATCTCAAAGGTGATCGACGGTTTCGGCCGCTCGATCCCCTCCTGGACTTGGTGCATGATCCGCGCCGCCTCGTGCTCGCTGATTGGCGCTGGCCGACCGCGACCGCCAAGAAAACCCGTGACCTTCGCCGTATTTTTGACGAGGTGCCAAGTCTCGTCATCCATATCCATCTTGATCAGCACATATCCCGGAAAGAACTTGCGCTCCGAACTCACCTTGGCGCCTCGCTTGACCTCAACTACCTCCTCGGTCGGCACAAGAATTTGCTCGAACCGGTCGGCCATGCCCTTCTGTTCGGCCTGTTCACGGATCGAGGCCGCAACCTTCTTTTCGAAGCCCGAATAAACATGGATCACATACCAGCGGCTGGTCATCGTATCCACCCGTCAGCTCCCGAGTCCGAAGACCAAACGCACCCCGGCCGCGCACACCTGGTCAACGAGAAAGAAAAATCCGGCAGCGACGAACACCATCAACAGGACCATCGCCGTGGTCGTCATCGTCTCCTTGCGGGTGGGCCAAGTGACACGCGAGACCTCTTGCCGCACCTCCTCAAAGAATTTGACCGGACTAGTTTTGGCCATAACCGTCATCTAATTGAACAAACACAGATCGCGTTACCATGATATAGGGGTTGGGCTGCTTCATTCCCAGCACAGCTCGATAACCGCCCAATGGCAGGAGTGGAGGGGCTCGAACCCCCAACCCCCGGTTTTGGAGACCGGTGCTCTACCAATTGAGCTACACTCCTAAGATGAGAAGCCGGCGGCGGCTTCGGCCCGCCACCGGCTGCGCGGCTCTTCCCTCCGCGCCGGGCGCCGCGGGATGGAAAAGCCCCAGGATTATTTGATGATTTTGGCGACGACGCCGGCGCCGACGGTGCGGCCGCCTTCGCGGATGGCAAAGCGCAACCCCTCATCCATCGCGATCGGTGCGATCAATTCGATCTCCATCGAGATGTTGTCGCCCGGCATCACCATCTCGGTGCCCTCGGGTAGGTGCACCGTGCCGGTCACATCGGTCGTGCGAAAATAAAATTGCGGCCGGTAATTACCAAAAAACGGCGTGTGCCGCCCGCCCTCCTCCTTGGTCAGAATGTAGGCCTCGCACTGAAACCGGGTGTGCGGCGTGATCGAGCCGGGGGCCGCCAACACCTGGCCGCGCTCGACCTCCTCGCGCTTGGTGCCGCGCAGCAATGCCCCGATATTGTCGCCGGCCTCACCCTGATCGAGCAATTTGCGAAACATCTCGACCCCGGTCACCACCGTCTTGGCGGTCGGCCGCAACCCGACAATCTCGACCTCGTCGCCAACCTTGACGATGCCGCGCTCGACCCGCCCGGTCACCACCGTGCCGCGTCCCGAGATCGTGAACACATCCTCGATCGGCATCAAAAACGGCCGGTCCTTGGCGCGCTCCGGCTGCGGGATGTAGCTGTCGACCGCCGCCATCAATTCCATGATCTGGTCGTGCCCCTGCTCCGGGTCGCGCCCCTCCAGCGCCGCCAACGCCGAGCCCCGGATCACCGGGATGTCGTCGCCCGGAAACTGGTAGCTCGACAACAATTCGCGCATCTCAAGCTCGACCAGGTCCAACAGCTCCGGGTCGTCGACCATGTCGACCTTGTTCATAAACACCACCAACGCCGGCACCCCGACCTGGCGTGCCAACAGGATGTGCTCGCGGGTTTGCGGCATCGGGCCGTCGGCTGCCGACACCACCAGGATCGCCCCATCCATCTGCGCCGCCCCGGTGATCATGTTCTTGATGTAATCCGCATGCCCCGGGCAATCGACATGCGCGTAATGCCGGTTCCCCGTCTCGTATTCGACGTGGGCGGTCGCGATCGTGATCCCCCGCGCCCGCTCCTCCGGCGCCTTGTCGATCTGGTCAAACGGCACAAACGTCGCGCCCCCAGCCTCCGCCAACACCTTGGTGATCGCCGCCGTCAACGTCGTCTTGCCGTGATCAATATGACCAATCGTCCCGATGTTGCAGTGCGGCTTCGTCCGCTGAAACTTCGCCTTCGACATCGTTTCCGGCTTTCCGTCAGTATGACATCACAAATGCCCGATGCGCGGGCTGGAGCGGGTGATGGGAATCGAACCCACGTAGCCAGCTTGGAAGGCTGGAGCTCTACCATTGAGCTACACCCGCGTTCCGCTCGACGCCGCCAACCCGATCCCCTGCCTCCGCCGCCTCTTGGCCGATCCGCCTCGGCCACCTGTGCCCGCGGCGTGGGACCGAAGCGATGGTGGAGGGGGTTGGATTCGAACCAACGAAGACGTACGTCGGCAGATTTACAGTCTGCTGCCTTTAACCACTCGGCAACCCCTCCGCGGTCGCATGCCGCCCGCAGCGGAATCGCAGGCTGATAAGGTGTTCGACCCGCCTTGTCAATCATGCTGTGCCATGCCTGGATTTCGCGCCAGGTTCGACGGGCACACATCGATCAAATCGCGCAATCGAAGTAGGGACATATATGCACTCTCGGAGAACGCCGCGCCAGACCGGAAACCCGTCGCACCAACATCGCCCGGCGGCATCCGAGCGGGCCTCGCGCGAGAGCGGCGAGCGCTGGCTTTACGGGCGCCACACGGTGACGGCGGCGCTTGCCAATCCCGAGCGGCGGTGGCGGCGGCTTGCCGTGCTCGCCGGTCAGGAGACCGAGGCGCAGCAAATGCTCGCTGCCGCCGTTGCCGAACGCCGTGGCGGCGACGGCCCCGCGCTCGACATCTTCGATCGTGACGCATTTTCCGCGGTCCTGCCGCCCGGGGCAGTGCATCAAGGGCTGGCCCTCGAAGTCGAGTCGCTACCCGAACCCGATCTCGACGGCGTTATGCGTGAGATCGAGACCGCTTCCGGGCGATGCGTCATAATCGCGCTCGATCAGGTCAGCGACCCGCAAAATGTCGGCGCGGTCTTGCGCTCGGCGGCGGCCTTTGACGCCCGCGGCGTGCTGATCGCCGCTCACGGAGCGCCGCCGATCACCGGGGCGCTCGCCAAGGCCGCTTCGGGCGCGGTCGATCGCGTGCCGTTGATCCGCACGGTCAATCTGGCGCGCGCCCTGGCGCGGCTAAAAGAGCACGGCTTCTGGGTTTGCGGGCTTGACGAAACCGCTGACCGGGCGCTCGCCGACATCGACCTCGGTCCGCGCATTGTGCTTGTTCTCGGCTCGGAGGGCGGCGGCATGCGGCGTCTTGTCCGCGAGCATTGCGATTACCTTGCGCGCCTGCCGACCTCGCCGACGCAGCCGACGCTCAACGTGTCGAATGCCGCCGCGATCGCCCTCTACGAACTTGCCCGCCGCACCGAGCCGCGATAACCCGCCTCCCGCGCGGCATGGACCTTGCTCGACACTTCCCGCACACTTCCGGCGCGGCTCGCGAGGATCATACCCATGAACGACATCGAACTTCCCTATGTCGGGCGATCGCTGTTGCGGCGCGAGGACCGGCGCCTGCTAACCGGGCAAGGGCAGTTTATCGCCGATCTCGTCTTACCTCGGATGCTGCACGCGGTCGTAGTGCGCAGCCAAGTTGCGCATGCTCGGATCCGCTCGGTCGACCTGACCCGAAGCCGGGCAATGCCGGGCGTCGTCGACGCGCTGAACGGCGCCGATCTGCTGCAATTGCTGCCGCCGGTACCCGAGGGTCAGATCTCGATGCCGAGCAAATGGGCGACGGTGATCCAGCACAAATTCCTGAACCCGCAGGAGCCGCTGTTGGCGCACGACAAGGTTCGCCACGTTGGAGAGGCGATCGCGATCATCGTTGCCGAAACCCGTAACCAAGCCGAGGATGCCGCCGAACAGGTCGGGATCGATCTTGAGGAATTGCCGGCGGTCATTGATCCCGAGACGGCGCTGCGGCCCGACAGCCCGCTCGTTCATGACCGCTTCGGCACCAATCTGATCGGCGAATTTTCGGTCGGCCGCGGCGATGTCGAGCACGCTTTCGCGGCAGGGCCGCATCGGCTCGCGCGCCGCTTCTACCACCACCGCTATGCCGCGGTGCCGATGGAATGCCGCGGTGTCGTCGCGCAATACGATGCGCGCGCCGATCACATGACGATCTGGTCGTCAACCCAGGTCGTGCATTGGGTCCGGCGCGAGGCGGCGGCTCTGCTCGGCGTGCCCGAGGCGCGGGTGCGCTGCGTCGCCCTCGATGTCGGCGGCGGCTTTGGCGGCAAGGGCCATGTCTACCCCGAAGACCTGCTCGTGACGTTTCTCGCCCGCCGGCTCGGCCGCCCGGTGCGTTGGATCGAGGAGCGGCGCGAGCACATGATGAGCGCCACGCATTCGCGCGACCAATGGCACGACGTCGAAGTCGCGTTTGATGATGACGGCGGTATCCTGGCATTGCGCGACGCCTATATCGTCGATTGCGGCGCGTGGAACCCGATCGGCTCGGGCGTCGCCTACAACACCGCCGTACACCTGACCGGCCCCTACAAGATCGAGAACCTCGCCGCCTCGGCAAAAATCGTCGTCACCAATAAGGTCCCGAATGCACCCTATCGCGGTGCTGGCCGGCCGGAGGCGGCATTCGCGATGGAGCGGACGATCGACCTGATCGCGCGGGAGCTAAGCCTCGAACCGGCTGAAGTGCGGCGACGCAACATGATCCGCGCCGAGGAGATGCCGTATCGGGTCGGTATCCCTTACCGCGACGGCGAGCCGATCGTCTACGACAGCGGCGACTATCCGGGGGCGCTTGCAAAGGCGCTCGATGCGCTTGGCGGTCTGGCCGCCTTCCGTGAGCGGCAGCACAGCGCCCGGGCCAATGGCCGCCATCTGGGGCTCGGCATTGGCTTTTACATTGAGGGCACCGGGGTCGGCCCGTTCGAAAGCGCCTTTGTCCGCGTCGATCCGTCGGGCAAGATCTATGTCAGCTGTGGTGCCGCACCGCAGGGCCAAGGTATGGAGACGATCTTCTCGCAGGTTGTCGCCGACCTATGGAAAGTGGCGCCCGAGGATGTCGTGCTGACCTTTGCCGACACCGCGGCGATCGCGATCGGCTTTGGCACGATGGCGAGCCGCAGCACGGTCACCGCCTCGGCGGCGATGCATGTCGCCAGCGGCCGGCTGCGCGAAAAAGTATTCGCAATCGCCTCGCATCTGCTCGAATGCGCCCCCACCGATCTCGAATTGCGACTGGTCGCTAATGGTGGGGGCGCCGTTGGCGTGGTCGGCGTGCCGGGCGCCCAAGTCAGCTTGGCGCAAGTGGCCGCCGCGGCGCGGCCCGGCTGGGAGATCACCCGTCCCCCGGGGGTCGAGGCCGGGCTCGAGGAAATCTGCTATTGGCAGCCGGAAACCGTGACCTGGAGCTATGCCGTGCATGTCGCGATCGTCGACGTCGATCGCGATACCGGCCGAGTTGCGATCGACGATTATGCCGTGGCGCACGATTGCGGCACGGTCGTCAATCCGCTGCTGGTCGAGGGCCAAATCATGGGAGGCGCGGCCCAGGGCCTCGGTGGCGTTTTGTGCGAAGCGATCGCCTATGACAGGAACGGGCAGTTATTGTCGGGGTCATTGATGGATTACGCGCTACCGGCAGCGAGCGACATCCCGCGCTTCAAAATCGTTCACCAGCATTCGCCCTCGCCGCTCAACCCGCTCGGCGTCAAAGGCGTCGGCGAAGGCGGTGCGGTTGCCCCGCCGGCGGCGATCGCCAACGCGATCTGCGATGCGCTCGCTCCGTTCGGGGTCGAGATCAACGCCACCCCGGTCAAACCCGAACACCTGCTCCATGCTTTGCAACGGAGCTGATCAAATGGCCGAATGGGCTAGCGGCACAAACCGGGATAACTAGCGAAATTTGGACGAGTAGGGAGAAGGGACTGTGGTTGCGGTCATCGACGAACTGTCAGAAGCCGGCGGCGCGCCGTATATCGAATTCAAGGTTCATCGCAGGCTCGACGAGCCCGACCTCGTCTGCGGTAGTTGGCAATTCGCCCATGGCGACCGCACCATCGACCAGAGCAAGCCCGGCACTTCGATCGTGATGGAGTTTCGCTTCGTCGTCGACTGCGCCGACCAGCACGGGATCCCGTTTGTCTGGGTCAACGACCCTGAGGAATTGTTCCCGCCTTGGGAGCGCCGCTAGCAAGACCCTATTCGCAGGACCTGCGCGAAAGTGTGATTGAGTTGGTACCAGCAGTCGTCGAAAAGCCGGATCTGACCCTTGCGGCAGCGGTGACTGAACTGGCCGAGCGCGGTATACCGGCGAGCTTCGGGCGGTGTTGCGCTTTTTCTGGCACGAGGGGATCACGTTAAAACGCTGCGCGCAGTCGTGCCAATCTTCCGAGACAAAACACCTGCGCCGGGGCGGGCTATGGGTTAAGACAGCATGACCCGCCGGCACGGGGCGCTGTCGCCGCGGCGCGACATATATCGGGGAGAGTTCCGAGCCCCATTTCGTGGCGCTTACCGTCAAGCCGAAACCGGAACACCCAGGATTTGACAGCCGTGGGGGGAACACGAAGCCCCTCGCCGTCATTGCAGGACCGCCGGCCCCTTTTGTCCCGCCACTTGAATCGCCGACGGTTTTTTGGGCGTGCGCGATGCCATTCCCGATTCAGTTAGAAGTGGTGGGGGAGCATTGACGCGGCTCCCCCCTTCATCACGGGTGAGATGGTTAGGATAGAGTGGGGATACGCAACCGGCCAGGATTGCCTGACATTTACCGGTCTTTTGCAGCCCGTTGAGACGGGTTGAGATTGCTGGGAATATGGCAATGGCGGAGAGGGAGGGATTTG
>CAVRUN010000002.1:0-276824 GCA_963724435.1 uncultured Alphaproteobacteria bacterium | reverse complement strand
GGCATCCAATCTTAGACTAATACGTCTCGCGCGGCAAGTTGAGGTGCGGGAAGACGCTATGGACGTGCGGCGTCACGACCTGGCGCGCCGGGCGGATATAGGATTTGTCGAGTTCGTGATAGCCGGTGACGCCGAGTAGTGACAGGCAGATGCGGATCTCGTCCTCAAGGATCTCGAACAGCCGGACCACCCCGGGCCCCCCAGCGGCGGCGAGGCCGTAGATATAAAGTCGGCCAACCGAAACGACGTCGGCGCCGAGGGTCAGCGCCTTGACCACGTCGGTGCCACGATAGATGCCGCCATCGACCATGACGCGGGCGCGGCCGCCGACCGCTTCAACGACCTCGGGCAGGACATCGATCGAGCCAACGCCCTGATCGAGCTGGCGTCCGCCATGGTTCGACACGTAGACGCAATCGGTCCCGCATTCGAGCGCAATCTTGGCGTCCTCGGCGGTGCCGATACCTTTCAGAACGATCGGAATGTCGAAGTTCTTCTTGATCCGCTCGATGTCGCGCCAGTTAAATTGGGCTTGGTAGATGCGGGCCTCCTCATCTTGCACGCTTATGCGCGCGCGCCGGCGCTGGTGGCGCTTGGCAATGTCGCGCTCGCGGCGGCTGTGGCTGTCGGTGTCGATCGTAAAGCAGAACGCGTCATAGCCGTTGTCGATGGCGCGGCGGACATGGTCATCGACCCAATCGGCATCGCCACGGACGTAAAGCTGGAATATTTTAAAGGCGTCACCCGAGGCTTCGGCGGTTTCTTCCAGCCCGGGATGCGCTCCGGAACTCAAAATCATCCCGTTGCCGAACTCACGGGTAGCCGCGGCGACGGTGGCGCCGCCACCCGGTTCGAACACCTCGAGCCCGCCGACGGCCGAGCAAAGCACCGGGATGCGCAGCTTCTTGCCGAAGAATGTGCGGCTGCAGTCGACGTTTGACACATCGCGCAACACCCGCGGCCGAAAGCCCCAGGCGTCGAGCGCAGCACGATTGCGAGCCAGGGTCGTCTCGGTCTCCGCGCCGCCGATCAGATAATCCCAATTGTTACGATTGAGATTGGTGCGCGCTTGGGTGACGAACTCGTGCAGGTTTTGAAAACGCTCTTCGAGCGACCCGGTCATGGTTTTCTCCCTCGCTGGTTTGTCTTGTGTGGCAGGCCGTGGCTGTGGCGTCGGACGGCGAGGCTCTCAGCGTAAGCCGAGCCATCCAATTTCAGCAATCGGTGCTTACAGTTATTTTACAATCTGATCCTCTCCACCTTGTCTTGCGTCAACCGTTCCCTAGTCCGGTCGTACAGCTTGGTGGTGCGCGGGCTCTCGTGTGCCGCCATGTCCTGAGCGTGCTCAAGCGCACCGCCGTTGGCGAGGTAGGCAGTGATCCCGGTCGCACGGAAGGTAGGGCAGCCGCTCGGTGCTGCGATACCGGCGGACGCCGCCCGACGGGGACCATCCGCCAGGCGTCGGGCTGGCTCATCGGCTTGTCGGATAGGCGCTGCCGTTGTGGCCGCGCGCGGTGCGAAACAGCCAGCCCTTGCGGTCTCGGCGATGCCGGCAGCGTCGATATAGGCACGCAAGGCCTCGGCGAGCGCGTGGTGACACGGCATCGCGTGCTGCTTACCGCCTTTCTCGTGCAATCGGACCGTCCAGCCGGCGCCGCGCGGCCGCAGATCCTCGACCTTCATTTCCAGGGCCGCGTTGATCCACGCAAAGCTGTAGGTCAGGGTAGCGATCAATGCCGGTCGCGCAGATCGCGCAAGGTCGTCTCCGGGATCGACTTGAGCAATTTACGCCACTCGGCGCCTTCGAGCACCGGCGTCTTGCCGGTCTTGACGACATGCTTCGGACCGCGTACGGCCGCCGCCGGATTAGTCGGCACCACCTGGCCGATGACCAGCCAGTCGAACAGCATGCGCACGGCGGCAAGCTGCTGCTTAACCGAGGGCGCCGAGACCTCGTCCTGCAGCTGCTCTATATAGGTGGCAATGTCGTGGGGCCGGATCGCCGCCGGCGTCAGGCCGCGACCCTCGCACCAGGCGAAGAACCGGGCGCACGCCCGGGCATAAGCGCGGCGCGTGTGCGGGTTGCGGATGTTGGCGGGGAAGAATTCGACATAGCGCCGACGCGGCTTCGTCGCCGAGATCGACGATCGGCGCCGGCACGTCTTCAGTGCGCGCTGGTCGGCGCTGACCGCGGCCGGGGTGATCGTCGCCGGCAGCTGGTCCTTCCGGCGATGTTATCATGCGCAATTCCAACTGATTTTGAACCCGGCTGTCATTTTGGAAATTATCTGGCGTAGGTCTTTGAGAATTATTTGGCGCGGCGGGCGGCTATGCCGATCCCCCCGCAGCGGCGCACGCTGGGCGATCTGGCCGTTCGCCGGACCATCCGCGTCGACCGTCGTTAGCGCTTGATCCCCGACAGGCCGTTCTGGATCCCGGCCTTCGCCCAGGGACCCCACGGCATGGTGAAGAACTTGAACCCCTTCTGGACGAAGAAGTTCGGGTCCATCTCGGGCGGGATGAAATACATCCCAGCGGCGATGCCGCGCTTTGCGGCGGCTGCCGCGATTTTATCGAGCGCTCGCTGATAGGTGTCGCAGGGTAGTCGAGTGGCACTCCCAGCTCGATTGAAAGATCGGACGGGCCGATCAGCAGGACGTCGACGCCCGGGACCGAGGCGATGGCATCGAGGTTCTCCAGCGACTGGTTGGTCTCGATCATCGGCAGGATAACGAGCTCGTTGTTCACGGTATCGAGGTAATCGCGGTAATTCTTGAACTCGCCCCACTCGCCGCGCACCCCGGCGTTGCTGCGGTTGCCGAGGGGAAAATAGCGGCAGGCGCGCATGGCGGCCTCCGCCTCCGCGCTGGTGTTGACCATCGGCACAACGATGCCTCGTGCCCCGGCGTCGAGCGCGAAGCAGATCTGATAGGCCTGGTTCGCGGCGATGCGCACCAGCGGCGCCGCCTGCTTGCCGCGCATCGTCTGGATCGACGGCTGCAGCTGCTTGATCTCCCAGGCGGAGTGCTGGGTATCGAACAGCAGGAAGTCGTACCCGGCGTCGGCCAGGATCGACACGTCAACGTTTGGTGTCACGGTCGTCCCGACGATGGTTCTACCTGACTTGATGGAGTCTTTGATGGCGTTCATCTGGCGTCGATGCCTCCCACAGTAGCTTTAGCGCCGGTTCAACCGACCGACGGTGACGGGCGCCTTGGCACGGCATTATCACACATTGGTGGGAAGTCGCCGCGCCGCATGGCTGTCATTTTGAAAATTATCTGGCGCAGGATTTGAGAATTATCTGGCGCGCCGCTCCTTCAAAATGACAACCAGGCCGTCCGATCTGCCAAACTTTCCTTATTTGTAATCGGGGGGAGCGGACATGGCACGCTTCGACAACAAGGTGGTGCTCGTGAGCGGCGGCGCGCGCGGCCAGGGTGCCGCGGAGGCCCGCCTGCTGGTAGCGCAGGGTGCGAAGGTGGTGATCGGCGACGTGCTGGACAATCCGGGCCAGTCGCTGGCTGTCGAGCTCGGGCCGGCTGCGTCCTTCGTCCGGCACGATGTGACCTCGGAAGCCGATTGGGCCCGCGCTGTCGAAGCCGCCGAGAAGCTCGGCGGCTTGCACGGCTTGGTCAACAACGCCGAAATCTACCAGCCAGCCGCGCTGATGGTGCCGTCGATCGCGTTGCCGAGGATCCAGCCGCCCGTCATGCAATGCGAATACATCCCTCGACGGCAGTATTCGCACCGTCCGCATGACGAGATGCACGAGATCAGCACCCTATCGCCGGGACGAAATTCGGTAACGCCTGGCCCGGTCTTTTCGACCACTCCGATGCCTTCATGGCCGAGGATGCGACCCGGCGCACAGGTCGGCACGTCGCCTTTGAGGATATGCAGATCGGTGCCGCAGATTGTCGTTTTGATGATTTTAACGATGGCGTCTGTGGGCCCGGCGATCTCCGGCATCGGCCGGCTTTCGAGCGCTTTCTTTCCAGGTCCCTGGTAAATGAGAGCTTTCATGGTCAAGCCTTCTTTGTGAAAGTGACGGCTTTGTCGCTGTCACTCTGGCGGTTCGAGAGCGCCGCATCTTCGGCGGTTCAGAAGAGCTGGGGATCACCAACCGACCCTGGCGGCATACGACAAGGCGTTTGGGTCGGCGACATCTGCGCGTAAAGCCGCTCGACATCGGCAAACCGGCACAGCGCGGTCCCGGAGCCGAGCAGTGCTGCAGCACCGGCCGCCATGCCAAAGCGGACGGCTTGGTTCAGCGCGAGGCCGCGTGACAGGCTGAGAACGATGCCCGCCAGCATGCTGTCGCCCGCACCGATCGTGCTTCGCGCCGCGACCGGGATCGCGGCGAAGCGCTCGATCCCCTCCGCCGTTGCGAGCAAGGCGCCGTCCTCGCCGAGCGACAGGACGACGATGTCGCTGCGGCCCTGTTCAATGATCTGCTGCGCCGCGCATTCTTGCTCGCGCTCGGTGCGGATTTCTCGCCCGACCAGATCTTGCAACTCGCGCAAGCTCGGTTTTAACAAATGGATGCCGCCGCCGGCCTGTTTGAGCGCAGCGCCGGAAGTGTCCAGAACCAGCTTTTTGCCGAGCGACTTGGCGAGGGCCGCTACCCGCGCGTAGAAATCGTCAGGCACGCCGAGCGGCAGACTACCGCTGGCAACAATGTATTCTGCTTCGCTCGCCCACTGCGCCAGCCGGTCGAGACAGTGCTCCTGGATCTCTTCCGAGATTTCGGGTCCGGGTAGAATAAAGCGGAACTGGTTGCCGGTCGCGCGTTCTTCGACGGCGAGGCTTTCGCGGGTGAAGCCGGTAATCGCGACGGCGTCGTAGGCGACATCTTCCTCGTCCAGCAGATGCCGGATCATCTCGCCCGCAGCACCGCCGGCCGGGAAAATCGCGACCGCGTGGCCGCCTAGCGCGTGCACCGCGCGGGCGACGTTGATGCCACCGCCGCCCGGATCATAGCGCGGCGGTGTACAGCGCAGCTTATGGGTCGGCTCTACCCGATCGGTCGCGGTGGCGATGTCGAGCGCAGGGTTCATGGTCAATGTGACGATCGGCTGCATAGAGCCCCCCTACTCGGCGGCAACCGGGCGAGCGGCCGCCGCCTGCTCGGCTTGGTACACGGCCGTGATCGTGCGTAAGAGGCTCGCGGCAGTCACACTGATCGAGTTGATCCCGAGCCTGGCGAGGAACTGCGCGATCTCCGGATAATTCGCCGGCGCCTCGCCGCAGATCCCGACGTGACGATGGTTGCGCTTGGCGCCGGTCACGGCGAGCCGCAGCATTTCGAGCATGCCGGGGTCGCGTTCATCGAAATCGAAGGCGACGATCTCGGAATCGCGGTCGACCCCCAGGGTCAATTGCGTGAGGTCGTTGGAGCCGATCGAAAAGCCGTCGAACTGCTGGGCGAAAGCGTCGATCTGGATGACGTTGTTGGGGATCTCGCACATCACGTAGATTTCCAAGCCATTCTCGCCGCGTTTGAGCCCGTGTTGCGCCATTGCCGCGATGACCTGCTCGGCTTCGGCGACCCGGCGGCAGAACGGCACCATGATCTTCAGATTGATCAGCCCCATTTCATTGCGGACCCGGGCGAGTGCCTTGCATTCGAGCGCGAAGCCGGCGGCGTAGGCCGGGTGCGCGTAGCGCGAGGCGCCGCGGAAGCCGAGCATCGGGTTGTCCTCTTTCGGCTCGAACCCGGCGCCGCCGATCAGGCTCGCATACTCATTGGTCTTAAAGTCCGACAGCCGGACGATGACCGGCTTGGGAAAGAATGCGGCGGCGATCGTGCCGATGCCCTCTGCGAGCTTTTCGACGAAGAAATCGATGGGTTGTGGATAATTCCGCACGAGCTTTGCGATCGCGGCCCGTGCCGTTCTCGAGGCGACCTTGGCCGGGGAAACGAGCGCCATCGGATGGACGCCGATGTGGTTGTTGATGATGAACTCCATGCGTGCGAGCCCGACCCCATCGTTGGGGAGCATCGCGGTGTGATAGGCGAGCTCTGGGTTGGCCAAATTGAGCATGATCTCGGTTCGCGGCCGCGGCACCCCGCCCGCTGGCACTCGGGTGACCTCGTACGGGAGCTGGCCGTCATAGACTTTGCCGGCTTCGCCCTCGGCGCAGCTGACGGTGACGACCGTCCCGGTCCGAAGCTTTTCGAGCGCCCCTTCGGCGCCGACCACCGCAGGCACGCCGAGCTCGCGGGCGACAATCGCAGCATGGCAGGTACGCCCGCCATGGCTGGTGACGATCGCCCCCGCGGTCTTCATGACCGGCTCCCAATCGGGGCTCGTTGCCTCGGCCACCAGCACTTCTCCCGGGCGGAAGGCGGAAAGGTCGTGCGCACCGGCCACCAATCGGACTGTGCCGGAGGCGATCTTCTCGCCGACCGCGCGTCCGGTGACCAGCACCGGACCGCCGTTCTTCAGCGCATAGGTCTCGAAAGCGCCCGTGATCCGCTGCGATGCGACCGTTTCGGGGCGGGCCTGGACGATGTAGAGCTTGCGCTCCTTGCCGTCCTTCGCCCATTCGATGTCCATCGGGGTCGGATGTCCGGCGAGCTGCGAGTAATGATCTTCGATCCGGATTGCACAATCGGCCAGATCGAGCACCTCCGCATTGGTCAGGCAAAATCGTTCGCGGTCCACCTTGGTTGTCCGCAGGTTCTGTGTGCTGGCGTCGCCGTGCCCGCCGGCGTAGACCAGCCGCATCTGCTTGCCTCCGAGCGAGCGGCTCAGCACCGCGCGGTATCCCTGCCGGAAAGTCGGTTTGTGGACGTAGAACTCGTCGGGATCGACCTTGCCCTGCACGATGTTTTCGCCAAGACCCCAGGCCCCGGTGATGAAAACCACATCACGGAAGCCGGATTCGGTGTCGAGGGTGAAGATGACCCCGCTCGATGCGAGATCGGAGCGCACCATCTTCATCACCCCGACCGACAGGGCGACCTTGAAATGGTCGAAGCCGTTGTCGATACGATAGACGATGGCGCGGTCGGTGAAGATCGACGCAAAGCAGCGCCTGCAAGCTTCGATTACGTCGGCCTCGCCGCGCACATTCAAAAAGCTCTCATGCTGACCGGCGAAGCTTGCGGTCGGCAGGTCCTCGGCGGTCGCCGAGCTGCGCACCGCGACAGCGACACCGGCGCCGCATTTCCCTTCGAGCGCGTGATACGCTCGGGCGATCTCTTCGCGCAGCCAGGTGTTGCCGGTCGCCTCGTAAACGATCTTTCGTGCGGCCGCGGCCCGCTCACCGAGAACCGTCACATCGTGATGGTCGAAATCCGAGAGCAGTCGGCGCAGCTCCTTCCCGGCCTCGGCTTCGCTGAGCGCGTCGCGGTAGGCCGCCGCAGTCAGCGCGAACCCTTCCGGGACCCGGGCGCCGAGCAGTGAATAAAGTTCGCCGAGAGAAGCGGTCTTGCCGCCGACCTCAGGGACGTCCTTGAGCCGAATGTCGTCGAACCAGCGGACGCAGGACTTTGCCGACATTGGATCCACTCCTCTTAACGATCTTATTTGCGACAGCTTGCTTATGAGAGCCGGACATCCGCATTGATGCAGATCATTCCGGCCTGGATCGATCGGATGGGCGGCGCTGCGGTGTTCGATTGCGCCGGTCCGGTCGCATCGCTGGTGGCTTGAACGGATCGGCGAAAATCGCCGCCGGGCTGAGCTCGTGATCGATCTCAAGCGGTCGAGTCTCTTTGGCAATGCGCTTGTTGCGGCACACCGACCCGGTTTTTTGTTTGGTTTTCGCCGGTCGATGCGCCTGACGGCACCACGCCTAAGCGGTGATCCCCGACGCTAGCGCCACCTGCACCCGCAGTCTCGGATTGCTTCTCGAAGCGACAACCTTCAGAGCACGACGAATGCGACGCTCCGGGTCATGACCGGCTCACTGGCTAATCGGATGAGACAATGTCCTCAAATTATCCCGCTTTGGGCCGAGTTCTTTTTCCAGGCGATCGGCGTCCTTCTCCAACTTGTCCGCTGTCGCCAATCGCCCCTCCCAAATCCACGGAGTACCGGCTCGCTCGGCGAATTCGCGGTACCAAGACGCCAATGCCCGAAGCCTATCTGCATCGTTCATTCGCATTTATTCCGCTGCGTTTTCGCTCGCTCGCTGCCGAGGATTTGGCAGCCGCGAGGTCGCAGGTTCGATTTTGCGGCTCGCCAGCGCCTTGATCTAAATCAATCCAACACGAGGAATGTCAGTCCGGCGCCCTCGACGAGCCTGTCCGCCGACGCGGCGGGCCGGCGCCAAATCCGCATTAGTCGTGGTTTTGGGTTCGTCGCCTGCATGGATACTCGTCGGAGTCGGTGTTTACCCTTTTGCCGCTCCTTCCTGGTACGGATGTTCGGCGCGATTACGGCCTCGGTCGGACGCATTGAGGGCTCGCTGACGCGATCACCGCGATCATCAAGTGCTCTCTCGGGGTCGAAACTCTCGAGAGCCCGAACGGACCTACGAGAAGCTCGCGAGCGTTTTCCGGAACCGCGCCAGCGACGCGCCGAAATACACTGTCGTAACGGCGGCGAGAGCGGCCAGCTGCGGCCACACGATGTCGAGACCGGCGGCACGGTACAGCACGTTCTGGGAGAAACTCACGAAGTGCGGCGTGGGGGTGACTTTCATCACCTCGATCAGCCAGGGAGGCATGCTTTCCGGCGGCGTCGCACTGCCCGACAGCAAATTCAGGATGACCAGCACCGGGACAATCAGCAACCCAAACTGGCCCATCGTGCCGGTGAACGTGGCGAGCAGAATGCCGAGAGCCGCCACCGAGATTTCGTACAGGGCCGACCCCCCCAAGAACAACAGCATCGATCCCGAGAGCGGCACCCGGAGCGCACTGTGGACGACAAACCACAGCGATAGGAGCGCCACCACCACGATCACGAGACCGTTAGACCAGATCTTTGCGATCATGATTTCGGCCGGCCTGACAGGCATCACAAGCAGATGCTCGACGGTTCCATGTTCGCGTTCGCGAATCAGCGCCGCCCCCGTCAAGACGATGGTCAACATCGTAATGTTGTTGATGATCGCCATAATCCCAAGAAACCACTCGGAGTAATGGTTGGGGTTGAATGCGGTCCGGATGACGAGATTTATCGGGGAGGTTGTCGTCCCTTCGCGGTGCTGCAGGTAGCCCAAAGCTTCCTGTTCGATGATGTTCTGGAGGTAGCTGGCGCCGACCCCGGCCTGCGTGAGCGCGGTCGCATCGACATTGATCTGCACCGTCGGGCGTTTGTTGGCGAGAACGTCCTCTTCGAATTTCGGAGGGATTTCCAGGACGAACACGAAGCGGCCGGAGTTCATGCCGGAATCGATCTGGTTAGGCGTTAACTGGACCGCGCGCTTGAACTGCGGTTCGAGCACGCCGCCGGCGATGCGGCGCGACAGTTCGGAATCGTCCTCGTCGACGATGCCGACCGCCACATTCTCCACCTCGGTCTTCGCGCCGGTCGCCTGCGCATAGACCGCGAAGGTGAACGCATAGACAATCATGATCAACAGGATCGGGTCGGCGCGCAGGCTGTACAGCTCCTTCACGCCAAGCCTGAAAACGTTGGCGGGCCGCAGAGCCATGTCACGCCTCCTGTTTGCGCAGAATGATCGTTGACACGGCAACAAACGCGAGCGCGAAGAAAACAAGCATCAGCATATCGGTCCAGACGTCGGCAAAGCCGAGGGCCTTTGTGAAGATCCCCAGGCTGATTTGCGAGAACCATCCCGACGGGAAGCCGAGACCGATCCAGCGGCCAACGCCCGATAGCGAGGAAAAGGGGACCAGCAGCCCCGAGAAATTGATCGCGGCGACCATGGTCAGGATTGTTGTCGTGAAAATCGCGGCGATCTGAGTGGACGTGAAGCAGGAGATGAGCAGGCCAAAGCCGGTGGCCGCGCCGATGTAGATGAAGACGCCGCCAAAGAGCGTCGCAAGCGATCCCTTCACCGGTACAGCGAACAGGTGGGTTGCCATGAATAGCAGCGTGAGGAAACTGACGAGCCCGATGGCAACGTAAGGCAATTGCTTACCCAGTAGGAATTCGATGCCGGTGATCGGCGTCGAGCGGAAATTGGCGATCGATCCCGTCTCCTTTTCACGCGCGACGCCGACTGCCGTCATCATCGCCGGAATGAGGATCAGCACGACCATGATGGTGCAGGGAATGGTCTGATAAACGCTTTTGAACGCTTGGTTGTAGCGGAAGCGCTCCTCGACATTCACCGGCAGCGGCCGGAGTCCCCCGATTTGGCCCCTGGCCGCTTGATCGGTCAGGTAGGTCAGCGCCAACCCCTCGACATAGCCGCTTGCCGTCTCGGCGCGGAACGGCATCGCGCCGTCCAGCCAAACGGAGATTTCGGGCTGTTTGTCGCTCAAGAGATCCTTGCCGAAATTGGGCGGAATCTCGAGGGCGACTTTCAGCTCTCCACTTTTGAGACGATGTTCAAGCTCGGTGTCGACGGAAATGTCCGGATGCTCAGTAAAATACCGAGAGCCCGAGAAGTTTTCGAGCAATTGCCGGCTTTCGTTCGTCTGGTCCTGGTCGAACGCGGCGTAGGCCAGGTGTTCGACATCGAACGAGATGCCGTAGCCGACCGTCACCATCAAGATCAGAGGGCCCAGGAGCGAAAAGGCGAGCCGGATCGGGTCCCGTAGAATCTCCATCGTCTCCCGGCGCGCATAGGCCCAGAGGCGCCGCAAATCGAACCGCGACGATACAGAGGCCCGCGCCACCGCCGACCGGGTCGGCTCGGGAGGTGCTTCGGTCGCGCTCGGCTTTGCTCCCGACTCTGCTCCGGACGCATCTTCGAGGTAGGCGATAAACGCATCCCCGAGGTTATCCTTGCCGCGACGCTCTGACAGCTCCTTGGCTGGGCCGACGGCCAGGACCTTGCCGGCATGCATCAACGAAATGCGGTCGCACCGTTCCCCTTCGTTCATGAAGTGGGTCGAGAGGAAGACCGTCACGCCGTCGTCACGCGACAGGCTGATCAGATACTGCCAGAAGGAATCGCGGGCGACCGGGTCGACACCGGAGGTCGGCTCGTCGAGAATCAGTACCTCGGGCCCGTGCAGGATCGCGACGGCAAGTTGAAGACGTTGTTTCATGCCGAGAGGCAAGCTCTCGGGCCGGCTGTCCGCAACGCCGAGCAGACCGAACCGTTCGAGCATCTCCTTGACCCGAGCCTCTCGCCGGTCTTCCGGCAGGCGAAACAGGTGGGAATGCAGCTCCAGGTTCTGCCGGACGGTCAATTCGCCATAAAGCGAGAACGCCTGCGTCATGTAGCCGACACGTTCGCGTGTCGCCATGTCGCCGGCGTCGAGCGGTCGACCAAAGAGCAGCGCCTTTCCTTCGGTCGGCGCGAGCAAACCGGTGAGCATCTTCATTGTCGTGCTCTTGCCGCAGCCGTTGGAGCCGAGAAAGCCAAAGATCTCACCGCGCTCGATGCGGAAGCTTACATGGTCGACTGCGGTGAATTTGCCGAAGCGCTGGGTAAGTCCCTCCGCCTCGATGGCGGGCGGCCCTTCATATTTGACGCGCGGAGGGACAATGACGGCTTGATGGCCGGCGCGCTTGGCCTCGGGCAGGAGGTTTATGAAGGCGTCATCGAGCGTCGATGCGTTGCCTTTTGCCCTCAATTCCGCAGGCGTGCCGGTGGCGATCACGCGGCCGTCGTCCATCGCGGTGAGCCAATCGAACCCCTCCGCTTCTTCCATGTACGCCGTCGCGACCATGACGCTCATCTGCGGCCGCCGCACGCGGATTCGGTCGATCAGTTCCCAGAATTGCCGCCGCGATAGCGGGTCCACCCCCGTCGTCGGTTCGTCAAGGATCAGCAGGTCCGGATCGTGGATCAGTGAGCAGCACAGCGACAATTTCTGCTTCATGCCGCCCGACAGCTTACCCGCCGGTCGGTCCGGAAACGGATCAAGACCGGTCGAAGTCAGGAGGTCGTTAATGCGCCATTCGCGCTCGCTCTTGGCCTGGCCGAAGAGGCGGGCGAAAAAGTCGAGGTTCTCGAATACGGTCAGTGTCGGATAGAGGTTCCGCCCAAGTCCCTGCGGCATGTAGGCGATACGCGGCAGGCTCGAACGGCGGTGCTCCGCGTTGCGCATGTCACCATCCAATGCGAAGACGTCGCCTTCCTGGATCCGGCGCACACCCGAAATCAGCGCGAGCAAGGTAGATTTGCCGACACCATCCGGTCCGATCAGCCCAACCATGCAGCGGGCCGGTATTTCGAGGGTAACGTCGTCGAGCGCGATGGTCCGGCCGTATCGGTGCGACACGCGCCGCAACCTCGCAGCGGGATCAGTCATTACGGCAGCTTTACTGCCAGCTTGGCGGGCCAAGCCGCGTCACGCTCGGTCCGCACATACCCGATGCCACGAATCCCCGTCTTGAGCTGTTTTTCGTACTGCTTTAGAAGCGCGGCGTCGCCCGACAGCTTGACCCGGAACATCAGCTTCTCGCGCTCCTCAGGTGTCTCGACCGTCTTCGGCGTGAACTGCGCCTCCGTTGCAACGAACGTTATCCTGGCCGGGAACACATATCCCGGGCGAGGATCCAGCGTGACGCGCGCTTCATCGCCGACGCCGAGGGGGCCAGCGACGCGCGCTGGCACAAAGATCGTCATGTACACATCGCTCAAGTCCAGCAATGTGAGGACCCGCCCGCCGGCCGAAAGCACCTCCCCAGGCTGCGCCAGCTTGTACTGAATGCGCCCGAAGGTCGGCGCAATAAGCGTCGAATCTGTGATCTGCGACTGCAGCCGCGCCACTTCGCCCTGCTCCGCCGTGATCGCGGCTGCAGCGGCATCGCGGGTTGCGACGGCTAAGTCATAGTTCGCCTGGGCCTGCTTCAGCCTGTTGGAAATATCGTCGAGCTTTTCGCCGGTTGCCCACCCTTGCCTATTGAGGGTGCTGGTACGGCGCAACTCCTGTTCCTGGAACGTCCGGTCACTGATGCGCTGAACGATTTGCGCCTCCGCCGCAACTTTTTCTGCTTCGGCTTTTCTGACTTGTGCTTTGGCCGACTGCAGCTGCGCCTCGAGTTCGGCCGTGTCCATGCGCGCGAGGACTTGGCCCGCTTGGACCATGTCTCCCTCTTTGGCGAGAACGACAGCAATCCGGCCCGCGTACTTGGTCGCGATTTCTACCTGCTCCGCTTCGAGGCGGCCATTCGCTGCCGCGATGTACGGGGGCAGCGCATTCAGCTGCTGCTGCCACCAGTACCACCCGCCACCGCCGCCGAGCACCGCGACGCCAACCAGGACCAGTACCCACACCGGCAGCTTTCGCTTTGTTGCGGGTTTCGGCGCAGCCGGAGCCTTGGGCTCCGTGTTGTCTACCGAAGATTGCGGCCTCCGGCTTAGGCTAACCGAGGATCTAGTCTCCGCCGTCGACATGACCGTTTCTCCAGCGCCGTCACGACCGTCAAGGCTCCTTCCGGAGCCCGGCTGCCTCGTTCAGACGCTACGGCCCGCGATGCGTCGTGGCATTGATCCAGGTCAAGTCATTCCGCTTGGACAATGCAGGGGACAATTCATATCCTTGGGCAATGCGCCGCATGACCCCATCTGCTCGTGCGACAAATTCAGCTGAGCTACCGAGCGTGCACGCTCCCGGACGTGCTGGTTGAGCTGGTTGTCCCGAGGGAGGCCAGCGCGCCAATCGCTGATCCCGCGAGTGCAGCGATCGCAGTAAGATAGGCGCCGTTCATAGCACCGTTATTGATCGGCTATTTTTCTCGTATTGCAGGGGATGATATAGGCCCGCCCAGTGGATCATGGACGGACATTCCCGGTGCCGGACGGAGCACGCGACCGGCGCACGGCGCGCCGGTCGGCAAACCAGGCCACCAGATATGGCCAGAATGCTCCGACGGCAAGAAAGAGGATGATCAATAAAAGCGAAACCACCATTTCGATCACGTCGAGACTTGCAGTATCGCGCGCTACAAACCAGCCCGTGATAATGCTCGCTATGAACATGACGAGGCGAACGATCCAACCAAGCATATCATTATCCCTGATCTGCCCGGCGACCGGGATGGAAACCATGGTTGATGGATTGTGTGCCGATGAGTGGCATCACAAATCTGCCTTGCTCGAGGCCAGGGCGCGTAACACATCGTCGCGCGCGACAATGCCCGTGACCCGGCCATCTCGAACCACGGGCACGCGCTTGATCCGATGAGTGACGAGCACGCGCGCTATCTCGGAGAGCTCCGTATCCTCGCTCACCGTAATAACAGGCGCTGACATAATGGCTCGCGCGCTGTGGGCCTGAGAGTGCAGCCAGGCAACAAGCTCGCTCGGGATGGGCTCGCCTTCCGCGAGGATCTCTAACCAAGAACTGTGCTTGGCCTGGCGGGCGGCTCGCTCGGGACGAATTAGATCGCCCTCGCTCACCATCCCAATCGGCGCGCCATTATCGTCGACGACGGGCACTGCAGTGATCGCTTTTTCGACCAGCAGCCGCGCGATTTCACGTGTCGATGTCTCGGGATGAACTGACACAACCGGCTTACTCATGACGTCACGTGCATTCATTGGTCCTTATTCCTCGACTTCATTATTAGCGCTCCTCCACGGAGGCGCTCGATTATCGCGCTCCGGCGGTGCACTCTGACTGTCGCGATTCCAGACACTCTCGCCGTGCCTTAGAAGGATGAGCTGGATCATGATCTTCTCCGGGTGAACACCCCTCAGCGGGTGCGGGGGCTTCGCCACTATGGGCGGAACCCCCGAGAGAATGCCCATTTTTCAAAAGGACGGCGTTCACCGCAGCTCAACGAACTGTCACGACGACCACCCGGTTCTGCCGCAGACGCACCCCTTCGCCCGTCAATACCCGCAGGTAATCGGACGCTTTTGGGGTGATGCGGTCTGCTGCGACACCCGCACCGACGAGGTAGTTCCGGACCGCGTTCGCCCGCAGGGACGCGAGCTTGGCGCCCTCGGTTTCCTGGCTGTCACTGCCTCCTGTCACGTCGAAAGTCACGAAGCGACATTTCCAGGCGTCCACCAGGTCGTTAAGCGCCTTTCGGTTGTCGGCATTGAGCCAGCCCTTCTGAAAGCCGTACTCCAGCACGTAAGCCCGTGGCGCATTTTCCGGCGGGATCGGCATGTCGATCGTCAGTCCCTGCCCGGAAACGCCAAGGCCGATGCCGACCGTCTGCGCAGCAAGCTCCATGATGACGTCATTGGCCTTGTTTTTCAGTGTAGCGGCGCCGCCGCCGACACCCACCGTAACTTGGCCCCCGCCTGCGACGTAGGTCCCGGGGAAATCGTCTAGCTTCCTCAGATTTTTGATAGGGCCCGAAGCCGAGATTTTTGACACGTTGACCTGAACCCCGGCGCCAAAGCCGCCGATTGTAAAGGGATAGTCACAATTCGTCCCCAGGTTCGGCAGGTGGAGCTGGCCATCGCCGCTCCCCCCACCGATACCGGCCATCGCTGAAATCGCTTCGAGTTCCACCGAGGGTGCGTTGCTCGTCTGAGCGCGTGCTGAAGCTGCTCCGACAGCGAGAGACAACAGCGATGCAGCAGCAGCATATTTTGTGAGGTTCATGTCAGTCACCTTTTTCTGGCAGAGAAGAGGTTCGCAGTCCGGATCCGCAGTAGCTGCAAATGGCTCTAGGTCGAATCCGCGATTTTAATTGCCTCGGTACACCTCGCCGCCGCGGCTGCCATATTTGCAAGCCGCCGCAGCGATGGCGAGTTGCACGTTACGCCACGCTGGCAAGCAGGCCGTTGATGCAGATCAAGGAAGCGGCGCTTTCGCTGGGTCCGAAGCAGACCTGAAGCAGGAGTTCGCTCGTCTTCGGCCCCGGCGGGCCGGTTCAGCTGCTGCACAAAAGAAAGCCCATTGACAGCATTTGAAAAAATCGGGCGCGACGTTCTTTGCGTCTTCTGCTTCGTAGAAGCTCGCTTGCCCCCGCCGCAAGGATCCAACGACCTGCGAGAGCCGAGCAGCAGGGCATCGTGAAAGGCTCTTACGACCCTTTTTCCGCCAGCTCGAATGTGCTCGGCGGCGCCTCAAACTCATTTCGCTGGAACAGCCGCGGCAAGGGCTGCCACCCCGGGTAGCTCGCGACCTTCCATCAATTCGAGGAAAGCGCCGCCCGCCGTCGAGACGTAGGACAGTTCATCGGTGACCCCGGCGGCGTCGAGGGCCGCAACCGTATCGCCGCCGCCGGCGACGCTGAGCAGCTTCCCGGCGCGGGTGAGCTCGCCGATCTTCCTCGCCACAGCTACAGTGCCGCGATCGAAGGGCGGCGTCTCAAAAGCGCCGAGCGGCCCGTTCCAGACGAGGGTGCGGGCTTCCTCGAGAACGCCGGCGATGCGCGTCACCGTCTCCGGGCCGATATCGAGGATTATCATATCGCTCGGAACCGCCTCGATCCCGATCGTTCGAGCGGCAACGCCCGGCTTGAGCGCGGGGGCTACGATCGCATCCTCGGGCAAGACGACCCGGCAGTGCCGCTGGTACGCCAGGGCAAGGGTCTGGCGGGCGCTGTCGGCCATGTTGCGTTCGCACACCGAGCGGCCGATTTCTCGACCCTCGGCAAAGAGGAATGTGTTCGCCATCGCTCCGGCGACAACGAGGATGTCGACCTTAGCGATCAGAAAACGCAGGACATCGAGCTTGGTCGAGACTTTCGCCCCGCCGATCAGTGCGAGAACGGGTCGCCTCGGCTTCTCGAGGGCTGCCGTCAAGGCCATCAGCTCAGCCTGCATCAGCTTCCCAGCCGCACTCGGCAGCAATCGAGCCAGTGCGTCGATCGAGGCGTGCGCGCGGTGCGCGGCGGAGAAGGCATCGTCGACGTAGACATCGCCGAGCTCGGCAAGCGCTTGCGCGAAATCGGGCGAGTTCGCTTCCTCTCCCTTGTGGAAGCGAAGATTTTCGAGGAGAGCGACCTGCCCTGGCCTAAGCGCCGCGACCACGCGCTTGGCTTCTTCACCGATGCAATCCTCGGCGAAGGCTACATCCCTGCCACCGATCACCCGGCTTAGCGGCGCTATCAGGGGCCGGAGGGAAAAAGCAGGGTCTCTTTTCCCCTCCGGACGTCCAAAATGGGACATCATGATCACCTTGGCGCCCCTGTCGATCAACGTCATTATCGTCGGCGCGAGCCGCTCGATCCGAGTGGCGTCGGTCACGACACCGTCATTGACCGGCACGTTCAGATCTGCGCGCAGCAACACCCGCTTTCCGCGAACATCGATGTCGTCGAGGGTGCGAAATCTCGGCATGGGATCCTCCACTCCTGTTGCCCAAGCTTTGGCCGCGGGTATAAGAATTCGACGCGCTCAGCCAAATCGGCCGAAACAGGCGGCGACATCGACCAGGCGATTTGAGAATCCCCACTCGTTGTCGTACCAGGCGAGGACACGGACGAAGCGTTTGTCGAGGACCTGCGTCTGTGTCACATCGAACGTTGCGCTGTGTGGGTCATGACTGAAGTCCACTGAGACGGTCGGCGCCTTGTTGATGCCGAGGATGCCTCGCAGTCGGCTCGATTGTGCGGCTTCCTCCATCAGCGCATTGACCTCCTCGCGCGAGGTGTCGCGAGAAGCATCGAATTTAAAGTCGATCAGTGAAACATCCGCGGTGGGCACCCGGATTGCCGTGCCATCGAGCTTTCCTTTGAGCACCGGCAGAACAAGACCGACCGCCTTCGCAGCACCGGTCGAGGTCGGGATCATCGATATCGCCGCCGCACGTGCGCGACGCAAATCCTTGTGCAGCCCATCAACGATGTTCTGATCGCCCGTATAGGCATGGATTGTCGTCATGTAGCCGCGCTCGATACCGATGCCCTGTTGCAGCACATAGGCAACCGGAGCGAGGCAGTTTGTTGTGCACGAGGCGTTCGAGATGACTTTGTGCTCGGGCCTCAACTCGTGGTGGTTGACCCCCATAACGACCGTTATGTCGGCCCCTTCGGCCGGCGCCGAGACGATCACGCGCTTCGCTCCGGCCTCCAGATGCTTCGCTGCCGCTTGGCGCTTGGTAAAGGCGCCGGTGCATTCGAGGACCACATCGATGCCGAGAGTGCGCCAGGAGAGCTGTGCGGGGTCGCGTTCCGCGGTCACCACGATCTTACCGCGGCCGATATCCATCCAGTTATCGCCGGTAAAGACCTCGCCGGGGAAACGTCCGTGTACGCTGTCGTATTTGAGCAGATGGGCGTTGGTCGCGACAGCGCCGATGTCATTGATCGCGACCACTTCGACATCCTCGGACTTGGTCTCATGCGCCGCGCGCAGGGCCATCCTGCCAGTCCGGCCAAAGCCGTTGATCGCAACTCGTACTGCCATGGTTTGTTCCTTCAACTGGAATTAGCATGGCAAGGTCGATCCGCCGGCTCCCTAGCGCATTGATCTACGTCAACCGACGTCGAAGAAAGGCCGCTCCGTGAAATTCCAAGGTTTCCCCGTCCTGCCACAGCCGCTGGGCGCGTCCAAGCGCACCGGGCGCACTAGTCTAATGGCGAAGCTTGGGTCTGGTGTTGTTGATCTGCGTCAAGATCTGCACCTTTCCATGGATCGATGCGGTCGACCTGGCGGCGGCGGGTCGGGTCCGCGACAGCGCGGAGATCCGAAAGCACACTTGCAGGTAGTATAGGCCGTCAGCGCGTCATTGGTGACGTGCGCATCCCGGGAGGAGTTGCACTTAGGGAGGGCGAAGTACGCGGCCGGCTGATCCAGATCAACGCGCGCAGCCGACCCCCGTGCCAAATCTTCATCAGCCCAATCGTTAGGAGTTGGATCCAATGGCGGCAGAAACCTGGGTCCGGTGGTTTGATGACATCCGTCTCAAGGACGTCGACCGCCTTTACGCGCCGATCTCTGCGCATCCCCGGATGTGAGAGCCGAATGAAAACTATCGCGCGCCCGGATGATCCCCAGCCGCCAGTTACAGTCAGTGCGAAGCTGGCGGTCGCACGCGCCGATCTGCACCGGCTAATCGATTTGCTCCGTGATCGCGGCTATCGCGTGATCGCGCCGACGGTTCGCGACGGCGCTATCATCTATGACACAGTGACCGAGATCGATCAGCTGCCGGTCGGCTGGACCGATCGCCAGGCCGCCGGCGAATACCGCCTTGAGCGGCGCGCCGACGACGCCGTGTTTGGCTACACGGTCGGGCCGCATTCCTGGAAACAGTTTCTGCATCCGCCAGTGGAGCGGTTGTGGCAGGCGCGCCGTGTTGAGGGCAATGGATTTGACGTGACGACATCCGATGCCGCTCCCGAGCCGCTGGCTTTTATCGGGGTGCGCGCCTGCGAACTGCACGCGATTGCCATTCAGGACCGCGTCTTTGTCGAGGGCGCCTATATCGATCGGAATTACCAAGGCCGCCGTGAGCGGGCATTTATTGTGGCCGTCAACTGCGGCCAGGCCGGCGGGACCTGCTTTTGTGCGTCAATGGGCACCGGCCCCGAAGTCAAGGCGGGCTTTGACCTCGCATTGACCGATTTGATTGAGAACGCCGGTCACTTGTTTCTGATGGAGGTCGGCAGCTCAGCCGGCGCGAACCTCGCCGCAAATGTGCCGCACCGGCCGGCAACCGAAGCCGAAATCAAAGCCGGCGAGGCCATCGTCGCACAAACCCGGCGAACGATGGGGCGCAGCCTCGACACCGACGGCCTTAAAGAATTGCTGCAGGCCAACCCCGACCATCCCCGCTGGGATGATGTTGCGAGCCGCTGTCTTGCCTGCGCCAATTGCACAATGGTCTGCCCGACGTGTTTTTGCACGACCATCGACGACACAACCGATCTCTCCGGCACCGTCGCCGAGCGCGTGCGCCGCTGGGATTCCTGCTTCACACTTGATTTTTCGTATATCCACGGCGGCAGTGTGCGGCGTACGACCAGGGCGCGCTATCGCCAGTGGATCACTCACAAGCTGGCGAGCTGGTTCGACCAATTCGGCAGCTCGGGTTGCGTCGGCTGCGGACGTTGCATCACCTGGTGTCCGGTCGGGATCGACATCACCGAAGAGGCGGCGGCGATCCGGGCTGCTCCTGGCCCGACATGGAGCAACCGCGATGACAGGGCTTGAGCGGATCGTTCTTGAACACCCGTTTTTTGCCGATCTCGGCGAAGCGTTCGCTGAGGCGATTTCGGGTTGCGCCCGCAACATGCGCGTTGCCGCGGGGGAATACCTGTTTCGCGAAGGCGGGGCGGCCGACGAGTTTTATCTGATCCGCCACGGCACCATTGCGCTCGAAATCCATGCGCCGGGCCGGCAGCCGATCATCGTCGCTACCTTGGGCGCGGGCGAGGTTCTCGACGGTTCGTGGCTGGTGCCGCCGTACCGCTGGGCTTTCGACGCGCATGCGGTCGAGCTTTCCCGGTTGCTCGGGGTCAACGCCAAGTGCTTGCGCGACAAGTGCGAGGCCGATCACGACCTCGGCTACGAGCTGATGAAGCGGTTTGTCGGCGCGATGGGGGAGAAATTGCACGCCGCACGGCTGCAGGCGCTCGACGTTTATGGAAGCCAGCCCGCTTGACGCGCATTCCTATAGATCGCGCAGCCGAATCAAAAACAGATTGCCTTGTCCCGCAGCCGTTCGCGGTTGCTCGGGCGCGCAAGGAAAGCACCGATGTCGCGACGATCGAGCTGACGCCGTCCGCGCCTTTTGCCTTCGACCCAGGCCAATTCAACATGCTCTACGCGTTCGGGCTCGGTGAGGTGGCGATCAGTCTCAGCGGCGACCCCAAAGACACCGGCAAGATCGTCCATACGGTGCGAGCCGTTGGTGCCGTCAGCGCCGCGATTACCCGGCTGCGCCGCGGTGCGGTGATCGGCCTTCGCGGGCCTTACGGCTCGGCCTGGCCGGTTGCGGAAAGCGAGGGCAACGACATCGTCATCGTCGCCGGCGGGCTTGGTCTCGCACCACTGCGCCCGGCGATCTACGCCGTGCTCGCCCGCCGCAAGCGCTATGGCCGCGTCGTTGTGCTCTATGGCGCACGAAGTCCGACCGAAATTCTTTTCCGGCGTGAGCTCGAAGACTGGCGGCGCCGCCTCGACATCGACATCCTCGTCACTGTCGATCATGCCGTTGCCGATTGGCGCGGCAATGTCGGCGTGGTCCCGGCATTGATCCCACGCATTGCGGTGGACCCGGACCATGCCGTGGCGATGGTGTGCGGGCCGGAAATCATGATGCGGTTCACAATCGATGCCTTGCGCCAGCGCAGCCTACCCGCCAACCAGATTTTTCTTTCGATGGAGCGGAACATGAAATGCGCTGTCGGGCTGTGCGGGCATTGCCAGTTCGGCCCGGATTTTGTCTGCCGCGATGGTCCGGTCTTTCGGTTTGACCAGATCGCCGCGATCTTTAACATACGCGAGATCTGAAATGCCGGATCGCCGCAAGCCGCGGCTCGCGGTGTGGAAATTCGCCTCCTGTGACGGCTGCCAGCTGAGCCTGCTCGATTGCGAGGACGAATTGCTGGCTGTCGCTGGCGAGCTCGACATCGCCTATTTTGCCGAGGCGTCGCGCAGGATGTTGCGCGGGCCCTACGATCTCTCGCTGGTCGAGGGCTCGATCACGACGCCGCACGATGCCGAACGTATTCATCGTGTACGCCGGCTCTCGAAACGGCTCGTCACGATCGGGGCCTGCGCCACTGCCGGCGGCATCCAGGCATTGCGGAATTTCGCGGATGTACGGGAGTTTGCTTGCTACGTTTATCCGAACCCCGAGTACCTGCGCACACTCGCGACCTCGACGCCGATCAGTGCCCACGTTGCCGTCGATTTCGAACTGCGCGGCTGTCCGATCGACAAGGGCCAGCTGCTCGAAGTCATCAAGGCCTTTCTCGTCGGGCGCAAACCGACGATCGCCGGTCACAGCGTCTGCGTCGAGTGCAAGACGCGCGGCAATCCCTGCGTGATGGTTGCCCATAAAACACCATGTCTCGGGCCCGTCACCCATGCCGGGTGCGGCGCGATCTGCCCATCGTACAACCGCGGATGCTACGGCTGTTTCGGGCCGGTCGATGGCGCCAACACGGCGGCAATAGCCCGCGAGTTCTCCAGGCTCGGCATGGCGGGACGCGATATCGCGCGGCTGTTCCAGACCTTCAACGCCGCCGCCGAGGCGTTCCGCAAGGAGGCGGAAGCGCATGGCGACTAGGACGCTGAAGGTCGATTACATCGCCCGCGTCGAGGGGGAAAGCTCGCTCGATCTTCACATCCGCAACGGCACGGTCGAGGCGGCCAGTCTCAGCATTTTCGAACCGCCGCGGTTTTTCGAAGCATTGCTGCGCGGGCGCGGCTTTGGCGAGGTCCTGGACATCGTCGCCCGCATCTGCGGGATCTGCCCGGTCGCTTATCAAATGAGTGCCGCGCACGCCATCGAAGGCGCCCTCGGGATCGAAGTCGGGGAGCCGATCCGCGCCTTGCGGCGGCTGCTTTATTGCGGCGAGTGGATCGAGAGCCACGCGCTGCACATTGTCATGCTGCACGCACCCGATTTTCTCGGCTACCCCGACGCGATCGCGATGGCGCGTGATCACCGGAATGCGGTGGAGCGCGGATTAACGCTCAAAAAGACCGGCAACGAGTTGTTGCGTCTGCTCGGCGGCCGCGAAATCCATCCGGTCAATGTCCGAGTCGGCGGTTTCTATCGCACACCGAGCCGCGCGGAGCTGATGCCGCTCGCCGAACCGTTGAAGCGAGCCCGCGATTTGGCGGTCGAGACACTGCGATGGGCTGCGGGCTTTCCGTTTCCCGATGTCACCCGAGATTATGAGTTCGTGGCACTGCGGCATCCCCAGGAGTATCCGATGAACGCCGGGCGGATCGTCTCTTCCGCCGGTCTCGACATCTCGGCCGCCGAATATGAATCCGAGTTCCTCGAACGTCAGGTGCCGTATTCAACTGCCCTTCATTCGAAGCTGAAGCGACGCGGCGCGTATCTCGTTGGACCCATGGCGCGCTATGCGCTCAATCGCGACCGCCTGCCGGCCGAGGTCCATGCGCTCGCCGATGAGGCCGGTCTCGATCCGGTCTGCCGCAATCCGTTCCGTAGCATCCTCGTTCGCGCGATCGAGATCGTTTATGCCTGCGGCGAAGCATTGCGCTTGATCACCGATTACGAGCCGCCGCCACGTCCTTTTGTTTCGCCCGAGCCGCGCGACGGTGTTGGCTATGCGTGTACTGAAGCACCGCGCGGCCTGCTTTATCATCGCTACGAACTCGATCCCGAAGGAACAATCCTCGACGCGCGTCTTGTGCCGCCAACCGCGCAGAACCAGGGCGTCATCGAAGACGATTTGCGGGCGGTTGCCACGGCCAATCTGGATCGCGACGAGGAGACGCTCAAAGCGGTTTGCGAGCAGAGCATCCGCAATCACGATCCTTGCATCTCCTGCGCCGCCCATTTTTTGCAATTGAGAGTCCACCGGGAATGACCGAAATCTGCCCAGCATGCGTGCTCGTCATCGGCATCGGCAATCCCGACCGCGGCGATGATGGCTGTGGCGCGGCGGTGATGGCGCGGCTGCAAGCGAGTACCCCGCCCGGGGTCGTTTTACGCGCGCGCAGCGGCGATATGCTCGCCCTTCTCGATGAATGGGAAGGGTTCGACACGGTAATTCTTATTGATGCTGCAGCGTCCTTTGCGCGACCTGGGGAAATCCACCGCCTTGACCTCACCGCCGGCCCGCTGCCAACAGGCTTGTCACCCTCCTCGACCCATGCTGTCGGCGTCGGCGACGCCATCGAGCTTGCCCGTAGCCTTGGTCGACTACCCCGCTGTCTGATCCTCTACTTGGTGGAAGGAGAAAGCTTTGCGGCCGACAGGTCGCTGTCGCCCGCGGTCGCGGCTGCTGCCGATCGGGTGGCCGAGAAGATTTCGCGTCGATATCGCCGCGCTATTGCAGGTCGATTGGCCGCATGGAGTCGCCATCGATGCATGAAACCGCCCTCGTCCGAGATCTCGTCCGGCGGATTGATCAGCTCGCGCGCGCCGCCGGCGCCAGTCATGTCATCGGAGCCAAAGTCTGGCTTGGCGCGCTCAGCCATCTCTCCGCCGAGCACTTTCGCGAACATTTCGCCCTCGAAGCCCGCAATACGCTCGCCAGCACGGCGGCGTTGAAGATCGAGGTGTCGAGCGATCCGACAGATCCGCAAGCCCAGCACGCGCGACTGGAAAGCGTCGAACTCGAAGACGATGCCTGACATGGCTTTATTGCTCTCTTCGCGAGAGATCGCCATCGGTGCGTGGTTCCGCGCTTTGCGGGCCTCGATGCACGTCACCGCCGCTGTGGCCGGCCAACGATTTGGCCCAGATCGTCTGGCCGTGCAGCACAGTGTCGAGACCTTCAGCGCGCAGGCTTTCACACTTCCACCAATGGCTACCCGAAATCAAGGCTGCGCGAGCCGCACTGACCGCTGACGAGCCGGGATTTTCAATCCCGAGACGTTGGTCATGGCACCATGGTGCTTTGCGATTCTCATGGGTTTGGGGGTACCATGACGGCCTCTCCAGACGAGAAAGTTGAAAGCATTCGACCCCGAAATTTGAGTGCACTATGGCCAAAGATTGGATGCCATCATAGGGCTCTGGAAGTTCCACCCCTACGAACCTAGCAAACCCAATATCGAAGAAGTGGAGCGCCGAACCGATTATCGTGCGAGCGCAGAGCGAGCGTGAGGCTCAGCATTTTGCAGAACTAAAAATTCTTAAGCTTTCCCGGAATACGTATATCTCACCAGCCGTGGAAGCGATCGGCGTGCAGCCTCGTGTAACGCACCGTATTTCCGATCTGCCGATGCCGGAGAAAGCCCTGGATCCCCATATCCTTTTGCCCACAATGGCATTATCATCTCCAAACCTGATCCGGCCGTGTGTGTTTCTGTCTTTATAGCACCTGAGTGTAAGTACAAAGCTTACCTTTACTCCCTAGGTCTCTCGCGTATTCTCAAGTAGACGGATTTACAGTGCGCTTGACCCCGGCCCCAAACGCTGTAATACATTTGGTATTCGACGGTGGAGGTGTACCCGCACTGCAACACCCTCCTTCGCATTTAGCTCGTTATACGCTTCGATAGCGCAGTGCACTTCATGGCCCGGGCCGCCTCGCAATCGTCAGCCCTAACAATCGTCAGCCTTAAATAGTCGTGAGGATCTCGCAAATCAGTGCGCCGAGACGACCGGCGGGCCTGCATCGGACGATTTACCGGATATTCGCGCCTTGGCGGATCATATATTGCTGGCCATGCTCAGGATCTCGATCATCCTGCCGGACGCAAGGTCACGCGGATGAGGCCGCGTGCCCCGAAGGTTAGGCCTGTTCGTAGACAATCTTTGACAGTTACTGTACCTGGCCGCGAATGCCTGATGGAGCGTCCTATTGTCGGTGGACGGGTTCTAAAAGGACAGGTTGAGGGGCGCGAGCGTTCGCGCCCCGCTACGCGCCCTGAGCGGATGTCCGGGACAGACTGCCCCCTGCCTGCCCCAAGGGGCGCAATTTTCGAACTTAGAGCCACATCTCTCTGATTTAGTTGGCGTCCCCAAGGGGATTCGAACCCCTGTTACCGCCGTGAAAGGGCGATGTCATTCCCCTGCCTCAAGACGCTGTGCCGATCGCCGATGCGTTCGACTGTCAGCTTGAGAGGGTGATTTATAAGCACGAGCCCGCGGATAACCAGCGCTCTGATCCTTTTGATCACTGGCAGCGATCGCGGAACGGCCAAATATCCCCGGCCCAAATTGTTGGGCCGCAGTTGCGGCGATCGGGTTGAGGCACACGATCGCGCCTGACCATGGGCGCCGATGATACTTATCGCCCGGCATGGCGGCTGGTCGATAGCTGGGCGGCTTCTCACGAGCAATTGCATGCTCGGCATGCGTCAAACAACGCCAAATTATTGTCACGAGACCAGTGGCTTGGGGTGCGGAACAGAGCGTGAGTGTGGTCACCGTCGGCATTGCGCCGAGGCACACAAGGAGACCCACCCATGCGCATCTACATTTTTGGCAATGATGGGATCACCCTCAGCCGCGAGCCACCGGCCGAGCCCAGCGAGAACGAGATTGTCGTCGCATCAAACGCGGAGTTGCATGCGGCGCGGCTCAGCGGCAAGCGGCTGCTGGCGCTGTGGAACGCCCTGCCCGATGTCGAGAAGCGGAGAACGGTCGGCGACCGCGCCGCACTGATCGATCAGCTGTGGTCGGCGATCGAAGCATTGCCCGACCCGCAGCCGGCGCGCGCCTCGAAGCAGGCCGAGGTGATAGCCCTGCTGCGCCGGCCCGAGGGTGCCACCGTCGACGAGGTCAGGGCGGCAACCGGCTGGCAGCCGCACACCGTGCGCGGCGTCTTCTCGGGGGCGCTGAAGAAGAAGCTCGGGCTCGCCATTGTCGCGAGCAAGGAGGAGCGCGGCCGGGTCTACCGCATTGCCGAGGCTGGCAGATGACGCCGGTCGCCCCATCCACGGAAGCTCGCCAGGATACTGGCGGGTCATCCTGCCGCCAGGATCTCCGTGCCGACATTCAATCCAAAAGGACCGATATCGAAGCCCAGATCGCAGCACTCGAAGCGCTGACGATCGCTGATCTTCGGGTCGAATGGTGCAGGCTGTACCGAGCGACGCCGCCGACCCGGTTGAGCCGCGATCTGTTGATCCGAGGGGTCGCCTACAGCCTTCAGGAACGGGCCTTTGGCGGGCTCAGCCTCAGCACCAAGCGAATGCTGCATTCGCTGTTCGTAGGCGGAGATCAGCGCGGCGGACTGGCAGCCATTCCCATCACCTTGAAGCCCGGAACCAAGCTGGTTCGCGATGGCATGGCCATGTGCATACGGTCGTCGTCCTCGATGACGGGTTCGAGTATCAGGGCCAGCGCTACCCGTCATTGACCCGGATCGCGCGTCGGATCACGGGATCACATTGGTCGGGGCCGCTGTTCTTTGGGATCAAGCGCCAGCCATCGCTGCGATCCCTCCACGCCGCCAATGAATAAGATCAGCGCCGCGCCGCGCCGGCACAGACTGCGCTGTGCGGTCTACACCCGCAAATCCTCCGAAGAGGGATTGGAGCAGCAGTTCAACTCGCTGCATGCCCAGCGCGAAGCGTGCGAAGCTTTCATCAGCAGCCAGCGCCATGAAGGCTGGTCCTGCCTGCCGCAGGCTACGATGATGGCGGACGCTCGGGTGGCAACATGGAGCGGCCCGCCCTTCAGCAACTGCTGGCCGACATCCAATCCGGCAAGGTCGATGTCGTGGTCGTCTACAAGATTGACCGGCTGACCCGTTCGCTCGCCGATTTTGCCAACATTGTCGAAATCTTTGATGCGAAGGGTGTCTCGTTTGTCTCGGTGACACAGCAGTTCAATACCACGACCTCGATCGGAAGGCTGACCCTCAATGTGCTGTTGTCCTTTGCCCAGTTTGAGCGCGAGGTCACCGGCGAGCGCATCCGCGACAAGATCGCCGCCTCAAAAAAGAAGGGCATGTGGATGGGCGGCGTGCCGCCGCTCGGCTACGCGGTCCGCGAGCGGAAACTGATCATCATCGAGCGCGAGGCCGTGTCGGCGCGCCACATCTTCCGGCGCTATGCGGCGCTCGGCTCGGCCCGTCTGCTCAAGCAGGAACTTGAGGCAGAGGGTATCGCCGGCAAGCGTTGGACGAGCGTCTCAGGTCGCCGCTGGGGCGGCAAGCCGCTCGGCCGCGGCGCGCTTTATTTGATGTTGCGCAGCCGACTCTACCGCGGCGAGATCGTCCACCAGGGTCAGACCTACCCCGGCGAGCACGAAGTGATTATCAAGCCGGCGCTGTGGGACGCCGTGCAGGCCCGCCTTGCCGAGAACGCGGTCGAGTGCCACGCTGGTACTCGGGTGAAGAACCCGAGCTTGCTCGTCGGCTTGCTTTTCGACAGCTGGGGCCAGCGCATGACCCGACCCACGCGGTCAAGAACGGCCGGCGCCACCGCTATTACGTCTCGCGCTCGCTGATCACCGGAGCCCGGGCCGATGCGGCCGCTGGGCTGCGGCTCCCGGCGGCCGAGATCGAGCAGATCGTCACCGACCGCATTCGCCGATTGCTGTCGGAGCCTGCAAGCCTCTTCGAGATTCTCAAGGCTCACGTTAGCGAGCCGATGCTACAGCAGGGTCTGATGGCGCGTGCCAGCAAATTCGCCGAGGAGTGGCCACGGATGTCGCCGCTGCGCATGCGGGTCATTCTTGTTGCTTTGGTCCAGCGGGTCGAGATATTTCCCGACGAGGTGATCATCCATCTGCGGCCGCGCCGGCTTGCAGCATTGCTCGATGATCGCCTGATTGTAGCTAGCCCGGACCCGGTTGCTGATGAGCCAACTCTGGCGCTGTCGCACCCGGTAAGGCTGCGCCGCGCCGGCAAGGAAGTCCGGATCGTGATCGACAGCACCGATCCATTCGCGCCGCGGGCAAAACCCAATCCCAGCCTAATCAGAGCGATCGCTAAGGCTCACGATTTTAATGAAAAGCTGCTACACGGCCGCGTCGAGAAATTCGCCGATCTGGCGAAGAGCGAAAACCTACACCGATACTACTACAGCCAAGTTCTGCGCCTCGCCTACCTCGCCCCGGACATCACCGCCGCCATTCTCGAAGGACGGCAGCCCCCGGGTCTCACCGCGACGATGCTGATGGAGCACTCCCATCTGCCGCTAAGCTGGCTGGAGCAGCGAGCCGCGCTCGGCTTCGCTTAAGCCGAGGTCCTGATCCGCTTACCTCACGGCCCCGTTGGGGCCGTTCGCGTTTGCCGCAATCCCAAGCAGTCGCCACCTCGCGCCGATGCGCATCCGCGAAGTTCTGCCAGTGCATCAAGGCCCGGCAGAGATATTTCGCGGCATCGGCCCGCTGTTTCACCGGTTTGCCGTCTCTCCACCGGAGCAGCCAACCCAGCGGTGCCGCAAGGCCCGGAAAACGCGGCGTTTTCTGTAGCACCTCGCCGGCTCTCTCAGATCACCAAAAGCACTGGGATAGACTGGCTGGGGGACTAGGATTTGAACCTAGACTGGCGGAGGGGAGCAGTTGCGCCCATCGCGCCCAAACGTTTGTAACACGTACCGTGGTGAAGTAGACGATCGGGCGACCCGGACCGCCTGTTTCACATTGCCTCGATTCCTTATAATTAGGACATAAAATCCCGGCAATTTCCGCATCGCAAGGGTTCGCCGACGCCGGTGGCTTGGCAAGCTATGGAACCAGCCTCACCGCCGCGAACCGGGAACTGGGCGCCTACACCAGCCGCATCCTGAAGGGCACCAAGTCCGCCGATCTCCCCGTCGTGCAATCAACCAGGTTCGCGCTGATCGTCAATCTCAAGACTGCGCAGGCACTCGGTTGAAAATCCCGCCGCTTGTACTTGCCGGCGCTGATAAGCTGATCGAGTGAGGCGGCGCGCGCTTATCGTGCCTAAAACTCCCAGCTCCGGGCACCCGGTGAAACGCGGCTAAACGGTTTCCCCGCCAAGGCTCTGCTCGTCCCGTACCCGTCCGACGGCATGATCTGCTGGCCGGTGAGCGCGCGCGTCGCCAACGTCAGGAACAACGATCCGGGCCTGATCGAGCCGATTGCATTGCGGTAGATGCCTCCCGACTCGCGGCTGCTCCTAGTTCCCGCTCGAACTGAACAATGGTCCCGGTCGCTGCCAAACCGGACCAATGACCGTCCGCGATTTGCAGAGCATCACCGAAAGCAGGACCGCCTTTGGCTACTGGTGGCGCTACAAACATTCCAGGCACGAGTTGCTCGAAACGCTGGACTGGGCAATCAACATAGCCTCCATAATCGCCTGCGCCGAAGCCTGCAAAAGCGGTAAAACTTTCGTCGTTGCATCGACCCGCCAGCCCTCGCCAGCGGTTTTCGTTTTCGCCTGCGATCATCCCGACGCCTCGAAACTCAGCAGCAGCATTGTGTTTGAGTTGACGCCCAACGGCAATTGCATCACCAGGCATTGAGCGGCGGTGTTGAACCGTCCTATTTCCGTGCAATCGATCCCGGCGATCGCGATCGCATCCCGGCGCCGCCGCTTAGACAAGCGGCATAAACCGGTTGACCGCAAACGACCGAGCGCTACCCCAAAATCGTATCGACCTACGATTAGAGCGCTGCCGCTTTTTTCGGCAGATAGCTGAAGGTCATACGGCCCGCTCACCCTCACAGCTTATCCGCCGCACTATCCCCTAATTTTGAGGATAGCGAAGATCTATAGACCAGCCTCTGCCAACTTGAGGACCTTCTTCGCCTTGCGGTCCGATGGACGCTGTCCTGGTTGGCGGCCGAGCCGCTTACCGCGGGCCTTGGCGGCGGCGATGCCGGACTTGATGCGCTCGCGGATGAGGTCCCGCTCGAACTCGGCGAGCGGCCGCCATCACCGAGGCGATCATCTTATCGTGCGGCGTCGACAGGTCGAATTGCAGGCCTGAGACGGCGAGGAGGACACATCCCACGCCTCCAGCAACTGCAGCGTCTGCACGAGGTCAACGGTGCTGCGTCCCCGTCGGGACAGCCCGATGACACAGGATGGCATCGATCTCACGAGCTTGCGCAAGTGCCATCACCTTCTTGCGCTCGATACGGTCGGTCTTGGCACCGGAGGCTTTCTCCGTGTAGACGCCGACGATCTCGAAGCCGCTACCCATTCCCTCTACCCGAAAATATGGCTCATCAATGGCATCATCCGTCTGGACGAGGTCAAGCAAATGAGCCTCGATCTATAACCGCGACGGCCGCTTGGGTCTTGGACGTCCCTCCGGTATGCTCGCGATATGTGTGGCCGCGCCCGCCTTTCGTCCGACGTCAGCGAGATCAAACTCGCGTTCGCAATCCCACCCGAGCGGCTGGCGCCGAATTTCGCCACCAGCTGGAACGTGGCCGACCGATCCTCTGCCGATCGTGCGCTATGACGCCAAGGATCATCAGCGCAGCCTCAGTGTAATGCGCTGGGGCCTGGTGCCGTTCTGGGCGAAAGACATCAAGGTCGGGTTCTCGAACATCAACGCCAAGGCCGAGGGCATCGAGAACAAGCTCGGAGCAAGAGCGGGCCGCCGCCGCGGTCAAGACCTGGCTGCGCGCTCAGATAGGAGAGAAAACGGCCCGCGCCGACAAAGGAACCGCTCCGGACCAGCCCTGCGGCCCCGAACCCTCGCCGCCTGACGGCCGGTTCCACGCTTGCGCGGCGGTGCTGCCGCGGAACAGGAACGGCGCCGCGCGGCCTGTGTTCGTATAGGCGGCGATCGAAGTCTCCCCCAATCGATCGCCCCCTCAGAAACCCCGGCTCCCCCCACCGAGGTTTTTCTCTCTGACGGCCTTTACCCGTCGGCGACCGCCCAGGCGCGCGCCGATGGTCAGGGCAGCGAACTGATAGACCGCATTGCGGCCGGCGCGCCAGTCCGCCAGCTCCTCGTCGTCGAGATGATCCGGCATGCGCGGATGCCAATCGCGCCGCTGCCATTCCGCACCTCCTCCTCCTGCGCCGCGGCATGAGGCGTGCCACTTCGCATTTGGGCAGATGGCACAGTTCGTGCTGCTCAGCGGCGTAATTTGAAGGTTGCCCAGCATGACCCTATTCGCCAGCCTGCCGATGTACAACCTGCTGGAGATGCGGCCGGCCAACGCGCGGTTTTGGGAAGCGCTGCGCGGTCTGCTGATCGAGGCCGGGGTCAAGGATGTCCCAGAAACGCTGATCTTCGAGCGCGGCCCGGTGCCTCCGCGTCTCGAACCGGAAATGCTGTTCTCGCAGACCTGCGGCTACCCGCTCGAAACGATGTTCAGGGGCCAGGCCGTTCGGCTCGGCGCGCCGGTCTATGATGCGCCTGGCTGCATTGGCGCGACGCACTGCGCGTTCTTTGTCGTAAGGGCCGACTCTCGAGCGCTATGCATCGACGACCTCAAGGGGGGCATCTTCCTGCTGAACAGCCCGATGTCGAATTCGGGCATGAACCTGCCGCGCCGCGCGGTCGCTGAGATCGCCGGCGGGAAGCCGTTCTTCGGCGCGGTGATCGAGACCGGCGGCCATCCGGCAAGCCTCAACCGGCTGCTCGGCGGTGACGGCGATGTGGCTTCGATCGACTGCGTGACCTATGCTTTCTGGCGGCATTACCGACCGGAGGCGGTGGCGCGATTGCGCGTTGTCGGCGAGACCCCACCCAGCCCGTCGATCCCGTTCGTCACCTCGATTGCGACGCCGCGAGAGATCGTCGAAATCCTGCGCGACGCGCTGCGTTGCGTCACAACCGACCTGCGCTATACCGCGGCGCGCGCGGGGTTGACGATTTCCGGGATTGAAGACGTGCCCGACGACGCCTATCGCGGGTTGCTCGATTACGAGAAGCAAGCCGCCGCCCTCGGCTATCCGGAATTGCGCTGAACAGGATAACGACATGGATACGCTGTTGCATCCGCGCTTCGCGACAAACTGGCCGGCCGGGTCGCCCGCTTTGCCGACCGCCGCGAGGATTTGAGCGTCTTCGGCTTCGAGACGGCGCTCGAGCCCAAGTTCGCGCGCGCCCAGCGCCGCTATCTGGGCGCCTCAGGCTCGGCCGATCACAAGTTTGCGCGGCTCTATCCCCGCGACCGCCTTCACGATGTCCATCCAGTCGATGCCACCCGGCAACCGCATCCCGATGCATTGCCACGAGACCAAGGAAATCTTCTTCATTCGCGTCATCTGCGCCACCGGCGTCCGCTACGGGCTCGAATACCGGCCAGAGCTAGCGGGATCAGTGGCGACATCGCGCTCTGGGCCGATCGCTATGTCCCGCTTCCTGGCGAAGAGCATGCCGACCTCGGCAAGCTGCCTTACATCTCGGCCACCATTTCGAGTTCCTCGAAAAACGGCCCGGAACCGCACCCTACCTCGCGAACATCTTCGCGTTCAATTTCTCCGGGATGGTCAGCATGGGGCCGGTGGCGAGCTCGATCAGCGGCCACCGCTTCGGCGTCCCGCGGGTTGTTCGAAAGATCACTCGCGGCCTGTTCCTTGAGCAGGCGGACGGGCTAGTGCCGAGCCTTCGCGCATTTGCCGAGCCGGACATCGATCCCGCCACCGCGATGATGTACAGCGCAACGCCAGCCCTGGCGTCCGACGGCTCGTAGCGCCGGGGGCCCTGTCTGGCCGTATTCTTGCAGGCCGAATTGCGGTTTCCCTACCCCCCGACCGCGAGGATCCGGCCATGACGACGCAGTCCGAAAATGAGTTGCTGACGCAAATCGGACCACGCACCCCGATGGGCGCCTTGTTGCGGCAGTATTGGGTGCCGGCCTGCCTCTCGTCTGAACTGGTCGCCGATGGCGACCCGGTGCGCTTGGCGCTGCTCGGCGAAAAGCTGGTCGCGTTCCGCAACAGCCGCGGCAAGATCGGCATCCTCGACCACCGCTGCCCGCATCGCTGCGCCTCGCTGTTCTTCGGGCGCAACGAGGAGGGCGGGCTGCGCTGCATCTATCACGGCTGGAAGTTCGACACCGAGGGCAACTGCCTCGATATGCCGAACCTGCCTCTCGACCAAGATTTCCGCAGTAAGGTAAAGGCCCGCGCGTATCAGGTCGCCGAGCGCGGCGGGCTCGTCTATGTCTATATGGGCGAGCGCGAGATGGCCCCGCCGCTGCCCGCGTTTGAGGCGCTGCTGTGCCCGCCGGAAGAGACCTTGGTAACCTGCCGTCAGCGCGAATGCAACTGGGTGCAGGGCCTGGAGGGCGACCTCGACCCGTCGCATTTCGGCTTTTTGCACACCGGCGCGGTCAACGTGGCGGACATCGACCCGAATCATACCGAACGCTTCTCGGTGATCAGCCGCGCACCCCGCTATCACGTCGAGCAGACCGATTGGGGGCTGATGTACACCTCGTATCGTCCGGCCGATCCTGGCAACACGTATTATCGCTATGCCCATTTCTTGATGCCGTTCTGGTCGATGTTCCCCAACGGACCGCTCGCCGACAACATCCTCGCGCAAGCGTGGGTGCCGATGGACGACACCCACACGATGACCTTCACCGCACTGTGGAAAAAGAAGACGCCGCCGCTTGAATTCACCAAGGACGGCACGCGCATCCCCGGGATTGATCGACTGTGCGAGACGCTGCCGAACACGGCCGACTGGTTCGGCCGCTGGCGCCTTTCCGCGAACAAGGACAACGACTACCTGATCGACCGCGGCTCGCAGCGCCGTGACAGCTTTACCGGCATCTGGGGTGTGGCGCCGCAGGATGCCGCGGTCACCGAAAGCATGGGCGAAATCAGCGACCGCACGCTCGAAAATCTAGCACCGAGTGACCGCATGATTGTGTTGACTCGGCGGCGGCTGATCGCCGCCGCGCTGGCGCTGCGCGACCACGGCACGGTTCCGCCGCTGGTCGATGATCCGGAAGCGGCCGGCAGCGCGCGCGCCGGCGATGTGATCTGCCCCGAGAGCCGGTCCTGGCTTGATATCTACGAGGCTACGCTCGGCGAGGCGATCCACCCGACGCTGAAGGTTGCTGCCGAGTAAGCCCTAGGAGCCCCGGCGCTTTCAGCTCCGCAGCTTGAAGCCCTGGCGAGCGAGCAGCACGCCTCGCGCCAGTTAGGGCGGGCTGCGATGTTGCGACGCGCGATCCCCGGACGATCCGAGCCTCTGCGATGTCGGCACTCGGCCGATGTCGCCCCGGAACGAGTCTTGCGGCATAATCGATCCGGCAGGAGCGGGGTGCCAGGATGACAGGCCAGGCCTATTTCGACCTCGGACGCCACACTCGACGGGTCTCCACAAATTCCGCCGAGGCACAGCGCTGGTTCGATCTCGGTCTCAACTGGTGCTACGGCTTCAATCATGAGGAAGGCATCCGTTGCTTCCAGGCGGCGCTCGCAGCCGACCCCCGATGCGTTATGGCGCATTGGGGCGTGGCCTACGGTGCCGGGCCTTTCTACAATCTCGCGTTTCGCGAGTACGGCGAGCAGGAGGCATCGTCGTCGGTCGCCCTCGCCTATGATCACATAAATCGGGCGCGCGCCCTCTCGGCGCACGCAACCGGCGTCGAAAATCGGCTGGTGGAGGCGCTCGCAAGTCGCTTTCAGCGGCCGCATCCGGTTCCGCCCGAGGAATACGACCGCTGGGACGACGAATACGCCGCCGAAATGCGGCGGGTGCATTACGATTATCCCGACGACCATGACGTCATGGTGCTGTTCGCCGAAGCCCTGATTACCCGGACCCCGCGCCGGCTGTGGGATGTCAAAACCGGGCGGCCGGCCAGCCGCTCCGACGTGGTCGAGGCGATTGCCGTCTGCGAACGGTCGATCGCGCTGGCCGACGCGACCGGGCGGTCGCCGCATCCGGCGATCGCCCACGTCCTGATCCACGCGCTTGAAATGTCCAACGAGCCCGAGCGCGCCATGGCCGCCGCCGACGCGCTAGCGACACTGTGCCCCGACGGCGGGCACATGAACCACATGCCGGCCCACATCTACGTCTTGTGCGGCGAATATGAAAAGGCGCGGCTCGCCAGCGAGAAAGCCATCAGGGCAGATGATGCCTACGCCGACTATGCCGGATCACCCGTCAACTTTTATGTCACCGCCCGGTGCCACGACATCCATCTGCTGATGTTCACCTGCATGTTCCTTGGCCAATACCGGCGGTCGCTGGCCGCCGCAGAAAAGATGCAGCGCATCATTACCCGGGACATCCTCACCGTGCCGGACCGTCCCAAACTCGCGACGATGACCGAGGGCTACTACAACATGAAAATGCATGTCCTGGTGCGGTTCGGACGGTGGCAGGAGATCATCGACGAGCCGTTGCCGGACGATCCGCAGCTGTTCCTGGTGTCGACGGCGCTGCATCGCTACGCCCGCGGTGTGGCGTACGCCACGCTGAAGAACATCGCAGAGGCCGAGCGGGAACGAACCCTGTTCCGCGAGAGCCTCGCCTTGATTCCGCCCAGCCGGCGCTTCCTCAGCAATCCCGCACTCGCCATGCTCGCGGTCGGCGAGAAGATGCTGGACGGCGAACTCGAATACCACCGCGACAACCACGCTGCCGCTTTCGAGCATCTGCGCGAAAGCGTCCATCGCGACGACAATCTTTCCTACACGGAGCCGTGGGCGTGGATGCACCCGCCCCGACACGCCCTCGCGGCGCTGCTGTTGGAGCAGGGGCATGCTGCGGAAGCGGAAGAGGTGTATCGCGACGATCTGGGCCTGAGCGGGCGAGTGCAACGCTGCACCCAGCACCCCGACAATGTGTGGGCGCTGCACGGCCTCGTCGAATGCATGGAGCGGCGCGGCGAGACGCGGGAGCTTCCAGCCTTGCGGCTGAAGCTTCAGACGGCCCTGCAAAAGGCGGACGTTCCGATCAAATCGTCGTGCATGTGCCGCACGCGTATTGACGAGCTTGCCGCGGCATGCTGCAGCACCGCACCGGACCCGCGGCCCGGGTTGGACCTGGTTTAACGAACGGGTAGACCGGATCGATCGAGTCATCGGAGGGTCCCTGGCCAGAGAGTTGCCCGCCGATCCGCCGGCGGGCGCCAGGGTACTGGCCGACGGCGCCTACGACGCCGATGCGATCTGCTCACCCGGCTGCGCGCATCGCGTCCGGCCCCTCGGCAAGACCGAGGCGATGGTTGCGTCGACGACTTCAACCGCTCGCACCGCAGCAGGCCTGGGAAGTCGCGCTTGACTTGGACGCCGCCGCATGCACGTGACTGTGCTTCTGTCGGTCGCTGGAAAGAGACGCAGCTTTGTAGCGGATGATTGCGAGACCCCCCGCAGACGGCGAGTTCGCTTATCCCAATATATCGCTTTGAGAAGGCGCGCATTGCCGAGAATTTGGGCGTGGATCGGCGACGCCCCTCACCCCCAAGCGGCGCCGAAGCTCAACGGCCCGCATTTCAAATCATATTTAAAAGGATGATTGCGCGAGATTGTGTTCAGCAGCCCGGCGTCAACGGCGACTAAGCAGCGACAGGCGACAGGGCGCGCGCCACACGCTTCTGCAAGAGTATGGCTTGCCAATTGGCGCGCTTTTTGCCCGGACGGCCGGCCACCGCAGGCCGGCATTGCTGTCGTCGGAGGGTCGGGCATGCCGAAGCCGTTCCACCTCGCGTGGTTCACCAACTTCACTGCCGGCAATTTTCGCATGGTGGTTCGCCGTGGGACGGTCGGTTCGTTGTCGAAATGGCGCAGGCCTTGGAGCGGGCTTGTTTCGATTACGTTATCCCCGAAGCGCATCGCGGTTCGACCGAGACGACGCTCAAATTCGCCCATCAGGTGCCCAAGCACGACCCGGTCCCGCTGGCGGCAATGGTCGCGGCGATGACCTCGCACATCGGCGTCGTGCCGACGATGTCAACGCTGGCCTGGCCCCCCTTCATGTTGGCGCGGGCGGCGACGACGATCGATCACATCTCGGGCGGGCGGTTTGGCTGGAACATCGTGACGAGCGGCGAAGACCTCGCGGCGCAAAATTTCGGCATGGACAAGCTGCCGCCGCGCGACACGCGCTACGCGATGGCTGATGAGTACATGGACGTTGTCAACCAGCTGTTCGAACTCATGGGAGCCGGACTCGGTGGTGAAGGACCGTGCGCGCGGCGTCTATGCCGACTACACCAAGGTGCATCCGATCTATTTCAAGGGCGAGTTCTTCAAGGTTCGCGGTCCACTCAATACCGCGCCGTCGCCGCAAGGGCGGCCGACCTATGTGCAGGCCGGCGGTTCGCCGCGCGGCCGCAACTTCGCCGCGAAACATGCCAACTCGATCATCGTCACGGCCAACGAGATCAGCGGCATGAAGGAGTTCCGCGACGATGTACGTCAGCGCGCGATAAACCTCGGCCGCGACCCGGACGAAATCAAGGTTCTCTATCTGGTCTACCCGATCCTCGGCGAGACGCGCGAGGAGGCGCGGAACCAGTACTCCCGGCTGATCAGCGAGCAGTGGTACCCCGAAGCGGCCGTCGCCGGCATCGGCCAGATCACCGATATCGACTTCTCGGTCTACGATCTCGACAAGCCGCTGCCGAAGCTCACGACCAACGGCGAATCGGGGGCGCTCGACAAATTCCAGCAATGGGGCAGTGGCAAGACGCTGCGGCAACTTGCGGCCGAGCGTTACGACAACGGTCTTGACCTCATCGGCATCCCCGATGAGGTGGGCCGACCGCATGGGCTTGGCGATGGAAGCGGTTGGCGGTGACGGGTTCCTGATAAGCACGCCGTTCCAACGCATCAACCGCCGCATCATCAACGAGGTCTGTGAGGGGTTGGTGCCTGCGCTGCAGCGCCGCGGCTTGATGCGCACCGAATATACGCAGCTGACCTTGCGCGAAACGCTGCGCGAGTTCTGAGGTCCGGTCGGCCGCTAGGCGGCCGAGAAGGCGCGCACCGGGCGGAGAGACTCGCGAGCCCACGCGTGCTGCGAGGCGAAGAACGCGGCGGGCGGCGCGTCTATGGAGGTGGCGGGCTTGCCTGGCCGGCCGGGCGAACTTTATTTGCGGCAGCGGTTGGGAGCGGCGCCTGCGGGCTCGAGCGCTCTATCGTTGCGCCGCTTGGCCAGTTGAGGTTCGAATCCTGGCCGCTCAGCCAGTCTATCACCGTGCTTTGGGTAGTCTGAGACAGCCGGCGAAGTGCGGCGGAAAACGTACCGATCTTGCCCCGGCAGCAGATCAAGTTCACCAGGAACCACGCGAGCGGATAGGCCCAGCATCGGCCAGCGAGGGAAACTCACGGTAAAGGGCTTTTCCTCGCGTCGCTTGCGCGCCCGAAGACGCCGCACCGCCGCCTCGTCGCGTGCGTCGACCAGGAGATTGAAAGCCGCCGATGCTCTTCACAGCGACGATCGATCCGGCGCGGCGCGCAATGCCGCCGCCGCGGCAATCAGCGCGTCGTCATCGTGGCAGAGGACCGCTCCGGGTGGGGCCGCGCGGTCGGCGTGTCCGTCAAACGACCGACGAGCGGTCACCTCCAAAATGTCCGGCAATTCGTGGGCCGAGGTCAGGGGGCTATCGCAGAACGTGGGACGACATTAACCTCTATACGAAACAGGACGTGCTGCTCGGTCTGGCGAGGATTGGTTCGCGTATCGCAAGCACTCCGCAAGCTTGCCGGCTGCAGCCGCCCGTCGGGAATGGGCGTAGAGCGCGGCGACGGCGCAGCTCGCCATGCGCGCGCGGACACTGTCGGCGCGGCTCGTTAGAATAATCGGGACACGCGCTCCCAGCACGATCCCTGCCGCATCGGCGTTGGCGAGGAAACTCAGTTCCTTGGCTAGCATGTTGCCGGCCTCGAGGTCGGGCACGAGAGGGATGTCCGCGCCGCCGCAGACCTCGGATCTGATGTGCTTGATGTCCGCCGCCGCGCGACTGATCGCATTGTCGAAGGCGAGCGGGCCGTCGAGGAGGCCGCCGGTGATCTATCCTCGCTCGCCGATCTTGCACAAGGCTGCGGCGTCGATCGTCGAGGGGATCTTGGACGTCACCGTCTCGACTGCCGAGAGGATCGCCACTTTCGGTTGTTTGATCCTCAGCACTTGCGCCAGCTCGATGGCGTTCTGGAGAATATCGACCTTGTCCTCGAGCGTCGGGAAGATGTTGACCGCCGCGTCAGTGATGAACAGCGCCTTCGGGTAGGTCGGCACGTCCATGACGTAGACATGGCTGATGCGCCGTGCCGTCCGTAGGCCGGTGTCCTTGCGGACGACTTCAGCCAGCAGCTCGTCGGTGTGCAGGCTGCCCTTCATCAGCAGCTCAGCTTTTCCGAGTTGCACCAGCCCAACCGCCGTCCCGGCGGCGGCATGGCTGTGGGGGGATCGACAATCCCATACCCGTCGAGATTCAGCTTCAGCTTCTCGGCGACGGCACGAATTTTTGGCGCCGGGCCCACAAGAAACGGCTGAATAATCCCGGCCTCGGCCGCATCGATCGCCCCTGAGAGCGAAGATTCGTCGCAGGGATGCGCCACAGCGGTGGGGATCGGCGGCAATCCCCGGCAGCGCGCAATCAGCGCCTTGTATTTCTCGCGTTGGCGGACCTCGTCGGCACCCATCGTGACCTCGTCATGGATGAGAAAGAAAGCGGTGGCGTAATTGGTCGCGCCAGCTATGCACTGAGTCATCGTTTTTCTGTCGATCCTCGCTGCGCGCATTAAGGGCAAGTCGGTCCACCGAGCATCCTGCCGGGGGGCTCAGGCGGTCTCGCCCCATGCCTGGCCAGGTAAATGACGGGAAGCGTTTCGCTCACGCGACCGTCCGATCGCTAAAACGGCCACTGCCAATTAGTAATCTCCGGCGTATCTACGCCGAATTCCCAGGCGTGGTTTTTACAGGCAATCTGCTGATTGAGCAGCGCCTCACGCGCGCTCGATCCGGTGACGTGGAACCGCGGCATGCGGTCGATCGCATCGATCGCCAAGGTGAAGCGGTCGGCCTGGTTGCGAATGGCGAGCTCCAGCGGCGTATTGATGTTGCCCTGCTCCTTGTAGCCGCGCACGTGAATGTGTCGCTGGTGCGGCCGATGGTAGGTGAGCCGGTGGATCAGCCACGGGTAGGCGTGGAAATTGAAGATGACCGGTCTGTCGGGGGTGAACAGGGCCTCGAACTCGCGGTCGGTCAGCCCGTGGGGATGCTCGGTGTGCGGAACCAGCTTGAACAAATCCACCACATTCACAAACCGGACCTTGATGTCGGGCAGGTATTGACGGAGTAGGGCTGTGGCCGCCAATGACTCCATTGTCGGGCAGTCGCCGCAACTCGCCATGACAACGTCGGGCTCGACGCCCTGGTCGTTGCTCGCCCAGGCCCAGATGCCAGCGCCCTTTGTGCAATGCTCAATCGCTGCCTCCATATCCAAGTATTGGAGATGCACCTGTTTGTCGGCGATGATCACATTGGCGTAATTAACGCTGCGCAGGCAATGGTCGGCGACTGACAAAAGGCAATTGGCGTCGGGTGGCAGGTAGATGCGCACGACACTCGGGCTCTTATTGGCGACGACGTCGAGAAAGCCCGGATCCTGGTGGGTGAAGCCGTTGTGATCCTGACGCCAGACCAGTGCCGTGATTAACAGATTGAGCGATGATATTTTGGCGCGCCAGGGCAGGTCGTTACACTTCTCCAGCCATTTGGCGTGCTGGTTGAACATCGAGTCGATGACGTGGATAAACGGCTCGTAGCTGTTGATCAAACCGTGCCGCCCGGTCAGCAGATAGCCTTCGAGCCAGCCTTCGACGGTGTGCTCGCTGAGCATTTCCATGACACGGCCTTCGGGAGCGAGATTGCCGCCGTCGGAATCCTCCGGGAAATACTCAGCGAGCCAGACCTTTTTGGTGACATCGTAGAGCGCCTCCAGCCGGTTGGACTGGGTCTCGTCGGGCCCGAACACGCGGAAGTTCCGCATATTGAGCCGGGTGACATCGCGCAGGAAATCGCCGAGGGTGGGCACGTTGCCGGCCAGGGTCGCGCCGGGTTTGTCGACCTTGACCGCCGAGGCGCGGAAGTCGGGCAGGTCCAGCGGTCTGCGCAACAGCCCGCCATTGGCGATCGGGTTGGCACTCATCCGCCGATTTCCCATCGGAGCCAAGGCCTTCAACTCAGGTAGCAGGCGCCCGTTGTCGTCGAACAGTTCCTGCGGCCGGTAACCCCGCAGCCAACTTTCCAGCAGCTTTAAGTGGCTGGGGTTGGTGGCGACATCGGTAATCGGGATTTGGTGGGCGCGCCAAAAGCCTTCGAGGTAGTGTCCGTCGACTTCCCGCGGCGCGGTCCAGCCCTTGGGGCTGCGCAGGACGATCATCGGCCAGCGCGGTCGAAAGGCCTTGCCGCTCTGCCGCGCTCTTTCCTGGATCTCGCGGATCTCCAATACGCAGTGCTCCAGGGTTGCAGCCATCGCCTGGTGCATGCTTTCGTGGTCGCTGCCTTCGACAAAATAAGGGGTATATCCGTAACCGACGAATAGCGCCTTTAGCTCGTCGTGGCTGATGCGGGCGAGGATGGTCGGATTGTTGATCTTGTAGCCGTTCAAGTGCAGGACCGGCAGCACAGCACCGTCGGTGATCGGGTTGAGGAATTTGTTGCTGTGCCAGCTGGTGGCGAGCGGACCGGTCTCGGACTCGCCGTCGCCCACCATCGTGAGGGCGATCAAGTCGGGATGGTCATAGACCGCCCCATAAGCGTGCGAGATGCTGTAGCCCAGCTCGCCGCCCTCATGAATACTGCCGGGCGTTTCCGGCGTGGCATGACTACCGATGCCGCCAGGAAACGAGAACTGCTTGAAGAAGCGCTGTAGCCCCCCGATGTCCTGGCTCTTTTCCGGATAGATTTCAGAGTACGTGCCCTCCAAATAGGCCTGGGACAGTACCGCGGGAGCGCCGTGCCCGGGACCGCTGATGTAGATCGCGTTGAGATCGTATTTCTTGATTAGTCTGTTGAAATGAATATAGGTAAAGGCTTGGCCAGCGTCCGAGCCCCAATGACCCAATAACCGCGGCTTTATGTGATCGAGGGTAAGTGGCTCTCGCAGCAGCGGGTTGGCCTTGAGGTAAAGCATTCCCAGGCACAAATAGAGGCTGGCCCGCCAATATGCGTCGATGTTATGCAGCTCGTCGGCGCTGAGTGGTGTCCCCGCGACCGTCGCACGAGCAGGGCCGTAGGCAGACAGCGCGTCGTCAGCGCGACCAGCATCGTGGGTTGTCATGGTAGTGCTGATCATCCTGATGTTCCTGATCTCAGTGACAGAACGTGGTGCTGTTTTACGATGATTTTTGTGTCAGTTCGGCGATCGGACCGCAGCCGCCGTCGGTTCGCACGAACAGCGCCGCCACCGAACGAGCCGCTACGCGGTACTGCATTCCGGGTACCGATGGGGCGGCAGCGGCATCCATGATGTCCTCGGGCAATTCGAGCGATGTATCGATCCATCGTTGCCAGCCGGATACGGCCGCGGCCGGTGCCAACGGCAGGTCGAAGTCAAGCGCTTGCCAATAGGCGATGAATATCACATGCAGCCAGAGTGGGATTTGGCGTTCGCGGGAACGCACTGTGCAGGCAATGCTGTGGGAATCGTCACTCCAATCCGGCCTACCGAGCTGCACGCCGTGCCAATCGATCTCGCCGCGGCGCAGCAGCGCGTTGAGGCTCAGCTCAAAGCTCTCCTCGTCGCCCAATCCCAGCAGCTGGAGACGCTGGAAAATGAGTTTCCGCACAAATTGATGGAGGTCCCGGTGCCGGTCAAGCAGGCTCCAGTCGAGCCAGCTCACCTCGTTGTTCTGGCAATAGGCATTGCTGTTGCCCCGCTGAGTGCGACGCATTTCGTCGCCCATCCGGAACATCGGCGCCCCGATCGAAGTAAGCAGAATGACAAAGAAATTCTTGACCTGACGGCGCCGCAGCTGCTCGACGGCCGCGTCGCCCGTCGGCCCCTCGACGCCGCAATTCCGGGAGAAGTTGGTGCTCGGGCCGTCCCGGTTTCCTTCTTCATTCGCCTCGTTGTGCTTGTCGTTGTAGGAAACCAGATCGTTTAGCGTGAAACCATCGTGGCAAGTGATAAAATTGATGCTCTGTTCCGGTTCCCGCTCCTGATGTCCGAAAATATCAGGGCTGCCAAGTGCGCGCTGCGCCAATAGCCCGACCGTGCCATTGTCGGCTTTGACAAAGCGGCGGACATCGTCGCGGAACCGGCCATTCCACTCCTTCCAATTATCGCCGCTGAAGTTGCCGACCTGATAGAGACCGGCGCCGTCCCACGCCTCGGCGATCAGTTTGACGCCGGCGAGGACGGGATCCGACTCGATATCCCAGAGAACCGGGGGATTTTGTAGCGGACAGCCGTCCTCGTCCCGGGACAGGATCGAGGCGAGATCGAACCGGAACCCATCGACATGCATGTGGGTGACCCAGTACCGCGCGCTATCGAGAATCATGCGGCGCACGATCGACTGATTGGCGTTCAGCGTATTTCCGGCGCCACTGTAATTCGCGTATTGGGCGCGGTCTTTATCGAGAATGTAATAGATTTCGTTCGCGAGACCCCGGAAGCACAACGTCGGCCCCTCGCTGTTTCCCTCCGCCGTGTGGTTGTAGATGACATCGAGGATCACCTCGATGCCGGCGAGGTGAAGCGCTTTGACGAGGTCGCGAAACTCATCGACGGGACCAAGGAGGTCGTTCCGCGAACTGTAGCCGGCATGGGGAGCGAAGAACGACGCCGGGGAATACCCCCAGTAATTGGCCAATCCCGGCGGACAGTCCTGCCGGTCGAACTGGAACACCGGCAGCAGCTCCACCGCGGTGACCCCGAGATCCTGCAGATAGGGGATCTTTTCGACCATGCCCGCATAGGTTCCTCGCAGCTCAGCAGCGACACCGGAGCTGGGGTGCCGCGTAAAGCTGGCGACGTCCATCTCGTAGATCACGGTTTTGGCGAAAGGCCGGCGCAACGGCGCGTCGCCCTCCCAGTCGTAGAGATCGGGGTCGACGACAACGCTCTTCATCGCCTTCGTATTGACCTCACCGTATCGGCTCGCCGCGTGGCGGGAGTATTCGTCGGGTACGACGACGCTGCGGCCGTAAGGATCGAGGAGCAGCTTGGCGGGATCGAACCGCAGACCGCGCCCGGGATCGAAAGGGCCATCGGCGCGATAGCCATAAACCTGTCCGGGACGAATTCCCGGCACAAAGGCGTGCCAATAATGGTAGGTGCGATGCGTATGAGGATCGAGATCGATTACCCGCGCCGGATGCGTTGCGTCAGCACCATCGAACAGCAGGAGATCCACCCGGCTCGCCTGCCGTGAATACACGCTAAAATTTACACCCGCGCAGGTGACGCTGGCGCCGAGCGGGAAACTTCGGCCGGTCTCTCGCTGCTGCGGCGCTCGTCCGGTTTCGGATTCCGCAAATGCGAACTCTTTATCTATAATGTCGGCGTGCACCGAGACCAGCATGCCTCGTTTCCGAGAGAGGTCTCGATCTTTAATGTCGACCTTTGACACCGGGATCCTGGCTGATGTTTCCATCGAGTTGTAATCCTGTCGCTGGCCGCCCGACTCGGCTTTAACTTCGATCAACCCGGCGAGCTATTGCGTCAGTTCGGTTGGATATCCTGAAATTCCCGCGCTGCTTTAATCTAAATCAATGCCCTGCGCCGCGGGCGTTCGTAGCTTGCAGTAGATAGAGCCGGCGTCGGGTTTCACCCGGCCGCGGCCCGCGGCCGCAGCCGAGACCGGCTCTGAGTGTGAACCTTTCCAGCCACATTAAGGTGACCCTGATGAATATTACAAAATACGCCGCTGCTGTATCGCTGTTGTCTCTCGCGGTCGGAGCAGTTTCTGCACGCGCTCAAACGAACAACGCGCCCTGGATGGAACTCGAAGCGATTTCAGCCATGGCCGGTATCGGTGGGGGGAGCGGCGATGGCCAGCTCCACCTGCCGAACCTGGGGACGAATTGTGACTATCCCTTTACGATCGGCGGCTTTGGCGCCGGGGTTCAGGTCAACCTGTCGAAAATTTCGGCGTCCGGACCTATCAAAAGTCTGACGAAGCTAGACGATTTCCCCGGGACCTACACCGCAAGCGCGGGTGAAGTTACGGTGGGTGTCGGCGGCGGCGCCGCTACACTGAAAAACAAGGCCAATGACGTCATGATCGAGCTTGCTGCGCAGACGGTCGGCATCGGCCTTGGCGTTTCCGGGCAAGGCCTGACGATCGACATGCCGATCCCTCCGGAAAATGCGCCACGGGCTTACGTGCTGGAATACGGCTTTCAGAAGGGCTGGCTCAACGCCGACAACCGAAAGGCGCTTAACGACCTGGTGGACGCCTGGAAATGTCGCTTCGTAAATTTCGACGTCACGGGAGGCAGTGACAGCCAGGAAACCGAGGGCGCCAAGCTCGCGTCGCTGCGGGCGAATGCGGTCCGGAACTACCTCGTCGGTGCAGGTGTCGCAGCAGACCGCATCAGCCCAAAGGCGTCCGATTACCTGCGGGTATTGACGGGCGAAGGTGTACGTCTGCGGCAGAACCGGGTGGTCGTCGTCACGATCAATTAGGCCGCAGGAACAGCCCACCTGTCATTCCGATCCGGCCTTGATGCAGATCAAAGCTCGATGCCTTCCTCACGCCTGATGCTGGGCGCTCAAAGGTGGTACAGGGATCTCGTTAGGCCCGCGTCTATGCCGCCTTGGCTAGGGGAATTACGCAGTGGAACACGCAGCGATAATTGATGGCCGGGTGACCGCAGTGCGCGGAGCGGTACTGGACGTAGCCTTTGACAGCGCTGCCTTGCCACCGATCGACGATGCGTTGCTTATTACAAGCGATAAAGGCGCTCCGATCGTTGCCGAGGTGCAGTCGCATCTAGACGAGGCGACGGTTCGCGCCATTGCGTTGCAGTCGACCGCTGGGCTGCGCCGCGGCGTCGTCGCCCACGCTGCCGGTGGACCATTAGCGGTGCCGGTCGGCGAGGCCGTGCTTGGCCGGTTGCTCGACCTCACCGGCGCCATTGGTGATAAAGGCAAATCATTTGCCCCTGACGTGCCGCGCCGGCCGATCCATCGCAGCCCGCCGCCATTGGCAGCTCAGAGCGGTGCGACAGAGCTGTTCTCGACCGGCATCAAGGTCATCGACCTCTTGACGCCATTGGCGCAAGGCGGCAAGGCGGCAATGTTCGGCGGCGCCGGAGTCGGCAAAACCGTGCTGGTCATGGAGCTGATCCATGCCATGGTCGAGCGGTACAAGGGCATCTCGGTGTTTGCCGGGGTTGGCGAGCGCTCGCGCGAAGGCCACGAGATGCTGCTCGACATGCGCAATTCCGGCGTTCTTGAGCGCACCGTGCTCGTCTATGGCCAAATGAATGAACCGCCGGGCGCACGCTGGCGCGTGCCGCTGACGGCGCTGACCATTGCCGAATATTTTCGCGACGAGCGGCACCAGAATGTCCTGCTGCTGATGGATAATGTCTTTCGCTTTGTGCAGGCGGGCTCGGAGGTGTCGGGTCTGCTCGGCCGGCTGCCGTCGAGGGTCGGCTACCAGCCCACGCTTGCGAGCGAGGTTGCGGCTCTGCAGGAGCGCATCGTTTCGGTCGGCGGCGTGTCGGTGACGGCGATCGAAGCGGTTTATGTGCCGGCGGACGACTTTACCGACCCCGCGGTGACGACAATTGCCGCGCATATCGACAGCATGGTGGTCCTGTCGCGCCAGATGGCCGCCGAGGGCATGTATCCGGCGATTGACCCGATCGCATCGTCCTCGATCCTGCTCGATCCGCTCGTCGTCGGCGAGGAGCATGCTGCCGTCGCCACCGAGGTCCGGCGCAATATCGAGCATTACCGCGAACTGCAGGATGTGATCTCGCTGCTCGGCATCGAGGAACTCGGCGCCGAAGACCGCCGCATTGTCGAGCGGGCGCGGCGTCTGCAGCGTTTTCTGACGCAGCCATTCGCCGTGACCGAGGCGTTTTCCGGCGTGCCTGGACGCTCTGTCGCTGTCGCCGACACGATTGCCGGCTGCAAGGCGATCCTCGCCGGCGAATGCGACGAGTGGCAGGAAAGCTCGCTCTACATGGTCGGCACCATCGACGAGTCGCGCGACAAGGAAAAGGGTTCGGATGCTGCTGCGCAACCCGCGTCCGCGCAGCGGCCGCAGCAGGCGGCAGCCCAATGAGCACCACGCTTCATCTGATGGTGACGACACCGAGCCAAATCCTGGTCGACAGCAGCGATGTCGCGGCGGTTCGGGCCGAGGATCAAAGCGGCAGCTTTGGGATATTGCCAGGTCATGCAGATCTGCTGACTGTACTCGTAGCGACCGTCTTGCGGTGGCGCACCACCGATGACGCGGCGCATTTCTGCGCAGTGCGCGACGGCGTGTTTACTGTCTCGGCGGGTCGTACCGTCGCCATTGCGTGCCGTGAGGGGGTGGTCGGCGACTCGCTCGACGCGCTCGAGGCGAAAGTGCGTACCCTCAGGGCCTCGCAAATCGAAGCCGAACGCAAGGCCCGGGTCGAGCAGACCCGCCTACATGCGCTCGCGGTGCGTCAGCTCGTGCGCTATCTGCGCCCGAATAATCCGGACGCGGCGGCGCTGATAGAGCCGGGGGCCGCGCCTTGACCGGAGACGATCTCGATCGGCTCGCACGCGCGGCGCTCACCGCCGCCGAGCACGAAGCAGAGGGCCGGGCCGATCCCGAACCCTCGCTCGGGACGCGGCTTGGCCAAATCGGAATTCTCGGATGGACGATTGTTGTCCCGACATTGCTCTTCCTCTTTCTCGGCCGCTGGCTCGACCGGACCTTTGGAACCGGGATTTTCTTCTCTGCTCCGCTGCTGATGGCCGGGGCGGCAGTCGGCTTCTGGTCGGCCTGGCGATGGATGCACCGCCAAGGCCTGAAGCAGCCATGACAGTCGCTCTGGCGAGCCAGATCGCAATCGGCCTGATCGGAGGCTTCCTCACTGGCGTGCTGCACTTCGCTTCACTGTATTGGAATACGCGGCTTTTCACGAGCGGATCAGCCGGCAAGGCCATAGCGCTGCAACTTGGGCGCATCGCCGTGGCAGTCGGAGTCCTGGTCTTGCTGGCGCGGCTGGGATTCGCCGCTCTGGTGGCCGGCGCCGTCGCATTCCTGGTGGCGCGGCCGCTGATGGTGTGGCGCTTTGGAGCATTGCGATGAACCACTCGCCGCTACAGACGACGGCGCTGCTTCACATTGGACCAGTCGCCATCACCGAGCCAGTCATTGTGACGTGGGTGATTATGGCGTTCCTGGTCCTCGGCAGCATAGCGGTGACCCGCCGTCTGTCGCTTCTCCCGTCGAAAGGCCAAACTGTCCTGGAAGCATTTGTCGGCGTCATCGACGACCAGATCCGCGGCACGATGCAGGTCGAGCCTGGGCCCTACCGCGCACTGATTGGGACGATCTTTATCTTTATACTGGTTGCCAATTGGTCGTCGATTTTACCGGGTGTCGAAGCCCCGACCGCCCATCTGGAGACCGACGCCGCCTTTGGCTTGATCGTGTTTTGCGCGACAATATTTTACGGGGTTCGGACGCGAGGCCTGCCCGGCTACCTCGCCACCTTCGCCAAACCGTCATGGGTCATGATCCCGCTCAATATCGTCGAGCAGTTCACGCGCATCTTTTCGCTGATCGTGCGTCTGTTCGGCAATATCATGAGCGGCGTCTTTATTGCCGCGATCGTGCTGTCGCTCGCCGGCCTCTTTGTTCCAATACCGTTTATGGCCCTCGACGTGCTGACTGGAGCGATCCAGGCCTACATCTTTACTGTACTTGCAATGGTCTTCATCGGCGCCGCTGTCGCCGAGCAGCGGCAAGAATCTGCCACCAACCCCAACAGCAAGTGAGGAACAACATCATGGACCACACGCTCCAAATGGTCAGCATCTTTGCCGCAGCGATGGCGGTTTCGTTTGGTGCGATCGCGCCGGCGCTCGGCGAGGGCCGTGCTGTCGCCTCGGCGATGGATGCGATTGCCCGGCAGCCCAACTCCGCCGGTACCGTGTCGCGCACGCTCTTTGTCGGTCTCGCGATGATCGAGACGATGGCGATTTACGCACTGGTGATAGCGCTGCTGCTGCTGTTCGCCAATCCGTTCGTCAAATAAGCGCAGGCCGAGATGCAGATCGACTGGTGGACGCTGGCGCTTCAGGCGATCAACGCCCTCGTTCTGATTTGGCTGCTGGCGCACTTTCTGTTTCGCCCGGTGGTCGACGCCATCACGGCACGGCAAAAGTCGGCGGGACAGCTGCTCGCCGATGCCAAAGCCGCGAAGGCGGAGGCAGAGAGCGAGCGCGACAAGGTGGCGGCGGAAACGGCACATCTCACCGAGCACCGGAGCGAGGCGTTGAAAGCAGCCGAAGCCGAGGCGGCGGCCACCAAATCGGCTCTGCTCGCGGCAGCCCAAGCCGAGGCCGACAAGCTTCGCGCGTCAGCCAAAGCCGAGATCGAAGCGGTGCGTCGCACGGAGGAACTCACCGCGGAGGATCGCGCCGGTCGGCTCGCCGTCGATATCGCCGGCAAGCTCCTCGATCGGTTGCCGCAGGAGGCGCTCGTCGGCGCTTTTATCGACGGGATTGCGACCGGGGTAGCGAAACTCCCCGAGGGCACCCGGGCATCGCTCGGCGCGGGTGGTGCGTCGGTTCATTTGACCGCAGCCCGCACGGTGACCCCCGAAGAAGTCGAGGTCTGCCGCAAAGCGCTCGTCCGCGTCCTCGGGCATCCGGTTCTGCTCGAGATTTCTGTCGAGCCTGCGTTGATCGCCGGTCTCGAATTGGAAGCGCCGCACGCCATCGTGCGCAACAGCTTCCGCGCCGATCTTCTTCGCCTCAAATCGGGGCTGGTTCATCATGACACAGACGCTGCCTGACACGATCGACGACCCGTGGCTGGCGCGCAGCCGCGCGACTGTCGCAAAAATCGACCTCGCGCCACAGGCCGACACGGTGGGCCGCGTCGAGCGCGTTGGCGACGGAATTGCCTTGGTCTCGGGCCTGCCCGATGCCTGCCTCAACGAGGCATTGCGCTTTGACGGCGGGCGCATGGGGTTTGCGTTGACCCTCGATGCCGAGACGATCGGCGCTGTTCTGCTCGACGATGGCGAAGCCATCGAGGCCGGCTCTCGGGTGACCGGGACCGGCGAGGTCGTGTGCGTCCCGGTCGGGCCGGGGTTGCTCGGCCGTATCGTCGATCCGCTCGGGCGGCCGCTCGATCGTGACGAGCCGGTCAAAGCCGAAGCGCAAATGCCGGTCGAGCGCCCGGCCCCCGCAATCATCGAGCGCGATCTCGTGTCCGAGCCGATGGATACCGGCATTCTCGTAGTCGACGCATTGTTCGCGGTCGGACGCGGGCAGCGCGAGCTGATCATCGGCGATCGAGCCACCGGAAAAACCGCGATCGGCGTCGATACGATCATCAACCAAAAGCACACCAACGTCGTGTGCGTCTATGTGGCGGTGGGCCAGCGCGCAACCGCGGTGCGGCGGGTCATCGAAGCCGTGCACCAGCACGGCGCACCCGAGCGCTGCGTCTTCGTCGTTGCTTCGGCGGCGGCCTCGCCCGGGCTGCAATGGATCGCCCCCTTTGCCGGCTTTACGATCGCCGAATATTTTCGGGATCACGGCCAGCACGCGCTGATCGTCGTCGACGACCTGACCAAGCACGCCGCGACGCATCGCGAACTGGCCTTGCTCACCCGCGAGCCGCCGGGCCGTGAGGCCTATCCCGGCGATATTTTTTATCTTCATGCCCGCATGCTCGAGCGCTCGGCAAAGCTATCGGCCGAGCTTGGCGGCGGCTCATTGACCGCGTTGCCGATCGCGGAGACCGACGCCGGCAATCTCTCCGCCTACATCCCGACCAATCTGATCTCGATCACTGATGGTCAGATCGTGCTTGACTCCCACCTGTTCGCAGCGGACCAGCGTCCGGCGGTTGACGTCGGCTTGAGCGTCAGCCGGGTCGGCGGCAAGGCGCAAACCGCGGCGATGCGCGCGGTTTCTGGTCGGGTCCGCCTCGACTACGCGCAATTTCTCGAATTGGAAATGTTTACCCGCTTTGGCGGCCTCTCGGACGCGCGCGTCAAAGCGCAGATCACACGTGGTGAGCGCATCCGCGCCCTGCTCAACCAGCCTCGCTTCGCGGCTCTGCGCCTTGTTGACGAAGTAGCGCTGCTCGCGGCGCTGGCGGATGGCGTTTTCGATCAATTGCCGGAAAAAGTCATCGGAGAGGTGCGTCAGCGCGTGGCGGCACATCTCGATGGACGTGCCGGTGAATGCGTGGCGGCGATCACCAAGACCGGGGCGCTCGACGATGCCGCTCGAGCGGCGCTCATTTCGGCGCTCGGCGATCTCGCTAAAGAACTCGCGGCCGGTCTCGAGGCCACAGCGGCAGCGTCATGAGCGGCAAGCTCAGCGAAGTCCAAAGCCGCATCGGCACCGTTCATCAGCTCGAAGCGGTGATCACAGCGATGCGCGGTAGCGCTGCGGCTCGGTCGCGCGAAGCGCGCGGCCGGCTCGACGGTATCCGCGCCTATGCCGCGGTGATCGGCGCCGCGATCGGTCAGGCGCTCGACCTCGCCCCCGAGTCTGAGATGCAGCTGTCTCGCGGTAGAAATGACGGACGCCATGTTGTCATTGCGCTGTGCGCCGAGCAGGGCTTTGCCGGCACCTTTAACGAGCGGGTTCTTGATGCGGTTGAGAACCTGCTGAAAACCGGTTCGACCGAGTTGCTTGTGGTTGGCGATCGCGGCGCGATGGTTGCGGCCGAGCGCGGACTGGAGTTTGGCTGGTCGGCGCCGATGGTGGCCCACGCTGCGGAAGTCTCGGCGCTGGCCAGTCGGATTACCGATGCGCTTTACGCCCGTCTTGAAAAGAGCCAGGCGAGGCGTGTGACGGTGATCCATGCCGTACCGGCACCGTCGGCCTCGATCGAGATCGTGGAGCGGAAATTGCTGCCATTCGACTTTGCTCGCTTTAAGGTCGTCCCGCGCTCCATCCCTCCGATAACCACGCTGTCCCCCGTGCAGCTCCTCGCCGAACTCGCCGAGGAATATGTCTACGCCGAGCTATGCGAGGAAGTGATGCTGTCCTTCGCCGCCGAAAACGAAGCGCGAATGGCGGCGATGATCGCCGCGCGGAGCAATGTCGTACGCAAGCTCGACGAGCTCGTTGCAGGCTTCCGTCGCCTCCGCCAGGAAGAGATCACCGGCGAAATCATCGAACTCTCCGTCGGAGCCATATCGGCCGCGCCTTCCGTCGAGCCTAAACGGAAACGCCTGACGGCTCTGACGCACTAATGACCACTCGGGAGGAATAGATGATTGCGCGCGATGTTATGACCCGCGACGTCGTGTCGGTAACGTCCGACACGCCCGTGCGAAAGATAGCCTCGCTGCTCGTCAAGCACCGCATCGGCGCGGTACCGGTAATCGACAGCAGCGACGCGCCGATCGGCATTGTCAGCGAGGGCGATCTGATCCGTCCTGACCGAGCCGGCCGCGAGGCCTGGCGACAGTCCTGGTTGGAGATCCTTGCTGAGGGCGCGCCGTTAGCTCCCGAGCTTCTCGCTTGGTTGGCTTCTCAGAACCACAGCGCGCGTGCCGTCATGTCCGCGCCAGTGATCACGGTGACCGAGGAGATCAGCCTCGGAGAGATTGCGCGGCTCCTGACAACACACCGCATAAAGCGTGTGCCGGTCGTCCGCGACGGCCGCATTGTCGGCATCGTAAGCCGCGCCGATATGGTGCGCGCTCTGCTGGCCGAATAGGCGCCGGTCGCTATTCCCGGCGCTATCTCGCCGGACCAAATCACTATTTCGAGATCACTCGAAAGGTCGCGCACGCCTGACGATCGTTTCACCTGCGTGAGGACGACGGACGCGATCAACAGTCCGCAGATTGCTGCGGGTCTGCGAACTCCCATTGACAATATGTGTCGATTAACGCGAGCCGGGGTCCTCGAACGGACTTTCGTCGATCCCCGGCTTCCTCAATGCGGCATTCCTACTGCCTTGTTGTGGTCAGCAGAGCGTCCCATGGACACGCCACCGTTTGCAGGACTACCACGGTGCTGTCGCTCTCGGCCGCCGAGCCGAGGAAGCCGTCAAGGCTTCATCCGATCCGATCGCTCTCGCAACCGCCGATTCGATTCTTGGCGCCTCCCTCCAATTGCTGGGGGAGTACGCCGAGGCGTTGACCTACGCCCAGCGAACTTATGTCCGTACCGCGGTGCCGGTGGTGCGGCGGGCCCATATCGCCCGTTTGGGCAGGGACAGCTTTATCTCGGCGGGCTCGACCGTCGCGCTCATTCATTGGGTGCTGGGTCGGCCTGAGCAATCAGCTCAAACCGCACGGGATGTTCTGGCCGATGCCGAAGCTGGCGACCATCCTGTCTCTCTATGTCTGGCGCTGACGTGGTGTGGATGCATAATTCCGCTTCGGCGCGGGGAGCTGCAGATCGCTCAACGTTCCATCGCCCGGCTCAAGGACCATGCCCAGAGTCACGGTTTGAGCGGCTACTATGCAAACGCCTTATGCTTTGAGGGACAGCTCTCAGCGAAACAAGGTGACGTCAAGGCTGCGGAACGGTTGCTTCGCGCCGGGCTCAATAATTTGCAGCAGACCCAGTCTGAAACCCTTTACACAGTATTCCTCAACGCCTTGGCCGAGGTTTTGATGATGGCGGCTAAGGAAACGCTGAAATAAGCCGAGGCAAGGGCGCGGGCAACGGGTAGAATCCGCGGGTCCGGGGGGACCAAGGGGCGGGCGATGCAGCGGCAGGGGAGCTTTTCGCAGGCGGAATACGCCGGCAAGAAAAGGCAGACGCGCCGGGACCGGTTTTTGGCCGAGATGGAAGAGGTTGTGCCGTGGGCACGGCTGGTCGATCGTCTGCGACCTTTCTACCCGAAGGGAGAGCGCGGCCGGCCGCCGGTTGGGCTGGAGCGGATGCTGCGGATCTACTTTTTGCAGCAGTGGTACGGGCTGGCCGACGAGGCCGTGGAGGACGCGCTGTACGACAGCCAGGCGTTGCGCGGCTTTGCCGGCATCGATCTGTCAGTGGCGACAGTTCCGGACGCGACGACGGTGCTGAACTTCCGCCATTGGTTAGAGCAGCACGACTTGACTCGGGTTCTGTTCGACGAGGTCGGTGCGATGCTGAGGAGCGCGGCTTGTTGATGCGCCAGGGAACAATCGTCGACGCCGTCCTCGCGAAGGCGGGGATCATCGCCGCCCCGCCTTCGACCAAGAACAAAAGCAAGGCGCGCGACCCGGAGATGCACCAGACCAAGAAGGGCAACCAGTGGCACTTCGGGATGAAGGCGCATATCGGGGTCGATGTCGCCTCGGGGGTGGTGCACACGGTTATCGGCACCGCTGCCAACGAGGCCGATATCAATCAGGCAGCGGCCTTACTGCACGGCCAGGAGACGGATGTCTTCGCCGATGCCGGCTACACCGGGGCGGACAAGCGGCCCGAATTTGAGGGCTGCGATATCTGCTGGAACATCGCGATCAAGCGCAGCGTCATCAAGCCATTGCCCGAACGGCTGCGGAATTGGGCCGAGGCAGTGGAGCGAGCGCTGTCACAGGTGCGGGCCTGGGTCGAGCACCCGTTCCATATCATCAAAAACCCCGGCCTGCGCCGGGGCAGGCTCTGTTCCGCCATAAGAAGCTGCGCTATCGCGGGCTGGCCAAGAACACGGCGCAGCTGCACACCCTGTTCGCGCTGGCCAACCTGGTGATCGTCAAGAAAGCGCTGCTCGCCTAGGGCCGTGTCTGATCACGCCTGGACGGTGCCTTGATCCCGAAAACAACGCAGCAAGACAACACCACAAACCCGGTCTTCTGCCGATACAGTCCATTACCGAGTACGCCGATACAGCAAAATTATGCCTCGGTCGGCAAACCGTCGCCTACGCCGCCATTGTTCGGCGTTTCCTTAGAGGGCGAGGGCCGGTCCTAGTGAATGGTGCCGCCCTGGGGGGATCCCTCGCCGTGAGCGATCGCAGGCCTGCTAAGACAGATAGCATTGTTGGTCTCGGATCGCCCACGCATGGCAGTGTGGCCCGACTGCGGCAATTGCGCTCGCCGACTTGGTCATGGGTAATCGGGTCTCACTGCCAACGGGCCCGTGCGCGTGATTGCGCCACCGGTGATGCCGCCATCAACTACCAGCTCGGTACCCGTAATATAGCTCGCTGCGAAAGGGGCATCCTATCCTGTGATTGATCTGGCCCGCGATGGGTTGATCGGGGTAGTCGCTCTCGACGAACTTGATCTGGCGCATTTTGCCGCTCATTCCAAATAAGAGCAGCTATGAGATCCTTGTTGCTTGTAGTAGCCGCGCTCCCATTCATTTGTCAGGATTGCTTGCACGCATCCGCGCAGACATACCCGACGGTGTGGAGGCTGGACCGTCTGGGCCGCACCATGCCGCATCTGGTCAACACCGTGACCGACTTTGCCGAGCGCGCAATCGGTTTCCAGTCGATTACCGAAGCTATGGACACCACCACAGCCGGAGGCGAATTGCTGTTTCACGTCATGGGCGCACTGGCTCAGTTCGAGCGCCGGTTGAACGCCGAGCGCAGCCGCGCCGGGATCGAAGCCGCCCGCCGACGCGGGAAGCATCTGGGCCGACCGGCAGACCTCACACCGGACAAAATCAGCCACGCCCGCCAAATTATCGACAGCGGCGAACAATCAGTTTCAGGCATGGCGAAAATCATCGGCGTTCACCGCGTCACCCTGCACAAAGCTTTGAAGCGGCAGAGGCAGCGATAGCAAAAGGCCGGGATGCTGGCCCGGCCAGTTTCTCAAAAGTGCCCTATTGCTTCCTTAACCTTTTCATTACCCACAACCCAAATAATCCGGCTATAACGGTAGATCCGCTTAACTCAGGTGCAGGAGCACTGTTTAGGTCCGATTGTCCAGAAATGTTCAATGTGGCAACATTAAATGTTGTCACCTGATTATAGGTTCCATCTGCGCCTAGCGCACCATCCGCAAAATAAAACGCGGCCGTTCCGGCTCCATTAGTAAAGTAGTTTACATAAATGCCATCACACGGTGTCAGGCCTACGTTACATGTAGTTGGCAAAAAATCTATAGATGTTATCGAACCATTGACATCAGTATTCATAGATAAATTAGATGATGGGACATCGAGGGTAGATGTTATAAATACAGATGAATCGTATTCGAATGAATAAGCTGAACTAGAAAGATTATATAGTACTGTTGCATTAGCTTGACTAACGATAAAAGATAAGAACACTATTGAAACTCTAGCTATACGCCAAAAATTCATAAGATCCCTCCCTGAAAATCCACCCCAGTTTTAAGAGCAGGCAGAGGTTTCCCAGAAATCGTTGGTTTCGGATTTAGCATGTCTTTACCCCATAGCGCAAGGGAGGTTGTACCCGCACTTATCCCCGGCTTTTTAAACCATTGCTCTGTAAAGCGCTGCGACAGCTCAAAAGGGCATGCGAAAAATGCCGAAGCGCCGCCGCACTCAACCGCCTCGCCCGCCTGCCGGGCCTCCCGCCGATGCTGAAGAGGGGGCCTGCGGGCGCTCCGAGGCAAGCAATGCTTACCCTGCCGGGCCGGTTCCCGCGCCCTCGAATGCCGCCGAACCGCAATTCGCCGGTGCCACGCCCGCCACGGTAGGGGCTGAATTTCGCACCAACCCTTTTGAGCGGTCCGGCCTGTGCAGGATCAAGAGGTTACGAGGCCGCGCCCGAGCGCTCGAGACGCATGGCAAGCCGGTCGCGTTCTACAGCGACAAGCACGGTATTTTTCGGGTGAATGCCAAGGATCCTGCCGGCGGCGACGGGGCAACACAATTCGGTCGCGCCCTGATCGAATTGAACATCGACATTCTCTGCGCCAACAGCCCGCAGGCGAAGGGCCGTGTCGAGCGCGCGTTTGAAACGCTGCAGGACCGGCTGGTCAAGGAGCTGCGTCTGGCCGGCATTTCGACAGTCGAGGCGGCCAATGCCTGGCTGGCCGGGTTTATTGAAGACTACAATCAGCGTTTCGGCCGGGCGCCAGCGAATGCGAAAGATCTGCACCGCCCACTAACGGAAGCTGACGATCTCGATGAGATCCTGGCTTGGCGCGAGGCGCGGTCGGTCACCCGTAATCTCACACTGCGCTACGACCGGATGATGCTTTTGCTAGAGCCCACGCCATTCGCGCGCGGGCTCGCCGGCAAAAAGGTCGAGGTGGTGAATTACCCGGATGGGCGCTTTGCTGTCCGACACGAAGGTGTCGCGCTGCCGTTCCGCGTGTTCGACAAGATCCAGACAGTGGCGCCCGGCGCGATCGTCGAGAACAAGCGGCTCGGCGCGGCTCTGGCGTTCGCGCGGGAGCGGCAGGCGTCGTATCCACCAAACCGTAGGCGGGGCGATCCACGGCGCCAGCGGCCACCAAACAACCTGGAGGCACCGGGTGTGCCGACAAAGGGCCACCATCGCGCAAAATTCTGGCGGCAGCGGCGGCCGAGTGAGACCATTTCAGCGGCCGGGTGTCACGTCTACTTTGCACGCAGGGTGACATTTCAACCTTGCGCCGACATCGTTAGCCTCAGTGCCGCGCGGACAGGGTATTCAGCGCTTGGTGCCGGTAACGACCATGTCGACATGCCGCGAACCGCACTGGCCGCAGACGAGGCGCTTGTGCCAGTCATTAACGGTCGTCCCGGTGCCGTATTGCCCGGCCATTTCAGCCGGGTCGGGCTCGGCACGATACCGGCAATCGAGACACCAGACGAGAAAGCGCACCCTGGCAGTGGCGGCGTTGCCGAGGGTCATTGGCGGGCCGCGGTAAGATTTCAACGCGAGCTGGTCATTTCCCGGATGTGCCGGATAACCGCGGGCGAGTACGGCTCCAGCCGCTTCTCGACACAGCTTCCATAGCGCTCTTTGGCATAGTCGATCGCTTGGTCGCGGGCGTGGGGACCGGTGAAGATCCGCACGTCACACCCGCCCTCTCGGTCGACTTTCTCGACCCGCCATTGTCCAGCGATTTCCCGGTCCTCGAAAACCACGGCCGGTTCAGATCCGATCTTAGAGTTCGCCCTCCTATCCTCGCCGTCTCCCTTGACCGCGGCTCGGCCCCATCCCCGGCTTCAGCGGTGGCGGCGGTTCATACCGCCGCGCAGGCGGCTCTATCTTCGCCAGAATAGCCTTTAGCGGATCAAGGCGGGGCGAAAGCGGGAACCGGTCTTCATCAATCGCACGCCGGACCAGCTTAATAAGCGTTCCGACTTCGTCATCGGTTAGGTCAGTGATCATGGCGTAACTATATGGGGGCGCCCCTTATCAGAGCGCAGAGCGAGACGCCGCGATCATTCGGCCTCATTCGCCCCAAGCCGCGTCAGCCGTATGGCATATGGTATGGGAAAAATTACAAGATAGATTTAAGCCGCTGATATAAAGGAAAGGTTGGCGGAGGGGATGAGATTCGAACTCACGATAGGGGTTTAACCCTATAACGGTTTAGCAAACCGCCGCCTTCAGCCACTCGGCCACCCCTCCACCGACGAACGGGTTTTATGACACGGCGTATGCCGGCAATCACTTAGCACGGGCGGGTCAGGCGCCGCAAGGATGCGCTGATCAGAACGTAAACAGGACCCAGCAGGTCGTCGGTCCCAAGCTGCACCCGACGCGTAGCCCCGAATGCTGCGTGGAGCGCGGCGACCGCTTTGTTCTCTCCGTGTTCGATGTCGACGACGTATTTTAAGGTAATGTGGGCAGCAAAGACCGTCGCGACTTCACGGTCATCGGCCCGGCGGTCAATGAGGTCAGCTGCATCCCGGCGATGAGCCGGTCGGTGGAGCAGGATCTGTTGCTGTCGGCAAGCTTTGCCGCAGCGCTCGATGCGGAGACGCACCGCCGTCTGGTTTTGGTGGCCGCTATGCCGTGCATTGGTCGCCCAGCCGCAGGATCTCTTTACTCCCGAAGCCGGATCTCCCCGGCTCGCCATCACCGCTGTAAATCCCGCGAAACGACCCACATCTTCTGATGCATCGGCGTCGCTTGGCGATTCCGACATGTTATTCGTGGCCCACCAAACGCGAGGGGAAAGGATGATCCATCACTTGTCGATCGCGGCCCGCGACCCGCAGCATGTCGCGGGTGTTCTCGCCGAAATCATGGGCGGCAAGGCGGTGCCGTTCCCGCCCAATCCCGGCAGCTTTTTTGCCCTCCAGCTCGATGAGCACGGGTCGGGGGTCGAGGTTTATCCGGCCGGAACCGAACTGCAGCCGGGCGGCGACAATGGCGGAACTTTTGTCCGGAAAGAGGCCCGCAGTTTTGGCCCGACCCATTTCGCGCTCAGCGTCAAAACCGACGCCGGCAAGGTCAAGGCGGTCGCCAGCCGCGAAGGCTGGAACTGCTTCGACTGCAACCGCGGCCCGTTCCATGTGATCGAGGTGTGGGTCGAGAACGAGTTGATGGTCGAGGTTCTGCCGCCCGAATACGCGGCCGAATATCTCGCCTGGACCAAACCCGCCGAGATCGCTTCCAAGATGGCGACCGCGGCCCATGGCCGCCCCAATCGCGTCGCCCAACCGGCCTAACTCCCCACCCCGCCGCCGCGGCGCCGAACTGCGCTCGTCGTAGTCGGCGCGGCGGAGCGACCCCGCCTAGTCAGCCTCGCTGCGGCGCCGGGGTCGCAGATGGCGCGCCCAGCCACCTGACCGCTCGCGGATCGTTTGGAAGACGACGTAGAGCATCGGGATCACGAATAGTCCGATGGCGCTGGCAGCGATCATGCCGGCAAAGACCGGCGTGCCGACCGCGTGCCGGCTCAGTTCAGCGGCGCCTTGCGCCACGACCAGCGGGTAGACGCCGAGGATAAACGCAAACGAGGTCATCATCACCGCGCGAAACCGCATCCGCGCGCCCAGAATCGCCGACTCGCGGATGTCCTTGCCCTCTTCGCGCTGGTCCTTGGCAAAGGCGACGATCAAGATGCCGTTTTTGGCGGCCATCGCGATCAGCACGACAAGTCCGATCTCCGCATACAGATCGAGCGACACATGGAAGAGTAGGATTCCGATAAAGGCCCCGAGGACACCGACCGGTACCGACAGCAAGACCGGGACTGGGATCATCCAGCTTTCATAGAGCCCGACCAAAAACAAAAACGCAAATAGGATCGCAAGACCGAGGATCGCTCCGGTCTGCCCCGCTGCGGCTTGTTCCTGATATGCTGTGCCTGTCCATTCGTAGCTATAGCCGGTGGGCAAGGTTTTCGCCGATAGAGCGGCCATCGCGGCGAGTGCGGTGCCGGATGAAACGCCGGGCGCCGGGCTTCCTTGTACCGGGATCGCCCGGTAGTTGTTGTAGCGGGTGATGACCTGGGGCCCGACGATAATGCCAGCATGGGCGATCGAGGCAAGCGGCACGTCGGTACCGTATTTGTTGCGAATATAGATCTGCCACAGCGAGGAGATGTCGGTGCGGTCGGCCGGCTCGCCCTCGATGTTGACCTGCCAGACCCGTCCGAACAGGTTGAAGTTGTTGACGTAATAGCTGCCGAGCGTGGCCTGCAGCGTGGTGAACACGTCGCTCATGTTAAGGCCGAGCGCCTGCGCCTTCTGCCGGTCGATGTTCAAGAAAATCGACGGATTGCTGGCCGTGTAGGTCGAAAACACGCGGGTGAGCCGCGGGTCGCGGTTGGCAGCGGCGAGCAGCCCTTGCATGACGCTGTTCATCGCCGCCGGTTCCTGGCCTTCGAGGCCTTCGAGCTCGTATTCGAAACCGCCGGTCGTCGATAGCCCGATGATCGGCGGCAGGTTGAACGGGATCACGGTCGCGGCGCGGATCTGCTGCCCGGCTGCGAAGACCCGCCCGATCAGCGCCTGCGCCGAATTGGCGGTGCCGACCCGGTCGGCGAACGGTTTCAATGTCGGCACGATAAAAGCAGCGTTCGGTTCATTCACCCCGTCGATGATCGAAAAACCGACAATCACGACCACGTTCTCGACCTGCGGCATTGAGTGCAGCAGCGCCTCGATGCGACGCGCCACCTCGCTGCTGCGAGTGACCGAAGCGCCGTCAGGCAACTGTACCGAGACGAAAAAGGCCTCCTGATCCTCCTCGGGCAGAAATCCGGTCGGGACCCGCGCCTGCAGCGCGTAAATCGCTGCGGCGGCGGCGAGGATCGCGACCACGCCGAGAAACGACACCCGCACCAAACGGGTGACGATCGCGGCATAGCCGTCGCGGACATTGTCGATGCGCCGCAACACCCAGCCCATGACCCCGCGCTTCGGCCCGCCATGCCGCAGAAACACGGCGCACAATGCCGGCGACAACGTCAGCGCGTTCAATGCCGAGATCGCCATCGCAACGCTGATGGTGACCGCGAATTGGCGGAACAGGGTGCCCGAAACGCCGGGAATGAAGGCAATTGGCACGAATACCGAGAACAAAACCAGCGTGATGGCGATGATTGGGCCGGTGATCTGGGCCATGGCTTTTTTCGTCGCGTCGGCCGGCGACAAGTCCGGCTCTTCTTCCATGACCCGCTCGACATTCTCGACGACGACAATCGCATCGTCGACGAGGATGCCGATCGCCAACACCAGCGCTAAAAGCGAGATCGTGTTCGCGGAATAGCCCATTGCCAGCAATACCGCGAAGCTGCCAACGACGCTGACCGGCACCGCGATCGCCGGGATCAAGGTCGCGCGCAACGAGCCGAGAAACAAAAACACGACGATGACGACGAGAATAAACGCGATCAGCAGCGTGATCAGCACGTCATGGATCGTGTCGAAGACAAAGGTCGTCGTGTCATAATTAACGAGGTATTTGAGGCCGGGCGGAAACCGCTGGCTCAACCGCGCCATATTGGCGCGCACCAGCTTTGCAGTCGTGACGGCATTGGCGCCGGGAGTCAGATAAATGCCGATCGCGACGGCGGGCTTGCCGTTGAAGCGCGCTTCGATGTCCTGGTTCTCGGCACCGAGTTCGACCCGCGCCACATCCTTGATCCGCAACAGCGAGCCGTCAGGATTAGCGCGCAAGACGATGTTGCCGAACTGCTCGGGCGTCGTCAGCCGCCCTTGCGTCTGGATGTTGAGCTGGAATTGCTGCTCGTTCGAGATCGGTCGCGCGCCGATGCGGCCAACCGGCGCGATCACGTTCTGCGCCTGGATCGCGGCGATCACATCGGAAGGAGTCAATTGCAAATTGTCGAGACGCTTTGTGTCAAACCAGATCCGCATCGAGTAATTGAGCGCACCAAAGATATGGGCTTGCCCAACCCCCGGCGTTCGCGACAGCACATCGAGTATATTGATGACCGCATAATTGGTGATGAACAGCGGGTCCTGTTTGCCGGTCTCGCTGTAGAGGACGACAAATTGCAGCACCGCCGATGATTTTTTTTGGATCGTCAGCCCTTCGAGCTGAACCTCCTGCGGCAGCTGCGACAGCGCAGTCTGTACCCGATTGTTGACGTTGACCGTGTCGATGTCAGGGTCGCTGCCTAGTCCGAAACTGACGATCAAATTGTAGCTGCCGTCATTGCCGCTTGTCGACTTCATGTAGATCATCTTGTCGACGCCGACGACCTGTGCCTCGATCGGCTGGGCGACGCTGGCTTCGACATCGGCGGCCGACGCACCCGGATAATTCGCGGTGACCTGGACTTGCGGCGGTACGATATCGGGAAACTGCGCGACAGGGATGCGGGTCAGCGCGATCAGCCCGGCAATTGTGATGACCAGTGCGATGACGACCGCGAGCCGCGGGCGGTCGACAAAGATCGCCGAGATCACGCGCTACCCCCCGGCCGCCGAGGGTGCCGGGCTTGCCGGCCCGGGCGAAACGACCGCACCGGGGCGGACGCGCTGAACCCCCTCGGAAATGACCAGCTCACCTTCCTTAAGCCCGCTAGTCACGACCGCGGTCTGCGGCGTTGATTGACCGAGGTGGATGCGCCGGACCTCTGCCTTGTTCTGCGCATCGACAACATAGACGTAGTCGCCTTGCTGGTCGGACAGGACGGCGGCGCGCGGGATCGCCAATACCGAGACCGGCTGCACGCCTTCGAGCAGCACGGTGACGAATTCCTGGTCCGTAAGTTCGCGAAGGGTCGGTTGTCCGGGCTTTGCGGCAATCAGCACCGGGTTCGGGATCACGCCGCGCAAGGTGATCGTGTCGGTGTTCTGGTCGATGGTTGGCGAGACGTAATCGAGGTGGCCGACCTGCTTGTAGATCTTCCCGTTTGGCAGCCTCAACCGGATCACGACGGCGTTGAACCCGCCCTTTGGCACATACTTGTCGCGCAATTCGAGTGCGGTTCGCACCGCAACCGGAAAGTTCACATACATCGGGTCCTGGCTGGCGAGGGTGGCGAGCGTGCCGCTGGTCGGCGAGACAACGTTGCCCTCGGTTACCGCTGTGGCGCTGATCTTGCCGTCGATCGGCGCCCGGATTTCGGTGTAGCCGAGATTGATCTCGGCAGTTTCGAGCTGGGCCTGCGCTGCGGCGACCTGCGCCGCCAGCGACCGTTCATTCGAGACGGCTTGGTCCACCGCCTGCTGCTGTCCCGCAGGCGTTTTCAACAAGTATCCGGCGCGCTCAAGCTGCCGTTCGGCGTAGGTGTGCTGCGCCTCGAGCTGGGCGACATTGGCCTTATTGAAATCGACCTGGGCCTGGAACGGCGGCTGCTCAAGCAGGTACAGAAGATCACCCTTTTTGACCTCGGCGCCTTCGACAAACAACCTCTTCTCGAGAAACGCGCTGACGCGGGCGACCAGCGACACCCGCCCGATCGACTGGATGCGGCCGACGAACTCGTTCGATTGAGTGATCTGTTGCTTGGCGACGCGCACAACGCCCACTGCCGGCGGTCCGCCCGGCGCCGGCTGCGCCTGCGCCCGAGACGAAATCACCGTCAGCGCCAACGCGGTGAGCGCCAGCCCCAAGCAGAAGCCTTTCGTCACCGAACGCCCCATCGATGGATAACCGCTCCGGGCAGCCTAGCCGCAACTGATCGGTATCAATACTCCTCGAAGGAAGGACGCCGCTCTAACCTAAGTCAAGGGCTTCGCCACGTGATCGGCGCACGACCGAATTGAAAGCCGCGCCAGTGTCACGAGGGGAAGAGTTTTGGAGGACGTTAGCAATCGGTTGTACGGCACTAGCGCGCGGGCTGCGTACCGGAGACGCAAAGAAATTCCCGAGCGACGGACCTCGTTCGGCCTAAAATCAGTGCCAACGAATTCACTCGAGTTAGGTCAGCCGCCGATGATGACGTCTATTGCAGCCTGCAAGGTGCGCTCTCCGTCGGGTTTGCAGCCGCGGCTGCGCGCCGCAACCCACCATGAGGGTTGAGCAGTGACGTTTCCGGTGCCCTTCGATCGCTATCAGGGCGAGGTTCTGCCCGAGTGGATCGACCTCAACGGCCACATGAACCTCGCTTACTACACGGTGCTTTTCGACTACGCGAGCGACTTGCTGTTCGACGCAATCGGCATCGGTCGCGCCTACAAAGATACCACCGGCCACGGCACCTTTGTCGTCGAGACCCACAATCTTTACGAGACCGAACTGCTGGTCGGCGAGAAAGTGCGGGTCGTTAGCCAAATTCTCGGTGCTGACGACAAGCGTCTGCATGTCGGGCACGAGATGTTTCGCCTCGCTGATGACCGGCGCGCGGCGGCGCAGGAACTGATGTTTCTGGCGATCGATCTCGGCCAGCGCCGGGTAGCGGCGTTCCTGCCGCAAGCGCGGGAGCAGGTTACCGCCGCCGCGGCTGCGCATTCGGGGCTGCCTCGTCCCGAGTGGATCGGACGGCGGATCGCTATGCCGAGCCCGCGCGGATAGAGTCGCACGGCTGGCGCGCTATCTGCGTTCCACTACCGTCGCCGCCCGCGGATCCCGATGCCTCAGCGCAGCGCGTTGTGGATCAAATAATCGGCGAAATCGCCGTGCTTCAGTTTGATTTCGGCGGGGCCGCCGGCCCCGGCCAATGCCCGTGACACCAGCAGATGATTCTCGACCCGCGGCACGGTCAGCCGGAAGACCCCCGTTGCTCCTTTGAGCTTCGGATAAAGATCGGGATCGACCATTTTTTCCTTTTGAGCGAGGCGTGCGACCACCTCTTCCTCGGTCAAGTCCTCGACCGCCCGCTTGCGGACGATGGTCCAATCGGATTCGCCGGCCCAGCCTTGGGCGGCGGCGGTTTTTGGGTCCGCTTCGGTGATGCCGATCTTATAGACGTGCCGGCCAAGCCCGACATCAGAAGCCCAGCGGGCGAGGCTGGTGCTGCGCGTCACATAGAGGAATCCCATCGCGTCCTCCTGTTGCATCACCGGAATAAGGACCATCGACGCTTCGTTCTAGCGGAGACTTGACGCCAAATCCAACTAGCGGAACCTTGCGAATGCCCTTCTTGATCGGCGCCGCCACAATCGCTACCACTTTGATGAGCATGGCGTTGGGGCAGATCGATACCCACTTTGCGGCTTTTGGAGTCCTCCTGGCCGCGGCCGTCTTGATGACGCTGCGCGAGGAGTAATCCTTTCATAGCTCGGGGTGCGCCCGTTCGCCGCAGAGTCCCCCGAAATCGCCCAAGCCTGAGCTTTTGCCGCGCCAATCTGCCGCTCTGGCATGACGTTTACGAAGTGACACAAAGGGAATCACTTCGTTAAACTTCCTCCCAAGCCTTGGTCGAGGCGAGGTTGGGGGGTGTCAAAGAATGCGGCAATCTATTTTTGCCGGCGCCTGTGCGCTGGCGCTAGGGCTGCTGACGCTCGCAAATATTCCGGCGTTGGCAATGGGACTCGATTCGGCCTTTCATCAGAGCTTGCTGGGGCCAGAACGGGCCGAGGGGGTCGTTGTCTGGAATCACGGCCGTTCGCTCGATACCGAAGACTATAAAGCGCCGACACCGCCCTATTTGCGGGTGCTTCGCGATTCGGGCTGGGATGTGCTGCGTTTCGATCGCCTGCGCGACGGCGACACCTTGAGCGCGAGTTCGCACCGCCTGACCGAGATCGCGTCCGATCTGAAGCGCCGTGGTTATCGCCGTATCGTCCTGGCCGGCCAATCCTTCGGGGCGTTTCTGGCATTGATGGCCGCCGACGATTCGGACGACGTTGACGCGGTCGTGGCAACCGCGCCGGCCGCATTTGGCGACTTCCAGGAGTACTACGAAACCTGGCATCTCAATGCGACGCGGCTCTACCCTCTGCTCGAGCACCTGCGTCGGGCGCGGGTGATGCTGTTCTTTTTCCATAACGACGACTTTGATCCGGGCGGACGCGGGGTCGAGGCGCGGTCGATCCTGTCGGAGCGCGGGCTCGGTTTTGCGGTGGTCGATCAGCCGGCGTATCTGAGCGGTCACTGGATTTCTTCCAGCGGTGCGTTCTTGCGCCGGTTTGGCGACTGCATCCGCGATTTCGCCGATGACGATTCGCTCAGCGGCGAGTACTCCTGCAAGCCCGTCTGGGGTGAGGCGCCGAGCACGGATCTGCGGCTGCCGACCGAGATCCTTCATTCTTCGAGAGAAGCGCCAAAGTTGACGGCGCTGCTCGGTGCTTCGGCGCCCGCCACCGCCGCGGCTCACGACGGCAAAGCCAGCCCGATGGCCGACGATACCTGGTACGGCTTTTATCCAAACGGGCGGGAAGTGCTGATCTCGATTGAGGCCATCACGGGGCATGAGCTCACGGCCGTTTATGCGATCGGACCCGGTATTGATAGCGGTGAACCGGCTGAATGGAGCCACCGCCGCGGCCGTGTCGATGGTCATGAACTGGTGTTCGAGCACAAGGGGGAAAGCACATTGCACTTTACCCCGCGCGACGATGGCGGGCTGAACGCTACCTGGATTTCACCTGACGGAGCAACCAAGATGCACGCCGGATTGCGGCATATCGATACGGCGGTGCTGCCGATTGGCGGTGCCGCCGGGACGCATCAGGAAGCTCAGCTCCAATAGCGCCCACCGGCGGCGATCGCGACGACGATCAGTCCGAGCACGAGGTTGATTGTCACAACCGTCCTGATCTTCCCGAGCTGACGGCCGCCTTCAGCCCAGTCCGCTCGTGCCACCGCGGCCTGAAGACGGCGCCACGGCGCGAAGTAGAGATGCAAGAAAAGCAGCATCATAAATATACCGACGCCTTGCATCAGGTTGACGTAGATCGGCAGGTCGGCAAACCCGCCATAGATGCCGAACACCATGGCGTAACCGCTGACGAGCAGCAAAATGATCGACGCGATCACCCAGGCGAAGAAGCGATCAAACACGCGCGACCACAGCGGCAATCGAAGCGGCGGGTCGAGGGCGGCCGCTGCCGGGCGCAGCGCCTGATGCGCGAAAAACATACCGCCGACCCACACGACCGCGGCGAGGGTGTGAACAATCAGCGCGGGGACGGCGAATCCCGCCGCAACAGTCACGGTTAAGACCCGTAGGCGGGATGCCGGCGAGCGAAGCCGCCAAAACTGTCAAGCAGCCGCCCGCGCCACGCCGCAATCGGATCATCCGGGGCGAGCAATTCGAAGTCGCTGATCGCGCGGGCCCACTGAAACGCCCCAAACACAACATAATCAGCATAGGCGGGGCTGTCGCCCGCGAGAAATTTCTGCCGCTCGACGGTGCGTCTTAGCGGAGCCAGGCTGTCCCGGAACGCGGGCAATTTGGCGTCGCGATCCTTTACGACATTTTCGAGGATGGTACCAAATCGTTCCTCGCGCGATCGGCGGAAATAGTCCTGATCTTGCGGCGCCGAATGGCGGCAGATGTCGAGCACGACAAAACCGACGAGCCCGGGTTGCAGCACTGTCTCGGTCCAGTTCTGGATAAATCGCGTCAAAGCTTTACCGCTCGCGTCGCCAAACAGTGACGGCCGCTCGGGATAATGAGTTTCCAGATAATCGGCGATCGCCGATGAATCGTGCACCACCCGGCCGCCATCGACGATGACCGGCACGCGGCCTTGATTGGGCTGCGGCAGCTTGTCTTTGTCGGTGAAACGCCATGGGATGGTCTCGACTTCGAGCCCCTTATGCGCGAGCGCCATCTTGGTGCGCCAGCAGAACGGGCTGAACCGCCGATCGGCCTCGGCGCCGGCGAGGTCGTAAAGCGTGATAGTCACGGCTTGCTCCTCAAGGTTGATGCGAGGAGCGCCACTATGACCGGCTATCTCGACCGCGCAAAGGTTCTGGTTGCCGCCGGTTGCGCTCGCGAAATAATCGGCTTCGGCGCGTGGCGAAGAGGGAAGGGGAGCCCTCGCCTGTCGCAGACGCGGCGCGTAGTATAAGAACCGATACTCGATCCGGAGAGTTTGGCCTTGCCCACAGTCTTTGTGCTGAACGGTCCCAATTTGAACCTTTTGGGTGTGCGTGATCCGGCGGTGTACGGCCGTGATACTCTTGCCGATATCGAGGCAAGATGTCTGACGCGCGCCGCAGCACTCGATTTGCAGATCGATTTCCGACAGAGCAACCACGAGGGCCAGCTGGTCGATTGGATCCAGGAGGCACGGGAGTTGGCGGACGGGATCGTGCTGAATGCCGGTGCCTTTACCCACACCTCGGTCGCCGTTTTCGATGCGTTATCCACCGCCGGGCTTCCCATCATCGAAGTCCATCTATCGAATATTTTTCGTCGTGAGCGATTCCGGCATCACTCCTACGTAAGCCTCGCTGCAGCGGGGGTTATTTGCGGCCTGGGTGCGCACGGCTACGAGCTGGCGCTCGAAGCCGTCGCGAATTTGATCGAGATCTCCCCCGGAGAGGCCGCTCGGTGAGGTTTGGCCGACCGCGTCCCTCGCCACTGGCGCCCGACCCGGACCTGATCCGCACGCTCTCCCGGCTGCTGGCTGAAAACGGTTTGACCGAGATCGAATACGCGGTCGGCGATCGCCTGATTAGGGTGTCACGCGGCATAACGGAGAGAGTAGCGGCATCGGGACCGGCGGTCGTTCCGGAACAACCGCTCGTGTCGCCCACCAATAGGGCTGGCGGGGCTCCGGCCGATCATCCTGGCGCCATAACAGCGCCGATGGTCGGCACCGTCTATCTGGCGCCGCAGCCCGGCCAACCCGTCTTTGTGCGTATTGGCGAAACTGTCACCTCCGGTCAGCCATTGCTGATCATCGAGGCGATGAAAGTAATGAACGAAATTCGAGCCCCGCGCCCGGGAAGAGTTGTGCAAATCCTGGTCGAGGACTCGCAGCCGGTCGAATACGGCATGCCACTGATGCTGATCGAATGATTTTGCGCGCGCGATGTTCGAGAAGGTGCTGATCGCCAACCGCGGCGAGATCGCATTGCGCATTCACCGCGCGTGCCGCGAGATGGGGATCAAGACCGTCGCGGTGCATTCGACCGCTGACGCCAACGCGATGAATGTGCGGCTCGCCGACGAGACCGTCTGCATCGGCCCGCCATCGGCGCGCGACAGCTACTTGAATGTCGCCGCGATCCTGACCGCGGCAGCAATCACCGGCGCCGATGCCATTCACCCAGGCCTGGGCTTTCTCGCCGAGAACGCCGATTTCGCCGCTGCGGTCGAGGAGCACGGGTTTGTGTTTATCGGCCCGGCCTCGGAGCATCTTCGGTTGATGGGGGACAAGGTCGCGGCCAGAGCGACAGCGACTAGGCTCGGCATTCCGACGGTGCGAGGCTCGGCCGGCGCCGTGCGCGATCCCGCCATGGCTCAGATCGCGGCCGATGCTGTCGGCTACCCGGTGCTGATCAAGGCGGCGGCGGGCGGCGGCGGACGCGGCATGAAGGTCGCGCGCGACCGAGCCGAACTCGCACAAATGCTGCCATTGGCGCGGCGCGAGGCCGAAGCGTTCTTTGGCAATGGCGAAGTCTATATCGAACATTATCTCGAACGGCCGCGGCATATCGAAGTGCAAATTCTCGGTGACGGTCAGGGTGGCGTCGTCCACCTCGGCGAGCGCGACTGCTCATTGCAGCGCTCGCATCAGAAGATCGTCGAGGAGACGCCTTCCCCGGCGTTGAATCCCGAAGAGCGCGACCGGATCGGCGCGCTCGCGGTCGGCGCCATGCGCGAACTCGGCTACCGCAGCGCCGGCACCCTGGAATTTCTGTACCAGGATGGCGAATTCTTTTTCATCGAGATGAATACCCGGCTTCAAGTCGAGCATCCGATTAGCGAAATGGTCAGCGGCGTCGATATCGTACGTGAGCAGTTGCGGATTGCCGATGGCGCACCGCTCGGCTACCGACAGGCGGAGATACGCCTTTCCGGCCACTCGATCGAATGCCGCATCAACGCCGAGAACCCGCAGGATTTTCGTCCGTCACCGGGACGCGTCACCGATTACCACGCGCCGGGCGGTCTCGGCGTGCGCGTCGACAGCGCGCTTTATCAGGGTTATGTCGTGCCGCCCTTCTACGACAGCCTGATCTCGAAGCTGGTCGTTCACGGCCGGACCCGCAACGAATGCCTGATGCGCCTGCGCCGGGCATTGGAGGAATACGTGATCGGCGGCATCGAGACGACGATCCCGCTGCATCAGCGGCTGCTCGACACCCGCGAATTCATCGACGGCGATTACGACATCCATTGGCTCGAGCGCTTTGTCGGACGCGGGGGATGAGGTTGCAGCGATGAGGTCGCGGGGATGAGATCGCGCAAGATCCGGCTGACCCCGGAAATCCTGCTCGCCGCCTATGCCGCTGGTGTTTTTCCGATGGCCGAATCGGCGGACGACCCGGAGCTGTTTTGGGTCGATCCGCATCACCGCGGCATCCTGCCGTTTGACGCGTTCCATGTGCCTCATCGTCTGCGCCGGGTCGTGCGCCGAGGCCGGTTCGAGGTCAGTTGCGATACCGCGTTTGAAGAGGTCATCCGCGCTTGCGCGGAAGCGACCGAAAAACGCCCTAACACCTGGATCAACGACGAGATCGTGCGGCTCTACGCAGCTCTGTTCGCGCGCGGCGCGGCCCATTCCGTCGAGTGCCGGCATCAGGGCGTGCTTGTGGGCGGGCTCTACGGTGTGTCGATCGGTGCGGCGTTTTTTGGGGAGAGCATGTTCAGCCGCGAGACCGACGCCAGCAAGGTCGCGCTGGTGCATTTGGTGGCGCGGCTGCGGCTGGGCGGCTATCGGCTGCTGGATACCCAGTTTGTGACGCCGCATCTGGCGCGCTTTGGCGCGATCGAAACCACCCGCGCCCGCTATCACCGGCTGTTGAAAGAAGCGCTCGGCTACCGCGCGTCGTTTCCGCCCGAATTGCCGGATGACGAGGCGGGCGGTGGCGCGGGGGGCGGCGACCCGCTGGCATTGGCGTTGGTGGCCGCACCTTTGCAATCGAGCAGGATGACATCGTAGACCGGGTGTTCGAGCGACGATAATGCCGGGCTCTGTGCAAACATCCAGCCGCTGAATTTGCGGATATTGACCTCGCCCGGACGCACCTCATCAATCTGTAAAAAAGCGGCGTCCTCCGGCCGGTCCTCGGGGGGGTTCTTTTTGCAGTCGCGCACCGTGATCTGCAACGTGCCGAACTTGACCGGTTTGCCGACCGGCGCATCGATTTCCGACACCCGCGCGGTGATCTTGTCGAGACCCTGCAATACCGCTACCGGTTCCGTGATCATGTCGGACTGATCCGCCGGCGCTGGGGTTGCCGGGAGCACTGCCACACCAATGATCATCGCAATAAATATGCGGCGCTGTTTACCGGCGCGCGATTCTTCGGCGCGGTCAACCACGCTTTCCCGGCGTAGGCCGGGATCCATTTCGGCACTGGATACCGGCCTTCGCCGGTAAAGCGAAGAGGGGAGTATCGCCATCAAGCCTAAGCGAGCTTTAGTCACTGAAAGTAGGTTACAGGTCATCCCGCCAGCTGCATCCGTGCGTCGCGCGCGGCGATCGCGGCTTCACGGTCGAGCAATTCTCGAGCGCGCTCGACGATCGGCACGTCGATCATCTTGCCGTCGACGGTGACCGCGCCGACACCTTCGGCCAAGGCCTTGTCATAGGCGGCGACCACCCGGCGGGCATGGTCGACCTCTTGCGCGCTGGCGCGGAATTCCTCGTTGAGAATCGCCACCTGGCTCGGATGGATGACCGAGGCGCCAACAAACCCCAGGCGGCGCGAACGCCGGATCGTCTCGCGAAAACCGTCGAGATCGTGAAACTCGGCGACGGTGCCGATAAAGCCCATCGGCAGGATGCCGGCGGCGCGGGCGGCGAAGACTGCCATCTGCTTGGGCATGAACAGCCCTTCAGCCTCGGGCAGGATCCCGGCCGACATCGCGAAATCTTCGGCGCCGAGGTTGAGGCCGCACAGCCGCGGATGGGCGCGAGCGATCTCGGCGATGCGAAAGAACGCCGCCGCGGTCTCGACCATGGCGATGAGCCGCGTCGTGCCGAGAACCATGCCGCGCTCGGCCTCGACCTCGTCGATGATCTCGGCCAGCAGTCGCACATGCTCGGGGCTGTCGACCTTGGGAAGGGCCAACGCCGATACGCCCGGGCCGACCGCCGCCTCGATGTCCCGAACCGCGAGCCGCAATGGCCGGTTGATCCGCACCACGACATCAGCCCCACCGCGCGACACAATCTCAGCGGCTTCGGGCACCAGCCCGCGCGCCCGCTCCTTTTCCGAGGCGGCAACGCTATCTTCGAGATCGAGGATGATCGCGTCGGCGCCGCGGCGCGCCGCACCATCGACAAAGCGCCGCTGGGTGACGGGGACGAACAGCAGCGACCGCCATACCGGGAGATTGTTGTTCATGCCGCTCCTCCACCGAGGCGAACGATGCCGTCGCGCGCCAAGCCTTCGATCTGCCCCCGGCCGAGCCCGAGCCCAGTGAGGATTTCGGCGGTGTGCTCGCCCAATTCCGGCGCCGGCAGCCGCAGATGTCCGTGCCCGACAGCCGCGGAATCCCCGAGACAAGCCGCGACATATCGACGACGCGCACCCCGTCAAGCGGGCACGCCGCCTGAGGCGTAAAGGACTTCTCCGACACACTCATCGGCGAGACCAAAGCTGTTAACCGACACGATACATCCGCAGCACCCCGCCGCAAAACCCCAGCCTACGCAATCGTGTGCGCCGGCCGACCGCATCTGGGACCACGGACCGCATCGTCCATACTGTCTAGACATCATGATGTCTAGACAGTAGCATCAAAGCATGCGAACGACGCTGACTCTCGATGAAGACGTGGTGGTCAAGCTCAAGGCGGAATCGCAACGCGCCCGCCGTCCTTTCCGCGAGATCGTTAACGACGCGTTGCGACGGGGGCTGGAGAGCCGGCGCGCCACCGCCCAGCGGCGGGTTTTTAAGATAGCGGCTCGCGATCTAGGCAATCTCAGACCAGGGCTTTCCCTCGATAATGTCGCGGAACTCATCGAGCATGTGGAGGGCCCGCTTCACCGGTGATCCTCGTCGACGCGAACCTGCTACTCTATGCCTACCATCCACGAGCGGAGCAGCACGAGACAAGCCGAGCTTGGCTCGAAGGCGTGCTCTCGGGGCCTGATCTCGTTCGCTTCGCCTGGCTTACGCTGTGGGCCTTCCTCAGGATCGCAACAAATCCCCGCGTGTTTGAGCGTCCGCTTTCCACCTCCGAAGCTGAGGCGGCGATTTCTTCCTGGCTCGACCAGCCGGCCGCAGGGATCCTCGACCCAGGCGAGCGCCATTGGGAGATCCTGCGCGGTCTCGTGCACGACGGACAGGCTGCCGGTCCGCTAGTTATGGACGCCGTTCTCGCGGCAATCGCGCTCGAACATGGCGCTACGGTCTGCACAACAGATTGCGACTTCTCGCGATTTTCCGGGCTGAAATGGACGAACCCCCTCGCGGAGAACCGTTGAGCAATCGCGAGAACCGTTAGAGGCTCGCAATGATGGCCCAGGGAGACGGAAAGCCAACTTCGGAATCTGGACACTCGGGCCGAGTGTCATTAGACCCTGCTCCACGGTTGTGAAGGGTGGACGAGATGAGCGCAGAGGAAATTCCGGGCAATATGACAGACGGCTTTCACCTGGTCGTGGAGGCGCTGAAGCTGAACGGGGTCGACACGATCTTTGGCGTGGCCGGCATCCCGATCACCGATCTGCTGCGGTTGGCGCAGAATGAAGGGATCCGCTACCTCGGTTTTCGCCATGAGCAATCGGCCGGGAACGCGGCTGCGATTGCCGGATATCTGACGCAAAAGCCGGGCATCTGCATGACGGTGTCGGCCCCCGGCTTTCTGAACGGGATGGTTGCGCTCGCCAACGCCACGACCAACTGCTTTCCGATGATCCTGATTTCGGGGTCGAGCGAACGCGCGATCGTCGATCTCGAACAGGGCGATTACGAAGAGATGGACCAGCTCGCCGCTGCCCGGCCCTATGCCAAGGCGGCCTACCGCGTCAACCGCCCGCAGGATATCGGCATCGGCATCGCGCGGGCGATCCGCGCCGCCGTGTCGGGGCGCCCGGGCGGCGTCTATCTCGATCTGACGGCAGAAGTCCTAGGCTCGGCTCTCGATGTCGAAACCGCGAAGAAATCATTGATCAAAGTCGTCGATCCCGCGCCGCCCTCTCCGCCGGCGCCGGAATCGGTCGCGCGCGCTCTCGAATTTCTGGCGAACGCCCAGCGCCCGCTCGCGATCTTGGGCAAGGGTGCAGCCTATGCGCGAGCCGACGCGGAGATCCGCTCGTTTATCGAGACGACTGGGATGCCGTTCCTGCCGATGTCGATGGCCAAGGGCCTGTTGCCCGACGACCATCCGCAATCGGCCGCCGCTGCCCGCTCCTATGCGATCGGCAATGCCGATGTCGTGCTGTTGGCGGGCGCGCGTCTCAATTGGCTATTGTCGCACGGCCGGGCACCCTTGTGGTCCGAAGGCACGAAATTTGTGCAGGTCGACATCTCGCCAACCGAGTTCGACAGCAACCGGGCGATCGCCGCCCCGGTTGTCGGCGACATCAAATCCGTTTTCGCCGCCTTCAACACGGCGATGAAGCCGGGCCAAATTAAGCGCCAGGCGGCGTGGATGGACGAAATGGCCAAGCGCAAGCAGCAGAATATCGAGCGCATGGCGGCGCGCCTCAACGCCGACCCGAGCCCGATGAATTTTTCCAGCGCCCTGCGCGCGGTGCGTAACGCGCTCGCGACCCAGCCGGACGTCTATATCGTCAACGAGGGCGCCAACACGCTCGATTTCGGCCGTAATATCATCGACATGGACAAGCCCCGCCACCGGCTCGACAGCGGCACCTGGGGTGTTATGGGCATCGGAATGGGTTATGCGATCGGCGCCGCTGCGGTGACCGGCAAGCCGGTGGTCGCGATCGAAGGCGACAGCGCATTTGGCTTTAGCGGCATGGAGATCGAGACGATCTGCCGCTACGAATTGCCGGTCACGACGGTCATCTTTAACAATAACGGGGTCTACCGCGGCGATCCGAAGGACCGGCCGTATTCGCCGACCGGCCTGCTGCGCGATGCGCGCTACGAGAAGATGATCGAGGCGTTTGGCGGCGCCGGCTACCATGTGACCGATACGCCAAGCCTGACAAAGGCGCTGAGCGAGGCGCTGGCGTCGGGCAAGCCGGCGCTGATCAACGCCGTCATCGACCCGACCGCCGGCACCGAGAGCGGCCATATCCAAAGCCTAAATCCGCGGAGCGCCGCCGCCCAAAGGACCTGACGTCGAGCGCTGCGCGGCGTTCGCGCGCGGCGCACGGCCCGGCTCGTCAGCGGAAGCCGGCTTTTGTGAGACCGTCGAGCATGTGGTCTTGGGCGTCCTTGGTGCCGAATTGCGATGCGAACCGCTCGGCGCTGAGGAACGGCGACTCGCGCAGCGATGCTGTCCGCTCCCGCTCGGCGTCTTGCGGCCTGTCCAACTCGGCGTAGCTCGCCGCCAAAACCGGTCGGCCCATCAACTGGGTGGTCCGTCCCAGATTGCCGGCAAGGCCGCGGTTCATCGCTTCGACGGCCTCGTTGTACCTGCCGAGGAAGTAATCGGCCATGCCGAGCAAAAAGGCCGCTCTGGCATTGGTGGGATCGAGCCGAAGCGCGCCCTGGAGCCACGGCGCGGCATCAGCAGCCCTGCCAGCCCATATCAGCATTCCGCCACGCTCTCGGAAGCTCTCGGCATCGTTGGGGTTGATCTCGAGGGCGCGCGCGCTGTCGTCCAGGGCCAGATCTACACGTCCCTTCATCATGTTGATCTCGGCGAGCAGGCGATAGGCGGTCGTCGACGCGGGGTCGAGGGTCAGGGCTTTCTGCGCTAATGTCTCGGCGCGGCCAAGATCGGCGGCGACAAATTCCGTCCATCCCGACGACACCGCCTCGACCAGCGACAGGCCGAGAGCCGCATAGGCGGCGGCGTAGCTCGGGTCGAGGTCGATCGCGCGCTGGAACATGTCCTGTGCCTCGCGGTTGCTTTCGCGCGTTGCGTGCGAGAAGGTCTCGCGGCCGCGCACCACGTATTCGTAGGCGTCGAGGCTCTTGGTGGGCTCGGCGAGGGCGCGCTCCCGCTCGAAGCGGGTGAGCTTAACCGCCGCGGCGCCGACGACGCGCCGGGCGATGTCCTCCTGCACGCTAAAGATGTCCTTGACCTCGGCGTCGTACGCTTGTGACCAGACGTTCCGCCCAGTCGCGGCCTCGGTCAGCTCGGCATTGACGCGGACGCGGTCGCCGGTGCGGCGAATGCTGCCGTCGAGCAGATAGCGCACGTCGAGCCGGCGGCCGATCTCGGCAGGCGGCAGTTTCTGGCCCTTGAATTGAAAGCTTGCTGACTTCGCGACGACAATGAGGTTCGAGAAACGGCTGAGCGCGGTGATAACGTCTTCGGCGATGCCGTCGCTGAAAAAATCTTGGCTGGGGTCGCCCGAGAGGTTCTCGAACGGCATTACCGCCACCGACGGGCGCCCGGCGAGACGGGCCGCGGAGGGGAGACTTGCCACTTCGACCGGCTGCGGCGCCGCACCGAAACCGAGCAGCTCGCGGCCTGCCTCCCCGTCAAGCCGCCACGCAACCAAGCCAACCACGACGAGCGCGGCGACTGCGGCAACGGCGAACAGAAGTCGCTTCATTCGCCTTGGGCGAGGCGTCGCGATGCCTGCTCCAACAGCATAGGCGCGAACCGGCTCGGCGATATTCTTGACGCGATGGCTGCCGAGCGGGCGGTAATCGAGATCGAGCTTGTTTCGGACCTGGTCGTAGACGGTCTGCGAGATGCAAACTGTGCCGGGCTGGGCGAGCGCTTCGAGCCGGGCGGCGATATTGACGCCATCGCCGAAAATGTCGTGGCCGTCGACAATGACGTCGCCGAGATTGACGCCGATCCTGAGCTCAAGCCAGCGCTCGGGCGGGATGGGGCCGTTTATCGCCCGCGCGACCCGCTGCATCTCGACCGCACAGCTCAGCGCATCGACGACGCTCGAAAAGTCAGCCAGCAGGCTGTCGCCCGCCGTGCCGACGATCCGTCCGCCATACGCCGCGATCAGCGGGTCAACGGCGCGCCGCAGCTCGCCAAGCGCGCGATGCGTGCCGGCCTCATCCTTGCCCATCAGCCGGCTGAAGCCGACTACGTCCATATGCAAAATAGCCGCAAGTTTCCGTTTCCGGGAGGCGGATTCCCCCAGAGGATTAGGCGGGTAATCGAGCCCGGTCTGCATCGTGGATACGATTGACCTCCCCACAGGCGACGAGCACTATATGATAACTACAAGCCAGCAGGCGACGGAAACAGACAACGGCCGTCGGTCGCGGCGGGAGAAAGGCGAATGGCGAAGGCTTATTTTGCTCCGCTTAAGCGTTCCGCTGTTCTCCTAGGGCTGATCTTGCACCTGTCGGCACCCGCTGCATGGGGTGATGAGACACGGCTCGCTATAAGCGGTTATGACCCTGTCGCTTATTTCACCGACGGCAAACCTGTGCCGGGAAAGGCCGAATTCGGATACGATTGGCACAATGCGCGCTGGCGCTTTGCTAGCGCCGCGCATCGCGATCTCTTCGTCAAGGACCCAGAGCATTACGCGCCGCAATACGACGGCTATTGTGCGCTAGGCGTCGCCTTTAAGGAGCCGCACAAGGATACGGTCGATCCTGAAGCTTGGGCGATCGTCGACGGCAAGCTTTATCTGACGCACACCACTCACGCGCTGGACCTATGGCGTCGGACCGCGGCCGCAAACATCGATCGTGCAAATGAAGACTGGCCGATCGTCAAGACCCAGGCCGAACCTGCGATCGTCGGTGCGCCATGTCGTGATCGGCCGCCCTCCGTGGTGATCACGTTCAAGGACGGCGGACGTCACCTCCTGGTCGGCGGGCAGGTGGCGGTAGACAAGAACGGGAATGTCGTCGGGAAGGACGACATGCGGGCGCAGATCAAGGAGATCGGCAAGAACATTCAAGCCTGCCTTAAGGCCGCTGGGGCAAAATCGTCCGACATCGTCTTGACGCGGGCCTACGTCACCGATCCAGACGCTTTCAACAAGAATACCGATGCGCTCGCCGGCGAGCTCGGCCCCAGAGCATCGGGCAGCAGCGTCGCCACAGTGCCAAAGCTGTCCGCCGGGCCGGATTTCCTTGTCGAAATCGAAGCGATCGCCAATCTCAATCTGCCCTCCTCCGCAAGCGCGAACAGTAAGCCTTAGATTTCGCCTCTGTGCTTGCCGCAGCTCCGGTCGGGGAGCTGCGGCGGTGGCCCGGCCAGAGCTTAGCGCAAAGGCGAGAACGAGGATGGGACGACGAGCATGTTCTCTTGCTTAACGAACATGCCGCGGGTGGCGGGCGGCCAGCTGCCGTCCTTGCGCGATTCTTCGCGGATGCGGGCGCGCTCGTTCGCGTCCTTATAGGCCCAGATGTGGATCCATTGATTCAGCGGCCCGAGCTCGGTATGGCCGGCGGCAGCCAGCGGCGACAGTTTGGTGCGCCCTTCGATCCGCTCGGCCCATTTCTCGACGACCGTCGGGGCCGATCCGGGGAGCATCGTGTAGGTGCGGATCTCGTATAGATTGCCGTGTTGACGCGGCGTAAAGGCTGGGCAGAACGGGGCCGCGATGACGATCTTGCTCTCCATCTCGACGATGAATTCTTGGATCTTGGGCGGCCAGTTCGGGATCGACTGCGAGCGCACCCGGCTGCGGTGCTGCAGATCGTCATAGGGCCAGATGTGGATGATGTGGTTTAACGGGCCGACTTCGGTGTGAAAAAACGCGCCGAGCGGCGACACCTTGACGCGCTCGGTCAATGCCTCGCCAAACCGCTTTTCTGCTTCCGGAACCGAGCCCGGCTGCAGCCGGTAAGTGCGCATTTCAAAGATCATTGACCTGCTCCCCAAGAGTTAAAGAGTTATTGGCGAGGCGCATTCTAGAGGCCCGGGGGAGCAAGTCAAACCCGGCGCCTCCGGCTAAGGCAGGCGCGTAAGCCTTTCGGTCAGGAGGTTGTACACCCCATCGGCATCGACGGTCGTCATAAAGCGCGCATTGGGCGGACAGGCGGTCACACCCCACCAGTCGACGGCGGTCATCCCTGCGGTCAACGGGCTCCCGGTCTCGACGGTGACGTTGACCTCGCGGCCCTTAAACAGATCCGGCTGGAGCAGATAGGCGGTCGCACAGGGGTCGTGCAAAGCCATGCCGCGGGTGCCAAACCGGTTGATGCGGGCCTGCTCGAAGCTGGTCAACAAGATTGCCACCGCCGGGCCGCAGCGGTTGCCGAGCGCGTTCAGCGCCGCGACCCGCGGTGGCGTGCTCAGCACCTGATGGGTGACGTCGAGTGGGATCATCGTAATCGGGACACCCGATTCGAGCACGATCGCGGCGGCATGCGGATCGACATGGATGTTGAATTCAGCGGCGGGGGTCACGTTGCCGATCTCAAAGCCGGCGCCGCCCATGATGACGATTTCGCCAATCCTGGTAGCGATATTCGGCGCCTTGATCAAAGCCATTGCGATGTTGGTCAAGGGCCCGATCGCGCACAACGTAATCGAACCCGGCTCTGCGGAACGCAGTGCCTCGATGAGAAAATCGACGCCGTGTTGCGCCTGCAACGGCATTACCGGCTCGGGCAGATCGAGCTTTTCGCCGAGCGAGTCGCCGTGGATCGCGGCGGCCGAGGCGAGCGTACGGAGCAGCGGCCGTGCACAGCCGGCGAAAACCTTAATGTCGGGGCGGCCGGCCAGCTCGCAGACGCGCCGCGCATTTCGTTCGGTCTGTGCCAGGGGCAGATTGCCGGCGACCGCGACGATGCCCATCACCTCAAGCTCGTCCGGTGAGGACAATGCCAGCAAGATCGCAACGGCGTCGTCGATCCCGGGATCGGTGTCGATCATAATTTTGCGCGGTTCCATGACCTCAAGCTGCCGAACGGGAGAGGGGGGAGAACCTTAGGCGATCAGGCCGGTGTCTGGCGCTTGTTGTGTCGGTTGGCGGGCCAATCTATCATCGCGTCACGCGTGTGGAGGAGCCTCGATGGTGCAGCTCGCCGAACTCGATACCGAGCGCGATACGCTCGACGCGACCCTGAGTTACTTTGCCGATACAAAGGCGATGCCGGTGACCGTAGTTGCGCCTCCCGGTGAATCCGACAAGCGCTTGGGCGGCGGGGCCTCCGAGCCTCACCGCGTGACCTTGCGTAACGGGCGGCCGCATATCGATGAATTCGACATCGAAAAGCACGGCTTCCGCTTTGTCCGGCACGATACCCGCGTTGCCGATTTTTACGACGAGAACGAGATCCGCCGCGTCTACTACCCGGAAATGGAGGCGCTAGTCAAAGCCGAGGCCGGCGCCAAGCGCGTCGTCGTCTTTGATCACACAATGCGCGCGGCCGATGACGAATTGCGTCAGGCGGCCAAGATCCGCGAAGTCGTGCGCCGCGTCCACAATGATTACACCGACTGGTCCGGGCCGCAGCGGGTCCGCGACTTGATGGGCGATGAGGCCGAGGAGCTGTTAAAGCATCGCTTTGCGATTGTTCAGGTGTGGCGCCCGATCCGCCATCCGGTCGAAAGCTGGCCATTGGCCATCGCCGATGCGCGCAGCCTGTCGCCCGATGACATGGTCGTGACCGAACGGCGCTATCCCGACCGCATCGGCCAGACCTCGGCGATCACCTGGAACCCCGAGCATCGCTGGTACTGGTTCCCGCATATGCGCCCCGACGAGGCGTTGGTGTTCAAGACCTTCGAGTCAATGAAGGACGGCCGCGCCCGCTTTACTGCGCATACCGCGTTTGAGGACCCGACCACGCCGCCCCATGCTCGGCCGCGCGAGAGTATCGAGATCCGCACCCTGGCATTTTTCTAGTTGTAATTGACACACGTGCAGCGTGCCGGATTCGCAGCATGCTTTAGTCCGATCTCAGGGCGGCGTTTAGCCCTCGGGGGCGGAAAGGGGTTTAATATAAGGTCGGCGTAGCGAACGGGAGGCATTTGATGGAACGCGGGCACCAGATCGACATCCGCAATGTCGCGTTCTTCCGCCACGATTACGACGATGAGCATGGCGATCTCAGGCACCTCTATGAGCAGGCCAAGCTCGACCAGTGGAACGCTGCGACTGATATCGATTGGGCGCAGCCGCTCGACAGCGATGGCGGCCTGATCGCCGACGATCTCGTCGATATCTACGGGACGAAGTTCTGGGATCGCCTGACCCCGGACCAACAGGTCGAGGTCAACCGTGCCGTTACGCGCTGGCGGATCTCGACCCTGATGGCCGGCGAGCATGGCGCGATGCTGGTGTGCAGCCAATTGGTCGAGAATGTTCAGGGCCAGGACGCCAAATTGTTTCAGGCGACACAGGTCGTCGATGAGGGCCGACACAACGAGGTCTTGCAACGCTACATGGCATTGCGGCTCGAAGGTCGTAATTACCCGCTCGCCAACAATGTCCGAGAGATCTTTGATACCCTGCTCGGCACCGGCGCCTGGTATCTGAAAACGATCGGGCTACAGCTCGTCGCCGAGACCTTTGCCGTGTCGCTGTTCCGGATGCTCGCCGAATCATCTAAGGATGCGATCTTGCGTCAGGTCTGCCGCCGCATCCTGCAGGACGAGGCGCGGCATATGGGGTTTGGCATGCTGTCGCTGCCGGCGGTCGTCGCTGAGGCCAGCGCGGCCGAGCGCCGCGAAATGGAGGATTTCGCGGTGTGGGCACTGAACCGCACCTTACGCGGCATCTTCCCGCTTGCCGCTTATGAAGAAATCGGTTTCAGCCGTGGGGAGATCGAGGAGATCCGCCAATTGCGCCGCGAACGCGCTGCGGGCGGCGACGAGACCGCGTTCCGCAAGTTTTTTCGCCGTGATCTCCATGCCGGGCTGGTGCGCAATCTGCGCAAAGTCGGCGTGCTCAGCGACCGCGTCGCACCCGATCTCGAAGCACTGGGAATCTCGCTCGCCGCTGCATGACCCATTTTGCCCTTCAGTGAAGGTAGGACAGACCGATGCCCAACAACCTAATCTCCTGCGATGACCATATGGATTTGGGGCAATTGCCGGCCGATCTGTGGACGACGCGGCTGCCGCCCGAGTTCCGCGATCGGGCGCCGCATGTCGAAGAGCGCGATGGCCAGGCGGTTTGGATCTGCGACGGCAAGGTCTGGGGAACCTGGGGCGGAAAGCCGCCGGCGACCGGCAATCAGCGCGCGATCAAGCCGCTCTACAACTCGTTCGACCGCGCCGGCATCTACGACCAGAGTGCCCGCCGCCCCGCAGTTGCCGAATTGCGCCTCGCCGACATGGACCGCGACGGAGTGCAATCGCAGATCATATTTGGTCCGATTTTTCAGATCTCGACCGAGGACCCGGCCCTGCGCGCGGCCTGCTATCGCGTCTACAACGACTGGCTGCTGGATTTCTGCCAGGCGGCGCCGGAGCGGCTGATTGGCGTGCCGATGCTGCCCGAGAACCCGGATGGCGCCAGCGAAGAATTGCAACGGCTGGCGGCCAAGGGTGGCGTCAAACAGGTCACATTGATGATCGCCAACATCGACCCCAAACTCGACGACCCGGCGTGGGAGAAGTTATGGACCGTACTTGAAGATACCGGGATTGTCCTGTCCTGGCACATCACAGTCTTTGCGCCTAATCCCGCCAGCCGCGCAGCCGGCAAGGCGGCAAGCGTATTTGAGAACACCAAATTTTTCATGGCGAATTTTCTCGAGCCGTTTGTCGATTTGTTCGCCTGGGGCATCCTCGAACGGCATCCAAAATTGAAAATCGTAATCGCCGAGGGCGGTACTGGCTGGTTGCCGTGGCTGGTCCAGGAGCTCGATTACCGCCATTGGCGGCTGTGGGAGGCCAAGGAGTTTTGGGCCGATAAGGGCGGCGCGGAACTCGAGACCAAGCCTAGCGAACTTTTTAAACGCCAGATCTGGGCGACGTTCCAGGACGATCCGGCGGCGATGTCGTTGATCCCGTTCTTTGGCGAGGGGCATTTATTATGGGCGTCGGACTATCCGCATCCTGACGGCGTGTGGCCCAATTCGCATAGCGCGATCGAGCGCCAGATGAAGGATTTGGCCCCCGAAATGCGCCGAAAGCTGACCCACGACAACGCCGCGGCGCTATACGGCCTGAGCTGACGACGGCAGGGCAGATCAGCGGCCGCGACAAATAGGGCTGTTACGGGATTATCAGATCGCGGCTTGGCGATACCCGTGGCGGACTTGACTGGCCACCCGCGCGCTTCCTGCGAAGGTAAGCCGTGGAAGCGCGGGTCAGGCCCGCGCAAGGGCATGTGCGGCCCAAGGGGCATGTGGGACGATAGTGGTCTATTCGCTTCGGTAAAAGACCGCGAGCCAGATCGTCGGTGTTGACGGATCGGTCCAGTCGATGCGGTGGCGCCGGTGCGGCGAGACGTCGATAACGTCACCTGGCGCGAGTTGGCGGGTTTCGGGCTCGTCTTCAAAACGGAACCGCGCGGCGCCGGACAGCAACAGCACCCACTCGCCTTCGTCCTGGTCGTACCAAAAGCCGGGCGGGCTGGTTTGGCCCAAGGAGACGATCCGCTCGATGCGAACACCTGGGCGGAGGAGCAGAACATCGACCGCTTCCGCTGCAATCGCATCGGGGAGCGGGTCGAACAGGTTCACGCTGCCGCAACTCGCTCCAGTTCGGCGCGGTTCCATTGGGCCAGGGTGGCCGCGGCTTCGTAAGTGCTCTGCAAAAAATCGAGTAACGCGTCGTCGGGTGCCGCAGCCTGACGGACCGCATCATAAGGCAAGACGAATTCGCCGAAATCGCGGTTGTAAGAGGCCTCCGTAGGCCGAACTGCCGCTTCGGCAAACCCGGCCGGCTGCGGGTAGGCATAGGAGTAGAAAATCGGCTGCTCCATTCCGGGGCCGCCGGGCCAAAAGCCGCAGCTGCTGACCTCGTGCGAATAGGCTTCGCGGGTGACCTTGTCGGCGATGTTGGGCGCCCCGGGATGCGGCGGGGCGCGCCGGCCCGAAAATCGTGTCACCGCCAGATCAAAGCTGCCCCAAAAGAAATGCACCGGGCTTACCTTGCCAATAAAGCGGGCGCGAAACGCGGTGAAGACGCGATCGGCCTGCAATAGCACGCGCCAGAACCGATTGGCGTAATCGGGGTCGTAGGCGGCGTGGGTCCGGTCCTGCTCGAACGGGACCGGATCGGCGATTTCGACCGGCGTCGTCCAGACACGAATATCGAGCCCGAGCGCGTGCAATCGCTGCATAACCTCGCCGTAAAAGTCGGCGACCGATTGCGGCCGCAAAGCGATTGCTTCTGCAGCGCCGTCGCCGGTCGCAATCGTCAGCCGGTGATCGATAAAGTCGAAGCCGATCTCGAATGCGCGCTCGCCATAGGGGATCGGCGATGTCGTCAGCCCGCGGCTCGTCACGTAGAGCGGAACCTGCCACCAATGGTTGATCAGCGGTGCCTGCGCGAGCCGGATCTTGCCGATGATCTGGGTCCACATATGCAGGGTCGCACAAGTTTCGCGCCATTCCGTAAAGGACAGGCTCGGCCAGATTTCAGCGTTTGGCATCGGCATCTCCTGACAAAGGCGGCGCCGCGGCGAGCACGCCGGCAACCGCACGGCGCCAACCGGCATAGCGCTCCTCGCGCTCGGCAGCGGGCATTTGCGGCGTAAAGCGGCGATCGGGTTGCCAGCGATCGGCTATTGTTTCCGGATCGGGGTAGACGCCACGTATCAGCCCCGCCGCGTAGGCCGCACCCCAGGCGGTGGTTTCGACAATGGACGGCCGTTCGACTGATACCGGCAGGATGTCGGCGAGAAACTGCATCGTCCAGTCGCTGATGGTCATGCCGCCATCGACCCGCAAGGTGTCGACTTCGATTCCTGCATCCGCGATCATCGCCGCGACCAGATCGCGCGTCTGATAGCCGACCGCTTCGAGGGCGGCGCGGGCAATCTCGGCCGGCCCGCATTCGGCAGTTAGCCCGATCAGTGCGCCGCGCGCTTGCGCTGCCCAATAAGGCGCGCCGAGCCCGGCGAAACCGGGCACCAGATAGAGGCGCTGGCGCGGATCGGCTTGCTCGGCCAGCACATTCGAGTCGGCAGCGGTGTGGATGATCCGCAGTCGGTCGCGCAGCCACTGCACTGCCGCCCCAGCGATAAAGATGCTGCCTTCGAGCGCATAACAGGTGCGGCCGGCGAGTTGGTAGCCGACCGTCGTCAACAACCGGTGCTGCGATGCGATGGGTGCGGCGCCGACATTGACCAGCGCAAACGCCCCGGTGCCGTAAGTAGATTTGAGCATGCCGGCTCGGAAGCAGCCCTGGCCGATCAGTGCCGCCTGCTGGTCGCCGGCGAGTGCTGTAATTGGGATCGCGGCGCCAAAAATGGCCGGGTCACTCAGCCCGAACTCGGCACCGGTGTCGCGCACTTCCGGCAAGATCGCGCATGGGATGGCGAACCTGTCGAGCAATTCCGGATCCCAGTCGAACCGCCGGATATCGAACAGCATCGTGCGCGCCGCGTTGGTGACGTCGGTCGCGTGATGTTTACCTGAGGTCAACCGCCACAGCAGAAAGCTGTCGATCGTGCCGAAAGCAATCTCGCCGTCCTCGGCACGGCGACGCAGGACGGGGATATGGTCGAGTAGCCAGCGGATCTTGGAAGCCGAGAAATAGGGGTCGATGATGAGCCCAGTGCGGCGTTGGACAGTCTCGCCAAGCCCATCCTGGTGCCAGCCGGCACAAATTTGCGCGGTACGCCGGTCCTGCCAGACAATCGCGTTGTAGAGTGGCCGTCCGGTCGCCCGTTCCCATAGGATGGTCGTCTCGCGCTGATTGGCGATACCGATCGCAGCGATCGGTCCGTCTGCCGCGGCCAAAACCTCGCGGCCGGTGGTCACCACAGCGCCCCAGATCTCTTCGGGATCGTGCTCAACCCAGCCCGGTTTTGGGTAGTGCTGGGTCAATTCGACCTGCGCAGTCGCGCGGATCTCGCCCGACGCATCGAATAAAATTGCGCGCGTGCTGGTCGTCCCTTGGTCGATCGCCAGGATATAGGTTGATCCGGTCATCGAGCCGGCTCTCTTCCTTTTTTCGCGGCAAGGCGCATCTTAGACCAGATATCAATGTTCCCGATCACGGCATCTTGTCCACGAGCCGCTTGGTAGAGTTCGACCCGGATCGTATCGTCACCGCGCCAGCGCGTTGGGGTCAACAATGAGATCGCCTGCTTTTTTGGCTCTGTTGATTTTAATTTTTGTTGTCAGCGCCAGCCCGGCTGGGGCCGACACGCCGATCCAAATTTATCGCGTCGGTCTTCTTTCAACCGGGCCCGAGCCTACCGATCAAAGCCCGTTCGGCGCCGGGCTGATCCGCGGCTTTGCCCGCCACGGGTTGGTGCTCGGCCGGAATCTGGCGTTTGAACGACGGGCGGCACACGGCAACCTCGACAGCCTACCAGAACTCCTTGATGAGCTGGTCGCCAGCAAGGTCGCGATCGTTATTGCCAGTGGCTATCCAGCCTCGCTCGCCGCCAAACGGCATACGAGTTTGCCGGTTGTCGTGGTCCGTGCCGGCGACCCGGTCGAGGACGGGCTGGTCAAGAGCTTTTCGCAGCCCGGCGGCCACGTAACTGGGCTATCTGAAATTGCCGCGGAGCTTTCGGCCAAGCGGCTATCGCTGCTGAAAGCGGCGGTGCCGAGCGTGCATAGAGTAGCGATGCTGTGGAACGAAGAGGATGTCGGCATGTCGCTGCGTTACAAAGCGGCGGAAGAGCAGGCGCGCGGCCTCGGCCTCGACGTGGTATCACTCGGCGTGCATGCTCCGGAGGGGTTCGACGAGGCATTCGCGAGGATGATACAGAAGCCGCCGGATGCGATCCTGATGGTCAGCGACGTGCTGACGACCCTGAACCGTAAGCGTGTCATCGACTTTGCCGCCGAGCACAAGATCCCAGCGGTCTTCGAATACGACTCGTTGGTGCGGGAAGGCGGGCTGATGTCGTACGGTCCCGATGTCACCGAGATGTTCGATCGCGCCGCCGAACTCGCGGTACGCATCCTGAAGGGCGCCGATCCGGGCCAACTTCCGCTCGAGACACCGAGCCGGTTTGTGCTCGCGATCAACCTTCAGACCGCCAAGAAAATCGGCCTAACGATGCCGCCGTCGCTGCTGGCGCAAGCCGATGACGTGATCGAGTAAAAGGAGCTGCCGTTTCTTGGTCGTAAAGAACGACCCCGCATTCGAGCTGACCGGAACAGCCGTCCCGTTCACGCCACGGCGCTTCCGGCTCGGGCTGACGGTTAAGCTGGCGCTCGCTTTTATCGGGCTCGTCTGCCTTGTCTTGGCAGTGAGCGCCGGGCTCGATATGTGGCTCGGCTACGAGCAAGCCGAAGCCGTAGCGGTCCGGATCCAGCAGGAGAAAGCCAACGACGCTGCGGGTCGTATCGAGGAATTCGTGTCGGATATCGAACGACAGCTCGGCTGGACGACGCCTCGGCAGTGGGATGCGCTGCCGCTTGAACAGCGCCGTTACGATCTGATCCGATTGTTGCGCGAGGTGCCGGCGATATCCGAGGTTGCCGAGATCGACGGGGCTGGCAAGGAACAGCTGAAGCTTTCACGGACCGCACCCGATTCCGTCGCGAGCGGCATCGACTATTCCACTGACCCTCGGTTTTCCGAAACCGAGGCAAAGGGTGTGTGGTTCAGTCCGGTTTACTTTCGTAATCAATCCGAACCCTATATGACGATTGCCGTCGCGCATGCCGGACATCACGCCGGAGTTACCGTTGCCGAGGTAAATCTAAAATTCATTTGGGACTTGATCAACGCGACGCAGGTGATGCGTACTGGCTATGCCTACGTCGTTGACCGGCGCGGCCGGCTGATCGCCGATCCCGATCTCAGTCTTGTGCTGCGCGATACGGACTGGTCCCATAAACCGCACGTGGCCGAAGCGCTGGCAAGCTTGCGCGGCCAGGGTCCGGCGCACCCGTCGAACATCGCTGTAGAGCCCAATGGCGTTAAAGTCTTGAGCGTGTTTGCGCCGGTGCCGCGGCTCGATTGGATTGTTTTCGTCGAGCTGCCGCTGCGCGAAGCGTTGGCGCCGGTTTACGCCTCCTTGTATCGGGTTGCGGCCTTGCTGGCTGTCGGATTGCTGCTGGCGGTGGGGTTAGGCACGATCCTGGCGCGACGAATGGTGGTGCCCATCCGTCGGCTGCAGGACGGCGCTGACCGGCTCGGTTCGGGCGAGCATAGCGCGCCGATCGAAATTCATACTGGCGACGAGATCGAGATTTTGGCCGAACGGTTCAACCAAATGGCGGCCAAGATACGTGAATCCTATGAAACGCTCGAAGCCAAGGTCGAAGCGCGCACCGAGGCGCTGCAGGCCAGCGAGCAGACCGCGCGCGAGGCGCGGCTCGCTGCGGAGCATGCACTTGCCGATCTGCGGCAAGCCCAAGATCGGCTGGTGGAAACCCAAAAACTCGCCGCGCTGGGCCAACTCACGGCTGGTATTGCCCACGAGATCAAGAACCCGCTCAATTTCGTGAATAATTTTGCTGAGCTTTCGGGGGAATTGATCGCTGAACTGCAGGGGGTATTAACGGCTGAGGGTACCGTTCTTTCTGACGAAACGCGGGCCGAGATCGAGGATCTGGCTGAGACATTGAGCGGTAATTTGGGGAAAATCGTCGAGCACGGCAAGCGCGCGGACAGCATCGTTAAAAACATGCTGATGCATTCCCGAGCCGACGCCGGAGAGCGCCGCGCGGTAAACCTGAACGGTCTCGTCGAAGAAGCGCTCAATCTCGCTTATCATGGTGCGCGCGCCGAGCATGCGGACTTTAACGTCACGTTACGTCGAGAACTCGATCCCGCTATCGGCGAAGTCGAGGTCAATCCGCAGGAGCTGACGCGGGTGCTGCTGAACCTGTTCTCCAACGGCTTTTACGCAGTGCGCCAGCGCGCCCACGATGGCCGCGATTCCGGCTACGCGCCGACCTTGTCGGTCGCCACCCGGGCCGCAGGAGATCGGGTCGAAATCCGGGTACACGATAACGGCACCGGCATTCCCGAAGCGGTGCGAGCCAAGATCTTCGATCCATTTTTTACGACAAAACCGGCGGGCGAGGGGACCGGGCTCGGCTTATCTCTAAGCCACGACATTATCGTAAAACAGCATGGCGGCAGCTTTGATGTCGAAACCGAAGCCGGCGCGTTCACCGAATTTATTCTGACTTTGCCGCGGCGGATGATGGCCAGCGCTAGTGCCGGAGGCGGGCACGGATGACTGCGACAATCCTCGTGGTCGATGACGAGCCCGATCTCGAAGTTCTGGTTCAGCAGCGGTTTCGCCGGCAGATCCGTGGCGGCGAATTCGGCTTTCGCTTTGCCCGTGACGGCGTCGAGGCGCTCGACATGATCGCTAATGGCGATGATTTCGACATGGTCCTCAGCGACATCAACATGCCTCGAATGGATGGCCTGACCTTATTGCAAAGGATCCAGGAGACCGACGACCCGCTCTCGACCGTTATCGTCTCGGCTTATGGAGACATGGCGAATATTCGCACCGCAATGAACCGCGGGGCATTCGATTTCATTACCAAGCCAATCGATTTCGCTGATCTTGAAACCACAATCAGAAAGACGCTCGCTCATATCGAACGGCTGCGCGAGGCGAAACGTCGACAGGCCGAGGCCGAACGCGCCCATGCCTTGTTGTCGCGGTATTTCTCGCCCAACCTTGCCGAGCGGCTGGCCGGCGATCCCGACGCGGTCGATCTAGGTGGTCAGCGGCGCGAGATTACGTCGTTGTTTACCGACATCGCCGAATTTACCTCGATGGTGGAAACACTCGATCTCGAAATCATAGCACCTCTATTAAACGACTATCTCGGCGGCATGACCGACATCGTCTTCGCCCATGGCGGCACCGTCGTAAAAATCGTCGGCGACGCGATGCATGTTCTGTTCGGGGCCCCAGCCGATCAGCCGGACCACGCGGCGCGTGGCGTCGCCTGTGCGCTCGAGCTCGATGCCTATGCCCAGGTTTTCCGCTCACGCTGGCTCGAGCGCGGCATCGGGCTCGGCGTGACGCGCCTCGGCCTCGAAGCCGGGCCCGCGATCGTTGGCAATTTTGGCGGCGGCAAATTCTTCGACTACACCGCGTATGGCGACACGATCAACACCGCAGCGCGGCTCGAAGCCGCTAACAAACCGCTCGGCACGCGCATCTGCGTCGGCGAGAGTGTTGCCAGCCGAGTGCCCGGGTTCAAAGGACGCCCAATCGGGGATCTGATATTACGCGGACGCAAGGGCCCCCTGCGCGCATTCGAGCCGCTCGCCGATGAGGTCTATGACGGGGCAGTGACGCAAGCCTATCTCGAAGCGTTTGCTAAACTCGAAGCGGAGGATCCAATGGCGATGCCGGCTTTCGCGGCACTCCTCGGGCTGCACAGCGAGGATCACCTCGTCGGCTTCCACCTCCGCCGACTGCTTAACGGCGGCAATGGGTCCAAGATCGCGCTCGACTAGGCGGCGCTGGCGTTAGTGCCCGGCTGGAGTGTCGTTTTGGTCGCCCGAACTTATTTTGCCCGAACTTACTCCTCCGGCCGGCAGGTCGTTTGCGGGTCGCCGCTGCATTCGAGCCCCGAGCAGCAATCGGCATTGGTCTTACAAATTTCGCCTTCGTCCTTGCACTCGGCCGCATTCGCCTTAGCAATTAAATGGAGATCGAGGTTCCGGAACAATGCGCGTAGCTGATCGCTAGTCGCGCTGACCATCAGCGACGATGAATGTCCGCTCGCCGAACTGTCCGCCCACGCGAAATGCGGAGCGGCCATGCCAAGCATCAAAAGAATTCCCACCGCCAGATGGCGCATTTGAGGTCTCCGTCTGTAAAACCGGACCCGTTCACCGGATATTACTCCAGACCCCGGCTGTCGGAACCTTGGCGATTGCGGCAGATCAGCGCTCGGTCAGCTTCAATTCGATGCGCCGGTTCTTGGCATAGGCCGCGGGAGAGGTGCCGGTATCGATCGGCTGGGTGTCGGCAAAGCCAGCTGCCGCGAGCCGATCGGCCGGGATTCCCTTGCTAATCGCATAGCGAACTACCGACAGCGCGCGTGCCGTCGATAATTCCCAATTTGACGCGAATAGCGGGGTGTTAATTGGATGGTGGTCGGTGTGGCCGCTGACCAGCAATATCCAGTTTATGTCTTGCGGGATCTTGGCGGCGATCTGTTTCAGTGCCTCGATAACCGGATCGAGATCTTTTTTGGCGGCGTCGGTCAGGTCGGCGCTGCCCGGCGCGAACAGAACCTCCGACTGAAAGACAAAGCGGTCTCCGACGACCCTGATGTCGGGGCGATTGCCAAGGATCTCGTTCAGACGTCCGAAAAACTCCGAGCGGTAACGCGCGAGCTCCTCGACCTTGCTGGCGAGCGCGACGTTGAGCTTTTGCCCGAGATCGGCGATCTGGGTCTGCTGGACCTTGACCTTCTTCTCGGAAATATCGAGGGCCGCGGCGATCGCTGCCAGCTGCTGACGCAACGCGGCAATCTGTTGGTTCAACAAATCGACCTTGGCGAGCGCCTCGCTGCTGACCGATTTCTCGTTCGCGAGTGCTTTTTGGTTGATCGTCGCTTGTTGCTGCTCGGCGCCGAGGCTGGCTTCGAGTTCAGCCGATCTTTCCCTTAGCTGGGCCGCCTCGTTTGCCTTGGCGCTCAGGTTCGTCACTTGCGCATTCAGTCGATCGCGCTCTGCCCGGGCGCTCTTGAGCTGCGCGTCGAGTTTGGCGGAGGCCGCTTTTAGATCGGTGTTGGTAGTGCGTTCGAGCGATAAGAGATTGGCGAGCGCATCAACCTGCTGCTGCAATTTGTGCAGCGCCTCCTCGCGCCCGGATAGCGCCGCCGATAAGTAAAATTGCCCGGCGGTGAACACCAGCAGGATAAAGATGATCACCATCAGCAACTGCGACAGCGCATCGACAAAGCCGGGCCAGATATCGATGCTCGGTCGCCGGGAGTTTCGCGGAGCGATGGCCATGATCGGAATGTAAGCTCGGAGAATATAAGCTCGGAGTTAGCGCCGTTCTTCGGCGAGCGCAGCGATCGTGCGCGCCAAGACGCGAATATCACCGCGCAATTCCTGCACGCTTTGGGCGCGGCCTTGCGCCGTGTCCTCGATCAGCCGCGCGGTGTAGGCCTCGATGTTGCGGAGGTGGTTGCGCATCGCATCGTCATTGCCGCTCGAATTATCGGAAATATCGGCGAGACGGGACAGAATCGGTTTCAGTTCCACTTGGTTTTCAGCGAGCCGTAGCATCAGCATCTGACCGGCCTTCATCTGCTCGCCGAGGATGCCGAGACGGTCGGTCAACGCCGCGAAGGTCGAATTTGCGCCGATGCGGCTCTCCTCACCTCGGGCGAGAATTCGCTGCAAATTCTCCAGGCTGTCGGCGGTCTGTTCCAGCAAAGCCTGAATATAAACAGGGATCGGCGCATCGCCGCCATCGCCCAGAACCCCGCCTGATAACCGGGTAAAGCTCGACAGCCATTCTTCGAGGTCGTTGTAAAAGCGGTTTTGAGCTTGCCCTGCCTGCAGATCGAGAAAACCCAGCACGAGGCTGCCGGCCAGACCGAACAACGATGCGCTGAACGCAGTCGCCATTCCCGCCAGCGGCGATTCGAGACCCTGTTTGAGGTTGTTAAAAGCACTTGCGGGATCACCACCGCCGATGCTGAGCCCGCCGATCACGCCACCGACCGAACGCACCGTCTCCAGAAGCCCGTAAAAGGTGCCGAGCAAGCCGAGAAAAATCAAAACGCCGATCAGGTATCGCGAGGTCTCGCGAGTCTCGTTGAGACGCGAGCCAATGCCGTCGAGCAGGGTTTGCAATGAACTCGTCGACAGGCTGACCCGCCCGCCCGGTCGTGCGCCAAGCATGCGCGCCATCGGTGCGAGCAGCCGCGGTTCGCCGCCGCGGCCGGATAACAGCTCATCGCCGCCCGCTTGCTGCTGCCGAAACCCCTCGATCCACTCGATCTCGGGTTCGAGCATCAGCACCTGGCGGAAAATGTAGGCGATGCCCGCCACCAGGATGCCGAGGATGACGCCGTTGACTGCCGGGTTCCCCATAAAGGCGGTCGACAGCGACTTCCCGAGCGCCGCCGCCAATGCCGCGACGAGCACCAGGAACACCGTCATTCGGATGAGAAAACGACGTTGTCGATTCATCGGGCCGGTCCGCGGCAGAGGCCGGTTGGAGATATGGCTGTTGGTAGTGTCACTGTTGCTGAGTTGGGCGCGATCCTGCCGGCCGCCGTTGCTTCCGGTCGAGCGCGATATGCATGTCTAATATTACCCCGAGCCTCGTCGCCCCCAAAACCCGCGTGCGCGGCGCCCGAGACGTCATCAAGCGCTTTAATTTTAGCGCACTGGCGGTGCCGAGTACAACAAAATTGCCGCGAACAGCGATATAACTGCTCTACCTTGCCGTGCGTGAACCGGCCGAAGAGGGCGCCTGCCCGGACCGGAGGGATTGGCGCAGCAACGCGGCCAGCGGGAGATGCAGATGGTCGTTAGCGACGAGCACGTCGCCGGAAGTCATCATGTTTTGGCCACCTGACAAATCGCTGACATAGCCGCCCGCCTCGCGCACCAACAAGAGCCCGGCCGCGATGTCCCAGGGCGCCAACCCGAACTCCCAAAACCCGTCAAAGCGGCCCGCCGCGACATAGGCAAGATCGAGCGCCGCTGCGCCCATGCGGCGCACCCCGCTGGTTCCGGCCATGACCGCCGCCAAAGTTGCGAGATAGGTGGGCCGATCGCCACGTATGCCAAAGGGCATTCCGGTGCCGATTACTGCTTCCGCAAGCTGTCGCCGCCCAGAAACCCGCAAACGCCGATCGTTGACAAAAGCGCCGAGACCCTTTTCGGCCGAATACATCTCATCGCGCACCGGGTCGTAGATCAGCCCGGCGACAATCTCGCCGTCGCGTTCGAGCGCGATCGAAATTGCGAAATGCGGGATGCCGTGAAGGAAATTGGTCGTACCGTCGAGCGGATCGACAATCCACCGATGCCGCGGGTCGGTGCCCACTTCAGCACCGCCTTCCTCGAATAACAGCCCATAGCCGGGCCGCGCGCGGGTCAGTTCGTTCTTGAGCGTGCGCTCGGCTTTGAGATCGGCGGTCGAGACAAATTCGCCGGGACCCTTGATCGAGACTTGCAGCTGCTCGACCTCGCCAAAGTCGCGCAACAAACCGCGCGCCGCCTTTAGTGCGGCATTCGCCATGACATTCAGTACCGGGGATCGCAAGGCCATCGCGGCGGGCTCCGGCCAGATTGCCGTTCAGTCCTTCGCCCGCTCCATATAACTGCCGTCGGCGGTGTTGACGACGATCCGCGTGCCGGCCTCGATATAAGGCGGGATCATCACGCGCCGGCCGTTTTCAAGTTTGCCCGGCTTGTAGGAGGATGAGGCGGTTTGGCCGCGCACCACCGGATCCGCCTCGACCACTTCCATCGTCACAGACGGCGGCAATTCGATCGAGAGCGGCGCCCCCTCATGCAGCATCACGGTACAGACCATCCCGTCGCGCAGGAAATCGGCGGGGTCCCCGATCATCTCGGTCGGGATCGACACCTGCTCGTATGTGTCGTTATCCATAAACGTCGCCTGACCGCCCTCGGTATAGAGATATTGCATTTCCTTTTCGTCGAGGCGAACGCGCTCGACCGTCTCCTGGGTGCGAAAGCGATCGTTGAGCTTGATCCCGCTGCGCAGATCGCGCATCTCGACCTGAGCAAAGGCGCCGCCCTTACCGGGCTGGACGAAATCGCGCTTTAGGACAATCCACAGTTTCCCTTGATGCTCCAGGACGTTGCCCGGCTTGATATCGATTGCGTTGATCTTCATGAGTTCGGAATCCTGGTGAGGCGCGATCGGCGCGCCTGATAGCCAGACATTAGCACGGGCTGACCCTACGACAAGACGGAGTGCCGAGCCGATGGAGCGATGGTGGCGGCCCGAGCGCTTCGCGAAGCGCCGTGCGCGGCTCGAAATGCGGGCGAGCATCGTCGCTGCGGTGCGAGCGTTTTTCGCGGGAGAAGGATTTATCGAGGTCGACACCCCGGCGTTGCAGGTCAGCCCCGGTCTGGAACCGCATTTGCGCGCCTTCGCCACCGACCTGCACGACGATCGGACGGTGCGCCGCTACCTGCACACTTCGCCGGAATTTGCGATGAAAAAGCTGTTGGTTGCGGGCATGCCAAGGATTTGGCAGCTCGCCCACGTATTCCGCGACGGCGAGCGCGGCGCCATCCATCATCCGGAATTTTCGATGCTCGAATGGTATCGGGCGGGGGCTTCGTGGCGCGATCTACTTCCCGACTCCATCGCCCTGTTGCGCGCCTCTCAAGCAGCGGCGGGTGCCGAGTCCCTCAGCTGGCGCGGGCGCAGCGCCGATGCGCGGCGGCACTGGCATGAGCTCAGCGTCGCGGAGGCATTCTACCGGTATTGCGGGATCGACATTTTGGCGACGGCGCCAGACCCGGCTGCTCCCGACGTGGGATTGCTGGTCGAAGAGTCGCGGCGGATCGGGATCGAGCCCCGCCCTGGCGACGACTGGGAAAGCCTTTACTTCCGCATTTTTCTTGATCGGATCGAGCCCCATCTCGGGATCGGCGCGCCGACGGTACTCTGCGATTTTCCGGTATCGATGGCGGCCCTGTCGCGCCGGAATCCGGCCGATCCGCGGTTGGCCGAGCGATTTGAGCTTTATGTTTGCGGTCTCGAACTCGCCAACGCTTTTGGCGAGTTGACCGATGCTGGCGAACAGCGCACCCGCTTTTTAGCCGAGCAAGCCAGAAAACAGCAGCTCTACGGAGAAACCTATCCGATCGATGAGGATTTCCTGGCCGCGCTTGAAGCCGGTTTGCCGCCATCGGCCGGGATCGCCCTTGGCTTTGATCGCCTGGTCATGCTCGCGACCGCCGCCAATACGATCGAAGATGTATTGTGGGCCCCCGTTGCTTAAGGCGCCCGCCACGACATGTACTTGCCGGTTTTCTAAGCCGATCGCGGCGAGGATGCGATCATTGCCTCGAGCTGCCGCGCCAGCTCCGGCATTTGGTAGGGCTTGGGAATGAATTTGGCGTCGGCTTCAATCTCGTAGCCCGGACGGGAGTAGCCCGACGCCAGCAGCACGCGAATTCCGGGTCGTAGCTGCTTTGCTTTTCGCGCGAGTTCGAGGCCGTCCATCCCATTCGGCATGACTATGTCGGTAAAAAGGACGTCTATCGGTGTGTCGCGGCGCAAGATCGTCATCGCTTCCGAGGCGTTAGCGGCGGAGTAGACCTCATAACCGAGGGCCCGTAACGTCTCGACAGCGACCGTCAAAACATCCGGATCGTCCTCGGTGATCAGCACCGACCCATTGCGCCGTGCCTCGCCAGCGGCCTCTTCGCACTCGCTTCCCTGATCGGCGAGTTTTGGGAGCAGCATTCGCACCGTCGTCCCTTGGCCGACGGCGCTTTCGATCTCGATCTGTCCATTTGATTGGCGCAGGAATCCATAAATCTGACTCAGACCGAGACCGCTCCCCTTGCCCGGCTGCTTGGTCGTGTAAAATGGTTCAATTGCCCTGGCCTTGGTCTCCGGTGTCATGCCGGTGCCATTGTCGTGAACCGCAACCATGACGTAGGAGCCGGCCGGGATGTCGCCCAACGACCGAGCCCGGTCTTCATTTATTTCGCAGTTACGGGTCTCGATCGTGACTGTGCCTCCAGTCTGCTCCATCGCATCGCGAGCGTTGACGACCAGGTTCAACAGCGCGGACTGGAACTGAGTCTGGTCGATGCTGGAAACCCACAGGCGCGGATCAAGGTCCAGTTGGACCTCGATGTTTTCACCTGTCGCATGATGCAAAAGGGCTTCGAACGAGGTGATCAGCTCGTTGGCATTAGCCTTTTCCGGCTGCAGGCGATGCTGGCGGGAAAACGCCAGAAGCTGCTGGGTCAATTTCGCGCCCCGCGCCACCGCGCGTTCGGCGGTGTCAAGAAGCCGGTGGACACGCGTATCGCTGACCATTTGCCGCAACAGCGCATGGCTGCCGCTGACGGCGGTCAGCAAATTGTTAAAGTCGTGCGCGACGCCGCCGGTCAGCTGGCCTACCGTCTCCATTTTTTGGGCTTGGTAGAGTTGTTCCTTGGCCTGTTCCAAGGCGCGCCGCTCGGTGATGTCGCGTGTGATTTTGGTGAAGCCTACCAACTCACCGCTCTCGTCCTTGATCGCGTCGATGACGACGTTGGCCCAAAAACGAGTGCCGTCCTTGCGCACCCGCCAGCCTTCACCTTCGAACCGGCCCTCCGAGGCGGCCGTTCCCAGCACCACTGCCGGTTCGCCGTTTGCTCGTGCTTCTTCCGTGTAAAAGACTGAGAAATGCTTTCCGATGATTTCATCGGCGGTGTAGCCCTTTAGCCGCTCGGCCCCAGGGTTCCAACTCTGGACCCTGCCCTGCAAGTCGAGCGTGAACAACGCATAGTCGACAACACTCGCGATCAACAGCCGCAGACGGCGTTCGCTCTCCGCCAGCGCCTGCTGTGCCAGACGCCGTTCGGTCATGTCTCGGGTAATCTTGGCAAAGCCGATCAGCTCGCCATTTCGGTCGCGGACCGCGTCGAGCACTGCGAGAGCCCAAAAACGGCTGCCGTCCTTCCGTACCCGCCAGCCTTCGTCTTCCCATCGGCCGGTTTCCGTGGCGGTCCTGATAGCCACTACCGGCTTGTTTTTGGCGCGATCCTCGGGTGTGAAGAATTGCGAGAAATGATGGCCGACAACTTCCTGCTGGGTATAGCCCTTCAATCGCTCGGCGCCGGCATTCCAACTAACGACGGTTCCGTCGGGGTCAATCATATAGATCGCGTAATCTGTAACTGCCTGAACAAGCAGTTGAAAACGCTCACTAGTTACGTTTATTCGTCGGCCCCAGTTTGAGACGAAATGTGTCTGCACGCTGCTCTCTCTGCCCAATAGGCAGCGCTGTGAACGCCTTCTTCGCTTCCTAGGTTTCAAAATTACAATCGGCAGCGCTGTTGCGCAATCGAAGTATCCTCCCCCTTTCGCATCATCCGTGCTTTAAAACACCCGAGGTGCAAATTGATCACAGGCAGCGATGTCGATGTTTTTAATGTGTCTTGCGCGCCGGAATGTCTAAACCGCGTAAGTTGCCATCACCGGTGCTGCGGCTTTTCCGCTGCGAATAGCGCAGGAGCTGGCGATCCCGGTTATCTGCGCTCGCCAGAGCTGGCGAAGCTCCAGAGCTGCTGAAGTTGTTGTCTGATTTCTGAATGCGCGGGCTCCTTGGTATCGCCCTGATCCTGCTTCTCGCCTGGGGACTGAGCGAGGACCGCGGCCGCGTCCCATGGCGGGTAGTGGCTTTTGGGGTGCTCCTGCAGTTCGCGTTGGCGGTGCTGTTCTTGTCGTTCCCGCCGGCGCAGGCGGCGTTCCTGCTACTCAACCGCGCCGTCGAAGGGCTGCAAACCGCGACCGAGGCCGGCACCGGTTTTGTCTTTGGCTATTTGGGCGGTGGCCAATTGCCGTTCGCCGAAACCCGGCCGGGCGCTAGCTTTATCTTCGCCTTTCGGGCGTTGCCTTTGGTGCTGGTCATCAGCGCCCTCGCCACCTTGCTGTTTCACTGGGGTGTGCTGCAGCTCATCGTGCAAGCCTTTGCCTGGGTGTTGCGGCGCGTAATTGGGGTTGGCGGCCCGCTCGGCCTCGGTGCCGCCGTCCATATCTTTGTCGGCCATATCGAGGCGCCGCTGTTGATCCGCCCCTATCTGATGCGCTTGGCGCGCGGTGAATTGTTCGCGTTGATGAGCTGCGGCATGGCTGGGATCGCCGGTACGGTCATGGTGCTCTATGCCTCGCTGGTCGGCTCGGTCATCCCCAATGCGCTCGGCAACATCCTGATCGCCGCGGTTATCAGCACGCCCGCCGCACTTGCGATCGCCGCACTGATGGTGCCCTTCCACCCCGACCGTTCGGCGGCGGCCGAACTCATGATCGACGATCCGCCCGTCAGCTCGATGGATGCCATCGCCAAAGGGACCCGCGACGGCATCGTCTTTCTGCTCAATATCACCGCGATGCTGATCGTGACGATTGCTTTTGTCAGCCTCGTCAACACCGCCCTCGGGCTGCTGCCGGACCTCGCCGGTGCGCCGGTGACATTGCAGCGGTTGTTCGCCTATGCCTTTCGCCCGATCATGTGGTTGATCGGCATCCCGGGTCCAGAGACCGCGACCGCTGCTACGCTGATGGGCACCAAGACCGTGCTCAACGAGTTCATCGCCTATGTCGATCTCGCGCATTTGCCAGCCGATGCGCTGAGCCCGCGCTCACGATTGATAATGACCTATGCGCTGTGCGGCTTTGCCAATTTTGGCAGCCTCGGCATTCTGATCGGCGGCATGGGGGCGATGGTCCCCGAACGCCGCGCCGAGATCGTCGCCCTCGGTCTGCGCTCGATCCTGTCCGGCACGCTCGCCACCTGTATGAGCGGGGCCGTCGTCGGCCTGTTATGATCACTCGGCCTTCGCCGACTGGCCCGACTTTACGTTTCCGAGGCCCGAACACGCCGCGGCGAGTGCGACAAGGATTGCGGCCGTCATGCAAACCGTGCCGTAGCCGGCAATCGCCATGACCGAGCCCCCGAGGAACGCGCCGACGGCTCCCGCCAGCGACGAGCAGGCATTGAAAAAACCGAGCGCCTCGCCCTTCTCGCCGGGCGCGAGTTCCGCGGCGAGGGCCGTACCGCTAACTCCTAGCAACGGCCAAGCCACTACCAGAATGGCAAACCCGCCGAGCGCCAGCGGTTCGCCACCCATCCCCGCCGCGAAAGGGATGGCCAGGATCGCGGTGGCGATGGCGCGCACCATAAAACCTGACCGGAGCACAAGCCGTGCCCCGCGACGTTTCGCGATACTGGCCGCCAATGAATAAATCCCGAGGCTGGCGGCCGCGGCAAAGGCGTAAGTGGTGGCAGGCACCCTCGTCGAGGCAGTGAACGCCCGTATAAACGCCAGCGGAAACATTGTCAGCACCGCGCTGATCGCGACGAAAGCGACGAACCATACGATCAGCAAGCGCACGAACGGCCTTTCGAGTTCGCGCCGCAAGGTGCGGAATCCCGACCAGGTGGGGAGATGGCTTTGCCGCTGCGGCGCCCCGACCCATCCCTCGCCGCCGAGTGGCGGGTGCGCCGCTACCGCGGTGCGCGGAACCGCCACTTGAACCCCGCGCAAGGTCAGCCATGCGATCGGCACCGCCGCCGCGACCAATGCCGCAGCGATCCCAAAGGCTAGCGCAAAGCGACCACTGATAAAGCCGGCGAGCAGCAGGCCCACGATCTGACCGAGCCCGCTTAACGCCTGCAAGGCGCCGATGCGGGCATCCCATTCCTCCTTGGGCCACACCTCGACGATGAACATGTTCGCTACGGTGTTCGCGGCGGCAAAGCCGAGGCCGAGAATCAGAGCTAACGCCGCCTTGAGCGGCAGGCCGGTTTGCACTGGCATCAGCAGCAATGCCAGACCGGCAACAAGCATGCCGGTCAGCAGAACCTGACGATGCAACCGCCGCCGATCGGCGAGATGGCCCCAGAATGGTGAGCTCAAACCGGCAAGGTTCATCACACTGACGATAGCGCCCGCATGGGTCGAATCTCCGGCCGAAAGCGGCAGCAGCATAGGGAGGATTCCGCCCTGTACGATGCCGAGGCACGCATAGGCGAAGAACCAGGGCTCGATCCACGGCAGCACCTGGCGCGGGAAGGTGACGAGTCCGTGCGGCAGATGTGGACCCGGCAGATGGGCTCCACCCTGGCGTTCCTCTCCGCCCGACGTGACGATTGGGTGAACCATATTGCTCGCCTACCCCCTTGCCGGCGCGACGCTGACAGCACTCCGGCGACGATGCGGTCAAGTCTAATCCAATACGTCGCGTCGACGGTTTCTGCCGATGAAGAGAGAGGAATAGCACTTCCCGGTTACACGGGAATCGGCAGCGGAACGTAGGGCCGCCCCTTAAAGCCCGAGGTAGAATTTGCGGACGAGTTCGTTGTTGTTGAGCTCGTCGGCCGAGGCGCCTTCAAAGGCGATCTTGCCGTGGACGATGACATAGCCGCGATCGGCGATGCGCACTGCCTGGTTAAAGTTCTGCTCGGCCATTAGCACGGTCAGCTGATAGCGGTCCTTGAGCTCCTGGATCTTCTCGATCGTGCGCTTGACCAGAACCGGAGCGAGGCCGACCGACGGTTCGTCGATCAACAGGATCTTGGGCGCTGACATCAGCGCGCGGGCGAGTGCGAGCATCTGCTGCTCGCCGCCGCTCATGCTGCCCGACAATTGGCGGCGGCGTTCGCGCAAGACCGGAAAGGTCGCGTAGCACGAGTCGAGGTTGCGGCCGATATCGGCTCGCGCGGTCGGACGAAACGCGCCCAACAGCAAGTTTTCCTCGACCGTCAGTTTTGGGAACAGCCGCCGGCCTTCAGGCACCAGGCTGATACCGAGATCGACGATCTCTTCGGTGGTGCGGCCGACGAGATTGATCCGCTCGCCGTCGATCTCGGCGGTGATGGTTCCGCCCATCAGCGGTACGATCCCCATCACGCACTTCATGACCGTGCTCTTGCCGTTGCCGTTGGTGCCGAGCAGCACTACGGTTTCGCCGGCGGCGACATCGAGCGACACGTCCTCGAGAACCCGCACCGCGCCATACCCGGCGTCGACCCCCGAAATCTGCAGGCTACTCGCCAAGGTAGGCCCTCTCGACCTCGGGGTTGCGGATCGCTTCCTGAGGTTCGCCATCGGCGATTTTGTGGCCGGCGACCAGCACGACCAGCCGAGTCGAAAAGCTCATGACGGCGCGCATGATGTGCTCAATCAACACAATGGTGATGCCGCTCTCGTTAAGGCGCAACAAAACGCCGAGGATCTCGTCGACCTCGGAGGGTGACAGCCCGGCCATCGACTCGTCGGCGAACAACAGCCGTGGCGCGCTGGCGACAGCGCGGGCAAGTTCGAGTTTGCGCATCTCGACCTGGGTCAGATCGCGCGGCAATCGCCGAGCCTTGTCGGCGAGCCCGACATCGGCGAGGAGCCCCAACGCGCGCTCTTCGATCGTGGCGGCGGAAAGACGCATGCCCGGGCGGGCGTTGACCGCATAGAGCAGCGGAATGCGCAAATTGTCGACGAGGCTCATCGAACGAAATGGCTTTGGCAGCTGAAAGCTGCGGGCGAGCCCGAGCCGGGTGCGCTGAAAGGCCGGAAGCCCGTCGAGCGGGCGGCCACCAAAGCTGATGGTGCCGCCATCGTGGTGCAATGTACCGGTGAGGCAATTGACGAGAGTGCTCTTGCCCGAACCGTTGGGGCCGATCAGCCCCAGCCTTTCGCCAGGCATCACCTGAAGATCGATGTTTTCGAGAGCGACAAACCCGCCGAAATGCTTGGCCAATCCGCAGGCGGCGAGCAATGGCCGCGGCGCCGCCGGCATCACCGCTCCTCGCGGGCGCGGCGCCGTGCCCGGACGAGCCCGACAATGCCGTTGGGTGCGATAATCACAAACCCGATCAGCAACAAGCCAACGATCAGCAGGTTCAAGGCCGAGGAGATCGTCACGGTCGCCAGTTGCTGGATCGTGCCGAGCAGGACCGCGCCGATGATCGGTCCAACCCAACTCGACATGCCGCCGATCAGCGGCATCGCCACGCTGTTGACTGCGTAGGACAAGTTGAAGCTCGAGGCTGGGTCGAGGTAAGTCACGTAATAGGGCAACGGTGCCCCCGACATGCCCATCAGCGCCCCGCTTAGCGTCGTGGCGATCAGCTTGAGGCGCAGGGTCGGAACCCCGGCGGCCTCGGCTGCCTGCTCATCGTCGCGGATCGCGTTAAAGCCGAGTCCGAGCCGCGAACGCTCGACGGTGCGGGCGATCGCCACCGAGACCCAAACCAGCAGCAGCATCAGCGAATACAGATACTGGATGTAACCCCCGAACAACGGGCCATGCTGCGGACGGATGATATAAATGCCGCGCGCGCCGCCGACAAAATCCCAATTAACGATTAGAGTCTGCGCGACGATCGCCATCGCCAGCGTGGCGATGGCAAAAAACACGCCTTTGAGCCGCAGGGTCAGGTAGCCCATGCCAAAGCCGATGACGCCGGAAACAACGCCAGCGACCAGGATCATCACCGGGATCGGCGCCGACGTCAGCTTGTGCAGGACGACCGAACTATAGGCTCCGACCGCGAAAAAAGCCCCAACCCCAAAATTGGTATAGCCGGTATAACCGCCGAGAATGTTCCACGCGGTCGCCAGTACGATGTATTGCAGCACGACATAACCGGCGAAAAAGAAATACTCGTTATGGATTTGCCAGCGCGTCAGCAGCAACAACGCCGCCACAACGACAAAGGAGACGCCCCAAAACTTGACCGTGCTCATCGCGGATCAGCGGCCGAGGATGCCGGCGGGGCGCACCGCCAGAGTCAGCAGCAGAAAGCCGAATGCCACCGCCGGCGCCCAAGACGGGCCGTAAAAGGTCGCGGTAATGCTTTCGGCGATGCCGATCAGCATGGCGCCCACGACCATGCCCGGAAAGCTGGTCATGCCGCCGAGGACGCAGATCGCAAAGATGCGGCCGATATAATCGCGTCCGATCGACGGCTCGACCGGCTGGATGATGATCAACAACGCGCCGGCGAGCGAGGCGGTGGCGATTGAAACGCCAAAGGCGATGCGCTTGATGCGGGTTGGATTGGCCGCCATCAGCTGCAAGGCGAGTCGGTCTTGCGAGACCGCAAGGATTGCCCGCCCGATAAAGCTGCGGCCGAGAAAGACCTGCAGCAGGGCGACCATCAGCAAAGCCACGACAAACGGGATCAGCATTCGCAGCGGCAGTTCGACAAAGCCCAGATGCAGGCTCGGCCCGATATAGGCTGCCTCGACAAACCGGTAGTCGACACCGAAGACTAGGATCAGCGCCACCTCGCCGACAAATAGGAGGCCAAAGAAAAACGCAAGACCCTGGATCGATTCTTCACCGCGGCGTTCGAAAGCATAGTAATAGATCTGATAAATTGCCATGCCGAGCAGGAAAAACGCCGGCATCATCACGACGCCGATCAGCACCGGGTCGAGATGCCACGTCGAATTGATCGCATAGGCAACAAACGACCCCAGCATGATAAAGGCGGGATGGGCAATGTTGACAATGTCGAGCATGCCGAACGAGATCGTGACGCCGACCGTGACGGCGGCATAAAACCCGCCGAGCAACAAGCCGGCGACGATCGCATTGACCAACAGGTCGAGCGAAACCTCCATGCGACCTCAGCGGCCCGGCCGTAGTTCGGCGGGCGCGCACCCGGACTTAGCGGGCGAACGCGGCATTTCCTCTCCCCTTGTTGGCGTTTCCCTTCCCCGACGCCATTAGAGCAGCATTGCCGGCCCATCAACAAGGACGATTTCCGCCCCGCCTCCGGAACTCGTGGCTTGGCAGATGCCGCAGACTTTCGCAGTCCGAACCGGCGGCAAATGGAAGAAATTCGCTTGGCGCTTACCTCACCGCCAGACAGCAACCGGCTTTCGGGCAGCTCTTTGCTCCTTCTATTTACTACGAAAGTGTCGGCGCGTCCTCGGGACGCATTGCGCCCTGCGCGGTTATCGCTATGTGGAAAAACTGATCCGTATTCGATGCAGTTGGAGTAAATGCTCACGAACTAACCGTTCGGTTCGAAAGAATTTTTGTCAGTTACGACTGAGTTTCGGAAAGCAGCAGATGGAAGCGACCGAATGGGCGAGAAGTTGAGACATGAAACTCTCAGCAAGGTTCCCGAAGTAACCTTATTCTTTTGGATCCTCAAAATCGCCGCGACGACTCTCGGGGAAACTGGCGGCGATTCCGTCACGATGACGTTTAATTGGGGTTACCTAGCCGGCACCGCGTTGTTTTTTGGTGTTCTCGTGGTTCTGGTCGTCGCCCAGATTCGCGCGCGCGAGTTCAACCCCTTCCTCTATTGGGCGACAATTGTCGCCTCGACGACTTTTGGCACCACCATGGCCGATTTCGCCGATCGTTCGCTCGGAATCGGCTATACCGGCGGTTCCACGTTGTTGTTTGCACTTCTGATGATTTCGCTTGGGCTCTGGTATTGGTCGGAGGGCACGATCTCCGTAAACACTGTCAGCACGCCGAAGGTAGAAGCATTTTATTGGACGGCGATTACGTTTTCACAGACGCTCGGTACGGCACTCGGCGATTGGCTCGCTGATACCGGCGGCCTGGGTTATGAAGGCGGGGCGCTGGTCTTTGCCGCGGGCCTGGCAGTGATTGCCGCATTGTATTTTTGGACCAATGTTTCTCGCGTCATGCTGTTCTGGGCGGCATTTATCCTCACGCGTCCGCTGGGCGCTACGGTCGGAGATTTTCTCGACAAACCGATCAAGCAGGGTGGGATGGCGCTGAGCCGCCCGCTCGCCTCGGCGGTGATCGCGGTCTTTATCATCGTTTGTCTGCTGGTTTTCAAACAACGCCCGGGAAGGCATCCGGGCGCCGCGACGCCAGTAGCCGGTTAGCATCGCGAGTGAAAGCGCATGACAGCAAAGCTTAACAAGCACCGCGGCAGAGCAAAGCGCAACTCAATATTTGCTCGATGCTCTGTGCACCGGATGATCTCGTCGGTAGCGCTCGCTACCGCAATTGTCTTGGCGAGCGGTCCTAATTCGCACGCTGCTAACACCCGTCAGACCGCTGGCAAGGCTGCCGAGGTTGCGGCGGCGAGACCGCTCGCGGCCAATTCTTCCGTTGTTGATGCGCGGCTGCGAGCCGCGGCCGAACCCTTCGAGTCATTAACCGAAAGCGCCTTTTCGACTCCCGTGCCTGAGCTCCGAAAGAGACTGACAAAGGCGGAAGAGGCCTTGCAAGGCGTCCGCCCTTTCCTGGACAGGGAAGCCGCCAGCGAAATGGCCGATCACCTTTCGGTTTTGAACGCCGCCGCAGGCAAGGCCGATCGTGCGCTGATCGCGCTGGCCTCGATTGAGCTTTATCGCGTCCTGGTCAGTTCGGTCTCGGGCAAAACCAAGATACCGGTTTCCGTGAGCCTGATGGATTATGCCGGGTTTCGTTACAGCGCCGATTTGAAGGCAGACCCGATCCGCTGGTCCGATATGCGCAAGGCCGCGATGTTCGCCGAGCAGGAATGGCAGATGCTTGCACCCGAAGTTGCCTCGCGCGGTCTTGCCTCCGAGGTGGGCCGAACGGTCGCCGCAATGGCGGGCGCGGCCGAACACAAGGATCCATCAACCGCTCGGCGGTCGGTGAAAGCGGAACTCGAACTTGTAGATCAGCTCGAGACACATTTCGTCTCCGGCTGAGAAACTTCTTTTTGAGTACTTCAGACGTGTTAAATAATCAGGTACTGTCTGGGATGTTCTGCTTCGATGGAACAGAGCAGAAGGCGAGCGTGGCCCGTCCGCCTCCTTAATCCATACTCAACTCTGGGCGGCCTTTAATGCGTCGCCGTACGGTCGCCGGTCAGCTGACTTGCCGAAACCGGGGAGACCTGCGTCGCGATCGAGGAAGCGAAGGAATTACCACTGCCGGTGACCGGAACTCCGTGCGGGTCTAAAATGCCGGTCGCGTTTTCAAGCGCGTTTTGCATTGTGTTGTTGGTAAAACTGAGACTGTTCTTCGGGTAAGTTAATCCTTCCTCGCCATACGCGAACATGGCGGGATTCTGGGTCGCCCTCCCTTGAATTATTGTATTGCCGGAAACCACCGACACCCCGCCATTTGGGATGTCGAGTGCGTAGCTCGCCGACCCGATGTTGCAGCCTCGCTGGTTGGGGTCGGCCGCTCCGGCATAAAGCGTGTTGTTCTTTATGACAGTGATCGTGGCCCGGCTCTTGATGTTGTGTCCGACGATGGTGCCGCAGAACTCGTTGCCGGTCGCGGTAAGCGAGTGGTTTCCGCTACCGATATAAATCCCATGAGTCAGAGAATTCGTGTACCCATTACCTTGGTTGATGAAGACGTTGTTGGTCAGCACCACATCCAGCGGGAAATTGACGTCGGTAAGAAGGGCGGTTTGATTGCCAATGAACCGCGAGTTCCGTACCGTCAGCGTATAAGCTTGGCCTCCCGCTTCAGCGCGAATGGCCGCCCCGTTCGCCCCGAGCGATGCTGCAATGTACGCCCGCTGGAATGTCAGCCCGTCAATGGTTAACGCGGCACGCGATATCAGGATGCCCTTCTGATTTGGCAGCGGCGCGGTCTCGTCGAGGATCACCGCCGTCCCGGCCTTTGCTGCCTTGATCGTCATCGGCCGGCTGACAGTGGCGGTGTCATTGGTGTAAGCGCCGGGCGCGACGCTGATCACATAGTAATTGGCGGGATTGGCATCCCTATTCGCGGTATTGATCGCCGCGGCGATCGTCGGAAATTGCTGCGACGGTCCGACAGTCAGGACAATTGTTCCAGCAGTCGCGGTAAGCGCTGTTGTCGCGACGACGACGCCAGCGCCAAGGATTGTCTTCACCATTTGGTGCAATGTTGTTTGGTGCTTCCTTTGGTGGCTTGGAACAGATGGAATCAGGGTGGGAGCAATGGCACGCCGCGCATGTATTTGCCGCGACAAAACAACAGGGTCGGCCGGTTGGTGTAGGCGTAGCGCTCAACATGGCCGATAAAGATAATGTGATCGCCACCGTAATGGCGGTACTCATTACGACATTCAAAGTGTGCGGCGGCGCCGATTAGTACCGGTGCGCCGCATTCCGGGATTATATGATCGATCTCGGCGAATTTGTTCTCATGCTTGCGGGCGAAATCATTCGACAAATGGATCTGGTCGTAAGCGAGAATGTTGACGACGAAATGCGTTCCTTCCTGAAACGCCGCCAGGCTCTGCGCGTAGAGAGACGCGCTCCACAGCACCAAGGGCGGCGTCAGCGACACCGAAGTAAACGAGTTCGCCGTCATCCCATAGAGCCCGCCATCCTTGCCGCGCGCAGTGATGATCGTGACGCCGGTGCCAAAGGTGCCGAGCGCACTGCGGAAATCGCGGGAATCGAATTCCTCGCCCGAGGTCGCCTTGACGATCGCGGCGTGGCTGCCGGGGTGTTCCTCTTCGGCGGCGGCGGTGATTACGGGTTGGGCGGATTGCGGCTTCGTGTTGTGCACGGTCGACCCCTCACTCTCGCATCACAACGGCGCGTCGGGCGGCAGGCCGAGAGCGACTCGGCCATAGATCGCCCCGTTCACGTCCCAATTCAGGTTGTAATGGGCATTGGCGGCGTGAACGTCGCGAAACGCGCGTTGGATCGGGTTGCGTGCATAAATTGCGCCGCCTCCGGTCGCCGAGAACAACAGATCGACCGCCCGGGTGCACAAGGTGGCGGCAAACGCGCCGTCGCGCTTATAGCGCGCTCGCTGTTCGAGGCTTGGCACGATCCCGGCCTCGGTGATCCGGGTTGCCTCGTTGCAATCACGCCAGGCGATCGCCTCGGCGGCGTCGGCCAACGCCGCCGCTTCCGCGAGATGGACTTGCGTATTGGTGAAATCGGCGATGTTTCTGCCGGTGTAGGCGCTCAGCCGAGTTCGCGTCGTTTCCGCGAAATGTTGGATCGCGCCGCGCGCGATGCCGAGCGACACGCCGGCGATGGCAAAGCCAAACAGGCTGACCGCCGGCAAGCGATAGAGGCTCCCCGGGTTCAACTCGCTGCCGCGGTTGGGGCCCCCGCGAATCCGCTCGGTCGAGAGCGTGCGATATGCCGGGACATAGATGTCGCTGACCTCGACATCCTTGCTGCCGGTGCCGGAAAGACCAATGACCTGCCAGGTATCGATGATGCTGTAGTCGCTCTTTGGCAACAGAAACATGCGCGGCTCGTTCTGGCCGCTTTCCTCGTCGCTGACGATGGCGCCGAACATGTTCCAGGTCGACGCGTCGATCCCGCTCGAAAACGGCCAACGCCCACTCAAGCGATAGCCCCCGGGTTCGCGGGTGGCGCGACCGCGCGCAAAGATCAATGCCGAACTGATCAAGCTGTCGGGCGACTCGCCCCAGATCTCCTCCTGCGCCTCGGGATGCCACATCCCCAACAGCCAATGGTGAGCCGCGAGGTTGGCCAACACCCAGGCGGCCGAGCCGCAGCCTTGTCCGATAATCGCGGTCAGCTCGTAGAGCGCGCGATAGGGTAGCTCGCTGCCGCCGACCCGGGCCGGCTGCAGCATGCGAAAGAGCCCGCTCGCATGCAAATCGGCGATGGTCTCATCGGGAAGCCGACGCAATTCCTCGGCGCGGGCGGCGCGCTCGCGCAATGCCGGAACAAGCGCCTCGGCTCGCGCCGTCAGCTCGTCCAAACGCGGCGGCGATTGCTGTGCAGTCTGTGCATTGGCCATAGCACTCCTCCCTGCATATAACCGGCCTCGATAATCTACCCGCTGGACCGCAGCCGGGCGAGACCATTCCAAGATATGGGCGGGCAATTCCGCCATGCAGCGGGGAGCTTGCTCGCTGAACTCGACGGGGGAGCGGATGCGCCCGGCAAAACGGGCGGGCTGCGGCGATCCGGTTGCGCTATACTCGATGCGGGCTCGAAGCGATCGCAAGGGGAGTAGTCGATGACACTGACGCTCGAAGAAGCCAACCGCATCCTCGACGGCGCGCTGAGGAAAGCGGCCGAGTTGAACATCAAGATCAGTGCTGCAGTGTGCGACGCCGGCGGCCGGCTCATCGCATTGCAACGCATGGATGGCGCGATCTGGGCGAGCGCCTATGGCTGCCAGGGCAAGGCGGTCGCCTCGGCGGCGTTCGGACGCCCAAGCGGCGAAATGGCGGCGCGCGCCGACCAGCCAACGCCGCGCGGTATTGCCGCCGCCACGGGCGGCGAGATGATCATGGGGCAAGGCGCGGTGCCGATCTTCCGCAACGGTGTTGTCGTCGGCGCCTGCGGAGTCGGCGGCGGCACCTCGCAACAAGACGAAGACTGCGCGCGCGCTGGCGTCGAACGGCTTTAGCGCCCGTCTCGGCCACCCACAGCAACCTTAACAGCTGCTTTTGTTAACCCTCTCTGCCCCTGGGGCGGAGAGGGCAGGGTGAGGTGGGGACGTTCCCGATGCTTCCTCGCGCTTGATAGCCGAGGCCAACGGGGCGCTGTGCTCGACAAACGACACTCCTAGAGGAATTCAATGGACCTGATCGTGCGCAATGTCCGGCTCGCCGATCGGCCGAACCGGGAGCCGGTCGATATCAGCGTCGAAGGCGGCCGCATCGCGGCGATCGGCCCCGGGATTGGCGGGGTGGATCGGCTCGGCAAGGCCGGCGAGATTTATGAGGCTGAAGGGCGGCTCGCCTGCGCCGGCCTGATCGAGACCCACATCCATCTCGACAAGTCGCGGCTGATCGACCGCCTGCCGGCCGAGCCTGGCCGCCGCATCAACCCGATGAAGCGGGTCGCCGAGATCAAACAGCAATTGACCGTCGAGGATACCCGGCAGCGCGCGGCTCAGACGCTCGAAGACTGCATCGTCAATGGCGCCACCCGAATGCGCACCCAAGTCGAGGTCGATCCGGCGATCGGCATGCGCGGCTTTGACGGTGTGCACTCGCTGATCGCCGATTATCGATGGGCAATCGACATCGAGATCTGTGTCTTTCCGCAGGATGGGCTGACCAATTACCCCGGCACCGAGGAATTGTTGGTCGAAGGCCTGAAACGCGGCGCCAAGGCGATCGGCGGGGCGCCCCGCTACGACCCCGATCATGCCGGTCAGATCCGCCGCATCTTCGAATTGGCGGACCAATTCGACGCCGATATCGACCTTCATCTCGACGTCGGCGACAACCCGGACGAACTCGACGTGCCGTTAGTGTGCGACCTCGCCGAGCAATACCGCCGCGGCGGCCGGGTGACGGTCGGGCATATGGCGAAATTGTCGACGATGCCGCCCGATCACTTGGCAGCCATTGCCCGGCGAATGGCCGATGCCGGGGTCGCCGTCACGGTCTTGCCGTTGACCGATCTGTTTGTGATGGGCCGCGACCAGGACCACAACATTCGCCGCGGCGTCGCCGACGCCAATTTTCTGGTCGAGCACGGGGTGAATTGCTCGCTGTCGACCAACAATGTGCTGAACCCGGTGACGCCCTATGGCGATTGCTCATTGATCCGCATGGCCAATCTGCACGCCAATGTGCTGCAGCGTGGCCGGCCGGAAGAGCTGCGCGAATGCTTCGCGATGCTGACCGAGCGCTCGGCGCGCCTACTGAACCTGAAGGATTACGGGCTAGCGGTCGGCAACCCGGCCGATATCGTGATCATCGACGCCGAGAGCCCGGAGCAGGCGATCGCCCAAATCCGCCCGCCGCTCGCCGTCTGGAAGCGCGGCCGCCGCACCGTCCTCCGCCACCCCCCAGAACTCCTTCGCCCCTCCGGGTGAGAGGGCCCCAGCTTCTCCTTGTGCGGCCGACCTGCGTAGACGTTTAGTATGGGTTCAGTAGCGCAGACAACTTCGAGTTACGGAGAGATCGGTTGGCTGTCGAGGGCTTCGCGGATCGCGCGCGCGAGGGTCTGCAGCTGATAGGGTTTGCGGACGATCGGCATGCCGGCTTCGAGCGTGTGCCAGGCTTTGGCGTAGCCGCTGGTCAACAACACGGCGATGTCCGGATACTGCTCTTTGAGCTGGCGCGCGAGATCGAGCCCGTCAATCTCTCCGGGCATCACGACATCGGTGAACACGAGGTCGATCCGCTCGCCCGAGCCAAGTAATTCGAGTGCCGCGGCGGCGGAATTGGCGTGCAGCACGCGGTAGCCGAGCTGATCCAATAGCAGCCCGGCGACCTCCTGTACTTCGGGATTGTCCTCGACGACGAGAACTGTCTCGCGGCCGCGCGGCGGCTTGCCGTCGATCAATGGCTCTTCACTAAGCGGGCGCCGGCTGTGTGGCAGATAAATTGTCACAGTTGTTCCTTGGTTGACTTCGCTGGCAATCGTTACCGTCCCGCCCGATTGCCGCGTCAGGCCATAGACCTGCGACAAGCCCAGTCCGGTTCCTTTGTCGAGCTGCTTTGTCGTAAAAAACGGCTCGAACACCTTTGGCAGGATGTCGGGAGCGATCCCGCAACCGGTATCGGTAACGGTCACAGCGACAAATTCGCCGCTGAGCCGGTCGGGGGTATCATCCGCGTGCAAATGCACGTTTTTGGCGCCGATCGTGATCATCCCGCCATCGGGCATCGCGTCGCGCGCGTTGACGACGAGATTGATCAACGCAAGTTCGAGTTCGTGGATATCGACAGCCACCGGCCAAACATTGCGCCCAACATCGATAACCAGCTCGATGTCGCCGCGGGCGGAGCTGGCGAGAAGATCACGGAATGCGGCCAATCGTTGGCGCAGGCTGATCACGGTCGGGTTCAGCGACTGCCGACGGGAGAACGCCAGCAACTGCCGAGTCAGGGTCTCACCACGCGCGGCGGCGTTCTCGATCGCCTCGATCGCGCGCCGGTTGCGGGCATCGCCGACCCGCTCTTTGAGCAAATGCGCGTTGCCGCTGACCACCATGATCATGTTGTTGAAATCGTGCGCGATGCCGCCGGTCAGCTGACCCAGCGCCTCCATAGTCTGGGCTTGTGCCAGCTGCTCCTGGGCGCGTCGCAATTTCGCCTCGGCCTCGCGGCGCTCGGTAATATCGCGGGTGATTTTTGCGAACCCGATCAGGGTTCCGTCCTGATCGCGGATCGCGTCGATGACGACGCTGGCAAAAAACAGTGAGCCGTCCTTGCGGACCCGCCAGCCTTCGGCCATGCAGGTTCCCGATTGGGTGGCCGTCGCTAGGGCTTTTTCGGGGATTCCGGCCGCGCGGTCTGCGACTGTATAGAAGGAGGAGAAAGGCTGGCCGACGATTTCGTGCTCGGCATACCCCTTGATCCGCTGAGCGCCGGCGTTCCATCCCGCCACAATCCCCTGCGGATCCAGCCGGACCAGCGCGTAATCGGTGACCGCCTCGCTAAATAGCCGGAATTGACGTTCGCTTTCGCGCAGCGCTTCGAGCGCCACCTTCTCGTTTGTTATATGGCGGCCAATGACATAAATGATCCCGTTGTCCGCCGCCAATGTCCAGCTGAGCCATCGCCAGGAGCCATCCTTGTGCCGGAAGCGGTTCTCCATCCGCACCGTTGAGGCACCCTCGGCAAGTTGGCGCCGCCCGGCCGTCGAATGCGCCTCATCGTCCGGGTGCCGCAGCTCGCCGACATGCATCCGCTTGATCTCGTCCTCGCTCCAGCCGAGCAGACGGGTCCAGGCCGGATTGACGCTGGTGAAGTAGCCCTCGAAATTCGAGACGCCGAACAGGTCTTCGGAGACCTGCCAGATGCGGTCGCGCTCGCGGATACGTTCGGCGATTTCTGCTTCGAGCCGGTCGTTGAGAACCCGCAACGCCTCTTCTTTGCGGACGCGATCGGTGGTCTCGATGCAGGTCGCCAGGATCCCGCCAACGCCGTGTGGCGCGGTTTCGTCGGGGATCGGGCTATAGCTGATCGTAAAACGCGCATCCTCGACCACGGCACCGTGGCGGCGAACGGTCCAAGGGTGATCGACGGCAAAAAAGGCGTCGCGCTCGCCTCGTAAAATCGCTTCGCTAAGCGGCCCGAGCTCGGGGTAGATCTCCCACCACACCTCGCGCAATGGCCGGCCAAAGGCTGCGGGGTGCTTGTCGCCGAGGATCGGCCGATAGGCGTCATTGTAAATCACGACAAGGTCCGGACCCCAGCGGATCGCCATCGGGAAGCCCGAGGCCATAATCATCGCGACCGCGACGTTAAGGCTTTGCGGCCAGCTAGCCCGGCTACCGAGCGATGTCGTCGACCAGTCCGTCTCGCGGAGCCGACGCGCCATCTCTTCAGGCGGTTCGGTGGGGCTAAAGCTTGTCATCGTGCCCGGTTGATGTCTGCTCCCGTACAGAAGGAGGCTGTAGGACACATTGGAACAGGCTTGATGTCCAGCTTCGTTTTCTCTGCTGGAATCTTGCTTCGCGGAGAAGCTGTGCTTCATTTTCAGGTCACGGCGGCATCTTCAGCAGCATCTTTCGACACAGTCAGCCGGTAACACTGCGGACCGCCGTTTGGTTCCGCTGTCAGGACCACATTCCGGCCCAATTTACGACACGGTTCTGGCACGGTGCTTGCGACGAAATACGATTTTAGTGATGGCGCGATCGAAGTTGACGGCTCGTAGGCTATGGCGCAATGCGACCCGCCGGGCGTTGCGCGGGTTCGAGCATTGGCGCGGCGGCAGGTCTCCTGCCGCAGGACGGCGCGCCAGCTGGTTTTATGCGGCGGGCTGGTGCAGTTGGATCACGGCGCCGGCGCTCGCCAGCGGCCGGGCGCCATTCGGGCTGCTGGTTGCGGTTACCGCCACCGGCACTTTGGCGATGCACATTCTGATCCCGGTATTGCCGCTCGCCGCGGTTGATCTCGGCGTATCGCGCGGCGCAATCCAGCAGGCGATCACGCTCTATCTGTTCGGCATCGCCGGCGGGCAATTGCTTTACGGGCCGATCTCCGACCGCTTTGGCCGGCGGCCGACCCTGATCGTTTCGCTGGCGCTCTATATCGCGGCGGGCGTCGCCGCCGGCATGGCAGCGACGCTCGGAACGCTGCTGATGGCCCGCGTCGTTCAGGCAATCGGCGGCTGCGGCGGGTTGGTTTTGGGCCGCGCCATTGTGCGCGACAGCGTCGGGCCGGGCGAAGCGACCTCGCGCATGGCGTTGCTGACAATGGTGCAAAGCCTAGCACCCGGTGTCGGCCCGGCGGTCGGCGGATTTCTCGGCGCCTGGTTTGGCTGGCGGTCGATCTTTGTCATGCTGGTGGCGCTCGGCGCCGCCACGCTGGCGGGCGTTATCCTATCGTTGCCGGAGACGGCGGCATCGCGCGGGTCGGGACGCATGCTCGGCAGCTATATAAGGCTGCTGCGTTCGCGAATATTCTGCGGCTACATGTTTGGCGGCGCTTTTACCAGCACGACATTCTTTGCATACTTGACCACCTCCCCGTTCATCTTCACCGATATGCTGCATCGGCCGGCGGCTGAGATCGGGCTCTACTATCTTGTGGTCATGGCTGGGGTTCCGGTCGGCAGTTTCAGTGCCAGCCGCCTTGTTCGGCGTGTACGACCGGTCTTGCTGCTGCGGGTAACGAGTGCGGTGGCACTCGCCGGCGCTGCCCTGTTCTTTGTCGTCGCCGTGACCGGACACGTCACCGTCTTGACAGTGCTGGCGCCGATGATTCTGTTTTCGGTGGGTGTCGGCGCGGCCTCGCCGGTCGCGATTACCGCGGCGATCAGCACCGACCCGCATATGATCGGCGCCGCCTCCGGGCTGTACGGTTTTATGCAGATGGGTAACGGGGCGCTGTGCACGCTGGCGGTAGGGCTCATTCCGGCGAACCCGGCACTGGCCGCCGCCGGCGTCTTGCTCGCCGGGCTTGTTCTCGGCCAATTCTTTTTTCTCCTGGCAACGCGCCCGGCTGCCGCGTAGTGGTCGCAGGTTTACGGGTAATGCCTCAGCGCCGCGATCAGGTTGCAGTTTCTGGTTGCGCTTGCGCCAACAGCGCGCAGACCTCGTCATCAGTCGTCTGCTCAAAATCTTCGTACCAGCGGCCAACCGCAAGGAACGGCGCGGGTGTCATGTAGCAAACAACTTCATCGGCTTGTTTCTTGAATTCTTCGCAAATGTCGGGTGCCGCGGTCGGCACCGCGACAACGATGCGCGCGGGACCTGATTGGCGCAGCGCCGTAATCGCCGCTCGCATCGTGGCGCCAGTGGCGAGCCCGTCATCGACAAGGATCACGGTGCGGCCGCTGAACTCGGGCGAGGTTCGGCCCCTGCGGTAGAGCTGCTCGCGGCGTGCCAGTTCAGCCGTTTCCTTCGCCGCGACGACGTCAATCTCCTCTGGCGCGATACCGAGCCTCGCGATCACATCGTCGTTGAGAACAAGCACGCCGCCGCTGGCGACCGCACCCATCGCCAACTCCTCATGTCCGGGAACGCCGAGCTTGCGGACAAGGAACACGTCGAACGGTGCGGTCAACGCCCGCGCCACTTCGAAGGCGACCGGCACCCCACCTCGCGGCAAGCCGAGCACAACGACGTCCGGCTTGCCGGCATATGTGGAGAGCTTTGTGGCGAGAAGCCGCCCGGCTTCCCTTCGGTCACGAAAGACCGTTTGCTCCATAGCGCCTCCGTGGGAGCCCGCACCGTCACGATCTCGGGGGTTCCGACAGCAAACGGTATTGAATTCGCGCCGGCGTCAAATTGACTTGGATCAAGCACCTAATTTTGGCTGATAGCTTGGGGCGCTGGCGGGGCTAGCGAGCCTCGCTTACTGCACCGTCATTTCGCCGAGATAGGCGTGGCGGATTTGTTCGTTTTGGCGCAGTTCGGCTGAGGGGCCGCTGAGCACGACTTGGCCCGTCTGCAGGACATAGGCGCGATTCGCGATCGACAAGGCCATGTTGGCATTCTGCTCGACCATAAAGATCGTCGTGCCCTGCCGGTTGATCTCGCGGATGATGTCAAAGACCTGCTCGACATAGGCTGGCGACAACCCCATCGACGGCTCGTCCATGCACAACAGCTTGGGATGCGCCATCAGCGCGCGGCCGATCGCGACCATCTGCTGCTCGCCGCCAGATAAGGTGCCGGCGACCTGACGCAAACGCTCCTGAACGCGCGGGAACAGCGTAAAGACGCGTTCGAGATCGGCGGCGAATTCGGGGCCGCGCGGCCGGGTGTAGGCGCCCATTTCGAGGTTCTCGTAGACGGTCATGCGAGGGAACAACCGCCGCGCTTCGAGCACCGGAGCGATGCCGCGCCGCACCCGCTCGGCGGTGCTGATGCCGCTCAATGATCGGCCCTCATAGACGACCTCACCGCGGCTCGGCCGCACGATCCCCATGATCGCCTTCATCGTTGTCGACTTGCCCGAGGCGTTACCACCTAACAGGCAGACGATCTCGCCGGGCTCGATCCGGTAATCGACCGATTTAAGGACGTGGAGGTCGCCGTAATGGGTATCGACCGCCTTGAATTCGAGGAGCGGGGCAATCATGCCGCAGCCGCGCTGCGCCCGAGATAGGCGCGGATTACTTCCTCGTCGCGGCGCACGACGTCGGGCGGCCCTTCGGCGATCTTCTCGCCGTGGTCGAGCACGATGACATTGTCGGCGAGACTGACGACGACATCGAGCTTGTGCTCGATCAGCACGATCGCCAGCCCTGAGTGGTGCAGGCTCTTGATCTGCTCGGCGAGTTCCAGGGTTTCCGCCGGGTTCATCCCGGCAGTCGGCTCATCGAGCAGCAACAGCTTTGGCTGCGAGGCAAGCGCGCGGGCGATCTCGGTGCGCCGCCGATTGGCATAGGACAGGCTGGAGGCGACGTGCTCGGCGCGCGGCAGCAGGCGGTTGCCGAACAATGCCAGGATTTCGAGCGCACGCTCGCGCGCCGCTTCCTCCTCGCGGCGAGTGCGCGGCAATCGCAGCAACGCGCCGGCCGGTCCGGCATCGAGCCGCGCATGCATTCCGATCATCACGTTTTCGAGGACCGTCAGGTTTGGGAACAGACGGATGTTTTGAAAAGTGCGGGCGATGCCGGCTTCGAGCACGCGATGCGGCGGCCGTCGACCGATCTCCCGACCGGCGAACCGCACCGCGCCGCTGTCCGGCGTGACCAGCCCGGTAACCGCGTTGAACAGGGTCGACTTGCCCGAGCCGTTGGGTCCGATCACCGCAACCACGGAACGATGTGGCACGGTTAGCGACGCCGCACGCAACGCGACGAGCCCCCCAAAGCTGACGGTCAGACCGGAAATGTCGAGCAAAGGGCCGGTTTCGCCCGGGACTTCGCCGCCGCCCCGGTCTTCGGCGCCGAAAGCCTGCAGCGCGCTAAAGCCGCCGCGTTCCACCTGCGCCGATTGCTGATCGAGGCTCAGCGCCGGCATTCGCCGGGTCGCCGGGATCAACCCTTCGCGGCGATAAAGCATCATAAAGACCAGGATCAGCCCGAAGATCAGCTCGATCGACGAGGCCAACTCGATACGTTGCAGCCACGCGACATTGATCAGCCGGCCCAGCGCGTGCAGCCATTGCGACAGATCTTCGAGAAACCATGATTGCAGCATCTGTAGTATCAGGGCGCCGACAACGACGCCCCAGACGCTGCCGATCCCGCCGAAGACGATCATGACAAGGATCATGACCGAGACCGGGAACATGAACATCTCGGGTGTCGCGGTCTGCAATTTCGCGACATAAAGGGTGCCGGTAGCGCCGGCAAAGGCGGCGCCGATCGCAAACGCCAGCAATTTGAAGCGGACGCGGTTTACCCCCATTGCCGCGGCGGCGATCTCGTCTTCGCGGATCGCCATCCAGGCTCGGCCGATTCGTGAATCCTTGAGCCGTAAGCTCGTGACGATCAGCAATGCCACGAGCGCCACGCCGACATAATAATAGGGTGTGGCGCTGACCCCGAAGGTGTGGCCGAATAGCTGCGGTGCGGCGACCCCGTTTAGCCCCATCGCACCGTTGGTAACGCTCGGGATGTTGCGCGCCACGATCGGCACGATCTCGCCGAAACCCAAAGTGACAATCGCCAGGTAATCGCCTTTGAGCCGCAGGGTCGGGGCGCCGAACAGCACGCCGAAAAATGCGGCGATGATCGCCGAGATCGGCAGCATCAGCCAGAACGACACCTGAAAATGGACGGTTTCGCCGCCGCTCGCTCCCGGCATTCGGGCGACGAGGTCGAGCCAGCGGAACGGCTCCCAAAAACTCGACCATTCCGGCTGCAGCTGGAACGAAGCGGCTGCGCCATAGGCGTAGGCGCCGATCGCAAAGAAAGCGGCGTAGCCGAGATCGAGCAGGCCGGCAAATCCGACGACGATGTTAAGCCCCAGTGCCAACGCCGCGAAAGCGAGCGCATTTGCAGCAGAATCGATGTCGGCGTCGTTGCCGTGCACAATCGGAAACAGAAGCGCCGCGGCGGCGACGAGGAAAATCGTGACATGCGACCGGGCTCGCGGCGAGACGCCAGCGAAGCTTGGGAGGGCGGTCGCTACCGCCCGCGGCCCCGCCCGGAGGATTTTTGTTGCGGCCGGCTGCTTGTCTACCTCCGCCATTCTACGATTTGGTCGGTGTAGCGCGGCCGAAGAGCCCGGCCGGGACAAATACAAGGACAAGGACAAGGATCGAGAAAATGATCACATCGGTCCAGCGCACCGCGATCAGCTGACCGCCCAAGGTCTCGATCAGCCCGATCAGCAGGCCACCCACCATCGCCCCAGGGATGCTGCCGATCCCGCCGAGCACGGCGGCTGTGAAGGCACGCAGCCCTGCCGAGTAGCCGATAATAAAGCTCGTGTAGTTGTAATAGAGACCAAAGATCAGCGCCGCCGCGCCGGCCAGAGCCGAACCCAGGAAAAAGGCGGTGACGATTACGCGGTCGACATTGACCCCCATCATCCGCGCCGCCTCGGCATCTTGTGCCGTGGCGCGCATCGCCTTCCCCAGGCGCGTGCGATTGACAAACAAATGCAATGCCACCATCAGCGCCAAAGAGACGCCCCAAATCAGCACCTCCTTGAGGTCGACAACCACTTGGCCGAACTGCCAACGCACGACCGGCAGCGGGTTCGGATAGTTTTCGGAACCGGCGCCGACCGTCAGCAGGATAATGTTGAACAAAATGTAAGATACGCCGATCGTCGTGATCATCGCGGCGGTGCCACGCACGCCGCGCAGTGGGCGCAGCGACAGGCGTTCGATGACGACGCCGATAATGCCGGCCGCCGCCATCGTCACAATAAATGCAAAGCCCAGCGACCCGGCCAACGCCAATCCGGTCAGAACTTGGCTTTGCCCCGAAATGCCGAGCAACTGCAACGCCCACATACCGATAAACGACGCCACCATGAAGACGTTGAAATGGGCGAAGTTGATCAGCTCGAGGATGCCATAGACCAGCGTAAAGCCGAGCGCCAGTAACGCGTACATCGCGCCCAGGCTCAGCCCGTTGACGACTTGTTGCAGCAACACTGCGTAGTCGGTCATGGCGCTACAGCAATCCAGCTCACAAACACGCTAATCTTTGTTCCTCAAGTGCTCGCCGGAGCTACACCCATATACTTGTATTGGTGCAAAACATCGTCGAGCGGATATTTGTCGTTCCGTGAAATCTGAAATACGCTGATCACCTTGTTTGCGATATCGCCGTTGGCATCAAAACTGATCTCGCCCTGCAAGGTCTTCACGTGCGACTGCTGGATGGCGTCGCGTACCGCAGCGCGGGTGACTTCCTTGCCCGAAGCCGCAACCCGTTTGATCGCGTCGATGATCACAAGCGCTGCATCGTAAGCGGTGATCGAGTAATTGTCGGGTTGCTGACCGTACTTTTTGACAAACTGCTCGATCATCGGTGCGGCATCGGGGTTTTCGAGAACATTTGGCGCCGCAATCGTGGCGTAGAGGCCTTGCGCCGCCGGGAAACCAGCCCCCTTCAGAATCTCGGCGCCGTAAACGCCGTCGCCACCGGCGCGGATTAAGTTTGGGACGATATCGTAGGATTGTTTGACGAACTTAACCCCGGCCTGGGCCACACCGCCGTAGTAGATCGCCTCCGGGTTCAGCGACTTTATCTTGGTCAGTGTCGTCGTGTAGTCGGCTTCTTTCGGGTTTAGCTGATCGCGGCCGAGCACGTTGATGCCGCGTTTCTTGGCTTGCCCTTGAAACGCATCGGCGAGCCCGACACCATAAGCGCCACTGTCATCGAGTACATAGACCGATTTTACTTTCAATGTATCGGCCATGTAGTTCGCCATGTTCGGCCCTTGGAAGGCATCGGTGGTCACAGTGCGAAAATAGATCGCTTTGCCGGCTGGCCGGTATTGCGCCGCAAATTTCGGATTGGTGATGTCGGGGTTGGTCGAGCTTGGGGTGACCGTCGCGAGATCGCCTTGGCTAAGGATCGGCGACATCGCCTTGCCCGAGCCGCTCATTTGCGGGCCGATCGCCGCGACCACCGAATCGTCCGAGACCATTTTGCGGGCATTGGTTGCGGCTTGGGCGGGGTCGTATTGACCGGCGGTGGCCGTCCCGTCGTCGAGCTGCAGCACCTCGATTTTGTAGCCGCTCACCCCGCCGGCGGCGTTGGCCTCGTCGATCGCCAACATCGCGCCGTCTTTGATCAGCTCGGCATCGTGCGCGTCGGCGCCGGTAAAGGGCAGATTGATGCCGACCTTGACCGATTTGTCAGCGGCAAAGACCCGGCCGACGCTGCCGGCAAGCGTGCCGACGAGAGCGGTTCCCGACAGGCTGATGATTATCGAACGGCGCGACAGCATCTCCGACCTCCCCTTTGAAACTTCGCCTCTAACCGTAGCAATCGCCGTGCCGATAACGACCCGGCCGACGCGGGAAGTTACACGATCTCGCGCGGTTGTTCAGCTTTCTCCATCGCGTCATTCCGAGAGCAATGAACCGGCGGTCATAACGAGGCATGCCCGCGAACGAACTGGCGCGGCGCAATCCCGTCAGTAGCCGCAAATGCGTGACGCGGAGCTATGAACAGCTGCGCTGTAAATAACCTGCTTATCGCCATAAATGCATGTATAAGTAAGACGGGATCGCCAGTTACTTGTAGAATGAATGGCTAGCATAGCCACGCGACGTGGTTGACATACTGAGGCAACAACTGACGTTTGCGGCTGGCAGGCGGTTTAAAATCGTGATTGACTAATCAGCGTATCAAGCGGTTTGACCCGGCCAGGTTTAGCTGGGTGCGGTCGGCAAGAATCGCTGCCCTGTGTTGTGAACGATGGAGGAGATAATAAGATGGGGTACAGCCTCGAACAATTCTCGGCGGAGTGTCGCCGTATCCTCACGCAAGACCCGGGTGTCGAAGGGCGCAAGCAAGTATGCGCGCTGGTCCGCGATGTATTGAAGGATGACGAATTCCTCGCCGCGAATCTCGGCGACGACGTGCCGGCGCGCAAGGTATTGTACGAAGATCCCGAACTCGGCTTCTGCATCCTCGGCCACGTCAACCACGGCGCCAACGAGAGCAAGCCGCACGATCACGGTCCATCATGGGCTATCTACGGCCAGGCCCACGGCATGACGATCATGACCGATTACGAACCGGTTGCCCGTCCGGGCGAGGGCAAGCCCGGAAAGGCGCGGCCGATCAAGGATTACACGCTGACCCCTGGAATGGCCTATCTCTACAACGAAGGCGACCTGCATTCGCCGCGGCGCGAGGGCACGACACGCCTGATCCGCATCGAAGGTAAGAACATGGAAAAGGTGCAGCGCTTCCCGTATGAGCGCGTCGCTTAGCCGCGCTCAGCAACCGGTTTGAGGCTACAGGCGGCGGCCGGCCGACAGTCGGAGCCGCCTGGATATGTGCGGCGACACCTGCCAGGTTTGAGATCACGCCTGCGCCGCGGCGCGCCCGAGAAAATCGGCGCAGCGCTGCTCGATCGCGGGTTCTGCGGCGAAGAAATCATCGAGCAGGTCGAGCCCAGCGGTTGGGCGTTGCGTTAGGAAGCTTATACCACGCTGGTGGGCGATGTCGGCGAGGCGATCGGCGACATCGCTGCGGCCGGTAAAGATGATGCCGTGGACCCCGGCACGGATCGTGGCGAGCGCTGCCCCCGGCCGGTCACCGCAATCGAGCAATGCGGTGAAAACCGCCTCCGGCACTACCTTCGCCGCCGCTTCGATAACCGCCCCAAACCAGCCGGGGCCTGCGTAAACTCCAGCATTCGTGGCGCTGAGGAGGATTACGGGCCGGGCAGCGTTTGCCGCAGCTCCGAGTACGCTAAGCACGTGCGCGAGCGTATAGACAATGATAACGGCCGCGCCGGAACCGACGCTTCCCGTTCGCGGCAACCGTACTTCGCCTTCGACTATCGGCGCTGATCCGCCGGCCGGATCACGCCGGCCACCATCGCTTTGATCAATCTTGGGAGACGGTGCGGCGATTTGCTCAGTGCATTTGGCCGAATAACGCCGCGACTTCGACCATGCGGTTCGAGAAGCCCCACTCATTGTCGTACCACGCCAGCACCCGCACAAAGCGCTTGTCGATCACCTGCGTCTGGGTCACGTCAAACGTCGAACTGTGCGAGTCGTGGTTGAAATCGATCGACACGGTCGGCGCCTTGTTGATCCCGATAATACCCTTGAGCCGGTTCGATTTCGCCGCGTCTTCCATCATGCCGTTGACCTCGTCGGGCGAGGTCTCGCGCGCCGCATCAAACTTGAAATCGATCAGCGAGACGTTGGCGGTCGGCACCCGGATCGCGGTGCCATCGAGTTTGCCCTTCAGCTCGGGCAGGACCTGCCCAACCGCCCGTGCGGCGCCGGTCGAGGTCGGGATCAGCGACATTGCTGCGGCGCGCGCCCGGCGCAAATCGTGGTGCAACGTGTCGACCGTGTTCTGGTCGCCGGTATAGGCGTGGATTGTCGTCATATAGCCGCGCTCGATGCCGACGCCCTTGTGCAGCACATAGGCGACCGGAGCCAGGCAGTTAGTTGTGCACGACGCGTTCGAGATCACCTGATGCGCCGGTTTCAGCTCGTCGTGATTGACTCCCATTACGACCGTTAGGTCGGCGCCGTCGGCCGGGGCCGAGACAATGACTTTTTTGGCGCCGGCTTCAAGGTGCTTCGCCGCCGCCTCGCGTTTTGTAAAAATCCCGGTGCATTCGAGTGCGACGTCGACACCCAACTTCTTCCACGGCAATTTCGCCGGATCGCGCTCGGCGGTCACGGTGATTTTGCCGCGCCCGATATCCATCCAGCCATCGCCGGTTGTGATCTCGCCCGGGAAGCGGCCGTGAACGCTGTCATAGCGCAGCAGATGCGCGTTGGTCTCGACCGGGCCGAGATCGTTGATGCCGACGATTTCGATATCCTCGCGCCGGCTCTCATAGGCCGCGCGGAACACCAGGCGGCCGATGCGGCCGAAACCGTTGATCGCAACACGTACCGTCATCGTTCGCTCCTCCGCAGAATTTTATCAAATCTATAGGAGCGAGCGCGCGGCTTCAGCAACCTTTTCGGGCGTGAAGCCAAAATGCTTATAGACAGCCTCGCCCGGGGCCGAGGCGCCATAGCCGTGCATGCCAACAAAGGCGGCGCGCGGCCCGAGCCAGCGATGCCAGCCGAATTCGACAGCGGCTTCGACCCCTACCCGGGGCGCCGCGCCTAGAACCTGGTCTTGATATTGCGGGGACTGGGCCTCGAACAATTCCCAGCACGGCATCGACACGACAGCGGCGTGCACCCCGGACTTCGCGAGAAGTTCGCGCGCTTCGATCGCGATCGATACTTCCGATCCGGTCGCGAGCAGGGTCACCTGTCGCGCGCCTTCCGCCTCGGCAAGTATGTAGGCGCCATATGCCGAGCGGTTTTCTGCGCTCGGGTCGTGCCGCAACAGCGGCAAGGATTGCCGGGTCAGTGCCAGCAACGCCGGCGCGTTGCGGCGGTGCAGAGCAAGGGCCCAGCATTCGGCGGTCTCGATTGGGTCTGCCGGGCGGTAGACGGAGAGGCCGGGGATCGCGCGCAATGCCGCCAGATGCTCGACCGGCTGATGCGTCGGCCCGTCCTCGCCGAGCCCGATCGAGTCGTGCGTCATCACATAGACGACACCGGCCCCCATAAACGCCGAGAGGCGGATTGCGGGTCGGGCATAATCGGAAAAGGTCAGAAAAGTCCCGCCATACGGGATCAGCCCGCCATGCACGGCGATGCCGTTCATCGCCGCTGCCATGCCGTGCTCGCGCACACCCCAATGGATGTAGCGGCCGGAATAATCGCCTGGCCGAACCTCTTTCATATCCTTGGCGCGGGTGTTGTTCGACGGGGTCAGATCCGCTGAACCGCCGACCAACTCGGGCACGACCCGCGTCAGCGTGTCGAGCACCGTGCCAGAAGCCTGACGGGTTGCGATCTTGGCGTTCGCCTTACGAAACTCGTTACATACTTCGGTGATCGCCTGGTCGAAGCCAGGGGTCAATTCGCGGGCTTGGCGGCGCAGGAATTCCCGGCGCGTCACCTCCGGTTGCGCCTGCAGCCGCGCCTCCCAGGCTTGGCGGACCGCGGCCCCCCGCGCACCAGCAGCGCGCCAGGCTGCGAGGACATCGTCGGGCACGACAAACGGCGGATAATTCCAGCCGAGCCGCTCGCGCGCCCCAATGATTTCAGCAGCGCCGAGCGCGCTACCATGCGCCGCAGCAGTACCGGCCTTGGTGGGCGCGCCAAACGCGATCACCGTGCGGCAGGCGATCAGGCTCGGCCGATCGCTCTTATGGGCGCGCTCGATCGCAGCCGCGATCGCGTCGGTGTCGTGGCCATCGATCCGCTCGGCGTTCCAGCCATGCGCACGGAAGCGCTCGACCTGGTCGTCCGACACCGCGAGGCTGGTCGGTCCGTCGATCGAGATCGAGTTGTCGTCGTAAAGAACGATCAGTTTGTTGAGGCGCAGATGCCCGGCGATCGACAACGCCTCGTGGCTGATCCCCTCCATCAGGCAGCCGTCGCCGCAAAAGACGTAAGTGTGATGATCGACGATATCGCTGCCGAATTGGGTTGCCAGCATGCGCTCGGCGAGCGCCATCCCGACCGAATTGCCGAGCCCCTGGCCGAGCGGCCCGGTCGTCGTCTCGATCCCGCTCGCATGTCCACGCTCGGGATGGCCGGCGGTGCGGCTGCCGAGCTGGCGGAAATGCTCGATCTCGTCGATCGTCATGTCGGGATAGCCGGTCAGGTAAAGGAGCCCGTACAGCAGCATCGAGCCGTGCCCGTTCGACAACACAAAGCGGTCGCGGTCCGGCCAGTCGGGGGCGTGCGGGTCAAACCGCAGGTACTTGGTGAACAGCACCGTGGCGATGTCGGCCATCCCCATCGGCATGCCGGGATGCCCGGACATGGCTTTTTCGACAGCATCCATCGCGAGCGCACGCAGCGCATCGGTGATGTGGCGCAGTTTCGGATCCCGCGGCGCGGGGAGGGGAGGGACGGCAGCAGGGGAGGTGTCGGTCATGCTTTGGGAAGATAGCGGCTGGCCCGGAGAGGACAAGGGATGCCACGGCCCACCCGGACCAAAAGCTTCGATTCTACAACCTGAAATTGGGCTGTGATCACCTGTTATCCCTGTTTTATCAGGCTGGGATCAAGCGGCCCTCTCGTTTTGGTTGTAGGTTGGGTCGGTTCCTGCACAGCCGAACTTCCGGGTTTCGGCTGCGCAGCAAAAACGCCCGCGCGGGATGTCGGCAAAGCCCGATTCGGGTCTGGAAAATCCGTCAAGAATGTCCAATAGGGTGCAGAATCAACAAAGAAATGATAAGTTTAGCACCCGATTACGGCTATTCTTCGAGCGTTGTCGTCATCGCTCCCAGGAACGTCGAAGCCTCGCAAGGCGATGTCTCTCATCACCCCGAACACGCCCTACGCTCGCTGGTCATCCCGGCAAGATAAGGATGGTGACGTGGACGACAAGCTCCGTCGACTCAACGTGTTTCCGCGCCGCCGTTATCGGTCCGATAACGACGAAGAATATTACACCTCAGAACGGATTCAGTCGACCTCATCGGCGCCCATCGAATGCGGTCGTTCCGCACTAGGCTTGACGCTTGAAACGCGCAATGAGAGCCTTGACGAGATCAGACCCGATCAATGTGCTAACAAAGCCAATTAGAAGCGCAATTCCAGCATTCGCCTCGACCTGCGTAAGGTCAAGAGCACCAACCTTAAAGGTGAGCCCCCCGTTCTCAAGAGCAAGAGCTACAACGAGACCAATGAGTCCGACTGAAATTGTTCTAAACAACGGTTGAGACAGTAGTCGCCGTTGATTTTGGTAATCTGAAATTCTGTTAACAGCAGGGAGAGCAACATTTGATACTACCACTCCAGCCATTGAACCAGCCCAGACTAAAGAATATGCGCCCAATGCCCGACCGTCAAAGGACGGTGAGGTCCCGATTAAATACCTCAGGACCAACCCAATAATAAGGCTGAGAAGTAGAAGCATTAACGCTAGCTGTGTAAAGTTCCTAATCTCCTTTGCTAAGCGTTCGGCGAGATCCCGGTTCACAAATGCCTCGACAAGTGCTGTCAATTATCGATTGGCAAATTCGGTGCGCGGATTTTGCTGAACACACCCTTTTACAAACAATCTCGCAGCCTGTTCTAAATACATTTTCTCTCGTTCTTCGGTAATATTGCTTTCTAAAAGCTCGTCTTGAAAAGCGTGGATCCGAGTTGCAAGATTCTCTTGAGCCGTCGGTGGAATTACATCAATATCTCTAACCTGCCAATCAAATATACCCGAGCCATCATCTCTTGGAACTAAAACATAAGCTCCGTAGCGGGGTAATGATGACCGTGAGTTCGATCTTCTGTTGCTTCGCCCTAATTTGTCACTGTCCTGTTCCAGATCACTCATTCCGGTAATCAGCCTTGATAGAGCGCTGACCGAATCCCCTAATAGGTAAGGGCAGGCAGTGACTCATTATGGCAGGGGTTTGTTACAGCATTTGCAACGATTGGCAGGAGGGACTTGTCCTCCAGCTGTTCTGCCGGCCATCGACAATTCTCTAAATAGCTGTTCAAATGCGGAGTCTTCATCTATTGCTGTAAGCTCGCCAAGCAACGCCGACTGTTGAATGGTTGGTTCGCGAGTCTGCTGAAGCTGCGCTTTGAGTGCGCTGAGATAAGGAGTGAGCACTACATACCCCCTGTCGTTACATGATCTATTCGTGAAGCTTCCGGCAGGTTTCCTAACGCCGCAAGGCGAAAGACAGCTCAAGCAACCGGATGCTTCACAACATCGACAATGCCGCTCTTCGTGAGAAGGATTGTTTCGGGCGGGTGGCTTCGATAACGTTGCGGTCAACGCATTGAGGGGAGGGCCGGACATGGCGACGATCGTTGGCCAGGGCGACTATAAATATGAGATCAAGGAAAACTGGGCGAAACTGCCGGACGGCTGGTCGTTTAAAGAGGTCGCGGCAGTCGGCGTCGACAAAAACGATAATGTCTACTGTTTCAACCGCGGCGAGCACCCGGTTATGGTCTTTGACCGTGAGGGCAATTTCCTGCGCTCATGGGGCGAGGTGCACCTAAACCCGGGCTGGCGACCTCGATTTCGCCGACACGTTCCGCCGCATCGAAGGCAAAGGGTTCGTCGGCCACTACATGAATGCATTCGGCTCGCTCGAGGACATGCTGACCGGCCGGGACGACCTCGTCCGCATTGCCGCCCGAATAGGTGTCCCCTAACCGGTAAGAGCGCACCGGCTCATGCAACACTGTATTCGGTTGGCATCGACCCTTGCAATCGGAGCTATCCTATTCGCCGCGCTTTGGATTTCTAAGCCATTGCATGCAGTACTGCAGTATTGGTGGGTGCGTCGATCGCGTCGATCCACGTCCTGAACCACAGTTCAAGCATCAACGCGGCCCAAAGGCGGTTCTGATGATCGAACTGGTATGCGCAGTGCTCGTCGAGCAATCGGCGCATATAATCGGGTCGAAACAATTGGCGCTGGCACGCACGCTGCGACAGCAGGATGTCGTACGCCATCTCCTTGAGTTCGAGCCGAAACCAACGATCGATCGGGCATCCGAACCCGCGCTTTGGCCGGTATAGGACGTCACGCGGCAGATACGGCTCCAACGCCGACTTGAATAGCGCCTTCAGCGCCCCGCGCTTCATCCTGACTGCTGTGGGTATCGCTGCCGCCCACTCGATCAGCTCGTGATCGAGCAAAGGCGAGCGCGCCTCCAGCCCGTGCGCCATTCCGGCAACATCGATCTTCACCATCAGATCATCGGGCAGGTAGGTATGGATGTCGGCACGATTGGCGCCGTCCACCAGGCCATCGGCTTCGTCGAAAAAGGGCGACATCAACCCCGCGACCGAGCGGCCCAGATAGCCGTGCATCGCCTCTCCGTAACCCTCGGCTTTATCGCCGTCGCCAAAGAATGCGAGAGTCGGAAGATAACGCTGCGCCGGGGCAGATGCCGTCGCCATCAGGGCGCTGCGGATCTGGCGAAGCTTCAGCCTGCGTTGCAATTGCGACGGCGCCAACCCGATCAGTTGCGCCAGGCTGGCCCGGGCGGCTTTGGGTAAAAGATCAAGCCGCGCCAGCCAGTGCATCGCTTTGTAACGGCCATAGCCGAGAAAGGACTCGTCACCGCCATCGCCGGTCAACGCCACGGTCACATGGCGGCGCGCCATCTCCGAGACATACCAGGTTGGGACCGCAGACGGATCGGCAAACGGCTCGCCGTAATGCCATACGAGACGCGGCAATATCGCCACCGCATCGGGTTCCACCACCAGTTCGTGATGCTCCGTGCTGTAGCGTTGCGCAATCTTGCGGGCGTAACGCGTTTCATCAAATCGCTTATCCGCAAAGCCGATCGAAAAAGTCTTGACTGGTCCGCCGCCCGCCTGCGCCATCATCGCGACGACGGCAGATGAATCGACGCCCCCCGATAGAAACGCGCCGAGCGGCACATCGGAAATCAGCCGCAGCCGAACGGCCTCCTGAAGTCGATCGATCAATTCACGGCGTAGCTGCGCGGGCGTGCGGCAATCAGAGCCGGGCTCGGGAGAACGCGGCAGTTCCCAGAACCGCTCCATTTTAGGGTCGCCGAAACTGCCGTCTTCCTTGGCCGAGACGACGAGATAATGTGCACTCGGTAATTTGCTGATGCCGGCAAAAGCGGTCCGCGGCGCCGGCGTGTATTGCAATGTCAGAAAACAATCGATCGCACCGAGATCCGGCTCACGGCGAATGTCAGGCCAAGCGAACAGCGCTTTGATCTCCGAACCGAAAACCAGTCCGGATCGTGTCCGCGCCCAATAAAGCGGCTTTTTGCCGAGGCGATCACGCGCCAAGATGAGCTGGCGGGTGCGTTGATCCCATAACCCGAATGCAAACATTCCGCGCAGCCGGGAAAAAATCCGTGGGCCCCAGGCATGCCAGCCATTGACGACGACTTCCGTGTCGGTATGGCTTCGGAACCGATAACCGAGCGCCGTCAGGTCGCGCCTGATTTCAGAAAAGTTGTAAATTTCGCCGTTGTAGGTGATCCACACGCTGCCATCGGCGCTCGCCATTGGCTGATGCCCGGCAGGTGAAACATCGATAATCGATAGACGCGCATGGGCAAGCCCGGCGATACCATCGGTCCACACGCCCTCGTCATCGGGGCCGCGGTGCCGTAACGGCGCGATCATGCGCCACAGCCTGGTTTGCAGCTCGGCTGTCCCCGATGCCGGGCCGCAGCTCACAAAACCCGCGATCCCGCACATCGTGTTTGTCTCTCAAAGAGAATGCAGCGGCCGGTCCCGCTCACTCCGACGTCGGGCTTGCCTATATCCGCTCCGCTCTAGGGCTCCTCTAATGGCGACGATCCAGCCTCGGCAAGGGTCTTGATCATCTCAAGGAATTGCTGGCGGGCCCGAAGATCCGGGATCGCGTAATACAACCGGATGAACTCGATCGTTTCAGGCCGTTGCAAGTATTCACGCCAGCGCTGATCCTCCGGGCTGATTTCCGCATCGTCCGGGCGCAAATCGCCAAAAAAATAGGAGATCGGGACCCCTAAAATTTCCGCCATCGCCGATAGACGCGACGCGCTAACGCGATTGGCGCCGCCCTCGTACTTTTGCACCTGCTGAAAGGTCAAGCCGAGCGCATTCGCCAAGGTCTCTTGGTTCATCCCGAGCAGCAAGCGGCGCATCCTGATACGATTGCCGACATGGACGTCGATCGGGTTTGGAACTCCGGTGCCACGGCCATATCGCGCGGCGGCCGTCTTCGGCTCGTCATTCGATTTTGCCGCAGTCTTCAAGCTTCCCCCCGTCGCATCCGACGCTCCCAATTAGCATCCGGCTCGTTTAATACGCAAGCGCCATTCGGCAATTCGCGCTTAAATGCGAGCGTACGATGCGCCAGACATAAATAGAGGTTGAATAACAGCGGCTAGAACCGCTCGATGGCTCTCGGTCGACCGTAGCGGGGCTTATTCCCCTTTGTGGTTGGAGCGATCGTCATATCCGCGTCTGCTGCTGATGAACATCAGCGCCATCAGCCCGAAGCCGAGCGCGAGGGTTGCAATGATGCCAAAAACCAGCGCGAACCAGCCGGCAACGCTGATCTCGGACGCGCCGAGATCGTTCCAGAAGTTTGCAATCACGATTGCGACTGCGGCGACGGCAGTCATCGCGATTGCGACGGCGACCCATGTCGATGTTGAGCGCATCGCCCTCTCCCGCGCCGCACCGAGGAGGCGTCCAAGCAATGGCCTCGGCGGCTGTATTTATGTCGTCACCGACCCGGCTTTGCGCAAATCCTCGATAAAGCGCAACGTCTCGGCGTGGCGGGTCTCCTCGTCCGGCGCTCTCAGCAATGCCGACGGATGGATCGTGGCAAGCGCGTAGGGCGCGAAGGGCGACGGGACAAACCGGCCGCGATCTCGCGTGACGCGAAACATTCTGCCGAACAGCCCTTGCGCAGCCGTTGCTCCAAGCGCCACCAGCACGATCGGCCGCACGGCGCGGATTTCAGCTTCGAGCCAGGGCAAACAGGCGGCGATTTCAACCGCCCCAGGCTTGCTGTGAATACGCCGCTTGCCCCGCGGCACCCATTTGAAATGTTTTACGATGTTGGTTACCCAAACGCACGATCGGTCGATACCGGCCTCGACGAGACAGCGGTCGAGCAGTTTGCCGGCAGGCCCGACAAACGGATGGCCCGCGATATCTTCGGCATCGCCCGGCTGTTCACCGACCAACATTATCGGCGCGCGGGCGGGACCTTCGCCGAAGACGGTTTGCGTCGCGTTGAGGTAGAGATGGCATGCCGTGCATTCGGCGGCGGCCGCGCGCAGATCGTCGATCGTCGGTTCCTCAGCAGAAATCGGCTCCGAGGTGTTGTGGGTTTCTCCCCGGGTGTTCACGAATGGCCTCCGGTTTCGCGCCGATGATCGAGTAAACGCGCCGTAAGCGGTTTTGCCCGCAAAATCCGGTACGATTGCCGGGAATGGCGCGAAAGCCGCTTACTCCGAGCTGTCACCCGTGGCAAAGTGCCGGCCGCCCGCCCTCCCGACGGAGAACATGATGCCAACCGAGAGCCAACATCCTGAAACCCTTGTACTCCACGCGGGGTATCGCAGCGATCCGACAACGAACGCGGTCGCGGTGCCGATCTATCAGACGACGAGCTATCAATTCCGCGACACACAACATGCAGCCGATTTGTTCGGGCTGGCGGAACTCGGCAACATCTATTCGCGGATCATGAATCCGACCAACGCCGTACTCGAGGAGCGGATCGCCGCTCTCGAAGGCGGCGTCGCCGCTTTGGCGCTGGCCTCGGGGCAGGCCGCGTCGCTGTTCTCAGTTCAGAACATCTGCCAGGCTGGCGACAATTTCGTCAGTTCCACCGACCTTTACGGCGGCACCTGGAACCTGTTCCTGAACACGATGATGAAGACGATGGGAATGGAGGTCCGGTTTGTCGATCCGGCCGACCCCGAGAATTTCCGGCGCGCCACCGACGCCCGCACCCGCTGCTACTACGCCGAGACCCTTCCCAACCCGAAGCTCGAGGTCTTCCCGATCGCGGAAGTTGCCAAGATCGGGCGGGAACTCGGCGTCCCGTTGATTGTCGACAATACCGCCGCTCCAGTGCTTTGCCGGCCCTTGGAGCATGGCGCCGCGGTGGTCATGCACTCGACCACCAAATACATCGGCGGTCATGGCAATTCGATCGGCGGAATTGTCGTTGACGGCGGGAATTTCGATTGGGAAAAGCACGCGGCCCGCTTCCCGCTGTTGAACCAGCCGGACCCCAGTTATCACGGTGCGGTATGGACGCAGGCCTCAAAGCCGCTCGGGCCGATCGCCTATATTCTCAAGATGCGGGTCACCCTGCTACGTGACCTCGGGGCGCCGATGAGCCCGTTCAACGCGTTCCTGTTCTTGCAAGGGCTGGAAACCTTGCCGTTGCGCATGCGCGCACACTCCTCGAATGCGATAGCTGCGGCAAAATTTTTGTCCGAGCACCCCAAAGTAACCCGCGTTATTCATCCAAGTGTGATGACCGGCGAAGCCCGGCGCCGCGCCGATGCCTATCTGAAGGGCGGGTATGGCGGGCTGCTCGGGTTTGAACTAAAGGGCGGGCGCGAGGCCGGACGGCGTTTTATCGACGCGCTCCAGATGTTTTATCATGTGGCTAACATTGGCGATTCGCGCAGCCTGGCGATTTACCCGGCCTCGACGACTCACTCCCAGCTGTCGCCTGAAGAGCAGGAGCAGACCGGGGTCACCGACAATTACGTTCGGCTGTCGATCGGCATCGAGCACCTGGACGACATTCTCGCCGACCTGAAGCAGGCGCTTGACGCCGCCTGACCGACCCGCCGATCCTGACGCTGCCAGGGTGAGCACAGGCGAAATTTTGCTCGCCCTGCCGCTTCCGATCAACTTGGCGCTGACGGTTGCCAGTCACGGCTGGGCCTATTTGGCTCCATGGATTTGGGAGCCCGAAAACGGCGTCCTCGCCCGCCGCGAGCGAATTGCTGGCGATATCGGCGAGGTCGCGGCAGAGCAGCGCGACCCCACGACGATCGCCATTTGGTACCGCGGCTTCCCGGCTTCGGCGGAACCAGAGATCATTTGTCGTGTGCGTCGTTGGCTGTCGGCGGATTGGGACCCAGCCGAAGCGATCACCGTACTTGGCGAGGATGGCGCGCTGATCCGGCGCGGCGGCGGGCGGATCTTGCGCTGCTCGTCATTCTACGAGGATTTCGTCAAGACCGTGCTGACGATCAACACCGCTTGGTCCTCGACCTGCCGGATGGCGGCAGCTCTTGTCGCTGAGCCTGGCGGTGGCGTGTTTCCGCCGCCCGACACTATCCTCGAGTACGACGAGGCTCTGCTTCGCGAACGCGCAAAGCTGGGCTTTCGCGCGCCGACTGTTGTCTCGGCAACCCGCCGCATGCTGCAAGATGGCGTCATCGATCGAAACGGCGATGGCCGGCCCGAATACGATTATCTCATCAGCCTCAGGGGCATCGGGCCTTATGCCGCCGCCCATTGCCGTCTTCTGCTGCACGATTTCAGCCGGATCCCGGTCGATACGGTGGTAATGGCGTATCTGCGGGACCGCCACGCCAGCGATCCCGAAACCTTTACTGTGAACCGAGCCGCCTGGGGTAACTATTTGGCGCTCGGCTATCGCCTCGCGCGTCTGCAGGACAAGCTCGACAGCGCGACTCCTCCCGAGACCTCTGAGAGCCCGGCATCAGCCACCATCAATACAAACTTGCAAGGCTGAGAGCTGGTTCACACGCGCGGGCTGCGTGGCTGGTATAGCTTCATCTGATTGACGGCCGCCAATCGCCCAGCACCGCGACAGACTAGAATTTGCTTCACTCGAGCGAGCGGGGGCGGATTGGAATCATCGAGCCGATCCGCTAAGGTAAATGCCGGCCAGTTTACATCGGGGGATCAGGCTGTCCGGCTTTGGTGGGGGGCATCAATGAAAATAATGTTTCGGGTCGCACGGCTTCTCCTTCCGGCTATTGTCTCAGCCGCGGTATGTTTTCCAAGCACCCTGGTTCGGGCTCAAATCATTGATGAGGCCCGTCAAGCGGGACGCTCGGCCCAATCGCTGCCGCCGGCGGATGAAGATTACTTCCACGCAATGGATGGCGGGATCCCCTTGACCCCCGACGAGGTCAAGGGCCGCAACATGTGGATCGTCTGGACCGGCGGCAATGACCGCCTGTGGGATAAGCTGACTAATCTGACGTTCGGCTCGTTCGACCTTCTTAAAATCCTGTCGTCTTATCCAGGGCTCAAATACAGCCGCGACAACCGGTGGAGCTATCTCGGCCTCGTCAACGAACCCTGCTTTACCAAGCCGACCGGCCCTGATCCAAAACATTACGGGCTCTGGCTCGACCAACGCGACTCGAACTGCCCGCCCGATCCGTTTGCCAATGCGCAAAAATATCCCGGTGTTGCAGTCGGTGCCCGCGGTAAGAATATCCCTGCGGGATCGTATTATGGCGAACCCACCGGCATTCTTGGGCTGCGCCTGTTTCCAAATCCTGCGTTCGACGAAGCCGCGGCAAAGCGCTGGGATCCGCAACGTTATTACAACGATCCGAGCTATTACTTGCGCAAAGATCTGGTCCGGCCGTACCGCGTAGGTATGTCTTGCGGCTTTTGCCACATCAGCGCCAATCCGGAGAAGCCGCCGGCTAATCCCGAAACGTCGCAATTCGACAACCTGAGTTCGACCGCGGGCGCGCAATATTTCTGGGTCGATCGCATCCTGGCGTGGAACGCCGATCCATCAAATTTCCTGTTCCAGGTGTTGCACACGGCGCGGCCGGGGTCGCTCGACACCTCATTGGTCTCGACTGACAACATCAACAATCCCCGCACGATGAACGCGATCTACAATGTCTTGCCGCGCCTGGATGTCGCCAAAAAGCTCGGCCGCGAAATGCTTGGCCCCGATAATCTCGCCAACAAGCAGTTCAACGATTTTGTCAGCTCCGGCCCATTGACCCAATTCTTTCAACCGCCCAATACAGTGTGGACGCCACATGTACTGAAGGACGGCTCCGATTCGGTCGGCGTGCTCGGCGCGTTAAACCGGGTCTATCTGAACATCGGGCTGTTCAGCGAGGACTGGCTGCGCCATTTCAATCCCATTTTAGGAGGCAAGCCGGTAACGCCGATCCAGATCACGACGGCGCGGGCGAATTCGGCCTATTGGGATGCGACCGAGCTGCAGACGCCCGATATGGCGTTGTTCCTGCTGAAGGCGTCCTACCCGCACAAGCTCGCAAACGCGCCCGGTGGCGGCGCCTATCTGAACGATCCGCCAGCTATCGTGCAACAGGGTAAGGTGGTGTTCGCCGACAATTGCGCAGCTTGCCATTCGAGCAAAGCGCCCCCGCCGCCGGCCAACGCCGATTTCGGCAACTGCATCGGACCGCATTATCTCGAATGCTGGAACCGCTATTGGGCATGGGTGCAGACCGATGATTTCCGCGCCAAGATGCGCCCGATTGTCGAAGCTGCGGATTTCCTCGATGGCAACTATCTGTCGAACGACGCTCGCATCCCGGTCACGTTGTTGCAGACGAATGCTTGCAGTCCGCTGGCGACCAACGCCATCGGCGGCAATATCTGGGACAATTTTTCATCGGCTTCGTACAAGTTGCTGCCCTCAGTCGGCACGATTACCGTTTACGACCCGTTCACCGGCAAGCCGCAGCCTTACAAGATGCCGGCCGGCGGACGCGGCTATACCCGGGTGCCGTCGCTGATCAGCCTGTGGGCGACCGCCCCATACCTGTTGAACAATAGCGTCGGTAAATTCGAGGAGAGCCCGTCCGTCCAGGCGCGCTTGACCTCGTTCCAGGATTCGATCACCAAAATGTTGTGGCCGGAAAAGCGCCCCAAAGATCCGGTGCTCGGCGACAAGCTTCCAGGGGTCATCGATCGCACAACAGTAACGAGCTGGCTACGCATCCCGACTGGTTATCTGCCCGACTTCGTCAAACGGTCGCAATCGCTGCTGAACCTTGCGGTTCCGCTGTTTGATGAGAAGGGGCTCGAGATCGGCCCCATTCCAGCCGGCACGCCGGTCGATCTCTTAGCCAATTTCGACCCGCTGCCGCAATCGGACAGGCTCGGCGAGCGCTTGGCCCACGACAAACAAGTCGTCGCCGCGCTATTCAAGCTGGTTCATGACCTCCGCGCATTGCCAAAAGGCGCCACTGACGAGCAAGCGCGCCAAATCTTCGCGAATCTCGGCAAGCAATTATTTGCGCTGAGCAAATGCCCGGATTATGTGGTCAATCGCGGGCATTATTTCGGTTCGCGTTTGAGCGACGCCGACAAAAATGCGCTGATCGCCTTCTTGAAGACGTTCTAGCAGTTTTTTTGCTGGCGGCCTTATGTAGCTTGGATCGCGCCCGTTCGGGGCAGCAAAGGCTGCGCGGGCGGCCCACCGCGATCGGGAGCCTTCCATGAACAATGGTGACAGTTTCGACTACATCGTCGTCGGCTCCGGCGCCGGAGGCGGCACCTTGGCGGCGCGGCTAGCAGAGGCGGGGAGGCGCGTCCTGCTGCTTGAAGCCGGTGGCGACCCGCGTCTGCTTTCCGGCACCAATGACTATCAGCCTGGCGTCAACCGGCTGCCCGATGATTACGACGTGCCGGCATTCCATGGTTTCGCTTCCGAAAACGATGCCATGCGCTGGGATTTCTTTGTCCGCCATTACTCTGATGAAGCCATGCAGGTGCGCGACCCGAAATATGTTCGGGATTATCGCGGTCAAACCGTCGACGGCATCCTTTACCCGCGCTCTGGGACGTTGGGCGGCTGCACCGCCCACAATGCGATGATCCTGGTTTATCCGCACAATGCCGATTGGGGCGGAATTGCTGAGCTGACTGGCGATCCATCTTGGAAAGCCGAGGCGATGCGTGAATATTTCATGCGCCTCGAAAACTGCCATCATCGCCAAATTGAGCGCTTCCTGGCGCGGTTTGGCGCCAATCCTTCGCGCCACGGCTGGGATGGCTGGCTGCATACCGAAAAAGCGGTTCCTCCCGCAGCACTCGGCGATTTCGATCTGGTGCAGACATTGCTGCACTCTGCCGGAGAGGTATTCGAGGATCTCGGCTATCCGCTCGGTTCATTGCTCGGGCTCGCCGAGGCCAAGGCTGATCCGAACGATTGGCGGTTGGTGGTCGAGAATGCCGTCGGGGTGCGTTATACGCCGCTTACGACGCGGGCCCACCATCGTATGGGCGCGCGCGAGCGTGCCTTGGAGACGGCGCAGAAATATCCCGACCGGCTGCACATTGAGCTCGATGCACTGGTTACCCGTGTGATCCTCGACGACAGTAACCGTGCGATCGGCGTCGAGTATCTGAAAGGACCTCGGCTCTATCGCGCTCACGGTCAGCCCGCGACCGAACCCGGTGTCGCGATGCAGGCGAGGGCGGCGCGCGAGGTGATCCTGTGCGGCGGCGCCTTCAACACGCCGCAACTGCTGATGCTGTCAGGCATTGGCCCACGCGACGTGTTGGAACCGCTCGGTATTCCGCTGCGTCTCGAGCTGCCGGGGGTCGGCAAGAATTTGCAAGACCGCTACGAGGTCGGCGTCGTCAACCGGATGAATTTCGAGCGTTGGGAAATCCTGAACGGCGCCACCTTCAGCCGCGGCGACGCGCAATATCGCGAATGGGCGGCCGGGCATGGCGGGGTCTATGCCAGCAACGGCGCCGTCTTGGCGGCAATCGTCAAATCGCTGCCCGAGCGGCCGTTACCCGATCTTTTCTGCTTTGCGCTGCTGGGATTGTTCGGCGGCTACTTCCCCAATTACTCGTCTTATGAAGTAACCAAACCAAATTATCTGACCTGGGCAATCCTGAAGGCGCACACGCAAAACCGCGCCGGCGAAGTGCGGCTGCGCTCGGCCGACCCGCGCGATACACCGTTGATCAATTTCCGCTATTTCGAGGAAGGCAGCGACACGACTGGCGAAGACCTCGATTCGGTCGTCGCCGGCATCCGTTTTGTCCGCCGGCTCACACAGGAACTGCGGGAACGCGGGCTGATCGCCGCGGAAGAGCAGCCGGGAGATGCATTGCAAAGCGACGACGAACTGAAGGATTTTGTCCGCACCCGCGCTTGGGGCCACCACGCCTCGTGCAGTTGTGCGATCGGGCCGCGAGAGTATGGCGGCGTCCTCGGCAGCGACTTTCGGGTACATGGCGTTCAAGGATTGCGCGTCGTCGATGCCTCAGTCTTTCCGCGGATACCCGGCTTTTTCATCGTCAGCGCCGTCTACATGATCGCCGAAAAAGCTGCCGACGTGATCCTCGCCGCCTGAACACCGATCATCGCGCCCGCGAAGTCACCGATGTTGAAGACGTTCGCGGTTCGCCCACTTAAGGCCTGACTGTCACAGATGTTCTGAAGGCGGCGATGCTCCGGTTCACGGCCTTATTGCTGCTCGCGCTCGCGGCCGCCTCCCCGGGATCGGCCGCTGACAGCTCGAAATGCGGAGCAAAACTATTTGTGCTGTGGGGCGACGGCAAACACGACGATAGCGCCGCGTTGAACGCCTGGTTCCGCGGCGACGCGGTTGTCTGGCGTCAGAACGGACGCAGTGTTGGCGCCCAGATTAGCGGCCGCGACTTCCGTCTGACCGCACCGATTTATATTTCGAGCGGAACCAACCGCAGTATCGATAATTTCAAGTTTCTCTGGCCGGAGCGCAGAGAGGTGGTGGCGGGCGGCACAATCGTCACCGGCGCTGATCCGAACCGGCCACCGGTCGCGACCGGCATCACCAAGATTGGCGCCCGCCCGAACGAAGGCGTACCGTTCCCCAGCGATACCCCAAAGCCGGCGGCTTCTGATAACCGCACCGACTGCCTTGTTTCCTAAACTCGGGTAAAGCAGCGAGCCAAATCCCAACGAGCACGAGGATAGCCATGCCTTCCGTTGCCGACAAAATGGTCGAGACGCTCGCTGCCGTCGGGGTTAAGCGGATTTACGGAATTGTCGGTGACAGCTTGAACGGCTTTACCGATGCGCTGCGCCGGCACGGGGGCATCGCCTGGCTGCATGTCCGCCATGAAGAGGTCGCCGCGTTCGCCGCCGGCGCCGATGCGCATGTGACCGGCGAGCTTGCGGTCTGCGCCGGCAGTTGCGGCCCCGGCAATCTGCACCTGATCAACGGGCTTTATGATTGCCAGCGCTCGCGGGTGCCGGTCGTCGCGATCGCCGCCCACATCCCTTCGCCCGAAATCGGCTCGGGCTACTTCCAGGAAACTCATCCCGATCATTTGTTTCGCGAATGCAGCAGCTATTGCGAGCTGGTATCGACCCCTGAACAGATGCCGCGGGCGCTCGAAATCGCGATCCGTCGCGCTGTGGCCGAGCGCTGCGTCAGCGTCATCGTCATTCCCGGCGATGTCGCGCTCAAACCCACCGCGGTTTCGGCGGCGCCCAAGCCGCCTGGCCTGTTGCCCGCGGCGCCGGTCGTGGTTCCCTCGCCGGATTCGTTGACCCGGCTTGTCGAATTCTTGGACCAGGCGGGACGCGTAACCCTGCTGTGCGGCGGCGGCTGCATCGGGGCCCATGACGAAATCGTCGAGCTTGCCGCAACGTTGAAAGCACCGATCGTGCACGCGCTCCGTGGCAAGGAGCACGTCGAGTGGGACAACGCGTACGATGTCGGCATGACCGGGCTGATCGGTTTCTCCTCCGGCTATCAGGCGATGGAGAATTGCGACACGCTGCTGATGCTCGGCACCGATTTCCCCTACCGGCAATTCTATCCCGCCGGTGCGCGCATCGCCCAGATCGACATCCGCGCCGAGGCGCTCGGCCGGCGCGCGCCGGTCGAGCTCGGGATCATTGGCGATGTCGTTCATACCGTGCGGGCGATCCTGCCGCGCTTGAAATCAAAAACCGACCGCGCACATCTCGACGCCTGCCTCAATCATTACCGCGAGGCGCGCAAATCGCTCGACGAACTCGCCACCGGCCGGTCTGGCGGGGTGTTGCATCCGCAGCAAATCGCCCGTGTCGTCAGCGAACTGGCCGGGGATGACGCGATCTTCACCTGCGATGTCGGTTTGCCGACGGTATGGGCGGCGCGCTATCTGGCCTTGAACGGCCGTCGCCGGCTGATCGGCTCGTTTTGGCACGGCTCGATGGCCAACGCTTTGCCGCAGGCGATCGGCGCCCAGGCGGCTTTTCCGCAGCGTCAGGTCGTTTCGTTATCGGGTGACGGCGGCTTCGCGATGCTGATGGGCGATCTGTTGAGCCTGGTGCAGCTCAAGCTTCCGGTAAAAATCGTCGTCTTTAATAACGGCGCGCTCGGCTTTGTCGAACTCGAGCAGAAATCGACCGGTTTCCTGCCGGTCGGCACCGATCTCACCAATCCGAACTTTGCCCAAATGGCCGAGGTGGTCGGGATCAAGGGCGTCCGCATCACCGATCCGGCCGAGGTCGAGGGCAAGCTGCGCGAGGCGTTCGCCCATCCCGGACCGGTATTGGTCGACGCCGTCGTCAATCGCCAAGAGCTGGCGATGCCGCCGCGCATCACCACCGAGATGGCCAAAGGCTTCACGCTCTACATGCTAAAGGCGGTGCTGAGCGGCCGCGGCGACGAAATCGTCGAACTCGCCCGCACCAATTTGCGGCGATAGGGCCCACATAAACCGCGCTGTTCGGTGACGCAGCGGCGGTGCCACGACGGCGCTGCCCCTATTACCCTAGATTTTCTGCTATCCGCTGCTCAAGTAATCGCTATGCATGGAAGTATTCGTGTCGGCCGCCCGCTGGCAGCTCATAAGAAAGTCAGCACGACCGCCCAGTCACCCAGACCTGAAAAGCCGGGATCTGGACATTAGGATTACCCGAAAATGCATTTATACGGCTTTGACAGCCATGCAACGGAGATGGTAAATATGCGACATCTAGGAATTGGTCGCACGCCGTAACGGTATATACCCATTAAAATCAGCGAGCGGCGGCCGACGTTTACGTGACGAGGTGCCAACTGAGCAAATCTCGGCTTCAACCTAGGGAGGAGCGGTCATGCTACAGGTGTATCTCGACCCTTGCACCGTCAACAGCCGCAAGGTGCTGGCGGGGTTGGACTTGCTTGGCACGCAGTATGAACTCGAGCACGTCGACTATTTCGCCGGCGCCCATAAGAAAGCCGAGTATCTCGCGATCAACCCGAACGGAGCGGTGCCGGCAGCAATAGATGGTGATTTCGCTCTTTCTGAATCCAATGCGATCCTGCAGTACGCGGCCGACCTGAGCGGCTCCGACAAGCATTATCCCAAGGGCCTTGAGCGGCGCGCCGACATTAACCGGTGGCTATTGTGGGAAGCGTCAACCTGGTTCCCGAGCTGCTACGTCTATCTTGTCGAGTATGTCGTCAAGCCGCTGATCGTTGCGGAACCGGATGAAGCAGTTATCGCCAAGGAGGCACCGAACTGGCACCGGCTTGCGGGCATCCTCGACTCACGGCTGACTAAGTCCAAATGGCTTGTGGGAGGCAACGTAACGATTGCCGACATTGCTGTTGCAGCGCCTATGCACGTGCATAAGTGGCAGCGTCTACCGCTCAACGATCACCCGAACCTCAAGCGCTGGATGACGGATGTCGAACAGCTGTCATGCTGGCAGAAAACGCAGGGCGCGGTTGAGCGGGCGCTGCGGCTGGAGTGAATAACTGAAACGCGATGAGGATGCCTGTTCTGCCATTCACCACCGTGCGTTCACCCCATCGAGCTATACAAAGGCCGCAAGCAAGCGCATGAGTTTTTCGTAAGATACGTTGTGCGATAGACGCCTGCCGTGCCGGTCAAAGCGAGGGAGCCTGCAATTCAATGCGAGGGCGCCTCGCGTCGGCATCCCGCTCATTCGATTGAATAGTCGGCGCCACGGCGCGCGGCCCTTCCGACATCTATTCGGCGGCGGCGAGCAATGGCGGCGCGACGACGGCGCGCTCGGTTTGGGCCATTGGCTGCGGCCACCAGCGGTCTTCCCATTCGGAGAAGAGACCCTTGAGCTGCGGCAATACGCGATCGGCGAACAGCTTAGTGTTGTAGGCCGCCAACTCCTTGCCCATGCTGCCGAACTGCAGCAATAGCATCAAATGGCCGACATTGAGGTCGGTCGCGACCTCGGTCAATTGCTCGACGACCTCATCGGGTGAGCCGATGATGACATAGCCGCGATCGACGATGTCGGCCATGTCGGTCGTCGCCCGCGCCTGCTGGCGAGCGTTGAGGCTCGCGGCACGGCCGATCTGCCCTTGGACGCCGGCGCGCTGGGTGGCTTCGGTGATGTAGCCGGGCGGCATCGCCCATTTCGGGTCGACCCGCAGGCAGCGGCCATAGAAATACTCGGCCGGCTGCTTATAGAGCTCCATCGCCTTTTGGCGGCTCTCGGCGACGCCGACAAATTGCAGAAAACCAGCGCGATACGGGTTCCGGTCCTTGCCGAGCCGCGCCATCTCGTCCCAGAAACCTTGCATCGTAGCGCGCCCGTCCTTGAACCCAAAATAGGACAGGTAGGCGTAGACGTAATCCATCTGGGCGCACCACTGCCAGGTCTCGACCGAGCCGCCTCCGGGTATCCAGATTGGCGGATGCGGCTTTTGCACCGGTCGCGGCCAGATGTTGACGTAGCGCTGCTGGTTGAAGCGGCCGTTGAACGCAAAGGTGTCCTGTTCGGTCCAGGCGCGCATGATCAGGTCATGCGCCTCGTAATAGCGATCGCGCAGCTGACTCGGGTTCTGGCCATAGGCAAAGCAAGTATCCATCGGCGTGCCGACGGGGAACCCAGCGATCAGCCGGCCCCCCGAGATCACGTCGATCATCGCGAATTCTTCGGCCACCCGGGTTGGCGGATTATAGAGCGCCAGCGAATTGCCCATCACACACAACGCCGCGTTGCTAGTGCGGCGCGACAGGGCAGAAGCGATCAGATTGGGTGAGGGCATCAGCCCATAGCCGTTCGAGTGGTGCTCGTTGACGCAGACGGCGTCAAAGCCGCATTCGGCGGCGAATTCGAGCTCGTCCATAAAGTCGTTGTACATGTGATGCGCGCGCCGTGGATCGAACAACGAAGAGTGAATGTCGACCCACACCGACGGATGCTTCTCGCGGAAGTCATCCGGCAGCTCGGTATAAGGCATCAAGTGAAACCACATCAGCTTCATGGCCAAGCTCCGGCAGGGGCGTTCGATAGGTCTTAGCGTGATCCTCGGACACCCAGGGCGTCAAGCCAGGCTTTGTGAAAGCGTGGTGGCGTAATCAGATCTTTATCACCCCGCTGAGCGGGAGGGGGAAGGGAGCGCCGATCTCTAAGTACGAGACCCGATGCAGCGGGTAGGGGCGCTGTAGCAGAGGCTGTGCCGCGGTACCGGATCGACGCGCGGCACGGCCTTTCAATTGGAGGCGAGAGCGATTAGCGCGGGGAGTGCTGCTTTGCCATATCGCGCAACTCGTCGAGGCCCTCGCTCGCGCGCTTGCGCAACACGTCCGCGGCCTCGGTGCCGGCTTTTGTGGCCAGTTCGGTAATCTCTCGGCCGTGGCTGATGCTCTTTTCCAGCATTTGCTTGGCGTATTCGGTGTTTTTGGCGATCCGCTCCTCGGGCGAGGCCGGCTGCGTGAGCTCACGGAACAACGTCGAAACGTCTTCCATTGCTTGGCGGGTGATTTCGATCTGACGTCGCGCCACCGCCTGCACGCCCTCGACGGCGAGCTGATTGGCTTGGCTCAGCGCCTCGATGTTGCGGCGCTGACACGCCATCAGCGCTTCAACATCAAACGGACGAAAGCGGAAGTCGGACATCATTTTGGTTACATCAAAATCGAAAAAGCTCGGGCGGGCTTCAGACATAGATTGGTTTCCGTTCAGGGGGGTTCGCGCAATTGTGCGGCGCACAACGCCCAAAATATCGGCGGTTGCCCAATCAACGTCAAGGAACTTTTTTGCAGTGCAGCAAATTTAGGCGGCGCGAGGCTCGCCCATCGATGCTCCGGAGCCGGCCGGTGACAGCCAGCGTTCGATCCGGCGCAGCCGGGCGTCGAGTGCCGCCATCGTCTGACCGAGATCTGCGGAATCATCGCGCTGCCAGACGCGTAGGGTCGCCAAGTAGGCGGCGCCCGTTAACTTTATCGCGATCTTGCCGCGCACGCCACCTGTCGTGATATCGGCCGCCTCATGCATCCAGCGGATCGACTGCAGCAAGGCGCACCCGGCAACGAGCATCGCGACGGGGTCGGAGGGCAGCTCGCGTCGCAACACGTCTAGCGCCTGTTTGTAAGGCCGCAGCGCGTCCAATCGCCGCATCATCAAATCGAACAGCCGATCGCGCGGACGCTCGCCTTCCTCGGCGGCCGGCGGATCGGCAAGGACGGCCTCATCGATCCTCCGAAAAAAGGCGCAGAGGATGGCCTGCTTCGAGTGAAAATTGCGGTAGACGCGGAGGATCGGAAGCTCGGCAGCGGCGGCTATCGCGGCGAGCGACAACCGTCTCCACCCGTCGGTCGGGATCCGGGCAAAGGCGGCATCGATGATCCGGTCGGCCTCGCTCGCGGCAGCGGGGGCTTCGTCCCGATCCGGCTCACGGCTATCCGGCCCGCGGCTGCCCCTTCGGCTGCTCCTTGCCATCGCTCAGCTCGCCAGCTCGCGCGACCGTGCGGCCGCCGCCGTCACGGCTCGCTTGATCAACGGGATCAATCCATCATCCGCCATCAACACGTCGAGCGCGGCGCGCGTCGTGCCGCCGGGGCTGGTCACGGCTTCGCGCAGCTGTTCCGGGGTCTCGCTTGAAAGACGAGCCAATTCGCCTGAACCGGCGACGGTCGCTCGGGCGAGCCGCAAGCCGAGCTCGGGCGGCAGGCCCGATGACACGGCAGCCTGGGCCAGCGCTTCGATCAGCAGAAAGACGTAAGCCGGGCCGCTTCCGGACACTGCGGTTACCGCATCGAGCAGCGACTCGTCCTCGACCCAGGCGCTCTCCCCCACGGCAGCGAGGAGCTGGTCGCATAACCGGCGCTGCTCGTCTGTCACTCGCTCGTTGGCGCACGCGACCGTAATGCCACGCCCGATTGCTGCCGGCGTATTGGGCATCGTGCGAACGAGCGGGACCGCGCCGAGCCGGCGGCTTATGCCGGCTATGCTCTTGCCGGCGACAATCGAAACAAACAGGGTTTGTGGCTGCGCCCAACGACGATAGCCGGACAGAAGATCATCGAGAATTTGCGGCTTGACTGCGAAAACGATCGCGGCGGGAGCCCTCTCCTCGGGCACCTCGTCGGGTGATCGGTAGCCCGCAACACCGGCGGCTGCGGCCAAATCCGGCGGCAGTCCTTCGGGTTCGACCACGGCAAAACGCGTCGCCGCCTTGCTGGCAATCCAGCCGCGCAATAGCGCCGATCCCATCTTGCCGCATCCGACCAGCATCAGCGTCCGGCCGGCCGCGCCTTCTTCCGGGGCCATCGCGCTTTAGCCCCCGCTCAGGCTTCTCCAATCGGATCGATCATCGCCGCGGCGATGGCTTCGAGCGGTTTCTTGCCGCCCCACAGCACCAGCTGAAAGGCGGGATAGAAGCGTTCGCACTCCGACAATGCGATGTCGACCAGATCTTCGACCTGTTCGGCGCTGCCCGCGCCGATGCCGCGCAGCAACGCCGCATGACGGAAAGCGGGCGAGTTATCATCCGACGAAAGGTCGAAATGGCCGAGCCACAGCTTCTCGTTGGCGATCGCCAACAGCTCGTAGACCGCGGAGCGCCGCCCCTTTGGCACCTTCATATCAAAGCTGCAGGAGAAGTGCATCGCGCACAGCTCCTCCTGCCACACGAAATAAAGGCGATAGTCGCACCAGCGGCCGGAGATCTCGACGACCAGCTCCTCCTCGCTGGCGCGGTCGTGTGCCCAATTGTTGGAGTTGACGATCTCTTCGACCAGGTCGATCGGGTTGCCGAAAAAGCCGGTCGGCTCGGAAGTGTCAAGGGAGGTCATCGAGCGCTCCTTCGCGCGGCGCGATTAAAATCGTCTTCAGACAGTCTAATCGGAAATCGGCGGATCCGAGATTGGTGGTTCAAAGATCGTCGGGTCGGCCGCCGGCGCGCCGGGCGTCGCCGCCTCACGCATGCCGGCAAGGATACCTTCGAGTTCCGCCACTCGCTTCGCCAGATCCTCCTGCTCGCCGCGGGCCTTGGCCGCCATTGCCTTTACCGCCTCAAACTCGTCGCGGGTCACGAGATCCATACCGGCCATCACGCGCTCAAGCTGATCGCGGATCCGCGATTCCACCTCGCTCTTGACCCCTGATAATGACCCCATAGCACCCGCGGCAACGCGGGCTAGATCGTCAAAAAACCGGTTTTGGCTCTGCATCGCGATCTCTTTCCGTGCCGTCCCGACCGCTCTAACTTCGGATTGCCAGCAATATGCGCGTGCGCTAGCACAGAGCGCATATGTAGGGAAGCATTTCCCTATCGCCAGCCGAGAGGAACGCCGCAGCCTCTTAGTAATTCCTTCGGAATCGGACGCTGATTCGAGCAGGTGGGTGCTCAGTCCTCAATCGATGCGGCGAGAATCAGGCTGAGCTGGCAGAGCGGACGACCGGTTTCGGACGCCCAGGCGTTGAAGCAACTTTGAACCGCCTGGCGGTCCTTCTGATTTTTCGGAGGCGCTGCGGCGGCACCCCAGCGCTTGAGCGCCGCGGTCACCGCGGGCGTCAGAATAAAGGTGTCCTTGCCGACCATGCGCAAAAAGGTCGGACCGGAATTGCCGCCCATCTGGCTAAAGCGTTTGGCGAGCGCATCCCACAGCCCGACAATTTCGCTAACCGGCCACTCGGCGAGCCACGCGCCAAAGCTGCCATGCTCGTCGGCAATCGCGATCATCGCCGCGGCATTGTCGCGCACCGCTTTGAGCTTGCCCCAATGGCGGATCAGCCGGCGGTCGGCGAGCAGCGCTTCGAGCGCCTCGTCGGACATCGCCCGCACCCGCCGCGGCTCAAACCCAAAAAACACCTCTTCGAAGGCCGGCCATTTGGCATCGACCAGGCTGTGCTTGAGCCCGGCGCGAAAGATCCGAAGCGACATCTGCGACAGATAGCGGTCATCGCCGACCGCCTTCAGTTCGGCTGCGCTCAACGGCTGGATCAGCCGCGCTTCGAGCGCCGCGGCCCCGAGGCGGGTGCGCGCCGCGTCGAGAATCGGGGCGAAGCCCGATGTATTCATCGCCGTCTCACCGATCGAGCCAAACGTCTTCCATGCGCCAATTGTCGCGCTATCCGATCGCGCGTTCGATGCGCCGGTCGGGGACAAACCACATCAGCGCGATCGCCACATAGAGCGAGATCGCAATCCACGGCCGGACAAACGCCAATGGGATCGCGGCAACGTAGGCGAGGAGGGACAGCTTTCCCTTCAAATCGGCGCCGATTGCGACGGCGAGCTGCGAATTTCGGCCGTTGCGGGCAATGATCATGGTCTGCAGCAGCCAGTAACCGATCGACGCCATCGCCAGCACCGCGCCATAGGCGGCGATCGGCAATGCGGCAAAACCGGTTTCGTCGATCCAGCGGATCACAAACGGCACCAGCGACAGCCAAAACAGCAGAAACAAATTAGCCCACAATACTTTGCCGTCGACGCGCTCGGTCGCGTGCAGCATGTGATGGTGATTATTCCAAAAGATGCCGACATTGGCGTAGCTCAGCGCATAGGCCAAAAATATCGGGATGCCGGCGGCGAGCGCGGTAAAGGTCTCGCCCGCCGGCACCTTCATGTCGAGCACCATGATCGTAATGATGATCGCGACCACGCCATCGGTAAAGGCTTCAAGCCGCCCCTTGCTCATCCTCGACCTCCCGTATGACATATCGCCCGAACCCGCGGTCACTAACAGCGGTTCTCGTACGGGAATCGATCTGACGGCCAAGCGAGCTGCATCAGTGGGTAGGATGGGTTGAGCGACCGCGAAGCCCATCATCTTTGCCAAGGCAGGCATTCTTTCATCGTCAACCGGCCGCAACCGGCTCTGGGCTCAAAGCCGATTTGGAGAATAACCGCCGGCGCCGGACAGGCCAGCGGCGGCTAAATAGGCATGGGCTTCGCCGGGCTCAGCCCATCCTACGCTTGCTAAAAACCAATTCCCGTTAACCGGGAAATTTGCCGAAACCAGCCACCAATCCATTGAAATTCACACTGCCAATCAGCTGCTTGCGAGCCAATTCCCGTGGCAGGCCAAACGGGAATTTTTGCAAGCCCAATCGGGAATTATTGCCGCCGAACCGGGAATTGCAGCTGCACCACGGGAAATCCAAATCATCCGCACCCAAACCCCGCCCGAATCGCCTTTAGCAGGATGATGTTACTAACCAAGCGCGGCGAAATTACGTCACCGTAGCGAAGCCCCGCCCGAGAAGAGTTCCCGAATGAAAACGCGGCCGTCGGAAAAACCGAGCTGACCTGCGTCAAGGCAGTGCGTGCCTTGAGACACGCCCTCCGGGCGAAAGCTAACCCTTTCGGAAAAAATCTTTGCTCCTTGCCGATAACGATCTTACGCTTCCGGTATTTATGACCGGAACTAAAACCCGAACGGGGGAAACTAAATGAGCAGACAGGTAGCTGTCATATTTTACGGGGTGGCAATGGCAACCGTCATAATCGGTGTAGATTTCTTATTCTTTAGAAACCGATTCTGGGAACGGCTGACAGTTAATGTTGGCATTGTCTTGGTATTCGGAGATTTCTACTTTAGATTTCTCAAGCATCCATAAAATTATGGTTTACGGCTATGCCCGCCTCAGCACCGTGAGCCAGACCCTCGACAGCCAGCTTGAGCAGCTCCGAGCCGCAGGATGCATCGCCAAGATTTACCGCGAGAAAATGACGGGCGCGCACAGCGACCGGCGCGAACTTCTAAAAATCTTAAAGTGGGTAGGATGGGTTGAGCGACCGCGAAGCCCATCATCTTACCCACGGCAGGCATTCTTTCATCGTCAACCGGCCGCAACCGACTCTGCGCTCAGAGCCGACGTGGAGAATAAGCGCCGGCGCCGGACAAGCCAGCGGAGGCCAGATAGGCATGGGCTTCGCCGGGCTCAGCCCACCCTACGCTTGCTATCATTGGTTAGAATGACCGCACGATTACAAGCAAAGAACTGCTGACCGTCGATGAAATGAATGGGAGGAAATGGATATGGGCTCATTTAGTCTGCTTTATTGGCTTCTGGGTACGATCATCATCGCGATCATTTCCCCGATTGTCCTCGCGCCCATAGCTCTTATCTTGCGGCGCGCCGGCTTCAGCAGGTGGTGGTGTATCCTGTGGGCGATCCCCTTTGTGAACATCATCGCGTTATGGGTGTTCGCGCTTGTGCCATGGCCAGCTTTCGGCACCCGGTCGACGACCGGGCAGCGGTGGCCTAGCCTGAAAAATTCATTGGACTGGCCAGAAGGGACGGCGGGAGCGGCATAAACCGTTGGTTTCGTGTATGATTTGGTTGCTAAGGCCGGATCAAACCGAAGCAACGGAGTTCGCACCCGCCATGGAGGAAGGTACGGGGATTTTGCCAGGTTTGCCAGCGGTGGCGGGTAAGCCGGTGCATGTCGGGTTTGACGGCGGCCGGCTGACCTCGGATGGTGGGATATTGCTGGTGGCGGCGATCGAACAACGGCTCAAGATTGCCGAACGCTTAGCGGCGTGCCTCGAAGATCCGCGCGACCCGGACCGGGTGCGGCACGAACTGGCCGAGATGATCCGCTATCGTGCCTTGCTGATTGCGGCGGGCTATCCCGACGGCAACGACTGCGACGCGCTGAAAGCCGACCCCGCCTTCAAGATGGCCGTCGGACGATTGCCGGAAAGCGGTGAAGATCTGTGCTCGCAACCGACGATCAGCCGGCTCGAGAACCTGCCGAGCGCGACCGCGCTCAAGCGCATGATGGCGGCGATGATCGAGTTGTTCTGCGACAGCTTCGAGCAGGTACCCCGGCGCATCCTGCTCGATATCGACGACACCGAGGACCGGGTTCACGGCGGCCAGCAGCTCGCGCTCTTCAATGCGCACTACGACAGCCGCTGCTTTCTGCCGATCCACATTTACGAGGCGACGACCGGCAAACCCGTCGCTGTCATCCTGCGCCCCGGCAAGACGCCTGACGGGACCGAGGTGGCGCTGGTGCTGCGCCATGTCATTGGCCGCATCCGCGCCCGCTGGCCGGCGGTCGAGATCGTCGTGCGCGGCGACAGCCATTACGGCCGGCCCAAGGCCATGGCGTGGTGCGAGCGTCAGCAGGTCGGCTACATCTTCGGCCTCTCTGGTAACCCGGTGCTGCTGCGGCAGGTCAGCCCGCTCACCGAGGACGCCGCCTTGGGTCGTCTCGCAGACGAAGGGGAAAAGGTCCGCCGCTATGGCGATTTCCGCTATGCCGCCAAAAGCTGGAATGTCGAGCGCCGCGTCATCGCCCGCGTCGAGGCCGGTCCTCAAGGGGCCGACAGCCGCTTCATCGTCACCAACCTGCGGGGTCTGCCCAAGACGCTCTACGAGAAGGTCTATTGCGCGCGCGGGCAGGCCGAAAACCTGATCAAGGCGCACAAACTGCATCTGGCTTCCGACCATACCTCCTGCACCAAGGCGACCGCCAACCAGTTCCGGCTGCTGCTTCATACCGCCGCCTACTGGCTGATGCTGAGCCTGCGCGGTCTGGCTCCAAAGACATCCTTCTGGCGCGATGCCCAATTCGATACGATCCGCCTCTGCCTGATCAAGGTCGCCGGGCGCGTCACCGAGATGGTCACCCGCATCAAGATCGCCTTGCCGAGCGCCTTTCCCTATCAGGCCGGCTTTGCCGATCTCGCCGGCCGCATCGCCAAGCTGCCGCCGTGAGCGACGGGGCGGTTGCCCCAGTTCAAACCCTTTGGCCCAACCGCAAACCCCGACCAGCGCGCCCCCGACGCCACAAAAAGCCGCGCCCGATCCCCGCCATCACTGTGGAGCCGCCAGCCCCTCATGAATGATCCGGGCTAGCGGCTGTTACAATTCAAACTGACTCACTACCGGTGCCCGGCTTGGCTTGACCTACATTTTGTGTCGGGCGCGGCCAAGTACAAAATTCCCATGCAGTGGGTAGGATGGGTTGAGCGACCGCGAAACCCATCCTCTTTCCCACGACAAACATTCTTTCATCGTCAACCCGCCGCAACCGGCTCTGCGCTCGAAGCCGACCTGGAATAAGCGCCCCGCGCCGAACAAGCCAGCGGGGGCCAGATAGGCATGGGCTTCGCGGGCTCAGCCCATCCTATGCTGGCTTGACAGCATCGCCACTTCTGACGAGGAAACTGCCATCTATAAACCGTCGCAGGCCGTCGGGCTTGCGGTTTCGTGCGCAGGAAACGACACCTAACCTGAAAAATTCATTGGACTGGCCAGAAGGGACGGCGGGAGCGGCATAAACCGTTGGTTTCGTGTATGATTTGGTTGCTAAGGCCGGATCAAACCGAAGCAACGGAGTTCGCACCCGCCATGGAGGAAGGTACGGGGATTTTGCCAGGTTTGCCAGCGGTGGCGGGTAAGCCGGTGCATGTCGGGTTTGACGGCGGCCGGCTGACCTCGGATGGTGGGATATTGCTGGTGGCGGCGATCGAACAACGGCTCAAGATTGCCGAACGCTTAGCGGCGTGCCTCGAAGATCCGCGCGACCCGGACCGGGTGCGGCACGAACTGGCCGAGATGATCCGCTATCGTGCCTTGCTGATTGCGGCGGGCTATCCCGACGGCAACGACTGCGACGCGCTGAAAGCCGACCCCGCCTTCAAGATGGCCGTCGGACGATTGCCGGAAAGCGGTGAAGATCTGTGCTCGCAACCGACGATCAGCCGGCTCGAGAACCTGCCGAGCGCGACCGCGCTCAAGCGCATGATGGCGGCGATGATCGAGTTGTTCTGCGACAGCTTCGAGCAGGTACCCCGGCGCATCCTGCTCGATATCGACGACACCGAGGACCGGGTTCACGGCGGCCAGCAGCTCGCGCTCTTCAATGCGCACTACGACAGCCGCTGCTTTCTGCCGATCCACATTTACGAGGCGACGACCGGCAAACCCGTCGCTGTCATCCTGCGCCCCGGCAAGACGCCTGACGGGACCGAGGTGGCGCTGGTGCTGCGCCATGTCATTGGCCGCATCCGCGCCCGCTGGCCGGCGGTCGAGATCGTCGTGCGCGGCGACAGCCATTACGGCCGGCCCAAGGCCATGGCGTGGTGCGAGCGTCAGCAGGTCGGCTACATCTTCGGCCTCTCTGGTAACCCGGTGCTGCTGCGGCAGGTCAGCCCGCTCACCGAGGACGCCGCCTTGGGTCGTCTCGCAGACGAAGGGGAAAAGGTCCGCCGCTATGGCGATTTCCGCTATGCCGCCAAAAGCTGGAATGTCGAGCGCCGCGTCATCGCCCGCGTCGAGGCCGGTCCTCAAGGGGCCGACAGCCGCTTCATCGTCACCAACCTGCGGGGTCTGCCCAAGACGCTCTACGAGAAGGTCTATTGCGCGCGCGGGCAGGCCGAAAACCTGATCAAGGCGCACAAACTGCATCTGGCTTCCGACCGTACCTCCTGCACCAAGGCGACCGCCAACCAGTTCCGGCTGCTGCTTCATACCGCCGCCTACTGGCTGATGCTGAGCCTGCGCGGTCTGGCTCCAAAGACATCCTTCTGGCGCGATGCCCAATTCGATACGATCCGCCTCTGCCTGATCAAGGTCGCCGGGCGCGTCACCGAGATGGTCACCCGCATCAAGATCGCCTTGCCGAGCGCCTTTCCCTATCAGGCCGGCTTTGCCGATCTCGCCGGCCGCATCGCCAAGCTGCCGCCGTGAGCGACGGGGCGGTTGCCCCAGTTCAAACCCTTTGGCCCAACCGCAAACCCCGACCAGCGCGCCCCCGACGCCACAAAAAGCCGCGCCCGATCCCCGCCATCACTGTGGAGCCGCCAGCCCCTCATGAATGATCCGGGCTAATGGCTGCAACGACAAGCGTCCCAATCCCCGTCAACCTAGTGATGGCACCCACTAACCCTGTACAGGCGGCTACGATTCACTTAGCACCTTTAATACTTGGCCTAACGATAGGATTTACAATTGGCGTACTGGTGTCAATTTACTTAAGAAGTGTTAGCAATAAAAGTCCCCAACTTGGTAAACTACTCACTATTACAAATGTAATAGTATCAGTGATAGCGCTTATATCTGCTCTCCTTGTCGCGTATCTCTATTATCTTTCTGATAGTACGCGAAAGTCACTGGGCAATTGGCAAGACATTTTTAACCCACTGAAGTTTGCCTACGCCCAGACGTCGCCCGCAGTCGCAGCGCCGGGAGTTACAACACCGATCCAGCCGTTTGTTGGATATATGCTCTCGGCAATTTTGTTGGTACTTCTTGTTGTGTTTTTGTTTGCAGTTATCGCTGTTTTGCTCCTTAAGGATTTGCCGCAAAATCGTGGTCGCCGCATGGCTGCAAACGACATAGTGAAGACATTCGGAGGGTTTTTCATTGGCGTCTTGACGTCATTTCTCAAACAGGCCATTGGCGGCTAGGACTGTTAGATATCGGCTGACGTTTTTTCCAGAATCTCACGTTATGCGGGGCCATCCTGTAGGCGCCCGATCAAAATGTCACTCCTCTGCCGGTTACAGATGACACTTCCCGGGGGATTTCCGGGGGGTGTTGGGGGTGACGATACGACTGATGAGCGATCGGGAGCTTTCGCGGCTGGAGGTTCTGCGGGATTTGGACCAAAAGCGGCTGACGACGAAAGCGGCGGGCCAGCTGTTGGGGCTCGAGCGGCGTCAGGTGTTTCGGCTGTTGAAGGCCTATCGGATCGAAGGTCCGAGCGGCCTGATCTCGAAGCGCCGCGGCCGTCGCAGTAACCGGCGCAAGCCCGAGGCATTGCGGCGCGCGGTTCTGACAATCATCCGCCAGTGGTATTGGGATTTTGGCCCGACCCTGGCAGCCGAGAAGCTGTGCGAGGATCACGGGATCGCGGTTGGCCGTGAAACGCTGCGCCAGTGGATGATCGAAGCCGGGCTGTGGCGTGATCGCAAGCAGCGCAAGCAGGTTCACCAGCCGCGGCCGCGGCGCGAATGCGTTGGCGAACTGGTCCAGGTCGATGGTAGCGAGCATTGGTGGTTCGAGGACCGCGGGCCGCAATGCACGCTGCTGGTGTTTGTCGACGACGCGACCAGCCGGCTGATGCATCTGCAATTTGTCGAGAGCAAGTCAACCTTTGCCTATTTCCAGGCGGCCCGTGCCTATCTGGAGGCCTGGGGCAAGCCGATCGCGTTTTACAGCGACAAGCACGGGGTGTTTCGGGTCAACCACTCGGGCGCGCTCGGCGGCGACGGCATGACCCAGTTTGGCCGGGCATTGCACGTGCTCAACATCGATATCATCTGCGCCAATTCGAGCCCGGCGAAAGGCCGGGTCGAGCGTGCCAACAAGACGTTGCAAGACCGCCTGGTCAAGGAATTGCGGTTGGCGGGCGTGGCAAGCTTGGCGGAAGGCAACGCCCTGCTCCCGGCTTTCATGGCTGACTACAACGCGCGCTTTGCCAAAGCACCGGCGAATAAAAAGGATTTGCATCGGCCGCTGCACGCCGGTGACGATCTCGACGACGCCTTTGCCTGGAAGGAGGAGCGCACCCTCTCACAGGCGCTGACCCTGCAGTACGACAAGATCATGTTCATCCTGGAGCCAAGCGAGCAAGCCAAGGCGGCAATCGGCAAGCGGGTCACCGTCATCGACTATCCCGACGGTCGCCTGTCGATCCGCTACAAGGGCATCGAGTTTGCCTACCGGATCTTCGATACAATCCAACAGGTTGACCAGGGCGCGATTGTCGAGAACAAACGGCTCGGCGCTGCGCTCGCCTTCATCCGCGAGGAGCAGCTTCGCCGCGGACCGCAGCGGCGCAGCACCAAAGCACCGCGCCGCCGCGATCAGCGCGACGCGCGTCTGTTTAAAGTCGGCTGAGCCGTTCTACGAGCCGGGCGGGCCGAGCCCGCCCGGTCAAACAAGCGGGTGCAGTTTCGGCCATCCCCATGGCGGGCGTCGATCGGTCGCTGCGCTACGCCGGGGGCTTCGCGCCCGCCCGCCGCCCGACCCAAACCGCGGTGCCGGTGACATTTGTAAATGGCAGAGACGGTGACATCTGTATTTGGTGGACACACATCCTGTGGCGGCAGTAATGGGCGCAGAAGGGAGGGACGGCCCTTAAGCTAAAGCACTGTTACCCCCGCCGCCCTGCTTGCCCGGATCAGCTCGTCATCGAGCGTGGCGAGCGGCAGGCCGTGCCGCAACGCCAATTCCAGATACGCCGCATCGTAGGAGGTCAGCCGATGATCGAGCGCCAGCCGATGCACATCGTTGAATACCCTCGCGGCGCTTTCCGCATCGGCCACGATCCGCAGCGCCTTCAACTCGGCAATGAATTGATCCGCCTTCGGCGCGGCGAGGGTGCCCCGGTTTTGCTCGCGTGCCAGCACGGCGCTCGCCTCGTAAAACCACAGCACCGGCACCAGCGCATCCTCGCCCGCAGCCAGCCGGTTCAGGATGCCGTCGGCATAGGGATGCGCCGCGTTCTCGAAACACCATCGCATGGCGACGGAGTTATCGAGGACAAAGGTCACGCCCGTCCGTAGTTGATGAGGTCTTTGATCGTCGCGCCAGCGGGCAGCATGTTGCCCTTGCGCAGTTCCAGGATGCGGGCGGCGGCTTCCGCCGGGCTATGCTGCGGCCGTGTCGGGGCCTCGCGCACGGCCTGCCGCTCTTCCCACTCCGCCAGCGCTACCTGCACCAGCTCGGCAGCACTTCGCCCGGCGCGGGCGGCGAGCGCCGCAAGATGGGCTTCCTGATCGGGGGCGAGACGAATTTCCATGCCATCCAAGGTAGCATCGCCGGGCGATGTGTCAACACACGACCTCGCCCGCCGCTAGATTTTGTAGCCGCGCGCGCCAAGCAACGAAGCAGCCGGCAAAGTATAGGGCAACGCCAGACCGGCTGCACGAGCAAGGCTAAAACTGCCCCCGCCGTGTTTCACTTACCGAGTCCGACGACGATTTTATGAAGCCTTTGGCAGGCTTTCCGTAAATTGACGTTACGCGACTTTTGACAGAAACACGGGGGGCGCAGAAACACAAGATGTAGAACGACTAGGGGGAACCAATGATGGAAGGCACCGAAGGCAAATCCATCTATCTTTTTGTGGTTGCGGTCAGCATCTTGCCCTTGTGTGTCGGCTTCTGTTTGTTCGTTCGTGGAGTGTCAGCAGGCGCTGAAGCAAGGTGCAGGGCGGTGACGGCAAGATTACGCGCTAAACCGCTCCTCTCCCGATGCTATAGCGTGGTACGTTTATGACTGATCATGTTGAAGCACTTATTTTGGGACAACTCTGCCAAATCCGCGAAGAACTGGCGCAACTAGAGGGCGCTTGCAGGGCGCTACTTTGCAGGAAATGACGGACAGCCACGACCGCAGCATGTCCACAATGCGCCGCGCCACGCGGGCAACGTGAAACCCTCATGGGCAACTGGGGATTCTGGGATACCACTGCATTCACCGCCCTCTGGATCACAGTGGCTCTGTCTGCAATCGATCAAGCCTTTAAGGCTTTGCCAGAGCTGGCAAGACGAATAGAGCCAGGTTCTCCGCGCGCCAAGCTGGGATTTCGCACCTTTCTGGCGTTCGCACCATTGGTGCTTCTCATTACCGCGACCCTCATTTTTGTAGGCCGCGCCTATGGCATCATTGGTAACCAAGAAAGCCGCCCGCCAGCCGCCACTGGATTTACCCAACAGCAAGTTGATGACCGGGTCAAAGCGAATTTAGCTCCACTGCAATCTGATCTGGCGTCAAAGGTTGCAGAACTGAATAATACGAGGCAGAAGCTCGCGGACACTCAAAGAGTACTGAATGAATTACGACAGCAAAAGCAACTAAGAATTGGCCCCAACGTGGCAATTAATTTTGCCAGTGGGCTAGGACTGTCAGGCAATGATCTTAATTCATTGCCGAAAACGTATGTTATCGTGACCTCTGCTCCTGAAAACGAGCAATTACGATCCAATCTGGAAGACATATTCAATCAAGCGTGGGGATTATCACACAGTAAAAGCCCACTACTGTTGACAGGACTCCCGAACTACGAGAAAGATATAGAGCTCCGAGATTAAATGTCCGCGCCGCTCCGGCCGGCATTACAGTGCATGGCAGGAACCCTGCGGGTAATTTCGTGATGGCTGTACTTGGAGACTATAATTGTCTTATTACCCATCAGACAGCAGAAACGCCCGATGAGCTAGTAAAATATTATCACAGACTGTACCCAACCACTGCGGACGTGCATGATATCATATGGCTACAGATCGGTAGCGGCTTTCCCTTAAAATCGGCAGGATGTCTTGATCGATGAAATGGAACGCGCCCTAAAAGCCGTCGAAAGCGCCAAAAGCCGTCGAAAGCGCCGCTGCCGTACTCTACAATCGCGTGATTTTTCAATAATGTGAGTTCTGCGCCAACCAGGAACCGGTGGCGCCGGGAGCCTTTCAAACCGTCGGAGACCGGCTGCTCATCGAGGTCGGTCGCAGGAGGGTAAATCGCGGAGTTCGGGGCGCGGTACGGCGCGCGGCGCGGGTTGTCGATTGCTGCGATCGGCGCGCCGGCCGGCCCGAGGACCGGCCGCGCGGTGCGGGTTACACCTTTACGGTTGAGGCGTTGTAGATTTCCTCGATCGAGCGCGCCAGGGCGGCCTCGAATTCGGCGTCGCTCATTGAGACCCGCAGATCCTGGACGAGGGCGCGCGAAAAGCTCGCGATGATGCCGTGATTGGCGGCGAGGCGTTTGCACGCATCGTCGCGGGTATAGCCGCCGGACAGTGCCACAACCCGGACGACGCGCGGGTGGTTGACGAGCGGCAAATACAGATCCGGGACGTCGGGCAGGGTCAGTTTGAACATGATTTGACGGCCGGCCTGCAATGCGTCGGCGCCTTTTTTCAGCTCCTCAAGCAGGATTGCTTCGGCGCCCTTTTTGTCCGGGCTCTTGATCGAGACCTCGGGTTCGAGGATCGGCACCAGCCCATGCTTGGCGATCTGCTCGCCGAACTCGAACTGCTGCGCGGCGATTGCCGCGATGCCGTCTTTGGAGGCGAGGTTAATCACTGAGCGCATCTTGGTGCCGAATACGCCGAGCTTGACCGCGCGCTCGCACAGCTGATCGAGCTGCGGCATCGGCCGCATCAGCTGGACGCCATCCTTTTCGGGTTCCAGCCCGCGGTCGACTTTGACAAACGGCACGACATGCCGGTCTTCCCACAGGTAGGAGGGGGTCGGCTTGCCGCGTACCTCGCCGTCCATCGTGCCTTCGAACAGGATCGTGCCGATGACCTTGTCGCCGGTAAAGGCCGAGGCGGTCATGATCCGTACCCGCATCTGGTGGATCAGCCGGAACATCTCGGCGTCGCCGCTATAGGCGGTGTCCGGAATGCCGTAGAGCCGCAATGCGCCGGGCGACGACCCGCCGCTCTGGTCGAGGGCGGCGATAAACCCGCCCTTTTTGGACATCTGCGCCATCATCTGGTCATTCGCCATGTCGTCACTCCCAGCTGAAACTCGTCCGGTCATTATAGACGCCGATCCGGCTCGCGACAGTCGATTTGCATCGGCATGCGCGCCGCGCCGCGCGAAGGGATGCTTGCATTTCGCGGCAAGGTTCGAGGCTAACGCCCTTATGCCGGCCTCAGGTGTGACCGGGGTTTAACCCGAGTTAAGTATAGCCGGAGGTGGGGTCAAACGATGTTTCGGGGGCGAGAAGGCCGGCGCCCGGGACAAAGCACAGTTCGAGGCGGATGCCGTCTGGGTCTTCGAACAGCACCGAGTAATAGCCGGGGGCCCAGCTGCCTTCCTCCGGTCCGTGGATGATCGTCGCATTCATCCCCCTGAGGACTGCCGCGCAGCGATCAACGTCGGCGCGCGAACGGGCTCGTAAACAAAGATGGTGCAGGCCGACGCGCTGCTGCTGGAAGCGCTCGAAGTCATGGGCCGGATCGCAGGGTTGGATGCCGATCGCGGTGCGGCCGCCGACGCAATAAAACAGCTTGTCGCCGTCGAATACCGGCTTCATGCCGAAATGCGGCAGCAGCTCGCGATAAAACGCGCGCGCAACCTCGAACCGGCTGACCGTCAAAATCACGTGCGCCATGCCGTTGATGTCGATGTTCATTTGTCCGTTCCCCAAGCCGATGGAGACAGTCTACTGGTTGGATATTGCCTAAGCGCGGGGATATTGCCTAAGCGCGGGGATATTGACCGAGCTCGGGACCGCAAGGCTCCTACCGGGTTGATTGCACTGATATCGCCTATTGGTGTACACTGGCGATAAATGGCGCAGATAGTTATCCGTAATCTTGATGAGGCCGTGCTGGCGGCTTTGCGCGTGCGGGCGGCGGCGTCCGGCACCTCGATGGAAGAGCAGGCGCGGCGGGCCCTGGCAAAATCGGTCGGTCTCGATCGCGAGGCGGCGCTGCACCGGCTTGACGAAATCCGCAGCGCGATTGGTCGTCTCGAAGGTAAGTCGATCCTCGATGATGTCAGGCGCGACCGCCGCCGCGACGAGCCGTGAGCATCGTCATCGATGCCAGTGTGGCGCTCAAATGGGTCATCGAGGAGGATGGTTCGGATGCCGCAAGGGATTTGCTGCTGAGCGAGGCGCTTTCCGCGCCGGATCTGCTGATAGTCGAGTGCGCAAATGTACTGTGGGCGAAGGCGCGCCGTGGCAAGGTGAGCCGAGAGCTTGCAAACGCGGCCTTAGCGGGGATACTTGCGACGCCAATCGATTTGCTGCCGTCGGCGAGCCTTATTGCTGCCGCCCAAGCGATTGCTTTCGACCTCGACCAGACCGTCTATGACAGCCTCTATCTCGCGACCGCATTGGCCGAACGCGCGACGCTGATCACGGCTGATGGGGCGTTTGCCGCGGCTACGATCCGCCATGACCGGTATAGGCCAGCGGTGAAGCTGCTTGGCGATTAAAGGAACGGGAGCCGGTTTGCGTTTCGCGTCCTCGCTCGTCTGCGCGGGGTCAGTTGGAGAAGTTAAATCAAATTAATATTGCCCGCGCGGCTCCAAGCCAAAGGCGTGCTGGCCGTACATCGTGCCGACCGCGTCCCAATTGAGGCTGACATGGCGGGCGACGGCGTTGACGTCGCGCCAGGCGCGCTGGATCGGGTTTGACAATTGCAGGCCGGCGCCGCCGGTCGATGCGTTCAGCGCTTCGACCGCCTGCAGGGCGAGCTTGGTGGCGTAGGCCTGGTCGCGGCGAATGCGGATGCGGTCGGCGATCGTGATCTCTTCGCCGGCGTGCAATTGCGCCATAGCGTTCTTGATATTGGTCATCAGGATCAATTCGGCGGCTGCGGCCGCGGCTGACGCTTCGGCATAGCGCAGCTGGACTGTCGCAAACTCGGCCATCTTGAGGCCGCCGCCGGCGAGCGCGCCGCGGGTCGTGCGCCCAGTCGTCATGTCGAGATAGTCGGTAATCGCACCCTTGGCCGCGCCGATCGCGGTCGAGGCCAGCATTGAGGCGCCCAACACCAATAACGGCAACCGGTAAAGCGGGTTATTGTGGTGATCGGCCCCCGAGGTGTGTCCGGCGCGGGTGTCGGCAAACCGCAATACGCGATGCGCGGGGACAAAGGCGTTTTCGACGATGATGTCTTTGCTGCCGGTGCCGCACAGGCCATAGACAAACCAGTTATCGACGATTTCGACATCGCCGATCGGCAATAGGAAAAAGGCGCCGTCGCCGGGCTTTGCGTCGTCGCCAGGCTCTGCGTCGTCGCTATTGGGCGATTTGATAAAGGCGCCGAGCCGGATCCAGCTCGCGTGATCGACGCCGCTGGCAAACGACCATTTGCCGGTAAGCCGATAGCCGCCATCGGCCGGGACCGCGGCGCCGGTCGGGGCAAAGCAGGCGCAGCTGAACGGATCGCTGCCGTCGCCCCACAATTCGCGCTGGGTCTCGATCGGGTAATGGCCGAAGGAAATGCCGTTCGACAGCGCGCCATTGACCGCCCAACCGGTCGAGGCGCAGGCGGCCGAAATCGTTAATGCGATTTCGAGGGCGACCACCGCATCGTATTCGAAGCCGCCGAATTCGCGCGGCCGGGTGGTGCGCAGCAATTCAGCGTCACGAACCTTGGCAATGACTTCGGGTGAGATCCGCCGGTTGCGCTCGGTCTCTTCAGCACGGGCGCGAATTTCCGGTACCAGGTCGCGGGCGCGCCGGATCAACTCCTCCGGGGAGGGGGGCGACATGGCGCGGCGGAACGCGGCACTGGACATTTTTTCCTCCGTTTTGGCGGTCTTGTTTGATTGCCCAGGATGCGCCAGCGGCGGTACCGCGACAATGCGAAACCGCGCTCGGGCGGAAGCTCTCGCGTGACTGGCGACACCGCGCTAGGATCGGTGCGCGAGTTTCGGCAAAGTGAAGGAGATGGGGTGGGAGATAACCGTTTGAGGGGTGGTGCCACCGCTGTGACTGCGCGACAAGGGCAGGTCACGCACTGATGGCGACGCTCGACGAGATCGTTGCCGCCGCGGCGAAGGTCTTTCGCACCAAGGGTTATCATGCTGCCACGGTGCGCGATATCGCGGAGGAGGTCGGCATCCTCAAGGGCAGTCTTTATCATCACTTCGAAAGCAAGGAGGCGCTCCTCTACCTCGTGGTCAAGGAACCGATCGCGCAGATGTATCAAACCATTGCCGCGATCGCTGACGCCGATTTGTCGCCGACGGAAAAGCTGCGCCGGGCGATTTTGGCGCATTTGGAAGCATTCGATCGTCATTACCCGCATCTTTTTGTTTATTTGCGCGAGCGCGAATCCGTGAAGCAACGCTTTCGCGAAATGATCGGTTTTTCGCCCAAAGATTACGAGCAGTGTTGGCAGCAGATCCTGCGCGACGGGGTCAAGCGCGGCGAATTCCGCGCCGATCTCGATATTCAGGTGACCTCCTACGGGATGCTTGGAATGTTGAATTGGCTTTACAAATGGTATGATCCACAGGGTCGGCTAAGCATTCAACAGGTCGCCGAGCAGCTGACCTCGCTGGCGCTCGCCGGTATTGTCGCCGAACGGGGGGATAACGCGCGAACACGCCGCCGCCCGCTGCGAACCGTTGCCACCACAAAATTGCCTGCGAGTTGACAGCCCTTCATCGTCTGCGTAGGCTCCGTTACCAAACGCTTGGTTGGTTCCCGAGGAGATAACAAGAAACCAAACACGTCGATGAAACGAGGAGGGAGGTTATGGTGGTCGCGCTTCAGGACGACATGTTCACCCCCGATGTCATCGCCGATCCCTACAGCTATTACGGCCGTCTGCGGGACGAGGATCCGATCCACTGGAACGAGACTTACGCGTTGTGGGTTCTCACCCGGCATGACGACCTCGTGTGGCTGACCCGGCACCACGAACTGTTTTCGTCGGCCGTTTTTAAAAACGACCCGCGGCCGCCTTACCCGGCGATCGACGAATCCGATCTCGGTCTTTACGAATACGTAAGGAATTACCAGGGCGATCAGTTCATCCAACACGATCGCCCCGAGCATCTCGAGATGCGCCGGGTCGTGCATGGCTACTTCACCCCCAAATCGATGGAGGCCTGGCGCCCCTTTGTCCAAAAGGCGGTCAAGGAACTCCTCGACGAGGCCGAGAAGAAGGGCCGCATGGACGTCATGCGCGATCTCGCGACGCCGCTGCCGGTGCTGGTCATCGCCCAGATGATGGGAGTGCCTGAGCAAGATCGCGGCTATGTCCGCCAGCTCGCGGAAAAACTCCTCTACATCGGCCGCGGCGAATACGATCGGATGAAGCCGCTGACCGAAGGCATGCGGGGAATGGTCGACTATGTCTCCCCGCTGGTCGAAGAACGCATGGTCAATCCCGGCGACGATTTCATTTCAGTATTGGCGAGCGGCGAAAAGCAGGGCGTGTTTACGCGGCACGAGGTGCTGGTCAACACGTCACTGCTGCTATTGGCTGGCCACGAGACGACGATCAACCTGTTATGCAATGGCACCCTGGCGCTTATGCGCCATCCCGACCAATGGAATTTGCTGAAGCGCGACCCGGCCAGCTTGGCCAAGACCGCGACTGAGGAATGTCTGCGCTACGACTCGCCGGTCATTTCGATCCAGCGGATCGCCGCCGAGGATGTCGAAATGCGCGGCAAGACATTGAACAAGAAGGACCGCATCCGCTGGTTCATTTCGTCGGCCAATCGCGATCCGGATAAATTCGCCGACCCGGAAAAGTTCGACATTACCCGCTGGCCGAACCAGCATGTCGCCTTTGGTTCCGGCGTTCACCACTGCTTAGGCGCGACCTTGGCGCGAGTCGAGGGTCAGGAAGTCTTCAAGGCATTGGCGGAACGGTTCCCCGGTATGCGACTGGAGAATGAACCGCTGGAGTACCAGCCCAGCATCACCTTCCGCTCGCTAAAATCGCTGCCGGTTAGCTTGCAATAGGGGAATTCCATTGGCTCGCAACCTGCGTATCCGGGTCGACCACGACGTCTGCGTCGGGAACACCATGTGCGAGACGATCGCGCCAAAGGTGTTCCGGATGAACGAAAACCGCCAGTCCGAGGTGGCCGACCCCGCCGCCGACTCGGTCGAAAAAATCCTCGAAGCGGCCGAAAACTGCCCGGTCAGCGCGATCTTTGTCGAGGATGCCGATACGGGGGAGCAATTGTTCCCGTAGCGCCCAGGACAAGCGAATTGCGAATACCGCTGGGGTAACCGCCCAGCTTTCCGGCACAGCCACCGGCGGATCCAACAAATTTCGCCCCCGGAGCTTGCCATCAACAAAGGAGACGGGTCTTGCGCAACCAATACAATGTCATCGACGCCGACGGTCATATCCTGGAGCCGCTCGATCTCTGGACCAAATACATGGACCCGAAATTCCGCGATCGGGCGCCGCGGATCGTCAAGGGCGAGAACGGCAAAGAACGGCTGGTCATGGAAGAGCATCAGGTCGGCGATGGCCGGCTCGGTATCGGCCGGATCGGCGCCGTCGGCGCGCGGCAGGGTGTGGTTGCAGCCGATACCATGGAATACAAGGACGGCAAGCCCGGCGGGTTCGACCCGCATGCCCGCATCCCGGACATGGATGCCGACGGCATCGACGCGGCTTTCCTCTATCCAAGCCTCGGGCTGTTCGCCGGCGCGATCCATGATCCCGAACTCGCCGCTGCAACCTGCCGTGCTTACAACCGCTGGCTCGCCGACTATTGCAAACCCTATCCCGATCGGCTGTTCGGCGTCGCGATGCTGCCATTGCAATCGGTCGATCTGGCCATCGACGAAATGAAGTTCGCGCGCAAGGAATTGGGGTTCCGCGCCGGGTTTATCCGCCCGAACCCGTACAGCGACAAAATGATTCACGAAGAGCGCTACGAGCCCTTCTGGCAAGCCGCCGAGGAGCTCGATTTCGCGATCGGCTTCCATGAGGGCGCTTCGAGCGGCATGCCGACAGTCGGCGTCGACCGCTTTGATGGCCGCGGCGCTCGCCACATTATCAGCCATACGATGGAGATGATGCTCGCCTGCATGAGCGTGGTCTGGGGCGGCATCGCCGACCGTCATCCAAAACTGCGGGTCGGCTTTCTCGAATCGGGCGGCGGTTGGGTCGCGCCGTGGCTCGACCGCATGGATCGCCATTTCGACGATCAGGGCTTTAACGATTCCGGATTGTCGATGCGTCCGAGCGAAATCTTTCAGCGCAATTGCTGGATCTCATTCGAGCCGGTCGAGGGCAGCATCAAGGTGCTGGCCGACTATATCGGCCCGAACAAGATCCTGTGGGCGACCGATTACCCGCATCCCGACGGCTTCTTCCCGGGTGCGCCGGACATGATCAGGAGCCGCATGAAGGGCCTGTCGGAGGAGACCCAGCACGGGGTCATGGCCGGCGGCGCGATGGGCTTTTACGGGCTGAACTGAAGCCGAACGGGGCGTCGGGAAACTCTCGGCGCCCTCCCGGTCGGGAGCGGGCATGTTCCGCGTTAGCGCGTCTTGTAGCACCCGCAATTTGCATTGTGATTGCCAACAAAGCGACGCAATCTCGGCCGGCTTGGGCCGATACGGTCCGTGATTGTAGCGAGTGGCGAGGGGAGAGATGTCGGTCAGACTGGTCGTGACGATCACCGCCGCACCCGGTAAGGGCCGGGAATTGGCACAACTCTTTAGGGGGCGTTGCGCCGAAGTGATGAAGGAACCGGGCTGCGAGCAGTTCGAAGTCTTCCAGAGCGCGCTCGACCCCGACAAACTCGTCCTGCTCGAACGCTGGGCCGATCAGGCGGCACTTGATGTGCACGCCAAGGTCAATACGACGCGCCCGCCGCTGCCCTCGGGATTGCGGGTCGGCAATGGCGAGCGCGAAGACTACGAATACAAGCGCACGCGCTGAATTGCGGGGTCGCCCACACTCCGGGGAGGACCATCATGGGATGGCTTGACGGCGACGTGGCGCTGGTTACCGGTGGCGGCTCGGGGATCGGCCGCGCCGTCGTCGAGCGCTATGTCGCCGAGGGAGCGCGGGTTGCGATCATGGACCGCGCCGCCGGCCGCAGCGACGAATTGAAAGCGCGGTTGGGCGACAAGGTCATCGCGCTGTCGGGCGATGTCAGCCGGCTCGAAGACAATAAGCGCGCCGTCGCCGACACCGTCGCCGCCTTTGGTCGGCTCGATATTTTTGTCGGCAATGCCGGACTGCTCGACGGTTTTCTTCGGCTCGCCGACTTGGCGGAAGCCAGCATCGCCGCCGCCTGCGACGAACTGTTCGCGGTCAATGTCAAAGGCTGCATCTTGGGCGCCAAAGCGGCGCTCGGCGAACTCGATAAAAGCAAGGGCTGCATGATTTTCACCGCGTCGGGGGCGGGGTTTACCTCGGCCGGCGGCGGCGTGATCTACACTGCGTCAAAGCACGCGGTGGTCGGGATTATCCGGCAATTGGCGGTCGAATTGGGCCCGAATATCCGGGTCAACGGCGTCGCGCCCGGCGGGACGATGACCGATCTGCGCAGTGTTGCGGCATTGCAGCTCGAGGATCGCTCGCAATTCGATCTGCCCGGTGCCGCGGAGCGGATCGCCACCGGCAATCCGTTGCATATAGCACTCGACCCGGCCGATCTTGCCGGCGCGTATGTATTTCTGGCGTCGCGCGCCAACGCCCGCGGCATCACCGGCTCGGTGGTCTCGGTCGATGCCGGCTCGACATTGCGCCCGATGCGCCGGCTTTGAGGATTTTCGGTGGCGGCCGCTGATTCCCCATGCCCGGACTTTCTTCGGACATCCCGCGTAGGGCACAAAAATTGCTGCGCACACCGGACAATGGGCTGAGGGCGAACGAGGAGACAGGGATGGCAACGGAGCTGAGCGGGCTGGTCGATGGCGAAAACGGGCTTGTCAGCCGCCGCATCTTTATCGAACCGGAAATCTACGAACAGGAGCTGAAGCAGATTTTTGCCCGCTGCTGGCTCTTCCTGTGCCACGAAAGTCAGATCCCCGAGCCCGGCGATTTCTATACGACCAATATGGGGGAAGACCCGGTGTTGGTCGTGCGCGACAGCCACGGCAAGATCCACGCTTTTCTTAACGTCTGCCGCCATCGCGGCAACCGCCTGTGCCGCGCCGACAGCGGCAATGCCGCGAGTTTCACCTGCGCGTATCATGGCTGGACATTTCGCAATGACGGGACCTTGAGCGGTGTCCCGCATCTCAAGGATTTCTACTTCGATGCGCTCGACCGCAATCAGTGGGGGCTCGTCCCAGTGGCGCAGCTCGACAGCCATCGCGGACTGATCTTTGCGACCTTCGACCCTCAAGCGCCGTCATTGCAGGAATATCTCGGCGAAATGGCGTGGTATCTCGACGTATTTTTTGACCGGCGCGAAGGCGGCGTCGAAGTACTGGGCACCCACAAATGGATCGTGCCATGCAATTGGAAATTCCCGGCTGAGAATTTCGGTGGTGACGCCTATCACGTGCAATGGACGCATCTGTCCGCCGTCACCACCGGGTTCAGCAGTGGGGTTACCGCCAATGTCAGGTCCGGCGGCAGCATGGTTTCACCCGGCAACGGTCATATGCTGATCTGCGTCGGACCCGATGACGTCGGTGACCCTCCGGTCCCGGTCATCCAGGAGTATGAACGCGCGATCCGTCCCGAAGTCGAAAAGCGGCTCGGCGCGCGTGCGCGGCTGGTCAGCCCGATCGTCGGCACCGTCTTTCCGCACTTTTCGATCCTGCGCAGCACCTCGCGGACGTTTCGCGTGTGGCAGCCGCGCGGACCCGACAAGACCGAGATCTGGTCGTGGGTGTTTTGCGACAAGGCAGCGCCCGCTGAAGTCAAGGAGGCGGTGCGCCTCGCCGCGATCCGCGGCTTCAGCCCATCCGGCACGTTCGAACAGGACGACATGGACAACTGGCAGGAATGCACCCGCACCTGTCGCGGCGTCGTCGCGCGGCAGATGGCGCTCAACAACCAGATGGGTATCGGTCACGATCGCTATGACGAAGGGCTCGGCGGCTGGGCCAGCCAAGCGCGCATCAGCGAGAATAACCATCGCCATTTCTACCGCCGCTGGGCCGAAATGATGGCGGGGACCCCGTGGGCCACATTGGCCAGCCCGCAGCCGCTGGCGGCCGAATGATCGAAGAGAACGTCATCCGCGAGGTTGAGCAGTTCCTTTATCGCGAGGCGCGGCTGCTCGACGAGCGGCGCTTTCACGAATGGCTCGAATTGCTGACCGACGACATCCGTTACCGGATGACGACACGCGGCAACCGCTATCCGCGGATCAGCAAATCGATCGCGATCCTCGATCCAGCGCGTTATGTCGAAGAGGATTTGGAGGGCGAGGACGAATTCGCGGTCCTCGATGAGGACAAAGGCAGTCTTGCCGGCCGCGTCGCGCGGCTCGATACCGGCATGGCGTGGGCCGAAGACCCGCCGTCGCGCACCCGCCATTTTATTTCGAACATCGAGGTTTCCCCGGGCGGCGCTGCAGATGAAGTCGAAATCCGCTGCAATTTTATCGTCTACAAAAACCGCTCCGAGACCGAGCAGGATTTTTATGTCGGCGCCCGCCGCGATTTGCTGCGCCGGACCGGCGGCGGCTGGAAAATCGCGTCGCGCCGGTTGGTTCTCGATCAGAACGTGATGCTCGCCAAAAACATCAGCACGTTTTTCTGATACGTGCCGATTAATCCCAAGCTCAGCTTAGCTTTTCTCCTGTTTTGGCGCTTTATCGTTAGTCCGATCATATGTATATCTGCGCAGCCCCAAAACCTCGATTAGCCCCGGATGCACACGATAAGTAGCCGCATTCTCGTTAAACAGAGCGCGGCGATCTTTGTGGTGCCAAACATACTCTGCGCCACCTGTCACGCCCCCTGGCCGGTAATAACCAATCACGGAGAACTCAAACAGCTGCGACAGAATGTCCCTCCAGGTTACGTTTTCAGGTAATACGTCCTTTCGGGACGTACAGGCAGAAATAATATCATCTCGCTTAAACACAGCGCTGTTGATGGTTTTTATAATTTCTAAATATTCCTTATACGCCGGAATATGCTTATGTATTTCGTCATCCAACTCGCTCATGAAGTAATCGGAATACGGTAATCTTGCAGCATTCACTACATAGTTGTCGAACTGGGTGCTCGCCAGCGGTTGGCGTGACTTGAGCGTACTGAGCGTCAAATTACAAAATTTGATTATGTCTCTGGGACGTAAAAAAGTTCTATCAATTATATGCTGGTATTTCGTCTGGTGACCTGACATCTGCCGAGTTTCATCAAACACCCGATTCCAGCAGCCGGACTCTTCAGTATTGAACACCTTCGCAAACCGTTTTTCCATGAGGTGCTTCAAGGTATCATTCGTCTGTCCCGTATCCCATTCGATGCGCGCAACAGCACTTTCGGTTATTTTATTCTTATCTTCGAACTGGAGTTGTTGATAAATGTCGTCTCGGAGGAAAATCACCACCGATAGTCGCTTGCCGCTCTCTTGCGCGGCATTATTCACGCGTCGAGCGGCGAGAAGGAGGCCTACGAGCCTGGCGGCATAATCGTTATCTGTTACTGAGAATCCTAGGTCAAGTTCATCAAAGCAAACAAAATATTCGATCATAGGATTCGCAGATCGCATTATGGCAGTTAAGAGACGCTTGTTCACCTCCTGAACTACGACAGGAAGATAGTCCATTGGAACGGATTCTGGCTTTATTTCGGCTTTAGCAAAATTCCAGTTAAATCCGAGTGTTGGCTTCAATTTTAACGATCGTTGAGGTGAAAATATTTGTGAAATGTCTGGATCGCGTGATCCGTAAGTGTCAACCACAAAAGCCTCGAGAGTCGATATCTGTTCCTGAGCACTATCTGAGTACGGCTGGGAATGATCCATGTTTAATAATATTTTACAAATTGTTAGGTATATCAAATATTCCCAACTATGCAGAAAACATTGTTCAACCGGGACACCTGTATTTTTTTGTTTTGAATGATAATGCCATGGATAATCAGAAAAAGTGTGCCCGAAAGAAAATATGCTAGGGTCATGTATCCTAATTAGCTTGCGAAAAATCGCGGTTTTACCCGAACCCTTTCGACCTAGAATCAGGTACTTTTCGTGCCGTTTTATAGACCTGAAAGCTTCATGATCTTCGAAGCATTCGTCTAAAAGTTGATCCGTGTCTGCGTCAATTCCGCCAAAGCTCTCGACCCCAAGAAGATCGAGGGTAGGGTTGTTCATACGTGCCCGGCCTTAATGGTGCTTGCTCGCGCAAAGAATGGGGTGGTACGAGCTTGCAAACAACCCCCAGTATATCGATCCGACGATGGTTTGACCGACAGACCCTGTTTTCAGAGAGCTCCTTGCGCTGCGCCGTCCCCAGTCGCAGAATGAACAGAGTTCGGGATCGAGCCGGTGGGCCATGCAAGTCTCCTATTTCGAAACCGCGCGTTACCAAGTACCGCCGAGTGTGCCGGGGGAATGGCCGGTGCCGCCTGGGGCTTATGACCCCGACACCGGCGCCCAGGCCTATCAGGGCATGATTGACCGGGTTCAGTATGTCGAGGAGCTCGGTTTCGACTGGGTCAGCCTTTCCGAGCACCATTATTCGCCGCGGATTCTGACACCGAACATTGCGGTTTCGGGGTCATACATTGCTGCCCGATCGAAAAAGATAAAGATCGCGGTGCTTGGCCCAATCGTGTCGCAGAGCAATCCCGTGCAGGTCGCCGAAGAGCTGGCGATGCTCGACACCCTGTCGCAAGGACGGCTTATCGTCGGCATGCTGCGCGGGACGACCAATGAATACCTGACCTTCGACCTCAACCCGGCCGAGGCGCGCGAGCGTACGACCGAGGGTATGGAGCTGATCCTCAAGGCATGGACCGAGCCGCAGCCTTTTGGCTGGCAGGGGCGCCACTATCAGTTTCGCACGGTGTCGGTGTGGCCGCGGCCGTTGCAGCAGCCGATGCCGCCGACCTTTTCGCTCGGCACCAGCCGAGAATCCTGCGAATTTGCGGCGCGCCATCATATCGGCCTCGGGGTCTCGTTCGCCCCGTTCGAAGTCGTCGCCAAGTCGACGCGTTATTATCGTGAGGCGTGCGCGCGCTATGGCTGGGAGCCGTCACCCGAGCAGATGATTTACCGCGCCAACATCCTTCTCGCTGACACCGACGAGGAAGCTCAGGAGCTGCTTGACAAACAGCGCAACGGTCCCGCACCCTTCCCGATGCGCGCCGGCGTGCGCGATGCGCTGCTAAAGCTCGACTCCCGCAACGTTGCCGGCGAGGCGCGGACGCCAAATGTCGGCGGCACGTTGCCGACCTCGTTCTATGGCGGCCCGGATACCGTGGTAGAGCAGATCAAGCGCTGCCGCGAGGAAGTTGGCGTGGGCGTGCTCGACCTCGCGTTCCAAAACCCCGGTGCTCCCGACACCGGACGGCTGATGCAGTCGCTCGGACTATTCGCCGAGAAGGTCCTGCCGCGCATCCGCGAAGTGTAGCGATATAGCGCGGGTAGGGCGCGGGGGAGCGATGAAGGTCTCGTTTTTCGAAACCGCACACTACCTGCCGCCGCGGCAATTGCCGGCGGAATGGCCGGTGCCGCCCGACGCTTACGATCGCGATGCCGGTGCACGATCCTATCGCGGGATGGTCGAAAGGCTGCAATTTGTCGAGGAATTGGGCTTCGACTGGATCAGTGTGGCCGAGCACCACTATTCGCCGCAGCGGCTAACACCAAACCCGGTCATCTCGGCAGCGAATCTGGCGGCATACGCGAAAAAGATAAAAATCGCGGTGCTCGGCCCGATAGTGTCGCAAAGCAATCCGGTAAAAATCGCCGAAGAGCTGGCGATGCTCGATAATCTGATCCCTGGCCGTCTGGTCGTCGGATTATTGCGCGGCATCACCGGCGAATACCTGACCTATGGCCTCAATCCCGCCGAAGCCCGCGAACGCACAACCGAAGCGATGGAGCTGGTCCTCAAAGCCTGGACCGAGCCGCAGCCCTTTGGCTGGCAAGGGCGACATTTCCAGTTCCGCACGGTCGCAGTCTGGCCGCGGCCCAGTCAACAGCCGCATCCGCCGACCTATGCTCTCGGGGGAAGTCGTGAATCCTGCGACTTCGCAGCTCGCAACCACCTCGGCCTTGGCATTGCCTATATCCCGTTTGCGGAAGCCGGCAAAGCCACGAGTTATTATCGCGCGCAATGCGCCGAATATGGTTGGGAGCCAACGCCGGAGCAGATCATCTACCGCGCCAACATCCTGATCGGCGAGACCGATGCCGAGGCGCAGCGAGTGCTCGAAACGCTGCCGTCCGTGGCCGGCTCATTCCCGCCACGCGCCACCGTGCGGGAGGCTTTGCGACAGCTCGACCGGCGCAACATCGCCGGTGAAGCAAGACCGGCGATGCTGGGCCGCACCGGAACTCACACAAATTTCTTCGGCGGTCCCGATACTATCGTCGACCAGATCAAGCACTGCCGCGCCGAGAGCGGGGCCGGTGTCATCGATTTGATGTTCCAGATCCCCGGTTCCCCTGATCTGAGCTTCTTGATGCGCTCGCTCGAACTGTTCGGTAATAAGGTGCTGCCGCACATTCGCGACGTTTAAGACCCGTTCAAGACCCTGGGTTTCAAAGGATTATCGATCGTGACGCAAGCGGGAGAGGATTTTCGCGAAGGCCATGTTGAGGCCGACGGCTTTCGCATCCGTTATATGGCGGCAGGGGAGGGGCCTGCGCTCATCCATCTGCACGGCGCCGGCGGCTTGCGGCTGACGCCCGGCCACGATCTTTTGCGCCGACAGTTTCGGGTTGTCGCCTTCGAGATGCCGGGCTTTGGGGAATTGGAGGAAAACGATCGCACCCGCGACATGCCCGAACTCGCAGCGACGATGGGGAAGGCGGCCGACGCGCTCGGTCTCAGCGAGTTTAACCTGATGGGCACGTCGTTCGGCGGCAAGACCGCCCTTTGGCTCGCGGTGCAGCAGCCCGCGCGGGTGCGAGCGTTGGTCCTCGAGGCGCCGGCGGCGATCCGCGTCCAGGGTAGCCAACCGCCTTCGGGAACGCCGGAAGAGATGGCTCGGCGCCTCTACGCTCACCCCGAAAAGGTGGCGGCGCCACCGCCACCCGACGCGGCGGTGCGGGCAAAGCAGACGCGGCTGGTCGCGCGGCTGCGTGGGCCCGACCGCGATGCCGATCTAGAAGCGCAACTGCGCGGAGTGATGATTCCGACGCTGGTTCTGTTTGGCACGGTCGATCGGGTGATCCCGCCGGAGATGGGGCATTTCTACAAGGAGCTGATGCCCAACTGTCACCTAGTCTATGTTTACGATGCCGGGCACGCGATCAGCACCGACCGGCCCGAAGCCTTCACCGAGGTCGTCGCCGATTTTATCGAGCGGCGCGAAGCTTTTGTGATCAGCCGAACCGAGACGGTGATTCACCCCTAGCGGACCGTTACGGGAGTACGGACGGCAACCGCCGAGCTATCTCAGCCCGATTTACGACAAATATTTACGGTTTATTGTTGCCGGTGCGGCAAAATTCGATATGCACTTTTTCACTGGCTCGAGACGTCATGTCGGAGCCCAAGCGCGGCGATGTGGTCACCGCAGAATGATGACAGCCGACATCGCTGATCGCCCAGGGAACGCTGAGTTGGGCTTCCCGCCGAATTTGGGATCCGCCATGCGACCTTGGATTATCGTTTTATCGAGCGCAATCCTCGCCCTCGTCGCTGCGGTCGCGGTGATTTGGCCGGAGCTGACCGTTACGCCGCACACTGCGATGCTGTCGAACTTGAAGCCGCTGGTGCCGAGCGTAGCGGTGGTGGCGCTTGCTGCCTATGGGCTGTGCGCGATCCTGCTGACCTCAGGCGATCTGATCGAGGGCGCCTTGCGCGTGCGCTGGCACCTCGCGCGCAACCCGCCGCATCACGGGCCGGCGTGGCCGGATTGGACGGCGGCTTTCGATAGGAACGGTTTTCGCCGATTGGTGCCGCCCCGCGCTGCGGTGCAGCCCAACCCCGCTCCGGCGGATGGGACAGTGGTGTTGCGAGGCCCCTTTGAGCCACGTGAGGCGAGGCGCGAGGTCGCCCGGCTATTCTACATTGGCGCGGCGCGCGCGCATTTCTTCAGCGCCGTCATCGTGCTCGCGGCCATCGTCGTCCTCGGCGCGGCACAACCTTATAGCCGGCTGTCCTTTATACCTGGGCCGATCCCGACCGTGCCGGCGGGCTTAGCGGTTGCCGGGCTGGTGCTGCTCGCATTTCTCGCCCGGGTCGCGGTCGATGTCGCGGCTGAGCCGCTGATTGAGTTGATCTCGCGGCTGCCGGCCGAAACGACCGAAGCCGGGCTACTGCGGCGCACGGCTGAACTATTGGCAACCCCGACGACAGTCAACCCGCCGAACACTGCGCCCGCGCCCGTTGCGGCAGTGCAAATTCCGGAACGGCTCGGCGAGATCCTTGAACAGGGCCACCGCGCGCTGTTCGATGCGATCGAACACCTGTCGGCCACCACCGACGGGCTGGCGACGACTACGAGATCGTCGATCGAGGCGCTCGAAGCGGCGTTTCGCGCGACCGAATTGCGTGAGCAAACCTACGCGCAACATGCCGTGCTCGACACCGCGGCGATGACCGATTTGCGCGACGCGGTCGCGGCATTGACCGGAATCCTTCAGAGCATTCGGAGCATGCCTGCCGCGGCCGAGGATGATCTCGCGCCGAGTTTGCCGCGCACAGACCGACAGCCCGATCTGGCGCTGGAGCTTCGTAAACTTCTCAAGGATCTCGAAACCGCGCCTTAATCCCGAAATCAAATCGCAACCTAGCACCGTCCTCCCCTGCGGTGTGAGGCGTTGCCGCTGGTCGCCTCACGCCGCTGGGGTACGCGTGATCACTTCGGCCAGAATATCGGCGGCGCGACGGCATTCCTCCTGCGCGACGTCGAGATGGGTCACGGCCCGCACGGTTCGGACCGCAAAGGCCGAGACCAAAACGTCGGCCTTGGCGGCATGCGCGACAATGGTCGACGCGTCGGGCGCCGCCGCGGTCATGTTGAAGATCACGATATTGCTCTGCACGGTCGCTAGGTCGAGCTCGACGCCGGGCAGCCCCGCGAGCCGCTCCGCCAACAGCCGGGCGTTGGCATGGTCCTCGGCGAGCCGGTCGAAATTATGGTCGAGCGCCCATAAACCGGCAGCCGCGAGGATACCGGCCTGGCGCATCGCACCGCCAAACATGCGGCGGGCGCGATGGGCGCGCGCGATCGCATCCCGTTTGCCGGCGAGGACGCTGCCGACCGGGCAACCCAGCCCCTTTGACAACGCCACCGAAACCAGATCGAAGGGGGCGGCCAGCTCGGCGAGGCTGCGGCGGGAACCGACCGCGGCGTTGAATAGGCGGGCGCCGTCGAGATAGCTTGCCATCGCGAGCTCGCGCGCGGCCGCGCAGACTTCAATGGCGTCCTGTTGCGGGAATATGACCCCGCCGCCGCGATTGTGGGTGTTCTCGACCGCGACCAGGGTCGTCGGCGGGAACACGATGTGACCCGGCGGTTTGTAGGCGGCCCGAAGATCGTCGGCGGTGAACAGCCCGCCCTGTCCGACAGCAGCGAACTGCACGCCGGAATTCGCCGCGCCGGCGCCCGATTCATGCCAGACGATATGCGCCTCGTGACCGAGCACCACCTCGTCGCCGGGCCGCGTCAGCACTCTGAGCCCGATTTGGTTTGCCATCGTGCCGCTCGGGACGAACAGCGCCGCCTCCCTGCCTAGCAATTCGGCGACCCGTTCCTGTAGTAGGTTGACCGATGGGTCTTCACCGTACTGGTCGTCGCCCACCGGCGCCGCCGCCATCGCCTCGCGCATGCCGGATGATGGCCGGGTCACTGTGTCCGAGCGCAGATCGATCGGGTTCATGATCGCAGCCCCATCAGTATCGCAGTCCCATTAGTTCGAGCGCCGCCCGCCCCAGCAGGCCGTAAGGATTGCCGAGGGTCTCGGGCAATTCGAAGTGATTGTAATGCTCGCCGACCAATAATCGCACCGGCTTGCCGGCGGCTGCGACGGCGGCGGCAAACTCGCGGTTCTGGCGCTGGAATTCCGGCGTCTCGCAAGTGCCGTAGGCGACGATAACAGGTGCGTGCAGCTGGTCGAGATGGCGGATCGGACCGAGCGCCTCGACGCAGGCATCGTCAAACGCGACATAAGCGCTGCGCTTCGACAACCGCACCGCAGCCAGCTCGTACATGCCTGAAATGAGCAGGCCGCCTTTGATGATGTCGGCCGGCAGCTCGAATTCACGGCGCCAATCCGTGGTCATCGCCACCGCGGCCAGATGCCCGCCCGAAGACTGGCCGCTGAGATAGAGCCGGCTTGGGTCGCCGCCAAACCGGGCTGCATTGCGGTAAACCCAAGCGATCGCCAGGCGCACCTGATCGGCCAGTACGGTAAGATCGCCGGCTGCGTCCTGCACCCAGCTGAAATCGGGCACGAGGTAATGCGCGCCGGCCGCAGTGAGCATCTCAGCCGGGCCGGCGTAACCCGCCGCGCGGCCGGCACGCCATGCGCCGCCATGGATGAAGACAAACATCGGGCGGCGATCCCCTGCCGCGCGGTAGAGGTCGAGTTGTTCGATTTCGGCGGATCCATAGGCGAAGCGTTCGGTTCGCCGAGCCGCGCTCGTACCGCCGCACTGTCGCTTTCCCGGCGCCGGATCAACTGTTCGCGGTTGGGCGCATAAGCGGCCTGGTCATAGGCGGCGTCGAGCGCCTGTTGGTCGTAATCGAGGAAGACCAGCGAAGCTTTGCTTGTCATTTCACTCTAGTCGTTTGTCCGCCGCCAAAACTTTCTTCCCTTGTCGCATCAGTGGCGCCCGCCAGCGGATGCCGGCCCGTCGACGACACAAGGTACACAGGCATCAGGGCCGCCATAATCGGAACGCCATAAAGCTACACTTTAGCCGACTGGCCCTTACCGGCCTTCCCTCATTTCAGCTTGTCGGCAACCGCCGCGACACCGGCATTTGCGCAGGCCTCGTCCTTGTCGCCGCCGGGCGAGCCGCTGACCCCTATCGCGCCGACCACTTCATTCCCGGCTTTGATCGGCACGCCGCCGCCGAGCGCAATAGTCCCCGCAGTGTCCTTCAGACCCGCAATAGCCGGGTCGGTCAGCACCCGGTGCGCCCATTGCGCCGAAGGCTGCCGGAAAGTGACGGAGGTGAATGCCTTGCGCTGGCTGGTGGTGATTGTGTGCGGTGATGCCCCGTCATCGCGAAAAGCGATCTTCACCAGCCCGTCTCGGTCGAGCACAGTGACGCTGACATGATTACCGTCGGCCCGGCATTTGGTGAGCGCCGCCATCGCGATCGCCTCCGCCAGATCGAGCGACAGCGCCTTTTCGTTAAGCAGATTACAGCTGGCGCAGCCGCCGCCACCCGGATCGGCAGCCATTGCCGGACGCGCCATGATAACCGCAGAAAACACCAGGGTAAGACCAGCAAGCTTAGGGGTGAAGGACATGGACGTTATCCTCGGCGCCTGATAACAGCCGGCTCGGCGGCCCCCGCCGCTAGGGCAAGGCATAGGGAGACGTAGAATGAAGCTCTACACTTATTATCGCTCGCAGGCGAGTTTCCGCGTGCGTATCGCGCTAAACCTGAAGCGTCTGGCGCGCGAAGACAGCTATCTGCACCTCGAAAAGGGCGACCAGTTCGCCGCCGAATACCGCAGGTTAAACCCGCAGATGATGGTGCCGACCCTGATCGATAGCGCGGCCGAGCTGTTTCAATCTTTGGCCATCCTCGAATATCTGGACGAACATTACCCCGAACCGCCGTTGCTTCCGGCCGATCCGGAGGCGCGGGCCTGGGTGCGCGGGCTAGCGCTGATCAATGTCGCCGACTCGCACCCGCTGATTGTGCCGCGCGTGCGCCATTATCTGACCGACGTGTTGAAGCTTAGCGAGACGCAACTGGTGGCCTGGATCGGGCACTGGCTAGGTCTCGGTCTCGAGGCGATCGAAGCGCGACTGGAGCGCCATCCCGAGAGCGGCGATTTCTGCCATGGCGGGCACCCGACGATCGCCGATATCTGCCTTGTAACCCAGGTGACGCCCGCCAAAAACTTCAACTGCCCGCTCGACGCATATCGGCGGGTGATGCGGATCTACGATAACTGCATGGCGATCCCGGCGTTTGCCGATGCCCATCCGGCAAAGCAGCCCGACGCGGAATGAGGCGGCTCAGCCCGAAGCCTTTCCAAATTCCCGATTATGATCGCCGGGCGTAGGCGCGCGCCGTGGATGCGAGCCCTGTCTCCGACGAGACCACCGGCATCCAGCCGAGGACGCGGCGCGTCTCGGCGTCGTCCACCAGCAGCGGCAAGGTCAGGCGACGCAATGCCGGCCGCAGTACCGGCAACAGACTGAGCCCGGTAAACAAGGCCGCGGGCGCCGGGAATAGCCGCACTCGTCGCCCGAGTCCGGCCGCCAACGCCTGTACGAGTTCGGGTATCGAAAGATCATCGGCATCGCGCGCCAGCAGCAGACGACCGGGCGCGGCCGGATGCGTACAGGCCAACACCAGGAGATCGACCAGGTTGCCGAGAAAGATCATGCTGCGTCGGATTTCGACACCGGCGAACGGCAATGGCACACCGCTCGCGGTCAGCTTGATCAGCGCCCTTAGATTTCCTTTAACTCCGGGCCCGTAAACCAGCGGCGGGCGGAGGATGACAAGATCGACCCCGGTCGCGCCTGCCGCCGCAATGATCGCGTGCTCGATCGCAAGCTTGGCGCGGCCATAGGCATCTTGCGGCGATGGCGGGTCTGTGGCGGTAAAGCGGCGACCGGGCGGCGTCTCCTCGCCCATAGCGCGGATCGAGCTGAGATGAACCAAGCGGCGAACACCGGCGGTATCGGCGGCCCGCACCAACGACGCCGCTGCTTTCGCCTCGGTAATACCGGTCGCCTCGTCGACTGGACGGTGGGCGCTCGTCGCGAGATGAACGATGATTTCGATGCCCTCGAGATGGGCTTTCCAATCGGTGTCCGCGCCAATGTCGCCGATCGGCCGCAATACGACTCCCGCGATCGGTTCAGCTTTCCCGCGCGTGACACCGCGAACCTCATGGCCGAGCTGCACCAGCTCGCGGCACAGCGCGCGGCCGATAAAGCCGGCAGCACCCGTCACCAGTATGTGCGGCAGTCTTCGCCTCCCATCCGGCAGTTGATGATTTGATTAGAAGCAGTTCTCCAGCAAATGGATTAAAGAGCACGGCATGTATGGACAAGAGCGTCCTTACTCTGCTCGCGATCGCCGCGACTGCCACTTGACCTCGCGCGATACCATAGTCGTTGCGATGGCCGAGCCGTTTTCCGCATGCTCCGCCCGGCGGCGCCCGAAGCTGCTGTTTCTGGTCACCGAGGATTGGTACTTTTGCTCACATCGCCTACCGGTGGCTCGTGCTGCGCGCGATGCCGGATTTGATGTTGTCGTCGCGACGCGGGTCCAGGATCATGGTGCGCGCATCCTCGCCGAGGGATTGACGCTGCGCGCTCTGGCCTGGCGACGGCGCGGCGACGGGATCGCCGGGTCGGTGCGAGTGATCGCAGCAATCGCGCGGCTCTATCGATCTGAGCGACCCGACATCCTTCACCATGTCGCGCTGAAACCGGTGTTGTTCGGCAATCTGGCCCGGGCAGTCGCTTTTGGCTATCGGCGTGATACGCCGGCGGTGATCGATGCGGTGATGGGGTTGGGGTCCGCTTTTTCGGCAACCAGCATCACGGCGCGGCTGCGGCGCTTGGCGCTAGGGTTAGTGCTGCGGTTTGCGGTTGGTCGGCGCCCCAGCCAGGTCATCGTGCAAAACCCCGAGGACGGCGCCGCGCTTTCCGCTCTCGGCGTCGAGCGGTCGCGGATATCGCTGATCGGCGGCTCCGGCGTCGATGTCCAACATTTCGCGCCGCTACCGATGCCAAAGGGGAATCCGGTCATCATCGCCCTCGTCTCGCGCATGCTGCGCGACAAAGGCGTGCTCGACGCGGTCGCCGCCATCCGGCGCTTGCGGCAGCGAAACCTGCCGATCGAACTTGTCCTGGCGGGACCTCCGGACCCGGACAATTCAGGGTCGCTCTCGGAGGCTGAACTGTTATCGCTTGCCGCGGAGCCGGGAGTGACTTGGCTGGGTGCAGTCGAGGATGTTCGCGAGATCTGGCAACGCGCGGCCATCGCCGTCCTGCCGTCAACCTATGGCGAGGGTGTGCCAAAGGCGTTGCTCGAAGCCGCTGCCTGTGCCCGGCCGATCATCGCGAGCGACGTTCCCGGCTGCCGCGAGGTGGTCCGGACGGAGAATAATGCCAGCGGCATCCTTGTGCCGCCACGCGATTTGGTTGCGCTCACCGAGGCAATCGCCGCACTCGCCGCCGACCCCGGACGGTGCGAAGAGATGGGAAATAACGGCAGGATACTGGTCGAAACCCGCTTCGCCGAAGGGATTGTCGCGCGCGAGACCCTGTCGCTCTATCACATCGCGCTCGCCGAAAGAGCGGTGTCGCGATGATCCGCACCTGGCTTGCGGCTGCGGCGATTGGCGGCTTTTTGTCGGTTGCGGCCGGAGCGGTCGCGGCGCATCTGGCGAGCAGGAATGTGCACGCCGCCGAACTCCTTCGCACTGGCGCGCTTTACGGCATGGTTCACGCTGCCACCCTTGTTGCGCTGGCGGCCATCGCTGATCGCAGTACCCGCTTCAGCATGCTTCTGGCGATTGCGGGATGGTGTTTTGTGATCGGGATCTGCTTGTTCAGCCTCAGCCTGTTTGCGTTAGCATTGACGCAGTATTCTTGGTTCGCCGCGGTGACGCCGTTTGGCGGGACCGCGTTATTGGTTGGGTGGGCCGCACTCGGGCTCGGCGCCGCTCGCCGGTGAATTTCGAGAGGATCACGGCCATCTCGGGATTTCGAACAGGATTTGCGCGCCGAATTGCGACACTGATGGCAAATTTTCGAAGCGAGGGCTGGCAATGACAACGCTGCTCTATACGCACCCAGTCTGTCTCGAGCACGACCCGGGATTGCACCATCCCGAATCTCCGGCGCGGCTGCGCGCCGTGCTTGCGGCACTGTCCGGTCCACAATTTGGCGAGCTCGAACTCCGGGAAGCGCCGGAAGCGATGCTCGAAGATCTGCTTCGGATCCATCCGCGGCCTCACGTCGAGCGCATTCTGAACGCTGTGCCGATGACGGGACATGTGGCGATCGACGCCGATACGGTCCTGTCCGCAGCCTCCGGGTGCGCGGCGTTGCACGCGGCGGGTGCGGTGACTGCCGCGGTTGACGCTGTCATGGCCAAAGAGGCCGAGAATGCCTTTTGTGCGGTACGGCCACCCGGTCACCATGCCGAACCTGACCGCGCGATGGGGTTCTGCCTGTTCAACAATGCCGCGATCGCCGCATTGCGGGCGCGCGAAGTACATGGCCTCGAACGGGTCGCCGTCGTCGATTTCGATGTTCATCACGGCAACGGCACCCAGGCGGCGTTCGAAGCGGACGAGAACCTGTTTTATGCGTCGACCCATCAATATCCGCTCTACCCCGGCACCGGCGCCGCGCACGAGACCGGGGTAGGCAACATTGTCAATGTGCCATTGCGGCCAATGTCGGGATCGGGGCCGTTTCGACGCGCGTTCAGCGAGCGGATATTGCCGGCGCTCGACGAGTTTCGGCCGAGATTCGTAATCATCTCGGCGGGGTTTGACGCGCACCGCAGCGATCCGCTGGCGCAGTTGATGCTCGAAGAGAGCGACTACGTATGGGTCACCGAACGACTCGTCGAACTGGCCTACCGACATGCCGAGGGGCGGCTCGTCTCGACGTTAGAGGGTGGCTACGATCTTCAGGCACTTGGCGCCAGCGCTGCGGCGCATGTCCGGGTGCTGATGGCCGCCTGAGCAGCCCCGGGCCAGTGACAGTGTTGTTGCCGTAGTGTGACAGCAGGGCGATAATATCCGCTCGCAAATGGTTAGAGCGCGCTTCCAATCTCGCGCAATTTGCTAGATAGAGCAGCGATGGCCGAGACCAATCCGCTTCCCGAAATCTCAAGCATGAGCTTTGAGGATGCGCTCGCTGAACTCGAACAGATCGTGCGGCGGCTCGAAGCGGGACAGGTCAAGCTCGACGAAGCGATCCTCTCCTATGAGCGTGGGGCTCTGTTGAAGCAGCATTGCGAACGAAAGCTCAACGAGGCGCAGCAACGGGTAGAGCGCATCGTTGTCGGCGCCGATGGCGCAGTATCGACGGAGCCAGCGAAGTTTGACTGACACGCTGTGGCCCGACGGGCTCTCGTTCGAAGCGGCGTTGGCCGAGGCTGCAACGCTGACCGATTCGCTATTGGAGCGGCTGCTCGTCGTGCCGCCCGATCTCGAAGCGCGAGTCTACGAGGCAATGCGCTACGCCGCGCTAGGGCCGGGCAAGCGGCTGCGTCCTTTTCTGGTTCTCGCCGGCGCGCGCCTCTTTGGCGTCAACCGGCAATGCGCGCTGCAAGTGGCGGCGGCGATTGAGATGGTGCACGCCTATTCGTTGGTCCATGACGACCTCCCCGCAATGGACGACAGCGATCTGCGGCGCGGCCGTCCGACTTGCCACAAGGAGTTCGACGAGGCGACCGCGATTCTCGCTGGTGACGGCTTACTGACGATGGCTTTTGAGTTGCTGGCCCATCCGGACGCGCATGCCGATCCGGCGGTGCGCTGCGAGCTGGTGGCCGCCCTTGCCGCCGCCGCCGGTGCAGCCGGAATGGTCGGGGGCCAAATGATCGACCTGATCGCCGAGCATCGCTCGCTCGACATCGGCGCGATCACGCGGCTGCAGCGCATGAAAACCGGGGCGCTCATCGCGTTTTCCTGCGAGGCCGGGTCAATACTGGCGCGAGCGCCTGCCGAGGCTCGCACCGCCTTGCGCGGCTATGCGCACGACCTCGGGCTTGCTTTTCAGATCGCCGACGATCTTCTCGACGTCGAAGGCTCGCCGGCGGAAACCGGGAAACCGGCCGGCGCCGATGCCGCTGCCGGTAAGGCCACCTTCGTCTCTATCCTCGGGGTCGAGCGGGCGCGCAATCAGGCCGAACTGCTGATCGGTCAAGCCGTCGCGCATCTTGATTTGTTCGGGGGAAGAGCGGAACTTTTAAGAGAGGCGGCGCGATTCGTAATCAGCCGTCGCACGTGAGGAGCCTGCATTGGATTCAAACCCGACTCGCCCGATTTCCAATCGGACGCCGTTGCTTGACCGGATCGATATTCCGGCCGATCTGCGCCGGCTGCCCGAATCGGATCTGCGCCAACTCGCGGATGAGTTGCGCGCCGAACTGATCGACGCGGTCTCGATCACAGGCGGTCATTTTGGCGCTGGGCTCGGCGTCGTGGAGCTCACGGTCGCGCTGCACTATGTCTTTGACACACCCAACGACCGGCTGATCTGGGATGTCGGTCACCAGGCTTATCCGCACAAGATCCTGACCGGCCGGCGCGACCGCATTCGCACGATTCGCCAGGGCGGTGGCCTTTCCGGTTTCACCAAGCGTTCCGAAAGCGAGTACGACCCGTTTGGCGCGGCCCACAGCTCGACCTCGATTTCATCGGGGTTGGGCATGGCGGTGGCCCGCGACCTGCGGGGCGAGCAGCGCAACATTATCGCCGTTATCGGCGATGGCGCGATGAGCGCCGGCATGGCCTATGAGGCAATGAATAATGCCGGGGCGATGGATTCGCGGCTGATCGTCGTCCTCAACGACAATGATATGTCGATCGCCCCGCCGGTCGGCGCGATGAGCGCCTACCTCTCCCGGCTGCTATCGTCAAAATCGTTTATGTCGCTGCGGCACATCGCCAAGGAAGTGGCGCGGCATTTCCCAAAGCCGCTCGAAGATGCGGCGCGTCGCGCCGAGGAACTGGCCCGCGGCTTTGTGACCGGCGGCACGTTATTCGAGGAACTGGGATTTTATTACGTCGGTCCGATCGACGGTCACAATCTCGATCATTTGCTGCCGGTGCTGAAGAACGTCCGCGACACCAAGGAGACCGGCCCAATTTTGGTCCACGCCGTCACCGAAAAAGGGCACGGCTATCTGTCGGCAGAACAAGCCGATGACAAATGGCATAGTGTCGCCAAATTCGACGTGATCACCGGAACACAAGCGAAATCGAGTTCCAAGGCGCCGTCCTACACCAGCGTTTTCGCCAAGGCGCTGATCAAGGAAGCCGAGGCCGATGACCGCGTGATCGCGATCACGGCGGCAATGCCGTCCGGCACCGGGCTCAATCTATTTGGCGAAAAGTTTCCGAACCGCTGCTTTGATGTCGGCATTGCCGAACAGCATGCCGTGACGTTTGCTGCCGGGCTCGCTGCCGAAGGAATGAAGCCGTTCGCAGCGATCTATTCGACCTTTCTGCAGCGCGCCTATGACCAGGTCGTGCACGACGTTGCGATTCAGAGCCTGCCGGTGCGGTTCGCGATCGACCGCGCCGGGCTGGTCGGAGCCGACGGTCAAACTCACGCCGGCTCGTTCGATGTGACCTATCTTGGCTGCCTGCCCGGCTTTGTGATCATGGCGGCGGCAGACGAGGCGGAACTCGTCCATATGGTGGCGACTTGCGCCGCGTTAGACGAGGGGCCCTCTGCGGTGCGTTACCCGCGCGGCGACGGGATCGGCGTACCGCTCCCCGAGCGCGGCGTGCCGCTCGAGATCGGGCGCGGGCGCATCATGCGGGAAGGGACCACCATCGCCCTTCTCAGCCTTGGTGGCCGGATGAGCGAGTGCATGAAGGCGGCGCAAGAGCTGGCGTCCTACGGGCTCTCGACGACGGTTGCGGACGCTCGCTTTGCCAAGCCGCTCGATACCAACCTGATCAGCCGGCTCGCCCGCGAGCATGAAGTCGTGATCACGGTCGAGGAAGGTGCGATCGGCGGCTTCGGCAGCCACGTGCTGCATCATTTGGCGGCAAACGCGCTGCTCGACCATGGGCTCAAGATCCGCACCATGATGTTGCCCGACGTGTTCCTCGAGCACGATAGTCCGCAGACACAATACGACAGGGCGGGCCTCAATGCCCGCCAAATCGTGGCCATGGCGCTATCGGCGCTTGGCCGCGAAATAGCGGAACAGCCGGCTCGAGCCTAATATAGGGCTTTCCGCTGGGTTCAGCGTGTACGGTTGCAGGCGGTTTTGCGATCGAAGCGACGCGCCGATCAATTAGTGACCGAGCGCGGCCTTGCCGAGAGCCGCGCTCGCGCGCAAGCCCTGATCCTCGCCGGTTTGGTTTTCGCCGGCGAGCGGCGGATTGATAAGGCCGGTGAGCTATTATCTGAAGACGCGAAGATCGAACTCCGGGGTCGCGATCATCCCTGGGTGTCGCGCGGCGGGCTCAAGCTCGCTCATGCTCTCGATCACTTCGCAATCGATCCGCGCGGCCGGATTGCCCTCGATATCGGCGCCTCGACCGGCGGCTTTACCGATGTTCTGATCGCGCGCGGCGCTGCCCGTGTTTATGCGGTCGATGTCGGACACGGCCAGCTGGCGTGGAAACTGCGCCACGACCCGCGAGTTGTTGTCTGCGAGCGGACAAATGCGCGCGCGCTCTCCCGCACGCAGGTGCCGGAACCGGTGGATTTAATCACCTGTGACGCGAGCTTTATCGGGCTGGCGACGGTTTTACCGGCGCCGCTCGCACTCGCCGCGGACAAGGCGTCGCTAGTTGCGTTGATCAAGCCGCAATTCGAAGCCGGGCCAGGGAAGGTGGGCAAGGGCGGCGTCGTGCGGGATCCGGCGATTCATAGTGAGGTTTGCGAGCGCGCCGCTGCCTGGATCGCGGCGCAACCGGGTTGGCTGACGATCGGCATCGTCGAGAGCCCGATCCTAGGTCCTGAAGGCAATCGCGAATTCCTGCTCTACGCACGTCGCAGCCCAGCCGCGTCCTAAAAACCCTCGGCGCGCCGGCCCGATCGCGCTCACGCCGGCTCCGGCTGGAGAGCGACAGCATCCAATACGGTTTGCAGATCGTTGAAGCGAAAAGGCTTCTCTAACAATGCCGCTGGCCGTTCTGCCAGTAACTGTCCGGGACGGAATTTGCTTCCGCTCAAGGTGAATGTCGGGATGCCGAGAGCTGCGCAATCACGGAAGAGTGTGGTTTCGTCACTAATCTCCAGGACCAGATCAGTCACGACGACGTCGATTTCTCGCTTCGCCAGTGACGATGGTGCCTCGGTTGCGTCGGCGCAGGTTTGAACTGCGTGACCGCAATCAGCCAGAATCCCGGCAAAGAACTCGCGAATATGTTGGTCGGACTCGGCTACTAAGACGCGCGCCACATTCAGCCTCGATCCGGGCCGATCGATTTCAGCCCCCGCCGATCCAAGCTCAAAGATTCTAACAAACAGTGAAAACCTCCAGGACGCGGAAAGGACGCCGCTGTCGTAGTCACCGGTGTCGCATTCGTCCTCGGGGAATGCCATTGGATCGTCAGGTGACCGGTTGGCAGAGCGCGTGACGGTCGCGCGCCCCAACGCGGCATTGACCGGTCGCAGCTTTCTTTTTCTGCAAAGCATGCCGACTCGATTTTTCGAGCGCCTCGGTTCTGCTCTCGCGGCACGCGGTCATGCCGTGTATCGGGTCAACTTCAACGGCGGCGATCGCGCATTCTGGCGAATTGGCAACGCGATTGATTTTCGCGGCCGCGCGCAGGAATGGCCGCGGTTTCTCGACGACCTGATCTGCAACCGCGCGATCAGCGACATCATCCTGTTTGGCGACTGCCGCCCATTACATCGCGCCGCAATCCGTCTTGCCAAAGAGCGCAGCCTCCTCGTGCACGTGGTCGAAGAGGGCTATATGCGCCCCGGTTGGATCACCTTTGAAAAAGACGGCGTCAACGGCTATTCGCCACTGCCCAAAGTCCCCGATTGGTATCGCGAGCGAGCCCGCGAACTCCCGGAATGGCAATGGCCGCAGCCAAAGGTTCGAGATAGTTTCCGGCGGCGTGCGTTCGAGGATATCCTTTATAATCTTGCCTCGGCTGTCGCTATCTGGCGTTTTCCGCATTACCGCAGCCACCGGCCCTATTATTTGCTGATCGAATATGCAGGGTGGCTGCGGCGACTTGCGTTGCTGCGTAGATCCGAGCGGCAAGCGGCGGCGGCGATCACGGCATTGACCGGCGACCCGATCTATCTCCTCCCGCTGCAGCTTGACTGTGACTACCAGATGCGGGTGCATTCGCGGTTTCGCACAAGCTCTTTGGCAATTGACCATGTGCTCGGTTCGTTTTCGCACCATGCGCCATCAGCCGCGCGGCTCATTGTCAAACTGCACCCGATGGACAGCGGTCTCGTAAATTGGACCGGTATGATCGGGCATGTTGCGACCGAGCATATGGTGGCCGATCGCGTGACTGTGGTCGACGGCGGCGGATTGCCAAAGCTGCTGGCCCGGGCGCACGGCGTTGTGACCGTTAACAGCACGGTTGGCGCCGCAGCGCTGGCCAAGGGGCTGCCGGTGATCGCCCTCGGCGATGCGGTGTACGACATTCGGGGGCTGACTTATCAGGGCGACCTCGACCGGTTCTGGACCGAAGCCACGCCCCCAGATGCCGAACTGTTCGATGCCTTTCGCCGGGTGCTCGCCGCGTCCTGCATGATTCCGGGCTCGTTCTTCAACGATATGGGGCTGCGGCTCGCGGTGGAAGCGGCCGTGCGGCGGCTCGAAGCGGCATCTATTCGGCCAACGCACGACCAGGCGGAGGATCGGGACCACGTTGCCGCCGGACTGGTCGAGCCGATTGCCGCCAATAGCGCTTAAAACGAAGGCTGCGGAAACCTGCCAAACCCAGGGTTAAAAGACTTATCGCTCGGTTGGCGTTATCGAGACGAGCCTCGCTCCGAGGAATCTTCCGTTGGCGCTAAAATCAAAACCATAGCGGACGCGGCCGACGATAGCGCAGGCATGACAGAGATCGCGCAACAGATAACCGACAACGATCTGGCGGCCGTCCGAAGACGTCTCCGGGGCCGACCCGCCGCGGCTACCGGGCCAGAATGTGACATTCGGGTAATGCTGATGGATTTCGGCGTAGGCCGCCGACGATCGCATTTCCGCTAATGGCAGATAACGTTGATCGTCGACATCGATCAGCGACGGCACCCCATTAACCAGAAACCATGCGTCGTTCTCGTTGGCGCGGAACGGGTAAAACACGCGGGCAACGGCAACCGGTCCGCCGGTCGGTTCAAGCGCCTGCAGATATGCCTGGTTATCGAGGCGCCGGGTGACACAAAGAAAGCCGCCGCAGCGTGGCTGGTCGAGACCCAGCACCAAGTTAAAGACGGCGTGCACACGGCGGAACGGGCTTCGCTCAACGTCTATGAGGCGGCTCAGCGATGGTTGGAGCGCGGCGCAGCCGAGCATTTGGAACGCGGTACGATGCGCGGCTACGACGCGATCGTGCGGCTGCATATCGGCTCCACCATCGGGGCGGTGAAGCTGTCGCAGCTGTCAGCGCCGGTGCTCGAAACATGGCGCGACAGCCTGCTTAAAGGTACCAAGGATCATCCGGCGGTGTCGCGGCGGCTGGCGCGAAAGGTACTCGGCACGCTGAAATCGATCCTGTCGGAGGTGCAGCGCCGCGGCTTGGTGGCGCAGAACGCGGCGTTGCCGGTCAAGATCACGACCAAGAAGCGCGATGTGAAGCAGCTCGAAGTCGGCGCTGACGTTTCCCGGCATCACCGATGTGCAAAAGCTGCTGGAGATCGCCGCCGGGCCCCGCTGGTCGTGGCATCGGCCGTTGCTGGTCACCGCCGCCTTTACCGGGATGCGCGCTTCGGAGCTGCGCGGGCTGACCTGGAGTGCGATCGATTTTGACACTAAGACGATCGCGGTGCGGCAGCGAGCCGACGAATGGGGCGCGATCGGGATGCCGAAATCGGCCGCCGGTCAGCGTGAAATCCCGGTCCTGCCCACCGTGCTGAATACGCTCAGGGAATGGAAGCTGCGCTGCCCCCAGGGCGAACTCGACCTCGTATTCCTCAACACCGTCGGCAAGATTCAGCCGCTCCAAAACCTCGCGCAGCGCTTCGGGCGGCCGTTGCAGAAAGCCGCCGGGCTGATCGACGCCGCGGGTGCGCCGCTGTTCAACTTCCACTCGCTGCGCCACTTCACGGCGTCATGGTGGATCGGCAAGGGATTTTCGCCGAAACGGCTGCAGCAGATGCTCGGGCATTCCTCAATCCAAATGACGTTTGACCCCGCTATGGTCATTGGCTGGGCTCGATCGAGGAGGATCACGAGCGCCTGGCTCGGGGCGAAATCGGGATCGCCTAACCCGATCCTCTTTGCGATCCTGACGACAACGGCCCCGCCGCCCGCTCGAAGGGTTGGCGGGACTTTTTTTGCGTGCGGGCCGCGGTCGCATTTGGTCGCAACGGCTCTTTTCGCATGGACGTATCTCATTGATTTTCTTATCCATCTGGTTTTACCAAAATTTACCTCTCAAAATTCGGATACGTTAGTAATACCAATATCTTAGGCAATTTCGACGCGGGCAGTCAGAAGCTCCGCATCAAGGACGAAATTTACTAATTCGAGCGGCTCTGACCCGCTGCCGTCGCAATCCGATCCTAAATAGCCGGGAGCGTCCAACTTCTCCCGGCTTTTTCGTGCCCGCCGCGCTGGCGCCGGTCCGCGGGATTTAGCAATTGTTATCCCAGCTGCGGTTGAGCGTCGTTCCGGTTACCCGATAGCATTTGTTATCTGGCCCGTTGAGCGCGACATTCATGATCTCGCCCCATGGATCCCATATCAAGCCGGTCGCAGCCCAGGCTTTTATTCTTACACCCTGCGCATCGCCGGGCAGGTCGACCTGGTGGGTGTAGCCAACGGTTGTATCGCCCGATTCCCAGCTTCTGTTTTGGTTGTAATTGCCATGGGCATCGGGCTCGACCCAATCCACTTCGAATTTCGCGACATATGCGCCCGAATGCTGTAATTTGACAAAGCCGTTGGGATATTTGACGCATTCGGTATCGGTATAGTCGGTCGTAAATCCCATCCGGGCAAATTCATTATCTTTTAGAAACACCACAGTATATGCGATGGGAAACCCGGGATTGTCGCGGCGATAGCGAGCGTCTTGCTTGATGTAGTCCTGCAAACCCTTCAGCGCGGACTCGGCGCCGCCGCTGAAGATGCTGACCGGGGTCTCCGCTCCGCCGCCTAGCGCCAGCGCGGTGAAAGAAGCATTACTGATAATATTCTTGTACTTGGCGTCGAGATTGCCGCCGGCTGTGACCCCGCCCTGGGTTGCCTGCTCGAATGCTCCCTTCAAATTGAACGAAGTATCGACCGCGGAAGTCTCCATCTTAACCATCAGAAGACGACCATAATCGACGCTGCGGACATATCCTGGTGGTCGGCTGGCGTTAAAGACGCGTTGCGCATCGCTCAGCGAAACACCGGGGTCGAACACGTCCCCCGGGGCCGAGGGGGCATCCATCCAAACCGTGTAGAACACCTGCTTGAAATAGGCGACAAGGACCGAGGTCTCGGTCGTGCTGCTCGAACTGATCTGCGCGCTCGCGTTGCCCGAGGCCCATTTCGCATTGAACCCGAGATCGAGCGACACTTGCTGCGAAGAGAACGCCTGAGTGGTTTGGACAAATGAGCGCGCGGCGTTGATGTAACCCTGGCTGGCCGCCTGCTTGTTCCACTCCTCGAGCTTGGCGTTTAAGAAATGCTGGACGTTAGACCCGGACGAAACCAGCGTACCGCTCGGGGTTTCAAGCCCTGGCAGATCGATCGTCAGAGTAGCCGAGCCCCGCGCAAGCGAAATTGGCGTCGGACGGCCTTCGCTGAGGTTCTGATCGGCGAGAACCAGGGCGCCGGGGAAGATAACGCCGGCGGTGGGGCTCAATATGGCCACCTCGCTCAGGGTCTTGCTTAACGAACGCTGAGTCTTAGTGCAAATAATTACACCGTTGCTGTTGGATTGGCGGTCTTTGACCGGGATTGCGGAGGTGCTGCCGTCGGGCACCACCGCCAGGAGGACACGCGGATCGTAATCGAGCGATTCGATGTATTTGTCGAGATCCGGGTTGGGCACGTCTGTTACTCCTCAATCGAATAGTTTTAGCGAGCATAGCATTAACCAAAAATTCGCGAGGCGCCGTACATTCCTGATCCCAACCTGTTGGCGCCAAGAACAATCAGGTGGCCGCAAACGGTTTGCGCATGGCGCCGGCAAATGCGCATTGGCTGGGCACGGGAGAGAGCTGGTCCGGGAATGAGGTCCGGATGCGATCCGGCGATCCCGGCCCGGATCGGCCTCTATCTGCGTTCGCGAAGGCCCGGACCTAAACATCTCTCTTCAAACACCATGCCAACGCCGGAGATGGCGGCACTTGCCTGCCGTAGCTTGCCCCGCCACCAGCGCTGTAGCTAGGATCGCTCTCGTGCACAAAGGGGACCGCGATGCCACATTTGTCGACCGATGACGGGGTGCGGCTTTATTACGAAGAGACCGGGTCGGGCACGCCGATCGTCTTTGTCCATGAATTTGCCGACGATTACCGCGGCTATGAAGGGCAGATGCGCTATTTCGGGCGGCGGTATCGCTGCGTCGCCTATAACGCGCGTGGCTACCCGCCATCCGATGTTCCGGACGAGCCGGCGCGTTATTCGCAAGATCGAGCCCGCGACGACATCCGCGCTGTGTTCGATTCGCTCGCGATCGACAAGGCGCATGTGGTCGGCATATCGATGGGCGGGTTTGCGACACTGCATTTCGGTTTTGCCTATCCGGGGCGCGCATTATCGCTGGTCGTGGCCGGCTGCGGCTACGGTGCCGAACCCGGAAAGCGTCAGCAATTTCACGACGAGACCGCCAAGACCATTGCCTTGATCGAGGGTCAGGGGATGGGCGAGGCGAGCAAGGTTTATGCGCAGGGACCCAGCCGAGTGCAGTTTCAAAACAAGGACCCGCGCGGCTGGGGCGAGTTCGCAACAAACCTCGCCGGGCATTCGACCAAAGGTTCGGCGTTGACGATGCGTGGCGTCCAGGCGCAGCGCCCGTCCTTATGGGATCTGACCGATCGGATGGCGCACCTCGAGGTGGCGACCTTGATCATGACCGGCGACGAGGATCACCCCTGCCTTGAACCCGGCATTATGATGAAGCGGACGATCCCGACCGCGGCACTCATCGTCTTCCCCAACACCGGCCATGCGCTCAATCTCGAAGAGCCGGACCTGTTCAATCGCACGCTCGACGAGTTTTTTCATCAGGTGGAGCGTGGGAGGTGGTCGCGCCGCGACCCGCGTGCCCTGACCGGCTCAATTCTTGGCGTACGGTAACGCCTGCCAGGACGAACGAACACCTAAACGGCGAGGGAATGCGTCGGGACGCGTGAATCCTATTATTTGCTTCGTAATTAAGCGGCAAATGCCCATATCTGCGAGATCGTTTGCGATTTGAGTTTTGGGCGCGGACGGCTGAGAGAGGCGCGTGCTCTTGCCCGGTTTCGGGAGGAGCCATGCCCCCCACACTTTCGATCTTAAATAAGCTGCTGCTCGCGCTGACGCCCGAAGATCTCGATCGTCTTCAACCCCACCTCGAGCTGATTACGCTTGTCCAAAAGCAGATCCTGTCACCACCGAATGCGCCGATAGAGCATGTTCACTTTGTGCAAGATGGCATGGTGTCCATTGTGCAAGTGTTGGAGGACGGGGTCGATGCGGAAGTCGGGGTCATCGGGAGTGAGGGATTCGACGGAATGCCGGTTCTGCTAGGTGCGGACACCTCGCCCCTCGAGGCGATGGTTCAGCTTCCTGGCTTTGCTCTGCGATTGCCGGCCAGCGCGTTACGCGATGCAGTGGCCCGTAGCCCTGCCCTCTCCGAATTGCTGCTCCGCTATGTCCAGGCGTTTCATATTCAGGTCTCAATGTGTGCAGGGTGCAATCTCCGACACAATCTGCCGGAGCGGCTTGCGCGCTGGCTGCTGATGGCGCGTGATCGAGCGGCAAGCGATCGCCTGCGGCTTACCCATGAATTTCTTTCCATTATGCTCGGGGTGCGGCGGCCTGGCGTCACCGTGGCACTGGGTGCGCTGAGAGCCGCAAGATTAATCTACAATGGCCATGGCCATGTCACCATCGTCGACCGGCCCGGCCTGGAGGCGGCCTGTTGCGAGTGCTACGGCATTGTCAGGAATGAGTACAAACGTTTGCTCCCGTAACACGGACCGCGTCTCTTTTCGCCGGCACCCGAATACAAGAACACCCCGGACGCGCGTTATTGCGCTTTGATCGGCTATCGTTGGCTCGTCTGGTGACGGCGCGGCCGATCGGCTAGCCTCTGCGAGCACAACTCGCGGAGTTGCGGATGGCCCCTGCCGAATTGGCATTCACCCTTGGCATCGAGGAGGAGTATTTTCTCGTCGACCGCACGACGCGCGACGTCGTCGACGACCCCCCATCCGAAATGCTGGCCGATTGTGAGGCGTTGCTGGCGGGCCAGGTCAGCCCCGAATTTCTGCGTTCGCAAATCGAGATCGGCACCCGCGTATGCGCCAGCCTTGCCGAAGCGCGCGCCGATCTGCGCCATCTCCGCCGCACCGTCGCGGCGGTTGCGGCCCGGCACGGCATGGCGCCGGTAGCCGCCGCAACCCATCCCTTTGCCCGCTGGGACGCGCAGAAAACCACCGAGCGCCGCCGCTATGCGGATCTGCAGGATGACCTGCAAGGCGTCGTGCGCCGGCTCGCGATCTGCGGCCTGCATGTCCATATCGGGCTACCCGACGACGAGTTGCGCATCGATTTGATGAACCAGGCGTCCTATTTCCTGCCGCATCTTTTGGCATTGTCGACTTCCTCGCCGTTTTGGCGCGGCGAAAACACCGGGCTCAAATCATACCGGCTCGCAGTGTTCGACGAATTGCCGCGCACCGGCATGCCCGAGCGCTTTGACAGTTGGGGTGAATATCGCCGCCACGTCGATATCCTGACCAATGCCGGGCTGATTGAGGACGCCACCAAATTGTGGTGGGATCTGCGCCCGAGCGAGCGCTTTCCGACGTTGGAAATGCGCATCGCCGACAGCTGCACGACATTGGAAGACGCGTTGTCTATCGCCGCGCTGTTCCGCTGCGTGTTGCGGATGCTGTGGCGGCTCAAGCGCGAAAACCAGCGCTGGCGCATCTATGCCCGGATGCTGATCGACGAGAACCGCTGGCTGGCACAGCGCTATGGCGTCGATCGCGGGCTCGTCGATTTCGGCCGCGGCCGGATCGTTCCCTATGGCGAACTGCTCGAAGAGATCCTGACATTGATCGAGCCCGACGCCCGCTATTTCGGTTGCGAGGCCGAGGTGGCACATGCCCGCCACATCCTCGCCCGCGGCACCAGCGCCCACCGGCAGATCGCAGAATTTGATGCGGCCCTCGCCGCCGGCGCCGCCCGCGAGGATGCCCTTATTACCGTCGTCGACTGGCTGATCGCCGAAACCGCCCGCGGCGTAGCGGACCCGATTGATCGGTAATCGCGGCTCAGGCTGGGACGGGTTCGGCGAGCGGGACGCGCGTCACCTTGTGAGCCTGCAATGCCGGCAACACGTCGCGGGCAAAGCGGCGGATTTGCTCGATAAACAACTCGTGCGGCAATACCCCGCGATTGAGGCTGACCTGCACATTGTCGGCGCCGGCGCTGTCGGCGGCGTCGATAATCCGCCGCGTCACCTCCTCGGCCGTGCCCCACGGCATGTCCTCGGCCTGGCGCTCGACATTGGCCATCGTCAGGCCACGGAAATCGTCGCGGGCGAATTGCGCCGCCCGGCGGTTCTCCGGGCTGACGTAATCGGTCGAGGAAGCGCTCGAATAACCGGTCTCGCGCTGCCGCTCGGTCTCGGTAAAGTTGCCGTGGCTGAACAAGGTGCGGTTGAAGTAGAGATGGTAGGGGCCCATCTCGCGCACCGCCTCGGCCTTGCTCGGCGCGACATAGGCGCTGATGCCGAGCGAAAGATGGTCAGGCGTGATCCGATGCCCGGCCTGACCGAGACAACGCGCGTAATAGCGGATGATGTCGTCGCGCAACCCGCGAGAGCGGCCGAGGCCGGGGGTGATCGGTAGGTCGTGCCGGGCGGCGAACTCGATCGATTCCTTGCTGCCGACCACAGGCATCCAGATTGGCGGGCGTGGCTGCTGCAACGGCCGCGGCCACAATGCGACATCCTCGTAACTCCAGAATTGTCCGCGGTACGAAAACACGTCCTCGCTCCAGGCGCGGGTGATGATGTCAAACGCCTCTTCAAAACGAGCGCGTGACTGGGCGAGCGGTACATTGTGAACCTGGTACTCGCGTGGAATGCCGCGGGCAAAACCCGAGATCAGCCGCCCATTCGACATGCAATCGAGCATCGCCAGCTCTTCCGCGAGCCGCAATGGCTCGTGCAACGGCAGCAGGTTGCCATAGATCAGTAGTTTCAGGTTTTCGGTGCGCTGGGCGGCGGCCGCAGCGAGCAGATTCGGCGAGTTCATCAGTCCATAGGGCGAGCAATGATGCTCGTTAAAGCCGACCCCGTCATAACCGAGCCGGTCGAGCTCCTCCCATGCCGCGAGATGCTCGGCATAGGTGCGCGCCGCGATTTCGGGCTTGAAGTGCTCCTTGCCAAGCGGGTAGGGCAGCTCGCCGCCGACTTTCAAATGTTCGAGCTGCTCGCCATACGCCAACAAATCAAAGACAAAGACTTTCATGCGCCGACCTCCCTACGCGCCCGGGCTCTGACGCGCCCGATTGCGGTTCAACCACGTTAGCCGTTGCTCTACTGTAACCGCTCTCGCTTGGCCACAAGGAACCGCGCGATGGATGGAATAGAGCCGAACTGTCTCGAAGGAATTCGCGTCCTCGATTTGACGCAATTCGAAGCCGGGACGTCGTGCACCGAGACGCTGGCCTGGCTCGGCGCCGAGGTCGTCAAGCTCGAGAACCCGAAGGGTGGTGAGGCCGGCCGCAGCCTGGGCAGTGGCCCTGCTCCGGGCGCGGATTCCTATTATTTCTTGATCTACAACGCCAACAAGAAATCGGTCACGGTCAATCTGAAATCCGAGCGTGGGCTCGCGCTGGTCAAAGAAATGGCCAAGAAAGCCGATATCTTCGCCGAGAATTTCGCACCTGGCGCTATCGAGCGCCTTGGGCTCGGCTGGGACGAGTTGCACAAGCTGAACCCGCGCCTCGTCTACGCCCAGGTCAAGGGGTTCGGTAGCGGTACGCCGTACGAAAACAACCTCGCTTTTGACATGATCGCGCAGGCTTGCGGCGGCAACATGGCGATTACCGGCGAGCGCGACGGCCGCCCCGCCAAACCCGGCCCGACCCTCGGCGACACCGGGACCGGCATGCTATTGGCGATCGGCGTTCTGGGCGCCTTGTTTCAGCGCGAGAGGACCGGCAAGGGCAGGCGTGTTCAGGTCGCGATGCAGGATGCTCAATTGCAATATAGCCGCGGCGCCTTTATCCAGCACGCCCGTACCCGCCAGCCGGCGATGCGCAACGGCGCCAAATCGCTCGCCGGCGGTATGGCTCCGGCCGACATCTATCCCTGCAAGCCAGGCGGTCCCAACGACTATGTCTATGTGTTTACAAGCCCCGGCAATGAAGAGCATTGGCGGCGGCTGTTGACGGTCATCGGCCATGAAGATTTGATCCAGGACCCACGCTTTGCGACACGTGAGGCGCGCGCCAAGCATGAGGCCGAAATCGACGCGATGGTCTCCGAATGGACGCACCGGCACGACAAGCACGAAGCGATGCGGCTCGTCGGCGCTGCGGGCGTGCCGGCCGGGGCAGTGTTCGACACCGGCGACCTCTTGGCTGAGCCGAGCTTTGCCGAACGCGGCATCATTCAGACGATGCAACACCCGGCCGGAGAGCTGCGGATGCCGGCCTTTCCGGTGCGCTTCGACGGCGCCCCGGCCCCGGTCAAACCGTCGCCGCTATTGGGCGAGCACACGAGCGAAGTGTTCGCTGACTGGCTCGGCATGAGCGCTGGCGATCTCGAAGGGTTGCGCCAGGACGGCGTTGTCTAAGCGCGGCGAGGCAAAACTGCCTTCGGTTCGGTCTCGGGAGAGCGACAGGCGCCAGACGCCGTCCAGGCTGCGCTCGAGCAGGGTGCGGCCATGACCCCACGGCTCGGCGGTGACGCCGCGAATGTGAACCTCGATGCGGTCGGCATCGACTCTGACGGCAATTAGTTCCCGGCTAGCGCGTCGGCAGGGTCATCGACCTGCTGCAATCGGCTCTCGACCGCCGAGCGCTCGTCGATCAACTCGGCAGGCCCCGCGAGGCTGACATAGGCCTTGCCCGAATCGTGCTGGAAGGCGAGCGTGACATATCCCGCATTGCGGATTTCGGTGGTTTTTCGAGCTAAGCGCCGTGTCAGAAACCAGCGCGTCCACCAATCTTCCCCGGTTTGATTGGAAAAGGCCTTGACGACACGCGCATGAGCATTGCCGCCGTCGGCCGCTGTAATTACCCAGCAATAGGGCACTTCGGTCACCGCCGCGCGCGCTGCGGCGAGCAAGCGCGCGACCTCTGGCTCCTCCCTGACTTCCGGTGCGATCATCGGCATCGATTTCCTCCATCTACGTCCGGGTGAGAACACTCCTTGCTGAATGATCGTTCTAGAACTAATGTTCTAGCGTGCCACGTCCCAGATTTGAACAGGCCGATTTTCTCGCCGCCGCATTGGCAATCGCCGCCGAGCACGGGCCGTCCGCCGCGACGGTTGCTTCGATCACCGAGCGTCTCAAGGCGCCGGTAGGGTCGTTCTATTATCGCTTTTCGTCGCGTGACCTGCTGCTTGGCGAGCTGTGGCTGCAGACCGTGCTTGCCTTCCAGCAAGGAATCACCGCGGCGCTCGATGCCGGGGACGCGCTCGCAGTCTCATTGCACACGCCCGCCTGGGTCCGCGAGCATCTCACTGAGGCCCGCTTACTGCTGCTCTACCACCGCGACGATTTCGGTCAGCCCGGATGGCCGCAACATCTGCGCGATGGGGTTGCGGCGCAGTCCCGGCAGATCGAGACGGGCATCGCAAAATTCGCCGACCTGGCCTTCGGGCGAGAGGGCGCGGACGAACTGCGCCGCGCCCAATTCCTGCTTGCCGAAGTGCCGGTTGCTGCCGTGCGCCAACACTTATTCCGCCGCGAGCCGCCGCCGCCGCTCGTCGACGATCTGATCCGCATTACCTATCACGCCGTCGTCGCCGATTACCGCCTTCACTCCGGCCAAGCGGTGGCGTAGGTTGCCGAAGCTCCCGACGGTTTCTGTCATCTGATCGCATGTTTTGAATTAATTAATCCCACATTGGTATACGTAACTAAGCCGATAGACTACCGATGCATGGCTGTTTACTTATAGCACCTGAAATAATTCAGCGGTCCCCACGTGCCTTGTGCTAGTCAGAAGACTGATACAAGAATGAATAACCGGCCGGCGGTGCTTTTCCTGTGCCAGCGGCTGCCTTTTCCCCCCAACAAGGGAGAAAAGATCACTTCCTTCAACTTAGTTCGGCATTTGGGTCAGCGCTTCAATGTTCACGTCGGCACTTTTGTCGACACGCAGGAGGATGCCTCCGAGATCGAGGGGCTCCGTCCCTATTGCGCGAGCCTCCACGTCGAGCACATCGTCAAACCCTGGGCTTGGGTGCCGGCAGGTTTACGCTGGCTGGGCGGTTTGCCCATCAGTTTCGCATTATTCCGCGCTCCTGGGCTGAAGACTTATGTGCGCACGGTAATTGAGCAATATCAGGCAGTCGCGATCGTCACCCATAGCAGCAACATCTCGGACTACGCCCTGACGTCAACACCCAGGCGGACGGTGCGCGTGCTGCACTTTGCCGATGTGGATTCCGAAAAGTTTGCGGCGTATGCGGAGCGGACCACGAAATGGAAGCGGTGGCTCTTCGCGCTTGAAGCGCGACGGGTGCGCGCGGCGGAGGCGCGCCTGACCGCGGGCGCCGATGCGATCGCCTTTGTCTCTGACGAGGAGGCAGCGCTGTTCCGCAGTGTCGTCGGCACCCGCGCGGCCCGGATCGTCACGATCGCCAATGGTGTCGACGCTGAGGCCTTCGATCCAGGCACACCGTGGCCGCGGCCAGACTGGAGCGACGGTCCGGCTTTCGTGTTCACCGGTGCTATGGACTATCAGCCCAATATCGATGCCGTGGTCTGGTTTGCCGACACCGTTCTTCCGAGAACTCCTCGCCGTTCACAGCAATGTGCAGTTTGCTATTGTCGGGTCAAACCCGGCGCAGGCGGTCAGGGCGCTGGCAAGCCGTCGCAACGTGATCGTTACTGGACGTGTACCGGATGTACAGCCTTATCTCGCCTATGCCGCAGCTGTCGTGGCGCCATTGCAAATCGCGCGTGGCATTCAGAATAAGGTATTGGAGGCGCTGGCAATGGGCCGGCCGACTATTGTCAGCGCTCACGCGCTAACCGGGATCGGCACGCCCGATTGCACGCCGGTGATCACCGCCGACAGCGCGGAGGCATGGGTTGCCGCTTGCCTGCAAATCCTCGACGAGCCCGCCTCCGCTGCCGCTTTGGCGGCACGCGCACGCCCTTTCGTGCTCGAGCATTTCAGCTGGAATGCGCGGCTGCGCACCCTCGACGAGCTGTTGTCATCGGCTTGGCCGGTCGAATCTCTGGACGGATCCAACGAGGGATGCGGGCTTAGACCCGATACTGACTTAAGTGTGCCCGTGCCATGATTATCCGTTCTCGTGCACCACTGCGTTTGGGTTTGGCCGGCGGTGGCACCGATGTGTCGCCATATTGCGATCAGTATGGCGGCGCGGTGCTCAATGTAACCATCGACCAGTATGCCTACACGATTATCGAGCCCACCGATGACGACCGGGTGTGCTTTACCGCAACGGATATTGGCTCTCAATTCGAGGCCGCCGCAGACGACGCGATCGAGATTGCAGACCCGCTGATCCTGCATCGGGCGGTCTACCGGCGCATCATTACGCAATTCAATGACGGCCGCCCACTGCCATGCCGCATCACCACCTTTTGCGACGCACCCCCCGGCTCAGGGTTGGGGACCTCTTCAACCATGGTCGTCTCGATGATCAAAGCCTTTGTCGAGTGGCTGAATCTGCCGCTCGGCGAATACGAAATTGCCCATCTGGCGTTCCAAATCGAGCGCCTTGACGCCAAGCTTGGTGGCGGACGTCAAGATCAGTACGCGGCGACTTTCGGGGGCGTGAATTTCATCGAGTTCTATCCCGAAGATCGGGTCATTGTTAACCCGCTGCGCATCAAGAATTGGATCATCTCGGAGATGGAGACATCGCTGGTCCTATTCGACAGCGGCGTATCTCGTTCATCGGCCCGCATCATCAAGGAGCAGACTGATAATCTGACAAGTAACAGCGGAACCACGCTAGAGGCGATGCACGCAATCAAGGACGACGCTTTTCACATGAAAGAGTGTTTGCTGAAAGGCGACTTTGACAATTTCGCAGTTTGCATGCGCAAGTCCTGGGACGCCAAAAAAAGGCTCGCCGACAATGTCAGCAACAGCCATATCGACCAAGTCATCGAATCGGCGCTGGCGGCGGGCGCGCGGGCCGGAAAAGTGTCGGGGGCTGGCGGCGGCGGCTTTGTAACCTTTCTCGTTGCCCCGGAACGGCGCATGGACGTCATCCGCGCCCTATCGCGCGAGGATGGTCATGTCATGGTTTGCCACTTCACGCGCCATGGAACCGAGGGCTGGAAGATCCTCTAGGCAATGCGCATCCTATTTCACCACCGCATTGCCTCACGGGATGGCCAGGCGGTTCATATTGAGGAACTGATCGCCGCATTGCAAAGCTTGGGGCACGAAACGGTCCTCATTGGGCCACCGAAGCTAATGCGGACCGGATTTGGCGGCTCCAATCCACTGGTGGATCGCATCAAGCAGTCAATCCCAAAGGCGCTTTATGAACTGCTGGAGATCGCCTACAATCTGAAGGCATTTCTCCGCCTGCGTGCGGCAGTGCAGGTCCACCGCCCCGATGTGATCTACGAGCGCTTCAGTCTATTCCTGTTCGCGGGTATCTGGGTGCGCCGTCTGTACCATTTGCCGATGCTGCTAGAGGTCAACTCGCCACTTTATGAAGAGCGGGCAGAGAATGACGGGCTGCGTTTGCATCGCCTTGGCCGCTGGGCGCAACGCCTATTGTGGAACCGGGTCGATCACGTTCTGCCAGTGACCGGCGTGCTGGCCCGCACTGTGGCCGAGTATGGTGTCGCGCCGTCGCGCATAACAGTCATCCCGAATGGGGTCAACCCCGAGCGCTTCGGCATTGTCCCCGATATCCAAATCGCCGAGTCGGACCTCGGCCTGCCATCGCGCGTGGTTCTCGGCTTTACTGGCTTTATCCGCAGCTGGAACGCGGTTCACCGGCTGATCGATTTCGTGGCCTTGCACCGCGCAGAACTCGATCTGCATATCTTTGTCCTTGGCGACGGCCCCGCCCGCAATTTCCTCGAGAACTACGCGGGAGAGCGGGGCCTGGCTGATCGGCTGACGATCACCGGGATCGTCGGGCGGGATGATGTCGCCCGTCATATCGCCGTCTTTGACATCGCCGTGGTGCCAAGCATGACGCCTTATTCCTCACCGCTTAAGCTCTTCGAGTACTTGCAACTCGGCCGAGCGATCGTCGCACCCGACGCCGAGAACATTCGAGAAGTCCTGACCAATGGGAAAGACGCGCTGCTTTTCGATCCGGCCACAGATGGGGCGCTGGAAGCGGCCCTTTTCCGGCTCTGCGTCGATCCATCACTGCGCGCCCGACTGGGGGAGGCCGCTCGCCGAACGATCGTTGAGAGATCCTTCACCTGGAGCGGCAACGCGGAACGTGTCTTGGCCATCGCTGAGGCGGCCATTTTGCAGTCCCCGGGACGTCGCGCGACGGCTGCACCTGCGGGTCAGAGTTCTCGCAGCGTCCAGAATTAGCATTCAAAAGACCGATTTAGGTCAGGACACCGCGATGCGCATACCGACAGTCCGCCAGGCTGCCATTCTGACTGGAGGGCTCGGCACGCGACTGGGCCCGTTGACGGCCTCGACACCGAAGCCGCTGCTGGCCTGCGGCGACCGACCCTTCCTGGCCTGGCTGGTGCGAGAGCTGAGCCGCTTCGGCCTCGAGGAAGTCATCCTGCTGACCGGCCATCTGGCCGAAGCTGTCGAAGCAATGCTGCCGTCGATCGAGGCCAGCCTCCCCAAGCCGCTGCGCATCATCTGCAGCCGTGAGCAACAGCCCGCCGGGACCGGTGGCGCGCTGTTCCACGCCCGAGAGCATCTCGCGGAGCGGTTCCTCGTCTGCAACGGCAATTCGTGGTTCGACTTCAATGTCGCCCGCCTGCTGGCCGACGCTCTCCAGGATCCGGAAGAGATTATCGGTCGTATCGCCTTGCGACGTCTCGATGACGTTACGCGCTATGGCGTGGTCGAGATGGATGGCGATCGCGTAACCAATTTTCACGAACGCGATCAGCGCAGCCAACCGGGCATCATCAACGCCGGTGTTTATCTGTTTGACTATCGCGTGCTGGATACTGTGGCCCCGAACTGCTCGCTGGAACGCGACGTCATGCCGGCGCTCGCCTCGCGCGGCGCATTGCGGGGAACCGTGGCCGACGGCTATTTTATCGATATCGGCGTCCCAGCGGATTTGACGCGCGCGCAGACCGAGCTGCCGGCGCGGCTACTTCGTCGCGCGTTGTTTCTGGGTAGCGACCTCGTCGCCAAATTCGACAACGACCGTACCGGCGACCGCGAGCGATGCGACTTTATGCCGGGCGCTCCGACCACGATCCGGGCGGCATCGGATGCGGGCTGGCACGTCTTTGTCGTGGCTAACCAATCCGGGATGGCAAATGGCCTTGGTGACGAGCCGGACTTCGCATCCCTCTGCACCGCGATGACCGACGCGGTTCGCGCCGAAGGTGGGACGATCGACGATATGCCTTGCCGCGCCCCTCAACCGAAGTCCAGCCGAGACCTTCCGACGGGACCGCGGCTCAGGCTCGTGCGAACCGGGACCGGGAATGCTGCTCGACCTGTTGATGCGCTGGCAGGTCGATCCGGCGCGCTGCCTTCTGATTGGCAATCGGCCTAGCGATCTGACTGCCGCCGCCGCGGCCGGCATCCCGGCGCATCTGTTCCCCGGTGGTAATCTGGCTGAGTTTGCAGTGCCGCTGCTGGCGGATTGCGAACGTCACCCCAATCCATAGCGTGACAAAGCTGAGGTTTATCTCATCCCCAGCCGATGCGAGGCGAGGCGGGCGCCTTCGGCTAGCGAGTTCAGCTTGGCCCAGACGACGTCCTCGGCGACGCGGCCCATCCCGGCCGAGGTGTCGAAGCCGCAATCGGTGCCGGCAATCACGCGGTGCGGGTCCCCGACCACCTGGGCGATGCGTTCGAGGCGGTCGGCAACGGCTTCGGGGTGTTCGACAAAATTTGTCAGGCTGTCGATGACCCCGGCGATCAGGATCTGGTCACCTGATAGCGGCATCTTTTCAAAAATTTTGTACTCGTGAGCATGGCGCGGGTTGGCGAACGGCAAGAAAAACGCGCCGACCTTGGCCCAGTAGAGGATCGGTAGGATGTCCGAGAGCGGCACGTCACTGTCGTGGGGGCCTTCATAATTGCCCCAGCAGACATGCAGCCGTACGGCTTCGCGCGGGATGTTCACGAGTGCGGCGTTGATCGTCTCAACGACGCGCTCGACAAAGCCGAGAAAATCGGCGAGCGGCCGGTCCTGGTAAGAGAGGTGGCGTTCGAGCGCCAGATCAGGGCAATCGAGCTGCAATAAAAAACCGGCAGCGACAATCGCCTCGTACTCCTCGCGCAATGCCGCGCCGAGATCAGCGAGATAGGCGGCCTCGGTCGGATAATGCTCGTTCTTCATTGCTCCGGCGATGATCCCGGGCGAGGGCGCCGTCAAAAACGGCTCGACGAAATGAGTGCCGGTATCGGCGAGCGCCGCGCGGAAATCGGCGATTTCGGCCTCGACCGCCTCGCGGCCGAGATAGCGCACCGGGCCGATCGCCTTCGGCGGCCCCATATTGCTGACCGCCTCACGCGACGCGAGCTGCTCCTCCATAATGCGGCGGAATACCGGATAGCGCAGCGCATCGGCGCGGGTGCGGCGCTGCCACGATCCGCCAAACCCGCTCATGCGATGCCGGATGTGCAGAAAAAAGCCTTCGCGCTGCTGCTCGCCGTTGTTGCCGATATCAACTCCGGATTCGGCCTGCTTTTCGACGACCCAGCGCAGCGCCTCCTTACCCAATCGGTCGAGTTCGGTTGGATCAACCAATTCGCCGCGCGCCCGGCGAATGTGCAGCCGGGTCAACTCCGGCGGCCGCGGCAGACTGCCGGTATGGGTGGTCAGAATGCGGTCTTCGCTGCGGCGCATCGTCGCTTTCCCCTCAAATATTCAGCGAGTTGTGCAGCTTAGCGTCGCAGAGCGCGGTCCGATCCGGTGCTACTGCGAACAACTCGCTTGCGTCTGAGACGCCAGCCTCTTAGATTGGGCGCATTGGCGCAACAACTGAAAGGAGGTGATCCTGTGTCTAGCCTTAAACCGCGGTTCATCGCTGCCGTGACCAGGATCTCTTCTGTGGAGATCGGCGCCTGATATAGGGCGCACGGTTTGCGGCCGCGAAGGCCGCCGTTTCGGCGGAAGGGCTGTCCCATGGGGCGGCCCTTCTTCTTTTGGGCGTCATATTGTTGATCGCGGCGGCGTTCCGCTTGGCCGCCTCCGATCATCAGCATAAAACAAGGGCCGATACCGCCTTGGCGCGAGGAACAATCGCCATGCCTGACACGATTACGACGAACTCGCCGATCATCGCCGGGTATCGCGCCGCGACCCCGGGATCGGCCGCCGCTGCCGCCAAGGCCAGCAGCTTGTTCCCGAGCGGCATAACCCACGATTCGCGCTACATCGAGCCTTATGGCCTCTACATCACGCGTGCCAAAGGGCCGCGTAAGTGGGATGTCGACGGCAACGAATACGTCGACTATTTCGGCGGCCACGGCGCCTTGTTGCTCGGCCATTCACACCCCAAGATCGTCGCGGCGGTGCACGAACAGATCGAACGCGGGACCCATTACGGCGCCAGCCACGAGACCGAGATCGCCTGGGCCGAATGGGTGCTGAAGCTGGTGCCGTCCGCCGAGCGTGTGCGGTTTACCTCGTCCGGCACCGAGGCCACATTGATGGCGGTGCGACTCGCGCGGGCCTTTACCGGCAAACCAAAGATCATCCGCTTTAAGCATCATTTTCATGGCTGGCACGACCACATGACCTCTGGGTTTGCCAACCATTTCGACGGCAGCCCGACAACCGGGGTATTGCCGGGAGTGGCGGGCAACGTTCTGCTGGCCGAACAGAACGATGCGGAAGGGCTGGCGCGCCTACTCGAACAACATGATGATGTCGCCGCGGCGATCCTCGAACCGACCGGCGCGCACGGCGCAAGGCTGCCGATCGACCCGCAGCTCCTGCATACGCTGCGGGAATTAACGCGGCACCACGGCGCCTTGCTGATTTTCGATGAGGTCGTGACCGGCTTTCGTGTGTCACCGGGTGGGGCGCAGGCCGAATATGGCATCTCTCCCGATCTGACGACACTCGCCAAGATCTTGTCGGGCGGCCTGCCCGGCGGTGCGGTTGCCGGCAGAAAGGACATCCTCGACCTGCTCGACTTTCAGGTGACCAAGGCCGCCGATCGCGAAAAGATCGCTCATCCCGGCACCTTTAACGCCAATCCTCTGTCGGCTGCGGCGGGTGAGGCGGCGTTGGAGATCGTCGGCACGACGGACGCCTGCGCCCGAGCCAACCGCTATGGCGAGACCTTGCGCCGCCACATCAACGAAGTGTTCGAGGAAGAGCGGGTGCCGTGGGCCGCTTACGGCACCTTCTCGATGCTGCACATCTTCACTAACCCCGACCGTGTCCCGCTCAAGCCCACCGAATTCGATCCGCATCAACAGCCGACCGCCGCTCTGACGGGCAACCGCCAGGCCGATGTCGTTCACAAATTGCGGCTGGCGATGATGACGAACGGTGTCGATTTCAGCGCCAGCCCCGGCGGCCTTGTTTCCGCCACCCACAGCGAGGCGGAACTCGAAGACACCATTGCGGCATTGCGCAGGGCCGTCCACATGCTGAAACAAGAGGGCGAAATCTAAGCCGGTCCACCGCGAGGCTGTCCCAAACCGCCACATCGGAGCTGCAGCTCCTTCGTCATACCGGCGGAAGCCGGTGTCCACGGCCGAGGTGGATCCCGACCTTCGTCGGGATGACGGCACGGGTCTTAAGCGCTTGTGAGGCTTGGGCTGCCTCGGCCTTGCTCCCATGTTAAAGTGCTCTGCGGCTCGCAACGATTAGTGCCGCGAAAAATCTGTCTATCTGATCCGGATCGTGTCGCACGCCTTCTCATTTCATCCTGCTGTCGCGGCCTGGTTTGAGCGCAGCTTCCCCGGGCCGACTGCGGCTCAGGCGGAGGCGTGGCCGGCGATTTAAGCTAGGCGGGATGTGCTGATCGCGGCACCGACCGGTTCCGGCAAGACACTCGCCGCGTTTCTCGCCGCGATCGACGGGCTGGTCCGGCAAGGGGTGGCCGGCGAAATGCGCGACGAAACGCAAATCGTCTATGTCTCGCCTCTGAAGGCGTTGTCGAACGATATCCGTAAGAACCTCGACGCGCCGCTTCTCGGGATCCGCGAGGCCTTGCGTGAGCAGGGCCTGCCCGATGTCGAGATCCGCAGTTGGGTGCGCACCGGGGACACGCCTGCCGGTGAGCGCCAGCAAATGGGCCGCCGGCCGCCGCATATCGTCGTGACCACGCCGGAATCGCTCTACATCCTTCTTGGTTCAGATTCCGGCCGGGCGATGCTGAAGACGACCCGGACGGTCATCGTCGACGAAATCCATGCCGTGGCGGGCAACAAGCGCGGCAGTCATCTCGCGGTGTCGTTGGAGCGGCTCGCTGCACTGGTGGGTGACCGAGTGTTGCGGATCGGCCTGTCGGCAACGCAGAAGCCAATCGAACTCGTCGCCCGCTTTCTGGTCGGCGCCGCCGGCGGCGACTGCGCGATTATCGATACCGGTCATCGCCGCGCCCGCGATCTGGCGATCGAGGTTCCGTCGTCGCCGCTTGAACCGGTCATGTCGGGCGATGTCTGGCGCGAAAACTATGACCGGCTCGCCGAACTGGTGCGCGAGCACCGCACCACCTTGGTGTTTGTCAACACCCGCCGGATGGTTGAGCGGGTGACGCGGCATCTGTCCGAACGCATCGGCGCCGATCAGGTGACGGCGCACCACGGCAGTCTCGCCAAGGAGTTGCGCCTCGATGCCGAACAGCGGCTCAAGAATGGCGCCTTGAAGGCATTGGTGGCGACCGCCTCGCTCGAACTCGGCATCGATATCGGCGAGGTCGATCTCGTCTGCCAACTGGGCTCGCCGCGTGCGATTGCGACGTTTCTGCAGCGCGTCGGCCGCTCCGGCCATGCGGTCGACGGCACCCCCAAGGGTCGGCTCTTCCCGTTGTCGCGCGACGAACTCGTCGAGTGCGCGGCTCTGCTGGACGCGGTGCGCCGCGGCGAACTTGACCGGCTCACGATTCCGGAAGGCCCGCTCGACGTGTTGGCGCAGCAGATCGTCGCCGAGGTCCCCGCTCAGGAATGGAGCGAGGACGCGCTCTTCGCGCTGTTTCGCCGGTCGTGGCCGTTTCGCGCTCTGTCGCGCGAGGATTTCGACGCCGTCGTGGCGATGCTGGCCGGGGGCTTTACGACCCGGCGCGGCCGCCGCGGGTCACTAATCCATCACGACGCGGTTAATGGCCGGCTGCGCGGTCGCCGCGGGGCGCGGCTGACGGCGCTGACCTCGGGCGGCACGATCCCCGACAATGCCGATTACCAGGTTATGCTGGAGCCCGAAAACCAGGCGATCGGCACTGTCAACGAGGATTTCGCGGTCGAAAGCCTGGCGGGCGACATCTTTCAGCTTGGCAACAAATCGTACCGGATTTTGCGCGTCGAGCGCGGCACGGTACGCGTCGCCGATGCCGAGGGCATGGCGCCAAACATTCCGTTCTGGCTTGGCGAGGCGCCCGGACGCAGCGACGAGTTGTCGGCCTCGGTGTCGCGCCTACGCCAGGAACTAGTCGCAAGATTACCTGAGCCGAATAGCGGGGCGCCAATCCTTGCCAGCAACCCCCACCCCAACCCTCTCCCGCAAGCGGGGGAGGAAACGGAGGGGACTGGCGGGTGCAAACGGCTGGCTAAACTCCGCGCTTGGCTTGTCGACGAGATCGGGATCGCCGAGCCGGCGGCGGAGCAGTTGATCGATTATTTGGCGACGGCGCGGGCCGCACTGGGGGTTCTGCCGAGCCATGACACGATTGTCATCGAGCGTTTTTTCGATGCTGTCGGCGGCATGCAGCTAGTGGTGCACTCGCCTTATGGCAGTCGCATCAACCGCGCTTGGGGCTTGGCATTGCGCAAACGCTTTTGCCGCAAGTTCAATTTTGAGATTCAGGCTGCCGCGACCGAGGACAACATCGTGTTGTCCTTAACGACGGCGCATAGCTTCGATCTCGCCGAGGTGCAGCGCTATTTGCATTCCGCAAGCGTCCGCAAACTCTTGACTGAAGCAGTGCTCGACGCGCCGATGTTCATGACCCGCTGGCGCTGGGTTGCCGGCGTCGCGCTGTCCTTGCCGCGGTTTCGCGGCGGCAAAAAAGTGCCGCCTGCCTTGGCGCGTATGGACGCCGAGGACCTGCTGGCCGCGATCTTCCCCGATCAGATCGCCTGCGCCGAGAACCTTGCCGGCGCCCGCGAAATTCCCGATCACCCGCTGGTGCGCCAGACCATTGCCGATTGCCTCGATGACGCGATGGACGCGACCGGGCTCGAGAGGCTCCTCGGCGCGCTCGAAGCCGGCGATATCCGTATCGTCGGGCGCGATCTCGTCGAACCGTCGCCTTTGGCGCTCGAAGTGTTGGCCGCACGTCCTTACGCCTATCTTGACGATGCGCCGCTTGAAGAGCGCCGCACTCAAGCTGTCATGGCCCGCCGGTGGCTCGCACCCGAGGAGGCCGAGGAGCTTGGCCGGCTTGACCCGCAGGCGATCGAGCGGGTGCGCCAGGAAGCCTGGCCGGAGCCGGCGAATGTCGACGAACTGCATGATGCTCTCGACTGGCTCGGGTTTCTTACGACAGAGGAGGCCGAGGCTGAGCCTGGCTGGCGCGCTTGGCTCGACGCGCTTGTGCGCGACCGCCGCGTGACGCTGCTTGATGACCGGTTTTGGGTCGTAGCGGAGCGGCTGCCTCTATTCCGCGCATTGTGGCCGGATGCTCGTCTCGCTCCGTCGATAACCGCTCCTGCCGCTTACGAGAAGGAATGGCCGCGCGAGGAGGCGATGGTCGAGATCCTGCGAGGGCGGTTGGAGGGTCAGGGGCCGGCAACCAAGACGGCATTCGCCGCAGCTCTCGGGGTCGACGACAAAGAGATCGCCGCAGCACTTGCTGCCCTGGAAGCCGAAGGCTTCGCCTTGCGCGGCCGGTTCACGCCGGATGGCGGCGAGGAGGAATGGTGCGAGCGGCGGCTTCTCGCCCGCATCCACCGCTATACGATTGGCCGGCTGCGCGCTGAGATCGAGCCGGTGGCGGCGCGCGACTTCCTGCGATTCTTGTTCGAATGGCAGCGGGTCGCGCCGGAGGCTCGGATGGAGGGCCCGGATGCGCTTGAAGCCGTGATCGGCCAGCTCGAAGGTTTTCAAGCCCCTGCGGGGGCGTGGGAGACCGAGATTTTGCCGGCGCGCGTCGCCGATTACGAACCCGCCTGGCTCGATGATCAGTGCCTTGCCGGCCGTGTCGCCTGGGCGCGGCTACGCCCACCCACCGGACGGAGCAACGAGCGCGGCGCTTCGCCGGTGCGGGCGACCCCGATCGCCTTGTTGCCGCGCCGCTACGTGCCGATCTGGGCGTCGTTATCGCCAACCCCCGAGAACGCGCAACCGAGTGCGAAGGCGCGTGCGGTGGCGGATTGTATCCGCGAGCAGGGTGCTTCGTTTTTCGACGAATTGGTCGAGGGCTCGCATCTGCTTGGCCCGCAAGTCGAAGAGGCCTTGGCCGAATTGGTCGCTCTCGGCATCGTCAATTCGGATAGTTTTACCGGATTGCGCGCGCTGTTATTGCCGTCCGAGAAACGATCTCGGCGTCGTCGGCGACCAATTTTTGGGATGGCCGATGCGGGCCGCTGGGCCTTGGCGCGACGCGGCAACCCGCGGCCTGTCGGCGAGATCGTCGAACACATCGCGCGAGCGTTGTTGCGCCGCTACGGCGTCGTCTTTTGGCGGATGCTCGAGCGCGAGGCATCGTGGCTGCCGCCGTGGCGCGACCTGCTGCGCGTTTATCGCCGGCTCGAGGCGCGTGGCGAAATCCGCGGCGGTCGCTTTGTCGCCGGTTTTGCCGGCGAACAATTCGCACTCCCCGACGCCATCGGTTTGTTACGGGACGTGCGGCGCAAGCCGGCCGGCGACGTCTGGGTGTCGCTGTCGGGCGCCGACCCGCTTAACCTTGTCGGCATCGTGACCCCCGGCCCAAAACTCGCAGCGTTTGCCGCCAACCGTGTCCTCTACCGCGACGGCTTGCCGCTGGCGCTTCAGTCAGGCGGGGAGGTTCAATTTCTCGGAACCCTAGATGCGGCCGCCCAGTGGCAAGCGCGCAAAGCGTTGCTGCGCAGCGCCGCCCCCGCCGCGCTCATCGACCTCGCCTAAACGCTGATTTATCTGCCGCGCCGAGGTTACGCAGCCTGATCGATAGATTTAATCCTATCCCGCGATAAACCTTGATCAGCCGGAGGATGAGAAGCCGCCATCGACGGGGATGGCCGCCCCGGTGATGAAAATCCGAGGCGGCGGAGGCGAGGAATACCGCCACTCCGGCGAGGTCGTCTGGATTGCCCCAGCGCCCGGCCGGGGTGCGCGCCAAAACTCGCTCGTGGAGGCCCGACCACGCCACGGCATGAACTCTCATTGGCGGCATCGAACGGGATAAAGCAGCTCTCCTGCCCGAGTTTAGCGATCGCCTTTTCCGCCTTGTCCCTGTCGCGAGCGGCGACGACGATCCGGGCGCCGGCGGCGGCGAGACCGTGCGCCATGCCAAGCCCTATACCGCCATTGCCGCCGGTAACGATCGCCACGCGGCCGCTTAGATCGAACAGGGTCATGCGGGCCGCAGCGCCCTTAGTATCGGCCCAGATACCTCTAATAGACCCCTTTAAGCGGCGTTGTATTGCGTTTGTCGACCGACGCGCCGGCATTGCCGGTGTCGCCATAGTCAAGCAATTTACTCGATAGACTTTGCGATCCGACCATTCCCGACGGATCCGGCGTCTGGCTGTTTCCGCCGATATTGGGAAGGCCGTTTTCGCTGGCGCGCAGGCGCAGATCAGCGGCCTGCTTTCCGGGAACACCCGGGCCGGCCTGTTGTATGATTTGTTCCGCCTGTTTTTGAGTGCTCTCTTCCTGAGGCCGGGGAGCACCTGGCTCCGGGGGCCGCAGATTGAAGTCCGGTGGAATCGTCAGCGGCGCGCGAGACTCGACCGCGAATTCGTCGGGTATCGTCGGATCGAGGCCTATAATCTGCTTGAAGTCGCTGCATGCGGAAAGCGACGCCGCTCCGGCCAGGAAAGCGACACAAAGCGCAAGAGGACCACGGCCCGCGCGCCAAAGCGGGTAAAGCTTATTCATGCCAATAATCCCTCCCGTTTATTTTTTAATGTGCTTCACGGCGGAGAAGCAAGCTGTCAAACAACATAACGACTACGCCAAGACAAATCGCGCTATCGGCCAAGTTGAACGCCGGCCAATGATAGTTTCCGATATGGAAATCTAGAAAATCGACAACCGCGCCATAACGAATCCGATCGACGACGTTGCCGACGGCGCCGCCGACAATCAATCCGATCGCGACCGCCAAGAGCGGGCTGCCGACTCGGCTAAGCCAATAAATCAGTCCGACGACGATAACCACCGCGGCAAGCGAGAACAGGACAACATTGAGACCACCGCCGCTGCCGGGAGCGGCATTAAACATGCCAAAGCTCATTCCGCGATTGAGCGTCAGAACCAAGTTGAAGAACGGCGTGAACGTGTCAATGCCAAACGCGCGGCCGGCAAAATGAGCAAGAATCAACGCTTTGCTCAGCTGATCGAGGATCGCGACGACGACCGCCGTGGCGAGCCCCAGTTTCAGCATTACCCAGCACTCGCAATGTCGACGCCGGTGCTTTGCGCATCGATCACATCGGCGCAGCGGCGGCACAAATCGGGGTGGCCAGAGACCCGGCCGACCTCGGGCAATACGCGCCAGCAGCGCTCGCAGCGCTCACCTGGCGCCGGCGACACGCGAACCCCGATATCGGGCGCGTCCGGCAGCGTAAACGCGTCTTCCGGCGGCGGCCCGAGGCGCACCGTGCCGGCGGAGGTGATGCACAACTCGGCCAAATCGATATCGTGGACAAGCTCAGCCAGCCGCTCGGGGATGTAGACCTCGACGGCGCCCTGCAAGCTCGATCCGAGCCGCTTGGCGCCGCGCTCGAGCTCCAACGCACCGGTGACGACGCGGCGCAAATCGCGCAGCTGCGCCCAGCGCTCGCCCAGTGCCGGATCGTGCCACTCGGCGGGGATGTCGGCGAACAGTTCGAGATGAACGCTGCGCCCCGGCATATCGCCGTGGCGCGCAAGCCAAGCCTCCTCGGCGGTAAAACAGATGACCGGGGCCAGCCACCGCACCAAGGCGTGGAAGGTGCGGTCAAGTACCGTCCGCAACGCCCGCCGGCCGATATCGTCGGGACTGTCGCAATAAAGCCGGTCCTTGCGGATGTCGAAATAAAAGGCTGACAGATCAACCGCGCAAAAATTGTACAGCGCTGTGAACATGTCGTGGAAATCGAAGCGCTCGATCGCACCCCGGACGACACGATCGAGTTCAGCCAACCGATGTAGGACCCAGCGTTCGAGTTCCGGCATCATCTCGACGCCCACGGCTTCGTGCGGTTCGAACCCCGCGAGCGCCCCCAAAAGGTAGCGCACGGTGTTTCGCAACCGGCGATAGACATCGCTCTGATGCTTAAGGATCTCCGGGCCGATGCGGAGATCCTCGGAATAATCGGAGCCAACCACCCAAAGCCGCAGGATGTCGGCGCCGCTCTGTTGCATGACCTCCTGCGGGGCGACGACGTTGCCGAGCGATTTCGACATCTTGCGGCCCTGCTCGTCGAGCACGAAGCCGTGGGTCAGCACCGCATCGTAAGGGGCGCGGCCGCGGGTGCCACAGGCTTCCAGTAGCGACGAATGAAACCAGCCGCGATGCTGGTCGGAGCCTTCCAGATAAAGCGAGGCCGGCCAGCGCAGCTCAGGGCGCTGCTCGAGAACAAAGGCGTGCGTCGATCCCGATTCGAACCACACCTCGATGATGTCGGTGACTTTGTTCCACTCTTCCGGGTCGTAGGCATTACCGAGAAACCGCGAGGCGTCGGCGCTCAGCCAGACATCCGAGCCCTCTTGCTCGACCGCGGCGGCGACGCGCTCGACGACGGCGGGATCGCGCAACGGCTCGCCAGTGTCGCGATGAGTAAAGACGGCGATCGGCACACCCCAGGCACGCTGTCGCGAAACGCACCAATCCGGACGATTTTCGACCATCGCCTCGATGCGGTTGCGTCCCTGCGGCGGGACCCAGCGGGTTTCGGCGATTGCCGCCAGCGCCTTCTCGCGCAACCCATTCGCCGCCATGCTGATGAACCATTGCGGCGTGTTGCGGAAGATCAGCGGCGCTTTTGATCGCCATGAATGCGGATAGGAGTGAACCAACACCCCCCGCGCCAACAGGCCGCCGGCGGCGTCGATTGCGGCGATCACCGCCTCGTTGGCGTCACCCGGTTTGCCGTCGGGACGGTAGACTGCACGGCCAGCGAACAGCGGCACGCCTGGCAGGTAAACCCCATCCGGACCGACCGTGTCGGGGACCGGCAGCCCATTCGCCTGGCCCAATTCGAAATCGTCGGCACCATGACCCGGGGCGATATGAACGAGCCCGGTGCCCTGATCGGCTTCGACAAAGGTGGCCGCCAGCAGAGGCACGTTGAACTCGTAGCCCTGACCGGCCAGCGGATGGCGTGCCACCGTGCCGGCAAGAGCCGAGCCGAGGAAGCGCGCGACAATCGAATAGGTCTCGATGCCGGCGCGGACGGCGACCTCTTCGGTCAGCGACCCCGCGACCAATAGCGTCTCGCCGGGCTGCGCACGACTGCCTTCGGCCGCCCTGTCGACCCGCATCGCGACATAATCGAGCTGCGCGCTGAAGGCGATCGCGCGGTTACCGGGCAAGGTCCATGGCGTCGTGGTCCAGATCAGCGCCGCCGCATCGACAAGCTCCGGAAGACCCGTCGTGACGATCGGAAACCGAACCCAGACCGTCGTCGAGCGGTGGTCGTGATATTCGACCTCCGCTTCGGCGAGCGCGGTTTGCTCGACGACCGACCACAAGACTGGTTTCGAGCCGCGATAGAGCCCGCCATTAATCAGGAATTTACCAATCTCGCGGACGATCTGCGCCTCGGCCGAATACGCCATCGTCGTGTACGGATTGGCCCAATCGCCAACGACCCCAAGACGCTCGAACTCGGCCTTCTGCACCTCGATCCAGTGAGCCGCAAACTCCCGGCATTCGCGGCGGAACTGATCGACCGGAACGCTGTCCTTCGACAATTTCCGCGCCCGGTATTTTTCCTCGATCATCCACTCGATCGGCAGGCCGTGGCAGTCCCAGCCCGGCACGTAGGGCGCGTCTTTGCCGAGCATTTGTTGCGAGCGGTTGACGACGTCCTTTAGGATCTTGTTCAGCGCATGGCCAATATGGAGATGACCGTTGGCATAGGGCGGGCCGTCATGCAGCACAAATTTTTCGCGCCCGGCGGCCGATTCGCGCAGCCGCCGGTAAAGATCCATTTCGGTCCAGCGCGCGAGCATCAAGGGCTCCCGCTTTGGCAGGTCGCCGCGCATCGGAAAGTCGGTTTTGGGCAAAAAGACGGTGGGACGATAATCCGTCGGCATCACTACCCTCTGGAAAGGCTGCGAATAAATACGACGATTCCCGATCCTTAGGTGAGGATCGGGCCGGTAATTCGCATAATCCAGCCGTGACGCCGTTCCATCACCGTCATATAACAGCCGCTCAGAACAAATTCGAGAGGGTCGTGAGCGCTGCGCCGAGGCCAGAGCGGCCAGCCCACGTTCGGGTTAACCGGCTCGGCAGCCAGTCTAGGGTACTAACCCTAGCGCGGGGTGGCGGCAAGAAGCTCTCGGGCGCGCCGCGCATCCTCCGCGATTTGCGCTTTCAGCGCGTCGAGCCCGGCGAATTTCATCTCTGGCCGAATGAAGTCGATCAAAGCCACCCGTAGGTGGCGGCCGTAGAGATCGGCGTCGATATCAAAAAGGTGTGCTTCGAGCCGCGGCTCTGGCGTCCCGACGGTCGGACGCAGGCCGATATTGGCGACCCCGTCGATCGTGCGTCCGTCAAACGGATCGTCGGCGCCGTCGCCCGATACCCGGACCGCATAAACCCCGAACGCCGGCCGGATGTATTCGCCAAGACCAAGGTTCACCGTCGGGAAGCCGATGGTGCGGCCGCGGCGATCGCCAACCGCGACCCGCCCGTCAATCTCCCAGAAGCGGCCGAGCAGCGTCGCAGCCTCGCGCGGTTTCCCTGCTTTCAACAGCTCTCGAATTCGCGTCGAGGAATAAACGACCTCGTTCTCGCCGCGAATGGGCTCGAGCACGGTGACACCAAAGCCCACGGCCGGTCCCGTGGTATGCAACATTTCGGGGCTGCCGCGCCGACCTTTCCCAAAGGTGCAGTCCCAGCCGACGACGACATGCGACGCGCCGATCGCATCGACGACAATATCGGACAGGAAATCTTCGGCGCTCTTAGCGGCAAAGGCGCGGTCGAAATGCTGAACAAACAGCAGGTCGACCCCAAGATGCGCGAGCTCGCGCTCTTTGACCCGGAACGGCGTCAGCCGAAAAGGCTCGGCCCCCGGAACCAAAACACTGCGCGGATGCGGCTCAAAGGTAAGAACACCGACCGGCCTGTCCCCCGTCCGCGCCAGTTCCTGGGCGCGCCCGATCAGCAGCGCGTGACCCCGGTGCAGCCCATCGAAATTGCCGATCGCCAGCACCGCGCCACGCGGGTGATGGGAGTGGGGGCCGGGATGTCGAATGACGCGGATCACAGGAGCGATAGGAGCATGGCCTTCGTGGTCGCCTGCCGCGAAAATAGCCCGACCGGTGCCCGGAAGCGAGCCCGACACTCAAAGCCAACCCATTTCGCCGCAATCCACTATATTCCTGCACCTGACCGGCGGAGGAAGGATGACCGAGGAGCAGGCGGCGCGCGAGCAAATGGAGTATGACGTCGTCGTGGTTGGAGGCGGGCCGTCCGGCCTTGCCGCCGCGATCCGCCTGAAGCAGCTCGCGGCGGCAGCTGCGCGTGAGATCGCTGTGTGCGTTGTCGAGAAGGGCTCGGAGATTGGCGCGCACATCTTATCGGGCGCGGTGTTCGAGCCACGAGCGCTGAACGAGTTGATTCCGGATTGGCGCGAACGCGGCGCACCATTGACGACCCCGGCGAGCGACGACCGCTTTCTGCTGCTGACGCAGTCGCGCGCGTTCCGGCTGCCGACGCCGCCGCAGATGCACAATCACGGTAATTACATCATCAGCCTCGGCAATTTGTGCCGTTGGCTCGCGAAGGAGGCCGAGGAGCTGGGGGTCGAGATCTATCCCGGTTTTGCTGCGGCTGAGGTGCTGTATGACGGCGACGGCCGGGTGCGTGGGGTTGCGACCGGCGATATGGGGATCGGCAAGGCTGGCGAGCCGACCGAGCGGTATCAGCCCGGTGTCGAGCTGATAGCGAAGGAAACCCTGTTCGCCGAAGGTTGCCGCGGGTCGCTGACAAAGACCCTCGTCGAGCGTTTCCATCTGCGCGACGGGATCGACCCACAAACCTATGCGATCGGCGTCAAAGAGTTGTGGGAGGTCGCGCCAGCGCGGCACCAACCCGGCCTTGTCGTCCACACGATTGGTTGGCCGCTCGATGCCGCGACCTATGGCGGATCGTTTCTCTACCACCTCGAAGAGCGGCAGGTTGCGGTCGGGTTTGTTATCGGGCTTGACTACCGTAATCCCTATCTGAGCCCGTTCGAGGAGTTCCAACGCTTTAAAACCCACCCTGCCATTCGCCCGTTTTTTGAAGGCGGCCGGCGGATCAGCTATGGCGCGCGCGCCTTAAATGAGGGCGGGTTCCAATCGATCCCCCGACTTGATTTCCCCGGCGGCGCGCTGATCGGCTGCGCCGCCGGGTTTGTCAATGTGCCGAAGATCAAGGGTAGCCATACGGCAATGAAATCGGGCATGATCGCGGCTGAAACCGTATTCCGGCGGCTGGCGGGCAACCGGGCCGCCCTGGTCCGCGATGCGCTCGAGGAAAGCTGGGTTTGGGACGAGTTGCGCGGGGTGCGCAACATCCGGCCGAGCTTTCGCCGGGGTCTGTGGGCGGGGCTCGCCTATTCGGCATTCGACACTTACATCCTGCGCGGTGCGGCACCTTGGACTTTCCACAATCACGCCGATCATACCCAGCTGATGCCAGCATCCGAGGCACAAAAGATCGAATACCCGCGGCCCGATGGCAGGATCACTTTCGATCGGCTGTCGTCGGTTTTCATTTCGAACACCAACCATGAGGAAGACCAGCCGCCGCATCTGCGGTTGCGGGACCCGAGCAAGGCAATCGAGGTCAATTATCGGCTCTACGATTCGCCCGAAGAGCGGTATTGTCCGGCGGGGGTGTACGAGATCGTACAGCGGGAAGAGCCGGCCGGGCCATATCTGCAGATCAACGCGCAAAACTGCGTGCACTGTAAGACGTGCGACATCAAAGATCCGGAACAGAACATTGATTGGGTCGTGCCAGAGGGAGGCGGCGGCCCGAATTACCCGAATATGTGATGCGTAATCTGGAACACAGCGGACAGGTACAGATGAGGATGGCGGTGAGCAGATGGCTTAAGGTTGGACCTTTGGCCGGATTTGTCTTTGGCACACTAACTGCCGCTACGGCGGTGGGGGCGTTGGCGAGCAATGAGGACGCTCCGGTTGGGCCGGCCGCATCGCCTTACGGCGCCTATTTGGCGGGGCGCCATGCGCAGGAAGAGGATGCCTTTGGGGCCGCGGCATCGTGGTACGAACAGGCGTTGCGCGCCGACCCACAATCGCCGGAATTGATCAGCCGCACCTTTGTCATGGAGGCGAATGACGGGCATTTCGACCGGGCCCTGCCGCTCGCCGAAAAGGCGCTGAAGCTCGACAGTTCGGATGCGGCGGCTGACCTCGTCCTCTTGGTAGACAGAGCAAAATCCGGCGACAAAGCGGGGGCTTTGGCGCGCGCCGAGGCTCTGCCCGATGACGGATTGCACCGCTATGTCAGCCCGCTTGCGCGAGCCTGGACGCGTGTGGCGATGGGCAATCTGCCGGGCGCCGAAGCGGCGCTGCACGATCTCGACAAATTCGACGGCTTTGCGCCGCTCGAATACTTCCAGCTCGGTCTGATTTACGATTTTGCTGAAAACCCGATAAAGGCGGAGGAGCTTTACAAAAAGACGCTAGCTGCGACCGGGCAACTTAACTGGCGCTTGGCCGATGCTATGGCGAATTTTTATCAGCGCCACGGTCGCCCGGACGAAGCAGCCGCGATCTACGCCCAGTTCGTAAAAGAGAACCCGGGGAGCGAACTCGCCGAAATGGTGCAATCGTACAAGCCGGGGGGGACGCCCGCGCCGCTAATCCGCACTGCCACAGATGGTTTGGCCGAAGCCCTGTTTGACCTGGCGAGCGTTGTCAATCGGCCTGAAACCATTGATTTGGCGCTGCTCTATGACCGCTGCGCCTTACAGCTCGAACCCAATCTTACAGTGGCTCAGCTGTTGTTGGCCGATATTCTGACCGACCAACAAAAGCCGGAGGAGAGCCTCGCTGTACTGACCGCGATCCCGACGAGCTCGCGTTACTCTTGGTCGGCGCAATTGCGCGCGGCCGCTAATCTCGAGGCACTCGACCGCACCGACCAGGCTACCGCTCAGCTCCAGGCAATGGCGGCGAAGGAGCCCAAATGGGCATCCGCGATGATCCAGCTTGGTGATCTGCTGCGCGGACAAAAGCGATTTTCGGAGGCGGCCGACGCCTACAGCGAAGCGATCAAGCGTCTCAAAGCCGAAGACATGCCGCCTCGCTGGTCGCTCTATTACAGTCGGGGCATCGCCTACGAACGTTCTAACCAATGGAGCCTTGCCGAGGCCGATCTCGAGCATGCTCTGGAGCTCAAGCCCGATCAGCCCTTGGTGCTGAATTACCTTGGCTACTCCTGGATCGACCGCGGCCAAAAATTGAAAAGCGGTTTGAAGATGATCGAGAAGGCGGTCAAGTTGCGGCCGGACGACGGCTATATCGTCGACAGCCTCGGCTGGGCGCATTATCGTCTGGGGGATTATGCCAGCGCTGTCCAATATCTAGAAAAAGCGCTCGAGCTGGTGCCCGAGGATCCGACGATCAACGATCACTTGGGTGATGCCTATTGGAAGAGCGGGCGGGTAAGCGAAGCGCGTTACCAATGGCGGCGCGCTCTGCAATTCAAACCCGATAAGGACGAAATCAAGCCGATTGAAGCCAAGCTCGACCGCGGTCTGCCGATCACGACGAAAGCCGGTGGCGGCTGAGTTTGACGCCGACCACGGTTTTTGCTCCGGCAAAGATCAATCTCTATCTTCATCTGATCGGGCGGCGGCCCGACGGCTATCATCTTGTTGACAGCCTCGTCGCGTTTGCCGATATCGGCGACCGTTTGACGGCGCGGCCCGCCAGCGCAATCTCACTAGTGATGATTGGGGATGAAGCCGAGGGCCTGGCCGCCGAGCGCGACAATCTGGTGTTGCGCGCGGCCCGGCTGCTCGCCGATCACGCCGGGATCAGCGTCGGTGCCGCCTTGCTGCTCGAGAAAAACCTGCCGGTCGCCTCAGGCATCGGTGGTGGCTCGGCCGATGCGGCGGCCGCTTTGCGCGCCTTGCGGGATCTGTGGCGAGTCGCGATGGACGATGCCGCCCTGGCCCGGCTTGGCGAGCGGCTCGGCGCCGATGTCCCCGTCTGCATCTACGGACGCGCTGCGTGGGTCGCAGGCGTCGGCGATCGCGTCGAGTTTCTCCCGGAACTGCCGGCTGCCGGCGTTCTTCTCGTCAATCCACGGCGCCCGCTAGCAACCGGTGCTGTGTTCAACGCGCGCCGTGGCCCGTTTGGCAGCACTGCCATGCGATTTGCACCGATGCCGCGCGACGCGGCGGCACTCGCCCAAGCTTTGGCGCCGCTGCGCAACGACCTCACCGAGGCGGCGGTCGAGTTGGTCCCCGAGATCGGTGAAACACTGGCGGTGCTGGGCCGGCTTTCGGGAGCCCTGATCGCCCGAATGAGCGGCAGCGGCGCCACCTGCTTCGCGTTGTTCGCCGATCGCGCGGCAGCGGAACGAGGGCGGGAGGAGCTTGCAGTCAAGCAACCCGGTTGGTGGTGCGCCGCCGGCGCTCTTATTGCCGAGAGCCGCCGTAGCGAGCTCGATTTTGATCAGGCATCATGCAAACCGCGCCATAATACTCGATGATGCGCCCTTCTGCCGGGTTGCCGGCGGCGTGCCTCCTGCTGACTCACCGCAGCATAGAGCGGACGAAGGCCCCGCCCGCCTTGATTGCTTCGAACCCGGCCTTGAGTTCGGGATGGAACAGGTGCCAGACATGGATCATCTCGGGCCAGATCTGCAGATCGACCCGGACATCGGCGGCGCCAGCGACTTTCGCTAGAGCCAGCGCATCGTCCAGCAGCGTTTCACAAGCGCCGACCTGGATCGTCAACGGGGCGAGCCCCTTAAGGTCGGCGTAGATCGGCGACGCCAATGGCGAGCGGGGGTCAGCGCCGTTCAGATACAGCCTTGCCATATCGAGAATACCGACGCGCTGCACGGTCGGATCGCTCGGGGCGCGGCTCGTCATTGTCTCGCCCGCCGCCTCCATATCGACCCACGGCGAAATGCACCAGCCGCAGGCGGGCTGCGGCAGGCCGGCGTCGCGGATCGCCACCATCGCAGAAACCACGAGGCCACCACCGGCGCTGTCGCCGGCAATCGCGATCCGCCCCGGAGCGATCCCACGTCCTAGAAGAAAACGATAGCCGGCGAGAGCATCGTCGACCGCGGCTGGAAACGGATGCTCCGGCGCCAGCCGGTAATCCAGCGCCAAGGCCGCAACGCCGCAGGCGCGACCGGCTTCCGCCACCAGATGGCGGTGGCTATCGAGCGAGCCGATCACATAGCCGCCGCCATGCAAGTACATCAGCGCGGCATCACGCGCGTCGTTCGGTGTCGTCGTCCATTCCGCCCGCACGCCGTTCGCGGTCACCGGCTCGACTCCGATATCGGTGGCGAGGCGATAGGCCAAGCCGCGCTGATCGATGTCCTTGCGGCGCTGCCGGTAATCGTCGGAACGCGGCCGTGCCGCCAACTTGGCGCGCAGTGCGCCGATTTCCTGATCGCTCATCTCAATCTCCCATACCGGCTAGCGATCTAGCCAAACGTCTTCCATTCGCCAGCCATTGTAGATGCTGTTGACCATGATCGTCAGCCCTTTAACGTAAGGCTGCCAGCAGGTGGCAGCGTCATTGTAATAGATGACAGGGCGGGCGCCGTCTTGCTGCAACCGCTCGTCTATCTGTTGCACGAGCGCTTTGCGCTTTTGCGGATCGGCTTCCATCGACTGCCGGTCAAACATTTTTTCAATGTCGCGATTGCAATATCCGGTGACATTGAGCAGCGAACCGCAGGCGTAATTCTGATAGAATTGCTGGTCGGGATCGTCGACCCCGCTCGCGCCAAGGCCGAGTGCAACGGTGTAGTCGTGGCGCGCCAGTTTGGGAAACCACACCGCGGTGTCGACGAGGTCGAGTTCGCCCTCGATGTAGATCGATTTGAGCTGGTCGATCACGATTACCGCGGGGTCGCGCGCGATCGGGATGTTGCGGGCCGATACCTTGATCTTTAGCGGATGATCGGGGCCGTAACCGAACTTTGCCATGATCGCTCGCGCTTCCGCCCGGTTCTTGGCGATATCGGGTCCATAACCGGGCAATTCCTGGAGCATGTTCGGGGTCAATCCCCAGACCCCGGCCGGCGGCGGCAGCATCGCACCCCCGATCTCGCCGTGCCCGTCGCCGAGAATGTCGAGAAAAGCTTTGCGATCGAGGCTCAGCGCCATTGCCCGGCGGATTTCGGGGTTGTCGAAGGGCGGCGTCTTTGGATTGATGTCGAGCGTGCGGCTGGCGTTCATCGACACCGTATCGCAGATCGCCTGCGGCGCCTGCGACTTGATGTCCTTGACCAGCGGAATTGCCACGTCATAGGGCCAGGTCAGGTCGAATTTGCCTGAGATAAAAGCCAGGATCGCGGTCGACCGGTTCGGAATGATCGAAAATTCGATGCCGTCCAAATATGGCCGACCCGGCTTCCAGTAATCCGGGTTGCGTGTCAGGCTGATCCGCTCGTTGGGCTTGAACTCAACAAATTTGAACGGTCCCGTGCCGATCGGATGATGCCGCATCTCGGCCGGCGGGACATGGCAGGGATAGATCGGGGCATAGCCCGAGGCGAGCAGCGCAATCAATGCCGGCTGCGGCCGCTTAAGGATAAAGACCGCTTCGGTATCGCCATTCGCGACCACCTCTTCGATATTGCTGTACCAAGCCGCACGCGGATTGATCCGCAATTTGGGGCTCGCTTTTTCGAGCAGCAGATCCCAGGTGCACTTGACGTCGGCGGCAGAGAATGGCCGGCCGTCATGCCATTTCACCCCGTTGCGGAGTTCAAAGATCAGACGCTTACCATCCTCGCTTGTCCGCCAGCTTGTAGCGAGATCGGGCACGATCGAGGCGAGGCTGTTTTGCGCAACGTGCTGGTCGTAAAGAACCAGGTTGTTGAAGACCGGCATCATCGGCATCGAGGTCGACAGGCTCGCCTCCTCGAGTACCGACATGCTGGCCGGGCTGTCGCGATGATAGATCCGCAGAACGCCACCCGATTTTTGCGCGAAGCCCGGAACGGCGGCGATCAACAGGGCCAGGACGAAAGCTGTTAATCCGAATGGCAGTTTGCCGAGAGGCATAACCGGACCCCGCTTATTCGTGTCGTAAAACGAATTTTCGCCGCTTGCGACCGCTGGCAGCGGAACGATCGGCAGAGCGACTGCGTAGCCGGGAAAATAGCCGCAATAATAAACGGCTGCATGAACCCATGGGGCGGGGCAGCGTTCAGTGGCGGGACTGACTGCCAGCGACGGTGATCGTAATGTGGCCCATCGTCGTATCGGCGCTGGCGCCGTGCCAATGGCGATCACCCGCTTTTATGTGCACGACATCGCCGACATTGATTTCGCGCTGTTCGCGCTCATTGGCGACAATGCCGGAGCCCGAGGTCACGATCAGCACCTGATCGCAGTTATGGCTATGCCACCCGGTGGTGCTGCCTTGTGAGAAATTCACCACACTGCAGTTGTAGTTCACGGAGTCCCCAGATGGAATGATCGTCTGGCGTGATCGGGAAACCGGCCCAGTATAACCCTCGATCGGCTCAGCGCCTTCCATCGGAACACTGGGGACGTCTTTAACTGTGACAACCTTCATGACGAACTCCTCCTCATTTTTAATAGGTTTGTCCCAATACTCTGGACACCAGTCTCAGCGGATCTCATGCCGGTGAGCCCCTTTGTCCTGGAATGCGATCAGGCCTGCGCTGACGACCAATTGTAGATCCGCGCCAGTGTCTCACCCATCAAGGCGGCCCGTTCGCTATTGGTCAGGCGATCGGTGCTGCGAAACGCTTCGACGCCTTGCTCATAGGTCAACATTCCGACTGCTCGGGTCCAGTCGGTGCCCCACATGCAGCGTGCGAAGCCAAAGGCATCGAAGACACGGCCGAGCGGGTCCCAGATGTCACTATAAGGGAAGGGCTCGTGCGAGAGCGTGCAAGCGCCGCTGATTTTCACTGCAGCATTATCGTGGGCGGCCAGAGCCAGCAGTTTTGGCAGATCGGCGAAAGGCTCCGCGGGAGGCGGCGGCTCGTGCGGCTGCGGCAGGCCGAGATGGTCGATCACCAGCCGCGTGTTGGGATTTCGCGCCGCCAGCTGCCTCGCCTGATCGAGGCGCTCGGTACACGCCAGATTGACCGGCAAGGAGTGCCGTGCCGCAGTGGCCAGGACGCGGTTGATGCCGGGGTCGGCGGGGTCGGTCGATACGTTGTCTCTCAAGAAGACGCGAATGCCGACCGTGCCCTTTGCGCCGACCCAATCGGCGATCGTCTCGACCACGGCGGGATCGCTCGGGTCGACCGGCTTAACCAGTCTGAACCGCTCGGGATGAGCCGCATAAACCGCAACTGCATAGCTCGAATCATAGCGATACATGCTAAACGGCGAGACCAGCACGGCGCCGTCGACTCCGACCGCATCCATCGCGGCCACCATCTGGTCGCCCGTCACCTCCGCCGGACCATAGAGAGTCCCGACCCACGGGCGGCCCGGGTGGTTGCGCTCGTAGGCATGGACCTGGGCATCTAGTGTCGGCATGTCTCCCCCCTTCGAGACCGATGTTGGTTGGGACCCGATATCGATCCCCGGCAAAGAACAATAAGCGTGCGGCGCCAGCTTGGGACGCTACGTTGCTCGGCTCTCGGGTTCAAGTAACCCTTGGTAGCTGGCCACAGCGCGGTGCGAATGCCGAAAACGCCGGCCGCGGTGCTTAGACCAGCGATCTAGCCCTGGAGGTGAGAACGCACGATCTCGGTGAGGAGCGGATTGAAACGGTCGGCGGCCTCGTATTGCACCCAATGGCCGGCGCCCTCGATGATTTCGAACCGGGCATCAGGTTGAAACGAGCGCAATGTGTTGGCGCGCTCATCGAGATGAGGATAGGCGGTGGCGTCGCGGCCGCCCCAGATGCCGTCGAGACGCGCCTTGACTAGCGGCAGAGCACGAACAAGCGTGTCGGCACGGGAAAAGCGCCGGCTTCTGACCCGGCCGCGCGGGGCATTAGTTGATTGAATATAGACCGCGAGCTCGTCAATTTTTGCCGGATCGGCGATCATCAAAGCCCCGAGATTGTGATGATGCACCGCGAGCGCTTCCGCGGCGGACGACCCGGCCGGAACGCGCTGGAGATCGGTCGGCTGACGGATCAGGCCGAGCCCATTCGAGCCGACGACGGTAAAGGCACGCACCCGGTCCCCGAGCTGAGCCGCGACATGCCCGCCCAACACGCCGCCGAACGAAAACCCTGCGAGATGCAGCGACTCCCGCCGCGGCAGGACGACGTCTATCCCGCCGACCAGAATACTCGCCAGCCCCTCGGCCGTATGGGGCTCGGGTGGGGTCGCCGACTTGCCGAGGCCCGGCAGGTCGGGGGCGATTACGGTAAAGCTGCGGGACAGTGGCAACACATTGCGGATCCAGTGCGTCCATGACCCGTATCCACCATGGAATAGGACCAGAGGAGGTCCCGCACCCCAAATATGCCAAACCATTTTGCCGTCGCCGCAAGGGGTCTCGACCCGGATGGCCTCCGCCGCTACGCCCTCGACAAAGGCTTTGGTTTCTTCGCTGATCTCGGCCACTGCTCGCCTCTGACACGATTTTCGTTGCAGCCAAATATCCGGTTTCCACTCTGCCGCCTAGCCCATTGCCGGAGGGTGTGGAACGCGGCTCGCTGTGTTCTGTTCAGCGATAGGGACAGCCTAAGCCGAAGGAGCGGAGATGACGGACGATAGGGGACGAGCCCAAGATCCTCATGATATCGCCGAGGAAGGTCTCGACAAAATCATCGAAGGCGATGAGGAGAAAGGCCGCCGAACGATCGACGAGGCCAAGAAACGCGATCCGAAGGCGGTCGAAGACCTCGCCCAAGAAGTAGAACGAGATCGGGAACAAGCCGAACGCTTCATCGACAAGAAATAAGCAGCGTCATGGCGCTGGCGGAAGCCGGATCAGCCGGCAAACCGCCACGCCGGCGCTGCTCTGATCATGAGTTCGACCCGCCGGCGAAGGTGCGCGCCGGCGGCGCGACCTGCAATAAACATTGTTACTTTGTATCCCCTAATCCGTGGGCTTGGGCTGACTATATGACGCAAAGCGGCCATTGCAGCGCCGCTGCCGCTCGGAGCCGATAATGCCGGAACGACAGTTGGAATCGTTGATGTGGGCGCAAGCCTGTGAGGCGATGGAGCGCGCCGAACGCCTGCACCGCCAATTCTTCCACCGGGCACACGCAACGCCGAACTGGGAGGCGCCCTGCGACATCTTCGAGACCGACGACACGTTGACCATACTGGTCGCTTTGCCCGGTGTCGCGGTCGAACAGATCCAGGTCACAATGAGCGCGGGCGTGCTGGTGGTAGTCGGCGAGCGTCCGCTGCCGCCGGAAATGGCAAAGGCGCGGATTTACCGGATGGAGATTCCGCACGGCCGCTTCGAGCGGCGGATCGAGTTGCCGCCGGCGCGGTTCGAGCTCTCCGGCCGGCATCTCGCCAATGGCTGCCTGATGGTTCAGCTGCACAAACTCTGACGCGCGTCCGGCGCGATCCCGATTCACCCGAGGAAGTTCGGTATGCCTCCAGAACAACAACACGAATTACGCACCGCGGAAGCGGGCGGTCCGCCGCCCTCCGGCGCCATCGAACAATTGCTGGCCGGGATTCCGGCTTTACCCGAAGATGCCCTGATCCTGATTCCGACCCGCAGCTTTGTGCTGTTTCCCGGCACAGTGCTGCCGGTCACGCTCGGCCGCCAGCGGTCGATTGCGGCCGCGCAAGCGGCGATCCGGCTGAACCGTCCGATCGGTCTTGTCCTGCAGCGCGATCCGGCGACCGAAGACCCGATCCCGATCGATCTGCATCGGATGGGCACCGAAGCGAATGTGCTGCGCTATGTGACAAGCCCCGACGGTCAGCATCACGTAATCAGTCAAGGCGAGCGGCGTTTTCGCATCCTCGATTTTCTCGACGGCTATCCGTTTCTGGTAGCGCGGGTCGAGCGGATCACCGAACCGGCGGCGAGCAGCAAGGATATCGAGGCGCGGATGCTGCATCTGCGCAACCAGGCGATCGAGGTTTTGCAGCTGTTGCCGCAAACCCCGGTCGAGCTGGTCAATGCGGTGCAATCGGCTTCGTCGGCCGCGGCGTTGGCGGATTTGATCGCCAGCTTTATGGATATCGGCGCCGCCGAGAAGCAGGAGATCCTGGAGACCGTCGATATTGAAAGCCGGCTCGAGCGGGTCTCGGCGATGCTGGTCTACCGCACTGAGGTGCTGCGCTTGTCGCGGCAGATCAGCGAGCAGACAAAAGAAAAGATCGACGATCGCCAGCGCGAATTCCTGCTGCGCGAGCAGATGAAGACGATCCAGAAAGAACTCGGCGAAGGCGACGACGCCAAAAGCCAGGAAATCGCCGAGCTGTCGAAAAAGATCGACGAGGCCAAGATGCCGCCCGAGGTCGAGGCGCATGCCCGGCGCGAGTTGGCCCGGCTCGAGCGGATGCCGGAGGCGGCGGGCGAATACTCGATGGCCCGGACCTACATCGAATGGTTGGTGGAGCTGCCGTGGGCGGTCGAGACCGGAGGCCATGTCGACATCGCCGAGGCGCGTCGCACCCTCGATGCCGATCATTATGGCCTCGCCAAGATCAAGCGGCGCATCCTCGAATACTTGGCGATCCAGCAGCTGAACCCGACCGGTCGCAGCCCGATCCTGTGCTTTGTCGGGCCGCCTGGCGTCGGCAAAACCTCGCTTGGCCAGAGCATCGCCAAGGCTACGGGGCGGAAATTTGTCCGCGTCAGCCTTGGCGGAACCCATGACGAAGCCGAGATCCGCGGTCATCGCCGCACCTATATCGGCGCCTTGCCCGGCAACATCATTCAGGGCATCCGCCGCGCCGGGGCGCGCGACTGTGTGATGATGCTCGACGAAATCGACAAGCTCGGCCGCGGTATTCAGGGCGATCCGGCCTCAGCGTTGCTCGAAGTGCTCGATCCCGAGCAAAACTCGACTTTCCGCGACAACTATCTCGGCGTGCCGTTCGACCTGTCGCGGGTTATGTTCATCACTACAGCGAATGTGCTTGACAGTATTCCGGGGCCATTGCGCGACCGCATGGAGGTCATCGATCTTCCTGGCTATGTCGAGGACGAGAAATTCGAGATCGCGAAGCGTTACCTGGTCGCCCGCCAGCTCAAGGCCAATGGTCTGACGCCGGAGCAGGCCGAGATCACCGACGACGCGATCCGCACGATTATCCGCGACTACACGCGCGAGGCCGGTGTGCGCCAGCTCGAGCGCGAGATTGGGGCCGCCTTGCGCAGCGCCGCGATGCGTATCGCGGAGGGGACCGACCAGCATGTTCGCATCGAGCCGGACACGCTGCGCGAAATCCTCGGGCCGGCGCGCTTCGAGGGTGAGGTTGCGATGCGCACCAGCGTTCCCGGTGTCGCGACCGGTCTCGCCTGGACCCCGGTCGGCGGCGACATCCTGTTTATAGAAGCGACCCGCACACCCGGATCAAATCGGCTGATCCTGACCGGCCAGCTCGGCGAGGTCATGCGCGAAAGCGCGCAAGCGGCGCTGAGCCTGGTCAAGGCGCGGGCATCCTCGCTCGGGGTCGATCCCGCGATGTTCGAGAAGAGCGACATCCATGTCCATGTCCCGGCCGGAGCGATCCCAAAGGACGGGCCGAGCGCCGGTGTGGCGATGTACACTGCACTGGTGTCATTGCTGACCAACCGCACGGTGCGCAACGACACGGCGATGACCGGCGAAATCAGCCTGCGCGGCTTGGTATTGCCGGTCGGCGGGATCAAGGAAAAGGTCGTCGCTGCGGCGCGCGCTGGCCTCAAGGCCGTGATCCTGCCGGCGCGCAACCGGAAGGACTACGAGGACATCCCCGAAAGTGCGCGCAACAGCCTGCGCTTCCGCTGGGCCGAACGCGTCGAGGAAGTCACCGAGGCGGCATTGGAACCTGTGCCCAGTCCAACAGCGCAGGCTGCCGAATAAACCGGTGCTGTTAAGATTTCCTGAACGGTTGCCCCGGTGGAAACCGGGGCCCACCCTCCAACAAATGATCGTACTGGGGCGCAGTGAGGCTGACCGAAGTCTCGTTGTAGTAGCGCGCCTTAGAAGCGAATAGACACGATCAAATTCGGTCGAATCGGGCAGTGCGGAACAGCGGCGCCGGCCTGCCGTTGACCCGGTAGTCGCGTATACTTTAGACTAGGCTTCGATTTTCGAGAACAGGTAGGAGCCGATCGCGAGCAGGATCGCTGCAAGGCTACTGAGGACCACGAAGTCGGTCACCACACCGAACGCGAAACCGCCGCCGCTGAGCACGCCGCGCAGGCCGTCAACCCCGTAGCTGAGCGGGTTAAGCCGCACGGCCAGGCGCACCGCTCCCGGCAGGTCCGGAACCGGGAACAGCGCGCTCGAGAAGAAGAAGAGCGGCAGCACGATGAAGTTCATGAGCAACTGGAAGCCCTGCATGTCCTGCAATACCGAGCCGACAGCGGTGCCGATTGCCGTGCACATGATGGCGATCAGCGTCATGAATAAGAGCGCTGTCGGCAGCAGCAACGGGTGCGCCGGACGAAAGCCGGCGGCGAGGCAGACGAGAAAGACAATGCTCCCTTGGATCAGCGCGACTGTAGCGCTGCCGAGCGTGCGCCCGAGCACGATTTCCAGCCGCGACACGGGCGCCACCAACGTTTCCTTTAGAAAACCGAACTGGCGGTCCCAGATGATCTCGATCCCGCTGAAGACCGCCGTAAACAGGATACCCATCGTGACGATGCCGGGCGCCAGGAACTGCACGTAGTCGCCGCGGCCGGCGCGGGCGAAGGTCGGCCCAAGCCCGAAACCGAGCGCCAGCAGGAACAGAAGCGGCTGGCCGAGCGCGCCGATCATGCGGGCGCGGGAGCGGGAATACCGCTTCAATTGCCGCAACCACAGGATCGAGACGGCGTTCACCGGCGTCCTCGCCAAACCCGACGCATCATCCGCATGCGGTCGACCGGCGCCGCCTCATCCTCACGGATGCTGTGTCCGGTCAGCGCGATGAACGCGTCCTCTAGGGTGCGGCCGCCCGTCTCTTCGCGCAGCGCTGCTGCGGTGCCCTGCGCAACGATGCGGCCGTGATCGATGACGGCGATCAGGTCGGCAACGCGTTCCGCTTCCTCCATGTAGTGCGTTGTAAAAAACACCGTTACGCGCTCGGTGCGGCACAGCTCGCGGATGAATTCCCAGATCTGGTTGCGGGTCTGGGGGTCGAGCCCAGCGGTCGGCTCGTCGAGGAACAGGATGCGCGGCCGGTGCTGCAGGGCGCGGGCGATTTCGAGCCGGCGCTTCATGCCGCCCGAGAAGCGCTTGACGTAGTCATCGCGACGTTCCCACAGGCCGACAAAGCGCAGCAGCGCCTCGGCGCGCTCGCGGCGTTGCGCCCGCGGGACGCCGTAGAGCACGCCGTGCAATTCCATGTTCTCGGCCGCCGTCAGTTCGTCGTCGAGGCTCGGATCCTGGAACACGATGCCGAAAGCCCGGCGCACCATCAGCGCCTCCTTGACCGGATCGTGGCCGGCGATCGAGAGCCGGCCGCCGCTCGGTTTCAGCACCGTCGTCAGCATCTTGATTGTCGTTGTCTTTCCGGCGCCGTTGGGGCCGAGAAAACCAAAGATCACGCCCTCCGGTACCGCGAACGAGATGTGGTCGACCGCGGTGAAGCCGTCGAAGCGCTTGACCAGATCGCGGGCCTCGATGATCGCGGCCATCACTTTCCCACAATAATTCCCGTCATCCGCTCCTGCCCCGGCCGTCCTTGCATTTTAACCGATAGGGTTTCAGCGCTCTGGGCGAGCCGGGAAGACATCCCCAAGGATATCGGCGCCGCGACGGGTGTCACGCGGGTTTACAGTTACGATTGACCGATCGACTAATTTTTCTCCGTGCCCTCGTTGGCTCGCTGGTGCATTTTCCGGGCCGGAGGAGGAGTAATGCAGGCACCCAACACGTTTCGCGGCGGGCCCGACGAGCGCGGCCATTTCGGCATCTATGGCGGCCGCTTTGTCGCCGAGACCCTGATGCCGTTGGTGCTGGGGGTCGAGGCCGCCTATGACGCCGCCCGCCATGACCCGAGCTTTCAGCGCGAACTCGACTATTATCTCGACCATTATGTCGGGCGGCCGAGCCCGCTCTACTTTGCCGAGCGGCTGACCCGCCATTTTGGCGGCGCCAAGATTTATTTCAAACGCGACGAGCTCAACCATACCGGCGCGCACAAGATCAACAACGTGCTCGGGCAGACCCTGCTCGCCCGCCGCATGGGCAAGCGCCGCATTATCGCCGAGACCGGCGCCGGCCAGCACGGGGTCGCGACCGCAACCGCCTGCGCGCTGTTCGACCTGCCCTGCGTCGTCTACATGGGCGCGACCGATATCGAGCGGCAAAAGCCGAATGTCTTTCGCATGAAATTGCTCGGCGCCGAGGTCGTGCCGGTGCATTCGGGGACCGCAACCCTGAAAGACGCAATGAACGAGGCGTTGCGCGACTGGGTCGCTCATGTCGAGGACACGTTTTACGTGATCGGCACCGTCGCCGGACCGCACCCCTACCCGGCGATGGTGCGCGACTTCCAGTCGGTGATCGGCCGCGAGACCCGCGAACAACTGCACAAAGCCGAGGGTCGGCTGCCCGACACATTGGTCGCGTGCATCGGCGGCGGCTCGAACGCGATGGGGCTGTTCCACCCGTTTCTCGACGATCCCTCGGTTGCGATGATCGGGGTCGAGGCTGGCGGACACGGGATCGAAACCGGGCTGCACGCGGCCTCGCTAAACGGCGGGCAACCGGGCGTATTGCACGGCAACCGGACCTATCTGCTGCAAGACGATGACGGCCAGATCCGCGACGCGCACTCGATCTCGGCCGGGCTCGACTATCCCGGCATCGGCCCGGAACATGCGTGGCTGAACGATCTCCGGCGCGTAGAATACGTGTCGATCACCGACCGCGAAGCGCTCGAGGCCTTTCAGCTGGCAAGCCGCCTCGAAGGGATCATTCCGGCATTGGAGCCGGCGCACGCGCTGGCCCATGTCGCCAAGATCGCGCCTGATCTGCCGCCCGACCATCTGCTGGTGATGAATATGTGCGGCCGCGGCGACAAAGACATTTTCGCCGTCGCCGAGCATCTCCGGGTCGCGCTGTGAGCCACCGCGAAAACCCTATGTTCAACCAACACAGGACCCCTCTCCCTCCGCAGTGCGGGGGGAGAGGGCAGGGTGAGGGGGGCCGACGTTCCGAACTCGGCCTCGCCCACCTCGCCGTCTTGCCCCCACCCTCCCCTTCCCGGCAGGCGGGGGAGGGTTCAACGGGAGGCCGGTCTCTCCCTGTCGCCCCGGGAGGGCGGATAGGGGCTGCTTTCGGCGGGCTCGTGCGATGAGCCGCATCGCGCAACGCTTTGCGGCGTTACGCGCGCAGAGGAGGGCCGGGCTCGTCGCCTATCTGACCGCCGGCGACCCAGACCGCGACACCTCGGCCCGGCTGTTCAATGGGCTGCCGGCGGCGGGCGCCGATTTGATCGAGATCGGCATGCCGTTCTCCGACCCGATGGCCGACGGCCCGGCGATCCAGGATGCCGGCCAGCGCGCGTTAAAGGCAGGCATGACCCTGCGCGGCACGTTGCGCTTAGTAAGCGACTTTCGCCGCGCTGACGACGCGACGCCGATCGTGCTGATGGGCTACTACAACCCGATCTATCGTTACGGCGTCGAGGCGTTCGCCCGCGATGCGGTGACGGCCGGGGTCGATGGCGTCATCATCGTCGACCTGCCGCCCGAGGAAGACTCCGAACTGGCTGGGCCGGCAAATGCCGCGGGGCTCGATGTGATCCGGCTCGCGACCCCGACCAGCGACGGCAACCGCTTGCCGGTGATCGTCGATGGCGCCAGCGGCTTTATCTATTACGTCGCGATCGCCGGCATTACCGGAACCCGCTCTGCCGACTCGGCCGAGGTTGCGGCGGCGGTTGCGCGGGTGCGGCGGTTCACCGATCTGCCGGTGGCGGTCGGCTTTGGCATCAAAAGCCCGGACCAAGCGGCGGCGGTGGCCGACGCCGCCGATGCCGCGGTCGTCGGCTCGGCATTGGTCCAGCGCCTCGCGGAAAACCTAGACCCCGACGGTCACGCCAAGCCGGGCCTCGTCGAGGCCGTGCTCGCCGATATCCGCGCGCTCGCCGACGGTATCCGAACCGCACGCTCCGCCACCCCGGCCGCCCAGCCCGTCAGCAGGGCCTCGACCCAGGGCAGAGCAGTTTAGACCCTGGGCGGGGCGGTTTACCTCTCGCCGGTCAATCTGGCTTTTGCCCGGTCGCCCCTTTGCGCTGCCAAACCGCATTGTAAACGCAATTCCCGGTCACCTGGCCTCTGAGCACGTAATAGGGATCGATGTGGCCGACAAAGGTCTGGCCAGTCGGAGCTTGCATCCGCAAATCGCCTTGCTGTGTCACGTATCCTTGAAAGTTGAGGTCGAGCGCCGCGAACCGCGCAACGCCGTTGTTGATGGTCAAAGCCGGAGCGACCGTATAATTCGGGCATTGCGATCCCGGGGCGCTGACGTTCTGGGCAAAACTGCCGTAATACGTTCCGTCATAGTACGTCGTCGGAGCGCCGGGCGCCGCCGCCGCGACCGGGGGCGGGGGCGGGGGCGGGGTGGTGGCGGAACTTCCGGTCCAGCGCAAGCCGCAAGCGCGACACCGGCTGCACATAGCAACAAAAAGCGGTTCATCTGTTCCTCCCTGTTATGGACCAAAGTTGGGTCCGAACGCACAAAAGCCCGACAGTTTACGGTCGGAGAGCGGGGCCTTGGGGAGCGGAACTCTTCTGTGGAATACGCGTCCAGGCCGCCTCAACCGATCGTCCCCAACTCGCTGTCGGCGCGACATCCTAAGTTGGGTTGAAAGGCACGTAAATAGCATAATCCGCGGCCCGCCCTAGCCAAATAGTGGTAGAACGGGTGCCGATCTTTCACCTTTCCCTCGCCCTCCCGACCCCCACCCTGCCCCAACGCGCTTAGCTCTTCCCATTGTGTCTAGGGTCTGAGCGCGAACAATGCTTGCAAAAACTCGCGTTAAGGTTACGATTTATCAAATACAACCGGCATGCAAAAGCGAGCCTCCGAAGAGAACGTTGAACAGTGAGCGCCGCAGGAATCGCGCACATTATCGGGGCAATAGCCACTGTTCTCTGGGTGGTGCTGGCCGGATATGCGCTGTGGATACTTCGACAACCCATTGCGGCCGTAGTCGGCCGCTTAGCCGGGGTCGAGGCCTTCGGGGTCAAGTTTTCCCTTTCAGGTGGGGCCGCACTGAACGCGGCAATCGAACTTGCGCAAAAGAATCCTGATTGGCCGGTCGAAGTCCCTGCGGCCGACCGCGAAGCGGCGCTCGAGCGGGCCAATGCGCACCGCGCCCTGTTCGAGGGTGCCGAGATCCTGTGGGTCGATGATCGGCCGTCTAACAACCGCAATGAAGCACGGATGCTACGCAGCTTTGGCGCGCTGGTCACCTTTGCGGTAACAACCGAAGAAGCACTGCGAGCGCTTGGCATCGCGGCACAGCAGCATCAGCCCTTCGATTTGATCCTCTCCGATATCAGCCGCGATCTGCCGGTTCACGACCCGACTGCCGGCCTCACGATGCTGCCTCGCCTGCGGGAGGCCGGTTTTCAGCAACCCGTCATCTTCTACGTCGGCCGACCCGAACCGGCTGCGGGTGTCCCGGCGGGCGCGTTCGGCCTGACCCATCGGCCCGACCAACTTCTGCAGCTTACGATCGACGCTCTCTCCCGCCTCCGAGGAAAAGTCTAATGGCCACGAGCGCCAGACGTATCAATTGAGTTTCCATTTGAGCCGATCGCAAAGGACCTGCGCGAAGGAAAATGCATCCCCTTCCTGGGTGCCGGCGCCTCATCGTTTCCAAAAGATTTCGCAACAAAACCGCCGAATGCCGCCACGCTCGCCCGGGAACTCGCGGAAGAATGGGTGCACCCGCAATTCCTGATCTTCCGTGATCTTGCCGGTTCCAACGATCAGGCAGCGCAGGAGCGCTGCTTACCTGCCAGATTCGACTGTGAAAATTTGATGCTGGTCAGCTCTTGGGTCGAGCACGGTCTTGGCGATCGATCGCGGCTTGGTGAGAAGCTTCGCGAATACTTGGCTGATAAGCCACTCCCCTGCAACCCGCTCCACGATCTGCTCGCCCGCGTCGCGCAGCAGAAGCCGTTGGCGATCATCACCACCAACTACGACGATCTGATTGAGCAAGCGCTGTTAAAAAAGAAGTTCCATTCGATTTGTTTGTCGTGGCGATCGATCGCCCCGCCACCGAGGGACGTCCTCAGGGCGCATTACTCTTCCGGCCTGCGGGGCAAGACAAACTTGAGCCTGTAACGGCAGAGCAGCAGCTCATGGATTTGGAATTGGACCGAGGTCAGATTCAGCTCAAACGTTCGGTATTATTCAAGATCCACGGGCATATCGACCGCAGGCGCGAGAGCGATGATACTTTTGTCATCACCGAGGAGGACTACGTCTCGTTTCTTGGCCGGATGGGCTCTGGTGAGCCTGTAATCCCGGCTGAGCTGGTCACGATGATGCAAAAACGAACTTTGCTGTTTCTCGGCTACAGCCTACGCGACTGGAATTTCCGCGTGCTGCTCGACCGGATGAAAAACAGCAGCCTTCAGCCTAGGCGGTCCTATGCGGTCTGCTACGACATCGACCCGGCGGAGAGCGAATTGTGGAGCGCGCGCAAGGTCGCGGTTTTCGAGGCCGATCTTAACGAATTCGTCCCGAGGCTCGATGCGGCGCTGGCATTAGAGACACCGCTCCCGACATGAGTGCACTGGGCTCCCCCTTTGTCGGTCTGGCGGCATTCACGCCGCGCATGGCCGCTTATTTCACCGGCCGCGAACGGTTCGCTCTGACCTTGGCCGGGGCGGTGCTGCGCTCGCGTCTTACGGTGATGTACGGGCAGTCCGGTTGCGGCAAGAGCTCAGTATTGGGCGCCGCTTTCCCGCAGGTTATAGCCGCGACATTAGCGGAGCCCGATGAACCGGCGCCGGGCCCGGCACACCGCCTGCTCTATTTCCGGCGCTGGCATCCAGGCTTCGAGAGGCGACTGTTTGCTGCCGCGGCAGCCAAGCTCGATGCTCCGCGAACCGCGAGCTTCGCTTCGGCGATCGCCGGCTGGGCCCGAGACCAGGAGCGAAGTCCACCGGTGATCCTGGTCCTGGACCAATTCGAGGAGTTTCTGCTCTACCATCCAAAGCCGATTCGAACAGTGTTCGTACAAGAACTGGCGAGGGTGGTTGCCAATACGGCAATCGAGGCGCGTGTGCTCATTACGCTGCCCGAGGACGCGCTCGCCAGCCTCGATACGCTGCGCGCTGTGATCCCGCGGGTTTTATCCAGCCCGGTGCAGCTTCGCCCGCTCGATCGGGCCGCGGCCGTGCAGGCAATCCGTAAACCGTTAGCGAGGTGGAGCGAAGACCATTTCGGCTATCAGGAAGCCGTCGAGATCGAGGATCAGCTAGTTGAGACATTGCTCGATCAGGTGGGACAAACCGGCTCTGCCGGCTCGACTGTTGAGGGCACATCCAGTCTGGCGGCGAGTCTAGTAGAGCTGCCGTTATTGCAGCTCAGCCTAGAGAGGTTGTGGGAGGAAGAGGCGAGGGGCGACAAATCCCTCCTGCGACTGCAAACACTTGATCAGTTTGGCGGTGCTACTGGGATTGCGCGTCAGCATTTGGATAAGACCCTGGAGGCCCTGCCGGCAGGCCAGCGGGTATTGGCGATCCGACTGTTTCGGCATCTGGTCACCGCCACCGGCGGTAAGCATGCATGGCGCAGCGACGATCTGGCCGAAGAGATCAGCGCTGACAGCGAGGCCGCTCGTAAAGTCGCGGAGCGCTCTTTTCTCGGGCATATAGGAGTTCGCATAAGTGAAGTGGTTCAGGGCGCAAGCGCGGCCGTCCTGAAGGTGTTTGGAGCGGCGCCCCGCGCGGAAGAGCATACGGCCAAGGCGGCGATTACGGAAACGCTCAACAGGCTGGCATCGGGAAAGACCCGCATCCTGCGCACCCAGCCGGATCCACGCGGCCAGGGGCCGTTGTTCGAACTCTACCACGACGCGCTTGCCCGACCTGTACTGTCCTGGGTGCAGGAAGCGAGGATAACAGATGCCGAGCGTCGCCCACGGCATCGCGCAGCGGCCGCCGTTGGCGCGGCGTTGCTGATGTTGGCGGTCGTGGTCGTCATCTTGGTCTTCTACGACCGAGCCGTCGCCCAGCAGCATCAGGCTCAGCTGCAGGAATCTCGAGCTGTTTCGACCCTGGCGCTTCAGGAGACCGACAGCGGCGATGCGATGACCGGCATGCTCGCGGCACTCGCGGTACTGCCAACGGATCAATCACGGCCTGACCGGCCTCTCAGCAACGCGGCGTCGGCAGAACTTTTGCGGGCTTGGCTTTGCAATCGCGAGAAATTCAATCTGCTCGGTCACAAGGGCCCGGTCAATAGCGTGATATTCAGCCCGGATGGGAAGCGGGTGGTGACCGGGTCCTCTGACAAGACGGCGCGGGTGTGGGATTTGTCGGGGCCGACCCCGGTGGCCACCGTGCTCGAAGGCCATAAGGGCTCGGTCTTCAGCGTGATGTTCAGCCCGGACGGGAAGCGGGTGGTGACCGGGCCCTCTGACAAGACGGCGCGGGTGTGGGATTTGTCGGGGCCGACCCCGGTGGCCACCGTGCTCGAAGGTCATAAGGGCTTGGTCTTCAGCGTGATGTTCAGCCCGGACGGGAAGCGGGTGGTGACCGGGTCCTCTGACAGCACGGCGCGGGTGTGGGATTTATCGGGGCCGACCCCGGTGGCCACCGTGCTCGAAGGCCATAAGGGCTCGGTCTTCAGCGTGATGTTCAGCCCGGACGGGAAGCGGGTGGTGACCGGGTCCTCTGACAACACGGCGCGGGTGTGGGATTTGTCGGGGCCGACCCCGGTGGCCACCGTGCTCGAAGGCCATAAGGGCTCGGTCTTCAGCGTGATGTTCAGCCCGGACGGGAAGCGGGTGGTGACCGGGTCCGCTGACAACACGGCGCGGGTGTGGGATTTGTCGGGGCCGACCCCGGTGGCCACCGTGCTCGAAGGTCATAAGGGCTTGGTCTTCAGCGTGATGTTCAGCCCGGACGGGAAGCGGGTGGTGACCGGGTCCTCTGACAGCACGGCGCGGGTGTGGGATTTGTCGGGGCCGACCCCGGTGGCCACCGTGCTCGAAGGTCATAAGGGCTCGGTCACTAGCGTGATGTTCAGCCCGGACGGGAAGCGGGTGGTGACCAAGCGAATGATCACGATCTTCGGGGCAGCACCGCTGATGGCCGCGATCAGGACCTGATCGCCTGGCGCAAACAGCGCGTCACTCGGTCCACCATCCCAACTGCCATGCTGGGAAACACAGCGCGCCGGCCAACCTCATCTCACGCGTTTTTCCACAGCCTCGCCCCCATTGCGGCTATTGATTTTAACGAAATCGCGAAAAGCTCAGTGGGGTACGCGGATCGATTCTTGCCGGCCAAATTTGTTCCGGTTGAACGGTTTGTTCCTGTTGCGGTTGGCTGAGCGCGCGTTGTCCTGGTTGTTGTCCCACGACCCGCAGAGCAGCACACGGGTAAAGTCAACGGCCCACCCGGCTCCCCACTGCCAGAGCGAAAAAATCAAAGCTGCGCTAAATCGCTGCTTGCCGCCGCAGGACGCGGCGCTTTCGGTGACCAGTGCTCAGAGATGGGCGACACACACCACCCGAAATCCGAAGGAATCGCCCCGGCTGTACGGGTCGAATCCGTAGCGGCTGGCTGAGGGCTCGACGGCAAGGAAGAGGGCCCACGACCCGCCGCGCACCACACGGGCATCCGGGGAATCCTCGCTCTCCGGATCGAAAAGACTTGCGCACCACTCCCAGACGTTGCCGACCAGATCGTCGATGGTGCGGTCGGCCTGCCGCGCGCGGAGAAACAGCCCCACCGAGGAGGTGACGCCGAGCCCGGCCTCATGCGAGTTGCAGATGCCATCCTGCCACGCGTTGCCCCAAGGATAGACCAAGCCCTCCGGACCGCGGGCGGCGGCTTCCCATTCCTCTTCCGTCGGCAGACGCCCGCCCGCCCAGGCGCAGAACGCTTCCGCTTCCCAGAAGCTCACCCCCACCACTGGCTGGTTCGGCGCGTTCCAGCGCCGGTCCTGCCAAATCCTAGGCTCGGTGGCTTCTCTCTCCTCCAGCCATGCCCGGCCCTCATGCGACCACCACCGCCGATCGCCATAGCCGCCGGCGGCGATAAAGGCTGCGAACTGTTGGTTAGTCACCGGATAGCGGCCGATCCAGAACGGCTGCGTGATCTCGACCGTTCGGCCCTCGTCACCATAGGGGTAGGTCCCCGCCGGCACCTCGACATAGGCCCCCAAATTGACATTGCCCTGCGAATCACGGAGATCGGGGATCCGCGGATCACCCACCCGGCCAAGGGTAAGCCCCAGTGCGTTGCGTGCCTCCAGCTCGACCTCGTCCTCGATCGCATTGAGCGCTAGCTGGCGGAACGCCTCCTTCAGATCCTCCGGCACCGCGTAATTCTTGGCGAGACACAGGTCGAGCGCTTCGGCGATGAACACCGCCGGCGCCGGATTAGCCTTCACCGCCGCCCGGTCCTGCTCGGCGATCAGCTGGACAAGCAGATCGGCGCCCCAGCGCGGCGTCTTCCCGCCGACTTTGCCGGCGAACAGGAACATCAATGTCGCCCGCCAGGCGGCGACGGCACCGCGGGCGCGGAACGTCGGGAGCAAATCATCCTCGGTGCGCAGGATCCGCGACGCGGCAAGAAACTCCTGCACGCTCAGATGATAAAAGGCGGCACGGTCGCCCGGCCGCGGCAACAACAGGCCGGAGCGGGTCAGCAATTCCTCACGCCGTGCCACCGGCCTGACCGCGCCTCGCTCGTTGTACTGATCATCCTCGGCAAAGGCCCGCAGGATGTGGTCGATCTCGAGACAGCTGATCTCGGCTGCCGGGCTCTCGCGCGGCGACTCTCGGTCGCCGACATGCATACCGTGAGCGATCACTTCGAGCCGGGCCCGCGCCGGCTCCCGCTGCCGCGCCTCGTCGCGGAAGCGGTGAAACAGCACGTTGTCCACGATCCGCCGGTAGAGCTCGTAGCGGTCCTCCGGCAGCCGGCCGCCGCTGTCCCAGAGCACGCAGAGTGCCGTCAACATCATCGGGTTTTCGGCGAGCGGCCCAAGGTCGTCCCGCTCCCGGATGGTCGCGATCAGGCGTCGATCTGTTCCGCTTTGCCGAGGGCAGAAAACCAGCGGGCGACGAACAGGTCCTGCAGCGGCTCCGGCAGCGGTTCCAGCGGTGCCTGCGGCAGGCCGAGCTTGCGCAGACCGTCTTCGTCGAGGCCGCAGGGGCGGCTGGTCAACAGCACGCGATTGCCGGCCTTCAGCCATACAGGTAGCGCATCGGCGAGGCCGGTCAGCAGAAGGTCGCGTGGATAGACCGTGGCGCTGTCGCGGGTGTCCGAGACCGGCACTTCGTCGAGGCCGTCCAGCAGCAAGAAGGCGGTCCCGACCCGCAGATGGGCGAGGAGGCTCTCGCCGGTCAGCCGGTCTGACATCGACTGGTCCACCCACGCCGCCAATGCCTCTTCCATTTCCGCGCGATGACCGCTGCGACGGCCGCGGCCACAGTCGATGCCCTCATGGAAGTCGCGCAGCGGCACCATCAGCGGCAGTCGGCCGCGCAGGTTCACCGGCGCTGTCTCGGCGAATTCCTCCGGCGCCGGGACGGCGTGCGCGAGGTCGGCGGCATCGATGCTCTGCAGCACCGCCCAACGGCAGAAGGTCGACTTGCCGGCGCCGGCGGGGGCTGGAACGTAAAGCGACGCCGCATCGAGCCGGGCGAGCAGCGGGATCGGTTTTCGTTCCGCCGTTTCTTCCGACTGAACTGTCTTGCGCTTGCGGCGCCGTTTGCCGGCCATCGGCACGTCAGGCTCTGCCGGCGGCGCCGTCAGCGCCGGCACATAGACGTGGCTCAACGTCAGCGCCTGCCCCTGCTGCCGCTCCTGACCGAGCAGACTGACATCGGCACATTCGACGCGCAGCCAGTCGAGATATGCGGCGGGGATGGTTGCTTCGATCTGCCGAGGTTTCCCGCCCTCGCGCGCGGCCGGCAGGCCGCGGCGATGCAAGAGCTCATCGAGGTGATGGCGCAATAACGCTTTGAACGCGTCCGGCGCGGCATACTCATTAATCCCGCCGACCAACGAACCATCGGTGTTGCGGAACTGGGCGAAGAACGCTTCAACTCTTTCAAACTGCTCTTCCTTTTCTTTCTTCTTGGGATCGCGAATACTGATCATCGGCTCTTCGGTTCGCCGATAGACCAGCACCTCGGGCTTGGGCTCCCACGTTGAATTGACCGCGTCGAGATACTCCCACTCCGTGCCCGACAGGTACCGCTCGCCGTCTGGCTTGCGGATTGTCTCCGGCAGCGGTGTGCCCATGCGCGCCCAGAGGATGACGATGACGATGTTGCAGGTGGACGGTCGGGGCCGCGCGTTGTTCACCGATTCCTGCGGGGTCTCGTTCGCCAGCATTGGGATGCGCGCGTCGGGATCGTCCCAGGCGATAACCACCAGTTTCAGTTCGCGATGAGACGGGTGCTTCTGCAGCTCCCGCTCGATCAACTCGCGGGCAATCTTCCTCTCATCCGCCACGTCCCCCGGCGACGACAGAAAAATCCGCACTACCGGCGCCTGCTCGCCGCTCTTCTTCCGCGCGCCCTCTTCTCCCCGCTTCTTCGCCATCCCCTGGACCACTTTCCGGAGTTCGGGACGGAAACTTACCCGACCGGTCGGCAGAGGTGCAATTGCCGGCGGCCCGCTTCCACGACGCAAGCATGGAGAGGGGCGGGATTACGTCTCCTAACTTCATTTGCCCGAGTATTATGAGGTGTTTGCCTGTGGTCGCCGGGTGACAAACCTCAATGCAGTCGGGAACCTAATGGATATTTCGAGCTCGAGCCTCCCGCTCCGGTGTGAGGGTGGGAAGATCCGGAATTGGCCCATCTCGCCCGTTGCCAGGCGTCCCGGCCACGGTCGGCTTACTGACCGGCAGCCGACGCTCGGCTCTGGCGACGGGGACTACTCGTCGTGCTCGATTTGCGTCCTTCGCCGGCGGCCAGGCGTCTGTCTCGGGTGGGTGGGCAGCAGTTGCTAGGATTGCTTGGCCCGCGATACTGGTAGCCCGAAAGTAGGCCTTCACAAGTCGGCGGCGACAAACGGCGAGGTTCCCGCTGGCCCCGACGACGTCCAGCCCTTGCAGAACGCTCGGATTGCTGACTATCATGCGCCGTCGCCGTATTGGTTGTTCATTCGGGGAATATTTGATCAGCCGGGGCGAACCGCAGCCGATGACGGCAAGAAGCTATCATTCAGGATAAATGTGTTCTGGCTGAAGCCGTGAGAGTCGCCCTTAAGGAGGACCAAGACGTGACATCTGCATTCGCCTCTAGACCGTTGACGATTATTAGATCAACCATGATCATTTTTGGCCTCGTGTTTGGCTTGTCCATCTCGACCCAGGCAGAGACTGTCAAGGTCGTGCATGAGGCAGCTTCCGATGGCTCGTTCATGCTCGCCCAAACCAACGGGATGGAGAACCGCGGGGAGCGCCGGGACACCCGGCAGAACTGCCGTCAGGGCAATGGGGCCGTCGGCGCGGACAAGCGCCACTGCAAACAGCAGGGACGCCAGTAGAGGGCCAATAATGCGCGGCACTGCCGCGCATAGCCTATCAACATCATCACGGTGCGGGGCTTTGCCACCCGCTCGGCGCCACGACAACCGATAACCAGCTACAACGGCCCAAAGCCGATCGAGCGAGCGCGTTGATGAAAAGCGGCATCGACGCAGGGCGTCATCCGACAAGCGGCAGCGCTGGGTCGGCGCGCGACGCTTCTCGCAGATCGGGCGGCCGGCTAGGGCCGGCGCGGTTTGCGGCCGCTGTCGAAGGCGTCGCGGACATTGGTGAAGACGGGACGCAGCGGACGGCGGGTTGTGCCGCTTTCGTATTCACCGCGTTCGGCGGCGAGCTTTTTGGCAAGGCGCAGGCGCGGGCTTTGCGAAGTATGGCCGGAGATGCCGTGTTTATGGCTGCCCATACCGCCGCGGCCCTGCTGCAACTTCGCCGCTCCCGCCTAGATTGCCCTCACCGCCATTTGTCGCCCCAGACGACGTAGCGATTGCGTCGTCGCGGTTCGAGCCCTTCCTCAATCATGCGTTGCACTTGCGCGTCGACGAGGTCGGTCAGCGGGTCGCTTGCGACCCAGGCGAGGCCGTGCGCGCGCAACAGGGTTTCGATTTCTTCGCGCGGGCGACCGCCGAGAAACGGCAGCCGATCGCCGATTGCGGCATATTCTGAGCTGGTACGGGCGTTCTCCTGGCATCCCGGCTGAGCACCGGCGACGCGATCGCTGCCGTCAAGCACCGCGCCGTCGACAACGACGAGCCGCCCGCCGGGGCGGAGAATGCGAATCCATTCGTCGATCGCGGCTTCGGGGTGCGGCAAGGTCCACAACACGTGCCGGCTGATTACCAGATCGAAACTCCCGGGTGTGAATGGGAGCTGCTCGGCGTCCGCCTGCTCGAAGCGCACCGCAAGACCACGCTCGGCAGCCTTCTTCTCGGCTCGTGCAATCATCGACGGTGCGAAATCGATACCGGTGACGCGGTGCCCGCGGGCGGCAAGTTCGAGGCTCAAAAACCCGGTGCCGCAACCGGCGTCGAGCGCGTCGAGAGTTCGCCCCAGCGGCAGTGCGAGACCGAAGATCCGATCCCATGCCGTATGTTCGGCGGGGGTGCGGATGCTGTGCCCGAAATCCTCGTCGAAATGCGCCGCACGCCGGTCCCAATGAGCCGCGACCTGTTGTTTGACCGGATCCGAACGCAATGACGACATGGCGGATGTCCCTATATCGAGCAATCAAGTCAGTCCGGTGACCGCGGCCAATGCTTCAACCTGCTCGCGATAGCGCGAGACCGGGTTGAGGAGAAGATGATTGGCCCCCATCGCGACCAGCTCCTCCAGCCGCTCGCGAACCAGTTCCGGGGTACCGTGGATGCCTGACGCGTCCGTCCCCTCGGGATTGTGGTAGACTTCGGTGAACCAGCGGTGCAGTTCGGCGCGGGCGACTTCCGGACGTTCGTCAACCGCCATGAACAGCCGCTTCGAAACCGGGAAGGTGGCCGGATCGCGCCCCGCCTTTTCCAAAGCCGCGCGCAAGATTGGGACCGATTGTTGGAACGCGGCGATGCTCGACCCGCCCGAGCCCATCCAGCCATCGGCGAGCGATCCGGAGCGGCGCACGGCATTCGGGTGACCGACGCCAAACCAAATCGGCAGAGGGTGTTGCACCGGCTTGGGCATCATCGTACCGCCTTCGAGGTGGTAGATTTCGCCGCGATAGTCGACCCGCGGTTGGTTCCACAGGGCTCGGATCAGCTCCACGCCTTCGCGGAACCGCCGTACCCGGCGCTCGCGCGGGATTTCGAACTGGGCGTAGTGGTGTTCGCGGCCGAGGCCGAGTCCGAGGATCGCGCGCCCGCCGCTCAGATGATCGAGGCAGGCCCATTGGTGCGCGACATGCGCCGGGTGGTGCGCCGGCAACACGACGACCGACACGCCAAGACGGATCCGCCGCGTCGCAGCAGCCGCATAGGTCAGCACCGCGATCGGATCGAAACAGAAAACGTGATCGAGCGTGTTTTCGGTCACCCACAGATCGCGAAATCCCAGCTCTTCGGCGCGTTGCGCCACGTTTCGCACGATCTCGGGACCGATCGACTCGGGCGAGCGGTGAGGCAGCGAGACGCCCAGAGCGATCTTGTCTTTCAAGGCCATACTCGCCGCCCTTCTGCAGATAATAGGATTGAGAAGATCAAACTTTTTCGATCAACTCCATTTGCGCGCCATCGGGCGCCTCGATAAAGCACACGCGGCGGCCGTTATTGGGCGCCATTTCTTCGAGGATCTTGACGCCGTTCTGGCGCATGCGGGCCAATGTCCCCTCGTAGTCTTCGGTATCGACCGCGATGTGTTCGATGCCGTAATGCTGTTCGTGGTTTTGGCTGGCGATCAGCCCGGTGATGTTGAGCTGCAATCCATGCAGATCGAGACGGAAACCGCGGCCGGGAATTTCGGCCTTCATGGTGGCACCAAAATTGTCGACATAAAACTGTGCGGTTTGCTTGGGATCACGCGTTTTCAGATGCACATGTTGGATCGACGCCATAATCGGACTCCTGTCGGTTGTCGCGTTCGCCGCGGTTTGTTGGTCGGCCGATGTTGCGGCAAGCCAGGATATCGCGATCGTTGATTGACAGCGAGAATTTGTTAAGACCGCAAGAATCACAAATCGCTAAAGCGGAGAGAGTAAATACGGGTGGAAATCTGCTGACCGGCGGTGATGGTTCCGGGCGCCTGACCTATGGCCGCAAAGGCCAACAGACTTGCAGGGCAGTCTGAACTCGGCTGTTCTTGATTGACGCGTCGGTGGACCGCAGATAGAAAGCGGGCTTTGGTAAAGTGGCAACGCAAGCATGGCTAATCACAAATCGGCGGAAAAACGGATCCGTCAAACCGAGAAGCGCACCGCGACCAACCGGTCGCGAATGAGCCGAGTGCGGACTTTTGTCAAAAAAGTCGAGACCGCAATCGCGACCGGCGATAAGACCGCGGCACAGTCGGCGCTGCAAGTTGCCCAGCCCGAATTGCACCGCGCGATTACAAAAGGCGTGATGCACAAAAACACGGCCTCGCGCAAGCTGTCACGGCTGGCGGTACGGATCAACTCTCTCTGACGCGAGCAATCTCGTAGCATAGGGTAGTGTAGAGCCGCTTCTGTCAAATGACGCCGGTATTTCACGGGCCGTCCTCGCTAAATTAACCGTGTCAATTCCGTGTCCTAAAAAACTTTTAGCGTTCTCCTTTCGGACGCATTGCCAGACTTTCGCCATCCAAGCTACTATTCACGTATAGCGCCGACGGAGAAACACGCTGGCGCCCTGTAAATAGGTGTCAGGGCGACCAATTTGTTGTTTTCCCTAGATCGGTCACAATAATAAACGGTGCAGGGGGATTTTATCTACCTCAAATGCGATTCCACAAACCGGCCAATATTTACGATAACCGGGAGTTAATTTGCCGGTGATGTACCGGGTGGCACTGCTGTTCTGATCGGGGGGATGTGGTGGTGGCAGAAACAGCTCTAGAGAAGCGCGATGGAACTTCGACAAAGACCCCGCAATTCGAGTGGGACCGAGTGCTGGAGCAGCTCAGAGAAGAGATAGGCGATATCGCCTACCGGAGCTGGCTCGCGCCGGTCAACGTCCAGCGGATCGAGGGTGGAGAAGCGGTGATTGCTGCACCGGCTCGGCTTTACCGCGATTGGGTGGCTTCGCATTACGCGGACCGGATCCTCGCATTGTGGCGGGCGGAAAATCGCCAGGTAAAACGGGTATCGGTCGTCGTCGCCCCGCCGATTTGCGAACCGCCGGCTCTGCGATGCGCGATAGACGAGGATGCCGAGGAATTGGCCCGGGATATGCTCACAGCGATTGCTGGCCCTGTCGCCGCGATCGAGGTGGGAGGCGAGCGCCCGCGGCCGGCCGGTCTCGATCCACGCTTCACGTTTGAGAACTTTGTTGTCGGTAAGCCAAACGAACTCGCGCACGCGGCCGCGCGGCGCGTCGCCGAAGCATGCTCCGGCCCGGTGCGGATGGTGCCGTTCAATCCTCTATATCTATACGGCGGAGTGGGGCTCGGTAAGACCCATCTGATGCATGCGATCGCTTGGCACGTTCATAATAGTGGTTGCGCGCGTAAGGTAATCTACCTGTCCGCAGAAAAATTTATGCATCAGTTTATTCGCGCTTTGCGCTTCAAATCGATCATGGATTTTAAAGATGAGTTTCGTTCGGTTGATCTACTTATGATCGACGATGTGCAATTTATCAGTGGAAAAGAATTTACCCAGGAGGAATTTTTTCACACCTTCAACGCCCTGGTGGACCAGAACCGGCAGATTGTGATTTCCGCCGACAAATCGCCGTCGGACCTTGAGGGGCTGGAAGAGCGCATGCGGTCGCGGCTCGGTTGGGGGTTGGTCGCCGACCTGCATCCGACAACCTACGAATTGCGGCTCGGCATCTTGCAGTCGAAGGCAGAACAGGCGAGCATGCAAATCCCCCGCAAAGTATTGGAATTGCTCGCCCACCGCATTACGTCCAATGTTCGCGAGCTAGAGGGCGCCCTCAACCGAATAGTTGCGAACATGCAGCTTGTCGGGCGCGAGATCTCGCTCGAAAGCGCGCAAGAGGAACTGCACGATCTGTTTCGCCTGCGAGAGCGGCGAGTGATGATCGACGAAATCCAACGGCGTGTCGCCGAGCACTTTAATGTTCGACTCGCCGAAATGACCTCGGCCCGGCGGGCGCGCGCCTTCGCTCGGCCGCGTCAGGTCGCCATGTATTTGTCAAAGCAGCTGACGAGCCGCTCTCTACCTGAGATAGGGCGCAAATTCGGCGGCCGCGATCATACCACGGTCATGCATGCCGTCCGGCGAATTGAAGAGCTAAAGGATACCGACCCGGTTCTCGCGGAGGATATCGAACTGCTGCGCCGAATGCTGCAGGGCTGACCCATCATCGATCGAGCCGAGCCCAAAGGGCGCGACGCCAAAGCACCATAGCGAGCATAGGCATTCGCATTTTGTGATAGAATGCCTGCCCGTCCGCCGAGCGCGTAGGCGCAGCGCGATGGGACGCCGGTTCCAGCCGGCGTTTATCCGCTTCGCCAAACAGCGTGCATGCAACATGAAGCTCACTATCGAACGGGTCGCTCTTCTCAAAGCTCTGGGACATGTTCAAAGCGTCGTTGAACGCCGCAACACGATCCCGATTCTGTCTAATGTGCTCTTGCGCGCCGATAATGACGGACCGGGCGGTACGCTGGCGCTCAGCGCCACCGACATGGATCTCGAAATCATCGAGCAGGTGACAGCTCGGGTCGAGCGCACAGGACGCACAACCGCCCCGGCACACACCCTCTACGACATTGTCCGCAAACTGCCGGATGGCGCCCAGATTGAACTCGACGCCAGCGGTGAACGAAATTCGATGGTGTTGCGCTGCGGCCGCTCGACGTTCACCCTCGCCTGCCTACCACCCGAAGATTACCCGATCATGGCGGGCGGTGAGCTGCCGCATAATTTCACGCTTACCGCGGCCGAGCTGAAGAGCCTTATCGACCGCACTCGCTTTGCGATCTCAACCGAAGAGACCCGTTATTATCTCAACGGCATTTATCTGCATGCCACCAAGAATGACGAGGTCCCGGTCATCCGCGCGGTGGCGACTGACGGTCACCGTCTGGCACGGGTCGAGATGGTGCTGCCGGAGGGTGCGGCGGGAATACCGGGCATCATCGTACCGCGTAAGACGGTGCTCGAAATCCGCAAGCTTATCGACGAGACCGATCAAGAGATTCAGCTCTCGTTGAGCGACACCAAAATTCGCTTTGTTACGGGTGAAGCCACCCTAACCTCAAAGCTGATCGACGGCACTTTCCCCGATTACGATCGGGTAATCCCGACCGCCAACGACAAGATCCTCGAAGTCAAATGCAAGGATTTTTCCGAAGCGGTCGATCGCGTGTCGACGATCTCTACCGAGAAAAGCCGAGCGGTAAAACTCGCGATCGCTCCGGGCGCCAATGGCGGCAGTTTGTCCGTATCGGCGACCAGCCCAGAAAACGGGACCGCGATCGAGGAGCTTGAGGTGCGTTATCTCAGCGAGCCGCTCGAAATCGGGTTCAACTCCCGCTACCTGCTTGACATTGCTGGCCAAATCGAAGGCGAAGGCGCTCAGTTTGTGATGTCCGACTCAGCTTCGCCGACGATCGTGCGCGACCGCGCCGACCCCAGTGCGCTTTACGTGCTGATGCCGATGCGGGTTTGAACGCCCAGCCCCGCGCAAAGTAGATAAAAGGGGATAGCAACACCATATAACTCTGATGCTTACTGAGGCGCAGGAGGCCCGCTGGAGCGCCGGTGCCGCGGACGCTGCGATCTCCGAGCGTTGGACTGGAGTGGCCCGTCTGGCGCTAACCAATTTCCGAAACTATCGCGAGGCAAAGCTGGCGCTTGACGGCCGCCTCGTCGTGCTAATCGGACCCAATGGCGCGGGAAAGACCAACCTGCTCGAAGCCCTCTCATTCCTTGCCCCTGGACGCGGGTTGCGCGGCGCTAAACTAAGCGAGGTCGACCGCCATTCCGCTAGTTCGCACGATGGGCCGCGTGAAGCACCCGGCTGGGCGGTCGCGGCTGCAATCTCTACTCGCGCCGGCACGGTGCGGATCGGCACCGGACGCGACCCGCTGGAAGGCGAACGGCGGATCGTCCGTGTGGACGGCGAACCGGCCCGCAGTCAGGCGGCGCTTGGCGAGCAACTCGGAGTTGTGTGGCTTACACCCCAGATGGACCGCTTGTTTGTCGAGGGGGCGGGGGGGCGGCGGCGATTTCTCGATCGGCTGGTGCTGGCGCTCGACCCCGCGCACGCCACGCGGGTCAGCAGCTATGAACAGGCGATGCGCGAGCGCGCTCGCCTATTGCGCGATGGCCCGGCGGATCCAGGCTGGCTCGCTTCGGTTGAAGAAGTCATGGCGGCGCAGGCGGTGGCGATCGCCGCTGCACGTCGCGACACGGTGCACCGCCTCGATGCCGTTTGCCGGGATGCCGAAGGGTCGTTCCCGCGCGCGCGCATTGCGCTGCTCGGGACGATCGAGGACTGGCTCGGCGAGATGCCCGCGCTTGAGGCGGAGGCAAAATTCGCCGCGGCGCTTGCGGATGCAAGACGCAATGACGCTCTCAGCGGCGTAACCGGGATCGGGCCGCACCGCTCCGACCTGCGCGTCAGTCTGCTGCCAAATGGCATCGCCGCTGAATTCGCTTCGACCGGCGAGCAGAAAGCTCTGCTGATCTCGATCGTGCTCGCGCATGCAAAGCTGCAACGCGCTTTGCGGGGTGAGCCGCCGCTGTTGCTGCTCGACGAGGTTGCGGCCCACCTGGATGCAGGCCGGCGCGCCGCCTTATTCGAGGCTTTGGGCCGGCTCGAATGCCAAACCTGGCTAACCGGAACCGACGAAGCGGTGTTCACAGCCCTGCGTCACCAAGCGCAGTTCCTGTCGGTTCACGACGGCATCGTAGACAGCAGTTTTAATTGACGAACACTAGAACCTGAGAGATATGCAAAATATTCCTTCTTCTGAACCGCAATCCTCGACTGGCGGCAACGCCGGTCGTGTCATGCCCGATACTGTTTCGCCCGCCAACGGCGCGGCTGTCGGCCCCGGCGTACTGCGCGACTCAACTACCACCGATGGTGAGGACGCGAGCTACAACGAGCAGTCGATCGAGGTGCTGCGTGGCCTTGAAGCCGTGCGCAAGCGCCCCGGGATGTATATCGGCGATACCGACGACGGGTCGGGGCTGCACCATATGGTGTATGAGGTTGTCGACAACGCGATTGACGAGGCGCTTGCCGGGTATTGCGACACGGTCACGGTCACTCTCAACGCCGACGGCTCGGCCACCGTCACGGATAACGGCCGCGGAATCCCCGTCGGCATTCATGACGAAGAGGGGGTCTCCGCCGCCGAAGTGATCATGACCCACCTCCATGCCGGCGGTAAATTCAACCAAAACGCGTATAAGGTTTCCGGCGGGCTGCACGGGGTCGGTGTTTCGGTCGTCAACGGCTTGTCGAGCCGGCTCGATCTGCGGGTTTTTCGTGGTGGCTCGGAATGGTTCATACGCTTCCGCGACGGTGTACCCGAGGCGCCGCTCGCCGAAATCGGGCCGGCGCCGGCTTGGTCCGAGGGATCGGGCCGCCACGGACCGGCGACCGGAACCGAGATCACGTTTTTGCCGAGCCGCGAGACGTTCACCAACACCGACTTCGATTTCACCACGCTCGAACACCGGCTGCGTGAACTCGCTTTTCTGAACAGCGGCGTCACGTTGGTCCTGAGTGACTTGCGCGGAATCGAGCCGAAATCCGTCACACTGCATTTCGAGGGCGGTCTCGAAGCCTTCGCCCGTTATCTCGATCGGTCAAAACAGGCCCTGCATTCGCCGCCGATCGCGATCCGCGGCGAGCGTGACGACATCCTCTTAGAAATCGCGATGGAGTGGACCGACAGCTATCACGAGACGATGCTGTGCTTCACGAACAACATCCCGCAGCGCGACGGCGGCACGCATCTCGCCGGTTTCCGCGCGGCATTGACGCGCACGGTCAACGCTTACGCGAATGACAGCGGCATCGCGAAAAAAGAGAAGGTGGCGTTGACCGGCGAGGATATGCGCGAAGGCCTCACCTGCGTGCTGTCGGTCAAAGTGCCCGATCCGAAATTTTCGTCGCAGACCAAGGACAAGCTTGTTTCCTCCGAGGTCCGTCCGGCGATCGAGAGCATTGTCGCCGACAAGCTCGCCCAATGGTTTGAGGAGCATCCCGCCGAGGCCCGAAAGATCGTTGCCAAGGTCGTCGAGGCGGCAGCAGCGCGCGAAGCGGCCCGTAAGGCGCGCGACTTGACCCGCCGCAAGGGGGCGCTCGATGTCGCCAATCTGCCGGGCAAACTCGCCGATTGTCAGGAGCGCGACCCGGCGAAAAGCGAGCTCTTCATTGTCGAGGGCGACAGTGCCGGCGGCTCGGCCAAGCAGGGCCGCGACCGGCGGTTTCAGGCGATCCTGCCGCTTAAAGGCAAGATCTTGAATGTCGAGCGCGCCCGGTTTGACAAGATGCTCGGCTCGGCCGAGATCGGGACGTTGATCGCAGCTCTCGGGACCGGTATCGGCCCCGAGGATTTCGATGCCGAAAAGGCGCGCTATCACCGCATCATCATCATGACGGACGCCGATGTCGACGGCAGCCACATCCGCACATTGTTGCTGACCTTCTTCTTTCGGCAGATGTCGAATCTGATCGACAAGGGGTTTCTTTATATTGCTCAGCCGCCGCTTTACCGGCTGCAGCGCGGCAATGCCAAAGCGGTCTATCTGAAGGACGACGCCGCACTCGAAGCCTATTGCGTCGAAGCCGCATTGCGCGATGCGGTGTTCACACAGTTCGACGGGGTCGAGCGCGCCGCTAATGATTTGCGCGCTCTGCTCGATGAAGCGCGCAGTCAACGCCGCTCACTGCAGGCTCTCGCCGCCAAAGTCGGCAGTATCGAGGTCATCGAGCAGGCGGCGATCGCCGGGGCTTTGTCGGCCGATCTGCTGTCCGACGAAGGGCAGGCGCTGGCGGCTGCACAACGCATTGCCGAGCGTCTCAACAGGTTGGCGCCGGAGGTCGAGCGTACCTGGCAGGGCGAGATCGTCAGCGGTTCATCGGGCATCGAGGGTCTGGTGTTGGCGCGATCGCGCCAGGGGGTCGAGGAGCGGCGGCTGATCGAGGCGGCGTTGCTCCGCTCCAGCGAAGCGCGTCGGCTCGATGCCGAACGCGACGCACTACGCCAGGCCTACGACGGGATCGGGCAATTGGCGGCGCGCGACAAAACCTGGCCGATCAGCGGTCCGGTGAGCCTGGTCGAAGCGGTCATGGATCTCGGCCGTCGCGGCATCGAGGTGCAGCGCTACAAAGGGCTCGGTGAAATGAACCCCGATCAGCTCTGGGAAACCACGCTCGACCCCGAAGTTCGTGCGCTGTTGCAGGTCAGGGTCAGCCACGCCGATCTCGCCGAGGAGACCTTCTCCACTTTGATGGGCGATCTCGTCGAGCCGCGCCGTGATTTCATCCAGGCAAATGCTCTGACCGTTGCCAATCTGGACGTGTAACGCAGGCGCGGTGCCCCGCCGACCGGAGCGAGCAGTTATAGCGATGGGGACCGGCAACAAAGGGTGATATGGGTGATGCCCGGTCGCGCGCGGCAACACCCTCGGAAAAGGTTTATTCCCGCAGCCGGGTTCGGGCTTCGCGCCTGACCGCCTCGATTAGAATTGCGACAGACCCGAAGAGAAGAAGGGCGGCACCAAAAGCCGGCTCTGCAGGGAAGGCGGCGACCAGCATGGCAACGATCGCCACCAAGAGCAGGATCGCCAAGCTTAGCCTGGCATCCGTGACGAACATGCTGAACAGTTCTTTTAGAACGTCCCTGATAATCGTCATTGCAGCACCTCTGCAGCGGGCCGCCGCAGCGCGGACGCGGTGGCGAGACCAACGAAAAGAAACACCAGAACAAATGCCGCCAAGGCGAGATCCTGACCCGGCCACGCAATGCCGAGCCCCTCGCCGGTCCAGAACACGCCGAATGACGACAGCATCACGCCGACGCCGAATTTCAACGCGTTTTCGGGCACTTTCGCCAATGGCTTATGTATCGCGAGGCCGAGCGTCAAAATAGCGACGCAGGCGGCGAACGCGCCGAGGCTGGCGGGCCACAGCAGACCGCGCCCAGCGCCCACGGCGATCACGATAAACACGACTTCGAGCCCTTCGAGCAGCACCGCTTTGAACGCGGTCAGGCCGGCGAGCCAATCATCTCGGCTGCCCCCGCGGTCCCCGGCTCGCGTCAGCTGGGCGGCCTCATTGGCGAAAATCGCCGTTTCATCGTGGAGTGGGATGATGCCCGCCGCACGTAAAATGGCCTTGCGCAGCCATCCCATGCCGAACAGCAGCAACAATACCCCGATCGCCAGCTGAAGTGGGTGAAGCGGGATGTGGCCGAGTAGCGGGCCGAGTACCGCAATCATCGCGCCCAATACGCCGAGCGCCCCAGCCGTGCCAAAGGCCGCCGGCCGCCATCCACGCGAGGTTCCGACCGCCAAAACAATCGTAAAGGCCTCGACAACCTCGACCAGCGAGGCAACAAAGGCTGAGCCGATAGCGGGCCCCGCGACGCTCCAACTGACCGCATCCATGCGTGCCCCTTTCTGGGAGTAGCGTATACGACGATATTTGCCTATTATGGTAGCGAACACGACATAGTCAAGAGAGCAACGCCGAGATGGGAATGCCGACTTTCGCCGAAAGGATCGCCGAACGGCGCGGGCAGATGAGCCCGGCAGAGCAACGCGTCGCCCGATTCTTTGAGGATAATCGCGAGGAGGTCCTCATCGCCTCCGCCGCCGCGCTGGCGGCAAAGGCGGACACCAGCGACGCAACGGTCGTGCGCACCGCCAAGGCGCTCGGCTTTTCGGGCCTCGAAGATCTGCGGCGCACCCTCGCTGACGAACTGCGCAGTTCGCTCTCACCCGCCGAACGGTTGACAAAGACCCTCGGCGAAGTCGGCGACGATCTCTCCGCCGCTTTCGCGGTTACGCTCGATATCCACCTGCAGTCGCTCGAAGCTCTGCGCCGCTCAATAACACCCGAATTGTTCGAGCAAGCCATCGACGCCATCGTCATGGCGCGGCGGGTGGTTGTCTTCGGTCTCGGGCCGTCTGCCGCGATCGCTAATTATCTCGTCACTCAGCTCGTTCGCTTCGGGTTGGACGCGGCCAGTCTGACCAACACCGGCCTGCTCTTTGCCGATGATCTGCAGAAATTGCGCGAGGGCGATCTCGTCATGATGCTGGCCTATGGCCGTGTCTATGCCGAGCTCGCGGCTCTCCTCGATGAGATCGGCGATCGAAAGCTACGATCGTTGCTGGTCACCGACACGCTCGCAGCAAGCCTACGTAACCGGGTTGATATTGTCATTCCCGTGCAGCGCGGTCGGGCCGAAATGCTGAGCATGCACACCGCCACCCTCGGCTTTATCGAAGCAATGCTGGTCGGCGTGGCCGCGAAAAGACCCAACGAAACCCTAGCAAGCCTCCGAACCTTGAACCAAGCCCGCCAAAAGCTCGCCGGCCAGCCGATGAACCTCCGCGCGCCCAAACCCGCGCGCTAAACCGTAGCGATTGCGTTGGCGGGGGAACCGACCGCGCCGGGCCAAGATCGCGGTCTTGAACGGGCGTCTTCCAGATCGCGGTGTGGACCGTCTTTGTCAAAGATCTAAAGCAATGTCGCCCTGGGGCTCGCTGCAGCAGATCAACAGATTGCCATCGGCCGGCGGTTCGACTGGGTCCGGCCGATAGACGACGGCGCCGGATATCAGCCCAGTCTCGCAATTATGACAGACGCCGGTGCGGCACGACCAGCGCACCGGGACATCGCAAGCCTCGGCGAGTTCGAGCAGGCTGTGGAAAGCGGAACCCCAGCGGACCGCGAGATTGCTGCGCGTAAAGGATACGAGTGGCCCGATATCCGAGGCTTGCTCCGGCGGATGCGGCGGCCGCCGAGGCGCCGCCACAACGCCTGGCGTCTTCGACGGGCCGGACCCGAAATTCTCAGTGCGGAGGCGGGCGGGGGCGACGCCCCAGCCCGTGAGATCGGCGACGAGACCGCTCATAAACGCGGCCGGGCCGCAAATGTAGAAATCTGCGTCGCGCGGAATGCCCAGTTCGTCGAACACGTGCAGGCTGACGCGCCCGAGCCTGTCGAAATCAACAGCCGGCCGATCGGTTGGCTGTGGCGCACTGTAGCAAATGTGGCTGCGGCCCGCGGGCAAGGCCTCGAGCAGCGCGCGCACCTCGGCTGCAAACGGATGCTCGCCGCCGTTGCGGGCACCGTGAAGCCACCAAATCTCCCTTGCTGATTGCGTGGCGGCCAATACGTGCAACATCGCCAGCACCGGCGTAGCGCCGATGCCGGCGCTGACGAGGACGACCGGACCATCGCCCTGCCGTAACGTAAAGCTGCCGCGCGGAGCGCTCGTCTCGACGACATCGCCCACCTGAACCTGTATATCGATGTAAGCCCCAGCGGCGCCGTGCGGCTCGCGCTTGACGCTGATGCGATAGCGATCCTCACTTGGCGCGCCCGACAGCGAGTAGCTGCGTAAGAGAGCGCTCTCGTCGGGCCGTGGCCTCAGCCGAAGAACGACAAACTGCCCGGCCAAGGCAGGCGTCAGCGGCTCGCCGTCGATGGACTCCAGGACGAGCGAGGTGACATTGCTGCTTTCGCGCAGCTTCTGCGATACGCGCAGCGGGCGAAAGCCTTGCCACGCCGGGGGCGGGCCCATTAACGCGCCGAGCCCGGGGTTGCCCGTTGGTCCGCCGCCCTTCCGTTCCCGGTCGAGCAGCGCCTCCAATGAGGTTCTCCAACCGGCGCTCAATGCCGGAATGCGCAACGCTCGTTCCAGCCCGTTTGCCGGGTGACCCAGCAAGTACAAAAGAGCGTTGATCTCGGCGACGGTCATACGCTCGGGACCCGCCTCGACCTTGACGATTTCGTCGCTGGCGCCGACTTCGCCTTCCTCCAGGAGCCGGAAAATAGAAACCGGGCCTGCCGTGTGAGACGAGCAGTGCCGCCATCTGCGGTTCGTTCATACGGATACCGACGCGATAGCAGGTGACGCGCGGCTGCGTCACTTCGAACAGGGCATCGCCGATCCGGTAATGATCACCAATGCACACTTCAGTATCCGCCAGTCCCTCGACGGTAAAATTCTCTCCGAACTGGCCATAGGTAAAGACGTTTCGACCGAGCTGCTTTTGCCAATAACGGTAAGATTCGATCTGATAGACAAAGACGGCCCGGTGTTCGCCGCCATGCCCCGCCAAGTCTCCTTGCCCATCACCATCGATGTTGAGCCGTCGCGCCATGCGTCGGCCCTGAACCGGCGTTTTCCAGACCGCGGTGTGGACGGATTTCGCTTGCCACTCGATGTCGCGTGGCAGGCCCACATTTACTGAGAGCAAGCGCGCCATCGTTTTGATCTCCACCTTCAGTGCTAGCCGACTCGCCTTTCTTCTAGAAAATAGCTTATCAGGACACGGGCAATTAGGATGCAGATGCGAAAAGGCGTTGTTCGGACGAGGCTCGCTCCCCGCGCGGGCGCCGAGCCCTGGATTACCCCTTCGCGGTACTGACGCTAAAAGTGCGCGCAAGCGTTAAACATGGAACTACCGCCGTCAAAAAGTGGCGGCCGCGCTTGCCCGCCGCCGCCGACAGTGCGATCGTTACCAATGGAATAAGATGGACACTATCATCGGCTCCGCTGCGAGCAAATGCGGAAAAATGCCGGTGATCTCGGGAGGATCGCGATGCCGAGGCTCGACGCGGATGATCTGGCGCTGTGGTATGCGCTAAATCGATTGACGATCAATTATTGGGCCGATGTGGACAATGAGGGCGGCGACCGCGCGCATGAGTTTTATCTGCCCGATGCGCTCTACGCGGTCGGCAATAACCGGTTTGAAGGCGTCGAAAAGATCCGCGCCTTTTATGAGCGACGGCGCCGGCTCGGCAATACCACAACACGTCACCTTATCGCCAATGTCAGGGTATTTCCTGACGATCAGCGGAATGTTCGAGCGGTCGGGATCATGAGCCTTTACCGGTCGGATGGCCGTCCGCCGATCCTCGGTGTCAGACCGCCCGCGATGATCGCCGACTTTGAGGCGCAATGCGTGCTGACCGAAGAAGGGTCTTGGCGCTTCCGATCCCATCTGGTGCGGCCGATCTTTGTCAGCAGCGACCTCCCCGCCTCGATCTCGATCGACCCCCAGCGCCTCTAACCGCAACCCCTACCCTTCGTCCGGACAGCCGATCCCGATCGGATCCTCGAAAGGTACAAGGCGGTTCCCATTTAGGTACGATATGCCGATGATCCGGTATTTCTCCGCCCATGTCCCGGCCGTAGCTGGCTCCATGGCGGTGCTTTTGGCGATCTGGGCGACCCCAGTGGCGGCACAAACCGCTGCCTCGACCACAACATCCCAATCGGGCGCGGGTAACTCGTCGACGAACCAAGGGGCGGGTGCGGCAGCTAATGCGACAGTCGCGGGATCGGGTGTCGCCGTGTTTGCCATGGGCAGGTCCAGGGCCGGTTCCTCATCGGCCGGAACCACGGGTTCGAGCGGCGGCTCCGGTCCCGCGGCTTCGGGCGCCGCTGGGTCGAACAGCGCACCGGCATGGCTCATATGCCCACCGCCGGGTGCGACTGGCTCGGCAGCGTTCCTCACCGGCACCAATCTCTCCTGCGCGCCCTAGCCCGGGCCGGAATCCCTTTCCGTAAGGCAGTTGCCGGCGGCATCCGCGGACGATGAAAAGCGGACCAAAATCTGACCGTGAAGCCCGCACCAGCCGCTCGCGGGCCCATAAAGGCAGCCTTCGAACGCCTGCAATGTGGTGTCGCGAAAGATCGCGCTGATCATCGCATCGCCGCGCCGCCATCTCTCCTCGACCGCGGCCTGATATCCCGCCGAGGGTATGGGCGGGGTAACGCAGGTCTGTTCGGGTCGGCCGTATTTGTCGTGCAAAGCGGAGGCGATCGCGCGGAACGCCGGCGGATTGATCTGATGACCGATTGGCTCGAGCTGAATGCGTTTCAGCCCGTGCGTCGCCTTGTCCATCTGGAAAAACACCGCGACCGGCACCCCGCCAAGCCTGTCGCCCTGGAGCACGACATCGACATAGCTGTCCCCGAAATCGAGCGGTCGGCGCAGCCGCATGGCCTCCGCGCCGAATTGGCGGACCAGCGCGTCCGATGTTTCGCCCCAGTGAGTTCTGTCGAGCAGAGCCTCGCCCCCGTCCGCAGCGAGCGCCGGCCGCGTCACCAGCAAGACCGCTGCCGCCATCCCGATCCTAAGACATCGGAGTGGGTTCGAACTTACCCGTCGCGAAAGTCCAGTCGATCTCGCCAACATGCCGCTCGAACAATTTTACGAGAGCCGGGAACGCATCATCAATACGTGCCCTGCAGTAGCTTCCGCGGACGCCGACGGGCCCGCATCAAGGGACCATAGTCGAGGCGATGTCCAAGCGAGATTGGACGGCTGCTACCACCGACCCGAGTCTCTGCCGCGACAAGCGGCACACGGCCTACAGCCAAAAGCTCGTTGCAATTGAGCCCTTTGCCTCAGTTTGCTATCGAGCGATGCGGGGTATAACGGTCAGCACCGCCGTCTCTTTGAGTTTATACGACACACCGAGTGCCGCGGTATTTTTGCACCAAGGCGGGATGCGCGGGCAATTCGAGAGCGCACCCTGAGCCGCCAATCCGGATCAATCGCCGAACCGAGTCTTATCTGCTGCGGCGCACCCGTCAACATCTGGTTGGGCGCGCACCGGCCGCCAAGGCAAGCCGGACCAGTTCTGACAAACTGCGTGCACCCATCTTGTCCATCACACGAGCGCGGTGAATCTCGACGGTGCGCGGGCTAATCGCCAGATCGTATGCGATCGACTTGTTAGGCAACCCGGCAAGCAACCCGTCGAGGACCTCGCGCTCGCGCGGCGACAACAGAGCCAGTTTTCCGGCGGCGGCGGATAACGGCCGATCTTGAGCGATCGCTGGATCAAGCCTTGCAAAAGCGATCTTGACACTTCCGAGGATTGCCACTGTCGAGAACGGTTTCTCGATAAAATCGACCACCCCCGCCTTCATCGCCTTTACCGCGAGCGGGACGTCACCGTGGCCAGTGATGACGATCATCGGGAAAGCAAGGCCGGCGGCGGCCAACCGCTCGCGCAGTTCAAGCCCATCCATCCCGGGCATTCGAATATCGGCAATAACGCAGCCAGCCGGCAATGTCGGAGCGGCCGTTAGAAACTTGCATGCCGAAGCAAAACTCGCGACGGCGTAACCCTCAGAATCGAGCAGTAACGATAAAGAATCCCGCACCGCCTCATCGTCGTCGACGACGTAGACACAGCGACCCTGCGTCAACGCACTTTTCGTCACGAAGCACCCTCGGGCTGATGGAGAACGCCGTCATTAAGCTAGCCGTGCTGCGGAAAGCAAGCGGGGCGTGTTACGCTCAACGCCGGAATTATCGACAAGTTCTAGAGCAGTAATAAGCCCGAAGCATATGCTGACGGCAACTCGGTTACATAAAGCTCCAGGCATGTCGTGATGTTGGAGCGATTTTACAGATCACGCCAGATTTGCCTGTACTTTGCTCGCGTCGTCCGGTCGGCGTTCGAACACGGCGACAAAAAAACCATCGGTCCCGTGACGCGCCGGGGTCAGGAACAGGTAGCGATCGCCGGCAGGCGAGGCCCCGCCGATTGTTTCCTCCCACGCGCGTGATGCCGGGAACAGGGCGAAATCTTCGGTTTGGGCGAGAAAAGCGTCGGCCTGCGCTTCGTCCTCTTCGTGCAACAACGAACAGGTTGCGTAAATCAGCCTGCCGCCAGGCCGTACCAGCCGCGACGCGCTCCTCAGGATCTGTTGTTGGCGCTCGATCAGTTCCTCGAGATCGTTGGGCTGCGCGCGCCATTTTGCATCAGGGTTGCGCCGCCAGGTTCCCGTGCCGAGGCAAGGTGCATCGACGAACACCCGGTCAAACCGGCGCGTATGGTGTTTGACCCATTTGTCGTGTTCGCTCGACAGGGCGCGGCGTTCGACATTGTCGACGCCCGCCCGACGCAGTCGGAGGGCGGCGCGTTCGAGCCGATAGGTCGACACGTCGCAGGCGATGAGCCTGCCCCGATTGGCCATTCCTGCCGCCAACGCCAGCGTCTTGCCGCCCGCGCCAGCGCAGAAATCAACTACTCGCATTCCTGGCCGCGCATCGGCGATAAACGCCGCGATCTGCGAGCCCTCGTCCTGCACGTCGAACAGTCCAGCCTTGAATGCGGCGAGGCCCGACAGTGGTGCTCGCTTCCTGAGACGCAATCCGATCGGTGAAAGCGGCGTCGGTTCGGCGGCGATCCCTTCCGCCAAAAGCGCCCGGCGCACGGTTTCACGATCTGCTTTTAGCAAGTTGACGCGAAGGTCAATGGGCGCCGCGGCATTGAGCGCCGCCATCTCGCGCTCCAAGTCCTTGCCAAAGGCGCGCGCGAGATGAGGCTCGAGCCATTCCGGAATATCGTTCGCGACAGCGCGCGGCATTTCCGGATGGGTCAGGGTGCGGCCCGCAAGCCCGTCGACCAACCGCGTTTCCGCCATGTTGAGCCTGGCCGGGCGGAAGCGATCGCCGTCACAGGCGGCGCCAACGGCTTCTGCGCGCCAGCCGGCGACCAACACAAGCGCTGCAAGCGTCCGACTACGCGCAGCGGGCGTCACAAATCCCTTGCTAACGATTGTGCGGATTACGTCCGCACCAAGGCGTGCGATCCACCAATCGATCACCGCCCGATGGCGCAGCACAGCGTACACATGGCCGGCGATTTGCGCCCGGTCCTTGGCGCCGATATAGCGACGGCGACGGAAGTAGTCGGCCGCGGCATCGTCGGCGGGGCGTCCGCCGGTTTCGATCTCGGTCAGGATGTCGATCGCGGCCGCAACCTGCGCACCTGGGGTCAAAATCCGCCTGGTGTTGACTGTTAAGAGGACTATCGGTCCGCCGAGTAGTTCGGCGCCTCGCGGGTCATCGCGATATCATGAACATGGCTTTCGCGCAGCCCGGCATTGGTAATCCGCACAAACGTGCAATTCTTTTGCATCTCGGCTATCGAACGGTTGCCGGTATACCCCATCGCCGCGCGTAATCCGCCGATCAGCTGATGAACGATGTTGCCAACCGGACCCTTATGAGGGACCCGGCCTTCGACCCCCTCGGGCACGAGCTTTAAGGTGCTCGTGACCTCCTGCTGGAAATAGCGGTCGGCTGAGCCGCGCGCCATGGCGCCGATCGAGCCCATGCCGCGATAATATTTGTAGCTTCGGCCTTGATAGAGAAAGACCTCGCCCGGGCTCTCATCGGTTCCGGCAAAGAGTGACCCCAACATCGCGCAATCGGCCCCGGCGGCGATCGCTTTGGCGAGGTCGCCGGAAAATTTGATGCCACCATCGCCGATCACCGGCACATCGAACTTGCGACACTCGGCGACTGTGTCGACGATCGCGGTGAATTGCGGCACTCCGACGCCCGCGACCATGCGGGTCGTGCAGATCGAACCCGGCCCGATGCCGACCTTGACTGCGTCGGCTCCCGCCTCGATCAAGGCGCGCGCTCCGTCCGCTGTCGCAACATTGCCGCCGATGACCTGCGTGTAATTCGACAGCCGGCGGATGTCGCGAACAGCCGTAATCACCCGATCCGAATGTCCGTGCGCGGTGTCGACGACGAGCACGTCAAGCCCGGCCGCAAACAACGCCTCGGCTCGCTCGATGCCGTCAGCGCCGGTGCCGGTGGCGGCGGCGACGCGCAGGCGTCCATGTTCGTCCTTGCAGGCGTGCGGATAGCGCTGTGCCTTTTCGATATCCTTAACGGTAATCAACCCGATGCAGCGATAGGCTTCGTCGACAACCAGCAGCTTTTCGATGCGATGCTGATGCAGCAAGCGCTTGGCTTCGTCGGTGGCGACGTTTTCGCGCACCGTGACTAGCCTGTCTTTGGTCATCAGCTCGGCTACAGGCTGGCGCGGATCGTCGGCAAAGCGAACGTCGCGATTGGTCAATATTCCAACCAACCGCCCGGAGCCGCGCTCGACGACCGGAATGCCGGAAATTCGATGGTCGGCCATCAGGCGCAATGCATCGGCGAGCGTCTCCTCCGGGTGGATCGTAACCGGGTTGACCACCATGCCGGCCTCGAACTTCTTGACCTTGCGAACCTCGGCCGCCTGTTGGTCGACCGACATGTTGCGGTGAATAACGCCGATCCCGCCGGCCTGCGCCATCGCAATAGCGAGCGCGCTTTCGGTGACGGTATCCATCGCCGCTGACATTAAAGGGATCCCAAGCTCGACCTCGCGGGTCAGCCGGGTACGAGTATCAGTCTCGCCGGGCAGCACCGCCGAGGCGGCTGGCACCAGCATCACATCGTCAAAGGTCAGCGCCTGCCGGATCTCCACTCGTGCCTCCTCATTGGTAACCGCGCTTTACAGGCAAAGCAGTCACCAATCAAACCGTTGGGCACAGATATAGGTGCGCCGCATCAATTATCCGCCTCCGCGAAAGCCTTTTGCGATGACATAGGTCTCCGACGATTCGGCGCGGCTGGCGGGCGGCTTGGCGTGGCGCACTTCAGTAAATGAGCGCTTTAGATGAGCGAGCAATTCGCCTTCGGCCCCTCCCTGAAAGACCTTGGCGACAAATATTCCGCCGGGTTTAAGTATCTCTTTGGCAATTGCAAACGCCGCCTCGGCCAGCGCCACGATCCGCAGATGATCGGTAGCCGCATGCCCGGTAGTCGACGGCGCCATGTCACTCAAGACGACATCCGCGCCGCCGCCAAGCGCGTCCTTGATCACGTCGACGGCGCTTGGTTCGGTCAAATCGGTCCTCAGAATCGTCGCACCCGCGACCGGCGCGGTCTCGGCGAGATCGACCCCAACCACGCGGCCAGCCGATCCGACGCGCGCGACAGCGACCTGCGTCCAGCCGCCAGGCGCGCAGCCGAGATCGACGATGTGGCTGCCGGATCTCAGCACATGAAAACGGTCGTCGAGCTGGATCAGTTTAAAGGCGGCACGGGACCGATAACCGTCGCGTCGGGCGGCGACGACATACGGATCATTGAGCTGTCGCTTCAGCCACTCCGTCGATGACGGCTTGCGCCGCCGGGCACTGCGTACCCGCACCGCCAGCGGCCGGTCACCGGCGCCGCCCCGGACCTTCGTCACACTATCCCTGGATCAGATCGAACAGGATGCCCTCGCGCACGCCGCGGTCGGCGACCCGCAGGCGGCCGACCGGCCAGGTTTCGCAGATCGCGTCGAGGATTGCGCAGCCGCTAAGCACGAGATCGGCGCGCTCGCGACCGACACACGGGCTCGCCGCGCGGCCGGCGAGGTCGAGGCCCGCGAGATGCGCCGATACCGCTGCGATCTGGTCAAAGGTGAGGCTGCTGCCATCGACCGCCGCACGAATATAGCGCGGCAAAGCGAGATGGATGCCGGCCAAGGTCGTCACCGTCCCGGAGCTGCCGAGCATTTGTGTCCGGCCCGTCCGAATGTGGCGACGGATGCGATAATCCCTCTCGAATCTCGCGAGCGCTTCAGCCGCTTCGTCGACCATTCTACGGTAAATCACGGGTGAGACCTCGCCGCCGAAGCGGTCCGTCAAGGTGACCACACCGAGCGGCAAAGACATCGAACCAACGATTTGCTGACGGCGTCGAACTTCGCGGCCGCCTTCGAGCCGCACCAAGACGATTTCGGTCGACCCACCGCCGATATCGAAAACGAGGGCGTATGGAATACGCGGATTTAATAGCGGCGCGCAGCCGGCGACAACAAGCCGCGCCTCCTCGGAGGTCGAGATGATCTCGATGTCGAGCCCGGTCTCCCGGCGCACCTGTGCAAGAAACACCTCGCAATTGACCGCGCGTCGGCAGGCTTCGGTAGCGACATAACGGCCAATCATGATGTTTCGGTAAGCGATCTTGTCGGCGCACACTTTTAACGCGTCGAGGGTGCGCGCGACCGCCTCCTCCGACAACGCGCCGGTAGCCTCCAACCCCTCGCCAAGCCGTACGATGCGGGAAAAGGCATCGACGACGCGAAAGCCTGTGCTTGCGGGGCGCGCCACCAGTAAGCGGCAGTTGTTGGTCCCAAGATCAAGCGCCGCCACCGGCCTGCCATAGTGCTGGCTGAATTGGCGCTGCGGGCGACTCCCCGGAATTGCTTGGGACGCCGCCAGCTGACGCGCCATCGGTCGGCTCGCGATTCTACCTGCAACCGAGACGGCAGCGCCGTTCCGATACGCACCCCCATTTTCGAGCGGCTTCTCCACGGCCGGCAAACCATTCCCATAAAACTCGACCGGGCATCGTAGCGCAGGCGAGATTGAATTCAAAACCCTTCAGATACTGTGGCTTGCTCCGACTTCCCCCAAGACGGGGGGAGAGGGGTCCGGAACTCGAAGGCGTCGCGCCGGTCGCATGAGGTGCCTCGAGACCGCATTCACCCGAGCGCAAGTCGGCCTGCACGCAACCACGAGCCGAGACCGGTCGAGTTGCCTATACCCAGCAGGCCGCACTCGCGGCAACCAAGCCGCAGCCCAATTTTGCAGCCTCAATTGCAGGCCAACTACCAGTTTGATCGCGTCAGGTGGGCTCGCCTAACCATTCCCTATCCAAAGATGCTCGCTTGTGCTATCTGCTCATATACGCTGACTGTGTGTAGCTCGCCTCGGGCTCGCTTGGGGGATCGTCTAACGGTAGGACAGCGGACTCTGACTCCGCCAGTCTAGGTTCGAATCCTAGTCCCCCAGCCAGTCTTTTGAACTGGTTAGACGGCAGCCTAAAAGAGATGCGAACGCCTAGGAAGCACATAGGAAGCACCGAGCTAAAATTGTTCCGGGCCAACGCTCACGCGACCGTCGGGCTCAACACATCCATTTTTGCCTCGATCGCCGTGTCGGGCGGCGACAGCCTCTATCTCGTCGGCAAGGTGCTCGGGCATCGTCAATCCCGAACGACCGAGCGGTACGCGCATCTGAAGGATGACCCGCTGCGCGCCGTCGCGAACCGCACGTCGGAGAGGATCGCGGCTATTATGCAGGGCGGCGGAGGTACCCAAGTTGTTCCCTTGCCGATCGCAAAAACTCGCCAATAAGACGGTAGATTAATGCAGTTAGTGCCAGTTTCCGGCGACAAGCTGCGCGCGAGGCAACACCGCGCCGCGGCGACCAGCTCGTGGACGCCGATCGCGGTTACCCAGGATCACACTAAGGATTTTTCCAGCCGGCCTGCCCCGCCCCGAGCTGTTCCAGACACCACTCTACAATTGCGGCGTGCGCACCGGCGTGAACAACCTGCTGGTTGGCTGCGATGTCCAGGTGACCGCCAACGGCACCCAGGTCGGGATGGTGTCGGGCGCCAACAATCCACAAGGCGTCGCTATCTCCCCCCAATTCGCCACCGGTCAGCACATCAGAGCCATCGCTCGGCTCTGCAACGACCCCAGCCCGCCGTCACAAGAGCAGATCGTGTAGGTCCCGCCGCTGCCGCTGCTCGCCCCGACATACGACCCGACATTTGCCGGCGGCATCAAAGCAAGTTCTAGCGAAATCATCCGTTGCGGATGATTTGGGAGATTGTCCACGCCGCGCTGGCGGGGCCGACCGGCGAGTTCGAGACGCTCTACCGGCCGGTCGGCCGCAGTTCGATCCCGCCCAGAGCGGCTAGTGCGAGCATTGCTGCTGCAGGCCTTCTATTCGATCCGCCTACGCGATCCGCTCGGAGCGGCAGTAGGTAGAGCAGATCGAGTACGATCTGTTGTTCCGCTTGTTTGTCGGGCTGGGCATTTGAGGAGTAAGCGTCAGCGCGTGGCCGCTCAGGCGGCGAGGGTGACGATTTTGGGCTGCCAGTTCCATGGCAGCAGTTCGCCCAGGCGGTTGATCGGGTGACCATTGGCCAGGCGATCAATCACGTCGCTGAGCCAGGCTTGCGGGTCAAGGCCATTGAGTTTGGCGCTTTCCAGCACGGTGTAGAGGATTGCGGCGCGCTCGCCGCCGGCATCGGATCCAAGGAACAAAAAATTTCTGCGGGGTAACGGCGATACCGCGCAATGCCCGCTCAGCGACATCATTGTCGATCGCGAGCCGGCCATCACCGGCATAGCGGCTCAGTGCCTCCCAGCGGCTGAGTGCGTATTGGATCGCTTTGGCGAGGGGGTTCTTTGCTGACAACCGCCGGCGCTGTGCGGTCAGCCAGTCGCGCAACGCGCCGAGGATCGCCACGGCACGGTTCTGCCGCGCCGCCAGCCGCGTTTCGGCCGACTGGCCAGTAATCTCGGCTTCGATCCGATAGAGCTCGCCAATCCGTTTGAGCGCCTCCTCGGCGATCGGCGACTTGGTTGCCTCGAACACGTCGTAAAATTTGCGCCTGGCGTGATGGCATGGACCGCCCTTCACCCCTTAGCCGCTGCCGGCGCAATCCCTAAGGATGGCGGCAGCAACCCGGAGGAGGAGAAATGTCCAATCCTGCCGTCATCGGTCTCGATATCGCGAAGAATGTGTTTTAGGTGCGCGGCGCCAATGCTGAGGCGGTGCGTGCTGCGCCGGCGGCTTCGGCGAGCCGAGGTCGTTATGTTCTTTGCTCGCCTTCCGCGGGCGCTGGTCGGCATTGAGGCCTGCCCGGGCGGCCATCACTGGGCGCGCGAGCTGCAACGTCTCGGCCATGACGTCCGGCTGATCCCGCCGCAATACGTTCGTCCCTTCGTCAAGACCAACAAGAACGACGCGGCCGATGCCGAAGGTATCTGCGAGGCCGTGGTCCGACCGAATAGGGTGCGAGGAGCGATTTGAGCTGAGGCACGTCGGCCGGTTCCTCGCCAAGCCTCACCGGCCACGCCTCGGGCTTGAGGATCACCGGCATGCGATTGTGGATCTCGGCGCACAACTTATTCGGCGTGGTGGTGATGATCGCGAAGCTGTGCACCCACTCGCCGGCCGGCGATTTCCAGTTTTTCCACACGCCGGCGAGCGCCATGATGCCCGTGACCGGCGAGCGCCAGCGCATAAGGATGTTTCCCGGCCGGGTCTTCTTCCATTCGTAAAAATTGTCGGCCGGCACTAGGCAGCGGCGCTGCCGGAACGCCACATTCCAGCTGGGCGGAAAGTTCGGCGTGGGGCGGTCGGGCGCGATCGAGAAGACGAGCTTGATCAGAAGGGTTCGAGGTCAGCGGCGTGCTCTTTAACCCAATTGTTTGGATTGAAACAGGGTTGATGGGCAAGCAGCAATCGCCGATTGAGCACATATTGTTACAAGTCGTAAAAAGGGTTATTCATCAGGGATGCCTGAAAGCGCGACAGTAGAGGGGGATACAAAAACCGGGTTCTTGAAGGACATTTGCGCCGATTTCCGGGATTTCCTCGACACCGATTTCAAGCGGCAGGGGGCTCCGAAGCGGAACATCACGCTGAAGGATGCGGCTGGCGATCTGACGGGGATCGATGCGTGAGATCTTGACGCTGGCGGAAGGGGCTCTGTTGTTGATGACGGTATAGAACATTCACTATGGCTTTCGCTGATGCGTGATCGCATCGAATTACTGCGGCGACTTCTTAATCAGGACGGCTCCATTTGGGTCCACTGTGATGATAATGAGCAGGCCTATTTGAAGGTGATGATGGATGAAATTATGGGGCGCGCAAGCTTCGTTGCCACCATTGTTTGGCAAAGCCGTTATTCGCGCTCGAATGATGCAAGCCTCTCGGTATCGCATAATTTTATTCTTGTTTACGCGATTGATCCCGACCGATGGAAGTTAAGCCGAAACAGGCTCGGCCGCACAGCGGAGCAAACAGCCCAGTACAAGAATCCAGATGGCGATCCGAGAGGCGCCTGGAGAGCGATACCCTGGGATGCCCCAAATCTTCTAGCCAACTTGAGCTACCCGATTGAGACCCCAAGCGGTCAAGTCAGATTACCGCCACCAGGACGACACTGGTCTCGCACGGAAGATCAGTGGCTAGAAATCGTTAAGGCGGGGCTTGCTTACTTCGGGAAGTCTGGAGACGGCGCCCCATCGTTCAAGCAGTATCTCAACGACGCCGCCAAGATTGTTCCCAACACGTGGTGGCCTCATGAAGAAGCAGGGCACACAGATGAGGCAAAGAAAGAGGGACAAGCGCTATTTGGCAAGGACAGCACCTTCGCAACCCCAAAGCCAAAGCGCTTGCTTGAGCGAATCCTGACAATTGCCACTAATCCAGGAGACCTCGTCCTTGATTCGTTCGCTGGCTCCGGCACAACCGGGGCAGTCGCCCACAAGATGGGTCGTCGCTGGATTATGGTAGAGCTTGGTGACCACTGCCGCACATACATCATCCCCCGCACGAAGAAGGTAATCGACGGGAAGGACAAGGGTGGTGTTACGGAGGCGACCGGCTGGGAAGGTGGCGGTGGCTTTCGGTATTTTCGCATCGCGCCATCGCTGCTTCAAACTGATCGCTACGGCAGCGAGGTCATCAGTAAGGCCTATAACGCCGAGAGGCTAGCCGAAGCTTTGTGCAAGCTTGAAGGCTTCACCTATGCTCCGAGCGATGCGGTCTACTGGCAGCACGGGTCCTCGACGGAGCGCGACTTCATTTATGTGACGACGCAGACGCTGGGGCCGGAGCAGCTCGCCGCTTTGAGCGAAGAGGTAGGAACGGACCGTTCGCTCCTCGTCCTGTGCTCTGCCTTTCAAGGTAACCCTAACGCGTTTCCGAACCTCACAGTCAGGAAGATCCCGAACCACATTCGCTCGCGTTGCGAATGGGGCCATGACGATTACAGTCTAAATGTCGCGAACCTTCCCAAAACGCCTCCCGAACCCGATCCGGTACGATCGGAAGTGACGGGAGCAAATAGGGCGCTGTCGACGCCGGACCTGTTTGGCACGGCACCAGCCGAAAACGTGGGGGCCGCTAAATGAACCTCCACGTCAACGCGATCGCTGGCCGTATAAGCCTGCGCCCGCCCCAGCGTCGAGTCTCTCGAAATCCTCGATCGGATCACCGAGATCGTTCCACTACGAAAAGGGGCTGACCTCGAAGCGGCGCTATCCACCATCCGCAGCGAATTTCCGACCGTGTCGGATTTTGAGCGCGAGTTCCCGTCGCTATGTTTCGCGCTGGCGACCGGAGTTGGCAAGACGCGGCTGATGGGCGCCTTCATCACCTATCTGCACCTCGCGCACAGGCTGAACAATTTCTTCGTACTGGCGCCGAACCTGACCATCTACGACAAGCTGATCACCGACTTCACCCAGAACACGCCGAAATACGTGTTCAAGGGCATTTCAGAGTTCGCTGTCGCGCCACCCGTGGTTACGACCGGCGAAAACTACGAGCGCCAGATCGCCAGCGGAGGCCAATTGTTCCCGACGACAATTAACATATTCAACATATCAAAGATCAATTCGGAGGTTCGCGGAGGGCGCAGTCCACGCATCCGCAGTTTTCGTGAGGAAATCGGCGAAAGCTATTTCGACTACCTCGCGGGCCTCGACGATCTCGTGCTGATCATGGACGAATCGCACCGCTACCGCGCGTCCGCGGGCATCCGCGCGATCAACGAGTTGAAGCCGGTCCTCGGTCTTGAACTGACCGAGACCCCCTTCGTAGAAACGACACGGGGGCCTCTCTCGTTCAAGAACGTCATCTTCGACTATCCGCTAGGCAAAGCCATGGCCGACGGCTTCGTCAAGGAGCCTGCCGTCGTTACCCGCGAGAACTTCTCGCCGGTGGGGAAATCCCCTGAGGCGATCCAGCAGATCAAGCTCGAAGACGGCGTGCGCTTGCACGAAAGCGTCAAGGTCGAGCTGGAAACCTACGCGCGCCAGGTCGGCGAGCAGATCGTGAAGCCGTTTATGTTGGTGATTGCACGCGATACCACGCATGCGGCGGAGCTGATGGAGCTGATCAAATCTCGCGCTTTCTTCGAGGGCCGCTACGCCGACAAGGTCATTCAGGTCGATTCGAGCGTGAGGGAAGAGGAAACAATCGAGCGCCTACTCAAGGTGGAGCATAGCGAGCAGCCGACCGAGATCGTCATCCACGTCAACATGCTTAAAGAGGGTTGGGACGTCACCAATCTCTACACGATCGTGCCGCTGCGGGCCGCGAACGCACGTACCCTTATCGAGCAGTCGATCGGCCGCGGCCTGCGGCTGCCCTACGGCAAGCGCACCGGCGTGATCGCTGTCGACCGGCCCAACATTGTCGCGCATGATCGGTTCCAGGAGATCGTCGACGAAGCGAAGAGGCCTGACTCGGCTATTCGACTGCAGCAGGTCGTCCTCACGGCGGATCAGTTGCAGCGTAAGACAGTGACGGTCGTGTCCCGGCCTCAGCTCGCTGCAAAGCTCGGGCTCCAGTTCGAGGAAAGTGACGCGCTATCCAGCGTCACAGCGGGTTTTCAGGAAGCTCCAGCCATCTTCAATGCCGAAGAGCAGAAAATCGCAAAGATTGCTTATGACGTGATCCGCAAGTTCGAGACACAGCCGGATAAGCTCCCAAGCATAACATATCTACAGCGGCCAGAGGTCCAGGCCGCAGTCCTTCAGGAAGTCACGAACCAGTACCGGCCGGCCCAGATGGAACTAGACAGGATCACAAAGCGCCCCGATGTGGCGGCGGTTGTCTCCAAGACAACAGAGATCGTCATTCAGGAGACGATCGACATCCCCCGTATTCTCGTGGTGCCCAAGGGAGAGGTGAAATCCGGCTTTCGTCCTTTCGCGCTCGATCTCTCCGGCATGCGGTATGAGGCGCCGAATGAGACGCTCTGGGCGGCGCATCTGCGTACTGGACAGATCGATAGGATCGGCCTCGGCGGCGGAAATATCGACGAGCAGCGTTTGGAGGATTACGTCGTCAGCGGACTTATAGACTTCGACGATATTGCCTACGATGGACACGCGGATCTGCTCTATGACCTGGCGGAGCAGGTGACGAGACATCTGTTGAGTTACCTGTCTGAAGAGGAAGCCCGGAAAGTCCTCCGCCTACACCAAAGAGAGATCGCCCGTTTCGTCCATGCTCAAATGCAGAAGCATTTTTGGCAAGAGCCAGGGGTCGACTACGAAGTCGTAATCAGCAGAGGCTTCATCCCGCTTCGACCTAGCGCCTACACGGCCGCAGCCGGCGAGCCGCCGCTCGATTACCACATCTCACCGTCTGACAAGAGCAATATGGCCCGGTACCTTTTTGCCGGTTTCAAGCGGTGCCTTTACTCTACCCAGAAGTTTCAGTCGGATGCCGAGCGCAAGCTCGCCGTTATTCTGGAACGTGAAGCCATCAAATGGTTCAAGCCGGCGAAAGGGCAATTCCAGATGTTCTACCCATCGGGGAGCGAGCACCTTGAGTACCAACCGGACTTCGCCGCGGAAACCGATGAACGAGTCTACATGCTTGAGCCCAAAGCCTCGAACCAGATGGCGGACCCGGATGTTCTCGCGAAGCGGGATGTCGCCATCGAATGGTGTCGCCGAGCGACGGATCACGCCACGAGCTACGACCGCAAACCTTGCACATACGCGCTCATCCCTCACGATGCCATCGCTGAGAACATGACGCTTGAAGGGCTCGCGCGGCAGTTTTCTTGAATGGAAAGACGTACGTGAGGATGCAGTAAGGTCGCGGTGGACTTGCTTCGGAAAAGTGGAGAGTTCCCCTATGAGCGGTGAGGAACTCGAAGATGCAGCAGCGACGGTTTACGAAAGAATTTGAGGAGGAAGCGGTCCGCCTGGTGCAAACCAGCGGGCGAACGCAGCGCGAGATCGCCGGCGATCTGGGGATCGGGCTGTCGACGCTGGTCCGCTGGATGAGTTGGAGTTGGGATCGGCGTGCTGCCGACCCAACGACGGCGGCAGAGGGCGATGTCACGGCAGAGCTGAAACGGCTGCGCCGGGAGAACGAGATCCTCCGCCAGGAGCGGGACATCCTGAAGAAGGCGACGGCTTTTTTCGCCCGGGCGGGAAGTCGATGAGGTTCGCGCTCATCGATACGGCGAAAGCGGAATTCCCGATCCATCGTCTGTGCGGCGTACTCGGTGTCAGCCAAAGCGGCTATTTTGCCTGGCGCGGTCGGCCGGCGTGCCGCCGCCAACGCGATGACATGGTGCTGCTGGCGCATGTCCGGTCGGCCTTTACGCTGTCGAACGGCACCTATGGCAGCCCCCGGATGATGCGGGAATTGCGGGACAGCGGCCTCACCGTCGGTCGCCGCCGGACGGCGCGTCTGATGCGGGAGAACGGGCTCAGGGCTCGACAGAAGCGGCGGTTTAAGCGCACCACCGACAGCCAGCATCCGTGGCCGGTGGCGCCAAACCTGCTCGATCAGGACTTCGCGGCAACCGGGCCCGACGAGAAATGGGGTGCCGATATTTCCTATGTCTGGACCCGCGAGGGTTGGCTGTACCTCGCGGTTATCATCGACTTGTTTGCCCGCCGGGTCGTCGGCTGGGCGACCGGCGACCGGCTGCACCGCGATCTGGCTCTTGCCGCTCTGCGCAAAGCCCTGGCGGTGCGCCGCCCAGCAGCCGGGCTGATCCATCACTCAGACCGGGGCAGCCAATACTGTTCGGTCGATTATCAAGCCGAGCTCGGCAAGCACGGCATCCTGATCTCAATGTCGGCAAAGGGGAACTGCTACGACAACGCCATGGTGGAGACGTTCTTCAAGACGCTGAAATCTGAGCGGGTGTGGCGGACCATCTTCTATACCCGCCAACAAGCGACCCAGGCCATTGGCCGCTACATTGACGGCTTCTACAATCCCGTCCGGCGCCATTCCGCCCTCGACTTTACAAGCCCGGTACAGTTCGAAAAAACGGCCGCCAAATGACCTAATGCCTCTCCACTAAACCGACGCAACTCCAAACGGCTTTATGCGGACGAGGGGGCCTGCCGTAGGGCGTGGTTTGCCTGGCGCTGGCCTGAGGGCTTCAAGTGTCCGCGGTGCGCAGCATCAGAGTATTGCGAGATCCGCGATCGTCAACTGCTGCAATGCCGGCGCTGTCGGCATCAGACATCGCTGATCGCCGGCACCGTCTTGCAGGGCACCAAGCTGCCGATGCGGGCTTGGTTTCGCGCCATGCACCTGCTGGCTCAAGGCAAGAAGGGCCTGTCCAACATCGAGCTGGGCCGCCGGCTCGGGATCTCGACCAACGCCGCCTGGCGGATCCAGCACAAGCTGATGCAAGCTATGATCGAACGCGACCGCCGTTACATGCTTGGCGCCGCCGGGCCGCGGATCGAGATCGACGACGCCTATATCGGCGGTGAGCGCACCGGCGAAGGCGCCGGGCGCGGTCGGCGCGGTCATACGCCCTTTATCATCGCCGTGGAGACCTCCTCAGATGGCCGCCCGCTGCATACCCGCCTTCAGGTCGTGCGCGGCTTCCAAGCTGGCGAAACCAAACGGCTATGCGCCCGCGTCGCGGCCGGAACGACTGTCGTCAGCGACGGCGGCCAATGGTTTCGCTGCATTGCCGAGCAGCCGGGTATCGTCCATGAACGCCACGTCACTGGCTCCGATCGCAGAGCTGCACGCCACCCTGCCTTCCGCTGGGCGAACACCATGCTCGCCAATATCAAGAACAGCTTGCTCGCCACCCACCGAGTGGTCGCCGCCAAACATCTGCCGCGCTACCTCGGCGACTTCGCATGGCGTTTCAACCGACGCTTTGTCCTCAAAACAATCCACGAGCGCCTCGCCATTGCGGCAACGACAACGCCGCCGATGCCCTACCGCCTCCTCAAACTGGCTGAGGCTCGATGGTAAGCGGGAACAGGCGCATGAAAGCGGTCCCGCCGGTCAGTCCGGGCCGGCTTTCGTGCGAAAGCTCTCAGGCTCGCCAAGCCTCCAAAAGCGTGCCGTGGACCGAAAGATGCTCGCTCGACACGATCTGCGGCTGCGCCACCAGCGCGGCGCGAAATTTCTGCGCCACCTCGCCGGCGAGCAGCCGGTCGCCGTTTTTCGTGAACGTCGTCGCGTCCCACTGGGTCCTCAAAGTAAGCGTCTGCCGATTGGCGTCTTGCGCTGGGCTTGCTGATCGAGAAGCTGCCGCTGTTTTTGCGGCGGCGATGCAATGAAAGATGTGGGGCTGGTCGATAAGGAGGACCTCGGGAGTGCTCATACGAGGGCTCGCGAGGTCCGCGGCGAGGTCCTCACGGGTCTGGAGCGGCGGCGGCGCTGGAGCCTCGAAGAGAAGCTTCGGATATTGGCACAGAGTGTGGCGCCGGGATCCTCGGCCACTCTGGTATGCCGGCTGCACGGGATCAGCAGCGGCCAGCTTTACACCTAGCGGCGGCAGTTTCGCACGGGCGAGCTGACTGGGTTTGCGCCAGTGAGATTGGCGCCATCGGTTGAACAGCTTGCCCTGGCCGCAGCGCCGGTTGAGCCGATGCCGACGCGCCCCGAACCCGATCGACGGGTGGATGGGATAATCGAGGTCGAGCTGCCCACGGGGGTCAAGCTGCGTCTGACCGGCGCTGTCGTGATCGGCATACCGGGCAATGTCCGCGTCTATCTGGCGTGCGGCGTCACTGACATGAGGAAAGGCTTTGACGGGCTGGCGGCGCGGATTCAGCTGACGCTGCAGCTCGATCCGCATGGTGGTGCGCTGTTTGTGTTTCGCGGTCGCCGCGGC
>CAVRUN010000001.1:0-1558399 GCA_963724435.1 uncultured Alphaproteobacteria bacterium | reverse complement strand
GCGGGTAGAACCGCCGTACCTCAGATGGATAGGCCGGAGGGACAGGTGCCCTAACACCACCCTCGCGCTGATCCAGAACGCCGCGGATCGGCGAGGCGGTGCCGACCTTGTCTATTTCGTCTTCGACTTGCTCTACCTCGACGGCCGGAAGCTGATGCTGCTGCCCTTGGCGGACCGCAAGAATGGCCTCGCCGCCCTCCTCGAGCGAAGAGAGGATGCGGTCCGGTTCAGCGAGCATCAGGTCGGGCAGGGTCCGAAATTTCACCGCCATGCCTGTGAGCTCGGGCTCGAAGGCATCGTCTCAAAACGGCTGGACGCCCCCTACAGCCCCGGCGATCGCGGCCTCAGGGTCAAGACCAAATGCCTTAACCGGGAGGAGTTTGTCGTCGTTGGCTGGACCGACCCCGAGGGCAGCCGTTCGTTTACCGGCGCGCTCTTGCTTGGACACTATGATCCGGCCGGCCGGCTGATTTACGCGGGCCGGGTTGGCACTGGAATGCGGGCCAACCAGCTCGAGGAGCTTCTCAGGCGGCTGCGGCCGTTGCAGATCGGCGCGATGCCGCTCGATACCCACCGCGTTCGACCCGGTTCGGCTCGCCGCTGGTTCTCTCGCGGGTGCATTGGGTCCGGCCCGAGCTCGTCGTCGAAGTCAAATATCTGACCTGGACCGAGGACGGGTTGTTGCGGCAGGTCGTCTACGAGGGCGTGCGGGAGGATAAGCCGGCGCGGGAGGTTGTGCGGCAGCGGCCGCCTACCTGAACGCTGCGAAGATAGCGCCCGATCGACGAGATCAGAGATGACCTAAGCCGTGTGATGGAACCGGGATTTTGGCACCGGCCGCTCATTACGTCTCGCGGTCCGACAATCCGGAGCAGTCCGCCGCGGCGAGCCCGGGATGAGGAGGCCGCGCGTATAAACCCAGAGCACCTTATCCCCGCAAGCGCGGCATTGACGTCTCTATGGCGCGATCTGTGCCTGGAGGGCGCATCAGGACCGACCTTCACCCGCGATATCCGCCCGGAGCATTCGACAAGCCCACGTAACCAAATCAGGTGTCCAGTTGCAAAGAATGTCAGCATGACGTCCAATGGTCACTACATGCTCGACGAAGGCTAGGGCTGGGGAGGCCAAGATTGGCGAGTATAAGAAGGCGTGATGTTGTCGGCTGGATCGGTGTTTTTCTCTTATATCCCGCGAGTGGGGGAACCGCGGCCCCTCAAGAGGTGGAGAGCCGCCACGTCCGCATCCAGCTCGATCAGGGCGCGCTGCGGCAAATTCCTGGAGACGAGCGCACGGACTTAAAGGTGACACAGGATTCGTCGCCAGGGGCTGAAGTCTTGATCAAGGAGACCCCTCGAGGGCGAGCAATTCCGATCATCTATGTCGTCGTCGGCATCCTATCGATACCTGTAATCTGGGACACAATTCGAGAAATGCTTCGACGCGACTACTATGGTGGCGTGCTGATAGATGCTCGCGGGACACCCGCCCTTATAATTTACGACAAAAAATTGCCAGCGGACACGATCCTGTTCATTGGTCCCGATGGCCACGCGGAACGATACGAGTCACGTAGCGTCCCTGAGGAGTTGCTGCTGAAGATCGCAAAGGCGCCCTAAGATGACAGCATGCGGGCGGCACATGGTTTTTGTGCTCCTGGCGAGCTATGTGCTTTCAGTGACGGCTATCGAACGCGCAGCGGCAGAAGTGCCGGACGATATACGTTCAACTCTTACGGAGCGCGGACACGCCCTTGTGATCGGAGTCGCGCGATATGATGACCCTGCATGGGGATCTCTCCCTAGCATCTCTGATGATGTAACAGACCTTGCCCGCGGTCTAGCTCCGCATTTTGCAACGGTGGAGACCCTTGCCGATCATCCAACCGCCGAGGAAATTCGCAGTAAGCTTCGAGAATTTCTGCTCGGCACCTGGAATCGTGCTGATGGGCGGCTATTGATCTACTACGCTGGTCACGGCTTCACCGACTTTAACCAGAGCGCCCGCGCTGACACCGGCTACATCACCGGATCGGATACGCCGGCCTATGGGTCTAACTCCGTCGGCGCAATTGGAAAATCTGTCTCATTTCAAGAGATCGATGCCCTGAACCGCGAAACGCGGGCGCGACAAGTGATCATGTTATTCGATAGTTGCTTCTCCGGGTCGGTTTTTCTCACTCGGTCTGGCGGCAACGATCCGCGGCACTATGACTACGAACGCGCACGCGACGCTCTTCACGACCCGGTTCGCTACTACATCACAGCAGGTGGTCCCAGCGAGGAGATTCCGGCGGCTAGCCCGTTTGCGCAACTCATCCTACGCGGGCTTGAAGGTGAGGCAGACGTCTACAAGGACGGATTCGTCACCGCTGAAGAGCTTGGTGACTATTTGCAGCGCAATGTGCCTGCCTTTGCTGGTGAATCGCTTCACCCTCAGAAGGGGACTATTGCAAATGCAAGGCTGAGTAGCGGCCAATTTCTTTTCCTCACAGGCCTGACCACAGCTGAACCACCCATCCGGGGGCCACGGTCTGCGACTTCCCGGGCGCCCTTGCCCCAGAATCAGTCACAGACCGCGGCGCTAACGCAACCGCTTATCCCAACGCCACGGCCCCAACGTCAACCACTCACCGCTGCGCCACCGCCGAGCCCCTTCCAGGTGCCACCGCGCCCAACTGAACCCCTAATCCTTCCGGCGGTAGCACCCGGCGTTGTAGGGCCCGCACTCGAGCTCGGCGGTCAGCGCTGGACGATCACTGTGGACGGTCAGCGGCTGGAAATAGAGTTCGGAGTTGACAGCGATCGATTAGTCACCCTGTCCGGCGGTCAGTTTGGGTCCAAGGGCCATTGGTCGGCCACGTATAGCGTCGGTTTTCAGATTGTTACAAACACACATGTGATACAGGTTATTTTTCAACCGAGGGGTGCGCAGATAGCCAGTTGCTCGGGCGTGATGACGTCCAAAATCACTTTTCAGAAGTATAGCATCACCAGGTGCCAGCGACTGACCTGACAGGACGCTCCTCACAACTGCATATCAGCTTGGAACTGGCGTCGATCGAGTGTGGCCTGTTAGCCTTTCCAGCCGCAAAAATCACATGGCCGCCGTACGAGTCCAGCCGCTTGGCTTTCCTTGTCCGTGCCGCCATATGCGCGGCCCATTAATGGCGAGCAGGCCGTGTGCAACGATTTCGGCAACCGCATCCCCTATGACGACTACCTGAGAGCCTTCAGCCAAATCCGTGCTCCGTTGCGCTGGCCTGAGGCGGCACCGAACCTAGAACCGCGTGACGATATCTGGCCGACTGAGATAGCACCCGTCATTCGGCGCCGCGACAATGGGGTCGAGCTCGTTCAACTTCGCTGGGGTTTTCCACCGGGCCGGCCCAAAGCAGCGCCCGTCATCAATTTTCGATCGGAGGGCCGACACTTTCCTGTGGGCCGCTGCCTCGTGCCGGCGTCACATTTCTTCGAGTTCATCGGCAGCAAGTCGCCCAAATCGAAATGGAAGTTCACCAAGGCCGGCGAGGATTGGTTTTGCTTCGCCGGGCTCTGGCGGCCGATGCCGGATGGTGCGGAGGAGGCGTTCACCCTGCTAACGACCGAACCCGGCCCCGACGTGGCGCCAATTCATGACCGGCAGATGGTCATCCTCGACCGGGCGGATTGGCTTGCCTGGCTCGATCTTACGCTGCCGGAAGTCGAACTGCTCCGCCCGTTGCCCGCCGGGTCGTTGGAGGTCGAACAAGTCCGGTGATCACACGTCAGCTTAGCGCGGAGTACCGCGATCGCGTTGCTCGATTTCCCGATCCCCGGGGACAGACGGCATAAGGGAAAACAAACCTGCTCGGCATCTAGGCCGCCCTGTGTTTTTCGCACCGACACGGATATCTGCCGAGAGGGCGCGCAGAGCGGCTATCCCCCCACTCGTTATGCTGGTGCTGGCCGGCTGTGCTCCGACAACCCCGGCGCCAATCCGGGTACCGGACTCGATCCACTCGCAAGACGAGAGTGACGATCGCGGCGGCATGCATTAGCTGGAGATCCGGCAGCCGCGGGCGCGCCCTCCAGAATTAAGGCCGTTGACACCGAGCTTCTCGGCCGTGAGCTTGAGATGATTGTCAGCTTTGGATTCCGAGAGGTGCATAAATGCCCTCTATCGCAGGTCAGCATGTGGTCGTCCTCGGCGGCACGTCGGGCTTTGGGTTTGCAACTGCCAAGGCGGCTATAGCCGAAGGTGCACGGGTCACAATCGCCTCGCACTCGGCCGAGAAATTGCGGGGTGCGCTCGATCGGCTCGGCAACCGCGCAAGCGGCGAATGCGTCGACGTCACCAACAAACCGATGCTCGATCGGTTTTTCGCCGGCCTCGGCCCGTTCGATCACTTGGCGGTAACGGTTGGTGATCCGCTGTTGAACAAACCGATCATGGACCTGACCGACGACGAGGCGCGCTCGGCATTCGAGGTGCGGTTCTGGGGTCAGTTCAACGCCGTCCGCGCGGCCTATCCGCATATCAGCAAATCGGGCTCGATCACGCTGGTTTCCGGCCTCGCCGGCCAGCGCGCGTCGCCGGGTCGCGGCATCTACGCCGGCGTGCTCGGCGGCATCGAGGGTATGGTGAAGAGCTTTGCCGCTGAATTGCGGCCACTCAGGGTCAACGGGGTCTGCGCTGGTGCGGTTGACACCGAGCTCTGGCACCGCTTACCGGAAGCCGAGAGGTTGGCAATGTTCGAACGCATCGGCGCACGTCTGCCGGTTGGCCGGGTTGGCAACCCTGAGGATATCGCCGAAGCCTATCTGTATCTGATGAAGACCGGCTTTAGCACCGGCGAGACCATTGTCGTCGACGGCGGCGCACTGCAGGCGCCGTAGCGCGATCGCTGCAGCAGCAGGCCGTAGGGCCCCGGCGGCTTTGTGTTCGCAAGCTGATCAATCGATCAATCGCCTCGATGATACGAAGCCAGATCGCCACGCGCGCGAAGTCAGCGGCCGCCGAGAGTTCATCATCCGCCTGATGCTTTCCCCCTGGGCCATGTCGCCGTACCCGCGGAGCATCAGCTAAGCGGCGCGCCAGATGTCGATCTCGGTGATCACGATATGAGGCTAAGTGCGGTTATCTACCGAGCTGGCCGCTACTGTCACCGAAGGACGGAGACGGCGGCGCTGTTACCCGTAGTGTTACCCACGCCGATTGGCGAGAGGCTGTCCGATCACTAAGTAACTGATTTTATGGTGGGTGCAGTAGGACTCGAACCTACGGCCCGCTGATTAAGAGTCAGCTGCTCTACCAACTGAGCTATGCACCCACCGCCCGGGTGGTTTAGCAAAGCCGGGGTTGGTTGTCGAGGCGGCGTTCCCTGTTAGACCCGACCGTGGCAGTGCTTGAATTTACGCCCCGAGCCGCAAGGGCAGGGGGCGTTGCGTGGGGTTCCGGCCCACGGCGCACGTGGACTGGCCGCCCGGAGCGGTTCGCCGGCGCCATCGCCTAAGCCGGCTCGGCGCGCGCTTCGCGATCGGGCGGGGCCGAATCTCCCGCCTCCACCCGCCTCAGCCATCACCTCTTCAGGTTCTGCCATCGCTTCCGCGAAAGCGGGTTGCGGGACGCGAAGCTCGACATGCGAAAGCACCGATGTGACCTGCTGACGCAGGCTGACCAGCATCGCGCCGAAAAGTTCGAAAGCCTCGCGCTTGTATTCGTTGAGCGGATCACGCTGCCCATAGCCGCGCAGGTAGATGCCCTGACGCAAATGGTCGAGCGACAGCAGATGATCTTTCCAGATCTGATCAAGTAATTGCAGCAACAAGCTTTTCTCGGCCATGCGCATTAATTCGGGACCGCAGTTAGCGGTTTTCTCCGCCATCTTCCGGTCCGCCGCCGCCATGATGCGCTCACGCACCTCGTCGGCGCTGATACCATCTTCCTTGGCCCACTCGGCGAGCGCCAAATCCACCGCGAGCAGCCGTAAGCATTCGGCATGCAAACCCGCCACATCCCATTGCTCGGGCAGCGCGTTGTCTGGGATCGCGGTCGCCACGATCTCGTCGATCGTCTCATTGCGCATATCGGCAATCGTTATCGCGATATCGCGAGAATCCATGATCTCGCGGCGCTGTTCATAAACGACCTTGCGCTGGTCGTTCATGACGTCGTCATATTTCAGCAGGTTCTTGCGGATGTCGTAATTACGCGCTTCGACCTTTTGCTGAGCCTTGGCGAGAGCCTTGTTGACCCAAGGATGGATGATCGCTTCGCCTTCTTTGAGCCCGAGGCGTTGCAGCATCGAATCCATCCGATCGGAGCCGAAGATTCGCATCAAATCGTCTTCAAGCGAGACGAAAAATTTCGAAGCGCCGGGGTCGCCTTGTCGCCCGGAGCGGCCCCGTAGCTGATTGTCGATCCGGCGGCTCTCGTGGCGCTCGCTGCCGACGACAAATAGCCCGCCGGCCTGCACAACCGCTTCATGTGCGGTTTCGATTTCAGCGCGGATAGCGGCTGCCCGCCGCTCGCGTTCAGCCGGGTCTTGCACCGTCGCAAGATCGGTGCGCAACCGCATTTCGAGATTGCCGCCGAGCTGAATGTCGGTGCCGCGCCCGGCCATATTGGTCGCGATCGTAACCGCACCCGGCCGGCCCGCCTGAGCAATGATCTGCGCTTCTTGCTCGTGGTAGCGCGCGTTCAGCACGTTGTGCGGTACCTTGTTTTTCTTAAAGAGCGTTGCCAGCGCCTCGGATTTCTCGATGCTGACGGTTCCGACCAGCACCGGCTGCTGCCGCTCGCGGCACTCGAGCACGTGCTGTAGGATTGCGTCGTATTTTTCGCGTGCCGTACGGTAGACTTCGTCGTCGGTATCGTCGCGACGGACTGGCTCGTTAGTTGGGATCTCAATGACTTCGAGCTTGTAGATGTCGCCGAATTCCTGCGATTCGGTCATGGCGGTGCCAGTCATGCCGGCAAGCTTGGGGTAGAGCCGGAAATAATTCTGGAAAGTGATCGAGGCGAGCGTCTGGTTTTCATTCTGGACGGTGACGCCTTCTTTGGCCTCGAGCGCCTGATGCAGCCCCTCGGAGTAGCGCCGACCCTCCATCATTCGGCCAGTGAACTCGTCGATGATGACGATCTTGTCGTCCTTGACGATGTAATCGGTGTCGCGCGCGAATAATTTGTGCGCTCGCAGCGCTTGGTTGACGTGATGCACCAACGAAACGTTGTGGATGTCGTAGAGCGTTCCTGCCGTCATCAGCCCGGATCGGCGCAGCAACGCCTCGATCTTTTCGACTCCCGATTCGGTCAGGACAACCGTGCGCTGCTTTTCGTCCTTTTCGTAATCTTCGGGTTCGAGCGACGGGATCAGCTTGTCGACTTGGAGATAGAGTTCGGAATTGTCTTCGGTCGGGCCGGAAATGATCAGCGGGGTGCGGGCCTCGTCGATCAGGATCGAATCGACCTCATCGACAATCGCGTAATGAAATGGCCGGTGGACCATGTCCTCCAGGCGAAACTTCATGTTGTCGCGAAGATAATCGAAGCCGAGCTCGTTGTTGGTGCCGTAGGTGACATCGGCCATATAGGCTTCACGGCGCTGCGCATCATCGAGATCGTGGACGATGCAGCCGACCGTTAGTCCAAGAAAGCGATAGATTTGGCCCATCCACTCGGCATCGCGGTGAGCGAGGTAATCGTTGACGGTAACGACGTGAACGCCGTTGCCTGCGAGGGCGTTGAGGTAGACCGGCAGCGTCGCGACCAGGGTTTTACCCTCACCCGTCTTCATTTCGGCAATCATGCCGCGATGCAGGACGACGCCGCCCATCAGTTGCACGTCGAAGTGGCGCTGACCCAGCGTGCGCTTAGCCGCCTCGCGCACCGTCGCGAAGGCATCGGGCAGCAGATCGTCGAGCTCCGCCCCATCCGCGAGTTGCTGCCGGAATTGAGCCGTGCGTTCACACAGTTCGTCATCCGACAACGCAACGAGCTGAGGCTCCATCTCGTTTATCGCGGAGACGATGGACTCGAGGCTCTTGACGTAGCGATCGTTGGCGGAGCCGAACAGCCGCCGGGCTAAGGCACCGAACATGGCAGCCTCGGAAAACGGTTATGGCAGGGGGAATGTATTCGCACGGCGACCAGCGACACATAGGTCGCCGGGCTGTTGCTGTCAATTCGGCAACGCCTCGCGGCTGATGGCTGATGAAAATGGCCGTCGATCGCTTCGCTTGTCGCCGCGAACCCGATCATGCATTGATGTCGGATCGAGCCGCAAGGACCCCGCGGCCGTTTCCTGCCGAGGATCTTAGATGTTGTTCCGTTCTGTGCTCATCGGGGTGTCGGCTGCGGCATTCGCTTGCGGCTCCGCGGTCCAGGCAACACAAGCCGCCGACCCGGTGGCGGCGCGCCCTTCGCCCGCTCCTGTCCCGACTGCTGGCCTGCCGCCCGGAAATCCGGTGGTGGCCCGCGTTAATGGCACCGAGTTTCACCTTTCCGATGTCGAGGCGGCCCAGCAAAGCCTGCCGCCACAAGCGCAGAAAATGCCGCTAGCACAAATCTATCCGATGTTGCTCGACCGAATGATCGATGGGTCGCTGATTACCGAAGCGGGGCGCAAGGAACATCTCGATCAAAACCCCGAGGTCCAGCGTCGGCTGAAGCTGTTGGAAGACCGCCTGATCCAGCAGGCCTATCTTGAGCAGATGCTCAAGGGCGCGGAAACCGAAGATAAGCTAAAAGCGGAGTACCAAAAGTTCCTAAAACAGCAGGCTGCAGGTGAAGAGGTTCATGCTCGCCATATCCTGGTCAAAACCGAGGCAGAGGCGGTTTCGATCATCGATCAGCTCAACAAGGGGGCTGACTTCGCGGCCCTCGCCAAGAAATATCCGACCGATCCCGGAGCGGCGTCGGGCGGCGATTTGGGTTATTTTGGCAAGGAGGATATGGTCCCGGCGTTCACCGCCGCTGCGTTTGCATTACAGCCGGGACAATATACAAGAACTCCGGTCAAAACCGAGTTCGGTTGGCATGTAATTCTGGTTGTGGATCATCGGGTCAAACAGCCGCCGACCTTTGCCGAGGCGCGTGAGCAGGTCAGTCACATGCTGGCGCGCGACATTGTCGAGGCCAAGGTGAAAGCGTTGCGGAGCGAGGCCAAAGTTGAAGAATTCGGCCTGGATGGCAAACCGCTGGCCGCGGCCAAATAGTTTCCCCGACGTCTTTACAAGGGCAGGAATAAATGAGTGCGGTTTCACCGCTGGCACCCGTCGGATTCCCGGTGTTATCCCCAATTGCCGGAGTCCGTCTTGCGGCATATGCGGCAGCAATCCGTTATGCCGGCCGGAACGATTTGATGCTGGCCGAGCTTGCGCCGGGGAGCACGGTTGCCGGCGTCTTCACCCAATCGGCGATGCCGGGCCAGCCGGTAATCTGGTGCCGCGAATGCCTGCCGCGCGGCCTTGTGCGGTCGATCGTCGTTAATTCCGGCAACGCCAACGTGTTTACCGGCCGCGCCGGTCGCTCTGTGGTTGAGAGCACTGCCGATGCCGCGGCGCGGCTCTTCACCTGCGACCCGCGCGAGGTCTACATCGCCTCGACCGGCGTAATCGGCGAGCCGCCGCCCGCCGACCGCATCGGCCCGGTGCTGCCGACCGTCGCGGCGCGGCTCGACACTGCGGGCTGGGAAGCAGCGGCACGCGCGATCATGACTACCGATACCTTCCCCAAAGGCGCGACCGCAGCCACTGAAATCGACGGCGTTCCCGTGCAGATAAACGGCTTCTGCAAGGGCTCGGGGATGATAGCCCCCGACATGGCGACGATGCTCGCCTTTCTGTTTACCGATGCGAACCTGCCATCGGCGGTATCGCAGCCGCTGCTGGTCGAGGCGAATGAGCCGTCGTTCAACTCGGTCACGGTCGACGGCGACACCTCAACCAGCGACACGGTGCTGCTGTGCGCGACTGGCCAAGCGCGTCACGCTGCCGTTGCCAGCCCTGGAGACCCGCGTCTCGACGGGTTCCGCGCCGCACTGCGGACGGTGATGACCAGCCTTGCGCAGCAGATCGCCCGCGACGGCGAGGGCGCCCAGAAATTCGTCACGATCGCGGTCAGCGGCGCCGAGAGCGACCGGGCGGCGCGGCGTATCGGGCTGACGATCGGCAATTCGCCGCTGGTCAAAACAGCGCTCGCCGCCGGCGACGCCAATTGGGGCCGCATTGTTATGGCGGTCGGCCGCGCTGGTGAAAAGGCCGATCGTGACCGGTTGTCGATCTCGGTCGGCGGCCTCAGGATCGCTGCCGAGGGCGGACCAGTGCCTAGCTATGACGAGGCGCCGGTCGCCGCCCACATGGCTGGTCGAGAAATTCACATCGCTGTCGACCTCGGCATCGGGTCGGGCAGCGCGACAGTGTGGACCTGCGATCTGACCCACGGCTACATCGATATCAATGGCAGCTATCGCAGTTGATCGAGCGCCGCCGCTGATCCTGGTCGCGGCGGTTGTGCTGGTCGATGCCGACGGGCGCGTACTCCTGGCGCAGCGCCCTGAAGGTAAAGCGATGGCGGGCTTGTGGGAGTTCCCGGGCGGCAAGGTCGATCCGGGCGAGACGCCAGAGGCGGCGCTGATCCGTGAATTGACGGAGGAGCTGGGGATCGATGTGACGGCGAGCTGCCTGGCGCCGTTCACCTTTGCCTCCTACGCCTATCCCGATTTCCACCTGCTGATGCCGCTATATGTCTGCCGCAAGTGGTCGGGGATACCGACGGCGCGGGAGGGGCAGCGGCTGAGCTGGGTATGGCCGGCGCGGCTTGCCGACTATCCGATGCCGCCGGCGGACAAGCCGCTTGTCGCGATGCTGCGCGATCTGCTGTAGGGTCGCCGCTTCCCGCGCTATCGGGATTTGTCGTCCTGGTACTGCGATTAGGTGGGGTCGTCTTCCGGTCGAATCATAAGCCCCGGACGCGGGACCGGGCCTCTCGCTAGCGCGGTAAGATCAGCGGGCGGCGAGCCGCGCCGCGGCGCCGATATCGGCGAGACCGTCGAGGTCAGACACCGCCTCGCGCAACTCGCGGGTGCGGGGCATGCCGAGCACCGGCGCAACCAAGCTGTCGAATTTGTCGGCGAGCCGCCGGCCTTGCTGGACGATATCGGAGGCAGGAATTCCCGAATCGTGCCCCGTGGCGAGCCGCCTGCCATCGGCCAACGCTACTTCCAACTCGCTGACGGTCTGCGGCCATCCTTTCTGAAAATCGATTGTGATTTTCTCGCGCAGCCGGACCAAAGCCGGATCATGCGCGGTCGCCTCGTTGTAAGCCCCGAGATTTGCGGTGTCGACCCCGGCCAATGCCATCGCCACAGTCTGACGCAAGCTGAATTTGCTCTGCAACCCGTCGACCGGGGCGAGGATATTGCACACCCGATCGGTGCTGGCATCGATGCGCAGCCTGACAGATACGATATTGTCGAGGGTCGGCGCGTGCTCGCGGCGAACTTCGCGGGCGCACTCGATCGGCGCATGGGTGAAGTAACAAGCGGCGTGGTATTTGAACAAGTTGTTGAGGATGTGAAAGCCGCCCGCGGGCTCCGCCAACGCTGCGGCTGGTGAAAAATCGGGACCGTGGGTCAGGGCAAAGCCCTGCACGCACTCGATCAGATCGGTGCGGCTCGAAAACCCGCGCGCCGCTAGCCGCGCCGCCAGCAGCCCGTTCTGTGCGGCCTTGCCGGCATGAAACGGCTTGCACATCGTCCCGAACTGCGATTTCAGGCCCGCCGCTTGAGTCCCGGCAATGCCGAGGGCGGTCGCGGTTTTCTCGGGGTCGAGCTCGAGCAGCCGGGCGCAGGCTGCGGCCGCACCGAGGCAGCCGACCGTCGCTGTCGAATGAAACCCGAGATCGTAATGGCCGGGGCTCAGCGCGGCGCCAACCCGGCAGGCGATCTCGTAACCGGCGACAAACGCGGTGAGCACGTCGCGTCCGGAGCTGGCTTTTGCTTCGGCGAGCGCCAGCAGCCCGGGTAGGATCGGGACAGAAGGATGACCTGGCATCGCGATGTTGACGTCGTCAAAATCGAGCGCGTGGCCAGCGGCGCCATTGACCAGCGCTGTCGCTAATGCAGGCAGCCGCAACGGGTGGACGACGACACTCGCCTGCTGTGCCCCGCCGGCTTCGGCCATCTCGTCGAGGATGATGCCGACCAGCGGGTCATCGGCGCCGGCAATCGCCACGCCGAGATAATCGAGCACGCATTGCCGCGCCACCTCGCGCACCGGCTCCGGCAAGTCGCGGTACTCGAGGGCGCATGCCCGTTCCGCTAAAATCCGGGTCAAATCGGCTGTTTGCGTGCGGCCTGCTAGGTCACCATCCATCTTGCTCTCCCGCTTGTCGAAGGTGCGGTATCACCCGAACCGCATCCTTCTGGATAAGGTTAGTTGGCGGCCGCGCTTATCGCAATCACGGGACTGAGAAAACGAGCGGTTTAGCGACCCTTGAAGTACGGTTTGCGTTTTTCGTTGAACGAGGAGATGCCTTCGCGACGGTCTTCAGTCGGAACCATACGGTTGTAGGCCTCGATTTCGAGCATCATGCCGCTCGCCAAATCCATTTGCAGCCCGTAGTGGATCGCGTGCTTTGCTTGGCGCACCGAGATCGGCGCGTTCTCGGCAATGCGACGGCCGGTCTCCAACGCCTCGTCGATAAGCCTTGCGGGAGCGCACAGCCGATTGACCATGCCCCAATCGTGGGCTTCTTGTGCGGCAAAGGGCCGGCCGGTCAGGATGATTTCTTTGGCGCGCCGTTCGCCGACCGCTCGTGGCAGATTTTGAGTGCCACCCGCGCCCGGCATGATGCCCAAAGTCACCTCGGTCAGTGCAAAACGCGCATTTTCCGCGGCATAGATAAAGTCGCAGCACAATGCCAATTCGCACCCGCCCGCATAGGCCGCGCCATTAATTGCACCGATAACCGGTACCGGGCAGGCTATAAAGGCGCGGATCATGCGCTCGAACAGCAAGTGCTGTTCTTGCCACTGCTCGTCGGTCATGCCGTTGCGTTCTTTAAGGTCTCCGCCCGCGCAAAATGCCCGATCGCCGGCGCCGGTAACCACGACACACCGGGCCTGCGCCGGAGCCGAGTTGACCCCGTCAAAGAAGGCCAAGAGATCGCACCCCATCTGGGTATTAAGCGCATTCGCCACCTGAGGGCGGTTTAAAGTTAACAAAACGAGCCCGTCGCCGCGGTCTTCGGCCCGGATCGTCTCGTATTCCTGGTTCATGACCCATCCCTTCAGGAGGTCGCCACTTTGTTTACAGGACGCGCCTTCATCGTGCGACTCGTGTTTGCCGGGATGGGGCAGGGGCCAGGATGGGGCAGGCGCCGGGATGGCGGGGCGGGGGGTCCAAGGTCGGGAATTTGCGGGGAGGGAGAATTCGGAGAGAGTTGATATCAAGGAGGCCGCCCGGCCGGGCCCAGAGCACAGGCGCCAGCGCTGGGCTGCTTGGCCGGCTGGGGGGCCGCCCCATATGTCTCAAATCTTTTTGAGGGTCGGGAGAGGGCGATGCCGGCGGAGGCAGCAGTAGAAGCGACAGCGGGCGACAGGAAAGCGCCGCTAGGAGTCTTGCCGGAATGGGATCTCGGCGATTTATACCCCGGTCGTGACAGCCCGGAGCTAACCCGCGATCTGGAGCGCCTCGCCGAAGGCGCCGAAGCGTTTCACTGCCGATATGAGGGGCGGATTGCCGAGCTGTCGGGTGCGGATTTGGGGGCTGCTGTCAAAGCTTACGAGGGGTTGCAGGAACTGAGCGGCCGCATCATCAGCTATGCCTCTTTGGTCCATGCCAGTAATCTAACGGACCCCGAGATCGGTCGCTTCTATCAGACGGTGCAGGAGCGCATTAACGCGATCTCGACGACGCTCCTGTTCTTCACGCTCGAAATCAATCGGCTTGGCGATAACGAACTCTCCGCGAAAGAGGCCGCCCCTGAACTTGCTCACTATGTCCCTTGGCTACGCGATACTCGCGCCTTTCGGCCGCACCAGCTGTCGGACAAATTGGAAAAGCTGCTGCACGAAAAGTATGTGAGCGGGCGCGCGGCTTGGACCCGGCTGTTCGACGAAACCATCGCCGATCTGCGCTTTCCGATCCGAGGCGAGGAGCTTACCGAGGCAGAAGCGCTCGACCTGCTGTCGGACCCCAATCCCGAAGTGCGCCGCGAAGCTGCCAACCTTATTGGCGAGGTGCTCGGCAAGAATGCACGATCCTTCGGGTTAATCACTAATACGCTGGCCAAGGACAAGGAGATTGAGGACCGCTGGCGGCACTTTGCACGGCCGATATCCTCTCGGAATCTGTCGAATTTTGTCGAGGACGAGGTGGTCGACGCGCTGATCTCGGCCGTTCGCGCCAGCTATCCGCGCCTGTCGCATCGCTATTATCGCCTAAAAGCCCGCTGGTTCGGGGTCGATGCGCTGCCGTTTTGGGATCGTAACGCGCCATTGCCCGAGGATGACGACCGGCTGATACCTTGGTCAGAGGCGCGAGACACCGTGCTGTCCGCCTATAACGCCTTTTCGCCCGAGCTGGCCGCTGTCGGCGGGAGGTTTTTTGCCGCGCCCTGGATTGACGCGCCGGTGCGGCCGGGCAAAGCATCCGGTGCCTTTGCGCATCCGACGGTGCCCGCCGCCCATCCCTACCTGCTGCTCAACTATCAGGGTCGCGTTCGCGATGTGATGACTTTGGCTCACGAGCTGGGTCATGGCGTTCATCAAGTGCTCGCCGGGCGGCAAGGCTATTTGATGGCGGACACGCCCCTCACTTTGGCCGAAACCGCTTCTGTTTTTGGCGAGATGCTAACCTTCCGGGATCTGCTCGCGCGCGAATCTGACCCCCGCCGGCGCAAGATCATGCTCGTAGGCAAGGTCGAGGATATGTTGAACACAGTCGTTCGCCAGATCGCGTTCGCCACTTTTGAGATCAGGCTGCATGACCAGCGCCGAGAGGCTGAGCTTACGCCTGACCAAATTTCGGAAATCTGGCTTGACGTCCAGCGCGAAAGCCTCGGACCGGCGATCCGTGTCGATGGGGCCTACCGCCATTACTGGTCATACATTCCGCATTTTGTTCACACGCCGTTCTATGTGTACGCTTATGCCTTTGGCGATTGCCTCGTGAATTCGCTTTATGCGGTTTATCAAGATGCGCATCAGGGTTTCGCCGAGCGCTATCTCGACATGCTTCGCGCCGGAGGCACATTGCGGCACCGCGAACTGCTGGCGCCGTTTGGCCTCGATGCATCCGACCCGTCTTTCTGGTCGAAGGGACTGTCAGTCGTGTCAGGTTTCATCGACGAGCTTGAGGCGATTGGCTGAATAGCGAATTGCCTGAATGGAGCGAAGGGTGATTGCTTCGCCGGAGTACCGTTAAAAACGGATTCTGAGCCGCCCGGAGTCGACGGGCTTTCAGATCCGAAGGCCTAGGCCGATTGAAATCAAGGTGTTTGGCGTGAGTGACGGTGATTCTTTTACGGGGCGGGTGCGCCGCTATGCCCAGGTGTCGGGTGCGATGGGGGGGCTGGCTGCCCGGCTCGCGGGCGAGCGCTATCTTGGCATTTCGGTCGACCGCGGCCGGCACGCTGCCGATTTGAAGGCGGCGCTTGGCGGGATCAAGGGCCCGCTGATGAAAGTGGCGCAGCTATTGGCCACCATTCCCGATGCGCTTCCCAAGGAATATGTCAACGAGCTCGTACAGCTGCAGGCAAACGCGCCGGCTATGGGCTGGCCCTTTGTCCGGCGCCGAATGGAGGGAGAACTCGGGCGCGATTGGCAGACCCGGTTTCGGACTTTCGAGAGAACGGCCGCGCGCGCGGCCTCATTGGGACAAGTGCATCGAGCAATCGCGCTGGAAGGCACTGAACTTGCCTGCAAACTGCAATATCCAGATATGGCCGCCGCCGTTGAGGCTGACCTGCGACAATTAAAGTTGGCAATGGGTCTATACGAACGCTACGACCGTGCGGTCACTACCGCCGAGATCCATGCGGAAATTGCCGAGCGGCTGCGCGAAGAGCTCGATTATGAGCGCGAAGCCGGCAACATGCGGCTGTACGGCGGGATTTTGTACGGTGAGGCGGGGGTCGCCGTGCCCCGGCCCTTTACCGAGCTATCGACCCGCCGATTGTTGACGATGACCTGGCTAGAGGGCGCGCCGTTCTTAGAAGCCGCAAAGGCGCCGATCGAGCGCCGGAACGAGATTGCATTGCGCATGTTCCGGATTTGGTACGTGCCCTTCTATCACTACGGCGTGATCCACGGAGACCCGCATCTCGGCAATTATACGGTGGCGGCAGGCGGGACAGTAAATCTCCTCGATTTTGGGTGCATTCGAATTTTTCCCCCATCGTTCGTACGCGGCGTCATCGACCTTTACCACGCGCTGGAGCGCGGCGACCATGATTTGGCCGTTGACGCCTATCGACGCTGGGGCTTCGGTAATTTGTCGCGCGAGATGATCGAGGTGTTGAACCGGTGGGCCCTCTACGTTTACGGCCCGCTGCTCGATAATCGGGCTCGGATGATCCAAGAGAGGGCGAACGGGGCTGATGGAGCAGCGGTCGTCGAAGGCGTCCACCGCGATATCCGGCGCCTAGGTGGGGTGCGCCCGCCGCGCGAATTCGTCTTTATGGACCGCGCCGCGGTGGGGCTCGGCTCGGTGTTCCTGCACCTTAAAGCCGAGATCAACTGGTACCGGCTTTTTCACGAGTTAATCGAGAATTTCGACGAAACAGCACTCGCCGCCCGGCAGCGCGCGGCGCTTGCAGCAGCGGGAGTGCCGCTGCCGCCCGAACTGGAGAATGTCTGTACCGTGCCAAGCGAAACCTATGAGTTGTTTGCCGACGCAATGGCCCGCCGGAAACAAATTTTTTGTCAATACGAGGGATGCCGACGCGAGCTTTGTCCCATACTTCTCGGTCACTCGCAAGGTCAAGAAAAAGCACTTGCTTTTCAGTTCGGCGGCGAGAGCAATTCAGGCCTACCGCCTGGAGGCCAATGGCGCTGCCTCTGGCTGTCAAAGGTGAGCAACGCTCAGCTCTGGGATGGAGCGTGGCACGCCGGAGCCAGCCACACCCAGCCGCAGGGATGCGTCGAGACCGTCGATCTCGATGTCAATCCCACAAGCCCGTACAACCCAAAGCGCCGCCTCCGCCGGTAACCCAATTCAGCGGTTGGGTGGTATCACGCCGTACAAAATCCTTGCAATGCCCGCGATCATCGGGGCCGGCCGAGTAGGTTCGGTTCCTATCCTTGTGCCACCTACGATGCGGCGGCGAAATCCGGCGCACCTTCGAGAAGGTTGGCGCTGTTGCGGCCGGAGAGAAACGCTTTGATGTTGCGCGCGGCTTGCCTCAGGCGCTGACGATTTTCGACCAGGGCAATCCGAACAAAACCTTCGCCGTATTCGCCGAAACCGATTCCGGGGGATACGGCAACATTGGCGCGCTCGAGTAGAAGCTTCGAAAAGGCGAGGCTGCCGATCGCGCGAAACTGTGGCGGGATCGCCGCCCAGGCGAACATTGTCGCCTCCGGTGGCTGAACTTCCCAGCCAGCTTGACGCAAGCCGTCGATCATCGCGTCGCGCCGCCCCTGATAACGCGTCCGCGTTTCTGCGATGCATTCCTGCGGGCCGTTCAGCGCGGCCGTCGCCGCCACCTGAATGGGCGTGAAGGCGCCGTAATCAAGATAGGATTTGACCCGCGACAGCGCTGCAATCAGGCGCTGATTGCCGACCGCAAAACCGATGCGCCAACCGGCCATCGAGTAAGTTTTGCTGAGCGAGGTGAATTCTACAGCGATGTCGCGGGCGCCTGGAACTTCAAGAATTGAAGGAGGTGGCTTGCCGTCGAAGTAGATTTCGGCATAGGCGAGATCCGACAGCACGACGATATCGTGCCTCCGGCAGAACGCGATAATCTCGCCGTAGAAATCGAGGTCGACGGTTTGAGCGGTTGGGTTGGCAGGAAAATTTAGGACAATCGCGAGCGGCGCCGGGATGCTGTGCCGCACCGCCTTTTTCAGTTCGGCAAGGAAGTCAAACTCCGGACCGACCGGGACATGCCGGACCGAAGCTCCAGCCATAATAAAGCCGAAGGCATGGATGGGATAGCAGGGATTGGGTACGAGGACGATGTCGCCGGGCCCAGTGATTGCCTGCGCCAAATTAGCGAGGCCTTCCTTCGACCCGAGAGTTACGATAACCTCGCGCTCGGGGTCGAGTTCGACCCCGAAACGGCGCTCGTAATAGCCGGCGCAAGCGCGGCGCAACCCGGCAATTCCCCGGGACACCGAATAGCCATGCGTCTTTGGATTCTGCACCGCCTCAATGAGCTTGGCAACGATATGGGCGGGAGTGGGCCCATCAGGATTACCCATGCCAAGGTCTATGACGTCGCGGCCCCCGGCCCGCGCGTCGGCTTTCAAAGCGTTGACCTCGCTGAAAACATACGGCGGAAGACGTTTGATGCGGTAGAAATCCTCGGGCATGGCGGCTCGCGTTAGTGGACAAGGCTTTTTAGCCGCACTAAGGGGATTTGGCGAGCTTGATCGTCCCTATTTCGTCCTCTGTTCACAAACGGGTCGTTGAGCCCGTCGCTCGGACGCTCAGCCGAAGCTTACCTAGACAGCACTTTCATGGCTGAAACCGTCTATTGTAAAGAGCAACGCGCCAGCGCTTGCCCTACGTCCCGGCCAGAAGACCCACAAATAGCGCCGCCATCCTGGTCAACATCATCGTAACATCGCCCCCTTCGCATCAATCTCTTGGCGGCCGTCCCCGATTTTGGCGTATCGGCTTGCTAAAAACGTTAATGACTGGTAGCGAGACAAATGCGTAAATCGTCGCGCTCGTCTTCATAGTCGTCCATTGCCTGATGTAAAACATTATCTGGAGGAAGCGCTCTAAGCGCCATCGTTATTTTTTTAATTGTCGCGTCATCATAGGTTACCGGTTTGGGACATTTACAGGCAGTGGAGGCCATGCCAGTACATGCCGAGACGAATAAACCCAAGATCAGCGCTACAAACCTCACCTGCCTCATTTTGCCCCCGTTTTTCCCCATAGAAGCATGCCGACAGAGACGGTTGAAGGCAAGTGAACAAAACGTCACTCCTAAAACTATCTATTCTTGGATATCAGCTAGGCGCGGTTCCCCAATTGCAATAGAGTCTAATTTTATTTACGGTCCTGTTTTTGGACAATTTGTGTTCGAAGATCCGCAATAGCGTCAATGATTCGCGACAGCGCAGTGCGCATCTCAGTTTGAAATTCACGCTCATCGAGCCGTCGCTGTTCCACGGCGCGCTCAGTTGCCCGGATACGCAATTCATGGGATGCGATCTGAACCCCAAGGTCAGATCGTAAGGTCTCGATATCTCCCCGCAAGCTTATGTAGCTGGTTACGGCACCGCCACCGACCGTCAGCAGTAGTACGGCAGCCTGCATTATATGGCCGAAATTTATTTCGGCTGAAAAGCGTGGCTTCAGCATCAATTTGCGAGATTGGTGACTAACATAGGTTCAAGTCGGGCTCTAATTCCATTGATACCCAAATCGATCATTCGCATTTGTCGTCAGAAGCTACAACTATTGAGCTCTCTGTGATCAGGAAATGGCTGGTGCCCAACACGCGTAAGTTGCTGGAACCATGCCCATTCTCGCAATTGCTCCAATCTCGCGGCGCCACCACGGTCGCAAATTTTGATCGGGAGAAAGGCCAGATTGGCCGTACCGCAATGGGGACCATGTCACCCATTGTCGGACCGAGGCCGCCAGATACCGTCTTGACGAACATTAAGCCGGCACCGGAATCAGAGTACAGGCAATCTATCTCGATAAGTCGCTCTTCAGGATCGCGAAAGCCGTCGCGTTGCGGCCGCCCTCGGTAGAGTCCTGCCGCAGAGACGCGTTGGTTCGATATCACCGCAGCGGACGCGACGTTCCCGAGTTACAGCTGCTCGATTTGCAAAATATCTTCTCGGGGAATGGCACTACTACTGATTTCCAATGGCGTGCGGATGTCTTCCTTCACCCCGATCGGGAAGACGCCCGGGATCACGGAGGACCCTGACGGCGTGTACACGTAGACGGTAGTGTCGGCCAGCCCTTGGGAACCGCCGCCGACGATGTTGAAGCTTGGAAATTCAAAATAGATCGCCCGGCCAACGAGTTGCGCCGGCAACACTTCTAGAAAGACATTCGACCCCATTAGCAGGAATTGCGAGCCGGCCGGCAGTTCGATTGCAAACGTTGCATAGAGCCCGCGATAGAGGCCGGTCAGCGTGTAGCGATTGACCCCGACCAGGTTCGCGGTCGTGTAGGATAGGAATTCGAGTTGCCCTGCAGGCGTACGGACAGCACATAAACTGACCGCGCGCGCCGCGGATTCCGTAGAGAAGCTGTTGAGTTGGCCGTCGCTTTCCGACAGGTCAACGTCGAGGCTGGTCCCGTCCGGACCGCAATCGGCGGTCGTGTAGCCCATTGTCGAGGGCCCGCTCAACTGACCGAACTCGGCAAAGCTCGATCCGTCCAGTGAGACGTAGATATTGGCGCCGCCCCAGTTCGAATTGAAGATACCGTCCGGGCCACCCGATAGACCAACCACAATGTAAGGCGAGGTCTGGCCCTGGGCAGCGAGCAGTTCTGCGGTCGGTTCTACGATGAATGGCGGGTTGACGGGAGGCGCACTTAGGCCGTAATTCGGGGTTGAGGCCTCCGAGGCACCTGATTGTTTGGGATAGGGCACGGCCGTAGCGGCCGCCTGCCCAAGGCTAGTGATCCCGCCAAACAGCGGCAGCGATGCCGAAGGCGGGTAGAGCACCGCACCCGGCGTGCCGAACCAATCCTCGGCGTTCACTGTCAACGTGCCCTCGTCATCCTCTTCGATTGCGGTGATCCGCACCGTAAGTGCCTGAGCACCCAGCCTTACATCGGTGACCTGAACCAAATCCATGGGTTCGAGCAAGATGTATTTCCAGCCCAATCGAAATGAATACGCATTGCGATAGAGGATCTGCCGCTGCAATACAAGCTGGGCGGCGATCGTCGCTACAAAATAAGGGTCGACGATCGCCCGCGCCTTTACTGAGGTGTCGCGTCGAATACCATAAACGTCGATCGCTGCCTGGTCGAAGGCCTCGCTTACAGTAGTATTGTACGAAGTGCCTCGATCGGTAACCTCGAGCTGCACCATGTTCATTGCATCGGCCGGAGTTGAGCGCGTGATGCGCACGGGATCGTCGGTAAACCCGCCAGTGATCGGACCGGCACCAAGCCGCAATGCAGGCCCACCGGGGGCGACTCCGGGAGAGGTACCGACCGAGGACGACTGAACAATGAAATCGTCCTCGCCGAGGCTGTAAATCGGTGTCGTATTCGGCGTCCAGATATAGGGGGCAGTGGTCGCGTCGATCACCAGGGTTTCGGCGCCGGAGGTGCTTGCCGAAATCACAGGTGCTACTCCAGCGGTCGATACGATCGCCAGCCCTAGCGTCGTCACCGTTGCGTAGAGCCCGGCCGATGCCAGCGTGCCGTTGCCGGGATCAGCGAGGGTGCCGTTGCCGGTGACCAGCATCGCCAGTGCTGCCCCGGCGGCCTCGTAGCTGACTACGTCGTTCGCAGTCAAGTAATGGCTCAATGTAACCGGCGCACCGGCGAAGGTGCCGTCGATTGTCAGGGAGATCAGATCGCCCTCGACCAGCGGACCCAGAAATACAATCGAGGTAAAGGTAACCGACAACGGCCGGTCGCCATAGGGAATAATCTTCAACAGCCCCCCGGACCAGACGATTGCGCTGTTGGTGATCGCGGCGATTTCGGCGAGAATCTGCTGGGCGGTCTGTTGCTGGTCATAAACCGGCGATAGCATCAGCCCGGCGGCATTACAATAGTGCTGATAGTCGTCCAGGCTGTCGAGATTGGCGGTTGGGAATTGTGCACCATACCGGGTGTTGGTCAACAGATCGCTCACGATAGCCGCCGGGTTGGCGTCGCAGCCATTGGGGGCGGTGCCGTACTCCATACCGTAGATTTCGACATTGAAATTCGGCAAGGCCGGGCTCGGTCCAAGCTGGTACTGGTCGCCGGTGAAGAAAGCGGTTCCCGAATAGTTGATCGCGTTATTGGGATAATGTGCGATCCAATAGCTGTCAGTCGCCTGGCCGTCGGCACCGGCCGCCGAAAACGAAATCCCGGTGCCGCCGAGCAGGGTGGTGACGGTTTTGCTATACCACAGCAAGCCGAAATTGGCGACCGGCCCTTGGCACAGCCCGGCCACAAAATCAACCTGATACATGGCCTGGGCGCCACCCTTGCCCTGGATCTTGGCGCCACCGCCACCCTTGCCCTTGCCCTTGCCGCCATTAGCGCTGAAATTCTGGTAATCGAGCAGGTTGATCGCGACACGGTTGGCACCATAGACGAGTGGAATGGTTCCACCGCTCTGGCTCGTTTGAAAGCGTAGCGACGCGGCTATATTCTGCTGCTTGGCGTTGCTGCCGCGCCCGAGAATGCCGGTCATATCAGCTCACTAGAAGGAGAAAGGGGTGAAAAAATCTTGCGCGAGACACCGCTGAATATCTTTTTTGACTGGCTCACCGTCTCATTGATGAAAAACGGCGAGAAGAACCGCACCGGGCGACCGGCGAGCAATGGCTGGGTGGCATCCCCGCGCATGACTCCGCCGGCATGCCAAGCGTGGATAAGCTGTGGCCAGCCGGTGACGATGGCGCCGTGCGAAAAGCAGCGGCCGAATTTGAACACGGCGACGTCGCCGGGTTCGGCCCCCTCAACCTCGTAGGCGTGGCTGACCAGCCCCTCGAGGTAGCGCTCCGCCGAGCGATGCAGATGCCAGTCCGGTGGGTAAAAAGGGATGTCAGGCGCCGGGATGACCCCGGCCGCGTGGTAGACACCAGCCAGCAGTGTCAGGCAATCGCAGCCGACACCTTTGAGGCGGCCCATGTGATGGTAAGGCGTGCCAAGCCAGCTCTCTGCCTCGGCTATAACTCGTCGTCGGTCTCCGATCATTGCGAAATCTACTCGGCGATGTGCGAATCCTCGGCAAGCAAGCCGGTTCGCGAACAGGCGCATGGTACAAAGGCGTCTTCAGCGGTTTCCATGCCGATCCAGGGCAAATAGCGAGAGCTCACTGCTGCCGTTCCATAGGGGTGGCGCGACCCCGTCGCCGATTGATCGGCGGGAATAAAAGCAATCCATAGGCGGTTACCATTCCAGCCGCTGGGCGCTGCGTTCGCCCCGTGCTTTATCTTGTCGAGCGCCGCTACAAAATCGAACTGTGGGGCGTGTTCCAAATCTTTGACTTCCGCCTGCACGACGTGATTTGGCATTTTGGGCTCCCGGTTGCCTAAAGATGTTGCGGCTTATTCGTCAACTTCCGTTGCGAGGCCCTGGCGGCCACGGATCCTGCTGCAGCGATTGACGCCGTGACGGCTGCGGGTGGTGATGCTCGGGCGGCCGGTGGAATGGGGCAAACCCGTCGCCGTTGTCGTCCTCCCACCGCAACCGTAGATACTGATCCCATTCGTGTTCAAGGGCCGGCTTGTTGCCGGCGAACTCAAGAACCCCCCAGGTATTACGCTTTAGGTCGACTGTCGGGTCGAACTCGTGACGCAAAAACATCTGCCAGCGTTCCCAATACCGCCGGTTGTGTTTGCGGCCGTGAAAGCGATGCTCGATGGTGCCGGGTACATAGCCGATCCGGCCGTTCACGGCGCTCTGTGCGCGGGCTTCCCACGCTTCGATGACTCGGCGATAGCCGCCACCGATATCCTTGTGCACTGATTTGTTGACGAGCCCGAGCAGGCCTACCGCCATGTGGTTGTCGCCTGACCCCATGCCGCCAAGCTCGAACAAACCACCAATGTGATCTAGCACTCCGCGCTTAACTGCCCAGCAGTAACCGGGATGAGGGAACGAGTGCTTTGCCCAGAAACTCGCGTACGTCTCGCCGTCGGGCACCACCAGGGGGCGCCCGTGAACATAATTCGAGCAAAACGATTTCCAGGTTTCCAGATGCGAGTCGCCGGGGCCGAGGTCATAGCAAGTCTCCCACGGCTGCACGATATGGTAGTGCTGTAATGCCTCAATCGTCGCCGCGGCCCAATCTCGGCGCCGTGGGAAGATGTCGCTATCTGCCCAGCAGATGTATTGCGCATCGGGGCGACGGGAGATGCCGAGATTGATCAGGTTTTCCTTGGTCCAAGCCCAACTATCGGCGCGCACGCCAATGTGCGTCACGACACCCGGAATAACGCATTCGAATGGTGCTTCGCCATACGCGCACTCGATCACCGTGATGTCGGCGCCGAGATCGCGCACGAAGTGAGCCCAGTCGAGATAGTGACACTGCGGAACCCGCCAGCCGATCGGGTTGAACCGAGCTGTGAAGACATGAAGGGGCGGCGGCATCGGGCTTCCTTCTAAACCGCATTCTCAGGGGCCGGGATGAACGGCATCCCGCCGAAATGGCTCTGATTATCAAAGACATTTGTGCAGGTTGCGAGGCTGCGGTCGCAGCCCGGCAAGAGCTGGAATTCATCGCCGACTGTCGGTATGTCTAGAAAACCGAGTTTCACAGTAACCGATTGCCCCGGGACAAAGCCGGCGATCGTCCTCAGCGCGCCTCTATTCGCCCCGGACATTCCGATGATCGAGCCCTGGAGAAATGGCGTGGCCGTTGCTGGCGCGCCCTGGATCACAGTCGACGTCGACCCGGCGACGCAGGGGAATGTTAGCGCAAGGCTATTGCGGTCAAACTGGCACATGGCATCCCCAAATACATGCGTGCAGGACGGCTGCCATAGCCGCCGCGGCATCTGGATGTTCAGCAACTCCAGATGTGAACGACATTTTATGTCCACTCCTGTGCGACTTGCATTTACTTCCGAAATGCGCCCAGCGAACAGGACAACTGTGCCGGCAACCGTTGCATAGGGCTGCATAAATGCGCGCCCTACCTGCAAAGTGGCGCCGTCGAATTGTCCAGTCCACGCCGCCTGCAGCCACGGGATTGAGCCCAGGAGATCGGTAGGCTCGGGATACACTTTGACATCGAGCTCGTCTACCTGGACCCCCGTTATGATCTTGATTTTAGAACGCTCGAATTTGGGGCCGAGTGCGAACGAATTGCCGTTAGCGAAAATCGCTGTTGCCGTGCCGGAATAGTGGTAAGTGCGGCCGTCTATTAGCGCAATTGTGTAGAGATCCGCCATTATAAATTGCGTTCCGGAATTAAGTAGCGCAATCAGCGCCGGGCTTGCCGGCTTCACGGGAACACCGTAATAAAGGTCAGTTTTTTAAGCTGCCATAGCCGATACATAAAATTCTCAAATTGATAGCTATCGTCGGTAAACCTGCACCGGAACCAAAAAGAGAAATCCGTCGTAATCACTAGACCCGTGGCAGGCGGTATTACGAAAGACACCAATCCGGTGCTTGGATCGACGCTGTAGCTCGCTGAATTTTGAATTGTTCCGTCAAAATATATCGCATCGACAATATTTGGAGCAACTATCGGCTCTGCGAAACCGCCGCCAGGCAATGAACTCCCTATTGTCCGCTGTAACTGAAAAGTATATCTGCTAGAATCGCCTATGCCGAGGAACTGATCGGCTGTCGACTGATCGCTTGGATCTTTAAACAGAAACGTACCATGAGCACCTTGGCTCGCGAGATAAAATCCCAGCAGAGTTCGCAGTTCGTCGAGCCCGGCGTCAGGATTGTCTCGCAAAAATGCGAAACTCAGAGTGAACTGCCATAGCGGATAGGGGTAATCAAGCGCCCTGAGCTCGCGACCGGAAGCCGCTCGCTGAATCCGGGTCTGGAAGATGGGCGATTTTGTGACGCTCCAGGTAAGTCCGGGTAACTCAGGGAAAATGATTGTCATCAAGAGTTCCGCAGCGCTGAACCGTTACGCATTGCTTGGTTGATTGCGGATACCAAATTTGCTCCGTTGTTTTTGAAGAAAGTAGCTACCGACTGGCTATCCATGGCCGAGACGTTAAAGACAATAGGGTTGCTGTTCGAAGCTAAGCCGCCGGAGCCGATCGCGGACTGCAGACCTTCACTGATATTTGCAGGAAGCACCATTTCATTGGTATGTAAAAGGGCCAGCGATGTCGATGGTACCATCCAGCCACCCTGTGCCGACGGCACGATGCCACCGTGTTCAAAGCCGAATAAGGACCCAATGCCTTTGAACAAGGTCCCAAAGACTCCTCCACCAAGTAATCCTCCGCCTGCGGAGCCAACGAGGCTTGAGAAATCTTGATCGCTGCCGCCGAACAGGTTGCCTCCCACCAGGCTCCCAATTCCACCGAACAGGTTTTTTACCGAGGACCCTACAAGCTCGCCCACGGCGGAATGAGCGAGATTGGACAAGGCGTTCTGGACTGTCGAAGTGCCTGTAATGATTCGCGTAATAGACGAACTTAAGCTGTTCTCGACGGGTTGAAGCAGAGTCTGCCATTGCTTTTGACTATTTCGCGCTGCTCCGGCGTCGAGGTCAATTTTATCAGCAAGATATTCTTCGTATGCAAGTGACTCCTGTTGATTTAGTTTTCCTTGGTTTTGGACATCGTCTTCAGCGGCGGCCTGCTTCCTTTCGTAATAGTCCTGCTGTAGGTCCCATTGGTCATCGATCGAACCCGCGAGGCTGGCTGTCGCGCTGTCTAGCTGTGTAACTGAAATACCGGGAGGCTGGTAACCAGTATCGGCCATATTGCCCGCGGGACTCATTGCCATTTGCAACGGTCCGGTGGGGCTGACTGTGTTGGCTTGCAATGCGCCGATCGTCGACTCGATTTGCGCCGATGTTGTCGCTATATTGTTTCGTGCTTCTTGTGCAACTGTGCTCAGATCAGAGAATTGCGCCTTTATCGCTTCGACCGCTGTCTCGACTGCGTCAGCAGCGCTTTTCATTCCGGATAGGAGATCGTCTACCTGAGCGGTTATAGCGACGCTGGTTTCGATATCCGCCACGTTTTCCTCTCGAGAAAGCGTCAGAATTCGTGTCGATCTGGTAAACTCTGCCCCATCCGCCGAAGCCTGGAAAAGTCGAGTACGACCGGCCGCAATCCGGCATGGACATTGCGGCGCGTGAAGCCGGGTCCGAGTTCAGTGAGAAGCCGTTCGGTTTGACCCTGCTCTCTGGACGTTGCGATATGAAAATTACGACGCGCCTTCTTTGTACCAAAACAAGCAGCAATGATCAGATGTGTTGGCGGGTGGTCGATCCAGTATCGAGTTCAGCTCCTCTATGTCGAAGAGCGTCATCGCATCGATTACCGGATAGCTGTATCCACAAGCGGTCGCGAGGAGGCCATAAATACGTCCCCAGTCGTTGCTGAGATAGGCGCTGTCGCCCCCGAACCGTGGTCGGGGGCCATAGCTTCCCCCGGCTGTGGCGCCCGTGGTCTGAGACCAGAGCCTGTCAGCACTGCATTCAACACGGGCGCGGCGTTCCCAAGGTCCAGCAGATCCTCGACCCTGTCGAGGGTCATATCAGGATAGTTTCTTTGCAATGCAGCAAACACAATTTCAACTAAGACCCCGATCTGAGCTTCGCCTATTTCGGTATTGGTATTAGATAACTCCCGCACTTTCGGCATCAACTGGCGAAGCTGACCTAAAGTTAGTGGTGGGATCGTCCATTCCCGCCCACCCATCGAGATCGCCACCCCGGGGATCACTTTTCTCTCCTGGAAACCGACCGTAAGGACGTTAGCCAAGTGATCATTCGACAGTACTCAGATATCCGATGGTCCCAGAAGCGTCCGCAAATGCCATGAAATCGAGCTCACTGATAGTCCAATCATCAATTTTCGTTGGCATCGAAAGTTTGCTGGCGGTGCAGGTGTTAAGCCGCAGCGCCGTCCCTTGGCCGCTGTAGGTAGTGTAGAACGTAGCCTTGAATGTCGGTGTCGTTCCCATCAGCTGATTTGTTAGTGTCAACGTATCGCCTGTAGTCGCAGCATTATAGCTGTACGAGATCATTATGGCTGCGTTAGCGTCTGCAGCGGCGAATGTATAAACACCGGTAGCGAAATTCACTGAGTATTGGCCTGCGGCAGATGGCGTGGTCACCCTATTAAATCGCTTCCCGTTGGCGGCAAATGCCACACCTAGATCATCGTTGTAGGCAGATGCATTCGCTACGGTCACCGTGAACGGAATCACCGCCGGAACAATTGCTGCTTCAAGTTCCGATATCCCAAACTGTCCCGTAGCCGCAGTTGTGCCAAAAAAAATGTCCGAGTAAAGAAGACCGAGAATTTGTGCGAATTTTGCTTTGCCGGTGATCTTGCCTTGACCTCGCGCAATGGCAACGGGAAATTGAAGCTGTCCATATAACTCCTTGTCGGTCCAATCGAAATCGATCTCGATGTCTTGAAGCACGCCGAATTGACGCGGACCGATCCCCGAGCCGACAACATCTGTGCGTTCCCCCCACAGCGCACCCGAGCCAAAGCTGAGCTGCATTCTAGATACTCCCTTCGGGATTATTTCCCCGGAGCGTTCGGGGAATCATCAGGCGTTTCAATGCTTCCTTAGCTGCATGTGCGGCATTCCAAGCTGCGGCGTTGCGCGCAACCGCTGATCTCGGAAAATAATCGGCCCACCATCTCTCAATCAGCGAATTCAGAGCTTCAGCGGATTGTCCAGGTGGTGCAGCCGGTCCGGATTTTCTCTGGCCATCGTTGCTCATTCAAACGAATCCTATTGTCACACGCAAGCCGCGGTTCGAGTGTAATGAAATAGGTTACGACGGGACTTGATCTCTTCCCTCGTCAATGGGGCCCTCACACCCTGATACCGATCCGCACCCCAGATCCGGCCCCATACATCACCGGAGGTGGTATCCATTGGGTAAATATCACGGGCTATTCAGAATCGTCAGGGATATTGGGTCGGACGGTTAAAGAAAGCATCGCCGGCTTGTAAAGGGTACGCTTCAGGTACAAACGATTTCCACGGGAACGATAGCAATGGCTTGATCTCCGAGAACACCTTCGTCAGTCTCGATTTTACCCGCGATGTACGCGTGATGAACCATCTCCGGTAGGCCAAGGTTTTGAATCCCCGTTGCCATTGATGGAGATAAAGCCTGTTCGAGCGCGTCAAGCAGGGGGTTTAAGATTATTGCGGGCGCCGCATAAGGATCGCTCGAATGCGCGTAAACATAGAAGTCAGCATAAAGTGTCCAGACGATAGGAGCTCCCAATGCCTTGACAGAGGCATGTGCGCCCTTTTGGCTCATGAACAATGCTGGCTGTTCGACAGGCGGGACGTCGGACCAATGACGTAGGCGCCGATTGGCCGTGGCAAAGCTCCAGGCACCTGAACCCAAAGTCCACAGAGCCGAGTAAATTGCTTCACGTTCTATCATCGGCTCAACAGACCGCGCAGTGCGTGGTTGACGTGTTTGTCGATATCGGGTGCGTATCGTGAAGCGTCGGTATGAGCAACCGACCCCCTAGCAGAGCCATATACCGGATACGTGTCTTGTCCTTCATCGCCTTAGCGCCAATTGGACATATAAAATTTATTTGAGCCGTTGCAAAGCTGTACGTAGTTTTCTCGCGCCGCCAATCTATTCCCACGAGTCGTGGCGCTATCGAAATTCGGCAGCACGGTCGCCCTGACCCTGCCCTTGCTTTCTGCGAGCTGCCTGCTGATGCTGTTCTTTAATTGTCTATCACGGAGCGACGGCAAGTGACCGCCGGATGCACGCCGTTGGAAGTCAAATTGCAGCTTAATCCCCAACTTGACAATAGCTTGCGATATGCCTTGGGCGCTAGAGACATGGATCCGTTTCAGTCCGTTCAGCAGCGCTCCGTCTCGTTTAATGCCAGCCGAGATCACAGCGCGCCACCGACGAGTGAGACATCAGTGGCGGTGGGCGCCATCATCACCGAATTGCCATTGATCGGCGCGACAACTCGATATTGTTGAAGCAGGGTTAAAATTGCTGCGCTCATATCCTTTTGGGAATAGTTAACGGTCTCTCCTCCACCAACAGCCTTGGAGATTTCACCGATCCGCATCCGTTCGCGATAGCGTAGCGCGACGAGCTCAATACAAGCCTGTGAAAGTTCAGGTGGAATCGCCGGATACCCCGCTGTATAAGAAAAGACAATGTTCTGGGCTCCCCGCACAAAATGATACCCACGCAAAACGAGTTCGGTCGGTGAAAAAACATATCCGGTAGTCGAACCAGCGCTTGGCGTGAGAGCCAGAGCAGGTGGGATGACAATGCCGTCGATTGCGAGTGTCAACACAGCGCTCACCGGAAAACAGGCGAATTGTAAACGCTGGCCACCAGTCCCATCACGCACTTCCAGATAATCGCCAACCGATATGCGGCGATTAAGCCAAGTCTGTATGTATTGACTCGCAGCCGTGATAAGCCTGGTTAACAGGGCATCATCAGTTGGTGGAAACGCGCTCTGGCCAGTCTGCAGCCAAGCTTTCACGTCGGCCAATGTCGTCAGATCACAGTATGCCATTGGATCCATCTCCGCGGCTCTCATTCACGGCAGCTACCGCTTCAGGCAACAGATTCTTGAGCTTTACTGTATTGTGCCGAACCCAACTCTGCACACAATGACCCGCGTACCTTTTGCGCGGTTTGGAACAGCAATAACCAATGGCCAATAAGTTCGGCTACTGCGTCGGCCGGAAGGAGTACATCCCCGTTCTCGTCGGCTTGATCTATTGATCCTCAATAGGTACACGTACCGGGACAAGGATGACGCACTCGCACTAACCTTGCCTCGAATTTGAATCGGGAGCTTCGAGGCCAGCTTCTCCAACCTTGGTTCTTGATTCGACTGCAAACCCCCCGCTGTTGACGAGGTACAGCGCCACTTCTCTCGGCACATGAACGGAGTGGTCGACTGCCACGCGATAGCGCGTCATCCCGTGACTAACCTCATCTTGGCCAAACATCGCACGCAGCGCTATCAGCTCGGACATTAGTGTCAGCCGTTGGCGATATTGGTTATGACGCCCATGGCAAACGGCGCGTATACCGCTAGCACCTCTTCAGCATATACGCCCACCTGACGCTGCCGGGTGACGATCGGCCAGTCGATCTGGTAGTAATCTTGACGAGTCTTCACCTCGGCTACGTTGGGAACCTCGTTCGACTGATATTGGATGGGGAGATTTTCCGCCCAACCAATGATTGTACCTGCCGGGACCCGCGGATGGATTTTGATCGGAATTCGCAGACCACCATAGATAGCGAAAGGATTGTAGTAGAATTGTACGACACCTGATGCCGTCAACTGATATTCGCCATCGCTGCCATCGGCAGGGGTCTCGTATCGCAATAACGGGCCTGAAGCGTTAGAAAGCACCTTTGTGGTAATGTTCTTTAATTCTTGTGCATTTACGTAAAGAACGGTCGGCGATAGCTCGAAGTTGTTCCACATAGCCTGGAACATATTGTCGATTTCGACTACCGAGCCACGGCCTGACGCGGTAAGTGTAGAACCGGTTCCTGCGGTACCAGTTGCCAGAATATTGACGTAGGCGTTTGAGCCGGCTTTAAGCGCTGTTGTCAGCAAGCCGTCATAAGCGTAGCTAGGATTGGCTGAGAAATCGGTAGTGATCGCCGTCTGGACTTGATTCCCAGTGGAGAGCGGCGCTGATACTGCCAGGCTGTTAATCGTGGTTATCGCTTGCAATGTCTCAGTCGCTGTCGAGGTAGAGATATACCAAGCGTAGGCCACGGCCCCCTGGATTGGGGTAACACTGCAAAAGAGCGTCTGACCTAAGCTAACGGCTTGGCTCGCCTCGCCGCTGATGTTTGAAGATCCACCGTTCAGAGTGAACGTCTTGCCGTCGACGCCGTTGACAGTTTTTGTTGTGGCCACTCCGCCGGATAGGCTTGAATTTTGATAACCTTCAAGCGTAAGGGCAACCACCTTGACGAAGTATGTCGCGGCGGGGAGCGTTGCGCCGCTACCGGACGCCGATAATGTTGGAGTCGCAGGCGTGCCAAGCTGCAACGACGCGTTGCCGGCAAGGATAGCCATCTCCTCTTTTAGCATCATCTTTTGCAGTAGCCTGAACGTCATCCGCGCTTGGATGTCTTCGAACTCACGACCGGCAGATATTGCTTCAAAGGTGGCTGCGTCTTCCTCGCCTATGGTGACAAAGGTGGCGGACTTGCTTGATGTCGAATACGACATCTGGCCCGAGCGCTGACCCTCTGGGACCCACCCCATTGCATCGAAGCCGGAACCGATGATGGCGTTCACTTGCCGCCAATTGGTAGCTGTACCCGTGCCACCACCGACGCGGGGCATCACGTTTCTAATCGGAGTCACGAATGGATAAAGGTTCTTTGCCGGCGCTTGCAAATCGTAAGCGACTAGACCGGTTGCTGTCGAAATAGACTTGGCAAGCCCGTCGTCAGGTGCCGCCAAAGCTCTTTTCAACAGCTCCAGTGATTCCTAAGTCACAGAAGTCATTTTAGTTCCTCCCGATTGGGGGGCAAGGGAAATCCGGCAAGAGCCGGCTTGGGTTACAGAGTTAGGCGGGACTCACTCGCCGACAGTCTCTTGAGTTCGGATGAGGCCGGGCGGGTGAATGGGGCGTGCGTAGCTGGCCTTTATTAATGTCAATGTCTGTTCTTCCTTGCTCATTTGGGAAAAGACTGCCGCCATTTCGTCTGTGGAAAAGGCACTGCCGCCAGTGTCCTGCCGTTTTGTAATCGCGGTAACATTTTTTGCCATCGTAACGGGAGGTAATGGCATGTGAGCAATATCTTCAACTCGTTTTGTCAACTGGTCGAGGCGCGGCACTATGTCCGCGAGTGTCGCAAATAAAGCTGCCTTTTCGGCACGTTCTCCCGCCAATACCTTTGCCAGATTTCCTGACGCGGAATGCGCGGGCTCGAATCTGGTTTTTTCCGCCTCCCCCTCGACAACAGAGATGGCGCGGTTGCAGCGCCTCTCCGCATCGGTGTGCAGGGATTTCATCAAGAGTGAAGCCCCTAATTGCTGCAGCCTTCGATGCCGTCCTTGACACAGACCAGCAATGAGATTGGCTCCCTGGGAGCCCGCAGCCATGATAATGATATCGGCCGCTTCCCCGATGGATGGTCCTCCGGCCAATTCGGCTCCGTCCAAGATTTCGCTGGTCTCTTCTGTCACTAGTGCACTTAAATAGCTGCACAGCTCGTCGATTATCGCTTGTACCCTGGCTCGCTCTGTGGAATTTTCTGCCGCAGTCTGCGCCTCAGCTGAAAGGTTCTCTTGTAACCAAGTTAAACCAAGTAAGAGCTGAGCCAGATTGCCGAGATCCCCGAGAGCTTTTGTGAGCGAGAGTTGTGACGATGGAAATCGCCCTGTCTTTTTCTTTTCATCGACCGACAGGGGCCCATCCTTATCGATTGTTCCCTTCCATGCCGCAATGATGCGGCCTTTAATATTGTCAAGCTGGGCCAGCGTGTACCGCTTCGAATTGCTAGGGCGATTGATAAAGTTCCAGGCGGCACGGATGTGTTGCTCGGTGTCTATCGGGTAACGCTTTTGACCATCTGATTGGTACCCAGGATCGGCGTATTCACTCTCAGAACGAGCAGAACCGTTCCCTACCTCGGGATCAGCTTTATCCGACCCACCTTGGGCAGTTGGATCGTGATTTTTGAATGTTGCTATCAAATCTTCATTTGACATCTTCTCTTGGCACCGCACCGCGTCCGACTTGACGAAGTGACGGTGTCCCGGCACACCGCAGGCCCAGATTTGAAACGGTGCGTTGAGTTGCACCTCGGGCATGCTTGCAGCTCCTGCTGATTTCCAATAGTCGAAAATCGCTTCTGGATTGGCCGGACGATCGACCAGAGAAATTTCATTTAGAACAAGTCCAGTAATCGTCTTATGATCAGCGGGGTCGCGCTGAGTTACGCGCCCTCCGATCGAATAGCCCTTATAAACCCCCTCGATGACCTTCTGCCACGCGACCGGATCGATGATCTTAGCGCCGACATAGAGTCCCCTGTCATCAACGGCGACCTCCTTAGCAACCCCCACTGCGGAAAGCTGGTGCATCTCACGGATATTGGCGAATTTCATATAATCGCCCAAGGCTGACATCAGCGCGTCGCGCTTTACCACTTCGCCTTGGTCGTCACGCGCCTCGGTGGATGCATAACCCCACACCTCGTGTCTTTCTGCATCTATTTTCGCGAGAGGAAAGTATATCTTCATCGGCTATCTTTCGTGCCTCGATGTGTTGGCCTCAACCGAGGCAACATTCAGAGCTAGCTGCCCGAGGTTAGAAGCTCAAACTCGTTTGTTGACAGGTAACGAATTTACCATCTTACGGTGCGCATTGAACAGTTGAACTGACGCTTAATATCCGACCGTCGCTGAGGTAGACAGTTGCCTCTAGAATATAGGTGGCACCGATCGCCGAAATCGGGAATCCTCCAACCGTTGCAACTGAAAAAAAACCTGTCTTCGTCTGCAGTGATCCGTCGAGCGAGGACCGCAGTTGAACCGACGGTTCCACTGTAGTTTGTATTATCCTTGCCTGGGGAGTTCTCATCAGTTGCCGTCTGAAACGGACCAATCTTACAGCTCCAGCTCGTTGATAAAATAGCTTCAGATCCAACTTCCGCGGTGAAGTCAAAGGCGAAGTTATCGATCTCGTTGACCTCGATGGGACTGAAGGATGTCGGCAAACGCATCTGAGTTACTCCGAACTGCTCTAGGCTGTCTACATGCCTATAGGCAGGGGACTCCTAGTGGGCTCAAGGGCTAGAGAAATGGCTAGTAAAATGCCGCCAATCATCATTTTCGTAGATGGCCTGTCTATTGCTTCCAAATGTTGAGAATGCGAATCTTACCGAGTGACTTCAATAACCGGCCAGCAGCGATCTGAATAATGGGAGTAATCCGGGAATCAAGCATTGCGAAGCTTGTGCCTGCTGTGGAGATCAAATTCTCGCACGTAGAAATATTCGCAATATCAAGCTCGCAGCCTGCTTCGATGGCGAGGAACGCGTCGACAAATGCGGCCGCCTGACCCAACGTCTCGATTTGCGGCGAAGCGTCCCGCACCGCTCGCGCCAATACCTCTGTCTGGCTTACTGTATCGCGGCGGGCGCTTACGGCGCTTTCCGCTAGAGCCAGCGCATCCGCGGCTTGTCCCGCTAGCAATTCGATGACCGCGAGAGCGTCGCTCGTAGTTGTGCCGCCAGCGGCAGTCGCGATGAATTCAGTCGGCGCGCGCCCGTCGAACAGGATTGAAACCAACCAGGCGATCGGCATTTCTGGATCGGAACGCTGCCTGGCAGGGAATTCGAGGGCGACGAACTGGTCGCCAACGAGCGCCGTCGAGCCGGCGCTTTCAAACGGCGTATTCGTGTCGCGCAAGGCGCGTGTCAGCGGCTCGATCAAGAGCAACGCATCGGCTCGCTGTCCGGTAAGCGCCTCCGTGGTGGGGTCCGCGTCGCTGCGTTGCGTTCCGAGCGCTTCCGCCAGAGGGCCGGAATCGGAACGTGGCCCAGCCAAGGCCTCGAACGGCGCGAACTCGTCGCCGAGGACGCTGTTTGCTCCCAAATTTTCTAGCGGGTCGTGTGTATCGCCGATTTGGGTTGCCGGGAAGGCCACCGGGTTAAATGCATTGCCCCGCGCATTGCTGAGGCTTTCGGTCGAAGCGTCGGCGCCTTTTTGCTGGCTCGCGGCACTCTCGGCGGGTGCGATCCCGTCCCCGACTTGCCGCGCCGGCCACTCGGTCAGCGCTCTCGCATCGAGGATGGGGGAGCCGAGCGCCTCGATCGTCGGCGTTGCATCGCGTTGCGGCTGCGCCAAAAGCTCGGCGAGCATCGTGGCCTCGGCGTGCGTTCCCGCCGATGCCTCGGCGGCAAGCACCTGATACGCGAGCAGCCCGGTGTCGATCTCAGCCCGCGCAAACCCATCGGCAGTGACCGTCTGTCCTGTGAGGAAATAGCGGTCAGCCCGCGGACCACCCGGCCGATGCGCGATCCATACTGGCATCCCTCAGAACCGTCCCAGACTGATACGGCCATTGGCCAGGCTGGTGCTGAGGTGCTGCGGGCAGGTCGTATAAGTGCTGCTGCGTCCGGCGCAGACGCTAAAGGCCGTACCGCTGACACTCGACGGGTTTGCAGTGCCGCCATAGCCATCCGTAACCTGAAACGCAGATGTGGACGCCCAATTTGGTGCCGCGCCGTTCACGGAAATGTTCGTGAACGTAAGGGTTCCGAAATTAGGCATTGGGTTCGACGTATTGAGGTCCTCCATCATGACGTCGAACTTGGAGAGGTTGGTCAGTAGGGTGTCGCTTGGGGCCCAGGTCCAGCCTTTCGTGACATTCTTGACGGTCATGCCCCAGGTTTGGGTGCTGCCGGGCGAGCAATTGGCGGTGCACGTTATGCTCAACTGGACGATGTCTCCGCCCGTGGTCGTATGCCCCATATTCGAGTCCGGGACCGCTCCAGCCGGAAACATCTCGTAAAATTCCCCGAAGGATGGGGTCCCTTGCGCGTTGATCGTCAAGGTAATGCCAACCTGCGCCAGACGCGTGCCATCCTCGATTCCGACCCAAGCAATTACGTTGTTGTCGGCCGAGATGGTTTGGTTCGTCACCCACGGTACACGGATCGTCGCCGCGACAGACGTATAGGTTGAGCCCGTCGTCTGCCAGCCGGCGAACCCTGCAGCTGCACGCGCAACGCCGCCGCCAGCTATGAGACAGAGCAGTGCGAGGGCGAGGCGCTTCACAGCTAATTTCCGTAGACGATGCAGATACCGTCGCCGCCGGCGCCGCCGGCCCCTGACGTCCCGGTTGTCGCGATGACTGCACCGCCGCCGCCGCCGCCGCCATAGCCGCCCGCCCCACCGGTCCCGGCTGTCGACGCAGTCGTCCCGGTGTTGCCTCCGCCGGCGCCGCCGCTGCCGTTAGCGCCGCCGATCGTCGGATTCGCTGGGTTCGATCCACTGGTACCGTTGGAGGTCGTTGATCCGGTCGTGTTCGCTCCGCCCGCTGGCGGCGTCAACGCGCTCGGCGTAATGCCGCCACTGCCGGACAATCCGGTCGTGTTATTTCCGGAACTGCCGCCGCTCGCACCGCCGAATAGGCCGGCGTACAGGCCACTGCCGCCGGCACTGCTGCCCGCCCGCCCGGACCAGTCGTCAGGCTGCAGATTGAGAGTGCTTGGGCTGGCGTTAGCGCCATATGTCCAGGTCGCGGCCCCGCCATTATAGCTAGGCGCGCCCGTTCCACCGTAACCAACGACAAAGCTGCCAAAGCTGGAATTGGTGCCAGCCAACCCGACGTTATTGGCTGAAGTCGTCGAAGCGGCTCCGCCAGCGCCACCCTGCCCCACCGTGACGGTCACGGTCGAGCTGACTAGCGATGCCGGGATTGTCGAAAGCGCAGCGGCAGCGCCACCGCCACCGCCACCGCTATACGCCGAAGTCGAAACCGCGCCGCTGGCACCGCCGCCGCCCGCACCCAGGCAATAGGCCGTTACCCAGCTGATGCCGGAAGGCTTGTTCCAAGTGTATGTGCCATGCCCGGTGTAGACGTTGGTAAATCCGGTTGCACCACCGCTACCACAACCGAAGGGACCGAGCGCCACATAATACGAGCTGCTGGGGCCGCCGGCCGCGACGATCTTACCGACGGTCTGACCCGAACTCGGACAGGTCGTAGCGCCCGTATCGTGCCCGTAACCGCCGGTGGTGCTTGAAACCTGCACGAAATCCCCGACCATACCCGTACCATCGAGCAAGAGCGCCGCGGTTCCAGTGGTCGCTATCTGGGCATTGCCCGATGTCCCGCAGCCTCCGACGCAGACGCCACGAACCCCATTGCTGTCCGAGGTCGACGCAATGACGGCGAGGCCGCCGCCATTGATCTTGGTCAGGGTATAGAGGGTCGTGCCGGTCGTGCCGGCATTGGCGCGGTCTTCGAGCAGACCGTTTTGGGTCGATAGGTCAAGACCCTGCGCCCATGCCGGAACCGAACCGACAAGGGACAGTAGGACTCCGACGACAGAAGATTTTCGCATTGCGTCCTCTAATGAAACGTGGCGCAGACGATCTCTCCGGACCCGCCCCCGCCAGATATCGCAACGGTTCCGTTTGTCGTCACGGTCGTCGTCATGGTCCGATCCGATGCCCCAGCAAAATTGCTGGCGTCGACGAGTTCCGCGGCGAAGCTGGATCCCGGCGTAAAACTCACTCCGAGAGCATCGCCGCTGTACCCGCAGACGCCGATCTCATTGGCGAATGCCGTCGTGAAATTGCTGGTCGTAATGGCTCCGCCTGACATTACTCCGCCAGCAACTTGGCTTGCGTCTAGGGGGCTCGATGTCGACGCTCCGCTGTATTCGAGCACTGCTATCGCATCGTACCAGGTCGTGTTTCCCGAATAATTGCATGTCACGGACCCGGCGGATGACTGTCCGATCGCGTTCTTTGCATAAAACAGCTGGATCGAGTTTTGGGAGTTATAGGCAACCGAGCTGGTTGCGGCGGCAAAGCTGTCGCCCGCCGTGTCCGTCACCGTTACGGTCGGAAGCGACCCTCCATTGGTGGCTTGCCGGCAAACCACAACCACCAAATCGCCGGCGTTCACCTGAACCGCAGAAGCGCTATAGGCCGAGTAAAAGTTACCCGTAGCATCACTGACGATTTTCTTGCGAACCAGCGACGGCGGCGGACCGCCTCCCGCCGGGACTCGTTGATATCCGTAAATCCCTAGCATCTGCCCCCATGCAAGCGTCGGAGCAGCCGTCAGCCATACGGCGAGGAGCAGGCGCAACCACATCAGTTGTAGCCGTATGCGCAGGTCAGCGCGGTTCCGGGAGCCGTCGAGCCCGTCGCAGTAGTCGTCGCCGCATAGCTGATCGCGGTCCCGAATTGCTCACCCGGGAAGGTCATGGTGAAGCCGCCATTGAGGGTCGCAGGTACCGGCACGACGTCTACCGGCGTCGAAGTTCCGAGCGTGACCGACCCTGAGGCGATATTGAATATCTGCACGTAGGCTACCGAAGCATTCGGGTTGTAGCAGAGCATCTTACCGAGCTGGCCGGCGCTCGATTTGATGGATTGTACCGTTGTCGACAGCGCAGCGGTAATGCCGGGCGTCCAGCCGCCAGAAGTCGCGAGCGCGCCCGTGACGGCCCCGACGGTATTGGTACCGGTCGGCAATGGCGAGTTCGGCGACAGGCTGACGACGGCCGCCGGATCGCCGGCAACCGCAGCCGTTGACGCTGCTTTCACCGCACCGCAATTGGCGAGCGCAGAGCCATCGCACACCGCTATCTTGGCGCCGAGATTGCCGGTGCCGTCCGTTACGGCGTCGAAGTTCGTCCCCGACCCTACCGTTACGGCATAAGTCGTGCTGCCGGCCCATGCCTGGGTAGCAGCAAGGGTCAGGATCGCACCAGATAGGAGTCGCTTGATCATTGGAGCACCACCGGAACAGAAACCGCATTACAGGCTGTGTTGACCGCGAGGTTCAGCGTGCCGCACGGTGCCGGGCCGCTTCCCGAGCCGCCATCGCGTACCTGCGCAAAACTGGCATTCGCCATGTACGCAAAGCTGCCGTTCGGCAGATAAATGAAAGTCGACGGAGCCGACGCAGACGTATTGCTGCCGGCGCCAAGGATCAGGAATGCGTGCGCGACGCCCGCCAATGCGGCGGTAGCCAGGATGATCGCGAACGCAAACCCAGCAGCGCGCCTCATCAGCTCGGCTTCAAGAAGACGGTGATGCCGCCGACCGCGCTTCCCGTCCCCCAGCTCGAGCCCGTCGTCTGCAGGCAAATCGAACTGCCATTGGCGATGGTTGGCGTGCCGGACGTGACGGTCTGGTTATTGGCGGCGGAACCGTTTGCGTTGAACGACGTCGAAATCGCGGTCCCGCCCGAACACAGCGTACCGGAGGCGGCCGAGTTGACCGTAATGGTCGCGGTCGCGCCCTCGGCGACTTCGACGCGGCCTACGATCGCCTGGACCGTGTAAGCGCCGCCGCTCAGGTTCGTAAAGACCGTCGCGTTGTTCGGGTTCTGCCCGGCGATCCAGCCGATCGCGACCGGAATTAGGGTCGGAAGATCGGCATTGACGATCGCCCGCGGCGTCATGGCTCCTGACGAGCCATTGGGGGCGGCGAGGAAATAGTTCGCGGTCTGGCTCGCGCCCGTGACCGTAAGGCTGCCACCCGTCCCGGTCAGCGGCGATCCCGCCACCGAGAAATAGGCCGGCATCGATAGGCCGACTGTCGTAATGCCGGACGAAGGCAGGAAGCCGACATAATTGGTGCCGTCCGGGTTCGCGATGCTTAGGCACGTATTGGCCGGGATGACTACCGACGAGGAGCCATTGACGGTGCTCGGGCTCGTCACGGTCACGGTGTCCGACTGCGCCGTCGTGCAGATATCGACAGAGAAGCCCGGGCCAAACCCTGTCGTCGACACATTCGGCAGCGTGTCGGCGGTCGTACCCGAATAGGTGCGCTTGATGACTTTGGTGTTGTCGGAAGCCGCGACGGTGTAATTCGCGCCGCCTTGACTGTTGGCCAGCAGCGTGGTCCCGACGGTGCAGCCAGTGGGTGCCGCGCAGCTCGTACCGCCATTGAGTAGAACGTTTGGTGTCGCTGCCGTAAGGCTCGTAATGCCGCGGATAATGCTTTGCGCATCGGTGCGGTCGCCAAGGCCGATCCCCGCGACCAGCGCGGCGGCGCCAAGCGCCCCCCAGAAGACTTTACGCATACGATTCAGTCGCGTAGGTGGCGCTCTGATTGCCGCTCGAATAGGCGGCAAGCGCCGCACCGGAATTGTTATAAAGCAGCACCGCGCAATAGGTCGGAACGTTGCCGATCAGGCCACGAATAGACTGCCATCGAGTCTGATACAGGCTTACGCCCGCTTGCATGTTCAGAGTGTCGATCAGCGCCAGCGCCGCCGCTGCCGGGTCGTATGCCAGCCAACTGTTTAGGGCCGCGGATTGATCAAAAGTCGAGGTCGGGCTGATGCCGCCGGGCCATAGAGTATTATCCTCAGAGAACAATAAGTACCGCGATATTGTATTACCTGCCGAGACCGTGCCGGTGCTGATCTTCCATGGCGGCAGTATGATATCACCAAACGGCTGGGTGAGCGTGCTAGGGTTGATGACTCCCAGGCCTCGAGCCTGTCCATTGGCTAGGCTGCTCATATTGTCGGGCGACTGGTTTGGGCCATTTGGCCACGCTGTCGCCACCGCCCGTGACCACGGGTTGCTCATTTAGGCACTCCCAAACGCTAGCGCCGACCCGTCATCGAGTGACGATGCGCAGGCCGCGTGGGCCGAAACTGTGCTCCACGCTCTCTCCAGCCACATTGCGCAACATGCACAGGCCGCTTTCGACGGAGGCTGACAGGATTAATCCTGGTACATCCTGCATTGTGTCGGTCCGGACGATTTTGTATCGGCTCCGATAGCTTTCCGGATCGACTGGAGTAAGAGTCTCGGGGAGCAATCGCTCCTCCCGAGCCTAAGTAGTGGTCCCTTGCGTTCGCAGTGTCGCCGATCCCTTATAGGCCGCTGTGCCCGCCGGAAGCGTCAAGCGCATCCAAACGCCTTGCGCGCCCGCGGTATTTGGCACTGTGCCAGATGGTAAATTACCCGGACCCGGAACGTTGATGAAGGCCGGCTGGGTCGTAAAGGAGCTAACCCCGGTCGGGAGAAAGCCTGAGGATTGCTGGCGCGGGTTTAAGGTGTTGGTATCGTTCAACGATGTGCACAGACCAATATCGAGCAGCGCACCAGAGGGTAGTGTCGGTGCCTCGCTGGCGATCTCGATCTGAGCTCCAGTCAATGCCGTCGCGGTATTATTATTGACGACGAACACCTTTTCGTAAAAGTAACGCCCGGACCCAGCCGGGACATCTGCCGCTGCGGTCCAGAAGCAGCGGGTGACCGCGGTAACGGCGTTGGGGCTGATGTCGAAAAGGATGCCCTGCACGATCTTGTAAGTCGTGGTATTATCCGGCGCTGTTCCCCAATCGCGATTGACCGCTACAACGTCGGTTCCATACCCCGAAGTCGCTACGATCATGCGGAGCTGGTTTGGTCCTGCGCCGCCACGGGTCCAGATCAACATCCCCGCGGCAACGCTGGCCCCATCGCCGGCCTGCAATTTGAACAGCGGCGGGGTTGTGCCGCTCGTATTCGCGGAGCCGGTCTGAGCGGTATGGTAGGTCGTGTCAGTCGTGACCGTTGAGGACGGTATGATACACGCATGCGCCATCGCCGCGACGTCGCCCACAGCAGCCGTGCCTGTTGGGTTAGGGAGGCCGGCAATTGACCCGCCCGTAATGACCGCCGCGCCGATGCGCTCGAAGGTCTGCGAGCCGGCCACGACACTTTGCCCGGCCAGCGTTACCGCCGCCGGGGTTTGAATGATACCTGAGCCATCTCGTCCGGTGACTTGGACTTTGACGGCGGTATCCGAACTGGAACTCGACACCCAATCGACCGTACCATTCGGGCTGATATCGTAAAACGCGACGCGCTTGGTGAAGTCAACCCCACCGCCTATAGTAACGCCGTCGGCTTCGGGCATGTTCGCCGAGCCGTATACCACAATGTTGTTCGGAGTGACACTCATGAGGTTTGTCTCCTCAAATCCATTTTGGACTAGGATTGTAAGAACTGATGTTCCAGCTGAAGCGGGTTACGGCAAGGCGTTCACATCTACTAACATGCTATGATTTGTGCGTGCTTCTCTAACTTATGTTGCTTTGTGTGTTTACGTTTTAAACAAGGTGTTTGTGAATAGTGGTCGTAGAGTTAGGGAATTCGAACCCTGAGATAATGGTAACGTTCTCTAAGATGGCGTATAATTGCACGCTGGGTCAGGCGAACGCGCATTGGATATCTGAAATAATGATTGGCTAACGCCAGCCGGAGGGAGTCCAAGAATCTCCCGCGCTTCATTCACCGTATAAATTCCATTCTTTACATAGACGTCGAGTATTGCCGCTTGATCTTTCGGGTTCGCTGGCTGCACGTCGGACCAGATAAACTCCAGGTCCGAGTCCCCCATGCGGTCCTGAATGACACTATCTACAAGACGTTTGACCCAACCAGTAAGCGGCGCGAGTCCCTCCTCAACCGCAGTCTCTTGAGCCGACTGTGCGGTAGCCCGATTCACTTGCGCGGTAAAGGCAGTCGGAGGTAGCGAAAATGCATAGCAGACAATTCGTGCCAACCACTCGTCGAATTCATCCTTGTAAGGTGCCTCTTTGAATGCCTGGTATTTAGCGCCAGTCGGAGCCCAGATAAGCCGCGTCCGGTTGCCGGTATTGCCGGCTAGAATCGAGTCGAACCATTCCTGGAACTGCCTTATCTGTTCGGCGTTCCATCCGTCGGGGGCATTCACCAAGCCAGGTGGGACATTACCGTCGGTGAAGTGCTGCAATTGCATCATCTGTCGCCGCAGGCCGATATTGATTGTCATGATTATTTGTTCGCAGGGGCCAAAGCCATAGGCGCGATGTGGCCGCCGATTACGAGGCAGATAAATAAGCTCGTCGGAGGTGAGCAGCCTCCACGGCCGCCCGTGAATGATCTGTTCGTAAGCTGGAGCTGGCGGCTGAGGACGACGTCCAGTATCGTCAATCAGCACTTTGATAGTGGAACCGTCGACGACATCAAGCCCGATCACGTCCCCGACGCGGTTACGGCGCACCTCTAAGCAAGGGGCGTCCAAGACCAACAGGTCCTCCAGCAGTTCGCGAAGCCAACTGGCGAAGGGCTGCTCCCCATCCGGTTTTCGCCAGAAGTCCGTCAGTCTAGAGATGCGCTCCGCTGCGTCGCCATCCGACTTTGCCCCCTTCCGAGATCGAATCCTCCATCCAAGCTTTTCAATCTGATCTTTCCGCGTTTCAATCGCCAGCCGAGTAATGTCGTGATTTTCAGCTAACGCGCGAAGCTCATAAAACCCGATCGGCTCGTAGGAACGCGGAGTGTAAATTGTATTATAGCCGACCGGAAAATCCCAAACTCGGACGCGTTCGCTTTCGGGTGGGACCAACGGGTAGCCGGGTGAAAATATCCCTTGGTCGGGCTGAAATATCTGGCGATACTCGGTAACGTCATTTTCCGAACCGAGCCCACCCCAGCTATAAGAAGCAAGCGAAGTGCGCTTTCCGCCAGGGGGGCTCATAATGCATCTACCAAGCAACTCGATACGCGCAACAAGCTTGCCATGATCTCACCACAGAGGTGTTTCGCGTCCAAAGCGTCTTGAGTTTTTCCAACTCCTGGCAATAGAACCCCCGCCAAATTCAAGGAATTCCGTGCGCAGGATGTACTGGCGAAAGGCTCGGCGCTTGTCTCTAGAAACTTGAGAGTGCGGCGCGCTTCCAGGTATTCGGTGCTGTACAATAGTAGAGATAGTTGATATCAGCCTGAAGCTGGCCGACATTGCATGTCGTCGTGCTTGAGGCAGGCGTCCCCGGCGAGATTAAACCGCCGAGCGTGTTTATCGTCTGAGGGGTGGCGTTTACGACCCGAAAATTATTCCCGTCAAAGCGAAGCTGTAAGAACTCGTAATTCTGTCCCGCCGCAAGCGTGATCGACCCAACAGAAGTTCCTCCTCCCGCCGGCTCCAGGACAGATCCACCGGCAACCCCATTGACCTGGACCGTGAGCGGCATCCCATTGTCGGTTGTAAAACCCATCGTCCAACCGTCAACGATCGCATTTGTCGACGGCAAAGTGACGGTCAACCCGGCTACAGTGTTGTAGCTCGAAAGAGCGTTCCCATTGTCGTTTGGTGCCGCGGTATAAGTCGGGCTCACTGGGAAGTTCCAGCGGTCGATATCTGAACTTGATCCAGCAAGCCCCACCGAGGCAGCCGTCCCGGGCGTCGTTTCAGTTACTCGAAAGTTGCTGCCATCGAACCTTAACACCAGGATTTCGTAGTTGGTCGGCGCCAATGAAACGGCTGAAACCGAATTGCCGCTTCCAGGATAAAGGATGTGCCCACCGGCTGTCGCGTTGACCTGGATCGACATCGCCTTATTATTGTCCGTGGTCACAGCGAACGTCCACCCCATTGGAAGCATGGTGGTTGACGGCAGTGTAACCGCCATGTACGACACTGGGCTATTATAGCTTGATACGACATTGCCATTATCAGACACCGTGGCAATGTAGCTGCTAGTTGTGGGGAAGCTCCAGTGACTGATTCCCGCGGTGCCGATCAGGCCGTTCGCTTGAGCGGTTGCAGGAGTTGCCTCGATCAGCCTGAAATTGCCGCTCCCGTCATACTGCAGCACCGCAAATTCATATGACCCCTGGCTTGTATTGGCCAACCCCAGGCTAGTGGCGGCAGCCCCGCTGCCCGGCCAGACGATGTGCCCACCAGAACTCATATTGACTTGCACGGAGAGAGGCTTCCCATTGTCGGTCGCGAAACCCATACTCCAGCCGATCGGCAAATTCGTGATAGGCGGTAAGGTTACTGCCAAGCCGGAAAGAGTATTGTAGCTTGACAAAATGTTGCCGTTGTCGCCTAACGTCGCGGCGTAGCCCGAGGTGGCTGGATACGACCAATTGCTCGGCCATGGCGGGGGCTCGAACCCCATGTTTAGCCGCGTGTTTCGAGTGGCGGATATGATTCGCCAGTTATTGCCGTCAGATTGCAGCCGAATATATTCGTAGTTGCCGGCTCCGAGGGTAACCGAGGGGACAAACTTGCTGCCTGCCAATATATTCCCCGTTGGCGCGGTAACAATCATTCCCTTGTCGTTATCCGTCGCCACCGCCAGTGACCAACCCGGATTCACTGTGCTGACGGCGGGAAGTGTAACGGTCATCGAAGATCCCGGAGCGTTGTAGCTGGAGATGGCCAGCCCGTCGTCTACCGGTGCGGCGGTGTAAGTTGCGGTCGTCGGAAACATCCATTGGGGTCGAGAACCGGCTCCCTGCACCGATATCCCAACTGAATTCGGGCCGTAATTGCTTACATTGCCCCCATAATTGGGGTTTATGATGGTGTTGCCAACACTGGCCGTAGCATTAATCGCCGTTGTGCAGTCGAAATATGGCGAGACAAAAGTGTTGAGACCGTTGTGATTGAAAGTGATCGATAGACAAGTTGGCGATACTTCGAGATCAAGCGCGAAGAACGTGTTTGAGAAATTGTAACCGTTCTCCAGGGCGATGCCTCGTCCACCTACGCCCGCCGCTGTTGCGGAACCGGAGATCCGGGAGAATTGCGCTTGTTCAAATGCCATTCCTGCCGCACCGCCTGCCGAATCGCAGATTGCGTACATATCGCTGTCGAGTACATAATTGAATTGGCACCCGCCGGCAACTGCACTGCTGCTGGAATTATTGACTATCAGATGATCTAATTTAATCGAATTCTGGGCGTCTGAAAAGTCGGGTGTGCCGATAATAACCGCATACCCGGGTGTATCGGCTTCGACGAAAACAGAGCCTTCTTCTTTGAAATAGAAACAGCCTGTAGGATTGGTCGGGCTGCCACCGCTACATTTAATTTGCATCACCGGTCCTGCAGGGATTGCACGACCATCGATAACCGCTCCGCGGGAGATTAGCCGGAACCCATGAGCAGCCTGGCTTGCGTAGTCGATGATAAGGCCTGAAGTAACCTTATAAGTTCCCGCGGGAAAGTGAACGGGCCAATTATTCGCCACTGCTGTATTAATCGCAGCTTGGATTGCGCTGGTATCGTCATGGACATCGTCGCCTATCGCACCATTGCAGCGCACGTCCAGCCATGGGCGACCCGAGCACATCACGACATCGCCATCCAGAGTCGCGACCCCGGTCGTGGATAGAGTTGAAAAAGTTCCAGCCGACTGGGCCAAGGCAGCGTTTGATGAGCCTATCTGGATAATTCCGAACGCAATCAATATTTGGGCGATTAGGGAAAAGATTTTCGCCACAGATGGCTCCCTTCCGCTGCGGCAGCGGCGGTAGGACGCCGGCGGGCAGCTGTGTAGCAGGGCCGCGCGATGGAGATAATATAGGAGAATCCTTGCGGCCACGAATATGGTCGTTGAGACGGTATGACGTGACCTACCAGCGGCGCGCCGCGTATACCTGGCCCGTGGTGGCACCGTATAGGCTAACCGCGCCGCTAGGCCTGTAGCCCGAAGGAGTCGCAAAGATGCTCCCCGCTGAAATAGGTATTGAAGCGCCTCCAGGCGTTGCGACACCAACATCGGAGACGTAAAGTGTAGCGGACGAGTTATTGGCGATCAGCCATCCGTTACTGGGGATTATCCCGCCGAAGAGGTTTTGCGCGCTGCCCCCAGTTTGCACCATGCCGCTCCCATCTATCGCGGGCGAACTAGCCGCGTTGATGACTGGCAATGGCGTAACCGTACTTACTGGCGTCGCAACACCGGCTGCCAATATCGCCGGGACATGTATTGGCACCAGGTTGCCCGAGCTATCGACCCCGGTAGCCAACGACTGGGTCGTGGTGTTTGCATCCTTTACCAATAGCGCCACAAGGGTGCTCCTGTTTTAGCTGCAGAGCTTTGGACGGTTACAATCTAAATTTTGATCGCTGAGTTGCCGATAGGTCTCGTAAATTCCCTGTCCCGGAGGCGGTGTGACGAGCAGGTCGGTTAAGGCCCAGACCAACGCATCGACGCGATCCGGGGAAAGTCGAGGACCATTGGCGTCGTGGCCTCTGCGAGTAAGGGCGCACATTTGGTCTTCGAGATGAGGAAACGCGCCCAGGTGATGGACTTTGCCTTGTTCATAAAGTGCTGCAACCGGTTCAGCGCGCGGGACTTTGCCGCGCGAAGCATGGACGCTCGTAAAAGGCACATCCGGATCGATCATCCGGATCGTGGTTTCTATCATTTCCCCGCCGTTGTTTATTTCAGCGACGATCCGGTCTGCACGATGCGCATGGTACGCTGCGATCGCAGCCTTGGCCCATTCAATCGGCCGGTAATGGCCTGACAGATCTGCCAGCACCCACCCCTCACCTGAGATGTCCCGGCCGGCGACAATGATACCGGTCTCATCTGCCATCTCTCCGGAAGAGGCCGCAGGATCAACCGCGACCACAATTCTGGCCAAAGCTGGGGCGCTGCGAACTCGAGCTGCCTCTATCAGGCCCCAACTCCATAATCCTCCGGGCAGGTCGTCCAGGATTTCCGCCTCGATCTCCTGCCGCCCCAACCGGGTGCCCTCATATTTACGCACGATCTGATCGAGAAAATTAGGCGCTAGATTGGCCCGATTCTGATAGGTGGTACCCCTTGTGACAGCAACCACGGGATCTTTCACTAGCGCTCGAAGCAGAGGCATTGGCCGTGGTGTCGTCGTGACAACGACTCGCGGATCATCACCCAAACGCAAACCGAACATCAGCATGTCCCACGCTTCTGGATACCGCCAGCTGGTCAGCTCGTCGCACCAAGCCGTATCGTGCTGCGGCCCCCGCAAACGCTCGGGCTCATCCGCGCTGTAGAAAGTGGCGGTTGCCCCGTTAGGCCAGATCAGCCGTCGTCTGGAAGGCTCGTAGCGCGGGCGATCCCAGTGTGGCGAAATTGCCAGGATCCCGCTCTCTCCCTCCACCATGATGTCTCTCGCGTCGGCCGCAGTAGGTGCGACCAGAGCGAGGCGTCGCGCACGTCTCGCAGCGACCCTTGATCGAATGAGTTCTGCGCCCGCCCGAGTTTTACCAAACCCGCGACCAGCAAGCAGTAACCAAATCCGCCAACAGCCACGCGGCGGGAGCTGATTGGGGCGAGCCCAGAACGGCCAGTCATGCAGCAGTGCAAGGGCCTCATCTGGGCCGAGCGCGTCAAGAACGCTATCCCGAAGCTTATCCGGAATCGAGGCAAGCGAACTTGCCTGCAAACAGCTCAAATACCCTCCGCAAGACTAACTGCAGACTGCCCGCTCCTGGCATCGGCGGAGACGAGCTGTCCTAAGCATTGTCTTCTAAGAATTGACCAAACAAAGAAAAGATCGGCTTCAAATTCAGGGCAGTGTTGGTTATGGCAATGAACCAGTGTTAGCCGGCGTTAAGCCAGCGCCAAAGCACGAGATGGGCTCTCGTTCCTAGGACAAGTCAGAGGCGGTGAGGCCGTGACCTTGAAATTCCAAATAAGTCTTGACGAATACCGGGGTTAGCTCTTGCGATTAGCGCCCCATCACCAGTGTAGGCTCTTATATCAGATTGATCCGGTTTTGTCAATTATGAATCCGATTTTCGCAACGACCTTCCGCGCCCATAATGCGCTTCGAGCGCACCAAGAGCGGCAACCAAGATACCCGAGGCGGTCTCTTGGCTTATCCGGCGCCCATTCCATCCTTGTTCCAACGCCCACTCCTTGAGCGAGCGCTCCCAACCGACCACGTGCCACAAACAGGAGCCACCGGGAGACGCTGGACCGCCTACTGCCACCACCGCCCGCCACACGTGCTCACGCGCACTTTCGACGCGCAATCCGGACTCACCATTGCTTCTTGCGCGCCCTGCTCCGCCATTTCTCGGACGTGAATAGTCGAGAGCGCGTAACGGATCGAGTTGGGCGGTGACAAACCGGGAACGAAAATCTTCTGCAGCATGGCGCATGCCAGGAGTGATCGAACCCCGGCGTTCCATGGCTGCAAGAGTGTCGACAGCACGATAGGGTCGGGCCATTTGACCGGTCTCATCGGCAATCGGCCGTGGAAGCCGTTCGATTGGCCCGCGTTGCTGCCGCTCAGTCGTAGGGGTGTTGAATTCGGCGGTTGCGGGGGTGCCCTTTCCGCCCGGAAGCCGATGTGTCACGGGACGCTACAGTTTGAACAAATAGAGAACGAATCAGTCACGAAAACAAGCGCATTGCGTTCTCAAGTCGCCTTAGAAAGCGCCGGGACGGCTTGGCATCGTCGCGGGAGCGACGACCGCCTACTGCGTTCGCGAGTGCTTCCACTTCGCGCAGACGCCTGTTCTCCTCGATCGTTCCGGAGGGAACATGGCAAACTGCATGATGGTCCGCGCAATAGGGAGAGGGCGCACGCCGGGGCTTCCCGCAGCTTTGGTGAACTCCTCCGCCGGTTATGATGAAGGCGCAACCGAAATCGTCGTGCCGGGGACCAGGCAGAAGTTGCGACTCGACCTCTCTCACGTCTGTCCTCCTCTAGAGTGCCGACTTGTCCAATTCACATCATCATGATAACATAATCCCGATCGATGTCAATATTATAATTGTGATAAACACACTATGGACACATCCTGGTTTCAACATGCTCTTGATCGGGTCGGGGCTACTCAGGCCGATCTCGCGCGCCACCTCCGCCTCGCTCCATCAGCGGTTTCACGGATGCTCAGGGGTGAGCGGCAGATGAAGCAACTCGAAACAGTGCAAATAGCCGGATTCCTCGGAATCAGCCCTGACGAGGTGCTGCGTCACGCTGTGGCCGGCTCTGCCGAGACGACGAATGCCGACATGCCACGGCCGGGGCGTGGCCGCCCTCCTTCGGGGTCTTCAGCCGGGATAACTCGTTCTGCGGATGTGATACCTATCCGCAGCGCGGGGCGCGGCGGCACCGACCAGGCCATGTTCCTTGAAGATGGTCCAATCGGCTATACGTCACGACCGTCGAATCTCAGTGGGGTTCGCGCAGCCTATGCGATCTATATGGTCGGCGACAGCATGGAGCCGCGTTACGAGCCTGGTTGGCTACTTCATGTCAACCCGTTCAAACCGCCAACCCGGGGACGCGATGTCGTCGTCTACAAGCAAGGGCAGGCGGTCCTAATAAAGCAATTCCTAGGCTGGGAAGGCGATGTTCTGGTGCTCCGGCAGCTAAATCCGCCCGACAACATACGAATCCCGCGCGCCGAGGTCCAAGAATGTCACCTTATCGTAGGTGCCGATCAAGAAGGCTGAGCAAGCCCGCCTAACCGATCATGCAGCTTCGGCTCTGGTGGTCTCACCGATAACCAGGCCGCCATCGCCAGCAGTCACGTGGACAAGGGATCCGTCAGGAATCCGCCCTTCAAGTATCGACTGTGCCAGGGGATTCTGCAATTCCCGCTGGATCACCCGCTTCAATGGCCGCGCCCCGTAAACGGGGTCATAACCCACATTTGCTAGCCAAGCCATCGCCGCCGCGTCGAGCTCGATCGTTATCTTCCGCTCGGCAAGCAGTCTCTTCAAGCGTTCGATCTGGATCCCGACAATACCCTTCATGTCATCGCGTGACAGCCTGCGAAACAGTAGGATTTCATCCAGCCGGTTCAAGAACTCGGGACGGAAGGCTGCCCGGACCGCTTCCATAACCGCCTCTCGAGCAACCGATACGTCGGCCCGCTCCGGCAGACGCGCCAGCGCCTCGCTGCCGAGATTCGAGGTCAGCACGATCAAGGTATTGCGGAAGTCAACGGTGCGACCTTGCCCATCGGTGAGCCGTCCGTCATCAAGAACTTGCAATAAAACATTGAATACGTCGGGGTGCGCTTTCTCAACCTCGTCGAACAGGATCACCTGATAGGGACGGCGTCGCACAGCCTCGGTCAGGTTGCCGCCCTCCTCGTAGCCGACATAGCCTGGAGGAGCGCCGATCAGGCGCGCGACCGAGTGCTTCTCCATGTATTCCGACATGTCGATGCGCACCATCGCGCTCTCGTCGTTAAACAAAAACTCGGCGAGCGCCCGGGTGAGCTCGGTCTTGCCAACGCCGGTTGGGCCGAGAAATAGAAAGGAGCCCATTGGCCGGTTGGGATCCTGTAATCCCGCCCTCGCGCGACGGATCGCGTTGGATACTGCAGTGACCGCCTCGTCCTGTCCGACGACGCGGCGTTTCAGCGCGTCCTCCATGTGCAGCAGCTTTTCGCGTTCGCTCGACAGCATTTTGTCAACCGGAATACCGGTCCAGCGCGACACGACACCGGCGATATGTTCCTCGGTAACAGCCTCCTCGAGCATGCGGCCCGCCTCGGCGGCCTCGACATCTTTCAGCTTTCGTTCAAGCTCCGGAATGACACCGTAGGTGAGTTCACCCGCTCGGCTCCAATCGCCGCGGCGCTGCGCCACGTCGAGCTCGGCTCGCGCCTGATCCAATCGCTCCTTTAACTTCTGCGCGCCGGCTAGCTTTTCTTTTTCCGCGCGCCACTGAGCGGTTAATTCGGCGGAGCGCTGTTCCAGATCATCGAGTTCTTTGACTAGCTTTTCCAGGCGGTCGCGCGACGCGGGGTCGTTTTCCTTTTTTAGCGCCTCTCGCTCGATCTTCAGCTGAACGATCCGGCGGTCAAGTTCATCGATCGCTTCGGGCTTAGAATCGACCTCCATGCGCAGCCGAGACGCCGCCTCATCCATCAGATCGATCGCCTTGTCCGGCAAAAAGCGGTCAGTGATGTAGCGGTTTGACAAGGTGGCCGCCGCCACAATCGCGCCGTCGGTGATGCGTACGCCGTGGTGCAGCTCGTATTTCTCCTTGATACCGCGAAGGATGGAGATGGTATCGGCGACTGATGGCTCATTGACGTACACCGGCTGAAATCGACGAGCGAGGGCTGCGTCTTTTTCGATATTCTTCCGATATTCATCGAGCGTTGTGGCGCCGACACAATGCAGTTCGCCACGCGCGAGCGCAGGCTTCAGCATGTTCGAGGCGTCCATCGCACCCTCGGCCTTGCCGGCGCCCACCAAGGTGTGGAGTTCGTCAATGAAGAGGATAATTTCGCCCGAGGCCGCGGTTATCTCCGTCAGCACCGCCTTTAGACGCTCTTCAAATTCGCCACGGAATTTGGAGCCGGCAATCAGCGCGCCCAAATCGAGCGACAGCAGGCGCTTATCTTTGAGGCCCTCAGGAACATCGCCGTTGACGATACGCAACGCGAGCCCCTCGACGATAGCAGTCTTACCGACACCCGGCTCGCCGATCAGCACCGGATTATTTTTGGTCCGTCGTGATAAGACCTGTATGGCGCGCCTGATCTCCTCGTCGCGGCCAATCACGGGGTCGAGCTTGCCGTCACGCGCCGATTCGGTCAGATCACGAGCATATTTTTTCAGCGCGTCGTAACCCTCCTCGGCAGATGCATTGTCCGCCTTTCGGCCTTTGCGCACACCTTCTATAGCCGCATTAAGCTTTTGCGGCGTCAGCCCGCCAGATGCGAGCGCTTTGCCCGCTCCCGTTTCCTTCGCCAGGGTAAGCGCCAATAGGAGCCGCTCGACCGTTACAAAACTGTCCCCCGCCTTTTCCGCGATCTGCTCGGCCTGCTCGAATACCCGCGCAATTTCGGGTGACAGATAAACTTGACCAGCCCCCGAACCCTCAACTTTCGGCACTTTGGCGAGTTCGGCTTCGACTGCGCTTAGCACTGTTCGCGGGTCAGCTTCAGCCGCCCGAATGAGATTATTAGCGAGGCCTTCCCGATCCTCCAGCAACACCATCAAAAGGTGTTCGGGCGTTAACCGCTGATGACCGCGACGAAGCGCGAGCCCTTGCGCGGCTTGGATAAACCCCTTCGCTCTATCAGTATATCTTTCAAATTCCATGACGCCGCTCCGATGAGCCACCCGCGACGCCCCGAAAGGCGGCAGCCGCGATCCCTCAAGCGCCTATATGGCGCTAACGACGAGTCAAGCAACCCCGGAGGCGGGTGAGGGCCGTCATGTGTTTACTTGCACCGCCGTCCCGATGGGCTGGAGGTCAAAACCGAGAAGGCTGGTCTTCCCCCGATGCCATCGGTACAGACGGTTGAGGCGTCTCGTCCTCGCCGTCGACCGTCTCCGTTTCGTTCATCTCCATGTCGGCGGGCGTCATCGGTCGCGGCGTACCATGTTGGTTGGCGTCGCCATTGGCATTCATTACCCGAAAGTAGTGCTCGGCATGCTGGTACAGGTTTTCGGCCGCGATACGATCACCGCTCGCTGCGGCTTCGCGTGCCAAGGCTACGTACCGCTCAAAAACCTGATACGCATTTCCGCGAATTTTGACATTGGGGCCATTGCTGTCGAAAGTTTGGATTCTATGCGGCATCCGCGGCCGATTGTGATGCGGATTATTGCCATTATTGCGACCGCGCGATCGCTTGTTTGGACCTGGTCTCATGACACCTATCTAGTAACGGTGGATACTGTCGGATTTCAGTCCGATCGGAGTGTTCGTCGTCCCCTCAACGATCTCCAGCAGGGCGTCCCGCGTTATCCTTTACGCGCACCCGCACAGCGTCAATCTCGCTTAGCGGCCACCGTAGACGCGACGGTGGCATATTCCAAGGTTTTTTTGACAGCGTTCGGCGACTCTGGTTTCAACCTGGGGGCCGGCGCGCTACGAGGCAGCGTAGATGGCCCGCAAGATCTTGCTCGATTGCTTCGATAGCTAGCCCGTGGGAGCTGAGGATAGCTGCGACGGCAGAAGCTTGGCCTGTCCCAGTCTCCAACGCAACTAGCGCTGACGCCGCCATTAGGTCAGAGATGCGCGTGACAATCCCACGATAAGCGCATAGGCCATCTTCGCCCCCGTCAAGCGCAAGAGTGGGATCGTATGCGCCTACCTCTGGCGGCAACTCGGCCAGCGCCGCGGTGGCAATGTAAGGAGGATTCGCGACGATAACATCAAACCGTCCTAAGAGCGCGCTGCCCCAATCACCCACAAAAAAACTGGTCCGCTCGGACAGACCCAACAATTGAGCGTTGCGCCGCGCCGCGGCAGCTGCGCGCGGCGATAGATCGACGCCGACGCCAAACGCAATGCGCAATTCTGACAGCAGCGCGAGTAACAGACACCCCGACCCGGTACCCAAATCGAGCAGCCGAAGCGAAGATTTTCGATCGACCCGCGCCAGAACCGCCTCAACAACGGTCTCGCTCTCCGGACGTGGATCCAGAGTTTCGGCGACCAGGTCGAAGTCGAGCCCCCAAAACTCGCGCCTGCTCAATATCCGGCTGAGCGGCTCGCCCGCCGCAAGCCGTTCAATATGACTGTGCAGCTGTTCGACCTGGGGCTCATCGAGCACGCGATCGGTATATAGCAGCAATTCGGCCGGCTCTAATCCGAGAGAGCCGCCAATTACCTGCCGGGCTCGGCGCCGCGGCTCAACAAGGCCCGACTGGGACAGGACTGCAGCCGCCTCCGCAAGCACCGACCCTACGGTCGCCGGCATCCGTGTTTTAGCCCTCCACGGACGCCAATCGGGTTGCCTGGTCCTCGACGCGGATCGCGTCGATGATTTCGTCAAGCGCTTCCCCGGTCATGACCTTGTCGATCTTGTAAAGCGTCAAATTAATTCGATGATCGGTAACCCGCCCTTGCGGAAAGTTATAGGTCCGGATGCGCTCTGATCTGTCGCCAGTTCCGACTTGGCTTTTCCGTTCAGCAGCTCGGGCGCTGTCGCGCGCCTGCCTTTCCATTTCATAGAGGCGAGACCGGAGCACTTTCATCGCTCGCGCTTTGTTTTTGTGCTGCGATTTCTCATCCTGTTGGATGACAACCAGCCCTGTCGGTAGATGGGTGACACGAACCGCGCTATCCGTCGTATTGACCGACTGACCGCCGGGGCCGCTGGCGCGAAACACGTCGATGCGCAGGTCCTTGTCGTCAATCTTGACATCGACCTCTTCGGCCTCCGGCAACACCGCGACTGTAGCTGCGGAGGTGTGAATCCGTCCGCCCGCCTCGGTCTCCGGGACACGCTGAACGCGGTGAACACCCGACTCGAATTTCACCCGGGCGAAGACATTGCGTCCGGCAATCGAGGCCGTAGCTTCCTTAAACCCCCCGAGCCCCGTCTCGGACAGGTCGAGAACTTCGAAGCGCCAGCCATGCAATGCTGCGTATCGCTGGTACATGCGGAACAACTCGGCCGCAAAAAGCGCGGCTTCTTCGCCTCCGGTGCCGGCGCGAACCTCAAGGATGGCATTGCGCTCGTCATCGGCATCCTTTGGGAGCAAGCTCAGCTTCACTTTGTTTTCAAGGTCGGGGAGCTGCTGCCGCAATTCGTGCAGTTCCTCCTCCGCCAGCGCTTTCAGGTCCGGATCGTCTGCTGATCGCGCCATCTCACTGAGTGAGGTAATCTCCTGCCTGGCTCGGTCAAGCGCGCCCAGTTCTTCGACTATAGGGGTGAGCTCGCTGAACTCTTTCGAGAGTTTGGCGAATTCGGCGCCGCCCAGGCCGCTGCCGCTCAGTGCGGCGCTCAATTCAGCGTGCCGACGTAGCAGCAGCTGCAGCCGCGATTCGATGCCGGCTTCCATACGGCCAGCCTCAACCCATCAACGCCGCAAGCTTAGTCGGCAGCTCGGTAACCGCCACGCCATGCTGCGCTCCGCTGTCGAAATCGCGCAATGTTGCCATGCCATGCGCGATTTCATTCTCGCCGATAAGCACTGCTGCGCGAGCATTGACCCTGTTTGCGCGCCGCATGCGCCGCGCAAGATTGCCCGAATATCCGAGGTCAACAACGTAGCCGGCCGACCGAAGCCCCTCCGCGATTTTTGCCGCAATCCGCTCACCCGCTTCGCCGATCGGGATTACCGCGACCGGCCGTGTCGGCGTTGGCGGCTCCTCGATCAGCATGGCCAGCCGTTCGATGCCGGCGGCCCAGCCGACCCCGGGCAGTGCGGGACCACCCATCAGCTCAACCAAACCGTCATAACGCCCGCCGCCCATGACCGTGCCCTGCGCGCCGAGGTCGGATGTTACAAACTCGAAGGCAGTGTGCGTGTAGTAATCAAGCCCGCGCACAAGACGAGGGTTAATTTGGTAACGAATGTCCAAGGCGTCCAACCCGTCGCGAACCCTGGCGAAAAAATCTTGTGACTCGGCGGTCAGGTATTCGGCGAAAGATGGCGCGTTGGCCGCGACGCGGGTATCGCGCTCGTCCTTCGAGTCGAGGATGCGCAATGGGTTGCGTTCAAGTCGCCGAAGGCTATCCTGGGACAACTCCGAGACACGGGCCGAAAAGTACGCGGTGAGTGCGTGGCGGTACTCGGCACGGCTTTCAGGGTCGCCAAGCGTGTTGATTTCCAGGACAGTGCGGTTCTCGATGCCGAGAGCGCGGAGCACGCGACAGCCGAGGGCGATTACCTCGATATCGGCCTGCGGCTGCGCCACACCAATCAGTTCGACGCCTATTTGATGGAACTGGCGAAATCTTCCTTTCTGCGGCCGCTCGTATCGGAACATCGGGCCTTCGTAAAAGAATTTGAGTGGGGCGCTCTGAACCAGTCCATTCGAGAGTATCGAGCGCACAACACCCGCGGTATTCTCGGGCCTTAATGTGATCTCTTCGCCACCCCGATCCTCGAACGTGTACATCTCCTTTGAGACGATATCCGTGCCTTCACCAATCGGACGGGCGAATACATCGGTAAATTCAAAAATCGGCGTCGCGATCTCCGCAAATCCGTAGAGTTCCGCAGTCATTCGGGCCGCTTCTTTGACCTGCCGATGACGACGCATCGCCTCGGGCAGAAGGTCCTGGGTGCCGCGCACCGGCTGCAGGAGCGGCATCCTAATACTCCAAAAATCTATCTGCGCTTGGACGGGTTAGGTGTGAGTTCACTTTGAGGTATGCAGGACAGAGTTCGTTCCGTGTGGATTCACTTAGCTGGTTCTAGGACTGGCTCGGATGCCATCCTCTGAGCTTCAATTTCGGCTACTTTTTTCTCCACAAGCTCGACTAGATGATCAACAATATCTGCATCTTTAAGCCGATGGTCGGTGACGCCGCTTAAATAAACTTGATGAGTGCCGTTGCCGCCCCCGGTGAAACCGATATCCGTCTCACGAGCCTCACCGGGACCATTCACAACGCACCCGATTACCGATACCGTCAATGGCGTCGTGATATGTGCTAGTCGTTCCTCCAGCCGCTCGACTGTCTTTATAACCTCAAATTGTTGCCGTGCGCAGGACGGGCACGAGATCACAGTCACACCGCGACGACGCAAATTAAGCGATTTGAGGATTTCAAAGCCGGCTTTCACCTCTTCGACCGGATCTGCCGATAGCGATATGCGGATTGTATCGCCAATTCCGGACCAGAGCAGCATGCCAAGGCCAATCGACGATTTGATAGTGCCGCTGCGCAAGCCTCCGGCTTCGGTTATCCCGAGGTGGAGCGGGTAATCGCAAGCTTCGGCGAGCTGTTGATAAGCGGCCACAGCAAGAAATACGTCGGAGGCCTTACACGAAATCTTGAACTCAAAAAAATCATTGTCTTCTAAAATCTTGGCGTGGGTCAGGGCGCTCTCGACCATGGCCTCGGGGCAAGGCTCGCCAAATCGCTCCAGCAGGTCGCGTTCGAGCGACCCGGCATTGACGCCGATGCGCATCGAGCAGCCATGATCCTTTGCGGCTTTGATCACATCTCGCACTCGCGCCGCTGATCCGATGTTGCCAGGATTGATGCGCAGGCAGGCGGCGCCACTTTCAGCGGCCTCGATTGCCCGCTTATAATGAAAGTGAATATCGGCGACGATCGGCACTGTCGTATGACGCACGATTTCCTTGAGTGCTAGCGCTGAATCCCAGTCTGGGCAGGAAACGCGCACAATATCGGCGCCGGCCTGCTCAAGAGCCTGGACTTGGGCGATTGTCGCTTTTACATCGCTGGTGACCGTATTGGTCATGGACTGTACAGTAATTGGGGAGTCACCGCCCACCGGCACCTTGCCGACGTAAATCTTGCGGCACTTGCGGCGATCAATGTCACGGTAGGGCCTGACGCTCATACTCAACCTCGCACTGGTTCTTGTGGGGATATAGAGTGTTCGCACGGCGCGAAAAAGACGCGGCTGCGGGCACCGGAGCTCAATTGGGCGCCGAATCCTGGGCCATTAGCAATTGGGGATTGAGCGACACGTTACGGACAGCGCCGGACGGACCGAGCGCGGGCGCAGCCTTTCCGTCCACCAGAACGTCAAGCCCCCCTGCGTTGCCGGCTCGCATCGATAAGCCCGGTCGATCGGGCACCCGGTAAATATCCCCTGGTTTGAGGAACCCAGTGAACAGAACCGATTGATCTGGGGCCCGAACCTGAATCCAACTAGTGGCATTCGCACGCAGTGTAATCCGGGAAGGCTGATCAACACCGGCCTCTGCGGATGCAGCGGAGAGGTTAGGCGGCGAGCTGGGCGCAACGACAGGCTGGGTCGAGGCGATTGTACTTGGGGCTGGTCGCGTGTCTTCCGTTACCGCTGCTGGGGCGGCTTCCGTTTGAGGGCGGGCTTCGCCGGTCGACAACTCGGCGGCGGAGAGGCCTGTCGACGCCAAGGTGGTCGCGGGAAGAGCGTTGGAAGAGGTGGCAGCCGGTGAGATTGCCGACGGGCCTACTTCTGCCTGCGAAGCTGACGGAGTTGCCGACGGGTCAGCTTTGGGGGATGTTTCGATCGGCGTAACAATTCCCTCCGTTGATCCAGGAGCGTTTGTCGGGGCAACTGGCTCGCGGGTTTGAGCGAGGTTTTCGGCAGGTTTGGCTGGCGGCGATTTCGACGCGGAACCCGGCTCCGTTCTTGCTCCCACCAGTTCCGCCGGCACCTCGGCGGTTCTCTCAGGCATACTTCGATCCACTGTAGAGATGTAGTACCAACCGCCATAGCCGCAGATGGCTAATATTACGGCGACGATCATGATCCTGCCGGCCGGCACGCTGCGCTCACCGAGGGGCATTGGGAAGGTGAGGTCAGGTTTGGCGTCGAGCCCGGCTGCTTCAAGTTTGAAGCGTCGTAAGATTTCCACAGTGTCAAGCCGGAGATAGTCACTGTACGATCGTACAAACCCGACGGCATATGGCGCGCCGGGAAGCTGGCCGAGGCGCCCTCCTTCGATCGCTGCGAGATACGCCGGTTTGATCTTCAGCGCCGCCGCAACTTCCAGCAAATCAAGCCCCATTTCCGTGCGCTGTCGCCGCAACAATTCCCCGACGGATTCATCCTCGGGCGCAAATGCAGCGGGCGATTCTGGCTCATCGTCTACGAAAGAAGATCTGACCCGCTGGAACCGTGCCATCGTCTCAACTTCTTCCCGTACGCAATAGCAAAGAGAGTGCTGCTATCCAATCATCGAGGGTTTTATCCAGAGGTGAAACGCACATCTGTCAGCTTTCTTTGGGCAACCTGATCACTGCATGCAACCTTAAGTTTACAGTAAGATTATGGCTTGGGTTAACGTTACATCTCCAGTTTACAAGTTAATACAATGATCACGGGCGAACGCCTCGAATTTTGATTTGAGCGAATGGTCAGGTCGCGCACCGATTTCGTTGACATAATCCGCGAACGCCGAGACGTCCAGGGTTCTGATCATCGCCTTGACTGGGCCGATCGCGGAGGCCGCCATCGACAAAGTGCGGAATCCAAGGGCGATCAAAACCATCGCTTCGATCGGATTTCCCGCCATCTCTCCGCACATGCTAAGAGGAATTGAGGCAGCATCCGCTTCCGCTATAATCTCGCGCAACAGCTTCAAAATCGGCGCCGATAATGCGTCGTAGCGGTCAACCAGGCGCGGATTGGCACGATCGCAAGCGAATAAAAATTGCAATAGGTCGTTCGTTCCGATCGATAGGAAATCGACCCGCTTGCAGAGGCTTGGGAGCTGCCACAAGAGCGCAGGCACCTCGATCATTACGCCGACTTTGACGGACGCCGGCGGTACTCGTCCTTCCTCGGCGGCTCGCTGAAGTTCCAAATCGAGGAGGCTGCGGGCGCGTTCGAGTTCCGGAAGCTCGGCAATCATCGGAAATTTTACGAACAACTGCCGACCTTCGGCGGCCCTGATAAGAGCGCGCAATTGTTCGCGCAGCATAGCCGGCCTATCGAGCCCGATCCGAATTGCTCGCCAGCCCATCGCGGGATTATCCTCCGCGGCGTGGAAGAGGTAGGGCAGCAGTTTGTCCCCGCCGATATCGAGCGTCCGGAAGACCACGGGGCGCTCACCCGCCTGCTCGAAAACGCGGCGGTAGAACTCGGTCTGGTCATCGACCTCTGGAAAGGTGTCGCGCACCATCAATGGCAGCTCGGTGCGAAAAAGTCCGATGCCTTGGGCCCCGGTGGAGGTCAATTGGGCCATATCCATTAGCAACCCGGCATTCAGCATGAGCTTAATCGCAACCCCATCGCGGGTGGCGGCCGGGCTGCCGCGTAGCGTCGCATAGAACACGCGCTTTTGTGTCCGCAAGTCGATCGCTGCTAACGTCAACTGCCGAATGTCTTCGCTGGGGCGGATCAGGACTTGGGCATGATCGCCGTCGACGATCACAATATCGCCAGCCTCGATTCGAGTTGTTGCGTGATCGACCCGGCCAACCACCGGGATCTCGAGAGCTCGGGCGACAATCGCGACGTGCGCCGTTGGTGAGCCTTGTTCAAGTACCAAGCCGGTGATCCCCCGGCTCAAGTAATCCATTAGTTCGGCTGGGCCCATTGCCCGGGCAACCAGGATGAATTTCTCCGGCAGTTCCGCGAGCAACGCGTCCGGGGACCGTTCCGATAGATGGCGCTGAAGACGATTGGCGAGATCCTCCAAATCGACTAGCCGCTCGCGCAGGTAAGGATCGCTTGCCTGAGACATGCGCCGGCTGGTCTCGTCTCGGATCCGCTGCACCGCCGCTTCGGCGGTTAAGCCACTGCGAACGGCATCGGCGATGCGAGCTACCCATCCGCGGTCCGCGGCGAACATCCGATAGGTCTCAAGAATGTCGCGATGCTCTCCCGCCCCGAGGCCGCCACTTGCCGCAACCAGTTGGTCGATAGCGTCGCGCATTGCCGCGACCGCATCGCGCAGACGCTCGATTTCGGCCGTAACGTCTTCGGCAACGACTTGGCGGATGCGGGCTCGCGGTTCATGCAGAACGACCGGGCCGATTGCCAACCCCGGGTTGAGCCGGATCCCCGTAAGTCTAACCGGCAAGCTGCCTCCGGAACGGCTCTCGGCGATCTCGAGGGGGTTGACGAGTTCGCCACTCGCAACCAGTTCCGCAACGATCATAGCAATCGTCTGCAGAATTTCGATCTCGTCTTCGCCATAATGCCGAAGCGTGCGGTTCTGCACCGCGAGCACACCGATTACTCGGCCCCCCCGGAGGATTGGCACCCCCATCAGCGATTGATATATTTCTTCACCGGTTTCGGGCCGATAAGCAAAATCGGGATGCGCGCGCGCATCAGCGAGCGCCAGTGGTGTTGCGGTAGCAGCGATTAACCCGACGAGTCCCTCCCCGACACGCAGCCTTGTGTGATGGATCGCTTCTGAACGCAACCCCTCGGTGGCGAAAAGTTCGAGCACCTCGCCGGCGCGCATAATGTAGGCTGAGCATACTTCAGCATCCATTTCCCCGGCTACAATCCGGACAATCCGATCCAATCGTTCCTGGGCGGTACCCGAACCGGCCATGGTGTCGCGCAACCGGCGGAGTAGCCGTCTCGGTCCGCTGACGATGCTTAAAGCTTCGCTCATCCGCGGCCACGCCATCCGTCGGACAGGTCCTCAGGGAAGGGCCAGGCGGATCCGGTCCCGTCCTCTCCCCGCTTCCTCAATACAGCGACTGCTTGGCCGATGAGTTCTTCGAATATCTCCCCAATGGTCTGCTCGCGGGTAACAAGGCCGACGCTTTGACCAGCCATCAGCGAGCCAGATTCGATGTCGCCGTCAATCACGGCGCGACGCAGTGCACCCGCCCAAAAATGCTCAATTTCCAGCTGGGCTGCCTTCTGTGTCAGTTCGCCCGACATAAACCGCGCGATTACTTCACGCTGCAGGGCCAGAAAGCGTGCGCTCGCCGGATTTGCCAACGCACGCACCGGAATTACTGGGAAACGCGGATCGAGCTGCGGAGAAGTTACTGCGTCACGAGCAGATGCGCGGATGAAAGCTTGCTTGAACCGAGGGTGCGCTATTGATTCCCTAGCGCACACAAAGCGCGTCCCAAGCTGGACGCCTGCGGCGCCCATTTCCAAGTACGCCAGCACTGCTTCGCCGCGGCCGATGCCGCCGGCAACGAACACCGGAACTTCCGATAAACCTGGCAGGATCTCTTGCGCCAAGACGCCAGTCGAGACCGGACCGACGTGACCACCGGCTTCGTTGCCCTCGATCACAATGGCGTCGGCCCCCATTCGCACGAGCTTGCGGGCCAAGCCGATCGCAGGGGCAAAGCAGAAAACCCGCGCTCCACTGGCCTTGATACGTCGCATTGCCGCAGAGGTCGGCAATCCACCGGCCAAAACCACATGACCGATCCGATGTTCCGCGCATGTTTCGATAAGCTCATCGAGTTGAGGGTGAAGCGTGATCAGATTGACACCGAAAGGCCGCGTCGTCCGTGCTTTAACCGCCGAAATCTCGGTAGAAAGCAGTTCGGGACTCATCGATCCCGACGCTATGACGCCAAAGCCGCCTGCGTTTGAGATTGCCGAAACCAAATTCCGCTCCGAAACCCAGGTCATAGCGCCGCCCATTATGGCGAACTCACTTCCGAGTATCGCGCGTCCGGACGCCCAGAGCCGGTCGAGATGGGCACGGTACCCGCAGGTGCCGCCATCAGCTTCCTCTGTGCGCTCCGCGGCCTCCGCGTAGCTTGATGGGCCGCCGGTCTCGTTCATTTTTCGGCATCAAGCCCGTAAGCCGTATGCAAGGCCCGTAGCGCTAACTCAGTGTACTCCGTGGCGATCAGCACGCTGACCTTGATTTCTGAAGTCGAGATCACCTGAATGTTGATCCCTTTTTCGGACAGCGTTTTGAACATCTGCTGAGCTACCCCGGCATGGCTGCGCATGCCGACTCCGATCACCGAGACTTTGACGACGTTGGAATCCGGTTTCAATGCCGCGAACCCTAGAAGGTCGCGCCGCTGCTCCAGAACAGACATAGCCCGATCAAGATCGACGCGAGCAACCGTAAATGTCAGGTCTGCCCGGCCGTCTTCCGATACGTTCTGGACAATCATGTCGACGTTGATCGCATTTTCCGCGAGAGGCCCGAATATAGCGGCCGCGACACCTGGTCGATCGGGTACCTTTTGTACGGTGATCTTTGCTTCGTCGCGGCTGTAGGCAATGCCGCTGACTACATGCTGTTCCAAAATTTCGTCCTCATCGACTACAAGGGTCCCAGGAGCATCGACAAAGCTTGACAAGACTTGAACTCGAACCCGATGGTTCATCGCCATTTCTACGGATCTGGTCTGTAATACTTTCGCGCCCTGGGACGCCATTTCAAGCATTTCTTCGTATGTGATTTTGTCGAGCTTTCGCGCTTTCGCGACAATGCGCGGGTCGGTCGTATAAACCCCGTCAACATCAGTGAAGATATCGCAGCGATCGGCCTTCAGCGCTGCCGCAAGCGCCACCGCTGAGGTGTCCGAACCGCCGCGACCGAGAGTGGTGATCCGACCGCGCAACCCAACACCCTGGAAGCCGGCAACGACCGCGACCTGACCTCGGCCCAATTCACGTCCGAGATCGCCGACCTCCAGCGAACGAATGCGCGCTTTGCCGTGCACGTCGTCTGTCCGAATCGGTATTTGCCACCCAAGCCAGGATCGCGCATTGATCCCAAGACTTTGCAACGCGAGCGCCAAAAGCCCGGCGGTTACCTGCTCTCCGGAGGACACGACGACGTCGTATTCGCACGCATCGTGCAAACGGCTGGTTTTCCGAGTCCAACCGACTAGCTGATCCGTCACCCCGGCCATCGCCGAGACGACCACCGCTACTTGATGGCCGCTTCGGACCTCACGGGACACGCGCTGAGCGACCGCCTTTATTCTCTCGACGCTAGCGACCGAGGTGCCGCCAAATTTTTGCACTAGGCGCGCCATCTCGAATCTAATTTCATGTCCAGGAGTTGCGCGGGATGGTGGCCACCTCATACTCTTTTGCGCGGCGTTCGACCATCGGGAACGATACAGCGGTTACGGAGTGTGCGATGGACCCCGGTGAGAGCACCGTCGACCCAGACGAGATTCGCAGATTTGGCGACCAAGCCGATGCTTGGTGGAAGCCCCATGGCAGCTTTTCTGCTTTACATAAGCTTAATCCGGTAAGGCTTGGATTTATTCGGTCCCGCCTCGCGGGCCATTTTCGCCGCGATCCGGGTTCTCTGCGCCCGTTTACCGGTCTTACGTTGCTCGATATGGGCTGCGGCGGCGGCTTGGCGACAGAGCCAATGACCCGCCTCGGGTTTTCCGTTACCGGCATTGATCCTGGCCCCGAGGCGATTGCTCATGCACGCGAGCACGCGTGGATCAGTAATCTTGATATCGACTATCGTACCGGCGCCGTCGAAGAAATTGCGCATGGCCCCAAGCAATTCGATGTCGTGCTCGCCCTCGAAGTGATCGAGCACGTTACCGATCGCGACGCTTTTCTGCACTGCTTGGGCTCACTCGTGGCGCCCGGAGGGGCCGCCATCGTAGCCACCTTGAACCGGACGGCGCGTTCCTTTCTCCTGGCAATCGTGGGCGCGGAATATGTCCTCGGCTGGATCCCGCGCGGGACGCACGATTGGCGGAAGTTTCTCCGACCCTCGGAGCTGATCCTAGGCCTTGGCCGCAACCGCCTACGTCCAATCGAGATCACCGGATTTGTCTATAGTCCAGGCGATGCGCAATGGCGCCTTTCTGAAGATATAGAGGTCAACTATCTTGTCGTGGCCGCAAAAACCTGACAGTGTCAATCTACCCGTCCGTTGGCGGGATCCATGGAATTTGACCAAACTTTATTCCCTCATTGGCCAGTTCGCGGGATTCCGATTCGGTCGCCTCACCATAGATCCCATGCGCGTCCGTCTCGCCGTAATGGATGCGGCGTGCTTCCTCCGCAAAGCGAGGGCCGACATAGTCACAATGCGTCTCGATCTGGCGGCGAATCTCGATCAAGGTCTTCCGCATTTCAGCGATCGACGCGGTTGAAGGCGGCGCGTCCCGTGACTTGGTAAGGCGTGGCGCCATTACCGCTTTATCGACAGAGCTGTCGCCGCAGACCGGGCAAGAAATCTCGGCAGCGGCCCGCTGCGCCTCGAAGCTGTCGCCATCGCGAAACCATGCCTCGAATTCATGCTTGTTGGCGCAACGGAGAGTAAAGAGGATCATCGAGACGGCCTCCTGACGCCCACTTTACTCTGAACTCGTAGATTGCAGCAATTATCCGAATGTAATGTCACCAAATCTACCGATCTCCACCTGTCACTCGCTTGGAACTCCCGCTCCAGTTTCTGGAGCTGACCTACCCATCATTAGTCCTGGCCGCTAGCCGGCGGCCTCATTCTGGCATGAATTCTTGTACCAGCACTGGCAAGTTGGAGAACCAGCTTACGGAGTCAAGATTGCTGGGTGCAGCGGCCGGCCGATTACTCGGCTGCTAGGCGCCCGGCGTCAAGCCCGGAGAAAGAAAACGGCCGGTCATGACTCAGGGATGGCAGCATCCGGTGCACCTCGGCGACGCGTGCTGGCTCTATGGCGGCGCTGACAATGCCGACGCCTTCGCCGGCATCGGCCAACACTTCGCCCCACGGATCCACGATCAGCGAGTGCCCGTAAGTCTGCCGCCTCTCGGCGTGCTCGCCCCACTGGGCCGGCGCCAATACAAAGCACCCGTTCTCGATTGCCCGGGCCCGCATCAATACGTGCCAGTGAGCCTTGCCTGTCGGTACGGTAAAAGATGACGGGATAGCTAGAAAATCGGCGCCCGCTTGCGCCAGGCTGCGATAGAGATGCGGGAAACGCAGATCGTAGCAAATAGTCATGCCGAGCACGCCCCACGGTGTCGCGGCTAAAACGGCATGTTCGCCCGGTCGAAACGCGTTGCTCTCGCGATAGCTTTCACCGCCTGGAAGATCGACGTCGAACATAAACATCTTGTCATAGCGGGCGGCAACCCCACCCGCTGCGTCGATCAGGTAGGAGCGGTTGGCCAGCCTGCGCTCGCCTTCGGGCATCCCAAATTCCCGCGAAATGTCCACGGCCAGAGAACCGATCAGCAGCCACACCCCAGTCTCGCATGCGACCTCGCGTAACGCGGCCAGCACACGATGGTTCGCCTCGTCTCGCGCCTTCTCGCGACGCAGCTTGCCGATCGGCTCGATCAGCCCGGTGTTTTCGGGGGTCAGCACAAAATCGGCGCCGGCGTCGCGTGCCCGCCGAACCAGATCGGACACGATCTGAATATTCGGTTCATGATCGCGCGCGGCGGTGAATTGAACGCACGCCGCGGTGAATGCGGTGCTCATCGATCGATCCCCAGCTTCGGATCGAGGCCTCCGGCGCGGTCGAGCGCGATCAGGTCATCGCATCCGCCAATATGCTCGCCATCAATAAAGATTTGCGGGACTGTGGACCGCCCTCTCGCGCGCGTAACCATCTCGGCGCGGCGCTCCGGTTCTTCCCCGATGTCGATATCGAGGAACGCGACGCCCTTTTTCTGCAACAGCGCTCGGGCGCTTGAGCAATAGGGGCAGAAAATCGTCGTGTACATCTCGACTTCGGCCATGACGGTCCATCCCGAGTTGGTTCTGTCAGCCAATTATGGCCCGAGCCGCAGCGCTCGCGCCAGAGTAAGCACGCCAACTGCAGCGGCGGCGGCGCGCTTTAGAACGCGGGCGCATTCGTCGACGGTCGCCCCCGTCGTCATGACGTCATCGACCAAAAGCACCCGCTTCCCGGCTATTTTCTGCCTCTGGCGAACGGCAAAAGCGCTGCGCACGTTGCGCTCACGCGCGAGCGGTCCGAGATGGCCTTGCGACGAGGTGCTGCGCCGGCGGATGAGGCAATCGACGGCGACCGGGGGCCCGCCCGCCGCACGGATCGAATGGGCCAGCAATGCTGCTTGGTTATAGCGTCGATGCAACAGCCGCGTCCAATGCAACGGGACCGGCACTAACAGCTCGGCTTCGGCAACGATCTCGCTGCAGAACCGCATCATCCAACGGCCGAGAGCGCCCGCAACGTCGGTCCGATCCGCATGCTTGAGCCCCAGGACCAAGTCACGACTACCTTTGTCGTAACGAAATACCGCTCTGGCCCGATCCCACGCATGCTGGCCTCGTGCGCAATCGGCGCAAACCGTCGCATCGCCGACCGGGTGCGGAAACGGCAGACCGCAGACGGCGCACCAGGGTGGCGCGAAAAACGTGATGCTGCTCCAGCAGCGGCCGCACAGCGCGTCCGGCTCCTCGACAACTTGCCCGCAAGCGAGACATCGTGGCGGCAGCACGACGTCGACTAGTTCACGGCCGGCTCGGCGCAGGCGAACTAAAGCTCGCTGGGACAGGGTTGCCGATGCAAGCATCGATACACATGATCAGGCTGGATGAACGCGGTCAAGCATTCGCCGAAGGGCCTCAATGTCATTCGTCCCAAGCCAATCGACCACGCTGTTCGACCGAGGTGCTTGGCGGCAGCACCGCAACAGAGCCGCGCGACAGGGCTGCACCGATTTTCTACACGCGGAAATCGCCGAGCGCTTGATCGACAGACTTGAGGACGTCCAGCGCCCGTTCGAGGCGGTGCTGGACCTGGGCGCTCATTGCGGGGCCTTTTCGCGCGCCCTTGCGGCCCGATTGGGGATCCGAAATATCGTCGCTGTGGAGCCAGCTCCCCTCTTTTTGAAGCAGTTGGGCGGGATGCGCGCCGCCGCCGACCCCGACCTTCTGCCCTTTCGCGATCAGTCTTTCGATCTCGTCGTCAGCGGACTCGCGCTGCACTGGGCGGGGGACCTGCCCGGCGCGCTGATTCAGCTGCGCCGAGCCCTAAAACCCGATGGTCTGATGCTCGCCGCGATGTTCGGGGGTGCGAGTTTGGTCGAGCTGCGAACGGTGTTGATCGAGGCCGAGCTTGCTGAAGAAAACGGCGCCAGCCCGCGCGTCTCGCCGACTGTCGAGCTGTTGGATGCTGTCGTACTGCTCCAGCGCGCCGGCTTTGCGCTGCCGGTGGCCGATGCCGACACGATTACCGTGCATTATTCTGACATCATAGCTCTAATGCGTGACCTTCGCAGCATGGGCGAAACCAATGTGCTTGTAGCCCGCCGGCGAGGGATGCTCCGCCGCGCCACCTTGGCGCGTGCGGCGGCGATCTATGCCGGACGCTTCGGTTCCGAAGACGGCCGGATCTCGGCGACGTTCGAGGTTCTTTATCTGACAGGGTGGGCGCCGCAGACGCGCGTCGCGGGACAGCGGTTGACACGCGGCTAAAGACGCCACGGGAAGGCAGTTGCGCGTTACCGGCCTGCGGTGACGGCTGACTAACGACCCAGGAGCGAACGGCACAATGTGCATGCCTTTGGCTGAAAGGGATTGAGCAAAAATGCCGGATATTGCGGTTTCTCGGTCGGGGACAAACCTCGTGCCCGGCGAAGCATATCTGTCGGAAACGCCGGTCCTTCAGACACATGCCGGGACTCAGCCCGATTTGTTTTTGCGCTGGAATACGATTCCAGTCGCGCTATCGAGCATTGACGTCGTGGTTTACCTTCACGGGTTTTCGCGGAGCGGCGGGACCATGCCACTGTCCGAAAAGGCGTCGCGTAGCGGGCTCGATTTGTCGCGCCGAACCCGGCCGACCTTGGCTTTGTTGCCGCGCGGCAACTGGTTGCGTTACAGCTGGTACGATTTTCCCGGTCTGCTCGCGGGCGGAATGGACCGGCTGATCAATTATGCCCTGTCGATCTTTGCCTCGGCGGCATCCTTAAGAGGCAGTGAATTAAAATTGAGCCGGTTCATTCTGTCAGCACATTCCGGGGGCGGTATGCCGGCGATCGACGCAATTGCCGGCGCCCGGCGGTTGCCTGACGAATTGCATATTTTCGACGGCCTCTACGGCCGCGATCCCGCCACGGGTGACCCGATGCGCGGATTGGAAACAATCGATCACTGGCTCGGCGAGCGGTTTGCGCGGGAGCCCGATTACCCAGGCGCGTTACGCGTCGTCTACATAGAGCAGCAGACCGGCCCATTTTCGCGCGAAGTCGGCAAACTCATTGCAAAGCATATGGCGAACGCCCACTCGGCTGAGGCAGGCAGTCTTCGCCGCCGTTACCGAGTTGAGCCCTCGGCTGTCCAGCATGCCCGGATTGCGGAGCGTTGCGGGCCCGATTTATTAGCCGCTTCCGATGTCGAATTTGACTGGTCCCGCTAGGACAGCGAAAAAGCGCCGGAAATAAATCGTATTCTTCGCGAGCGCAGGCAAAATGTTCGGGTGCGAATGCTCGGTCGGAGCCAGCGGAAAGTTCGCTACGTAAATGCCCTCGCGCTGTCGAAAATTGCTTCGTTCCCATGGATGATTGCCGTCCTGTTCAAGCTATTATAGAGCCGCCCCGTTCAGGCTATTATAGAGAGGGCGAGGGACCCCGGTTGCGGGACGCGGTTGGAAATCGATTTGCCGAATGCCGGATTCTAGTCAGCAAAGCGCACCCGGGGGCGACGGCGCCGCCGCCATCCAGGCGCGGCTTCCCGGCGGGTCGGCGGCATTGCTGCGAGCGGTCCCGGACGAGGCCGTATCGGATCCAAAGGTCATAGCTGCGCGGCGCTATCGCCGCCGGGTCTTGTCGGCGTTGGCGGCGCTGGTGGCCGCTATCGGTCTCTATTGGGGCTCGAGCTACTTCTTTGCCTACACCGATGACGCCTATGTGACCTCCGATCTTGTCGGTGTCGCGCCGTGGATCACCGGGCGAATTGTCGCTGTGCCGATCGTCGACAACCAGACCGTAGTCAAGGGGACACTGCTTGCCCAGATCGATCCGACGCCGTTTCGCCTTTCGCTGGCACAGCAACAAGCCAAACGCGTCGAAGCCGAAGCCCAGCTTGCAGTCGACCACGACTTGATCAAGTCAGCCAAGACGGTCCGCGACGCTGCAGTGGCTCGCGCTCGGCTCGCCAACGACAATTTAGCGCGGGCGAAGCCCGTGGCGAACGCCGGTTTTTTGTCGCGCCAGGCGCTTGATACATCCGCTGCGGCCGCACAGGAGGCTGCCGCGGAACTGGCCAACGCCGAGACGACCGTTGCCAAGGAGCGCCAGTTGGAGGCGCTGCACGAGGCGACTGTCAAGGCGATCACGACTGATATCGCTTATCTGGAGTGGCAGCTCGAGCAGACCGAGATCTTTGCCCCGACCGACGGCACGATCACCAACCTCACCCTGCGTGTCGGCGATCAGGCGGTCGCAAATCAACCATTGATTGGGCTGGTGGACGCGCATGCCTGGCGTATTCACGCGAATTACAAGGAAAGCGTGATCCGCCACATGCAGGTAAGCCACGCCGCTTGGGTGTGGCTTGATACCTACCCTTGGCATATTCATCGAGCGTTCATTCAAGGAATAGCGCGCGGCATCGATCGCCGACAAACGCCCAACACTTTGTTGCCCTACGTCGAGCCGACCACCGACTGGATCCAACTCGAGAGGCGGTTTCCGGTTACGCTGCTGCTCAGGGATCCCGATCCTGACGTGCCACTGCACATGGGTTCTGATGCGCGCACGCTGATCTTTTATTGAGGATCTACGTGATCCGACAAATCTTGACCGCGCTCGCGACCGAATTGCACTCGCTCGAATGGCGCGGGCCGCGCGGCCTGGAGGCGACCGAAGCGGCGGCGTCAGTGACATTAGCGGTCCTGATCGCCTTGTTGTTGCACTCCGACGAGCCGTGGTGGGCGGCGATAACCGCCTTTATGGTGACGCGGGTGGCGCCCGTAGCCGCAGTTCAACGCGGTGCGATGCGGGTGTTGGGCAGCATAGTTGGAGCTATTGCCGCTCTGGTCGCGCTGCGGCTGTTCGTCTACCAGTCACCGCCGTTTCTGCTGTGCCTGTTTATTTTCGCGTGCGTCGGCTCAATCGGTTTCGTGACCTCGCGCTATGGTTACGCTTGGTTAGTTGGGTCGGTGACGTCGTGCCTGATCATGCTGATGTGCTTCAGCCAGCCGCACATGGCGTTCACGACGGCGGTCGATCGCGTCGCCGATGTCATGATCGGGACCACGGCATCTTTTGTCGTGTGCATTCTTAGCCCGTTGCCGTCCGGCGCCGGCTCGAGCCCTGCCGCGGGGCTGCTGGCGCCACCGCCGCTGGCATTTTGGCGCCGCCGCTACGGTGTTGAGCTGCAGCGATGGCTGCCGGGGAACGGCGCCTTGATAATGCACGCCTGTCGTGGCGGACTGACGGTCATGCTGATGCCGGCGCTGGCGGATTGGATCGCGCCGGTGAGCCCGGTTACGATGGGGGTCACCGCGGTCATGGTCATGTCGATCCCCCCGACCGCCATCGTCCGATCCGACACCCGGGTGATCGTCCTGCGTGCCGCGCACCGGTTTATCGGGTGTCTGCTGGGCGCACTTGGCGGCCTCCTCATTCTCGGCTTGATCGGCGACGATCTCTTGCTGTGGACCGCGCTGATTCCGCCCGGCATCTGGCTATGCTCGCAAATTCAGAACGGGACGACCGGCATCAGCTACATCGGGACGCAGGCCATGTTTTCGTATCTGATGAGTATGGTCCAAGGACAGGGGCCGCCCACGACGATCAGCCCCGGGTTGGAGCGGTTGGTCGGCGTAATGGGCGGGCTGACGATCCTTTTTATCGTCACCCTCATCTTGTCGCTGTTGCCGCGTTCGCTGCTGGCGGCCGCGCGCGCCACCGCTGGGGGCGATTGACAAGCCGCGCCGGCAACGGTCAGATCGGGCCAGATTTGCGGGAAATTGGGAGGGCGCATTGTCCAAGTTCAGGATCGCGACACCGGCGGGAGCCAGCTTCACCGTGGCCGGGGGTGGTTACGGCTACGAAATGGAGGCGCTGACGCCGATCGATGCCGAGATCTACGAGATCCCGCCCGGTTCGGAAGATGAATTCGTCGCCGCCGCAAAAGACGCGGATGCGCTTTACGCCAAGGGGCGCCCGATCACTAAAAAGATGATCGAAGGGTTGCAGCGCTGCAAAATCATTTCGCTGGGCAGCGTCGGCGTCGATACCGTCGATGTTGAGGCGGCGACCGCGAAGGGCATCCCGGTGACCAACTGCCCGGATACTTTCATCGAGGAAGTCGCCGATCATGCGATGACCTTAATCCTCGCCACCCATCGCCGATTGATCGAACAGGATCGTATGGTCCGCGAGGGACGCTGGTCCGAAGGCCGGCCGGCATTGCTCAAGATCCCGCGCCTGCGCGGCATGACTTTGGGGCTGATCGCGTTTGGCCATGTCGCCCGGGCAGTCGCCGAGCGCGCCAAACCCTTCGGTCTGCATATCATCGCCTATGATCCGTATATCGAAGAAATCGTTATGGTCGAGCGCGGTGTCGAGCCGGTCAGCCTCGCCGAACTTCTGGCGCGCGCCGACATCCTCTCGATGCACACCCCGGCCACCGAAAGCGCCCATCGGCTGATCCGTGAAGAGCATTTCCGGCAGATGAAGCCGACCGCGATCTATGTCAGTACCGGCCGCGGGCCGACCACCGACGAGCCGGCGCTGATCAAGGCGCTCGACGAGGGGATGATTGCCGGCGCCGGACTCGACGTACTCGAAAAGGAGCCGCCGGGCGACAACAATCCGCTATTGCGGATGGACAAGGTCATTCTGACGGCGCATGTCGCCTCGGCTACCGCCCGCTTTGATCCGGCGCGCCGGCGGCGCGTCGGTCTCGAATTGTCGCTGGCCTTGTCGGGCAAATGGCCGATGTCCTGCGTCAACCCGTCGGTGCTCGCCGGGAGCGGTCTCAGGCGGTGGCAGCCGGTGTCTATGGAGCGTGGCCCAAACTCTTGAGCTGAGCGCGGGGGGGGAGCAGAAATGACCGAAGCGGCCGTCGGGAGGTATCCCGATCCCGGCATCAAAATCATCGACCCGCGGTTTTCGGCGCTGGTGCTCGGCAACGCCGCGATCGAACGCATCGCCGGCGGCTGTCGCTTTACCGAAGGGCCGGTGTGGTTCGGCGACGGCCGGTTTCTGCTGTGGAGCGACATCCCCAACGACCGGATCATGAAATGGGAGGAGGAGACTGGCGCCATCAGCCTGTTCCGACGGCCGTCGCATTACGCCAACGGCAACACCCGCGACCGCCAGGGCCGGCTCATCACCTGCGAGATGGACGCCCAACGCCTGACACGCACCGAATATGACGGCAGGATTACCGTGCTCGCCGAGCGGTTCGACGGCAAGCAGCTGACCGGACCGAACGACGTCGTCGTCAAGTCCGACGGCTCGATCTGGTTCAGCGACAATGGCGCTGGCATCCGCGGCAATTATCTCGGTCACAAGGCCACACTGGAATTACCCTACCGGGTCTATCGTATCGACCCGCGCAGCGGCGCAATCTCGATCGTGGTCGGCGATATGGAGCGACCCAACGGCCTGGCTTTTTCGCCGGATGAAAAGCGGCTTTATGTCGTCGACACCCCGGGCGGGCCCAAGACGGTGCATGTCTAGGACGTGGTTGAAGACGGCGTCCGGGCCGCCAACGGCCGCGTCTTTTTCGATGCGATGCCGGGTTACGCCGACGGTATCCGCTGCGACACCGAAGGACATGTCTGGTGCGGCTTTTCCGGCGGCGAGGGCGAGGACGGAGTCACCGTCTTTGCCCCCGACGGGGATATGATCGGCCGCATCCTGTTGCCCGAACGCTGCGCCAATGTCTGTTTTGGCGGTCCCAAACGTAATCGGCTGTTCATGGCGGCAAGCCAGTCAGTCTATTCGCTCTATGTAAAGGCCCAGGGCGCCATCGGCGGCTGATCCAGTCCCCGGTTTGCTTGGCCATGGCCCTGCCCTCTTCCCCGTTTTGTGGAGAGAGGGGGGTCGGCTCTTGGGTCGGAATCGCTCGCGCAGTCAGTAGGGCCCGGTCGACCGCGCCGCTGGGGCGTTTCCGTCGCGCATCTGCTGCAACACCTGGGCGCCGGCCGCGCGCATCAGCGCGGCGTCGCCCATAACCGTCGCGAAATTGTAGCCCATCTCGAACATGCGCTTGGCATAGGCTGGGCTCCCGGTATGGATGCCCGCCTTGACCCCATGCCGGCGGCAGCCATCGAGGATTTTTTTCAGGTTGGCGAGCATCGCGTCATGGTCCTTGTCGAGTCCGGCCGGCAAGCCCATCGTAATCGACAAATCGGACGGCCCGACATAGACCGCGTCGAGACCGGGGGTCGACAAAATCTCGTCCAGCTTTGCAATCGCCTCAACAGTCTCAATCATCGCAAAGGCGATGACGGTGTCATTCGCCTTTTCTTGATAATCGGAACCGCCATAGAGCGCGGCGCGGATCGGTCCCGAGCTGCGATACCCGGCGGGCGAGTAGCGGCAAGCGCCGACAAATCTCTCACACTCCTCGCGGCTGTTGATCATCGGGCAGATAATGCCGTAGGCGCCGGCATCGAGCGCCTTCATGATGTGCGCCGGGTCGTTCCACGGCACTCGCACCATCGGCGTCACCTCGGTGGTCGAGATGCCCTGCAGCATCGACAGCATGTCCTTGTAGTCGACGACGCCGTGCTGCATGTCGATGACCAGCGAGTCCCAGCCCATATGGGCCATCAACTCGGCCGAGAAGCCGCTCGGTATCCCGCACCAACCATTGACGACGGCTCGACCTCCCGCCCATGCCTCTCTGACCCGGTTCGCGCGCATGATGGGTTGCTCCTCGCATTCGAAAGGCGGCGATCCCGCCACCTAAGGACGCCCGTGTCAAGCATCTGAGCCTAGCCGATGGATCAGCAACGGCTAACCTCTCTTAGTTCTGACTTCTACAATGAGAACGAGGAGAACCCGATCCGCGAAGGTTCAGGCACAGGGCTCACACAGAATTATCGAGAAATCGTGGCGGGTACGGCCAGCGCGTCGGGTTTTGGTCCATTCGGCTCTATAAACCGCCACAAAACAAGATAACGCCCAACCGATTCTTCAAGAGAAGGGTGACCGAGACTAGAAATGGACTGACGGTAGTTCTCGGCTGATTGCTTTGTTACCTGACCGGTACGGCCATAGACCGCCCACACATCGCGTCCTGGCGCAATCTGCAAGGCATCCGACAATTGCCAGGTCAGCCGGACGGCGCTGTGATCCAGCGAGGTGCGTTTTGCGAAAACTGAAAGTACCGAATAAGCATAGTAACTGTCGAGCAGCACCGCGTCGCCTGGACGCGTTATTGCGGCGAGCTTGTCCGCCAGGAGATCCCAACGGGGTTTGGTTTCATAGCTATAATAGGGGAGAAGGTTAAAGAGCCCGATCGCTCCTAAGCTTGCCGCCGCGGCAGCGAAATATTTCCCGGGGAGCCGGGCCAGCCCCTCCCCAGCAAAAACGAAGAATGGTGCTGCACCCCAGATGAAATATCGGGGTACCAGCACCGGGACGAATAGCGAGACAAAGAACAGGCCGAGCGGCAGCACCAGCGCCGAACAGATCAATACCGTCCGCATTGCCGGGTCGCGGCGCAGCCGCCAGGCGCCGAGCGCCGCCGCCGTCCCCACCGCGAAAGCCAGCCATGGCACCGCTGCGGGCAGCACATCAAAGGTGACAAAGCTCGATATACGCAGCAGGTAGACCGGGGCTATCGCCGACCAAATTGTTTTGCTGGTCGTTGCCGGCACCCATCCCGCTCCGTCGAGAACGGTCCCGGAGTGGTTAAGCCAGACAAGCGCGATCATAGGGGCCCACGCGCCGACGATCAGCAGCTGAACCGTGATCCAATTCCGCCAAAAACCGTCCTTTGCACTACCTGCGGCCCGAGCGATCGCTAGGGCCGAAAAATTTGCAGCCAAAAACCACGGGATAGCAACGTTTAATACATCGAGAGCCGCCGCGGTGCCGAGACCGTATGCTGACCACGCTTGCCACAGAGTTCCCCTTTGGTTGAGCGGCACAGCAGCGGCCGCAGGTTCCTGCGCCAGCCGCACCACTCCGTAAAGCGCGGTCAGAATGAGAGAGGAGGCGAGGGTATACGATCGCGCCTCTTGCCCGAACTGCACTTGAAACGGCGAAAGTGCCATAAGCAGCCCAGCAATGATGCCGCCGCGAAGGCCCGAAACCCTGGCGCCGATCGCGCAAGTCAACGACGCGGCTATTGCGCCGAATATGGCTGAGGGAAGCCTCAGCAGCGATTGCGAGCTTCCGATTTTCGCGACAACCCAAAGCAGCAGAAAATAGCTGGGATAATGACCATTATGCAGCGAATTGGTGGCGAGGCCGGGCAGGGTCGCCGTCGCGCGCCGCAAACTGGTCACTTCATCGAGCCAAAACGGTTTCTCGCCCAAACCGCGCAGGCGCAAGAGCAAAGCGAGGACGCCAATCGCGAATGCAAAAGACCAGGGATTGGCGTGCAATCGCTCAGTCCGGCTCCGTACCCACGTAGCGACTGCGGGAGAAAACAGCATTTCTATGAGAAAAAGCCTTGTATTCTCGTCTATGAGAAAAAGCCTTGTATCTCTCGGCGACCTAGACGGGCTTCGCCTTAGAGTGCAAAGTTCTTACGATTGCAGCTGCGTTCCCATCCCCCGATAGTCGCGAATTCCAATCTGTTCCAGCCCGGTCCGCTCCGGAGCCGAAACTTCGAGAAAGCACTCGTCGCGGTGGTCTGTTGGTGGGCGGGCAGGTCCCCCGTTCAGGCGAGCACTTCGCGGTTCACGATGTTTTCGCGGTTAGGTTTTCCGTCGAGCACGCTCAAAATGTTCTCGACCGTTGTTATCGCCATGCGTTCGACGGCTTCGCGCGTGACCCCTGCAACATGCGGCGCCGCCACAAAATTCTTCAAAGTAAGGAGTGGGTTGTCCCTGGGAGTTGGCTCCTCGACGAAGACGTCGAGCGCGGCGCCGGCGATTCGATTTGCCTTCAGCACGTAGTAGAGCGCCTTCTCGTCAATGATGCCGCCCCGCGCCGTGTTGACGATAAAAGCGCTCCGTTTCATGCGTCCGAGCCGGTCAGCGTCGAAGAGGCCGACCGTCTCCGGCGTTTTCGGGCAGTGGATGGTAATAAAATCCGAGCACGCCACGGCTTCATCAAGATTGCCGACCGGCTCATATCCCATGCCGCGAATCGTCTCGGAATAAACGTAAGGGTCGTACACCAAGACATTCATCTCCATTGCGCCAAGCCGCTTCGCCGAACGCGTGCCGATCTTGCCAAAGCCTACGATTAGGACAGTCTTGCCGTAGAGGTCGACCGGCATTTCGTGATAGCGATCATGCCAGCGACCCTCTTTCACCATCGTGTCCATTGCCGCGCCGCGCCGCGCCAAGTTCATTAGCAAGTAGACCCCGGCCTCAGCGACGCTGACCGAGTTCGCTGTTCCGGCGATCATCAGCGGGATTTTGCGACGGGTAAGCGCCGCCACATCGACCGCGTCATAACCGACCCCAATGCGCGCAACAACCTCGAGATTGGGGCCAGCATCGAGCTCCGGGTCGCTGAACGGCGTCACTGAGAGCGCCACCCCCGCGACATTCTCCAACAGATGATGGAGATCGGCTTTGGGGGCTGTCGTCTGATAGGGCACACCTTCGATATCGTCGCGCGCTTCGACAATCGCCCAGCCAGCCTTAGCTAACGTGGTTGGCAGCAGCAATTTTTTTCGATTCGTGCCGGTTATGGATACCCGATCGGTCGTATTCACAGTTTTCTCCGCCAAATTTGGTGCCGGGTGACCCTACTATGGCCGTCCCAGCAGCACCAGCCTCGGCGGGCACTCTGGCTCGGCCGAAAAGCAAGGTCTATCGTGCCGTGGCCAAGTTGTCGAAGCGCGCGGACAGGAGCTGACGATGGTTGGAGGACGGCTGAAACATTTCGGTTGGGGACGCGAAGGCGAGGGCATGACTGAGGCCGAGGAAGCCGCGGCGCTCGACCGCTATCGCCGGCTGTTCAATGTCCAGCGATTCGACACCAGAGAACCGCTGCCGCTCACGGATATCCGGTTGCGACCGGCACGCCTCGCGCCGCCTTCGGCACTGACTGAGATCTGCTCATCCGACCTCTACGACCGCGTCGCTCACACCTATGGCAAGTCGTTCCGAGATTATGCGAGGGGGCTCGCGGGTGATTACGGCGCGGCCCCCGATTTCGTCGCCTATCCTCGCAACGAGGCGGAAGTCAAAGCGGTCCTCGATTGGGCCGGCAACGCACAGGCAGCGGTGACCCCGTTCGGCGGCGGAAGCAGCGTGGTCGGTGGTGTCGAGCAACAGATCGACGGTCCCCTTAAGGCCGCGGTGTCCTTAGACCTGCGGAACCTGGATCGAGTCGTTGAAATCGACCACATCTCGCGGGCAGCGCGTATCGAAGCTGGCGTATTTGGCCCGGCGCTCGAAGCCCAGTTACGCCCGCACGGGCTGACCTTGCGTCATTTCCCGCAGAGTTACGAGTACTCGACGCTTGGTGGCTGGATTGCAACTCGCTCGGGCGGGCATTTTGCCACGCTCTATACCCACATCGACGATCTGGTCGAAAGCATCCGGATGGTGACCCCGGAGGGGGTCATCGAGACGAGGCGCCTGCCGGGCTCCGGGGCGGGCCCAAGCCCCGACCGGATGCTGATCGGCTCGGAAGGAATTTTGGGCGTGATTACCGAAGCCTGGGTGCGGCTCCAGCACCGGCCGCGGTTTCGCGCCGGCGGGGCAATCAGGTTTGCCGATTTCTTCACAGCCGCGCGCGCGGTTCGGGCCATTGCGCAGGCCGGACTCTTTCCCGCGAATTGCCGCATCCTCGATCCGCAGGAGGCGCAAAATACCGGCGCCGGCGACGGCAGTGCGGCCATCATGGTTTTGGCATTCGAGTCGGCGGACCATCTGCTCGAGGCGCGGATGGCGCGCGCGCTTGAGTGTTGTGCCGATCATGGCGGCGCACCCGAGCGCCCTGGCGAGCGCGACGCGCGTCGCGAGGGAGCGGCCGAGCAATGGCGCACAGCCTTTATTCGAATGCCCTACTCCCGCGAACGCATGATCCGGCGAGCCATAATTGCGGATACCTTCGAGACGGCGATTACCTGGGAGCGCTTTGAAGCCTTTCACGACCAGGTTAAGGCCGCAACCGAAGCCGCGATACGCGACGTTACCGGACAGCCTGGCCAAATCACTTGCCGCTTTACCCATGTCTATCCCGATGGGCCGGCGCCATACTACTCGTTCCATGCGTTGGGACGGCACGGTGCGATTGAGGAACAGTGGCGATCAATCAAGGCTGCCGCCGCAGACGCGCTGATCGCGGCGGGAGGCACAATTACCCATCATCACGCAGTCGGCCGGGACCATCGGCCGTGGTACGACCGCCAACGTCCCGAACTGTTTGCCGCAGCCTTGCGATCCGCCAAAAAATCACTCGACCCACAGGGGTTGCTAAACCCGGGCGTATTGATCGACCCTTGATTTCACGCCACGTGTCGTCGTGGCGTGTGTAGCGGGAGGTGGCCAAAAAGTTCCTCAGCGAAGGACCAAAACCGCAACAGCTAACAAACTTTTCACCTGGCGTGGCGAAAACACCACAGTAAGAGCCTGAGAAAAGGACACCTTATGCTGAAGGTGTTGCATAATTGGTGCAGCAGTGCGCGTTCTGCACAGAATTCCTGACAAACCGTCGGGTTGCGCTAAAAACCGATTGCCATTCACGGGTCGGATAGTGAAGATGCGCGAACGGTGGCGAGACGACCATCGTCACACGTGTATTTGCGGCCGGAGGTAAGGGATGAGAAATCGCTATCTGCTCGGCGCCGGCGCGGCGCTCACCATCGCCTGGGGCGGCATCCAGGCGCATGCCCAATTTTTAGGACCCCTTCCGCCTGGGGCATTCTATCTGGGTCCGGAGGGCGGATGGACCTCGCTGTTCAACCAAAATTCTACGATCGCCGTCCAGGGTCCGGCAGGCAACATCGTCAGCCGTCCGGGCACCGTCAATTACAATAGCGGCTTCAACGCTGGTGGCCGCCTGGGCTATGCTTGGGGACCGTGGCGTCTTGAGGAAGAGTATAGTTACAAATTCGACAAGACATCGAGTATTGGTAATTTAAGCAACGCGAGTGGCAACGTTCACTCAAACGCGATAATGACCAACCTTATTTATGACTTCACGTTGGGGTGGCCAATTACCCCGCACATCGGAGGCGGTGTTGGTGCGGTAAATGTAAATCGCAGTTTTGGCGGCACGGGCACCTATACGACTACGCTTGCCAACGGCACAACCGTCACAAGAACTTATACCGGCTCATTTGGCGGTAATAGTTGGGAATTCGGCTACCAAGGGATTGCTGGTATCCGCTATTTGATAAATCCGGCCCTAGCTCTCGACATCGACTATCGCTATTTCGGGACGCCCGACAAAACCTTGACCAACAAGACGGTCGGGCCAGGGCCAGCGGCCATCTGTTGCTTTTTCCCGAGCGTCACGAGTAAGTATCGGACAAACAACGTTGTCGCCAGCTTGACAATGATGTTTGGTGCGCCACCGCCGGCGGCGCCACCACCAGCCCCGCCGGCGCCCCCGCCGCCGCCGACTCATCAGGTCTACCTGGTGTTCTTCGATTGGGATAAATACAACATCACGCCAGAGGGGATGCAAATCCTTGAGGCCGCGGCAGCCCACTGGAAGGCGGGTGGAGCGGTCCAGATCCAAGTTACCGGTTATACGGATCTGACAGGGTCGCCAGGTTACAACCAGCGGCTTTCGGAACGTCGAGCCAATGCGGTGGCAACCGTTCTTGAGCGACTTGGCATCCCCAGGAACGATATGGTTGTTGCCGGTCGTGGCATGAACGATCCTCGCGTTCCGACGCCATTGGGGGTTCGTGAGCCGCAAAATAGGCGTGTCGAGATCGTCTTCCCGTAGACGCGCACGTCAAGCGACTGAACCGGGAGCCCTGTTTCAGCAAGGGTCCCAACACCGCCGCGGAACTTCCGCGGCGGTTGCTTTTGGTACTCTACGGGTTTGTACCGCTCAAGAACGATTTGAGATTCGTAACGAGCAGCCGGTGCTATGTCTTTCTGATTCTCGAGTTGATCCTTTTCGCCTAGGAGTAATTGAATGAAAACGCTGATTAGCGCTGTTGCGGCCCTAGCCCTTCTCACCGCCACCGCTTTGCCGAACGGCGGCTTTGCTCAAACGACATCGCCTTCGGCACCCCCGCCTACCGCGAGCACTCCCGCCGTAGCACCGACTGCACCAGTGGGCACCAAAGCGACTCCGAAGTCCACTTCGCATAAGAGCACTCACAAATCCTCAAAGAAGAAAAGTAAGCCGAAATCCTCAAAAGCTTCTGCGAACAAGCGGCACAGCAAGCTATCGTTACAAGGCTAGCAGGCTGCTTTACCGAGGTTGTAAGCGCCGGACGACCGTGGAGGAGAAGACCCTGCTCAACCGAGGAATATGGGTTCCGAGGCAGCACGCAGCCGCCTCGTTGCTTTTGTCTGCTGATACCAACTTAAGCGAAACGCTACGCTAGCGAGGCGAGTCATTTGGGATGTACTCGATCGATTATTGAAATCGGCCGAGATTTTTTGGGGGATTCGGTCTCGGAGTTGACCAGTCAATACATGGTTGAGCGCGGGAAAGAACGAACCGCCACCGTCAGTCCGGGGTCTAACTTCCCGCCCGAATGGGGGCGAGTTGAGTGCAGCACTAACCCCTGGTCAGATGGAAGGCGGCGCTCGACGGGTCAGAGCCCCGCTGGTGGGCCCTGTCCAATGTCGTTTTGCCCGAAGCAGTTCTCGCTTTCAAAGTTAGTCAGGATCAAATTAAACTACTTAAGCGCTTGCGCATCAGCGTCCATAGCTCTATTATGTAACGCGGGCGAGCGTGACACCTCTCGTGTGCACGCTCTGGAAGAAGCGAGAGATCTTCCTCGTTACGACTCCGTTGGCTAGGCTGCATTATCTCCGAGGGAGCTGTGGTATGCTAAGTAGGAATGAAATGAAGCATCTCTTAAGCGCCGTCGCTGTTGCGTTAGTAATTTCCGCACCCGGATGGGCGCAAAGTCCGAGTGGCGGGAACTCAACGGGTAGTCCCGGTCCAAATCCCGGAGGGCCTGGGCTGACGCCTTACAGCAGCGGCGGTGCGCCGCCTTCGTCATCAGCGCCCGCGCCGATGCCCTCCACGCCAGCGGAGCCACCGCCCGGAGCAGCCGCCGCGCCGCCGCCGCCCAATTCGGCAATGCCGCCACACCATCACGCAGTCAGACACGCGAGAGCAATGCATGCTCATCACATGCATATGGCTAGGAAGGCGGCATTGTCCGGCGACACCACCGCCCAGTTGAACCGCGAAGAACTCGCCCGAATTCAGTCAGGCAATACGAGCAATCCGCCGGCTCCCCCCGCGCCACCGCCCGGCCACTGAACCATTCTTCGAAAGATCGTTAGGCGGCAGGGGGCAGTTTTGGACCAAGTTAGAACGCAGTGTTGGTTCAGAACTGACGGCATTACGTGACTCCAGCTCGAAACACGTGGAGAGGGTCAACGAAATGAGATGTGTAATATACGCCGCTGCCATTGGGGCGGCGCTCACGATCGCTCCCCCGGTTTGGGCGCAAAGTCCGACCGGCGGCAATTCGGTGGGTGTACCAGGTCCGAATCCCGGCGGGCCTGGCTTAACACCCTATACCGGCGGTGGAGCCGGGTCGGCAACCACGCCCGCGGCACCGCCGGCGCACCATGCGGTCAGACACGCGAGGGCGATGCATGCTCATCACATGCATATGGCTAGGAAAGCGGCCTTGACCGGTGATACGACGGCGCAATTAAATCGCGAGGAGTTGGCCCGTATTCAATCGGGCAATACGAGCAATCCATCGGCCCCCGCCGCTCCTCCGCAGGGTGCGTCGCCGCCCTCAGGCGATATGGGCGGTCCAAGGACCTCGGGGTCAAGCGGGGCTGGGCCACGGTAATAGCTTTATTGGGCCGAAGCCGAAATCTTCGGCGCAATCAAATTCTGGTCAGGGCGTTGCGTGCGTTTTTAAGGGGTCAAACGCCGACGGCCGATCCTCTCCATATCGTCCAGCAAATCATGGAGAGTTTGGTCAGCAACGTAAGCAATCTTGGCAAAAGAACGCAAAAAGCTGTCTGTACGCGGTAATTGAAACAGCGTCTCCTCGCCCTCTTTGTTTGCTGCAGCAGTAATCAAGACAACATTGTCATATGGCTGCAATACGAGCTCTTGTAGCGCCTTACCCGGGCCGGTTACGTATTCCACAACGCGGCATCGTTGCGGGGTTCGGTTTTCCTGGAGAATTGTCATTCGATAAGCGGCCCGGGTTGTTGCCGCCTCGATCAACGCGCGGGCGAACGGCCGCAAAAACGTCTCGTCGAAACCCAGTAGGGCAGCAGGTTGGTCGTCATTGACAGCCGACCGCATCTCGAACGTCGCCCATAACGAGGCTCGCCCGTCGAAATAGTCGGCTGATGCAAGATCTAGGTTTATCGAATTTATCGACATAGGTGACGCGATCGAACGCGGAGATAGAAAAGCGAAACAGGCAGGCTCCCGCTTGAGTGAAATGTTCGTCGTCGCTTCTAGGTTTCTGTCCGTGATCGCGGGACTGTCTGTCATGGCAAACTCTGCTCCAAGGGGCGCTCGCGGCAGCGATTTCACCGTGTCGCTTACAGTTCTTAAACGCAACCTCAAGAATTCCCCGTCGCTCTGATGAGATAGACTGCCTCTTGCGAGTTTGTCAAAGTAGATTGTAGTGCTAAAGGAGTTATGCGGCCATCAGCCGCGCGCAAGCGGCGCAAATCTTGCCCCGCATTAAGGAGGAGGCCGCGCCTCGGTTCCTTTCGATCTTGGCTCGGGAATGGCCAGGATTGCGTGCCGCCGTTTCTACGTACTTGCGATTCGCGCGCGTTCGTCCAACGAACGATCTTGCTAGAGGCAAATCTGCTCAGATGGTTGCGGTATCGAGATTTCGCACAGTTGTGGAGCCGTGCGGCTCAGCCATCCGATCCGCGTTCGATCGCCTCCTCGGTGACCAACCAATCGGCTTCTGCCTGCGCGATAAGGCGCATTAGTTCCCCGTGTCGCTTCAAGGCGTCACTCACCATGGAGCCGCTCAGACGCGCTCCATTGAGTGAAACGAGCTTGCGCTCGATCTCCTCACGCTCCCTTGAAAGGACAGCTATTCTGCCTTCAATTCGGCGGACTTCCTGCCGCAACGGCTCGAGGACCCGTCGCTCCTTAGCAGCCCGTTGCCTGGCGATCCGACGCTCGTTTGTGTCCTCAGAATGGTTTGCGTTCGTAGAATCCGCCTGGCTGAGCACCAGCCGACGATAGTCGTCCAGATCACCGTCAAAACTCCGAACTGTCCCGTCTGCTACCAGCCACAGCTGATCAGCCACCAGCTCCAACAAATGCCAATCGTGGCTTACCAAAACTACGGCACCAGCGAACTCATTTAACGCTTGAACCAATACTTCGCGGGTTTCGAGATCCAGATGGTTGGTCGGCTCATCCAGGACCAGAAGTGACGGTGCGTCGTGCGTAACCAACGCGAAATTTAGCCGCGCCCGCTCACCTCCAGATAGCTCGGCGACCGATACAAAGGCCTTGTCTTCTCCAAAGCCAAAACCGCCCAGCCGCGCCCTCACCATTTCGGGTATGGCCGTTGGCATTAATGCGGCGAGGTGCTCGTATGCCGATTCGCAAGGCCTCATCTCCTCGATCTGATGCTGGGCGAAATAACCACAGCGCAGTTTCGGCGACCGCACCACATCACCGCCGAGCAATGGCAGGCGCCCCGCTAGCAAGCGTGCGAAAGTCGTTTTGCCATTGCCATTGGCGCCTAACAGGCCGATCCGGTCGTCGGGATCGAGACGCAGGCCGAGGCGCGACAGAACCGGCTTTTTTGGAGCATAACCCACGCTGGCCCGTTCAAAGGAGATCAACGGCGGACTTAACCGGGGCGGTTCGGGAAATGACATCCGCGGCGGGGGTTCCGTCTCCGCCAGCACGACCGGCTCGATACGGGCTATCGCCTTCAGCCGACTCTGTGCTTGCCGCGCCTTGGACGCTTTTGCCCGAAAGCGGTCGACAAAGCCCTGTAGCCGCTCCCGCTGATCCGCCTGTTGTTTCACGACGGTCGCCAATCGCTGAGCATTCTCTTGCCGCGCTCGCAGAAACGCATCAAAGCCGCCGCTGTAAGCAGTCAGTTTGCCCCGCTCGAGATGAAGCGTCATCGTAGTGACTGCATTGAGCACGCGCCGGTCATGGCTGATTAGGATCAATGTCTGTCGATAGCCGCGCAGAAACCGTTCGAGCCAAAGTGACGATTCGAAATCGAGATGATTGGTCGGCTCGTCCAGCAGCAGCAGATCTGGCTCGGTAAAGAGGACCGCGGCCAAGGCCGCCCGCATCCGCCAACCGCCGGACAGATCGGCAAGCGGTCGCTGCTGCATCGCAGCATCTAGTCCCAACCCGGCGAGAATGCGGCCGGCGCGCCTTGGCGCCGAATAGGCGTCGATCTCGAGCAGCCGGGTCTCTATTTCCGCGGCGCGCAACGGCGGCGGATTCGTCTCGCGCTCGCTCAGGAGACGAGTGCGCTCGCGATCGGCGGCGAGCACGGTTTCGAATGGGGTTGCGAGCCCGCTTGGGGCCTCCTGTGCGAGAAACCCGATGCGCCGACTGCCCGGCAACTCGATTGTGCCGTCTTCCGGCTCCGATACGCCCCGAATTAGGTTGAAAAGGGTCGACTTGCCAACGCCATTACGCCCAACCAACCCGACCTTGGCGCCATCCGGAATTTGCACGCTCGCATGATCTAGCAGGCGCCGCTTTTCAATGCGGTAGGTTACGTCGGAAAGGATCAGCATTACGACTTCACAAAACGGCGTGGCCGCAAACCAGCGGCAGCGCCGCCCGGGCGTACTTCGTTGCTAGGATCGGTTCAGAACGTGGTACACGGCGCGTTCGAAGGCGCCGTAGACCGCGAGCGCGCGCGGATCCGCAAATGGCAGCAACTGCATCAGGATCACCGCCGCCACCTTCATCTCCGGATCGATCCAATAATAGCTGTTGAATATTCCACCCCAACTCAAGCTGCCGGCGCTGCGGCCGTTTGGTCCCGGCAGCGCGTTTATCATAAAAGCGAGGCCCCAGCGGCAGGAGCCCTCGCGGAACAGAACGAAATCGTTGGTCCGATCCGGCATCATCGTTCGCATCACCCCGGCGGCCAGATTGCCGACCTGGTTGCGACCCACTTCGCCGACAGTCTCGTTCCGCAATAGTTGGACCCCATCAAGGCAACCGCCGCCCAGCACCATGCGAAGAAATCTAAGATAGTCCGCGCCGGTCGAGTAGAGGCCGCCGCCACCCGCCCAGAACTCCGGGCGTGCTGGCAGTTCGAATTCGATGGCTTCGAACGAGCCGTCGGGGTTGCGGCGGTGAACCCGGGCTAGGCGCTCGTTCTGGCTCGGTGACATTTGGAAGCCGCTGTCGGACATACCGATCGGCGCGAAGACGCGGTCGCGAAAATAAACATCTAGCGACTGGCCGCTGACGGCTTCGATGGCGCGCCCGATCCAGTCGATATTTATCCCGTATTGCCATCTCTCGCCTGGATCGAACAGCAGCGGCAGTCGCAGCGAGGCCAGCCTGCCGGAGCTGTTGGATGGCGTGTGAGTGACCGCGTTGTAGCGGATCAGCTCGCTGTTCAGCATCTCGTAGCCGAACCCTGCGGTATGGGTCAGCAGATGACGCAGGGTGATCGGGCGTTTGGCGGGACGCAGCCGCGGCTCCCCAGTCGGGCCAAACCCTGTCAATACCATGGGCGCGGCGAGGTCGGGCAGGACTCGGCCGATCGGCTCGTCGAGCGCGAGCTTCCCTGCCTCAACTAGCTGCATCGCTGCAACGGACGTCACAGCTTTAGTCATCGACGCGATACGGAACAGCGTTTTTTGGGTCATGCCAGAGCGAGCGGCAAGGTCGCGCAGCCCGAACGCTCCCTCATATAAAATGTCACGATCATTTGCCGCGAGTGCCACCACACCCGGTACCTCACCGCGGTCGACAGCGCTCCGCAGGACCTCGTTGATGCCCAGCACGGTCGCTATCGTAACCTCCTAGCGCCGACGCGGCGACGCGTCCTTCGCCAGTTGCGAGGTGATATCGGCAAAGGTGACCGCGAGCGAGGTGCGCACGTCGAGTACGGTCGGCGCGCGGCTCGCGAGCGCCTCGGAAAGAGCGGGAGCGATCGCCGTTGGGTCCTCGATCCGCACGCCGCGACAGCCTAATGCGCGAGCTATTTCGGCATGATCCCAATCATTAAACTCGGCTGAAAACGGACCCGAACCGTGCAACACCCAGCCCAGTGCCTTGTTGTTGAAGACAACCGTGATGATAGGTATATCATGCTCGACCGCGGTCATCAGCCCATTCATGGTCATCGCGAATCCACCATCGCCGCACACCGCGACGACCGGCCGATCGGGATGGACGAGCTTGGCGCCAAGTGCCGCTGGGATAGCGAAGCCCATCGGGCCGGAGCCGGCGGCCTGCAAAAACCCTTCGGCCCGCTTTGTCTGATAGAAATGGGTCATCATGATGCGATTTTCGCCGGCGTCGCAGGTCACGATCGCGTCCTCCGGAAGGCCGCGCTGCAATTCGCCGATCAGCCGCTGCGGTAAAATCGGTACATCGTCCGCGAAATAAGCGCGGCTGCTAAAATACCCGTGGCGCTCTCGATGACTTACGACGCGCCGTTCGGCCGCTTGCCGTTGGCCGGTCGCGCGCACCCGAAGTTCGGTGGCGAGTTGAGCTAGGATCACTGCTGCATCACCGAGCAGCACATGCTCGGCCGGGTAATTCCACGAGGCGTTGCGCGGCTCGATATCGATCTGGATGAAAGTCTGTCGAGTCGGATCGAGCAATGCCCGGTTCTCCCAGGCGGTGTCGCTGGGCGACAGTTTCGAGCCGGCAACGACGACAAGATCGGCCTCGGCGACGCAGGCGTTTGCGACCTCCGTGCCAAAGGTGCCAAACACACCCAAGGCCAGAGGATGGGTTTCGGCAAAGGTCCCCTTGCCGGCAGCAGTCGTTGCTACCGGTAACCCCGCCGCCTCCGCGACGTGACGAAGTTCATTATAGGCCTTGGCGATCCGCACCCCGTTGCCCGCGATCAACACCGGCCTTTGCGCTGCGAGGATAGCAGCGGCCGCGGCCTCGACCTGGCCCTGCTCGGCGGGCGGCGGCGCGCTGGGAAGATAATAGCGTGTAGGATACAGCATCGGCTGGGAATCCGGCACCACCATACCGGCGAGTGAGTTGTGGCTGTACAAGATGGCAACTGGTCCGGGCTGCCCGGCCAGCGCGTGCTTGATGCCGAGTTGGGTCGCCTGTACCGCTGCGACTGGGTCATGGGCTTGCATGACGTGCTTGGTCACGCCACCGAATGCGCGGCGTGCGTCCCAGCTACCCCAATCGCCGGTGCCCTGCTGGTAGGGGGCGTGCAACGGAAAGCGTGGCGCGTCGCTGAAATCGGTTAACAGCAGCATCGGTGAACTCGACAGAAACGCCTCGATCGTGCCGATCAGCCCGTTGCCCAACACCCACGGCCCTTGGCCGAGCAGAACACCCGGGCGGCGCGTCAGCCGGCCGTAAACCTCGGCCATCACTCCACCCAGCGATTCCTCCCGCACCAGCACCGTACGGATCGAATTCTGATATTTGCTGAGGCCCGACACGATTCGCCCGGTATGGCCACCGGAGATGCCAAAAACCATCTCGATCCCGGCTTCTTCAAGCACTCGAGCGACGAGCGCGTTCGCGGGCATCTCTTCACTCAGCATCGGCTCGATTGGCATGGCTTTTTTCCTCCCGTGGCTCACCACTAGCCGGAAGCTTGCATCGCCACGGCGTCGAAGACAATGATCGGAAACGCAAGAGTGGTTAACTATGGATCTAAGACCGATTGTGTACGGTCAGAACCCGGCAGGCGACGATATCCGCGTCAGCTACGAGGATGATCTGGCGCTGGAATACCGCCCTGACGCTCTCGGCTTCGTCGGTCACGAGTTCGCATTACAATGCAGTCGCTCCCGCAGAGCCGCTTTCTGGGGCAGGCGGCGGCGATTGCTCCGCGGCTGCGGCTAATCTGCAGTCTTATGCTCTCGTTACGCGAAACGGTCGGCCGCTGGCGACGGGACATTAGGAGTACCGGCATGCTCGCCGTGCGGGCTGATCGAGCGCGGCAATTGCGCCTGGTCCAAGCGGGCCGTTTAATCAGTTCAAGGAGACGCAGAGCATCGGCGGGGAACACAAACCGATGCCGAAAAATGGCGAACCGCGAATTTTTTACGGAGCGCTAGGGCTTGAGCGAAGGTGCTCTCGCAAATTGCTCCGCAACGGACTGAGGCGCTCGAAATGAGCGAATTGAATGCTGACTATGTTATCGTTGGCGCGGGCTCGGCAGGGTGCGTCGTCTCCGCACGATTGAGCGAGGACGGGGCACGAGTGGTCCTGCTCGAAGCCGGACCGCGCGACTGGCACCCGATGATCCATATCCCGGCTGGCGCCTTGCATCTGCGCGCAAACCCGCTGGTGAATTGGAACTACTACACCGATCCCGAACCTGGCATCGGCAACCGAGCACTCCATTGGCCGCGCGGCCGCGTTCTGGGCGGCACGAGCTCGATCAATGGCATGCTTTATGTGCGCGGCAACCCGGCCGATTACGATGGCTGGGCACAAATGGGCTGCCGCGGGTGGAGCTATGCCGACGTGCTGCCTTTTTTCAAAAAATCGGAGAATCACACGTTGGGGGATCCGGAGTATCGCGGTCGGGGCGGGCCGCTCCCGGTCGAGAACTATCGCACGATCCTGCCCTTGACCCACCGCTTTGTTGAAGCGGCCCAACAGGCCGGATTTAAATTGACAGCGGATTACAACGGAGCGGAGCAGGAAGGGGTTGGCTATTCCCAGATGACGCGGGGCGGACGGTTTCGCGGTTCTACCGCGCGGACTTTTCTCGCCCAGGCGCGACGCCGTAGCAACTTGAAGGTGATCACCAAGGCAGTCGCGACGTGTCTTGGTTTTGACGGGCGGCGGTGCACCGGAGTCGCCTTCCGCAGGGGTGATCGCATCGAACACGTCACGGCGGCAAGAGAAGTAATCCTGTGCGGTGGGACCGTGAACTCCCCACACTTGCTTCAAGTTTCCGGGATTGGCCCGGCCGCCTACCTGAAATCAATCGGGGTTCCGCTAATCCTCGATTTGCCGGGTGTCGGCAGCAATCTTTCTGACCATTTTGCGGCGCGCGTTTCACATCGCGTAAAGGACGAGATTTCGGTCAATGAGCTCGCGCGCGGCACCAAGCTGCTGCGCGAGATTGGTCGCTATGCCGCCAGCGGAAGCGGCGCGCTGACCTTTGGTGTAACGACCGCGATGGTGTTCTGTCGCAGCCGCGAGGGCTTGGCCACCCCCAATATCCAATTGCTGTTCACGCCAGGTAGCTATGATCCGCGCGGTTATGGCCGCCTGGAGCGCGAGCCGGGAATGACAATCGCCGTATGCTTGGCAAGACCGGACAGCCGCGGGACGATCATGGCGCGCTCGGCTGATCCGTTAGAGCGCCCCGCGATACGGCCGAACTATCTATCGGCGTCAACCGATCTCGGTGTGCTGCTGGCTGGTATTGATCATGCCCGAAGGATTTTCGCCGCCCCGGCGCTTCGGCAACACAGCGCGGCGGAAATCATGCCCGGTACCGAAAAGAAAACAGAACAACAGCTTAACGAATTCCTGCATCGCGATGGGACAAACTTGCATCATCCCGTCGGCACCTGCCGGATGGGTGAGGACCCGATGGCGGTCGTCGACTCGCGACTGCGGGTTCGTGGAGTAGGCGGGCTGCGCGTCATCGATGCCTCGGTTATGCCGACGGTGACCACCGGCAACACCAATGCTCCGACGATCATGATCGGCGAGAAAGGGGCCGCAATGATCCGAGAGGACGCCAAGGCCGCCTGAGCTTACTCAGTTTTTTACCGAGGGGGATCCGAGCGGAGCTCTCGTTTGGCAACGCCCTTGTGGGTCGGTGGAATTAGATTATATTCGCAGTAACGTTTCGCATTGGTCCCAGGTAGGATCGCCTCGCAAGGTGGGCTGAAGGCCCACTTTTTCGCATTTGCGCGTTGAGTAAGGGAGCAAAGGTCGGGTTTTTGGTCGATACGAACGGCATCTCACAGCTTATCGAGCCGTCCCTCGCGGAAATGGGTTACCGCGTAGTGCGCGTGGTCCTAACCAGCGGGCGCCGAGCAACCTTGCAAATAATGGCCGAGCGGATCGATGACGCGCCGATGACGGTAGACGATTGCGCAATCATCAGCCAATCTGTTTCGGCGTTACTCGATGTTGCCGATCCGATTCCCAGCGCCTACACGCTCGAAATAAGCTCGCCCGGCCTCGACCGCCCGCTCGTACGTCCTGAAGATTATACTCGCTTTAGCGGATACGAAGTCCGGATAGAGCTGAGCTTAGCGGTTGAAGGCCGCAAGCGATTTCGTGGCCGGCTACTCGGGGCCACCGACGGACAAGCTCGTCTTGCGACGGAAGCGGGCGAACTGCGCTTACCATTATCCGCAATTGCCAAGGCGAAGCTGATCATCACGGAAGATTTGCTCGCTCGAGCGCGCACCCACTGACGCAAGATCCGAAAGATGTCGGAATTATCCATGGAAAGCACAGCCACCTACGCCCGTCCGGAACTGCTGCAAGTTGCCGACACCGTCGCCCGAGACAAGGGAATTGATCGGGACGAGGTGATCGACGCAATGGAGCAGGCGATTCAGAAAGCGGGTAGGTCGAAATACGGCCAAGAATACGACATCCGTGCTGAGATCGACAGGCGCAATGGCGAAATTCGTTTGCTGCGATTCCGCGAGGTTGCCGACCCGATCGAAAATGAGGCGACTCAGATCCTGCTCACAGAGGCGCAGCGCCTGAACCCCGAGGCCGAGATCGGTGACTTTATCACCGACCCGCTGCCGCCGATCGATTTTGGCCGCATCGCTGCGCAGACCGCGAAGCAGGTCATTGTCCAGAAGGTGCGCGATGCCGAACGCCAGCGGCAATTCCTCGAGTTCAAGGATCGAGTTGGCGAGATCGTCAATGGACTGGTAAAAAGGGTCGAGTTCGGCAATGTCGTCGTCGATCTCGGCCGCGCAGAGGCAATGGCGCGCCGCGACGAGCTTCTGCCACGCGAGAGCTTCCGCCAGGGCGAACGGGTGCGCGCTTACATATATGACGTGCGCCAGGAGCCGCGCGGACCGCAGATTTTCTTGTCCCGCACGCATCCGCAATTCATGGCCAAGCTATTCGCGCAGGAAGTGCCCGAAATCTACGATGGCATCATCGAGATCAAAGCGGTGGCACGCGATCCAGGGAGTTGTGCGAAGATCGCGGTTGTGTCGCGAGACAGCGGTATCGACCCGGTCGGCGCGTGTGTTGGTATGCGGGGAAGTCGTGTCCAGGCCGTGGTCGGCGAGTTGCAAGGCGAAAAGATCGACATTGTTCCGTGGGCGGCGGATCCAGCGACGTTCGTCGTAAACGCCTTGGCTCCGGCCGAGGTGACGAAAGTGGTCATGGACGAAGAACAGCGCCGGGTCGAGGTTGTCGTGCCCGACGATCAGCTCAGCTTGGCAATCGGCCGCCGCGGCCAGAATGTCCGACTGGCCTCACAGCTGACCGGCTGGGATATCGACATCCTGACAGAGGCTGAGGAATTGGAACGGCGGACTGAAGAGTTCCGTAGCCGCAGCAAGATGTTTATCGATTTCCTCGATATCGACGAAGTCATCGCGCATCTGTTGGTTACAGAAGGCTTCGCCTCTCTCGAAGAGGTTGCTTACGTGGCGCCGGAGGACCTTGCGGAAATAGAAGGGTTCGACTTGGAGATCGCTCGGGAGCTTCAATCCCGGGCGAGAAACGCGCTCGAGCGGCGTGATATTGAATATGAAGAGCAGCGTGTCCAGCTTGGCGTCGCTGATGATCTAGCGGCGCTCGAGGGGCTTACACCCGGGATGCTGGTGGCGCTCGGTGAAAAGGGCGTCAAGACATTGGACGATTTCGCCGATCTCGCCGGGGACGAGCTGCTTGAGCTGCTTGCCGGCTCTGACAAAAGCGGCCCCGCTCTCGATACGGAGACCGCGAATGCGCTGATTATGCAGGCGCGGGCGCATTGGTTCGCGGAGGAACCGGCATCAGCAGCAGCCTCCGCTCAGGAGTAGGTGCTACGAGCTTCGGCGACACGAATATCGGTCCAGAAGTGCAGGGGGCAGCGGATCAAAGCGGCCCACAGCGCCGCTGCTTAGTAACCGGTGAGGTCCACGATAGCGAGAAGTTGCTGCGCTTTGTCGTTGGCCCGGACGGCCATCTTACTCCCGACATTGGCATTCGTTTGCCCGGACGGGGTTTGTGGTTGACACCGCGGCGGGATATAGTTGAGCGAGCGGTAATAAAGCGTGCCTTTGCACGCGCTACCCGCCGGTCGCTGGTGATCCCGGAGGGGCTCGCAACCCGGGTTGAGGCGCTGCTCGTGCAGCGATGCGTGGACGGGATCGGGATTGCTCGGCGCGCTGGCATTGCGGTGTGTGGCTTTGAGCGGGTATCGGAAGCGGCCCGCCATGGTAAGGTGGCCGTATTACTCGCCGCGCTGGATGGGGCTCAAGGCGCACGTCGCAAACTCGAAGGTCTCGGCCGCGGTGCACCGCTGCTGTGCGTGCTGACGGCTGAGGAACTGGGCGCGGCCTTCGGTCGCGAGCACGTTGTTAATGCGTCGATCGGGTCGGGGCCGCTGAGCCGCAGGCTGCTTCTCGATGCGCACAAATTAGCCGGCTTTCGCGTAGATGCAGTGATCGAACGAAGAGACAACACCGTCCCAGGCTAGCGGAGACGGCAGGATAGCGGTATTGGAGCGCAATGACCGACGCAAGTGAGCAAGAGCAGAAACGGCCACTGACTCTGGGTCGTCCTGGCGGCAGGTTGGAGCTGCGCAAGGGCGTGGAGACAGGCCAGGTGCGCCAGAGCTTTTCGCACGGGCGCTCCAAAACGGTTACCGTCGAGGTCCGCAAAAAGCGTGTGATTGGCCCGGGCTCGGCGGAACCAGGAAGGCCGGAGGCGGCACCAACGGTTGCGCGCGATGCGATGCCTGCAGCGCGGCCAGCGGCAACCGAGCCCGCGCGCCGACCAGTTGTTATCCCGCGCACCTTGACAGCGGAGGAGCGCGCTGGGCGTGTCCGAGCGCTGCAGGACGCTCAAAAAGCGGATGAGGAGTCACGCCGGCGTGCGGCGCTTGCCGAAGCCGACCGCCGCCGTCAGGAGGAGGAGCGCGCCGTTGAAGAGGCCCGCCGCCGCGCTGAAGAAGACGCCCGCATCAGGGTAGAGGAAGAGGAGACGCGTCGTCAGGCTGCCGAAGAGGCGCGCAAACGGTCCGAAGAGGAAGCGCAACGGCGTAAAGAGGAAGAGTCGAGGCGCGAGGTCGCCGAGCGCGCGGGTAAGGCTGCCGCCGCAAAAGTCGCGGCGCTCGCCGCGGCGGGTAAAGTGGCAGCCCCGGTTGAGCAGGAGGAAGAGGAAGAATCGGCGGGCGGCGCGCGGCGCGGCGCGCGGCCGGAGATAAAAAAGCCGGTTGCACCGGTTCGCCGCGACGACATGCGCCGGCGAGGCGGAAAGATCACGGTTACGAGGGCGCTTTCGGGAGACGAAGGCGAACGTATGCGAAGCCTTGCCTCGGTGCGGCGGGCGCGCGAACGCGAGCGCCTGCGACTTCACCAGCGGGAGCAGGAAGCTACCAAGGTGGTCCGCGATGTCGTCATCCCAGAAACCATTACGGTTCAGGAATTGTCCAACCGCATGGCGGAGCGTGGCGCTGATGTCATCAAGGCGCTGATGCGAATGGGCGTCATGGCCACAATCAACCAGGTAATCGACGCCGATACGGCTGAGCTTGTCGTCAGCGAATTCGGTCACCGGCTTCGTCGTGTGTCTGAGGCGGATGTCGAGGTGGGGCTCCGTGGAGAGGAGGATGCCGAAGAGACGCTTGCGCCACGCGCCCCCGTTGTCACGATCATGGGGCACGTCGATCACGGCAAAACCTCCCTGCTAGACGCCCTGCGGGAAACCGACGTCGCGGCTGGGGAAGCCGGTGGGATCACTCAGCACATCGGGGCGTACCAGGTAAGATTACGGAGCGGTAAGCAGATCACCTTTATCGACACACCGGGTCATCAGGCGTTTACCGCCATGCGGGCTCGGGGCGCCAACGTCACCGATATCGTCGTCTTGGTCGTCGCTGCCGATGATGGGATCATGGAGCAGACGGTCGAAGCGATACGTCACGCCAAAGCGGCCCAAGCCCCGCTGATCGTTGCGATCAACAAAATGGACAAACCCGATGCACGCCCTGAGCGGGTTCGGCAAGAGCTGCTCCAACACGACATCGTCGTCGAACAACTTGGCGGCGAAATTCTTGATGTCGAAGTGTCGGCGATAAAGAAAACTAATCTCGATCGGCTTGAGGAGGCGATTTTGCTTCAGGCTGAATTGCTTGATCTAAAGGCTAACCCTAAGCGACCGGCCGAAGGTGTTGTGCTTGAAGCAAGGCTCGAACGAGGGCGGGGTCCGGTTGCGACCGTATTAATCCAGCGTGGGACGTTGCGGGTCGGCGACATTTTCGTTTCGGGTAGCGAATGGGGCCGTGTCCGCGCGTTAATTGACGACCGTGGCCTAAATCGGATCGAAGCCGGACCATCGATGCCGGTCGAAGTGTTGGGACTCAATGGGATCCCACTCGCAGGTGACGATTTTGTCGTTGCCGAAAACGAGGGAAGAGCTCGCGACATCGCCGATTTCCGGCAACGCCGGCGGCGCGACGCGGCCGCGGCAGTCGGCGGGCGAGGTACGCTCGAACAAATGTTTTCGCAGATTGCTGCCGGCACGGCCAAAGAATTGCCGGTGGTCGTTAAATCCGACGTGCAGGGCTCACTCGAAGCAATCGTGGGATCGCTCGATAAAATATCGACGAACGAAGTGTCGATCCGCGTGCTGCACTCGGCGGTTGGAGGAATTACCGAGAGCGATGTGATCCTGGCCAAGGCATCAGAAGCGGTGATTATCGGTTTCAATGTTCGCGCCAACCCGCAAGCGCGCGATTTGGCGCGGCGCGATGGCGTCGAGATTCGTTATTATTCGATTATCTATAATTTGATCGACGATATGCGCGGTGCATTGTCGGGGCTACTGGCGCCGACATTACGCGAACGCCTGCTGGGCAACGCTTCGATCCGTGAGGTATTCAGCATTACTCGCGTCGGCAAGGTTGCGGGATGTATGGTCACCGAAGGTACTGTCCGTCGAGGCGCAAAGGTTCGACTGTTGCGAGACAATGTTGTGATCCACGAAGGCTCGCTTAAAACGTTGAAGCGGTTCAAGGATGAGGTTCGCGAGGTTCGGGAAGGCTATGAATGTGGAATGGCCTTCGAAAACTATCAGGACGTCCAGACCGGCGACGTCATCGAATGCTTTGAGATCGAAGAAGTCGCACGAACGCTGTAACGGCGCAAAGGCCGGATGAACCAAAGAGTGCAAGACGAAAGAATTAGAGGAAGGCCCTTTAATCGCCCTCCGGGAACCTCCTTTGACACGCGCCGGGGCGCCAGCCAGCGCCAGCGCCGGGTCGCTGAGCTACTCCGTCATATCCTGTCGCAAGTGTTCCGAAGCGGCGAATGCCGCGATCCGGTGCTGATCGAGGCCAATATCACGGTGACTGAGGTGCGCATCAGCCCGGATCTACGCAACGCGACGGTTTACGTTATGCCGCTAGGCGGGACCAATGCCGACGAGATCGTTGGCGCACTAGGACACATGGCCGGGTTTCTTCGTCGCGAGGTATCCCGGGACTTGGGTTTGCGGTATGCCCCGAGCTTGGCCTTTGCCCTCGACGAAACGTTTGATCAGGCTGATCGCATATCGGCGTTATTGACCCGTCCCGAAGTGCAGCGCGATCTGCACGCCTCGGATGATAAAGTCGAAACAAACGATGTGGGCTAATCCTAAACCAAGCGGGTGGATTGTTATTGACAAACCAGAGGGCTTGACGTCAACCCGAGTTGTAGAATGCGTCCGCCGCGCCACCGGAGCCAAAGCGGGCCATGCCGGCACGCTTGATCCGCTCGCGACTGGTGTCCTGCCGATCGCTGTCGGGGAAGCCACCAAAACCATCGCCTATGCCGTGAACGGGCCCAAGCGGTACCGCTTCCGAATCAAATGGGGTGTCGCCCGTTCCACCGAGGATTGTGAAGGCGAGATTGTCGCCGAGAGTCGCCACCGTCCCAATCGGCAGGACGTGGAGAAGATGTTACCTAAGTTTATAGGCACCATTACCCAAACTCCGCCGGCCTATTCGGCGATCAAGGTCGCCGGCCGCCGTTCCTATGCGCTGGCCCGCGCTGGGCAGAAGCCATGTCTGACGGCGCGACCGGTGGAGATTTTTGATCTTCGCCTGATCGAAATGCCGAACCCGGAGATTGCCGATCTGGAGGCGACCGTCGGCAAAGGAACCTACATTCGGGCGCTCGCACGCGATATTGCCGAGGCACTCGGGACCCTGGGTCACATTGCCGCTCTGCGCCGTCTGTCGGTCGGGCCGTTTACGGAAGAACACGCGGTGCCTCTGGTGGCTGCCGTTGGGGAGCAACATATCCTGCCAAGCTGTGAGTTGCTATTGCCGGTCGAGGCAGTGCTGACCAAGATCCCGGCGTTGGTTCTGGCGCGAGGCGAAGCCGCCCGGTTGCGCTGCGGTCAGCGAGTGGCACTTGATGGCTCCGCTGAGTTGGTCGAGACCAACCTACCCGGCGCTGGTACGGTCGTCGCTGCGTGGGATGATCGGGCGCTTGTTGCTCTTGCGATGGTCGAGGATGGAAACCTACGGCCGTTGCGCGTATTGAATTTGTGAGTAGGAGTAAGAGGTTCGATGTCGATCACCGCTGAGCGCAAACAGGCGCTCATTTCCGAATACGCCACCAAGTCTGCTGATACCGGCTCTCCGGAAGTCCAGGTAGCTATACTAAGCGAGCGCATTCGTAATCTCACCGACCATCTTGGGACCCACAAGAAAGACTTTCACTCGCGGCGAGGGTTGCTCGTCATGGTAGGTCAACGCCGTCGGTTGTTAGATTATTTGAGGCGTTCCAATCAGAACCGCTACGAGACCCTGATCGGTCGATTGGGTTTGCGGCGTTAAGGCCGACGGTTGCACATGCCACGACGCGAGCTTACGGCTAGTCGGCCGGAGCCGAACGGCACGCTGGCAGCTGCTGAGCCCCGTCTTTGAAGACAGAGTTGACGCGCGAAGAAGTTTGCTGCGCGCAATTCCAAAGAGGAATCTTGGAGAATGTTACAAGTATACCGAAGGGAACTGATTTGGAGCGGCCGTCGTCTGACCCTGGAAACGGGAAAAATCGCACGACAAGCGGACGGCGCAGTGTTGGCCACATACGGCGAGACGACTGTGTTGTGTACCGCTGTGGCAATGAAATCTGTAAAGGCGGGACAAGACTTTTTTCCACTCACCGTCAACTATCAAGAAAAAACCTTCGCCGCGGGTAAGATTCCTGGCGGTTTTTTTAAGCGGGAAGGCCGCCCGTCGGAGAAAGAAACGCTCGTTTCTAGACTGATCGACCGGCCGCTGCGGCCATTATTTGCGTCTGGGTTTCGCAATGAAACGCAGGTTGTTTGTACTGTACTAAGCCACGACCTGGAAAATGATCCCGATATCGTCGCAATGATCGGCGCTTCGGCGGCGCTTACGATCTCGGGAATACCCTTTCTTGGACCAATTGCCGGGGCGAGGGTCGCGTACATCGACGGCGCTTACGTGTTGAACCCGATCCTGGCTGAGCTGCCGCGATCCGAACTCGACCTCGTGGTCGCCGGCACTGCGGGTGGCGTACTGATGGTCGAGTCGGAAGCTCGCGAGCTTTCGGAAGATCTGATGTTGGGAGCGGTCACCTTTGGACATCGTGAATTTCAGCCCGTGATCCAGGCAATTATCGAGTTGGCGGAAACATGCGCAAAGGAGCCATGGGATCTGCCGCCGATGCCAACCGAGTATCATGCGGTCGAGGAACGCCTGCGTTCGACAGTCGGGCCGCTGATCGAGGCTGCCTATCACGCGCAGGGAAAGCAGGATCGCAGCAACCGGCTCGATGCCGCAAAGGCGCAAGCAGCCGAATTGTTTGCCGATGAAGAACAGCGCTCAGTCGCCTCCAAAATCTTCAAGGATTTGGAAAAGGAGATTGTCCGCGGAGCCATCCTTCGCGGCGCGAACCGGATCGATGGCCGAGACGCGCGCTCGATCCGGCCGATCACGGCCGAGGTCGGGATTTTGCCTCGCGCTCACGGGTCGGCCTTGTTCACCCGGGGGGAGACACAAGCCCTCGCGGTGGCGACGTTGGGTACCGGCCAAGACGAGCAGGTAATAGATGCCCTCGAGGGCGAGTACCGCGAAAACTTCATGCTCCACTACAATTTCCCGCCCTATTCGACGGGAGAAGCCGGGAGGATCGGATCTCCTGGGAGGCGGGAGATCGGGCACGGAAAGCTTGCATGGCGAGCGATTCACCCTTTGTTGCCCTCAAAAGACAACTTCCCTTATACGATCCGGGTGGTTTCTGAAATTACCGAGTTCGAACGGCTCCTCGTCGATGGCATCGGTTTGCGGCGCCTCGCTCGCCTTGATGGATGCGGGCGTGCCGCTGCCGCGACCGGTCGCTGGCATAGCAATGGGGCTCATCAAGGACCCTGAAGCGTTTGTTGTGCTCTCCGACATCCTCGGTGACGAGGACCATCTCGGCGACATGGACTTTAAGGTGGCCGGCACCGAAAAGGGTGTCACGGCATTGCAGATGGACATCAAAATCACCTCGATAACCGACGAGATCATGCGGGTCGCTTTGAACCAGGCGCGAGAAGGACGCGTCCATATCCTGGGTGAGATGGCCAAGGCATTGACTGGCGCGCGCGAGGCTGTCAGCGAGAATGCTCCCCGGATCACCACTCTGAGCATTCCAAAAGACAAAATCCGGGAGGTGATTGGGTCGGGCGGCAAAGTGATCCGCGAGATCACTGAAACTACCGGCGCAAAGATCGACATCGACGATGATGGCACCGTCAAAGTCGCGGCATCCGACAGTAATGCTGCCCAGGCGGCCGTCGATTGGATTCGCGGAATTGTCGCCGAGCCGGAAGTGGGCGGCATCTACAACGGCAAGGTGGTCAAGACCGTCGACTTTGGCGCTTTCGTGAACTTCCTCGGCTCGCGAGACGGGCTAGTGCATATCAGCGAGTTGGCCCCCCAGCGTGTCGGCAAAGTGACTGACGTTGTCAAGCTCGGCGACAATGTGAAAGTAAAGGTGCTGGGGTTTGACGATCGTGGTAAGGTTAAACTGAGCATGCGCCAAGTTGATCAGCAGACAGGTGAGGACGTCGGCAACAAGCGTGTAGAGCCGGCGCGCACGCCTGAGGTAGTAAAGTAGGATAAGCGAACCGACCGATCACGACCGTATTTGAACACGGCTCGGCGATTCTTTATACTCGTAGCGGCGATGCATCGATTGGACAGCCATAGTTCGAATGGCACCGGGCCTTGGCTGCCGCCGGTAATTGGGCACCGCGGGGCAGCGGGTGAAGCGCCTGAAAACACTCTTGTCGGGCTCCGGCGGGCCCACGCCCTCGGCTGCAGATGGGTGGAGTTTGATGTTCGTTTGACTGCCGACGGCGAGTTGATCCTTCTGCACGATGATCGGCTCGAACGAACCACGAATGGCCGCGGCCATGCGCGCGAACTCACCTTGGCAGCAATCCGCCGTTTTGACGCCGGCGCCTGGTTCGATCCGTTGTTTGTAGGCGAACCGGTGCCGACGCTCGACGGCGCGATCGCCTTGTTGGCTGAACTCGGCCTGGGCGCCAACATCGAGCTGAAATCCGGGCCTGGGGACGCGCTCGCCACGGCGCTGGCAGCAACCGAAATTCTTTCGCGATCATGGCCGAGGCATTTGCCGGCCCCATTAGTCTCAAGTTTTTTAGACAAGGCGATCGAGGCTGCTCGCGACTACGCTCCGGATGTCCCTCGGGGGCTGCTGATACGCAGCGTAACCGCCGCGCGGCAGCGTCGTGCTGCAGATTTCGGTTGTATGACGATCAATGTCGACCATCAGTACCTGCGTCCGGCAATCGTGACGAGGTTGCGCGAAGCGGGATATTTTGTGATGGCTTACACAGTCAATGATGCCGTTCGTGCAAACGAATTATGGCAGTGGGGGGTTTCCTCGGTCTTTTCTGATTTTCCCAATATCATGAATTCGGCCGTAACCGTTGACCGAGCACAACCTGTGACCAGGCCGCGGCTTTTCCCGACATTATCTCGGCGGGATGCAATATCGTGAGAGCTCTTAACCCAATTCTCGTATCGGGCCGTGAGGTTCTGCCCCTAGTCGAGGGCGGTAAGGGCATTTCCATATCAAACGGTGAAAGTTCGGGAGCATGGGCCGCGGCCGGCGCGGTTGGCACATTCTCCGGTGTGAATGCGGACAGCTTCAGCGAAGACGGCAAGTTGATCCCACAGCTCTATCATGGGCGTACCCGCCGCGAGCGCCATGAAGAGCTCGTTACATACGCCATTGCCGGCGGGGTACAGCAGGCCCGTGTAGCATATGAACGCGGTAACGGTGAAGGCCGTATCCACATGAATGTTCTGTGGGAAATGGCCGCCGCCGAGCGGGTTTTGCATGGTGTACTCGAAGGTGCGAAGGGCTTGATCCACGGCGTCACTTGCGGGGCAGGGATGCCGTACAAGATCGCCGAGATCTCCGCGCGTTATGGGGTTTACTACTATCCGATTGTATCCTCCGCACGGGCGTTTCGTGCGCTGTGGAAACGTGCGTATCACAAATTCTTCGATTGGCTCGGTGGCGTTGTCTACGAGGATCCCTGGCTCGCCGGTGGCCACAACGGTCTCTCCAATAGCGAAGATCCGAACAATCCCGAGCCGGCCTACCCGCGGGTCCGCGAGTTGCGCAGAATGATGAGCGACTTCGGTCTTGCTTCGACGCCCATCTTCATGGCGGGCGGGCTTTGGTACTTGCGCGAGTGGAGTGACTGGATAGAAAATCCCGAACTCGGCCCCGTAGCCTTTCAGTTCGGGACCCGTCCGCTGCTAACCCAAGAGAGCCCCATTTCCGACGCTTGGAAGCGCAGGCTGCTAACCTTGGGTGAAGGCGATGTCTATCTGAACCGCTTTAGCCCGACCGGATTTTATTCCTCGGCAGTGCGCAACAGCTTCTTGGACGAGTTGCAGGAGCGATCGGCTCGGCAGGTGGCGTTTTCTGTTGAGCCGGTCGGGGAACACGTCGCACCGTTTCGGGTCGGAGCCCGCAACCGTGCCGTCTATCTGACGTTGCACGATCGGCAATCGGCCGAGAGATGGGTTGCAAGCGGATTTTCAGAAGCGCTGCGCACTCCGGACTCGACATTGATTTTTGTTACACCGGAGAAGGCGCTCGAGATCCGCACCGATCAGATTAACTGCATGGGTTGCCTGAGCGCCTGTCAATTCTCGAACTGGGCTCAGGGCGAAACAAGCTCTACGGGCAAAAAGGCAGATCCGCGCAGCTTTTGCATTCAGAAGACATTGCAAGCCATTCGTCATTCTGACGACGTCGAGCAGCAGCTGATGTTTGCAGGCCATAACGCATACCGCTTCGCCTCCGACCCGTTTTACGCAAACGGGTACGTGCCTACCGTCCGCGAACTGGTAGAGCGCCTTCAAACCGGAAATTAATTAACCCGGCAAGCACCCTAGTCCCGGTCGCGAACCATCGGGGCGCGCAGTGCACCTGTGCCGCTGCGCCAATGACGCCGATTGGGCCTGAATTGAGCCGTGCATCAGCGATCAGTTTGCGGGGGCACCTATCGATCCGAAAATTATTACCTTCACCCGCAACCAGGGCCCATGATTGCGGGTACTCTTTCAAGCGATCCATCACCCATCACCGCACCCCGCTTGACAGCCTCGAGCGCTCGTAGGATAAAATGATTCCAAGGTGTAAGTTTTGTTCGGTTGGGATTATGATGCCGGCCGAGCCCGAGCTGCACCGGATCCGGTGCGACACGCGGCGACCCGGAAGTCGTGCAATTTTTCGGGGAAAGGCGATCGCGATGATGCGAATGCCCCTGATCAAGCGCGGGAAAATCGAATCGTCGAGCTTGTACGATAACACCGGCCGGCAGATCGAAGCGGACCACTGATGGCGGCTGACGAATAGTTCAACGCGAATACCACGACCGACACCACAAGGAGGAGGGCGCAAGATGGCTTATCAGGATGACATCGGTTTAATGGCTCACCTGATGCGGCGGGCCGGCTTTGGTGCTACCCGCGACGAACTTGAAGCGCGAGTGGCCAAGGGATACGAGGCGACGGTCGAGGAGTTGCTGCATCCTGAGACCCAGCCGCCAGTCGATGCTTACACATTGATGCGCTACCAACCGGCTTCGTTGTTGCCCGGCGGTCAGCCCCCAATGGGCAACGTCAATTGGATGTACTATCTGGTAAATACCCAACGGCCGCTCGAAGAAAAAATGGCGCTGTTCTGGCACCACGTTTTTGCGACCGGTAATTCCAAGGTCGACAATTACGACCAATTGTTGGAACAGATCCAGCTGTTCCGCGAAAACGGCATGGGCAACTACCGCGACCTGCTGCTGATGGTCGCCAGGAACCCAACGATGATCTTCTGGCTCGACAACCAGCAGAATCACGGCACCGCTGTTAATGAGAATTGGGGCCGCGAACTGCTTGAATTGTTCAGCCTTGGCGCCGGGAACTATACTGAAAAGGACGTTCGCGAATGCTCTCGGGCCTTCACCGGCTGGACGTTCGAGACCAAGATTCCGCGCGCGCCATACGGCCGGTTCCCCTGGAAGTTCGAGTATCGTCCGGAAGATCACGACGACGGTGAGAAAGAATTCCTTGGCCACAAGGGCCGCTTCAACGGGGAAGACGTCATCGACATCGTGGTTCAGCAGCCGGCTTGCGGAAAGTTCATCTGCCGGCATCTGTATAACTTCTTTGTCGCTGACGAACCGCAAGTCCCGGCGTGGCCAATCGAACCGCCGCGCGATCAAAAGGCGGTCGATACTTTGGTGGGTGCGTTCCGCGATTCGAAGTTCGACATGCGCTCGGTTCTGCGTGTGCTGTTCAACTCCGACTTTTTCAAAAACGCCCGCTTCCAGCACATGAAGTCCCCGGCCGAGGTCGTGGTCAGCACGTTGCGGATGGTCGGCGGCCACGAGCTGCCAAAGCCGGGTATCGGCGATCTGTCGATGCAACCCACCTATATGGGACAGGATCTGCTGAACCCGCCCTCGGTCGAGGGTTGGCACACCGGGAAGGAGTGGATCAACAGCGGCTCGTTGATGGCGCGCGTCAATTTCGTTGCGGAAAAGGTTGGCGACACGTCGCTGCCCGGCGTACGCGCGATCATCAACCGGGTGAAGCAGCACGGGTCGTTGAGCCCCGAGCAACTGGTCGACCATTGCCTCGATCAAATCGGCCCTGTCGAAGTCGGCGCGGACACCAAGGAAGAGCTGCTTGGTCAAGCCAAAGCATGGGGTCAGATCGCTTGGGACAGCGAAGCCAATTCAAATGTCGCGGACCAGCGGGTTGCACAAATGCTTCAGCTGATTGCCGCCACCAGAGAGTATCAATTCGGCTAAGTTGAACTTATCAGACGAGGAGGAATTTGTAATGCCAGCAACACAGGATGCACAGAAGGACCCGGTCATTGTCGTTCTGCAATTGACGGGCGGAAACGACTATCTCAACACGGTAATCCCGTACAATAACCCGCTGTACCGGGACAATCGGAAGGCGGTCGGAATCCCCGACAACCAGATCATGCATCTGGATAAGGATTATGGCATCCCGCACTACATGGCGCCGATCAAGCCGTTCTGGGATGATGGCAAGCTCGCCATCCTGCACGGCGTCGGCTGGAAGGAGTCACCGCGGTCGCACTTCCGCGCGATGGACATCTGGCACACTTGCGAACCGATTAAGGTCGGGACTGAGGGATGGCTCGGGCGCGTCGCGCGCGAATTCGATCCAAAAAAAGAGAATGTCGTCACCACCGTCAGCTTCGGACCAAGCCTGCCACGGTCGTTGGCGGTACCGGGCGTGCCGGTTGCGTGCGTCGGCGGCCCACTAGAAAAGTATGGCTTTCTGCCGACCATTCAGGGTGAGCAGCGCAAGCAGATCCTGGAACGCTTCGCGGCAATGTATAAGCCGGCGATCGGCACTGGTGCGGTCATGGACTACATGGCCGATACGGGCATCGACTCGTTGAAGGGTGAGGACATTCTCAAGGTCGCGCCGCAAAAGTACTCGTCGACGGTGCAGTACCCGAACACCTCGATCGCCAGAAAGCTCAAGGGCATCGCGCAGGTGCACCTGGCCGATCTCGGCAGCCGCATATTCTATTGCGACCACAGCACGTTCGACACGCATGCCGGCCAGAACCCCGGGCACCAGAATTTGTGGAGTGCAGTGACCGAGGGTGTCGATGCCTTCATGAAGGATCTGCGCGAGCACGACCACGCCGATAACGTCATCCTGCTGATGTTCTCGGAGTTCGGTCGTCGCGTTCGCGACAACGGTTCGGGAACCGATCACGGTGCCGGCGGCGTCGCTTTTGTGCTCGGCGAGAAGGTCAAGGGGGGTCACTACGGCGAGATGCCGTCGTTGAAGCCCGAGCATCTGGTTCAGGGCGACCTGAATCCGAACATGGACTTCCGCAGCGTCTACTCGACCATCCTCGATAAGTGGCTGAAGCTCAATCCGGCGCCGATCGTCAACGGCACCTTCGAGCAGCCAGCGTTCCTGAACTAAGACAAGATCAGGGCTAACCGTCTCCCTCCCGCAGATAAGATCTGCAGGAGGGAGGCGCTGCGCGACAACCAGCGAAGTAAGGCGGATCAAGAGGAGGAGCGCTATGCCGCTCACAACGGTTGCGGAAGGACGGGTGTTCGATTGGAGTCATGCCGTCGGGCGAAATGCCGCTCGCGGCCCCGGCTTCAATTACGTCCAGACGATGTGCCTCGGAAAGAACGGCGTTCTCTACGCCACGAACCGCGGCAACGAAAATAATTTCGGGATGCACGTCAATAAGGTGAAACTCGGCGGCCCCGGAGAAGAAGAACACATAGCTGACTTTTGCGAATACGGCGAGGGCGACGGGAAGTGCACTTGGCCGTTTGGGGTTGCGGTCGATAACAACGACCATGTCTATGTCTCGGATGACTGGACAAATACGGTTTCGGTGTTCGACAGCAGCGGCAATTTCTTGCGGAAGTGGGGCAAGACCGGCAGCGGCGACGGCGAGTTGATGCGCCCGGCTGGCCTGGCGGTCGAAAAGAATGGCAACATAATTGTTGTCGACAGCGGCAATAATCGCCTGCAGGTCTTCACGCCTGACGGCAAATTTGTCGGGAAGTGTGGTCGGGCCGGCAACGGTGATGGCGAATTCAACCAGCCCTGGGGAATCACCCTCGACAAAGACGGCAACATTTATGTCGCGGACTGGAAGAACCACCGCGTCCAGAAATTGTCGCCCGAAGGCAAGTTTCTGATGAAGTTCGGCCAATACGGTACGGTCGAGCCGTCAGAGGGATCCTATGCCGTAACCATGCTGGGACCGTACGTCTCGGCTGGCGAGGAGACCAAGGGCTATCCGAAGCCGGGCACGCTCAATCACCCCACCGATGTCGCAGTTGACAGCGATGGCGACATCTACGTCACCGATTGGGGAAATCATCGGGTTTGTGTCTTCGACTCGGAAGGCAAGCCAATCGCCAATTTGATCGGCGACGCACAGGTGTTGTCGAAATGGGGCCAACAGACCGTTGACGCAAACCCTGATATGGCGAAGGCGCGGCGCCGGGTAAGAAGCCTTGAACCACAATGGCGCTTCTGCTTTCCAACCGCGGTCGAGTTTGACCCGGAAACCGACAGCATCATTGTCGCCGATAGCCAACGCAACCGCTTGCAGATTTACAAGAAGGTGCGTGATTACAGCGATTTCCAAGCAAACCTGTAAGCTGAGGTCGATATCGGCGTCGCTCTGACGAGGCGGCGCCGTATCGCACAGCACTGGGTCTGGGCGCCCGAGGCGTCCGATCGGGCGCATAACACAGCCGGACCTGGTTTTGAGCTGAATTTTGTGACCAAAAGAGAGATGATTTGTGAATGCGCTTGTTTATTTTAGCAGCGCATATTGCTATGTTTGTGACATGAATAAGGCGATGCTGCCTTCGACCGTATTGCAACGCCTGCGCTTGGCGGGCCTCAGGCCAACGCGCCAGCGGCTAGCGTTGGCGCGCCTGCTTTTTGAAGGCGGGGATCGGCACGTCACAGCCGAGCATCTTCACGGCGAGGCGATGGCGACTGGCATCAAAGTTTCACTCGCAACTGTATACAACACATTACATCAGTTTACTGAGGCCGGGCTGTTACGGGAGGCGATGATCGAGCCCGGGCGCTCGTATTTCGATACCAATACCGACGAGCACCACCATTTCTTCTGTGAAACCACAGGAGAGCTGCGCGATATCCCAGCGCACCATCTTTCGGTTAGTGGTCTGCCCACCCCTCCAGCCGGCACCGAAATACACCGAGTTGATATCATCGTCCGATTACGTTCGGATGGGGAAACCTAACTCGTCAACTCTTAGCCGCCTGTCGTTTGCATTGGCGGTGAGAGTGGATCTCCACTCGGCCCGGCCTGGTTAATTCTCTGGAAGCTTTCGGCGCTCCGTTTGCTGTAATGACTGAGGCACGACTGGCGTCGACGGCTTGTAAACTCAAGCTCGGGCGCCGAGTTGAAGTCGGGCCGTTTGCTCGGTCATTTCGAGAATTTCGAGACGATGCTCCAACGGAGCAGGAGCTCACACCCGGATCACAACTTTGCCGACGTGCCGGTCGGCTTCGAGATAGTTCTGCGCCGCAGCAATATCCTCAGGGCAAAAGTTCGATCGACGATCGGCCGCAAGCGACCGTCCTGCAACGCCGGCATCACATCAGCAACAAAGCGTTTGGTCGACTCGGCACGCTGCGCCGGTTTGGAGCTATCGCCGAATTTTGGTGATGGTCCAAGGGTTCAGGCGACGGCGGTTTGGGATTGCGAGGACGCCGGGTTGGCGGCGACTTCGATCCCGTCAGAGAACCTGACACCTTGGATGAGCTTGGGCAACTGGTTGTGGCCATCGAGCCTGCGCCAGCTTTTCTGCGACGCATCGACGAGCTTGAACACCATGGCGAGCGCCGTTCTATTCGACAAGCAGCCCTTCGAGCGGATCGTGCGGTGCCGCACGGTGGCAAAGGTGCTCTCGATCGGGTTCGAGGTCCGCAGATGTTTCCAGTGTTCGGCAGGGAAATCGTAGAATGCGAGCAGGGCCTGGCGATCCTTTGCCAGGCACTCGGCGGCCTTATCGTATTTCAACTTGTAGGCTGCGATGAAGGCGTCGAACGCGGCCTCGGCGTCCTTGCTCGTCTCCGCCATCCAGATCTCCTGTAAGGCCCGCTTGGCTTTGGGCTGCTGGCTTTTCGGCAGTTTGTTGAGGACGTTGGCGGTCTTGTGCACCCAGCAGCGTTGCTCGCGTGTGGCCGGCCACAGCTCGCCGAGCGCCTTCCAGAAGCCAAGCGCGCCGTCGGCGACGGCGAGTTCGGGCGCGACGACCAGGCCTCGGTTCTGCAAATCGAGCAGCAGCTCCCGCCAATCCTGCGCGCTTTCGCGCGCGCCGTCAGTGAAGCCGAGCAGCTCCTTCCTGCCCTCCGGCGTCGCGCCGATGATCACCAGGATGCATTGCTTGGCGTCTTCGAGGCGGGCCTGCAGGTAAATGCCGTCGGCCCACACGTAGACGTAGCGCTTGGCCGACAGATCGCGCTTCTTCCAGTGCTCGTGCTCGTCGATCCAGACCTCCTTCAGCCGGGCAATCGTCGAGGCCGACAGGCCCGGCGCATCCTTGCCGAGCAGGGCCGCACGCGCCTCCTCGAAATCGCCGGTCGAGATGCCTTTCAGGTAAAGGATCGGTATCAGCACCTCCAGGCTGCGGGAGCGCCGCGCATAGGGCGGCAGGATCGCGGGGGTGAAGCGGATGCGCCCGGCATCATCGGCAGCGCCACGGTCGCGCACGCGCGGTTGGCGCACGCCGACCGGGCCAATGCCGGTCATCACCTCGCGTTCAGGCATATGCCCGTGCCGGACCATGCGGTTCAGGCCAGTAGCGGTCTTCAGATCGACATGCTTGGCCAGGAATTCGGCCACCTCGGCCTCGATCGCTTGGGCCAGTAGGGCGCGCGCTCCGGTGCGCAGCACCTCGGTGAGCGGGTCGGCGAATGACCCTGGTTGAAGCAGCTTGACGACGTTAGCATCGGACACGGCGTATCACTCCTTTGCGGGAGAAGTGGAGGCGCGAACACCCCCACGATACGCCGCCTTCATCCCGTCAGCCCGTCACCAACTTCCGCCCATAGCTCATGTCAGCCTCCCTGGGAGTTCTGCTACGATCGTAAGGGTAGAGGCTTCCGCCTGCAGCCCGTCCAGTGGCACTCCCTGTGGAGTTTCCCCGTCGGCGGCTGTAAATGCAAAGGTTCCGATAAATACCCCCCTCAACATTGGCTTTGACGCCTATACAGCAACGGCCGCAGCGGCTGGAACCTTCCTCTCACCAGCGCAACGGAGCTTACCCTTTTCAGCAACCGCGTCAGCAAGTTTCCAGGGGCAGTTTGCACCTTTCCAAGAAGCGATCACAACGAATCAATGGTTGAAGCAGCTTGACGACGTTAGCATCGGACACGGCGTATCACTCCTTTGCGGGAGAAGTGGAGGCGCGAACACCCCCACGATACGCCGCCTTCATCCCGTCAGCCCGTCACCAACTTCCGCCCATAGCTCGCCGGTTTGCGTAGCCGATTGCTGACCCCGTAGAGGTGCAGGGGCGCAACGCCAGACGATCGAGATCAAGCTCGCCCGTCAGCACGCCGCTCATTCGCCCGATCGTAACGAACCGGCCACCCACCGCAAGCGCGTGGAAGCAAGCAGGGAAAATGTCGCCCCCGATACTGTCGACGATCATGTCGACTATCATCCCCGATCACCGCGGTGATCGCCTCGGCGAAACCCTCGCTGCCGGTTACGACACCGGTGTCGAGCCCGTAGCTCTTCAGTTTTCCGATTTTTTCCGGCGAGCGCGACGTGCCGATAACTTTGGCGCCGATCAGTTTTGCAAGCTGCAAGGTCGCGACGCCGACGCCGGAGGATGCTGCGGTCACAAGCACGGTCTCGCCGGCGCGCAATTGGGCGCTGGCATAGAGGGCCTCGTGAACCACGACAAAAACGATCGGCACCGCGGCGGCTTCTTCCCAGGCGAGCCGTTCTGGAGCCGGTATCGCCTCGCGGGCGTCGATCAGCGCGTATTCGGCAAAACCGCCGGTGCAGCGACCCATGACCCGATCGCCGGGTTGGAAGCCAGTCACTCCATCGCCGATCTCGATCACCTCTCCGGCGGCATCGCCGCCTCCGGTCCGCTCGGCCGGCACGCGCTGACCGGGCATGGCGCGCAAAATGCGCATCGCGCGCATTTCGGCGCGGTTCAGCGACGAAGCATAAACCCGCGTCAAGATGTGGCCGGGCGGAACGACAGGCCGCTGCACATCCCGAATGTCCCACACGCCGCCCTCGGGACCCGGCACCATAATCGCCGCCCGCATTCTTCGTCCTCCCTCAATCGCGAACAAGCCCACGCTATACGGTGCGGCCGGATGGGAACAGAGATGCATTTCGGAGAATTATCGGTCTAGCGGGACCACGATGACGTGGCCGACCGATCTCGCAAAGACCCTTTCGCTCACGGGTCTTGCAGAGGCCGCGACCCGCGTCCACGATGATCGCTGACTGATCGCACCGCGAACGTAACAGCGGCAGGAAGAGGAGCGCCGGCATGGAATTCGGCATGTTTCACCAGTTTCCGTCATTACCGGGGCGCAGCGACGCCGATACTTTTGCCGAGGCGTTCGAGCAGATCGACGCAGCCGAAGAGCTCGGCCTCGATGTGATGTGGCTCTCCGAATTGCATTTCGACCCGCAGCGCTCGGTCTTGTCCGCCCCGTTGAGCATCGCCAGCGCGATTGCAGCGCAGACCAGCCGCATCAAGATCGGGATAGCGGTGCAGGTATTGCCTCTGTGCCATCCGCTGCGGTTGGCCGAAGAAGCTGCCACAGTCGACCAGATCAGCCGCGGCCGCCTGATTTTCGGGGTTGGCCGCAGCGGATTGCCGCGCACGTATGAAGATTACGGCGTGTCCTATGCCGAAAGCCGCGACCGCTTTGTCGAAGTTCTCGATATTGTCGAACAAGCGTGGTCGCAGCCCGCCGTCTGCTACGATGGGAAGTATTACAGCTTTCACGACATCAAAGTAACGCCAAAGCCGTATCAGCAGCCTTATCCGCCGATCCGGATCGCCGCCGCCAGCCCCGACACCTATCCCGCCGTCGGCACCCGTGGGCTGCCGATTTTCCTAAACGCTCGTCACGGCGCGTTCTCGGAATTTGTCCCGGCGATCCGGGACTACCGCACCGCTTACGAAGCCGCCGGACACCAAGGAAGAGGTCAGGTCTATCTACGGGTTCCGACCTATCTCGCAGAGGCCGAAGCGCAGGCGCGCGAGGAGCCGTGCGAGAGCCTGATGCACTTCTATCGCGAACAAACTGAGCGCCTGCGCGATTCAATGTCCCGCGGCGGCACACGTGCGATCGAAGGACGGGCAGAGCGGCTAAAGCGGCTCGAAAACTTAACCTACGACGAGGCTTTAGCCGGCCAGGTGCTGATCGGTACACCAGAGTCGGTCGGCAGAAAGCTGCGCGAATTGCAGGACGAGCTGGGGATCGACGGCATATTGGCCGAACTCAATTGCGGCGGGCTGATCCCGCACACAAAGGTGATGCGCGCACTTAGCTTGCTATGCCGTGAGGTAATGCCACATTTTCATTGAGGGACCGCGAGGCCGTCACCGCGGCGAAGTCTCCGTCCTCATAAGCACGTCCCGCAACGCTGTCCACTTCGCGAGTTTGGCCGCAAAGTCGAGCCGAGCATGAGCTGGGCTCGACGACGGCATTGACAAATATGAGAGGCCCGGCCGAAGTGGGAAGTGGCGCTCATAAAGCCGGCGTGCGGCAGTGCCGTTGAACGCGATCGCGCAGATCAGCGGATGCGACTCGAGCAATCGATTGATGGCGTTGGGGATTTCCCGGCGGATCGTCGAGTCAGCGCTGGCCTCGCGCTCGCCGATCATGCACACATCCCACAGGGCTACCCGCTGCGCCCTGGCAAATTCAAGCCTCTCATCATAATCCGCCGGAATCGGAGTTTCGAATAAGGCGAACAGGATCGGCCAAAACAGATTGCGCGGATGAGCGTAGTATTGCTGGCGCCTCAAAAACTCTTCGCCGGGTAATGTCCCGAGCACCAGAACCCGCGCGCGCTCGTCGACGATCGGAGGAAAACTCCTCCTGGCCGGTGTCGCGGTCGATCCGATGTCGGCGCAATCAGCGCTGGGCCCTAAACCCCGTCGATTAGCCGACATAGCGGCCGAGGCGAACCGCGGTCTGACCTTTGCCCGACCGGCGCGACGGCATGATCAATACACAATCATCGTATGGGGTGCGGACGTCGCTCCCGTTGTCGCGGCCAATCAGTGTCCCTTTCGGCGTCAGCACTTCGAGCCCGCGGAAATCGCCAGCGAATTCAAAGCGGTCGCCAATGATCGTGACCGCGTCGGTGACTTCAATGACCCGCTGCTCCGGCCGGGCATCGAAATCTCGGCTGCCGAGCGGTGCGGCTTCCTCGCGGGTCAAGGTGCCGAGCGCGATCAGAAAGCGCAACATGACGTCTGTCGCGACCTCCGCAGTGCGTTGTTGCCAATGCTGTCCTGCCTCGATCAGCAGCGCTGTCTTAGACGAGCTCGGATCGCCAAACGCGCCGTAGTCACGCATGCGTTTGCCCGCCGCATGTCCGACATCGCACATGATCAATTCGGGGATGCCAACCTCTCGAGCGAGCGCCACCGATCGGTTCAGCATGCCGGCAAGCATCAACGGCGCCGTCGCATGCTGCATCGAATGAATGTCGAGCAGAAAATCAGCGGAATCAACAAACGGCCGCAGTGCCCGGGCTCGGGTGAGTTCGGTAGATTGCCTGTCACTATCCAGGGTAGCTTCGTCCCACAGCCGATTGAAATCTTCGTCGACAAAACGCGACGCCACCGGATAGCGCGGATTGAAGCTGTGATAGGCGGCCACATTATCAAAGGCGAGCGTTAGCTTTCCCTGGCGTGGCCCCAGACCGGCGCGCAGCAAACGATCGAGAGCGATAGCACCGCAAATCTCGTTTCCATGGGTTAGGGCCGTGACCAACACATGCGGCCCCGCCCTGCCGCTGTCGAAACTCGTGACATATTCGGTCCCGGTATTACCCGCGCGGTAGGGGGTGATATCGGGCGGGCTCAGCTCGACGGGATAGTTTGCCTCAGGCACGCAAAGCTCCAACAGTCCAGAACTGCATCATTTTGCACCTGCTCGGCGATTACGTCACGCCTCGTAGCATAGGGTTCATGCCGCCGGATGCGGGCAAGCTAAGCAAATACGCCACTGCTGCCGCGTGAGGCAGTTTCGAACGGCTTGCTCCGCGAATATGCAATCCATAGTATTTAAGCGGGCTTGCTGATCGTCGCCGACTTTGGCGGGCACAAGGACCGTCGACTGGGATTCGCATAAGGGCGCGGGGACGAGGCGCTAAGATGAGTCAAATCGGATGAGTTTCGAGATTCCCGGTGTTCTGTGGCGGCGCGATCCTGAGGCCGCCGAGCTGCCTCTCGTCTTTGACTCCCCGCACAGTGGTTCGCATTATCCCGAAGATTTTCGTTTTTCCTGCCCTCTCGAGCACTTACGACGCGCCGAAGACGCGTACGTGGACGAGCTTTACGCGGATGCACCCGCGCACGGCGCCACCTTAATCGGCGCGCTGTTTCCGCGAAGCTATCTTGATCCGAACCGCGGCGTCGAAGACATCGACGAGGCTCTAATCGACGGCAAATGGCCAACACCTCTGAAGCCGTCGCAAAAGACGCGCACCGGACTAGGCTTGGTGCGACGAGTCGCGCGCAGCACTCCAATCTATAACAGAAAGCTCAGCGTGGACGAGGTCTTGGCCCGGATCGAGCGCTGTCACACCCCGTACCACCGTGTGCTCGACGAGGCATGCACGCGGCTTCATGCAAAATACGGTACGGTCTGGCACATCAACTGCCATTCTATGCCGTCAAAGCGAAGCGCCCGCGACATCGGGCGGCCGGCCGATTTCGTACTCGGCGACCGTGACGGCACGACTTGCGACAAGGAACTCACCGATTTCGTTGCTGCAGTCCTGCGCCGCCGCGGATATGACGTGCGGATTAATGAGATCTTCAAGGGGGTGGAGATCGTCAAACGGCAAGGCAGACCGGCAGCACGACGCCATAGCCTGCAGATCGAAGTCGACCGGGCGCTCTATATGGACCAGAAAACGTTGCAAAAAAACTCGAACTTCGCACAGCTTCGGAGCGATATCGCTCACTTGATCGAGATGCTGGGGCGTTTTGCGCGCGAGCAGCAACAGCGCTAAAGATACAACTTCCGAATTGGTCTCGCTTCTGAAGTGTCCCGCTGGAGGCTGACATGGCAACAATCCCGAAGGTATTGCACGAGCACATCAACACCGCCTTTCCCGCGAATGTCTGCCTCGTTGGTAGCATGTTGCCCAGCGGATATGCGCAGATCACGCCACGCGGCGGCACGATGGTCTATGACGACGAGCACATCGCTTTATGGGAGCGCGGCAAGGGCTCGACGAACGCCAATTTGCGCGACGGCACCGCGCTCACTGTATATTTTCGCAAGCCGCAATTGCGCGAAACGGGCGTGTTACCAAAAGGCGGTATCGCGCGCTTTTACGGCCGAGCCAAAATCTACAGATCTGGACCAGTGTACGAGGAGGTTTGGCGACGGTTGGTGCAGCCCGAAAAGGATCGTGACCCGCAGAAAGCCGGTTATGCGGTGCTGGTCGAAATCGAGCGGGCCGAGGATCTGGACGGTCAGCCATTGAACGACTGATTTACTCTGCTTTGGGGACAGTTAAACCCGACGAGTAAAGCGCGTTCTAATTGCTTGCATCGGAATCTTGCCACTCTGAAGCGAAATCGCATTCTTCAAAGAGTCAGCGCTTTGAGTATTGCGGGCGGCGGCGGGCTTTGTGCTTGCCGTATTTCTTGCGTTCGACGACTCGGCTGTCGCGGGTTAGAAAGCCTTGGCCCTTCAAGGCCGGGCGCAGACCTGGCTCATAACACGTTAGGGCTTTGCTGATGCCGTGGCGCACTGCACCCGCTTGTCCCGATAAGCCTCCGCCCACCACCGTGCACATGACATCGAACTGGCCGAGCCGGTTGGTCGAGACAAAGGGTTGATTGATGATCATGCGCAGAACAGGACGCGCAAAATAGACTGGGCTGTCGCGGTCGTTGACCCTGATCGCACCCGTGCCGGGCTTGATCCACACCCGCGCCACCGCGTTCTTGCGCTTGCCGGTGGCATAGGCGCGACCAAACTCGTCGATTTTGGGCTGTACCTCAACCGGAGCCGTCGCCGTCGGAGCCGTCGGCGACTGCGCGGTGGGCCGCTGCGCCGCCTGCATCGCCTGACGTAGGCTGCCGAGCCCCTGGAACGTCTGGGCGCGCGGACCCAAGGGCGGGTTGCCAGGCGGCCGTTCACTCTCTGCCATAGACTAGGCCCTCACATTTTTTCGGTTCATCGCGCCGACATCGAGCGGTGCGGGTTGTTGCGCGGAATGCGAATGCTCGGACCCAGCAAAGACGCGGAGATTCTTCATGACCCGGCGTCCCAGCGGCCCGCGCGGCAGCATGCGCTCGACCGCCTTTTCGATCACCCGCTCGGGATGGCGGCCGGCGAGGATCGCGCCCTTGCTGCGCCCCTTGATCCCACCGGGATAGCCGGTGTGCCAATAGAAGATATCATCCTGGCGTTTATTGCCGGTCAGCTGGACCTTCTCGGCATTGATGACGACGATGTTGTCGCCGCAATCCATATGCGGCGTGAATGACGGCTTGTGCTTGCCACGCAGCCGCAGAGCAAGTACCGAGGCGAGCCGCCCGAGCACCAGCCCGTCGGCATCGACCAGCAGCCATTTCTTGTCGATATCGGAGGGTTTGGCAGAAAAGGTCTTCATCGCACTGACCAAAAGTGCCGGCGTCCGACTTGCCGGACCCGGCGAAGCCGCGGATGTAGGCGATCGGCCGCCGCAGGTCAAGCGGCGCATCGCGGATCAGCGCGAAATGCTAATGAACGCCAGGGCGCGATAGGTGGGGCATGGCGGAGACGGATAACGGGCTGATGGCGCAGGACCGCAAAGCCGCGCTGGAGTTGCTGCGCTGGTATGTCGAGATGGGCGCCGACGAGGCGATCGGCGAAGAGCCGGTAGACCGTTTCGCCGCGCCCCCAGCGCCGCCCAACGCCGTTGCGTCGCAAAACCCGCAGCGCGCCGTCACCTCGGCGATATCGCCATCGGCGCCGAATGCCCTGGAACCTCCCGCTGCAGCACCGCGAGCGGTGGCGGCGGCACCGCCCATTGCATTCGCCGAGTCGGCGGGGGAGGCGGCGCAATCGGGGCGGGCATTGGCGGCGCACGCCGACAGCTTGGCGGCGCTGGAAGCAGCGATCGCCGGATTTGAAGGCTGTGCGCTAAAACGCACCGCGACCAACACCGTCATTGCTGACGGTAACCCCGCAGCACCTCTTATGATCATCGGCGAGGCGCCGGGTGCTGACGAAGACCGCATCGGCCGCCCATTCGTCGGCCGCGCCGGACAATTGCTCGATCGTATGCTGGCGGCAATCGGGCTCGACCGGTCAGGCGTGCTGATCACCAATGTCATCTACTGGCGCCCGCCGGGCAACCGCACGCCGACTGCGGACGAGATCGCTGCTTGTCTGCCGTTCGTATTGCGCCATATCGCGCTCGTCCGGCCAAAAATCCTGGTGCTGGCTGGCGGCACTGCAGCACGTGCATTGTTGCCGCCGGGGCCGGGGATTACCCGGCTGCGTGGGAACTGGTTCGACCTCGCGATCCCCGGTCTCGATCATCCGGTCCCGACTTTGCCGATGTTCCACCCCTCGTTCCTGCTGCGCGCTCCCGAGCGCAAGCGCGAGGCTTGGCGCGACCTGTTGGCGTTGCGCGCCCGTCTCGATGAGTTGCTTTCCGGGAAAAGATGAGCTGGGCCCGTCGACGTAAGCCCCTCGTACGCACTTCAAGTTGCCGGGTGCAGAACAATACCGGCTGTTCGCGGGAGGGTGCGAGCGCGCCCGCATTGAACTCGCCCGGCAACCTGGCGTCCTAGTCAGCGGACAGTCTTGCGGCGGAACGCGCGCCACCCACTGAGGTGCCCGGTCTATGCGCCGTAGATCAGCACGTCGAAGCCGTCACTTCCGGAGCCGTTTTGAGCGTCGGCAAAGACCGTCAGCTTCCGTCCGGGAACATCGTATACCCGTGTCACCTGGGAATGCGGCGACAGGGCTAGAGTGTCAAGCTGTGCAACAAGTTCGGCCCCTTCCGTGATCGTGAGCCGGATTGTTATGCCAGTGGGCGATCCTATCCGTTCGTCGGCGACGACGCGGATTTTTGAAAAATTGTGCACGTCCACGCTGCCGAGTTCCTTCGATTGACCGGTGGGAACCGAAACTCCGCCGACCGGAGTGCGAAACGCAAGGGTGGTAGTCATCATCCATCTCCTGATGAGTTTGCCTCAACGCATCTGCAGGACCATTGGCTTGGCCGAAGCCTGGTCGTCCGGACCTCGAACCAACCTCGGAGACAGTAGCCGATACGACCTGGCGACGCTGTGACCCGCCTCACACCGATTCAGAGATTCCCCGCCGCTAGCGGCAATTAAGGGATCGGGGTATCTTTCCGACGCTGCTGGAGGAGCGCCAATGCCCGGCCGTCTCGATCAAACCCGCCCGTTTTTACCCCTCAACATTGCGATACTGACGGTATCCGATACCCGAGATGCGGCTCAGGACCGCTCCGGCAACACGCTTGCCGATCTGGCGGCGAGCGCCGGCCACCATGTCGTCGCGCGCAAGATCGTGCGCGACGAGCAGGAGGCGATCGTCGCGCAATTACGCGCCTGGATCGCCGACCCGGAGGTCGATGTCGTGATCTCGACCGGCGGCACCGGGGTCACAGGGCGCGATGTGACGCCCGAAGCCTTTGACAGCGTCTATGAAAAGGAGATCGCCGGTTTTGGCGAGGTCTTCCGCTGGCTCAGCTACGAGAAGATCGGTACTTCGACGATCCAGAGCCGGGCTACCGCCGGCGTCGCGGGCGGCACCTACCTGTTCGCCTTGCCAGGTTCGCCGAGCGCCTGCCGCGACGCCTGGGAGGGCATTCTCGTCCATCAACTCGACAACCGTTTTCGGCCGTGCAATTTCGTCGAATTGATGCCGCGCCTGCAGGAGCATCTGAAGTAATCGGCCGCCACCCGGTGCCCCACAACACTCGGCTGGGCCGACGCGGATGAAGCTCTTCGATCGCATCGACGCGATGCCGGAATTGTCCGCCGAGGAGCGGCTGATCCTAAACAGCGTGCGTGAGTTGGCGCGCGATCGGATTGCGACGCGAGCGGCGGCCTACGATCGCTCGGGCGATTTCCCGTGGGACAATGTGCGGGACATCAACACGCTCGGCCTCAACGCAATCTTCGTCCCCGAAGCGTATGGCGGCGCCGAGCTAGGCTATGCCGCCTATCTCGCCTGCGTGCGCGAATTGAGCAAGGCCTGCGCCTCCACCGGTATCATCTGGGCAACCAACTTCCATGCAATAAAGCCGTTGATCGATTTTGGCGGCGAGGAGCAAAAACAACGGTTGCTGCCGCGAGTGGCTGACGGGGCGCTGGCGGCATTGGCGATCACCGAACCGGACGCCGGCTCGGACGCCACCCACATGACGACACGGTTCACGCCTGATGGCGACGACGTCGTCGTCTCCGGCGGCAAGACCTTTATCACCAATGGCGATGTCGCCGACCTGATCCTGCTGTTCGGGAAATGGCATGGGATCGACGACCCGCGCCGGGCGATCTCCGCATTGATCCTCGAAAAGGGTACGCCGCGCTTCCGCGTCTTGCGCACCGAGACCAAGATGGGGCACCGCGCCTCCTCCACCGCCGCTCTCGCGTTTGAGGATTGTGTTGTTTCGCGCACTAATCTGTTGGCCGGACCGGGCGATGGCCTGCCACTGCTGCTCGCCTCGCTGAACAAGTCACGGCCGAGTGTCGCTGCACACGCGCTCGGGATCGCCCGCGCCGCTTTCGAGGACGCCGTCGGCTATGTCAATCAGCGCCGCCAATCGGGACGGCGGATCGTCGAGTTCCAGGGAATTCAATTCCTGCTCGCGGACCTCGCGGCCGAGTTGGCATTGTGCGAGACGTGGCTGTGGCATGTCGCGCATCTCGTCGATATCGGCGCGGCCGATTTCGGAGTCGAAGCGTCGATGCTCAAACTGCGCGCCTCGGATCTTGCGATGCGGATGACGACCGAAGCCGTCCAGCTGCATGGCGGCTACGGTTATTGTGCGGATTTGTGCGTCGAGAGATTGATGCGCGACGCCAAGATCACGCAGATCTGGGAGGGCACCAACCAGATCCATCGCCAGCTGATCGGCCGCAGCCTGATCGACCGAAGCGATCGGTAGAACGTAGCCGTATGCAGCCGCTCTCCGGCATTCGGGTGCTCGATTTCACGACGTTGCTGCCGGGGCCGCTCGCGACATTGCTGCTTGCCGAGGCGGGGGCAGAGGTCATCAAGATCGAGCGGCCGGGATTGGGCGACGAGATGCGGCTTTATCAGCCGCGGCTTGGCAATGACTCGGTCAACTTCGCTCTGTTGAACCGGGGCAAGCGGTCGATTGCGATCGACCTGAAGGCGCCGGGGGCGATCGACCGGATGCGGCCGCTGATCGATAGCGCCGATGTCGTGGTCGAACAATTCCGGCCGGGGGTCATGGAACGGCTCGGGCTTGGCTGGAAGCAATTATCGGCCATGAACCCGCGCCTTGTTTATTGCGCGATCACGGGTTATGGCCCTGACGGCCCGAAGGCGCAGGTCGCGGGGCACGACCTGAATTATCTGGCCGAGACCGGGCTGTTGTCGCTTGCCGCGGCCGCGGATGGCGCGCCGGTCGTCCCCCCGGCATTGATCGCAGATATCGGCGGAGGGGCCTACCCGGCGGTGATCAACATCCTTCTCGGGCTGGCGCAGCGCGCCCGCACCGGCGAGGGCTGCCGGGTCGATGTGGCGATGACCGACAATCTTTTTGCCTTCGCCTATTGGGCGATCGGCAATGGGCTTGCTGCGGGCATGTGGCCGCGCCCGGGGGGCGAGTTGGTGACCGGCGGCAGCCCACGCTACAACCTCTACCGCACCGCGGATGGGCGCTGGCTCGCGGCGGCGCCGCTCGAAGACCGCTTCTGGGCGAATTTCTGCGAGGCGATCGGCCTCGGCCCATCGTGGCATGACGATCGCGCCGATCCCGCCGCGACGCGCCGCGAGGTCGCGGCGAAGATCGCAACCGCGACCGCCGCGGAGTGGACCGTTCGGCTCAGCGGCAAGGACGTCTGTTGCGCGATCGTGGCGTCCATCGAAGAGGCGCTGGGCGATCCTCATTTCCAAGCGCGTGGCGTGTTTGCCCGCAAGCTCGCAGCCGCTGGACGATCGATGCCGGCGCTGCCGGTGCCGGTTGACCCAACATTTCGCGGCGACGCGATCGAAAAGTGCTGGCCGGCGCTGGGCGAAGCAAATCCGTTGCTCGAAGGTTGCTAATCAAAGGGGATTCACGGGCCGGCGCCGTCGCAATGGACTAAATGGCAGCGACATCCAGCAGATCGCCGATGCGCTCGGCGGCTTTAAGGCCATGTCCGGTCAGCACCACGACGGTCATTTCGTCAGCGGCGATGACGCGATCGCGCAACAGTCGTGTCAGCGCCGCGCCGGCGGTCGCGGCGGTCGGCTCGACAAACAGTCCGAGTTTGCCGAGAGCGCGAGTTGAGGCTGCAATCTCGTCTTCAGAGACGGTAACAACTTCGCCTTTCGATCGGCGCAAGGCGCGCAATACCGCCGCCGGCCGCACCGGCCGGATCGTGGCAATGCCATCGGCGATTGTCGCGCCCGCAGTAAACGGGACAAGCCCGTCGATGCCGGCATTCCATGCCGCAGCAAGAGCGGCGCAGTTGGCCGCCTGCACCGCAAAAAGCCGCGGCCGTGCGGAAATTTCTTCAGCTCGTTCGAGCGCATCAAAGCCGCGCTCGAGACCGAGTATGTTGCTGCCATAGCCGGTCGGCACCAGGATATTGTCGGGCAGCCGGAAACCGAGTTGCTCCCATAGTTCGAAGGCGAGCGTCTGGGTCCCCTCGATAAAATAAGGGTGCCAATTGTGGCTCGCGTAAAAACTGCCGCCCGCGACGGCGAGCGCTGCGTCGGTCACCGCCTGCCGGGTCCCGGGGACGGCGCAAACCTCGGCGCCGGACGCGGCGATCTGGATCAACTTGGCCCGTGGCGCTCCAGCCGGCACATAGATCCGGCAAGGGATCCCTGCCGCTGCGGCATAGGTTGCGATCGACGAGCCAGCATTACCCGAGGAATCCTCATGGATCGGCCCGACTCCGACCTCGAGCAGATGGTTTATCATGACCGACGTCCCGCGGTCCTTGAACGACCCGGTCGGCATCTGCGATTCGAGCTTAAAATGAACCTTGGCGACGTCCCAGCGGCGCTCGACGAGTGGCGTCCAGCCTTCGCCCAGACTCACGAGCGGCGAGCCGCGCATTGCCAGCCCGGCGGCGTAACGCCATAGAGACGCATTCCCAGTTTCGATATCGTGACGCGACAGCCCCGGTCCGGGTGCCAGATGCAATGGGCCGCCGCAATCGCAGCGCCATCGCGGTCGGTCGGCGGCGATGTTGCGCCCGCAGGCCGGACAGTGAAAGCTCGGCTCTGCCATCTATGCTCCTCCTCACCGATCCATGCGCCGGTATGCACAATGCGATCTCTGATCATTCCCGGCACCCATATGGCGTCTCCGGGAATTAAGGGATGTTAAGGAGCTAGCGGATCGGCTGCTCATCAAAAAAAGGCGACAAAACAGCGTCAAATGGTTTAAACTGCTTTAAGAAATCACGCGACCGCAACGCAATTCGACCACCGAGCGTTAGCTGCCGGCTGCACATTAGGGAGGTATCTATGGCTAACACGACAACATCTACGCGACTTGATCGTCGCGCCGTGATCCGCGCGGCAGCAATGGCCGGAATAGCACAAGTCGCGGCGCCCTTCGTCATCACCGCGCGGGCCGCCGACGAGATCAAAATGGGTCTCGACGACCCGCTGACCGGCACCTACGCCGAACTCGGCAAAAACGAGCAGATCGGCTGCCAATTGGCAGTCGACCAGATTAATGCCAAAGGCGGCATCCTCGGCCGCCAGGTCAAACTGTTGGTCGAAGATTCGACGAGCGCCGATACCGGAGTCGCGGTGCAAAAGGCGCGCAAGCTGATCGAGCGCGACAAAGTCAATTTCCTGCTCGGTAACGTCAATTCAGCGATGGCGATAGCACTCGGCGACGTATCCAGTCAGCTCAAGACATTGCACATCGTCACCGGCGGCCACACCGACTCGGTCACCGGCAGCGATTGCCACTGGAATGTTTTCCGCGTGTGCAACACGACGCGCATGGAAACCAATTCCGTATCGAAAATTCTGTACAATAAATACGGAAAGAAATGGTATTTCATCACCCCCGATTATGCGTTTGGCCACACATTGCAGCAAGGATTTGAGGCCAGCCTCAAGAAATTCGGTGGCACTGAGGTGGGAGCGTCGTTGACACCGCTTGGGGCCACGGATTTTTCGGCTTACCTGATCAAGGCGCAGGCTGCCAATCCGGACGTTATTATTTTCTTGACCGCCGGTCAGGACATGGTCAATGCGCTAAAGCAGGCGGTTCAATTCGGCCTCGACAAACGCTTTCACATCGCCGGCGCGCAGCAGGAGCTTGAAGTACTCGAAGGCCTGCCACCCGATGCCCGGATCGGGACCTGGGTGTTCGAATGGTACTGGGTGCAGCCCAATGTGCCGCATGTCGCGGAATTCGTGGCCGATATCCGCAAGGTCAACAATGGCAAGGTGCCGACCGCGCGGCACTGGTTCGGCTATGTCGCCGCCTGGACTTGCGCGCTCGTCGCGAACGAGCAAAAGACGCTCGATCCGGTTAAGCTTGCAAAGGCGCTCGAAAATTTCAAATTGCCACCCGAAATCGCGCTGATGCCCTATGACACCTTTTATCGCGCGGGCGATCATCAGCTGATGCCGACACTCTATGTCGGCAATGCGGTGGCGAAAGGCCCCGAACCAGAGGACTTTTTCCACGTCACCGAGCTGGTTAAGGGGGTTGACGCCGCTCTGCCCGTCGCCGAGACCGGATGCCATTTGACGTGGCCGGCCTGATGCCTTGAAACCTTCAAGCGCGCGACCACACCGGATGGGAATGCGGACCTGTGAGACGGATTGGTTTCGTGCTGGTTGCCGTTGTCGTGCTGGCAGGCGCTGTCGCCTACATCGCCTGCGCATCTGGCCAAACCGATGAACGAGGCGCCCCGATCTTTGGGGGCAAAATCCCCTCCGGTTACCGCGACTGGAGATTGATCTCCGTGGCCCACGAGGAAGGCAACCTCAACGATTTCCGTGCCATTCTGGGCAACGACGTAGCGATCGAGGCGTACCGGGAAGGGAAGCTTCCGTTTCCCGACGGTACAATCATCGCCCGGCTCGCCTGGAGTTACATCCCGTCGGAGGAAAACAACAAAGTTTTTGGCCATGCCCAATCTTTCGTGGCCGGGCCCCCCAAGAATGGGGTGCAGTTTATGGTCAAGGACTCAAGTAAATACGCCTCGACCGGCGGGTGGGGGTTTGCTCAATTTAACGACGGCAAACCTGCCGACGAGGCAGTACTCAATACCTGCTTTTCCTGCCACGAGCCGGTCAAAGCTCGCGACTTTGTCTTCACCCGTTACGCACCTTGATACCGAAAGCGGTGTCCTTCCGTTTGCGATCATGACCCAGCTGATCCTGTTCAATCTGTTCAACGGGCTGATCATCGGCGCCTTTTACGCGCTGATGGCGCTGGGTCTGTCGCTGATCCTCAACCTGTCGGGGGTCATCAACTTCGCGCATGGCGGTTTTCTCGCAATCGGCGCCTATCTCGCCTACACGTTGATCCCGTATCTCGGCTTTTGGGGGGCGCTGGCGGTTGCACCCATTCTGACGGCAGCGATCGGCCTTGTTGTTGAACGAGTGCTGATCCGCAGGCTCTATGGCCGCGATCCGCTCTATAGTCTCCTTTTGACCTTTGGCCTCGCTTTTATGCTGGAGGACGGTACCCGCTACATCTGGGGACCGGGGACTCTGCCATTCTCAATTCCCGACTGGCTGTCAAGCCCGCTCAGCAGCCAGTTCTTTTTTCTGACCGGTTACCGGCTGTTTATGGTTGCGCTGGTCGTTGCGGCGGTGGCGGCGCTGTTTTTGATCCTGAACCGAACCCGTCTCGGCATGCGGATTCGCGCCGGCACCCTCGATCTCGAAACTGTCTCGGCGCTGGGGGTGAATGTTCGCGTCCTGCGGACATTGAATTTCGGGCTCGGGATTTATCTCGCCGGTCTTGCAGGCGTGCTTGCCGCTGGGATGCTGGGCTTGCAACCGACGATCGGCAGCACGCTGATCATGCCGAGCTTTGTCGCGATTATTATCGGCGGGTTGGGAAGCCTGCCCGGCACGTTGTTGGGGGGCCTGCTGATCGGCGTCGCCTCAGGCATCACGTCGGTATTCTTTCCGTCGGCCTCGGAGGCTGTCATCTACGTGATGATGGGACTGGTACTGCTGGTCCGGCCGCACGGTCTGTTGGGCGAAGAGGGGCGATTCTAGTGAGGCCGCTGACCAAGCGCGGCGGCGATGTCGTCGTCTGGGTGCTGCTGCTGACGATGCCGTATTGGATCAGTTCGGTTGGCGGCTATACCTCGCTCGGCAGCCGCGTGCTGGTGCTGGCGCTTGCGGCGATGTCGCTCAATTTCCTGCTGGGCTTTACCGGTGTCCTGTCGTTCGGCCATGCCGCCTATTTCGGGCTCGGTGTCTACGGCATGGGGCTGACGATCAAGTATCTGATCCCGAGCACGCTCGCCGGCACCGCTATCGGGGTCCTCGCCGGCGCGGCCGCGGCTGCCGTGATTGGGCCCCTGATCGTGCGCTTGCGCGGGATCTATTTCGCGATGGCCACGATCGCCTTTGGCCAAGTATTTTACTTTATCACCTATCGCTGGAATTCGGTCACCGGCGGTGATGATGGGCTCTCCGGCTGGCATCGCCTGCCGATCAATTTTGGCTTTGCTTCGCTCGATATTTTTGACAGCGACAAGGCGTTCTATTACTGGGTCCTGATCTGTTTTGCGGTCGCCACCGGGATCATGGCGGCGCTACTACACTCCCCATTCGGCCGTACTTTGCTGGCAATTCGCGAGAACGAGCGCCGCGCGCGCTTCCTCGGCATCCCGGTCGATCGGCATATCTGGCTGTCGTGGATGGTTTCGTGCGTGTTTGTCGCCCTTGCCGGCACGCTCTACGCGCTGCTCAACAATTTCGCCGATCCGCATGATTTGCGCTGGGACCAGTCGGGCGATTTCGTGATCATGGCCGTATTAGGTGGGATGCGGGCGTTTTGGGGACCGCTGATCGGCGCCGCTATTTTTGTCGTTCTGCAAGATTACGTGTCGAGCCAGACCGAAAACTGGATGTCCTTTATTGGTCTGTTCTTTGTGCTGGTCGTTTTGTTTTTCCCGCGCGGCGTGCTCGGAATCCTGCGTCGTCCGAGCGCCAGATGAGCCTTCTCCGGGTTGAGAATGTCTCGCGTCACTTCGGCAGCCTTGTCGCCGTCGAGAATGTTTCGATGTCGGTCGAGGCGGGTGAATTGCGCGCGGTGATCGGCCCTAACGGCGCCGGCAAGACCACCTTCTTCAACCTGATCAGCGGTTTTCTGAACCCGTCCGCGGGACATATCCTGTTCGCCGACGAAGACATCACGCATTTGCTACCGGCCCGGCGCGTGTGGCGCGGCATTGCCCGCACTTTTCAGATCACCGAGGTGTTTCCCGAGCTTAGCGTGCGGGATAATTTGCGGATCGCAGTCGAGGTGGCGGCCGGTTACCGGCTGATGCCTTGGATTTCGCGCCATACCGACGCCGTCGTCAGCACTCGCGTCACCGATTTGTGCGACAAGGGAGGGTTGGCGAATGTGGAAAACCGGCTGGTCGGCGAGTTGAGCCATGGCGACCAGCGCGCGACCGAAATCATGATGGCGTTGGCGCTCAATCCGCGGCTGCTGCTGCTCGACGAACCGACCGCCGGCATGGGCGACCAGGAGACCTTCAACATCACTCGGCTGATCCGGCAATTGCACCGCGATCAGAAACTGACGATCGTGCTGATTGAGCACGACATGCGCGTCGTTTTTCACCTTGCCGACCGGATCATGGTGCTGGCCGAGGGCCGCATGCTGGCCGAAGGCACGCCGCAGGAAATCGCCGCTAATGAGAGCGTCCAGGCGGCCTATTTGGGACAGGCGGCATGAGCAGCGCAGCATTGGCGCTACAGGCGGCCCAACTCCACACGTTTTATGGCAAAAGCCATATCCTGCACGATGTCGGGCTCGAAGTGCGCGAGGGCGAGATTGTTACCGTGCTCGGCCGCAACGGAGCGGGAAAGAGCACGACCTTGCGAAGCCTTGTCGGTTTGACGCCGCCACGCCAGGGAACCGTGGAAATATTCGGTCGCGAGACGACGCACTGGCCGCCCTATCGCATTGCGGCGCTTGGCGTCGGCTATGTCCCCGAAGGACGGCGCGTCTTCCCCAATTTGACCGTCGAAGAAAACCTGATGGTGCCGCTGGATCGCCCAGGGCCGTGGACGATCGCGCGGGTCCACGAACTCTTTCCGCGGCTGGCCGAGCGGCGTGACAGCAAGGGGCGACAGCTTTCGGGCGGCGAGCAGGAGATGCTGGCGATCGCCCGCGCTCTGATCCTCAATCCGAGGCTGTTGATCCTCGACGAGCCGTCGCAGGGCTTGGCGCCGCTGATCGTCCAGGAGGTCTTCCGCGTGGTGGCGGCGGCACGGGACGAAGGTATTTCGATCCTGCTGGTCGAACAGAATGTGCGCGCCGCGGTGGCGATCGCCGACCGCGCCTATGTGCTCGACGACGGTCGGGTCGTATATTCGGGCGCCGCCGCAGAATTCGCCGGGGATGAGGAACGGGTCCGGGCGCTCGCCGGGGCCAGCGCGGAAACCTGGTCGGAGGCTGAGCTAAGCCAGCTCTAAGCACGTCCTTCGAGAGCGTAACCTCTGTCCTCGGATTGTCGCCTGCTGCGTAGTATTCGCCACACGATCAGGCCGAAGAAGATAATCAAGGGAATACTTCGTATCATCGAAAGCTTATAGCTGATCGCCATCATGTTCGGCAGTAGCAGCACCGAGACGCGGGTCAAGGTTTCGGCAGCTGCCAATAATCCGGGGGTCCGGCTGCCGCGCCGAGGGAAATACAGGACCGCATTTGTCAGCATCTGCATATCGTAAACAAAGGCATATGGGGTCGCGAGAAATGTCCCGACGAAAAGCGCCGCCGTGTTTTGGTTGGTGACCCCGCGGCGGAAGCAGACCCAGATCAAGGCGGCAACGACAATCCCGGCAATTACCTGAACAATCCAAGCAGTCGAGGTATTCACACCCAGGGATGACAGATTAGCGAATATTGTCGGCTGGAAACGTTCATTCAGATGCGCCACCCATGGACCGTGCTCTGGCAGCTTTGCCAGCCACCGCAGCCAGATTGGCCACCCAAAGGTGATGCTGCTGACAACCACGAGGGCAAACACAGTCAATATGGCCGAAACCAGAGTCTTCCATTCTCGGGCTGAGATTAAAGCAATCGGGATCAGTAAGCCGAATTGCGGTTTGAAAGACGCCAATCCAAATACAATACCGGCTAGAACAGGCCGGGGTCTAACAAGCTGAAAACCACCGACCATCAGTGCCGACGCGAGCAAGCCTGTTTGACCCGTAATTATTCCAACCATCGTCGCAGGCGCCAGTATGATGATCAGAATAGCATAGGGGCGGCGCATCTGTTTATAAATCGATGCGAACAAGTATAGGACGAACGATGTTATAACCCACAACGCAAATGCTTTGTAAAACGACAAAATACCAAGCGGCGCGATATACATGAGAAAGGACGGCGGGTAAAAACAAGGGGCCATCCTCGATGGATCACCACCGAGATCGAATTCCATCTCCTGTATGGCTAAATTATTGTAGATGTTGATCGGCTGCCTTGATACTGTAAAATTGGCATAAGACCAGATTGCAAAGAAGTCGCTGAACCAAATGTTGGTCCCATATAACGCCTTTACGAGCAACATAATTTCCTGGACGGCATTGTAGATCAAGAAAATTAGCAATAATATCTTGAGACATTTGAGTATTACATCTTGATGATGCCAAAAAAAATCGATTGGCGAGCTAATTCGCAAGGTTTCCCACATCGATGCGCACCTTGAATTTTCGACGGGTGGTTGTCGCTGTTTTCCTGTCTCTTATCAACGGCGACGGTGGCGGATGGCAAGCCGGCTATACCCCGAGGGTCAGCGGTGGTTATCCGACATGAGTCGCACCGGCATCTTCGCGCCGAGTTTCGCGGCTGCTAAGCTAAACCGGCAACGGGATGCGCGGAGAGAGCGATGGATATCGAAACAGCGAACACAGCCTCGTTTACCGCGCCGATAGTAGACACTCTGTCGGTGCGGGTTGTCGTGGATTCGGCTTATGACCGCTTTGTTAGCGACGCGATGCATCCGGCGGTCAAGATCGAGCATGTCCGCCATATCCCGGGCCATGAACTTTCGACCTTCGCTGGTGAATGGGGCCTGTCACTTCATCTCGAATCAGCACAGGCCGGCGCCCGCGCGCAGTACCTGCTTGATTTTGGTTTCACCCCCGAGGTCCTGCTGCGCAATTTCGAACTGCTCGATCTCGACCCCGGCCGTATCGGCGGGCTGATCCTGAGCCACGGCCACCGCGACCACTACGGCGGGCTCGAGGGCTTTGTCGCCCACCATCGCGCGCAGATGCCGTCCTCGGTCAAATTGTTCACCGGCGGCGACAGCGCCTTTGCCGAAAAATGGCTCAAGCGGCGCAATGCCGAACCCGTGTCGTGGGGCAAACTTGACCGATCCGCGCTGGAGGCCGAGCGAGTCGCCACAGTCTGTTGCGGATGCCCCGAGGCCCTCGCCGGCCCGTTTACGACCGGAGCGATCGCCCGCACCTCGTTCGAGCGGATTTTGGACAGCACCCTGGTCGAACCCGCTCCGGCCGCGCCCGACCATTTCACCGAGGCGGAGCGGCTCGGCCGGCTCGTGCCCGACCAGCACCTTGACGAACATGCGACCTGCTATGTCGTGCAGGGACGCGGGCTCGTCGTCATTTCTTCATGCGGCCATGTCGGGCTGATCAACTCGATCAAGGCAGCGATGGCGGTGTCGGGGATCGGCAAATTGCACGCCGTCCTGGGCGGGTTTCACCTCGGCCCGGCGCCGATCGATTATGTCGAACACACGGTCGCCGAGTTGAAAGCCCTCTCGCCGGACGTGGTCGTGCCGATGCATTGCAGCGGCGGCAAGTTTATTGCGGCGATGCAGCGCGAAATGCCCGACCGCCTCGTGACCACCAATATCGGCACGCGGTTTACGTTCGGGGTCTGAACCGCGTCTTACCGGCTTGTGCGGCGGAACTGCGGGGCGACCTCGGTCATAAATAGACGGAGGCTGTCGGCCGCGGCCTGATGTGATAATGGGCCAAGGCGAAAGGTAACGATGACACCGCCAATGCCGAGTTCGGCGATTTCGGCGATCGCCTCCGCGACTGTTGCCGGCGACCCGCAGATAAAGCCGTGCTCGACACTGGCGCGGCTCGACGGGAGATCGCTCGCCGGCATCTCGATCCTCTGCCCGGTTTCGCGATAAATGCGGTTGCGCATTTCAGCGCGCGAGGCCGCCATCGCCTGGAAGACTGGGATGCCGATGCGCTCGGCCTCGGTCTGGGTCTCGGCGACAACGACATTGCGCCATACCCAGCAGTGGTCGAGGTTGTGCGCGATCCGCGCCGCATCAAACCCGGCTTCGGCCATTTTCTCGCGGTACAGCATAAAGCGCCGTCGGGTAATCTCGGACGACTGGACATTCATCAAAAATGGCTGCCCCTGACGCGCCAGTTCGAGCATCGAGGCTTCACCCGAGGCGGCGCGAACGATCGGCGGATGTGGCCGGGTGTAGGGGCGCGGGCGCAGCATCGGCACATCGAGGTCCCAGAACCGGCCGTGATGACGAAATCCGCCCTCGGTCCACGCGCGCACCATGATTGCTTGCGCCTCGTCGAGCCGCGCCTGGGCTTCGTGATGATCGATGCCGAACCCGGTGTAATCGTAGATATTGTAGGACGAGCCTCGGCCGAGCCCGACGACGAGGCGTCCCTTGGTGATGTTGTCGAGCACCGCTATCTGCTCGGCGGCCCGGATCGGGTGGTGCAATGCCATCTGCAGCACGGCAAAACCGAGCTGGGCCTGCCGCGTGGTCGTCGCGAGCGCGCCGGCAAAGCTGATCGGGTCGGCATAGGCGCAGATCCCGTCGAAATGGTGCTCGGCAAGCCAGATCACATCGCAGCCAAGTTCGTCGGCGAGCCATGCCTCGCGCAACGTCTCATCGATTACGACGCTGTCCCGACTGGGATGGCGGCTGTCGGGAAACAAGAAATCGCCAAACTTCACACCCACCTCCAAACGACTGCGACCCGAGCCAATCCCTCCCGGTGATTCGAGTCAAGCAACGCCGCATCCGCATCGGGTGAGCAAATGATCCATGATATGCTCGACGCAGCCGCAATCGCGTGAGCCGCGGTAACGATCGCGTCCTTTGCTCGACGCCTGAGAAATAAAGGGGAAGAATATATGCAGATCGTCGACGCCCAAATTCACCTGTGGGGATCGGGTCTGCCGAGCAATCTGTCGCATCGGCAGGTGACGTCTTTTACCCCGGAGGAGGCCATCGCCTTGATGGACGAAGGCGGTGTCGATGCCGCAGTCATTCATCCGCCGGGCTGGGACCCGAATTCGACCGAGATGGCGTTCGCCGCGGTTCAGAAATATCCCGGCCGGTTCGCGATCATGGGTGCGGTACCGCTCGATCGGGCGGAATTGCGCGGCCGCATCGCCGCGTGGCGAGAGCAACCCGGGATGCTTGGGCTGCGGTTTGGCTTTCTCAACGATCCGGCGCGGCAATGGCTGCGTGACGGAACGCTCGACTGGTTGTGGGCGGCGGCTGAAGCGGCCGGGGTTCCCATTGCGATGCTTGCGACCGACTCTCTGAGCGAAATCGGCCGGATCGCCGAGCGTCACCCAGGGCTTCGGCTGACGATCGATCACTTGGGCGGCCGCGGTGGTACCAGCACATTAAAGGACGCCGCGGCGATGACCCATATGCCGGCCCTTTTGGCATTGGCGAAGTTCCCGAACGTCGCGGTCAAGGCGACTGGGGTGCCGCATTATTCCAGCGAGGATTATCCGTTTCCGGCGCTGCACCCGTTTCTGCGGCAGGTCTACGACGCCTTCGGCCCCAACCGGATGTTCTGGGGCACCGACATCAGCAAGATGCCGTGCTCCTGGCGCCAATGCGTGACGATGTTCACCGAGGAATTGCCGTGGCTGGAAGGCCGCGACCTCGAACTGGTGATGGGCGAGGCACTTTGCGCCTGGTGGGGCTGGAACCGGGCAGGCTAACCCGCGTCACGAGCTTGCACGATGTTTCGAACTATGTGACTGAGTTTCCGATCGGCTTGATACCGCAAAATCGAATACCGCAAACCAAGGGGAGCAGTAACCCAATGAGCGAAAGTCGCAGAAGCAACACCAGGGGTAAGCAAGTCGCTGTCGTGATCGGCGCCACCTCGAAGTGGCAATCGGATGGCCGCAACACCGTGCTGGCGCATGGGCATCCGGTCGATGACAGCGATGTCGAGGTCGGGGTGCGCTGGGGTGTCGGCGGCGCTGTCGCACAGAAATTCGCGCAGGAGGGTTTCTTTACCGTCCTGACGACGCGCAACGAGGCCAATGCCGCGCCCTTGGCGAAGGCGATCCGCGAGCAGGGCGGCGAGTGCATGATCGTCGAACTCGATCTCGTTTCGCAGGATTCGATCGCATCCGCATTTGCTACGATCCGGCGCGAGGCCGGCGACCCCGAGGTGCTGATCTACAACGCCGGTTACCTCGAAGGCCGCGATTTGCCGCCGGAAAAGGAGCTGCTTGAATACGTGCCGGTCGAGATGCTCGATACCGGGCTGCACATCTCGGCCCGCGGGCCTTTCCTGGTGGCTCAGGAAGTGCTGCCGGCGATGCGCAAAAACGGCCACGGCTCGTTCTTTTTTTCGAATAATTCGAGCTCGTTGCGCGGCAAGAAGCGGATGACCGGGCAGTCGCTCTACTATCCACGGGTGCTGATGCGGACCCTGGCGCAGGTGCTGACCGAGGACTATTCCGAGCACGGCGTGCACGTCGCCAATATCATCATCGACGGTTCGATCGACTCGCCGGGGAGCCGCAAGCTGCCGCGCAACCAGAACCGTCGCGATCTGATCATCAACCCGGTCAAGATCGCCGAGGCCTATTGGTACCTCCACACCCAGGACAAATCGTGCTGGACCCACGAATTGCAGCTGACCCCCTACGCCAGCAAGCCGAGCTATTGAGCGCGCGCCCCCAGGCCGGCGTTATGCCCCTCGGGGTTGCGAACGGTAATTTCGGCGCCTCTAATCGGGAATTCGTTCGGCCAAACCGGGAATTTTAAGTAGCCGATCGCCGGGCAGCACGGACTCGGACGATTGGCCGGGACCTGAACTCAGCTGCTACGGTGCACTCGCTACCACGAGAAGGGCAGGAGCATGGACAATCGCGCGTTTGCATCGGCAACCGAGCTGGCGGCCGAAATTCGCGACCGGCGAATAAGCTGCGTTGAGTTGCTCGATTTTTACCTGGCGCGTGCGCAACGGCATAATCCCGGCCTGAACGCGATCGTCGTCTGGCAGATCGAGCAGGCGCGCGAACGCGCTCGGGCTGCCGATGCAGCCCTCGTCCGCGGGGAGAGATGGGGACCGCTGCACGGCATTCCGATGACGGTCAAAGAATCGTTCAATGTGGCTGGCCTCCCGACCACGTTTGGCAATCCGCTGTGGAAGGACAACATCGCCGCGAAAAACGCTTTCCTGATCGATCGTCTACTGCAGGCGGGCGCCATCATCTTCGGCAAAACCAACGTGCCGTACATGCTCGCCGACGCGCAGAGTCATAACGAGATTTACGGCACCACCAACAATCCGTGGGACCAGACGCGCTCGCCCGGTGGCTCGTCGGGCGGCGAAGCCGTAACGCTTGCCGCGGGGCTGTCGGCCCTCGGCGCCGGCAGCGACATCGCCGGTTCGTTGCGCAACCCGGCACATTACAGCGGTGTCTATGGCCACAAACCGACCTGGGGGTTGATCTCGACGCGCGGCCACGCGCCGCCCGGTATCCTGACGCCGACCGACATATCCGTGGTCGGCCCGATGGGACGCCATGCCGAAGATCTCGATCTGGCATTGCGTGCGCTTGCCGGACCCGATCTGCTGCAACAGGCGGCTTGGCGGATCGAGTTGCCGGCGCCCCGCCACCGCCGGCTCGGCGAGTTTCGCGTCGCTGTGTGGGGATCCTCGCCGCTGTGCCTGATCGACACGAGCGTATCCAGCCTCTTTGACCGCGCGATCGATGCCATCGCTCGCGCTGGAGCAACGGTCGATAACGCGGCGCGACCTGGCATCGACGACGAGGAACACCACCGTCTGTTCATGCTGCTGTTGCGCGCGGCAACCGCTTCACGCATGCGCGACGAAGATTTCGCTCGGCAGCAAGAGATCGCCGCGACACTCAAGGCCGATGACCACAGCGACCGCGCTGCGGTGGCGCGTGGTGCCACGTTGCTGCATCGGACCTGGGGTAGCGCCAACGAGGCGCGCACAAGATTCCGGTACGCTTGGCGCGAATTCTTCGAACGCTTCGATGTACTGCTGACACCGGTCGCGGCAACGGCCGCCTTTCCGCATAACCGCAACCCCAATCGCGACGAACGCACGGTCATCGTAAATGGCAGGCTGGCCCCGTACGCGGAGCAGCTCTTCTTTGCCGGGCTCGCGAGCCTGTCCTATCTACCGGCAACCGCGGCGCCAATTGGCTTGACCAAGGATGGCTTGCCGGTGGGCCTGCAGATCATTGGTCCCGAGGGCGAGGACCCGACAACCATTGAATTCGCCCGGCTGCTCGCTGCCGAGATCGGCGGCTTCGTGCCGCCACCGGCATACACGCGATAGTGGTGACCGATGCACGAAGGGAGGAGCAATGCGCGTGCTGATTTTCGCAGCGGCCTTGGCTGCCGCGGCGGCGCCAGCGAATGCCGCGGAATTCACGCTAGCCTCGACCGATGTAAAGAGCGGCAGCCCGATGGGCATCGCGCAGGTTTTCACCGCCTGCAAGGGGCAAAACATCTCGCCCGCACTCTCCTGGTCAGGCGCGCCGACGGGCACGCAAAGCTTTGCCGTGACAATGTACGATCCTGATGCGCGGGCAGGCGCTGGCTGGTGGCATTGGCTTCTGTTTAATATCCCGGCGACCGTGCATAGCTTAGCGGCCGGCGCCGGCAGCGACGGCTCACGGCAATTGCCGGCGGGCGCGGTCCAGGGGCGAAACGATTTCGCGGTTTCGCAATATAGCGGTCCGTGCCCACCAGTCGGCGATCACGCGCACCACTACGAGATCACCGTCTACGCGATAAAAATCGCGAGATTGCCGCTGGACAACACGGCATCGGGCGCCGCGGTCAGCTCTATGCTGGGTTCCAACGCACTGGCAACGGCCAAGATCGTCGGGCGCTACGGTCGCTCGAACTAACATACATGGATCATACTGTTTATCTGAGACGACCGAGCCTATGCGGCTCTCGGGATCTAGATTAGCTCGCGAGCGGCCCGTCACGTAACCTCGCGGCCGGCGACCTCTTTGGCAGTCTGCACCTGGTTGATCGCCCGTACTGAGCCCGTTTTCGCTTCAGCCTGATCGGCCCGGCGCCGGGGTTGTTCAACCCGCACGGCGGCGAAAGCCGTCTGCGATGCGTTCGGCGAGCGCATCGAAGGTGCCGCCGAAATGGTGGCCGCCATCGGTCTCGATGATCTCAAGTTTTTTCGTCTTCTCGATATGGGCCAGGGAGGGGCACAGGCTGTCGGCCTCATCGCGGCCGTAGAAACATTGAATCATTGAAGGATCGATCGCCGACACCGCCGGTTCGGTCGGTAGCGCGTTCTTTGTCGGCGGGGCGCCGAGCCAGCCCATCAAGCTGATTTCGAAATCGGCCGCTGGTTCCAATCCGAGCAGCGATAGCTGGACGACCCGCGCTTTGGCTTCGGGCGGCAGGCGGTCATAGGCAAACGGCAGCACCCCGGCGCCAAAAGAATAGCCCACGAGCGCCACCTTGGACGCGCCCCAACGCGCTACATAGGTATCGATGACAGCGCCGAGATCACGAGCGATCTGGTCCGGCGTCTTGTGGCTCCAGAAATAGCGCAGACTATCCCAGCCGATGACAGACACGCCTTTCGACTGCAGCTTTGCAGCGATCGAGCGATCGAGATCGCGCCACCCGCCGTCGCCGGAAAATATGATCGCCAACAGCTGACCCGGTGGTGAGGCAGGCATTTCGACAAGCGGCAGCCCGGAGATGACCGGGCCAGCAACGACTGCGCCGGGCACGCCGCGTGACTTGCCGAGATGCGGGCTCAGCAGTGCCGCCAGCGCGTTTGCCGGATCACCGTCTTCGGAAACGTCTTCGATCGTCACCGGGGTACCCAGCGCCTTGAGTTCGCTAATCCGGGCGTACCCGGCGGCGTTGCCGGCCCGGTCGAAACCGACCGTCCAGAACCCATTAAGCGTGTGCCACGGACCATAGGGGTAACCGCCTTCAGCCCGCTTTTGTGGAGACTTGCCGGGGCACAGCGGTAGCGGCGTTTTTATCGTCGCGGTCGGATCCAGCGAAACGGCGCCGGCAATCGTCGATGCCGGGGATTGCGCCAATGTCGCCGCAGCGAGCGCGCCGCCGTCGCCGATCCCAGCTAAGATCGGTGTCCAGTAGGTAGAATTGCCACGCTCGCGCTGGATCTCTCGGCTAATCAGCTCGATCGCGCTGATCGCGTCCGAACACTTCGCATTTGGCGGCGCTCTCTCCAGCCGAAAGTAGGTCGGAAGATCGACCCCCGCGACAAAGGCCCCATGATGGGCCAAGTCTCGCGCAATTTTGTCGGACTCGGCATTCCAACCCTGAGCGTCGGAAAACAACAACACCAAGCCTTTCATCGCGCCGTCCGGGCGGACGATGTGGAGATCGCCGAAATTGCCGGTGTCGAGCGCCTTCGCCGGCCAGGACAGGACGCCCGACACAGCCAGCACGACGCACATCAGGCCGGCACGCACCGGATGACTCCGCAAGCTCGCCCGGCGCTGACGCGACGCAACCCGCTGCCGCACCCCCCCGCCAATCAGCACCGCGATATCGGCCAGTGCCAAATACGGCCCGAAGGCACCGGAGGCGGCCAAATAACGCGGCTCCCAGGCGGGATCGAATTTGCCCTTGAACGCGTGCAAGCCTTTGAAATTGTATAGGCGACGGCTGTGCGACCAAATGAATCGCGCAATCCGATGCCAGCGCGACGCCAGCGGATTTGCGGCGAAGCCGGAGAGCGGCGTCATACCCAGGCTGAAGCCGGAATAGCCGGCATTTTGATAATGCTGCAACAGCCGAACAAAAAGGTATTCCATCGCGCAGCGCGAGCAGATGTCGGGCCGCTGGCGCATCAGCCCGACCATCGCCTCGGTTTTCAGCTCCGTCTCCATGATCGTGGCGAACGCCACCGGTTGGCCATGCTCACGCAGCAAGGCTACGCTCTGAGCCGAGACATAATCTGGGCAAAAAGCCGCCACCGAAAACCGCTTTTCGCCGGCTGTCGAGTGCCGCACGAGCCATGCGTCGGAAATCTCCTTTATCTCGTCAATTATCGCGGGCATCCCCGCCGGAGGGATGACTTCCAAGGCGAGCCCATCGCGCTCGCCGCGTCGCAAGGCATAGCGGAGGCCGGTCCGGGCTCCACCGGCCAGCGAGAAATGGCGCAGCGAAACACAGGCTTCCTCGCCGATTTTCATGACTTTAAGACCGGCGTCGAGATAACGCGGCAAACTGGCCGAGGGTACTTGGTAAAATGCTACGCGACCACCATGGGCGTCGGCCAATTCGATAAAGCGCCAGATCAGTTCGACGGCTTCTTCGTCGGGCCCGACCGGATCGCCGAGTGCCACCCAGGTTCGACCATGCTTGCCGAACATCAAAAAAGATTTTCCAGTTTCTGAGAACAGCAGGCTCTTGTCACCCATCAGCGCCAAAAGGGCATCGGGCCGCGTTTGCGCGAGCGCGATGCGTTGGGCCTGCTTCCGTTCAACCGCAAAAGGGGGACTCGGCTGACCCGCAGCCGGGCGCAGCAGCTGCCAGACCCCAAGCACCACGGCCAAAATCGCGACGCCCAAAGCCGTGCGCAACGCGCGGGAAGCGGTCGTGTCAAATTCGAATTGCCACCAGAGCTGGGGGTGGTATTCGACATGGCGGAACGCAAAAAGCAAAATCCAGAACGATCCGAACACTACGCAACCGATCGCCGCAGACCAGCCGGTGCTCAAAGGCTGCGACAACAGCGAGGCGCGGCGCTCGAACTCACCGCGGCTGGCGATGAGCCCCGCCAAAAGCAACAGAGCCGCGGTCGGTGCAACGACCGCCAATCCCTTGACCAGGCAAAAGGGGATGCTGAGCAACGTCATCGACAGGGCGAGCCACCACGCGCCGTCGAGCCGATGCAACAACCCGCGCGCGGCAAACAGCAACACCAGCCCGGCGATGCTCGCCAGCAAATGCGCGGTTTCGACAGCCCATAGCGGGACATGCAATGCCAGGATCTGCAGCCGATCGGTGAAGGCCGGCATCGCGCCCGATATCACCAAACTGGCGCCGACGCCAAAAGTCGCTGCGGCAAGAAAGGACGGCGCCATGCGCGCCGCGGCACGCGAGACACGCTCGCCGAAGGCGCCAGCAAAAAAGCTGCGCGTCTCAAACCCGGCCAGTAGCACGGTCGAGAGAAACAGCGGCAGCAGGAAATAGATCGCGCGGTAGGCAATGAGCGCAGCGGCGACCGCGCTGACTGGAGCTTTGCCGCCGACCGCATACAGGATCGCGACTTCGAATACACCGAGGCCCCCCGGTATATGGCTCAGAATGCCGAGACCGAGCGCCGCTGCAAAAACGGCGGCAAAGACAAAAAAACCAATCCCGGTCGGCGGCAACAGGACCCAAAGTGCCGCAGCGGCCGCAAGGACGTCAGTCGTGGTCAGCGCAATCTGGGTCAGGATCAGCGTCAGCCCGGGCGGCTCAATATTGATCGGACCAATCGCGAGCTCACGGCGGCGGGTGGCGCAAAAAGCTAGAAACATTGTCGCCAAGCCCAGCAGCAGTGCAGCCGCGGCGAAGAGCGGTTCGGGCGAAGTCCCGAGCATACCGCCGACCCGATCGGCGCAAATCACAAGGCCCAGCGCCGAGATCGTTGCCAGGCCGACACCAATCGCGACCGATATGAACACGATTAGCCGTGCAATCTGGCCCGGCGAGAGGCCCGCGGCGGTGTAAATGCGGTAGCGAACCGCACCACCCGAAAAGGCCCCGAAACCAACGGCATTACCGATCGCGTAGCCACAAAACGATGCAAGCAGCGCTGCCGAAAGGGGCGGGCGCGCGCGGACGTAGCGCAGTCCCGAAAGGTCATAGCCGAACAGCGCGATGTAGCTGACAGCGGTTGCCGCGACAGCCATCGCGGAGGCCCGCATCGGGGTCGCCCGCAACGCGGCCACTAGGCCATGGAAACTTAGCCCTGTTGTCGCTCGTTGCAGGCCCCACGACGCAAGGGCCGCAAGGGCGCAAATCGCCAGCCCGACGACGAGTAGGCGGTGCCAGCTACGCAGATGCCTCTGCAGCGGAAGCTGGACCGGCGATCCGGCTGTCATGGCCGGCCCCGCTCAGGCGCATGCTTTATCGACCCGAACTGGGCGATTGCTGCTGCATCAAGGGCATATCTGATCAGTCGCCTATCGGCGACGCCGACAAAACCATTCCACGGCCTTGACCCTACGCGAATCAAGACCACCGAACCGGTGCGGTCCGATACCGTGCTGCTCACTCGCCTCGCCCTGAACCAAGCGGTTCTTGTTCTGAGGTAAGTGTATAAACGATTTCTGCTGGATTCTCAGCAGCCGTAATCGCGTTCGGCGGCCGCTCGCCCGTGTAATCGCCGGTTTGGTTGGCCGGAAGGCGGACTAAAGCGATGGACCCTCGCGATTAGAGCCGCGGCGATTAAGCTCGGGGCGCGAAGACACGATCGCGCCACGCGCAGTTCGCCAGCGCTGGCCGATCCTCACGCCGAGAAAACGGCGCGCTTCGAAGCCGGCCAGCAATATGGTCGAGACCGATAGTGGCAGCAGGAAGTAAATCCCGCGATAGGCGACAAGCGCGGCGGCGACGGCGCTGACCGGGGCCTTGTCCCCGACAGCGTAGAGGATGACGAGTTCGAACACGCCGAGCCCGCCGGGAATGTGGCTCAACACGCCAAGCCCGAGCGCCACAGCGAACACCGCCGCAAAAACGAAGAAACCGATCCCGGTTGGCGGCAGCAGCACCCAAAGAACCGCCGCCGCGGCCAGCATATCGGCTGTCGTCAGCGCCATTTGGCCGAGGATCAGGGTCGGTCCCGGTGGCTCGAGGCGAATCGGGCCGATCGCCAAGGGCCGCCGCCGCGTCGCCAAAAAGACCAGAAAGCTCGTTGCCAGGATCAACAATATCGCGGCGGCGATGCGCAACGGTTCGGGCGGGGCGCCGATGACCAGACCGACTCGATCGGCAAACAGCACGAGACCCGCCCCGGCGATCGTCGCTAGACCGACGCCGATGGCGACTGAAATAAACAAGATCACGCGCGCGATCTGGCTTGGCGACAAACCCGCGGCGGTATAGATGCGATAGCGCACCGCACCGCCCGACAACGCGCCAAAACCCACGGCGTTGCCGATTGCATAACCGCAAAACGACGCGAGAAATGCGGAAAGAAGTGGCGGGCGCGCGCGGGCATAGACCAGCCCGGAAAGATCGTAGCCGAACAGCATCATGTAGCTGACGCCGGTCGCCGCGAGTGCGGTCAGCAAGGTCGAGATCGGGGTCGCGCGCAGGGCCAACTCTAGGGCGTGAACGCTGACCCCCGCTGTTGCGCGCTGCAGACCCCAGAACGCCAAGCCTGCGAGCAGGCAAACCGCGAGTCCCACGAGATGCCGATGCAGCCCAACCGAGCGCAGCCAAGCCCAGCCGCGCATGCGGCTCTTGCCGGGTTGAGCCGCATCGGGCGCCAAACCCGGCTCCGTCGATTCGCGACGCGCCACGGCTAATTATTGCCGGGCGAGCGGAGAGGGGTCTCGAGTGTGCTCGCTCTCCTCCTCTATCGCATTGACACGAAGACAGATTTTGCGACCTCTGCCGATATGGCCGAGTAGCTTGCTTGTCACTCGCTCGCCCTGACTAGCCCCGGTTTTCGTTCCCCGCCAAGCATATAGTGGATTTCGCCCGGTTTTTCAGCAACGAGAGCCGGTCTGTCGATGATCTACGCAAACGGGCGACGCTAGCCGCCGAACAGAAAAATATTGGCCGGCTCCTCAGCCCAATGACGCTCGCGATAGAGTTGTTCGGTCATTGCCTCGACATAGGGGACGGCGGCACACAGCATTGCGAATTGTCGGTCGGACAAATTGAGGCCGGCGGCGCGGGCCGCACTCGCCGCGCGGTCGCGGGTCGCGCCATCGACATCGCCGGGCTCCGGTTCAGGAACCGCCGGCAACGCTGTCGAAAAACGCGCGGCCGGATCAAGCCGGGGCCGCCGCTTGCGCCATTCGGTCGCCTGCTCATAGGCGTGCGCCGCGCGCAAAACGGTCGCCTCGGCAAATGGCCGGCCGACAATCTGCATCGACAATGGCAGGCCGCCGGCGCTGAAGCCCATGCACTGGGCCAGGGCCGGGCCGCCAGTCACATTAAACGGCGTCGTCAAAGACGGGCGGCGCCAGAACTCGATCGTCCGCCAGGCATCGAGACGCGGCGCCGGTCCGCCCGTGGTTGCGGTAACTAGGACGTCGAATTTTTCGTAAACCGGCTTGGTCTCGGCCAGGATGCGGCGACGCTCGCGTTGCGCCTGGACATAATCGCGCGCGCCGATCAGCACCGCGGGTAAAACGCGGCCGAGAAAGTCTTCACCAAAATCGCCGGGCCGGGTGCGCAGCGCCGCTTCGTGGACCGCCAGCAGCTCACTTTCGGCGATCGTCACCTTGACATCATAGTAATCCTGCGCCGGCCGCAGCCGCGCCTCGCCGAGTTCCGCGCCGAGCGAGCGCAGCACTCTAAGCGCCGTCTCGAGCGCCGCCGCGACTTCGGCCGAAACCGGGCAATCATCTTCGTGCAGGTGGCGCACAACGCCGATCCGCAGCCCCCTGATGTCGCCGGTCAGCGCCGCGCGGTAATCCGGCGACGGTTGTGACGCGCTCGCCGGGTCCTTCGGGTCGTGGCCGGCGATTGCCTGAAGCAGGATCGCGCAATCCTCGACCGTCCAGGTCATCGGGCCGGCGTGGTCGAAGCTGAACGAATTGGTATAAACGCCATAACGGCTGACGAGGCCGTAAGTCGGCTTCAGCCCGACGATGCCGCACAACGCCGCCGGTCCGCGGATCGATCCGCCGGTATCCGAGCCAAGCGCGGCCGGAACGAGGCCGGCTGCGATTGCGGCGCCCGAGCCGCTCGATGAGCCCCCGGTAAAGTGATCGCGGTTCCACGGGTTGCGCGCCGGCGGCCAAGGCAAATCGAACGACGGCCCGCCATGGGCGAATTCATGAGTGGCAAGCTTGCCGGTCAGCACCGCCCCGGCATCGGAGAGTTTGGCCACCGTCGTCGCGTCGAAATCGGGAACTGTGTCTATGCAGGTTCGCGAGTGCCCAGTCGTTCGGATGCCCGATGTCGCGTAGATGTCCTTGAGCGCGAATGGGATCCCGTGCATCGGCCCGCGATACCGGCCGGCTGCGATTTCGCGCTCGGCGGCACGCGCCTGATCGAGTGCGCGCTCCGGGGTCGGCAGTAAAAACGCGTTGAGCTGCGGGTCGATCGCCTCGGTTCGGCGGATCAAGGCAGTTGCCAGCTCGACCGGCGACAAATCCCTTCGCTCAATTCGCTGCGCCCCTTCGGCGATGGTCATAAAACCGAGCTCAGTCGATGACGATGTCATGTCGTCGGGCATGGTCGGCGGTCCTCGGAAGCGGAATAGCGGCCTTCGGCCAAATATCGAGCTTAGGCGGGCGGTGCCACCGACAGCCGCCCGACCGTCCCGTGCCGTTCGATGAAGCTCCCCACCATCCCGGAGCGCTTGGCTTCTTCGACGAACGCCTTCAGGAATGCGAACCCGGCGGTATTCTTTTTTGGCGTGCCCACCGCCTGCTGCACCGAGGTGAATTGGCCGTCGAGAATGCGCGAGCCGGGCCGCGCCTGCTGAACTTCGATCAGACCCGGGCGCAATCCGGCATAGGCGTCGAGCTTCTCGTCGTCGAACGCCTTGAGTGCCGCCTGCGCATTGTCGAACTGCAACAATTCGCCCCTCTTATAGTTGTTCTCGAGCCACAGCCCATAGGCGCTGCGCGCGGTAACGGCGACCCGCTTGCCGGGCTGGTCGATTTCGGCAATCGACCGGATCGGCGAGCCGGCCGGCACGAGATAGGTCGCTTCGATTTCGCAATAAGCGGCAGTGAAGTTGATGACCGCGGCGCGCTGCGGCTCGGCGCCGATCAGGCCGATATCCCACTTCCCCTTCTCGGCGTCATCGGCAATCTCGCCCGGCCGCGCATAAGGCATGTATTTTACCGGCACACCCAGCCGTGCGGCGATCGCCGCCGCCATCTCGGGCGAGACGCCAGTCGGATCGCCTGAGGGGCTTTTGCCGGTCACCAAGAGGAAATTCCCCATGTTGATCGCGGCGCGCAAAACGCCGGTCGGGGCGAGTTCGGTGATGGCTTGGTCGGGCATGGCTGAAATCCGGGGGTTGTCAGAAACGAATGCCGCATCCTGCCGGATCGCCGCCGTAGCGGCACGTGAAAATTCGGCCCGAAGCTTAATTTGATACGTTCTCGGGGCTGGAGAACAAACAGGCTCAGCGCGCGTACGATGATGCTCAAAGCATATTCGCGATCAAAGATGTCTCACTGCCATCTGAGGGGCGCGGCGCGATGATCGAGCGGTACAGCGACCATGCAGCGAACGAGCGAACTTTCCTGGCCTGGGTGCGGACGGCAATCGCAACCATGGCGTTCGGGTTTCTGGTCCAGAAATTCGATCTGTTTTTGCGGATTGCCGGGCAGTCTCTCGGTAACCCGTCCGAGGCGGCACGCGGTGAGGTCGTCGGCACCACCGCAGGTCTTCTGCTAATCGTGCTGGGCGGCGCGATGATGGTCTTCGCCGCGATCCGCTTTCGCAAGACGGCTCTAGCAATCGATGCGCAAGACCTACGACCGGGTCCGGGAGTGCAGCTCGACCTCACCCTAGTGGTGCTGCTGCTGTTGCTCGGATTGATCTTGCTCGTCTATCTGATTTACACGGTGGTCCGCCGGTTCTAACCACTCCTACAGATCCTCATCGATCACCTTATGAGGGTTGTTACTAGGACTGGGGGGTTAGCGAACCCAATCGCCGAAATTTTCTCCGAACTAATGGTTCGATCAGGAGCGAAGCTGCTGCTGTTTTCTGCTGACGTTTTGCTTGATGCGACGGACGAAGGCGGCGCGGCGGTGGCGGCGGAGAAGGAAGAGCAACAGCAGGCCCCCGACAAAAAGGGCTACCGCCGCCAACCCGGGCACCGCATCCTCAATGCTAAAGTCACCCGTGATGACGGAGGATGCATCCCCATCAGCGGGTGTGACCAATTCATCGGTCTGGCTCTCAAGCGCGTCTGCCAACAACGTCCTGAAGTTGTCAATTGACTGTTGGGCCATCGCGATCTCAGGGGCGGCCGAATTGGCAGGGATTGCAAACAGCGCGGGATTAAGCTGCGCGACGTTATTTTCGAGGTCAAAAAAGCAATCGGCTCTGGACCCGTCGAGTATACTGTCGCCGATGCAAGTAATCGCGATGGGGAACGGTCCGGCCTCATCCGAGACGCTGCCCGACTGGATCACGAAGGGGCCATAGTTCGAGCCGGCTGCGAACGGAGCGGGGTTGAGGTCTATCAACCCGCTCTCGACAGCAGCAGCATGTGCGGCCCCGCCACAGCAGAGAAAGACCGCGGCAAACAAGGCGGCTCTTCCAGGTTGGTGGTCTCGGGTCGTTTTCTTCTGAAGGTGCTTTCGCAAGTTCAAGCGTGAAACAAGGTCCAACGAGGTCTGGGAACGTGAAGCCGCCATACCCGAGCAGGCGACAGCTGCCGGCGCGGTTATCCGAGGACCAGCCTCAGCCGACGATCTCTGTAAACTCGAGCAGGTGAGCGGTTGCTGGTCGTTAGTGCACCGTTATATTCCCCGGCGTGCCATTCTCCTCAGGTAATCAGCTATTATGGATAAATCTCCGATCGATGTCGTCGGCATTGGCAACGCAATCGTCGATGTGATCGCCCACACGGACGAGGCGTTTCTCGAAAAAGAGGCGCTCGTCAAAGGCACAATGGCGCTGATCGATGCCGACCGTGCCGAGGCGCTCTATCGGATCATGGGGCCGGCGATCGAGGCGTCGGGCGGCTCGACCGCAAACACGATGGCCGGCATCGCCTCGCTCGGTGGCAGCGGCGCTTTTATCGGCAAGGTCCGCGATGATTTGCTGGGCCAGGTGTTCCGCCACGATTTGACCGCGCAAGGCGTACGTTTCGACACGCCGGCCGCGACCCAAGGTCCGGCAACGGCACGCTGCCTGATCTTGGTCACGCCCGATGGTCAGCGCACGATGAACACCTTTCTCGGCGCTTGCGCCGAACTCGGGCCTGGCGACATTGATCCTGAGATCGTCGGCATGGCGCAGGTCACCTATCTCGAAGGCTATCTGTTCGATCCGCCACTGGCGCAAAAGGCCTTCCGCAGCGCTGCTGCGATTGCTCACGGCGCCGGCAAAAAGGTCGCACTGTCGCTGTCCGACCCATTTTGCGTCGATCGCCACCGCTCCGCGTTTCGCGACCTTGTCGCCGGGCACGTTGACATCCTATTTGCGAATGAGGCTGAGATCTGCTCGCTCTACGAGACCGATGATTTTGCGGCAGCAGCGGCGGCGGTGCGCGGCCATGTCGCGATCGCGGCACTGACCCGTAGCGCGGATGGCAGCGTCGTTCTCGCCAACGACGAGGAGCATTGGGTCAAAGCGGCGCCGGTCGCACGCGTCGTTGATAGCACCGGAGCTGGCGATCTCTACGCGGCGGGATTTCTCTATGGGTTGACCCGCGGACTGCCGCTCCCCATCTGTGGCGTGATCGGCAGTTTGTGCGCTGCCGAAATAATTGCCCATGTCGGCGCCCGCCCCGAGCAAAATTTACGGGAACTTGTCGCTGCGGCAGGGGTGGCTTAGCACTCGACGTTAATCCGCCGCACATCACGGCGGCACAGCGCCATCAGACGTAACACCGCGCCCAATCGGGCGCGTATCTGTGTTTGGAAATATGGATATCCGTAACATCGCGATCATTGCCCATGTTGACCACGGCAAGACCACGTTGGTGGATGCGATGCTGCGCCAATCGGGCGCCTTTCGCGCCAATCAGCAGGTTGCCGAACGCGCCCTCGACTCAAACGATCTCGAACGCGAGCGCGGCATCACGATCCTCGCGAAATGCACTTCGGTGTTGTGGCATGATGTGCGTATCAACATTGTCGATACACCGGGTCACGCTGACTTCGGCGGCGAGGTCGAGCGTATCCTCAGCATGGTCGACGGCGTTCTCGTCTTGGTCGATGCCGCCGAAGGGCCTATGCCGCAAACCAAATTCGTGCTCGGCAAGGCATTGCGCCAAGGTCTGCGCCCGATCGTCGTGATCAACAAGATCGATCGGCCCGATGCCCGCCCGGTCGAGGTCCATAACGAGGTGTTCGACCTGTTTGCGGTGCTGGACGCCACCGAGGCGCAGCTCGACTTCCCGACGGTCTTTGCGTCGGGGCGCAGCGGTTGGGCCGTGACTGACCTCGAAGAACCGCGCCGCGACCTCAATCCTTTGTTCGAGCTGATCGTCTCGCACGTATCGCCGCCGCAGGCCGATCCCGATGCACCCTTTTCAATGCTGGCGACAACGCTCGACTATGACCCCTATCTCGGCCGGGTACTGACCGGACTTATCCACTCCGGGACAGCGCGTCTCAACATGCCGGTCAAGTCCTTGGGCCGCGACGGCCGAGTCATCGAGCAGGCGCGGCTGACCAAATTGCAGGCGTTTCGCGGCCTCGACCGACGCCCGATCGAAGAGGCGCAGGCCGGCGACATCATCGCGGTGGCCGGACTGGCTCTGACCACCGTCGCCGACACGATCTGCGCTCCCGAGGTCGAACAGCCATTGCCGGCCGACCCGATTGACCCACCGACCCTGGCGATGACGTTTTCGGTCAATGACAGCCCGCTCGCCGGTCGCGAGGGCTCGAAGGTGACCTCGCGCGTGATCGGCGAACGCCTCTTCCGCGAGGCCGAAGGCAATGTCGCGATCCGCGTAACCCAGAGCGCACAGAGGGAAGCGTTCGAGGTTGCGGGCCGAGGCGAATTGCAGCTCGGTGTGCTGATCGAGACGATGCGGCGCGAAGGCTATGAATTGTCGATCTCACGCCCGCGGGTGCTGTTCACGACCGATCCTGTGACAGGGCAGCGGCTTGAACCGATCGAGGAAGTCGTCGTTGATGTGGACGAGGAATTTGCCGGGGTCGTTGTCGACAAGCTCGCGCGCCGCAAAGCCGAGATGCAGGAGATGCGGCCGTCGGGTGGTGGTAAATTGCGCGTCTCGTTTCTCGGGCCAACCCGCGGTCTGATCGGATATCAGGGCGAGTTCCTTGCCGATACCCGCGGGACCGGCGTGATGAGCCGGGTCTTCCACGGCTACGCGCCGCATAAGGGGCCGGTCGAAGGCCGGCGGAACGGCGTCTTGGTGTCGACCGCAGATGGGGTCGCGCTGGCCTATGCGCTGTGGAACCTGGAAGAGCGCGGGCCGATGTTCATCGAGCCGGGCGCTCAGGTTTATGAGGGGATGATCGTCGGCGCCCATACCCGTGGTAACGATCTCGACGTCAACCCGCTCAAGGGCAAGCAACTGACCAACATCCGCACCACGTCAAAGGATGAAGCGGTGCGGCTGACCCCGCCTATCCTGATGAGCCTCGAACAGGCGATCGCCTATGTCGCCGATGATGAACTCGTCGAAGTGACGCCGAAATCGATCCGCTTGCGTAAGCGGCTTCTCGACCCGAACGCGCGCAAGCGCGCCGCCCGCGCTGCCGCTGCGGAGTAGCCGTCTCAGTACGTCAATTTTTCCCCGAGCGGGTAGCTCTCCAAGCAGTGGCCAATTATCTTCGGCGCGATGTAGGAGAGTCACGGTGAGCGTAACCGCCGAGGGTATCGTCAAAGCCGGCCTTGTCACACCCGAGCGATTGGACGAAATCCGCCGCGTCGCGGAGCAGTTCTCGGTCGCCGTGACCGAGGACATGGCGGCGCTGATCGATCCTTCCGACCCGGGCGATCCGATCGCGGCGCAGTTCGTGCCGAATGCCGTCGAGCTCGAGACCGCGGCCGAGGAGCTGGCCGACCCGATCGGGGATGCGCGCTGGTCGCCGGTTCCGGGCATCGTCCATCGTTATCCCGACCGGGTGCTGCTAAAGCCGATATTGCTGTGCCCGGTTTATTGCCGCTTCTGTTTTCGCCGCGAGGCGGTAGGCAAAACAGCGGATATGCTGGATCCTGCGGCTTTGGAGCAGGCTTGCGACTATGTCCGTCAGCGGCCGGAAATCTGGGAGGTCATCGTCACCGGCGGCGATCCGTTTATTTTAGCGCCGCGGCGGCTGGCTGCGATTGTCGGCGCGCTCAACATGATACCGCATCTCGGGGTTATCCGCTTTCACACTCGCGTTCCGATCGTCGACCCAAGCCGCGTTACCGCGCGACTGGTCACGGCATTGACGGCGGATAAGGCGGTCTGGGTCGTGGTCCACGCCAACCATCCGCGCGAACTGATACCAGCCGCAAAAGACGCCGTGGCCCGCCTCGTGCGCGCCGGAATACCGGTTCTGGCGCAGACTGTGCTGTTGCGCGGCGTCAACGACGATGCCGTGGTGCTGGAAGCCTTGTTCCGCGGGCTCGTGGCGATGCGCGTCAAACCCTATTACCTGCACCACGCTGACCTCGCGCGCGGGACCACGCATTTTCGCACCGGAATCGCGTCGGGGCAGCAGCTGGTGCGCTCGCTGCGTGGGCGGCTCTCAGGTCTGTGCCAGCCGACCTACGTGCTCGATATTCCGGGCGGCTACGGCAAGGTGCCGATCGGCCCTTGCGCGATCCGCGGTAGCGACGGGTGCGGATGGACCGTCGAAGATAGCGCCGGAGTGGCACATCATTATCCACCCGATCCCGATGAGCCCCTCGAGTTCGGCAAGGTGACGAGTGGGCCCGACGAACCGGTAATCATCATCGTCGGGGGCGATGCGCTGGCGCTTGGGACGGCGCAAGAGCTGTGCGTTCTACAAGGTCATCACGTCGTCGTGCTGTGGCGCCGCGATCCGGATTTTGCGCGCGCCGTGGAGACAGTCGGCGCCGTCTTTATCGCCGGCCAGCCGGACACGCCGGAGACGCTCGCGCGGGCCGGCGTCGCGAGCGCTATAACGATCCTCGCTCTATCAGGTGACGATCAGCTCAATCTCCACGCCGCCCTGCTCGCGCGCGACGCCAATCCCGGAATCCGCGTCGTTCTTCGTCAGTTTAATCGCCGATTGGCGCGCAAGATCGAGCAGAATCTGCCGGATTGCTCGGTAGTGTCGCTGGCTTGGCATTCGGCGGCGACCTACGCGGCGGCGGCGCTCGATGCTTATTGCTTTCGCGGGCTGCAGTTTCCGGAGCCGGATGGACCGTTGACCGGCTTTACCACCCGCATTGCCGAGAATTGCGGAGTAGCGGAATTTACCGTCGCCGAGGCTGAAAAAGCTCTCTCGGCGCGCATTGTCGCGGTCGAGGGTGAGACCACTGTCGCGCGCGACGCAATCATCGCGCCGCACGCGGAGCTCGCGGTCTACGGCGATCTTAGCAAATTGCAGCGCTCGGCGCCGAGCACACCCGTTGTCAGAACCCGCGCCACGATCGGGCGAAGGCTGCGCTCCTTGCGGCAGGGGCAGAGGCTGCGATCACCTCGCCTTAATCCAATCCTGGTGCGGCTCGCCTTGGCGGCTTTTGCCGTGTTCGCCGCCGGGCTCGCCTATTTCCGGACCGTATTCGGCGATACTTGGCTGGATGCCGCCTATTTCGTCATAGCGACGATGACAACGACCGGATACGGCGACATCACGCCAAACCGCCACGACAAAATCGAAATCATTGCGGCAATGCTGCTGATGCTATCGGGCACGGCTCTGACCGGGCTGTTCATCGCCTTTGGAGCATCGTTGCTGACCCGGGTGCAATGGGTCACGCTGCAAGGTCTGCGCCCAGTGCACCGGCGTGGACATATCATCGTGTGCGGCGCCGGCAGCATCGGTTCCGGTGTGATCGAATTGCTGCTCGCACTCGGCAAACGCTTGGTCGTCATCGAACAGACGCCCGACACTGCGATTGTCGAACTGGCGCAGGAGCGGCGCTTTGATCTGTTGACCGGCGACGCAAGCCGCGACGAGACGCTCGACCTGTGCAATATCGGCGCGGCCCATAGCATTATTGCCTTGACCAATGTTGACACGCTCAATCTCGAAATCGGTCTCGGCGCGCGTGCCCGCAATCCGACAATGCCGGCTGTATTGCGTATCGCCGAACCAAGTTTTGCCGCATCAATCGCGCGTCACTTCGAGTTTCAGACGACCTTCTCGGTCGCCGCATTGGCGGCTCCAGTCTTCGTGGGCCTATCGAGATTTGCCGGATCGCGCGGCCGGGTCGCGATTGCTGGCCGAGAATTTGGACTCGGTGAATATACGATTGGTGAGGACGGGCTTCCAAATCCGCCGTCTGACGCGATCTTGCTTGCGGCGTCACGCGATGGTGATTTTGCGCTGTTGGGTGATTTTCGCGCACTCGAACCCGGCCACCGCGTGCTGATTATGGTCCCGATGGCGCCGTTTCGAGACGGAAAATACACTCTCGCCGCTGCAGCCGAGCGGTTCCTGCAAGGCCGTTAATTGTGGACCGACAGGTTAGATTGCGAGTTCGCACCAGATCGGGGTGTGGTCGGAGGCGCGGTCTTTGGCTCGCGGTTTCTTGTCGATCTCGCAGGCAGCCAACCGATCCGCCGCGTGCGGCGACAGCAACAGGTGATCGATACGCAGGCCTTCGTCGCGGTTCCAGCGCCCGGCCTGGTAATCCCAGAAGGTGTAGCGGTGCGGCTCGCGATGAAAAACGCGGTAGGCGTCGGTAAGGCCGAGATACATCAGCGCGCGAAACCGCAAACGCGATTCGAGGCGGCACAGCGCGTCTTCGCGGAACGCGACCGGGTCGTACACGTCTTCGTCAGCGGGGCAGATATTGTAATCGCCAGCTAGAACAAACGGGATCTCGCGCTGCAGCAAGTCACGAACGCGGCTGATAAGCTGCTCCATCCAGGCCAGCTTGTAGGTGAATTTGTCGGTGCCAACAGGGTTGCCGTTCGGTAGATAAATCGATGCGACGCGAACCTCGCCGAACGAGGCTTCGAGATAGCGGGCCTGTTCGTCCTCCGGCATCCCCGGCAACCCGCAGATGAAGTCTTCGGCCGGTCGCTTCGATACAAAGGCCACACCGTTATAGGCCCGCTGACCGATGGTTTCGACGCGGTACCCCAGCCCATCCAATTCGAGGCGGGGAAAATCGGCGGGCGGGCATTTGGTTTCCTGAAGGCATAAGACGTCCGGCTGCGCTTCTTCGAGATAGGCGAGTAGATGGGGCAGCCGCACCTTTACCGAATTGACGTTCCAGCTGGCGATTTTTACGGCCACAAACGCTGCTCGCGATCAGCCGATCGAAAACGAATTGCCGCAACCACAAGACGAGGCGGCGTTCGGATTGCGGATCTGGAACGACGCGCCCATCAAATCCTCAACAAAATCGATCTCGGCGCCGGCCAACAAGTCGAGCGAAACCTCATCCACCACCACACCCACGCCGTCGCGCTCAAAGACGAAATCATCACCGTTACGCTGGTCGTCAAAGCTGAAGCCGTACTGAAATCCCGAACAGCCGCCGCCGGAAACTGCAATCCGCAACAGCGCACCTTCCGCCCGCTCCTGTTCCTTAAGGATGCTTATGCGGCGGGCAGCGCTCTCCGTCAGGACGACGCGCCGCTCCTCCTCGTTCCCGAATTCCAACATGTTCTCGCCGCTCCAGGTTAACGGATCGAATCTGACCACTCGTCATTGTATTTAGGTATGGAGACTGACCGGGTCAAATACGACTGCCCTTAACGCTGCCGGGTCAGCGGCGGTCCTGCGGCGCCGGGATCTTGGTTCCGCTGATGTTGCCGGTGGAATCCCGTTGCAGCACCACCTGACCGCGGTTCGCGGCGCTCGACGGCACGGGCGCCGGAGCCATACTCGTGGTCAGCGGCGCGCTATCTACCTGCTGTTTGGAGAGGGCGATGCGGATCGGACCGCCGTTCTGGGTGATCTCGGGCTTGGCAGCGTCCCAGCTCACAGCGCGATTCCGTTCGCCTGCCAGGGTGATAACACCGCCGCTCGTGTTGATTACCAACGCCGCGATGTGCCCGGTTCCAAAAGTCAGGACCAGGTTTGTTATGTGACCGAGCGAATTGCCGTTTGGGCCGACAACTTCCTTACCGAGCAGATCCCTTTTCACATCCAGGTAATCAGCCCCGTTTTTTGCCTGGCCGACCAAAGAGCTCGCGGCATTTAACGCCTGCTGATCAAGGCGGGTCACGAAATGGGGCGTGGGGCCCGGCACAAAGCGCAGGCTGCTCCAGGCGATCGCGCTTTTGCCGTGATCAAAGGACTTGCCGCCGGACGGCGCAATAATTGCGACCGCAGCGGCGCCGGTATGCCGATCGATGCTGATGTCGGTGATCTTGGCAGTGGTCCCGTTGGGATCCCGGACATCCGCCCCGATCGCATTGCTCGCCGTGATCTGGTCGGCCCTGGGGCTCACCGCATTTTTCGCAAGTGAGGGTTTTGGCGCCGGATTTGTGAAGCCGGAATTCATTTGCTGGGTGACGCTGCTGTCCGCTGCGCGGGCTTCCCCAGTCAGCGCGGCGGCAATCGTAGCAACCAGAAAGGTCAGCAGGAGTTTTTGAATCATCGCAATCCTCGAATGGCTATCACCCGCTAACCCCGCCGAGGGCTGAAAAATTCACCGACATCGGGTATATCAAGCTGACGAATTCGCGGAAGCTGGGGTGCGAGATGCCGCAGGTCCTGGAGAGCAATGTCACCGGCCTGCAGCAAGCGGCGGATGCCGACAAGATTGCCTGCTTATCCGCGCTCGAGCGCAAGGTGTTGTGGCTATCAACCTGGATGATCCACAACGCCAACCACCTGCGCCCCAACCGGGATGGATTAAAGGTCGGCGGCCATCAAGCCTCGAGCGCCTCGGTTGCCACCCTGATGACAGCGCTCTATTTCGACGTGCTACGGCCGCAAGACCGGGTCGCGGTCAAGCCGCACGCCTCGCCGGTCTTCCACGCGATCCAATTCCTGCTCGGTCACCAGACCCGCGACAAGCTCGAAAGATTTCGCGGCTTTGGCGGGGCTCAGTCATATCCCTCGCGGACAAAAGACGGCGACATCGTCGATTTCTCGACTGGATCGGTCGGGCTCGGGGTCGGCATGACTTTGTTCAGCTCGATAGCGCAAGATTATGTCCGGCTGAAACAGCTGACGCCGACCGACGAGCCCGCCGGCCGCATGATCGCGCTCGCCGGCGATGCCGAACTCGACGAGGGCAATATCTTTGAAGCATTGCTCGAAGGCTGGAAACACGACGTCCGCAATCTGTGGTGGGTCATCGATTACAATCGCCAGAGCCTCGATGCGGTGGTTTCCGATCGTCTCTTTGGGCGCATCGACGCGATGTTCGAGATGATGGGCTGGCGGGTTGTCACCCTCAAATACGGTCGGCTGTTGGAGGCCGCCTTTGCCCGGCCCGACGGCCATCATCTCCGCGAATGGATCGATGCCTGCCCGAACTCGCTCTATTCGGCATTGGTCTACAAGGGTGGTGAGGGCTGGCGCGAGCATCTGCAGCGCGATCTCAATCGCTATCCCGGCATCCGCGCCATTCTCGACGATCACGATGATGCCGAGCTCGCGCGGCTGATGACCAATCTCGGCGGGCACGATATGGCGACGGTGCTCGACGCCTTTCATGCCATCGCCGATGACCGGCCGACGTGCTTTATTGCCTATACGATCAAGGGCTTCGGGCTGCCCTTTGCCGGCCACAAGGACAACCATGCCGGCTTGATGAACCTCGACCAGATGGCCTCGTTTCGCCGCAGCATGGCGGTGGCGGAGGGTGCCGAGTGGGAGCGGTTTGCCGGGCTCAACATCACACCCGAGCGGCTGGCCGAGTTTCTCGACGGGGTTCCGCTTGCCGGCCCGACGGCGCGCCGTCATCAAGCCGAGCCGATCCCGGTGCCGGCGAGCCTGCGGGTGCCCCGCGGCGAGCGCCAGTCGACGCAGGAGGCGTTCGGTCGGCTGCTCGGTGACATTGCCGCCGGCGATAGTGTGCTGGCGCAGCGCATCGTGACGACCTCACCCGATGTCACGGTGTCGACCAATCTCGGACCGTGGGTCAATCGCCGCGGTATCTTCGACCGCGCCGAGCGGGCCGATACCTTCCGCGAGGAAAATGTCGTCTCGGCGCAGCGATGGGGAATGTCGCCGCAAGGCCAGCACATCGAACTCGGCATTGCCGAAAGCAATCTGTTTCTGCTGCTGGCGGCGCTCGGGCTCTCGGGACCGCTATTTGGCGTCCGCTTGCTGCCGATCGGAACCCTCTATGACCCGTTTATCAAGCGTGGGCTCGACGCCCTGAATTACGCCTGTTACCAGGACGCGCGGTTTATCGTGGTGGCAACGCCCTCGGGGATCACGCTGGCACCCGAAGGCGGTGCGCATCAATCAATCAGTGAGCCGCTAATCGGCATGGCGCAGCCCGGATTGACGGGTTTCGAGCCGGCCTATGCCGATGAGCTGGCGGTGCTGCTGCGCTGGGCCCTTGCTGAGATCCAGCGGGAAGAGGGCGAATCCGTTTACTTTCGGCTGTCGACCCGGCCGATCGAACAGCTTAAGCGCCAGATCGAGCCGGAACTCGCCGAAGCGATTATCGCCGGGGGTTATTGGCTGCGCGCGCCAGAGCCGGAGGCGGATCTGGCAATCGTCTATTGCGGCGCTTTGGCGACCGAGGCGCTCGCCGCCCACGACGAATTGACCGAAGATGCACCCCAGTCAGGGGTACTCGCGATCACCGCGCCCGACCGGCTACATCGCGACTGGTGCTGTGCTCAGGCCGAAGGACGAACCAGCACCGCCGAGCGGCTATTGGCGCGGCTGCGCCCCGGTGCAGCGCTGGTCACGGTCGGCGACTTTCATCCAGCGACATTGTCATGGCTCGGCGCCGTCAAGAAAAACCCGATCGTCCCGTTGGGTGTCGAGCGCTTTGGCCAGTCGGGCAATATTCCCGATCTTTACCACGCGTACGGGATCGACAAAGACGCGATCCTCGACGCTGTTGCCCGCGCCTGTCTGCTCGCACTGCGCTGAACCCATTTTCCATTTATGTCGAGCCGGTCCGGGCCGTCTCGTCATGTCCGCGCCACTGTGATGATCCGGACGACGGACGCCGCACCAGCATGAACACCGCTTTTGACCCAAGGGAGCGGGCGTCCACGGGCATCGCCTGGGGAGATGTCGACAGCAAGCGCCGCGTCCGGGTGCCGCAAGCACGGTCCGTCGAACGGCAGATCGAAGCGAGCCTGAGGCTGCAATCCATGACGGGCCGGATAGCTAGCGGTCGACATGACCGGGCCGCCACAAAGCCGCTATAACCATATGCCGCATGGCTCGCTGACCTCGCGAGTCACTCACTGTTCTCTGTAATGGCAGCAGCAGAATGATCAAATTCGGCGTCGGTCAGCCCTTGCGTCGGTTCGAGGATCAACGGCTCCTGACCGGAAGGGGGCGGTTTCAGGATGACGTGATCCTACCGCGGCAGGCCTATGCGGTTTTTGTCCGCTCGCCGCACGCGCATTCCAAAATCCGGTCTATCGATACCACTGCCGCGGCCGCTTCACCGGGCGTTCTGGCCGTCTATACCGGGGTCGACTACCAGAATGACGGTCTCGCCATGCCAAAGGCCGCCATGCCGCGCAAAAAGGCCGACGGCTCGCCGGCATTCGCGCCGCAGCGGCCTGCGATGGTCATCGATCGGGTGCGCTACGTCGGCGACACGGTGGCGATGGTGGTCGCCGAAACCATGGATCAGGCGAGGGACGCTGCCGACCTCGTAGAGGTCGATTATCGGCCGCTACCCGCGGTGACCTCGGTCGAAGAGGCGGCGCGACCCGAGGCACCACGACTGTGGGATTCTAACCCCGACAACATCTCGCACACTTATGAGCGCGGCGACCGCCGCGCGACCGAAGCGGCGTTTGCGGCCGCCGCGCGAATTGTCAAGCGACATTATGTCGTCAGCCGCGTCCACGCCCAATATATGGAGCCGCGTGGATCGCTCGGCGTCTACGACGAGGCCGAGGACCGCTACACCCTCTACGCCGATGTCAACTACCCACACCGGGTCCGCAACATGCTCGCCGGCATGGTCTTCCGCGTTCCGGAAAGCCAGGTCCGGGTGATCGTCCGCGATGTCGGCGGCGGCTTTGGAACCAAGGGCTGGCAATACGTCGATCACCGGCTGGTGCTATGGGCTGCGAAAAAGCTTGGTCGGCCAGTCAAATGGCGCTGTGAGCGTTCCGAGGCCCTGCTCGCCGACGAGCATGCCCGCGACAATGTCGGCACGATCGAGCTGGCCTTCGACGCAGATGACAAGATCCTTGGACTGCGGCTCCACATGCTGGCCAATATCGGCGCCTATGTCGGCTCTGACCGGCAATTCCTGACTCCGTTCGGCCAGATCGGCACTGTCGTCGGAGTCTATGATATCCCCGCCGCTCATGTGCAGATCGACGCGGTGTTGTCGAACACCAGCCCAACGGCACCGTATCGCGGCGCCGGCCGCCCAGAGGCGACGTATTTGATCGAGCGCGCGCTCGATGCGGCTGCAGCGGAGCTCGGCATCGATCCGATCGAATTGCGCCGCCGCAACATCATCAAGCCGGATGCGATGCCGTTTAATTCGCCGCTCGGCCCAGTTTACGATTGCGGTGCGTTCGAAATGAATATGGACATGGCGCTCGCTGCTTCCGACTACGCCAAATTCCCGGCGAGGCGTGATGCCGCCGCGGCCCGCGGGAAACTGCGCGGCATCGGGCTCGCCAACCCAATCGAACAGGCGGCGGGGCCGGTGCCCGAATACGCCGAGATCCGCTTTCAGCCGAGCGGCAGCGCCCTGCTGCTGATGGGCACAAAAACGCACGGCCAGGGTCACGAGACCGTTTTCAAGCAGATCCTGCACGAAAAGCTCCAGATCGATCCCAATGAGGTCGTCTTTATTGACGGCGATACCGACCGTGTCGCCTTTGGCATGGGCTCGAACGGCTCGCGCTCGATGGTGGCGGGTGGCGGCGCATTGACCTTGGCCGCCGACAAGGTCATCGACAAAGGCAAGCGGCTCGCCGCGCATCTAATGGAAACCGCGGTTGCCGACATCGAGTTTGCCGATGCTAGATTCACCGTCGCCGGCACCGACCGCAGTTTGACATTAAAAGAGGTCGCGCGCGCCTCGTTCCAGCCGCCGCGGCTGCCTCCGGGTATGGAACCGGGTCTGATCGAGCACGCGACCTACGCGCCGGAACGCGCCACATATCCAAACGGCTGCCATGTCTGCGAGGTCGAGATCGATCCGGAAACGGGCGAAGTCGAACTCGTTTCCTATGTCGTTGTCGACGATGTCGGCACAGTCATCAATCCCTTGACCCTGCATGGGCAGATCCATGGCGGCGTCGTGCAGGGCGTGGGTCAAATATTGATGGAGCAAGTAGCTTACGAACCGGGTTCCGGGCAGCTCTTGACCGCAAGCTTTATGGATTATGCGATACCGCGCGCCGATACGATGTGCGCCATGGCGATCGAGAGCAACCCGGTTCCGACGAAGACCAACCCGCTCGGCGCTAAGGGCGCGGGTGAAGCGGGTACCGTCGGGGCATTGCCGGCAGTGATGCTGGCGATCCTGAACGCGCTGGCACCGCTCGGCGTCACCGAACTCGACATGCCGGCGACGAGTCCTCGCGTATGGAGGGCGATCCGCGCCGCCCAACGCGGCCCGTGAGGAGGTGTATTTGGTACGAGACATCGCGCTAGCGCCCCGAACCCGGTCAGCGCCTCAAGAACATTTGGCTGCCGGGGGTGCCGGAACCCGACTTAGGATACTGCCCGGTGATACGGAATTTTGCGGGGAGCAAGCAATATGGCGGACAAAATTCGCGTCGGTCTAATCGGTGCCAGTGTCAGGGGCACTTGGTCGGCGCGTTCTCATCTGCCGGCGCTGCAGGCGAGTTCGGATGTAGAACTGACCGCGGTCTGCACCACCCGCAGCGACAGCGCCGAGGCAGCGCGCCAAGCCTGGGGGGGGCGCGGTTGGCGTTTGATGATTTCCGTAAGATGGTCGCCTCGCCAGAGATCGACGCGGTCGCGGTCGTCGTCCGCGTGCCATCGCACTATGCGCCGACCAAGGCGGCTCTAGAGGCCGGCAAGCATGTCTATTGCGAGTGGCCGCTTGGGCGGACGACGGCTGAGGCTGAGGAATTGGCCGCCTTGGCCAAAACCAACGGGCTCGTAACCGCGGTCGGACTGCAGGCGCGCGTCAACCCCGCGATCATGCATATGAAGGAGCTGATCGAGGCCGGGTACATCGGCGAGGTCATGGCTATCCATGTCAGCCTGATGCGCGAAGGCGTCTTGACCCGACCGTCGAACCGAACTTGGCAACGCGACGCCGAACTCGGCGCCAACACGTTGACGATTGCAAACGGCCACACCATTGATGCCATGCGCTTTGTTGCCGGCGACTTCGGGCAGCTGTCGGCGGTCGTCGCGACCCAGGCAAAACAGTGGCTCGACACCGGCGCCAACACCTGGCTCGACGTGACTTCGCCGGACAATGTCCTGGTCAGCGGCAGGCTGGCGAATGGCGCGGTAGCCTCGGTCCATATCGGCGCGATACCTTTTGCCGGCAGCGGCTACCGAATGGAAATCTACGGCCGCGATGGAACCTTGGTCGCAGCGGGCGAGGATTTGCCGCAATTGAGCAAGGTTTCACTGCACGGCGCGAAAGGCGGCAATACACTTCAACCGATAGTCGTCCCGGAGCGCTTCTCGTTTACTGCACCGGGCACGCCATCGGGCGAGGCCTCTAATGTCGGACAGATGTATACGCTGTTCGCCCGGGCCCTTCGAAATCAAACAGTCCGCAACGGAAGCAGCGATCAGCCGGATTTTGCAACGGCGGTCGAGTTGCACCACCTGGTCGACGCCATCAAGCAGGCTTCGGACAGCGGGCGCGAAGCTAGGCTTGAGTAGCATCACCGCGATGGGGTTTGGGACCCAACACGGGAAGGGGAGGGACGCATTGCCGCAACGTGAACGCGCGTCGAATTAGGATCGTTATTTGCGAGCTGTCCGTTCACTTTTTCGAAGCGGGAGAAGCGGAGATGCCACGGGCGACTTGGCGAGGGTTTTTGCGCCTTTCTCTGGTGTCGTGTCCGATCTATCTGTCGCCGGCGACTACGCGCACAAAGCCGCTTCGTCTGCACCAAGTTTGGCGGCGGCAGCCGGTCGATGAGCCGCAGGACGACGAGCCCGATAGGGACCGCCGCCAGAGAGCGAGTGTTAGACCGGGTGCGGGCTATCAAGAAGCCGACCATGATGAAGAACCGAACCACGACGGGGATCGGAGTGGCCCTGTCAGCCGGATAACAATCCGGCCGCACGACCCGGAAACCGGTGCAGAAGTCGACAAGTCAGAAATCGTCAAAGGCTACGAGTACGAACGCGGCCAATTTGTTACGCTCACTAAAGAAGAGCTGAAGTCGCTCGATGTTGAAAGCTCCAAGGTCATCGATCTGGAGCAGTTCACGCCCAGCACGGGCATCGATCCGGTTTATCTCGACACCCCGTACTATCTCTACCCTGATGGGGCGATCGCGGAGGATACGCTGCGAGTGATCAGCGCGGCGATGGCCGCGGAGAGTGTGGTCGGGATCGGACACCTGACATTGAGCCGTCGTGAGTGCGTCGTCATGGTCGAACCGCGCGGCGCGGGGATGGCGCTGTTCACATTGCATGCCGCTGAGGAAGTGCGGCCGGCCGAGTTTCCTGCAGCCGAAGGCGAACTCGATCCCGATATGGTGGCAATTGCTCGCGCGATCATTAAACAGCGGCTTGGCCAATTCGACGCGAGCACGCACCATGACCGTTACCAGGAGGCGTTACGGCAGCTGATCGAAGCCAAGATGCAGGGACGTACGGTGAAGCCGCAAGCGCTTCCGACCCCGGCGGCGGTTGTCGATCTGATGACGGCATTGAAGCGCAGCCTGGAGAAAGAAGGGCCGGCGTCGGGCACGGCCGGAGCGAGGCGAGCCAAACCCACCGCCGACCGCCGACAGGCGGCATTGCTGCTGCCGATATCGGGAAGCCGAAAGCGAAAGCAACAGCCCGCAAGCGAGCCGTCGACCAACACCGCAAACCGCCGCAAAAAGGCTTGACTCGGCACCTCCTGTACCCGATGCGCTGAAGCTGCTCACCAGCTCGTGCGAACGTGCTAGTTTCTCAGCGCGTGAAGAGAAAGCAGACTGCGGGGGAATTGGCAGATGAAGTTGGGTGTAGCCCTTCCGATCGTCGATATCGGCGGTGAGCCTGCGGCACTCAGGGAATTTGCCCAAGCCGCTGAGGCGATCGGGTACCAGGGCATCGCCGCCCCCGATCACGTGCTCGGCGTCAACGTTGCGAGCCGGCCTAATTGGACTCAGGGTCGCGCCCGTTCGACCGACTACTATCACGACCCGTTCGTGCTGTTTGGCTTTCTCGCCGGATGCACCGGTATCGCGGATTTTTCGACACAGGTGCTGATCCTCGCGCAGCGCCAAACAGTGCTCGTCGCGAAGCAGGCGGCATGTCTCGACGTGTTGTCGGGCGGGCGCTTCCGGCTCGGCATCGGGGTCGGATGGAACGAGGTCGAATTCACCGGTCTCAACGAGAATTTTCACAACCGCGGCCGCCGCTCCGAAGAGCAGGTCGAGGTCATGAAAGCGCTGTGGTCGCAGCCGCATGTGAGCTTTGAGGGGCGGTGGCACACGATCGAGGACGCCGGCATCAATCCTCTACCGGGACGGCACAAGATCCCCCTCTGGTACGGCGGCCACGCCGACATTACCTTGCGCCGCTGCGCCAAATGGGGCGACGGTTGGATGCCACTCGCCTATCCGCCGTGCGAAGAGGCCAAAGCCGCATTCGCTACCCTGCACCGCTACACCGAAGAAGCCGGGCGCGATCCGGCGACGATCGGGATCGACACGCGGGTATCGGCCGGCGCCGGGACCGAAACCGACTGGCGCGACCAGGTGCGCTTTTGGAAGTCGATCGGCGTAACTCACCTGACCTTTGCCAATTATTATGAGAGCGGTCATCTTCACCGTATCGCCGGCCGCTCGATGGGCGATCACATAGCCGCGATGAAGCGGTACTGGAACGCGGTCGCTGACCTGCTTTAGGCTCCATAAAGGCGGGGCTGCGACAGCGTGACTTGGGACGGGATGATGCGAGCGTCTGGCCTGTAAACTCGGACGCACCCGCAGCCAACGCGCGGCAAGATCAAAAGCTGAAGTGCCGGGTGTGGAGACGACAAATGGCCGAAATAACGCCGCTCGACAACGCGGTCTTGCCAGCAGGGGTGCGCGCGCGCTTTGTCGATGATGTTAACGGGCTGCGCATGCATGTGTTGGAGGCCGGTTTCGCGCCGCGCGACCGACCGTGCGTGCTGTTGTTGCACGGCTTTCCCGAGCTCGCCTATTCGTGGCGCAAGCTGATGTTGCCGTTGGCGGAGGCAGGGTTTCATGTCGTTGCCCCCGACCAGCGGGGTTACGGGCGTACGACAGGCTGGAGTGCGGATTACGACGGCGATCTGCATCCGTTTAGCATCCTGAACGCGATCAGGGATGCGTTGGCGCTGGTGCTGGCGCTTGGCCATCATTCGGTTGCCGCGGTCGTCGGCCACGATTTCGGCGCTTCGGTCGCGGCTTGGTGCGCGCTGATCCGACCCGATGTGTTTCGCTCGGTCGCCTTGATGAGCGCACCCTTCGCCGGACCGCCCTCCTTTCCGTTCGATACCGCCGATCGCAAAGCTTCGCCCGCCGGGGCCGGGGAACCGGATATCCATCAGGCGTTGGCGCAGCTCGACCGGCCCCGCAAGCATTACCAGTGGTATTATTCGACGCGCCCCGCCAATGACGAGATGTGGCGTTGTCCGCAGGGCGTGCACGCCTTTATGCGCGGCTATTTCCATTACAAAAGTGCGGATTGGGAAGGCAACCGGCCCTATCCGCTGAAATCCTGGACGGCCGAAGAGCTGGCGAAGATGCCGACCTATTACATCATGGATCGCGACCGCAACATGGCCGAGACCGTGGTGCCGGTAATGCCGTCGCCAGCCGAGATCGCATCCTGCCGCTGGCTGCCCGATGTCGAACTGGCGGTTTATGCCGGCGAATACCAGCGCAATGGCTTCCAGGGCGGGCTCAACTGGTATCGCAGCGGCACAACCGGACTATCCGATGCCGAATTGCGCCTCTTTTCCGGGCGCGCGATCGACGTGCCCTCGATCTTTGTCGCCGGCAACAGAGATTGGGGCACGTATCAGCGCCCCGGCAATTTCGAGCGCATGCAAGGTGCGGGTTGCACGCAGATGCTCGGCTGCGATCTGATCGAGGGCGCCGGGCATTGGGTACAACAAGAACAACCCGAGCAGGTCAGCGCTCTGCTTCTCGATTTCCTGCGCCGCCAAGACTACTCGGCGGGTCGAAGCATCTGATCGGCGGCAATGGGCCGTGAAAGCGCTCAATTTCCACCCGAGCAAGCTGGCCGGTGCAGCCTTGCGCCAGCCGGGAGGTGCCGATATCCGGGGTCAGCACGTTTGGGTTGCCGTGGACACAGAGGGGCTGTTCGGCGGCGGGATCCTCGGGGTCGTACCAGGCGCCAGTCGACAGTTGCACGACGCCGGGTCGCAAGGCGTCACTCAGCACCGCTCCGGCAAGGCATGCGCCGCGATTGTTGAAAACGCGAACGACATCGCCTTCGCGGATGGCGCGCGCAGTTGCGTCGAGCGGATTGATGCGGACCGGCTCGCGGCCGTTGACTTTGGCGGCCTGACTGGCGGCACCGAAATCGAGTTGGCTGTGTAAACGGGTCGCCGGCTGGTTTGCGATCAAACATAGCGGATACCGCGCCTTGTCGCGCGCGTCGGGTGTTTCGCTCGGCGGCAGCCAAGCCGGATGGCCGGGGCAATCGGGATAACCGAACGAGGTGACGGTTGCCGAAGTTATCTCGATCTTGCCGCTGGGCGTCGGCAAGGGCGATTTATCGGGCTTGCGGCGAAACTCCCGGAGCGGGCCGCCGTCCCAGTCCAGGGTAGGCAGGGTCAGCTCGCCGGCCCGCCAAAATTCCTCGAAATCGGGCGCGTAAAAGCCGCGATCGATCAGCGCGCGCCGGGTCGGCTCGTAGATGTGGGCGAGCCATTCGCGGGGCGAAAGGCCCTCCGTGAATGCCTCGGCAAATTCGAGCCGCTCGGCCAGACCGGCAAAGATCGCGTGGTCGTCGCGCGCCTCGGCAAAGGGTTCGACAGCCTTGTGCATCGCCACCATCAGCGGGTCACCCGCCGAGGCGCCGATATCCTCGCGCTCCAGAGTGATGGTTGCGGGCAAGATGATGTCGGCATGCCGAGCGGTGGCGGTCCACACCGAATCGTGGATGATCACAGTCTCCGGGCGGGTGAACGCGTGCCGCAGCCGGTTCAGATCCTGGTGATGGTGAAACGGATTGCCGCCAACCCAATAAAGCAACCGAATGTCGGGATAGGTCAGTCGCCGGCCGTTGTAGTCGAACGGCTCGCCTGGACAGAGCAGCATATCGGCGATGCGTGCGACCGGGATGTAATCGTCGATGCTGTTGCGGCCAACCGGCGGGCTCGGCAACGGCGCCGCCAAAGGCGGCTTGCCAGTGTTCGAGGTCGACCCCAACGCGTAGGCAAAACCGCCGCCCGGCAACCCGATCTGGCCCAGCATTGCCGCCAGGACGAGCCCCATCCATACCGCCTGCTCGCCATGCTCGGCGCGCTGCAGGGATTGGGAGCAGGTGATCAATGTGCGTCGACCTGTCGCGCGCCGCGCCAGTGCAGTGATCTCTTCAGTGGGCATGCCGCAGATATCGGCGGCCCATGAGGCGTCCTTTGGCTGCCCGTCTACATGGCCTAGCAGGTACGCGGCGAATTCGTTCCAGCCGACGCAACATTGGTCGAGAAATCTGAGGTCGTGCCGGCCCTCGATTACGAGCGTGTGCGCGAGGCCGAGCATCAGCGCGACATCGGTCCCAGGGCGGATCGAGTGCCACGCCGCATTCGCCTCCGCCGGCAAATCGTCGCGCAACGGGCCGATCAGATGGAATTCGACCCCGCGCTGACGGGCCGCGCGTAACCGGTCGCGGGCAATATGTTGGCTCGAGCCTCCACCGCCGACATCGTTGTTTTTGAGCGCCATGCCGCCAACGGCCAGAACCAACGCACTCTCGGCAGCCAACTCCTCCCAGCTTACATTGTTGCCGGCGACGATCCCTTGCGAGCCGACGATATGCGGAAGAATGACCGTCGCTGCTCCCGAACTGTAGCTGTTGACCGAGCGCACATAGCCGCCAGAGAGATTTAGAAATCGATGAAGCTGATGCTGAGCGTCGTGAAAGCGGCCGGCGCTGGCCCAACCGTAAGAGCCGCCGAAGACGCCGCGCGGCCCATATTGGGAATAAACCCGACGCAATTCCGCTGCGGCGAGCTCGAGCGCACGCGGCCACGACACCGGCACGAATTCGTCGCGCCCTCGCTGCCGGTCTGGGGCCGGCCCATATTCGAGCCAACCGCGGCGGATCGTCGGCTGGGCGATGCGCGCGCGATGGCCGATGGCTGCCGGAATGTTGCCAAGCAGTGGCGACGGATCGGGGTCGCGCGGATGTGGCGTGATTTCGATGCTGCGATCGGACAGCCGCACCGAAAACGCGCCCCAATGGCAGCTATGCGGCACGCCGCGATCGTTGCTCGGAGCCTTTAAGTCATTCATCGACAAACTCGGGCGATTGCCATTAGCCTTAAGCCATGATTTCGATCAGTGAAGAGGTGACGATACCATCGCCGCCCGCCGCGGTGTGGCCGATGTTGCGCGACCCTGCACTCGTAGCCTCGTGCATCCCCGGCGCAACCCTGACCCAATCCGGTGAGGGTGGCGCTTATCAAGGCACGATGCGGGTCAAGTTCGGCCCGACCATCGCAATCTTTCGCGGAGAGGCAAAGCTCGCCTATGACGACACGGCACGGCGCTGCACGATCGAGGGACGCGGCATCGACGGCCGCGGCGCCTCGCGGGCCTTGGCCTCGGGCGTTGTGACAGCGCGCGGAGATGCGGCAACAGTGCTCAAGGTCGAGGGCAATTTCAACGTCACCGGCCCGCTCGAAACCTTCGCCAATGCCGGCGGTGTTCATCTCGCCCGTGCGATATTGGCTGAATTCGCCGGCAATATGGCCAAGCTCGCGCAGGAGCGGCCGGCCCTTATACCTGAAGAAGCGGAGCAAGCCAATTCCTCGGCAATTGCGGATGAACCGAGCAATGCCGCGGCGCGAACGGCCGATCCGCCGGTCGCCACCGCCCCGCTGCACGGCGGGGCGCTGTTGTCGCGAGCCTTGCTCGGCTGGCTCAAACAACTCTTTTCATTCAAAGGAAAAACCGGATGAGCGACAACCAGGTCTCCGACATTCTGGCGCAGGCTTTCGCGGCCGAGGGTGTGGACACGCTGTTCACCCTGATGGGCGACGCCAACATGTACTGGTCGGCCGCAATGGCCGATAACCAGAACACTCGGCTGATTCATGCTCGGCACGAGCATTGCGCCGTCGCGATGGCCGATGGCTATGCCCGCGCGTCGGGCAAGGTCGGCGTCGCGTCGGTCACCTGCGGCCCGGGCTTCACCCAGATCATGACGGCGCTGGTCATGGCGGCTCGCGGCAATGCGCCGGTCGTCGTTTTTTCTGGCGACGCCCCAATCAACGCCTCCTGGTACATGCAGCAGATCGATCAGGCGCCATTGGCATTGGCCACTGGTGCTCATTTCGTGCCGATCCGCACGGTTGACCGGGCGCTCGACTGCGTCCGAGAGGCATTTTATGTTGCCCGCGCCGAACGCCGCCCGGTGGTGTTGAGCGTGCCACTCGATCTGCAGAAGGAAGAATTTCCCTACCTGCCAGATTACACCCCATCGAGCGATCTGATGCCCCGCCCGCAAATTATCCCGCCTGACCCAGCATTGGTCGACGAGGTCGCGACGATGATTGCGGAAGCCGAAAGGCCGATCGTGATCGGCGGGCGGGGGGCGGTTTGGTCGGGCGCACGGCAGGCACTCGAAACCCTGGCAGACGAGAGCGGCGCCTTGCTGGCGACGACCCTGCTCGGCAAAGGGCTGTTTAATGGCAACCCCTTCGCGCTCGACATCGCCGGCACGTTCGCCACCGATCTCGGGCGCGAATTCTTTGCCGAGAGCGATCTCGTGATCGGCGCCGGCGCTGGGCTCGGCCATTACACGACCGAGGGTGGGTATCTATACCCCAACGCCAAGGTCGTGCAGATCGACACCAGCCCGCGTGGGCTCTGGCAGGGGGTCAAGACCGCCGATTTGCACATCCGCGCCGATGCCCGCGCCACCGCCGAGGCGATCACCCGCCGACTGCACGAACGCGGCATCCGCCGTCCCGGCTGGCGCAGCAACACTGTCGCGATGCGCATCGCGACCACTGCCGAAACGCCCGATCCCAAGGAATTTGCGCTGACGCTGGGAACCCTCGACCCGCGCAAGGTCGTACGCGAACTTGACGCGGCGGTGCCAAAGGATTGGGACGTTATTGTCGCCGGCGGTCACTGCTTCAGCTTTGCGATGACCCACCTGAAGGGCCGGCCGGCCGGCAAATACCACACACCGCTCGATTTCGGTGCGATCGGCTCGGGCCTGTCGGCGACGATCGGCGTCGCCGTCGCGCGCGGGAGCGACAAAATCATACTGATCGATGGCGACGGCAGCCTGTATCAGCATATCCAGGAGTTGGAGACGGTAAGCCGTCACGGTCTCAAAATGTTGATCTGCATCCTGAACGATGGCGGCTACGGCGCCGAAACCCATAAATTCCGTGCGACGGGCGGCGACCCGAAGCACGCGACCCACGGGCGCGGCGACATCGCTGCGATTGCCGGCGGCTTTGGTCTCAACGCGGTTACGGTGACCGAAATGGGACAGTTGGAACGCCTCTTCCGCGACCATCAGCAATCGTCGGGCAGCACTTTGTGGGATGTGCATATCGACGATCTGATCCCGTCCCGCAATTTCCGCCGCGTCCATTACGGCGAAGCCTAAGCGTTGATGGAAGGCATCAACCCGGGGCAGCCGCGGAAAGGTGTTTGGGTTAGCGGAGGCGCCACAGCCGGAAAGTGGCTGTCCCCCGCGCGAGCGAAACGCGATGAACGGCAGCTGTCTCGCCACTTTGCGGCGGTCTTCCTTGGAGCGGGTATAGGTCCAACCGGCAAGCCGGCTTAACACCGCGCGGATGATCGGAGCGATGAACGGGTGGCGGCGTTCGTAGCTCTCGATCACCATCACCGCCTCGTCTTCCCCGAGGACCCGGTAGGTCGCGGTAAAGCGATGCGATCCGATCTCCACCTCCGGGTTGGGCATCGCCGTGATATTGCGCAACCAGTCGGCAGTAGGTCCGAACCCGCTGATCACGACCGCCTCGGGTCCGTCGTTGCGGTACTCGACAACTTCCAAAACCGTTTCGCGGCTAAGGCCGGTCCGGCGACCGATATGGATCAGCAGTAGGAACCGGTTACCGAGCAGCCACCCTAAGCGCCAGTGGTAAAGATAAACCGGCGCTCGAAACAGCCACCGCAACAGCCTATTTGCCGGGCCGCGACCACCGCCCAATTTCTTTTATGCCCTCCGGCCCTGGGCCGTTTTGGCGACCACATCCTGCATTGATACTGAAGGTCCGGATGTTCTCTGTGGATCGAAGTTCTCAACCGCCAGGAGCCAACGCGCGGTGACCCGCTGGGCGACATCATCCCAAGATCGTGCCGCAACATGGTCGTGAATTTGCTGGGCCTGCCAGTCGCGCGATAAGACCGCGACCAGACTCTCGGCCAACGCCAGTTGATCTTCGGGGTCGCTGAACAGAACTCCGGCAAATTCCGGAACCATGCGCTCGATGTCGCCCACCTTGGTCGCGACGACCGGCCTACCGCAGGCCATGGCTTCGAGAATTACATTCGGGCAACCCTCGAAATCGCTGGCGAGGACGAAGGCATCTGCAGCGGCTAGCCACAGCGCGATGCGATCCGGCACCTGCGCCCCGGCGAACACGATTCGATCGGTTAGACCCAGGTCGCGTGCGAGGGCATGAAGTTCGACGCTGTTGTCCTGCTCGGCCCCCTTGCCTCCGACGATCGCCAGCCGCACTTGCGGACAGGATTCGAGAACGCGCGGCAGGCTGCGGATCACCCGATGAAAGCCCTTCCGTGGCGATATGTGACCGACCGAAACTAAAAATTGCCCGTCCTCACTCAGGTCCAGGGCCTTTCTTGCCGAGGCTCGGTCGCGCAGCCGGAAGCGTTCGGTGTCAACACCGTTTGCGATCGTTTCGATGCGGCATTCGGGAACACCACCTTGTCGGGCTCGCTCCGCGAGGCTTTGTGCCACGGCGATAACCTGCTGAGCATGCCGAAGCGCCCAATCGCAGAGCCATCGTCCGAGGGGCCGGCGTGACCATTGGACGATTGTTCCTCGCAACGTGATGCAGACCGGGCGATTGAACCAGAGGCCCAAGAGGATGGCCGCGAAGCCGTCCGGATACGCAAAATGCGCGTCGATCAGATCGAAGTCGAAACCCGCGCGCAGTCGCCGGATATTTCGGGCGGTCGAAAGGAATAGGAAAATTGCCCGGAATGCAGGTAACAGTTTCGGGATGTACCAAAATCGAGGCCGTCTGACGGAAAGGATCGGCGCGATCGAGGGTTGGTCAACGCTTCCTCGACTTGGCCGGAACCACGGGACCGGCGCAACAACGTGAATATCGGTGACGGCGGCAAGGTGTCGGACGCGTTCGAAGACAAACGTGCCATGTAACGGCTGGCGGGGATTAGGAAAAACCAAGGTGAATACGAGCACCCGAAGCTTGCGGGCTGGCTGCGTCGGATGTTCGAGCGCCCGACGCGGGGTATGGTCGTGTTCAGTCAAGCCATTTGTCTCCGCCAAAGCCCAGCCTGCATCGTTAACTGGTGCGCAGGGCCGAGTTGACCGAAATCGGGACAACCCAGCCGATCGCTGTTCATATTTTATCATCTTTTGATCTCTATAACGCGAGCAATGTCAAGTTGACGGCAGACCGCCATCCGGCTAATAGAATGACTGTCAGATTCCTGCCGTTATCTGATGCAATCTGAGTATCACATGATTACAAAAATATGGTGAAGTGATTTGCAATCCTCCTTTCTGGGTCTTCTGCGGGTAATTGAACCGGCTTTCCATGTGATGAAACCTTAGCGGCGCTAAGGGAATGTGTGGAATTGCCGGTTTTCTTGATCTGAAACGCCGTTTTAACCAGATGGAAGCGGCGGACCTGGCGCTGAGCATGGCTGATCGTCTGGCTCACCGTGGTCCAGATGCGAGCGGAAGTTGGGCTGATCCGGCTGCTGGGATCGCGCTGGGTTTTCGCCGGCTCTCGATCATTGACCTCAGCTCCGCCGGCGCCCAGCCGATGGTTTCGGCGAGCGGCCGCTCGGTGCTTGCTTATAATGGCGAGGTCTACAATCCCGAGGAGCTGCGGCCCGAACTTGAGCGCCGGGGCATCCGGTGGCGTGGTCATTCCGACAGCGAGGTGATCCTCGAAGCTTTCGAAGCTTGGGGTGTCACCGCTACCGCAAAGCGCCTAATCGGCATGTTCGCGCTGGCATGGTGGGACAGCCGAACGCGAACGCTTTGGCTGCTGCGCGATCGGATCGGGAAAAAGCCACTCTATTATGGGTGCTTCAACGACACCCTGCTATTCGGCTCGGAGCTCAAGGCGTTGATGGCGCACCCAGCCTGTCAGCGCATTATCGATCGCGACGCGCTGGCCGGCTATTTGCGATTCGGATGCTACTCGTCGGCGCGCTCGGTTTTTCAGGGCATTCGTCAACTCAGGCCTGGCGCCGCGGTCGCGATCCCGGCCGATGGTTATCGTTCCGGCGAGCCGGCTGAACATGTCTATTGGGACGCCTGTGAAATCGCTGCTCGATCGCAGTCAGCGGCGAACGGCCATGACCCCAGCGATGCGCTCGAAGAGTTACTAAGCGATGCCGTACGACGTCGAATGATTGCGGATGTCCCGCTTGGCGCGTTTCTTTCGGGTGGCATTGACAGTTCCACGGTCGTCGCGCTGATGCAGAAGCAGAGCATGCGGCCGGTAAAGACCTTTTCGATCGGATTCAATGAATCGCGCTACGACGAGGCGCCTTTCGCCAAGGCGATCGCCGAGTACCTTGGCACCGATCACACTGAACTCTATGTGCCGCCGGAAGATGCGCTCGAGCTGATCCCAAAGCTGCCTGAATGGTTTGATGAACCTTTCGCCGATGCCTCGCAAATACCGACCTTGCTGGTCTCCCAATTGGCGCGTCGCGACGTGACTGTGGCATTGTCAGGCGATGGCGGTGACGAGTTGTTTCATGGTTACCCCTGGTATCAGTTCGGGGCTAGGCTCGGCGGCTTCGCCGGCACTCTGCCACTCGCTGCACGTCGAGGACTGGCCGCGCTACTGACGGTCCCAAGCCCTGCCGCCTGGGACTCGTTGGCACGTTTGGCGCCCGGTTCGGCTCGGCCGGAGCGGCTTGGTGATCGGGCGCACAAACTCGCCGCGTGGATCAGTCTGCCGAGCCAGGACTTGCTGTTTCGTGAAATCCGCAGCCTCTGGTCCGACCCCGAACTCGTGGTGCCCGGCGCGGTCGAGTCAGTGGATCCGATTTGGGCGGGTGCGGCGTCGGACGCAATCCCCGACTTCCTCGACCGCATGGCGGTCATCGATCTGCTGACGTATTTGCCAGACGATATTTTGACCAAGGTGGATCGCGCAACCATGGCGGTCAGCCTTGAGGGGCGCTGCCCGATCCTCGATCATCGCGTCGTCGAATTCGCCCTCGGACTACCGCGCGAACATAAGATATCCGGAGCCACGACCAAGATTGTGCTGAAGAACGTGTTGGCGCGCCATGTGCCGCGGGCACTGTTCGAGCGTCCAAAGCAGGGCTTTGAGTCCCCAATCGCGGATTGGCTACGCGGTAGCCTGCGGGATTGGGCAGAGGATCTCCTCGATCCTATCGCCATGCACGCCGACGGCTTGCTCAACCCAGACCCGATACAGCAGAAATGGTGCGAACACCAATCGGGCCACCGAAATTGGCAATCAGCATTGTGGAGCGTGCTGATGTTTCAGGAATGGAAGCGTCGGTGGGGCTGAGCGCAGGGTTGCGCCTGGGCCCGACGTTGCGGTTCGAACATACTGGGATTTCTTTATCTTTCGGATGGCCCGGGCCCCCATTCGATAAGCTGACATCGGCTTGGCTGGACCAAGGTGCCCGATCAAATAGCGCTCTCCCGTAAGGAGTTCGTTCGATGGCGGTCGGCTCCGGATGCTGCTGTCTTCTGATCCCCCAACAGCGATCGCGTTTAGTGCAAGAACGGGAACGGTTTACATAGAAGATTTTCACACGCACTGCGGCATGCCGGCAACTCAAACGGCGTTGAACTGCGGCGCAGGTTATTCCCGCGGTTGCGGGTGACGTGGTGCGACGATCGTTCTGCGTCCGCGTTTAACACGCTCTCGATCTTCTCGTACCACGCGGACCGCGAGGTAGACGAACACAGCGGTCAATCCGAGAAGTAGAAAGGCCTGAAATTGATCGATCATCGCCGTCTCCTGTGTCCATCAGCCGTTCCGGCAGCCCACGCCGCTTCGATTAGACGTACTTTCGACGAATCTGCACTAAGGGGAGGGGCTTAGCGCTCACCTTGCGGATGAGTTGACCGAAGGATCTAACGTTTAGTGAAGGATTGCGTCGATTGGCAACAAATCCATTCCGCACAGGGGCGACCATGGCTTTCCTTTTGTGCAAGGAGTGCACCGATCCCGCCCTTTGATGCGGATTGCTGATGCCGCCACTTCTACTCCACGTGTTTTCGAGCCTCGCCGTCGGAGGTCAGCAGACACGGTTCGCAACAATCGCAAATCACCTCGGCACCGCGTATCGTCACCGGCTCATTAGCCTTGACGGGCAAAGTACGACTTGCGCTCTCCTCGACTCCTCCTTGGATTACACGTTGGTAACCGCCCCGGCTTACGCTGCGAATCCTATCAAGCGCTTTTGGCGGATAGCCACAGCTGAGGCGTGGACGGGTGCGGATCTACTGATTACCTATAGTTGGGGAGCGATCGAGTGGGCCATCGTCAATCGCTTCCGCATTGGCCGACCGCACATCCACCTCGAAGACGGATTTGGCCCGGATGAGGCTGAAGCTCAGAAAAGACGGCGCGTACTTACGCGGCGTTTCACGCTGTCAAGATCGAATGTAATTGTGCCGTCACTTAATCTCGTGGAGATCGCCCGCCGAGAATGGGTTCTGGATCCTAACCGGGTTATCTACATTCCGAACGGAATCGATCCTCTCCGGTTCGATGACATTCCCGTCGACGGCTCTCCTTTTTTTGAACGGAAGGTCGGCCACTGCGTCATCGGCTCTTTTTCACCATTGCGGCCGGAAAAGAACATCGGGCGGTTGCTATCGGTCTTCGCCGAGGTCGCTGCCACCGCATCTTGCCCGATCCGATTGGTAATCTGCGGGGATGGACCCGAGCGCGCCGGGCTCGAAGAGTTGGCGCACCGATTGGGCGTCGCTGACCGCACCACCTTTACTGGTAATGTTTCACGGCCGGAAGCGATTATGGGCGCTTTTGACCTCCTGGCGATGACTTCGGATACCGAGCAGATGCCCTATGCGGTTATCGAAGCGATGGCGGCCCGCTTACCAGTGCTCGCTACTGCGGTCGGCGACATCGCACTAATCGTCGCGCAGGAAAACCGACCATTCATTATTGCCCGAGACGATCACCGCTCTCTTGTGGCCGCCCTTCGGCAGCTTTGTGAGGATCAGGACCTCCGACGCCGACTAGGCCTGGCCAATCGGCTTCAGGTCGAACAGAAGTTCTATATACTTTCGATGATAGATGACTTTCACCGAGTGCTAGTAGATGCAGCGGGACCAATCAATTGATTAATCCTTGCGGCAAGTCGTTGCGCTACTACACTCGTTGGGGGATTCGGAAATCACAACTCCCATCGAGATCTCCTTCAACCCGGGAAACCTCACCCCAGAGCGACCTAGATCTAGCCGTGCTTCAGTATCCTTTTGGTCAGTCAATCTTGCAATACTTCTTGTACCAGGAGACAAAGCGCGGAATCCCTTCTTCGATCGAGGTCTTGGGCTCAAAACCCAGATCTCGGGTGGCCGGCCCGATATCGGCGCAGCTTTCCAGCACCTCACCAGGCTGCATAGGCAACATCTCCTTGTTTGCCACGCGGCCGAGTGCCTGTTCAATGACCGCGATGAAGTCCAACAGCTTTTCCGGCTTGCGATTGCCGAGATTGTAAAGCCGATCAAGTGTCCGGCTGCCGCTCTCGCCCGAGGCCGCGGGGCGGTCATGCGCCGCAAGCGTGCCAACCACGATGTCATCGATATAGGTAAAGTCGCGCGCCATCTGCCCGTTGTTGAAAACCTTGATCGGCCGACCTGAGATGATTGCCTCAGTAAAGAGCCAGGTCGCCATGTCCGGACGGCCCCAAGGGCCGTAGGTGGTAAAATAGCGCAGCCCGGTCGCCGGTAATCCATACAAGTGAGAATAGCTGTGGGCGATCAGCTCGCAACTCGCCTTTGAGGCGGCGTACAGCGAGATTGGCTGATTAACCGGATCGTCAATGCTCGATGGCTGCCTGCGGTTGCCGCCATAGACCGAGGAAGACGATGCGTAGATTATCGCACTAAGCCGTTTGATGCGCCGCGCCGCCTCTAGTATTACAACACTGCCCATAATGTTTGAATCGATGTAGGCGTAAGGATTTTCGAGCGAATAGCGCACACCCGGCTGGGCCGCGAGATGAATGACGCTCTCAAGGTCCTTGTTAGCCGCTATTAGGTCGAACACGGCTTCGCGATCAGCGATGTCGAGCTTCGAAAAGGCAAATTGCCGCGCAGACTGGAGCTCAGCAAGTCGGGCCTCCTTAAGTCGAGTGTCGTAATAGTCATTAATATTGTCGATCCCGACAACGCGTTCGCCCCGTGCCAGCAAAGCTAGGGCGACGTGAAAACCAATGAACCCGGCCACTCCGGTAACGAGGATTGACATGGAACTCCTACAGGTGGCAGTCGCCAACGATGACGGATGCTCGCGATGACGTGTTGGAAATGGATGCACCCGCTCGGAGGCACTGTTTCAATATCGCTACCCTTGCCACGAAATCGCTAAAGAACCGATGGGTAAAATGGGGCTAGGACGCTTTAACACGCCGCCCTCACCTGATAGGCGAGATGTTCGGGCGATGTATTCGGGATGAGGTGGTCGGCCAGCCCGACAGGACCGACGCAAGCCAGTAGCTTCTAGCTGCCGAGCAAGCCGAGTTGCGGGCTCGACGGCTCGGCGAAACGCCGCTTTGGAATACGTCCAGCGAGCCTGGCCAGCCGGCCAGCCTCGACGCCAGCACGCATCGCCGCCGCCATCCGGTGCGGGTCGTGCGATTTGGCAATCGCGGTGTTTACCAAGACCGCGTCGCAACCTAGCTCCATAGCGAGTGCCGCATCCGAAGCGGTTCCGATGCCGGCATCAAGTACGACCGGGACCGGACTACGCGAGCAAACAAGTTCGATCGCCGCGGGATTTGCGATCCCCCCACCCGAGCCGATGAGGGAACCCAATGGCATCACCGCGGCGCACCCGACGTCCGCCAGCTTTTGGCAGGCCACCGGATCCTCGTTGCAATAAGGGAGCACGGTGAACCCGTTGCGTACCAGCTCATCGGCAGCATGCACGAGCTGCTCCACGTCTGGATAGAGAGTCTCTCGGTCGCCAATTAGTTCGAGCTTGACCCAATCGGTTTCGAGCGCCTCGCGCGCCAGCTCGGCCGTCAATATAGCGTCGCGTGCGGTAACGCACCCGGCGGTATTCGGCAGCAACCGGTAACGGCCGCCAAGCAGATCAACGAGGCTTTCGGCATACCCTTCGAGACTGATGCGCCGGATCGACACTGTTACCAACTCGGCGCCGCTTGCTTCGAGGCAGTCGAGCAGGATTTGTTGGTTCGGGTACCCGGCAGTGCCGACGAAAAGCCGCGAGCAGAGGGTGGTGCCAGCGATCGTCAACGGGTCTTTCATTGCTTCATTCCTGATTTTCGAGGATCAGCCGCCGGAAAAAGGACGGACGATTTCCACATCATCGTTGGGCGAAAGTGGTCGAGCCGGCCACTCGGCGCGACGCACGACGGCGCCGTTAACCGCGACAGCGAGGAACCGCGCTTTCGGGTCGATACCCCGGGCTGTCAGCAGTTCAGCCAAGGTCGTCGCCTCGACCTCGTCTTCAACACCATTGACCCACAAACGGATCATGGGGTGACCCACAAACGGATCATGGGGCCGTTCTCGCGACTTCCGTGCCGCCAAGAGCTGATGTTGTGAAGCGCTCCGGAGAGAACGGGCGCAGGCTCTCAGACAACCGGCCTGTCAGCACATAGCTGCTGATCGTCTGCGCGGTTACCGGAGTTAGCAGAATGCCATTGCGGTGATGCCCGGTCGCGATGACCAGGCCGTCAATCGCACTAGGCCCTACCAACGGCGCGTCATCGCGTGAGCCAGGGCGAAATCCTGCCCAAGTCTCGTCGATGGGCAGCTCTTCTATCGCCGGGACCGCGCGCCAAGCGCCTTCGATCAGCGCCAAGAGACCTCCGGCGGTCATGTTGCTGTTAAAGCCGCGTTCCTCTACGGTCGCGCCAATTACCAACCTTCCGTCAAGCCGCGGCACCAAATAGCCGCGCGGCAACCACAAGACGTGGCTTATGAGGGGTGCCTCCGCGTCCATTCGGAGCGCTAGCATTTGACCTTTGATCGGCCGCACAGGCGGCAAGCAGTCCACCGGAATACCGCCAATCTCACGCGACCAAGCGCCGGCTGCCAGCACCACGACATCGGCGCGCTCTTGGCCCCGAGCGGTGATGACGCCCCGCACTCGCCTTCCGGCAAGGTCCAAGGCCTCGACCGCGCAATGTTCGCGGACGGTGACGCCGGTTGCCCTGACGGCGGCCGCGAGCGCTCGAACGAGCGCGCGGTTTTCGACCTGATGGTCGCGCGGGCTCAAGACACCTGCGGGTATGCCCGGCCGGAGATGCGGTTCGCGTTGCCGCGCCGCAGCGCCGGATAACCACTCGATGTCGAGGCCGAGACCCTTCTGGAATTCATAGGTAAACCGAAGTTGCTCGGCATCATCGCGAGTCAAGGCGACGACGATTGTGCCTTCGTCGCGGTATCCGACCGAGACGCCGGAAACGGCTTCGAGTTCACGAGCGAAATCTGGCCACTGCCGCTGGCTTTCGAGCGTCAGGGGGAGAAGCATTTCTTCGCCGGGTTCGGTTTCGGCTGCAGCAGCGAGCATTCCCGCTGCCGCCCAGCTGGCGCCGTGCCCAACTTCGTCGCGATCGTAAACCGTCACGGCGCACCCGGCTTGCGCGAGTCGCCAAGCGATTGCCAAACCAATAACGCCGGCGCCGACGATGACGGTTTTCGGGAGAGACCGTTGAGAGGTAGACGCGAGAATTTCGGACTCCCTTCGCCGGGCAAATCCCGACCAGGTTCATTGGGTCTGATCTCAGCCGGTCAGCTCGCCACGTACGGCGGCCGTCCAGCACCCCAGCCTCGCGGCAAATGTCGACCGTGGACTTCGCTGATGCAAGAAATTTTTCAGTTGGGTGACGATCGGCGGCATCCACCTGCATGTGGCGGGCACCTTGTGGTATACTTTGTTAGCGGAGCGCCCAGCCTTAACAGAGTGTAGGCGGGCCCGCCTACACTGTCTTCTCAGAAGATGTCCACCCGTCGCCATAACGATGTGGTCTGGGCTCAACAATTTCGCTAACGCTGCCGGTGTTATGCTCCGAGTTTGGGGGTACCGTACATTCTGGAGGAAATGGGCGACGATCTGTGGGAAATCCGCTAACAATCGGCTGCAATGTGGCCGCAGATATGAGGCGGGTCACCGATTAAGTCACACGGGTCGATCATGGTGATCCGCAACTGCAGGAGCATGCGATGGATAAGGTTTTCGCGGACGCCGATGCTGCTTTGAGCGGACTGCTTCGGGACGGGATGGTGATCATGGCGGGCGGCTTTGGCCTGTGCGGCATCCCGGAAAAGTTGATCGCCGCGATCCGTCACGCGGGAGTGCGGAAGTTGACCGTCGTCTCGAACAATGCAGGAATAGATGGGGTTGGGCTCGGCATTTTGCTTGAAAGTGGCCAGATCCGACAAATGATCTCATCCTATGTCGGGGAGAATAAGCTGTTTGCCGATCTATACCTGAAGGGCGAACTCGAACTCGAATTCAATCCGCAGGGGACTCTGGCCGAGCGCATTCGAGCCGGCGGCGCGGGTATTCCCGCCTTTTTCACAAAGACCGGTGTCGGGACGCTGATCGCCGAGGGCAAGGAAACACGCGAGTTCGAAGGCGAGACCTATGTTATGGAGAGAGGCCTTGTTGCCGATCTCGCTCTCGTGCATGCCTGGAAAGGGGACCGCGAAGGTAATCTTGTGTATCGCAAGACCGCGCGAAACTTCAATCCGGTGATGGCGACGGCCGGACGGGTCACCGTCGCCGAGGTCGAGCACCTGGTCGAACCTGGCGAGATTGATCCCGACCACATCCATACACCTGGGATCTTCGTCCAGCGGATCGTCCATCCTCCATCGTTCGAAAAACGTATCGAGCAACGCACGGTGCGCAAACGCACGGCGTAGCGAAAGGAGCTGCGACAATGGCCTGGACACGCGATGAAATGGCGCGGCGCGCCGCCGCCGAGCTGAGGGATGGGTTTTATGTCAATCTCGGGATTGGCATTCCGACGCTCGTCTCTAATTTCATCCCGCGAGGGATCACGGTTCAATTGCAGAGCGAGAACGGCATGCTGGGCATGGGGCCGTTTCCCTACGAGGGGGAAGAGGACCCCGACCTGATCAACGCCGGAAAGCAGACGATTACAGAACTGCCGATGACCAGCTATTTCGACAGCGCTCAGTCGTTCGGAATGATCCGCGGTGGCCATATCGATCTCTCGATCCTCGGCGCTATGCAGGTGTCGCAAACCGGTGATCTTGCCAACTGGATGATCCCAGGCCGTATGGTAAAGGGTATGGGCGGTGCGATGGACCTTGTCGCTGGGGTCAAGCGGGTGATCGTGCTAATGGAGCATACTGCGCGCGACGAACCAAAACTATTACGTCGCTGCACCTTGCCGCTTACCGGCCAGGGGGTGGTCGACATGGTAATCACCGATCTGGGTGTGTTTGCGATCGATCGTGGCGGGATGACGTTGACCGAATTGGCGCCGCAGGTAGGGCTCGATGAAGTTCGGGCAAAAACCGAAGCGGCCTACCGCGTGACGCCTGGGTTGGCGTGAGCGGCGGTCACGCACTAGCGCTACCGGTCGTACCGAGCGGGCAGGTTTGACCTTGCCGGCACGCGTCGGCAACCGACATATCGCCGGACGGCGAGACAGCACCGCGCAGAACGCGAAACGGCGGTGTGCTCTTCGCTCGCCGCCTGCATAACCCTTTTGGCGAGCCCCGCTTTTACGAGGCGAAGGGCTCATCATTATCCCAAGCCGCTCAAAATGTCTGAGTTATTGGCGCCTCGGCTGGCAAGCGTCGGAACACAGCCCGCGACCCTCGAAATCTCACCGACTCGAGATCTTCGTCTCGACTTCTTTCGAGGATTATCGCTGATATTAATATTTATCGATCACATTCCACAAAATATTCTTGGCTATTTTACGCTTCAATCAATCCAATTTTTTGACGCCGCTGAGATTTTTATATTTATATCCGGTTATACCGCCGCGATTGTATACGGCCGCGCCCTGACCCTGTATGGCCCAGTTGTTGCCAGTGCACAAATTCTAAGACGCGCTTGGCAACTATACGTCGCGCATATTTTCCTGTTCATGATATTTCTGGCTGAAGTTTCATACACAGTTATGTCTTTCAACAACCCGATGTATAATGAGGAAATGCGCGTCGGCGAGTTTCTGGTCGAACCCCACATCGCGGTAATCAAGGCGCTTCTGCTACAGTTTCAGCCAACCTTTCTGGACATACTCCCGCTGTATATCGTTCTATTGGTCGCCTTTCCGCTCGTCCTAACCGGCTTGCGGCTGAAACCGGTGATCGTCATCCTAGGGTCCCTGGCTCTTTATATCGCGGTCCAATTCACAGATTTGTCGCTGCCAGCCTACCCAGCCGGCCGCGAATGGTATTTCAATCCGCTGGCTTGGCAATTCTTGTTCGTTGCCGGCGCCGCGCTAAGTCTTCACAAAGATCGGGTTGCCTGTCGGTTTCGGCGCCAGCCCTGGCTTTTGCCGCTGGCGGTGATCATCATCGGCGCTGCTGGCAGCATCAGGCTCAGCTGGACGATCCACGGTCTCTGGGACGCGATCCCGGGTCTGCTGCTCGCGGATTTGTGGCCGGTAGACAAAACGGACCTGTCACCGATACGGCTCATTCCGTTCTTTGCGGCGGTAGCGCTCGTCGCGGCCTGGATATCTCCTGATGCACGGGGCCTACGATCTAGGCTTGCCAAGCCGCTGGTTCTATGCGGTCGCCATTCCTTAGAAATCTTTTGTCTCGGGATCCTGCTTTCTGTGCTGGGGCATTTTCTACTTTCGGAGTATAGTATCGGGATAATTGGTCAGCTCGGCGTCAACGCCGCCGGTATCTTGGCGATGTGTCTGACGGCAAAAGTGATCGATTGGTACCGCGAAATGAGCCGAATGCCGTGGCCGCCGCCAACGGTGCCGCCGGCGACAAGGGAGGGTTAGCACATGATCGGGCGTCGCCCGCCAGAAGGCAAACTGCGCCCGGCTTGGCTTATTATTGCAGGGTTCGCGATCATGGCGGCGCCGGCGGTCGCGAGCCGCGCCGCCGAACCGGTCTGCAATGTGCCGGGCGAACTGATGGCGGTAGACGGCAAGCTGCCGCACCTCGCCGAACGGTTGCGGGCGCACGAACCGGTAAAGATTGTCGCTCTCGGTGGCGCGTCAACCGCGGGCCTAGCCGCCGGCTCAGCCGATCGGGCTTACCCTCGGCAACTGCAGCAGGCGCTCGCCGGGTTGTTCCCAAGGGCGCCAATTACGCTCTCCAACAAGAGCATCGCGCATCAGACCGCGGCGCAGATGCTGGAGCGCTTTCCGAGGGACGTGTTCGCCGAAGACCCGGTCTTGGTGATCTGGGAGACGGGCACCACCGACGCGGTTCAGGGCGTTGATATCGACGCGTTCGCCGCAACTTTGCAGAGCGGGATTGACGCATTGGCCGCGCGCGGGATCGATGTGATCCTCGTCGATATGCAATTCTCACACAAAACTGAAGCGATTATCGACCTCGAAAGTTACCTGAGGACGATGCATCGTGCCGGTGACGTTAAAGACGTTTACGTTTTCCCCCGATTTGCGATGATGCGCTACTGGAGCGAGCAGGAAATATTCGACTTGGACGGAGTGCGGAAGGACGAACGCGCCACGCTCGCAACGAACGTGTATCACTGCCTCGGTCGCAAACTGGCCGATGCTATCCGGGTTGCATTGCAATGAGTTGGCACGGACGGGTCACATGGATCGGTAGTGTGATCGCGATCGGCCTGTTGTGGCCGGGGATTGTGAGCGTCGGCGAAGAGCCCGCCGAAAATACACCGAGTTGCGCCGTCTCTTCCGAACTGATCAGCCTGGGAGCACCGCTCATTCGGTCGGGTGAGGCGATCGCGAAAGGCAAAGCATTGACCATTCTTGCGACCGGATCATCCTCGACGCAGGGTATTGGCGCGAGTAGTCCAGCGCTAAGTTATCCCAGTCGCCTCGGCCGCGAACTGCAGAACACCTTCCCCACCATTCCGATTGAAGTCATCAACCGCGGTCGCAAGGGCCAGGACGCTGGCGAGGAGCTTGCTCGCCTACGACAAGATCTCAACGACCAGCATCCCGACCTGGTGATCTGGCAGGTTGGAACCAATGCTCTGCTTCGTCACGAAAGCCTGTCTACCGACGAGGCTCTGATCGCCCATGGTGTCGAGGAGATGAAACAGCAGGGCGTCGATGTTGTGCTGATGGACATGCAGTACGCTCCGCGAGTGCTAGCGCGAAACTGGGGCGAAATGGAGCGGACTATTGCGACGGTGGCCCGACGCGAACACATTGGCTACTTCCGCCGCTTTGAAATTATGCGCGAATGGCACCAAGCTGGGGAGTCCGAACGCTCGGCGCTGATCGGTCCCGACGGGCTGCATATGACGGATTTCAGCTATGGATGTCTTGCCCGGCGGCTTGCAAATGCTCTGACCGAGCAATGGCAAAGCCAAAACAAGCTTGCGGTATCGCCGAATCGAAACCCATCGGCTATAGCTCACAGCAGCCAGCGAGGGCTCGGGACGAGACACTGATCGTCCGATGTAGGACGAGGGCACTCGCTTCGCCGGTTAGCGTTGCTGCAATTCGCGACAATTACCATAGTGCGGCAGAACGCCGCGGTTGTGACCGCCGACCGGGAGGCAAATCGCTTCGCGCTTTAATGGCGGGGGTGACAAAGGCCGCAGTTAACCTACATTTTTATTGGGATTTCTCGATTGCCAACATATCCTGACGGCATCGGGGGTTACGGCAACGTATTGTTGCGAGCTTTGCGCCGTCACGCGTTGGGAGAGGACCCTGGGGGGCAGATGGCGGAGGCGGGAACTAGGACGATAGCCCGCACTCTCGCCACAAAGGCTTGGCATAGTGATTGCGTTCGCAGCGCTTGGGAAGAATGTGTGTTGAATAGCAGAAACTGGGGTCTGCCTTGCGCCCGGCACCCTCCAGGATCAAGGGGTGATCGTGGGTCGCCGATCCGCAGTCGCTGCCAATCTAATTTCGGCGATGTTTTTCGTCGCGCGGCGTTCACTCATTCGCAGCGCTATGAAGCGGCTGAGTTGAGCGTTGGCGTCGGTCGAGGTGAAAGATGAGATTCGACGACGGGATTTTCGAACTGTATTCGCGGTTGTACGATAACCGGCGGGAAGTTGAGCTGTCGCTCGAGGACTATCTCGGAAAATGCTCCGATGACCCGTCTTTCTATGCCGGCGCCGCCGAGCGCATGTTGAAAGCGATTGGCGAGCCGACGATGATCGATACTAGCCAGGACGGACGTCTTGGCCGGATCTTCATGAACCGGACGATCAAGGTTTACCCGGAGTTCTCGGACTTTTTCGGGATGGAAGAGACGATCGAGCGGATCGTCGGTTTCTTCCGCCATGCCGCCCAGGGTCTGGAAGAGCGCAAGCAGATCCTTTATCTGCTCGGGCCGGTCGGAGGCGGCAAATCTTCTCTTGCTGAGCGGCTGAAGCAGCTGATGGAGAAGGAGCCGGTCTACGTCCTCAAGGCCGGGAAGGAGATTAGCCCGGTGTTCGAGAGCCCGCTTGGGCTGTTCGACCCGATGACTTTTGGCTCCGAACTGGAAACCCGCTACGGAATTCCGCTGCGCCGGCTCACCGGGACGCTGTCACCCTGGGCGGTGAAGCGGCTCGAAGAGTTTGGCGGCGACATCACAAAGTTTACCGTGGTGCGCATGCAGCCGTCGCGGTTGAAGCAGATTTGCATCTCCAAGACCGAACCCGGCGACGAGAATAACCAGGACGTTTCGAGCCTCGTGGGCAAGGTCGATATCCGCAAGCTCGAATTCTTTAGCCAAAACGATCCCGACGCTTACTCCTATTCGGGCGGCCTCAACCGCACAACGCAGGGCCTGCTCGAATTTGTCGAGATGTTTAAGGCCCCGATCAAGATGCTGCACCCGTTGCTGACCTCGACGCAGGAAGGCAACTATGTCGGGTCGGAAAACATCGGCGGAATCCCGTATCAGGGCATCGTTTTGGCGCACTCAAACGAGGCGGAATGGCAGAGCTTCAAAAATAACAAAAATAACGAGGCGTTTATTGACCGTATATCGGTGATCAAGGTTCCCTATTGTCTGCGAGCCACAGAAGAGCGCAAGATTTACGAGAAGCTGCTGCAAAACAGCGAACTTTCGAACGCCGCTTGTGCACCATCGACCCTGGATATCTTGTCGCGGTTTAGCGTGCTGTCACGGCTGAAGCCACACGAGAATTCAAACCTTTACTCAAAGATGCGGGTTTATGATGGAGAGAGCCTCAAGGACACCGATCCGCGTGCCAAATCTGGCCAAGAATACCGCGATGCCGCCGGCGTCGACGAAGGTATGGACGGGATTTCAACGCGCTTCGCGTTCAAAGTGCTCTCTAGCACGTTCAACTTCGATACCCAGGAAGTAGCCGCCGACCCGGTTCATCTGATGTATGTGCTGGAACAGGCAATCTGGCGCGAGCAGTTCCCGGATGATGTCGAGAAGAAATATCTGAACTTTATCAAAGCCGAACTCGCGCCGCGCTATGCCGAATTTATCGGACATGAAATCCAGAAGGCTTACCTGGAATCCTATTCCGACTATGGTCAGAACTTGTTCGATCGTTACGTCGCCTATGCCGATGCGTGGATTGAAGATCAGGACTACAAAGACCCTGATACTGGGCAGCTGATGAATCGCGAATTGCTAAACCAAGAGCTGTCCAAAATCGAAAAACCGGCAGGCATCGCCAATCCCAAAGACTTCCGCAACGAGGTCGTCAAGTTTGCACTGCGCGCTCGGGCCAACAACTCCGGGCGAAACCCGGCATGGACATCGTACGAGAAATTGCGCGAGGTGATTGAGCGGCGCATGTTTTCGCAGGTCGAGGATCTGCTGCCGGTGATCAGCTTTGGCTCCAAGAAGGATAGCGAGACCGAGAAGAAGCACGCCGATTTTCTCGAACGGATGGTGGCGCGTGGCTACACCGAACGCCAAGTGCGGCGGCTGGTCGAGTGGTACATGCGTGTAAACAAGGCCGGTTGAGGGCGATATCCGCGCACGGTTTGGAGGGAAGACGATGAATATTGTCGACCGCCGGCCCAACCCAAAGGGCAAGAGCCTCAGCAATCGGCAGCGTTTCTTGTCGCGCGCCCGGGCCGAGGTCAAATCGGCGGTCCAAAACGCCTTGCGCAAGCGCAAGGTTGCCGACGTCGAACACGGCGAGAAAGTGGCGATTCCGATGCGCGGGATCGTGGAGCCGGTATTTCATCACAGCAGGCGCACCGGCCGCGCCGAACACGTCGTCCCAGGCAACAAGGAATATCTCCGTGGCGACGAGATTCCGCGCCCGACCGGCGGGGAGGGACGCGGCGGCTCGGAAGGGAGCCCAGACGGCTCGGGTGAGGATGCGTTCGAGTTCACATTGTCGAAGGACGAGTTCCTCGACATGTTCTTTGAGGATCTCGAACTACCTGATCTGGTCAAGAAAAGCCTGCGGGAGACGTTTGCCTTCGACTTGCAGCGGGCTGGTTATACCGTTACCGGATCGCCATCGAACCTCAGCGTACGCCGGACGATGCGCAACAGCATGGCGCGCCGCATCTCGCTGCGCCGTCCCAAGCAATGGGAAGTCGAGGCCCTGCGCGAGGCGGTGGAGGAAGCGCGGTTACGCGGCGATGAGGACGAGACGAAAAAACTCACTCTCGAACTCGACCGCGCCGAGCACCGCAGCAAGATAATCCCGTACATCGATCCACTCGATGTTCGATACAATCGCTTCGAACGTGTCCCGCGGCCCAATACCGAAGCAGTAATGTTTTGCCTGATGGACGTATCCGGTTCCATGACGGAAGCGATGAAGGACCTCGCAAAGCGGTTCTTCATGTTGCTGCATGTGTTTTTGATCCGGCGATACCGGCATGTCGACGTGGTCTTCATCCGCCACACCAGTACGGCGGAGGAGGTCGATGAGGAGACGTTCTTTTACAGCCGCGAGACCGGCGGCACGGTAGTGTCCACAGCGCTCGAGAAAATGCTCGAAGTCGCGCGAGCCCGTTACCCGACCGATCGCTGGAACATCTACGCCGCACAGGCCTCGGACGGCGACAATTACGGTGCCGATAGCGGGCGCTGCGTGTCCCTGCTCGGCGACGAGGTGTTGCCGATCTGCCAATATTTCGCGTACGTCGAAGTCGGCGACGGGATGGGCGGCAGTCTCACCGGGCTCGCCCGAGACAGCGATCTATGGCGTGCCTATAGCGAAGTCGCCCCGGCCCATGCGCATTTTGCGATGCGACGCGTCGGCGATCCGTCGCAAATCTTCTCGGTCTTCCACGAATTATTTTCAAAGGGGGGCGTTCGTGCCTGACACACGCTCCGTGCCGATGGCGCGGCTCGAAACGTCGGCGCCGCTGTTCAGCGGCCCCAACTGGGACTACGGCTCGCTTCGTCAGACCTTTGACGCGATTGAGAAAATCGCGCTCGACGAACTCGGGTTGGATGTCTATCCGGTGCAGGTTGAGGTCATTACCTCGGAGCAAATGCTCGACGCCTATGCGTCGGTCGGGCTTCCGCTGATGTACCGGCACTGGAGCTTTGGCAAGCGCTTCGCTTTTCACGAGACCCTGTACCGTAAGGGCTTACAGGGCCTTGCTTATGAGATCGTAATAAATTCCAATCCCTGCATCTGCTACATCATGGAGGAAAACTCCATGACGATGCAGACGTTGGTCATGGCGCATGCCGCCTTTGGCCATAATCACTTCTTTAAGAACAACTACCTGTTCCGGCAGTGGACAGACGCTAACGGCATCCTTGACTATCTCAGTTTTGCCCGCGATTACGTTGCGAAATGCGAGGAGCGGCACGGCGTTGAGGCGGTTGAGCGGGTGCTCGATGCCGCGCACGCTCTAAAGGATCACGGCGTTAACCGTTATGCCCACCGGACGAAACCCAATCTGGCGGAAGAGCGGCGGCGTGCCGAGGAATGGCAGGCACACGCCGAAGCGACCTACAATGATCTGTGGCGCACCGTTCCAGGACTTGGCAGAGACAGGGAAGACACGGACGACACCGAGGCGCGTTTGCAAGAAATAAAGCGGGAACTCGGCTTACCCGAGGAGAATCTGCTTTATATGATCGAGAAACGTGCGCCGCGCTTAGAGGATTGGCAGCGCGAGCTGGTGCGGATTGTTCGCTTGGTTGCACAGTACTTTTATCCGCAGAAACAAACGCAGATGATGAACGAAGGTTGTGCTACCTTTGTACATTACGAAATCATGCGCCGGCTGCATGACAAGGGGTTGATAACCGAAGGATCGATGCTCGAATTCCTGCATTCGCATTCGAGCGTTGTGTTTCAGCCGGATTTCGATGATCCGCGATTCAGCGGCATCAATCCATACGCGCTTGGCTTTGCCATGATGTCCGATGTCCGCCGGATTTGCGAGGAGCCGACTGAGGAGGACCTTGCGTGGTTTCCGGAGATTGCCGGACGCGGCAACGGCTATGGCGTGTTGCGCCATGCCTGGGCCAATTACCGCGATGAGAGCTTTGTTTTGCAGCATCTCAGTCCGGCCATTATGCGCAAGTTCCGAATGTTTGCCGTGTCGGATGACAGCAGCAAGCCAGCGTTGCGGGTCGAGGCGATCCACGACGATATCGGGTACCGCAAGATCCGAAGCGCGCTGGCGCGGCAATATGATCTGTCACGCCGCGAACCTGACATCCAAGTCGTAGATGTTGATCTGCGCGGCGACCGCTGCCTTGTTCTTGCCCATTATGTGCATGATGGGGTCTTGCTGGCGGAAAAAAGCTGCCGGGCGGTGATGCGGCACGCGGCAGTATTATGGGGTTACGCGGTGAAGCTGCTCGAAATCGATGCGGCGACCGACAAGACCTTGAAAACCTATGAGGTCGCGCAACCCGGGTAAACTCGCCATCTGTCGTACCGCTCGGGCGCGGCCGCGCGCTTTGGTGCCGTAGTGATCACCCTTGGAATCGAGACGAGCTGTGACGAAACAGCTGCGGCCGTCGTCGACGTCTCTGCACTGGTCCCGCGAATCCGTTCCAACATTGTTCGCTCACAACTTACCGAACATGTTTGCTTTGGTGGGGTTGTGCCCGAGATTGCTGCTCGTGCGCATCTCGAGCATCTCGAGCCGCTGGTACGGCAGTCGCTCGGCGATGCCGGGGTCATGTTAGCGGAAATCGACGGGGTAGCCGCGGTCGCAGGACCCGGGCTGATTGGCGGACTGATCGTTGGCACGATGATGGCCAAGGGCATTGCCTGGGCTACCGGTAAGCCCTTTATTGCGGTCAATCATCTTGAAGCCCATGCGCTCAGTGTGCGGTTGAGCGCGTCGATCGATTTCCCTTATCTGCTGCTGCTCGTCTCCGGGGGCCATTGTCAGCTGCTGGCCTGCGCCGGGGTCGGACGCTTTACCCGTCTTGGCACCACGCTCGACGACGCTGCCGGCGAGGCATTTGATAAAACAGCCAAATTGATCGGCCTCGGCTATCCTGGGGGCCCAGCGATCGAGCGCGCCGCGCGAAACGGCGACTTGCGCCGCTTTGCCTTGCCCCGACCGCTTGTAGGACGACCCGGCTGCGATTTCTCGTTTTCCGGGCTGAAGACTGCTGTGCGGCGGATTGCGAGCGAAACTGCCCCACTCAGTCCACAAGACAAATACGATATCGCGGCCGCGGTCGAAAAGGCGATTTGCGACGCACTCTGCGATCGCACTTCGAATGCGATTGCCTGGTTTTGCGGCAATTGCCCAGAGGGAAGGACTCTTGTCGCGGCTGGCGGGGTCGCGGCCAACGCTTACCTTCGGCGCCGCCTTGAAAGTCTGGCTGCTTCGGCCGGTCTCGATTTTGTCGCGCCGCCGCCAGCACTGTGCACCGACAACGCGGCGATGGTCGCGTGGGCCGGTCTGGAGCGGTTACGTCTGGGCCTCGTCGATGACCTTACCGCGGCGCCTCGGCCGCGCTGGCCCCTTGACGCTTTTACTTTGCCGCGCCCGGGTGCCGGGGCCAACGCATGATCGGATAATGCGGCTCGCGGTCATCGGCGCCGGCGCATGGGGGACCGCTCTGGCGATTGTCGCCCAGCGCGCAGGGGCCGCCGTATCATTGTGGGCGCGCGACCCTGAGATCGTCACCGCGATCAATAAAGAGAGAGAGAACCGGTTTTATTTACCGGGTGTCAGGCTCGATCCCGCGATCAGGTGCACGAGCGATATGGGCGCTGCTGTGGCGGCCGCCGACGCCGCGTTATTGGTGGTTCCCGCCCAATTTTTGCGTGGCGTTCTCGAAAAGCTGCGTGGTCAGGTCTCGTCCGGGGTTCCGCTGCTGCACTGCGCCAAAGGTATCGAGATCAACTCGCTGGCGATGATGTCGCAGATCGGGGAGCAAATCCTTCCCGAATCTCCTTATGCTGTGCTGTCCGGACCGAGCTTCGCCGCGGAGGTTGCCCGCGATCTCCCGACAGCGGTGACAATCGCTAGCACCGACGCCCAAGTTGCTGCCTGCTTTATGGCGGCGCTTGGCAGCAGTCGGTTTCGACCCTACCTATCGAAAGACCCAGTGGGCGTGGAAATCGGCGGCGCCGTCAAGAACGTGGTGGCAATCGCTTGTGGGATTGTTGTCGGGCGTGGCCTTGGCGACAATGCGCGAGCGGCGCTGATCGCCCGGGGGCTTGCTGAGATCGTTCGGCTCGGGGTCTCTCAAGGGGCGCAGGCTGAAACGTTTCGGGGCATGTCAGGTCTCGGTGATCTGGTGCTCAGCTGCACGGCAACCCAATCTCGCAATTATGTCCTCGGCCTGGAGCTTGGACGCGGTCATAGCGTTGATACCGTAACCGCGGGTCGGCGCGCGGTAATCGAAGGGGTGGCGACCGCGGCGGCGGTGACCGAGCTGGCAAAGAAACATGGGATTGAAATGCCGATTTGTGCGGCGGTGGATGCTGTACTGCACCATGGCGCCTCGATCCACGAGACGGTTGATCAGTTGCTGCGCCGACCCTACCGTTTGGAGTAACCGGCCTCAAGGCAGTCGCCGGCGCATGGGTCCTGACGAAGAAAAATGGTTTTCCGCGCCGTGAGAAAGCCAATATCATTGGACAGCAAGCAAGGCGATCAGCCTGGGTTGATATGAGTGACAATGGAAAGCGGGGCGAGGAAGGACCGGGCACGGGCGTCGTCGTCAAGGCCAAGCCGAAAACGAAGAAGCCGTCGATGTACAAGGTCTTGATGCTAAATGACGACTACACTCCTATGGAGTTCGTCGTCCACATTCTCGAGCGGTTTTTTGCCAAAAGCCGGCAAGAAGCGACCCGCATAATGCTCCATGTGCATCGTCGTGGCGTCGGGATATGTGGCGTCTACACGTATGAGGTTGCTGAAACTAAAGTCACCCAGGTTATGGATTTCGCCCGGCAGCACCAGCATCCGCTGCAGTGTACGCTGGAAAAAGATTAGGCAAGGAAGGAAGGTCGGGAGTGCTTTCACGCAATCTCGAAAAATCGCTGCACCGAGCTCTCGCCTACGCAAACGACCGTCGGCACGAATACGCCACGCTAGAACATCTATTGCTAGCGTTGACCGAGGACCAAGACGCAGTGGCGGTGCTGCGGGCTTGCAGCGTTGATCTCGAGCGCTTGCGCCGCGAGGTCCTGACCTATGTCGACAACGAGCTCGGCAATCTAGTTTCCGCGCACAAAGACGATGCAAAGCCGACGGCGAGTTTTCAGCGCGTCCTACAACGCGCCGCTATTCACGTGCAATCATCCGGTCGCGAGGAAGTGACCGGCGCAAACGTGCTAGTCGCAATGTTCGCGGAACGCGAGAGCCATGCGGTCTATTTCCTGCAAGAACAGGACATGACCCGGTTCGATGCGGTGAATTACATCTCCCACGGCATTGCCAAAGCGCCGGGCCGCTCGGAGACGCGACGTGTGCAGGGGGCAGAGGAAGACGAACGCGGTGAGAAATCCCAGAAGCGCGGCCATGACGCTCTAGACGCCTATTGCGTCAATCTGAACAAAAAGGCGAAGGGCGGTCGCATCGATCCGCTGATCGGGCGCGAGGCAGAGGTCGATCGCACGATCCAAATTCTGTGCCGGCGCTCGAAGAACAACCCGCTTTACGTCGGCGATCCCGGGGTTGGCAAGACGGCCATCGCTGAAGGGCTCGCGCGCAGGATTGTCCAGCGCGAGGTTCCTGAAGTGCTCGGCAACGCAACAATCTATGCCCTCGACATGGGATCGCTGCTGGCTGGAACTCGCTACCGCGGCGATTTCGAAGAGCGGCTCAAGGCGGTGTTGTCGGAGCTTGAAGCCCAGCCTGGCGCGATCCTGTTCATCGACGAGATACACACCGTGATCGGTGCGGGTGCGACCAGCGGTGGGGCGATGGACGCCTCGAATCTGTTAAAGCCGGCGCTTGCTGGGGGTGCGATACGCTGTATCGGCTCGACGACCTACAAAGAATACCGAAACTATTTCGAAAAAGATCGCGCTCTCGTCAGGCGCTTCCAAAAGATCGACGTTAACGAACCGACGGTCGAAGATTCGATAAAGATCTTGCGTGGGCTAAAGCCGTATTACGAGCGGCACCACAAAGTCCGCTATACGGTCGATGCGCTGCGGGCCGCGGTCGAGTTATCCCATCGCTATATCGGCGACCGCAAATTGCCGGACAAGGCGATCGATGTAATCGACGAAACCGGGGCGGCACAGATGCTGGTGCCGGAAAATCGGCGTCGCAAGACGATTACCGCGCGGGAGGTCGAGGCCGTTATCGCCACGATGGCGCGGATTCCGCCAAAGAGCGTGTCGCGCGATGACCGCGAGGTGCTAAGAAACCTAGACCGCGACCTGAAGACAATGGTGTTTGGGCAGGACAGCGCGATCGAGGCGCTCGTTTCAGCAATCAAGCTGGCGCGTGCCGGGCTGCGCGATCCGGAAAAGCCGATCGGCTCATATTTATTCTCGGGACCGACCGGGGTCGGTAAAACCGAAGTCGCGCGGCAGTTGGCTCGCACCCTCGGCATCGAGATCACCCGCTTCGATATGTCGGAATATATGGAGCGGCACACGGTCTCCCGGCTGATCGGCGCGCCGCCGGGCTATGTCGGTTTTGACCAGGGCGGTTTGCTGACCGATGCAATCGACCAGCACCCGCATTCGGTACTGCTGCTCGACGAAATCGAGAAGGCTCATCCCGACCTGTTCAATATCCTGCTGCAGGTCATGGATTACGGCAAACTGACCGACCACAACGGCAAAAACGTCGATTTCCGCAACGTTATTCTGATTATGACTACGAATGCTGGCGCCTCAGACCTGGCGAAGCCGGCGATCGGCTTTGGTAGCGGAATTCGCGAGGGTGATGACCATGAGGCAATCAACCGCATGTTCACCCCCGAATTCCGCAACCGGCTCGATGCGGTGATTTCGTTCGCGGCGCTGTCGACCGAGACGATTGGCCGGGTCGTTGATAAATTCGTATTGCAATTGGAAGAGCAGCTCGCGGATCGCAACGTAGCGATCGAACTCGATGAAGCGGCGCGCGCGTGGCTTTCGCAAAAGGGCTACGACCCGCTATTCGGGGCTCGTCCATTGGCCCGAGTGATTCAGGAGCACATCAAGAAACCGCTTGCGGAAGAGTTGCTGTTCGGGCGTTTGGCCAAGGGCGGGATCGTGCGCGTTACCAGAAAGGCCGAGGAAGATGCACTCGATTTCGCCTTTGAGGAGCGACCTGTCGCTCCCGTCGAACCTAAGGAACCGGAACTGGTGGAATAGGCAAGTCTGCTCGCCCATGATGCTCAGCCGGGCGAGCACGAACCCGACTCGGAGCTATCGCCGAATTTTGGTGATGGTCCAAGGGTTCAGGCGACGGCGGTTTGGGATTGCGAGGACGCCGGGTTGGCGGCGACTTCGATCCCGTCAGAGAACCTGACACCTTGGATGAGCTTGGGCAACTGGTTGTGGCCATCGAGCCTGCGCCAGCTTTTCTGCGACGCATCGACGAGCTTGAACACCATGGCGAGCGCCGTTCTATTCGACAAGCAGCCCTTCGAGCGGATCGTGCGGTGCCGCACGGTGGCAAAGGTGCTCTCGATCGGGTTCGAGGTCCGCAGATGTTTCCAGTGTTCGGCAGGGAAATCGTAGAATGCGAGCAGGGCCTGGCGATCCTTTGCCAGGCACTCGGCGGCCTTATCGTATTTCAACTTGTAGGCTGCGATGAAGGCGTCGAACGCGGCCTCGGCGTCCTTGCTCGTCTCCGCCATCCAGATCTCCTGTAAGGCCCGCTTGGCTTTGGGCTGCTGGCTTTTCGGCAGTTTGTTGAGGACGTTGGCGGTCTTGTGCACCCAGCAGCGTTGCTCGCGTGTGGCCGGCCACAGCTCGCCGAGCGCCTTCCAGAAGCCAAGCGCGCCGTCGGCGACGGCGAGTTCGGGCGCGACGACCAGGCCTCGGTTCTGCAAATCGAGCAGCAGCTCCCGCCAATCCTGCGCGCTTTCGCGCGCGCCGTCAGTGAAGCCGAGCAGCTCCTTCCTGCCCTCCGGCGTCGCGCCGATGATCACCAGGATGCATTGCTTGGCGTCTTCGAGGCGGGCCTGCAGGTAAATGCCGTCGGCCCACACGTAGACGTAGCGCTTGGCCGACAGATCGCGCTTCTTCCAGTGCTCGTGCTCGTCGATCCAGACCTCCTTCAGCCGGGCAATCGTCGAGGCCGACAGGCCCGGCGCATCCTTGCCGAGCAGGGCCGCACGCGCCTCCTCGAAATCGCCGGTCGAGATGCCTTTCAGGTAAAGGATCGGTATCAGCACCTCCAGGCTGCGGGAGCGCCGCGCATAGGGCGGCAGGATCGCGGGGGTGAAGCGGATGCGCCCGGCATCATCGGCAGCGCCACGGTCGCGCACGCGCGGTTGGCGCACGCCGACCGGGCCAATGCCGGTCATCACCTCGCGTTCAGGCATATGCCCGTGCCGGACCATGCGGTTCAGGCCAGTAGCGGTCTTCAGATCGACATGCTTGGCCAGGAATTCGGCCACCTCGGCCTCGATCGCTTGGGCCAGTAGGGCGCGCGCTCCGGTGCGCAGCACCTCGGTGAGCGGGTCGGCGAATGACCCTGGTTGAAGCAGCTTGACGACGTTAGCATCGGACACGGCGTATCACTCCTTTGCGGGAGAAGTGGAGGCGCGAACACCCCCACGATACGCCGCCTTCATCCCGTCAGCCCGTCACCAACTTCCGCCCATAGCTCGCCGACTCGCTTCTGAAGGCTGTCCGGCGCCTTTAACGAGTGGCTGCAAACTCTTCAGCAGCAATCTGCGCGCGGATGATGATGGGAATGAGCGGCTCCTTCCCGCTTCGCGTTCGGCTCGCCCCAAACCGAACCGTCAATGACACAGCAATCGAAAGCTAGGTTTCTTCAGTCTTCGACGACTGGCTCGGAGCTGTGCCTAAATGGCGAGTATTCCTCGGCCAGGTACTCGATTTTTCGTTCAACCATCTCGCGTTCCCGCGCGAGAAACTGAGCGACCGCTCTTCGAAAACTCGAATTGGGGATCCAATGCGCACTGTAGGTCGGCACCGGCAGATAACCGCGCTGAAGTTTGTGCGGCCCTTGCGCGCCGGCTTCGACTTGCTTTAGCCCGTGCGCGATGGCGAATTCGATAGCCCGGTAGTAGCAGCATTCGAAATGAAGGAATTTGTAATCGCCATAGCTCCCCCAGTTGCGGCCATAAATAGTATCCTTGCCAAGTAAATTAAGTGCACCGGCGACGTATTTATTATTGCGTCTTGCCATGACGAGAACCACGTTGCCCGCCATTCGATCGCCGATCATCTCAAAGAATTTGCGATTGAGGTACGCTTGACCCCACTTCCGATCTGAAGTTGCCAAATAAAAGCGATAGAATGCATCCCAATGTTTGGGCTTGAGATCGTTGCCCGTTAGCATATCGATTTCGAGCCCGTCGACGAGGGCCTCGCGTCTTTCCTTTTTCACAGCTTTGCGTTTGCGCGAATTCAAAGCAGCAAGATAATCTTCGAAGTCGCGGTATCCGTTGTTCGTCCAGTGAAATTGTTGGCCAACCCGCTGCAGAAAGCCGGCTTCGGTTAGGGCGTCGGCATCGCGCTGCTCGGGGAAGGTCACATGCAGGGACGAGATCCGCCGGCGATTGCAGAGCTCGACCATTGCGGAAATCAGGTGATTGCGAGTCTCACTCGGCGCGTCGGAGTGCAGCAACAATCGTGGACCTGGGACCGGGGTGAACGGAACCGCGGAAATCAGCTTAGGATAATACCGTCCGCCGGCCCGCTCATAGGCGTCTGCCCAGCCATAATCAAAGACGTATTCGCCATAGGAATGGGTCTTGGCATAAAGCGGAACGACGCCGAGGATCGTACCCTCCCGAGCGGCAATCGATAAATGTTGCGGCGTCCAGCCGGTGCGTGGAGTGGTCGAGCCGCTATCCTCAAGGGCGCTTAGAAAAGCGTAGGAAACACTCGGGTTGACGTCGCCGGCGCAGCCATCCCATGCCGATTTCGGGATTTCAGCGATCGCCGCGTGGACCTGGACCGTAATCGAGCCGCCGCCGTCATTCATGGCCGTCCCAGCATCGGTTGTAGAAGGCATCGCCAATCGTCACCCTGTCTCATGCCGGCTCACCGGTTGAAGCGCAAGTTTCGCAGCCAGAATAGGGGTTGTGCCGGCCCTGTCCAGTGCCGCGAAACTGCCGCATTCCGAGGCTAGTGGCTGCGAAGCTCTGCTTTTTCCACCGGCGCACGAGACAAAATGCGAGTCTGCTCGGTTAGTTCAATTGCCTTCCCGATACTGTTGATCTCCGCGGTCCAGGCCCCGGCCGAAACCCTAGGAGATCCGCAGGTCGGCTTCACCGCAGAACGGCTGCTGGTGTTCGACGGCCACAGCTATGTCGGGCGAATGTGGAATATGCCGGGCGAACAGCGCCACGAGCAGGAATTACCGGCGCTAAAGCCGGTTTTCATCTTGCGCGCGAACAGCTCGACCGGCGATGTGCTGCTGCCACAACTACACACGGTCGTCGAGTTCGATCTGCCGAAAGCTCTGGCGGTGCTCGGTCAACCAAACCTTCTCGGGAGGCCGATCGGACTGGAAACCGTAAATGGCATCGTAACCACGAAATATGCCGTGGATAGGACGATTCCGGACGGACACCTATCCGGAACGCTGTGGCTGAGCAGCGACGGCATTCCGATGCGTTGCGAGGGGAGCTACACCAGCCGCAAGGGCAAGGTCTCGACGATCCGCTGGGAATTACGCCATGTTCAGGTTGGCGATCAGGACGCGAAACTGTTCGAAGTGCCGACTGGTTATTCAAAGTTGCCGCCCGAAGCGGCGGCCACATTGTTTGGGCTTCGCCTCGCCTCGCATCCAAAACATTAGCCCCGGATCTGCATCGCTTCTGTCCAGGGTCAACCACACCGTCCGGCATTAAAGCGGCCGGAAGCATGGCACCGAGGTACCTTGAAGCCATCGCGCGAAGGGTTAGATAGGCTGCAGATCCGATCGATTTCGTGAGGCGTTCGCTGAAGCGTGTGGAGGCTTCAAATTCAAGGGTTTTCGCGGTGATGAAGCGGGTCTTGGCGGCCTTTGTCATATCGGGGGGAACGTTCGCGGCAGTACTGAACGGTGGGCCGGCACTCAGCGGCGCTCCGATCCCAATGGCCGGCGGCTTACCGGTGACCAGCGTTGCCGGTGTGGTCAGCCGGATCACTCCCGGCGTTGTCGGCATATCGGTGCGTGGCGAAGTGCGTGAAGTCAATCCGCTCGCCCAAGATCCGCTCTTTCGACAATTTTTCAATCTACGCGAGGAGCCTGTTGAGCGCCAAACAGAGGCGGTCGGATCGGGGGTGATTGTCGACGCCGAACGCGGATATGTGCTGACCAACAGCCATGTCGTTGACAATGCATCTCGGATCGAGGTCACAACGAAAGACAACCGGCGTTTTTCGGCGACGCTGGTCGGGCGTGATCCGGCAACGGATATCGCGTTGTTGCGGATCCCGGCTGAGGGTTTGACGGCGGTGCCGATCGGCGATTCCAGCCGCCTGCAGGTCGGAGATTTTGTCCTTGCCGTTGGCAACCCGTTCGGGCTTGGCCAGACGGTGACCTCGGGGATTGTCAGCGCCCTCGGTCGCAAGGGGCTCGGCATCGAAGGGTATGAAGACTTCATCCAGACCGACGCCTCGATAAATCCAGGCAATTCGGGCGGTGCGCTGGTCGATCTGCAAGGCCGCCTCATCGGCATCAATACCGCCATTCTGGCGCCCGGCGGCGGTAATGTCGGGATCGGTTTTGCCGTTCCGATTAACATGGCGCGAGAAGTCATGGATCAGCTGACCCGCTATGGGGAAGTGAGACATGGTCACATCGGCGTGGCGATCCAGGATTTGACCCCCGACCTTGCTCGTGCGCTTGGCACGACCCATACGCAGGGCGCCTTGGTCGCCAGGGTTGAGCCGGGCTCCGCGGCACAACGCTCCGGGCTGCGATCGAGCGACCTGATTGTTGCGGTGGACGGTGCGCCGATAAGCAACGCGGAAGAGTTACGCAATCGGGTAGGATTGGCCCAGATTGGCGACGTCGTGCACCTGACAGTGGATCGCAATGGCTCCGAACGGGTCGTAAGCGTCCGCATCGAACAGGCGACTGCCGAGCGCCAGTCCTTGAGGCATCGCTGACGCTTTATGGCCGCGCAGAGCCCATACGAAGTTCTCGGCGTCAAGCCGACGGCAACGGCGGACGAAATCCGCAAGGCCTATCGCAAGCTGGCGAAGCAGTTGCACCCTGACTTGAATCCCGGCAAGCCCGAGGCGGAAGCGAGGTTCAAATCAGTTTCGGCTGCCTATGATCTGCTGTCCGATCCGGAAAAACGCGGGCGCTATGATCGCGGCGAAATCGACGAGAGCGGCGCCGAGCGGCCGCGCTATTCTTATCGGCCTCACGCAGAAGGGGCAGAGGGCTGGCGATATCAGCCCGAAGGCGAGATGGACCTCAGCGATCTCGAGGATCTGTTTGCCGCGTTCGGTTCGAGGAGCGGGACGCGAAGGGGTCCCGCGGGCGGTGGCTTTGGTCAGAACGTACGGATGCGGGGACCTGATCGTCATTTCACATTAACGATCGATTTGGTTGCAGCGGCCAATGGCGAGAAGCAGCGCCTATCCCTGGCTCAAGATGAATGGCTCGATGTCACTATCCCGCCCGGCATCGAGGACGGACAAGTGTTGCGCTTGCGCGGCAAGGGCGGCCCCGGGCTGAGTGGTGGCGAGGCGGGCGACGCGCTGATAGAAGTGCATGTAGCCCCCCACCCGCTCTTCAAACGCGATGGCGACAATATTCGAGTCGAATTGCCAATCAGTCTCGCCGAGGCGGTATCGGGTGCGCGGATTGCCGTACCGACTGTCACCGGACCGGTAACGATGACGGTTCCTAAAGGATCTGACACTGGCGCCGTGCTACGGCTGCGCGGCAAGGGCATTCAACGACCCCGCAACCCTGGCGACCAATACGTGACCCTGAAGGTTGTCATTGGACACCCAAAAGACCCGCAGTTGGCGGAGTTTGTGGAAAAATGGGCGGCTGACCACCCGTTTGATCCGCGGCGCGAGTTGCCGCCAGTATGATCGCGCTCGACGAGCTTCTTGTTCGCCTCCGCGGGCTCGACCGCAACGAGTTGAGCCTATGGGTGGAGAACCGCTGGGTACTGCCGGAGCAGCGTGGCGGAACGCTGTTTTTTCGCGAGGTCGATGTCGCCCGCGTTGAGTTGATTAGGGAAATCCGCCACGACTTTGCGGTTGACGACGAGGCGGTGCCGTTGGTGCTAGGCCTGCTCGATCAGGTCTATGAATTGCGCCGACATCTGCGGCGGCTATGCGTCGCGCTGGCGTCTCAGCCCGAGGAGGTACAGGAGGCTGTCCGGCGGGCTCTGCCTAATCGAGGGGGCGGAGACAGCTAAGATTGGAGGCTCTTTAAACGCCGTTTAAAGCGTCTGGAACCGGGCGCGGGCGGCGCGCTCGATCGCTGCCGCCGTCAGCCGTTCGATCTTGAGACGATGGCGCAGCAATTCGAGGACACGCAGCTCTTCTTGCGTCGCCTCACGGTCGGTGGCGACGAGATCGCACGCAATCGCGTAGGCGGTCTCGTGTAATTTCAGCGGCAAGCCAGCCTTGATCGCCTGCAAGGTCTCCTCAAGCCCGTTCTCGCGGCTGATCAACTCGACGCAATCGTTGAACAGTCCGGGCAAATCGTTTTGGTCGAAATCTTCAAAAATCGGCAAGTGACCGATAATCTCGGCAAAGGCGTGAAGTTCGGAATCGGGCATATTCCGGTCGGCCGCCGACACGATGACCATCGTGTAGATCAGCGCGCGGTGGTGGTCGAGCATGCGAAATCCTTTTCGCGAAGGGCTCGGGTACAGACCAAACCCAGGCCGGATCTGTCAAGGCTGATCCGCTGACCCGACAAATCGCGCGGTTTCTGCTACGGCTTCCGCGAGCGGCACTCGCACCGCCTCAACCCCCTCGGGAAAAGCGGCGAGCAATCGAGACGGCAGGGCTCGGTCAAGCATTGCGAACACCCCGCGATCGTCCGCTCGGCGGATGAGGCGCCCGTATGCCTGGCGCAGCCGCAGCCGCGCAACTTGGTCAGAATAGAGCGCGCCGCCAAAAACCGGCCGCCGCGCGCGGTGCAGTATATCCGGGCGAGGCCACGGCACGCGGTCAAACACGATCAGCCGCAACGAGCGGCCGGGTACGTCGACACCATCACGGATCGCATCGGTGCCGAGGAGGCAGGAATTTTCCTCAGCGCGAAATATCTCGACGAGGGTCGCGGTCGACATCGCCTCGACATGCTGGGCAAGCAGCAGAATACCGCGGGCTTCGAGCGCCGCAGCGATGCGCTGATGGACTGCCTTTAGGCGCGCGATCGCGGTGAAAAGACCGAGCGCACCGCCGCCGGCGGCAACGAAGAGGGTCGCATAAGCCACCGCCACCTGCCCGAGATCGTCGCGGGGGACATCGGTAACGATAAACACCCGCGTCTGAGTCCGGTAGTCGAATGGTGAAGCAATTCTCGCGGCGATCGGGCGGGCCGGTAAATGCCTCAGGCCGGTTGCCGCCTCCGCCGCGCGCCAGGCATGCTCCGGGTCAGTTTCGCCGTCGGTCAAGGTTGCCGAGGTGACGACCAGGCCATGCGCCGGCCGCGCCACCAATTCCGCAAACGGGATACCGGGATCGACCCAGCTTCGGGTAACCGCGATGTCGATTTCGAGCCCATCGATGCGGTCGAGCGACAACCACTCCACCGTCTCCGCCCGAGCAGGCTCAGCGAGATCGCGCAACAGGCGGCTCCAAGCCGAAAGCTGTTGATCGGCGCGCCGCTCCAGCCCGCGGATTGCCGCGTCGAGCCGCTGGCGCAAGCTCGGCTCGGGCGGGTTTTCCGGGTCTTCGAGGATTCCTCGCAGCACGGAGGCCAGGCGCGACAACGCGGCGGCAAGCCGGCCGAGCGCTTGCGCCAATGGCAGCGCCAGGTCGACCAGACCGGCGACCGGCGGGCGGGCCTCGGTCTGCAGGCCGTACCCGGCATCGGTGAGTGCCGCCCGCGCGAACACCTGTTGGCGGACCAGTGCCAGAAATCCCTCGAAGGTCTGTAATCCGCGGCCCTCGGCAACGCGCTGCGCCCAACCATCGCCGGGAAGAATGCGGGCGGCGCCGAGAACCTCGATCAGCGCCTGCGTTCCGTCATCGCGTTGTTCCACGAGGTCGCCAATGCGACGCCGCAACCCGCGCGCTCGCGAGCCACCCGATCCCTCGGCGCCCACGATCCACCGCCGCAGCTCTCGGCCTTCTCGACCCGAGAGCCGAACCGAAAAGGCGTTATCAGCCGCCTCCAACAGATGATGGCCTTCGTCGAAGACATAGCGGGTTGGCACAGTGGCATCGTCGAGCCCGCCTAGCGCGGCCTGCGCCATGACGAGAGCGTGATTGGCGACGACGATCCGGGCATTGCGTGCGCGGCGGATATTCTTCTCGACAAAGCAACGACGGAAGTGCTGGCAGGCGGAATGGACGCACTCGCCCCGGCGGTCGGTGAGGCTATTGACGCGACCTCCGCCGATTAGTTCGGTGAGCCAGCCGGGGAAGTCGCCGGCAACCAGATCACCCGATTCGGTGGCGAGGATCCAACGCGCTACCAATCCTAATTGGGCAACGCCTCGGCCAGCACGGATGCCGGACGCGATCGCAGCATCTTCGTAATTCAACAGGCAGAGAAAATTCTCACGGCCTTTGCGGACCACAACCCGTCGGCGTTTCACTTGCCGATCGGGATAGAGCCGGTCAAGCTCGCCTGCAATCTGGGTCTGCAAATTGCGGGTAAAGGTCGAAATCCATACCGAGCCGCGGTTCTTTTCGGCCCAGAGGCTGGCTGCCGCGACATATCCTAGGGTCTTACCGACGCCGGTTCCGGCTTCAGCGAGCACGGCATGCGGATTATCCGGGATCTCCCGCGGCGCGAAGGCGGCCGCGACCGCGGCCGCGTAATCGGCTTGCTGGGGGCGCGGCTCGGCTTTGTCGCCGAGCAATCGAGCGAGGCGGGCACGCGCCTCCTCGGGTGGTACAGGTTCGTTCGTGGGTGATGGCGGAGGGGCTGTGTCGGTCCATTCGGTAAGCTTTGTCCATACCCGCAAACCTGACGCCTGCCGGGACGAGCCCATTTCGGCTGGGGGAAGTGCAGCCATAACCGCCGGGCCCCATAACCAACCGCCACGGTCCATCGCGGCAGCGACCGCACCGATTTCAGCGTCGTTTTCCTGGCCGAGCGCTTCGAGAAGGGCGCGGGTCGCGACGGCGAGGGTCGCGCAAGCCTCGGACGGAGCCCCCGGCAACGGCAGTCCAAGTGCCTCGGCGAGACCGCGCGGCGTCGGCACGCAAAATCGCGCCGGATAGACAAAGGCAAACAACTCAAGCAGATCGAGGGCGCTGAAAACTGGCGTGTCGAGCCGGCGCGCTGTCGCTACGCCATGACACAAGATTGGGGGATCGACCTGAACCCGGCGGACCGCCTCAGCCGGTGCCAGCGCTTCGATTTCCCCTTCGGCGCTCACCCAGACGACCTCACGAAAACCCGCGACGAGTACCGGCGCCTGCGGCATCGCCACAGCGGCCGGGTTGCGGATGAGCTTGCCGTCGCGAGCCAACATTCACCGACCTCTAGCACAAGTGGCGCACAGCTTCCGCGCTGCTATTGTGCAGGCGGCGATGCCCGATTTTTATCCGTTGATAAGGCCTTTGCTGTCGCGACTTCCCGCAGAGGCCGCGAACGAATTTGGCCTTCGCGCTCTACAGCACGGGTTAGGCCGCTTGTTCCTCCCGCGGGAGGCTCGGGGGGCTGACCCCGCAATCCTAAGGCAGCGGTTATGGGGGATGGATTTTCCCAATCCGATCGGTCTTGCCGCAGGCTGCGACAAGAATGGCCGCGTTCCTGACGCGATGCTCAATTTGGGCTTCGGGTTTGTCGAGATCGGCACGGTGACCCCTCGCCCACAAACAGGTAATCCGAAACCGCGCCTGTTTCGGCTCGAGGAGGATCGGGCAATCATCAACCGCATGGGGTTCAACAGTGACGGCTTAGACACGGTCATCCGCCGGCTGTCATGGCGCACCCGCCGCGGCGTTGTGGGCATTAACCTCGGCAAGAACCGTGACACCGGCGATGCGGCTAAAGATTACGAAGAGGGTATCCTTCGCGCCGGCGAAGTCGCCGATTACCTGGTCGTCAACGTCTCCTCGCCGAACACACCCGGCTTGCGTGAGCTCCAGGCCCGCACAGCACTCGACGCGCTGCTGCAACAGCTAGTCGATGCGCGCGATAAAAACGATTCCAGGACGCCGCTACTGCTGAAGATAGCCCCCGATTTGACCGAAGATCAGCGCCACGATATCGCCGAGGTGGCGCTCGCCACACATATCGACGGGCTAATCATCTCCAACACAACCGTTGATCGCCCGGCCGGTCTGCGCAGCGGTAATGCCCGCGAAGGTGGCGGTCTCAGCGGTCGCCCGCTACTCTCTAGGTCAACAGCGCTGCTTTCCGAAATGTATAGGTTGACGCAGAAAAGGCTGCCGCTTGTCGGGGTAGGTGGGGTCGGTAGCGCTGCCGATGCTTATGCGAAGATCTGCGCCGGCGCTAGCCTGGTGCAGCTCTATACTGCGCTGGCGTTTGATGGGCCGGCGCTCATCGGCCGCATCAAGGTCGGCCTTGCCGAATTGTTACGCCGCGACGGCTTTGCCTCGGTCAGCGAGGCAGTCGGGTCGGCGCATTGTACTGCGCCAGCCGCGACCGTCGGGTCCTCCACTCTCAATACTTGAAACTAAAGATCGCGCCCTACATGTCGCTGTTTCTACCATACATTTTCGGCGCTGCTGCTGACGATCATGGATCGCCAGATAAGCGCGAACGCTCCGGAGCGTGACCTGATCTACTCCTCACATCTCGACGTCTGCATACAATCTTCTTGGCTCTGATGCGCATCAGGCAGCTGGCGTTCGAACTCCGCCCAAGTCTCGCAAACATGAACGTCTATGCGCGGGTCGAAGCGCAATTCCGCGATCATCGCGCGCCGGTCATAGCGTGCCTGTTCAATTCGCGGATACCGGAACGAGCTTCGCAAGCCGTCGGCCTGCGAAAAAGTGTCATAGGCAAATTTGCCGCTGCGCTCAGTCAGCGGTCCGATATAAAGGTCGGTTTTCATAACCTCTCCTGATCTCGGCATGTCCGAGATAGACGTATATTTAACAGGTTTGGTACCAGCATGTTCCGGGCTTCCAAGAAACACTCGGTAAATTTCGTTGTCATTTAAAACGACTTTCCTACACTATGATGTCTATTTGATGACCGATATCGTGGTGCTGTGTAACGACAAACACGGTTCAGACTGCGTCGAGTGAAGCCGACGCAGTCATGCGAGGCTGTCGCTTATGACGGTTCCCTATCTTCCCGGCATCGGCCAGTTGGCCTTGCGCTATGACGGCTTCGTCCTTGACCTGTGGGGTGTTGTCCACGATGGCATAGCGCCTGTCCCGGGTGCGATCGACTGCATGTATGGTCTGATCAGCGCGGGTAAGCGAATCGTGCTGCTGTCGAACGCACCACGGCGGGCTGACGATGTGATCCGCCGGATTTCACAGATTGGAGTGCCACGAGACAGCTTTCATCACGTCATGTCCTCGGGTGAAGAGGCTTGGCAATGCCTGCACCGCCGTAATGACCCGTTCTATCGAGCGCTGGGCCGCCGCTGCTTGCACATCTGCTCGGATCGCGACCTAGAAATCCGGGAAGGGCTGGACTTTGAATTCGTAGATCGCGCTGATGAAGCGAATTTCATCTTGAATACCGGGCCAGCTGGTTGGGACGATCGGATCGAGGACTACGCCGCGGTACTAGAGCCGTCGCTGATGCGCGATCTGCCGATGATTTGCGCCAACCCCGACCTCGTTGTCATGCATGGCGCAAAGCTGGCCTTATGCGCGGGTGCACTGGCACAGTGGTACGAAGATAAAGGGGGCAAAGTCCGCTGGCATGGCAAGCCCTACCGCTCAGTATACGACAGCTGCCTTGCACTGCTGGGTGTGGCCGATCGATCGCGCATTTTGGCCGTCGGGGACAGTTTGCGGACCGACATTGCCGGCGCAGATGCGGCCGGTCTCGACAGTTTGTTTGTTTTAGGTGGTATTCATGCCACCGAATTTGGCATCCCGCCCGAGAACGAGCCGGATCTCCCTCGGATCGAGCAGGCATTGGCGGCCGGTCCCTATCGTCCGGTCGCAATTATTCGCCGCTTGGCTTGGTAGTAGGCGTCTAGGAAACTGTCACCCAAACTCGGCGCAGGTCAGCCGTGGTCCGCGCTATGCAGGATCGCGTGGCGCAAGCCGGTCTCGTAGTCGAGGCCGAGCGCAGTAACAACAACCGTTGGCGGCGTCGAGCGAACCAAGCCCTTTCGCTCCAACGCCGCCCAAACAGATGGGTTGCGTAAGCCAGTCGCATCTCTCGACGCCACAACCACTTCGCCAATATGGAAGTGATCTCCATGGGGTTGAGGCAGACGGGTCAGGACGACGGTCCCCAGCTCTTCGCCTGGCTTCGAAAAGTCCGAAAGCTGCGCCAGTTGTTGCAGCAACGTCAGGGTCTTCAACTGCAGCGTGTTTAGCGCGAGGGGGTTGTGTCTTGGCGCCATAAATAATGATTAATCCTGCACCTGTGTCGAGGTAAACCCAGCGGCGAATGCTCGGGCGATCAAACCGCGCCCGGTCGCTGCTGCGGTGCGGGACCGCGCCGTGGGGCGGCGTGATGCATTTCAGCTAAACGGGCGATCCAGCTTGGTGGCCCCGGAGGCAGCTGAGCCGTGTTCCAGAATAAATTCCCGACCAGGGGTAGATGATCGGAAGCGACGCGAGCCAGGGGAGAACGATAGACCTGGATGTCTCGAAGCGCCAAATGCCCGAGGGCGTAGATCCGATCGAGCGGCAATACCGGCATCCATGATGGAAATGTGCGCGGTGTGGCACTTGGGCCGAGACAGCGGTCGAGCGCCCGGACACCTCCAGCGCGACCCCGCCACTCGTTGAGATCGCCGACCAGAAGCACCGCATGCGCCGCCGCTGCCCCCCGCATACCCGGATTGTCTAGGGCAGCGATCAGGCGATTGGCCTGGAGGCGCCTCTCTCCGGCGTGCAGTCCGAAATGCGTCGCCATGACCCGCAAAATCAGGCCATCGATCATCAGGTCGACATCGAGCGCGCTACGGGGTTCATACCCGGGAACCTCGAGATCGATCGCGCGCGTTGCCAGCGGGAGAAAGCGCGTCAAAATAGCATTGGCAAATCGGCCGCGCCCGGTTGCGGCTGCGCCCACAATAATTTTGCTCTCTGTCGCGTTAGCAAGGAATGTCGCCTGGTCTCCACGCGAACCGCGGGTGCGACGGGCGTCGACTTCCTGAAGACACACAATGTCTGCGTCGATTTCACGCAACACCGCAGCTATCCGCCCGGGATCGTATCGCAAGTCGAGTCCGAGGCAGCCATGGATGTTATATGTGACGACGCGCAGCGCGGCCCGCCCGGATATGGCGGAAGCGTCTGGCGCGGCCGAGAGCATTTCCAAAATCAATCCCCTAAACTCTACTAACACACATCGGCGCGATCCTTAGGTTCGGCGTCACGGCGCCGATTGGTCACAATGCACCGTGATGGCGGCAAGAAATATGGCGCGGTTACGCGACAAATCGTGTGTCACCGAGACCGAATCACAAATTATTTTGCCGCACCGCAAAAAAGCGCCGCAATGTAATACGGTTGAGGATATTGAGCCATCTCGGCGGTCGATATCAGGAGCAACATCATGCTGAAGGGTAAAGCGGCTATCGTGACCGGGTCGACCAGCGGAATCGGGCTCGGCATCGCTAGCGCCCTTGCGGCCGAAGGTTGCGCGGTGATGCTGAACGGCTTTGGCGAGGCGGGATCAATCGAAGCATTACGTGCAAAGCTCGCGAATGAGCATGGCGTTGGCGTCGCCTACTCGGCGGCGGATATGTCGAAACCCTCCGAAATTCGCGATCTCGTCGCCGAAACCGTGGCGCATTTTGGCGGCGTCGACATACTCGTCAACAATGCCGGCATTCAGCATGTCGATAAGGTCATAGATTTCCCCGAAGATCGCTGGGACGCCGTCATTGCAATCAATATGAGCGCGGCCTTCCATGCGACCAAGGCAGCTCTACCTCATATGTTGGCAAAGAAATGGGGACGAATTGTTAATGTCGCCTCGGCGCATGGACTGGTCGCGAGCGGAGAAAAGGCGGCCTACGTCACCGCCAAGCACGGGGTCGTCGGCTTTACCAAAGTGGTCGCGATCGAGACCGCGAACGATGGTATCACCTGCAACGCCATTTGTCCGGGCTGGGTTCTGACACCGCTCGTCCAGCGCCAGATCGAGGATCGCGCCGCGGCAGAAGGGATCGCGGTTCAAAAGGCGAAGGACGATCTGCTCCGCGAAAAACAGCCGATGCTCGAATTTTCCACCCCCGAGCAGATCGGGTCGCTCGCCGTCTTCTTGTGCACCGAGTCAGCAAAGACCATCACGGGCGCTGCGCTGTCGATCGATGGCGGCTGGGCTGCGCAATAAGTGAATGGCCGGTTCACCCACCCGACCCGTCGGCGCTTGAAGCGGCTGCAACGTGAGCGCGCCCCAAATTTTCTCCAATTGAGATCCCCTTAGATGCTCGATCAGAAGCATGCCGTGTTTCGCGGACGCCTTGTAATCGTTGGTTTTGGCAGTATTGGACAAGGTGTCCTGCCGCTTTTGCTGCGCCATATCGAAATCGACCGGGCGCGGATGACGATCATCACTGCCGAGCCGCGGGGGCGCGCTGTAGCGGCCGAGTACGGCATCGCGTTCGAGGAGGCGGCATTAACGCGCGAGAACTATCGCGCCACGCTCGATTCGATGATCGGCCGTGGCGATTTTCTTCTCAATCTTTCCGTCGACGTGTCGAGTACGGCGTTGATCGAGCTGTGCCAAGAAAAGGGTGCGCTTTATCTCGATACATGCATAGAGCCATGGCCTGGCGGGTATACCGATCCAAATCTGTCACCTTCCGCCCGATCAAACTATGCGTTGCGGGAGAGCGCGTTGGCGCTCCGCAAGCGCTTCCCGGGCGGTCCAACGGCTGTCCTGACGCACGGGGCAAACCCCGGTCTTGTATCGCACTTTGTCAAGCAGGCGCTGATCGATCTCGCGCGCGATGTGGAAATGGAAGGGTCCATGCCGCGAACCCAAGATGATTGGGCCCAACTCGCGCGGCAGCTTGGTATCAAAGCCATCCATATCGCTGAGCGCGATACCCAGGTCGGGAATGCACCGAAGGAGCCGGGCGAGTTTGTGAACACCTGGTCGATTGACGGCTTCGTCAGTGAGGGGTCGCAACCGGCGGAGCTCGGCTGGGGTACACATGAGCGACATTTTCCGGAGGACGGCCGCCGCCATGATTTTGGAAGCGGTGCCGCGATATATTTGCTGTGCCCGGGGGCGGCGACACGGGTGCGAAGTTGGACGCCGCTCGAGGGACCGTACCACGGGTTTCTGATTACCCATGGCGAATCTATCTCAATCGCGGATTTTTTGACCGTTAACGAAAGCGGTGAAGTGCGTTATCGGCCAACTTGCCACTATGCCTATCACCCCTGCGACGACGCGGTGCTGAGCCTGCACGAATTTGCGGGCAAAAACTGGCACCTGCAGTCCCGTAAGCGGCTAATGGTGGACGAGATCAGCAGAGGCATCGACGAGCTTGGCGTCCTGCTGATGGGCCCGCCGAAAGGAGTTTACTGGTACGGCTCGCGGCTAACGATCGAAGAGGCGCGGCGGGTGGCGCCGCATAACAATGCGACCTCGCTCCAAGTAACAGCCGCCGTCTTGGGCGGTCTTGTTTGGGCGCTCGAACACCCGCAGGCCGGCATCGTCGAACCCGAAGGGTTGGACTTCGTGCGCGTGCTGGAGGTCGCCCGTCCCTATCTCGGGGAGATTGTCGGAATGTATGGCGGGTGGACGCCGCTGGACGATCGGGGGCGCCTGTTTCCCGAAGACCTCGATTACCAGGATCCCTGGCAATTCAAAAACATACGCGTCATCTAAAAATGTTGGACCGCTTGCGACTCAATGGCGGAAACGGCGGACGCCGGTAAACACCATGGCTATGCCCGCGGCGTCCGCGGCGGCGATCACTTCGGCATCGCGCATTGATCCGCCGGGCTGAACCACTGCCGTTGCACCAGCCGCAATCGCCGCCTCTAGGCCATCGGCGAACGGAAAGAACGCATCGGACGCAAGCACCGCGCCGCGGGTGGGTGGCACTGCAGACCCAGCCGCACGGCTGATTTCCGCCGCCTTTTCCGCCGCTAACCGTACGCTGTCCACACGACTCATCTGGCCGGCCCCGATACCGACCGTCGCGCCGTTGTGCGCAAACACGATCGCGTTGGATTTGACGTGTTTGACCACCCGATCGGCAAACAGCAGGTCGGCAATCTCGGCATCGGTTGGTGCGCGTCGTGTCACCGCCCTCAATCCATCGGTGCTGACTACCGCCCGATCACGCTCCTGCACCAAGAGGCCGCCCGCAATCGAACGAAGCGTGAGGCCGGCCGCGCTTGGGTCCGGCAGAGCACCGGTGACGAGTAGCCGCAGCGCGCTGCGGCCGGCGAGTTGAAGCGCGGCCTCAGGATCGATGCCTGGGGCGATCACGACTTCGACGAAAAGCCGAGATATGGCCCCCGCGGTAGCCAGATCGAGCGAACGATTGAGCGCTACAACTCCGCCAAATGCGCTGATCGGGTCGCAGGCCAGCGCCTTGTTCCAGGCCTCATGCAATGACGCGCCGATAGCGACGCCACAGGGATTGGCGTGTTTGACGATTGTGACCGCCGGCTGATCGAACTCGGCAACCAGCTCGAAAGCCGCGTCCGCATCCGAATAGTTGTTGTAAGACAGCTCCTTACCTTGCAATTGGCGCGCCGTTGCCACGCCGGGGCGGTTTTCGGCGGTGCTATAGAACCCAGCCGCCTGATGCGGGTTCTCACCATAGCGCAGGCGCCGCGCCAGATTGCCGGAGGCGACGAACTGTTCGGGTAAGCCTTCGCCCTCTTCACGCGCCATCCAGGCAGCGATCACCGCATCATATGCCGCCGTCATCGCGTAGGCTTTCCGGGCGCGCGCGCGCCTGAATGGTGTTCCGACCGTGCCGTCGCCCGCGGCAAGCTCGGCGAGCACCCGGTCGTAGTCGCCGGGGTCCGTCACCACCGCGACTGCATCGTGGTTCTTCGCCGCGGCCCTGATTAGGGCGACCCCGCCGATATCGATATTTTCGATACACTCCTCGCGGGTTGCACCGCCCGCGACAGTATCCGCAAACGGATAGAGGTTGCAGACCAGCAGGTCGATTGTCTCGATCGAGCGGTCGGCCAAAGCAGCCATATGATCCGGCCGGTCGCGGCGCGCCAGCAGCGCGGCGTAAATCGCGGGATGCAGGGTTTTGACGCGACCATCGAGGAACTCCGGCATTCCGGTGACGGCTGCCACTTCGGTCACCGGAATGCCAGCGGCGGCCAATACCCGAGCCGAGCCGCCGGTCGAGATTAGCGCAATTCCCCATTCCGAGAGTGCTTTTGCAAATGGCTCAAGCCCGGATTTATCGGCAACCGAGATCAGGGCGCGGCGGACTTTGACGGGAGAGGCATTCATTGCTGCGTATAAGATCGTCAGGAGATTGTCGGCAGGCGGCATCGAAATCTCATCTACCGTAAGCGAGATTCGTCAGCAGCGCTGCTGTGATCGCGGTCGCCGCCGGGAAGGCCAGTGGGGCCCAACCATTTTCCGCCGCCCAGCCGCAAGCGATCAGCAACAGATTGGCCGCTATGACGCGGCGGACAACAGTCGCGTGGTCCAGTCCCCGGATGACGGCCTTTTGATAGAAATGCTGGCGGTGAGCCTCCCACACCCTCTCGCCGCCCACCAGGCGGCGTCCCAGCGTAATCGTCGCGTCGGCCAGGAAGTAAAGCGGGAGGATCATCGCAATCTTCCAGCGGCCTGCGCCGGCAAGCCCGATCAGCAGAAACCCGGTTAGATATCCCAGCGGTACACTGCCGACATCACCAAGAAAAATCTTGGCGGGCGACCAATTCCACACCAGAAAGCCTAAGGAGGCGCCCAGGACCGCCGCAGAAAGCAGAGCCACGCTGACATCGGCGCCGTTACCCAACATGGTAAACAACAACAGGCCGCCGGCAATCGCCGCCGCCTCGCTCCCGGCGATCCCGTCAATGCCATCCATGAAGTTGTACAAATTCACCCACCACAACCAGATAAAGCCAACGGCAACGTAGAAGGCGATTGGCGCAACCCACTCCCGTGGCAAGTTGGCGGGTTCGGGCAGGGCGAGGAGCCCGATCGCAACAGCGACGGCCTGCGCCATGAGTCGGGTCACGGGTGAAAGCCCTTGGACATCGTCGATCCAACAGACGAGGGCGAGCAGCGCGGCCGAGATAACAACCGCTATGATTGCGGAACTAACCCAACCCGCAGCCGAAAACCCAAACCAGGCCACCAACACCGTCGCAGTAACGGCGATACCGCCGCCTCGAGGGGTGGGAACCGCGTGCGAAGAGCGCTCATTGGGGCGGTCGAGAACCTTCCGCCGGCGCAGAACAGGGATCAAGGAACGGGTTGCGACGCCGCTAATAAGAGACGTTGCAACCACGACGGCTGCGACTGCGCGAGCCGAATTAAAATAACTGCCCCACAAGCTAATCAAAGCCTATTCTGTGGGGTTCGCGACGCATAGCCCAGCGCACAGTCGTACCCCCCGGGGCAGCGCTCCCGCTCAATACAACCTGCTGGGTTTTTCTGGCCTCGCCCGACCCCAGGTAGATGCTTTCGCCGAGACTCATTTCCGCGCCGGCGGCTCGCAGCCGCCAACGGCTGCCGCTCGGCAGGTGCAACAAGGCCACATTTCCTTCGGCCAGCGACGCTTGGACCAAGGGATGCAGATGAAATCTCACGGCGAAGGTCGCTCCCGGGCGTCCCACGAGACGATCCTCACCGCGCAAATCGTCGCCGTCGGCGGCGAGAAATAGCTCCCGGGTATAGATCAGGCCGAAGCGCTCTCGGTAACCGTCGTGGGTGCCGGATATCCATTGCTGGCCTTCGTGCTCAGCTCGTTCAGAAGTGACCGACATCGGTGCGCGATTAAGCACTCCGTCTTCGCGGATTTCGGTCGAGTTGGTATCGGCGACAACAAGCACCGAATGAGCTGCCGTAGCCCGTGCCACCCTCGCCCAATTGGATCGTGCACCACGGTAGGCCCCGCAATTGACGACGATGCGCTCACGATCATGGCTCATTTCAAAAGAGAGCGCGCCCGCGTGAGCGTGAATGTCGAAACCTGATGGTGGTCGGGTCCCGGCATCGACGACGATCAGGCTCTTGTTTGCATGCAATCGCTCGAAACCCGAATCGGGGGCATGGGAGAGCCCGCGTCCTCTAGTCTCCGATTGGGTCAGGACCAAATCGATCAGTACGCCGTCCTCCTCCACCGAATCATTGAAAAGAGCTAGCCGCCGGTCGCCGTGTCGAAACAGCCGCAACATTGGCGCCAGCCTTTCGATCGCGTCGGTAAGCGTAGCGGAGGGTTGAAGCTTCGCGGCGCGCAGGACCGTCCTAATATCGATGAGATCTTGCAGGACACGTAGTTGCACCGATGGGCTACGCGAGCGATGACCTCCATCAGGGAGAATTTGCGTCGACATCTCGCGTTCCAACAGCGAGAGAGCCCTCATAGCCCGCGCCCCGGAACCTCCGAGGGTGACCGCAGCGGCTATCAAGCCTTTGAGCGCCCTTAGCCGGGGTGCCCCCTCCACCTCGCGCAGCGTCGCTCGATTAAGGTGACGATACTGTTTGGCGATGCTGGTAAGAACCGCGCGCGTCAAAACGGAGTCTTTTCCGCCAGCGATGATTTCGTCGAGATGCGTAATCCAGGCGAAAAGGCGTGTGCCCACGACATCAGGGCGCCATGCCACCAACAAACGTCGAAAACTCGCTTGCTCACTCAGCCAATGTTGAACCAGCTTCCCCACTTCCTCGCGGGCGGCGGGACCTGCCGCGACGAGATCGCCTATCCAATCAAACCCGTGCCAGGCGGCGTACCAATCTTCGGTCCCTCCGGGCGGAAACCAGCGCGGTGTAGGGTTGCGCACCAAAATCCCGCAAAGTTCGATCTCGCCCGCGGCGATCGCCAAGCCGCGCTTTGGATCGCTCGGCCAGACCTGGTTAATAATCAACTCTGTGCCCGGCGAAGTACGCCGGACCAAGCTTTTGCGGGGAAAGATCAGCGGGCCCAGGATATTACGCCGCAACTGGGCTAAGGCTCCCGGAGCGTCACTACCGCGACGCTCTGTTTGTACACTGCTCCCTCGATCGCGAGTCGCTCTTCTCATCCGTGCTTTGGTTGAGCACGGCGGCCGTCAAACTGCGTGAAGCCTCGGCAATGGGAGACCTGGTACGGATGCGTGCGCATATCGCTTGGTAGCAAGTAACACCCGACGTCGCAAGCCGCGGACTGCCGGCAAGGGTTAGTCAGCCGGCATTGTTCAACTTGGTTAGTCTAGCACAAAAAAAGCCGTCTAACCCATCGTATTCACCCAGATGGCACGGCAATGTTCGCAGATCGCCCTCGGCGGTAATCCAGTCCGAATAGCCGCCGATCTCATCTGCGCTGATCTTCTCACGCACTATCGGCGCCCCTGAACGCAACAACGTCTGTATCCGCAGCGGCCCCTCTTCGGGCTCTAGCGAGCAGGTGCAGTAGACAAGTGTGCCGCCCGGAACCAGCATATCGACCGCTGCTCTTAGCAAATTTTCCTGAACCACTGAGAGCCGCGCGACGTCGTCCGGCGATTTGAGGTGGGGTACGTCGGGATGACGACGAATTGCGCCGGTCGTCGTGCAAGGAGCGTCGAGGAGCACAGCCTCCGCCGGCCGGGTCGGTCGCCACGTCAAGGCATCCGCAGCCACTGCCTCAATCGGCAGACCAAGCCGCTGAAAATTTGCGACGAGGCGGTCCAGGCGGCGACTCGATCGATCGACCGCAGTCACCCTCGCGCCCGCAGCCGCGAGTTGCGCGCTCTTACCACCGGGAGCCGCACAGAGATCGACGACCTCGCGCCCAGCAACATCACCCAACAGCCGCGCAGGCAACGCGGCCGCCGCGTCCTGGACCCACCACGCACCTTCGGCATAGCCCGGAAGAGAGGTTACGGCACCTCCGGCCTGTCGTCGCAATGTGCCAGTTGGGAGGAGAATTCCCTGCAGCTTCTCGCACCAAACCTCGGGATCGCCACGCAGGGTCAAATCGAGCGGGGCTTCTTTGAGATGCGCGTTTGCGATCGCACGAGCCGTTTCCGCGCCATACGCCTCGCTCCACGATCGCCAGAGCCAGTCCGGAGTATTGAGCCTCGCGGCGTCTTGATTTTGGGACAGCTCGGGGCCTTCGACGCTCAGCCGGCGCAGCACGGCATTGACAAGTCCCTTATGGGACAAAAAACCGCGACCATGTGCCAGATCAACACTCGTTGCGACCGCAGCGTGTGGCGGCGTGCGAAGAAAGAGGAGTTGCGCAACCCCCAGTCGCAGAATGTCATGGATTACTGCCGCCCTCGGCGCAAGAGGAGTGCTGAGGCATAGAGCAATCAGTGCGTCGATCTGACCGAGCCGCCGCAACGCGGTTGCTACCAAGAGACGCGCAAACGCCCGGTCACGGCCTGACAACAGCTGCATGGCCGGGTTGTCGTCGATCGCGTCATCAAGCGGCCGCTTCCGGCGCAAGACCGCGCTGAGCAACTCAAGCGCAACATCGCGCGCAGTGGGCAACTGAGGCATCAAGGTTCTTCTGGAGATTTGTGAGACACGAGGGCGTCTGCCTTCCCCCGGGAAGCATCAGGGTCAACATCCGGCATTTCGACCGGTTCCCTCTGGATATTGTTGGATATGGCTTGCTCCGTTAGAACTTGCTTTATAATCCGGCCTTGCCACATTTTGCTCATGGACAACTCACTACCTAACCAGCAGTTAATACGGCCAACTGCTCCGGTTATCCCCCCAAAGGCGACGCCATCAACGGTCCCCGCACCGCGTGAAATTGGAGGACCGAAGGGACCGGAACCGACGCGCTATGGTGACTGGGAAGTCGGCGGTCGTTGCACCGATTTCTAACCAGCATCTGGTTCAGATCGCACCACGAGGCGGTACTAACAACCGTGTTAGCCGCATAGGGCACGTGAACTGTTGGAAATGGTGATGTTGGTTTCGACATCACAACATTAGCGGCAATTGACCCGTTTGCTTAACGGCTTGCGATCAGCAGGCTTGGGCGTCGCCTGCCCGGCGTAGCTTAGCCTGAAATAGGATGTCGCCGCTGGGAATCTCTTACAATCTGGTGCAACATTCGGGTTTAGGGGGTAGGTCTCTCCGCCCCCATGTCGCTTGCGTTAACAGTCGCATCCTGATCTACCGAGCGGTAGAGAATGGATTGTTGAATGGTCGAACCGTTGTCACAGGGGCGTGCCGCGTCGGGCGAGCGGGCCTCATCGTCTCAGCACACGACTAAAACGCCATCAATCGGACCGCGCCTTTCCCCGGCCGGCGGCGTCGTCATCGACGGCATTGATCTGTCACAGCCGGTCACGCCGAACGCGATTGCGCTGATCCGCGACGCGCTTCGCGAGCATCACATTGTTGTTATTCGTGAGCAGGTGCTGGCCCGCGAGCAGCAGTTTGCGCTTTCCGCCAATTTTGGCGAAGTCGAACACAGTTCAACGCGCAAAGCGCAACACAAGCGGTACGCCGTTGCTCACGTGATCTCCAACTTGGACGAGAACGGCGACCCCGTCGACCGGTCATCATCGCCGGTCAGCAATTACAACTGGCATACGGATAAGCCTTATTATCCGGCACCACCGATGATGACGACTCTTTATGCTGTCGAAACGCCACCAGAGGGAGGCGATACCGAATTCGCCAATACGGGGCTGGCCTTTTCCGCCCTATCCACCGAAATGAAGCGTCAGTTGGCTGAACTGCGTGTGGCCTTCCGCTGGGGCGCACGACGGCCTGAGGGCGACAACCAGATGCTTGCGGTCTCTGATAAGCAGGAATTTGTCGATCACCCGCTTGTCCGAACCCACCCCGAAACCGGCATCAAAGCGCTCTATCTCGGCAATCACGCGTCGCACATAGTGGGGTGGCCGCTTCCCGAAGGGAGAGCATTGCTGGATCAACTCTTGACGCATGCGACGCAACGCCAGTTCGTTTACAGCCACCGCTGGCGGGTCGGCGACCTCGTCATGTGGGATAACCGCTGCCTGCTCCACCGAGTTGTCGCCAATTTCCGGACGGATAGGGAGCGCCGTGTTCTGCACCGCACGGTGGTCCGAGGGACGGTACCGGTCTAACATTCGCCCCGTTCGGCGGACTTGTACAGTTTCCGCCATCTGAATGCACCAAAACGATTCCTGATCCGTTAGCCGAGCGGGCATTCCTGGGAGTGGATAAAGCTTGATGGAGGGCGTCGGGGAAGACGTATGAAAGCAGTTCCGATCATCGCGGCGCTCGCCGGGCTGGCGGTCGTGGCAGGGCTCGTCGCGGGGTTCGGAGCGGACGCCGTCATTCATTCCTTTCTTGCTCTTGGCTGGAAAGGATTCGGCGCGATATGTTTGCTCCATCTATCCCTGCTTGGGGTGATGGGGATCGCTTGGCGCGTTCTTGTTCCGGGAGCACTCCTGCGGACGTTTACGGCGGCACGGGTTGTACGGGAGGCCGGTTCGGAGGTCTTGCCGCTGTCCCCGATCGGTGGCTGCGTCCTTGGAGCACGAGTGTTAACACTCGCCGGCATACCTGGCTCAACGGCCGCCGCCAGCACGATCGTCGATCTTACGCTCGAGTTTTTCGCAAAGCTCGCCTATACCGCGCTTGGCTTGGTCTTGTTGATCAGCTTGCGACCCGGTTCAGCGATTACCGCACCGTTGACGGCGGGACTTGCCGCAGCAAGCCTGGCTGGGCTCGGTCTTATAGCGGCGCAACGGCACGGGTTTGGGCTTTTCGACCGCATAGCGCATGCCCTTGGACGGGGCTGGGCAGAGCGAACCGCGGCCGGTGCCGCCATTTTACGCGACGCCCTGCAACGTACCTATCAGCGAAAGCGCAGCCTAGGGATAGGCTTGGCGCTGCATCTCTTCTGCTGGATAGCGGCGACGGTTGAAGCGTGGTTCGCCTTGAGGCTGGTGGGAAGCGCGCTTCCGTTCAGAACTGTCCTGGTGATTGAAAGCTTGGTCTATGCCGTCCGCACCTTTGCGATCGTGATCCCGAATGCGGTCGGACTGCAGGAAGGCGCGTATGTGTTGATCGGCGCGGGCTTCGGGCTGACGCCACCCGTCGCACTTATGTTGTCTTTGCTGAAGCGGGCGCGTGATCTGGCGATCGGAGTGCCGGCGCTCGCGGTTTGGCAATTTGTAGAAGGCGGACGCCTTTGGCGCAGGCGGGGTCGACTGTTGACGCAACCAGCGCCGTCGGCCGATGCGAGACGGTCCTGGACAGGAGCAGATCATGGCTGAAGCGCTTCCACTCGTCTATATTGGGCGGCATGGCGAGACCGCTTGGACCCTTTCTGGGCAGCACACAGGGCGCACCGACCTGCCTTTGACCGAAAACGGGGAACGTCAGGCACGCGCACTTGGCCTGCGGCTACGCGGGCTCAAGTTCGCCAAAGTGCTGACCAGCCCCTCACAGCGGGCGGTAAGGACTTGCGAACTTGCCGGCTTTAGCGCCCAGGCTGAGATCGATCCCGATCTCGCCGAGTGGGATTACGGTGAATACGAGGGTCGCCGCACCCCCGAGATCCTAGCCGAACGCCCGGATTGGCAATTATTTCGCGATGGTGCGCCCGGCGGAGAATCGCTCGAACAGATTGGCGCCCGCGCCGATCGCGTCATCGCTCGCATCCGATCGATCGGCGCGAATGTGCTGGCTATATCGAGCGCGCATTTCTCGCGCGTACTCACCGCGCGCTGGCTCGGGCTGCCGGCAGCGGGCGGCCGCTATTGGTTCTTGAACACGGCGAGCCTAAGCATCCTCGGATATGAGCACAACCTCGCCGAGCCGATTATCCGGCTGTGGAACGACACCAGTCATCTCGGCGCCTGACTGAAACAGGAAGGCGGCCCTCGGCCCTCCGCGCTAATCTGCCGTTCCGGTGCGGAGGGGTTCCAGCACCGCGGGCTGTTTACGCGCTTTGCGTGCCTCGTCTAAGCGCTGCAGCACACAAAAGAACGACGGAACAAACAAAACGGCAAGGCAGGTGGAAGCAATGATGCCGCTGAGCACGCTCAAGCCCAGCGAGATGCGGGACACCGCCCCGGCGCCGGTTGCAAGGACCAGCGGCAGGACGCCCATGCCAAAAGCGAACGAGGTCATCAGGATCGGGCGAAAACGCAGACGCGAGGCTTCGACCGCGGCGTCGAGAATTGGCAGCCCGCGGATCATGCGGCCTTCGCGCGCGACCTCGACAATCAGGATGCCGTTTTTGGCCGATAGCGCGACCATCAAAATGAGACCGATCTGGGTATAAAGATTGTTGGCAACGCCGAGGCTCGTCAGCGTCACGACAGGCCCTAACAAAGCCAAAGGCACCGCCGACAGCACCGCCAAAGGCAGGATCCAGCTCTCGTATTGCCCTGCAAGGCACAAATATACCAGCAGCACCGACAGCCCGAACAGGTAGTAGAGCTGGTTGCCGGTCAATTTTTCCTGAAACGACATCGCCGTCCATTGGTACGACATGCCGGGAGGCAAGGTCTTGTTAGCGATGGTTTCCATCGCAGTCAGAGACTGTCCGGAGCTGTAGCCGCGCGCCGGAGCGCCTACTATCGTTGCCGATGGATAGAGATTGTAGAGGGTAATCAGCGGCGGCGCCAAAACCGAGCTTAGATGCGCGACCGCTCCGATCGGCACCATCTGGTTGTCCTGGCTCTTGACGTAAAGGTTCAATAAATCGTCGGGCTGCAGGCGGAATTTCGAATCCGCCTGAATGTAGACCTGGAAAACTTGCCCATATTTGTAGAATTCGTTGACGTAGGTCGATCCGAGATAGGAACTCAAGGTGTCGAACACGTCGCCGACCGAGACGCGCAACGTTTCGGCGCGGTCGCGATCGATGCTGACTTTGACCTGGGGGGCGCCGGGGCGAAAAGTCGTTAATACGTGCTGTAAGGCGGGGTCGGAGCTGGCGGATTTGACCACGGCGTCGGCGGCTTGGCTAAGCTTTTGGTAATCGAAGCTGCCGCCGAGCAGCACGGTTTGCATCTGGAAGCCGCCGGCATTGCCGATCCCTTGTATCGGCGGCGGCGCCAACACAAAAAGCCGGCCGTCCGGGGCGCTGTTTAGCGCATTTTGTAGATGCCCGGCGATCGACAGGATGTCGGTCCCATCTTTTTTACTGCGTTGGTCCCACGGCTTTAGCATGACAAACGCGACGCCGGCGTTGTTGAGGTCGGCGAAATTGTCGAGCGCCGACAGCCCGGTGATCGCAATGACTTGGTCGACGCCGGGGGTTGCGAACGCGGTTTTTGTCGCAAAGTCCATCGCGGCGGTCGTTCGGCCGAGCGCCGCCCCATCCGGCAGCTGCGCGGCGATCATCAGATAGCCCTGGTCCTCGTTCGGGATGAACGCGGTCGGCAGGCGGGCGATCCCCCAGAATGCGACCAGCGCCAGCCCCACCCCGATCAGCACGACGAGCCCGGCATGCCGGACCATATGGCCGATCATCCCGGCATAGCCGTGTTCGGCGCGGGCATAGACGTGCTCGAAGCCACGATAAAAGAAGTTGCGTTGTGCGACGGGCTTTGGCGTGCGCAGCCACAACGCGCATTGCGTCGGTTTAAGAGTCGCGGCATTCACCGCGCTGATCAGCGCTGTGGCGGCAATCACGAGCGCGAATTGCGCAAACATCTGGCCGCTCAAGCCGGGGACAAAGGCCGCCGGCAGAAAAACCGCCATTAGCACCAAGGTGATGCCGATGATCGGGCCAAACAATTCGTCCATCGCCCGGATCGAGGCGTCGTGCCCGGACATGCCCTGTTCGATATATTTCGACACGCCCTCGACGATCACGATCGCGTCGTCGACGACGATGCCGATCGCCAGGATCAGCGCGAACAGAGTCGACAGGTTGACGGTAAAGCCGAGCACGGCCATCGCAGCGAACGCGCCGATGATCGTGACCGGCACCGTCGTCGCCGGCACCAGGACAGCGCGGAAATTCTGCAGAAACACCAGGATGACGATCAGCACAAGAACCCCGGCCTGCCACAGAGTCTTGTAGACCTCGCTGATCGATTTTTGGACAAAGATGGTCGTGTTGTAGGGGATGCTGTAAGTAACACCAGCCGGGAAGTTGCGCGCCAACTCCTTCATCTTGGCGTCGACCTCGGCCGCCACCTTTAACGAATTGGCGTCCGGGGTCTGGTAGATCGCGATGCCGGTGGCCGGCTTTCCATTCAGCTTGAAGTCCTGCGAATAGGTCTGAGCGCCGAGATCGATGCGCGCCACGTCCTTCAGGCGGACGAGGCGCCCGCCCTGTGCGGTCTGGTCCTTGACGATGATGTTGGCGAATTCCTCTGGGTCGTTGAACTTGGATTTCACGTCGACGGTATATTGGAACGCCTGATCGGGTGGGGCGGGCGGCATCCCGACCTGGCCCGCGGCGACCTCCTGGCTCTGCTGCCGGATGACCCGGCTGACATCGGACGGGACCAGTCCAAACGAGTACAGCTTGTTCGGATCCATCCAAATCCGCATCGAATATTCGCCGGCGCCCATCGTCGTAACGTTGCCGACCCCCGGCAACCGCGCTAGCTCGTTGGTCAGGTTGATGGTCGCGTAATTCCACAAAAAGAGTGCATCGCGCGAGTTGTCGGGCGAATGCAAGGTGACAAATTCGAGGATCGAGGCCGATTTGGCGCGGATCGAGACCCCTTGCGCCTGTACCGATTCCGGCAGCTGCGCCATCGCGTTTTGCACCCGGTTTTGGACCTGGACCTGGTCCATATTCGGGTCGCTGCCGATCGCAAAGCTGATGGTCAGGACATAGGTGCCGTCATAAGCGCTCGTCGACTCCATGTAGATCATTCCGGGGACACCATTGACCTGCAGCTCGATCGGCAGCGCGACGGTGTTGATGACCGTCTGCGGGCTTGCCCCCGGATAGCGGGTCGTGACCTGTACCGTTGGCGGCGTCACGTTGGGGTATTGAGCGATCGGCAAGCGCAACAGCGAGACCAGCCCGAGAAGGACGATTACGATCGCCAGGACGTTGGCGAGAACCGGATGCTCGATAAAGAATTTCGAGATCATTGCTGCGCCCCCGGACTTGCCGACCCGGTGACGGCTTCAATTGTGGTCGGCTGCGGCACAACTTTAGTCCCTGGCGTGGCGCGCCACAAATCACCGACAACAACTCGGTCCTCGGGTTGCAGACCCGAGGTTACGACGCGCAACCCACCCATCAATGATCCCAACTGAACGTAGCGCTGGCGCACCACGTCTTTGTTGTCGAGGACGAGCAGGTACGTACCACCTTGATCGGTTTGTAGGGCGCGATCGGGCACTAACAGAGCGTTCCGATCGACCTTGCCCATCGGCAGCCGCATCCGCACAAAAAAGCCCGGCAGAATCACCCGTTCAGGGTTTGGCAAGATGCCTCGCACCAGTAGCGTTCCGGTCGACGGATCGAGTTGCGGCGCTACGTATTCGATCGTGCCCCGATGCGGAAAACCCTGCTCGTCGGACAGTCCAACATCGACCGGCACCTTGTGCAGATCAGCGAGCGTAAGCCGGCGCTGCCCCAGATTCTGTCGGATCTTTAGGACCGTCTGCTCGCTCAAATTCGCGACGACATAGATCGGGTCGAGCTGAGTAATTTCGGCGAGGGCGGCCTGCTGGCCGTTGCCGCCGACGACATTGCCAGGATCGATCAGATGCTTGCCGACGATGCCGTCGAACGGGGCGCGCACCTCGGTGTATCCGAGATTGATCTCGTCGATCGCCACTTGGGCCTGCGCGCTGATTAAACTCGCCGCCGCGCTCGCCTTCTCATAAGTCCACTGGTCAACCTCGGTCTGCGTTGCCGCATCCTGTTTGACCAGTTTCGTATACCGGACAAGTTCAGTCTTCGCATGGAACAGCGCCGCCTGCGCCGTCAGCACCTGGGCATGGGCCTGTTCGAGCTGCTGTTTGTAGGGATCCTTCTGGATCGTAAACAACAAATCGCCTTTTTTGGCGAACTGTCCGTCCTGGTAATGAATGCCTTCGAGATACCCGGTGACGCGGGCAAGCAATTTGACGTCGTTAACTGACGCCGCGTTGCCGGTGATCTCGACGTAATTTGTTACCGACTGCAGTTTCGGCAGCACCACCGGGACAGGAACCGACGCGCTGGGCGCCGGCAACTGCGCCTCTGCAACCCAGAATTTACCTCCGCTTACAGCAACAACGATACCAAGCAATATCGCGGCTGCGGTAAGTGGGATGTAATGCCGAGTCGAAAACCTATTCATCCCGTCCTCACCACTCCGGCAGCCGAGGCTTGGCGTTGACATTGGCGGGGGTCGGCAGCCCTGGCGCAGGCTGCGGCGGAGCGCCGCCAGGCGCTGGCAATAGGCTGCCCCAATTAGTGCGGTTGCGCATTTCTTCGACAGTCCGCGCTGGCACGAATTCGTTGTTGTCGCGGATCTGCCATCCACCTCCCAGCGCCTTATAGACAGCGGCGAGCCCGCTCGAGACATTCCCCTCGGCCATCGCGAGGTCGTTTTGCGCCGTATAGAGATTTTGCTCCGCCGTCAGCACCGTCGTGAAATCGCGCGTCCCTAGCTGATATTGCAAAAAGGCGAGGCCCAACGCCGCGCTGGCGGCGGCGACGCTGGCCCGCAAATCATCGACCGCCTTGCGCGATTCGAGAAAGGTCGCGAGCCCATTTTCAACCTGTTGCTGTGCGGTAAGCACCGAGTTTTGGTAATCGACGAGCAATTCCTGCAGTTTTGCATCTTGCACCCGGACCTGGTTGGTAATCTGGCCGTAATTGAGGATATTCCAGGTGAAAGTGGGCCCAAAACCGAAGGTGATGCCTTTCCCCTGGAACACCTGGCTCAGTTTGTTACCATTGATGTTGCTGGCGACCGTCCCGAAGGTTCCGAGCAAGCTGAACGCCGGGTAGAGGTCCGCCTCGGTAATGCCGACCTGGGCGCTCTGCGCCATTGCCGCCAACTCAGCTTCTCGGATGTCGGGGCGGCGGCGGACCAGATCGGCCGGAATTCCAACGGCAACATCAGCGGGCGGCACCGGGATCGGCTGCGACCCGCGCAACAACAGGTCGAGCGACTGGGGTGACATGCCCAGCAGCACCAAAAGGCCGTTCGTTCCCTGGCTTAGCTGCGCGGTCAATTGAGGAATGCTGGCCTCGGTCTGGCCAAGCACATTTTCGGCCTGATAGACGTCGAGCTTGGTGGCGACGCCGCCGTGAAAGCGGTATTCGGCAATTGCGAGCGCCTTTTTCTGCTTAACGATGTTCTCGTTCGCGATCGCGATCTGTGTCTGCAGTGTGCGTATGCCGATATAAGTCGTCGCGACATCGCCAATCAGCGTGACGAGCGCGTCGTCGTAAGCGGCGATCGATGCGAGATAGCCGGAGTCCGCCGATTGGATCGCGCGCCGGAACTTGCCCCAGAAGTCTAGTTCCCAGTTAACCGTAAGACCGAGCGAGTTTCGCCAGAAATTGGCCAACTCGCTTTGCGGCGTGGCAGTGGGATCGGCGTGGCTCTCCCGGTTGTAGAGCAGCGAGCCGGTCCCGTGCTGGGTTTGCGGATAGAACTCGCCGATCGCCACGCCTAATTCGGCGCGCGCCTGCAATACCCGCGTTCCCGCCGCGACCAGGCTGAGATTTTGGTTGTAGGCAATCTGGATCAAGCGATCGAGGACGGGGTCGTGAAACACGCGCCACCAAGCCTCGTACTCCTGCCTCTTGGTGTCGACTGATGGTTGATTGGCTTCGAGGAACTTGGCAGCGACCGGCGTTGGCGGCGATTTGTAGTCGGGGCCGACCATGCACCCGCCGCCAAATAACGGCAGCGCTGCCGCAGCTAGCCAACCGAGACGCGTGATCTCCTTGCTCGCTGCAGCTACCATACAGGCAGCCGTCAACGGGCGGGCCCCCTCGCCAACCGCATCACGCTTTGATCCCGCCCCCGTCGCCGCGGCGCCTAAAACCCCAAACGCCGCAGCGTATGCCCACCAATTCTCGGGTCCGGATAACACATTCCGGCAGCCCGCTCAATCAATGTGGCGATCTGTAACAGGAAGTATCGGTCTGTAAGCTTGTCAAAGCCGATGCCCGTCCCACTCTAAGGAGTTGTCGGCTCCGTCCTGGTCGCGGCCTACTTGTCCATTACCTTGCTGTGTTTTGGTTGGGCTGGACATTAACAGGCCCCCGCGCGACTCTATGCCCCGCGGTGGCTCAACACTCGGGCCGCCGCCCCGAGAACGGGCCGATCTTAACTAGCGAGGAGTAAAAATGGTCCAAACCAACGGGATCGATCACGTCGTTTTACATTGCGGCGACGTCGAGCGAGCCAAACAATTCTATACCGAAATTCTCGGCATGACCGTGTATCGCGAGGACGGCGGCCACGTCTTTATGCATGCCGGCGCGCAAGGCGTAGCACTTTTCAAAACCGAGGGCGGCTTAGCGATCAGCGCCGGGCACGACCTCAATCATCTCGCGCTCAATGCGGAAGGCACCTACGAAAGCCTGAAGGCCGAGTTGGAGCGCCACGGAGTTGCGGTCGGCGGCCGCCCGGGCGAAGATCATTGCATCTATTTTCGCGATCCCGACGGTCACCGCCTGCAACTGATGTTCCGCCGCTGAGCCGCCGCGTTATTTGCTGCCGAGTTGGGCGCGCAGCTCGGCGGTCGCTTCAAGGTGCCGCTCGTGGCCGCCGGTAAAGCGCACGATCAGATCGGTGGCGCCGGCATCGGCGTAACCCTGTAGCCAAGCCGCCGCCGCCGCGGGCGGCCCGCCAAAGCATGCCTGACGTTTGCGCATCAGCGCCGCCGGCTGGCCGTAGTAACCTTCGAGAAATCGATCGATTTGCTGCTCGGCACGCGCCTTGTCCTCGTCGAGCGCCAAGGTCACATAATTCGCCGCCGCAAATTGATCAGGGTCGCGTCCGACCTCGCGAACGATCTGCTGCACCTCGCGCCATTGCGCGGTCCAGCGGGTAAGGTCGGGCTCGTTCGCAAACCAGCCGTCGAAATGTTTTGCGGCGCGTTCGAACGCCGGCCGCACCGAGCCGGCAAGCCAGATCGGAGGTCCACCAGGACGGTGCGGCGTCGGGCCCAGCACCCCTGATTTGACCGACCAACGGCCTTCCCAATCGACCGGCTGTCCGGTCCACAAGGCGCGCGCCAGCCGCAGCCCCTCCATCATCCGGCCGACACGGCCTTCGAACGGCACGCCGGCGGCGGTAAATTCAGCCCGGATATTCTCGACATCGGTGGCAATACCGGCGCCGAGGACAAGACGGCCATCGCTGATCCGGTCGAGGGTCGCCAGCTGATGCGCCAGCACAACCGGGTTGCGCAACGCCGGCAGAAAGACCGCGGTGCCGACCATCACGCGCTGGGTCCGCGCAGCGGCCGCGGCGAGCAAGGTTAGGGGATCGTGGCGCGGACGCGCCAGCAACGAATTGCCGACCCATACCGCGTCGTAACCCAACCTCTCGGCGCGCTCGGCGAGCGCGAGCAATGGCGCCGTCTCCGGCCGACCCTGCATAATCGCTTCCCGGGTCGGCAACAGATATCCAAAGCGAGGGGACATTTCCCACTCCAGCTAGTCTTCGATCAAGGGTGATGCAACAACACACCCAGGATAGCCATTGTAGCCGCAGCGTTGATACCGACGGCCCAAATCATCACAGTAAGCTTGCCTTCGACCCCGGCCAGTCGATTGTCAATCGAAGCAAGTCGCCTCTCGTTGTCCGCTAGCTCCTCTGCAGCTTCCCGCGCTTTGTCCTCCGGCGCACCCGCGCTTACAAGGGAATCGTAAGTTTCGGTGGTGTACCGCCGAGGATGCATTCCGGGATTGCGCTCTACTCGGCGGCGCCGCGGCGGTGGGAGAAGCTCTGCTCCTGGCTGGTGACGAATTCGAGCAACGCGGCGCGGCCATCCTCGTTCTGGCGGCGGGCGCGCAGGATCGCATCGCTGATCTGGCCTGGGTCTTCGACGCGCTCGCTCCACCCGCCGAGATCGCGCCCGATATTGGCGTAGTTGCCCCCGAGATCGCGGGCGCGATAGCGATCATGCGACAACTGCATCGCGTGGGTCTCGATCGCCATCGTCGAATTATTCAAGACGATCGTCGTGATCGGTATGCCGCAGCGCGCGGCGGTCTCGAAATCGAGGCCCGTCATGCCAAAAGCGGCGTCGCCCATGAAATTGACGCAGAACTTGTCGGGGGCGGCGACTTTTGCGCCGATCACGAGCCCGAGCCCGGTGCCGAGCTGGTGCGATTTGCCCCAGCCGAGATAGCCACGCGGCCGGGTTGCGCGATAGAACGGATTGAGCTGCTCGCGCGGGCTCCCTGAATTGTGCGTGACGATCGCCTCGGCGGGGTCGATGACGCGCATGAACTCCGAGATTACCCGGTAGGGCGTCATCGGGTTCTCGTTCGACTGAAGCTTGGCTCGCCAGCGGACCAGCCACTCCTCGCGCTGGGCCGCGATCTCCTGAGCGACGCCGTTAGCGCGTTGCTTCCCGCCCAAGCGATCACTTACCGCCTCGATCAATTGACCGAGCGCCAGCTTGGCGTCGCCAAGGATCCCGAGATCGGCGGCAAACGCCTTGTGCAGGTCGCGCGGGTCGTTGGTCACATGGATGTACTTCTTGCCGGGCGGCAATCCCGGGGTGGCGATGCCGTGGCGGGTAAAGCTGCAGCCGACGCCTAGGACCAGGTCGGATTTGTGCAGAAAGTGCCGGCCGTGCCCGGTAAAGGTGCCGCCGCCTGAGCCGAGCGACAACGCGTGATCCTCGGGAAAAGCGCTTTTGCCGTCAAACGTCGTCATGACCGGAACCTGCAGCAATTCGGCGAGACGCCGCAGCTCCTCGGTCGCTTCGGCATAAAAGATCCCCTGTCCCACCAAGATCATCGGGCAGGAGGCATCGAGCAGCATCTTTGCCGCCTCGTCGATGTCTTGCGGATCGCCTGCCGAGCGGCTGGCGCGCACCGGGCGATACTGTGCCGGATCGACGTCAACCTCGATCCCGGTAACGTCAGCCGGGACCTCAACCATCACTGGGCCGGGGCGCCCGTTTTTGGCCTGGGAAAAAGCGCGTCGCATGATGTTGGCGATCTCATGCGGCAATTGCACCTCCTCGACCGATTTCGTGATCGAAGCATAGGCGCGCGACGATTTGAACATCGGGAACAGTTGCGCGGTCTCGCGCGGATGCCCAAGCGGCAGGAAGAGAACCGGGGTCGAGTCCGAAAAAGCGGTCGCGACACCGGCAAACGCGTTCTCAGCACCCGGCCCATATTGCATCGCGAAGACGCCCGGCGGGCGGCCATTCGACACGCGGGCGAAGCCGTCTGCCATGTGCACGCCGACGCGCTCCTGACGGCAGATTACCGGGCGGATGCCGACCGCCGCGGCGGCCTCGATGATTGGGGTGGTCGGAAAGCAGAACAGAGTTGAGATGCCTTCGCGCTTCAGAATATCGGCGATAACTTGCATGACCTGCATTGGTCGTTCACCCCATCAGCTCTGAAATTGGCGCCGTCGCTCGGGCTCCTGGTGCGCAGCTATCAGCGGATCACTCCGCCGGCATCAGCGCCCCCGGTATCACTCTCGGGCCGATGACAAATCTTGACACACGGCCGAACATCGCCCGGGTTCTCTAGCAAGCAGGCGCTACACCCGGGCCCGGGCGGCGGCTGTGTCGTGGCCGTTGTCGTCTGCGGCTCCGGGCCGGCGCAAGCCGCGAACAGCGCGACCGCCGCCACCAGTAAGGATCGAAAACGGCGCATCGCACGAGCATGGCGATCGCGGCGCCGCCTTGTCAAGGCGACCGGCCAGCCGAGCTAGGCGAGAACGACCCCGGTGAGGATCGCCACGTAGTGGCAGGCTGCTCCGGCTAGTACAAAAGAATGCCAGATCGCGAGGCGGTACGGCAGCCGCCACCACCATAATAGGAACGGGACGCCGGCCGAATAGAGACCGCCGCCGATGGCAATCAGGGCCATGGTGCTGCCCGAGACCGCCGAGCCGACTGCAAACAAGCTGAGCCAGCCGAGCAGCAAGTAGATTATCGCCGAACGCCGAATGCCGCCGATGGGGAAGCTCAGTTTGACGACGATCCCGACGGCCGCGAATGTCCAAAGTGCCCCGGCCACAATGGCACCACGGCTGCCGCCCGCGGCAAGTGCGAAGGGGGTCGCGGACCCGGCGATCATCGCGAAAATCGCGGCATGATCGAAGCGCCGGAAAAATTGACGGCGCCGCGGCTCGGTAGCCGACCGGTAAAGCAGCGAGCATCCCAGCATGCCGACTAGCCCGATCGCATATACGCCGACGCCGACCAACAATCGAATTTCGCCGCTGGCGAGAGCCGCAGCTATTAGTACGCCCGAGGCGGCGATGCCGCAGACCAAGCCCGACGCGAGAATTGTGATATCGGCGACCCGCTCAGTGTCGTAATTCAGATTTCTGGATACCGCCCAGCCGCTCAAAGTTCTGGTCCCGCTCCTGAGCAGCCGCGCCGCGCCGGATGATAAGAAGTGGGGCTTAAGCCATCGTGCATCGCTAAAAGGGTAGAGCTTGAGCGAGCATGCAGACGTACGAACATGGATATGAATAGTGGGTGCAACAAAGGTTAGCAGTAGACCAATTGCTATTTATTGCTATCGGGTTCCAGCGACCAATAATAACCAAGCGTTGGCGCGTGCGCCATTGAGCTCACCCCAACCGTCGGCCCAGTATACGTAGTGATTGGCGGTGCTTCGACAACGCTTTTCTGCGGCTTTTTGGCGACCGGTTCTTCGCTGACGATCTGACGGGAGATGTCGGGCACCGCGCTGAAATTCAGCGTGACGGGAGCATCGAAGCAATTGTGATTTTTTTTGATCCGGCATGACGCCGCATCAGCCGACACCGCAGCAAACGCGGTATATGTCATGAGGGCAAGGGTAACGGGTTTCCACAGCCTCATTTGAGCCGACCGCAACAGGCGAAACCGCGGAAGTATTGCTCGATCGCTAACCACGAGTCCATGTTGATTCAATTCGGTGGTTGCGGCTGACCCTTTCGGGTCAGACGGATTGCCCGGGGCTGTTTCAGGCTTTGTGGAAGTGTGAGTGGAATGATGCACGTACTGATTTGCGGCGGCGGGGTGATCGGCGCTTCGATTGCGTACTTCCTGAGCCGTCGTGGGATCGGGGTTACCGTCGTCGAGCGGACCGGGATTGCCTGCGCGGCATCAGGCAAGTCGGGCGGTTTTCTGGCGCGTGATTGGTGTGACGGCACGCCGCTCGCCGCGCTGGCGCGCCGCAGCTTTGCCTTGCACGCGGAACTCGCTGCGACCCTCGCGGTTGATTGGGGCTATCGCCGCCTGACCACTTATGGCGGCATCGCCGGGCGACGGAGCCGGTTCGCACAGCGCCGCACGGACTACGATCTCCGATGGTTGTCGCCCGAGGCGGTCGTGACCCAACAGCTCGGCACCCCTGAGACCACCGCGCAAGTTCACCCGGCGCGATTTACCGACGCGATGATGCAAGCGGCGCAAGCGCGGGGCGCCGAATTTCGTCTCGGTGTCGTCGAGGATGTGGTGCGGCGCGGAGACGGCATCTCCGGCGTCATCGTCGATGGCGAGATCATCGAGGGCGACGCGGTCGTGATTGCGATGGGACCGTGGTCCATCCTTGCAGCCGCCTGGTTGCCATTGCCCGCGATCTTTGGGCTCAAAGGGCATAGCCTCGTATTCGAAACAGGGACCGCCGTGCCGGCCGAGGCAGTGTTCTGCGAATATCGCGAGTTGAGCGGTGCGATGCAGACGCCCGAGCTGTTTCCGCGCGCCGACGGCACCACCTACGTCTGCGCCGTATCGAGCGAAACGCCGCTGCCGATCGATCCCGCCACGGTGGAGCCGGACCCCGACGCCATCGAGCGGCTCGAAGCGATATGCCGCGATCTGTCACCAGAATTATCCCCGGACAAGATCATCGCCCGGCAGGCTTGCTTTCGACCGATTTCGAGCGACGGGTTGCCCGTCATCGGCCGGGTGCCCGGCGTCTCCGGCGCTTATGTCGCGACCGGGCATAGCGTGTGGGCATCCTGAACGCGCCGGCGACCGGCGAAGCGATGGCCGAGTTGATCGTCGATGGATCGGCGCGCACCGTCGACCTCGCGCCATTTGATCCCGGCCGGCTGCCGCCGCTCGATCCTGCAAGGCTGCACACATCAGTCAGCAAATGACGGCCTACGGATGACGGCCACCCGGTCGCGTGGCATGAATTGTGCGCAGGAATGCGCGACAGCCTTGGGGGAGCGGGCGAAACCATGCGAGAAGTGAACATCCTAAGCATTCAGCGCATCAGCGCCACAGACCGAGCCCGCATCGAGGCGATCGACCCCGGGGTGCGCGTCACCGATGCCGGCGGCTGGTTCGATGGCGAGATCCGAGACACCTGGCCGCCCTATACCGCGGCACGGTACTTGGCCTCCGGATCGGCGGGGCAGGGTACCCGCGAGCACCGCGACCGGTTACTAGCCGACGCGGAGATCATTCTCGGCGGCTGGCCATATCCGCTCGATCTGCGCGCCCGCGCGCCGCGGCTCAAATGGTTTCATCAGCGTCCCGCCGGCGCCAGCAATCTGCGATTGGGCGATCTGTGGGGCAGCGATGTCACCGTAACCACCTCGCGCGGCGCCGGCAGCACATTGGCGATCGCGGAGTATGCCGTGGCCGCGATCTTGTACTTTGCGAAATGCTTCAATCGCATCGCTGTCGATCGCCAGGCCGGGACGTTTGATCATCGCCCATACCGCTCGCTGTTGCTCGATGGCAAGACGGTCTGTGTCGTTGGCGCCGGCGGCATCGGCCAAGATGTCGGCCGGCTCTGTGCCGGCCTCGGCATGCGGGTCGTCGGCACCCGGCGCGCGCCGCAGCTAGGCGAGCCCTTGCCGACCGGGTTTGCCGAGATCGGCAGTCCGGCGGACCTCGACCGCTTTCTTGCCGCCAGCGATTTTGTCGTGATCTGCTGTCAATGGACGCCGGAAACCGACCGGCTGTTCGATGCCCAGCGCTTCGCCCTGATGAAACCCGGCAGCGTCCTGGTCAATGTCGCGCGCGGCGAGATCGTCGACGAGGAGGCGCTCGCTGACGCGCTCCGGCGCGATCACCTGCGCGGCGTCGCACTCGACCTTTATGTCGGCGAATTCGAGCATCCGCCGCCACCGCACCTTTGGGCTGACCCCAGAGTGTTGGTGACGCCGCACGTTTCGGGTTCCAGCGACGAGAACCGGCACGGCGCCATCGACATATTCTGCGATAATTTGCGCGCCTACCTCGACGGCCGCCCGTTGCACAATGTTATCGACTGGCAGCGCGGCTATTGAGTACGCCGCTCGGGATAAACACGCGGCGGGTGATTGTTCGTCTCGAGGCAATCGTCGGCCATAGTCGCGCGCAAGCCCGCCGAAGATTGCGGCGTGTGATAGCGACCTCGTGGCTCCTCTCTCGCCCCTATTACCGCCTATGCGGCGCCCGCCTTGTCGGCCGGCCGTCGGACGAGGTGTGGTATTTCGCCTATGGCGCCAACATGCATGAGGGCACGTTTCGCGTGCGCCGGGGCATCCAACCGAGAGAATTTCGCCGCGCCCGGCTCGATGGTTATCGGCTGCGCTTTAATCTGGAAGGCAGGCCAAAAGGCAGGGCTGCGCCGGCCAATTTATGGCCCGATCACGAAGCCCAGGTCTGGGGCGTGGTCTACCGCATTTCGCGCCGCGATCTGATGCGGCTCGACCGGACCGAGGGCGTGCCGGGCCGCGGCTATCGTCACACGGCGGTGACAGTCGAGGCCGATGACCGCCAGCGGCTCGACGCCGTCGCATACATTGCCGAGGGCAAGGATCTCGACGGCAAGCCGTCATTGCGCTATGTCACCTTGCTCCGAGAAGGGGCGAGGGCGCATGGATTGCCGGCAAATTACATCCGCTTTTTGGAAAGCGTCGAGCACGCCGGGTGATCGCTGATTCCGTTCCCCGGGGATTGGCCATGGCGCAGCGTCACTCCGAAAACCACCTTTTATAGCCCTGACGCAACGTCTTGCCGAGCCGGTGAGCTTGGTCGGTCCAATCGCCCTTTGGCGAGGCGGGCGATGTCGCCCCTCGTATCCTGCCGGCCCATTTGCCGAGCCTAAAAGCGTTATCGCTCCAGTCTCCTTTTGGGGTTCCCGCTTGGTTCAGGCGGCGCTGCAAACGCGCCTTCAATGCTTGCGCATTGGCCCGCTCGTGTTCGGTGGCAGCGGGATCTTCAAGAACCGCGATGACCGCCCGCAGCTTGCGGCGGAGGCTTTCGACCGAACCCGTCAGCGAATGGATGCTCATCAAGCAACCAATTTAGCGCACTCTAGAGGGCAACCCAAGATCGCTGAAGGCCGCGCCGTCCCTCGTCCTTCCGCGAATAGTCGCTCGCGCTGATGGTGAAGGAAATCCGCTCGCCCTGCTATGTTGTTTAACGGCAGGGGCGGAGGAGCAGTGATGCATCTCGGAACGCAAGTCAGACCCAGGGATGATTCCGACTATCGCGTCTGGGCCCAACTCGGGGTCACCCATGTCTGTGTCGATCCCCCGGGCAACCCGCATCAATGGAGCCTCGACGATCTCTGTCGCCATCGCGAGCACGTCGAATCCTTTGGCTTGTCGCTCGACATGGTGCAACTGCCAATGTCGTCGGCGCCGATCGAGGACCAAGAAAGCCCGCACATCCTGCTCGGCAAGGAACCCGAGCGACAGCGTGAGCTCGACAGCATCTGCGCCTTGATCGAGCGGCTCGCCGTCGCCGGTATCCCGGCCGGCAAGTATAACCTCACCATCCTCGGCATTCCGCGCACCGAACGCGAGCCGGGGCGCGGCGGGTCGCGCAACGCCGCGTTTCGCTGGGACCGCGCCGATCGCGACGCACCGCCGACGGCGGCCGGCATCGTCTCCGAGGACGAGTACTGGGCGCGGATCGATCACTTCCTTGCCGCGGTGGTGCCGGTCGCAACCGCGACCAGGGTTCGCCTCGCCTGTCATCCGCAGGACCCGTACACACCACCCGGCTATCGCGGGGTCACCAGCGTTCTCGGCACGGTCGACGGGCTGAAGCGCTTTGTGAAAATGCACGAAAGCCCCTATCACGGCCTCAATTTCTGCCAGGGCACGGTCGCCGAGATGCTCGATGATCCGGCGCGTGAAATCTTTGACGTGATCCGCTGGTTTGGCGAGCGCGGCAAGTTGTTCAATGTTCATTTCCGCAACATCAAGGGCCGCCGCCTCGATTTCGTTGAGGCGTTCCCCGACGAGGGCGATATCGACATGGCGCGCGCGATCGCGGCGTATCGCGACGTCGGCTACCAATACATGCTGATGCCCGACCATGTGCCTCGGATCGACGGTCGCGACCCGTCGGGCGTCGCCTTCGCCTATTGTTACGGCTACATTCAGGCGCTGCTCGACGCGCTGGCGCCCAATTCCCACCCTCCCCGATCGGCCGGTTAATAGCGGCAGGCACATCGAACAGTGTCAACGGCAGGTCTGAGGCCTACCACTTCCCGTGGATGCCTGCGAGGCCCCAAAATTCCCGTGTAAACGGGAAAAAACCGCGATTTTTCTGAGATTTGACCCGGCGTAGAGCGATGTCTCCTGGTAATTCAAGCTGTTATGAACAAATCCGATGTCGACGCAAACGGGAATTATTTCCTCGGAACCGGGAAATAAACCTCCGTAACCGGGAACAACGCACTTGAGATAGATCCTCCACCCGCCGAGAATCAAAAGGCTACGAAACCTTTGTGGCTAAATGGGGCTCGTCCGCATCTCTTGGGCCGCTCGTAAGGCTAGTGACCGAGCGCTGCCGATGCCCGATTATGGGCGTATTCGAGGGAGATCGGATTGCCCTATTTTATTCGTCGCCCGTATGCTGAAACCACGGCTCTGCGGGAGCCGAAAAGTCCAGCGGACGAGGTCGATTTGCTCGACCTCGCCAAAAATGTTTTGTCAATGGAAACGGGTCCTGCCGTGGAGGGTCCGTTCCGCCTGCGCCATCCCCTTAAGCCCGGCGATATCGGTACACTGATTCTAGAGCTGGCGCTCGACGAAGGTACTGCTTCCGTGAAGGTCAGCCTCGCGGCGAGCAACCTCATCGGACCGGGTTCACGCATCGCCGCGGAATCGGTTCGGATCAGCCCATCCACCATTACGCTCTCTACTGGGGCTCCCGCCGAGGTAACCGTGACGGTACAGGCCCCGGCCGACGCGCGTGCGGGCCTTTATACCGGGACCCTTTCAGCGACCGGCGACGATACATTCGCCATAGGAATCCAAGCAGAGATTCTCTGAAGCGCAGCCAGACGCGCTATTCCATCAAGCGTCCCGTTCGGTCATGAAGTCGAGACAGTGCGCAATAAATTCTCGGTCTTCACCGGACGCCCCCGCGAACGCGGATGGAAAGGCCGCTCGGGCGCCCTCGACCAATCTAGCGGCGGCCTGGCGCGCGTAACCAACGCAGTCGTGTCGCTCTATCGCGTCAAACACCCACGCGACTTCCGTGTCGCGGCGTTGGCTGCGCGGTAGGCTCAGAAAGCGGGACAACCGCGCATGTTCGGTCGGATTGATCAACCCGGCGAGGCGACTGAGAATCAATGTCCGCTTGCCCTCGTAGATGTCGCCAAAAATCTCTTTGCCATAGAGGTCGCGCGAGCCGATTAGGTTCAGTACGTCGTCCTGAATTTGAAAGGCGGAGCCGAGGAAAAAACCGAACGCGTTAAAGACGTCGAGACTGGTGCTGCCAGGGCGGGCAATCAGGGCCCCGATGCGGCATGGGTGAATAAAACTGTACCAACAGGTTTTCTTCAGCGTCATCCGCAAATAGTCCGAGGGACTGATCGAGAGATCGTTGTCCCGGATCCAGCCGAGTTCCATCGCCTGCCCTTCAAGCGACTGTGAGACCAGATGGTCGAACTCGTCAAATACCCGCCAGGCGGTATGCGGACCTAGATCAGCCAAGTTGGCCCGAAGCAAGCGAAACGCGCTCGCCATCATTGCGTCACCGGCGTTGATTGCTAGCGGAGTCCCTAACTCGGTGTAGAGGCACGGGAAGCCGCGCCGACTTTCACTTTGGTCCTGAATGTCGTCATGGATCAGAAAGGCGTTGTGGAGAAGCTCAAGGGCAGCGGCAGAGGTCAGCGCATCATTTAGCTGGCCGCCGAAGGCGCGGCATGTCGCGATAAGGAGTGCCGGGCGGAGCCCCTTGCCGGCACGGGCGCAAAAGTCGCGGATTGGTTGATAGAGATAGGCGCGGGGTTCGCCGTCTGGCAGCCGTTTAAGTAGCGCGTCGTGTGCAAGGCCGCCATATTCCGTAAGTCGATCAAGGAAAGCGGCGCGCTCCATCCGCCCAATCAGGCTTTCTGGGTGATGCGAATGCGCCGCCGTGCCGGGACCGTCGTTGCAGCCATCGAGCTTGCCGCTGTGACAAACGGCTGACCGATGGGGCTATTGGCGAGAGCGGCGGCAGCCGTTGCCGCAGCGGCCGAGATGGCGTTGATGCCCGGAGCAGGCGCACCGACACCGGGCAGATATCCACCGAGGCCGCTCATTACGCCCGGAGGCAGACCCATCATTGAGAGCGCGCCGGCGTAGACCGGGTCGGACATCGGTCCGCCGGGTACTGAGAGCGTGTCGGCGATGGGCGCGACCATTGCGAGCGGCCCGGTACCGCCGGTCCGCACCCCGGCTGCGCTTTGGCCATAAGCGAGTACGGCCTCGACCGCCTTTGAGAAGCGGTCGTCCCAGGGCAGGCCCGCGCGGTAACCGGCCCTGTCATAAGCGCGCAACGGCGCCAGCGCGTCGGGCTCGTGGAGATTCCATACACCGCAGCGTGGCCGGTCCGAGCCGCTCCGCTCGAGAATGGCGTTGACCGCGCGACGGGCCGCTTCGTTTGCGCTCTCCATCGTCGCGAGGTCGGTGTAGGTACGGACGTAGTCTGAGGCTAGAACGAAATTGGGGATCGCTGTCGCTGCCTCCGGCCGCAGCCGCCACGTGTCGGTGTTGTTGACCAGGAGCGGCTCGACATCGGTATCCCGGCCGGGATGGATCGGGTCATCCATGATGTCCGGGTCAAGGAACCAGTAATGCAAATCCTCGTCGCGGAGGAGTTCGGCGCCGCCCACATTCAAACTGCGTTTGAGCTGCAGCCAGATCTCGTCGGCAACCTCCTGACGCGTGCAGTCAAAAGCGGACTTGCCGTTGAACCCGGGCGTATCCCATTGCGAGACGTCGACCGAGAGGATTCCGCGGGTTCGACCGTCGCCCCACTCAGCGAAATCGATCTCGGTCCAGAACTGCCGTTGAGAAACGGCGGTCAGCGCCCAGGGGCTGTCGACAAAGATGATGTGGCCATGAGTGATCGGCACATCACGCGTCAGATAGAACTGTATGCCGTTCATCCATTGCACGCTGTCCGCCAAGGACGCGAGGTTCGCAAGCGATGGATCGAGCGCCTTCATCGCCGGGGTGACCAGTGGCGCCATCCGTTCCACCGGGAGCGCGCCGATGAACCAGTCGCCTGTCGCGAGCAGCGTCCGGCCGCCAACCCGTACCGTTGCACCCGCGATCCGGCCGCCCGCAACGTGGATCTCTGTCACCTCCGCATCGAGATGATAGGTAAGACCCATCGCGGTCAGGTGCTTGAGCCACGGTTGGATCCAGACGTCGTTGGTCGGCCCGTTGAGCAGCCGGTCCGACGCCGTCCCCGGCATCAGCATGCCGAACAGAAGCTGCACGAAGATATCGCCGATGGTCTTTACGCTCGCGACCCGTGCCTTTGCCGCGACCAGCGAGCGCGTGATGCCGATCGCGAGCAGCCGCTGATACGCGACCGAGCGTTCCTCCGCACCGACAAAATCCCACCAGCCGATTTTCTCGTACTCTTCGAGGCGCCGCTCTTCGCATGACGTGATGATCCGCCAGACGCAGCTGGCGAAGTGCTCAATCTCAGCATACGGAATGTCGTTGCGCGGCGAGATCGTCCACAAGAATGTCTTCAGGACAGACGCCAGTTCGTAAACATTCTCGGGAAATCGAGAAGGTAGTTCGACCCCCGGCTTGTTGTAGCTGGCGATTAGAACTTGTGTCGTGTCGACGAGATTGTCGAAGACCGTTCCGTTCCCAAACGGGATGCGGCGAAGAGTGTCGGTGATATGTCGGTAAAAATTCGGGAAAAAGCGAAAGCCGTGCTCCCCGGGCAGCCACGGGCGTCTCCGCCCGAGCGGGTCGGCCGCCATCGCCGCGCGAAAGGCATCGACTTGCGCGGACTTGGCTCCGCGGTCGCCGAGCCCCTCGAGAACCGGGATGCTGCGCGCCTTGCCCCCGGGTAAATTCAGCTTCTCGAAAACCTCGACGACAAAGCCGCGCTCAAGCAGTTCATGCGCGGCGCTGAGACCGGCCACGCCACCGCCGAGAATAACGATTTTTTGCGGCATTGCGCCTTGCCTACTGGCTGTCAAGAGCGCGCGAGCGCATCGCATAAAGGTCGTATTCGACCAGATACCGCTCGAGGTTGACTTCGCCAACGGCGAAGCACTGCAGGCGATTGAGCCAGCGCAGGCGCGGCTCTGCCGTCAGATAGCGAGGCGCCAAGCGGATAGGCGCTCGCTTTGGGCCGCCGCCGGCAGCCAGCATCCGGTAGCCGTCAGGACCGAAATCGACGATTCCGCTGTACTCGGTTAAAACGACTCCGCCGTCGACTGGCTTGATGAGAGCGTCGATGGCCGCGATCCCCACCCCATCGGGGCGGATGCGCATCCAATCGCCGCCGCGGTGCAGAATTTCGCCGGTTAGGGCGGGTCCGTCCACCTTTCCGCCACGACCGATCGCAAACATCATCCGAAGGCCTTCAGGGGTCTCGCCGACGGGGTTAGCATCGGGCTCGATCGGTGCGGTCACCCGGAACAAGAACTCTGGCTCGAAGGCGAAGCGGGCAGTATGCGCGGGTACAAGAGGTCCGCCCGGCGACCCTTCGCCCGTGGTCCTATCAGAAGCCGGCGTCTGCACTAACGGCGTAAACGGCAAGGGGCTCAACGGCAGGCCGCCTCGGCGCGGATCGGCCTCCCGACCTGAGCAGGACAGAATTGGCAGGAACGCGAGAGCGGCGCCGTCGGTCTGCGGCGGCAGGTCTACAGCGAACAATTCCTCCTCGCCAGAGCGAGCTGCTGCGCGCAGCCGATAACCGCGCGCGATCCGCTCGGCGCCGCCATTCACGGTGTAGATTGCTTTGACGACGTTGGACGGATGCGCCGGCTGGACCCCGACGACAATCTCCCTGGCGAGCCGCTGTGCGGCCGCGACCAGCTCCGGCGCATCCCAACGTAGCGTCAGTCCGTTTGCCGTATATTCGGCCATCGGCCGGCGCTAACCTGCCGGATTAGACGGCGTTTGGTCTCTTCGAGTTCCGGTCCGGCTTCCGGTGTGAGTTCCCGTGCCTGTTCGAGTTTCGCTTTCAATCAGCACGATTGCGGTGGGCTCTTTCACCCGCAGTACAAGCCGCTCGGATACCCGGAACGCATGCAGCCCGTCCAGCGTCCCCTGCAGATAGCGGACCGAAATGTCGCTTGCCACGACGATCTCCGCCGGATTGCCCTGCAAAGAAATCACCAGACCCTGCCCATTTCCAAGACTGCTTGCGCGCAACAATGGCCCGTCCAACAGAGCCGGCACGGCGTCGGCGGGCAAAACCATCGAGTTCGGGATCGGCCTATTGATTGCCGTGAATAAATCTGTCGCCAGCACGAGTGCGTAGGATTTGTAGTGGCCTTGACGTTCAAGCCGGCCGATTGCCTCGACAACTGCGGTGAATACCGCGGGGCCGGCGTCAACGGGGTTCGCATAGGTAATCGGCACCGGCGTACCGGCCGGTTCACGGCCATAATGGACAAGGCCACGGTGCTTGTCGGCGCCGCTAACCTCAAAGACTCTTTGTAGGTCTTCGGTGCCAACGATCTCGGCGCCAGGCTCTTTGCCATTGAAGATAAGCGAGTCTTCGACCCGGGCGATGATCTTTGCCGCCCGTGAGAACATCGTGGTGGCCGCCGCGAGCTCGGGATCAGCGAGCATATGGTTCTTGAGGTATACATTTACCGAGATGCTCGCCAATCGCAGGGTCTCGTAGTCATTGACCACCATGCGCTGAAGAGGCTGGGATCGACTAGGCTCGCTCAGGGACTCATAGGAGAGGATGTCCACCGGTACGGCCGCTGCGGCGCCCGGTATAGGCCCGTAGAGGGGCAGAAACGATGTTGCCACGCGGGCGCGCAGAGCTTCGTCATGGACGATTTGTCGGATCCTGTCCCACTGATCAGCAGTCATCGCAGGGGCAAAATCGCTCATGTTCTATTTTCCTCGGCCAATGCTCTGCGAAATTCGGCTGGCGACCAATCGCCCTCTAATACGGCGCGCTGGGTCTCTTCGGCCCGGCGCAACAGCGTCACGGCGCCCTGCAAGTGCGATATTCTGCAAGCCGCTGCGATATCGACGCCGGCGGGGTCGCGGGCCCCTAAAGCATAGTGCGCCAGGCCACGCACCCGATAGAGCTCGGACAGATAAACCGCCTCACGCCGCCGGGTGGCGGACTCGATTAGCTGGTCCAGCCTTTGCACAACCTCTCCGGCACGCCCGGCGGCAATCAGAAACTCACCGATGGGTGCATGCACATTGCTTTGACACACGACCGTGCCGGTCGCGGCGAACCGATCAAAGGCATCGAGCGCTGCGGTAAGTCCCGGCTCCATAGGTCCCTCGGCGGCATCGCACAACCCCATGAACAGCTGTCCGAGAGGAAGCCACATCTGGAACCCTTCTTCCTCCGATAGCGCGATCGTGCGAATTGAGTTCTCGCGGACGCGCGCCCAGTCGCGCCTGTGCAGCAGCACAAACGAGTTGAACGCTAGGCTGAACACGAGCGATGGCGCATGCCCAAGCCCTTCGGGTAGCGCCAAGGCGCGCTCGAGCGCCGCATCGGCTTGAGCGTCGCGCCCCAATTTCCACAAAGCCGCGGCGGCGAAGCTGTGCAACGCTGTGGTCGGGGAGTACTGGAACATCCGAACGACCTGTCGCTCGGTTTCCTCGTCGTATCGGGCCACTCCGGCCTGCGCTCGGGCGAGCGCCGACGTCAATTCGCTGCGGAAATACTGGGTGAACCCGACCGCATGGTCGGCGGCGGCGAGCTTTACTTTCGTCGCTTCCGCGCTTGCCATCGCGTCGACGGACTGGGCTGCCGCAAGCGCCAAATCCATTTCGCCGCGAAGGAAATAGTGGGTCCACAATCCCCACTCCGCGCCGAACATGCTCTCGTCATCGTCAAGCTGGGTTGCCAGTTCCTTGGCACGTGAACAGGCCTGCGCAACTTGCGGCGAGGCCCAGCCATGGATCGCCATAGAGGCAGGAGCGAGGGCCATTTGGACGGCGAGCTCGGTCTTTGAACGGGTCACGGAGGTCGGCACCTCCCGGAGATCTTCGAGCGCGGCGCGGAGATGCGCAAGCGCCGGCAGGTTTGCCGCTCGGTCAAGAGCATGCAATCCAGCGGCAAGCCAATGATCCACTGCCGGCTCCGAGAGCCCGCCCCTCGAGCAGTGACGCGCGATCACTTCGGGCTCGGTACCCGCGAAGGCCGGTTGCTGGGCCAGCATTGCCTCGGCGACAGCGCGGTGGAGCTCGCGCCGCCGTCTCCTGAGGAGCAACTCGTAGGCGGTGTCCTGCACGAGAGCATGGTGGAAGATGATCGCGCGGGCACCGTCCCGCTCAGCCTCATCGGCAAGACCCGAATCGCGCAAGCGGTGCAGGCCGCCTTCGATGTCTGGATGATGTGGCGCTATCGCCTGTAGCATCGCGGGGCTGAACTCGCGCCCGATGACGCTGCCGATCTGTGCCAGCTCCTTGGCGGGCCCGAGCTGATCAAGGCGCGCCATCAACGAGTCGTGCAACGTCGCTGGGATGGTCAGCGCCGCGAATGCATCCGCGTCGCTGCGGTCCCCCGCGGCCTCGAGCACCGTCTTAGCGAGTTCCTCGACAAACAGTGGGATCCCGCCTGCCCTTTCAAGGATCGTCTGCGACACGGATGCGGGCAGCCTGTGCTCGCCCACCACCGTTTCCAGGAGCCGGGCCCCGGCAGCGGCGTCGAGAGGGCTGAGGGTGATTGTCGTGCTGCCCGGCGCGTCGGCCCAGGGCGGTGGGGTGTCGGGCCGATGCGTCACCAGCAACATGATCGGCAGCGGAGAGATGCGATCGATGAGTATTGTCAAGAAATCGAGCGTCGCTGCGTCGGCCCAATGCGCATCCTCGATCAGGATCAGGACTGGCCCATTGCGAGACAGGCCCTCCACGGCTCGGGCAAGGATATCGTAGGTGCGCCGGGCCCGGGCGGCGGCATCCAACTCGGTGCGTCCGCCGTAGTCGATTCCGAGAAGATCGGCGAGAAACGTTATATCCTCGGCGCCTATAGTCCTGGAGTTCGCGACGAGCGCATCGAGCCCCGCCCGCCGCGTGTCGGCTGGGGCGGTACGCGACAGGCCGGCCCGTCTCTCGATCTCCTGCACGATCGGATGCAGCGCACGGTTCGCTAGATGCGCGGCGCAATTCAGCCGCAGGATCTCCGGGCTCGGCTGGCCAAGCTGATCTATGAATGCGCGCGTAAGGCGCGACTTGCCGATTCCGGCCTCGCCACAGAGCAGCACCACCTGGCCAGCGCCGGCCATCGCCGCCTGCCACCGGCTTTTGAGCGCCGCAAGCTCCTCCTCGCGGCCGACGAAAGGATTGAGTCCGCCGCTGACACGTGCATCGAATCGGCTCTGGGCAACGCGCTCGCCAAGCACGCAATAGATCGTTATCGGCTCGGGAAATCCCTTTAATACGATGTCGCCGCGCCGTTCATAATCGAACAGGGTGCCGCAGAGTCGCCGCGTCTCTTCGGAGATCACGATTTCGCCTGACCCCGCAGCGGCTTGCAGTCGGGCCGCGAGGTTCGGTGTCTGGCCAACGACGGACTGTTCCAGGGCCCTTCCGCCGTCGACGCTCTCGCCGACCACCACTACGAGCCCGGTGGCGATGCCTACCCGAACGTTTAACGCCTCGCCGTCGGGCATGCGCAGCCGACCAACCTCGGCCACGATCTCCAAAGCCGCACGCACCGCACTCTGTGCATCGTCCTCGCGCGCCTGAGGATAACCGAAATAGGCCAGGATACCGTCGCCCATAAACCTGGCGATATAGCCGGACCCGCGGGTGATAACGGCTGCGCAGGTATCCTGGAATTCGCGGATGACTTCGCTGAGATCCTCGGGATCGAGCCGATGCGACATCGGCGTCGAGTTCCACCAGATCGCAGAACATCGTGGTCAAGTGGCGGCGCTCACCCGCGGGCGGGACAGCAGGCTCCGGCGTCTCGGGCCGTCCCGATACGGACAGTTGAGCTGTCCCCTCAGCTCGTCTGCGCAGAAACCGTTTCCGTTGCCCGAGCGTGAGGCCGAGCTCGCGAAGATCAGCCTCGGTCAGCTCGCCGATCGCGCCCGCATCGATGTCGTTCGCGGCGAGCTTATCGTAGAAGTCGCCGAGTCCAAGCCGGTCCAGCGTCGCTCGGAGCAAATCCGTCATGCGCGTCGGCGTCGCACCGCAGCTCCCGGGCCGCCGCTGCGTTCTGGGAGCTGCCTACACATGGATCCGGACATAGATCGGGCGTCCGAATCCAATCATCCGGTTCAGGGCGGCAGCGGCGATCACAAGTTCCGTGCCTCCGTCTCCCCAGCACGAGAGCAAACGGCGTCGCGGATCACCCTTGATAGGGGCTTTTTCCGGATGCCCAGTGTTAAGGGTTAAAGATTACCCTTTTGGGCGTCTTTGGCAACGCCAATTGCCGCGCCACGGTCATGAGGGTCTGGAAGTCTGGGGTTCCCTCTTCTCCGACCGGCTCATTCAAGCCGGAGATCAAAAGGGAACCCGTTTAAGCGTCATCAGAGTCTTGTCGCGGTGGCCGGGCCGGAATTGTATCGCGGTGCGATAGCCCGGTTATTGGCCTTTAGAGGTCCGCGTATGTGTGGGTTTCGGCTCGGGCTCCGGGGTGCGTCACCGCACCCTTTTCCGCGTCGCCAACGATCTGGGCGTATTTCCACAATGTCCCCGACTGGTAGTCGTTGCGGCGAGCAGTCCAGGCACGGCGTCGCTCCGCCAACTCGGTCTCGCTCAAGGCGACATCGATCGTGCCGGTGGTGGCGTCGATCGTGATCATGTCCCCGTCGCGAACCAGCCCGATCGGACCGCCAACTGCCGCCTCGGGCCCGACATGGCCGATGCAAAAGCCGCGGGTCGCGCCCGAAAAACGGCCATCGGTGATCAAAGCCACTTTTTCCCCGACGCCTTGGCCGTAGAGCGCCGCGGTCGTCGACAGCATCTCGCGCATGCCTGGGCCACCGCGCGGCCCCTCATAGCGGATGATGATCACATCGCCCTCGTTGTAGCGGCGGGCTTCGACGGCCGCGAATGCTTCCTCCTCGCTGTCAAAGCAGCGCGCCGGTCCGGTAAACCGCAGCTTATGCATGCCCGCGACTTTGACGATCGCCCCCTGCGGCGCGAGATTGCCGCGCAAAGTGACGACGCCGCCGGTCGGCGACAGGGGCCGTGAGGTTGGCACCACAACGTCCTGGTCGGCCGGGAACACCACATCGCGCAAATTCTCGGCGATCGTCTTACCGGTTACGGTTATGCAGTCGCCGTGGAGATAGCCGCCGTCGAGCAGCGCCTTCATCGGGATCGGCACCCCACCAACGTCATAAAGGTCCTTCGCGACATAGCGCCCGCCCGGCTTCAGATCGGCGATGTAGGGGGTGCGCTTAAAGATTTCACCGACATCGTGCAGGTCGAAATCGATGCCGATCTCGTTGGCGATCGCCGGCAAATGGAGCCCGGCGTTGGTCGAGCCGCCCGAGGCGGCGACCACCGTCGCGGCATTTTCGAGCGCCTTGCGGGTGACGATGTCACGCGGCCGCAAATTCAGCCGGAGCAATTCCATGACGGCGCGGCCCGATTCTTCGGCATAGGCGTCGCGGGAGTCATAAGGCGCCGGGGTGCCGGCCGAGCCTGGCAACGCAAGGCCCATCGCTTCGGAAACGCACGCCATCGTGTTGGCGGTGAACTGCCCGCCGCACGAGCCGGCCGACGGGCAGGCGGCGCATTCGAGTTCGTGGAGATCCTCATCGCTCATTCGGCCGACGCTATGCGCGCCGACCGCCTCATAGACATCGCCAATCGTCACGTCCTTGCCCTTGAAGCGGCCGGGCATGATCGACCCGCCATACATGAAAACCGATGGCACGTTGAGCCTGACCATCGCCATCATCAGACCAGGCAGGGATTTGTCGCAGCCGGCCAGCCCGACGAGCGCGTCGTAGCAATGGCCGCGCATCGTCAGCTCAACCGAGTTGGCGATGATTTCGCGGCTGACCAGCGACGACTTCATCCCGGCATGGCCCATTGCGATGCCGTCGGTCACCGTGATCGTGGTGAATTCCCGCGGCGTGCCGCCGGCCGCTGCGACCCCCTTTTTCGCCGCCTGGGCCTGCCGCGACAAGGTGATGTTGCAGGGCGCCGCCTCGTTCCACGTCGTCGCGACGCCAACAAGCGGCTGGTTGATCTGGTCCTCGGTCAGCCCCATTGCGTAAAGAAAAGCCCGGTGCGGCGCCCGCTCCGGCCCGATCGTCACATGCCGGCTGGGCATGCGCGATTTGTCGAAACTCGGTCTGCGGGCGTCATCTGGCATTTCAGCATCTCCCGTGGGGTTCGGCTCTGGCGAGAACCACCGTAGCGGCGGGATCGAAGCTGATCAATCCTTCGGCACCGTCACCATGTCCGGGAGCGGCTGCCGCCAGCCAAGTAAAGCACCCCGCCGCAAATGCAAAACAGACGAGCCAAGCCCCGATCACATCGCGTATCCTCAAGGAGGAGCTGACGAGATGCTCAGGCATCGCCCCTCCGCTCATGACCCTGCCGCGGCAGGTTTGACCGTTATTTCGCCTTTCATGTAGGGGTGGATCGAGCAGATGTATTTGTAGACACCGGGGGTTGCGAAGGTGTGGGAATAGCTGTCCTCAGTGTCCAGCGCCGCTGAAGTATAGCCTCCGTTCACATCCGCAATCCGATGCGGGCTGTCGTCGGCATTCTTCCACGTAACAACCGTGCCGGCGGTCACGGTCAGGTCCCCCGGGGTAAACGTAAAATTGTCGATTTGTATCGTCGCAGTGTGAGCCGCGGCGGCAATTGCCGCCGCGGTATCTCTGCCGATCGAGGGAATGACCGCCGTGAGGAACCCAGCCAAACCCACTGCCCCGAGCGCGAGACGGACGCGAAGCCGTTGCGGCCCCGCTGCTTTTGTGTACCACATGGCTCTGCGCCTCACCCGGCGAGCGAATTGTCAGTGAGCGCCGGAGCGCCGTTACTGCGGGCGTAGTTCACCGTGCGGACGCCTAGGTATTTGCGCAAATCACCGGCCTCGACCTGTTTCATCGGTCCGGGCGCGGGTGCGGTTCCGGGAGCCGGCTGTGGAAATGCGGTCGAGTCCGCGGTGTGGAAGGTGACGTTACCTTCGACCTTTTGGATGATTTGATGGATGTGGCCGTTCAGCACGGTCACTGAGCCGAACCGTTTCAGATACCCGAGCGCGCGGCCGGCGTCTGCGGTGCCCCAGCCCCATTGTTCGTAGATCGTCCACAGCGGAAGATGAGCGAGCACGATGATCGGTGTGCTCGCCGAACGTCCCGCGACATCCTTTTCCAGCCATTCGAGCTGATCGTCGCCCAGTTTGGCGAGGCCGGCCGATTTAAACCCGGGCTGGAAATCGAAAACATTGATCAGCGCGATAAAATGCACCCCGGCCATGTCGAAGCTGTACCAGCCCTTGCCTTGCGTGTTCTTACCAAATCGCTCCAGGTAAGCCTTGCCGTTGCCGGCGTCAGCAACGTCGTGCTCGCCGGGGATGTAGAAGATCTGCTTATTGGCGCCTTTGATCACCTGCTCGGCGGTGTCCCACTGCTCCGGCTTCGACAAATGGCTGATGTCGCCGGTGTGGACGATAAAGGCAGGCTGCGTCGGCATCGCCTTTATCTTGGCAATTGCCTCGCCGAGGGTGGCGGTCGGGTCCGGGTTGGGCGGCAGGTGGAAGCCGATGTGATTGTCGCTGATCTGGACAAAGGTCAGCTCGTTCGCGGCAGTTTCCGCCGCCGCGGCCGAGCCGATCAGGCCAATGGTGCGCGGCACCCCGCCGCTTAAACTCCAGACGACCCCGGTGCCGGCCCACGTCATGCATTTCAACAAGCCGCGCCGGTCGATACCCGCCGCGCCCCGCAATTCTTGTTTGTTACGCTCGGCCATCTCGCTCTCCTTAATGGCGTGTGTGTGGCGCCGATCCAGACCGGTGCGGTCGCTGCTTTATTCCGCCCGACGAACAGCGTTTCGCACTTGCGCAAGGACGAAATGCGCCTCTATCTGCAGCTCGCTTGATGGGGAGGGCGATGCGTTATACGGCGTTGATCGCGGTGCTATTGGCGGCGTCCGGATGTTCGTCCAAATCGGACCATTCCGCGACGTTGATCCTCAACGACCCGACTTGGGATCGGGTCAATGTCGAGGCGGTAATCACCAAAAGCGAGGACTGCAACGAGCGGGCGAATGGCTATGTCGCGACCAAAGATTTTGTGATGACCAAGGGCCATTCGCAGCGCGTCGAGGCGCCAAATGCCGAGACGATATGCTGGCGGCATGATCGCGACCCGAACAATCCGGTTCCCGGAGACTGGTCGGAATGGAGCCGGGCGACGTTGTTCCCCGGTCAGTCGACGGAGACCGATCTATAACCGACTGCTTCGTTGGCTGCCCGCGGACAACGGGAGGCGTGCGGGGCGTAACTGCTCGGCAGTTACCAGCAACAGCGCCATGCCGATCATCACGATCGCGGCGATATCGTGCGGATGCAATCTCTCGCCGACGAGCCAGACGCTCGAAATCACCGCGATGCACGGCGTGATCAGGGTACCGATCCCGGCAGCGCCGGCCGGCAGCAGGGCGACGACGCGGAACCAGGCGAAATACGCAAACCCGTTCCCGACCATGCCGAGGAATAGCGCCGCCAGCCATTGCTTTGCGTGAGCTTGGCTCAAATCGGGTGGGAACCGGAGCACTAGCCAAATCAAAACGATCGGGATAGTCCCGATTACCAATTGCCAGAGGACGAGGACTGAGGCATCGGCCCGCCATCGCCATCACCGCGAACTGGCTGCAATATCTCGCCGGAATTTCCGTCGGTAGTTGCGAATGCCGGTATCCGGTTTTATCCATCGCAAGGACGTGCGAAAGTCACTTCCCGAGCGGAGGCGCCGGCTGCGAACCAAAGGCGTCAACCTGGCTTCGGTCACCGCCAACTCTTTGCGCGAATATTGCCGCGTCCACGCGGCGGCTCACGGTTCGGCTGTCTGCAAAGGAGACCACATCCATGACGATCGATGTAGCGACCGGCATTAGCCGCATTCTCAAACAGGAGGGGGTGGGTTGGGTTTCGACCTTCCCGGTCTGCCGGGTGAACAACGCGCTCGGCCGGGAAGGGGTGCCGATGCTGATGATGCGCGACGACCGCTACGCCGTAGCGGTCGCCGACGCGTTCTCGCGCATCGCTGCGGGCTCCCAGGGGGGCTCACAAGGGCGCTCACGGATCGGGGTGTGCACCTTCCAAGGGGGCGTTAACGCCGCCGGCATGCAGTACGCCTACGCTGGGATGGCGCAGGCCTATGAGGATGGCTCGCCCGTTCTGTGCATCACCGATGGCGTGCCGGCCGGCAGCTCGGGCAACAGCCAGTACGACGTTGCATCGGCGATGAAGACCGTGTCGAAGTGGTTCGGTTATCTCGACAAGCCCGAGCGCACGCCTGAGCTGATGCGCCGCGCGTTCACCATGCTGCGCAGCGGCAGACCGGGCCCGGTGATCCTGGCTATCCCCAATGCCACCGCGACATACGACGAGACCGCCGACCCCTACCGTCCTGTGAAGGGCTGGAAATCGGCGCCGGATCCGGCGGATGTGCGCACTGCCGTCGACCAGCTGCTGACGGCCCGCAACCCGCTGATCTACGCCGGCGAGGGGGTCATCTACGCCGGCGCCTCGGAAGAATTGAAGGCGCTGGCGGAGCTGGTGAACGTGCCGGTGATCACGACGCTCAAAGCCAAAGGGGCGTTCCCGGAGGACCATCCGCTGTTTGTCGGCGTGCGCGGCGATCAGGTGGCGCACTATCTGAACCAAAGCGACCTGATCCTCGCCATCGGCTCGAGCCTGTCGCCGGGCCGCTTCAGCCACGCCATTCCCGATGCGGCGAGAAAGACCATCATCCACTGCAACATCGACGAATTGCACATCAACAAGATGTATCCTACCGCGCACGCGGTGATCGGCGATGCGCGCTTGACCTTGCAGGCGCTCCACCAGGAAGTCTCCGGCCGCTCGTCTCGCGCCAGTCGGAACGCAGGTGATGTGGCGGCGGAAGTGCGGGCGGCGCGCGACACCGCACTCGCCCGATACCGGCAGGTCATGAACTCCGACGAGACGCCGATCAACCCCTATCGGGTGTACGGCGATCTGATGCAGGTGCTGGATCTGAAGAATTCGTTTGTGACGCACGAAAGCGGCAACACGCGCGACCAGCTGAGCACCGTCTTCGATACGCTGATCCCGCGCGGCTTCCTCGGCTGGGGTAATGTCTCCACGCTTGGCTTCAGCCTGGCCGCTGCGATTGCCGCCAAGAAGGCGTTTCCGGACCGGGCATCCGTCGCGGTGACCGGCGAGGCGGGCCTTGGCTACATGCTTGGCAACCTCGAGGTTCTGCTGCGCGAGAAGCTCGGGATCACCGTCGTGCACATCAGCAATGGCGGCTTTGCGGGCTATGGACCCGGCTTCTGGGGGCCGGGACACGATCCCTTTACCCATCAGGTGCTGGGGCCCAACGAGGTGGACATGTCGAAGGTGATCGGCGCCCTCGGCTTCCACACCGAGCGGGTGAGCGAGCCAGCCGAGATCATCCCGGCCCTGCGGCGGGCGCTCGAAATCAATAATTCAGGTCGCCCGGCCTATATCGAATTCATCTGCTGCCAGTACCCGGTCTACGGCCAGTGGGTCGGACGAGGCGAATAAAAGGGGAGAGAAACGATGACCATACGAAACGACGCCTCTTGCCCGGTCTTGAGCCGGGCATCCACGTCTTCGTTCACAAACCCGATCAAAGACGTAGATGGCCGGGTCAAGCCCGGCCAAGGGGGAGAAATGAGTTGAAGGACAGGCTTACGGGAGTGAAACGATGCCAAAGCTGATCCCCGTCGCCGACGCTTTGAGCAAGCCGTTCTGGGACGCCGTCAATCAAAGGCGGCTCGTCTTGCAGCACTGCGCTCAGTGCGACAGGCTGCAGTACCCGCCGCAGCAGGCCTGCCAATTCTGCAACTCGCCCGCCAATCTGACGTGGAAAGAAGTCGACGGAAAAGGTCATATCGCGACCTACATCGTGATCGAGGATGGCCGCCTCAACCGGCGCATGCCCGATCAGCCCTATAACCTGGCGATGGTAACCTTGGACGCGGACCGGAGGGTCAATTTCTATTCCAATCTCCCGGGCACCCCGCCCTACAAGGCGCCGGTGGGCGCCGCCGTCGAGGTGACCTTCGAGGAGGTGGCCCCAGGCCAACTCATCCACGAGTGGCAGGTCGTTGCCTAGGTGGATCGAATTTAACGCTTGGTGCCCACGCTGAATGATAGCTTTTCCCTTCCTGCATACGACGGAGAATGGAGGATGCCATGAAATTGGGCTACGCCATCGTAATGGCGGCGCTTTCAAGCACCGCAGTCGGCATGGCGGTTCACACGCTTCACGCCCAAGGCAAGCCGCCTGTCTACATGATTGCCATGAACGAGATCACAGACCCGGAAGGATACAGGAAGGAGTACCTTCCCACTGCTCAGAAAACGCTGAAAGAGCACGGCGCCGTGTACGTGGCGGCAGGGCCAGGAACGCAAATTGACGGTTCGTTCCCGAAGGGCCGCGTCGTCATCCTACGCTGGGAGAGCATGGAGGCACTGAACGGATGGCGTCATTCGCAGGAATATGAGGCCATCCGGAAGGTCGGCGAAAAATTTGCCAAATACAACGTGGTCGCGGTTGAGGGCGTGAAATAATAGCCATCCCGACCACCCAAGAGGCCATCCCCTATCGGCGGTCTCTTCATTTCGATCCACGCCTTCCCTGTGATGTTCGCAGCTGGCACTATCTCGGTCCATTGACGTCATGCTTCGACTGCAAAGGGTCGAAAGGCACCCTGGGAACCGGGTATTGGTGCGTTCCTGCCATACCTTCACGGCCGGAGCATAGAGGAAAGGGAAAGCCATGAGCGCGTCGGATCGGTATCAGTGGCGGCGAGATAAGGACGGGCTCGGCGTATGGGAGCACCGCGGCAAGGTCGCGGTGGCTGGGGTCGGGCATTCGCCGGTCGACCGTCGCTGGGACGGCGTCTCGATGGACAAGACGCTGGGCGCCTATTCGATCCTGGCCTGCCAAAAGGCGATGGACGAGGCCAGTGTCACGCCCGATCAGATCGACGGCGTCATCTGCTGCGACAGCCATATTGCCGGCGGCAGCGGCGGCTCCGCGTCGCAATGGGCGCCACGGCCCTATTTCGCCCCGCCCTATGATTCGGAGTGGGGCCTCACCCTGATCAACGCGCAGTGGCTGATCGAGCAGATGCGCCTGCCCAACGTGAAATTCGCGCCGACCGGGGTGCCGACGATCAGCGAAATGGTCGGCATGGCGGCGCAGGCCGTGGGTGACGGCCAGTGCCACACCTGTCTCGTCATCTACCCGACCGGCAATCTCGAAGGCCGCTATCGTCGCGGCGGCGAGAACGCCGACGACTACGCCCGTGGTGCGCGCCAATGGACCGCCCCTTGGGGCAATCACGGCGGCAATGATTTCATCAACATCTTCCCGCACAATCAGTACTGCCTGAAATACGGCGGCAAGCACGACGACGTCGCCCCCTTTGTCGTCAACCAGCACAGGAACGGGCTGCTGACGCCGTGGGGGTACAATGCCAGCCACAACGTCCCGCAGCTCACGATCGAGGATTACGTCAATTCACGCTTTGTCCTGAACCCGCTCAGGGTCTGGGACTGCGACCGGCCGGTCAATGCCTCGGCCGCGTATCTGTTCACGACCGCCGAGCGCGCCCGCGACATGCGGCAAAGGCCGGTCTATGTGCTCAATCACTCGCAGCACAATTTCCGGAAGCGCAGCACCCAGGAAGATTTGGAGGAAATCGAGGCCTGGACCGACCGCGCCGCCAGCAGGATGTACGAGGGCGCCGGTATCGGCCCCGCGGACGTCGATATCTTCAATCCTTACGAAGGCTATTCGATCATGGCGCAGTTCTTTCTGGAGGGCTTCCAGTGGCACGGCGTCAAACGTGGCGACGCCTTCGCGTTCTACGCCGGCGATATCAGGGTCGAGGGACCGCACCCGTTCTGCTCGAGCGGCGGCAATCTGGGGAACGGGCGCACCCGTACGGCCATGTACACCGACAGCATTGAGCAGCTCCGCGGCACCGCCGGCGCCCGCCAGGTCAAGGTTCGGGCAGAGACGGCGCTGGCGGCATTCACCACGCCAAGCAATGGCGGCTGGATCATGTTTGGCAAGAACCCGAGCTGACGGCCTGTGACACTGGAGATCACCGGCGCGCGCCGCTCACTCTCAGCCCGTCTGGACGCCGAGGACTGTTCTTTGTATGTTCGCAGAATATGACAGCCAGACGCCACCACTACGTGCCGCAGTGTTATCTCCGGGGCTTCGTCACCGAGCCGCAGAAGCCCAAGCTGTTCGTGATCGAGGGCAAAGAACGCCGCGCCTTTCGTACAGCGCCGGCCAATGTCGCCGCCGAGCGGGATTTTCACCGAATCGAGGTTGAGGGGTATGAGCCGGATGCGCTGGAGAACGCCCTCTCGGGGTTCGAAACCGAACTGAGCCAAGCTCTTGAAAGGATCATTGCCGCTCGGTCGATCAAGGGGCCGGATGATCGGGCGTACCTGTTCAACTTGATGGCGATGATGGCCGTTAAGAACCCTCGGTTCCGCGAGAATATCCGGCAATTCCAGGAGCAAATCGCAAAGCGAGTCCTCGCACTTGCCACAGCAACACCTGAACGATGGGCCTCTCAAATCCGCCAAATGAAGGCCGAGGGTGCTCTTCCACCAGATGCCGACGAAGATTACCAAAAGATGCGGGAGTTCGTTGAGGCCGATCAGTATCGGATCACCGTACCGATTGGCCGGCATTTGGCGATGGAGTTGAACTCTCTCGACACAGTATTGCCGTTCTTCTTCCGCCGAAAATGGGCGCTATTGCGTGCACAACCCAGCAGGACTGGATTTATAACTTCCGATCATCCAGTCTGCTTGATGTGGTCGGACCCGGCCCAACGCGACAACTTCCATGGACCGGGCTTCGGTTTACGTCGGACACAGATCATCTTTCCGATCTCCAACGGGCTTGCCGTCATCGGTGCATTCGAGGCGCGCGAGGAGGAGAGGGACGCGCCGGATTGGCTGATCGCCCAAATTAATGGGATGGTCGCCGTCTATGCGGACCGGCAGATCTATGCCCGGCATAGCAATTTCATTTACAAGCTGGCCCACAACGCCAGGATTATGCGGGGCGACGAGCTTCTGGCCGATCAGGCACGAATGCGCGCAAGCTGACCAGCAGCCGAGTTCGTGCGGTGTGAATTACCGGAGGGCCAGGGGCTTCATGGCCAGCATGAGCGAGCACGAAAAGCGCATCAGGGAAGCGCGGCTCCTCGTGTCTCCCCCTGAAATCGTCTTCGAAGAACTCACGAGTTATGGCGAGAAGGCAGTTGACGATTTCGGTACTGGTGACAAGGAACTGGAGAAGAACCTACTGGCTCGGGATGAGCACCTCATAAATCTTGCCTTAGCCCAATATGGAACCGACAGAGACATTCTTGGAGAACTCTACCGGAGAGGACTGGGCGGTCCCACTAGCCCGCTCGATGCTAGATACAGGCAAGGTCTTCGCATTGCTGTCCTATCGAACCGCGCGACACATGAATTTTGGGGGTTTCCGAAGGCCGTGATCGGCGAAGAAGAGATCCAGCGTGTAGTAGTTGATGCAGACCGGTCCGAGGCTGAGGCGCTTCTGAGGAACCCGAATACCAGCGAAGAACTGATGGTCGCCTTATATGAGCGTAGGGACCCATTTTCGGCTGTTTCGGATGACCGCTGGTGTGATCTGGTCGCTATGTCCGCCGCGAACCCCCGGCTCGACGAACCCAATGACACCCAAGACGGTCCTGACCTCCGCTACAGAAATATTCAGGAAGCTATCTTCCGTTTCTTGAGCATCGCACCAACGACACCTAAAGGACTACATACGGCGTATCGGCTATTAGAAAACCTTAACTCTCGACATCTTTTTCTGCCCAAGCAAATTGATGCTGAGTTGATTAGATGGGCGAATGTCCAGGTACTAAATCATAAAAACGAGCCGAGCGAGGGTTATTTCACGCCAATGGGTCTGGTTGATGAATTCCGCTGCATGCTCGCGGCACTTTACGGTAGAGCTCTCGAAAAGGAGGGGTATCGGGTCCATGGCTCGCCCAAATCGACCGACATAGCAGCCCGATGTGCCTATTACGGCAAGGCAAATCTCGATGAGAAAGCAATGAGAGCGGGCTACACGAAAGACAATGGCACCTTTGTCTTTGCCGCCCTGTACAATGACCACGTATTCTTCACCGCGAAGCTTCGCGAGCTACTGGAGGAAGAATGTCTCGCGGGGGGTCTCATCGGGCGGTATCGAAGACGATGCGAGCAGCTTCAAAAGCAGTGGCGGGATTTCGATCCAAAACCTCAGGCGGAATGGTTGCGAGATGGCGAAGTAGAGGATCCAAATAAGGCGGATAAGAGTGTCCGTCGTCTGCTCCTCATTGACCGGAAGCTCAACTACTTTGCTGGGGTATTGTCCAGCTTGGTTACGATCGCGGTGTGGGTGGCAGTCTTTTACCTGATTCAGAGCCTCCTTGATCGTTTTCTTGGTTCAGACTGGCACGGGTTGACCACCACGATCGCGGTTATCTGCGCATTGATCGCGGGTGGTGCGGCTCAGCAGTATGTTGAGCGCCAGTTCCACAAGGCTGATCCATAAGGGAGCGTCATGTTCGAGAGGTTCTCGCCCAAATAGGTGGTTGGTGACCTGCGTTAGATTCGAACCATTACGTGCCGCGCAACACCACAAGGGCGTCTACCGCTTTCACTCCCTGACCTGACGGCAGTACCATGAGCGGATTGATGTCCAACTCTGCCAAGTGTCCTTCAAGGTGGATGGCGAGGTGCGACACGCGCACCAGGGTATCCGGAGTGCGGCGAGGTCCGCCGCCGGCCGGCCGCGAAAGCCCTGGAGCAACCGGGCTCCTTTGACCTCGGCGATCATCGCCTGCGCTTCCGCGCGCGTGATCGGACAGCGTCGCAGGGCGACATCGTTGTAGATCTCGACCATCACGCCGCCGCTGCCGAACAGCAGCACCGGGCCCAATTGCGGGTCGCAATTGACGCCAATGATGACTTCGACACCGTCTCGGATCATCTCCTGTACCGACACGCCGATGATCCGCGCCTGTGGCGCATAGGCCTTGGCATTGGCCAGGCCCGCTGCTGCGCATCCCGGCGAACGTCGCCTGACGGTACCGACAGCGGGCGTTCGGCGCGGGCATGGGGAACTGGTCGTCATACCCCAACGAACCTCGACCTCAAGGTTTGTTTGACCGCGATGACTCGGGCGGCTGAAGGCCCCACAGCCGATGCGTTTGAAGGTCAGCTGAGAGGTTGCTCCGACGGCTCCGCTTCCTCCACCGGCTGCCGCACCGGATATAGGTGCCGCCAGATCTCGACGTCGCGGTTGTATACATCGGGCCGAAATTCCAACTTGCCGTCGGTATCTACAAAGGCGGTTTGGTAGACGATGAACACCGGCACGGGCACTGGCAGATTGACTCGGGTGGTGCTGCCCGTCGCGATCGCTTGATTTATCTGGTCGATCGGTTGGTGCATCAGCAGGGCGGCCAATTCGCGCGGATTCTGCACCCGGATGCAGCCATGGCTGATGCGGCGGTCATCGCGGCTGAACAGAATTTTTTCGGGGGTGTCGTGCAGGTAAACGCCGAACCGGTTGTCCATCTCGAACTTGAGCAGCCCGAGCCCTGCGTCGGGTCCAGGTAGCTGCTGCAGCAGGCCATTGGCCTGCATGACCATATCATGCTGTGCCAAATAATTTGGGTCGCGACTGATCTTCGGCAGGATCTCGTCGGTGGCAACGTCCTCCGGGATATTCCATGGAGGGTTGTACAAAATGCCATCGATTATGGCGCGGAACTCCGGGGTCTGATTGCGCTTGACGTCTTGGCCAACAAGAAGCCGCGTCGTGAAAACCGGCCGATTGGCGAGGTACAGCACCAATCGGGCGTCCGCAACGTTGACCCAGACGCGATCCGCCGGCAGCCGCCGCGGCAGCCAGCGTTGGCGTTCAAGGTTTACTTCGATCTCGCGCAATCGGTTTGGTGCGGCGCTGTCGCCAGTCGAGGCGCCCAAGCGATAGCTTTGCAAAGCTGCACGCAACGCCCGGTAGGTCGTCGTCGTCGGCGCCAGCGCCTCGATCATTGCCGCCGGACCCGGGCTGTCGATGGCGTCGTCGAGCGCAGCAGCGACATCGATCGGCCCGGGCGGCAAAGCCTCGTCATCGCTTCGGCGCTCAACCGGCATGGCGCCGCGGGCCAGCGCGTCGGCATATGATAGGAAGGCGTCCGACAGCAACAGTTCGCGGTCAAGCGGTGACAACCTCGGTATCTGCCGCAACTGGTCCGCGTGAAACAGCTCAGGGGAGAGACCCTGATCGCCAGCGCGCAACACGGCATTCACCAGTGCATTCGCCTGCGCCTGCCGGGTCGTCCATATGGGCTCGAAGCCATGGCGCGCGTAGAAGCGTCGTAGCAATCCGACGTTCAGCCGTTCACCGGCGACGACTAGCTCAGGCGTGCTGTCGATCAGGCTACCGATTTCAGTGTTGGCATCCAGCTGCGTGGCGGGAGGTGGCGCGGATGCTGTTACCGGCCTTATCGGGGCGCAACCCGCGAGAGCCCAGAAGGTCAGCAGCATGGCAACCGCAAGTCGGTTCATCGCGGCTGTGAGGATATCCCAGCCGTCTCTACGCGGCGAGGAACAAACCTTGCCTTTCGCATGATTACGCCCGCGGCGCTCGTGAAGGCCTGCGAAGCGCAATCGACGGCGACAGAATCGCTGTGCACCACGATGGCCCCCCATATTGAAAGCGGTGGTAGTAAGAAACCGGAGCCGCCGGCCGGAATCATCATCGCCATTGCCGGGTCATGCGGGATCCCGCGTTAGACACGAACGATGCGAGCGATGACGGTCGGGCAAGACGTGCCGCCGGGGCACACAGCTCGGAACGGTGCAGGCGTTCTTGGTTTACGCGCGTGTTTGACGGCCGCCTGGATGCCCTCGCGATGGCGGTAGGATCGGGTCGACGAACGGAGGCTCGGGTTCTTGCGCCTTACTGGGCCGCTGACTAGCCCCGTTCGCCAATAACCGGAGCCGGTGCCGGTGCCGGCGGAGCCGGAGGCGGGGGCGGGGCCTCGGAGACGGTAGGTTGCGGCGGCGGAGCGGGCTCCTGTTGGGCACACGCTGCGAGGAGCGTCGCGGGAACCACGACCGCAACCATCGCCATATTACGCAACAGCTTCCCGCGGGCAGATTTTTCGGCTGAGTCGGACATTCGTTTTCTCCTTGGTTGAGTCAATGATGTACAGCTCAATCTTTAAGCAACCACTAGACACCGTAAACGTCGGATGAGTAACGATGGTTCCCGGCGCTGTGGCACAAGGTTGGCCTTGATCGCCGAGCTGACGAATAATGCCCCGTCCCGGGCCCGACGCGCGAAGCCATCACGGGGCGGTCGAAGAGCATCTCCCTTCGTGCGGCCGCTTCAAGAAAATTGTCGGGTCGGGCGGCAATCGCCGCAAACGGCGCGTAGCCGTCGTGGTGCAACAAGATGATGCAGGTCAAGCTTGCGGTGCTGGTGCAGTGCTATGTGCCGCGAAGCACGACAAGGGCGTCTACCGCCTTCACGCCCTGACCTGACGGCAGCACAATCAGCGGATTGATGTCTAGCTCTGCCAAGTGTCCTTCCATGTGCATGGCGAGGTACGACACACACACCAGTGTATCCGCGAGCGCCTCGAGGTCCGCCGCTGGCCGCCCGCGAAAGCCCCGGAGCAACCGGCGCCTTCGAGCTCGGCGATCATCGCCTGTGCTTCCGAGTGCGTGATCGGGCGGCCGCGCCAGAAGCGTCTCGCTCTACCATGAACCGGTATTGGCCATGCTGGTCCAGGGTTCGGCAGGCGGCAGCGCTTCGCCGGCCTGCAATAGCTCGATGGAGATGCCGTCCGGCGTGCGGATAAAGGCCATGCGGCCGTCACGCGGCGGGCGGTTGATCGTCACGCCGTGGGCGATAAAGGCGTTGCAGGTGTCGTAGATGTTGTCCACGGCATAGGCGAGATGTCCGAAATTGCGGCCGCCGGTATAAGGCTCGGGATCCCAATTGTAGGTGAGTTCCACCGCGGCATCCTCCTGGCCGGGGGCGGCGAGGAACACGTTGGTGTAGCGGCCTTTCTCGTCCGGACGGCGGCGGATCTCGCGCAAGCCGAGCACCTTGAAGAAGGCGATCGTGTCCTCCAGCGAACTTACGCGGATCATGGTGTGCAGATATTTAGTCATGCGGCGTCCTCCGGTCAGTGTGTTGGTGGCGGCGCCCTGGGGGGCGGGGTGAGGTGATAGTGTGAACGGGTGGCCAACAGATCCCCTCATCGGGTCGGCACACCGATCGACTCCAACCGGGCATGGGCGCGGGCCGCGCGCGCTCTCATCCCGTCAAGATACGTGCTCACATCGTTCCCTGGCAGGTTCAGCACCTTGCACCCGAGCTGCCAATATTCCTCGATCTGCGCCTCGGTCTCCGCCGATCCCCGAGCGAGCTTGCCATGGGCATTGCATGCTGCTGCAATCCGCCGGATCGCCGCTTTGAATTTCGGGTGTTCGAGGTCAAGGTGAACCCCGAGCTGCGCGCTCAGGTCGGAATGGCCATACGCGATCATGTCGATCCCTTCGACCGCCGCGATCTCCTCGACATTCTCGAGGCCCTCGAGCGACTCGATCGACGGGCATATGATGATGTTCTCGTTGGCCCAGGGCGCGTATTCGGTGGCGTGGCGGGCGCCGTAGCTTTTGTATCCGGTGTGCGGCCCCTGGCCGGAGATGCCGCGGTTCCCAATCGGTGGATACTTCGCCAAGCGGACGATCGCGCGCGCCTCCTTGGCGGTTTCCACCTCGGACACCTGGATGCCCATGATGCCCTGATCCAGAATGCCGGGAATTAGATGCGTGAATGACTTGTGGATCCGAACGATGGCCGAGACGTTCGTGGCCTGGAACCAGCTCGCCAGATTGGCGATCGTTTCCATGTTGAACGCCCCATGTTCGTGGTCGATCGCGCAGTAATCGAAGCCGGCAGCCTCGATGATCCAGGGAACGCCGCGGGATGCGAATTCCTTGAGCCCGGTGCCGAGCGCGGCTCGTCCTTCGCGCACCGCCCGCCGTATGCTGTTTTCTTTCATGACCCGCTCCAGGCTTCCCTCGGTTAGCCCGTCATAATAGTACCCGTGCGGTGAAGCGCAGCATTCGGTTTCACCATTATGTGCCGCGAAACACGACGAGGGCGTCGACCGCCTTCACTCCCTGACCTGACGGCAGCACCATCAGCGGATTGATGTCCAACTCCGCCAGATGTCCTTCGAGGTGCATGGCGAGGTATGACACGCGCACGAGGGTATCCGCGAGTGCGGCGAGGTCCGCGGCCGGCCGTCCGCGAAAGCCTTGGAGCAACCGGGCTCCTTTGACCTCGGCGATCATCGCCCGTGCATCCCTGCGCGTGATCGGGCAGCGCCGCAGGGACACATCATTGTAGACCTCGACCATCACGCCGCCACTGCCGAACAGCAGCACCGGGCCCAATTGCGGATCGCAATTGACGCCGATGATGACTTCGACGCCGTCTCCGACCATCTCCTGCACCGACACGCCGATGATCCGAGACTGTGGCGCATAGGCCTTGGCATTGGCCAATATCTCTGCGTAGGCAGTTCGCACTTGGGCCATATCGCCGAGGTTCAGCCTAACCACCCCGGCCTCTGTCTTGTGCAGAATATCCGGCGAGTCGACCTTGAGAGCCACCGGAAACCCGAGCTGCTCAGCGGCCGCGACGGCAGCGTCTGCAGAATTTGCTCGGTGCTCACGCGCAATCGGCACGCCCCAGGCCGCCAGCAGCGCTTTGCTCTCGGACTCCGAGAGTGTCGGACGCCCCAAGCCAAGCGCCTGGGCGATGACCTGATCCTGAGGTGCGGTGCGCGGCGGGGCTGTGGCAAAGCCATCGGCCAGGCGACGCTCGCGCCATGTATGATAGGCCAGGCGGCTCTGCAGGCCTCGAGCCAATTTGTCCGGGGTGTAAAAGATTGGTATCCGGGCTTCTTTGAGCTGTGCCAGGCCAGCCTTGGCGTCCCGGCTTCCCGTCCACAAGAACACCACACCCTTGTCGGTCCGGTCACGCTGGCTGATGACCTGCTGAGCTTGGGCGTCCGCCCCGGCACTCGCGACGACGAGCGTCCCCATGCGGGGATCATTGACCATATGCTCCATGATTTGCGGGAAGGACTCGCTGTTGGCAAAGCCTGTCACATCGGCAGGATTGGCAGCCCACCCGAAGCCCTTCAGGATGCCGTTGATGCCGTCACGCGCCTGGTCCCCGAGCGGTGGCAGATCGAGACCGGCCTGACCGCACATATCGGCGGTGAGCGAGCTAATTCCGCCCGAGTGGGATACCACCGCGATGCCAGGCACGCCGGGCTTGGGGGTGTGTGCCAGGAGGTGTGCTGTCTCCAGGAGTTCGTCGTAATCCTGGACTCGGATCACCCCGTATTGGGCAAAGATCGCATCGTACCGGGCATCGGCACCGGTCAGCGCCGCCGTATGCGAGCGTGCTGCCCTCGCTCCCAGTTCCGAACGTCCGATTTTGATCAGCACGATCGGCTTGCCGCGCTCTGCTGCGAGCTTTGCCACTTCGAGAAATTTGTCGGCCCGCTTGAAGCCTTCGACAAAGCCGGCAATTACCCGAGTATCCGGATCATCCAGCAGATAGCGGGCGAAATCGGTAAAGTCGAGGTCTGCCTCGTTGCCGGTCGAGATGATATAGCTGAAGCCGATGCCGTTCTCGACCGCCCGCACCAGGAACGGCCCGAATGCCGTGGCACCACTTTGGCATACGAGGCCGATCGGCCCGGTCAGACCAGACGCCCCGCGCGAGGAAGCGGTGGCCCAGATGTCGTCTTTGACATTCGCGAGCCCCAGGCAGTTGGGGCCGCTGATACGCATGCCCGAGGTGCGGGCAAACGCGCCCAATTCCCGCTGCAAATCACGCCGGTCGTCGACGCCGCGCTCGGCAAAGCCCGCCGAGATCACGATCGCTGATCCCGTCCCCTTGCGGTGGCTCTCCTCGAGGATATCGAGCACCTGGTCCCAGGGCACCACGACGCCCACCACATCGGGGGCCTCCGGCAGGTCCGTTACACTCGGATAGGACTTCACCCCCATGATTTCGTCATAACGCGGGTTCACGGCATAAACCCGCACCCGGTCTTTGGCCTTGAGCGCCGCAGCCAGAAACCGCCCGCCATACTGCATCCGCGGCGTCGCGCCGACGATCGCAATCGAGCGCGGGTTCAGCATTTTGTGGATCGACGCCATCTGTGGTTCTGTCCAGAACGCCATGACACCCCCTAAAGAGACGTGATCCGCTATCGGTTCGGCTACCTCGGTCGGCAAGCCCACGCTCTACGCACGGGACTGCGATCGGCGGATATATTCCCACATCATTGGCTGAAGCAGAGCGCTTGCGACAGAGTCTGTTGGACGATGCCGGACGAGGAGATTTACTCAAGGCGATAATCCACCGGGTCAGGCCGTCCGAACGGTCTGCCGATGATCCTGTCGTTCGTCCCGCTCACGCCGGCCACAGTGGCCCCCGAACCGGCTGCGGGGTTGCGTCTTGACCCGAGAGTTTCCGCTGCGGATTTATCGGCTGTAACAACGCAACGTTGCGGCCCCCAGGTCCCGGTGGCCTCTTGGCGGGTCAGAACGAAACCGAAAGCGCGCGTCCCAGTCAGTGCGCCGAGGCGGTCACATAATCCGATAAGTCGGTCGCCGGATGCGTGGAACGTCGGGCCGAGTCTCGCCAGGAAGCGCGGAAATTCATGTGAGGCTTTGTCGATCGCACCAGCTATGCCCACTGGATCGAGCCGGAGTTGCTACCGGGCGGCATTGCGACATCGAACCCCGCGACATTGTGATCGACCCCTTTGCCAGGTCAGGCATCACCCTCGCGGTCGCCAAGGCAATGGGCCGACGGGTGCAGGCGAGTGACCTCAATCCGAGCACACTGCTATCGCTGATCCACCAGAATGACTTCACCACCGATCGGCCTGCTGATGCACCTCAAAGGCCAATTTTGTACTGCTTGATCCTCCTATTGACAGCAAGTCAAAGGCTTTGCAGCATTCACCTTCATTTGCGGCGCCGCCGCAGTAAACGGATGGGCTTCACTGCACGTCACCTGAGCGATGGTTGCGGGTGAGAGCGCTGGTCTGCGGGGGATCGCTCGTCTCTACGAGCCCGCTGTCACCCGAGAAACCTCGATCTCAACGGCCGACAGCGTAACCCTGCATGCCGCGCGGGTTGGCGGCGGCTTTAAGCACCATGCCTTCCTCAGTGGCTTCCCGGGCGCAACCGGAGAGGCGGCCCTCCGACCACGGCCCGCTGACCACCAGATGGTGCCCTCGCTCGGTCAGGGCGGCGCGCGTTGCCTCCGGAAAGCGGCCCTCGATCGCCACCAGACCCGGCCGGGCGGCACGCGGATAAAACGAACTCGGCTGGTGCTCGGTGTGAAAGGCCGGGCAGTCGATCGCTTCCTGCAAATTCATGCCGTGGTCGACGTGATGCACCAGCATCAGCGTCGACCATTGGTCCTGTTGGTCGCCACCCGGTGTGCCAAAAACCATATAGGGCTTGCCCTCTTTGAACGCCATCGACGGCGACAGGGTGCTGCGCGGGCGCTTGCCGGGTTCGAGACTCGACGGCAGTCCCTCTTCGAGCCAGAACATCTGCATCCGCGTGCCGAGGCAGAAGCCGAGCTCGGGGATCACCGGCGAGCTTTGCAGCCAGCCGCCTGACGGTGTTGCCGAGACCATGTTGCCCCAACGGTCGATCACGTCGAGATGGCAGGTGTCGCCGGCCACGAGGCCCTGTTCATTGACTGTCGGCTCGCCGATCCCGGCGATCGTCGGCTCGCCAATTCCCGCGGCGGCGATCGCTGCTTCGCGCCCGCCGACCAATACGCGGGGGGTGCGGCCGTCGGGACGGCCCGGGCGTAAGTCCAGCGACGCACGGTCGCCAACCAGCCGCCGCCGCATATCGTTGTAGTCGGGCGACAGCAGGGTCGACATCGGCACCTCGACAAAATCGGGGTCGCCATACCATGCCTCGCGATCGGCAAGAGCGAGCTTTAGGCATTCGACGACGGCATGAACAAAGTCGGGGCCAAGCGGGTCAAGACCGTCAAGATCAAACCCCTTCAGCAACGCCAAGGTCTGCAGCAGCACCGGACCCTGGCTCCACGGACCACCCTTGAACACGGTGTAGCCGCGATAATCGACGGAAAGCGGGGTTTCGACCGGAACCCGCCAGCGCGCCATGTCGTCACCGGTCAACAAGCCGCCATGCCGGCGGCCCGACGCATCGAGCACCCTCTCGTTGCGGCAGAAACGATCAATCGCCTCCGCGACAAACCCCTCGTACCAACAGGCGCGGGCGCGCTCGATCTGGCCTTCGCGGGTGCCGTCGCCGGCTTCGGAAAGCACCCGGCGATAAGTCGCGGCGAGCGCCGGATTGCGGAACAGACGGCCGGGGACGGGCGGACGACCGTGCGGCAGATATACGGCAGCCGAACTCGGCCATTCACGGCGGAACATTTCGCTCATCACCGAGATCGTCTCGCTGATCCGCTCAACCACCGGATAGCCGTTGTCGGCGTAGGCAATCGCCGGCGCCAGGATTTCAGTGAGCGGCATCGTCCCCCAGTCACGCACCAGTCGCATCCAGGCGCCGAATGCGGCCGGAACAGCCGCAGCGAGCAGGCCGGTGCCGGGGATCAGATCCAGCCCTAGATCCCGAAAGCGGCTGATCGTCGCGGCGGCGGGGGCGGTACCCTGCCCGCAGACCATCTCGCAGCGGTGCGCCGCCTCGCTCCATATCAGGATCGGCGCCTCGCCGAGCGGGCCGTTCAGATGCGGCTCGACGACCTGCAATGTGAACCCAGCCGCCGCAGCGGCGTCAAAGGCGTTGCCACCCTTTTCGAGAATGCTCATACCGACCGCGGAAGTGAGCCAGTGGGTTGAGGCGACCGCGCCAAAGGTGCCGCGGATCTCGGGTCGGGTGGTAAAGGCCGGCATGGATGTTCTCCGCCTGATCATCATGTTGCTGCGCCAAGCTAAACTACGCGCGGCATCGACAAAAAGCTTTCGCCGTCGCAAACAGCGCGAGCGCACCTATTTAACTCGTGGTTCATGACCGCCTTGGCGCTTCCGTCTACCTTCAACGTGTAAATGGATACAAATCTGCCAGCCGATCAAAGCCTGGCCTCGCCCGTTGCCCCTGAGCCGCAAACGAGCGGCGAAGAATTCTTTCGGATCGAAGGCGTCTACACCGGGCTCGGTGCTCCAATATTGGGGGGCGAGGTCGGGCGTTGGGTCCTCATCGACGGCCCGCAAATCGACAGCGAGATTGAGCTGTTTGATGAGCTATGCTGGCGGCTGGTTGGCGACGGCGTGCCGCTGTGGCGCGCTGGGCTGCATGTCGGCACGTTACACCCGCAGATTAGGGGCGTCGGCGCGCGCTGGTGGCGCGACCGCAAGGTTATCGAGAATTACCGGATCCTGCACGGCTCGGAGGAGACCGACGAATATAAACTCAGCCCGATCCGCAGAACCGTCGAGCGCGGCGCGCCGATGCGTCGGCGGCTTGACGGACCGGTCGCGGAATTCCCGCTGCTTGAAAGAATGCGCAGGGCCGGTGCAACCGATTACTTCGCGCTGGCCTTGAACCGCACCTTCCGCCAGTTTCCGGCTGTAGCGTGGGCCACCGACCGGCCGGGTGGGTTCACCGATGCTGACATTGCCAAGCTCGAAGCCATCAACCCGGCCTTGGCGGCGATCGTCGATACGCGCGCGGTGCGCCGCATCAGCGGCAATCTTTTGGACACCTATCTCGGACCGCAGGCGGGCCGCCGCATCCTCGCCGGACAGATTTTCCGGGCGCAGGGCGAGCGGATGCGCGCCGTGATCATGATGACTGACATGCGCAACTTCACCGGGCTCTCGGACCAGCTAGCCGGAGACGAGGTCATCGAATTGCTCGACGAATACTTCGACGCGGTCGTGTCGCCGGTCGAGGAGAGAAAGGGTGAGGTGCTGAAATTTATGGGCGACGGCGTGTTGGCGATTTTTCCGGCCGAGGATGATGAGGATTTTGCGCCGTCGAGCCTGCGCGCGCTCGAAGCAGCCACCGAGGGGTTGGAGCGTCTCGCGACAGTGAACAAATCGCGCCAGGCACGTGGGGTACCCGAACTGCGGATCGGCATTGGATTGCATTTGGGCGAGGTAATCTACGGCAATGTTGGCGCCACCGATCGGCTCGATTTCACGGTAATCGGGCCCGCCGTCAATCTCGCTTCGCGGATCGAGGGACTGACCAAGCGGCTGCTGCGGCCCTTGCTGACCTCCTCCGCCTTCGCCGAGATCTGCCCACGGCCTTTGGTTTCGCTTGGGTTTCACCCGGTGCGCGGCCTCTATAATCCAGAGGAAGTCTTCGGCCTGCCGGAGGGGTAAGACGCCGCGGCACTCTTGCGCGCGGGCTCAAGGACGTTCAGCTCGCTCAAGCGCGCGACTTTGGGCAGCTTTGCTACGCTTCCCCGTTTATTGCCTTCGGCAAAACTCGCGTTACTTTACCCCTGAGTTGTGGCCGAGGAGGCACCGATGCGAGGACATGAAGCTGCCCACCCCGGCTCGTGGGAGTTCCTGTCCGGCGGGGGTGAATTGGGCGCATTAATCCGCGCTTTCGACTGGCCAAGCACGCCTTTGGGCGAACCGAAATCCTGGCCGCAAAGTCTGAAGCTAGCGGTTCGGATTATGCTGACCTCCCGCCAGCCGATCTGGATCGGATGGGGCAAGGAGCTGACCTACCTCTACAACGATCCCTACAAATCGATCATCGGCGGCAAGCATCCCTGGGCATTGGGACAACCGACTGCCGTTGTGTGGCAGGAGATCTGGGCCGACGTCGGCCCAATGCTGGCGACGGCGATGACGGGTACCGAAGGCACTTATGTCGAGGAACAGCTCCTGATCATGGAGCGCCATGGTTATCCGGAAGAGACCTATTATACCTTTTCATACAGCCCGATCCCGGACGACGACGGCTCCACCGGCGGGATCATTTGCGCGAACACCGACGATACCCAGCGGGTAATCGGCGAGCGACAGCTAGCGCTGTTACGGGAACTGGCGGCCGGCACAACCGACGCACGCACGCGGCTAGAAGCCTGCGAGCGCAGCGGCGCCGCGCTGGCAACCAATCCACGCGATTTGCCCTTTGCCATGCTTTACATGGCGGAACCCGCAAGCGGGGAATTGTCGCTGTGCGGCGCGACCGGTATTGCGCCCGGCCGTACCGATGGCAAAGGCGGTACTCAAATCCGCGACCCCGCGGCCTGGCCGTTGAAGCAGGTTTTGCACGAGCACGAGGCCATCGTCTGTAACCTGGACAATTTGCTGGCGGATCCGCCGAGCGGCCCATGGAGTCGCCCGCCCGGCCAGGCAGCCCTGCTGCCGATCACGCCAAGCGGCGAGACCGCGCCCGCCGGTGTCCTCGTTGTCGGGTTGAACCCCTTTCGCCTTTACGATGAGGGATATCGCGGTTTCCTCGGGCTTGTCGCCGGTCAGATCGAGGCTGCTGTTGCCAGCGCAGAGGCTTACCAAGAGGAGCGCCGGCGGGCCGAGGCCCTGGCCGAGATCGACCGCGCGAAGACCGCGTTTTTCTCGAATGTCAGCCACGAATTTCGCACGCCGCTGACCTTGATGCTGGGTCCGCTCGAACAGCTATTGTCTGCGCCGGTCGAATCCGGCCGCCCCGCCGACCGGGCATTGATCGAGACCGCGCATCATAACGGATTAAGGCTGTTGAGACTGGTCAACAGCCTGCTTGATTTTTCGCGGATCGAAGCCGGGAGGGTGCAGGCGCATTACGAGCCAACTGATCTTGCCGCTTTAACCCAGGAGCTCGCTTCGAGTTTCAGATCGGCGATCGATCAGGCTGGACTGCACCTCATTATTGACTGCCCGCCGCTCGGTGAGCCGGTCTATGTCGATCGCGACATGTGGGAAAAAATTGTTCTGAACCTTCTCTCCAACGCGTTCAAATTTACCTTCGACGGCGAGATCGTGGTCAAAGTCGGGCCCTCCACTGATCAGTCTATGGCGGAGCTCATCGTTGCGGATACTGGAACGGGAATTCCCGAAGACGAACTTCCCAATTTGTTCGAGCGCTTTCACCGTATTGAGGGCGCCAGGGGTCGAACCTTTGAGGGTAGCGGTATCGGGCTCGCGCTCGTCCAAGAGCTCGTCAAATTGCATGACGGATCGATCCGGGTCGACAGCAAGCCCGGCCGCGGCAGCACTTTCACCGTGGCCGTTCCCTTTGGCGTCGCGCACCTGCCGCGCGAGCGTATCGTCGGTGCGCGTCCGATCGTAGCGGGCCTGCGGGCGCAAGCCTATGTCGAGGAGGCATTAAGCTGGCTGCCGCGCGCTGACGGCGGAGGGATCGAAGAGCTCGCGCTTTCTCGATCAGCCTTCGATTTCGACGCACCCGCTACTCCCGCAACCGCCAATAGCGGCCGAGTTCTGCTGGCTGATGACAATGGCGATATGCGGGATTACGTCCGCCGGTTGCTGACCGATCAGGGATACGAGGTCGAAGCCGTTCGCGATGGCGAGGCGGCATTGGCGGCTGTGCAGCGCTGCAAACCCGATCTCGTGCTGACCGACGTTATGATGCCGGCCCTAGACGGCTTCGGACTGCTTCGCGTCCTGCGATCCGATCCGGTAATGCGCGACATACCGGTGCTGCTGCTCTCCGCCCGCGCCGGGGAGGAGGCGCGGATCGAGGGTATCGACGCCGGCGCCGACGACTATTTGACAAAGCCATTCGCCGCCCGCGAATTACTGGCGCGGGTTAGCACCAATCTGCGAATGGCGCGCATGCGGCGCGAGGCGATGGAGGCGTTGCGCGCCCGCACCGTCGAGCTCGAAACCGTGCTGGAGACGGTGCCGACCGGGGTTTGGTTTACTTATGATGCCGACGCCAGCCGCGCATCGGGTAACCGCCTCGCCGCTGAACTGCTGCGTTTGCCGATCGATGCCAACGCCTCGCTTTCCGCACCGGCCGCCGAACGGCCTACCTCATTCCGCGTTCGGCGCGACGGTGTCCCGGTCGCGCCCGAGGATTTGCCGCTGCAACGCGCCGCGCGCGGCGAAGAAGTCAGGAACGAGGAGGTTGAGGTTCTCTTCCACGACGGCAGTTCTAAGACACTGTTGATGCAAGCAAATCCGCTCCGCGACGACACCGGACAGGTGACTGGCGCGGTCGCGGCAGCCGTCGACATCACCGCCCGCAAACAGGCCGAACGGGCTCTGCGCATCCTGAACGAGCGGCTCGAGCAACGGGTCGCCAGTGAAATCGAACGCCGAATACAAGCCGAGGCGGAGCTTCGTCAGGCGCAGAAAATGGAGGCGATCGGACAATTGACCGGTGGTGTCGCACACGACATGAACAATTTGTTGCTGGTCATTCAGGGCAGCCTTGAGAGGATCGAACGGCAGCTTTCGCCGGTCTTCGACGACGGCACCGCGCGTTCGATGCAACTGGCGCAACGCGGCGTCGAAAGGGCTGCGGCGCTGACCCATCAGTTACTTGCCTTTGCCCGGCGTCAGCCACTCGATCCAAAACCGATCGAGGCCAACAAATTGGTTGCCGGAATGTCCGATCTGCTGCGCCGCAGCTTGGGAGAGACGATCGCGATCGAGACGGTATTGGCCGGTGGGTTATGGCGAACCCACGCCGATCCGAACCAGCTCGAAAGCGCGATCCTGAACCTTGCGGTGAACGCGCGAGATGCGATGCCGGGCGGCGGGCGGCTCACAATCGAGACGGCTAATGCTTATTTGGACGAAGCCTACGCCGCCGCTCACCACGACGTAAAGCCAGGTCAGTATGTGATGATCGCGGTCAGCGACACCGGTACCGGAATGAGCAAAGACGCCGTCGAAAAGGCGTTCGAACCATTTTACACGACCAAGGAGCCGGGTAGGGGTACCGGATTGGGTCTCAGTCAAGTTTACGGTTTTGTTAAGCAATCGAAAGGTCACGTTAAGATCTACAGTGAGCCCGGCGAAGGTACGACGGTAAAGATTTATCTTGGTCGCTACACCGACAATAATGTTGATGAACCGGCAGAGACAGAGCCGCAAACGGTGCCGGTCGCCCCGCAGAGCGAGTCTATTCTCGTCGTCGAAGACGATGATGACGTACGGGCGAACAGTGTCGAAAGCTTACGCGAACTCGGGTATCGGATTGTCGAGGCGGCGGACGGTTCTTCGGCTCTGCGAGTCCTTGAGTTCGAACGCATCGATACGGCTGCTTTTTACCGATGTGGGATTGCCTGGCGGGATGAATGGCCGCCAACTCGCCGACGAGGCGCGCCGCCGACGACCGGAGCTATTGGTACTGTTTACGACCGGCTATGCGAGAAACGCGATCGTGCATCATGGCCGCCTCGATCCGGGGGTCGAGCTGATCGTCAAGCCCTACACCTACGCCGCGCTCGCCCGCAAAATTAGAACCATGCTGGAGACCGGCAAGCCTGTCGCTTCCGATTGAAGCTCTGGCGCGCCCCGTGGTTTGGCGGTGGCAAACTAATCTCTCAGGTTAGCACATCGCGACATCGCGCTGGCGCACACCGGCGTCGAACTCCTCGGCGACGCGGGCGTCGTTCGCCAATTGCGCCGCGGCATCGACATTGGCGTACTCGATGGCCCCCATCGCAGCAAAAGCGTCGCGCACTTGCGGCCCCCACAGCCCGATATCCTTTACCGTTGGGACAATGCGGCTGAAGATACGGCTGCGAAATACCTGCATCGATTCGGAGTGATCGACGATATCGAGGCATTCGGCGACCGGAAGGCCCAGCCGCTCCCATACCTCGCGCTGATTGAACCGGTCGCGCATATGCCAGCACGCGGTGACCACAAAATCCTCACGCTCCTTGCGCTCGGCATCGCTGAGCTGCGGATAGTAGTCGCGCAACGCCAGCCGGCCAAAGGCGACATGGCGCGCCTCGTCCTGCATCACATAGGCATTGACGGCGGCGGCGAGCGGATTATGCGACTGGTCGCGAATGCGCTGAAAAGCCGCCAATGCAAGACCTTCGATCAGGATCTGCATCGTCAGATAGGTCATGTCCCAACGGCTGTCGGAGAGCCCGTCTTCAAGGAGCGCCTTTAACCCGTGGGTGATCGGATAGGCGAGCTCGAATTTTTCGTGCAATAGCCGCGAATAGGCCTCGACATGCCGCGCCTCGTCCATGACTTGGGTCGCGGCATAAAATTTCGCATCGAGGTCGGGCACGGTCTGGACGATCTTGGCTGTCGCAATCAACGCGCCCTGTTCGCCGTGCATGAATTGGGAAATTTGCGAAGCCTGTAAGTGATGGCGGACCCGGCGCCGCTCCTTTTCGGTCATCCGGTTCCAAATATCGCTGCCGAAAATTTGAATGACCCGGTCATCGAGCAGCATCGGGTTCTCGGGATCGAGGTCGAGCGACCAGTCGATCCGCTCGGCCGCGTCCCATTGCTGCTTTTTGCCCTTCGCGTAAAGCTGCAGCAGCGCCTCGCGCGGCTCGTCATATTCCCAGGTAAAGCAAGTCTCGGTATTGCTGTCGAATTTCCACTCGGTCTGCTCGACCGGCAGCGTATAGCGATAGGTCGTCGACATATTCCGCTTCCAGCTCCCGTTTTCACTCAGATATGGGGCCGTGGCGGAAAATCCCTATCGCTCGCGATTGAGGATTTGGACGAGGCCGGCGGCGGGGTCGACGCGCAATTCGTCGCCGGCCTGAAACAGGCTGGTGACATCGCCATCGGCAAAACGATCGACCAAAGCGAGGTTGCCAAATGCCGCCCCCTGGGCCAGGATCGGGTTTACCCGGTTGAAGATCAGCCCCCGCGGCACAACTCCCCGCGCCGCCATTTCGTGGAGCATCCAGGCGGTGGCGACCCCGCCCTTGGCTTGATCGAGGACGAGAATGCGGTCGACATAGCTTTCGCCGGCGAGCTTATGATCGGGGCGCGAGAAAATGCCCTTGATGCGGTCGAGATCGTAGCGCGCCGAAAAGTTGTCGGCGGCGACCAGTGCCGTGCCGGTCACTACGGGTCCGATGCCCTTGTGACAGCGCAGCAGAACCGGCATCGCTAAAGATCCTCTGGGCGAAGCCCAGTGTGCTTAGCAATGCGGGCGAGCATACGCGGTCCCAGTTCTACGTCGTCGCCGAAAGCGAAGACGTAGTCTGGCCAACCTGGACGCGATAATATTCGGTGAGATCCTGAGTGTCGTTTGAGGCTCACCCGATCCGATGGAGCGCCCTCAATTCTCGGTTCGCTTTTGTAGATTGCCAGGTGCTCACACTGCGGCAAATAAGTCGCCGGCCCCGATTGGAGCCGGTTCACCATGTTCAATTCGATCCGCAATCACCCGAAATGCGAGAGCTGCCGCGCGGTTGCGGGCCTCGTCCTCAGTTGCTCCATAGGCAACGACACCCGGAAGCTCCGGCACCTCGCCGATCCAGCGGCCATCTTCTTCGCGTTCGATTTCGATAGTCAGCATGGTTACGGCTCTCGACAGCCGATCGTCGCTTACGATGCAGCCTGCACACTCGGCACGCAAGGGATTGACCGCGTAGCGTACGTGGGAGTCGGATCGGACACTACAGCACGCGGCCGGCCACGGCTGAGTTGACGCAGCGTTCGAGCGCACCCAGGGTCGGGCGGTAGCCGTAGCCACCGATGATGTTGACGAGCTTCGCCGAATTGGTCATCAGCCGAACCCAGCCATTGGCCTCGGCCATTTCGCGGGCGTAACTCTGATAGAAGCAGATTCCTGCCGCGACAATGGCGCCGGCGGCCTCAATCCTTGCAGTGACGCCCATGCGGTCGGCGGCGTGCTTGATCTCGGGCGAGGTCGTGACCAGCAGGGCGGTGTCGGGGTGAATGTGGCGGTCGTTTAGCGCCTGGGCCACGGCATCGATTTCGAACAGCGATAATTGCGGTGCGCCAAAGACAACCACATCGAGCTTGTCGCCGGGTGCGGCATAGCGCGCGAGAAACCCGTCGATTTCGGATCGGCCGATCATGACCGGTGCGGCCGCCGTTCCGGCGAAATCGGCATCCTCGGCGGTGATGCCCGGGATGTGAAACAACGCCACGGAGCCAAAGCTCGCCGCCGCCGTCCCGAAATGCTTGAGCGCGTCCGAGCCGGGGACCTCGTCGACGCCCTCGATCAACGGCACCTCCCAATACGAGCCGCAGGCCTCACCGACGAGGCCGCCTACCGCGCCCCACTCCGCGAGGTCACGCGGCTTCTCAACTAGCCGAAAAGACCGCGTCGCTCTCCGGCATTCGCTAAGATGGTAGCCATAGCGCGGCGTGCGCCCGGTCAATCCTGCCGCCAATGCCGAAGGCCCGCCCTCGAAATTGCTGCGCGCGCCGAGCACGCTGTTCGAATAAATGACGACGCCGGTGTCGCCATAGGCGAGATGGTCGCCGCGGATCGGCGCCATGATCGTCTGATAATTGATGCAGGTATCTGTCATCAGCACGCCAAAGGCGCGCAGCGCCTCAATTGCCCGCCGTTCGAGCGCCGCCATCCACTCGCTTTGCCCAAGCCGGCGATAGACCGCGAAATCGATGCCGCGCGGGTCGGTGATCGTCGGCACCCGCACCCGCCTCTCCGCTTCCGATGCCGTGGCGAGCCCCTCGAGAAAGCGCACCCCGGCCTCGCCCAGAGACTCGGTATCGGCCATCATGTGCGCCTGCGACACCGGGACAAAATCGGCCGCGTCGAAGAATTCGCCGACCGCGATCTGATGCGTGATGGCCCAACGCCGAACCGGGCCAAAATCGCCGGCCAGCATCGCCCGTTCTTCGCCGGTCAGTCGCATCGCAGCCTCACTCGACGGCAACCGCGATTTTGCGCGCGATCAGATCGTCGATCTCAGCGTCGCTGAGCCCGGTCTCGCGCAAGATGTCGCGCGAGTGCTCGCCCAACCGTGGGGCTGGCTGGCGTAATGTGCAATCGGCGGCGCTGAAGCGGACCGGCGGTCGCACGGTGCGAATGCGCCCTTCGCTCGGATGATCGGAGGCCGGAAAGAAATCGACCGCCGCCAGTTGTTCGTCCTCGGGCAAGGCGCTGAGCAGATTGACCGGTCCGCAGGGAATATCGGCGGATTTGAGCGCGGCGAGCCAATATGCGGTGGTGTTGCCGCGCACGCATTCGGCGATCAGCGCGTAAAGCTCGGCGACATGACGGCTGCGGGTCTGCGCGTCAGCAAGACGCGGGTCATCGGCGAGTTCCGGCCGGCCGGCGACGCGAAAGAAATCGCGCCAATGCCGGTCGTTGTAGGGCAGGATGCAGATGTGTCCGTCCGCGGTGCGGTGCGGTCTCCGGTCGGGCGCCAACATCCGCGAATAGCCCGGCGGGCCCAATGGCGGGTCAAAGGTCAGCCCGCCCATATGCTCGGCCATGACAAAGGCCGTCATGGTTTCGAGCATCGGCACCTCGACCTCCTGGCCTTCGCCGGTGCGCTCGCGCTGGAACAGCGCCGCCATGACCGCATAGACCATCGTGATGCCGACAGTCTTGTCGCCAACCAAGGTCGGCACAAAGCGCGCTTCGCCATTGGTTATTTGATTAAGTGCAACAAAGCCGGAGGCGCCCTGAATGATGTCGTCAAAGGCCGGGCGGTCGGCGAGCGGCCCGTCTTGGCCATAACCATGCGCCGAACAATAGACCAGCCGCGGATTGACTTGGCGCAGCCTGGCGTAGTCGAAACCGAGCCGCCCCATGGCCTGCGGCCGCATATTGTGCATGAACACGTCGCTGCGCCCGGCCAATGCGAGCAAGATCTCGGCCGCCTCGGGGCGTTTCAAATCGATGCACAAAGAACGTTTGTTGCGATTGAGGTTCAGGAACACATGGCCCATCTCGCGGTGCCGTGACGGGCCGGCATAGCGCATGATGTCGCCTTCGGGTGATTCGATCTTGATCACGTCGGCGCCGAGATCGCCCAGGATCTGGGTCGCCAATGGCCCGAGCACCACTGTTGTTAGATCGATGATCGTGATGCCGGAAAGCGGGCCCGGTCTCTTAACCGCCATCGCCACCCTTTCGTCCGCAGCAACTCGAAACCCGCGCAAAATGCCGCAAACCAAAAGGGTTTCCCAGCACCGCGTCGGCATTGGGAAACGACTGACCGGATGACCTAGACGCTGTTCAGACCGACAGCTTGCCGGCGTGACTAAGAAAATCGAGGCAGCCCTGCAAGATGTAAGCGGCGGCGACTTTATCGACGATTTCACCGCGCCGTTTGCGCGTCAAGTCGGCGGCGATCATCTCGCGCTCGACCGCTGCGGTCGACAGGCGCTCGTCCCAAAGGGCGACCGGCAGCGCGCGCTCGGCCACAAGATTGCGAGCGAATTGGCGCACCGACTGGGTGCGGGGCCCGTCGCTGCCGGCTAAGGTCAGCGGTAGTCCGATCACCAGCCCACCGACCCCGTGGCGATCGATCAGCGCGAACAGTTGCGCCAAATCATCGCGAAAGCGTCGGCGGCGGATGGTTTCGAGCGGCGTCGCGATCACCAGCCGGATATCGGAGAGTGCCAGGCCGATTGTTTTGGTGCCAACATCGAGCCCCATCAGCCGCATCCCAGTAGGCACCGCCTGCGTGAGCGTTGCAGGGTTCGCTAGAATCATCGCGCACGATATCCTATTTTACGTGTCCTGGGCGCCGGTTCCGGAGCGATAAGATTATGGCGTTGGACAAGGCCACTGTGGCGCATATCGCTACCCTGGCGCGCATTCGGCTTTCCGAGGCCGAGCTTGAACCGCTTGCGGAAGAGCTGTCACAGATCCTTGACTGGGTCGAGCAACTCAACGAGATCGACACCAGCACCGTCGAACCAATGGCGAGCGTCGCCGCCAGTGGTCTGCCGATGCGCGACGACCGCGTGACCGACGGCAATTGCCGGGAAGCGATCCTCGGCAATGCGCCGCGCACCGCCCCAAGTAGCGGCAAGGCTGGCTTTTTCGCCGTTCCGAAGGTGATTGAGTGAGAAGTTTGCCCTCGGCGTTGACTGCGCTGACCCTCTCCGAGGTGCGCGACGGGCTGGCTCAGAGGAAATTTTCGGCGCGCGAATTGACCGAAAGCTATATCGCCGCGGTCGAAGCGGTGCGGCCGTTGAACGCCTTTATTACGGAAACGCCGGAGCACGCTTTGGCAATGGCCGAAGCCGCCGACGACAAGCTCGCACGCGGCGACGCGCGGCCCCTCGACGGCATCCCGATCGCGGTCAAGGATCTGTTTTGCACGAAAGGGGTTTTGACCACCGCCGGCTCGCACATTCTCGACGGGTTTCGGCCGCCCTACGAATTGACCGTGACCGAAAAGCTGTGGCAGGCTGGTGCCGTCATGCTCGGCAAGGTCAACCTCGATGAGTTCGCAATGGGCTCGTCGACTACGACGAGCTATTACGGCCCGGTTGAGAACCCTTGGCGAAGGCCGCGCGACAACCGGCCGCTGGTGGCGGGCGGATCCTCGGGCGGGTCGGCGGCGGCGGTCGCCGCGCATGCGGCGGTGGCGGCAACCGGCACCGACACTGGCGGCTCGATCCGCCAGCCGGCAAGCTTTTGTGGGATCGTCGGGCTGAAGCCGACCTATGGCCGCTGCTCGCGTTGGGGAGTGGTGGCCTATGCCTCCTCACTCGATCATCCGGGGCCAATGACGCGCACCGTACGCGATGCCGCGATCATGCTGCGCGCGATGGCCGGTCACGACCCCAAGGATTTAACGTCGGCGCCACAGCCGGTACCGGATTACGAAGCGGCGCTGACTAGCGATATCCGCGGTCTGCGCATCGGCATTCCGCAGGAGTATCGCGCCCCTGACATGCCGGTTGAGATCGAGGCTTTATGGGCGCAGGGGATCGATTGGTTGCGCGATGCCGGCGCCGAACCAGTCGAGATCAGCCTGCCGCACACGAAATACGCGCTGCCGGCCTATTACATCATCGCGCCGGCCGAGGCCTCGTCGAATCTCGCGCGATACGACGGCGTGCGGTTTGGGCTGCGCGTCGATGGCGCCAGTCTCGATGAGATGTATGAGCTTACTCGAGCAGCCGGTTTCGGTGCCGAGGTACGGCGACGCGTGCTGATCGGCACCTACGTGCTGTCGGCCGGCTATTACGATGCCTATTACCTGAAAGCGCAGCGTGTGCGGGCGCTGATTGCGCAGGATTTCGCCGCGGCGTTCGAGCGGGTCGACGCAATCCTGGCGCCGATTACGCCTTCGGCGGCATTTGCGATCGGCGAGAAAAGCGACGACCCGATCTCGATGTATCTGAACGACGTGTTCACGGTGCCAGCGAACCTTGCCGGATTACCGGCGATCTCGGTGCCGGCCGGTTTGTCCGCGGATGGGCTGCCGCTCGGGCTGCAAATCATCGGCCCGGCGTTTGAAGAGGAATGCGTGCTGCGAGTTGCGCACGTACTCGAAGAGGCGGCGCAATTCCACCATCTGCCGGCTTTTCTCGCGGGCGAGACCTGACCGTCAGGAGAACTGAAATGTTCAAGCGCATCGACCACGTCGAGATCGTTACCGATCGGCTGGAAGAGACCGAGCGGTTCTACACCGAAATTCTCGGTTTCAGGATCAAGGCCCGTGACCACATCGTTCGCCCTGGCGATGCTGGAGGCCTAAAGCTGAGTTACCTCGACCTCGGCGGCACGACCGTCGAATTGATTGCCTACGAAGGCGTTCCGGTCGAGCCTGCACCGCGCGGTGACCGCCTCGGCTACCGCATGATGGCGCTTGAAGTCGACGACATGAACCGAGTTCGCGAGCATTTAAAGCTCAACGGTGTCGACATCGTCTGGGGACCTGTGGTCCGCCACACCTATGCCAGAGCGGAGATTTGCGATCCGAACGGCTTTCGGATCGAGCTCAGGCAATGGTTCTAGCGGCTGGGAAGAGGTGTCGATGCTGATCCAAGGCCGCACCGGCGAATGGGAGATGGTGATCGGGCTTGAAGTCCACGCCCAAATCGTCTCGAAAGCGAAATTGTTTTCCGGGGCGGCCACCGATTTCGGCGCCGAGCCGAATACCCAGGTTTCACCGGTCGACGCCTCGTTTCCCGGCATGCTGCCGGTTATCAACCGCCATTGCGTCGAGCAAGCGGTTAAGACCGGGCTCGGCCTCGACGCTGAGATCAATCTGACTAGCGTCTTTGACCGCAAAAACTATTTCTACCCCGACCTGCCCGCTGGCTATCAGATCTCGCAATACCTGCGGCCGGTCGTCGGGTGTGGGCGGGTCGTGCTCGATATGCCGGACGGCTCGGCGCGAGAGATTGGCATCACCCGCCTGCATCTCGAACAGGACGCCGGCAAGAGCTTGCACGACCAGCACCCGACCCTGACCTATGTCGATCTGAACCGCGCGGGGATCGGGCTGATGGAGATTGTCTCCGAACCCGATCTGCGCAGTGCCGAGGAAGCAGGGCTCTATCTGCGCAAACTGCGTTCGATCCTGCGCTATCTCGGCACCTGCGACGGCAATATGGAGGAAGGGTCGCTGCGTTGTGACGCCAATGTGTCGGTGCGTCGGCCGGGCGAGCCGTATGGCACGCGCTGCGAGATCAAGAATTTGAACTCAGTGCGTTATGTGATGCAGGCAATCGAAATTGAGGCACGCCGCCAGATCGAACTGATCGAAGAAGGCGGGAAGGTCGCGCAGCAGACCCGATTGTTCGATGTCGGGCGCGGCGAGACCCGACCGATGCGCTCCAAGGAGGAGGCGCATGACTACCGCTATTTCCCCGATCCCGACCTGCTGCCCCTCGTGCTCGACTCGGTCTGGGTGGAGCAATTGCGCGCCGGGCTGCCGGAATTGCCCGACACCAAAAAGGCGCGGTTTGTCTCGGAACTCGGGTTGTCGGAGGAGGATGCGACGGTGCTCGTTGTCGAGCAAGCGACTGCTTTGTTCTTCGAACAAGTCGCCCAAGGCCGGGATGCCAAAACCGCCGCGAATTGGGTCACCGGCGACTTGTTTGCCGCACTGAACCGGCTGGGTGTCGGCATCGAGCAATCGCCGGTGTCGCCGGGGCAGCTCGGCGCGCTGGTCGACCTGATTGCGGACGCCACGATCTCGGGCCGGCTCGCCAAGGATGTCTTTGCGGAAATGGTCGCAACCGGCCTCGACCCGGCGGCTATCGTCGAGCAAAAAGGGTTGCGGCAGGTGACCGACACCGGCGCGATCGCGGCGGCAATCGACGCAGTCCTCGCGCGCGAGGCCGCCAAAGTCGCAGAATATCGTGCCGGCCGCGACAAGCTCTACGGCTTTTTTGTCGGCCAAATCATGCGCGCCACCCAAGGCAAAGCCAACCCCGCGCTCGTCAACGATCTGCTGAAGAAAAAGCTCGCGGGCTAAACCTCACAGCAAGTTCGCCTCCAACCGCAAATCGCAATACAGGATGGGCCTCACGCCGGAACCGCAGCGGTGTGCCCGAGATCTACCGGCTGGGCGGTGCGGAGGTGGCAGGCGACATGATGGCCGGGGAATACCTCGACCATTTCGGGTTCCTCTTTGGAGCATTTGGCAACTGCGTATAAGCAGCGCGTATGAAAACGGCAGCCCGAGGGGGGATTGATCGGGCTTGGCACGTCGCCCTTCAGGATGATGCGTTTTTTGGCGGCCTCGGGGTCCGGGACCGGCACAGCCGACAACAATGCTTCGGTGTAGGGGTGCTGCGGGCGGGTGAAAAGCGCAGCCTTATCGGCGAGTTCGACGATCTTGCCCAGATACATGACCGCAACCCGGTGGCTGATGTGCTCGACCACTGCAAGATCATGAGCGACGAAAAGATAGGAGAGCCCGAACTCCTGCTGCAGATCAGACAAAAGGTTAATTACCTGCGCCTGCACCGAGACGTCGAGCGCCGACACGGGTTCGTCGCAGACAATAAGGCTTGGATTTAAGGCCAGGGCGCGGGCAATGCCGATACGCTGGCGCTGGCCGCCGGAGAATTCGTGCGGATAGCGGACCAGCGCGTCCTCGCGCAATCCCACCTTCAGCGCGAGTTGGGCAACTCGGTCATTCAGCGCATGTCCTGTCTCGGTACCGAAATTGACGATGGGTTCGGCAATGATGTCGCGGACCGAGAGACGCGGGTTCAGCGATGAATAGGGGTCCTGGAACACGATCTGCAGCTGACGGCGCCACGGCCGCATTGCGCCGCGCGAGAGGCCGTCGATGCGCTGACCCCCCACCCGAATCTCCCCGGATGTCGGTTCGACCAGTTTGATAATCGCCTTCGCCGCCGTCGTCTTGCCGCAACCGCTCTCACCGACCAGGCCGAGGGTCTCGCCTTGACGGACATCAAATGAGATCCCGTCGACGGCATGCACCCGGCCGACCGCGCGTTGCAGCAATCCCTTCCTGACCGGAAAATGCTTGACCAGTCGCTTGACCGAGAGGAGCGGAACTGAAGCCGACGCGGAGAGGGTCACGCCGCCGCCAATACTCGATCGGCATGGAAACAAGCGGCGAAATGGCTGGCCTCTTTTTCTTCGAAATCGGGCATCGCGCGACGGCAGAGATCGGTCGCGAAGGCGCAGCGCGGCGCGAACGGACAGCCCGGGATTAGATCCTTCAACGATGGCACTGTGCCCGGGATTTCGGCCAGGCGCGCCGGGTGCGCGGCCTCCAGCGACGCGCCGAGCCGCGGCATCGAATTGAGCAAACCCCTCGTATAGGGGTGTAGCGGGCGGCGAAAGAGCGCACTGACGCTCGCTTCTTCGACTTTGCGGCCGGCATACATGACGACGACACGCTGCGCCATTTCGGCGACGACCCCGAGGTCATGGGTGATCAGCACAATCGCCGCGTCAATCCGGCTCTTCAACTCCCGCATCAGGTCGAGGATCTGTGCCTGGATCGTCACATCGAGTGCCGTTGTCGGCTCATCGGCGATCAGCAGCTGCGGATTGCAGGCGAGCGCCATCGCGATCATGACCCGCTGCCGCATGCCGCCAGAAAGCTGGTGCGGGTATTCCCCGACCCGGCGCTCGGCCTCGGGGATGTGCACAAGCCGCAGCATGTCGACGGCTTTGGCGAGGGCTGATTTGCGCGACAGCCCCTGATGCAGGATGAAGGTCTCGGCGATCTGGTGTCCGATCGTCAACACCGGGTTGAGCGAGGTCATCGGCTCCTGAAAGATCATCGAGATGTCGTTGCCGCGGATCTGTCGCATCGCGGGCTCGGTCAAGCCGAGGAGTTCGCGGCCGCCAAGGCGGATCGAGCCGGACACAATCCGCCCGGGCGGCGATGGGATCAGGCGGAGGACCGACAGCGCGGTCACGCTCTTGCCGCAACCGCTTTCGCCGACGATGGCGAGCGTCTCGCCCGGATTTACGTAAAAGGAGACACCGTCGACAGCGCGAACCACACCGTCCCGGCTAAAAAACCAGGTCCGCAAATCGGTAACTTCGAGGATCGGTTCCGTCCCGACACGCGGCGCTGGACGCTGGATCGTGTTAGGAGGCGCGCCGGTATCGGGCATAGGCCGCGCTCTACATCCGTCGGGCGAGGCGTGGGTCGATCGCGTCGCGCAACCCGTCGCCGAGCAAATTGATCGCCAGTACGGTCACCGACAAAAAGGCGCCGGGGAATAGCACGATGTAATACGCAACCTGAAACAGGCTACGTCCTTCGGCCATAATATTTCCCCAGCTCGGAATATTGGGCGGCGTGCCGGCGCCGAGAAAGGACAGTATCGCCTCGACCAGCATTGCCGAGCCCGCGACATAGGTTGCCTGTACCAGCAATGGCGGCAGGGTGTTGGGCACGATGTGACGCCACAAAATGCGTGGCAGGTTCGTTCCGCTGGCCACAGCAGCCTCGACAAACGGCAGATCGCGCAGCGTCAACACCACGCTGCGTACGAGGCGGGTTACCCGCGGCATCTCGGCGATCGTGATGGCGAAAATGACGTTTTGCAGGCTGGCGCGGGTCAATGCCATCAATGCGATTGCGATCAACACGGCGGGTATAGACATCAGCCCGTCCATGATGCGCATCAAGATCGCATCGGCCCAGCGGCTGAACCCGCCGATAAGGCCAATCAAAAGACCGATCGAGGTGCTCGCCAGCGCGACGCCGAGGCCGACGGTCAACGAGACGCGAGCACCGTACACCGTGCGGCTGTAGACATCGCGGCCAAGCATGTCGGTGCCAAACCAGTGCTCCGCCGATGGCCAGCGCAGCCGCTGGATTGGCGACAGCGCCTGCGGATCGGTCGTACCGAGATAGGGCGCGAACACCGCCATCAGCACCATCAACGCGAGCAGCACGCTACCGGCAACAATTGTCGGGTGTCGCCGGATGTAGGTGATGATCCCCTGTGGGCGTTCAGAGGGCGCCGCGACAAGAGCAAAATCGGTGGGGACGACGGCCATCGCGGTCAAAACCGGATGCGCGGGTCGAAGAAGGTGTAGCTGAGATCGACGAGCAGGTTGATCAGTACATAAGCTCCCGAAAAAATCAGAATGATCCCCTGGATGACAGGGTAATCACGGCGCAGAATTGCATCGACTGTCAGTCTTCCCAAGCCCGGGATCGCAAATACGGTCTCAGTGACGACGACCCCCGAAATCAGCAACGCAATACTGATGCCAACGATGGTTGCGATCGGGACTGCCGCATTTTTAAGCGCATGCCCGATCAGTACCTTTTCATTTGGCAAACCCTTGGCATGGGCCGTGCGGATATAGTCTTGGGCGAGGACGTCGAGCATGCTGGCTCTGGTCATCCGTGCGATCAGCGCGGTTTGGACCATGGCCAGCGCCAAAGTCGGCAGCACCAAATGCGATAAGAACGGTCCGAGCCCGCGGTCTAGGGCGACAAAACCTTGCACCGGCAACCAGTCGGCCCGCACCGCAAAGAGATAGATCAGCACATAAGCGAGAACAAAAACCGGCACCGAGAACCCGAGCACCGCGAATACCATAGCGGCGCGATCGATCCAGGACCCGGCTTTCCACGCCGCCAGCACGCCCATCGGGATTGCCGCCAGCACCGAAACCAGCAGGGTCGAGATCGCCAGGCTTATGGTGGGGGCGACCCTTTGCGCAATCAGCGTCGTGACCGGCAGATCGGTGAAGATCGAGACGCCGAGATCGCCATGCAACAGACGCCACACCCAGCTCCCGAACTGGATGTAGAGCGGTCGGTCGAGCCCGAGCGCCTGATGAATCCGCGCTATGTCAGCAGGAGTCGCGGTATCGCCGGCGATGATTGCCGCCGGATCGCCTGGACTCAAATGAAGGAGACCAAAGACAAACAAGGCAACGACCGCCATGACCGGAACAGTCGAGAGGATGCGGCGGACGATGTAGCCGAACATGGGCTAGGGCTCAGAGCGCCGACGCTCCCTCACTCCCAGCCTTCCCGCACATGCGGAGGCAGCGCTCCGAGTAATGGGAGCGTGAAGCGAGGCCGGCCGTACGGGGTCAATCCTTCGCGACATTCCAAAAGAAAACCACCGGCGAGATGATGATCCCATGAAGATTTTTGCGATAGGCGGTCGGAACCGCAAACTGGCCGGTGGGCACGTACGGCACATCGCCGGCGTAGGCCTCGGTCTGGATTTGGTCGACGATCCTTTTTTGCGTCGTGAGATCCGGCGCCTTGAACCAGTCGCTAATTAGCCCTTCCAGCTTGGGATCATTAGGCCATCCGAACCACGCTTTACCGTCGTTGGCGCGCAGGGCCGCGTTGACCGCCGGCGACAACAAGTCCGGGGCCGAAATCCAAGTGTGAAAAATGTTCCAGCCACCTTGGTCGATCGGCGCTTTCGAGGCCCGGCGGGTGATCAAGGTGCCCCAGTCGAGCGCCTGCAATTCGACGTTGAGCCCCGCCTGCTTCAAAATTGCCAGAGTGACCAGCGCCTGGGCATGCACGATCGGCTGGTCGGTCGCATCAAGCAGCAGGATTTTTTCGCCCTTATACCCGGATTCCGCGATTAGCTGCTTGGCCTTGGCGGGATTAGGGCCGTTTAACAGCGCGTCGGCGCCGACCTTCGTCTCGAACGGTGTCCCGCAGCCGAACAAGGCGACGCAGGTTTTCCAATATTTCGGGTTCCCGACGGCGGCCTGCATATACTCCCTTTGATCGACCAAATTCAGGACCGCTTCGCGCAGCTTGAGGTTATCAAACGGCGGCTGCAGGTGATTGAAGCGCAGGATGCCCTGGTTGCCGAGCGGATCGACCGTGGCCACGACGACGTCGGAATTGTTAGCAAAGACTGGCAGCAAGTCGGTGGGCGGTTGCTCGTACCAATCGGCCTCGCCGCTGTTAAGTGCCCCCGAAGCGGTAGCCGAATCGGGGATGTAAAGCCATTCGATCCGATCGACTTTGGCTACCTTGCCGCCCGAGGCAAAGCTTGGTGGCTCTTTGCGCGGCAAATAATCACTGTTCTTAACAAAAACCGCCTTATTTCCAGGCACCCATTCCGACTTTTCGAACTTGAAGGGGCCGGCCCCGATTGCTTCCGGGATCTGCTTGAACGGGTCGGTCTTGGCAAGGCGTTCCGGCATCATGAACGGCACGTTGCTCGACAACTTACCAAGCGCGTTAATCAGCAGCGGGAACGGCGTTTTGAGAGAGATTGTAAAGGTCTTGTCGTCGACCGGTTTGATCTCGGCGACCGACTCCATCATCTTTTGGCCAAAGGGGTCGCGCTTTCCCCAACGCTCTATCGACGCCACGCAATCGGCGGCGCGGACCGGCTGGCCATCATGCCATTTCAACCCGTCGCGCAACGTGAACGTGTAAGTCAGCTTGTCGTCGCTGACTTTCCAATGATCGACCATCTGCGGCTGCGGGTGAAAATTCTTGTCGAGCGCAAACAGAGTGTCGAATACGAGATATCCAAAATTGCGAGTAACGTAGGCCGTCGTCCATACTGGATCGATGCTTCTAAGGTCGGCTTGCGGAATAAATCGAAGCGTCGTCTGCGCGGAGTCTGCCCACGCCGGCAAGGTTATCAGCCAACTCAACAAGATCGCCGGCACGGCGCGCAGAAGCCGGGGTAAAACCTTCATCGCCAAGCCAACTTGACCATCCGTTGCGCCCGCGGAGCTTATGCTATCGATGCTGCCCTGTCATGCTGCAAGAGGCGAGCCATGTCCCATCGAGCGGAAACAATCGGCTGACGCCGCTAGTAAGGGTTGACAAAGGGATGTCGCGGTCCCCACGCGCTACAAGCTGGCGGCGGTAGGGATTGCAACCTCGAATTTGGCAAGGAAACCAGCGCGGCCCGAGGCGGTGATCACCACGGCTCGGCTATCCTTGATGCGCTCGACCCATCCGGCGGAGAAGCAATGCTGCGCCAACGCCGCGCCGACGGTGCCGCCGAGATGGGGCCGGCGCTCGCTCCAATCGACGCACGGTCGGCAAAAGCGGCGGCGCTTGCCGATACCTGGGAGTTCGAGCCCGAGTTCAGCAAAGAACTGCGCGCCTTTATCGGTGACGGCACCTCCATCTTCATCGAGCAGCACATATTGTCTCGCAGCGAGACTTTCGGTCAGCGCGACGCCGAGCCGGCCGGCAAGGTGGTCGTAGCAGGTCCGTGCCGAACGTAGCGCCTCGTCGCGCATCCAGGCGGGGCGGTAGCGCGGAGTGCGCGTGACCGCGACCGACATGATCTCTTCAAGCATCCGCGCAACCTCTGCCGACGCTAGCCGAAAATACCGGTGCCGTCCGCGCTTCTCGCAGGCGAGCAGCTGCGACTCCACGAGCTTGGCGAGATGCGCGCTCGCAGTCTGAGCTGTGACGTGGGCGGCAAAGGCAAGGTCGCCGGCACTCAACGCGCCGCCATCCATTAATGCGGACAGCATGTTCGCGCGCGCCGGGTCGCCGAGCAATGCTGCGATCTCGGCGATGTAAGATCCGTTGTTCATGCTAACAGATTAGCATTCGCGCGGCCGGCGCGGGGCGCAAACGCTTCGGGGCCGGCCGAACTTATGATACGACCGCGAGCCGGTTCGACGGCGGCCCCAACTGGACAAGGCGGCGATGGAAGAGATCTACACATTCGCGGGCAATCCGCTCGACCGCGTCAGCCAGCGTCGGCAGGACGCGACCTGGGTTAGCTCATTGCTCGGCGATCCCGAAACCCGGCTGCTGCCGTTTCGCGAGCTGAAGCCGGTCGTCCGCAGTCAGTCGGCGGCGGCACTCGACTGGCAACCGGCGGCATCCTGGCGCGAGGCGATCGACGGCGGCTCTGCGCTGGTGCTGCTCGGGATCGGCGAAGGCCGCGCCTATTTCGCGCTCGACGCCAGCAACGCGCCGGGATCGGCCTCGGCCGGGGAGGAGACAGCGGATGTCCGCAGCCTTGCGGCTGGGATCCCCGGCCCCGAGGCGGCGATTCTGGCCGAGGCGCGCTCGGTGCTCGACTGGCATGCCCGGCACGGCTTTTGTGCGCAATGCGGAACGCCGAGCGTCATTTCCTCCGGTGGCTGGGGGCGACAATGCCCTAATTGCCGGGCGCATCATTATCCGCGCGTTGATCCGGTCGTGATCATGCTCGCCGTCAGGGGCGAGCGCTGCCTGCTCGGGCGTGGCCGCCGCCGGGTCGGCACGCGCTATTCGTGCCTCGCGGGGTTTATGGAGCCGGGCGAAACCATCGAGGAGGCGGTGCGCCGCGAAGTCCTCGAAGAGTCGGGCATTCGCGTCGGCCGCGTGCGTTACCTCGCCTCCCAGCCCTGGCCGTTTCCGTCGACCCTGATGATGGGACTGTTGGCCGAGGCTGTTTCGGAGGAAATCACCATCGATCCCGAGGAAATCGCCGAAGCGCGGTGGTTCGAGCGCGAGGAAGTGCGGGCCATGGTCGAGCGCTCGCGTACCGACGACCCGATCCCCGGTCAAGCCACCTTGCCGCCGCCACTGGCGATCGGTCACCAACTGGCGCGCCGCTGGGCGTTCGGCGTCGACAGCATCTAACAGCGTTTCGAAGCGCCTGTCGTTCGCACTCTCGAGGAGGCCAGACCAATGGTGGCGAGCGACTCGTCGCAAAAGGTCGCCATCGTGACCGGCGCCAGTTCCGGCATCGGCCTGTACACGGCGCTGGGCCTAGCGCGTGCTGGCATGCGGGTGATTATGACCGGTCGCAACCGCGACCGCACCGAGGCGGCACGCGACTTCGTCACCACAAGGGTCGGCGACGCACAAATCGAAACCGCACTCGCCGACTTCGCCTCACTGGCTGCGGTCCGACGTCTCGCCGACGAAATCCTGTCCCGGCATCAGCGGATCGACATACTGATCAACAATGCCGGACTGCTTTCGCCGAGCTATCGGTTGTCCGAGGACGGCTACGAGATGACCTTCGCGGTCAATCATCTCGCTCCCTTCCTGTTCACCAACCTGCTGCTCGATCGGCTCAAGGCTTCGGCGCCGGCGCGGGTCGTCACCGTTTCCTCCCGGGCGCATCGCGGAGAACGGATCGACCTCGCGACGATAGCCGGCTCGCAGGGCTGGTCGAGCAGAAGGGCTTATGGCCGCTCCAAGCTGTGCAACATCCTGTTCACTCGCGAACTGGCGCGGCGAGTCGAAGGCGCCGGCGTTGTCGCGATGTGCCTGCATCCAGGTGTCGTCGCGACAGGGTTCGGCCAGCGCGGCGGTGTCGTCGAACTCGGCTGGCGGCTGGCGAAACCGTTTATGATCAGCGCCGAAAAAGGCGCCGAGACCCCGGTGTTTCTGGCGACGGTGCCCGACCCCACCCCGTTCCACGGCGGCTACGTCGTCAACAAGAAACTGGAGCGCCCCGACCCGGCGGCGCTCGACGACGGCATGGCACGCCGGCTATGGGAGGAGAGCGCGCGCCTCGTCAACCCGTAAGCCGATCGCGACAGCAGCGCCGCCATATGACAGGGAGAAGCTGAGGCGCGCCGCCTCAGGGCTTCTCTCGTCGCACGATTACGCGCGAGCTTGCCGAGACCAACCCGGCGCGCGAGGTCGATGTAGCTGAAATTGTCGGCCGGCAGCAGGCGCGCGATCGCCTGCGATCCGACGCCGACCTTGCGGCGATCTGGCGCGCTATCGACGTTGTCGGCGAAGCGGCGGCGACGCCGACGGTCCCGCCCGAGCGCGCGAAGAACGGCGCGGCGATGCTGATCCCGCTTGCGCCCAGGGCAGCCGCGATGATCGCGGCGATGCCGCGTTTCAGCGGTCTCTACGTCTTCACGACGACTGCGGGGCGGTCGTCGGTCGCGGCGTTCAGCGGCGCCAAGAAGCGGCTCGATGCCGCGCTTGGGCCTGCGGTCGCACCGTTCGTGATCCGCGACTTCCGCCGCGGCGCGCTCGGGGCTCGGGCGGCTTGGCGTGAACGCCGTCGTCGCCGAACTCGTCCTCGGGCACGCCCAGCCCGGCATCGTCGCCGTCTACGATAGGCACTCCTACGTCGACGAACGGCGCGCGGCACTGGAACGGTGGGAACGGCACCTCTTGTCGATCGCCGACCGCGCGCCCGAATCCGGCGGACACGCCGCAGATCAAGGTGACGGTGACGGTGACGGTCTGCATCTTGCGGCCGAACACGTCGCCGAGCGATCCCCAGATCAATGAGCCGAGGATAGCTCCGAGGCCGCTGCCGTACAGGATCAGGGCCGACTGGCCATAGGTTAAATGCCAACTCGGCCCGATTACCGCGAGAATGAACGCGATCAGAAAGAAATCGAAGAAATCGAGGACATAGACGCCGCCGAGCAAAGCAAAGCTGGTCCAATAGCGGGCGTTGAGCGGTGCGCGGTCAAAGACCGCCAACAGATCGTCCGATGTCTGTCCCGCCATCTATCGCTTCGCCAGTAATGCGCATCTCGGACGCCGACCCAGGTGGAGCTGTGAGATGTCGAGAACCGACCCATGGCTTGCAGGAGACCGGCAGCAGACCAAAAGGGGGGCGGGAGGCGCCCAAATCCCGCGCTTGTTCCTGAGTCCCGCTCCCCGTGAGTTTTCAATCTGAAGCGATCACTATCATCAGCTGAGCTACCAAGGCGATCAGCGCATACTGGTCCCCAACGCTGTCGGGCGTGGCTGCCGCGACCCTCCCTCGGCGCCGAGAACCATCGCGCGACCGTGCGTCTCGATCCCGAGAAAGAGATAGGCAAGGGCCACGGCAAGCATTGTCACGCCGAGGAAGACAAAGGCGGGGAATACCGCCGCCGCGGTGGCCTTCGGCGCGATGACATTGCTGCTGCCAGCGAGCAGCGCCAAGGCGAGGGGGCCGAGGATCTTACCCACCCCGTTTGCCGCCTGCCCCAATCCCGAGGACCGCGCGCCGAGATTCACCCCATACTGCTCCACAGTATACGGTGCGAGGTTCGAGAAACCACCCTCCACGAAAAATGCCGATGCGGAAACCAGTATCACGAATAAGGGAAATCCCCCGACGACAATACCACTGAAATATCCGGCTGCGATGAGGCAGAATACTGAGATAAACCCGAAAAGTATACCGAGCATTCGCCGGCCCAATTTGGGCGAGATGAATGATACTATTATCTTTCCAATAACTCCTGTGCCCGAAACGTAGATGAAATATTTCGCCGCTTGGGCTGGCTCCAAGTGGAGCGCGAGGGCTACTATAGTCGGCCCCCAGAGATAGTAACCGTAAGCTGCGGATGACGACCCGCCCCAGATCAGAATCGTTTGCCAAAACAGCCGCGGGTTAACAGAGAACAATTCAGTGAGGCTGGCGCGTGGTTCCTCAGCAGGGCGCGTCGTCGGTAGCGGTACGCTGGTGAGAGGCAACCCCAACTGTTTCGCGACCTCTCCCCGGGCCTCGGCAAAGCGCCCCTTTGCTGTTAGCCAGCGCACCGATTCGGGCACTAACGCCCATACCAGAAGGCCGATAATAACGGCCACAAAACCGGTCATTGCGACGCCGCGCCAACCGAATGCATGCAGCAACGCAGCCGCGGTGAAGGAAGCCAGCAGCGTCCCGGCGCTGGCGAACACGACGTAAAAGCTCGTCATCCCGGTGCGCCATCGCGTCGGTGTCTGCTCTACGACGATCGTTAACGCGGGGGTCACTCCGGCCGCCAAGCCGAATCCGACAAAAAAGCGCAAAACCGCCAGCAACACCCAGGCGCCCGTCGGCACCAAACCGATCAGCCCAGCGCTGATGCCGCAGATAAACGTCCCGGTGACAGTCTGCATCTTGCGCCCGAACAGATCGCCAAGCGAACCCCAGACCAAGGAACCAATGATAGCGCCGACGCCGGCGCTATAGAGTATCAGCGCGCCTTGCCCATAGGTCAGTTGCCATTCCTTTCCGATTACCGACATGACAAAGGCAATCAGAAAGAAATCGAAGAAATCGAGCAGGAAAACGCCCGACATTAGCGCGAACGTGATCCAGTAGCGTCTATTGAGCGGCGCTGTGTCGAATAACGCCAATAGGTCGTCCGAGCTCTGACCCGGCATCTCCTCCTCCTCCTTTCGGCAACGAATCCAAGCTTTTCGGTCCGCTACTTACGTGTGGAGGTTTATGCCTCTTGCCGCCGCGCCGTCAACCGTGGCCTAGCGCCCGTCCTTATCCCCAGTCAGTTTGCCTCGCCGCGCAGCAATCCCGGCTGGCGACTTGCCGTTGCCGTCTCGCCAAGAGCAATCGCCCGGCCGTGCGTCTCCCGCCCGAGGATTGCGAACGACAACCCCACCAGCAACATGCCGAAGGCGAGAAACAAAAACGCCGGGAACAAAGCGCCTTCGGTGGCCTTTGGTGAGACGATGTTGCTGCTGCCGGCGATCAGCGCCAGGCTCAGCGGCCCCAGGATCTTGCCGACGCCATTAGCGGTTTGGCCAAGGCCCGAAGCGCGGGCGCCGAGCCGCACCCCGTAACTCTCGACGGTGTAAGGCGCCAGGTTGGAAAAGCTGCCGTCAATGCAAAAGGCGGACGCAGCCAATGCGACCACAATCAGCGGAAAGTTGCCGATCAGCGTGCTGCCGCAATAGCCGACTGTGGCCAGAGCGATCACGCCGCCAAAGCCCCACAGCGCGCCCAAAAGCCGGCGGCCGATTAGCGGGGCAAGAAACGAAACAATAATCTTGCCGACGATGCCAGCCCCGGTGACATAAATAAAGTATTTCGCGGCCACCTGTACCGGGACCTTAAGCAACAGAGCGACGACGGTCGGTCCCCATAGATAAACCCCGTAAGCCGCTGTTGCCGCGCCACCCCATATCAACAGGGTTTCCCAAAACTGGCGGGGTTGGGAAAGAAGCTCCGAGAGCCGGCCGCGCGGCACGCTAACGGGTATCGTCGTCGGCAGTGGCACCGATTGCAGCGAGATCCCGAGATGCTTGGCGACTTCGGCCCGCGCTTCGGCAAAACGACCTTTGGCGGTAAGCCAGCGCACCGATTTGGGGACGAAGACGGCCGCCAAAATGCCCACCACGGTTACCGACAGGCCAAGCATGGCCATGCCTCGCCAGCCGATCGCAGCCAGCAAAGCAGCCGAGCTCGCCGAGGCGAGAAACCCACCGGCGGTCGCGAATACAACATAAAAGCTGGTGACCATCGTCCGATGCCGCGTCGGCGTCAGCTCGACGACGATCGTCAAGGCCGGGACAACCGCTGCCGTTAATCCGATGCCGACAACGAAACGCAATAGCGCAAACAACACCCAAGCGCCGTCAGGGACGAGGCCGATCAGCGCCGCGCCGACGCCGCAGATGAAGGTGCCGATAATCATCTGCGCTTTGCGGCCCCATGCGTCAGAGAGGCTGCCAAACAGCAGCGCGCCGACGATTGAACCGAGCCCGCCGCTGTACAGGATCAGCGCCGACTGCCCGTAAGTGAGATGCCATTGCGGCCCGACTACCGCGAGTAGAAACGCGACGACAGAAAAATCGAAGAACTCGAGGACGGTGATCGCCGCCAATATCGCAAATGAGACCCAATAGCGCCGGTTGAGAGGAGCCCGGTCGAACAGCGATAAAAGGTCTTCGGTTGTCTGTCCGGGCATCGGCTCCTCCAAATGCGCCGCGGTAGGGCCGCCAGCGTATATTTTCAGCCGACACGACTAGAGTTCTTGGGAGCTAGGGTCAATCGGCGCGGCGGTCGCAGAGGCATGCGTTTTTTGCGGACCGCCCGGTGTTCAGGTCGGTCACCGCTCGAACCGTCAGCGGCGCTTAAAGTTCAACAGCTTAAGGCTGAATATCTCGGCGTATTTCGTTTAGCCGAGCGCAATCGATCAGAGGAGTTGAGAGACGGACGTTAGCCGCCGCCGATTTTTGGGATCAGGTAGATTTCGCTGTCGGGTTTGAGCGGGACGAGGTAGGCGTCCTGAAAGATCTCTCCGTCGATTGCGACCGCCATCCCCTCCTCGACCTGATGGCCGAGGCCGGGATAGCGGCGTTCGAGTTCGAGGACCAAGCGGCGGAAATTGTTCGCCTCGACATCAAATTCAGACACCCCGCCGGTGAACCGGCGCGCCGCCTGACCTGAGATCACGACATGCGGCATTAGCTGTTCTCCGCGTTTCCATGCCACGGCACCGACTCAGACACTCGCTGCCCGACTTGATCCGCGCAACCACGACGTCTCCGCAGTCACGGCCGAACAGCGTGGGCGGCAGGGTCAGGCCCAGCCGGGGGATGCTGGAGAGCGGGACCGCATCCCCCGTAAGTGGAGTGACCTTACTCCGCCGCCTTAAGCACTGGCTCGTTGGCGTCGAGGGCAGCGCGCAGCCGCGGCGGCGACATCGGCAGATCGCGCATGCGGATCCCGATAGCGGCGGCGATCGCGTTACCGACGGCGGCCATGGGCGGCACGATCGGCACCTCGCCGACGCCGCGTGCGCCAAACGGGTGCCGCGGGTTGGCGTTCTCGACCATTACCGCTTCGATCATCGGCAGATCCGAGGCAACCGGCACGCGGTAGTCGAGGAAGCCAGGATTTTCGAGCTTGCCGTCCTTGTCGTAGATGTATTCCTCATTCAGCGCCCAGCCGATGCCCTGGGTCACACCACCCTGGATCTGCCCTTCGACATAGGAGGGATGGATTGCCCGGCCGACATCCTGAACTGCGGTGTAGCGCAGGATCTTGACGTGACCCGTCTCTCTGTCGACCTCGACATCGCAAATATGCGTAGCGAAACCGGGACCGGCACCCTGCGCGTTGATCGACACCTCGGCAGTGATCGGCCCTCCGGTGCGGCCGGCCTTTAGCGCGATCTCGGCCAACGGCAACGGCTCGAAGCTGCCGGCGTTGGCGCCGGCCGGATAGGCCTTGCCGTCTTTCCATTCGACCGCGTCGGGGGGGATGTCCCAGATCATCGCGGCGCGCTGCTTCAGCTGCTCGACGACCTTTTCCGCCGCCTGGGTCGCGGCCATGCCGGTGGCAAAGGTAACGCGGCTGCCGCCGGTCAGGAAAGAGAAGCCGATCGAACTGGTGTCGGCGACAATCGGGCGTACCCGCTCGACCGGAATGCCCAGTATCTCGGCCACCATCATCGCCATCGAGGCGCGCGAGCCACCGATGTCGGGGTTGCCGGTTGCTACGACGGCGGTGCCGTCCTCATTGACATGCACCGCGGCGCTCGAACTCGCCGCCGATGTTGAACCAAAAGCCGGAGGCGATGCCGCGGCCCTGATTGGGACCGAGCGGCTCTTTCATATGCGGATGGTTTTTGGCTGCGGCGACGGTCTCGGCATAGCCGATGTTCTGCCAGGTCGGGCCGTGCACCGCCTTGACGCCATCCTTGGCCGCGTTCTTTTCGCGTAACGCCAACGGATCGATCCCCAGCTGATGCGCCAGTTCGTCGAGGCAGCTCTCGACACCCCAAGAGGAGTTCGGCGCCCCGGGGGCCCGGTAGGCCGCCACCTTGGGCCGATTGCTGACCACGTCGTAGCCGGTGACCTGAGCGTTCGGGATATCGTACATCGCAAACGCGCACATGCAGCCGGGCCCGACCGGCGATCCCGGAAAAGCGCCCGCCTGGTATTTCAGCGTAACTTCGCCGGCGGTCAGGGTGCCGTCCTTTTTTGCGCCGAGCCTGACTTCGACGACGGCGCCCGCCGCCGGACCGGTGCCGCGGAACACCTCCTCGCGGCTCATCACCATTTTGATCGGCCGCCCGGTCTTCTTCGCCAGGGCCAACGCCACCGGCTCGAGATAGACAAGGGTCTTGCCACCAAAGCCGCCACCGATCTCGGCCGGGATCGCGCGTATGTTGGAGATATCGATGCCGAGCAGTTTCGCGCAATAGGCGCGGACCATGAACTGGCCCTGGCTCGAACTCCAGATCGTGCACTGGCCATCGGCGGCCATCGAAACGACGCAGGCATGCGGCTCGATATAGGCCTGATGCACCGGCGCGTTCGAATAACGACGTTCGATGATGACATCGGCGTCGCGCAGCCCGGCTTCGACGTCGCCTTTAGTGAAGCTGATCTTTTTGGCGACGTTCGACGCATGCGTCGGCTTCGGTTCGACACCTTGAGTGAACAGATCGTCATGGAGCAGCGGCGCTCCGGGCTCCATCGCCTCTTCAACGTCGATGACGTGCGGCAATACGTGGTATTCGACTTCGATCAGTTCACAGGCTTCTTCTGCGATCGCCGCCGAGGTCGCCGCCACCGCCGCGACAGCGTGACCGTCATAGAGTACCTTGTCGCGCGCCATACAGTTGCGCGACAGGTCACGGAAATTCATTGGCCCTTCGCCGACAAAGGCCTCCTCCGACGCGATCGGCGGGAAGTCCTCGCACGTCACTACCGCCTTGACGCCCGGTAATGCCAACGCCTTATCGAGGTTGATCGACATGATGCGGGCATGCGCGTGTGGGCTGCGCTTGACCTTACCCCACAGCATGCCGGGCATGACCATGTCGGCGCCAAAATTGGCGCGTCCGGTGACCTTGTCGACACCGTCCGGACGGATCGGACGGGTGCCGACAACCTTCTGGAATTCTTTGGCGATGAACGTCATGAGGACCTCACTCCTGCTCTAATGCGTCGCGCCCGCCAAAGCGAGCACCCAAAATCTGCCCCTGGCCTGAACAGGGCCGCAGCTCTGGATTCCCGCATGCGCGGGAATGACGTGCTTCATCCTACTCTGCGGCGTGGCGCATCGGCTCGGCGCGATCGAGCGCCGCCAATAGCCGCGGCGGCGACATCGGCAAGTCGCGCAGCCGGACTCCGGTCGCGGCCGCGATCGCATTGGCGACCGCCGCCATCGGCGGCACGATCGGCACTTCGCCGACCCCGCGCGCGCCAAACGGGTGACGCGGGTTCGGTACTTCGACCATCACCGTATCGATCATCGGCATATCGGAGGCGACCGGGACGCGATAATCGAGAAACCCAGGATTCTCTAATCGGCCGTCTTTGTCGTAGATGTATTCTTCGTTCAAGGCCCAGCCGATCCCCTGCGTAACACCACCCTGCATCTGCCCCTCGACATAAGAAGGATGGATCGCGCGGCCAACGTCCTGAATTGCCGTATAGCGCAGGATCTTTACCGCTCCGGTATCCGTATCGACTTCGACGTCGCAGATATGGGTGGTGAAGCCCGGACCTTGGCCCTGCGCGTTGATTTGGACCTCGGCGCTGATCGGCCCGCCGGTGCGCGCCGATTTGGCGGCGAGTTCAGCAAGGTCCAGCGGCTCGAAGCTGCCGGCGTTGGCGCCGGCCGGGTAGGCTTTGCCATCCTTCCACTCGACCGCGTCGGGGCTGATGTCCCAGGTAACGGCGGCACGCTTCTTCAGCTCCTCAACGACCTTTTGCGCCGACTGGGTCACCGCCATGCCGCCAGCGAAGGTCACGCGGCTGCCGCCGGTCGAGGCGCTAAAGCCGATCGCTGTGGTATCGCCTACGACCGGACGAACCCTCTCGAACGGCACGCCAAGCACTTCGGCCACCATCATCGCCATCGAGGCGCGCGACCCGCCGATGTCGGGGTGACCCTCAGTAACCGTGACCGTGCCGTCTTCGTTGACGTGGCAGGCGGCGCTCGATTCACCACCGGCATTGTGCCAGTAACCCGAGGCGATGCCGCGCCCTTGGTTGGGCCCGAGCGCTGCCTTTAAGTGCTCGTGCGCTTTGGCGGCTTCGATCGTCTTTTGATAGCCGATATTGACCCATGTCGGTCCGTGCGTCGCCTTGGTGCCATCCTTGGCGCCGTTGATCTCACGCAGCAGCAACGGGTCAATCTTGAGCTCGCGCGCCAGCTCGTCCATGCAGCTTTCGACCCCGAACGAGCCGATCGGCGCACCGGGCGCGCGATAGGCAGCGACCTTTGGGCGATTGCAAAGAACGTCGTAGCCGATGGTTTCGGCGTTCGGCAGATCGTAGACCGCAAGCCCGCAAATGCAGCCCTGCTGGACCGGCGAACCCGGAAAGGCGCCGGACTGATATTTCAGCACGGTCTTCGCCGCGGTGATACGACCGTCCTTTTTGGCGCCAAGCTTGACCTCGACAACAGCGCCCGAGGTCGGTCCGGTCGCCCGGAACACTTCCTCGCGGTTCATCACCATCTTGACCGGCCGGCCGGATTTCTTCGACAGCATGTAGGCGATCGGCTCTAGGTAGACGATCGTCTTGCCGCCAAAGCCGCCGCCGATCTCGGCCGGAATCGCGCGGATATTGGCGATGTCGGCCCCGACGATGCGCGAGGTGTAACCCCGCACCATGAACTGGCCTTGGCTCGAACTCCAAATTGTGGTCTGGCCATCCGAGGCGACCGACACGACACAGGCATGCGGTTCGATATAAGCTTGGTGCACCGGCTGTGTCGTATAGCGGCGCTCGATGACCAAATCGGCTTCGGCGAAACCGGCCTCGACATCGCCCTTGGCAAAGCGAACCATCTTGGAGATGTTCGACGGCTTGGTCGGCTTTGGTTCGACCCCCGCGGTGAAGATATCGTTGAGCAGCACCGGCGCATCCGGCGCCATCGCCGCCTCGACATCGATCACATGCGGCAGCACCTCGTATTCCACCTCGATCAGATCGAGCGCCTCCTCGGCGATCGCCTGCGATACCGCCGCCACCGCCGCCACGGCGTGACCTTCATAAAGGGCCTTGCCGTCGGCCATGCAGTTGCGCGACAGATCACGCAAATTAGCCGGCGCCGCACCGATAAAGGCTCTGGACGGCGGGATGTCCGGGAAATCGGCGCGTGTGGTCACCGCCTTGACACCGGGCAGCGCCATCGCCTTGTCCGTGTTGATCGAGACGATCCGCGCGTGGGCATGGGGGCTGCGCTTGATCTTGCCCCACAACATGCCCGGCATCTTCATATCGGCGCCGAAATTGGCGCGGCCGGTGACCTTGTCGACACCATCCGGCCGGATCGGCCGGGTGCCGACGACTTTTAGCGTTTCCTTATCGAGATAACTCATTCGGCTGCCTCCGCTCGCATGACCGCGGCGGCGTCGAGCACGGCACGGATAATCTTATCGTAACCGGTGCAACGGCACAGATTGCCGGCGAGCCAATAGCGAGTTTCTTCTTCGGTCGGGTTCTTGTTTTCGTCGAGCAGCGCTTTGGCGGCGACAATGAAACCGGGCGTGCAAAACCCGCATTGCAGTGCCGCGTGCTCGAGAAATTTCTGCTGCACCGGGTGAAGGTGGTCGCCCTCGGCGATGCCCTCGACGGTCGTGATGCTGCGGCCCTCGGCTTCGGCGCCCAGCATCAGGCACGAGCATACGATGTTGCCGTCGCAAATAACCGTGCAGGCGCCGCAATCGCCCGAGCTGCAGCCTTCTTTGCTCCCGGTCAGGTTGAGTTCGTCGCGCAGCACGTCGAGCAGGGTCTGCTGCGGCTCGCAGAGAAATTCGACGGGCTCTCCGTTGATAACGGTCGATACGTGAGTTTTGGCCATTAGCGTGCTCCAGCGCGTTCAAAGGCAATTTTGGCGGCGCGGCGTGCCAGGACGCCGGCGACCTTGATCCGGTATTCGATTGTGCCGCGTTTGTCGGTGATTGGGTTGCAGGCGCGCCCCGCTGCGGCGTCGAGCGCGGCATTGGTGGCGTCGTCGAGTTTGTGGCCGATCAACGCCTTGGCAGCTTCGTCGCAAACGACCTGGGTTGGCGCCACCGCGCCCAGCACTACGCGGGCATCGGTGCACACGCCACTGCCGTCGAGCGTCACATTGACGGCACAGCCGACAACGGCAATGTCCATCTCGGTGCGGGGGATAAAGCGCAGATACGCGTCGCATTGATGCGGCTTGGGTTTCGGCACGTGAAATTCGATGACGAACTCGCCCTTTTGCAGCGAGGTTCGGCCGGGCCCGGTGACGATCGCTTCGACCGGCGCGGTGCGGCGGCCGTTAGGACCGGCGATCACGCAAGTGGCGCGCGCGGCGATCAATGCCGGGACGCTGTCGGCCGCCGGCGAGGCGTTGCACAGATTGCCGGCGAGCGAGGCGCGGCCCTGAATTTGCTGCGAGCCGATCAGATCGGCACCCTCGACGATACCGGGCCAAGCGTGATCGAGTGCTTCATGCGCGCTCAGCATCACGCCCGGCGTCGCGGCGCCGATGACGAACTCGCCGCCTTCCTCGCGGACGCCGATCAGACCCGGGATGCGCTTGATGTCGACGATTGCCTCGGGCCGCATCCGGCCTGAGCGCAATTGCACCAAAAGATCGGTTCCGCCGGACAGCGGTTTTGCGAGGCCTGCACTGCCGGCCAGCATCCGCACGGCCTCGTCCACAGTGGTTGGTGCGGTGAAGCTCAAATTGGGCATGTCTGCTCCTGCTTATTACGGGCCCAGACAAAGGGTCCCGCCTGCCGAGATTAGCTGGCGCGGTGCGCGCCGGATCGGGGGCAAGGCCAAGCACCGCGCGTTCTCGATTACACCATGATCGGATGCGGCGTGAAGCGCTATGTTCGCCTAACCCCCGGGGAAGCACCGTAGCGCCGCACCATGATTCCGATCATAGGGCAAATTTCTATCGATGACAGCCGGATCGAGGAAAGTTTTATCCGCGCCTCGGGTCCCGGCGGCCAGAACGTCAACAAGGTGGCGACCGCAGTGCAATTGCGCCTCGCCCTCGCCGGCATCGCCGGTCTGACACCCGATGCCGAGCGCCGGCTCGCGGGCCTTGCCGGTCGGCGCTTGACCCAGGATGGTGTCCTCGTCATCACCGCCCGCCGCTTTCGTACTCAGGAGCGCAACCGCCAGGACGCGCTCGAACGCCTCGCGGCCCTGATCCGCCGCGCCGCCGAACCCCCAACCCCGCGCCGCCCGACCAAACCCACCGCCGCGTCTCGCGAACGCCGGCTTGAAGCGAAATCTCGTCGTGCGACCGTCAAGCAGCGACGTCGCCGAGACGGCCGGGAGAATGAGGCGGACGGGTAAGGTCTGAGGGCCACCGGATGCCCTGTCGGGCGCCAGCGCTCGGGACGTGCGGCAAAGACGGGAAAATGTCCTTCGACAGAAAGCCGGCGCGGCGATAGCATTTCTGTAAATCCGGGGTTGATCCGGAGCAATCAAGCCCAGGGAGGAAAAGATGCGGACGACACGGCGTGATTTGACGATTGCCGGTGTCTTGGCGATCGGCGCCGCGAACCTGTTGCGCGGCTCTGCGGCGCTGGCCCAGGCTTCGGATGAGGGGGCGGTCAAAGACAATGTTGACGCATTGCGCAAGGCCTTGTTGTCGCAGGACAAGGCCGAGTTGGACAAATTGACGGCCGATCAGCTGAGCTACGGGCACTCGGACGGTAGGGTTCAAAACAAAGCCGAGTTCATTGACGGCGTTATGAAGCGCAAAGCGGTGATCAAGTCGCTGACCTTCCCAGATCTAAAGATCTCGCTCGCCGGCGATGCTGCTATCGTACGCCATCTTTACGTTTCGGAATCCGAGGCCGACGGCAAGATCACCAACACCAAAATCGGCGTACTTTGCGTCTGGCAAAAGCAGGATGGCGATTGGAAGCTGCTGGCTCGCCAAGCGTATAAACTGACCCCGAGCTGATCGGTGCAGCCGGGAGCGCTCGTCAAGCTCGCGCCAGGATGGGCGACGGATAGCGGTTCTGGCGTAACACAAGCGCGCCGATCACGACGAGATTGGCCAAGTTGAACATGATGCCGGCGGCAAAGGCGGCGGCGTAGAAGCCGGCGAAATCATAAATGGCACCGGCCAACCAACCACCCGCCGCCATACCTGAGCCGCTGCACAGCAATAGCGTCGGCACCCGCCACGACGCTTCGCTCGATGGGAACAGCTCACGGATCGCCAACACGTAAGCCGGGATAATACCGCTGAACCCAAGGCCAAATCCGGCCGACACAACAAATAGTCCGGCCTCGTTCTGGGTCAACAGAAATCCAATCATTGTCGCCGCCTGACAGGCAGACCCCGCCAGTATCGCGCGCAGCCCGCCGTAACGGTCCGCGATAAAACCCCAGAATTGGCGGCCGGCAAAGGCGCAGGCCAGCAGCACCGACAGCATGGCGCTGCCCTGCGTCAAGGGTATGCCGAGATCACTGCAAAAGGCGACCAGATGGCCTTGCGGCATCGCCATCGGCACACAGCAGAAAAAGCTCGCCAGACTTAGCAGACCGAGGGCGGTGCGCGGCTTCAGCCCCAGTACCGGCGAGCCAATCGCTGGTTCGGCTGGGCCGCCGCCGCGTGCAGTCTCGGCACTGGGTAAACTCCGGAAGACGAGCAGCGCCACCGGCACAATCACAACGACAACAAACACCGCGTAAACCTGCATTGTTTGCTGCCAGCCCACCCGCTCCAGCATCTGGCCGAACAGGGGCGCCCAGATCGTGCCAGCGACGGCTTGTCCGCTGGCGATCAATGCCAGCGCGCTGCCGCGGCGTCGATCAAACCAGCGCGACACGTAGACATAAAGCGGCGCATTGAGCCCGGCATTGCCAAGCAGCCCCATAAACAATCCGTGGCCTATATAGAGATCAAGGCGATGGCCGATGCTCGACAGAGCAAGGCCAATTGCGATCATCACTGCGCCAAATATCACCGTCCAGCGCACCCCAATCCGCTCGGCGATCTGGCCCATCGCGAGCCCGCCGACCGAGGAGCCGAGCCAGGCAAGCGCATAGCACAGCGACGGTACGGTGCGGGCATCGCCAAAGCTGTCGGCGATCGGCTTTAGCGCCACCATGGTTATCGTCGGCGCGCCAAACGACACCGACAAGACACCGAGCGCACAGCCGGCCACGACCCACGAATGCCGCGTCTCGATCGTCGCTGCCCCGCCCGCGCGACCAGTGAGCGATGTGGTCGTCATCTGATGGCCGCGTCTTGGTGTCGGCGCGCTGCAGACTGACGGGCGAATTCGTGCAAAGAGATTGTTCCTTCCGTCGAGCCGCCGCTTTGGTGCCGCAAGTGTTACGATACCGGCAGCTCGGCAAACAAGGCTCGGGGATCGGCGCGCATGGCCGGCATTCCGCAACTCCGCGGAATCATGACCGGCCGCGCTTAGACGTAAAAGTCGCCGCGGTGGTTAACCTAATGACGAAACGAACCGCTCGGAGCTGCTGATGCCCGACCCGTACAACCTACAGCGCTTTGTCGAAGCGCAGAACCCGGTCATCGACCAGGTGCGCGGTGAGCTTCGCGCCGGCTGCAAGCGCAGTCACTGGATGTGGTTTGTTTTTCCGCAGATCAGCGGGCTTGGCGCCAGTCCAATGGCCAAGCGATATGCGATTGCCTCTCTGGCGGAAGCCAAGGCTTATCTGCAGCATCCGGTGCTCGGGGCGCGGCTGCGCGAGTGCACCCAGCTCGTCACGGAAACTGAGGGCCGCACAATCGAAGAAATCTTTGGCCATCCGGACGACCTCAAGTTCCGCTCGTCGATAACGCTCTTTGCCAACACGACTGCCGATCCCAATCCATTCGCCGATGCGATCAAAAAATATTTTCCGATGGGCTTCGACCCGCTTATCCTCGAACGGCTTTGATCTCGGGATCTCGACGGGCATTCGCTCGCCCGCGTTCAGGGCGACGCCGGGCCAACCCGTCTTCGCTCTGCCCGGTAACCGATCGTTAAAACGCTTGCCCCATAGCTGAACTACCGCGCGAGCCGGACCATCCTCGGCTCGGTGGTGAGTTCAAGCTTCGGGTTCGCGCGCCTCGGCGCCGGCCCGCCCTGATCGGGGCTGAAATGCAACTCGTTTTAGCGGTACAGGCGTTAAAGACGGTTTTGGTATTGGCCGGCGGGATTGCCCTCGGGATCCCCACAGCGGACGCGGCAAATCCCGAGGCGCCGCGGCGTGGCGGTCAGGTGCAAATACCGGGTTCAAGTATCGAGGAGCCGGGCCAGGTCGGCGTCGCCGCTCACACCAACATCAAGTTGTTTGTGCTCGGAAGCGGCGTCGGCGCGGCGCTGCCGCCCTCACGTTCGCAAGGGCTCACTCCTCAGCAGGGGCCGCCCGCGGCAGGATATTTCTTCGAGACGCCGGCTTCGCTCGGCTGCGTTTACAATCTGGTGTCGCCGGTTGTTGCGGGCTGCAACCCCAACAGCGCCACCACCAATCCTTCGGGCGGAGCGCGGGCGATCGCGATCGTCGACGCCTACCACTATCCGACCGCGCTTAGCGATTTGACTGTCTTCTCCGCGCAATTCGGACTGCCTTCCCCGACCTCGGCGAATTTTAAGGTGGTTTACGCGAGCGGCCGCCAGCCTCCGGTCAATGCCGATTGGAACATCGAGGAAGCGTTGGATATCGAATGGGCCCATGCGATGGCGCCGCAAGCAAAAATCTATCTGGTCGAAGCGGCGTCGAGCAGCTTTAGCAACCTGCTGACTGCGGTTTCGATCGCGAACTCCCTTGTCAAGGCGGCGGGGGGCGGCGAGGTATCGATGAGCTGGGGCGGTAGCGAATTCAGCGCCGAGACCAGCTACGACTCCTATTTCGCCCAGTCCGGGGTGGTCTACTTCGCGTCCTCTGGCGACAGCCCCGGCGTGATTTGGCCGTCTGCCTCGCCGAATGTGGTGTCGGTCGGTGGCACCAGCATCAGCCGCAACCCGGTGAGCGGCGACCTTCAGCAGGAGATTGCCTGGCAGTCTGGCGGCGGCGGGGCCAGTCTTTACGAAGCACGACCTGGCTATCAGGCTGCAATTTCAGCGGTCGTCGGCAGCAGGCGGGGCAGCCCGGACGTCGCCGCCGATGCCGATCCGGCAACCGGGGTGTGGGTCTATGATTACCCCTACTGGTACATTGTCGGCGGCACCAGCGTTGCCGCCCCGGTTTGGGCCGGCATTGTCAACGCCGGCAATGGTTTCTCGGCCACAAGCCAAACCGAGCTTGCCACTGTTTACGGAAATTCGGGAAATGGTTCTGACTTTGGCGATATCACGCAGGGTTCCTGCGGGCCGAACGAGGGTTATCTGGCGGTGGCGGGCTGGGATTTCTGTACTGGGATCGGAGCGCCGTTGGGAAGAAGCGGCAAATAGCAACGTACCCGGTCTGGCGCCGTCTCGCCGATGCCGTTCACCGCGTCATCGGCCGGCGGATTGACTGGTGCCGACGGTGAGGTGGTGCAGCGAGAAGCCATAACGGGCTGCCAGGATGTCGGCGATGCGGGAGCGATGGCAGATATGCTGGTCGGCTTCGTAACAGAGCAGGCAGCTCGGCACTGCGGCAGCGATCTCGGCGGCGCGCTGCAGGTCGAGTTCGGCCTCGGGGCGGGCGAGCTTGTCGTCGACAATGGCCCAGAACCGTTCCCAATTGCGCTGACGTTTGGCGAGCCGGCCCTCGGGCGGTGTCCCAAGCGCGGCGAGATGGACATAGCGCATTCCTGCTTCTTCGAGCGACGCCGCGAGCTGTCGCTTTGAGAAACCCGGCCGCCGTGAAATCGGTCGGTCGCGGACATCGAGGAGAGCGGCCACTCCCGCATCGGCCATTGTGGCGATCAAATCGCCGATCAGCGTCTTCTCGTAGCCGATCGAATAGAGCGTGTTCATCATGGAAGCCTGATCTCTAATGGCGCGCTGCGGCACGCGCTCGTCATAATTCGCGGGTTCGGCGCGCCATCGCCTCGTCCCACAAATTGCCGCGATCGTCGTCGAAGATCAGCTTCGGATCGCCGGGGGTCGTGAACCAGTTGTTGCGGGCGATTTCGGCCTCCAATTGGCCAGGCCCCCAGCCGGCGTAGCCAAAGGCGAATAACACCTTTTTTGGTCCTTTGTGATGACCGATATCGCGCAGGATCTGTTTGTCGGCGGTCATCGCCACCTCGCCGCCAACTTTTAGCGTTGCGGTGTCGTGATAGTCGGGAGTGTGCACGACAAAGCCAAGCTCGGGCTGAACCGGCCCGCCGGCGAAAATCTTCAGGTTGCCCTCGATCCCTTTCTCATGATCCCCAGCCGCTTCGAGCAGGCTTGAGATCGACTTCTCGTCGACCGGGTGGTTGAGAACGATGCCGAAGGCGCCGCTGCCGTCCTGACGCAACAGCAAAATTACGGTCTGCACAAAACGCGGGTCACCCATATCCGGGGCTGCAATCAGCAATTGCCCGGCGAGCGAAGCGTCCGCGCTCCGCCCGGCTGTTGGCAAACCGAGCAGCATCGCCGCGCCGAGAATTATCGCGGCGATCTGCGACTGCCACAGCCGCCAGACTTGAGTACGGGCCATGTCCTCACTCTACATCTCCGCTCGCCGCCTCGGAAAGCGGTGGTAAGATCGCGCGATGTCGCGGAAGCGGGGCAGGGTAGGGGGCGCGCCGATGGCAACGCAATCTTCGATCATTACCACCGTCGCCGGTACCGGTGAGCGCGGCTTCGCCGGCGATGGCGGGCCGGCGTTAAAGGCCCAGCTGAACGGCCCGTTCGATGTCGGTTTCGATCCTGCCGGCAATCTCTATTTCTCGGACACGTTCAACCACCGTATTCGCCGCATCGACGGGCGAACGGAGATAATCACGACCATCGCCGGCAACGGCACCGCCGGTTATTCGGGCGATGGCGGCCCGGCCACAGCTGCTTTATTCAACGAGCCCTACGGCATTGCCGTCGACCGCAACGGCAACATATACGTCGCCGATCGACACAATCATTGCGTGCGTCGCATCGACGCCGCGTCTGGCGTCGCAACGACGTTTGCCGGCAATGGTCGAGCCGGCTATTCCGGCGATGGCGGCCCTGCTGCCCAGGCCGGGATGGTCGAACCGAACGGTCTCGGTTTCGACCCGGCGCAACAACGGCTTTTCATTGCCGATGTCGCCGACCACCGCGTGCGGGTTGTCGATATCGCGACCGGCCGGATCGGGACCTTTGCTGGGACTGGAGAGCCGGCGCATAGCGGCGATGGCGGCGCGTCATCTGCAGCCGGCGTATTCGGCGCGCGCGCGGTCAAGGGGGCGCCGGACGGCACGGTTTACATTCTCGAGCGCCAGGGCAGCACCTTGCGCGCCGTTGATCCCAAGACCGGCGTTATTACTACTGTCGCCGGGACTGGAGCGCGCGGGTACAGCGGCGACGGCGGCCCGGCGCTCGCGGCGGTGTTTGACGCGCCCAAAGAATTCGCACTCGGCCCCGATGGTGACATCCTGATCGTCGACACCGAAAGCCACGCGATCCGCCGCATCGATGGCGCAACCGAGATCGTCGAGACGATCGCCGGCGGGCATAAGGGCCCCGAAGGCGATGGCGGCCCGGCCACCGCCGCCGGTCTCGGCCGCCCGCACGGCGCCGTGGTTGGTCCCGATGGCGCAATCTACATCGGCGACACCGAAAACCACCGCATTCGGAAATTGACCCCAGCTTAGTTTTTGCCGCGGCGGGCTGATCAGGCCTGCCGGTCTGTCGCGTCAGCGCGCGTTCAAACGGCCGTCGGGATACGTCGAGCGCGTAGAGACGACGCGATCGACCTTTGACTGCTGCCAGCGGTTAGGATAACTGTTTAGTAACAGTCCGTTCTGCTCACAAACCGGACGGCAAAAGACAAAATATTGAACTGGAGGAATCACATGCTGGAGCTCCTGGAGCAGCAAAAGTCGCTGACCATCAATCAATGGAAAATTTTCACCGCGTGCCTATTCTCGATAGTAATCGATTTCTTTGATTTTGCCTTGATCGGGTTTGTCCTGGCCTTTTTTGTAAAGGACTGGCATCTGACATTCGGGCAATCGGGAGCGATCCTGTTCGCCTCGGGGATTGCGGCGATACCGGGCGGGATTTTCTTTGGCTGGCTCGGCGACAAGATCGGCCGGCGCAAGGTGTTCATGATGATGATTCTGACCCTTTCGTTGGCGACCGGCGTGATGGCGCTGGCGCCGGAGAACGGGTGGCTCTTCATCGCGGCGATGCGGTTCATCGTCGGTTTGGGGGTGGGCGGGCTCGCCGCTGTCGATCTGCCGCTCCTGCAGGAGTTTGTGCCGGCCTCAAAGCGTGGCTGGGTCAGCGGCCTGTCGATCGGCCTGTTACCACTGGGGCCGTTGCTGGCCGCGTTGTTCAGCGCTTCGCTGGGCGCCACGATCGGCTGGCGCGGCTTGTTCGCAATCGGGCTGGTGCCGGCGGCGTTTGCCTTTGTGATCCGCCTCTGGGTCCCGGAATCGCCGCGTTGGCTGTTCGGCCAAGGACGCTTTGAGGAGGCGCGCCGCTCGCTCGCCTGGGCGCTCAAGATGGACCCGGCTACAATCCAACTGCCGGCGACGCTGCCCGTGGAGCCGCATGTGTCGTGGCTCGAGCTGTTCAAATATCCGCGCAGCATCGCCGCCGGGATCATGGTCGGGCTGAGTTCGACGGGCGCTGTTGGCGTGGCGCTGTGGGGCGCCACCCTGCTTGTGCTGGTGCTGAAGGTGACGCCCGCCCAGGCCGCATACCTGTCGGTATGGATCGCTCTGGTCGGGATTCCCGGGCGGGGCCTTGGCGCCTGGCTTTCGGATGGGTTGGGACGCCGGCCGGCGGGGGTTCTGCTTTCCCTAGCCTCGGGCGGGGCTATGGCGCTCGCCGGCTATCTGCACGGCGTGTTTCTCGGCAGCGTGTCAATGTTCTTCCTATTGCTGATGTTGACCAGTTTTTTCTCGAACGCCAGCTTCTCGGTCGTCTTTCCCTACATGGCGGAGCTGTGGCCCGCGCAATTGCGGGCCAGCGGGTTTGGCCTCGTCTACGGTTGCTCAAACCTCGCCAAATTTATCGGCCCGGCCGGCCTTGCGGTCATCGCCGGCGCCGCCAACTATGTCGCGCCGAAGGCGACGCTCGACGCACTGGTGCCGGGCTTCAATTATTTCGCGATCTGGTTCCTGCTCGCGGTGGTCGCCTTCCTGTTCGTCGGCATCGAGACCAAGGGCCGCACGATCGAAGAACTCGACGCCGCGCTGGTGCGGCCGGCGATCCCGGCTAGAGCTGTGGTGCAATAAGGATCTGCGTCAGCCGAGAAAGTCGCGCAGGGCGGCGACCAGGTCTTTCGGGTTGTCGCCTTGCACGGTGTGGCCGGCCTTCGGGATTTTGATCCAGCGCCCGTCAGGGAGTGCCGTCGCCAAGCGTTCGGCATCCTGATCGTGGAACACGTCGCTTTCACTGCCGCGCACCACCAAGGTCGGACAGGTGACATTGGCGAGGCCATCGGCGAGGCTGCGGCGCTCGGTGGCGTGCTGGTCGCCGCCCATTCCCTGAAACCGCCGGCGATCGTATTTCCAAACCCAGTTGCCGTCCTCCTGACGCCGCAGATTATGCATCAGACTGCGCCGCAGGATTGTCGGATCGCGCCGCGGATTGAATTCGAGGGCGCGCTCAATGATCGCTTCCAACGATGACGGCTCGGCGCCGCCGTTGACAAAGTTACGGATACGGCTCGAGCCGGGCCGACGCACATTCGGGCCGGCGTCGATCAGCACCAAGGCCGAAAGGGTCTCGGGATAGGCGATCGCATAAGCGAGGCCGTTGATCGCCCCCATCGACATGCCGACCAGGACGAATTGCTCGAGCCCGATCGTCTCGGCAAAGCCTTTGATGTCGTCCCGCTGCGCGGCAATCGAATAATTGGCGTCGGGCGCCCAATCGCTGTCGCCGTGGCCGCGCTGATCGAGCGCCATGCAATGAAAGTCGTCGCGCAACGCCAGACAGCACAGATCCCAAGTGTGCGCGGTCAGTGCGCCGCCATGCAGGAACAGGATCGGCCGCTTTCCCTCAGCGCCCCAATCGAGATAGCGAAATTGCAGATCGTTGACCCCGATCCGGCGCTCCTGCGGCAGCACCACCTCATCAAAGCTGAAGCCGGCGCGGACCGAGGTCGATTGCAAATGGTCGCGGTATTCTTCGGGAGACAAGCTCATCGGTAGGGCACTCCGTCGAAAATCGGCGCTGCCGCGTCAAGGGACAAAGGATTAGCACGAACCGGGCTTTAACATGACTCGGCCGGCCGGCCTATTGCCCTGAAAGGGCGCTTTCTGCGCGTTGTGATTAGCACCCCCGCGCGTCAGACATGGCTCGCCCGCTCGAAAACACCGCGTCGGCGTTGTGTCCGCGCCCCGAGGGCGTACACTTCAAGGCGAGTTTTCGGGTCGCGACCGGCGGCCCATTCTGCAGAAGGAAAAAAAGGGATGGCCTATGATCTGTTGATCAAGAACGGGCTTATTGTCGATGGGTCGGGAATGCCAGCTTTCCGCGGTGATGTCGGGATCAAAAACGGCAAGATTGTCGAGATCGGCAAATTGAGCGGCGGCGCAACAAAGACCATCGACGCCGATGGCCGCGCCGTTGCTCCCGGGTTTATCGACAATCATTGCCATTACGACGCGCAGGTCACCTGGGACCCGCTGTGCACCTTCTCGCCCGAGCATGGCGCCACCACGGTGATCTTTGGCAATTGCTCGTTATCCTTGGCCCCGGTGCGCAAGGGAACCGAGGAAAGGCTGGCCGAATTCTTGTCCTATGTCGAAGCGATCCCGATGGATGTGCTGCGCACCGTTAATTTCGACTGGGAGACGACCGGCCAATACATGGACCGTCTCGACAAATGTCTTGGGATCAACGTCGGCAATTTGATCGGCCATACCGCGGTCCGCCATTATGTGATGGGCGACGAGTGCCAGAAGCCGGGCGCGTCCGACAACCAGATCAAGGCGATGCAGGACGTCGTTCGCGACGGAATGCAGGCCGGCGCGCTTGGCCTATCGGTGTCGCGCGAGCAGGGTCACTACGATCCGCAAGGCGTTCACATCCCGGCTTTATGGGCTGACGAGAAAGAGATTTTTGCGCTCGGCGACGTGCTGCGCGAGATGAGCACCGGCACGATCCAGGCCGGGGGCGGCCAGTATGTGGAATTGAAGGACGGTATGATCCGGCGTCTCGCCGAGGCCACCGGGCGCACGGTTGTCTACAACAGCCTGTCGCAGACGATGCGCAAACCCGACGAGTGGAAAGTCCACATGAAGCGGGTCGAAGAGACCGCATCGCTCGGCATCCGCGCCTACCCGATGTGCAGCCCGAACCGCGTTACGCAGGACTTCACGATGAAGAACTGCCAGGTATTCCGCGGCCTGCCAACCTGGCATCCGATCCTGCTTTCGTCCGACGAAGAAAAGATGAAGGCGTATGCCGATCCCGAAATCCGCGCCAAGCTCCACGAGGAAGCGGTCGTCAACAAGCCCGATACCGCGGTCGGCTTTTCAAAGACTTGGTGGAACTATATGTGGGTCAACGAGCCGGTGCTCGAGAAGAACCAGTGGATGCAGTTCAAGTCGATCGGCCAGATCGCTGAGCAGCAGGGTAAGCGCGTGATCGACGCATTCCTCGATCTCGTAATCGAAGAAAAGCTCGAAACTCGCTTCCTGCAGGCCGAAAACAATGTCGACGACGAGGCATTGACCAAGATCCTGACCCACCCCAACGCGGTGATCGGGCTTGGCGATGGCGGTGCGCACGTCCAGTTCCACGGCGGCTATGGCTATCTGACCAAGCTGCTCGGCGAATGGGTCCGCGAGAAGCAGGTCATGACGCTGGAGCAGGCGGTTCGCCGGCTGACCTTCGACAGCGCCTCGACCTTTGGGATTTATGATCGTGGGCTGCTACGCCCGGGTATGGCCGCTGACGTCGTGATCTTCGACCCGGCGACGGTCAAGTGCGGGCATGAATTGGTCGTCCGCGACTTCCCGAAAGGCGCTTGGCGCATCAAGGAACCGGCCGAAGGAATCTTCGCCACCATCGTCAATGGTGAGGTGCTTTACGCCGAAGGCAAGCACACCGGCGCATTGCCCGGGCGCGTGCTGCGCAACAGCTATTGGCGCGCCCAGCACGGCTAAGCCGCGACCGGCGGCAATTCGGCCTCTCGCCCGCCGCGGGGGAGAGGCTCGAGCCGGTGCAAACACCGTTTGAAAGACCCTGTTCGTTCGACGCCCGCATCGGGCCAAGTCCGGGCGCAGGGCCGCAATATCTCAGGCGCGAGGCCTAAAACGCTTTTTCGTGGGTCAGGTAATAATTTATGCCGAGGCCCGCACTGAGCAGAATGACGGCGTGGCTCCCGACCCCCGGAATCGAAATGCTGGTGATCGCAAAAAATACGCCCAAGCTGCCGAGCACGACGCACAACGCCCACAACGCCAACCGCAAAAACAAAAATGTGGGCATCGTCAGTGATCCTCGTTCGATCGAACGAAGATATCCTAACAAATCGTAAACCGCCTTCACAATTTGTTACAATTTTAGCAAAAATTGAGTCAGCGGTGGGACGGTGCGGCGCAGTTCGGCCCTCAGGTTCTCGAACCCGCAGACGGCGTCGGGATGCAGTGGAAGTTCCCGGCGCCGGTAGGCGGACAGCTAGGAGCGCTGCACAAGTTCGATGCGGTAGCCGTCCGGGTCTTCGATAAACGCGATGACCGAGCCGCCATGCGCCATCGGGCCGGCCGGGCGCGGAATCTTGACCCCTGCCGCCGCCAGCCGCTCACAGGCCTTGTAAACATCGGGCACGCCGAGCGCTAAGTGGCCAAAGGCGCTGCCCAACGCATAAGGCTCCGCCTGCTCCCAATTGTGAGTCAGTTCGAGCACGGTATTACCCGCCTCGTCGCCATAGCCGACAAAGGCAAGGGTGAATTTGCCGGTCGGGTAGTCGCGCTTGCGCAGCAATTTCATGCCCAACTGCCCGGTGTAAAAATCCAGCGATTTGTCGAGGTCGCGCACGCGGATCATTGTGTGCAGATAGCGGTACTTTTCGGTCTCCGCCGCCGGTTTAGTGGTGGCTTCGGCCATTTCGGTCGTCGTCATCGTGAATTCCTCCGCGAGTGTGTCGATGAAAGCGCCGGCGGTGCCGTTGCGCCGCGCCGTCGCGCCGCGATGATAGCGAGAACCCGATCAGCGGCCTGCAGAGCCGGCGACGGGCCGCCCGCCCCAAGGCGGCGCAACGCCTCATCATAGCCTGCCAGATGCTGCGCGCGAACCCGATCGTCACGGACCAGCCGCTCGGCTTCGGCGGCAAGCGGGCCGGGCGCGCATTCATCGCGCAACAATTCGCGCACGACCGGGCGTTCGAGCAGCAGATTGATCAGATTGACTTGGCGCACCTTTAGCACCCGGTCCAGCAGCGCTTCGGTCAGCGGATTGAGCCGATAGCACACGACCATCGGCAGCCGCGCCATAGCCAGTTCCAGCGCGACCGAACCGGAAGCAGCGAGGGCGGCGCGGCTCGCTCCAAAAGCGTCGTATTTCGATAACGGATCACTGAGCACGATCGGTTTGCCCGGCCAGCTGCGCGCGGCCTCGCCGACCGTGGCGGCGACCGTGGCGACCGTCGGCACAACCACGCGAAACCGACCGATCATGCCTTCGAGCTGGGCTAAGGCTTCGCCGAAAATCGGGAGCAGCCGGCGCACCTCGCCGCCGCGGCTCCCGGGTAATACCGAAATCAGTGTTTCGTCGGGGCCGATCCCATAGGCCGCGCGAAACCGCGCGCCGTTGCCGCGATCGGCGCCGCTGACGAGCACCGGATGGCCAACGTAACTGCAGCTGAGGCCGACCCGCTCAAAATACGGCGGCTCGAACGGCAACAGCGCCATGAGATGATCGTACCAACGCGCCATGCGTCGCGCCCGACCGGCGCGCCACGCCCAGACCATCGGCGCCACATAATGGATCAGCGGCAGGGTTTCGCCCGCTCGTCGCAAGCGCTGGGCGATGCGCCAGCTGAACCCGGAGCTGTCGATCGTAACAACCGCATCGGGGCGCAGGCGCTTTATCGCAGCGACCGTCTCGCCGACGCGCCGCAAGATCAGCGGGGCCCGCGGCAACACCTCGGCGACGCCAATAACCGCGAGATCGGCGAGCGGCACGAGGCTTTCGACACCCTCCTCGCGCATCCGCTCACCGCCAACTCCGGCAACCTTGAGCCGATCACCGACGCGGAGTCGCAGCGCTCGGATCAATGCCGCGCCAAGCGCATCACCCGAGGGTTCGCCGGCAACGATAAAGACAAACGGCGCCTTGTCGCTGCCGTCTTCGCCCATCGTCACTCGCGCGGGATACCGACGACGAACAGACCGGCTCCGTCGGCTGCTTCGACGACCTCGCCGCGATCAAGGACAATTGTTGCGCCGGCTTCGACCGCAATACCGCGCAGACCGGTTTCAGCGGCAAGTGCGACGGTTTGCGGTCCGATTGTGGGGCGGTCGGCGCGCTGTTCCTGGCCCGGCTTTTCCAGCTTGACGAGCACACCACCCGGTCCCTCGCGACGCAATCCAGCGCAGCGGCGGATCAGCTCATCGGTGCCCTCGATCGCCTCGACTCCCAACACCAATCCCTGCTGGACAATGACAGCTTGGCCGATATCGAGGCCGCCCAGAACCCGGGCGATGCGCGCTCCGTGCGCGATATCCGCCACTGCCTGAGCATCGGGGTTGATCCGCCCGAAAGGACCCTCGGTGGCGAGGCCCGCTCCTAGTACTTGGTCGGGGCCGATCACCCGAAACCCCTCGCGCTCCAGTTCAGCGACGACCGCCGACAACAGCCCGTCATCGCCCAAGGCGCGGTAACCGACCCGAGCGAAAAATTTGGCAGCGCGCCAATCCGGGCGCAGCGAGGCGAGCGATGGCCGCCTTACCCCGCCGGCCAGCACCAATTCCCGGACCTTGTTCTCGCGCAGCAAAGCCAGCCCGCGACCGGCGGCGCCGATTGGGCACCAGGCGTGCGGAACATCGGCAACCGTCTCCTCGTCGGCCGCACCCTCGAGCGCCAACACAAACACCTCGCGGCCGGTTTGGTGACAAGCCTCGACCAATCGCCGCGGCAACCCGCCGCCACCGGCGACGATCCCAAGAGTATTCGCGCCCCAGTTATCCGCCATTCACTTCTTTGGGCTGACAGATGGCGCGAGTCGAATCGGCCCGGATAAACTGGACAATATCCTCGACCGGTGCGATCCCGGCAAAGCGAAGTGCTGTCGCGCCGACCCGATCGCTGAGCGTGCCTTCGGAATGAAACAGCAGCTGGTAGGCGTTGCGCAGTGCCTGGATCTCCTCTCGGGTAAAACCGCGGCGCTGCATGCCGATAATGTTGAGTCCGGTCAGCCGGGCCCGGTCGCCCATGACCTGGCCATACGGGATGACATCGCGCTCCACCCCGGACATGCCGCCAATCATCGCGTGGCGCCCGATGCGGACAAACTGATGCACGGCACAGAGCCCGCCCAGGAACGCATGTTCCTCGAGCACGACATGTCCGGCAAGGGTGGCGTTATTCGCCATGATAACGTGGTCGGCGATCTGGCAGTCATGCGCGACATGCGCTCCGACCATAAACAGGCAGTCATTTCCGACACGGGTAACCATGCCGCCGCCCGTCGTGCCCGGGTTCATCGTTACGTATTCGCGGATCGTGTTGCGCGCGCCGATTGAAAGCGCCGAATCTTCGCCTTGGTACTTAAGGTCCTGCGGTTCATGCCCGATCGAGGCGAACGGAAATATTCGGGTTCCGGCGCCGATGGTCGTGCGCCCTTCGATCACCACGTGGCTCCGACAGCTGACGCCGGGGCCCAACTCGACCTGTTCGCCAATCGTGCAATACGGGCCGATGACAACATCGGAGGCCAGCCTCGCCCCGGATGCGACAATTGCCGTCGGATGGATTTGTGGCATCCGACGCTGTGTCACTCGTCGAGGATCATCGCCGCAAATACCGCTTCCGCCATCAGATTGTCACCGACTTTGGCCCGACCCTCAAACTTCCAGACATTGCCACGATTGCGCTGCTTCAGGACCTGAACGGAAAGCTGATCGCCCGGAAATACTGGGCGGCGAAAGCGGGCATTCTCAATGCTCATGAAATAGACGAGCTTGCCTTCCGATTTCGGACCCAGGGTGTGAACCACCAGCACCGCCGCGGTCTGCGCCATCGCCTCGATGATCAGCACGCCGGGCATGACCGGCCGCGACGGGAAATGACCCTGAAAAAAGCTCTCGTTGATCGAAAGATTTTTGATGCCGGTGGCGCGCACATTGGCTACCGCATCGACGACCCGATCGATCATCAGAAATGGGTGGCGGTGCGGGATCATTTCCATGATCCGTTGAACGTCGATCTGGATGCCTTCCGCCGCAGAGGCCGATTGCGAGGTTTGCTGCTGCGCGGCGCAGGCCCGATCGGTCATCGTCCATCCTTCTTTTTTCCCAGACGCTGCAGGACCGCCGTTTGCCGCATGAAGTCGGCGATCGGGACGGCCGGTATCCCCGACACTGTGGTCCCCGCCGGCACATCGCGCATCAATCCGGCCTTCGCGGCGATCCGAGCGCCGGTACCGATGTTTAAATGCCCGGCGAGTCCCCCTTGTCCGCCGATCATTACAAAATCGCCAAGCCGCGTACTGCCGGAGATGCCGACCTGCCCCGCGAGAATACAACATCGGCCAAGCACGACGTTGTGTGCGATCTGGACGAGGTTGTCGATCATCGAGCCGGCGCCAATCACGGTGTCGTGGCCGGAGCCGCGATCGATTGTGGTATTCGCACCGACATCGACATCATCACCGATGATGACACGTCCGAGCTGCGGCACTTTTATCGGCGCGGCGCGATCGGGGGCAAAACCGAACCCGTCCTGACCGATCCGAACCCCGGGATGGAGCACGACTCGAGCCCCAATCAACGCATGGCTGATCGTGACGTTGGCGCCGATTCGGCTGTCGTCACCGATTTCGACACCAGCAGCAATCGCGCTATTCGCGCCGACCCGACAACGCCGGCCCAACCGAGCCCGAGCCTCGATAACGACATTTGCGCCAATATCGCAATCTTCGGGGACCACCGCCTCCGGATCGACCAGTGCCGAAGGAGCCCGGCCCGGCACCACCGGCGAGACCGGATAAAAAGCCTGCGCGGCGAGCGCGTAAGCCTTGTACGGCTCGCTCGCCACCAATAAGGCCATTCCCGGTGGCGCCTCCTGCACCATTCCGCGCTCGACAAAAGCGGCACCCGCCTTCGAGCTGCGAAAAGCCGGCAAATATTTGCGGTTTTCGAGAAAGCTGACGTCCTCAGGCCCGCCGGTTTCGAGAGGAGCCACATCGTGGAGGAGCGTGCCCTCGGCTACGTCTCCTATCAGCTCCGCCCCGCTCGTCCGAGCCAGATCGCCGAGGGTGAAAGGTCCGGCTCGGGCAAAAAAGCGGGGATCGGCCATCGGCAGCAGCGCTATTTGTGCTTTGCCTTGGCGGTCACCGCCTTGGCGGCAGCTGCGGGCGCCGGCTCAGGCGGCTCCGCTGCAGTCGCAGGAACCGGCTCCGGCGTCGCGAAATTCACGGTCAGCACCGGCATCTCTTCGTCGAGCTTTTGCATCACCTGGTCTGTCACATCGAATGCCTGGTCGAACAACACTAGATCGGTGCGTTGCAGAACAAGGTTCGCCTTTCGCTGCCGGGCTATGTCGGCAATAATCTTTAGCATGGTCTGCTGAATCTTCGTCAGCGCTTCATTATTAGTTTTTTCTAATGCGGCACGCTTGCTTTGGACGTCACGATCGAGATCTTGAACTTTCTGCTGAAATTCCCGTGCTTTTTTGTTCAGCGCGTCGGCCGACAACGATCCCTGCTGGCGCTGCAGGGCATCACGTTCCACACGCAACGCCTCTTCGGAGCGGGAAATCTCCTTAGTGTATTCGTTGCGCTTTTGCTCCATCTGGCCGCGCACCATTTTGGCGGCTTTCGAGTTCTGCAATAGCGCCTGCACATCGACCACCATGACGCTGATGTTTTGTGCCGCCGGCAATGGAGCCGGTTGTGCGGGTGCTGGCGTAGTCGGGGCTGGTGAAGGAGCCGGTGTCGGCGCTGGGGCTTTCGCAGGCGGAGTTTGGGCGGCCGCGATGCCGGCATACCCGAGCAGCAGCGGCAACAGCAGCGCTGCTGGCCGGAAAGAGAATGTTGTCATCAGAATTTGGTCCCGAAGCTGACTCGGAAAAATTGGGTTTGGTCGAATGGCTCCTTGCGGATCGGGTATCCGACATCGAGGCGGATCGGACCCACCGGCGATCGCCACGAGACGCCCACCCCGGCGCTGAGCCGGATTGCCGGGGATTGTAACACCTGCGGCGTGACGCCGCCGGTTGTGGCTAATTGCGCCGGCGTCAAGTTAAGCGTTGTCGGCTGCAGGTAGTACAGCGTGCCAAAGTCGCTAAAGACGCGGCCAGTGAGGCCGAGCTCTTTCGGCAATCCCAAAGGTACGCCCAACGTCACCGAGCCCACCCAATATTTCTGTCCGCCAAGCGCATCGTTGTCGATAGAATCGCGCGGCCCGATCCCGGCATCCTGAAAGCCCCGAAGATTGTCCCCGCCGACGAAGAAGCGGTCCTGCAGCAAGACCTGTTGGCCGTTCCAGCCAAAGATGTCACCCGCTTCCCCGGTCAAGCTCAGCACCCAGTCGGGCGCTACCGGGTAGTAGTAGCCAAAGTTGACCTTGGAACGGACATAGTCGACGCCAAAGCCAACCCCGGCGAAGTCGTTCCCCAGTGAGACGAAATAGCCGCTTGTTGGCTCAAGCCGGTCGTCGCGTCGATCGTAAAGCAGAACCTGGCCGATCGAGGATGTCGTATGGGTTCCCTCCTGCAGAGCAATGAACAACGATGCATCGCTCTGGATGTTTTCGATCGTATCCGACCGGGCCGTGTATTTTAGCGTCTGCCGCAAACTGTCGGTAATCTGATACCCGGCGCGCAATGCGCCACCATACGAGAACTGTTGGTATGGTGGTGTTATGCCAGTGAAAAAATTTGTGGTGGGGCTCGTCTTGATTTCGAAGATGTCGAAACCGGCGGCGATGTTCCTGTCGAGGAAATACGGCTCGGTAAAACTCAGCTGCACCTGTTGCGAGCGAAACGAAACCACGGTCCCGAGCTGCAAGTCTTGCCCGCGGCCAAGGAAGTTTCGCTCGCGGATGTTGATGTCGGCAAGCGGCCCGTCGCTGGTCGAAAAACCAAGACCCAACGACAACTCGCCGGTCGACTGTTCCTCGACCTCGACGGTGACCACCGTCTTGTCTGGCGTTGAGCCTGCGGCGTTCGTTACTTCGACCTTTTTGAAGAACCCCAGATTCTTAATGCGCTGCTGTGAGCGCTGCATTTTTTGGGTATTGAATGCGTCGCCTTCGACGAGTTGAAATTCACGCCGAATCACCTTGTCGAGGGTGCGCACATTCCCGACGATGTCGATGCGCTCAACGTAAACCCGTGGTCCCTCTTGAACATTAAAGGTGATGTCGACGACATGGTCCTTCCGGTTGCGGTTGATCTCCGGTTTGACCTCGACAAAGGCGTAGCCGCGGGTTCCAAGCGTGTTGGTAATGACAGTGATCGAATTTTCGACCTCCTGAGCGTTGTACCAATCGCCTGAGTGGACGGTCAGCAGCGGTAGTACTTGCGAGGCCGGCAGATCCTTCAATGTAATATTGACCCCGACCTTACCAAAACGATAGCGCTCTCCCTCGTCGAGAGTGAATGTGAGAATAAAGCCGTTACGCTCGGGCGTCAGTTCGGCCACCGCTGACAGCACCCGAAAATCGGCATACCCCTCGGTCAGATAGAATTTCCGCAACAATTCGCGATCGTAAGTCAGCCGATCCGGATCATAGCTGTCGCTCGTGGATAAAAATCGGTACCACCGGCTCTCCTTGGTCGCGATCACGCTCCGGAGCTTGCTTTCGCTGAACGCCTTGTTTCCGACGAAGTTGACGCTGCGAATCCCGGTGTACTCGCCTTCGTTGATCTCAAACACGAGGTCGACGCGGTTTTCCGAAAGCTGAATGACCTTGGGCTCGACGGTGGCGCCGAACCTACCGTGCCGTCGGTAAAGGTCGAGGATGCGCTTGACATCGGCCTGAACTCGCGAACGGGTGTAGACCACGCGCGGCCGTTCCTGGATTTCGGCGGTGAGTTCCTTGTCCTCGAGCTTATGATTCCCCTCAAAAGCGATGCGATTGATGATCGGGTTTTCGACCACTTTGATGACGAGAATGTCACCGACGCGGCTCAAATTGACATCGGCGAACAGACCGGTGGCGAACAACGCCTTCAAGGTAGCATCAAGCTTTTCCGTGTCCCACGGCTCGCCGGGTTGGACCTGCAAATAGGAGCGCACCGTATCGGGCTCGACCCGCTGAGTACCGAGGATCTGGATTGCGGCGATCACGCCCCCGCCCATCGACGGTCCCGGTGGCGGCCCTGTTGGCCTACCGCCGAGACCGCCCAGCGGCCCCGGCGCCCCGGGTTGAGCCGCAGCGGCTGGTCGCGGAGGGCGCCGCTCGCGGCGCGGCAGGGCGGGCACGCCGGGCGGAGGTGGCGGCAACTGTTCGGCGGCGGGCGGCGTGGGCGGCTGAGCCGCGGTAGGTGCCGGTCCCGGTGGCGGCGCAATCGGCGGCAATCCGGTTTTTAGCTCAGGGGCTGGGGGTTGACCGGAGGTGGCAGGTGCTGGTGCGGCCGGTGTCGTAGCGCTCTCGGGCTTTGGCCCCGGCGTAGACGACGGTGGCGAAGTTCCCGGCGTACTGGTCGCTGAACCAGCCGCCGCCGGCGGACCAGCCACCGGGCCGGATGGCGAAGCCGGCTTCAACCCGGTTTCGAAATTGGGAGCCGGAGGTGTTGACCCTTGCGGGCTGGCCGGACTACCGCCAGGGGACGGCGCCGCGGTTCCGCCGCTCGTCTGCGCCATCATTGTTTGCGGATGCCCTACCATTGCCAGGACGAAGGTCCCCACCATCGCCCACAGCGCACAGGCCCGAATGCTGAAACGCAAAACCCCCCACCCCCAACTCGAACACGCATCCCCCCAACGACGCTCGCGTCAGGTCACAAGGCCCTTAACAAATTGGACTATCCGAAGGTGGACAAGATCGTTCCAGGTTGCAAAGACCATCAACGTGAGGACTAGAGCAAGCCCAATGCGAAAGCCGAATTCCTGAGCGCGCTGGCCAAGCGGTTTTCCGCGGAGTGCTTCGGCGGCATAAAACAGCAGGTGTCCGCCGTCAAGTATCGGAACAGGAAATAAATTGATCAGCCCCAAGTTGATCGAAAGAACCGACATAAACCAAATAATCGGCACGAAGCCGCCTTGGGCAACGTCCCCCGACATTTGGGCAATCCGCAGCGGGCCCCCGAGCTCGTCGGTACCGCGGGTACCAATCACGATTTGCCACATCGCCTTCAATGTCGAGGCGGACAAATCCCAGGTCTGCTCCCCCGCCTGCAGGATCGCAGTCGCTGGATCCCGCCGGACATAATCGATCCCCTTATGCGCTATTCCCAGCAGTCCGACCTCATAATGATTTCCGAACCGGTCGGTCAGCTCGGACTTTTTGGGCGTCGCCTGAACGCTGATGTCGCGGCCATCGCGCTTGATCCCGATCGTCATCGGCACACCGGGATTGAGCCGCACCTCCTGCTGCAGGTCTTCGAAGCTGCGGACCCTCCCGCCGTTGATGCTGACAATCACATCGCCGGACTTGATCCCGGCCCGCTCGGCCGCGCTATTTGGCTGCACCTGACCCACCTCAGCCGGCGTAAAGGGCTGTCCGAAGGTCATAAACAACAGCGCCAATACCACGATGGCGAAGAGAAAATTGGCCGCCGGACCGGCCGCGACGATGGCGGCGCGCTGACCCAACCGCTTGTAGTGAAAGGAGAGATCGCGTTCCGCAGGGGTCATGCTCGCGAGACCGGCGGACGGCAACCCGGAACTCGCATCGCTGTCACCGAACATCTTGACGTAGCCGCCAAGCGGGATGGCGCTGAACTTCCAGCGAGTTCCGGCACGATCATGCCAGCCGAACAGCTCGGGGCCAAAGCCGATCGAAAATACGTCGACCCGCACTCCGTTTCGTCGGGCAACGTAAAAATGCCCAAACTCGTGCACGAAAACGAGCACTGTAAGCACAAACAAAAACGGGACGATGTAGCTCAGCCCGTGATGGACAAACGCGATCATTACAAACCCACCGGTGTTGCCGTGGCATGACGCGGCGCGTTTCGGCGCGTTAACCGCGCCGCAGCATCCCGGGCCGCCTGATCATATTTATATACGTCTTCGAGCGATTCGAGGTTGTCGGCCGATACCGCCGCCAGAGTACTCTCGACGGTCTCGACGATTTCGAGGAATCCGATCCTCCCCTCCAGGAACGCGTGCACTGCTGTCTCGTTCGCGGCGTTCAGAACCGTCGGCGCGCCGCCGCCCCGAGCTAAGGCCTCTCGCGCGACACGTAGCGCTGGGAATCGCCGCTCGTCGGGCGGCTCGAAGGTCAATTTGCCGATCGCCGCCAGGTCGAGCCGCTTGGTCGGCGCCGTGATGCGACCCGGCCAGGCCAGCGCGTAGGCGATCGGTGTCCGCATATCCGGCGAGCCGAGCTGCGCCAACACCGATCCGTCGCGGTAAACAACCGCACCGTGAACGATCGATTGCGCATGGACGACGATGTCGACCCGGTCGGGTGGTAGCTGAAACAGGTGGTGGGCCTCGATCAGCTCCAGGCCTTTGTTCATCATCGTCGCCGAATCGACCGAAATTTTCGCACCCATATTCCAATTCGGGTGAGCAACCGCTTCGGCCGGTGTGACCCCGCGCATATCCTCGAGTGTGCGCTCGCGGAATGGGCCGCCACTGGCGGTCAGGATGATACGATCAATCGTCTCGGCGCGGTCGCGGTCAAAACATTGCCAAATCGCATTGTGCTCGCTGTCCACTGGCAACAGGGTGGCGCCATAGCGCGCGACCTCGTCCATAACAAGAGAGCCGGCGCAGACCAGCACCTCCTTGTTAGCGAACGCGACGGTGACGCCGCGTCGAATGGCGGCCAAGGTCGGGGCCAGGCCGGCCGCGCCAACGATGCCGGCCATCACCCACTCGGCTGGGCGCCCGGCCGCCTCGACCAGAGATTGCGGCCCGCAGGCAATTTCGATTCTGGTGCCGGCGAGCGCCTCCTTTAGCGCGGGATAATAAGCGGGCTCACCAATCGCGACAAACCGCGCCCCTACCGCGCGGGCCTGTTCGGCCAATAGCTTGGGATTGCGGTTCGCGGTGAGCGCTTCGACCGTGAATGCGTCTCTGTTGCGCTGCAGGAGATCGATGGTGTTTTGACCTATCGACCCAGTTGAGCCGAGAATCGTGACGCTTCGCATCCCGTGCTCCCGATCCTAGCGCCGGCGGGCCCGGGCGCTGACGGGCCAATTTATCGCCATGCGAGAACGCTGCGGCCCCCGATCAGCGTCATTAACGCGACAACCGGAAGCACCGCGAGCAAGCCGTCGAGACGGTCGAGAAGCCCCCCATGTCCGGGAATGAGGGCGCTCGAATCCTTCACGCCGAACCTGCGTTTCGCCAGCAACTCGGCAAGATCGCCGAATTGCGCGACCACCGCAAGGCCGGCGCTAACCAATATCAGGAGCTGCGCTGGCGAATGCTCTACCGCGAGCGCCGTGACACCCCCGGCCAATGCTGCGCTCAGCATACCCCCGACCAAGCCGGCCCAGGTCTTGCGTGGGCTCCAACGCGGTGCCAGACGTGGACCGCCGACGCTGCGCCCAACTGCGTAGGCGCCGATGTCAGTCGCCCAAACGACGAACAACAGCCATAATAGAATTGCTCGGCCACCGATGTTTTCATTTGCCAGCCACATCAAGCTGATGCACGGCAGCGCAATCCATAGCAGGCCGAAGGCCGTCCAGCCTGGCTCACCCCCCCGTCGCCACTGCGCGATCAAAAAGACCGAGCCGGCGCCAACGACAGCGACCGCAATAGCGGCCAAAATCGCGCCCGTGGCAGAAATCGCAACGTCGGCGACAGTGATAATGACGAGCGCAATCTCCGCCGCGCCCGGGGTGAATAAACGCGCCATCCCACCGCGGCACAGACGGCCCCATTCCCATGCCATAACAGCAGCAGCTGCAGCCGTCAGCAGGGCCAGCCAGCCGCCGCCGAACCAGATAGCGGCGAGCGGAAAGGGTGCCAGCACCAGCGCCGAAACCACCCGCAAACGAAGCCGGTTGGCTTCAGCGCGAGCCAATCCGGGCTCCATAACGGCGCTCTCGCACGCAATATTCAGCGATCGCCTGTTCGAGATCGCTCTTGGCAAAATCGGGCCATAAGATCTTGGTGAACACCAGTTCGGAGTAGGCGCACTGCCAAAGTAGAAAGTTGCTGATGCGCTGCTCGCCGCTGGTTCGGATCAACAGATCGGGATCCGGCAAATCGACTGTAAACAAACGGCGCGCGAAACAGTCTTCGTCGACGGCATCCGGCGCCAACTCGCCATTCACCACCGCGGCCGCGATCGCCTGAACAGCGGCGACGATTTCGGCTCGCCCACCATAGGACAAGGCCATCGTCAGGGTGATCGCAGTATTGTTGCGGGTCACTGTTTCGGCGTTTTCGATCAGCTGAACGATATCGGGCGCAAGACGATCGATTTGGCCGATCACCTTTAGCCGGATGCCGTTGCGGTGCAATTCGGCGATCTCGGCGAGCAGGTAATGCCGCAACAAACCCATAAGATCGTGGACTTCGCCGGACGACCGTCTCCAGTTTTCCGATGAGAAGCCGAACAGCGTCAGGTACGGAATGCCGAGCTCGACCGCACCAGAGACGGTCCGCCTGACCGCCTCGGCGCCGCGGCGATGGCCAGCAATCCGCGGTAAGCCCCGCGCTTCCGCCCAGCGGCCGTTGCCATCCATGATAATCGCAACGTGCCGCGGCACCGACCGCGGGGCTTTTTCGCCGCCACCCGTCGCGCTCGTCATCAGACCTGCAGGATCTCCCGGTCCTTTTGCGCCAGCGTGTCATCGATGCGGTGGATCGCGTCGTCTGTCAGCCGCTGGATGTCCTGCTGCAATTTGCGGTGCTGATCCTGCGAAATCTCGCCCTCCTTCTCCTGGCGGCGCAACGCTTCAACTCCGTCGCGCCGCACGTTGCGGACCGAAACCCGCGCCTGCTCGGCATATTTCGCTGTAACTTTGGTCAGCTCGCGCCGCCGCTCCTCGTTGAGATCGGGTATCGGGACCCGGATCACCTGTCCCTCGGTCTGCGGGTTGAGCCCAAGGCCCGCTTCGCGGATCGCCTTATCGACTGCCTTGACCATCGCCCGGTCCCACACTTGCACGGTAATCATCCGCGGCTCGGGGACGCTGACATTGGCGAGCTGATTGATCGGCATCGAGCCGCCATAGGCGGTAACTGAAATCGGCTCAAGCAGGCTGGCTGACGCACGGCCGGTGCGCAGGCCGCCGAACTCCTTTCGGAGCACGTCAATTGCGCCCTCCATTCGGCGGTTTAGATCTTTGAGCAACGAGTCTTCAGACATGATCTCACTCCCGTCGATGACTAACCCTTTCCATCGATGATCGTGTAACGCCCCTCTCCATGTACTAGGCGAAAAAACTCGCCATTCTCGAAAATCGAGAACACCAGGATCGGGATATGGTTTTCGCGCGCGAGAGAGATCGCTGAAGCGTCCATCACCTGCAGGTCGCGCGCCAGCACCTCGCGATAATCGAGCCGGTCGAAACGGGTGGCGTTTGGTACGCGATGCGGGTCGGCATCGTATACGCCGTCAACCTTGGTCGCCTTGATCAGCGCGTCGCATCCCATCTCCGAGGCGCGTAACGCCGCCGCCGTATCGGTCGTGAAAAACGGATTGCCGGTACCGGCGGCGAAAATGACCAATCGCTTTTTCTCAAGATGGCGCAAGGCGCGGCGGCGAATGTAGGGCTCGCAGACCGCTTGCATCGAAATCGCCGACTGCACCCGAGTGACGATCCCGCATTGCTCGAGCGCATTCTGCATGGCGAGCGAATTTATCACCGTCGCCAGCATGCCCATGTAATCGGCCGAGGCGCGCTCCATTCCGGCGGCAGCGCCCGAAACACCGCGAAAGATATTGCCGCCGCCGATTACCAGGCAGATTTCGACGCCGAGCGCGTGCACGGCTTGAATTTCATCGGCGATGCGCGCGACGAACTCGGGGTCGAGGCCGCCTTCGCGCGACCCCATTAGCGCCTCGCCCGAGAGCTTTAATAGAACGCGGCGATACCTGAGATCGGCAGCCATACCGCCCACATCCACTCGCTGGAATGCGCCGAAATCAAGCGCGACACAACTTTAGACCAAATCGACGCCGCTGTCGCATCGTCGGCTACGTTATTTGCGGCCGCGCACCGCCGGCAGTATCAGCGGCTCATCGCTCAGTGCATGACCTGGGCCGCCGCCGCTACATCTGCCGCGAAGTCGGTGCGGTTGCGCTCGATGCCCTCACCGAGCGCAAAGCGGGCGAAACCAGTGACCGTGATGGGGGAGCCTGCCGCTTTGGCCGAATTCTCGACCACTTTGGCAATGCGGGTCTCCTGATCGACCACGAAAATCTGCTCGAGAAGCACGAATTCTTCGTAAAATTTGCGCAGCCTGCCTTCGACCATCCGCTCGACGATGTCGCCCGATTTGCCGCTGGCGCGGGCCTGTTCGCGCAGCACGTCGCGTTCGCGTTCTAGTGCAGCCGGCGGCACCGAAGTGATGTCTAAATAGAGCGGGCTTGTTGCGGCGACGTGCATGGCCAATTGCCGGCCGAGATCGGTAAGTGCGCTCTGTGACGCCCCTGATTCGAGCGCCACAATCACGCCGATCTTGCCCAGCCCTCGGCCCAGAGCGTTGTGCATGTACGAAAACACGCCGCCTTGGCTGACCGCGAGCCTGACAGAGCGGCGCAAAACAAGGTTTTCACCGATCGTCGCGATCAGATGGGTCAGTTCTTCTTCGACGTTGCGTCCGGTCCCGGGATAAGGTGTCCTGACCAGGGTTTCGAGTTCGCCGCCGCTCGCAACCGCGAGCTCGGTAACAGTGCGGACAAAGCCCTGAAACGCCTCGTTGCGAGCGACAAAATCGGTCTCGGAATTGACCTCGACGAGAGCGCCGGCGGTCCCGCGCGTCGCGACCCCGATCAACCCCTCGGCGGCAACCCGCCCCGCCTTCTTGGCAGCGGCGGACAACCCCTTCTTGCGCAGCCAATCGACGGCGGCTTCGATGTCGCCGTTGCTATCGCCAAGCGCTCGCTTGCAATCCATCATGCCGGCGCCGGTCTTCTCGCGCAGCTCTTTGACGAGCGCCGCGGTCACTTCGGGCATTTTCTTCCATCCTCTTCACTATCGCACCCCGCGCGCCGGCGGAGCGCCAGCTGATTTTACCGCGCGTTGGGGCGCCCTCAATTTAAGCTTGCGCTGCGGCCGGCGTTTCTTCCAACGGCGGCATCGCGCCCGTATCCGAACCCAGTTCTCCGGCGAGTTCGTCGCTTACTTCTACTTCTTCGGGCAAATCCTCCACCGGAGCTTCGGCGCGGGCACCAATGTCGACCCCCGAGGCCGCCAGCTCGGCTTGCAGCCCGTCCAGCACTGAATTCGCAACCAAATCGCAGTAGAGATGGATCGCGCGCATTGCGTCGTCATTGCCTGGGATCGGGTAGGCGATCCCGTCCGGCGACGAGTTCGAGTTGAGGATCGCAACGACCGGGATGCGCAAGGTGTTAGCCTCGGCAACCGCGATCGCCTCCTTGTTGGTGTCGATCACGAACAAGATGTCGGGCAGTCCGCCCATCTCCTTGATGCCGCCGAGCGCCCGCTCGAGCTTATCGCGATCGCGCGTCAGCTCCAACAGCTCGCGCTTGGTCAACCCGCTCTGCTCGATGTTGATCCGTTCGTCCAATTCACGTAGCCGACGGATCGACTGCGAGATTGTCTTGAAATTGGTCAGCATGCCGCCGAGCCAGCGGTAATTGACGTAATACTGGCCGCAGCGCTTGGCCGCCTCGGCGACCGGATCCTGCGCCTGACGCTTGGTTCCGACGAGCAATACCCGGCCGCCGCCAGCGACCACGTCGCGGATCGCCTGCAGCCCCTGGTGTAGCATCGGCACCGTCTGTTCGAGGTCGATGATGTGAATGCCGTTGCGGGCGCCAAAGATGTAAGGCTGCATCTTCGGGTTCCAGCGCCGGGTGTGATGGCCGAAATGAACGCCGGATTCCAACAGCTGACGCATCGTATAGGTAGGTAGCATGACAATCCTTTTCCGGTTAAACCGCCGCAGGAAGAAATCGACGCTGCCTCCGCGAACGCCGACACCGGAGCGGCTGCCCATGGCGAGCAACCGCAGCCCTGCGTGAGGGTTACGAACATTCCTTAAGTATGCTCGCAGGCGCCTTTTGGCAAGCTTGGGATAGGGTCCGGCGGGGTCGCTTTGCCCGTGGGCCCTGATCGGTCCTGACGCGCATCGTGTAACAAAACCTTCCGCAAGCTCCGTTTAGTATCCATCGCTTTTCAGCGACGGGGATTTAATGCCACGGGATCGATACCGCTTTCGACTTGGAGTGGCGACTGCAGCGATCGTCGTCGGCGCAATGGTGCGCTTGACGTCGGCGGCGCCAATCAATGGGTTCACGCCAGGTGACCTTGTCATCAGCACGGTCGCGTGCTCGGTTCCCGCTGCGGTTTGCAGCGGCGCTTCTGGCGGGCTCGACACCGCCTCGCCGATCACCTTGCAGGAGTTTCAGCTCGGTGCCGGCGGCACCTCCGCTGCTCCAGTCGGCACATTGACGCTGCCGCAGACAAGCGTCGGCTCCAATTCGCCGATTTCGGGTGAATATGGCTCGGCTTCAGAGGCTTTCCTTCAGCTCTCGACCGACGGCCACAGCCTGACGATCATGGGTTACGGGGTTAACGCTGCGATGTTCAACAACGCGCCCCTTTCGACCTACGGCACAGCGGCGCTCGGGCAGACAACCAGCTTGACCGCCGCCAACCAAACGGGGACCGTGTACACGACGGTTCCACGCGTGGTGGCGCTGATCGGCACCAACGGCAGCGTCGACACATCGACCGCGCTCACCGGGGTGTTCAACACAAACAACCCGCGCAGCGCCGCCACCGTAGACGGCACGTCATTTTACGTCTCCGGCCAGGGCGCCAGCAAAACCGACACGACCCAAGGTGTCTTTCTCGCTTCGCTTGGCGCCACGACGGCGACCCCGATTGACAACACTACCGATACCCGCGCGGTATCGATCCTCAATGAAGGCAGTGGCAACAGGCTCTATGTCTCGCGCGACTACAATCCACCCGGCAGCGGCAGCCAGAATTTCTCCAACGTAGGCAGTCTTACTGGGCCGAGCAGCGGCCTGCCGACCTCCTCGTCCGGGCTCGTCACCACCCACATCGTTCCGCCCGCGAGCCCATTTTCGAGCGGTGGCAATAACGGCTCGATCAATCTGACCTTGGGCACGGCTAACGGCGTCAACAACAGCCGCATCGGCAGCTTTGTCTATGTCAGCCCGGAGCAATATTTTTTCGCGAGTCCTACGGTGCTGTATGTGACGGACAGCGGTCAGCCGAAAAACGGCAATGCGGGCAAGGCTGCCCTCGGTGAGGGCGGATTGCAGAAATGGGTTCTGAGCAGTGGTGTGTGGACCCTCGATTACGACCTTTATAACGGTCTCGACCTGGTGGACAACGCCAACGCCAACTCGGCTACCCCGACTGCTCCGGGTGTCACCGGGCTGTTCGGTCTAACCGGCGAGGTGGTCGGTGACCAAGTAGAGTTGTTCGCCACCAGCTATGGGCTCAACGAATTATCGCCGAGTTATCTTTATGAGATTACCGACATGCTTGACTATACAACTGCGGCGGAGGCGAGCGGCGAAATGTTCTCGACTTTGTACGCCGCTCCCACCGACACCTCGATCCGCGGCCTGTCTTTCGCCCCGGTGCCCGCCCCGGTGCCCGCACCGTCGTCCTTGGCACTCGTTGCCGCCGGCCTCGCCGGGCTCGGCCTGATTCGCCGCCGCAATGGGCGCCAATCCTCCTAGATACTGCGGACCTGATCGACAGCAGGGCCAGGATGTAGACGGTTCTCGTCAAATATCGTGGACGTCGACGATGCCGGGGAGGGACTTGACCGCGGCCCGCATCCTGGGGTCGACGCGGAACCCACCGGGGATTGCGATCTCGACCTCGCCGTCATCGAGGTCGAGCACAACCGTTACCCGACCGCGCCCGCCGGTGTCGCGGGTGAACAGGTTTTTCAGGTGAGAGAGCGCCCGCTCTTCGCCCAAAAACACCCGCAGCCCGGCCGCGGCATGGGCGACGACATCGTCGAGCGGCTCGATCTTTTGTGCTGTAAGCCGCAAATTGTCTTCCTCGCTGCGCACGTCCACGGTCACAACAACCGGTTGGCCCGACTCGAACAGGGCGCGGGCTTCGCGCAGCATCTCGGCGAACAGGGTGACTTCGTACACCCCACTCGGGTCCGACATCTGGACAAACGCAAAGCGGTTGCCGCGCGCTGACATACGCTCTTTGCGGCCGACGACAATACTGGCGAGCCGGAAACGGGTCGTGGTATTCGCAGCCAATGCCGCGGGTAAATCAGCGCAGCGCAGAATCCCGGCGCGTTCCAGGCTCTTGCCATAGGCATCGAGCGGGTGGCTCGACAGGTAAAAGCCAATAGCCGCAAATTCCTGCTGCAGTTTTTCGACCGCCGGCCAGTCCTCGACGATCGGCAAGGAGGGCTGCGGTGCGAAGGCCGGGTCGATCGCACCGAACAAGCTTTCCTGCCGGGTTTCGCGATCCTCGGCGGCTCGGCTGGCGTGGCGCAACAATACTTCCGTTGAGGCCACGGTTTGCGCCCGGTTGGGATTGATCGAATCGAACGCGCCGGCGCGGGCGAGGCTTTCAAACTGACGGCGGTTGAAACTCTTCGCGTCGAGCCGGAAAGCGAAATCGGCGAGGTCCTTGAACGGCCCGTTGCGATCGCGCTCGCGGACCAGCTCGATCATCGCCTGCTCGCCGACGCCCTTGACCGCGGCCAGCGCATAGCGGATCGCGGGTTTAGCGCTCTTGCGATCGATCTCGACCGAAAAGGTCGGCTGCGAGCGGTTGATGTCCGGCGGCAGTAGGCGGATGCCGAGCCGGTCCAGTTCCTGGCGAAAATGGTGCAGCTTATCGGTGTTGCCGAGGTCGAGCGTCATCGATGCGGCGAGAAACTCTACCGGGTAATTCGCCTTTAGATAGGCGGTCTGATAGGTGATCAGCGCATAGGCTGCAGCATGCGGTTTGTTGAACCCATAGCCGGCAAATTTCGCCATCTGGTCAAAGATTAGCTCGGCCCGCTCCCTCTCAACACCGCGCACCACCGCTCCGTCCACGAACTGCTGGCGTTGCGCGTCCATCTCCGATTGGATCTTCTTGCCCATCGCACGACGCAGCAGATCGGCGCCGCCCAGCGTGTAGCCGGCCAGCACCTGGGCGATCTGCATAACCTGCTCCTGGTAGGTCATGACCCCGTAGGTTGCCGCGAGGATCGGTTCGAGCGCCGGGTGCAGGTAATCGGGCGCCTCTTCGCCGTGCTTGACCGCGATGTAGCGCGGGATGTTCTCCATCGGACCCGGCCGGTACAGCGCGTTGGCGGCGATGATGTCCTCGAAGCGGTCCGGGCGCAGGCGTCTCAGCATGTCGCGCACGCCCGCACCTTCGACCTGGAACACCCCGACCGTATCGCCGGCGCTCAAAAGCTCGAAAGTCGGGCGATCGTCGAGCGGCAAATTGGTGAGATCGAGCGCGATACCGCGCGCTCTTAACAATTCAAGGCACCGCGCTAGTACAGTCAGCGTCTTAAGCCCGAGAAAATCGAATTTGACGAGACCGGCGAGTTCAACCCACTTCATGTTGAACTGGGTCGCCGGTATGTCCGAGCGCGGGTCGCGATAGAGCGGCACCAACTCGACCAACGGCCGATCGCCGATCACGACACCCGCGGCATGCGTCGAGGCGTGGCGGTAAAGTCCTTCGAGCTTTAATGAAATCTCGATCAGCCGCGCGACTGCTTCGTCGCTCTCGCGGGCCTGCTGCAACGCGGGCTCGCCGGCGATCGCTTTTTCCAAGGTGACGGGGTGCGCCGGATTGTTGGGGACCAATTTACAGAGCCGATCGATCTGGCCATAGGGCATCGCCAGGACCCGGCCGACATCGCGTAGCACCGCCCGCGCCTGCAGCTTTCCAAAGGTGATGATCTGCGCCACGCGATCGCGGCCGTATTTCTGCTGGACGTAGCGGATCACTTCGTCGCGCCGGTCCTGGCAGAAATCGATATCGAAATCCGGCATCGAGATACGCTCGGGGTTCAGAAAACGCTCGAACAGCAGACCAAAGCGCAGCGGGTCGAGATCGGTGATCGTCAACGCCCAGGCGACTACCGAGCCGGCGCCCGAGCCGCGCCCAGGCCCAACCGGGATGCCCTCGCGCTTGGCCCATTGGATAAAGTCGGCGACGATCAGGAAATAGCCGGCAAACCCCATCTGGATAATCGTGCCGAGCTCGTATTCGAGCCGTTCGCGATAGGGCCGCACCTCCGCCTCCTCAATACCGAGCGGGGCGAGACGCGCGTCGAGACCGGCTGATGCCGCGCGGCGCAAGGCAGTCTTTTCGTCCTCGCCTTCGGCGGTGGGGAAGGCCGGCAGGATCGGCTGGCGCGGCCGCGGGATATAAGCGCAGCGCTGCGCGATCACGAGCGTATTGTCGCAAGCTTCCGGCAAATCAGCGAAGACCTCGCGCATCTCCGCTGCTGGCCGAAAGTAGTGCGATTGCGTCAGCCGCTTGCGGTCGTTGTCGGCGACTGCCTTGCTTTGCGCGATGCATAAAAGGGCATCGTGCGCCTCGTAGAAATCGCGGTCGGGAAAATAGGCGTCGTTGGTCGCCACGAGGGGAAGACCGTGGCGATAGGCGAGATCGATAAGGCCGGGCTCACTGCGCGCCTCATCATTGCCGCCATGTCGCATCAGCTCGATATAGAGCCGGCCGGGAAACGCCGTTTTCAGCTCACCCAACGCCATTTCGGCAGCGTCGTTTTGGCCCTCGGCGAGCAATCTGCCGACCGGTCCCTTGGAGCCGCCAGCCAGGCAAAGAAGGCCATTGCTGTGTTTTGTGAGATCGGCGATTGCCACCGTTGGTTCCGAGACGCCGTCGCTGTCGAGAAAGGCATTGCTGACCAGAGCCAACAGATTGCGGTATCCGGTCTCGCTCTGGACCAACACGACCAAGCGGTCGGGCTCCGTTACGGGACGGATTAGCGCGCCGTTGCCGCGGTTACCGTCGGCACGCGCAAGCGCCAATTCGCAGCCAATGATCGGTTGCACTCCAGCGGCGGCGCAGGCGGTCGCGAATTCGAGCGCGCCGAACAGATTGCCACTGTCGGTGATCGCGACTGCCGGCATATGCCCAGCTTTGCAGCGTGCGGCCAGATCCTTGATCGTGATCGCGCCCGATGACAGCGAGTAAGCCGAGTGAACCCGCAGATGAACAAAATCAGCCAGTGCCATGTCCAACCATTACACCGTTTGATCGCGCAGTTCGTTGATTCTGAACCGCTGACGAGCAACTGACTTCCTGTTTAATGAATCCAATCTCTTAACCGTTTTCCCGCCCACCTCGCGGCCGCGAATTGGGATGGGTTCGTGCGAGGCCGCTGAGCTAACGATTCGGGAAAGCATCCTGGATTAGTCTGGCTAATATGGCCATAATAGCCAGGATGCGGAGGAGGATGCCGGTGCAGGTCAATGTTCTGGAAGCAAAAAATCGGCTATCGCAATTGATCAGGGCGGCGCAGGCGGGAGAAGATGTCGTCATCGCCAATCGCGGCGCGGCGGTCGCACGGCTCGTGCCGGTTCGAACCGAAAAAACCGCGGCGTTTAGTGCTGGTACTGCCGAAGCGATTCTGGGCTGGTTGAAGTCGCATCCCTTAGCGGCGTATGCGCGACGCTCCGCTGAAGAAATCGACGCTGCGATCGAGCAAGAGCGGCGTTCATGGGACTGATCTACTTTGATGCGTGTCTCCTAATATACCTCGTCGAAGGCCATACCCGCTGGGGCGAACCGCTCGAACGAGCAATGACAGCAGCGGTCGCACCCGATTTTGCGATTTCGTCATTGGTGAAACTCGAATGTCTGGTTGCGCCAATCAAGCGCGGCGACCCAGTTCTGGAGCGCGCATATTCCGGGTTATTCGACCAATTTACGTCGCTGGCCATGCCAGAGCCGGTGTATCTGCAAGCCGCTCAACTGCGCGCACGGTTCGGGATCAGAACACCGGATGCGCTGCACCTAGCGTGTGCGCAGCATCATAGCTGCGAAGCGCTGTGGACCAACGACGACCGGCTGACGCAAGCCTCACACGGCCTCGCACTCAACATCCTACGGTAGCTCGATCAGTGGTTCGGTTCGGTGACGGTTCCGATGCCGGAGTGGCGACGGCTACGATCTATGGTTTGGAACTGCGATCGGGCTGGTCGGCTGCGTGACCCCGCCGTCTCGGCCGACAATCGGGCGCGCTTGCGCCGTTTGCTTTGCTTGCGTCTGCTCGGCCCGGGCCCGATAGTCCCGCCGCAAACGCGGGCGAATGGAGAAACCAATGCAGATCCGCGACGGCTTTGTCGGGACGGTCGGCAACACGCCGCTGATCAAATTGCGGCGGGCCTCGGAGGAGACCGGCTGCACGATACTCGGCAAGGCCGAATTCTTGAACCCCGGCGGGTCGGTCAAGGATCGCGCGGCGCTCTACATCATCAAGGATGCCGAGGAGCGCGGCTTGCTGCGGCCGGGCGGAGTGATCGTCGAGGGCACCGCCGGCAACACCGGCATCGGCTTGGCGCTGGTGGGGAACGCCCGGGGCTACCGCACGGTCATCATCATGCCCGAGACCCAGAGCCAGGAAAAAAAAGACATGCTGCGGCTGTGCGGCGCCGATCTGCGGCTCGTGCCCGCCGCGCCCTATACCAACCCAAACAACTACGTGCGCTATTCGGAGCGGCTCGCCGCCGAGATCGCGGCGCAGGAACCCAACGGGGCGATTTGGGCCAACCAGTTCGACAATCTCGCCAACCGGCGCGGCCACTATGAAACGACCGGTGCGGAAATTTGGGAGCAGACCGACGGCAAGGTCGATGGCTTTACCTGCTCGGTCGGAACCGGCGGAACCCTGTCGGGGGTCGGCATCGCACTGCGCGAGCGCAACCCGGATGTGAAAATTTATCTCGCTGACTGCATGGGGTCGGGAATTTACAGCTGGTATGCGCGGCGCGAGTTCAAGCCCGAAGGCAATTCGATCACCGAGGGCATCGGCAACAACCGCGAGACCAAGAACCTCGAAGGCTTTGCGCCCGACGGCCAATTCCAGATCACCGATGAGGAGATGCTGCCCGTGCTGTTCAGCCTCGTCGAGGATGAGGGACTGGTGCTCGGCGGCTCGACCGGCATCAATGTGTGCGGCGCGATCAGGCTCGCAAGAGTCCTCGGGCCCGGCCACACGATCGTGACGATACTCTGTGATTTCGGTACCCGCTACTTATCGAAGCTATTCAACCCGGCTTTTTTGCGCGAGAAAAACTTACCTACCCCCGCATGGCTCGAAAGGTGACAAGCGGATTATGCACATTTACCCGCATATCCGCTGGCCCGGCGAAAGCCCGGATCCACCGCTGAGAGCAGGCCGGGACGGCAACAAGAGGGGCGGATGACGGAGCTTTTATTTCGCGATGATGCGTACCTGCGCAGCTGCACGGCGCGGGTTGTTGGCGTTGACGGGCGCGGGATACGCCTCGACCGCACCGCCTTTTATCCGATGGGCGGTGGGCAGCCGGGCGACACCGGCGTGTTGCGCCTTTCCTCGGGCGAGACGATCGCGGTCGTCGACAGCGTGAAAGGGGATGGCTCCGACGACGTAATCCATGTTCCAGCTCCCGGCGTCACATTGCCTTTGCCTGGCATCGAACTGACCGTCGAGATCGATTGGGAGCGCCGCCACCGACTAATGCGCATGCACACCTGCCTGCACTTATTATGTGCGGTGGTGCCGGGGGCGGTGACCGGGGGGCAAGTTGCGGACGGTCGCGGCCGGCTCGATTTCGACGTGCCGGGATCGAGCCTCGACAAGGACGCGATAACCGCGCGGCTCAATGACTTAATCGCCGCCGGTTATCCGGTCGCGCCACGGTGGATCAGCGACGACGAACTCGCAGCCCAGCCCGATCTTGTGCGGACGATGTCGGTCAAACCGCCGACCGGCAACGGCCGCGTGCGGCTGGTGGAGATCGCCGGGGTTGATCTGCAGCCTTGCGGCGGAACGCATGTCGCCAATATCGCCGAGATCGGCCGAGTTGCGGTCACCAAGATCGAGAACAAGGGCCGCCAGAACCGCCGTATTAACGTCGCTTTCGCGTCATATCCGGAGGACTGACCGATGCCCTATGCCCATCCTGAGGCGCTGGTTGACGCCGATTGGCTCGCGGCACATCTCGGCGATCCGCGGGTCCGCATCATCGACGCGTCGTTCACACTGCCCGGCATCACCCCCACCGCGCGCGAAAATTATGACCGCGAGCATATTCCCGGCGCAGTTTTCTTCGACATCGACGACATCGCCGAGCCCGGCAACAGCCTGCCGCATATGATCCCCTCGCCCGATCTGTTCGCGCAAAAAATTGGCGCGCTCGGGATCGGCGACGGCGACAAGGTCATTGTCTACGACACGAACGGACTGTCTTCGGCCGGCCGCGCCTGGTGGATGCTGCGCATGTTCGGGCACCAAGATGTGGCGTTACTCAATGGCGGGTTGCCGCAATGGAAGTCTGAAGGGCGTCCGTTGACCGCGAGCATTCCGAACGCGGCCCCTCGCCGGTTCACCGCGCGCTTCGATCGGTCGCTGGTGCGTGACAAAGCCGCCGTCATTGCCAACCTGTCGAGTCGGCAGGAGCAGGTGGTCGACGCCCGCGCTGCCGGCCGCTTTGACGGTTCGACGCCGGAAGTCCGCCCTGGGTTGCGCAGCGGCCATATCCCTGGCAGCCGCAACTTGCCGTACGACCGGGTGACCGATCCCGAGACGAAGCAGATGAAGAGCGCTGAGGCGCTGAGATCCTTGTTTCAAGAGGCCGGGGTGGCCCTCGACCGTCCGATCTTGACGAGCTGCGGGTCGGGGGTCACCGCCTGCGCACTGGCGTTTGCGCTGCATTTGATAGGCCATCCCGGGGCGGCGGTGTATGACGGCAGCTGGTCGGAATGGGGTCTGCCCGGTGACACGCCGGTTGAGACCGGACAGGCAGCGCGGACCTGATCTGATGTTGCTGCAGGACACCATCACCTATCTGGAAATGCTGGCGCGCCCGCCGACTGGGCGGGTGCCGTTGCCGGCGGGTAAGCTTGCCCTGATGCGCGCCGAGAGCTGCACGGTGTCGTTCTACCGTTACATCTATGACACGGTGGGCGAGCCGTGGCTGTGGTTCGAGCGGCGGCTTTTTGGTGACGCAGCGCTGGCGCAGCTGATTGCCAAGCCGACGATCGAGATTTTTGTGCTTTATGTCGGGGGTGTGCCGGCCGGGTTTTTCGAGCTCGACACCGCCGAGCCCCGCGAAACCAAGCTGTGCTACTTCGGGCTCGTCCCCGATTTCATCGGCCGCGGCTACGGCCCCTATATGCTGCAGGCGGCAATCGACCGCGCCTGGACCGCCCGGCCGATCGACCGGTTTTGGCTGCACACCTCGACCTACGATCATCCAAAGGCGCTCGCGACCTATCAGCGCGCCGGTTTTGTGGTCTATGCTCGGCGGCCGACCTCGTTCGAGGATCCGCGCCGGGTCGGCATTTTGCCGCGGACGCTCACCCATCGTCTGCTTCCGCCGCTCAGTTAAACCGAGACCGAGGTTCGGTGGATCGCAACGTTGAGGGCGATTTGCCTTGAAAGCCTGCGAACCGCCCGAGCGAAAATCGGCTATTGCACGTATCTGCCCGAGGTGTCCGGATCCCAAGGGTGTGTACATGACCCTTTGGTATCTAGCTCGATTGCCTGTACGCTCCGAGCGGGAAATCTTCTTACCGATTTTGCCAATTCTGCATAGGCAACGACGCCCCGCCTCGAAGAATTGCTAGCCGTAGAATTTGCCGCTGAGTTTCTGTCGGTATGATACCGGCAGTTAATGCTGATTTACCGCCAAAACCGACGGAGGCACGGTCATGAAGCAGGTTGCCGCGATTGCTCTCGGGAGCGCGCTGGCAGCTGCTCTGTTGCTGCTGGCTTTTAATTTGCCGAGTGCAGCGAACCCAACCGACAATAACCCGCTGCGTCCGGTCGACACTTCGAGCCCGCGCGCCACATTGCAAGGCTTCGTCATGGCCCTCGACGACGCCTATCGCAGCATGCAGGAAGTTTTGCAAGAATACGGCGCGTCGGGCCGACTTTACCTGTCTCCTGACGAGAGCCAGGAGCAGATTGCGGTATTGCAATCCGACGCGGTGAAGGCGATCAAGGCATTAGACCTATCGGCGATTCCGCCAATACTCCGGGATGCGGTCGCCCCCGAGCGCGCATTGCAACTGAAGGAAATACTCGATCGCATCGAGGTGCCGGCAGCCGACGCTATACCCGATGCCGACGCGATGGCACGGAGCTCGGCAAAGCGATGGCGACTGCCCGGAACCGAGATCGAAATCGGCCTTGTCGAAAGCGGGCCGCGCGCCGGCGAATATCTCGTAACTGCGGCGACTGTCGATCACCTTCCCGAATTTTACAACCGGGTAAAGAAGCTGTCCTATAGGCCCGGCCCGGCAGCCGAACTCAGCAAAACCTATCGCGCCTTAAGCGGCGGCAATACGGCCACTATCTACGAAGGCTATTCGAATTCGCCGATCGGATTGGAGAGCATCGTCCCGACCCGGTGGATGCTGCAGCTACCCGCCTGGGCCAAGGCGGAGATCGATGGCGTCGCTGTCTGGCAATGGCTCGGTTTTGTAGTCGGGCTGGCCATCTGCGCGGGAGTGATCTGTGCCGCGAACCGGGTGGGCCGTCGTCAAGCCTTGCCGGAGGACGAGGAGTCCGGCCCCGGTTGGCGCGCCATTTTGACTCCGCTGGCGATCATCCTGGTAACGGCCGTCCCAGTCCCGCTCCTGTGTGCGATCCTCCGGATCAGCGGCACACCGCTGGTGATTACCACGTTCATTCAAACCGGCGTGCTTTTCCTCGCGGCGGCATGGCTTTCGGTCATCGCTGCCGGTATCCTCGCCGAGTGGATCGTACAATCCGAGCACCTGCGGCGCCGCAGCCTCGATAGTCAGCTGATCCGGCTCGGCATGCGTTTTGCCGGTATCGTGATCGCGATCGTTTTGCTCATCCAAGGGGCTTACGAACTTGGGTTTCCCGCCTATTCGGTCCTCGCCGGGCTGGGTGTCGGCGGCCTGGCGGTGGCATTAGCGGCGCGTGACAGTCTCGCAAACCTGCTCGGCTCGATGTTGATCATGATCGAAAAGCCGTTTCGGGTCGGTCATCTGGTGGCGGTCAGCGGGACCCAGGGCACGGTCGAGGATGTCGGATTCCGCAGCACCCGAATCCGCACGGCGGATAATTCACTGGTTTCGATTCCCAATAACAACGTCGTCAACGCCACCGTCGAAAACCTCAGCCTGCGCACGATGCGCCGCCAGCGGCTGTTGATTTAGGTGACCTACAGTACCTCTCGCGAAAAGCTCGAGCGGTTGGCTGAGCGCATCAAGCAGGCGATCACCGAACACCCGCTCACAAACAAGACCAACCTGTATGTGCGCTTTAATGATTTTGGTGAAAGCAGTCTCAACATTTTGGTGATCTTTTTTATCGAAGTCGCCGATTACGCGGGGGAGCTGGCAACACGCGAGGAGATCCTGTTGCAGATTATGGATCTTGCGCAAGAACTGGGTATCGACTTCGCGTTCCCGACCCGGACCCTGATGATCGAAACCCCGGCGGAACAACCGGCAGATTTATTCCGCCATCCTATCGAAGCTTTTGCTACCAGCAGATAATCGATGTGTAGAAAGGTTGGTTTAAGATCGAGTGTAAGTGTTCAGATTGTGCCAAAAGTGCTAGCCCCGGGCGGGTGAGACGGGTCTAGTCTTCGTCACGATTGACCGAGCCACCTCGGAGCGGGAAACTGCAGATCCCGGATCGCAGCGGCACAGGACCGCGCCGGGCCAGGGGAGACACAAATGACCAATCTTTCCGACCCGCCGGTTTTGGCGCGGGCGGCGGCGCGGCGTACGCGGCGGATATCGGTAATCTGGGTGATCCCGCTGGTGGCGCTGGCGATCGGCGCCTGGCTCGCCTGGGATACGCTGTCCAAGGAAGGACCAACCATCACTGTCACCTTCAATAGCGGCGAAGGTCTGCAGGCCGGCCAGTCGCAGCTCAAATACAAGGACATCGTCTTCGGTACGGTCAAGAGCCTCGAACTGGCGCCCGACCACAGTCATGTTATCGTGACGCTTGCCACGACCCATCAGGCCGAGCCGCTACTGACCGACAAGACGGTATTTTGGGTGGTCAAGCCGCGACTTTTCGCGGGCAATATCTCCGGTCTCGAGACCCTGTTGTCAGGCAGCTACATCGGTATGATGCCCGGCGCCGAGGCGGGAAAGCCGCAACACGCATTTAAAGGGGTCGAGGATCCGCCGATCCTTACCGAGCACATTGCGGGCCATGCGTTTTTGCTGAAGGCCAAGCGGCTAGGTTCGATCCAGCTCGGTTCGCCGATTTTTTTCCGCGATCAGAACGTCGGTGAAGTACTTGGCTGGGACATCGCCGACATGGCGGAATATGTGACGATCCACGCCTTTGTCCGCGCTCCCTATGACGGCTACGTCAACGACGAAACCCGGTTCTGGAACGCCTCGGGGCTGTCGATCAAGCTCGCCGGCACCGGCCTCGAAATCCAGCTCGAATTGATCAAGGCGCTATTGCTTGGCGGCATCGCCTTTGAGACCCCGGATTTGCGGGGTAAGGTGCAAGTGGCGAGCGCCGATAACCATGTTTTCCCGCTGTTCGCCGACCGCGACACCGCACAAGCGGCCTCCTACACGCGCAAGATCCAGGTGGTTTCTTATTTTCCGGGCTCGGTCAGCGGCCTTGGCCCAGGTTCGCCTGTGACGATGCACGGATTGACTGTCGGTCGCGTTCTCGATGTGCGGCTTGCCTTTGACAGGACTAAAGACGTCATCGTGGCACCGGTGCGCTACGAGATCGAGCCTGAACGGATCGTTGGCGTTGGGCGACGGGTGTTCGAGACCGACGCCGAATTGGTTGCTGCGGTGCTCAAGGCGGGCCTGCGCGCGACCTTACAGAGCACCAATTTGATCACCGGCCAGCAACAGGTGGCGCTCGATTTCTTGCGTGACGCATCGCCGGTCGAGGTTAAAGAGCAGGATGGTTATTTCGTATTGCCCTCGGCAGAGGGTGGGGGCTTTGCCGGACTGCAGTCCTCGGTCAACACTTTGCTGGACAAGGTCAACACGATCAACTTCGACCAGATCGGCAAGGATCTCCAAAATCTGCTGCAATCGACAAGCGCTTTGCTAAGCGGGCCGCAAATGCGCGAGACATTAAACAAGCTCTCAGCAACTTTGGCATCTGCCGACACATTCACGCGAAACCTCAATGCTGGGACGGCTCCAGCCTTTAAGCAGTTGCCGGAAATGACCGGCCAATTGCAAAAGACGCTCAATAACACCAACAAGCTTTTGGTTTCGCTGGATGCCGGCTATGGCGACAACACCAAATTCAGCCGCGATCTAGACCGACTCTTGGTGCAAACAAACGATGCCCTGAGCTCGCTGCGGGCTCTTGCCGACCTGCTTTCGCGTCACCCCGAGGCGCTGATCAAGGGCCGTCCGGCGGGCGGAGTCGAATGAGCCACAGGTCGCCGCAGCGCCGGCCCGCGACAGCAGCCCTCGCGCTGGCTGTCACGTTTGCCGCCGCACTTAGCGCCTGCTCATCGCCCGACCCGGCGCTCTTTACCATCGCAACCGCATCGGGTTCCGTGCAGCCGCGCAGCCCGAGGGTGGTGCTGGTGCAGCAGATCTCGGTTGCGCATTTTCTCGAACGCTCGCAGATCGTGCGCTCGTCGGAGAACTACCGGCTCGACGTCATGTCGAATGATTGGTGGGGCGAGCCGCTGGCCCCGATGTTAAACCGAGTTTTGGTCGAGGAATTGGGTCAACGCCTGCCGCAGAGCACGGTGATCGCCGACAATGGCGCGGTGACCGCCCGGCCCGATGCGACGGTCGAAGTCAACATCCAGCGCCTCGACGAAGACGCCGCCGGTAATCTCGTGCTGCAGGCCCAAGCCGCGGTCCGAGCCACCGGTCAGAGCCAGCCGGTGCTGCGCAGCTTCCGCTTTTCGGTACCGCCCTCGACGCCGGGCGTGCCGGGCGAGGTCGCGGCGATCAGCGTCGCTGTGGGCCGGCTCGCCGACGGCGTCGCCGCGATGCTAGCCACTCTGCCGATCCGCGCGTGACCGAACTTTCTCCCGCGCCGCGCATGGAGGCCCCAGCCACCCGGCCGCAACTGTGCGAATGCCCGGGGTGCGGGCTGCTGCAGCAGATCCCCGAGCTGGATTTTGGCGGCTCAGCCAATTGTGCGCGCTGCCCGACGATCCTGCGCCGGGTCTCTCCCCACCGGCTTCAGCACGTCATCGCACTCGTGATCGCGGCGTTGGTGTTGCTCGTGGTCATGTGCGCGTTTCCGCTGATGAGTGTCGAGACCGCGGGCATTCGCCGGGTCGCCAATTTGTTCTCCGGGCCGGAAGAGTTGGTGCGGCAGAGCATGGCGCCGCTGGCGATTGTGGTGTTGTTCGTGACCGTTTTCGCACCGCTGATCCGGCTCGTCGCAACCTTATACGTGCTGATCCGCGCCCACGAGCGGTATCCGCCGCGCCATCTGCGCCGGCTCTTTGCATGGGCCGAGAAGTTGCGGCCGTGGTCGATGATCGAGGTCTTTGTGCTTGGTGTCTTTGTCGCCTACGTCAAGCTCGGCGACCTCGTCACGATCGGGCTGCGCACCGGTGTCTACGCGCTGTTTGCGCTGATGATCGTGCTGGTGTGGCTTGACAGTGCGCTCGACCGCGAGGCGGTGTGGGAGCGGCTCGACCGCGAGGACGATCCCGACCGGCTGCCGTGCCACGGCTCGGCCGGAGGGGTCGGCTGCGAGACCTGCGGTCTCGTCAGCGCGCCGCAAGATCACGACGCGCATTGCCCGCGCTGCGGCAGCTCGTTGCATCCGCGCCGTCCGTATAGCATTCAGCGCACCTGGGCGTTGGTGATCGCCGCAGCGATCCTCTACATCCCGGCCAATTATTACCCGGTCTTATCGATTGTTCAGCTCGGCGCCGGGCAACCAAGCACAATCCTCGGCGGGGTAGAGGAATTGATCACAGCGCGCCAATACCCGCTCGCCGCACTCGTCTTTTTCGCCAGCATCGCGGTCCCGGTACTGAAGCTCGTCGGGTTGTCGATCATGATGATCGCAACTCAGACCGGACTTGCCGGCCGGCTGCGCGACCGCACCCGGCTCTATCACATTGTCCGTTTTATCGGCCGCTGGTCGATGATCGACATCTTTATGGAGTTGTTGCTTGGCGCCCTCGTCGCCTTTGGGGCGGTGATCACGATCCAGCCGGGTATGGGCGCCGTCGCCTTCTGTGCTGTCGTAATCCTGACAATGTTCGCCGCCGAAACTTTCGATCCGCGGCTGATGTGGGACGCCGCCGCGGCTCGAAATATAAACCTCTCCGCCACCCCCGGGGAGAGGGAGGGACCCATCGCCCCGCGATGGGAGGGTGAGGTGGCTTAACGAACGAATGGGAGTCCCCACCTCACCCCCGCCCTCTCCCCCGAGCGGGGAGAGGGTGATCATCCCGCTCCGCTTCCTTTGCACATCGACATGTGGAGGAATCAAAGGCCTGTGTGATCGGCGATTGACAGCGGCCGCCGGGCGCGGCGGTATTCCGGCGCGATGCAAGACTGGGACATCTGATGGATGATCTGAGGCGCGCCGACCCGTTGGCGCGAGCACGCGATCTGATGGAGATGATTACCGCCGCCGGCGACGAGACCGAGCGCCTCCGCCGCTTGCCGAGCGCGCTGGTCGATAGGCTGCATGAGGCCCGGCTGTTCCGCATGCTCTACCCACGCTCGGTCGGCGGCGACGAGGTCGAGCCCTGGCTCTATGTGCTCGCGGTCGAGGAATTAGCCCGCGCCGATGGCTCGGTCGGGTGGTGCGTGTCAATTGCCAACAGCATTGGGCTGTTCGCCCCTTATCTCAGCCCCGATGCGGCCCGCCGGGTATTCGGCGATCCGCGCGCGACCTGCGCCTGGGGTCCGCCCAATGATTGCCAAGGCATCGCCGTGCCGGGCGGCTATCGGGTCACCGGCCGCTGGGATTTCGCCAGCGGCTGCCGCCACGCGAGCTGGATGGGCGCGCACGGCGCCGTCGTCGAGCCCGACGGCTCATTGCGGCTCAACCGCTTCGGCCGGCCGACAATCCGCACCTGGCTGTTTCCGGCCGAGCAGGCGACCTTGCTCGACAAATGGAACCCGATCGGGCTGCGCGGCACCGCATCGGAATCCTATTCGGTCAAAGATTTGTTTGTGTCCGAGGAATTGACCGGCACGCGCGAGGACCCGACCCTGCGCCGCGAGCCCGGCAAGCTCTACGCTTTCCCGCAGCAGACGCTGTATTCGGTCGGCATCGCGAGTGTGGCGCTCGGCATCGCTCGCGGCATGCTCGAAGCGTTCATCGAATTGGCGCAGCGCAAAACTCCGCGCGGCACCGGCCGGCTCGCCGACAACGCCGTGATCCAGGCCGAGATCGCGCGCTGCGAAGCCAAGCTAGGGGCCGCTCGTGGCTATCTAGTCGACACGGTGCGCGACATTTATGATCGCGCCGAAGACGTGGCGCCGATCGGTGTGCCCGATCGTGCCCGCGCCCGGCTTGCCGGATCACATGCGATCACGAATGCCGCCGCCGTCGCCGATTGGACTTACAAGGCCGCCGGCGTCGACGCGATCTTTCCCGGCAGCCCGTTCGAGCGCCGTTTTCGCGACATCCACACCGTCACGCAGCAGATCCAGTCGCGCGACGCGCATTACGAAACCGTCGGCCAGGTCCTCCTCGGGCAGCCGCCGGAGGTGTTTTTCTGAGCTGTAATCTTTAGTTGCGCGGATGATCGCCGAAATCGGCAGCGCATTGTAAGATAGGCGCCGACCTCTCGCCGGAGTATGACGATGCCGTCAGCCGATGGAACCGTTGGACCACTGATCGATCCAGGCATCGAAAAAGCGGACGCGCGTCGCTGGCCCGAAGGCGGCAGCTCGCGCATTCCAAATTGGGTCTATACCGACCCTGAGATTTTTGCCCGCGAGCAGCAGCGGATTTTTGCCGGCCCAAGCTGGCTTTACGTCTGTCTCGAAAGCGAGATCCCGAACCCGGCCGATTTCAAACGCAGCCGGCTTGGTCAGGTCGAGACCGTCGCGGTGCGCGAGCCCTCCGGTGACATCGCGGTGCTGGTAAACCGTTGTGCCCATCGCAGCGCGCAATTCTGCTCGGCATCGCGCGGTTCGGCCAAAGAGTTCGTCTGCCCTTATCACCAATGGACCTACGACCTTACCGGCAAGTTGCTCGGCGTGCCGTTCCGCCGCGGGTTTCGCGGCCAGGGGGGCATGCCGGACGATTTTCGACTCGAAGAGCACGGGCTGCAGCGGCTTGAGATAACTCGCCGTCACGGCGTCGTGTTTGCCAGCATGTCGGCCGAGACCGAGCCGCTCGAAGAATATCTTGGCCAAAACATGCTCAGCTATTTCGACCGGGTTTTTGATGGCCGCGAGTTGGTCGTGCTCGGCTATTTGCGCCAGCGCATCCCGAGCAATTGGAAATTGATGTTCGAGAACATCAAAGATCCGTATCACGCCAGCCTGTTGCACGTTTTCCTGGTCACGTTTGGGCTGTTCCGTCTTGACCAGCGCTCGGCGATCGAGATGGACCCGGCTGGGCGCCACGCGGTGCTGGTCAGCCGCAAAGGCGAGCAGCAGGAAAACGAAGCGACGCGCCAGATGCGCGCCTTCAAATCGAACTTCACATTGCGTGACCCACGGTTGTTGGAGCCAGTGCGTGAGTTCCCCGGCGAAGCCACCGTCGTCATGCAGACTTTCTTTCCCAACCTGATCGTGCAGCAGCAATCGAACACTTTGGCGACACGGCAGATCATCCCGATCAGCGCGCAGGAATTCGATCTCGCCTGGACCTTTTTCGGCTATGCCGACGATACGCCTGAGATGCGCCAGCGCCGCCTGCGCCAGGCCAATCTGATGGGACCGGCGGGTCTCGTTTCGGTCGACGACAGCGAGGCGATGCTGCTGTCGCAGGCCGGAATTGACAGCAATGAAGACGCCCTATGCATCGCCGAGATGGGCGGGCGCGCCGTCCGTGACGAGCCGCATATGGTGACCGAGACCGCGATCCGCGGGCTCTATCAATATTACCGCGGTGTAATGGGCCTATAAGCCGGCGATGATCGCCGCGCCCGGCCTCGCCGCACCGGCGGAGCTGCGAATGCGGCTCGCCGATCTCTATGGCGCCTATTCCGATGTGCTTGACGACGGCCAACTCGAAGCCTGGCCCGAATTCTTTACTAATGACTGCGTTTACAAAATCACGCCGCGCGAAAACTTCGAGCAAAATCTGCCTGTGGCGCTCGTCTATTGCGAGAGCCGGAACATGCTGTTCGATCGGGTTGTCGCGATCCGTGAGACGACGTTGTACCTGCCGCGACTGATGCGGCATTTGACCGGCAATATCCGATTGCGTGAGATCCGGCCCGACGGGATGCGTCTGACTGCCAATTTCGCGCTGCTCCAGACGATGGTCGACCGCCCGTCCGAACTCTTTATGTGCGGTCGCTACCACGATCGGGTAGTCGACGACGGCGACCGCCTGCGCTTTGCCGAGCGCATCTGCGTCTACGATTCGACGATCGTCCCAACCTCACTCGTCTACCCGGTGTAAAGCACAGGCGGGTTCAGGCGCCTTTTGCTACCAGGCTTCGCGGCCGCGGGCGGGGCGGGGGATGCCAGCGCTGGTCAGTTCGCGGGTCGCGGCCTGCTCGGCTTCGTGGCGGTCGAACATGGCCTTGGCGGCGGCATTGCGCTTGGCGCTGAATTCGGCGCGGTTGTCGCCGCACCATTGATAGGAGGCTGCGCGCGGCGCGTTGGCGCGGCTGAAATGCGGCATCACATAGCGCGCGTATAGCTCGTAGGACCGCTTGGTCGCCTCGAAATCGGCCCAGTTATGCGCTTGCTGCAAAAACGCTCCAAAGGCGCCCTGTTTGTCCTCCAACCGCTCGATCAGTGCTATCGCATCGTCGGGCGTGCCGCACACGCCATAGCGGTTTTCGACAAACCATTCGAGCGGGTCTTGGCCCGCCGGCACGATGAACCGCGGCTGGTTGTTGTTGAGGTAGCCGAGATATTTCTCGAAGCCAAAGCGGGCATTGGCAAAGGCCTGTTCGCGGGTCTCGGCGATGTGTATCGGCCCGACGAGGCGCAACCGGTTCGGGTTCATCTCTCGCCCGTGCTCGGCTGCTACATCGCAGGCGATTTGCCAGTTCGAGCCAAGCGCGTCAAAGCCAAACGGGTTGGTTGCGGCGACACAGATCATGCCGAGATCGTATTTGCCGGCAAGCCTTCCGCCCGATGGTGTGACGGCGCTGACCACCGCCACCTCGGGATAGGGCTTGGAGTAGGGCAGCAGGTGCAGCCGGCAGCCCTCCATCGTGTACCAATCGGTCTTTTCGGTGATGATCTCGCCGCGAAACAGTCGGAGTATCGCGTCCAATGACTCGGCCATGCGGTCGCGCTGGGTCAGCGGGTCGATACCCATCATGATCGCATCTGAGGCCAACAGCCCGGGCCCGGCGCCGAACATGACACGCCCGCGCGTCATATGATCGAGCTGGACGATGCGGTCGGCGACCATCATCGGGTGATGATAGGGCAGCGAAATGACGCCGGTGCCAAAGCGGATGTTTTTGGTGCGCTCGGCGGCAAAGGCGATAAAGATCTCAGGCGAGCTGATGATCTCGAAACCGGCGGAGTGGTGCTCGCCGATCCACGCCTCGTGAAAGCCCAGCCTGTCGAGCCACGCCATCAGCTCGAGATCGCGCTCCAGGCACTGAGTCGGGTTCTCCTCGTTCGGGTGGAACGGCGGCAGAAAAATCCCGTGGCGCAGATTGATCAGTGACATGGCACCCTCGCTGAGTTACCGGTTTTTGGCGGGCGGCTTGCCCGCGAACAGCGCGCTTGGGCGATGCTAGCGAAGATCACGGGACAGGAAAACGCCTGTTCCCGCATGGCGGTGTTCGAGCGCGGCTAACCGGAGGAGGGACATCATGGCGATCCAACGCGAGAAGATTCAGCCCGACGGCGTTCATGTCGTGATCCGGGCGGGCCAGCCGGCCTATACCCAGGTCGTGACCGTCAGCGGCACCGGCAAGATGATCTTTGTCGCCGGTCAGTTGGCGCGCGACGCCGCCGGCAACCTTGTCGGAAAAGGCGACATGCGCGCCCAGATCCAGCAGGTTGGGGAGAATATCAAGATTTGTCTCGAAGCTGCCGGCGCCACGCTCGCCGACATCGTCAAAACCAACACTTTCGTCACCGACTATGTCGAATTCTCGAAACATGGCGATATGCGCTTACGGTATTTCGGGCCGGCGACGCCAACCAGCACAACGGTCGAAATCAGGCGGCTCGCCGACCCCGACGCGATGATCGAGATCGAAGCAATCGCCATCATCGACAGTTAAGCCGATCCGGGGGCGGACGCGGCGCCCTTGATAGGTGCCGGCCGCGCTGCCGCATCCCTGAGCGGTCTTCCCTGTGCCAATGCGGATAATCACTCAACTGTCGCGTGAGATTAACATTAACGTCTTCAAAGCATCACCCAACGGCAAAATTCGGTCGCTAGCGTCCGCGCCGCGTCCGCAATTTCTCCGAGGGGACAACGATGCGAAACCGAGTTCCGCAACGCGCCGCCGCGCGTTGGCGCTTCCGGCTGCTCAGCAGCGTGGCGATCTATGCGATGGCGATCAATACGCTGGCGCCTTTTGCCGCGTTTGCCGCGCCGACGGTCATGAGCAATGCCAAAGACGGCAACACCACGACGCCGATCAAGCACGTCATCGTCATCATCGGCGAGAACCGTACCTTTGACCACCTCTTCGCCACTTACAAACCGGTGAACAAGGGCGAAACGGTGATGAACTTGCTGTCGGAGGGCATCGTCCAAGCCAACGGCTTTCCGGGGCCGAACTATTCCTACGCCACGCAGTATCATGCCCAGGACACCACCACGTATCAGATCAGCCCGAACGTGCAGAAGATCCCGTACACGACCCTGCCGCCGCCGCTGGCCGAGGGCGGATACACCAACGGGCAGCCGCCCTTCCAGAATGTCCCCGAGGCAATGGCGGTCGAGAACGGGTTGCCGATCAATTATTATCCGTTTCTGATCACCGGCGGCGTGACAGCGACGCTCGGCAAGCCGGATACACGCATCGTCTATGACGGCAGGCTCGTCAACAACCTGCCGCCGGGCCCGTACCAGATCACTCCCGGGCTCTACGACGCGTATATGGAAAGCCCGGTCCACCGCTTCTACCAGATGTGGCAGCAGCTCGATTGCAGCGCCGCCACCGGTTCCCCGGTCTGCCTGAACGATCTTTTTCCGTGGGTCGAGGCGACCGTCGGCGCGGGCAGCAACGGCAATCCGCCGACCACGGCTGTTCTGCAGCGCGGCTATGTAGAGGGCGCGACGGCGATGGGCTTTTGGAACGTCCAGCAGGGGGACGTGCCCTATCTCAAATCGCTCGCCGACACCTATGCGATGAGCGACAATTATCATCAAGCGGTTAACGGCGGCACCGGCGCCAACCACATCATGCTCGGCACCGGCGACGCGATCTGGTTCAGCGACGGCGCCGGCAACTCGGCAGTGCCGCCGCACAATCAGCAGGTGGCAACTGGCACCGACAACGCCGGGATTGTCGACGAGATCGAGGACCCCGACCCGCTTAGTCCCTACAACAACTGGTACACCCAAGACGGCTATGGCGGCGGCTCTTATGGGTCGCCCTCTTATGGCGGCGGCAGCTACACCGCTTGCGCCGACACGACGCAGCCGGGCGTCCCCGCGATCGTTTCCTACCTGAACACGATCAATATCAACCCGAATTGCCAAACTGGGCACTATTACCTGCTCAATAACTACAATCCGGGCTATTACGGCGACGGCACCAATGCCTATCTCGATAGCACCCAGCCCACCACTCCCCCCACACCGCAGCTCGATCAGTATCGGACCGTCTTCACGGTGCCGCCCTCGAGTGTCCCGAACATTGGCGACGATTTGCTCCAAAAGCAGGTTTCGTTCGCCTACTTCGGCGGCCAGTTTTATGCCTACCTCGCCAACCCATACCTGAATTACGTCGCAGCCAACAATCAATACTGTAATATCTGCAACTTCTTCCAGTACTCGACCTCGATCATGACCAACCCCCCGGTGCGGCAGGCGGCGCTGAAAGACACAAGCGATCTCTATAACGACCTGCAGACCTGCTCAGCGACAAAATGCGCCCTGCCGGCGGTGTCGTTTGTCAAGCCCGACGGCTATCTCGACGGTCATCCGGCGTCGTCGAAGGTCGATCTGCTCGAAGGCTTTGTCAAAAAGATCGTCGATCTGACCAAGGCCAACCCGACGCTGTGGGCGAACACCGCGATCTTTATCACGATGGATGAGGGCGGCGGATACTACGACTCAGGGTATGTGCAGCAGCTCGATTACTTTGGCGACGGGACGCGCATCCCGATGATCGTGGTGTCGAAATACAGCACCGGCGGTCACATTTCGCACACCTATAACGACCACGTCTCGATCCTGAAATTCATCGAGGCGAACTGGACTGTCCCGCCGGTCAGCAACCGCAGCCGCGACAACCTTCCGGACCCGGTCACCGGCGCCAATCCCTACGTGCCGACCAACCAGCCGGCGATCGGCGACCTCATGGACCTCTTCAACTTCAACTCGTAACCAATATCGGCGGAACGATCCCGTCCCCATCGCTTGAACATGCCTGGCGCCGGTCTTGCTCGCGAGATCGGCGCTTTTTTGATGATCAGGCGATGATCCCCGTGTCGCGCAGAGCGTGGATCTCGGCGGCGGAGTAGCTGGCTTCGCGCAATATTTCGGCGCTGTGCTCGCCGACTTCAGGTGCCGGGCGCGGCGGCATTTTTTCTTGGCCCGCAATCCAGAACGGACTGTTGACGGTCAGCGAACTGCCGTCAGTGAACGGCACCAATGCTCCGCTCGCCAAGATCTGCTCGTCATCGGCGATCTCGTCCATATCGGCGACAATGCCAAAAATCAGCCCGGCCTCGTCGAGAATGCGCCGCCATTCGGCCTGGTCGCGGCTCGCGAAGATATCGTCGAGGATCGGGATTAATAGCTGCGCATTGGCTTCGCGCGAGGCGTGTGTCGCAAACCTGTCATCCTCCAGCGCCGGCGATCCCATGCACGACTTAAACTTGTCCCAGCGCCATTCATCGGCGGCAATCGACAATAAAATCCAGCGATTGTCGCGGCAGCGGTAATGGATGCGAAGAGCATTGACGCCGCGCTCACGCGGCGGCTGCGGCACCACCTTTTCGCCGCACAGTGCGGCCTGGACCGAGCAGCCATTGGCCCACAGCCCATTCGCCAATAGTGACGACCCGACATAGCCGCCCTTGCCGGTGCGCTCGCGTTGATAAAGTGCGGTCACGATCGCGCCGTAAGTCCCCATCGCCGAGGGATGATCGCCCATCCCCGGTAACGACCGCGCCGGCGACGTCTCCTCTCCCGCGCGTACCAGATGCATCAGACCGGAACGTGCCCACCACGCGGTCGCGTCAAAGCCGGGCTTGTCGGCTTCCGGCCCGCTCTCGCCATAGCCGGTGAACGAGGCGTAGATCAGCCGATCATTGAGCGGCGACAGTTCCTCATAGGTTATGCCGAGCCGGCGGCGCACCGGCGGCGGATAATTGGTGATAAACACGTCGGTGTCCTTTACTAGCCGGCGCAATACCGCTTGTCCTTCGGGTGCGCGCAGATCGAGCGCCAGGCTTCGCTTGTTGCGGCCGTCTAGGACAAAGCCGGGGTTGCCGGCGAGACCCGGCCCGATCGGCGGCGTGGCGCGGCGGCGGTAGGCGTCTCCTGCTCCCGGCGGTTCGATCTTGACGACCTCCGCGCCGAAATCCGACATGACCGTCGCCGCCGCCGGTCCGGCGATAAAGCTGGCGCAGTCGATAACCTTCAGCCCCTCAAAGACCAGCCCGCTCATTCTTCCCTCTGCAACAGGTCATCGAGGATCGGAGGATAGAAGGATTGGGTCAATCGCTGCGATCGAGCAACTGAGGGCGAAGCGCCGGTGCAAAGACGGATAACGGTCGCGGTCGCTCGACGGCGATCCACCCCGACATCGAGATGGCGCCCCGAGCAGCGATGTGGTACATTTTGTCGCAGCGGGTCGCGTGTTCGCTCGGGACCGGCGAGCCGATGGAGACGCCGTAATGGGCGCCCGTGGCCCTCGAACGATTGGTTCGGGAGGAAACGGCAATGTTGACTATCCGCAACCCGGTGGAATGGGGCGTCGACCAAGTCAAGCGCGCGGCCCTTGCGATTGAAGAGGCAGGCCACGCGGTCCAACAGGCGCAGGCCGAACTGCACTCGCCGGCGCCTCGCGTCGCCCGGATCGGCCTCGTCGATATCAAACAAGCGCTGCTCGCCGGGTTCGACGATTTCGCCGCGAGCCGCACCGACGTCATTGTCTTATGCGTGATCTATCCGGTTCTCGGCCTCGTCTTGTTTCGCCTCGCCGCCGGTCATCAGTTATTGCCGCTGCTGTTCCCGCTCGCCTCGGGCTTTGCCCTCGTCGGCCCATTCGCCGCAATTGGCCTTTACGAAATGAGCCGCCGCCGCGAACAGGGGATGCGGATCGGCTGGGCCGATGCGTTGGGTGTGGTCCACTCGCCGGCAATCGCCGCAATCGTTCTGTTGGGCCTCGTATTGATGGCGATCTTCCTATTATGGCTGGCGGCTGCCGAGGCGATCTACCTGCTGACACTGGGGCCCGAGGCTCCGGTCTCGGCCCGCGCCTTCATCCATGACCTGTTCACGACGAGCGCCGGCTGGACGATGATCGGCGTCGGGATCGGCGTCGGATTTCTGTTCGCGGTTATCGTATTGGCGATCGGCGCGGTGTCATTTCCGTTGCTCCTCGACCGTGCTGCCGGGCTCGATACCGCGGTGGCAACTTCGGTGCATGCGGTGCTTGCCAACCCGGGCCCAATGGCATTGTGGGGAATGATCGTCGCGGGCGGCCTGGTGCTCGGTTCGATCCCGTTCTTTCTCGGGCTGGTGGTCGTGATGCCGGTGCTCGGCCACGCCACTTGGCACCTCTATCGCCGCCTTGTCCCGGCCTGAGGCTCGCATCGCGGTTGGTGCGAAGGCGACGCTGCCTGCTGCTTACCAATGGGAGACGAGTTCGTACTCGGCCATGTAGCGCGGCAGCGTTCGTGAGCTGATCAGTCGAACTCCGGGCACCAAGTCGCTTGGCGCAATCCCGCGCACGGATAAATCCTCCTCGATGACGAACACCGGGATCTTTCGTTTTTCGATCAGATCGACGACGTCATGGTCCATCCGCGGCGCCTGGGTTTGTCGCCACTCGCCGACCGTAAGCCCGGCGACGCCCTGCCCGGCGACCGCGTAGTTCACGGCGTTGCCGCGCAGAACCACAGTATGCTCGGCGCCCGCGCCCTGCATCGCTGCGAGCAGCCAGAGTATCGTGTCGTCCTGCTCTTCGATCACTGCCCGATAAGCCGACTCCACGATATTCAGCGTCTTCTTGGCCATTGCTCCCTCACTTTGTCGGTATGGCGAGGACGTTGTCGGATGCTTCGCAGAAAGTGTGAAAATCTGCCGGCGAGCCCCGCCGGGTATCGGCGACGAATTCACCGACGCCGCGTTCGTCGACGCACATGCCGCAATTCACCCAATCGACCTTGCCACCATTCTTCGCGGCCAGCGCGAGCAGTGCGCTCACCTGGTCCTTTGTCGTCGGATGATTTTCTTCAGCGAGGTTCTTGCCGTGCACTGGGTTTGGATGCGGCGCCTGCTTTGCGAACGCTAAACCGGCCGCCCCTTCGTAGGCGAAGACGTTGATGTTGTGTCCGCGTTGGGCCATCGTGCCGAGGATGCGGAAAGCAGTCGTCAGGTTCTCGGACTTGTAGGGCGGGTCCATCAAAGCAATCGTGAAGGTCTTTCTGGACATGGCATCTCTCCTAGTGCCAGAGGGTCTTGTGCCCGGCTTCAAGGTGGTCGACGACGATCTCGATCGGCGCGATCTCGACGCCATCTAGGAGTTTGGTAATGCCGCGTTGCTTAAGAGCGAAGTCGTCAGCGAGTATCTTGACGGCCGAGTCCACCAGCGTCCGCAATTTCGGGGCATCCGCTGAACGCCGCGCCGCCAAAACCGCATTTTGGGTTAGAAAAAGGGTAACTTGGTTGCCTGCTTCGACCAGCCCGCGGGCCAGTTCGTAGTAGTATCCGACGTCATTCGACTCGAACGGATCTCTCGATTCGATCAACAAATACTCAGTCACGACCTACATCTCCCTTTTATAAATATATGAGCTACGATGTGCTCCATGAGCACATTCGCCTTTTTGGCAGGGTCAGCGCGCGATGGTGTAGCTGCCTTTAAACACCCCTTTAATAAACTTATACGCGCCTTTTGGATTAGGTTCTGCTTTTTTCCGGGTAGCGCGAAATCGCGCCCTTACGCCAATGATACGAACATATCGGGCCTTGCATGATCGCAGCCGTGCCAGTGGCGGCCGACTAACGCATCTCTCGGTTCGGCGTTACTTCACAACTACGTTTTACCCACGATTGCGGCGGGGCAAATGATCTGCTAGCACTATGGCCATGCTCAGCTTGGCACAATGCACAGTCTGGTGGTGGCCTGTCTAATTCGGGCGGCCATCGTTTGACTATTTCGAAAACGGCCGCCTCGGAATTCCGGGCGGCCTTCGCATTTCCAGAGCGAACTCCTCCCCGGATCCTCCGAGCCGCCTCGACGAGAAGGAGGCTCTTATGCAGGTTACCCGTTACGCGACCCAGGGAGGCGTCGCGGTAACCCGCGAAATTCGTGAAGAACGCTACCAGCCGGCCGACAATGCGCTCGCCCGTGCGCTCGATCAGCGGCGTGGGGTGCTGTTTTCGTCGAGCTTCGAATTTCCTGGGCGCTACACGCGCTGGGATATGGGGTTTGTCGATCCGCCGCTCGCCTTCACCGCGCGCGGCCGGCATTTTACGATCGAGGCGTTGAACCGGCGGGGGCTTGTCTTGGTGCCGGCGGTGGCTAAAGCGCTTGCTGAATTGGCGTGGACGCGGCTCGACCACCGTGGCGACGACCGGATCGGCGGCGAAATCGCTGAGGGCGAGGAGCGCTTTTCCGAAGAACAGCGCAGCCGCCAACCCTCGGTGTTTTCGGTATTGCGTGCGATGATCGACTTGTTCCGCAGCGCGGAGGACCAGCATCTCGGGCTCTATGGCGCTTTCGGCTATGACCTCGTCTTTCAATTCGAGCCGATGCCGTTGCGTTTGCCGCGGCCGGCGGACCAACGCGACCTGGTGCTCTATCTGCCCGACGAGATCCTGGTCGTTGATCATATGCGCCAGATCGCGGCGGTTCATTGTTACGAGTTCGAGGTTGGCGGCGCGTCGACGATCGGTTTGCCACGAGCCACCGCCGCTGCGCCCTATCGGCCTGACCTGATGCCAGCGATCGGGCCCGCCGAAAGCGACCATGCCGCAGGCGAATATCCAGCCTTGGTCGAGCGCGCCAAGCAAGCCTTCGTTCGCGGCGATCTGTTCGAGGTGGTCCCGGGCCAGCTTTTCGCCGATCGCTGTCCGGACCTGCCGAGCCTCGTGTTTCAGCGGCTGCGCCAAGCGAACCCCGCCCCCTATGGCGCTCTGATCAATCTCGGCGATGGCGAATTTCTGGTCTCGGCCTCGCCGGAGATGTATGTGCGGGTTGAAGGCCGGCGGATCGAGACCTGCCCGATCAGCGGCACCATCGCCCGCGGCCGCGATCCGGTCGAGGACGCCGAACGCATCCGTGAACTGCTCAATTCGACCAAGGACGAAAGCGAGTTGACGATGTGCACCGATGTCGACCGCAACGACAAGTCGCGGGTCGCGGTGCCGGGCAGCGTGCACGTCATCGGCCGCCGGCAGATCGAGCTCTACTCACGGCTGATCCACACGGTTGACCACGTCGAGGGCGAGTTGCGGCCGGAATTCGATGCACTCGATGGGTTCCTGAGCCATGCCTGGGCGGTCACTGTGACCGGCGCACCCAAATTATGGGCAATCCGCTTTATCGAAGAACAGGAACGCTCGTCCCGCCGGTGGTATGGCGGCGCGATCGGTCGCGTCACCTTTGACGGCAATATGAATACCGGGCTGACGCTGCGCACGATCCGAATGAAAGACGGAGTCGGCGAGGTGCGCGCCGGCGCCACGTTGCTGTTCGACAGTGATCCTCACGCGGAAGAGGCCGAGACCCGACTAAAGGCCTCGGCTCTTTTTGCCGCGATCCGCGGAAAGGCGGCACCGGTGGCGGCACCGGTTTCAGCCCTAAGCAACGCGGGTCGCGGCCGTAGAGTCCTGCTGATCGACCACGAAGATTCGTTCGTTCACACGCTTGCCAATTACATCCGCACGACAGGCGCCGAAGTCGTCACGATGCGGCCGGACCTGGCGCGCGCCGAACTGCAGCAGGGTTGGCCCCCCGATCTTGTCGTGTTGTCGCCGGGACCGGGCCGGCCCGCGGATTTCGAGATGAACGAGACGCTTGATCTGGCGATTGCGCGATCGTTGCCGGTATTCGGTGTGTGTCTCGGCTTGCAAGGGATCGTCGAATATTTCGGCGGTGCACTCGATCTTCTCGGGGTGCCGATGCACGGCAAGCCGTCGACCGTGAAGGTGCTCGGTGGCCGGTTGCTCGGCAGTCTGCCCTCCGAATTCACGGTCGGCCGTTACCATTCGCTGCACGCCCGCCGCGCCGCGTTGCCATCGTCACTAACGGTCACCGCAGAGACGGCGGACGGCGTGATCATGGCAATCGAACACACCGATTTGCCGATCGCGGCGGTGCAATTCCATCCCGAATTGGTCATGACCCTGCGTGACGAGGTCGGCATGCCGATCATCGCATCGATGTTTTCAATAATAGCCGCGCCGCAGGCGGTTCGGTCAGCTCTCGCTGCAGAAAGTTGAGCCAGATCGTCTCAGAACACTCAGAACAAGCGGTCGAGGGTTTCGCGGTGGATGTCGACTGGGAACCGAGCCCGCAAAGTCCCGGCAAATTCGTCCCTCAGGTCCTCCTGAAGGCCGGCAGTGATTTCGCGCGACAGATCCGCGGTCTCTTTGGCGATTGTTTTCGGCTCCTCTACTCTGGTTAGCTGGGCAACATAGGACCCGGTGGGATCGGAAATTGTGACAACACCGCCGAGCTTTGCGGCGAACAGCTTGTCGATCAGCGCGGGGGGCACTCCGGGCGTGTTATCCGATTGGCGCCCGAACGGTGGCGAAGTCGTTGTCTTCAGACCTTTGGCGGCGGCAATCGCCGACAGCTGCATTCCCGACTTGACCTCGGCCGCGAGGCCCGCCGCTTCTTTGGCAACCTTGTCCTGGCGCTTTTCAGCCTGCCATGCAGCGATCGCCTGGTCTTTAACCTCGGCGAGCGGCCTGACCGAAGGCGGCACAATCTTGTTGAGATGCAAAACAAAAATCGCGCCATCGGAGGTTTGGGTGACCCGACTGGTCCGCCCCTCCTCGGTAGCAAAGGCGAGCTTGATCACTTCCGCCGGCGAAACCGGAAAATCCACTTTTTTGCCGTCGCGACTAAGTCCTTTGTCATCGATCGAAGCGACGACGGTCTTCTTCAACCCAAATTGGGCAGCGGCTTCATCGAGCGTGGCACCACCGGCGATCGCGTCGTCGACATGATTGGCGACCCCGTATAGGCGGTCGACTGCCTCGTTATTCGCGAGGTCGGCCTGCAATTTAGCCTTCACCTCGTTAAAGCTCTGGGTCGTTGGCGGCACGATTTTGGCAACCCGCAGGATGTGCCAGCCAAGCGGCGATTTGACCGGCTGGCTCGACTTATTGAGCGGCAGGCTGAACGCAACATCCGCCAATTGCTGGGGCAGCTCCTCCTTCTTTACGAGACCCAGATCGATGGTCTGCGGGTCCTGCCCGACGACCGTACGCGCGACTTCGTTCCAATCCTTGCCAGCAGCGAGGGCTGCTTCGGCAGCTTTTGCTTTGTCTTCCGTAGGCGCCAAGAGTTGTTGTACATCGCGCCGCTCGGGGAGAACGAACTCGTCTTGTCGCTGGTCATAGGCGCTCTTCAGCTTGTCCTCGGGGATAGTGATTTTTCGGGCCAGGTCAGACGGGGTCAGGCTCGCCATGACAAATCCGCGATATTCAGGTGCGCGGAACAGGTCCTGATGCGCCTCGTAGAATTTGGTTAGCTCGGTGTCGCTCGGCTGCCCAACATCGCCGGCGTCGGCAATGGGCAATGCCAGGATCTCGGCAACCCGCTTCTCGTTGCGATACTGATAGAGACGATCCACAAGTGTCGGCGGCGCCGCTGCCCCGGCGCTAATCGCCGATAATAGATCGCTGCGCGGGATTTCTTGGCGGACGCGCTCGACATATTGCGCTTCGGTCATGTGATTCGCTGCCAGCAAGGCATTAAACGCGTTGCGGTCAAATACACCGCCGGCGCCGTGGAACATCGGGTCTTGGGTGATCGCATCGCGGACTAAGGTGTCGGAGACGTCGAGCTGCATCCGCCGCGCTTCTTGGTCCAGCAAGCTCTCATCGATCAGTTGTCCAAGCACCTGCTGGACAACGCCCATTTGCTTTGCTTGATGGAGGTCGACCGCGGTGCCGAGCCGCATACTCAGCCGCTCGAGCGCTGGCTGAAGCGCCGACTGCAGTGTCGCAGCGTCGATGCTCTGGCTCCCTACGGTGGCAATCGTCGTGTCGGTCGGATGGTTGCGGAAAATGTCGCCGATGCCCCAGATTCCAAAGGTTAGGATCAGCAGCGCGAACAGCGCCTTGACGACAACCGACCCGGCCTTTGAACGAATAGCTTGCAGCATAGCCATGATGGCGAACGGTCCGATGCTAGCGGGGACGGAAGAATTGACCGCCTCCCGTTGCGGGTGGGATCGTATCTGATCGAATCATAGGCAGGCGTCCGCGGGCCTGCAACCATCCCCTCTGCGCGGCGGAAAAGGAGACAAGCAGCAATGACGGATCGCAAAAAGCTCGTCGCCGGGAATTGGAAAATGAACGGGTTGCGCTCCGACGGGCTGGCGCTGGCGGGCGAGCTGGCGCGGCGGATGCGGGTGCCAGGCAGCGCCGAAACGCCGGTCTGCGATCTTTTGATCTGTCCGCCGGCGACCCTTCTCATGATCGTGTTCGATGCGCTCAGCGGCAGCGGCGTTGCGCTCGGCGGGCAGGATTGCCATCCCGCGCCAAAGGGTGCATTCACCGGCGACATCAGCGCCGAAATGCTTGCCGATGCGGGCTGCAGTCATGTGATCCTCGGCCATTCCGAGCGCCGCCACGGCCATGGCGAGAGCGATGCGCTGATCCGCGACAAGATCGCCGCCGCACGCCGCGCCGGGCTGATCCCGATTCTTTGTGTCGGCGAAACCTTGGAGCAGCGCCGGAGCGGGCAAGCGGTTGAAACTGTCACCACCCAGCTGGCAGGGGCGGTTCCCGACCGCAGCCAAATCGACGGGCTGGTGGTCGCGTATGAGCCCGTGTGGGCGATCGGCACTGGGCTCAGCGCTGGGCTCGACGACATTGCCGCAATGCATGCGGCACTCCGCGCGGACCTGTCACCCGCGACGCGAATCCTTTACGGTGGATCGGTCAATCCAACCAATGCCGCGTCAATCCTCAGCCTCGCCGATGTCGATGGGGCGCTTGTCGGCGGCGCCAGCCTTGACTGCGACTCCTTCTTGGCCATTGCCCGTATCTGCGGTTAGACCGATCACCGGAGAGCTAGTAAGGACCACCGCGAAACGCTAGATATCGATCATGATCTTTGTCTTGCTTGTCATTCACATCATGGTGGCGATCTTCCTGGTGGGAGTCGTGCTTTTGCAAAAAAGCGAAGGCGGTGCCCTGGGTATTGGCGGCGGTGGCATGTCCGGATTCATGACCGGGCGCTCGACCGCGAATCTGTTGACCCGCGCGACGGCAATATTGGCCGCCGCGTTTTTCACGACGAGTGTGCTGCTGGTCGTCATGCACAATCGGGCGCGCGCCCCGGTCTCGATCATCGATCAGGGTGCCCCGACGATGCCAGCCCGACCAGTTATCCCGACAGCGCCGTCAACGCCCACCGCACCCACAGACACCGCGCCCGCTGCCCCGGCTAAACCGGCGGCGCCTGCTGCTCCCGTACCGGCGACCCCAAGCGTCCCGCTCGCCCACTGAACAGCGCAGCTGTCACGATCCATTCGGAACGCTTCCGCGCGCATTTCCGCATGCAAGGCATGCCTGGGTGAAGGCGCGCATTTACCATGTAACCGGGCGGCGGATTGTGTATTAAGGGATTCCATGACGCGGTTTATCTTTATTACCGGCGGCGTGGTCTCCTCCTTAGGCAAGGGTCTTTCCGCCGCCGCGCTGGGTGCGCTGCTTCAGGCCCGCGGGTTTCGGGTCCGGCTGCGTAAGCTTGATCCTTATCTCAATGTCGATCCCGGTACGATGAGCCCGTACCAGCACGGCGAGGTCTATGTCACCGACGATGGGGCCGAGACAGATCTCGACCTCGGCCATTACGAGCGCTATGTCGGTGTTCCGTCGCGGCGCAGCGATTCGGTCACCACCGGCCGGATCTACTCGACCGTGATCAGTCGCGAGCGCCGTGGCGAATATCTCGGCGCCACGGTCCAGGTCATTCCCCATGTCACGGACGCGATCAAGGAGTTCATCCAGGCCGATCTCGACGGCGAGGATTTCGTGCTATGTGAGATCGGCGGTACCGTCGGCGACATCGAGAGCCTGCCGTTTCTCGAAGCGATTCGCCAACTCGGCTACGAACTCGGCCGCGAGCGGGTGCTGTTCGTACACCTGACGTTGGTGCCGTATATTTCGTCCGCCGGCGAACTGAAGACCAAGCCGACCCAGCATTCGACCAAGGAATTACTGGCGCTCGGGATCCAGCCCGACATCCTGTTGTGCCGCTGCGACCGACCGATCCCGCCCGCCGCGCAGCGCAAAATCGCGCTGTTCTGCAATCTGCGCGAAAGCCGAGTAATCCCGGCGATCGATGTGGACACCATTTACGGCGTTCCGGCCGCCTATCATGCCGAAGGCTTTGACCGCGAGGTCTGCGCGCATTTCGGTCTCGATGCGCCGGAGCCCGATCTTGAGCGCTGGAACGAAATCGTCGATCTAATCCACAAACCGGAGGGGCGGGTCACAATCGCGATTGTCGGAAAATACACGCATCTGCCGGACAGCTACAAATCACTGGCGGAGGCGATGACCCATGGCGGCATGGCCAATCATGTTGGGGTCGATCTCGATTGGATCGATTCGGAGGTGTTCGAGGCCGAGACCGAGGCTGTCCACAAACTCGAAGGCGTGCACGGAATTTTGGTGCCGGGCGGGTTTGGCGAGCGCGGCACCCATGGCATGATCAAGGCGGCGCGATTTGCCCGCGAGCGACGAGTCCCGTATTTCGGCATTTGCTTTGGGATGCACATGGCGGTGATCGAGGCGGCGCGCGATCTTGCCGATTTGCCGGGCGCGGGCTCGACCGAATTTGGACCGTGTATGCACCCGGTCATCGGGCTAATGACCGAATGGATGCGTGGCAATACCATCGAGCGGCGCAATTCAACCGACGATCTCGGCGGCACGATGCGGCTTGGCGCCTATCCGGCGGTTCTGTCGCCGGGAAGCCGGGTCGCGCGGATCTACGACGCCGAAGAGATCAGTGAGCGCCACCGCCATCGCTACGAGGTCAACATCAACTACAAGGCGCGGCTGGAGGCGACCGGGTTGCGGTTTTCCGGCATGTCGCCCGATGGGGTGTTGCCCGAGATCGTCGAGATCCCCGATCACCCATGGTTTATCGGCGTCCAGTTTCATCCGGAGCTGAAATCAAAACCGTTTGCGCCGCACCCGCTGTTCACCTCTTTCATTCGCGCTGCCCGCGACCAGTCGCGGCTCGTGTGACGCGCCGTCGCCCGCTGCTGCAAAAAGGGGGATTGCGGACGAATGACCCCGCGCCACATCACGGTCGGCAACATTACGATCGGCAACGATCTGCCGCTGGTGTTCATCGTCGGGCCTAACACGCTCGAATCGCGGGGGCACGCGCTCGAAATGAGTGCGGCCTTGGCCGAGCTCGCCGGCAAATTTAAAATTCCGCTGATCTATAAGACCTCGTTCGACAAGGCCAACCGCTCGTCGCTGGCCGGCGCGCGCGGGATCGGACTGAATGCCGGATTGCCAATCCTCGCCGAAGTACGTGAGCGAACCGGGTTGCCGGTGCTGACCGACATCCACGCACCCGAGCAGTGCGCGCCGGTGGCGGAAGTCGTCGACATTTTGCAGATCCCCGCGTTTCTCTGCCGCCAGACCGACTTGTTGCTGGCCGCGGGCGAAACCGGCAAGCCGGTCAACATCAAAAAGGGCCAATTTCTCGCACCCTGGGACATCAAGCACGCCGCGGCAAAGATCGCCTCGACCGGCAACGAACGGATCCTGCTATGCGAGCGCGGCGCCAGCTTTGGCTACAACACGCTGGTGGTTGATATGCGCGCTCTGCCGATTATGGCGCAAACCGGCTATCCGATCGTATTTGATGCGACGCATGCGGTAGCGCAGCCGGGCGGCCTCGGCGATCGGTCGGGCGGCGAGCGCGAATTCGGCCCTGTGCTCGCGCGCGCCGCCGTCGCGGTCGGGGTTGCTGCAGTCTTCATCGAAGCGCATCAGGACCCCGACCGGGCGCCGTGTGAGGGTCAGACGATGCTGCCGCTAAAGGCGCTTCCGGAATTACTCGAAACTCTTATTGTCTTCGATCGGGTCTCCAAGGCCCACCCAGCGTAACCTCAGCGCCAATGGTCCGTACGGCCGTCCTTGGAATTTTGGTGCTGATATTTATTGGCGTTCTGCTACGCAACACAAACGTGCCGACTTCAGGAGTAAAGCCGCATACGGACATACGTAGTGCGCGTCACCCTTTGAACGTTTCCATTTCAAAGATGACCTGGCGTAAGGGTGGCTTTGATACGGTAATGATCGTCACGCTAACGATCGAGAACAAGGAAGACTTTGGAGTTAAGGATATCGATATCGTGTGTGAACTAACCGCCAGGTCAGGGACGCCGATTGGTATCACCGCAAGTACAATCTATGATGTGGTGTCTCCCCATGGACGCCTTACTGTGCGAGACCTTAACATGGGCTCCGGTGTCACGATCGACTTCAATCAAGCTGACCGCGCATTCTGTAAGCTTGGTGCAATGAGCCGAGCTTGAAAAGAGGTGCCTTAAATGACCGAGATCGCCGAAATTCATGGCCGCGAGATCCTCGATAGCCGCGGAAATCCAACGGTAGAGGTCGAAGTAACGCTCGAAGACGGTACAGTGGGCCGAGCCGCGGTCCCGTCGGGTGCGTCGACAGGGGCGCACGAGGCGATCGAAAAGCGCGACGGCGGCACGCGCTATGGCGGGCGCGGCGTTCGCCGGGCGGTCGAAGCTGTGAACGGTGAGATCTTTGACACGCTATCGGGGTTTGACGCCGCCGACCAGCTGGCGATCGACCGCACCCTGATCAATCTCGACGGCACCCCGAACAAGGCCCGGCTTGGCGCCAATGCGATCCTTGGCGTCAGTCTCGCCGCGGCCCACGCCGCTGCCGCCGATCTCGATCAGCCGCTCTACCGCTATGTCGGCGGCGTTTTTGCCCGGACGCTGCCGGTACCGATGATGAACATCCTTAATGGCGGAGTGCACGCCGACAACCCGATCGACATTCAAGAGTTCATGGTCATGCCGGTCGGCGCTGCCGACGTGACCGAGGCGATCCGCGCCGGCTCGGAAATTTTTCACACCTTACGCCGCAAGCTCGCCGAGGCCGGCCACAACACCAATGTCGGCGATGAAGGCGGGTTCGCGCCCAATCTCGCCTCGGCCGATGCGGCACTCGGCTTTATAATGCAGGCGATAGAAACCGCGGGTTATCACCCTGGCGACGATATCGTGCTGGCGCTCGATCCCGCGGCGAGCGAGTTCTATCGCGATGGCGCCTATCGGCTCGAGGGCAAAACCCTCGATAATCAGGCGCTCGTCGCCTACTGGAAGGATCTGGTTGACCGCTATCCGATCGTCTCCATCGAAGATGGGATGGCCGAAGACGATTGGGACGGGTGGACGCTGCTAACGCGCGAGCTTGGGCAAAAGATTCAGCTGGTGGGTGACGACGTCTTTGTGACCAACCCGAGCCGGTTGCGCCAGGGGATCGAGCGCGGCGCCGGCAACGCGCTGTTGGTCAAGGTCAATCAGATCGGCACCCTGTCCGAAACGCTCGAAGCCGTCGAGATCGCCCAGCGCGCGGCTTGGGGCACGGTCTTCTCACACCGATCGGGAGAGACCGAGGACACGACAATCGCGGATCTCGCGGTCGCCACAAATGCCGGCCAGATCAAGACCGGGTCACTGTCGCGTTCCGATCGGCTAGCCAAGTACAATCAGCTGATCCGAATCGAGGAGCAGCTGGGCGACTCCGCTGTTTATGCCGGGCGCTCGGTTTTCGCCCGCCGCGCCCTAGCGCGCCACGTTGCGGTTGACGCGCAGCCGATCCGGTGATCGATTTTACGCGATGAATTTGTCGCGCATATTACGGCGGTGGGCGCGGGCATTGGCATGGCCCGCCTTTGGCGCCGCGCTGACCTGTTATTTTGCCTACAACCTGGTCATCGGCGACCGGGGCTTGTTGGCTTGGCGACACATCAGTCAGCAGCTGCAGAACGAACAATCCCACCTTTTGGCGCTTCAGGAAGAGCGAAAAACGGTCGATCGAAAGGTGGCGGACCTCACCCCGAGCCATCTCGACCGCGATCTGCTTGACGAGCGCGTGCGCGCGACTTTGAACCTCGTCGCACCGAACGAGCTGGTGATCATGAAAGAGGCCCCCGCCCACTGACCCGCGCAGCCACTGACCCGCGCAGCCACCGCCCCACTCGGCTGGTCGTATTTGGCCCCACCAAATTTTGCTTTGTGCACAAAGCGTTGGACAGGTCGCGGTTGCAAACCCGAGGATCTGCCGGCATGCTGCCGCCCGCAAGTTTCGGTTGGATTGCGGCGGGCGCCAGGAGGAGGCGAAATGGCGGCAACACGCAAGGGCAAGCCGGTCGACGTCGCCGAGCTCGATGCGTCACCCAAGGAACTGCTCGGCTTTTTTCGGGACATGCTGCTGATCCGGCGGTTTGAAGAGCGCGCCGGACAAATGTATGGGATGGGTCTGGTCGGCGGCTTTTGCCACCTGTACATTGGCCAGGAAGCTGTTGTCGTGGGCATGCAGGCGGCGCTGAAAGAAGGCGACACAATCGTCACCTCTTATCGCGATCACGGCCATATGCTGGCCTGCGGCATGGACCCCAAAGGGGTGATGGCCGAACTAACCGGCCGCCGCACCGGCTATTCGCACGGGAAGGGCGGCTCAATGCATATGTTCAGCCGCGAAAAAAACTTTTTCGGCGGCCATGGCATTGTCGGAGCGCAGGTGCCGATCGGCACCGGCCTCGCCTTCGCGCATCGCTATCGCGACGATGGGCTGATCTCCGTAACGTATCTCGGCGACGGCGCAATCAACCAGGGTCAGGTCTACGAAAGCTTCAACATGGCGGCGCTCTGGAAGCTGCCGGTGGTGTATGTCATCGAAAACAATCGGTATGGCATGGGGACATCGATCGACCGGGCGTCAGCCCGCACCGATCTCTATCACCGCGGTATGGCCTATGGCATTCCCGGCGAACAGGTCGACGGCATGAATGTGTTGGCGGTGCATGAGGCCGGGCTCGCGGCCTCGGAGCATGCCCGGTCGGGTCAAGGTCCGCTGATCCTTGAAATGCTGACTTACCGCTATCGCGGCCATTCGATGTCGGACCCCGCAAAATATCGCACGCGCGAGGAGGTCGACCGGGTTCGTACTGAGCACGATCCCATCGAGCAGGCGCGGCACCGTTTGACTGACGGCGGTAGCGATGAGGCCGCGCTCAAGGAGATCGAAGCGGAGGTCCGCAAACGCGTCGCCGAGGCCGCTCAGTTCGCCCAGGACAGCCCGGAGCCCGACCCGGCGGAATTATGGACGGACGTGTTGGTCGACGCCTGAGCCATCGCCGACTACATTATTTGGCAAGACCGGACCGACAGCCGAGATCGCGGGCCGCAATAGGCAGCTCGGACGGTAGGAGACTGCGATAGGCCATGGCTACCGAAGTGCTGATGCCGGCGCTGTCGCCGACGATGACCGAGGGCAAGATCGCGCGCTGGCTGAAGAGCGAAGGCGATGCGGTGCGTTCGGGCGATGTGCTCGCCGAGATCGAAACCGACAAGGCGACGATGGAAGTCGAAGCGGTCGACGAGGGCGTGCTCGCCAGGATCGTGATTCCCGAAGGCACAGATCACGTCGCGGTCAACACGCCGATCGCGGTCATCGCTGGTAACGGCGAAGAGGTCGCGGCTAGCGGTCAGCTGGCTCCGGGTCCCGCGCCAAATGGACACCAGCAATCCTCGCCAGAGGAGGCGCTGAGGGCGAGGCCGCCACAACCGGCGCCTGCGGCAGAAGCAATAGCCCCCGTCCGACCGGCTCCAGCATCTGAGCCTGAATATACCGGCGCCACGCGCACGATCACGGTGCGGGAGGCGTTGCGCGATGCGATCGCCGAGGAGATGCGGCGCGACGAAACAGTGTTTCTGATCGGTGAGGAAGTCGCCGAATACCAGGGGGCTTACAAGGTAAGCCAAGGTTTGTTGCAGGAATTCGGCGCCCGGCGGGTGATCGATACGCCAATCACCGAGCAGGGCTTTGCCGGCCTCGGGGTCGGCGCGGGCTTTGCCGGATTGCGCCCAATCGTCGAGTTCATGACTTTCAATTTCGCGATGCAGGCGATCGACCAGATCATCAATTCGGCCTCAAAGACGCATTACATGTCGGGTGGGCAGATGAGCTGTCCGATCGTCTTCCGTGGCCCGAACGGGATCGCCGCCCGCGTCGCCGCGCAACACTCACAATGTTATGCCAGCTGGTATGCCCACTGCCCCGGGCTCAAAGTGGTGGCGCCCTTTACCGGCGCTGATCACAAGGGCTTGCTCAAATCTGCAATCCGCGATCCGAATCCGGTCGTATTTCTCGAACACGAGCTGGTTTACGGCGAGAGCTTTTCGGTTCCAGACGATCCGGAATTTATCATACCGATCGGCAAGGCGCGCGTTGCGCGAGGCGGTGAGCACGTTACGATTACGGCCTTTTCGCGGATGGTGAAACTGGCTCTGCAGGCCGCCGAGGAGCTGGACAAGGCTGGAATATCGGCTGAGGTGATCGATCTGCGGAGCTTGCGTCCGTTCGACACCGAGACCGTCGCGGCCTCGGTCAAGAAAACCAACCGGGTCGTAACCGTCGAAGAAGGCTGGCCATTCGCCGGTATCGGCGCCGAGATCGCCGCATTGATAATGGAAGAATGTTTCGACTGGCTCGATGCGCCGGTCAAGCGAGTGACCGGCAAAGACGTCCCGTTGCCCTACGCCGCCAACCTCGAACATCTGGCGGTGCCGCAGGTGGACGACATCGTCGCCGCGGCCCGCGAAATCGCTTACCGCTGATTTTCCGAGGTCGCGAGGAAATTGGACGCGATGCCGGGAATCTTCCCGCGCTTTATCGGCGAAAGCCGATACCCATGACAGCCGAGGATCCCGGCCTGCACCGGGAAAGCGCAAGGGTGGTGGCGAAGTGAGACCGTTCGTGATCGGGGAAGTCGGCTCAAGATTTCCGGCGTTCGGCCGGGTCTGGAAGATGCCGTCGCCCAACCGTTTCGCGGGTGCCTGACAATATGCCAATCGAGATCCTGATGCCGGCTCTGTCGCCGACGATGACCGAGGGGAACCTCGCCAAATGGCTTAAGCACGAGGGCGACGAGGTCCATTCCGGCGACGTTTTGGCCGAAATCGAAACCGATAAGGCGACGATGGAGGTCGAAGCCGTCGACGACGGCCGCGTTGGCAAGATCCTCGTCCCAGAGGGCACCCAGGGGGTCAAGGTTAACCAGCCGATAGCACTATTGCTCGGCGAAGGCGAAGATGCCGCTGCACTGACCGCGACTGCCCCGGCAGGCAGCGTCGCACCCGCTTCTGAGCCTGCCCCGGCGGCAGCACCTCCGCCCCCACCTGACGCAAGCGGAAGCGCAAATTCACCGCCTTCACCGGCCCGACCGCAAGCGGCAAATGTCGGCAATGGTCATGACCGGCGGATTTTTGCCAGCCCGCTGGCGCGACGCATGGCCCAGCAGGCCGGCCTCGATCTCGCGACCTTGACCGGCTCGGGTCCGCAAGGGCGGATCGTCAAATCCGATATCGAAGCCGCAATTCTGAAGGGTCGCCAACCGGCTCCCCCGCTAACCGCCGCGCCGATTGCCCGGCCCGCTGTCACACCGGCCGCCGCAACGGTGACGCCTTCGCTCGCTCCGATGGCCGTAACGACCTTATCGAAGGAGCGGGTGCTGGCACTCGCCGGCAATCGGCCATTCACCGAGCGACCACTCAACCCGATGCGGCGGGTTATAGCTCGGCGCCTCACCGAGTCGAAGCAGACGGTCCCGCATTTCTATTTGACCATCGACTGCGAAATCGATGAGCTGTTGACAATCCGCAAAGAGCTGAATGCGAAATCGGAGACCTACCGTATTTCGGTCAACGACTTTGTTGTCCGCGCCGTGGCCCTTGCCCTTCGTCAGGTACCGGCGGCGAACGCATCGTGGAGTGACGAGGCGATCCTGCAATGGGACGCGGTCGACATCGCCGTCGCGGTGGCGCTGGACGATGGGTTAATCACCCCGATCGTCAGAGATGCCGATCGCAAGGGGCTCGCAACGATCGCCAACGAAACCAAAGACCTCGCCATCCGCGCCCGCGCCGGCAAATTGAAGCTCGAAGAATTCCAGGGCGGCACCTTTTCGATTTCAAATCTCGGGATGTTCGGGGTTCGCGAGTTCGCGGCCGTCATCAACCCGCCGCATGGCGGCATCCTGTCGGTCGGCGCCGGCGAGCGACGGCCGGTGGTTAAAAACGGTGCGCTTGCGGTCGCCACGGTAATGAGTTGCACCTTGTCCTGCGATCACCGCGTCGTCGACGGCGCGGTCGGCGCGCAATTCCTCGCGGCCTTTAAAAAACTCATCGAAGACCCGCTGACGATGCTGCTGTGATTGGTTAGGCCAAGGCTCGATGGCGGACAAGTCGTATGATCTGATCGTGCTCGGGGGCGGGCCGGGGGGCTATGTCGCCGCGATCCGCGCGGCGCAGCTCGGCATGAAGACAGCGGTGGTCGAACGCGAGCATTTGGGTGGCATCTGCCTCAACTGGGGCTGCATTCCGACCAAAGCATTGCTGCGCAGTTCTGAGATTTCCCACCTCCTGCATCATCTCGACCAGTACGGCTTCTCGGCAAAGGACATCCACTACGATGCCGGCAAGGTGGTGGCGCGCTCGCGCGCTGTTGCCAAGCAATTGTCGAACGGCGTCGCGTATCTCTTGAAAAAGAACAAGGTCGACGTGTTCGATGGCCAAGGGCGGCTGGCGGGCAAAGGACGGCTCGCGGTCGAGAAGGCCGGCAAGCCGGTCGCTGAGCTTGCCGCACCCCACATCATTTTGGCGACAGGGGCGCGGGCGCGGTCATTGCCGCGCCTCGAACCCGATGGCGAACAAGTGTGGACCTATAAGGAGGCTATGGTTCCCGCGGCCATCCCGAAATCGCTGCTGGTCGTCGGCTCGGGGGCGATCGGGATCGAATTCGCCAGCTTTTATCGCGATATGGGCGCCGAGGTTAGCGTGGTCGAGGTGCTCGACCGGGTGTTGCCGGTCGAAGACGAGGAGATTTCGGCCTTCGCTCGCAAATCATTCGAAAAACAGGGTATTAAGATTCACACCGGCGCGACCGTGAAGGGGATCGCGCGCGCGGATGGCCAACTTACGGCGCAAATCGACGCGGCCGGCAAAGCGGCAGACATAACGGCTGAAAAGGTAATCCTTGCCGTGGGCATCGTCGGGAATGTCGAGGATATTGGCCTCGAAAATACCGCAGTGAAGGTTGATCGCACCCATGTCGTCGTTGACGAGTGGCTGCGCACCGGAGAACCGGGCATCTACGCGATCGGCGATCTTGTCGGCCCGCCCTGGCTCGCGCATAAGGCCAGCCATGAAGGGGTGATCTGTGTCGAGCACATCGCCGGGGTTAATGATGTGCACCCGCTCGATATTCGCAACATCCCGGCCTGCACCTATTGCCGACCGCAGGTGGCGAGCGTCGGGTTGACCGAAAAGGCCGCACGCGAGGCCGGCTATGAGGTCAAGATCGGCCACTTCCCGTTTATCGGCAATGGCAAGGCGATCGCCTATGGCGAGCCGGATGGGATGGTCAAGACCGTCTTTGACTCAAAAACCGGGGAGCTGTTGGGCGCGCATATGATCGGCGCCGAGGTCACCGAGCTGATCCAAGGCTATACGATCGCTAAAACCCTGGAGACGACGGAGGCCGATCTGATCCGCACGATCTTCCCGCATCCGACCATCTCGGAGACGATGCACGAGGCCGTGCTTGACGCTTATGGGCGCGCCATCCACTTCTAGCCTAGCAGTCAATGCGGTCAGGTATGTCCAACTCTCCATTGTCATGGCCGGGCTCGACCCGGCCATCTACGTATTCGGGGCAGGCGCCTCGCCCGGTTCTCGTGGATGCCCCGATCAAGTCCGGGAATGACGATGAGAGCAGAAACTCGGCGCTTTCCCCGCGCCACCCGGAAAAGGTGCATCGCCCGGACAGCGTCATCCCGCGCAAACCCGATTGGCTGCGAGTCAAGGCGCCGGGATCGCCCGAATATCGAGCGACGCACCGATTGATGCGCGAGTTGCAGCTCAATACGGTATGCGAAGAAGCCGCCTGTCCGAATATCGGCGAGTGCTGGAAAGAAAAACACGCGACGGTGATGATCCTCGGGCGGGTGTGCACCCGCGCTTGCAGCTTTTGCAATGTCGCGACCGGCCGCCCTGATCTTCTCGATCCTCACGAACCGCAACGGGTTGGAGAGGCGGTCGCTGCACTCGGCCTTGCGCATGTCGTCGTTACCTCGGTCGACCGCGACGATCTCGATGACGGCGGGGCAGGTCACTTCGCACAGACCATCGCCGCGATTCGCAACGCAGCGCGCGACACGACAATCGAGGTACTGACCCCGGATTTCCTGCGCAAGGATGGTGCGCTCGAAACCGTGGTTGCCGCCCGCCCCGATGTCTTCAACCACAATCTCGAAACCGTGCCGCGTCTTTACACTGAGGTAAGGCCGGGGGCGCGATACTTTCATTCGCTGCGGCTGCTCGATCAGGTCAAGCGGCTTGATCCGTCGTTGTTTACCAAATCAGGGATCATGGTCGGGCTCGGCGAGGACAGGACCGAGGTGCTGCAGGTCATGGACGATTTGAGGGCGGCTGACGTCGATTTCCTGACCATTGGGCAATATCTGCAGCCGACACCCAAACACCACGCGATATGCAGGTTTGTTACGCCGGAGGAGTTTGCCGGCTATAAGCGGCAGGCGCTCGGCAAAGGATTCCTCCAGGTTTCGGCATCGCCCTTGACCCGGTCGTCCTATCATGCCGGGGAGGATTTCGCGCGATTGCGGGCCGCCCGAACGGCCCAACTCGCCGCAACCTGCTAACCCTCGCGATGCCGACCCACGCTGAGCAGCGCGTGCTTCCCTACACGCAGCAGCAATTGTTCGATCTTGTCGCCGATATTGAGCGCTACCCGGAATTTCTGCCGTGGTGCCGTGGTGCGCGCATCCGCGAGCGCGAGCCGCATCTCGTCGTCGCCGATCTGATCATCGGCTTTAAGGTGTTTCGCGAGCGCTTTACCTCGCGGGTGGAACTCGATCCACCGGGCCGCATCGATGTCACTTACGCCGAAGGACCGTTTCGTTATCTGAACAATCACTGGATTTTTGAAAAAGTCCCGGAGGGCTGTCGGATCGATTTCTTTGTCGATTTCGAATTCAAATCGCGCGTGCTGCAAAAAGTCATCGAGATGCTGTTCGGCGAAGCGGTACGGCGCATGGTTGGCGCCTTTGAAAAGCGCGCCCAGGATCTCTACGGCGGTGTCGCATTAAGGAGCGCTGGCAGCGCTGTAATGTGAGGCGAAGTGGGCGCGATCGATGGCGCCTACAAACGCCCGGCATCGCCACATTGATAAGAATCAGCCCCGAAGCGATGACGCTTCGCTCGTGTCGCCGCGCCCCTTATGCTTGCCGGCAGACCGAGGGGAGAAGCGTCATGCCGGAAAAGGTGATGCTGTACGCCAGCATCGGGCCGCAACTGACCCATTACGATGTCGATGTCGAGAACGCGACTTTGACGCGGCGAAACAGCGTCAGCCTGCCCGCCAATGTTCACTATGCCTGGCCGCACGCCTCGCGCGAATATCTCTATGTCGCCTCAAGCAATAGCGCCTCTGGCATTGGCGGGGTCGTCGGTGACAAACACCACGTCAGTGGATTCCGCATCGATCCGGCGACTGGGGCCCTGACGCCGCATGGCGCGCCGATCCCGTTGCCGACCCGGCCGATCCATATGACGAGCGACATTCCGTCGCGACACCTGCTGGTCGCCTTTAGCAATCCGAGCGGCGTCCGGGTCTATCGCGTAAACTCAGACGCTACCCCCGGCGTCGAAGTCCCGCAAAACGAGGCAATCGATCCCGGCATCTATGGGCATCAGGTCCGGGTCAGCCTCGACAACCGCTTAGCCATCCTGGTTACGCGCGGGCATGACGCCGCCGCCGGCAAGCCGGAGGAGCCGGAGGAGCCGGGAGCGCTCAAGGTCTTCCGTTATCAGGACGGCCGGTTGACCCAGGAAATCTCGGTAGCGCCGGGCGGCGGCTATGGGTTTGGCCCACGGCATCTCGATTTCCATCCGACAAAGCCCTGGGTTTACGTGTCGCTGGAGCGCCAGAACCGCCTCGATATGTTCGCGATATCAGGCGACCGGTTATCCCCCGAGCCGGTTTTTAGCAAAGGCACCTTAGCCGAACCGGGCAACATCCGCGGCCGGCAAGTCGCCGGCACGATCCACGTTCATCCGAACGGACGCTTTGTCTATGTCGCCAACCGCGCATCGAGCACGGTGGGCGAGGGGGCCGAGCGCGTCTTTGCCGGTGGCGAGAACACGCTCGCGGTTTTCGCGATCGACCCGGTGACCGGCGAGCCCAATCCAATCCAACATATCGACACGCGCGGCATCCACTGCCGCACCTTGCACATCGATCCGAGCGGCCGATTGCTGGTCGCGGCCCATATTATCGGCTTGCCGGTCAGGGAGGGCGGCAATACCCGGATCATTCCGGCGTGCTTCTCGGTGTTCCGGATCGGGACCGATGGCAGGCTCGGCTTCGTGCGCAAATACGATGTCGATGTCCGCGATCAGCAGATGTTCTGGATGGGCATGGTCTAGTGTCCGGGCGGACGACCACCCCCTCATGATATCGCAAAGGCCCGACCCCTGCCTTCGCGATGTATCGGGTCCCCGCCCGGACACTCTCAGCAAAACGACAGAATAGGTCAGTAAAATGGCGGACTATGTCAATTCGGTGACAGGTGCGCACGGCTTCCAGACGATGGTGGCGATGCGCGACGGGGTGCGCCTCAACACCTTTGTCTTTTTGCCGGCCGAAGGCGGTCCGTGCTGGCCGGTGATCCTGCATCGCACGCCCTACGGCATTGCCGCTGCCGACGCACGCGACAAGTTCGACTGCTGCCGCGCGTGGCTGCCAAACGCCGCCGAGCCGATGCGCGGCTCGATCCTGCGCGGCTGGCGCGCCATCGTCGCCCATGGCTATGCCGCGGTCTACCAGGACACCCGCGGCCGCCATGGCTCCGAAGGCGAGGACCGGGTCTATGCCGACGACACGGCTGATGGACACGACACCCTCGAATGGATTGCGCATCAGCGCTGGACCAATCAGCGGGTCGGCGTCTCCGGCTCCTCGGCAGGGGCAACAACCGCGTTCGCCGCCGCGTCGACCCGGCATCCGAGTTTGCGCGCGTTTTTCGCACAGGCCGGCGCGTCCAGCATCTATGACGATGTCGTCTACGAAGGAAATTCGATCGAGATGGAGCGGCTGTGGCTGTGGGTCGCGCGCAACATCCCCGGCCTCTCAGCCTCGCACCGTGAACATGTGATGCGGCGTTTTGGCATCGGACCGGCGGAGTTGGATGCCGCCGCTACCTCGGCCGCAGCCCGCTACGCCAGGCTTGATTCCGCGCGCGAGGCCGACCCACCCTTTGTCGGGTCGGATGATTGGATGCGGCTGCCTCTGACCCGTTACCCGGATTTCGCGACCGGGCAGCCGTTTCTCGACGAGATCATCAGCCATCCTGGGCCAGACGCGTTTCGCGCCGCGCAGAATTTCCGCCGCACGATCGATATTCCCGGGTTCCACGTGACGACGTGGTTCGACATCTTCCAGCTGAGCGTCATGGCCGCCTTTAACGAAATCCAGGCGCACGCCGGCAACCAGAAATTATGGATCGGTCCCAACGAGCATTACTTTGTCTATCACAATAATTTTTGGCGGCATGACCCGTATTTCGCCTGGTTCGATTACTGGCTCAGAGGCGAAGCGAACGGCGTCATGGACGGCCCAGCGGTCTATTACTCGCCGCGCGCTTGGGTCGATGATCGCGAGAATTATGTTCCGGATGACTGGCGTTCGGCCGAGCGCTGGCCGCCGCCCGATGCCCGCCCACAGCGGCTCTATCTGCGCGGCGACGGCAGCCTCGCCGATCGGCCGGACGGGACCCCGCGGCACTATCGTTACGACCCGCGTCGGCCGATCCCAACCTTGGGCGGCCGCAACATGCTGATATCGGCGGGATCGCACGATCAGAGGCCGGTTCAGGGCTTACCTGATAACGGGCTGATCTATCGCAGCGAGCCGCTTCCCAAACAGCTGACCATCGCCGGCAATGTGCGCCTGACCCTGTCGGTGCAATCCGACTGCCCCGACACCGATTTTGTCGGCAAGCTGATCGATCTTTATCCCGACGGCCGCGCGATGCTGCTGATGGATGGGATCACCCGCGCGCTCTACCGCGACGGCACGGCCGAGCCGCGCCCATTGTCACCCGACCGCATCGAACGCGTAACCATCGACCTCGGCCACATCCATCACATTTTTACCGCCGGACACGGCATCGAAATCGACGTTACCAGCAGCAACTTTCCGCGCCGCGCCCGCAACACCAATAGCGGTCACCCGCTGTTAGCGAACGACACCGACGCCGACATCCGTGTCGCCGCCAACACCGTTCATCATGCCGAGGGAGCCCCGTCCTTTGTCGAGATCCCGGTGCTGGCCTGACGATCGCGCCAACACGCTGCTTGCCCAATCCCCGTGCCGCACGGCGCCGGATAGCCGCCGCCCGTAGCTCAGACGACGGCGAGTGGGCGGTGGGGTGGGGGAGGGGGCTCGACCCGGATCGGGTCGCTGGGACGGACCTCGCCTGTCGTCAGCACGATTGCCATGATCCCGGCCTTGCGCACGAGATTGCCCTCGGCATCGCGGTCGAGGGCCGCAGCCATCAGCCCCTTTTGCAGCTTATCGAGCTGGGCGCAGGGCTTGCGCAGCCCGGTGACCTCAATGACCGCGTCCTCGCCGATATGCAGTCGGGTTCCGGTCGCGAGCCCGAGCAGGTCGATCCCCGATGTCGTGATGTTCTCGCCCATCTGGCCAGGCTCCAGGTCGTAACCCCTGTGCCGCAGCTCATCGTGAAGCTCGGCGTGGATCAGATGGACCTGGCGCAGATTGGGCTCGGCGGGATTGCGCGCCGCCCGCGAGCGATGCTTGACGGTCACTCCTTGATGCGCGTCGCCCTCGACGCCCAGCCCGGCCACGAGGCGAATGCTGGCCTCGTTTCCTTTGATCAGAGTGTGCCGCGGGCTGCGGCTGACAGCAGCAACGGCGCCATTCATGTCCGCAACGCTTTACTCGGCCGCCGCCGGCAATGGCTGCGGAAAGATGCGGTCGTAAAGCTCCGGGCGCTGCCATTGCGATAGCAAGCTCTGCTTGACGCAGCAACTCGGTGTCTTGTCGTTGCCGTCCCAGCCGGCGCGCAGTTCGCGCACGCGGTCGAGGCTGACCGCGACAACCGACATCCCGACATTGGTGCTCTCGTAATGGGTGCGCTCCGGCCCGGCGATGATCGCCAGCCCGCGTTCGGTGGCGGGATCAAAGATGTTACGGGTCGATACGACGAGCGCCAGGTTTTCCATTGCCCGCGCCCGCAGCAACGTGTGCCAGGTCTCCCATAGATTGCCGGTGCCGCTGAGCCCGGCCGGCAGGAAGATGATTTCGGCGCCGCGCAACGCCAGGGCGCGCGACACTTCCGGCACATAGACCTCGCTGCACATGCCGAGCCCGACCTTGCCGTGGACGGTGTCAAAGACCGGAAAATCATTCCCCGGCACCCACTCGAATTCCCACACCCCAGCGCCGCCGGTTCGACTCGCGTAGATCCATGGGCCGTTCGGGTGAGTCCGGCGGTAGCGCGCCGGTGTGCGACCGTCGGGATAGGCCATGCAGGTCAGGTTGTAGGCGGTCTTTTTCGCATTATCGATCGGCTCCATTGTGCCAAAGACGACATGGATCCCGTGCTGCTGCGCCGTCTCGGCGATGCGCGCCGAAGGGTCGAAAGCCGCCGGCATCCGCCACGGCCCAGGATAACTCTCCGGAAAGCAGACGAAATCGGCGCCTTCAGCGGCGGCGCGGCCGATCCAGCACACCGCGTCGTCGACGTTTTTGTGGTCGCCAGGTGGCGGGTTTGAGTGCGGCTGAACCACAGCGATGTTAAACCTGCTCATCTCTCAGGATCCCTTTCGAGTTGATGGTGCGCGTGCCCCTATTCGGGCTGGGCCGCGCTGGCGAGAAGGCCGAGCGCCACCTTCAGCGCCGCTTCGCGCACGGCAGTGCGGTCGCCCGGAAATACGTGGCGGTGGGTTCGGCAGTCGCCGCCACGCCGCGCCAGGCCAAAGATTACTAGGCCCACAGGCTTCTCGGCGCTGCCGCCGCCGGGGCCGGCAACGCCAGTGATCGATATCGCGATGTCGACCGCGGCGCGCACGATCGCACCTTGCGCCATTGCCGCCGTGGTCTCGGCGCTGACCGCACCATGGGCCGTAATCGTCGCCGGCGGCACGCCCAGCATTTCCGATTTTGCTTGGTTCGAATAGGTCACAAAGCCGCGCTCGACGACATCGGACGAGCCAGGGACCGCCGTTAATGCCGCCGCAACAAGGCCGCCAGTGCAGGATTCCGCAGTTGCGACATGCCAACCCCGGGCCCGGCAGGCATCCAGCACTGTCTCCGCCAGGCTCAGAATTTCAGATGCGAACACCCAGTACTCCGCCAATCGCTAATGCCATGACTAGCACGACCAGAGCGTAGCCCGCGGCCAGGACATCGTCGAGCATGATGCCGAACCCGCCCTTAACTTGGCGATCGGCCCAATTGACCGGCCACGGTTTCCAGATATCGAAGAGGCGGAATAGCACAAAGGCGAGCAGCCACGCGATCGGTTCGAGCGGTGTCGCGAGCAGCACCAGCCACTGGCCGGCGATCTCGTCGATGACGATCGCAGCCGGATCTTCGACGCCGGAAGCCGCGGCTACGGCGCCCGCCGCCCAGCAGCCGACGGCAAAAATAAGTGTCAAGGCAACCGCGAGCCCCGGGTCACCCGACATCGCCCGGATCGCCCAGGCGATCGGCAATGCGACAAGCGAAGCGCAGGTGCCGGGGGCAATCGGGCTCAGCCCAACCCCAAACCACGTCGCGATTAGCCCGGCGGGGTGCCGCAGCAACGGGTGAGGCGTTCCGATTGGCTGATGGTCGTCTACTGTGGCAGGCGCACGGTCGCGACCGCTTGCGCGGCGATGCCTTCGCCGCGGCCGGTAAAGCCGAGCCGGTCGGTCGTCGTTGCTTTGACGCTGACGCGGTCGGCCGCGATCCCGAGAATGGCGGCGACGCGTTCGACCATCGCGGCGCGGTACGGGCCAATTCTCGGTCGTTCGCAGATGATCGTCACATCGACCGCGGCCACGATGCCATCACGGGCGCGGACGAGATCGGTGGCATGACGCAGGAATTGGTCCGATGCCGCACCCCGCCATTCCGGGTCGCTTGGCGGGAAATGTTGGCCGATATCGCCCGCGCCGATCGCGCCCAGCACGGCGTCGGTCAGCGAGTGCAAACCGACATCGGCGTCGGAATGACCGACGAGGCCGGCCCCGTGCGGGATTGCGACGCCGCAAATGACGATCCCGTCGCCTTGGCCGAAGGCGTGTACATCGAAACCCTGGCCCACTCGGACATCGCCAAGCCGCGCCGCCAACAGGCGCTCGGCGGCGGCAAGGTCGTCCGCCGTGGTTATCTTCAGATTGTTTTCATCTCCGTCGACCAGCACGGGCGACAGGCCCGCCGCTTCTGCCACTGCCGCATCATCGGTCAATTCGCGTCCTTTAACAGCGCGATGAGCGGCAAGGATAGCCTCGAAATCAAAAGCTTGCGGTGTCTGCGCGCGCCATAAGTTCGATCGGTCCACCGTTGTCTGAATCACCCGGCCCTCGGCGCGCTTGATCGTGTCACGCAACGGCAGGCAAGGGATCGCCGCTGGGGCTTGCGCGAGCCCCTCGATGATCCGGTCGATCAGTGCTGCGCTGGCGAACGGTCGCGCGCCGTCGTGAATCAATATGGTTTGCGGGTGATAGGGGGCCAGCGCCTCAAGGCCGAACCGTACCGAATCCTGCCGCGCGAAACCTCCGGCGACCGGCGGTAGTACCTTCAGCCCCGCGACGGCGTCGTCGAATAGGGCGCGGTCTTCCGGACGGATCATAACCTGCACGCCGACGATCCGGGGATGACCAGCCAATGCACCGACCGCGTGACGCAAGACTGTCTGCCCGCCCAGCGGCAGATATTGCTTAGGCCGCTCGCCGCCAAACCGGCTGCCGCGACCGGCGGCGACGACCAGCGCGTATACGGGTTCCATGCAGCGAAAATAGCTGACGCGTCATTTCGTTACCACTCTAGGTGCGGTTTTCGTCGCGGCGGTTATTGTTGCACCGCAAAAGAGAAACCGCTACGATCTGCTCAATCATTGGGCAATAAGATGATTTGCTTATAAAATGAGCATTGAGTTCGGTGAAGTCATAATCGAACAGCCGGTCATTCTGGCCCCGATGTCGGGGGTCAGCGACTTACCGTTTCGCCGCCTAGTCAAGCGCCTGGGCGCCGGCCTCGTCGTCTCGGAAATGATCGCGAGCGAGGCGATGGTTCGCGAAAGCCGCAAGACGATGACAATGACCAAGAGCTGCGAAGACGAGCAGCCGATGGCCGTCCAGCTCGCCGGGTGCGAGCCGCACATCATCGCCGAAGCGGCCAAGATCAATGCCGACCGCGGGGCGCAGATCATCGACATCAATTTTGGCTGCCCGGTAAAGAAGGTGGTCAACGGCCACGCTGGGTCGGCGCTGATGCGTGACGAGCTCCATGCCGCGCGCATCCTCGAAGCCACCGTTAAGTCGGTCGATTTGCCTGTGACCCTTAAGATGCGCACCGGATGGGACGAGAAGAACCGGAATGCTCCGCGGCTCGCCCGAATTGCGCAAGCTTGCGGCATCCGCATGATTACCGTGCACGGGCGGACCCGTTGTCAGCTCTATGCGGGGTCGGCCGATTGGGCATTTATCCGCGAGGTTAAGGAAAACGTAACGATACCGGTGATCGTCAACGGCGACATCGAGACCCTGGAGGATGCGGACCGGGCGCTCGCGCAATCGGGTGCCGATGGTGTGATGATCGGCCGCGGCAGCTATGGCCGGCCATGGTTCGTGTGCCAAGTCATTGCCTGGCTCGGTGGACGTAGGAGGGTCTCCGATCCGCCGTTGGAAGCGCAATTGACAATTCTCGAACAACATTACGACGACATGCTGTCCCATTATGGAACCGATGTCGGCGTACGCATCGCCCGCAAGCATGTCGCTTGGTATTCGAAAGGGTTGCCTGGATCGGCCGAATTCCGCGCAGCAGTCAACCAGGCCGCTGACCCGCCCCGGGTCAGAATGCTTATTCGGGACTTTTACGAGCCGCTTTTGGCGCGTTCTCACCTGAACCCGATCCCGCTCGCGGGGGAGGAAAGGGTGGGAGCGGCCAGCGAGCCGGCATGATAAAGAGTGTCCGCCGTCGCGGTGGCGGCGCCCGTCCCAAACTCGCCTTGCCTGAAGCGGCGGCGGTGTTGGCGGCGCTTGCCGATCCGGTCATCGTCATCGACCGAGACGGCGAAATCCGCATGGTCAATCCGGCCGCCGAGCAATTCTTCGGAACCGGCGCCGCAGCGTTGCAAGGTACCGCTCTCGCAGGGTTGGTAGCCCCGCACAGCCCATTGCTGTCGTTGATCGACGCCGTCTGGCGCGTCGGCAATACGATGTCGGAATACGACATCGCGCTCGAAGGGCCGCGCTTTGGCAACCGCACTGTCACGGTGCAGGCAGCGCCGCTGGCGGGGGAAGCCGCCGATCTCGTGGTACTCTCGTTGCACGAGCGCTCGATGGTCGACAAGCTCGATCGTCAGCTGACTCACCGCAATGCCGCGCGATCGATCACGGCGATGGCGGCAATGCTGGCCCATGAGGTCAAGAACCCGCTGTCCGGTATTCGCGGGGCGGCGCAGTTGCTCGAGCAGGATGCCGATGAGGGCGAGCGCCAGCTGACCCGCCTGATCTGCGACGAAACCGACCGTATCGTCGCCCTTGTCGATCGGATGGAGTCCTTCTCCGACCATCACCCGATCGTGCGCGAGCCAGTCAATATCCACGAGGTGCTGGAGCGCGTCCGTAAGCTGGCGCAATCCGGTTTCGCTCGCCATGCCCGGTTTGTCGAGGAGTACGATCCGTCACTGCCGCTTGTGCACGGCAACCGCGACCTCCTCGTCCAAGTATTCTTGAATATCGTCAAGAATGCCGCCGAGGCGGTGCCCAATGGCGACGACGGCGAGATCATCCTCACAACTGCTTATCGCTACGGCTTGCGTCTTGCCGGTCCGCGGGGTGAAGGCCGCCAGCATCTGCCGCTGATGGTCGCGGTAACCGATAACGGCGCCGGCATTCCGGAGGACATGCGCCCCTACCTATTCGATCCGTTCGTCACGACAAAGCGAAACGGAACTGGCCTTGGTCTTGCATTAGTTGCCAAGGTGATCGGCGACCACGGCGGCGTCATCGAATTTGAGAGCCAGCCCCGTCGAACCGTGTTCCGGGTGTTCTTGCCGGTGGTCGCACAGGACGGTATCGGGTGATGACTTCGACGATCCTGGTGGCCGACGACGATCGCGCGATCCGAATGGTGCTGAACCAGGCACTGATTCGGCTCGGGCACGATGTCAGGATGACCGGCAACGCCGCAACCTTATGGCGCTGGGTTGCCGACGGTGAGGGCGATCTCGTGATCACTGACGTGATCATGCCGGATGAAAACGGCCTCGACCTGATTCCGCGCATCAAAAAGATTCGCCCCGATTTGCGCATCATTGTTATGAGCGCGCAAAACACGCTGTTGACCGCGGTCAAGGCGACTGAGCGCGGCGCTTTCGAATACCTTCCCAAACCGTTTGACTTGCGTGAGCTGGTCAGCGTTGTCGAACGTGCCCTGACTTCACCTCGGAACGGGCCCGCGAACGGGCCTGACGAGGATTTGGAAGACCAACTGCCACTAATCGGCCGCTCGCCGGCGATGCAGGAGATCTATCGCGTCATCGCCCGCTTGATGGGCACCGACCTGACGGTGACTATCATGGGCGAAAGCGGCACCGGCAAGGAACTGGTCGCGCGTGCGCTGCATAATTACGGCAAGCGTCGCAACGGTCCGTTTGTGCCGATCAATATGGCCGCGATCCCGCGCGAGTTGATCGAAAGCGAACTGTTCGGCCACGAAAAAGGCGCGTTCACCGGTGCGACGGCGCGCAGCATGGGTCGTTTTGAACAGGCGCAGGGCGGCACCTTGTTTCTCGACGAGATCGGCGACATGCCGCTCGAAGCTCAGACCCGGCTGTTGCGCGTCCTGCAGGAAGGCGAGTTTACCGCAGTAGGGGGGCGGGTACCGATCCGTGCCGATGTCCGCGTCATCGCGGCGACGCACCATGATCTCCGCCAGCTCATTCGCCAGGGACTATTTCGCGAGGACCTGTTTTATCGCTTGAATGTCGCGCCGATTCGGCTTCCGCCACTGCGCGAGCGCAGTGCCGATATTCCGGCATTGGTGCGGCATTTCGCAGCACAGGCGGTTCGCGAGGGCCTGCCGCCGAAGCGCCTCGACGACGAGGCGATGGAGCGATTGCGCATCTATAAGTGGCCGGGCAATGTGCGTGAGCTCGAAAACCTTATTCGCCGTCTGGCTGCTTTATATTCGCAAGAGGTGATCGGGGTTACGGTCATCGAAGCCGAGCTCGGCGAGCAGCCTGACCTCGCGGAAACCTCCGAGGCCGTCCCGGGAGAAGGCCTCTCCGGCGCTGTCGAGCATCACATTCGCGGCTATTTCGCCGCTCACAAAGGCGGATTGCCGGCGGCCGGACTTTACGACCGCATCTTGCGGGAGGTCGAGCGGCCGCTGATCGTGCTGACGCTCGGGGCAACCCGCGGCAACCAGATCAAGGCGGCCCATCTGCTGGGGCTAAACCGCAACACTTTGCGCAAGAAGATCCGCGAATTGGACATCCCGGTGGTGCGCGGGCTAAAGTAAGGGCTGGGCGAAGCTGAGCTGCCGGTCACCGGCAAAGTTCTGGCTGCTCGCGAAGCGCTGTAAGGCAGGGCCGCGGCGGCCGCCCTTGGAGTTGCGACGCTGCGCTTTCGGGGTTGTGCATGAGGCAGATACGGCGGGTTCAGATATGGGCCAGCCGAGCTGGGTTGCGGCACAAGCTGGCGATCGGTTTGACGGCCGCGGCCCTCGCCTCCGGGGTCGCGACTTATCTGGCCCTGACCGGAGCGCCGCCTTTTGGCGCCCACCCCAACTCTGTCCTGTGGCTGCTTAACCTTGATCTCGTTCTACTGCTGGCGCTTGGCGCGCTGATCGCCAAGGGGCTGTTGCAGGTTTGGGCCGAGCGCCGGCGCGGCCTGGCCGGTTCGCGCCTGCAAATCCGGCTCGTCGTGCTGTTCAGCCTGATCGCGGTGACGCCGACGATCATCGTCGCGATTTTCTCCTATCTGTTCTTCAGTTATGGCGTCGAATCCTGGTTCAGCGACAGGGTGCGCACTGCGGTGTCCAACTCGCTCGCGGTTGCGGAAGCCTATTTGCACGAGCATCAACAAGCGATTCGGGCGGACGCGCTGGCAATGGCCAACGACCTGAACCGGGACGCCGTCCAGCTTGAGCTCGATCCGTCCCGGCTCGAACAGGTTGTTGCGGGACAGGCGGCATTGCGCGGGCTGACCGAAGCCATCGTGTTCGACCGCGCGGGACACGTATTAGCGCGGTCGAGCCTCTCTTTTTCGCTCGGTTTCCAACCGGTCCCAGACAGCGCGATGCACGTTGCCGACGCCGGCGACGTTGCGATCATGACCAGCGATACCGACGACCGCGTGCGCGCCCTAATTCGTCTCGACCAGTACGGCCCGGTCTACCTTTACATCGGGCGCTATGTAGAGCCTAAGGTACTGAACTATATGGAGGAAACCCAGCGGGCCGTAACGCAGTATCAACAGAGTGAAAGCCAGCGGTCGGGCTTTCAGGTTACCTTCGCGCTGATCTTTCTGATGGTGGCGATGCTGTTCCTGGTCGCCGCGGTCGCCATGGGAATTCATTTTGCGACCCAGCTGGCAGTCCCGATTAGCCAGTTGGCAACGGCGGCGGAGCAGGTGCGGGCCGGCGATCTGGCGACGCGGGTTCCGGAAGGCGAGCGCGACGACGAACTGGCGTCCTTGAGCCGCGCCTTCAACCGCATGACTGACCAGATCGAGAGCCAGCAGCGCGAACTGCGCGAAGCCAATCGCCAGCTCGACGAGCGCCGCCGGTTTACCGAAACGGTCTTGACCGGGGTCTCGGCCGGCGTCATCGGGCTCGACCGCGTCGGCCGCGTATATCTCCCCAATCGCTCTGCCTCGGCCCTGCTTGGGGCCGATCTCGAACACTCGATCGGCGAAGATCTGGCTGAGGTCGCGCCGGAAATGGCGGGCTTGCTGGATGCCGCCGAACGTCGGCCGGACCGCCTGGCGCAATCGCAAATCCAGCTTGTGCGCGGCACGAGCACGCGTACCTTGCTGGTACGGATCGCGGCCGAGCATGATGACGGCGATATCAGCGGCTTTGTCGTCACCTTCGACGACATCACGGAGCTGCTGTCGGCTCAGCGAAAGGCGGCCTGGGCCGACATCGCGCGCCGCATCGCCCATGAGATCAAGAACCCGCTGACCCCGATCCAACTTGCCGCCGAGCGATTGCGCCGACGTTATCTGAAAGAGATTAGCAACGATCGTGAAACATTCACGATCTGCACCGACACTATCATCCGGCATGTCGGCGACATCGGCAGGATGGTCGATGAATTCTCGGCCTTTGCGCGGATGCCGGCGCCGATACTAAAACCCGAGAATCTCGTCGAAATCGCGCACCGCGCGATGTTTCTTCAGCTTTCGGCACACCGTGACATCACCTTCGAAACGAGCTTTCCCGATCATGCTGTTTTGCTGAGCTGTGACGCGCGGCTTGTCGGCCAAGCCGTCCTTAACATCGTGAAAAACGCAATTGAGGCAGTCGAGGCGCGAATTGCCGAGGACAAGAGCCGCGAGCCCGGACGAATTCGGGTCGCAGTAACCGAGGGTCCAGGGCAGGTAGCAATAAGCGTCGAAGATAACGGCAAGGGTCTGCCGAGCCAAGGCCGTGAACGGCTAACCGAGCCCTACGTCACGACCCGGACCAAGGGTACCGGCCTCGGTCTCGCAATCGTCAAAAAGATCATGGAAGATCACGGGGGAGAGCTGATGCTGGAAGATGGCACCACCAAAGGTGCGCGGGTGAGGCTCGTCTTTTTGGTCGATCCCCATGCGATGGACCGCGCTGACGATGGCGGTCGGGCCGTGGAGCTGAGCGAAGTCGTCCATGGCGCATGATATTTTGATCGTCGATGACGAAGCCGACATCCGCATGCTGATTGCCGGCGTGCTCAAGGATGAAGGCTATACTACGCGCGAGGCGGCCGACAGCGCCCAGGCACTGACGGTTATTCATTCGCGGCAGCCGACCCTTGTCATTCTCGACATCTGGCTGCAAGGCAGCGAACTCGACGGGATTGAAATTCTTCGATTGCTGCACGACGAGATGCCGGAGGTTCCGGTCGTCATGATCAGTGGCCACGGAACAATCGAAAGCGCCGTCGAGGCGATCAAGATCGGCGCCTATGATTTCATCGAAAAACCTTTCAAATCGGATCGCCTGCTTCTCGTTATCGAACGGGCCATCGAAGCCGCCCATTTGCGGCTGGAAAACGAGGAGCTTAGGCTTCGGGCTGGTGGCGATATCGATCTTGTCGGGGTTTCGCCGGCGGCTCAGCAGTTGCGGCATCAAATCGATAAGGCCGCCCCGACCGGAAGCAGGGTGCTAATCACCGGACCACCCGGCGCCGGAAAGGAGGTGGTGGGGCGGCTCCTCCACCTGCGCTCGCGCCGAGCAAAGGGCCCCTTTGTTCCGGTCAACTGCGCGACCATGCGGCCGGAGCGGCTCGAAATCGAGCTGTTTGGCAGCGAATACGCGATCGACGGCGCGCCGCGCAAAATTGGCACCTTCGAGCGCGCTCATGGCGGCACCTTATTTCTCGATGAGGTCGCGGACATGCCGCCTGAAACCCAGGGTAAGATCGTGCGCGCCCTGCAAGAGCAGACCTTTGAGCGGATCGGCGGGTCAAGCCGCGTCGAGGTTGACGTCCGTGTCGTGGCCTCGACAAACCGCGACCTTGCCGGAGAAATCAGCGCGGGTCGTTTTCGCGAAGATTTGTTTTACCGGCTCAACGTCGTACCGATCAGGGTCCCGCCGTTGCGTGAACGCCGGGAAGACATCCCTTTAATGGCGCGCCACTTTATGATGCGCTCATCCGACGCAGCGCGACTCGTCCCACGCGAGTTCGGCGAAGACGCTATGGCCGCCCTTCAGGCCTATTCCTGGCCCGGCAACGTACGCCAGCTCCGTAACGTCATCGATTGGCTCTTGATCATGGCGCCTGGCGAGAGCCGAGAGCCGATCCGCGCTGATATGCTGCCGAACGAGATCACCTCGATCGCGCCGATCGTCGTGAAGTGGGAAAAGGGAAGCGAAATAATGACGCTGCCGTTGCGCGACGCGCGCGAAGTCTTCGAGCGAGAATACCTTTTGGCGCAGGTTACGCGCTTTGGCGGGAATATATCGCGCACGGCAGCCTTCGTCGGCATGGAGCGCTCCGCCCTGCATCGCAAACTCAAATCTCTCAGCGTTTTCGGCACCGACCGACCACTGAAAATCGGGGTGTAAGCGCGATGTCGGTTTCTCGCAAACGGCGCGCCCGAGAGGCTGGCGCATTTCACGCCTGCTCCGCGAGCGGGTCGGAATGAGCGCGGCCCGCTTTCTCCCTACCCGTCCCCGCGCCATCCTGTTCGACTGGGACAACACGCTCGTGGACACGTGGATGACGATCCATGAGGCACTGAACCATGTCATGCTAGCAATGGACAAGCCGCCATGGTCTCTCGCCGAGACTCGTGCGCGAGTGCGGCTGAGTTTACGCGAAAGCTTTCCACTGCATTTTGGCGACCGCTGGCAGGAGGCGAGGGGGATCTACCTCGAGCGGTTTAGCGCCATCCATCTCGAGCGGCTGACCCCATTGCCGGGCTGTGCCGAGATGTTGGAAGGGCTAACCGCCCAAGAGATTCTTCTAGGCGTGGTCAGCAACAAGACCGGGGCGCTGCTGCGGCGCGAGGCCGACCAGCTTGCCTGGGCCCGATACTTTGGCCGGCTTGTTGGCGCGGGCGATGCCGTCGCCGATAAGCCCGATCCCGCGCCCGTTCGGTTGGCGCTCGAACCCTGCGGCGTAGAGGCCGGCGCGGAGGTCTGGTTCGTCGGCGATACCGGCGTCGACATCGAATGCGCCGGCAACGCCGGCTGCGTTTCGGTGTTGCTGGGAGACGATCTCGCCGCGGAGGAGATGTTGCGCTATACGCCGCACCTAACCTTTGCCGATCCGGCAGCACTGCTGCGCTTTGTGCAGGGCTTGTGATTTATTTTGGCGAGCCCATCTCGGTTTCGGCAGCTAGCGGTGCAGGGCGCCGGCTGTCGACAGGGCGGGAGCCATTCCGGCCCCGCTCCAAAAAGGGAAATGGGGGATACCCATGTCTGTGGAGAAGTCACAAAACGTTCAAGATGTGTTCTTGAACCATGTCCGGAAAAATAAGACCCCGGTAACAGTTTTTCTGGTGAATGGCGTCAAACTGCAGGGGATTATCACCTGGTTCGACAATTTCTGTGTGCTGCTGCGGCGCGATGCGCATTCGCAGCTTGTCTATAAGCACGCGATATCGACGGTGATGCCGGCGCAGCCGATCCAGCTTTTCGAGAGAGAGGGCGAGGAACTCTGATTATCAACGAAGAAAAGAATAAACTCTCGAAACCTAATGGCGCTTCGACGGGTCGCGCTCTGGTCTTGCACCCGGCGTCGAAAACACCGCCTATTAATACCAATGGCGACGCATACCGTTCGCTTGAAGCGCGGCTTGAAGAATTGATCGGGCTGGCGCGTGCGATCCACCTCGATGTCGTACGCGGCGAGATCGCAAAAATCTCACGGCCGCGACCGGCAACCTTGTTTGGCGGCGGCACGGTCGAACACGTTGCCGAATGGATCAAGGACGACGCGATCGGACTTGTTGTCATCGACGGCGCGTTGTCGCCGGTGCAGCAGCGCAATCTGGAAAGAAGTTGGCAGGCGAAGGTCATCGACCGAACCGGCCTGATCCTTGAGATTTTTGGCGAGCGGGCCCGCACCCACGAGGGACGTCTTCAGGTCGAATTGGCGGCGCTATCTTATCAACGTTCGCGGTTAGTGCGATCGTGGACCCACCTTGAGCGCCAGCGCGGCGGTTTCGGTTTTCTGGGCGGCCCAGGTGAAAGCCAGCTGGAAATCGATCGGCGGCTGATTGGCGAGCGCATTGCACGCTTGCGCCGGGAGCTCGATGGCATCAAACGGACCCGTGCCTTGCATCGCGAAGCGCGCCGCCGCGTCCCGTATCCGGTGGTGGCATTGGTCGGCTATACCAACGCCGGCAAATCGACGCTGTTCAACCGCCTGACCCGGGCGGACGTCATGGCCGACAATATGCTGTTCGCCACGCTGGACCCGACGATGCGGCGGCTTGAATTGCCGTCGGGCCGCACGGTGATCCTGTCCGACACGGTCGGATTTATCTCGGAACTGCCGACCCATCTTGTCGTCGCATTCCGCGCCACGCTGGAAGAGGTGACCGAGGCCGACCTCGTGATCCATGTCCGCGATGCGTCTCACCCCGACAGCGAAGCGCAGCGCAAAGATGTTTTATCGGTGCTCTCCGACCTCGGGCTCGACGAGGCCGCCGAAGACGGCATGATTGAAGCGCTGAACAAGATTGACCTTCTCGACCCGGCAGCGCGAGTGACCCTAGAGAACCAGACTTCTCGCGATCCGGACTGCGTCGCGCTCTCGGCGGCGACCGGAGAGGGGCTCGATCGATTGCTCGAAGTGATCGACCAGCATCTTAATTCCGGGGTCCGGCCGGTGCGCCTCGACATCCCATTGAGCGATGGCGAGACTCTCGCCTGGGTCTATCGCCACGGCGAGGTGCTCGGGCGGCGCGACGACAACGACGCTGCCCATTTGTCGGTCCGCCTATCCGATGCGGATATTGGCCGCCTGCGCCATCATCAGCGGGTGCATTGACCCTGCAACCCCTGTTAGAGTACGGCTTGTTGTATTGCGCGCAACAGGGGGATAACAATGAGGTTTGGAGGCTTGCCGCTTGCCGCTGTATTGATGGCGGCGAGCGCTGCGGCGGCATCGGCCATGGTGTCAGAAGCTCAGTTTCCGCCACACACGGTCGCCGACTTAATCGCTATCTGCGCACCGGCCAAAGACGATCCGCTGATGACAGCGGCGGTGAACTTCTGTCACGGGTATGTCGAGGGTGCCGTTGACGTCGAAGAGGCGCATGAGATGCAGCGCGGCGGGCGCAAGCTGTTCTGCCTGCCGACGCCGAGACCGCCGCGGGGCTTAGAGATCGCTGCCTTTACTGCCTGGGCGAATGAGCGGCAAGCGCGCCTTGAGATGCCCGCGATAGACGGTATGTTTATTTATCTCGCCGGCAAATATCCCTGCCCGTAATGCCGCCGGGGAGCCACAGATCATGATGAAACCGCTGATTCTGGTAGTCGCGATGGCGTCGCTACCGATGGCTGCCTGTTCTGATATGACCCCAGGCCAGCAGCGGGCGCTGTCGGGCACCGCCATTGGCGCCGGAGGTGGTGCTATCATTGGTGCGATCGCCGGTAATGCCGGTCTTGGTGCTGGCATTGGAGCCGCTGCGGGTCTCGCCGGAGGCTTGATCTACAATCAGGCCAAGGGCGGAAGCTAATCGCTCAGACCGCACGACGACAAGGATGCTGCCCGGCTATCGGTCGATTGTTCTGACGCCGGTATAGCCGGCCTGCATGATGATTTAGTGAGTGCATTGAACTTAACAGTCTCACGCTTGCATATGGGTGTGGCCGTCCTGCCGGTCCAAGGTGAAGCCGAGCGATTCCCAGAAGGGCGCGCTGCCGACCCCGGCATTGACGATGATTGAGCGGCCGGCAACTTCCTTTCGGCCCAGCAGAGAGAGCGCGAGCTGACGCGCTATCCCACGACGGCGAAACGCCTTGGCGACATAGAAGCGCCGCATGCGGAAGGCGCCGGGAATGACAGGATCCCGAGTGATCCCGCCGATACCGACTAAAGGGTCGCCGAAATAGGCGGCGAACAGAGCTTCGCCGTCTCGTACGAAACGGGTCTCTCGAGACTCCCATTCGGTCGCGAGCCGATCCAGCATCTTATACCCTTCGGCTCTCGCCTCGTTTCGTAACCCCTCGAATCCGGTGGGCAACGTCTCTTCGACCCGCTCAAGCCGCAGGACTCGGTTGTCGCTTATTCCTTCCGCTCGGCGTGGCTCGGAAAACGACGGGATCTGATCGGCCGAAGTCGAGGAGATAGGGTCACCCTTCGCTTCGCCGCTTTTGACTTCCCGCCACAGTGCGTCGAGGGGGTTGAGATCAGGGCCGATGCCGCGCTCGGCGGCGAGCACCTCGACCCGGCGAAAGCGACGCTCGAATTTCTCGGTGGCGCGACGCAAGGCCGTTTCGGGGTCGATATCGAGTTTGCGTGCGAGATTGGCTGCGGCAAACAGGATGTCGCCCATCTCATCCTCGATCCTGTCTTTATTGTGATCGGCCCCGGCTTCCACAGCGAGTTCCGCTTCCAACTCGCCGATCTCTTCGGAGAGTTTGGCGATAACCGGTCGGGCTTCCGGCCAGTCAAACCCGATCCGCGCCGCCCGCTTCTGGATCTTGTCGGCGCGCAGCAGTGCGGGAAGAGCAAGGGCGACTCCGTCGAGGACGCTTTCCCGGGCTCCTGATGCCACAGCTTTTGCCGTGCGCTCTTTTGCCTTGTGCTCCTCCCAGGCCAGGGTCTGCGCCGCGGCGTTTGCGATCTCGGCATCAGCAAAGACATGCGGGTGGCGGCGCACCATCTTATCGCTAATCGCGGTTGCGACATCGGCGAAGTCAAAAATTCCGGCCTCCTCCGCCATTCGCGCGTGGAAAACCACCTGAAACAGCAGATCGCCGAGTTCGTCCTTTAGTGCCGCCACATCGCTGCGCGCGATCGCATCTGCGACCTCGTAGGCTTCCTCGATGGTGTAGGGTGCGATCGTTGCGAAGTCCTGTTGGCGATCCCACGGACAGCCCCCTTCGGGATCGCGCAGCCGCGCCATGATGGCCAGCAATCGGTCGAGGGCATCGGTCATCCGTGGTCTCTTTCGGCTTGCGTTCAGCGGATCCCGCAAAATGCCGCCCATTCGCGGACCGAGCGGCGATAGCCTGCTGCCATCGGCAATTGCTCCAGTTCGCCGAGGGTAAACAAACCAAAGCGCCGATGCTCGTCGCTCACCCGCATATCGCGGCAATCGCCGTTCCGTACGCCATAGGTCACGATCAACACCTGCCGTCCGGGAAGCACTTCGTAAACCCAGCTATCGAGGATCTTGTCGATGATGACCTCGACGCCGAGCTCCTCCTTGACCTCGCGTAACAGGCAGGCCGGAGGGTCCTCGCCGGGTTCAAGCCGCCCGCCGGGCAATTCCCATTGCCTCCGCTCGTTTTCAAGAAGCACTACTCGATCAGCTTCGAACAGCACGGCTTTGACCGAAACCGGGAGCAACATGACCTCATTTGAGGCGGTCGTCGGTTGCAGCGGTTTCCACAGAAAAAAGCGCCGGTGATTGGGCGGGTAATCAAGGGCGCCATAAACTCGATAGCCAAACCGCGGATAAAACGCCGGACCCTGAAAAGAAAAGGTGTCGAGCATCGCCGAATGACACGCGAGATCCGCCGCCCGACGCTCGGCAAGGTTCAAGAGATGTGTGCCGACACCACGGCGCCTGAGATCGGCATGCACCCATAAATCGGCGACAAACAGCCAGCCGGCATAGGTCGACCCGACCAGTCCGGCGAAGATCTCGCCACCCTCGTCGCGAACAAACAACCCCATTCGCGAATAGCCGGTCTCGCCAAGAAATTGGCGATTATAGGCATCGAGAGCATTACCGATCTTGTTGACGTCGGCGGTTGAAGGCTGGCTCTCGATGCTCAGCCGCAATCCTGGGGGCAAATCCACGGTCATCTCCGTCGTCGATGTCGCCGGAACGCGACTTATAGCATGCCGCCCCTCAGCGGATGACCATCCCATCAAGCCGCTGGCAAAGCATACTGACTGCCAACACCCGTCACTCGTATTTGGAGCGAAACTCTCGGGAGCTATTCAGCTCTGGAACGAGGCAGGAACCTCGTTGGGGAGGCGGCGTTCTCGTCGCAAACCGAACACGGAGCAAGCCGATGGCGACTGACGCGAAGCGCGAACTCGTTGACTTTCTGATCAAGAAAGCTTTCGACCCGGTCATACACGCCAAGCCGGACGGGCGCTCCGAGGCGGAAAAGAAAAAACTGGACCATGTTCGCGAGGCGACGCGGGCCGAGATCGATCGCTATCGCAATTATGGGTCGGCCGAGGAGGTCGTCATCAACTTCAAACGCGATCTGCATTCGAGCGCCGCCAAAAAGGTGCATAACGAATTGAAGAGCCTGCACCTCCCGACCCTCAATGACATCCGCGACGAGTTTGAACAAAAGGCGAGCGATCTCGGCGTAAATTGATCCTTATAAACGGCAGAAGAAACTGATCGTATTAAGTGGACCAGGCGAGGTGGGGCTACGCCGTTGCAGTCGAGCTCACGACGGCAGCAGATGCGCGACCTTTGGCATGACTTCGCGCGCTAACAACTCCATCGAATGACGCCAGGCTTGCGGGTTCTCGCTGTAGTCGAAGCAGAACAGCAGCAATGAGCCAAACCCGCCGACCTCGTCATACATATGCTCGATCTTTTCGACGACGGTCACCGGCGAACCGATCAGCCAATTGTGCTTGGCGCAATATTCCGGAGTCACGTCGCTGTCGGCGACCGAAGGATCGTGCTTTAGAAACTCGACGACGCCAACATCGGTCAGTAGCGGGATGAAATACTCGCGCATCATCCGGCCCATCATGCTGTCGACCGACAATCGCCAGGCCTCGGCATCGGTATCGGCGACAAAAATCTCGCGCACCAGCCGCCATTGCGCGCGGCTCGGCGTGCGGCCCGACCGGCGCGCCCCTTCCTCGACCGAGTCCCAGTGGCTCGCGACATAAGTCTGGTTCAGGTTCAAACTCATTGGCAAGAACCCGTGCTCGCCGGCAAGCTTTAACGTGTCTGAACCTTTGCTGACACCGGCAACTCCGATCGGCGGATATGGTTTTTGAAACGGTTTGATGTGCGGCCGCAACGTGCGCAACATCAAGTCGGTTTTGCTGACCTGCCAATATTTGCCCGGATAATCGAAAGGCTCTTCGGCGGTCCACAGCTTGAGGATGATGTCGAGCGCCTCGCGCGTCATTTCGCGGTGCTGCCCGGCATAGCCGTCGACATGGAACATGGCCCAGTCGCTCGGCAGGCCGCTCGCGGCGACGCCGAAGTTGAGGCGGCCCTGCGCCATGTGATCAAGCATTGCCACCCGGTTTGCCAACTCGGCGGGATGGTGATAGGGCAACAAGAAGCCACCAGGCGCCAGGCGGATTTTCTTGGTCTCCATCAGCGCCTGGGCAATCAATAAATCGGGCGTGGGATTGGGCTCCCACGGTGCGGTGTGGTGCTCGCCGATCCAAGCTTCCGAAAAGCCCAGCTCATCGGCCCAGCGCAGCGTGTCGAGATCCCAGCGATGGCCGTCGTACAGACTCCGCTCCGGCGGATGCGAGGGCATCGTAAACAGGCCGTACTCCATCGTGGTCCTCCCGGTATCGGTTCGGTGGCGCAGTCTAACCGGCGCCTGCATATGTCGCGAGCATGATGGGCGCTGGGGGTCGGACGTCACCTTAAATTTCGGCCGTTCTTGACCGCCGTCAATGTCCTTCGCGTTCGTCTTACCGATAGTCGGCACGATCGCTGGAAGCAGTCGGTCGGGATGCAGCGCAGCAGTTCGCTCCGCTGTCGACGACGCGCACCGGCATGGCTTTGTCTGGAGTTAATCACGATGCGCATTCAATCGATCCACCCGATGCTTTTAGCCAGCGTGGCGATCGCAGCTCTGGTCGGCTTGACTGCGGTTCCTATCGGTTCGGTTTTGGCGGCAGTACCATCGAGCAGCTATTCCTCGACCGCCGAGAATATTTCGACTAACCGCAATACAGTGCTCGATGCCATCGCACAGGCGAAGATCGCGCTTGCTCATCGAGATACGCGACGCGCCTTCGATCAAGTCGCACGCGCCGAAGTGGCATTGCTAAATCTGGAGGAACTCCACCACGACCCCAATTTGATGGCGGCGCTGCGCCGTGTCGAAACAGCCCGACAGATATTGATGCAGGGCGGCGATCTGAGCACCGCCGAACAGCAGCTTGCCGAGGCGACGGCAGATCTCAACCTTGCCTTTGCTTTGGGCATACCTGGACAATCGCCGGGGGTTACGGCGGGGCCGCCGGTTGGAGTCGTCGTTTATGACGCGAGCGGTCATGAGATCGGCCCCGTGACAACAGTGGTGTTCGGTCCAAACGGGGATGTGCAGAGGGTGGTTATCAGCGTCGCTCCGGGCGAGAAATACGTCTCCGCGCCGCTATCTGAAATCAGCTGGAACCAAAATCGTCTTACCTTGAACGAAAGCCCTGCCCAGATCGAGCAGGATGGAACTTACTGGTCCGCTCAGGCAGGTTTCGGCAGTTCGACGCCGCCCAGATAGCGTCGGAACAGCGAAAAGAGGTGCGGCCGCTCCCGGCGGAAGTTCAGACGGGCATCGTGCGGCGCTGATGGGCGCGTCCAATGCGCGCGGTTCCCTCGCGGTGCCCAGCAATGACCCGCACCCCTCGTCGAGCTTGGCGACTACGGTTTCGGGCGCGACGGTTTCGAGAAACGCGATCCGATTGTTGCGGCAGGCGGCAAAGACACGTTCGCGCGCTTCCCGCATTTCCGCCGGGTAGGGCTCGCGCGGCACTGCGACATAACCCAACGAAAGGCTAAGATCGCCCGGCGCCAGGCGGATATTCTTGGTCTCCATCAGCGCCTGGGCGATCAACAAATCGGGGGTGGGATTGGGCTCCCACGGGGCTGTGTGGTGATCGCCAATCCAAGCTTCCGAAAAGCTCAGCTCATCGGCCCAGCGACGCCTGTCGAGATCCCGGCGATGGCCGTCGTACAGGCTGCGCTCGGGCGGATGCGAGGGCAGGTAAACACGCCGTATTCCATCGTGTCCTCCCTGTGGCGGAATTCGCCAGCGTAGTTTAACCCTCGGCTTCGGTAGGCGCGAGGGTATCGGCTCACGCGGCAATCTCAGCGGCGGCGGCGCTCGCTTGACTTGTCTCGCGGCGGCGGCATACCGTTTGCACGAACGTAATTGTCGGGCCCTGGCCCTTTTTTGCGGGGCGGGTGGCGACAAGCGACACCAGCAGGAGGGCATAGTGGCGACGTACCAGATGATCTCGGCGGATTCCCATATCGTCGAGCCGCCGGACATGTATACATCGCGGTTTGACCCCAAGCTGCGTGACCGGGCGCCGCGCATGGAGCGTCGCAAGACGCCGACCGGCCGCGATTACGATGCCTGGATGCTTGGCGACATGCAGGTCGGCACCTTGGGTGCGGTGATGCAGGCCGGGCAGCGCTTTGAAGACCCGTCACAGATCGATTTTCTCGGGCTGTGGGAAGACGTGCGCAAGGGCGCCTATGACGCCGACGCGATGATCACCGAGAACGAGGAAGACGGCATTTGGGGTTCGGTGTTGCAGCCGAGCCAGGGATTGTTCTGGTACCGCATCCCTGATGGCGAACTCCTGACCGAGATCTGCCGCGTCTACAACGACTGGATCGCCGATTTCTGCAAACCGCATCCGCGCCGGCTCAAGGGCATCGCGATGCTCAATGTCGACGACCCCGATGCCGCCGCAAAGGAACTGGAGCGCGTTGTCAAATTGGGTCTTGTCGGCTCCTTTATCCCGGTGGCGCCGCGGCCGGACAAGCCCTACAGCAGCCCGGTCTATGACCGCTTTTGGGCGACCGCGGAGGCGCTTAAGCACCCGCTGTTGCTGCACATCGCGACACCGCGCGACGGCGTTCCTGCCAACGAGTTCACCACCGATGTGACGCAGATGACCGGCGCCGGCCGTTCGACCACCGATTACTGGGTGCGCTACGCCCTCGGCTCGATGCTGTTTGCCGGCGTGTTCGACAAGTTCCCGGGCCTCAAGATCGGTTCGGTCGAGCACGAGGCGTCGTGGATCCCGCACTGGCTCAAGCAGATGGACTTTACCTATCTCGAGCGCCCGGTCTTTACCAAAGGCTGGCGGTCGAAAGACGGCTTGATGCCGAGCGAGTACTGGAAGCGCAACATGTTTGTCGAATTCATGGAGGATGATATCGGCATCAAATTGCGCGACTATATCGGCGTCGAGAACATGCTGTGGGGCAGCGACTACCCGCATGCGGAAGCGACGTTCCCGCGCTCGCAACAATTCTTGGCGCGGATGTTCGAGGGCGTGCCCGAAGACGACCTGCGTAAAATCACCTCGGAGAATGCGGCGAAGATGTTCGGTTTCGACCTCAACTGACGCCGCAGAAGACGACATCAGCAAGACTGCTTCGCGGCGCTCGCAATGACCGGAGATCCTGTCATTGCGACGCGCTGCACGGCGATGCAGCAAATCTGCGGGTTAGAGGACACCTAGCATTCACAGTATTCCGGAGGGCTTCGTCGCTGTTGCGCAGGTAGGCGATCTGGCGGCGGGCGAAATGAAGTTTGTCGCCGTCGATGGCGAACGCCGCGTGCTCGCCAATGTCGATGGCGCGTTCTTTGTGCTTAAGGATGTTTGCGGGCACAAAAACGCGCCACTGTCGCGCGGCAAGCTCAACGGTTACGAACTCGAATGTCCGCTGCATTTCGCGCGCTTTGACGTGCGCACCGGCAAATTGATCGACGGGCCAATATCGACCGACGTGCCGGCCTATGAAGTCATTGTCGCGGCTAACACCGTCTACTGCCGCCGCTAGCGCTGGCAGTAGCTGTCAGAGCGGCGGATACCAGTATTGCTCGATTTCCTGGTCGAAAGCCCGGTCCGGCCAGTCGGGCTCACTCGTGTCGCAACGCGGCGCCTGCTCCAATTTGTCACGGTCGGCATCAACGACATAGCCAGCAACACGCGGTTCGTACTTAAGCGCTCTCCACGGTAGCGGTATCCGGCTGTCGCCGAGTCCGAAAAATCCGCCGAACGAGGCCACGGCATACACGACCTGACCGCTGTATTTGTCGATCATCAAATGATGAATACGGCCGAGATGCCGGCCGTTCGCATCAAACACCGCAGTCCCCTCGACTTTATTGGAGGCAATAAGCCGTTGGGTTTCCTCGATCGCAGTGCCGCTTTCGCCGAGATTTGCCGAATGGTTCATCTTGCCGCTCTCCAGCGAGTTGCAGATGTGTCAAGAACGGATGTGTTTGCCGGCGGGTTTCCGGCGATCATCCGGTTGTTGCAGCACCTTGCGGGCGGTGGCGTTTGACGGCTTCGGGGTTGGTCGAGTCGGCGCCCATATAGATCCCGCGCTCCCATTGGCGCTTTAGCGGATCGACGACCTTTAGCGACATGCGGCCGACGTGTTGCACTTCGATCTCGACGGTCTCGCCATCCTGCAACGCGCCGAGGCCCTCGTGATTGGTACCGCAAGCGATCAGGTCGCCGCTGTTCAATGTCATCACGGTTGAGGCGAATTCGATCAGCTCGGGTACGCGGTGCTCCATATCGTCGGTGTTGTAGTTGTGTCGCAATTGACCGTCGTTCCATAAACGCACGATCACATCGTTGGGCTCGGGGATCTCGTCTGCGGTGGTAATACACGGCCCGATCGGCGCGAAGGTATCGAACGATTTGCCGAGCCAACTGCCGGCTTTCCAGGTGCGCCGACCTTCGCCACGGGCCGAGACATCGATCAGCCCGGTATAGCCGAACACGGCGCTGCGCCAGTTGGCTTGGCTCACCTTTTTCGCCGGCCCCTTGATGACCAGCGCCAGCTCGGCCTCATGCATAAAGATCCACGGCTCAGTGAATTCGGGCAATTGGATCGTGTCGCCGGGCCCGACCACCGCTTCCGGGTTCTTTAAAAACATATTGAGCGGCCGCGGCTCGCGCTGCGCGTGTTCCCAGTAATTGGCAATGCAACACAGGATCTTGCCGGGCCGTGGCAGAGGCGCGCGCAATCGCACTCGATCGATCGGCAATGCTTCGCCATCGACGGCAAGCTTTTCGAGCGTCGGCCGCAGCCGATCGAACCCATCGATCAAATTCTGCATCGTCAGTTGCGGGGTGTGTCCGCGCTCAACGACGGCCGCGAGGCTGACGACCCCGCGATCGGTCAACAGACCCGGCATCGGCCCGCTTTGCCCGGCCGTCTCGAACATCACCAATTTCATGCTCGCCTCCCCATAATCCGGGGCGGAGATTACCGGGTCCGGCGCATGGCAACCATCGCATTCTCTCGGTTGACATCCGGCGATGCCGGGGCCGACGCTTGGCACCATCGGGTTTGGGAGGAATGAGCGATGGAAATTCGCCTGTTGGGGCCGCAGATCGGCGTCGAAGTGACCGGGGTCGATGTCAAGACACTGGATGACCGCGGCTTTGCGCCGATTTATCAGGCCTGGCTCGACTACAACGTTATGTGCGTGCGCGACCAGGAGCTGACGATACCCGATTTCTTGCATTACAGCCGCCGCTTTGGGCCGGTCGTACCGCACCCGTCGAAATCGACGCGTCATCCGGAACATCCCGAGATCACGATGCTCGGCGTCAATAAATTCGATGCTGAGGGCAAGTTGCGCGACGAGATCTATCGGCGCGGCGCCGAGGGCTGGCACACCGACGGCGCCTATAACCAGGCCCCGTTCAAGGCGACGCAACTTTACGCATTGGCGGTGCCGAGCCGCGGCGGCAACACCTTGTTCGCCAATGGCTATGCTGCTTACGACGCACTGCCGCAGCGGCTAAAGGACCGGCTCGACGGCGTCATCGGCGCTTTCGCCTATGCGGGCCGTCGCGGCAAGTCGCGATTGCTCAATCCCGAGGACCAGGACTGGACCCCGGTTTATCACCCGGTTATCCGCGTCCACCCGGAAACCGGACGCAAATCGCTGTATTTCGACCCCGGCAAAATCGTCAGCTTTGTCGGCATCGAGGAGCGTGACGGCGACGAACTGATCGCCGAGCTAAAAGAGCGGATGATCGCGCCCAACGCCGAATACCACCATGTCTGGCGCAAAGGCGACATCGTGATCTGGGACAATCGCTGCTCGTACCACAAGGCTGCCGGCGATTACCCGCCCGAGGAGGACCGCATTCACTGGCGGGTGTCGATCAATGATTTCGGCGTCCAGGCGCTGGCGGCGGAGTAACCTATATGAGCATTGAGATCGTACCATTTGAAGCCGGCCTTGGCGCCGATATCCGCGGCGTCGACATCCGCGAGCCGCTTTCACTCGGCGATCGCGATTCTATCCGAGCCGCTTGGCTCGAACATTTGGTATTGCGCTTTCGCGACCAGCCGATGACCGATGCGCAGCACATGGCGTTCACCCGCCAGTTTGGCGAGCTCGAATTCAATCCCGCCGCTCTCATTCAAAAACAATATGGCATCGAGACCCAGAGCGATGGCCGGCGACGTGAAGTGCCGCCCGAAATCTCGGTGATCTCCAATATCATCGAGAACGGCAAGGCGATTGGCGGCCTCGGCGACGGCGAGGCGTTCTGGCACACCGACAGCTCGTTTGTCGACGTGCCGCCGGCAGCGAGCCTGTTGCGCTCGCTCGAAGTGCCGCCGCCGAGCGCGGGCGGCTCGACCTATTTCCTGAACATGTACTCGGCCTACGAAACCCTGCCGGACGACCTCAAGGACCGGATCGCCGGATTGCAAGCGATCCATGCCGCGACCCATTCGAGCGGCGGCAAGGCGCATCAAGGTTTCGAAAACGTTGCTGACCCTTCAAAAGTGCCGGGCGCGCACCAGCCGCTCGTCCGGACGCATCCCGAGACCGGGCGCAAGGCGCTGTTTCTCGGGCGGCGGATCAATGCCTATGTGCTGGGGCTTTCGGTCGAGGACAGCGAGGCGCTGCTCGACCAATTATGGGACCATGCGACCCAAGACAAATTCACCTGGCGCCAGGATTGGCGGATCGGCGATCTCATTTGGTGGGACAACCGGTGTGCGATGCACCGCCGCGACGCCTTTGATCCGTCAGTACGCCGGCTGATGCACCGCACTCAGCTCAAAGGCACCCGACCGGTCTGAGCGGCCGGCCGCAACGCGCTCGCCTCCACCGGCTGCTTGCCGTTGAGATATTGACAATTAATGTGATTTCGGCTATTTTCGGCTGAATTTATGATGTTTCAGTAAATATAACCGGGAAGAAAATATGAGGCGGTCGATTGCCGACTGATAAACCCAGAAATTACGAAATTGGCTATTGCAAGCCGCCGGTCGCGACGCAGTTCAAAAAGGGCAATCGGGCCAACCCGCGCGGCCGGCCGCGGAGCACCGAGAGCCTAGCCAAGATATTGCAGCGGGCACTCGATGCACCGGCGGGCAGCAGCGACGGCAAGCGGCCCCGGCTGACAAAACGCGAACTGATGATCCGCGGCCTTGTCGAGCGCTCGGCGGGCTCCGATCTCGCCGCGACCAAGCTGCTGTTTGAATTGTTGCGCAAGGCCGATCCGAATGCTGTCGCCCCCGACCCCGAGGAGTCGGCGCCGCTTGGCGAAGACGCGCTGGCCCGGTTGAAAATGCGCCTCGCTCGTCTCGCCCGCGCACAGCTGGCCGATCCGGCCAGCAACCCGATCGATAACGACACCGACCCGCCATCCGACCCCGACGATCCGGACGAACCGGGGGATAATGGCGATCTCACCGGAACAACCGATCCCAACGACACGCCGATCAGCGAGTAACTGCCCCTTTTTGGTCGCGTGCCATTTTTACCCCGCGATGGGCGCCTGACTTGCGGCCCGCGCTTAGTCGAGCGTGCGCGGGTCTTCGATCGCGAAGGTCAGGTGCTGGGTCGGCTGCGGTGTCGTGGTCATCAGGCTGACGCCGTCAGGCGCCTCAAAGCGGTGCCATTTCCCTTGCGGGACGATGACCACCATCCCTGCCTTCAGCTCAAACGATTGCGGGCCGTCATCGAACATGATGTGAAAGGTCGTGGCGCCGTCGACGACCTGTACGATCTCGTCGCCATTGACGTGGCGCTCCCACGGGCCTTCGCCGGAAAACTTGGCGAGGTTGATGGCGCTGTCGCGATATGGCGCCAACCGGGCAAAAGCGCCCTCACGGTCAGCTTCCGGCGTCCCCGGTGTGCGCCCGCGCAACATCTTCAGCTTGGCCAGCTCGGCCTTGGTATCAAGGATCGTCAGCACTCTTTTGCCTCCATCTGATGACCTCCGGGAGGTGGCCCCTAGGGTCGGCCGCTCACGGAAGACAAGATAACCGCGCGTGGTTTGAGGGCCTATCGCCAAAACAGGATCGCGGTCTGTCACCGTCTTTGGGCCCTAATCGAGCGGCGCGCCATAGCGATTGATGTGGTAGGGCAGGCGGGCCATTCCCGGGCAGTGGCTGGAGACGACAGGCTCGAGCGCCTCATACAGCCGGCGGTTGTCGGCGTTAGCGGCAGCGAGCCGCTCGCGCGCGGCTTCGACGCGCTGAACCAGATGCGGCAGATCGACCGTCAGCACCCGCCGGTTATCCATGATCATCCGGCCCCCGATCATGACGCTCGCGACCGCGTTCCCGTCTTCGGTGTGGACAAGCTGGTTGACCGGATCGTTCAATGGCAACCAGTTCGGGTGGTCGAGATCGAGCATGACGATGTCGGCCTTGTAACCGGGAGCGATCCGCCCAATCCGGCCGGCGAAGCCGAGCGCCTTGGCGCCACCTTCGGTCGCCGCTAACGCAACCTCGCGCGTCGTCAGCCAGCGCTGCCATTCGGGACCCCGCACCTTTGAGGCGAACGAGGCCAGCCGCATCGCCTCATACATATTCTGGTTGTCGGAGCAATTGGCGCCATCCGTGCCGATGCCGAGATTGACCCGCCGCTCGAGCATCGCCCTCGCATCGGCGATACCGCCGCCGAGCCGCATATTGCTGCCCGGGTTGTGCGCGACCGAGGCGCCGTGGTCGCCGAGCCGGGCCATGTCGTCATTGTCGAGCCACACGCCATGGGCGACGGTGAAATGGGGCCCGAGTACGCCCAGCGCATCGAGGTGGGCGGTCTGAGTCATACCGTAGACGCGGATTCCGGTTACCGCCTGAACCTTCGACTCGGCAACATGGCTGTGCAATGCGACATCGAACTCGCGAGCGAGATCGGCGCAGCCCCGGATGAACCCATCGGAGCAATGATGCGGGATCGTCGGCGCCACCGCCGGGCATACCTGGTCGCGGTCGCACGACCAGCCGGACAATGCCGCGCGCATGCCTGATATCGTTGCTTCGGCCGGCGGCAGCCGCAACTCGGCGGCCCGAGTTTGCAATCCCGGCGGCAAGGCCTCCATCAAGCCCGGGATCGCCTCGAAAAAGCTGCGATCGGCGACCATCGGCGCCACCACCGCGCGCATGCCGAGATCGGCATAGGCCTGTCCCGCCAGTCTTAGGCCTTCAGCGGTCGGCAACGGCCATTCGAACGACAAATCGTAGCAGGCGGTGCATCCCTTCATGACCATCTCGACGGCACCCAGCTGGGTCGACAGATAACGGTCCTCGAGGGTGCGGTTGCCGGTGATCCAGGGTGCGGCGGTCAGCAGCAACTCCAAGGTCCAGCGGTCGCCCATGCCCTTGCCGAGATTGCCGTGGCCATGGGTGTGGGCGTTGACCAAGCCCGGATGGAGCAGCCGGCGGGCGGCGGAAATCTCGACCGCATCGGCCGGCGCCGTCAGACCGGGTGGGCCGATCTCGCGGATCGTGTCGCCGTCAATCAGGATGTCGGCGAAATCGGCGGCGCCGGCGGCGATGTCGAGCACGCGGCCGCCGCGCAGGATCGTCCAGGCCATGCTATTCTCCGGGTCCGTGGGTCGGTCTTCGATGTTAGCGCAAGACCCATGCCACGCGATTTTTAGATCACCCCCGCCCCAAGCTGCGGCGGCAAAGTGGCTGATAACAGTTTGCCGATTCCGCTTTGGCCGGGCTTGACCCGGCCAAAGCTCTTAACCGCCGAAACCAAGTCGCGGATACTCGGATCAAGTCCGCGCAGGCGGTATGCCTGGTCCAAAACGCAAATTCCCCCGGACAACCTGACGCTCCTGCAGGAAGAAGAGAGATATGATCGGGGGGCGAGAGGTGACGCGGATTGAGGGACCCATGGCGAAAGTGATCGTCGAGCGCAGGGGCGCGGTGTTGGAACTCCGGCTCAACCGACCTGAATTGCTGAACGCCGTCGATCGCGAGGCGATTGCCGCCCTGGGTGCGGCGGCGGCCGAAGTCGCCGAGGACCGCACCGCGCGGGTGGTCTTGTTCTCAGGCGAAGGCACCCATTTCTGCGCCGGCGGCGATATCACGATGTTTGGCGAAATGGTGCGGCTCCCGCCCGAGGGGCGCCGCAAGGTGATTTACGAGACGGTCGACGCACTGCATCCGCTATTGGTGCGGCTGCGCCATATGCCAAAACCGGTGGTCGCGGTGGTCCAGGGCGGTGCGGCCGGAGTGGGGCTCAGCTTTGTACTTGCCGCCGATCTGGCGATCGCCGCCGAGGACGCCGTCTTTACCTGCGGCTATGTCCATCTCGGAACCAGCCCTGATGGGGCGATGACCGCGTTGTTGCCGGCGGTGGTCGGTCTCAAGCAGGCGGCCGAGCTGATGCTCCTCGGCGACCGCTTTGATGCTGCACGTGCCCTCGCGCTCGGCATCGTCAACCGCGTTGTCCCCGCCGAGCGGTTGTCCGCCGAAGCCGAAGCCTTCGCGGAACGGCTCGCCGCCGGCCCGGCCGAAGCCTATGCCCGCACCAAAATATTGCTGCAAGCGAGCCTCGGCGACGCATTCGATGCGCAATTGCGCCGCGAAGCCGAGAACTTCGCTGCCTGCGCCGCAACCGACGATTTTGCCGAAGGCGTCCACGCCTTCCTGGAAAAGCGCCGCCCTACCTTTGGCTGAGTTGGGTTCGGACACTCACAATGTTGCGACGAACTTTGGATTACCTTCGTGTTGGTTGGGAGATGCTTGGCCATCTCCATTTAGCGCACTGGATATTACTCATTTTGATATCTTTGTTCCCTGCCTCCGCTACTTCTGCGTTTCTAGCTCTCGCGGGAGAACACTCAACTTTTTTTCTATGTGTGGTATTTTTGCTTTGTTTCTCGCTGATGTCGCTGATGATACTCGCTTTGCTGGGACATCCTGTGCAAGCCTCATCGCGGGATCGACGGGTCATCGCGAACACTCCAATTTCTACCGAATCACCCGCGACTGTAGATTCAGATCAGTTGCCGAGACCCTTACGGTTAAGAATCCTCGCACCTGCCGATGGTTCCGAAGTGCATTTGAATCGGACAGTGCGAGGCTCGACGAGCAATCCCAGCGCCCAGTTACAGGTTCTTGTCTTCTCAGGAGATGGGCGGTGGTATCCGCAACAACGGACTACGATCGATGGTAACGCATGGTGGACCGATTGCCGGTTCGGCAATGACGAGCTGGGGCGTGGAGAGCAATTTAGGATCGTGGCGATATCCACGGAACCGCCCGTCGGGTCGCCGACTACAAGCTTGCCGGCAAACTCGGTGTTATCTCAGGTTGTCAATGTCGTGAGATCGCGTCTTTAAAAGCAAAGAACCAGATGCTTAATTTCTCTGGGACGGCGCTATGGAATTGCAGGCAAGCGGTTCGGTAGCCTGTTTCGATCTCTAGCAACTCGCGGAGATGAAAAGATAGTTTCGCGCATGCACAACCCGCCGCATCCGGGCGAAATCATCAAGGAGCTATGCCTTGATCCCTTGGGGTTGACGGTGACAGCCGCGGCTGAGGGCCTTGGTGTCGCCCGCCGGACGCTCTCTGCGCTGCTCAACGGTCATGCGGGGATTTCCCCCGACATGGCGATCCGGCTGTCCAAAGCGTTCGGGCGCTCGCCGGAAAGCTGGCTGCAGCTTCAGCTGCAATACGATCTATGGCAAGCTGAGCAACGGTCCGACACCATTCAGGTAAAACATTTTTCAGCGGCGACTTCTTGTTGAGTCGTGGAGCCCCGGAGCACGGCTAGGAGCCGCGTAAGCTCGTCCTTTATCTAGCTGGTGCCGAGGAGGGCGGTGCGGAAGCGGTTGCGGCAGAAGGCGGGGTCCATGTTGCGCTTGTAGGCCGGCGGCTCGGTCGGCTTGACGCGTAATACGACAAAGGCGGCGCCGTTGCCCTCGCGCAATAGCCGCGCGCCGTCGGGGATGTCGCTTTCAGCGGCGACGGTGCGGGTCGCCTTGATGCCGGAGCCGATGGCGATCTTTTCCAAATCGACGCCGAGGCTGGTATGGCTTTTCTGATACCCGGTCTCGCCGTAATGACCGTTGTCGACGCAGAGGATCGCGAGATTGGGCGGGTTCATGACCGAGATTGTCGACAACGCGCCGATATTCATCAGCAATTCGCCGTCGCCGGTTACGACCAATACGCGCTTTTCCGGGCGGGCCAAGGCGAGGCCGAGACCGATCATCGCCGCCCCACCCATCGCCCCCGCCATTGTGTAGGTATGCGCGCCGTCTTGGGTCAGCGCCGGCACGTCTTTGCTGGTGCCGGCAAGGCCGCTGACGATCAGAAAATCCTGATGCCGGCCGATTATTGCCGGGACCGCCTCGCGGCGGTCGAGGACGAAACCCGCCGCTACCGCGTCTCTAATGATCGCGTCGATGTCGCTCGGAATTGCCATCACGTTGTCCTCAGAATTGTTTGGCGCCGAGCAGCTTTTGGGTCAGCAGCACGGCGACCGCGTTAGCGCCTTGAAACGCCATCGTCAACGCGGCCTCGACGGTCGGCACGACCTCGTCCGGGTTATCCACCCGCAGGCAGATGACGCCCATCGCCTTTAGCACCGGCTCGACCGCCTGACCCATCGGGAATTGCCATGGATTGCCCTCGCCAAAATCGCCGCGCATGCTGACGAGCGCCAGAAATGGAAAATGGCCGCCTTTGATCAGGGACAGCATGTTGATGCAATTGCCCGTGCCGCTCGATTGCATCAACAGGACGCCGCGCGCGCCGCCGAGATCGGCGCCGGCCAGCAGCGCGACCCCCTCTTCTTCGGTGGTCAATGCCACAGAATGAACCTCCGGGTCGGCGAGCGAGCGGTCGATCAGCACCTGATGACCGGCATCGGGAACATAGGCAAATTGCGTGACGTTGTGCCGGCGCAGCTGCTTGTAGAGCGCGTCGTGCCAATCCTTTTCGTATTCGGGTCGATCCATCGCGACATCTCCGGTCCCGGCCGCCACCATTCCCGGCAATATCGGGCGAGCGCAACCCCGAAATCTTTGCGCTCGCGGTTCGCCCCGATCCCTACCGTGCCGCGCAGGCGGGGGTGGGAAGCGAGGGGGTGCATTCACGCTCCGCCTCGCTCAATGTACCGACCGCCGCCATTCGGCTAAAGCGGGGGCATGACCGAGCTGATGCAAACCGCCACGCTTCATCTGTCGCGACGGGAGATCGTTTCGGTCCTGTCGGGGCTGATGCTGGCGATGTTTCTGGCGAGCCTCGACCAGACGATCGTCGCGACCTCGCTGTCGACGATGGCGCAAGACCTGAACGGCTGGTCGCTGATGTCGTGGGTGGTGTCGGCCTACCTCGTCGCCTCGACGGTGACGACGCCGATTTACGGCCGGCTCAGCGATCTTTACGGGCGGCGGCCGATCCTGCTGGTGTCGATCGCGCTGTTCGCGGTCGCCTCGGTGTTTTGCGCCCTGTCGCAGACGATGCTGCAGCTGATTGGCGCCCGAATCCTCCAGGGGATTGGCGGCGGCGGGCTGCGCTCGGTGTCGCAGGCCGCGGTTGCCGATGTAATCCCGCCGCGCGAACGCGGGAAATACCAGGGCTATTTTTCCAGCGTGATGGCGATATCGAACCTGCTGGGGCCAGTGCTCGGCGGGTTCTTTGCCGATTACTTATCGTGGCATTGGATCTTTTGGATCAATCTTCCATTCGGCGCGCTGGCGTTGATTTTGTGCAACCGCAATTTGCGGCGGCTGCCAAAGCCGCGGCGCAAGCCGGTTATTGATTGGCTCGGGGCGGCGTTGATTATTGTATCGACGACGCCGATCCTGCTCGGGGTCAGCCGCGTCGAGTCGGCGGGCGGTTGGGTCCGGCCCGATGTGCTGCTGCCGGTCGCGATCGGTATCGTGTTTCTCGGCTGGCTGATCGTGCACGAGCGCGAGACGCGCTCGCCGATGATCCCGTTGCGGCTATTCCTGAACCGCATCTTTGCGGTCGGGAGCACGATCGCCTTTACCAATGCCATGGTGATGATCGCGCTGATCATTCTGGTGCCACTCGATTTCGAGCTGGTCTCGGGACTGGCGGCAAACGAGGCCGGCATCCGCCTGATCCCAATGACCGGCGGCACGGTGCTGGGCTCGTTTATCGCCGGGCAATTGGTGACCCGGACCGGCCGTTATCGGATTTATCCGATCGCCGGCGCGGTGGCGATGACCGGGCTTTGTGCCGCACTCGCCTTTTACGGGCTCGGCCGCTCGGTGTGGATTGACACGTTGCTGACCGGCGGTCTTGGTCTTTCGTTCGGCTTTCAGCTGTCGCCGGTCGTGGTTTCGGTGCAGAACGCGCTCGAACTCGCCGATACTGGGATCGGACTGTCGGTGCTGATGTTTTTCCGCCTGATCGGCGGCGCCTTTGGCGTGGCATTGTTGACCGCACTGCTGGTCGGCGAGCTCAACACCGGTGCATCAGGTATTCCCGGGCATGGGGTGCTCGGCGCCAATCCCGGCATTGCACTCCTCCATCTCGACCAGTCGGAAGGAATTAACCCGGCGCTGATGCAGGGATTGGAGCGCGTCCTGCACGCCGCGTTTGCGCATGTGTTCCTTTATGCGACGGCGATTTCGGCAGTGACCGCGATCGGCTCGTTTGGCCTGAAGGAAATTCCGCTGCGCACAAGCTGAGTCAGCCGTCGAAGACCTCCAACTCGCGGGCGAACTCGGCGGCCATATCGTCATGGCCGAGGCTGCTGCGGTCGATCGCGACGGCTTTGATCACCGCGAAGACCGCGCCCCCCGGGACGAGCCCCAACGCTGCCTGCGAGCGCCGCGTAATGCGCGCCAGCAAACGCTCCGCTCCAAGTCGGAGCTGCACTTCGACCGCTTCCTCCCCAGTCGCAACCAAAGCCTCGATCGTAGCGGGCAGCACGTTGAGCGCACTGATGCCGCTCGGTCGGGTCGTCGCCAGCATCACATCGCGGGCTCGGATACGCACCCGCAACCGGCTACCGACCGGCAGATCGAGCCGGCCGACGATCAGCCGGCCAAAGCCGCCGGAAAGTTCACTTAAATCCCAGCCAGGGTCGTGCGACGCCACCGTCGCGGTCAGCACCGCGCCTGCCTCAAACCCGCCGGCGAGCGGATATTGCCCGGCCCGGCCCATGATCTCTGCCGCAGGCCCGACCGCCTGTACTCGCCCATCGGCCACCAGCACGATTGTGGTCGCGAGCCGCGCGACCTCGGCGGCGGCATGGCTGACATAGACAAACGGCACCCTGCTGTGGTCGCGCAGCCGCTCGAGATATGGCAGGATCTCGTCCTTGCGGGCATTGTCGAGCGAGGCCAGCGGTTCGTCCATCAACAACAGGCGCGGCTGCGCTAACAGCGCACGGCCGATCGCAACGCGCTGCTTTTCGCCGCCGGACAATCGCCCCGGCCGGCGCGCGAGCAGCGGTCCGATCCCGAGCAGTTCGACGACCTCGTCGAGCCCGGCCTGACCTGGGTTGGCGCGGCGCGGCGCAAACCACGCTCCGAAGAGCAGGTTCTGCCGCACGGTCAGATGCGGGAATAAGCGGCCTTCCTGAAAGACATAACCGAGACGCCGGCGATGGGCCGGCACAAAGACGCCGCGCGCGGTATCGAGCAAGACGGCACCGTCGACGGCGATATGCCCGCGCTGCGGCCGGATCAGCCCGGCGATCGCATTGACGATCGAGGTCTTGCCGGCACCGGAGCGGCCGAACAAGGCGGTCAGCCCGCTCCCGGTTGTAAGACGGATGTCGAGCGTGAAACTGCCGAGGCGATGTTCGATCTCGACGTCCAGCATGATTCTCAGGCCCCGGCGAGGCGGTGGCCGATCCGCCGCGCCAACAACTCGGAAGCGATCAGCGCCAGCAGGGAAAGGGACACGGCTACCACGGTCAGGCGCAACGCCGCCGGGTCCCCGCCTGGGGTCTGCGTCAGCGTGTAGATCGCCAGCGGAATGGTTCGCGTCTCACCCGGAATGTTCGACACAAAGGTGATTGTCGCGCCAAACTCACCCAGACTGCGGGCGAAAGACAGCACCATTCCGGCGATGATTCCCGGCATCATCAACGGCAATGTGACCAGCAAAAAGCGAAAGGCGCGGTTGGCGCCGAGCGTGCCGGCAGCTTCTTCGAGCCGACGGTCGACGGCTTCCAGCGACAACCGCATCGCCCGCACCATCAGCGGAAACGCGGTGACCGCCGCCGCGAGCGCCGCACCGGTCCAGCGAAAGGCGAAAACGATACCAAAAGTCGCGAAAAACCGCCCGAGCGGGCCGTTATGGCCGAACAACAGCAGCAGCAGATAGCCGGTGACTACCGGTGGCATGACCAATGGCAGATGGACAAAGCCGTCGAACAGGCTCTTTCCCCAAAAACGGCCGCGGGCGAGCGCGATGGCCGCCGCCAACGCGAACGGCAGGCTCCACAGCATCGCCCAGAATGCCACCCGCAGGCTAAGCCTTATGGCTTGGGCTGCCTCAGGTCCCAATCCGAAGATTGGCATTACCGCGAGAGAAGCGCAGCGATCCGCATTCGGCTTCGCATCATGTCGGTGTGCCCCGGGTTCATCGCCTCACCGTTATATATGGCAAAAGCGATCGATAGAGGCACTGACCGGGGTTGCGCAACTGTGATAGGGTCCGCCGGTCATTTCTTGCGAAAGGCTGCGAGGATGAAGGTCAGGATCGAATACTGCGTTCCTTGAAACTACCTTCCTAGAGCCCTCCGTGCGAGGGCGCGACTTGAAGAGAAGTACGGCGCCGAAGTCGAGCTCGTTAAAGGTGTCAGCGGTGTTTTCGAGATCACCGTCGACGGCAAGCTCGCCTTTTCCAAAAAGCAGCTCGGGCGGTTTCCCGAGGACTCCGAAATCGACGCGCTCGGTGGTGATCAGGCAGGTGGCGGTTAGCCCGCTCGCTCGTCGATTAGTGTGAGATCAGTACGGCGATCGGTCACGCGCGACGACTGCCGTACTCTCATAAGACAAGGGCCGGCGGTTAAATCGCGATACTAACAGGTTGTGTTAGCGCATTAAGCCTTGACGATATGGGGGCCCGACAGGCCGCGCTGTGCGCAGGCATTGCGTGTATCGATAATCAGTGGCGCTCGCTCGACCAGCAATCGGAAATCGACCGAGTCGTGATCGGTGCAGATCAGCGCCAAATCGACTTCGGCCAAGATTCCCTGCGTCAGCGGCAATGAGCGGCGGCCGGTGAACTCGGCATGCTCGCGGGTCGGCGGGATCTTGGGAAAGTACGGATCATGAAAGCTGACCAGCGCACCGCGGCTTTCAAGAAGCTCCATGATTTTTAAAGCCGGGCTCTCGCGAAGATCGTGGACATTCTTCTTATAGGCCAGCCCGATCACCAAAATATTGGCGCCGCGCAACGCCCGACCCTGGCGTTCGTTCAATGCCGAGATCGCCTTTTCAACGACCCAGCGCGGCATGGCCGTGTTGATTTCGCCGGCCAGCTCAATGAACCGCGTCGGGCAATCGTATTCGCGCGCCTTCCAGGTCAAATAGAAGGGGTCAATCGGAATACAATGCCCACCCAATCCCGGACCAGGATAAAACGGCATGTATCCAAACGGCTTTGTCTTAGCCGCTTCGATAACTTCCCAAATGTCGATGCCCATCGCTTCGTAGATAATTTTCAATTCATTGACCAGCGCGATGTTAACGGAACGAAATATATTCTCCGTTAATTTGACGGCTTCGGCCGTCTCGAGCGACGTTACCGGGATGGTCCGCTCCACAATTTGGTCGTAAAGAGCGCAAGCGAGGCGTAATGCATCGGATCCATCGCCGCCAATGACTTTCGGAATGTTTGTGGTCCCGAAGGATTGGTTACCCGGGTCCTCACGTTCCGGCGAATAGGCGAGAAAAAAATCGCGGCCGGAAACGAGGCCAGTCCGCTCAAGAATGGGCCGCATGATCTCGCGAGTTGTCCCCGGATACGTTGTCGAACTCGAGGACAATCAGGTGACCTCGCCGCAGTCGGGCCGCGATCACTTCGGTCGTGCGAACGATATAGGTGAGATCGGGCTCACGTTGCCGCGTCAGCGGTGTCGGCACGCACAGAATAATCGCATCGACGTCGTCGAGCCGCGAAAAGTCACCGGTGGCTTCAAGCTGGTTTTTTTCGCGGAGGCGCGCGATGTTTTCGGCCGCGATATGCTTGATGTACGAGCCCCCGGCATTCAGCGTATCGACCTTGGTCTGATCGATGTCAAACCCGAGTGCGACAAAGCCCCGCTCGGCCACCGCGCACAATAGCGGCAGCCCGACATAGCCGAGGCCGATGACGCCGACCCGCGCCCGGCGCTCGCCGAATAGCGAAGTTAGGGCCGCAACATCGGCGGTCGCCTCACGGGCTGCCGCCGCGGACGCGCCGGGATCGGTGTTGATCAGACGCGTTCGTGCGGTCGATCGGCAGCGGTACTTGCGGCTGCTGTCGTCGTTGTCGAAGGCGCTACCGTTGTCGGAGGCGCTACCTGGGCAGGGGTTGCAGGTGTGGTTTCCGCTTCGTCGTCCTGCATACCCGCCTTAAACGCCTTGATGCCCTTGGCAAAATCGCCCATCACTCGAGGCAGCTTTCCGGCACCGAAGAGGATCAGGATAATGGCCAGAACCACAATCCAGTGCATCAAGCTGAAAGAACCCATATCCACGACCCCGAAAGGCTTGACTGCGCCGTTCTTAGCAGGCACGTCCGCCATGTTGCAAGCCGGCCCCGGTTGCGGACCGCCACTCTCTCACGAGGTCGTAGCGGCCGCCCGAAAGTCAAGTCCAATCACCCGACGCGGAGCCCCCCGATGATCTCCTTCCCGCCGCCGGATCCGGCCGCTTGGTCGATGCGGTCACCCGCCGATGGCGGGGCCGATCCTGCTATTGTCGCAGCCGCCGCCAGGCACGCCGCGGAGCATGAGACTCCGTGGAAACGGGATCTCGCCGAAATGGTGGCGACCGATTTCAGCGAGCGCCCGCCATGGAACGAGACCTTGGGTCCGGTGCGGCCGCGTGGCGGGCCAAACGGTCTGGTAATCCGCCGCGGCGAGATTGTGGCTGAGTGGGGTGACACGACCCGCGTCGATATGACCTTTAGCGTCGCCAAGAGCTATCTGTCGATCCTCGCCGGATTGGCTTGGGATCGCGGGCTGATCGCCGATCCGCAGGAGCCGGTGTGCCGCACGGTCGACGATGGCGGTTTCGACCCGCCGGATAACGATGCGATCACTTGGCACCATCTGCTGCAGCAGACCTCCGAATGGGAGGGGATACTGTGGGACAAGCCTGACCTGATCGACCGCAACCGCGCGTCCGGGGGCCGGCCGAGCCTCGCGCCAAAGGGCACCCACCGCGATCTGCAAATGCCGGGCGGGTTTTGGGAATACAATGATGTGCGCGTCAACCGGCTCGCCCTTGCCTTGCTGCGGGTCTGGCGCCGGCCGTTGCCCGAAATCTTCCGCGAACTGGTCATGGAGCCGATCGGCGCTTCATCCGATTGGGAATGGCACGGCTACCGCAATTCCTGCGTCGAGATCGATGGCCGCCCTGTGCAATCGGTCTCCGGGGGCGGACATTGGGGCGGCGGCGTCTTTATCCACGCGCGCGATCAGGCGCGGATTGGGCTGATGCTGCTATCCCGGGGATCGTGGGATGGCCGGCGCATCCTGTCGGAGGCGTGGATCGACCGGATGCTCGAACCCTGTCGGCTGTTCCCGCAATATGGCTATTTGTGGTGGCTCAACACCGATCGTGGGCTGTTCCCGAGCGCTTCGGCCAGCAGCTATTTCGCCCGCGGCGCGGGCGGCAACCTGACCTGGATCGATCCCGAAAACGATTTGGTCGCGGTCCTGCGCTGGACCGATCCGGCCTCAATGGACGGGTTTATCAAATTGGCGACGCAGGCTGTCCTCAAATAGAGAGCGCGCCCGCCCTGGCCGTACGCCTTTGGGGCTACCCCTTTGATGGGCTCGCCAGCTTCTTGGTCATAAGAAACCGGGTCGGGGCAGGCGGCTCGGCATCGAGCTCGGCGAGCACCTCCCAGCCCTGACGTTTATAAAAGCCGGGCGCTTGGAATGACAGGGTCGTCAGCAATGCCCGGCTGCAGCCCCGCCGCCTTCCCTCCCGCTCGGCCGCGTTGATAATCCTGGTGCCGAGCCCCTGCTTGCGCAGATTTTCCGGCAGAAAAAAGCGATCTATACGCAGCAGGCCAAAAGATGTCCCGCCGAGCAGTCCGCCAACGACCTCGCCGGTCTCGGGGTCGGAGACCAGGATCGCCAGCGGCTGTTGATCGCGATATCCCGCCTTTTCCAGATTGTAGCCGCTGAGCCCGTCGCGGATCACCGCCTCGTGCTCCGGGTCCGGGGCATCTGTAACCACAAAATGTGCCTCGCGTGCTTCGGGCGTCATCGCGTAACTCTCCCCAAATTATGGTGTTAGTTGCCGCCTAAATGAGCCGCCTCGATCGGCGTTAGCGGCTCGACGACCGGTTCAATCAGCGATGGGTCATTGTTTTTGACATTGCCGACGTGTCGACTGACCGGCCACATGATCAAATCATTCGCCGGATAAGGCACGAGCAACGCCGTGAGCTGCTCGGGATCGGCCGGCGCCTCGCCAAGCCACAAAGGCCAGTTTTCCGGAGCGAGAATGACCGGCATGCGGTCGTGCAGCGGCGCCAGCAATTCGTTCGGCTCGGTCGTGATGATCGTAAAGCTGCGCACTCGTTCGCCGTCGGGCGACCGCCAGCTGTCCCACAAACCCGCCATCGCCATCAGCCGGCGGTCGGAGAGCGCCACCGCATAAGGCTGCCGGTCTTTGCCCAGCTTTTTCCATTCGTAAAAGCTGTCGAGCGGGACGAGGCAACGCCGCCGCTGAAACGGCTCGCGAAAGGCCGGCCGGGTGTCGATGCCCTCCGCCTTGGCGTTAAATGTCGAATAGCCGATCTTGATGTCCTTTGCCCAATACGGCACGAGACCCCAGCGCATTACGTCGAGGCTTCGCTCCCCAGCTCTCGGATCGTACCGGACCACCGGCAGAGGGTCAGTCGGCGCCAGGTTCCAAGTCGGAGGGAAATTTGGCGTCGGGCGCTCAGGCGGGATCGAAAACACCAGCTTGATCTCGCTGACATCGGAAGAAAGACGCGCCCGCCCGCACATAGCTTGCAATTTGCGCCGCAGCGCCAAATGCCGCAAGACCACCCGGCGGTTAGGGTTTGCCGGGCTGGGGCGCATTCGAAGCTCCCGAGGCGGAAAGCCGCGTACGGGGGAATCGCCTGCGTGCTGGCCTGCCGCCGCGGGAGCAAGTAGACTCCGTCACTTGCGCGTCGGCGAAAGCCGCCGATATTCGCGCGCGGCAAACTGGGGAGACCACGATGCATCTGCGCCGAATGATGGTTTCGGTGGCCTTCGCCGCCGGGCTCGCCGCGCTGCCGCTGACGACCGCGAACGCGCAATATTATCCGCCTCCGTGCTCGCCGTTTCCGCTGCTCTGGCCGTTCTGTGTGGCGGGCGCTGTCATCGGCGTCGCCGCGACGATTGTGACGGCGCCATTCCGGGCATTCGCAGGACCGCCGCCGCCCTACGGCTATTACGGATCGCCCGCCTATCCGCCACCGCCCAATTACCCGCCACCCGGATATTATTATCCGCCGGGAAATTACCCCCCGCCTTACGGCCCGCGCTGAGCGACCGCCGTCTGCTCCGCCCCGCTTCGTCTATCGTAGCGGCGCCGAAACCGGTCGGTCCTACCTTTTTCACACGAGCCTAAGGCTTCACCCGCTGTAGCGGGTCCGCTATCGTTGTCTCACAGCCTCGGGGGAAGCGTGATGACAAGTGCGGAAGAGACCTATGATTTCATCATCACCGGAGCCGGCTCGGCGGGCTGCGCCGTCGCCGGTCGGCTTAGCGAGTCCGGGCGCTACCGCGTGCTGCTGCTTGAGGCCGGGACGCGCGACAGCAATCCCTGGATCCACATCCCGCTCGGCTACACCAAGACCTATACCGACCCGCGGGTAAATTGGATGTTTGAGAGCGAGCCCGAGAAGGAACTCAACGGCCGCACCCTTTACCAGCCGCGCGGCAAGGTTCTGGGCGGCACCAGCTCGATCAACGGCATGGTGTATATGCGCGGCACCCCGACCGATTACGACGGCTGGCGGCAGCGCGGCTGTGAGGGTTGGGACTGGGATTCGGTGCTCCCGTTTTTCAAAAGGGCCGAGGACCAGGAACGCGGCGCCAACGATTTCCACGGCGTCGGTGGGCCGTTGCACGTCTCGAACCCGGTGCGCTGCCCGCTCGGCGATGCAATGGTCAAGGCGGCGATCGAAGCGGGGATACCGGCCAACGACGATTTCAACGGCGCCCGGCAGGAGGGCGTTGGTTATTACCAGACGACGACCAGCAATCGCCGGCGCTGGAGTTCGGCGCGAGCCTATCTCGGTCCGGCGCGCAGCCGACCCAATCTGACGATCGCGACCGAGGCGCATGCCACCCGCATCCTGTTCGACGGCGCCCGCGCGGTTGGCATCGAATACCACACCCCCGAGGGCCGCAAGACCGCGCGCGTGCGCGGCGAAATCATCGTCTCGGGCGGCGTCTATGGTTCGCCGCAGCTGCTGCAATTGTCAGGGCTCGGGCCCGGCGATCTCCTAGCCGAGCACGGCATCCCAGTCGTTCGCGAGATCCCCGGCGTCGGCGCCAATCTGCACGACCATTTCAACACCTACCTCGTCTGGCGGTGCTCGCAAAAGGTCACGATCAACGACCTGGCGCGCAGCCCGATGCTGAAGGTCATGGCGGGCGTCCAGTACGCGGTCAGCCGCTCGGGTCATCTGTCAAATGCCGGAATCTACGCCGGCGCCTTTGTCAAAAGCGACCCGCGCCTCGAAACCCCCGATCTGCAGATCAACATGTTTGGGTGGAGCGCGCTCGAGCGCTTGCGCACCGGGATCAAGCCGCACCCATTCTCGGCCTTCACAATGAGCCCGGTGCATTTGCGCCCGGAAGGCCGCGGCACGGTGCACATCAAGAGCCCGGATCCCTTGGCCCCACCGGCAATCCGCTTTAACTTTCTGTCGAGCAATTATGATTTTCAGGCGCTGATCTACGGTGCGCGGCTGGCGCGCAAAATCGCCTCCCAGCCGGCATTGCGGCCATTCGCGGAAGAGGAAGTATTGCCCGGGCCGCAGATCGACAGCGACGAGCAACTGACCGAAGAGATCCGGGTGCGCGGCGTCTCCAACCTGCATCCGGTGGGGACCTGCCGCATGGGCCGCGGCCTTGACGCCGTCGTTGACCCGCGTCTCAGGGTGCACGGGATCGAGCGGCTGCGCGTCGCCGACGCCTCGATCATGCCGCAAGTGCCCGGCGGCAATACCAACGCGCCGTCGATCATGATCGGCGAGAAATGCGCGGCGATGGTCCTCGAAGATGCGCACGCGGCGTGAGAGACCTCACATCTCAGCGTCGCACCCTGTTCGCACCGGCACGTCCCAGATGTCGCGGGCGTAGCCGGCGATCGTGCGGTCGGACGAGAACCAACCCATGCCGGCTATGTTCATAACCGCCATCCGGCTCCAGCGCTCGCGCTCCCGCCACAGATCGTCAATTGCAAGCTGAGCGTCGCGATAGGCCGCGAAATCCTCCGCCACCATAAACCGGTCGCCATATCTGAGCCGGTTGGCGAGAGAGCTGAAGCGATACTGGTCGTCCGGCGACAACGCTCCGGCATCCAATGCTTGAATGACCGCGGCGAGTTCGGGTGAAGCCGCGATCGCGGTGGTGGCGTCTAGCCCGTTGCGGCTGCGTTCAGCGACCTCTTCGGCGCGCAAGCCAAAGATAACGATATTCTCCGCGCCGACTTGGTCGCGGATTTCAACATTGGCGCCGTCGAGTGTGCCGATCGTCAAAGCGCCGTTGAGCGCCAATTTCATGTTGCCGGTGCCGGAGGCCTCCATCCCCGCGGTCGAGATCTGCTCCGACAGATCGGCCGCCGGAATGATCACTTCGGCGAGGCTGACATTGTAGTTTGGAATGAAAATCAGCTTCAGCCTGTCCTCGACCACCGGGTCGTTATTGATGATCTGTGCTGCATCGTTCGCGAGCTTGATGATCAGCTTGGCTTGGACATAGCTCGGGGCCGCTTTGCCGGCAAAAATCTTGACGCGCGGCACCCAATCGCGGCTCGGCTCTGCCAAGATCGCGTAATATCGCGCGATAGTTTCCAGCAAATTCAAGAGTTGCCGCTTGTATTCGTGAATGCGTTTGATTTGCACGTCGAATAATGCAGCGGGATCTAGCCGCAGCCCGAGCCGCTCTCGGACGAGCCTGACCAGCGCTCGCTTGTTGGCGTGCTTAACCGCAGCGAGCCGTTGGCGCAACCCGGCGTCGTCGGCGTGATCAGCGAGACGGCGCAAAGCTATTGGATTGTCCAGGACTTCGGCGCCGCAGATTTCCGCCACCAGCGCCGTCAAGGCCGGGTTTGCTTGATGCAACCAGCGCCGGAAAGTAATGCCGTTCGTCTTGTCGACGATCCGATCAGGATAGAAATGGTGAAATTCGCGGAACACGCTGCTGCGCATCAATTCGGTATGAAGCACCGACACCCCGTTCACCCGATGCGAGCCCAGGAAAGCGAGGTTGCCCATGCGGACCCGGCCGGCATCGGTGTCGTCGATTAGGGAGACCGCAGTCAAGAGATCGTCGGGCCCGGTGCAGTCCCGCAGCCGGATTTCGGTTTGATGCTCGCGATTCAGCGCGTTGATGATCTCGAGATGTCGCGGCAGCAGACGCTCGAACAATGCTACCGGCCAGCTCTCCAATGCCTCGGGCAACAGCGAATGGTTGGTGTAGGAGCAACACGCCTGGGTAATCTGCCAAGCCCCATCCCACGAAACATTATAAAGATCGACGAGCACCCGCATCATTTCGGCAATCGCGATCGCCGGATGAGTGTCGTTTAACTGGATCGCCGCCTGTTGCGGCAAGCTCCCAATGTTGCCGAACGACCGGACGTGCCCGTGCACGAGGTCCTGGATAGACGCCGCGACAAAAAAATACTCTTGCCTAAGTCTCAGTTCCTGCCCGGCTGGGGTGTCGTCGCTCGGGTACAAGATCTTTGAGATGGCTTCGGCGCGCGCCTGCTGTTCCAGCGCCGCGACATGGTCGCCCTCGTTAAAGACGTCCAGCCGCAACGGATCGACGGCGCGCGCCGACCACAACCGCAGCAGATTGACGTGCCTTCCGCGCCAGCCGACGATCGGCGTGTCGTAAGCGACGGCCTGGATCGTTTCATCAGGCAGCCAAACCGCGCGCGTGCGGCCGTTTACATCCGAATAGTCAACGCGACCGCCATATTGAATGTCATAGACGATTTCCGGCCGCTCGAATTCCCAGGGGTTGCCAAAAGACAACCAATGCTCCGGAAATTCCTGCTGCCAGCCATCTTTGATGACCTGGCGGAACAGCCCGTGATCATAGCGGATCCCGTAGCCGCACGCCGGAATCCCAAGCGCCGACATGCTGTCCATAAAGCAGGCGGCGAGCCGCCCGAGACCGCCATTACCTAAGGCCGCGTCAGGCTCGGCCAATCGCATGCGATCGAGATCGACACCGAGATCGCCGAGCGCCACCCGAACCGTTTCGGTCAACCGCAAATTCTCGACGACATCGCTGAACAGCCGGCCGATCAGAAATTCCAGCGACAAATAGTAAACGCGCTTGCGCCCTTTCGCGTGGCTGGTTCGCTCGGCGGCAAGCCAGCGGTGAATGACGCGATCGCGCAGAGCAAGAGCGGTGGCAACAAACCAGTCGCGCTCGGTCGCGGCGGGAGCATGCTTGCCGACCGCCAAGGTCAGCTTTGCCAATACCGTCGACGCGAACGCTCGCACGTCTTCTTCACTCGCCGGGGTGTCGATAATCGGCGGCAGTAACCCGGTTTCGAATAGTTCTTGGGCGCTTTTGTTCGGTGCCATATAGGACTCTGACTTGTCAAATTTGCGTGTCACACGATTGCCGCGAGGAGGATCCCCGGCAGCGTACGTCAATCGAGAGTTACGCTAGCAATGCGGGCGTACGCAACGGCGGCTCGACGGCACCCGGCCGGCTCATCGACCCGGCCTGCACCAATGGCATCCCGCGCCGATGATCGGCGCCTCCGATTACCCGCATCCCGACGGGGCGTGGCCGGAATTGTCGAAATACATCGAGGAGCAGTTCACCGGTTTGCCTGCCGAAACCGTGCACGAGATCACCTGCGAGAATGCCGGCAAATTCTACGGGCTGATCAACTAGCCCGATTTCCGTTTTCTTCTCCCCGGTCACGGGGAGAAGAAAGAAACGTCGCGGCAGATTGATAACGATTGGTGACGTTGCCGATCGCAAACAGCGGCCGTCGCTCATTCGATCGCTCGGTCTTCGCGCCCGACCGGGCCGATGGTTTGCGATTGGTTGCAGTCCGCGAGTGCCGATTACAACGGAAGCCGCTCGCCGGTAGGTAGTGTCGGACCGCGTAATTGCAGCACCGCTGGTTCGGCGCGAGCGACAATCCGGTTCCGGCCGGTGGCTTTTGCTTCGTAAAGGGCCTGGTCTGCGCGCTCGAGGAACCGCTCGCGATCTTCATACCCGCTATTCGCGGTCGTGACCCCAATGCTGATCGTCACCGTCAGCGGCTCGCTGACGCCCTGCAGCGCGAACGGCTCATTTGCCACTCCAAGCCGCAGCCGTTCAGCGACCGCAGCGGCGATCGAAAGGCCGGTCTCGGGCATCACGATTGCAAACTCCTCACCGCCAAGACGGGCGACAAGATCGACGCTGCGCACGCTGCTAAGCGCGCGGCAGGCGATCTGGCGCAAGACTTCATCTCCCGCGGCGTGGCCATAGGTGTCGTTGACCCGCTTGAAATGGTCGATGTCGAACATCAGAAGCGCGGCGCCGATCCCGTCCTCGTTCACCCGAGCCATCAGTTCGTCCAGATGAGCGAATAAATAACGCCGGTTGTGCAGGCTGGTGAGTTCGTCGGTCAGCGCCATCGCCAAGCTGCGGCGGTAATTCTCGTTGAGCCGCTTCTGCAATCGTTGACGGCGAATCTGGGTGTTGGTGCGCGCCAGCAGTTCGTTGCGGTCAACCGGACGCATCAAGTAATCGTTGGCCCCGAGATCCAGCCCTTTTGCAAGGCGCGGTAGATCGCGACTTGCTGCCACCAGCAGAATAGGCAACTGCCGTAAGAGGTCGTTCGACCGGGATTGCGAAACAAAACGCAAGGTATCGATGTGGGGCGCGGTCAGACTCGCAATCACCAAATCGGTATCGCCATCGAGACATGACTGGGCGTCGACGCAGTTTGCGACCGATGTCACGTGATGCGCACTTGCTAAGGCTTCCGTCATCTTGGCGCCGGCGAGGGGATCCTCTTCGATGATCAGGATCCGTGCCGGCCCTTGATCCAGTTCCGCCCGCGTCTCGGTTCCACCCAATCGCCCGCAGATCTCGTCGCGCAGACGCCATTCGTGCATCATTCGCCGCAACCGCACCAACGAGCGCACCCGGGCGAAGAGGGCAATATCCACGACTGGTTTGGTCAGGAAATCGTCGGCGCCGGCTTCAAGGCCGCGGACCCGGTTCGCGGCGTCCGACAATGCAGTGACCATCACAACGGGCAGATCTGCGGTTCGCGGATTGGACTTCAACTGCCGGCAAACTTCGAACCCATCCATCCGCGGCATCATCACATCGAGCAGAATGACATCGGGCATTTCCGCGGCGGCGATGTTCAAGGCCGAACGCCCGCAGGACGCGGTCAGAACATCGAAATATTCAGATGACAGCTTTGCTTCGAGTAGCTTGACGTTGATATCCAGGTCATCGACCACAAGTATTCGCCCGGTCATGTCGCGCCCTCAGGGTCGGAGCTATTCATGACAAAGCCCAATCAAGAAAGGAAGCGTTCGACTACTTGTAAAAAGCCGGCAATTGATATCGGTTTAGCGATGTAGTCCTCGCAACCGCCACTGCGGATTCTCTCCCTGTCCCCCTTCATCGCAAAAGCGGTAACGGCGACGACCGGGATCTGCCGCAAATCTTTATCCTCCTTTAACAACTTGGTGACCTCCAAACCGGAGATCTCCGGCAGCTGAATGTCCATAAGGATTAGATCCGGCCGGTAGCGGCGGGCCAGGATCAATGCCTCGTTGCCGTCGTTGGTTTGCAGAGTGTCGTAACCGTGCGCCGTCAACAAGTCGTTAAACAACTTCATATTGAGTTCGTTGTCTTCGACGATCAACACCTTCTGCCGGCGCGGCTCAGGACCCAATTCGCTACTGAGAGTTTTCGCGCTCATGCTGCTCGGGCCTGTAAAAACCTGGTTTAACACCCCGGGCTCACAGAGCGCCGAGGGCGAGCGGCAACATCCGCTCCACAACTGCTCAGCGATCAGGCTTAATCGTAGCGATTTAAAATTTGATGAGTACTTTGGCAAGCGTACCGCCGCGGATTCAAATAGGTAGCAATGACTGACTTTCGTATCGGCATCGATCTCGGCGGCAGCAAGATCGAGGGGGCCGCGATCGACACGCAAGGCAAACTGCGCGTGCGCCGCAGAGTGTCTACGCCGGCTGGCGATTATCACGGAACGATCGCGGCAATTGTCGCCATGGTCGGCTCGATCGACCGCGAGATTGGCGGGCCCGGCTCGGTCGGTGTCGCGATGCCGGGTGCGATTTCGCCCGCCACGGGTCTCGTCAAGAACGCAAATTCGACCTGCCTCAACGGCCGTCCGTTTCATGCCGATCTCGCAGCGGCGCTGGGCCGGCCGGTACACGTGGCGAACGACGCCAATTGCTTTGCGCTGTCCGAGGCAGCCGACGGTGCAGCGGCGGCGTGTCGCACCGTGTTCGGCGTCATCCTCGGAACCGGGGTGGGCGCGTGGGATCGCGATTGATGGTCAAATCCTCCGAGGCGCCAATGCGATTGCCGGCGAATGGGGCCACAACCCGCTGCCATGGCCGACCGCGGAAGAACGGCCGGGGCCGGACTGTTATTGCGGCAGGTCGGGCTGCGTCGAGACTTTTTTATCGGGCCCGGCGATGGCGGCCGATCATTGCCGCCACTTCGAAGAGGATTCTAGCCCTGCCGAGATCGCGAGCGCGGCCGAGCGCGGCGAGGAGCGCAGCCGTGCGACTATGACGCGCTATATCGACCGGCTGGCGCGCGGGCTCGCGATGGTGATCAATCTGATCGACCCCGAGGCAATCGTCCTCGGCGGTGGCCTCTCGCAGATCAGCTCTCTTTATCGCGACGTGCCGCGGATTTGGGGCCGGTACATCTTTTCCGACCGGGTGGACACCCCGCTGCTCGCGCCAGCACATGGGGATGCGAGCGGGGTGCGCGGAGCGGCTTGGCTATGGCCGCCAGGGGTCCGCCCTGACGAGACTGTGCCGCGACTGCAGCGCAATCTTCGCGCTGAGCGGCGCGACCGGGAGTGATCGCGGGAAACGATCGATATCGTCAGCAGTTGGGCTTAGCCAGGGGCTCGATATCGTCGAGTTTTGCCCGGATGGAGTAATCGCCGTAGTCAATCACCATGTTGCGCGAAACCCCGTTGTCGAGGAGGTCCATGCCGAGCTCGTAATCAGGCTCCTCGGCTTTGGCGTCCACCGGAAAGAATGCGAGCCGAACTCGCCAGCCTGGTCGGTCAACAAGCGGCCCGAGCTTCTCCGAAACTGGATCAGCGCTGACTTTAGACCCGATCACCGCCGAAACCTGGACGGCGTTTTCGTCCGTGGCGCCGTCGAAGACTTGACGAGTGACAAAAGTTCCGCCCGCTTTGGCCTTGTCGATCAACAAAATCGTGTGGGCGCTCGGAAACATTACTCCAGGGGCTAATTGCAGTGTTTGCGACTGCGGTTTGGTGAAGACGGCGGTGCCGCCCTTCCCGGGTCCATCGAGCGTGGCTTCCCCCCGGACTTCCTGGTCAACTTCGCCGTTGCGGGTCTGTCGCTGATTGAAGCGGTAGCGCAAGCCGTCCTTCGATTCCCAAGTCACGAATGTCGAAGTAACATCGACGTCGCGGCTCTCCGCATAGCGCATCTTCAGTCGATAACGCTGTTCGATCGTCCAGCCGTCGCAGGTTTCGCCCCATTCGTAATCCATCGCTCCGGTCGCTCCGACGACGCCCGAATCGCCCAAGGTCGATCCCAGCGTCATCGTGTAGAGCGCTCGATGCGGCATTATCTCCGCGGCCGGCGCTAACGACAGCGGTGACACGGTAAGCACCGCGGTAAGCGCGATCAGGACCAAGCAAGGCAAGCTCACCCGCAAATTCCCTTCGGTCCCGGCCGAATGCTGCGGGGCGGACCGCTGCCCGATCATTCCCCAAAATCCCCATAATGAGCTGTCACCAACTCGACCATCGAAGCAGGCGCGCGCAACTTGTAAGAACCAATGCAGTCCGCAGACAGCCGGGGAGATCGTCTCCCTCCCGAGCTTTGCCGCAATCGCACCCGTCTAGGCAAGACTTAGATGGCGGGTGCGGCAATCTCGGTTGCTTGTAGCAGGCTTCAGCCGCTACCGGCTAAGTCGGCGGCACCGAACGGCGATCAACCACTGCTGGTGGCGACAAGCGACCAATTGGGGTCAGAAGACCGGGTATCGCGGGCGAATGTCCAATAATCAGTCTTTTCAACCGGGTGATCGGGGTCGCCATCGACGATGCTGCCGTCCATCGCGCGCGTCACGCTGATCTGATGCGACACCAGCTTGACCGTGACCCGTGCCGTCCGTCCGGACATATCGGCCTCGACGATTTCTCCCTCCTCGAGTTTCAAATCGCGGGTCTCGACGGTTTCCTTCGCAGCGACCCGCTCGTCGATCGTTTGAGCGAATGGCCCAAAAACCTCGTCGCTGAGGAGCGGCCGCAGCGCTGCCTTATCACCCTTGGCGAACGCGGTAACGATCATCTCAAAAGCGAGCTTGGCACCTTCGAGAAAATGCGCTGGATCAAAGGACGGATCGGCGCGGCGAATCCGCGTCAGCCCGTCCTCCAACGTATCGGACGATTTTGCAGCAATCGCGGCGATCGGCACGACCTTGTCAGTACCCTCGGCCATCGCCACTTTGTCGGCGCTGGGCTTTTCTGAAATCGGCGCCGGGCGGCGTGCAAAAAGATCGCGGCGCCGCTCATTCCCGGTGCGTTTTCCGAGCACGCTACGCAGCCGCAAAACCAAAAACGCGGCGATCATCGCGAAAAGGATGATGTCAAAATACTGCAAGTCACCCATCTTTCACGCGTGCCCCGCGACTTTTCAGCGAAAGGCGATCACCGACGCTCGCATCCCATATCGTCAAATAGGGGTCCGGTGAACCCTCGGCAAGCGTATCGGGTGCTCGCAAGGTGAAGCCGAGCTGGCGCTTCGTCTTCTTGGCTTACGTTCTGCTGGAAGTCGCGGTGACCCTCCAAGTAGCTGCATGGCTCGGAGCTGGCTGGACACTGATTGTGATAATCCTGAGTGGCGTCGCTGGGATCGGGGTTTTGCGCCGCGAGCGGCTCGCGATTTTCTCGCAACTCAGGACCGGTGTCGTGATTACCGAGCCGCTTCTGTCCGGCTTGCCGGATCGGGTCTTGCGGGTGATAGGGGGGCTGCTGCTGATCATCCCGGGGTTGGTCAGCGACTTTCTGGCGCTGTCCTTGCTGGTACCAGGACCGCGACAATGGCTTGTCCACCGCTTTTCGGGAAGACTTGGCCAACCTGCAGCTGACCCGACGATCATCGAAGGCGAGTTCCGCCGGCTCGATGACGCAACGCCTCCAGACCAAAGGCGCTGACACCGATTCATTCATCGGAGCCGTATCGGCACCTGGAACGTCGTAAACGAGTCCTCGGCAAGTTGCCGCCTATTCGCGATCCGTGTTAGCCACAGATGAAATAGTTCAGCCGAGGAGACGGAAATGCCGGGAGAGGCGAGAGGCAATGGTGAAACCGATGCGTTGCCGCCGCCGGCGGATGGACCACAGCTGTTTGTTAATATTCAGTACGTCAAAGATCTGTCGTTTGAAAATCCTCGAGCCCCGCAAAGCTTAATCCAGCCGGCAACCCAACCCGAAGTCGGGATAAACGTCGATGTCAAGGCGCGCAACCTCAATGCCGAGGCGTACGAGGTCGACCTCACCATAAACGTCAACGCCAATGCCCAAGGCGAGCCGGTATTTCTTGTCGAGCTTGTCTATGCTGCGGTGGTGACCGTGAGAAACGCACCCGAACCGCTGCTCGCAAACTTGGTTCTTGTCGAGACGCCGCGTATCATTTTCCCGTTTGCTCGGGCGGTTATCGCTAATGCAACACGGGACGGCGGCTTTCCGCCTTTACTGATCAATCCGATCGACTTCGCCGAACTGATGCGCCACCAGCAATCGCAAGCGCTGAGCGCAGAGAGCGGCACGGTTGCCTGACGACTACGCCGCTAACGACTAGCTACGCCTCTGCACGCCATATTGGTGATGTCAGCAGGGCCAGCATCGCTTCGTGCGCTGCGAGTTCCTCGACCGAGGGGGAATGCGGGCGCGGCGGGCGGGCGATCCGAATGGCCGTAAGAACGCCCGCTTCCGGCGCGGTGAAATCCAGTCCCGGTTGCCGGCCGCCGATCAATTCGAGATAGACCGCGGCGAGCAGACCACAATCGATCCGCGCTCCGTGACTAACTCGTTCCGAATTGTCAATTTCAAACCGCCGGCACAGCGCATCAAGGCTGGCTGGAGCGCCGGGATAGCGTTGGCGCGCCATTACCAGCGTATCGACGTGTGTCGGCGTCAGCGTCGGCCGGCCGACCCGATCGAGCTCAGCGTTCAAGAATGCTAAATCGAATTCGGCATTATGGATCACCAGCTGGTCGGATCCGATAAAGGCCAAAAACTCGTCGACGATCGCCTCGAATGGCGGATGAGCCGCGAGAAACTCCTCGGTCAGGCCATGGACAGCATGAGCATCGTCCGGAATGTCTCGACCGGGGTTCACATACCGATGAAAATTGCGGCCGGTTGGAACATGGTGTAACAGCTCGACGCAAGCGATTTCGATGATGCGATGCCCGGCTGTTGGATCGAGACCGGTCGTCTCGGTGTCAAGCACGATCTCGCGCATCATGCGCCTCCGCGGCATCTGCTAAGCGTCTTCCCGTCGCGATTTCGCAGCGGCCGCTTCTGCCGGCGGAGCGTGGCAACAATTTCCCGCAACCGCCGCAGACTGAGGCCTCGGTCAAGCCCGGTTGGCACGACAAACTCCGCCCGCCGCCGCTTTTCCGCATCCGGCATCTGCTGCTTCAGAATGGCGGCAAATCGATCCTCGGTCATGCCGGGTCGACGTAGCACGCGCTGGCGCTGCAGCATCGCCGGGGCGGACACAACGATTACATAGTCGCAGCGAGCCGCACTCCGGCTTTCGTACAAAAGCGGGATATCAAGGACAGCAAGCGGCTCGCGCCGGGCTCGTGCTTGGGCCAAGAACCGCTTTTCAGCCTCGGCGACCATTGGGTGCAGAATTCCCTCGAGCCGGGCCAATGCTTCGCGATCGCCAAATACGCGTGCGCCGAGCCGGTTACGGTCGATCCCGCCATCCTCATCACGTGTTCCCGGAAAAGCCGCTTCGACCCGAGCGACGGCGGCCCCACGTGGCGCCAGCAATCGATGAACCACCCGATCGGCGTCGAACAGCGGCACGCCCATACGCCGCAGCATCGTCGCCGCAGTGCTTTTTCCCATGCCGATCGAGCCGGTGAGGCCGACGACAAGCATCTTAGGCCGCTAGCGTCTTCATGATTGTTGCCCGCAGTTCGGGGCCGACCTGGACCTTGATGCCGAACCATGCCTCGAATCCCGGTCGGCCCTGATGCAGCAACATGCCGAGGCCATCGACTACGGGATGACCGCGTTGGCGAGCAGCAGCCAGCAGCTTGGTTTCGAGCGGGACGTAAACGATGTCAACGACCGGAGCCGATAATGGCAACGGCGACAGATCAAGGTCGAGCGGCGGTTCGCCGGTCATGCCGAGGCTCGTCGTATTGACGAGCAGCCCGGCACCCTCCAATACCGCACTGGTCCGGTCCCAAGGATGCACCGTGATCCGTGTGCCAGCGGTCATCAAATTCGCCGCTACGGTCTCGGCCCGGCTCAGCGTGCGATTGATGATCCGGATCTCGCCAACGCCAGCGTCGACCAGAGCAGCGATAACAGCACGCGACGAACCGCCGGCGCCGAGCACCACCGCCGCTCCCGCCAGAGGCTCCCAAGCCGGGACACGCTCGCGGAGATTCTCGCGAAAACCGTAGATATCGGTATTGCTGGCGCCGAGCGAGCCGTCCTCAGCAACGACGATCGTGTTTACCGCACCGATACGGCGTGCCAGTGGGTCAACGCGATCGACCACCTCCAATGCCGTCTGCTTATGGGGAATAGTCAGGTTGCACCCGCGAAACCCGAGGATCGGCAGAGCGCGAAGCGCCTGTTCGATGTCACCCGGGCGCACGGGTAAGAGCACATAGGCCCCGTCGATACCATTCTGATCGAGCCAAAAACCATGCAGCAGAGGTGAGCGCGAATGCGCTACCGGCCACCCCATAATTCCCGCCAAGCGTGCAGCGCCGGAAATTCTCATGTGCGCTATATCTAGCACGATACCGGCGACACAGGCCAAAACTTTGATCAACCCTGCTAGCGAACGACTTGACCACTTTCGCGCAGGAGGCCGATCAGAAGAAACATCGGCAAGCCGAGGACGGCAGAAAACGTCGAAATCAGCTTCTCATTCAGCGATGCCATGACGCCGGGCCAGCAGCTTCATGATCGCCGCCGCGGTCTCCTCAATCGAACGGCGCGTGACGTCGATAACCTGCCAATGATGTTCGGCAAAAACCCGGCGAGCATCGCGGACCTCCGCTCGAACTGCGTCGAGATCGGTATAATCGGTGCTTCCATCATGGTGCAGCATGCTGAGCCGGTTGCGGCGGATTTGGATCAAGCGCTCGGGATCGTTCGTCAATCCAACGATCAGCGGGTGTTTTGCACTGATTAATTCCGGCGGTAGCGGAACCCCGGGCACATACGGCACATTCGCCGCCTTGATGCCGCGGTTTGCCAGATAGAGACAGGTAGGTGTCTTGGAGGTTCGGGACACCCCGACAAGCACTACGTCGGCCTCGTCGAGCCCCCACGGGGACTGCCCATCATCGTGTGTGAGGGCAAAAGTCATCGCGTCGATGCGCGCAAAATACTCGTTGTCGAGTAAATGCTGTTTGCCGGGCACACCCCGGCTTTCGCGATGAAGGTAGGAACCGAGCGCGGCAATTACCGGATCGAGAATGGGAATGGCCGGAACCTGCAGCCGGCGGCACTCTTGCTGCAGCAATTGACGCAATTGCTCGCTGACCAACGTAAACAGGACGACTCCGAGATTGGCTTCGACTCCGGCGACGACCCGCTCGATCTGGTTGCGGGTTCGCACCATGCTCCACACATGCTCGACGGCATGGACCTCATCGAATTGTACGAGGCAGGCGCGCGCAACCGAGTGCACCGTCTCACCGGTAGAGTCGGAAACAAGATGAAGATGGAACCGGGTCACCGGCGCGCTGTCCCCATGGTCTTACTCTCCGGCGATGTGGACAACTGCTCTCTTACCCACAGCTCGCGGCCCGCAGGCAGCATGCTGCGATTTTTGTCCCCGATTTACCATCTTCACCAACATTCCTCGACAGGCGCCAATCCACTGGCCCGCCCAACGGCTGAATTGTGAATCGTCGGACACACCGCAATTTTATCCCCGTATTTCGTCTCGTACACCGGCCCGATTTTGCTCGTTGATCAGTGGAAATTCGCCGCTTCTTGCACAGCCGCACTTGCTACCGATTCAAGCTCCTTGGCTGTGCACTTGCCGGGGATATTTCTTAATCCCCGTTATCCTCGGTCCTATCAATTCTCTACAACCTAAAAGAATCTATATGAGTGAAGGGAGAATGATTACCGTGGCGAGTAGCTCCACCAAAACGTTGCTGCGCGCGCTCAAGGGCGAGGTGCTATCACCGCCGCCATGGTGGTTGATGCGGCAAGCCGGGCGCTATCTACCTGAATATCGTCAGGTTCGCAGCAGAGCGAAAGATTTTGTCGAGCTCTGCCTTACACCGGCATTGGCGACCGAATTGACGTTGCAGCCGGTGCGGCGCTTTGGCATGGACGCTGCGATCCTGTTCTCCGACATCTTGATGTTGCCGCACGCGCTTGGACAAGGGCTTGCCTATCATGAGGGGCAGGGCCCAGTACTGGATCCGATCACCGATAGCGCCGGGATTGATCGCCTTCAAACCGCTAATGCGCTGATGCGCCTCGAGCCGGTTTTTGAGACGGTGCGGAGGGTCCGCGCAGAGGTCGGGCCAGAGACCGCGCTGATCGGCTTCGCCGGCGCGCCTTGGACCGTAGCCACCTACATGGTGGAGGGCGGCGGAAGTCGGGATTTCCGACGGGTCAAGAGCTGGGCTTATCGTGATCCACGGGAGTTTGGCCGGTTGATGGATTTGCTGACCGCAACAACAACATCGCTGCTGGCCGCGCAAATCTCGGCGGGTGCCGAGGTCGTTCAACTATTCGACAGCTGGGCCGGCGTTCTTCCCGAAGCGGAATTTGCCCGCTGGGTTGTCGAGCCGACAACCCGTATCGTTTCAGCGTTAAAACAGCAATATCCCGAGTGTCCGGTGATCGGCTTCCCGCGAGGCGCCGGGGTGTTATATGAGCGTTATGTCACCGAAACCGGGGTCGATGCCGTCGGGCTTGATACAACCCTGCCGAGGGGTTTTGCCACCGTGAAGCTCGCCCCGCATGTATCCTTGCAAGGTAATCTCGATCCGGTGGTGCTGCTCACCGGCGGCGCCGCATTTGAGCAGGCGGTCCGGGATTTGCAGGACGCCTTTAACGGCGTGCCGTGGGTGTTCAATCTCGGCCACGGCGTGCTCCCCGAAACGCCACCGCAGCACGTCGCGCGGCTTGCCGATCTATTGAGCGCTTAGACTGTAGTTCGGGATGCCACGTACGGCGGTCGTGTTGATAAATCTCGGCGGTCCGGACTCGCTCGAGGCCGTCCAGCCGTTTCTGTTCAATCTGTTCAACGATCGGGCGATCGTCAGACTGCCTTGGCTATTGCGAATGCCTTTGGCGCGATTGATCGCGCGCGGGCGCGTCCGTGCTGCTCGGGAGATTTATGGGAAACTCGGCGGGGCGTCCCCGCTCCTGGCCAATACCGAGGCCCAGGCGCAAGCACTCGACGCCGTTCTGGGTCCCGACTATCGCTCGTTTATCGCGATGCGCTACTGGCATCCGACAAGCGACGATGCAGCACGCGCGGTCGCGGCTTGGGGTCCTGACGAGATCGTGTGTTTGCCTCTTTATCCCCAATTATCAACGACGACGACGACGTCCTCGCTTGCTGCATGGCGCTGGGCAACGCATCGGGAGGGGCTCGATAAACCGACCCGAGTGGTCTGCTGTTATCCCGATCAGAGCGGCTTTGTCGCAGCGCTCGCTGGTTTGATCCGGCCGATACTGGATCGCGCCTCCGAGTTTCCGAACCCACCGCGCCTGCTGTTGACCGCGCATGGGCTTCCGAAAAAGATCGTGAATGCTGGCGACCCTTATCCACGGCAGGTTGAGTGCACCGCTCGGGCGGTCGTCGAATACCTCGCGCTCCCCAAGCTCGATTGGCAGGTCTGTTATCAGAGCCGTGTCGGACCGCTCGAATGGATCGGGCCAGCTACCGATGCCGAGATATGCCGCGCCGGTACCGAAGGAGTGCCGCTCGTAGTAGCGCCGATTTCATTTGTTTCCGAGCACTCCGAAACCTTGGTCGAGCTCGATATCGATTATCAGGAAGTCGCTGCCAAATGCGGTGTACCGGGCTATTACCGAGTTCCGACGGTCGGTATCGCGCCGGACTTTATTGCCGGGCTCGCGAGCTTGGTCACGCGTGCCGCGGCGCCGACAAAAGCCTGCCCAATTCTTGCCGGTGGTAGCTGTGTGCTGGTTGAGGCCGCCGCGTGAGTTCGTGGTTTACCGACGCGTACCCTTGGTTCAAATCGATCCATATTCTCGCTGTTATCGCGTGGATGGCAGGTTTGCTGTATCTGCCACGGCTGTTCGTCTATCACGCCCAAGCGCCGCTCGGCTCACAGCTATCCGAAACCTTCAAGATAATGGAACGGCGCCTGCTGCGCGGCATAATGACCCCGGCGATGATTGCAACCTTGTTGTTTGGGCTGCTGCTCGCCGGGATACCGGGGCTCGTCGACTGGCATAAAGGCTGGATCTGGGCGAAACTCGCGCTGGTCCTCGGTTTGCTCACCTATCATGGTGCGCTGGCTCGCTGGCGGCGGGCATTCGCGGATGACCGGAACCGCCGTTCGGCCCGCTTTTTTCGAATCGCTAACGAGCTACCTACTCTTATGTTGATCGCGATTGTCATCCTCGTTGTGGTCAAGCCATTTTGATATGCATTGCCGATATTTGGTCGATTTGACGGGCTTGATATCGGGTTCGACTTTCCTATCTTCGAAGTCAAGGCAAACGGCTCGCTCACAGCCGCCTGCTTCCTGAAAGTCCCTGCTATCCTCGCCTGAACCTTGGAGCCTGCGAAAACGTTGTCGCAGCAACCTGCCTGGACCGGCGAGCTTGGCCCACCCCTCTCCGCGACCGCTCTATGAACCTCCAGGAACTGAAACGAAAAACACCCGCCGAGCTGTTGGCATTCGCCGAAGAGCTCGAAATTGAAAACGCGTCCTCGCTGCGCAAGCAGGACATGTTATTTGCAATTCTAAAGCAGCTTGCCGAGAACGACGTGCCTATCTCAGGCGATGGCGTTCTCGAAGTCTTGCCGGATGGCTTCGGATTTTTACGATCGCCCGAAGCTAATTACCTCGCCGGCCCGGATGACATTTACGTTAGTCCCAGCCAGGTGCGGCGGTTTGGTCTGCGCACAGGCGACACGGTCGAAGGCGAAATCCGCTCGCCACGTGATGGAGAACGCTACTTCGCGTTACTCAAGGTCAACGGCATCAATTTTGATGAACCGGATCGGCTGCGCCAGCGGATCAACTTCGATAACCTGACACCACTCTATCCCGAAGAAAAGATTGCGCTCGAATTCGAGGACCCGTCCCGGCGCGATTTGACGACCCGCGTGATTGATCTGATCACACCCCTCGGCAAAGGCCAGCGCGCGCTGATTGTGTCGCCGCCGCGCACCGGCAAGACCGTGATGCTGCAAAATATCGCGCATGCGATCGCGGCCAACCATCCCGAGGTTTATCTGATCGTGCTGCTGATTGACGAGCGGCCCGAGGAAGTGACCGACATGGCGCGTTCGGTCCGCGGCGAAGTGATCAGCTCGACCTTTGACGAACCGGCGCAACGCCATGTTCAGATCGCCGAGATGGTTATTGAAAAGGCGAAACGGCTGGTCGAACACAAGCGCGACGTTGTGATCCTGCTCGATTCGATCACCCGCCTGGCGCGCGCCTACAACACTGTCGTGCCGTCTTCGGGCAAAGTGCTGACCGGTGGTGTCGATGCCAACGCATTGCAGCGGCCAAAGCGGTTTTTCGGGGCGGCGCGCAACATCGAAGAGGGCGGCTCACTTACGATAATCGCGACGGCACTGATCGATACCGGGTCGCGCATGGACGAGGTGATCTTCGAGGAGTTTAAGGGCACCGGCAATTCGGAAATCGTGCTCGACCGCAAGGTTGCCGACAAGCGTACCTTCCCGTCGATCGACATCACCAAATCAGGCACCCGCAAGGAAGAGCTGCTGGTCGATCGCGGCGTGTTGTCGAAGATGTGGGTATTACGCCGCGTGCTAACGCCGATGGGCACCGTCGACGGGCTCGAATTCCTGATCAACAAGCTGAAGGAATTGAAGAGCAATACCGAATTCTTCGACGCGATGAACACCTGATCTGCCGGATGGCGTGGAATGCTAGCGGAAAATTTCTGAATTATTGTCACACTGGTGAAGGCCCGTATCTATGCTGGAATAGCTCCCCGCGTGAGCCGGGATGACGAAATTATGCTGACAATTGTTTGGATCAGCGGGGAGTAGCCTGCGAAGGCGGAACGACAACTGCCCCGGACACTGTCGTGGTTCTTTTCAGTTTGCCGGGTGATGGTGCGGACCAGTTTAGATTCGTCTACGGTTAGCGATGTCGAAGCGCATACCGGGTGTCAGCGAGTAGAGCGGCTGTTTCGCTCGGGTGATGTAGACACTATCAGGACCAAGGACGGTCATGATATTGTCCTCCACCAATATGCCGGTCCCTTCGTCGAGGCCAATCCCCAGAAGCGAAGGGTAGCGAGCGACTACCTGACCTAAGTCATAGATCCGGTTACGGGCATCGACGTCCTGATCGATCGCAACCTCAGAGAGATACCCAAAACCGCGTTCGTGTGCGGGACACATAAGAATGCTGGCGTCTTCGGAAGGCGCGCCGCGAACGAGATAAGATCCTAGTATGGTCGCACCCGCAGATGTGCCGGCGATCAACCCGCCGCGGTTGAGAAGGCCTCGAAGGGCCTTCTCAGTCAACGTCCCGGCATAGGCATCAACCAAGCGATATTGCCGCCCGCCGTTGAAGAAGACGGCAGTCGCCTGTAGGAGCGGTGCGATGAACGACTCGTTATTCGCGAGCACCCGATCGCGGGTATGCAGCAGAACGGCACTGCTCCCATCCATTTTGGAGGAACGCGAGCGACCTTGTAGTCCGGAGACGCAGTTGGGATCATAACCCAGCGGTTCCCGCCATATTGGCGAAGCGCTTGCGACACAGGCTGCCGCATTTGTCCGCCGCCGATTGCGATTAGTCGGCCTGTATCAGGGCCCCGTGATTGACCCCAGCTTGCCTTGGAGCAGAGGCACAAGCCTACTCCGGCCACTAGGAATGCCCTACGATTCACAATGTGCCGGATATTGACTCCCTATTGTCAATCTGACGTTAACGGCCTGTGCGGGAACGCTCGACCGTGACGAGTGCGGATATTCTCTAGAGCCTGATTCTGCTACACGGTTAGCACCGTCTGTCCGGTGGTTTTGCGACCTTCGAGATCGCGGTGCGCCTGGGCGGCCTCGCGCAGCGGATAGGTCTGGTTGACCGCGATTTTGACCGCACTGCTCTGGACTACCTCGAACAGTTCGCGGGCCGCAGTCAGCAGATCCTCGCGGGTGGCGGTGTAGGTGTTCAAGGTCGGCCGAGTTAGAAACAGCGAGCCTTTCGCGGCGAGAATACCGATGTCGACGGGCCCAATCGCTCCCGACGACTGGCCGAATGAGGCCATCAAACCGAGCGGCGCCAGGCAGTCGAGCGATTTGTAAAACGTATCCTTGCCGACCGAGTCGTAGACAACCGGCAGCTTTTTGCCGTTGGTGATTTCATTGACCCGAGCGACAAAATCTTCGCGACGATAGACGATCGGGTAATCGCAACCGTGTTTCTTGACGTATGCTGCTTTTTCATCGTCGCCGACAGTGCCGATGACAGTAGCGCCGAGATGCTTTGCCCATTGGCATACGATTAGCCCGACACCGCCGGCCGCAGCATGGATCAGGATCGTCTCGCCCGGTTTTACCGGATGGGTGCGGCGGACCAGATACCAGGCGGTCATGCCCTTTAGCATCATCGCTGCTGCCTGCTGGTCGCTGAGGCCGGAGGGCACCGGCACCAGGCGATCAGCCGGCATGACCCGGGCCTCGGTATAGGCTCCAATCGGGCCGCCGGCATAGGCGACGCGATCACCCGGTTTGAGGTCGCTGACGCCCGGTCCGACCTCCTCGACAACACCGGCTGCTTCCGACCCGAGCCCGCTTGGCATCGGCAGCGAATAGAGACCGCTGCGGTGATAGGTGTCGATGTAATTGAGCCCGACTGCGGTATGCCGCAGCCGCACTTCGCCCTGTCCAGGCTTGCCGACCGGAACTTCCTGCCACGCCAAGACCTCGGGCCCGCCGGACTTCTCGAAACGGATCGCGTGAACCATTGGCTCCTCCCTGCTTTCACAAAACCGAAGCTGCCGGAGCGGCAAGCTTTCGCCGATCGGCGCTGAAAGCGGAGCATAAGCCAGCGAGATCGCGGCGTTCCAGTTCCAAAAGCAAGCGCTTGGTGGGAACCCCGGTACCGCCGCTAAAGCCGCCGAGCCCGTTGCGGCCGAGTACGCGATGGCATGGGATGATTATCGGGATCCGGTTGCGACCGCAGGCGCCGCCGATCGCGCGCGGAGCCGAGCCGACCTCCATCGCCAGCTCGCCATAGCTGCGCGTTTGCCCATGCGGGATCTGCCGCATTGCCGTCCACACGCGTTTGTCGAAACTTGATCCCTCGACCAATAGCGGCAAATCGAAGGAACTCAGCCGCCGTTCGAAATAGGCCTCGAGCTGACGCCGAGCTTCGACAAGCAGATCGCTCGGTTCGCCTTCGGCACTATCGTACCAGCCGACGCTGACGATGGCGTCTGTGCTGGCGGTGACGGTGAGACGGCCGACCGGACTGTCGAGCGCAATAGAGGAGAGCATAGCAAGATCTCCCATTCGGTACATAAAGAGAACGTTAGCGGATTTCGCCGAGATATACGATGAGTTTCTCCGGCTCGGTAATCGGTAGTGAGCAGACCGGGCCGATGCAGACATAGGCCGCCGGCCGACCCTCGACCAAGCTTTTGCCATAGGCCGGGTGATTGGCTGGCAGGTTATCGCCCAGCGGCAAGAAAAGAACGACCCGGTTCGGCAACGAAACCGAATAGACGGCGTGCCGCAGTGCGGTGAAAGCCTCATCTCCGGGCTCGCTGACAATGACGATCTGTACTGGTTCGGCCAGCAATTCGGCGTTGTTCAGCAAGGTTGCGAGCGGGAAAAAATTGCGCCCCAGTTCCCCGGAAAAAGTTTCGACAATCGCTTCGGCGCGGCGGCGGTAGCCATCCTCGCTGGTCAGGATCGCCAGGCGCGTCAAAACCCCAACGAGCGTGCCGTTCCCAGCCGGTGTCGCCGCGTCGCCCGCGGTCTTGGCGCGCGTGATCAGCGTCGGCGTATCGTCCGCCGAAAAGAAATAGCCGCCACCCGAGGCATCGCCGTAATGGCGGTCGAGCACGTCAATCCATTGCCGTGTTTGAGTGATGAATTCGTCCTCGCCGGACGCCTCATGCAGGACCAGGGCGGCGCGGCACAGATTGGCGTAATCATCGACGCTGGCGGGATGCCGGGCGCGGCCCCCCCGCCAGCTATGCAGCAGTCGGCCCTCGCCTGTGGTCATTTCGCGGCGGATGAAATCGAAGGCGCGGCGTGCTGTCTCGACCCAATCCGGTCGTTCGAACACAATGCCGGCTTCGGCCATCGCGGCGATCAGCAGCCCGTTCCAATCGGCCAGCACCTTGTCGTCCCAGCCTGGCCGCACCCGTGATGCGCGGGCCTGCAATAGCATCTCGCGGCATTTTGCCAGCTCGGCTTCGGTCGCATCGTCGGCGAGGGCAGGCATGTTGATGCGGTTAAGGATCGTGTGGCCTTCCCAATTGCCCTCGGGGGTCACATCGTAAAAGCGCTTGAATAAGGCGGCGCGGTCGCCCAGAACCCTGTCGATTTCGGCCTCGGACCAGACGTAGAACTTGCCTTCCTCGTGCTCGCTATCGGCATCGAGGCTGCTCGCAAACGCGCCGCCCGAGGTCAGCATCTCGCGCTCGACCCAGCCGATCGTTTCTTCGATCCGCTGCCGATAGAGCGGGTTCCTGGTGTCCTGCCAGACTAAGGTCAACAGGTCGACGAGTTCGGCGTTGTCGTACAGCATCTTTTCGAAATGTGGCGCCAGCCAGCGCGCATCGGTCGAATAACGCGCAAACCCGCCGCCCAGATGATCGTAGATGCCGCCCTGGCACATCGCGTCGAGCGCCTTGATCATGGCATCGCGATAGGCCGGCTGGCGGGTGCGCTTCCAGGCGCGCCACAACAGCTCGAAGATGCCGCATTGCGGGAATTTCGGTGCGGTCCCGATGCCGCCATTGATCTGATCGGTCTCGCGCAACAGGCGTTCGGCGATCGGATCGAGTTGCTGGCGGGAAACGCCGCCGCCTGATTGCGGCTGGCCGAGCCGCTGCAACGCGTCGCGTAACGCCGTGACGTTCTTGGCCACGTCATCGCGCTTTGCCTGATAGGCTTCGCTTAACGCCTCCAGCACCTGCGCAAAGCCAGGCCGGCCCCAGCGTTGCTCGGGCGGAAAATAGGTCCCTCCCCAGAACGGCTCGCCGTCGGGGGTCAGAAACATTGTCAACGGCCAGCCGCCCTGTTCCCCCATCAAGGCCAGCGCGTGTTGGTAGACCTGGTCGAGGTCCGGGCGCTCTTCGCGATCGACCTTGATATTGACAAAGAGCTCGTTCATGCGCGCCGCGATTTGCGGATTTTCGAAGCTCTCATGCGCCATGACGTGGCACCAGTGGCAGGCGGCATAGCCGATCGACAACAGGATCGGTTTGTCCGCGGTCTTGGCAGCCGCCAAAGTCGCCTCGCTCCAGGGCTGCCAGTGAACTGGGTTGTCGCGGTGCTGAAGGAGATAGGGGCTGGTCTCGTCGCCAAGGCGGTTGCGATCCATTTCGGCTCCTGCCGTGCGGATTTGTCGGGGATGAGGAGCAGTACCATGCATTGCTCTCGCCGCCGCGACCGATTAGGTTTCCTACTCCTTTCCCAGAACGGCGGCCCGCATCTTTCGCTCCGCCGCACTGCCCAACAAGGAGAAACGCAATGGCCGACGCTGACCCGCCGCTCTTTTACGACCGGCACATCTTTATGTGCACCAATGTGCGGCCCGAGGGTCATCCGCGCGGCTGTTGTGCCGCCCGCGCTGCGGAAGCTGGGGGGGTGGATAAGTTGCGCGCCTATCTGCGTGAGAAAGCCCGCGCCGCCGGTGTCGAGAACATTCGCCCGAATGCCGCGGGGTGTCTCGACCGCTGCGAATTCGGCCCGAACATGGTCATCTACCCCGAGGGGGTGTGGTACCACTACGAAACCACCGAGGACATCGATGAGATCGTGCAAAAGCACCTGGTCGAAGGCGGCCGCGTCGAGCGGCTGATGCTGCAGCCCGACCAAAAGCCGCCGGCGCACTGACGGTTCAGCCCTCCCCAAACGATACGATTTTCGCACCCGCGACGGCGGCCGGACGCGCTGCCGTTGCGGTGGTGCGGATCTCCGGCCCGGATGCGGGGCCCGCGCTTAGCGCATTAGCCGGTTCCCTTCCACCGCAGCGAACCGCGCGGCATCGCCGCCTCGTTCACCCTGATAGCGGCGAAGCGCTCGACGATGCGCTAGTGCTATGGTTTCCCGCGCCCGCGAGCTTTACCGGCGAAGATGTCGCCGAGCTGCACCTGCACGGCAGCCGCGCGGTGCTGGCCACGGTTACCGATACCCTGCGCGGTCTCGGGCTCAGGCTTGCCGAGCCCGGCGAATTCACCCGCCGCGCCTTCGAGAACGGCAAGCTCGACCTGACCCAGGCCGAGGCAATTGCCGATCTCGCCGCCGCCGAAACCGAGGCGCAGCGCCGCCAAGCCTTGCGCCAACTCGGTGGCGAATTGGGCGGGCTTTATCGCGATTGGTCGCGGCATCTGACCCGTATTCTCGCCCATCTCGAAGCGGTGATCGATTTTCCCGACGAGGAATTGCCGCCGGCGCTCGAACAAGCGATCGCCGATGACATTCGCACGCTTGCCGGCGAAATCGGCCGTCATCTCGCCGATGGTCATCGCGGCGAGCGGCTGCGCGACGGCATCACGGTGGCAATCGTCGGCCCGCCTAATGCCGGCAAATCGAGCTTGTTGAACCGCACCGCCCGCCGCGAGGCGGCAATCACCTCGCCGATCCCCGGGACGACGCGCGATATCGTCGAGGTCGCGATCGATCTCGCCGGCTACCCGGTGATCCTCGCCGACACCGCTGGCCTGCGCGACAGCGACGACCCGATCGAGCAGGAGGGGCTGCGCCGCGCCCGCCATCGCGCCGCCGAAGCCGAAATCCGGCTCTTTGTGTTCGATGCCCGCGCTCCAGGCGATGCCGCCGGCGCCAAAGCCTGGCCCGGCCCCGACACGCTGCTCGTCGCCAACAAAATCGACCTCCTTCCATCGGCGCGCCCGTCGCGCGAACAACTGAGACCCGTCATGCCCGGACTTGATCCGGGCATCCACGAGGTAACGACGCAGGCCGCAGACCGCGACAAAGGCGTGGATGACCGGGACAAGCCCGGCCATGACGAGAGAGTGGGCCCCGGCGCCTGCGATGGAGAGGTGCCATTCCCGGTATCGGCGATGACCGGCGAAGGCCTTGAGGCATTGCTGAAAGCGCTGGCCGCCCGGATTGCCGCGACCTACCAGATCGAGGCGCCGGTTTTAACCCGCGCCCGCCACCGCCAGGCGCTCGAAGACGCCGCCGCGGCACTCGACCGCGCGCTCGCCGCCGATCTCCCCGAACTGCGCGCCGAAGATCTGCGCCTCGCGTTGCGCAGCCTCGGCCGGATCACCGGCAGCGTCGACGTCGAAGACCTGCTCGACGTGATCTTCCGCGACTTCTGCATCGGCAAGTGACCGGAGTTACGTGGCTGTCTCGCCATTAGCCCAGCCTGCGATGGGCTGGACGAGGCGGCGTTGGCGATTCACACTCCGCCTTCTCAGAGGAGTCATTGGCGATGGAATTGGGCAGGCTTGGGGTTTGGGTCGGGATGGACCGGATGAGCGCGGCGGCGGGCGCGGCGTTTGCCAAACGCGTCGAGGCGTGGGGTTACGGCGCCTTGTGGCTGCCGGAGAGCCGCGGGCGCAACGCGCTCGTTCATTCGTCGTGGCTGCTCGCCAATACCCAAAAGCTGATTGTCGCGACCGGGATCGCCAACATCTATGCCCGCGATCCGATGGCGATGGCGAATGGTCAGCGGGCGCTGGCCGAGCAATCGGACGGGCGGTTTCTGCTCGGCGTCGGCGTGTCGCACCGGCCGATGGTGCAGCTTCGCGGCCAGACCTACGGTAAGCCGGTGGCGACGATGCGCGCTTATCTGCAGGCGATGCGCGAAGCTCCGTATCAGGCGCCGCCACCGCCGGAGAAGCCGCTGACCATCGTTGCCGCACTGGGGCCGAGAATGATGAAGCTGTCGGCCGAACTCGCCGATGGCGCGCATCCGTACAACACGACGGTAGAGCACACTGCCGAGGCCCGCGCGATCCTCGGACCCGGCAAGCTGCTGTGCCCAGAGGTGTGGGTGCTGCTCGAAACCGATCGGGCAAAGGCGCGCGAGGCCGCGCGGCAAGCGCTATCGCATTACCTCCAACTCGACAATTACGTTAACAGCTGGAAACGCCAGAATTTTGGCGACAGCGACCTGACTGGCGGCGGCTCGGATCGTTTTCTTGACGCGATGGTGGCGTGGGGCGATGAGGGTGCGATCCGCAAGCGCATCCAGGAATATTGGGACGCCGGCGCCGACCATGTTTGCGTCCAGCCGATCAGCGCGCAAGGTGGCCGTGAGGTTGACGAGCGGGTGCTTGAATTGCTGGCGCCGTCGCGGCGATCTTGACGTTTCCCGCCTGCGGCCGACATTGTTTTCGCCGGTCTTGGCGGCGAAAGCGTCGGTGAGCATTGGTCTCGTAGGCGAGGAAACGGCGTCATGTATTCGGAAACCACCCGGGGGATCAGCGTCACGGTCAAGCCGATCTATCTGGAGGATCAATCCTCACCCGCCGAGGGTCATTTTGTCTGGGCCTATCACGTGCGCATCGAAAACCGCGGCGAGGAAACGGTTCAGCTGCGTCGCCGCCATTGGAAGATCACCGATGGCCGTGGCCAGGTTCAGGAAGTGCGCGGGCCGGGAGTGGTCGGCGAGCAGCCGGTGCTCGGGCCGGGTGAGAGCTTTGAATATACCAGCGGCACGCCGTTGCCGACGCCCTCGGGCATCATGGTCGGCACCTACGAGATGGAGACGCGCAGCGGCGAGTGTTTCCCGGTCCGCATCCCCGCCTTCTCGCTCGACAGCCCGCATCAACCGGTGCGTCTGAACTGAATGCCGTCTGAACTGAATGCGGTGAACCGAACACGCTTGAACTGAATGGGAGGGGTGCCGGAACCCGCCCGGTCGCAAACCATCCAACAAAAAAGAGATTGATTGATGTCGCCTGCAATTGCTTCGCCTTTGTCCGCGTCCCAGCCGCATCTCCGCTCAGCCGCCTCTCTGCGGCCAAGCCGGGCCGAGGCCGAAGAGGCGGTCCGCACCTTGATCCGTTGGGCCGGCGACGACCCCGAGCGCGAAGGACTACTCGGCACCCCCGATCGCGTCATCCGCGCCTTTCGGGAATACTTCACCGGATACGAAGAAGATCCGGTGGCATTGTTGCAGCGCACCTTCGAGGAGACCGACGGTTACGACGAGATCGTCATGCTGAAGGACATCCGCTTCGAGTCGCATTGCGAGCACCACCTTGCGCCGATTATCGGCAAGGTGCATGTCGCCTATCTGCCGAAAAATCGCGTCGTCGGGATTTCGAAGCTGTCGCGGCTGGTCGATGTCTACGCCAAGCGACTGCAGATCCAGGAGAAGATGACGGCGCAGATCGCCAACACGCTCGACGAGGTGTTGCAGCCAAAAGGGGTCGGCGTCGTCATCGAAGCCGCTCACCAATGCATGACAACCCGCGGCACGCATAAGCCCGGCACGATGCTGGTGACGAGCCGGATGCTTGGCGAGTTCCGGACTGATCCGACGAGCCGGCGGGAGGTGCTGGCGATGATCGGGACGCCGGGCAGCGCCAAGCTCGACAACGTCTAAGCTGAAAAGCTGCAGTGCATCCGGAGATGGCTCTCGACGCGGTCGCGATCCTCGAAAAGCTGGTCGGGTTTGACACGGTTTCCGCCAACTCGAATTTGGCATTGATCGAGTGGGTCGTGGGTTATCTCGAAGGGTACGGCGTCAAAAGTACGTTGACCCGCGACGCCGATGGCGCGAAAGCGAATTTATTTGCGACAATCGGCCCTGGCGATCGCGGCGGCGTCATCCTGTCCGGGCATACCGATGTCGTGCCGGTCGCCGGACAAGCCTGGGACAGCGATCCCTTTCGGCTCACCGAGCGTGACGGCCAACTGTTTGGCCGCGGCACCGCCGATATGAAGGGTTTTATCGCACTCGCTCTGGCCTTGGCGCCGCAAGCGCTCTCGTGCCCGCTCCAAAGGCCGCTGCATCTGGCGCTCAGCTATGACGAGGAGGTCGGGTGTCTTGGGGTGCCCGCCTTGATCCGTGCACTGCCTCAGGGGCCGGCCCGCCCGCTTCTCGCGATCATCGGCGAGCCCAGCGAAATGCGCGTCGCCAATGCGCATAAAGGCATCCAATTCCTGCGCACCGCGGTAACCGGCCATGAAGCGCATTCGAGCGCGCCCGAGCACGGGGTCAACGCGATCACCGCGGCCGCCGAGATCATCGCCGAGATCGGCCGGCTTGCCGCCGAATGCCGGGCTGCGGCCAAGCCCGAAAGCCGCTTTGACCCGCCCTATACCAGCTTTAATATCGGCCGCATCGAGGGCGGCACCGCGGTCAACATCATCGCCCGAGACTGCGCCTTCGAATGGGAATTCCGCACGATACCCGACGAAGATGATGCCGCCCCACGCCGGCGGATCGACCGATTTGTCGAAAATGAATTACTGCCGCGGATGCGCGCCGGTTTCCCAGATGCCGATATCGTTACCGAAACTGCGGCACTGGTCCCGCCATTGGTGCCGGATCCCGGCTCGCCGGCCGAAGTGCTTGCCCGCGAGCTAACCGGCGTCAACGAAACGACGACGATCGCGTTCGCCACCGAGGCGGGGCTGTTCCAGATGGCAGGGATCCCGGCGGTGATTTGCGGCCCCGGCTCGATCGAGGTCGCCCACAAGCCAAACGAATACATCACCCGTGACCAGCTGGCCGCGGGTGGCGCATTTCTCGACGGATTGTTGGATCGGCTGTGCCATGATGACGGAGGCGTAGGCCTTCCGCGAACGGCTTAGGCTAAGGGGCTGAGTGCAGCTCGATCTCGCCAACGCGGGCGCCTGTTGCAAGATTGATAAAAACGATCTGGCGGTTGCCGTCCGGCAATACGAGATCGAGGATAAGGCGATCGGGTGCGGTCGTCATCGCCTCGACACGCGCGCCACGCGGGATTTCGATCTCTGTCCGGGGTGGAGGGTGACGGGCTGAGACAGCCAAACCGCGGTGCGACATGCGGCCGGCTATAACCAAGATTAATGCGGCAAAGCCGACGACGAGCATAATGCCCATCACGATGACGAGTATCTTCAGCGCGCGCAGCGGCATGTTCTCAGGGCTCAGCGGATGATTACGGAGACCGCGGCGGCCGGCGGTTCGGTCGCAATCCGTCCGGAGCCGGGCGAGGCGGGCACTCGTCTCGATCGCATGCTAGCAAATCATTTTCCGGAATTGTCGCGGACACGGTTGAAGCGGCTGATCGAAGAAGGCCGCGTCGTGCAAGACGGCGGCGCGTCTCGCGATCCCTCGCAAAAAGTCCGACCGGACCAAAATTTTGTCGTGTTCTTCCCTGATATGGAGGATCCGGCGCCGATTGCGCAGCCGCTGGCGCTCGATATTCGCTTTGAGGATGCACATTTGATTGTTGTCGACAAGCCCGCGGGGCTCGTCGTCCATCCCGCACCCGGTAATCCCGACGGCACACTGGTCAACGCCCTGATCGCGCATTGCGGCTCGAGCCTTGCCGGGATCGGCGGCGTGCGGCGGCCGGGCATCGTTCATCGACTCGATAAGGATACCAGCGGGCTGATGGTCGTGGCCAAGACCGATGCCGCGCACCAGGCATTGTCGCGCGATTTCGCGGCGCGCCGGATCGATCGCGCCTATACCGCCTTTGTCTGGGGTCTGCCGTCTCCAATGTCAGGTGAAATCGCGGGCAATATCGGGCGCAGCGCGGTCAACCGCAAAAAGATGGCAGTCGTCGGCGAAGGTCGCGGCCGGCCGGCATTGACCCGCTACCATGTCGAACGGGCGTTCAAAAATGTCGCGGCGCTGCTCGAATGCCGGCTTGCGACCGGCCGCACCCATCAAATCCGGGTGCACCTCGCCAACCACGGCTATCCGCTGATCGGCGACCGGGTTTACGGAACACGTGCCGGCCGCGCCGTTGCCCGGTCGAGTGAGATCGGGGCGCGGATCGCCGCCTTCCCACGGCAGGCTTTGCACGCCCGCCGGCTTGGCTTCACGCATCCCGCTGACGGCCGCTGCATGGCCTTCGACAGCCCGTTGCCGACCGATCTTCACGACTTGTTTACCAGCCTTAACGACTTTTAACTAATTTAGAGGGATTTTAAACTGGACAAAACCTTACTATATTACTAGGGTATGCAAGGAGTCCCTCGGGGGCGGGACGACCGCTCATGTCCGACGTTTACAAACCACAAAGCCCCTAACTAGGAGCAACGAACCACAAAATGGCCACCCTCTCGGTCCCTTCCATTTCCGCTGAAGGAAACCTGACCCGGTATCTCCAGGAGATCCGGAAGTTTCCGATGCTGGAACCGGAAGAGGAGTACATGCTCGCCAAGCGTTGGAAAGAGCACGAGGACCCGCAGGCCGCCCATCGCCTGGTGACGAGCCATCTGCGGCTTGTCGCCAAGATCGCAATGGGTTATCGCGGTTATGGATTGCCGTTGTCCGAACTGATTTCGGAAGGCAATGTCGGGATGATGCAGGCGGTCAAACGCTTTGATCCCGATCGCGGCTTTCGCTTGGCGACTTACGCAATGTGGTGGATCCGGGCGGCGATCCAGGAATACATCCTGCATTCGTGGTCGCTTGTCAAAATGGGCACCACCGCGGCGCAGAAGAAGCTGTTCTTCAATCTGCGCAAATTGAAAGGCCAGTTGCAGGCGATGGAAGAGGGCGACCTGTCGCCCGAAAACCTGAAAAAGATCGCAACCGAGCTTGATGTGCCCGAAGCCGACGTTGTCAGCATGAATCGGCGTCTGGCGAGCCCGGACCACTCGTTGAACGCGCCGTTGCGCAGCGACAGCGAGGGCGAATGGCAGGATTGGCTGGTCGATGAGAGCGAGAGCCAGGAAACTAAGCTCGCCGATCGCCAGGAGCTGGGGTTGCGCCGCGACCTGCTCGAAAAAGCGATGACGCATCTCAATGACCGCGAGCGCCACATCCTCTCGGAGCGGCGGCTGCGCGACAACCCGACAACGCTCGAGGATTTATCGCAACAATACGGCATCTCGCGCGAGCGGGTGCGGCAGATCGAAGTCCGCGCCTTTGAAAAACTGCAGAAGGCGATCAAGGCCGCCGCGATCGAGCGCCGCCTGGTCGCCGCCTAAGCCTCGGCCCAGAGCGCGTAACCTCGCCAAAACGAGCAATCTATCCCTGGCCGGGCTTGACCCGGCCACCCACGCCTTGGAACAAAAAACCGTGGATGCGCGGGTCGAGCCCGCGCACGGCGGTTCTGTGGTGACGACATCGATCCGCTCACGGGACGGCAGGACGGGCGTGATGGTCGGCCAGTACCTGGGCGATTACCGCAGTCACGCGCTGCCCGGTCGGGATGTGCAGGAATTCATTCGGCCCATGGGCGTTCGAGTGCGGCCCGAGCACGCCGGTCACGACAAACTGAGCCTGCGGAAATTTCTCGCCGAGCATCGCCATAAACGGAATGCTGCCGCCCTCGCCCATATAGGCGGGCGGCGCTCCGAATGCGGCTTGCGACGCGCGCGCTAGCGATTGTTCGAGCCAAGGCGCCAAAGCCGGCGCATTCCAACCGGTAGCGCTCGACCCGAGATCCAGTTCGACCTGCGCGTGATAAGGCGGGTCTTTTTCCAGCAGTGAACGAAGCAGCGCGGCGGCAGCCTCGGCATCCAAGGTCGGCGGCAGCCGCAGGCTTAACTTCGCCTCGGTAAGCGGCAGCAGAACATTGCCAGCATCGGCCGGCAGTGGCAGCCCGGCAATCCCTGTCACCGCGAGTTGAGGTCGCCAGGTGCGGTTCAGCACCAACTCGGTCAGATCATCGCCCATCGGCCTGACGCCCGGAGCGAACGGGTATTCGGTAAAGACCGTGTCGCCCAGCGCTGCCGCAGCCTGCCGGGTCTGCGCCACCCGCTCGGCCGGGATCTGAGCGTAAAGCTCGGGCGGGCGGACTTCGCCTGTCGCCTCGTCCTCAAGGCGCGACAATAACTGCCGCAGGATGCGGAAGCTCGACGGCACGACACCCGACGCGTAGCCCGAATGCACGCCCTCGGTCAGCACGCGTACCTTGAGGCTGCCCGACACCATGCCGCGCAACGAGGTTGTCAGCCATAGCTGGTCGTAATTCCCGCATCCCGAATCGAGACACACGACGAGCGACGGCTGGCCGATGCGAGCCGCCAAATGGTCGACGTAATACGGTAGGTCGTAACTGCCGGATTCCTCGCACGCTTCGATCAGGATCACGCAGCGGGCGTGCGCCACGCCCTGTTCGTGCAACGCCAACAACGCGCTGAGCGCGCCGAACATCGCATAGCCGTCATCCGCACCGCCGCGGCCATAGAGCTTGTCGCCATCGATCCGCGGGGTCCACGGGCCAAATCCCTCGGTCCAGCCGGTCATCTCCGGCTGCTTGTCGAGATGGCCGTAGAGCAGAACACTGTCCGCACCGTCGCCCGGCACCTCGATCACGATGACCGGCGTGCGTCCCGCCAGCCTGACGATTTCGAGCGTAGCGTCGGGCAGCGAGGTCAGCCTTGCTCGGGCCCAGCGCTCGAATAAGGCGACGGCTTCCTCCATATAGCCGTGCGCTGCCCAATCGGCGTCGAAAGCCGGCGATTTATTCGGGATCTTGATGTATTCGAGGAGAGTGGGGACAATTTCGTCACCCCAACGCTGGTCGATATTTCTTTTTGCCTTGCCGATATTGAGCATGGTGAAGGCTCCGATCAATAAAGTCCGCCGCTGCCGGGACCGGGGTGCGGAGGTTCCGGGATTGTCGCCGCCGTCGGAGCGGTTTCCGGGACGGTGTCGCCCGACCTGACGTTCATTATCGTCATTGGGGAGGCGGCCGGTAATGGCGCTCGGGCAATCGGACCAGCGGCAGATTTGAACGCGACATCGGTCGTCGGGCCGGATGGTTCCGGATGCGGCGGCTCGCGCACGAAGTCGAACACGACGTTGGCGACAACGCTGACGATCACGGCATAGGTAAACGCGATAGCCTTGCCAAAGGCGAGCCCGATCACTCGTCGCCCGGCATCGGCGGTTTTTTCGGCCAACCTTCCCAGCACTCCCGGCCTCCCGGTGCATTGCTCCGGCCTGAGGCCGGCCCCCTACCCATCTCTCACGCGTAAATTTATCGGGGCAATCGCGTCGAGACAAAGGCGATCAGGGCGTCTTTAGCGGGTGCTGCGCGATTGACGCGCTGACGCGCGCGGCGGTAGGCTTTTCAAGAACGCACGTCCGCGGCTCGCGGAAGGAGAATTGGGATGGCACAAATCGTCCTCGGGATTGCGACATCGCACACGCCGATGCTGAACACGCCGGCGAAAGACTGGCCGAGCTTTATCGACCGCGACGGGGTGCGCGAGTTTCTCGACAAGGAGGGGAACCCCGCGACCTACGAGGAATTGCTGACCCGCCCCGACCCAAGAGCCGCATCGGAACTGACGCCAGAGCGGTTCACGGCCCGCCATGACGAGGCTCAGGCGTCGATCGAAGAGTTAAAGCGCGCTATTCGCCGAGCCGAACTCGACGCGCTGATCATCGTCGGCGATGACCAGAAGGAGCTGTTTTACGAGGATCACCTACCCTCTATTCTGGTCTACTACGGCGACACCATCCGCAACGTGCCGCTGTCGCCCAATTTTAAGGGTCCGGAATGGTCGCGGCTCGCCACTGCGCGTTATTACGAAGAGAAGGAACCGCGCGACTATCCGGTCGATGCGCCCTTGGCGTTGCATTTGATTAGCGAATTGATCGACCGCGAGTTCGACATCGCCTCCTCGAATGGGTTGGCTCCGGGGCATGGCGAAGGCCACGCGCACGCCTTTGTCCGCAAACGGCTGATGGAAGACCAAGCCCTGCCGGTCGTGCCGGTATTCCTCAACACCTACTACCCACCCAACCAGCCGACGCCGCGGCGCTGCTATAAATTGGGTCAGGCGATCCGCGAGGCGGTGGAAAGCTATCCGGGCGACGCGCGTATTGGCATCGCCGGCTCGGGCGGGCTCAGCCATTTTGTCGTCGACGAAGAACTCGACCGCGGCATTATCGACGCCTTGGCGCGCAAGGACGGCGAGGCATTGCAATCATTGCCGCGCAAAAAGCTCAATTCCGGCAGCTCCGAAATCCGCATGTGGATTACCGTCGGTGGTGCGGTCGAGCATCTCGATTTGGCTTGGTCGCACTACGTCCCCGGCTACCGCACGCCGGCCGGCTCAGGTACCGGGCTCGGCTTCGCGCTGTTTTCGTAACCGGTTCCGCTACTCCAACGCAATCCGAGCCGCGCGCCAGTGTACGCTAACTGCGCGTGAGCTGTGCGCGCCGGATCGCAGCGAGGACACGCTCCGCGGTAATCGGCGTCTCGTTGACCTCGGCCCCGAGCGGTGCCAGCGCGTCGCGAACCGCGTTGGCGATTGCCGCCGGTGGCGCTACGGCGCCGCCCTCGCCCATCCCCTTCATGCCGTATTCGGTCGCCGTTGCCGGGTTGTGGATATGCCCGATCCTGATCGGCGGCACCTCGAACGCGGCGGGCAGATGATAGTCGAGCAGGCTCGCGGCTAAGGGCTGGCCGTGCGCGTCATACGGAATCTCCTCAAACATCGCGGTGCCGATCCCCTGCACCACACCGCCGCGGATCTGGCCCTCGACGATCATCGGGTTGACCATCGTCCCGCAGTCCTCGGCGACGGCGAAATCGAGCAGCTCGACATGGCCGGTTTCAGGGTCGACGGCTACGACCGCGCCGTGCGTTGCATAGGAAAAGACGCCGGTGCTGATGCTGGGCTCGTAGGTCGCGACCACCTCGAGCAGCGGTTCGACACCTGCCGGCAGCCCGTCCATCCGCAAATGCGCGACCTTGGCCACTTCCGCGATCGTGACCGAGCCTTGCGGCCCCAGCACCCGGCCATCGGCGCAGCGCGCCTCGCCGACGTCGCATTGCAATAAGTGAGCGCCGATCCGCACGATCTTGTCGCGCAATATCCGGCTCGCGCGCGCCACCGCACCGCCCGACATGACCATGCTGCGCGAGGCGAATGTGCCAAAGCCAAAAGCGGTGCTTTCGGTGTCGCCGTGGCGGACCGAAATCCGCGCCGGTTCGATGCCGAGTTCCTGATAGGCGATCTGCGACAAGGTCGTCTCAAGCCCTTGGCCGTGCGACTGAATCCCGACCATCAGCACGAGGCTGCCATCAGTCAAAATGCGGGCCGTGCAGCTCTCGTATCCCGGGATAATTGAGGCGCCGCGCGAGGCGAATTCAGCCGCACCATGGGCTGTCTGCTCGGTAAAGCTCGCAAAGCCGATGCCGATCAGCCGGCCCCCGGCCTGCGCCGCGGCAGGGTTGGGCTCGGCACCCCGCTGGCGCTCGCGGACCGCATCGAGCTGCAGTAACTCGGCGCAGAGAGTAACGCTCGCCGCATAATCCCCGGTGTCGTATCGCATCCCGGTGATCGAGGTGAACGGCATCTCGGCCGACGGGATCATGTTCGCGATGCGCACCGCGACCGGGTCGCGGCCGACCGCGCGCGCGACCTCGTCGATCGTCCGTTCGATCGCAAAGCAGGCGCCCGGGCGGCCGACCCCGCGATAGGGGCCGAGCGGCGCTTTGTTGGTCGCGACGGTCAGGGTGCGGGCGCGGTAATTGGTGATCGTGTAGGGTCCGGGCAATGTGCGGGCCGCCATATTGGCTTCCTGGTAGGGGCCCTGCGGCCACAGCCCATAGGCGCCGGCATCAACCACGATCTCGGTATCGATGCCGAGAATGCGGCCTTGCCGGTCGGCATAGGCGGTCAGCTTGTAGTGGTGGTCGCGGCAATGCGCCGCGGTCAGCAGATGCTCGTTGCGGCTTTCGACCCAGCGCACCGGGTGGTCGAGTTCGAATGCCAGCGCTGCGAGGATGATCTCTTCCGGATAGAGCCGGGCCTTTGGGCCAAACCCGCCGCCGACATCCGGCGCGACGACGCGCAGCTGACGTTCATCGACCCCGAGGGTCTCGGCGATCGCGACGCGCACCGTGTGCGGTGTTTGGGTCGAGGCGTACACCACCACTTCGTCGAGCCGGTGGTCGCGGTAGGCCAGCACCGCGCGCCCTTCGAGCGGCGAGCCCGATTGCCGGTTCATCCGATATTCGCGGGTCACGACGATGTCGGCGGCGCGTGCGGCGGCGTCGATGTCGCCGCCCTCGACCGTCCGCTCGATATAGAGGTTGTCGCCCCAATGATCGTGCACCAAGGCCGAGCCGGGGCTCAGCCCGCGGCGGGCGTCGACCACCGCGTCGAGCGGCTCGAAATCGATCGTCACCGCTGCGGCGAGGTCTTCCGCCTCGGCATGGGTCGGGGCGATGCAGGCGGCAATCGCTTCGCCGACATAACGCACCTTGTCGGTGGCGAGCGGCGGCCAAGCCGGCGATTTGGCGCCGGTTGCGTGCGACACGATCCGGATCGGCTGCATCCGCGGCAGATCAGCCGCGGTGAAAACCCGCTTACGGACATCCGGCGGGACGGTGATCGAGCGAATGCGCGCATGAGCATAAGGGCTGCGCAGAAAGACGACTTCGGCTGTTTCGGGAAGGCGGACATCCGAGACGAATTCGCCGCGCCCGCGCAGATGCCGCAGGTCTTCCTTGCGCAGAACCGACGCACCGATGCCGAAGCCTTTGCTCGATGATCCCGAATTCATCGCATCCCCCGACCGTGGCTCGGAGCGTAATTCGATCCGCGAGCCGCCTGAGGTCGAGGATTGCACTGCGTCCGTCGCATCGCAAGCCGCGCTATTTTGCCAAGCTGCTTGACCTGACGCTCGCCCGATCCGCAAACTGACCGCAAAACGACCGGCTCTTTTACGACCGCGGCAGCGGGTCAGCGAGGCAAGCGATGAGCAAGCATAAGGACAGCGAGGATCTGGTCCGCATCGGCCCCGGCACGGTCATGGGCGACATGATGCGGCAATATTGGCTACCGGCGGCGATGTCGTCCGAATTGGAACGCGACGGCGCGCCGATGCGGCTGATGCTGTTGGGCGAGCGGCTGATCGCGTTTCGCGACAGCAATGGCCGGGTCGGGGTCATGGATCATCGTTGCCCGCATCGCTGCGCCTCGCTGTTTCTTGGCCGCAACGAGGAAGGCGGCATCCGCTGCGTCTATCACGGCTGGAAATTCGACGCAGAAGGGAATTGCGTCGATATGCCGAACACCCCGCCGAAACAGGACTACAAGGACAAAGTCAGGGCCAAGGCCTACAAGGTCGCCGAGCGCAACGGGCTCGTCTGGGTCTATATGGGCGAGCGTAATACCGCCCCGCCTTTGCCGGGCATCGAGGCGTCGCTTTTGCCGGCAGACGAATTGCAAATCACTTTCGCGCAGCGTGAATGCAATTGGCTGCAGGCGCTCGAAGGCGACATCGACACCTCTCATTTCGGCTTTTTGCATGCCGGCTCGGTCGACCCGGAGAATGTGCCAGCCGACAATCTGATCCGCTGGACGGTCGCCAATCGCGCGCCGCAATACCATGTCAGCGATACCGATTACGGTACGATGTACGCCGCCTATCGCCCCGCCGAGGCGGGCAAGACCTATTGGCGGTTTGCCAATTTCCTGTTTCCGTTCTGGACGCAGACGCCGCAGGGCGCCTTTGACCGGGTCAACAGCCGCGCCTGGGTCCCGATGGATGACGGCCATACCATGTTTGTCAGCCTGACCTGGAAGGGGCTGCCGGCCGACCGCGCCGCTCTCAGCAACAGCCGGGTGTTGCCCGGCTCGAAACTGACGATGGATTTTGTGCCGAACACGACCGATTGGTACGGCCGCTGGCGGCTGGCCGGCGTCGAGGGCAACGACTGGCTGATCGACCGCGAGGCGCAAAAGAACGGCGGCATCTTTACCGGGATCGTCGGGATCCAGGCGCAGGATCAGGCGGTCACCGAAAGCATGGGGCCGATCACCGACCACGCGTACGAGAATTTGGGGCCGAGCGATATCATGATCGCCCGCACCCGCCGCCGTCTGTTGCGCGCCGCCCGCGCCTTCAAAAAGGACGATGTGGTGCCGCCCGGCGTCGACAACCCCGATGTTTTTGTCAACGTCCGCAGCGGCGATTTCCTCGCCGACAAAGAGATCAGCTGGCGCGACGCCTACGACCAGCAAGCCCGCACCGCCATCCGCCCATTAGCGCAAGCGGCGGAGTAGGGATTTTGCTCCAGTTGCTGCATCGCGTCCCAGATTGAGGTGAAGGGGGCTCATTTAACAGCCGACCGCTCGTTGCGCGGGACAGCTCGCTCTGCGGAGCGCTAACGGTGACATAATGGCGTTGGAGCGCCCGCCCCGTGTAGGCGCCCGATCAAAATGTCACTCCTCTGCCGGTTACAGATGACACTTCCCGGGGGATTTCCGGGGGGTGTTGGGGGTGACGATACGACTGATGAGCGATCGGGAGCTTTCGCGGCTGGAGGTTCTGCGGGATTTGGACCAAAAGCGGCTGACGACGAAAGCGGCGGGCCAGCTGTTGGGGCTCGAGCGGCGTCAGGTGTTTCGGCTGTTGAAGGCCTATCGGATCGAAGGTCCGAGCGGCCTGATCTCGAAGCGCCGCGGCCGTCGCAGTAACCGGCGCAAGCCCGAGGCATTGCGGCGCGCGGTTCTGACAATCATCCGCCAGTGGTATTGGGATTTTGGCCCGACCCTGGCAGCCGAGAAGCTGTGCGAGGATCACGGGATCGCGGTTGGCCGTGAAACGCTGCGCCAGTGGATGATCGAAGCCGGGCTGTGGCGTGATCGCAAGCAGCGCAAGCAGGTTCACCAGCCGCGGCCGCGGCGCGAATGCGTTGGCGAACTGGTCCAGGTCGATGGTAGCGAGCATTGGTGGTTCGAGGACCGCGGGCCGCAATGCACGCTGCTGGTGTTTGTCGACGACGCGACCAGCCGGCTGATGCATCTGCAATTTGTCGAGAGCAAGTCAACCTTTGCCTATTTCCAGGCGGCCCGTGCCTATCTGGAGGCCTGGGGCAAGCCGATCGCGTTTTACAGCGACAAGCACGGGGTGTTTCGGGTCAACCACTCGGGCGCGCTCGGCGGCGACGGCATGACCCAGTTTGGCCGGGCATTGCACGTGCTCAACATCGATATCATCTGCGCCAATTCGAGCCCGGCGAAAGGCCGGGTCGAGCGTGCCAACAAGACGTTGCAAGACCGCCTGGTCAAGGAATTGCGGTTGGCGGGCGTGGCAAGCTTGGCGGAAGGCAACGCCCTGCTCCCGGCTTTCATGGCTGACTACAACGCGCGCTTTGCCAAAGCACCGGCGAATAAAAAGGATTTGCATCGGCCGCTGCACGCCGGTGACGATCTCGACGACGCCTTTGCCTGGAAGGAGGAGCGCACCCTCTCACAGGCGCTGACCCTGCAGTACGACAAGATCATGTTCATCCTGGAGCCAAGCGAGCAAGCCAAGGCGGCAATCGGCAAGCGGGTCACCGTCATCGACTATCCCGACGGTCGCCTGTCGATCCGCTACAAGGGCATCGAGTTTGCCTACCGGATCTTCGATACAATCCAACAGGTTGACCAGGGCGCGATTGTCGAGAACAAACGGCTCGGCGCTGCGCTCGCCTTCATCCGCGAGGAGCAGCTTCGCCGCGGACCGCAGCGGCGCAGCACCAAAGCACCGCGCCGCCGCGATCAGCGCGACGCGCGTCTGTTTAAAGTCGGCTGAGCCGTTCTACGAGCCGGGCGGGCCGAGCCCGCCCGGTCAAACAAGCGGGTGCAGTTTCGGCCATCCCCATGGCGGGCGTCGATCGGTCGCTGCGCTACGCCGGGGGCTTCGCGCCCGCCCGCCGCCCGACCCAAACCGCGGTGCCGGTGACATTTGTAAATGGCAGAGACGGTGACATCTGTATTTGGTGGACACACCCCGTGTTCTCTAGCAAACACGGGTTGTCGATATCATCTGCGATTTGTTTGGTCAAACCGAGCTTGTCCTCGTCTCGGTGAAGCTCAGCTATAGACGTCTGATGAGGACAACCGCAGGGTACTCTGCTGGAGGACGCCCTCAGATGCCTACGCCCTCGTGGGATAGGTTACGGATAATTGGTAATTCAAAGTTGATCAAACTCACTACAATTATGCCGCTTGTTGGCTATCTGATAGTGTTCAACCAACACGTCGTAACCGCGCTGCATCTCGATAATTCTATATTTGCCAACATTACCAACGAGTTTTTGATTTCTAAACTCAAACTGCTATATTTTGGATTGTTTTTTACCGGCATGGGTTCCGCTCTGTTTATAATATTTTGTCCGGCAAAGATCAAGCAATATTCAGACGCCGTCGAGTTAGCTAATCGTGAAATGCATTTCCTCCCTGTGCCTCAGTTCTATTCACTCGTGACGGATCTGTCTCGAGTCCGAAATCCTACCTATCTCAATCACGACCTCGACGACTACCGTGATCTCCTGACTACAAGTGAGGGCGAGGCTTTGGAAGCCCTCAAAATACAAGTGCTGACGGAATGGTATTGGTCACAAAGCCACCGATTCCCCGTTGCGCGTTGGGCTGCACTGCTGTGCTTCTCATGCGGTTTTTTGCTGCTGTTCTATCCTAGCGTGACTTCAATAATGAGTGTTTTGGAAGCTACCTTTTAGCCGCAAGCGCCCGCGGCGTTCTCGGTTTTGTTAGTTCCACAGAACTACGTGGTGTCAGGTATGTGTCCGTGACCCAGCCACCGCTTCCTTCTGCATCCAGCTGAAGTTTGTCAAAAATCTCCTGGAGATTTCCCGGCTGTAGCGCCCACCTGTATGCGGGATGAATTTCCCAGTCATACCCAAATTCGGTGAATTGATTTTGCAGGTATCTGCTCTGATCAAAATATTTCCTGTCAATTGTCCCATCTGGCAGATTTTTTCGCGCAGTAATGAAGTCTATTTTGTACATAAACTGCGCGAGCGCCCGAGGGGTGCCAATGCTACGGTTGGCAAAAACAAATTTGGCGTTCTGACAAATATTTCCAATTTTTACGATCAACTGATCGTTGGTGTACTGGTAGGACTCCCCCGTCGTCCGCTCCTGTCTTGATGGCTTCATTCCGAACAGAAGATTTTCGATGTTTGGAAGTTCTGTGCGAAACTCATTCACGATGTCCTGTAATCGTTCCTGCGAGTAAGCTTCGAGAATCGACTGAAAATCAATCGAGTCGATTAGGTGTCCCTGACGCCGAAAAGCGGCCTTCGCGCCCCCGTGACAAAGTTTTACGAGATCGCGCGGTCGCTGCCTGGTGAGGGAGAGGAGTACGCGATGAATTGGAACTCGTTCCCACTTTCCGCGACCCTTAAATGTGTCGGTCATAACTTTGTGTAAATGAACTGCGATCAGATCCTGGCGTTTTTCCACAAGAACTCTCTTCGTCTATGGAATTGCCGAAGTACGTCTCCACCCTCTTAGCCATCAGAGTGAGAATTTCGTGGTTAGTCCATGAAAGCCAAATCACAGATGCTTCGATTTTATCTGTAGATTCATCGGATGTTCGGACAAGGAAGTAAACATCCGACCGAAGTCCTAATCTAAACTGTAAACCTGGGTTATCGTTTGTCAGATCACGAAGCGCATTAAGTAGCGCCGAAATTTCGCGGATATCACGAAGCTGTCCTTCCCAGCCCCGATCTAGGTCATCTAGATATATCCTTAGCTGCCGCTCTCGAGCGAACCTCGCAGCCAAGGCGCTACGGTCAGGTGCTGATCCTAGCATCCTGACTATGACATCGAGGATTCGACCGCGCGGAGGCGGCCCATCTAGATGTGGGGTGGGGAGCCCTGTCAGGAGTTCGAGCGCTTCGGCGGTAATCAGGCTGAATAAACCCGATTTCCACTGTTCTATAAGGCGAATAAGAACATCAGTATTCGGAGAGACTAGACTTTTAACGTCACCAGGGCGAAGCCATAAAGCCGGTACACCGGCTTCTTGGTCTTCAAGGTAGGAAACCTTCAAGAGGGCGCTCTTCCCGATTCCCTTATGGCCCACCAGAATCCGGATGGGAAGGTCAAGGACTACATTTTGATACGCTTTATTCCGAAAGAAATATTGCTTTAAGCGTTCTGGCGCCTCGTCTTCTGCAGCTTCTTTACCAAACATTTTTTCAATAGTGACGTCGTCGAATTCAATCATCGAGGGAATACGCCTCGCAAATGGGCCGATGGGCACACTTATGAGTGATTTGGCACACGCGCAAGCTTCTTTTCGTGACCGCGAATTGCAGCCTCACTCCTGTTGCTGAGTGTGTTAGCCCGGATCATTCATGAGGGGCTGGCGGCTCCACAGTGATGGCGGGGATCGGGCGCGGGTTTTCGTGGCGTCGGGGGCGCGCTGGTCGGGGTTTGCGGTTGGGCCAAAGGGTTTGAACTGGGGCAACCGCCCCGTCGCTCACGGCGGCAGCTTGGCGATGCGGCCGGTGAGATCGGCGAAGCCGGCCTGATAGGGAAAGGCGCTCGGCAAGGCGATCTTGATGCGGGTGACCATCTCGGTGACGCGCCCGGCGACCTTGATCAGGCAGAGGCGGATCGTATCGAATTGGGCATCGCGCCAGAAGGAGGTCTTTGGAGCCAGACCGCGCAGGCTCAGCATCAGCCAGTAGGCGGCGGTATGAAGCAGCAGCCGGAACTGGTTGGCGGTCGCCTTGGTGCAGGAGGTACGGTCGGAAGCCAGATGCAGTTTGTGCGCCTTGATCAGGTTTTCGGCCTGCCCGCGCGCGCAATAGACCTTCTCGTAGAGCGTCTTGGGCAGACCCCGCAGGTTGGTGACGATGAAGCGGCTGTCGGCCCCTTGAGGACCGGCCTCGACGCGGGCGATGACGCGGCGCTCGACAGTCCAGCTTTTGGCGGCATAGCGGAAATCGCCATAGCGGCGGACCTTTTCCCCTTCGTCTGCGAGACGACCCAAGGCGGCGTCCTCGGTGAGCGGGCTGACCTGCCGCAGCAGCACCGGGTTACCCGAGAGGCCGAAGATGTAGCCGACCTGCTGACGCTCGCACCACGCCATGGCCTGGGGCCGGCCGTAATGGCTGTCGCCGCGCACGACGATCTCGACCGCCGGCCAGCGGGCGCGGATGCGGCCAATGACATGGCGCAGCACCAGCGCCACCTCGGTCCCGTCAGGCGTCTTGCCGGGGCGCAGGATGACAGCGACGGGCTTGCCGGTCGTCGCCTCGTAAATGTGGATCGGCAGAAAGCAGCGGCTGTCGTAGTGCGCATTGAAGAGCGCGAGCTGCTGGCCGCCGTGAACCCGGTCCTCGGTGTCGTCGATATCGAGCAGGATGCGCCGGGGTACCTGCTCGAAGCTGTCGCAGAACAACTCGATCATCGCCGCCATCATGCGCTTGAGCGCGGTCGCGCTCGGCAGGTTCTCGAGCCGGCTGATCGTCGGTTGCGAGCACAGATCTTCACCGCTTTCCGGCAATCGTCCGACGGCCATCTTGAAGGCGGGGTCGGCTTTCAGCGCGTCGCAGTCGTTGCCGTCGGGATAGCCCGCCGCAATCAGCAAGGCACGATAGCGGATCATCTCGGCCAGTTCGTGCCGCACCCGGTCCGGGTCGCGCGGATCTTCGAGACAGGCCGCCAGCCGCTCGGCGATTTTGAGCCGCTGCTCGACGGCTGCCAGCAACAGAAGGCCGGCGTCCGAGGTCAGCCGGCCGCCGTCGAAAGCGATATGCACCGGCTTGCCGGCAACTGCTGGCAACCCCGGCAAAATACCCGTACCTTCTTCCATTGGCGGGGGCGAACTCCGTTGCTTCGGTTTGATCCGGCCTTGCAACCAAATCATACACGAAACCAATGGTTTATGCCGCTCCCGCCATCCCTTCTGGCCAGTCCAATGAATTTTTCAGGCTAGATGTGGGGTGGGGAGCCCTGTCAGGAGTTCGAGCGCTTCGGCGGTAATCAGGCTGAATAAACCCGATTTCCAATGTTCTATAAGGCGAATAAGAACATCAGTATTCGGAGAGACTAGACTTTTAACGTCACCAGGGCGAAGCCATAAAGCCGGTACACCGGCTTCTTGGTCTTCAAGGTAGGAAACCTTCAAGAGGGCGCTCTTCCCAATTCCCTTATGGCCCACCAGAATCCGGATGGGAAGGTCAAGGACTACATTTTGATACGCTTTATTCCGAAAGAAATATTGCTTTAAGCGTTCTGGCGCCTCGTCTTCTGCAGCTTCTTTACCAAACATTTTTTCAATAGTGACGTCGTCGAATTCAATCATCGAGGGAATACGCCTCGCAAATGGGCCGATGGGCACACTTATGAGTGATTCGGCACACGCGCAAGCTTCTTTTCGTGACCGCGAATTGCAGCCTCACTCCTGTTGCTGAGTTGTGTTAGTTCGTCACGAAGCCATTGTCGCGGTCGGCTGCGATCGCCTCTGGGTCGCGGTCGGCGGGGTTGCCCCAGCCGCCGCCTCCGCCGGATTCGAGGATCAAGACGTCGCCGGGGCGGATCGTGATGCCGGTTTCCTTGGTCTTGATCGGGCGCGGCGGCTGGCCTTCGGAGTAGAGCGTGTAGCGGTGCGGCAGCCCGTCCTCGCCGCCAAGAATGCCGCAGGCGCCGTGGCGCACCCCGTCGCCGGCGGTGTTGGCGATCGCGGGCTCGGCGGTTTCGACGACCATCTCGACGATTCCACCGGGGCCGCCGCGATATTTGCCGATGCCGCCTGAATCCGGGCGGAATTCGTGGCGGCGGAAGAACAATGGAAAGCGGACCTCGGTCACTTCGAGGCTGCCGAATTTGATACCGCCCGCCGCTTGCCATTCGCCCGCACCCGGCCAGCCGTCGCCCGCGGGTGAGGCACCGCCTCCGGGCCGCGCCTGAAAGAAATGCCAGATGAACGGCTTGCCCTCGGGAGAATTATTGCTGGGCTTTTGCGGGAATGACGGTTCGATTTGGTCCGATGCTGATCTAGCGGTAACTCCGGCGCGCGGGTCGCGGCCCTGGATCGCGATGCGGAAACGGCGGCCCCAGCCCGCCATCGCGCGGTCGGGGCAGGCCGGCGCCAAGGCCTTGACGATCGCCTCCATGATCTCCTGGCCGCAATGATTGGTGGCGAGGGTCACCGGCATGCCGGGATTGGCCCACACCACCGTTCCCTGCTTGGCCTTGACGGTAATAGGGCGAAAGGTGCCGTCGTTTTTGGGCGTGTCCGGATCGATCAGGTAGGAGAGGGCGACAACCACCGCGGAGCGCATGTTCGGGTAGGAGGAGTTGATAAAACTCGCGACTTCCTCGTGCGAATCCGTGAGGTCGATGACGAGGTTGCTGCCGCGCTTTTCGACCGTGGCGCGGATATGGATGTCGTCATGCCCGCGGCCGTCATCGTCGAGCATAGCCTCGCCGTGATAGACGCCGTCCCGCCACTCGCTGATGACTGCCCGGGTCTGGCGCTCGGCGCCGTCGAGCACGGCTTCGATCGCGGCGTCGGCAACCGGCCAGCCGAATTCCGCCGCCAACGCCAGCAGCCGCCGCTCGCCGGTATGCGCCGAGCCGATCATCGCCGCGAGATCGCCGCGAAAATCGCGCGGATGGCGGACATTGGTCGCGATCATCTCGAGGAGGTCGCGCCGCACCTCGCCGCGATCGTAAAGCCGCAGCGGCGTGATTCGGATCCCTTCCTGCCAGATGTCGGTTGCGGCAGCGTTGTACGCGCCGTGCGTCGCCCCGCCGATGTCGCTCTGATGCGCGCGATTGATCGACCAGAAGCGCGGCTGCTCGCCGGCAAACACCGGCACAAACACCGTCAAATCGGGCAGATGATTGCCGCCGTGATAGGGATCGTTGAGCAGGAAAACGTCGCCTGGGTGGATGTCGCCGGCGAAGAACTCGGTCACCGCCTGTGCCGCGTAGGGTAGGGCGCCGACATGGATCGGCACGTGCTCCGCCTGGGCGATCAGCCGCCCGTCGAGATCGCAGATCGCGGTCGAGAAATCACGGCTCGAATTGAGGATTTGCGAATAAGATGTGCGCAGCATCGCTTCGCCCATCTCCTCGACGATCGCCAACAGGCGATGCCGGATTACAGAAACGACGATTGGATCGACGATATTTCTCAAGCTTGTCACCGCGGTCCCTAATCCCTGCCGGCGAGCCGAAAGGAGTAAAAGCTGATGCCGTACAGACCGAACTACCGTATCGAACGCGCCGAGCGCGACCGCGCCAAAAAGGCGAAGAAAGAGGAAAAGATCAAGCAGCAGCAGGAACGCGCGGCATTGCGCAGGACTAATCCCGAAGACGGCCCGACCGAGGAGCCGGAGGCGCCTGAAAACCCGTGAGCGCGGATGCTCACCAAGTCGCGAACATCGCGGCGACAGCGACGGCCATTACCGCCGTCGTTAACCACCCGACCGCTGCCAATGGCCGCGGAATTGTCAATCCGCCCATGACCCGCGGCTGCCGCGCCATCAGCATGATCACGACCATCAATGGCACGGCGACAACGCCGTTGATGACTGCCGACCAGAACAGTGCCTTGATCGGGTCGAGGTGGACAAAATTGATAAAAACGCCGACCAAGGTCGCGACCGCGATCGTGCCGTAAAACGCCCTCGCATCCTTCGGCCGGCGGCTCAGCCCGGTTGGCCAGCCGAGCGCTTCGCCGAGGGCGTAAGCGGCCGACCCGGCCAACACCGGCACCGCCAACAACCCGATCCCGATGATGCCGAACGCAAACACGACAAAGGTGAACTCGCCAGCGATCGGGCGCAACGCCTCGGCGGCCTGCGACGAAGTCTGGATGTCGGTGACGCCGTGCGCGTTCAGGGTTGCGGCGGTGGTGACGATGATGAACCAGCTAATCAGGTTGGAAAACCCCATGCCCAAATAGGTGTCGACACGGATCCGGTCGATCTGCGCCGGCGCCTCTTCCGGAGCGTCGATCAGCCGATGTGCCGCAGGGTCGATCTGCTCTTCCTCAGCCTCCTCCGAAGATTGCCAAAAGAAACAGTATGGCGTGATCGTCGTACCGAGAACGGCAACGATGGAGACCAAATAATCCTTATTCCAGACGAGCTCAGGCACAAAAGTATGATAGGCGACCTGGCTCCAGGGAACGTTAACTGCCAATGCTGTCGCGACATAGGAAAATAACGACACTGCCGTCCATTTCAGGATTCGGACATAATTCTCGTAGCGTAAAAAAATCTCGAGCATTGCGCAGATAATGGCGAACGCCACGACGTAGAGACGCGCCGGACCGGGCAACAACAGCTGCAGTGCTGCACCCATCGCACCGAGATCGGCGCCAAGGTTGATGGTGTTGGCGGCGAGCAGCAGGGCGACAATGATCAGCAGTAATGGGCGCGGGTAATGCTCGCGGATATTACCGGCGATGCCTTCGCCGGTGACCCGGCCGATGCGCGCGCTGATTTCCTGGATCGCGGCCATCAGCGGCCAAGTGAACAGCATGACCCAGCACATGGCATAACCGAACTGAGCGCCGACCTGGGAATAGGTGGCGATGCCGCTGGGATCATCGTCGGAGGCGCCGGTGATCAGCCCTGGGCCGAGGAACGCAAGCAGTCCCCGCATCCGGGCCCGGCGCGGCTTCCAATGATGCGCGATCCGTCCGGCAAGCGTCAGATGCCGTACATGCGGGTGCCGCGGCCGGCGCGGGGTCTGCGGTGTCGCGCTCAATCTTCGAGCGCTTCTGGGAACTGCAGCCGGAATTCGAGCCGCATACTCGGCGCCTGGTACCATTGTGGGAGCGGCGGAAAACGGCCGACAGCCCGGATCATCTGCTCAACTCGCTGGTCGATTTCAGGGTAGCCCGAGCTCAGACCGATGCTGAGCGTCGCCACCGTACCATCGTCGAGCACGAGTACATTGATGATTGTCTCGCCGCGCCGTCCCCCGAGCAAGGAAGGCGACAGCAACCCGATATGCTGGCGCGCCAGATAGGCGAGATAGGCCAGGTATTCGTCGCGCGTTGCCGCCGGGCCGGGATATTTCGCCCAGCGTGGCAAAAGATTGGCTCGTTGCGGCAGCGGCCGCACCGGCTGACGCGAGGCCAGCGAGGGTTTCGGCGGCGGCTTTGGTGTGGCGATTGGCCGGGGCTCGGGTGGCTTGGGCAATTCGAGCTTCGGGGGGTCGGGCAGAGGCGGCGGGGGCGGCAGAAACGCGGTCTTGTCCGGCATTTCGAGCGGCGATTCGAGTGTCGCGGCGGGCTGCTTGTTCGGCGTGGGTTCGTCCGTCTTCGACCGGTCTTGCCCTTTTACCTTTGTGTCGCCGAGATTTTCGGAAGCGATCCGCCCGGGCGGCGGGCGTGTTTCGGGCTTTGGTTTCGGTTTGGGTATCGGTTTTGGCGCGGGAGGAGGCGGTGGTGGCGGCTGAAACACCAGCTGTACCGGGATCGGCTCGATCTCGGCCGGCGGGTGCATCGGCCAACTCAGCAATAGCAGCAGCGGTAGAAGGTGCAGAATGAGCGACGCAACCGGCCCAAACCGCCATCGCCGCTCTTGCGAGGCGATCGGCTGCTCGCCATCGGGAAGATCGGCCGATCCGGGCAACGGTCGGCGCAACCGGACCGGCTCCGGTGGATCGGCGGCGTCGAAGCCGGTTGGCGGCGCCAGCGACAACCGCGGCTGCGGCATCACCCCCGGACGCAGCAACAAAAGAGGCTCGCTGCGAGCCTCGTCGATCGGGGCGTCGATGCGGAACACCGCCGGCGATTATCCGGCTGTGCCGGCCCCGTTGGCGAGTGCCAGCCAGGCGGCTTCGTCGAGCACGGTTACGCCGAGTGCTGCTGCCTTGGTCGCTTTCGAGCCGGGGTCGGCGCCGGCAACGACATAATCGGTCTTGGCCGAAACCGAACTCGTGACATTGGCGCCCAGTGCTTCGGCGCGCGCCTTGGCCTCGGACCGGCTCATGCTGTCGAGCGAGCCGGTGAACACGATCGTCTTGCCAGCAATTGGCGAGCTCGCGCGCCGCGCCGATGTCTCGTAATCCAGCACGGTTACTTCGCGCCCGAGATCGTCGAGCACGGCGCGGTTATGCGGCTCGGCAAAAAAGCCGATGATGTCCGCCGCCATGTCTTCGCCGATGCCATGGACATCGACGAGACCGGCGCGTGCCGGGCTCTCCGGGTCTTGCGCCATTTCCATTTCCGCCCGCCAATGCGAGAGCGAGCGGTAATGGCGGGCGAGCAATCGAGCAGTGGCCTGTCCGACCTGCGGTATGCCGAGCGCGTTGATAAAGCGTTCGAGCGAAATGCGGCGCCGCTCGTCGATGGCGGCAACGAGCTTTCGGGCGCTGAGCTCGCCCCAACCTTCGCGCTTGGCGATGATTTCCGGATCGAGCCGGAAGATGTCGGCCGGCTGACGGATCAGCCCGTCTTCCCAAAACGCCTGGATGTGCTTGGTGCCGAGCCCCTCGATGTCGAACGCGTCGCGGGCGACGAAGTGCTTCAGTCGTTCGACCGCTTGTGCGGCGCAGATCAGCCCGCCGGTGCAGCGCCGCGCCACCATGCCGGGCTCGCGCACTGCGAGACTGCCGCAAACCGGGCAGTGATCCGGAAACTGGTAAGGCTGGGCTTCCGGCGGCCGGCGCTCGCTCACAACCCCGACAATCTGCGGGATCACGTCACCGGCGCGCTGAACGATAACGGTGTCGCCGATCCGCACATCCTTGCGCGCGATCTCGTCTTCGTTGTGCAAGGTGGCGCGTTGCACAACGACCCCGCCGACGGTGATCGGTTCGAGCGCCGCAACCGGGGTCAGTGCGCCCTGACGCCCGACCGAGATCAGAATATCGCGCAACACGGTCTGCGCCTGCTGGGCGGGGAATTTGTGCGCCAATGCCCAGCGTGGGGCGCGGCTGACCATGCCGAGCCGCTCTTGCAATGACAGATCGTTGACCTTGTAGACAACGCCGTCGATGTCATAGGGCAGCGCTGCGCGGTCGGCGGCAATGTCGTGATAGTAGGCCAGCACCTGCTCGATCCCGCGGCAGAGGCGCGAGCGGTCGTTGACGGTCAGGCCCCAGGCGCTGAATTGCGCCAACGCCTCGGCATGGGTGCGGGCAAAGGGTGATGTCGCCTCGCCCCAGGCATAAGCGAAGAATTTGAGCGGCCGGCGCGCGGTGATCCCGGGGTCGAGCTGGCGCAATGAGCCGGCGGCGGCGTTACGCGGATTGGCAAACACCGACTCGCCGGCTGCGGCGCGTTCCTCGTTGAGAGCAAAAAATCCGGTGCGCTCCATATAGACTTCGCCGCGAATTTCGATGATCTCGGGCCAGCCGGAACCCCTCAGCTGTTCCGGTACGCTCGGCAATGTACGGATGTTCGCGGTCACATCCTCCCCGGTCACGCCATCGCCGCGGGTGGCGCCCTGCACCAGACGGCCATGTTCATAGCGCAGCCCAAGCGACAATCCGTCGATCTTGGGCTCGGCCATGATCTCGATCGCGTCTTCGGCGACGAGGGCCTGATCGGCCGGCCGGCTGAAGAAATTGCGGATGCCGGCAAAAAAGCCGCGAACGTCGGCTTCCTCGAAGGCGTTCTCGAGCGACAGCATCGGCCGGGTATGAGTGACCTTGGCAAACCCGGCGGCTGGGGCCGCGCCAACCCGCCGGGACGGGCTATCGCTGCGGATCAGCTCGGGAAAGCGCGCTTCGAGAGCGGCGTTGCGCTGGCGCAGCGCGTCATACTCGGCATCGGAGATTTCCGGCGCCGCATCGGTGTAATAAAGCCGGTCGTGATGGCGGATTTCCTCCGCGAGTGCTGCCAACTCGTCGCGGGCTTCTTCCTCGCTCAGGGTGTCGACCGGCGGCGACTCGGCGGTTGCGCTACCGCGACGTCGCACCGCGCTCACGCTTGGCCTCCGGCGATCAGGCTTGCCGCCGCGGCCCGTGCCTCTGCGGTGATGGTTTGGCCCGAGAGCATCCGGGCGATCTCCTCCTGCCTGTTGTCCGGATCCAGCTCCTCGACCAGGGTCACGGTCTTGCGTTGATTGAGGCGCTTTGCCACTCGCCAATGATGGGCGCCGCGCGCCGCTACTTGCGGCGAATGGGTCACGACGAGCACCTGAAGATTGGTGCCGAGGCGCTGCAACCGCTCACCGACGGCGGCGGCCACGGCGCCCCCGATGCCGCTGTCGACCTCGTCGAAGATTAGTGTCGGCACCGAAGAGGTGCCCGCGAGCACCAGCTTTAAGGCGAGCATGAACCGCGACAGCTCGCCGCCCGAAGCGATGCGCGCCAGTGGGCCGAATGGCGCTCCCGGAATTGTGGAAATCTCGAAATGCACGCGCTCGCAACCGTGTTCGCCCCAATCGGGTTCGTCGAGCGGCGTGATCACGGTACGGAATTGCGCCTTGTCGAGGCGCAGCGGCTTCAACTCGGCCGCGACCCCGGAGTCGAGCCTCTCGGCCGCGGCTCTACGCACCCGGGAGACCCGCTCGGCCGCGGCGACATATTCGGCGCGGGCAGCGGCGGTCGCCCTTGCCAGAGCCTCGGCATTATTGCCCCCGGCCTCGATGGTTGCCAGCCGGGCGGCGATCGCCTCGCGCAGATCCGGCAGATCGCCAGCCGCTACCTGATGCTTGCGGGCGGCGGCGCGCAATGCAAAAAGCCGCTCCTCGACATTTTCGAGTTCGCGCGGGTCAACCTCGAGATTGCGCATCGCGGCCTCAAGCACGTCCAGTGCCTCTGCGGTCTCGCTTGCAGCGCTTTCTGTCGCGGCCGCAGCTTGGTCGAGCAAACCTTGAGCCCGGTCGCGTGCGCGCTCGAGGCGCCGGGCGGCGCGGGCGAGGGCGGCTTGCGCGCCGCTAGCGCCAGTAAGCTCGCCGATTGCTTCGTTAAGGGTTTCAGCCAGCCGCTCGGCATTTTGCAACAACGTGCGCCGCGCCGAAAGGCGATCCTCCTCGCCCGGTTCCGGCGCCAAGGCGTCGAGTTCGGTCAGGTGGTGCCGAAGTAGATCCTCTTCCTCGCGACTAGCGGCGACAAGCCGCACCGCCTCCTCCTCGGCCATCCGTGCCGCACGCCAGTCGTGCCACGCCCGCGCCAACAACGTGCCGCCGCCGGCTAGCTCGGCGAATGCGTCCAGCATCGTGCGGTGGTTGGCCGGATCGAGCAGGCCGCGCTGCTCGAACTGCCCCTGGATTTCGACAAGGCTGTCGCCGAGCTGGCGCAGAATGCCGATGCTTGCCGGCTCATCATTGACAAAGGCCCGGCTGCGGCCATCGCTGCGCAACAATCGGCGCAGCACGATCGTGTCGCTGTCGCCGTCGAGCCCGGCCTCGCGCAGGATCACGTGCGCGGGGTGGTTGCGACCGACCGCAAACTCGGCGGTGACTGCCGCCTCAGCGGCGCCGTCGCGCACGAGCCCGCCATCGGCGCGCCGGCCTAATGCCAGTCCCAGCGCGTCAAGGAGGATCGATTTTCCCGCTCCGGTCTCGCCGGTGAGCACGCAAAGTCCCGGGCGAAATGCCAAATCGAGCCGATCGATCAGGACAATTTCGCGTATGGTGAGCCCGAGCAGCATTCCCCGAATAATATAGGGGCATTCAAAGGCAAACCAGCGGCGCTATGGTTTACTGCCGAGCAACCGGATATCTGAGTTGGCAGCGATGGCGGTTGGCGACTTCAACCACCCGTCAGAAAAGACAGCGTCAGAGACGATCCCGATAGGGCTGCCTTATTGCGTGATGCAGTCCGGATTAACTCGCTCGCCGAGGCGCTTGAACTTGCTGAGCCGCTCAGAACATGCTGCCGAACGTACGGCCGAACCAGCTTTGCGCCTGAGCGTCCGGCTGCTGACTGCCTTTTAGCAGGGCATAGGCGTCGCCGTACCAAGCGCTGCCCGGATAATTGTAGCCGAGCACGGCCGCGTTCTGTTTTGCCTCGGCGTTGAGGCCAAGCGCCAAATCGCATTCAACCAAGCGTTCCAGCGCCTCGGGAACGTAAGTCGTCGTCTGAAATTTATCGATGACGCGCTTGAAACGGTTCATCGCTGCCAAGTATTGCCCGCGCTTGAGATAATATCGACCTATCTCCATCTCCTTCCCGGCGAGATGGTCGCGGGTAAAATCCAGCTTTAACTTGGCATCGCGAGCGTATTTTGTATCCGGAAAGCGGCGAACGACATCATCCAGCGCCTTCAACGCGAGTTCGGTTGTTTTCTGATCACGGCCGACATCGACGATCTGTACGTAGTATGAGATTGCCTTCAGGTAATAAGCGTAAGCGACGTCGCGATTCCCCGGATGAAGTTGGATAAAGCGATCCGCAGCGATAATCGCTGCGTCATAATTACCGGACTCATACTGAGCGTAGGCTGCCATCAATTGGGCTTTTGTCGCCCAAATAGAATAAGGATGTTGGCTTTCAACTTGCTCGAAGCTCGAGGCGGCCTGCGGATAACGCTCCTCAACCATCTGATCCATGGCTTGATTGTAGAGGTCATCAACGGGCTTTTCGATATACGCGTCTTTCTTCCCGCCGCCGCAACCGACAAGCACTATAATTAACGCAAGCGCGGATGACCACTTCAAAACAGGCGATAACTGCATAATCTGTCCCGGCGTATCCCCGTCCCAGTTTATGCCCAGCCGAAGGTACCGATGCAAGACCTGGTCGGACCGACAGAGCTTAAGCGTCGACCAACAAGGGTTCGTGCTGGTCCGCGGGTGTCGCTGCGTATGGGACGGAGACCGAAGATGTATACGACCATGCGTCGTCATCGGAGAACAGTGCCGCAAGAAGCCGACGGTTATGCGAATGCCCCGAGCACACACCCCGGAAACGCCCGATAATCGGCGCTCCCGCGAGGTAAAGATCGCCTACCGCGTCGAGTAGTTTGTGTCGGACGAACTCATCGTCGTAGCGCAGTCCTTCACTGTTTAATACGCGGTCGCCGTCGACGACGATTGCATTGTCGAGCGATCCACCCCGCGCCAAGCCGACTGCGCGTAACCGCTCGACATCACTCAGAAACCCGAACGTACGCGCCCGGCTAAGTTCGAGTTTGAACGCTTCGGTGTCGATGGCGAGAGTTTTGGTCTGTTGGCGGATGAGCGGGCTGTCGTAATCGATCTCGAAACTCATCGAGAACTCCGGATCGGGATAGAGCCCGACCATCGTCTCTCCCTCCACGATGCTGACAGGCCTTAATACTTCGATCGCCTTGCGCGGCATATCCTGCTCGATTATGCCGGCGCATTCGATCAAAAACAGAAATGGAGCAGCGCTGCCGTCCATAATCGGTACTTCCGGTCCATCCAGCTCGACAATCAAATTGTCGACCGCGGCCCCGGCCAAGGCGGCCATTAAATGTTCGATTGTTCCGACCATTCTGCCGGCGCTATCGGACAACATCGTGCAGCCGGCCGAATCGACCGCGTTTTCCCACGAAGCGCGAATTTCAGCTCCATTATCGGTTCTGCGAAAAACGATCCCGGTCGCGGGCGGCGCCGGGATCAATTTCATCGAAACGCGCTGTCCCGAGTGAAGGCCGATCCCCCGACAGCCAATCACCGATTTAAGCGTCTGCTGTAGCGGCGGCGCCGCAATTTCCCCCAACATTTAAATAAGTCTCGATAATTTCCCCCGACAGCGAAAACGTAGCGGTAGCGGTGGATGGCGCCAAATCACTCTTTGTGTCAGAATATTGCATCGCTCTTGTAAACAACCGAGCGTAATCAATGACGTAGGAGGGGCATGCCTCATGGTCAGCCGGTCACGCCGCTGATTGCAGCGCCGCGGCCGGGCTGTTGTCGGGCTCGGCGGGTCTGGTTAGTTGGCCTGGCGCCGAAGGAAGGCCGGAATGTCGAGCAGATCTTCCTCCTTCGAGCCAGGCCGATCCTCGGGTTCGAGCGAAGTAAGCCTGGGTTGTGTCGGCTTCAAAGCCGGCGGGATCGGCTGGCGGGGCGGCTCCGGCGGAGCCGAGCGGGCCCGGCCGACTCCCGTAACGCGCTCGATAAGACTGGGCACCCGTCCTTTCGGCTTCATCACCGCATCGCCCGCAGATGGCACAACCGGTACTGCCGGCTGAGTTAGCGGGACCGGACGAGCCAAGCCGGCATCCGCAGGCTTTGGCGCTATAAAGGCGCCGTTGCGGAGCGCTGCAGTTTCCGCCGTTGCCGCCGCGGGAGGCATCGCTTCGTTTTCGGTCCCGTTCGCGCCGGCCATCGCGGGTGCGGCATTCTGTGTGAGCACCGGCTGCGTGTAGCCGCCCGTGGTTGCTTCGCGGAGCGCGGGTGCCGTCGCAGCCTCGCGGCTACTCACCAGAGTGATGGCGGGACGAGATAGCGTCAGGGCTTCGGCGTCGATCCCGGTGGCGACGACCGAAATCCGCATCTTTCCGGACAAAGTCTCGTCAAAGGTCGAGCCGAAGATGATGTTTGCTTCGGGATCGACTTCTTCGCGAATCCGATTCGCGGCTTCGTCGACCTCAAACAAGGTCATGTCGGGTCCGCCGGTGATGTTGATCAGCACGCCTTTAGCGCCCTTCATCGACACGTCTTCGAGCAACGGGTTCGAGATCGCCGCCTCGGCGGCGTCGATAGCGCGGCGGTCGCCCTCGGCCTCGCCGGTGCCCATCATAGCTTTACCCATCTCGCTCATGACGGTGCGGATATCGGCGAAATCAAGGTTGATCAAACCAGGCATGACCATCAAGTCGGTTACGCCACGGACGCCCGAATGCAGGACATCATCCGCCATTTTAAAAGCGTCGGCGAAGGTCGTTCGCTCATTGGCGACGCGAAATAAATTCTGATTCGGGATGATGATCAGGGTATCGACAAACTTTTGCAGCTCTTCGATCCCAGCTTCGGCGAGCTTCATTCGATGACTGCCCTCGAAATGAAAGGGCTTGGTCACGACGCCAATCGTCAGAATTCCCGATTCGCGGGCGACCCGAGCAATCACCGGCGCGCCGCCGGTGCCGGTGCCGCCGCCCATGCCGGCGGTGATGAACACCATGTTGGAGCCCTGCATCGCTTCGAGCAGGTCATCCAGGGCCTCTTCGGCGGCAGCCCGGCCGACATCGGGCCGCGATCCCGCACCCAATCCACGGGTGACGCCGACCCCCATCTGGATCTTGCGATGCGCCGAAGATTGCTGCATCGCCTGTGCATCGGTGTTGCAGACGACAAACTCACAGCCGATCAGATTTGAGCGGATCATATTGTTGACGGCGTTCCCCCCGGCGCCGCCGACCCCGACAACCGTAATGCGGGGTTTCATCTCCTGCTCGTCTTTAGGGATACTAAGATTGATCATGCGTCCTCCACTGCTACGCAGCCCTCGATCATGCCCGGACGGGTCCGGGCTTCCCCCTCGTTAGCCAGCAACGATCTAGACGTTTTTCATCTATCCCGATAGCGGCGCCCGGCGCTGAGTTGTCCGAGACCGCTTGATCTTCTCCTTTAACCCTAGATGTTTTCCTTTAACCAATGACCCAGCCGTCCAAGGATCCCGTTTTGGGGACCGGGCGTGGCGCGGCGGGTGTGAGGTGCCTCGGCGCGCTCCGACAACGCGAAATGCAGCAGTCCGGCGGCGGTCGAAAACGCCGGGCCGGCGGTCGCCTCGGCGAGGCCGGCCACGCGCAAAGGGCGACCCACGCGGATCTGCTTGTCGAGAATCAGCCCGGCGAATTCCCGCACCCCCTGCAACTGTGCGGCACCCCCGGTCAGGACAACGCGCCGGCCGGCTATCTTGTCGAACCCGCTGGCCTCTAGCCGATCGCGGACGAGTTCGAATGTTTCTTCGATCCGCGGCGCAATGATGCCGACCAGCAGCGATTTCGGAACGTGATTGACATTGCCATCCTCGTCTTCGCCGATCTGTGGCACCGCGATCATTTCACGTTCGTCGGTGCTCGCTGAAATTGCGGTGCCAAACAGCGTTTTCATCCGCTCGGCGTGTGCCACAGGGGTTGATAGCCCGCGGGCAATGTCGTTCGTTACATGAGATCCGCCGACCGGCACCGAATCGGCAAAAATCAGATTCCCGTCGAAGAATACGCCGATCGTGGTTGTGCCGCCGCCCATGTCGATGACGGTTACGCCGAGGCCGATTTCGTCATCGACGAGGCAAGACAGGCCCGCGGCGTACGGGCTCACGACCAGTGCCTCAACCTCGAGATGCGATCGCCCGATTGCGGCGCTGTGGTTGCGCACCGCGGCGGCGCTCGCTGTAACGACGTTCATGTTGACGCCGAGCCGTTCGCCATACATGCCGCGCGGGTCGCGGATGCCGCGACTGTCATCGATCGAGAAGCCCACCGGAACCGAATGAATGATCTGACGGTCTCCCGGCTCGCGCAGCCGATAGCCGTGTTCCAGCACTCGCTGCAACTCGCTGTCGCCGATTTCGCGCCCCGCAACACCGATTTCGGCCTTGATGATGCGCGATGCGATCGAACCGCCGGATAGATTCGCCACGATATGCTGGATCATCTCGCCAGCCATCTCTTCGGCGGCGTGCACCGCGGCTGCTACCGAAATGCTGGCGGCTTCGAGGTCGACGATGGTCCCGTTGCGCACGCCGCGTGAGAGCTGATGACCGATACCGATAATTTGCGGCCGTTCGGGGTGGGCGCGGGCGATAAAGCAGCAGACTTTGGTCGTGCCGATGTCGAGCGCCGCGATCAGGGTACCCCGCGCGCGAGGGAGCGATTTTACCGGGCGGCGCTGCCGACCCTTTGGCGGCTTGTGGCGGCCGGCCGCTTTCCGGGTGGGTTTTGTCGGCTTCTCACGTGTCCGCGCCTCTTCGATAGCGGTCATGTGTTTTTCGCCGTCGGGCGTCCTTTCTTGGCTGGCGCCGCTTCCTTTGGCGGCTCGGGAGCAACGCGCACCACGAGCCGATCCGGCAGGCGCATATCGATCGCCTGCACATCACGCTGGAGGATCGCGCTCGTACGCTGGAGCCGCGCCAGATCGGCCCAGGCCGCAGCCGGATCGTCCGATGGCAGCAGCACGTCGATCGCGTTGTCGAGACGCAGATTCCACCGCCGCCCATCGACATCGATCGCAGCGGTCACGCGGGCGGCGAGATCCGGCTGGCTGCCGAGCATAGCCAGCAACGCGGCGGCATGGCCGGCGGCATCCTCACCGACGACCATCGGCAATTTCGCAAACCGGTCAAGGCGGGTCACCGGAATCACCGCCCCACCGCGGTCGATCAGGTCGATCTTGCCGCCGTGCTGCCACAGCGCCATTGGCTCGCGTTCGACAAGGCGGACATAAATCGTGTCCGGAAGCCGCCGTTCGATCGCTGCCGAGCGGACCCACGGCAGGCTTTCGAGTTGCCGCTTGGCACGGGCCGGATCGACCGCAAAGATCGGGGCGCCGGGCCGCACGCCGAGCGCGTCCAGTATCGTTTGGCGGTCGGTGGTCGCGCGGCCCTCGACCCGAATATCATTGACCCGGAGACCGAAGGCGCCGCTTGCTTCAAGCAGGCGCGCCGAAGCACTGGCGAATATCGTACCGCTGTTAGGCGCCCGATGGATCTGCGCCGCGAGAAAGGCGCTGGCCGCGAGAACCAGCGGAACTGCGATCCAGAAGAGACCGCGGCGCAGCCATGGCAGCCAAGCGCGGTGCTGCCGCCGCGCTCGGGGGTTCATTCCCCGCATGCGGCGTTCTCGAGGATCCACGCAACCAATTTGTCAAAGCTAATCCCGGCGTTGCGGGCGATGTCGGGTACCAAGGAGGTCGGCGTCATGCCGGGCTGGGTGTTGACTTCCAGCAAATAAATCCGGCCATCGCCGTCGGGTGTGTCGTCATATCGCAAATCCGCTCGGCTGATGCCACGGCAGCCCAGTGCGATGTGGGCGCGCAATCCAACCTCGAGCGCCTCGCTATAAATCCGCGGCGGTATCGGCGCCGGCACCAAATGGTCGGAGCCGCCCTCGGCATATTTTGCCGTGTAATCGTAAAAGCTGCCGCGGGGGACGATCTCGCATACCCCGAGGGCGCGATCGCCCATGACCGCGACGGTTAGTTCACGGCCGGGGATAAAGCGCTCGACCATGATCTCGAGGCCGAAATCCCAGCTCGCCAAATCTTCTCGCCAGGAATTGTCGCCGATGCGGACGATGCGGACGCCGACGCTTGATCCCTGATTGGTCGGCTTGACCACAAACGGGGCCGGCATCGGGTCTTCCAGGGCGAGTTCCTCGCGACAGGCCAAGGTTCCGTCGACGACCGACAGGCCGGCCGCGCGAAAGACGGTCTTGGCGGTCGGCTTGTGCATGGCGAGGGCGGATGCCAAAACCCCGGAATGGGTATAAGGGATGCGCAGCATCTCAAAGACGGCCTGTAAGGTGCCGTCCTCGCCGCCGATCCCATGCAACGCGTTAAAGATCACATCCGGACGCGGATCGAGCGCCCGCAGCAGCGCAGAAAGATCCCGCTCGACATCGATCGCCTTGACCCGATAGCCGAGGTCGACAAGCGCTTTGGCGCATTCCCGACCGCTCGACAGCGACACCTCACGTTCGGGCGACCAGCCTCCCATCAGCAACGCGACGGTTTTGTTCATGGCCTACTCTCACCCGAAGGATCTGGCACGGTCTCGAGGTCCGCGAGGGCGCTTCCGACCCGGCGGATTTCCCATTCGAGCAGGATGCCCGAGTTCTCGAAAACCCGGCGCCTCACCTCCTCGCCAAGGCCTTCGATATCGGCTGCGGTAGCATTGCCGGAATTGATCAGAAAATTGGTGTGTTTCGGAGAAACCAAGGCGCCGCCGCGCCGCAAGCCGCGACAGCCGGCAGCGTCGATCAGCCGCCACGCCGAATCGCCAACCGGGTTACGGAATGTCGAGCCGCCGGTGCGGGAACGGATGGGCTGGCTCGCTTCGCGTGCGCTGCGAACCTCGGCCATTCGTTTTGCGATCGCGTCGGAGTCGTCGCGGTCGCCGCGTAGCCGGGCGGCGACAAAGATCCAGCCGGGATCGACGGCGCAATGCCGGTAAGAAAACCGCATCGCATCCGCTTTTATCGCGTGCTCGCGCCCGGTGCGGTCGACTGCGGTTGCCGAAACCAAGACGTCCTCGACTTCGCGGCCATAAGCGCCGGCATTCATGCGCAGCCCGCCCCCGACAGTGCCCGGAATACCGGAGAAAAACTCAAGACCGGCAATGCCCGATCGAGCCGCGAACAGCGCGACGTTCAGATGCAGGGTGGCGGCTCCGGCAACGATCTCGTCTCCCTCGGCGGCTAAGGCGCGAAAGCCATGACCGAGGCGGATCGTGACGCCGGGGATCCCGCCGTCGCGCACCAGCGTGTTGGCGCCACCGCCGATCACTGTGAGCGGGACTGTCTCAGGTAAAGCCGCGAGAAAGGCGGCGAGATCGTCGCCGTCCGCGGGCTCGAACAATATGTCGGCGACACCGCCGGCGCCGAACCAGGTATGCCGGCCGACCGGTGCGTCCGCTGTCAATTTGCCCCGCGCCGGTGGCAAGGTTGAGGTTGGCGTCAACAACGAGACGGCCGGCGATGGTCTCATCCGGCCGCTCTCTGCCGCGTCACGGCGGTAAGATCACCCGGCAGGCTGTTGGCCCAGCCGGTGATCGACCCGGCGCCAAGGCACACCACCATATCGCCGGGCTGCGCCAGTTCGGCGACGATGGGCGCCAAGTCGCGAGGTTCGCCGAGGGGACGCACATTGCGATGGCCGTGCTCGGTCAACCCGGCGACGATCGCATCGCGGCTGACACCTTCGATCGGATCCTCGCCAGCGGCGTAGATATCGGCGACGAGGACAATGTCGGCATCGTTGAAGCAGGTGCAAAAATCATCGAACAGGTGCGAGACCCGGGAATAGCGATGCGGTTGCACGACCGCGATTACTTTTCCCGACACGATCGCGCGGGCCGCTTTTAGCACCGCGGCAATCTCGACCGGATGATGCCCGTAATCATCGATGATCGGAACGCCGTTCCACTCGCCGGTCTTGGTAAAGCGACGCTTGACACCTTTGAAATTGCGCAATGCCGAGCGCAGCGCCTCGTCGCCGAGCCCGAGCGCCTCCGAAACCGCCGCCGCCGCCAGCGAATTTTGTACATTGTGGCGGCCAAACATTGGCAGATACAGATCGGAGATCGTCCGCCCGCGGTCGGACGGTGCATCGGCAACAACGATGTCAAAGCGGGCCCCGTCGCGGCCGAGCCGCAGATCGACGGCTCGAATGTCGGCCTGCGGGCTCAACCCGTAGCTCAAAACGCGGCGATCGGATAATCGCGGGATCATCCCTTGCACGACCGGATGGTCGATGCACAGCGCGGCAAACCCGTAAAACGGAATGTTCCCGACAAACGTTTCGAATGCTTGTCGCAGCGCGTCGAAGCTGCCGTAAAAATCGAGATGCTCGGGATCGATATTGGTGACGACCGCGCCTGTCGCCGGCAGCCGGGTGAACGTGCCGTCGCTCTCATCGGCTTCGACCACCATCCAATCACCGGCGCCGAGCCGGGTATTGGTCCCGTATGCGTTGATGATGCCGCCATTGATTACCGTCGGGTCGAGTTGGGCGGTTTCGAGCAATGCCCCAATCATCGACGTTGTCGTTGTCTTGCCGTGGGTGCCGGCGATTGCTACCGACCATCTGAGACGCATCAACTCGCCCAGCATTTCGGCTCGGCGGACAACCGGCAATCGGCGGGCGCGAGCGGCGGTAATTTCGGGATTGTCGGCATGCACGGCGGAGGAGATCACCACCACTTCGGCGGCGCCGAGATTGCCCGCGTCGTGTCCGACCGAGACTGGGATCCCGAGATCGATCAGGCGACGGACATTGGCGCCGTCGGTGAGGTCGCTCCCTTGCACCCTGTAGCCGAGATTGTGCAGCACCTCAGCGATCCCGCTCATGCCGATGCCGCCAATCCCGACAAAATGCAGCGGGCCGATGTTGAGTGGCAGCGCCCTCATGCCGCGCACTCCTGCAACGCAGCGCCGGGCTCCAGTGCCAATGCCAACGTTGCAAGATCGTGGGCCGCGTCGCGCCGTCCGAATGCCGCGGCGTGCTGCGCCATCAGGCTCAATGCCGAGCCATCGGCAAACATTTTTTCGAGATCGGCGGCAAGTCCTTCGACGCGCAATTCCGATTGCGCAATAAGCCGAGCGCCGCCGGCAGCGGCAATCGCGCGGGCATTGGCGGTTTGGTGATCGTCGGTGGCGTGGGGATAAGGAATAAGCACCGCCGGCCGGCCGATCGCCGTCAACTCGGCGATGGTTGAAGCGCCGGCGCGGCAAATGGCGAGGTGAGCGCGCGCGAGCCGCTGCGGGACATCGGAAAAAAAGCTCTCGACCTGGGCAGTGATCCCGGCTTTCGCGTAAGCCTCGACCGCCACCGCGTGATCTTCAGGGCGGGCTTGCTGGCTGATTCGCAGCCGTTCGCGCAATGGTTTCGGCAATATCGCGAGGGCGGCGGGAACTACATCTCCGAGAATGTGAGCCCCTTGGCTGCCGCCGAGGATCACCAATTCGATCGGCTGGTCGGGTTCGGGCCGAGCATAGGGAACGGCGCCGAGGGCGAGTACTGCCGCCCGGACCGGATTTCCGATGTGGACCGCGCGGGCGCGGTCCGCTGACCGCAGCCTCTTGGTGTCGGGAAACCCGGTGGCGATGCCCCGGACGAGCGGAGCCAATAGCCGGTTGGCGCGGCCGAGAACGGCATTCTGCTCGTGGATCAGCGTCGGCAACCCGAGCGAGACTGCAGCGAGCATTGTCGGCAGGGATGGATAGCCGCCAAATCCGATGACCGCAGCGGGCGCGTGGCGGCGCAACAGCCGGCGGGATTGCAAGGCCGCCGCTGACAGTGCGGCTAGGCCTTGGGCAGTGCGCACCAAGCCTTTTTCGATCCGGGCGACCTTGAGATGAGTGACCTCGATGCCGGGGAGGTCGGCGGCGAAACCCTCGACGCGCGAATTGGTCAAAAGCCGCACTTGCCGGCGATGCGCGACCAGTTCCGCGGCTAATGCCTCAGCTGGAAACAGATGGCCGCCGGTTCCGCCGGCAACGAGGACGAACGGAGCGCTCACAGAGCGCTGCCCGCGAGCCGCCGGCGGGTCAGCGCCAGCATCATTCCCATCCCCATACCAAGCGCCAGCATCGAGGAGCCGCCATATGACAAGAATGGCAAGGTCATCCCTTTGGTCGGCATCATGTGCAAAGTCGAGGCCATGTTGATGACCGCCTGCAATCCGAACTGCACCAACAGACCGGACGCGGACAGCAACACAAACAAACTGCCTTCCTGGGAAAGCCGCGAGAAACCGCGCATCACGACAAAAGCAAAGAGCCCGACCACGGCTAGGCAGACAATAAGCCCGAATTCCTCACCTGCGACGGCGAACACAAAATCCGCATGCGCATCGGGCAATACGTATTTTATTGTTCCTTCGCCCGGACCTCGGCCCCAAAGACCGCCATTGGCAAAGGCTTCCAGCGATCGATTGACTTGGTAACTATCACCCGCGGCGGGATTCAGAAAATGATCGACCCGCACTCTGACGTGCGGCACAAAGTTATAAGCGCTGACGAGCGCGCCAATGCCAGTCAAGCCAAACAGGATTACCCAGTAAAGACGTAATCCCGCCATGTAGAACTGGCCGACCCATACGACAACGACCACCGCCGCCATGCCGATATCGGGTTGCGCGATCAACATCGCGACTATCAGCAACAGCAGCGCCAGCGCGATCAGATTGCCGGGAAATCCCCGCTTTAGCTTTTGCTCCGAGAACAGCCAGGCGGTGACCACGGCAAAGCATGGTTTAACAAATTCGGAAGGCTGCAGCGACAGGAGCGGCAGGTTGATCCAACGGCGTGCGCCTTTGATCTCAGAGCCGACAACAAGCGTCATCGCCAATAAAACGAGCCCCGCCGTAAAGACAATAACAGCAATACGGCGTACCGTGCGTGGGGTCTGTAAAGAGATGAGCCACATCAGCCCGATCGTAAACGGCAGCAAGCTGAGATACCGGCGTATAAAATGCCCGCCGTCATAGCCGATGCGCTGTGCAACGGCGGGGCTCGCCGCTAGGCACATAACCACCCCAAAACCCATTAGCAGACTAAGCGCCGCGAGGCTCCATCGGTCGATGGTCCACCACCACCGCGCCACCGGGCTCTGGTCAATGCGGGCGAACCTCATGCGGTTTGGTCCTCGCCGCGCGGAGGCGCCATGCTGACGTCTCTCCACCTAAGGCTTAAACAGCATATCTTGTTACGATGACGGGGCCTAGCTACTAATTGGGCGATCCCCAAGATCAGCATTGGCCGTCACCGCAGCTTCAATGTGGCCAACCCGGCGATCGCGAGGATCGAAGCGATGATCCAAAAGCGGATGACGATGGTCGGCTCCTCCCAGCCCTTTTGCTCGAAATGATGGTGCAGCGGCGCCATTCGGAAGACACGTCGCCCGGTCATCTTGAAGCTGGCGACTTGAACGATCACCGAACTCGCTTCGAGCACAAACAGACCGCCGATGATCGCCAGCACCAGCTCATGTTTGGTGACAACACTGATCGCGCCGAGGGCGCCGCCGATTGCCAGCGACCCGGTATCGCCCATAAAGACCATCGCCGGCGGCGCGTTGAACCATAGAAACCCGAGGCTCGCTCCAACCATGGCCCCGCAAAACACGGTCAATTCCCCAGCGCCGGGCACGTGGTGGATCTGCAGATAATTGGCGAAAATCGAATTGCCGACCAAATAGGCAATAAACCCGAAACACCCTGCGGCGATCATCCCCGGCACGATCGCCAGCCCGTCGAGGCCATCGGTCAGGTTGACCGCGTTTGACGCGCCGATGATGACAAAAATCGCGAACGGCACAAAGAGACCGTCCAGCGGGATCAGGAGGGTTTTAAAAAACGGCACCGCCAAGGTGTTGGCGAGCGGTGCCGGGCTGACGTGATGGATTGCAATGCAGGCAATCGCGCCAACGCCGATTTCGAGGCCGATCTTGGTCGTGCCGGCGAGGCCGCGATGCGAATTGCTGGTCAGCTTTTGGTAGTCGTCAAAAAACCCGATCAACCCAAAGCCGACCGTGACCAAGAGCACAATCCAGACATACGGATTGGCCAAATCCGCCCATAACAGTGTGGCCACGGTAAGCGCCAGCAAGATCAGGAAGCCGCCCATCGTCGGCGTTCCTTTCTTGCGGACCAAATGGCCGGCGGGACCGTCGATCCGGATCGGCTGGCCGTTGGTCTGTTTTGACCGCAGCCAGCTGATCAGCGGGCGGCCAAAAACAAAGCTGATCAACAGCGCCGTAACAACCGCACCCCCCGACCTAAAGGTGATGTAGCGGAACAGGTTGAATGCCTGAAAGTGATCCGCGAGCGGGAACAGCAGCGCATACAGCATTGCTTTACGTCTCGAATTGCGCCGTTTCGGCGAGTAAACGTTCGACAATGCGGCTGATGCGCACGCCGTAAGACCCTTTGACAGTCACGACGTCGCCGGGTTCAAGAAAATTTAACAAATCAGGGATAGCGGCTTCCGCTGAGGCCCACAACCCGCCGCGGCGTTCCTCCGGCAGCGCTGTGTGCAATGCGGCCATCTGATCCCCGATCAGGAAAACTCGATCGACTTTCGCCGCGCTGAGCGGTGCCGCAAGTTCACGATGGAGCTGCGGGGCGGGATCGCCGAGCTCCAACATATCGCCGAGTACCGCCAGCCTTCGGCCCCCCGGGCCCGGGGACGTTGCGCCAAGAACGGCGATTGCCGCCACCACGGCGGCGGGACTGGCGTTGTAGCTTTCGTCGATCAGGGTCAGCTTGCCGCCGCGCCACGGCAATTGATGACGGCGCCCGCGTCCGGCCGGCGCCTGCAAGCCGGAAAGTGCTGCGGCTGCCCGGTTTAGATCGCACCCGGCCGCAAACGCCGCGCCCAAGACGGCGAGCACGTTCATCACCCAATGCCGGCCGGGGACATTCAAACAAAAGCGAAACCTGTCGCCAGCGATTACCGCCTCGACGGTGCTGCCCTCCGGCTCCAGCACGCAATCGACGAGACGGAACGTGGCTTGCGGATCGCCGCCAAAGCTAAGAATTCGATCGGCTCCGGCGTTTGCCGCTGCGCTGGCGAGGCGCTGGTAATGCGGGTTGTCGCGGTTGAGGATGGCGGCGCCGCCCGGTTCGAGGGCCAAGAAGATTTCTGCTTTGGCGTCGGCGATTTCTTCGACCGACCGAAAAAAACCGAGATGCGCCGGTTCTACCGTGGTGATCACCGCGATGTGCGGCCGTACCAGCCGGGTCAGCGCGGCGATTTCGCCGGCGTGGTTCATTCCCAGTTCGAACACGCCAAAGACCGTCTCGGGCGGCAAGCGCGCCAGCGACAACGGTACGCCCCATTGGTTGTTCAAGCTGCCGGCTGAGGCAAAAGTCGCGCCGCAGGCGCCGAGCGCTAATCGAAGCGCCTCTTTGGTCCCGGTTTTGCCGACACTGCCGGTGACGCCAACAATTTTCGCAGCGCTGCGGGCTCGGGCATAGGCGGCAAGCGCCGTCAGACCGGCGAGCGTGTCGCCAACCCGAAGCAAGGGAAGTCCCGCCGCGCCGCCGGCAATTTCGCGATCGACCATTGCCGCCACCGCGCCGCGCTCAAACGCCGCGAGGACAAATTCGTGAGCGTCGTGATTGGGCCCGCGCAGTGCCACGAACAAATCGCCGGGAGAGAGACTGCGGCTGTCGATCGATACGCCGGTCGCGGCCCAATCCAGCGGCCCGGTTCCGCTGGTCGCACGGGCGGCGTCGGCGGCCGTCCACAGCGGGGTCACGCGCGTGCCCGCTGTATCATGTCGAACCGCTGCTCGGCGATCTCGCGCGCGATCTCGGCATCGTCGAACGGAAGCGTCTCGGTCCCGACGATCTGGCCGGTTTCGTGGCCTTTGCCGGCGATGACGAGCAAATCGCCGGGCCGAAGCTCGCCGATCGCGGTTTCGATCGCGCGCCGGCGATCGCCGATTTCGATTGCCCCGGGGGCGTCGGCGAGAATTGCGCGCCGGATCGCGGCGGGGTCTTCGCTACGCGGATTGTCGTCCGTTACATAGAGGCGATCCGCACTCGTCACGGCGACGCTGCCCATCAGCGGTCGCTTGCCGGCATCGCGGTCGCCGCCGGCGCCGAACAAAACGACGAGTCGTCCTGGTGTGTGCGGGCGCAAAGCCGCCAACACGGTCGCGAGCGCATCCGGCGTATGGGCGTAATCGACGACGATGCCGCCCCCGGCTTCGCCCTCGGCGACAAACTGCATGCGGCCCGGAACCCCGGTCAATTTGGCTAGCGCCGCGATCGCCGCTGTCGCCGGCACCTCGGTGGCGATCGCCAATCCGAGAGCGGCAAGCGCGTTCATGGCTTGAAAACGGCCAAGCAACGGCAAGAACAGCTCGTAGCGGGCTCCAAAGACCTGGAGCACGATGTCCTGGCCGCGCGGGCGTGGCCGAGCCGAAACGAGCTGCAGCTCGGATGCGGCATCGGCGCCGTAACCGATGACGGGATTGCTGTGTTCGCTGCACAACGCCGCCAAGCGCGAATATTCGGCGCTGTCGCGGTTTAACGCCGCCGGCCGCCCGGGCTCTAGGAGAGCCGTGAACAACCGCTCCTTCGCAGCCCGGTACGCCGCCATGCTCTCGTGAAAGTCGAGATGGTCCCGCGTGAGATTGGTAAAAGCCGCGGCTTTGACCGTCAGCCCGTCAAGCCGGAATTGCGCCAGACCGTGGCTGGAGGCCTCGATCGCCAAATGGCTTATGCCCTGGCCGGCGAGAGCGGCCAACTGCTCGTGGAGCGCTGTCGGGTCGGGAGTCGTCAGCGCGCCAGGATAGCGGCGCCGCGGGGTGACCACTCCCAGGGTGCCGAGGCTCGCAGCGGCGCTGCCGGTCGCGCTCCAGATCTCCCGCGTAAAATGAGCAACCGAAGTCTTGCCGTTAGTGCCGGTTACGGCAGCGATTGTTTGCGGCTGGGCGCCATAAAACCGGGACGCCAACAACGCCAGCCGGCGGCGCGGATTGGCGTCGAGGACGATCGCGATGCGCTTGCGGGCTTCCGGCGAAAGATTGAGTAGGGCCGCATCGTCGGTGAGGATCGCGGTTGCGCCGCGCGTTACCGCATCGTCGGCAAATCGGCGCCCGTCAAGTTTCAGTCCGGGTAGGGCGGCGAACAAAAAACCCCGCCGAACCGCCCGCGAATCGGCGGTAAGGCCGACAATGTCGGGATCGTTAGGTGAATGACCGTTGGGCGCCGAAACGCCGACGCCGGTCAGTTCAGTAAGTTTCAATCCGCTTGCCTTGCAGGCTATCGGGTGTCAACGCATGAACAACTTCGGGAGAGGATTCGTCCACCGGCTGCACTCCAAGTAGGGGCGCCATGCGGACGATCGTGCGGCCGACCGCCGGCGCCGCGGTCCAGCCCGCGGTTGCATAGCCATGACTCGATTTGTTCGGATGCGGCTCGTCGACCATTACCAGAACCAGGTACTTAGGTGCGGTCATCGGGAACGCGCCGACAAAGCTCGAAAGCAATTTGCGCTCGGCATAGTGCCGCCCTTCAACCTTGTCGGCGGTGCCGGTCTTTCCGCCGACGACATAGCCGGGTGCGTTGACCATCTCGCCGGTGCCGTACTGGACGACCATGCGCAGCAACTGGCGCATATGATCCGAAGTTTCGGGCGAAATCACTCGCGTTCCCTGTGGGGCGCCTCCGGGCGGCAATTTGAGCAGTGTCGCTGGGCGCAGGATTCCGCCATTGACGAGTGCCGAAGCGGCGGTGGCGACTTGCAGCGGGGTCTCCGAGATGCCGTGGCCAAAACCGATCGTCATCACATTGACCTCGCGCCACCTTGCCGGATAGTGCGGCTTGCCGATCTCCTTCAGTTCGAAACTCGGCGCGGTGAGGAGGCCTAAGCGACGTAGATAGGCCTGTTGTCGATCAGCACCCACCGCAAGCGCGATCTTCGCCTCGCCTATATTCGAAGAATACATCAAGATTTCGGGCACCGACTCCCAGCGGTGCTTGCCGTGATAATCGGAAATCGTGAACCGGCCGATATGGATCGGGTTGGTGGCGTCGAAGCGGCCGCTCATCGTGGTCGCGCCCGAATCCAGTCCCATCGCCGTCGTGAAGATCTTGAAGACTGAGCCGATTTCGTAATCGCCGAGCGTGACGCGGTTGAACATGCGTTCGGCGATCGTTCTCTCTGGATGAGAGGGATCCAGGGTCCCGGGATGGGCCGGATCGAAATCGGGCAACGACACCATCGCCAGGACTTCGCCGGTATTCACGTTCATGATCAGCCCGGCGCCGCCCTTAGCCGTAAAATCGTCGACGACCCGCTGCAACTCTTCGTGCAGGATGTATTGCAGTCGCAGATCAATCGACAGTTGCAGGGGTTCCCGGCGCCCCCGCAGGGTGTCGTCGAGCCCGCGCTCGAGACCGGCCTCGCCATTATCATCGACGCCGGTAAACCCGACAACATGGGACAGCAACGCGCCATACGGGTAGACGCGCCGTTCTTCATGTTGAAATTGCAAACCGGGCAGACCCAGCTGGTTGATCGCGTAGGCTTGCTCCGGGGTCAGATGCCGCTTGATCCAGACAAAGCCTTTACCCGAGGTCAGCTTGGCCAATATTGCATCGTGGTCGAGACCGGGCAGTGTCGCGACGAGCTTCTGCGCGGTATCAGCGGGGTCGAGAATCTGGCGCGGATTGGCGTAAAGCGATGGGGTGTCGAGGGTCGCCGCCAGCAGCTTGCCGTTACTATCGACGATGTCGGCGCGCTCGAGCGGGGGTGGCGGCGGCGGATCGAACCGTGCGATCCGCGGGACGGTAACGCCGCTCGGCAACAAGGTGACTTGAGCAAGGCGCCCGGCGATGACCGCAAACGCGATCATAAAGGCGAGGCTGGCAATGAACAGCCGCGGGCGCGTGCCCTCGAGTGCCCGCTTTGCCGGACCATCCGGGATTACCGGCGTACATGGTGGCGGCTTGAAGTGCCGTGGCCGACAGGGATTATCGGCGAACTGATAGGCGGCGCTCATCAATGGCTCTCCGCGATTTGGGCGATCAGCTCATTGAGCGAGCCAGCCCGGTGCGGCGGGGCGGAATGAAATGATGCTTTCGCAACCGCACTCCTGACAGGCCGGGATGCGGTCTGCGTTTCGAGTGCCGCGGTAAGGACGGGTTTGGGGATTTCAGGCGGCTGGGCTGGCACGGCCGCGGCCGGCGGCGTGCTCGATTGCGGCTGATCCCGCGCCGGTACCGCCTGCGCGACCACCGCGGCTCTATCTGCGGCGATGTTTTCGACAGGCGCCGGAGGCGGCGGTGGTGGTGGCGGCGCCGGCAATGGAACCGGGCGCATCGCAACATCGGCGATATTTGTTCGCAACTGCTTAGTCGCGATCGGACCCAGCGACAACAGGCGCTGGTTCATTTGAGCCAATGCATCGGGCCGATTTAGAAAGGCCCATTCCGCGTCAAGAACGCGAATTTCGCGTTCGGTGTCATCGGCCTGTCTGACCGTCCGGGCTAGCTGGTCCGCGACGCTCTGCACTTCGTATTTGACGGCGAACATGGCAAAGCCCGCGGTCGAAACGATCAGCAGCCAGAATAGGGTCGGAAGCCTGATCATGCCGCACGCTCCTTTGCACGGTGGCGCCCGGTCGGCCATGGCGGCGCTGAAGTCCGCTCGGCGGCGCGTAGCCGAGCAGAACGCGCTCGCGGGTTGCGAGCTGTCTCTTCCTCGCTTGGTTTGATCGGCCGCCGGTGAATCAGCCGAAAGCTCGGCGCCCGGGTTTCGCTCGGAACCGGCTCGTGCCGCGAGGCGCGCGGCGCCATCTCGCTTCGCTGCCGCAAGAATTCTTTGACGCGGCGATCCTCGAGAGAGTGAAAAGACACCACCGCGAGCCGGCCGCCTGATGCCAGCAGGCGTTCGGCGGCGAGAAGTCCGCGATCGAGTTCGCCCAATTCGTCGTTGACGGCGATACGCAGCGCCTGAAAGGTGCGGGTGGCCGGGTCGAGACCCGGTTCCGCTTTGGGGACAGCGGCGCGCACAATATCGGCGAGTTCCACCGTTCGCCGGATCGGGTTGTGCTGGCGGGCGGCAAGAATCGAACGGGCGATGCGCCGCGCGTGACGCTCCTCGCCATATTCGCGGATCAGTTCTGCGAGCTCCCCCTCGGACAAGGCCGCGACCAGGTCGGCGGCACTTTGCCCGGCGCCGCCCATGCGCATGTCGAGCGGTCCGTCAAACCGAAACGAAAACCCGCGCGCGGGGATGTCAAGTTGTAACGACGACACACCGAGATCGAGGACGATGCCGGCGATGGGTGCGGTTGCGGCCGCGACGAGCCGCTCCATGTCGCCGAAATTCCCTTCAATGATTTGGATACGTTGGCGGTAAGCCGCCGCGAATTCGTGGCCGCGCCGAACCGCCTCAGGATCGCGGTCGATCGCGACAACCTGGCAATCTGCGGCGTCGAGCAGAGCCCGGCTGTAGCCGCCAGCACCAAAGGTTCCGTCAACGTAAAGCGCCCCGTCGGTTGGCGCCAAAATGTCGATCACGGGACCAACCATCACCGGCACATGCTCGGCCGGAGTGCCGGATACGATCATCGGCGGCGCCACCCGTTGTGGGCGGGGCGGCGAGTGGGGCTGCCGTCTCATTCTCGGCGCGAACTGGAAGGTGACGGCATCCGCGTGCCCTGCTGGCGCATCCGCTCGCGCAAAGTGGCGGCATGCTCGGCAAACCGTGTCGGCTCCCAAAGCTGAAAGTTTCTGCCGACGCCGACAAACGCCACGCTGTCGCTGATGGCGGCGTGCTCCGCCAGTTCAGGTGGCAACATTATCCGCCCCTCGGTGTCGAACGGCAGCTCGCGAGACGAGGCAAACAGCATTTCCAAGTTTTCATGCTCGTCAGAGAACTTGTCGAACATATCGAGGCGGTTGGCCAACTCCTCCATCCATTCGATGCTGTTCGCCTCGAGGGCGGGATATTTGTAGGACGGGAAGACCACGATGCCGGGAAAGCGCTGCGTCGACAGCGTGGTGCGAAAGGTCGCCGGCACTGAAACTCGCCCCTTGCGGTCGACCTTGTTCACATAAGTGGACAGAAACATGCCACTTCTTCCCCCAACGCTCGCCCACGGACGCTCGGCAAGGGGCGCCCGATAGGTGCTGCCGAAGTTCCCCCCATCGGCCACACCCGTCCATGGGTGATCTTGGGATAACATGGGAAATCATGGGTGTCAATGCGGTTCTAAAAATAAAACTTGTAATTTTATGATTTGTGCCCACCAGATGATCACCCACATCATATAGACGGGCGCAGTCGGCTAAAGATCGGCAATTTGAAGACTGTGACAGCGGCACCGAGAAGGCGGTGCTCAGATGTCGAGTTCGGCTGCTCGAGCAGAAAGGCCACGAGCGGCCGTCCTCCTGTACCGAGCGTGTCAGCGGAGCGGGGTGACATCTTGGTTTGGCAAGCGCGGCGCCATTTCCAAAGTGCGTTGGCTGATGAGCATCTTGCAGTGGTCGTATATCGCTACCCTTGCTGCTTCGGTGCGGTTATTGCCGTAAAGTCCGGTCTCGACCAGGCGATCGAGATACCAGACCGTCTGAGCATTGATCGAGAGCGTGATCTGCTCAGACTTTAACGGATTCGCGTCTCTCGCCATAAATGCAGTCCGCAATAACAATGGCAAAAGAATGCCATAAGATTCTGGCCATGACGAGCAGATTTTTGCCAGAATTCGGCCACGGGTGGCACAAACTAGCCCGAATTGTCTCGCTTGAGCTCCGCGGTGGGGCGAAACAGTCCAAGCGCTGCGCGCCCAGAAAAGGTCGTCCGGTCATCCGGATCGACGTAAAGGCGCCGATCTCCGCCACTCTCGAGGTGCGCCGACTTCGATCGTCGCCCTCCGCTCCTGTTATCGAATTGGCGGAAGCGAGCCTGTCAATTCCGCGTTCTTGTGACTTTTCTCGCGAATGAAACGGGCGATCCCCCCGGATCGCCCGTCTCGTCCCCCCAAGTGTGGTCCCAAGCCCGGAATCCCCAGATTAAGCCGCCGCCATCACGACCGCGGCAACTAGCATCTCGACCACACAGATCGACCCTACCCGCCGCGAGCCCGTTGGCAATCGTGAAGAGTGCGATTCACAGAGTTCTCCCCCGGAATCTGGCGTTATCCCGTATTGATCCGCCAAAGCATCCACTGCTCGGGGCAATGGAGCGTCCGCGGAATGAGCCCGGGCGGCCAGAACCACCCGAGTGTGGAACCACCGGAGGGCAGCGCCGGCGGAGATCAGCCCCCCGCCTTATTTGATGGGGAGAGAGAAAGCCAGACGGCGTGTAAGCCGGGTTCTGTCCCGCCGAGGAACGCCGAAAGCGCTCCACCTCGGTGACGGCCATTCCTCTAGGACGCCCGTTGCCGAGCGCCTCCTGCGACCGACCCGGGCAGCGGCGCGGAGATACGCCCGGCGCCACATTTGTAGAACGAGTCCACAGCCGTGCCGCCTGCCGCCCCTACTTGGTCTTGCTCCCGGTGGGGTTTTCCCTGCCGCCACCGTTGCCGGCGGCGCGGTGCGCTCTTACCGCACCATTTCACCCTTGCCGCCCGTCCGGGCAGACCGGAACGGGCTTGGCGGTATGTTTTCTGTGGCACTGTCCCTGGGGTCGCCCCCGCCGGGCGTTACCCGGCACCGTACCTCCGTGGAGCCCGGACTTTCCTCTCCCGGTGCGAAGCCGAGAGCGGCCGCCCGACCGTCTGGCGATTTCGATATGGGCGAGGGCGGCAAGATTGTAAAGCTTTACACAGCGCCGCCCGCGCCTCACTCCAAGCGGGTTTACGGGCTCGTTGTCACCCCAACCGCAGCGGCGAATTGAGTCTGGACGTTGCCGGCAAACAGCGGGTTGACGAGCTTGGTGGTGTCGCCGGAGACCGCATTGATCGCTGTCGGACACGCCATGTAGGGAGAAATGAACGTGTTGTGGGCCGCGTTTTGCGACGAAATCACAAGGCAGGTCGGTGCCACCTCGAGGTCCATCGCATCGATCGTGTTGGCGAAAGTGTAGCCATTTTCGATCAACAAACCGGCACCGCCGTTACCGCTTGCCGATCCCGCCCCGCCGATATGCGAGATCTGCGTCTGCTCGAGCGCTATTCCGGCCGCCCCGCCGGCGGAATCGGCTATCGCGAAGATGTTCGCGTTCAGAACGTAATTGAGCTGCAGCCCGCCGGCTTGCGGGCCGGGATTGGCGTTGTTGACAATCAGATGATCGATTTTGATCGAGTTGTGCGCATCAGAGAAATCGGGTTGTCCGATAAGCACGGCATAATTGTTGGTGTTTGCGTAGACAAACAGCGTGCCCTGCTCGTTAAAGTAAAAGCAGCCTTTGGAAGACTGTGGCGCGCCCCCCGAGCACACGATTTCAAGCACCGGCCCCGAAGAGATCGATTTGCCGTCGAAAGTCGCGCCCATCGAGATGATCCGGAAACCGGTATCGGCCCGCGTCGTATAGTCGATCACCAAAGCGCTGGTGAGTTTAAACGTGCCTGCGGACAAAAATAGCGGCTCATTCTTTCCAAGGGCATCGGCAATCGCGTTCTGGATCGCGTTGGTGTCGTCGGTGACGCCGTCTCCGGTCGCCCCGTAGCAACGCACATCGATCCAGGCATTCGCTGCACAGGCGGAAGCGCCCGGCCCCCCACCGCCGGAGTCGGCCCTTGCCGGGACCGCAACCAGTGCGGCAACCAGGATCGCGGTCAATACCGGCAGAACACGCGAGACGCCGATCATGCTGATCTCCTTTCGCAACGAGCCATGAGATCCACCCCTGTAAGGGGCGTTTATCGATTATTTACCCTAATTACGGGTATTTATAGCAAGTGTTCTTGGTACGTACCAGATAAAAATGATCGTGCGATTGAAAATTGTCGGAGGCGAGCCTCTTAGCCCGCCGCGGGCTCACTGCGTCACCGCGATCCCGCTCGAACCGCGTCGAGTTGGGCCCTATAATCCGCACAAATCGGCGCACGGGGATGGGCCTCTGTGCGGGCCGACGCCGCAAACGAGAGGAACGCCATGTCGGTCATTCTGGGAACGGACGGCTACCGCTATCGGGTCGCCGAGGATTGGGCGAAACTGCCCGAGGGCTGGAAATGGGATGCCGACGTGGCCGCGGTCGGCGTCGATACCCATGACAATGTCTACGCCTTCAGTCGCGGCGCCCACCCGATGATCGTATTCGACCGCAACGGCAATTTTCTGCGCTCCTGGGGAGAGGGCGTTTTCACCCGCCCGCACGGGGTGCACATGGCGCCGGCCGGAACCGTTTTCCTGACCGATGACGGCGACCATACGGTGCGCAAATGCACGCTCGAAGGCAGGGTGTTGCTGACCCTCGGCATTGCCGGCAAACCGGCGCCTTACATGAGCGGCGAGCCGTTTCACCGCTGTACCCATACCGCCCTATCGCCGCAGGGCGACATTTATGTCTCCGACGGCTACGGCAATTCGCGCGTCCACAAATATTCGCCTGACGGAAAATTGCTGATGTCGTGGGGCGAGCCCGGCACCGATCCCGGCCAGTTCAACATCGCCCACAACATCTGCTGCGATCCGGACGGCTGGGTTTACGTCGCCGACCGCGAAAATCACCGGGTTCAGGTGTTCGACGGCAATGGCAAATACGAGGCCCAGTGGAACAACATGCACCGGCCGTCGGGTCTCTATATGGAGACCGGCACAAAGACGCCGCGCTTTTTTGTTGGCGAGATCGGGCCCGATATGGCGGTTAATATCGACCTGCCGAATTGCGGGCCGAGGGTCAGCATCTACACTCAGAACGGCGAATTGCTGGCGCGGCTTGGTCATGCGCATGCCGGGCTCGAGCCCGGCCAGTTCATCTCGCCGCACGGGCTCGCGGTTGACAGCCGCGGCGACATCTATGTCGGCGAGGTGTCGTTCACCAATTGGGGCCGTCGGGTCCGCGCCAAAGGCGAACAGATCCCGCCCGGCCTGCGCGCTTTGCAAAAGCTCGTCAGAGTCGATTGATAATGGCTGACAATCCGCGTTGGAAGCACCGCCCTCCAGGCTCGACCTGGGGCGATTGGGGGCCTGACGACCAGTTGGGCCGGCTTAACCTGCTGACCTCCGACCGGGTGCCGAAGGGGATCGCCGAGGTCCGCGAAGGCCGGACCTTTTGCCGGAGCCTGCCGCTCGATTATCCCGGCGGCACCGTCGTCAACCCTCGCCGGCATCCGCCGCGGCTGAGACTGGGCTGATATCCGGCGCCGTCGTCTATCGGCCGGACCCAGTCGAACCGCCGGCGGATGGCAATCTGTTGATCTGCTGCAGCGAGCCCCAGGGCGACATTGCTTTAGATCTTTGACAAAGACGGTCCACACCGCGATCTGGAAGACGCCCGTTCAAGGCCGGGATGCTGCGCCGGCTTAACATCGATGCTGACGGGCAAGCGGATTTGGTGAGGCATGGCGGCGAGCATCGGGCGGTTTTTGAAATGACGCAGCGTTAGGGAAGATCGAGATGGAAGACCGCGACATCAGAGCGGCCCTGGATCGTCACTGGGCCGCCTCCGACGCCGACGACTTTGAGGCGGAGCACCAGATTTACCGAGAGGATGCGGTGCTCGAATATCCGCAATCGAGCGAGCGCATCCGCGGACGGAGCAACATTCAGGCCTCTCGCGCCGCGCAGCCGAACCGCAAACGCTTCGCGGTGCGACGGATAATCGGCGCGGGCGACCTCTGGGTCACTGAATATGTCCTAACCTATGACGGGCAGCCGTCTTACACCGTGAGCATTATGGAGTTCAGAGACGGGAAGGTGGCCCGCGAGACCCAATACTTCGGCGATCCGTTTGAGCCGGGGCCTTCGCGCGCGCAATGGGTCGAGCGGATCCCCTGAAACCGAGCCGGCGTAAGGGTAGCCATACAGCGCTCGCTCGTGCGGACCTGCCGATCGATACGGTCTCGCTCGCCCGCTATCTGATCGGCAAGATCCTGGTGCGGGAAATGGCCGAGGGTGTGGCTAGCGGCCGTATTGTCGAGACCGAGGCGTATGTCGTCGGCGACGCCGCAGGGCACGCCTATCGGGGGATGACGCCGCGCAATCGCTCGTTGTTTCTCGAGCCCGGGCACGCCTATGTCTATCTCGCCTACGGCAGCTCATACATGCTGAATGTCTCGAGCGAGATGCCCGGGATCGGAGCCGGCGTCCTGATCAGGGCGCTTGAACCCCGCGACGGCATCCCGATCATGCAGCGAAATCGTCAAATTGAGCGGATGCACGACTTGGCGCGAGGACCAGGAAGGCTTACCGCGGCGTTGCAGGTTGATGGCCGGTTTGATGGGCTCGACCTTTGCCGAGAAGGCCCTCTGGGGCTCGGAAGCGATGACCACGAACCCGGCGAAATCGAACCTGACGAAATCAGGCCGGGCGAAATCGGGCCCAGCAAAATCGGTCAGAGCATCAGGATCGGCATTTCGCGGGATGCGAACCGGCTCCTGCGATTTTACCTTCGGGGTAGTCCGTTTGTCAGCGGGCCAAGATCGCTCAACGAATAAGAGGACTGATCACGGTCGATCTCCTCACCCATACACTGTGCCGTCACCCATCGGCTGCAGCGCGCCGGATGCGGTATGTCCCGCGTTGCATGCGAGCCATCGCGACACGCGGGCTGGTTTCAAGCCGGCCAGCGGGTTATGTGATCCGCCCAAACAACCGTGGACCGCGCCGGAATGCAACGTTTTGAGGGCACCGACAGCTATGTGGCGACAGCCGATCTCCAGGTCGCGGTCAACGCCGCCATCGCGCTCGAACGACCGCTGCTCGTCAAGGGTGAGCCGGGCACCGGAAAGACCATCCTTGCCCACGAAATTGCTCGCGGCATCGGCAAGGACCTGATCACTTGGCACATCAAATCAACGACCAAGGCGCAGCAGGGGCTCTACGAATACGACGCGGTTTCGCGACTGCGCGACGGCCAGCTCGGCGATGAACGGGTCCACGACATCGCCAACTACATTGTGCCCGGCAAATTGTGGGAAGCGTTTACGGCGGAACAAGCGCCGGTCTTACTGATCGATGAAATCGACAAGGGCGATATCGAATTTCCCAATGACCTGTTGCTCGAACTCGATCGCATGGAGTTCTTTGTTTATGAGACCCGGCAAACGGTCCGCGCTCAGCACCGCCCGATTGTCATCATCACCTCGAACAATGAAAAAGAGCTGCCCGACGCTTTTTTGCGGCGCTGCTTTTTTCACTACATCCGCTTTCCCGACCGCGAGACGATGCAAGAGATCATCGATGTCCATTTCCCCGACCTCAAGCACGAACTGGTGCACGAGGCGCTGACGATCTTTTTCGACATCCGCGATGTTCCGGGGTTGAAAAAGAAGCCGTCGACCTCGGAACTGCTCGACTGGCTCAAATTGCTGCTGGTCGAGGACATCTCGCCCGAGACGCTGCGCACCCGCGACCCCGCAAAACTGATCCCGCCGTTGCACGGCGCGTTATTAAAGAACGAAGAGGACGTACATCTATTCGAGCGCCTCGCCTTCTTGCACCGTCGCGGCGAACGCCGCTGAGCGGGATAGGCGCCCACAGCCGGAACCCGCCGACAGGAGGGCGGTCATGAAATCGGGCAATCTCGTTTCGGAAGACGCCCCAGACACCGACGATCTCTTCGAGATGGCGAATTTGTTCCCGCGTACGACCGGCCTGCCGATGACGGTCTGGGTCAGGCCACGCGGCAATGCACGCCACGACGTCCGCATCAAAGTGAATATGACGCATGGCAACCAGATGAGCCCCGCCAATACCGCCGTCGTCGGCGTCCAGCCTTCACCGCATCTCATTGCGGGCGTGCTTGCACCCGATGATGAACGTGGCGTCTATGCGTGGATCACGTTGAATGCGGTCGCGCTCATCGCCTATTGGAACGGTGACATCGATACTGTGCAGTTGGCTCAGGCGTTGAACCCTCTGCCCTGAGATCGAAATGTTCTTTTCTTTCTTTACCGAATTGCGCGGCGCCAAGATCCCGGTGTCATTGCGCGAATATCTGAGCCTTATGGAAGCGATGCAGCGGCGCGTCGCGGCGTTCTCGATCGAGGATTTTTACTTCGTCACGCGCACTGCGCTGGTTAAAGACGAGCGCTATCTCGACCGCTTCGACCGGGTTTTCGGCCAGTGCTTTAAGGGCATCGAGAGCTTGTCGGACCCGACGGTTGAGATACCCGAGGAGTGGCTCAAGAAATTGGCCGAGCGCTTTTTGACCGAGGACGAAAAAAAGCTCGTCGAGGCGCTGGGCGGCTGGGAAAAGCTGATGGAAACCTTACGCCAGCGGCTCGGCGAACAAAAAGCGCGGCATCAGGGCGGCAGCAAATGGATTGGCACAGCGGGCACCTCGCCGTTTGGCGCGCATGGTTACAACCCGGAAGGTGTGCGCATCGGCCAGGAGGAGGGCAAAAACCGCAGCGCCGTCAAGGTTTGGGATCGCCGCGAATACCGCAATCTCGACGACACGGTCGAACTTGGCACTCGCAACATCAAGCTCGCCCTGCGACGGTTGCGGCAATTCGCGCGCGAGGGTGCGCCTGAAGAACTCGATCTCGACGGCACCGTCAGATCGACCGCGAACAATGCCGGCTGGCTCGACCTGCAATTGGTGCCGGAGCGGCACAACGCGATCAAGCTATTGCTGTTTCTCGACGTCGGCGGCTCGATGGAGGATCACGTCCGGGTGTGCGAGGACCTGTTTTCGGCGGCTCGCTCCGAATTCAAGCACCTGATCCACTTCTACTTTCACAACTGCATATACGATACGGTGTGGCGCGATTTGCGTCGGCGGCAGGTCGAGCAATTGCCGCTGTTCGAACTGATCCGCACTTACGACCGCAATTACAAAGTCGTGCTGGTCGGCGATGCCAGCATGAGCCCCTACGAAATCGAAAAAGAGGGCGGCAGCGTCGAGCGCTGGAATGATGAGCCGGGTGAAACCTGGCTGCGCCGCCTATTCGAGGCCTACCCGCACGCCGTCTGGCTGAACCCGGTGCCGGAGAAATACTGGACCGGCACCGCCAGCATCGGGATGATCCGCCGGATCGCCGAGGATCGCATGTTCCCGCTGACCCTCGACGGTCTCGACCACGCGATGCGCCGCCTCAAGCGGCGCGGCTGATCAGGCGGCGTTCTGATCCTTCGGCCGGATATAGGCCAGGGCCGAGTGCTGGGCGCAATACGGCCTGCCGGGTTCCGGACGGGCGCCGCAGAAATGAAAATTGGCGTCGTTCGGGTGACCATAGGGCCATAGGCAGCTCGGCCCGGCAAATTCAAAAACATTGCGCCGCGGCGGCTCTTTGAATGTCGGCTCGCGCCGCGTCATCGCACTGCGGTAAAGCCGTCCGATAACAGCATTTTTTGTCAATCCGAGACGACGGCCGATTTCGGCGGTCGGCAGCCCCTCCTCGAACAGTTGCGTCAGTCGCTCGACCCGTTCCGGAGTCCAGGTGATTTCCATCGATTCCCCCGCATTCTGTGGATCAGCGATCCACCCCCACAAAATAGAGTACCGGGTTTGTGGTCGTTCCGCAACCCGTATCTATTAGTAGTAGCCGATTTGGGTTTGGCCGCGATCACCTTGCGCCCCCGCGCGATCCCCCGGCCACGTACCAAAACCAGCGACAGATTTTGCTTGACACCAAATAACGGCAAAAGATTGGCGATATCGCGGCGTTTATCGCTCTGATGCGCCTAAAGCTCCGCCATCGGACGCACGACGATAGCTCAATATTTTCGAGAAATAGGCGGGATGATGCTCAAGGGGTATAAACTTTAGGCTTAGAAGATTGTCTAGATCTTCGCGTAAATAGCTAGCGTAATAAGGTTCGTGAAAAGCGATCGGAAACGAATTGAGCATCGCGTCGTAATCCGGCTCGTCGCCGGTCTGTAGCGAGTCGACCAGGATCAGAGTCCCGCCCGGCCGCAGCACGCGGTGCATTTCAGCGACGACGGCGCGGCGCACCCGCGGCGGCAATTCGTGAAACAGGTAGATGCAGGTGATGATGTCGAATTCGCCATCGGCGAACGGCATCGCCTCAGCCGCGCCTTCGACCAACCGGGTGCGCGACCACGATGCTAGCGCGCGGCGCGCGACGGCAAGATAATGCGGCGACAAATCGAGACCGGTGACATGAAGACGAGGCCAGTTCACCTTGACCTCGCGCAAAAAGCTGCCGGTACCACAGGCCAGGTCGAGCAGCCGTGACGTGGTATGCCGGTGGGCATCTTGCTCGGCGAGTGCTGCGTGTAACGGTACCAGCGCCTGCCGCCGCATCGCCGCCGCCCCGCCGCCAAACAATACCTCGACCTGATGGTCATAGCGCTCGGCCGAGGCCGCGCTCAGATAGCCGTCACTCTGAAAATGGAACTTCTGCAGATAATACGGCGGATAGTCGCCGGCGGGCGGATCGTCGAGAAGCCGCTCCTTGCGCTCGCCATGTCGCCTATCCTCGACCGTAGCGAGGTCGGCAAAAAAATCGATCGCCCGGCGCAATGCCGTGACCGCACTGCCGAACTCGTCCGCCGGCGGTGCATAAAGGCCGGCCTCGATATTGCGCCAGTCCTGTTCGAACAGCGCCTTCAGATCGGAAAGGATGCGGCGGCGGTCCGGCATTCGGCGCCCGCGCAGCCGGTCGGGGATCCGAATCGGGCGGCTCATCCGCGCCGCGAGCAGCTTTTGACCAAAGAACCAGCCGACGCGCGCGGTCTGCGCCGCCTCAAAGGTGATTTTATCGAGTGAAGCCACCATGATATTGCTGACTTATCCCGCCGATGCGGATTGACAAGAGGGACGGCACGACTGCCAAAACGACATCGCCACCCAAAGCGTAGACTTTACCAAAATGCGATCTCACACTTGTACAAGACCGTGAAATAGGCAGCGATGTTTGGAAACGCCGGGGCAGAGAGCGGCCCTTTCCTTACCCGAAGCGCAGTCCGGTCGCGAATGACTGTTTCATCCGTTCGGTTGCCAAGACGAGCTGCTCGCGAATGCCGGGCTCCATCGCCGAGTGACCGGCGTCCGGCACAATCACAAACTCCGCCGAGGGCCAGGCGCGGGCAAGTTCGTCGGCGCTGGCGAGCGGGCACACCATGTCGTACCGGCCCTGAACGATGATCCCGGGTAGATGACGGATTTGCCCGATCCGGGCGATCAGGTCGCGCTCTCCCGTAAACAAATGATTGCGGAAAAAATGGGCCTCGATCCGCGCCAGCCCCAAGGCGAGACGGTCTTCGCCAAAGGCGGCGACGGTTTCGGGGTTTGGCAGCAAGGTCGAGCAGGCGCCTTCATAGCTGCCCCAGGCGCGCGCCGCCGGCAAATGCACCGCCGGATCGGGGTCGATCAGGCGGCGATGAAAGGACGTGAGGATGTCGTTACGCTCCGGCTCGGGCAGAAACCCGGTAAAGGCGCGCCACGCCTCCGGGAAAATCCGACGGGCGCCGTACAAGAACCACTCGATTTCGGACGCCCGACACAAAAAGATCCCGCGCAAAACCAGCCCGGCGCAGCGCGCTGGATGGGTTTCGGCATAGTCGAGCGCCAAGGTCGAACCCCAGGAACCGCCAAAGACCAGCCATTTTTCGATACCGAGCTCGGTTCGCAGCCGCTCGATGTCGGCGACCAGATGTTCCGGCGAATTGTCCCGGACCTCCCCCAGCGGCGCCGAGCGGCCCGCCCCGCGCTGGTCGAAGATCACGATCCGCCAATAATCGGGATCAAAAAACCGGCGGTGCACCGGGGTGGCACCGGCGCCCGGCCCGCCGTGCAGAAACAGCGCCGGCACGCCGCGGGGGTTCCCCGAAACCTCCCAGTACATCGTGTGCCGGATGTCGAGGTGCAGCGTGCCGGTGCGATAGGGTTCGATCGGTGGGAAAAGATCGCGGCGAATGCTCATTCTCGAGAGTTTAAGCGGCCCGACGTCGCTCAGGTAGACCGTTGTTGCTCAGGGCGAAAGCGTTTGCCTTGGCCGATCAGCCTTTGCGCCGGCAGGTAGACCGACTTGCTGTCGTCGGCGATGACATGACCGATCACGTGGGCGTCGCGGCCATGCTGCTGCAGGATGCCGAGTATCGCGGCGCAATCGCTCTCCGCGGCGAGCACGCAAAACCCGACCCCCATGTTGAAGACCTCGTACATCTCGGTATCGTCAACTCCGCCTGATCGCTGGATCAGCCGAAAAATCGCCGGGGGCGGCGGCAGATTGTCGAGCTCGAACCCGACTTTCGCGGCGACCCGCGGCAGATTGAGCAATCCGTCGCCGGTGATATTGACCAATGCCTTGACGGTCGGCACATGTTTGAGGATGTCAAGCGCCTCCGGCACATAGATCGGCGTCGGCCGCAGCAATTCCTGCCCGAGCGGTATGCCGAGTTCCGGGAACACATGATCGAGGCCGATCTCGGCGCGCTCGAAAAACGCCCGGCGCGCCAAGGTCAGCCCGTTGCTGTGGATGCCGTTGCCGGCGATACCGATTACAGCGTCGCCCGGCACCAGGTCGCGGCCGGAGATGATCCGGTCGAGCGGCACCATTCCGACCGCCATGCCGACCAGGTCAAAGCCGGTCACGACATCCTTTAGCTGCGCGATCTCGCCGCCCGAAATCGAGATCCCCGCTTGCCGCGCTCCCTCGGCGAGCCCGATCGCGATCGCCCCCAGCATCTCGGCGTCAGCGGAGCCGACGGCGATATAGTCGACCATCGACAACGGCCGCGCCCCGACGCAGATCAAATCATTGACGTTCATCGCGACGCAATCGATGCCGATCGTGTCGTATTGCTTCAGCATGTCGGCGATGATCGATTTCGAGCCGACGCCATCGGTGCAGATCGCCAACCCGATGCCGCCACCGATGTCGATCACATTGGCGAAATAGCCGATGTCGAGCGCCACCCCGCCAAGCTGTCCCGCTGCCGGCCAGGTCCCTTTGATCGCCGCGATGATCTTGGCCAGGCCCGCATCGGCTGCAGCAATGTCGACCCCGGCTTCGCGATAGCGCTGGTCTCCTGTCATCACACCTCCAACAACGATCGGGAGTCGGTAATCGGCCGCGGTGCAGCCGGTAATATAATCACCAATAACCACCGATCGCTTCAGCCATACCCGATTGGGTCTAGCCGTTTTTGCGAGATCGGCCGATCATCGAGTTGATCGACGCAACAGGAAAACGCGCATGGCAACGGCTACCATGACCAGAGAACTCCGCCCGCTCGGCGAACATCTCGGAACCGAGGCGCTCGGCATCAATTTAGCAAAGCTCGATGACGACACCTTTGCTTGGATCGCCGATGCTTTTGCCCAGCATCCGGTGCTGGTGTTCCGCAACCAGCACTTAGGCGCCAACGACATCGCCGCGTTTGGCCGCCGCTTTGGCACGCCGCGCAAGCATTCGCTGGTCAACTACCGCCACGCCGACAATCCGGATGTGTCGTGGATCCGCAATGTCGACGACGCCGGCAATATCGACTGGTTTGGCGTCAAGCGCGCCACCGACTGGCACACCAACTCGACCTATGAGGAAGTTCTGCCGTTGCTGGCGATGCTGCATGCGGTCGAGATACCGGCGAAAAAGGGCGGCACCTTGTTTGCCGATATGTGCGCCGCTTATGACGCGCTGCCGGAGGCGATGAAGCAGCGGCTATCAGGCCTCGTCGGCCTGCACGGCCGCACCGACGGCCCTGCCGGCGCCCGCCTCTACGATATGCAGGAACACCAGAACCGCACCGATAAGAAATATGACGAGCAACGCCGCCCGGCGGTCGTCAACCATCCGGTCACCGGCCGCCCGATCCTGTTTGTCAACCCGATGCACACCCATGGCTTTGACGGCATGGAGCGCGAAGAAGCCTGGGAATTGATCGAGGAGTTGGCGCGGCACGCCACCCAGGACCGCTTCACCTATTACCATTCCTGGCGGGTCGGCGATCTGTTGATGTGGGACGAGCGCGCGACGATGCATCGGGGTGCGGGCGACAGCGACCCCAGCGAGCGCCGCGTCATGCTCCGCACGATCGTCTACCCGAATTAGCGGGGCATCCTCAGAGCTACTCAAAACTTGTTCCAGCGGCGAAGGCCGGTGCCGATGGCGCCGGGATCTCGGCCTTGGAAGATGTGAAGAAATCGCTTGGTCCAGAGGATGGTCATTCCGGGATGCCCTCTAGGGCAGACCCGGAATCCATGAACACGGCATCTCGCATACATCTCCGAAGGCTGTTTTCATAGGTTCCGGGCTCGCGGGCTTGGCCCGCGCCCCGGAATGACATTCCCTTGGGATTCTTTTACATGCTCCTTCGCCAGGCCTTCGCCGAGAACACGACGCAAGGACGCCGGGTGGGACTAGACTAAGACGCGGGCGACGGCCGAGCTAAACCGTGCGTTTCACCGTTGACCGATCGTGAACCGACACATCAGGCTCGTTGGCCGAGCGGCAGGCAGCGGCGCGTTCAAGGGCGCAGCACTCGTCGGCGGTTTTGCCGTAATAGCCGCCGCCTGGTGGTGGGATGCGCCGCTTCTCACGGCGGCTGCAGACGAAAATCTTCAACTGATCAAAATCGTTACCGGCCTGTTGCCGTTTGACTGGGGGAGCAAGGCCGAAAGCGCATTGCGCATCTTCGGCGCCGATCGTGCTCTGTTGCTGGTCGAGGCCGTCGCCATCGCCAAACTCGTCATGCTCGGCACCGCTCATCCGTTCCGCCGCCCCCGGCCGTGAAAGACAAAGCCGCCGCACAACTTTGCGGAGAGCTCCGAATTTAGTCGAGGCTGGTGCCGGATACTTATGGTGGGGTGGACTAGGGAACAGATAATCAAAGGCCGCGATGCTGATAAGTCGCCGACGATCAGCTTTCCTCCGGCGGCTTTTGAACGCGGCGGCGTCCCCCGGCTTTGCGGGCGACCGCTGCTGCCGCCTCACGAGCTGCCGCATCCTTGTCGGCTGATTCTTTCGCCAGGCGAAGGGCGCGCAGCCGCGACGTTTTCTCGGCCTCAGCTTCCCGTCGGCGATGATCGGGCGGCGGAGTTTGAGAATCCGCTTTCTTCGATGACTTAAACTGGCCCTCTGCTCGCCGCCGACTGGCGTCGCCGCGCACGGGTTGGGAATTCATTACCCCGGCTTCCTCTTACAAATGCACGATCTCGCCGGGCGGCACCTGCTTCCCGGAATACCATTGCAGCCAGTCGCGAGCCGCATCCTCGGCCGACGACCCCTCTGACGGGGAGCACCTGACGCGTCGGCCCGATTTCTGCGCCTCGACGATGGCGTGGTTCCACTTTCTGTCGTCAGTCATTGGCCCCTCGACAGAGAATGTTGCCTTATCCCCATCGGTGATGATCAAAAAAAACGGCTGGCGGGGCATGACGTCATTTCCTCTCGTAAGATCCGCCAGTACGGCGTTGCAAGCTCTCCACCCTGAAATTTGCTTCAAAGCGTCCCGACACCGGGGACCAGCCACGGCTGGTGCGGCCGTTCCGGCGGCGTCATCACCGGGTCTCCGGCCTCATCCGCAAGCGCGACATCGCTGGCAACGGCGTGACCTTCCTCGTTGCGGGCGCCATCATGCGCCTCGCACCATTTGTTAAAGCCTCTCGCCCAACTATCTGCCAAGGAAATCCGCATCGCTTGTTTCCTTTTATTCAAAGAGCGCAAAGACATATATGGGGATTGTTTTTGCGTTTCGCAGATAAAAATTGCGGCTCGATTTTATCGGTAAAAAATCATCCGTATTTCCGCCGTTGTACGCGTTTCCATATACTTATGAAATCGGCGGGGCGCTGTCCCGCCGGCGGCCGCAGGACCGACCCGAGCGCCGTGGGTTCAGCGCTGGGCGTTTTCCTGGCTTCGGGGCGCGCAGGCTGCTTCCTACCTCCGAGGCGCCGCATCCCCGAACCGCGTTTTTGCGAAATTCACGCTTCCGCGGTAAACATCGTATCCGGGCGGAGGTTAAACTGACCGGCGCAATCAACCAACGCGCGCCAAAGTGCGAGACCGCCCACCACACGGGCGAGCGATCAGCGATGGCATCGAGCTGGACAGAAGGGGATAATCAAAGATCGCGATGCTGATGAGTTATCAGCCATGATCGGCTGGCCCCGTTTGATCTTCGCCGCCGGCGCCCTACTCCTGTTTGCGGCATCCGGCCCCGGTGTCGCGCAGCAGCCGATGAACATGCCCGAAACCAAATCCGCAGCGCCCTATCATCCCGGTCTCGGCGAGCTGATGACCGCCTTTGTCCAGCCGCGCCATATCAAGCTCGGCCTCGCCGGCAACGCGCGCAACTGGCCCTATGCCGCCTACGAGCTGGACGAATTGGCCGAGACCTTTGCCGACGTCGGCAAGCTCGTGCCGACCCACGACAATATGCCGATCCCGGAGATGATCGCGTCGACCGTCAAGCAGCCGATGGCGGCGCTCGACGCCGCGATCAAGGCGAAGGACGCCGCCGCCTTTACCAAAGCCTATGCCGGCCTCACCACCGCGTGCAACGCCTGCCACCAAAGTGCCAACCACCCGATGATCGTGATCCAAATCCCGACAACCTCGCCCTTCCCCGACCAAGACTTTCGCCCCCAAAAATAAATACCCTGACCGCAACAAGCGCAGGCGGATTTATACTACTTCAATTCCTCAAAAAAGCCTGCCAGCAACGTCGCAATATTGGCCATCGCTATCGGCAAGTTGGCCTCGAACTGCAGCGGCGCTTCTTTGTCCGCCGCATCGGTTAAAGCACGCATTTCCAAACACTTCAGGCCGCTGAATTCCGCCGCACGGGCGGTCCCGCTGCCCTCCCAGGCGACGCAGGCGGCACCCGTTTGATGGCGGATGGCGCGAGCACGCGATGCGGTGACGACATCTTCGTCGCCGCTCGCGATCACATCGAAGGCGACGCGGAAACTGCGGGTGCCCCGCGCCAAACGACGCAGCGTTTCGATCGATGGCTGATGGCCGCGGAAACGCGGCAGCGGCCGCGTTGCAAACAGTAACCGGTAATCGTGCTCCACAGTTTCTGTCCCGACCACGACGTCCCCAACGGAAAGATCGGGGCGCAAGCCGCCGGCGGCGCCCGCACAGACGATGAGCTCGGCGGAGGTGAAACAATCGATCAAGTATTGTGCCTGCACCGCACATTGCGCCTTGCCATGCCCGCCCGGCGCCAGCAGGACGCGCCAATCACGGATGTACGCGCAGGGAATCTTCATGCGCTCTACGGCTTCAATCGGGTAACGACGACCGAAGATTTCACCCAGCAACCGCCACTCTTCCGTCAGCGGGGCAAGAACGAGGATGCGTGGCTCAATCATTGTTCACATCAAACATCGCTGGACTTTGACGGTCTCGCGATACCGCATCAGCCTATGGCTCCAGTCGATATCGCTACCGCATTCCGCTCCCCACCGAAGCCGGGACCAATATTGGTTCGGCTTGCATCGGTCCGATGAGGTGAGCAAGCATGCAATGCAGCTCCGGCTAGCTTGAAGTGGAGTTTTGAACTCCGCCGACCCCGAGGAGCAGAGTTTATGCAGTCGGCGGGTAGGGAGGCCATAAATGATCGGTGAATCCAGGCCACAAAGCTCGGCGGTCAACGGTCGCCTATGGGGTGCTCGCGCCCGCGATTGGGCCGATATTCAGGAGGGGATGGCAAGACCGGCATACGTAGCCGTGCTCGAGCGCACGGATGTCGGCCCGCACACTCGCTATCTCGATGTCGGCTGCGGGTCAGGCATGGCGGCGCAACTGGCTGCGGCACGCGGCGCGCGAGTGTCCGGCATCGATGCCGCGGAAGCTTTGCTGATTATCGCCCGGTCGCGTGTGCTCGGGAGCGATCTGGCGATATAGAGGAACTCCCCTTCGCCGATCAGATGTTTGATGTCGTCACCGGGTTCAACTCATTTCAATACGCCGCCAACCCCGCTGCGGCGTTGGCCGAGGCGCGACGCGTGACCAAGCCTGGCGGCGAGGTCGTGATCATGACCTGGGGCAATCCGGAAGGAATGGAAGCCGCTTCGCTGATCGCAGCATTGCGGCCGCTAATGCCGGTGCCGCCGCCGGGCGCGCCGGGTCCGTTCGCACTGTCGGACGAGAATGCCCTGCGGAAATTCGCTGTGGATGCCAAGCTGACGCCCGTCGTGGTATTCGACGTCGATTGTCCCTTTGTGTATCCCGATGACGCGACGGCGGTGCGCGGCCTCAACGCGGCCGGTGTGGCGGTTCGTGCGATGGAAAACACCAGCGAGCAGGCGGTGAGCGAGGCTCACAGCAAGGCCCTTGCCCCGTTCCGCCGATCTGATGGGAGCTACCGCATCAACGCTTCGTTCCGCTGCTTGCTCGCGCGAGCCTGACCACGGCTTACCGGCGCGTCGCCTTTAGCGAGAAGGCAAGCGGCAGCCAAGGCTTATCTGGCCAGCGCCACAGCCGATCTGTATCCCGTACCAGCACCTTGAACATTTGCCAGGTCAGAGCATCGTGTTCGTGCAACCAATCGAGGGTCATACCCGCTGCCAGCAGGCCGGAGATGATGTCCCCGAGGGGATGTATCCAAGTGTGGGTCGTCGCGTTTCGCACCGATGCGGTCCTGTCGACATAGTCGTGGGCTTCTTGCATCACCACCGGATCACGCGAGAAATAGGGCGCGAAGAAGCCGGGTCCTCCGTCAGATAGCGCCGCGGCATCATCGAACACCATCGCGGTCGGGTGGGCCTCGGCGAGGTAGAGCCAACCGCCTGGTTTTAAGAAATGGCGGATGATCTGCGCCCAACGGTAAATATCGGGCAGCCAGCAGATCGCGCCCCAGGTGACAAACGCCATATCGAACGCCGCCGCGCCGGGGATTGCCGTCGATGCGTCATAGAGATCCGCCTGAACGAAGCGCGCACGATCGGCTAGGCCCAGCTCGCTTGCAAGCTGATGCGCGGCCTCGATTGCCGCGGCAGAGAAGTCCAGTCCCACGACGGTCGCGCCGCGTTGTACGAGCTTTAGGCTGTCCGCGCCGAAATGGCATTGCAGGTGCAGGATGTGCCTGCCGGCAACCGGCCCAAGTTCCTCTTCTTCAATTGCGTTAAGGCGGCCATGCCCAGCGCGCAGGCTCGTCAGGTCGTAACCGCGTGGGCCGAGATGCAAAGCAACCTTTTCATCCCAGTGGGCGCGGTTGCCCGCTCTCCATCCCGGTTCGCTCACGATCCTCGATCCTCTCGGAAGGGTGGAATCTACGCCGCCTAGGCGAGGTCTGGAAGCCCGAAAACCACGTAAACTGGCGAGCACGAATGCTTGTCGGCCAGAGGTCGGGCCGTCTGCAGCGGTTGTAGGGCGGGTGTAACCCGCCAATCAAGCCGCTGCCGGCACTGCCGTATGCCGGGAACGTGAGACGAGAGGTATAAATTCTGAACACGCCCCAGCGGCGCCGATCAAAACCGCAGATTGCATTAGCCCTATGCTTGCTCGCGGTATGATGCCCCGATGCAATGTCAGACCAGAATGCGGTCATGTCGGCGGATAGAGGTGTGGCTCGGCGGGCACCTCATTGCAGTGGAAACGGCTGTAGACAAAGAAAGGATTGCCATCGGCTTTTTTTCAGCCTGCACCGCCAGCCGCATTGGGCGCCAACCGGATAGCTCGGCACCGACCTTGGCGAAGGTTTAGCTGGGTTAGTGGTGGGTCGCCTCCTGCATTTTGCGGAGCACATCGTCGAGCTTCAAGCTGGCCGCCTTCTGCCGCTGCGGGTAGTCCCTGAAGGTGGCGAGGAACTCCGCGATATAGGCCTGCGCCGGCACCAGCAGAAAGACGTGATCGACGAACCAATCGTAGTAGGTCACCGACGTAATGTCGGCGCGCTCGAACGGATCGGTGCGGAGATTGAAGATCTTCTGCACCTGGAGGGTGGTGAAGGGCTCGGCCTAGATTTGTAAGATGCCGGGTGCCCGTTGTTCTTCGAACGCGGCCTTCCAATTGCCGTAGCGCAAGCCCACGACCTGTTGGTCGTCGTTGCAGCAGAAGAACGAGACCCGCGAGCTCTTCTCCTTCTTCAGGCGTCAGATACACCACCAAATTATACTCGTCGCGATGTTGCTGGCCTGAACCTGATGCACAGGCCAAACTTAAAAACCAAAAATGCCACGATCGTATGGTATGCGCTTCCCGCACGACCGAGGACGGGGCGGCAAGAATGGTTAGTGCGGCTGATAAAGCGGTGCATAACTGATCTTTAAAAAGGGTGGAAGGAGCGGCTCTGTCCATAGTGACGGGGGTAAAGGGTGATGACCGGCTGTAGGGTGCATCGTGAGGCCCGGCGCAACCGCGGCTGTTCCCGCCAATTCCCGGTTTGGTGAAAACAATTCCCGGTTAAACCCGCAAGAATTCCCGATTTGTGTGCCACGGGAAATCGTCTCTAAGATACTGTATTACTAATATTATTGCGGCAGTGCCGGGGCTCTAGCAGAGGAAAATTCGCGATTGCTTCCCGGTTGTACGGGAAATCTCGAAGCACCGGGTAGGGAGGGGTGGGGTCGGTTTTCTCGGGGGCTCCATGCGTCAGGTGCTGGCCGAGTTTGGATTGGGGCTCCCTCGCGAGGTGGAGTTGCGGGTCGAGGATTCCAACCAGAAATGCCGCTTTATGGTTCTGCCGGTGCGGCCACCGGGCACCGTGAACCGGCCCGAGGAGCAACTCGCCGAAATCGTCACGCGCGACACCATGATTGGTGTTGCCCTGCCGCGGGCCGACAGGAAGGCCGATGACGTTCGCCCAGTGGGCAAGGCCGGCCGGTCCCTGAGCACCATGCGGAGGCCGGCCAGTGAGCGCAGAACGCGATCAGCCACCCGCTGTCGCGGACGCGCAGTGGGCGGGCCTTGCCCCCATCCCGTTACTCGAGGCCATCCGAGACCAGGATAAAACCTGGGAGCGGCTAGCGCCGCGTTATGGGGTTACGACCCCGGATCCGCCATGGAAAGTCAGCCTCTACGCGACCTGCGAGTGCCTTGCAGCCGGCGAGGCTCTACCCTCGCTGGGGCGGCGCCACGCCGAGGATCAACTTGGCGAGAGCGTGTACAGCGGGACTTCTGGACCCGAGCAGCAGCTGCTGGCTTTAGCCTACATCATGCTCAGCCGGGGACTCCTGGGTCAAGAGGACCTCGCCAGACGAATGAATGCCGTCCGATCGCGTCTCGAGAGGTCCTAGACCGAAATTCGACGGCATCAGCGGGCAGCTCGCTAAACGTTGGGTGCCGCGGGCTATCGACGGCTAGTCGAGGAGTTCTTTGACGGCGTCGTCAATGAATTTGGCATCGGCCGGGTTTTGCGCGGGATTGCCGGCGCGGTGGCCCCAGATCGACGGGATTGGTCGCAATTTGGCACGCGGCATGCGTGCCACCTCGCGGCGATTGTCCTCGACCGGGAAGTAGAGATCGGTCTCGCACGGCATGACCAGCGCATCCGCAGTAATCGCGCCCAGCGCCTTGTCGAGGTCGCCGCCGTAGAGCTCGTTGGCGCTGATGTCGGCGTGCTGCCACATCCACAGCATCGCCAATAAATCATTAGCGTCGCGGCGGCGGAAATTCGCTTCCCAGCTGCCGACCAAGAAATCCTCCAGCGACGAAAAGCCGAGCTTGCGCCACTCCTCCTCACGGTAAAAAGCCTGGCTCAGGCCCCACCCGGCGTAGACCCGGCCCATTGCCTGAAAACCACGGGTCGGTGTGGTGGTGAACCAGCCATCCTGCCAGGCCGGGTCGGCCGTCAATGCCGCCTTGACGCCTTCGAGAAACACGAAATTGTGCGGCGAAGTCTTGGCCGACCCGCAGATCGCGGCAATGTGTTCGAACTCGGTCGGGAAACAGCGCAGCCCAGTGGAACGCCTGCTGCGCGCCCATTGAGAACCCGTAGATGAGTTTGACCCGCTCTACCCCAAAAACCTCGTGCAACAGCCTTTGTTGCACGCGGACGTTGTCCGTCATCGTGAAATGCGGATAGCGGGCGCGGTCAAAGGGCGGCGGCGTGTTGCTCGGCGACGACGACAAGCCATTGCCGAACTTATTGATGATCACGATGAAATATCGGGTCGGGTCGAGCGCCTTGCCGGGGGCGACCGCCCATTCGAGATCGTGATGCTGCGCGCCGTACGAGGTCGGATAGACCATGACGTTCGATTTGGCGGCATCGAGGGTGCCGTAGGTCTTATAAGCGAGGCGGGCTTTGCGATAGGTCAGCCCCGATTGCAGTACGACGTCGCCCGCTTCAAAGATTTCGTAGTCCGGCATCACCACCCCACCTAGCGCTCGCTTTCATTGTCGTCATAGCGCAGGCTCCAGCGCTCCGGGCCGATTACTTGCATCAGGAATTTGCTGCCGGGGGAGGCCGCGCTGAGGCTGCCGATATGCGACGCCCCGCCGTCATAAGTCACGATCCAGCCCTGGCCCGGTGTGGGGCAAGAAAGGTGCAAGCTCACTACTCCGAGCCCCGGCCGTCGCTGCAAGACCCTGACCCCGCCGCCATAGAGGAGCTGGCCGATCTCGTCGACTCCGGTGCCGTCGTCAGCGGTATTTACATGAAAACGATCGAACCGGCTGTAATCAACCCCGGCCTCGGAGAGGTATAGCTGCGGATAGGCATAGCCTTGGTTTTCGACAAACGGCGTCATCGACCCGCCGCCCACCACATGAGGCGCACGACCGGCCTCGGCGATCAGTTGCAGCAGCCGCTCCCGCGGCAGCACGAGCTGCGCCTTGATCTGCTCGGCCTCGCTCTCGGCCAAATTCGGCTGGGTGAGCAAGCGACGAGTATTCTCGGGTAAATCCGTCAGGCGGAGTGGCCAGACCCGCGCACCGAATGGCGCCAGGCCGGAATTCGCCGCGTCGAGCGATATCGCGGCTGGGCGGCCGTCTGAGAATTCCAAAGCAATGCCGGTCGCGCTGATCATGGCTGTCTCATTCGACTTCACCGGAAAGAAGGACGAATATTGTTGGCGATGATTTCGGCGGCGCGCTAGCCGCTGATCCGTTCGGCACCCTCCTTCCCGCTGGCGACGTTGCCGGCAGGATCGAGCATGAAAGGGTATGGTCGTGCACCATCGTAACGGGCAACCCGAACGTTCGTCGCGCGTTGCAATGACGCCTGGGGCCGCACGATCCGCTTATAGCTCCGCCACAACCGCTTGGAGGTTAATCTATTCGGCGGCACGGGCGATCGTCTCGGGCGGCTTCAGCTGGTCGACAGCGTCGGCGAGCAGACGGTACTTGACTTGCGTCACATTCAGGTCGCGGAAGTAGTTGACCAGATCACCCCATGGATCATTGATCCGGTAAATCCCGGAAATAAACGCGACAACTCCGCCGATTTCAAGGTGCTGTATGTAGACCCACCAGCCGCCAACCAGCAACGCCGACACGATCTGCAGATGATTGCAAAGATTCATCAGAAAATTCATCGTGAATTTAAGTTTGAAGATTCCCATATCGAGCGCGAAAGCCTGCTGGATGCGCCGCTCGTCTTCAGCATCATCGTTGCGATCGATCATCGCAATTCCGAGCTGGCGCAACACCCGAATGCGTGCTCCCGTCCTCCGGTTTACCGCCGATTGCAACAGTGGGACAAAAAACAATTGCGGAACTAAGAGCGCAAAGGCAGCCAGCGCCATCCACGGATCAATGTGTATCAGATAGGCAAACACCGAACACATGATGCCGGCCTGCAGCAGCGGCTCGGAGATACTCTCGCCGACAAACCCGCCGATCGGCTCGACCTCGGCGACAATCATTGAAATTGTTATCCCTTGGGCTTCGGCGGCGGGGGATGTGGATGTCGGAGCCTCAATGACCGAATGGACCCGTCGGCGCAGATCGCGCTTGGCCCGCTCCCCAACCCAGCCACGGTAGATGTTAAGCGCAAGCTTGGTCCCGCCCTGGACGACGACCACCCCTGCATACGCGGCGCACAGCCATATAACCCAGGAATAGGGGCGGTGCTTGACGAGGTCGTTGACGATCCGTCGTTGCAATTCGAGCGGCACGACCTCGAGGAGCGCGACGACACCCGTAAGCGCTAACAGCGCCAACTGATGCGGCGCACTCGTGGCAAACACATACCGGTAGACATTGCGCGGCAGCCCGCCATCTCTGGGCGGAGCGAAATCATGAAACCAACTCACGACTCTCGTCATACAGCGATATCTGGTCGCGGAGCACCTGCGGCGAAATGATCCAGGTTAAACTTATGGTAGGGCTGAAATTCCTACGCTTGTTGGGCTTGGAGCAGACGCTATGATGCTGTGGGCCAACATGAGGCTGGCCTTTGTCGGCTGCCGCGGCGACGTTGGCCGGCATGGTTGACTCCGGAGAGCTGATGATAGTCCATAAAAGGACATGGAGGCCTAACCGCGGTGTAAGCTGTTTCCAAGTAACCTCCTCTGCCGAAACCTCGGGTGTCACTCATCGAGTTGCTTAATTCTTTTGCATGGGCGGAACGGTGATGCGATGTGAATTGCCTCTTTGCGCTCGATCGACCCGCCACTTTTCCCGACCTGGCTGGTCCGTTCGAAGCGTTTGGCTGAAGCTGCCACTCTCGCTCTCCACGACCTTCGAGCAATTGACCTGTCCCTAAATCACCGATTTCCGTCTTCGATGCCCCGTACCAATATTATCATCCCGTTCTGGCAGCATGACTCGGGCATCCTACCGGTTGCGGTTGATTCTGTTCTTGCACAAGACGACGGCGAAATTCTAGTCACGGTGATCGATGATGGGTCGCCGGTCTCTGCTCGGGCGGAGTTGGCCGCCGCCGTGGCGAAAGACGCTCCTATCGTCATCATTGAGCAGCCGAACGCCGGTCCGGGAGCGGCGCGAAATCGCGGGCTCGACGAGACGCCGGCGGAAATCGAATATATAGCATTTCTTGACTCTGACGATCGGTGGCTGCCTGGGCATCTGCATAACGCCAAAACAGCGTTGTCTAAGGGTGCCGATTTCTATTTTTCTGATGCCGATCATCATGAGCGCGGATTGGGATACTCACGCTTTTCCGAATGTGGCTTCGATGGATCCCTCGGAGATCCGATTGTAGACGGAAACAGTTTGTTTTTTTATCGCGGATCTCTGTTTGACTCCATATTGGGTTCTTCTCCGGTGGGAACTTCGACTGTCGTGTATCGCCGATCGGTGGGTTTAAGTCTTAGATTTCCAGAAGGATTGATCTACGGCGAGGACAAGTTCTTATGGATGAAATTGGCATTGGCTGCACGGCGGGTGGCCTACTCGACACGGTGCGAAGCTGCGTATGGCCGCGGCGTTAACATCTACGCTAGCGCGACTTGGGGCGCACCCCAGGCGCTAAAAAAGTTCCTGCACGTCGCCAAGGTTCATCGAATGATTGCAAGCAGTTTTAACTTAACTGAAGAGCAACATAGATGGAATATCGCTTGGCTTGAAGAGGTGCGAAGAACCTTTGCCGCCAATTTGTTACATCTGCTGCGTCATGGCAAGCCGGTCGATTGGCGCGTAGTGGCGGCATATCTCGCGATGGACCCGCGCTTGGCCGGCGAACTCGTTACGACGCTGGGCAAAGGGGTGTTGCGGTTGGCGCGGAGTAGCCGGTAGATGTGTTCACACCGGCGTTGGAGGTAATAGCCTTTTGAAGGGGTCGTAAGACCGTCACAGCCCCCGATGTTCGGGCCACGTGGAAACATATCGTGATATCAAAAAAGCAGGTTCCGAACGTCAGTTTCGATCACTTTCGTTGCTACTTTTTGATAACCACAATACGGCCTTTCGGTTACGGAAGTCGCGAAGCGGTGGAAGTATTGCGCGACGAGTTTCGAGACTATCATCCCGGACGGCAGGCCATCTCTGACACAAGTCGCGTCTGCGCCCCAAAATCCCATGCAAATTGGATAGAATAGGTATGGAGGCGATATCGACGGTTAAGCCGCTTTTGAAAAAGACCGGAGCGTTCTCCGCCGCACAGACGCTCTACTGTGCGCTTGGCGGGATTGTCTACCGCACAGAAACACAGTGGCTGCACCACACCTTTGGTCGCCAAAAGAACGTCTTTTTTATCCAGATTGGCGCCCATGACGGTAAGTCTAATGACTGGGTATATCCCTTCGCGCGAGAAATGGGATGGGCGGGTATTCTAGTGGAGCCCGTCCCCTATCTTTTTGATCGACTTGTAGACAACTATCGCGGTGCGCCTGGGATAGCTTTTGAGAACGCGGCGCTGGACGAACACAACGGTCGTAAATGCTTTTATCGGCTGCGGGAGACCACAGATCCCCTGCCATCATGGTATGACAAGATCGGCTCGCTTGACTTAGACACCCTTCTGAAACATCGATCTCTTATTCCAGATATCGAGAGTTATATCTTACAAGATAACGTCGAATGCCTAACTTTTGAGACTTTAATAGAGCGTCATCGCGTGAGCCATATCGACCTTATACTTATCGATACCGAGGGATATGATCTTAAAATATTGAAGATGATCGATTTCCGGCGCTTCCGTCCCAAGCTTATAATTTATGAGCAAGAACTCCTTTCACCGGAAAACAAGGCGGCGGCGCATTCTCTTCTAAGATCTTACGGCTATGTCGTGCACCCGATCGAAATGAACAACGCGGCGACAAGAACAGCCCTGCTGAGAAGAAAAAGGGGATCCGGTGGTTCGCTCGGCACTCCATCCTGACTGACAATATGAATGCCTGTGTTGCCCAAGCTGATTGCGCGGATCTGATAATCGCGTTACGGCAATGAGCCGCGGCCGGCCATAAATCAAGGCTACACGCGCTGTCGTCCGGCGCACGGCTGCGAGCACACTGCCGCTAAGGGAGGATCGAGGGATGCGCATCGGAATCCATTTGCCGCAAATCGGGCGCAAGGCGGGGCCGGAGGCGATCCGCCGCGCGGCGATTCAGGCCGAGCAGCTGGGCTTTGACGACGTCTGGACCAGCGAGCACATCATTGTACCAAAAGATGCGCCCTATCCACCCTCGGCGATCTTTTACGATCCGGTCCTGACGCTGACCTGGGCGGCGGCCTACACCAAACGGGTCGGGCTCGGCACGAGTGTGTTGGTATTGCCGATGCGGCATCCTTTGCCGCTCGCCAAGGAATTGGCGACATTGCAGAACTTGTCCGAGGGGCGGGTGATCCTCGGCGCCGGCGTCGGTTGGCTCGAAGCCGAATTCGCCGCCCTGGGCGTGCCATTTCGCGAGCGCGGCCGACGTATGGACGAGGGCATCGCGATGATGCGTGCGGTATGGAGCGAGGACCCGGTCAGCTTTCCCGCACGCGCTATCCCGGCGGTTATCGATGGCATGCGATCGCTGCCGCAGCCGGAAAAGCCGATCCCGATCTGGATCGGCGGCAGCTCGGAGCCGGCGCTCAAACGCGCGTTGCGGCTCGACGGCTGGCATGGCTCGAGGGTTTTGCCTGAACAGGCCGCGGCAATCGTCAAGCGGCTGCGCGCCGAGCGGCCCGAGCCGGAGTTTGCGATTTCGGTGCGCAATGGCTGGGACGGCGCGGATGAAGGCTTACTGGCCGACCGGCTTGCGGGCTTTCGCGATGCTGGGGTCGGCCATGTGCTGGTCGAACCGGCCGAACGCACGCTCGAAGACTGGCTCGCCGCGGTAGAAAGAGTGGCGCGTGCGACCGAGCCCGTGCGCCAAACACGGGGGACTTGAAAATGAAGCTGGCGCTGACCTTGCGGGTGTCGGCCACTGCTGGGATCGACATGGAGCTCGTCCATGAGGCGGAGCGGCTCGGCTATGACGCGGTGTGGTGCGGTGAAGCTTATGGTACCGATGCTGTGTCGCCGGTCGCCTGGGTCCTGGCGCAGACGACAAAGATCAAGGCCGGCACCGCCATCATGCAAATGGCGGCGCGCACCCCGGCTTGCGCGGCGATGACCGCGATGACCCTGCAGGCATTGTCGGGCAACCGCTTTTTATGCGGCATCGGTCCGTCGGGGCCGCAAGTCGTCGAGGGTTGGCATGGCGTCCCGTTTGGCAAACCCCTGACCCGCACCCGCGAGTACATCGCGATCATTCGCCAGGTTCTCGAACGCAAGGCGCCGCTCGAATTCGAGGGTGAGCATTATCAGATCCCTTATCGCGGGCCGGGCGCCACCGGGCTTGGTAAGCCGCTGCGCAGCATTATACACGGGGACCCGAGCCTCAAGATCTACACTGCGGCGATCGCTCCGCCCGGGTTGCGGACAGCCGGCGAAGTTGCTGACGGCACCTTGCCGTTTTTCATGTCGCCGGAGAAACCCGAGGCGATCGTCGGCCCGGTGCGCGAGGGAATCGCCAAGGCTGGCAATGCTAAGACCCTCGCCGATTTCGATCTCGCACCTTACGTGCGCGTCGCAATTGGCGACGATCTGGCGGCTTGTAGAGATCAGATCCGACCCAATCTGGCGCTCTATATCGGCGGCATGGGTGCGCGTTCGAAAAATTTCTACAACGATTTGGCAAAGCGCATGGGCTACGAAGCCGCGGCCGCGACAATACAGGACCACTACCTCGCGGGGCGGCGCAAGGACGCCGAAGCTGCGGTGCCCGACGCGCTGATCGACGAAACCTCTCTGGTCGGGTCCAAAGAACGGGTCCGCGAACGTTTGCAGGCTTGGCTGGCAATCGGCCGGGACCACCGTGTCGGCTCTTTGGTGCTCGCGGGCGCCGACACCTCCGCACTGCGCATTGTCGCCGAGGCCGTACTTTGAAAGAGGTGGAATGACCTATTCACTCGGCTCGCTTGCGGGTGCGATCGAGCGCGATGGCTTTGCCTTTGTCGAAGCGCCCGAGATGCGGGCGCTGCTGAACGAAGCCGAACTGGGCGGCTGGGAGTTTTTTGCCGCGAGCTGGAACGATCTCGGCGTCGACGCCTACATGGCCGATGGCGGGCGTTATCGCCGCCGGCGCTTTGCGTGTTACCGCGCCACCTCGGCCGGCATTGTTCGCAAGCCGCATCAGCCACATTACCAGAGCCGCGACTATAACCCCTTGAACGGCGGTATCGAGCGCTGGTTTGAGCCGGTAGCGGAAACCATCGGGCGCCACCCGGTGCTGGGCACGATCCTCGGCACTACTCACGCGCTGTTCGACCGGATGACCCCGGAGCCTTATCGGCCGCTCGCCTGGCATGTCGAAATACACCAGTTTCGCATCGAGGCGCGACCCGGCGAGGCCGGGCAGCCAACCCCCGAGGGCCTTCACCGCGACGGCGTCGACTGGGTCTTGGTCTTGATGGTGCGCCGCGAAAACGTCAAGAGCGGCGAGACGACGATCTATGACCTCGCCAAACGCCCGCTCGGCAGCTTCACGTTGACGCAACCGCTCGATGCGGCGTTGGTCGACGACAGCCGCGTCTATCATGGCGTCACCGCGGTCGAACCGGTTGATCCGACCCGCCCGGCTTATCGCGACGTGCTCGTCGTCACCTTTCGCCGCGAGTAGGGTCGCTCGGATAGGCTTCTAATCTACCGCTGATCCGTGTTCCGGCGAAGGCCGGTATCGACAGCCATATGAGTATGCAGCCTGAGCTGGAAGGCGAATTGCGACGGCTTTGCCGTCCTAAATCAGTCGGCCTCCCGTACATAGCTTGACCGACATGCGCTGAAGGGGCGAAAGTTGCCGTCAGAACCGGCGTCGCGCCGCTACGGACACGCTTTGGCGTCATCGACCGCGCGGCCGGCGGATTGTCGAACCAAGAAGGGACCGCATTCGTGAGCATTGGAAGCCTGCCGCTGGCGAAATTCACCGTTCTCGACCTCACTCACGCCCGCGCCGGGCCGACCGCGGTGCGCCAGCTCGCCGATTGGGGCGCCAATGTCATCAAGATTGAGCGGCGCGGCGATGATGGCCGCGATGTGACCGGGGCACGGCGCGACGGGTTCGACTTCCAGAACCTGCATCGCAACAAGCGCAGCCTGACCCTCGATCTAAAGACCAAAGAGGGGCTCGAGATCTTTATGGGTCTGGCCAAGAACGCCGATGTCATCGTCGAGAATTTCCGCTCGACGGTAAAGCATCGGCTCGGCGTCGATTACGAAAGCGTCAAAAAGATCAACCCGCGCATTGTCTATGGCAGCATTTCCGGGTTTGGCCAGACTGGGCCCTATGCCGCGCGGCCGGGCGTCGACCAGATCGCCCAGGGCATGGGCGGGCTGATGTCGATCACCGGATTGCCGGGGCAAGGGCCGGTGCGAGTCGGCATCCCGATCGACGATCTCTGCGCCGGCATCCTGCTCGCCCAGGGCATCCTGATGGCGCTGATCGAGCGCGAAAGCTCTGGCGAGGGCCAGTGGGTGCATACCTCGCTGCTCGAAGCGCAAATCTTTATGCTCGATTTCCAGGGCTCGCGCTGGCTGATGGCGGGTGAAGTCGCGAAGCAGGCCGGTAACGACCACCCGACCGGCATCCCGACCGGTGTGTTCCCGACCTCGGACGGCCAGATCAACATTGCCGCCTCGGGCGACCACATGTTCCGCCGCTTTTGCGAGGCGGCCGACGCGATGGCAATGCTCGACGACCCCGATTACTCGACCGGCCAGGCGCGCTCCAAAAATCGCAAGGCGCTCAACGAAAAGATTGGCGAGATCACCAAAAAGCGCCCTGCGGCTTATTGGGTCGAACTGATGAATGAGGTCGGCGTGCCGTGCGGGCCGATCTATACGATCGACCAAACCTTTGCCGATCCGCAGGTCCAGCATCTCGAAATGGCGCGACCGATCGATCATCCGAAACTTGGCCCGCTCAAGGCGGTCGGCCAGGCGATCAACATGACCCGCACCCCCGAGCCCGAAAAATTGCGGCCGACTCCCGGTCTTGGCGAACACACCGACGAGATCCTGCACGGGCTCGGCTATAGCGACGAAAAGATCGCCGATCTGCGCGCCCGCGCGGTGATTTAGCGAAAACGGGCCGCGCACTCTTATTGCTCCTCGCCCCGAAATCGGAGGAGAGGGTTGGGTGAAGGGCGCCGCCCGAACCCGACACGGCGACGCCCACCTCACCCTCCCAGCCTGCGGGCTGGGTCCCTCCCTCTCTCCGAAGAGCGGAGAGGGTTTCTGCCCCAGGGAGATTTGCAACCGATGCTCGACCAGCCCATGACCAGCAAGATGATCGCCGAAAAGGACGGGGCGATTGGCCGTTTGATCTTTAACAACCCGGCGCGGCATAACGCGGTCTCACTCGAAATGTGGGAGGCGGTAGCGCGGATCATCGATGATTTCGAACGCGACGAGGCGATCCGGGTCATCGTCGTGTCAGGCGCCGGCGGGCGCGCCTTTGTTTCCGGTGCCGACATTTCGGAATTCAAGGAGCGGCGCGCCTCCGAAGAGGCCGCGGCGGCGTATTCGAAGATTTCCGAAGGCGCCCGGATGCGGTTGCAGGAAACCTTGAAGCCGACGATTGCAATGATCCGCGGCTATTGCATCGGCGGCGGGGTCGGCACGGCACTCGCCTGCGATATGCGGATTGCGGCCGAGGGTTCGAAGTTCGGCGTGCCCGCGGCAAAGCTCGGGCTCGGTTATGCCTATGACGGCATCAAAAAGCTGATCGACCTGGTCGGCCCGGCGCATGCCCGGGAGATTTTCTTTACGGCGCGCCAGTTCACCGCCGAAGAGGCGCTGCGCATGGGTCTGATCAACCAGCTGGTGCCCGACGCCGAGTTGGAAAGCTACGTCAATAATTACTGCGCAATGATCGCGGCCAATGCGCCGCTGACGGTGAAGGCGGCCAAGGTCGCCATCCGCGAGGCATTGAAAGACGAGTTGGCGCGCGACCTCGGATTGTGCAAGCGCCTCGTCGACGAATGCTTTGCCAGCGCCGACTACGCCGAGGGCCGCACCGCCTTTATGGAAAAACGCAAACCGGCGTTCCAGGGACGGTAAGCGAAGTCATCATTGCGAGCGAAGCGCAGCAGTCCCTATCCGGTATCGTGATCTGCAGGATTGCCGCTTCTCGCGGAGCCTGTCCTCGGGCGGTGCTTCGCGCCGACCCGGGGACTCCTCGCAATGACCTGACCTTAAGTCGAGAAGTGCGATGAAACTTCCCGCGCATAACCGTTACGACTACGTGCCGATCCCTAAGCGGCCGGTCTACGACTGGCCGGAGGGTAAAAGGCTCGCTGTCGTCTTCAACAACAATATCGAGCATTTCGCGTTTGGCGCCGGGCTCGGCAGCGACTCGACCGGAGCGGCGGCGGCGCAAAGCCAGCGCAACTACGCCTGGCGCGATTACGGCAACCGCGTCGGGCTTTGGTATTACCTCGATCTGCTCGACGAATTTGCCCTGCCTGGGGCGCACAACGTCAACTCCGCCGTGCTGGAAGCCTGCCCCGAGATCGGCGAGCGTCTCAAAGCGCGCGGTGACGAATTTGTCGGCCATGGCCGCACCAATTCCGAGCGCCAGGATATCCTGTGGGAAGAGGATGAGCGTCGACTAATCGCCGAATGCACCGAAATATTAGCGCGCGTTTCGGGGCATCGGCCGGAGGGTTGGCTTGGCCCCTATATCGCCCAGAGCGCCGTCACACTCGATCTGTTGAAGGAGGCCGGCTACCGCTACGTCATGGACTGGGCGATGGACGACCAGCCGATCTGGATGCGCACGCGCTCGGGCCCGATCCTGTCGGTGCCGTATCCGCTCGAAGTCAACGACTCGCCGGCGATGGTGTTTCGTCGTCACACCGGCCGTCAATTCGCCGAGATGGTTATCGACCAGTTCGATGAAATGCTGTTCCAGTCAAAGAAATATCCGCTGGTGTTTGCGGTCTCGGCGCATCCTTTTATCGTCGGCCAGCCATTCCGCTTGCACGCATTCCGCGATGCGGCTCGCCATATAATGCGACACCGCGACGACTTGTGGATCACCACGCCAGGCGAGATCGCGCGCTATTGCGAGAGTCTGCCCAAGGGGACGGTCCCCGGCTCCGAATAGGGTCGCGCGCTCAGCCGTTTGCTTGGAGCAGCTCCATGCGGACCGAAACCGCGGCGCTGGCGATCACCGCGATATCGCCGGTCTCGTTGTCGGGGACGTCGAGACCGCCTTTGACCACTTTGACCGCGACCTCGCCATGCGGCAATGCCGCTTTGACCGCGGCGCTGTCCACTTTCTCCGGCTGCTGAACACCGATCGTCACCTCGACCTGCATCTGCCGCGCGTCGAGCTTGAGCGTGCGGATCAGGGTCAGTGAGCTGTGATGTAGTGCATCCTGCACCGCGCGCACCGCTGCTTTTGTATAATCGCCGCCGTGCAGATCGTTGCCGGTGCCCATTTCGAGAATGACGCGTTTGGCTGGCATCGCGTTTCTCCCTAGGGCAGGTCAAGGTGCACGACGGCCGCGGCATTGGCGATCACGGTCTTGTTGGTCCCGGCGTCATTCATGATTTCCAGCCCGCCTTCAACAACCTCGACCGTCCCGGTGCCATGCGGCAATACCGCGAGCACCGCCGCTTTGTCGACTTGTGCCGGGTGCGGTACACCGATCCTGACCTCGACCCGCATCGAATCAACCGGCAAGCCCGCTGCATCGGCAACGCTCAGCGAGTTGTGCCATAGCGCGTCGCGCAACGCGCGAACCGCAGCCTTGGTATAATCGGCGCCACGAATGTCGGTGCCCATACCGATCTGCAGGACCATCCGTTTCCAAGTCATGCCGGCCTCCTCCCCTTTCCCCGCCCTTACAGCATCGAACTTTACTCGGCCGATCGGGTCGCGTCATCCGCAGCGAAAAGAAACTCCGCCCAGACCCGGTGTCGGTTAAAGCAGCCGTGCTTGGGTCACCGGAGCAGTATTCGACTCCCGTGGGGATCGTCGCGCCCGCATTCAAGACACGAAACTTGAGACCTTGGTGGGAACCTGATCGCGCCGGATGCGTTCTCGCCGCCGAATATATGGCAGCAGACATGTTGCCTGTATGTTCAAGCTACTCACCGGCTAAAGATTTCGACGGCTGATCGCTATGCGGAACAATTTTAACCTGCTTTCGATAACTCTCGGCATTTTCGGATTTGGCGTGTGGATCGCTGCCGTCGTGCTGCTGATTCCAAATCATGCGAGTGACGTCTCAATCGGGCATTTCAGGGTGGGAGAAGCCAGCATCGTTATAGGTGGCGCTTGTCTGGTGGGGGCCATCGCGTTGTTTGCCAATTCCGGTTGAACGGTGATCGCCCTAGTTCTCGCGCCACTCTTGGTCACGAAGTTCTAAATCAAGCCCTGATTCCGCCCGCTCTTCGCGCCGACACGCTGATCGTGACACTTCAATTCCCGATTTGACCTGATCGTCTTCGCGCATTACCCCGGCCCGGTGCGTCGCTGGGATACCAGCTAGCCTCGATCATTGCTGGCGGGCCGTCGCCCTTTATCGCGACAGCCCTATTCGCGACGTTTCATTCGAGCATACCGATCGCGCTGTACATCGTCGTTTGCGCGATCATCGGCATCATCGTGACCGCGATGCTGACCGACTATACGAACCGGGACATATCCGCCGAATACGACCGGGTATGACATCGCCCCGCCCGCAAGGCGCGCCGTCGCCGCGCTTAGCCGGTAACGGAGCGGCCCCAGGCGACAAAGCCGTCATTCTTGAGGCCGGGTTTGCCATAAGTGAGGGGCGTTCCGTCGAGGGCTTCGACCCGGCCGCCGGCGGCTTCGAGGATCGCCTGTCCGGCGGCGGTGTCCCACTCCATTGTGGTGCCAAAGCGCGGGTAGAGGTCGGCCTCGCCCGCCGCGATCAGGCCGAATTTGAGAGCACTGCCGCACTTCTTGCGCTCCAGCACCGGGTAACGCTGCAGAAACTCGCCGACGCGCCGGCTCTTCTCATGTGAGCGGCTGTGGACGACGACAAGCCCTTCGGGCGACGGGGGGCGCGCCTGGATCGGTTCGATCGCTCCGCCGCGTCGCTGCCGCGTCGCGGTTCCCGGTCCATAGGCGGCGTAAGTCAACCCGACCGCTGGTCCGTGCAGAACACCCAATACCGGCCGCCCGTCTTCCACAAGACCGATACAGACCGAAAACTCGCCGTTTTTGGCGACGAATTCGCGCGTTCCATCGAGCGGATCGACCACCCAAAACCTGGGGGACGAAGGTGGCAATCCCTCGGCATCGACCCATTCTTCGGACACGATCGGAATGTCCGGAAAGGCGGCCTGCAATCTCTCGACGATGACCCGTTCGGCCGCGAGATCGGCCTCGGTCACCGGAGTCTTGTCGAGTTTCTGGCGCACGTCGAAATCCTGCGCATAGACCCGCATGATTGCCTCGCCGGCGGCGAATGCCGCCTGCCGTGCGGTTTCGAGCAGATCGCTTTCCGTGTTGCGGGTCATGCCGCCTGCCGCCTTTCGGCAGTGCGGATCGCCTGCCACAATCGTTCCGGGGTCGCCGGCATGTCGATATGCTCGATCCCGAGCGGGGCCAGCGCATCGACGATCGCATTGACCAGCGCCGGCGGCGCGCCGATCGCACCCGCTTCGCCGGCTCCCTTGAGGCCCAGCGGGTTGGTGCGGCACGGCACGACATTGTATGAGAATTCGACCGCCGGCAGGTCTTCGGCTCGCGGCAAGGCGTAGTCGGTCAGCGAGCCGGTTACCAGCTGTCCCGTTTCCGGATCATAAACGGTGCGTTCGAGCATTGCCTGGCCGACACCTTGGGCCACGCCGCCCTGGACCTGACCGCGCAACAATAGTGGGTTGATGACAATCCCGAAATCATCGACGACAAGATAGCGCACGATCTCGACATGCCCGGTATCGGGGTCGATCTCGACTTCGCACACATGGCACCCGTTCGGAAACGTCGGCGCGGGCGGGGTGAAGTGGCCGCTCTCGGCAAAGCCGGGCTCGACGCCCTCGGGCAATTGCGCCGGGTCGAACGCGGCGCGCACCACCGCCTCGATCCCCATCTCACGGTCGGTCCCGGAGATGCGAAACATGCCGTCGGCAAAGGCAACATCGGCTTCCGCCGCCTCCAACAGGTGAGCCGCGATCCGCCGGCCCTTGGCGATCAGCTTTTGCGCGGCGGCGTCGGCCGAGGCCCCGCCCACCGGCAATGAGCGCGAGCCACCGGTGCCGCGGCCAAAGGCAATCGCCGCGGTGTCGCCCTGCACTACCCGGATCTTGTCTAACGGCAAGCCAAGACGCTCGGCCGCGAGTTGCGCGTAAGCGGTCTGATGGCCCTGACCCGAGGATTGCGTGCCCATCAGCATCGTCAAATTACCGCTCGGATCAAAGCGCAACTCGGCAAATTCGTCGGGCGGCATTCCCGACTGCTCGATATAGACGGCGTAGCCGATCCCGCGATAACGACCGCGCGCGGTGGACTCGGCGCGGCGCGCTGCAAAGCCCGCTATATCGGCGGCGGCGAGCGCATCGTCCATATTGCGGGCAAAATCACCGCTGTCATAAACGAGACCGAGAGGGGTCGCGTAGGGCATCGCCTCCGGCGGGATAAAATTGCGTCGGCGCAATTCATCCGGCATTACCCCGAGCCGCCGTGCGGCGTAGTCGATCAGCCGCTCGAGCGCATAAGCCGCCTCCGGCCGGCCGGCGCCGCGATAGGCATCGACCGGCACGGTGTGGGTGAACACCCCCTTGACGGTGACCGAGATCGCCGGGATCGCATAGACTCCGCTGAACATGACCCCGCCCGACCCGGTTGGGATCTCGGGCGCGAAGTTCGACAGATAGGCGCCCATATTGGCCAAGTTGGTGACCGACAAGCCGAGAAAGCGATATTCTTCGTCGAGGCCCAGTTCGAGCCGCATGAAATTGTCGCGGCCCTGCGTGTCGGTCATGAACGCGTCGGAGCGCTCAGGCGTCCATTTGACCGGCCGGCCAATCTTTTTCGCGGCCCACAGCACAAGGATGTGCTCGGGATAAAGAAAAAACTTCATACCGAACCCGCCGCCAACATCACCGGTGACGACGCGGATCCGGTTTTCCGGGATCTTAAAGACGCTCTCGGCCAATAAAGCGCGCAGAAAATGCGACCCCTGGGTGGCGCTCCACAAAGTATAGGCGTCATTGCCGGCGTCGTATTGTCCGATCGCACCGCGCGGCTCCATCGAATTGACGACAATGCGGTTGTTAACGATCTCGAGCGCAATGCGGTGGCGCGCCGTCGCCATCGCGCGGTCGACCGCTGCGCTGTCGCCGATCGCCCAGTCAAAGGCGAGATTGGCGGGCGCGTCGTCCCAGACGATTGGCTGGCCTTGATCGAGCGCGTGCTCGGTGTCGATCGCGGCGGGCAAGGGCTCGTAATCGACCTCGATCAACTCGGCGGCGTCGCGGGCGGCGCCGAGGCTTTCGGCGACGACCATCGCCACCGTGTCGCCGACGTGGCGCACCCGCTCGCGCACTATCGCCGGGTGCGGCGGCAAGAGCGCTGCTGAACCATCGCGATTGGTGAGGGGAATCAGACACGGGATCGGGCCGAGCCCGTCATGCTCCAAATCCTCGCCGGTCAAAACCGCAAGCACGCCCGGCGCCGACGCGGTTGCCGCGGTATCGACTTTGCGGATGCGCGCGTGCGCATGCGGTGAGCGCAGCATAAAGGCGTGTGCCTGGCGCGGCAGCGTCAGATCGTCGACATAATCGCCATGCCCGGTCAGAAAACGCCGATCCTCGACCCGGCGAACCGGCTGGCCGACCCCGAATTGGTTCATTCAAACGACCTCCGCCATCGGGCATATCGGCCGAACGACCAATTTTGCCATAGCGCAGCCGCAAGGTTTTGCGGCCCGCGCCGCGAACAATCTAGCGCCGTTGGTCATTGCGAGCGGGGGCGTCGTGTGCCGCCGAGGGTAGGCGCCGCAAGGGAATCCTGTGCGGGATTGTCCGGACGGGAGGGAATTGCCGATCGGGACTGCCTCCACCCCGCCTACGGCTTCCGCGCAATGACGCTGCGGAGGTGGGAACGCTCAAAGCGCGGCCGTGCTACTCGACTGTGACGCTTTTGGCGAGGTTTCTTGGTTGGTCGACGTCGGTGCCTTTAATGACCGCGGTATGGTAGGCGAGGAGCTGGATCGGAATTGCGTAGAGCAAGGGAGCGACAAACGGGTCGCATTCGGGGACGACGATGCCGTCGGCGAGCCGGTCGGCGAGTCGTGCAACCCCCGCTTTGTCGGAGATCATCACGACGCGGCCGCCGCGCGCCATCACCTCCTCGACGTTGCCGAGGGTTTTTTCAAACAGATCGTCACGGGGCGCCAACACGATGATCGGCACATTCTCGTCGATCAGGGCGATCGGGCCGTGCTTCATTTCGCCTGCGGCGTAGCCTTCAGCATGGATATACGAAATCTCCTTGAGCTTCAGGGCCCCTTCGAGCGCCAACGGGTAGGCGCTGCCGCGACCGAGATAGAGCACATCGCGCGCCTCGGCGATGCTCTGGGCGATCTGCCGCAGCCGCTCGTCATGGTTCAAGACCTCAGCGGCGCGCGATGGGATCTCGGTCAGATGGCCGACGAGTTCGGCCTCGCGCTCGTGGGTGATCGCACCGCGCGCCCGCGCCATCGCGATCGTCAGCCCGGCCAACACCGCGAGTTGGGTCGTGAACGCCTTGGTCGAGGCAACGCCGATCTCGGGGCCGGCGAGCGTCGGCAGGACGACGTCGGCCTCGCGCGCGATCGAGCTTTCCGGCTGATTGACGATTGCGACGATGTGCTGCGCCTGCGCGCGGGCATAGCGCAACGCCGCCAGGGTGTCGGCAGTCTCGCCCGATTGTGAGATGAAAATCGCCGCCCCGCCGGGTGGCATCGCCGGCGCGCGATAGCGAAATTCGGAGGCGATATCGACTTCGACCGCGATCCGCGCGATTCGTTCGAGCCAGTATTTCGCCACCATGCAGGCGTGGTATGCGGTGCCGCAGGCGATTAGCGAGACCCGTTCGATGTCGCCGAGCGCGAACGGCAATTCCGGCAGATGGACGGTGCGGGTTGCCGGGTTGACCAGCGCATTGATCGTGTCGCCGATCACCGTCGGCTGCTCAAAAATCTCTTTGAGCATGAAGTGGCGGTAATTACCCTTGCCGATCAGCGCACCAGAGGCCGCCGATTCGCGGATCGGGCGTTCGACCTCCTGATTATCGGCGTTGAAAATCGTCACCTTTGATGAGGTGATGACCGCCCAATCCCCCTCCTCGAGATAGGTGATGCGCCGCGTTAGCGGGGCGAGCGCCAGCGCGTCGGACCCCAAAAACATTTCGCCGTCGCCATAGCCGATCGCGAGCGGGCTGCCGCGCCGCGCGCCGATCAGCAAATCGTGCTCGCCGGCAAACAAAAACGCGAGGGCGAAAGCGCCTTCGAGCCGCGCCAAAGTCTGCGCCACCGCTTCCGGCGGGGACAGCCCCTGGTCGAGAAAATAGGTGGTGAGGATCGCTACCGCCTCGGTGTCGGTTTCGGTCTGGAAGTCATAGCCGCGTTGGGTCAGCTCGGACCGCAGGGCCTGGAAATTCTCAATGATCCCGTTATGGACGATGGCGACGCGCTCAGTCGCGATCGGGTGCGCGTTGGTTTCCGACGGCAGCCCATGTGTCGCCCAGCGCGTGTGGCCGATGCCGATGACCCCTTGCACCGGCTCGCGATCGAGCCGCCGCGCGAGATTGATCAGCTTACCCTCGGCGCGACGCCGCTCGATGCGACCATCCACGAGGGTTGCGACACCGGCCGAATCATAGCCGCGGTATTCGAGTCGGCGCAGCCCCTCGATCAGCCCCGGGGCAACCGTCTCCTTGGCGATTATGCCGATAATGCCGCACATTACTTCCTGCTCCCCAGTCGTGACCGGATCTCGACGGCGCGGCCTGGTTTATCGATCTGCTGCCCACGCGCCACGGTCAGCGCATCAGCGGGCACATCACGCGTGACGACGCTGCCGGCGGCGACGATCGCGCCCGCGCCGATCTCGACTGGTGCCACCAACGCGGTGTTCGAGCCGATAAAGGCGCGCTCGCCGATTGTTGTGCGCCACTTGTTAACGCCGTCATAATTGCAGGTGATGGTTCCGGCGCCGATATTGGCCCCGGCCCCGATCGTGCTGTCGCCGAGATAGGACAGGTGATTGGCCTTGGCGCCGGCCCCGAGCCGCGCTTCTTTGATCTCGACAAAATTGCCGACATGCACGTCGTTTTCGAGCACCGCCCCCGACCGCAACCGGGCAAACGGGCCGACAATTGCTCCCGCCCCGACCACGGCCCCTTCAAGATGGCTAAAGGAACGGATGCGGGCGCCTTCGGCCACCTCGACACCAGGACCGAAGACGACATTCGGCTCGACCACAACGTCACGGCCGAGCAGCGTATCGGCGCTGAGGAACACGGTCTCCGGGGCTACCAGGGTCGCCCCGGCGGCCATTGCATGGGCCCGGAGTCGCTGCTGGATCAGTGCTTCGGCGGCGGCGAGGTCGGCCCGATTGTTGATGCCGGCCAGCTCCTCCTCCGGCAATTCGACGATGCGGCAGTCGAGATTGCGAAGGCGGGCGGCCGGTACGATGTCGGTCAGATAGAATTCCGATTTCGCGTTATTGCGGTCGAGCGCGGCGATCAGGTCGGCGGCATGGCGCGCCGCGATCGCCATGATCCCGCCATTGACGAGCCCGATCGCCAGCTCGTCGAGGGTGGCGTCGGCCGCCTCGGCGATGCGTTCGAGCGCCCCCTCAGGACCCAGGATCAGCCGGCCATAGGCGCCGGGATCTTGCGGCCGTAATGCCGCCACGACAATCGCGGCGTCACTGCGGCGGCGTTCCTCGAGCAAGAGGGACAGCGCGTCGGTGGTCAAGAGCGGCGTGTCACCAAACAGCACCAGCACGTCATCGATTGCTCCCTGAGGCGCCAACTGGCCGGCAAGCGCCTCAAGCCCGGTGCGGACAGCATCGCCTGTGCCGAGCGGTGGGTCCTGGACAACGCTCACTGCGGGGTCGACGAGCCGCGCGACGGCTTCCATATGCGGCCCGATGACCGCGACGGTCGCCGCCGGCATCAGCGGCTTTAGCGTCGTAAGCAGGTGCGCGATCATCGGTCGGCCGGCGACCGGATGCATGACCTTGGGAATCGCGGATTTCATCCGCGTGCCGCTGCCGGCGGCGAGAATAATGGCGGCGAAATCGGGTCGGCTCATTTCGGGACTCGAAGTAAAACACCGGCACCGCATCACTGATGCGTCGCCCCCCGCCAGTTTACAACACAAAGATTGTTACGAATTATGTCATGTCCGCGCCGAAATTCCCCGCTTGGGCAGATTGCGTCTGCTCCGGCGCTGTTGGGGACGCGCAAGACTATGCGATGGTCGTTTTCGCCGGATCGATAATCGCCAGCGCCGCCGCGCGGCGCGCTTCAGTGCGGTTAAGCCAGCCGGCTCCGAAGGTGTCGAAGTCGGCGAGCGATTTGTAGAAATCGGCTTGCCGGTCGGCGAGATCATTGACGAGCGTGCGCGGATCGTATTTTGACGCAGCGCCGAGGGTCTCGGGACCGACGCATCCGTCGACCTCATCCCCAGTGAAGCCAATTGCCCGCTGCAACAGTCTCGCCGATCGCCAGATCCCGGCGTTGACACCCATATCAAAGACGCTGAGATCGACACCGACGGGCAGTGCGTCGGCTCGCAACGGATTCCAGTAAAGCGAGCGGTAAATTGCTCTCGCGATCCGCAAGGTCATGTCTTGGACTTGCGCCGCGCCGAGATCGGGGTTGTCCGACCACTCCCGAAAGGTGGCCAATGTTATGCCCATATTCGTGGCGCCGCCGGGGTCCGCCGGATCATCGACATACCCGCCCTCGGCGCGGAGCGTAAAAGCGAGGCATGTGTCAAACGCATCTGCCATTCTTCCGCTCCGATCGATAGGAAATACTTGGAAGCTCGACCGCGCGGCCGTTGGCGCTGGTGCCGAGCCTGCAAGCCGAAATCCGGCTGATCAGGGTTTGTGAGACCCTGCAAGCTCAACGCAAATCAACGATTTCGATCCAGTTGGGCATTTCGCCGAGCCGGTATTGCCGCAACGACGCGAGCGCGCCGCTTTCCGCATCAATTGCCGACACGGTCATCGCGTTCGAGCTGAGACCCGCCGCAAGCAGAAACCGCCCGCGTAGGTCGATCGCAAAGCCGCGCGGCGTCGTTTCGGTCGGCCACCGCCCGCAGCGCGAGAAGGTTCCGCGCTCCGGGTCGATGCGGTATCCCTTGATCGTGCTGGTCGTCCGCTCGCTCGAATAGACAAAAAGCCCGTCCGGCCTGACGTGTAGGTCGGCCGCCGAGGGTTTCCCGGTAAAATCAAGCGGCAGGGTGGGCACGGTCTGAACCTCGGCGAGCGTCCCGTTGCTGCGATCGATCGCGTAAGCGCCGAGGGTCGCGTCGGTCTCGTTCAGCAGATAAAGAAACCGCCCGTTCGGGTGAAACGCCATATGGCGTGGCCCGGCATTGGGTTTGGTCGAAATCGTGGCGGGCTCGTTGGGCGACACCGTGCCGGCCTCAGCGTCGAACCGCAGCTGCATGATTATGTCCGCGCCGAGATTGGTGCAGTAGACGTAGCGGTTGGAGGCATCAACGACGACACAATGCGCTTTGGGACCGGTCGCCAGCACCTGGGTCGGCTGGGCGCCAACACGACCCGAGCGGTCGATCGGGTTGATCGCCAGTTTTGCCCCGGGATACGACGCGCTGAGTAGAAACCGGCCGCTTCGGTCCGTCACGATATAGGCCATGCTGTCGGCAAGCGGTGCTGTGCCGAGATCAGCGAGCCGCCCGTTTTCCGGGTCGATGGCAAAGCTCGAAACCGGAAATGGCTCGCTGCGCAGTGCGGCGTATAAAAAGCGGCGATCGGGGCTGACCGCCATCGGAATGCTGGTCGGCGACAGCTTTTCGGTGCCGGGGACCGGAACTCGCTCGATCTTGGTCAAATCGCCGGTGTCGCGATCCATTGCAAAGACGAAAATCTCCTTGCTGCCAGCGTTCGAGACGTAGACGATCGTTTGCGGAGTGTCGGCCATCGGACTATCCCTCCCGCTGCAATTGCCGCGCGGCCTGGGCGGCCGGCCGATCGTGACATGCCTTCAGCCACATCTCCGCCTTTGGGAGAGCGGCGAGGTTGACCCGCGCCTGCCGCGCCCACGCGAGAATGCTCGCGACATTCAGATCGGCCACCGTGAAATGCTCGCCGAGCAGATAGGGCGAACCGGCCAGCGCCGTATCGAGTGCCTTTAGCGGGTCGGCGAGTGCGCGCTCGGCCTCATCAGCGGCCGCAGCGTCACGCCGGTCCTCGGGGCCGATCCGATTGAGCAGCACGGTCAGTGCTGGCCGCTCGACCTCGGTCATCCCCCAAAAGCTCCACTGCCAAACTCGCGCCTCGTTCTCAATATTCTCGGGATAGAGGCCGAGGCGGCTGCCGTATTTCTTGGCGAGATAGAGATTGATCGCCATCGACTCCCACAGCTTGAAGCCGTCATCGTCGATCGCCGGCACATGGCCGTTCGGGTTAATCGCTAGGTATTCCGGCCGCCGCGTGCCGCCATCGGCAAAATCAATCTTTACGTGCTCGTAAGGAATCCCGAGTTCGCCCGCCATCCATAGCGTGCGAAACGCGCGTGAGCGTGCCACGCCATAAATCTTTAAGGCCATTGAACCGCCTCCCTCCGCCCGCTCAAAACGTCGTTTCGGGGGGAGCCTCGCACGATGAGCGCGCGCAGGAAACAGTTTCCGCCGATGGGCGGAAGAGCGGTGGATTCCAGGCGCTTGCCGGTGCTGGGGCGGCTTCGAACGAGCCCAAGCGGCTCAGTTTCGGCCGGCTTATGCGTGCAGCTGAGCCGGCAGCTCGGCGATCGCGGCGTCGATCAGTGCCGCCCCATGTTGTTCATCGAGCTCGGCGGCGATCACCCGGCGCGCCGCGGAAATCGCGACATCGACGGTAACGGCGCGGATTTCGGCAATCGCCCTCGCTTGCTCCTGTGCGATCCGTTCCTCCGCAAGCCGTTGGCGGCGTTGCACACCCTCTTCCATCGCGCGAGCCGATTCCGCCGCGATCCGCTCAGCCTCGGCTTTGGCGTGGGCGATAATTTGCTCAGCTTCGGCGGCCGCCTCGCGTTCGCGGGCGCGAAGCTGCGCGAGGGTCCGTTCGGCCTCCTGCCGTAAGTCGCTTGCGGCAGCGAGCTCTTGGCGGATCCGCTCGGCGCGGGCGTCGAGGCCGCCGATCAAAAACCGTTTCCCCGGCCGCCACAGGATCGCGACAAAGATCAATACCGCGATCGTGAACCAGAATTCCGCTTCGTGGAGAAAACTCATCAGGTCGCACGCTCCGCGATGACGCGATCGACCGCTGCTGCAACGTTCTCCGGCGCCGGGGCTATCCCGATCAATCGGTTACTGATCGACGCCGCGACGTCCGTTGCAACGCCGCGTATCTCGGCGAGCGCGCGCTCCTTGGCGGCGGCAATATCGCGCTCGGCAGCGGCGGTACGCTCCGCCAACACCGCAGTCAGCTCGCGCTGGCGCTCGGCAGCGGCGGCGGCCAGCCGTTCGGTGGTCTCGCGGATCGTCGCCTGCGCTTGTTCGCGGGCGCCGGCGCGGGTTCCCTCGTAGGCAGCAACCGCTGCTTCTGCTTCGCGACGGAGCTGCGCCGCCCGCTCCAAATCGTCCTCGCGACGCCGGCGCCGAGCCTCGATCGCAGCGGCCACACGCGGCAATCCGATATTCGCCATCAGCAAATAGAGGACGATAAATGTTATCGCCAGCCAGATGAGCTGCGGCGCAAACGTCGATACGTCGAGCTGTGGCATCTATTAAGACCTTTGGCGCGCCGCGTTAGAACACGAACAGGATCAGGAACGCGATCGCCAAACCAAACAGCCCGGTCGCCTCAGCCAGTGCGAAGCCGAGAAATGCAAAGGGCTGCACTTGGCCTTGCGCGGCCGGGTTGCGAGCGAGCGAACTGATCAGCGAGGCAAAGACATTGCCGATGCCGATGCCGGCGCCGACGAGCGCGATGCAGGCGAGGCCAGCGCCGATCATCTTGGCCGCAGCGAGGTCCATCTTGTCTTCCTGTCTTTTCGGTTGTGGTGGAGAGTTCTGCGCGACGCGGTTAATGCATATGAATCGCGTCGTTCAGGTAAAGGCAGCTCAGGATCGCAAATACGTAAGCCTGCAGCACGGCAACCAACAATTCGAGAGCGAGCAGCAGAACGTCGATCGCAAGCGGGAAAATCGCAAAGATCCCAACGAGCGCCGCGAACCCGGCAAAGATGCCGAGCATCGTGTGCCCCGCCAGCATATTCGCGAAAAGCCGGATCGACAGGGTAAACGGCCGGATGAAATAGGACAGCACCTCGATCGGCACCAGTATGATGAGCAATAGTTTTGGCACGCCTTCCGGGACAAAAAATCGCAGGAAATGCAGGCCATGACGAATAAAGCCGATTATCGTCACGCCGATAAACACGACGATCGCGAGGGCGAAGGTGACGATGATTTGCCCGGTAACGGTAAAACTGTAGGGGATCAAGCCGAGCAAGTTGGCGAATAGAATGAACATGAATAAACTAAAGATGAAGGGGAAGTACGGCATGCCCTCATGCCCGACATTGCTTTCGACCATGTCGGCGACAAATTCGTAACTCACCTCGGCCAGAGACTGGAGACGTCCTGGAACCAGCGAGGCTCGCCTGGTGCCGTATACGATCAAGGCGGTGATCAGCAGCACGATTGCGGTCATCGCCAGCGCCGCGTTGGTATACGAAACGTCGAGCCCGCCGATGCGTATCGGCAAGACGCGGTGGATCGTGAATACCTCAAGCGGATGAAGCTCTATCGCCAACTCAGCAATCCTCGTCGTCCCATTTGCGCGGTGTCGGCGCGGCCGCGCCGGGTTCGGGCTTGCGCGGGTGATACCCGACCGCGCCACCGGTTCCGGTCACCGCGCGATAGACATTGAGCATCCCCGCCGCGATTCCGAGAAAGAACATTCCCAGCATCACCCAGGGCTTTGTCCCAAGCCAGTGATCGATCGCCCACCCCAATCCGACCGAAACGACGACCGCCGCCACCAGCTCGATCCCGATCCGAAAACCGAGGGCGAGACCTTGCTGGAGCCCGGGGTTGCCGCCCGATTTCCGCACTGGTACACGCGCCGCCTGCGCTTTGTCGAGCCGCTCGGCAAGCCGCGCGAGAGGGTCCGATGGCGGATCTTCGCTCATTCCGGGAAGCGCAACCATCCGATACCCGACCGACCGCAACCGGCCGGAACGGGTGCGCACCATATTGGGCTGTCATTAACCTGTCAATACCGAGACCATACCCTCAGCGGGACCGAGTATCAGCCTTATCAGTAGGTTAGAGTCGCGATGCGACCGGTTGGGTCAGGCAGTCTGTCGCAGCCGAACGGCGCGGGCGAGATCGACCGAGACCAGCTGCGAGACCCCGCGCTCGGCCATTGTCACCCCAAACAGCCGGTCGGCGCGCGCCATCGTAATGCGATGGTGGGTGATCAGCAAGAAGCGCGTGCCGGTCGTGTCGGCAATATCCGCTACCAGGCTGCACAGCCGGTCGACATTGGCGTCGTCGAGTGGCGCATCGACTTCGTCGAGCACGCAAATCGGCGCCGGCTTGGTCAAAAACACCGCAAACAGCAGCGCCAGAGCCGTTAACGCCTGCTCGCCGCCCGACAGCAGCGACAAGCTTTGCAGCCGCTTGCCGGTGGGGCTCGCCATGATTTCCAGGCCAGCCGTCAACGGGTCGCCATCATCGGTCAGTGCCAGCTCGGCCTTGCCGCCGCCAAACAGCCGCATAAAGAGGTCGGCGAAATGCCGGTTGACCCGCTCAAATGCCGCAGCCAGCAATTCGCGGCCTTGCTGGTCGAGCTCCTGCGCGCCGCGGCGCAGCTTGGCGATCGCCTCGGTCAAATCAGCGCGCTCGCGTTCGAGGGCTTCGACTTGCGCGCCGATCTCCGCCGCCTCGCCTTCCGCCACTAGATTGACCGGTCCAATGCCGGCGCGCTCGCGGGTCAGGCGGTCGAGCCGTTCCGCGCTTGCGGTAGCCTCGGGCGGAGCCTGGCGGTCGTCGAGGCCGGCGAGTTGCGGCAGTTCCGCAGGCTCCGCCCCGAGACGCTCGGCGATTTCGCGCGCTAATGCCGCCACCGCCTCCTGCGCGGCGGCGGCTTGCACCTCCAGACGCGCACGGCATTCGCGTGCCTCCGCCAGAGCCTGATCGCCGACCCGCGAGCGTTGGGTTGCCTCCCGCAGCCGGCTTTCCCCTAATGCCAGCCGATCGGTGGCCTCGCCAGCGTTGCGCGCCGCTGTCGTGACCTCCGCGCCGAGCATTTCGCTGTCGGCGGCGATCACGGCGGGGCGCCCGGCAAGAGCCGCGATTTCCTGCTCCAGTTCACGCCGCCTCTGATCGAGCGTCTCGCGCTGCGTTGCCGCACTCTCGGCGCGCTTCCGCCAGGCACGCTCCTCCAAATCGATCGACCCCAGCCGTTCGCCACGGGATTGCGCCTCTCGCCTCAGCTGGTCGATCGTCGCACGCGCATCGGCTTCCTCGCGCCGCGCCTGCATTGCCGCCTCCCGCGCCGCCGCCAGCGTTGCAGCGGCCGACCCGGTTTCCGGTAAGCCCGTGAGGTCGCGGTCGATCTCCTCGCCTTGCGTGCGTGCCTCGGCGAGATCGGCGGCGAGCTTAGCAACCGTTTCGGCCGCGCCGTTTAAGCGGGTCTCGATGGCCAATGCGCGGCCGGCGAGTTCGGCACCGGCAGTACGGGCGCTAGCCAGCGCCGTTTCGGCCTCGCGCAATCGCAGGCGGGCAAAACGATCGGCTTCCGCGGCCGCCTCTCGGGCACCGGCGGCGGTAGCAGCCGCGGCTTCCGCGAGCCGAGCTTCGGTGTCGGCGGCCGAAATCTCGTGACCAAGAATTTCGAGTCGGTTTTTGTGGCGGAGATGCTGGGCGGTGGCCGATGTGCCGGGGGCGCGGCAGGTGAACCCGTCCCAGCGCCACAGCCGGCCATCGCGGTCGACCAGGCGCTGCCCCGGGGCCAGATATGGCTGAAGGCCACGCCCGTCACTCTCGCTTTCGACCCAGCCGGCAAAAGCGAGGCTGCGTGCCAACGCCGGCGGCGCCGAAATGGTTGAGGCGACCGAATGCGCGCCGACCGGCAAGACCGGCGCCTCGATCTCGGGTAAGGCGAGCCAGAACCGGCCGGCATCATCGATATCATCATCCGCGGCGGAAAGCTCCTCCTCAAACAAGGCGCCGATCGCCGTCTCGAAACCTTGTTCGACCCGCATCGCGGCAAGGATCGGCGTCCCACCGCTGGCGCCCGCCCCCCCTGCGAACACGCCCTCCAGCGCCGCCTGCTCGGCCTCGAGCCGGGCGAGCACCGCTGCCGCCCGGCGGGCGTCATCGACAGTGGCGGTTTCGTGCAGCTGACGAGCGGCCATTTCCCTTTGCGCCGCATCAATCGTGCCTTGACGCTCCTCGACCTCCGCTTCGGCTCGAGCGAGGGCGGCGGCTGCCGCGGCTGTCGCTTCCTCTGAAACTATAGCCGTGGCGAGGGCGGCGCGCTCCCGCTCCGCCTCGGCGAGACGCATCTCGAGCCGGCGCCGCCGCTCCTCGATTTCACCGCGCCGGCGCTCGAGTGCGGCGCGCTGCGCCGCTGCGGCGGCAACCGCTTCAGTGGCGCGCTGCAGATCCGCCTCGGCCTGGCCGAGGCGCGTCGCCGTTTGCTGCAGCCGTAGCTCAGCCGCGGCGAGGATCGATCCGTGCTCGGCTTCGACAGCCGCAAGCGTGTCTCGCTCTATTGCCAATCGCGACAACCCCGCCTCGCCTTCGGCGAGCTGAGACTCCTCGCGGTCGCGGTCGCGGCCGAGTTCAGCAAGCCGGCGCTCCGCTTCCCGGCGTGCGCTGACCGAGCGCGCCAACTCCTGTTCGAGAGCGGCTCGCGCTTGCGTCAACCGCTGCAGCTCGGCCGTGGTCTCTGTTTCCGCCAGCCGCAAAGTTGGCAACGCCGCCTCTGCTTCGTCGCGGGCATGGCGTTCGGCGTCGGCGCACTTCGCGGCGTCGGCGACGGCTTGCTCGGCGGCGGCAAGCTCGACGGCGCGGGTTTCGCACTCGGCCTCGGCGGCAAGCCAGCGGGCATAGAACAGCAGCGCTTCATATTGCCGGATTTGCTCGCCGAGCCGGCGATAGCGTTGCGCCTGGCGCGCCTGCCTTTTCAATCCGGCGAGCTGCGACGCCATCGTCGCCATCACGTCATCGAGCCGCGTCAGATTCTCCTCCGCGGCGGTGAGTTTCAGCTCGGTCTCGCGTCGCCGCGCCTGCACCCCGGCAGTGCCGGCGGCTTCCTCGAGGAGATGGCGGCGTTCGGCCGGCCTCGCCTCGATCAGTGCGCCGACCCGCCCCTGACTGACGATCGCGCCCGAAGACCCGCCGCTCGCGGCATCGGCAAACAGCAATTGCACGTCGCGCGCCCGCACCTCGCGGCCGTTGGCGCGCCAGCTCGACCCGCCGCCGCGCTCGATGCGGCGCACGATTTCGATGTCCTCGCGGTCGTTGAAGGCAAAGGGCGCGTCGCGCGCGCTGTTGTCGATCATCAGCGCGACCTCAGCCAGATTACGCGCCGCGCGGCTGGTGGTGCCGCCAAAGATGACGTCATCCATCGCGCCGCCGCGCAATCGACGGGCCGAATTCTCGCCCATGACCCAGCGCAGCGCTTCGGCGAGATTGGACTTGCCGCAGCCGTTCGGCCCGATAATGCCGGTCAGACCCCGGCCGATCGCCACCTCTGCCGCGTCGGCGAAGGATTTGAAGCCGACCAGGCGCAGCCGATCGATCTGCATGCGACAGTGGCGTGGCGATTACGATTTTGAGGCCGGTTTGACGCGGCGGTATGATTTTTGCGAAAGGTCGGACAGCAGCTTGTTAAACGCCTCGACGGTGGGCTCGCCGGTATATTTCGTGCCGTTGACAAAGAAGGTCGGCGTCGAATTGACATCGAGATCCTTTGACGCGACGAGACGGCTGTTCAGGATTTGATTTTCGAGCGCGTTGTCAGCGAGGCATTTATCGACTTGCGCCTTGCTCATCCCGCCGAGTTCAGCTAGCCGGGTCAACGCCGCTTGGTGATCGGGCGCCGTTACCCATTTGCTCTGGTCGGCAAAGAAGGTATCGACAAAGGCGTAAAACCGGTCGGGTGGCGCGCAGCGGGCGATCATCGACGCGTGGACTGCCTCCCCATCCAAGGGGAAATCGCGGAGCACGAGCTTGGCTTTGCCGGTATCGATCCATTTCTTCTTAAGATCAGGCAAAACGTCGTCGGTAAAATGCGCACAATGCGGGCAGGTCATCGACGCGTATTCAATGATCGTGATCGGGGCATCCGGATTGCCAAGAATGCGGTCGTCTTTTCCGATCGTCAGCAGCTTCTGGGCCTCGGCCGGATTTGCCGGGGTGTCGGCTGCCGCCGAGGGGGCCGACCATTGTACCATGATGCCAAGCGCACAGATCAAACCGAACCAGATTTGCCGCAACATTTGCGTCTCCAATACCATATGTTGAAGATATCGCGCTTGTGGCGCCAGAGCAACATTAGCGCGATCGGCGCATCACCTGGTGTCATTGATAGCGCGACCAAGGCGCCCAAGTGCCGCCCGCAGCCCGGGGTCGCCAATGTCGGACAGCCGTGGATCAGCGGCTGCCACGGCGCCGGTGTCAGCCGCATTCGCCGCGGCAAGGGGCGGCTTGGATGCAAGCGGCAGAGCTGCTTGGATCAGGACCAATCGCGTCACCGCGGGGCGTCCGAGATAATGGTTGACCCGTTCGATCAGCAATGGCGCGCGGTGCTGCAATTCGAGGGCCGCGGCGGGTATGGTGCGGAGCTTCAGGACCCCGTCGCGGCCATAGCCCGCCGGCCATGCAATCAGCGCCGATTCCGGACCGACGATCACCGACCAATCGGTTTTAAGACGCACCAGAAGACCGCCGCCGCGCTTAATCGCAATTGGTGCGGCCAGTTTCGACACCGCGATTGCAACGGCGCGAAAACCCGGATGGCGGTCGCCCCGATCATCGGGGCCGTCTAGCCTCCGGCGCGCCTTCGCTGTCTTCATGACCTCGATCCGATCCGAATCGCCATCACCGATGGCGCTCCCCAACCCGGCGCTGCTGCTCGCCTGGTACGATCGGTACCACCGCGATCTGCCGTGGCGTGCCCCACCGGGCCATCCCGCGGACCCTTACCGGGTGTGGCTCAGCGAAATCATGCTGCAACAGACAACGGTGACGACCGTAGCACCCTACTTCGCCCGATTTGTAAAGCGCTGGCCGGATGTGACGGCGCTCGCCGCGGCGGCACTCGACGAAGTGCTGCATGAATGGCAAGGGCTCGGCTATTACGCCCGCGCCCGCAATCTGCACGCCTGCGCGCGCGTCGTGGCCGAGCGGTACAATGGAGTATTCCCGGTCGAACTGTCGGACTTGCGCGCATTGCTGGGCATTGGCGACTACACCGCCGCGGCAATTGCGGCGATTGCGTTCGATCAGCAGGTGGCCGCGGTTGATGGCAATGTCGAGCGGGTCGTCGCACGGCTTTATGCTGTCGGTGAGCCGATGCCGGCCGCGAAAGCGCGACTGCAGGCGCTCGCTGCAGGGCTGGTGCCCGAGCGCCGCGCCGGGGATTTCGCGCAAGCGATGATGGATCTCGGCGCCACGATCTGCACGCCACGCCGGCCGCGCTGCGTGCTGTGCCCGTGGCGCACCGCCTGTGCCGCCGTTGCGCAAGGGATCGCCGAGGCGTTGCCGGCGCGCGCCGAAAAACCGGAACGGCCGATGCGCTACGGCATCGCGTTCTGGATTACGCGGTCCGATGGGGCCGTATTGCTGCGCCGCCGGATCGAAAAGGGGCTGCTCGGCGGCATGATCGAGATCCCCTCGACCCCGTGGCGGGCAGAACCGTGGACGCTGGCCGAAGCGATCGGCGTCGCGCCGATGCCGGTCGCGCCGGCGCGCTGGTCGCCATTGCCCGGCACGGTCCGTCATGGTTTTACCCATTTCCAGCTCGAACTCGGGATCGTTGCCGTGCATAGCCAACCCGCTATGGAAGGGCTATGGAGCCCGATCGACAAGCTCGGCGACCACGCGCTGCCGACCCTGATGAAAAAGCTCGCGCGTCACGCGATCTCGGCGCTGGCGTCCGGCGCCTGCGAGGCCACTTCGAATAACGGCAATTCACCTGCGAGCGCCAGACGCACGGGGGCAAACGAGCGGCGGTGATGTTGTGTCGGGCCAAGCCGCGCGATTGCCTCCCCGTGTTCGCGGGTGGCGTAGCCGACATTGGTCTCCCAGCCATAGCCCGGATAGCGCGGCGCCAAGGCCCGCATCAGCCGGTCGCGGGTGACCTTGGCGACGACCGAGGCCGCGGCGATCGAAAAGCTGAGCCCGTCGCCGCCGATAACCGTTTTCACCGCGCAGCCGAGCGGTGGTGGCATGTTGCCGTCGACCAGCGCGATTTCGGGGGACACTCTTAGCGCAGCGACGGCGCGCGCCATCGCCAGCAATGCCGCGCGTAGAATGTTGATGGTGTCGATTTCGCGCACGCTCGCCGCACCAACCGCGATATGCGCTGCACCCCGCTCGACGCAGCGCCCGAGCGCCTTCCAACAAGCCTCGCGTTCGTCGATCGTCAGCACCTTTGAATCGTCGAGCCGCTCGCGCAGAGACCGTGGAAACCGCTTTTGGTCAAGGATAACCGCGGCGGCCACGACCGGACCGGCGAGCGGACCGCGCCCGACCTCGTCGATACCGCAGACGATCCCCGTACAGCGCCGCTCAATCGCGAAATTCGGCATCGGTCCTCCTCGCGCCGGCTTTTGCCATGGCTGCGAGTGGCCAGGCAAGGCGGGCTCGGTCGGAACCGATGATTTGCGCGCGCTCGATCGCTATGTTGAGGAAATGTCCGCTTTGCACCCCCGCATAACCGAGCTCCTCAGCGCGGCGCTGGTCACGTTGCTCGTGCTGTCGTGCTGCTTACTCGTCGAATTGCCGGCTCGCGCGTTTGATCTTTTCACGAGCCATGAAGTGACGGCGCAATTTGCCACTGCCGACGGCAAGCCGATGGCGAATGCCGAGGTCAGAGTCTTTGCACCCGGCGAGCCTCAGACCCCGGTTCAGACCGGGCATACGGACGCCGACGGCAAGTTCGTCTTTCCCGCCGATCGCGACGGCATGTGGACCGCCGAAGCCCGCACCAAATCCGAGGTCGCGCGCGTGATGATCCGGGTCGGCGGGCCGGCTCAGGAACCGCAAAGCCGTATCCCGCCGGCGGTCGTGATCGGCGGTTTGATCGGGCTGTTGGCATTAGCGGTGTGGTATCGCGTGCTGCGCGGGCGGAACCGGCGTCGCCAACTATAGCGGCTGTGCCGACCGGCTTCCGGCGCTTTCCTGATGGCGTGCGGCGGTTCGCGCGATTATCGTCGGCGGATCAAGCATAGCAATCGCAGGCGGGCGAGATGACGGCCAAATTGATCCTGACCGGCGACGTCAATCTGATGAACGTCACCCATCCGCTGGTGCCGTTTTCGCTGGTTCGCGATGAATTCCGCGCGGCGGATCTCGTGTTTTCCAACCTCGAATGCTGCCTGTGCACCCCGCCCGGCGGTCATTCGCTCGCCAATGAAGGATTTTTCGCCGACCCGGCAATTGCCGGTGAAGCCTTGAAATCGGCAGGCATTCAAGCAGTCGGCATCGCCAATAACGTCAATTATGGCGAGGCCGCGATAACCGCGTCGATCGCCCGGCTCGATCAAATCGGCATTCCGCACGCCGGCGCCGGCGCCAATCGCGCCGCGGCCCGCCAGCCGATCATTCTCGAGCGCGGCGGCTTGCGCTTTGGCTTTTTGCAGCGCAGCTCGGTTTATTGGCCGACCAATCACGAAGCGGGCGAAAACGCGGCCGGCATCGCGGTGATCCGCGGCCATACCGCCTATCAAGCCCCGATGCATGGCAGCCGCCCACCGGCCAATCGGCCGGGCATCCCGCCGCAAATCATTACCTGGGCCGACAAGCAATATCTGCAGTGGTTCGCGGAAGACGTGGCGGCATTGCGGGCGCAGGCCGATGTCGTCATCGCCTCATGTCACTGGGGCGTCGGCCGCGACGTGCTGCAATACATGACCGAGATCGGGCATGCGGCAATCGACGCCGGCGCCGACATCGTGATCGGCCACGGCCCGCATTTCTCGCTGCCGGTCGAACTCTACCGCGGCAAGCCGATCTTTTACGGGCTGGGCAGCTTCTCGTTCCATACCGGACATGGCGGGCACCGTCATGGCGACTGGCTCGGCATGATGGTGCGGGCCCAGTGCGATCGGGAGCGGATCAGCCGCCTGACATTCCAGTTCGTCCGCCATGACGCGCAAAACCGGACGATTTTGCGCAGCCTCGCGGATGAGGCAGCGGCATTCGACCAGATCGCCCAGGAGAGCAAAGCGCTTGGCGCCGAACTTGCGGCCGATGGCGACGAGGCGGTCGTTAAGCTCAGTGCTTGACCTCGCCCGGCCGCTGGCGGATGTAGGACCAGCCACCCGGGCCGCCAATCAAACCGATAGGAAGAAAATGCCGAGCATCACCTATGTCCATTCCGACGGGTCGCGTCAGGTTCTCGACGTGCCGGTTGGCACCAGCGTCATGCGCGGAGCAATCTTGAACAGCGTCGACGGCATTGTCGCCGAATGCGGCGGCGAGATGATGTGCGCGACCTGCCATGTCTATGTCGACGAGCCGTATCTCGATCGCATGCCGAAGCAATCGGATGACGAAAAGGCGATGCTCGAATTCACCGCTAGCGAGCGCAAGCCAAACAGTCGCCTGAGCTGCCAGCTGGTGGTTACCCCGGAGATGGACGGGCTCGTCGTTTATCTGCCCGAGAGCCAAGTCTGATGCCGGAGCCGGTCGTCGCCGTCATCGGCGCCGGCCAGTCCGGTTTCCAGGCGGCCTCGTCGCTGCGCCAGGAGGGGTTTGCCGGCCGCATCGTGCTGATCGGCGACGAGCCGGGTCTGCCCTATCAGCGCCCTCCCCTTTCCAAATCCTATCTGTCGGGCGAAAGCAGCCTCGAGGAGTTGTGGCTGCGCCCGGAGGCGTTCTATCAGAAGCAGGAGATCGACCTTTTTACCGGCGAGACCGCGACGGTGATCGATCGGCCGGGACACGCCGTGCGACTTGCCTCGGGCGGCACGATCGAATGCGATCACATCGTGCTGGCCACGGGGGCACGATGCCGAGCGCTGCCGGTGCCAGGCGCCGAACTCGATGGTGTGTTGCCATTGCGCACCTTGGTCGATGCCGACATTTTGCGCGAGCGCCTCAACGAGGCGCGCGAAGTCGTAGTGGTCGGCGCCGGGTTTATCGGTCTCGAATTCGCGGCGGTCGCGATCGGCGCCGGTGCTTCGGTGCATATCGTCGAGGTCACGCAGCAGCCGATGGGCCGCGTGGTCTCGGCGCAGACCTCGCATTTCTTTACCGAAGCGCACCGCGCCTGGGGGGCAACGATCTCGCTCGGCACCGGCGTCGCCCGCATCCTCGGCGACGGCCGGCGCGCCACCGGCGTCGAAACCAGCGACGGCCGGATATTGCCGGCTGATCTTGTCTTGATCTGCATCGGGGTCGTGCCGAATGCCGAGCTCGCCCGCGACGCCGGGCTCGCGACCGATAACGGGATTGTCGTCGACGAATATCTGCAAACCGGCGTTCCGGTAATTTCGGCGATCGGTGATTGCGCCAATTTCCCGACCCGATTTGCCAGCGGCCGGGTGCGGCTCGAATCGGTGCAGAACGGGGTCGACCAGGCGCGCGAGGTCGCGGCCCGCATCACCGGGAAACGAGTTGCCTCTTACGACAAGGTGCCGTGGTTCTGGAGCGACCAGCGCGATCTCAAACTGCAGATCGCCGGCATTACCGTCGGGCACGATCTGGCGGTTGTGCGCGGTGAGCCCGAGAGTCGCAGCTTTTCGGTGTTCTGCTTTGCCGGCGATCGGCTGATCGGCGTCGAGTTGGTGAACCGGCCGGCCGATCACATCGTCGCCCGCCGGCTACTGGCTGCCGATCCGCGCCTGACCCCAGCCCAGGCTGCGGACGAGAGCTACGATTTGAAGGCGCATATGGCGCGCAACCGATGAGCGACGACATCCTGATAACAGGCGGCCTCGTCATCGACGGCAGCGGCCGTCCCGGCGAGACTGCGCGACGTATTGGTGCGCGACGGCCGGATCGCCGCAATCGGCCCGTCATTGTCCAATCCGCGGGCGACCAAAGTGATCGATGCCGCGGGGCTGGCGGTCACGCCCGGCTTTATCGACATCAAGACACACTCCGACTTCACCTTGCCGATCAACCCCAAGGCCGAGAGCAAGGTGCGCCAGGGCGTAACGACCGAAATCATCGGCCATTGCGGCTTTTCGACAGCACCGGTGCTGCCCGGCAAGCTCGAATTGATTCGCGACTACCTGAGCGCCAGCGCGCCGTGGCTGCCGTTTCGTGAAATGCGGTTTCCCGAATATCTCGAGACCTTTCCGGCGACCGCGGTCAATGCCGGTATGCTGGTCGGCCATCACACGCTCCGGCTCAATGTCATGGGGATGGCGGCGCGCCGGCCGACCGCTTCCGAACTGGCGCAGATGACGGAATTACTGGAGGAGGGACTAGCCGCCGGCGCGTTGGGCCTCTCGACTGGATTGTTCACGCCGCCGAGCAGCTACGCCGACCGTGACGAACTCCTGGCATTGTGCGCGGTGTTGAAGCGCCACAACGCCGCCTATTTCACCCATCTGCGCGACGAATCGAATAACGTTGTCGAAGCCGTCGAGGAAGCGGTCGACATCGCGCGGATTTCAGGCGTCCATGTCGAAATCGTGCATTTAAAATGCTCCGGGCTCGACAATTGGGGCAAGGCGGCGCGCATCTTGGCGATGATTGAAGCAGCCAAGGCCGAGGGGCTGGCAATCGATTGCGATGCCTATCCCTATGCCGCCGGCAGCAATCCGCTGAAGAATTTGCTGCCCGCCTGGGTCCAGGAAAACGGCATGGAGGCGATGCTGACGCGTCTCGCATTGCCCGAAACCCGCGCCCGGATCCAGAGCGACATTGACCGCGACGGGCTCAACAATTGGGGACGCATCCCGTCCTGGGATTGCGTGCAGGTCTCGATCTCGCCGCATCTACCTGATCATGCGGGGAAAACCTTCGGCGGCATCGCCGCAAGCCGTGGCGTCGACCCGATCGACGCGGTTTGCGATTACCTGATCGAGGACAAGGGTGCGACACGGGTGCTGATTACCTCGATCGCCGAGGACGACATCCGCGAGATTGTACGCTCACCCTTGGCTCTGGTCGGCTCCGACGGCAATTGCGTCGCCGATTACGGCATTGTCAGCCAGGGCATGCCGCACCCGCGCTTTTACGGCACCTTCCCGCGCATCTTGGGCCATTACGTGCACGACCAGCAGCTTCTGCCGCTGGAGGCGGCGGTCCGCAAGATGACCGGAGCAACCGCCGCGGCGTTGGGTCTGCGCGATCGCGGACTGCTACGCGAGGGCTGGCGCGCCGATATCGCAATCTTCGATCCCGCCGATTTCCGGGATCGCGCGACCTACGCCGAGCCGCACCAGTATCCGACCGGCGCGCGGACCACGGTGCTGGTCAACGGCACGATCGTCGTCGAAAACGCCCGCCATACCGGCGCCCTGCCGGGAACGGTGCTCCGCCGCGCCGCCGACGGCACCGTCGGGTAAGCGAGCGAGCCGCGTTATTCCGCGGCGGTTGCTTCTCGGAAGGCTGGCGCGGGCGTAAGCTCGTCCGGGCGGTAGGGAAAGAAGACCGCGCCGAGTGTCACCAATGCCCCCGCGATCGAGAGCACCTGGAACAACGCCATAAAGCCGCCATGCGCGTGCATCACTGCGACGAGCGGGATTGCCGTCGCGGCGATACCGAACGACAGCAAATAGCGGACCGCATAGACGCGCGATCGCCACTCGGCATCGGTATAGCGCGCCACCATCGCGTCGTTGAATGTGATCTGGCCGAATACCACAAACACCAAACCGGCTAACACCAGGATCATTCCCCATCCGCGCGACCAGGAAGCGACCAGCAGCAACGGCGCCTGCAGCAAGGCAATCGCCAAAAAGCCGACCTTAAGCGGATGGCGGTCGATCAGGCGCCCCATGACCAGTTGCGACATCGCTCCGACGAGATAGACCGCACTGACCAGCGCACCGACGCCAAAGGTTGAGCCGGCGAGTTGTGGCAGGCGCTCGTCCACCATTTTCGGCAACGCCACCGTCGTCGCGTTAAAGACGATTCCGCCCGCCAGAGTGACCAATACCAAGACGAGAAAGGCGCGGACAATCACGGCGCGCGGGAAACTCGCGTGGCGAACTGTGGCGCCGCGCCTGCTCTGCTGATTGGCTTCGGGCGGAACGAGCGCCAGATACGCGATGCCGATGCCGAATGCCACAGCACCTGGCAGAATGAAGGCCCAACGCCAGCCGAGCCACTGAGTGACGGCGCCCGTCGCAAGCGCCGCCGAGGCGACCCCGAGATTACCCCAGACGCCGTTGACGCCGATCGCGCGCCCAACCCGCTCGGCATGGCCGACCAGCATCGCGGTCCCGACCGGGTGGTAGATCGCGGCGAACAGGCCCATCGACGCCAATCCGATCGCGAGCTGCCAGCGCGTATGGGTAAACCCGGTGGCGATCGTCGCAATCCCGAGGCCGAGAAAGAACACCGCCATCATGTTGCGGCGGCTCCAGCGGTCACCTAGCCAGCCGGCGGGCAATGATCCGGCGCCAAACATGATGAAGCCGCCCAGCGCCAAGGTGATCAGCTCGCTGTACGGCCGAGCGAAATCGGTCTGCATGCCGAGTACTGCGGTCGGAAAGATCAGCATCACCATGTGATCGATCAGGTGGCCGATATTGATAAATCCGATGACAGGGTACCGAGCCGGCATAAAGCCTCCGATCGACAGCGTGCGGATAACAGCATAAATACTGCGTCCGATTGAATTCGTTCGGCCAATGATCGTCGCGAAAACGACAATATGAAAAGCACCAACCGTGATGATTACCAAGCGACGCCGCGGCCGCTCGCCGGCATGGCGAAGGATTTTAGCGACGGCTTTCGGATCGAACCGCATTCCCATCTGCGAGCACAGCTGAGCTGGGCGCTTTCCGGCGTGATGACGGTAACGGCCTCGCGCGGCACCTGGGTGGTCCCGCCAAACCGCGCACTGTGGATCCCCGCCGGGACCGAGCACGAGGTCCGGATGTCGGGTGCTGTGGCGATGCGCGCGATCTATGTCGACCCGGGGGTGGCGGGAGACGTCGCCGCGGAGTGTAAAGTCATCCTGGTGTCGCCATTGCTGCGGGCGTTGATGCTGGAACTGGTGGCCGCACCGCTCGATTACGACGAAAACGGTCGCGTCGGCCACGTCGCGGCGCTCTTTCTCGACGAAATTCGCGTTCTAGATGCGCAGCCGCTGCACATCCCGAGGCCGTCGGACAAACGGCTGCAACGGGTCTGCGAAGCTCTGCTGAGCGATCCCGGCCGGCGCGAGACCTTGGAGGAATGGTCAACGCTTGCCGGCGCCAGCAGCCGCACCTTGGCGCGGTTGTTCGTGCGGGAAACCGGGCTGCGCTTTGTCGATTGGCGGCACCAAGTGCGGCTCGCGCAAGCACTGGTGCGGCTGGCGCATGGCCAGGACATCGCCACAGTCGCGCGAGCGGTCGGCTATGACAGCGCCAGCGCTTTTAGCGCGATGTTCCGCCAAAGCCTCGGTAAGACTCCGCGCGATTATTTTAACTAGCTGGCGAAAGCCGGGATACCGGTCTGGGCGCGGCCGAGGATCAGCGCGTGGATGTCGTGCGTGCCCTCATAAGTGTTGACCGCCTCGAGGTTCATGACATGGCGGATCACATGATACTCGTCGGAGACGCCATTGCCGCCGTGCATGTCGCGCGCCATCCGCGCGATGTCGAGCGCCTTGCCGGCATTGTTGCGCTTTAGCAGCGAGATCATTTCGGGTGTGGCCCGCGCTTGATCCTTAAGCCTGCCGAGACGCAAGCAGGCATTAAGGCCAAGAGTGATCTCGGTCTGCATATCGACCAGCTTTTTCTGGATCAGTTGGTTGGCGGCGAGTGGACGGCCGAACTGGCGGCGCTCGAGGGTGTAGTTTCTCGCCTGATGCCAGCAGAATTCGGCAGCGCCCATAGCCCCCCAGGCGATGCCGTAGCGCGCGTTATTGAGACACGAGAACGGTCCGCGCAAGCCGCTGACCTCCGGCAGCACATTGTCCTCGGGCACGAAGACACCGTCCATCACGATCTCGCCGGTGACCGAAGCCCGCAAGCTGAACTTGCCTTCGATCTTGGGCGTGCTGAGGCCGGGCATTCCGCGTTCGAGAATAAAGCCGCGGATGATCCCGTCTTCGGTCTTGGCCCAGACGACCAGAACGTCGGCGATCGGGGAGTTGGTGATCCACATCTTGGCCCCGCTCAGCCGGTAGCCGCCCGGTGCTCTGACAGCGCGCGTCGTCATGCCACCGGGATCGGAGCCGTGGTCGGGCTCGGTCAAGCCAAAACACCCCACCCATTCGCCCGACGCCAGTTTCGGCAGATATTTCTGCCGCTGCTCTTCGCTGCCGAAATCCTCGATCGGATACATCACGAGGCTCGACTGCACGCTCATCGCCGAGCGATATCCGCTGTCGACGCGCTCGACCTCGCGCGCGATCAGGCCGTAGCAGACGTAATTGACACCAGCGCAGCCGTAACCGTCGATGGTCGAGCCGAGAAAGCCGAGCGCGCCCATCTCGTTCATGATCTCGCGGTCAAAGTACTCGCGCCGGTTGGCTTCGACGACACGCGGCAGCAGCTTGTTCTGGCAATAAGCGCGGGCGCTGTCGCGCACCATGCGCTCGTCCTCGCTCAGCTCATCCTCGAGCAACAGCGGATCGGTCCAGTCGAACTTAGCCGCGGGTGTCGTTGCCGAACTTCCTGCGGCACGGTGCGAAGCGAGGGAGGCGTCGGCAGGCATCGGGACCTCGGCGGCTATCTCGAAACGACCGCCAATATACTGCGGCGCGTCAGTCCGCGGGACAATTCCGTCGAGCACCCTTTACAACGCTATTCCGCGACGAAGCAAAATTCGCCGGTCGGAGATCAGGGAATTGCCGGTACTATTTCTTGCTAGTGCTCGGCTGCCGGCCGGAGCCGCGGCCGAGACCGATCTTTTTGGCGAAGGCCGATCGCTGCTCGGCGTAGTTCGGGGCAACCATCGGATAATCCGGCGCGAGCCCCCAACGCGAACGATATTCATCCGGGGTCATGTTGTAAGTCGAGCGCAGATGCCGCTTCAGCATCTTCAACTTTTTGCCGTCTTCCAGACAAATCAAATAATCGGGCGTAATCGATTTGCGAACCGGTACTGCCGGCTTTGCCGGTTCTGGTATCGGCTCAGCGATCGGCCCCTCCAACCCCTTTAACGAATGATAGACGGCATTGATGACCTCGGCCAGCTGCGCCGTCGGCAACGTATTGTTGCTGACATATGCCGCCACGACGTCTGCAGTCATCCGCAACAGCTCTTCTTCCGCCATTTTCGGCGTCGCCGTTTCTGCCATTTTTCGCCCCGATTAAGACTGAATGTGCACGCGAACGCCGATAATCATCGCACGAATATCTTGTGTCAACGGAAACCTATGAGAGAGCATTGTAATTGTGATTTGCGGCTGGCCCCAAGGACTTGCTCAAGCCATCGCGAGACCCTGCACTTGCTTGTGCCGCGCGCCTAAAGCGGGCGGTAGTCGCTTGCGACAGACAAGTGAAAGCTTTGGACCGCAGAATCGCTTGTCGCGGACCGCGATTGCGTTCGCCTCCCCATTGCTGCGAATCGACCTCGATTTCTGGTAGCCGGTTGGCACCCAACGTCGAGATATGGTACGGGTAGGCCGCATCGGTTCGACGCTGGTGACCTTGGATCGGCGAGATGCCGATTGGCGCCCGGATTGGCTCGAGTGATTTACGGGATTGAGGATGGCTTTATCGGCAAGATTGTCCGGCACAGAAGGGGCGACCCGCACCGGTGAGGCGCGGCTGGCCGAGAGTGATCCCGAACTCGCCGCGGCAATTGCCGCCGAACTGGCCCGCCAGCAGTCGCAAATCGAATTGATCGCTAGCGAGAATATCGTTTCGCGTGCGGTCCTCGAGGCTCAGGGATCGGTGCTGACCAATAAATACGCCGAGGGCTACCCGGGGCGGCGTTACTATGGCGGTTGCGAGTTTGTCGATGTCGCCGAGCGATTGGCAATCGATCGCGCCAAACGGCTATTTCGCTGCGCTTTTGCTAATGTTCAGCCGCATTCGGGCGCGCAAGCAAACCAGGCTGTTTTGCTGGCTCTGCTGAGCCCGGGCGACACGATCCTTGGTATGTCGCTTGCCGCGGGTGGCCATCTGACTCACGGCGCCCGCCCCAATTTGTCGGGAAAGTGGTTTAACGCGGTCGCTTATGGTGTCCGCCGGGAGGACGCGCGCGTCGATTTCGACGAGGTCGAGCGGCTGGCGCGCGAGCACCGGCCAAAGCTGATTATTGCCGGTGGCAGCGCCTATCCGCGGATCATCGACTTTGCCCGTTTTCGAGCAATCGCCGATGAGGTCGGCGCCTATTTGATGGTCGACATGGCGCATTTTGCCGGGCTGGTCGCCGGCAGGGTGCATCCGAGCCCGTTGCCTCATGCTCATGTCGTTACGACAACGACACACAAAACATTACGCGGACCGCGCGGCGGCATGATCCTCGCCGAGGACGAAGAGATCGGCCGGCGGATCAACGCCGCTGTCTTTCCTGGCCTGCAGGGGGGCCCATTGATGCATGTCATCGCTGCCAAGGCGGTGGCGCTCGGCGAGGCATTAAGTCCGTCTTTCGCCAGCTATGCCGCCGCCGTGGTCGAAAACGCCCGGGTGCTTGCCGAAACTTTGGCGCAGGCGGGCCTCGCGATCGTCTCGGGTGGTACCGACACGCACCTGATGCTGGTCGATTTGCGTCCGCTTGGGCTAACCGGACGCGACGCCGAGATCAGTCTCGAACGCGCTGGTATTACCTGCAATAAAAACGGCATCCCGTTCGACCCGGAAAAACCGACCATCACCTCCGGCGTTCGGCTCGGCTCGCCGGCAGCGACGTCGCGCGGCTTTGGCGCCGAAGAGTTCCGTCGAGTCGGCGAAATGATTATCGACGTGCTGGAAGGGCTGGCGCGCGGCCATGCCGACAATGGTTCGGCGGAAGCCCGGGTGCGCGAGGACGTGCGCGCGCTCTGCGGGCGGTTTCCGATTTATCAAAACTTGGATGCTTAGCCGCGCGATAACGGGAGGAGCAGATGCGCTGTCCGTTCTGTGGAGCCGATGACACGCAGGTCAAGGATTCGCGCCCGACAGACGATCGCGGCGCCATTCGTCGCCGGCGTTTTTGTCCGAATTGCGCGGCCCGGTTTACGACCTTCGAGCGCGTGCAACTGCGCGACCTTACCGTTGTCAAGAAGAACGGGCAGCGCGAGCCGTTCGAGCGCGACAAGCTCGCCCGCTCGATCTATATCGCGTTACGCAAACGGCCGATTGAGCCCGAACGGGTCGAGCGCATCATCAATTCGTTGGTGCGACAACTCGAGAGTTCGGGCGAGACCGACATCCCCAGCGACGTGATTGGCGGTCTTGTCATGGAGGCGCTGTCGAGCCTCGACCAGGTCGCCTACATCCGCTTTGCCTCGGTCTATCGGAATTTCCGCGAGGCCAAGGATTTCGGCGAATTTGTCGGGCGCATCGCTGCGGATGGCGATTAAGCCCGGCGCGCCTCAAAGCGGCGACACCAGCGATCCGGAGGCCGATCTTCGCTGGATGCGCGCGGCCTTCGCACTGGCGCGCCGCGAGCTGGGCAATGTCTGGCCGAACCCGGCGGTCGGCTGCGTTCTTGTAAGCAATGGCCGCGTCGTTGGGCGCGGCTGGACCCAGCCCGGCGGCAGGCCGCATGCCGAAACCGAAGCTTTGCGCCGTGCCGGCACTTTGGCGCGGGGCGCCACCGCTTATGTCAGTCTCGAACCGTGCAGCCATTGGGGACGCACCTCACCCTGTGCGGACGCGTTGATTGCGGCTGGGGTGCACCGGGTTGTCGCCGCGCTCGAAGATCCTGATCTACGGGTATTGGGATCCGGGATCACCCGGCTGCGCGAGGCGGGTATTGCGGTAGAGACCGGTCTCGGCGCCGCCGAGGCGGCGGACATCAACGCGGGCTTTCTGACCCGGCAGCGGCTCGGGCGGCCGCTCGTTACGCTCAAACTTGCGACGTCGCTCGATGGCAAGATCGCCACTGCGACCGGCGAGAGTCAGTGGATCACCGGGCCGCCGGCTCGGGCCTATGCCCACAAACTACGCGCCCAGCACGACGCGATCATGGTCGGCACTGGTACCGTGCTCGCCGATGATCCGCAGCTGACCTGTCGACTACCCGGGCTGACCAGCCGCTCTCCCGTGCGGGTCGTACTCGACCGCCAGCTACGGATCCCGTCGACAGCACATGTGATCGCCGAGGCGAGGCAAGTTCCGACTCTGATTTTAACCCTACGCAGCCCTGACCCGGCACGGCGCGAAACTTTTCTCGCCGCCGGCGCCGTCCTGCTCGAAGTCGATGCGGATGCAGAGGGTCGCATCGATCTTGCCGAGGCGCTTCGGGCGCTTGGCCGGCATGGACTGACAAGAGTATTGGTCGAAGGTGGCGCGCGAGTGGCCGCCGCTCTGTTGCGGTTGGGTCTCGTTGATCGTCTCGTTTGGATACAGGGGCCGCTGCTGATTGGCGCCGACGGAATGTCGGCAGTGGGCGAGCTTGGCTTGGGTGCGCTGGCCGACGCACCCCGCTTCGAACGGATCATCAGCCAGACGTTCGGCGCCGATGTGGTGACCACTTTCCGAGCCCCGCGGGCTGACCCCGAGGGATGACGGCGATCTAGGTAGCCTTCGTGGTCACGCCAGATGCTCGGGCGAAGCGCCCGAAACTCAACCGGCGAAAAAGAAAAATCCGAGCCCGAGCAATGCGTAAACCCCAATCAGCAACAGACCCTCGAACCATGTGGTCTCGCCGTCTCCAGCGATAGCGTTAACAATCCATGCCGTCCCAGCAATCGCGAAAAGATCGAGCGGGTTTGTGAAAACCAAGTCCATCGGGTGGCCAAAGAACCACGAGATCAGAACCAGCAACGGCGCCATGACGAGCGCAATCTGGATCGCCGAACCGATGCATATGCTCATGACCAGCCCCATCCGATCCTGATGCGCGAAATAGACCGCCGCGAAGACGTCGGCGATTGTCCCGATCAGAGCCAGCACGATGACGCTGAGGAAAAGCGGCGACAGGTTCAGCTGCTGCGCTGTGGCGGTCAACGATTCCGAAACCAACTCGGCTTCGATCGCTATTACCGCAGTGCCGCCGATCAAGACCGCGAGTGCTGTCCATAGCGACCAGCTGGGTTCGGTGCGCGGCTCGTCACTGGCGAACACGTCGCGGTGCGTCACCAGGGTGTAAATAAGATTGCCGGCATACAGCAGGATCAGTACCGCCGAGGCGCCGAGGCTCAATTCTTCATTGGTCAGCGCCATGTCGCTGTGATGGCCGGTGGCTTCACGGGCATAGCTGAACAGGGCCGGCAATAGGAGGGCGAGGGTCGTTAACACCAGCAGGCTGGAAAACCGCCCCGCATTTTCTCGCCGAAATGTTTGACGCTCGCGGGTCAGCCCGCCGACCAGGATCGCCAGCCCGAGGCCGAGCAGGCTGGTGCCGATAATCGAGCCGGTGATTTGTGCGCGAACAATGTCGGGCTTGCCGCTCGCCAATACAAACAGCGCCAAGGTTAGTTCGGCGATATTGCCAAAGGTGACATTCAACAAACCGCCGATTTCGGGTCCCGCTCGCTCGGCAAGCTGCTCGGTCGACCGCCGCACCCATTCGGCAAGAACAGCAATAGCGATTGCGGCACTACCGAAAATCAACAGCGGCGATGTGTCGAGGAAATATTTCAACCCCAGCGAGACTGGCACAAACACCAGCAACCAACTGAAGATCATCGTTGACGGTGATCGGACGAGCGGGCGGAAAGCGGCAACGGCGTCGCTGCCGGCAGCGGTCTGGACACAGCTTAACACTCCCTTAATTCCTCGCTGCGGAACGTTGATTGGTGGTCGCGGTTCCTGATCGGCTAAGTGGATGATCAGAACGGCGGTTCGCGAGAGATACCTTCGACCGGTCGATCAAACTCGCCGTTCGGTCGTGGAACCTTGCCTTATGCTGCTCTAACAGTCTGTGCTAGGTTGCGCGCGAAGAACGGGGAGCGCTTGATGACGCGCGTATGTTCCAGTCTGGTAGCAGCGGCGCTCGTCGCTGCGGTTGCTGCTTTCACTCCCGCAAGGCTGTCGGCGCAAACCGTCAAGATCGGGATAATCAACAGCTATTCCGGATTTGTCGCGCAGGCGGCGGATCAGATGCAGAAGGGCATCGATCTCTACATCAAATTACACGAGAAGGACCTGCCCGAGGGCGTCAAGCTCGACATCCTAAAGCGCGACGACACCTCGAAGCCCGATGTCGGCAAGCGGTTGGCGCAGGAGCTGATCGCGCGGGACCACGTGAATTTGCTTACGGGCGTCATCCTATCGCCGGTCGCCGCCGCGGTCGCACCGCTGACTGCTGAAGGCAAGACGCCGTTTGTCATCACCAACGCCGCTGGGGCAGCGATCCCACGACTGTCGCCCTATATCGTGCGGGTCTCGTTCACCCTGTGGCAGGAAGGCTATCCGATCGGCAAATGGGCCGCTCAGCAGGGCTGGAAAACCGCCTATACCGCGGTCACCGACTTTATTGCCGGGCACGATGCCGGGAACGCTTTCACAAAGGGGTTTACCGAGGCCGGGGGCAAGATGATCGGCGCTGACCGCTTTCCGCCGGCCAATCCCGATTTTGTGCCCTATATCCAGCGCGTCAAAGACGCCAAGCCGAACGTTGCCTTTCTCTGGGTCCCGGCGCAGGAGCAGGCGGTGGCGATCATGAAGGCGGTTAAGGATTTGGGTCTGCGCGAAGCCGGCATTAACATCACCTCGGCCCAGGATCTCTTACCCGACGAGCAGATCCCGATCATCGGCGACGCGGCGATCGGGCTCGTGACCTCCGGCAACTATTCAGCTGACGCGAAACGGCCGGCCAATACCGCGTTTGTTGAGGAATTCAAGCATGCCTATGGTGAAAAGGCGATCCCGGATTTCTTTTCGGTCGATGGCTGGGACGGCATGAACATGATCTTTGACCTGATCAAGGCGACCAAGGGCCAATTTACCGCTGACCAGGCGATGGCGTTTTTTAAGACTTGGAAAGACCCGAACAGCCCGCGCGGCCCAATCGAAGTCGACCCCAAGACCCGCGACATCATCCAGAACATCTATATCCGACGTGTCCAAAAGGTCGACGGCAAACTCGCCGATGTCGAGATCCAGACGATCCCGATGGTCAAAGACCCGTGGAAAGAGTTTAACCCGGCGAAATAAAGCTAATCCCGCGTTTCCCGGCGATCCTCATTCTTGGTGCGGCAACCATGGCCTCGGCTGGGCTGAGCGTCGTCTTCCACGGCATCGCGTTCGGGATGGTGCTGTACCTGATCTCGGTCGGGTTGTCGGTAACAATGGGGATGATGGGGTTCGTCAATTTGGCGCATGGCGTGTTCGCGATGGCGGGCGGCTATGTGATGACGGCCCTGATGAACCGTTACGGCGTCCCGTTGCCGGCCGCATTGGCCGCCGCCGCAGCAATCGTGGCAGTAAGTAGTTTGCCAATCGAGCGGCTGCTTTATCGTCGACTCTATGGCGGCGACGAACTCGACCAGGTTCTGCTGACGATGGGTCTCGTCTTTATGTCGGGGGCGGTGGCGCAATATCTATTTGGGGCATTGCAGCAGCCGCTTCGCTTGCCGGCGGGATTGAGCGGCAGTGTGCGCGTTGGCTTTGGCGATATCTCCAGTTATGACGCCCTGTTGATTATTTGCGGCGCCCTATTGGTGACGGCGCTGTGGCTTGGCATCGAGCGCAGCCGGTTTGGCGCCATGATCCGCGCTGCGGTCGACAATCTCCGTATGGCGCAATCAATCGGCATCGATACCTCTCGCCTGTTTAGCCTGACTTTTGTGCTCGGCAGTGGGCTCGCCGCTTTGGGGGGCGGGCTTGGCGCCTCGCTTATCACGATCTCTCCCGGGTACGCGCTCGACAACCTTGTTTATTTCCTGATCGTTGTTGCGATCGGCGGGCTCGGCAATATTCGTGGCCCGTTCCTGGCCGCTTTACTGGTAGGAGTCGCGGACAGCGTATGTAAATACCTGATACCGCAATTCGGTGCTTTCTTCATTTATGCGATGACAATGGCAATATTGCTGTGGCGGCCGCGCGGTTTGTTCGGACACGCCTGAGCCCGGCTACCTCGTCGGATCCTCGTGCAGCGATCATCGAGGCGTTTGCCCGCCGCCATCGATTTCGCCCTCATGAAGCCTTGCCCTGGCTCGCGGCAATCGCCGCCTATTTTGCTTTTCCCGGTTATCTGCCGCTGATAGCGCAAATTCTCGCGACTATCCTATTCGCATTGTCGACAGATCTGGTCTTGGGATACGCCGGGATCGTGACCCTGGGCCAGGCGGCATTCTTCGGCACCGGCGCCTATACCTCGGGGATCCTCGCCGCCCATGGCTGGGGTGAACCGGTCACCGGGCTACTTGCGGCTGCAGCTGCGGCGGCCACGATCGGGTTTATCAGCGGGCTGGTGGTGCTGCGCAGTTCCGGGCTGACATTGCTGATGCAGACCCTCGTCGTCGCTGCCCTGCTGCGCGAAGCGGCAAACAGAGCGAGTGCCGTCACCGGCGGTGACGACGGTTTACAGGGCATGCAAGTCTGGCCGATCTTCGGCCATTTCGAATTCGGCCTCTTCGGCCGCACCGCCTTCTTTTACTGCCTCGCCGTCCTTTTCCTGTGCTGGCTGGCGGTGCGCCGCTTGGTCCACTCGCCATTTGGCCGCTCGTTGACTGGGATCCGGGAGAATGTCGCGCGCATGCACGCGATCGGTGCGCCGGTCTCCCGTCGGCTGTTGACGGTTTACACGATTTCGGCGGCGCTGGCGGGAGTCTCCGGGGCGTTGATTGCGCAAACAACCGGCTTTGTCGGCCTCGACTCGCTCAGTCTCGAACGCTCCGGTGCAGTGCTGATTATGCTGATCATTGGCGGTGTCGGACAGTTGTACGGCGCGTTTATCGGGGTCCCGCTTTACATGATCGCCCAGGACCGGTTTTCGTCGATCGAACCGGTTTATTGGTATTTCTGGATCGGCCTGCTGATGGTGCTGCTTGTCACCTTCGCGCGCGGCGGCGTGCTCGGGCTGCTCGACAAACTGCGGCCCGGGCGCCGCGCCCCGCGATGAACCCGGCAGCATTCGAAACCCGGCAGCTCGGCAAGAGTTTTGGCGCGCTAACCGTGGCGAGCGCGATCGATTTCCGTCTTGAGCGCGGCGCGCGGCAGGCGCTGATCGGGCCTAACGGGGCCGGCAAGACCACTTTTGTCAATCTCGTTACCGGCGCACTGACCCCGAGCGCCGGACAAATCTTTCTCGAAGGGGCCGAGATCACCGCGCTGCCTCAGGCTGCCCGGGTCAAGCGCGGGCTCGTCCGCACCTTTCAGGTCACGCAATTGTTTCGCCGCCTGAGCGTGCTTGAAAACGTTACCCTTGCCGTCTGTGAGCGGCGCGGCGCCGGTGATGATCTGTGGCGGCCGGCCGGGGCTCACCGCGGCGCGATCGAGGAAGCCTACACTTTGCTCGAACCGTTGGGTCTCGCCGACGAAGCGTTACGGGAGGTCACGACGCTCCCCTATGGCGGCCAGCGGCTGACCGAGATCGCGATGGCGCTCGCGCTAAAGCCAAAAGTACTGTTGTTGGACGAGCCGGCGGCTGGGGTGCCGTCGGGGGAAACCAGCCGGATCATTGCCGCGGTCGAAAGCTTGCCTAGCGAGATCGCGCTGTTGATCATCGAACACGACATGGACCTGGTTTTTCGCTTGGCGCGCCGGATTACGGTGTTGGTGCAAGGGAGGGTACTGGTCGAAGGCGCTCCAGCCGAGATTGCCGCCGATCCTCGGGTGCGGCGGGTCTATCTCGGCGAGCGGGAAGGTCGATGATGTCCGAAGGCCTCATGCTCTCGGGCGTGACGGCGGGCTATGGCGAAACGATCGTTTTACAGGACATCTCGCTCGACCTTCCGGCCGGAGGGACCCTGGCCTTGCTCGGCCGCAACGGCGTTGGCAAGACGACTTTGCTGGCGACGATCATGGGGCACACCCGGTTGCGCGCCGGATCGATCCGCTTCGCCGGTCGCGAACTCACCCCGTTGGCGCCGTTTCGGCGGGCGCGGCTGGGTATCGGGTTTGTGCCACAGGAGCGCGAAATCTTTCCGTCGCTAACCGTCGCGGAAAACCTTGTTGTGGCTGGGCGGCCTGGACGCTGGTCGCTCGATCGAATTTACGACTTCTTTCCATCGCTGGCCCAGCGTCGGCAACATCGTGGTAATCAGCTGTCGGGCGGCGAGCAGCAGATGCTGGCGATCGGGCGGGCCTTGATGGGCAATCCGTCGCTTTTGCTGATGGACGAGCCACTCGAAGGACTGGCCCCGGTTATCGTCGATGCTCTGCTGCTGGGGCTTGATCGGCTCAAGCTCGAAGACGATCTGGGCTTGCTACTCGTTGAGCAGCACGCCCGACTGGCGCTCGAATTGGCTCAACAGGCGATCGTCCTCGATCGCGGTGCAATCGTCTTCTCGGGGCCTTCTCGTGAACTCCTCGCCGCGCCCGACCGCCTCGCGGGTCTGATCACCGTCACTGGCCGCTGCTGAGTGCCGCTGACCCATCCGCCATTGGGCTGATTACTCGGTGATCGGCGCGATCTGATCGAGGGCAAGCCCGCGGGTTTCAACCCCGATCCGGGTCACCGCGTAAGCGGCAATTCCCAACAGTGCGGCAATACCGACCATCACATAGCCAAATCCATAGCCGGCAACGATGCCGATGACTGGAAACGACAATGCCGACCCGACCCGGCCGCCAGCTTGCGCCAGCCCAAAACCCGAGGCGCGGGCGTTCGACGGAAACACTTCCGAGGTGAAGATCTGCATCGAATTGCCGGCGAGTTGCGTGAAAAAGGTCATCGCAAAGCCGACCGCCAGCACCATGATGTCCGAGTGCGAAAAGTAGAACAAAATCGAGAGGATCGTGGCGAGGACAAATGCGGTGACCGCGGTCGGAATACGACCATAGCGTTCGAGCGCGTACATCATCAAAAGGCTGCTGGCGGGGAAGGCGAGCTGGATCGTAAACACAAAGCTCAGCGACTTGGTAATCGTAAAACCGCGCTCAGCAAGGATGTTGGGCAGCCAGCCGCCAAGCCCGACCGCGGCGCTAAAAAACGCGAAAAAGCAGATCATCGCGGCAATTATCCGCCCGCGATAGCGCCGGAACACGACGGCCACCGGGTCGCTGCGGATATCGGCGAGCGCATCGACCACCAATGTTTCGTCGGCGGGCGGGCGGCCGAGGCCCATTGTTTCCAGTTGATCGAGTGCTTCCTTGCCGCGACCGTGGGTGACCAGCCAACGCGGCGATTCCGGCAATCGGAAGCTTGCCGCGAACACTGCAAGACCACCCAAGCCGATAATGATCCATACCCCGCGCCAGCCGACCGTGTCGCGCAGGACGAGTGCCAACAACGTCCCGAGCGGCCACACGCAGGCGCCGCCGACAAACTGCATAAACGCCGTGATCCGGCCGCGGATGCGCTTTGGCGAATACTCGGCGGCATAGGAAAAGCACAGCGGCGCTGCAGCCCCCAATGCGATACCGGCAAGAAAGCGTCCAATAGCCAATAATCCGACATTCGGCGAAAGCGCCGCCGCGATTGTGAGAACGCTGTAAAAGGCGACGGCAAACTGGAATACCGCCTTGCGGCCAAAGCGATCGGTGAATTCGCCCTGACCAAGAGCGCCCAGAAACAATCCGAGCAAGGTGGCGGTGCCGACTGTCCCGACCCCGGCGGCTGTCGCAAAATGCGTGCGCAGCATGTCCGGCACCAGTGAGCCCAGGATGATGAAATCGATTACGTCAAAGAACAGGCCAAAGGTAATGATTGCCAGTACGCGCTTATGAACCGGCCCTAACCGCGCATTGTCGAGCGTCTCGTCGACATAGGCCACGATCGATCGTGCCATCGCGCTGTCCCCCCCGCCAATACCGCTATCAGGCGTTCATTCTTTCTTGAACCAAATACCGCCCCTCACCCAACCCTCTCCCCGCAAACGGGAAGAGGGAGAGACCCGCGTAGCGGGAGGGTGGGGGACGCTCTCGACTGCTCTAAGTTGATTTTACTTCACTGCAGAAAAAGCGGTCGGTTGCAGGATGTAGTTTTCAACGCGGGCGACGATTGCCCCGTTCTTCTCGGTTTCGGCGCGTTTGGCGTGCCACTCGGGATCGGCCTGAAATGCATTCCATTTCTTCTCGCGGTCGGCGAGCGATTCCCATTTGAGAAGATAGTGAAGGGTTTGGTTGGATTCACCGATCAGCGTCGTCCAAAAGCCGGCCTGTTCGATGCCGTGCCGCTTCCAGATCCCCAGGGTGATCGTATCGAACCGCTTCAAAAGATCCGGAAGCCGGCCCGGCGGGCAATGATAAATGCGCAGTTCATAGAGCATGTCGGGTCTCCCTATTTAACCGACGAAAAGCTCGTCGGCTGCAGAATGCAGTTGCTGATCGACGCGACGATCGGGCCGTTGGCTTCGGTCTGAGCGCGCTTCGAGACCCATTCGGGATCGGCTTGGAACGCAGCGAATTTTTGCGTCCGTTCCTCCAGCGACTCCCACCGCAGCATGTAATAAAGATCCTGGTTCGACGGCCCGATCGCAACCGTCCAGAACCCGGCTTGGCGGATGCGGTGCTTTTCCCACAAGGGCAAGGTAATCGTGTCGAAACGCTTGATCAGATCGGGCAGGCGGCCCGGCACGCAGTGGTAAACGCGCAGCTCGTAGATCATTGTTGCACTCCTGGTTTGGGGTAATGCCGGCGCCCCGTCAGAATGCGTCCTGGGGCGCCCATGCTGCAAGCGCCGCAGTCGCTCAGCCGAGTTATTCAGCCGAGCCTAGCCTCGACCCAAGCGGCGGCATCGAGCAGCGCTTCATCGCGGAACCGTGCGCCGACGAGTTGAACCCCGAGCGGCAAGCCCTTTTGCCCGGCGCCGGCGGGTAACGTCACGCACGGCGTCCAAGCCAATGTCCAGATCGCATTGAAGCGGGCGTCGCCGGTCGAGTCGAGACCTTCAGGCGCTTCGCCGACCGCACTTGGCGCCAGCAAAGCGTCATATTCGGCAAATACATCGTCGAGCCGGGCGCGGAACATTTCCGCGGTCTCGATCGCCTCGATATAAGCGGATAGCGGCAGCTCGCGGCCGGCCTTCAGAAGCCCGTCGCGCAAAGCCGGGCTAAGCTTGTCACCGTGCACCTCATATTCGTACGCGTAGTTGCGCGCCGCTTCGAACGCGAAGATGCGATGATGGTGCTCGAGGATGTCGGGTGGGGCAGGCGCCACGTCCTTGACGACCGCACCCGCGGCAGCGAGCTGCGAGGCCGTGCGTTCGAGCAAGGCTTGCGTATCACCGCTGGCGTGGTCCCAGGCGGGGGTCCGGCAAAATCCGATAACAGGTGCGTTCGCGGCGCGGTCGACCGGCTGTCGCGGCTGCATCAACAACGCCGCCCGCATCAGCGAAAGATCATCGAGGCTGCGGCAAATTAGGCCCAACGTGTCGAGGTTGTGGCACTGCGTCTTGATCCCGACGCGGCTGAACTCGCCAAAGCTCGGCTTGTAACCGATTACGCCGCAGAACGCCGCTGGCCGGATCGTCGAACCCCCTGTTTGCGTCGCGAACCCGACCGGTATCTGGAAATCGGCCACCGCCGCTGCCGAGCCGCTCGACGAGCCCCCGGGCGTGTGGGCCGGGTTGTGCGGATGCACCGTTTCGCGCGGATGACGGTTGGCGAATTCGGTCGTCACCGTCTTGCCGAGCACAACCCCGCCCGCCCCGCGGGTCAGCGCAACGCACGCCGCGTCGGCGAAGGGCCGGTTGCCCCGGTAGATCGGCGAGCCGTGCTGGGTCGGCATGTCGTAGGTGTCGATGACGTCCTTAACCCCGACCGGCACGCCCTTGAGCACGCCGGGGCGACCGGCATGATCGGCGGCGCGTGCCTGAGCCAGCGCCAGCTCAGGATCGAGCCAGACCCAGGCCTTGACCGCGGCGCGAGCCTCGATGCGATCGAGGCAGTGGCGGACCAGCGCCTCGGCAGTCAGGGTTCCGCGTTCAAGCCGTGCGGCGGCCTCGCTCGCCGTTAGCCTTTCGGCGCCGCTCATCGTAATTCTCCTGCGCCAAGCCGGGCTTCGACCCAGAGGCCGATCTCCAGCAGCTTTGCATCGTCGTGGCGGCGACCAACGAGTTGAACCCCGACCGGCAGCTGATCGGGTCCTTTCCCGGCCGGCAGGGTCAAGCACGGCATCGCAAATTGCGTCCACGGCGCGTTGAACACCGCCGAACCGGTGTTGGCGAGGGTCCGCGGCGCCTGGCCTGCGGCCGGCAGGGTCAGGATAGCTTCGAAACCGCTGGCCCATACGCGCGCCGCGGTACGCGCTTTCTCGGCGGCGCGAAAAGCATCGCGGAATTGTTCGAGGGTGAGCTTGCGGCCGAGTGCGATCTTTTCGTCGCGCAACGCTGCGCTCAGCAGCGCTTCATGCCGGTAGAGTTCGGGCGAATGGTTGCGCAGTCCTTCGAACCCACCAAGGGTTCGCTGAATGTCGTCGGCCGCAACGCATTCGGTGGGGAACGCGGTGTCGACAATCTTTGCGCCGGCAGCGGCGAGCCGGTCGGCAGCGGCTTCGAGCACGGCGCGGCCTTCCGGCTCGGCATCTTCCCAATGCGTACCGCGGCACAGGCCAAGACGGGGCGCTGTTTCCGGCATGGCGGGCGGCTCGTACGGGATCGCCATGATCGCCGCGCGAAACAGCGCGATGTCGCCAACCGCTCGCGCCATGATGCCGACCGTGTCGAGGGTTTCAGTGTTGATCCGCATGCCGGCGGGCGGGAACAGGCCAAAGCTCGGTTTGAAACCGACGACTCCGCAATACGCCGCGGGCCGGATCACCGATCCGCCGGTTTGGGTGCCGATCGCCAGCGGCACCATAAAATCGGCGACCGCCGCCGCCGATCCGCTCGACGAGCCGCCCGGCGAAAAGGCGGGGTCGTGCGGGTTTGATGTCGGGCCGGGATGGCGGTTGGCGAATTCGGTCGTGATCGTTTTGCCGAGCAGAATGCCGCCCGCCGCTTTTGGTAATACCGCCGCACTGCAATCGCTCGACGGCCACCACCCGGTATAGATCGGCGACCCGTAGGTGGCCGGCATGCCAACGGCATCAAAGATGTCCTTGAGGCCGAATGGCACGCCCGACAGCAGCGTCTTCTTTCCCACCCCGTCAATGGCGCGCGCTTGTTCTAGAGCCGCCGTGCCGGCGAGATAGGCCCACGCCCGCACCACGGGCTCGCGCACCGCGATCCGTTCGAGACAGCTCGCGATCACCGCCTCCGCGGTCAGCTCCCCACCCTCGATCCGCCGCACGATCTCCGTCGCCAACAACAAGTGCGGTTCGACATCGGGCATCACGAAATCCCCCCAAACGGTCGCCCTACCTAGGCAAACGGAGTATAGGGCAGCGCCCTTCGGCTTGCCAAAGCCAACCCTATATGCTCTAACACCGCGCCCCGACGAAGGCCCGCCTGCGACAAGAGCGAGGCGTGGTTAGCCGATGGCGAAGGATTGCTAAGACTTTGATGCGCCCGTAGCTCAATTGGATAGAGCACCAGACTACGGATCTGGGGGTTAGGGGTTCGAACTCCTCTCGGGCGCGCCAATTTTTCTAGGTGTCATCGGAAAATCGGGCGTACTTACGGAAAAGCCCCGGACCTTGCGGACCCGTAGCGGACCCAAATTACCTCTTCGAACCCGCGGCGCTCCAAGCCGCCAAGCTACTGCTCTAGGGTTACCGCTCCGCGGACCGGATTGAGGTTGAAGCGCCGGGCAATTGCTTGCAGCTTGAGCCAACTCGGGAGTATGCCGGTCAAGGTCAAAGTGGGTGCATTTGGCGATGTGCGGACGCTTCTACCTGACGGCGACACCGGCTGAGATCCGGAAACAATTCAAAATCCAAACGGCGCCGCCATTGACGCCGCACTACAACATCGCACCAACCCAAGCTTCGCCGATCGTCGTGGCCGACGGAAAGGGGCGGGCTCTCCACCTTGCTCGCTGGGGCCTCGTACCGTCCTGGTCTCGCGATCTCTCGCTCGGCACCAGCATGGTGAACGCGCCCGCCGACGCGCTCGACGGAAAAGCTGCATTTAGCAAACTCTTCCAATCTCAGCGATGCCTCGTACCAGCAAACGGGTATTACGAATGGCAGTCGCACGGCACCAGAAAGCAGCCATACAAGATTGCGCTTCGTAATGGAGCGCTTATCGCTTTTGGCGGGCTATGGGAGAGATGGACGCCGGAGAGTGGTGAACCGGTCGAGACCTTCACGATCATCACGACGGCGGCGAGCAAGCTCGTAAGCGAGGTTCACGATCGCATGCCGCTGATTATTGCGCCCGCCGATTACCAGCTGTGGCTTACGGCATCACCGGCAACCGCAAAGAAACTGCTCCTACCCTATGCAAGCGGGCTTACCATTACCCCGATCAGCGAGCGGGTGAACAGTATCCAGAATGACGATGTGGAACTGCTCCTGCCATCATCGATACGTTAGGCATCGCCGTTTGCGAACTCGGATCGGGCTCTGCCACCGGCGCCGCTTTGTGGACCCGGAGTTCGATTCCGCGAGACAGAGAAAGTTAGGGAGGCTCCATGATCATCGATTGCCACGGGCACTATACGACCGCGCCGCGTCAGCATGAGGGCTGGCGCACCCAGCAAATCGAAGCCCACACCGCCGGCAAGCCGGCGCCGCCGCGCCCGACGATAACCGATGACGAGATCCGACAATCGATCGAGGGTGGCCAGCTCAAGATGCAGCGCGGGCGCGGCACCGATCTGACGATCTTTTCGCCGCGCGCCGCCGGTATGGGGCACCATCTTGGCGATGCGACGACCAGCGAAGCCTGGGCCAGCGCCTGCAACGAATTGATATACCGCGTCTGCTCGCTATTCCCTCGGAACTTTATCGGCGTGGCGATGCTGCCGCAGAGCGCGCGCGTTTCGCCCCAGAACTGCCTCGCGGAGATCGACCGTTGCGTCAACGAATACGGGTTTGTCGGGGTCAATCTGAACCCCGACCCATCGGGCGGGCATTGGCAGGACCCGCCGCTCGGCGACCATTACTGGTACCCGATCTACGAAAAGATGGTCGAATGCGATATCCCGGCGATGATCCATGTCAGCGCGTCGTGCAATCCGACGCATCACACGACCGGCTCGCACTATCTCAACGGCGATACCGCGGGCTTCAACCAGCTGATGACGTCCGCCGTGTTCAAGGATTTCCCGACGATCAAATTCATCATCCCGCATGGCGGCGGGGCCGTACCGTATCACTGGGGGCGCTATCGCGGTTTGGCGCAGGACGCCAAGCTCGGGCTCCTGTCCGACCTCATGCTGAAGAACGTCTTTTTCGACACCTGCGTCTACCACCTACCCGGCCAGGAATTGCTGGCCAAGGTCATTCCCGCCGACAATATCCTGTTCGCCTCCGAAATGATCGGTGCGGTGCGCGGCATCGATCCCGAAACCGGCCACCATTACGACGACACCAAGCGCTATATCGACCAGCTGCCATTGTCGGCGGAAGAAAAAACGAAAATCTTCGAGGGCAACGCCCGCCGCGTCTACGGGCGGTTATCGAAGGTGATTGAGCAGCAAGCCGCGCGGGCGGGCTGAGCGCGGCTTCAGTTCGTATAGCTACCGCCGCTCCAACCGACCCGGCAGGACAGTCAGCCGTCAATGGCGGGGAGCTGGCGCAGCCGCGCCTTCAAATGATCGAAATCGACCGGCTTGGCGATGAACTCGGCGGCGCCGAGTTCGCCGGCGCGGCGGCGGCGCTCGTCGTCGCCATAGGCGGTCACCATCATAACCGGCAGGGCGGGGAAGCGCGCCTTTAGCTCACCCAACAGCTGCAGGCCGTCCATCGCCGGCATGTTGATGTCGGACAAGATGACCGCCACACTCGGCTCAATCCCGTCGCTCAGCAGTCCCAATGCGGCTTCACCCGAGGCGGCGTGGTGGATCACATAAATTCCTTGGCGCGCCTCGCGGCGGAAGCGCTGGCGGAACAGCTCGTCGACATCCGGCTCGTCGTCGACCACCAGGATGCTGACACTCATCGCTTCATCCACACATCTCGAATTTCATCGTCATCGCCGGGCTCGTCCCGGCCACACACGTGACCAGCTATCTCGCCGCAGAGGTCATTCCATACAGGGTTAGCTGCGAGAATAAGGCGAGCCTCCCAACGACGCGGCCAGTGCTTGATGTTTTGTTCCCGCTGGATCGCCGCGGTGATCGTTTCGTGGCGCTCGAAGTACACCAATCTCCTTAAGCTGTAGAGCCTTGTGAAACCGTCGGCCACGCCCTCCCGATGTTCCCAGACGCGGTGCAAGAGATCGTTGGTAACGCCGGTGTACAGCGTTCCATTCGGGCGGTTGGTCATGATGTAAACCAGCCTCCCTCGATCATTGCGTCGTCTTTGCTGATGGCTCGGTCTGCGTGGATGGCCGGAACAAGCCCGGCCATGACGATGAGGGGCGAGTGTCGTCCTTGACCTCAGATCGCTGTCTGGAAGCTCGCGGCAGATGGATCGCGAACTCGGTAAACTCGCCGACTTGGCTGTCGACGGTGATCGTACCGCCATGTTGTTGCACAACGATGTCGTAACTGATCGACAGGCCGAGCCCGGTGCCCTCGCCGGTCGGTTTGGTCGTGAAGAACGGCTGGAACAATCTGTCCCGGATCTCGGGCGGAATGCCGGTGCCGTTGTCGCGGATGCGGATTTCGACCGCTTCTCCAAGATCACGCGTCGCCACCCGCAGCGCCGGCCGAAAGTCCGGCGTGGCATCGTGGCGCTTGCGCTTGGTGGCGGCGTAAAAGCCGTTGGCGAACAGGTTGAGCAAGACGCGGGTGATGTCCTGCGGCGCCAATTCGATCGGGGCAATCGCCGGCCCGAAATCGCGTTCGAGCGTGATGTTGAAGTTCTGGTCCTGGGCGCGGGCGCCGTGATAGGCGAGGTTGAGCGCCTCCTCGACCAGCGCGTTGAGGTCGACCACGCGATGCTCGCCGCTCTCGCCGCGCGAATGCTCGAGCATGCTTTTGACGATGCCGTCGGCCCGCCTGCCGTGCTCGGCGATCTTTTCGAGATTACCGGTCAGCGTCCTGACAATTTCGTCGACATCGGCGAGCCTATCCTCATCGAGCGCAGCCAGGGCCGGTGCGGCGGTCTCCTTCAGCTCATCGAGCAATTCGACCGACAAGCCAGCGAAGTTGTTGACGAAGTTGAGCGGGTTTTTGATTTCGTGGGCGATCCCGGCGGTCAATTGGCCCAATGAGGCCATCTTCTCGGCCTGGATCAGCCGGTCCTGGGCGCGGCGCAAATCGGCGAGTGCCGCCTCGGCGGCGGCGTGCGAGCGGCGCGCTTCCTCGCCGCGGGCGGCGAGTTCCTGAAACAGCCGCGCGTTCTCGATCGCCAGCACCGATTGCGCGGCGAAGGTCTGCATCAGCGTCGCGATCGTCGGCGCAAAGCCGGCACCGCTGCGCCGGCGGATCACCAGCCCGCCGACAACCTTGTCCTCGCGCAGCAATGGCACGGCGAGCACGGCATGAATGCCGGGTAACGTCCTGGCGGCATGGGGCAGCGATGGGTCTTGCTGCACGTCTGCGACGTACACCGGCGCGCGCTCTATTGCGCTGCGGCCAAGGTGGGTTTCGCCGAGCTTGATCCGCCGCTCGCGCAGCGCCTCGACCCGCTCGGCGCTCATGCCAAAGGCGGATTTGGGAACGAAAACTTCTTCGGTCTCGTCGAATTCGTAGATCATGCCCTCGTCAGCCTGCGACAGCAGCACCGCCCGGCCGATGACGGTGGCGAGCACGGTGTCGAGGTCGAGCGAGGAATTGACCGCGCGCGCCACTTCCTCGAGCGCCTGCAATTCGCCGACCGAGCGGGTCAGCTCGTCCGTCCGCTGCTGCAATTCGCCGAGCAGCCGCGCGTTCTCCATCGCAATGACCGCCTGGTCAGCGAAGGTGCTGACCAATGCGATCTCCTTCTCCGAAAATGGCTCGACCCGCTGGCGCGCCAACGTGAAGACGCCAACGGGCTCGCCCTCACGCAGCAGCGGCACGCCCAAGGCCGTTCTTGCGTTGCCCAACTCGGACGCCTCTGGCAGCTCATATTCCGGGTCGGCAGCGATGTCGGCGACGTGACTGATGCGGCGCTCTAGCGCTGCGCGCTGGGTTACGCTCGCGCGGCTGGGCGCGAGCGACAGGGTACGGGCAAACGCTTCGTATTCGGGCGGAAACCCCAGGTTCGCCGCCAGCCGATAGGCATCGCCCACGCGACGATAGATGATCGCCATATCGGCGTTGCACAACCGCTTCGCGGTTGCGACCAGCGTGTCAAGCACCGGCTGCAAATCGAAGGTCGAGCGGCTGATGACCTGCAGCACGTCACTGGTCGCGGTCTGGTATTCGAGCGACTCCTGAAGGTCGCCGGTGCGCTGCTGCAATTCGCCGAGCAGCCGCGCGTTCTCGATCGCAATGACCGCCTGGTCGGCGAAGGTGCGGACCAATTCGATCTGCCGCTCGGTGAACGGCTCGACCCGTTTCCGCGCGAGACCAATCGTGCCGATCAGGGCTCCCTCGCGCAGCAGCGGCACCCCAAGAATGGTACGTCGCCCGGACGCCACATTCTCGGGCCAGGAGTAGTCCGGGTCGGCCAGGATGTCCACGACATGCACGACTCTGCCTTCGAGCAACACCCGCCCGGCGAGGGTTTCGCGACCGGGGACAACTGTTCGCTGGCGCCGGATCGGCCAATATTCGGCGTCTAACGCAAAGGCCGACACGTAGCGGTAGACCTCACCATCGCGTATGGAGATCGCTCCGACATCGGCGCCGCAAAGCCGGCACGCCGTTTCGGCCACCGTGTCCAGCACCGGTTGCACATCGGCGGTCGAGCGGCTGATGACGTTGAGCACGTCGCTGGTCGCGGTCTGGTATTCGAGCGATTCCTGGAGATCGCCGGTGCGTTGCTGCAATTCGCTGAGCAGCCGCGCATTCTCGATCGCGATGACGGCCTGGTCGGCAAAGGTGCGCACCAGTTCGATCTGCCGCTCGGTAAACGGCTCGACTCGGTTCCGGGAGAGACTGATCACGCCGAGCACGGCTCCCTCGCGCAGCAACGGCACCCCAAGCATGGTGCGTCGCCCGGCCGCCACAGTCTCGGGCCGCACGAAGTCCGGGTCAGCACGGATGTCCGCGACATGCACGACCCGGCCTTCGAGCAACACTCGCGCGGAGAAGCTGTCGCGACCAGGGACAAGTGTTCGCTGGCGCAAGTTCGCCCAAAACTCGGCGTCCGCTGCACTCACATAGTTGTTCGCCACAAAGCGGTAGACCTCGCCCTCGCGTATTGCGATGTTTCCGGTATCGGCGCCGCAAAGCCGGACGGCCGTCTCCATTACTGTGTCCAGCACCGGTTGCACATCGGCGGTCGAGCGGCTGATGACGTTGAGCACGTCGCTGGTCGCAGTCTGGTATTCGAGCGACTCTTCGAGGTCGCGCGTGCGGGCCTGCAATTCAGTGAGCAGCCGCGCATTCTCCATTGCGATAACCGCCTGGTCGGCAAAGGTGCGCACCAGTTCGATCTGACGCTCGGTGAACGGCTCAACCCGTTTTCGTCCGAGATTGATCGTGCCGATGACGGTTCCCTCGCGCAGCAGCGGTACCCCAAGCTGGGTACGTCGCCCGGACGCCACGACCTCGGGCAGTGCGAAGTCCGGGTCAGCGCGGATGTCCGCGATATGCACGACCTTGCCTTCGAGCGCCACCCGCCCGGCGAGGCTGTCGCGACCGGGGACCATGGTTCGCTGGCGCAAGGCCGCCCATAACTCGGGCTCCGCTGCACTGTACGAACTCGATACCCAGCGGTAGACCTCGCCCTCGCGTATCGTGATCGATGCGAGATCGGCGCCGCAAAGCCGGACGGCTGTTTCGGCAACTGTGTCCAGCACCGGTTGGACATCGGCGGTCGAGCGGCTGATGACCTTCAAGACATCGCTCGTCGCGGTCTGGTATTCGAGCGACTCCTGGAGGTCGTCGGTGCGCTGCCGCAGATCATCGAACAGCCGTGCATTCTCGATTGCAATCACCGCTTGGTCGGCGAAAGTCGTGACGAGTTCGATCTGTGCGGTTGTGAACGGTCTCACCGCTCGCCGGGCGCAGCCGATGACACCAACGGGCTTGCCGTCTCGCAGGATCGGCACGCCGAGAAATGTCCGGTAGCCGGTCAGCGATTGTAGGATTTCGCGGGTTCGCGGATCGTAATTGGGGTCGGCGAGAACATCCTCGACATGGACCGTGCGGCCTTCGACAAAGGCGCGGCCCATGACAAAGCCGCGGTTTGGCTCTCGCGGAAACAGGCTGCGAAAGGCCTTCGCCTCATCCGGTAGCAGATTACTCACGGCCACGAGGTGGAGCAGACCGTTTTCGAAACGCGCCACCGCACTGAATTCCGCTTCGCACAGTTTCGCCGCCCGCGCGGTGATCGCTTCAAACACCGGCTGCACGTCGGTCGCCGACCCGGAGATTACCCGCAACACCTCGGCGGTCGCGGTCTGCTGGTCGAGCGCTTCGCGCGTCTCGGTCAAGAGCCGCGCGTTTTCGATCGCGATCACCGCCTGCGCCGCGAAATTCTGCAGCAGCGCGATTTCCTTTTCTGAGAACGGCCGCACCTCTTGGCGAAAGATCGTGATGTCACCAAGCAGAACGTCGTCCTTGCGCAAAGCAACGTCGATTTTGCTGCGCGCGCCGCCGAGATCGGCCAGCGCCTGTCGCAGCGGGTCGCCGGATCGGTAGAGTTCCTCGGAAGCGATATCGACGTTGACGACGATGTTTTCGCCCGCCAATACCCGACCAAGCCCGGTTTGGGGGTGTACCGCCTGCAGTTCGCTCGCGATCCCGGCGAAGGCCGCCGGTACATTATGAAAAGCGGCACCGCTAAAACGGTCGCCGTGGCAAGTCCACAATATGCCAAACGCCGCATTGCAGAGCCGCGTGGCTTTTTCCAACATCGCCTCGAATACGGGCGTGAGGTCGCCGGGCGAGGAATTGATGACCTGTAACACCTCGGCGGTTGCGGTCTGCTGTTCTAGCGCCTCGCGCAGTTCCTGCTCCTGTCGTTTGCGGTCGGTAACATCGCTGACTGCGCCGACGAGGCGAACCGCCCAGCCGCGTTCGTCGCGCACCGGCAGGGCGTGGTCCTCGACCCAGCGATATTCGCCCCTGCTGAGCCGGATGCGGTATTCGCAATGCAGGCGCCCTGTCTCGCCCTTTAAGGCCGCCCGCAGCGCCGCGCGGTAATGTTCGAAATCCTCAGGGTGCACGCGGGCGTTCCAGTCCTGACTCGGCCGCGCGCCGGCGTCCGGCCCCGGTTCCCCCCAGGCGAAGATCTCGATCAGCCGCGGCGACACCCATAGCGCGTTGCACGCGATGTCCCAGTCGTAAATGCCTTCGGCGACTGCCTGGCTGACTAGGGCGTAGCGCTCATTTTTCTCCTGCAACTCGGCGGTGCGGGCGTCGAGTTCGCGGCGGAGGTCGGCGATAATCTGCCAGGGATCGGCGATATTGCGGTCGAGCGTCGCGGTCATTGGGCGGCGCCGGCGAGCAGTCGGACATCGTCCGAAACGAGAATGTACGGCATAATTCCTCTCCGGCCGCAGCGGCGCGGCGATGGGAGAGCGGCGAACTCCCCGTGAACGAGGATATCCGGCCGCGCGTCGCTCTGCCAGCGGTTGCAGCGGGGATCTCGGCCGAATGTGATGATCGACGCGGTTAACGACTTTGGCGAAACGCTGTTAAAACCAGCGCCGCAGCTCGCAACGCCAAGAACCCTTACGGTCGCAACCGACAGCGCCACGGTGCCGCCAAGAAGCCGGGCTATGATCGATCTTCCCGATTGCGGCTATTGGTGCGGCGCATGCGAATGATTGGAAGCTTTATTGGTTGCCCTGTGATTGAGTGGGGGGAATGCGGCGCTGCGGGGGCGGGCATCCTGCGCGCTCCAGAAGTTCCCGTAAATTCCCGGTTCGGCGAAAACATTCCCGATTTGGCGGCAAAATTTCCCGTTTAGGGTGGCTACGGGAATTCGCTCGCAAGCCGTTGCGATCACCGGGTTATTTTGCTCGATTTCGCAGCGTGCGGAGACGAAATCCAAAAAATTCCCGATTCTTTTCCCGGTTCCACGGGAATCTCGCCTGTCCGATGCCAGTGCGGCTAATCTCTTTATTGAAAGCGCTGTCGTCCGCGGCGATGCTGGCCCGTTCGCCTCCTCGCAACCGATGGCCGCTTTGGTGTAATCTTAGCGTCCGAGTGTCCGCCCGCTAACGGGCGACATGGCTTTTATAAGCAAACCGACAGGGAGAGAAAGTTATGACGGATGTGCGCGTGATCACGACCGATGGCGGCGACACGATCCTCGAGTTGGCTGCGATCGAAAAATTCGCCGATAATCTGCGCGGGCGGCTCGTGCAGCCCGGCGAGGGCGGGTATGACGAGGCGCGCCGCGTCTGGAATGGCATGATCGACCGGCATCCGGCCTTAATCGCGCGCTGCGCCGGGCCCGCCGACGTAATGGCGGCGGTGCGTTTTGCCCGCGATCACCGGCTCCTGGTCTCGGTCAAGGGTGGCGGCCACAACATCACCGGCAATGCGGTCTGCGAAGGCGGGCTGATGCTCGATCTGTCTGGCATGAAGAGCGTTCGGGTCGATCCCGCGGGGCTTACCGCGCGCGCCGAAGCCGGCCTGACCTGGGGCGAGTACAACCGCGAGACCCAAGCCTTTGGGCTCGCCAGCACCGGCGGGGTCGTGTCGACGACCGGCATTGCCGGGTTGACCTTGGGCGGCGGGCTCGGCTGGATGATGGGCAAGCACGGGCTCAGCTGCGATAATCTGTTATCGGCCGACCTCGTCACCGCCGAGGGCAAGCTGGTGACCGCCAATGCCGAGCAAAACCCCGATCTGTTCTGGGGACTGCGCGGTGGCGGCGGAAATTTCGGCGTCGTCACCTCGTTCGAGTACAAGCTTCACCCGGTCGGACCGGTGCTCGCCGGAATGGTTATTCATCCGATGGCCGAGGCCAAAGCGGTATTGCGCTTCTATCGTGATTTCGCCCGAAGCTGCCCCGATGAGATGCTCGCCGCGGCGGCGCTGATGACCTCGCACGAAGGTGAGCCGGTCGTCGTCATCATTGCCAGCTATATCGGGGATATCCCCGCGGGCGAAAAGGCAATGGCGCCGTTGCGCAAATTCGGCTCGCCCATGGCGGATACGATCGCGCCGACATCCTATGTCGAGCTCAATAAATTGTTTGATGCCGCGGTACCGTATGGCGGGGTGCAGCGCTACTGGAAATCGAGCTTCTTGAACGAGTTGGGTGACGAGCTTTTGGACATCATGATCGGGCGTGCGGCGAAGATGCTGTCGCCGATGTCGATGGTCCTGTTTTTCCACATGCATGGCGCCGCCGCCCGCGTCGATCGCGACGCGACAGCCTTTGGATTGCGCCACGATCAGTGGGATTACGACGTGATCTCGCAATGGAACGATCCCGCCGAGACCGCCGGCCACATCCAATGGACCCGCGATTACTGGAACGCGGTCGAGCCGTTTGCGTCAGGTGAAGTCTACGTCAACCATCTCGACGCCGAAGAAGCCACGCGGATCCGCGCAGCCTATAGCGGCAGCTATGAGCGGCTGGTGACGCTCAAAAACAAATACGATCCGACAAACCTGTTCCGCATGAACCAGAACATCCGCCCGACGGTGTAGAGCGGGCGTCTGCTCGCGTTCAAATCATCTCGGCAAAAGCGGGCATTGTATTGTAGGGGACGGCGCCTCACGCGTCGTCAGGGACGGACTCCTCGAGTTCGCGCAGCCACACCCCGGCCGTCGAATCCGATGGCGCACGCCAGTCGCCGCGCGGCGACAATGAACCGCCGGACGAAATCTTCGGCCCATTGGGCAATGCCGAGCGCTTGAACTGCGACAGTTGGAAAAAGCGCAACAGAAATATCCGCTGCCAATGCTTGATCTCGGCGAGGCTGTAGGCGCGCCTTGCCGCCTCCGGCGTATTGGCCGGCCACACGCCGCGCTCGATGTCGGACCACGCGTTCCACGACAGATACGCGATCTTGGACGGCGCGAAGCCAAAGCGTGTCGTATAGAACAGGTTGAAGTCCTGCAACGCGTACGGGCCGACGACGCTTTCGGTCGATTGAATCAATCCATCGGCGCCGGGCGGCACCAGTTCCGGCGAAATCTCGGTCGCGAGAATGTCGTAAAGGATCGGGGCGGTTCCCGGCCCCAGATCGCCGGTCGCCGCGACAAACCGGATCAAATGCTGGATCAAGGTCTTGGCGACCGAGGCATTGGGGTTGTAATGCGACATCTGATCGCCGACCCCATAGGTGCACCAGCCAAGCCCGAGTTCGGACAGATCGCCGGTGCCGACCACCAACCCGCCATTGTGATTGGCGAGCCGGAACAGGTAGTCGGTGCGCAGGCCCGCCTGGATGTTTTCGAAAGTTATGTCGTAATGCGCTTCCCCGGTCGAAGCGGCGTGGCCGATGTCCTGCATCATTTGCCGCGCGGCGGGGCGGATATCGATCTCGCCCCCGGTGACGCCGAGCGCGTTCATCAATCGCCACGCATTGGCCTTGGTGGTTTCGCCAGTCGCAAACCCCGGCAAGGTGTAAGCGAGGATATTCGTGCGAGGCAGCCCCAAGCGGTCCATGACGCGCGCCGAGACGATCAGCGCTTGCGTCGAATCGAGCCCGCCCGACACCCCGATCACCAACTTTTTGAGACCGGTCGCTTGCAGTCGCTGCGCCAGACCCTGGACCTGGATGTTGTAGGCCTCGTAACAATTGTCGTTGAGCATTGCCGGGTCGGCCGGGACATACGGGAAACGTTCGACATTGCGGCGCAGGGCCAGCTTCTCGTGGGGTGCGGCAAACTCGAAGGCGATCGTGCGGAACGCCGGCCGCGTGGCGGCATTCGCCCGCACACAGTCCCCAAAGGTGTTCATGCGCATCCGCTCCTGTCGGATGCGGCCGACATCGACATCGGCGATCGCCATCTCAGGATCGGGCGAAAACCGCCGAGTCTCGGCCAAATCCGCGCCCAATTCGAAGATGCCGGCTTGGCCGTCCCAGGCGAGATCGGTCGTCGACTCGCCGGCTCCGGCAGCGGAATAGGCGTAGGCCGCGAGGCAGCGGGCCGATTGCGAGGCGCATAACAGACGCCGCATCTGCGCCTTGCCGATTGTGATGTTACTGGCTGAGAGATTGAGCAGGATCTCGGCGCCGGCGAGCGCCCCGAGATTGCTCGGCGGCTGCGGCACCCATAAATCCTCGCAAATTTCGATATGGAAGGCAAATGCGGTTTCACCGGTCGCGGCGAACAGCAGATCGGCGCCAAACGGCGCCTCCCGTCCGGCCACCGTGATAGTTTGGCCGGCCACACCCTCGCCCGACATGAAGTGACGGCGTTCGTAAAACTCGCGATAATTCGGCAAAAAGGCCTTGGGAACTGCCCCGAGCAGCAGCCCGCGGTAGATCACGACCGCACAATTGTAGAGATGCCCGCGCGCCCGCAACGGCGCGCCGATGACGAATATCGGAGACAGTTTACGGCTGATTTCGACAAGCCGGCCGATTTCGGCTTCGACCTCGTCGAGCAGAGCGCCCTGAAACAGCAAGTCGTCGATCGCGTACGCGGACAGCCCGAGCTCAGGAAATAACATGAGGCCGACGCGCGCTCTGTCGCCATCCGCCAGCATCGCCTCGATCGCGGCGCCGTTATGCCGGGGATCGGCAACCGCCACATGCGGGACGCAGACCGCGAGGCGAACAAACTGGTATCGGTAGGGCGAAAAAAACGAAGACATTGCGGGCGCTGCTCGCGACGGGATTACCTTCTAACTAGGAAACACAGGGCTTGTGGATAAGAGGCCTATACGATTACGCGCTTTCTCAAGAACGCGACCGCCCGGGACGGATCAATGCCCAGATTACGCCGCCGATCCCGAACAGGGTGACAGCGGCAAGCACGAGCACGACCAAATTTGTTCTCCCGATCAGCCTTTCGCCGAGTTTGCCGGCACCGTCGCCGACAAAAATCAGCATCGGCGCCCAGACCAGCGCCGAGGTCACGTTGGCGAACCATAAGCGCCCTGACGGCATCTGCAGAACGCCCGCGGCGAGCGGGATTGTCGCGCGCAGCGGTCCAAAAAAGCGGCCGATGAACACGCTGAGACCGCCATATCTTTCAAAAAAGCGCATGCCACGCGGTAACAGTTCGGGGTTGCGATTCATCGGCCACATACGTCCCAACGCCGGCCCAAACCGGCGCCCGATCCAATACGATACCGTATCCCCAAGAGTGGCGCCGAGCACCGCCCCGGCGAGAACCGGCAAATAGGGCAGGGCGCCGGTCGCCATCAACGCGCCGGCGGCGACCAGCAGCGAGGTCCCCGGGAACAGCAGGCTCAAAAAGACAAACGACTCGCCGAACGCCGTGACGAACATGACCGCGAACGCCCAGCCGGCATGCGCGGAAATAAAGACGAGCGTCGGCTGAACCAGGTGTTCCATAGCCTGGGTGCTTGCCTCAATGGTGGGGTTAGCGGGGAGGGGCGAGGCCCGCTTTTGATAACGCTCACCTCTTACGTCAACCTGAGAGGGCGGTATGGATCGCTTTCTTTCGAGAATATTTGCAGCAGCAGCATTTGCGAGCGCTCAATACGACGGGTCGGCCACGAACGCCGGCCCGCTCAATGGAGAACCAGGGATGGCTCATCCGATCGTCTATGGTCCTGCCGGCAGCACTTATGTGTGGAGCGCGCGCTTGGCGCTCGCCGAAAAAGGGGTGACGCATGAGCTTTTCGACGTGCCGTTTGGCGCGCATCGCGAGCAACCGCATCTATCGCGCCAGCCTTTTGCGAAGGTTCCTGCGTTCGAGCATGACGGCTTCGCGTTGTACGAGACCCAGGCAATCGTGCGCTATGTCGACGAACGCTTTGCCGGGGCGCCGTTGCAGCCCGAAGATGTGCACGAATGGTCGCGGATGAACCAGATCATCGGCATCGTCGACGCCTATGCCTGGCCCGCCATTGCCGGCACGATCCTCTTCAACCGCATGTTGGCACCGCGTCTTTTGGGGCGCGAGCCGGATGAAGCGGCAATTGCCGCGGCGTTGCCAAGGGCCCGGCTGTGCCTCACCGAGATCGAGCGGCTGATGGAGGGTCACCGGTTTCTCGCCAGCGATTTTATCAGCCTCGCCGACATCATGGTCATCCCGCTGCTTTACTACTTCGGCAACATCCCCGACGGCAAAGAGCCGCTCGCGCAGCATCCGAAACTGCTCGACTGGATCAAACAAATGGCGACGCGTCAGAGTTTTCAGGTCACCAAGCCGGCGCGACCCTAGGTGGCCCCAAGCCGAGTACTTTGATGTAGTTGTTTCAAATCTTCCGGAGGGGCTATTTTCTGTAGGGGTTCACGAGGCCCGCGACGATTCCCGCGAGCACCTCGCGCACTTGCTGCTCGTCGGCGCCCATGAGCAACGCGTCTTCGAGCGCTTCTTGCGCCAGTTCGCGCAATTCAGCCAGGTTCTCGTTCAGCACTTTGATCTTTTCGACACAGGAGACGGGCTCACCCTCCGGCGTGCGCCAGGTTGGAAAATCATCGGTTTGGCTCATCTGGCTGTCCTCTTGACGGTGGGAGCGGCTCATTTGAGACTGCCTGGGAGCCCACCCGGAGGCGACGCCCCGCCCGGAGGCCCGATGCCGCCTTGCGGTGGGCTACCCGGAGTAGCTGCCCCGCCACCCTCGCCCGGCTTTTTTTGCCCGCCGGGCTGCGAGAAGATCATTTGGCCGATCAGGTTTTCGAGACTGACCGGCGCCTGCGTGTATTTGATCTGACCGCCAGGCGGGATTTCCTTTTCAGAGCCGCCCGGAACCAGCGACATGTATTTGTCGCCGAGCAGGCTCGACGAGATGATCTCAGCGACCGTGTCGTCGGGCAATTTGTACTGCGGGCTGATATTCATTTTGACCGTAGCGAGAAATGTCTTTGGGTCGAGATACTCGGAGGTAACCGAGCCGACTTTGACCCCGCCGATGCGCACATCGCTGCCGTCGCGGATGCCGTCGACGCTCTGGAACTGCGCCGTCACCGGATAGCCGGCGACCGCCCGCACCTGGCTGGTTGAATAGGCGAAGAACAGAAACAGAGCCGCAATCACGAGCACGACGGCGCCCATCACGGTCTCGATCACATTGCCGCTCATCGGCCGCTTTACCCCGCTGATGCCCGCTCCACCAAACCCGATCCGCACAACGCCCTTATTCGGGCGTCCACGGCTCATAATCGCCGACCGAGCGCTCCCGCTTGCCGCCGCGCAGAATCGAGCCCGGCGGGTGATAGGCGTTCGGGGTCCCGGTCATGTTCGGCAGATGCTCCTTTTCCCAGGGATAGCGGGTGCGCGCACCCGGCCGCGGTATCTCGTCGACGGTGTGATGCAACCAGGCGTGCCATTCGGCCGGCACCTTCGATCCTTCCGGGACGCCGGCATACATGACCCATCTTTTCTCACGGCTTGCCCGACCGCCGCCCCGCGTCAACTGCCGCCGCCCTTTCTCGCGGTAATAGCGATTTCCGAGGCTGTCGGTCCCGACATACTCGCCCCGCAGCCAAGTCAACAAGCGCGTGCCTAAGGTCATTAGCCAATCCGTGCCGTGGGCCGCTGGCGGGCGCTGCCGCGGCGGCGATCTTATTGCACCGCGGTATCATGCCGGCAAGCGCCGGGACGGCGTGGCCCTCGCAAAAGATATGGGGTCGCTTGACTGATTTGCTGCAGCGGCATTCGCAACCGCGGCCGGCTAGATCGACTACTCGGATAGAATGCGTATGCGCCGCTGGTCGGCGGAGACCGACTTGTTCAGACGAAAGCGCGGCGCTCTGTTGCGGGCGGATTACCCGAACCGTTATAGTGGGTCGAGTATCGTCTCCCGAGATCGCCTTCACCATGACCGACGCGACTGCCGCCGCTACAATTCTTGATGCGAAAGGCTTGTTGTGCCCATTGCCGGTATTGAAGGCGCGGCGGGCATTGAGGACGGTTGCTCCGGGGGCGGTGCTGGAAGTGCTGGCGACCGATCCGGGGGCAGTCAAGGATTTCGAGCATTTCTGCCAGACGACGGGGTGCGAGTTGCTCGAATCATCGGAAGAGCCCGGCGGGGTCTTGCGTTTCCGGCTGCGCAAGCCAATCTGACGCCGGCTAACATTCTAGGTCCGGCCGAATCCGATGCTGAGGTCATTCCGCTTCCTACGACGACGAATGCGCTAGCAGCCCGGCGCTCTGGCCGAGGCTGCTTTCGTGCGCGCCCGCAAGCCGCACCGGCATCGTCACAGCCTCTGAGAGCGCAGGAAACTCTGATGACCGACAGCGTCGTCGCTCGCCGCGAAATCGGCGGACGGATCTACGAAATTGACCACGACAAGGACCGCCTCGACTTCGCTCTGATCCATCATTTTCTCGCCGAGTGCTCGCATTGGGCGCGCGGCATCCCACGCGACGTATTGCGGCGCGCAATCACGCATTCCCTGGCCTTCGGCCTCTATCGCGACAGCGTGCAGATCGGCTTTGCCCGCGTCGTCACTGACGAGGCAACCTTTGCCTATCTGGCGGACGTCTTTGTCATCGCCGGGGAGCGTAATGCCGGGCTTGGGCAATGGCTGGTCGAGACCATCCTTTCCGACCCGCGCCTGCAGCACCTTCGGCGTTGGCTGCTGGTAACGCGCGACGCCAAGAGCCTCTACCAGCGCTGCGGCTTTGGCGATCTCAAGGCCGGCCTCTCCTATCTCGAACGGTTTGATTCCGGTCCGTGCCAACACCGAGCCACAGCAACGCGCGAGCCGGCATTAGCGTGCGCTTGAAAAAATCGCCGCATCTGATCGAATACTGCGCTTTTTCGCAAAACAGCTGCCGCGGCGCTGGTGGCGCGATAAGCTGCGGGCGCGCGACGACCAGAGGAGGCGATGATGGTTGCGGTCATCACGACACCGCGGCTGATGGCGATCGGCGGCGGGGCGCTTGCCGAATTGCCGGCGATGCTCGCAAGGCTAGGCGTGGCGAAGCCGCTGATCGTCACCGATCCTTATATTCGCGGCTGTGGCATTCTCGACCGGGCGACGGGGCTGCTTGATGACGCTCGGGTGCGCTGGCAAGTTTTTGCCGACACGGTTCCCGACCCGACAACAGCAGTAATCGAGACCGGCGCGCGAGTCCTGGACAACGGCGATTTCGACAGCGTGGTTGCAATCGGCGGGGGCAGCTCGATCGATACCGCAAAGGGCATCAGCGTCCTCGCCTCGAATGGCGGCAAGATGCGCGATTACAAAGTCCCGAACGAGATCCCGAAGGCCGGCCCGCCGATCATTGCCATCCCGACCACCGCCGGCACCGGTTCCGAGGTGACGCGCTTTACGGTCGTCACCGACACCGAAACCGACGAAAAGATGCTGATCGCCGGCCTCGCCTGTTGCCCGCTGGCGGCGATCGTCGATTACGAGCTGACGCTTTCGATGCCGTACCGGCTGACCGCAGATACCGGGATCGACAGCCTGACTCATGCGATCGAGGCTTATGTCAGCCGCCGCGCCAATCCTTATAGCGACGGGCTCGCCAGACAAGCGATGGGATTGATCGCGCGCAACATCCGCACCGCCTGCGCCGAACCTGACAACCATCGGGCGCGCGAGGCGATGATGCTCGGCGCCACGACCGCGGGCATGGCCTTTTCGAACGCGAGTGTGGCGCTGGTGCACGGCATGAGCCGACCGATCGGGGCCTTTTTTCATGTCCCGCATGGGTTGTCGAACGCGATGCTGCTCCCTGAAATCACTGCCTTTTCGGCGTCCGCGGCGCTCGACCGCTATGCCGAGTGCGCGCGGTCGATGGGGCTCGCCGACGAGGACGAAGGCAGCCAGGGTGCGGTGGCGCGGCTGCTCGACGAGTTGCGCCGGCTCAACCGGGATCTGCAGGTGCCGAGCCCGCGCGCTTACGGTATCGACGCCAATCGCTACGAGGAATTACTGCCCGTCATGGCCGATCAGGCGCTGGCCTCCGGCTCTCCCGGCAACAACCCGCGCGTACCGACCGCCGACGAGATCATCCAACTCTACCAAAAGATCTACGAGTAGCGGTCCACGGCAGAGTTCGGGAAGCGACAAATGGCCGAAATCGGGTTGTTCGAGGCGATCCATTCCGCTCGCTCGTTGCGCCGCTTGAAGCCCGACCCGATCCCTGAGGAGCTGATTACCCAAATTCTCGATGCCGCGATCCGCGCGCCATCGGCCGGCAATGCGCAAAATTGGGCGTTTGTCGTCGTGCGCGATGCCGAACAGCGCCATCAGCTCGGGCGGATCTATCGCAAGGCTTCCGACATTGCCGAGGCGGTTTATGCCGCGCGCGGCCGGCCGCCGCACCTGACCGATCAGCAATTCGCGCGCATGCTGAGAGGTGGCGCGTACCTGTGGGATCATCTCGGCGAGGCGCCGGTGCTGCTGATCCCGTGCCAGCGCCGCCCGATCGTGCCGCCGAGCGAGGCGCTGCCGCCGGACATCGCCGCCCATTACGAAAACGAATTGGCCTATACCGATCGCATCCGCGGCGCCAGCATCTATCCGGCGGTGCAGAACATCCTTCTCGCCTGCCGCGGTCTCGGCCTCGGCGCGCTGATTACCACCAATCACATCCGCTGCGAGGGCGAGGTCAAGGCTCTGCTCGGCATTCCCGAGGATGTCGACACCTTCGCGCTAATGCCGATCGGTTGGCCGCTCGACAAATTCGGGCCGCTAACCCGGCGGCCGCTCGCCGACGTGGTCCATTTCGATCGTTGGGGCAGCATCCCCTAACGCGTCAGCAACGACACCAGCAGCGCGAGCGCCAACAAGGCGGATATCCCCTGCCACACGCGCAATGGATTGCGTTCGTAAAGCGTCGGCGGCCGTTGTACTGCCGCTGGCGCGCGCGCCGGCCCGGCTTCGATCTCAAGCGCGAATTCGGTCGTGTCGCGAAACCGCCTGGCGGGATCGAGCGCGATCGCGCGCCCTAATGCGGCGGACAGCCAGGCGGGGAGATCCGGCCGCAATAGCGAAAAGTCAACTGGCCTGACGCGCCGCGGCGGGCTCGTGGCGTCGGCATTGCCATAGGGGTATTCACCGGTGAACGCGCGGAACATCGTCACACCCAGCGCGTAAACGTCAGTAGCCTCGTTGCCGGCTTCGCCCTCAGACATTTCGGGTGCCATGTAGGCTGCGGTCCCCGGGATGTTCTCGGGCGGAAAATCCTCCAAGCCCGGCACCCGAACCACCCCGAGATCGATCAGCTTCAACGAGCCGCCGCCTTCGAGGATCACATTATCCGGCTTGATGTCGCGGTGAATGATACCGGCATGGTGCAATGCCGCCACCGCGCGGGCCAGCTTGACCGTAATGTTGCGGCCTTCTTCCAGTCCGATCACCGGGCTGCGCGACAGGCGTTGTTCCAGCAACTCGCCTTCATAATGGGGCATCACCGTGTATAGGCAAGTCTGGCGCCCCGGCGGCAACTCGATGACGCGCCCGATCCAGGGATTGTGCACCCGAGCGCCGACCCAAGCCTCGCGGAGGAACGCCGCGTGATAGGCTTCGACAGTCGCGACCTGCGGCTTGGGGAACTTCAGTGCGACCGTGCCGCCTTCGATCTCATCCTCCGCCGCAAATAGCCGGGTATAGCGGCCGTCGGAAATTAGCGCTTTGAGAACAAACCCATCGATCGTCTCCCCGAGCACAGGCACCGGGATGATCGGCAACTGGCGCAAGGCGCCGCTGATGTCGGCCGATCCCGCCGTCGGCAGCGCCACGACGTCGAGAACCAAGGCGGTGCAATTGTCGTTGCTGCCGGATTGGAGCGCCGCCGAGACCAGCGCACCGGCGGTGTCCTCCGGTGCTGAGCGGTCGCGCAGAATGTCGGCGATGCTTTGGTCGCTGAGGGAACCATGCACACCGTCGCTGCATAGTAGGAAGCGGTCGTGTAACGCGACCGGTTGGGTTTCGTAGTCGAGACGCACTTCCGCTTCGACGCCCAATGCCCGCGTTAGCGTGTGCGAGTGGCCGGCACCATCCTGCCGGACGTGATCGACCGTCAGGCAGGTCAGGCGATCCCGACTAAAGCGATAGGCACGGCTGTCGCCGACATGCAGCAAATGCGCGGTGCGGCCGCGCAGCACTAGGGCGGTAAAAGTGCAGCCCATTCCCGCCAGCGCCGGGTCCTGACGGCCGAGCGTGTTGATCCAGCTGTTGAGCGAAGCAATGATCCTGCCGCCGGCGCGTTGCACCTCCATCGTTTCGGGCAGATCACAAAACCCGTCGAGAAAGCCGCGCACTGCGGTTTCGGCGGCGGTGCGGCCTCCCCTGGCGCCGCCGATTCCGTCGGCGATCGCGGCGACGATCTCCTGACGCGGCTCGGGCAACTCCGCGCCGTAGAGAGCCGCGGCGAAGTCCTCATTATCTTTGCGCATTCCGGCCTTCGAGGCAAAGCCGACGCGCGCTTGTATACCGGTCTCAACTGTGGGCATGGCGCCGTTTTTGGCGTGTGCCTGGGCGCGGGTAAGGCGGCATAGTGGCCTCAGTTGGTTTTAGGAAGCGCCGGTCGGTCGGCTTTTGTCTAATTTATGTCCTCCCGTCTTCGGATTTTCTAGCAAACGATGCTTAGAGCCTTTCGTAATGAACGTCACAGGTTGATCGCCTCAAAAACAATCATCAAATTGCCTATAAAATAGGCGATCTACAGCGGTCTCCCCGAGCAGCAGCTGATTCCCCAACTACTGCCTAGGTGGGCTACTCCGGCCGGCATGTATAATAGAGGAAGTAGCCACCGGTGCTCGATGCATTGCGCAGCTGAAGCTTGCCCGTGGCCCGGTCAAAATCAAAAAATCCCTGCTTTGGATCATGCCAGCTGATCCAGCTGCGGTTGATGGTCGCCGCAAGCGAATCGACAGTCCCGTGGTCGAGGTCGACGACAATCGGCCAGCTGGTGCCACTCGCAGGATTGGTGCAACGCAGGTGAAGCGTGTGCAGTTCGGCGGTTCGGACCTCGCCGGCCGCGCCCAATAGCACGATACCCGCGGCGATCACGGACAGCAGCATTTGCCAGGAGCAGTGCAACGCGCGCGGCACACGCGGCGTCGCCTCGGTTGTGACGCCGAGCGGATTACGCATCATCGAACGGACATCTCCTGCCGAGCCGATTGCGGGCTTCAAAGTGTAATAGGCATGGATTTTGCCTCAAAGCCAATCCGAGGAGAGTACCTCCTCGTATCCGCCAGAGATGGGCTGGCTTGACCGCTTGGCCCCGATTACGAAAGCACGAGGCAGAGAGATGTTAGTTCCAACGCCAAAATGGCTCGATACCGGCTCCAACGCTTGGCAAATGGCCGCTGCCACGTTTGTCGGCCTGCAAAGCGTGCCCGGTCTGGTGATCCTTTATGGGGGAATCGTCAAACGGAAATGGGCGATCAACTCGGCGTTTATGGCGATGTACGCGTTTGCCGCGGTCATGGTCGTCTGGGTGTTGTGGGCCTACAACATGTCTTTCGGCGAGCAATTGTTCCCGTTCTGGGGTAAGCCGCAGCCGGCGCTTTCGGCCGCCTTTATGCTGCAGCAGGCGACGATCCCGGCTGCCGCGTCGGGCATGCCGCCGCTTGCCTTCCCGATGGCGACGATGATGTTCTTTCAGTTCGTCTTCGCCGCCATTACTGTGATAATCCTTGCTGGTTCTTTGATCGGACGAATGAGCTTTAAGGCATGGATCATCTTTGTCCCGGTGTGGATGACCTTCGTCTACACCGTCGGCTGCTTCAGCATTTGGGGTGGCGGCTGGCTCGCCCAATTGGGCGCCCTCGACTTCTCCGGCGGTTATGTGATCCATCTCGCCGCCGGCACCTCCGGGTTTGTCGCGGCGGCAGTCATCGGGCCTCGTATCCAGCAGGATCGCGACCACTTTCCACCGAATAGCCTACTGATGGCGCTGGCCGGCGCCGGCATTTTGTGGTTGGGCTGGAACGGCTTCAACGGCGGCGACCCCTATTTCGCCAATGCCGATGCGTCGGCGGCCATCGTCAACACCAATTTGTGCACCTGCGTCGCGTTGCTGGTGTGGACGATCATGGACTCGATGTCCTACGGCAAACCGTCGGTCGTCGGCGCGATCAACGGCATGATCGCGGGTCTCGTCGGCATCACCCCGGCGGCCGGTTATGTTAACGGCTGGGGCGCCATCATCATCGGCGTTTGCGCCGGCATCATTCCCTGGTTCGTCATGAACAAGGTGCAGACAACGGCGCTGTTCAGAAGAGTCGACGACACGCTCAGCGTCCTGTCGACGCATGGCGTCGCCGGCTTGATGGGCGGCTTGTTAACCGGCATTCTCGCCAATCCGGACATGATCGAATATATCGGGACGGAAAAGGACGCGCCTGGGGTGAGCGGAACCGGGTGGGCTTACGGCAACTTCCACCAGTTCATGTTGCAGCTTTACGCCGCCTTGTTCATCATTGCGTTCAACATCGTTGCCACCTTTGTCATCCTCAAGGTGATCTCGATCTTCGTCTCCCTGCGGATGGACGAAGCGACGTTGCGCGTCGGCGACGATGCGGTCCATGGCGAGACGGCCTACAATTTCGGTGACGAAGAGGAAATACCGGCCATCGCCGAATAGGTTGAAATCGTAACTCTGGCGGTAGGTTAGGGCCGGTCGCCATGACCGGCCCTAACCGTACGTACCCTTCGCTCGTCGCTCCTGAATTTCGGAAGTAATCGGCACGGCAGCCGCGGGCGCCGAGGATGGTTGATCGATCTGGGCCGTCAGCCCGCAATTGGCACAATTCTTGATGCCGCCGAGCCTAGGGGCGGCGCGGGCCACGTACTCGGGCGAAACCAATCGCATAAGAAATAAGGTAGATGAATGAAACCAACGTTTCGTTACGGGAACATCGCATTTTCCGCCGCCATGCTGGTGGTGCTTGTGGCGAGTCCGGCATTGGCGCAAACCGCGGCCCCGGCCGCACCTGCCGCTCCGAAACTCGACAGCGGCGACACCGCCTGGATGCTGACCTCGGTGGCGCTCGTCTTGATGATGACGATCCCGGGCCTCGCGCTTTTCTATGGCGGCATGGTCCGCAAGATGAATGTGCTGGCGACGGTCATGCAGAGCTTTGCCGTGACCTGCCTCGTGACCGTGTTGTGGGTCGTGATCGGCTACAGCTTTGCGTTTACCACCGGCTCGCCCGTTCTTGGCGGGGTGAGCCGATTTTTGCTGCTCGGGATGACCATGGATACGGTCAACGATCTGGCCAAGACCATCCCTGAATCGGTCTACATGTGCTTCCAGATGACCTTTGCGATCATCACCCCAGCGCTGATCTGCGGGGCCATCGCCGATCGCATGAAGTTCTCCGCGCTGCTGTGGTTTATCGGATTGTGGAGCCTCTGCGTTTACGCCCCGATCGCGCACTGGGTATGGGGTCCCGATGGGTTTTTGAACGGCGCGGGGGTGCTCGATTTCGCCGGTGGGACCGTGGTGCACATCAACTCCGGGGTTGCCGGGCTGATGGCGGCTCTGGTTTTGGGCAAGCGCCGGGGCTATGGCACCGAACCGATGGCTCCGCACAACCTTGTTCTCAGTGTGATTGGCGCCTCCCTGCTGTGGGTCGGTTGGTTCGGGTTCAACGCGGGTTCGGCGACCGCGGCCAACAGCAGCGCCGGCATGGCGATGACCGTAACCCAGATCGCGACGGCAACAGCGGCGCTCGCCTGGATGTTCGCCGAGTGGATGTTCCGCGGCAAGCCGAGCGTCCTCGGGATTATTTCGGGGGCGGTCGCCGGACTGGTCGCGATCACCCCGGCCTCGGGGTTTGTCGACCCGCGCGGCGCGCTGGTGATTGGCGCCGCCGCCGGGGTGGTTTGTTTTTGGAGCACGTCCAGCCTGAAGCATGTCTTGGGATATGATGACAGCCTCGACGCCTTTGGCGTGCACGGCATCGGTGGCGCCCTCGGTGCTATTCTGACCGGGGTGTTTGCGGTCGCGTGGGTTGGCGGAGCCGGCAAGAGCGGTCTGATTGACGGCAACCCGCATCAAGTGATCACCCAGATCTACGGCGTCCTGGTCACCGTCGTTTATGATGCAATCGTGTCGTTGGCATTGCTTAAGCTTGTCGATGTCACAATCGGGTTGCGGGTGGACAGTGATGTCGAGCGCGAGGGGCTCGATTTGGCGATGCACGGCGAGGCGGTCCAGTAAGGAGCGGCGCTGCGTCGCCGTTTCTGCTCCATGGGGTTGTCTGTCATGAAAAAGATCGAAGCCATCATCAAGCCGTTCAAACTCGACGAGGTTAAAGATGCCTTGCACGAGGTCGGCGTAACCGGGATGACGGTCAGCGAAGTCAAAGGGTTCGGGCGCCAGAAAGGCCACACCGAAGTCTATCGTGGGGCCGAATACGTAATCGACTTTCTGCCCAAGATCAAAATCGAGGTCGTGCTCGACGATGGTCTCGTCGAGCGCGCCGTGCATGCGGTCCAGGATGCCGCGCGCACCGAAAAGATCGGCGACGGCAAGATTTTTGTCCTGCCGGTCGAACAGGCGATCCGTATCCGCACCGGCGAGCAGGGGCCGGACGCTGTCTAAACTCTGCAATATGCTTCCACCAAACCCCGCAACCTAGCCCGCAACCTAGATAGATCCAAGAGGAACAGGAAGATGTCGGACACTGGCGATGTGATGGCGCTGATCAAGGAGCACGAAGTCAAATATGTCGACTTCCGGTTTACCGATCCGCGCGGCAAGTGGCAGCATCTGGCGCATCATCTGCGCACGATCAGCGAGAATTTCTTGAATGACGGGATCATGTTTGACGGCTCGTCGATCGCCGGGTGGAAGGCGATCAACGAGAGTGACATGATGCTGGTGCCGGATTGCAAGACCGCGGTGTTGGACCCGTTTGCGGCGCAGACCTCGTTGATCATCTTTTGCGATGTGCACGAGCCGCTGACCGGCCAGCCCTATGCCCGCGATCCGCGCTCGACCGCCAAGAAAGCCGAGCAATACCTGATCGCCTCAGGGATCGGCGACACCGCCTATTTTGGCCCCGAGGCGGAATTCTTTATCTTTGACGATGTCCGCTATGCGACCGGCATGAATGGTGCCATGTACGCGATCAACTCGTCGGAGGGGCCCTATGTCTCGGGTAAAGAGTTCCCCGACGGCAATACCGGCCACCGCCCGCCGATCAAAGGCGGCTATTTCCCGGTGCCGCCGGTCGACAGCCAGGCCGATCTCAGAGCCGAGATGCTGAGCGTGATGGCCGATATGGGGCTCAAGGTCGAAAAGCACCATCATGAGGTGGCGCCCTCTCAGGCCGAACTCGGTTTCGAGTTTTCGACCCTGGTGTCGACCGCCGACAACATGCAAATTTACAAATACGTCGTCCACAATGTCGCCCAGCAATACGGCAAGACCGCGACCTTTATGCCCAAGCCGGTCATGGGCGACAACGGCTCGGGCATGCATGTCCACCAATCGTTGTGGAAAAACGAAAACACTTTGTTCGCCGGTAATCTTTACGCCGATTTGAGCGAGACCGCGCTTTACTATATCGGCGGGATCATCCGCCATGCGAAGGCGATCAACGCCTTTACCAACCCGACGACCAACAGCTACAAGCGGCTCATTCCCGGGTTCGAGGCGCCGGTGTTGCTGGCCTATTCGTCGCGCAACCGCTCGGCCTCATGCCGCATCCCGTTTGTGTCGAGCCCCAAGGCCAAGCGCGTCGAGGTGCGCTATCCCGACCCCGCCGCCAACCCCTATCTCGGCTTTGCCGCGATGCTGATGGCCGGGCTCGACGGCATCCAGAACAAGATTCACCCGGGCGACCCGATCGACAAAAACCTCTACGATCTGCCGCCCGAGGAGTTGAAGGACATCCCGGTGGTGTGCGGCTCGTTGCGCGAGGCGTTGGGCGAACTCAGCCGCGACCACGCGTTTTTGTTAAAGGGCGATGTCTTCACCCGCGACCAGATCGAGGCCTATATCGAACTGAAATGGGAGGAGGTCTACAATTTCGAGCACACCCCCCACCCCATCGAATACCAAATGTATTACAGCGTTTAATCCCGGGCACTCGGCTCGGCCCCGCGCCTATCCGGCGCGTTCCAAAACGGGCGCGCCGCCTACGCGCCAACGGGCGCCCTAGGCGCGCCGTTTTCGGGGTTGGGCGGTATTCACCGCGGTTTCTTCAAGGGCGACGGCTCGGGTCAATCGGGGACCGGTTCGTAGGAGATCAGCGCGGTTCGGTCTCCGGTTCACCCGCAGCATTGGCACGGCCGGGTTCGGGCGCGGTCTCGCCGGCATGAAAGTCGAGCGACACTCCGTTCATGCAATAGCGTTGGCCGGTCGGTTTCGGGCCGTCATCAAACACATGCCCCAAATGGCCGCCGCACTTGCTGCAATGAACCTCGGTGCGGGTCATAAAAAAGCTGCGATCGCTATCGGTTTCCACGGCATCATCGAGCGGCGCCCAAAAGCTTGGCCAACCGGTCCCGCTGTTGAATTTCGTGTCGGCGGCGAAGAGCGGCTGGCCGCAGCCGGCGCAGTGATAAATCCCTTGGTTGTATTCCTTATCGAGCTTGCTGGTGCCGGCGCGCTCGGTGCCGTGTTGGCGGAGCACATGATAAGCCGCGGGAGACAGCTTACGCCGCCATTCCTCTTCGCTCATCTCTACGGCAAATTGCTTGTTGCCCGCGTGCCCCTTACCCGCTAGGCGACCCAACAGACCTCCGGCCATAGCTTCCTCGTTGCAAGACGATCCACGTTGCGGGATATCGGGACGCACCGTCTCGAGGTTAAGAGGACGCGGCGCAAAACCCGCTCAGTGGATGCGTTCGCCTTCGTCAGGGAAGGGGCGGAGGAGTTCGGCGGTCGACCGCGCGATCCAGCACCAGACGACGCAAGTCAGGGCGTCGTCACCGCCCCGCAGCCGCTGCGCCTCGCGCTGGGCGACATCGGCAGCGGCGCTGCCGTGGCGACGGACGAGAAGCAAGGCCGCTTCCCAGATCTTCCGCTCGTTGGTCATCATCATCGTCGTCATCGACAGTATAACGCCGACAGGAGCCGAGCGGGTTCCGAATCTTGTGTCAACGAGGCTTGCGCCGGTTCTGTGCGATCGCGGCGCGCCGGAACTCGTCCTGCGCACTCTAGGGACCACGCATTCGGAATGGCTTTTCAATCCCATTCCTGCCATCTCTCACTAACCTAACGGCCCTGTCGGGTGAGGGGCGTTCCCGATCTACATTGCCTTGCGGGCCTCGCGCCACAGCCGATCTCCCACTTTCGGCTCTCACCAGACCGGCTGCGATCGATGCCAAAATTTATGACGCTTTCCGGTTATACAATTTCGCCTTCGCCACCCTTAGCCTAAAGCGTCGTTCCCAGGAGACTGAAATGGCCGATGATAGTAGTCCAAAACCTACCGGCTATGCCCTTCTTCATAATCCGCGCCTGAACAAAGGGACCGCATTCACCGAACCAGAGCGCCGCAAATACGGGCTCGAAGGGCTGCTGCCTCCGGCCGTCACGAATATTGGTTTGCAGATCGCGCGTCGGCACAGCGAAATCGCCAATCTTGACAACGACCTGCAGAAATACCTCGTCCTCTCCGACTTGCAGGCGCGTAACGAGGCATTGTTTTACGCAGTCCTGATGTCCGACCCGGCGACTTACATGCCGCTCGTCTACACGCCGACGGTCGGCGAGGCGTGCCAGAAATTTGCTCACATCTTTCGCTCGGCCCGCGGCATGTACCTGCCAATCAGCGCTCGCGGCCGGATTCGTGAAATCCTCGGCAACTGGCCGGATAAGGATGTCCGATTTATCGTTGTTACCGATGGCGAGCGCATCCTCGGCCTGGGTGATCTCGGCGCCGGCGGGATGGGGATCCCGATCGGCAAGCTCGCACTGTATACCTCCTGCGCCGGCGTCCCGCCGCAATATTGCCTGCCGATAGTCTTGGACGTCGGCACGAACAATCAGGTGTTGCTCGACGACCCGCTCTATCTTGGCTTGCGCCAAAACCGGGTGCGCGGCGACGAATACATGGCATTTGTTGATGAGTTCGTGACCGCGGTGCAGGCGCTCTTTCCGAAATGCTGCATCCAGTGGGAGGACTTCGCAAATATCAACGCCGTCCCGATCCTTGAGCGCTATCGCGACCAGATCTGCACCTACAATGACGACATCCAGGGCACTGCGGGGATCGCATTGGCCGGCATTCTCGCCGCTTTGCGCATCACCAAAGGGAAGCTTACCGACCAGCGGTTTCTATTTTTGGGCGGCGGGTCGGCGGCGACCGGCATCGCCGAACTGATCGGCCAGGCTATGGCGATGGAAGGCACGGATATAGGTGAGGCAAGGCGCCGCAACGCACTATTCGACATCAATGGCCTGCTGGTTAGCTCGCGCACCGATCTCGCGGAGTTTCAGAAGCCGTTCGCCCAGCACCGGGAGCCCGTATCCACTTTTGTCGAGGCGATCAAGGTTTTGAAGCCGACCGGGATTATCGGCGTCAGCACCGTGCCAAAGCTGTTCACCCGTCAAGTCATCGAGGCAATGGCCGAGATCAACGAGCGGCCGATCATCTTCCCGTATTCGAACCCGACCTCACGCTCCGAATGCACTGCGGAGGAGGCTTATCGCTGGTCCGAAGGAAGAGCCGTTTTTGCCAGCGGGAGTCCGTTCCCGCCGGTCGAGATCGCCGGCCATAAATTTGTGCCGGGTCAGGGGAACAACGTCTATATCTTCCCGGCGATGGGCATGGCGGTGTTTGCCACCGAAGCCACACGGGTCACCGAAGAAATGTTTATCGTCGCCGCCAAAGCGGTGGCGGAACAAGTAACCGACGAGGACCTCGCGGTCGGGCTGATCTATCCGCCGCAGAGCCGGATCCTCGAAGCCTCGCTGCATGTCGCCGAGCGGGTCGCGACCTATATCTTTGACAAGGATCTCGCCCGCGTACCGCGGCCTGCCGAGATCGGTTCACTGATCCGCAGCCGCGCCTACCGCCCGGTCTACCCGGAGTAAATCCAGGGTGGAGTTGCTGCGCCGTTACAGTCGAGACTGTCTGGAAGCCATTGTTGCGCGAGGGGGCGGCCGCCAGCATGGACCCCGGCGAGTATGAGCCCGCAAGGAACGATGACATGAACCGCCAGACCGATCCCGAATTGCACGACACTCCAATTGGCATCCGCGCGACCGGAATGCGGCGCGAGGCCGATTCGATGGGCGAAATCGAGGTTCCGGCCGACCGTTATTGGGGGGCGCAGACGCAGCGGAGCCTCGTACATTTCTCGATCGGCGACGACCGCATGCCAAAGAGCGTCTATCACGCCTATGGCTATGTCAAAAAAGCCGCAGCGCTGGTCAACGCCGCCGCCCAAAGGCTGCCGCAATGGAAGGCGGACGCCATCGTGCGCGCCGCCGACGAGGCGATCGCGGGCAAGCTCGACGACCACTTCCCGCTTTATGTCTGGCAGACCGGGTCGGGCACGCAATCGAATATGAATATCAACGAGGTGTTGTCGAACCGGGCGATCCAATTGCTGGGCGGCGACATCGGCAGCAAACAGCCCGTGCATCCGAACGACGACGTCAATATGGGCCAGTCGTCGAACGACACCTTCCCCACCGCGATGCACATCGCGGCAGTAATGGAATTGGAGCAGCATCTGCTGCCGCATGCCGAAGCCTTGGCCGCCGCGATCGAGACCAAGGCCAATGAATGGATGGATGTCGTCAAGACCGGGCGCACCCACCTGATGGATGCGGTGCCGCTGACGGTGGGGCAGGAGTGGTCTGGTTGGGCGCACCAGATTCGCGACGCACTTGCCCGCCTTCGCGTGGCGGAGGCCGGCCTGTACGAATTGGCGGCGGGTGGAACGGCGGTTGGCACCGGGCTCAATGCGCCGCCCGGTTTCGGCCGCGACATCGCCGCCAAAATTGCCGAGCTGACCGGCTATCCGTTTGTCACCGCGCCCGATAGGTTCGCCGCGCAAGGCTCGCTCGACGCAATGGTCGGTGCCATGGCGGCTGTGCGCGGGCTCGCCGTGGCGCTGATAAAGATCGCCAATGATATGCGCTGGCTCGCTTCCGGCCCGCGCTGCGGGCTCGGCGAACTGCTGTTGCCGGAAAACGAGCCGGGTTCCTCGATCATGCCCGGCAAGGTCAATCCGACCCAGCAGGAGGCGATGATCATGGTGTGTATCCAGGTGATCGGCGAAGACAACGCAGTCGCTTTCGCTGGAAGCCAGGGCAATTTCGAGCTCAATGTGATGCGCCCGATCATCATCAACAATTTCCTGCACTCAGCCCGGATTCTCGGCGATGCCTGCCAGAAGTTGCGTCAGTTTTCAGTCGAGGGCACGCGGCTCAACCGCAAGCGGATTGACGAGATGGTTAGCCGCTCACTGATGCTGGTGACGGCGCTGAGCCCCGTCATAGGGTACGATAAGGCCTCCGCGATCGCCCATAAGGCAAATGACGAGGGGCTGAGCCTCAAGGAAGCCGCGCTGGCGTTGGGCTACATCGATGAACAACGTTTCGATGAGATCGTCGACCCGCGAAAGATGGTGGGGCACGCAATGGACCGCCCTCTGTAGGCGCGACTCGCCTCCGATATCGGACATATCAAAGTCGACTATGGCCGAGGTTCGACGGCGCTAACTCGCTTGGTGGTGGATAAAGTCGGCGATCAGCGCCAGGGCGCGTTGCGCGTTTGCCGAGTTGGGGTCGCGCGGGATGAAAGCATGCGGCTCGCCCTCAAACTCGTGGAACGAGATCGACCCGCCGGCCCGCGTGTAGGCGGCAGCGAAGTTCCGCGCCATGTCGGGTGTCAGGTTGTCGTCGTTGGTGCCCTGCATGATCAATGTGGGTGGGGTTTCAACCCGCTCGCCGCGTTCGAGGATCAGCTGTGGGCTGCCTTCGGCCATCGCTTCCTCCGACGGCCAGAATTGATGATGGGCTTCCGCGAGGCGGTCGTTGCCGCGCTCGCGCACCGCGCGGTAGCGAGCTAACGGATCCGCGACCGGCCAGCACGCGACGGCAAACGCCAAGCTGGAATCGGCGCCCGCCAGCGGCAGCAATGCGTAGCGTGGATCGCGCGGCCGCATTGCGTTGAGCAGCAACAGGTGGCCGCCCGACGAGGTGCCCAGACCGCCGACCATATCGGCGCGGGTCGAAAAGCGCTCGACATTGGCCTTCAGGTAGCGGATGCCGTAATTGACATCGGCCACGGTTTCCGGATAGCGCGCCGCGGGCGGCATCCGGAAATCGATCGACAGCACAGCGATCCCATTGGCCGCTAAATACTCGCCGATTGCGGTATTGTTGAGCCGATCACCCGATGTCCACGCACCGCCATGAACTTCCAGCACCGCCGGGAACGGAGCATTCCCTTCTGGGCGATAAAAGCGGGCGAGCAGCGGGGTTCCGCCGGGGCGGGCATATTCGATGTCTTCGATGTGGATCGGCATCTCGATACTCGGGGCTGGGGTGGGTGAGGAGACCGGGCCATCAAGATGGTCGATCACTTACCAGGAACCTAACCCCGGAAACCGCTCGCGCGCAACCGATCCGCCTGTCGCGCATCGGTGTCGCGATGCGTTAACCTCCTCCCATATCTTTTCGGGAGGAAGTACGATGAGCGTGCTGGCGGATTACCAGAATAAATATCAAAGCGCCCGGCTGGAGCGGCGCGACGGCATCCTGCAAGTCACCTTGCACACCGAGGGCGGATCGCTGCGCTGGGGGTTTCTGCCGCATGGCGAATTGCCTGAATTGTTTCACGACATCGGCGCCGATCGCGACAACCGAGTTGTAATCCTGACTGGAATCGGCGACGAGTTTTCGGGCCCGCGCGCGACCCCCGGCACCTCGTCCTTTCCGTCTCGGCCGTCGATCGAACGCATCGACCGCATCCATTGGGAAGGCCGTCATCTGCTGATGAACCTGCTCAACATCGAGGTGCCGATCATCAGCGCGATCAACGGCCCGGCCTGGCGCCATTCCGAGATCCCTTTGCTGTGCGACATCGTTCTCGCCGCCGACACCGCGCAGTTTCAGGATTCGGCGCATTTCATGTCGGATGTGGTGCCGGGGGACGGGATGCACATTGTCTACCCGCTGCTGCTCGGCATGAACCGAGGCCGCTATTTCCTGATGACCGGCCAAACGCTCGACGCGGCCGAAGCACTGCGGCTCGGTCTTGTAGCCGAAGTATTGACGCCGGATAAATTGCTGAGCCGCGCCTGGCAATTGGCCGAGGATCTGACCAAGAAACCGACCTTGCTATTGCGCTATACGCGGCTATTGTTCACCGAATATCTGCGCCGCCAGATGCACGAGCTGTTGGGCTATGGTCTCGCGATGGAAAGCCTGGCTTTGATCGAAAAACCCGAGGCGCCGCCGCCGGCTTCCCGGTGAACCACCGCCCGGGCGATGCCGGGCTGAACCTTACTGCAACAGTCTGGACGCGATCCGATCGCCTTCACAGGAATCGCGCAATCCGGATCGAATAAGCTGGCACGCGAATTGCGGCTGCCTACCCTTTCTGGCGGTTTGGTCGAATGCGGGAGGAGAAACCACCGATGAGCAACCAAAACGATCTGCCGGGATTCACCAGGGACGGCGTCGCCGCCGAGCGACCCAGCCCCGACATAGATGACGATCGCCGGCGCTTTCTGAAGGGCGCTCTGATCGCCGGCGGCGGCGCTGTTGCCGCACCTGGCCTGATCGGCTCCGCCGAAGCTCAGACCCAGACCCCGCCCGTCACAGCGGCAGGGGAAGGCCGCAAAAATCATTATTTCGTCCCGGCGACCGATAAGACCGTGCATTGGGGCTACTTCAGTAAGTCGCTAAAGCCGCTGGTGAGATCGATTCCGGCGACTACGTCACGATCGAGGCGCTGACGCACCATTCCTGCTTCACACCCTTCGGCCGGATATTCGTCTCCTCAGCGACAGCTTGACGGTGATCGCCGGCGAGTTCGCCGAGCGCCGCGCATGTTAACCGCGCCGTGCTCGAATTTGGCTCTGATGCCCTCGGGAGCAACTGCAGGAGGATATGGGGCGCTCGAACTGGTTGGAGCGACATATCTCCAATGGGCAGGATCCCTCCGGGAGGGTTTACGCTCGGCCGAGAATCGCTGGGACCTCTTAGTACCGCAAAAATCACAGCAAGCGCGCGACATTACCTGGCTGTCAACTCAAGGCGAATGACAATGCTCGATTGTGGCCTGCAAAGCATTCGACCCTAAAATCAAGACCACGCGCTGGCCTCGTGTATCGGGCGTAATTGGCGCATGGCGAGATCGCCACGATCAATGAACCCTGTGCCGCATGCTGGATTGCCAGCATGGATCAAGCCACAGTTCGCGCGGCTGGTTGCGGAAGCGACGAGTGGGCGCACGAGCTGAAGTTCGACGGCTATCGCGTGCACGCCCGGCTCGATCGAGGCGATGTCCGTTTGCTGACCCGCACCGGGCTCGACTGGACCGGCAAATATCCGCGATTGCGACGACGCCGCGTACGCTTCCCGCGCGGCACGCCTATCTCGACGGCGAGCTCTGCGGGCTGCGGCCCGACCATGTTACCTCCTTTGCGCTGATCAAGAGCGCCGCAGAACGGCGAGCGGCACCGACCTCGTCTATTTCGCATTCGACCTGCGGTATTCGATGGTCGAAATCTGACGCCGCTGCCCTTGGCGGACCCCAAGGCTGATCTCGCTGCCCTACTCAAGGGAAGAGTGCACACGATCCACTACACCGATTATCCGGTCGGACCTGGTCCGGCGTTTTCATCGGCAGTGCTGCAAGCTCGGATTCGAGGGTATCGTCTGGAAGCGGCTGGACGCTTCGTATAGCCCGGCGACCGCGGCCACTGGCTCAAGACCAAATGCCTCAATCGGGAAGAATTTATTGTCGTCGGCTGGACCGACCCCTGAGTGCAGTCGGCCGTTCATCAGCGCATTATTGCTCGGCTACTACGACGCTGGTGGCCGGCTGGTCTATGCCGGTCGGGTCGGAGCCGGAATGCGGCCGACCAGCTCAATGAGCTTCTCAGCCGGCTTCAGCCGTGCAAGCCGACTCGATGCCGCTCGATGTCGATACGCCGCGATCGACCCAGTTCGGCTCGCCGCTGGGTCTCGTAAGTGCATTGGGTCGGCCGAACTCGTCGTCGAAGTCAAATATCTGATATTGGACTGAGGACAGGCTGTTGCGACAGGTAGTCTACGAGGGCGTGCGGAAGAACAAGCCGGCGCGTGAGGTTGTCCGCCCACGGCCAGCTGCCTGGGCCACCGACCGTAACTCCTAAACAAGAACTCGAATCTTAGGGGCGGCGTCCTGCCCGCGGGCTAGACGGTAATTAGAGCCCCAGCGGACGTCAATGCGAAACATGTAAGAAGATGTGCGACCACCAGGCAATTAGGCTAATAAACTCAAGTAAATCGCGGCCACACAGTTCAGGATTTGAGGCGCCAACAGGATCGGGGACACCTGCGACCAATGGGATGAGCGGTTGCATGGACACAATGTCGATCATCATCGGAGCGAATTTCTGCAATTTAGTACAAAAGGAAGACGCTTCCACGCAGTGGCCGGAGGTAAAAATGATTGTGCGACGGGATAGGAGATTTTCGATCGACAGGCTGATGGTGGGGTGACGATGCTACGGGCGGATTCTAGAGCGATTATCGCCGCCTTGGGTCCGCTGGGGGAATCGAGGGTTGAGACCAGCCGGACACCGACCGGCCTTCGTAAGCGTTCGAGTGCGCTCGCTCATCGGCAATCAACTCTGCAACCGAAAGGCCCGAAGCGTGGCGTTCGAGCCGTCGCGCTTGCGCGTCCAGCAGCCGCAATGCGTCGAGCTCCTCCTCGCGCCAAGCCTCGCGCCCTGTACCGCCGATTTCAGTACTCTGATCGTCTCGTCATAGACTCGTAGCGGCACTGGGATTGGATGCCTGCCCGTCCTTGCCGCCATGGGCGAATGAAAAAGGCGCGGGATCGGAGAAGCAGTAAGGAGCGCCGTGCACGACTTCAGCCACTATGGCGAGCGCCCGGACGGTTCGCGGTCCGACGCCTGGGGTGAGCAGCAGTTCTGGGAAATCGGGTCGGGCCACGATCGGCGGCGGCTGCCAAATTTCCGTACAGCCGGCGCGCGATCACATCACTCGGGCGAACGCCATGATGTGCTGGCATTTCGAGATGTGGCAGCAGCGGGTGCTCGCGAAGAGCCGATGAAGAACTCGCGTGGCGAGCCTCCAGCGCCGACAATTCGCGGGCGCTCCCGTCGGGACCCAGCGAGCTGAGAATTTCGAGCTGCTTGCAACGCGATGCCTCCGCCCGCTGGTCCGTCAGATTGATAATCTCACCCTGCCGGAGGCCTGCTATTACCGTGTGCGGCTCTTCGACAAAGCCCCCAGCCCTTCCGAAAAGCCAATGATAGCGGCGGGCCTGCTTCAGCGCGCCGTCCATCCCTTGCTGTACGACCACCCAATGGCCGTTATCGGTGACGATGAAGCTGCGCAAATAGAGCTGAAACCCGTCCCGCACGGCGGCTCTGGCGACCTTGGCGATCAGACGACTTGCTGTCGCTAGTGCCGACCCGTCGAAGCCCACTCGGTCACCGATCGCGACCAGTTCGTGCGAGGTTTGCCGCGAATACTTGCCGCGACCGCCGCAGACGTGCAGGCCAAACTCCTTCGCCGACGATGCCAGTCCGCGCTTTAGGGCGCCGATGACACTCGTGGTGATCTCGGACGAGGCCAGTCCATGCCCATGACAGCCCCGAACGACTGGAACCAGAACGGGTGGGCGAGGCGCGGCAGCATCTCGTCGCGGCCGTAGTGACAGGTGATCGCCTCCCTGCACCGAGGCGGGTCATGCGATCGGCCAGCCATCTCGGCACCTATCCGCTGTGCAACGGCAGATTGGCGATCCCGGCTCGTTGCGCCATCAATCAAACCTGGCAACGGAGTTATTCATTCGAACCTGCCGCCATCCCTAATTCCTGCCACCCTCAGCAACGGCCGCGTCGACCGAGCGGGTCGGGCACATTCGCGTTTTGCAATGAGCCTGGGAGCCGTTTGCGCGTAATTTGAGGACCACCTCGTCGAGGTGACCCTGATCGATGTTGATTGCGTTAACAATCGCCGCTTCGCTCGCCATGATGTCGGGAGTGGCCTGTCCGACCCACTCGCGGCCGCCGCGATGACTACACCCCGGCCAGTAAACGGTAATTTTCCTTCCTTCTTAGTTTTTAGCTGTCTCTGATGACCAGCCACTATGGGGTTAGCGCGGTGGATGGGAAAACCGGTGGATCTTTGATCATCGACGGCCCTTGAGGCTGCTGCAGTGGTGCAAAGGGTGTGATCTGGTTCACTTTACGCGCGCCGCCCGATCTGCGACGATCGCCCCAGTTCACAATGGGAGGTCAGCAATGCGCAAATACATCATCGAGCGTGAATTGCCGGCGATCGGCAGCGCCGAACGGCAGGCGCTTAAAGAAGCGGCGCAAAAATCGAATTCGGTATTGAAGGAGCTTGGCCCGGATATCCAATGGGTCGAAAGCTACGTCGCCGGCGACAAGACATTCTGCGTATATCTTGCACAGAACGAGGAAATCATCCGCGAACATTCCCGCCGCAGCGGTTTCCCAGCCAACAAGATTACCGAAGTCCGCCGCATGATCGACCCAACCACCGCAACCGAAGCCTAGCCGCAGTCTCCAGCATCAGTTCACGAATAGCACTCAAATTGGAGGGTCTCGGGGGGCACCTGGATGAAGGCCGGCTCTGTCGTGCCGGCCTTTCACCGCATCTAGGGCCTAACCGATTACTGGTGCAGTTGGTAGAGGCGGGTCACATTCTCTGAGGTGATCTTGCGCCGCACGTCGGGCGAGATATTAACCATGTTCTTGTCGAGGGTCGCCCGCGACCCCGGCCAGATGCAGTCGGGGTGCGGATAATCAGCACCCCAAATGATATTGTCCTCGCCGATCAGTGGGATAATCGGTCCGAGAAATTGATCCTGCTGATAGGTGACGTAACCCTGACGACGGAAGTAATCGCTCGGCTTTAGCTTGAAATTAAGGCTCTTGGCGCGGTCGGCGTATTCGGTGTCGAGCCGGTCGAACACATAGGGCAGCCAGGTCACTCCGGATTCACCGAGCACAAAGTTGAAGTCGGGATATTTTTCGCACGCGCCCGATGCCAGCAACGACACCAGCACTTCCATCGTGTCGAGCTGGAATAACGCCGAGCGCACCAACCGCCACTGGGTGAAATATTTTTGCTCCTGCTCGGGACTGTCGGGGGCCCGCAATGCCTTGAACCCGGTCGAATGGAACGAGATCGGGAAACGGCATTCGGCCGCGGCTTCCCACAGCGGAAACCATAAATCGGTATAGAGGGGCGGGGTCATCCGCTTAAAGGCAAGATCGCCGCCCCGCAATCCCATCTTGGCGCAGCGCCGCACCTCGGCTGCGGCTTCGGCCGGGTCGGTGTTGGGGATGATCGCCAGCGGATAAACCCGGTTCGGGTCGGAGCGCTTGGCGAAATCGGCCACCCAGTCATTATAGGTCTTGTCGGTCCAGGCGCGCAGCGATGCATCGTCGATCAGATCGTTGACCATCAGGCAGCCATAGATGATTTCGGCGTCCTGGCCGTCGCGGTCGAGATCGGAGAGTCGCAATTCCGGCGTGGTCGGTCGCGGCTTTGCGCCCGGCCTTGAGCTCCATTCGAAGCCAAGATCCTTCATCTCGTCGATATGGTTGAACATACCCTTTTGGTAAGGCAGGAATCCCGGGCCGACGCCGTTCCACATGCCCCTGTCCTGGTCGTCGACAAACCAGTGCAGCCCATCGTCCTTTTCCACGACGCGCGGCGCCAGCTGCTTCCATTTCTGCGGCGCCTCCGACGACCACAGATCGGGCGGCAGGTAGGTCAGGTCGATGTGGTTATCGCCGGATATCAGCTTTTCTGGCATGTCGGGCTCCTCTTGCTCCTCCGCTGGAGTTCGGACGAGACGTCTGAGGGTCGCATCGTACGTTTGGCACGCGATCTCCGCTATAGATAAGCACGAATTTACCTCTTATCTGGGTTGTGCAAAGTGCATGACCAATCTTCGCTCGCTCGCAGCAGCGGAGCTGTCCTATGATCCCCTCACCAAAAATATGCTCGGGAGAGGACGCATGCCGGTAGAGCTCGGAGGTGGCAAGTACACGTTTGTCGTGCGCAATACTTGGGCAAAATTGCCGGATGAGATCGTGTTGGGCGATGTCGCGGCGGTCGGGGTCGACCGCCAGGACCGGGTATACGCGTTCAACCGTGGAGAACACCCGATCGCGGTGTTCGATGCAGAGGGCAACCTGTTGCGCACGTGGGGCGAGGGCGTATTCACCCGACCGCACGGTGTTCATATGGGTCCAGACGATACGATCTGGCTAACCGATGATGGCGACCACACGGTGCGGCATTGCACGCTCGACGGCAAGGTGCTGATGACGCTCGGCGTTCCAGGTGAACCCAAACCCTATATGAGCGGCGAACCGTTTCACCGCTGCACCCATACCGCATTGTCGCCACGCGGCGACCTCTACGTCTCGGATGGTTACGGCAATGCCCGGATCCATAAATTTACCGCAGACGGGAAGTTAATAATTTCATGGGGTGAGCCCGGCACCGATCCCGGCCAGTTCAATGTGCCACACAATATTTGTTGCGATCCCGACGGCTGGGTCTATGTCGCCGATCGCGAAAATCACCGGGTTCAGATCTTTGACAGTAACGGCAAGTTCGAGACCCAGTGGAACAATCTCCACCGCCCGAACGGGATGTGCATGGCATTAGGGCCGAACCCTCTCTTCTATATCGGTGAGGGTGGCCCTTCCGGCGAAATCAACCGAGACTGGCCGAATATCGGCCCGCGGGTCAGCATCCACACGCATAAGGGTGAGGTTCTGGCGCGGCTCGGCAAGATGCATGCCGGACTGGAGCCCGGTCACTTCACCTCACCGCATGGCATCGCGGTCGACCAGCACGGCAACATCTTTGTTGGCGAGCTGTCCGGCCGCAGCTGGGGACGGTTTTCAAAAGGTCCACCGCCAAAGCGCATCCGCGTCCTGCACAAGCTCGAAAAGGTGCCGGCCTAGACAAACCGTGCGGATCGCAGGCCGTATTCACGATTTTTAGGCAACCGGCGCGTCGGCAAGGCGGCTGCCCTGCATTTGGCGAAGGACGAGAAAGCCCACCACGATCAGATTACCAAGGTTGAATAGCGCGCCGGCGGCAAAGGCCGGCGCATAAAAACCGAAAAAATCGTACAGCGCGCCGGCAAACCAGCTGCCGAACGCCATTCCCGACATACCCGAAAACAACAGCGCCGGCACACGCCATGACGCGTCTATTGACGGGAAAAGTTCCCGGATGGCGACGACATAGGCCGGGATTATTCCACTAAAGCCGAGCCCATAAGCCGCAGAAATCGCGAACAGCCCGGCCTCGTTGCGCGTTACCGCGAAGGCGGCGATCGTCAACGCCTGACAGGCTGAGCCGGCGAAGACCGTGCCCAGCCCACCAATCCGGTCAGCCGCCCATCCCCAAAACTGGCGGCTGACAAAAGCGCAGCCGAGCAATACCGAGAGCATCGCCGCGCCTTGGGCAGGGGCGATGCCGAGATCGCTGCAAAAGGCGACGAGGTGGCTCGACGGCATCGCCATCGGCACACAGCACAGAAATGACGCCGTACACAGCAGCAGCTGCACGGTGTTAGCGCTGAGGCCCAGCGCTTTTGTCCCAAGGAAACCGATGCCGGCAAGGCCTGAAGCGCGACCGGGCTGTGGGGCGGGTCGCAACCAGGCGGCCAACGGCACAATCAAGAGGACGATAAGACTGAACCCCAGCATCAACCCACGCCAACCAAACCAGATCAACGCGCGCTCAAACACCGAAGGCCAGATGACGCCGGCGATGTATTGTCCCGACGAAATCAGGGCGAGCGCTGTGCCGCGGCGTCGGTCGAACCAGCGGCTGATATAGATCAGCAGCGGCGGGTACAGCGCACCGCCGCCGAGAAATCCGATCAGCAGCGCGTGTCCGAGATAAAGCGTGGAGACCCGGCCAGTGGCCGAAACGGCGAGGCCGATTGCTGTCATAACCGCGCCGAAAATCACCGTTCGCCGCACCCCGACGCGGTCCGCAACCCACCCCATCAGGATGCCGCCGGTCCCGGTCCCGACCCAGACCAAGGCAGCGGCGAGCGCCACTACCGAGCGATCGGCGTCGAGTGCCGCCGCAATCGGTTTCAACCCGATCACGACGATCAGCGGCGCCCCATAAGAAATCGACAAGATAGCGATCGCCAAAGTCGCCGCGATCCATGAAGCACGTGTCTCCACGCTGTCTGGAAAGTGGCGGCCAGAGGCCTGGGCCGGTGTTCCGAGCGCTCGTGAGTCCGTCATATCGCCACGTTTTTGGGGCCTTTGCGTATGCGTTCCGTGCAGTCCTATTACGAACGCGACCGGCCGTGCAATTCGGGCTCGCAGCGGATCGGCAGCGACGTGCAGAGTGCGCCGGCAATTATGGGCCAAGGAATGATGACGCTGGCGAGGGTAGCGTCGGATGCTTACTGTTGGTTCGGATAGCGCCCATGCGGGGAGAACATGCAATGGCCAAGTTCGCTTATGATCATATTCACCTACGCAGTCCCAACGCCGAAGAAACCGCCCAATGGTACGAGCGAATGTTCGGCGCCGAGGTGATCCGCTCGATCCAGTCCGATGGAAGGCCGCGGATCGACCTCAATCTCGGCGGAATCGCGGTATTTATCGCGCAAGTCTCGCAAGAGCAGGTGGTCGGCAACCCGCCGGAGCCCCCCTATCTAGGCCTCGAGCACATCGGGCTTCGAGTTCGAGGGCATTGACGCGGTCGTCGCCGAACTGAAACAAAAGGGCGTCGAGTTCACGGTCGAGCCGAAAACAATCCGGCCCGGCGTACGAATTGCCTTTTTGCGCGGGCCGCAAAACATCCATATCGAACTGCTCGATCGCAACGTCGCTTAAGTATCCAGCGGATTCCGACAAGGGTAAGCTTGGTCCTGGGGTCTGGGTCGAGTTGCCGCTATTACTGGCTCGGCCACGCCACACGGTAGGTTCCCGAGACGATCCCGATCAGGTGGCTTGCCGGATCAGTTCAGCCCACCGGTCAAGTGCGGGCAGGATCTCTTCGGCTACGGCCGAAGGCAAGCTAACTACGGCGCGTGCCACGCCACGGTCACGGTAATGCTTCAGCCGGTCGAGATTTTCGGGGACGCCGAATACTGTAATCGGGACCTCGGCAAGACTGCGGCCTGCTTCGGTCATCATTTCGTGGAACTTTGGTAGAAAATCGGTCACATCCGAATATTGCGGTCGGCCGGCATGTGGAACCCAGCCGTCGCCATAGCGAATTGCGCGCCGCGCCGCATGCGGGAAAGCGCCGCCGACAATCACCGGTGGGTGCGGTTTTTGCACCGGCTTCGGCCAACTTTTCATCTTTGGAAAAGCGACCAGTTCGCCATGGTACTCGGGCTCGGCTTCGGTCCAGATGGCTTTCATTGCTTCGACCCGCTCGCGCATCAGCTTGAAACGGGTTTGAAACGCAGTGCCGTGATCGGCCATCTCCTCAGCGTTCCACCCTCCCCCGACCCCGAATAGAAACCGTCCGCTCGAGACTTGATCGATTGACACGACCAGCTTGGCTGTCTGGATCGGATCGCGTTGCGTCACAAGACAGACACCGGTGCCGATCCGCAATTTTCTCGTGACCATGGCCGCCGCGGTCAGGGTTACGAAGGGATCCATCGCGTCGTAATATTTCTGAGGCAGTTCGCCCCCTTGCGGAAATGGCGTCGCGCGGGAACTCGGGATGTGCGAATGCTCGGGCGCCCAGATGGATTCGAAGCCACGATCCTCCAGCGCCCGACCGAGATCGGCCGGACTCATCGAATAATCGGTAAAGAACATCGCAGCGCCGAAATCCATCTTCCCCCCGTCGGCGCCGGCGGCGCTTAGTCATGTGTTAGGCGAGGCGTACCCGGACGGCTTCCGGGCCCTTGCGGCCTTCGGCGATGTCGATGAGGACACGTTGTCCTTCGTTCAGGGTGTCGATGCCCGAGCGTTCGAGCACTGAAGCATGGACAAAGGCGTCTTTGCCGCCACCCTCACGGACGATGAAGCCAAAACCCTTCTGGGCGTTGAACCACTTCACCGTGCCGGTCTCTTCGACAGAGGCCCCTTCGTAGGTGGGCCGCGCCGTCCCACCCGGATAGGGTGACCGGCGCGCCGTTGGCGGTGCCGCCGTGCTGCTGTCGACGCTAATGATTTCGGTTACCTGTGGCCCCTTTTGGCCGGGCGCTACCCGGATTTCAAGGGTCTCGCCAGGCTGCACGGCAGGAATGCCGTTCCGCTCCAAAACGCTGGCATGGAGAAAAGCGTCGCCCGAGCCGTCGGATAGTTCGACAAACCCGAATCCCCTTTCGGGCTTAAACCATTTCACGACGGCGCGAACCGGCGGTCCTGAGGGTACTTCGAACCGCGGCGGAGTGAAACGCGGTGCCCCGCCGAATTCCCGCATATGCGGATCGTAACTATCATCGTCAAAGTCGCGGCGGCGCGGCTGACGAAAATTCCTGTCTCTGATCAAGTCGGTTTCCTGTCGAGTTGGTTCGCGGCCCGGTCGCGACCGCGGAACTTGATTGTTCCAAAAAATCGCCGCGGACGCGAGTGCTTAATTTGGGCCATGCATCCGATCAAAATGTGCCCGCACTCGCTAGAATTTTGAGCTCCTGCATGGCCCGGAGCAGCGCTCGCGGCGCCTCGCTCTCGATATCGCCGTCCCTTTTCGCCAGCTTTTGGGTGTAGCTATTCGCCGATGTCAACCAAACACCGGCGGTTGGCTCGAAGTTTCCATGGCCAAATGGTCCGGTGGCGAGGTGCATGCGGGTCGTATCCACAACAATCCCAATTGAGCCAAACAAAATCAAAACGCAAGCGAGCAGGAACGAACCTATACCTCAGCGTGTTTGCCGCTAGTGCCTTAGGTCAGGTTCGTTCGCGAGGAGGTATGTCGGATGTGTAGAAGGCTATCGGTTGCGATTAGCGCGCTCACCCTTGTCTTGGGCGCTTTCATTCTAGCGGCGCCGGCCTACGCGCAAGCTGCCAGGGCCGGCGTGCTCACCTGCAACGTGTCCAGCGGCTTCGGTTTTGTGTTCGGTTCGTCGCGGTCGCTTAACTGCACCTTCTCGGGAGCGGGCGGTCATTTCGAGCATTATGTCGGAACGATCAACCGTTTCGGGGTTGATATTGGGTACATTAAGGGTGGTGTGCTGATATGGTCCGTTCTTGCTCCGACAATAACGCCTGCCCATTGTGCACTCGCGGGCAATTATGGCGGCGCCACCGCGCAAGCTACCATTGGCGTCGGGGCCGCGGCGAATGTCCTAATTGGCGGCAATGCTAACTCGATTTCGCTGCAGCCGGTCAGCATCGAGGGCACGACAGGTCTCAACGTTGCTGCGGGGATTGCGTCGATGACCCTGCAATGCGCCCCCGGACCATAACGAGTATCTTAAATTAGGCGGCCGAGGGTGCTTTTGCCCTCGGCTCGACTAAAGCGCGAATACGCGTCAGTGACAGCCGCCTACCGGCGGATTGACGTCGCAATGCAGATCGCAGGTTTCGTTTGGCGCGCAGCGCCACGCTACCGGCCGGCTGCTGCTGGGGAAATAACAAATTCCGCTACATTCGGTCTCGGCACCCAGAGGGCGATTGAGCCGCGTCACCACCCCGAGCGCCTGATTATATTTCTGAATCCGGGTTTCGACCCGGCCAATGTCGCGCTGCTCGGCGCTGAGCCCTCCGCCCGATTGCTGAGCTGAGGCGGTAATGCCGGCCAAAAGCACGCTCGCAATTGCAATCGTACTGACCGAGCGGCGGTGATATCTCATTTAGCTAACTCCGCGGATCGATCGCTCTCTTCGGCAAGAACTCGTATTCTCCTCGGCCCAACTCACTATTGGGTGAGCCAGAGCCACCCGCAAGTCATGAGCATAGAGCGACCTGAGCATAGCTGGTTGCCAGCCCCGCGCCATGGCATACAATCCGTGCTCCTTAATCGGCGGTCACTCCGGGGAGATCTGAGATGATTACCAAATTCGACAGCCTCTTTGCTGGCCATGTCGATATGGCCAACGTCGGCTATGGTGGTGTCCCGGTAAATGACCGCCATTTTCCCAACGAACATCTCGCCACCGTCTTTGACAAGGCAGAGGCAATGGCGAAACTGATGGATCAGCTCGGCTACGATACGTTTTGGATGGCCGAGCACCATTTCCAGCGCGAAGGCTATGAATGCATCCCGAACGTGCTGATGACTGCACTCCATCTCGCGCACCTTACCAAACGCCTCAGGCTTGGCTGCGGCTTTAACATCACCCCGATGTGGCACCCGCTGCGGCTCGCGGAGGATTACGCGACAGCCGACATTCTGAGCGGCGGTCGTATCACCTTTGGTGTTGGGCGCGGTTACCATACCCGCGAGGTCGAGACCTTTGGTTCGCCTTTGCTTGATCAGGCGGCCAATCGCGAGCTGTTTGAGGAACAAGTCGACATTATCTTTAAGGTGTTCAACAACGAGTCCTTTTCGCACAAAGGCAAGCACTACACATTGCCACCTCAGGTCCCCTACCGCGGCTACACGCTGGAGGAATTGACCCTCGTCCCGCGGCCGTTGCGGTTGCCGGTCGAATGCTGGCAGCCGATCCAGGGCGGCCGCGAGCGGGCGCTCGATTTCATGGCAAAGCATGGGATAAAGGGATTGATCGGGGGCGGTTCGGCCGAAGGCGGGGCAATGCACAAGACCGTGCTGGCATGGCAGGAAGCGCATGCACGGATCGGCAAGCACTTCGAATTGGGCGAACGCCTGTGCTTCGGTTTCCATTTCTTCATTGCGAATAGTCGAGAAGAAGGAATTCGTGAGGCAGGCAAGTACTACGAAGAGAATATGAAGATGTTCGGCGAGTTGCGGCTGGTCCGCGCTTTATCCGATGAGCAGATAGAGATCATGCGAGACCCAAAACGGGCACCGAGCGCGAAGTTGCCGCGCATCGAGGATGCAATCGCAAATGGCGGGGTGTTGTGTGGTTCACCCGAGCAGATAGTCGAGCATCTCAAGGCCCTGGAAAAACGTTACCCCGGCCTCGATCGCGTCTCCGTCAGCCTTAGCGTGGGTGTCCCCAAATCCACTTGCCTCGAGCAGCTCGAACGCTTTGGCAAGGAGGTGATGCCGGCGTTCACCAAGGCTCAGACACCCGAGTTGGTTCCGGCTCAATAGTCAGCTACGGGCCCGGGAGCGAAATAGTCGCCCGCCGGGCATGGGCCGCGGGACGCCGGTTGTGGTCGGCAAGGTGAGCGGCAAACCCGCAGCCGAGCGCACCGCGAGGTACGCGAAAGCCTGCGCTTCGAGTGCGTCGCCATTCCAGCCGACTCTCTCGACAGCACGAACCGGTGCGTCAACGCGGCGGGCGAGCGCGGCCATTAGAGCGGGATTGTGCCGGCCCCCGCCGGTAACTAACCATTCGTGGACCGGAGCCGGGAAATAGCGCCTCGCGGCGGCGACGGCCGCAGCTGTCATCTCGGTCAGGGTCGCTGCACCGTCTTCGACCGATAGCCCCACCGGCGCGCACTCCTGGAAATCGTCGCGATCGAGCGATTTGGGCGGCAGCCGTGCAAAATACGGATTGCCGAGAAACCGTCCGACATGCGGCTCGGAAGCCCGGCCAACTCTGGCCAGCGCGCCGTCCAAATCGGCCGAAGCGCCCGTGTGCCGCCGAACCCAGTCGTCGATCAGCGCATTGCCGGGCCCGGTGTCGAACGCTAAAACCGAACTTGCTTCACCGATCCAGCTCACGTTTGCAACACCGCCAACATTGAGGACGGCGACTGGCTTTGGCAGCGCAGCGGCGAGAGCGGCGTGAAACAGCGGCGCCAATGGCGCACCCTCGCCGCCGGCCGCGACATCGGCCGAGCGAAAATCCGCGACCACGTCAATGCCGAGCCGTTCGGCGAGTGCTGCGCCATCACCCAATTGCCACGTTCGCCGTTCAGCTGGGCGATGCAGGATTGTGTGCCCGTGCATGCCGACAATGTCAGCCGCAATCCCCGCATAGGACTTTTGGAACAGTTCAACCGCATCGCCGTGCAACTGCGTCAGTTCGGCTTCTACCGCTTCGGTCCTGCCGACCCCACCCAACACGCCCCGGAGCTTTTCACGAAAGGCATTGGGGTAGACAATCGTCATCGCTGGCCCTGGTATCATGCTGGCGACACCATCGGTTTCGATCATCGCGACATCGATGCCGTCGAGCGAGGTGCCGCTCATTAATCCGATCGCGCGCCGCCTCCATGCCCCTGCCGCCGCCGGTGTGACAGGTCGAGCCGCATGCTGTTCGGATGGTGGTGACCCGCTGCGCGGTGCCGTGCTAAATGACGCCCCTATGTTCACCCCTCGCTCTCCATTTCTTAAGGCTGCGATCGAACGCGGCTTTGTCCATCAATGCACCGATTTGGAGGCGCTTGACGAGCGGCTCAACGAAAATCGCGTCATCGCATATGTCGGTTTTGACTGCACCGCCGACAGTCTGCACGTCGGCCACCTTGTGTCGATCATGCTGTTGCGCCTATGGCAGCGCTGTGGGCACAAGCCGATCGTGCTGATGGGCGGCGGCACAACCAGGATCGGCGACCCGTCTTTTCGCGACACGGCGCGGCCGCTGCTTGACGATGCCGAAATCGGGCGCAACATGGCCGGCATCCGGAAAGTCTTCGCCAAGTTCATAGGGTTCGGCGACGGTCCGACCGACGCGGTCATGGTCAACAATGCTGATTGGCTTGATCAGCTGCGCTATATTCCGCTGCTTCGCGAGGTCGGCCGCTATTTCTCGGTTAACCGCATGCTGACGCAAGACAGCATGCGGTTGCGGCTTGAGCGTGAACAGCCGCTCTCGTTTCTCGAATTCAACTATCCGATCCTGCAAGCCTACGACTTTATCGAGCTTGGGAGGCGCTTTGGCTGCGAAGTGCAGATCGGTGGTTCTGACCAGTGGGGCAACATTGTCGGCGGCGTGGAACTCGGTCGGCGATTGGACGGGCGCACTCTCTACGGGCTCACAACACCGCTTTTGACGACCGCATCGGGGGACAAGATGGGAAAGACCGCCCAGGGTGCGGTGTGGCTCAACGCCGAGCGATTGTCCCCCTACGAATATTGGCAATTCTGGCGCAACACCGAAGACGCCGATGTCGGCCGTTTTTTGTGCCTGTTCACCGAGCTGCCGCTAGAGGTGATATCGGGCCTTGAGGCGTTGACCGGCGGTGACATCAACGAGGCGAAAAAGGCCCTCGCTACCGAGGCGACCGCGCTGGCTCACGGCCGCGAGGCGGCCGATGCTGCAGCAGAGACCGCTCGCGCCGTTTTCGAGGACGGCGGCAGCGGCGAAGAGCTGCCGCAAACCGCGCTGCCGCGCGACTTGTTCGAACGCGGAATCGCGATTTTTGAATTGCTTAGCCGCGCTGGGCTTGCCGGATCGAACAGCGAGGCGCGGCGGCTGATCCGCGGCGGCGGTGCCCGCATCAACGATACGGTCATCAAGGATGAGAAACGGATTGTCGGCCTCGCCGATCTTGGCTCAGACGGCGCGGTGAAGCTCAGCGCCGGCCGCAAGCGCCATGCATTAGTCCGCCCTCTTTAGAGATATCCTTTGGTTCGGCGGCAAGCCAAAAGTCCTCCGCCCGTTCTTGATCGGCACATACAGGTCTCGACCAGCGGGAGATAGGCGGCCGGTCGAGCCCGGTCAGATCTCCGATAACTGTGTTTTCGGGCCGAGCAAGCTAGCGGTTTCGGCTTAGGCAGTGGCGGACTGATCGCCGCGAGCGCGATTGCTTTTCGAATGCTCATGGTGTTTCCAAGACATAGCCGTCGAGTTCGGTTTCGACCCGCTCGATCTCGTCAGGGCTGATCATGATCTCGCTTTTCGGCTCCGCTTGTTGTACCGCCTCCCGCCAGATGTAACGACGATCGAGGCGCCCGGAAGAACGCACCAGATCGGCTGGTCGCGGCTCGCTCCAGCCGGCCCACGGTCCGGGAAATCTTACCGGCTCGGCGACGCGTCCAAGATGATAACCTACCGCGTGGTTAATCTTGCCAAGATCAGCCATGCGCGCCAAATAACTAGCGTTTATTAGGTCAAGAACCTGTTCCAGCGAAACCTTTTGCGCGCTTGTTATCGGTGCCGGCGGATCAGCCAGGGGCTTAAGTATAGCGCCGGGCCCCGCGTTCAGTCCGATCTTTTGCTTATCGAGATAAGCAGCGACCGCTTCGCGAAATATGCCATAGCTTCGACCAAGGGATTGGGCGTCTTTGAGCAGCCACTGAAACGGATCGACCTCGCTGTACTCGACATGGGACGTCTCCATCCCGCGCATCGCATAGATCAAGGGGAGCCGCGCAACCGGTCCCTTGAGGATTGAAACTATCTGAAACATCAATTCCTGAAATAACGTTCCCGGCATCCTCGCCGCTGCCGTCATCGCTTCAGCGTACGCTTCCGTCCGAAATACCGCCCAAATATGCGGCTGGTATCGCTGCATCAGGTAAGCGTATCGCCACATCGGGTCGTCATCGTCGATCGTTGGGATGAAATGTTCGACTTGATAAATGTCGAAATCGCCTCGCTCTAATCCAAAGCGCAAACTGTATCCATGAGCGGCCGCGTGGGTTGGGTGCTGTTGCAGATGAGAGAGCGCGGCAGCGATCGCGTGCGGAAACAGGATGTCGTCATCGGGCAGTAACACGATATAGGGAGTATCCACCGAGCGCGCGATCTGCGCCATTTTTTGGTATTGCGGCAAACCGTAATCGTACGATTGATATTCAGCCAAGCCTGCGAGCCGGGCTCGCAATGTCTCAGCCTGCTCCGGAGAGCTCGAATCGGCAACAACAATGCGATGCTCAAACCCGCAGTAGTGTAGAAATCGGACCAGCGCGACGCACTGATCGACGCGATTAAGCGTCGGGACCACCGCTGTCAAATCTTTGGTTCGATTGCCTACCACCGCCTTCGGCTGGGGGCGGATTGCCGCAGAGCCGTTTTGGCGACTGCCGAGACTGACAATAAACCCGCGACACGTGATTGGCGCTGGCTGCGACGCCGCCTCTAAAGGGGGTCCGCAATTTGGCATCGCAGGGACTAGCGCGATCGATGCAGTATATTGCTCCGCCGGGAAATTGCGTTCGAGCTCAGACAACATCCACGCATTTGCACCCTGACGCAGTTGAACAAGCGCCCAGTCTTGCTCACGGAATACAACCTGCACCAGCCCGCCTGCTGCCAAGCACGCATCACAGACGTTCCGCAGCTTACCCCAATGCGGGAGCGAAGCGATCAGTAGATATATGCATAGCCTGAGCTCCGGCTCATACTCGTGTTGCGGCAACACGAATGTCGTTGCGCGATCCAGACTATGAAGCTGGTCGATCGCGATCGAGAAAATTCGCGCCGACGCCGCCATCTCCCACACTTCATTGATTAGCCCGTCCAATGTGATGACAGCAGAGCTCCATGAGAGCGTTTCAACAAGAATGTCCGGCCGATCCGCGGTGGCGGTGGCAATCCATTGCGGCCGCAGATTGGCCGCCGCCGCAGCATCAATTTCAAAGAGACTAGAAATTATTCTATTGGCGTCAGCGTCGATCATATCGGGATAATCGGTTATCCCGTCTTCAGACATCGCGGCGCGGTAAACATGCAAGCCGGCGAGCCACTGGAAATGGCATATTGCCGAAGCCGGCGGGGGAAGACTCTCCGCGACGCGGGCCATCTGCCAGTCGAATTCGCCCAGTCGCTCCCTAACATCCCCTGGCAGGTCTGCAGAGTGGAAGAGCAATGGGTAGCTAAACGCACGGCGGTGCTCGGCAGTACTCCATTCTGCAGAATTCGCAATGATCTTCGAAATGCGATTTTCGAGCGCGTCCGAGGATGAGGCAAAATGCGGCGCCGGCTCGAGCAATTCTGCCTCCGAATCGCGCGCCTGAAGTTCGATCATCAGCAACTCATCAGAGTCACCAATCGCGGTATAGCGTCCGCCGGGGCAATATTCCTGCAGGAAACCATAATCGTGTGAGCAGACTACGGCTTTGGCTTGCCGGCGCACCTGGAAGCACAGCGGCTGCAGCAAAAAAGATCGTGCGGCAAGGCAGGTTGAGGTCAGCCGCCAATACACAATATGGTAATACCAAGCTTCGACAAGCTGGTCGCGATTGATTGTGCGGCCGCGCACTGTCTGATGAAGATGACCCTCGGCGATCGCCATCATTGCGCGAGCGGAAAAGCTGTCGTTGCCATGCTCCCGCAAATGCCGTTCGAAAAGCGGCCGCGCCTCGTGCTCCACCACCCGCAGGCTCGGCGCCGAAATGATGTGGTAGCCCCGATCGATGCGCTCCAATACCGCTGCCAGCGAGCCTGCAGACAGCACAAAATCGGCATTCATCTCGATTATGAAGGTGCCAAGCCCACTTAGCCCAAGATCATGAATGCCTTTGGCGAAGGCGAGCGTCAGCGGCACGCTGTAGGAAACCGATTGTTGCTGCGGAAAGAACTCGTCGATTGTTATCGTTTTTACGTGAATTTGGGCGCTGAGCTGACGCAGCATTGGATTAGTTTGAAACAACTTATGATCCCGACTTTTGCACAGGAACACGAGTTCAAATTCGGCATGCTCATTGAGGTGGGGGATGTTGCCGGGGGCGAGTAGCGACGGGCCTGCAAGGCTGAACCATTGGTCGTAATATCGCGCTCCCCAAAGGGGAATCAGCATGCGAATACGATGCCTTGCGGTCGCGTTCGAAATTCCCATCGCGCTTCGTTCCAGGCCTTGATTGAAATATGTCTCGCTAGTCGGCGAACGGCCCTGCCCCACTGGAAACATTGCCGACGCCGGGCATCTCACCGGGCAGGCAATCGGACCGCGAAAATACGCGGGTGCAGAGTTCGTCGCAGACCTGGTCGATCGAGCGCGGCGTCATGCCCGATAACGCCACAAATTTGACGTTGGACAGAGCACAATTGAGCGGTAGTTTGCCAAATGTGGCAAACTCATCGAGCGGACAGGGCCGCACGATGGCACCGCGTAGCAGAGGCGGCGGTATCTTTTCTAAAAGCTGCTGCAACAGTGCATAACGCGTGATCATCTCGGATCCCGATATGTGGAATACGCCCTCTATTCCAGTCGCGATAAAAAATAAAATCGCCTGCGTGACATAGTCGACATCGACCGGTGTAAGCATTTGATCGATCGCGCATCGGATCGTCCGACCAGTTTCGATATCGGTCAACCACTGGCTCAGCGGGTTGCGATTATCGGGGAACCCGGCGATGACCTTAGTCAGGCGCAGAATTGTCGACGGCGCGGCCTGCCCGGTCAGGTAAGTCTCAACTACGTATTTGTCACGGCCGTAGGACAGAATTGGGCGTGGTTTCTCCGCCTCGGTCCGCAGCCCCGAGCTACCATCAAAGACGGCATCGCTCGACAGGAAGATTGGATGCACCCCCGCCTCAAGCAGATCATCAATCGCCTGCAAAGAACCGGTGACGTTGATCGCGGTCGTGGTGGCACGCGAGCGGGCACAGGTTTCGAGCTTGGAGATGCCCTGAGCCAAAACCGCATGGGTGAAGCCGTGACCGGGCCGTAGAATGCGATCTTTCAAGCGTTCTCGGGAGAGGTCGAAGAATACCCCACCGGGTATCGGTCGCGTTAGGTAGGTGGCGACCAGCGGCCGAGGGTGCCAAGCTTGGATGAGCGTCGAGCCTATAAGTCCAGAGGCTCCCAAGATCAGCAATTTCCTATCGGCCACCGCGATGCCCGCCTACCACCTTGGCCGCTTCGGCTCCTGCCGCCATCCGCGCCCCGTGTCCGCTCTTGCTCCAGTCCGTCATCAATGATTTGCAACAATGCGATCGTTGGTTGTCGCTCAGTTTTGCATTATTGAAAACGATTTTGCGCGTGAAATTAATCTATGCCTTTGATGCTGGAACGTGAAGCTCACAATATTTTACAAATGCCAGCCGAAGTGATAGTTCAGAGCGAATGGGATTTTGGAACTCTTAGTCCCAGGGGCTAGCATGAGCTAATCGGCTCGTCAACCACTCCTTACTCGGTCGCAAACGGCGAGCACTGTTTAGGTCACGAGGTTGATGCGAGTACGTTTAGGATAAAGTGAATCTTATTGGTCCTCTCCCCGACTATTCGCCGCGAGCCATCTAGCGGGAGCGCACGCCGGAAATGCATCTGACTACGGCTCTAAAGGGGCGCATTTTGCGGATAATCGAATCCGCCGGATATGTCGTCACTAAGGTTGCCGATCATCGCCACCGTGAGCAGTTAGTCGCCGAGCGGGCGAAGTTAGCTAAAGAACTTGACCTGGAGCGTGGCCGAGCGCGCGAAGCTGCGCGCAAGCTTTCCGAAGCCGATCACGCGTTTCGCCTGGGCCGAGCCCGCGACGCCAGCGAACTCGAAGCCGCGCGTGTGGAGACGTGGGAGCAGAGGATGCGGGCCGCCGAGTTGCAGCGACAGCTTGATGCGGTGCTGCCGCGGCAAGAGGCCCACAGCGATCGCATAAAAAGCGAGCAAGTCGCCGCGGCCGAACCACAACTGGATCGGTCGTTCAGGAACGGGCCAGCTTAACGCGGGCCATCAATGAAACTATCGCCGAGACGGCCGCTAGACGCAAACATCCCAATCCGCATGCGGCTGGAGCAGCGGCTGCCGTTTGGTGCGGTGACGCTAAGGCGCGTCCGTCGGCTCCGGCGATCAAAACAGCGCGCCGACCTCTTCATCAGAGCGACGCGCCCATCTGAGCCGACTGGGTCGAGGGATTTACCATCGCGGCAGGCGACAGATGCTGCGAGGCCATGCCAGCGCGACCGTAGACCCCGATCTCGATAATAGCGCCCCAGCAATAGGGCAGCGGGGTAGGACCTTCAATCGGGCGGCGCCGACCAAAATCGAGAATATTGGTCATTAGCCAGGCGCCCAGCCGGGTAAATCGACGTAGCCGAGTTTGTTCGGATGCAGCTCGCGCTGCTGCGAGGCCGCCCCAGCCTGAGACAGAGGAATAAAACCGTACCGCCGCGCCCTGGCTCTGCATCGCGGCGCAATCGCTGAAGGCTTGCTGTAGGGTCTCGGCCGATTGGCACGCAGAATTGATCCAACAGATCACGATGCCGCCGCCCGGTATTACACGGTCAGCCAAAATGCCATGAACATCGCGGATGCGCGGGAAGCTCTCGCTATCAAGCTCGACGAAGCAGAAATCAAACTGAACCGAGCTGGCGAGCCCATCCAACGCCCCCTCCAGTACACCGGCCGCGGAGACGCGCAGATGCCGGCGCCGCACGGGATCTACCCAGCGGGTGGCGATGCTGTTGTCTCCGCTTACGAAAAGAAGCGGTCCACTGGCGTGAGTGGCGCCGTTGAGCACCCTGGAGATGTCCTTACAGATAAAGTGCAAGGGATGCCACCGACGGGTATGTGGGACGGAGCCGAGCGTCCACGCGCGGGCTCCCTTTAGCATCGTGATCCATCGCCTGCGCGTCCAAATTCCCGGTTTCGGCCCGTCGGGTTCGCTGCTCGTGGGCCGAGTCCCAGGCATCCCGCAAAACCCCAAATCAGCCCAGGTCAGAACTCGGCGCTCTTCGATCAGGCGCAGTTGCCGGCGCAGTGACGCATCCTGTACCTGATAATGGCCCGCCGATCGGGCCCATTCCTCGAAAGTCGGCTCTAGAAGCTCCGCATCGCGGACGAATTCCTCGGCAATCGCGAGTAGCGCGTCAGCGGCTCCCCGGCTTTGCTCGACGGCGGCAGCGGCAGGCATATCGGCGATGCCATCGCCGCATTGGCCGCGGATCGCGGCAAACCGCGAGGTCTTCGTCGCGGCTAGCATCATCAGCACGCCCGCCTGCAGCTTTGCGGTCCGGGCCTGCGCTTTGTAGCTGCTCTCCGCGAGCGAGGCGATCTCGTTGCGCAACTTGCTCGCGGCGATGTGTCGCGACAGATGCCAGCGGTGGTAAATCCATTGAGGGTGATTACGGTGGTCGGGCACATGGCCCTGCAGTTGCCGCAGGAGCTCATCAAAAAACGCCCGCAAACTCGCCCGTGCCTCGTCGATCGCAGGCGGCACCGTTTGGGCATGCAAGGTCAGGCCAAAGCGAGCGTTGTCGAGCTGGTATTGCGTGATGTAGCCGCGCATCCCCGCAGCGGCGGCCTGCGGATTGGTCGGCCCGGGCCGCACGAGGCCGCGATGTGCGGCCTCGTTCCGCAGTTCCAGCATTAGAAATTCATCGGAATCGTCGAGCACTGTGAGCCGCCGCGACGGGCAAAACTCATAGACAATGCCCCAATCCCAAAAGGTATTAATATCCGTAAGCGCCATTTCCGGCCGCATTGCTACCACAGATATTGGCATCTGCTGAGCGATGATCGTATCGTCATCGATCTTCCAATATGCTTGGTCCATATATTCGAAATGGACTTGTTGTTGATTGATCGTTTTGGCGCGAATAGTATGGTGTCGATTGTCTATGATGATGCGAGCGAGCTGGCGTGGCGGGAGCACCAAAGCCCTCCTTCTGCTGTCGCTTATTTCCTCGAGGATTGGCTCAACCTCCTCCTCGACCACGCAATAGCTTGGCGACAGCAGGACCGATTCGCCGCGCTCCATGTGCGGGATTAGGCGCTCGTAGCAGCCATCGGCTAGAATAAAATCGGCATTCAGAAACAATAGATATGTCTCGGTCATTGCGGCCCCGAGCTCGGAGAAGCCGCGAAACAAAGCATGGGCCAGCGAAATTCCATATTGCCAAGGTTCGCCGATAAGATCGTCAAGCGAAATCAACCGAACAGGGCACAAAGATTTAGCCCATCGAATCAAGTGATGTGTATCGACATAACTAAACAGCTTTTCTTCTGTCACCAGAATCAATGTACAATCGAAGAACCCGGCTAGAGCAGGTAGATTACCTGGGGCAAGGAGTGAGGCCACCGCATTATTAAGCATTCGATCGACGTAGGACTTGCCCCACGCATACACAATAACTCTTACCGGTTGCCGATTTATGCCCTTACCTTTTGCCGTCCTGCCTGGTGACGCTGGTGCTTAACCCTCGTTTTCATCTGTCGCAGTTTACGGCTGTTGGTAAACCGCGGTCGATCTCGCGATCGCAGTAAACCACGGTAGCTGCGCCATGCGCGCTTCGACATCCCGAGCGCCAGACGCGAGGGATCCTCTCGACGTCCAGGCTCCCCGCCCAGGCTCGGGAGCTTACCGTTGTCGGATCCCCGGGAGCGCAGAGGACCGATTTAATCCGCTAATCGAGACCGAAATGGCGCTCGACCTTAACAATTGCTTCGACGGTGTCGTTGGCTTCAGCCTCGCCGTAGTTCTCGTTCAGATAAAGGCAAAAGGTACGATCGCGAATATTGCGGGCATTCTCGGTCTTAAATCCGTCGGCCAGATAGGGCTGCACCCAAGGCCACTCGTCCACGACAAAGCGGTAGTGCGGGTTAAGATCGATCCCCTCCTTCAGAACCGCTTCGGCGAACTCGACCTTGCTGCAGCTGATGCGGTCAACGTCGACGATGATTGGGAAGAAGAATGGAGAATTGTTTGGGCTCATCGGATAGGGCCGACAGATCCGAGCACTTTCGGCGAGACCGGCTACAACATCCGATACGTAAGAGAGCCGCCGGGTAATCGTATTTTCGAGACGCCCCAACGAGGCGACCCCGATCGCGCAGGAAATCTCGTCGGTATGGTGATTAAGTGCCGGGAACAAGTAGGTCGATGGGTCGCGATCACTGAAATTATCATGCCATCGCGGCTTGCCCCGGTCGGCATGGGCAAGCACCCGGCGAAAAAGGTCGAGATCGCGGCAATAGACCACACCCCCTGACGGGCCGGTCATGTGCGCCTTGCGATACATCGTCGAGAACGCGGCAATGTCGCCGAAGCTGCCGACCGGGCGGCCCATTATTTTGGCGCCGTGCGCCTGACTCGGGTCCTCGAGCACCCGCACCCCGCGGGCATGGGCCGCCTCCACAATCTTGTCAACCTCGGCCGCCTGCCCGGCGGCATGCACCAGACAAATCGCCGACACCTCGGGTGTCAGCCGCGCCACTACCTGCTCGACCCCGATGTTGTAGCTACCCAGCTTGCTGTCGCACAGCTTTGGCGTTAACCCGTTTAAGATGATGGCGCTCAGCGAACCTGGATCGGTAATCGGCGAGATCAGCACTTGGCTGCCTTTGGGAAGGTCGAGCGCGGCCAAGGCTACAAACAGCGAGGCGGTTCCGGTGGCGACGGCATCGGCATAGCCGCCTCCCATCATTCCGACAAAACCGTCAGTGTAGAGCTTTTCGAACGGCCCCTGGTAACCCGGGTCGATCTCGTTATCGCGGTAGTAAGCGATAACCCGCTGGATCATGCCCACTTCGTCGTCGCCGAGCGCCAAACGTGGCGGCATCCGCTTTCGGCGAACGGGCTCGCCGCCGTGGATCGCAAGCCTATCGTTGTGCCCCTCTACCATCGCGGCTAGTCCAGCCCGACCCGCTTCACAATCTCCGAGAGGCTGAGCCCGTGCGCCGCCAGCATGTCGGGATGACGGCCAAAATTATGGATAAAGCGGTCCTGCAGCGTGAAGGTGTCGAGCCGGCAATGAGCCCCGATGTCCCAGGCCAACTGCTTCGTCTGCGCCGCGAGACCGCCCTGCGGCACATGCTCCTCGATCACGACGACATGGTCATGATTTTTCATTGCGGCGATAATCCCGTCACGGTCGAGCGGCTTCACGGTGTGGCAGGAGAATACCGATGCCGATTTTCCCGCCGCTGCAAAGCGATCGGCGAGATCGGTTGCGATGCTGGTCACAACGCCATAGGACATGATCGCGACATCTCTACCGCTTCGCAAGCGGCGCAATTTGCCAAACACCCACGGTTCGGCATTCTTGGTCAGGTCGGGTTCGTTCGACTTGCCAAGGCGGAGATAGACCGGCCCGTTCTTTTGACGGGCGCACCACCGCGTAGCCTCGGCGACCTCCGCTGGATCGCATGGCGCAATAATCTGCATATTCGGGATAGCGCCGGCGATTGCGACGTCCTCCATCGCATGATGGGTCCCGCCATGGTCCGAATAAATCACCCCGGCGCCCATGCCGACAACCGTCACCGGCAGGTTCTGGTAACACAGATCGTCGCGCACCATCTCGAACGGTCGATAGAGCGAGAAGGTGGCAATTGTGTAGGCGAAAGGCTGGCAGCCTTTGAGGGCGAGCCCCGCGCAGATACCAATCATGCTCTGTTCGGCAACACCCACATTGATAAAGCGCTCTGGGTACTCCGAACTAAACTTTGCCATATTGCCGACCGGCGAGATGTCGGCGACCACCACATAGATGTCTGGGTTTTGGGTCGCTTCGCGATACAGCGCTTCGGCGAACATGTTTCTCATCGCGCCGTCTCCAACTCGTCAATGGCACGGCGGTATTCGTCCGGAGTTGGCGAGCGGTAATGCCAGATCGGCACGTTTTCCATATAGCTGACGCCCTTGCCCTTGGTGGTCTTTGCAACCAACATGAAGGGGCGGCCGCCGCGCCGGTTGGCGACAGCGGAAAAGATTGCGTCCGAGTCGTGGCCGCTGACCTCTGCTGTTTCCCAGCCAAACGCCGCAAATTTATCGAGCAACGGATAGAGGCTCGGATGAGTTACCGACGTCCGACCGAGGCTCTGCAGATCGTTGTTGTCGATTGCGGCGACGAGATTGTCGAGGCGCAGCGACGACGCCATCAGTACGGCTTCCCAGGTTGAGCCTTCTTGTATTTCGCCATCGCTGAGCACGGCATAGATTGTGCCGCCGGTCTTGCGGCTGCGCTCTGCGAGCGCCATGCCGCACGCCATCGAGAGCCCATGGCCGAGCGATCCGGTGGCTGCCGCGATGCCCGGAATGCCATAGTCAGGGTGGACGCCTAGATGTCCTTCCGGTTTGCAGTAGCCGTCGAGATCTGCGCGGCTCAGGATCCCGTCCTCCTCTAGGATGACGTACTGGATCATGCAGCCATGCCCTTTCGACATCAAAAAAGTGTCGGGCGAGGAGCCGTCCGGATTACGCCGCATCAGCCCATGATAAAAGCAGTCTACGATCTCGGTGCAGGAATAAGCCGATCCGATATGCAGCGCCTGCACCTGCTGCGAGATATCGAGGATGCGGCGACGATAGCGCCGGCATCGCTCGCGCGCCTGTATCGTATCGAACCGGTTGCCGGTTGGCGTCATCGCTCCGAGCCTCTCATGCCTCGATAATTGTCCAATAGTAATCCCCGGTGTAACCAGCTTCCTCGTACAGCTGGCGCCAGCCTGCGGGATCGTGATGCGTCTTTGCGGTTAGAACCCAACTGAGAAAAAGCTGTCTTTCCTCGGGCGTCCGATAGGAATCGACTTGAATGTAGGCCCTCCCGGGCGACAGCCGCTCGATCTCTTTGATAGCCGCGATGCAATCGGCGCGTTCAAGATTGTGGACGACGTTGACCGCGATGGTCGCGGCAAAGCTGTTGTCTGGAAACGGCAGCTTGACACAGTCGCCAAGGTGCAGCCGGCCGATGACCTCGGGCTCGCAATGCATCAAGGCGTATTCGGAAATATCGAGCCCGAAAGCCGCAATTCCTTGGCTCACGTTAAGCAGGTCTTTGACGAGAAAACCTTTGCCGCAGCCGACGTCGAGTACCCGATCGCCCGGTTTGAGCCGGAAGTGCTCGATTATATCCTCGGCGATCGGGATCCATCGCCCATCATAACGGTAACCGCCGTATCCGGTGTCGCGCGACCCGTCGAAATATTCACGTCCATACTCACGAGCGATACGGATGTTTTCGGCGCTTTGTGCGACTGTTCGCATTCCGATGTTGCGCTTTGCGCGCGGATATCGGCGCAGCAGGTTTATTTCAGCCAAGCCGGTGCCTTCGCAAGTCTCACCTGATTGGGTTGATAGCGACCGCCTCGGGACGCGGCGGCGATAATCGACCCCCCCTTACTCCACAGGCACATCAGCGGCCGCGAAGCTCGGATAACATCCGGTGCGGTTGCGGCCATGTCAATATGTGCAATCCGGCTTGAGCCGCATCGCCGCTCGGCAGCGATACGCAGCCTAAAAGGTACAGGTGCCTGGCTGTGGTGGGCCTTGATCGATCGCGAATATCCCCGCGTCCGGGGTCGCCGTCCGCCGCGTGTCAAAAATTGTCAGAATCCCGAGCGGGGGATCCGCCGCGCCACCCTCATGTTGCAGATCCCGCCGACAAAATTGCCGGTGATTCGCCGCTTTGCGCAAATTGCAGTTAACTGGCCGACTGATCATTGGTGTCTGGTTACGCGAGAGTTTGTTTCAGCCGATGCGGGTCTGCCGTATTACAGGTCGCCAGTCCTCGAAGCGCATCGGCACACGATGGTTTTGTTGCGCCCCAGCCGGTCACTCGGCCGCCGCCACAAACTCCATAGCAGTGAGCTCCTCGGTCAACTCTCGATAGGCGGCGACAATCTCCATGATCGGGCCGATCGTCAATATTCGGCCTTGATGCAGCAATACTCCGCGACTGCACCATTGTTCCACCAGCTGCATCGAATGGGAGGCGAGCACCAGGATGCTCGAATAGCGAACGAACTCTTCGATGCGGCGCTGCGCCTTAGCGAGGAAGCGAGCATCGCCGGCGGTGAGCCACTCGTCCATGATCAGGATATCGGGGGCAACGCATGTTGAAATAGCAAAGGCCAAGCGAATCATCATACCTGCGGAATATGTTCGAACCGGCATGTCAAGGTAGTCGCCGAGATCCGTAAACTCGGCGATCGATGCCGCGCGCTCCGCCATCTCGCGCGGGTGTATCCCCATGTACATGCCACGCAGAATAATATTCTCATGTCCGGTGGCATCGATGTTCAACCCGACGCTGGTATCGAGCAGAGATGTGACCTGGCCAAACGAAATTATTTTACCGCCAGTGGGCTCGAACACGCCGGCGAGCACTTTGAGTAATGTCGTCTTCCCGGCGCCGTTTGCACCGACGAGGCCAAACCGATCACCGCTGCGCAGTTCAAAGTTGATCCCGCTCAGGGCGCGGACATTGACGCGGTCTCGGGCATCGCGCGCCAAATTCCCTCGGGTGGATGAGGCAAGCAGCACTTTTTTCAGCGAGCGGCTGCTGCCCTGATATATCGGAAACTCCACCGATACGTCTTCTAGGCGCACAAACGACACGACGGTCAAACCCAAACTGTGATCAAACCCAAAAGGCGATGCGGGAACGGAAGCGACTGAAGAACATGAAACTGACCGCACAATTGACCAGTGTGACGATTATCAGGATCGCCCAGGAATGCGGCGCTGTCGGCATCCCGAGCATCGGCGAGCGCATCACGTCGATCACCGTATAAAGCGGGTTCAGCACCGCCCACCACTGGTTGGAGCCCAGCGAGCTGGGCGGCCAGACGATCGGCGTAACAAAGAACACGACCTGAACGACACTAGCAACGATCGGCGGGACGTCGCGGAAGCGCGCGCAGATCGAGCCTAACAACAGGCTGATGGCAACCCCGTTGGTCATCGCCAATAACATAGCGGGGACGATCTCAACCAGCCGAAGCCAATGGATCGGGTGCGGGAAGATGATCAGCACGATCGGGATGATGACAAAGCTGTGGGCAAGGATCAGGAAATTGCGATAGACGAGCCGGAAGGCGTGCAGCGAATACGGCAGCTTGACCTGCTGAATTAGCCCGCGTACTGCGTCGAAAGTGCCGCAGCCTTCGGTAATCATTCCGGCAACGAAATTCCACAGTATCAGCCCGACAGTCAGCAGCGGCATGTAGTCTTTGAGTTCGACGTGGAACAGCTTGGCGTAGATGAACCCCATTGAGCCGATCAAAACAACGGTCGTGATCGTCTGCCAAAACGGTCCGAGCATCGAACCGCGATAGCGCAGCCGCATATCCTGATGCGCCAGCCGAATCCACAGCCAATTCTGCTCGAAACCATCGCGGAGGTCCGCCATAGCGGAACCGACGCGGGTTGATGGCGCCGGAAAATCAATAATTGTGTCAGCTGCAGGCTCAGAAACAGCTTCCAGTTGTGTCACTCGGCCACTGCCCTGATCATCATGGTGCGTCTCGGTCTTGTCACAGCCGTCGAACCGCGGCGCCTCGGCGCTATAACATAGCCGCCATAGCGCGTCCACCGCGCCTTGTCGGCTCACCCCGCCGATTTTGGGAAGCAACCGCGCAGGTACGATACTTCACGGCAGATCTATCGCGATCGCCATGCTTGTGCAGCGCACAGGCAGAACCTGCGCTTCTCGATGTTGTTCCGCCCACGATCCGAGCCGGGCAAGTGGTGCGCAGACCGCAAGAATGGCCGCCAACGACAAGATGCCTGCCGGGACGCCAACGTTGTGGCGTTGCAGAGCGCGGGTGAACCACCTCACGCTCAAGGCGCCGAGATAGGAACCGGCAAATACGATCTGCGATCGGCCGACCAGGGGAAACAAGCCGATTGTAAAATCGTAAGTCCATTGGTCGATTGATTGCCCAAACGGGTGGTGAACAAGGACGATTTGGCTGGGTTCGGTCAGTAGCGGACGTATCAACTCGAACATTTTGCGGAATTTGACGAGATCGTCCACAGCCAGGTCACACAGACAAAGATTGAATTTGGACCGGTTTCGTAGCGATGCCCGCCACAACTCGGAGTTCTAGTAGGGCCGGCGTAATCGTCAGCTTTTCGCAAGTAATTTCGGCGGCAAGTACCGGGGTCAGCGATCCACCCGACGAGACCACCAACGCTCGCGTCGCACCGCGAGTCGCTTCGAGCGCGGCGAGCGCCGGCTGAAGCATCGTGTGGTATGGGTGATAACGAGTTCGTCCGCGGCAAGGAGCCGAATGCTCGGCGATAAACCTGGGCGCACCATGCTATGCCCGCTTTTACGGTTTTCGCGCGGTAGAGGCGCCAGTTCCTGCGATTGGCGGCGCGATCCTCACGATCCAGATCTGGCGGCATTTCGACGGATAACGGGATCGCGACGTGCCTTTCGCTACCGGTAAAGCGGCGCAAGGCGCGGCGCTGCTGTTGGCGGAGCTTCGACAGGCGGGTTTCGAATTTGACCACTTCGCCGCGGAGCCGCTCCATGGCCGCCGTTTCAGAGGCCGCAAGGGACTGTGCCGCAACCTCGATCGCCAATCGGCGCTGGCGAAATTCCTCGGCCAGCTCGTCTAGCTCGGCTTCCGTAGACCGATGCCTTTGCGAGCAGCGCTGTTGTGCAGCGCGTACCTCGCCGTCGATCGCTGACAGCCGCGCCGATAGAGCTTCGATCTGCTTCTGTCGCCATGTCGCGCGCGTGTCCGACTTAACCATTTCCGCCAACGCAGCTTCTTCGGTACGCAGCTCGCGAAACGCATGTCGCTGACGGGCAATAAATTGCGGGAACTGGGGCGCCCAGAACGGATGGTCGTGGTAATCGATCGGCGGCTTAAGACCCGCGTATACCCGGTCTACAAAGGATGCAAGCTTAGCCTTCTCGGCATCGATGCCCGGTGGCAGCTCGCCGGCGTGGAGCACCAGCGTATGGCGGCCGTAATCGCGATGATCTTGAGTTGTGAACGATGACAGGTCGCTGGCGATTTCGTCGATTGTCGGCCAGCCGAGGTGGAGGAGCTCACGAAAAGTACCTGTGTTGCGCAATTCCGCCATCAGAAAGTCATCGGAATCGGCGAGCACGCACGGCGTCGTCGTCGGACAATATTCCGAGATCACCCCGTAGTCCCAGAATGTCGGCATCTCCGTTAAGACGCGTTCCGGCCGCATGTAGACTACAGCTATCGGCATTTGCCGACTAACAAGCGTGTTGTCGTCTACATACCAGTAGAACTGGTCATAACGGTGGATGCGGAACATCCGCTGGTTCACCGTTTTTGCACGTATTGTGTTGTGACGGTTGTCGATGATTATGCGCGCTAACTCGCGGGCTGGCAGCGACAACGCCCCGCTCGTCGCGTCGCGCCGCCGGCGCAAGCCGTCGACCGTACCCTCAAGGTTCATACAATAACTTGGAGAAACAACAAGGCGCTCGCCGCGTTTGATCATTCCGGCGAGCTTGCGATACGAACCGTCGGCGAGAATGAAATCGGCGTTTAGAAAAACTAGGTGGGTGCGCGTCATTGACGCACCCAAATCGGCGAAGCCGCGCACTAGCGCATAAGTTAGCGTGATTCCGTACCACGGTGATAACAAATCATTGATCGGCACGAGGCGGAGATCGACAAAATCCAACAGCGCTGCGATCGTCGCCGACCGCACTACGCGATCAAAAAGCTGGGTTTCGGTGACGATAACAAACTCGCAGGCGAACTCGGCGGCAAAGGCGGGCAGATTACCCGGGGCGAGCAACGCAGGGATCGTGATCTCGATCAGGTCGTCTATATAGCGCTCGCCCCAGGCCATCGTTATAACCCGTGCCGGCTCGCGCCGCTCTACGGCTGCATCTTGCGCGCTGCCCGCGGCTGACGCACGGTGTGGGCGTTTTAGGAGGCAAGTGCCGCAGGCCAACAGCACCGTTTCTGTGTAAGTGGCAGCGCAAGCAGCAACGTGTGGCGATGATGCGGGCCATCCCGATACAGCGTTGTCGGGAACTGCCCCTTTACCCGGTCTCGATCGGCAATGCGACATGTGGCGTGATGCTGGTTAGCGGTCTTCGTTGGCGCCTTTAATTAGCCGCAGGCAACGATCTCATTAACGCCGGCGTGTCCCGGTCCAGCAAGAGATCACTCCTTGCGCGCTGGGGGTAGAGCAATCGTCCGAGCAATCCCGTTGATCGCTCAACACCGATCTGATCGTCAACTTGATAGTATCGGCAACAGACTGCCGGTTAGGGTTGTCCTGTAGGCGACCTGACCACATCAGCCGGTTCTTTCGATTGTACACTAGTGCTAGTGAGACGGGTTGTCTGTTCGGATACGTCAGCTCTCACGCTATTGTACGGCGGGTCAAGTTTTTGTCTCGCACGTCTCCACCGCTTGATGATAATTCGCAATTCGGGATTGCGTTTAAACAAGCCCATTCCGCGCCCTTCTTCGTGTTGTCAAATTGATCAGGTATCCGGCAGCGAGGCCAGTGCTCTTCGGGCGGCGATCGTCCGGCGCAAACCGTCCGGAAAGGGGGTGAACGAAAAATCCGGAAAAGCCGTGCTGCAGCACGCAACATCAAATGCTCGGTAGCCATTATGCGGCATCGGCTGGGTCCGCGGTGTCTCAACGGCCGGAACCGCCCGATCGATATAGCGGACCACCATGTCCGCTATATCTCGAAAACTCATTACAGTGCCTGTCGCGATATTGAGTGCTCCGCTCGAACGCCGGTAAATAACCCGCGCCGCGAGTTCGGCGACGTCGTCGATCAGCACGTGGTCGCGTCGCTCCTCGCCTTTACCAAAGAGGAGGAGGGGTTGGCCGCACTCGGCCAACCGCAGAAAGCGGTTGGGCCCGTAGCCATTGTGCGGATCCATTGCCCCGTAAAGCAGGCTCGGCCGCAATATCGCGAGAGGTGTGGAGATGTCGCTCTTGAACATCAGTTCGCGCGCCAGATGCATGACCCCGTGCAACGAATCGGGTGCTTTTGCCGAGGTTTCGCTTAGCGGTTCCGAACTATCGCCATAGACCGCATCGGAGCTGATGTTGACGATATGCGCCAGCGGTGCGGCACCGGCCCCTACCATCGCCGCGGCCATAACCATGTTGTCGCGCAGCATTAGGGCGGTGCGGCATGGGGCCAGTGCTGAGGCTGCAACCAGCACGTCGGTTGGGCGCAACAGTCGGCGCAGGCGCTCGGCCGCCCCCGAGGCCAACAGATCGACCTCGGACCGGCCGAGGCGCAGTACTGGCAGATCGTCGCGTTCGAGACGGGTGGCAATGGCATTGCCGACAAACCCCCCGGCCCCCATGACCACAACTCGCTCAGGCCGCATCGCGGCGGCATTGCCGTGCTGAAGCATCGGTAACTCGTCCTCAATTGGGCAAAAGCGGGGGCACACCGAGCGCATAATAGGCAAATCCGGTGCTTGTCGCCTCGGAGGCCGGCAGCAATCGGTACGGATCGACCAGTATCCGGCCGCGCATCGCTCGGGCGAGGTCGCCGATGCGCAATGACCGGTAGTCCGGCCAGGGGGTGGCAAGGATCAGCGCGTCCGCATCCTCGGCGCAGCTCAATGGATCAACGCAGCCGGTGGTAAAGGGCACGATGTTCGCCGGTACCACCGGATCATGCACCCGCAACTCCGCCCGCCCCCGCAGCCGAGCGAGCAGCGCCAACGACGGCGAGTTCTTGGTCGAATGGGTGTTCTCCTTGTAGGCGAGGCCAAGCACCGCGACCCGCGGCATCGTCCGGTTTGGGAATAGGTGGCATTCCAGCACACGCGAGCACCATTCGCTGCGGTGCCGTGAGTTGGCGATCCACGCTGAGACAATACCGGTGTCCGTGCCGGCACGGCTCCCAAGATCAAGGACGGTGCGGAGGTCACGCTCCAGATTGCCGCCGGCGATCCCGAGCCCGGGGGTTAGATAGGCATGAGGGCCAATGCGGCGATCGAGCCGCAATGCCGGGACGATCTCACTCCAGTCGGCGCCGATTGCCTCGCACACTTCCGCCAAGGTGTTGGCGACCGTTACCGAGCCGACGAGACAGAAATTGATGCTGATTTTGGCGAGTTCGGCACTCTCATAGCGCATCGTCAGGATCGGGCAGCCAAAAGCTTCGAGAAACTCGCGATAAGGCGCGGGCAGCGGCCGAGAGGGGTCGGCACACCCGACAATAAACCGCTCGGGTTCGAGCGCGCGCTGCACCGCCTGTCCGAACACCAGAGTCTCGACCTGATAGATTAGCCGGTCGTGCGGAACCGAGTTCAAACCACGAGTGAAGCCGGGCGGCACCTGACACAAGACGACCAGCACCGCGTCATCGCGCAGCTGACCGACGACTTGGTCGATCAGGATCCGAAGCGGCACAAGATTGCTCTGGCCCGAATCGTCAGTCGGCACATCGGCCGCGATGTAGACAACGTCGCAGCCGTCTAATTCGGCCGCATCATGACAAAACGATTGACGCCCTTGGGCAGCCGCGAGCACCCCCTCGAGGCCGGGCTCGGTTATCGGCGTTTCGCCCTGCCTCAATTGCTCTACTAGGCCGCGATCCGAATCATAGCCGATGACCTTGAAACCGCGAGCGGCGGCAGCGAGCGACGATACGAGGCCGAGATGTGTCAACCCGGCAAATCCGATAACCGGCATCGATGTTCCACATTACCGCGCCCGATGCGGTCGGTTTTGCCAGGCGCGAATCAAAACAGGCCCTCTATCCCCGAAGAGCGTCGGCGGCGTCAAGTCTGCCACCGCCGCGAGCGATTTTGCTAAGTACGCCGACGGGAAAGCGGGAGCCGCGATTGCATCACCATCAAACATGCGGTATCGCTGCCTAGCGGTTCCGTAACCGATAGTGATCATGATGAACGGACATGCGAAGCAATTCTTTGCCTCTGTCGGGCGGATAGCGACCGAGATCGATTTTGACGCAATCGAAAAGCTGGCGACGGAACTAGCCGGATTACGGGCACGCCGCGGGCGGTTGTTTCTATTGGGGGTCGGCGGGAGCGCCGGGAATTGCAGCCATGCCGTCAATGACTTCCGCAAGCTCTGCGGGATCGAGGCCTACTCGCCGGTCGACAATGTCTCGGAGTTGACGGCGCGCACCAACGACGAGGGCTGGGACACGGTGTTCGCGGGATGGCTCGAGGTCAGCAGGCTTGCCGAACAGGATGCGCTGTTGATCTTTTCCGTCGGGGGCGGCGACGCCGAGCGCAATATTAGCGTCAATCTGGTGCAGGCGATCGACCTCGCCCGCGAACGCGGCGCCAAGATCTTTGGCGTCGTCGGCCGAGCGAGCGGCTACACTGCACAGCACGGCGATGTGGTCGTCGTGATCCCGCCGGTGGACCCCGATCGGGTGACACCGTTGTCCGAGGGAATGCAAGCCGTCGTCTGGCATTGCTTGGTTTCGGATCCAGCCTTGCAGACGCGCAGCACCAAATGGTGAGCGGCGGAGGTTCGCGCGCGGTCTTTCTTGATCGCGATGGCGTCTTAACACTACCCGAATTTCGCGACGGGCGGTCTTTCGCGCCGCGGCGGCTGGCGGGCTTCGCGCTGTATGACAATGCCGCCGACGCGATGCGCCAGATGAAGAAGGCCGGGTTTCGCCTGGTCGTCGTCACCAATCAGCCCGATGTCGGTCACGGGCGCATCGAACTCGGCGTTGTCGAAGAGATGCATCGCCGGCTTGCCGCGGCGCTGCCGCCTGATACAATCGAAGCCTGCTATCATCGGCAGGACGAGGGCGGCGACTGCCGCAAGCCGAAATCGGGCATGCTACGTCGCGCGGCCGAGCAGCTGGGAATCGATTGCGCCAAAAGCTTTATGATCGGCGACCGCGCGAGCGATATCGAAGCCGGCCGGGGACTCAGCTGCCAGACCATCTTTATCAATCGCGATTTCACGGCGAAGATCCCAGGCGCGCGGATTTTCTTGTCTCGTCACTCGCCGAGGCGCTTCCGATCGTGCTGCGGTAATGGGGCCCGATAGTCGGCGCAAAGTAAGTTGCCGCGGCGGGTTGGACTGGCTTATAGATCGCCTTTACGGGGGTGTGGGGGTTTAAACATGGAGCGGCTAGACCGGCTGGGCGTAAAGATCTTCGCTGACGGGGCGGATTTCGATGGCATCCTCGCCATGTATAAAAATCCGCTGATCAAAGGTTTCACGACTAACCCGAGTCTGATGCGCAAGGCTGGGATCACCGATTACGAGGGATTTGCCCGTCGTCTGCTGGTCGCGGTGCCGGACCGTCCAATCTCTTTTGAAGTCTTCGCCGACGAGACGCTCGACATGATACGGCAGGCCGAAATCATCGCTTCATGGGGCAAGAACGCGAACGTGAAGGTCCCGGTGATGAACACACAACGTGAGTTCACCGGACGCGTTATCGAAAGCTTGTCGTCGGCCGGCGTCATGGTCAACGTCACCGCAGTGATGACCTTGTCGCAAGTCCGGCGAATCACCGCCTGCCTCGCCATAGACACCCCGGCGATCGTATCTGTGTTCGCGGGGCGGGTTGCCGATACTGGCATCGATCCCGTGCCGTTGATGCGCGAGGCGGTGAAGATTCTCGCCGAGCGCCCACTCGCTCAGCTGATCTGGGCCAGTCCACGGGAATTGCTCAATATTTTCCAAGCGGATCAGGTTGGGTGCCATATAATCACGGTAACCCACGATTTGTTGGCGAAGCTCAGCTTGGTCGACAAGGACCTCGACCAGTATTCGCTTGAAACTGTCGAGATGTTCCATCGCGACGCCCAGGCCGCCGGCTATTCGATTGCACTCGATCGAAACTAGCTGCGCCGCCGTGCCACTTCGGTGGCTTCACTCGACAACGCAGAGATTATTCAAGCATGAAGAAAGTCTTGATCACAGGGGGAGCGGGCTATGTCGGTCATGTGCTGACGCCGCGGCTGCTCGAAGCGGGCTATGAGGTCACGGTTTACGACGCGCTGTTTTTCGGCTGCCGTCTACCCAATGATCCCAAGTTGCGCGTCGTCAAGGGCGACATTCGCGACACCGCTCGGCTCGCGGCGCTTTTCCCTGGCCAGGACGCGATCTTGCATCTCGCTTGCATCTCCAATGACGCGAGTTTCGAACTCGACGAACGCCTCTCCAAGACGATCAACTACGACTGCTTCGAGCCCATGGTGCTCGCCGCCAAACGCGCCGGGGTGAACCGCTTTATCTACTGCTCTTCAAGCTCGGTTTATGGCGTCAGCAACTCGCCCGAAGTAACTGAAGAGCATCCCCTCGTGCCGCTGACCCTATACAATAAGTTCAAGGGTCTGTGCGAGCCGCTTTTATGGAAGCACAAAGCCGACGACTTCACCTGCGTAGTGATTCGCCCCGCGACTGTCTGCGGCTACAGCCCGCGCACACGGCTCGATCTATCGGTCAACATTCTAACCAATCACGCCGTCAACAAAGGCGTGATTACGGTGTTTGGCGGCCTACAGATGCGGCCCAATTTGCACATCGAGGACATGGTCGACGCCTATCACTTGATGTTGACCGCGCCGCACGAAAAGATCCACGGTGAAGTCTTTAACATCGGCTTTGAAAATCATTCAATCGCCGATCTGGCGCAGATCGTAAAGCGCGTGGTCGGCGAGGAGATGCCAGAACGCGGCGGGGTCGACATCGTCACCACGCCGACGGATGATAACCGGTCATATCACGTCACCTCCGAGAAGATTTACCGGGTGCTAGGCTATCGACCGCAGCGCACGATCGAGCATGCGGTGCGCGACTTGACGCGGGCGTTCGGCAATCACCTGCTCGACGACAGCTTCGACAACGATTGGTACTACAACGTGCGCACCATGAAGCGGATCGGTGCTGCGTGACCCATTCGCGCAATGTTGCCGTCGTTACCGGCGGCGCCGGGTTTATCGGCAGCCACATGGTCGATCGCCTGCTCAAAAGCGGCTATCGCGCGCGCGTCATCGACAATTTCGTCGGCGGCCGCGAGAGCAATCTTGCCCAGCATGCGAACAACCCGGACCTCGCCTTCGAGCGCGCGGACATCCGCAACCTGGAATCAAACGCGGCCCTTTTTGCGGACGCCGCTTACGTTTTTCACTTCGCCGGGATTGGCGACATCGTGCCGTCGATCGAGCAGCCGACCGAGTACATGGCCACGAACGTACAGGGAACAGTCAGGGTTCTCGAGGCTGTGCGCGACGCCGGGGTGCGAAAGTTCGTTTATGCAGCCTCTTCATCTTGCTATGGGATGGCCGCGACGCCGACCCGCGAGGATCACCCGATCGCACCGCAATATCCATACGCACTCTCCAAATATATGGGGGAGCAGGCAGCGCTGCATTGGCATCGGGTCTACGGCTTGCCAGTCAACTCGATTCGGATCTTTAATGCTTATGGCACGCGGGTGCGGACCAGTGGCGCCTACGGCGCCGTGTTCGGGGTGTTCTTCAGGCAGAAGCTTGCGGGTAAACCGTTTACGGTGGTCGGTGACGGCAGTCAGCGACGCGATTTCATCTATGCCAGCGATGTCGCGGACGCGTTCTTGCGCGCGGCCGAGACACCGCTCACCGGCAAAATCTGGAATTTGGGGGCGGGCAATCCCCAATCGGTCAATCGGCTTGTCGAACTGATCGGCGGCCCCGTGACTTACATTCCGAAGCGGCCGGGCGAACCGGACGTCACCTGGGCAGATATCGGCGAGATCACAAACGATCTCGGCTGGCGACCGTGTGTTCCGTTTGACGAGGGGGTCGGGCGGATGATGGCAGAGATCGACAATTGGCGCGATGCTCCACTCTGGGAGCCGGAGTCGATCGCCCGTGCAACTCGTGTTTGGTTCAACTATCTGGGGGCGAGACCGACGGCATGAACGCCTTGTCCGACACCTATCAACACAAAATCAAGAATGTCGAGGAATTGCGCGCGGCGATTGGACTACGGCCGCGTGCGCGCAGCGTGGTTATGTGCCATGGCGTGTTTGACCTCGTGCACCCCGGACATATCCGTCACTTGCTCTATGCGAAGAGCAAGGCCGACATCCTAGTGGCGAGCCTGACGGCCGACATACATATTGCGAAGGCACATTACCGACCGTTCGTGCCGCAAGACCTGCGCGCGCTCAACCTCGCGGCGCTGGAGATGGTCGATTACGTGCTGATCGATGAAGAAGCGACGCCGCTACGCAATCTGTCGTTGGTCCAGCCCGACTACTTTGCCAAAGGATACGAGTATCAGAACGGCGGCGTTCACCCCAAGACGCAGGAGGAGATCGACATCGTCGAGCGCTATGGCGGCGAGGTGTTGTTTACCCCGGGCGACATCGTCTACTCGTCATCGGCGCTGATCGAGACTGGCCCGCCCGACATCTCGATCGACAAGCTGTTGATGCTGATGGATGCAGAAGGTCTTAACTTCGGCGATCTTCAGCAGACGCTGCAGCGCTGTTGCGGCATCGCCGTTCATGTCGTCGGCGACACGATTGTCGACAGCCTCACCCATACGACAATGATCGGCGGGATGACGAAGACGCCGACCCCGAGCGTGCGCTTTGACAGCTCACAGGACTTTATCGGCGGTGCTGCGATCGTCGCGGCCCACCTCAGTGCTGCGGGGGCCGATGTCAGTTTCTCGACAGTATTGGGCGACGATCCGCTGAAGGATTTTGTACTCGACGGGCTTGAGCGAGCCGGCGTCAAGGTTCAGGCGATTATCGACCGCACGCGGCCGACTACACACAAAAACACCATCGTTTGCGGCGATTATCGCCTACTCAAGATCGACACGCTCGACAACCGATCGATCTCCGATCACGCCGTCGACAGCATCGCTGAGCAGGTCGAGCGAATTCGTAGCGATACTGTGGTGTTCAGCGATTTTCGCCACGGTCTATTCAATCGCCGGACGATACCAAAGCTGATCAGCGCGTTGCCACCTGGCGCTTTTAGGGTCGCCGACAGTCAGGTAGCCAGTCGGTGGGGCAACATCCTCGATTTTAGGGGTTTTGATCTGATCACGCCGAACGAGCGTGAGGCCCGTTTTGCGTTGGCCGACCAAGACACCGGCATTCGCCCTCTTGCCGCCAAGCTGCACGAGGAATCGGGCTGCCGCATGGTCATCCTAAAGCTGGGAGACCGCGGCGTACTGACCTGCCGGCCGGGAAAAGGGAACGATCTGCGTTCGTTTTTTGTCGTCGACAGTTTTGCCGAGCGCGTGGTCGATGCGGTCGGCGCCGGAGACGCACTACTTGCCTACGCGACCTTAGCGATGGTCGCCAGCGGCTCGGAGGTTGCCGCTACCGTTCTCGGCTCGGTGGCTGCAGCGCTCGAATGCGAACGCGATGGCAATCTGCCGGTCACTCTCGCAGCGATGATCGAGCGAATCGAAGCGCTGGAAAAACGGGCCGACTACCGTAATTGATCAGACCGGCCCCGCAGCATGGGCAATCGAATGCGGGTCGTCATCATTGGTCTGGGGATCCAGGGTCGAAAGCGCCGCATCATCGCCGGCTCGGATATCGTTGCGACTGTCGATCCGATCGTCGAGGGAGCGGATTACCGCGATCTGGACGAGGTTCCGATCGGCGCTTATGACGCGGCTCTAGTGTGTACACCAGACGATGCCAAGGTCGATCTGCTGGCCAGGCTGCTTGGCGGCGGTAAGCATGTGCTCGTCGAAAAGCCGCTGCTCGCGTCTTCGGCGGCGCTCGATAACCTCGCCGCGCTAGCTCGCGCGCGGCGGGTCGTCTGCTACACCGCTTACAATCATCGCTTTGAACCACACTTTGTTCGGATGAAAGAGACGCTTGATTCCGGGGTACTCGGGCGGGTCTACCTATGCCGGCTGTTCTACGGCAACGGCACGGCGCGCGAGGTGCGGAACTCGCCCTGGCGCGATCGTGGCGCCGGCGTGCTGCCGGATCTCGGATCCCATCTTCTCGACACCGCGATTTTTTGGTTTGGCGCGATTGATGGGCCGCTGACCGTGTGGGCAGCGAACCGCTACGAAAACCGCGCTTACGATCACTTCGCGTTCGGTGCGCGGGGTCGGCTGTTCTTGGAGATGGAGATAACGCTGTTGAGTTGGCGCAATCACTTTATCGCCGATGTCTATGGCGAGCACGGCAGCGCACACATCGAATCGCTGTGCAAGTGGGGGCCGTCGACCTTTGTCCGCCGAACCCGTGTTCTGCCGAGCGGCAGGCCGCCCGAGGAAGCCATTACGCTGATCCAAGCCGATCCGACCTGGGCTGCGGAGTACCGGCACTTCAAAGAATTGTGCGGGCGGGCGAAAGTGAATGACAGCAGTCTCGGCGATGCTGTTGAGCTCAATGCGATGTTGAACCGCCTGATGGATCAGGCGGCCGAGATCGATCGGCTGGCCTGAGCGCGATCGAGACGCTCGATCATCTCCTCGAACGCATGTTGAATGACGGGGAGTTCGTCCTCCGCCCACACCCAGCGCTGCCATTCGGTGGCGAACGGCAGCGATCGCCCGATCTCGAACCCGAGAAATTCCATATAGTCGGCGCTAGTGTGCGGCGCCATATCGTTCAGAATCTTAAACGTAATGTAGCGGGTTTGCTCGTTGAGCCAGCACAACCCCATCGGTCCGTTGTTGACGCCGAGGTTCAGATAGGCGCGCTGATAAAGCGCCATTCGTAGGCCCGGCGCTATCGCCGCCTCGAAAAATATCGGCAGGCCGTCCAGTTCCGCGGGGATGCCCGTGAAGCATTGTTCGGTATCCGGCACGATCACCACGGAAAACCGCGCTTTGTCGAGCTGCCGCGCGAACGCCGCCCAGGCCGCAATATTGCTGTTTCGGCCCGTCACATACCCGTACCCGCGCAGAGTAATTGTCACAATACGGCGATCGCATTGGTGTGCTGCAAGCCATGCCTCGACGGCGCGGAGATCCACGGCGGTAGCGCGTAACACCGCAACTTGTGTTTGCTCATCGCGAGCCGCGCGCAACGGCTCCTGGGGACCGGGATAGCTCGGCAGTGCTGGCTCGTAGCGCGCTGGAAATACGGCGTTGGCTGCCAATTTAACTAGTTGGTCAGCCTGCGCACGACTGCCGGCCAGGGTGACCCCCGACAGGGTTGGCAAAAGCGCACACGCCGGCACCAATAAATTGGTGATCCTGCCGCGACGTGTAGCGGGGTCGAGAGAACGCTCCAGCTCAGGGTTCTCTTTGCGTAAACCGTCGCGCGGACCGGGAACGATGACCGCGTGCACCGAACTCAGTGAACGACGTTTCCGTTCGAGTTCGGCTCCGACCAGAAACCAAAGGAAGTCGAAAGTGATCGGCGCGACGCCCAAATCATAAAAAGCGTAAAGAATTCCATCAGCGCTGCTGGGAACCTCAGCCTCGCGGGACCGCCGGGCGGCCACTTTACCCGCTGCCCGCGCCGCCCGAAACAGCATTTGGCCCGGACGGGTTCGCGGCATCTGCCATTCGTCATGGAGCCGTTCCACAAGCCATCGGAATCCACCGGTACGCAGCTTGAAGATCAGCAGCGGTAACCCCGTAAGCGGCATCCGCACTAATGAAGTCGGCCTTTGGGTGCCTCGCGGAGTCATGCCACCCCAAGCCGTGGTCCTCGGACGTTTATGCCGCGGTTGCGTTCAGTTCCGCCGGGGGCGGCTTATGTCCTCCCAGCAGCACGCCTTTCCAGTTACCAATGCGATTTACGGTATTATAATAGACGTATTCAGGTGAGCGGCGAATCAAAAGCCCGTCTCGGACCTCTTCTTCGTATTCATACTGGGCCCAGCCGTTGCAATTCGTGCAGAACGGCACTTTGTCCCATTGGCCGGTCTCGTGATAGTAACGCGCTTTGGCGAACTCTTCGCCGTGCCAAACTCCCCGCACCCCATTGGCAAAGACATTCCCCATATCTGTAGCGCGAGTACCGTCGAGACAGCACAGTCTTACGCTGCCATCGTGGTGTACCGGAAGCGTTTTGTATATGACGGGACAAGGCACGCGTTCTGGGGGTTCGATCATTTCGGGAAAGCGCCCGTCCTCGAACACGATCCCGATGCGCACGACATCAACGACACCGACCCACCGCGCGACAAAAGCGTCGGCCTCGTGCCGATTATCATTCTGAATCGTGAACGAGACGCCGATACGCGGGTACTCGCGGTCGCCGCGCGCCTTCATCAACCGAAAGACGGCACTTTCGATCTTTTCCAGCTTATCGACGCTGCGGACCTTGGCCAAGGTTTCCTTAGTAACTGCATCGATGCTGAACATTACCGAATCGACTTCAATATCGCAGAAAAATTCTGCAATGCTTTCGGTGAGCGTCAAGCCATTGGTGTTTAGCGCCAGCGCCATGCCCCGGCTCTTAACCGCAGTCAAGACCTCGCGCAGCTTGGGGATCAAAAGCGGCTCACCGTATATGCTTGGCGCCAACATCGGCCGCTTCGTCGTGAATTCATCAAGCATACGACGGGCGGCGGCGAGGTCCATGTAACCCTTGAGCGGTTCGATCGTCGAGTCGTCGTCCAATCCCCATACCGGGCACATCGGGCAGCGCAGATTGCAGCGGGTCGCGAAATCTACGAGCAGACGATCCGGCAAATCCGGGACTGGCAACGGCTGCCAACGGTAATTGGGATCGACCCACTCGGCCTTGCTCCAATCGCGCATTCGTGTCCCCCAAATTCCGAAAGTATTTGCCGCCACGCACGCCAAGCCGCTGTGAAACGCGGTTACGCCCAATCGGTCAACCGGCCGCGCGCATGATAGAGGAAAAGTGCGAAGGCGTCATAAGGCGTGACATTCGGTGCCTCAAGGATTTCGTCGCCGGGGAACAGCCGCTTCGCTGCACCTTCGTGGACGACAAGCCTCGATTCGACGGCCCGGCTTATCGAGACGATGTAGTAGCTGCGGTAAAAGTGAAGGAGCGGCAGGCTGCCGACATCGAAGTCGATTCTGGCGAAAAAGGCCGCTGTTTCAATTTCCAGTTCGAGTTCTTCGCGCAACTCCCGCTTCAACGCGGCCATTGGATCCTCATCGGCCTCGACGCCGCCGCCGAACAGCCCCCAATGGCCCGGATACCAGATGTCCGGCTTCGAATCGCGCAGTTGCATCAGATACCCGTCGGACTCAACGCGGATTATGGCCCCTACCGCATCGCCGACCACGAGCGGAGTTCGGCTCGAAATCAGCAGATCGGGCATTGTGCGGGAGGGTTCAGGGTATGATGGGCGCGCCGGGTGGCGCAATGATCGCGCCCGGATCGCGTTCGAGCGCTGCGAAAACCTCGCTGAGCAGGTCTTTCTGCGCCACCGCCTGCCATGGCGTGCCGCAAAGTTCGCCCCGGCGCAGCAAACCAGACTGCACCAGGGGCGCCGTGAATTGAGGAAAATCGCGATTGAAGCGCTGGTGCCGGCGCAGCCGCATTTCGTGGACAGCACCACTACGGTCGCGAAGCCAATAGGTTTCGGCGGCTTTCGGGGGGCACAGATAGACATCCGGAGCCACAATCTCCTCGGCATGATGAATCGCGGTGCAGCGCTCCAGCCCAATCCCAAAAAGCAAAATATGGGCATCGGTCTCTCGCGCCTTGCCATACGGGCTTGAGAGGGCACAGGGAGTGTCGCCGATATGGTGGGTGCTCGTTAGTTCGGCGGCGAGCCGGCCGCATGCCGCCACCGAGTGGGTCGGGTGCAGACTGCGATGCGTCGCGTAGTGCCGCCGGAACAGTTCAGCGAGAATTCCAACATGAGAGATGGTTTCGAGTTCGTCGAACCATGGGTTCGCCGGGGTGACGACGCGCCAAGTCATTGTCGGCATCACCAGGGTGCCTGCGCGCATATAGTCGATCAGTGCCTCGATAAATGCCTCGGCGCGAAACCCCGCGGCACCAAACTGGCGAAAGGCGCTGTGCACGAACAGCACGCCGTCGCCCGTCACCCCCGCCCGGTCGAGAAGTTCGGTCACGGCGCGCTCTTCGGCGGTCGATACCGTGCTCATCCCGGCATTGGCCCTTTGCGCTTCCGGATTTCCTCGATCCTGTCGAGGCAGCGTTCGACATCGCGAAACGGGAGCCCGCTTAGTTCCGAGAGTTCCAGGTCCCACCATTTGAGCTGCAGCAGCCGCTCGATGGTCTGCTCCGGAAAACGAAAGCGTCGAATCTGTGCCGGCGCGCCAGTAACGATGGCATAGGGCGGCACATCCCTGGTGACCACCGATCCGGCTCCGATCACCGCGCCATCGCCGACCGACACGCCGGCGAGGATGTTGACATTGTGGCCGGTCCATACGTCGTTGCCGATCGTAACGTGCTGGAACATGTCGGGAGTGCGTTCGAGGCGTTCGATGGAATTGTATTCCGGGACCCAGTCAAATGATCGCGGATGGTATTGGAACTCGCTGATACTGAGCCAGTCTATCGGGTGATTGAATGGGTTGATTGCGGTGCGCGCGCCGATCGCGCAATACGCCCCGAGCGTGGCGCGCGCGGCAAAACAATGCTCGTTCATCCCGAAATATTTGCCAACCACGGCACCGGGCCCGATCTGCGACGAGCGGTTCATGAACAAGGGGCCCAGCACGCGCGACTCGATGATCCGCGCCCCCGGGTTGAGGCGCATGATGCCATGGAGAAAGGCGGGTTCCAACCCGGTGTTCTCAAAGCGCTCGATATATATTTCGTTATAGATCATGTTCGGCGACGTGGCGACACAGCTGCTTTCTGACCTATTCTGGCAATAATCTGATCGAGGAGAACCGTCAAGAACGCTCAGAGACTAGCAGCCCGCGTTGACTAAGCCGCGCGGCTGATCCAACCGACCTCAATTACTCTTTTCCGCTGCCGCAACAGCTCAGCCGATTTCAACCTGGATGACTCAAATTCCATTCGCCGGATCGAATTCGAGATGCTGGCCGATAGCGAGCCTGCGCAAGTTGGTTTTTGCCGAGCTGCGGTCATTTCTGCCGGATGCGGAACGGTTGCCCGCAACCCAGAGGACGTAGACGCATCTTTGAGATCGGTGTTATCGGACACCCGGCGGTCTTCCTTCGCCCGGGGGTGCATGGCGAAGCCCGCAATCGGGGGCGGGCGGCGGCTCGGTACAGGAGTGGGGATGCGTTTGAGGAAGGTGCTGCTCGGCGCTTTGATTGGGCTCATCGGAGCCTCCAGCGGGACGGCGATCGTAACGGAGTTGCAGGTCCTGCGCCAACTCAACGACCAGCAGCGGGCAACAAAGGCGTTGAGCCAAGCCCTGGAAGAGACCCGAACGGAGCAACGCGCCTATTTCGAAGCGCTGGGGCATGCTGTCGGCGTGGTGCACAATGAGCAAAATGTGGCTTGGCCGGTTGCTATGAGCCATCTGCGGGATCTCGACCTCTCCGCCACCGCCATGCGCGAGAACATCGCGGCGATCGCGTCGGCGCTCGGGGTCAAGCACACCCCCGAAGACATCGACATCGATTCGATGGACAGCTACGACGAGCTTGACCAGAACTGGAAAAGCTTTCGTGACACCTCGCAGCGAACAAAGGTGGCTTGCCAAGCTGACGCCGGAACCGCGGTTCTGATCACCCTGGGTCAGTCAAATGCGGCCAACTACGCTCTGAGGCGGTACACGCCAAAACAGGAAGTTCTGAACTTCGATCTCTATGACGGACACTGCTACAAGGCGCAGGACCCGCTGCTCGGGGCCTCCGGCACTTTGGGAAACTTTGCCAGTTCGCTGGCTGACATGCTGATCGAACGGGGGCTCTACCGGAAAGTTATCATCGCGCCGATCGCAATGGGTGGCTCGAGCGTCGAACAATGGGCCGAGGCCGGCAGGTTCAACCGGCGCATCCTGGTCCTGATCCGGCGGCTGTTCGATGCCGGCTTAACCCCGACACAGATATTATGGCACCAAGGCGAGGGCAATTCCGGCGAAGGCGACATCCATGGAAGGCAATATCGCAAAAACCTTTTGGAGGTCATTTCCACTTTTCGCACCTATGGGATCTCGGCGCCGTTCTTTGTCGCACTTGCCACCAAATGCGGTCCTTATCCGCGGCCAAATGGAGACAACATCCGCGAAGGAGAACGCTCAGCCGCCAACCCGTTGGACAACGTGTTTCTTGGCCCGGACACCGATACGCTGGGGGACGAATTTCGCGATAAGGAACACTGCCATTTCAATGCCGCGGGCTTGATGCGGCATGCCGCGATGTGGGCCGATGTCGTGCAAGCTTGGACCAATTCGCAAAAGTTTGATCGGCGAGCATCAGCAGAGCACTAGTTGCTGGATCTCTGCCGTCATCGGCGCCCAACCGCCATTCGGAGGCGGCTGACGGCAGTGCCGGTCCGTTTTTACCCGAAAAGTCGCCCCGGATTGCCCCGGATTACACTCGGGCATTCCGCTAAGGGATACGTGCAGACCCTATCGGCAGCAAAACAACGGGGCGCCACCGATTGTGTCGTTGGCGCCCCAAACCGCGGGGCTGAGGCCCGCATCCGTCGACGTAGCGGTTAGTCGGTAATTGGCGGCGGCGGTGGGGGAAGGAATTTGTAGACCACTATGCAGCCGTTGTTTGAGCCACAGGTCTGTTTGCTGACGCCGGTCGTGTCGCCACCGCCGGCCCCCGGCTCCATCGTGTTGCTCGCGTTCTGCGGAACCACTTGCGGAACGTAGATGGTGTTGCGGATCGAGTCGGCAGCTACCGAATGCGACCCGCTCCCTTGCGGGATCGTGCTAACCAGGATGTTGGAGAACGCATCGATGATGCCAAGCACCGGACCGCCGAACTGAGCCAGGTTGGCGCTCGATCCGGTATAGTAATGGCCATCGCCGGAATTGTACCAGACTTCGTCCGAGCCGGTGATGTTGCCGATCGTCGCAAAATTGGTCGTGTTAGTGTTGATTGCCAGCGTACCCTTGACGCCTGCGTTGTTGGCTGGGGTGCAACCCAACAACAGATTGTGGCCGATCCCATCCGGGGTCGGGCCGACAGTGGAGCCGTTGGGCGCGCAGGTTGGGAGCGCCAACACGCCGATATTATGCGTACGATCGTACGCGCCGTAAGTGTACTGGCACACGCTGCCGATTGACGGGATGCCGCTAACAGCTGTGCAGTTCGGCGCGCTAACCCCACTCGGGTCGATCACCAGTAACCCACCCTGGCAGCCGACAATACCTTTGCCGGGATTATCGACGGCGCCGATTGTGCAGCCGGCTGGATAGTTGATCTGTGGGATGGACACATAAAACCGCTTGCTGGTGGGATCCCATGACGGCTGCTCCAGCGACAGCCCCATGCCGGGCGGGATCAGCGATGGATCGACGGTTATCCTGGTGCGGATGTTGATGTAATTGTTGAAGTTGTTGCCGTTCACCTGGAACAGGGTGGCAAAGGGTGGATCGTCGGCGTTGTTGGCGGCAAGCAACAGTTGCTGGCCATTCGACATGATGCCGGTCAGCGCCATCTCATCGACCCGGAACTGACCCCCGGTTGGGACCGACTGCACAATCGAGCCTTTATCTAGGTCGATGACCTTCAGGGTACTGTTGCCGTCACCGGCGTATAGCCACTTCCCGAACGACACCACGCCGTCGGGCCCCGACTGGGCGGTGATGAAAGTGTTAGTGTTGGGATTGACGACCCCGCCGACAAACCCTGTAATTTGCGTCTTGAATTTGTTGGTGCTGGTGTCGACGATATCGATCGCCTTATTGGAGCGATCAGCGAGATAGTATTCGGCGCGGTTTGGGTTTACCCAACTGATGTCGAACGAGGTAATCGGTTGTCCGGGAACCTGGATTGCGGTCAGGCAAGTCCACGGCGAACCCTTGCCCGGCGCCCCCGGACCGGTGCATTGGGCAAAGGCGGCGCCGGACGCGGCCAGCGCCAATATCCCAAAAAGAGTCCCGGCCAGGACCGACAGCGCGCGCGCCCTGTGCCCCGTGCCCTGTCGAAAAAATTGACCGCTAAACATCTCGTCTCCTCCAGTTCGCCTTCGGTTTGCACACTTAACAGATATTTTGGGCGAGGTTACCCGACGTTTTTGGCAAAGGCAACCGGCGGTAGAAGGTCATCGCCAAGTTTTTCGAGGTTCAGGAGCGGTCGGGTCGGTAGAGCTCCGTCTCCGTCGACCCACGCTTCAATGATAGCGACCCGCGCTTTGAACTGGTTGGCGGCGCTTGGTGGGCTAGCGCGGTAGAGTGGTGCGTTCACACCGTTGAGCGGACGACGGTGACCGGTCCTCGACGCTCAACGATCAGATCACCCAAAAGCACCTTGTGGGGAGGCAATCGAGGATTCGCAAGCGCTACGCCGATTTGTCGAGGTCGATCCCGGCAGGAGCAGCCCCCGACAACACCACGGTATGCTGCTTCTGCCTTCTGCTTGCCCGACCCGACCGGCGGCCGGCCATTGCCGAGTTCGGATGAGAGGGCCCAATAAGAGCACGCAGTACCGCCTCGGCACCACGCGCTCGAATTCGGCGAGCGCGGGTTCTCGCCAGGTCGCCTGCGTGGCGCACTCACACCCCGCCGCCGCCAAGCTGGGCTGATTTATTCCGTAACCTCGCGCTCTCTGTTACTCCGAGCACATCATCAGCTAGGCAGCTGTGGAGAGATTCCTCGGCTGATCGGAACGCTGCGACCAAACGCGTCCTTTTACGACGGCATCTGACCCATGAAATCGCGCTTGCCGATGTCGATCCCGAGCGAGCGAAGGATGTTGTAGGCCGTAGTTGTGTGGAAATAGAAGTTCGGCATCGCGAAGTGGTAGAGGTAGACCTGGGCCTTGAATTGGCGCTGCTGCCCGCCAGCGGTGATCGTCACCGTCGAATCTTCTTTGCCGTCGAGTTGGTCGGGGCGCATACCCTTCAAAAAATCGATCGTTTTGTCGAGTTGCGCCTGCATCTCGGCCCAGGAACTGTCAATGTCGGGAAGTTGCGGCGGGGTCACCCCGGCAACGGTTCCGGCGCCGAGCGCGTGGACGCAGACTTGGCGCACTTGCCGCGCCAAGGTGAACATGTCGGGATAAAGCCGCCAATTCAAAGTCGCGGCCTCGTCCCACTTCTTTTCGGCCGCATGCTTCTGGGCTTTGTCGAGTACTCCCTTGAGGCCACCGAGCAATTGTAGAAAGACCGGCACCGAGCCGTGATACATGCTGATTGCCATGATTTGGTTCCTCCTGGTTTTGGTGAGTACGAAGGATGCTATCTTATCCACTTGGACTGCGGGTGCAAAGATGCATTGCCGTGGGACAAGCACCAGGGCGCTCGACCATCGCAGTTGGGCGTTCTAGTGTAGGGCGATCGGAGCAACAGGAGGTGCCGGGCGTGGCCAGAGAACGGCGTCTCGAAGCGCGTCAAGTCGAAGAGATTTTTCTCGCCTTTGCCGAGGCGATGCGTGAATTACCGCCCGATATCGAAGCTGGGTGGCTCGATGCCCAGGGCGATTTGCGCCTCGCCCCCGATATCGCCCGCAAATTGCGGACCGCGCGCCGAGTGCGGCAGCTACTCGTCGAATTGCGGCAAAGCCAAAACGAAACTTGATGAGCCGGCGCTAGCGCCCATCTGGGTCGGCGATGATCCTGGTCGTGCAAACGTCCGATATCGGTCGTAGTCAGGCCGAGCACTTCCGACAGCACAAGATCAGTATGCTGTTCTCGGCCTTCGCGCTTGTCGAGCGCTGGTGCTAGGAGCGCTTGCTTACGAGACTCGCCCGACAGAGGCTCGCACTCGCTTTTGTCAGCGGCCGGGATCAACGCCGCCGCCAACCGGCTCGATGCGGATGACGTCGGCCCCCATTTTCGCCATCGTCATGCTTCGCAACCAATGAGAGTAATGCGTCTTTTGCCGGGTTGCAGCGAGGCGAGTGCGGCGATAGGCTTCGGCGAGCCTAACTGGGATATTTGTGTGCGGTACATTAGCACCCGCGACCGTCGCCCGCAACCACGGACCGTATCGTTCGAGGAAGTCCTCCTTACAGGGCTTGCCGACGATGGCGGACTCTATGTGCCGGATCATCTGCCGCCTCTTGCCCCCGATAAGCTCGACGAGTTGGGCCGGTCGCCTTACGCCAAGGTTGCGTCGCATATTTTGGGCCTATTCGCAGGAGATGCATTTGCGAAAGATGAGCTATACCGGTTCGCGGAGCAGGCCTATCGCGGCTTCCGCCATGCCGCGGTAACGCCACTCGTGCAGCTAGATCATGGCTTGTGGCTGCTGGAACTGTTTCATGGACCGACCTTGGCCTTCAAGGATTTGGCGCTACAACTCCTCGGCTTGTTGTTCGAGGCGGCGCTCGCCCGCAAGAATGAACACCTCACAATTATCGGCGCCACGTCGGGCGATACGGGTTCGGCAGCGCTGGACGCTTGTCGTAATCGTGAGGCGATCGACATCTTCATTTTTTATCCGCACGATCGCATCTCAGAAGTACAGAGACGCCAAATGACCACGGTCGCATCTACGAATGCCCACGCGATCGCAGTTGAAGGAACCTTTGACGATTGCCAAGATCTGGTAAAGGCGTTGTTTACCGATGCACAATTGCGCGAGGACCTTAATCTTGCGGCGATCAACTCGATCAACTGGGCGCGGATCGCGGCGCAGACGGTCTATTATTTCGTTGCCGCGACTGCTCTCGGGGCACCTGACCGTAAGGTGGCGTTCAGCGTGCCGACCGGAAACTTTGGGAATGTGTATGCAGGTCACATCGCTCGCGGTATGGGGTTGCCGATCGAGCGTCTGGTTATCGGGACAAATCGCAACGATATCCTGGCTCGTTATATTGGCACGGGCGACATGACAATCGCCCCAGTCGAGCCGAGCCTGAGCCCGAGCATGGATATACAAGTTTCAAGCAATTTCGAGCGATTGTTGTTCGAGCTGAAAGGCTGCAGCGGGGTTGAGGTCAGCGAGGCGATAGCCGAGTTTCGCCGGACCGGCATTCTTCCGCGCGCGGAAAGGGAATGGCGTGCGGCACAAGGGCTGTTTTCGGCTCATGGGGTTGATGACGCGACGACGGTGCAGATCATGGCTAACATATATAAGCGCTCCGGAATTCTGATCGATCCCCACACCGCGGTTGCCGTCGGGGCGGCGCGCGCCGAGTTAGAGGTGAGGAGAAGCGCCGCACCGATGGTGGCTTTGGCATCCGCTCACCCGGCTAAATTCCCAGACGCAGTCGAGCGCGCGACTGGGATTCGACCGGCATTGCCGGCGGCACTCGCCGATTTATTTGAACGGCGCGAGCGCATTACCATTCTGCCTAAGGATCAGGACGCCGTGACACGCTATCTCCGCACCCACGCCCGGCGCAGCAAGAGGGCCGCATGACGATCGAGCTTTCGCGTTTAAAGAATGGCCTGCAGATAGCTACCGACCGCATTGAAACGGTAGATACCGTCTCGCTTGGGGTCTGGGTAGACATTGGCACCCGCCACGAGCCGGCCGAGATCAACGGCGTCGCTCATTTCCTCGAACATATGGCGTTCAAGGGCACAAAGCGGCGGAGCGCGCTTGCGATCGCCGAAGAGATTGAGGCCGTCGGCGGGCACCTCAACGCCTATACCTCGCGCGAGAGTACAGCATACTATGCTAAAGTATTGAAGGAGGATGTGCCGCTGGCGCTCGATATACTCGCTGACATACTACAGCATTCAACCTTTGAACCCGAAGAGCTGGAACGCGAGCGCACGGTCATCCTGCAGGAAATTGGACAGGCCAATGACACGCCCGATGACATCATCTTCGACCATTTTCAGGAATGCGCCTTTCCCGACCAAGCGATGGGCCGGCCGGTGCTGGGGCGGCCCGAAATCATCCGCCGGCTCGAACGCGACGAAGTCACCGCCTATTTGCGCGATCATTACGGCGCGCGAGGCATGGTCCTGGCGGCGGCCGGGAATCTCGATCATGACCGGATTGTAAAACTCGGGGAAAGGCTCCTCGCTGACATGCCGTCCGAGCGCCCGGCGACCACCGAACCCGCCCGCTACGAGGGCGGTGAGCGGCGCGAAGAACGCGACCTCGAACAGCTCCATTTGGTGCTGGGTTTCCCTGGCCTAACGCTCGACGACCCGGACTTCTATGCCGGATCGGTGCTGAGTACCGCGTTTGGCGGCGGTATGTCATCACGGCTGTTTCAGGAAATCCGCGAGAAGCGCGGGCTTGTCTATACGATCCACTGCTTTGGCCATAGCTATCGCGACGGAGGGTTATTCGGCATTTACGCGGGGACCGGCGAGGAAGAGGCCGCCGAACTGCTGCCAGCCCTGTGCGAAGAGGCGCGAAAACTCGAGGACGGTCTGACCCCGGTCGAATTAGCCCGCGCCAAGACCCAGCTGAAAGCAGGGCTATTGATGTCGCTCGAAAGCACTTCGGCGCGATGCGAGCAACTGGCGCAGCATCTATTGATCCACGGCACGCCGTTCGACCCGGCCGAGATTGTGCGGCGCATCGAGGCAGTGGATGACGCCGCCATTCGCCGCGTTGTCGAATGCTGGCGCACTGCTCCGCCGACTTTGACCGCTCTGGGTCCGCTAAGCCGCCTTGAGGACTTCGACCGCGTTCGGGCGCGGCTCGCCGCGTAACGGCTGCGCTGCGATGGCACCGCAGCGGAAGTCATTCCCTCGCTTGTTCCCGGCGCGCACCGACCCGTTCCGCCTTTCCGGAGAGCGCGTCTATTTGCGTATCCCAGAACGCGGCGATTGGGAGGTCTGGGCGAGTTTACGAGGGCGTTCCCGCAATTTTCTCGAGCCCTGGGAGCCAAGCTGGCCGGCCGACGCTCTTTCCCGTCTGAGCTTTCGCTCGCGAGTCGCTCGATACGCCGAGGATTGGCGCGGCGACCAGGCCTACAACTTCTTTATTTTCTCGCATGACGACGAACTTGTCGGCGGCGTCGGCCTCACCAACGTCCGACGAGGTGTTTCCGAGACCGCGAGCCTCGGTTATTGGATCGGCGAGCCGTTTGCGCGCCAGGGGTTGATGACTGCGGCACTGCCACTCGTTCTCGATTTTTCGTTCCACCGGCTGCGCCTGCATCGTGTCGAAGCCGCGTGCCTGCCAACTAACGCACCAAGCCGCGCCCTGCTGGCCCGGACAGGTTTCCGGCAGGAAGGCTACGCCCGACAATACCTATGCATTGCCGGTGAATGGCAGGATCACTTGCTCTTTGCCATCCTCCATGAGGATTGGCGCAACTGACGCTGACCTTCAAGAAATATGAGTCGCAATTAGGGGTTGGGACTCGTTGGAGCCCTCGTCCCGCGGCGTTTTCTGCTATGGCGGATAATATGCAAAGACCACTGGGGAGACAAAGGCCCAAGTCTCGACAAAAGTCGACCGGTCGGGTTTGCGGCCGAGTTCTTCCATCGCACCCAACAGGCAGAACCAGTTCAAGACCTCGTGCTGGCCGCTATCCTCGATCTGGTCAGTCGTATAGCGATGCCACGTCGAGTAGTCGGCCGCTTCCAGTGCCTCGTATAGCTGGCGGTCGGCGGGTACATCGGGCCACAGTTGGTAGTTCTTTTCGGTCAGGAAAGAGTGCGACCAACTCGACGAGGCGACAATCGCGGTGCGCCAAGGGCTCTGGACCATGACCCGCGCGGTGGCCGCACCCACCGCCATGCACCGCGCCGGATTTGGCGACGGCGGGTCGAGGCTTCGGATATCGTCACGCAGCGCCAACGGCAGCCGGAGGCCGCGCGCCGCGTTGACCCGCCGACCATAGCAATTCACCGAAAACGGTATCACCGGGTAGTCGAAGCCGCGCCGATCATCGTCGAGCAGCAAAACCGTGTTTTCGAAAGCGTGGCCGAACGGGTGGTGCAGAGGCTTGTAAGCATAGGCAATGTCGACGCCGCTCTCGATCAACCCGGTCGCAAGGTACTTCGCGGCCTCACGATGGCCGCGCAGCCGGAATGTTGTGTCCACCGGCTCACCCCACGGGTTGTCGGGCGTGCGGCGGTGTTTCCATGGTTGGATGTCGCGATCCTCATAGGCTAGCACCGCAAATGGCGGGACGATGTCCTCCTTGAAATTCTCGTACTGGTCGTCACCGAACATGATCACGACATCTGGCTTGAACTCGTCGAGCGCCTGGCGTGCCTCCGCGAAATGGCGCCGGAAGACCTCACGCGCACGCCCTGCCGAGGCAGCGCCCCAGTCATTGCCGAGCTCATTGCGGAGCTCCGCTGGCCAGCTTGAAGGGTCCTTGCAGGCGGAGGGCATATCCGGATCGGAGAGCGCCGTCCGCATCATAGAGGTCCAGTCCTCGTCCCGGCGCAGCATCAATGGTCGATGCGTACACCCCAAACCCAGGATCTCTGCCATTCTTTCCCTCCCTCTGCTTTAGCCACGCTTGTGCTTTTTGCCAAAGAGGCCATCGAACTAGTCGTCATCCGCTCGGATGGGCGGCCCCGAGGCGAGCGGTGGGAACTTCCCGATTTCCGGCCATGACAAAACGCAACATTTCAGAGGTGAGAGTCACCCGCGCTTGTCAATCGGCACATAATGGCGTTCGTCCAAACCCATGAACAGTTGGCGCGGCCGCATCAGCTTGGCATCGGTATCTTCAAGCATCTCCTGCCATTGTGCGACCCAGCCGACGGTGCGCGCGATTGCGAACAGGGCCGTAAACATGGAAGTCGGGAAGCCCATCGCCCGCAGAATGATCCCCGAATAGAAATCAACGTTCGGGTATAGTTTCCGAGTGATGAAATAGTCGTCGTTCAGTGAAATTTTTTCGAGCTCCATCGCCAGATCGAGCAACGGATCGTTTTTGAATCCGAGTTCGTCCAGAACTTCGTGACAGCTGTCTCGCAAAACGCGGGCGCGGGGATCGTAATTCTTATAGACGCGATGGCCGAAGCCGAACTGGATCTCGTGCTCGTTCTTGTTCTTAACGTGGCTGATAAACTCGGGGATGTTCTTCTTGTCGCCAATACGGCCCAGCATCTTCAGCACCGCCTCGTTGGCACCCCCATGCGCCGGTCCCCACAGCGAGGCGATCCCGGCGGCGATACAGGCGAACGGATTGGCGCCGCTCGACCCGGCGTTGCGCACCGTCGCCGTCGACGCGTTCTGCTCATGATCCGCATGCAGAATGAAGATGCGATCCATAGCCCGCGCGACGACCGGATTCACCTTGTATTCCTCGCAAGGGACCGCAAACGCCATATGGAGAAAATTCTCAGCGTAGCCCAGAGAATTCTGTGGGTACACAAAAGGCTGACCAAGCGAATATTTGAATGCCATCGCCGCTATGGTCGGCATTTTGGCAATTAGGCGATACGAGGCGACCATCCTCTGATAGGGGTCGTGGATGTCCGTCGAATCATGGTAAAAGGCCGACAACGCCCCGACTACCCCGCACATGACCGCCATGGGATGCGCATCTCGACGAAAGCCCTGGAAAAAGACGCGGAGCTGCTCGTGCACCATCGTGTGATGAGTGATGTCGTGAACGAACTGTGCTTTCTCCTTTGCGGTAGGTAGTTCGCCGTTTAGCAGCAGATAGGCGACTTCGAGAAAATCGCTTTTGTCCGCGAGTTCCTGGATCGGGTAGCCGCGGTACATCAAGATGCCTTCGTCACCATCGATGTAGGTAATGCTCGACCGGCACGCCGCCGTCGCCATGAAACCTGGGTCGTAGGTGAAGCACCCGGACTCGGCGTAAAGCTTGCGGATATCAATGACGCGCGGCCCGATCGTCCCCTGCAGGACGGGTAGCTCGACCGATTTGCCGGTTTCGTTGTCCGTGAGAGTCATCGTACCGGCCGCTAAATTATTCCCGTCCATCGCCATACCTCTTCTTGTAACGCGCTCGGGCCAGTCCCGTATTTCCCAGTGAAAATAGACCCCGCCGGGCAGGTTGGCAAACCGTTCGCAAGTGCGAAACGACCGCCGAGTTCAGTGAGTGACGGAAGTCGCGTCGGCAATCCGGCCCAAACTCTCATCGCGGCCTAGTACCTCCATCACAAAAAAGATGCTGGGCGAGGCAGCGGAACCGGTCAAGGCCGCACGCAGCGGCTGCGCTATCGCGCCGAGCGGTACGTCGTCTTCGTCGGCAAACGCGCGCACTCTTTCTTCGAGGGCCGCGGCATGCCACTCGCCGTGCGCCAGCATCGGCCCGATTTCCCCGAGAAGCCGGCGCGCCTCCGGGCTCAGCAGTCGCGCCGCCTTCGCATCGGGCTCGATCGGTCGCCGAACCACCAGAAAGCGTGCGTTAGCAGCGAGCTCGACCAGCGTTTTCGGCCGTAACTTTAGCTCAGGCATCGCTCGACGCAGCCGATCGCGGTCGGTGTCGTCGAGCGGGCGGCCAAGCGTTTTTTCGAGCTCCTGCGACGCAAGTGCGGTGAGTTGGTCGTCATCGGCATTACGAATGTAATGGCCGTTCAGATTGCCAAGCTTAGCAAAATCGAAGCGGGCGGGGGCGCGGCCGATCGCATCGAGGTCGAACCATCGGACCGCTTCTTCGGTCGAGATGATCTCATCGTCGCCATGGCTCCAGCCGAGCCGCAGCAGATAATTGCGCAACGCCTCAGGAAGATAGCCCATCTCTCGATAGGCATCGACGCCCAGCGCGCCGTGCCGCTTTGACAATTTGGCACCATCGGGGCCGTGGATCAGGGGCACATGGGCGAATTCCGGGACGGGCCAATCGAGCGCGCGGTAGATCTGCGCCTGCCGGAAGGCGTTGTTCAGGTGATCGTCGCCACGGATTACATGAGTGATCGCCATGTCGTGATCGTCGACCACTACCGACAGATTGTAGGTCGGCGTGCCATCGGCCCGCAGGATGATCAGATCGTCGAGTTCGGCATTGGCGATCGTGACGTCTCCCTGCACGCGATCGCGGATCGTTGTCGTTCCCTGCTGCGGTGCCCTGAGGCGGATCGCCGGAGCGGCGCCCGGAGGTGCAGTGCCGGGGTCGCGGTCGCGCCAAGTGCCGTCGTAGCGGACAGAGCGCTTTTCGGCGCGCGCCTTTTCGCGCATCGCCTCCAGTTCGGCGGGCGTGCAATAGCAATGATAGGCGCGGCCCGCCTTTAGCAATTGACGCGCGGCCTGAGCGTGGCGCTCGGCGCGGTCGAATTGATGAACGATCTCACCGTCCCATTCGAGACCGAGCCATTCGAGGCCATCAATGATCGCCGACACTGCCTCGGGGGTCGAGCGCTTACGGTCGGTATCTTCGATGCGCAGTCGAAACATGCCCCGGTGATGTCGGGCGAATAGCCAGTTGAACAGCGCGGTGCGTGCACCGCCAATATGCAGAAAGCCGGTCGGCGAGGGGGCGAAGCGGACGGTAACAGTCATCCCCGAAGGATGGGAAAGCAGATTGCGGATATCAACGCGCGCGAGCGGCGCCGTCCCCAAACATCTCGCGCAGCCGCGTCTTCATGATCTTGCCGGTTGCGGTGTGCGGCAATTCTTCGATGCAGGCGACCTCGTCGGGCAGCATCCATTTCGGGAATTGGCGAGCGAGGAACTCGATCAGCGCCTCACGGTCGGGGCGACGGCCAGGGCGCGGCGCCACTATAAGCAAAGGGCGCTCGCCCCAACGCGAATTGGGGATGGCGATGACCGCTGCCTCGGCGACATCCTCATGCGCAATCGCGACATTTTCGAGAGCGATCGAGCTGATCCATTCGCCGCCCGATTTGATCACATCCTTCCGCCGGTCGGTGATTTGCATGTAGCCGTCTGTGTCGATTGTCGCCATGTCGCCGGTGTGGAACCAGCCGTTAGGCTCGACCGCGGCTGCGCTCGCTGCCTCGTCCGCGAAATAGCCGCTGACAATCCACGGACCGCGCACCAGAAGTTCGCCCATCGACTTGCCGTCGTGCGGCTGGGTCCGCCCGTCGTCGTCGACAATCTTCATTTCCACGCCAAAAACCGGCCTTCCCTGTTTGACCTTAACTGCAAGCAGCCGCCGCGGATCGAGATCGCGGTGTTTGGCCTTCAGCGCCGCAGTCGTGCCGAGCGGGCTCATCTCTGTCATGCCCCAGCCCTGGCGCATATCGATGCCGTGCCGAGCATACGCCTCGACCATTGACGGGGGCACCGCCGAGCCGCCGGACAAAACCCGATGCAGGGTCGAACAGCGCGTGCCCGATGTTGAAAGGTGGGATTCAAAGCCGAGCCACACGGTCGGCACTCCGAGGGCATAGGTTACGCCTTCGGTCTCGAACAACTCGTATAGGCTGGCGCCATCGAGCCGCGGCCCAGGAAAGACCAGCTTTGCGCCGTTCATCGGCGCGGCATAAGGAATGCCCCAGCCACAGGCATGGAACAACGGGACGACCGGGCAGACGACATCGCGTGCCGAAATCGAGATCGCGTCGGGCAGCGAAATGCCGAAGGCGTGCAATATTGTCGAGCGATGGGAGTATAGCGCGCCCTTGGGATGCCCGGTTGTGCCCGAGGTGTAGCATAGCGAAGCGGCGGTGCGCTCGTCGAATTCGGGCCATTCAAAAGCATCGTCTTCGCCGGCAAGCAGGGTCTCGTAACAGGGCAGCGTCGGCATGCTGGTTTCAGGCGACGCGCCGTCATTGCAAAGCAGCACGATCTGGCAATCGGCCGGGAAGCGCGGCGCCAAACGTTCGATCGATGGCCAAAAAGTAGCATCTACAAACAAAAGCCGGTCGGCAGCGTGGTTGACGATATAAACAATCTGGTCGTCGAACAGGCGCGGATTGATCGTATGACAGACGGCTCCGAGGCCGGAAATCGCGTAGTACAATTCGAAATGGCGAAACGTGTTCCAAGCCAAGGTCCCGACCCGGTCGCCGGGCCCAATGCCGAGCCGGCGCAAAGCATTCGCGAGCTGTTTCGCACGGCGTTCGGCTTCCCGATAGGAGTAGCGGTGGATCGGACCTTCGACTGTCCGCGAGACGATCTCAACATCGCCGTGATTCGCGGCGGCGTGGGTCAGGATCGACGAGATCAAGAGCGGCCGCTCCGACATCAATCCCATCATCGCAACCCTCCCAGTATTGCAACGCGATTCGGCATTCGACGATGTGGTATGCCGAATCCGCCCCGTCGTAAACGGCGGGATGTGGCTCGGAGTGCTGGTGGAGCTTTAATTCGTCCGCGACCGCCGCGTAGGGAGCGCGTGAACCTGCTAGGTTGAGGCATCTATATGACCATTGTTCCATTTGTGTTTTAGTCCAAAGATGCATGACATCAGATGGATTTGCGAGCATCCGGCAGAATTCGATCGCGGTCTTGTGCGCCGCGGTTTGCCGCCATCAGGCAACGAAATACTGGCACTCGACCAGGCTTGGCGCGCCGCCGAGACCCGCGCTCAAGAGGCTCAGTCGCGGCGCAACCGGATTTCGCGCGAGATCGGCGCTGCCAAGCGTAGCGGCGAGAACATCGAGCCACTTCTGCGCCAGGTCGAGGCCGACCGAGATGCCGAGAGGGACGCAACAGCTGAAGCTGCGGGGCTGCGCGCGCAAATCGACGAGATCCTAACGACACTCCCCAACCTGCCCGCCGAAGATGTGCCCGGCGGCGCCGATGAGACGGCGAACCTGTTGCTGCGTAGCCAAGGCGAGCCGCCACGCTTCAATTTCGAACCCGAGTTGCACGAAAAAATCGGAGAGCGCCTAGGCCTAATGGATTTTCGGCGAGCCGGCAAGCTCTCAGGCTCGCGGTTTGTCGTATTGCGGCAGGATCTGGCGCGGTTAGAACGCGCGCTCGCGCAGTTCATGCTCGATCTTCACACTCGTGAATTTGGCTATCAGGAGGTATCGCCGCCACTATTGGTGCGCGATGACGCGGTCTTCGGCACAGGGCAATTGCCGAAATTCGCCGAAGATTTGTTCCGCACCACCGAGGGGCTATGGCTTATACCTACCGCCGAAGTGCCGCTTACGAACCTTGTGGCGGACGAGATCCTCGATGAAGACGAGCTGCCTTTGCGCTTCACCGCGTGGACACCCTGTTTTCGCTCAGAGGCCGGCGCGGCCGGGAAAGATACCCGCGGCATGATCCGCCAGCACCAGTTTATGAAGGTTGAGCTGGTCTCAGTGACGACACCAGCGCAGTCGGCATCAGAGCACGAGCGCATGACCAGTTGCGCTGAGGAGGTCTTGAAGCGGCTTGGGCTAGCCTATCGAGTGATGGTGCTCTCCGCCGGGGACATGGGCTTTGCGGCGCAGAAGACATACGACATCGAGGTGTGGCTCCCGGCACAGTCCACTTACCGCGAGATTTCGAGCTGCTCGAATTGCGGGGCTTTTCAGGGACAGCGCATGAAGGCGCGATACCGCCCGGCTAAGGGTAGAGGAACGAGGCCGGTGCATACATTAAATGGTTCGGGCTTAGCTGTTGGCCGCACCTTGATCGCGATCCTCGAGAACTACCAGCACGAAGACGGCACCGTATCGATCCCGCCCGCCTTACAGCCTTATCTTGGAGGCCAGCGCATCATCGAGCGTCATGAGTGAGACCACTTCAGATCCGGGGCTAATACAGCGTAAGTTGCGGCTTTTAATGGAGCTGCGTCGTTGCGCCATCTCGGATGCTCGCGTGTTGGGGGCGATCGAAAAGACACCGCGCGAAAGGTTTATACCACCCGCCTTCGCCGATCAGGCTTACGAAAATGTCGCCCTACCTATCGAGCATGGGCAGACCGTGAGTTAGCCCTACGTTGTCGCGCTGATGACTGAAAAGCTTGAACTCGGCGAACGCCATAACGTTCTCGAAATCGGCACCGGCTCAGGCTACCAGACGGCGGTCTTAGCTCGTCTTGCCCGCAGGGTTTTTACGATTGAGCGCCATCGCGAATTGCTGCGGGATGCGCAAGCCCGGCTCGAATTGCTCCGACTGACCAACATCGTGTTCCGATTTGGCGACGGCACCAAGGGCTGGCCGGAGCAGATCCCTTACGATCGGGTAATTGTTACCGCGGCGGCGACCGATATCCCCGCACTTCTCATAGATGGCTTAGCGCGGGACGGGGTATTGGTAGCGCCAGTCGGCAGCGATCGCCGCGACCAACAGTTATTGCGCATCCGTCGGACCGACGGCGGCTTTGCCACGGAGGATCTCGGCTTGGTGAGGTTTGTACCGCTTGTGCCCGGTCTGCCGCGGCAAGCGGCCGTCTAGGCTTGACATGCGTTCGAGCTAGAGTACCAAGGGCTGTGGAGACTTGCGCGTCGGGGGGCGCGCAGGGGGGACAATGACAACAAGCGATTTGCTGAGGCGACCTACACTCGGAGCGGCGGGCTCGTTCCTAGCACTGGTGCTAATGTTCGCGGGGTGCGCCAGCCGGGGGCCGGCGCCCGTCGTTACGGGCGACCAGGGACCGCCCGCGCCGGCCCAAATTACCGTGCAGCGCGGCCAAACACTGTCGGGTATCGCCCATACGTACCATATTCCGATGTCTGTTCTGGCAGATGCGAATCATCTGTTGCCACCCTATCGCATTCTGGTCGGACAGGCTCTGATCATCCCGACCGGGGCCAAGCCCGATTCGTCTCGACCAATGGTGGCTATGGGCGGGCCGATGCCGACGCGGCCCCCGCCATACGGGTCAACCCCGACTGATTTATCGCCTCCGGTAGCGACACCGGTTGCGCCGTCAGCATCCGTGCCGGTGCAACCGGTTCCGTTGGATAATCCATCTCTTCAAATCTCGACAAAAAAGCCTTCGACAACGCCGGCAATTGCATTGGCTCAACCAGGTTCGGCTGAAGTTCCCAGTGCCGCGTCGCTGCCAAGTCCGGCCACCTCGCCATCAACCCCCCCCACGCGATTGACGCCCCCGACCGCGGTTTCGAGCACGAGCGAACACAGTCCACCGCACTCACCTGAGACGATCGGCACAACTGGAGCCGCGGAAATACAGGCCCCGGCCGCTCATGGCGACGGGACTTTTCTTTGGCCAGTCCGCGGCCGCGTGCTCGAAGGCTTTGGAACCGGGCAAGATGGTACGCACAACGACGGCATCAATATTGCCGCCTCGCGGGGTGCTGCCATCGAGGCAACTGATGGCGGGGTTGTTGCCTATTCCGGCAACGAACTACGCGGGTACGGCAACTTGATTCTGGTCAAGCACCCGAACGGCTGGATTTCAGCCTATGCGCACTGTGATCTGGTCCTGGTAAGGACCGGACAAAAGGTCGTTCGCGGTCAAGTCATCGCCCGTGTCGGCGCCACAGGCAATGTCAGCGAACCGCAGCTCCATTTCGAACTGCGCCGGGGCAAGAAGCCGGTCGATCCGCGCGAGTATCTGCCACCCTTGTCCACGGCCGTCAGCAGGGAAGGGCGGCCGAGCTAACTGATCACCCCTTGTTCAGGTGAGCGGCTTCCCAAGACGACCGGCAAGATCCTGGATGAATTGCCAGGCAACTCGCCCTGAGCGGGAACCGCGGGTGATCGACCACTCGTTTGCCTCAGCTTTCAGTCGATCGGGCGCCAGATCGAGGCCGTAATGTTCCGCATAACCGCGCACGATCGCCTGATAGGTATCTTGGTCGACATTGTGAAAGCCGAGCCAAAGCCCGAACCGATCCGAAAGCGATACTTGCTCTTCAACCGCCTCAGAAGGGTTGATCGCCGTTGAGCGTTCGTTGTCGATCATTTCGCGAGGCATCAGGTGGCGGCGGTTCGAAGTGGCGTACAGTACGACATTTGTCGGACGGCCTTCGATGCCTCCTTCGAGCACCGCTTTCAGCGATTTGAAACTGGTGTCGTGCTGATCGAATGATAGGTCGTCGCAGAACAACAAGCACCGCCGGGCCGATTGTCGCGCCACCGACAGCAGGTCGGGCAGGCTTGGGATGTCTTCGCGATGGATCTCTATGAGCGCAACCGCGTGCGGCCGCTCTGCGTTAACCGCGGCATGAGCAGCCTTCACCAGCGAGCTTTTCCCGGCGCCACGCGCACCCCATAGCAGCACATTGTTGGCGGGAAGCCCCGCGGCGAAGCGACGGGTATTGTCGAGCAGGATGTCACGGACTCGGTCGATCCCGCGCAATAGCTGGATTTCGACGCGGCTCACTTCGTCTACCGGCTCGAGCCAGTGGCGGTCAGCATGCCAAACAAAGGCGTCAGCAACGCCGAGCTCGACTGGCGGTGGCGGCGCGGGAGCGAGACGTTCTAGGGCATCGGCAATCCGCTGCAACAGCGGCTGAAGACCAGCGTCGGTCATTACGCGTTCGACATCGTCCGTAGGATAAACGGCGCGGAACTTATCACACGCGGTAAATTCGGGAAGTCCCGCCACGTTCCGAAACGCCCTCCAGAGCCGCCCATTGCTCTTTAACCGGGCATCGCATACGTATTCCCCACCGAGCGGCACAATCGATCCGCATCGGCCGGCTGGCGCGCCACCCCCGAAGCCCGCGGCGCAGGATATCGAGGCTCCATCCCGATGCTGATCTCCACCGCCTACGCTCAGGGAACCGGTGTGTCGGGCTTGTTCGACAATCAGAGCGCGTTGCTGCAATTCCTGCCGCTGGTGCTGATCTTTGTCGTGTTCTACTTTCTTTTGATCAGACCGCAGCAGAAGAAGGCAAAAGAGCACCGGGCTACGCTCGAGGCGCTAAGACGAGGCGACAAAGTGGTGACTGGCGGGGGCATAATTGGGACGGTGGTACGCACCGACGGTGCGGACGAGGTTAGCATCGAGATCGCCGAGGGCGTGCGGGTGCGCGTCGTTCGCAGCACGATAACCAATATCGTTGCCAAGCCAGACCTGGCAGCAACGCGCGAAGCCGTCCGACAGAAGGACCAGAGCCGGGCTAAGGTGGAAACAAAGGAGTGAGCTTCACGCGGGAGTCCGGCATCGGGCCTGGAATCGCCGGAATGAGGCGGGTGCACCCGGCGAGCCTGGGGGTCGTGGCCTGGCAGGTGATCAATCGCTCGGAGGAAACTGAGTATTTCAGTGCATCATCGAGTGATCCTAGGTCCAGCCTCGGCGGTGTTTGCGATTCCGTGGCGCGCCGTCGTGGCGCAACCGGCCTATCCGCCCGGGCCCCTGTTGTCGGGAAACCCACCACCGCTGCGTCCCGGCAGGGCGCCGCGTCATCGCCCGCCGCCCCCACCGCCGCCCGACGAGGCGCGGGCCCCCTATCACGCCGGCCCCAATCAGTGGCAATGGGCACCGCGCCATTGGCGATGGAACGGCTATCCTTGGGTTCGGGTCCCGAGACGCTGGCGCTATTGAGCCTGATCTCGCGAGTATCGTGCCGGAAGCCATAGGTTCTGGACCCCAGAAATTCCAATGCTCTATTTTGCAAACTGGAAAATCCTTCTGATCTGCGCAGTCTGCGCTCTCGGAGTGCTCCTCTCCCTACCTAATTTGGTGAGCCCGTCGGCGCTCGACAAACTGCCTAATTTTGTGCCGCATCGGCAGGTTGCGCTCGGCCTGGATTTGCGCGGTGGCTCGTATCTGTTGCTGGAGGTCGACGTTGCCGCGGCCGAACGCGAGCGACTCAATTCCATCGTCGATAATGTCCGCAACGCTCTATTGGGAGCCAACATCGGCTACACCGGGTTGGCGGTAAATGGCGATGCTATCGAGTTTAAGATCCGGCAGCCGGATCGTATCGACGATGCACGTCAGGCCCTGGGCAAGATAGATCCGGATCTTGCCGTCGCCATCGCTCCCGACGGATCAGGCACCGTGCGGTTCAGCGCGCTGGCGACCGAAACACGCCGCAGCCAGGCCGTGGAACAGTCAATAGAGATCATCCGTCGGCGTATCGATGAGACGGGGACGAAGGAGCCAACGATCGAACGGGAGGGCCAGGACCGGATCCTCGTTCAACTTCCAGGGGTCGATAATCCTGAGCACGTCAAAGCGCTGCTCGGCCGAACCGCCAAGCTGACTTTTCAGCTGGTTGATACCGGCGCGTCGCTAGAAGATGCACGGAGCGGTCATTTGCCCCTCGGTGATGAAATTCTTCCAGCTCAGGAGACAAACGGTGTGCATGTAGGCCCCAGCGCTTATGTCGTCCGCAAGCGGGTGATGGTCGGTGGCGATACGTTGGTCGATGCGCAGCCAACGTTTCAAAACAATGAGCCGGTCGTTAGCTTCCGCTTCGATGCTGAGGGCGCAAGGCGCTTTGGGGACGCCACCCGCGAGAATGTCGGCAAACCATTTGCTATCGTTCTCGATAATAAGGTTATTAGCGCACCCATCATCCGCGAGCCGATCCTCGGCGGGTCGGGCATTATCTCGGGAAGCTTTACGGTGCAGTCAGCAAGTGACCTTGCCTTGCTGCTGCGTGCTGGGGCATTGCCGGCGCCGATCACAATCCTTGAAGAGCGCACTGTCGGCCCCGGCCTTGGCGCCGATTCGATCCGCGCTGGGACCACGGCCTGCGTGGTCGGGGTGGCGCTCGTGGTCGTGTTCATGATTCTGTTCTATGGCCTGTTCGGCATTTTCGCGGATGTCGCTCTGTTTTTTAACCTTTGCCTGATGCTGGGTAGCTTGTCCTTGCTCGGCGCCACGCTCACCTTGCCAGGGATCGCCGGGATCGCCCTCACGATGGGAATGGCGGTCGACGCAAATGTGTTGATCTATGAGCGCCTGCGTGAAGAACTTCGCGCCGGCCGCACGGTCCTGTCGGCGCTCGATGCCGGGTTCAAGCGCGCTTTTGGGACGATCCTCGACAGCCACATCACCACCCTTGTGGCGGGAGCTTTAATGTTCTGGCTCGGTTCCGGGCCAGTCAAAGGTTTCGCAGTGACGCTTAGTATCGGAGTATTGACCTCGCTATTTTCGGCGATTTTGGTCACTCGGCTGCTGATCGTGACCTGGGTGCGGCGTTGGAAGCCGCGAACCGTACCGATCTGACCATACACGATGGTGCTGTGACTGCCACATGTTGAGACCGCTGATCGTCATTCGGCGCACGCCGAAAATCGATTTCATGAGATGGCACAAGCTTGGCTTTGCCTTTTCGGCATTGCTGACTCTGTCGTCTATCGGATTGTTCGCGAGCGTCGGCCTGAATTACGGGATCGACTTCGTCGGCGGAACCTTGATGGAAGTGCGGGTAACATCGGGGCCCGCCAATCTTGGAGAAATGCGGCAGAAGCTCGACGCGCTGCATCTCGGCGATGCTTCGCTGCAGGGGTTTGGCCCCCCAACCGACGTGCTGATTCGGCTACCGCGTCAGCCGGGCGGGGACGCGGCGCAGGAAAAAGCGGTGGAAGCGGCTCGCAGGGCGCTTGGCTCAGGCATAGATTATCGCCGCATTGAAGTCGTCGGGCCCAGCGTGGGCGCCGAATTGATACGCGCGGGTGTGACCGCGACTGTGTTGGCGTTACTCGCCATCGCGGTCTACATCGGCTTTCGCTTTGAGTGGCAATTTGGGGTCGGAGGAATGATCTCGACCCTGCATGACGTGGTGACGACAATCGGGATTTTCGCACTGTTTCGCCTCGAATTCGATTTGACCACCCTTGCGGCGATCCTCACCGTTGCTGGCTATTCGGTGAATGACACTGTCGTGATTTACGATCGCATACGTGAATCGATGCGAAAATATCCGCGCATGCCCTTTATAGAATTGATCAATCTAGCTTTGAACGAGACATTGTCACGCACAATACTGACCGTGAGTACTGTCGCGTTGGCAGTGCTGTCGCTTCTTTTCCTGGGTGGGGAAGTATTACGCGGATTTAGCATAGCTATGCTGTGGGGGGTTGTGATCGGCACTTACTCATCTCTATTCATTGCGGCTCCCGTACTGTACTACGTGCGCCCGAACCGGGCAGCTATCGCTCGCTCGACCGAAGGGGCTACATCCTCGCTAACTCGGGCGCGCTAACGACATTCGGTGCGGCGATGGATCTGATTCCGCGCGTCCCCGCCGGCCGTCAGGTGATCGAGCGATATGGGTCAAGTGGGTTTCGCATTTCTGGGGTGATTTGGCGCGGCTCGGTACTTGTTTTACCGGATTTCACTCAGCCATGGGTAGCCGCAGATGCTGCTGCGGTTACTGCCCAGAGCTTGATGCCAATAGTCGAACATGGCGGCATCGAAGTTTTGCTGCTCGGACTCGGTCGTCGAATGGCGCCACTCATGCCTGAATTGCGGTTAACGCTTCGGCAAATCGGAGTCGCCCTCGAGCCGATGGACACGGGTGCCGCTTGTCGCACCTTCAACACGCTACTAGCAGAGGACCGTCGCGTCGCCGCAGCGCTAATTCCACCCACCTAAGCTGTCCGAGTGAGCGGACCTCCGCCCCTTGGCAATGTAACAAAAAGCCGACCTGCTCTATTTAGGGAACTTCTTCGCGGTCGCAGTGGTTTCGTACAGAGCAGTCACAAGCAGTTGGGCTCAACCATGCGCGTGCAGGAGTTAACCACGGTCGCGTTCAGCGCTGCTCTCGCTCTGGCCCCTACGGCCCATGCCGACGATTGGCATCATGGCGGCTGGCATCGCGGCGGTGATGGAGCCGCCGTCGGGGCCGCAATCGCCGGTGGAATCATCGGTCTTGGCCTTGGCGCCGCGGTGGCCTCCAACCCTTATAATTATTACTACGCGCCACCGCCGGTCTATTACGGCTATCCGTATAGCTACTACTACGCGCCGCCCCCCCCGGCTTACTACGGCTATGGTTACGGATACTAAAAGCTGGGAAACCGTTGACCTGCAACTCGCATTTCGCTTTTGCAACATCGGTAAGAGCTTCTGGCAAAGGGTCGCTAATATGTTCCGTACAGTAAGTTCGGTTGCCTTTGGCGTAATGTTGGCATTTTCCGGCGCCGTCTCGGCTCAAACCAATCAGTCGCTGCGGAACACTACGCCGGCAACACCGACAGAGTCTGCCTCTCCCATGTCCTCTCATAAAGTTCCGGGCAATGCGGAACAGCGTGTCGAGGAGCACATAAAGGAATTGCGCGCGCAGCTGCAGATTACTCCGGCTGAGCAGCCGCAGTGGGAGCAGTTTGCCAACGTTATGCGGGAGAACGCCCGCGGCATGGATCAGCAATTTACGCAACGAATGCAACAATACCCGACCATGAACGCTTTGCAGAACATGAGATCCTATGAGCAGATCGCTCAAATCCACGCTCAGGGCTTGCAGAAACTCTTCCCGGCTTTCGAAAACCTCTACAACTCGATGCCGCAGCAGCAGCAACAGTTGACCGATCAAGTCTTCCGCGCGAATGCTGAGGCGAACGCCCCCAAACACATACAGACCGGAAGCAGCACGATCCGATAATATTACCTGTGTTTTTAAAGATGCTTTTTGCCGTGGGATTTTAGCAGAACGGCTGTCGCATCAGCCTGCCCTCCGATTTTCGATTTGGGAAATCGAAAGGAGCCCTGACATACTAGACCAGATGTCCGCCTGAGGGCGGGGCGACCCGTCTCACAGTATGCAGGTAGCGAGGATTGCATCGGATCAGCCGGTGCCGAGCCTCATGCATAGGAGACGGGTCATGGGAAATCGTATCACGTATGTCGGGCTTGACGTTCACAAGGAAACCATTGTTGTCGCGGTAGCCGAGGGTGGCATCCGCGGCGAGATCCGGGAGTACGGCCGGATTGCTAACACACCGACGGCCTTGGATCGTGTGATGCGCAAGCTCGGCCGGGAAGGGGTGAGGCTGCGGTTCTGTTACGAAGCGGGGCCGTGCGGCTACGGCATCCAGCGTCAATTGTCGGCGGCCGGGCATGAATGCGTCGTCGTGGCGCCCTCGCTGATCCCTAAGCGGGCGGGCGACCGGGTCAAGACCGACCGGCGCGACGCGGCCAGTCTGGCACGGCTGCATCGGGCGGGCGAGCTCACCGCGGTGTGGCTTCCCGATGCCGGGCACGAAGCAATGCGTGATTTGGTACGAGCACGTCTTGATGCCGTGCATGCGTTGCGCCGCGCCCGGCAGCAGCTCTCGGGCTTTTTGTTGCGCCAGCGCTGCCATTATGGGCGGCCGGCTTGGACCAGGCTGCATCGCCGATGGCTCGCGGGTTTGCGCTTCGAGCACGCGGCGCACCACCTCGTGCTCGAGGATTACATCGAGGCAGTCGAAGCCGCCGAGGCGCGGCGTAATCGACTGACTGTGCAGATCGCAGCGATGCTGCCCGACTGGACATTGGCCCCGGTGGTGGCGGCACTCCAAACGATGCGCGGCATGGCGCTGGTCAATGCCGCAACCTTGATCGCCGAACTGGGTGATCTCTCGCGCTTCGCCAATCCGCGCCAGCTGATGGCTTATCTTGGATTGGTGCCGTCCGAACATTCGAGCGGCGCCAGCGTCAGACGCGGCGGCATTACCAAAGCCGGCAACGGCGCCGCCCGCCGGCTGTTGATCGAAGCGGCGTGGAGCTATCGCTTCCCGGCGCGGGTCAGCCGCGAGTTGCGGCTGCGCCAAGAGGAACAACCCAAGCCGATCCGCGAGATCGCCTGGAAGGGGCAAACCCGGTTGTGCGCGCGTTATCGCCGGCTCGCCCGCGCCGGCAAGCCGGCCAATATCGTTACCACCGCGATCGCCCGCGAACTGGCGGGGTTTGTCTGGGCCATCGCCCGCAGCGTGCCGCCAGCAGCAGGCTGAGCAGAGAAACCGCATGATCGCAGCCACAGCAGGAGGCGCCAGCGAACCATCCGACATGCTCTTTCCGGGCAAGGCGGGGGGCACGGTCGCGGTCAGGAGAACCCTCGCATCCACTATCTGCCGGATCGCCGATCCGACGCAGGTTCCTAGACCGAGGCAGCTCCGCGACGCATCAACGGTCATGCGGTTCCGACCCGCGCATCAGAGTATGATCAACCGTCGTTTCGACGACCGTGCCTCCCGCCCTGCCCGGCATAGCCCGAAACCAGCGCTTGAAAGAAAGCCACAGATTCACTTGCCTGCTACTTGGAAAGGCGGACATGAGAGTGGTCATATTCAAACAGATGGTACCGGTGGGATTCTGTTCGCCGCACCAGATTGGAGCATCTCGCTAGGGGCGTTAGGGTATCATCTGTCTGAATATGACCACTAGCAAACGCGGGTCATTAGCTGGGTGGCCCTAAGTTTGAGTGCTTATGTAGGCGTGTTGTGCAGTGCATTTGCGCGAGGACGCAAACTTTGATACCGTAGCCCGTAGCCAGCCGGCAAACGTATCCGAGCGATCACATCCGGACGAATTGAGAGAGCGTGTTTTGCCGCACTTTATCGGCCACAACCGCGGACCACCGCTCGATCCGGAGGCCGGCTGGCGAGCCTTTTGCTGGAAGAAGGCTATTGCCAATGCTTGGAAGACTCCGCCGCGCGAAATCGGCTCTCGCTCGGCTTGCTCGCGCTGAAGCCCTCGGAATCAGCTATCGGGAATATACTTCGGCATTGCTCGACCGCGGAACCCATCTTTGATTTTTGATCAGAAGTTACGAGGGCTGGCTCGAGGCCAGCCCTCCGGCTATTTTGCAATGCCGATACGGTCGTGACCGCGGTGACTATTTTGCTTTCGCCAGGTTTTGGGCGACGAAGTCCCAATTAATTAAGTGATCAAGGAAGGTTTGTACAAAATCCGGACGCCGATTCTGGTAATCAAGATAGTAAGCGTGCTCCCACACGTCACAGGTCAGCAGCGCGGCCTGGCCCTCGGATAACGGGTTTACCGCATTTGGCGTTGGAACGACTTTCAGTTGTCCCCTCTCGGCAACGAGCCAAGCCCAGCCACTGCCAAACTGACCCACAGCCGCCGCCTTGAACTGTTCCTTAAACTTGTCCACGCCACCGCAATCCCTCGTGATTGCCGCTGCAATGTCGCCACTAGGCGCGCCACCCCCCTGCGGCTTCATCGAATGCCAGAAGAACGTGTGGTTCCACACCTGCGCAGCATTATTGAAGACACCGGTCTTTGAGCTGTCCCTGACTGTCGCCTTGATAATCTCCTCAAGCGACTGCTGCTCAAGCGGTGAACCCTTGACGAGGTTGTTGAGGTTAGTGACATAGGCTTGATGGTGCCTGCCATGGTGAAAATCCATCGTCCGCTCGGAAATGTGCGGCTCGAGCGCATTTTTCGGGTAGGGCAGGGGCGGCAGTTCGAAAGCCATGATGACCATCCCAGGTTCTGTGAACAGGGCGCGTGATAAAACGTCGGTCCCTAGACAGCGTTCCGCTCGTGCGGTCCCGCTGTCGCCGGTCGCGGCGTTGGTCCGGCGCCACGACCGCGACCGGTACCAGACGGCGTTGTTCGCCTCGGCCGCGCGCCGCGAAGCGCTGTTTGCGCTTTACGCCTTCAACTACGAGATTGCAAGGGTGCGGGAGACGGTCACTCAGCCGACCCTCGGTAGAATGCGGCTCCAATGGTGGCGCGAAAATATCGCCGCAATCTACGGCGCCGGTCCGATGCGGCATGAGCCCGTCGTCGACGCGCTGGCCGCGGCGGTTCGTGAGTACCGGTTGACCCGCGATCATTTCGATCGCCTGATCCAGGCGCGCGAAACCGACCTCGAAGACGAGCCGCTGACCAATCTCGTGGCACTCGAGAACTACGCTGAGGGGACTTCGTCACGCCTGATGTATCTCGCACTCGAGATTTTAGGCGTGCGCGAACCGATCGCGTTGATGGCTGGCCGGCATGTCGGGATCGCCTTTGCACTGTCAGGTATGCTGCGCTCGTTACCGATATGGATAGATGCTCGACGGCCATTTATCCCAGTCGAACTAAGCTCCCGCTATCGGCTCGCTCCAGCCGACGCTCAGCAGATCCGAAGCTCTCCGGCTCTACGGGCCATCGCTGCCGAGATCGGAGTGCTCGCGTATTCTCATTTAGACGTGGCCCGGCGCGGCTGTAGCGCGGTTCCTAGTGCAGCGCTACCGGCGCTATTGCAGGCCAAGATCGCCGATCACTGGTTAGGCCGCCTTAGGGGAGCCAGACATGACCCATTCAATTTTTCCCTACAACGGGTCGACGCGTTGCAGATATGGCGGCTCTGCTTCGCCATGCTGCGCGGCCGCTTTTGAACTATGCCCTCAATAGCGGCGCAGTAAGCCAACAAGGCGTCCCTGCACCTTGACCCGATCGGGACCGAATATTCTGGTTTCATAGGCTTTGTTCGCTGGCTCGAGCGCGATCGAAGCACCCCGGCGGCGTAAGCGCTTCAGCGTCACCTCCTGCTCATCGATCAGGGCCACGACTACAGTCCCGTTCTCGGCGGTATCGCCGCGCTCGATAATCACCGTGTCACCGTCAAGAATCCCGGCTTCGATCATGCTGTCACCGGCAACTTCGAGCGCGTAATGCTCGCCGGTATGTCCGAGCAGACTTGCCGGCACACCGATTGATGCGTTTTGGTCACGCAGCGCCTCGATCGGCGTGCCGGCCGCTATCCGGCCATACAACGGCAACTCGACGGCCTCGACATCGGGTGCCACCGACGTCCCGGGCAATGACGCCCTGAAATCACCGTGGATCACCTTGGCAGAGAATCCGCCACGGTCGCCGGTTGGAGCAGCACTTTCCTCGGGCAGTTTGACGACTTCCAACGCTCGCGCACGATGCGGCAGCCTCCGGATAAAGCCGCGTTCTTCCAGCCCGCTAACGAGCCGATGAATCCCGGACTTAGATTTTAGGCGGAGTGCATCCTTCATCTCGTCAAAGGATGGCGAAACTCCTGTCGAGATCAGCCTCTGATTGATAAACATCAGCAATTCGCGCTGCTTTACAGTCAGCATGAGAACCCCTTCCCCAGCAGCTCAGAACGAATCCTAAACACAATGGCCGTTCTACTTTAGTTCGCATGCTCCGTCAAGTACTGCAAAGGGGTCGAATTTCTCCAGACCGGCTTGCTCAGATTGGTAACGCACCGATGGGGAAGCGAACGACGGGAACCATGTCTCCGATCGCAGCGCTGGGGGCATGCGGGGGACGCAGGATCAGGCAATCGGCGAGTGACAGGAGGCGCATCACGGAGCTGTCCTGCAGGTCAAATGGGAAAACCTCCTCTACTCCATCAGCGGCGTGAGCTACTCGGGCGCGCAGGTAATCTTGGCGGCGGTCGTTGGCGGCGATTGGTGCGCCGAGTCGGGCAGTTGACACGCAGGTGTCGGCAGCGGAATCACCACTCAGCCGCTTGATGGCCGGGACCAGAAACAGTACCGAGCAAACAAAGGTTGAGACCGGATTCCCGGGTAGACCGAGCATCGGCGTCCCGTGGTATCGGCCAACCATCAATGGCTTGCCAGGCCGCATCGCGATTTGCCAGAACTCGAGCTCGAACCCATCTGTGGCTAGAGCATCGCGCACAAGGTCATGCTCGCCGACAGACGCGCCGCCGGTGGTCACCAGCAGATCGAGGCCGCGTGTCGCGCCGGCGATCCGTCTCACTGCTTCGGGATCGTCCGGAGCATTGCCAACGGAAACGGGGATCCCACCGCAGGCCGACACCACCGCAGAAAGCGCAAGGCTGTTCGAACTTACGATCTGATGCGGCCCGATTGGTTCCCCCGGCATGACAATCTCGTCACCGGTCGACAGAATGCCAACACGTGGCAGGCGGCGGACGAACAGCCACGGCCGGTTCATTGCCGCGAGAAGGCCGATATCGCGCGCTGTCAACCGACGTCCCGCTGTCAGCAACATTTCGCCTTCGGTGAAATCGAGGCCTTCCGACCGCACGTGACGACCACGCTGCGCGGCTTCGAGCACCCGTACCCGGTCGCCCTCGCGCTTGGTGTCTTCCTGAATCACGACGGTATCAGTGCCGGCCGGCATCGGCGCCCCTGTGAAGATGCGCGCCGCTTCTCCCTGGCCCACGTGGCCACCGAAACCTGCCCCCGCCGGCACCTCGGCAACAATACGCAACTCGGCGGGAATATGGCCAAGGTCGTCGGCTCGCACGGCATAGCCGTCCATTGCCGATACGGCAAAGGGCGGTTGAGTACGGCGGGCGGCGACATCCTCTGCGAGCACTCGGCCGAGGCCGTCGGCCAATCCGATCTGCTCGCGCGGCAACGTCTCGATCAGAGCCAACAGCCGCCGCAGCGCTTCTTCTACCGAAATCACGCCTTGGCCCCCCAATTTCCTGACCGGCCGCCAGATTTGCGCAACAAACGCACATCGGTGATAACCATGCCGCGATCAACCGCCTTACACATGTCATATATCGTCAACGCCGCGACGCTGGCCGCGGTCAGCGCCTCCATTTCGACACCGGTGCGCCCGTGCAGGCTGCAGGTAGCGACGATCTCGACTGCGTTCCTTTCGGGCACGCAGGCGAGATCAACTTCCACGGATGTCAACCACAGGGGATGACACAAAGGGATCAACTCAGAGGTGCGTTTGGCAGCCATGATCCCCGCTAGTCTTGCCACCGCGAGCACGTCGCCCTTCGCGACATCGCCTGCTCTGATTCGCTCCAGAGTTTCAGGCAGCATAATCACGCGCGCGCCGGCGACGGCGACACGATCGCTCTCGGTCTTATCTGAGACGTCGACCATGCGGGCGCGACCCTGCGCGTCGAGATGCGTAAATTTCGGCAGACTGAGCAGATGGCGCGTCGCTGCGGCCACATCGCGCTCGCGCATCAAGGTTTCGCCGACAAGGAAACATCGCGCGCCGGACGCGGAGAGCCGCTCGAGATCAACGGGACCACGAATCCCGCTCTCGGCGACGACGATTTGATCGGACGGCACCCTGCTTGTCAGCCGTTCCGTCGTACCGAGATCGACGCTTAACGTCTTGAGATTGCGGTTGTTGATGCCGATCAAACGGCAGCCAAGCAGCAGGGCGCGCTCGAGTTCCGCTTGATCATGCACCTCGGCCAGCACATCGAGGCCCAGTTCGGCCGCGGCGGCGGCCAGCTCGCGTGCGTCGTTGTCGGACAGCGCCGCCATAATGACCAATATACAATCCGCCCCGATCAGGCGGCTTTCGAGGACCTGATAGGGGTCGAGGATGAAATCCTTGCGCAGGATAGGCAATGAAGCGGCGCCGCGGGCCGCCTGCAGATCATCATTGCTGCCTTGAAAGAACGGCGCGTCAGTCAGCACTGACAAACAGCTGGCACCACCAGCCTCGTAGCCGCGGGCGAGAGCAGCCGGATCGAAATCCTGTCGGATCAGCCCGGCGCTCGGCGAAGCCTTCTTGATCTCAGTGATCAGTCCGAAACGGCCTTGCGCCAAATGCCGCTCGAGGGCGGCAGCAAAGAGCCGCGCCGGTGGAGCCTCGGCGAGCGCGTCCACCAGCTTCGCTTCAGAGTATTCCACTTTCAAGCGGGCAATATACGCGCGTTTCTCGGCGCAAATTCGCTCAAGCACGTCGCTCATCGGGCGACCTCCGACGTTTCCGCGGGCATGTTAGTGCGGGAGACGAGAGCGTCGAGGATCCGGCGCGCCGCTCCGGAATCGATCGCTCGCGCCGCGAGTTCAGCCCCCTCATAGAGGTTCGCGGCGCGCCCGGCGATCAGCAGGGCCGCTGCACTGTTCAGCAACACGACGTCGCGCAACGGTCCGCCCACTCCCGCGAGCAGATTGTGCATCAGCCGGGCGTTAAGGGGCGGCTCGCCGCCGCGCAAATCTTCGAGCCGCGCCGACGGCAAGCCGGCGTCGCCGGCGCTGATTTCGAATGTCTCTACCCGTTCGTTTTCAAGCGCGGCGACTTTTGTTGGGCCCGCTGTCGTCAATTCATCGAGGCCGTCGCCGTGGACGACCCAGGCACGCTCGCCGCCCAGTCGTCCCAATACCTCAGCCATTGGCCGTACCCATTCGGGGGCGAACACGCCGACTAACTGTCGCCGCGCCAGGGCCGGGCTCGACAGCGGTCCCAACAGGTTGAAGATCGTCCGGGTGCCAAGTTCGACACGAGTGGGGGCGACATGGCGGGTCGCGCTGTGATGGCGCGGCGCCATCAGAAATCCGATACCAACTTCCCACAAGCAGGCGCGGACAATCGCAAGATCGGCGTCGATGTTGACACCCAGCGCCGTCAAGACGTCGGCCGAACCCGATCTCGACGACAGCGCTCTGTTGCCGTGCTTGGCGACCGGTACGCCGCAGCCGGCAACGACCAAGGCGCTCGCTGTTGAGATATTGAAGCTGCCCGAGGCATCGCCGCCGGTTCCGCAAGTGTCGATGGCCCCGTGCGGTGCCTCTATATGCACCGCCTTGGCTCGCATGATCCGAGCCGCACCGGTAATCTCGTCGACCGTCTCGCCGCGGACGCGCAGCGCCAGCAAGAAGCCTCCCATCTGCGATGGCGTCGCATCTCCGCTCATGATGATGTCGAATGCCGTTTCGGCCTCGCTCTCGCTCAAGCTGAGGCCCGCGGCAACCATCTTTAGCAGCGACTTGAGATCGCCTGTCATGAGGCTGCTTGACTATCGAGTGTCAGGACCATGTGCGGCGCCCGCTGGAAAAGGCCACCTTTATAACAGCCCCTTCGTTCAGACGGAAACGACCGTATCTGTGTCGGTCAGGATCCCGCGCGGGAGTGCCGAATTGTTGGCGCGGTGACCGGTTCCTAGCCAATCGGCGGCACGCCTTCGTTCAAGTTGGCGCCGACTGTCTGTATTTTGGCTCGCTGCGGTGGGAGGAGCGAAGTTGCCATTCGTGTTTCCGGAGTGGCCTTGGAAGATTAGATACAGTGCTAATCGATTTAGACGAGTATGTGCATTATGTCGGAACCGATGCAGCCCGTGCTGTTCCCAGTGCCAGAGTCCGAGCCGTCCACTGGCGACTTATTTCCGCCTCCCCAGCCGCGAGAGCTTGAGCACGCAACCGGGATCCTGCCCTCGCAGTTGTTGCGTGACGCGATCGAGCGTACTCGCGAGATCAAATCCCTTGAACGGATTTCTGATGACCAGATTCAGCCGGCGAGCCTTGATCTGCGCCTGGGAAGCGTAGCCCATCGTGTCCGCTCGAGTTTTCTTCCTGGCCCGGATCGCACGGTTGCAGAAAAATTAAGCGCCATGTCGCTTCATACACTCGACCTGAGCAAGGGCGCTGTGCTGGAAAAGGACTGCGTGTACATTGTTCAGCTGCTGGAACATCTAGCACTTCGATACAGAACGTCGGGTTCAGCCAACCCGAAAAGTTCAACAGGACGCTTAAATGTCTTTGCGCGCGTAATTACCGATTACGGGACAGAATTCGACAGCATTAAATCTAATTACTCTGGAGCGCTTTACGCAGAGCTATCTCCCAGGTCCTTCAGTATTCGGGTTCGTACGGGTTCACGCCTGGTTCAACTGCGGGTACGGCGAGGAAGGCCAACTTCAAGCAATGCCGCGCTGCGCCGGCTGCACGAAGAAGTCGGCTTCGACGTGGTATCCGCCGGTTCGCCGATCAGCCGCGAATTTATCGAGGGCGGGCTCGCAGTGACCGTTGACGTAAGCGGTACGCTGCAAAACGGCTTCGTCGGCTACAAGGCAAAAAAACATACGCCAGTAATAGATGTTGACGTAACAAACTACTACGATGTGCAAGATTTTTGGGATCCGGTATTCAAGGCCAACAAAGAAGGGATAATCCTGGATCCCGAGGACTTCTACGTCCTAGCATCGCGCGAGGCGGTCGCGATACCGACCGATCAGGCAGCAGAGATGCTGGCCTACGACACGCTCGTTGGTGAATTTCGGGTGCATTACGCGGGTTTCTTCGATCCCGGTTTTGGTATGGCGGAGACTGGAGGCAAGGGAAGCCGCGCGGTGTTGGAAGTTCGCGCACACGAAGTGCCGTTCCTGATCGAGCACGGCCAAATCGTTGGCCGCCTCGTGTATGAGCGCCTGATCACCCGGCCGGATAAACTTTATGGGAGCGCCATTGGCTCGTCATACCAGCGCCAAGGACTCGCTCTGTCGAGACATTTCAAGCCTCTTCCTGCCGGTATGAGGCTAGCCGAGCATGCTGCCGAAGGCTGACCCCAACTGACAACGGCAGCCTGGATTGGTTGCAGGCTACTCGGTTGCAGCTATATTCGCGGCATGGATTTCGCGCTCTCCGACGAGCAACGGGCGTTTCAGGAGACCGCACGGGTTTTTGCACGCGAGGAATGGCTGCCGAACGCCCCAGGCTGGGACGAGCGCCAGGAATTCCCTGTCGAAGCGCTGCGGCGGGCAGCGGCGCTGGGCTTCGCGGGGATCTATGTTCATGAAGAATTCGGCGGCAGCGGGCTTGGCCGGATCGACGCCGCGATCCTCTTCGAGGAACTGGCTGCTGCCTGCGTTTCCACCGCCGCCTATCTATCGATCCACAACATGGTCTCGTGGATAATTGACCGCTTTGGTAATGACGAGCAGCGTGCCCGCTTTGTGACAAAGCTGACGCGGATGGACCATCTTGCCAGTTATTGCCTGACAGAGCCGGGCAGCGGCTCGGACGCAGCGGCGTTGACAACGCGCGCCCGCCGCGATGGCGATGATTACGTCTTAAACGGCACCAAGGCGTTTATTTCGGGCGGCGGCGCCAGCGACATCTATGTCGCGATGGTCCGGACCGGCGGCGAGGGACCGCACGGCATCTCCTGCCTCGTGGTGGAAAAGGGGGCACCGGGTTTGTCATTTGGCAAAAGGGAAAAAAAGCTTGGCTGGAATTCGCAGCCGACCGCGATGGTGATTTTTGAGGATTGCCGGGTGCCGGTCGCCAACCGGCTCGGCGCCGAGGGCGACGGCTTCAAGATCGCGATGATGGGGCTCGACGGCGGGCGGCTCAACATCGCAGCATGCTCATTGGGAGGGGCGCGCGCCTGTCTCGAAGCGGCGCGGACGCATCTCGGCGAGCGTCGCCAATTCGGACGGCCGCTTGCGGATTTTCAGGCGCTGCAGTTCAAACTCGCGGATATGGCGACCGAGATCGACGCGGCGCGACTGATAGTGTGGCGCGGTGCGGCGAGCCTCGACACCGCCGACCCGCAGGCCGTCATGCATTGCGCGATGGCCAAGCGTTTTGCGACAGATGCCGGCTTTCACGTTTGCAACGAGGCGCTGCAGCTGTTTGGCGGTTACGGTTATCTCAAGGACTTCCCGATCGAGCGCTATTTGCGCGACGTGCGCGTGCACCAGATCCTCGAAGGCACAAACGAGATCATGCGGGTCATCATCGCTCGGCGTTTGCTCGGCCCGTCGAATGAATGATGGCGAGGAGATCCTGCTCGATCGGGTGGGCGGGATTGCGACACTGACAATCAACCGGCCGCAGGCGCTAAACGCATTGACCCTCGCCAACTATCGCCGGATCACCCCGGCGCTCGCGGCCTGGGGAGCAGACCCGGCGGTGTATGCGGTCGTTGTGCGGGGCGCCGGTGACCGGGCCTTTTGCGCCGGCGGTGATGTGCGTGCGGTTTACGAAGCTGGGCGTGGGATCAGAGGCGATCACGATCTGACCGCCACGTTCTTTCGCGAGGAATACGAGCTGATCCGCGCTATCCACCGCTTTCCCAAACCCTATATCACAATTATCGACGGGATCACGATGGGCGGCGGCGCCGGGATCTCAGTCAACGGCGCCTATCGCATCGGGACCGAGCGCACGATGTTCGCGATGCCGGAGACCGCGATCGGGCTATTTCCGGATGTCGGGGCGACGCGGTTCTTGAACCGATGCCCTGGACAGGTTGGCCGCTATCTCGGTCTAACCGGGGTACGGCTCAAGCCGAGCGACGCGCTCTATTGTGGGTTTGCGACGCAGATCATTGACCACGAATGCGCCGAGGCGCTGACTGCGAAGCTCGCCGAGATGGACTGGAACCCGGGATCAGAGTTCACCCAGGCCGAAGCACTGCTCGCCAAATTCGCAACCGATCCTGGGCCGGCATCGCTGGCGCCACTGCGCCCGGCGATCGACCGTTGCTTTGCCGACGATGCGATCGAGGAGATCCTTGCCGCGCTTTTGGCCGAAGCAAACTCGGGCACGCCCGATGCCGGATGGGCGGCTGAGACCCGCACCGGTCTGTTGACCAAATCCCCGACCAGCCTGAAGGTCACCTTGCACCAACTTACCGTCGGGCGGGATTACGATGTCGAGCAGGCGTTGCAGCTCGAATACCGACTGACGCAGCACTTCATGACGGCGCATGATTTCTATGAAGGCGTGCGTGCTCGATTGATCGACAAAGATCAAAAGCCGAACTGGCGGCCGGCGAGCCTCGCCGAGGTCGATGACGCGATGGTCGAGAGCTTTTTCGCTTCACTGGGCAATCACGAATTGTACTTTGATCAGCCGAACCGGAAGGAAACGAAATCATGACGGCAATCGGCTTTATCGGGCTCGGTAACATGGGCGCGCCGATGGCGGCAAACCTCGTCAAGGCCGGCCATCAAGTAATGGGCTACGATCTCGTCCCGGCGGCGGTGGCGGCGTTAGCGGCGAACGGCGGGCGGGCGGCGGCGAGCGCAGCGGAGGCAATTGCGGCCGCCGAGGTCGTGATCACGATGCTGCCGGCTGGGCCGCAGGTGCGCGAGGTCTATCTCGGCAATGGTGGAATCCTGGGTCGCGCCCGCAAGAGCGCATTGCTGATCGATTGCTCGACGATCGATGTCGACACCGCTCGCCAGGTCGCGGCAGCAGCGCATCAGGCCGGCTTCGAAATGGTCGATGCGCCGGTCTCGGGGGGCACGGCGGGTGCGGCCGCCGCAACGTTGACGTTCATGGTCGGCGGCGAGGCGCCGTCATTCGAACGCGCCCGGCCAATCCTTGAAGTGATGGGCCGCACAATCGTTCATACCGGGCTCGCCGGCAACGGCCAGGCGGTCAAGATATGCAACAACATGTTGCTCGCGATTTCGATGATCGGCGTCTGCGAGGCCTTCACACTGGCACAGAAGCTCGGACTGACGCCGCAGACTTTATTCGACGTCGTCAGCAAGTCGACAGGACAATGCTGGGCCTTGACCGGCTACTGCCCGGTGCCAGGACCTGTGCCGTCATCGCCCGCGAACCGAGATTATGCCGCAGGCTTTACCGCGGCGATGATGCTGAAGGACCTGCGGCTGGCGCAACAGGCGGCAGGAGCAGTGGCGGCGCCGACCCCGATGGGTGCCGCTGCGGCCGCCCTCTATCAGATGTTTGTCGATGAGGGCACGGGTGGCTTCGATTTTTCAGCCATCTATCGTTTTATCGCCAAGTCAGAAACTAAAATTTGAAACGAAGGATTAACTGGATCGCCGCTAATCTCGCCGGGACGTCATGTTGCGAGGCTCCCGTATGGACAATCATTATCTCGAAGTCATTGCGCTTATCGAGCGGCTTCACCGTCATTTTCTAGAAGTTGTCAAGCTCGAACTGGAAGGCCTTGGCATCCACGACATAAACAATGTTCAGGGAATGATGCTATTCAATATTGGGGAAGCTGAGATGACGGTCGGTGAACTCACGCTGCGCGGCTGTTATCTGGGCTCCAACGTCTCTTATAACGTCAAGAAAATGGTCGAGAACGGCTATTTGGTGCAGCAACGCTCGCTGCACGATCGTCGCTCGGTCCATGTGAAATTGACCCAAAAGGGTAATAAGTTGCGCGACGCACTGACTGCGATGTATGGCCGGCATTCCGAAATGCTGGGGGGCTCTATGGTCGGGGCCGAAGATCTGCAGACCGCGGTCGTCACATTGCGCCGGCTCGAGCGCTTCTGGATCCGGGCCGGCGACTTGATGCAGCGGCCGCAATTCGCCGCGTAACTTTTCGCGTGACCATGACGGCTGCGGCTGCGATTTTATCGATCACAGTTCCGGAGATGCAGTATGACAGCCGAGCTTATTCCTTTGGCCCCGGGTCTTAGCGTTGCTGGGCAGCTTGACCGGGCCGATATCGACGCGCTGGCGCGGAAGGGCGTCCGCACCATCATCAACAATCGCCCCGACGATGAAGATGCGGGGCAATTACCGGCGGCCAAGGCACAAAAGCTCGCTGAAGCTCAGGGCATCGCCTATCACCACATCCCGATTACGGCCGCGAGCCTGTCGCGTGCTGATGTGGATGCCTTTGCCGCCGCGCTCGATGCCTCTCCGCTGCCGGTCGTCGCTCATTGCCGTAGCGGGGCCCGCTCGACCTTGTTGTGGGCGCTCACACGACTGCACGCAGGCGCCGAGCCGCAGGCGTTAATCGCCGAGGCGGCGCGCCACGGGATCGACATCGCGGCGTTGCCCGCGGTTGCGGCAAGGCTTCGTTGACATTCGGACGAGCGGTCAGCGCGACTGTTTGTCGTCGCGCCAGAAAATGTGCCACACGACCGCAGTCGCGTGAGTGACCAGCGGCAGTTGCCGCAAATAACACACGATAATAGCGACTAGACCAGCTATTAGCCACCACCACGCTAACTCACGTCCCAGCCAGAACAAGAGTTCAAGGCGTAGACGCAACGCGTCAATAGGAACGTTCACCAGCGCCGCGTTGAGGATACGACGAAAAACTTCTGACCAAGCGAGGAAAAGAATCGTAGCAATCATCCGTCCGAGAAACAGCCTGACTGCTCGATCTTCGGCAAGAAAGCGCATACGCAAGAGACCAGGTATTACAAAAAGGATATAAATCGCGCGATAGACGACGTTCTGCCCGGCAACAAAACACGCTGTCAGCAAAAGCGCACCGACCAACATGCATTGTGCCTCGCGGTCGTTCCAATCAAAGCTGACCGAATGAAGGAGGGGTAGCGTCCGTATGGTCCGCGCAATCCCGGCAGCGGCTAGCAGGCTCAGCAGCACTAGCCCGAGCATGCGACCTGCGCCGAATTTGGCCAACATCTCGCTCAACCCGAAAGGGAGGTTCAGGGCTGAGAACGAGTTGGCGTAATAAGATAGGGCAGGTATATTGGCCAAAGCCTTAACGAGGTCGGTACGCCCGATGCCAGCCAAGACCAGCATGATAGCAGTCGCGATCGCCGCGCCTCCACAGGCGATGTGTTTTGACTCCCGGGCAAGAAGAACGAGCAATACGAGCGGGTAATACCTGAGTAGACCGACTAGGAGATAAAACGCGTAGCACCCAAGACGCCACCGGCTCGGCGCGCGGTCCAACATACAACCAGCCAAAACCAGCAAAAACGCAAAGACATCACTGTTGGCACGTTCGAGTGCATAAACCGTCACTGGAGACAATACGACGAGGCCGAAGACGATCATCTCGCGAGCCGTTTGCGGGCGAAGCACACCCACTAACGACAGAATCGCTGCGAGATCGAGAGCTAGGCCGACCAAGGTCGTCTGCTGGGTGCCAAGAAACCTGGGTATAACAACAAACCAAAACGGGGAATACACATGCACCCGGCCGAGCGCGTCGCACGGATTCCACCGGTAGACATCGATGCCTTCACGCTGACATTGGGCTGCAGAAAGGACTGCTTGTACGTCGAGAAAGGGAAAGCGGAACGGTTCGAACCCGAACAATTTCAACACAGCAAAATAACAAGCGTGAGCGTGCCAATGCCACAACAGAGCCAGCGTAATGAAAGCCGCCAGCGCTACTGCCGGAATTGCCAGGCGATACGATATGCGCTGGCCAGTGCACGGTGTGTGAACCCGAATTGGGATCGCGTTTGGTATTGGGTGTTTGCGCATGGCCCAAGCATAAACTCCGCGCCCTAACCCCCTGTAAAGACCCGGCCATGCGGCTCGACGGACTGCTATCTGTGGTTTACAGTTCGTTCACGATATTTGAGTATGCATCGATGGGATAGGTACCTGTAGTTGCGTTAGCTCCAATCTGTGAACCTACGGAAAGTTGTCTGGCCCATCAATAATTCAGGTGACTTTTCCATGAGATGGCCCTTTGCCCTTTGGCCCAGGACCTATTTTCCGGGCCATGCCCAAAATAGGATGAGATCAGAGGGTGATCTCAAACGTGCACATATTGAATACTTTGAACATAAGTGCGAAAATTTACGATTTCTGCTTAAAAATAGATACGGATGGATGAATAGCTTTATTAAGCCGGGCGACACGATCGTTGAGATTGGCGCTGGAGCGGGACTTTCACGCGAATTCATCGTAGAAGAAATTATTTTGACTGACGTGTTGCCATTCCCCTGGATGAATGTCTGTGGCGATGCACTGCGGCTGCCTTTTGGTATCGAGAAAATCGATGCACTAATATGCGCCAACGTAATGCATCACGTCGCCGCGCCCGTAAGCTTCATTGCGGAAATGCACAGATGCCTCAAGCCGGGCGGCCATGTCCTGATTGTCGAACCTAATCCAAGCTTTCTGTTTCTCCTTGCACTGAGAATTATGCGGCATGAGGGGTGGTCGTTCGATATCGATGTTTTCAATCCCGCCGCTCGGGTGAATGATCCGGCGGATCCATGGTCCGGCAATAATGCTCTTAGCTATCTTCTATTTGAAGATAAAAAAAACTTTTCAGCACGTATAAAGGGGTTCGAGGTTATTTACGATTATTTTTCGGAATGTTTGATGTTACTTTTATCTGGCGGGGTGACCGCGAAAACTCGAACTGTCGAATTATCGACATCGATCTTGACCGCGGTAGATTACATTGATGGCATGTTATGCCGGCTGTTGCCGATGATTTTTGCCATGCGAAGATCGGTCGTGTTGCGTAAACTCGGGTGATGGGCCTCGGAAGAAGTCGGACCTGCCGGGTCATTGTCGCGAAGCGTGGCAGTATCGCGCCCAGGAGAGGGACGAGCAGGTGATTCCGCGCGCCATCTGCTGTTGTCCCGGCTGTTCGGATAGGAGCACTAAAAGATCACCCGCAGCTCCGCCGCGCCGGGCCCACTCGATCTCTTGCCTGCAATACTCGGAGCGGCGCTGTTGCACGGTCTGCGTCGTTGCTTGCGACGACCCCAAGACATCCCGCAAGCCAAGCCCGTAACTCTGCCGCGCGAGATAGACGGTGTTGGTGGGTACATCCGCCCGCGCCGCCGCCAGCATGAGCTGCATATTGGCGGAGACCTGTCTCATATTGGCGCTGCATTGAAAGCTGGGCACGACCTCGACAAACCGGGCCCCGTTGACGAGGCGAGCAACTCGGTTGTCGTCGAGTTCCCGCAGCCCTGGTCCGGCGGCAATGCTGGCAACGATACGCTCGTGCAGCGGCCTTACATCGGCGAGTTGGAGGATCGCGGCGCCCAACAGGCAGAGAGCGATCCAAGGCCTGCGGTGGCGGAAGGTGAGCACCAGCACGACAGCGATTTGCGCATAGCCAATGAACCAGAAAAAGCGGCCACTGGAGCGAAATACCCCGAGCACCGGCTTGAGCGGCATCGGCAATGTCGCAACCAGCCAATCGCCAACAAACACGCGATGGGAAATCGCGAACGCCAGCAGCGCGGCGCAGGCAATCAACAGTGCAAGGTGGCGCCGCGCGTTCCGCCTGAGCCAATGTGCCTCCGCTGGCAACACAAAAACCGACGCCAATAGCAGCCCCAGCCCGAGATAGTTGAAGCCTTCGTATTGACCGCCGGTTGCGTCGATGACGCCTCGCATCCCGGGGACAACACCGCTTGCCTGCGGGACGAAAGGCGAGAGCAGGTTCATCGAGTAATATCCGTACTCAGCGAATGGCAGACCGCCACCCGCACCAAATTGCCCGCCGAGTGAGATGAGGAGGGCTATCGCAGCCACCGTGAGGATCCGGGTGGCGAGCGCATGACGGACTGTTGCCTGTCCATTGCGTTGTCGCTGCTCTACCGCGCTCAACCAGACGATCCCCACCATTACAAAGAGATAGATGTTCGTCAGGTAGGCAAGAGCGAGATAGACGATCCAAGCTGCCGCAAGTCCACGCCAGCGGGCGATGCGCAACGAATATAGATAGAGCGCCAGCGCGCCGATCAGCAGGAACTGCGCCTCGAGGGCGATGTCCCCCCACCGCCACAACAACGCCGGCATAGCATCGGCAAAGATCGCACCGGTGACTGCCGCGAGCGCATAGCGCGTCCTGGTCGCGATCAGCACAAGCGTCATCATCACGCCGGGAAGAACAAAGCACAGGAAGAGAAAGGCACCATAGGGGTTAACGATCGCCCCGGTCAGGCTGTGGATCAGCTTGCCGACTAATGCCACAACCGGCACGACGTCCGTAAAGATGATATTGGTACCGGTCGGGATGCCTAGCGCTGAGACATAAAACAACGGCAATTGCCACGGGCTTTGGACGTAGTAAAGATACGCGGCAAATACCACCTGCATATCGATTCCCATTGGGAATTGCCAGAACGGGTGCCGTCCGTCGACAAAACTCAAATCGAACATGCTCGCGGCCCACAGCAGACCGACGGAACCCGAAATCAAGAGTAATTGCCACGCTGGCAATTCGACCAAGAGGACGCGCCGGAACAATCGAGCCGAGTTCTCAAGGCGACTACTACCCGGCTCTCGATCGATCGATAGCTTACTCACGTGACCGGGCATTCGCCCGTCTCTCTGCACCCGTAAGGAAGCGCACACCGATCGTGGCAAGCGCCGATACGGGCTTAGACCAATAATGTTTAGCGACTGTAAAGAATCCAGCCCTGCGACACTTGGTTTGGTTACGAGGGCCTGGGGGGAGGGCGCTCCGCAATCAAGTTAAGTCAAAAACAACCGTACTGGATTGGAACCGGTATTCATCTGTCGTTAAATATCTCTAGATAAAATTAATGCAGCGCTGTCCCATTAATGTACTCTATGCCAGAAAAGATCGCCATTGTGATGCCGGTCCTCGACGACTGGAACACATTTGCTGCGCTCGTGACCGAGATCTCCGGCCAGTTCGCCGGGTCCGGTCTCATATTGCAGTTCTACGGCATTGATGACGGTTCGGCGGAGCGGTTCGAACCCGCCGCGATCCGCCTGCCCATCGGGGCCAGCGGCTTCTCCCTCGAGATCATACGTTTGGCGGCAAATCTCGGCCATCAGCGGGCGATCGCGGTTGGATTGTGCGCCGTCGTCGAAGATGGCTGGGCGGACGCGGTGCTGGTAATGGATAGCGACGGGCAGGATCGGCCCGCCGATATTGAAGGAATGCTTGCTGCCGGCGCGCGCCATCCTGAGCACGTGGTGGTCGCGGCACGGGCGCAGCGGGCGGAACCCTGCAGCTTCCGGTTGTGGTATCGGCTTTATCGCTCGCTGTTTCGTGTAGCGACAGGGCAGGCGATCAACTTTGGCAATTTCTGCCTGATCCCGATCTCGGCAGTGCGTCGGCTCGTTTACATGCCCGAGCTATGGAACAACCTTGCAGCTGCGGTGATGCGTTCACGGCTGCCATACATGGCGGTTCCGACGGTCCGCGGGAAACGAGCCTGCGGCCGTTCGAAAATGAACCTATCGGCGCTCATCGTTCATGGCTTAAGTGCGATGTCCGGCTATAGCGACGTGATTTTCGCTCGGCTGCTGCTCGCTACCGGCGGGGCCGCGATACTGATCGCTTTGGGCATCGTTGTGGTCGAGATGATCCGTCGAGCAACCGAGCTTGCGGTTCCCAGATGGGCGACCTCCGGGCTCGGCGATCTTTTGATCCTCCTTTTACAAGCCTTCGTCGTCCTGATCGCGGCAAGCTTAACGCTGTTGTCGGGACGCAGCAGCCGCCCCATCCTGCCGATTTCCGATTGCGGTGCCTTTATCGCTGCGCGGGAAAGCTCGGGGCGCAAGCCCAACCGAGCTGCGATCGGCCTTGCCCAGCCCGCGGCATGAACGACCGTTATATCGGAACGGAGTTGGAGATCTTCGCTGCCGCATCAAACTGGAAGAGCTATATCGCACAAAAGATCGGCCCGTTCATAGATGGCAGAGTGCTTGAGGTGGGTGCCGGGATCGGCGCCAACACGCGGGTATTGTACAGCGCTCGCGTTTCCGAATGGACCTGCCTCGAACCCGATCCTGATCTCGCCGGCCGGATCAAGTGGCCGCGAAAACACGGTGGCCTTCCGCGATGCTGCCGCGTCGTGAACGGCACTGTCGCGGCACTAGAAAGCAGCGGACCGTTCGATACGATCCTCTATCTCGATGTGCTCGAACACATCGCCAATGATCGAGCAGAGCTCGCGTGTGCGGCTCGGCTGCTTTCGCCGCCAGGGACACCTCGTCGTGCTCGGCCCGGCGCACCAGTTTCTGTTCAGCCGATTTGACGCAGCTATCGGCCATTACCGACGTTATAATCGGAAGATGTTGCGAGCTCTGACCCCGCCTGATTGCGTTTTTGAAGCCAGCATGATGCTCGACAGCGCAGGATTCTTTGCGTCGATCGCAAACCGCTTTTTGCTGTTGACCCCGTTGCCGTCAAAACGGCAGATCGCAGCCTGGGACAAGCTTTTCGTCCCGGTCTCGCGCGTTCTCGATCGTGCGACCGCGCATCGATTTGGCAAGACCGTCGTCGCAGTTTGGCGGAAAGCGGTCGGAAGCTCGACCAGGGCGCTAGCTTAGGCACGTTTGGCGCCATCGTGGCGCTCAATCATGTGCTCTTGTGCTGCTGTCCTTGCGAATCACGGCAGATGGGCGAATCGCCCTCTTGCACTGCAGCCACGCGACGCCACAATCTGCATCATGCATACGACAAACGACATCCGCGCCGCGTTTCTCGATTATTTTGCCAAGAATGGCCACGAGATCGTGGCCTCGAGCCCGCTGGTGCCGCGCAATGATCCCACCCTGCTGTTCACCAACGCCGGGATGGTGCAGTTTAAGAGCGTCTTCACCGGCGTGGAGAAGCGGCCTTATCAACGCGCTACTACGTCGCAAAAGTGCGTGCGCGCCGGCGGCAAGCACAACGATCTTGAAAACGTCGGCTATACCTCCCGGCATCATACGTTTTTCGAGATGCTCGGGAATTTCTCCTTTGGCGATTACTTCAAGGACCGGGCGATCGAACTCGCCTGGAATCTGATCACGCGTGATTTTGGCTTGCCAAAAGATCGACTGCTCGTCACGGTCTATGCCGAGGACGATGATGCGGCGCAGCTTTGGGCGAAAATCGCCGGTCTGCCCGAAGACCGCATCATCCGCATCGCGACATCCGATAATTTCTGGTCGATGGGCGATGTCGGCCCGTGCGGACCATGCTCCGAGATTTTCTGGGATCATGGCCCGGAGATTCCCGGCGGGCCGCCCGGCAGCCGCGATGCGGATGGCGACCGATTTGTCGAGATCTGGAACTTGGTCTTTATGCAGTACGAGCAGCTGGCGACCAGTGAGCGCGTGCTGTTGCCGCGTCCTTCGGTCGACACCGGCATGGGGCTTGAGCGCATCGCGGCCGTATTGCAGGGCAAGCATGATAATTACGATATCGACCTGTTCCGCAGCTTGATCCAGGCCTCGGCCGAGGCGTCGGGGGTGGCAGCAGACGGGGCGCACGCCGTCTCGCACCGTGTCATTGCCGATCATTTACGCGCCTCGGCGTTTCTGATCGCCGATGGCGTGCTGCCGAGCAAGGAGGGGCGCGGATATGTGCTACGCCGGATCATGCGGCGGGCGATGCGCCACGCCCACATGCTCGGCTGCAAGGAGCCCTTGATGTGGCGGCTGGTGCCGGCCCTGGTGCAGCAGATGGGAGCAGCCTACGGCGAACTGGTCCGCGCCCAGCCGCTGATTACTGAAACCCTGAAGCTTGAAGAGAGCAATTTCAAACAGACCCTCGACCGTGGTTTACGCCTGTTGGACGAGGAAACGGCGCGGTTGGCGCCGGGCGAGCCTTTTCCCGGCGAGACCGCGTTCCGCCTCTACGACACTTACGGATTCCCGCTCGATTTGACTGAGGACGTATTGCGCAGTCAAGGGCGCGACGTCGAAACCCAAGGGTTCGAGACAGCGATGGCGCGCCAACGCGACGAGGCGCGAAAGAGCTGGGTCGGCTCGGGGGAGGCAGCAACCGAGACGGTATGGTTCTCACTGCGCGAGGAAATCGGCGCGACAGAATTCCTGGGGTACGAAACCGAGACCGCCGAAGGTGTCGTGCTGGCGATCCTGCGCGAAGGCGCTCGCGTTGCTGAAGCCGCCGCCGGTGATGATGTCGCAGTGCTCGTCAATCAAACGCCATTTTACGCAGAGTCAGGCGGACAAGTCGGCGACACCGGAGTGATGTTTACGTCGGGCGCCGAACTGGCCGTCAGCGATACGGTCAAAAAGGCCGGCGATCTGCATGTTCACCTCGGTCGGCTCACGCACGGGTTGCTAAAGCAGGGCGATGCGGTCGAGTTGCGGGTCGATAGCGCCCGGCGTCGACGGCTCCGGGCCAATCACTCTGTCAGCCATTTGTTGCATGAGGCGTTGCGGCGTCGGCTCGGCGCCCATGTCACGCAAAAGGGCTCGCTCGTCGCCCCCGATCGGCTGCGCTTCGATTTTAGTCATCCGAAACCGCTGACCGATGCCGATATTCGGGTGATCGAAGCCGAGGTGAATGACCGCATCCGCGCCAACGCCGAAGTAGCGACGCGTCTTCTAACACCCGGCCGCGCGGTCGCCGAAGGGGCGTTGGCGCTATTCGGAGAGAAATATGGCGACGAAGTCCGGGTTGTCGCGATGGGCGGCAGGATCGACGGTGAAAACCGGACCTTTTCGATCGAGCTATGCGGCGGCACGCATGTGCGCCGCACCGGCGATATCGGGCTGTTCAAGATAGTCTCCGAGACCGCGATCGCTTCGGGCGTACGCCGCATCGAGGCGCTGACCGGCGCCGCCGCTGAGGCATATTTGGCAGAGGAGGAAGAGTTGCTGCGCCAGGCTGCCGCCGCTTTACGCACGAGTCCGGCGGAACTGCCAGCGCGCATTGTTAACCTGGTCGATGAGCGTCGCCGGCTTGAACGCGAACTCACCGAGGCGCGCCGCGCGTTGGCGAGCGCCGGACCGGCAATTAAGTCGAGCGTTAAGCGGATCGGGGCTGTCGCATTCGATGCACGGGTTGTCGACGATGTGCCGGGGCGCGAGTTGAAGTCCCTTGCTGACGAGCTGAAACAGCGGATCGGTTCCGGGATCGTCGCAATTGCATCGCGCGCCGAAGGTAAAGCCGCGCTCGTCGTCGCAGTGTCCGCCGATCTGACGAGCCGCTTCAACGCGATCGAACTGGTTAAGTCGATCGCGGCGGTGTTGGGCGGAAAGGGTGGGGGTGGACGTCCCGACATGGCTCAGGCCGGAGGACCCGATGCTTCCAGGGCCGAGGCAGCCCTGGCGGCGCTGGAAAGCGCGATTGCGACAAAGGTGCGGGAGTTGGCAGAACTCGCAGCTTCCGCCGCCGAGTAATCACCGATTTGCAAAGCCGATCCCGATGCGAGCTCAAGGCGACCCCGCAAGGTGACTATTTCGCTCGTATGTCAAGGGTAGTGACGCGCCTTTGACGGTGTCGGAATATCGCGCTGCGAGCGATGATCCTCGGCATGATGATGTTACACGATTTAACCGGCAAAAATCTCCGCATACCTCGCCTCGCCATATTTTTTAATATCACTTTGGCCGTATCGGCTCTTTCGGGATGTCAGCCATACCCGTTGCATATCGACCCTTTAGGCGTGAATGGTCGTGATGGCGGGGGTGCCGCCCCCTCGTACGCCGCGCTGATGCGGATCGGCGAAGCTGCGCGCGCTGGCGGCGACTACAGTAATGCGGTCGCGGTGTTCCGGCGGGCCGCTGAGATCGAGCCGCGTTTACCCGACCCATTCATCGCAATTGGCGACGCGCTGCTGTCGCTCGGCGCGGTTAACGAGGCCATCATTGCCTATAATTCGGCCCTCGCTCGAGACAATATTAGCCTCCCGGCATTACGGGGCCTAGCCAGGGCGTGTATCGAGACCGGCCGCCCTGAACTGGCGCTTGTACCGATCAACAAGGGGCTGACACTGCGCCCGGGAGACCCCAAATTTTTGGTGTTACTGGGCGTCGTCGAGGACGCCGTGGGCCAACATCAGCAGGCCCAATATCATTATCGCGAGGGTTTGCAACGTTCGCCAGGCGATCCATCGCTGATCGTCGATCTGGCGCTCTCTCTTGCGCTAAGCGGGAATTATACAAACGCAATTGCGACCCTTCAGCCAATCGCGATGGAGTCCTCGGGCACCGCACAGGAACGGCAGACGCTGGCTTTGATTTACGGTCTGCAAGGGAATTTAGGCGAGGCCGCCCGCCTAGGCCGGATTGATCTCGACGAGGCCGCCGTAGAGCACAATCTCGGCTATTATCAAACGCTGCGCGCATTGTCACCCGAAGCTCGCGACCGGGCGGTGCGCTCGGCTGGTCTCCAGCGGCCGGTGGCCAGTCCATCTTAAACAGGACTGGTATCACAACGACGGGCTCGATTCAGCGCTTAGTAAGCGTATCCATGATGTTGATCGCCGCCGGACCAAGCAGCACGATAAATAACGTTGGTAAGATGAAGATGATCATCGGCACCGTCAGCATGGCAGGCAATCGCGCTGCCTTTTCCTCTGCGCGTGTCAATCGTGCGGCACGTGACTCGGCCGACAAGACGCGCAGAGATTGAGCCAGCGGTGTGCCAAATTTCGCAGTCTGCTGCAGAGTATTGACGATAGCGCGTATGGCGTCGGAATCCGTGCGATTATTAAGGTTCTCGAACGCTGCCCGCCGATCCGGCAAAAAAGTCAATTCCGCCGCCGTGATCGCGAATTCTTCCGCCAGTTCGGGAAAACTGTTGGCGAGTTCGCGCGCCACGCGGACCAGGGTGGCATCGAGACTGAGCCCCGCCTCAGCGCAAATAACCATGAGATCAAGACCGTCGGGCAATGCCAAACGAAGCCGCTTGGCGCGCTTGCCGGCGGCGTTGGTCAAATAGATTTTCGGCGCGTAAAAGCCGAGGAGCGCCGCCGCGATTGCCGGCGCAAAACGAAATTCATGCGGTGCTGGCAGTAGGTCTAATAGCGAGCTATCCATTAATGTGGCGATCCCGAGGATCGATGGCAGGCTTAGCCGTGCAAACAAAAAGGCGACCATCGCATCGGGCGATCGCATACCGGCGCGTGCCAATAGCAAACGTGCCTCAGAGGCATGGCGCGAGCGCAGAAGATTGAGGCGTGTAACGGCCGCTCGCATTAGGTTGACGGGCCGCTGCGATTGTCGGCGGGTGGATGCGGAAACCCGTTGGCGGCGCATCGCCTCCCTTCGCGCTACAATCTGCTCGATGCGCCGCTCGAACACGTCCTTTGGGCGCAGCGCTTGCCACAGCACGATCAGGACAGTCAGCGTAGCCAGTGCCGCTAGCGCGGCTATCGCGTCGCTGGGTTTGACGCCGGAAGGCAGCCAGCGAGTGACGTCCAGATCCTGCGGTTGAATTGCTTTCATATATCGAAGCGCGCCATTCGATTCATGATTGATACACCGGTTATCAGCATCACTATCGCCAGGCCATCAAGAAAATATCCCCTGACATCATGAAATAACGGCTGCAAATAATCAGGTGAGGTCAGCGCGAGCAGCCCGATTACAACGACAGGCAGGCCGCCGAGTATCATCGTCGTCGCCCGCGTTTCGCTCGACATTGCGCGCACTTTGGCTCGCATCTGCCGTCGTCGCCGCAATGCTTCAGCGAGGTTGCTCAATGTCTCGGCAAGATTGCCACCGGTTTCACGCTGCACGCTCAGCGCAATTATAAAGAATTGAAACTCCGGGGCGTCGATGCGCTTGGCGATGTCCCACAGAAGGCTTTCGAGATCGCGCCCGAGACGCATTCCATTTTCGACAAGCCGCAATTCGCAGCCCACCGGATCGGTGATCTCGTTACCGGCGCCAATGATCGCCTCGCTGACTGGCAGACCGGAGCGGAGGGCTCGGACCATCAGGTCGATAGCATCGGGAAAAAGTTCAAGAAAAGCGGCGACACGACGCTTCCCCATTCGGCCAATAATCAGATGAGGTAGCCATATGCCGATACACAACCCGAGCATCGCACAAGGCAATGGCTCGAGCGATGTCAAGCCAAAGAAGCCGAGGGCGCCGATTGTGCTAAGGGCGAGCATGAAGAGTGCGTATTGCCCGAAGCTGATCGTCCTGCCGGTGCGCGCGAGGCGAGCGCTGAGAATTTCACGGCGCGGCAGCCATCGGTGGGCCATCCGATCGATATTGGGGATCGTGCTCTGTTGTCGCGCGATCGAGTGGGGGGCGGTGGCAGAGGCTTCGGCAGCGCCTTGAGCTCGCTCACACACCGACCGTAGTCGTCGCCTAAAACGCCGTCTTGAGACTTTTCCGAGCACAATGACGATTGCGGTGAACACCGACAAAGCCATGGCTGCTGAAACCAGCGCGTAAAGGTCGCGAGGGTCGAGGACCATCAGTTTTTCCGGCCGGCATACCTGCGGGTGTCGGGCGCGGGACCGAGGCTCGTGACAACTAAATCAGATGATCTCGAGTAACGGCCTATCGAGGCCGTAATACTCGGCCCGCGGCAAGAAATGCGGACGAAGTCCACTCGACTTGAAAATGCCGCGCAGCCTTCCGTCAGTCGATTCACCCTGATATTGATAGCTGAAAAGCTCCTGTGTCGTGATCACATCGCCCTCCATTCCGACGATTTCGATTATATCGATAATCCGTCGCATGCCGTCCCGCATTCGGCTTATTTGTACGATCAGGTTGACAGCAGCGGCGATCTGAGTGCGCACCGCTTGCGAGGGCAGGTTGATCCCGGTCATGCCAACCATATTTTCGAGTCGGGTCAGCGCCTCGCGCGGACGATTGGCGTGGATCGTGCTCATCGAGCCGTCGTGCCCGGTGTTCATCGCCTGCAGCACGTCAAGCGCTTCGGCACCGCGGATCTCGCCTAGGATAATGCGATCGGGACGCATCCGAAGAGCGTTTCGCAACAGGTCACGCATCGTGATCTCGCCGGTGCCTTCGAGATTGGGGGGACGGGTTTCGAGGCGAACCACATGCGGCTGTTGCAGTTGAAGTTCGGCTGCGTCCTCGATCGTCACCGTGCGCTCGGCTGAATCGATCATGCGCGAGAGGGCGTTGAGCAGCGTCGTCTTGCCTGATCCGGTGCCGCCCGAAATCAGGATGTTGAGCCGGCAGCGCGCAGCTATTTTCAGCAGAGTCGCCATTTCGGCTGAGATGTTCGCCTGCTGCGCCATCGTGTCGAGTGTGATGGTCTTCTTGGAGAATTTGCGGATCGAGATCGACGGTCCGTCTATCGCTAGGGGGGGGATAATGATGTTGACCCGGCTGCCGTCCGGAAGCCGGGCATCAACCAGTGGGCGTGACTCGTCCACGCGTCGGCCGATCCGGGTCACAATCTTTGTTGCGAGGTTGAAAACGTGCTGATCGTCGCGAAAGCTCACATCCGTGAGTTCAAGTTTGCCGCGGCGCTCGACGTAAACCTGCTTGGCGCCGTTGACCATGATATCGGTAACGGTCTCATCCTCGATCAGCGGTTCGAGCGGGCCGAGGCCGAGCATGTCTGCGATCAGAGATTGGACAAGGTCGCGCTGTTCACCAAAATTCAGCTGAATCTTTGTTTCAGCGAGAAGCTCCTTGACCCAGCCGGAAAGCTGCGCTTCAAACGTGGCGCGCGGCATGTCCGCGGCAGCGGCGACATCCATGTGCTCGAGCACCAGCGGCTGGATCTGCGCCTTTGCCGCCTCGATCACCGCGCGATTGGCGCGCCGCTGCACCGCGGCCGGATCGGCTTCCGCCCCGGATGTTATCGGTTTGAGGAGTGCCTGGATCAGCGCCGTCACCAAGTCGCGGCGTTCGAGCGCGTTGGCGTCGATGGTCTGCCGGATCAGATGATTCTGAACTGCGGCGTCAATCAGTTTGGCAAGTTCGCCGCGGCTTAGCAGATGGCGTCGCTCCGGCGGAATCTCGCTTTTCAACCTAGCCAGTAGCTGATCTCGCGCGGCAAGCAGCCGATCTTCCTGCGAGGCAAAGGAGGCAGGATCAGCCTCTGGGACAGTGATCGTGCGCACACCCGAGGGGGCCGCGGCCGGAGAAACCAGCGCGCGGCGAGAACTCAGCCCGGCGATGCGGGCATCGAGCGCCCCACTTGCTTCGGTTCGCTTCAGAAAGCTTACCATAGCGAGCTTATCGCGAATTTGCGGCGTCGGCGCGGAGATGGCGTGGGACCGGAGAGTTGTCGGGCAAGCTGGCGCAATTCTCCCACGACCGCGCTGCGTGGCGCCGCAAGCGGCAGCGGCCGGCCGGTGTTCACCGCAGCGCCGGCCGATTTCGGATCAAACGAAATCGTGAAATCGAGTGGTTTGCCGATCCCCTTTTCAAATTCGCTCTTGCCGATCAAGGAACGCTGGCCTGTCGCTCCGGCCTCGACCAACCACAAATTCACCTGCGGCGCCTGTTCGCGCATCAAACTCTGCAATCGGATCGTATCGCGCAACCCGGCGAGGCTGCGCTCGCACAACACAACGACGTGACTGGCCGCAGCGAGCACCACCCGTTGCACCGAAGTAGCGCCCCGGGGCAAATCGACAACAACGCGCGCGAACTTGCGGCGCAGCTCATAAAACAGCATGTCGATGGCACCGGCATCGACGACCAAATGCTGCTCCGCCGAGGTTTCCGAGGCGAGAACCCGCAGACTTTCAGTCACTTTGACGGTTGCCCGCTCAATAAACAGGCTGTCGATCCGCGACGGCTGCTCCAACGCCTCGCACAATCCACTGCCGGGTTCCGTATCGAGCTTTAGTGCAACCGTTCCGAAATGAAGATCGAGATCCAGCAGAACGGTTCGCTCGCCATACTCCTCCGCAAACAGCCAGGCACAGCCGACCGCGACAGTCGTGGTACCGACTCCTCCGCGGCTGCCGATGAACGCCGTTACTTGCCCAAGTCCCGCGTCAGCCGCTTTCGAGCCTCCCGGCCGCCAATCGAGGACAGCCGTGAGAGCGTCGCGGCTGGGCGGCATAACGAGATAATCGGTCGCGCCGGCGGCAAGGAGGTCGCGATAGAGGCCGACATCGTTGACCGTACCGAGGGCTATTATTCCGAGATCGGCGCCGCCGGCCGCGCGCGCAGCCCCGATCTCGGAGATCGGCGCCGGCAAATCAGCAATGTCGAGCAACACGACACGTGGCGCCAAACCGCTGCGCATGCGACGCAGTGCAGCGTCGAGAGTATCGGCGACAGCGAGTTCGTCGTCCAGTTGTAACTCGCGGATGACCCCTTGCAGCCGCTCGAGTGTCGGTTGATCGCGAAGGACAGCGAGAATGCCCTTGCGCTCAACCTTGGCGATGGCTTGGCGCTCGGACGACTTCAAGGCGAACTCGGCCCCGTTGCCTCGCCGGGACCGGCGGTGGGCGGTGCAGCTTGGATCGGTCCCAAATTGGTTTCCGTGGGCAACGCCGGAATCTTATCGTTGAGATAGCGTTCCGCTGCGGCTGCCGCCGGTTTTCCGTCGGCGGGCGCAAGCTGGCGGCCCGAGGTGAGATCGCCCGGGCTCGCGACCATCAGCCCGAGATTGGTTGCAGTCGCGCAACCAAAATTACTCGGTGGGGCATTGGTGAAATCGTTGGCGCGCGGCTGGCTCCAATTGGGGCACGGCGGCAAGGTGACCGCGTAGCGGCCGACAGTCACCACCGCGCGGTTGGGTGGTAATACCGGCAGCGGCTGCGCCGCGGCGACAATGCCCCAGCGCAGCAAATGGCTTGCAACTGCGGCCTCCCGCGCCGTAGCGACGCTTGGCGAGCCGCTGGCGGCAACCATCACGCGATCGGTGGGGCGGATCGCGCCGTTTACTACAAGCTGGTCCAGACGGAGGCCTTGTGCCGTCGAGAGCTGGTTCGAGTTGGGAGCGAAGCCGACCTCGAAGGTGCCCGTCGATCCTTCGACCTGAAGCCGGTTTGGCGCCTCGGCTTTGGTGTACTCGGCAGCGCCTGGGGCGCACGCGGCAAGCGTTAACGCGATTGCGGGTAGGTAGCTCCGGATCATAGCCATGCCTCTCAATCGATCCGAAACCCGGCGGGTCCGATCAGACCACTCCCGCCAGCATTAAGCGGGCCGCGCGTTGGCGCCGGAAGGCCACGACGCCAAGTGTCGCCAAACAATACTTGCTGCGCATCGTGCGGCGCCTCAAATCCATCCGTCGGCGCTGCAGCCACCGTTTGCGGCGGCTGCACCAGGTAGGGGGTGACAATGACAACGAGTTCGGTCTCGTTGTTCTGGAACTTGTTTGAGCGGAAAAGTGCGCCGAGTATCGGGATATCCCCTAGCCAGGGGACCTTGGAAATATCCTGGCTAGTATTGTGCATAAGCAGCCCAGCGAGCGCAAAACTTTGCCCGCTGGCAAGATCAATCGTGGTTTCGGCACGGCGAACAGTCAGCGCCGGGACGAGAGAGCCGCTCACCGTTACAGCGTTTGCAAAATCCAATTGGCTGACCTCCGGCCGGACCCGCAGGTTCAAATGGTTGGCGTCGATTATTGTCGGCGTAAACGCGAGTTGAACACCGAATTGCTTGAACTCAACGGTGAATACCGGTGCGCTCCCTGCCGAAGATTGAGCCACTTCATACGGGAATTCGCCGCCTGCGAGGAAGCTCGCGGTCTGGCCTGAAACCGCGGTCAGGTTCGGCTCGGCCAACACCGTGAGAAAACCTTCAGTGGAGAGAGCGTCGACCGTAGCCAAAACATTCGAGAGCATTCCGACCGAAAGCTGGTTGGTCGGCATGGTCAAGCCCTGGTTGCTGACCGTGTTGAAACTTACTGTTCTGCCCAGTCGGCTCCAATCAATACCGATCTGTTTCAGGATATTGCGGTCGACTTCCGCGATACGGACTTGGAGGTTGACTTGGTTTGGGGTGGCGACGGAAAGCCGGTTGACGACCTGCCCGCCCTTGACGGCTCCGGTGACCGCGGCAGCAAGCACCTTGGCCTTGTCGGCCTGGCCAGCATCGGCGACGCTGCCGCTCAACACCAGATTGGTGTCGACCTGATCGACTGAAATCGCGGACCCCGGCACCAGACGCTGCAGCGATTGGCGCAGCTGCGACAGCGCGAACTCGACGCGCACCGGCGCATTCAACAGCACGTTATCACTCGCGTCGACGGCGTAGATTACCGTTGCTCCTGGCGATTTTGCGGTGACGTAAACCAGCTGGGGCGATTTAACCTGAACATCCGCGATCTCCGAATTGGCGATAAAGACAGTGCTGGCCGGCCGCGCGAGCCGGATCAGCGTGCCTTTCCCTGCCTCCAATAGGATTGGCGCGCCGTTAGCGGGTATTTGAACCGCGTCACGCGGGGACCAATGACCGCCTCCGCTCGGGGCTCTGACTGTCGGGCTGCGTTCGGCGCCGATCGCCCAGTTGGTGCTGGGGAGAACGAGCGCAGCCGAAATCAAACAATTGAGTGCTCCGACGAATGCGAGGCGCAGCAACGGGTGCATAACGAACCTCAACTGCCCGGTTGCGACCCGGCGGAGTTGCCTGAGTTGCCAATACCGCGCAATACCGTTACCTTACCATCGCTATAGTTATGGTTAAACAAAAAAGGTTTGGGGGCGAGGGAGCTAACCTCGCTGTCGAGCGTGAAGTTGGTCGGGCTTTCACGATCGATCGAAGCGGCCGGTGCATCAAGCACGGTGCCGGTAGTCGATTCGGCACTTGCAAACGCAGTCAGCTTGGCGGGTAAGCTTGATACCAAACTGCGCAGGCTCAGCGACAGCTTGCCGAGATCACCTGCCAGCGCCAGGATCTCGCTCTGCTTGGGGGTCACTTCGAGCGTGACGGTCCGCGCGACCACGGCTTGCCCGTCCTTGCTGTCGGGCCGCTGATCGATCCCGACAACTCTCACATCGCGCAGAACAGTCTCTACAGCTTTACGTTGATAGCCATTGCCACCCGCGCCCTCAACGGATGCCGACAGGCTGGCCAGAACGTCGACCCGGTCGCCCGGAAGAATGAAGCCCGACACATCGGAAGTCTGGTCGACCGCGATCGAGACCGCGCGCATCCCGGGCTCCAGCACCGCTGCTATCGGCCCGCCATTGCCGCGGGCCGCGATCTTGGCTCTGGCGATCGGCTCGCCGGCGGCAAACGGCTCGCGCGCGACCCATCCGGCGAAGGTCTTCTCGGAAGTAGCGCCAGAGACGATAAAGTCTCCGGCGATCGCATTGTCGGGCCACGCTCGCCATGCGAGATCGGACGGTTTCAAGATTTGCCCGCGGGCGATCGCTGTCGCCGCGACCAGAATCGACTTTTGCGGTGCGGGACGAGGCGGCGGAGGCGTGGCGACGACGACGGCTGGACGCTGGTTCAGCATGGAGCGCACGAGGGCTGCAGTCCCCCCGGCGAGCAGGACCGCAATCAGAAAAAGGAATATCGTCCGGCCGCGCATGGCTTCACCATCAGGCTAGATGCGGCGGGATTATTACGACTAAAGCCGCGCCGGCAATGGCAGCCCCATAGGGAAGGGGTACTCGGCCCGATGCAATCACTCGGTTGTGGATTGAACTCTCGATAGGGCGCCGGCGGGAACTGAACCGATTTCCGAGCGGCGTTAAAAAGGCCACCGCTAACGCACCGCCGAGCAACGCGGTGAGCAATAGTAATTTTGGCACCGCAGCCGGGCCGACCCATAGGCTCGCAGTGGCAAACAGCTTGACATCGCCGCCGCCGACGATGCCGCGAGCGAACAAGATTGCTCCGCCGGCGAGTACGAACGCTGCACAAGCGACACTCTCTATGGCGGCCACGATTGTCGCTTCGCGTGTGGCCCCAAATTCCAGCGGCCACAGGACGCATAGCGCTGCGGTGACTCGATTAGGGATTACCAGCCGACGAAAATCTGTGATCGCCGCCACCACCATTAACGCGACGTACCCCGCGAGCGGCAGCAGTTCCGGTCGGAGGACCATTAGCCGCCCGCCATTTGAAACCCGAAGGCACAAGAACCATGAACGCGCTTCGGCTCAACAACGGCCGTGGAATTCGAGCGTACAAAGTCCGGCTGACCGGGCATGTCGATGATCCCGAGGGGATGGCGATGCGGCGGCCATCTTCGGACCGACGAGTAAAAGAGGGATTAAGCGATGGTTGTGAACCCGGCGAGCCGCAGCAGCCGGATTCGGACTCAAACGCGCACTGTTTCGCAGCCGCTCTTTTTGTGCGGCAACCGAGGAGGGAGGTCGGAACCTCGGCTAATGCTTGTCCTCGAGACATAATCGGCGGATGATCCACACCCGGGCCGTTAGAAAGGAATGCACTGATGCTTTCACCCGAAGACAATGAATTGATCACCCGGGTCGGACCGGGAACCGCGATGGGCAATGTGTTGCGCCGTTATTGGATTCCGGCGCTGATGACCCGCGAATTGTCGGAGCCGGATGGCGAGCCGGTGCGGGTGCAATTGTTGGGTGAAAAGCTTGTCGCTTTTCGCGACACCCAAGGCCGGATCGGCCTGATCGACGAGTTCTGCCCGCATCGCCGCGTCTCCTTGTGGTTCGGGCGCAACGAGGAAAGCGGCCTGCGCTGCGTTTATCACGGCTGGAAATTCGACGTTAACGGCAATTGCTTTGAACAGATGAACGAGCCCGAACCGTTCTGCCATAAGGTTCGGCTGACCTCGTATCCGACCGTCGAGATGGGCGGGATTATCTGGGCTTATATGGGGCCAAAGGACAAAATGCCGGCACCGCCGGCGTTTGAGTGGACGCAGGTGCCAGAGACCCATCGCCATGTGTCCAAGGTATGGGAGGAGTGCAATTGGCTCCAGGCGCTCGAAGGCGGCATCGACACCTCGCACGCCCCGATCCTGCACCGGACGATCACGGCCAACACAAACCGCCCGGGTATTCCCGTTAATGGGCCGTTTGTCCGCGGCAAGGCGCCGCTCCTCGAAGTCGATATCACCGATTACGGCTATCGTTATGTCGGCATTCGTCCGCTCGACGACGACAAGACCTATGTCCGCTCGTACCATTTCGTGATGCCGTTCACCCAGATCCGCCCACAACAATTGGGGCGTGCAATGGGCGGTGGTGACCGCACCAACATCGCCGGCCATATTTGGGTCCCGATCGATGACGAGAACTGCATGGTGTACAATTGGATGTACAGCTTTGGCGAGGAGGGCCTCACCGAAGATGACCGCATGGAACGTGGCAACGGCAACGGCCCCGATTATGTCGAGCAGTCGGGCGAGTTCCGCTCATTCCGCAACAAGCGCAACAATTGGAAGATCGATCGCAAGGTCCAGAAAAACGAGACCTTCACCGGCATCGATGGGGTCAACACCCAGGATCGCGCCCTGCAGGAAACGATGGGGCCGATCGTCGACCGCTCAAAGGAGCATCTGGGGCCGGCGGATCGAGCGATCATCGCTACCCGGCGCATGCTGCTGAACTCGGTTAAAGCGGTGCAGGCCGGGGGCAACCCGCCCGGAACCGACACCAGCTATTACCAGGCGCGGGCGATCGAAAAGATTTTCCCACGCGAAGAGACTTGGCGGCAGGCGGTTCTGCCCGAGATGTACGCCGAAGAGCTGCCGGTCGCAGCCAAATAAAGCCAAAATAATCCACTGAATGGGCGTGTGCTGGATAAATGTCCGGCACCGCTACCGTGAACGCGTCCGCTTAAGAAGCGGTCAGCGATGCTGCTGCTGGCCTTTACGCTCAGCAGCGAACGCGAGATCGACGAGCGCGAGACTGCTAGCCGGCCGGCCGGCTAGCAGTCTACTCGAGCACCTGCTCGGAATCCGACGCACCGAGCACTCGCAGGAACCGCTCCTGACGCATCCGGGTTTTCTGAACGGATGCAAGGGCGGTGGGAAGCGTGAATTGATCGAGCGCCAACCTCGATCCACTCTCATGTCCGCCTTTCCAAGTAGCAGGCAAGTGAATCTGTGGCTTTCTTTCAAGCGCTGGTTTCGGGCTATGCCGGGCAGGGCGGGAGGCACGGTCGTCGAAACGACGGTTGATCATACTCTGATGCGCGGGTCGGAACCGCATGACCGTTGATGCGTCGCGGAGCTGCCTCGGTCTAGGAACCTGCGTCGGATCGGCGATCCGGCAGATAGTGGATGCGAGGGTTCTCCTGACCGCGACCGTGCCCCCCGCCTTGCCCGGAAAGAGCATGTCGGATGGTTCGCTGGCGCCTCCTGCTGTGGCTGCGATCATGCGGTTTCTCTGCTCAGCCTGCTGCTGGCGGCACGCTGCGGGCGATGGCCCAGACAAACCCCGCCAGTTCGCGGGCGATCGCGGTGGTAACGATATTGGCCGGCTTGCCGGCGCGGGCGAGCCGGCGATAACGCGCGCACAACCGGGTTTGCCCCTTCCAGGCGATCTCGCGGATCGGCTTGGGTTGTTCCTCTTGGCGCAGCCGCAACTCGCGGCTGACCCGCGCCGGGAAGCGATAGCTCCACGCCGCTTCGATCAACAGCCGGCGGGCGGCGCCGTTGCCGGCTTTGGTAATGCCGCCGCGTCTGACGCTGGCGCCGCTCGAATGTTCGGACGGCACCAATCCAAGATAAGCCATCAGCTGGCGCGGATTGGCGAAGCGCGAGAGATCACCCAGTTCGGCGATCAAGGTTGCGGCATTGACCAGCGCCATGCCGCGCATCGTTTGGAGTGCCGCCACCACCGGGGCCAATGTCCAGTCGGGCAGCATCGCTGCGATCTGCACAGTCAGTCGATTACGCCGCGCCTCGGCGGCTTCGACTGCCTCGATGTAATCCTCGAGCACGAGGTGGTGCGCCGCGTGCTCGAAGCGCAAACCCGCGAGCCATCGGCGATGCAGCCTGGTCCAAGCCGGCCGCCCATAATGGCAGCGCTGGCGCAACAAAAAGCCCGAGAGCTGCTGCCGGGCGCGGCGCAACGCATGCACGGCATCAAGACGTGCTCGTACCAAATCACGCATTGCTTCGTGCCCGGCATCGGGAAGCCACACCGCGGTGAGCTCGCCCGCCCGATGCAGCCGTGCCAGACTGGCCGCGTCGCGCCGGTCGGTCTTGACCCGGTCGCCCGCCCGCTTAGGGATCAGCGAGGGCGCCACGACGACGCATTCATGCCCGGCCGCCGACAATTGACGCTGGATGCCGTAGCCGCACGGCCCCGCTTCGTAACAGAACCGCAGCCTCACCCCTTCCCGGCCGAGCTTGCGCATCACACGATCCAAGGCCGTCGGTGTGTTAGCAATCCGGCCGTACTCCCGGATCTCGCCGCGGATGCCACCCTCGGCTACCGCGACAACAATGGTTTCCTTGTGAACGTCAAGCCCGACATACGTGATACGATTTCCCATGACCCGTCTCCTATGCATGAGGCTCGGCACCGGCTGATCCGATGCAATCCTCGCTACCTGCATACTGTGAGACGGGTCGCCCCGCCCTCAGGCGGACATCTGGTCTAGTCGATTTCCGGGCGCGTTGCCGCACCCGACGCGCCCCTCGCCAAAACCACCGGGGCTCGGTTCGGTGCTTGCCCGCAACATCCGCATGATGGAGGAACGACGAGACCGCGACGAAGCGACTGCCAGTTTTGAGGAACGTGTTGCCGACGCGATCACCCGCTTCACCGGCAGCATGCGGTTTGTCTATCTGCATGTCGTGCTGTTCGGGCTTTGGATTATCGTCAATCTCGGCATCGTTCCTGGAATACTCAAATTCGACCCGTCTTTCGTAATCTTAGCGATGGTGGCCTCAGTCGAAGCCATCTTCCTGTCCACCTTTATCCTGATCAGCCAAAACCGCATGACTGCCGCCGCTGAAAAACGTGCCGAGCTCGATCTGCAGATCAACCTGTTAGCCGAGCACGAGGTCACTAAACTCGTCGCGATGGTGTCAGCCGTCGCCGCGCGGCTCGACGTCAGAACCGAAGTTGATGACGAGGTCAATGAATTAAAGGAAGACGTCGCACCCGAGACCGTCCTCGACGAGATCGAAGAGCGCAAGTCGTAACATTTAAACGCTCAGGTCTTTAGCGTCGTGCGGAAATAGATGTCGTCGAGCGCCAAGGGTCTGGTCAGCAATCCTTGCTCGACCGAGCCGCGCATCGCACGTTCCAGCGTGCGGCCCATCGCTGCAAGACCCAGAGGGTATGGGTCATCGCCGACCACAGCGCTCTGCTCGGCAAAGCCCTGGCCCGGAAAATAGGTGCGCACTACCTCATAGCGCCGGGCGCGATCGTAGGCAATTTCCTTTGACCGTCGGAAGGCATCGAAGAGTTCGAGGACGACCCAAGGATGCTCGCGCAAGATACGGTTCTGCACGATAATGTGGTGATTGGCCTGAAAGCAGCCGGTCTTGCGATAGAAATCGAACACCACGCTCTTGCCGTTGTCATCGAGTAGTTTCCGCAGGCGTGGGTTGCCGCGGATCTCGGTGCCGCCCCAGCGGTCGATGACCGTCTTATTGCCGGCCGTAATGCGGTTTTGCGGACGAATAGCGGTGCACGCGTCGATTTCGCCGCGGTCGAGCATCTGGTCGAGCGTCTGGTCAGCTGTGAGCCAATGATGCTCAACTCCCCGCGGGCCCTGCTTGTCGAGACCCAGCGCCCCGGCATGGCTCAACGCCTTGGTGCGGCCGTTAAACCAGATATTATCGCCGGCCTCGATGCCGTAGAGGTCGTTTGCGTGATGCGGAACCACAATGCCGCCGTCATATCGTAATCGGGCACCCCGATGCGCTTGCCGCGGATGTCGCCGAGACCGACGATCCCTGACGCCGTGTTGACATAGAGGTTGGGCCAGTGGTGTCCGCGGCTCAAGAATACGGGCAGCGCCGACCAGTCCCATCTCGTGCCGTCGCTGCGCTCGCGGGCCAGCAATGTCTTGGAGATTGACATCTCGGATGCGTCGAATTCGTCGTAGACGAGGTTGCGATGAAACAAAGTTCCCGGTTCGACGGTGACAAAGTCCAGGTCGATGCCTCGCGGTTTGACGGTGCCGTCCTTCAGCGGATCGAGGCGGGGATTGTCGAAAAATGCGATCGTTATTCGCAACGCCATGTCTGCCTCCCACCATCTGGTATGGTATTTCTAGCCGGATGGATTCAGATCACGCCGTCGTCGTGCAGAGCGCGGATTTCGTCGTCGTCGATGCCGCAAATTTCCCTCAGCAAGTCGGCGGTATGCTCGCCGAGTTGCGGCGGGCGGGTCACAGCGGCGGGTGAATCCGAGAGCTTGATCGGGCAGCCGACGGTCTGATACGTGCCGCGCGTCGGATAATCGACATCAACGATCATCTCGCGCTCCTTCAGGTGGGGGTCGGCGAGCACCTCGCCGGTGTCCTGGCAGGCGCCGCAGGGGACGCCAGCAGCGCCCAGAACCTGCATTATCTGATGCTTTGTGCGAGCGCGCGTCCACGTCTCGATAATCGCGTTAAGTGCCACGCGATTTTGCCAACGGCCGTCCTCGTTCGCAAAGCGCTGGTCTTGCGCTATTTCGGGGCGGCCGATCGCCTCGGTAAAGGCGGGCCACATCTGCTGCTGCGCGGTGATGAAGACGTAGTCGTTGGGGCCGCCCGGGGCACAGGGATAGGTCGTGCTCGGCACGCCTCGGCCCATCTGGTTGCCGCGCCGCGGCATCGGCTCGCCAAACCGCTGGTGGTCGCGAAGGCTGACCCGGATCAGGTTGACCACCGCGTCCTGCATCGACACTTCGACATGCTGGCCACGACCGGTCGCGTGCCGTTGCTGCAACGCGGCAAGAATGCCAATTGCCATGTGCATCCCGGTGCCGGAATCGCCAATCGCCGGCACCACAAAGGTCGGCGGGTTTTCCGGAAAACCAGTGATGCTCATCGCCCCGCCCATCGCCTGGGCAATCGGCTCGTAGCTCTTGTAATCCCGATAGGGGCCATAGGTACCAAAACCCTTGATCGTCGCGTAGATCAGCCGGGGGTTGAACTGCTTGAGTGCGTCGTAGCCGAAGCCCAAACGGTCGAGCGCGCCCGGCCCGAAATTCTCCAGCAGGACATCCGACTTGGCGATCAGTTGGCGAAACAATTCCTTGCCGCGGCCGGTCTTCAGATTGAGAGTCAGGCTGCGCTTGTTGGCATTGAACAGCAGAAAAAAGAGGCTGTCGCTATCCGCCCGGTCGCGCATGTTGCGGCGTGCGACGTCCCCGCCCTTGGGCTCTTCCAGCTTGATTACATCGGCGCCGAGAAAAGCCAAGATCTGGGCGCAGGCGGGCCCCGCTTGGTTGTGCGTCATATCGATAATGCGAATTCCCGCGAGCGCCTGGCTCATATTTGCCTCCACGATTTGCTTGATGTAGGCGAGCCTAGCACCGGCGATCCACTCGCCAAAGCCGGTTGCAACCGCGCGCCAGCGCGCTGGCTGACACCATTCACCTTGTCCCTCCGGTCTCCGCGATTTGTGAGTCCTTTCGCGACCCCAGGTGTCCGCCTATCCTGGGAAGGTTTTGAACGGGAGGACGCGGGATGAGACCTTCCCTCGCATTCGCTGCTGTGGTGGCCGTTTGCTCGCTTAGCGGCGGGGCGCGAGCCGCCGGGGTCGAATTGACCGTGATCCTTGCGGCCGATGTGTCCCGCAGTGTCGATGACAAAGAGTTCGAGTTGCAGCGCAGAGGTTACGCGGCGGCGTTGACCGACCCTCGCGTTCAAAAAGCAATCCGGGCAACAAAAAGCAAAGCCATCGGCGTTTGCTTCATCGAATGGTCGGGAGAGGAAGACCAGCAGGTTGTGCTTCCCTGGACCGAGATCCGCGACGAAGAGGATGGAGGCGGCGCCGCAGCGGTAATCTTGAAGGCACCGCGCTCCTTTACGGGACGTACCTCGATCAGCGCCGTGATCGACTATGCAATGAAATATTTTGCGCAAGCAAAGTGGCCGGCAACCCGGCGTGTCATCGATGTTTCAGGCGACGGCACCAGCAATTCAGGCCGCCCGATCACCGAGGCGCGCGACCAAGCGATCGCCACCGGGGTCACGATCAACGGGCTGGCGATCATCAACGATCAGCCCAATTTGGGATATTCCTCGCACACCCACCCCCCCGGTGGGCTGCCCAATTACTACCAGCAAAATGTCGTTGGCGGACCCAACGCATTCCTAGTCGTCGTCAAAGATTTCAACTCATTTGCCGACGCTATGGCCAATAAGCTGGCAAAGGAGATCGACGTCGCCGGCGGCGGGCATGAGCAGCCTACTGCCGGTCAGGGCGAGCAGCTGTCCCAACTACCGCACTGAGGGACGGCACCTGCCCCCGTCCTGGTTTTCGCTAAAAGCCGTTCAGCGTGCTATACGCGGAGAACGCCGTCCACACGACAAAAACGGCGATCCCGCTCCAATAGAACCAGCGGAATCCCGTATCTCGCAACCGCATCGCTGACGCCCCTGGACCGTCATCAGTTGTGCTTGATTATACGACGTCCTCCGCCCGCAGTTCCCCGATGTCACAATCTCGGCCCCCGGACCTGCTGAACTCTGCCGCGATTATGGCAACAAAATCGTTCGAGAAGGCGAGGCGGGCGAATCGAGGTTCAGCGCGGTGCTTTTTCGGACGGCGGGACCACCCGCAGATGGAGTTCGCGGAGGCGATCGGGCGAGACCTCGGCCGGCGCCTGCATCAATAAGTCTTGCGCCTGCTGGTTCATCGGAAACGCAACCACTTCGCGGATGTTTGGGGTATCCGCCAGCAGCATGACGATGCGGTCGATGCCCGGAGCCGAGCCGCCATGCGGCGGCGCCCCGTATCTGAAGGCGTTGAGAATACCGGCAAAACGAGCCTCGACTTCGGCGGCGCTGTAGCCGGCAATCGCAAACGCCTTGTACATGATGTCGGGGCGGTGGTTGCGGATGGCGCCCGAGGAAAGTTCGACCCCATTGCAAACGATGTCGTATTGATACGCAATAATGTCGAGCGGGTCCTGCTGCTCGAGTGCGGCAAGCCCGCCCTGCGGCATCGAAAAAGGGTTATGGCTGAATTCGATCTGCCGGGTCTCTTCATTCCGCTCGTACATCGGGAAATCAACGATCCAGCAAAATTCAAACCCGCCCTCGCGTGTTAGGCCGAGTTCGCGTCCCAACCTCAATCGCGCGGCGGCAGCAAACGGAACGAACTGACGCGGCAAGCCGCACACGAAAAATACCGCGTCGCCATCCTCCAGGCCGAGTTCGCGGCGTAACGCTTCGGTCACATCCGGCCCGAGATTGCGGGCGACCGGTCCAGCCCCCTCACCACTGCGGAAGAATATATAAGCGAGCCCGGGCTGCCCCTCCGCCTGTGCCCAAGAGTTCATCTGGTCGCAAAAGGCGCGGCTGCCCCCGGTGGGCGCCGGGATCGCCCAGACGCGGATATCGGGATCGCTCTCGATCAGATTGGCGAACACCTTGAAACCCGAACCGCGAAAATGCGCGGTCACATCACACATCTCAATCGGGTTGCGCAGATCGGGTTTGTCACTGCCATAGCGCTGGATCGCGTTGCGATAGGCTATGCGCGGAAAGGGCGGCGGTGTGACCGAGCGGCCTCCGCCGAACTCCTCGAAGATGCCATGCAGTACCGGCTCGATCGCGGCGAACACATCGTCTTGCGTGACGTAGGACATCTCGAAATCGAGCTGATAGAACTCGCCCGGCGAGCGATCGGCGCGCCCGGCCTCGTCGCGGAAACACGGGGCGATCTGAAAATAGCGATCGAACCCGGCAACCATCAGCAATTGTTTGAACTGCTGCGGCGCTTGCGGCAGAGCGTAAAACTTACCCGGGTGCAGCCGGCTCGGCACCAAATAATCGCGCGCACCCTCGGGCGAACTCGCGGTCAGAATCGGCGTCTGAAACTCGGTAAAGCCCTGCTCGATCATCCGCCGGCGGATCGATGCAATGACCTCCGCCCGCAACATGATGTTGGCATGCACCCGCTCCCGCCGCAGATCGAGAAACCGATAGGCGAGGCGCATTTCCTCGGGGTATTCAGCGTCGGTATTGACCGGAAATGGCAGCGGATCAGCTTCCGATTGGATTTCGATCTCGGAAATCGCGAGTTCGACCTCGCCGGTATCGAGCTTGGGATTGACGGTATCGGCAGAGCGCGGGGTGACGGTGCCGGTCAGGGTCACAACACTTTCGAGCCGCAGCGCGTCAGCCTCGGCAAATAGCGGCGATGAGGCGTCGATCACGCCCTGGGTGACGCCGTAATGGTCGCGCAGGTCGATGAATAGGAGATGGCCGTGGTCGCGTTTGCGATGCACCCAACCCGACAATCGGGCCGGGCGTCCGGCATGGGCAATGCGCAGCTCACCGCAAGTATGGCTCCGATAGGCGTGCATCAGCGACAAATAGTCCGCTACGGGTTGGAAACGAGGGTTACACGGCACGGAAAGGCGAGGGTTGTCAAGGCGAGCCCAACCGCCGCATCGTTCCGATACCAGGCCTAGGGTGGGAATTTGCCTCTCTTCGGGCAAGCAGATATGGTAGCCCAATAAGGCCGATTGGCGGTTTGGTCGAGTGCTGGGACGAGTGCGTGAGCGACATCTTCCGCGAAATCGACGAGGAACTTCGTCGCGACAATCTGCTGAAGCTGTGGTCGCAATATGGGCGCTACATCATTGCGGTGGCCGTTGCGGCGCTGATTGTCGCCGGCGGCATCGCCGCGTGGCGAGCTCACCAGCTTTCCGAACGGCAGGCGCAATCGGCGCGGTTTAGCAGCGCACTGGCACTTGCCCGAGCAGGTAAAACCAACGACGCCGAAACGGTATTTGCGACGGTCGCCAAAGAAGGCGGCGGCTATGCCGTGCTCGCCTCGCTTGAAGAAGCGGCCGTGCTGGCAAAATCCGGCGATCACAAAAAAGCTGCGGCGGCATACCAACGCATTGCCCAAGAAAACAGCGTCGCCCCCGCGTTTCGCGGGCTTGCGGAGCTGCTTTCGGTGATGCAGGGCATCCCCGAGGCAGACCCCAAGACAACCATCTCAAGGCTGGCGCCGTTGACCGCACCCGGTAATCCGTGGCGCCCGACGGCACTCGAGCTGACCGCGACTGCCGATCTAAAGCTCGGCAACAAGAAAGCGGCGCTGGAGGCCTACAAGAACTCTTGCCGACGACCTCGCGACGCCACGAGATTTGCGCGCGCGCGCAGCGGAGATGGCTGCCGCACTCGCCCCGTAACTTCGGTTCAAAATCGCATGCTTCGACCGGCCGTAGCCGCGATCCTGCTCGTCGGCCTGACGCTCACAAGTTGCAGCTGGTTTGCGACTAAGAAGCAGCCGTTGCCCGGGGAACGCATTTCTGTCCTGAGCCTCGACCGCCAACTTAAGCCCGATCCAGAGCTGGCAAAAACCGCGATCAGCCTGCCGAAGCCTGTCGTCAACCCCAACTGGCCCCAGCCCGGCGGTTATCCCAACCACGCAATGCAACATCTGGCGCTACCGAACTCGCTGAGAGCCGCATGGAAGACCAGCGTCGGCGAAGGGTCGTCGCGCTATACGCAAGTTCTCTCTCAACCGATCATCGCCGATGGCCGGGTGTATGCAATGGACGGCGGATCGCGGGTCAGCGCCTTCGATGCCTCGAACGGCAATCTGATCTGGCAAGTCGATGTCCAGCCGTCGGACAACCACGGAAGCTCGTTCGGCGGCGGGGTCGCCTTTTGGAAAGGCAGACTTTACGTATCGAGCGGGTATGCCCGGGTACTCGCGCTCGACCCAAAAAATGGCAAGGTGATCTGGAAAACGGGCGTTGCCGCGCCGATCCGGAGCGGGCCAACCGTCGCCGACGGGCGCGTCTATGCCGTAACCGTCGAAAACGAGCTGGTCGCGCTGGCGGCGGATGACGGGCGGCGGCTGTGGGCCCATAACGGCATTCCGGAGACCGCAGGACTGGTCGGCAGCGCTAGCCCAGCGGTAGAAGGCGAAGTCGTGGTCGTGGGATATTCTTCGGGTGAAATCTACGCTCTGACTGTCGAGAACGGGCGGCCGCTGTGGTCCGACAGCCTCGCTTCGGTGCGCGCCGTGGATGCGGTTTCGGCGCTGGCCGATATCCGAGGGCGTCCGGTGATCGATCGTGGCCGCGTTTTTGCGATCAGCCACAGCGGACGAATGATCGCAATCGATCTGCGCAGTGGCGAGCGGGTCTGGGAGCAAGACATCGGATCGACGCATGGCCCTTGGGTCGCGGGTGACTATGTCTATGTGGTTTCCAACGACGACGAGCTCATTTGCCTAGCTCGCAACGATGGCAAGGTGCGATGGGTGCGCCAACTGCCGCGCTATGAGGACGAAAAGGATAAAGAGGACCCAATCACATGGGCGGGTCCGGTGCTGGGCGGGGATCGGCTGATCGTGCTGTCCTCGAATGGTTGGGCGCTGTCCGTCTCGCCCTATACGGGCGTGCCGTTGGGACGCGAGAATATGCCCGGCAGCGCCTATGTCGACCCGTCAATTGCCAACAACACGCTCTATATTCTGACCGATAACGGCGAGCTTTCAGCCTATCGCTAATTCGGTTCCAAATTTTCGGGGCGCTGTCCAATGAGCTTTGCGGTCGCCATCCTTGGCCGGCCGAATGTCGGGAAGTCTACATTGTTCAACCGGCTCGTGGGCAGCCGAGCAGCACTCGTGGACAATTCGCCGGGGCTGACGCGCGACCGCCGGGAGGGTACCGCCCGGATCGCCGATCTCGACTTTCGTGCGATCGACACCGCCGGGCTTGAAGAAGCCGTACCGGATTTGCTTGCCGCGCGAATGCAGGCACAGACGGAGCGCGCGCTGGCCGACGCTGATGTGGCCTTGCTCGTCATCGACGCGCGCGAAGGCGTCAACGAAGACGATCGGCACTTTGCCGATTGGCTGCGGCGGTCGGGCAAGCCGGTGGTGTTGGTCGCGAACAAGACGGAAGGTCGCACCACCTTGGCCGGTGTTGGGGAAGCTTATCGGCTCGGTCTCGGCGACCCGGTGCCAATCTCGGCCGAGCATGGCGAAGGGCTCGCCGGGCTCTACGAGAGACTGGCGCCTTTTTCGCGTAGTGCCGAGCCCGAGGAAATATCCGGAGAGACCGCCGCAAAGCCGCTGCATCTGGCAATCGTCGGGCGACCGAATGTCGGGAAATCGACACTCGTCAATCGCCTGATTGGCGAGGACCGGCTGCTGACTGGCCCCGAGGCAGGTATCACCCGAGATGCCATCGCGGTCGATTGGGCCTGGCGGGGCCGCCCGATTCGTCTGGTCGACACCGCCGGCATGCGCCGTCGGCCGCGGGTCGAAGGCAAGATAGAGCACCTTTCAGTCGCCGACGCGCTGCGGACGATTCGCTTTGCCGAGACTGTCGTGCTGGTGCTCGACGCGCTGCAGCCGCTCGAACGCCAGGATTTGACGATCGCCCGGCTCGTCGCTGACGAGGGGCGGGCGTTGGTGTTGGCGGCGACCAAATGGGACGCGGTTCCCGACCGTTCCGCGGCGCTCAAGGCAATACGCGAGCGGCTACCGATATCCTTGCCGCAATTGCAAGGGGTTCGCTTGGTGCCGGTTTCCGGGCTGACCGGCTTTGGCCTCGGCGCGCTGATGGACGCGGTCGGCGCCGCCGACGCGGTGTGGAACCGGCGAATTTCGACCCCGGAGCTGAATCGCTGGCTCGTCGCGGTTCAAGCGCGCAATCCCCCGCCGTTAGTGGCCGGCCGCAGATTGCGGCTGCGCTATATCACCCAGGTGAATGTCCGGCCGCCGACCTTTGCGCTGTTTGCCTCGAAGCCGAGCGAGCTTCCGTATTCATATCGACGATATCTCGCCAACGGGCTGCGCGAAGCGTTCGATCTCCCCGGCACCCCGATCCGGCTGATGCTTCGACGGGGCAAAAACCCCTATGACCCCGCTTGATCGCGCTCGCGCGATGCGGCAAACATGCGCGCAATTTTGACGTTGCGGTTGCGCCAGCCTTTTGGTTCGTATTAATCGTCCACCGATCGGCTAGGGAGCGAGAGATGCTAATAGCTATGGTTTTGGCGCTGCTCGGCGCTGTGTCGCTGCCCGTCTACGGACAGACCACGTCTTCCCGAACCCCGTCTGGCGCTCCCACCCCCTCTTCCTCTGCTGCGGCTCCGGCCCGCGCCGCCCCTGCCCCCTCCAGCTCATCTAGCTCCCCTGCCGCCGTTCCCTCTGCCGCTTCCCCCTCTGGCGCAGCTCCGGCGGGCGCTGGCGCCTCCGCGGCCCAGTCGGCTCTGGCCAGCAATCACTTCTCTTCCGAACAAGCGGCGAAGGCGCATTGCCCAGCCGACACAATCGTTTGGGTGAACCTCGGCGGCTCCAAGGCTTACCACACCAGCAGCGACCGCTATTACGGTAAGACTAAGCACGGCGCATATATGTGCCAGAAGGAAGCCGAACAGACCGGGTTCCATGCTCCCGGGGCACGCTCCAGCAAAACGGCCACAAAAACGACGAGTACCAAACCCGCCGCACCCAAATGAGGGCAAACAAGGAGCTTATGCGCTCAATCAGCAGCGGACCGTGCTCAGGCTGGCCTATGAGCCGGAAACCGACACGATTTCGCCGTTGCGGGCGCATTCGGCTGAGGCAAGATCGACAAAGTAATCGGTGACGCTTTCTGGCGGAGCCTGCGCGTTCGGATCCTCGCCGGGAAAGGCGCGGGCGCGCAAGCGTGTGCGCAATGGTCCGGGATCGATCAGATTGGCGCGAACGCGCGTATTGGCGATTTCGGCAGCGTAGATCTTGACCAGCATTTCGAGTCCGATTTTGCTGACCGCGTACGGGCCCCAATAAGCGAGGCTATCGCGGCCGATCGCACTCGTCACAAAGATCGCACGCCCAGCCGGGGCGGCGCGCAACAGCGGGTCCATCGCCCGGATCAGCCGCCAGTTTGCCGTTAAGTTGAGGTCCATGACCTCCCCCCAAATGGCGGGCGGGATGTGGCCGAGCGGCGAGAAAATACCGAATTCGCCAGCATTGCCGACCAAGATATCGAGCTGGCCATAGCGGTCCAGAAGTGCCGCCGACATTTCGTCGATTTTAACGAACTCGCGGAGGTCGAGCGGGACGAGAGTGGCCGTTCCGCCTACCGCTCGGACCGCGTCGTCAACCTCTTCGAGACCGCCGACGGTGCGTGCCGCCAAGACGATATGTGCGCCCTCGCGAGCGAAACGAATCGCAACAGAGGCGCCGATGCCACGCGAGGCCCCCGTGATCAGCGCGATTTTGCCGGCGAGCCGATGCCGGGATTCTACTGCTGGCACAGCCGACAAAAGCCTCAGGCCGGCTCCGCCAGCAATGACAGTTGCACTGACACCTTGCCGTCCTCGGCGTCTACCAATGGGATCGGGTAGTCGCCGGTAAAGCAAGCATCACAGAACCGCGGCGCCAGCGGGTCGCGGCGAGGCTCGCCCATTGCTCGATAAAGACCGTCGATCGACAAAAAGGCGAGGCTGTCGACACCGATATACTCGGCCATTTTTGCGACATCGTAGCGCGCGGCGAGTAGCTCGTCGCGCGCTGGGGTTGCGATGCCGTAAAAGCAGGGATAAGTGGTGGGCGGGCTTGAAATCCGCATATGGACTTCGCGAGCGCCGGCGCGCCGCACCATTTCAACGATTTTGATCGAGGTCGTGCCGCGCACGATCGAATCGTCAACCAGAATGACCCGTTTGCCGCTCAGATTGGCGCGGCTCGCATTGTGCTTCAGGCGCACGCCGAGATGACGGATCTGATCGGTCGGCTCGATGAAGGTGCGGCCGACATAGTGATTGCGGATAATTCCCAGCTCAAACGGAATACCCGATTCCCGCGAATAGCCGAGCGCGGCCGGCACCCCCGAATCCGGAACCGGCACGACGATGTCGGCGTCGACATGGCTTTCGCGGGCGAGTTCGCGGCCGATGCGCTTGCGGGCTTCGTAGACACTGACGCCTTCGACGACGCTGTCGGGGCGGGCGAAATAGATATGCTCGAAGACGCAGAACCGGCAGTCCTGCATGCCAAACGGCAGCAGGGTTTTGATGCCGCCCGGGCCGATGATGACAATCTCTCCGGGCTCGATGTCGCGGACGAAATCGGCGCCGATGATGTCGAGCGCGCAGGTCTCGGACGCCAGGATCCACGCCTCGCCAAGCCGCCCCAACACCAACGGCCGCACCCCTAGCGGGTCGCGCACCCCGATTATCGCGTCCTGCGACAATGCCGCCAACGAATACGCGCCCTGGATCTGCCGCAACGCGTCGATCAGCCGATCGACGACAGTCTCTTTCAGACTGGTCGCGATCAGGTGGATGATAACTTCGGTGTCACTGGTCGACTGAAACAGGCTCCCGCGGTGCACCAGCCGCTGCCGCAGCCGATACGAGTTTGTCAAATTGCCGTTATGGCAAATCGCGAGCCCGCCGAACTCAAAATCGGCGAACAGCGGCTGGACATTGCGCATTGCCACTTCGCCGGTGGTCGCATACCGCACATGCCCGATTGCCGCATGGCCGCGCAGACGCTCGATAACTTCCTTCGAGCTGAAATTGTCGCTGACCTGCCCTGTCCCGCGGTGGGCATTGAACTGTTCGCCATCATAGGCGACGATCCCCGTCGCTTCCTGGCCGCGATGCTGTAGCGCGTGTAGGCCAAGGGCCACCAATGCCGCGCTGTCCGGATGCCCATAAACGCCAAAGACACCGCATTCTTCATGCAGGTGATCCGCGTCCGGGATTTCGCGATTCGCAGCTTTGATGATCACGGGATCGATATCGGGCATCGGCGATCCTCGCTTCGTTTTTCATAAAATGGTCATTTACAGTTCGAATACGAGTACGCCTGACTGCCGCAGTCTGTCAGCGCGAGTTGTCAATCAGTCGGTTCAACTCCCGCTGATCGGTGGGCTTGTAACTCGGCGCCTGCTCGACTGGTGACTTGGGCGGGATCGGGACAGCGGGAGTCGACAGCGCCCCCATCGCGTCATGCGCCGCCTTTGCCTGGCCAACCGAGCGCTGGGCGTCATCGATCATCGCCGCACCCTTCAATTGCATCGATTCGGGGAGCACGCCGCGCACCATATCGGCGCCTTGGGCCAGCAGCGGCTGGCTTCGTGCGTCACGCAACCAACCTGGTCGGTCATTTGGCGGCAGGGTCAGATCGATCAGGAAATAGGCTATCGAAACCAGCAGCGCCCCACGGACGACGCCAAAGATCAATCCCAAGGTCCGGTCGATCGGCGTCAACGCATTCCGCTGAACGAGCCGCGCGACATACCCGGTCAGGATCGTCAGCAGGATCAGCGACATAAAGAACAATCCAGCGCCGGCAATGAGATCCGCGAGCAGCGGCGTCTTCACAAACCGCACGGTAAATCCATACGCCGCATCGAACCCGTAAAGCGTGATCAAGGCCGCGCCGACCCATGCGGCGATCGACAATGCCTCGCGCACAAAACCACGCGCGAAGGCGAATATCGCCGATAATGCAATCACAACGAGAACCGCGAGGTCAAAGAGGTTCACGATGCAACTCCGATCCGCTCGCGGCGCAAGGGTGCACGTTTTGGAGACAGTCTGCCGACCAGATCGCTGAGGTGGTTGATCCTGACGACCGCAGGCCCGGCGCCGGGCTCATTTCGTTTGCGACCTCCGCGCTGCGGTATCCAGGCTTCGGAAAAACCGAGTTTCGCGGCCTCTTTGAGGCGGACCTCGCTGTGACCGACCGGGCGGATTTCGCCGGACAATGCGATCTCGCCAAACACTACCGTATCGCCGGGGATAGGGGTTTCGCTCAACGCCGACAGCAACGCCGCGGCCACTGCCAGATCCGCGGCTGGCTCGGCGATGCGCAAGCCGCCGGCGACGTTCAGATAGATGTCATTGGTTCCAACCGATAATCCGCATCGGGCATCGAGCACTGCGGTGATCATTGCCAGCCGCGTGCCGTCCCAACCGACGACTGCCCGTCGCGGCGTGCCCAGCACGGCGGGCGCGACGAGCGCCTGAACTTCGACCAGCAGCGGCCGCGTCCCTTCGATCCCGGCAAACACGGCCGAGCCGCTGACCGGCACAGCGTCACTTGATTCCTCGTTATCGCCGTCGAACGCTCCGGCAGCGCCCTGATGCCCACCGAGAAATAAAGCCGACGGGTTTGGGACCTCGACCAGCCCGCCGTCGCTCATCTCGAAAACACCGATCTCGTCGGTGGCGCCAAAGCGATTCTTGACCGCGCGCAATATGCGAAAGCGATGCCCGCGCTCGCCCTCGAAGTAGAGTACCGTATCAACCATGTGTTCGAGCACCCTGGGCCCGGCGATTACCCCTTCCTTGGTAACATGCCCGACCAGGACCAGGACAAAGCCGCGCCGCTTGGCAAGCCGGATCAGCTCTTGTGCGGCGCCCCGCACCTGACTGACGGTCCCTGGCGCGCTGTCAAGCGTGTCGAGATACATTGTCTGGATCGAATCGATGACGACGAGATCGGGGGCGTCATTGCGATCGATCGAAGCGAGGATGTCGCGCACGTTGCTCGCGGCGGCGAGCAGGACCGGGCTGTGCGCAACGCCTAGCCGATCGGCACGCAGGCGCACTTGGTCGATTGCTTCTTCGCCGGTGATGTAGGCGGCGCTCGACGGCTGCTCCGGCGATGCAGCGATCGCGGCTGCGGCCTGCAACAGCAAAGTCGACTTGCCGATCCCGGGATCGCCGCCGACCAGGATCGCGGAGCCCGGGACAAACCCGCCGCCACAAACGCGATCGAGTTCGGCGATGCCGGTGTGGCGGCGCGGCGGCAACATGCTGGGCCCGGTCAAGCCGACAAAGCCCAACGCGCGCCCGCCACCGGGCTCCAGACCCTTTGGCAACGCGTCGCGCGGCAATTCCTCGATCAGGCTGTTCCAGGCGCCGCAACCATCGCAGCGCCCGGTCCATTTCGCATGAATGGCGCCGCATTGCTGACAGGCAAAGCGGGGTTGTGCGCGGGCCATCGCCTCACCGCCTCCGCGATCGGTGAATCGGGCGAAGCGGCGTCATAACGCGCGGATCTCCATGCGAATCGGCCCCTCGGCACGCCCGTGGATGAATTGATCGACATATGGGTTGGCCGAATGATCGATCTCGGACGCCGGGCCATGCCAGATGATCTGCCCCTTGTGCAACATGGCGATCCGGTCGCCGATCTTGCGCGCGCTGACCATATCGTGGGTGATCGAGACCGCGGTCGCGCCCAATTCGCGCACTGATTTCACGATCAGATCGTTGATGACGTCGGCCATAATCGGGTCGAGCCCGGTAGTCGGCTCGTCGAAAAAGATGATTTCGGGATCGGCGGCGATGGCGCGCGCTAATGCGACGCGCTTTTGCATGCCGCCCGACAGCTCGGCCGGGTGCAATTCGCCGACTTCGCGACCGAGCCCGACCGCACCGAGCTTGGCAAGCGCAATGTCCTTCGCCGCATCCCGGTCCATGCCGCGACCCTGGATCAACCCAAACGCGACATTCTCCCACACCCGCAGCGAGTCGAACAAGGCGCTGCCTTGGAACAGAACACCGCATTTTTGCAGCAACTTCTCGTGGGCTTTATGCCGCAACCCGACTGTCTCGACCCCGTCGATCGCAACCGATCCGGCATCGGGACGCAGCAGACCGAGGATACATTTGACCAAAACCGATTTGCCGGTGCCCGAACCGCCGATGATGACCAAGCTTTCGGCTGCCATGCAATCAATGTCGATCCCGTCAAGCACCCGATTTCGGCCAAACGATTTGCGCAACCCCCGCACCGAAATCTTCGGAGTCGCCCCGCTGCCAATATCGCTCATCGCGCGAACAAGGCCTGGGTGATGCCGTAATCAAGCACCAGGATCAGGATCGAGGCGGAAACCACTGCGTAAGTCGTCGCTTGCCCGACGCCTTGAGCGCCGCCGCGAGAGTGATAACCGTGATAGCAGCCCATCAGCGCGACGATGAAGCCAAATACCGCCGCCTTGACGAGTCCGGAGACGACATCGCTCGTCTCCAGATATTGCTCGGTGCGGGCAAGATAAGCCTCGGGATTGAAGCCGAATTTGTAGACACCGACGAGATAGCCGCCAAAGACGCCAATGATATCGGCGACGAGGACGAGCAGCGGCAGCGTGATCAGCCCGGCCAAAAGCCGCGGCAGCACCAGATAACGCAACGGATCGGTCGAGAGGGTCGTCAGAGCATCGATCTGATCGGTGACGCGCATCGTGCCGATTTCGGCGGCCATAGCGGCGCCGACCCGGCCCGCAACCATGAGCCCGGCGATGACCGGACCGAGCTCGCGGGTGACCGATAACACCACGACCGTCGCAACCGCGCTTTCTGCGGAAAAGCGGGCGAACCCGGTGTAGGATTGCAGCGCCAATACCATGCCGGTAAAGATCGCCGTCAGCCCGACCACCGGCAGCGAGAAATAGCCGATGTCGAGCATCTGGCGCAGGATCACGCGCAAATAAAAGGGCGGCGACAGACCGGTTACCAATGCCGTCAAGGCGAAGATCACGATCCGCCCGGTTACCGCCATAAAGCCGAGTGTAGCGGCGCCGATTGAGGCCAGAGCCTTCAGCACGTCGGCGAACCCGCAGCGCCCTGATAGATCCGGTGGAAGCGGCGGCCGAGCGAAGTCAGGATCTCATATCCTATCGTCTCGGCATCGGCTGCGGCGTCATCGACGCGGTAATCGTCGCCCAGCAGTTCAATAAAGCCGCCAGGACGCGCAATCGAGGGGTCGACGGCGGAGACGTCAAAAATTGCAAGATCCATCGAAACTCGGCCCAGGAGGGGAACCCGGACACCCCCGATGCGACCCGATCCGCGTTGACTCAGTGACCGCATCCAGCCGTCGGCATATCCGACCGCGACGGTCGCCAAGCGTCCCGCCGCGGCCATCACATGAGCGGCACCGTAGCCAACCGGCTGACCAGCGTCAACGTCGCGGATTTGCAGGATTTTTGCCCTCAGGCGGACAATTTGGCGCATCGGGTTGGGCCGGCCCGGCTGCGGGTTGACGCCGTAGAGTGCGGCTCCCGGGCGGACCAGATCGAAGTGGTATTCGCGGCCGAGAAAAATCCCCGACGAGGCGGCAAGGCTTGCCGGCACGCCGGACATCCGGCCGCATTGCGACATAAAGGTCTCGTGTTGGTTCCGGTTAAGCGGATGGTCGCCGATTTCGGCGCAAGCGAGATGGCTCATTACTGCTTGCCATCGGATCGGCCCGGCCCGGCAAAGGTCGTCGGCGATACGGTCGAATTCGCGATTGGTCAGGCCGAGGCGCGCCATTCCGGTATCGACGTGCAGAATCGCCGGCAGTGGGCCGCGGGCCGCCGCGATCCGCTGCCACTCGCTAATCTGACCCGGGTCATTAAGCACTGGGACGAGCCGGGCTTCGGCGAACTCCCCGCCCGAGCCGGGCATCAGCCCATTCAGCACCACGATCTCAATTGCCTCGGGGAGGGTGGTGCGCAGCACTAGCGCCTCATCGAGCGTCGCAACAAAAAACCGCCGGCAGCCGGCCTTTGCCAGCGTCGTGGCGATAATCGCCGCGCCCAAGCCATAGCCGTCGGCTTTGACGACCGCGGCGCACTCCGCCGGGGCGGCGCGGCATGCCAGAAGCTGCCAATTCGCGACGATGCCCGCGACATCGATCTCGAGAACGCCGGGGGCGCGATCTTGTGCAGAACCGGCCACCGTCAGCCCCTGTTTGCTCTCGGTGGAAATCCTTGGTGGGTCCCCATCTGGTTTCGCTCCTGCGTCGCCGGCAAGGCACCATGATTCGCAGGTTTCCGCCAGCCGCTTCCTTTCCATGAGGCGGCGGGTCGAAATTCAGACCGACAAACGCGTGGACCCGAGCCGCGCCGCAGGGGCAGGTTGCGAATGGCAAGGGCAAAAAGGGCGAGTGAGATGAGCGAGATGCGTTCCGGCATCGGCGATCGGCCAAAGCGGCGCGAGGATTTGCGCTTTCTGACCGGGCGCGGTGCCTATCTTGACGATCTCGCCTTTGACGGCCTGTCGTATGCGGTCGTACTGCGCTCGCCGCATGCCCATGCGCGAATCGGCGGCATCGATATACGTCTGGCACATGCCGCTCCGGGTGTGCTCGCAGTGCTGACCGCCGCGGATGCCCGGACCGACGGATTGCAGCCGCTAATGCCGACCGCGACCGCCAACAGCCAGACCGGCGAGCCGTTCGCCTTTGCTCCGCAGCCGGTGCTCGCCGCGGACAAGGTGCGCTATGTCGGCGAGCCGGTCGCCGTGGTTTTAGCCGAGACCCGCGAACAAGCCCTCAATGCCGCCGAATTAGTCGCGGTCGATTATATGCCGCTCCCGGCGGTGACCACCGCCGAAGCCGCCGGTGCTGCCGGTGCACCGCAGATCGCCGAGGAAGCACCCGGGAATATGTGCTTCGATTGGCGGACCGGCGACAAGGTGGCGGTCGACAACGCCTCTGCCGCCGCCGCCCATGTCGTCCGGTTGCGGCTCGACAATCATCGCATCGTCACCAATCCGATGGAGCCGCGCGGTGTCGTCGGGTCGTGGGACGCCGAAACGGCCCGCTACACAGCTCATGTCTCGGCACAGAGCATTCACAACACCCGCGACCATGCCGCGCGTGCGCTCGGTGTCCCGGCCGCCGCGGTCCGCTTTGTAGCACCCGATGTCGGCGGCGGCTTTGGCGCCAAGAACTTTGTCTATCCCGAGCATGTGCTGATCCCGTGGGCGGCAAAACGGGTCGGACGGCCGGTCAAATGGATCGCGAGCCGCAGCGAGGTATTTCTTGCCGACCATCAAGCTCGCGACCACATCGCTGAGGCCGCTTTGGCGCTCGATGCGAACGGCCGGTTTCTAGCGCTCGAAGTCGACAGCATCGCCAATGTCGGGGCCTATCTGGTCAGCGCCGGTGGTGTGCAGACGTTTCAGTATGTCCATCTCCCCGGCACGGTTTACCGGATACCGGCGATCGCCTTACGCGTCGCGGCGGTGTTGACCAATACGGCACCGATCGGCGTCACCCGCGGGCCGGGCTTTGCCGAGGCCGTCAACATTATCGAGCGGCTGATCGACAAGGCGGCGCGCGACTGCGGCTTTGACCGCGCCGAGTTGAGGCGCCTCAATCTAGTGCCGGCAGCGGCGATGCCGATGACCAATGTCTTTGGCAACAAGGTCGACAGCGGCGCCTTTCCCGAGACCTTAGACCGGGCGCTCGCCGATGCCGACATCCCCGGTTTTGCCGGGCGCCGCCGCAACAGCGAGGCGCGGGGGCTGTTACGCGGTCTCGGTTTCGCCTATCACATCAAGGCAACCGGCGGCTCACCCAGCGAAAATGTCGACATCCGCTTTGAGGCTGACGGCACGGTCGCGCTGATCACCGGCACCCAGACAATCGGCCAAGGTCACGAGACCACGTTCCCGCAGATCCTGGCCGACCGGCTCGGCGTGGCCAACGAGCAAATCCGCCTGGTCCAGGGCGACACCGATCTAATCCCGTTGGGCGGGGGCCACGGCAGTTCGCGCGCGACCTATATGGGCGGAACCGCGATCTGGCGTGCTTCGGAACAGATCATCGCCAAGGGGACCCGCATCGCCGCCGATGTGCTCGAGGCCGCCGAGGCCGATATCCATTTCGAAGACGGCGATTTTATCGTCGCCGGCACCGACCGGCGGGTGCGGCTGTTGGAGGTGGCCGCCATCGCCCGTGACAAGGGCAGCCCGCTCGACACCTATTACGCCTGGACGCGGGAGTGGATGACCTACCCGAACGGCACCCACGTCGCCGAGGTCGAGGTCGATCCCGAGACCGGCCGCGTGACGCTGGCCCGCTATACCGCGGTCGACGATTACGGCGTGCTGGTCAACCCGATGATCGCCTCGGGGCAGGCGCATGGCGCGATCGCGCAAGGCGTCGGCCAGGCGTTGCTCGAACACGCGGCTTACGACCCGCAATCGGGGCAGTTCGTCGCCGGCTCATTTATGGACTACGCGTTGCCGCGCGCCGACGACCTGCCGTCCTACGCGCTTGGTTTTAACAATACGCGCTGCACGACCAACCCGCTCGGTGTCAAAGGCTGCGGCGAGGCGGGGGCGGTCGCCGGCTTTCCGGCGGTCGCCAACGCGATCATCGACGCCCTTGCCCCTTTGGGCATCACCGACCTCGCCGGCCCCGCCACCCCCGAGCGCATCTGGCGAGCGATCGGGGGGCGCAGTCGATGACGAACGGCCCATCTGCAATTCCCGATAGGGACTCGTCTGATTAGGCGGCGCGTCAATTTGGGGCGACATCAATATGTCGCGTGCCATTGTGAACCCGACGCTCTGTGATGACCCGGGTGTCGCCGGTGCGGCGGGTCGTCCCCATCCCATCAAGAAATTCGAGGATTTGGATCGTCAGATTGCGGCCGACGCCGGACCGATCGTTAAAGGCTGCGGCGGTGAACGCCCCTTCCGGCAACTCGTCGGCCAGTTCGCGGGCAATTTCGGCGAGGCGCTCCACGGTTTCCGGCAAGAAAAAACGGTTGTCGGCGATTTTGGCGACCCGGCCGAGGCGCTCGGCGCGGCGCAATAAGCGCTTGGTCGGTTCGGGTTCCAGCGCGAGCGAAGCCGCGATCTCGCGCACGCGCGGCGGCCGCAATTCGCCCTCGGCTAGCAAGGGGCGCACGCGCTGCCACAGTTTTTCGTCGATGGTAGAGAGCCGCGGCCGGTGCTCCGGCAACCGCCACATGCCGCCTTCGCGCACCGCACGGCCCGCGGCGGCGAGTTCGCTCAATGCCGCATCGATCGCCGCCTCGGGCTCCGCGCCGCGCAGTTGTGCGATAATCGCAGCCCGGGTCGGACCCAGCGCATCGGGCTGTGTGCGATGCCAGTCGGCGAGCATCGCCTCAACCCGACTGGCGACGGTCGTGAGATGCTCGCGAGTTATCGCAACCGGCGCGCGTTGCGGTCCGACCGTCAGGAACCCGGCATCGGGTGCATCGATCAGCGCCGCCAATTCGCTCGGGGTCAGATTGCGGATAACCGCGAATTGCGCCAGGTCGACGACCCCGGTTTTCGCCAGCATCTCTTGCAACGCGCTCGCAGCATTGAACGGGGACATCGCCGTGAGCACGGCGAGCCGCTCCGGCAGGCGCCGGCCGCGCCGTGGCGCCAGCGGGTCGACCACATGGCCGCCGGCTAACGTGACGCGGGCGGCATGGTCGCGCACCACCACGCGGTCACCGTGCAATGCCGCGATCGGCTGCTCGAGATCGATTTGCGCAAAACCAGTGTCGCCTGGCGCGATTGTTCGGCCGCTCAGAATCGCGGCGCGCCCGACAACATCCTCGGTGCCGACATGTAGATGCACCGGCATCCCGTCACGCAGCTGGATTTCGGCATGGCGAGAGGCGCGCACCGCAAGATCAATCCGTCGCACCGGCAGATGCCGCTCGGGGGCGACGAGCCAATCGCCCCGACGCGGCTCGCCACCGTCGGGGAATGAGCCCACGATATTGATCGCGCAGCGCTCGCCAGCGCCCGCCATGTGAATCGGATGATTATGAGCGTGCAGGCCGCGGACCCGCACCGGAATCCCGCGCGGGCTGACAGTCAGCCGGTCACCGACCGTGATCGCGCCGGCGGTGACCGTGCCGGTCGCGACAAGACCGATACCGGGCAGGGTAAACGCCCGGTCGATTGCCATGCGAAACAGACCCGCTGGGGGCGCGGCGGTGCGGGCGACATGGGCTCGCCGGGCGGCGTCTTGCAAATGATGGGTCAGCGCTGCAACGCCGTCACCGGTGTGGCTCGACACCGGGAAGATCGGGGCGTCGGGATAGCCCGCTGCGGCGAGCATCGTCGCGACCTCGGCGATAACGGCCATGGCCCGTTCGGATCCGGCGCGGTCGATCTTGGTAACGACCCCGGTAATCTCGGCAACCCCGATCAATTCGAGAATGTCGAGATGCTCGACCGTTTGCGGGCGTGGCCCGTCATCGGCGGCGACCACCAGCAGAACTCGGTCGATCGACAGCACGCCTGCCAGCATATTGGGCAGAAAGCGCTCATGACCGGGGACGTCGACAAAACCGAGTTCGCTACCGTCGGGCAGAGTCGCGTAAGCAAACCCGAGGTCGATCGTCAGCCCACGCCTTTTTTCCTCCGGCAGGCGGTCGGTATCGACCCCGGTCAATGCCCGCACCAGCGAGGTCTTGCCGTGGTCGATATGGCCGGCAGTCGCGAGGATCATCGGGCGGCGGGCGGAGAGAACTCGTCGAGTTGGCCGAGAAAGCCGGCCTCGTCTTCGAGGCAGCGCAGGTCGAGCACGAGTTTGCCAGCCTCGATCCGGCCGATCACGGGTATTGGCAAGGCGCGCATGGCGCGCGCCAACGCCTCGACCGCCGACCCCGATTTTTCCGCGCCGACCGGACGTAAGGCCAAGGCCGAGCTTGGCAACAACGACACCGGGAGAGCGCCGCTGCCAATTTGGCTGCGGGTCTCGATTAATTCGACTTCGGCGGTGCCGGCGAACACCTCCCGCAGCACGGGAAGTAGGCGGCGTGCAACGGCTTCGATCTCGGGCTTGGGCCGCGACAGCAGGCGCAATGTCGGCAAGCGCACGGCGAGGCGATCGGGATCGGCGTAGAGGCGCAACACCGCTTCGAGCGCTGCCAGCCGGATCTTGTCGAGCCGCAACGCACGCTTGAACGGGTTTCTGGCTAGGCGGGCGATGAGATCGGCACCGCCGACGACAACGCCGGCCTGCGGGCCACCAAGCAGTTTGTCGCCACTGAAAGTCACGAGATCGGCGCCCTGCGCCAGCGACTCGGCAACGGTCGGCTCGTGCGGCAAGCCCCAAGGATCGAGATCGACCAACGACCCGCTGCCGAGATCTTCGACAAACGGGATGCCGCGTTCGCGAGCGAGGATCGCGAGTTCCGTGGCGGGAACGGCGGCGGTAAATCCCAGGATCGCGAAGTTGCTGGTGTGCGCCTTCAAGATCAGCCCGGTTTCGGAACCGATCGCGCCGGCGAAATCGGCGAGATGGGTGCGATTGGTGGTGCCGACCTCGCGCAGCCGCGTTCCGGCGCGCGCCATGATGTCGGGTAGCCGAAACGAACCGCCGATCTCGATCAGCTCACCGCGTGATACGATCGTTTCGCGTCCGTCGGCAAGCGTGTTCAATGCCAGCACCAAGGCGCCGGCATTGTTGTTGACGGCGAGCGCCGCCTCGGCGCCGGTCAGCCGCTTTAGCCAGCCGGAAATGTGGCTGTCGCGTTCGCCGCGCCGGCCGGTATCGAGATCGTATTCGAGCGTCGACGGGTCGCGCATCGCGGCCACCGCGGCCTCGATCGCCTCTTCCGGCAGGGGTGCGCGGCCGAGATTAGTGTGCAGGACGGTGCCCGTCAGGTTGAAGACGCGGCGCTGCGACGGCCGCATCAGTCGAGTCAGGGCCGCGGCGCATTCGGCAACGATAATCTCGACCGTGCCGAACTCACCGCTCTCGCGCCGTGCCGCAATCGCCGCCCTGACCGCCTCGAGCACCAGCGGGCGTCCGTGCTGTTCGATCAGCGCTGCGCTGCTTTCAGAGCGCAGGATCTTATCCACCCCCGGCAATGCGGCGCGGCCCTCCCGCGACACCGCGCTCATCACACCGCAACCGGTTCGGGCAGCGCGACCTCCGCGGCCCCGACCCTGAAACTTACCCGTGGCTCGGGTCCACCCGATCGCTCGATCCGGCCGATCAACGCCGCGCGATAGCCGAGCTGGCGCAATTCGCCGAGGCAGTACCGGGCACCGTCCGCCGGGACTCCGGCCAGCAATCCGCCGGCGGTCTGTGGGTCGATCAGCAGCGCGGCGAGCGGGTGGATTTGCGCCGCCTCGTCGAGCGCCGCCAACGCCGCCACATTGTCGCTGTGGAGCGAGCTTGTGATCCCCTTCGCCAGCAAGGCTCGCGCACCCTCCAGCGCCGGGATAGCATCGGGGTCGAGCGCCGCGTCCGCGCCCGATGCGCGCAGCATTTCGAGGAGATGGCCGAGCAAACCGAACCCGGTAACGTCGGTGCAGGCGGTCGCACCATGCGCGGCAAGGCAGGCCGCGCCCTGCGCCGAAGATTGCAGCATCGCGGCGATGGCATCGGCCATTGCCTTGGCTGGCGCTAGCGCGCGCCCGTCCGCAGCCAGGACCACGCCGGTGCCAAGAGGCTTTGTCAGGATCAGACGATCGCCGGCTCGCAGTCCCGATTTGCGCAGCAACTTCCGGCCCGAGATTACGCGCCCGGTCACGGCAAAGCCGAGCGCAAGCTCCATCCCCTCGGCGCTGTGTCCGCCGATAAGCGCCGCACCCGCGGGCTCGAGCACGTCCAGCGCGCCGCGCAGCATGTGATAAAGGTCGTGCTCGACGATGGCGGGCCGCGCCGGTGGTAACGTCGCGATCGCCAGCGCCGTGTCGGGCAGCGCGCCCATCGCGTAGATGTCGTTGAGCGCGTGGTTGGCAGCGATCCGCCCGAACAGATACGGGTCGGTGATCATGGCACGAAAGAAATCAACGGTTTGCAGAATCGGCGGCGCGCCGGGAAACAAGATCACCGCGGCATCGTCGGGGCTGTCCAGCCCGATCACGACAGTGTCGTTCGCCGCCGGCTGTAGCCGCGCAATGACGCGGCCCAAAATCGCCGCGGGCACCTTGGCGGCGCAGCCGCCGCAGCGCATCGGCTCTTCTCCTGGCTCGGGCGCCATCTCCGGCAGGTCGCGATAGCGCCGCATCCAACGCCGGTCGATCCAATCCTTGAGCCGCCAGAGGTAAGCTCCCTCTGCCGCGAACGGTCCGCGCGAGGCGACCGCATGCTTGTCCCCTGTCCCGATCAACGCCAGTCCGCGCTTCTGCGGGATCGAACGGCGGAGCGGTTTGCCTGCAAGTGCGCGCCTGAGATTGGCGGCGAGCGGCGGCCCCTGGCGCACGGCATAGACCCCAGCCTTTTCTCGTGGGTGGGCGAGCATTGTCGCAACATCGCCAGTCGCGAAGATATGCTGATCGGCGGGTGAGCGCAGGGTTTCGTCGATCGCGACAAATCCGGCCCCGGTCAGCGGCAGCCCGGTGTCCACGAGCCACGATGCCGCCCCGGCCTCAGTCACCCACAACGCCTCGTCGAAAGTGACCCGGCGACCATCGCCGCAGATCAATGTCCCGGGTTCGACCCGGACGACGGCATTGCCCGCGATTAAGGCGATGCCGCGCTCCTTGAGTATTTGTTCGAAGAGATGGCCGACATGCCGGTTATGCGACGGCAACAGCACGTCACGGTTAATCAACGTGACCTCAAGCGAGCCGCCGCACAGCCGCGCTAGCCGGTATTGCGCCGACAAGGCCAGCTCGATCCCGCCTGCGCCGCCGCCGACCACAACTATTCGGAGCCGCGATAGGTGCCGCGCACGCGTCAGCAGCGCCTCCCAGCGCGCGGCAAAATGCGCAATGGGTTTGACCGCGATCGTGTGTTCGGCCGCCCCGGGAACGTCATCGGCGCGCAGTTCTGAGCCGATGTTGAGCGACAGCAAGTCCCAGCGGATCGGCGGATGGCTGCGGCATCGGATTTGATGCCCGGCGCGATCGATACCGATCGCCTCGTCATGGATCAGGCGCGCATCGGCAAAGCGTGCGAGCCGGCCGAGATCGATGCGGCACTCGTTAAAATCGTAGTGGCCGGCAACCCAGCCGGGCAGCATGCCTGAATAGGGAGTCTCGATATCCCGCGCGATCAGCGTCACCCGCACACCGGGGACGGGTCGCATACCAAAGCTTTTCAGGACATGCACATGGGCGTGGCCACCGCCAACAAGCACAAGATCCTGGGCGATTGGAACCGTCGACCGCATCACCTCCTTATGCCGCAGCGCCGCCCGGAAAACGAGACCGTGCGAAGATCACGCGCAAATGAGTGCGGCGAGCGCCTCAAAAGCCCGTATTGTATTCGCCAGGGCTCATGGCGCAAGCCGTGCCGATCCTCGGGTTATGGTGTCGTTGGGGCCGTTAACCGGGCTAAAGATGCTGGCCAGCAGCACCGCCAGGACCCCAGTCAAAAAAATCCCGTCAAAAGTGCCGGCGCCGCCAATCGAAGCCACCGGCGCACCAAGCCCCGCAATCTTGCCCAGGTTGAGCAGGTCAGCCCCGATCAGGCAGCCGATCGAGCCACCGATATAGGCGAGCGCCGGTGCTTGTCGATAGGACAGGATCAGACCCACCGCCGCAGCCGACAACGGGGGCACAAACACCGGAAGCGCGATGCCGAGTCCCGGTACGGGCCGAGCCAGCCAGTGGCACACCCCGGCGACGACAGCGACCGCGATCAGCCCGCGAAACCACAGCCGGTTTCGGACCAAAAGATAGAGCGACAGCAATCCCGGAATCACCGCACCGCCGATATTGACGGCGATCACGGTGCCCGGCCAGTCCGTCACCGTCGGGATGACATAGGCCATACCAAAAAAAGATATGATCTGCCCGGACACTATTTGACGCTCGGGCAATTGCGCTACCGGGATATTCAAGTAGCTGCCGGCGAGCGAGGCCAACAATAGGATCAGCGCTGCGGTCGAGCTTAGACCCAGCCGCAGGGAGGCGAAACGGAACGCCCGTACCTGGATCCAGATGACGATCACCAGCCAGATGATCGCCAGGGCCGAGAAGTGCCGAAGGCCTAACGGGAGATATTGGAGCTTGTTGAAATCCATGCTGCGCCGTTCCGATCGGAGGCATGCTCAGCGCGATACGCCACACCGACCGCCGATCGGAAAAGCGCGTTTGCGGTTACCTCCGATCACAAACGCTGGTGTTCCAACCCCGATCCGGGTCGTGCCGCCGCTCGGTTCCGCCGCGGCCTAGAAACTTCGCAAATTCGACACTAGCGGCGCTATGCGCCTGAGTATGCTTAATGCGTGCGCTGATCTGCACGGCGGTGAGGGTGACGCGATGGAACCGTTTTATTTCGGGACCGAGCAGCTGACCGCAGAAGACCGCGCTTATCGCGGGTCGCGCTATGCCGAGGTTCGCGATGCGATATTCGCCAATCCCTACCGGCAGGTGTGGGGTGCCGCCAGCGAGCCCGCATGGCCGGCTTACCAGGTCACATTACCGAGCGTGCTGCGCGGGGCGGTCCGCCGCGGATTACCCTATTTCTTTCGACAGGCAGTGATGCGGGCGGTCAATTCACGGGCCGATTTGCGCTGGGGCGCCGATGGCAAGGGGTTTCGGCGATTGCTCCATCCCAACGGGATTTGCCTCACCGGAATGTGGGAAATTACCGAGGAAACTGCGTATTCCGGCTATTTCCAAAAGGACAGCCGCGCACTGGTGGTCGGGCGTTACTCGACTTGTTGCAACGCGACTCGGCGCGGCCAAGAAAGATCGCTGTCATTGGTCGGCAAATTGTTTCCGACAACCGATCCGAACCACACGGATCCACTGACCACCGCCAACTTTATCACGCAGCAAGACATCGGTGGCGACCGCACCGATTACATCAACGATGCCGAATTGCGGAATGCACCGAATACCAGCGGATGGCGACGTGGTTTGGGCGCGCCAGTCCTGCTGGTGACGGGAATTGTCTTCAGGCAAGTCGACAAGAATCCGACGATCCGACAGCTGTATCAAATTGCCGAACTTGGCAAACCCCCAGGGGAACCGACCCGCACGCCGACATTCATGCGGCTGGTCGTTGATCCTTCCCAACCGAGAATTCCCGGCCAAGCTCTGGATTTCCGCGACGAGATCATGGCTCAGATTTTCGACCGCGGCGACCCCACTCCAAAACGCAGGCTCGTTTTTTACATCGAGGTGACCGAAGACGGCTCGACGCGCGGCCCGGACTTTTTTCAGCGACGTACTTTCCGCAATTGGAGGCGGATTGGGCGAATGACGTTTGACAACGCGGTGGCCTCATATAATGGCGACTTCGTCATTCACTTCACCCACCCGACCTGGCGCGACGACGTGAACGATCCGGCGACCTCTACCCGGCTCAATGAGCACAAGGTCAGGCGGTAGCGGCGATCGGAGCGTAGGTCGAGCCGAGCCCCCGGGGAAAATCGGCGTTAGGCGAAGGCGCGTTTGAAGGCGGCCCACACTTGGCGCTGGGCGTTCATCGCATCGTCGACGACCGGCACCATGCCCAAAAAGCCATGGATCATGCCGGGATATTTGCGGTACTCGACCGGCACGCCGGCGCGGCGCAGGGCCTCGGCATAGCTCTCACCATCGTCGTGCAGCACATCGCACTCTGCGGTGATGACGAGGGCCGGAGCCGCCCCGGTGAGATCAGTTGCGCGCAACGGCGAAGCCCGCCAATCCTCGGCGTCGGCCGGGGAGCGCAGATAATGGCGGGCGAACCACGCCATCGCGTCGCGGGTCAGCACACCGTAGCCTTGCGCATATTTGCCATAGCTAGCGGCCGATAAGGTGTAGTCGCCCACGGGGTAGACCAACGATTGCAATCGCAGTTTCGGCCCGCCCGCGTCGCGTGCCATCAACGCCACAACCGCAGCGAGGTTGGCGCCGGCGCTGTCGCCATGAACACCCAACCGATCGGGGTCGGCGCTGAGGCTCGTCGCGTTGGCGTGCAGCCATTCGAGCGCGGCAAACAAGTCATCGACCGCCGCCGGGAATTTGTGCTCCGGCCCCATCCGGTAATCGACCGAAGCGACCACCGCGCCGACCCCCGAAGACAAATTGCGCGCAATCAGATCGTGAGTGTCGAGGCTGCCGATCACATGACCGCCGCCATGATAGTAGGCGATCGCAGGGACTGGGGCCGCGGCCTCGGGCCAATAGAGGCGGACCCGAAGGTTGCCGGCTGGGCCAGGGATTTGCCGCTCTTCCACCCGAGCCACCGGCATGGGCTCGGCCTTGCGCGCTCGGGCGGTCATTTCCATCTGAGCGCGCGCTTCCGTCGGCGTCATCGCCTCGATCGGCCGCAATTGCGCCTTAGCCATCGCTTCCAGCGCCTGGACGATCTGCGGGTGCAGGGTCGGCATGACAGGCTTCCTACTGCGCGGCTGCGACAGCGGCGGGCTTTGCCGGCGCCGGGCTCAATTCGCGCAATCGCGGCAATACCTCCTTGGCAAACAGAGTGATGTTTTCAACCGTATCGGCGTGATCGAGAAACCCGCCCTGGCCAAACATCAACAAGTTGCCAAACCCGCCGACGCTGTCGTGCAATGCCTTGATCTGGTCAAAAACGTCGTCCGGGGAGCCGGCGAAACAGGTGCCGCTTTCTATCAATTGCTCGATTGATGCGGTGGTCTGGTCGACCGGATTACCGTGGCGGTCGCGGACAAACCCACCACGCTTGCCGCCCGCCTTGAGCATCGCGATGTTGGCGCCGAGCGAGTTGTACCCCGGGGGGTTGGTGAACGGCTCGGCCACGATCGGTGAGGTGCGGACATAGTCGGCGGCGAGATTGGCCCGGCGCAAGCCCTCCTCTCGTGTGTTACCGACGCCGACCACACCGGCGTAGGCGAAGCGGTCGGGTCCGGCCGTCCAGCCCAGTTCCCGCGCCCGCTGGCGATAGGCCTCAAACATCGGCCCGGCAGCCGACAATGACAGCAACGTGCCGACGACATGACCGCGCTCGGCCGCCATCCGCCCGGTCTCAACACTCAATCCGGTCATCCATACCGGCGGCGTCGGCTGCTGAATTGGCCGCGGCCAAATATTGACGTTTCGGTAGTGAAAGAATTCGCCTTCCCAACTAAACGGGCCATCATTCGTCGACAGTGCCTTCAGGATCAAATCGTGCGCTTCCCAATAGCGGCGCATCAGATTGGCCGGGTTCGAATTGGCCGGTGCGATTTCGTAGGGTGCGCCCTTCACCAGCCCCATTTCGAGCCGCCCGCCCGACAGCACGTCGAGCCACGCCATCTCTTCGGCAACGCGCACCGGATCCGGCCGATTGGCGATCGGTGTGCCGAGCGACAACAGCCGTGAGCGCTTGGTCTCGCGGGCGATCACCGCCAATGCCATCGGCACCGAGATCGTCAGGCAGGTCGAGGTGCTGTGGTGCTCGTTGACCATGATGTCGAGCCCGACCTCATCGCACAGCGCGAACTCGTCGAGATAGCGGTTCAGCAATTGGTGGCCGATTTGCGGATCGTAATTGCGGTTCGGCAACACGACACGCAGCGAGCCGCGCTTTAGCCCCTCCTCCCATGCCGGGTGATAGGCCATTTCGGAGAAATACCAGACGCGCATGAAGCCGCACTCCGTGTCAGTCTTTTAACAATACCATCCCGGCCTGCGCCGGGACGGTATTGTGCTCGCGCTAATCATGCGTTGCCGGCGACAAAAGCGACAAGCCTCACGACGAAGGCTTCGGGTTGCTCCCAATGCAGGAATGGCCGGCCTTGGGGATTGCTTCGAGCCGGGGCTTCGGGGATAGCGCGCCGTCAGTTCTCGCCAGATGCAGGGTCACGATCCGGTTGTCCTGCCCCACAGCAGCAGGGTCGGCCGGTCAATACGGTGCAGCCAGCGCTTGAACCATGGGTTGTCCATGTACGGCATGGCTGAAAGCGGCGAAATCACTTTCCGGCATCTGCGGAAAGTCGAACTCACCTTTGGCGGGCCGCCCAGGCCCGCTGCAGATAACTCGGCATGCGCATTGCCTGGATATCAGCGAATTCGCGCGCGCCACGGCCGGCGAACTTGACCCCCGGCGGGGCAAGTTTCATGTGCGGTGCGGCGGTATTCGAGCCAAATCAACCCGATCACGATGAGATCGAACAAGCTCAACGGGATCAAAAGCACCGCGTGCGTGACCGTGAACCGATGCAGCTCGTAGACGACGAACGCGGCAAATAGGATCATCGCGGTCGGATACGCCCAGCGCCGGTCTTTCAACAAGGCGACGACGAGGCCGATTTTGACGATCCCGTGGGCGATCAGATAGAGCGCGGCGAACCGTTCGCTGCTCGCCGAGATGTGCTGCGCCGAATTGTAAAGATGCTGCGCAACCACTGCATGCGGGTGAGCGACGACCAAATGCCAGGTCAGCACACTCGCGATATGCACGATCCAAGCTGGGCTGATCGCCAGCAGGATCACGCCCCCGGCAGTTTCCAGCACCCCGTCGACCCCTTTCAGTACGACGGCGATGCGGAACAGCAGTTCCCGAAATCTCGATTGGTTCGTGTTCTCGCCTGGCACATGGCGTCAACGCCGGGCCGCGCGCGGAAACTCCCTTATCGCTCCCGGTCCGTGCTGCGGGCAGCGGCGATCGTGCCGTCCTTGATCACCAATGCGATCTGCTCCGGCTTTTGCAAAACCGTCACATCGGCGAGCGGATCGCCAGCGACCACGATGATGTCGGCGAGCTTGCCTTTTTCGATCGTGCCGAGGTCTTTTTCGCGGCCGATGCATTCGGCAGCCCAGCCGGTCGCCGCGCGCAACGCCTGCAATGGCGTCATCCCGGCTCGAACCAGGCAGGCGATTTCGATCGCGTTGTTCGGATGCCCGTGACCGCCGGCGTCAGTGCCCGCGGCGATCTTGACCCCGGCAGCGAGCGCCTGGCGGAGGCTCGCGATGTGATGTTCTTCCAACTCCTTGGCTCGTTCGCGGACATGCGGCTGCGGCGATTTGCGGTGAAAGTCGTAGACCGCAAACGTCGGCACAAAAAAGATGCCCTTGCGCGCCATCGCATCGAGCAATTCAGGCTCCTGGTCGAGATAGCAGCCATGGTCGATCGAATCGACCCCGGCCTCGACGGCAATCCGTAACCCGCGGCCGCCGAGCGCGTGACAGATCACGCGGCGGTCGAGCGCGTGTGCTTCCTCGACTAGGGCTTGCATCTCGTCGAGGTTGAAGGCGCCGTCATGTGGCCCATGCCCCGGACGCGAACTGGCCCCACCGGTCGTCGCGCATTTGATGACGTCGGCACCGGCGCGCACGACACGCCGCACCACCGAGCGCACGTCTGCCAGCGTATTGACGACACCATCGGGAAGCAGCGGGTCGTTGGGGACACAGCACGGAAAGCCCGATGGGCTGACCCGGTCGCCGATGCCGCCGATCGGCGAAATAATGCACAATGACACGATCAGCCGCGGGCCGGCGATCAGACCTTCGTCGATCGCGCGCTTGAACCCGGCGTCGAGACCGGCGGCGTCGCGGATCGTCGTGTAACCGGAGGCGAGGGTGTCGGCCAGCACCTTCGCGGTGCGCAGAGTGCGCGCCGTCTGCGGCTCGTCGATGCCCCAGCGCCGCGCCAAATCGTAGCCGTGCATTGCGAGATGGTCATGGCAATCGATCAGCCCGGGCAGAACCGTCATGCCCGAGACCTCGACCACCTCCGCATCCGCCGGCCAGTCGGCGTAGGCGCGAGTTTCAACCGCCGCGATCCGCTGATCCTTGATGACGATCGTCGCCGCGACCGGCCCGGCGCCGGTTCCGTCGATCAGCCTGCCGCCCTTGAGCACCCGCAACATGGCCGCCCTCCCTCTCCGAGCGGCTCATTAAAGCCTGAGGCGGCGTGCTCGGCAATTCGCGTCCGCCTCGGAGAGCCCCCTTATGAGGAAGCCGCGGCCTGCGACGCCACCTCGGGGGTGTCGAATTCTTGCGAAATGTCGCGGTTAGTTCGGTCGGGCAGGAACAAAGTAGCGGTGACGCTAACGATCGCGCAGAACAGGATATAGAGCGCGACCGCATAACCGGAGCCAGTCGCCGCGAACAGCGCGGTCGCGATCAGCGGCGCGGGGCCGCCGGCGATCACCGATGAGAGGTGAAAGCCAAGCGAGGAGCCGCTATAGCGCAGCCGCGCGGTGAAACATTCGGCGATCAGCGCCGCCTGCGGGCCGTACATCATGTCGTGCGGTGCAAAGGACAGCACGATCGCGAGAAAGATCAGCCCGGGAACCATGCTGTTCATCATCGCGAAGTAGATAAAGGCAAATACCCCGGTCGTGACCGCACCGATCAGATACATCCGCTTGCGGCCGATAAGATCCGAAATGTGCCCGGCGAGCGGGGTGGTTATGCCGGACAATGCGGTTGCGACTAAAACAGCGGTCAGCAGGAAGTCGCGCGACATGCCGGAGACTTTGGTGCCGTAAACAAAAACAAAGGCGGCATAGACGTAAAACGGTCCTTGCTCGGCCATCCGGCACAGTGCGGTCAGGATGATCTGCTTGGGCTGTCGCTTGATCACTTCGATAACCGGCGTGCGTTCGACGCGGCGTTCTTCGAGAATTCGCGTGAAAATCGGCGTCTCGAGGATGCCCAGGCGGATGTAGAGCCCGACCCCGACCATCACAATCGACAGCCAGAACGGGACCCGCCAGCCCCAGGTGAGGAACTGGTCGCCCGAAATCGCGCTGAAGGCGAGTACCGCGAGATTGGCAAGAAACAATCCCGCCGGCCCGCCCCATTGCGGCCATGCGGTGATGAAACCACGATGCGCGTTGGTTCTCGCCCATTCCATCGCGATCAAGGTCGCACCACCCCATTCGCCACCGATACCGAGGCCCTGGATAAAGCGGACGACGGTCAGGATCACCGCGCCCCAGATACCGATCGAGGCATAGCCCGGTACGAACCCGACGGCGAATGTCGACAGACCGGTCAACAGCAGGGTGGAAATCAGGGTCACCCTGCGGCCGATGCGATCGCCGTAATGACCAAACAACGCCGCGCCGACCGGGCGCGCGACAAAGCCGACGGCATAGATGCCGAAAGCTTGCAAGGTGCCCGCCAGGGGCTCGGATGACGGGAAATACAATTTCGCGAAGACCAGCGGCGCGACAATCACGTAAAGCAGAAAATCGTATGCTTCGATGATCGTTCCGACCGTGCCGGCGACGATCGCGCGGCGCAATTGCCGGCTGTGCTCGGCATCGGATAGCGGAGTCCTAGCGACCCCGGTTGCTGTCATCAGCATCCCTCCCAGTTCCCGGCGCGCCCGGTGCCCGCCCTTTTTTCCCAGCGCCATGGTGGCCGGGATTTATTCTGGAGTAATGTTAACGATGGCAGCGGAAGAAGAAAAGCGCCTCTATCAACCTACCAGGCGCAACCGGGGCCGCCCCGCGCGACACGGTTTTACCAGCCGCCGTCGATCCCGACCGCCTGGCCGGTGACAAAGGCGGCGGCGTCGGAGGCGAGAAAGGCGATCACCGCCGCCACCTCGTCCGGGCTGCCAAAGCGGCCCATCGGGATCGCCTTGGAGCGCTCGGCAAAGCCCATTTCGAGGTCGTCGCCAAATTCGCGGCGGTTGGTGCTGATCGCGCGCGAGGTGCGGATCGGCCCGGGGCACACTGCATTGACGGTGATCCCGACCGGCGCCAGATCGAAGGCCAGCGATTTGGTGAAACCGACGATCGCCGCTTTCGAGGCGGCATAAGTCGCGCGATGACGTCCGGGCCGAAACGCCGCCTTTGACGAAACATTGACAATACGGCCCCAGCCCGCTCTGCGCATTTGCGGTACCGCGGCGCGCGACATCAAAAAGCAGCCGCGCGCATTGACGCCAAAGGTGCGGTCCCACGCTTCGACCGGCACATCCTCGATCTCGTTGCGGTCGGCTCCTTGTGGCGCGCCGGCGTTATTAACGAGAATGTCGAGCCGGCCGTAGCGGCTCATCACTTCCTCGACCATATGCCCGGCATCGGCTTCGACGCTGACATCGCCCAGGGTCGAGGACGCGATGCCGCCGGTTTTGACGATCGCTTCGACGAGACTCTCGACGCCGCGCCAGGTCGGGTCCACATCGCCCTGAACATTGTGCTCGTTGGCGACCCCGGTCGGCAGCAAATCGGAAACGACGACGGTCACACCCGCCGCCGCAAGCGTGCGCGCCGTCGAATTGCCGATCCCGACTGGTTTGCCGCACCCGGTAATTAGCGCCACCCGCGCCGAACTCGGCATCGCCTCCTCCCTGATTTGACCAGCCGCGACAACTTTGCGGCTCGGGGAGTATTTCATTCTTCCCTGGCCTATGTAACGAGCAAAGCCTTATTCGACCGCAAGCGAGGGCACGATGACGAGGATTGCCGCGACCGCCATCGTGCTGCTGGTCATGCTCGGCGCCGGCGCGCGCGCCGATGACAAGCCGCAGAATACGCTGCCGCCCCGCGCCATAACCCATCACACCATTGTCCTGAACGGTCGGCATATGGATTACGATGCGATCGCCGAACCGCTTGACCTGACCGATCGCCAGGGCAAAACGACCGCCCAGATTTTTACCGTTTCCTACCTCGCGCAGCCGGCGGGAGGCGCCGCGCGGCCGGTCAGCTTTGTGTTCAACGGCGGACCCGGCGCCGCCTCGGTGTTTTTGAATCTGGGCGCGCTCGGACCCAAGATCATGGAGACCCCCGCCAACGGCGATGCCCCGATCCCGCCAGTGCGCCTCGTCGACAACGAGTTCGAGCTGGCTGCCCTTCACCGACCTCGTCTTTATCGATCCGGTGGGTACTGGTTACAGCCGCGGCGAGGGCAGCGAAAAAAATCCGGATCAGCCGTTTTGGGATGTCGAAAACGATCTCTCTTCCCTGGACGCGACGATCAGGCTGTGGCTGACCCGGCATCAGCGTTGGGGTGCGCCGGTCTATCTGGTCGGCGAGAGTTACGGCGGGTTCCGCGCCGCCGCTATGGCGCAGCGGCTGCCGCGTGACGCCGATGTCACAGTCAGCGGTCTGGTGCTGATATCACCGGCGCTCGATTTGTCGATGCTGCACGCCAACGAGCGCGATCTGCTTGCTGCCGCATTCTACCTGCCGACTTATGCCGCTACCGCCGCGGCGCTCGGCGTGATGCCGCCCCCGCCCGACCTCGGTGCAGTCGAGCGATTTGCGCTATCCGATTATTTGGTTGGGCTTGCCAGCCTGCCGGGCCGCCCGACCTCCGGAGATCCGACCGTCGATCGCGTAGCCGCCGTCACCGGGTTGCCGGCGGAATTTGTCGCACGCCACCGGGCTCGCGTGCCAAACCACGAGTTCGCTCACGAAATCTTGCGCCCCCGCGGCGAGGTCGTCAGTCTTTACGACGGCACAATTGCTCGACCGGCTGCATCGGATCAGCACGAACACGCCGGCGATCCGCTGTTGCAGCCGATCGCCGCCGATTTCGGGACAGCGTTCAACGCCTATATCAACGACGCACTCGGATATCACACCGATCGGCCCTACGAGGTGTTGTCGGGCGATGTCCCCCGGCATTGGGATTGGCACGGCGAAGGGCATCAAGGGAGCCCGGGATTGGCGCTGAGCTCGCTGGAGGCGGCGATGCTGACGCGTCCCGGGACCAGGGTTCTGATTGTCAACGGCCGCTACGATCTGGTGACGCCGTATTTATCGTCACGTTGGTTCATCGACCAGCTGCAGATCCCATCCAAGGTGCGCGCGCAGATTGAGTTACGAGTTTACCCTGGCGGTCACATGGTCTATCTGCGCCCAGCGTCGCGCGCAGCACTTGCCGATGACGCCGCCCGGCTTTATGCCGCCCCCGGAGCAACACCCTCGCAGTGACGCTTGCGCGCGGCCATAATCGTATCGCCCGCCGTAGCAGCCCCGATCCGGGACCAAATGAGCGCTCGCTCGTACGGATCTGCGGACTCGCCGCCGTCGCGGCGGTATTCAGGCGCGATCCGGAGCGGGTCGAGCGGCTGTTTTTCGAGCCGCGGCTGCGCGGCGCAGTTGGGGGCTTCGGCTCCCAGCTGGCGGCCGTTCACAAACCTTATCGCGAGGTCGAAGCAGCCGAGTTGGCGCGGGTTGCCGGCACGGTACTGCATGGCGGCATCGCTGCGATCGCCCGGCCGCGGCCGCTCGCATCGTTTGATCCTTCACTGGCCCCGAGCTGGGCACGCGACGGCAAACCGATCCTCGTTCTCGATGGCATCGGCAACCCGCACAATCTCGGTGCGATCGTCCGTACCGCAGCGTTCTTTGGGATCGTGCGCGTCGTGCTTGCCGACCGGCCGGACCAGGCATTGCCGTCCGATGCGAGTTATCGCGTCGCCGAAGGCGGGCTCGAATACATCACGCTCTACCGGGCATCATTGCCAAAAGCATTGCGCGACCTCGCGGCGGGGTATCGCGTCATCGGCACGGCACTCGGCCGCGGGGTTGACCCCACGAGGCTGGACAAGGACAAGCCCGCGGCGATTGTTCTCGGCAATGAGGAGACCGGGCTCGATCGGGCGAGCCTCGCGGCCTGCGAGGCGATCGTAACCATTCCCGGCAGCGGCAACGTGCAATCGCTCAATGTTGCCGCAGCAGCTGCGATCCTGATTTACACGCTGACCCGCTCGTGATTGCGGCGGGGCCGAGCTGGAGCCTCGGCGATCACCCGAGCGAGCGCCGCGTTGAGCGACGTTTCGATCTCCGGCCGAGTCTCGACGCGGCTCAACAGCAATCCTGCGGCTTCGATCGTCGACAACGCTTCGCGGCGCGGTTCACGCCTCAGCCGGTTATAGTGCGACGGCCGCTGTGGATTGAGCACCAGGCGTCGCAATTTTAGAAGCCATGGGTTGCGCCACCACAATGCCTTTGCTTCGCTCCAGCTGCCGTCCGGCAGAACCACACCTTCAAGATCACGCAGCATCGCCGCCTGGTCGGCTTCCGGTTCGCCGTGCCGGTTGACCGCGATGACCTCACGGTCTAGCCCCAACGCGCGTGGCCGCACCGAGCCGAGATATAGCACCGCCCAACGCGCGGGGTCGGCAGGCCGTCCTAATGCATGAGACAAATTCGCCCACGACAGTCCTACCGCCAACGACGCATGCCGCAGTATCGCGATGGTCAGAGCCGCAGTCGCCAGCGGCTCCTTTTTCTCGCGCGGATGCTGTAGGATCAGGGCGAAGAGCCGATTGTCGATTGGCTCGGACCCGCTCACGTCAGCCCCAAGAGTCGAATTAAGGGACAATCCATCTTTATACACGTTTGTAGGCCCGACCGCCTCGACGGTTCAGTGGGGCAAACACCGCGATGCCGCGATAGCAAAGCGCAAGATAAGCCGCGTCACCCGAGGGTTCCATGCATCAACGTATCCGCAAAGCGGTATTTCCGGTCGCCGGCTTGGGTACCCGGTTTCTGCCGGCGACCAAGGCGATGCCAAAGGAAATGCTGCCGGTGGTCGATAAGCCGCTGATCCATTACGCCGTCGAAGAGGCAAAGGCCGCCGGCATCGAACAATTCTTTTTTGTCACCAGCCGGGCCAAGGGTGCGATCGACGACTATTTCGACCGCGCCTTCGAGCTCGAAGCGACCCTGAGTGAGCGTGGTAAGAACGATCTTGTCGCGGAACTCGGGTCACGGCTGCCGGAGCCGGGCCAAATTGCCTACACCCGCCAACAGACACCACTCGGGCTCGGTCATGCGGTGTGGTGCGCGCGCGCTCTTGTTGGCGACGAGCCGTTTGCCGTTCTGCTCGCGGACGATTTAATGGTTTGCGACACGCCGTGTCTGGCGCAGATGGTCCAGGCTTACGACGAGGTCGGCGGCAACATCGTCGCGATTATCGACGTGCCGCGCGAGCACACGCGGCGTTATGGCGTGCTCGACGTCGTTTCGGACGATGGCCGCCTTGTGCGGGCGCGCGGGGTCGTCGAAAAACCAGAACCGGCCGAGGCGCCGTCGACCTCGACAATTATCGGCCGTTACATCATCCAGCCTGAGGTCTTCGGACACCTCGCTCGCGGCGAGGCCGGTAGCGGCGGCGAAATCCAACTGACCGACGCGTTAGAGCAGCTGATCAGAGAGGGCCAAGACTTCCACGGGCTGCGGTTTTCCGGCCGCCGTTTCGATTGCGGCGACAAGCTTGGCTTTCTCGAGGCCACCATCGCTCTGGGTCTCGCCCATCCCGAACTGGGGACCGGGCTGCGCCAAATCCTAGCCTCGCATCTTTGATTCGGAGCGCCGATGTCTCACCGTTTCGACCCGACGATCCTACGCGAATACGATATTCGCGGCGTCGTCGGGCAAACACTTTCGGCGGCCGACGCCCGGGCCATAGGCCGCGCTTACGCGTTGACGTTGCAGACCGCCAGCGGTCGGCGCGTGGCGGTCGGCTATGACGGCCGGCTGACCTCGCCGGACCTCGAAAGTGCCCTGGTCGAAGGTCTTGCCAGCGAGGGGATCGATGTGGTGCGGGTCGGCCGGGGCCCTACCCCGATGCTGTATTACGCCGCCGCTACCCTGGGCGTCGATGGCGGCGTAATGGTGACTGGCTCGCATAATCCGCCGGAATACAACGGCTTCAAATTCGTCCTCGCCGGCAAGGCGTTTTACGGGGAGGCGATCCGTGCTCTTGCCGACACGGCACTCGCGCTTGGCACGCCGCACGCGGCGCGCGGCCGGGTCGACGACCGCGAAATCCGCGAAGCCTATATTGATCGACTGGGGCGCGATTACCGCGGCTCGCGAGCGATGGCTGTGGTTTGGGATCCAGGCAACGGCGCTACCGGCGAGATCGTGCAGCGGCTGACGGCACGGCTCCCCGGCCGCCACGTGCTGATAAACGCTGCGATTGACGGCCGCTTCCCAGCGCATCATCCGGATCCGACTATTCCCGAGAATCTCGTGCAATTGCAGGAGGTGGTGGCGCGCGAGCACTGCGATCTCGGTATCGCCTTTGATGGCGACGGGGATCGTATCGGAGTAGTCGATGCGCAGGGCGAGATTTGGTGGGGCGACCAGCTGATGATCATCCTGGCGCGAGACGTGCTGATCCGGCATCCCGGAGCGCCGATCCTGGCCGACGTAAAAGCGAGCCAGATCCTGTTCGACGAAATCGCGAAAGCCGGCGGGCGTCCGGTCATGACCGCATCAGGACATTCGCCGATCAAGGCCAAGCTTGCCGAAACCGGGGCGCCGCTCGCTGGTGAGATGAGCGGCCACATCTTTTTCGCGGACGGTTATTACGGATTCGACGACGCGGTCTATGTCGCGGTTCGGCTGCTCGACATCCTCGCGCGCACCCCACAAACCCTGGCGGAGATGCGGGAAGCACTGCCGCTCGCCGTCAATACGCCGGAGTTGCGCTTTCCTTGCAGCGAAAGCCGCAAATTCGCGGTCGTGCGCGAAGTTGCCGAGCGTCTGAGGCAAACCGGCGCCGATATCACCAAGATCGACGGCGTACGGGTGCGAACCAGCGATGGGTGGTGGCTGTTGCGCGCCTCGAATACTCAGGACGTATTGGTAGCGCGGGCCGAGGCGGCGGATCCGGCCGGTCTCGCTAGGCTAAAGGCGGAACTCGCCTCCGAACTCGCCCAATCAGGCATAGCACTGCCCGACGCCTGATTTAGCGGCAATCGGCCAGGTGTCCTAAAGTCCCAGAGACCCAAGCCTCAGCGCGCCGCAACCTTTGGCGTTGTCGGCGCGACCACCGAGCATTCGATCTTTTTCTTGTGCAGTTGGGCGCAGGCGCTCTGCGCTTCCCGTGGCGTGAAGTTTAGCAGGCGCGCGCGGTAAAGCTTTCCGTTTCCCTTGCCGGGTTCGACAATCTGCATCGGCTTGCCCTTGGCGACCGCCAGACTGGCGGCATCGAGCGCCGCCTTTTGGGCTGCCGCAGGGGCGTGGAAAGCGCCCAGCTGAATGCCCCAGCGCTCAGAATTGAGCCCCGGGCGCAGCGGCTCTGCCGGCAGGGTTGCGGCTTCGGCCTTGGCGACCGGCGATAGATGTAGAGCGAGCCGTGATGCTGCCTTACTGAATAGCCCCGGCTTGGTACGCGTCGTCTGCGGCAACGATGCGGTCGGCGGATCGGCTGCCGCAACGACCGAAGTTTGCACCGGCGGAGCTGGAATTGGGGCGGGCCGCGGATTGGCGGGCGCACGGTACCCAACCGTTATGGCGGGAGCGACGCCGACCGAGGCAAATCCCTGATCCAGCAATGCCCCCATCTGTCGGTCTCGCGATCCTCCCGATAATCCGCCGAGAACGACGCCGACCAGCCGGTGTCCACCGCGAACCGCCGAGGTCGCGAGGTTGAAGCCCGAAGCCCGGATATACCCGGTCTTGATGCCGTCGGCGCCGGGGTACCAGTCGAGCAGATGGTCGTGGCCGACGATTGTCACCCCGCGAAAAACGAACGAGCGCGTGGCGAAATAGCGGTATTCGCGCGGGAAATCGTGATAGAGCGCCAACGCCAGCTGTGCGGTATCGCGTGCGGTCGTGTGCTGAGCCGGGTCGGGGAGACCCGAGGCGTTGCGGTAATACGTATTCCGCATCCCCAGCTGCGCGGCCTTGCGGTTCATCATCTCGGCAAAGGCAGGCTCGCTGCCGCCCAACCCCTCGGCCAGAACCGCGGCGGCGTCATTGGCGGAACGCGTCACGATCCCAAAAATCAGGTCCTGCACGGCGACCACGTCGCCTGGCCGCAGGCCAAGCTTGGTCGGCGATTTGCTGGCCGCCTCGACACTGACCGGAAGCAGCTGGTCGAGCCGTAGCCGACCCGTGTTGAGCGCTTCAAAGGTCAGATAGAGAGTCATCATCTTGGTCAGCGAAGCCGGGTAGGTAACCGCGTCGGCATTCGACTCGCTCAACACCCGCCCGGTATCCGCATCGAGAACGATCGATTCGCCGATTGGAGACGGTGAAAAGCCGATAATGCCGGTTCGGAAATGATGCTTCGCTTTGTATGCCGCCTGCGCTCCACCCGAGCCGGCGATGCACAGCGCCGTAATGGCAATCGAAATGGCGATAAACTCAGGCAAACGGAGCCCGCCCCCACGGGATCCGTCGCCGTGCTGCGGCATGACCTTCACTGCAACCCCCAATTCCCCCAAACCGCGGATGATCAGCGACTACGCGCATTGATTGCAGACAAAGCTAAAAAAAGCCAGCGAAACTGTCCAGATTCGCAAACTTTCGGCTAATCACATCTTTTGCGGTGATAGCCCCGCTCTTCACCGACCCTTTGCCCTACTGGAAAAGGCGCGCGACATTCCCGATTGCCAAGCTATATTGTGCAACGCACAAATGATTGTTGCAAAAGCGCGCAGGTGCGGGCTAAATGTTCATCACGCAGCGCAGTTGGAGCGCTATTCGAGCAAGGATCGTTCGATGGAAAGCAAGGGCAGGCGGATAGCACGAACAGCCGCCCCACCGGCAAACAAAATTCCGGCAAGCCCAGCCGAACCTCGTGCGGCGGTTCCGCCGGGCAAGCCGGCGAAACCCGTCGCAGCGCAACCTTCCGCTCGGCCTCCCGAACCGCCGCTTCCATCCGCAAGCGATCGGCCAGCGGTGTCCAACGCGGGGCAAATTTCCGCGGGGCAAATTTCCGCAGGGCTAATTTCTGCCGGTCAGATTTCGCCTCGGCCCCCGGAATTGGCAGCGCCTATCGCTGTCGAAACCCCCACAGAAGCCGTCGCATCGCCGAGTTTAGTCAGCGAAACCAAAGCGCCTGACGCGGTTAGCGGCGAAAAGTTGCTGGAGGCCGCCGCAGCGGTGCCCGATGTCGTCGTGCAGCGGCTCCCGCCGGCCCCCTCCGCATTTGTTCCGCCGGCAATCGTCGCACCGGCCAAAATTGCCGACTCCAACGGTGATACTTGCGGCATGCTTACCGAGTCACAGGCAGCGCTGAGCCGCGGTTTGCAGGCGCTCGGCGACGAGTTGGCCTGCTATGCCAGGCGAAGCATGGAGACTTTGGCGTGCACTGCGATCGACACGTTGAGCGTCAAAACCTGGTCCGACGCGGTTGCGGTGAACTCTCGCCTTGCTCGCACAAGCTTTGACCAATGGGTTGATAGCGCCGCGAAAGTGTCTGAACTCGGCATCAAACTCGCCAACGACGCGGCGAAACCCCTTCTGGCGAAAATGGGGGTGGCCTGGAGACCGGTCCCTCCAGGTTGATGGTCAGCCGGTTGCGTGCTTGTGCCCCAATGGGCCGTATCCTCAGTTAATCCGGAAACTCCGGATCGAATCCCCGCCGCGGTGTTCTTCATTAGCTCCGGCCCGCTTTGGAGCGGTGTTGTCGGACCAGGGTCTTGCCTTCACCGCGGGTAAGTGCCCAAATCGCTGAGCTTAGGAGCGGTTGCGGGCGAGGCGGGCGGCGCCGCCGCCGCGGTTGATTTGCGAGGCAAAGATGAAGGCGCTAGTCGCGGTCAAGCGGGTCATCGACTACAACGTCAAGATCCGCGTCAAGGCAGATCACACCGGCGTCGAGACCGCCAATGTCAAGATGTCGATGAACCCGTTTGACGAAATCGGTATCGAAGAGGCGTTGCGGCTTCGCGAGGCCGGCATCGTCAGCGAGGTCATCGCGGTTTCTCTCGGCGCCGCGCAATGTCAGGAGACGATACGAACCGCGCTGGCAATGGGTGCAGATCGTGGAATCTTGGTGCAGACCGATGCCGAATTGCAGCCTCTCGCTGTTGCCAAATTGCTAAAGGCGGTGATCCTCGCCGAAAAACCTGAGATCGTGATCCTCGGCAAGCAGGCGATCGACGACGACTGCAACCAGACTGGCCAGATGCTGTCGGCATTGTTGGGCTGGCCCCAAGCAACCTTCGCCTCGAAGCTTAAAATCAGCGACGGGCATGCCGAGGTCACGCGCGAGGTCGATGGCGGGCTCGAAACCGTGGCGATCAAATTGCCCGCGGTCGTCACGACCGATCTTCGCCTCAACGAGCCGCGCTACGCGTCGCTGCCGAACATAATGAGAGCCAAGAAAAAACCGATTGTGACGACGACTCCCGAGACGCTCGGGGTCGATGTAACGCCGCGCCTCACCGTCCTCAAAGTCGACGAGCCGCCAAAACGGCAGGGTGGGCGAAAAGTCGCCTCAGTCGCCGAACTGGTCGACAAACTCAAGACCGAGGCGCGGGTGATCTGATGACTGCTCTCGTCGTCGCCGAACACGATAACCGGTCGCTCAAAACCGCGACTCTGAACGCGCTGGCCGCCGCCAAAGAAATCGCCGGTGATGACGTCGAGGTGATCGTCGCCGGCAAGGATTGCCACGGTGTCGCCGAGGCCGCCGCGCAAATCCCTGGCGTCAAGCGCGTCTTGCTCGCCGAGGACGCGGCTTATGAGCATGGGCTGGCGGAAAACGTGGCGCCACTGCTCGTAAAGCTGGCCGAGAACCACAGCCACTTAATCGCGCCGGCAACCACAGCGGGCAAGAATCTGATGCCGCGGGTCGCGGCCCTGCTCGACGTGATGCAGATTTCCGACATCAGCGCCGTTGTCTCGCCGGATACGTTTGTCCGCCCGATCTATGCCGGCAACGCGCTCGCGACAGTGCAGTCGAAAGACCCGATCAAGGTTATCACGGTGCGCGGCACCGCATTTCCACCCGGTGAGGCGACCGGGGGATCAGCGCCGATCGAAACCGTTGCATCCACCGGCGAGACCGGGCTATCGCAATTCGTCGGAGCCGAACTGTCGAAGTCCGAGCGGCCTGAGTTGACCAGCGCCCGGGTGATTATTTCCGGCGGGCGCGGAATGCAATCGGGCGATAATTTTCACCTGCTCGAAAAAGTCGCCGATAAACTCGGTGCGGCAGTCGGCGCCTCGCGCGCCGCGGTCGACGCCGGGTTTGTGCCGAACGATTACCAGGTCGGCCAGACCGGCAAGATCGTCGCCCCCGAGCTCTACGTCGCGGTCGGGATTTCCGGCGCGATCCAGCATCTCGCCGGCATGAAGGATTCCAAAGTCATCGTCGCCATCAACAAGGATGAGGAGGCGCCGATCTTCCAGGTCGCGGATTACGGATTGGTGGGTGATCTATTCAAGATCTTGCCTGAGCTCGCCGACGAGCTCGAGCGCCGCCAGTGAGCGCCGCTCACTCAGCTAATGCTCCGCCAGCGGCGCCACGGATTGAACGTCTGAACCGCATCGGCGTGATTGGCGCCGGCCAGATGGGTGGTGGCATCGCCCATGTCTGCGCGTTGGCCGGGCTCGATGTCGTGATGACCGACATCAGCGAAGAGGCGGCGCGGCGCGGGCGCGACGCGATCGAGCGCAATCTGACGCGTCAGGTCGCGCGCGGCCGGATCCGCGAGGAGGAAAAAGACGCGGCGATGGCCCGCATCGCCACCGGGCTCGATTACGGCCTGTTCGGCGATTGCGACATGGTGATCGAGGCCGCGACCGAAAAGGAAGACATCAAGCGCGCGATCTTCAAACAGCTGACGCCGAAACTGCGCCCCGGTGCGCTGATCGCGACCAACACCTCGTCGATTTCGATCACCCGTCTGGCGGCCTCGACCGATCGGCCCGAAAAGTTCATCGGCATGCACTTTATGAACCCGGTGCCGGTGATGACCCTCGTGGAATTGATTCGCGGCATCGCCACCGACGAGGAAACCTTTGCGCTGACCCGAGATCTGGCCGTGAAACTTGGCAAGACGCCGGTCGCCGCCGAGGATTACCCCGCCTTTATCGTCAACCGCATTCTGCTGCCCATGATCAACGAGGCGGTTTATGTGCTGTATGAGGGAGTGGGTTCGGTCGAAGCGATCGATACCGCAATGAAGCTCGGCGCAAACCATCCGATGGGACCGCTGGAACTGGCCGATTTTATCGGGCTCGACACCTGCCTGTCGGTCATGCAGGTGCTTTACGAGGGGCTGGCCGACAGCAAGTATCGGCCCTGTCCGTTGCTTGTAAAATATGTCGAGGCTGGCTGGCTCGGCCGCAAAGCCGACCGCGGCTTTTACGATTACCGCGGCGACAAACCGGTCCCGACCCGCTGAGCTGCGAAATAGTGTCCCGGCTTCTTGTTCGCTGCCGGCCGATTCGTTATCAAGCTGTCACAAACGCGTGCTATGCCGCCTCGCGATCAATGACGAGCAGAACGAGTTATCGGTGACGGCCTGCTTGGATAATTGCCCGGCCTTGGTGCTGAATGCGGATTTCCGCCCGCTGAGCTATTTCCCGCTGTCACTGTGGTCGTGGCAGGACGCGATCAAGGCGGTGTTTCTCGACCGGGTCAACATCATCGACCATTACGATGTGTGCGTGCGCAGCCCGTCGCTCGAGATCCGGCTGCCGAGCGTCGTGTCGCTAAAGGAATATGTACCGGCGGCGCGGCATCCGGCTTTCACTCGATTCAACGTGTTTTTGCGCGATCGTTTTACCTGTCAATATTGCGCCGAGCCCTACCCGTCGCACGAATTGACCTTTGATCATCTGGTGCCGCGCTCGCGCGGCGGGCGCACGACCTGGAGCAATGTGGTCACCGCCTGCGGCAGCTGCAATCTGTTAAAGGGCAACCGACTGCCACGGGAAAGCGGCATGTATCCGCGCCACCGCCCGGTGCAGCCGACCACCTACATGCTGCAGGAAAACGGGCGCGCCTTTCCGCCGAATTACCTGCATCACAGCTGGCGCGATTACCTCTACTGGGATACCGAGCTCGACCCGAATTGAGCCGAGCGTTGTAACGCTCTTGTCACATGGCGGCGCTTCGGTCTTAACTTTGCGGGACGGCATTGCCGGACGCGCCCGCTTCCCGGCTGTGCTCTTCGACGGAGGGTGAGCGGCCCAAAGACAAGGAGGAGCGGCGACCATGCGGGCGGATTTGCCGGCCAAAAGACAACGCCTGCGCGAGATCATTCGCGACCGTTCGCTGCTGCAGGATCGCGGCTTTGTACTGTCCTCCGGGCGGTCGAGCAATTTTTTCTTCGATATGAAGCGAACCCTTCTCGACCCCGGGGGCGCCGTTCTCGTCACCGATCTGCTGTTTGACATGATCCGCGGCGATGATGTCGATGCGGTCGGCGGGCTCGAAACCGGCGCGATCCCGATCGTCGCCCTCTTGTGTGCTCGCAGTTGGCCGGAGAAGCCGATCACCGGTTTTTTCGTGCGCAAGGAGGCGAAAGGCCACGGCACCGACCAGCGAATCGACGGGTTGCTCGACCCAGGCTCGCGCGTCATTTTGTTTGAGGACGTCACCACCACCGGCGGCTCGGTCATGCAGGCGGCGGAACAGGTGCGCCGCCTCGACTGCAAAATCGTCAGGATAATCAGTATCGTCGATCGCCTCGAAGGTGCGGTCGACAATTTCAAAGCCGCCGGCGTTCCCTTCGAGTCGCTGTTCACTTGGCGTGACTTTAGTTGAGCGAGCCAATCCGATATCTGGCCGCGGCCCATCTGAAGCGTCAGTTCTTAAACCAGACGCAGCGCAATCGTTTCGGCAATCTCGAAGCCCTGCTCGAACTCGCGATTTACGCCCGCGGCTGTATCGAGCCGTCGCAGTCGTCGAGCCGGGTTATCGTCGCGTTTGTGCTCGAACGCGTGCTCAACAAATGCGCCCGAGACCTCGATGGACGACCGGTGCGCATCTCCGAAATCGCCGAACTCGGCGGTCGGTTATGCCCGCCCGTCGAGCGCGCCGTCGAGTTCCTGGCCGGTGTCGACGACGATCCGGTCGAGATTGCCGCCGCGCTGATCCGCGCCGATCCGGCGTCCCCGTGCTAGCGCGGGTGATCTAGCCCTGCTCCGCAGCGCAGGCTCGCAAGCAGTTAAAGCGCCGGTGCCGGATAGAAACTGACCGGCTCAGGCTGACGCTCTCGGAGAAGTGCCGTGAATCTGAACGGTCGTGTAATCCAATTTCGCTCCGACGGGCTCGGGTTGTCGCCCGAGGACTACGCCCGGCTGCTGGCACAGCTTGCCGAGGACGATCGTATCCCGGCCGATGAATTCTCGTTGGGCGGCACCGTCGAACGTCTGGAAAAGGAAATGGCCGAGTTGCTCGGCAAAGAGGCGGCAGTGTTTATGCCGTCGGGCACGCTTGCCAATCACCTCGCGGTCCGCCTTTTGGCGCGGCGCGGGCGGCGGGTTTTGGTCCAACGCGAAAGCCACCTTTATTGCGACACCGGCGACTGCGTCGCGGAACTGAGCGGGATTACCCTGGTGCCGCTTGCACCTGACAAGACGAGTTTTACACTGGAAGACGTGGCCTCTGAAATCGCTCGCGAGGGGGAGGGCCGGGTCCGCACACCGATCGGAGCGATCTCGATCGAATCGCCGGTACGACGACGCCATGGCGAGGTGTTCGACTTTGGCGAAATCCAGCACATTACGAGCTTCGCGCGCGAGCGTGGCATTGGACTGCACCTGGACGGCGCCCGCCTCTTTCTCGCCGTTCCCTATACCGGCATCGCACCGGCGGCCTATGCCGCCCCGTTCGACACCGTCTATGTGTCGCTCTACAAATACTTTAATGCTGCAGCTGGCGCGATCCTGGCCGGGCCGCGGCAGCTGCTTGATGGGCTTTACCATCAGCGCCGGATGTTTGGCGGCGGATTGCGCCAAGCTTGGCCCTACGCCGCGGTGGCGTCGCACTATCTCGAGGGGTTCGGCGAACGCTTTGCCGAAGCGGCGGCGATGGCTGAGGAGCTGTTTCGTGCTTTGGCCGAATATCCACAGCTCGAAATCCGGCGGACGCCGGCCTCGACCAATGTCACCCGATTGCGGATCCGCAGCGCCGAAGCCGCAGCACTTCCCCAACATCTCGCCCGGCGCGGTATCTCGATCCGGCCGCCGCTCTCGGTATCCGCGGACGGCGCCGAATTCGAGCTGATCGTCAACGAAACGATCCGCCATCACCCGATTGGTCAGACAATCACCGATTTTAGCGATGCAATTCGAGGCGGCTGAATTGGCTGCCCGCCTGGCGGCTGATTGACGGTCCGCCGCCGATTCCTTATCTAAATTTTCGTATCATGGCTGAACTCTCGATCATCACCGCGCCCGATCCGCGGCTGAAAATCAAGGCGCGCCCGGTTGCAGTCGTCGATGACGAAATCCGACGGCTGATGGACGATATGCTGGAAACGATGCGCAAAGCGATCGGCATCGGCTTGGCGGCGCCGCAGGTCGGCGTCGCAAAACGCGTGATCGTGCTCGATGTCGCCCGCCAAGGCGAACCGCCGCAACCGATGATGCTCGCCAACCCCGAGATCCTGTGGCACTCGGAAGAGTTGGCGACCTTCAGCGAGGGCTGTCTGTCGTTGCCCGAGCATTATGCCGATGTGACCCGCCCTGCACAGATCCGCGTGCGCTATCTGGATTACCAGAACGAGATCCGCGAAATCGAGGCGTCCGGGCTGCTGGCGACCTGCATCCAGCACGAAATGGACCATTTGGACGGCGTGCTGTTTGTCGACCATATCTCGATGGTCAAGCGCGGGATGATTTTGCGCAAGCTCGCCAAGTCAAAGCGCAGTCGTACCCCGGTTGCCGCCTAGCACCCCGGACGCGGCGCCGTTCACGGCCGCGACGGAGGATGCGCTGAACCTCATTTTTATGGGAACGCCGCCCTTTGCGGCGACTATCCTCGAAGCGCTGATTAGCGCCGGACATCTTCTGCTCGCGGTTTACACTCAGCCGCCGCGACCGGCCGGGCGCGGCCATCGGCCCCAGCCTTCGGCTGTCCAGCGGCTCGCCGAAGAGCATGAGCTATTGGTGCGCGTTCCGGCGCGGCTGCGCGACGAAACCGTGCAGGCAGAATTTGCGGCACTCGGGGCGGAGATGACGGTGGTCGCAGCTTACGGGCTGATCCTGCCGCGCCGGATATTGAATGCGCCGCGGCTCGGTTGTCTGAATGTCCATGCATCGTTATTGCCGCGATGGCGCGGCGCCGCCCCGATCCAGCGCGCCTTGCTCGCCGGCGACCCGGTGACCGGGATCACGATCATGCAGATGGAGGAGGGGCTCGACACCGGCCCGATCCTGATGCAGCAAGCATTGCCGATCGGCCCCGAGGCGACTGCCGCCAGCTTGACCGAAGCGCTGGCGCGACTTGGCGGCGAATTGATCGTCAAGACTCTGGATGAGGTGCGGCAGGGTCAGTTAACGCCGCGGCAGCAGCCTGTGGAGGGCGTCACCTACGCGCCCAAGATCACCCGCGAGGAAGGCCGGCTCGACTGGCGGAGCTCGGCGGTTGAATTGGAACGGCGGGTGCGCGCGCTCGACCCGTGGCCGGCGGCCTTCTTTGAATATAAGGGCGAACAGATTCGGGTGCTCGCCGCGAAGGTGTTGTCGGAGAACACCGAACTGCCGTCGGGAACTATTATCGACGGCCAACTGTCGATAGCTTGCGGCGCTGGAGTATTGCGGCCATTGCGCCTGCAGCGGCCGGGGCGTGTGCCCGTCGAAGCCGATGCCTTTTTGCGCGGCTTTCCGATCGTGGCCGGAACCTTGCTGCCGTGCCCCGTTACAAGCTGACGATCGAATATGACGGCGCCGGGCTTGTCGGCTGGCAACGGCAGCCACAAGGGTTGTCGGTGCAGGAAGCGCTCGAAACCGCGGTTACGAATTTCTGCGGCGAAGTAATCATCGTCCATGGCGCTGGGCGCACCGATGCCGGGGTCCATGCCCTGGGGCAGGTAGCGCATCTCGACCTCACGCGTGACGCTGCGGCGGATGTCATACGCGGTGCGCTGAACCATTACCTGCGCCATACCGCGATCAGCGTGATCGCCGCCGAGCCCGTGCCACCGCACTTCGATGCGCGATTGACCGCCGTCCAGCGCGCTTATCTTTACCGCATCTTGAACCGGCGGGCACCGGCGGCATTGGATCGCGGCCGGGTGTGGCGGGTGGCCCCGCCGCTTGATGCCGAGGCGATGCAGGAGGCGGCTCAGCTTCTTGTCGGGCATCACGACTTTACGACGTTTCGCGATCGGCTGTGCCAGGCGAAATCGCCGCTGCGCACGCTCGACATGCTCGAGGTCAAGCGCATCGGCGACGAGATCCGCATCGAGGCGCGTGCCCGCTCGTTTCTGCATCGCCAGGTGCGGAACATGGCGGGCACCCTCGAACTGGTCGGCATCGGCCGGTGGCAACCCAAGGACGTGGCGGCGGCGCTCGCCGCTCGTGATCGCCGAGCCGGCGGGCCGACCGCGCCCGCTGAAGGTCTTTATCTCGTCAACGTCCACTATCCTGCCTTTATTCGGGTCTAGCAGAGGCGGCAGTGCATCGTCAGGACCGAAAAGTATGAGGGCCGAGAAATGGGGAGTAGCGGGCTGAGAAACCTGCCGTTTGTTTCGCGGCCGCCCGAAGCCGTGCGCGAACGCGCGGAACCTCGGCTGGTCGCTGCGAATACGCCGGGGTCTCGCCGGCCTGCGGAGGTCCGGGCAACGGAAGGCCGGCCTGGGGAGGTAAAGCCCGAACCTCTGACGACTCTTCGCAATAACGGGCCGAGGTTGGGGGTCGCGCCGGTGGTCTCTGCCGCTGATCGCCAGCCGGTCAGTTCGGGCAAGCGGGAAGCGGGTTCGCGCCGCTCTATTGCGCTCGCTGCCGTTGCCGCGCTCGCTATCGGCGCTTTCGGTGCCATTGCCGGCACCGGCGTCCTGTCCTCAGCGCCGTCGGAGAAAGAGACGATCGTCGCAGCGGCGCCGCCGGACGATGCTAACCCATCGGGGACGGACCGGGGCGCTGCGCCCGCTCCGCCATCAGCACCAAAGCCGCGGTCGGTCGCGGCGGGCATCCCGGTCATTGCCGGCGAACAACACGCGCCAAAGCCGATAGCGTCGAAAGCTCCGGAGCGGTCCAACTCGGCACTACCGGCTTCGGCAACCCAGCCGGTATCCGTTGCGTCCGGCGCGCCTCCGGAAAAGCCCGTCCACCTCGTTAAATCGACCGCCGTCCCAGAAATCGTTCCTTTCTCCGCCGCGACAAAAAGAGAAGCCCAACCCGAACCCGTCGCTGCACGGCTGCCGTCAGAGACGGACCGCCCCGCCCACCCGCAAGTCGCGGGCCATCACACCCATTCCCGGTCCGCGCGCGAGGCGCGATCGATGAGCCCGGCGCCGAGCTTGGGACACGCCTCAACCGCCCGGCATTCGGAGCGGGCAATTCGTGCCGCCGACACGTTGACGCCGCCATCCGGGGTGGGTTCGGAACCAGTCGTATCTGCGCCGCATGCGCAGCGGGCGCCGCGCACCGCCGAGAACTCAGCTCTAACGAGTTCAGAGCATGGCTCAGCCGCGCGGCATACGCACCGGGCATCGGGCCCTGGCGAGGGCTCTGCCGGAACTGCAGCGTCGCGGCCGGCAGATCCGACGGCGGAATTTGACCAGCTACTAGCGCATTTGACCGGATCGGCAAAACCCGCCGCCGAGCCTCGAGACGGCGCACCGCCGCCGCGCTCAGCGTCGGCGCAGCCCCCGTTCGTGGGTCAGGCTTTGACCCCGCCGGGACCGGGAGCGCCTGATCCCTTCGCCTCGCGCTCGCCGGACAGACCATCGCCTCAGTAAAGGCCACCGGCAGCGCGGGTGACCACGACCCCGAGCACCAGATCGACCAGCACGACCAATGTCGCGGCGGCGGCGCTCGTTTCCAGGGCCACCCGCGCGATGTACCATTCATAGACGAGAACGGCGATTGCGGCAGCGAACTCGAGCATCTGCGACAGCGAGCCGCCCAGCGCGTCGCTCTCGGATTGGAGACCGATCAGGACGAACAAGATGCTCTGTGGCAGCTGGCACCAATTATAGGGGACCATAAAATCAAAGAACCGGTGCTCGCGCCCGATCCAGCGCAACACCGACAGCATGATCAGCGGAAAGGCCACCCAGGATATGATGTAGCCGATTGTTTCGATCAGGATGATCGGCAAGCCACCCGCCGCCTTCCAATCGGCAAGGCTGACCCGCATCGTCAACAAAATCAGAAAAAACGGGTAACTGAGAAACGCCGACATAAACGATCGCCAGAACCCGTCGAGCGACCGGTCGAAATATTCGAGACCACGGCGGTCGCCGCGGGCGAACCGCAGGCAGCCGGTCATAGCCCAGCGCACCTCGGCCCATGTCGTTACCGGCATAAACTGCTCGCTGCCTGGGTCAGGATTTCGCAAAAAACAGGTCGAGGAAGGTGCAATAGATTTCCGTCAATGCCGCGAGATCGGCGAGATCGACCCGCTCGTCGACCTTGTGCATGGTCTGGCTGAGGAGGCCAAACTCGGCAACCGGGCAATAGGTGTGGATGAACCGGGCGTCGGAAGTGCCGCCGGTGGTGCTGAGTTCTGGCGTACGGCCAGTGACGCGCCGGATCGCCTCGGCCAGCGGGCCGCTGACACTATCCGACGCCGCCAGGAACGATTCGCCGCTGACCGAGACATCGAGCGTATACCGGCCGCCGTTGGCCGCCTGATCGAGACGCTGGCGCAGCCAATCCTCGAGGCCACGGCCGGTCCAGTGATCGTTGAAACGGATGTTAAAAACGGCCCGCGCCTCGCCCGGGATCACGTTGCTCGTGGGATTGCCGTTGTCGATCGTCGAGACCTGCAACGTCGATGGCTGAAAATGCGCCGACCCTTGGTCGAGTTCGGCGGTGGTCAAGGCGTGCAATAGCGCCACCATGCGGTGGGCGGCGTTATCGGCGAGATGCGGATAGGCGGTGTGGCCCTGGATGCCGTGCACCGCTAGCCGGCCGATCAGGCTGCCGCGCCGGCCGATTTTGATCATATCGCCCAGCACATTGGCGGAAGTCGGCTCGCCGACGACGCAGGCGTCGAGCGTCTCGCCGCGCGCCGCCAGCCACTCCAGAACCCGCTTTGTGCCGTTGATGCCGACGCCTTCTTCGTCGCCTGTGATCAGCAGGCTGATCGACCCGCCGAAATCAAGCCCACGCTCGCCCAGCCAACGCTGCGCCGCCCCGATGAAGGCGGCAATCGCGCCCTTCATGTCGACCGCGCCCCGGCCCCACAGCGCCCCGTCATGCCGGTCGGCGCCAAACGGGTCGACCGACCATGCCCCGGATGTTCCCGGCGGCACCACATCGGTATGTCCGGCAAAGCACAGATTGGGCCGGCCGCCGCCGTAGCGGGCGTAGAGGTTGGCGATCGCGTCGCTGCCATCCTCACCGCCAAAAACCAGCCGATGACAGGTGAAGCCAAGCTCCTGAAGCTGCCCTGCGACAATGTCGAGCGCACCCTCGTCGCGCGGCGTTACACTCGGCCGGCGAATCAGTTCGGCGGCGAGGGCTGCCGCATCGAGGGCGGCGTTTCTCATTCGCGCAAGAGATCGTTAATCGCGGTCTTGGCGCGGGTCTGCTCGTCGACGGTCTTGACGATGACCGCGCAATAGAGGCTCGGGCCGGGGCTACCGTCGGGCAACGGCTTACCGGGCAGCGAACCCGGCACCACGACCGAATAGGCCGGCACCCGGCCGGTATGGATCTTGCCGGTATTGCGGTCGACGATCTTGGTCGTGGCGCTGATAAAGGTGCCCATCGCCAGCACCGAGCCCTTTTCGACGATCACACCTTCGACGACTTCGCTGCGTGCCCCGATAAAGCAATTGTCCTCGATGATGACCGGCTCGGCTTGCAATGGTTCGAGCACGCCGCCGATGCCGACTCCACCCGAGAGATGGCAATTCTCGCCGATCTGCGCGCACGACCCGACCGTCGCCCAAGTATCGACCATCGTGCCTTTGTCGACATAGGCGCCGACATTCACAAAGCTCGGCATCAACACGACATTGGGGGCGATATAGGCGGAACGGCGGACGAGCGATCCCGGAACCGCGCGGAACCCGGCGTCGCGAAAGCGGTTTGACGACCAGCCGGCGAATTTGGAGGGGACCTTGTCCCACCATTTCGCGGCCCCGCGCTCGGGGTCGACCGGGCCGCCCGGGATCTCGACCATGTCGTTCAAGCGAAACGACAATAGCACCGCTTTTTTGAGCCATTGATGGACGTGCCAGCCCCGCGCGGTCTTTTCGGCAACGCGCAGGCTACCGCTGTCGAGCCCTTCGAGCGCCATTTCGACCGCGTCGCGCCAAGCTCCCTTAGTCGCGGGCGAGATGCCGTCGCGGCCCTCCCAGGCGGCGTCGACGGTAGCGGCGAGATCGGCGTCGGTCATGGTGTCTCCCGCGAGTTGGCGACAGGATCGGTTGGGACGGCACCATGATCGACCCCGCCCTGCAGTGTCAACCGCACGGGGCGCCGCCGCCGCTGGCCAGCCGAGGTCAATTCCCGTATAGCCGGGAAACTATCGCGAATTTCGCGTATTCGACCGGTCGGCGAGGCGAAAACGGCATTTGGATCAGACCCTTCCGAACCAATTCCCGTGGTGCGCCAACCGCGAATTTCTCCTCTCTAATCGGGAAGTTACCCGGCCGAACCGGGAATTTACGGGAGAGCAGGCCGACAGCCCTTGGGACTGACAATGCCGCCGCAAGCGCCTCCAATCCACGGTGGCAGCTACCACAAGATTGTGGCAGCGCGTAGATGCCTGAAAGGCCGCTCGGTCGACTGGGCGGTGTCGACGCAGCCGCCCGATCCGCATTAGGTTCCCGTAAAACGGGAGGACACGATGCGGTATTCGCAAACCATCAATCATGATGGCCGGCATTCTCGGGGCGGCCTCCACGCCGCAAGTGGTGGCGCAGGAGCCGGGTAGACCATCGACCCTCAATCCCTCGATCAGCGCGGCGCTGACCTGCTTCTTCGAGCCAAGGATAGGACCAGCGGGTTGGCGATCCTCTGGCTCGATGGATATTACTCAGGCCGCGCAAATCTGCCGGCATTGTCTTCCGGTTGGTTGCGCACCGTCAGTCAGGGCGTCGGCGGCACCTGCGCCATCACTGTGAACTCGTCTCGCACCGTCTTGGACGTAATCGCCCAATTACATCGAGAATATGGCGGCTAAAGCCCACTAGCGCGCCGCCGATTGCGCGGCTTGATCTCCGGTGGCGAAATCGGCGTTGCGAGGCATTCTGCACGGATGGGCGACGGATCGCCGGAACACTTGCGGGGAGGGCAGCGAAAGTGAGCGGCAGCGAGGCGACACAGCACAGCAGCGCCGGGCAACCAAGAGCGCCAATCCACGGATACTACCGGTTTCATTTACCGCACGCGCATTTGGCCTCGGTGTTCGGCGATGACTGGTTCGCGTTAAAGGCGGAGGGGTTCGCGCGTTTCTTTGGTACCCCGAAGTTCCTGATCGGCCAGACGGTGATCGTCGCGATCTGGATGCTGATCAACATCGTCGGGTGGTGGGTATTCGATCAATACCCCTTTATCCTGTTGAATCTTGCCTTTAGCCTGCAGGCCGCGTATGCGGCGCCGCTAATCCTGCTGGCGCAGACGCGGCAGGCCGATCGCGACAAAGCGACCGCGGTGGCCGACGCGCAGCACCGCGAGGATCTGCACCAGGCCAGCGAAGAGCGCCAGCGTGTCGCCGCGGAGCAAACAGCACTTCTGGTGCAGATGCTGGAGCAGAACACGCAGCTGACCGAAGCGGCCAATGCTATGGCCAAGCGCATCGAGATTCTGACTGCCGAGCTGCATAAGCACATCCTTGAGGCACAGCCCGGAGGCTAGCGCAGCCAGTCGGTTTACAACAACATAATGACTTAGGAGAACAGACAATGGCCGCCGTCAGCCATCGCAGAAGTTAGAGGCCCCGCTTGAACAGGGGGCCAATATCGCCGTTTGCAGCTCCCTGTTCGAGCCAGGGGCAGGTCCGGGCCCCCGCTTGCGCGGGGGCCACGAGAAAGAACGGTTGGCCTGGATTACTTAGGGGTGGGAGTAGGGCGTCAGGCCTGGTCCGCCCGGGTTGGGACCGGGTAATCCCACGCTGTTTCCACCACTCGCGGCCCCCGGCGGCGGCCCACCTGGGGGCGGCTCGGCTGGCATCGGCCCAGGCGGCGGTGCCGGCGGGCCACCCGACTGGATGCGGGCCAACTCCTCGCGGTTCAGCTGCGCCGTCGTATCGCCGGTCAGGGCTGCTTTATGCGCCATATGCATGTGGTGATGGTACATCGCATGGGCGTGCCTTACCGCATGATGATGATGCACCGGGGGCGTCGCGGAATTGGCCGCCGGGGCCGGCTCAGGGGCTGGAGCAGGGGCTGGAGGTGCATTTTGCGCCCAAACAGGTCCGGCAATGGCGAGTGCGGCGACAATCGCAACGCCGTTCAACAGGTGTTTCATGTTCATCGGCTCGTCTCTCCAGTTGTCCAAAACAACATCATTATCGGCCCAGTCCTCACCAGCATTGATGCAGATCAAATGCCAGTTCGGCCTCGACCGCTATCGGGTGGTCAACGATGACCGATATTTGTCATCGTCGGGCAGATAAGATTTGCCGTCCGCCGGCGACCCCCTCGCGTGAGGGCCATAATGGGCCCGCGCCTTTAAAATGTGGTGTTTGCACGCGCTCTCGCCACCTTTACCATGCAAGTAATTTTGTTCAGCAGATAAGATAAAACAGCGGAGCGCATCGCATCCTCAAACCCGTACAGATCGAGGCACCCTATCGTCCGCGAGTTGTTGCCTCGGGCACGTTTCGCCGAAAAGAACGGAGAGAGGGACAGCGCCGAGCAAGCCGAAACGACATCTGCCGCGACGGCGTGGACCACATCGAAGACGTCGTCTAATTTTATTTTAGCCGTGCCAAATACAGGCAGTGACATCTTTGCCGCCTAAGAGGTCATGCCCTGCGAGCTTCGGCGGTCCCGGGGCCAAAGCTGATTCTTGGACCCGCCATATTGAGCGGCGAGGGGTGGCAACGTACCGGAATGATATTCGCGCCAGGCGAGCGGCGGGGCAAAAGGTCGAATTGCCGATGCCGGGGCTGACCTGGCCTGGGTTGGGGTGTAGTATCCGGGCATGGCGAGGCTCAGTGTAAACCTCAACAAGATCGCGCTGCTGCGCAATTCGCGGCGGACTGGGGTGCCCGATGTATTACGTTTCGGCCGGATTGCGCACGATGCCGGGGCGGATGGGCTGACCATGCACCCGCGCCCCGACGAGCGCCACATCCGCCGCGACGACGTGCTCGGCGTCGCCAAGATGATGGAGCCATGGCGGCCGAAATTCGAGCTCAATATCGAGGGTTACCCCGACGAGCGCCTGCTCGATCTGGTCCGCGAGGTCAGACCGGAGCAATGCACGCTGGTGCCGGATGCGCCTGGCGTGCTTACCTCGGAAGAGGGATGGAAGCTCGGTCCGGATCAACGCGCCCTTGTCCTTCCGGCGCTTGCCGCGCTGAAACAGATCGGTGCGCGGGTGATCCTGTTTGTCGATCCCGATCCGGCAATCGTCCAGCGCGTGCAGGACACAGGCGCTGACGGCATCGAGATCTACACCGGCGGCTATGCCGCAGGTTTTCGCGCCGGCGCACCTGAAGCACTGCGCGAGGCCTGTGCCGCGACTGCGAGACGCGCCGAAGAAGTGCAACTCGTCGTCAACATTGGGCACGACTTGAACCTTGATAATCTGCCGCCGCTGGTCGCGGCATTGCCGAGCGTTGCCGAGGCTTCGATCGGGCATGAGCTGACCGCCGACGCGCTGGTTATGGGCTTTGCCGCGGCTGTGGGCGCCTATCGGCTGGCGCTGAACGGCGGCGGCAGTCGCTAATCGTCCGGGCTGTTGCGAGCGGAATACCCGCGAATGCCGGTTGGTCGTCGTGTTTGTGCTATAAAGATCGGCGGGGTGGGGCAAGCGGGGCAGCCGATAGGGGGCGGCCGGCCCTCCGAGGCGCAGGGTGTCGGCGATGAGATATGTCACACGAGTGCTGCAGCCCGGCGAAACCATTGTTCACGATGCGGGGCTGCATTGGGTCATCTTTACCCGCGCGATTATCGCGGCAATCATATGCCTGATCCTGGTAGTCTCGGCGATGTACGCGGCGGGCAATCAGATTCAATATCTTAGCCTCGCATTATGGATCGCGGCCGCGATTTTTGGTCTATTCGCGCTGTCGACTGCGATTGGCGCGCTGATCCGCCGGGCGAGCACCGAATTCGCGGTGACAGATTACCGCGTCATTTACAAAACCGGGTTATTGGGGCGCCACACTCTTGAGATGAACCGATCGAAAGTCGAGAGCGTCGACGTCGACCAGTCGATCCCGGGCCGTTTGCTCAATTATGGGACGGTCGTCGTGCGCGGCACCGGCGGCAGCCTCGAACCGATCCGCTACATTGCCGACCCGTTGCGGTTTCGCAGCTATATCACCACCGGCGATCTTGCCCGGGTTTAGCCCTCACCCGGATCAGCAAGCGCAGTCATTACCGATTTTGCTGGCGGAGGGTGGCGTTGCCGGGGTGCGGCCTTTCTGACATGATCTCCCCGACGGCGCGGAGCCTATATGATAGTCGTGTTACGGAGCGGAACCTGGTTCGATGCTGTTTGATCTCGGCTGGTCGGAGATCCTGCTGATCGGAACCGTGGCCCTCGTCTTTATCGGACCCAAGGATCTGCCCAAGGCGATGCGGGTTGCGGGATTTTGGGTGCGTAAGGCCCGCACCTTGTCGCGCGAGTTTCAAAGCAGTATCGACCAGATGATCCGGGAGGCCGAACTCGACGAAATGCGGCAGGAATTAAAAAAGGCCGCGGAACTCGACCTAAACAAGGAATTCCACAAAACGATCGACCCGACCGGAAGTCTCCGCGAGAGCCTGAGCCCGCCTGAACTACCCGATTTCTCGGCGACGGTTCCGGTCCGCGAGCCGGCTGCCGGCACCGCGGCCGAAAATGCGGCAACGACGGTGCTGACCGCCGAGGCGACGGCCTCAGATAATGCGACGACCGAGTTCCACTCGGTGTTGGCAGATCCGGTGCCGATGGTGGCCGGCCCCGAATCAGAGCCGGATGAGCCTGCCGACGCCAAGCCGATAACCGTGCCGGCCGAGCACGGCGATCACGGTTTCGCACCACCAAAACCGTAAGTCGGACAGTGAGCGACGATCGCGAGGCCGAGCTCGAAGCCGGCCGGATGCCGCTTCTCGAGCACCTGATCGAGCTGCGCAACCGGCTGATGTGGTCGATCGGCGCGCTGATGGTGGCGTTTCTGGTCTGCTATCAGTTCAAGGTCCGGATCTACGGATTCTTGGTGCATCCACTGGCGGTGATCTTTGAAGGCCAGACCGGCCGGCATTTGATCTACACCAGCCTAACCGAGGCGTTTTTTACCTACGTCAAGGTCTCTTTTTGGGCGGCGATGTGCATCGCCTTTCCGATCATCGCCGTGCAAATCTGGAAGTTTGTCGCCCCCGGGCTCTACAAAAACGAGAAGCGGGCGTTTTTTCCTTATTTATTTGCCACGCCGGTATTATTCACGATGGGGGCATCGCTCGCCTACTTTGTTGTCATTCCCTATGCTTGGAGGTTTTTCGTCAGCTTTGAGTCTCCGGGGGGACCCGGCACGTTGCCGATCGTGCTCGAAGCCAAGGTCAACGAGTATTTGTCGCTCGTCATGACCCTGCTGTTCGCGTTCGGGGTGGCATTTCAATTGCCCGTTCTGCTGACCCTGATGGCGCGCGCCGGGCTCGTCACCGCTGCCGGGCTCGCATCCAAGAGGCGCTACGCGATCGTAATAATGTTTGTCGTCGCCGCGGTGCTGACGCCGCCCGACATCATCAGCCAGACCAGCCTCGCCATTCCGCTGATCGTCCTATTCGAGGTGTCGATCATTTCCTGCCGTTTGGTCGAGCGAGCACGCGCCAAGCGCGAGGCCGAGGAAGAGGCCGAACTCGCCGGCAAAGGCACCCCCGCCGCCGGCGAATAGCCGAGGTGCCGTCGCCGTCAGTTCTCATCCTGTCGTAAAATTGTTTCGATCGTATCCGCCACTCTCAAGAACAGGGATTCGCGATCATGGGCATTCATGATGCTTAGTGGCCGAGTTGCCAAATTCACTGCTTGAAATTCTGCTAATGAAGGTGTCCTTGTAAATCGGCAGGGACCCACTATTATTGGCAGTATGTGAGTACCTTTTTCCTCTGCTGCTTTCAACAGCGGCGGGATTTCGTTTTGTGTTATGAAATCTGATGCTAGAAAATCAGCGCTCACGAGAAGCAATGCAATTTTAGCATTTCTAATAGCCATCTCTATTTCTTGACGCCATTTGCTTCCCGGGATGATCAGTCTATCGTGCCAATGCGAGATTAGACCTGAATTGACAATAGGTTTAAGATGGACCTCTAATCTCGAGATCCAGCGTGAATCTCTATGGCTATAGCTTAGAAAGACCTTACAAGCGTCCACCGTGGGGCGTCGTCTTTTTCCTCCCGCTCCTACGTTTTGATCAGATTGGCCTAGGGCCGCGATGTTCCGGGCGACCAATTGCGCAGCAACCGTACCTGCCTCATCCGCCGGTTCACCTATCCGCCGCGCTTCCGCGGGTTTGGGCGTCTTAGTTATCCCAAGATTAATATAGTTTACGCAGACGGCACGGGTGAGGTCCTGTTCTTGCAAGAAATAGACTGCATGGCTCCCGCGTTCTGCGAACATCGCAACAAGGACGTTTGCGCCGTTTACCTCCTCCCTACCAGATGATTGCACGTGGATCGCGGCCCGCTGCAGCACGCGCTGAAAGCTCGCCGTCGGTTTGGCATCGTCCTTATGCGTTGAGACCAAATTGCCGAGTTCGTCGTCGACATAAGTCTGTAAGTCACGCCGCAATCGCTCGAGATCAACGTCTCACGCTTGCAGCACCGCAACCGCATCCTGGTCCTCGGTCAGCGCTAACAGCAGATGTTCCAGTGTGGCGTATTCGTGGCGCCGGTCGTTGGCATAGGCGAGCGTGCGATGCAGCGAGTTTTCGAGATTTTTCGATAACATTCGGGCTTACTCTTTCTCGCAAAAGCCCGGTCTGGTCCTAAGGGGTTAGTTCATTACAGATAATCGCCGGTCAGACAAAGAGAAATTCGCGCAAACTATTATATCACCCCGCGTGTGCGCAGGCCGGCGATCGCGGCAGCGTCATAGCCGAGATCAGCGAGCACGGCTTCGGTATGCTGGCCCTGGTCGGGCGTCGGCTGCAATTCGTCCGGCTGGGGGTAGGCGCTTAGATGGATCGGCTGCCCAACCATCTTTTGCGGGCCGAGCTTGGGATTGTTGACTGGCTTGGCGATGCCGAGATACCGCACCTGCGGGTCGGTAAAGGTCTGGTCAATCGTATTGATCGGGCCACATGGAACGCCGACCTTGGTCAGCAGCTCGACCCAATGGGCGCCAGGATGGCGGCGCATGATTTCGTTCAAATGCGCTATCAGCGCTGGGCGATTTTTGGCGCGCGCGACAACGGTCGCGAAATCGGGATTTTCGAGCAGATCCCGCGCGCCTGCCGCCTCGCAAAACCGCCGCCACAAATTATCGCCCGAAGCCGCGATGTTGATGTAGCCATCGGCGGTCTGGAACATGCCGGTGCCGGGCGAGGTCGGGTGGAAATTGCCCTCTTGGCCGGCGACTTCGCCCTTCATCAGATAACGCGCCGCCTGGAAATCGAGCATGTAGATTTGGGCTTCGAGCAGCGAAGTCTGTACCCATTGGCCTTCACCGGTGCGCTCGCGCGCCAGCAACGCCAGCACGATCCCATAAGACAACAACAGCCCAGCCGAAGTGTCGTTGATCGCGATGCCGACCCGTACCGGTCCCTGCCCGGGATGACCGGTGATCGACATCAGCCCGCCCATCCCTTGGGCGATCTGATCGACCCCGGCACGCCCGGCATAGGGACCGTCCTGGCCAAAACCGGAGATGCTGCCATAAACGATACGCGGGTTGATTTTTTTGACCGCCTCGTAGTCGATACCGAGTCGGTGCTTCACATCCGATTTGTAGTTCTCGACGATGACGTCGGCGCGCCGCGCGAGCTTAAAGAAGATGTCGAGACCTTCCTTGCTCTTCAGGTTCAACGTCATCGACCGCTTGTTGCGGTGCAGGTTCTGAAAGTCGGGACCGTCGCGCCGGCTGCCGGTCGCGTCGACCTGCTCACCCGGCGGCTCGATCTTGATGACCTCCGCGCCCCAATCGGCGAGCTGCCGCACCGCTGTCGGGCCGGCGCGATGCGCCGTCAAGTCGATTACAAAAAAATCGTTAAGCGGTAAAGGCGAGGGTTGGGTCGGCATCGCTGGAGTTTTTCGGTTGGCTGCCACGAAACGGCAGCATAGCCGAAGACTGCCGGTATCGCGATTATTCCCCGGGGCCCTGGCGAAAGACGCTATCAGCAATCTGCCGTTGCGTCGGCGACAAGCTGGCATAGAGCGCCTGCAATGCCGGCAGCATCCGTTTCATGCCATCGATTTCCTGTTGGCCGTAATGGATGGCGAGGCGCAGTCCCTCGACCGCGTTTGCGCTTGTCGGGGGTGCGGCACTCGACATCGTTTGCGCATTCTGCCGCATGATGTTGGCGAGCGCCTGAAATTGCGGCTCCTGCGCCGGCGTAATTTGCAGCCGTTGATGCAGCTGGCCGATGTTGGCCTCGACATTTGGTGCGGGGGGCGCCGGGGCCTGCGCCAGCATCACCGGGCGTGGCGCGGCTGAAGGCATCGGGTGACCCTCGGTCAGCGCGGCCCGCGACCACCCCGCCGCGCTCAGCAGCAATACGCCTGCCAGCCCCACCACCGCCGCCGGCCTACCCGCCTGCGAGTTCGACAGCAACATGGTATTATCTCTTCGGTCCAAGAGGCCGGTAGGGATGCACTCACAAAGCGGCAGTTTCAAGACCCACGTACTCGCCGCTGCTCTCCGAACGGCGTTCAGTCACGCTCCGCCCATAAGCGGCGAACAACTCAAAGTGGCGGCTAAAGAATGGGAGCGACTTTGCGTAACGACGCGATTCCCCGCGCTTGCCGCACGCGCGAAACACGCGCGAGAGAGAGAAAATCTTGCCGTTTCAGCCCGGCTTTTGTGTCGCCGAGCCATGATGCCTGAGGTGTGGCGATGGTGTTCGTAACGACGTCTTCGCATCCTTCGCGGCGCCGCGCGATCGTGTTCGCCGCGGTTTTCCTGCCTGCGGTTATCGGCAGTCTGGTCTACGTCTACACTCGCCCGCCCGAGTACCGTGCGGTCGCCCGGTTGCAGATCTCACCCGCTTCGGTGGTGACGCAGCCTGCCGAGGCGACCGACACGCCAACCTTGGCGCCCGATCCCCAGGGCTTTTTGTCGGAAGTGCAAGCCCTGACAAGCCGCCCCGTGCTGCAGGATGCGGTTCAACGCTTCCGAAATAACGGCACGCTGCCGGATTTGGGGTCCGACCCCATCGCTTTTGTGCAGCAGATGATGCATGCCGACCCGGTCGAAGGAACCCAGATCGTGCGCCTTTCAGCGGTAGGCCGTCAGCGGGAGTTTGTTCCGCTTTTGGTCAACACCGTGGTCCAGACATATGAGCAGCATGTTGCCGATGCCTATGAACAATTTGCCGCCGCAAACTCGGGCGAGGTCAAAGACGAAATCGGCAAGCTCGACAAAGAGGTCACGACAAAGCGGCAGCAGGTCGAGGCGTTTCGCCAGCAATACGACATCGTCTCGATCGAACATAAAGAAAACGACGTCCTCGCCAATATCGAAGGTCTGAGCCGTTCCTACACTCTCGCCAACGAAAAACTGGCCCAGGCGCAGGGCCATCTGCTGGCGTTGCGGAATTCGGTCGCGGCCGGAAAGGCGGTGTTCCGCGCCAAGGATGATCCGACCCTCTCGGGCCTCGAGCAACGCGCCTCGATCTTGCGCGAACAATGGCACGATCTCGAGCGCCGCTTTACACCCAATTATCTGGCGCTGGACGGCGATGCGAAGTCACTCAAAGCGCGGCTTGATGATCTCGACTCGCAGCTGCAGTTACGGCACGGACAGAGCGAACGGGCGGCATTGGCCGAGGCGCAGCAGGATCTATCCTCAGCTCAGACCGAGGTCGACCGGTTGCGCCAGGACGTCGCCGACAATCAAAAGCAAGCCGAGCAATTCTCAACTCACCTCAATGAATACAAAGCGATGCGAGAGGACCTCGATCACCTCGAGGGGATGCGGCGCGCCGCCCTCGACCATCTGACAAAACTGCAAGCAAGCGCACGTGAGCGGGCCCCGCGCGTGCAACTGGTCGAGGCCGCCGCCCCGAGCCAGGAGCCATGGCGGCCGAATTACGCTCTGGACGCAGTGCTCAGCGTCGCCGCATCGCTTGGCCTGGGGCTTTTTGCCGCGTGGTTTGCCGACTTTATCGCAGGCCCGGCGCCGGTACCTCTTTCCCCCTTTGTTCAATATGCATGGTCTCCGGCTTTGGCGGGCCATGAGGCGATGCGTCCCCCATTGCTCGCGGCCCCCGATGTTGCCCGACTTCCCGCCCCGGAGCCGCCGCCGCGAGAGTTGGCGAATTCGGAAATAGCCGCACTGGTCGCGGCAACGACGGATGACGCGCGCCTGATCGTGGTCGGGCTCCTGATGGGAATGACCATCCAGGAGCTGGTGGCGCTGGATTGGGACAAGATCGATCTGTCGGCGGGCGCAATTCGTTTCGGCGACGGATCGGCACGCATCATCCCGGTCGACGAGCCTTTACGCGGGCTGCTTGGCGCTCGGCAAGTACAACATCCAAACGGCACCGGCGCCGTACTTCATGGCGCAGACGGCAGAGCTCTAGCGGCCGACGACATTTCTCGAACCGTTCTCTTCGCGGCCTATGACGCCGGCCTCGACCGTCCACAGGAAGTGACGGCCGAGGCGCTTCGCTACACTTATCTGAGCTTCCTGCTTCGCCAGGGGATCCGCGCTGCGGATATTGGCCGGATCGCCGGCGACATCCCGCAGAACGAGCTGATCGCCTATATGCAAATACATTCGCCGACGGCGCGACGACCGCTCGATCAGATCGAGCGCGTTCACCCGGGATTACGCGAGCTGGTTGGGATCGGTTAGACGGCAGGCGATATCGGTTCAGCCGGGTGCCGCGTCTGTGTTTGCAATTGCAGCACATAGAGCGATTGGCTTGCCTGTACCGCAGCCGAAGGCAGCGGCAGCATAGGCGCGGGCTCTGGCCGATGCCGGTGGTGCAGGGAGGACTGCACACCGGCGCACAATCAGGCTGAACAGCCCTCGCCTGCAAGCCGCGCGGCCGACAAGTTGCGGCGCGCCTGCCAAGCTCGGCCAGATTACCAGGACTCATAAGGTCACGGTCAGCCCGCACATCATAGACGATGCGGCAGCGCGAAGCGGTGCCCGAACACGATCTGCGGCCACCGCGTAGAAGTAAAAGCTTTTTCGAAGTCCGCCACCGTATCGAGTTGACCCCGTCACTTTGTCGTGACCGGGCCTTACCTAACAACCTTCCGCTACGATCTTGACGCGATCGACACTCGGGTCTGATTGTGCGCAATACTCGGGCAATCGCTGGACCAAGTACAAATAAGGTAAAATCGGACATGCGCATGCTTACTGTCGAAGGTATAACAGCATGTCTCTAATTCGAGCTTTGCGTCTCTCCGGTCTTGCTCTGTTGACATCGGTGTTGTTGGCTGGCATCGCCCCTCCGGCGCGCGCTGATTACCCGGTAGCGCCGGATGTGGTCGTGTTTTGCGAGCCGACGCTGCAGCACGTGGTTGCCGATATCGGGGGATTGTGGCGCGCGCGGACCGGCATCAAAGTTCGCGTCTTCACCTCGCCGACCCCGGCTTTGCTGGAGCAGATCGCGCATCATGCCCGCGATGATGTGATTATCGGCGAGGGTGATGCGGAAGCTGATGCTGCCGCCGACCAACATCTGATCAAGAAGGAGACCGTCCAGCGCGTCTGGGGCAATCATCTCGTCATCGCGTCGCTTGCCGGCGGCTCGGACGGCGCCGATGGTGGGTCACCCTCAGCCGACAAATTGGCAGCAGTCGCCGGCAAGAACTCGATTGCGGTTGTCGATCCGTGGGCGGCAAAAGCCGGCGCCGATAGTCAAAGGGCGTTGCAATCGCTCGGCCTGTGGCAGGCGGTCAGCGCCAGGTCCACGGGCGCCGTCGGTACTGCGGACGCGGCGTACCTGTTGGCGCAGGGCAAAGTGAAGCTTGCGATTATTTATGCCACCGATGTCGCCGCCAATCCGGCATTCACGGTTGCCGAGCCCTTGCCGGCGGCGGGCTATCCGCCAGTCGTCTATTGGGTCGCGCAGACCGAACACGCGTTGAGCCCAAATGCTTCGAAGTTTGTCACGTTTTTGCGGTCCGCCGACGCGCAGCAAAGGGCCCGCGCCGACGGATTGGAGATTTTGCCGTGACCGCTCCTGCACAAACTCAGATCGTCTCACAGCGGAATGTGCAGATGCACCCGCTGAGCCGCCGCATCATGCACTGGATCAACGCTGGCGCGATCCTCGTGATGATCGGCAGCGGCTGGCGCATCTATAATTATTATCCGGCGTTGCCGGTTCATTTTGGCTTCCCGTTGAGCTGGACTTTAGGCGGCGATTTCCGGATCGACGAGGCGGTCAGCAACGAGGATGGTCTGGCAAACGCTCTATTATGGCACTTCGCCGCAATGTGGGTTCTGGTATTGAATTTCCTCGCCTATGTCGTCATCGGTTTGGTTTCGGGGCATTTCCGCAGGGATTTTCTCCCGATCTCAGTGGGAGCTTTTTTGCGCGACTTTTTTGCGGCGCTGCGCGGCCAGCTGGGTCATCAACTCGGCGAATACAATGCCGTGCAGAAGGTCTTTTACTGGGGTGTTCTGGCCGCCATCCTAGTGACGATCCTCTCCGGCCTCAGCATCTGGAAGCCAGTTCAACTGCAGTGGTTGACCTGGATGTTTGGCGGCTACGAATTTGCCCGCGTCGTGCATTTCCTTGGGATGGCGGCAATCGTCGGGTTTCTCGTCGTGCATCTAGCATTGACGGCGCTCGTGCCGAAGACTCTGGTCGCGATGATCATGGGTCGCGCCTCTGACACGCCGCATCCGCGGGAGGGAGAATAGCGATGAGCCGTCTGGTCCTCGAGCGCAAACCGGTTGTGAACGCGATCGAGCGGCGAGTGTTTTTACGCCAGACATTAAGCCTCGGAGCGCTGACGTTGTTGACCGGTTGCGACATATCCAATCACCGCAGCGTCCAAAGTGTTCTGAAGGCAATGTCGTGGTGGAACGACCGGGCGCAGACGTTTCTGTTTAGCGATAAGAGGCTGGCCCCCACCTACTCGGAAAGCGATGTCGTACGCGACTTCCGCTATAACGCCTTCTTCCCCGCCGTTGACGCGCCAAAGCTGTCTGCCGCCGATTATCGCCTCGAGTTGTCCGGCCTGGTTGCCGACAAGCGACCGTGGTCGGTCGAGCAGCTCTACGCTCTGCCGCAAGAAAGCCAGATCACGCGCCACGTGTGCATCGAAGGGTGGAGCATGATCGGCAAGTGGAGCGGCCCGAGACTAGGCGACTTCTTGCAACGGGTCGGGGCCGACCTTACCGCGAAATATGTCGGCTTTCAGTGCGCCGACGGCTATTATGGCAGTATTGACATGCCAACCGCCCTGCATCCCCAAACCATCATGGCCGTCAAATTCGCCGACGAGATACTGCCGGCTAAATACGGCTATCCGTTCAAGGTGCGCATCCCGACAAAACTCGGCTTTAAGAACCCGAAATGGGTGACGACAATCTATGTCACCAATCGCTATCCGGGCGGGTTTTGGGAAGATCGCGGCTACAACTGGTTCAGCGGATCGTGAAGCCGAGCGGTATTGCGCGTAAGGGCGGCTGCGCGATCGCGGTAATGGCCAAGGCTCCGGTACCGGGCCAGGTCAAGACCCGGCTCGTCCCACTGTTGACGCCAAACATGGCCGCCGTGCTGAGCGCCGCCTTTCTGCGCGACATCACTGAAAATATCGCGCTCGCCGCCTGCGGCACCAATATATCCGGCTTTGTCGCCTATGCACCGGCTGGCTCCGAAGCGTTGTTTGACGGAATGCTTGCCCAGGACACCCGTTTTGTCCTCGCGGACGGAGCAGCGGTAAGCGCGCCGCGTGTCCAGGGCTTTGGTCGGTGCTTGTTGCACGCAGCACAATCGCTGCTTGCCGATGGCTATGGTTCGGTTTGCCTGTTGAATTCGGATAGTCCGAATTTGCCGACATCTCTGTTGTCGGAAGCGGCTGAGGTGCTTGCATTGGCGGGAGATCGCGTCGTCCTCGGGCCGGCCGAGGATGGCGGCTATTACCTGCTGGGGATGAAAGCGCCGCACCTGCACCTGTTTGAAGACATCGCCTGGAGCACGAGTAACGTCGCCGCGCAGACCCGCGAACGGGCGGGGGCGCTCGGCCTGCCGATCGTCGAGCTGGCCCCCTGGTATGATGTCGACGATGCGGTGGCGTTGCGTCGACTATGCCACGAACTGAACGCGCCGTCGCGGGTTGACGTTCTCGATCCGTTTCGCGCGCCCGCAACGGCGGAGTGCGTCGAGCGGCTGAGAATTCGCGAGCTGCTGACGGCGGAGCAAGGCGACAAATCGAGCGAATGCTGTCGGATCGAGGGAGCCAGCATTGCCTGAGATCACACCAATCGTGGCCCGCCGCTATTTCGAGTTAGTAGACGAAAAGCGTTCGCCGATCGCCGAGGCGCCGCCGGTCTGCGTCTATCTCGAGGTCACCAACCGCTGCAATTTGTTGTGCGAGACCTGCCCGCGCACATTCGAGGAATTGGAGCCGCCGGCGGATATGAGCTGGGAGCTCTTCACGTCGATTGTCGACCAGCTACCCGGCCTCACCCGCGCAGTCTTGCACGGCGTTGGCGAGCCGATGATGGTCAAGAATTTGCCCCGCATGATCCGCTATCTGAAACAGCGCGGTGTTTACGTTCTGTTTAACACCAATGGCACACTGCTGGCGCCGCGCAAGCGCGGCGAGATCATTGATACCGGTCTCGACGAACTGCGGGTGTCGCTCGATGCTGCCGAGGCGCAAAGCTTCTTCAAGGTCCGGGGCAAGAATTTCTTCGACCGCATTGTCCGCAACGTCGGCGAGTTCATCGCATTACAAAAAGAAATCGGTGCCGCCACCCCGCGGGTGTCGTTGTGGCTGACCGGCCTCAAGGAAACGGTAGAGCAACTACCCGATTTTGTCCGGCTGGCAGCAAGGATCGGGGTTGGTGAAGTCTATTTACAGCGCCTTGTCTTCGACGATCTGGGCCGCGGGCTGGCGCGCGAAGAGTTGTCGTTGTTCGCCAAAACCCAGCGCGAGGAAGAGGAGGCAATCGCCGCGGCACAGGCGCTCGGGCGCGAGCTTGGCGTCACGATCGATGCCTCGGGCGCAACCGAGCCCGGCGCCAGCCTGAAACGTGGAGAGGAAGAAGCGCCATGGTCGGGCTGTCGCCGCCCGTGGTCGCTGATGTATTTCACGGCTCATGGCCGCGCCCTGCCGTGCTGCATTGCGCCGTTTTCCGCGCGCGGTTACGAGACCTACACCCTCGGCAATGCGACCCAAGAGACCTTGCGCGAGATTTGGAACGGCAGCGCGTACCAGGATTTCCGCGCCGCCTTAGTGGGCGATACGCCGCCGAAACCGTGCCAGAATTGCGGTTTGCGATGGAGCCTATAGCCGCCGCTGTCGTCATCCCGACCATCAACGAAGCTCAATCGATCAAAGGGGTCGTTGCGGAGATACCGCGGAATCTAGTGCGCGAGATCATTGTCGTCGACGGCGGCAGCGATGACGGTACGCCCGCGGCAGCGGCGAGCGCCGGCGCACGTGTCATCTCGGTGGGCGCTCGGGGATATGGCCGCGCCTGCATGGCCGGCGTCGCGGCAGCATCCTCCGAATGCGGCATCATCGTGTTTATGGATGGCGACGGCGCCGATCGCGGTGATCTGATGATGAGGCTCGTCGAGCCGATCCGGCGCGGCGAGTATGATTTCGTTATCGCTTCGCGCGCCCGCGGCGGACGAGAGCCCGGTGCAATGAGCTGGCACCAGCTATTGGCCGGTTATCTCGCCGGACTCGGCACCAAGGCGCTATACGACGTGCGCTACACAGATATGTGCGCTTATCGCGCGATCCGCCGCGACTGTCTCGATCGCCTGGGTATGCGCGAAATGACCTACGGCTGGAACATCGAGATGCAGATGCGAGCGGCGCGCGCCGGATTGCGTATTCTCGAACTGCCGATGCCATATCGTCGGCGCAGCGGCGGCGCCTCTAAGGTTGCGGGCTCATTGCGCGGTTCGCTGCGAGCGGCGGTGCGGATCGTCGTTGCTTTTGCCCGAGTCGCCACGGCCCCGAGCGGCAATGATCAATTGCGGTCGCGCACACCGTCCGCCGCTCGATAAATCCGCCAGCGCCCAGCCCTGTCTTCGACCAGGTGGAAATAGCCGCTGGTTGCGAAGACGTCACGGCGCCATGCGCCATCGCTCGGAGTCACCACGATAACACGGCAATCGAAGCGAGTAACAAGATCCCTGACTTCCTCCGGCGAGGCGTCGCCGGCGAATATGCGTTTGAACAGCGCGCTGATCCGGTCGATCTCCGGGCCCGGCAACGGCACAAAGGCGCGCGCCAAATTCCAGCCGGCATAGCACGAGCGGCGATCCGCCAGTAATGCCCAGGAAATATTGACGGGCCAGCGCACGCTGTCGGCGAGGAATGAGGGATTGTTGGCGACGCGCTCTGCTGGTGCAGTGTGGCGGCGGACTGCGGCCCAGAGTTCCGGAGCGCCGGCAAAGATTGGCGCTGACGGCGAGTGCAGGCCGGTGGCATTCTCTTGGATTATCCGCAGACCGCCGGGAACACCAAGTACCCAGAATGCGACGCCTGCGATGGCGAGGCTGCGCCTGGTTGGAATCCAGCACACGAGGCCCGCGGCGGCGAAGATCGTCAGGACGAGGATACCGGGCAGCACGCCCCGCCAGCCGAGATCATTATTCGCAATTGCGCTGGCGAAGAGCCAGGGAACCGCGAAGCTCGCAAGAGCGAGCAGGGCAAGCCCGAGGGCAAACCTCTGTTCGGCGAGCACCCTTCCCTGATCGTCGATCTTTCTGGCAATTCCCCAAAGGCCGGCAAAATAAATCGCGGGAAACTGGATCACCATCAGAACTAGCCATAACGCGAGCAAGTTCAGAGCCGGCCAGGTGGCTGCCGGGAAGATCGGACCCAGCACCGCGAATGGGTGAAAGGCAATCGGAGCCCCCGCCGCCCGGGCCGCGGTTGCGAAAAACTGGTCGCGCAAGAAAGGAAACGCGATTGCCACCGCAAGAACGACCGCCAGTGTCCCCTTAAAGAGGAGGCCGATCCGACCTCGACCGTCTTCGGCCATGACCAGGAGAGCGGTGGCAATCGGCAGTGCCGCCGCGGCAAAGATAACGCCGCCCACCCAGGCAGAGCTTTCGAACGCAGCGGCTGCGACGACCGCCAGCAGCGGCGCGATCAGCCAATCACGCGAGACGGCTAGTCGGGACAAGAGCAGCACCGCCGCCACCAGGCAGCCTGCCGAAGCCAAGTGCTGTGGCGCCCAGCTCGCTTGAAATATCCAGCTTTCGGGCCACTGAGTTTGGGCCAGCACGCGGTCGAGGATGGTGGCGGGAAATACCCAGCCGAGCACGGGTTTCGCCGATGCGGAGAGACCGAGCAATACGACCAACAGCGCTGCGATGCTCCGTCCCGCGAACAAGGCGGCTATCCCGATCATCAGGCACAGAGAGGCGAAGGCGGTGAACCAGGTCAGCGCGATATCGGCTTCCCATCCGGTAGCGCCGAACAAAGCGGCCGGGATCGCAGCGCTGAAGTGCCACAGGTAGTAGTAAACGAGGCGAGGCCCACTGCCGGCAAAAAACGGATTGCCCGGTGGTAGTCCCAAGCGGATGATGTCGTCGATAATGGCCGCTTTCGAGTGGTCGAACATCGGTTCGCTAAGAAACACTCCGCCGGTACCGAATTTCGGCCAAACCGCAAGAGCCGGTACGACGGCGAGAAGCGCCGCGGCGGCGAGGGCCAACACCGAAACACCAACCGGACGGGGTTCCACCACCGGCGGGCGCTGGCGCCGAGATACCGCGAGGCCTCCAAGGACCGCAGCGCCGGAAAGCATCGCCACGGTGGCGCGCGTGAAGCCGGTCGCGGTCAGGATCGGCAACGCCAGCGCATTAAAGACGGCCCATCCCGCGGCTGGCGCCAGCGCCAAAGCAACGGGGCGCGGCATAGCGAGGCGGCGCATCACAGGCCATCCTACGCAAACGCTAATCACCAATGTGATAAGTGCGCAGAGGACGACAACCGGGAAGGACGGCATCGCAAGTACAAGAACCTTGAATTAGGCGAGCGCGAGATGACCTCTACCATCGCGGAGCGCAGACCGACATATCGCCGTTGCATACCGCAATCTCGACTCGTCGGATGCAATCGCCCATTTCTTGAGAGCCAGCTTCCCGCGCCGGTTGTCCAGCGAGGGGTGTTCGCCCGCGGTGACAGGCGAACGGGCGATTAAGCCTCGATTCGCACGCGCGGACATGTCTATTATCAGTTTGCCGCGAGCGTCACCGATGCGCTGCGGCGATTCGTGAAACTAGTTCAGGTGAAGAGCATCCGAGATGGCCGTGCCCGGGAGACAGGGACTTTATGATCCGCGCAACGAACACGATTCCTGCGGCGTCGGCTTTGTCGCTAACATAAAAGGGCGAAAATCGCACGACATCATCGAGCGCGGCCTGCAGATATTGGTAAATCTAGACCATCGGGGCGCCGTCGGTGCCGATCCGCTGGTCGGGGACGGCGCCGGCTGTTTGATCCAGATGCCCGATGCGCTGCTGCGCGACTGGGCAAAGAGTCAAGGTCTGACACTACCCGCGCCCGGACAATATGCGGTCGCGATGTGCTTTCTGCCGCGCGACAACGAGGCGCGCGATTTTGCAATCCGTCATATCGAGCATTTTATCCGCGCTGAGGGCCAACACTTGGTCGGGTGGCGCGATGTCCCGATCGAGACGACCGGGCTTGGTGAACGTGTAATCGAAACGATGCCTGTCATCCGCCAAGCGATTATCGCCGCGGACCCGGCCCTCCCCGATCAGGACGCATTCGAGCGCAAGATCCTGACCATCCGCAAGCAGACGCTGAACACCCTCATCGCGCTTAGCCAGCAACACGGGCTTCCGGGTCTGCCCGAATTGTATATGCCGTCCTTTTCGACGCGCACCCTCGTTTACAAGGGGCTCTTATTAGCGCCGCAGGTTGGCAGCTTTTATCAGGATCTGCGCAATCCGCTGACTGTCTCGGCGCTGGCGCTCGTTCACCAACGATTTTCAACCAATACCTTTCCGTCCTGGCGGCTCGCGCATCCCTATCGGTTCTTGTGCCACAACGGCGAGATCAACACGGTTCGCGGCAATGTCAATTGGATGCACGCCCGCCGCCAGGCGATGACGTCGGAATTACTGGGCTCCGATCTCGCGAAGATGGTGCCGCTGATCGGGCCAAACCAATCCGACACTGCCTGCATTGACAATGCACTCGAATTGCTGGTCATCGGCGGTGGTTATTCGTTGTCGCATGCGATGATGATGTTGATCCCCGAGGCGTGGGCCGGCGACCCGCTGATGGATCCGCAGCGGCGGGCGTTTTACGAATATCATGCGGCGCTGATGGAGCCGTGGGATGGTCCGGCGGCGATCGCCTTTACCGACGGCCGTCAGATCGGTGCTACCCTCGACCGCAACGGTTTGCGGCCGGCGCGCTACGTGATCACCGACGACGATCACGTGATCATGGCGTCGGAGGCGGGCGTCCTGCCGGTGCCGGAGGAACGCATCCGGCGCAAATGGCGGCTGCAGCCCGGCAAGATGCTGTTGATCGACTTTGAGGAAGGCCGGATTATCGACGACGACGAGATCAAGCAAAAGCTCGCCGCCGAGCACCCATACGAATCGTGGCTGAAGGCAACGCAGTTTAAGCTGTCTGAATTGCCCGACGTGTCCGAGGGTAATCTTGAAGAGTATTCCCGGGCGCTCGTCCCAACGCGGCCCAACGACCCGACGACCCACCTGAACCAGCAGCAGGCCTTCGGGTATACCCAGGAGGACATCCAGTTCTTTCTCGAACCGATGGCGCGCGATGCCGACGACCCGGTCGGCTCGATGGGAACGGACACGCCGATTGCCGCGCTCTCGACCAAGCCCAAGCTGCTTTACAATTACTTCAAGCAGAATTTTGCCCAAGTCACCAATCCACCGATCGATCCGATCCGTGAAGAGTTGGTGATGTCGCTGGTGTCGATGATCGGGCCGCGGCCGAACCTGTTAGGCCACGAAGCCGGCTCGCATTACCGGCTCGAAGTGGCGCAGCCGATCCTGACCGACGGCGATCTGCAAAAGATCCACGCCATTGAAACACTGGTCGCCGCTTTCCGCACGGACACTCTCGATGTCACCTGGCCGGCGGCCGAGGGTGCCGACGGCATGGCGCCGGCCCTCGACCGGCTGTGTCGCGAAGCGACTGCGGCGGTCGAGGCCGGGCACAACATCTTGATCCTGTCGGACCGGGCGACCTCGGCCGAACGGGTGCCGATCCCGGCGTTGCTCGCGACTTCGGCGGTGCACCATCACTTGATCCGGCAAGGGCTGCGGACTCTGACCGGCATCGTGGTCGAAACCGGCGAGGCGCGCGAGGTCCACCATTTTTGCGCACTTGCCGGCTATGGTGCCGAAGCGATCAACCCCTATCTCGCCTTTGCCACGCTGGAGCAGATCCGGATCGAAAACGATCTGCCCCTTACAGCTCAGGCGGTGCAGAAGAATTACCTGAAGGCGGTCGGCAAGGGCATCCTCAAGGTCATGTCCAAAATGGGCATTTCGACCTATCAGTCCTATTGCGGCGCGCAAATCTTTGATGCGGTCGGCCTCGCCAGCGATTTTGTCGAGAAATACTTTACCGGGACGGCGACGACGATCGAGGGCGTCGGTCTGCGCGAGATCGCTCTAGAGGCCGTCGAGCGCCACCGCCACGCCTATGGCGAAAACCCGATCTATCACGAAATGCTCGATGTCGGCGGTGATTACGCGTTTCGGCTGCGCGGTGAGGATCACGCGTGGACCCCGCAGTCGATTACGAAATTGCAGCACGCGGTGCGTGGTAACTCGCAAGACGAGTATCGCGCCTTTGCCGCCACGATTAACGACCAGAGCGAGCGGTTGCTGACTATTCGCGGGCTGATGACGTTAAAGGCCGCCGCGCCGGTGCCGCTCGATGAAGTCGAGCCTGCCAGCGAAATCGTCAAACGGTTCGCCACCGGGGCGATGAGCTTTGGTTCGATCAGCCGCGAGGCGCATACCACCCTGGCAATCGCGATGAACCGTATCGGTGGCAAGTCCAATACCGGTGAAGGCGGTGAGGAGGCGAGCCGCTTCAAGCCGCTCGACAACGGCGACTCGATGCGCTCGGCGATCAAACAGGTCGCTTCGGGGCGGTTTGGCGTCACCACCGAATACCTGGTCAACGCCGACGACCTGCAGATCAAGATGGCGCAAGGCGCCAAGCCCGGCGAAGGCGGACAGCTGCCGGGCCGTAAGGTCGACAAGAACATCGCCCGGGTGCGTTATTCGACGCCGGGGGTCGGGCTGATCTCGCCGCCGCCGCACCATGATATTTATTCGATCGAGGATTTGGCGCAGCTGATCCACGATCTCAAAAACGCCAACTCGCGGGCGCGCATCTCGGTCAAGCTCGTTTCCGAAGTCGGCGTCGGCACGGTTGCCGCCGGCGTCAGCAAGGCGCGCGCCGACCACGTGACGATCGCCGGGTATGAGGGCGGCACCGGCGCCAGCCCGCTGACCTCGCTCACCCATGCCGGGTCGCCATGGGAGATCGGCCTCGCCGAAACCCAGCAGACCCTGGTGTTGAACGGGTTACGCGGCCGGATCGCGGTCCAGGTCGATGGCGGCTTGCGCACCGGCCGCGATGTCGTCGTCGGTGCCATGCTCGGCGCCGATGAGTTTGGGTTTGCGACGGCGCCATTGATCGCCGCCGGCTGCATCATGATGCGCAAATGCCATCTGAATACCTGCCCGGTTGGCATCGCCACCCAGGATCCGGTATTGCGCGCCCGCTTTACCGGTCAGCCGGAGCACGTAATCAACTACTTCTTCTTTGTTGCCGAAGAAGTGCGCGAGCTGATGGCGGAGCTCGGTTTTCGCAAATTCAACGACATGATCGGCAGGGTCGATCGGCTCGACATGGTCCGGGCAATCGAGCATTGGAAGGCAAAAGGCGTCGACCTGTCGCGATTGCTCCACTCGGTGACGCCAAAGCCGGGGTTCGCGATCTACAATTGCGAGCGTCAGGATCATCATCTCGACAAGGCGCTCGACAATGAGCTGATTGCGGCGTCGCAACCCGCTCTCGAAGAGCGCCAGCCGGTGCGCATCGAGTGCCAAATCCGTAATGTCCACCGCACCGTCGGCGCCATGCTCTCCGGCGAGGTGGCGCGGCGCTACGGCCATGGTGGGCTACCGCAGGACACGATCTGGGCTCGCTTTCACGGCAACGCAGGCCAGAGCTTTGGCGCGTTTTTGGCCCGCGGGGTCACGCTCGAGCTGTATGGCGACGCCAACGACTATGTCGGCAAAGGGCTCTCGGGTGGACGGCTGATCGTGCGCCAACCGCCTGACATACAGCGCGAACCGACCGAAAACATCATCATCGGCAACACCGTTCTCTACGGCGCGATCGCTGGCGAAGCCTATTTCGAGGGCGTTGCGGGCGAGCGGTTCGCGGTGCGCAATTCCGGTGCTGTCGCGGTTGTCGAAGGCACCGGCGACCACGGTTGTGAATACATGACTGGCGGGGTGGTCGTCGTGCTTGGCGATACCGGGCGCAATTTCGCCGCCGGGATGTCGGGCGGCATCGCCTATGTCTGGGACCCGAAGGGGCGCTTTCGTGATTTATGCAATCCCACCAGCGTTGATCTAGAGGCGATCGCGTTTCCTGATCCCAGCGAGGCCGATGACCCCGATCGGCCGCATCAGCGTTCGCCCTCCGTCGAGGATGCGGGTATGGGCGATTTACTGCGGTTCGACGCCACCCGGGTGCGGATCGTGCTCGAACGCCATTACCTGTTGACCGGCAGCGCCCGCGCCCGCGCTCTGCTCGAAGACTGGGAGAACACCCTCACCGCTTTTGTCAAGGTGATGCCCAGGGATTACCGCCGCGCCCTGCTCGAACTCAGGAGCGAACAGGAAGCCGCCCGGATGGCCGCCGCGGAGTGAGGCGGCGAGGACCTCATCGCTGCAGGCCGCGGCCTGCGCACTAAAACGGAAACTGCTTGTCGAAGAGCGCAGTACTCCCTGACCGGGCTCAGGCGCGCTCGGCTTTGCGAACATCGGAAGCGGTTTGATCAGATTATCGATATGAAAACCGCCTATACGCTCGGCCTTGCATCGCCGCCCACCCTGCCCGCCCGCGTCGACGAAGTCATCCAATGAGCCTGGACCCCGCGTCCGTTTTGCCAGTCATGCTCGCGGTTGATCCGGCCGCGAAATCGGACAATATTGTAATACGTCAGCAATGTTGACCGGCCCGCCTGGGACGGAATGCCGAGGACTAACCGATGGGTAGACCGACGGGCTTTCTCGAAATCGAGCGCCGCGACCGGCCTTACGAAAAGCCGGAGGTTCGCCGCAGCAACTGGGACGAGTTCGTCAAGCCGCTACCCGAGCCCGAAACGCGCAAGCAGGCTGCCCGCTGCATGGATTGCGGCATCCCGTTCTGCCATGACAGCTGCCCGGTCAACAATCTAATCCCAAACTGGAACGATCTGGTCTATCGCGACCAATGGCAGACCGCACTGAAGGCGCTGCATTCGACCAATAATTTCCCGGAATTCACCGGCCGCATCTGCCCCGCACCGTGCGAGGCGGCGTGCACTCTCAATATCGATGATAACCCGGTGACGATCAAGACTATCGAATGCGCGATTGTCGATCGAGGCTGGCAGGAGGGCTGGATCGAGCCATTGCTCCCAGCACGGCCGACCGGCAAGAGCGTTGCAGTTGTCGGTTCGGGTCCGGCTGGCCTCGCCTGCGCCCAGCAATTGGCTCGGGCCGGGCACGCCGTTACTCTATTTGAAAAGGCTGACCGCATTGGTGGGCTGCTGCGCTATGGCATTCCCGATTTCAAGATGGACAAATCGCTTATTGACCGCCGCATCGCGCAAATGACCGCGGAGGGGGTCGCGTTTCGCACCGAAACTGAAATCGGCGCCGATGTCGCAATGGCAGCGCTGTTGGAGCAATTTGATGCAGTCGCGATGACCGGCGGCGCTGAGGCCGCGCGCGATCTCGGCGTGCCGGGCAGTGAGCTCGACGGCATCTATTTCGCAATGGATTATCTGCCGCAGCAAAATAAGCGAAACGCCGGTGACGATGAGAGCCGCGCTGCCCCCAACGGCACGATTTCCGCCACTGGAAAGCACGTCGTCGTCATTGGTGGCGGCGACACTGGTTCGGACTGCATCGGCACTGCAGTGCGCCAGCGCGCTGCCTCGATTACCCAGCTCGAAATCCTGCCAAAGCCGCCGGAACGCGAAGATAAGGCGCTCACTTGGCCCGACTGGCCGATGAAATTGCGCACTTCATCATCGCAGGAAGAGGGCTGCGATCGGGACTGGGCAGTACTGACAAGGCGGGCATTGGGCGAAAACGGCCGCGTCACCGCCCTCGAATGCGTACGGGTCGATTGGGTTAAGAACCCCGACGGCCGCTTTGTGATGCATGAGCTACCCGGCAGCAACTTCACGTTGAAGGCCGATTTGGTGTTATTGGCGATGGGATTTATCGGTCCGGTCAAAACCGGCATGATTGAGCAATCAGGTGTCGTATTGGATCCACGCGGCAATGTTCTCGCCAGTACGGTCGACTACCGAACTTCAATGCCCAAAGTGTTTGCCGCCGGCGATATGCGGCGCGGCCAGTCTCTCGTCGTCTGGGCCATCCGCGAAGGCCGCCAATGCGCCCGCGCTATCGACGAATTTCTGATGGGTTCGAGTCTGCTGCCACGTTGAGGTTACTATGGCATTCGGCTCGAAAAAAGCTGGTTGAAACGTGCCGGATCTGGCGGATCTCCGAACGGCGTGCTCCTGCTGGTGGGACAACCGGCATTTATCAGTTGTGCAAGTGACCCCGACAAGCCTCCGGTTGCGTTGAGCCACCTTGAGATTCAGATATTGTCTTCGTCGCCGGTCCACCCCGCGTCTTCGATCGGACTGATGAGGTCACCGCAAATCGTGGTCGTTCCAGCCATGCGCCCAAAGATGTCCCCCTCCATCGGCATTAGTTGGCGATCGGCTTGTCCTGTTTGGTTATGATGATTGAACGGCGCTGCCGCGCTATTTGATCAGGTAACCGCAGGCAATCGGCCTCGAAATCGGATATTGAAATGCGCTCGGTATCCTCGGCCATGTGCTTGATCCATGCCCAGTTTCCCGTCCATGTAGCCGCGACGTGACGTGTGGGCAAGCACAGTAGCGGTGGGGCCGTCAGCGGCCAGCTTGGGGGAAACGGATGCGGGCGACGGTAAGCGGAACGGGTATCGGGCAGCCGGTGCGGCGCAAGGAAGATTTTCGGCTGCTGACCGGCAGAGGCTGCTTTGCCGACGACATCGCACTGCGCGGAATGGCGCACGCGGTGCTCGTGCGCTCGCCACACGCGCACGCGCGCCTCGTCTCGGTCGACAAGAGAGCAGCACTCGCCGCACCCGGTGCGCTCGCAGTGCTGATCGGCGCCGACTATATCGCCGACGGGCTCGGGCCGATCCCGCACAATCCCGCGCTCTCGGCGCCGCCCGATGTGCAGGCGCGAACCTGCGGCTTCCCTCCGATCGCGACGACCCAGTTCCCGCTGCCGGCCGACAAAGCCCGCCATGTCGGCGAACCGATAGCTGTCGTCGTCGCCGAGAGCATCACCGCCGCCAAGGATGCCGCGGAACTGGTCGACATCGCCTATGAGCCGCTGCCGGCGGTGGCGCGCGCCGCCGAGGCGGTCGCGTCCACAGCGCCGTTGCTGTGGGACACCGCACCCGGCAATTTGTGCATCGATATCGAAGTCGGCGACGAAGCCGCCACTGCCGCGGCATTTGCCGGCGCGGCACATGTCGTGCGGCTCGAAACCTGGGCGCAGCGCGTCACCGGCGTCCCAATGGAGCCGCGTACCAACCTCGCCGATTACGATCCGGCAACGGGCCAATACATCCTTTACACCGGCAGCGGCCGCGGCGTCGCCAAAGTTCGGCTCGACCTCGCCCAGATGCTCGGCGTCTCGCCGGAGCAGGTGCGGGTTGTCTGCCACGACATGGGCGGCAATTTCGGGACGCGCAACCTCTTCTACCCCGAATATGCGCTGCTCGCCTGGGCGGCCCGCCGACTCGAACGACCGGTCAAATGGACTTGCGAGCGCCATGAAGCGTTTCTGAGCGACTATCAGGGCCGCGACTTGACCGTGTCGGCCGAACTGGCGCTCGACGCCGAGGGCGATTTCCTCGCAATCCGCGGCGTCAATCTGAGCAATCTCGGGGGTCACGCCATCGCCTTTGGGCCATTGCAGAAAGGCCTCGGGCTAATGTCGAGCGTCTATCGCATCCCATTCGGCTACTTCCGCGGCCAAGGTGCGGTCAGCAACACGGTGTCGACCACACCCTACCGGAGCTCCGGCCGGCCCGAGGCGATGTTTGTCGTCGAGCGACTTGTCGATCTGGCGGCAGATCGGCTCGGGCTCGACCGGGTTGAGCTGCGCCGCCGCAATCTGATCCCGCCCTCGGCGCAACCCTATGCCAACCCGCTTGGCGTCACCTATGACAGCGGCCACTATCAAGAGGCGATGGACGCCGCATTGGCGCTCGCTGATTGGGACGGCTTTCCCGTGCGCCGGACTGAAGCCGGGCGGCGCGGCAAAATGCGTGGGGTCGGTATTGCCAATTATGTCGAGATCACCTCGGGCGCCCCGCGCGAGCGTGGCGAAATCACCGTGCTGCCCGAAGGCAAGGTCGAGCTAGTCATGGGCACGATGGCCTCGGGGCAAGGCCACGAGACGAGTTTTGCGCAGCTTGCCAGCGAATGGCTCGGCGTCCCGTTCGACAGCATTGTCTACGTCGCCCACGATACAGCGCGTGTCACCGCGGGCGGCGGCTCGCATTCCGGCCGCTCGATGAAATTGGCGACCTCGATCATCGGCACCGCGACCGACGAGATCATCGACAAGGGCCGCAAGATCGCGAGCTTTCTGCTCGAAACCGGCGAGGTCGACATCGAGTTCGCGCATGGGCGCTTTCGGATAACAGGCACCGACCGCGAGATCGGTCTGTTCGAGGTCGCTGCTGCCGCAGCTACCCGGCCGGATCTGCCGGAAAAATTGCAGGGGCCGCTTGCCGCGGTCTCCGACCAGACCCTTCCCGTGGCGAGTTTTCCCTATGGCACGCAAGTCTGCGAGGTCGAGGTCGATCCCGATACCGGCGAGGTCGAGATTGTCGGCTATGCCGCGGTCGACGATGTCGGCCGTGCGATCAATCCGCTGATTCTGCACGGCCAGACGCATGGCGGCCTCGCCCAGGGCGTCGGCCAGGCTTTGCTCGAGGAGTGCCATTACGATCCCAAGACCGGGCAAGCGCTGGCAGCGAGCTTTATGGATTACGCGATGCCGCGCGCCGGCACGTTTCCGTTCCTCAAGACGGCGCTCAGCGAGGTGCCGGCGCCGACCAACCGTCTCGGCGTGCGCTCCGGCGGCGAGGGCGGCACCACCCCGGCGTTAGGTGCGGTGATCAATGCCGTCGTCGATGCGCTCGCCGAATTCGGCGTGCATCACATCGAAATGCCCGCCACCCCCGAACGGGTATGGCGCGCGATTCAGGAGGCGCGCGTCAAGAGCGCCGCTTCTGGAAAGCCTTCGCGGCGCCCCGGGAATCCGCTGCATTAGATTAACCGTGGCTGGGTGCTGTCAGGCGGGTAAAGCCGTCCGGGCTCCAGTCTTCGCTGCCGACCCCGTGATGGACAACAAATAACCCACCGGGGTCGTATTTCGTCTTGATCGCCCGCAATCGGGGGTAGTTCGAGCCCCAATACGAGGTCTGCCATTGCGGCTCGAAAAAGTCGCTCTCCGCACCGTAGGCTCCGGTCGGCGGCGCCACCTTTTTCAATTCCCGCATTGCGTCACCGATCCTGGCAGCATGGCGACGCGCGGCCGCTAGATCGGGTTCATGGCCGGGGAGCCCGGGAAAGGCGGGCGGACCCTCGCCGGCAATGATCGCGAGTGCAAAGGCATCGAGCACCGCCGGGTTCATCGCCGTCTCACGCGTGGCGGCAATTGCCTCGTCGGAGCCGCCGGCGAGCCCCTTTTGCATGTGCAGTTCGACCGACCATAGGCGGCTGGCGGCAAATAACGCATCGGTCAGCGCCCCGCGACGATCGGGCTGCAGCAACGAGCTGGGCAGCCACACCGACTGATAACCATAAAGAAAATGCCCGCATTCGGCCAAATTCCATGACCAGAAAATGTTGTCGGAAGACGCGCCGGGCCGGTCGTCGGACACTACCGCCTTCGGGAAATTCGCCCGCAAATACCCAGGGTCCCAAGCGTCACGCGCCAGCACTGCAGTCACACTCGGCGGCACATGGTAGGCAAAATCATCTGGCGCGCCGCTAAGCCAATTGAGGAACGGCTGCCAAACAGCTTCCGCTTGCTGCCGCGCGAGCCCTTGGAATGTCATACCGATGTTGAGCCTATTGCCGAGTCGCAACGAGACCGAATCAGCCCAATGCGGATTGAGCAGGTTGTCGGCATAGAAATCGACAAACCGGCCGACCAGCCGGCGAAAAGCCGCCTCCGAGGAGGCAACGATCGACGCCTGTACCAGACCGACGAACGATGGGAGCTCGTGGGTCTGTAGGGTCAGCCGGGTGACGACGCCGAGGCTGCCACCTCCGCCACCTTTGAGCCCCCAAAAAAGATCGGGGTTGGTGCAATGGTTGGCGATGCGGACGACACCGTCGGCGGTGACGATCTCGGCTTCGAGCAATCCGGCCGCTGCGGTACCGAAATTCTTCGAAAAGCTGCCGAACCCGCCCGCTTGAACCAAGCCGGCGACACCGACGGTCAGGCACCCGCCGCCCTGCACATAACGCCCGCCTTCAGTCGTCACCTTGTTGTACGTGTGACCCCAGATCGCTCCGGCGCCGACTGAGACGGCCGGCTGCGGCGCCTCTCGGCCCACGCATCCCCCTCCGACAAAATCGTCGTGCAGGGTCATCGCAACCATCCGCCGCATCCAGATCAACAGTGAGTCGGGGGCGTTCGAGGTGCCCAGATACGAGTGGCCGCCGCCCTTGACGACGAGCCGTAAATTCTTGTCGCGGGCAAAGTTGACGGCGGCGGCGACGTCCCGCGTGGTTTCGACAGCTACGGCATAAACGCTCGGTTGCGAGGTCCAAGCGTCGACCCATCCCATCGTCTGGGTCAGATTGACTTGGTCGCCAATGAAATAAGGGTTTTTGAGCTCGCGAAATAATTCGCGGCACGCTGAAGCCTCCGGCACGCCTCGGCAGATTTCGAATGGCGACGCCACCTTGATCAGGCGTCCCCTGACCTCGCCATTCAGCTTGGCCCAGTTCGCGGCATTGGGCCAGTCCGGGTCCGAGGGGCGTAGACGGCGAAACGGATTGGTCGGTGACGGTGCCGCGGATCCGACGAGCCCCGGCAACACCGGCATTACCGCTGCTGCTGCGGCGCGCTTTATTAAACTTCTTCGATCCATTGGCAATTTCGGGTCTATAATCCGTTACGGAAATTCGGCGAACTGATCGAACGGGAGGAGATCATGGGCGAGATTCTCGGGCTAGGGGTCACGCATTTTCCGGGGTTGATGCTGCCCGACGCCTATATGTCGAGTTTTCTGACGCGTACGCTCAACAGTGACCGCATCCCGGCCGAGCTCAAGGATCCGAAAAGCTGGCCGGAGCCGCTGCAGCGCGAACTCGCAGCCAACGAGCATGGTGCCGCGGCGGCCGAGCATCGGCGGCGTCTGGTCGGCGGCTTTCGCGCGGCGCGCAAGGCGCTCGACGATTTCGCCCCCGATTTTGTGCTGATTTGGGGCGATGACCAGTATGAGAATTTCCGCGAGGACGGGGTTCCGTCGTTTTGCGTCTTCGCACTCGATAGCGTCGATTGCCGGCCTTTCGCCCGCGCCGGCCGTTCCGAACTCGGCAACGCCTGGGGGCTGCCGTCGGACACAGTGGTACCGGTCAAAGGCCATCGCACCGCGGGCAGCTGGCTCGCCGCATCACTGATCAAGGCAGATTACGACGTCAGCTACGCCTACAAGATGCGGCACGAGCTGGGCCTGCCGCACGCCTTTATCAACACGATCCTGTTCCTCGACTACGACCAGCAGGGGTTCTCCTATCCGGTGGTGCCGTTTCACGTGAATTGCTACGGCTCCTCGGTCATCGCCAAGCGCGGCTCCAGCGCGCATCTGACCGGCGAGGCCGATCCCAACGCCATTGATCCACCCGGTCCCAATCCGTCGCGCTGCTTTGATGTCGGTGCGGCGGTCGCGCGCGCTTTGGCCGACAGCCCGTGGAGGGTGGCCTTGATCGCCTCGTCAAGCTGGTCGCACGCCTTTTTGACGGCAAAGCACCACTGGATTTATCCCGATGTCGACAGCGATCGAGCGCGTTATGACGAGCTTGCGTCAGGCAACTACGCGCGCTGGCGTAATCTCACGACCGAGCAGATCGAAGACGCCGGCCAGCAAGAGTTCCTAAACTGGGTCACGCTCGCCGGTGCGATGGAAGCCCTCGGCCGCAAGCCCGAGATCATCGACTATGTCGAATCGCATCTGTTCAATTCGGATAAGTGCTTCGCCCTATTCCGGCCATAAGCATCGCCTCTTGTGCAACTGGGGCGCGGCCAGACCGCGCCTCGGCGCCGCTGTGGCAGAAGAGAAACGATTGGTTGATGGTTAAGCAATGAAACCGAAGATCGCACAATTTTGGTTTGCCGTGATATTAACGGCTGGCACACTCGGTTTTGCGCAACAGAGTAGCGCCGCCGCCTGCGTCAATGGGGTTTATCGGGCCGGTTGCACCGGACCCCACGGGACAACCGTCGTCCACAAAGCACCGGTTTACCATCGACCTGCGGTCACCTGCGCCAGTGGCGTGTACCGCGCGGGGTGTGTCGGGCCGCATGGCGCTGCTGCTGTCCGCAGGCCGTACTGAGTTGATGCGGCCGCAGCGCTGCCCGATGAACGGCGCGCCGGGTTAAACACGCTCCCAGTTGAAACGCGGTTTGGCGCCAGTGCCGTAGCGCTTTAGTGCGCCCTCATCGCCGACCGCATTCGGCCGCGAGAACACCCAATTCTGCCATGCCGACAGCCGCGCGAAAATCTTGGTCGCGACAGTCTCTGGCCCGGCAAATCGCAGATTAGCTTCCATTCCGGTGAGCGCGTCGGGCGACAGGCTGGCGCGTTCCTCAAGGGCGAGCCGGATTTCGTCCTCCCAATCGAGTTCGTCGGGCGCAAAGGTCACCAGCCCCTGGTCGAGCGCAGCCGCGGCGTCCCGCTGGCCTTCGGCGAACGCTATTGCATCGTTATTGAAGCGGGTCGTAAGCCGGGTGCGGCCATTGATCATTTCGAGGCCGCTGAAGTTTAGCGGCCCGAGCGCCACCTGCGGACCCTCGGCCAGCATGTAGCTGCGATCGGCGGCAATCGCCAATTCGAATAGGCTGCCGGCAAAGCACGAGCCCTCGTCGATGATCGCAAACAGGCTACGCGACGAGATGTCGAGGCGCTGCAATGTACGGCGCAAAAAGCCGATGGTTTCGCGGACGAACCAATTGTCGCGATGCGCCGCTATTGCCGCATCGCATGCAAGTACAGAATCGACTGCGCCGCGAGTCTTGAAAATGAGGGTACCGATCTCGGGCTCGTTGGCCCGTAACAACAAAATCGCATCGTCCAATTCCCGCGCCATGGCCAATGGCCACCAGTCCGCCGCGGCAGCGATAATCCCGTCGAGGTCGGAGGGTGCATTCGCAGGGTCGGGGCCGTTTACCGTCACGGTTGCGAGGCGTTCGTCACGCGCAATCTCGATCGTGACCCAGCGGTACTGCCAACCCCCCTGGCCGACTTTGCGCTCAAGACGCGGCAATGCCACCCCCACGCCGGCGCTTGGACGGTCGCTCAACGCTGCGAGGGCAGCGGCTCGTTCGGCGACCGCCTGCCCAAAGCGGGCCGGCGGCGCGAAGTGATCCACCAGCCCCCATGCTTTGGCGCGATCGGCGCGCACGCCCTCCGCCGCGGTGCAGAACACGTCGGCCAGATCGCGCCGCACCTTGCGCTTGTCGACCAGCCGCGTTAGCCCGCCGGTGCCAGGCAGCACGCCGAGCAAGGCTACTTCCGGCAGGCTGACAGTGCTGGAGCGGTCGTCAACCATAACGATCTCGTCACAAGCGAGAGCCAGCTCATAGCCACCGCCAGCGCAGGCGCCGTTGATCGCGGCGAGAAATTTGAGCCCGGAATTGGCGCTCGAATCTTCGATGCCGTTGCGGGTTTCATTGGTGAATTTGCAGAAATTCACCTTTTGGACGTGGCTCGCCTGCCCAAGCATGTAAATGTTGGCGCCTGAGCAGAAAACTCTTTCCTTGCCGCTTGCGAGGATTACGACCCGCACTTCGGGATGCTCGAAGCGGACGCGGTTGAGCGCGTCGGCCAATTCGATATCGACGCCGAGATCATAGGAATTGAGCTTAAGCCGATATCCCGGATCGAGTGCACCGTCCTCGTCAACATCAAGATAGAGGGTGGCGATCGGTCCATCGAATGACAGCTGCCAATGGCGGTATTGCGAAGGATCTGTATCGAAGGTGATCATGGTGCCCTCTGAGACTTCTTCGTCGCGACGATACAGAAATGCTCTTGTTTGGCGGTGCGAAAACCTGTTCAAGGAACGTTAGGAGACGCGATGGCGGAGATCCCGACATACAACGCCGCAATCGATTTGATCGAGCGCAACCTGGCGGCTGGCCGAGGCGCAAAGACGGCTTTTATCGACGATCACGGGCATTATAGCTACGCGGATCTCGCCGACCGCGTCCATCGCTTCGCTAATGCGATGCGCGCCCACGGCATCGAGCGCGAGCAGCGGATCCTTCTTTGCCTGCATGACGGCATCGACTTTCCAACCGCCTTTCTGGGAGCGATCGAGGCGGGCATCGTGCCGGTCGCAGTCAACACACAGCTGAGTGCCGACGAGTTCGCCTTTATGCTGGCCGACAGCCGAGCCCGAGCGATCATCGTGTCGGCGCCGATCTTGCCAGTAATGCAGAAAGCGCGCGGGTTGCTTAGCGGCCCCAAGCCGTCGGTCATCGTTTCCGATCCAGCCAGCAAGGGTAGCGGGTTAGCGAACTTGCTGGCCGAAGCCGCGGCTGTTCGCGCTGCCGCCTCGACCCACCCCGACGAACCATGCTTTTGGCTTTATTCGTCAGGCTCGACCGGCCGTCCAAAAGGAACGATCCACGTCCACAAGAGCCTGGTCGAGACGGCGGAATACTATGCCATCCCGGTTCTTGGGATCGCAGAGACAGACATCGTCTTTTCGGCGGCAAAACTGTTTTTCGCCTACGGGCTCGGCAACGCGTTGACCTTTCCGCTGGCGGTCGGCGCCACAAGCATACTCGCCGCCGAACGTCCGAGCCCAGGGCTGGTCGCCCGCATCTTGCGCGAACAGCGACCGACGATCTTTTACGGCGTGCCGACCCTTTACAATGCACTGCTCGCGAGCCCTGACTTGCCATCCCCCGAAGAGATCGCGTTGCGGCGATGCGTTTCGGCCGGCGAGCCATTGCCGGCAGATATTGGCCGGCGCTGGGCCGCACGGATAGGCGTCGACATCCTCGACGGCATTGGCTCGACCGAAATGCTGCACATCTTCCTGAGTAATTGGCCGAGCAATGTTCGCTATGGCACCACCGGCAAGCCGATCCCCGGCTATGAACTTAGGATCGTCGACGAGGACGGGCAGCCGGTTCGGCGCGGCGAAATCGGCGACCTCTGGGTCAATGGCTCAACAGCGGCTGCCGGCTATTGGAATAATCGCGAGCGCAGCCGGTCGACCTTTCTCGGCCCCTGGACCCGCACTGGGGATAAATATTTCGAGGATGAGGACGGCTACTACGTTTATTGCGGCCGCAGCGACGACATGATGAAAGTCAGCGGGATGTTTGTTTCGCCGGCCGAGGTCGAAGCGGTGCTGATCGAGCATGATGATGTCTTGGAAGCGGCGGTCGTCGGCGCCTGTGATACCGACGGGCTTGTCAAAGCCAAGGCGTTTGTTGTCGCTAAGCCCGGCGTCACAGCCGACGATCTGCTCGCGCGGGCCCTTGAGGATCATACAAGGGCTCGACTACCCGCCTTTAAGTGCCCGCGCTGGATCAGCTTTCTCGAGGAGTTGCCAAAGACCGTCACCGGCAAGATCCAGCGTTTCAAGCTCCGCGAGAGCAACAGGGTTCGCGGATAATCCCGGCCGCAGCGGCCGAGATCGCTTCGCCTTCGCCCTAAGCTGTCAGCACTTCAAGCAGGTGCCCGTTCGGGTCCTTGAAATAAAAGCCGCGCCCGCCGTGACGATGGTTGATCGTCATGTCCTCCGAAGAGCGCGGTCCACTGCCATACGCAATGCGCTCAGCCTTCACCCGGTCGAAAATTCCGTCAAACTCGGGGTCGCTGACTTTGAATGCGTAATGGTGGCGTTCGAACTGCTCCCAATTATCGAAATCGATGGTCAGCGTGTCGTTGATCCGAACCGGCGCGAAATGCGACATCGGACCGTCATAGCTGAGCCCAAAAATTCGGGCAAAAAACCGCGCCGATGCTTCCTTGTCATGCGCGGGCACGATCGTGTGGTCGAGTTGAATTGTCATGAGACCTCCCTCGCCTCTACACAGCAGAGATGAGGTCTCCGCGACAGGGGCACAAGCTAAGACTGTCCCCATTTCGACGTGCTTAGGTCAATAATCCGGTCATGTGAAATGGCTCACAGGTTTCCTTGATCCGGCGCGTTATTGGTGGCTATGCCGTGTTTGGCGCCAGACGGCGACCGCGCTCCGACGGTTGAGACGCGGACATCAAAAGACCGCGCAGCAGATTTATAGGCGCTCGGGATCGCGGGCCGGCTATTGGCCCAGGCAAGCAGCCATGGAGAATAGTAATGATCCACCAAGACATCACAGCGCCGCACCATCGAATTCCCAGATCCTTTGCCTTGCGAACGCAGGCGGCTGGGCACGATGCATTTATTCCACCGCCGACGCAGGCCGATAACGGCGATGAAGCCCGTTATGCCGACAAGTCCGGCACCTATACAAAAGGCATTTTGCAAACGGGAATTGGTCTGGTGGATCTTGCCGCCTATGAAAGCTTTAAAAAGGCGCTGCACAGCGGCGACCCGGCCGATTTCGCGGCAATTACGTTGGGTGGACCTCGCACCCTCAACGGTCCGCAAGGCGGCCTGGCATTCTACCTTGGCTGCCCGGATTGCAGCCAATTCGGTGTTGCACCGGCGCCGGCGTTGGCGACCGAGGAATACGCGACCGAACTCGTCGAGTTGTACTGGGCCTCGCTGCTGCGAGACGTCCCGTTTACCCAATATTCGTCGGATCCGACCGCGGTGCAGGCCGCAAACGAACTATCCTCGCTACCCACTTATGCGGGGCCGCGGGATGCTAGCCACCACGTTACCCCGAACCTGCTGTTTCGCGGGAATTTTGCCGGCGAGATAATCGGCCCCTATGTCTCGCAATTCATAATTCAGAACACCAGTATGGGTGCACTACCCATTATTCAAAAATATATGACGTTCAAGAAAAACGTAGATTTCATGAAGGACCCGACCACATTTTTGCAGGTGCAGAACGGCATATCCACCGGGCTACAGCTACAGACTGACGTACCGCTATTTCTCCACAACGGACGCGGGTTTGCGGCTTTTACTCATTCCGACGTACTGTACCAAGCGTACTTCACGGCGTATCTGGTGCTGAATACAGTCAATGGCGGCAACCCGGCGCCGTTGAACCCGGGCAATCCGTATATCGGGTCGAAAACCCAAAATGGCTTTGGCACGATGGGTCAGCCGGACATCGCCGCGACCTTGACCGCGGTGGCCCGCGAGGCGATCAACGCGGTATGGTACCAAAAATGGTTTGTGCATCTTCGTCACCGTCCGGAGTCGGGCGGTGCGATTGTTTATCTACAGAAAATCGGCGAAGGCAACATGATCGAAGGGCACGTCAGTCCGACCGTGCTGAGTTCGCAGGCGATGCAGAGCAGCTTCACGGCCAATAACAGCTATTTCCTGTCGCAGGCATTTCCGGAAGGTTCGCCGACCCATCCGGCTTATCCGACCGGGCATGGCGCCGTGGCGGGTGCTTGCATCACCGCGCTGAAATTCTACTTCGACGGTGATTTTATTATCCCCAACCCGAAGGTGCCGTCAAACGATGGGACGGTTCTCAACAATTACACGGGTAGCGACGCCGGCCAACTCACCGTCAATGGCGAACTACATAAACTCGCGCATAACATCAGTTTTGGTCATGGCATCCACGCCGGTATCCATTGGCGGAGCGATAGCGACACCTCGATCCAGTTGGGCGAGGCAGTCGCACTGAGCTACTTGCGGGACTTGGCGCACACCTACAATGAGAAGTTCACGGTCAAATTGACGAAACTCGACGGCACTGTTGCAACGATCTCTAATAACTGAGAGCCCTCGCAAGAACGTCTCAGAATTATCGGTCAGCGCGTCCTCGATCTTTTGGGTGCGAAGCTGGCCGCTCCTGCAGCGCTAAATGTTCTGGGCAGGCCCTGATCCCCGGTCAGGATCGGGACCGCTTTCACCGGCGGGACAACGGTGCTCAAACTCTTCCTCAGTAAATGCGAAGCCGGTCTCCTTGCGCTCAAATTCGCTCCGACATCCGGGCATTTTCCTTGGTTGGAAAGTTTTCCACAGAATCCGATACTGTCGCCAATCGGGTGTTGGCGATTTGCATGCGTGTTGCGCGCACATCAGATGACATCGGGAGCAGTAATGCGCAGCTAATAGTGAACGCATCCGGTTTAGCCGAGGCTTGTTGCTGCCCAGATGATTACGGCGGCAAAGCAAACGCATCCGAGCCGGTCCATCCGCAATCGTAGCCCAACAAAAAGCAATAAAACGTCTCGGTCGATAGAATTTGTTTGACCTGATGTCAGTTTGCCGTATGAGGGGCGATCATTTTTCCGAGTTGGGGGGAAGGATCGCCGATGGACATGCAAGACACATCAAGAAGCGGTGGGCTTGGCCCAGTCACGAAGATCATTGCTAGCTATGTTGGAAATCACACCGTTTCGGCGGATCAGCTATCGGCGCTAATCATATCCGTCGATCAAGCAATTCGTAATCTCGGAACGCCGGTGCAGCTGCCCGTTCCACGGACGCCGGCAGTTCCGGTAAGACGATCTGTCCAGCAAGACCATGTCGTGTGCCTTGAATGCGGGTTCCGGGGAAAGACTTTACGACGCCATCTCGGGACCCGACACGGTCTCAGAGTTGCCGAATATTTGCGCCGCTGGAAACTCCCGAGTGACCATCCGCTGACCGCACCGGCCTATTCCGAACAGCGCTCGGCGATGGCGAAAGAACTCGGGCTGGGTCGCAAGCGCGGCCGTTCACGTGGCAGACCACGCCGCAGCCGGTCATAACGTTGTCTGGTCGGGCGCGTCACCGCACGACCGCGCGTCACCGCACGACCGTGTGCTGCGAATAGGCGTGTGCTGCGAATAGGCGCGGCCGTCCAGCAACATCGCCCGGCAGAGATATGCGAAGCGCGTCGGCCCGCTGATCGGGGCCGAGATCACGGAGATAGACCGCTCTGCCGGCTCGGGCCCAACTCTTCTTCAATGATGGCGCGGCTGCGCACGCTCAGCTCGTAGGTGACAACCAACGACTCTGCTGCCATCGCATGCCGGCGATCAGCGGTGCAGGATGATGTCGACCCTCCGATTAAAGACCGAGGGGTCGCTCGAGCCGGTCTGCCCGATCGGATCCTGTTGCACCATCGCCGCCGGAATCCCGTCAGCCTCGAGTTCGTCGGCAACGATCGACGCGCGCGTCATCGCCAAATATTTGTTGGTCTGCACCGTGCCGGTGGCGCTCGCTCTCGCTTGCACCGTGATCGACTTGGCGCCGGAAGCTTTGGCTTCTTTGGCCGCCTTTGCCACAATTTCCTTCGAGCGCGGCGACATATAGGCGCTGAACTCATTGAAATAAACGAGAAAGTGCGGCAGCTCCGATTTTGCTGCAGCTGTCGACGAAGCAGGCGCCGCGGGGACGGTCGGGGCCGTCGTGGTCGCGGCGGGAGGTGCCGCTGAAGGCGCCTGCGCGCTTGCAGCCGCTGACAATGTCAGCGCCGAAATAACCAGACCTGCCGTTAGAAATCGCCGATATCGCAACATCATTTCCCCCGCCCCTGACCAGACCCGGCCGCCGCACTGTATGCGGATTTGCCGCGTACTGTGCAAGGCCCGGGCCCAGGTTCCCGCCGCCGAGAGGCACTGTTTTTACCCGGATCGGTGCATCGACCGGCGATCCTTCGCGTTGACCCAGAAGGAGCCGCCCGGCGCCACGCCATCGTCGCCGGCTGCCGGACTGACCTTGTCACAAGGAGAGACACATGTACCTCGCTCGATTCTGCTACGATGTGCTGCCGGTCAACCGTCAGCGTGCGATCGAATTCATCCGCCGCGAGGTCGAGGCGGCGCGTAACAACGGCCTCGACGCCCGCATGCTGGTGCCGTTGACGCGCGGCCACGGCGACCACACCGCCCTGCAATTCGAGGTCGAGCTGAAGGGGCTCGATCAGCTCGAACAATTTCGCAACCGCGGGGTCGGGTCGAGCGAAGAAACCGGCAATTGGATGCGCGATTTCAGTGAAGTCCTGACCAAGCCGCCTTGCGTCGAGATCCTGCGCTTCGAGGCCTGACGCCAAGATCTGCCGGGGGCATTGGCGGCGCACCACATTTGGCTACGCAACGCGCCGGCAACGAGGGATGCGCCTTCTCGCGTGGCAATGACGCGGCGCTCGCGAAAGGCCCCGCTATGGATCTTGTCTTTTCCGCCCCGCCATCGCCGGCCGCGCCGCTGCGCGCCGCAGTCCGCGGCCATGCCCGGCTCGACGAGACTGCGGCCGACGCCGAGATCCTGGCTGCAGCCGACATCGCGCCCGACGCGCGCGACCGAATCGCCGAAAGGGCTCGCCGGTTGGTCGGGGCGGTGCGCCGCGAGCGCCACGGCAAGGGGGGCATCGACGCCTTTCTGCATGAATACGCGCTGTCTTCGCAGGAGGGCGTGGCATTGCTCTGCCTCGCCGAGGCGTTGCTGCGCATTCCCGACGCAGAGACCGTCGATCGGCTGATCCGCGACAAGCTCGGCGAGGCCGATTGGGCCCGCCATCTCGGCCATTCCGACTCAGTCTTTGTCAACGCCTCGACCTGGGCATTGATGCTGACAGGGCGGTTGTTGCGCGCCGAGCCGGCCCGCGATTTACGGGCGGCGCTGCAGCGCTTTGCGCTGCGCTCGGGTGAACCGGTCGTGCGCCAGGCGGTGACCGCGGCAATGCGCATCCTCGCCCGCCAGTTTGTCATGGGGCGAACCATCGAGGAGGCGCTCGACCGCGCCCGCGCCCCCGAACGCGAAGGCTACCGTCACTCTTACGACATGCTGGGCGAAGCGGCGCATACCGCTGCCGATGCGGCGCGCTATTTCGCCGCCTATGAGCACGCGGTCGCCGCGATCGGGCGGGCCTCGGCGGGTCGCGCGGTCGAAGCCGCACCCGGAATCTCAGTCAAATTGTCCGCATTGCACTCGCGATACGAGATGGCGCAGCGCGAACGCGTGCTGGCCGAGATGGCCCCACGCTTACTGGCGCTCGCTAAGCGGGCGCGGGAGGCCGGCATCGGGTTTACGATCGATGCAGAAGAGGCCGACCGGCTCGATCTGTCGCTCGATCTGATCGAGACATTGGCGCTCGCCCCCGAGCTCGCTGGCTGGGACGGGTTCGGGCTCGCGGTCCAGGCCTATCAAAAACGTGCACTGCCGCTGATTGATTGGCTCGCCGATCTCGCCCAGCGCGGCCGAAGGCGTCTGATGGTGCGGCTGGTCAAGGGCGCCTATTGGGACAGCGAGATCAAAAAGAGCCAAGAGCGCGGGCTCAATGGCTATCCGGTCTACACCCGCAAGGTTGCGACAGATGTCTCCTATCTCGCGGCCGCCTATCGGCTCCTCGATGCCGGCGCCGTGTTTTACCCGCAATTCGCGACCCATAACGCCCACACCGTCGCCGCGATGCTCGAGCTCGCCTGCGATCGCCGGGACTGGGAGTTCCAGCGCCTGCACGGCATGGGTGAAGCGCTCTATGACGAGGTCGTCGGGCCCGAGCACCTTGACCGGCCGTGCCGGGTTTATGCCCCGGTAGGCAGCCATGAGGAATTGCTCGCCTATCTCGTGCGCCGGCTGCTCGAAAACGGCGCCAACACCTCGTTTGTCAATCGCATTGTCGACGACAAGCAGCCCATCGATGACATTATCGCCGACCCTATCGCGCAGCTGGCGCGGCTACCGGTGAAGCCGCATCCGCGCATTCCGTTGCCCCGTGATCTCTACATGCCCGGGCGCAAAAATTCGCGCGGGATCGATCTCTCGGATCCCCGAGAGTTGAGCGCCCTGCGCGACGGCCTTGCCCAGGCAATGCGCCAGCCCTGGCATGCCGCACCGATCATTGGTGGCGTCGAGCAGCCGGGCGAGGCGAAACCAGCCTTCGATCCGGGCGACCAGCGACGGCAAATCGGCACCGTGATCGAGGCCGGGCCCGAGCAGCTGGACCGAGCACTCGACCGCGCCGCGGACGCCGCTTCCGCCTGGGACCGGCGCCCGGCCGACGAACGCGCCGCCATTCTCGAACGCGCGGCTGATCTCTTCGAGGCACACGGCTCCGATTTGCTGGCGCGCGTCATCCGTGAAGGCGGTCGGACGATACCGGCGGCGGTTGCCGAATTGCGCGAGGCGGTCGACTATCTGCGCTACTACGCGATGCGTGGCCGCGCCGATTTCGCCACACCGGAACCGATGCCGGGCCCGACGGGCGAGCGCAACGAAGTGGCGTTGCGTGGCCGCGGCGTCTTTGCCTGCATAGCACCGTGGAATTTCCCGCTCGCGATCTTTACCGGTCAGATCGCCGCCGCCCTCGCGGCCGGGAATGCGGTCATCGCCAAGCCTGCCGAGCAAACACCGCTGATCGCGGCCGCCGCAGTGCGTTTATTGCACGAGGCCGGCATCCCGGGCGACGTGTTGCATCTGCTGCCCGGGACCGGGGAGAGCGTCGGGGCACCGCTCGTCGCCGACACCCGGATCGCCGGTGTCGCGTTTACCGGCTCGACCGAGACCGCGCGTGCGATTGCGCAGGCATTAGCTGGGCGCCCCGGCCCGTTGGTGCCATTGATCGCCGAAACCGGCGGGCAGAACGCAATGATCGTCGATTCCTCGGCCTTACCCGAGCAGGTCGTCACCGACGTGTTGACCTCCGCCTTTGAGAGCGCCGGCCAGCGTTGTTCGTCGGCGCGGCTGCTTTATATCCAAGCCGACATCGCCGACCGGGTGATCGAGATGCTAGTGGGGGCTATGGCCGAGCTAACGATCGGCGACCCGGCCTTGCTCGCGACCGATGTCGGCCCGGTCATCGACAGCGATGCCCGAAATGCGCTCGAAAAGCACGCCGCGCGCATGGAGCGCGAAGCCCGCCTGCTCTACCAATGCCGACTGCCTTCAGGCACCGAGCAAGGTACCTTTTTTGCGCCGCGGGCCTATGAGATCGCCGGCGCCCACCTGCTCGAGCGCGAGGTGTTCGGCCCGATCCTGCATGTCGTGCGCTGGCCGGCCGACCGGCTCGACGCCGCACTCGACGAGATCGCCGCGACGGGCTATGGGCTGACCCTCGGCATTCACAGCCGCATCGACGCGAACGTGCAGCACATCTTAAAGCGGATGCGCATCGGCAACGCTTACGTCAACCGCAACATGATCGGCGCCGTCGTCGGGGTGCAGCCTTTTGGCGGCGAAGGCCTGTCCGGCACCGGCCCAAAAGCCGGCGGCCCGCGCTATCTGCACCGCTTTGCGACCGAGCGCACGATTTCGGTCGACACCACCGCCGCCGGCGGCAACGCCACCCTGCTGTCACTGCAGGACGACGCCTGAACGCGCTATTCTCCCTCGCCCTCCAAGGGTTCGCCTTGACGACGTCTGCTCCTGGCCGGCAGCATTGCGCAATAGGGGCGCCGCCACCCTTGGCTCAGATCGAGCATCCGCAAGCCGGAATAAATGCCCTCCTCGACCATCTCGCGCCCCTTGATTGGACCAGGGATTATACAACCGAATGTTTCAGGGCCGCGGGCCGGTTCGCGCCCATTTATAGACGAGGAGGGCGAGCGAAATCACGGCCACAAGCTCGGTCCACAGAAAGACAAACATGTCCGCTTGTATACCGAGTGGTGGCGAGCCCGGTAGCGCGTTGCGCAACACCGGCAATGCGAATGCGATCGCCGCCAGCGCACCGATCAGCGTTGCCTCCGGCCTCCTCACATCGACAAAGGTCAGAATGCCAACAGCGAGAGCGCAGCCGCCGAGTACGACCATTGCTCCATATGCCGCGAGTGCAAAGAGTGCGAAGGCGCCGCTGCGGACAATATCCAGTTTCAGCTGGATCCGCTCGGGGTCAGCGCCCGACTGTCGGGCCGAATGTAATTCGTAGCCAAGAACCCCCTCCCAAACCGTGACTCTGGCCGGTAGTTTGATGGCGGCCGTTTTTCCTTCGAAAACTTGGACGCCCAGCTCCACCCGGTAGCTGTCCAGCGGATAATGCGCGATACTGCCTTCTTCCAGGTCCACTTCAAAGGTTGCCGAGGCCAGATGATCATTAGCGGCAAGCTTGATCTCCTCCACTGTTCTATCGTGAGTGATGAGCAAGGTGAGCTCGCGATCTGCTGCTGCGAAATCCTCACTGCTGGATGAAGCACTCGGCTCGAGGTAGGCACGCACCTGCATTGCGTCGTTGAAAGCATCGATACTGATGGGTTCGATGTAAACTTGAGCCGCCGGCTTGACCGCGCTGGTGGCGCCAAAATGGCGCTCGCCAGGGAGCACCGAGACATTGAAATTCCGCAGCAGGAAAAGATAGCCGACGCTCAGAACAAGCACGGCTATGCTTACGGCAAGCCCTCGCTTGGTCCGCGCAGCCGACCTGAGTCGCCCGCCATTGATCACCCTCTCCTCACCCGGGCTGTTGCAGGCATTACTGCGGGGACACCGAGATCATGGACGAACCCAGCCCGACTTCTTGAGAAACGAGCGGACCGGCGTGGTGGTCATTTCCCGAGCCAGCGGGCGATGCATTGGCCCAGCGCTTGAGTGGCGCGAGCATCGATTTCGGCGTCGCTTAAGGTGCTCAGCGGATGATCGATGACGACCGGGGCGAGGTCGGGCATACCGAGGGCGTTCCGCTGCATCAGCGCTTCATGGAGAAATTCGGTGGTGACAACGACCGCCGTCGGGCGGCCCAGGGCTTCGAGACTGACGGCGTCATGCGTACAGCACGACGTGCACGAGCCTCAATCGCCGATCGCCGTCAAGACGATGTCGTTATTCGCGGCAATCGTCTCGATCAAGACCGGGTCGGCGTCTTTCGAAAAGCTTTCTTTGCGGTAATAGTTGACGGCGGCGAGCGGCGCTTGCCGTTCAAGCCGCGCCACGGTTTTGCGTAACAGCCGGTTGGCATTCCATTTGGTGTTGTCGAGCACGCCGAGGCGCAATCCGCCAAGATCGCGCACCCGTGCCGCCAGCGGCAACTGCTCAGTCTCGACGACCCCGCGCGGGTCGAAGACGATTTCATAGCATTGTTCAGCCATGGGTCTTACTCCAGATTCACCGTTGAGTCGGCAGCCCTACGATCGCCGGGTCGGGCACGCTTCGTTAAATTCGCAACTACTGCATTTCCATTGTGCTGGAGGACGTGCCGGCTCGCCGCTCTCCACCTGCGCGAATCGCGCTAACGTCTGTTCTGCCCTGGCAATGTCTGTTGGTTCGTCATAAGTTTCGGTCCTGTCCGCCTCGGCAACGTAGATCTGTACCCGTTTTCTCGACCGACGGAAGAAATGACCGTAAATATCTCCTTGTGCAAACGCTACGGGCTTTGTGAAATTTAAGAAGTAAGATTTCACGGTTGTCTTGAACTCGTATACGAGGTCGGGTTCCAACCCGTCTGGCACACCGATCACTGTGTATTTCCGCCAGGGAAAGCTCCAGCGGAGAGTAGGGTGATCCTCGCCACGTGAAATCTCAGAGAGGATGCCTCTATCAAACCGGTCTTTCTGATCTTCGAGACCTGAGGCCAGCGCGTCTAGGAATTTCAACTGACGCCAGCTGGCCAGTTGCTTGGACCAAACGCTTTCGGCGTCGAGCAAGGTGAGCTCTCGTCCGAGATCCAACAGTCCCGCACCCCGCCGCGACAGCTTCGTCAGCATGCCAAGGCGGTAGGCGCATACAATTCGGTCAAATAAGTGTGCCTGGAAGAAACCGAGCTCATTTATCCGGCTTTTCGACACCGCGTATTGAGCGCACCACCAATATTGTGCGACGTTGTGCATCCCGATGAAGACAAGCTGGGTCGTAGCGAGTCCTCGTCGTTGTTTTTCAAGTGTGAGGAGGCGAATGATCAGCTCCTCATCCGCGAGAAGATTCTCTAATTTATCGACAAAAACGGCGTCTGTAGTGATTTCCATGTTGTTACTATTGTGCATTTATCTGTGCTCGCGCGGTCAGCGACTCGCAAATTACAGGAAACAGGTGCCATCGACGCAGACGGGGTCGCGGCGCGGGCTGCCAGTGTCTTCGATCGAGCGCAAGACAGGCGAGGACATGTGACCCCAGCCGGGGATAAAGGCCGAAAACCGGCCGGCCTCGCCGCCGACCACAAATAGGTGAATGTGGTCGGGATCAGGCACGATCGGGATGCGTGAGCCTTGCTCGCGCTTGTACCAGCGCGGCAGGTTGCGGTTGTAGATCTTGCCGTAGCGCTCGTTGAAGGTCAGCTCGGAAAACAAATTGTAGGCATTGATGTGCAGGTAGCTGCGCACATCGTGCCGAGTCCACCCTTTGCCGGCGATCGTGCGGGCATGCTCGGGACCGATGATCACCGCGCAATGTCCCGATGACACCGCGTTGTTGTTGGCGATCGTACTCATCGCCGAACAGATGCTGTCGAGGATGCCCTCGGGATCATTCGCGACGTGGTTGGTGACGCTGTGTGGCGGCTCGGCGGCGAGGACAAAAACCGTCGAATTCGGCCGGATCAAAGCCCTTTTCGACATGGTAGGGCGCCCACGGGCTCGCCGCTTCGTTTTCGGCGACGCAATAGGTGTATTTGCCGGGATGACCCAAGGTGCTTTTGTCGAGATCGCCCGGCCGGCCGCCGCCGACATTCAACAACACCAGGCGCAAGGCCCGTCCGATCGTCGCATTGGCGCGATTGCCCGAACCGAACGCGTTGCAGTCGCCGTTCGTGCCGATGGCGCTTGCGACCGGACCATTGACGATCAGCAGCGGTGCCGCCATGTGCGTCGTCGCTTGCACCCCGTTCAAATTAAAAGCTTTCGCGGTCAGGGCCAGGATCGCCGCGCGAACCACCGGGGCATATTCGGGCTTGCAGCCCGCCATGACCATGTTGATCGCTAATACCTCGCGGCTGAGACTGCCGTGCCGCGGCGGCACCTTGCATTCGACAAAAGCCGGGTCGCCGCCCAGCGCTGCGACGAATTCGTCGATCCGCTCGCGCGTCGGCGGCACCACCGGCAGGCCGTCGGTCCAGCCCTGCTCAAAATACCATTCGACGAGATCGGTCCCTTGCGGCACCCGCAGATGGTTCGGGTGGGTAGTCTCGGCACCCTCAGCGGCCGCAATCGCCATGGCTTCCCCGGAATCGGCAATCAATGGGTCGAGAATACCCGGTTTCGCGAAAAGGTCAGCCGGCCATCGAATCACGGCCGATCCAAAACCGGTTCAGACACCGGGTCACAGCGCCCGGCCGACGGCCGGCCAGGCGCGCACAGGCTTCGTGATAGGGCGCCACATAGCGGAGCCGGGCGGGAATGCGCGGATATAAAGAGCGTAGCAGCGCGAGGGCACGTCGCACGGCACGCTGCTCGGAGCGCCCGTAAAGAAGGCCGAAATCGTCGCGCAGCCGCTCGGGCAGCAGGCTCGCGGCCAGGGCGCGATACCAGTTGGGCGAACGCAGCCAGGTTCCAGAACCTTCGAAAAGCGACTCGGCTGTCCGGCGCGCCGCGTTGCCAACGGCGAGCATGTCCGAGCCCACCATCTGTTCGACATAATCTGAAAATGCCGTCCAGGTTTGCGGCAACGCGGTTTGAGGGATGCCGAAAAACGCCGCGAACAATCGCTCCTCGCGGTAATAGCGCTCGCGCTCTTCGGGTGAGAGCGCCGGGTTGACGAGTTCGAACGCGACAATTGCGCTGTCGACCAGGGTCGCAAAGACCCAGCGTCGCGCCGCGACATCATTCGCGCGATATGCCGAACCTTTCGGAAAAATGCCACCGCTTTCGGAGAGGGCGCCGGAGATCGCAGCGTGGCGACGGTAAAGACTCCGGGCGGCGGCAATCGCCTCATCCGTGGTACCGAACACCATCGTAAAGACGACGCCGAAGGTGCGGTGAAACCGGCCGATCGGGTCGGCCAAACTGCGCGAATGCTGGGCGATCGCCGCGGCCACCCAGGGATGAGCCAATTGCAGCAACAGGGCTCGTCCGGCGGCAAGGAAGATCGCGGCTTCGCGGTCGATCCGCCACACCATCGAACCCGGCCCGAAGACGCCACCCACCCGTCCCTCAGCGGCAGCACGAACCAAGGCCAGTTCGCGTTCGAGATCGGCTCCGGTCACCTCTGCCGACGGGGCGAAAGTCATCGCCACGCTTGCGGTGGCGGAGACGGGCGGCGCTATTCCCACCGATCCTTCGGCACCCAGACATCGCCGCGTTTGCGGTATTGCCTTTTGACGGCTGCCCAGGCGATGCGAAACGCGGTTTCCTCCTGCGCCTGCGGGCCGCGGTCGGCGTAAGTCTGCCAAGCGTTGTTGAAGGTCGCGAGAAAAATCTCCTGGGCATGCGGCGGCAGATGGCGCACCGCCGGCGGCAAATCCGCGGTAGTCGCGCAAGGCACGCGGCTAACCTCGCATGTAACCTTCGAGCGACAAGCCGAGCGCCGCGGCACCCTCGTCCAGGTAGTCGCCAAGCAGCGGCGTCCCGAGCAGATATTCGGTCTCGCTCGAGGATTGCGACTCGCGCGCCTGCCGCATCGCCTCGGCCCAGCTCTGCGCATCGTAATCGCCGCGTCCAAGCCACATCAGTGCTAACAACTCCTCGCGCTCATCCACATTCAACCCGTCGATCGCATCGCGCAATTCCTGTGCTGTCGGGTTATCGGGGGTGTCGAGCAGGACCTCGCGCTCATCGTCATCGACCCCGTCGGAGCCTTCCTCGTAATCCCGGTCAAGGGGCGGCACCTCGGCATCGTACTCGCGCGCCTTCTCGACGATAAAGGCGAGCTTTTCGGGGGAAATCGAGAGCATTGTTCAACCTTTCGCAGTTTGACGGCGGCACTTCAATCAGCGGTCGATGCAGCAGGCCAGCGCCAGTTCTTGACCTCGGGCATATCATCTCCATAACGCGTGATGTATTGCTTATGTTCGATCAGCTTGTCCCGCAGCGCCTGCTTGGCGTAGGCGGCCATATAGCCTAGCTGCGGCAGCCGGTCGATCACATCGCTGGCCAAGTGAAAGCGGTCGAGATCGTTGCGCACGACCATGTCGAACGGGGTCGTTGTCGTCCGTGGCGCGACCGGTCGCCTTCGCGGCCCGACCCTACCGAGCTCGACCTGGCGGCGAAAGCGACCGCGGCGATCAGTGTACGATCAAGACCGGCACCCGGACCGCCGTCCGAACCACGTGTTCGGTGAAGCCGCCAAAAATCCATTCACGCAGCCGGCTATGGCCATAGGCGCCCATAACCAGCATGGCGTGGCTCTCGGCAGCCGCGTTGACGAGGGTGTCCTCCGAACTGTGCTGATCCGGCTGCAGCCGCTCGGCCGTGACCTCAATCCCGCGCCAGCGCAGATTGGCCGATAGCTGGGCGCCTTCTTCGGTCGACAAATCTTCGCTTTCGGCCACCGTCAATATGCGAACTCTTTTTGCGAGCGACAGAAACGGGGTTGCGGCGGTGACCGCGTGCGCCGCTTCGCGCGTCGATTTCCAGGCAATGACGATGGTATCCGGCAGGCTCGCCATTGCCGCCGCCGGCGGGATCAGCACCGGGCGGCCGCTCTCGAGGAGCGCGGTTTCGATCGTTTCCGGTGCGCCTTCGTCATCGGATTGGCGCCCGATCACCATCAGATCGGCAGCCCGCCCGTGTTCGGCAATCCAAAAGGGTTCGGCGCCAACCTGCCGCATCCATTGCGCCGAGGGCCGTCCGCTGGGAGCCGGCGGCGCATTGGCGATGACCAGCCCCTCGCGCGCGCAAAAACGATCGAACAGTTCGCGCGCCTGCTTTTCGCGCAGATCGGCCTCCTCGTCGAGCCGGTCGACCAACCCGCCGACTAAAGCAGACCCGCCGCCCTCAGAGGCCATTGTGACCGCCATCGAGGCTGCATCGACACGAACATGCAGGAAATTCAGATGCGCCGAAAACGCCCGCGCCACGGCGAGTGCGGAGGCAAACACCGCATCGTCAGCACTACTTCCTGTGGCGGGTACCAGTATGGTCTTGATCATCGAATCTCCTGGGGCGCGCGACCGTTGCTCGTCAATTTCGGTACGTGGAGATTTCGGCTCGAGGGCTGACGCCGGCATTGATTCACATCAACGACAGAGAATCATACAACAACGGACCGCTGTTCACCAAAGCTGCCGATGGGAATAGAAGCCGCTGCCGGCGAAGCCAAACAGGTGAGGCAAAGGTCGGGCAGAGGGGAAAAGCGCAAATGACGGAACTCCGCGAGGCCGCGATCTTATTGATCATCCTGCTCGGTGGCAGCGCGATCGGGATGGCGATTCGTCCGTTTCTCTCGGAGCGGCACCGCAGCCGAGAAACGACGGATTTGATCCAGCTGGTCATGACCATGCTGGTAACCTTCGCCGCTTTGGTCCTCGGTCTGTTGACCAGCTCGGTCAAGGCATCGTTCGATACCATCGAGAATGACTTACGGAGCGTCTCGATCCAGCTGATCCAGCTTGATCGGTCATTGCGCCAATACGGCAGCGAGGCCGACCCGGCGCGCGCCTTGCTGCGCAGTTACACAGCTGCGCGGATCGCCACGACATGGACCGAGGAACCAAAGCCCGCCGGCGACTTTTATCCGAAGCACCTGCCGGAGCCAGGTTCCGGGGCATCGATCGACAGCGTGAGTTTTGGCGAGATGCTTGCGCAGGTCGAGACCGATATACGCCAGCTCGAGCCTCGCGACCCGATGCATCGTCGGCTGCTGCAAACCTGCGTCAATCAATTCGAGATATTGATGCGGGCCCGCTGGAAACTGATCGAGGAGGCCCACGGTTCAATTTCGATGCCGTTCTACCTAGTCCTGACATTCTGGCTCGCAATCATCTTTGCTTCGTTCGGCCTAAGCGCGCCGAAAAACATCCTCGCGGGGATTACAATCGTGCTGGGCGCGCTGTCGATCGCTTCGGTAATATTCGTAATTCTTGACCTTGATTCGCCGTTCAATGGCATTTTCGCGGTCTCGAGTAAGCCGTTGCGGGAAGCGCTTGCTCAACTCAGCCGATAGCGACACCGTCGCTTCAGGCGCTAGAATACGACTGAAAGCGGCCGGCGGAGGAGACATGCCTGAATTTCGGACCCTCGACGACATCGATGTCAGCGGTAAACGCGTTTTGGTGCGCGCCGACCTCAATGTTCCGGTCAAAGACGGCGAAGTCAGCGACGCCACCCGCCTCGAGCGGCTGGCCCCGACAATATCGACGCTGCTTGATAAAGGCGCGGCTGTCGTCTTGATGTCGCATTTCGGCCGACCAAAGGGCGGGCCCGACCCCAAATTTTCATTGCGCCAGGTATTGCCGGCGCTGCGGCGGGCTTTAGGCGGGCGTGACATCGTCTTTGCCGAGGATTGTATCGGCGAAAAAGCCGAACGAGTGGTCGGCGCGTTGCGGCCGGGGCAAGTGGCATTGCTTGAAAATCTGCGCTTCCATCCCGAGGAGGAGAAGAACTCGATGGACTTCGCCCGCGCCTTAGCGGCTCTAGGCGATGTCTATGTCGACGACGCGTTTTCCGCTGCGCACCGCGCTCATGCCTCGATTGCCGCTCTCGCTGGTATGTTGCCCGCGGCTGCCGGCAAGCTGATGCAAGCCGAGCTGGAGGCGCTTTCTGCCGCACTGGAACATCCGGCGCGGCCGGTGCTGGCATTGGTCGGCGGCGCCAAGGTATCGACCAAGCTCGACCTGCTGCGCTTTATCATCGGCAAAGTCGACATGCTGGCGATCGGCGGGGCGATGGCGAACACCCTTCTTTTTGCAAAAGGGGTCGCGGTCGGCCACTCGCTATGCGAGCGCGAGATGGCGGACAATGCCCATCAGCTGCTCGCACTTGCCGCCGAGCGGCATTGCCGCGTCATATTGCCGGATGATGCGGTGGTCGCCGGAGAGCTTAAAGCCGGGGTCGCTTCATCGACCGTGGCGATCGGCGCGGTGGCTGAAGACATGATGATTCTCGACATCGGCCCCAAGACGGTGGCCAGCATCGGCGCCGCCCTTGACGAGGCCAAGACCTTGGTGTGGAACGGCCCACTCGGCGCCTTTGAAACACCCCCCTTCGACCGCGGGACAGTGGACGTTGCCCGCAGGGTCGCCGATCTCACCCGCGCCGGGCGGCTGCGCAGCGTCGCCGGAGGCGGCGATACGGTGGCCGCTCTCGCCGAGGCCGGGCTCGAAGACGAGCTATCCTATGTCTCCACCGCCGGCGGCGCCTTTCTCGAATGGCTCGAAGGGCGTCAATTGCCGGGCGTCACGGCTCTCGCCGAGGCCGCCCACCGTAGTTGACGCCAGCGTTGACGAAACCCGAATAATGGAGACGCACGATGAACGCCGCGGATGTCATGACCCGCAACGTCGTTACCGTCGAGCGTAGGACGCCGATCCGCGAAGCGATCCGGCTGATGCTGGTGAACAAGGTCAGCGGGCTGCCGGTGGTCGACGCCGCGGGCAAAGTTGAGGGTATCCTGACCGAGGGCGATCTGCTGCGACGCAGCGAGATCGCTACGGAACGGCGGCACTGGCCATGGCTCGATTTCTTGCTGGGGCCGGGGCGGACGGCAAGCGAGTATGTCCGCACTCACGGCAGGACCTGTGAGCAGCTGATGTCGCACGACGTGGTCTCGGTGGCGCCCGATACGTCGTTGGCCGATATCGTGCATTTGATGGAGCGGCGCCGCATCAAGCGGCTACCGGTTATGGAAGACGGAAACCTTCTCGGGATCGTCAGCCGCCCCGACCTGCTTGCCGCCGTCGCCCGCGCGCTCGATGCGCCGCAGGCCCCGGTCGCCGGCGACGACGCCATCCACGACCGCATCCTCGCCGAACTCGAAAAAGCCGACTGGGCGCCGCGTTCGGGGCTGACGATTACCGTCACCGACGGCATCGTCGAACTCGACGGCGTCATCCTCGACGAACACGAACGCACCGCCCTTCGGGTGGCCGCCGAAAACGTACCCGGGGTTAAAGGCATCATCGATCGCCTCGTCTGGGTCGAGCCGGTCTCGGGCACCGTAATCGAAGCTGGTGAAGCGAGCCCGCCAACGCCGAAGCCGCCGGCGCGTTAGCCGCCTAAAGCCTCTACCGCCTTCCCATTCCCCGCGGCCTTGGCGGCGCTAATACGTCTCGCGCGGCAGGTTGAGGTGTGGGAAGGCGCTGTGGACATGCGGCATCACGACTTGGCGCGCCGGCCGGATATAGGATTTGTCGAGCTCGTGATAGCCGGTCACACCCAGTAGCGACAGGCAGATGCGGATCTCGTCTTCGAGGATCTCGAATAGCCGCACCACCCCCTCGGCGCCCGCCGCCGCGAGCCCGTAGACGTAAAGCCGGCCGCAAGCAACGGCGTCAGCCCCCAAAATGATTGCTTTTACGACATCGGTGCCACGGCTGATGCCGCCATCGACCATGATGCGGGCCCGCCCGCCGACCGCCTCGACGACTTCCGGCAGCACATCGACCGACCCGACGCCCTGGTCAAGCTGGCGGCCGCCATGGTTTGACACATAGATGCAGTCGACGCCGTGTTCGAGCGCGATCTTGGCGTCCTCGGCAGTGGCGATGCCCTTCAAGATCAGCGGGATGCGGCAATTCCTTTTGATCCGCTCAATATCGCGCCAGTTAAACTGCGCCTGGTAGATGCGGGCATCGCCGGGGCGCACGCGGCGGCGCAAATGTCGCTTTGCAATATCGCGCTCGCGCCGGCTGTAGCTGTCGGTGTCGACCGTCAGACAAAACGCGTCATAACCCTTATCCATCGCGCGCCCGACATGGTCGTCGACCCAGGCAGCGTCGCCGCGCACATACAGCTGGAATACCTTGAAGCCGTCGCCCGAGGCCTTGGCGGTTTCATCGAGCCCGGGATGCGATACCGAGGACAGGATTATGCCGTTGCCGAATTCGCGGGTTGCTGCGGCAACGGTGGCCCCGCCGCCGGGCTCGAAGACTTCGAGCGAGCCGACCGGCGCGCACAGCACCGGGATGCGCAACTTTTTGCCGAACAATGTCCGGCTGCAATCGATGTTTGACACGTCGCGCAACACCCGCGGCCGAAACCCGATCGCATCAAGCGCCAGCCGGTTGCGCGCCAAGGTGGTCTCGGTCTCGGAGCCGCCGATCAGATAGTCCCAATTGTTGCGGTCGAGATTGATGCGCGCCTGGGTGACAAATTCGTGCAGGTTCTGGAAACGGCTCTCGAATGCGTCGGGCATGATGTTCGAACCTCGCTAGAGCAGCCGGAACCGGTGCTGCGGAGAGTGGCGGACCGGGCGGCAGCGTAGCCGAGCGATTCAGCGGCGGCAATTGGGCTAAGCTACGGCTTTTGCGCTTTCGCCAGACCGCACGGTGTCGCTACCATAGCGCTTCCTTGGTAACATCCGACAATCCTAGTCAAGAGGAGACGCACGATGCCGCGCATACTGACTCCCGCCACCCATTCCGAAGAGACATTGGAGATCGCCTACGATCTGCTGTCGCCGGGCTGGGATTTGAAGATGGCCCCACACGGCCGCCCCGAATTCTGGGACCTGCTGAAAGACACTGAATACTATATCGGCGGCGGCCAATTTCCGCATGGCCCCGAGTTCTACCAGCGCGCCCCGAAATTGCGCATCGTCCAGACCTTGAGCGCCGGCTACAACACTTATGATCTCGACGCAGCGCGGGCGGCGGGCGTGCCGATCTGCAACAATGGCGGCGCCAATTCGACCGCGGTCGCCGAGCACGCGATGATGCTGATGCTGGCGGTCGCCCGTAAACTGATCTGGCAGCATGAAGGCGTTTCATCGGGGCGCTGGCGCGGCAATGATTTCAATGCGACCAAGCTTTACGAACTCGAAGACAAGACGCTCGGCATCATCGGGCTCGGCAATATCGGCAAGAAAGTCGCACGCCGCGCCCGCGCCTTTGACATGCACATCAAGTATTATGACATCAACCGCCTGACGACCGATCAGGAAGACCAGCTCGGCGTCCGTTTTGCACTGTTCACTGAATTATTAAAGAGCTGCGACGTCGTTACCCTGCACGTGCCGCTCGACAAATCGACGCACAATCTGATCGGCGAGCGCGAATTGGCGATGATGAAGCCGACCGCCATCCTGATCAATACTTGCCGCGGCCCGGTCGTCGACGAAAAGGCGCTCTACAATGCCCTGCGCGACGAAAAGATTTTGGGCGCCGGGCTCGACGTCATGGTCGAGGAGCCGCCCAAGCCCGACCACGAACTCTTCACCCTGAAGAACATCATCTTCAGCCCGCACGGCGCCGGCCCGACCTGGGACAATCACTGGAAGCGCTGGCGCAACGCCTTCGATAATTTCGAGCGCGTCGCCCGCGGCCAAAAGCCGTTCTGGATCGTCCCCGAACTCCGCGATTAGGGGCTGAACGATAACCAGCGCGGCCGACGATAGCCCGCGGGTACAAGAACTTCCCGCGGGCCACCGGGACCCGATCTCAGCCTATTTACATGAGCGCATGATGGACAGACAGCTTGCGTAAAGACATAAATATGCGCATCTTCCGAACATGCGAACCACCGTTGACCTTTCGGACGAGCTATACCGGCGCGTCAAGGCAGAGGCCGCGATGCGTGGACGGAAATTCAAGGATTTGGTCGACGAGGCCTTGCGCCAGCTGCTGGCCTCATCGGCGCCCGAGAAAGGCAGGAAACCGGCCAGCGAGCCATCATTCCATGACCTGATGCGGGATTGCTGCGGCACCGTTGCCGATGCGCCGGAAGACTTCGCGACAAACCCCAAATACATGGACGGCTTCGGCCGGTGAGAACCGGGGCGGTAATGGATACCGGGCCGCTTGTCGCCTATTTTTGCGCGAGCGAAGCCCGCCATGCCTGGGCGATCGAGCAATTCGAGAATTTAGCGCCGCCAATTCTCACCTGCGAGGCGGTGCTAACGGAAACCTGCTTTCTTCTCAGCCGAGCAAGAGAACCCGCATCGAAGCTCTTACAAAAAGTGGGACAAGGCGCCCTTCAGATCGGTGTTCACTTGCAAGACGAAGCGGGCGCGGTTGCGGAGCTTATGCACCGTTACCGAAATTTGCCGATGTCGCTCGTCGATGCCTGCCTAGTTAGGCTAGCAGAGATCTCCGGGTTACCGATTTGCACGCTCGACTCCGATTTCACGATTTATCGCGGACATCGCCACGCTCGGTTGAATCTAATCACCCCTCCGCGACGATAATCCGCTGACCGGTGTGCTCGCGGGCCGGGCATCTTGGTCGATGCGGGCTGACATTCGCTCGACCGGACATAGAGGGGCGGCCTGGGAGGGGGAGCATGTTAAGCAAGGCGCGGCCGGGAATTGCCGCCGCAAAAGTCGGAGGCGGCGTCGTTCGCCGCCAAGGCGACGGATCTGCAGGCCCTGCGCGACGCCGTGGTCGATGCCGCAAGCGTCGGGACCGGATTGTGGCTCAGCTATTTGTTTGTCCTGTTTTACTTTGCAATCGCGGCGGGCGCGGTGACGCACCGCGACCTATTGCTCGAAAATTCGGTCAAGTTGCCGTTTCTCAATGTCGAACTACCGCTCAAGGCCTTCTTCGTGTTGGGCCCGCTCGTCTTTCTGATCGTGCATGCTTACGTGCTGCTGCATTTCGTATTGCTGGCCGGCAAGATCGGCGCGTTCCAAACCGAATTGGAGGCGCAGATCGGCCGCGACAACGTAAAGACGGAAGTCCGCCGCCAATTACCGAGCAACCTTTTTGTTCAATCCTTGGCCGGTCCGCCCGAGATGCGGACGGGAGTGGTGGGGTTTCTGCTGCGATTGGTGATCCGGATCAGCCTGGTCGCCGCCCCAATCGCATTGTTGGTTCTGTTTCAGCTGCAATTCCTGCCCTACCACCGCGAGTGGATCACCAATTGGCAGCGTATCGCTGTCGTGATCGATCTCGCATTGCTGTGGACCTTGTGGCCGTCGATCGCGCGCGGCGCAACCGTCCATCTCGGATCACGGGACTTTCGCCGCCCCAAAGTGCTGTGGTGGCTCGCGGCAAGCAGCCTGCCGGTTTTGTTGGCGGTCGCGATCGCGACCTTTCCCGGCGAGTGGCTGGAGGACAATCTCCCCACGGCTCGGTTGGTTCCGACCACCTGGGAGGCATGGACCGCGCCGAGCATTGAAGCCATCCAAAAACCCGACTCGGGTTGGACCACGCTGCATCAGCTGCTGGTGGGCGGGGATGTCAACTTTGTGACCGATAGCCCGAAAAGCTTGTGGTCGAATGTCTTGGTCCTTCCCGATTTCAAAACCGGCGACCGGGTGAAATTTGATGCCGAGGGCAAGACCGCGATCGGCTCGGATGCATTGTCCTTGCGCGGCCGCAATCTGCAACGTGCGGTCTTTATCCGTGCCCATCTCGACAAGGCCGACTTCACCGGCGCTCCGCTGCAGGGCGCAAATTTTACCCGGGCCGACTTGCGCGAAGCGAAGTTCGAGTGCGACGATGACGGTAGCAACAGCGTTTGCGCGCAGCTGCAGGGCGCCAATTTCAACTTCGCGCAGCTGCAGGGCGCCAATTTCAACTTCGCGCAGCTGCAGGGCGCCAATTTCAACTTCGCGCAGCTGCAGGACGCCAATCTCAGCGGCGCGCAGCTGCAGGGCGCCGATCTCAACTTCGCGCAGCTGCAGGGCGCCAATGGCTTCCACCCGCAGCTGCAGGGCGCCGATCTCCGGGGCGCGCAGCTGCAGGGCGCCTATCTCAGCGAAGCGGAGCTGCAGGGCGCCAATCTCAGCGCCGCGCAGCTGCAGGGCGCCAATCTCAGCGGCGCGCAGCTCCACAGCGCGGACATGGATGGCGCCTTCGTCTGGCGGGCCACAGCTCCGCGAACGAATGGCGCGAAGAATATTTGGGGCCAGCCCGAATTCGGCGCGAAGTCGAGGGAACTGGGATGTATAAATATAGACGCGATTTGTGATTGGAGCCAGGCATCGTACACGGCGCTCAGGACGCTCATCGAAAAAGAGGTTCCGGCGAATCATAACCGTGGTGCGGCGTTAAACCGGATCGAGGTGCTCGAAAAGCCGCCCGACGCCGCCGACCAGAGGATGACGGACGACTGGCCCGCTCTGGTCGACCCACACCTCACGCCGATCCAATATCTCGCGGCGCTCGCCGGGACATTGCAGCAGATGTTCTGCACCAGCGTTGGCTCACTCGACGCGATCGCCGGTCTGATCCGGCAGCTCGAATTTCGCTTCAAAGGCGATCCGCAGCAGGGAGCTAAGCTCGCCGGCGCGTTTCTCGACGAGGCGAAATGCCCCGCCGCTCACGGATTATCGGAAGACACGAAGGCGAGGCTGCGGCAGATCATCGATCGCGCCAATCAACCGCCCGTCGTCGGTACGGCGAGCAGATAGGCGAGCACACCGAACTCGCCCCAGAAGCAGACCGCCTTCGCCAAAATCGCTTTCCCGGCGAAGGCCGGGATCCACGGTCGCCGTGGGCACCGGCTTTCGCCGGTGAAGCGAGATTTAGTTCAGCCACTCCCGGAATGCTGTGGGTTGGGTTCAGGCTTCGCGGTAGCCGCAATCGATGATGCGCGCGGGGCCGTCGACATCCAACTCGAGAACTCTGAGGCTCCATTCTCTGGCGCGGCCGCCGCTTTTGTGGAATTTCTCGTTGACTTCGGCGATCGCCATTTCTTTGGCTTGCTGCTCGTTTTCGGCAATCAAAGTCGTGTAATATATCTCCTCGCCCAATGACCTAGTGCAGCTGAACTTGTTCATGCGGGTCGACCCTTGCTGTTTTCCGGCAATCATAGGAAAAACAGCCGCGGCGATCAACCGCCGACCCGTGATCTGTTTAGCATCACCACGCGGGCAACTACCAATGCCTCAATGCAAGCTCATTCACGATTCGCCAGGGCAGTGAGGATTTCCGCATGATATTTTGGTTTGTCTGCCCCTTCCTCCCAGACTGAGTGGACGCCGATCCCTTGACGAATCAAGCTGAAAGAGCGGTTCAATGCTTCTTGCTCAGTGATCCGCTTATCGACAGTCAAGCCAACCGGATTTCGATTCCAGATGGCTAAGGGCTCGCTATTCCCACGACCGTGCCAGATTTCCCATGCCATTCGGCATCTCCGTCGAATACTCTACCCGCAGTTACTGTGCCCCATACACCACTATTCGTCTCGGTGTCAACATCTAGGGGTCAAGGGCATCGACAGATCCAGATATCGAGCCCGCCGATCATCATAGGTCCGCCGCGCATCGCCCCAACTCTAACCTCCTCCACCCGCGGCAAAGGGGTTCCTATGTGAGGAGCAATCTGGGGTGTCTCAAATCCGTTAATCCTCGCCAACTCCGATCTACGGACTGTGGCATTGCGCACAAAAGCCGGAACCGGCTTCACAACGTGCGGGTTGGCGTGTAATTTTGCCGGTTGATTTCCTGGTAAATTAAGGTTCCGCCATGGCGTTTCTTGCCGACCGTCTTGCTCGCGTAAAACCGTCGCCGACGATGGCGATGACCGCACTCGCCACCGAATTGAAGGCAGCCGGGCGCGATATCATCAGCCTGTCGGTCGGCGAGCCCGATTTCGACACGCCCCCAAATATCCAAGAGGCGGCGATCGCGGCGATGCGGCGCGGCGAGACCCGCTACACCACGTTTGACGGGACGATCGAGCTAAAGCGCGCGGCCGCCCAAAAGTTCAAGCGCGAGAACGGCCTTGATTACGAGACTTCGCAGATCACGATCAGCGCCGGCGGTAAGCAGGTGCTGTACAATGCAATGGTCGCGACGATCAATCCCGGCGACGAGGTCGTCATTCCCGCCCCGTTCTGGGTGTCGTACCCGGAAATGGTGTTGCTGTGCGACGGCACGCCGGTGTCGGTGCCGTGCCCACAAAACAACGGCTTCAAATTGCGTCCCGAGGATCTCGACGCGGCGATCACGCCGAAGACCAAATGGCTGATCCTGAACTCGCCGTCAAACCCGACCGGGGCTGCCTATACCGAGGCCGAATTGAAGGCGGTGGCCGAGGTGCTGCTGCGCCATCCGCAGGTCTGGGTCATGACCGATGACATGTACGAGCATTTGATCTACGACGATTTCGAGTACCGCACGATCGCCCAGATCGAGCCGCGGCTTTACGAGCGCACCTTGACGGTCAATGGTGTTTCGAAAGCCTATTGCATGACCGGCTGGCGGATCGGTTTTGGCGGCGGCCCGAAAGCGTTGATCAAGGCGATGGGCGCGATCCAGTCGAATTCGACCGCGAACCCATGTTCGATCAGCCAGGCCGCGGCGGTCGAGGCATTGAACGGGCCAAAGGATTTCATCCCGGTCCACAACCGGAAATTCCAGGAGCGGCGCGACCTCGTTGTCGATCGGCTGAACCAGATCCCGGGTCTGTTCTGCCCGCGGCCGGAGGGGGCGTTTTACGTCTATCCGTCCTGTGCCGGGGTCATCGGCAAGCGCACGCCTGATGGCAAGACCATCGCCAATGACGAGGACTTTGTCCGCTACCTGCTGGAGGCGGAGGGGGTCGCGGTCGTGCACGGCGAGGCGTTTGGCCTGTCGCCGCATTTCCGCATCTCCTACGCGACCTCGAACGAGGTCTTGCGCGACGCCTGCGACCGTATCGACCGCGCCTGCCACGCGCTCAGCGGCTAACGTTTAAGAACAAGATCACGGACTGGAGTCAGGCCGGCAGCGCGCGATAGGGAAGTCAGAATGCCTGATCACAACACCGCCGCCGCCGCGGGATTTCAAAATGCTGACGCGTACGAACAGCTCATGGGCCGCTGGAGCCGTCGGCTCGCACCGCTGCTGACCCGGTTTGGCGGGCTATCGAACGGCGATCGGGTTCTCGACGTCGGCTGTGGCACCGGCAGCTTGACGTTCGCTTTCCCCGCAATCGCGAACGTTACGGGCGTGACCGGTATCGATGTGACCGAAGCCTTTGTCCAGTATGCGCGTGCCCTCAACAGCGATCCGCGCATCACCTTCAAGCAAGCGGACGCCCGCGCTCTGCCATTCAACGACAATTCGTTCGATCGCGCCTTCTCGATGCTGGTCTTGCAATTCATCCCGGATGCGGGGCGTGCGGTCGCTGAGATGCTTCGTGTGGTCCGCCCCGGTGGGTCGGTGACTGCTGCTGTGTGGGACGACTTTAGCGGTTTGCCGCATATCCGGCTGATTTGGGACATCGCCGCTGTGCTCGATCCTTCGGTCGAGCGTCCGTTCTTCCGGCCATTGAGCGCCCCGAACCAAATGGAGGCGCTGTGGCGAGAGCTGGGCCTCGTCGATGTCGAGCAGACGAGCCTCGTGATCCGCATGGAGTTCTCCTGCTTCGACGACTACTGGCTTCCGTTCACGAAAGGCGAAGGACCGCCCGGAAAGTTCGTTGCCAACCTGTCCGATGCCGCTCGCGCAACGCTCAGCGAGCATGTGCGACGCGCCTATTTGTCCAATAGGCCGGATGGCCCGCGTTCCTTCGCCTGCGTCGCGTGGGCTTGTCGCGGGATTGTGCCGGCCTGAGGGCGAACTCGCACGTCCTCGCTGATCCGAAAGCCGTCCAGATTTCGATTGCGTTACAGCGGTCGGCCGCGCCAGATTGGGTCAGATACCGGCGCCATCGCGGCGTTGCTTGACCCCGCGGGCGCCCGACAAGATCGGCTGGAGGCGCCCCCATGGCAAATACATCCGCAAATGAGCCCGCGGCCCCGCGTTGTGCCGCCCTGATCGGTCCTTATCTCTCGGGCAAGACGAGCCTGATGGAGGCGCTGCTGTTCGCCGCCGGGACGACCACTCGCCACGGCAGTGTGCGCGATGGCAACTCGGTCGGCGACCCGTCACCCGAGGCGCGGGCGCGGTCGATGTCGACCGAGCTTAATGTCGCGGCGACGTCGTTTCTCGGTGATCCCTGGACAATCCTTGATTGCCCGGGCTCGATCGAACTCTCCTACGAGGCGCAGTCGGCGATGCTGGCGGCGGATGTCGCGGTCGTCGTTGTCGAGCCCGAGGTCGAACGCGCGCTGACGATCAGTCCGTTGCTGCGCTTTCTCGACATCCACAAAATCCCACACATGATTTTCATCAACAAAATGGACACGGCGAGCGCGCGAGTGCGGGACGTGCTTGCAGCTCTGCAATCGGTGTCGCAGCGCCCATTGGTGTTGCGCCAGGTGCCGTTGCGCGGCGGCGAGGGCGAGATCACCGGCTATGTCGATCTGGTCAGCGAGCGCGCCTACAGCTACCGCCCCGGCCAGCCCTCCGATCTGATACCGCTGCCGGAGGGTTTCTGGGACCAAGAGCGAGAAACCCGCTCCGGCATGATCGAAAAGCTCGCCGATTTCGATGACGAGCTCCTCGAAAAGCTGCTCGAAGAGGTCGAGCCGTCAAGGGAAGAAATCTACCAACACCTGACCCGTTCGATGAAAGAGGCGCAGATCGTACCGGTGTTTCTCGGTTCGGCAACCGCCGATCATGGCGTCCGCCGGCTGTGGAAGGCGTTGCGCCACGAGACGCCATCGCCGCGCGAAACCGCCGACCGGCTCGGCATTGCCGCCGAGGGCGAGCCATTGGCCCAGATCATCAAGACTTATCATCTGCCGCATACCGGGAAATTGTCGCTGGCGCGGATCTGGCGCGGGACCATCAATGAGGGCATGGTGCTGAACGGCACGCGTGTCGCCGGTCTGCTACGGGTTACCGGGGCGCAACACGAAAAGCTTGCCTCGGCCCAGGTGGGCGAGGTGGTCGGCATGACCCGCATGGAAAGCATCATGACCGGCGACGTCCTGACTCCGTCGGGGAAGGCCGATCCGCTGCCGCGGCCGGAGCGGCCGCAGCCGGTGTTCGGGCTGGCGATATCGGCTGATAAACGCGCCGACGACGTGAAATTAACCGGCGCTATCGCCAAGCTGACCGAGGAAGACGCGACCTTCGAACTCGAACAGAATGCCGACACTCAGGAAATGGTGCTGTGGGGGCAGGGCGACATTCATCTGCAGATCGCGATCGACCGGCTGCGCAACCGCTTTAACCTTGCGGTCAATGGCCGCCCCGCATCGGTACCCTATAAGGAAACGATCCGTGGCAGCGTCCAGCAGCATTCGCGCTTTAAGCGGCAGAGCGGCGGCCATGGCCAGTTCGCGGATATAACGATCGACGTCAAGGCATTGCCGCGCGGCTCGGGTTTCACCTTTAAGGACAGCGTCGTCGGTGGGGCGATCCCGCGCAATTACATCCCGGCGGTCGAGGAAGGCGTGGTCGAGGCGTTGGCGCGCGGCCCACTCGGCTTCCCGGTGATCGATCTGACGGTCAATCTGATCACCGGCCAATTCCACGCGGTCGACAGCTCGGACCAGGCCTTCCATACCGCCGGGCGCCAGGCCATCCAGGAAGCATTGCCAAAATGCGAACCGATCCTGCTCGAACCGATCAACTCGGTCGAGATTTCGGTGCCGAACGCGTTTACTGCGCGGGTGCAGCGGCTGGTATCGGGGCGACGCGGGCAGATCCTCGGCTACGACGCAAAGCCGGATTGGCCCGGCTGGGATGTGGTCAGCGCTCACATGCCGCAGAGCGAGTTGCACGATCTGATCGTCGAATTGCGCTCGCTGACCCTCGGCGTCGGCAGCTTTGCGCATGCCTTCGACCACATGCAGGAATTGACCGGCCGGCCGGCGGAAAAGGTCATGGCGCAACGCACCGCTGAGGCCGCCCAGTAATCGATTCCAGCTTTGGACCGCTGCGCCGGCTCGCGAAAGCGTGACTTGGCGCCGTTGGGCGCGCCCCCAAATTTGCGGTGTTTATTTGTCCAAGGGGCGGCGATGCTAATCCGGCGCAACAAAGGGTGGGAGCTACGCGATGCCGCTGCAACGCCGGAAACGGTGTTCTGGCGCCGGCGGGAATTGCTCAAAGCGATGGGCCTCGGGTCGATGCTGATGCCGGGGCTGGTGGGCTCGATCGGCTCGGCAATGGCGGCGGCGGAGCCGCCAGATCCCTCGGCCAGCCTTTATCCGGTCAAGCGCAACCCGCGCTATACCCTCGACCGCAAGGTTACCGATCCGAAATATTCCGAGAACTACAACAATTTCTACGAATTCGGTTCGGAGAAGACGATCGCCGACGAGGCTCAGGCGCTGAAGATCCGGCCGTGGACGGTCAAGATCGACGGCATGGTCGAAAAGCCGCTCGAGATCGGGATCGACGATTTGTTGAAGAAAATGCCGCTCGAAGAAAGGCTGTATCGCCACCGCTGCGTTGAGGCGTGGTCGATGGCGGTGCCGTGGAGCGGCTTTCCGATGGCGGCGCTGGTCGGATTGGCAAAGCCGCTGGGTTCGGCGAAATACGTGCACATGGAAACCTTTGTCGACGCCGGAGAGGCGCCCGGCCAAAAGCAGTTCTGGTATCCGTGGCCGTATATCGAAGGCGTCACGATCGCTGAAGCCAATAATGAGCTCGCGTTTATGGTGACCGGCATGTACGGCAAGCCGGTGCCGAAACAGGATGGTGCGCCGCTGCGGCTGGCCTTGCCGTGGAAATACGGGTTCAAGTCGATCAAATCGATCGTCCGCGTCTCGTTCACCGACAAGCAGCCGGTGACGTTTTGGCAGACCGTGCAAGGCGAGGAATATGGCTTTTGGGCGAACGTCAACCCCGAAGTCCCCCATCCCCGCTGGAGCCAGGAAACCGAGCGGGTACTTGGTACCGACGAACGCGTGCCGACGCTAAAATGGAATGGCTATGGCGAGTATGTGGCCCATCTCTATGACGGGTTGCAGAACCAAAAGCTGTTTATGTAGAGCCTAGGGGCTGAGGCCGAGCCGGTTGAGGGTTGCCGGCAGATCGGCGAAGTGGTCGAGCAGGGCATCGGCGCCGAGCGATTCCGGGTCGACACGGGCGTAGCCGTAGCGCATCAGCACCAGCGGCATCCCGGCGCCGTGCGCGGCGGCGGCATCATTTTCGTTATCGCCGATCATCGCCGACCTGTTTGCATGACCGCCGACCGCACTAATCAAACCGAGCAGATGTCCCGGATCGGGCTTCTTGACCGCAAAGCGATCGCCGCCGGCAATCGCATCGAACAGTGGCGACAGGCCGAGCCCTTCGAGCACGGTGATCGTCGCATGCTGCGGCTTGTTGGTGCAGATTGCCGTACGATACCCTTCTCGGCGCAGCGCGGCCAAGGTGGCTGGTACCCCGGGATAAGGCTCGGTCAACCGCACCGCATCGCCCTCGTAAAGCTGCAAAAAGCGAGGCAAGGCCGCCATAGCCTGACCCGGGTCGAGCCCGCTTTCGGCCAGCGCACGGCGGACGAGCGCTGGGGCGCCGTCGCCGATCATGCCGCGAACCTGTGCCAGGGATAGCGGCGCGCGGCCACGCTCGCGCAGCATTTCGTTGACGGCCGCGCGGAGATCAGGGGCGCTGTCAATCAGCGTGCCGTCGAGATCGAAGACCAGAAGAAATCCGTTCATTACGGGAGAATTTGTATCGTGGGGCGTCGCCATGCAACGTATGCTTCATCTGCCCGCCCCGCGGAGGGATGCGCCCGCGAACTAACAGAAGCGCTGGAGGATGAAAATCTCCGCGCGTACGGGGTGCCTGAATTCTTCACTGTTGGCGGTACAACTGGCGCTGCAACTGAGTGCCGGTTTCCTATGTCGACGAAATACCATTGTTTCGCAGCAGCAAATGATCGAAGCGATGCAGGGCGTACGCGCGGGCTACGCCGACTGGAGCCTCGCGGCGCCGCTTTCTGCTCGCGGCCGGCCTCAGCTCGAACGCAATGACAGTGTCGGCAAATCAACGCGGAGAGCGACACGCTCCCGTCGTTACGGCAATACCGGCTCGGTGGGATGCCCAACTGAGATCGAAATCGTCGATCTGCGCTGAGCCTCACAGGGTCTATCGTCGCAGGTCGGAATAATCACTCCCGCAAATACAGCGGGGTTAATCGGGAGGAAGTGACAATGAGAAGACGGCTGACGCGAAGACGGATGCTCGCGCTGGGCCTTGGCAGCATGGTGCTGCCGGGCCCGCTGATTGTTGCGCGAAAAGCGGTCGCCGCAAACGGGCCGGATACGGTCGTCTATGTGTCGAATGCCGGGAGCAAGGAGATCTTCGCCCTCGCGATGAACCGCGACAGTGGCGAGTTGACGATGATCGACAAGGTCCCGGTTCCCGGTACCGACAAACCATCGCCCGCCAGCATGCCGATGGCGGTAACACCCGATCGCCGGTTCATCATTGCGGCATTGCGCAGTGACAATTTTCCGGCCTCGAGCTTTGCGATCGACCGAGCGAGCGGGCATCTGACCCATGTCGGGACGACGCCGCTCGCCGACAGCATGGCCTACATCATAACCGATCGCAGCGGGCGGTTTCTGCTCAGCGCTTCCTATCCGGGCAACAAGCTGACGATCAACCCGATCGCCGCCGACGGCAAGGTCGTCGAGAAAACAACGCAGATCATTCCAAACCGGCCCAAGTCGCATTGCATCATGGTCGATGCGGAGAACAAGTATTGCTATGCGACGAGTCTCGGCAGCGACATCGTCATGGAGTGGAAATTTGATCCCTCGACCGGGACATTATCCCCCAACGGTCCCGGCGAGGTTCATACCAAGCCCGGCGCTGGGCCGCGCCATATGGCGTTGCACCCCAACCGGCGCTTCCTTTACCTGATCACCGAGACGACCGACACGATCGGCGCCTATGCGATTGACGCAGCGAACGGGACATTGACCGAACTGCAGTTTGTCGACGCGCGGCCGGAGGGCTTCACCGCGCAGCCTGCCGCCGCCGATCTGCACGTGACGCCGGACGGTCGTTTTCTCTATGGAAGCGAGCGCAAGACCAGCACCTTGGCCGGTTATCGCATCGACCCGGAAAAGGGTACCTTGTCGCCGATCGGGCACTGGCCGACCGAGAAGACGCCACGCGGCTTTAACATCGACCCGCGCGGCCGTTTTCTTTTGTCGGTCGGGCTCGATTCGAACGCGATGACCGTCTACCGCATCGACCCGCAATCGGGCGCGCTCACCCCGGTCGAGCACTATCCGATGGCAAGATGCCGAATTGGATCGAAATCGTCGATTTGCGCTGAGACGAAGCGGAGTTGCGGTCTTCGGGATTGCAAAGCAATCCCGCGCGAGATCGCCTATGACGGTCAGATGTACACGCCGCGCATGCCCCCTTCGGGGTAGCGGGTGCCAGCCGCGGCGCCGATCGGGATCGCGGTCGAGATGCGATCGATATCGGCCGAAGTCAGGCTAACTTTGATTGCCCCCAGGTTTTCCTCTAGGCGGGCGATGTGCTTGGTGCCGGGGATCGGGATCACGTCCGGTCCTTGCGCCAACAGCCACGCCAATACCAGCTGTGCCGGTGTGCAGCCTTTTTCGCGCGCAATCGCCTCGATCCGGCCGACCAGCGCGCGGTTCTTGGCGAAATTGTCGCCCATAAAGCGCGGATGGCGGCCACGGGTGTCGCCCTCGGCGAGATTATCGAAATCGGGGACAACGCCAGCCAACAGGCTGCGACCGAGCGGGGCGTAGGCGACAAAAGAAATCCCGAGGTCGCGGGTCAGTTCGCGGGTCTCGGTTGCCTCCTCGCGGTACAGCAATGAGAACTCGCTTTGCACCGCGGCGATCGGATGGGTCTGATGGGCGCGGCGGATGCGCTCGGGCCGGGCCTCGCATAAGCCGAGATACCGCACCTTTCCCTGCTCGACGAGCCGCGCCATCGCGCCGACCGTGTCCTCGACCGGCACAGCCGGGTCGACGCGATGCTGATAATAGAGATCGATGACATCGACACCGAGCCGTTTCAGGCTAGCCTCGCAGGCCTGCGCGACGTAAGCCGGACTCCCGTCGACACCGTTGGCACCGCCCGGCCGCCGCGTCTGGCCGAATTTGGTGGCGATCACCACGCCATCGCGCCGGCCCTTCAAGGCTCGGCCGAGCAGCTCTTCGTTCTGCCCCCAGCCATACATGTCCGAACTGTCGAAATGATCGACGCCAAGCTCGAGGGCCCGATGGATCAGTGCCACCCCGGCCGCGTCGTCGCTTTTGCCATAGACGCCGGACAGCGACATGCAGCCGAGTCCAATCGCCGACACCTCCGGCCCGGTCTTGCCGAGCCGGCGCCGTTCCATAACCACTTTACTGTTCATTGACTATTCCTCTCGTCCGTGAAGTATTTATCAGGTGAACGCTCAGCGTCTCTTTTGCCGACGTGCCGCGTCAAGCTAACGGAGACGCGCCAACTGTGCTGCTAGAGACTAAGCGGTAGACCGCCTTGTCGTATTCCCGGCGAAAGCCGGGACCCATGGCAGCCGTGGATACCGGCCTTTGCCGGTAAGGTGAGCGGTGGGTGGAATGCGCGCTAATTACCGGTATTCCGCTTGATTGAAAAGGCCAAACGAGCTGGGTGTCACCGGGCGGCATTGTCCTTGCCAAATAAATCGAGCGGCAAAAAGGCGCTGACGACCATGTTCGGTACGTCGACCAGTTCGCTGATCTTCAGATCGACCGCTACGCTGCAGATGGCGTAAGCCTGCTGCCGCGTCCAGCCGCGCTCGACCAACAAATCGATCATCGAGAGCAGGGCGTTGCGCGCGCTCAAGGTCGTGTCTTCGCTCTCGTTGGTGCCATCGGGACGGATCGACATGCCGGTGGTCGCCAGAAAGCGTCGCGGAGCGGCGAGTTCCGGCGGGAAATAGTAATCGTTGCGCTGAAACCGCGGGAAGCGGATGCCGCGGCGCTGGGCTTCGCCCTTATGCAAGGAAAAGCGGACCAGGATCGATCCCGACATTTCGATCGCGGTGCCGCAGGCCTCGCCATCGCCTTGGGCGAAATGCGCATCGCCGACCGAGAACAACGCGCCGTCGACAAACACCGGCAGCAGCAGCCGCGCCCCTTTGCTGAGCTGCTTGATGTCGAGATTGCCGCCGTTCTCGCGCGGCGGGATCGTCCGCAACGCCTCGGACGCAATCGGCTCGCTGCTCGGCACGGCCCCCTTAGCTTCGGGAGGCAACGCCACACCGCCGCGCGCTGCGAGAGCGGCCTCGCGGCGCTGGACCGTCTCGCGCAGTTGCCGCGATGGCGCGACCCCGATCACGCCGACAAAAGAGCCATCGGGGATGCGTACACCAGGCAGATCGGTCAACTCGGCAAAGCCGTCCTTGATCGACCATTTGACAATGTGCGGCTCCGGAAAGGCGTCGCGCAAAAAGCCGAAACCCGGCACCTGCACGGTATAACCAAAGGCCGCCGGCTTCATGTCGGAGATCTCGACTTCGAGCAGATCGCCCGGCGCGGCGCCGGCAACATAGACCGGCCCGGTCAGCGCGTGGACGCGGTTGAGATCGCAGTGCAGCAGATCCGGCGCGGTCGTTGACGACGTGATTTGGCCGTCAAAGGCATCGCGGGTCTCGATCTCGACTTCCTCGCCGAGTTCGGCCTCGACGATCGGCGGGATCGCTTCGTGCCAGCGGTTATGGCCTTTGTTCGGCTCCTCTGCGAGCTGCTTTGTATAATCGACGGTGATGCTTTTCATGCCCGCCCTCCTGCGAAGTGCCGGCGAGGCTATGCACAACCCATGCCCGACGCAAGCAGCGGTGCCCCCGGGATTGCAGTCAACCGGTGAAGATCGCTTTCGGGATCATCGCGTGGATGCCTTTGACGCCGTCGACAACCTGAGTGACTTCGAAATCAACGGCAATGCTGGCGAGCGCATAGGCGTCCTCGCGAGTTAGACTTTTCTCGCAGACCAGAAAGTCGATCGTCTCGCGGATGGCGATCTTCATCGCCTCGTCGAGGTTCTCGTGCAAACCGATCGCGATCCAATGGGTCGGCGTTTCGGCCCGCGGCCAAGTCAATGGCCGGCCCTTGAGCAGTTCGAAGCGAAAGACGCCGGTCAGCGACGTTTCGATCGCGGTCAGATCGACCTCGCCGTTGCCCTGTGCAGCATGACCGTCGCCGACCATGAACAAGGCTCCCGGCACATGGACCGGCAAGTAAAATGTCGATCCGGCCGTCAGTTCCTTTAGGTCGATGTTGCCGCCATGGGCCCCCGGCGGTATTGATGAGATGCGCCCGAGACTGCCTGCCGGCCCGGTCGCCATAATCCCGAAAAACGGCTTCAGAGGGACCTCGATCCCGGGAGCAAATAATGCCCGGCCACGATCGAGATCGAATGGGATGACGATGCTGCGGTTGAGGGTGAATTCGTCCGGCAGCCCACCCTTTGTCGTGCGCATCGAATTGACGCCGTAGGGGGTGCGCGGCGTTGCTTCGAGGATGTGCACTGCGAGCACGTCGCCCGGCTCGGCGCCCTCGACATGGAGCGGCCCGGAAACGATGTGCGGCCCAAGCCCGCTGTGCTGAACCTTCGAGTAGATCGCGACGGCATCGGCCAGAACCTGTTCGCGCGGAATGCCGAAACGGGCGAAAAATGCCTCGGGGGCGCCCTGATCAGCGACCAGCCCTTCATGCGAGACCGTGTCGATCGTGACCGTCTCGCCAGGCCGGACAAAGGCGATCGGATCCAGCGCGCCTGAAAAATAGCCCCAATGCACGGTTTCGGGACCGCTGCCGATCCGCAGCGTGTTGTCCGTGCGCGTTACCAGCCCTGCCGCAGCCGCGCGTTCGGCCGCCTGCTGCGATGCTCTGTGTCTGGCCGCAGTCGGCTTTGTGAACGGCGCGAGTGGCGAGCCGGCGGCATCCGTCAGCCCGCGATGCAGAAAGTCGCGTTTTTCGGCATCGACGAGGCCAAGACGGAACAACTCGTCGACAAATCCCTGATAGCGCGCAGTGTCCTGCGTCATAAGCCGAGCGCTTTCGCCGCGCGGGCAACTCGTTCAGCGCGGTCGCGCTGACGCGGTTCGCTGCGAGCGAGTACCTGCGCCAGCACCGCGGGATCGGCTGTTTCGGGAGAACCGGAGACGAAGGGCGGCGCCGGGTCGTATTCGATGCCGAGCTGGATCGTCTCGGCGGCCGCACGACCTGAAATCTCGGAGGCGACAGCGAGGGCCACGTCGATTCCTGCGGTGACTCCGCCACCGGTGAAGATGTTGCCATCGACGACGACGCGCTCGGCCACCGGCTCAGCGCCAAACGCCCGCAACAACTCGCGCGACATCCAGTGCGTGCCGGCGCGCTTGCCGCGCAGTAGCCCCGCCGCACCCAGCACTAAGGAGCCGGTGCAGATTCCGACAACATAACGCGCCTCGGCCGCGGCATGGCGCAGAAACGCCAGCACCTCCGCATCTTCGAGCAGCGGGTTGATGCCGCCGCCGCCCGGCACCAGCACCAGATCTAGCGGCGGGCAATCGGCAAAAGTCGTATCGGGCGAAATCCTCATCCCGTGCTCCGAGCGCACCGGGTCGAGGTCCTTCCACAGCAGTCGGGTCTGAGCGCCGGGGAGCCGGGCCAAAACTTCATAGGGACCGGTCAGGTCGAGCTGGGTCAGATTTGGGAACACCAGCATGCCGCTGCGCAACATGGTCTCACCCATCGCTGTTCCTTAGAAAAAATCGCGGGCTGCAGCGGCCTCGTTTTATCGTGAGACTTTGCCGTGGGCAAATCAGGAGATACGCCGGCGCCCCAGATGCTTGTGACCCTGGCGCCCACGAGGGCTGCTTCCGGACCAGGACTGATCGGGCCGCTGGCATAGTCTTTGCTGCATTGCGTCAAGGGAGCGCCGACCTCCCGCCGAGGAGACACCGCAATGCAGATGACGCGACGGGAATTTGCGACACTGGCCGGCGCTGCGATGCTGACCCCGACGTTGTCGGCGCATGCCGAGAGCGCCAATACCCTTGTGCCCGGCTTTAACATGCCGGCCAATCTTGATCCGCATCAGGTGCTCGACGTCTCGGCAACCGATTACGCGCTCAACGCTTATGACAACCTTTATCGTTGGGAGGACAATCCAGCCAAGATGCGCCCCTGGCTGACGGTCAGCTATACCGCCTCGTCAGATGGCCTCACCTGGGATTTGAAGCTGCGACAAGGCGTCAAATTCCATGATGGCAGCGAGCTTACGGCCGCCGATGTTGTCTACAGCTTTCAGCGCCTGCTCGGGCTCAACAAAGCGCCATCCGCACCATTTCTGACCGTCATCAAATCGGAGTCGGTCACCGCGCCGGAACCGTATCTGGTTCGCTTCAAGCTGGAAAAGCCGTTCGGGCCGTTCTTTGCAACGATCCCGATGGTCGCCATCGTCAATCCGCGCGTCATCAAGGCGCATGAGAATAACGGTGACTGGGCCGCGACTTGGCTCGCCTCGAACCAGGCTGGCTCCGGCGCTTACCGGGTCAACCCATCAACCTACGTGCCGCTCGAACATCTCGATATGGAGCGAAATCCCGATCATTTTATGGGCTGGAGCGATAATCCGCGGCCGGTTGCGGCGGTCAGCTGGCGCCCGGCTCAGGTGACATCGACGAGAGTATTGGCGTTGCTCAACGGCTCGCTCGACATGACCGATAGCAATCTGCCGGTGGACCAGATCGAGCGCATTCAAAAAGCGCCGAATGCCCACATTGCCAAGAACCAGACGATGCGGCTGTTTGTGATCCGCATGAACAATACAAAACCACCGTTCGACAATATAAACGCGCGCAAATGTTTTGCTCATGCCTTCAATTATGACGGATTCATTAATGAAATCGTGAAAGGTTATGCGACCCGCAATACATCGCCAATACCCAATAACCTCTGGGGCTATCCAAAAGACGAAAAGGGCTATGATTACGATTTGGCCAAGGCCAAGGAATATTTCGACAAAGCGGTGGCCGAGGGTGCGCCAATCAAACGGCCAATCGAATTGCATGTGCAGCAGCCGCTCGAGCAGACGGTGCAGGCGGGGCAGCTGTTCCAGAGTGATCTCGCGACCATCGGGGTCAATCTGAAGCTGGTCAGCGACACCTTTGCCAATCTGACCAGCGTTTCGAGTAAGGCGGAGACCACGCCCGATATGTGGATCCATTGGGTGAGCACCTATTACGTCGACCCCGATAATTGGATCGGCCAGATGTACGACAGCCGCTTTCACGGCACTTGGAAGGCGTCGTGTTGGTACACCAACTCGAAAGTAGACGCGCTATTGCGCAAGGCCCGCGCGCTGGTCGAACAGGAGGATCGTGCGCCCCTTTACGAACAGGCGGCCCAAATGATCGTCGCCGATTTACCCGATATCTGGATTTACAACCATATCGAGGTGGTCGGCTTGGCGAACCGCGTCCAAGGCTTTCGCCATTGCCCGGTCGGATCGGGCGGCGAAGTCCGCTGGATGCATCTCGCAGCATGAGGCGGGCGGGTTTTCGTTAGCGGAGGACGACCGCTTGCTGGGCTTTATCTTGCGCCGTGCTGCGTATGCCGTCCCGTCGCTTTTTGGGCTCCTGGTCATGACCTTTCTGATGGTGCGGGTGGTGCCTGCGGATCCCGCGGCGGCCCTCGCCGGCGACAATGCGACACCACAACAAATCGCCCAGATCCGCCACGAATTCGGCTTTGATCGCCCACTTGGGGTTCAGCTCATCCTGTATCTTGGGCAAGTGCTGCGCGGAAATTTCGGCGAGAGCCAGTATTCGCATCGCCCGGTCGGGGCGGACATTCGCCAGCGCCTGCCGGCGACATTGGAACTGACCTTGTCGGCGCTGCTGATCGCCTCCGTATTCGGTATTCCGCTCGGCGTGATTTCGGCGGTGTATCACAATCGCTGGCCGGATTTTGCCCTGCGCCTGTTTACGATTACCGGCGTCGCGATGGCGGCCTTTTGGTTTGCAATTATGCTGCAGATGCTTTTTGCGATGCAGCTGCACTGGCTGCCGTTGCGCGGGAGGCTCGGCACCGACATCCTGCCGCCGCCGGATATCACCGGCTCGCTGTTGATCGACAGCTTGCTTGCCGGACGTTTTGACGCGTTTTGCGATGCTTTGCGGCATCTCGTCCTGCCGGCAGTGACATTGTCACTTGGGGGGCTGGCGACGATCACCCGCTTTACCCGAGCCGGCATGCTCGAGACCCTGCAGAAGGACTTTGTGCTGTTCGAGCGCGCGGTCGGTTATCCGCGGCATCGCCTGATATGGGTCTATGTTCTGCGCAACTCGGTCATCGCCGCGGTGACCCAGATTGGGCTGCTGTTTGGCGCGCTGATCGCCGGCGCCGTCGTCGTCGAAGCGATCTTTGACTGGCCAGGGATCGGTGACTATGCGGTGCAAGCGATCCTGACCGCCGACTACAAGGTCATGCTCGCCGTCACCCTGCTGGTCGGGGTGATTTACACCGCGGTCAACATTGTGACCGATCTGGTGCACGGGCTACTCGACCCGCGACTGCGGGAGCAGTTGTAAATGCGCGCCCCATCCCTGCCATCGCCGACGATCGCACGCCCGTTCTCCTTCGGCCAGCGCGAGCGGCGGCGTTTTAGCGGATACTGGCTGATCCTGAAGAAGTTCGCCCGCGACATTCCGGCATTAATCGGGCTCGTCATCGTCATATGCGTCGTCGTGATTGCGCTGGTCGGCCCTTGGATCGCGCCACATCCCGGTGACATCGTTGCCTCGCACTTGCTGCAGCGGTTGAAGCCGCCAAGTGCGGCGTTCCCGTTTGGCACCGACAATCTCGGCCGCGACTTGTTCTCGCGTGTGATCCTCGGCACTCGCGGCGCACTCGAAGTGGCGCTCGTTGTGGTGGCGCTGGCGAGCCTGATCGGCGTGCCGCTCGGGCTGATCGCCGGTTATACCCGGGGCTGGTTGTCGGAAACCATCATGCGGGTGACCGACGTCTTTCTGGCGATCCCGCAACTGGTGCTGGCGCTGGCATTGGCGCAGCTGATGAGCCCGTCGCTGGAAACCGCGATGGTCGCGTTGGCGCTGACCTATTGGCCGTTTTTCACACGGCTCGTCTTTGCCGAAACCAGGCGGCTCAGCGCCTCGCTGTTTATCGACGCCTTACGCGGGATTGGCGCTGGTGATGCGCGCATCCTGTTCCTCCATATCCTTCCGAATGCGATCTCCCCTGTGATCGTGCGCGCGACGATCGGGATGGGCTTTACGATCCTGGTGGCGGCGGTGCTCGGATTTCTAGGCATGGGCGCCACCCCGCCGGCTCCCGATTGGGGGCTGACGATATCGGAAAGCCGCAACTACCTTCCCGACGCGTGGTGGTATTCGACGTTTCCAGGTCTGGCGATACTGGTCACCGTGCTCGGTTTCAACCTGCTCGGTGACGGGGTCCGCGATCTAGTCGATCCACGCTTGCGGCGGTCGCGCTGATGGCCGGCGCGATCCTCGAGATACGCGGTTTGCGGCTGTCGATCGCCACCGACGAGGGGCTCGCCAAAATCCTCGACCACATCGATTTCACCCTCGAACGTGGGCACATCCTTGGGGTGGTCGGTGAGTCCGGCTGTGGCAAGTCGACCATCGTTCGCGCGATCCTCGGTCTATTGCCGGCAGGCGCGCGGATCGAGGAAGGGGAGATCCGCTTTGATGGCGAGGATCTGCTTGGAGTCAGTGAGCGAGACCTGAACACCCGAATACGCGGGCGCCGCATCGGCTTTATCCCGCAAGATCCCTATCTGGCGTTGAACCCGGTCTTCAAAGTCGGCACGCAGCTGCAAGAAATTATGAGATGGCACGCGCCGGACTTGGAGGATGGCTCGGGCCCGCGGCGTCGGCGCGGCCACCGCGAGCGTGTCCATCGCGACCGTATTGTCAATCTGCTGCGCCGCGTTCAGATGCCCGATCCCGAGGCGGCGCTGGAGCGCTATCCGCATCAATTCTCCGGTGGACAGCGCCAGCGTCTGCTGATCGCGGCGGCACTCGCCTGCTCGCCGGCGCTGGTTATTGCCGATGAGCCGACGACAGCGCTCGACGTTACCACGCAGCAGCAAATCCTCGATCTTCTGCGCGACCTGGCCGAGGAATTCGGCCTTTCGATGTTGTTTGTGACGCACGACCTCGGTGTCGTCGCGCAGCTATGCGACGACCTCTGCGTGATCTACGCCGGGCAGACGGTCGAGCGCGGCCGAACCGGCGCCATTCTCAAGGCACCCCATCATCCCTATTCGCGAGCCCTGTTAGCCTGCCATCCCGATCGGTCGGCATCGTTCACCGGCATTCCCGGCGCGGTGCCGTCGCCCCTGCGCGCCGGGCTGGGCTGCCGTTTTGCCCCGCGCTGTAGAGAGGCTCGCCCAGCTTGTGCGACGCGCCGCCCACACCTCGTCCGCGCTGCCGCGGGCCGGCTCATCGACTGCGTGCTGCACGAGCGATTGGAGGTTTTGGCATCGTGACCGGAACGCCGCTCCTCGAATTGCGCGACGTCACGGTGCAGCTCGGCGGTGAGCGCCGCCTGCTCGGGAAAAGTAAGCCGCCGGTGCGCGCCGTGGGCGGCGTTAGCCTCGCGGTCGAAAAAGGCGAAATCCTTGGCATCGTCGGGGAGTCAGGCTGCGGTAAAACGACTCTCGGCCGCACGATTCTGGGGCTGCAGCGCGAGGCCGCAGGCGAGATTCGTCTTGCCGGCAAGCTGGTGAGCGGCTTCCCGCCAAAGCGCGCCCGCATCGCTCGGCGGAATATTCAGTATGTGCACCAGGATGCCGCGGCGGCGCTGGATCCGTGGTGGAGCATCGGCCGCACACTCGAGGAGGGGCTGGTTATCCACGATGCCGGCTCGGCTGAGTCGCGCCGCGAGCGGGTCGACGAGGTGCTGGGCGCCGTCGGCCTCGATGCTTCTGTCCGGCCGCGCTATCCACACGAGCTTTCCGGCGGCCAGTTGCGGCGCGTGGCATTGGCCCGCATCCTGTTGCTGCAGCCGCGGATCATCGTCCTCGACGAGCCGACCTCCGGGCTCGACATGTCGGTCCAGGCGACAATTCTCAATCTATTGCTCGAAATGCGGCGGCGGCTCGGGCTGACCTTCCTGTTCATCTCGCACGATTTGTCAGTAGTCGAGCGGCTGTGTGACCGCGTCGCGATCATGTATCTCGGGCGGATCGTCGAACTCGCCTCGGCCGAGGAAATTTTTGCCCGGCCGTTGCACCCCTATACCCGAGCATTGCTGGCGGCCGCACCCCGGCTTGACCCCGAGCCACGCAGGGTTGGCCAGCGGGTCTTTGGTGAGCCGCCGAGCACGGCGGCGCTGCCGCCGGGCTGTGTGTTCGCGACGCGCTGCCCGCATGTTCAACCCAGCTGCACCGCGGCGGCGCCACCGCTCGAAATTGCCACTCTGGGACACAGCATCTGCTGCCGGCGCTGGCGCGATCTCTACCCGATAGCGGCTGGCGAGCCGGAAAGGCCAGGAAGCGGGGCGCTCGTTCGCGTCAGCTAGCGGGTCTGCGGCACCGCGCGTTCCCTGGGTATTTTCAGAACCGCTGGCCCGCCAATCAGAATTCCGTCTATAACCCCGCCCCGGCGGTCCTTTCGCCGCGCGTCCCGCAACTTATCGGCTCATCGGGCTGTTGTGCTCGCTGACCCGATTTTCACAATGTGGCGTTAGCTTGGTACACGGACCGAGCGCACCGATGCCAGATACGGCTGTCATTCACGCGGAAACCCGACCAGGCTTTACCCGAAGCCTGGCAATCTCCGCGCTCGGCGTCGTCTATGGCGACATCGGCACTTCACCGCTCTACACGGTCAAGCAGTGCTTCGAGAATGCCGACGTAAGCCAGACCCGCGTCTTTGGAGTTTTGTCGCTGATCGCCTGGGCCCTGACTTTGGTGGTCACCGTCAAATACGTGCTTGTACTGATGCGCGCGGACAATCGCGGCGAGGGCGGCATTCTTGCCTTGATGGTTTTGGCGATGCGCGCCGCTGTGACCGGCCGCTCCAGGTGGATCATGTGGGCCGGACTGATCGGGGCGGCACTGTTTTACGGCGACGGCGTCATTACGCCGTCGATCTCGCTGCTGAGCGCGGTGGAGGGGCTAAAGATCGCGACGCCCGCGTTTGAGCCCTATGTGGTGCCGCTGACCCTGCTGCTGCTCGTCCTCCTGTTTATGGTCCAGCGCCGCGGCACGGGTCATGTCGGCCGTTACTTTGGCCCAGTCATGATCGTTTGGTTCTGTTCGATTGGGATCCTCGGCGGCATCGAGATTCTGCGCCGCCCCTCGATCCTGCTGGCGGTCGATCCGCGCTATGCCGTCAACCTAATGTGGCACCATCCGTGGCACGGCTTTGTTTTGCTGGGGTCTGTTGTGCTAGCGGTGACCGGGGCCGAAGCGCTTTACGCCGATATGGGGCATTTCGGACGCTCACCGATCCGCCGTGCCTGGCTGCGCTTTGTTTTCCCGGCCCTGCTGCTGAATTATTTTGGCCAGGGAGCCTTGCTACTGGCAAAACCAGCCGCCATCGAGAACCCGTTCTACCTGCTCGCTCCGGGCTGGGCATTATATCCGATGGTTGCGCTCGCTTCGACGGCGACCGTTATCGCGTCGCAGGCGGTGATCTCGGGCGCGTTCTCGATCACACGTCAGGCGGTCCAGCTGGGCTATCTGCCCCGCATGCTGGTGCGGCATACCTCCGAGCAGGAAATTGGCCAAGTCTATGTCCCGGCGATGAACCTGATGCTGCTGGTCGCGGTTGTGGCGACTGTAATCACCTTTCGTTCGTCAGATCGGCTGGGCGGAGCCTATGGCATCGCTGTGACAGGCACGATGACGGTCACGACGGTGCTTGCCTTTGTCTATTTCCGCTGGGGAGCCGGCTGGCCGCTGTGGCGTCTGATCCCGTTATTCGGGTTGTTCTTGCTTGTCGATCTGTCGTTTTTCAGCGCCAATATGTTGAAGATCATCGATGGCGGCTGGTTCCCGCTGGCGATCGGCCTCGCGATCTATGCGGTGATGATGACCTGGCTGTGGGGCCGGCAGCGGCTTGCCATTCAGCGCGCGAGCGGGGCGCTGCCGCTCACCACGCTAATCGAAAACTTAAAGCCCGACAGTCCGGTGCGGGTTCCGGGCACCGCCGTCTATATGACGGCGCGCGTCGACAACGTTCCCGCGGCTCTCTTACACAACATGAAGCACAACAAGATCCTGCACGAGCGCAATGTCCTGATGACGGTGCGCACCGAAGATGTTCCGCGGCTGCCCGAGGCCGAGCGGCTGCAGATCGACCATCTGAGCCGGAATTTCCACACCGTGACGATCCATTACGGTTTTTTGGAAGAGCCCGATATCCCGCGCGCCCTGGCGTTGTGCCGAGTTGGCGGCTTTCGCTTCAACCTGATGGAGACCTCGTTTTTTGTCGGCCGCGAAAAGATCGTCGTGAAGGGCCGGTCTGGGTTGATGCTGCCCTTCAAAAGGTTGTTCGTGCTGCTGAGCAATCTCGCGCTCGATGCCACCGAGTTCTTTCACATTCCGGTCAACCGGATCGTCGAACTCGGCGGCCAACTCGAGCTTTAGCCGCTCAGTGGATGTCTTCTTGTTCGTCAAAGGCTTGGCGCAGGCGAGCGACCGAAAAGCCGGGGGAGCGGGCGGCGTCGATGATAACCTTTTCGCGCCGCGCCAAGAGGTCGGCCGCCTTCGGGATCTCCTTGACCGCCTGGTGCGGCACGACGACAGCGCCGTGGCGGTCGGCATGGATCACATCATTAGGCGAGACCACCATACCGGCGACGCTGACCGTGCCGCCAAAATCAACGAGATGGACATGCGCGTGCGACGGCATAATCGAGCCGGCGAGCACAAAAAAGCCCGGCGCCATCACATCGAGATCGCGCACCGAGCCATCGGTGATGACCCCAAGGCAGCCGAGCCCCTTATGGACATTGCTCTGCACCTCGCCCCAGAACGCGCCAAAACCGTAATCGGGGACATCGATGTCCTGGATCACGGCGATGCTCGGCATCGGCTCGGCCGCGATATGGGCGTAATAGCCAAGGCGGATTTCTTTTGCCTCGTCGCGATCGCGCGGATGCGGCTCGCGCGAGCGGATAATCGCGGTGCGGGCAAAGGCCACAACCGGCTTCAATTCAGGAAAGGGTGCGACCAACGGCCGGCGGATAAAGCCGGTGGCGCGGCGCGCCGGAGCGACGATTTCTAGCGCATTGCAGATTGTCGGCGTGTCGAACGCCCGCAAGGCTTCGAGATCGGCGGGATCGGGCAGGTTCGGCATCGGGCTTCCTCCGGTAGCTGATTGGCAGCTGATTGGCAGCTGATTGTCGTCTGATTGTCTGGGCCCAGGCTTTATTGGAGAATGACCCAACCCAGCAAGGTTTTTCCGCTAGAAGGCTTTTTCGCCTGGATGCACAACCAAGGAGAAAGAGGGATGGGAAATTACGATCCCGACCGGGTCAGGCAGATGCAGCGGCCGCGCGGGCTGCCGTTCAGCATCGGGAAGATCGGGCACGTCGTGCTCAACGTACAGGATGTCGAGCGCTCAACGCGGTTCTATACCGAGGTGCTGGGCTTCGAGATTTCCGATGTCTATCCCGAGGAGATGGTGCCGGGCGGCATGGTGTTCTTGCGCTGCAACACCGACCATCACGGCATCGCCCTCGTTGGATCAACCAAAGCGCCGGCCGATAACGTCGAGCTCAACCACATCGCCTTTGAGGTCGGCAGCCTCGACGATGTTGTGCGAGCGCGCGACCATTTACGCCAACACGGTGTCCCGATCGATTTCGAAGGTCGCCGCCGCGCTGGCTGCCAGCTCGCGGTCGAATTCCGCGACCCCGACAACCATCGGCTCGAGATCTATTGGGGCATCGACCAGATCGGCAGCGACGGCTATGTCAGGCCGCCGACCGAATGGAAGGGGGCGCGCAGTCTCGAAGACGCCGTCGCCGACCCGGTGCGCGGCCAAGACACCAGCCTCCGCGACCCATCACTGCTTAAGGGTTAAGCGCCGGCTTGGCTTAGTAGGGTTCGATTGCTCGCCGTTCGACCGGCGGCCGTTGGCCCATTGCGGCGATTATGCTAGCCGGGCATGTTGGGGCATGAGCGAGCCCTCTGATCCGGCGCCTTTGTACGTGGTGACCGTCCGTGGGCTGGTGCTGATGGCCAGCATCGGCATCACGCGCCACGAGCGGGAGCAAAAACAGCGGGTGCGCGTCTCGGTCGATCTGACAGCCACCCCCGCGGCTTCGGTCCCGGGCGAAGACCGCCGCCGCATCATCAATTACGCGAAGATCGTCGCCGCTGTCCGCCAAATCGCGGCGGCTGGCCACATCGATCTTTGCGAGGCCTTTGCCGAGCGGATCTGCAACGCGTGCCTTGTCGACGACAAGGTCGGGCGGGTGCGGGTGTGGGTCGAAAAGCTCGATGTGTTTCCGGAAACCGATGGTGTCGGCGCCATCCTCGAACGAACTCGGCCAAGCTGACGCGTGTCGAACTCGGCAGCCGCAAGCTTCCCGATGCTGTTCGGCATCGTCAATGTTACCGAGGATTCGTTTTCCGATGGCGGCCGCTTTCTCGATCCAAAGGCGGCGCGGGCCCATGCGCGGGCCCTGGTGGAGGCCGGTGCACATGTGATCGACCTGGGGGCTGCCGCCAGCAATGTCGACGCCAAGCCGGTGAGCGCGGACGAGGAAATCCGGCGCCTCGACCCGGTAATAGCCGCGCTCCAGTGCGACGGCACGCCGGTGTCGGTCGACAGCTTTCTGCCGGATGTGCAGCGCTTTGCAGTCGCGCGACGAGTTGATTACCTGAACGACATCCAGGGCTTTCCCGACCCGTCGCTGTACCCCGAATTGGCTACTGCGCTATGCAAGCTCGTCGTCATGCACGCCGTGCAGGGCCGCGGCCGGGCACAGCGGCTGGAATTGCTCCCTGCCGAGGTATGGGATCGCATGGTCGTGTTTTTTACCGAGCGGATTGCGGCGCTCGAGCGAGCCGGCATCGCCCGCGAGCGCATCATCATCGATCCCGGCATGGGCTTCTTCTTGAGCAGCCGGCCCGAAGCCTCGCTTCATGTGCTGGCCCGGCTCGCCGAGCTGAAGCGCGCCTTCGGACGGCCGGTGCTGGTTTCGGTATCGCGGAAATCCTTCTTGCGATCGATCACCGGGCGCGCTTCCGCCGCCGAGGTTGGCGCCGCGACCTTGGCAGCCGAGCTTTTTGCCGCCGAGCAGGGTGTTGATTATATCCGTACCCACGACCCGGGCGGTCTCGCCGATGCGCTTCGGATTACATCGGCGCTGCGCGTAACCAGCGGCGCAGACTGACTTCACCGAGAGCGGCATAGTCTGCCAAAGCCGGAGAGTAGCGCTCTTCCCCGCGGTTGGCGCATAGTGCAGTAATAGCCGGCGGCCGGGAGGAGACCGACATGTTGACGCCCCCCAATTTTCATCACCTGCACCTAAATTCGGTCGATCCGGAACGAGCGATCGAGTTCTATACGCGCCAATTCCCGAGCACCGCGAAAGGCAGCTGGGGCGGGTTTCCAGCACTCCGATCGCCAAACGATGTCCTGGTGTTGTTTACTAAGGTCGATACACCGGCGCCGACCGAGCCACAGAGCGCAATCTGGCATTTCGGCTGGCATGTCACCGACGCTCGAGAGTGCCTCGAAACCTACAAAAGCCGGCCCGAAGTCGAGTTGTTGCCGCTCTACACGACCGACGAAGGCGGCTCGGTATTCATCTCAAGTGACACCTGGCCGAGCGTCGGTGGCGTGCTCGGCCTGACCCGGGCGCAGATCGCAGAGGCCAAGGCTAAAGGCGTCAAGCCGGCGGGCGGCGGCGGGTTTTCCTATATGCACGGCCCGGACAACGCGCTTGTCGAATACGCCGGCAACCACCCGGTCGAGCGCTTCAACCACGTCCACCTCTACCAAGAGGACCCGATCGCGGCGTTCGAGTGGTATCAAAAGCATCTGAACGCGCCGATGCGGCCCGGCTATACACCGGCCCCGGTGACCGGACCTGACGGCAAGCCGGCGCGCGGTCCCGATCGAACCTGGCCGGCTTTGAACCGCGAAGGCATGTTCCGCTCGCCGCGCGCCGGGGTCGAGTTCGGCGATGTCTCGATGATGTGGTACGCGAACCAGGGCGGCGCGCCGCTCGTCAGCTCGCGTGGGCAGCTGCAGGACCACATCGCATTGTCGGTCACCGATCTCGACGCCTGGGCCGACAAGCTCGAAGGGGAAGGCGTCAGATTTCTCGAACCGATCTACCCGCTCGGTGACACCCGCGCCCTGATGATCGAAGGCCCGAGCCGCGAAGCCATCGAACTGGTTGAGGTCAAATGATGTCGCGGGCTCGATCCACCGAATGCCAAGAACGTCATGGCCATTCCCTGTTGCCAACTGCGTTGAGCTGGCCCCCCCAGCTCGAACTTTGATCTGGGGAAGTCCTTCAGCAGGAGACCCCAATGGCCGAGAGCCGACCGCCCGTTCCACCCTTCACTCTCGAAACGGCGATCCAGAAAGTCCGCATGGCGGAAGATGCGTGGAACACCCGCGATGCAAAGCGCGTCTCGCTCGCCTACACCAGCGATAGCCGCTGGCGCAACCGCGCGGAATTTCTGAATGGCCGGGAAGCTATTGAGGAATTTCTGACGCGCAAATGGCGGCGTGAGCTCGACTATCGCCTGATCAAGGAAATCTGGGCCTTTCACGAAGACCGTATCGCTGTGCGCTTTGCCTATGAGTGGCACGACGACAGCGGCAATTGGTTCCGCAGCTACGGCAACGAGAACTGGGAATTCGACAAGTACGGTTTGATGCGGCTGCGCATCGCCAGCATCAACGATCTTCCGATCAAGGAGAGCGAACGGAAATACCATTGGCCCTGGGGCCGCCGTCCCGATGATCACGCCTCGTTGAGCGATCTCGGGTTCTGAGGTGCGGTCTCCTGGGTAAACCGCGGTTAAAATCAGGTCTCAGACTGGGTTGATGCGATACGGCGTCCTGTCGCGGGATTTACCCGGTGGTAATTGGGGACAGCGCCTTGAGAAACGGCACTGCCCATAGCTTTAGTCGATCGAAGCGTTACGAGAGGACAATATGACGGACCCGGTTGGCCTTCAGAAAGGCCTTACCAATTACGGCGACCCGGATTTCGCGCTTTATCTGCGACGTTCGTTTGCCCGCTCGATGGGCTATTCGACCGATCTGCTGGCGCGGCCGGTAATCGGCATTGCCGATACCTATTCCGGTTACAATAATTGCCATCGCCATTTCCCCGAGCTGATCGAGGCGGTTAAGCGTGGCGTCTTGGCTGCGGGCGGATTGCCGCTGACGTTTCCAACGATTTCGCTCGGCGAGGTTTTTCTCAATCCGACGAGCCTGATGTTCCGCAATCTGATGGCGATCGACACCGAGGAGATGATCCGCGCCCAGCCGATGGATGCGGTGGTTCTGGTCGGCGGGTGCGACAAGACGGTGCCGGCGCAGCTGATGGGGGCGCTTTCCGCCAACCGGCCGGCAATTCAGCTTGTCGCCGGGCCGATGATGACCTCGCGCTGGCATGGCGAGCGGCTCGGCGCCTGCACCGATTGCCGGCGCTTCTGGGCGCGCTATCGTGCCGGCGAGATCGAGCCTGCGGAAATCCAGGAGATCGAAGGCAACCTCGCGACGACGGCGGGCACCTGTGCTGTCATGGGGACGGCGAGCACAATGGCGTCGATTGCCGAAGCCCTCGGCATGATCCTGCCCGGCACCGCGGCGATCCCGGCGGTCCACGCCGACCGGCTGCGCGCCGGCGAGGCAACCGGGCGGGCCGCGATGCAGCTCGCCCGCAGCGGGTTGACACCCGACCACATCGTCACCCCTGATGCGGTCGAGAACGCGTTGCGCGTACTGATGGCGATCGGTGGCTCAACCAACGCGGTCTTGCACTTGACCGCGATTGCGGGCCGTGCTGGCATCGATATCGCCCTGCGGCGGCTGAACGAGATCAGCGACACCACCCCGGTCCTGGTCGATCTGAAGCCGACCGGCCCGCATTATATGGAGGATCTCTTCGCCGCCGGCGGCATCGGAGCGGTATTGCGCGAGCTGCAGCCGCTATTGCACCTCGATTGCCTGACCGTATCGGGCGAGACTTTGGCGCAGCGGCTTGACACACCCGCCGGTCCGGTCGACCGCGCTGTAGTCAAACCGCTGGCCGATCCCCTGCAGCCAGTCGGTGGGCTGGTCGCCCTGTTCGGATCGTTGGCGCCACAGGGGGCCATTTTCAAGCGCTCGGCGGCGGACCCGAAATTGTTCGAGAAGGAAGCGAGGGCGGTTGTCTTCACCTCGCTCGAGGATTTGTCAGCGCGCATCGATGATCCCGGGCTTGACGTCACCCCCGACGATTTCATGGTGTTGCAGAATGCCGGGCCGCTCTCTGCTTCGGGGATGCCGGAGGCGGGCTATTTGCCGATCCCGGCAAAACTCGCGCGCGCCGGAGTCAAGGACATGGTGAGGATCTCGGATGCCCGTATGAGCGGCACCGCCTATGGCTCGATCGTCCTACACGTGACGCCGGATGCGGCAGCGGGAGGTCCGCTCGCCCAGGTGCGCAACGGCGATCGCATCCGACTCTCGGTCAAGGAGCGCCGCATCGACCTGCTCGTCCCACCCGACGAACTCGCGCGCCGGCCGGTGGCATCGCCTCCCATTCCCGAGCGCGGCTATGCCCGCCTCTACCGCAACGAGATTCTGCAAGCCGATCGCGGCTGCGACTTCAACTTTTTGCGGAAGCATCCGCTCGAGGGTACGCGCTGAATATATGCCGAGTTCGCGCCTGGCAGCGATTTCGGGCTCAATGAGGCGCTTTTTCAATTCGGAGATGGTTAATGTCGATAGCTGTTGCCGCCCGATGGCTATGGTCTTTTGGCGTGATGATATTCACCACTGCCGTGCTCGCCGGTTGTGCGGCGGATAGCCCGGAACAACTCGCCGCCAAGAACCGGCTGCTGACGAGCTACCCGCCACCCGGCGAGGCGCGGATCTGGGTCTTCCGCACCTATCAACCGGAAATCACCAGGGAAGAGCCCTATTTCCGGATCAACGGTCGGATTGTCGGCGTCGCGGCGCTGGGCCGCGCCTTCTATTACGATGTTCCGCCGGGGAACTATGAGATCACCGTCGACAGCCGCGGAGTCGCACCAAACCAATTCGCTCATTTCGGGGTTGCCGCCGGTCAAACAGCCTATGTCGCAATCGACGCCAATAATTGGTGGGCGGGGCTGTGCTGGCGCTGTCAGATCGATACCTTTTACACACTGATCCAACCCCCGCGGCTCGCCCTCGCCCAAATGGCGAGCATCCCGATCGGCAACGGTGGGTAAGACGGTCCCGCGAAGCGCCGAAATCGATGTAAATTGCTGGGATACACTTCTAATCAGCAAAGACTTGATGATGACCGATTGCATTTTGCGTGGTGGCGAGGTTATCGACGGCAGTGGGCGGGCGCGGTTTCGCGCCGATGTCGCGATATCAGGCGAGCGAATTGTCGAGGTCGGCGCTGTCGGCAAGGTAACGGGCGCACGCGAGATCGATGTATCGGGCAAGGTCGTCGCGCCCGGATTTATCGACGTTCACACCCATGACGACCGCGCCTTGTTGGCAACCCCGGAAATGGCGGCGAAAGCGAGCCAGGGCGTCACAACAGTCGTGACCGGCAATTGCGGGATCAGCCTGGCGCCGCTCGCGATCGACCATGCACCGCCCCCGCCGCTCGATCTGATCGGCGACGCCGCCGATTACCGCTATGGACGATTTGCCGACTATCTCGCGGCGTTCGACCGGAGCCCGGCCGCGGTCAACGCCGCTTGCCTGGTTGGTCATTCGACCTTGCGCGTCGGGTCGATGGCGGCGCTCGACCGGCCGGCCGCAAGCGCCGAGATCAGCCAAATGCGCGAATTACTGCAGGAGGCGCTGGACGCCGGCGCGATCGGGATGTCGAGCGGGCTCGCCTATGCTCCGGCCGAGCATGCACCACCGGCCGAGATCGAGGCGTTGGCAGCCCTGTTGCATCCGGCCGGCGCGCTTTACACGACCCATATGCGCAACGAGGGCGAGCATGTCCTCGACAGTCTCGATGAGAGCTTTGCGGTCGGGCGCGCGGCGGGCATACCGGTCGTGATCTCGCATCACAAAACGATCGGCCGGGCCAATTTTGGCCGCACCGCAGCGACGCTACCCGTTATCGCCGCGGCCATAGAAGGGCAGGAGGTCGGCCTCGACGCCTACCCCTATATCGCGTCATCGACCGTGCTGAGCGCGGGTCAGGCCGGGCGCGCCTCGAAGGTGATGGTCACCTGGTCGAAAAGCGCGCCGGAACAGGCCGGACGCGAACTCGCGGCAATCGCCGCCGATTGGGGGCTCAGCATAGAGGACGCCGTCAACCGGCTGCAGCCCGCCGGCGCAATCTATTGGACGATGGATGAGCCCGACGTGCAGCGGGTGCTCAGCTTTCCCCATACGATGATCGGGTCTGACGGGCTGCCGCACGATTTCCACCCGCACCCACGGCTGTGGGGCACGTTTCCGCGCGTCCTCGGACATTACTGCCGCGATCTCGGCCTGTTCGGGCTGGAAGAGGCAGTGCGCAAGATGACCGGCCTGCCAGCGGCGCGGTTCGGCCTTAGCAGCCGCGGAGCCGTGGTCGCGGGCGCTTATGCCGATATTACGGTCTTCGATCCCGCCGCGGTCCTCGACCGCGCAACCTTCGAAAAACCGACGACGCCCGCCGCCGGCATCGAGCACGTCTTCGTCAATGGCATCCCGGTTTGGGTCGAAGGCAAACCCAGCGGTGAGCGACCCGGGAGGGCGTTGCGGCGGCAACAGATGCAGGCCGAGGCCCACTGATAGCGGGAGTTTGCTGACTTACCCGGGCTCGCGTTTCTGTGCGAGCGCGTGCGCGTGGCGATGGACGAGACGCCACTCGCCATCCTCAAGCCGAAACGCCTGGGTCACGCGTAACTCCATTACAGGCTCGGGACGGCCATCTTGGCCATTGCGCGCCCAGCGCTCGAGGCTGACCAGACAGGCGACATCCCGTTCGTCGCTGCCATTTCGGCTGCCGTGCGGGCAGGTTCACCACTTCCTTCGTGGCAGCAGGTCGGACTCATTACCACTGCGGTGCTGTTGCAGCCCGTGTCAGCCGGTGATCCGACGCGCGATATGGTGGGCGACTACGAGAAATTTCTCCGTGACCATCCGGATGGTGTGCCGACGCCGCTCCTCGCTTGGTCGGGTGACGTTTGGGCGTTTGCGGTTTGGGCACGCGATAATCTGCCAGGGTTCAATCCCCACCGGCCGACGGCAGATTTTCTCCCGACCGTGAGTCTTCAGCATTAATGATGCGCTTCCTTTTGCCCGGTTCGGCATGCGCGGGCACCCGTGGCCCGGGACCTGGCGAAGAGGCCAAACATAAAAAGCAAAAATGCCACGATCGCATGGTATGCGCTTGCCGCACGACCGCGGACCCGGCTGGGACAGATGGGAGTGCGGTTAACAAAGCGATACATAACTGATCTTCAAAAAGGGGTGGAACGGATAGCTCAGTCGAAAGTGCCAGGGTAAAGAGAGAATGACCGGCTGCAGGCTATCGCGAGGCGCGGCGTAACCGCGGCTATTCCCGTCAATTCCCGGTTTGGTGAAAAGAATTCCCGTCTACATCAAAAGAATTCCCGATTTGTGTGCCACGGGAAATCGTCTTTAAGACATTGTACTACTTCCATTATTTAGGCGGCGCCGGGCACTAGAAGAGAAAATTCGCGGTTCTTTCCCGGTTGACGGGAAACCTTGAAATGCCGGGCAGGAGGGACGGGGTCGGTTTTGTCGGGGGCTCCATGCGTCAGGTGCAGGCCTCCGGGGCAAATCATGGTTGGCGCTCATGACAGGCAGGCTCACGATAGCGTGCGCTGAATGAGCAAACTATTCCGGAGCCAATCCATGAGCGCGCATATGACCCCTGAACAGGTCCGTTCGAAAATCGACCACCCGATCGTCGATGGCGACGGTCATTGGGTCGAGTACGATCCGGTGTTCAGCGACAAGATGCGCAAGGTCGGCGGCGATCTCGCCGCGGACGGGTTTCTCAAGGCGATGGGGGTAACCCGCGACTCGTTGACGATGACGGTCGACGAGCGCCGCCACCGGCGCATTCCGCAACAGGGGTTTATGGCCCGTCAGGCGGAGAACACGCTCGACCGCGCCACCGCGATGATGCCAAAGCTGCTTTACGACCGCCTCGACGAGCTGGGTCTCGACTTTGTCATCGTCTACCCGACCGCCGGGCTGCGCCTGCCGCGCATCCAGGACGACGCCACCCGCCGCGCCGTAATCCGCGCCTACAACGTCGTCTCGGCCGATTATTTCAGCGGTCTCGGCGACCGGTTGACGCCGGCGGCGATCATCCCGATGCACACCCCCGAGGAAGCCATCGCTGAGCTCGAATTCGTCACCAAACAGCTCGGCTCCAAGGTCGGCATGTTCGGCAGCAACATGGCGCGCAAGGTGCCGGCGATAAACGCCAACGACCCCGACACCGCGCGGTTTGCGGTGTGGTACGACGTGCTCGGCCTCGACAGCGAGTACGACTATGACCCGGTGTGGAAGAAATGCGTCGAATTGGGCATCGCCCCGACCTTCCACAGCGCGTCGAGCAATCAGGGCCTGCGGTTGTCGCCAACCAATTTCACCTACAACCATATCGGCCATTTCGCCGCCGCCGGGCATGCGACCGCCAAGGCGATCTTCTTGGGTGGCGTTACTCGGCGCTTTCCGGAGTTGCGGTTTGCCTTTCTCGAGGGTGGTGTCGGCTGGGCCAGCCAATTGTTCGGCGATCTGATCGAGCATTGGGAGCGGCGCAGCGCCAAGGCGTTGGAGCGGATGCACCCGGACAAGCTCGACCGCGCCAAATTGATGAGCCTGGTCGAGAGATACGGCTATGACGATATCGCGGCGGTGTTGCGCGAGCGCGGCGGGCTCCCCGACCCCGAACTGGCGTATCTGACCGGCAACATCGAGAACATCGATGATTTCTCGGCCTGCAAGATCAGCCGCAAGGAAGATTGGGTCGATCTCTACGCCAAGCCGTACTATTTCGGCTGCGAAGCCGATGACCGGATGAACGCGACCGCGTTCGGCCGCAGCAACCCGTTCGGGTCAAAGCTGAACGCGATCTTTAGCTCGGATATCGGGCATTTCGATGTGATCGATATGCGCCACCCGTTGCCCGAAGCCTATGAGCTGGTCGAAGACGGCCACATCACGCCCGGCAATTTCCGCGACTTTACCTTTGCCAACGCGGTGCGGCTGTGGGGCACGCAAAACCCTCGCTTCTTCGAGGGCACCCGTGTCGCCAAGGAGGCCGCCGCCGTGCTCGCGGCAGCAGCACAAACCCCGACCGGCATCGCCGCCGAGTAACCTGGCCCGCGGCACAGCGAATCAGCGCCCCTCTCGATTAGGGGCGCTGATTTCTTGATGACATCACGCAATACCTACCGCAAAGTCCTTAGTCAGCGGGTTAACGACTAAACGCTGTAATACATTTGGTATTCGATGGGGTGGGGGGTGTGCTCGAAATTGTAGACCTCCTCCCATTTCAGTTCGATATAGGCCTCGATCTGGTCGCGGGTGAAGACATCGCCCTTTAACAAAAACGCGTGGTCGCGGCTGAGTTCGCCCAACGCCTCGCGCAACGAGCCGCACACCACCGGGATGTCCTTCAACTCCTCGGGCGGCAGATCGTAGAGGTTTTTGTCGATCGGGTCGCCCGGGTGAATCTTGTTCTGGATGCCGTCGAGCCCGGCCATCAGCATCGCGGCAAAGCCGAGATAGGGGTTGGCGGCGGGGTCGGGATAGCGCACCTCGACGCGCTTGGCCTTGGGGCTCGACACAAACGGGATGCGGCATGAGGCCGAGCGGTTGCGCGACGAATAGGCCAGCAACACCGGCGCCTCGAACCCGGGAATGAGCCGCTTGTAGCTGTTGGTCGTCGGGTTGGTAAAGGCGTTGATCGCCTTCGCATGGCGGATGATCCCGCCGATATAGTAAAGCGCGGTCTCGCTCAAATCGGCGTAAAGATTACCGGCGAACAAAGTGTTTTCGTTTTTCCACAACGATTGGTGGACATGCATGCCCGAGCCGTTGTCGCCCATGACCGGCTTGGGCATAAAGGTCGCGGTCTTGCCGTATTGCTGGGCGACATTGTGGACGACGTATTTGTAAATTTGCATGTTGTCGGCGGTCGACACCAGGGTCGAAAACTCGAAACCGAGTTCGGCCTGAGAGGGCGCCACCTCATGATGGTGCTTTTCGACCTTGAGCCCCATATCGGCCATCACGCTCAGCATCTCGGCTCTGAGATCGGCCTGGCTGTCGACCGGCGGCACCGGGAAATAGCCGCCTTTGATCGGCGGGCGGTGGCCGGTATTGCCGTCGGGGAACTCTTTACCCGAGACATAGGGCCCCTCCGACGAGTTCGATCGCGTACATGGCACCATTCATGCCGGTCGCATAGCGGACATCGTCAAAGATAAAGAATTCCGCCTCGGGGCCAAAATAGGCGGTGTCGCCGATCCCTGAGGCGATCAGGTATTGCTCGGCTTTCTTGGCGGTCGAGCGCGGATCGCGGGCATAGGGCTGGCCGGTCAGCGGCTCGTGCACATCGCAAAAGATGATCAACGAGGTCTGCGCCGCAAACGGGTCCAACACCGCGGTCTTGCAATCCGGCACCAGCATCATGTCACTCTCGTTGATCGCCTTCCACCCGGCGATCGACGAGCCGTCAAACATGATCCCGTCATTCAAGAAATTCTCGCTGATCGTGCGCAGATGATGCGCCAGATGCTGCCACTTGCCGCGCGGATCGGTAAACCGGAAGTCGACATATTTGACTTCGTGCTCCTTGATCAGCGCCATCACATCGCCAGTGTCCGACATCTTCCTGTTCCATTGGTTTGAGTTAACGACAAATACAGAATGGTCCGCACTCGCTGATTGACCGATGCCTCACATCAGCTCGGAACCACCGCAGCCGCGGACATATAGCCGCCGTTTTGCCGGCTCTGCGCGACGACTATAGGTCGCACCGGATCGAGCGGCTCAAATGGCATCCGGGCCGCGTTCTCCGGTCCGGATGCGGATCGCTTCGTCGACGTTTGCGACAAAAATCTTACCGTCGCCGATCCGGCCGGTATGGGCTGCCTGCTGAATCGCCTCGACAGCGCGCTCGACCAGCGAGTCCTCCATGACCACTTCGATCTTCACCTTAGGCAGGAAGTCGACGACGTATTCGGCGCCGCGATACAACTCGGTATGGCCTTTCTGGCGCCCAAACCCCTTGGCCTCGGTGACCGTAATACCCTGGATCCCGACCGCATGAAGGGCGTCCTTCACCTCGTCGAGCTTGAACGGCTTGATGATGGCCTCGATCTTTTTCATCGCGGGTCAATTTCTCCCTGACAACAGCCCATGGCCGCTAAAAACTGAGCATAACCCGTGCCAAGCGGCTTCGGCGATGCGGGAGTTGCACTATTTTGTGCAGATGCCGGCCTCATGCTGGATGATTAGCACCCTATGCCTAATTTCTAGTCAATTATCACCGGCGCCGCAACGCTCAGCCGGACAAGTTTCCAAGAAGCTTGCGGATCCGCTCGATCGCCTCAGCAATCGCCTCACGGCTATTGGCATAGGAAAACCGCAGATACCGCTCACCGAATTCGCCAAAGCTGGTCCCGGCGATGGTCGCGACCCCGGCTTCTTCGAGCATGCGGTTTTGCAAGGTGCGCGCGTCGAGCCCGGTTCCGGTCACATTCGGGAATGTGTAAAAGGCCCCGCCGGGGTTGGCGCAGCGAAAACCGGGTAGCTCGTTCAATGCCTCGACGATGAATCGGCGGCGCGCGGCAAAGGCGGCGACCATGCGCTCGACCGGCTCGCGCGGGCCGGTCAATGCGGCGATACCAGCGAATTGCGCCGCGGCGTTGACGCAGGAATGGCAATTGATCGCGAGCCGCTCGGCCGCTGCGAACAGCGCTGGCGGCCAAACCCCGTACCCCATGCGCCAGCCGGTCATCGCATAGGTCTTGCTCCAGCCGTCGAGCAGGATCAGTCGGTCGCGGATCGAGGGATAGCCGAGCAGGCTGACATGCTTAGCGCCGTCATAAAGGATTTCGCCATAGATCTCGTCGCTCAAAATCGCGACTTGCGGATGGCGCTCGAGCCCGGCGACGAGCCGATCGAATTCGGCGCGCGGCACGACGCCGCCGGTCGGATTGGCCGGGCTGTTGATAATGATTAGCCGAGTGCTCGGAGTAATTTTGTCGAGCACCTCGGCGGCGCTGAAAGAAAAGCCGGCGCGTTCGTAGAGCGGGATCGGCACCGGTACGGCACCGGAAAAGCGGATTACACTCTCATAGATCGGAAAGCCCGGGTTCGGGTATAGGATCTCCGCCCCTGGCTCGCCAAACATCAGGATCGCGAAAAACATCGTGACCTTGCCGCCAGGCACGACCAGCACTTGCGCCGGCGACACCTCGACGCGATGACGGCGATAGAGGTCGGCCGCAACCGCTTCGCGCAGCTGCGGGACGCCGTTCGCCGGCGTGTAGCCGTGATGACCATCGGCGAGCGCCTTGCGGCCGGCCTCGACAATATGCGTCGGTGTCGGAAAATCGGGCTGGCCGATGCCGAGGTTTATAATCGAACGCCCCTGGGCTGCAAGCGCGTTAGCGCGGGCCAAGACTTCAAACGCAGTCTCGGTGCCGAGCACGCCCATGCGCGCGGCCATCTGCAGCATATGCGTTTCCTCCTCGATCTCTTTCGCAGCGAAATCTAATGCCGCGGGGCGAAAATTGCGATTGACAACAGGGTTAACGGCGTTGACCGCGTCAGGGACGGGTCATCGGCAGATCGGCGGCGGCCCGCGGCCGAATCCGGGCGCGGACCACGACTTCCTCGACCAGCCCAACGATGCCGCGCGGCATAAAGATGATAAACAGGATCAACAGAATGCCGTAGATCGTGTTGGCGGCACCGATAAAGTGAATGCCGAACGCGACGCGCAAGCCCTCGTTTAACGCGATCGTAAACAATGCGCCGACAGTCGGCCCGAGCAGCACATGCATGCCGCCGGCGATTGCGGCAAACACAATCTGCAACGACACCGCGACACCCGAAACCGTCTCCGGGTTTACATATTGAATATATTGCGTAAGCAGGCTGCCGCCGAGGGCCGTCAGCGCAGCGCTGATCACGGTTACCCGCAGTTTTTCGCGCATCACATCGATGCCGCCCGCGGCGGCGGCGGTTTCGTCCTCGGAGATCGCTTCGAGCGCGACGCGCGAGATGCCGTGGTCTATCCACTGCCAGACGGCGAGACCACCGATCCAGACCACCAGCGCGATGATATAAAAATAGCTCTTTTGCGCGAATTGCAGAGCGTACCAGGAGTGGCCAACCGTCTTAAGCGTCATGCCGAGCGAGCCGCCGGTCACATCGCGCGCCGCCATCAGGCTCAACAGCACGACCTGGCTCAAAGCTAATGTCACCAGCGCAAAGTAATGACCGACGACGCGCAGTCGAAAAGACGGATAGCCGATCACCAATGCCAACAACACGGCGAGCAGCATGCCCGCAGGGATGCCGAGCCAGGGGGTCAGCCCATAGAAGTTCCACAGCAATGCCGGCAAATAGGCACCGACCCCGAGAAACGCGCCATGACCAAACGAGGTCAGACCGAACCGCCCCATCATCGACCAGGCCGTGTAAACAAATCCCCAGATCAGGATCTGGATCGCGATGTGCAGCATGTATTCGGATGCAACGAGCGGCAGCAGCGCCATCAAGACCAGAGCGACGGCCCCCGCCAGGCGGCCTGCACTCATCTGCCGAACAGGCCCTGCGGGCGGACAAAGATCATGACAATGAACAACAAAAATGCCAATACATACGAAAACTCGATCGAGAAATAATAGCCCCCGATCGAGATGATCTGGCTCATAATAAAGGCGGCGATAAACCCGCCGATCATGTTGCCGAGGCCACCCAGTACACAAATCATAAAGGTGATCGGACCAAAGGAATTGCCGATAAACGGGTGCACGTCGTATTGCAAAACCAGCAGGCAGGACGCAAAACCGGCGAGCCCGCCGCCGATCGCCGAGGTTATAAAATAAATCCGCCGCTGGCTGACTCCCATCAGCCCCATGATCTCGCGATCCTGGGCAATGGCGCGGATTGCCGTTCCGAGATAGCTGCGGCGCAGAAACAAATAGAGCGCGCCGGCACCGATCAAGGCTGCGCCAAAGGCTAGTAACCGCGCAAAACTGACGGAGAAATCACCCCATTCGAGCAACGGCAGGCGCACACCGAGATTGCGGAAATCGGTGCCGAACAGCAGGGTGGCGAGGCTCTGCAGAAAGAACAGCAACCCGCCGGTCGCCAGCAGCTGGTTGATCGGCGGCGAGCCCAGTACCGGCTCGATTATCAGTAAATGAACCAACAACCCGAGCAGCGCCACACCCAGGATCGCGACCACGCCGGCGACCACAAACGGCCAATGGAAAACGGAAAACAGCCAGTAGATCGCATACATGCCGCACATGACGAGTTCGGCATAAGCGATCCACACCACATCGATGACGCCAAAGATCAGGTTGAGGCCGAGCGCCAACAATGCCAAGACGCCACCCAGCAAAATGCCGTCGACAATCGCATCAAGCAGAAAAACGTCCATTGAGCGGCTATAGACCCATATAGGCGCGGCGAATGGTGTCGTTGCGACGCAATTCGGTGGCGCTGCCCGACAAGCGAATATGCCCGGCTTCGATCAGATAAGCGCGATCGACGAGGTCGAGCACCTGTTGCACATTCTGCTCGACAATCAGGACGGTGAACCCCTCACCGCGGATGCGGCGGACAAGGTCGAACACCTGCTCGACGGCGAGCGGCGCCAGGCCTGCCGAGGGCTCGTCCATCAGCAGCAGTTTCGGCTTTGACATCAGAGCGCGGCCGATCGCGCACATCTGCTGCTCGCCGCCCGACATCGTGCCAGCGAGTTGATGACGTCGTTCGGCGAGCCGCGGGAACAGATCGTAGACCCAGCCAAGGCGCTCGGCGAAATGAGGCCGCGCCGAGCCGATAAAAGCCCCCATGCGCAAATTTTCCTCGACCGTCAGCCGCGCAAACAGGCGCCGGTTTTCCGGCACATGAGCAATCCCGGCGGCGACGATGCGGTGCGCCGGCAGGTCGGTCACCGTGCGCTCGCTGAGAGCCACCCTGCCGGCTTGCGCCGGCAGCAGGCCCGAGATCACGCGCATCAAGGTCGTCTTGCCGGCCCCGTTGGGGCCGATGACCGCCACCGCCTCACCGGCGTCGACCGCCAACGACACCGCGAACAATGCCTGAAACGAACCATAGCCGGCCGAAACCCCGGATAACGCCAAGAGCGGTGCGGCTGCCGGCGAAGAGATCACCTCAGCCGTGGCCATGACCACGGCCGAGATAGACCTCGGTAACGCGCTCGTCGCGGGCGGCGGATTCGGGCCGTCCGTCAAAAATCTTTTCGCCGTGATCGAGCACGATGACCCGGTCGACGATACGCATCAACACACCCATGATGTGCTCGACCCAAATGATCGTGATGCCGAGCTGGTTGCGGATCTCTTGAAGCATTTCCGCAGCACGCTCCATTTCCGCGGCATCGAGCCCGCCGAGGCTCTCATCGGCAAGCAGCAGGCGTGGCTCGGTCGCGAGTGCGCGGGCGAGTTCGAGCTTTTTGAGAGCAGCAGCGCCGAGCCCTTGGGTCGTCGCTCCTTCTTCGGCCGGCAATCCGACGAGATCGAGCGCCCTGACGGCGCGGCGCTCGGCTTCGGCGCGGGCGATATGGCCGCCTTGGGCGTAGTAGGCCGGCAATGCCACATTTTCGCGCAGACTGAGCTTGCGGAATGGGCGCGGGATCTGAAAGGTCCGAGCAAGCCCGAGCCGGCACACCCGATGGGCCGGCGACCCGGCGATCTCCCGCCCTTCGAACCGGATCGAGCCGGCAGAAGGCGGCAATGATCCCGCGACTAGATTGAAGGTCGTCGTCTTACCCGAGCCGTTGGGGCCGATCAGCCCCAATATCTCACCCTTTTCGACCGCGAAATCGACGCCGTTGACCGCGACAAACCCGCCAAACCGTTTGGTCAGGCCAGCGACTTCAAGCACCTCAGCCCATCGCGTAAGGGGACGACGCCGGCAAGGGCATGACCGGCTCGGCCGTGCTGATCTGGCTCGGCCACACGACGGTTATGTCCTTGCCGCGGTTTTGCATGACGACCGGCAATGCCCGAAGGTTCTGCCCGGCCATAACATCCTCGGGCGGCGCGAATTTGACCCCGTAGCCCTGCAACGTGCCGCCGAGGGGGACATCGACCTCAAGCGCCGCCTGGCGCACCGCGTCGGGATCGGCGCCGCCATATTTGCCGACCGCGATCGGCAGTACTTTGGCCAGCAATATCCAGGTGTTGTTGAAACCCATCGAGACATGGGTCGGGACTTCGGTCGCCTGCGTCTTGGCCTTGTAGCCGTCGACCATGGTCGTAATCAGATCGCCGATCCCCGAGGCCAATTTTTTCGGATCGAGAATTTGTGCCGGCGCCGGGTCGATGTTGAAGAAGTCGTCGACATCCGGACCAAAGGTCGCGCGCAATTTGTCGAGCTGACTGTAGCCGGCGCCGTTGCCGATCAAAGTCCTGAAATGCAGCCCGGCCTCACGCGCCTGGCGCAGGAACAGCGTGATGTCGGGGTTATAGCCGGCATGGATGATCACGTCGGGATGGGCGCGTTTTAATTTTGTCACCAGCGAGGACAGGTCGGGAGCGCTCGCTGAATAGGATTCCTTGAGCACGATCTTGCCGACGTGCTTTTCGTCGGAGAAGCGCTGGTCGGCTTGCTGGACACCAGTACCGTATGGACCGTCCTCGTCAATTAGCGCGATTTTGAGGTCAGCGGGGTCGATCCCGAGCTTCGACTTGCTGTTCTCACCTAGAAACGAAATAGCCGCCTGGCCGTAAGCGTCCGATTGCGTCGTCGGACGAAAGACGTAACGCAGATGACGGTTTTTCAGGACTGCAGTCGCAATCGCACTGTTGATCCACAGGATTTTCTTTGCTTCATCGACTTTGGCGGCGAGCGGCACGGCATGCGCGCTCGAATAAACACCGAGCACGATATCGACCTTTTCTTGATTGATCAGGCGCTCGACCTCATTGATCGCGACATCCACCTTGCTTTGCGAGTTGGCGTTGACCGGCACGATTTTATATTTCCCGAGAACGCCTCCTTGGCCGTTGACGTAATCGATCGCGAGCCCTGCGCCGATCGACAGCGGCACTGAACCCGCCCCGGCGAATGGCCCGGAGAGGTCGTGCAGCAATCCGATGCGGATCGTCTTTTCCTGAGCGAATACTCGGGCCAGAGGCATCGCACCCGCGGCCAGCCCAGCCGCGGCGGCGCCGACCAACAAACTCCGTCTTCGCATCGTCACTCCCTATCCAAAGTTCCGCGCCCGCGCTTCGCGGCGGCGCATTCTTCCCACAGGCGCGCTTATGTCAAACGGATTTGCGGCCTCCGGGCCCGCGGGCGATGGCCACCCTGAAATCCAAGGTTCCAGTTACGAATTTCTCGGCCGAGACGCTTTTGCCCGGCCGACCCGAGCATCTGTGCCTGATCCGCTGAGATCGTGCTGAGTAGCCGGCTCGAGCCCGGCCGCCAGGGAGGTCGACTATACGGGGAGCGGCATCGGGCGAACCAACTTTAGGCGCGCGCGGGTTCTCTGTGGTGCTGGCGGAGTTGCTCGATCCGCGCGGTCATCTCGGGTCCGGGCCAGTCTTCGAGCAGCCACGCCGGCAAGGGGTCGTCCTTGCCGCTGACCGGCAGCGCTTCATCATCATCCGAGCGACCACCGGCGAACAGCTCGAGCGCCATCGGCATCTCGTAATAGATTTCGAGGGTGTTGCCGTCAGGATCGGCAAAATAAAAGCTGCGCTGGTTGACGTGATTGGTTGCGCGCAGGATTTCAACGCCGCTCTTGACCAGATGGGTGTAAGCGTCGCGTAACGCCTGATAGCTGCCGACCTGAAAAGCGATATGGGCAACACCGATCTGGTCGCGGCGCGGGCGCTGCGCCTCGCTCGGAGCGGGATGTTGGCCGAGATCGAGGGTGTGGAAATTCTCGCCGAGAGTCATAAAGACGCCACCGTGATCCGGGTCTTCCTCGGCGATTACAAAGCCGAGAATGTCGCGGTAGAACCGCTTTGAGGCTTGCTCGTCGGCAACCCGCAGATTGACGTGGCCGATACCTTTCAACTGGATCACAGCGATCTCCTCCTCGCATGGCGCAAAAGTGCTGCGAAACTACGGCGAGAGCTGTTCGGCTGCAAGTACACGCCGCTGCGGAGACGGTTGCGAAGGCTGTGAGGTCAGCGCTCTTAGATCGGCGCGCAGCCGGTCGGCGCCGGATTCGGCAACAAGGCGCTCGGTCGCGGCATGAGTATCGCGCCAAATTGGGACGGCGGCCGCCAGCAATTCTCGGCCAGCAAGGGTCAAGCGCAGACGGCGGCTGCGCTTGTCAGCCTTGTCAACCCCGACCTCGATCAGCCCGCGGCGTTCGAGCGGCTTCAGATTGGCGGTTATGGTCGTGCGATCCATCGCCAACAGCCGCGCAACATCGCCGATAGCAGGCGGCTGCGGCCGGTTGAGCGACATCAGCAGCGAAAACTGGCCATTCGTCAGATCGAGCGGGCGAAACGCCTGGTCAAACCGCCGCGCCACTGCACGTGCCGCGCGCTGAAGGTGCAGACACAGGCAGTTGTCGCGAACCAGGAGGGTGATCTCGTAACAAGGTTCTTCTCTGCTTGACATGCTCGAAAATAGGTTGGTATCAACGTATTTGTCAACGGCGGATAGCTAAAAATGTGACGCGGGGGAGGCCAGCCCGGCGATCCGCCGCTGCCCATAACGCCGCCAAAGTGAGAGGCAGGAAAGGAAATCGAATGGGCGACCCAGTGGTTCATTGGGAACTGATGTCGAAGGATCCCGAAAAATTGTCGGCCTTCTACGAAAAGATCTTTGGCAGGAAGGTTCAGCACCACCCCGAGTTGAACTACCGTATTGTCGAAACCGGTGTCGAGGGCGGGATCAACGGCGGCATCGTCAAGCCTGACCGCGAAGGACCTTGGCCGGGCAATACACTTTTCTACATCGCAGTCGATGATCTAGCCGATTACCGCGAGAAAATCGTCGCTGCCGGCGGCAAGGTCCATATCGAGGAACAGGCGGTGCCGGGCATGGGCTCGTTCACGCTCTTCACCGACCCCGAGGGCCGCATGATGGGGCTGTGGAAGTCGGCAACGCCGTCTTAAAGGCGGATGCAAAAAGGACGGAGTTGGAAAATGCGTTTCATGTTGCAGGTGAGAGCCAATCGCGACAGCGAAGCGGGCGTAATGCCTAGCCAGGATTTGATTGAGGCGATGTTCAAGTTCAACGAGGAGATGGCCAATGCCGGCGTAATGCTCGCCGCCGAAGGCCTGCAATCCAGCGCAAACGGAGCTCGCATCTCGTATTCGGGCAGCAAGCGCAGCGTCGTCGACGGTCCGTTCGACGCGGACGAACTGATCGCCGGCTATTGGATGATCAACGTCGGATCAAAGCAAGAGGCCGTCGACTGGGCTAAGCGCGCGCCCTTCATCGACGGTGTCGTCGAAATCCGCCAAATATTCGAAATGGATGATTTTGGTCCCGCGGCGACCTCTGAGATGCGGGACGCCGAAGATCGCATGCGAGCCCAGCTCGCGGCCAAGAACGTTTCATGATCCTCGTCGATTGTGACGCGACCCAAGTCGATATCTTTGCAGAAGGAGCGAACAATGCAGCTGAACCCGTATCTGAGTTTTGATGGCCGCTGCGAGGCCGCGTTCAAATTCTATGAAGAGGCCTTGGGGGGCAAAATCGTCGCGATGATGACTTATGCCGACACGCCGATGAAGGAGCAGGTGCCTGCGGAACAGCAGGGTCAGATCGTCCATGCCCGGCTGACCGTCGGGGACGAGGTGCTGATGGGCGGCGATGCGCCTCCCGGCCGCTACGAACCGCCAAAAGGGATCACGGTGACACTCGGCATCGACACCCCCGCAGAGGCGGAGCGCGTCTTCAAGGAATTGTCCGAAGGCGGCACGGTTACGATGCCGATCGAGGAGACCTTTTGGGCCCGCCGCTTTGGCATGCTTGTCGACCGCTTCGGGATACCGTGGATGGTCAACTGCGAGCGCCCGCACGCCTGAAGCAAGCTGCCCCAGCTTCTTGCTTCTCTTTGTTTAAGGTGATGGCCGGGCGGGTGAGCCCCGCCTGGCTCGCTTCGGCCGCTCGCGCGTGTCATTGTCGACCCCGTCGACCCCCGCACGCAGAGGCGAGAACCGATGGATTCAGATACGCTCGGCCTGGCGCCCGGGGCCTTTGCCAAGCTCGACACCGAAGAGGACGAAGTCTTTTACGAACCGGCGCGGCTCGTCTGCCATATCGACGACGGCGCTATCGCCGCGCTGACGGAATTCTATCGCCAAACCCTACCGGTGGGTGGCGTGTTGCTCGATCTGATGTCGAGCTGGGTTAGTCACTTACCACCCGAAATCGAATACGCGGAGATCATCGGCCATGGCATGAATGCCGAGGAGCTGGCCGCCAACCCGCGACTCAGCCGTTGGTTTATGCAGAACTTCAACCGCGACCCGATCTTGCCGCTGGCGGACGATAGCATCGATGCGGCGATGATGTGTGTCTCGATCCAGTACCTGGAGCACCCGGTCGAAGTGTTGCGCGAGGTCGCGCGCGTCTTGCGCCCAACAGGCCCTGTCGTCGTAAGTTTTTCGAACCGCTGCTTTTGGACCAAGGCGGTAGCGGTCTGGCGGGCGCTCGACGACGACGGCCACGTGCGACTGGTCGAGCAATACCTGCGCCATGCCGGCTTCACCAATGTCGAAACCCACCGTCTCGCCGAATGGGTCGAGGATGTCAGTGACCCGATGATCGCGGTTGTCGGCCGCTCTCCCGCGCCCGCCGTGTAAATCTGATCATCGGCTGCCATCGTCGCAAGCGTGCCGACTTTCGCGAGAGACTTGCTTCGACGATACCGGTGCAGCGGAGACTGGTATACCCTCGGCGCGGATCGATCAAATGGAGGCAATCAGCATGGAACTCGGGACGTTGTTGCCGTGGAGCGATATAGGCGGCGATCCCTCGACCGTGCGCGAATACGCGCAGACGGCGGAATCGATCGGGTATCATTTTGTTGAGGCGCCCGATCATGTCCTCGGCAGCAGCGAAGAGAGCGCATCGGAAAGTGGCCGGACCGGCGCCGGGCTGTACTACGACCCATTTGTGCTGTTCGGCTATCTCGCGAGTTGCACGCAGAAGCTTGGCTTCTCGACCGGGGTCCTGATCCTGCCGCAGCGCCAGACCGTGCTCGTCGCCAAGCAGGCGGCTTGCCTGGATGTTCTGTCGGGCGGCCGTTTTCGGCTCGGTATCGGGGTCGGCTGGAACGAGGTCGAGTTCACCGGCCTCAACGAGAATTTTCACAACCGTGGCCGGCGCTCGGAGGAGCAGGTGCAGGTCATGCAGAAATTGTGGGCCGAGCCTCATGTCACCTTCAAAGGCCGCTGGCATACGATCGAGGATGCCGGCATCAACCCACGGCCCGCTTCGGGCAAGGTGCCGGTATGGTTTGGCGGGCATCACGATCGCACCTTGGAGCGGATCGCCAAATGGGGCGACGGGTGGATGCCAAACGCTTATCCGCCGGGGAATGAGGCGAGCGAGGTGCTTGACCGCTTGCGCCGGCTCACTGCCGCCGCCGGCCGCGATCCGGCGCAGATCGGCATCGAAGCCTGGGTATCGATGGGCACTGGGAGTGAAGCCGATTGGGCGCGCGAAACGCGGTTTTGGAAATCGGCCGGCGCCTCGCATATCTGTCTGACAACGACCTTTAACCGGCGCCACCATAAGCGCATCCCCGGGCACACTCTCCCCGACCACCTCGCCGCGTTGCGCCGCTATCACGCTGCCGTCGCCGCCGAACTGTGAAGCCTTGAATCCATAAACCCGGCTTCGTGTTTCTTTTCGCGATGGCGATCTTCTTTACCAGCGACACGCATTTCGGGCATGGCGGTGCGCTGGGGCTTTATCGTCGGCCCTTCGCCTCGGTGCCGGACATGAACGAGGCGCTCGTCGCGCGCTGGAACGAGACCGTCGGTCCGGAGGACACGATCTGGCATCTCGGCGATTTCGCGATCCGCCAGCCGGCTATTGCCGTCGCGGAATGGCTATCCCGGCTGCACGGCGTCAAGCATCTGGTCACCGGCAACAACGACCCGCCGGAGACGACCAGTCAAGCCGCATGGGCGAGCGTCCAGCCCTATGTCGAGATCACGCTCGACGGCGTCTTGCTCGTCTTATGCCACTATCCGTTCCGCAGTTGGCGTCGCATGGACAAGGGCTCGATCAATCTGCATGGACACTGTCACGGCCGGCTAAAGCCGCAGCCGCGGCAGATTGATGTCGGCGTCGATGCCTGGGACTTCCGCCCGATCACGATCAGCCAAATTCTCAAGTCAAAGGATCGCGCAAAGCAGCGATTGTGAAGCCGCGAGGAAGCAGGCAGAATCATCCTGCCGGCGGATAAGAGACGGGGAGGACGAGGTGCAGCTGAGCCGCGAGGAATTGCTTAAAGCCTATCGCGCGATGGCGACGATCCGGCGCTTTGAAGAACGCGTGCAGGAGGAGTTTTCGAAGGGCGGCATCCCGGGCTTTGTCCATCTTTACGCCGGTGAGGAAGCGTCGGCAGTGGGTGTGTGCTCGCATTTGCGCGATGACGATTACATCGCCAGCACCCATCGCGGTCACGGCCATTCGATCGCCAAAGGCTGCGATCCGGTGCTGATGATGCAGGAGCTTTTCGCCAAAGAGAGCGGGTTATGCGGCGGCAAGGGCGGCTCGATGCACATCGCTGATCTCGATCGCGGCATGCTTGGCGCCAACGGCATTGTCGGCGGCGGCCCACCATTGGTCGTCGGCGCCGCTTTGAGCGCCAAGACATTGGGGCGCGACAGTGTTGCGGTGTCGTTTACGGGCGATGGTGGCTCGAACCAGGGCACCACTTTCGAGGCGATGAATTTGGCGGTGGTGCTGAAACTGCCGGCGATTTTTGTGTTCGAAAACAATCAATACGGCGAAGGTACAGGGGTCGGCTATGCGGTCGGCAGCCATGACATCGCCGGCCGCGCCGCGGGGTTCGGGCTGCCCGCGGTCAAAGTTAATGGCGACGATTTCTTCGCCGTGCACGAGGCGGCGGAAGAAGCGGTTGCCCGCGCCCGGTCGGGCGGCGGACCGAGCGCGATCGAGGTCGATACCTGTCGCTTTTACGGCCATCATTCGGGCGATGCCCAGCTCTATCGCACCCGGGACGAGGTTCGCCGTTTGCGCGAGGATCGTGACTGCCTCAAGCATTTCCGTCGCCGCGTCGGCGAGGCGGCATTGCTCGATATGTCAACGCTGGACGCAGTCGAGGCCGAGGTCGCCACTCTGATCGACCGCGCCGTCGAAACCGCGCGCACGGCACTGCCGCCGCCCGAAAGCGCGCTGTTAACCGATGTGTACGTTTCCTACTGAGTGACGCTAGGAGAAAATCCTGCCCGAAACGGGCGTACGAGCATTCGGAGGCATACGATGATCACCCGATGCATTTGCACTGTTGTGCTGCTGTTGTTGGCGTTTTGTGCTTTCTGGGGAAATGCTCTCGACGCCGGGCACTATTTCAATCCTTTTGGTATTTTGTTTCTGTTCTTAGCATGTCTTGCTTGGTCCAAATGGGATATCGTGCGGAGCGCCTTTAGTGCCGTCAAGGACGAGTCAAATATCCCCATTCTGAGAATGGGGTACAGGGTAATCCAAGGCTTTGCGGCAAAGACACCCGGGCAGCTCTCAACCCAGCGGTCGTCCACCAACAATTAGTGCACTTTGCGCTCCAGCCGCCGATAGATGCTCCAAAAGGGAGGAGGCAGTAATGCGCGAGCCGAATGCCTTGATCAGCACCGACGCGCTGGCGCGCCAGCTTGGTGACAGCAATTTGCGGGTGTTCGACTGCACCACGTATTTGGAGCCCACGCCACCAGGCAGCGATGACCCCTATCTCGCGGTGCCCGGCCGAAGCAGCTTCGAGACGGCGCACATTCCCGGCGCTGACTTCCTCGATCTGCAAGGCGAGTTCTCCGACAACACGACGCGGCTGCGCTTTATGATGCCGCCGGTGGCGGAGCTCGAGGCAGCATTCGGCCGTCATGGCGTTGGCCCGGATGCACACGTCGTGCTCTACAGCATCGGCACGATGATGTGGGCGACGCGCCTTTGGTGGATGCTGAAAGCGTTGGGCTTCGACGGCGCGGCCGTGCTCGATGGCGGCTTTGACAAATGGCAATCCGAGGCCCGCCCGGTCGAAAGCGGCCCCGCCAAGACTTGTCCTCCGGCGGTCTTTATCGCCAAGCCAAGGCCCGGCCGGTTTGTCGACAAGCAAAAGGTGCTCGCCGCCGCCCACGACCCAGATTTCGTCATTGTCAATGCGCTCGGCCCGCAGTTTCACCAGGGTTTGGAGCCGAGCCGCTATGGCCGGCCCGGGCGCATCCCTGGGAGTGTCAATGTGCCGGCGGCGAGCCTGGTCGATCCGCAAAGCAAGACCTTCACCGCACTTGACGATGCCGCGACAAAGTTTGCGGCAGCGGGAGTCGATAAGGACCGGCACGTGATCGTCTATTGCGGCGGCGGTATCTCGGCCACCGTCGATCTATTCCTGCTGCACCAACTCGGCTTCGATGATCTGACGCTCTATGACGGATCGATGGGCGAATGGGCAAAGGATCCCGCGCTGCCGATCGAGCGGGGCTGAGCCGGCTCTTTCACTGCGATCGCCACCCGCGTGTTCTGAAACTCGCTCGGTTGATGGCTTTTCGGCGAACAGCCTGACTTCTCATAACGGAATGACAAGCAGAGTATCGATTTTCTCGCTGTCGAGAATGACGAGGCGTTCGACAAAGCGATAGGGCTCGGCGTCGACAGCGACCCGGTCGAGATAGCGGCCGGCGGCGAACAGGCTCATCTCGCCGTCGTGCATGATCCGCACCGCGATAAAATTGGAGCGCACCTCGGCGACCCCTTCGGCGATCTTACCGACCCGGATCGGGCCGACGATGTGGCGATAGCGATGCGGCTCAAAGATATTGGCACGGCGCAGAGCCAAGATGCGGTCGACCAGCATGCCTTTCGACGCGGCATAGACGACGCCGTGGCGATATCCGGCCTCGTGACTTTGCCGGCTAGTGATCAGGTAGCGGCAATCCTCGACAAAGAAATCAGGCCATTCCTCGAGCCGGGCCTCGTCGATGCATTCGGCATAAGCGGCGATCAGTTCGTGGATGCCTTGCCGCACCGCGGTTTCGTCCATTCGCCGCGCTCCGCCAAGCCGACGCTTACTCAGTCGCCCATCATCGCGCGATATTTCTTCCAAAAGCCGCGGATCGCTGCTTCGCTCGAGCGGAAGGGCTGTGACTGCGCGTCGTAACCGCCCATCATCACCACCCCACTGTCGTCGTCATTGTAGCGGAGCGCGCGCTGCACAAAGCCGCCGACGCAGCCATCTTCCATCGAGATATAGCCGGCCGCTCCCACCAGATTGCCCTGGCGGACGCGGCGCTCGGTCATGGTCTCGTCGTCACCGTCAAAGCCCAGATGAACCCATTCGAGTTCGGTCTTTTCGAGGCCCTTGGGATGGATCGCGCGCACCGCAATCGAGTTCCTGATCTGCTGCAGGATCATGCCTGGGAAGATCGTCAGGATCTGCACGGATACCTGATCGCCATATTCGTCGACCAACTCGATGACCGAAGGGTCGGACAGTCGCATCTCCATGTCGGAGCGCAGCCCCTCGCGATTGTAATCGGCGTCCTCGGTGGCATAGTCGAGTTTTGCTTGGCTGAAATGATGTCCGCCGCTGTCATCGATATGGATGCCGCCCGGCATCGACAGCCGGTTGATTCGGAAGGTCGTTAGAAACGTATGCAGGATGCTGGCGTGGTAGGTGTCCTTGGTATTTTCGAAATAGAGTTTCCAGTTGTTCGGCAATATTTGAGTGCTGCGGCCGAGGATATACACCGGCCGGTTCAATACGCGTTTGATCCCACCGACGATCTGTGGCCCGAGGTAGGTTTCGAGATCGGGCGCCTCGTCGCTTAATGTGCCAAAGACCAGCCCCGCAAGTTCGGTAACGCGCAGCCGCGGCAGATCGTGGTCGTCTTTGCGGAACTCCGCCGGCATCCCACCCTGGCGCTTGACCCCGCGTTCGAACGCGACCCCGGTCAGTTTGCCGGCGAGGTCATAGGTCCAGCCGTGATAAATGCAGGTGATCTCCTTGCCGCTCCCGCGCCGCTCGAGACAAAGCAAATTGCCGCGATGGGCGCAACGATTGACAAAGGCGTTGATACCGCCGTCAGACCCGCGGGTTACGACGACCGCGGTCTCGCCGACCGTGGTGGCGACCCAATCCCCCGGGTTCGGGATCTCGGCGGAAAGGCATAGATAGCTCCAGGCCGGCCCCTTAAAGATGCGCTCCTGTTCAAGCCGGTATTGCTCGGGATCGGTATAAAGCCGGAATGGCACCTCGGAGAGCCCGTTCGATGGCCAATCAACGCCCCGGATCGCCTCGGTGTGCTCCGACATGATCTCTCCTCGCAGCAAACTTCAAATCGAAACCGACTACCATCATAGCAGCGGCGGTCCGGCCTGGTACAGGACGGAAGCATTCGGCCTTCGCTCGCTACACAAATCCTTCGAGAGATGACGGAGGAGTGGCTTTTCTGCGGATTGCAAGTGAACGGGAAATCGCTTGCGGGATGCTGGGCGATGACCGACGATCCGGCGCGAACTGGTTTCCGCCGGAGGAGTGGCATGAGCGACATCTATTTGCGCAGCGGCATCTTTTTGGCGCCGTTCCACAATCACGACGAAAACCCGACCTTGTCGATGGAGCGCGATCTCGAACTCCTCGAGCATCTCGACCGGCTCAATTATCACGAGGCGTGGATCGGCGAACACCATTCGGGCGGGTTCGAGCTGATCGCCTGCCCGGAGATGTTTATCGCCGCCGCGGCACAGCGTACGCGCCATATCCGGCTCGGCACCGGGGTTGTGTCGTTGCCTTATCACAATCCGTTTATGCTCGCCGATCGCATGGTCCAGCTCGACCACATGACCCGTGGGCGCGCGATGTTCGGAGTCGGCCCCGGCGCCTTGGTTCATGACGCGCTGAAGATCGGCGTCGATCCGGGTGAGCAGCGGCGAATGATGAACGAATCGTTCGATGTCATCGTCCGGCTGCTCAACGGCGAAACCGTCAACCACAAGACCGACTGGTTCAACCTGACCGAAGCACAATTGCAATTACGCCCATATACCCGCCCGACGATGGAATTGGCGGTGGCGGCGGCGCGCTCGCCGTCGGGGTCACTACTGTCCGGCAAATATGGGGTTGGCATGCTGTCAATCGGCGGCACCAGCCCGATGGCGATGGAAGCGCATACCCGGAACTGGGGGATTTACGAGGAGACCGCGCGAGCCAACGGCCATGTCCCCAACCGCAAGGACTGGCGCATCGTCGGCATGTTCCACATCGCGGAAACCCGCGAGCAAGCCCGTAAGAATGTGCAATTTGGGGTGCAAGCCTTCGCGAACTACTTCCGCGACGTCGCCACCTTCCCGATCATCCCGCCCGATGTTCCCGACCCGACCGACTGGCTGATCGAAACCGGTACCGGCTGCATTGGCACCCCCGATGACGCGATCGCCTATATCGACCGGCTGATCGAGGGCTCCGGCGGTTTTGGCGTGCTGTGCGAGTTGGCGCAGAACTGGGCTGACTGGGACGCGACCAAAAAGCATTACGAGCTAATGGCGCGCTTCGTCCATCCGCGTTACCAGCAAAGCCGCGAGCTGTTGCGCGGCAGCTATGATTTCGCGACCAGCCGGCACGTCGACTTCACTGGCCAGGCCGCCGCCGCGATCCAAAAGGAAATCGACCAGCACGCCGCTGCCCGCACTGCCGCCACGGCACCGCGCCGCGACGCCGCCGAATAGCGTCTCGCGAGGAAGCCATCGGCGATGAAGAGCAATGCTCCAGCGCGGCCGAGTGGCCGCCATTTTCTGCAGATCCCGGGGCCGACCAATGTGCCGGACCGCATTCTACAAGCGATTGCGGCACCGACGATCGACCATCGCGGGCCGGAATTTTTCGAGCTGGCGAAGGAAGTCGTCGCTGGCATGAAACGCGTGTTTCAGACGCAAGAGACCGTGGTCATCTACCCGTCGTCAGGCACCGGCGCGTGGGAGGCGGCGTTGTCGAACAGCTTGTCGCCGGGTGACCGGGCGCTGATGTTCGAGACTGGCCATTTTGCGAGCCTGTGGCGCGCGATGGCGACCCGCCTCGGGCTCGAAATCGACTTTGTTCCGGGCGATTGGCGCCACGGCGTCGATCCGGCTCAGGTCGAAGAGAAGCTCGCTGCCGACCGCGCCCATCAGATCAAAGCGGTGTGCGTCGTCCACAACGAAACCTCGACCGGCGTCACCAGCCGCATCCCCGAGATCCGCGCCGCAATCGACCAGGCCCGGCATCCGGCTTTGTTTATGGTCGACACGATCTCGTCATTGGCTTCAGTCGATTACCGGCACGACGAATGGGGGGTCGACGTCACGGTCGGCGGCTCGCAAAAGGGTCTGATGCTGCCGCCGGGCCTCGGCTTCAACGCCGTCTCGAAAAAAGCGCTGGCGGCCTCGGAAAAGGCCACTCTAGCACGCTCCTATTGGGACTGGCGGGCGATGGGTGAGACGGCGCAGACCGGCGCCTTCCCCTATACGCCGGCCACCAACCTGCTGTTCGGCCTGCGCGAGGCCTTGCATATGCTGCTCGACGAAGAGGGGCTCGACGCAGTGTTTCGTCGCCACGCGCGCCACGGCGAGGCGACCCGCCGCGCGGTCGCGGCCTGGGGCCTGGAAACGCTGTGCGCCGATCCGCGCGAGCATTCGAACTCGCTGACCGCGATTGTGGTGCCTGAGGGCCACGACGCCGACCGGTTGCGCGAAATCATCCTCGATGGGTTCGACATGTCGCTTGGCACCGGCCTCGGCCGGGTCAAGGGCAAGGTTTTCCGCATCGGCCATCTCGGCTGGTTCAACGATTTGATGCTGGCTGGCACGTTGAGCGGCGTCGAAATGGGAATGCACCGCGCCGGCATTCCGCATCGTCCGGGTGGCGTCACCGCCGCCCTCGACTATCTCGCCGGATAAAGTTCAAAGGATATAGAATGCTTGCCGACCGTGCCGAAGAAGCCGCTAAGCTGTTGTGCTCAGCCCGGAGCGGCCAACCGATTACCGAACTGCCGGCGGATTGCCGGCCGCAATCCGATGCCGACGCCTACCAGATCCAGGATGCCGTAATTCGCCGGCTCGGCGAAGTCGTTGGTGGGTGGAAGGTCGGTACCGCCTCGGAGATCGCGCCCGCGTTTTGCGCCCCGATTTTTGCCCGGATGATCAGGCCCAGCCCGGCCTCTTACTATGCCGGCGAACTGCGCCTGATTGGGATCGAAGGAGAAATCGCATTTCGCCTCGGCCGTGATTTGCCGCCACGGTCAAAACCATACGACAGCACCGATGTCACCTCCGAGGCGACTTTGCACCCGGCGATCGAGGTCGTCGACTCGCGTTTCGTCGAGATCCCCGCACTCGTCCGGCCAGAAATGCTCGCCGACAACTACGCAAATGGCGGGCTTGTCTGGGGTACGGCCGTAGCGGATTGGAGGAAGCTCGATCTCAGCCGCACCGAGATCTGCATCACTCAAGATAACCAGCCGTTCGCCGATAGCAGCGCTGGCGCGGCGCGCGACCCGGTGGCGGCACTTGTGGACTTCGCCAATTTGATGCGGACGCGCGGGGGAGTCAGAGCCGGTACGTTTGTCACGACCGGCTCGTGGACCGGGCTGGTGTTCACTCGGCACGGCGCCAAGATCAGCGCCGATTTCGGATCGCTCGGCCGGATCGACATTACCTTCGCCGCCAGTTAGTCATTCACCGCGCGGCGCGGCCTGCCTACGCTCAATAGAACGCTAGCACACTGCTTTCCCGGCGCAAGCCGGGATCCATCGATCCACTGCCTGAGCGGTGGAGGTGTGGACCCCGGCTTTTCGCCCGGCAGCGGATCCCCTCCTTGACCTTGTTTTTTCTCTGGCGGCGCTTTGGCCTTGTCTTCCTCGATTTCGGCCGCCTGCCGATGCTGACCAAAAAGCGCCGCGCACTCCGCAATATCACATCAGGAAGACGCCTTTGCCGGTGGTCTGGGTGTCGAACAAGCGGTAAGCCTCCTCCGCCTGGTCGAGCTTCCATTGGTGCGTGAAGAGGCGGTCGACATCGACCTTGCGCTCGACGCAGAATTTCGCGCAATCGGCTTGGCCCTGCCACGAGAACGTCCAGGACGCGACAATCGTCAGCTGTTTGCGCAGCATGTCGGGGCTGACATCGATCGTTACGTTGTTGCGCTCGCCGACAAAGCACACCGTGCCCCATACCTTGGCGCTGCGCACTGCGGCGATGCGCCCCTCAGGCTGGCTCGAGGTGTCGAGCGTGAAGTCGGCGCCGCCATGCGTCAGATCCTTGATCGCGCCCACCGGGTCGTTCGAGCGCGGGTTGACCGTCTCCCAGGCGCCAAATTCCTTAGCCCGCTCCAACCGTTCCGGACTGACATCGAGGGCGATGACGCGCGCACCCATCGCGGCGGCGAGTTGGGTCGCCGACAACCCGACCGGCCCTTGGCCGAACAAGGCGATCGTGTCGTTGCCAGAGAGATTGAGACGGCGCAACGCGCCATAAGCGGTGCCGGTGCCGCAGGCAATTGCCGCCCCCGCCGCGAACGACAATTCGTCACGCAACGGAACCAGCGTGAATGCCGGGACCTTCAAATAGCGCGCGTGGCCGCCATGGGCGTTGTTGCCGTAGACCAGAACCGGCTCTTCCTGGCACAGCTGCGACCAGCCCGAGCGGCAGTGGTTGCAGACGGTACAACCCTTGTAGTGATGCACCATGACGCGCTGCCCGACCTTCGCCTGCTTGTCCGTGACGCCGGGGCCAACCGCGGCGACGATGCCGCACGGCTCGTGCCCGCCGATGACCGGATCGGGATTGACCGGCAATCCGCCGATCGAACCACCACCCGATTTCGACCGACGGTACTGGTGCAGATCGCTGCCGCACATGCCCGATGCCTTCATTTCGACGACGACCTCGCCCGGTCCCGGCGTCGGATCGGGAAAGTCCATCAGTTCGATTTCGCGCTCGCCCATGAAAACTACGCCGCGCATCGCTTCCTCCACATTGCTGCCGCGCAGCCGAGCCTACGCGCTTTCACCATTTTCCGGTACCATCTGCGCCAAAAGCCGTCTGGATTTGCAGAGGAGACCAAGATATCCGGAACCGGTTTTCCCGGCTGCGCGGCCGCCCTTCTGGTTTGCGCGATGATTAGAAGCGATTAGTTCGAGAGGTTGGATGGCTGAAAAACAGGTGCGCGTTGCGCTGTTCGTAACGTGTTTGATTGACTTGTTTCGGCCGACGGTCGGCTTTGCTGCGATCAAGCTGCTCGAAGAGACCGGCTGCGTCGTCGAGGTGCCGCGGGCCCAGACTTGCTGCGGTCAGCCCGCCTATAATTCCGGGGATCGCACCGATGCCAAGGCGATTGCACTGCAGGTGATCGACGCATTTGCCGGCTATGACTACGTCGTAGCTCCTTCGGGCTCTTGCGCCGGCATGATCCGCCAGCATTATCCCGAGATGTTTGCCGACGATCCGACGGCTTTGCCTCGCGCCGAGGAACTTGCCGCCCGCACCTGGGAACTCGTGTCGTTTCTTGTCGATGTCCGCGGTATGCGCCGGGTCGCGGCGGATTGGCCGCGGATCGCGACCTATCACGACGCCTGCTCGGGATTGCGCGAGTTGGGGGTTCGGGATCAGCCCCGGCGTCTGCTTACCTCGGTCAACGGTCTGGAATTGCGTGAGTTGCCGGGTTCCGAGGTGTGCTGTGGTTTCGGTGGGACGTTTTGCGTCAAATACCCCGACATCTCCGACAAGATGGTCAGCGACAAGGCGGACGACATTGCCGCGACCGGCGCCGAGGCGGTGTTGGCCGGCGATCTTGGGTGCCTGTTGAACATTGCCGGCAAGCTATCCCGCCAGGGTCGGTCGGTGGAGGCACGGCACATCGCCGAAGTGCTCGCGGGAATGACCGCCGGCACGCCGCCAATCGGCGCACCGCGCTAGCGCCGATGAAAGCAACCAGCCGGGAATTTACGGCGAACGCCCGCGCCGGCCTCGCAAACCCGAACCTACAGCAAGCCCTCCAAATCATGACGCGGAGCGGCTTTCCGCTGCGTCGTCGCGAGGTCGTGGCGCGCCTTCCCGAGTTTGAGGCGCTGCGCGACGTCGGGCGAGACATCAAGGAACACACCCTCGCGCATCTCGACTTCTATCTCGAACTTTACGAACAGAACGTCGTCGCGTCAGGCGGCGAAGTGCATTGGGCGCGCACGCCCGAGGAGGCGCGCGAGGCGGTGCTCAACATCTGCCGTGGGGTCGGCGCCAAAACGGTGACCAAGGGCAAATCGATGATCGCCGAGGAAATCGGGCTCAACGATTTTCTCGAGAAAAGCGGCATTACCCCGGTCGAGACCGATCTCGGCGAATACATCATCCAGCTGCGCCACGAGCCGCCGAGCCACCTGATCGCCCCGGCGATGCACCTGGTTAAGGGCCAAGTCGCCGATACCTTTCGCGGCGCGCACCATGCGCTTGATCCGAACCGCCCGCTGGGCGAGGCGCGGGAGCTTTGCGACGAAGCCCGCGCGCTGCTGCGCCCAAAATTCCTCGCCGCCGATGTCGGGATCACCGGGGCCAATTTTCTTATTGCCGAAACCGGCTCCAGCATCATCGTTACTAACGAGGGCAATGGCGACCTGACGCAGACCCTTCCACGCGTACACATCGTCATGGCCAGCCTTGAAAAGCTGGTGCCGACATTCGAGGACGCGGCAACCCTCCTGCGGCTGCTGGCGCGCTCGGCCACCGGGCAGGAGTTTTCGTCCTATACGACGGTGTCGACCGGCCCGCGCCGCTCCGGTGATCTCGACGGGCCGGAGGCGTATCACGTCGTGCTGCTCGACAATGGTCGCAGCCATATGCTCGGCGGCGAGTTTAACGACATGCTGCGTTGCATCCGCTGCGGCGCCTGCATGAATCATTGCCCAGTCTACGCCGCGGTCGGCGGTCATGCCTATGGCTGGGTCTATCCCGGTCCGATGGGCGCGGTATTGACCCCGAGCTTGATCGGCATCGATGAGGCCGCAGCGTTACCCAACGCCTCAACCTTGTGCGGACGATGCGAGAGCGTATGCCCAGTCAAAATTCCGTTGCCAAAGATGCTACGCCATTGGCGCGAGAACGAGTTTTCAAAGCGGCTGACGCCGCCGGTATGGCGGACTGGGTTGTCGCTGTGGAGCTGGGTCGCGCGGCATCCAGCGCTCTATCATAGGATGACGGAAATCGCCTGCCGAGCACTCGGCTGGGCTGGCGGCCGGCGCGGGCATTTTCGCAGTCTGCCGCTGGCCGCCGGTTGGACCGGGGTTCGCGACTTACCGGCCCCTGAAGGCCGCAGCTTTCACAGCTTGTGGGCCGAGCGTGCCAAAAACGGGAGTCATCGGTGAATGCGCGTGCATCAATCCTTGCCGAAATCCGGCGATCGCTGAAGCGCGGACCGCTCGACGCGGAACGGCAGGCGGAGTTGCGCGCCCAGGTCGCGGCGCATCGCCGCAACCTTATCCCGGCGCGGGCGACCGAGCTCGATCACGCGGCTCGGATCGACCTATTCGTCGAGATGGCCGAGGCGGTGCAGGCGACGGTGGTGCGAGTAGCCTTGCGAGCCGAAGTTCCCGAGGCCCTGGCGCGCTATCTCGCTGGCGAGAACCTGCCGGCTGATCTGGTCATGGCGCCCGATCCCAGCCTCAATGCTATTCCCTGGGAAACTCGGCGATTGCTCCGCATCCGCCGCGGCCGCGCCGATGCTACGGATGCGGTCAGCTTGACCCCATGCCTCGCCGCAATCGCCGAGACCGGCACGCTGATGCTGATTTCGGGTTCGGGCACGCCGACAACGCTTAACTTCCTACCCGACACCCACATCGCTGTCGTATTCGCCGACCAGGTAGTGGCGAGCTATGAAGACGGCTGGGATCGCCTGCGAGCTAGAACAGCAGTCGATCCCGATCGCGGCTTGCTGCCGCGCGCTGTCAACTTTATCACCGGGCCTTCGCGCACGGGTGACATTGAGCAGCAGATCGTGCTGGGTGCACATGGACCGCGCCGTCTCCATATTCTCGTCGTCGAAAACCGACAGGACGAGCATGGCGAAGGTGGCGGGCAATCCCGCGCAGTATTCTAGCGACCGCGCGATTTGGGCCGAGGCGATGCGCGGCGTCACACCGCTGCGCGGGCGGGCGGCTCCAAGCCCGCCAAACGTCTCGATCAGCGCCAGCGAACCACCGCGTACGATGGAGGGCAGCTCGGTCGCGACCGAAGCCAATCCGGACTCGATCGAGCGGTTCGCCGGTATCGACCGCGCCAACGCCGAGCGGCTGAAGCGCGGGCAGCATCCGATTGAAGCCCGGCTCGACCTTCATGGGCTCACGCAAGCCGAAGCGCATCGCGAGCTGATCGAATTTGTCGAGGCCTCCTATCAAAGCGGCCGACGCTGCCTGTTGGTCATCACCGGACGGGGGCTCGGCCCAGAGGGGCCGGGCGTCCTGAAAAATGCGGTGCCGCGATGGCTGGCCGAGGCCCGGACTCGACGCCGCATTCTGGCCATGTCCGCAGCGCAGCCGAAACATGGCGGCGCCGGTGCCCTCTATGTGCTGCTCCGGCGCCATCGCTAACATTCGGCTTCTACACGTAAACCTTGCATTCCAGCGGCGTCCGCTCCACAAAGAGGGCAGCGCCCACCCCCGCATTCTGATGAGCCGATGGCTGATAACGCAGACCTGATCCCATTGATTGAACGCCTGCAATCCGCTCGTGTGCTGTGCATCGGCGACGTAATGCTCGACCATTACGTCTACGGCCAGGTTGAGCGGGTGTCGCCCGAGGCGCCGATCCCGGTCCTGAACATCGAGCGCGAGTTGAAGACCCTTGGCGGCGCCGGCAATGTTTTGCGCAACCTGGCGGCATTGGGGGCAAAGGCATCCTTTATTTCGGTGGTCGGCAATGACGAGGCTGGTCGCGAGATTAGCCGGCTGCTCGAAACCCAGGAGGGCGCCGAGGTACACGTGCTGGCGCAGCCGGACCGGACAACGACCGTCAAGACACGTTACGTGGCGGCAAACCAACAGCTGCTTCGTGCCGATCGCGAAACCGCGATCCCGTTAGACCCATACATTCGCGAGGATATGCTGCGGCTGGCGCGCGAGTTGGTGACCGACCAATCCGTGGTCATCGTCTCCGATTACGCCAAAGGTGTTCTAACCGAAGGCGTGGCGCTCGAAATCATCCGCGCCTCGCGTGAGGCTGGCGCGTTCGTCATTGTCGACCCCAAGGGCGGCGATCCTATCCGCTATCGCGGTGCCGATCTGTTGAAGCCAAACCGTCGCGAGTTGGCGCACGCCACCGGCATGCCCGTTGCGGACGAGAGTGAGGTTGTCGCGGCGGCGCGCGCGTTGATCGACCGTTGTGGTTTTCGCGGCGTTCTCGCTTCGCTCGGGCAAGAGGGAATGGTACTCGTCGAGCAGGACGGCTCGATCCATTCGCAGCGTGCGGCGGTGCGCGAAGTCTATGATGTCTCGGGGGCCGGCGATACGGTCGTTGCCATGCTTGGGGCGGCGCTGGGTGCGGGAATTAGCATGACCGACGGCGCGCGGTTGGCAAATATTGCCGCCGGCATCGTCGTCGGTAAGGTTGGAACCGCAGTCGTCTACCCGAGCGAGCTGTCTGCGTGGATAGAGGGACACGACCTCTTTAGCACCGACAAGGTGATACCGCGCCCGCAGGCGCTCGATCAGGTCGAACGCTGGCGGCGGCAGGGCCTCCGGGTCGGGTTTACCAATGGTTGTTTTGACTTGCTTCACCCTGGTCATGTCTCCTTGCTCCGCCAAGCCAAGACGGCCTGCGACCGACTTGTGGTCGGGCTCAATAGCGATGCGTCGGCAGCGCGGTTAAAGGGTCCGACTCGGCCCGTGCAGACGCAGGCGGCCCGTGCGGCGGTTCTCGCGTCGTTGGCTGCGGTCGATCTGATCGTGATCTTTGATGAAGACACACCGATCGAGCTGATCCGGACAATGCGCCCGCAGTTGCTCGTCAAAGGGGCCGACTACCGGGTTGAGGACGTTGTCGGTGGCGACCTCGTCAAAGCCGCCGGAGGTGAGGTTGTGCTCGCCGAGGTGATGCCGGGCTACAGCACCAGCGCCACTATCGCACGCTTCGCACGCTCGGCTTGATCAAAGGTCGGTGTAACTCACATAGTGTCAAAGCGCGCCGTCTCGGGATCAAGCGCGCGGCGCAGCCGAGCTGCGGCGACTCGGGCGAACCGCAGGGTCAGGGCACGGCGCCGTCCTGCGGCAATCGGACTGGGCCGAGCTTCGCGCAGAACCGCGGCACCGAACGCATCCGCCACCATGACGCCACAATCCTCGGGGATCAGCGCGATCGGAAACCCACTTGCGACGGCAAAGTACAAGCAATCGGCAAATTCACGATAGGTAGGCCATTTTTGGTCAGCTCGAAAATCGGCAAGCGAAGTCTTGATTTCAACGACGAGCAAATCGCCGCGCTTGCCCAGAGCCAGAACATCGGTTCGCCGTCCGTTAGCGAGTGGGAATTCGAGCAGACTTGAGTAACCAAGCTGACCGAGAGCGCGGCAAACGCCTCGCGCTAGCAAGCCAGCATCAAGGCGTTGGGTGGCGGAGATGGGAAGAGACTGGGAAATCACAGCTGGCCCATTTTACGCGGATTGAGCGGTTGAGTTGCGGCTAAGGGTTGGGTGTGATGGGTGGAGTGTATTGATGGCGTCGGCGAGCGAGCGCGGGTTTCTGCGTGAGGCTTGGGAGCTCACCTGGCCCTACTGGAAGTCCGAAGAAAAATGGTCGGCTATTGGCCTCTTGGCGGCGGTTGTTGCTCTAAATCTCTTTTCGGTGTGGCTCAATGTTCGCCTAAATCGCTGGAACAATGATTTCTATAACGCGCTTCAACAATATAATTGGACTGAATTCTGGCGCCAGTTCGCAATATTCGGGATCATTGCTTTTGCGATGATCGTCGACGCCGTATATGCACTGTATTTGCGGCAGATTTTGCATATCCGTTGGCGCCGCTGGCTGACTGACCGCTATTTGCATAATTGGCTCGATAATCAGAATTATTACCGCTTGCAGTTGAACCAGGTGGTAACGGACAACCCCGATCAACGCATCTCGGATGACATCGACAGCTTCGCGACGATGACGATCGGACTGTCGATCGGGCTGCTGAACGCGTTTGTTACCCTGCTCTCGTTTCTCGCAATCCTGTGGGTGCTGTCGGGCGCGCTGACAATCCCGCTTGGCGGCGGTAAGACGTTCAGCATTCCCGGCTACATGGTGTTTGCCGCCTTGATCTATGCGGTTGGCGGCACGCTGCTGACCCGGTGGATCGGTAATCCTTTGGTGCGCCTCACTTTCGATCAACAGCGTTATGAAGCGGATTTCCGCTTTAGCCTGGTCCGGCTACGGGAAAATGCCGAGAACGTCGCCTTCTACGGTGGCGAAGGGCGCGAACTAGACACATTCCGGACCCGCTTCGCACGGATCGTTGGTAATTGGTGGGGGATTATCAAACGGCGTAAGAAACTGACTTGGTTCACGACCGGATACGGCCAGCTCGCAATCATCTTTCCGTTTGTAGTCGCAGCCCCCCGCTATTTCGATAAGGTCATTCAACTGGGCGGCTTGATGCAGATCGCCTCGGCTTTTGGGCAGGTGCAGGATTTGTTGTCGTTCATCGTTACGTCGTATACCGAAATCGCCCAATACCAAGCTGTAGTGCAGCGGCTGTCCGGTTTTCGCGGGAGGATGGAGGAAATCGCTGCGGAGCAACGCGCTCCGCAGCCGATCGCGATCGAGCGTGGCGGCGAAGGGGTCGAGATCGACGCCCTTCATCTCGATCTGCCGGACGGACGTTCGCTGCATCAGAATGTTGCGCTGAAGGCGAGCGCCGGTGATGCGTTGCTGGTTACCGGGCCGTCGGGGGCTGGGAAGAGCACATTATTGCGTGCGGTGGCCGGTCTGTGGCCGTTCGGGCGCGGTCGTATCCGGGTTACCGATGGCCGTACCCTGTTCCTGCCGCAGCGGCCTTACCTACCGCTTGGCACCTTGGCCGATGCGATTGCTTATCCGGGTGCCGCTGTCGAGTTGCCGCGCGACGGCCTCGTCGATGCGCTGCGCGCAGTCGGGCTCCCGCACCTTGTCAACCAGCTTGATGAAGAGGGGAACTGGGCACAGCGGCTTTCGATCGGCGAGCAGCAACGTCTAGCATTCGCCCGGGTATTGCTGATGCGGCCGGAAATCGTGTTTCTCGACGAAGCCACCTCAGCACTCGATGAGGCCGCTGAAATGTCGCTTTACCGGCTGTTGCGCGACGCCTCTTGGCAGCCGACGATCGTCAGCGTTGGCCATCACGGTAGTTTGCGCCGCTATCACGACGCGATCGTCGATCTGTCGCCGCGCCCGGTGTCTCGGGCCGCCGCCGGATAACCCGCGGAGGGCCCCATGACCGATGCCGAAGATCCGCTGCGCGCTGCCCGTCTCGCCAAGCTCGAGGGGCTCAGAGAGCTCGGCATCGACCCCTACCCCTACGCATTTACGCGCACCGACGAGGCATCTGAAATCGACCGGCGCTATGCCGGACTGGCAGCAGGTGTGGAGACCGGAGAACAGGTGCGCGTCGCCGGACGGATTCGTGCGATCCGCAACAGCGGCATGTTTATCGACCTGCACGATCCCTCTGGCAAAATCCAGATCTTCTGCCATCGCGACCATCTCGATCCGCAGAACCTGGCGGCAGTGCGACTGCTGGACATCGGTGATCTGATCGGCGTCGAGGGGCTCGTGCGCCGGACCCCGCGCGGCGAGTTGACTGTCAACGCCACGGCTGTTTCGGTTTTGGCCAAGACCCTGCGACCTCTGCCTGAGAAGTATCACGGTCTCGCTGATGTCGAGTTGCGCTATCGCCAGCGTTATCTCGACCTGATCATGAACCCGGAGAGCCGTGACACCTTGCGCCGTCGCAGCCGGATCGTCGCAGAGTTGCGAAACCATCTGGTGACACGGGGCTATCTCGAAGTCGAAACCCCGATGCTGCACAGCATCCCTGGAGGAGCCTCTGCCAAGCCCTTTGTGACCCATCACAACGCTCTCGACATCGACCTTTATCTGCGGATTGCGCCGGAGCTGCACTTGAAGCGGCTGGTTGTCGGCGGGCTGGCTGACAAAGTGTTCGAGATCAACCGTTGCTTTCGCAACGAGGGGCTGTCGCCGCGCCATAACCCCGAATTCACATCGCTCGAACTGTATGAGGCCTATGTCGACTATCACGCCATGATGGCGCTGGCGGAAGAGTTGATAACCGTTGCCGCCGAGACGGTCCTCGGAACATTGCGGATCGGCTATGCGGGGACGGAAATCGATTTCTCGCCGCCGTGGCCGCGGCGCAGCATGGCCGAACTGGTCGAGGAGGCGACCGGCGTCGATTTCTTGACACTCGACACCGCCGAACAGGCCCGCCACGTCGCCAGCGCGCTTGGGGTTGCATTAACCGGCAATGAGAATTGGGGTCAGGCGCTCGAGGCGGTATTTGGCGCCCGCGTCGAAGACAGGCTGATCGCCCCAACCCACGTCATCGGCTTCCCGCGCGATATCTCACCCTTGGCCAAAGCCGACCGCAATGATCCGCGTTTGGCCGAGCGGTTCGAGACCTACATCTATGGCTGGGAGGTCGCCAACGCCTTTTCGGAGTTGACAGATCCGCAAGACCAGCGGGTGCGGTTCGAGGCGCAGATGCGGGCGCGAGCTGCCGGCGATGAAGAAGCGCAGTTGCTCGACGAAGATTATGTGACCGCTCTTGAATATGGATTGCCGCCTTGTGGCGGGCTTGGCATCGGGATCGACCGGTTGGTCATGCTGCTGACCGATAGCCCGTCGATCCGCGATGTCATCGCGTTCCCGACGTTGCGGCCGCGTTGACCAGGACGCTCAAAGGCAGCGAACCGTCCAGGTGGTGAAGACGCCGGGCTCGTCCCTGGCGCGATCGGGGGTATTGCGGTGGACGCTCTCGTCCAGCACGCGATAGCCATTCGGGCAAACCTGTTCCGCTAATCGGCGATTGGGTGCATCGGAACCGCCGGGGACGCCACCCGAATCGATTTGGTAGGTGCGGTAGTCGATCTTGCTGAGTGAAGGCTGGATACACCCACTCAGGGCTAGTGCGAGGACCAAGAGCAGTGAGACACGCATTGCGAGAGCACGCAGAAGTGACGAATGGCTCCAGATTAATTCCTCCGACGGGGAATAGGCCAGCATCGGCAGCAGTCGGAGGGTCGAGGTTTGCGCAATAAACAACAAAGTGCAGAGGTGATTTGATGATCGCTAATCGGGCCAGCTTCGCGCGATGGTTCGTGCCGCTCGTGGCCGCATTCCTGCTGATCATAACCGCAAACGCGCAATCCGAGCCTGCACCGGCCGGTCCGGCGTCGGTCCCGCCGATTGCTCCGGGCCATGCCCGGATCTGGATTTACCGGGACTATATCGCATCGGAAAGTCTCAACATGGCGGCGGTACGCATCAACGGCGCCGTCACCGGATACGCGGCAGCCGCGGGGGGCTCGTTTTACCGGGATGTCCCGCCGGGACGATACCTGGTAACGGTGGACAGCTTTGGACGCGATACCAATCAGTCAACTGAGCTTGCCCTTTCCCCAGGGCAGCAAACCTATATTAAGATCGAATCGCTGAGCAGTTGGTCAAGCTATGGCGGCGACCGGAATTCAGTTCAGCGCGACACCTTCTATGCACGACCAATCCCGCCTCAGCTAGCGCAGCACGAAATGGCGTACCTTCGTTATTACGGCGGTAGTTGAAGCTGGCGAAGCTGACACAGCGCGCGTCAGAAGTTTTCGAGGTTGAGCACCTCACTATCGTAATCGTAGGCGAAGATTTCGGCATGGCGGCCCCAATTAATGACGGTATCGAGCACGCGCTCGGCTTCGTCTTCGGAGAGGTGATCCTCGAGTTCGCGCAAAAATCGGGCGGACGGCGCGCGATGGCCCGGCCGTTCGTCGAGAACGCGCCGAATATGCGCCGCGAGCGGCACGTGCTTTGTCAGGGCATCCGCGAAAAGCTGCTTTCGCTCCAGCATGTCCGCGTCGGCGTAAGCGCGCCCGAGCGCCGTCAGTTCGATATCGCCATCGCTGATCTGGGCAAAGCCTAATAGCTGCAAGGCCTCGATCAGCGGGAAGAGCTCGTCCATCCCCAAGTTTTCTTGGTCGGCGACGTGCGGCAGATCGGCGCGACCGCGATAGGGTGCGTCGCTCAGGGTATCGATCAATCCGGAAAGCTGCTGCACCGCTGCGTCCGGCAAGCGGTATCCGATGCTGATCGGCTCGGGCTTGGCGCCTCGCCGCCCGTCACCCTTGGTCTCGGTCAACAACGTGTAGACCTGGTCGACGATGTTGCGAAACCCGGCGCTGTCCCAAGGACGCGGGCGCGGCTGGGTAATCGGGATATCGGCGCGGATGCGGCCGGGATCGCTGCCAAAGATCAGAATGCGGTCGGCGATTTCGACCGCCTCTTCGATGTTGTGTGAGACCAACACGATTCCTTTGGTCGGAATCCGCCGGTCATCCCATAGGTCGAGGAGGTCGGAGCGGAGCGTCTCCGCAGTCAGCACATCAAGCGACGAAAACGGCTCGTCGAGCAGCAGGATATCGGGATTGACCACGAGAGCGCGGGCGAATCCAACTCGCTGCCGCATGCCACCTGATAGCTCTTTCGGATAGGCGTTTTCAAACCCATCGAGGCCGATCAGATCGATCGCATCGACCGCCCGCCGGCGGCGATCGGCGGCTGACACTCCTTGTGCTTCGAGACCCAACTCGACATTGCCGAGCACCGTCAGCCACGGGAATAGCGCGTAGCTTTGGAACACCATGGCGATGCCGTGCGCCGGTTCGGCCACCCGCTTGCCACGATATTCGACAATCCCGTCGCTTGCCGGAATCAGACCAGCGAGGATGCGCAGAAACGTTGACTTGCCCGACCCCGACTTGCCGAGGATCGCAACGATTTCGCCGTCACGCAGGGTAAAGTCGACATGGTCAAGCACGAGCCGACTCAAATGATCCGGCATCTGGTAGGTTTTGCAGACGGCGTTGGCGCGCAGCAGCGGAGCGGTCATCATCGCCAGGCCTCCTCCGAAGACAATTTCAGTCGAGCCGCAGCCGTTCGGCGGCAAGATCATACAGCCGCCGCCACAACAGGCGGTTGAATGCTAAAACGTAGATGCACAGCACGCTGATCCCGAGTGCGATCCGCGCACTGTCGCCTTCGGCGGTCGTATGGGCGATGTAAGCGCCGATCCCAGTCGCGGTCAGCACCGTGTTCCCCCATTGCGCCACTTCGGCGACGATGCTGGCGTTCCATGACCCGCCGGCGGCAGTTACGGCCCCCGTTACATAAGCCGGAAATATTGCCGGCAGCATGACCCTCCGCCACCACAACCACCGCTGCACCCCAAGATTCTGGGCGGCCCGCTGCAATTCGGCCGGAAGCGCCGCAGCGCCACCGATGACGTTGAATAATATGTACCACTGAGTCCCAAGGATCATCAGCGGGCTAAGCCAGATTTCCGGGTTGAGATGAAAGTAGACAATGATCAATACCACAGGCGGAAAGAATAAATTGGCCGGGAACGCCGCCAAGAATTGCACGATCGGCTGTACTCGGTCGGCGAGCCGCGGCCGCAAGCCGATCGCGACCCCGATCGGGACCCAGATCAGCGACGCGATTGCGATCAAGACGAGAACACGCACCGCCGTGATCATGCCAAGTACGAAGACCCAGCCGATCTCGGACGCCGCGACATGGGCGCGAATGTAGAGAATGATCCAAATGGCAGCAGCGGCAGAGAGTGTTAGGACCACCACATCGAATAGCCGGTCGAAACCCCGCTGCGGCCGCCGTTCCGATCGGAGATGCCGCGGCCGGCTGAATTTTGCAATGGCGCCGTCCATGCCCCGATTGATTTGCAGCAATCCGGCCTGAACCAGCTCAAAAAGGCGCGCGCGCTGCAGCATGATCAAGAACCACGGCCGCACGGTGTCTTCGTCGGGCGAGATCTCAGGCTGGAACCGGCGCGACCAGGCGATCAGCGGGCGAAACAACAGCTGGTCGTAGAGAAGAATGACGATGAACATCACCGCAACCGCCCAGCCGATCGCCCCCAGGTTCTCCTTTTCGATCGCGACCGCGATATAGGAGCCGACCCCGGGCAGCAGGATTGTATGGCCGGCGACTGTGATCGCCTCGGAGGCGACGACAAAGAACCAGCCGCCCGAGACTGACATCATCATGTTCCAGACGAGGGATGGTATCGCATGCGGCACTTCGAGCCGCCAAAAGCGCCGCCACGGCGACAAATGATACATGCGGGCGGCTTCGATCAGTTCACCGGGCACGGTGCGCAAGGACTGGTAGACGCTGAAGGTCATATTCCAGGCCTGCGACGTGAATATTGCGAATATCGCGGCGCATTCGACGCCAAGCAGCCGGCCGGGAAATAGCGCGATAAAACCAGTCACAGTAATCGACAGAAAGCCCAGAATCGGAACCGATTGCAGAACATCGAGCAGCGGGATCAGAATCTTTTCCGCTTGCCGGCTTTTTGCCGCGAGTGCGGCATATCCGAGGCTAAAGACCAGCGAGGCGACGAGCGCCCAAGCCATGCGCAACACGGTGTGCAGCGCATAGGCCGGCAATGCCCAGGGATCGAGGCTGATCGCAAGCGGCTGGCCCACCTGATAACGCGCGCTGACCGCCCATCCGCCCCAAGCGACCAGCGCCAGCAATCCGAGGACCAGCGGCAACGCCACAAGATCCCAGACATTCGGGCGCAGCCGCAATGGCCAAGCAACGAGGGGCAAGCCCCAGCGCTGTTCCATGCCTTCCCCGGTTATTCGGTAAAACCTCGCGGCGATCGCCTACCTGTAAACCACGCGACTGTGCGGGCGAAGCGTTAATTTATTGACCCATCGTGCCGAGCGCGGTGCGAGCGAGGCTTGCCCGCCGCATGACAGGCGGTTAATTGACGTTCTGATATTTCGGAGGGGTGATTTGCCTATTCTCGACTTCGACCGCCTGAAAGCAGCCCCGCTCACTCGCGAACCTTTCGAGTTCGTGGTGGTCGAAAATTTTGTCAAGAAAGACGCTCTCGCCGCAGCCGTCGCCGATTTCCCTGCCATCACCAGCGGTGGCAGCTATCCGGCTGAGAGCCTGAAATATAGCGCGGGTTTCGGAAACCTTATCGCTGCACTGACAGGCCCGGAGCTGAACTTTGCTATCGGCGCTAAATTTGCGATCGATCTCGGCAAGCGACCGACCATATTAACCGTTCGCGGCCGGGGTGACGAAAAAGACGGAAGCATTCACACCGACTCGGAAACCAAGATCATCACGTTGCTGCTCTACATGAACCCCGTTTGGGAACATAAGGAGGGGCGACTGCGCCTGTTGCGCCGGGCCGATGATCTCGATGATTATGCGCGCGAAGTAGTACCGCTCGCCGGGACCATGTTGGCGTTCAAGCGAAGCGAGCGTTCATTCCACGGCCATTACCCCTATCTCGGGCCGCGCCGTTCGTTGCAGCTGAACTGGGTGACCGACGCTGCCGTCGTCAAAAGGGAGCTGAGGCGCCACTACTGGTCGGCTCGGCTGAAGGCTCTCAACCCGTTCGCGGCGGCATCCTGAACCGGTGGCACCGATCTAATTGCGGCAATCGGCTCCGTCATACGTTCGGCCGGCCCAAGCGGTGACGTTTTGACGGACCCGACGGTATTGCTCTGACCCTCATCAGGCACCGCGCGAGACCACCAATCTTTACGACGATAAGGCGAGGGAGCATTCGGCCGAACTGCGGCCGTGTGTACGGCCGGCCTTTAGCCCCGATCTAGACTGGGCTCTCGCGCATCCCGCTAGGCCAAAAAAGCACGATTTCTGGTGAAACCGGTCTCTTCTGAATTCAAAAATGATTACCCAAAACTTAGTTTACTCAGCATCTTAGTAGCGCTATGTGGTAATTTAGACACTCTGAGATGAAAACAACACGTTAGGCCGAAACCGTGCTTGATCGGAGGCGGGGCTTCAATATCATCGCGCGAGAGACCAGCCGGCGTGTGTCGCTCGGCTGACTGCAACCACAGATTTCTCGGGGGAGCGATGACCAGAAAGCGGACTCTCGGCAACCTGGCGGCGATCGGTGGATTAGCCGCGGGGTTTGCGTTGCTGACCGATTTCTCCGCGGCGCGTGCTGATGAATTAGCGGATTTGCGCGCCAATCAGCAGCTTCTGCAGCAACGCATCGATCAGCTGGCCCAGGCCCAGGCGCAGGGAGGGCCGCCGTCGACTTTCGCCGCGCCGGGCACGACGGGAGCAGCAGCCTACGGCACAGCAGCGGTACCGGGAGCTGGGATGGTCGGCGGCAGCTTTCCCCGGTCGTTTCTGATCCCGGGCACCGACACGTCGATCCGCGTCGGCGGCTTTGCAGACGAGACGATCGATTACTACCTGCAGAACGGTCCCCCGAACGGCACGCAGAGCACGACGGTCGGAAACACCGGCAATCTGAACGGGATGCCGCTCTTCACCGGCGGTAAGACGGTTCCCGGCTATCCCAGCCCCGGCAATCTCGTGCCGGTGCAAAACAACAGCTCGCGCGGAAATGGTGTCTTCCTCGAAAGCCCGCGTGAGTCGCGTCTCAACGTTGAGACCCGCACGCCCACTGCTTACGGCGAAGCGCGGACCTTTATCGAATTCGACTTTGCCGGAACCAACGGCTTTAGCGGCAGCGGAGCAGGCGGCCAGACATCTGTATCGGACAGCCTGGTCCCACGACTGCGTTATGCCTATGGAACCTTGGGCGGGTTCCTGGCCGGTCAAGCAAATTCGAACTTTTCCGATCCCGACGCCAACCCCGAAACCCTCGATTTTGGCGGTCCCGCCGGCGAAGCTGGGGTCGTGCGCATCCCTCAGGTTCGCTACACCTATGCTGGACCATATGGCAGCGCGTTATCGGTATCGGCCGAAACTCCCGAAACCGACGTGATCACTCCGGCCGGAAAAGTCACCTCGGATTCGAATTCTCAAACCATCGTCGGCGGCTCGCTCGCGCCCAACAGCCTCGCTACCGTCGGCAGCCTGCCATGTGTTGCCAATGGCGTCGCAATTACCGGCACCACCGCCTGTACCCTGTCGAGCAACATTACCAAAGCCTCGTCGCCGGATGTTACGTTCGCGTCCTATTGGTCGCAGCCCTGGGGCCATGTTGATGCCCGCGCCGTCGTCCGTCCGACCCTGACGATCAACGACGGGAAATATGTGGACCAGAAATTTGTCGGTTATGGCGGCGGCCTCTCCGGCGACGTGAAGCCAAATTGGTTCGGCTATCGCAAAGACGACTTTCAGTGGCAGTTCTCAATCGGTAACGGCATCGGCCGCTACATCAACGACGGGACCAACGCGGGGCTGGCAACCAATTATCTCGTGACGCCAGCCTCGCCTGCCGCAGCCGCGAGTGTCCTGGTCAAGACGATCCAGGAGTTTGGCGGGACAGTCGGATACCAGCACTTCTGGCTGCCCAACCTGCGCTCGACCCTCGCCTACGGCTATGCGGTGTACGACGTTCCCGCGACGCTGATCGGGCCGGTTGCAGGGGTCAATGTGAACCGGCAAATCCAGACAATTCACGTTAATCTGATCTGGAGCCCGGTCGCCTTCATCGACACCGGCGTTGAATATATGTGGGGCCAGCGAAGGGCAGCTGCTGGCGACATATACGGTCAGGAACAAGCTTTGATCGGCAAGGTTCGTGTCAAGTTCTAAGATAATAATATTAAAATAAATTCAATAAATTGGCCCGCCGGTCATCCCGGCGGGCTTTTCCCTTATACGACACAGCGCGAACAAGGGTCAGAGCGTCTAGGAGTTTCGCGTGCGACTCCCGCGCGCCGCCCCATCTAATAATTCGAAATTTCGACCAGGTTCTGATCGGGATCACGAATATAAACAGACTGGATCGTGCCGATCGCCCCGGCCCGCGGTCCAGGCCCGGCGATGATCGGCACGCCGCACTCATTGAGATGCGCTGTGACGTCCGCAAGCGGTACCGTTGTTATAAAACAGAGATCACCTGAACCTGGCGTCGGCTTCTCGGCGACCAAGCCAGGGATCCTGTCGGCCGCGTGCAGATTGATCTTTTGCTGACCAAATTTAAGGGCGGTGCGGCTTTCGCCAAAATGCACGACTTCCATCCCGAGCACCCGCTTGTAAAACGCGCAAGTGCGATCAATGTCGGCGACGGTGAGTACGAGATGATCGAGGCGTTCGATATTCATCGGGTCGACCCTTTCCATTAGCGGCACCAGGCGCACAAAATCATAGCCGATCAACGATCATATGCACGGCACAGGAGGAAACGGCATGAACCGGCTCGATGGCAAGGTTGCCTTTGTTTCGGGGGCGGCAAGGGGGATCGGCGCCGCGACGGCTAAATTGATGTCCGAGGCTGGAGCGAAGGTCGCGATCGGTGACGTGCTCGACGAGCGCGGGCGCGATACTGCCGCGGCTATCGGCGGCATTTACACTCACCTCGATGTCAGTCGGGAGGAGGACTGGACGGCGGCAATCGCGGCCGCTGTCGCTAAATTCGGCGGCCTCGACATTCTGGTCAACAATGCCGGGGTCTTTCTCGGCAAGGGCATCGAGGAGGCGAGCCTCGAGGAATGGCACCGGCTTGCCGCGGTCAATCTGACGGGTGTTTTCCTCGGCACCAAACACGCGCTGCCGGCATTGCGTGAGCGGGCGCAGCAGAGCCCGCACGGCAGCGCGATTGTCAATCTGGCTTCGGTTGCCGGGCTTGTCGGATCACAACTCGACCCGCTCTATTCGATGACCAAGGGCGGCGTGACGTTGTTTACCAAATCGGCCGCGCTCGAATTCGCTCGCAAGGGCTATCGCATCCGCGTCAACTCGATCCACCCGGGACTGATCGAGACCGATATGGGCGCACAAACCTTTGTCAGCCGGGCGCGCAATATCGGCACCAACGATGTCGACGCGGCCCGCGGTGCGGCGCTCGACCGCCATCCGATCGGAAGGCTGGGTCGGCCGGAAGATATCGCCAACGGCATCGTCTTCCTGGCCTCCGACGATGCCGCGTTTATGACCGGGTCCGCCCTCGTGGTCGATGGTGGGTCGACCGCGCAATAAGAACAGGGGCAGCTCAGAACGGCCCGGAATCAGCGACGGCAGCACCGAGTATCCGGCCGTCTGCAGCTTCGACCAGGGCGGCGATACGGTCGGCTTGCCAAGCGAGCGGGACCTCGATCGTTGCGGCCTTGCCATCGAACCGGCCGGCCTCAATCATTCCACGTACCACATCGACATGAGCGAGCGTGCGGCCGTCGTTCTCGCCGCCTTTAATGGCATCGACATGCCGACGATCAAAGCCGATCAGGACGACCGAACCGCTCGCCTGCTGATTTCCTGCCCCGATTGTGATCCGCGCACGGCCCTGTTCGAACGCCAATGCTACCGGCAACATCGCTTCTGATCGGTGTGCCGATCCGATCGCCTGTTCAACTTCGTCGCGGTCGGACCCGACCGCCTGCCATCGGCCGTCAACAACGACCTGTGGTGTGTAGACCGTCCCGGTTCTGAGGAGGTTGGCATAATTCCGCTGCCGGTCGGTTGCCGCGGCACTTGAAAACGGGTCCTTCCATCCGAGCCGGTCCCAATAATCGACATGGAATGACAGCGCCAGCACATCCGGACGGTTCGCCAGCTCGGCGAGCAGCGCATCCGCCGGAGGACAGGACGAGCATCCTTCGGAGGTAAACAATTCCACCACAATCGGCCGTTCCGCCGCATCAAGCGGGGACGCTGCGGCCAGCATCGCCAAGGCGACGAGTGCGGCAAGTTTTCTCATGCCGGCAGATTACCGCATCCCCGCCGCACCGCGGTTCAACAGAGCGTGAGGACCGGGCACATCAAGCGGGAGCAGTCCCGATGCAAGTCCTGTCAGCTGGCGGCGATGGCCTCCGGCGGCATGGTCTCGACCAGCGGGACTGCTGCCGAGAGCTTTGGACACATCTCCAACAGCAGCGCGACGAGCCCGGTCCAGCCGGTCTGGTGCGCGGCGCCGAGCCCTCGCCCGGTGTCGCCGTCGAAGAACTCATAAAACTGCAAATTGTCCCGAAAATAGGGATCGGTCTGCTCGATCGCCGAGTCTCCGATTGCCGGGCGGCGGCCATTGGCGTCGCGCAAGAAGAGGGAGGATAGCCGCCGCGCCAGCTCTACGGCGACTTCGCCCAAATGTAACAGCCTACCGGAGCCGACCGGGCATTCGACCTTGAAGTCGTCACCATAATAGCTGTGGAATCGCTGCAATGATTCGATCAGCAAGTAATTGACTGGAAACCATACCGGGCCGCGCCAGTTGGAATTGCCGCCGAACAAGCCTGACCGAGCGTCTCCCGGTATGTAATTGACGCTGATCCGGTTGCCGGCGTGCTCGAAGACGTAAGGATTATTTTGATGAAATTTGGACAGCGAGCGTACGCCGTAGTCGGACAAAAACTCGGTCTCGTCGAGCATGCGGCTCAGCAGCCGCTTCATGCGATGGCCGCGCAGTAACGACAAAAGGTGCTTTTCGCCGGCGCTTGGATCGCGCCAACGCGACACCAGACGAGCCAGTTGCGGCCGATGCTCCAAAAACCAAAGCGTGCGCGCCTTGAAAGCGGGTAGCCGGGCGAACATCGCGGCGTCGAGCACCTCGACCGCGAATAGCGGGATCAGCCCCACCATCGAGCGCAGCCGCAGCGGGATTCGCTGGCCATCGGGCAAGTGCAAGACATCGTAATAGAACTCGTCATCCTCGTCCCACAAGCCGATCCCGTCGCCGCCGATATTGGTCATCGCGCTCGCGATATAGAGAAAATGTTCGAAGAACTTCGAAGCGATGTCCTCGTAGACACGGTCTTCGAGCGCCAGTTCGAGTGCGATGCGCATCAAGTTGAGTGTGTACATCGCCATCCAGGCGGTGCCGTCCGATTGGTTGATTGTGCCGCCGGTCGGCAACGGAGCGCTGCGGTCGAAAATCCCGATATTGTCGAGGCCGAGAAAGCCGCCTTGGAAGATGTTGTGCCCCTCGACATCCTTACGGTTAACCCACCAGGTAAAATTCAGCATCAGTCGGTGAAAGACGCGCTCGAGAAAAGCCCGGTCGCCCTGGCCGCCATGCTGCTCGCGGTCGATCTCGTAAAGCCGCCACGCCGCCCAGGCGTGCACCGGTGGGTTGACGTCACCGAATGCCCATTCGTACGCCGGGAACTGACCGTTGGGATGCATGTACCAATCGCGCGTCAAAAGGAGCAGCTGGTTCTTGGCATAGGCTGGATCAATACGGGCCATGATCACGGCATGAAAGGCGAGATCCCAGGCCGCGTACCACGGATATTCCCATTTGTCCGGCACCGAGATGATGTCGGCGTTGTTGAGGTGCCGCCAATCGGCATTGCGCCCTTGCTTGCGTTGCTCGGCCGGCGGAGGTTGTGGAGGGTCGCCATCGAGCCATTCCGGGATATCGAAATAATAGAATTGCTTGTTCCACAGCATGCCGGCGATCGCCTGTCGGTGCACCCGCTCTGTTTCGGGATCGACGATGTCTTGCTGCAGAGCGGCATAAAATTCATCTGCCTCGGCACGCCGCTGACGGCAGATCTCGTCAAAGTCCGCAAAATTCGCGGCCAGCCCATCGCCCAACAACCGCATGCGGATCTGTGCACTACCGCCTGCCGGCAAATTCATCTGATAGTGAGCAGCGGCCTTGGTGCCGAGCCGAGCCGGGTTTACAGCCTTATGATCGCCCCCGACGATGTAGTCGTTGATCCCATCCTTAAAGTATTCGCGTGTAGAAGGCGTTCCCCAAATCCGTCCGCAGTTGGTCTCGTTCTCGCAGAACAAAAATTCAGGATTGCCTTCACAAATCAGGCGCATCGACGACATCAACGGATGATCTACGGAAATTCCATCGCCACGCGCCAAGAGCCGCGGCCGCATTAAATCGGCCCTCCACGACCAGATATTGCGAGCCCACAATTGCGGCAACACGTGCAGCAATGCCGCTTCGCCAGCACGGTTGTGAACCGTTATCTGCATCAGAATGTCGTCGGGGTCGGCCTTGGCGTATTCGACCTCGACATCGAAGTAGCGATTGTCGGCGAATATGCCGGTGTCGATCAGCTCGAATTCCGGCTGGTCCCGGCCACGCTTACCGTTTTCCTCGACCAGTTGCTCATAAGGAAAAGCGGCCTGCGGGTACTTGTAGAGCATCCGCATGTACGAATGCGTCGGCGTGCCGTCGAGATAATAATACAGCTCCTTGACGTCTTCGCCGTGATTCCCCTGGAGATTGGTTAGACCGAACAGCCGCTCCTTGAGGATTGGGTCCTTGCCGTTCCACAACCCAAGACCAAGGCACAGCAGCAGCTGATCGTCGCTAAAACCGGCAATCCCATCCTCACCCCACCGATAGGCCCGGCTGCGAGCGTGGTCATGCGGCAGGTAATTCCAAGCGTCGCCATTGGAGCTGTAGTCTTCGCGCACCGTCCCCCATTGCCGTTCGCTGAGATAGGGTCCCCATCGCCGCCAATGGACCCCCCGTCTGATCGCGGCGAGCCGTGCCCCCTCCACTGTCGAGGCTGCCAATCCGCTTTCTGCCGCCATGGATTGTAATCCCGAAGATGCGGTCTTGGTCGCTTTCCCGTCCGGATCTTCGCGCCAAGCCTCAGGTGTTGTGTAGATAATCGTACACAACTTCACCGAGACCGAGGGTCAAATCGGTAAGGTAATGCGTTGCCCCGACCACTTCCCTCACCGGCAGCCGGGCAACGTCGCACATTGCATGCTCAAAGAGCTGTATGGCCGCCGGCCCCGACCACGCACCTTTGACGGTCACGTCTTCGAGATAGTAGCGCACGAGTTCACAAATCCGTGGCGTACAGTCGACATGCGGGATGATCTTGAGCATAAAAGAGGGGCGTGCCAGAGCCCGTTTAAGCGGTTCCGGATCAAGCGCGCGGTGTTTGTATCCCATCGTCGCCGAGACGCACAAAACCGATCCATAGTGCAGTGTACAGACGACGGTTTCGCTTTCGTGCGAGATCCTCGGGTTTGCTAGCTTCTTCGGAAAGCCCCAGATCTCGCGCCCGCCGGCAATCGGTGCATTATCGTCGAGATACATCGCGTGCACATAGCCGCCTTCCTGTACGCTGCCGTCGGGTCCGCGGAACCGCACCGGGATCACCTGGCCGGTCTCGGTGTAATCGCCAAAGCCAGTCGAATCCGGCATGCGAATGAATTCGTAAGCGACCGTGTCGCCGGCGAGTTCGAGCGGCTCCGGCACGACCTCGCGCAAAGCATCGATGTCGCTGCGATAGGTAATTACAATGAATTCGCGATTGTAAAAGCGGTACGGCCCCTTCGGATAGGCGGGGTCGGTCAACGGCATCGCAAAAGCGTTGTCGCGAACCTCGGCAAGCTTCATCGTAAGCGGAGCTTGATGGCCACCGCTACGGCGGGTTGACGGGCTGGTTTTGTTCGCGGGGCTGCGATCAGGGGTGATCGGCGGTCCAGGCCCAGGGGGTCAGTTCGGCCAGTCGGTTGTTGGGCCATCCGTTGACGAGTTTGGTGAGTAGGTCGGTCAGATAGGTTTCCGGATTGACGCCGTGCAGCTTGCAGGTCTCGATCAGCGAGGCCAGCATCGCCCAGTTTTCCGCGCCTTCGTCGCTGCCGGCGAACAGTGCATTTTTTCGATTCAGAGCGATCGGGCGCATGCTGCGTTCGACGGTGTTGGAGTCGATCTCGATGCGGCCGTCATCAAGAAAGCGCACCAGTCCATTCCAGTGGTTGAGGCCATAGCGCAGAGCCTGGGCGATCGTCGCGCCGCCGGCCAGCTGTGCCAGGGTTTTCTCGAGCCAAGCCTTTAGCGCCGCAACGAGCGGCTTTGTCTTCTCCTGTCGCGCCGCCCGGCGTTCGTCGGCGCTCTTGCCGCGGATCTCGGCTTCGATGTCATAGAGCTCGGCAATCCGCTTCAGGGCTTCGGCGGCGATCGGCGCCGGCGGTGATTTTGCCAGGTCGAAGAATTGCCGGCGCCAGTGTGCCCAACAGAAGGCGAGCGTCGCCGGTCCGCCGGCGCGCTTCGGATCGGCGAGGGCGCGATAGCCGGCATAGCCGTCGGTTTGCAGCACGCCGGTGTACCCCTTCAGCAGCGCCAAGGCGTAATCGCCGCTGCGCCCTGGTGCGTAGCTGTACACCACCGCCGGCGATGATCCGCCCTGCCACGGCCGATCGTCGCGAGCCAGCGCCCAGAAGTAACCCTTCTTTGTGCGCCCCCGGCCAGGGTCAAGGACCGGCGCCGTCGTCTCGTCGACGAACAGCTTGGTCGAGCCCAGCAGCTCCTCGAGCATCAGACGCCACACCGGTTTGATCTCGGCGGCGCCGTAGCCGGTCCAGAACGCCAGGGTGGCGCGATCGATCACGATGCCCTGCCGCGCCAGGATCTGGGCCTGGCGGTACAACGGGCAGTGGTCGGCATATTTTGCGACGATGACATGAGCGACCAACCGCTCGGTCGGCAGGCCGCCTTCGATCAACCGCGCCGGGGCCCGCGCCTGCACCACCGCTTCCTGGCATGCGCGGCAGGCGTATTTCGGCCGCCGCGTCACGATCACCTGGTATTGCGCCGGAACGACGTCGAGCCGCTGCGAGCGATCTTCGCCGATCACGTGCATCGCGCCGCCGCAGCATGGGCAGGCGGTATCTTCCGGTTCGATGACGATCTCGACCCGCGGCAGGTGCTCGGGCAGCGGGCCGCGGCCAGCGCGCCGCTTCTCCGAACGGGTTTTGCGCAGGGCCGGATCGGCCTTCTCCTGTTCGGCCTCGGCCTCGGCGATTGCCTGTTCCAGATCTTCCAAGGCCAGGTTGAACTGGTCTGGATCGAGCTTTTCCGAGCGCCGGCCGAACTGCATTCGCTGCAACTGGCGAAGCAGGTGGCGCAATCGGTCGTTCTGCCCAGCGAGCTGATCACGCTCTTCGGTCAGCCGCCCCTTCTCGGCCCGCTCCGCGTCACGCTCCGCCCATGCCGTCAGCACCAGGGCGTGCAGCGCGGCAACGTCGTCGGGAAGGCTGTCGGGTGTCGTCACGATCGGGATTATCTCATGTCGCCGGCGCCGTCCGATCCTCAACCTCAAGGTAAGTCAACATGACGCAGGCCTCCGACGGAGGTGGCACTCAGCCGGCCACCTGCGGCCGTTTGATCCTGGGGGCGTACACCCGCCTCCAATCCAGCCCCTCGAACAATGCCGCCAGTTGTGCCGCCGACAGCCGCATCACCCCGTCGCTGATCGCCGGCCATTTGAACTTGGCCCCCTCCAGCCGTTTCCAGATCAGCACCAGGCCGGTCCCGTCGTAGACCAGCATCTTCACGCGGTCCGCACAGCCCGTTTCATAATGCCTCCTTTGGTCAAATGCCCGGCAGGCGGATCAGCTTGTCATATTGATAATCCTCATAAATTTTTGGGCGCCGTGCGACCACTCGCTGCACCCCTAGGCGCACCGCCTCACTGGAGAGCGCGTCGAGCGGAACGAGCCAGGGAGAGCCCGGCACGACTTGTGTCGCGGGCAAGACCCCTCTGAGGACGAGACTCTTTGCAGATCCTACGCAGATGCCGAGCCGCTCCGCGGCTTTCATTAAACTGATCATTTTCTCTTCGGTTCGGCTGGAAGCACACTCGGCCAAACTTAGGCGTTCGCGCATCTCCTTGACGCGGACCGTTGTCCAGGTCTCGCCGTCGCCGGTCTTGCAGCGCATCCGATTGAGCGACACGGCGATTTCTCGATCCGGCCAGTGGCCAACAAGCTGGCGCAGGACATCGACGGCCGCGGGCACTCGATCGGCCGGATATCCACTGGTCCTGACGCGCTGAACCCGCACTTCGCTATGACGACCGCCGGTCCAGTGGATCAACAACACGGCCTCGTTGGACGTGTCGTCGAGGTCGCAGACAATCTCCTGGACCAAGATATGGATGAGCCGCTGCTTTGTACGGGTATCGGCTGACGGTGAGTTCCAAGCAGCCGGCAGGTCGTGAGCAAGCTGAAGAAGGCGTGTACGATCAATCTTTGGATGGGCCGCTGCCCGAGCCCGGAGATCCTCAATCCGGCGTTCGAGGTCGGCCACACGTTCCAAAGCGCCGTTCCACCGTGCTTCCAACTCGCGGGCGACATGGCGCTTGGCGGGGTCCACCAGCTCGTATCGCCGGCTGGCGAGAGAAGCCTCATATCGCGCACCTTCGAGTTCCCGCTCGACCGCCGCGATGACGTCCTGTTGCGAGCGCTCCATTTGATCGGAGGCGAGAATCGCAGCGTCGACGGCACGATCAGAAACGGCATCGAGGATCTGCAGTGCGACGGCACGATCGATCCGGATGCCGCCAATGCCGATGCACAGCCCCGCACCGACATGGCCATCATCGCCGCGGCATTGGTAACGATGGGCATTGCCTTTCCCCATGCCATAGAAGACGCGCATCATCCGTCCGCAGCGGCCGCACCGGATCAGGCCAGTGAGCAAGGCGCGACCGCCGCGGGCGGACTTGCGGGCGCAGTTCTTTTTCATATGTGCGTTTTCGAGCAGGAGCTTCTGGTTGTCCTCGTATTCCTGCCAGTCAATGTAGCCCGCATGGCTGTCGCGCAGCAGGACGTTCCATTGGTCGCGGGGCTTGTCGAAGCCGCTGACCTTGCGGGCGCGCCCATCGACAATCTTGGTTCGCTGCGCCCGCCGACCATAGGCATAGGCGCCGGCATAGAGCGGATTGTGCAGGATCTGGATGACGGTGTGATAGGCGGGCGCCTTCCAGGTCAGCTTGTAGACATCGAGATTGCGCAGGACGACCGGCAGGCTGACGCCGGCCGACCGCAGCCACAGAAACACTTGCCGTGCGCTGCCCAGTTCGCGGAACTTTGCGAACACAAGGCGGATCGCCTCGGCCACATGCTCGTCGGGGTCAATCTCGATCTTGCCCGCCTCGCCCCAGCAGAAGCCGGGCGGTAGCATAAAGCGGAATTCACCGCGTTGCGCCTTCGAATCTCGCGCCGCGAGGCCGCGCTGCCGCATCAAGCTCAGCTCGTATTCCGACATCGTCCCCTTCAGCCCGAGAAGCAAGCGGTCGTTGACGAGACGCGGATCGTAGGCGCCGTCCGGATCAATGACCAGCGCTCCGGCCAAGGCGCACAAATCGATCAGGTGGTGCCAGTCCCGTCCATTGCGCGCCAAGCGCGACGCCTCAATGCAGTAAACGGCACCGACATCGCCGGAGCAGACCAGCGCCACAAGACGTTCGAACCCCGGCCGCTCGATCCGGCCCGATCCGGAGCGGCCGAGGTCGTCGTCGATCACTGTCACGGAGGCGAACCCCGCCGCCTTTGCAGTCCCCGCCAGATCGTATTGTCGGCGTTGGCTTTCGAGATTGCCGACGACCTGAGCCATCGTCGATTGCCGCACATACACCACCGCGGCGCGAGCGAGATGATCAGCCGTGATCTTGCCGCTCATCGACCCCTCCCCCAGTCGCCGCTGTCGTTCCGACGTCCATTCCCAATGCCGCCAATAGGAGGTCGGCCAAAGCCTCGACCAGCCCCGTCGTGCTCGCTGTCGCCAGCGCTGGCTGATCGTGACGCTGAAGATCGAGAACGAGTTGCCCTCGACCCTGATACCGTCTGTTCCGCACCGCCCCTCTCCTTCGGCTGCGAAGGGTGGGATTGTGCGCCCCGATTTCGATCCCGGTCGAACAGGGCGAGAACGACGGCAAGCTCGTTGAGCCCCTCGATGCTGATCTCCGGCAACCCGAGCGTCATGCCGGCGCAATAGCCTTGATCAAACATCCAATTCGGCAGCTCGCGGCAGAGGTCAGGCCGTTCATCCGTATAGATGCACGTCAACTCCTTGCCGCGCCGAAACGGCGACACCCGGAAGGTCCGCCCATATAACGGATGCCAACGGTAGGCGATTGTCGCGAATCGAAAACCGTATGCAGAATGTCGATTGCTGGGCCCGTTTCGAGCGAAACACGAAGACCGTCCCATTGAACGGGTCCTGCCGCAGCACCGATTGCACCGTCGCCGCCAAGCCATCGGCGCCCCGGCGGAAGTCCACCGGCCGGGTTGCGATCAGCACCCGCACTCCCGATGGCGGCGCGCCGGAGAGAGCGGGGATCACTTCATTGCCTTCAACAGGCGCAGCACTTTGCCGAGCAAGGCCAGCTCGGCACCCGCCCTGACACGCACGACCGCGCTGCCGATCTCGATCTCGATCGCCGCCGCACCAGAACCGCCATCCGCCACCACCGGGACGAAGTCGAGTCCTCGCGTGCCGGCCTCGGCCATCGCATTGGCATCCGCCGCCGATCCGAACTCCCGCCGCCAGCCATAAAGTTGGTTGCGATGCAGCCCGTAGCGCAACGCGATCTCGCTCGCTTGCGCGCCCGGCGCTTGGCTCTCCGCGACGATCGCCACCTTTTCCTCATCGGTCCAGCGGCGCCGGCGCGGTGTGCCCGTCAACACCTCCACGCGACGGAAACTGTGCCCATCAATTGGCAAATTACTTGGCACACCATCCCCCTGCCTCGATCAGAACAGGCAGGTTCACCCCATCACCATCATCCGGCGCAAGGTGGGGGTCAGGCTTCGCTTACGTTTGGAGGGGAAATTGAAAAAGAGCGTCAAATCGAGCACGACAATCCGGGCCAATAAGCGGAAGGGGAAGCTGAAAGCAAAGCACCGCCGCCAGCGGCTGCGAGCGATCAGTTAGGGCGGTATTGGGTGGCGAGCTTTCCGGATCAGCCAGAGCGGCGACAGCGCCGCGAGCCCATGCGGACCGTTCTCGACTAAGCTCTCCAGCGATGACGGTTCCGACGAACGAACTGCTGTCACTGGCGCTGGCGGTTGCTGCCGCCGGGGTGATGACGGGTCTGCTGGCGGGGCTCTTTGGCATCGGCGGCGGCGCCGTTACCGTGCCGGTGTTGTTCGAGATCTTTCACGTTATCAACGTTATCGGATACGGTGCGCATGCAGCTTTTGTCGGCACCTCGCTGGCGATCATCCTGCCGACCGTACTGAGCTCGTACCGCGTGCATCTAAAGCGTGGCTCGGTAATTGCCGGGGTCGAGCGTCTCTGGGCACTGCCGACAATTGTCGGCGTTGGGGTTGGTTCGAGTGTGGCGGCGTTCGCGCCGGCGTCGGCGTTCAAGATCGCGTTTGTGATCATCGCCGCGATCATTTCATCGAAGCTGTTGTTTGGTGGCGAGCGCTGGCGGTTCAGCGACCAACTGCCCAGCCGGCAGGTCATGATCGGCTACGGCTTGGCAATTGGGCTTGGCTCGATTGAACAAGATTTCGCCGACGCAATCTGAACGACGATTTGGGTGTCAGCGGCGGCCCGGTCTCTTCGTTTTCGTGCGGTGACTCCAACCAAGCCGTCATTTGGCTGATGCGTACCGCTCCGATAGGGAGCGACGGTCGGCTCGACCGCTCGTGTCAGGCCCTGCTGAGTGTGTCGGTGCCGGGGCTGGTGCCCGAATATTATCGCATTGCCTGTTGGGATACCGAAAAGGGCTGCACCTGCGGCGAAGAACGGCGCTGGCTCGGCCAGGAAGGACCCTTAACCTTTTGCCCGCCGCCGATTTCCGGTGATCTTGCAATCGCCATCAGTTTGTCGGGCTGAGCCCACAACTTGACTTGCCGCTTGGACCCTTCGCCGTGCGGGCGAAGAGCGGTGACGATCATCTACTGGGGCAGCTCTGAGGACCTTTGGCTGATACAATGTAGGTAAAAGTCGGTCACAGCCATCCGTTAAAGCATCGGGCACTGGATCTCGCCGCTTCGGTTATGCAACTGAAATACCCAGTCGAGGCAATGAGCACGTTTTTGAACGGGTTTCATTTCTATGCAGTCGAAATAGGCCGACAGGTCGAGCCGTATCACTTCTGCATTCACCTGAGTTAACACTTCTGGTACATGTATTATTCGAAATATGCGCAATTTCAATTCTGCCTTGCTTTCGCCGCAAATCCGTCTTTAAAGATGTAACGTTTTTGCAAGAGGTTTCGATGAGAGGGACCTTCCGTTGTGTGCGGCGCGTCCAGTTGCTGTGCTGCCTGACACTCCTGGGACTCGGGGTGATGAGCCTCGGTGCTCTCGGGCAACAACGCGTCGGCATCAACAGCGCGGTAAACCCTGAAGCGATGGGAATCCCGCCCGGCGGTCTGCAGCGGCGGCTGGTGCTGGGCCAAGATGTCGTCTTTAACGAACGGATCACGACCGAAGCTGCTGGGCAGACGCAGGTTCTGTTCGTCGACGAGTTGACGCTATCGGTCGGCCCGAACGCCAATATGGTGATCGATCAGTTTGTTTATGATCCGAATGCTGGGACCGGCAAACTGGCCGCCAGTCTCGGCCGGGGCATATTTCGCTTTGTCGGCGGCAAGATCAGCAAACAAGAGAATGCCGTTACGATGCGCACGCCCACCGCGACAATCGGTATTCGCGGCGGCGTTATGCTCGTCAGAGTGAGGACCGATTGCAGCAGCGGGGCCTGGCCCCTCGGAGTTAGGGGTTGCAACGCGCTCCAGGTGATCTTTGTCTATGGCAAGGGCGTTACTATTACCGGGCTGAACGGCGTCACGCAGACGATCTTCCGGCCCGGTTTCGAGGTCACGGTTGCTAAGCCCGGTGCTTCGCCATCCGACCCCAGCCCAGCCCCACCCAGCGACACTAGGGAGATGCTGGCCCAACTCGATGGCCGTGCCGGCGGCAATGGCGGCGCCCCGGTCGTGCCGACCGATGTCATGGTCGCGAATAGCGGTCTCGCCAATTCGACCGGGGCGGATGCCGTCCCCGGTATTCAGTCACCCAGCGCGTATCAGACAGTGCGGCAGGCCGTCCCACCAACGACCTACCAGGCCAGCTCGGACACGGCACGGTTTACGCCGACCATTCAGTCGGCCGGGAGCCCCGAGGCAACGGAACCGACTCCGGCACAGATGCAGGTCGCTATGGCGGCGCCGGCAACGCCGATGGTTGTCCAGCCTTTGCCAATGCCGGTGGTGACCCAGCCGCCGCCAACGCCGCTGGTGACCCAAGCCCTGCCCCCGGTGATGATCCAAACCATGCCGCCGGTGGTGACCCAAACCATGCCGCCGGTGGTGACCCCACCCGCGCAGCCGGTGGTCCAAACCTTGCCGCCGGTCGTAACCCCGCCCGCGCAGCCGGTGGTCCAAACCTTGCCGCCGGTGGTGAACCAGCCCCCGCCGCCACCTCCACCAGGGCCGGTTGCGGGCGCTTATTTATTAAACGGCTCGCTTACGCCCTATTCCGGCGGCAATATCACCAATGGTGTCTTTACTGGGGCAGGCTTCCGAATCCCGTTAGCAACGAATACGACTACCCAGATCACCGGCACCGACCCGTCAGGCCACCTGGTTACCGGCACCACTTATGTCGCGGCAGATGGCAGCTTCTTCTACGCCAACCTGACGACGCCGGTCTCGCAGCCGTCGCAGCGCGAATTCATTTATGGCGGCACCCCGATAAACTCGCAATTCTCCCCGGCGACCGCAACTACCCCCGGCTATCTCGCCTTTAACGTGCAGCCGGACGCGGCTCTTAAATCCAGCATCCCATTCATTCGTGCGCAAACGGGCGGCTCGCTCGGGAGCTCGGCAAGCGTCTCGCCGCTGATCCTCGCGACCCCCCTGAATACCAACTTTTCGACGATAACTGGTGATACCAAGGCGTTGCAGGCGAGCTTGGCTGTCGTTGGTGCGGGGCCCAACCAGCAATCCGTTATTGTCGTCTTGGTTGGCAGCGTTTCTCCGGTATCAGTCGGCGGCGAAGTCGTAAATGACCTCACCGGGACCATTCACGGCAGCTATATGGCCAACGCAACCGGCCAGCCGGTCCGCATAAATTCTTATTACGCGTCGCCCGCCGACAAAGCAAACAACAGCTTCTATGGCGGCGCCAATAGCATTTCCGGGTTTGTGCTGGCATCCACGACGCCCGGCGCGACCGAGGTCAACACCGCCACCCAGCAAACGACCGCCACCTACCAATTTGCACAACCGGTCACGGCAACATCGGTTCCGCCGGCGGTGACGACCGCGCCGCAAACCTCGCAGACTTTGAGCGGCTGGTTTGGCGGGATCATGACCAAAGAGGCATCCGGAGGGCCATCGCCTTATGCGGTCACTGGCAACGCGTCGATAACCACCTCCACCACCAACGCGTTTTATTTGCCAGGCTTACAGCTCGCCGCTACGTTGACCGGCGGCGACCCTTTTACTTCCTCGACCAGTGGTGTTCCGGCGGGGAACGGGATTGTGCTGCAGTTTGGTTCAACCCCCGGGGGGACCGAGGGCCGCCAAGCCTTCATCAATGACCATTTATTCGCGGCTTTTGAGAACCCGTTCACCAATTCGGCTGTTGGCGCGCAGACTAACGTCAGCGGCACCAATTCGAATATCTATTTGGTAACGCAGACCGCGGCGCCACCGCCGACCGCGCTGCTGCCGAGCGGGCTATGCAGTACTTGTCAATATCTGCAATGGGGGTATTGGGGCGGCCAAATCGACACCGACACGTCAGTGCCAGGCGGGGGAACTGCGGTGCGGACCGATGTCGGCCACATCAATTTCTGGGTCGCCGGTCAGCCGACCGTCAACATGCCCACTACCGGAGTAGGCTCGTTTAGCGGGGCGGCGATCGGCACTGTCAACTCAAATGGCGCGAACTATCTAGCAGCCGGCAATTTCGCCCAGACCTACAATTTCGGCTCGCAGACCGGTACCGTTAGTATCAATCAGTTCGACGGTGCAAATTACGCGGGAGCGGTCAGCCGTGGCGCCGCCAGTAACCAATTTTCCGGAACCTTGAGCGGCTCTGGCAGCTTTGGTACCCGGAGCGGACCCATTAACGGCGGCTTTTACGGCCCGGTTGCCGGAGAGACCGCCGGCGGCTTTAGCGTTGCCGGATCGAAGTATCTCGCTTCCGGTATTTTCGCCGGAAAGCAAGTGCCGTAGGCGCAACAAAAAGCCTGCCGGGGTCCTCCTCGGCAGGCGATTTTGCAGTAACCGACGCCCAGAGATCAGCGGCCAGATCAGCGGGCCGGGGGTGGAACCGTAACGTTGGCGCCGGGGTTCGGCCCGTGGCCCGTTGTCGAATAAGGGGCAATCATTTTCGCCGCCGGCGGCACCGGATTGGGCTCGTTGTTGGCTGTCACATTGGTGCCAGGGTTGGGACCGGTACCGCTCGTGGTGTACGGATGATAAGCACGGTTGCTGTTCCAGTCTGCGGGTTTCCGGAACGCCTCCGTGCTTGGAATGCTGGTGCCACCGCCCGGGTTTGGGTGCGCCACCTGAGGCGCCGCAGAAGCGGGCGGAGCAACGGCTGCCGGTTGAGAGCCGGCGGGAGGCAGGCTCGCGACCCCTTGGGCCAGTGCTGCCGATACCGCACCGGTCACAACAGCCAAACTAAGTGCAATTGTTTTGGGTAAACGCCGCATTTTTCGGGGCTCCAAGTGTCCAGGTGAATTCCGCGCATCCCCGTCGTGCGCGCTTTGCGTATGCGTTGAGGACCCCCCGCTATATTGCTCAAGTCAGCGCGCGTAGCTGACTTAAGCTTTTCCGTCCAGATCGTGGGTTAAGTCGATCAGTTCGGCTTTGGCCCCATCCCGCCGCTATAGGGGTGTTGGGCGGGATCGCCAACCGTGACCTGACTAGTCGGCGCCGGGTTCTGCTGCTGGGGCGCTGCGTATGCGGTGGGCTGTTGCTCTACCAGCCCCGAGCCACCTGGCTTCGGGAACACGCTTTGGGTCGACCCAAAGGGCGCGGTACGCGCGGTCTGTGTTTGCGTCGCTGCGTCGGCGCCTGGCGGCAAAGAGGAGACCGATTGGGCTTGTACGCTAAATACGGCGCCGGCAGCAAGCCCGAGACCAACAACGGTTGCGTGTAAGATCTTCGCCATCCGAATTTCCTCGCTAGAAACTGTAATGCAGCGCCAAACTGGTGATGGAGCGAGTTGCATTCAAATGATTTTTTCGCATTGCAAACATGAATGCTATTCACGAGCGTTTAAAAGGTCATCACGCCTGCTGGCTGGCCGCATTCGGGCGGCAACGAGGCGGCCGGTTGGCCTTGGCGCGAGAACCACCGCGCCGCCGTCCATCCCATACTGGAGGGCCGCTTTCACGATCCTCGTCATACCGCTATCCCCCGATAAGATGTAAAAACCGATTAAGGCCACTCTGGCCGCAGCGTCAGTCTGCGCTTGGCGGAAATGTTGCATTGCGAAGATGAACAATATCCATTTTGGGGCCCTTGATCTTAATCTGCTTCGCGTATTCGATGCCTTGATCGAAGAACGCAGCGTCACGCGGGCTGGTGAGCGGCTGGGGCTAACGCAGTCGGCGATCAGCCATGCGCTGAGCCGATTGCGCTACGTGCTCGATGACGATTTGTTTGTTCGTGGTGCGGAAGGAATGCAGCCGACGCGGCGCGCTTCCGAAATTGCGCCGCGATTACGCCAGGGTTTGCTGCAGCTTCAGCTGGCGCTGACACCCGCCGACTTTGTCCCAGAGCAAACCTCGCGGCGCTTCACCGTGATCTGCGGCGAATACGTCGGCGCGATCTTTGTTCCCGCGCTCGTCGCCCGGTTGCGGGAAGCCGCGCCCAGGGCCGAGATCAGGATCCGCCCAAGCAATAGGGGTGTGGCGGAGCCACTGGTCGCCGGCCGAGCCGATCTGGCGATTGGCAGCTTCCGCCGTGTTCCCGAATGGTTTGCTGCTGAACGCCTATTCGAGGAGACGCGCGTCTGGGTGCTGAGCGACCGTCACCCTGCCGCCTGGCAGGAGTTGACGCTCGAACGGCTGGCCGAGCTGCCGCACATCATCATCTCGGCGACCGGCGAAGACGAGCAGGCGGTAGCGGGATATGTCGTCGACCACGGTCTCGAGCGGCTGGTCATGCGCAGTGAGGTCGGTTTGCTGCAAGGTGCGCTCGCCGCGCGCGGATTGACCCGCGTGATCGGGCTGACGACGCCGCATTTTCTGGCGGCGTTGGCGGTCGTCAGTCATTCCGACATGACCGCACCGCTGCCGCGACGGCTCGCCGCCGCCTTTGCCGGCGCCTACCGGCTCAAATTGTTCGAGCCGCCCTACGCCTCGCCGCCGTTCGAAATAATGGCATTGTCCCACCGCGAGCATGGCAACGAGCCCGCGATTTTGTGGTTGCGCGACCTCGTCCGCAGAGTGGCTGCTGAGTTATGACCGCGGAAGCTGATTACGGGATTCGCCTGGTGGTGCAACGTGCCGATTATCTTCCTCGTAAATGTGCTACATAGAGCAAACGATCATAATATTGCCCAATATGCGGAGGGGCTCGCCAATGCCTCAGATTCCGGTGGCATTTCTCAGCTATGTACGAGCCGACGATCAGCACGAGAACGGGCGACTTTCCGAATTTTGCCAGCGCCTGAGCGGTGAAGTGCGTCTCCAAACCGGAGAGGTGTTCGGCATTTTTCAAGATCGCAACGACATCCGCTGGGGTGAACAGTGGCAGCAGCGGATCGACGATTCGCTGGATGCGGTCACGTTTCTTATTCCGATACTCACGCCGGGATTTTTTAGAAGCCCTCCCTGCCGAGCCGAATTTGAGCGCTTCCTCGATCGGGAAGGGCGGCTCGGGCATCGCGATCTAATCCTCCCCGTCTATTACTTCAACTGTCCGATCCTGAACGACGAAGTAAGGCGGGAGACCGACTTACTCGCGAAAACCATTGCCGAGCGACAATACGCGGATTGGCGCGAATTGCGCTTTGAGCCGTTCACCTCGCCCCAGGTCGGCAAAACCATCGCCAAGCTAGCGGAGCAAATCGTCCAATCAATCGAGCGCAGCGCTCCGACAAAGCCGCCTGATATTGTAACCGAGGTGCTTGCGGCAGCGAGTAGGACGCCACCAAGCGCCTCGACAGCCGCGGCGGAGAGCGGGGCGGGAGCTACGACTGAAGCGCCGCCCGAAACCGCGCGCGGACCAGCCGAAAAGATGGAGCCACGAACACGGATCGTCGATCCGCTCTATCGCGGAGATCACTTGACCCTAACCGAGGCGCTCAGCGCGGCCGAGCCCGGCGACCGTATCCTTATTCGGCCTGGGCTTTACAAGGAAGGCGTCGTCATTGACAAACCGGTTGAAATTATCGGCGATGGGGAATTAACGGAAGTAATAATCGAAGCAAACGGAAAGAATACTATCCTCTTTCAGGCCAATATGGCCAGGGTCGCAAACCTGACGTTGCGACAGACTGGGGGCGGAAAATGGTATTGCGTCGACATTGCCCAGGGCCGGCTCGATCTTGAAGGATGCGACATCACAAGTCAGTGTCTGGCGTGCGTGGCAATCCACGACGGCGCCGACCCGCGGCTTCGCCGCAACACCATCCATGACGAAAGCAAAGCGGGGTATTCGTCTATCAGAATGGGCAGGGAACGCTCGAGGACAATGACATCTTCGCCAATGAGGGTTCGGCGATCGCGATCAAAGGAGGAGGTAACCCGACCCTGCGTCGCAACCGCATTCATGACGGAAAGTCGGTCGGCGTGATGGTCGGCTCCGACGGCGCAGGGACTTTAGAGGACAACGAGATCTTCGCGAACACGCTTTCCGGTGTCCAGATTAGGGACGGAGGCAATCCGACCCTGCGCCGCAACCGCATCCACGACGGAAAGGCAAGTGGAGTATTCGTTTATGAGAATGGCCAAGGTACTTTGGAAGAGAACGATATCTTTGCTAACGCGTTATCCGGTGTCGAGATTAAGAATGGAGGCAACCCGACCCTGCGCCGGAACCGCATCTATGACGGAAAGCAGAACGGGGTATTCGTCTACGAAAACGGCCAGGGAACGCTGGAAGACAACGACATTTCTGCCAACGGGTTGGCCGGCGTCGATATTAGGGAAGCCGGACGCCCAACGCTGCGTCGCAATCGCATCTCGGACAATGGAAATGTTGCGATCTGGGTCTACAGCGGCGGGGGAGGCATTTGTGAGGACAATGATCTTCGTGGCAATAAGCGGGGCGCCTGGTACATTGCGGCTGATTGCGAAGAAAACGTGACCCGCAATGGCAATCAGGAATAACGGTTCGTTAGGTCACGGGCAACAGAGCCGGTAGCTCAGCGAGCGAGCGGATTTCGTGGTCGGGGGCGCCGGGGAGACGCTCGCGGGCGAGCCCTTGGCGGTTGCACCAGACCGCGTGCATGCCAAAGGCGGAGGCGGCCCAGGCATCCCAGCCGTTCGACGACACGAAGAGGAGAGCGTCGGCAGCAACCCCGAGCCGGTCGCAGGCGAGCTGGTATACCTTGGGATGCGGTTTGTAGATGCCGACTTCCTCGACCGACAGCACGTGGTCAAACAAATCGGCGATCCCGGCGTGATCGACCGCCGCGGCCAACATCTCGGGCGCGCCGTTCGACAAGATCGCCGTCGCCATTCCCCCGTCGCGCAGCTGGCGCAAAACCGCCGGCGCTTCCGGATAACAGTCGAGCGTCAGGTAGAGCTGCATCAGCCGATCACGCAATCCCGAAACGTCAATCTGTAGCGCATCAAGCGCAAAATCGAGCGCGTCCCCGGTCACTTGCCGGAAATCGGCGTGGCGGCCCTGTAGCGCGCGCAGCCAGCTATATTGCAGCTGTTTGTCGCGCCACAGCGTGGCGAGCCGCCCGGCCGGTTCGACGCCGAGTACATCGGCGCAGCGCTGTGCTGCCGAGCCGACATCAAACAACGTGCCGTAGGCGTCAAAAACGCAGGCGCTAATGCCATCCAATTTGTGGTCGCTCATTCTGCCGCCAACCGGTTCTTTTGCTTGGGCCAGCGCGCGGCGACCAACGGCAAAACTTCTTCGATCAGCCGGCGCGTCTGGGCCAGTATCTCGGCATCGCCGCGCGCCGCCGGTCGCAGGATGAATTTTGAAATTCCGCCCGCAGCATAAGCGGCGATGCGTTCGACGATCGCCTCGGCGTCGCCGATCGCGAAATGCCGGGTGGGGTCGCGCCCGGTGCGCCGGCGATAAGCCTCGAATAGCCGTTCGAGCGCCGGATCGTCAGGCCGGCCAAAGCGGAACGCGATGCCGGCGCCGTAATGGTCGTCGTCGATCGGTCGTCCTTCGGCAATGGCGGCTTCGCGGATTGCCGCGACGACGGCGCCGATATTCTCGGGGGTCTCGCCGCCCGCCTGCCACCCGGTGCCAAACCGCGCGGTGCGCCGGATCGCCGCCTCGCTCGATCCGCCGATCCACATCGGCAGGTCGGGCTGTACCGGTTTTGGGCTGATCGAGGCGCCGGTGAGGCGGTAATACACGCCCTCGAAATCGACCTCGTCTTCGGCCCACAGCCGGCGGATGATTTCGAGCCCCTCGTCGGTCTTGCGGCCCCTGGTCTTGGTATCGAGGTTCAAGGTGCGCCATTCCGGGGCGAGCGGACTGCCGATGCCAAAGGCCGGCAGCAACCGTCCCTCGGACAGCACATCGATCGTGGCGCACTGCTTCGCCATCAAGACTGGATCGCGAAACGCCAGCGACAGCACATTGACACCGAATTTGATGCGGCGGGTGCGGCCGGCGAGTGCCGCCATTACGCTCATGCATTCGAGGATCGGCTCACGGCTGACGATCCGGTCGGTCTGCCACAACGAGTTGACGCCGCCGGCTTCGCACAGATCGACCCAGCGCCAGAACCCGGCGATCGTGTCGAACGGAAACTCCATAAGGCCTAAACCGACGGCGACGTTTCTAATCATCGCACTCTCCTCACTCCCATGCCGGCCCCGATACCAGCTTTCGATATAGGCCGTCGCGGTCACTTCTTGCCACCCTAACCCAGCTACGGCCGGCGCGGGAGTATTGTTGGCAAAACCCGTTCTTGCGGCTTGCGAACGGATTGATTTGTGTCAATGCACGCTGATAAATTGGAATGTTTAGTCAAGAAAATAACTGCTGGAGGCTACCAATGCGCGCCATGGACGTCATGACCACCCCGGTGATCACCGTCACCCCGGAAACGACGGTGCAGGAACTGGCGAAACTGCTTTCCGAAAAGGGCATCAGCGGGGTGCCGGTGGTCGAGGGCGGCGATCGCCTTGTCGGGATCGTCAGCGAAGGCGATCTGCTCCACCGCGCCGAAACCGGCACCGAGCGGCGGCTGCAAAAACGGCGCTCGTGGTGGCTCGAACTCGCTTGCCGCCGAGGAAGAGGCGGCGCGCGATTACGTCAAGGCGCATGGCCAAAGAGTCGCCGACATCATGAGCCGCGAGGTCATCAGCGTTTCGGACACGACCGACCTCGCCGACGTGGCGATGCTGCTCGAGACCAAATTGATCAAGCGGGTTCCGGTTGTCCGCGACGGCAAGCTCGTCGGCATCATCAGCCGCGCCAATTTGGTGCGCGCCCTGGCGACAACCAGCAGTGCGCCGGCGATTGTCGCCGATGCCGACGACCGCTCGATCCGCGAGCGGCTCTTAAACGAGCTGCGCGGCCAGCGCTGGGCCAATATTTGGGCCGCCGACATCATGGTCCGCGACAAGGTCGTACATATCTGGATGTCGGACGATCAACCCGAGGCCGAGAAACAGGCATTGCGCGTCGCCGCCGAAAACATCCCGGGTGTGCGCCGCGTCGAAGAACACATCGTCCCGGCCCCGGTTATCCCCGCGTTCTAGCCGTCTCGCTGATGGTGTTTGGGGTGATCCTGCCCCGCGGTGCTTGACCTTGCGGGGCCGCGCATAGTCTCGTGCTTCATCTGTTGATGCTGAAGCGTGAGGCTGCACGATGCCGGGGCCGCTTTCCGGGTACCGAATTCTCGATCTGACCTCGAATGTTTCGGGGCCGCTAGCGACGATGATCCTTGGCGATCAGGGCGCCGACGTCATCAAGGTCGAGGCGCCGGACGGGGGTGATGCGACGCGCGCCGGGGGTAATCGGCGGGCCGGGTTTACCGCATCCTTCGTCAACAACAACCGTAACAAGCGCTCGATCGTCCTCGACCTGAAGAAGCCGGCGGCGGTGCAAGCTCTGTTGCGGATTGCGGCCGGCGCCGACGTGTTTGTGCAGAATTTTCGGCCCGGCGTCGCAGAGCGTCTCGGCGTCGGCGAGGAGGCGGTGCGCAATGCCCGCTCTGACATCGTCTACGTTTCGATCAGCGGTTTTGGCGAAAAGGGGCCCTATGCGGCAAAGCCCGCCTACGACCCGGTGATCCAGGGCTTTTCGGGGCTTGCGACCGTGCAAGCCGGCTCCGACGAGATCCGCCCGCGGTTATTGCGCACGATCCTGCCCGACAAATTGACCGCGATCACCGCTTCGCAAGCCATCACCGCAGCACTTCTGGCGCGCGAGCGCACCGGCGAGGGACAGCATGTCCGATTGTCGATGCTCGAAGCCGTGCTTGCCTTTATGTGGGCGTCGGACATGGGCGATCAGACCTTTATCGGCGACGAACCGCCGCAGCAGACGGCGGCGAGCGCCCATGATCTGATCTACGAGACCGCCGACGGCTACATCACCGCGGCGGCATTGACCGACCGGCAATGGACCGGTTTGGCGCGGGCGGTTGGCCATCCGGAGTGGATCGAAGACGAGCGGTTCAGGACTTCGGCATTGCGACAAAAGAACATCGATGCCAGGCTGGAGCTCACGCAGCAGGCGTTGATGACGCGTCCGGCGGCGGAATGGCTCGAGCGCCTGACCGCGGCGCAGGTGCCGTGCGGCCCGGTGCGGACCCGCAACCAGGTGATCCAACATCCGCAGGTCGAGGCGTTGGGCTTGGTGGTCGAAACTGAGCACGAGAAAGCGGGCAGGCTGCGCCAGACGCGCGCGGCGGCGCGGTTCTCGAAGACGCCAACCAAAATTCGCCGCGGCGCGCCGGGTTTGGGCGAGCACACCGAGCAAATCCTTGCCGAACTCGGTTATTCTCGCGAAGAGATAGCCGGCCTCCGCGCCGAGCTAGTGATCGGGAGCGGATAGAACGGCAAACAATAAACGACGGCGGAGGAGCGAGGTGTCGGAGACCGATCGGGTATTTACAGGAGAGATACCGGTCTTTTACGACCGCTATATGGCTCCACTGATATTTGCCGATTATGCCGAGGACCTCGCACAGCGAGCCGCTGCACTACACCCGGCGCGAGTGCTCGAAACCGCAGCAGGGACCGGGATCGTAACCCGGGCATTGGCGCGCATTCTTGGGCCCGAAGCCGAGATCACCGCAACCGACCTGAACCAGGCGATGCTCGACTTTGCCGCCGCGCAACCCGGTATGGAGCGAGTGAGTTGGCGGCAAGCAGACGCCCAGCGGCTGACGTTCGACAATGGGACGTTTGATGCGGTGCTGTGCCAGTTTGGCGTGATGTTTTTTCCAGACCGAGTGGCCGGCTACCGCGAGGCCCGGCGCGTGCTGCGACCGGGCGGACAATTCCTGTTCAGCGTGTGGGACCGGCTTGCGGAGAACGAATTTTCGCAGGTCGTGGCTAACGCGGTAGCGGCGCTTTTTCCCGAAGATCCGCCGCAATTCTTAACCCGCACACCATACGTCTATCATGATGCCGACGTGATCGAGCGCGAACTCTCCGCAGCTGGATTTACCCGCATTGCCATTGAGACAGTGGCGCGGCGCAGCCGCGCGGCGTCACCGCGGGAGCCGGCGCTCGGCCTGTGCTGCGGCAGTCCGTTGCGCGCGGAAATCGAGGCTCGCGCCGCCGACCGGCTCGAAGCCGCGATCGATGCCGCAACCGCTGCGATTGCGGCCCGTTATGGCACGGGCGCGGTCAACGGCAAGATCCAGGCGCATATCGTTACAGCTTCGGCATAGAGGCGCGCGATGATCGACTTTTACTATTGGCCGACGCCGAACGGGTGGAAGGTCGCGATCATGCTCGAAGAATGCGGGCTGCCGTATCGCATGATCCCGGTCAATATCGGCAAGGGCGACCAGTTCAAACCCGAGTTTCTCGCGATCAGCCCGAACAACCGGATGCCGGCGATTGTCGACCATGACGACCCCGATGCGCCGATGCCGGTTTTCGAATCGGGGGCGATCCTAATCCATTTGGCTGAAAAGGCCGGACGGTTTATGCCGCACACGCGGCGCGGGCGTAAGGAATGCCTTGAATGGCTGTTCTGGCAGGTCGGCAATCTCGGACCGATGGCTGGGCAGCTCAGCCATTTTGTCAATTACGCGCAAGGCGAGCACCCGTATTCGCACAAGCGCTACGCCGACGAATATAATCGCTGCCTCGGCGTGCTCGAACGCCGGCTCGACGGGCGCGAATTTATCCTCGACGATTACTCGATCGCCGATATGGCGTCGTGGCCCTGGGTGTTGATTGCTAAGCCGTTGGGTCAGCCGCTCGATGATTTTCCCAATGTCGCTCGCTGGCGCGCGACGTTGAGGGATCGGCCGGCGGTCCAACGCGGCGTCGATCTCGGCAAAGAATTGCGTCGTGCGGCCCCGCCTTCCGACGACGAGCGCCGCATCCTGTTCAACCAAACCGCCCGCGCGGTTCAAGGCGAACGCTGAACTCAGCGACGAGCGCTGCATCTTAGCATCACCCGATGTCCCTCGGGGTCTAAGATCTGGTCACCCCAACGCCAATGCGGAAAACAGAGCGCTAGGTGCGGCGACAAGTTGCAGCGGCGAGAGATTTATCACCCCCGCAAGACATCCCGCATTGTCGTACCGATCTCGGCCGGGGAGCGGGCGATCGTAACGCCGGCACTCCGCAGCGCCCCCATCTTGTCTTCCGCCCCGCCCTTGCCGCCGGCAATGATCGCGCCGGCATGGCCCATGCGCCGACCGGGGGGCGCCGAACTTCCAGCGATAAACCCGACGACCGGTTTCTTGCGCTGCGATGATTTGAGAAAGGCAGCGCCGTCCTCTTCTGCCGACCCGCCGATTTCCCCGATCATGACGATCGCCTCGGTCTCGGCATCGGCGAGAAACATCTCCAGCACTTCGACAAAATTGGTGCCGTTTACCGGATCGCCGCCGATGCCGACACAGGTCGATTGCCCGAGTCCGACTGCGGTCGTCTGCGCCACCGCCTCATAGGTCAGGGTGCCGGAACGCGAGACGATGCCGACCTTGCCGCGGCGATGAATGTGCCCGGGCATGATGCCGATCTTGCACTCGTCCGGTGTGATAACACCCGGACAGTTGGGGCCGATCAGCCGGGTCTTGGTCCCCGACAGGGCGCGCTTGACACGGACCATGTCAACGACCGGGATGCCTTCGGTGATGCAGGCCACAAGCGGGATTTCAGCGTCGACCGCTTCGAGGATCGCATCGGCGGCAAAAGGCGGCGGGACATAAATCACACTGGCGTCGCATCCGGTCGCGGCGCGCGCCTCCTGCACGGTATCGAAGACCGGCAGGTCGAGATGACGGGTGCCGCCTTTGCCCGGCGTGACACCGCCGACCATCTTGGTGCCATAGGCGATCGCCTGCTCGGAATGAAAAGTGCCCTGCGAGCCGGTAAACCCCTGACAGATCACCTTTGTAGCGGCGTTGACGAGGATCGCCATCAGCGCGCCTCCTTGACCGCGGTCACAATCTTTTGGGCGGCATCGGCGAGGTTTTCGGCCGCGACAATCGGCAGACCCGATTGCTGCATGATCTTTTTGCCGAGATCGACATTGGTGCCTTCGAGGCGCACGACCAAGGGCACGTGCAAATTGATCTCGCGTGCCGCGCCGACGACCCCTTCGGCGATGACATCACAACGCATGATGCCGCCAAAAATATTGACGAGGATCCCTTCGACATTGGGGTCGCTGAGGATCAGCTTGAACGCTGTTGCCACCCGCTCGCGTGTGGCCCCGCCGCCGACATCGAGAAAATTCGCCGGGCTGCCGCCATAGAGCTTGATGATATCCATCGTCGCCATGGCCAAGCCGGCGCCGTTGACCATGCATCCGATGTTGCCGTCGAGCTTGATGTAGTTGAGACCGTGGCGGCCGGCTTCGAGCTCGGTCGGGTCTTCCTCATCGACGTCGCGCAACGCCTCGATGTCGGGATGCCGAAACAGCGCGTTGTCGTCGAACGACATCTTGGCATCGAGCGCTAACAAATCGCCCGATTTGGTCACGACCAGCGGGTTGATTTCGACCAGGGTCGCATCGAGCTCGCAGAAGGCGCGATAGAGCGCCGTCACCAGCTTTACCGCCGCACCGACCTGCGCGCCGGCGAGACCGAGCCCAAAGGCGATCTCACGCGCATGAAACGGCTGGATACCCGCTGCGGGATCGATGGTCACCTGCAGGATCTTGTCCGGCGAACGCGCCGCCACCTCCTCGATCTCGACGCCGCCTTCGGTTGAGGCGATCAGTGTGACCCGCCCGGTGCCGCGATCAACAAGCGCGCCAAGATAATATTCGCTGGCGATGTCGCAGCCTTCTTCGACATAGACCCGGGTTACTTCGCGGCCTTTTTCGCCGGTTTGATGGGTAACGAGGTTTCGGCCCAACATCGCGTCAGCAGCGGCGGCGACCTCCGCCTCGGAGCGGACGATCTTGACGCCGCCCGCTTTCCCGCGTCCGCCCGCATGGATTTGGGCCTTAACGACCCAGACCGGCCCATTGAGCCGGCGCGCGACCGTCTGAGCTTCGGGCGCGGTATAGGCGACGCCGCCCTCCGGCACGGCGACCCCGAATTTCGCCAGCAGCTCTTTGGCCTGATATTCATGGATATTCATCGGTCAACCCGCCATCGGCATGTTCTTGACCACTTCGACGAGATCTCGGACAGCGCCAACCGATTTGTCGAACTCCGCTTTTTCGTCGCGATTGAGCTCGATTTCGACAATGCGCTCTACACCGCCGGCGCCGATCACAACTGGCACGCCGACATAAAGGTCATTGACGCCGTACTGGCCGGTGAGCCAAGCGGCGCAAGGCAACACCCGCTTCTTGTCGCGCAAATAGGCCTCGACCATCGCGATCGCCGAACTGGCCGGGGCGTAGAACGCTGACCCCGTTTTCAACAGCACGACGATCTCGGCGCCGCCATCGCGGGTGCGCTGGACAATTTTGTCGAGCCGCTCCTGCGTCGTCCAACCCATGCGCACGAGATCGGGCAGCGGGATGCCAGCGACCGTCGAATAGCGGACCAAGGGCACCATCATGTCGCCATGTCCGCCGAGGACGAACGCGGTGACATCCTCGACCGAGACTTTGAACTCTTCGGCGAGAAAATAGCGGAAGCGGGCGCTGTCGAGCACTCCCGCCATGCCGACGACGCGATGCGCCGGAAGTCCGCAAGCCTCGCGCATGACCCACACCATGACGTCGAGCGGATTGGTGATCGTAATGACAAAGGCCTGCGGGCAGTGTTGTTTGATCGCTCGACCGACGGTCGAAACCACCTTGGCATTGGTGCCGATCAGATCGTCGCGGCTCATCCCGGGACGGCGGGCAATGCCGGCGGTCACGACGACAACGTCGGCGCCCTCGATATCGGCATAATCGTTGGAGCCTTTAACCAAGGCGTCATAACCCTCGATCGTCGACCCTTCGACGATATCGAGCGCTTTCCCCTGCGGCACGCCTTCGACGATGTCCAAAAGAACGATGTCGCCAAGTTCCTTGAGCCCGGCGAGGAGGGCGATGGTGCCGCCAACCTGTCCGGCGCCGACCAGCGCGATCTTGTTGCGTGCCATGGACTCCCTCTTTTTCGCGGCGCCGATCGCGGGCACCTAGAGCGCGTCTTAGCGCGAATCACCTAGGCGGGCAAGGCGGCGGCCTGACCGGAGAGATGCGTTCGGTTTCTTTGGGTGCGACTCCGTTGGAAAAATCCCGACCGCCGGGTTCCTGTTTCGTGCTGCAACAAGGACGAGTGTCCCCCGGATCGGGCTGACACAAAAAGGATTCAGCGGTTGTTTTCGCTAGAGTTGGGAATAACCGAACGGGCCCCAAGTCGTAGTGTGCAGCGGTGTGATCGCCTTGTGTAGGCAAGAGCCGCCCGCGAGTGGACTCGCGGAGGGGCGATGATTAGCGAGAATATGATGGTAAAGCGGGCGGAACTCTCCGATGATAAAGTGGTTAACTGCCTCGCTTTCGGCGCTCGACGACAGACTGCCGCAGTGCAGGCGGTAAGCGTTGTGTTGCCCTTCGTCTTAACGGGACGCAATGGCAGTAGAGGCCGCCTCGATCGAAGCGCATATACCGGGCTTGCGGCGTTTTGCGCGCGCGCTGGTTCGCGGTGACCGGGAGCGTGCCGACGATCTCGTGCAGGATAGTCTCGAGCGGGCATTGTCGCGTTGGCATCTGCGGCGCGCTGAAGGCGATTTGCGGGGCTGGCTTTATACAATTCTTTACAACCATTTCCTTAGTGAGCAGCATCGCCAAAAGCGGCGCGGGGTCCATAATACATTGACCGAGGCCATTGAATTGGAATTGCCGGCAATTAAGGCCGGCCAAGATCAGGCGCTCGAGCATCGTGACCTGCTGCGCGCCTTTGCGGAGCTTCCCGAAGAGCAGCGGTCTGTCCTGTTTCTCGTCGGCGTCGAGGATTTGTCCTATGAACAGGCAGCGCGGGTGTTGGGGGTGCCGATCGGCACCGTGATGTCGCGGCTGTCACGCGGGCGCGACCGCCTGCGACAATTGATGAATTGTGGAACTCGAGGCAGCAGAAAGCGCTTCGAGGAGAATGACATGAGCGGCGCGCGCGATCGGATCGAAGACCACGAGCTGAGCGCCGCGTTGGATGGCCGCTTGCCGCCGGAGCGCGCCGCCGCACTCGAAGCCCATCTCGACGCGCATCCCGAGGAACGGGCGAGGCTGCAACAATATAGCGAGCTCCAGCAGGAGTTACGGAACGCTTTTGCGGCCCAATCGGGCGAGCCAATCCCGAGGCGTCTGATGGTGGGACAGGTGCTTGCGGAGCAGCGGCGGCGCCGCCAATGGCAGTTCGGAGCAGCTGCCGCGGCACTGCTGTTGCTGGTTCTCGGTGGCGTCGGCGGCTGGGCCGCGCGCGGTTTCGGTATCGGGCTGCCTTACGGCAACCAAAGCGCGCAGGCGGCGGCAACCGAACGAGAGATCACTGCCGACGCGCTTGCCGCTCACCGGGTGTTTTCGGTCGAGGCGCGCCATCCGGTCGAAGTCGAAGCCTCGCAGGAGGCGCATCTGGTGCAGTGGCTGTCGAAACGGCTCGGCCATCCACTCGTCGTGCCCGATCTGACGAAGGCGGGTTTCCAGTTGATCGGCGGGCGGCTGCTGCCCTCCGAAGGCGGCCCCGCGGCGCAGTTCATGTACCAAAATGGCAAAAATCGATTGACGCTGTACGAGCGCGGCGACAATGCCGGCGAAACCGGTTTTCGCTACAGCGAGGAAAACGGACTCGGGGTGTTTTATTGGTCGGATCAGGATTTCGGCTACGCGCTCGCCGCCAAAGCAAGTCGCCAAGACCTGCTGCAGCTCGCCGAAATGGTTTACCACCAGCTTTCGGGAGAGGGTGCAAAGGCCAAGCCGCCCGCGCCGCCGCCTCCCGGAAAACCGAGCTAGCGATCTCGGCTACCCGCGAGCGGTAGCTCTACCCCAACAATGCCGCCAGCACCGCATTGAGCCGCTGACTCCCAGCGGGGGTGGCGGCAAGCCGGTGATCGTCAAGCATCAGAAATCCGCCCTCGATCAGCGACGGCAGGCTCCGCGCAAACCGGGTCTCGATCGTCTGCCCCGCGACCTGTTCGATGCGGTCGCGAGCGATACCCTCAAGCAGCCGCAGGCCCATCATCAGCATTTCCTCGACCGCGACGTCCCGGTCGATCGCGGTCATCTCTTCGAGACCGGTGCCCTCTGCTTCAACCGCGGCCAGCCAGGCTTCGGGAGTGCGGCGCTGGCGGGTGGCGTATTTGATGCCGGCGCGGGTCAGCCGGCCATGCGCGCCCGGCCCGATCCCGACATAATCCTGGTAGCGCCAGTAGGCGAGATTGTGCCGGCTTTCGCCGCCCGCCCGGGCATGGTTTGATATCTCGTAAGCCGGCAGCCCGGCGGCGGCGAGCCGATCTTGCGTGGTCTCGTATAGGGCGGCGGCCGCTTCGTCATCGAGCGGGACGAGGTCGCCGCGGCGCGCCAAGGTCGCAAACGCGGTGCCAGGCTCGATCGTCAACTGATAGAGCGAGAGGTGATCGCCGGCCAAACCGAGCGCTTCGTCGAGCTCGCGATGCCAATCAGCAGCGGTTTGGCCGGGACGGGCATAGATCAGATCGAACGAATAGCGAGCGAAGCCGTTGCGGGCATGCTCGATCGCGGCGATCGCCTCTGCGCGGTCATGCGCCCGGCCGAGGAAACGCAACGCATTAGGGTCGAGCGACTGAACCCCGAGCGACAGCCGGTTAACCCCGGCGCCAGCAAGTTCGCGAAAGCGCCCGGCCTCGGCCGAGTTCGGGTTGGCTTCGAGGGTGATCTCGACGTCGGCGGCGACCCGCCATAGCGACTGCACCCGGTCGAGCACCGCGGCCGCCGTCTCCGGGGGCATCAATGACGGGGTGCCGCCGCCGAAAAATACCGAGCCGACGACCCGGTCCGGCGTCAGCCCGGCCATATGGTCGAGATCGGCGAGCAACGCCCGCTGCCACCGCGCCGTATCGACGTGGTCGCGAACATGGCTGTTGAAGTCGCAATAGGGGCATTTCGACCGGCAGAACGGCCAATGGACATAAACAGCGAGCGGCTCCGCCTCGCGCCCCCACCCATCCCTCCCCCGCGGGCGGGGGAGGGTTACGGAGGGGGTGGAGAAGGCTTTTTTCCGCGACACATTTGCCCTCAGTTAGCTGACAACCGGGGCGCAAAACACGCCGCGACGAGCTTCGCAAAGGCGCGGGCGCGGTGGCTGATTCGATGCTTTTCAGAGGGGTCGAGTTCGCCAAAGGTCAGGTTGCCGCCGTCCGGCACGAACATCGGGTCGTAGCCAAAGCCGCGCTCGCCGCGCGGCGGCCAGACCAGCCGGCCGGGTGCTTCGCCGCGGAACATTTCAAGATGTCCGTCGGGCCACGCCAAGGTTAACAGCGCGACAAACACAGCGCTGCGGTCTTTGTCACCGAGTTCGCGCTCGACCCGCGCCATCGCGGCGCTGAAATCCTTGGACGGTCCGGCCCACCGCGCCGAGTAGATGCCTGGCGCCCCGCCCAACGCCGGGACCACCAGTCCAGAATCGTCGGCAAGTGCGGGCAGGCCGCTCCGCTCGGCAGCGGCCCGCGCTTTCAGCGCGGCGTTTGCTTCGAAACTGTCGCCAGTTTCCTCGGGTTCTGGCAGGCCGAGCGCCGCCGCCGAGACCGTCTCGACGCCAAACGGCATCAGCAATGCGGCGATCTCCTCGACCTTGCCCGAGTTGTGGCTGGCGATGACCAGACGGCCGTCATCGGCAAAACGCCGCGGCATCAGCCCGCCCCGGCTCCCAGCCCGAGCGCCAGCCATTGGCGGCGCGTCAGGTCGCGGATGCCGGCGCGCGCCAGACGCAGCATCTCGGCAAACAAGGGCTCGTCGAATGGCGCGCCCTCGGCGGTGGCCTGGATCTCGACGATGCCGCCGCGCCCGGTCAGTACAAAGTTGGCGTCGGTCATCGCTTGCGAATCCTCGGCATAGTCGAGGTCGAGCACCGCCGCGTCCGCGACGATGCCGCACGACACCGCGGCGACGCTGTCCCGCAATGGCAGCGCTGCCAGTTGGCGCGAGGCAACGAGCCCGCTCAACGCCTTGTGCAACGCCACATAGCTGCCGGTAACGGCGGCGGTGCGGGTGCCACCATCAGCCTGCAGCACATCGCAGTCGATGCGGATTTGACGCTCGCCAAGAGCGGCGAGATCGGTCACCGCGCGCAGGCTGCGGCCGATCAGCCGCTGGATCTCCTGGGTGCGCCCGCTCTGCCGGCCGCGCGCCGCCTCGCGATCGGTCCGGGTCAAGGTGGAACGTGGCAGCATGCCGTATTCGGCTGTGACCCAGCCCTTTCCGGTGTTGCGCAAAAACGGCGGCACCCGCTCTTCGACGGTCGCGGTGCACAGAACATGGGTATCGCCGAATTTCGCCAAACACGAACCTTCGGCGTATTTCGCCACGCCGGGTTCGAGGCTGACCGGCCGCATTAGATCGGGGGTGCGTCCCGAGGGTCGCATGTTTTTCTCCGGCAAAATCGGGCCGCGACGCTACCCGCCCTGCCCGGTCGCGTCCACCCTCCAGAGGGGCCACCCGAGAGCAGCGGCGCGTCGAGTGCCCAAATTCCCGTAGACACGGGAATTTACCGGGAAAATTTACCCGGCACCGAACAATAGTTTAATCGAATCAACACGTTGGTCAAAGTAAACGGGAATCCTTACCGGGAATTTAAAATGGTCTAAACGGGAATTCGATGTGTCTAACCGGGAATTGACGGGAATCCACTTCGATAAACTTTTGTTGTTGTCCACCAACTCGTTCGGGTCACTTGATCCGTCAACAGCTATGGCGAGGCCATATTGGCAGCAGTGTTTCAACTTCAAGTTCGTTCGTTTGGGTCCGTTTCCGAATCCGTCGGCCGCATCGCTTGACATGGCGATCTGAACTCTCACTCTGGGCAACATGTCCGTTGCCGAGACGATCCGACAGAAGCTGACCGCAGGCTTCGCGCCGACGCGGCTCGAGATAATCGATGAATCGCATCGCCACGCCGGGCATGCCGGCGCCCGCGAGGAGGGCGAGACGCATTTTGCGGTCACGATCGTCTCCGCCGTGTTCGCCTCGCAGAACCGCGTGGCGAGACAACGGCTGGTCTACGGCGCGCTCGCCGAGGAATTGGCAACCCGCATCCACGCGCTGTCGCTGACCACTTTGACCCCGGACGAAGACAGAGTTTAGAGGGCCGCTATCCCGCGCTTCCGCGCGGGAGTGGGACGGTCGGGTCAGGCCGCCGCGGCGAGGAAGTCGCGCAGTTTATCGGCCGGGGCATCCTTCATCACAAACGCATCGCCGATACGGCGCGGCAGGATCAGCGTGATCTTGCCGTCCCGGACCTTTTTGTCTTTGCCCATATGCGCCAGCAGGCGCTCGGCGGATACACCGGCGAGACCGATATCGGCGAGTCGCGTCGGCAGGCCGGTGGCGGCGAAATGGCGGCGCACGCGATCGCCTTCCTGCTCCGGCGAGAACCCAAGCCGCACCGCGAAATCGAAGGCCAGCACCATCCCCATCGCAACCGCCTCACCATGCAGCAGCCGGCTGGAAAACCCGGTTTCCGCCTCCAAGGCGTGGCCAAAGGTATGGCCGAAATTGAGCAGCGCCCGGTCGCCCTCTTCGCGCTCGTCGGCAGCAACCACGGCCGACTTCATTTTACAGCTGGTCATGATCGCATGACGCAGCGGGTCCGGCTCCAAGGCGCAGAGCGCCTTTCCTTGGCGTTCGCACCAGGCGAAGAACTCGGCGTCGCGGATCAATCCGTATTTGACGGTTTCGGCATAGCCCGCGAGCAATTCGCGCCGTGGTAAGGTTGACAGCACATCGGTATCGGCGAGCACGAGGCGAGGCTGGTAGAATGCGCCGATCAGATTTTTGCCGGCCGCCGTGTTGATCCCGGTCTTGCCCCCGACAGAGCTGTCGACCTGAGCCAGCAAGGTCGTCGGGATCTGCACAAAATCGATGCCCCGCAACAATGTTGCGGCGGCAAACCCAGTGAGATCCCCGACCACGCCGCCGCCCAACGCGACCAATATCGATCGGCGTTCGATGCCGCAGGCCAGGATCTCGTCGGCAAGTCGGCCGAAATGGTCGAGGTCCTTGGTCTCCTCGCCGGCAGGCAGCACCACAATGTGCTGGTCGATGCCAGCGGCAGCGAGAGCGGCTTGCAGCGGTTTGAGCCAGTGCTGCGCGACGTTCTCGTCTGTAACGACGACCGCGTGACGGCGGCGCATCAGCGGCAGGATCTCGGCACCCGCGCCTTCAATCAGCCGCGGCCCGACGACGATGTCATAAGCGCGGTCGCCCAACGCCACCCGCAGCCGTTCACGACCCGACTCCGTGTCCCCGGATTTCGCCTCGCCGGGTTTCGTCTCGCCCGAATTCGCCTCAATGCTCATTCCTGGTACTCCAACACCGGCGGCATCCGCGCCCGAGGACAGTCGCTGAGCGCCGTGATCGCCCGGGTGACAGTCGCTTCGGGCGATCCGTCGCCGCTGTCGACCGTCAAGTCGGCTTCGGCATAGATCGGATGACGCCGCTCAATCAGTTCGCCCAGGACCGCCCGCGGGTCCCCCGCCTTTAAAAGCGGTCGATCGCTGCGTCGCGACACGCGCTGAACCAAGGTGTCGAGATCGGCGCGAAGCCACAGCGACACCCCATGCCTGCGGATGAATTTGCGAGTCAAAGGGTCCATAAAGGCGCCTCCGCCCGTCGCCAGGACATGCACCGGCTGTTGCAGAAGCCGGCCGATGACCCGGCGTTCACCGGCGCGAAACACCCGCTCGCCGCGATTGGCAAAGATCTCCTCGATCGTCTCGCCGGCGGCGGCTTCGATCTCCTGGTCCGAATCGAAAAACGGCAGGCCGAGCCGCATTGCTAAACGCCGGCCAATCTTGGTTTTGCCAGCCCCCATCAACCCGACCAATACGATCGTCCGGCACGGGACAAAGCGCCGCAGGCCTAAGCCACGTATGTCCGATTCGAGCGCGTCGGTCTCCACCTCGACCTCTCATCGAGAATGCCGCTCTTTTTAGCGGCTTCCCGGCACGGTAGTAGCATATCGTGCGGCCGGGTCGTCAATCGGCGGTACCGATACGGCCCAGTCAATTCGGGCCGGAGGGGTTCGGCCAAAGACTTGCGAGCCGGGGGCATGAGCAAGCTGACCATAGGGGTAATTGTTGTCGTCGTTTTGGCGGTGCTCGGCGGCGCGCTATTTCTCGCGCTGTGGAACCCGCCCGCTCCGACGGCGCCGGTGCAAAAGGTGTTGCCGGATGCGCGCTTCCCAAAGTGAGGGGGCGACCGGCGAAGACACGCCATTCGCCGGTTCCTCGAAACATCTCGAAACTTTTTTCGAAATGCTCGCGGCTGAGCGCGGCGCGGCGCGGCTGACCCTTGCCGCCTATCGCAACGATCTGCGCGACCTCGAGCGCTTTCTTGCCGCGCGCAAAACGGCAATCGAGGCGGCCGACGAGGAGAGCTTGCATGCCTACCTCGCCGCCGCGGCGACAACGCGGCAGCTGGCGCCGCGCAGCCTGGCGCGACGGGTTTCGGCAATCCGCCAATTCTACAAGTTTCTGATCGTCGATGGGTTGCGCGGGGACGACCCGACGGTCGGTCTCGACAGCCCGCGCCTCGGGCGCCCGCTGCCCAAGCTGCTGTCGGAATCGGAAATTACCGCCCTGCTCACCGCCGCCCGCGAGTGGCCCGGCGAGGAGGGCGTCCGGGTGTTTTGCCTGCTCGAACTACTGTATGCGACCGGGTTGCGGGTCTCGGAATTGGTGACCTTGCCGCACGCGGCGGCTCGGCGTGACCCGCGGTTTCTGCTGGTGCGGGGAAAAGGGGGACGCGAACGCGTGGTGCCGCTGGGCGAACCGGCACGCCAAGCGCTTGCTCAATATCTCGAACGGCGCGAACGGTTCATCCCGGATGGCCGACCGTCGCCCTGGTTGTTTCCGTCGCGCGGTGGTGCGGGACATCTGACGCGGCAGCGATGCGGCCAATTGCTTAAGGAATTGGCGTCGAAAGCCGGTCTCGACCCGGCGCGGCTGTCACCGCATGTGCTGCGGCACGCTTTTGCCAGCCATCTGCTCGACCACGGCGCCGATCTGCGCAGCGTGCAGCAGATGCTGGGACATGCCGATATCGCGACGACGCAGATCTACACGCATGTCTTGTCGGACAGGCTGCGCCAGCTGGTGCATACCGGGCACCCGCTCGCCCGGCGGAAATGATGCGCCATTTCCTCGATTTCGAGCGGCCGATCGGCGAGCTCGAAGGCAAGATCGATGAGCTGAGGCACCTCTCGACCACCAGCGAACTCAACATCGCCGATGAGGTCGGCAGACTCGAAGCCACGGCGACGCGGCTGCTGCGTCAGACATATGCGCGGCTGACGCCGTGGCAGAAAGTGCAAGTCGCGCGCCACCCGGAGCGGCCGCACACCCTCGATTATATCGACCGGTTGATTACCGAGTTTGTCCCGCTCGCGGGTGACCGAACTTTTGCCGAGGACAGGGCGATTGTCGGCGGCCTCGGCCGTTTCCGCGGGCGCAGCGTCATGGCGATCGGCACCGAAAAGGGCGCGGATACCGAGAAAAGGCTCGTTCACAATTTCGGGATGGCACGCCCCGAGGGTTATCGAAAAGTGCAGCGGCTGATGCGGCTCGCCGAGCGTTTCCATCTGCCGGTCCTGACTTTTATCGATACCGCCGGCGCCTATCCCGGGATCGACGCCGAGGCGCGCGGTCAGGCCGAGGCAATTGCTCGCGCCATCGAAACCTGCCTCGACATCAAGGTCCCGCTGGTTGCCGCCGTGATCGGTGAGGGCGGTTCGGGTGGGGCGATGGCACTAGCCGCCGCCAACACCGTCCTGATGCTGGAGCACGCGATTTATTCCGTCATCTCGCCCGAGGGCTGTGCTTCGATCTTGTGGCGCGACGGCGAGCATGCCCCCGACGCGGCCGAGGCGCTGCGGTTGACCGCGCAGGATCTGCTGCGGTTGGGGGCGGTCGACCATGTCGTGCCCGAACCGCTCGGCGGCGCGCACCGCTTGCCAAAGGCGGCGATCGACGCGGTTGGCGAGGCGATCAACGAGGCGCTGCAGCCGCTCGTCGCCATCGAGGGCGCACGCCTGCGCGCTCAGCGACGCGAGAAATTCTTGGCGATGGGCAGTCGCGGGCTCTGAACCTGTTGTCGGGTCCGGTGGATCGGCTGCGCGGTCGGATCATTGACCGCACATCCCCCCTCCCCACATCTAGCCCAGCGCGGCGCCGCACTTTGAAGCGGCTTATAAACGCGCCGGTTCTCTTGATTGGAAGAGCGCCGCTTTTCCGCAGCGGAAGGCAATCATGACGCCTCAGGAAAAAGACCTGCTGACGACTTTGCTAACGCGCCTAAAAAACACCCCAAGCCAACCCAAGGACCCCGAAGCTGATGCGCTGATCCGCCAGGCCCTGGCCGAGCAGCCGGATATGCCCTATTACCTGACGCAGACCGTTCTGATCCAGGATCTGAGCCTGCACCAAGCGCAGCAACGGATTACCGACCTCGAACGGCAGCTGACCGACGCGCAGCAGCAAGCAGCGCAGCCGGCGCATACCGGTTTTCTCGGAAGCCTGTTTGGCTCCCGGCAACAGCAGCCATCGGCTCCACCGCCGAGCAGCGGCAGCGTGCCGGCGGCTGGGCCGTGGGCCCGCGCGCCGCAAGTCGCAGCCGCACCACCGGCTCAACCCTATGCGCAGCAGCCCGGTTATGGCCCACAGGGTTATGGTCCCCAGGGGGGTTATGGTCCCCAGGGTGGCGGCTTTATGGGTGGTGGCGCGGGCGGCGGGTTTCTGCGCTCGGCGGCCGCGACGGCAGCCGGCGTTGCCGGTGGCGCGTTGCTGTTCCAGGGGATCGAGTCGTTATTCGGCTCGCATGCCGGCGGCATTATGGGTAACCAAGCGGGAATGACGCCGGGGCTCGGCGAATCCGTCGTAAATAACTACTACGGCGACGCCGGAGCCGGCCAAGGCGGTGATCAGGATTTCTCGGGCGGTCAGGACAGCGGCAGTTTCGACCCGAGCGGCGGTCAGGATTACGCCAGCGGCGGTTTCGACCCGAGCAGTGGCGGTTGGGACGGCGGTCAGGACACTTCGGACCAGGATTTTAGCGGCGGCGGCGATCAGGACTTTGGCGGCGGCGGGGATTTCGGCGGCGACAGCAATCAGTGTTAACTGCTGCCCGCTAATTCGGCGCCCCTCTCCTCGAAATTGTGAGAGGGGGCCAATTACGAGAGGGGCGGCGGGTCAAATAACGCCGGCGCTCCTAAACACTGCGATCTCGCTCCCCGAGTAGCCGTGTTCGGCGAGAACGACATCGGTATCGGCGCCAAAATGTGATGGCGGGGTCTCAATGCTGGGCCCGCCATGAGCGAATTTGAACGCGGCAAGCGGCACACCGAACGGACCGTCCATTCCGGGCGCGGAGGCAAAGTGGTGAAACACGCCACGGCTCTCGAGATGCGGATCGGCGACCGCTTCGGCCATGGTTCGCACGCGCGCTGCCGGTACGTGCCGCGCCTGCAGGTAGACCTCCCATTCGTCGGCGGTTCGCGTCTTGATGATGTCAGCGAGCACTCCCGCCTCCCGGGCGCGGTCGGCTTCTCGCGCCTCGTTGTCTTGCTTGATCATGTCGGGCCGCTCCAGCACCTGCCATAACCGGCGCTGCTGCCCCAGATTGCTGGCGCCGATCATCAGCAATCCATCCTTGGCCTCGTAACAGCTGTTGGTCGCGAAAGGCTGCTTGTTGCCGTGTGGGCGCGGCTCGGCGCCGTTGCGCAGATACCCGGTCAAGTGCGAACCCATCAGCATCATCGCGACGCCGACCATCGCGAGATCGATGTGCTGGCCCTTGCCGGTGCGCTCGCGTTGAAACAGGGCGCTGGCGAGCGCGAACGCGCCCATCGTGCCGGTTGCGTAATCAACCGCCGGCGCGCCGAACTTGATCGGATGCACCTCCTCGGTGCCGGTCATCGCCATCAAGCCGGAGGTCGCCTGAATGACATGGTCATAGGCGGTCTGCTCGCGACGGGGCCCGTCCTGGCCAAAAGCCGAGATCGAGCAATAGATCAGCCGCGGGTTGATGGCGCTCAGCGCGGCATAGCCGAGGCCCAGCGCCTCAAACGCGCCCGGCCGAAAATTCTCGACCAACACGTCCGCACCGGCTACCAGGCGCTTGAGAATCTCGCGGCCCTGCTCGGTTTTGAGATCGAGCGTGATCGAGCGCTTGTTCGAGCCCTGGGTCAAAAATGAGGTGCCCATATGCTGGCGGTTCAAGGCACGGTCGGTGCCGCCGTCGCGGCTCTGGTCGGGTTCGTCGGGATGCTCGACCTTGATCACATCGGCGCCGAGCACCGCGAGCTGATAGGCGGCAAATGGGCCGGCCAGCACATGGGTAATGTCGATGATGCGAATGCCCTCGAACGGTCGGGTCATAAGAGGCTCCTGCGCGTCTGCGAATCGTTGTGGCGAGCTTAGCCGATCGGGATCGGCGGGTCTTTGGCCGCGATGAACCAATATTCCCCGTCGCGGGGGCAAAGGGTGGGGATCATCTGATTGTCAGGGGTCAGCTCGAACGCCGTGTAGCCGAGTTTGCTCAGCAGGGCGAAGGCGTCCTCGACATTGTGACCGGCCCGCGCCAGTTGCTTGTTCAGCAGTTCCAACACCAGCACCGGGCGAAACCGCCGCAAGGTTTTTTCGCCGCCACGCAGCAGCGCCAATTCCCAGCCTTCGATATCGGCTTTGACAAAATCGAGCCGATCGAGCCGAAGCGCCTCTGCGACCGCATCGATCGTCGTCATCGCCACAAGTTCCTGGGCCACCCGATGCCAACGCTCTTGCGGCCGCCCCAAATGGGAAAGGCCAAACCCAAAACTGCCGCGGTTTTTGACCGGCACGCTCAAGGTATCGACGCCGCAAGCGGCGCCGAGCGCCATCGGCACGATCGTCACATTGTCGAGGCGATGCCATGCCACCGCAGCGCGCAGCAGCGCCCGGGCATAGCTACCCGGCTCAAACGCGTAGACCCGCCCGCACGAGGCAGCCCGCGCGAACAGCTTGGTGTATTGCCCGGCATGCGCCCCGACATCAAAGACGACCGCGGATGCCGGTACAAACCGTGCGATTAGCGGGAAAAGATCGCGGTGATGCTGTTGCGTCGTGGCTTTGATCAGGTGAGCGGCAAAGCCGCCCGACAAGCGCCAGCGATACGGTTCCAGATTCACCGGGCGATGACGATCAGCGATTGCGACGGAATTTTGCAATCAGGTCCCGCCCCGGATCGAGCCCAAAGCCAGGGCCTGGCAACACCTCGATCGGGATCCCCTCGAGCTCGTCGATGGGCATGGCTCGTCTCCGCGATGTGAGCGGGCAGTCTACTCGACCCCGGCAGCGAGGGAAGCGCCTTGCCCGGCGTCCGAGCGACGCTTGTCACCGGTTCGCCCGCCGCTATAGTCGCCGGCGATGCTACCGCTGGTTTTATCGGGGAGGCCGATGCCGTTCCGTCAATCAATAGCACGGGCCATAGCGCGGCCCATGGCGCGGCCTATGGCACGGCTTGCGATCGTGCTCGCTCTGCTGGCGGCCGCCACGGGCGCGCATGCCGGGCTCTTCACCGACTCGGCCGGGCGTCGGGTCTTGCTGCCGGATCAGATCTCGCGAATCATGCCGGCCGGCCCGTCCTCGGCGGTGTTCGTCTATGTTCTCGTACCGGACAAGCTGATCGGCTGGCCGGTGGCATTGACGCGGGGTCAGCGCGCGCTGTTGCCGGCGAAATATGCCCGGCTGCCGGTGGTCGGGCAGCTCGGCGGCGCTTATCCGACAGCAACCGCCGCCGATGTGCTGCGGCGTAACCCCGACCTGATCATCGGCTACGGCGTGATTTCGCCGCCGACCGTGGCGCTTGCCGATCGGATCCAGCAGCAGACCCATATTCCCTACATCCTGATCGACGACAGCATCCAGGTCATGCCGGCGGTGCTGCGTCAGTTGACCCCCATCCTCGGCGCCGGCGACCATGGTTATGCGGTCGGCACCTACGCGTTTCGCGGGATCAACATCTTGCGCGGCCAATTGCTGATCAATTCGGCGGATGATCGGCCGCGGGTTTACTATGGCCGTGGCCCCGACGGCCTGGAGACGCCGTTGCCGGGTTCGGCCTCGGCCAGCGCGATCGAACAGGTCGGGGTCATCAATGTCGCGGAGAGGCTCGGCCGCGGTGCGGTCGTGCCGGTCACCCGCGATCAGATTTTCGCATGGAACCCGCAGATCATCATCGCCCAGCAGCGCAGCTTCTACAACGCGCTTTTGCGCAGCCGGGATTGGCGCGGCCTCGCTGCGGTGCGCAACAAGAAGGTCTATCTCGAACCCGCCGACCCGTTTGGCTGGATCGACGATCCGCCCGGCCCCAACCGCATGATCGGGCTTCACTGGCTGTCGAGCGTGTTCTACTCCAACGCCTACCAGCAGGATTTGCACGCCATTACCCGCGAATTCTATCAGCTTTATTATGGGGTTCAGCTGAGCGACAAACAGCTCGACGCGCTGTTGCGCGACGCGAACAACCCGGCTACGGCACCCAGCCAAGTGGCTAATGTGCCGATCTTTGGCGCCGAGCCGCCGCCGATGCCCGGGACGCTGCCCGCCAACCCTGGGATGGGGGGCGCGCCACCTGCGGGCGTCCCCGGCCGCGGCGGATTGCGCGGCGGTAGCGCCCAATCCCCGGCCCAGGTCCCTGCCGAGGGGATCCCGAACTTGCCCGGCTCACCCTAGCTCCGCTTAGGCCTCACGCGCTTCCGTCAGAAGCACAACAAAGGCTTTCGCGGACGGGAGCGGAGCGCGCGCCGCGCCCACCGGGCCCCTACAACTTGAGGGTGGTGTCGAAAAATCGTGCCAGGTCGTGCCGATTGCCGGCTGTCGCGATTATTGACACGGCCGGAATACCTCTAACATCTACGAAAATCCAAATAGTTTCAATGGTATATTCCAAAACTAACATTGTTAATTCAGATACTTAACCGTAGGTTTTGCTTACACTCGCATAACGCCGTTAACGAAATCTTGGCTAAATCAGCGGTGAAACGGACATGGCACAGGATGTGCCTATAGTCATGACAACAACCATTGAGAGAAGTTGTCGTCATGACTGGACCCAAGACACTGCTGTTCGCTGCCGCTGCTGGTATTGCGCTGCTGTCGATGGCAGACCCTCCGCCCGCATTCGCAGCCTCGGTAACTTTCGCCTACGGTTCGCTGGCAGACGGCGCTACCGATGCTCAGATCCAAACCTACATGAATGGGCAACTCGGCGCGAACGGGTCGGTTATCGTCACGGGCGCCATCGGCTCCAACAGCTACACCGCCGACGGCCATGTCACGGGACCGGTCACCAACTTCACCGTAAACTCCTACACTCTGGCCAACCTCGATCCCGCCGGACACGGGACGTTTATTATGAACAACAACTCGGGCGACCATCCTGCCAATGACATCTTGATGTCATTCAATGGCCTAACGATTTCGAGTATCAGTTTCGATCTCGAAATCTTCCCGGATAATACCTGCACCTCGCTCTCGGAAAGCCATTGCGGGGGGAGCGGCAACCCAAACCTCCCCGATTTGACCCTGCTGGCCAATGGGTCGCAGATTGCAGAGTGGTCCGGGCTGGTCCCCGGCAGCGGTGGCCACAGCAATGGCGTCGGCGCGTCGCCCTATCCCCATTCGCCGTCGAGTAAATGGTATTCTAACGAGACCGCGCCGCAGCTGCTGGGTTGGAGTGGTCTTGTGACGCTCCCGGCCAATACCACGACACTCGATTTCGAGGATTGGCCCGCGGAGATCGCGATCAATGATCTTGTGATCAATTTTACGCCGCTGGACCCGCCTCCTCCGGCGGTTCCTGAACCCGGCAGCATGCTGCTGCTCGGCACTGGGCTCTTGGGAGCGGGCGCATTACGCAAGCGGCTCCGGACAGCGTAACAACGAGTTCGCGCAGGCAGCGCCTCCGGCGTTGCTTCCGCGTGCGTGTTGCAGCCGGCCAGCCGGCCTAGCTGCGCCATTCGAGCGTGCGCGGCTTGATCGGGTTTTCGAACGGGCGGTTCTCGGCGCGGGCGCGGTGATACTCGCGCTTCAAGCGGTAGTACCATTTCGCTTGGGTGTCGGCATCGTCGATCAGCATCAGCGGCGGGTCCCAGCGCAGCCCCTGCTGCTGTCGCTCCATGATCGCCCGGTCCTGGTGCAGAAAGGCGCGCACATAGGGCCGCAATAACGGCTTCAACAGGCTGAGCCAGGGTGCCGTCCAATAGATGCAGTGATTGATCTCACTGGTCGCGGCGTCGATCGGCGTAATCGCAGTCAAATTGCACACCGCATGTCGCCCGGCCCGGGTATATTCGATCCGCACACTGGGAAGGCGAAACACGATCTCGGTTTCGGGCACGCCGCCCAAGAGCCGATAGGCCCGCGAATTGGTCGACGGTGCGTGGCGGGTCATCGTAAATCCCCAGGGCGAGGGTGCGAACGCCTTGGCCTTGGCATGGATCGAGCGCCGCGACCGCCACCACCACGCGCGGTGGACAAATGGCCCATGCGCCGGGTCCATCAGCCCGACAACCGCATGGTCGATCGCGGCGGCGAATTTGACGCTTTCGACAAGCCGCGGAAGGCCGCCGTCGAAGCCGTCGATATCGGGGATGTCAGGTGCAGCCGCCGGATCGTCGCCAAAGAACAGCCAGATGTTGCCTTGCACCTCGCGGGCCGGATAATTGCGGACCCGGACGCGCCCGGGCCCGAAAGCCTGTCCCGGCACCAAGGCCGGGATCGCGGTGCAGCGGCCCGCGGCATCAAACCGCCAGCCGTGATAACAGCACTCAATCTCGCAGCCGTCGTAATGCCCGGCTGTCAGCGGCATGCCGCGATGCGGGCAGATGTCGCGCAGTGCAAACGGAACCCCGTCGGCGTCGCGGCCGATCACGATCGGCTCGCCGAGCATCACTTTGCCGAGCATCTTGCGCGGTTTGAGGCGAGCACCCGGGATCGCGTAGTACCACGCCTCGCGCAATGGGGCGGCGCCGTCCTCCGCCTCATTCCCGTAAGTTATCTGTTGCGACCCAACCCCCACGGAGGCGAGAGTCGCGTCTCAAAAGCGCCGAGGCAAGGGTGAAAGCGACATGCCGGCAAATCCCAGTGTAAACCCCAGTGCGAACCCCAGTCCAAACCCCACTAGCCACAACGCATCGATCCTGCTCGAGAGCCCGGGCGCCGGCGGGGTATTGCGCCTGACCCTGAACCGGCCTGACGCCCGCAACGCGCTGTCGGTGGCGCTGATGCAGGCGCTGACCGAGGCGCTCGGCCGCGCCGCAAAGGATCGGAATACCCGGGTCGTGGTGATCGCCGGAGCGGGTCCGGCGTTTTGCGCCGGGCACGATCTGCGCGAATTGCGTGCCGACCCGCGCCGCCAGACCTATGAACAAATCTTCGCGCTGTGCAGCGAGTTGATGCTGACGATCGTCAAGCTGCCAAAACCGGTCATCGCCGAGGTGCATGGCGTGGCGACCGCCGCCGGGTGTCAGCTGGTCGCGACCTGCGATCTGGCGATTGCCGCCGAGGAGGCGCGTTTCGCCACCCCCGGCGTCAATATCGGACTGTTCTGCTCGACCCCGATGGTGGCGTTGTCGCGCGCCGTCGGACGCAAGGCGGCGATGGAGATGCTGTTGACAGGCGAATTGATCGACGCGGCGCGGGCATGCGAGATCGGCCTCGTCAACCGCGTCGTGCCGGGCGGCGAACTCGGTCGGGCGGTCGACGAGTTGGCGAGCGGGATCGCCGCAAAATCCGCGTTTACCGTCGCGATCGGCAAGGAAGCCTTCTACCGCCAAGCCGAGCTCGACCTCGCTGCCGCCTACCGCTATGCCGCCGAGGTAATGACGACAAACATGCTGGCATCGGACGCCGCAGAAGGCATCGACGCGTTTATCCAAAAGCGCCCGCCGGTGTGGCAGGACCGCTGAGGCCGGCATGGATCACGAGCATTATTCGGACGACTATCTTCGCAACATCCTGATCGAGGCGCGGACGATCGCTGTGGTCGGCGCCAGCCCGCGCCGCGGCCGCCCGAGCCATGGTGTCATGGCCTATCTGCAGCGCCACGGTTATCGCGCGATCCCGGTCAACCCCAACGCCGCCGGCGAGATGATCCATGGCGAGAGATGCTATGCCGCACTCGCCGATATCCCCGAGCCGATCGATATGGTCGACATCTTTCGCCGCAGCGAATTGGCCGGGGCGGCGGTCGACGCGGCGATCGCGATCGGCGCCAAAATCGTCTGGATGCAGCTCGGCGTGCGCGACAATGCCGCCGCCGCGCGCGCCGAAGCCGCCGGCCTCCGGGTCGTCATGAACCGCTGCCCGGCAATCGAAATCCCCCGCCTCAACATCCCCCCGATCCCCGCCGCGCGCTAAGCGCAAGTAATCAATTGTCAACTGCGGATTTCGCGATGCTCGATTTTACATGATGGGCTTATGAGGCAAGCGGCCGTCTCCACGCGCAATCCGTCGCCACGAGATGTATAGTAGTCGGAGAGGGTCAAAGCGCCTTGGCCAGGTAGTTGCGAGGATCAAATTTATGACCGGCACAACTGAACAATTCGAAGGTGGCTGCTTGTGCGGCGCGGTCCGTTTTGTGGCGACTGGTCAACCAAAGGGAGTCTATTGGTGTCATTGTCAAAGTTGCCGCAAGCATAGTGGCGCACCTGCGTCGGTGTTTGTCGCCTTTGAACGTGCCGCTTATACGATAACCAAAGGTGAGATAACCAAATTCGACTCGACGCCGGGAAGAACACGGCGCGGGTTTTGCGCTCGCTGCGGGTCGACACTGACCTGCGAAAGCTTGCGCGGGCCCCTCGCGACGGAAACCCATTTCCATGTCGGCATATTCGATCGGGCGGCCGAACTTCAACCGACCCGGCACGTCTTCCCCGAGGAGCGCCTAGCCTGGTTCCACACAGGCGACTGAGCGCGCGATCTGAAGGAGATCGCGCGCTCAGTATCCGCTATTTCGGTTTGTGCGCCAGAAAGGCGTAGCCGAACACTTCGAACAACCGCGCTTTGCTCTCGCCGCCGGCATCGCCAAAGGTGTCGACTGGCGAACCGATCCTGACATCGACGAAACCGCTTTGCTCAAGCATATGCCGCCAGCCTGCGCACGGCAGGCCACCGGCAATTCAGTCGGTCCACAAGTCGATATTGCGCAGTGCCCCCGCCGGAATCTCCTTGCCGTTCGCAATGTCCGCAAACTGCAAACGTCCACCCGGTTTCAGGACGCGCTTGACTTCGGCGAATACCCGACGCTTGTCAGCGCATAAGTTGATAACGCCGTTGCTGATGACGACATCGACTGAGCCGTCTTCGACTGGCAAATCCTCGATCACACCTTGCCGGAATTCGACATTGCGCAGACCTATCGCGGCCGCTGCGGTGCGCGCCCGGCCGAGCATTTCCTCGGTCATGTCGATGCCAACAACGCGACCTTCAGGCCCTACCTGACCCGCTGCGATAAAGCAGTCGAAACCGCCTCCGGAGCCGAGATCGACCACCTGCTCGCCCGGCTTCAAGAGGCCAAGTGAGAATGGGTTGCCGACGCCGGCAAAAGCCTCAACGGCGTTATCCGGCAAGGCGGTCATGGCCGCCTCATTGTAGCCGAGCCGGCGCGCCAGCGGGCGTCCGGTGTGGAAGTGGTAGCTACCGTGCGGATCCACCGCGACGGCGCGGTATTTGGCTTTGACCTCCTCGCGCAGCACGAGCGGGTCAACGGCTAACCCGTCACTCATTCCTTCCTCCTTTTTTTGAAAGACGACGCTGTAGTGGTAAGGGGGCAGCTCAACAGTGCGGTTCCGCAACATGCCGGCCGCCTTGACAATCGCCGCCACATCATTTGCCTCTATCCGCATCTCGGTTTTTGGGCCGCGCGGCTGTCCGAGGACCACAGTTTCCTCGCGAGGCCGACGATGCCAATTCACGATCCCGAATTGCCCTTTGGGTTTGAGTATCGCCGCGACAGATCGTGCCAAGCCGAGCTGATCGGGGATGCCGTGGAAAGTGTTGGCGAGGAAAACGTAATCGGCCGGCTCTGGCAGGACCGCATCAACCGTCATGGCGTCTGCCACGACAAACTCGCAGTTGTCGATGCGGGCCTCTGCGCAGCGCGCCCATGCGCGATCCAGCATGGCCGGGTCGATGTCGATTGCGTAAATGCGCTTTGCGATGCGGGCGAGCGGCACCGTGAACAGGCCATCGCCGCAACAGAGATCAACCGCGACCATGCCCGGCTCGACGCCCATTTCAGTCAGAACTTTTGCAGGATGAGGCCACAGCGCCTGCCACCAGTCGGCATCGGGCATCGTTGTTGCCGGGAAAAAGCCGATCATCCGGTTCTCATCCGCTCTCGGGATCACGTGTATCCTGTGAGCCCCAAAGTCATTGTTCAATCATTCCGGTGATTGATTGGTGATGTCAAGCATGGGTCCAAAACAGCAGGTGTTTGAAGGTCTTGCGCAGATCGCCCATGCGCTAGCCCACGCGCATCGGCTTGAATTGCTCGAACATCTCGGGCAAGGCGAGCGGAGCGTCGAGGATTTAGCGGCCCGTGCGAGCCTCACCCTTGCCAATGCCTCCCGACATTTGCAGCTTCTCCGCCGCGCTGCCCTTGTCGAGGGCCGCCGCGGCGGCAAGCGCGTCTACTATCGCCTCGTGGGCGATGAGGTGGTGGTGGGTTTGCTCGCTGCCCTTAGCCGCGTCGGCGAGCGCAACAGCGCCGAAGTTGCACGTGTGATGGCGAGCTATTTCCGCGCTCGCGACGAGTTCGAGCCGGTATCGCGCGAAGAGTTGCTCGACCGCCTGCGCTGCGGAGCTGCAACCGTCCTAGACGTCAGGCCGGAAGACGAGTTTACCAGCGGACATTTGCCCCACGCCCTGAACATCCCGTTATCCCAATTAGAACGACGGCTAGCCGAGCTGCCGCCGGACAAAGAAATCATCGCCTATTGCCGGGGGCCGTGGTGCGTCCTCTCGTTCGAAGCAGTCGCGTTGCTACGCGGGCGCGGATACCGGGCGCGGCGGCTGGAAGAAGGCTTTCCCGAATGGAAGACGGCAGGGCTGCCGACCAGCCAAGAAATTCGAGAGCGATGACTATTTTCGGTGCCGGGACATCTAGCTAATAGTCCCCAAAGCGTGGCCCGGGGGGCGGGGGTCGATCGGCGTCAGGCGAGGTTGGCGATCAATGGGGCGAGGAAGTCGCGCAGGACCGGGGACCATTTGGCGTGCTCGGGGCCGCTCGCCGAATGGCCGAGATCGCTGTCGATCTCGAAATAGCGCGCCTCGACCCCGGCCGTGACAAGGTCCTGCATGACCCCGGGCATCAGGCTCGGCGGGAACAGCGCGTCGCTGCGGCACAGCACGTACAGCACCTTGGCGCGGATCTTGGCGAAATCCTTGACCGTGTCAAAGCCGATCGTGGCGCGGCGCAGGATCACCAGCGAGTTCGCGTCCCAATTGCGCGCCCAATCGACGGCGAGCTGACGGATCGCCTGCTCGCGCTCGGCCTTGTCGGGGTAGCGGCCGGCGAGTTGTTCGTTATAGCCATAGCGCATCAAGGTTTCGAAGCGCATTTGCGTCAGCACCGCTTTGGCGCCGCCATGCCCGTAGTAATCGCCGCCGTGCCATTCCGGATCGGTCGCGAGCCGCGCCTCCAGTTCGGCGAGGCTTTTCTCGGCATTTTGCGAGCGCGGTGCGGTCACCACCGCGGCAATCGCGTCCATCATATCGGGATAGGCGACGGCCCATTGAAACGCCTGGTAGCCGCCATAGGACGGGCCGGCCACCGCTACGAGGTGATGCACGCCGAGGCTGTCGAGCAGCGCCTTTTGCGCGCCGACGATGTCGCGCACCGTGATCGCCGGAAAGTTCGAGCCGTAAAGCTTGCCGGTATCAGGGTCGATGCTGGCGCCGTTTGTCGAGCCATAGGACGAGCCCAGCATGTTTGAGGCGACGACGTAGAGCCGGTCGGTCTCGATCGCCTTGCCCGGCCCAATCAGCCCGTCCCACCAGCCCGGCTGATTGCCGTTTGCCGGATTGCGGCCGGCGGCATGATGGCTGCTGGTATAGCCGTGGGTCACCAGCACCGCGTTTCTGCCGTCGCCGGCGAGCCGGCCGTAGGTCTCGTAGGCGATATCGACCTTGGGCATGGTGACGCCGTTCTGCAGGCGAAAATTGAGAATCTGAAATTTGCGATCCTCGACGGTCCCGATATCGGCGGTGTCTGCGGCTAGGACGGGCATGGCGTTGTTCCTCCCTGATGACCCAAAAGATGGCCCGACTAATTCCAAAGATTTTGGCATGCGGCCGGCGGCGATGTCACGATCGCGCTTCCGCGCCGATTTATCGACGCCTGAATTGGCATCGAGGCTACAATTGCGGTTGTGAAAATCATCGCCTGTCTTGTCGCGGTTCTGCTCGCCGCCTGCGCCGGATCAGGCCCGACCCCGAGTGCCAACGATCAGATCCGCGCCGATTTCCCGCCGGGCGGCATTGCCGATCGGATCGAGGTTACCGCTGTCGATCGCCTGGCGTTGCGCAGCGCCGAACTCGTTGCCCCCGATGGCCACGTGACGCCGGCATTGTCGATCAACGTCAACCCCACGCCGACCACAGGTTTTTCACAGGGAGCCTGGGCTGCGCCGATTACGTCTGCGAATTACGGGGTTAGCAGCATCGGGTCAAACGCGCTGACGCCCAATGTCGTCGGCGCCGCACCCCAGAGCCAGACGACGTTGCTGGCAATGGTGTCGACGGCATCGATCCAATTGCCCGATCCAATCGCTTACCGCCGCGATTGGCAACAATACCACATTCGGCTGCGTTTGGGCGATCCGCCGCAGAATGAGACGCGCGAGATTGCGGCTCCGCCGCCGCCAATTGCAGCGCCAGCGGCGGCACCCGCTCCGGCGCCCTCGGTGGCGCTGCCTCCGGCACCCCCGGCGCCGACACCTCCAGCGCTACTGGCGCCGCTACCCCCAGCGCCGCCAGTGTCCCCGGGGCCGCTAACTCCGGCCCGCTAACCAGCGCGCGATCAGGCCCCGGCGAGCTGGCGCGGCCGGTAGATCGCGGTGTGCGCAATCCGTGCTATTGGGGTCGCATCATTGGCATAGACCAGGACATCGAGCGCCACAAAGCGGTGGCCCTTATGCTCGTAATTGTCGGTGATCAGCGCACGGGCCGATAATTCATCGCCGATCCGTGCAGCGGCAAAATGCTCGATCCGGCTGCCGACATGCATCCACGGCCCCAATACGACATTGTGGCGCAATACCCAGTTGCCGATATGCAATAGCATGCCGGGGTGGACCAGTGCCTGATCGGCATAGAGCGGCAGGCTTTCACTGACATCGCGCAGATATCGCGACCCCTCCTCGGGGCTGACCCGGAACGGATGCATTGCGAGCCAGCGGCCGACCGGCAGGGTCGGCTCGTCGGCGGGGGGCCGCTCGTCGGGCGGCGCTGGGGGTACTGGCGCTGCCGTGAAAGCCGAGGGGATCGTCAATGGCGCCGGCGGCAACCCGGCACGGCCGGTGGCGCACAATTCGCCGTGGCTTTCGAGCCGCAGGTCGAGTCCGTCGCCACTCTCGCTGGCGGTCACCGTGACCATGTCGCCGTCATAAACCGGTTTTAACAGCCGGCACTCGGCAGTCCCGCGTTCGAGCCATGCGCGGCCCCAACGCGCCACCGGCAAATGCGTCATATAGGCGTAGACCTCGACCCCCGGCACCAGTCCGCCCTTAAAACCAAAGCGGCGGGCAACCTGGTCATCGTGGATTTTGTTTTCGGATTCCTTGGCGGTGTTAACGGCCTCGATCTGATAAGGGCCGAGAAATGATTGCGGCATGGCTCGGGTTCCAGCACTCGGCTATAAACGCTTCGTATAGGCTTGCACCGCCGCTGCCGCAGCGCAATCCCCTTCGCAGAAAGCCGCCCGATGGAAAACGATCTTCCCGAATACCAGCTGTTCGCGATCCGATACGCCGAACGCGACGCCCACCGCAGCGACCATTTTATCGGCGGCGATCCGCATGACGGCCCGATGCCGATGGATTATTTCGTCTGGGCCGCGATCGGGCGCGAGCGCAGCTTTGTGATCGATACCGGCTTTACCGCCGAGGTCGCGGCAGCGCGCGGAAGGCGGCATTTGCGCTGCCCGGCCGAGTCGCTGTCCTTGGTCGGGCTCGACCGTAACACGATCGCCGACGTGATCCTGACCCATTTGCATTACGACCATGTCGGAACGTTCCATCGCTTTCCGAACGCCGAGTTTCACCTGCAGGAGACCGAGCTGCACTACACGACCGGCCATCATATGCGCCACCCATTTCTCGCGCGCTCGTTCGAGGTTGAGGATGTCGTCGGCATCGTCCGGCTCAATTTCGCGCGCCGTGTGCGGCTCTATAATGGCCCGGTCGAACTGGCGCCGGGGATCTCGCTGCATCCGGTCGGTGGTCATACGCCGGGTATGCAATTCGTCCGCGTCCACACCAGCCGCGGTTGGGTCGTGCTCGCTTCCGACGTGAGCCATTACTACGAAAATATGGAAGCCGGCCGGCCGTTTACCGCCGCCTTTAATATCGGCGACATGCTCGACGCTTACGACGCATTGCACGCCGCCGCACCCTCGCCGCAGCACATCGTCCCCGGCCACGATCCCTTGGTCATGCGGCGCTATCCGGCGCCCAAACCCGAGCTCGAAGGCCTTGTTGTGCGCCTCGACGTGATGCCAAAGGATTAGCGGATCACGTTGGACAGCCCAAGCCCGTCCCTCTCTTGGAGGTGTGAACCGCCAATCGACTTAAACTAATTTTTAACGCTGTCATTTAATCTTTGGTTGCCATTGATCTGGATCAAGGCTAAAGCCGCCGGGCCCCGCCAATCACTCGGCCCGGTCAGACGCGATTGCGCGTTCGTCCACAAGCCCCGATCGAATACCCATACAAGAAGGATCAGGAGACATGCCGATAATACGCCACATTCCTGTTGTCATGATGCCGATGCTGCTGTCGGGAATGCTTGCGGCCTGTGTGCCGTCGCAGCAATACGACGCGCTGGAAAACGACTACAACCAGCTGAACCATCAGCTTTCCGGCGAAATTTCGGCCCAGCAAGTGCATATCACACGGCTGCAAGGCGCGATTAAAGTAGCGGTCAATAGCGAGTTGCTGTTCCCGTCCGGGGGCTGGCAGATGCCTCCGGGAGCCGCTCAGACGATTGCCAAGATGGCGCCCATTCTGGCGCCCTTTCAAAAGACCACAATTATCGTGACCGGCTACACGGACAATGTCCCAATCGGCCCCGAACTCGCCCGGCGAGGAGTGACCAGCAATCAGCAGCTGTCATTGCTGCGCGCCCAGACAGTGGCGAACTACCTGGTTTCGCAAGGGGTCAATCCGGCGCTGGTCCAGGCGCGCGGGCTTGGCGAAGCCGATCCGATCGCACCGAACGACACGCCGCAGGGACGCGCCCAGAACCGCCGCGTCGAATTGACCCTGGCCGGCCCTGGTACCTGAGCCCAGCCGTGAAGATCTACTTGGTCAGAGCGGCGCGGCCGATTGCGGTGGCCGCATTGGCGATGGCCCCGGTCGGTTCTCTGGGCATGAACAGCCGGCTCTCAGCCGCGCGCTGCGGCATCGCATTGCTGATGCTCGGAATAACTATTGCGGGATGCAGCAGCCCCAACCCCGATACCGCAGCAGGGCGGGCGGAGATCGCCGGGCAGAAATGCACTCTCTGCAGGGCAGAAAATCCAGGAGATCCGGCGCAGTGCTATGCGATCTGTATGCAACGCATCGAGGATCAGGGGACGTATTTGAAGGCACTTGGAAGGTAACTGCACCGTGCATTTATTTGCAGGCGACTATGAATGTTGAGGATCTGCCCTATCATTGCTGTGTAGTGATCGACGAGGCTCGCGCGGTGGGTTTACTCAGGGAGCGACTTCGCCGAGATGAAGTGATTTGCCGGCGCCGATCGCCTTGTGAACGAATTTTAGGATCCGGTGAATTTTATCCAAATCTGTATAGCCAAATGAAATCCTAGGCGTTTTAAGCCGACAACTAGGGCACGCTCGCAGCCCACCCACGAAAGCAAACAGGAGACAGCGCCATGACGAGAAATTTGCGTGGTCGACAGGAGGCCATCTGTTAAATGCAGGCGCCTCCATCGGGCACGGTGTGGATTCCCGGCGGCACCTTCCGCATGGGGTCGGACAAGCATTACGCGGAAGAGGCGCCGGTTCATGACGTAACCGTCGACGGTTTTTGGATCGATCGCGCTCCGGTAACAAACCAGCAATTCCGCGAGTTTGTCAGGGCAACCGGCCATGTCACTTTTGCCGAGATGGCACCCGATCCAAAGGACTATCCGGGCGCTTTGCCAAACATGCTAAGGGCGGGGTCCCTGGTTTTCACTCCACCCAAGCATCCGATCGAGGATATGGGTGATTGGAGCCAGTGGTGGGCGTTCAAGTTTGGCGCGAACTGGAGGCGCCCCTACGGGCCGCGCAGTTCGCTCAGCGGGCTCAATGATCATCCCGTCGTGCACGTCGCCTATAGCGACGCCTTGGCGTATGCGAAATGGGCGGGCAAGGACTTGCCGAGCGAAGCGGAGTGGGAATTTGCAGCCCGCGGCGGACTCGACGGCGCCGAGTTCGCCTGGGGCAATGAACTTACGCCCGACGGCAAGCAAATGGCCAACACCTGGCAGGGGGCGTTTCCACACGAGAACCTCAAGCTTGACGGATACCAGCGCACCTCACCGGTGGCCGCATTCCCGCCGAACGGCTATGGCGTCTACGATATGATCGGCAATGTGTGGGAATGGACCAGCGACTGGTACTCACTCCGACACGAGGCCCACTCTCAAAAGGCCTGCTGCATTCCGATCAATCCGCTGGGCGGTCGTGAGGATGCGAGCTACGACTCTTGCCAGCCCGAAATCAGGATCCCTCGTAAGGTGCTGAAGGGCGGCTCGCATCTGTGCGCGCCAAATTACTGCCGCCGCTACCGCCCGGCGGCGCGTCATCCGGAGCCGGTGGACACCTCGACCAGCCATGTAGGTTTGCGCTGCGTCGTCCGTCAGACGATGTTGCTGTGACCGATCCAACAGGGGAGACATCAGAGCATGAGCGGCGAAGACAGAAATCATCGTTCGCATCTACCGATACCCACGCCTGAGCGAACCGGGCTGATCACCTATGACGCCAGGGATCCGGACACTAAATTCCCACCCATCGAGCAGTTGCGCCCGCCCAAGGGTGCGCCCAACGTGCTGGTCATCCTGATCGACGACGCCGGGTTTGGCTCGTCGAGCGCTTTCGGCGGCCCCTGCCAAACACCAAACGCCGAAAAGCTGGCGGCGGTTGGGCTGAAATACAAGCGATTCCACACGACTGCTCTCTGTTCGCCGACGCGGGCAGCATTGCTGACCGGGCGCAACCACCACTCCGCCGGCATGGGTGGCATTACCGAGATCGCCACCGGCGCACCGGGCTACAGCTCGGTATTGCCGAACACGATCTCACCGCTGGCTAGGACGCTAAAACTCAATGGCTACTCGACCGCGCAGTTTGGCAAATGCCACGAAGTACCGGTGTGGGAGACGAGCCCAGTCGGGCCGTTCGACGCATGGCCCACCGGCGGCGGCGGGTTCGAGTATTTCTATGGCTTCATCGGCGGCGAAGCGAATCAATGGTATCCCACGATCTACGAGGGGACCACGCCGGTCGAGCCGAAAAAGACGCCCGAAGAGGGCTACCACTTCATGGCGGACATGACCGACAAAGCGATAGGTTGGGTCGCGCAGCAAAAGGCGCTGGCATCCGACAAACCCTTTTTCGTCTACTTCGCGCCGGGCGCCACCCACGCGCCTCACCACGTGCCGAAGGAATGGGCGGACAAGTACAAGGGCAAGTTCGACCAGGGCTGGGACAAATTGCGTGAAGAGACCATAGCCCGGCAGAAGAAGCTGGGAGTGATCCCGCAGGACTGTGAGCTCACTGCGCGCCACGCTGAGATCCCGGCATGGGACGATATGCCGGAGGCATTAAAGCCGATCCTGCGCCGCCAGATGGAGGTCTATGCGGGGTTCATGGAGTACACCGACCACCATGTCGGACGCCTGCTCGACGCCTTGAAGAGGCTCGACATCCTCGACGACACGCTCGTCTATTACATCATTGGCGACAACGGCGCCTCGGCCGAGGGTACGTTAAACGGCGCCTACAACGAGATGGCCAACTTCAACGGCCTCGCGGCCTTGGAGACCCCAGAATTCCTGATGGAGCGGTACGAAAAGCTCGGCGGGCCGGAATCTTACAATCATTACGCCGTCGGTTGGGCGCACGCAATGAACGCGCCTTACCAATGGACCAAACAGGTTGCCTCCCACTGGGGCGGGACCCGCAATGGCACCATCGTGCATTGGCCCAACGGCATCAAAGCCAAAGGCGAAATCCGCTCGCAGTTCCACCATGTCATCGATATCGCACCGACGATCCTCGAGGCGGCAGGGCTGCCCGAGCCAGTCTCGGTCAATGGCGTGCAGCAGCGGCCGATCGAGGGCGTCAGCATGCTGTATTCGTTCGATGACGCCAAAGCCGCGGAACGGCACGAGACGCAGTACTTCGAAATGTTCGGCAACCGCGGCATCTACCACAAGGGCTGGACCGCGGTGACCAAGCACGGCACACCCTGGGTAATCATGGGCCGCAAGACCGTGGCTCTCGACGACGACGTCTGGGAACTCTACGACACCACCAAGGACTGGAGCCAGGCCAACGACCTTGCCAAGCAGATGCCGGAGAAGCTCCACGAACTGCAGCGACTGTGGCTGATTGAGGCGACGCGTTACAATGTATTGCCGATCGACGACCGCGTTACCGAGAAGTTCAACCCTGACACGGCCGGCCGGCCGGTGCTGATCAAGGGAAACACCCAGCTTCTGTTCCGCGGCATGGGACGCCTGTCGGAGAACTGCGTCCTGAACATCAAAAACAAATCCCATTCCGTCACCGCCGAGATCGAGGTCCCGGAGTTGGGGGCCGAAGGCGTGATCATCGCCCAAGGCGCCAATATCGGCGGCTGGAGCCTCTACGCTAAGAACGGCAAGCTCAAATACTGCTACAACGTGGCGGGGGTAAATCACTACTACGTTGAAGCCGCGCGGGGATTGCCGGCGGGCGAGCACCAGGTCCGCATGGAGTTTGCCTATGCCGGCGGTGGGCTCGGCAAGGGCGGCCAGGTGACCCTCTACATCGACGGCAAGAAGGTCGGCGAAGGGGCGATCCCGATGACCCAGGCGATGGTCTTCTCCGCCGATGACGGCTGCGATGTCGGCGAGGACAGCGGCGCTCCGGTCTCCCCCGACTACGGCTCGCGCGGCAATTCTTTCAACGGAACCGTCAAGGGGGTGCGGCTCGCCATCGGGGATGCCGCCGAGAGCTCGGATCACCTCGTCTCGCCAGAGGATGCCATTCGCATCGCCATGGCACGGCAGTAAATGCGCTCAGCACGCCGGCTGTAGACGGTTCATAGCCGGAAGAAGTCTGCAGGAAAATATTATGATAACTGAGGCAGCCGCGAAATCTCCACTGCACCGACGCGCCATGCACGAGCTCAAGGAACTCGTGTTCATCTCTCTTTATCTCTACGTCACGCTCGGAGCGGTGATCCTGATGAAGGCTGCGGCCCTGCACACCGAGGGCGTCCAATTCACCCCTTGGGGCATCGCCATCGTCAAGGCCGTGGTGCTGGCGAAGTTCATGATGCTCGGCGAGGCTATGAGAATCGGTGGGCGCAGCACCACCGGCCCGCTGATCTGGCCGACGCTACAGAAGGCGTTCGGCTTGTTGGTATTGCTGATTATCATGACGATCATTGAGGAAGCCGTCGTCGGCCTCTTCCATGACCGATCGATTCCCGCGTCGCTGGGCGACCTCTTTGGTCCTCGCCTCGAAGAAACGCTCGCCGGCTACCTTATCATGCTTATGGTGCTGCTCCCGTATTGCGCCTTCCGCGTGCTCGAGGAGGCGCTCGGTGAAGGCCGGCTGGCGCGGCTGTTCTTTGTCGAGCGGGAGCCAATTGAACGAAGCTAAGGGAACCTTGGGACTCGCCCTAGACCCCACCAGCTAGTCAGCAAAGAGGTGCCGGGCATGGCAGATGCAACCGCCGTCGCTCATGCGGGCAGGTTCGAAGTAAGGGCAACCGCGGCTGATCATTTTGCATGGGTCCGCACACGCCTCGCCCTCGAACGCACGATGATGTCATGGCAGCGTACTGCGGTGGCATTGATCGGCTTCGGTTTCGCCATCGTTCAGTATTTCAACCATTTGCAACAGCTTCCTGGAGTTCGTCCCGCCTATCTTCCAACCGCGCCGGAATATCTGGGGCTCGCATTGATTTCGTGCGGTATCCTGGCGCTGGTCATTTCGCTTTGGCAGTACCTCTGGACAGTTCGTTACCTCTGGGGCGAACCGTTCGCCCCAATCGCCGGAATGACTAAGGAGGGGGTGCGATCGCCGGTTCTCGCGATAGCCATTCTCCTGATCTGCATCGGCTTGTTCGCATTCTTTGCGGTGCTGCTGCGCCTCACTTAGCCGCGCCGGAGAGCCACAAACGCTCAACGTGCACTTTTGGATCACTGGACCACAGACAGGAGACTGAAATGGCCAAGTCAGGCAAGCCCAATATCCTCATTCTCTGGGGCGACGATATCGGCTGGTGGAACATCAGCTACAACAATCGTGGCCAGATGGGCTATCGGACACCCAACATCGATCGCATCGGCCATGAGGGTGCGACTTTCACCGATTATTATGGTCAGCAAAGCTGCACCGCCGGGCGCGCCGCGTTTATCACCGGGCAGAACCCGATCCGCACCGGTCTGACCAAGGTGGGCATGCCCGGGGCCGATGTCGGTCTTCGGGCGGAAGACCCGACCATCGCGGAATTGTTGAAGCCGTTGGGCTACGCGACCGGTCAGTTCGGCAAGAATCATCTGGGTGACAAAGACGAGTTTCTACCGACGGCGCACGGTTTCGACGAGTTCTTTGGCAACCTCTATCACTTAAATGCAGAGGAAGAGCCGGAAGACCCGGACTATCCCAAGGACCCGGAGTTCAAGAAGCGGTTTGGACCGAGAGGCGTATTGCACAGCTGGGCAGACGGCAAAGGCGCCCAAAGGATCGAGGATACCGGCCCCCTTACCAAAAAGCGCATGGAAACCATCGATGAAGAGGTAACCGAGCACGCGCTCCGCTTTATCGACCAATGCCACAACGACGAGAAGCCGTTTTTCCTCTGGTACAATACCACAGCAATGCATTTCCGGACCCACCGCGCCGAAAAGCACAAGGGTAAGAGCGGCCAGGGAGAATACAATGATGTCATGGTGGCGCATGACGAGAACATCGGCCGCATGCTCGCCAAGCTCGACGAACTGGGCATTGCCGACGACACGATCGTTATGTACTCGACCGACAACGGCCCTCACTACAACAGCTGGCCCGATGCCGGGATTACTCCGTTTCGCAGCGAAAAGAACACCAATTGGGAAGGCGCATGGCGCGTTCCGATTTTTGTGCGCTGGCCCGGCAAAATCAATCCCGGCACCGTCTTTAATGAAATCGCCTCACACCAGGACTGGCTGCCGACCCTCCTTGCGGCGGCCGGTGAGCCAGCGATCGTGCAAAAGCTTCTCAGTGGGCATCAAGCCGCAGACAAGACCTTCAAGGTGCACATAGACGGCTACAATTTGCTGCCATATTTGACCGGTGAGGCAAAGGAGAGCCCGAGGAAGTTCTTTTTCTATATCAGCGATGACGGCGACATCCTGGGTATCCGCATGGGCGACTGGAAAGTCGTGCTGATGGAGCAAAGAGCCAAGCAGCTGATGTGCTGGCTTGAGCCGTTCGTGAAATTACGGGCGCCGAAAATCTTCAATTTGCGGTGTGACCCGTTTGAGCGTGCGGACGAAAACTCGAATACCTATTGGGACTGGGAAATCTCTCACGCTTTCATCCTATACGAGATGCAGGCTATCGTGGCTCAGCAGATCCCGGCCTTTGTGCGGTTCCCGCCGCGGCAGAAGCCGGCTGCATTCAACCTGGACGAGGTGCTTCGTAACCTCCAAGAGGCATCCGGCAGCAGCAATCACTAGCCCAGTAGGTCAGTAAGTCTGCATCTGGTGGCGGACCGGATTTTGAGCCGGTCCTCACCTATTGGAGTGGCGAATGCACCAAACCGAACACCGGTTTTCGCGGTTTTCGCGGTTTTCCACGATTGTCGCGGGGCTACCGCCCGCGATGTCACAGCTAGATCGGATGTGAAAGCCGATGCAATCATCATTAAAGAGATTAGCCTGCTTTTGGGCCGCTGCTGTTGCTATGCCGGGGGCACTGACGGTTGGGGCGCCTGCGGCCTACACGCAGCAATATGCAATGGCGAGCGAACCGGCAGTTCCACCTCCTCCGAGCGTCGTCGCCCAATATCCGCCGGTCTATAGCGCGCCGCCGCCGGCCGCCCCAGCGCCGGCGCCGCCCCCGCCATCTCTTCCCGGCGGGTTGCAGCTGATTGCCTACCCCTATTTTTGGCTGGCGGGACTCAACATGGCGATCACAACACCGCTCGCGCGCGCGCCGCAGGTGGATATCAGCGCCGGCGCCGGCGAAATCATCAGCCACATCAATTACGGGCCGTTTATGGGAGCGGCCGAATTGCGCTATGGGCCCTTTGGCATCCTCGCCGACGGGCTGCATATCCCGCTCGGGGTCCCGATCACAACCCGCAACATCTTCTTCTCGGGCGGTAACAGTGCGGTCGTGCTGGACGCCGCGACCGGCGATTTTTTGTATCGCGTCTTCGAGCGGCAGGCGCAGACGATCGACGCTGGGCTCGGTTTTCGTTTCTGGGGTGGATCGGCCGACACGACCTTGGTCGGCCGGGGGCCGGTGGCAACGCAGAGCGTCAACCAGTCGCGAAAATGGGCCGATCCGCTGATCGCCGCCCGCTATCATGTCGATTTTGGCCGTGGATTGGGACTGACGGCCTACGGCGATGTCGGCGGCTTCGGCATTGCCGCGCATTCCGACTGGCAGATCTCCGGCATGCTCGACTATGCCTGGAGCCCGTCGCTCTCGTTTCGCGCCGGCTACCGCAGCCTCAACGTCAATTACCAGGCAAGCGGCGCCCCTCTCGGCTTCAACATCCATATGAAGGGGCCGCTACTGGGCTTGACGATGCGCTTTTGACGCGGTGATCGCGGGATTAAGGAACTCGCCGATCCGCAGATAGAGCCAGAGTCATCAAACTGAAAAGATAATCGCCATTCCCGTGAAAGCGGAAATCCAGGGCGTCAAGGCTCCGGCAGTTGCTTTGGCGGCGCAGAGGATGTCTATTACTGACATAACCTTTGCTTTGGGACAGTCTTTTGGGAGGACATCATGAATCGGCGGCAGTTGTTTCTGTCGACGGCAAGGCGGCGCTGCTAACAGTCTTTGGTGGATCGTGGCTGTCGGGAGCCGCAAAGGCCCAGAATTCCGCGCCACAAGCCCCTGAAGCACCGGCAGCCACCAGCGCGGTGGCTAATTCAGGACTGGGAGAATTAGACGGCGAGCCGGAAGGCGGGGCCGTCGGGAACGATTTGGCCGGCGGTGCGGCCGGCAAAATGGGTGCCGATAACCAGGACTGGGGTGTCAGCGAGCCGGGTTAGTATCGCTTCGCGGGTGGTGCGGGCGAGATCGGGGTCGGAATTGGCGGTCGAGGACCAATCGGGTCGCGCGATCTGGCAAGGGTGGTGCATGAAATCGCCAGTGATCAGCGCCTCTTCGCGGTCCGAGGCGATCCGTATGCTGACATGGCCCGGCGTGTGGCCGGGAGTTGGGACGAGACTGACCTCGTCGCAGATCCGGTGGTCGTTTTCGACCAGATCGACGAGGCCGGCATCCCATACCGGCGTCACCGAATTGGCGAGGACCGCCTTCATGTCGTCGCGCTCGCGTTGGGTCGTCCAATGGTCGTATTCGCCCCGGCCCATCAGGTAACGCGCGTTCGGAAAGGTCGCGATCCAGCTTCCGTCGACCAGCATTGTGTTCCAGCCGACATGATCGACATGGAGATGGGTGCAGACCACCGTATCGATCGTCTCGCGCGGATAGCCGGCGGCGGCGAGATCGGCGAGGAAACTTGTCTGCAGCCGGTTCCAGGTCGGGATCCGGCGGTTCTCCTTGTCGTTGCCAAGACAGGTGTCGACAATGATCCGCCGCTCCGGGGTTTCGACGATAAGCGCATGAATGCTCATCTTGAGCCGGCCGCGCTTGTCGGCGAAATCAGGGTGTAGCCAGGTGATCGGCCGGATCTTGTCATAGGTCGCTTGCGGCAACAGAAAACGGCTGCCCCCGGTGACTTCGAGCTCGACGATCTTGGTGATCTGCACCCGGCCGATTTGCCAATTCATGCTGTCCGCTCCATCCTGTTAGACCAGATGTCGGCCTGAGCGTGGGGCGACCCGTCTCGTCGCGCCAATATTGTGCGACAGTACACTTCTGCGGGGCGACGAAATAGGATGGCGGTCATCGGTTCGGTTCGCACTCTTTGCTTCGGCGAGCCGGGGAGGAGAAATGAACAGAGGCTCGGGCACCCGATCGCGGCGCGACCGCGAAGTTCTTGTCGTCGTCGATGTCCAGAATGATTTCTGTCCCGGCGGCGCCCTTGCCGTCCCTGACAGCGACACGATCATTCCGGTAATCAATCGCTTGGCAGCCGAGTTTGCTCATGTCGTGCTGACCCAGGACTGGCATCCGCCCGGACATTTATCTTTCGCCAGCGCCCATCCCGGTCGCCAGCCGTTCGAGACAATCGAGGTCTCGTACGGACCGCAAACCTTGTGGCCGGACCACTGTGTACAGGGAACGATGGGCGCAGCCTTTCACCCGATGCTTGCGGTCCCGCCCGCCGAGCTGGTCTTGCGCAAGGGTTTTCGCTCCGGGATCGATTCCTATTCGGCATTTCGTGAAAACGATCGGCGCACACCGACGGGGCTCGCTGCGTATCTGCGCGAGCGCGGGTTCGAGCGTGTCACCCTCTGTGGTCTGGCGACCGATTATTGTGTGCTGTATTCGGCGCTCGACGCCCGCGAGGCGGGCTTTGCCGTCGAGGTTGCCACTGAGGCCTGTCGTGGCATCGATCTCGACGGCTCGCTGCGGCAAGCTATACGGGCGATGAAAGAGGCCGGGGTAACGGTCAGCGACTAGACGCGGCGCGGCAACGAGCGGCGCTCGACCTGGAACGTGGGAGAACGCCGTGGTGGCGCCATGATCGTGTAACCATCTGCCGCCTCCTCGGCCGGCTCGTCGCGGCGCGGGGCTGGCCGCGGTGCGGTACGGCGCACCGGAGTTCGCGCGGTAGGCCGCTTTTTGGCCTTGTTCGGCCGTTCGCTGATCCGAACGTCGAGATTATGTCCGTCGATCGCGGCGCCATTCATCGCTTCAACCGCGAGCTTGGCGGCCTTCTCGGTAGCGATGTCGACAAAACCGTAGCGCAGCCGCTTTCCTGTTTCCGGATCTCTCGCGATAAAGGCGCTAAGCACGATGCCGAACGGATCGAACGCTTCGGCCAGCTCATCCTCGGTCAAATCCGGCGGCAGGTTGGCGACAAAGACATTGCCCCGGAAGTACTGCAACCTCATCGGCTAAGCCTCTCTACCTGTTCATTCTAGGTCGTGAACGCCGGCGCAGCATGAACAGCGTCATCGACGCTGGGGATTGCTGACTTTGCAGTGCTGCGTTGCACAAGGGATTCCTTGCCGCGAAATAGCTGTGCGCCCTCTTGTCGCGGCGCTTGTCAGCGCTGGCGCATAGCGCGACATTCCAGCGCCAATTTTATGACAAGAGGTTGAAATTTCGATGATTCCGCGCAAGCGCAGCAGCTTCTCAGCGATTGTCGACCGTCCGCCGCTCAAATTGCCCAACCGCGCCCGCATCGTCGTGTGGACGATCGTCAATCTCGAGTTTTGGTCGATTTCGCGACCGATGGCGCGGCAGGTGTTGCCGGCGCCAACCGGGCAGGTTTTGTTGCCCGACGTACCGAACTGGTCGTGGCATGAATACGGGATGCGCGTCGGCGTATGGCGGTTTTTCAAATTGTTCGAGAGGCTCGGTATTCGCCCGACCTTGTCGATCAATGCCCGGGTATGCGAGGGCTACCCGCGGGTCGCACAGGCGGCACGCGACGCGGATTGGGAATTTATGGGCCACGCCTGGGAGCAAATGCCGATCCATAAGGTCGACGACCAGGCGGCGATGATCGGCAAGTCGCTCGACACGCTCGAACACTTTGCCGGCGCGAGGCCTGTCGGCTGGCTCGGTCCGGGTCTCACCGAAACCTACGACACCCCGGACTTGTTGACCGCGGCCGGTGTCAAATACATCGGTGATTGGGTTTATGACGATGAGCCGACCGAGATCCGCACCAAGCACGGTCCGCTGATAACCTTGCCCTATTCGGTCGAGCTCAACGACATCCCAATGATGCTGGTCCAGCATCACGAATCAGGTTATTTCACGACCCGCTGCATCGACACCTTCGACCGGCTGTACGATGAAGGGGCGGAGCGCGCCAAGATTATGGCGATTGCGATCCACCCCTATATCAGCGGACAGCCACATCGCATCAAATATCTCGAAGCGGTCTACGAGCATATCGCCCGGCATGCCGGAGTCCTGCACTGGAACGGGATCGAAATCCTCGATTGGTATTTGCAAGCGAGGGTAGGCGCGTAGTGGCGGTAATAGCCGCAGTGGGCCAGACCATCACCGACGGTATTAGCGGGGTGGCAAGTGGTGACGAGATGACTACGCCGCGAAAATCTCGCCGAGCCGCTGGATCGAGCTCAGCACCCGCTCCTGCGGCAGCCCCGGCCATTGGCAACGCATGATAAAGTGGTCGACGCCTAACAGCTCACGATAGCGGGCGATCTCTTCCTTAACTGAGACCTTGTCGCCGATAATAAACCGGTCGCGCGCGAAGTCTTCGAACGAGGTTTGCGCCGTGCGGTCCTGCAATCCCCACGCCGCATAGGCGTTGTATTTGTATTCGAGCGGCCCGCGACACTCCTCAAACGCCGTTGCATGGCGTGCGCCGACATAGCATTCGACAGTGATCGGGAACTCGATCGGGGTCCGGCCATATTCCTTTAACGCCGCACGATAGATCTGCATCAGCGGCTGCACTTTGCCGAGCCCGCTGGTGTTGACGATCAGCCAGGCGTCACCGATACGCGCTGCGCGCTTCACCGACACTTCGGCCTGCCCGGCGATATAGAGCGGCGGTCCGCCCGGGCGAACCGGCTTGGCGCTGATGCCCGCGTCGTTGACGGTGTAGAAGCGGCCGTGATGGCTGACCCGGTCCTCGGTCCACAGCCGACGCATCAGCGCGATACTTTCGTTAAACCGCGGCGCGCGCTCGCTGAGCGGAATACCAAAGGCGTCGAACTCCGGCTGGCGATAGCCCAATCCCAAGCCGAGGATAAAGTTGCCGCCGGTCAACACGTCGAGGGTGGCGGCTTCCTCGGCGACATGGACCGGGTTGAGCGGCGGCAGGATCAGGATATTGGGCCCGATCGTCATGCCGTGCGCATATGCCACGATGTAGCTCATGACCGGGGTGATCTGCAGCATTTGCAGCGGATGGGTCAGCCAGTGGTGCGGGAACCACAGCGAGCCGAACCCGGCTTCGCGCGTCGCGCGCACCTGCGCAATCATCTCCGGGACACGCTCCGCGAGGCTGATGCCCTCGGGAAACTGCGTGTTGATGAAAAGGCCGACTTTCATGGCGGGCTCCCTCCTCCGCTTACTTGGCGAAGCTTATTCTGTTCTGGCGATCGCGGCGGCGATGAATTGCGGGCTGCCCGTAGCACAGCGCTTTCAATCACGCTGCGATAGCTGCGGGTGCATTACCCTGTATCTGTCGCGTCCCAGCCAATAGCGCGGCGCATGAAATTGTAGCCGAGCGCGGTAAAGGCGGCGCGCTCGCGATTGTCTTTGCCATAGCCGTGACCGCCGGCGGCAGGCTCATAGAAATAAGCCTGATAACCCATTGCCTGCAGCTTCGCCGCCATTTTGCGGGCATGACCGGGGTGCACGCGATCGTCGCGGCGGCTCGTCGCGATCAGGATCGGTGGGTAATGGCGACCCGGGACCGCGGTATGATAGGCAGAGATCTCCTTTAGATACTGCCAGTCCTCGGGATTATCGGGGTCGCCATATTCGGCAATCCAGCTGGCGCCGGCATGCAGCTTCGCGTAGCGGCGCATATCGATCAGCGGGATCGTGCAGAACAGCGCGCCAAACCGTTCCGGATAACGGGTCAGCATGTTGGTGATCAGGATGCCGCCATTGGAACCGCCCTCGGCAGCGATACGGCCGGGCCGGGTTACGCCGCGCCGAACGAGATCGGCGGCGACCGCGGCAAAATCGTCGTGCGACAGGCGCTTGCCTTCCCTGCGCCCGGCATCATGCCAGCGAGTGCCGAACTCGCCGCCGCCCCTGATATTGGCGACGACGCCGGTGCCGCCCCGTTCGAGCCAGAGCTTGCCGACAGCAGAATTGTAATAGGGCAGGTCGGAGATGCCAAACCCGCCATAACCCGAAAGATGGACGGGCGCCTCGCCGGTCTCTCCCGGCGGGCCCACCTGGGTGTAGGGGATCTGAGTGCCATCGGCGGAAGTCACCTCGTGCCGGCTCACGACGAGGCCCGACGGGTCAAAGGCTTGCGGGGCCCGCTTCAGCAGCTCCGGGGCGGCCGCCGGGCGCACCAGGAACAGCGAGGCTGGGGTCAACGGGTCCTGTGCGCTGGCGAGCAGATCGCCATTCGACTCGTCCTCCCGCACATCCAAAGGCCAGGCGTTGGCGACACCGAGTTCGGGCAGTCCGGTGATGCGCTCGCGCCCCCAGCCGGCTTCGGACGGGGTTAGTGCTTCGAAGACTGGCCGTAGGTCGTCGAGGACCGACAGAACGAGCCGGCTGCCACACCAGAAGAAGCTCTGCAATGCGCGGCGCTCAGCGGGCTCGAACAGCTTGGTGAAATGACGGTCGCCGGCGAGGAAAGCTGCAAATGAGATGCCGAGAACGGTGTCCGGCGGGTAGGTTTCGTCTCCGATGGTCCAGGGCGTCCGCCGCTTGGCCGCGAGCCAGCCGCGATGCCAGGTGACCGACGCGTCGGTTGGCACATCGATCCGGGTCTTGGGGCCGGTGGCGTCCCCGGTCCAGACGATCTCGTCGAAGAAGCCGAGCCGCTCGGAAAACCAGACATACCCAGCGTCGCGGTCAAGATCGGCCCCCACCGCCATGTTTGCGGGATCGGTCTCGAAAATCACCGGCGCCGCGAGCGGGTTGCTTCCCCGCCGCCACAGCCGCACGGTGCGCGCGTAACCCGAACTGGTCCCCATTCCCTCGCCAAAGGCCGAGGACAGCAGCAAGGTGTCGCGATCGAGCCAGGCGGCGCCGCCCTTGGCCTCCGGCAGCGTGAAACCCCCGGGAACGAAATCGCGCAAGGCGAGGTCGAATTCGCGCAACACGACCGCATCGGCGCCGCCGCGCGACAGCATCACGAGGGCGCGGTCATGACTGCCCGGGAGTGTGGCAGCACCGCTCCAGGCCCAGTCTTCGGCTTCTCGCGTTGCCAAGGCGTCGAGGTCGAGCAGAATCTCCCAATCCGGCGCCGCACTGCGGTAGCTGTCGAGCGTGGACGTCCGCCACAGACCGCGGGGATGTTCTGCATCCTTCCAGAAATTGAAGACCCGGGGGCCGCGCCTCGCAATCAGCGGCAGGTTGTCGGGCCGATCGAAGATCGCCGCCAGGGTGTCGCGGTCGGCGGCGAAACGTCTATCGGCAAACCGTGTCAAGGTCGCCGCATTTTGCGCCTCGACCCAAAACAGCGCCCGCTCGCCGTCGATCTCTTCGAGCCACAGATAGGGGTCGTCGTCGGGTGCTTCGACCGTTGGCCGCGGATCAATCATCAGCGCTCCCCGCAATGGGTCCAATCATAATCCAACTCTACACCTAAGGCGGCGGCGCCAATGCCAGCCTGCCGCCCTCCAGCAATCAATCCGAGAACGCTTGGAGGCGGGCCGCTATCCGGCTGATCAGCCGTGGGTGATTACGACCTTGCCGAAATGGCCGCGGGCTTCGAAATGGCGATAGGCTTCCTTTGCATCGGCGAACGGGAAGGTCCGGTCGATCACCGGGCGCAGGCGATGCATGGCGACGGCGCGGTTCATCGCTTCGAAATCCGCGCGGCTGCCGACGCTGATCGCGGCAAGAGTGATGCCGCGGCCGGTCAGCAATAACGGATCGAGCCCGGTTCCGGCTGATGACAGGCTTGCTCCAATCAGGCTGACATGGCCGCCGACCGCCAGTGCTTTGAGCGACATCGCGATCGTCCCCGGCCCACCGATTTCGACGACGCAATCGACACCGCGGCCATCGGTCAGGGCGCGCACCTGCTCGTCCCAATCCGGTGTCTCGCGGTAGTTGACCACATCGGATGCCCCAAGCGCCTTGAGCCGCTCGGCTTTATCCGGGCTTGATGTCGTGGCGATCACCCGAGCCCCCAATATTCGAGCGCATTGCAGCGCAAAGACCGACACGCCGCCCGATCCCAGCGTCAGCACCGTGTCACCGGCGGTCACCCGGCGATGACCGGTCAGCGCAACCCAGGCGGTCACTGCCGCGCACGGCAAAGTGGCGGCCTCCTCAAACGAGAGGTGGTCCGGCATCGTCATCAGCGCTTCCTCGTTCAGCACGGCGTACTCCGCAAGCATCCCGTCGAGATTGGCGCCGAGCCGGTCGGTCAAATAATCTGGGCTGATCGGCCCGCCGAACCAGCGCGGATGAAACGTCGGGATGATCCGGTCGCCAACCTTGACCCGCGTCACGCGCTCGCCAATGGCGGCGACTTCGCCGGCCCCATCGCTCAACGGCACGACACCGAGCTTGGTCGGCCCGCGACCGCCGCCCTTGAGCACCATTAGATCACGGTAATTGAGCGAACTCGCCCGCACCCGCATCAGGATTTCGTTTGGTCCGGGTCGGGGATCATCGCTCGATCGCCGGACGATCCCGCCAACGCTGCCAAAGCGATCAATGTGAAAGGCTCTCATCGCCCCTCATCCCCAAACTGATGATAAATTGGATCGCCACTTTAGCGGAAATTCCCGTATAGATTCTCTATCGGAAATCCGGCTGAATTTGCCTTGGGGGCTGTCAGCGACGCCCGCGCCCCCGGTCTAATGCCGCCGGGGTCAGACCGAAAATCCGGGCCGTCAGTAATATTTCAAATATTCGTGGTAAATTAACCGCGAATATTCCGCATAGATAAAGCGTTCGGAATTATCCTTCTCGCAATCCCCGGTACGGAAGGCGAGATCGAATGACCAACGCGGATACGGTGGCCTGGCTTCTGCAACAAATGCAGGGCGCCTGCAAAATCGGCCTGCCAATGGTTGGTCGTACCGGCTGGCCGAACCCGGTCGCGGCCGACCAGCCGGGATTGAGACGCACGCTTGGTGAGACCGATTTGCAGCGAGCGCTCGGTCTGGCGCGCCGCCGCGGCATCACCAACGCGTCCATCGGCGCAGCCTGGAACGCCGCCAAAGCCTCGCATCCTGATGGGGTCAACAACACCTGGATCGCCAAGTTTATCGATTTCCTCGATAACTTGCCGCCGGGAAATTACCCCGCCGATCATGGGCGACAGGGCCGCTGAAGCACCGATCGGTCAGATCCGAGTTCGATCCGGACCGGAGTGATCGTATCGCATTGTTTCTTTTGGCGTTAAAGATCTCGGCGTTAGCGATCGCTGAGCTGGATCGATGCAGAGGGCGGGCTTGAAACTCCGGCTGGGCCGCGAGTGAGCGAAAACGTTTGGAGTTGGTCACAGCTTAGAATACCCGCGGGTGCGGCGAAATCGGCACCGTGTGGCCGTTTGCGTTATTATGGTTCCCCGGACGCGCAAAACTGGGGGACCGTTATGAGCGCAAAGCCACAATCAAGATCGGCGCGCCTTCAGGAACTGATCCATCGCCGGGACAAGGTTCTGGCCGTTCTCCACCCGCCGAGCGCGGCGCATGCCCGGATCATGGAGCAGGCGGGCTGCGAGGCCTTGTTTGTCGGCACCGGCGGGGTGGTTGGCGCCTATACCGGTCTGGCCGATGTCGGCACCGCGACAATGACGGAATGCGTGACGATCGCCGGCTGGATCGCCGACAGCGTGTCGATCCCGGTGATCATGGATGGCGACACCGGTCATGGTGGAATCATGGCGGTGCGCCGTATGATCCGCGAATGCATCCGCGCCGGCATTGCCGGCATACGCATTGACGACCAGCCGATCGAAGGCAAGCGCAAGACCCAAAGCGCCGGGGTCGAGGTCGTGCCGCTCGACAAGGCAATCGCGCGCTACCGGGCGGCAGTCGACATCAAGAACGAATTCGACCCGAACTTCGTAGTGATGGCGCAGTGCTATGCGCGCGATGCCGTGGACGGCACCCTGGCGGATACAATCGCACGGTCGCGGGCCTACCGCGAGGAAGCCGGTGTCGACTGGGTGCAGTTCGAGTCGCCGCATTCGGTCGATGAAATCCGTGCGGCGCGCGCCGCGGTCACCGGGCCGTTTTCGTTTATGAAAGGGAAGCTCGGCCGCTATCTCGATCTCGACGAGCATCTCGCGCTTGGCGTCACGATCGCCTGGTATCCGGGTTTCACCCACCACGTCACCTGGGCGGCATTGTGGGACTTTATGACAGCGTTCCAGTCGGGCGGTGTCAAAGCCTGGGACGCCTTTGTCGAGAGCCGCCGCGATCGGCCCTATGCCATCCCCGAGGTGCCGGAGGAGGGCGAAGGCGGGGCCAAGCAACAGGCGCTCGAACAACGCTACGTCTCATCGCGCGACTAACGCCCGATAGAGACCGACCTCCATCGAGGGAGCACGCCATGGCACGCGATGGTTACAGGATCTTCGACTCCGATACGCATGTCGGTCCCGACGCGCGCATTCTCGCCCGGTATCTGAGCGAACCGGAAAAGGACCGGCTGCGGGACTGGGAGGCCTATAAGACGCAAGGTCGTTCCGGGCAGGTGACCTACACCAAGGGGCAGCGCCGCTACCGCCGCCGCCTCGGCATGGCTGAGGCGGACGACGCGCCGGCCGGATACATGGCGGGTTTTACCGGCGTCAAGCGATCTCGCCAACCGTCACCGCTGGTCGATGACGATCCCGGCGAGCGGATCAAGGACATGGACCACGAGGGCGTCGATGTGAACCTAACATTGCCCTCAGGCTGGTTCGGGACTTGGACCGCCGGCGACGATGTCGCCCTCGAGATGGCGATGTATCGCGCCTATCACCGCTGGATGGCCGATTACTGCGGCGCCTACCCGAACCGGCTCGGCGGCGTGATCCTGGCCGGTGCGCGCGATGTCGAGGGTGCGCTGGCCGAAATCCGCCGCTGGGGTCAGGCGAGTTGGGCGTGGGGAATGATGGTCTATGCTCCAGTCGGCATGCCATTAGACCACCCGGCATTGGAACCGCTCTATGCTGCGGCAGCCGAACTCGATCTCGCGGTTGTGCTGCACACTTTCACGGTGATGCCGCCCTATGCGCCGGGCGGGCAGGACACCTGGGACAATCTGTGGCTGCAACGCTCGGCGGCTCATCCCTGGTGCGGCATGCGCAACATGGCGGCACTAATCGGCAGCGGCGTGATGGACCGCTACCCGAACCTGCGTGTCGGCACGTTGGAGGCCGGTCACGGCTGGCTACCGTTTTGGATGGCGCGGCTCGACGAGCACGCCGAGACGATCAAGGCGGCTCTGCCCGAACTCGCGCACAAGCCAAGCGAATACGTCACGAGCGGCCGTTATTTCCAGAGCATCGAGATCCCCGAGGGCGTGAAATTGACCGACAGCGTGATCGATCTGATCGGTGAGCACGTGCTGATGTACGCGTCGGACTATCCGCATGGCGAGAGCCACTTTCCCGAGTCGGTCTCGCTTGTGCTTGACTGGGCGATGGACCCAGAGCGCAAGCGCAAGCTCTTTTGGGACAACGCCGTCCGGTTCTACGCACGCGCTCCGGTCGGCCCTACTCGTTGACCTGCATCGAGATTGACGGGAGCAGACGCATGGCCAACAGCGGCAAATTCGGGTAGGGATCGTCGGCGCGAGCGCAGACCGGGGGTTTGCCTCAATTGCCCTCATCCCGGCGTCACCGGCATTGCCGGGTTACGGGATCTCGCTGGCGTTTTCCAATGCCAAACAGCTCACTCGCCCTCCTCAGGTCGACCTCCCTTTGCTCATGGCAGCGACTTTGCCTTTTCGCGGAGGACGAATTTTTGGATCTTGCCGGTCGAGGTCTTGGGTAATTGCGAAAACACCACTGTGCGCGGGACCTTGAACCGGGCGAGGTGATCGCGGCAAAAGGCGATGATGTCGTCCTCGGTCGCGGTCGCGCCGGCTTTCAATGTGACAAAGGCGCAAGGAGTTTCGCCCCACATCGGGTCGGGGCGGGCCACGACCGCGGCCTCCATGACAGCGGGATGGCGGTACAGCGCACCTTCGACCTCGACCGTCGAGATATTCTCGCCGCCCGAGATGATGATGTCTTTGGAGCGATCCTTGAGCTCGATGTAGCCGTCCGGGTGAACAACGCCGAGATCGCCGGTGTGAAACCAGCCGCCGGCAAAGGCTTCCTCAGTAGCATGCGGGTTCTTTAAATATCCCTTCATGACGATGTTGCCGCGCATAAAGATTTCACCCATCGCCGCACCATCGGCCGGCACCGGCGCGAGATTTTCCGGGTCGGCGACCATCAGCCCGTCGAGCACCGGATAATTGACGCCCTGCCGCGCCTTTAGATGCCCTCGCTCCTCGATCGGCAGCGCATCCCATTCATCATGCCAGGCGCACACCGTCGCCGGCCCGTAGACTTCGGTCAGTCCGTAGACGTGGGTGATACGAAAACCCAGGCCTTCCATGCTCTCGATGACGGCGGCAGGCGGCGACGCCCCCGCCGTCATCATTTCCACTGGATGGTCGAGCCTTCGGTCGAGGCCCGACCCAGGGTTCAGCAGCATGTTCATGACTACCGGAGCACCGCAAAGATGGGTGATCCGGTAGCCGCGGATCGCGTCGTAGATCGCGGCAGCCTCGACCCGTCGCAGGCAGACATGGGTCCCGGCGAGCGCTGTTATCGTCCACGGAAAACACCAGCCGTTGCAGTGAAACATCGGCAAGGTCCACAGATAAGTCGGGTGCTGCCGCATTCCCCAGACAAGGACGTTGCCTAGCGCGTTGAGATAGGCGCCGCGGTGGTGATACACGACGCCTTTGGGATTGCCGGTGGTGCCCGAAGTATAGTTGAGCGCGATCGCGTCCCACTCGTCACTCGGCATCAGCGGCGCGAAGTTCGGATCACCAACGCCGAGAAATGCCTCGTAATCCGTCTTACCAAGGCGCTCCCCGCCGCCCGCGCCCGCCATATCACAAATATCGATCACGAGCGGCTTGCGGTCGAGCTTGGCCAGCGCTGCCCTGACGACCGGAGCGAATTCGGTGTCGGTCAGCAGCACCTTTGCCTCCCCATGACTGAGGATGAAGGCGATGGTTTCCGGGTCAAGACGGATGTTGAGCGCGTTCAACACCGCGCCCGCCATCGGCACGCCGAAATGCGCCTCGAAGGCCTCGGGGATGTTCGCCGCCAAAACGGCGACGGTGTCGCCGCGCCCTATTCCGTGCGCCGACAATGCCGCGGCAAGCTGGCGACAGCGCTCAAAAGTCTCGCGCCAAGTATAGCGGCGCTCGCCATAGACGACCGCCGCCCGGTCCGGAAACACGGCAGCGCTGCGCGAGAGAAAGCCGAGCGGTGTCAATGGCACGAAATTGGCCGCGTTCTTCTCGAGCCCAATTTCGTACGGATTGGTTGCGCCGGTCGCGTTCATTAATGTTTCTCCCTCGAACGGCGTGATATTGCCATATGCGCCGGGCCTGTCGAGCGGCTTTGCCGCCGCTGCCGACGCAATCAGCAGAGGTGGCGCGAGGGAATTCGGACACCTAGCCGGATCGGAAATCGTCGTGATCACGTTACCGCGACGACGCGGTATTCTTCTTTAATCGGCCGATCAACCGTCGCCCGGACGTCTTCTCCGACCTCTAGCGGGATGGCTTGCTTGGTCTCCGGTTCTTGACGGAACGGGGCCGACAGCGTAAATGACCCGCCCGCGCCGCGCGAATGATTTGGTGCGGTTTAGGGTTTTCGAGTTTTGTCGAGGTCGAGAAATGGCGCGGCGATGCGCATTAACCGGTAAGGGCGTTCAAGTCGGCAATAACGTCAGCCACGCCAACAACAAAACAAAGCGCCGCTTTTTGCCAAACCTGCAGCGGATCTCGGTGTTGTCGGACGTGCTTGGCCCGATCCGGTTGAGGGTCAGCGCCGCGGCAATCCGCACGATCGAGCATAAAGGCGGCATCGACGCGCTGTTGCGCACGACTCCCGACCGCGAATTGACGCCCGAGATTCGCCGGCTCAAACGCCGGGTGGAGGCTGCCGCGGCCCGGCGCAACGCGTAGACTTGGCCCGGCGCGGCGCCCCTGAGGGGTCTTCGCCCGGGGATTATGCGGTTTCGGCGCGTTGCCGGCGCATTGGCGTTAGTCGCGGCGTTGGCCCCGATCGCCGCTGGGCGCGCCGATGTTCCCTACCGAACGACGATCAAAGGCGCGACCGAAAGCGATCTTTCCGGTCTCCTCGATCAGGTCTCGCAACTCAAAGCGCTTGAAAACCGGCCGCCGCCGTCCGACGAAGCCTTGCGACGGCGCGCTGAGGGCGACCTTGGCCGGCTTGCCGATGCCGCGCACAGCCTCGGTTATTGGGACGCGCAGCTCTCCTACAAAGTCGATACTGCCGACCACCCGGCGCAGGTGACCGTTACCGTCACGCCGGGGCCGCTATACCATGTGGATACTCTTACAATCCTCGGACCTGACGGAAAGCCGTTACCGCTTCCTTCCACCCATGCTCCGCTGCCATTAAAATCCGGCGATGTCGCACGCACCGAGCCGGTAATCGCAGCCGAAAACGCGTTGCTGACGGCGTTTGGCAATAACGGTCATCCGTTCGCCAAGGCCGAAAAGCGCAAGGTTGTGATTGACCACGCCACCCACACGATGGCGGTGACCTATACGATCGCACCGGGGCCCGCGACCCGCTTTGGCGCAGTCAAAATAGCCGGCCTCAAAACCCTCAACCCCGGCTACCTCGAGCGTCGGCTCCGCTGGCAGCGCGGCGAGGCCTACAATGCGACCGAAGTCGAGCAGACACGTCGCGCCCTGATCGAAAGCGGGCTCTTTAGCACGGTGCGGATTACGCCGACCCCCGATCCCGCCAATCCCGGGACCGCGTTGATCGCGATCGATGCGACCGAGCGCCCGCACCGCACGATCGGCGCCGGCGTCGGCTACAACACCAGCCAGGGTGCCGCCGCCAAGGTTTTTTGGGAAAACCGCAACCTCTTCGGCAATGCCGAATACCTCAGGCTCTCGGCGACTGGCGGACAACAGGTCTACGCGCTCAACGGCAATTTCCGCCGTCCCGATTTTCTGATCAAGCGCTTAGATTTTTTAGCGACCGCAGAGATCGCCAACTATACGCCAACCGCGTACCACAGCCGACGCGCATTGACGACGCTCGGGGTGGAGCGGAGCTTTACTCGGGATCTGGTCGGCGGTGTTGGGCTACAGCTCGAAAAAGCCAATGTCGAGGAGCTCGCCGACGAGCCTGCCATCATCACCTCGGCGCAGCGTACCCAGCGCTACGCGCTTGTTGCACTCCCCGGTTACCTCAAGATCGATGAGAGCGATAATCTCTTAAGCCCGACACGAGGTTATCGCGCCCAGTTGTCGGTGACGCCATCGCATATCTTCTCTTCGGCGGATCTCAATTATGTCTCGAATCAGGTGTCCGCGAGCACATACTTGCCGCTTGGCGAGAATGCCCGGGCGGTGCTCGCCGGCCGCGCGGCGCTGGCGTCGCTCGATGGCGCACCCTTGCTTCAGCTCCCTGCCGACCAGCGGATTTATGTTGGCGGTGGCGGCTCGATCCGACCCTACGCTTATCAAACCGCGGGGCCGCTGGCGCCGAATAACGATCCGATCGGGGGCAAATCGAGCTTGGTGTTAAATTTCGAAGCACGGGTCAAAGTCACGCAAACGATCGGCGTTGTCCCGTTCATCGACGCCGGCAGCTATTATGAGAAAAGCGTGCCGCAGCTTAGTAATCGGTTGTTTTATGGGGTTGGGCTCGGCCTGCGGTACTACACGGCTTTTGGGCCGTTGCGGCTCGATTTGGCGACACCGCTCTATCGGCGCCCCAGCGATTCGCCGATCCAAGTCTATATCAGCCTTGGCGAGGCGTTCTGATGCCGATGCGCAAAGCCTTGCGCTGGACCACCGTCGCCGTCGCCACTGCGGTCGCTCTGTGCTTCGTCGTATTCGGTTTACTGCAGACTCGGCCGGGCAAGGATTTCTTGGCGGCTCAAATCTCGCGATTGGCCAGCAACGCGCGGTTCACCTGGGAGATCAACGGGCTCGGCGGGACCGTGCCGTTCGACATGACCGCGCAACGTCTCACGGTCACGGATAACGAAGGCACTTGGCTCACCTTGCGCGATGTCGGCCTTGACATCGATCCGGCGGGGTTGCTGTCGAAAAAGCTTCACATTCGCCTTCTGCGCGTCGGCGCTTGGGATCAGGCGCGGCCCCCTTCCGGTCCATCACCCTCGCTCGCCGAACTTCTGCAAACCCCCCATCTGCCGATCAACCTCGCGGTCGACCGACTGGTAGTCGAGCGGCTGCTGTTGGCGCCCCCTGTTTTGGGAGCCAGCGTCATGGCGACACTCGCGGGTGGTGTCGCGTTTGAAAAGGGAGCCGCGCACGCCGATCTCGACATTCACCGCATCGACGGCTCGCCAGGAAATATTCGACTGGCGCTGACCCTGGCCGGCGAGACGCCGAAGCTCAACCTGCAACTGCATGCGAGCGATCCGACCGGCATTGTTGCCGACCGTGTATTCGTGCGGACCGATCATTTGCCATTGGCATTGTCGATCGATGGGATTGGATTTGTTTCAAATTGGCATGGCCGATTAACCTTCTCGGCCGGGCCTAAGACGCGCGCTGACGCCGATCTTGCGCTCGCGGTTTCGGCCGAGACGGCACTCGATTTAGCGGCGCGAGCCGATGTGGCGGCCTTATTGCCGCCCGCTCTCGCTCCGGTTATCGGGGATCGGGCGAAATTGGCGCTGCATGCCTATTTCGGCGAGCAAATCCTCTTCGATCGGCTTTCGCTCGCGACCGCCTCCGGCACATTAACAGGAAACGGCGCTTTCGGCGGCCCAGGCGCAGGTGTGGCCGCTCATTTGCGCGCCGAACTGCCTGATTTATCGAAACTCGCCACAATTGTCGGGACGGATCTCGGCGGATCAGCGGTCCTAACCGCCGAAATTAGCGGGACCAAGCAACGCCCGGTCCTCGCGGCCGATCTCGCGGCATCCGATGTCGAGGTCGCCGGTGCGAGAACAAAGACCGTCGCCGCCCATATCGGATTGACGCCAAGCGGCGCGCTCGACGATCCGCAAACCCGCATCGCGGTCGCCGGTCAAGGCAGGGTAAACCAGCTCACATTGTCCAAAGGCGGCGCCTTCGCAGCGCGATTGGGACATCAGATCGAGTGGTCGTTGACGGGAAATGTCGACCGTGAGAAGCGGGCGCTCGATTTGAAGCGGCTCGAACTCAAAAGTGGCGGCATCGATTTAACCGCAGCCGGGCATCTGGTTGCGGACGGTGAGGGCCCCGTCGGGGCGGTAACGATCGCCGGTTCGGCAACTGCTTTGCAGACCGGCGTCGCCGCCGCCGATGCCCTGCTCGGCCCCGCGCCGTCACTGGCCGGGACGCTCCGCCGCGACGAGGCCGGCACGGTCTCTGCAGACGATTTCACGCTGGCCGGTGCTGCCGGCCGGCTCGGCGGCAATGCCCGGTTCGATCCTGCGTCGAACCATTTGACTGCAGCACTGGCTTTCGACATTCCACGACTCGACAAGTTAAACGCCGCAATCGGCGCCAATATTGCCGGCTCGGTCTCGGGTAAGGTCGTGGCAAAAGGTCCGCTCGACCGACTGCAATTGCGCACCGAATTCGAGGGGCGCGGCATCGCTGCTGATGGCGCAACGATCGATCAGCTGCGGCTTGCCGGCGTCGTCGCCGATCTGTCACAGCCAAAAGCGATGATCGACGGCAGTTTTCGCGCCGGACGGCTCGATGGCCAGCTAGGGCTCGCCGCAGCTCCGATCGGGAACACCGGCCTCGCGATCAACAATCTGCGGCTGACGGCGGCAGACAGTACGATCGCAGGCGATCTGCGGATCGCTTTTGCCGGCGGCCTTATCGAAGGAGCGCTGACCGGGCGGTTCCCCGATCTGTCGCGCTTGTCGGCACTCGCAGGCAAGTCCGTTGGGGGCAGTCTCGACCTGACCGCCGGTTTGGCCGCGACAGGCGGCGGCCAGCGGGTCGATCTTACCATCAACGGATCGCGGCTTGCTGTCGGCGCGGGGGCATCGCGGAGCACAATCGACCGTCTCGCCGCGACCGCCCGGCTGGACGATTTGTGGCGGGCGCCGACGGGCTCCGGGCGGCTGAGCTTGGGCGGCGTTCATTCCGGCCCGCTGGATTTTACGAATGCTGTCGCAGCGTTCGACAGCCGAGGCCCTGGCCGGTTCGCGTTTCAGGCCAATGCCGCCGGCCACCCTTTGACCATCGCGATGGCCGGGGACGGCGTGCTGGTCCCCGGCGGTGGCGATCTGCGATTGTCGCGGCTAGCCGGATCGCTGGACAAGGAAAATTTCGCGCTCGACCAACCGCTCGATGTGTCGCGCCGCGGAGCCGACCTGTCGCTGTCCCGGCTGGCATTGCGGTTCGGGCCCGGTCGGATCGCCGGCAGCGGCTCGCTCAGAGGACAGGCGCTGTCCTTTAACCTCGACGCCTCGGAGCTGCCGCTCTCCGCCGGAGCGCGATTGATGGGTCACCCAAATGTGCAAGGCAATTTGTCATTAATGGCGACCCTGCGCGGCACATCGCGCGCACCGGAAGGACACATCACGGTTCATGCCAACGGATTGGCCCTCGCCATCGCGCACCAGGCGCAAACGCCGCGCCTCGGGGTCGCGGCGGAAGGCGATTGGAATGGCCGCGCCATCGACATCCGGGGCCAGGTGACGGGCCTTCACGGCGATCGAATGGCGTTGACCGGCTCCTTACCGTTGCTCCTGACCTCGGCGCCGCTCGGCATTTCGTTGCCGCCGCAAGGACGGCTTGCCCTCAATCTGCAAGGCGGTGGCGAGATCGGTCATCTCGCAAATCTGTTGCCGCTCGGCGAGGATCGGGTAAGCGGTCATTTTACGGTTGACGCGTCGGTCGGCGGCACGATCGCCGCACCTTCCGCCGGCGGGCGCCTGCAGCTGACCGGTGCGCGTTACGAGAATTTTGCGAGCGGCGCGGTGCTCGACCATTTACAAGCAGAACTGGTCGGAAATGGCGACCGCTTCCGGCTCGCCTCGCTGTCGGCAGACGATGGGGTCGGCGGCTCGGTTACAGCGCAAGGGAGTCTGGTATTGGGCGGCGCGACCGGCCCGGCGGCTCAGCTATCGGCCACCCTCGCCAAATTCCGCATCGCGGCGCGCGACGAGGTGCAAGCAACCGCAAGCGGCCAGATCTCGGTCACCGGGCCGGCGACGGCACCCACGGTGACAGCACCACTGACCATCAACCGGGGTCAGATCAATCTGCCCAACAGCCTGCCGCCAAATGTTGTCGTGTTAAAGGTTACCGAGGTGAACGGGCGACAGCCAACCTCTCAGTTGCCCGCTGCCTCGGCGCCGGCCATTCCGGCTAAGCTCGACATCACTCTCGGGCTGGCTGGACCGGTGCTGGTCCAGGGCCACGGCCTCGATAGTCAGTGGGGCGGGCGTCTCAGGATCACCGGTACGACGCTCGCGCCCCAAATTGCCGGCACATTGGTTGCCAACCGCGGCAGCTATACGCTGTTGGGAAAAGATTTCCGACTGACCCGCGGCACGATCGCTTTTGACGGCAGCGCCAAGATCGACCCGGCACTGGACATCGTCGCCGAAGCAAATGCCGCCGACATCACCGCGCAAGTTGTGATCACCGGATACGCCTCGGCACCAGTCATAAGCCTGAGCTCGACCCCGCTTTTGCCGCAAGACGAGATTTTGGCGCGGGTGCTGTTTGGCAATGGCGTAAGACAGATGACCGCCGGTCAAGGGCTGCAGTTGGCGCAGGCGGCAGCGGCGCTGTCCGGCAAGGATCCAGGGGTGCTCGACCGGCTGCGCGGCGGGCTCGGTCTCGACTGGCTGCGCCTCGGACAAGGGCCGGCCGGCGCGGCGAGCAGTATCCTCAATCCGAGCGTCGTCACGCCGACGACACAGAGCGCGGCCGCACTCAGCGCCGGAAAGTATATCGCTCCCGGGGTCTCGGTCGGGGTCACTCAAGGGGTGTCGCCCCCGACCAGCAAAGTGACGGTCGAAGTGGACCTCGGCCATCACCTCACGGTCGACACCGAAGCCGGCCAGAATGGCGGCACAGGCGTCGGCATCAATTACAATTTCGATTATTGAGGAGCCCGTAGGGCAGTGTTGGGTCACTGAGCATTTCCGGCGCAAGCCCCAGCGTCAGTGTCCGTCAATGCCTGCTGACGGCTTAAATAAATACGCACGCGGATTGTCTTGAACGTGCGCTGGCCCGCAGTCGAGTTGGCATTAACCGTTTACAGTCTGTCCCATAATGCCCGAATATGGCGGCGCTGTTCGGCGTCGGGCAGCCGGCCAAAACCCGCGGCGAGATTGTCGGCCATATGCTTGGGGTTGCGGGTCGCTGGGATCACGCAGGTCACGGCCGGCTCGGCCACAACGTATTTGAGCAGCAACTGGGCCCAGCACTCGCAATCAAAATCCCGAACCCATTCCGGCAAGGGCTTGCCGCTTGCCCGGCGCACGAGCCCGCCCTGGCCCAGCGGCTGATTGACAATGACCGCCACGCCGCGCGCCGCCGCAACGGGGAGCAGATCGCGCTCGGCCGCCCGCTGGGCCAACGAATAGCCGCATTGGACAAAATCAATGCCGGACTCAGTATCGAGAATGTGCGCCAGTTCAGGCAGGGCGCGGTTTGTGTAATGCGTAATGCCGATATAGCGGATATGCCCATCCTCCTTCATCCGGCGCAAGGTCGCGAGATGAGTGCGCCAGTCGACCAAATTATGGATCTGCATCAAATCGATAACTTCGCTGCGCAGCAGACTGGCCGAGCGCTTCATCTGAGCGATGCCGGCATCGCGGCCCGAAATCCATACTTTGGTCGCGAGAAAGGCGCGCGGTCGCGCCTCCAGATCGGCGAGGAGGTCGCCGGTAACACCCTCGGCCCGACCATACATCGGCGAACTGTCGATCATTTTGGCGCCGGCATCGAGCAGCCGGCGAACAACATCGCGCAATGGCCGGCGGGCATTTTCGTCGGCGCCGACATCGAACACCGGCCAGGTGCCGAGGCCGATAACCGGCATCGCCTCTCCGGTGGACGGGATCGGGCGCGACAACATCAGCGGCGCGGGCATTAATACGCTCTCCTTTTAACCGGATCTTCGGCTACCGATCCTCGGCCTTCTTGCCGCATCCGTTCGGGTTCAGCACTATCGCATCCGAGAGCCCGAAGACAGGGCGACGACCCGAGCCCGAGGTGCCGCTCAACCAAGGAGGGAATGTGACCAGACCCCACGCCGCCGATGATTTCGACATGATTTACCAGCGCGTCAAAGAACTTCGTCGTCAGACCGATACATTGGCGCCAGGCGAAGGTGGTCAGCCCGTCCGCGCCGAGGCATCGATGAGCGATCGCGAGCGCCGCGTAAGAGATCGTCGCGAGCGTCTGCCGCCGCCCTGGGTCCCGACCATCTTTATCAAAAAGCCAACCAATATCGAGATTGCCTGCCGTTTCTGGCACGCCCGCTGCGGGTGGTAATCGCGCATTTTTCGGTCGCCAGCACCGGTAAGGGACAATGAGTGCAGACGAGCGGTTCTCAAGTATCAGCTGAACTCGCGGGCGGCACGGATGGCGCGCCACAGGCGCTCGGGGGTGGCGGGCATTTCCACATGGCGGATGCCGAGCGGTGACAGCGCGTCGACCAACGCGTTGGCGACCGCCGGCATGGCGCCCACCGCCCCGGCCTCGCCGGCTCCCTTGACGCCGAGCGGATTGGTCTTGGTCGGCACCGGATTGCTATCGAGGTCGAACCCGCACAGATCCGACGCGCGCGGCATCGCGTAGTCCATAAACGAGCCGGTCAGCATCTGGCCGCTCGCCGGATCAAAGCGGATGTCTTCCATCAATAGCTGGCCGATGCCCTGCACCACGCCGCCACAGATTTGCCCGTGGAGCAATAACGGGTTCATCACTGTGCCGACATCGTCGACGACACTGTAGCGTAGGATTTCGACCTCGCCGGTATCGGGATCGACCTCAAGCTCGCAGATGTGGCTGCCGTTCGGGAAATTCTGCTGTTTCGGAGTAAACGCGGCGGCCGCGATCAGCCCCGGCTCCATGCCGTCGGGCAGGCTCGGCGGGTTGAACGATTCGACCGCGACATCGGCGATCGTCAACGCCCGGTTCGAGCGCGGCGCGGTAAAGAAACCATCCTCGAACTTGACCTCTTCCGTGTCGGCGCCGAGCAGATGCGCCGCGAGCGCTTTGGCCTTGGTCACGATCTTTTCGGTTGCGAGATAGACGGCAGAGCCGCCGAGTGCGGCCGAGCGCGACCCGCCGGTGCCCTCTCCGTTTGCAACCTTGTCGGTGTCGCCCTGGACGTAATGAACGTGTTCGGGATCGATGCCGAGCCGGTCGCACAGTAATTGCTTGTAGACCGTCTCGTGCCCCTGACCCTGGGTGATCGAGCCCGAGACGAGGGTCACCGTGCCGCTGCGGTCGAACCGCACCTCGGCCGCTTCAAAGCCGCCGGCTGCGGCGCGCTCGATCGTGTTGGAGATGCCGAGGCCGCGCAGCCTTCCGCGCGCCCGCGCTTCGGCGCGACGGCGTTCGAACCCGTCAGCGGCGGCGAGCCGCAAAGCCATCTCGAGGTTCTTGGCGAACTCACCGCAATCGTAGGTAAAGGTCAGCCCCGATTTGAACGGCATCGCCTCGGGCGGGATCATGTTGCGGTGGCGCAATTCGACCGGATCGATGCCGAGCTCATCGGCGGCATAATCGACCATACGCTCGATGATATAGGCGAATTCGGGCCGGCCGTTGCCGCGATAGGGCCGCACCGGGTTGGTATTGGTGTAAACCGCGGTCACTTCGGCGCGGACCGCGGGGGTGCGATAAACCCCGGCAAGAGTCCCGAGATTGGCGACAAACGCATTCGAGCCGGTCTGCGGATAGGCGCCGACCGCCGAGATCGTCCGCACCCGAAAGCCGAGGAAATGGCCGTCGGCATCGAGGGCCAACTCGGCATCGCTGACATTGTCGCGCGCCTGGGCGTCGCCAAGAAACGCCTCCGATCGGGTGCTGGTCCATTTGACCGGCCGGCCGACCAGTTTCGAGGCCAGCAACACCAGCGGCACCTCGTTGTAGATCGCCGATTTCATGCCGAAGCTGCCGCCGATATCGCCAGCAACGACCCGGACATGGCTCTCCGGCACCTTCATCACCTGGGTTGCCAGCTCGGCGCGGTAGGAGTGGATGCGCTGCAAGGTGGTGTAGATCGTATAGTTATCGGCGGCGGGATTGTAGTCACCCATGGCGCCCCGCGGCTCCATCGCCGCGGCGGTCACCCGGTTGACGACCAGCCGGCGGCGAACGACATGCGCGGCCCCGGCGATCGCCGCTTCGGTTTTTGCCGCGTCGCCCTCGGTATGAAAGAACGCAACATTGCCCGGCGCTTCTTCCCACACCAGCGGCGCATCCGGTTCGATGGCCTCCGCGGTTGAGACGATCGCCGGCAATGGCTCGTAATCGACCGCGATCAGTTCGGCGGCATCCTCGGCCTGATGGCGGGTCAGTGCTACGACAAAGGCGACATAATCGCCGACCCAGCGCACCCGGTCTTTCACCAACGCCGGGAAGCGCGGCCGAAACGCCGGCGTGCCGTCGCGCAGGCGCAGGCCTCCCGGTACGGGCAGATCGCCCCAGCCCGAGGCCTCCCAATCAGCGCCGGTCAGCACCGCCAGCACGCCGGGGGCCGCTTTGGCGGCCCTCGTATCGATCGAACGGATCCGGGCATGCGCGTAGGGCGAGCGCAGCACATAGCTAAAGACCATGCGCGGCAGCACCATGTCGTCGACATAGCGGCCGCCGCCGCGCAACAGCCGCGGGTCCTCGAACCGCGGCACCGCCTGCCCCAACGCGAATTCACCCATGGCCTCCGCCTCCCGATCCTTCCGCCGCGCGCTGTTTGATCAGGCGCGGCAGGCTCTCACATCGGGGAGACCATATACAGGGAGTGCGTGCCCGATGCCTCTGTGTTTTGAAAACGGGGACCCAAACCGTGGGGTTCAGGTAGACCTTTACGCCGGTCGGCCGCTATCGTCGGTGGTCGTTGATTGCTCACTAAAGCGGACAAACAGAGCGACCGTTTCGCCTCCCGTGAACCGAATGAACAGCGCTCCGTCGCCATTGATCCGGTTGTCGTCGGCAAAGCTGCCGGTGTTGCCCTGCATCATGTGAATGTCGTGAACCCCGAGTTCGGGCGAAAAGCCAAAGGTTTGATCGCTTCCGTGATCGGCGAAGAATTCGCCAAACGCAATGATGACGGCTGCCTTATCGGCTTTGGCCCGTTCGATTTGGCCATCGAGGAGGTTGCTCAATGTGACGCCCTGACCATCGGGCGGAATGGGCGCCATCGCTCGAAGCGGAAACAAATCGCTCCGAATGTAGTCGATGCCATCGCCATTGCGCCCGGTTTGTAGCTTGGTAAAGCCGCCGGCCCGGGCAGCGATCGTCGCAAGATCAAGCTTCGATGGACTGACAAAATTGGGATCGTAGTGCGCAACGACCTCGCTACCGTCAACCGATCTCACATTGACGGCGATCCGGTAATCGCGATCGGCGTGCACCCAGATCTCATAGTGAGGTGAGCGGCCGTTCGGCTCCTCCTTGCCGTCTTTGATGGCGCCTACCAAGACGCCGTAGGTGCGTTGTTGTCCTTTTGGCTTTGTCCGCTTATGGGCCATCTCAATGTCTCCTCTATTAAATCCGCCTTTTGATGGAGAGCCCGCGGTCCCGGCGTTAGCCGTCGGCGCGCCGCGAGCGAGTCCTCCGTCGGCAATGACGGCTATCACTCTTCGCGAATTTCGGATGTGACCCGGCTCACACGGGAGCGGCGCCGTTGATCTCGGCGATCGTCACTAGCGCTGAAGAAGGCGGATCGATCGGAAAATGCCGATCGCTCGTGTTGAAGCTTCAATTTATCATCGTGCCAGAGTGGCCTTGGGGGGATCGACATGCCCGGCAATCCGGTCGAACAGCATTACACGAGCGATGACCTCGGGGCGGCGATCCTCGCGGCATTGCGTGCGATGGGTAAAGACATCGATCATCTGACGCCGGATGATCTGGCGCCGGTCGACGAATTTCATGGCGGGCAGCGCCCGGCGACGATCCGGCTTGCGGAACTGCTTCGCCTCTCCGGCACTGAGCGTGTGCTCGATGTCGGCTCAGGGCTCGGCGGGCCGTCGCGTTTTCTCGCTTGGCGTTACGGCGTCAAGGTTAGCGGCGTCGATTTGACGGCAGAGTTTGTCCGCATCGCCAAGATGCTAACCCAGCGCACCGGGCTTGAGGCCCTCGTCGATTACCGCCAGGGCAACGCTCTCGAACTCCCGTTCGGCGATGCAGACTTTGACGTGGTGTGGTCGCAAAATGCAGCAATGAACATCGCCGACCGCGACCATCTCTATCGGGAGATGCGCCGCGTGCTCAAACCCGGCGGCAAGCTCGCCTTACAAGAGGTCGCGGCCGGGCCGGGCGGTCCGCCGCATTTTCCAGTACAGTGGGCGCGCGAGCCCGCGATCAGCTTTCTGTTTTCAGCCGACGAGACGCGGGCAAACCTCGAAGCCGCCGGCTTTCGCGTCGTCACCTGGCAGGACACGACACAAGAGGCGTTGCAATCGGCCGCGAGGCGATCGCGCAACACCGAGAGCGGCCCGCCGCCGCTCGGCACGCATCTGATCCTCGGCGACGATTGGCGGGCGATGTTCCGCAATTCCGCCCGCAACCTCGAAGAGCACCGCACCGAGCTCTTTAACGCCATCCTCGAACGTATCGACTGAGCGATCCCGCGACGGCTCGCAACTTGAAAGAATCATTGCCGAGCGCCGCACCGTCTACCTTCGGAGCAGCCGAAGTGGTCCGGTCGGGAGGTAAGGCTGGGCCTCCCGCGTGGCTGTCCAGTATCCCCCAATGCCGAACAATGCGCCGGTCATGCTGAGGGCTGGGCCCATTACCTCGGCCGCCTGGCCGAGGCTGCAGCCGGGCGCGCCTCGTGGGTCTTGCTTCAATTCTCCTTGTCTACCTGGAGGCACGGCAGCTCCTGACTGCCCAGGTCGCCGCACCGGCAGCGGATGGGCACTCAACCCATTCCCATGCGCATCGTTTCGGGTGATTTTGATTCGGTAATCCCCAGGCTCGTTAAGACCGCCAATACCTCTTCACCACGGGTCCTTATCTCCGGCCCCGTTCACCTGAGCGCCAAGGGAAACCGTGTTTTGAAATCCGGTCCGACCGAAGGCTGACGCCACGTCAAGCGAAGTTCCCTTTACGTAGACTGAGCGATCGTCTGGAGGCTGCCCCAACGTCGCTACGTATGAAAGCGCGCCGAACGGCGCCGCCTCTGCTGCCGGGGGCGGTCGTCGATATTAGAGCTTACGGCGGCGGCGCAGCGCGCCAAATCCAACCAGTGCGGAGCCGAGCAGTGCCAGCGATGCCGGCTCGGGGGCATCGACCGGGATCGCCGCTGGTGGGCTCGCAATCGTCTTTGAACAAGTAATCGAGCCGTTTGGCTGCGACTGGGTGCAGCCAATCGACATGTTGGCCGCCTGGCCTGTCAGGTAATTTCCGGTCGTGTCGCCGCCAAAGGTGCCGCTCAACACCAGATCCAGCGCACCGGTCGTCAGCACATTGGTAAAGATGCTGGTGAAGTTGAACGTCACCGTGTTTGTTCCGTCGGTAATCTTCACCGTATCGCCGAACGCGCTGGAAGTCCCGACCGGATTGACCGGAAATGTCGACATCGACGTGATCTGGGTGACCGTATCCCCTGATAACAAATATCCTGGGAGATGCGGGGCGCTGCAGCCATTCCCAGCGGCACCGCAAAAATTATCCGCGTTGCCGAGGAATGGATCCATAAACGATCCGACCATCTCAGCGCCGCTCAGCGTCAGCTTTGTTGTCGCCGGGGTGATATTTCCGGTATCGATCGAAACGGGTCCCGCTATCGACACGGTGAAGGATCCGTTTGGCTGGACTGCTGCCTGGGCCGTGGCCGCGAATGCCAACAGAGCCAGCGGCCCCAATGTTCTCAAAGCTAATGTCCGCATCTCACCCTCCGCAGATCGATGAGCCAGCGACTCACCTACGGCGATCCCGCGTCGCCGTCGTGCGAGGCAATCGCCATACCAAAGGTACGATTTATCAATAAAACAACCGGTTGAGATGACTTTATGTAGCGCGTTGGCTACGTAATGTTAAAATTAGCGACACCTAGAAGCGCGACCCCACCCGATCTGCGCTGTCAAATGTCTTTGATTTGAGGGCTTATTAACTATTCGGGGCACGGAGCGCCTGTAAAGAAATACGACACCTTCGCTGACGCTAGACTGATGTACTTACAAGCCAGGAGCCGGTGGTCGACATACTCATCAGGCAAGCGATTACTACGCACCGCGAGCAGCCGGGGGGCTAACCAAACGCAACTCCGGAACTCTACGACTGCCATATCCGGCGAGTTCGTAAGAAAGGGCGTCATCGCGACCGAGAATTTTAAGAAATTGTGACCCGGTTCACATGCCGCTGTAGCTCGGGACGATATCTAAGCAGCTCCACCCCGGCTGCGGCCGGGGCATGGGCGCTTGGAGGGCGTCATGCCGAGAGCAAATCCATGTGACCGGAATCTGTCGCGGGTCGAGCTCGACCAACGCGCACGCGATGCGCGCCTCCGGCTCGAGCGGATGCGGCGGCAGCTCATAACGCGTGCTAGCGTAGTGCGTTCGGCGCTCAGACAGCTTTGCAGCAGCGGTATATTCGTAAGCGCGTGGCGAGAAAGCCAGCCAAGGGACCGTTGAGCAATCGGCGGCTTTCGCGCACGCCGACCATTTATCACATCTGGGCTGAAGAGTGCTGGTTGGTTCTGTCGCGCGTCAGAGTCGTGCTCTGTCTCCTCTCCGGTCAAAGGGCTGCGGTGCAGGCCAACCCCTGCGCCGTGGTTGAGAATCGAAGACTTGGGATGGCGCGGACAATCGGCCCCCGAAGAAGCCACTTTCAGATCTGGTTAAGCCTGAGCTTGAGTTCGGTGCATCGGGGCGCGTATTGCTTCGAGAACTCTCTGATGATGTCTAGTGTTTACCGAACGTTCCCGCAAATGGGACAGATTTAATTCAGCAACGGAGCGAAAATGCCAAAGGAAACGCACACCAGAGCCGCTGAGCATCATGATAACGCTGCAAAGGCGCATCGTGCGGCGGCGGAGCATCACGGTAAAGGTGAACACGATAAGGGCCACGAGGAGTCGACCAAGGCTCACGAACATTCGACCCAAGCTCATCGTCACTCAACCGAAGCCCACGGCAAGAGTGGGGAAGCCCGAACGAAGAAATAGTGTTTTGTGGCCGAGGCAGAAATGCCCCGGCCTGCTACTGACTTATTCGCGACCATTGATCGAAATTCAATATCCGCAGGGCACCTTTGCTTCGCTTGCCCGCACCCGAATGGAGGAAGCGGTACACTCCGCTCCCGGTCCTGCGATGCCGACCGCGGATGACGCCGTCGCCGCAGCTTTGGATCTCGCTTTCTGGGATTCGGTTAAGGACAGTAAGCGCCGCGCGGAGATTCAGGCCTACCTCGATCAACACCCGAACGGCCATTTCGCTGGCCTTGCCCGAGCGCGCCTGGACTCGCCAAATCTATGTTAGCTGATTGAGCAGCGATTTGCGGACAAGGTATTGCGGGCACCCTCACACCATCCATATACCATCCAGATGGAAGGAATAATGGTTTTCGACAATGCCAACTAACGTCCGAGAGCTTCGCCATCGGCCCCTTGACAGCGAAAAGATCACGATCAATCTGGGCTACGTTGATCTTGGTCAGATTGATCTGATGGTGAAGGACGGTTTCTATTCAAACAGGACAGACTTCATCCGGACTGCCATTCGCAACCACCTCGATCGCCACGCCGAGGTGGTCCGCCAATCGGTCGGCCGCAAGGCCCTTGAGCTTGGGCTCAGACACTATACTCGCGCCGACCTTGAGGCGGCACGGGGGAGTGGCGAATTGCTGCATATCAATGTCTTGGGCCTTGCCAGTATCGCTCACGACGTTACGGCTGAGTTAGCTTGTGAAGCTATCGCCTCAGTTACGGTGCTAGGTGTCTTGCAGGCGAGTGCCGCGGTGAAAGCGGCGCTCGCCGACCGAACACACTGACGCTGCCAAGTAGGCCGAGACGCCCTCTCTAGCGTCGGCCCAGACCTCTTTGGTGAGACGGAAGCCGATCCGGTTCCGAACCGGGATGCCAATCAGGGTCCCGTACAAAAGGCTATAACCGTGAATTTCTCCCCTTCTGCTGAACTGCTCGAAGCGACACGCCTCACTAAAGCCGGACAGCTAACGGAAGCGACGGCGGCACTGCAGCGTATGCTGAGGACCGGATTGCCGGTGACCAGGCTAGCTGGGCCAAGACATGATGGTCCCGAGAACAATGACGTGGCCGGCAGCCCGGAAAATAACCAGCTCAGGCTTACGCCCCCGGATTATAGGGCATCCCGCAATGCCACGGAAAACTCGGCCTTTCAAATCAAGAATAAGCTGAATTTCCCGGCGGCGGCCGATTCGTTGCATGGCTATATTGACCAGATACGCCATCGCGGGTTGCGATTGCGCGGCTTGGGCCATAGGGCGCCGAGTCCGATTCCCAGCGATTTGCCGAACGGCGCAGAATTCCTGGCCCACACATTCAGCAATCAGGCCGGCAGTCGACCCTACAAGCTCTACGTACCCAGCGGCTATCATGGCGAGCCTGTGCCGTTGATCGTCATGCTGCATGGTTGCACCCAATCCCCTGACGACTTCGCGGCGGGCACCCGCATGAATGCGGCGGCCGAAGAACATACCTGCCTTGTGGCCTACCCCGGGCAGACCAGCTCGGCCAATCCACACAAATGTTGGAACTGGTTCAGCGCGGCTGACCAGCAGCGGGACAGCGGTGAGCCCTCGCTGATCGCCGGAATTACGCGCGAGGTGATGCGCGGCTACGCCGTCGACGCACGGCGCATCTACATTGCAGGGCTCTCGGCGGGAGGCGCCGCGGCGGCGATTATGGGCGATGCCTACCCCGATTTATACGCGGCGATCGGCGTGCATTCGGGGCTCGCTTGTGGGGCGGCGCGCGACCTGCCCTCGGCATTCGCGGCAATGCGAGGCAATGGCGGTTCGGCGCCGCGAAACCGGCACGCCGCGCCCGCGGGATCGAAGCCCCGAGTTGTCCCTGCGATCGTCTTCCATGGCGATAACGACGCGACGGTAAACCCGAGTAACGCCGATTCAGTGGTTGCCCAATCGGGCCAGGGCGCGTCGCTTCGGAGGCGCGTCGAAACGGGCCAGGTCGCGGGCGGCCTTGCGTACAGCCGTGTACTGCATGCCGATGCCAGCGGCAAAACAGTAGTGGAGCAATGGATTATTCACGGCGCCGGCCACGCCTGGTCGGGTGGCAGTTCCGCCGGTTCCTACACCCTTCCGCAGGGGCCCGACGCCACAGCCGAGATGGTTCGGTTCTTCTTGGAGCACCCGCTTCCCTAGGCATGCACCACGAATGACCGCCAGGGCTGCTCAGCCATTGTGGCCGCGTAGTACCCATCGTCGAAGACGTGCATGCGGGCTATGCAGTGGCACGATATACGCCGGTATGTTCGATGAGGGATACCCTAACAAGGCAATCGATGCGTCGTCGGAATCCTTATCCATTGGATTAAAAAACGAGCTATGAGACAGTATCAGGACAGGTCTAGTAGCTAACGAGAGATTTTGCCCCGTATGTCGATTTACGGTTACGGCCAGGTCTCTACCCTCGATGACGACTTTTCGATCCAGCACGCCGCACTCAAGACGGGGGGCTGCGAAGTGATCCGCGCCGAGAAAGCCAGCGGCACGCGTCGCGACGGTCACACAGAACTTCAGGCAATGCTCGAGCTCGACCAGACCGCGTTCCGTTTGACGGGTTCGCCAGAGGGGCCGACGGTGTTGACATGGCTCGTCAGGGCCAGCGTCGGCAGATTTGGGCAATCGCCATGCGGATCGCGACCTACAACGTCAACGGCATTAACGGGCGGCTTGCTAATCTGCTGGAGTGGCTGGAGCAGGCCGCGCCGGACGTCGTGTGTCTGCAGGAGCTGAAAGCGCCCGACGAGAAGTTTCCGGCTACAGCACTCCGCGCCATCGGCTACGGCGCGGTCTGGCACGGGCAGAAGAGCTGGAACGGCGTGGCGATCCTCGCCCGCGGCGCCGAGCCGGTGGAGACCCGCCGCGGGTTGCCGGGCGATCCCGACGACGCGCACAGCCGCTACATCGAAGCGGCGGTCAGTGGGGTGACGATCGGGTGTCTCTATCTGCCGAACGGCAATCCCGCGCCGGGCCCGAAATTCGATTACAAGCTGCGCTGGTTCGACAGGCTGACGGGCTACGCCAAGACGCTTTTGGAGAGCGGCGCACCGGTCGTTCTGGCCGGCGACTTCAACGTCATGCCGACCGATCTCGACGTCTATGCGCCGGAGCGCTGGGTCGATGACGCCCTGTTCCGGCCGGAGGTGCGCGATGCCTATCGCCGCTTGGTCGAACAGGGCTGGACCGACGCGCTGCGGGCGCTCCACCCCGGTGAGCGGATCTACACATTCTGGAAATATTTTCGGAATGCCTTTGCCCGCGATGCCGGGCTGCGCATCGATCATCTGCTGCTGAGCCCATCTCTCGCGGGCCACCTGGTCGCCGCCAGGGTTGAGCGCGAGGTGAGAGCCTGGGAATATTCGAGCGATCACGCGCCGGTCTGGATAGAGCTTGCCGACGCATTGACCGGATCGGCGCAGCAGCGGCGGAAACGCCGATCGGGCTGACCGCGGCCTTTGGTGAACGTCAGAAAAGGTCGGCGGAGGGTCGGCGGGGAGATCGCCTTTTCGCGCAATGCAATGCAGCCGGACCATTTCTCCCATATAGAGCTGATCCGACACATTTGCCCGACAACGAGGAGGAACGGAATGGCCGGCCGCAGTCCGCCCCGAAAAGTCACCTATTTCGCACCAGTCCCGCCGCGCTTGGCGCGCCTCGATTGTGGCCGGCTCGATCCCGGTGCGGTAATCCGGCCGGCCCCCGGCGAATGGCACCCGCACATGCCCGAGCACCTCGATAAAGAGAAGCTGGCGGACTGGCGCGCCGGCCGTGACGCGATCTAACAGTTCGCCGCGCTGACGGTCGGTGCTCGTCTCGCGGTCGCCGACGGGTAAACGCCGTCAGAGAAAACCCCGGCGGGGGGAGCCGGGTTTCTTGGGGGACGATCGACCTTTGGGGGACTTCGATCGTCATCTATACGAACACAGGCCATTTGACGGCCATTCCTTTCCGCAGCTCCACCGGCCGCGCAAAGCGGGGAGCGGCCGTCAAGCGGCGAGGCGTTCGAGGTCGAACGTCTGGTCCGGGGCGGTTTCCGCGGTAGCCGCCGCCGGCGCGGATTGTTTTTTCTCGATCTGAGCGAGCAACCAGGTCTTGACCGCGGCGGCCGCCCGCTCTTGCTCGGCATGATCATCGGCGAGACCGCGCGCCTTGAGAATGATCGAGCGCAGCTCGGCGGGGCTGCCGCAACAAGTGTCATTGAATTGCACCAGCGGAAGACCGGGCCTGGGCATCGCAGCCTGCAGGAGCGTGATCGCCAGCGCCGTCGGCAGGCGATGCTTGCGGCTCAGATGCAGGAGAGCGCCGACAAGGCAGTGGCCGCCGTTTCCGTCGTCATAACGGCCGCGCGTCCAGTGGCCGTCGTCGGCAAAATGCTCGAGCATCAGGTCGAGCAACTGCACAGCTTGTGCGATTTGGGCTTCCGGCATTTCTTGAGCGCTCCGGCTAGGGACAACAACTCACCGTATCACGGGCAGCGGCCATCCGCATCGCCGCTGGTCACGGCAAAGCAACCGGCTCGACCAAACCCGGATCGTCGTCGTTGGCGACGCGGAACGGGACCGGCGAGAAGGGGAGTGCCCCGGCCGGGGGAGGAGCAGGGTGTGGTGCAACCCGGCCGTGGCGATTTTTAATCGCAACCGAGACAGCACTAGCGCGGCCCCATATAGCCGTTGAGCTGACTGCCGATCGAAAGTTCGCTACGGCTGCTACCCGAGGGATTTTCCTGCAATAGCTGGCGCTGCGCGCCCATCAGGCTGGTCGCGTAGTCGTCCTGCATCTGCTCTTGGAGCGGGCTGGTCGCCGATGTGCTGAGCGACAGGCTGGGATTGACCGCGTGCAGCCGCATCCCGGGTGCGAGCACCGAAGTTGAGGCGCTGTCCTCACCAAACAGCCCTCCCGCTCGCTGAGCCGCCGCAGGTTGCACCGCCGCCAGAGTGGCCGCGATAGCCGCGGCGGCAATGAACAGCGAGAATTTTGCGGCTGGCTGAGCCGCTGTTGTCCTTGTCATGGATGATGTCTCCATATTCAATCGAGTGCGCTCCCTCCGGATTCCCACCGAGCGGCGGCAAGTATCGATGACCGTCATCGGGCGGTTGAGCGGCATCTCGCAGTCTCGAATACACCCCGAAGCGGCGGCGAGACTCGCGGCCGCGTTTTCCCGCTATTCCGTCAATACGCGATTGTGTTCCGCGGTGCGCAGTGGGCGGGGCGCCATTTGCCGCTCGAAAGATATCCTGACGGCTCCCAAACCCAGCCGGCAGGACACTCTTCGCTCGACTGAGCATATACCGCAGCATTGGGCACAGGCTGGTTGTATATCGTTAATGGCTGCGCTCCCGCCGCAAACGGGAGCGCTGAAACCGCGAGCGCGCCGGTGAAATAAAGAGTCCTCATCGTCATATCCAACTGCTGTTTGGCTCGTGCGAACCGAGTTACCGATTATGGTGATTCGCATTTTAAATAGTTGGGTAGTGCAGCGCCAGAGCCCAGTAAATTGGAGTTAACTTAGGTAAGAGATCTATTGCGATTCCCGCCGTGAACCTTCACTCGCGGATGCGGACAATGCTGCCGGCTAATGCCAAACCTGTTAGAAGGTTAGTCTCCGACTACTGCCGCACGAGGAATATCATTCCGCCTACGTTGGAACAGTTGGCCGAGGCGGTCCATGTAGATGTAGACGACGGGTGTGGTGAACAATGTCAGCACCTGAGATACGAGCAAGCCACCGACGATCGCATAGCCGAGCGGCTGGCGGATTTCCGAACCGATGCCGGTGCCGAGCATCAGCGGGATGCCGGCGAGCAGAGCGCACATCGTCGTCATCAGAATGGGGCGAAAGCGCAGCAAACAGGCTTCGTGGATTGCGTCCTCGGGACTGAGGCCGCGCTCGCGCTGGCCGACCAGCGCGAAGTCGACCAGCATGATGCCATTTTTTTTGACGATGCCGATCAGCAGGATGATCCCGATGATGCCGATCACATCGAGCGGCATGCCGAACAGCATCAAGGTCAATAATGCCCCGAGCCCCGCCGCGGGGAGGGTCGAGATGATCGTAATCGGATGGATCGTGCTCTCGTAGAGCATGCCAAGAATGATGTAGACCGCGATCAGTGCGGCAAGGATCAGGATCGGCGTGCTGCTCAGCGAATTTTGGAACGCCTGAGCGCTGCCCTGAAAACTCGTGGCAATCGAGCGTGGCATATGCAGCACCCTCGTTGCCTGCTGGATCGCGGTTACCGCTGCGCCGATCGGAACATTTGCCGGGAGGTTGAAGCTCAACGTTACCGAGGGAAACTGACCCTGGTGGTTGACCGCAATCGGTGCAACTGTGGAGGTGATCTTGGCGAACTCGCTCAGCGGCACTTGTCTACCGCTGGACGAGATCGCGTAAATACGGCTCAGCGCGTTCGGCCCGCGTTGGAAGTCAGGCTCGACTTCGAGAATCACGAAATATTGGTTGAGCCTCGTGTAAATGCGGGCCGCGACCCGCTGGCCGAAAGCGTCATAAAGAATCGAATCAACGATCGAAGGGTTGATGCCGAGCTGCTGGGCGAGTTGGCGATCGATTGCGAGCTTTAGCACCCGCCCGGTGCTCTGCTGATCGCTGGCGACATCCGTTAGCTGCGGCAATGTCTGGAGCTTATTTAGCAGGATCGGCGCCCAGTGATTGAGTTCGTCGCTGTCGACATCGACCAAAGTGTATTGGTACTGGGTTTTAGAAACCCGCGCGCCGACGGTAATATCCTGCGCGGCTTGCATGTATAACGTGATACCCCAGACCGGTTGCAGCGCCTTGTTGAGCCGCGCAATCACCCGGTCAACGCCCGGCCTCTGACCGAAAGGTTTCAAGGTGATGAACACGCGGCCGTCATTCTCGGTCACGGTCGGGCCGCCGGGTCCAATATAGGCGTTCGCCGCGGCGACCGCCGGATCCTTCATCACCACCGCCAGAACCGCCCGCATGCGGTCCTTCATCGCGTCGGGCGAGATGTTTTGCGCGCCCTCGGCAACGCCCTGGATCAGACCAGTGTCTTCCTCCGGGAAGAAGCCTTTGGGGATCTCGACGAACAGCACGCCGGTCAAGACAACGGTGGAAATCATGACCATCAAAGTGATGAAGCGGTGGCGAAGCGCCACCACCAGACCCCGATCGTAAGCCGCGGTCATCCAGTCGAAGAACCGCTCGAGCGCGCGCGAGATCAGGCCTGGATGCGTCTTGCTCTCCGCCGTCAAGACGCGGGCACACATCATCGGCGTCAAGGTCAGCGAGACGACAACCGAGATCAGGATCGCCACGACGACGGTCACGGCGAATTCGCGGAACAACAGCCCGACGATGCCGCTCATCAGGAACAGCGGGATGAACACCGCGGTCAGCGAGATCGAGATCGACATGATCGTAAAACCGATCTCGCCCGCTCCTTGCAGAGCGGCCTCCATCGGGGTCTTTCCCCCCTCGATGTGCCGCACGATGTTTTCGATCATGACGATCGCATCATCGACGACAAAGCCGACAGCGATGGTCAATGCCATCAGCGACAAGTTATCGAGGCTGTACCCAAGCACATACATGACCGCGAAAGTGCCGATCAGCGACATCGGCACCGAGATCGCGGGGATCACAGTTCCCCAAAGCTTGCGCAGAAACAGAAGAATGACCCCGACGACCAGCACTATTGTCAATAGCAGCGTGTGTTGAACATCGGCGACGCTGGCCCGGATCGTCTGGGTGCGGTCCGACACGATATGGATCTTGAGCGAAGGCGGCAGTGAGGCTTCGAGCTGTCGCAATGCCTTCTTGATCCCGTCGACGGTCGCGATGACATTGGCGCCCGACTGGCGCTGTACTGCTATGATGATCGCCGGCTCGGTGTTCATCCAGCCGGCCAGGTTCCCATCTTGCGGCCCGACGATAGCTCGGCCGACATCACGCACCCGTACCGGTCCGCTCGTGCCGGACGTACCGGTACCGGGGCTCGCGATCTCATTGATGCCCTGTGCAGTTATGCCGAACGTACCCGGGCGGTTGGCAAGGATGCAGTTATTGAACCCCTGTGCCGTCATCAATTGATCGTTGGTCTGCAGCGCGAAGGCCTGATTGGCGCCATACAATGTGCCTTTCGGCTGGTCGACCGTGGCCGTGGCCAGCGCCGTTCGCACCGCCTCCAGGTCGAGACCTACCCCAGCGAGTTGCGCCGGGTTGACCTGCACCCGGATCGCCGGGTTCTGCTGGCCGCCGATGCCGACGAGTCCGACACCCGGCATTTGCGAAATCTTCTGCGCCAGGATGCTGTTCGCGTAATCGCTGACTGTGGTGAGCGGCAGCGTCTCGGAGGTCAGCGCCATCATCAGCACCGGGGTATCTGCCGGGTTCGTCTCCCGATAGATCGGCGGGCTCGGCATCGTCGGTGGGAGGAAACCTGCCGCCGCGTTGATTGCCGCCTGCACGGCTTGCGCCACCGAATCGATGCTGCGGCTGCGATCGAATTGCAATGTAATTTCGGCATATTCGGTGCCGCTGCTCGAGGTCATCTGCGTCAGGCCCGGTATCTGGCCGAACTGCCGTTCGAGCGGCGTCGTGACGGTGCTGGCAACGGTCTGCGCATCCGCACCCGGCAGCCCCGCGGTGACCAGGATCGTCGGCGAGTTGATGTTCGGCAAGGCCGCCACCGGCAACAGCTCGTAGCCGATCAAGCCGAGCAGCAGGATCGCCGCCATCAGCATCGAGGTGGCGATCGGCTTGCGAATAAATGTCGCCGAGATATTCATGTACGGCTCCGCGCTTGCCCCCTCCCTACCCCTCCCCCGCATGCGGGGGGGGAAGGTGGGGGTCATGGCAACAGCCCCGCGCTCGCCGGGGTCGGGTTAGGCACCCCCGCCGGATCGTTCGGGTTGGCGAGGGACACGACTGTACCTGGCGTCAACCGATACTGACCGCGCACCACTATGGTCTCCCCGGCGCTTAAACCTTTGTCGATCAGCGCGGTGCCGTTAAGCGTCTCGCGCACCGAGATCGGCTGCATCGAGACCTTGTGATCTCGGCCGACGACAAAAACAAACTGCCCTTGCGGCCCCTGCTGCACGGCGTCGAGCGGCACCGTCTGACCATTATCCTGCACTTGGGTCACGACCCGGACATTGACAAACATGCCCGGCCACAGTCGACGCTCCGTATTAGGAAAGACCGCCTTGAGGGTTATCGTTCCGGAAGTGGTATTCGCTTGGTTGTCAATCGCAGCGATCGTGCCGGTTTCGATCTCCGTCTTGCCGTTCGCATCGAGTGCGATTGCCTCGACCGGGCCCTTTGCGAGAGCCGCCTGCACTTCCGGAATGGCGGTTGCACCGAGTGTAAACATCACGCTGATCGGCTGAACCTGGTTGATCACCACCAAAGCATTCGGCTCGCTGGGTGAACCCCGTGTCGTGCTCGAATGAATGATGTTGCCGACATCGAGCAGTCGAATTCCGGCCACTCCGTCAAACGGTGCTACGAGTTTCGTATAGCTCAGCTGGGTCTTGGCATATTCGATCGCCGCCTGATCGGCGTTGATAACGGCCTCTTCCTGCAGAATTTTGGCTTGCTGGGTGGCGACCTGTTGCTGCGGTGCAAATCCTTGTTTTTGCAACGGGATATACCGACCGAGGTTGATCCGCCCGTTTTCGAGATGGGCCCCGTCGCGAGCGAGATTGGCCTCGGCCTGATCGAGTTGCGCCTGATACGTGCTGGGATCGAGCTGAGCCAATAGCTGACCCTTTTTGACGTACTGGCCGTCCTTGAAATCGATGCTGATAATTGGTTCCGTGATCATGCTGCGGATCGTCGCCGAATTCATCGCCGTCACGTAGCCGATCCCAGTCAGCACGATCGGGAAGTTTTGTTTTTTGACAGTTGTCGCGATAATGGGGACGGGAGACGCAGGCTGCGGCGCCGCCCCGGGGCTATGTGCGAAGCGTTCCCATCCCAGGTAGCCCGCGAAGGTGACTGCGATGAGAACGAGGCCGACAAGCAGAGGGGAACGCCGCCCGCTTCGGGTGGCCGGTTTATCGGACGCGGCGGACGAGACAGCCGTCGCTGCAGCATCGGGGTGGGTGGCTATGTTTCTCATCGCTGGCGATCCGATAGCGCGATGCAGAAGAGCAAAAGCAAGCCGAGGCCGATCAACAACATGCTCAACGCGAACGGGACGGCCGGAACAACGATCTCGCTAATGATGTGGGCGCCGGGCGGAGGGGTCATCGGTCATCTCCGGAGTGCCGCGGAGTCTTGTGACGCTAACGGGCGAGTGCAGGCGCAAGCGCAAAAACACGACTGCTGCACCGTCGGACCTTGCATTCGATTGTGATACGACTGTTGCGCGGTAGAAAGTTAAAGATCGTAAAGATCTGGAAAATTTTTAATAATCCCTGGCTGTTAATGTTCGGACACAAAACGGTTCACGTTTCCGTTATAGCGGCGCTAACCTAAAGGCGTTCAGATTTCCGCGCTCCGGCGATGATCGCTCGGAACGTCGCAAGGTGCCTGGCACCGCCCAATGCAAAGGTGGATTGCGTCCAACAAATCCTGATTGCGAACAGGTTTGGTCAGGAACTCCACCGCGCCGCCTTTCATGGCCCGTACCGACATCGGGACATCGGCGCAACCACTGATAAAGATAATCGGCAGGTGTAAATTTGCCTTCCTCAGCTCCTCTTGAAAATCGAGCCCGCTGCGCCCGGGCAGTCCCACGTCGAGAACCAGGCACGCCGGTAGGTCCCTATGTGGACTGTCGATGAATTCTTGGACGGAGGCGAACGCCGCGACACCGAGACCTTCAGATCGCAAGAGGCCTCGAAGCGCATCGCGGATATCTGGATCGTCATCGATTACCACGATGGTGGGCTGAGGCTCGTGAGTGGAAGCGAGCGCCGGACCGAGCCGGGACGAGGCCGGCTTACTTTCGAGTGAGGTGAAGGCGTCCTTTTCGACCGATGTCTTCGTGACCTCGCCAGTAAACAAATAGCCGCGCCCATGGATTGTTTTGATCAGGTCGCGATCCTCGCTCAAAACTTTCCGCAGTGCCGACATCTGCACCTTCAGATTGTCTTCGGACACCACCGTGTCAGGCCATACGCGGCTGACGATCTCGTCTTTTGTGATAATGGCGCCAGCCGCCTCGATCAACACCATCAGAAGATCGTAGGCACGGCTGCCCAGTTCGATGGGCTGCCCGTCAACGAGCAACCGACGGGAGCGCGACAGCACAGAGCATCGTCCAAAGCGAATGACCGCGTTGCCCGTCGCCCTCACCTCCTGCTTTCTGGCGCTCGACCGATCCCAGCCGAGTAGCGGTTCGTGCGCAAACTGCTGCGAGATCCAGGGTTGCGGCATGACGCTTTCTCCTTTCGCTTGGTCCTGGGGGCTGACCCTCTGCGGATCTGTGGCTCCACCGCCCTGGCCGTTGACTAGGGGTGCTCGTTATTATCGTGCCGGTCACGAAGTGCCGCAGTGATAAAGGCCAATAGATCCTGGGTATCGAAGGGCTTCTCAAGAAAGCCGACCGCTCCGGCGCTCAATGCCTGCTGACGAACCCGGTTATTGGGATAGGCTGTAATCACAATGATCGGAATGCGGTAACCCAATGCGGTCAGTTGCCCTTGCAGTTCAACCCCGGACATTCCAGGCAGGTGCAGGTCAGTGATCACGCACGACACCTCAGCCAACCTCGGAGATTGCAGAAACTCTTCAGCAGACGAAAATGCCTCGGGGGAGAAACCCAACGCCCTTAAAAGCCCACGCAATGCGTCGCGTGCCCAAAAATCGTCGTCAACACATGCAATGAGGGGCGTTCTTGGCACAGCCATATCCTTCCGCAGCGAAAGGTGGCGCCGGTGAAGCAATCAAGCAATTGGACGAGCGTCGCACGCAGTCCGCACAAGGACCAAAGCTTATTACACTTTAGTCGTAGAGGATTACGGCCTGTTTTAAGAAAGAGCGAGCTTATCGGTCATCCTGACCAGTTCGGCCACCGATTGGGCGCGCATCTTTTGCATCACATGGCCGCGGTGGACTTTGACCGTCGCCTCGCTGAGTACCAACGCTGCGGCGATCTGTTTGTTGAGGCGGCCGGCTACCACCAACCTCATGACGGCACGTTCACGCGGCGTCAGCGTATCGAAATCAGCGCGAAGCCGCGCAACCATTCTCTGCTCGTCCCGGCGGACGCGGTCCTTCGCAATCGCCAGCTGGATCGCGTCTAGCAGATCTTGATCGCGGACAGGTTTGGTCAGGAACTCGACAGCACCGGCCTTCATCGCTCGAACAGACATCGGCACATCCGCATGGCCGCTAATAAAGATAACCGGTTGGCGCATATCCGCTTGGGCCAGCTGCTCCTGAAAATCGAGCCCGCTGCGCCCCGGGAGTCTGACATCGAGAACCAGGCAACCGGGGAGATCCGGCCTGGTGGCATCAAGGAATTCCTGAACCGAGGCAAACAGCTCGGCACGCAGCCCTACCGATCGCAGCAGCCCGCCAAGCGCTTGGCGGATATCCGGATCGTCGTCGATGACGGCGACCGTCGCCTCCGCCTCGCTATCCGCAAGTTTCATTCAGCGCCTCACCAGTCGCCGTCGGCACCGTGAACTGGAAGATTGAGCCTCGAGGCGAATTTGGCGATACCCACAGCCGGCCGCCATGCGCTTCGATAATCGAGCGGCAGATCGACAGCCCCATCCCCATCCCGTCTGGTTTGGTTGTAAAGAAGGCATCGAAAATGCCGTCGCCCGTCGCCGGATCGAGCCCCGTACCCGTATCCGCTACCGCTATAAGGACATCATCCTCCCGAGCCATTTGAGAGATTATCCGCAATACTCGCGGAGGATGGTCGTCCGTCGCCATCGCCTCGATCGCATTTATGGTGAGATTAAGGATGACTTGCTCCACTTGGCCGCGGTCGCCCGTGATCGGTTCGAGTTCGGCGGATAATTCGGTCTCGAGCAGCACGTCATGTCGCCGCAATTCGCCGCTGGTCAGCGCCAAGACATCCACTATGGCCGAATTTATATCAAACCGCGTCGTATCAATGGTTGATTTTCGGGCCATGGTTCGGATGGTTCTTATGATATCGCCCGCACGATGCCCGGCGCTGACGATCCTGTCCGCGGCTTTTCGCGCTTCGTCGAGATCCGGCGGATCTTTTGCAAGCCATCGCACGCAGGTATCAGCGTTGGTCACGATGGCCATCAGCGGCTGATTGACCTCATGCGCGATTGACGCTGCGAGTTCACCCATTGTCGTCAATCTTGCGACGCGCGCGAGATCCGCCTGTGCGTTGCGCAACGCCTCTTCCGCCCGAACACGCTCGGCGCTCTCGGCGCGCAATGCCTCGTTGCTTGCAGCAAGCGCCTGAACTGTTCCCGCGAGGTCATCGCGCGCCCGACGGAACGATACCGTCGCAGTCCTTTGGGCCGCGCTCAGCAGCCCGGCGAAAAGCGCCGAGAGCGCGAACACGAAGATGCGTGGGATTTCTTTGACATCAACCGCCAGGCTGTGAAGCGGCATCGCGTAATAATATTTGAACGCAAGAATGGAGAGGACAGTTGCGAGCAAGCCCGGGCCGAACCCGCCAAGCCAGGCGCTGAACATAACGGCACAAAGAAAGAGCGATACTGGCGCGGTAACGGCAAAATCGTCTAGCAACCGCGAGCCGGCAAGCGCTACGGCAACCGTGCCGAGAGCGACCGTGTACTTCGCAATCGGCAGCACGTTGAACGGCCAGCGACGATCCAGGTTCGTCATAGGGCTTCGAGTGTGAACAAAAAGCCGGCCGAAGGCAACGCTAGGAACGTCTCGTGCGCCTAGCCGTATCGTATCGAACAAAGCGCAGTCAGGAGACGGTGTGAACCCTTACGTCTTGCGATTCTGCTGGATGGCGTGGAGTTGCACCATGAGGCCGATGTACTACAGCGCCTCACGATCCCTACGTCCATCTGCATCTTCCGGCCGCGGGCGCCAGCGAGGGTGTTTTTCGCGCGCTTTTTTCAAAGAAGATAGCACATACCCAATATCACTGCCCAGCCAAGCGACGACATCGTTACAATAGAAAAGATCGCCACAGCCAGCGGCCGCCGACTGGGTCGCGGTCTTTTATCGACCGGCAATGTCGCGAGCCGCAGCGATCTGGGCATCGTAACGGTGTCTGTCATCGTGCCCGGCGCAAAAGCGCGCCCGCTCAGTTTCATTGAGCCCGTTTCAGCTGAAGGGAAACCGGAGATGTAGCCCATTATCCATTACCCTCGCATTCAGGATCCAAAAAGTTGTTACAAAGCGGTTCTGCAGCGGAGGGGACAACTCCGGCCGCTAACGGTCACCTATAATTGTGTGCAGCGTGGCGCAACGCGAGTAAATCCTGGTTAATAGTGGTGAGGCATCCGGGTGGCCAGGGAGTTCCCGACAATTCGACTTACCTGGAAGAGGCCGCGCCATAATAATTTTACGCTGCCCGCCGCACCGCTGCGGCATATCCCGCTTGGTGGTGCGACACCGCATCGACCTCACCGCTTTCCGCGAGCTTCTCAAGGGCGTAGGCGCGCGTCGTGTTCAGCATCCGAAACCGTGGGCCGGATCCGTCGATATCCACAGCGAGCAACGATTTCGCGATCAGTGCCGCCACCTCGTCGGCGATTTCGCCAGGGGTGAGGTTCGATGCCAAATGACCGGCAGCCTCAAGCGTAAAACTGGCGCCAAAGACTGCGAGGCGGAGCAACGCGGCCTGCTCCCCAGCCGGCAGCAGCCCGTGGCTCCAATCGAGCGAGGCACGGAGAGAGCGATGTCGCGCGCCGACGACCCGGCCCTGCTGCGTCGGCAACCGCAAGGGATCATCGAGACGGGCGGCCAAAGCACCGATTCCAAAGCTAGCTACTTCGATGGCAGCAAACTCAATTGCAAGCGGAAGGCCATCGAGCTTTCGGCAAATGTCGATGACAGCCGGCACATCGGTGTCTCGCAGTTCAAACTCGCCGGCGGCACTCGCTGCGCGCTCAACGAACAGCTGAATGGCAGGAAAGATAAGCGCTTCGCGTGCACTGAAGCCAGTCGAAATCAGTGGCTGCTCCAGAGGCGGAAGCCAATAAATATATTCTCCGGAAACGCGCAACGGCTCACGGCTGGTCGCCAAAATATGGACGCCCGGTGCTGCTCTGAGCACTCGAAACGCCAGGGCGGCGACGGCGTCGATGACATGCTCGCAAGTATCGAGCACGAGCAGCAGTTGTTTGTCGCCGAGGAACTGCATCAGGGCGCGGCTTGCGTCGCTGTCGGAAATATCCAGCCCGACCGCCGCCGCCGCGGCTTCGGAGACCAGCCGCAGATCGCTGATGGCTGTCAGATCGACGAACCGGACGCCATCCGCGTACTTGCCGATCAAACCCGTCGCGGCCGCAATCGCCACGCTGCTCTTGCCGACCCCGCCCGGTCCGACCACGCTCAGCAGACGATGGCGCGACACCTTATCGATCAGTCTGCGGATCGCATTGTCACGGCCGATCAGCGGCGTCGGCAACGCCGGAAGGTTGTGCCCCCATTGTGGCGGCGCGGCCAGTTCTGGCTGGAGCTCCTCTTCAGACGATAAAGTCATCGGCGCTACAAAACAGTAGCCGCGCCCAGACACAGTCGAGATGTACCGACGACCGGCCTCACCGTCTCTCAGCGCTTGGCGGAGCGACGAGATGTGGACTTTGAGATTGCCATCATTGACAAAGGTATTGGGCCAGACCATTGCCGTTAGCTCTTGCTTGCTGACCGTCTCGCCAGGCCGAGCAAGTAGAGCGGTCAAAAGATCGAGGGCGCGCCCCCCGAGCCGGACGGGCTCCTCCCCGTCCAGCAGAAGCCGCTGTCTCGGTCGTAGGCGAAAGCAGTCGAAACCGATCTCACACGGCTCAGCAGCGGCAGTCGGCTGAACTACTTGGTTGACACTTAGCAACGGCAATTTTGCTGCACGATTTTCCGCTGGTTGGGCGTCGCCGGTTTGCTGCCCGCCGGACATTCCACTGCCGCTGCTCGCTTCTATAACCTCGCTTGGTCTACCGAAACGAAAAGACCCTGCTCCCGTATCTGCAAGACAACTCACGCTGCGCCGAGACATGATGATCGCTCCTCCAGATCTTGACCCAGCTCCGCAGACCGAGGTCCGGGCTGGGTTGCCGAAAAATGTAAGCGTTAAGGCCCTGGCCACTGCGTGAATTAGCCTGAAAAATGCGGTTCACCGGCTGATGGGTATCGCAGACTGGCCCTGTTGCTGAAAAATCCTGAAGCCGCCTGAGAACGGCGGTTATAATGCCAGGCTATGGAACTCACGCTCGAAGCTTTGGCGATCGTGGAGTTCGGGCGGTTTCGGATTTCGCCGCATCGCCGCGAGTTGAACGCCAATGGTCAACCGATGAAGCTCGGGGGGCGGGCGTTCGACGTGCTGATGGCGCTGATCGAGGCGCACGGAGCCGTCGTCGAGAAGGATGCGCTGCTGCGCAGCGTATGGCCGGACCAGGTTGTTGAAGACAACACCCTCCAGGCCCAAATTTCAGCGCTACGACAGGCTCTCGGTGCTGATCGCGGCCTGATCCGCACGGTTGCCGGACGGGGTTACCAATTCACCGGCGAGATCCGCATCGTGGCGGCCAGCCCGGATGAGCGTCCCGGCGCCGGGCTGACCGCGGCGGAGCCGGCAGCGGTACTGCCGCCGACTAACCTGCCTGAGCCGGTTTCCGAGCTGATCGGGCGGGACGACGAGCTGCGCGAAATCGTGAACCTTGCTGCCGCGCATCGGCTCGTCACCCTGACCGGGCCGGGCGGCATCGGCAAGACCCGGCTCGCCCTCGCGGTCGCGCGCCAATTGGCGGCGCAATCTGCCGATGGGGTCTGGGTCGCCGAGCTGGCGCCGCTTGCCGATCCCAATCTGGTCCCCGCAACCCTTGCTGCGGCGGTCGGCCTCGATCTCGGCGGCGGCGAGGTTTCGGCGCCGCGTGTCGCTCAGGCGCTCGCCGACCGGCGGTTGGCGCTGGTGTTGGACACCTGCGAGCATGTGATCGCCGCCGCCGCCGCGATGGCCGAGGCTGTGCTGCGGGCCGGCTCGCTCACGCGCATCATCGCCACCAGTCGCGAACCGCTCCGCGCCGAGGCGGAGCAGGTCTATCCGGTGCCGCCGCTCGCCGTGCCCGCGGCGGCGGGCGACGATCCCTGGCAATACGGCGCGGTTCGGCTGTTCGTCGAGCGGGCGCGGGCGGCAGAGCCGCACTTCGCGCCGGACCGGCACCTTGCTATGATCACGGCGATCTGTCGGCGGCTCGACGGCATCCCGCTCGCCATCGAGCTGGCGGCGGCGCGGGCCGCCGCACTCGGCGTCGAGGAACTTAGTGCCCGCCTCGATGATCGCTTCCGATTGCTGACCGGCGGCCGGCGAACAGCACTGCCGCGTCACCAAACCTTGCGTGCGACGCTTGACTGGAGCTACGAGCTGCTAACCGAGCCCGAGCGCATGGTCTTGCGTCGCCTGGCGATCTTCGCCGGCACCTTCAGCCTGGAGGCGGCGGGTGCGGTCACCGCGAGCCCCGAGGTCGCGCCACCGGAGGTTGTCGACGGCGTTTCCAGCCTGGTCGAGAAATCGCTCGTTGCGGTGGAGATGGACGGCGCCATCGCGCGCTACCTCCTGCTCGACACGACGCGGGCCTATGAGCTCCAAAAGCTCGCCGAAGGCGGCGAACGCGAGTTGCTCGCACGCCGCCACGCCGAATATTATCGGGATCTCTTCGAACGGGCCGAAAGCGACTGGGAGACGCGGCCCACGACTGAGTGGCTGGGCGATTACGGGCGGCAGATCGACAATTTGCGCGCGGCGCTCGACTGGGCGTTTTCGCCGGCCGGTGATGCATCGATCGGCTTGGCGTTGACTACCGCCGCGGTTCCCTTGTGGATGCATTTGTCACTACTGGAGGAGTGCCGCGGCCGGATCGAGCGGGCTCTCGCCGCTATCGCGGCCGGATCGGGTCGGGACGCGCGCCGCGAGATGCAACTCATGGCCACGCTTGCGACATCGCTCATGTATGGGAGAGGTGCCGTTTCCGAGATCGAGGCGATCGGGACAAAGGCCCTCGAGATTGCCGAGCGCCTTGACGACATCGAGTACCAGTTGCGCTCGCTCTGGGGCCTGTGGTCCTTTCGCATCAGCTGCGGCCAGCATTGCATCGCTCTGACGCTGGCTCAAAGGTTCTATACGCTGGCGGCGGAGCGGTCCGACCCGAAGGATCGCCTGATCGGCGAGCGAATGATCGGTGGGTCGCAGTATTATCTCGGCGATTTGCTGATCGCCCGGCGCCATCTCGAGAGCGTGCTCGCGCACTATGTGCCCCCTGCCCAGAAGTGGCAAATCGTTCGCTTTCAAGTCGATCCGTGGGCGGGCGCACGGTCCTATCTTGCCCGGATCCTGTGGCTGCAGGGATTGCCGGATCAGGCGATGCTGACCGCCGAACGCAGCGTTGCGGACGCGCGGGCAACCAATCACGCAATCTCGCTGGGTAACGCTCTCGCCGTTGCGGCATGCCCGATCGCGCTGTGGGCCGGCGATCTGGCTACGGCGGAACATTACACGGAAATGCTGCTCGACCATTCAACCAGACATGCGCTGGCGCGCTGGCGCGCTTTTGGCCGCTGCTATCAGGGAATGCTCGTCATCCAGCGCGGCGATTCCGCGGCCGGATTACGGTTGCTACGCTCCGCCTTCGCCGAACCAGACACGGCCGAGTCCGCCGCGCGTTTGTTTGCGTTCCTTATATCGGCGGCCTCGGGTCGTACCGGGCAAATCGTCGACGGGCTCGCCATGATCGAGGAGGCGATCGTCCGCTCCGAGCACAGCGAAGAAGGCTGGCTAAATGCCGAGGTGCTGCGTATCAAGGGCGAGCTCATTCTGTTGCAGGACGCGCCCGGAGCCGCGGTATTGGCTGAGGACCACTTCCGGCAAGCGCTTGACTTGGCGCGTCGGCAAGGCGCGCTCTCCTGGGAACTGCGCGCCACCACGAGCCTCGCGCGGCTGCTGAGTAATCAGGGCCGCTTCGCCGATGCAACGGCACACCTCCAGCCGATCTACGATCGGTTTACCGAAGGCTTCGACACGGTTGATCTGAAGACCGCAAAGGCCCTTCTCGACGCGCTCGCAGAGCCGGCCGCCCCACGAATGCATGCGTCCTGAGCGTACCCCTAGCGATCGATCTCCTCGGCCTCTCCTGAAAAACCCTGAAATTTGCTGACGCGCCTCTATAATGGGGCTGAATGGATTCCGCCTCCGACTCTACGGCGAGCGTCGTGTTCGGGCGTTTCCGGGTGGCCCCGCAGCGCCGCGAGCTGTTTGCCGACGGCCGGCCGATCAGGCTCGGCGGGCGCGCCTTCGACGTGCTGGTAGCATTGCTCGAAGCCAGCGGGGCTGTTGTCAGCAAGGACGCGCTGATGGCGCGCGTCTGGCCCGACCGGATCGTCGAGGACAACAGCCTGCAAGCCCAGATCTCGGCGTTGCGCGCAGCCTTCGGGGCGGAGCGCGGGCTGATCCGCACTGTGGCCGGACGAGGTTACCAGTTTACCGGCGAGATCCGCAGCGTGGCGGCCGGCCCGGACGAGCGCCCCGGTGCCGGGGTGACCGCGGCGGAGCCGGCAGCAGTTCCGCCGCCGACGAACCTGCTGGAGCCGGTGTCCGAGCTGATCGGCCGCGAAGACGAGCTGCGCGAAATCGTGAGCCTTGCTGCCGCGCATCGGCTCGTCTCCCTGACCGGGCCCGGCGGCATCGGCAAGACCCGGCTCAGTTTGGAAGCTGCTCGGCGCCTATTGCCCGACGTTGCCGATGGGGTTTGGGCCATCGAGCTCGCGCCGCTGTCCGATGCCGAGCTCGTCCCAGTCACGATCGCTACCGCGCTGGGGCTCGAACTCGCTTCGGGCACTGCATCGCCGCTATCTGTCGCGAACGCGCTCCGCTCGAAGCAGCTCCTTCTCGTACTCGACAATTGCGAGCATGTGGTCGACTCCGCGGCAGGGATGGCCGAGTTGTTGTTGCGGGCAAACCCGGCAGCACGCGTGATCGCCACCAGCCGCGAGCCGCTCCGCGCAGACGGCGAGTGGGTTTACCCGGTACCGCCGCTCGCTCTGCCACCGGAGGGCAGCCCAGCCGGCGAGGACCAGCTTCGCTACGGCGCTGTTCGACTGTTCGTCGAGCGGGCTCGCGCGTCCGCGCCACAGTTTTCGCCCGACGCACCTGTCATGGCCGCGATCGCCGGAATTTGTCGTCGCCTTGACGGCATCCCGCTGGCGATCGAGCTTGCCGCGGCGCGCGCCGCGGCCCTCGGGATAGAGGGAGTTGCAGCCCGGCTCGGCGACCGCTTCCGGCTCCTCGCGGGCGGCCATCGCACCGCAATGCCGCGTCATCAGACACTGCGGGCGACGCTCGACTGGAGCCATGAGCTCCTGACCGAAACCGAGCGCGTGGTGTTGCGTCGCCTGGCAATCTTCGCTGGCGGCTTCACTCTGCAGGCCGCCAGGGCGGTAGCGGCGGATGACGAGGTTGGTCCGTCGGACGTCGTCGATTGCGTTACGAACCTGGTCGAGAAATCACTTGTGACCGCGGACCCTGGCGGCGCGACGGTGCGCTATCGGTTGCTCGAAACGACCAGAGCTTATGCCCTGGAGAAGCTCGCTCAAGCCGGCGAGTTCGATGCAGCAGCGCGCCGCCATGCTCGTTACTATTTGGATGTTTTTGAAGGCGCAGAGACGGAGGCCGAGACGCGCCCGACCGACGAATGGCTGGCAGACTACGTCCCGCGGATCGACAATGTCCGCGCAGCGCTGGATTGGGCTTTCTCGCTCAATGGCGATCCGTCGATGGGCGTCGCCCTCACGATCGCATCGGTGCCACTGTGGGTTCAATTGTCTCTGATGGAGGAGTGTCGCGGGCGCGTCGAACAAGCGCTCGCCAGCTTTGGCCCCCACTCGGCCCAAGCGCAACGTTCCGAAATGCAGCTTTATGCGGCATTGGGCGCATCGCTGATGTATACGAGAGGCCCAATACCCGAGACTGGCGCCGCGTTGACGCGCGCTCTGGAACTCGCCGAGTCCCTTGGTGATACGACGGTTCAGCTATCGGCGCTTTGGGGTCTGTCTTTTTATCGATCGATAAGCGGCGAGCATCGCACCGAACTGGGGCTTGCCCAAAGGTTTTGCAGTGTCGCAGCGGACCGGACGGACCCGGCAAATTTGCGCGTTGGCGACCGCATGGTGGGGACCTCGTTGCATTATCTGGGAGACCAGGTCAATGCGCGCCATCACATCGAGCGCATGCTCGCTCGTTCGACCCCGTCCATCGATCGCGTAAGATTATATCGCTTTCAGTTCGACCAGCCGTCGGCGGCGCGTTGCATTCTCGCGCATGTCCTTTGGCTTCAAGGTTTCCCGGAGCAGGCCGTCCTCACCGCGCAAACCAGCGTTGACGGTGCACGCGCAAGTGGTCATGCGCTTTCGTTGTGCAATGCGCTGGCTCAAGCGGCGTGCCCGATAGCGCACTTCGTTGGTGATCTGGCGGCAGCGGAAAACTTCGCGGCGATGCTGATCGAACATGCGGAACGGCATTCACTAGAGGTTTGGCAGATCTGGGGCCGATGTTGGAAGGGCGTGCTGCTGATCAGGCGCGGAGACGTCGTTGGATTATCGCTTCTCCGATCCGCTCTCGACGAGCTTCGGAGGACCGGCTACGTCTTACGTTACACAGGATTTCTCGGTGTGCTCGCCGAAGCCTTGGGGGCTGCAGGACAAGTGGGTGAGGGGCTGGTGACCATAGGAGAAGCGCTCGCACGATCGGAGCACGGGGAAGGACGCTGGAATACTGCCGAGCTGCTGCGTCTTAAAGGCGAGCTTCGTTTATTGGAGGGGGTACCGAACGCCGCCGCCGCGGCCGAGGTCCACTTCCAGCAAGCCCTGGATTGGGTGCGCCGCCAAGAGGCCTTGTCGTGGGAACTGCGCTGCACCACCAGTCTGGCCCGGCTGTGGCGCGATCAAGGCCGTTCCGCCGATGCGACAGCGCTCCTCCAGCCGGTCTACAACCGGTTTACCGAAGGGTCCGACACGGCCGACCTGAAAGCCGCGAAAGTGCTGCTCGACGCGCTCGCATAGCCCGGCCGCTCTGCGAGCCCGCGGTTCTGGACCCGTATCTGCCCCTCGGACAGCGGGTGAGCAAAAGTACCACCCTGATCCGACTGGAAATGCCCCGAATAGCGCGTGACCGCGGCTACGGCGCGGTGGTCGGCGGCGTTGGAATGACCCGCACCTTGTCCCCGTCCTCGAGGTCGACTGGGGGCTGCAGGATCACCTGGTCGCCGTCTTCAACGCCGCGATTGACCTCAACCTCGGTGCCGTAATCGGTGGTGATCGCAATCTTGTGCAGATGGGCGATACCGTCGTTGACCACCGCGACCTGCATGCCGTTTTGATTGAAGATGATCGCCGAGGCTGGGATCACTAGCGCCGGCGAGGTGCGGGGGATCTTGAGCTCGACCGTGCAATAAACGCCCGGCTGCAAGGCGCCATCCGGATTGGGTATGTCGATCTCGGTCAGGAGGGTTCGGGTTCCCGGCTGCAGCGCATCGGCGATCCGCGTCACCTTGCCGTGAAAGGTGAGGCTAGGCATCGCCGGCACGCGCACGATGGCGCCGACCCCGGGGCGAACCCCAAACGCGTCGTCCTGCGGCACGTAAACCCAAACCCGGATTACCCCGCTTTGGACCATCGAGAACATCGACGTACCGCTCGTCGCATCAGCGGTAATCAGGCTGCCGACATCGATATTTCGCTGGGTAATCACGCCGTCGAACGGCGCTACCACCTGCTGGTAACTCTTCTGCTGATCGTAATACTTTAGCTGCGCCTGCAGTGCCGCGGTGTTGAACTGAGCCGCATTTGTCGCGTGCTGCTGGGCCTGATAGGTGTACCGATCGGTGTCGCCCTGTTCCAGAGTCACCCAGCCTCGCTTAACGAGCACCGAGTCGCGTCCCAAGGTGACCTGGGCCAAATTCTTTTGGGCTTGGTTCTGGTTGTGCGTCGCATTGGCCTGCTGAACGCTATTCTGATATTGAGCAATCTGGTCCTCGACCTCGGGTGCAGCGATCTCTGCGAGAAGCTGCCCCGCCTTGACGTGATCGCCAATATCGACAAAGCGCAGTGTTACATAGCCGCTGGCGCGCGCATAAATATTTGCGGCCTCAAAGGCCAACGTGGTGCCTGGCAGCGACACGTCCACCGTGCCGAGACGCTGCGTTACCTTTCCGACTCGCACCCTCGGCACAAAGTAGACCTGCTGCTCGGCAAACGCGGCGACTTGCCGGTTCTGCTGATAGTGCCGCCAGACACCTAGGCCGAGCGCGCCGGAGAGCAGCAGAACGACCAGCAAACCGATAATCCGGCGGCCCGATCTGCCCCGTGTATCGGGCGGGAGCGACGGCTGCGAGCCGGGCGTATCGGGGCCGGGGGGCGGCAGCAGAGGCCGCGGTGGCCGTCCCTTCAATGCCGGCACGGTCCCAAGGTCGTTCATTCGGGAACCTCCTCGAAGACGCCATGGGCTGCTTTCCCGTCATTGCTGCTGCGCAGCATTGCAAACAAATAGGGTACGACGAGCAACGTCGTCGGCGTCGCGAAGAGGAGGCCGCCGATCACCGCGCGCGCCAATGCGGCGTTCTGTTCCTCGCCGGGGCCGCCAATCGCCATCGGGATCATGCCGACGATCATCGCGGTCGCGGTCATAAGCACCGGCCGAATACGCGTGTGCCCAGCCGAAATAGCAGCGTCGAACGCCTTTGCGCCGGACAGCTGCTGCTCGCGCGCGAAGGTAACGAGCAGCATTGAATTGGCCGAGGCGACGCCAACAGCCATGATTGCGCCCATCAAGGACGGAACGCTCAATGTCGTTCCCGTGACGTAGAGCATCGTGACGATGCCGCAGAAGGTTGCCGGCAAGGCCAGGATCACGACAAACGGGTCGCCAAAATTCTGGTAGTTGACGACCATCAGCAGATAGACAAACACCGCCGCGAATAACAGCCCGATCGCCATATCGCGGAAGGCTTGGTTCATGCTGTTGATCTGTCCCGTCACCTGGATGGTGTTGCCGGGTGCGAGCTGCTTCTGGAATTGCGGGATGATCTTGTCGATATCGGTGGCGATGCTGCCGAGATCGCGCCCTTGAGTGCTGGCATAGACCTCGTATACCGGCTGGATGTTGGCCTCGTTGGCACTGCCCGGCACCGTGTCGCGGGTGAACGTCGCGACGTTTTGTAGTTCACCGGGAACCGGTTCGCCCGTCGGTTGGGCCATTGCGGTACTAACCGGCGTATTGCCGAGGTCACCTAGCGAGCTCACCTGATATTCCGGTGTCTGCACTGCAATGTAATACGGGATACCGTTGGTCGGGTCGGTCCAGAAATTAGGCGATACTTGTTCGGACGAGCTCAGGCTGGTGCCGATGTTGTTGCCGATATCGCTTGTGGTGATGCCCAATTGCATAGCTCGGGCGCGGTCGATCTGGACGTAAAAATCCGGTGCGTCGACTTCTTGCTGCAGATGGGCGTCCACGACGCCCGGGATCCGAGCGATGCGGCGGCGTAGATCCTTGGCAACTCGCAAATTCCGGACGCGATCGTAACCGACGGTGCGCACGTCTATCTGCGCGGTAAGCCCGAAATTCAGGATCTGCGTGGCCATGTCGGCGGGCTGGAAATAGAACAAATCCGCCGGGAAGGCGGCCGGTAGCGCCTGCCGCAATTTGCGGACATAATCGGCCGTCGGCGCGTGGCCGTCATTGAGCGAGACCATGATCACGCCGTCATTGACCGCGATCGTGGTCCCGTCGGCGAATGCCCAGTTATAGGAACGCGCGGGGACGCCGATATTGTCGACAATCAGATCGAGGTCTCTCTTGGGGATGATCTGGCGGATTTTGTCTTCGATCGCCTGAAAAATTTGGTCGGCCACCTCGATGCGAGTGCCCGGCGGTGCGCGGACGTGGAGTTGGATCATGCCGCCATCGATCGCCGGATAAAAATCGCGGCCAACCGAAACGAACATCGTGGCGCCGAGTGCCAACACCAAGATAGCGAGGATCGGAATGATGATCCGGCGGGTCAGCAGTATCGTCAGCAGGCTGACATAGCCTTGGCGCAAATGCTCAAAGCCGCGTTCGAACCCGGCATGAAACCGGGCAAAGAGACTGTTGCCGCCACCAGTACCGCCCGCGTGGGCATGCTGGCGTTTGAGCAGCTGGCCAATGGTGATCGGCGTCAGGGTGCGCGACAAGCCATATGAGGCCAGCATCGCAAAGACGACGGCGAGGCCGAGCGGGGTAAAGAGATATTTTGCCGGCCCCTCCAGGAACACCACCGAGGTGAAGACGCAGCTGATCGCCAAGGTCGAAACCAGGGTCGGCATCGCAATCTCGGCCGCGCCATGCAATGTCGCTGCCGGCAACGGCATCTTCTCTTCGTTAAGCAAGCGATAGGTGTTTTCAATGGTCACAGTCGAGTTGTCGACGAGAATGCCGACCGCGAGCGCGAGCCCGCCCAAAGTCATCGTGTTGATCGTCTCGCCGAGAAAATAGAGCACGACGAGCGAGGTCAGCATTGCCAGCGGGATCGAAACCATCACGACAATCGTCGGCCGCCAGGAACCGAGGAATAAAAGGATCATCAGCGCGGTCAACCCGGCGGCGATCGCCCCTTCGCGCAGCACCGCCACGACCGACGAGACGACGAATACCGATTGATCGAACAGCGACTTGATCACCATGCCGGGCGGGGCCGCGGCTCGCGCGACATCAAGCATATGCTTGACGGCGCTGACCACAGTCAGTGTCGATGCGTCACCATTTTTGATGATGCTAAGCAACACCGAGGGTTTGCCGTCGGCATTGACGATGTTCTGCTGCACCAAATTGCCGTCGCGGACGTGGCCAATATCCCTCAGGAAGATGGTAGCGCCATTGGAATATCCGACCGGGATGTCGTTGAGCGCCGTGATTGTCGGCGGCATCGAATTGGTGCGCACGGTGTAATCGACCTTGCCGATCTTCTCATCGCCACCAGGCAGGGTCAGGTTCTGCGCGTTGACCGCATTCACCACCTGGAGCGGTGTCAGTCCCTTGGCGAGCAGCTTGGTCTGGTCGATATCGACCATAATCTGGCGATATTTCCCACCGGCCGGTGTCGGCAATGTGATGCCGTGGATTGGTGCGATCATCTGCCGGAGGCGGTAGATGCCGTAATCGTAAAGCTGGGTTTGGCTGAGATTGTCGGAACTGAGGCTGATCTGCATCACCGGCACCGCCGACGCGCTGTACTGGACAACGACCGGTGGCTGGATCCCGATCGGCATCAAGGCGCGGATCGAGTTTGTCGCCGCCACGATCTGTGAGATCGCCAGGTCGAGGTTCACGTCCGGCTGAAAATATATTTTCTGGACCGAGATACCGTTCACCGTTTCGGCTTCGATGTCTTTGATGCCGCTGACATTGGAGCTGATCGCATACTGGCTGTAGGTCGTGACGCGCTGTTCCATCTCGGTGGTATCGAGACCGGTGTACTGCCAGATCACTGACACCACCGGGATATCGATCTCGGGAAAAATATCCGTCGGCATCTCGATCGCCGCCGTGACCCCGAGAAATAGGATCAGCGCTGCCACCACATAGAAGGTATGCGGGTACTTCAGTGCAAATCGTACAATTCCCAACGGTTTTCCCCTGGACCACTGGCATGTCCGTAATCCGGCTTTATCGAATTACAGGGCTGCGATCCGTTATTTGCCGGAACTCGCGTGAGCAGCGAAATCTCACGCGGCAAAGCGATCTGTTAACTGGCGCAGGGTATTGCGGCCGCGCGCCAAACGTGAGCGAACAGTTCCAAGCGGCAAGTTCAAAACCGATGCTGCCTCCTCATACTGCATCTGATCAACGCCCACGAGCATAATGACCGATCTTTGGTTTTTGGAAAGCGTGCCCATCGCGCGAGCGAGGTCGCGAAATTCCAGACGCTTGTCTTGCTGTGCTGCCAGGGCTTGATCGTGATCCTCAAGCGCTACTTTCTTTTCGCGCGACGCGCGACGCCGCTCATTGACATATTGATGGTGCAGTATCGTGAAGAGCCAAGCTCGCAGATCGGTGCCGCGGCGCCACAGATGAAGCTTTGCAAGCGCTCGGCTGAGTGACTCTTGAACAAGATCGTCGGCATCGACCACATCATGGGTCAATGCCCGCGCGTACTTCGTCAAACGCGGGATCAGTGCCTCGATCTCGTGGTAAAGCCAAGATTTAACGGTGTCTTTCTCCAGAACACTGGCCCGCCCCTCGGGCAAGTTCCTTTTCTGCAACCCTGCAACAAGTAAATCCATCGTGCAACACCCTCTTTTATTTAAGGCCCACGTTGAACACAGTTATTCGCTTCATATAATTGTCTGACGGACCATTGGCAGTTAAATCCGGCAAAACGGAGTAAATCGTCGGTGTTCGCGAATATCGTCTCAAACAGTTAATCGGCCAAGATTTACCAAATTTGACCAATCTTTACTTCTTTGAACTTCAGTCAATCAGCGAGGCGACTATCCTAATAGCGACCGTTGGCCCTCATTGATGTGGGGCATCGCGGCGTGGCTGAACCGGCTGACAAACCCCATCGGACCAGGAGGTCGGCAGTGAGTATTGAAGTGGTGGCAGGGGTCAGCATCCCTGACAGTAAACTGGCACAGGAAGTGACCGAACTCGTCAAGGACACGGAGCCGCCACTGCTGTTCCATCATTCGAGCCGTGTCTATTACTGGGGCGCACTGACCGGCAGACGCCACAGCCTAACTTTCGATCCTGAGCTGCTTTATGCCGGCGCCATGTTCCATGATATGGGCCTCACGCCACAGCACGCGAGCGCGCATGATCGCTTTGAGGTGGACAGCGCCAATGTCGCCCGCGACTTCCTGCGCGGCCACGGGATATCGCAACAGGACATCGATACGGTGTGGACTGCGATCGCGCTGCACACCACCCCGGGCATCCCGCAGCATATGCATCCCGTGATCGCTCTCGTCACCGCCGGCGTCGAGATGGACGTGCTCGGCATTGCTTTCTCCGAATTCCCCGAGGCCGAGCGCGAAGCCGTTGTAAACGCGCACCCGCGTCCCGGCCGTTTCAAGGAAGAAATCATTGAGGCCTTTTACGACGGCATCCACCGCAGGCCCGAGACAACCTTTGGCAATGTCAAGGCCGATGTTCTCGCCGACAAAGATCCCTCCTTCAAACGCATGAACTTCTGCAAGGTGATCCGCGGCTCTGCCTGGCCCGACTAGTATTGTTTGCCCTCTGTTTTCCGTCCAACCGAAGGAGAATTCTTTATGTCGCAATCAAAGCGTTTTACCAATGCCAACGGCGCGCCGGTCGCCGACAACACCAACATCATGACTGCCGGTCCGCGCGGTCCGGCACTGCTGCAGGACATTTGGCTGCTCGAGAAGCTGGCTCACTTCGACCGCGAGGTGATCCCCGAGCGCCGTATGCATGCAAAGGGCTGGGGCGCCCACGGCACCTTCACCGTGACGCACGACATCACCCGCTTCACCAAGGCGAATATCTTCTCCGAGATCGGCAAACAGACGCCAATGTTTGCCCGCTTCTCGACGGTCGCCGGTGAGCGCGGCGCCGCGGATGCGGAGCGCGACATCCGCGGCACTGCGCTGAAGTTCTATACCGAGGAAGGCAACTGGGACATCGTCGGCAACAACACGCCGGTGTTCTTCTTCCGCGATCCGCTGCGCTTTCCCGATCTCAACCACGCGATCAAGCGCGACCCGCGCACTGGGATGCGCAGCGCTGACAACAACTGGGATTTCTGGACCTTGCTGCCCGAAGCGTTGCACCAGGTCACAGTCGTCATGTCCGACCGCGGCATCCCCAAGAGCTTTCGGAATATGCACCTGTTCGGCAGCCATACCTTTTCGATGATCAATGCGGCGAATGAGCGGGTATGGGTCAAATTCCATTTCCGCACCCAGCAGGGCATCGAGAACCTGACGGATTCCGAGGCCGAGGCCCTCGTGGCAAAAGACCGCGAAAGCCACGGCCGCGACCTGTTCACTGCGATCGAGGCCGGCGACTTTCCGCGCTGGACGCTTTTCATCCAGGTGATGACCGAAGCGCAGGCGAAAACACATCGCCACAACCCGTTCGACCTGACCAAGGTCTGGCCAAAGGCCGAGTACCCGCTGATCGAGGTCGGCGTCATGGAGCTCAACCGCTGGCCGGACAACTTTTTCGCCGAAGTCGAGCAGGCGGCGTTCGGGCCGTCGAACGTCGTCCCCGGCATCAGCTTTTCGCCGGACCGGATGCTGCAGGCGCGCCTGTTCTCGTACAATGACGCGGTTCGTTACCGCCTCGGCGTCAACTTCTACCAAATCCCGGTCAACGCGCCGAAATGCCCGTATATGAGCTACCACCGGGACGGCAAGATGCGCGTCGACGGCAATCTCGGCGGCACTACCAGCTTCAACCCCAACAGCGCCGGGCTGTGGGACAATCAGCCTGATTTCGCCGAGCCGCCGTTGGCCATTGAAGGCGACGCGGCTCATTACAACCATTACGCCGACGACGACCACTGGGAGCAGCCGGGCAATCTGTTCCGGCTGATGGCGCCCGCGCAGCAGCAGCTTCTGTTCCAAAACACGGCGCGAGCGATGGGCGACGCGCGGCAGCATATCAAGGAGCGCCACGTCGCCAATTGTTTTCGCGCCGATCCGGCCTACGGCGAGGGGGTAGCGCGGGCTCTTGGTCTCAACTCTCGCAGAGCGACGGAATAAACCCAAGGAAACCGTGTGCGGCGCCCTAGCAAATTTGGGCGCTGCGAACGCGGCTGGATAGGAGCGATGGCTGATTGGATCAGCCATAAGGAGGGATGACATGGAGTTTGCACCAATTCCGGAAATCTCACTCAGTATATCGCGCATTGGTCTCGGGACCTGGGCGATTGGCGGGTGGATGTGGGGTGGGACGGATGATTCCGAGTCGGTCGCGACAATTCAGGCAGCGATCGAGCGCGGCATCACACTGATTGACACGGCACCGGCTTATGGTTTTGGCCACTCGGAGGAGATTGTCGGCCGAGCGCTTGCCGAAGGGCGGCTGCGCTCACGCGTGGTGATCGCCACCAAAGTCGGGTTGGAGTGGAAAGACGGAAAGGTCTTCCGCAATGCCGGCCGCGACCGGATTCTGCGCGAAGTAACAGATTTGTTACGGCGGTTGCGCACCGACTACATTGATATTTATCAGGTACACTGGCCAGACCCGTTAGTGCCGCTCGAAGAGACCGCAGAGGCGATGCAACGGCTGCTCGCCCAAGGGATGATTCGGGCCATTGGGGTGAGCAATTTCTCGGTTGCCGAAATCGAACGATTCCGGCGCGTTGCTCAGCTCCATGTCGTGCAGCCACCCTATAATTTGTACGAGCGGGAGATCGAGGCCCAGCTTCTGCCCTATTGCCGGGAAACAACCTTCGCTACTTTGACCTATGGCGCACTGTGCCGGGGGCTGCTGTCGGGTAAATTGCAGCAGGACGCGCATTTCGCGGGCGACGATCTGCGGTTGACCGACCCGAAATTCCAACCGCCGCGCTATGCCCAATATCTTGCTGCGGTGCAACGCCTCGATCAATTCGCCAGTCAGCGCTATGGCAAGCGCGTCATCCACCTGGCCGTGCGCTGGCTCCTCGATCAGGGTGCCACGGCGGCATTGTGGGGCGCGCGTCACCCCCGGCAATTGCAGCCAATCGACGAGCTCTTCGGGTGGTCGCTCGACACTGCTGCAAAGGCAGAGATCGACCGCATTCTGAAAGAGGAGATCGCCGATCCAGTGGGCCCGGAATTCATGGCGCCGCCGCAACGACGTAATTTCGTCGGATTGCAAGCGGCCGAATAACGCGCTGAAGCCGCCAGTTGGATGGTACCAAGGAGATTAGCATGTCGGCAAAGAAGATCCTCTTTCTCGTCGGCGATTTCGCCGAAGACTACGAGGTGATGGTGCCGTTTCAGGCGCTGACGATGCTGGGGCATATCGTTCATGCCGTGTGTCCGGGCAAAAAGACTGGCGAAAAGATCAAGACAGCGATCCACGATTTCGAGGGCGACCAGACCTATACGGAGAAGCCCGGCCATAACTTTCTCCTCAATGCTACTTTCGCTGAAGCCAGAGCTGAGGGTTACGATGCACTGATGATCGCAGGAGGCCGGGCGCCCGAATATCTGAGGCTCGATAATCGTCTGATCGATATCGTTCGGTCATTCGCAAGCCAAGAAAAACCGATAGCGGCGATTTGTCATGCAGCGCAAATCCTTGCTGCGGCTGACGTAATTCGCGGGCGGCAGGTCTCGGGCTATTCTGCCTGTGCCCCGGAAGTGCGCTTGGCAGGCGGCGAGTTTGTCGATACCGCGCCCGATCGCGCCATTCGCGACGGTAATCTCGTGACCGGGTTTGCGTGGTCGGCCCACCCGCAATTTCTGGCACTGTTTCTCGAAGTCCTCGGCACCCGTATCTCACTTTAGGTGAGGGAGAATCGCAAATGGTTGCTCGCAGCGGCGATGTCCCCTCTCTCTCGCCACTTGGCGATGGATTAAGCTCGACCCGGCGGCGGGTCATGCTCGCGTCCCTGCTCGCCGCCTTACCGCTCGGTCTCTCTACACTCCGGGCGGCGGCGCTCAACCCGTCCGAAACCCAGGTAACTCTTCCCGACCAGATCCAATGGTCGCCATGGACCGCTGGGCCGCCGCACAGTGCTGAAGTAGCGACGCTTTTCGGCGGGTTGGACAAACCCGGGCAATACGTTGTGCTTATGAAATGGTACCCGGGCTATATGAGCGCGCCGCACAGCTATGCCACCGACCGGCTGTGTCTAGTGCTGTCCGGCACGTGGTGGGTGAATAGCGGCGCCGACTTCGACCCGAATGCTGCGGTTCCAGTGCCGGCCGGCGGCTTTGTCAGACGCGTCGCCCACGCGCCTCATTATGACGGCGTCAAGGCAGGGGCAAAGGAGCCAGTGGTAATCGGGATTTTTGGCGAGGCCCCGGTCGATCTCAAATTGGTCGACGCGAGCAAGCCAGCATGGCGGGCGGTCTGACAATCAGCCGATAGCCGCCTGGCGGCATCCGTCGATCGCCCGTCAAAACGCTGGAGCCGCGGCAGCCAACATCCGCCTTGTCATTTACAATTGCCAAATCACTGGAGCCAGATATGAGCGCTTTACGAAAAGCGTTAGCCGCCGAGTTCATCGGGACTTTCTTGCTGATCTTTATGGGGGCGGGGGCGGCGACCGCGCTGGGAGCCAACCACGATCCGGCCGTTGCTTTTGCCCACGGTCTCGCGATCTTGGTGGCTGTCGCCGCCTTTGGCGATATCAGCGGCGGCCACATTAATCCTGCAGTTAGCGTAGGGCTCGCTACGGCCGGAGAATTTCCAGTCGAGCGACTGGCGCCCTACATCATTGCCCAACTGGCCGGTGCGATCGCCGCCGGCTACTCGCTGCTGCTGCTGTTCGGCGGTCCGGTCGCTAATTTGGGTGCAACGCTGGTCAATACGCAGCGTATCGACTATCTTGGGGCGTTTGCATTTGAAGCATTGGGCACCTTTTTTCTCGTAAGCACGGTACTGCACACTGCGGTACGCGGCAATGCCCGCTGGCTCGCACCGTTGGCGATCGGGATGACCGTTACAATGTGCATTCTTGCGTTCGGGGTTTTGACCGGCGGCAGCGTCAATCCGGCGCGCTCGATCGGACCCGCGGTCGCGACCGGTATTTATGTCGGACTGCCGGTATATTTGGCGGCACAGATCGTCGGCGCCGCCTGCGCTGGCATGCTCTATCGCTGGTTCCGGGCGGTGCCAGGGCGTGCTTCGGAAGCGATGGTCCTCCCGAACCGCAGCCCCGCCGAATAGGACATGACGTAATGCGGCATAGCCCGGCCGTCGCCGCTATGGTTCCGATCTTAGCCGAGAAGGAGATCCGATCTTGCCAGCCGGCGGTTGAGAAACCGCCCTGGGTCACTTGGACACCTTCTGTCATTGGGATGCGCTATCAAGGCTGGTCGACGGCATGGCCTGGCGAACGGGGTTCATGCTTCTGTCCGTGATCGACGCGGTGATCGTCACATGATGTGGTGAGAGAGGTGCAGGGCAGCCGATCTCCAATACGGCGTCACAGCGCCAAGCTGTCCAACGGCTTGTCCCTGACCATCGTCCCCGCCCAGGCGTCCCGTCGGGGACCTCGAGTAGCGGATTGATCAGTAAAGTTTAGGCCTAGCGTCAGACGCTGGCGGGGCGGGCGAAGCGGAGTTGGTTTCCTTAACCCACATGGCGTGCAGCACGACGCCGAGTTTGCGAGCGAGTGCGACCTTGGCGCGTTTGGCGCCGCGCCGGCGCGCAACGTTCATCGCCCAGGCCTTAAGCGTCGACAAGGAAGCAACCCGGGCCATGATCACATGCGCGGCCTCGAACAGCGCCACCCGGACCGAGGCGTCGCCGGCCCGACTGATGGCGCCGTCCCGATTTGTCTCACCCGATTGGTATTTGCGGGGCGTCAGGCCAAAACAGGCGCCGCCCCTCTTGGAGGATCGGAAGCGATCCGGCTGATTGACTGCCGCGCGGAATGTCAAGGCGACAATGGCGCCCACCCCTGGGTGGTCATCAGCCTGCGACAAACACGATCGATCCTGGCGGTATCGCGCACCCGCTTATCAAGCAAGGCCAACTGCTCGCGCAGGGCACGGCGTGCGGTAAGCAACGGATCGAGGATCTGCAGCAAGGATGGATGGCCGGCCCCGGCCTCTCGCACAGCCGCATCCCAGCGACCCCGCAGCAGCAGCGGGAGGCGCAGGCCAAAGCCTCGCAGCAATGCTCGAACGCTGTTCTCGATGTCCTTGAGGCGCGCCATCAAGGTCGCGCGTGCCGAGAGGATTGTCCGCTGCTCGCGAGCGTCCATCGTTTTGTCGTGGACCGGCCGGAACCATCCCATGCGCAACAGGCGCGCCATACCGCGCGCATCTTTCCGGTCGGTCTTGACGATCATGGCTGACAGCGTAGCTCGTATTTGCCGCGTCTCCATCAGCACAGCAACAATGCCGTGTTTGGCCAGACCGCGGACCAGCCATTCCGATCGCCGGCGACATGCTCATCCTCAAAGGCGAGAAGCGCCAGGAATCAGAGCAGAGGGACAAGAACTATCACTTCTCGGAACGCTCTTACGGCTCGTTTCAGCGCGCGTTCGAACTTCCCGCCAGCGTGGACCGCGACACCATTTCGGCGGACTTTTCCAAGGGCGTATTGACGATCAACATGCCAAAAACCGCGGAAGCCCAGAAGCAGCCCAAAAAGATCGAGGTCAAGCAGACCTGACGCTTCCATAGCTGACGCCAAATTAAAGCTGACGCCGACCAGGGGACGGGCTGTAGATCGAGCCCGCCCCAGTTTTTTTACGACCGCATCGCCGAAGCTGCGCTTTTGATATAATGCCGGCTCCTTCCGCGGCCGGTGAGCGAACGATGCAAACAGTCAGTTTGAGCGTGAATGGAAAGGAGGTCAGCGTCACCGCCGACCCGGACACACCGCTCCTCGATGTTCTGCGCAATCATCTTGGCCTCTTTGGCACGAAATTCGGCTGCGGCCTTGAACAATGCGGCTGTTGCATGGTGCTGATCGACGGCGAGCCGATCAAATCCTGCGGCAAGGCATTGTCGACAGTGGCCGGCCGGGACATCGTCACGATCGAAGGACTGGGGACGGACGCCCGCCCGCATCCATTGCAGCAGGCCTTTCTCGACGAACAGGCGGGCCAATGCGGCTATTGTCTGTCCGGCGTCCTGATCTCAGCAAAGGCGCTGCTGGACCGTAACCTCTCGCCGTCGCGGCGCGAAATCGCCGAGGCGCTCGATGACAACATCTGCCGCTGCGGCAGCCATCCCCGCATTCTTCGTGCGGTCGCGCGCGCCGCCGAGCAGATGCGCGCAGCAGGAGCCCCCCGATGAGCGCCGCCCCCGCCGGATTGCCGCCGCTGCTCTCCGGCAACCCGCGCCTCGACCGCTGGGTCGGGTTCGACATGCCTGGAAAAGTGACGGTTTCGACCGGCCGGGTCGAGATCGGCCAAGGGGTCTTGACCGCGATGCGGCAGATCGCGGCCGAGGAACTCGACGTCGCCCTCGATCGGATTGTGCTCCGTTCCGGCGACACCGATCTGACGCCCAACGAAGGCTACACTGCGGGCAGCCAGTCGATCCAATTCGGTGGGGTCGCGTTGCGCCTTGCCTGCGCCGAGGTGCGCAACCTGTTCCTCGACCGCGCTGCAGAAGCCTTGAGCTGTCCACCCGCGGAGCTGTCGGTGCGTGACGGCGCCATTACTCGTCGCGGTGAGCCTACAGGTCACGATTACTGGGCACTCGCAGCGACAGTCGATCTCGGTCGCCCAGCCCGAGGCGACGCGCCAACCAAAAATGCGAATGGCTATCGCATCGTCGGCAACAATGCGCCGCGCGTCGATCTCGCCGGCAAAGTGTTCGGCGAGCCGGTTTTCATGCACGATCTGGTGCTCGACGGGATGCTGCATGCCCGCGTTGTGCGCCAGCCGCGCCGCGGTGCTGTGATCAAGCATGTTGACGAGACCGCTTTGCGCCGCGCTGCCAAAGGGCCGATCGACATCGTGCGCAACGGCAATTTCCTCGCGATATCAGGCTCGGACGAGACCGTCGTCGAAGCTGTCGCGGCGGTGGCGCCCAATCACGTCGTGTGGGACGGCGTCGACGCGATCAACCCGTTCCAGGAAGAGGCGCGCTGGCTGCTGCAACAACCCTCGATCGACCGGCTGCTCGGCGCCCCGCCCCCCGTGGCTCCGACGCCGGCCGCGAACCGTTACGAGGCGACCTACACCCGGATGCACATCGCCCACGCCTCGGTCGCGCCATCTTGCGGAGTTGCCGTCTATCGCGACGGCCGCCTTGAAGTCTGGACCCATTCGCAAGGCGTCTACCCGTTGCGCGACGCTCTTGCCCGTACCCTTAAAATCGATCCGGCGAAGATCTCTGTCAGGCATATGCAGGGGCCGGGGTGCTACGGCCATAACGGCGCCGATGACGCGGCCACCGACGCTGCCGTGATCGCGATGCAAACCCCGGGCAAGCCGGTCCGGGTGCGTTGGCGGCGCGAGGAGGAGTTCGGTTTCGAACCGGTCAGCCCGGCGATGGTGGTCACCGCGCGCGCCGCTCTCGACGATGCCGGTCTACCCGCGGATTGGACGACAGAAATCTGGAGCGGCCGGCATACCAGCCGTCCTGGCGGCGGCGGTAATCTGCTCGCGGCGGAAGCGCTCCCCGATCCGCCGCCGGCGCCACCCGCGACCGAATCATCAAACCCGCCGGGTGCGGGCACGCGCAATGGTGAGCCGCTTTACGGCTTTCCGGCAAAACGCATCGTCCATCACCTGATCCCCGAGACGCCGGTGCGGACCTCGTCATTGCGCGGGCTCGGCGCCACCTTGAACGTGTTTGCGATCGAATCGTCGATGGACGAATTGGCTGAGCGGGCCGGTGAGGACCCGGTTGCCTATCGGCTCTCGATATTGCCCGATCCGCGCGCCCGGGCCGTGATCGAACATGTTGCGCATATGAGTGCATGGCAGTCGGGTTTGGCGTCGGGCACCGGACGCGGCCGCGGGCTCGGCTTTGCACGCTACAAGAACATGGCCACCTACGCCGCGGTCGTCGCCGAGGTCGAAATCGACGAGGAGGTTCGTCTGACGCAGGTGTGGTGTGCTTGCGATGCTGGTCTCGTGATTAACCCCGACGGGGCGATTAACCAGCTCGAGGGCGGCATCATCCAGGCGGCGAGCTGGGCCTTGAAGGAAGGTGTCAGGCTCGACAGCAACGGCATTAGCTCGCGCGACTGGGAAGGCTACCCGGTACTGCGCTTTACCGAGATCCCCGAAGTCACGGTCGAGCTCGTCAGCGCAGGCACGGATCTCCCCCCGCTCGGCGTCGGAGAAGCGAGCGGCGGCCCGACCGTTGCGGCGATCGGCAATGCCGTGGCGATGGCGCTCGGCGCGCGGCTGCGCGACCTGCCCTTAACCCGCGAGCGGGTGATGGCGGCATTGCTAAAGTCGTAACCTAAGTATAGAATGTGGACTAATAAAACTGGATCTTAAGATTATGCTTCATAGACACTTAGCGTAAATTTACATAATGGGGCTTATGCGGCTTCTACGTGTAGGCGCCCGATCAAAATGTCACTCCTCTGCCGGTTACAGATGACACTTCCCGGGGGATTTCCGGGGGGTGTTGGGGGTGACGATACGACTGATGAGCGATCGGGAGCTTTCGCGGCTGGAGGTTCTGCGGGATTTGGACCAAAAGCGGCTGACGACGAAAGCGGCGGGCCAGCTGTTGGGGCTCGAGCGGCGTCAGGTGTTTCGGCTGTTGAAGGCCTATCGGATCGAAGGTCCGAGCGGCCTGATCTCGAAGCGCCGCGGCCGTCGCAGTAACCGGCGCAAGCCCGAGGCATTGCGGCGCGCGGTTCTGACAATCATCCGCCAGTGGTATTGGGATTTTGGCCCGACCCTGGCAGCCGAGAAGCTGTGCGAGGATCACGGGATCGCGGTTGGCCGTGAAACGCTGCGCCAGTGGATGATCGAAGCCGGGCTGTGGCGTGATCGCAAGCAGCGCAAGCAGGTTCACCAGCCGCGGCCGCGGCGCGAATGCGTTGGCGAACTGGTCCAGGTCGATGGTAGCGAGCATTGGTGGTTCGAGGACCGCGGGCCGCAATGCACGCTGCTGGTGTTTGTCGACGACGCGACCAGCCGGCTGATGCATCTGCAATTTGTCGAGAGCGAGTCAACCTTTGCCTATTTCCAGGCGGCCCGTGCCTATCTGGAGGCCTGGGGCAAGCCGATCGCGTTTTACAGCGACAAGCACGGGGTGTTTCGGGTCAACCACTCGGGCGCGCTCGGCGGCGACGGCATGACCCAGTTTGGCCGGGCATTGCACGTGCTCAACATCGATATCATCTGCGCCAATTCGAGCCCGGCGAAAGGCCGGGTCGAGCGTGCCAACAAGACGTTGCAAGACCGCCTGGTCAAGGAATTGCGGTTGGCGGGCGTGGCAAGCTTGGCGGAAGGCAACGCCCTGCTCCCGGCTTTCATGGCTGACTACAACGCGCGCTTTGCCAAAGCACCGGCGAATAAAAAGGATTTGCATCGGCCGCTGCACGCCGGTGACGATCTCGACGACGCCTTTGCCTGGAAGGAGGAGCGCACCCTCTCACAGGCGCTGACCCTGCAGTACGACAAGATCATGTTCATCCTGGAGCCAAGCGAGCAAGCCAAGGCGGCAATCGGCAAGCGGGTCACCGTCATCGACTATCCCGACGGTCGCCTGTCGATCCGCTACAAGGGCATCGAGTTTGCCTACCGGATCTTCGATACAATCCAACAGGTTGACCAGGGCGCGATTGTCGAGAACAAACGGCTCGGCGCTGCGCTCGCCTTCATCCGCGAGGAGCAGCTTCGCCGCGGACCGCAGCGGCGCAGCACCAAAGCACCGCGCCGCCGCGATCAGCGCGACGCGCGTCTGTTTAAAGTCGGCTGAGCCGTTCTACGAGCCGGGCGGGCCGAGCCCGCCCGGTCAAACAAGCGGGTGCAGTTTCGGCCATCCCCATGGCGGGCGTCGATCGGTCGCTGCGCTACGCCGGGGGCTTCGCGCCCGCCCGCCGCCCGACCCAAACCGCGGTGCCGGTGACATTTGTAAATGGCAGAGACGGTGACATCTGTATTTGGTGGACACAAAACAAAGGCCGAAAGGAGGGCGGTGGGCCAGCTTCACGCGCGCCCATGTCGGCGCAGTAGTCGGGTCAGGTCCCATATATCCTGCCATTGCTCGCAATGATCGACAGCGCGCTCGACCGCTCGGGCACCGTCTGCGGTCAGTACGGTTTCGGCCAATTCGCGGAATTTGCTGCGGAGTTCCGCATCGCTGAACGGCGCTTGAGAATCGCCGCGATGACTGTCGCAGGACTTGGTGCTCTGCCGGCCATCGGTCAGCGTCAGTGTCACGCGCGCCGGCCGCAGCCGCGGCGCCAGAGCGCTCATCGCCGGGTCCTCGCTGATATGGACCTTTGGGCGCAATGCCGCGATGACCGGGTCTTTCAACGCCGTGTCGTCGAGTGCTGCAAACCTGGCGCCGCCGCGCACCGCCATCACTGCAGCGGCGTGCGGCAGCGAATATTTCGAGGCGAAATAATTCGCCGGCTGCGGGTTCTTCATCACCGACGCAAAGCGATATGTCGCAACCTCGATGCGCTCGATCTGATCGGGGCGCGGGTGGAGTTCCGCCAGTGCCGCAGCGAGGCAATCGAGTGCCGGATGGATCGGGTTGCAACACGCGTAAAGCCGGAAATAATTGCGGGCGATGTGCCAGACCGAGCCCAGCTCGTCCAATACTCGATCGGGAACAAACCCGTCGCCGACAAGATTGGCGAGCGTCTCTTCGATTGCATTGGGCTGGGCCGCGAACCCGGCCATTGCCAATTCCGGCGCCAATGCCGCGGTAAACCCGCTCATCCCGCCCGCGACGTTCAGAGCCGTAGCGCCCGCCACGGCGTTCGTATAACTCGGCGTCAGCATCAGGACTGTGGCAATGCGCATCGCACTGCTGACGCCGGCCGCGTCAAGCCCGCGGAGCCGCGCTCCCGTCGCGGCCGCCGCCAATAGAGACACCTGCCCGTTCTGATGCGCCAATGGGCGGGGCGTAAAGCCGCCGGTGATGCGCGCCACGACGTCGTAGCCGAGCACCAGAGCCGTCAGCAACTCGCGACCGGAGCTATTGGCATGCTCGCCAACCGCCAATACCCCCGGCAATACTTGCATTGCCGCCTGTCCCGAGACAAAGCGCAGCCCCTCGCACAACTCGATCGACCGTCCGGCAATGCCGTTCAGCAACGCCGCGGTACGCGGATCGGCCTCGGGCCAGCCGTCGGCATAGACTGTCGACCCTGTGCCGCGCGATGCGGTGAGCCGCTGCCGCAACTGCGTCACCTCGGGGCGCGCCGAGCCCGCCAGGATAACGCCCAGCGTGTCGAGCAGAACCAGCTTCGCATGCTGCCGCACGCCCTCGGGTATCTCTTCCCAGCGCGTCTCGGCGACAAACTTCGCCAAGCTTTCGATCTCTTCGCCCATTATGCGGAACTCCTCGCGGTCGGCCGGGTGGGAATGGTAGCCTCCGGCAGCTTGCGTCGTCACGCGTTGGAGAAGGAACACAGTCATGCCCGTCGTCGAGACCGAGCGTCACGGACAAATCCTCGTCGTGCGGATGAACCGGCCCGAGCGGCTCAACGCGCTCAGTCACGAGATGCGCACCCGGCTCGCCGAGACCTGGACCGAGTTCCGCCATTCGAATGAGCTCGAAGTCGCGATCTTTACGGGCGCCGGCCGCGCCTTTTGCGCCGGCGAGGACATGAAGGAATCGCTTGCCGCGGGGCGGCCGGGCGGCAACCGCCCCGATATCGAAGACCCGTTTATGACTGGGACGCTGGAAAAGCCGGTTATCGCCGCAGTTAACGGCTATGCGATGGGCGGCGGTTTTATGCTGGTCGAGCGCACCGATCTGCGGGTTGCGGCAAAGGGGGCCGTGTTCGAGGTCTCGGAGGCAAAGCGCTGGCTGCTGGGCGGCTATAATCACGGTCACATTGCGAATTTGCCCTACCCGATCGCGATGGAGATGGCGCTCGGGTTTCGCTTCACCGCCGAACGCTTTTACGAAATCGGATTTCTCAATCGGCTGGTCGAGCCCGATCAACTGATCCCGAGCGCGATCGCAATGGCCGAGCATTTGTTGACCCTGCCGCCGGCCTCGCGGGTCAACACCGTGCATATGATGCGTCAGATGCGGCCGGTTCCGTCGCCGGAGCAGCTACAATTGGCAAAGGCGCTGCACGAGCACGGCGCCAAAAGCGATCTGATCGAGTCGCGCGCCGCCTTCGCCGAAAAACGCCCGCCCAATTTCAAAGGCTGGGATGACCCTGACGACCGCTTTCGCCTGCCGACAATCGCGTCGGCAAAAGGTTGATCGCAGACCATTCGTCGTCCCGGCGCAGGCCGGGACCCACAATCCTGCAAATCTACAGGTTTGCAGGATTGTGCCCAGCCGTGATGCCTCCCTTCTAATAATGCACCGCCAGGACCATGGATGCCGGCCTCCGCCGGTATGACACGGAGAGATACCAATGAACTATTCCGATCAGGAGGGCCCGCTTCGTGGACTCAGGGTGCTCGACCTGACCGAGCACATGGCGGGGCCGTTCTGCACGATGATCCTCGCCGATATGGGCGCGGAAGTGATCAAGCTCGAACGCCCAGGCAAAGGGGATTCGGTGCGCGCTTGGGGCGACGGCAGCGAACGCAACCCCTATTTCCGCTACATCAACCGCAACAAGAAGGGCATCACGCTTGACTATAAGCAGCCCAAAGGCAAGGCGCTGTTCCTCCGCCTGGCCGAAGCCGTCGATGTGCTGGTCGAGAACTACCGCCCGAATGTAATGCCGCGCGCCGGGCTCGGCTTTGACGATTTGCATGCGTTGAACCCGCGGCTCATCTATGCCCAGCTCTCCGGGCTCGGCTATGACGGGCCCGATGCCGGACGCGGCGGGTTTGACCTGATAGCACAAGGGATGGGCGGCATCATGCACGTGACCGGCGAGCCCGATGGCCCGCCGACCTCGGTGGGTCTGCCGATCTGCGATCTCGGCACCGGCATGTGGGCGGTACAGGGCATCCTAGCCGCGCTTTATGAGCGCGCGCGCACCGGCAAGGGACGGCTTGTCGAATGCTCGCTGTTGGAGACCGCGATCGGCTTTAGCTCGTGGACCTCGGCGCAGTGGCTCGCCGACCACGAGGAACCGACCCGCCAGGGCTCGCGCCACCGCCAGAACGCGCCCTATCAGCGCATGAAGACAAAGGACGGCTATCTGATGATCGGCGCCGCCGGCGAGGCGATCTGGCAGCGCTGCGCCGCCGCCCTCGGCCATCCCGAATGGTGCCAGGATGCGCGGTTTGCCACCAACGCTGCGCGCATGGCTAACCGCGAAGCGCTCGAAGCGACAATGGAAGACGTCTTTGCGACCGGCACGACGGATCATTGGGTCAGGGTGCTCGAAGCCGCCGGCGTGCCCTGCGGACCCGTCTACAATTACCGGCAAATGTTCGCCGACCCGCAAATCGAGCACCGCGGGCTCGTCCAATATGCCGACGATCCGGAATTGGGCGAGGTCCCGCACATCCGCACCCCCGTTAAAATCGGCGACGCGATCCGTGTGCGCGCCGTCGCTCCCAAGCTCGGCCAGCACAACGCCAAAATATTCGGCGATCTCGGCGTCACCCCCGCAGACCTCGCCAGGCTGCACGAGCGGGGCATCGTCTAGGTATCCCAGTCACCGCGAGCTGCGGGAGGCGGCGCTACATCCGTCATTATCGCTGCTCGGTATTTCTACCTCTGCGCTCGCTTCTGCGCCGCCGCGTTACGAGTTGCTTCTCAGATCACCTGCTTGTCGCGCAGCTGGCGGATCTCGTCCTCGGAATAGCCGGCGAGACCGCGCAACACGTCCTCGGTATGCTCGCCTTTGAGCGGGGCGCGGGAGGGTGAGAACGGCGAGTCCGATAGCCGCACCGGGCAGCCGATCATCGAAAACCGGCCGCGGGTCGGGTGATCGAGATCAAACACCGTACCGCGCTCGCGCAAATGCGGGTCGGCCAGCACCTCGGCGGTGTCGAGCACAGCACCACAAGGAATCCCGCGGCCGGCAAAGGCCTGCATGACTTCGTGCTTGTCGCGGCTACGGGTCCAGCTCTCGATGATCTCGGTCAAAGCCTGTTGGTTATGGGCGCGCGCCGGAGGAGAGGCAAAGCGCTCATCGGTTCTCAGTTCCGGATGGCCGATCACCTCGGTCACGGCAGCGAACATCTCGGGATTGTCGGGCGGGATGATCATATAGACATAGTCGTTACAGCCGGTGCCGGCGCAGCGCACCAGATCGGACCATCCGCCGGTCGCCGAGCGGTTGCCGGTGCGTTCGAGGGGCTTACCGGTGGCTAAAGTGCCGGTGTACTTGACCCGCGTTAGGTTCAGCACGGCTTCCTGCATCGCCACTTCGACGAGTTGGCCGCGGCCGGTCTGGCCGCGCTGCACCAGGGCGGCCAGGATCGCGATCGCAAGGTGCATGCCGGTGCCGGAATCGCCGATATTGGCGCCGTTGACCAGCGGCGGCCCGTCGGCCTCCCCGGTGACGCTCATCGCGCCCGAGGTCGCCTGGGCCACCGGCTCAAAGCATTTGAACCCGCTATAGGGACCGTAGGAGCCAAAGCCCTTGACCGAGGCGTAGATCGCCCGGGGATTGAGCTCTCGGACCGCCTCCCAGCCGAGGCCGAGACGCTCCATGACGCCTGGCCCCAAATTCTCTGCGACAATGTCGCATTCGCCAACCAGCCGACGCGCGATCTCCTTGCCCTCGGCGGTTTTGAGGTCGAGCACGATGCTGCGCTTGCTGCTGTTGAGCAGCAGGAAAAAGAAGCTGTCGAGGCTGGGATTGTCCATGTTCCACAGCCGCCGCGCCCGGTCACCGTGCGGCGGCCGCTCGATCTTGATCACATCGGCGCCGAGCCATGCCAGCATCTGGGTGCAGGAGGGTCCGGCCTGGTCGTGGGTGAAATCGATTACACGAATGCCGGAAAGCGCCTGAACTCATTCGGATCATCCTTCTGCTCGCCAAGACCGGCCGGGCTTGAAGTTGTCACTCCCGCGCGATCCGGTCTACCGCTTGATATGCTCAGCAGGCCTTCGCGCCCTCGCTCAGTAGGAAATTCACCGCGCGCCGAGAACACCTGAGGGTGAGCGACGTTTATAGCTCGGTCGAACTCACCGCGCGGCGCGAGTGCGCCCTGCGGCTCTTGGAACAGCAGCGAGGAAATTCGCCATGGCCCGCATCGTCAAGAGCGCTCCGTGACGATCCTGTCGGAGCCGCTATCGCGGCCAGACGAGCCGGCCGAGACTGCGATCCTCCGCGGCGCCGGGGCCCGCGAAATAGCCGCGCCGGATGAAGCGCTGGTCGGCGCAACCGATAAAGCCATGATGGCGCGATGCATCGAGCTGTCGCGGATCGCGGTCAGCAAGGGGGAATATCCGTTTGGCACGGTCATCGCCCGCAATGGGCAAATTGTGGCGGAAGCGATCAATAGCACGATCCGCTCCGCCGATGTTTCGCGCCATGCCGAGATCATCGCGCTTTCGCATGCGCAAAAAGCCGGCGGACGGGAGCGGTTGCGCGATTACACGCTTTATTCGAACATCGAGCCGTGCCCGATGTGCGCCTATTGCATTCGCGAGGCGTGGGTTGGCCGGGTCGTCTATGCCCTGGGCTCCCCGGTCATGGGCGGCCACTCGAAATGGAACATCTTGCGCGACGACGGGTTGTCGAACCGCATTCCCGAGATCTTTGGGGCAGTGCCCGAGGTCGTCAGCGGCGTGATGCTGCGTGAAGCGCAACAGGCCTGGCGCGACTGGAGCCCGTTCGCCTGGCAAATGATCAAACTGCGCGGCCTCTTGACCGCACCTTGCGTCGACGATGGCCGCGTCCATGTGCGCCCGGCCCGGAGCCAATCGCTGTGGCACCATTTGCATGTCATGTTTATGCGAATTGGCTTGTCGCGAAATCGCGCGCCAGGCTCGCTCCCAGGCGGTGACGATTTATGATCCGGCCGGCTCGCCTGGGGAGCATTTCGGTATGGCGGCGTTGATGCCGGCCGCGACGCGTGGCGCTGTCGAGATCGGCGCGGCGGGCGGAAGGATTGCGCCGCGGCGATATGGCGGCAAGCCGCACGGGCCGTTCCGCCGCCTGCTGCGGGGCTTTATCCACTTCTTTTCGTACCATTTTATTCTTTCTCGCCGCCAAACCCGTATCACTCGAGCGTCGGGTTTTCGCTTGACGGTGCGCCCGACGGTTTTTCATCCGCGCTATTTTATCAGCAGCGAGCGCTTTGCCGAATTTATCAGCCGTCTCGATCTGACCGGCAAGCGCGTCATCGATATCGGAACCGGCTCCGGGATCCTGGCGCTAGCGGCAGCGCGCGCCGGCGCCCGCCATGTAATCGCCACTGACATCAACCCGAACGCCGCGCTGAACTCTGGCGACAACGCTCGTCAGAATGGCCTCGGCGGCCGCGTCACCGCGGTGTGCTGCGACCTGCTGTCGGCGCTCGCGCCGCGGCCGATGTTCGACGTGATCCTATCGAGCCCGCCAAAACATGCCGGCGAACCGCGCGATCTCGCCGATCGCGGTTGGCATGCCGGCCCGCACTACCGCGATGTTGCGGCGTTGTTCGACCAATCGCGCGAGCGCCTAAACCCGGGAGGGCGGCTCTACGTCATGGTGTCGTCGGATTCCGACCTCGCCCTCTTTGGGCATTTGATCGACCAAGCCGGATTTCAGGCGCGGATCGTTTACGAGCATTCGATCTTGATCGAGTCGTTTATCATCTACGAGCTCGAGGCGCGCTAGCCGTCTTGCGACGCGGACGCGTCTATTCGTGCCGGAATATCCTTCTTGTCATACCGGCGAAGGCCGGTATCCATGGTCGAAATGGATCCCGACCTTCATCGGGATGGCAGGCGGTGACAGCCCGCGTTGGCTGTCCAGCCTCAATGGCTGCGAGCTCCTCTAATCGCTTATGCGGCGATCGACGCATCAATGCGCGCGATCAAATCGGCCGATAGCGGCCCGGCTTCGGCCGCGGCAACGCATTCGGCCAATTCGGCGTGGTTCTTGACGCCGAGCACCAGGGTGTCGACGCCGAGCGACAGCGCATAGCGGTGGGCGAGGGCCGCCGGGCTCGTACCCAGCTCCGCCGCCAACTGGCGAAATCCCGCGGCTCGTTCATAGTCGCGCATTTCGGGGTGATCGGGCGGCAATATCCGATCGAGCGCGCTGGTCAAAGCCCCCGCCTGCACAGCGCGGATGCCCATAACCCCGACCCCGTTGGCGCGGGCCGCGGCGATAATTTCGCGCGGCTTTGCCGGGCCGTCGAAAAACTTCAGCCCGCCCGGTGAGTTGAGCAGATTGGCGATGCACTGCACCGCCGCCGGCCGCGGTGTCTCGCCGAGTACCCGAATGATCGTGCCGGGATGGCCGATGCCGGTCAGCCCCCAGGCGCCGATCAATCCCTCTTTGACCAGCTTTTCGAAGGTCGGGCGAACATAGGCGACAAAGGTGTCGTAAAGGGTCATGCGCGAGGCAGCCTCGGGCCAGCGCGAACGATGGACCGAATCGGGCACAATATTCGAATGTAAAAAGAACAAATCGAGATGATCGAGACGCAGGCGCTGCAGGCTGCCGGCGATCGAGCGCCGCAAAGTCGGCTCGATTTCGGCGGGAGGCAACTCGCCGAGATTGCATTTGCTGGTGACCCGCACCCCTTGCGGCAACTTGCCGCCAAAGGCCGCGCCGACCACTTCCTCGGCCTTGCCGTCGCCGTAACGCGGGGCAAGATCAATCAGGTCGATGCCGGCATCGACCGCGGCGTGGACGGTCGCGATGCATTCCTCGACGGTGGTCTCGCCCCAAACTTGGCCGAGCCCGCCGCCGCCCAAGGTTAATGCCGATACTGGCCAGAGTGTTCCTAAACGATGCTGCTTCATCCCCATGCTTTCCCATGAACCGGTGTCAATTACCGCCGCCGCCGGCGCGATGCGGGCGGACCGCGCGCCGGGGTGGTTGTTAGCCCACAGCCACCGGCTGGGGTCTTCGGCTGAGCGGCGGCATCAGCAGATGCAGCCGCAGAGTCAGCAGGATGGCGACGGTCGCGAGCCCGAGAGCGAGGCCCCACCACAATCCGACGGCACCGTAGCCGAGCGGGAAGGCGAATAGCCAACCTCCGAGAAACCCGACGCCCCAATAGCCGAGGCTAGCCAACAATAACGGCATCACCGTGTCCTGATAACCCCGCAACGCGCCTACCGCGATCGTCTGCATGCCGTCGAACACCTGGAAAATCGCAGCAATCACGATCAGATGCCGCGCAATTAGCACTAGCTCGCGATTGGCTGGGTCGGCGGTGTCGACATAAACCGCGATAATGCTTTGGGGTATCATCAACATCAGCAATGCCGCCGCTGCCATAAACCCGATCCCGAGGGCTAGCGCCACGAACCCAGCCCGGCGTGCCGCGAACGGTCGCCCGGCGCCGACCTGGTAGGCGACACGCACAGTAGCGGCTTGGCTCAGACCAAGCGGCACCATAAAGCTGATACTCGCGCAATTGATCACCAGCTGGTGAGCGCCGAGTGCCGCGGCGCCCAACAGGCCCATCAGAGATTCCCGTGGCGGTGAAGACGCCGGCCTCGATACCCCGGATCGCGCCAATTGGAATGCCGAGCCGCAGGATGCTCGCCAATTCGGTCCAGCGCACTGCAACGGCGTCACGCAACAAGTGCAAATCGGCGAAGTCGGCGCTCCAATAGATGCACAATGCGAGGCCGCCCAGCATCAGCCATTGATTGACCGCGCTGGCATAACCTGACCCGACGACGCCGAGGGCGGGCATCCCAAGATGGCCAAAGATCATCGACCAGCTCAGCAGCGCATTGATGGCAACCCCAATCAACAGGACCACCATCAGAGCACGGGCCTGCGAAAATGCGGCGAGCACGCTGCGCAGCACCGCAAAACCCAGAAACGCAGGTCCTCCCCACGCCAATGCCCGCAAATAATGATCGATCTCGGCGGCAAGCCCGGCATCGTAACCCACCACCTCAAGCAGGTGATGCAGGCCTGTCAACGCCGTCACGAAGGGCAATGACAACAGGATCGCAAGGACGAGCCCGGCGCCGGCAATCCGACCTGCGGCATGGCGGTCGCCGGCTCCGCGGGCATGGGCAGCGAGCGGCGCCACCGCGAATAGAACTCCCTGAATTACGATGCCAAGAGTGAAATAGAACATTCCGCCGAGCCCAGCGGCAGCGAGCGGTACCGCCCCTAGCCGCCCGACCAGCACCGTGTTGGTGACACCCATCGCCATTTGCGCCAGATTTGCCGCGGCAAACGGGGCCGCGAGCGCAAAGGTCGCTGGCAATTCCCGGCCAATGCCAGGTCTCAAAGCACGGTGACGCCGCTCAACGATGTGATCGGCCGGTTTCATGTGGCTCTCTCTTTCGTTGCCGAGAGGCCGCCGCCGAACTCCGTCGGACACCAGAAAAACAAAAGGCCCCGACCGGTCTCAGCGGGGCCCCGACTTGTCGCGTGTAGTCTATTTAGCGCACGCGCATACCCTCGGGCCCCACGGCAATGCCGCGCGATGGGGTTCTGGTCATAAGGGATGCGAACGCGCAACTCATGATCGTTTGATAGAACACACGCAGGCCCCCGTCAACCCATGCCCAGGCGCGGATTAAGTCGGCTCCGGCGCGGATCGAGCGGCTGAATAAGGCGCGAGACGATGGCGCGCAAGCTCTCTACACTCTCAATCCGAGCCGGCGGCGGAGTCGATCGAGGCGAGATTGCGTAGCAATCGAGTTATAAAACATCGGCAACGCAAGGGAGCGGGGATATGGAGATCGGGGCTGCGATTTTCTTCACTGACTATTCGATGTCGCCGACTGCGCTTGCAGTGGCGCTAGAAGAGCGCGGTTTTGACTCGTTGTGGGTGGCCGAGCATTCGCACATTCCGGTGACCCGCCGGTTCACCCACCCGCAGGGAGAAGCGGCGCTGACCAAGCAGTATTACGATGTCATGGATCCATTCGTCACGCTGAGTGCCGCGGCGGCTGTCACCACCCGCCTCAAGCTGGGTACCGCCGTCTGCCTTATCGTTCAGCGCGACACGATCCAGACGGCGAAGAGTGTTGCCTCGCTCGACCAGACCTCAAAAGGCCGGTTTCTATTCGGCATCGGCTGTGGCTGGAATGCCGAAGAAATGGAAGACCACGGTACTGTATACGAGACCCGCACCCGCAAAATGCGCGAGCAGGTCGAGGCGATGAAGGAGATCTGGACCAAGGACGTCGCGGAATATCACGGGCAAATCGTCGATTTCCCAGCGATGAACAGCTGGCCCAAGCCGGTGCAGAAACCGCACCCGCCGGTCATCATCGGCGGCGCCTTTCGTCTCGCAGCGCGGCGGGCGCAGCGCTATGGCGACGGCATATTGCCCGCGGCGCCGAGCGCCGGCTCAGGCAGCCCCGAGGAGTTTATGCCGCGTTGGCGTCAAATGGCCGAAGAGGCCGGCCGGGATTGGCGCTCGCTGTCGGTCACCCTGGGTGGCGCGCCCGAGGATCTCGATCTCTTAAAGCGGAACCGCGATCTTGGCGTCACGCGCATGACCGTGCGCCTGCCCGCGTCCAAAGAAGACGAGATCCTGCCATTGCTCGACCGCTGGGCGAAGCTGATACCGCAGCTCAGGACTTGAGGCGCCGGCCGGCAATCCCTCGCGGGACTTCACGGATTGCCGCAACGCGCACGGGCCTTCCCTGTCCCTAATCTCGATAAGCGATACTGCCAAACGCTCTGTGCATTGTTGTTGGAACGGCGAGACGGCGCGTTAGGATGCCCGCCATCGCCAAGTCATCTTAACGGAAAGGAAGCAGATGCAGCGCCGCAAGCTCGGAGATTTGGAGGTCGCCGCTATCGGACTTGGCTGTGCCACGATGACGCCGTTTTATGGCGAGCCCGATCCGGCCGAGGCAATCGCCACCCTCGAGCGCGCCGCCGAACTCGGCGTCGATATGCTGGATACCTCCGACGCCTACGGCAAGGGCCGCAACGAGGAGCTGATCGCGCGCGTGCTCAAGGGCCGTCGCGACCGATACGTAGTTGCCAGCAAGTTCGGCAATATGGGACGCAATCCCGATGGATCGGCCGCGGGCGAGGGCTCCCCGGATTACGTTCGCCGCGCCTGCGACGAGAGCCTGGCGCGGCTCGAGACCGATGTGATCGACCTCTACTACATCCACCGGGTTGATCCCAAGGTGCCGGTCGAGGAGACGGTCGGCGCAATGAGCGATTTGGTGCGCGTGGGCAAGGTCCGGTTTCTTGGAATCTCGGAAGCCGGGCCGGAGACCATCCGCCGCGCCCATGCGGTCCATCCGATGAGTGCTGTCCAAATCGAATATTCGCTGTGGTCGCGCGATGTCGAGGACACGATCCTACCGCTGTGCCGAGAACTCGGCGTCGGCTTTGTCGGCTACAGCCCGCTCGGCCGCGGCTTTCTGACCGGCACGGTCAAGGCCGCCGACGATCTCGGCGCCGGCGACGCGCGGCGCAACATGCCACGCTTTGCGGGCGAGAATCTGCGTCACAATCTCGACCTGATCGGGGAATTGCGGCGGCTCGCGGCAGCCGAGCGCTGCACGCCGGCGCAGCTGGCGATCGCTTGGGTGCTGTCGCGCGGCGATTACATCGTGCCGATTCCCGGGACCAGTCACCGTCATCGGCTCGAAGAAAACGCCGCGGCGGCTGACCTTACCCTTTCCGCCGCGACATTGCGGCAGCTCGACGAGACCTTCCGGCCGGGTGCGGCCGCCGGTCCGCGCTATCCCGAAGCATACGCGCGCACTCTGGGGATCTGATATGCCAGACCCAGTGACACAAGCAAACAAGACCTGAAAGGAAGAAACGATGCGTTTCGGATTGTTCGGCGGGGCGCGGACCGAAATCGGCGAGCAGGCGAGCGACAGCCAGATGTATACCGATTACGTCGATTATATCTGCGAGGCCGAAGCGTTAGGCTTTCATAGCGTCTTCCTGGTCGAACATCATTTCACCGGGTTCGGACAAATCTCAGCGACGCTGAATTTTCTGACCTATCTCGCCGCCAAGACAACGCGCATCCGGCTCGGCACGGCGGTGCTGGTGCTGCCATGGCATAACCCCGCTCTGCTGGCCGAGCAGGCGGCGACACTGGACCTTCTGTCCAACGGCCGGCTCGATCTCGGCATTGGCAAGGGTTACCGCTGGGGCGAATTCCACGGCTTCTGCATTCCAATGGAGGAAGCCGCCGAGCGCTACGACGAGGCCGTCGATTTTCTGCGCAAGGCGTGGACCACGAAAGGGCGCTTTTCGCATCACGGCAAGCGCTGGCATTATGAAGATATCGTAGTGGAGCCGGCCCCGGTGCAAAAGCCGCATCCCCCATTGTGGATCGGCGCTCAGACAGCACCCTCGATCCGTAAGGCTGCCGAGGGCGGATTCAACCTGTTGTTGGGCCAGGCCGGCAGCCCCGAACTGGTCGCGGAAAATATCGGAATTTATCGCAAGGCGGTCGAAGCGCAGGGCCGCACCTTCGACCGGATGAGCGTCGGCCTGACCCGCGCCCTGCACCTCGCGACAACCCCGGCTGAACGTGAAGCCGCCCACGAACTGCGCTCGACCTTTATGCGCAACGTCCAGCAATTGTCGCTGTCGCCGACCGGCGAGTCGCCGCTTATCGGCCGGCCGAGGCGGGCAATGTCGGCTAAGGAAATGCACCGTGCCACCGAAACCGATGCGTTGATCGGTTCGCCAGAGGAGATCGTCGGCCGGCTGAAACGGCTGCAGGCTGGCGGCGTCGAGTATGTCATGGTCATCGACGTCGGCGGATCGCTATCCGCACTGCGCACCTTCGCCCGTGAGGTGATGCCCGAGTTTGCCGATTGAGCCGGTGGGCGATGGGCAATTTTTTTAGAAACGGGCGGCAGCTCGCTGAGTCTTTTCTTATCATTTGATCGGCACTATTCCGGCGTCGCAAGATCGCGCTGCGTTAAATCGAACAGGAAATGAATATGAAACGTATCGATCCCCGCGCCGTTGGCGCTCTGGCACTCGTGACCAGCCTGGCGGCATGCGTAGCACCCCCGCCGGGGCCGACGATCCCGGTGGCTCCGGGCCCGGGCAAATCGTTCGACGCGTTTGCCGCCGACCAGAATTACTGTGCCCAGTACGCCGCCTCGCAGACCGCCCCCGCTGCCGCCGCCGCCAACAATCAAGCGGTCGGAACCGCTTTGCTCACCACAGCGGTTGGCGCGGCCATCGGTGGGGCGGTGGGCGGCGGGCGCGGTGCGGGAATTGGCGCCGCTTCAGGTGCGGGTCTCGGGACGTTGGCGGGCGCCAGCAATTCAGCCTACGCGCAAATGTCGCTGCAGCAGCAGTATGACGTCATGTATGGCGAATGCATGAGGGCTCACGGCAACCAAGTGCCGGGGTTCGGACCGCCACCGGGCGCGCCTCCCTATGCGGGCGCGGGTTACGGCCCGCCGCCGGGATACAATCAGCCGCCGCCGGGTTACGGCCCGCCGCCGGGCTACAATCAGCCGCCGCCGGGATATCCGCCGTACTGATCACGCCCTGTGCCAGCAAGTCGGTTCCGCGGCATTCACTGTGGGCCGGCCTTGCGGTTGTCGGTCAGAAAAATTTGAGCAAGCCCCCGCCGCCGAGCCATGGCGCGGCCCCATACGATCGCCTGCTCGTCGGTATCAAAATGGCGGATCATCGGCTCCATCCTCGCGGTTCCGCCGATTTCGTCCCACTCCTCGATCAGACTCGCCTGCACACCGGCGGGTGCGGGGTCGAGCAATAGGGTCAGCTTCATCGCCGTCGCCTTTCACGCCATTCTTTCCAATCGCCGGCAACGCCCAATCAGGGTACACCGTTGCCGGAGAGGCATTCTACAGAAGCGGAGGGACGTCATGCTCGATCTACGCATTCGCGGCAAGAAAGCGCTGGTTTGCGCGGCAAGCAAAGGCTTGGGACGGGCCTGTGCGACGGCGCTTGGCCGCGCGGGGGTCGAACTGACGATCACCGCGCGAACCGCCGAAACTCTCGAGCAGACCGCCGAAGAGATCCGCAAGGAGACCGGGGCGAAGGTCACGCCCGTTGCCGGCGATATCTCGACCGAAGCCGGGCGCGCCGCGGCGTTGGCTGCCTGCCCCGCACCCGATATTCTCGTCAACAATTGCGGCGGGCCGCCGCATGGCGATTTTCGCGAGTGGTCGGTCGAGGACTGGCAGAAAGCAGTCAACGCCAATATGTTGACCCCGATCATGCTGATTAAGGCGACAGTCGACGGCATGTGCGAGCGGCGCTTTGGTCGGATCGTCAACATCACCTCGGGCTCAGTCAAATCGCCGATCCCCAATCTCGGTATGAGCAACGGTGCGCGCGCCGGCTTGACCGCGTTTTGCGCCGGCCTCGCCCGCCAGGTCGCCAAATACAATGTGACGATCAACGGCCTGCTTCCCGGCCCCTTCCTGACCGACCGTCTGCGCTCCGGGATTGAGTACGAGGCGCGGCGGCAGAATGTCTCGTTCGAGGAGATGCTCGGCAAGCGCGGCCAGTCGAACCCGACCGGACGGGTCGGCGATCCGGCCGAATTCGGCGATGCCTGCGCCTTTTTGTGCGCCGCGTCCTCCGGCTTTATCGTCGGCCAGAACCTGCTGCTCGATGGCGGCGCCTTTAACTCGACAATGGGCTAGGCTGATCCGAATCTGCGCCGTTCCTCACGAGACGGCGGCCGCTTGCGGCTGGCGATCGGCTTCCGCTTCCTCGCGCAGCCAGTCGCGGAAGGCGCGGATCTTGGGCCGTTCGAGCGCACCCGGTGCAGTCACGATGTAGTAGGCGAACTGATCGGGCAGCGCTAACGAGAACAGCCGCACCAGCCGCCCCGCAGCGATGTCGGCGGCGGCGATCGTGCTATAGGCCAGCACGACGCCGTGACCAGCGATCGCCGCGTCAAGCGCCAAGCTCATATTGTTGAAGCTGAGACCGGCGGATGGTGGCACTTCTTTGACGCCGGCCGCCTTTAGCCACATCGGCCAGGTCGGGACCAGCGGGTCGCGCTCGACCGCCTGATCATGGATCAGCGCGTGATGGCGCAAATCATCCGGAGTGCGCAGTGGCCGCCCGGCCGTCAGCAATTGCGGGCTGCACGCCGGAAACACCTCATTGGTAAACAGCAATTCGACGTCAAGGCCGGGGTAATGCCCGGCGCCGTAGCGGATCGCGATGTCGAAATCGCCTTTGGTCAGATCGACGACCTCGTCGGTCGCTGAGATGCGCACATCGACCTCGGCACCGCGCGATTGAAAGCGGTGCAACCGCAACACCAGCCATTTCGCGGCAAAGGACGGCGACGCCGTGACCGTCAGACTTCCGGTGTCGTTGTGGGCGCGCAATCGCCGGACCGAGGACCGGATCTCGGCAAAGGCGTCGGACAGCCCCGGCAGCAACACGCGCGCGGACGCGGTCAATTCGATCGACCGGTTGAGCCGGTGAAACAATTTGACCCCGAGATCCTGTTCCAACCCGTGGATCTGATGGCTGATCGCGGCCGGGGTGACGAACAGCTCCTCGGCTGCCTTTGAAAAGCTCATATGGCGTGCGGCGGCTTCAAACGCGCGCAACGCGCTGAGAGCAGGCAAATGGTCGTTCATGGGATGAGGATTTCTAAATCGGCGCTGAGAAACTCTCGTTTGCGGAGCGAGGTCCGAGGCAACATTTAAGTCGTGAGGAAGTGCTCAGCAACGATGCCGAAGCGCTAAAACGGTTTAGAGGTTTTCACATGACTGCAATCCGGTTCGAGGACGCGCGGGCACACGCCCCCGACACTCGACGGAGTTCCGCGCGAACCCCGGTGGCGGGTACCGCCACTCGAATGATCACGAGATTAGGTCACTGGCGCCGGCGCAGCCGGGATCGGGCGCAGCTCGCGCGACTCGATGATCGAATGCTGGCCGATATCGGCATCAGCCGCGCCGAGGCCGAGTTTCTCGTCAACAAGCCATTTTGGAGGGAGTGATGGTCGATCAAGAAATGACACGGACCCGAGCGCCGAGCGCGCGGACCGAAACAATGTCGCCGTACGGAATGCAAGCCGAAGTGATCGTCGTCGAGCTCGACGAAATCGTCGGCAGGTCACGCCGTAAATCGCGGTTGCGGCGGGCAATGCATCGCTTCGGCGGCGCATTCGCGAGGTTATTGGAGCGTGCCGTACCGGCACAGGCGCCGGCCGTCGACCGAGGTCTGCCGCCGGAACTCAAGTATCCGATTTTCTGAAATCACTTCATCATCGACGAGCCAGGAGGAGAGACCATGACGATCGCCGAACTTCCGTATGTCGAGGCCGAGCTGAATTACTTGAAGCCGATGGCCGAGCGCCCGCGCTATTACGCCTACGAGGCCGAACCGGGCGAATTCCGCTCGAACATGACGGCCGATCCCCACAAGGTGCATATCCACAGTTTGCGGCCGATTACTTCGGAAATCGAACTCGACCGGCAAGGCTTCGCATTGGTCGAGCAACATACCGCGGTCCAGGATTTCTGGGACGATGAAGAGATGCGGCGGGTCTACTATCCCGAAGCCGAGCGGTTCATCGCCGAAGTCACCGGCGCCAGCCGCGTCTTTATCTTTGACCATTTGCAGCGCCGCCGGGTGACCGGACATATCGACCGTGCCGCGGGCGCCCCGCGCCAACCGGCAACCCGCGTGCATGTCGACCACACCGCCCGCTCGGGTCCGCAACGGGTCCACGACTTGCTGCCGGACGAGGCCGAGGAATTGTTGAAGGGCCGTGTCCAGGTGATCAATTTGTGGCGCCCGATCCGCGGGCCGCTGCAGGATGCGCCGCTCGCGGTCTGTGATGCGCGCACGGTGGCATTCGAGGATCTTGTGCCCTCAGACCTCGTCTATCGCGAGCGGGTCGGCGAGACCTATTCGGTGAAATGGAACCCGGCGCATCAATGGTACTACGTCCCGGAGATGCAGCGTGACGAGGCGCTGTTGCTAAAGATTGCCGACACCAAGACCGATGGGCGCGCACGCTTTATGCCGCATACCTCGTTTACCGACCCGACAACCCCGCCCGATGCCTTCCCGCGCGAAAGCATCGAATTGCGCACCCTCGTCTTCCACCCGAACTAAGCGGCTGCCCAACCCTGGCCCGGCGGTTCTCGCCGGGCCGGCGGATCTGATCGCCCCGCGCCGTTATCGGCCCTTCTTGGGCTCAAACTCGGTCGAGGGCTTGGCCGAGATCGGCGATCAGGTCGCTCGCACCTTCCAGCCCCGCCGAAAGCCTCACCAGTGAATTGCTGATCCCAAGTTCGGCCCGCGCCTCGGGCTTGAGCCTTGAATGTGTTGTTGTCGCGGGATGCGTGATCAGGCTTTTGGAGTCGCCGAGATTATTCGAGATGTCGACGAGCCGCAGCGCATTCAGAAAGCGAAAACAGCCTTCTTTGTCCCGGGCGATGTCAAACGAGGCGAGGCTGCCGCCCGCCGTCATCTGACGCCGCGCCAATTCGTATTGCGGATGACTGGGCAGTCCAGGGTAGATAACACGGCTGATTTTCGAATGCTCTTCGAGAAACTTGGCGATCGCAGCTGCGGTGCGGCATTGCCGTTCGACCCGCAACTCGAGAGTTTCGAGACCCTTTAGCAACAGCCAAGCATTGAACGGGCTCAGGGACGGTCCGGTGTGACGGTAAAATAGCCCGAGATCGTCCTTGATGAATTTTTCAGAGGCGAGGATCGCGCCGCCCAAGCAGCGCCCCTGTCCATCGATGTGCTTGGTCGCCGAATAGACGACGACATCAGCTCCCAGTGCCAGAGGCCTTTGCAACAGCGGCGTGGCAAACACGTTGTCTACGATCAACAGCCCGCCGGCGCGATGGGTCAGCCGCGCGACCTCGGCGAGATCAACGATTTCCATCGCCGGGTTGGACGGGCTCTCGCAAAACACCGCCGCCGCACCGCCGGCCAGTGCGGTTTCCCAGGCGTTTAGATCGCGACCGTCGACGAGCACCGTCTCGATGCCCCAGCGCGGCAGCAATTCCGAGACGATGTAATGGCATGAGCCGAACAGCGCCCGGCTCGACACCACCTTTTGCCCGGCGCGCAACCGGCACAACAGCGCCGCAAAGACCGCCGCCATGCCGCTGCCGGTCGCCCGGCAGGCCTCGGCGCCTTCGATCAGGCGCAGCCTTTCCTCAAACATCGCGACCGTCGGATTGCGGTAACGAGAATAAACATAGCGCGAGCCGTCATTGGCGAAGGCGGCTTCTGCAGCGGCGGCATCGCCATAGACAAAGCCGGAAGTCATGAACAATGCCTCGCAAGTCTCGTCGTGCGAGCTGCGGACAGCACCACCGCGCACCAACAAGGTGGCGGGCGAGACGGTGTCGGCGAGATCGGCGGGTAGAACGGGTTTGGTCATCGGCAGGTTTCTCCAGTCGAGCCTGCGCCGATCCCGGGCAATAAAAAGCCCCGGTCCCGCGCGGGCCAGGGCTCCTACGAACACCCGACCTTTTAGCGCTTTTTTAACGTGGCCGCAAGCCGGTCGGCTCAAATTCACCACGATCGCATTCTTCTAAGCCGCCTTTTGCGCGGTCGTCAAGCCAGTAACTATGCTGCCTCCATTTGATTTCCGCATCGACCCGCACCGCCACCGTGCTCGATCGGCAGGTTTTTGCCCCTCTTCGGTCATTGATTGGAAAGTCGACCCCATCGTCCTTATGGCACCAGCTTCGGCTCGCTATGGCTTCGTTCCGCCTGCGAGTGCCTCAATATTGCCACCGCGACTTTAAACCCGAATGTCCTTTTAGCTCTTTCGAGAGCTATAATTGTCAGGCTTTACCTGGTAAGTTTCGTCAAAATATCGTCCATCGACGAGGTAAGGTTAATACGTGAGCTCGTGTGATTGATGGCCTTCAAGGGAAGCTTATTCTGTTGCAATGCAACAGAAGCTGCCGCCACAGCATCGGAAACCGAAGGTGCCCGTGTGCTTGATTGCTCAGGGGATCGATCGCTAGTGCCGAATTCCTCGATTTTAGCGCGATGCTAACGTCCTTCGTGAACAGTTCCCGAAGAATGATCACTCCAGAAAGGATAATAAGCCTTTATAGTTAAATGCTAATTATTTCATCGGAAACATAGATCAGAAAATCAATGATATTTCGTTAAACATCATCTTGTATTAGTATTTTAAGACTGGGAAGATCCGGATGACGGGTTTCGATCTCTCACAGTTTGTCGCAACAGGTCGATCGGCGACATTGCCGGTCAAGGGGCCCGAGACGCTTACCGACCCCGTTCGCGCAGATAGTACAACGCACGTACACGTTCTGTTGTGCACCGATCGTCAATATTTGCAGCATGTGGCTGTCGGCCTGACTTCTCTTTTGGTCAACAACCCGCATCTATGGTTTGATATCGTCATAGCACGGCGGCCGACGGAGCACCTGGACGAGCACAAGCTGCGGCGTTCGCTGGCGCGCTTTCCAAACCATTCGTTGCAGGTACGCATGTTCACGGCGCCGCCGGGTCGCATGCTGCCGCTCAATCCTTTGGCGCACTATACGGTCGACACTTGGACACGGCTGTGGGTGGAAGAATTCTTTCCGGCGGATGTTCACCGGGTACTATATTTAGATGGTGATATAGTTGTCTTGAGCGATATTTCTCCGCTATGGAATGTGGACCTCTGCGGCGCCTTGTTAGGCGCGGTCGACATTCCGGGCTCGCTGCGTGGGATAACCCATCTCGGAATGCGTGCCGAGGACGGCTATTTCAACGCCGGCGTCTTGCTGATCGATCTCCAACAATGGCGCGAAACCCGGGCGATGGATACGGTCCTCGGATACGTCGATGCTTTCCCGGAACGAGTGGCAGTCGATGTCGACCAGGAGGCATTGAACGCCTGCTTTCACAGTCGCAGAAAACGGCTGGACTCTGTGTGGAATGTAGTTTGGTCGTTCTTTCACGAACCGTCAGAGCTGCCGCTTGGTCGCGAAGAGATCGAAGCAATACGCCGGCAGGCACGAATTATACATTTCAACAGCACACCGAAGCCATGGAGCTATTTCTGTCACCACCCGCGAAAAGCCGAATATGCGAAATATCTGCAGATGACCGAATGGCGCGATTTCGTTCCCCCGGATCGAACTTTGGCGAACATCTTGCGGAAACAGGGCTCCGCGGTACTGCCTGACAACTTGAAAAAGCTGCTCAAGGCGATGACACCCTAACTGCACGCGACCCCGGAATAGAACGCACCACCGCACCAGAGGACCCACCGCACCGAGCGGGAAGCCCCGCGGTGCACGGTCAGCTTCCGCCGGATTACCGTCCCCGTTGTCTAAGGTTCGCGGCTGGACATCAGGCCGCCGGCGGTCGCTTGATAGGCTCTCAGATCCGCCTCATAGGACAATCGCAGAGCGTCGCACGTCGATATTTTCCCGGGATTTTCCGCCAGGCACGATTTGTAGGCGGCTTTCGATCCCTCCATATCGCTGTGGGCCTCCATCCTGACGGCGAGACCGCACGCCGATAATGTGACGGCGGCGGCGAGCAATAAGCAAATGCGGTTCATCGTCTGCCCCAAGCCAGAGTCTCTCTGCGAAAGACTGCAGCTGTGGTGGTCAGAAAAGCGTCAGCGCGAGGGCGCACAGGTCCAAGGATCGCAACGCGCCGGCGTCAACATGATAAATTGGTGGAAACGCCGTTTAGCTGAAGGTCGGGATATGAACAACGCCAGCCGATCGCTCTGCCCGCTCGACCAGCTTTCGGTCGATATCGTCACCGACGATGTCAGCGACAATTACGTCAGCAAGACGCTGTTCGCGGTATCGGAGTTTGCCAACATCGTCCGCGCCGGCGCCAAAACGCTATCAGGCGAGGTGCTGCTGTGCGCCAATCTCGGCTTTGGCTGCCGGCTGACATCACAGGCCGGCGGCATTCGCCATGCGATGCTGTTCGACACCGGACCCGAGGGCGCCATTTTTCTTCGCAATTGCGCCAATCTCGGCATCGAATTGGGCGAGATCGAATGCATCGCCGTCAGTCACGGACACTGGGACCACATGGCGGCGCTCCCGGCGACCTTGGACGCAATCCGCGAGCACGGCGGAAAAGCGACCGTGCACGTCAACCCCGGAATGTTCAATGAGCGGGCGGTTCGGCTCGGGAGCGGCACGATTGTCCCGGCCGCCAAGGTGCCGTTGCCCGAAGAAATGTCGGCCCAGGGTGCGGATGTCGTCAACGACCCGGCCGCGCGCCTGCTGCTCGACGATCATTTCTACTATAGCGGCGAAATCCCGCGGCGGAGCGCTTTTGAAAAGGGTCGCACCGACCATTTGAGCCGGATCGCTCCGAACGCTTCGTGGGAACCCGACCCGCTGCTGCTCGACGAGCGCATGCTGGTGGCCCGTGTCAAGGATTTGGGACTGATTGTGCTGAGCTCGTGTTCGCATGCCGGCATTGTCAATGTCTGCACCGAGGTGCGGCATCTATTTCCCCAAGTCCCGATCCATTGCGTGATGGGCGGCCTGCACCTCGGCGGGGTCATGGAGCGGATCATCCCCGACACTGTCGAGGGGCTGCGGCCATTCGCGATTCCCTACATCATTACCGGCCATTGCACCGGCTGGCGTGCTTTGCATGCGCTTGCCAACGCGTTTGGCGATGGCGTCAGCCAGTCGGCGGTCGGCACGACCTACACCTTCGCCGCCTGACATTTTCATGATGGCGCTCGAAACCGCCGAACCCCGCCTGCCGGTTACAATCATCACCGGCTTTCTCGGCAGCGGAAAGACCACTCTCGTCAATTATGTTCTCAGCCGGGAGAAAGGGTTCCGCATCGCGGTCATGGTCAACGAGATTGGTGAGATCGCGATCGACAACGATCTGATCATCGGCGCCAGCGGTGACATGCTCGAACTCGCCAATGGCTGCATTTGCTGCTCGATCAACAATGATCTCGTCGACGCGACCTTTCGGGTGCTGCAACGCGAGCCGGCAGTCGATCGGCTGATCGTCGAGACCACCGGAATCGCCGATCCGCTGCCGGTACTGCTGACCTTTCTGCGCTCCGAATTTCGCGATGCGGTTCGCATAGACGCGGTCGTGGCGCTCGCCGATGCGGAAAACTTCAGCCTCGACCTGGTGGACAGCAAAGCGTCGCTAAACCAGCTGCGCTATGCCGATTTTGTCGTGTTGAACAAATGCGATCTGGTCGGCAGCGGACGCGTCGACGCGGTCGAACAAAGGATCCGCGCAGCCGTCGCGGAAACGGTGCGGATCGTCCGTGCGGCTCATGCCGAGGTGGCGTTGCCGCTAATCCTCGGAACCGGGGGACCGCATGCTGACCCGCGGTTCGACGACAACGGCGACGACTGCCGCCACGACCATCTCGCCGCCGACGCGTTCGAAACCGTCTCGTTTGCAGCCGAAAGGGCGTTCTGCGCAGAGCGTTTCCAGGCGTTTCTCGAAAACTTGCCGGCAAATGTGTTCCGGGCAAAGGGCGTCTTGGCCATCGATTGCAGCGACCGACGGCACCTGTTTCACCTTGTCGGCCGGCGTTTCACCCTCGACGAGGCGCCGGCTGGCCTGACCGGCCACAACCGATTGGTGCTGATCGGCCGGAACCTGGATGCGGACGGGCTGAGAGCGCAGCTCGCCGCCTGCCTTGCGCCGCCGCCTACTCCGGGGCCGGGATAGCGAGCGACCACAAGAAAAGGGCAAATGCCGCCGCCACCGGCATCCAGTCGACCGCAGCCCCGAACCGCATCTGTACCGCACTCGCCAGGATTCCGCCGCTTGTGATCCCCAGCCACGGTAGTGCTTGCTCGGCCCATCCCCAATCTGTTGCCCGTGCGGCGAAGAGGTCTCCAAGGCCTTCGCCAAGCCTGACCAAAGTGCCGGTGATAAACGTCAAGCTCACTCTAACATTACCGGCGCGGTGCATCGCCGAATTCAATATGCCCATCGCGAACACCATCGGCATCGGCGCCGTATCGAACACCGCCGCGACCGTTAGCAGCGCCATTACCGCGGCGAGGACCGCGGTCAGGTGCCAACGTCCGGTGAGGTGAGCCAGCAGCTGACCGCAGGCCGCTCCGGCAACAAACAAGACAATCAGAACCAGGATCGGAAGCGCTTCCGCGAAGTGGCCGCGGCCAGCTGTGACCGCGAACTGCGTGCTGTTGCCGCTCATGAACGAGACAAACAGGTGCCCGAGACGGATAAAACCGATGGCATCCACGATGCCCGCGAGCGCTGCCAGCAACACTGCGAGTAGCAGTCCGCGCCTGAGCTCTGACTTTGTCGCGCCGCCATCCCCCACTGTCGCAGTCACCCCGATCGGCTCCTCATCTGTCGCTTTTAACTTTTACCTCATCGCGACCGAATAACGCGGCGGGGGTTCCGTTTGTGCGCTGCGTCGGGGACGCCCTTGTCGGCCGCCTGGGCAAACACCATTTGGAGATTATGTGAAGGCCTGACTGCCGCGTTCGTTGATGGCCGAAAAGACTGCGGTTCGCCCGACCAGAGAAACTTGTCCGCTGGGCCGTGCCGCTGGAATGAAACGTTGGCCATCGTGTTGATATAAGTGGCACAGGCCAAGATCAGCGTATGAGCAGATTGATACGGGTGAAGGCATGGCAAAGCCAAAGAGAGGACGCTCAACCGCCGCCATTGACGACCATGTCGGTGCGCGCATTCGCGAGCGGCGTATTATGCTGGGCTTGACCCAGCAACAGTTGGCCGAGATGATCGGTGTGACCTATCAACAAGCGCATAAATATGAGCGCGGCATAAATCGCGTTTCGGCCGGAAGGCTGTTCGAGATCGCCCGCGCGCTGAGCGCTCCGATCACATACTTTTACGAAGGCATCGGTCAGGAAGGTCCACGGCAGATTACGCCTCACCAGCGGATGCTGCTCGAGATTGCGCGCAACTTCGCCGAAATCCGCAACGAAAAGCATCAGGAAGCGGTCAGCCAACTCGCCCGGGCCCTGGCGAGCCGGTGACAGCGCGCGAGTGAGGGTCCCCTAAGCCGGTGGTAACGGAAATTCGCCGAGGTAGGCGAGATATTCGTCCTCGACGTCGATTTGCAGCGCAGCCATAAGGCGCACGAGACCGTTGTAATAGGCGATCGTGATGAACAGGTCGGTCAGCCGCTCGTCATCAAGGCCTTGACGTAACGTCGCGAACGTTTCATCCGACACCCGGAGATCGCCGGTAAGCTCGCGCGCAGCACGCAGTACTGCGCGCGCCAGCGGATCGAGCGAACTTGGCCGGCCGGCGGCTTCATCGGCGATGGCGCGAATATCGTCGTCGGATACTTCGAAGTCGCGGCTGATCCGGATGTGATGCGAGTATTCATACGCCGATCGGGTCATATAACCGACCTGCAGAATGGCCAACTCCCTTAACCGTGGGTCGAGCCGGCTGCCGTCGCGAATGTAGCGCGCCAAAGTATTCAGGCTGCGCGCGGCACGCGGACTATGCGCTAGCAAGCGGTAAAGATTGATGTTGCGGGCCAGCAGATCCTGGTGTTCGGGCAACAAATCAGATTTATCGAGATACGGCAGGCGCGCCATCGCGTTTGCTCCGTGTGCTCGCGTCAGCCGTTAATACATGGTTTCGGTGGTCCTGGCTGCACGCGTCTATGAATTAGGCGCTGGTTGCCGCGACCTCACGCCAGAAATTAAACGCCGCACGGGCGCAGCGCTCGGGTTGCAACAGATTGATCCCGTGACCACAGCCGCCGAACAAGTTCGAGTCAGCCGTTTGGCAGCCTGTCGGCGACAGCCCTTCTTCCGGGCGAATCCTCGGCATCGGCGCTCTCCGTTGTCGTCGTTGCAGAATAGACGCGACAGCGCGCCACGCGAAACCACTTACGACGCGATCTGCACCGCAATCAGCGCCCGGCCGGCACTGGCGACGGTTCTTGCCGGGCCCTTGGGACCGAGACTTTGGCCAATGGCATAGGCGCCGTCGATCAGCAGCTGTAGCTCTTGGGCAAGGAGGTCGGGATCGTGAGCCCCGGCAGCCTCGGTAAGTTCGCGCAACCGCTCATAAACAGCCCGTTTGTTCAACAGGATCACGGCGCGCGCCGGGTGATCCGCCTCAGGAAATTCGGTGGCGGTGTTCAGGAACGGGCAGCCCCGCCAGCGCGGGTGGGTAACCCTGGCGGCGACCATGTCCAGGATCGCGGCTAGTTGCGCCCGCGGATCGCCGGAACAGCTCGCCTCGGCCCGATCCCAGCGCTGCCAGAAGGCTTGGTTGCGGTCTTCGAGCCAGGCGGTGACCAGCGCGTCTTTCGAGGGAAAGTTGCGATAAAGGCTCATCTTGGCGACGCCGGAGCGAGCGATGATCGCGTCAATACCGACTGCGCGAATGCCGTCGCGATAAAACATCTCGGCGGCGATTTCCAGGATGCGCTCGCGCACCGGCTTTTTATCGTCGGCCCCAATCATTCGGCATTCCTGCCCTGCACCAATTGTGTTGACAAGAGACAGACCTGTCTCTCACATTCCTCCCGCCTTTGATAGCGGGAGTATATCGCGGTGGCAAGACCGGCGAAGCTGCATTACGCCTGGGTGGTCGCCGCGATCACCTTTTTGACTTTACTCGGCGCGGCGGGCATGCGCGCGACGCCCGGGGTGCTGATCGTCCCGCTCGAAGGCGAATTTGGCTGGTCGCGCGGAACGATCTCGTTGGCGATCGGGATCAACATCTTCCTTTACGGGCTGATCGGTCCGTTCGCCGCAGCGGTGATGGAGCGTTTTGGACTGCGCCGCACGATGTTGACGGCACTGGCGCTGATCGCGATCGGCGTCGCGCTGACCCCACTGATGACCCAGCCTTGGCAAATGGTGCTGTTGTGGGGTGTGGTCGTCGGGATCGGCAGCGGGTCGACCGGGTTGGTGCTCGGTGCGACGGTTGCGGCACGTTGGTTTGCGGTGCGGCGAGGTCTGGTAATGGGAGTGCTGACCGCGAGCACAGCCACGGGTCAGCTAATTTTTCTGCCTGTACTCGCGAGTCTCGCCGTGCACCATGGCTGGCGCGTCGCATCCTTTACCGTGGCCGCGGTCGCGGCAGCGCTGATCCCGCTCGTCGCGTTTTTGATGCGCGATCGCCCGAGCGATATCGGGCTGGCACCCTATGGCGCCCAATCCGATGCGGCGCCTAGCGCATCCAGTCGTGGTAATCCGGTCGCAACGGCGCTCTTCGCGCTCCGGGATGGGTTGCGTTCGCGCGATTTCTGGCTGCTCGCCGGCAGCTTTTTCATTTGTGGCGCCTCGACCAACGGGCTAATCGGCACGCACCTGATCCCGGCCTGTGTCGATCACGGAATTCCCGAGGTGCAGGGGGCGACCCTGCTCGCCGCCATGGGCGTCTTCGACCTGATCGGAACGACCTTGTCGGGCTGGTTGAGCGACCGCTGGAGCAATCGCGGACTCCTCGCCTGGTATTACGGGCTGCGCGGGTTGTCGCTGGTGTATCTGCCTTTCGCCTTTGGATTGTCATTTTACGGTTTGCCGTTGTTCGCGATGTTTTACGGTCTTGATTGGATCGCGACGATCCCGCCCACAGTGCGGTTGACGGCGCAAATCTTTGGCGCCGCCCGCGGGCCGGTCATGTTTGGTTGGATTGCCGCGGCGCATCAGATGGGCGCGGCGATGGCAGCATTCGCCGCCGGTGCGTTGCGGACGGCGCTCGGGAGCTATCTCGAAGCCTTTATGGCTGCCGGCCTGATGTGCCTGGGTGCGGCATTGCTGGTCCTGCTGATCGGCCGCTCCGGGCGAGAAGGTCTGCCACTCCCGGTGCCCGCTGAATAAAGCGCGTCGATTAGCGGGTGTAGAGGCGGATCGGCTGGCCACCGAATTTCGCGCTCGCCTGCAGATGACCGATCAGGTCCGGCATTGAATAGCGCCGGTTTTGCGCGACGGCTTCGCTCGGCCCCCAGCCCTTTAGGTCGGCCGACTTAGCGTAAAGCACCGAGCCGCGGTCGCAGCGAAGCGAGCCGAGCAGAAATTCGTCGACGATATGGCTCCCGAGTTCGCCGAGGCGCTGGCTCTTCTGGGTGGCTTCGGCCTCGGCCAGGATGAAAAGCCACAGCGGTGTGCGCCCGCCGAAGGCGTCGGGCTTGAAACCGGCGCTCGCCAAACGCGCTGCCAATAAGGATTTGACCTCGGATGTCGAGTTATGGAGGTCGTGAATGCGTCGCTGCGCGTATCGCTCGGTCTCTTCGCCGGTTGCGAGGCCTACCGCACCGGTCAGCACCGAAGTCGGCTCCGACGCACGCAGCAGATTGCGGCGCGGCAGGTTTAGTTCTGTCGAAGTGTCCTTGCCGTTGACATCGGGGCCGGGAGGCAGTGCTGCCAGCGGCAACGAGAACAACTTGTCGGATATCAGCGTATCGAGCGGGCGAACTGCTTGCGCGGTCTCGCCACCAAGGTCGAAGAAATAACTCCAGTCGATGACATCACCGGGCTGCAATGGATTGTCGCCGACGAGACCTTCCGTCTCGGGCTGCCCAGGCGCGGCGAATATCGGACGCTCTTCGCCCGTACGCAGCACGTAGTCGTCGCGCACGAGCGAATGGCCGAGACGAAACGCCGCGACCGCGAACTCATGAGGAATTTGCATGTCATGGCCGGGGGTGCAGCTGTAGAGAAAATTGTGCACTCCGGAGAGCGCCGGCAACACTGATGTCGCGGTCGTTCCGCTGGAATAGGCGTGCAACGCACCCGGTGCAACGCGGTTTAAACTCGCTTCGGCCGAGATGCGCGGCAGGAAATCGGTCGCCACAATCGTCTCATAGGTCCACACCACCCTATGGTGGCAGGCATCAAAGGCGGCGCCGATCTGTTGCTGGCTCGGCGTCGTGATCCCGTCGAGCGCGCGGTCAACACAGTCGTTGTGCGCCAGCTCGAACAGATTCTGCAACTGCGAGATTATCTTGTGCTCGCTGTTGCGCGGGTCGGGGACCTCCGCAGCCCCGGCCGCGGTGCGTTGGTAATCAAAGCCGTCGATAGTGCTCCCAGTACCGCCCGAGCTTGGGGCCGAGATCTCGCGCAGAGCAAAACGACCAGTGTAGCTGCCGTTCAGTTGCTCAAACCACGGTGCGCTGATCCCGGTCAGCGTCGCGAAATCGGGCACGCCATAAACCGCGTCGAGATCGAGCTTGCCACTGTTGGCGCTCAGCGCCGAGCCGGGCGTCGCGGCGTCCGCAACCGCCTGGTGCAGCAGCCCGGGGGTGATCCCGGCGGCGGCGAGAGTTGTCTGCACCGAAGCATCGCTTTGCGCCGATCGATCGAGCGCACCCAGGGCCGCAAGGGCGGTTGTCGTCCGGGTCACGTCATGATCGATGAACTGCCCGAGAAAGGTGTAACCCGCCGGCTGCACGCCGTCGGGGCCAGTATTGTCATCAACAAACGGGCTGGTGTTAGGGGTTGTGCTGGTAACGGCGGAAGGCCCGATGATCGCCCGCAACGTCACCGTATCCTCAATCGGATCGCAAAGCTTCTGTGGCGGGCCGTTCTCGCCCGATGCCGTTGTGCCGCAGCTGCCGACGGCGCGCTCGGTTCGGCACGCCTCGTAACAAAACCCGTAGATCGAGGGGTCCTGCGCGGCGGGAGCGCCTCCGGGTGAACTCTGCGACAGAGCTTGCCCGGTGCCGTGACCGATCTGCGCTGCCGGGAAGATGCGCAGCATTTGTTCCAACCGGGTCTGCGAGATTTGGTTTGTCGGAGCGGGGCTATCACCAGTCGAAGGTCCGCGCATGACCTTTAGAAAAAGGTCCAGGCGCGGGTTCTTGACCGGCTGGCCAGTTTGCGCGCCGCCCCGCGCCGCAAACAATGCTGTCATGAGAAGCACAACAGCAAAAGCGGCACTACTCCTCACGCGACGTTCCTTGATTTAATGGGGTCGGTCTCGAAGAATTTGTATTTCCGGAGCGCCAGCGCTATCACAATTATCGAACAGCTTCTACTCAGTTTCGTAGTTAATTACGTTGATTTGTTGCGACACTCGTGCAGCATCGCGCCGTTTTCGCGTCACGCCTTCTGGATTCGAGCAGCAGCCTTACCAATACTTCTCGCACACCGGAAGGAGCGGGCGATGGCAAGGGGCATTTTGCTGGCGGCGAGCATATTCCGGCATTGTCCGCGGTTCCCGGGACTCTATGCGCTCGCCGTTATCATGGCGCCGGTGCGGTGCAACGCTATGTCGCGCTCTACCATCTCGCTACGCCGGAGGTGCAGGCTTCGCCGGCATGGAGGACCGCCGCCAATACGCCGTGGACCGAGCGCATGCGCCCGCATTTCAGCGATCATCTGCGAATTGTCGCCGACCGCTATCGACGCCAATAATCCCGCGGCCCGGGAGCACCCGGAGCGAGATAACGCCGTCCCGCGGCTAGCGGTTTGGTACGACGCCGCGGCACGACAGCGCCACAGCGACAAACGACCGCTCGCCATCGGGGCGGCCGCACAGATAAGCCGAACGCAAATGCTGCTGGAGCCGGCCGCGCCGAGCGGGGTCAAGGCTCGCAACGTAATCGCCGAGCATTCCTTCGCCCGTGGCGTAGGGACTCCAGTAATCATCGAAGTTTACGAAATCCATGCGGATCGTCAGCGAGCGCAGGTCGATCTCGGTTAGACCCGCCTCGGCCCAAATCCGCGGCAAAGCGCCAGGCGCATAAATCGGCCGGCCCATTGTGCGGTCGCGGGCCACCGCAGCGGCTTCGTCGAGTGCCGCGGCGGTATCCCAAAACATGCGGCTGGCGACAGCTCCTCCGGGCGAATCCCAGAATGCCGCACAGACTACCCCGCCCGGTCGCGTGACCCGCCTCATCTCGCGCACTGCCTGCTCAGGTCGCGGCAGCACCGAGGGCAAGACCAGCATCGACACCGCGCGATCGAAGCTCGCATCGGCAAAGCGCAACTCGCTGCCATCGCCGTGCTCGATGTGAATGCGCGGGTCGCGGTTTTTCGCCTGGGCCGCGGCGAGATAGATCTCGGAATGATCGATCGCCATCAGGCTGGCGATGTTTGCCGCCTCGGGCAGCGCAAAGGTCAGGCTGCCGGTGCCGCAGCCGACCTCTAGAATGTTCTCGCCATCGGCGATACCGGCGTGCTCGATAAAAACCGGAGCCAAACGTCGACTCTAGCGGCCCATCAGCCGCTCGTAATTTGCGGCGTCGCGCGCATTGAACATCGACGGCATTGTCCCGCTCCCTCAACCTTTGTCGCTCCATCGACGCCGCGGCCGCGCGGCCTCTACGCCCTGACGCGGCTCAGCGGCCGACACCCGGTGAAACGGGCTATTCGGCAGCGATGGTCGCCGGATGAAACCGTGCTAGCGGGGCGCGGGCACCCTCGGCCATTGGCCGCGGCCACCAGCGGTCCTCCCATTCGGAGAAGACGTCACCAAGCTGCGGCATGACTTTGTCGGCGAAAAACTGCGTGTTATACTTGGCAAGGTCTTTCCCCATATTACCAAACTGCAACAACAACATCAAATGGCCGACGTTGAGATTTGTCGCCACTTCCTTAAGTTGGGCAGCGACCTCGTCGGGCGAGCCGATGATCACGTAACCTTTCCCGACAATCGCATCCATCTCGCGTGCGAGCATCTGGAACTTCGTCTCGTATCGCTGGGTCTGCGCAGCAGCCTGTTGCACCTGCCCGAGGATGCCGCGGCGCTGGGTCGCCTCGGTCGTGTAGCCCGGCGGCCCGGCGAAGCGCGGATCGATGTGCAGGCAGCGGCCATAGAAATTTTCCGCCGGCTCGCGATAGAGGCGGTAGGCTTCTTCTCGTGTTTCGGCGACGCCGACAAACTGTAGGAAACCGGCTTGGTACGGATTTCGGTCCTTACCGAGCCGCGCCATCTCCTCCCAAAAGCCGTCCATAGTCGACCGGCCGGCCTTGTAACCATAATACGACAGATAGCAGTAGACGTAGTCTATCTGCGCGCACCACTGCCAGGTCTCGACCGAGCCGCCACCCGGGATCCAGATCGGTGGATGCGGCTTTTGCACCGGTCGCGGCCAGATGTTGACATAGCGCTGCTGGTTGAAGCGGCCGTTGAACGCAAAGGTGTCCTGCTCGGTCCAGGCGCGCAGCACCAAATCGTGCGCCTCATAGTAGCGCTCGCGCAGCTGGCTCGGGTTCTGGCCATAGGCAAAGCAAGTATCCATTGGCGAGCCGACCGGGAAGCCGGCGATCAGCCGGCCCCCCGAGATCACGTCGATCATCGCGAATTCTTCGGCCACCCGGGTTGGCGGGTTATAGAGCGCGAGTGAATTTCCGAGCACGCAAAGCGCTGCCCCCGATGTGCGCCGGGCAAGCGACGAGGCGATCAGATTGGGCGAGGGCATCAGCCCATAGCCGTTCGAGTGGTGCTCGTTGACGCAGACCGCGTCAAAGCCGCATTCGGCAGCGAATTCGAGTTCGTCCATAAAGTCGTTGTACATGTGATGTGCGCGCCGCGGGTCGAACAGCGAGGAGTGAATGTCGACCCACACCGACGGATTTTTCTCGCGGAAGTCGCCGGGTAATTCCGTGTATGGCATCAGGTGAAACCACAACAACTTCATTGCATTTCCTCCAAAGAGGCTTCACGTCCTCAGCCTGGCCCTGGCCCGGTGATTCGTCAAGCTGCACCCATTCGATACGCGGCAGCGAGTCAGCCCGATCAAATTCCGGGCATTTGATACGCTCACGCTGCGCGCTCTTGCTGGTCCGACTGTGTCGTTCAGCGATACGATGGCTGTGAAAGGGATGGCGCGCGTGGGTCGGCATAGAGGCAAGATGTGACCAGCTGCCGAGATCGAGGGTTGTTGACGCGGAGCGTCCTTATCCTGGTTCCGTTCACGCTGTTCGCTTGCGCCGTGCCGCAGGCGCAGCCGCCTAACAACCCGTTTATCGGCACTTGGGCTAATGCCGAGAATGATACGATCGCAATTCGCCAGGATACGGTGGTCGAGAAACAACCCAACGGCCAGGCGACACCGCTCGACAGTCGCACCTGCAACGGCGCCTTCAGCTTTAGTTATTCCCAGCGGAACCGCGAAGCATTGACCCGAATGTTGCCGCGGCAACCCAACCTCAGCCAGAATTTGTCGAGTTTGCTGGTGGCGCCGACTTATCCCGTCGCCACGCTGCGCTGCGATCAGGGCGATCACACCTATGTCTTACTCAATGATCGCGAATTGGTTGCCATTTATCGAGACGGCGACATCGGCGTCGTTGAGCGTCTGGCGCGGCGCTAACTTGTGCTATATTCAGTTCTCATCACAAAGGACCAGGGGTGAGCCGAGTTTTGGCGGCGTTGAATTGGCCTGCGCAGCGGCGTTCTCTGGTCTATCCGGCACTGATGAGTCTCGGGTTCGGCGTGCTCGCTTCCTGCGCCGAGAAGCCGCCAGCGCCGCCACCGCAAACGGTAGCAATCGAGCCGCCACCGCCGCCTCCCCTTGCCCCGCCGCCACGGCGGCGGGTGTTTCCGCGTCCTGCTCATAAGCCGTCGCCGCCGCCAGAAAACGTCCCGAGCCTGGCTCAGTCCGACACCCAGGCGATGGCATTCGCTACGGCACCGCCACCACCTCACCCGCCCAGCCCCAGTCAGCTGATCGGACTCGACCAGCCGGGAGCGACACGGCTGTTAGGGGATGCGAGCGAAAAGGCCGAGGCTCCGCCGGCAACCGTGTGGCGTTATCGCAGTCCCACCTGCGAGCTGGACCTGTTCTTTTATCTCGATCTACGCAGCGGGAAAATGCGAGCACTGCACTATGCCTTTAAAGATGATCAGGGCGGAAGAGAGGACTGCCTTCGCTCTCTCGTCGCCGCCCATCGCACCTAGCCCTCAGTCGAACAATGCCGCATCTGCTTCTTGTCGATGACGACGGCCTGTTTCGCGAGTTGCTTGGCCTCAACCTGATTGATGAAGGTTACCAGGTCACAAGCTTTGACAACGGCAAAGACGCGCTTGCGTATCTCGAGGAGGGCGGGGGCGCCGATGTGATGCTGCTCGATTGGCGCATGCCGGAATTGACCGGCATCGAAGTTTTGCGCCGCATGCGCGCCCGCGGGATCGCGACGCCGGTGATCTTTCTGACGGTGCTCTCCGATGATATCTATGAAGAGGCGGGACTGGCCGGTGGCGCCGTCGATTTTATCGATAAGTCGCGCCGCCTGCCGATCTTGGTCAAGCGCCTACAGTTGATCACCGAGGGGATGCGGCCCGTCAGCGACCCCGAGCCGGTACGGTCGGACAAAATGACCCTGGGCCGTCTTGAGCTGCGTTTCGATACCAGCCGGGCGACATGGGAAGGTAAAGTGCTCGATCTGACATTGACGGAATTCAAGATCCTCGTGCTCCTCGCGGAAAAAGCAGGGCAAGACGTCGGCTACCGCGATATTTATGATCTGGTCCACGGCAAGGATTTCGTCGCCGGACACGGAGCAGAGGGGTACCGCGCCAATGTCCGTACCTTTATCAAGCGCATCCGCCGGAAATTCCGCGACGTCGACTCAAGTTTCGACCACATCCAAAACTACGCCGGCTTTGGCTATCGTTGGACGGCGCAGCATTGAGTGGCCGCGGGGGCTGCGTTGGGCGTGGTCGCTGACGGGCAAGACAGTCCTGGTCGCGATTATTTTTCTCCTGGTGCCGGTATTTCTCTACATGCAATTCGGCAAGGCCTACCAGGAAGGCCAGGAATTGTTGCTGCGCAGCGTGCGCGACGAAGGGCGGGTGATCAGTCAATCCCTGCTGCCGATGCTGCAGGACGCAACCATCGAAAAATTGCCGGAACTCGGCGCCAGTCTTTCGCGCTTTGCTGGCGAGGTCACGACGATCAAACTGCTGCTGGCGCCCGCGGGCGCTGGCAGCGATGGCTTCTACTATGTCGCGTCGTGGCCCACCGTGACGCCGGCCAACCTCCAAGCTGAGCGAAATACGCTGGCGCAACAGGGGGTACTCGACCGTCTCGCCCAGAATTGCCGTGGCGAAATGCCATTTTCGCTGATCTATCACCGGCCTACCGGCGGCGCCGAGATCGTGACTGCGGTAACCCCCCTTGCCACCGCCGCGGGTTGTTGGGCGGTGGTCTCTTCGTTCTCCCAGGATGCCTTTCCATCGGCGCATCTCGGCCAGCCCTATTGGGCGACACCAGCAATCCGGGTCGCGGCGGTCATATACCTCGCGATGGCAGTGATCACGTTTTCGACATTGCTGAGCCTGCGCAGCGGGCTGCGGCGGTTTGCCCGGCGCGCCCGGCGGATTCGCGAACAGGGCCCCGATGCCGGGACGTTCGGTGCACGGGCGGACCTGCCCGAACTCGGCGAGGTCGCGGCCGAGTTCGACCGTATGGTCGAGGCGATCCATCGCTCAGCTGCCGAAATCCGCCAAGCGGCGGAGGATAACGCCCACGCCTTTAAAACACCGATCGCGGTGATCCGTCAGTCGCTGGAGCCGTTGCGCCGCAGCCTCCCCGAGGACAACCAACGCGCACAGCGGGCTGTCGGGGTTGTGGAACATGCCCTTGACCGCCTCGATGGGCTTGTCGCCTCAGCCCGCGAACTCGATGAGGCCACCGCGGATTTGATCGACGAGCCTCTGGCTCCCGTCGATCTCGGTCGCATCGTCGGCCGGCTGGTCCAGACCCGGTCGGCAGTTTCCAACGATCGCGATGTCATGATCGTGCTGGCAAGCCGCGATTTGATGATCGGCAGCGATCTCTTGCCGGGCGTCCATGTCCTCGGCAGCGAAGCCATGATCGAGACTATATTCGACAATTTGATCGACAATGCGGTTTCGTTCTCGCCGGCGGGGGGCGAGGTCGTGGTCCATCTGTCGCACGATGGACATTTCGCCGATTTGATTGTCTCTGATCGCGGCCCCGGCGTTCCTGATGGCCAGCTCGAACGGATCTTCGACCGTTACTATTCCGAGCGCCGCGACGACGCTGCCGTGGAAACACCGGGTAGCTATTTTGGCATCGGATTATGGATCACGCGGCGAAATGTCGAGGCTATGGGTGGAACGGTCGTCGCCGATAACCGAACGCCGCACGGGCTGCAGGTTCACGTCCGTCTGCCATTGGCGCCCGGCCGCGGCTGAAGCGCGCGGCACCCGACACTTGACGATGGAACCTCGACTAAAGACGGGTTTGTGGGTCAAGGCACTGATCCGGCGCTGTGACCTCGCCGCGATCGGAGTGGCGGTCGTGGCCCGCGGTGATGGCGATTCCGGCGCGGTTCTGTTGAAGTTCAATACTCGCGACGAGGGCTGTTCGGTGCTGGCTCAAGTGCGTGGCCCTGAGGGCGAGCTTATATGGATGCGCGCCACCGGTCCGGCGGCTGTCGCCGAGAACGAGGCCGATGATTACATCGCACGGCAACGGCGGCGCGACCCCGATTTATGGGTGGTCGAGATCGAGACCGGTTTACCAGACGCTATTCTTGACGCGCGTATTGTCTGACCGTTTGAACCGGGTCACCAAAGGTTTGATCTCATGGCGTTGAGCATTCTGATTGTCGACGACGAAGCTGATGTAGCTGAGCTGTTTCGGCAGCGCTTTCGCCGTGAAGTACGCGAAGGCCGCTACCAATTGCATTTTGCCGCTTCGGGCGAGGAAGGCCTCCTCCGCGTCGCCGAACTCGGTCCCGAGTTGATCGTGATCTTGTCTGACATAAACATGCCGGGCATGGATGGATTGACGTTGCTGCGCGAAATCAAACAGCGCCGCCCCGAGCTACCCGTCGTCATGGTCACGGCATACGGGGACGACGAGCGGGTCCGCACTGCGGAAAAGCTGGGAGCCGCGGCTTTTCTTCCCAAGCCGGTCGATTTCGAACGCCTAAAGCAGCAGCTCACGAAACTCGTGCCACCGCATCGGCCGGCTGATAGTGGCAGTGCGCTCGACAAGTCGTGACACAATTGCTTCGCTCACAGCTTGGAGGCACAGTCGCGGTCTGGTCATGACAGAGTTCGAGATGCGCTTAACAGCAAGAAAATCGATCCGGCCTCAAGTAATTGCCGCTGTGATGCTCGGTTTGACGCTGGCCTGGTGCCCGCAACGCTGTGCTGTCGCCGACGACCCAGTAACCGGTAAGGCGGCGAGCGGTGATAATGAAGCGATTGCCGCCAGCTTGGCGGAAATGCTGCGTGACGCCCGCACGGTAGTCTCGAACAACGAGGATTTGATTAACGATCCGACCCGAGGCGACAAGCAACTGACGGGGACGAAAGTAAAAGACGACGCGATTGCTCTTTATCGTAAACATGCGGGCGTTGATCCCACCGCATTTGACAAGGAGTCACGCGAAGGCCGCCTAATGAACGCGATGATGAACGCGATTGTACAGGTCATGGATGAGAACCAGGCGACCATCAACGAGAAGGGAACGGGTTTCAAAGGCTTCATCCCAGCGGTTTTTGGGCGGCTTGTCAGCGAAACTTTCAACGGCCTGGCCGAGAACGAAGCCGTGATCAAAGTTACTGCACCACCGGACCTTGTCCGCAACCGCAAGGCGCGACCTGATGCCTGGGAAAAGGAGGTGATCGAGAGCAAGTTGCTGCGTCCGGACTGGCCGAAGGGTCAGCCTTTTGCGGCCGATGTCGCGATTAATGGCCGCCCCGCCTACCGCGTCGCCGTTCCCGAATACTACACGAAATCCTGCCTCGCCTGCCACGGGCCCCCAAAGGGCGAACTTGACATCACGGGGTACCCAAAGGAAGGGCGAAAGCTCGGTGACCTCGGTGGGGTTATCAGCATAACCCTGCTCCGCTGACCTCGGCGATGAAGAGCCCGGCGTAATGGCGAAGCTGTCGATACGCACCCGGCTCATCATCCTGTCCGGAGCCCTGCTGTTTTTTCTTTTGGTCAGCAATTTCTACCTTAACCAAAAGCTGAACGAGGTCGCGGCGGGCATGGTTAAGACCGCCGATCTCCTCGGCGAGATTGAAGAAGCCAATGGTGCACAAATCGCCTTTGGCGAAATGCGCTATTGGCTGACCGATCTTGCAGTCAGCATGCTGACCCTGTCGGAGCGAAATGCTGCCGCGGCCCGGCAGAAAATGGAACACCATCTCGATGCCTTGGCCCGGCGCCGGCCGGAAGCGGTGGCGGCGATCCGCGCCGAGTTGGCTCAGTATGAGGAGGTCGCCCGCAAGGCTGTCGATGAATACACCAATGAGCGCCGGGTTGTCGGCAACTCGTTTTTGGCACAAGCCAGCCGGCATAGCGTCGCCGCCGACGAACTCCTGGCCGCGATCGTCGCACAACTGACGCATGAAGCCGCAGCGGCGCGCGAAGAAGCGGTTACGGAAGCAAGATCGGCGACGGATGTTTCTCGCATTGTCCTCGGGGCTGCGGTCGTCGTCGGCGCGTTCTTGACCCTCCTGGTCTTGCGTTCGATTGCTGTGCCGTTGCGCCAATTGGTCGTTGCCATGAACGGCCTTAATGCCGGCGATCTCGCCATTTCGATTCCTCCCGCCGGGCCTGATGAAATCGGCGCCATGGCGCGCACGCTCGCTGCGTTCCGTGACACCCTCGAAGAGTTGCGGCGGACCTTGGCTCAGTTCGAAGCGCTGCGCGCGGTCGGTCGCGCGGTCGGCTCGACACTCGATCTACAGGCGGTTCTGAGCCTCGTCGTCGCGCGCGCGGTCGAATTTTCGGGGGCAGCCGCTGGGGTAGTCTACGAATATGACGAGGCGTCGAGCGAATTTCACTTTCGCATGAGCCACGGTGCGGAGTTGGAGCTTGCAGAGCGCCTCAAGGCCCGGCCGATACGGTTTGGTGAAGGGGCGGTCGGGCGCGCGGCAATCAGCACCGCGCCAATTCAGATCCCCGATCTCCGAGAACCGGGCAATCCCGGTGTTTCAGGCCTTATCGAACAGCTGGATCAGCTCGGATACCGCTCGGTGCTGGCGGCTCCATTGCTGCACGAGCAGGCTATCCTTGGTGGGCTGATCGTCTTCCGGCGCGAGTCGGGCCATTTTTCGGATGAGACGGTTCGGCTGGTCGAGGCGTTTGCAATCCAATCGGCGCTCGCCGTACGGAACGCCAAACTGTTCGAAGAACAACGCCGCCGCGAAGCTGATTTACGAGCCGCTCACGAACAGCTGAAGACGGCGCAGGCAAGTTTGATCCAGTCCGAAAAGATGGCCTCTTTGGGTCAGCTAACCGCGGGTATCGCTCATGAGATCAAGAATCCGCTGAATTTCGTCAACAACTTCGCCGAATTGTCGCGCGAGCTGCTCGACGAGCTGAAAGAGACAGTGGCCCCGACCTCGGCCGCACCTGAGCCCCAGGAGAACAGTGACCTAAGCGAGTTGGTGGATACGTTGGACGCGAATCTGGAAAAAATCGTCGAACACGGTCGCCGCGCCGACGGCATCGTGACCAGCATGCTCTTGCATTCGCGCGGCGGAAGCGGAGAGCGCCGGATGAGCGATCTCAATGCCTTGATCGAGGAAGCCCTGAACTTGGCATTCCACGGCGCTCGGGCCCGCAGCCAGGGCTTTAACGTCACCTTGCAGCGGGAGCTTGAGCCCCATCTCGAACCGATCGAGATCGTCCCGCAGGATCTCACCCGAGTATTTTTGAACCTGTTCGGAAACGCCTTCTACGCTGTCGACAAGCGCCGCCGCGAGGGCGGCGAGGCAGGCTTTACGCCGACTGTAATGGTTTCGACGCGGGATGGCGGCAACGAAGTCGAGATTCGGATCCACGACAACGGTATCGGCATGCCGCCCGAGGTCCGAGACCACGCTTTTACCCCATTTTTCACAACCAAGCCGACCGGCGAAGGCACCGGTCTCGGTCTGTCGATTAGCTACGACATCATCGTCCAGGAACACGGCGGCACTATAACTGTCGACAGCCGCGCGGGCGAATTCACCGAATTTACAATCATGCTGCCGCGCAACCCATCAACGCTGACCTCGCAGTCAGCCAGCGCGGCGACGGGCGCCCTGGCGTGACGGGGCCGGTAACGCCGATCACAGTCGCGCACCCCGATGTCGAAATCATCGAGGCGATGACGCCTTTCCAACGTTTCCTGCGGATCGACACGATCCGTTTCCGTCATCGCCTGTTTTCCGGCGCGTGGAGCGACGAGCATAGCTATGACGTCTTGCGGCGCGGCGCGGCAGTCGCGGTCGCGCTTTATGACCCTGATCGCGACGCCGTCGTGTTGATCGAGCAGTTCCGGTTGGCCGCGCTATTCGCCGAGAGTTCGCCCCGACAGCTCGAGGTGGTTGCTGGCTTGGTCGACACCGACGAAACGCCGGAGATGGTCGCCCTTCGTGAGACGCGCGAAGAAACCAGCCTGGCGCTTAATGGCGAACTGATCCCGATCCAGCGTTACTTGCCTTCGTGCGGCGCTTCGGACGAAAGCGTCCATTTGTTCTGTGCCCGTGTCGATTCGAGCGCCGCCGGCGGGGTACATGGCTCGCCAGATGAAGGCGAAGACATCCGCACTGTGGTCAAGACAATGACCGAGATCGAAGCACTGCTCGATGCGGGTGCAATCGAGAATGGCCACACCGTGATCGCGCTCTACTGGCTGCTCCGCCACCGCGCCGATCTTCGCGCCCGGTGGATCCAAAAATAGCCTGCTTCAAATGGCGCGGCGCATATCGGCGATGATTTCGGCGGCGGCCCTCGCGGGATCCAGGCTTTTGACGATCGGGCGGCCGACGACGAGATAATCGGCGCCATCGGCAATCGCCTGCGCCGGTGTTCCCGAGCGCTTGTGATCGTCGAGCGCGCTTCCCGGCAAACGAACGCCAGGTGTCACGACGAGTAATCCCTCGTTCCCCGTCCTATGGCGGATCCGATTGGGATTGTCCCGGGGCGCGGCGATGATCCCGTCGCAGCCGGCGCTCCAGGCAGCTTGAGCACGCGCGACGATCAGCTCGGCCAGGCCGCCGTCGTAACCGAGCTCGCGCAGGCCGGCCGCATCGAGGCTGGTCAATACCGGCACGACGAGGATTTTGAGCTTGCTGCCCACCTTACCCTCGGCCGCAGCCTGAATGATGTCGTTGTCACCATGGACAGTGACAAAGTCGACGCCGCGCTCGGCGGCGCGGGCGACCCCTTGCCTGACGGTCTCGCCGATGTCGAACATCTTGGCGTCGAGAAAGATTTTCTTGCCGCTCTCGACAAGCTCGTCTAGCAGCCGGTCAAAGCCGCGGGCGAATGTCAGCCACAACCCGAGCTTGAAGAACGACGCCACACCGTCGAGACGCTCCACCATCCCCCGCGCCTCGGCGATAGTGGGCACATCGAGCGCCACAATCAGCCGGTCTTCGATGCGATCGTGAACAGCGCGGGTTTGGGGCATTAGGCTTCCTGTGTTTATTCAGCCGCCGGCAGCCGTGCGAAAGGCGTGTTCGAATTTCGAAAATTCGTCCGCCGACGCGTCGGAGACCGCCCAATAGCCGAGGTCGCCATTGGTCCAGTGGCGCAAGTTGTAGCCGCGGCGTGTCACGCTCTCTGCAAAATCGCCGCGTTGCGCCGGCAACACGAACACGTTGATGACGTGCTTGCCGGCGCGGTACACGAGCGCCGGAATGGGCTTGCCTTCGATCAGGTCGAGCCGCCCCCCGATCAGCGGAAAACCTTGCGATGCGAGATCGACGCCGGGTGGCGACAGCTCCGTGCGGCCTGCGAACCATGGCTTGACCGTATGTTTGTCGGAGGAGGCGACATCGGTCAGATGATCGGCGAGCAACGAGCGCAAATGGCTGTCGATGACCTCGTCGGCAACGGTATCCTGCTGGCGCTCACCCGACATCAGCCACATTCCGCCGGACCCAACGGCAACGGCAATCAGGATCGAGGCGGCAAAGGCGAGCCATCCCGGCCCGCGCGCGAATGCTGGGGCGCCATCGCCCTCGCGACGCAGAGCAGCGCGGATCTGCGAGCGCAATGCTGCCGGTGCGCGATAAACCGGAGCCGATTGGCGGATGCCCTCGCGGAGCTGTTCGAGGGCCTGTATTTCCGGCCGGCATTCAGCACACCCCGCGATGTGGTCGCGGAGGTCGCCCCGTTCGGGCTCGCTCAGCTCGCCGTCGAAATAGGCGTCGAGGCGCGCATGAGCCTCATCGCACTCCATCACCCAATATCCTTCCCTTCCCAATCTCGGCGCAAGGCCACTCGCGCGCGGTGCAGGCGTGACATCACGGTGCCGATCGGCACCCCCGTTACCGCGGCGATCTGGCGATAGTCGAGTTCCTGCAACTCGCGCAAGACGATGACTTCGCGCAGCGGCGCCGGGAGCTTCTCGATCAGCCGGTCGAGGCGCCGCAGATCGGACCGGCTCATCAGTAATGCTTCGGCGTCCCCAATGCTGCCCTGCGCCGGGTCCGCCGCACGAATGTCGCTGGAATCGTCGAGGGCTTCGAGGGCCACCAGCTCTGCCGGCCGGTTGCGTTCGAGCCAGCTGTAACAGGTGCGGCGCACGATCCGGAGCAACCAGCTTTTGGCGTCGCCCTCGCGATAGCTGTCAAAATAACGAAACGCCCGCAGATAGGCTTCCTGCACGACATCGGCCGCATCGGTGTCGTTTCGCGTCAACCACCGCGCGAGCGAGTAAGCGGCATCGAGATATGGCAGCGCCACTTGCTCGAACCGGCTGCGCCGCTTCCGCTCCGCGATCCAACCCATGCTGCGGCTTTGTCCTCACCCCCTGCCGACCGGCGCCAGTCGGAGTTTATTCCATCAGCCTCATTCCATCAGGCCCCTCTCGCGGGTCACCAGCCCGCGAGACGGTTGCAATCAGTTCGACCGAACTACAAATTCCGGCTACGCAAGAAAGGAATGTGCCGATGGAAATGACCGGCGAATACACTATTCCGGCCCCGCGCGAACGCGTTTGGCAAGCGCTGAACGATCCCGAGACCCTGAAACGCGCAATCCCGGGCTGTCGTGAAATCGAAAAGATCACCGACACCGAATTCACCGCCAAGGTCGTCGCCAAAGTCGGGCCAGTCAGCGCCACCTTTGGCGGCAAGGTCAATCTCACCGACCTCGACCCGCCAAAGGCGTACACAATCTCGGGCGAGGGCACTGGCGGGGTCGCCGGCTTTGCCAGGGGCAGCGCCAAGGTTCGGCTCGATGATGAGGGCGCCGAGGCCACTCGCTTGCACTACGAGGTGCAGGCGCATGTCGGCGGCAAGCTGGCTCAGATCGGCTCGCGGCTGATCGACGCCACTTCGCGCAAAATGGCAGACGATTTCTTTGGTCGTTTTGTCGAGGCCCTGTCGCCGCCGGCGAAAGGAAACGGCGCGGCGGCTAGCGAGGCGGCGGCAGCGCCAGCACCACGTATGTCGGAACCGCAAGCGGTTCCACCCACCGCGCCACAACCGCCCGGTCTTCCCGAGGAGCTGCCGCAGCCGCAATCATCCTCGACGACAGAGGTCCCATCGCGCCGCTTGCCGCCGGTGGTATGGGTTACCGGCCTGACGGCGGTCGTCGCGGGCATACTTTATTACTTCACCCGCAAGAACGAGAGCCCTTAAGCTTTTGCGAACGCCTTGACCCGAAGGGCGCGCCGCACGAAACTCCACGCCGCTGCGGCCGTACGGGGACGGCCATCATGCGCAAAGCGAGGGAGGTTGGGATGCAAAAGACGGTGAGCCTCACCGTAAACGGCAAGCCGGTATCGGCGACGGTCGAGGGGCGCACCCTCTTGGTGCAGCTGCTGCGCGAGCAGCTGGGACTGACCGGCACCCATGTCGGCTGCGACACGAGCCAATGCGGCGCGTGCGTCGTCCATGTCGATGGCGAGGCTGTCAAATCCTGCACCTTATTGGCGTTGCAGGCCGAAGGTCGCTCGGTGCTGACGATCGAGGGGGTGGCGACCGGCGACACCCTGCACCCGATGCAGGAAGCGTTTCGCAATAACCACGCGCTGCAATGCGGGTTTTGCACGCCGGGCATGGTCATGAGCGCGCTCGACCTCGTAAAGAACAACCCGAAACCGACCGAGCGCGAAATCCGCGAATACCTCGAAGGTAATCTCTGCCGCTGCACCGGCTACCACAACATTGTGTTGGCGATTGCCGAAGGAGCGGCGGTGATGCGCGGCGAGACCCCGCCGGCCAATGTGCACGGAGCGGCCGCGGAGTAGGGCGATGACGACGGTCGGAACGCCGGTCAGGCGGCGCGAGGATTACCGCTTTCTGACCGGACAAGGGACCTACACTGACGACATCAATCGTCCCAATCAGCTTTACGCATACATCCTGCGCAGCCCGTACGCGAACGCGCGGATTACCAATATCGACACCGCGGCGGCGGCGCGGGGCCCTGGCGTAGCCGCGGTCTTCACCGCCAAGGACATGATCGCCGACGGCGTAGGTGGGCTGCCTTGCGGCTGGCAGGTCCACTCGAAAGATGGCTCGCCGATGGCCGAGCCGCCGCATCCGCCGCTCGCCACCGATCGCGTCCGTCACGTTGGCGATCCGGTCGCTGTGGTCATCGCCGAAACCCTCGAGCAGGCGCGCGAAGCGGCTGATCAAGTTCGGATCGACTTCGCCGAGGAAGCGGCTGTCGTCGATCCGGGCGAGGCGTTGAAACCGGGTGCGCCGCAGGTCTTCGCCGATGTCCCGGGCAACCTTTGCTATGATTGGAGCCTCGGCGATCTGGCCGCGGTCGATGCCGCTATCGCGAAGGCGGCGCGGGTCGTCAAACTCGACCTCACCAACAACCGCCTCGTCCCGAATGCAATGGAGCCGCGCGCGGCTATTGGCGAATTCGACCGGGCGACCGGCGAATACACGCTCTTCACGACGAGTCAAAATCCGCATGTGATCCGCCTCTTAATGGGCGCCTTTGTGTTGCACATCCCAGAGGCGAAACTGCGTGTCGTCGCCCCCGATGTCGGCGGCGGCTTTGGCTCCAAAATCTATCATTACGCCGAAGAGGCGATCGTGACCTGGGCCGCCGGCAAGGTCCGCCGCCCGGTCAAATGGACCGCCGAGCGCTCCGAAAGCTTTATGTCGGACGCGCATGGCCGCGACCACATCACTCATGTCGAGCTGGCGCTCGATGCCGACGCCAAGTTCCTGGCGCTCAAGGTGTCGACGATCGCCAATATGGGCGCGTACCTCTCCACCTTCGCGCCATGCATCCCGACCTATCTCTACGGCACCTTGCTCGCCGGCACCTACACGACCCCGGCGATCTATGTCGAGACCAAGGCGGTGTTTACCCACACGGTTCCGGTCGACGCCTATCGCGGCGCCGGCCGACCGGAGGCGACATTCCTGTTGGAGCGCATCGTCGATCTCGCTGCCGACGAAATCGGTATCGATCCGGCAGAATTGCGTCGCCGCAATTTCATCCCGGCCGATGCCTTTCCGTATCAAACGCCGGTCGCCCTGCAATATGACAGCGGCGATTACCAGACGACCCTGGAACTGGCGCTGAAAGCCGCCGATTACGCCGGTTTCGAAGCGCGCCGACGCGAGGCGCTGGCATCAGGCAAATTGCGCGGCATCGGCATTGCCACCTACATTGAGGCCTGCGGGATCGCGCCCTCGGCGGTTGTTGGCTCGCTAGGCGCGCGCGCCGGTCTCTACGAGAGTGCCGCGGTCAGGGTGCATCCGACCGGCAGTGTGTCGATCCTGACCGGCTCGCACGCCCATGGCCAAGGGCACGAGACGACGTTCTCGCAAGTCGTTGCCGACCGGCTCGGCATCCCGATCGAAAGCATCGAAATTGTCCACGGCGACACCAACAAGATCCCCTATGGCATGGGGACGTACGGCTCGCGGTCGCTTGCCGTGGGCGGTTCGGCAATTGTCAAGGCGATGGACAAGGTCATCGCCAAAGGCCGCAAGATCGCCGCTCACCTGCTCGAAGCTGCCGAGGCCGATGTCGAGTTCGCCGACGGCAAATTCACCGTGGCCGGCACCGATCGGTCCAAGAGCTTTGGCGAGGTGGCGCTGACAGCTTATGTGCCGCACAACTACCCCGAGGATCTGGAGCCGGGTCTCGACGAGACCGCGTTCTACGACCCGAAAAATTTCACCTATCCCTCGGGTGCGCACATCGCCGAGGTCGAGATCGACCCTGAGACCGGGCACCTGACGATCGTCAACTTTACCGCGTCGGACGATTTCGGCCGCATCGTCAACCCGATGATCGTCGCGGGCCAAGTGCATGGCGGGCTTGCCCAGGGAATTGGCCAGGCTCTGCTCGAAGGCTGCGTCTACGATAAGGAGACCGGGCAACTGCTGACCGGCTCGTACAACGATTACGCGATGCCGCGCGCCGAGGATTTCCCTTGGTTTTCGCTGTCGACGAATGTCACGCCCTGCACGCACAACCCACTCGGCGTCAAAGGTTGCGGCGAGGCCGGGGCGATTGGCGCGCCGGCGGCATTGACTAACGCGATCGTTGACGCGCTGAAGCCGCTCGGTGTGAGGCATCTCGACATGCCCGCCACTCCGGAGCGGCTGTGGCGCGTCATCCAACAGCACCGCCACCCGCTCGCCGCGGATTAGGGAGAGCCTCGATGTACGAATTCATCTATCACAAGCCGACGAGCCTGGACGAAATCGCCAACCTGCTCGGCGCCAACGAAGAGGCAAAGCTCGTCGCCGGCGGCATGACCCTGATCCCGACGCTGAAATTGCGGCTAGCGAAGCCCTCGGATCTGGTCGATCTCGCGGCGATCCCGTCGTTGCGCGGCATTACTGATGCCGGCGATGCGGTCGTGATCGGTGCAATGACCCGGCATGGTGAGGTTCACAATTCGCCAGTTGTCAAGCAGGGCATCCCGGCCTTGGCGGCGATGGCGGGTCTGATCGGCGACCCGGCGGTGCGCAATCGCGGCACGATCGGCGGCTCGATTTCGAACAACGATCCGGCCGCGGATTACCCGGCGGCACTGGTTGCGCTCAATGCTACGGTGCATACGACCAAGCGCGAAATCCCGGCCGAGAGCTTTTTTACCGGCATGTTCGAGACTGCGCTCGAGCCGACCGAAATTGTGACCTCGGTGCGCTTTCCTAAAACGCAGACCGCGAATTACCAGAAATTCCGCAACCCGGCCTCACGCTATGCGATTGTCGGCGTCTTTGTCGCGCGCACTCCTGGTGGCGTACGTGTTGCTGTGACGGGTGCCGGCCCCAGCGTCTTCCGCGTCCCCGAGATGGAAGCCGCCCTCGCAAAATCCTTCACGCCCGACGCGATCAAGGACATCACGATCCCCGATAACGGCCTTAACTCCGACATCCACGCGTCAGCCGAATACCGCGCTCACCTCGTCGGCGTCATGGCCCGCCGTGCCGTCGCCGCCTGCGCGTAAACTCATTGCCAATGACCCACGAACGGATCGAGATCAGTCCGAAGATTATGGCCGGCAAGCCCGTGACCCGTCGGACGCGTATCCCGGTGGAGGTGATACTGCGCAAGCTCGGCGGCATGGGTTCGGCTGAGATCATCGCCGATCATCCAAGGCTTAGTTTAGAGGATATTCGGGCGGCACAGGCGTTTGCTGCTGATTACCTCGCGGACGAGGAACTCGTATTTCGCTAAATGCGCTGGCTCGCCGATGAATGCGTCGATGCGGGACTCGTCAACTGCCTGCCTGCCGCTGGTCACGATGTATTGTACATGGCAGAAGTTGAGACCGGCGCCGTGGATACGGAAGTGTTAGAGCGGGCGAGCAAAGAAGATCGCCTGCTGCTGACGGAGGATAAGGATTTCGGGGAGCTTGTTTTCCGATCGCGGCAGCCGGCTCCCGGAGTTGTCCTTATTCGGATTGCCCCCGACCAACGCCTACTTAAATGGACACAGCTCGAAGCTGCGATCGAGATATTCGGAGTGAGGCTGATGGGCCACTACTTAGTCATTGAAGCGGCCCGCCTGCGATCGAGACCATTGCAGCAGCCATTCGCGTAGATACCAGCATACCTCATCGCTGGGAGCGGAGCGGTAAACGGCACGTATCTTTGTCGCGACGTTCGCTATGAACTCGTTATTCGCAAATTATTTCTTCCCGACTGGGACGGGGATGCCGGGGATTTTCACATTGACCGCGCCGAGGTGGTTGCGGCTGGTGAAATAGAGGGTTTTCCAGTCGGCGCCGCCAAATGCCAGATTGGTCGTGGCGGGCGCACCATGGACAATGCGGCCGAGTTTTTTGCCATCGCGATCCATGATCGACAGCCCGCCGGCTCCCCCACAATAGACATTGCCTTCGACATCGACCTTCATGCCGTCCGGAACGCCCGACTCCGATCCGCGGAGATCGGCGAAAACCCGGTCGGTGTGTTTGGCTAGCGTGCCATTGGGATTGACATCGAATGCGCGGATGTGGCCGCGGCGCGAATCATTGATGTAAAGCACACTCTCATCGGGTGAAAAAGCAAGCCCATTGGGTAGGATAAAATCGTCAACCAATAGGCTCAGTGTGCCGAGATCGGGGGTCACGCGGTAGACGCCGGAAAAGGTCAGATCCCATTGCTGCGGCGCATTGGGACTAGTCCACGGATCAGTGAAATAAATGCAGCCGTCGGATTTGACGACAACGTCATTGGGCCGGTTTAACTGGCGGCCTTGGAAGTTATTGGCAATGACGGTAATGCTGCCATCCGCCTCCTGCCGGGTGACGCGGCGCGAATCGTGCTCACAGGCGACGAGCCGCCCCTGCAGATCGCGGGTCAAACCATTGGCGCGGTTGGTCGGCTCGAATAGCAGTGACACGCCCTTGCCGGGCTCGTATTTCATGCGACGGTTATTGTGGATGTCGCTAAAGACGAGATAGCCACCCTCGTGCCACCACAGCGGCCCCTCGGCCGGTCCATGCGGCCCGCCAAAACCGTCGGCAAGTTCCTGGATCGGCTGCGAAATTTCGATGATCCGGTCGAGTTCCGGCGCCAGTTGTTCGATGCGTTTCGCCCCTTCGGCCATACAATTCCTCCTCTCTTCAGGAAGTTAACGAGGCATCTTTATCGCCCCAATGCCGGGCTTGCTCCCGGCCATGCACGACTTCCGTGTCGATAAAAACGTGGATGCCCGGGTCAAGCCCGGGCAACGGAATGCGCTTATTGTAGGTTGCGCAATCAGGATGCCCGGAGATCGACTGGGCATCCTGACATACGGACTGAGGTGTTAGGCCTGGGCGCCCTGGTAAAGGGGGCCGCGGACGATTTGGCCGGGCAACGCGTCGGTCAATTCGCCCTTGTCGAGCAGCACGCTGCCGTTGACCACGACATAGTCGATGCCGACCGCGTCGCGCCTGACCTGCACACCGCCCGCGGGGAGGTTCGCGACCGGCTCGCGCGGCTTCGACGCGATCGTGTCGGGATCGAAGATTGTGATGTCGGCGACCTTGCCGGCGGCGATGAAGCCGCGATCGGTAATGTCGTGCATCAGCGCGGTCTTGCCGGTCAGCCGATAGACCGCCTCTTCGAGCGTCATCACCTGCTCTTCGCGCACCCAGTGCCCCAGCAGATTTGTGCTGGTTTCGTGCCGGTCGGCGGTATGCGGCCGGCCGCCGCCGTCGCTGGTGCCGATCACGGTATATTGCGAGCCAAGGATGTGCTTCTGCGTCTTCGGATCGCCGTTGCGGTCGATCGCCTGGAAGCAGGTGTTCAGGTCTTCGTCAAGCGACAGATCGAGGAAGGCGTCCATGATCCCCTTGTTCTGCTCTTTCGCGATCTGCGCGACGCTCTTGCCCTCGAGATGCCGGTTCTGCCCCTTCGTCGTCATAAACACCTCGACGAGATCCCAGCGCCGGTTGAAGAAGCCGCGCGCGCGGCCGCGTCGGTCGGTCATCCCGCCCTGCTGCTCAACCGTCCCTTCGACCGCCTCCGCCGACAGCGCCTGGCGCAGTGCGGGGTCTCGGAATGCCCGCATGCGCTCCTGATAGGGCAGGGCCATGACCTTGTCCCAGGTCGGCATGCCGCGGAAGATGCCTTCGGGATGCGTGATGTCCTCATCCTGCGGCACATTGAGGCCGCGCTGCAGGTCGAAAATCGCGCCGGCAACGGTCGACAGGCACGAGCCATAGCAGCGCGCGCCGCTCTTGAACCCATCCTCGAGCCAGCGCAGATGCTCGACCCACTCGTCGGGGTTGGCGATCGGATCCGACATTAAGTTGTAAATCGATGGACGGCCAGTACGCGCCGCCAGCTGGCGGGCAACCTCGCGGGTTTGTTTGGTGCCGCCCGGGGCGCCGCCGGCAACCTGGAACACCCCGGTGCCGAGTTCACCGAGCACGCTGGCAAGCGCCCAACGCTCGGCGTCGTCGCCGACCCCGGCGGGGTCGCCGCGATCCTTTGGCGCCGTCGAAAAGCCGAGCGCGCCGTCGTGCATCGCCTCGCGGATCAGCCGCTGCATCGCGGCCATTTCCTCGGGGGTCGCCTGCCGCTCGGAGGACGCCTCGCCCATCACATAGCGGCGGATGCCGGAATGGCCGACCAACGTGCCGACGTTGATGCCACGCTTCTTGCCGAGCGCATTCAGATAGTCGCCGACCGATTCCCAGGTCACGTCGACCCCGGCCTTTAGGACAGGCAGCGGGATCTGTTCCGCATCGGAGAAGAATTCGAGATACCACTCGCTGTCGCCCGGCCGCACCGGGGCGATGACTTGGCCGCACTGGCCGACGACCACGGTGGTGTGGCCGTTGTGCACCCACGAGCCGCAATAAGGGTCCCACACAGCCTGCGGATCGAAATGCGTATGATGATCGATAAAGCCGGGCGCGACGACGCGTCCTGCGGCATCGATCGTGCGTTTGGCAGCCGCACCCGGGTATTTGCCGACTCCGACAATCTTGCCGTCCTGCACCGCGACATCCGCGATAAAGGCTGGCTCACCTGAGCCATCGACGACGCGGCCGTTTTTAATGAGCAGATCATATGCCATGGTGGTTTCTCCTCGTTGCCCCGCTCCCCAGGAGCCCGGGGCCTCGCCGCGGGGCCCGTTCCGATCGGCCGCAGACCCGCTTTTTCAGCCTTCGTAAGCTGCGAGAAGATGCTACGCCTTGCCGTTCACCCTAGCAACATTTTCGCATAAACACGCATGTACTGCGTAATATTCATGCAGTAATTTCATTTGCTACATGCAATTGATTCATCCGCCTCCATCGCTACTTGCTGCGCCGCGTCCTGTCGCCGCTGCGGCGATGCATGGTTACGAAGGCGTCTCAGAATGGCTTACATAAGCCACACCTTAAGAGGGGGGAGACGCATGTCCGCTATTGAACGCCGCCAAATCATGCTAGGGCTTGGCCTCGCCGGCGCCGTCGTGGCGCTCGCTCTGACAGCCGCCGGCACGCCTTTGGCAAACGCCGTCGCGGCGGAAGCCAAGGTGATCGAAATGCCCGACGGTCTAAAATACACCGACAACAAAGTCGGCGATGGCGCCACTGCCACTGCCGGCAACAAAGTCTCGGTTCACTATACCGGCTGGCTTTATAAGGATGGCGCCAAGGGCGCCAAATTCGACAGTTCTGTCGATCGCGGTCAGCCCTTCGATTTCACCCTCGGCGCACACCAGGTCATCGAAGGGTGGGATGAAGGCGTGGCCGGCATGAAGGTCGGTGGCGAACGAACGCTGATCATCCCGCCTGAGCTCGGCTATGGCGCGCGCGGCGCCGGCGGCGTGATCCCGCCCAACGCCACGCTGATGTTCGACGTGCAACTGTTGAAGGTGCAGTAGATTCGAAGGCTTTTATCCTCAGGTGCCGATCGCCAGCGGGCTCACCAGCTTTTTCAGCGCCGCGATGACCGAGAGCGGCGTTAGTCTGCCAGTCTTCGGGTTTTCCGACGGGACATTTTCGATCTGCATCGAGAAACGGGCGGCATCGGCCTCGACCTCGATGCGGTGGATGTTTCGATCCACCTCGGGGTCGGCCCAGATCTCGATCGTCGTGCGATCCGGCCCGATTCCGGCCATGGCCAGGGCGGCCGCAACATTGACGTTCGCCGGAAAGCCGCGCGCCGCTTCGCGCGCCGTGCCACTGAACACGCATGTTGCCCTCTCGAGGTGCTCGACCGCGATACCGTGCTGCACCAGATACGGTGCCCCGGAGAGCCCACCGGGAGGTTTCCGCGTGATCATGTGAACGCGGGCAATTTCTCCCTCGGCTGCTGCAGCGACCGCATCCAGCCCCAATAAGGCGCCGGTCGGCACCAGGACGCGGCCGCCATGTCGCCGCGCCAAGTCGACAAGGTCAAAATTGTCCAGCAATGCGCCGCAGCTCAGCACTAGGACAGTGCGCCCCTGCGCCAGTGCCGGCTCGGCGAGGTCGCGCAACACCGCGGCCGGCGCGCATTCGACAACGGTCTCGGCCACTTCACCCAGCCGCGCCAACGGCAGGATGGGCACCGGTTTGGCGAAATCGGTCATCACCTCTGCCGCCCGCACCGTATCGCGCGCCGAGACGGCCGCTAGCGTCAACCCTTCGATGCCGCAATCGAGCCGCCGCGCCACCGCCTTGCCGATCGCACCAAACCCGCCAATCGCAACGCGCATCGGTTTTTGCTGCATCGGCACAGGCTCCTGCATCGCCGTCGCTATTTGTCGCGCGAAGTCTCGCGGCCGACGCGCTGGAAAGCAAGTGTCGTTCCCGCTTTGTCGGCGGGTTCACTTGAGAGGTGGTACTTGCTCGCCCTCGCGGTCGGCCAGGCGATGCGCTCGATCAATACGATTTCGGCAGGCCTAGTACTCGCTCGGCGATATGCGACAGGATCAATTGCGGGCTGACTGGGGCGATGCGGGCGATTTGGATTTCACGGAAATAGCGCTCGACATGGTATTCGCGGGCGTAGCCCATGCCGCCATGGGTCATGATCGCGGTCTCGCAGGCGTGGAACCCGGCTTCCGCGGCACAGTATTTTGCGGCATTGGCATAAGCGCCGACCGTGCCCGCATCGTCGCCGCGGTCGTAGGCGGCTGCCGCCCGCAGGACCATCAATTCGGCCGCTTCGAGTTCGATCCAGCGCTCGGCAAGCGGATGTTGGATGGCCTGGTTTTGGCCAATCGGCCGGCCAAAAACGACCCGCTCCTGCGCATATCGCGCGGCGCGCGCCAATGCCGCTCGACCGAGCCCGACCGCCTCGGCGGCGATCAGGATACGTTCCGGGTTCATGCCGTGGAGGATGTAATGGAACCCCCTTCCCTCCTCGCCGATGCGGTTCTCGACAGGCACTTCGAGCCCGTCGATAAATAACAGATTCGAATCGACCGCCTTTCGACCCATTTTGGGGATTTCGCGCACTTCGACCTTGCTGCGGTCGAGATCAGTATAAAACAGGGTCATGCCCAGCGACGGACGCGCAACCTCTTCGACCGGAGTTGTGCGCGCCAGGATCAGCATTTTCTCGGCGACTTGCGCGGTCGAGATCCAGATCTTCCGGCCCGACAGAACATAATGATCGCCGCGACGCTCAGCGCGGGTCTTGAGCCGCGTGGTGTCGAGACCGGCATCGGGTTCGGTCACGGCAAAACAGGTCTTTTCCCGACCAGCAATTAGCGGCGGCAAAAAGCGTCGCTTTTGTTCGTCGCTGCCAAAAACCACGACCGGATGCAGCCCGAAGATGTTCATGTGGATCGCCGAGGCGCCCGAAAACCCGGCGCCGCTTTCGGCAACCGCCTGCATCAGTACCGCCGCCTCGGTGATGCCGAGCCCGCTCCCGCCGTATTCCGCGGGCATCGCGATACCGAGCCAGCCCGCTTCGGCCATCGCCCGGTGAAATTCGTGCGGAAAGCCACCGTCAGCGTCCTTTGCGAGCCAATAATCGTCGCCAAACCGCTCGCACAGCCGCGACACTGCGGCGCGGATTTCCTGTTGCTCCCCCGTCAATGTGAAGGTCATCTCCTCGCCCCGCAGCCTGAGACTCTCGTGATCAAGACAAAGTGCAGCGGGAATTTTAAAGCAACCATTGTTTGCATAATGCGTGGAGCATAGGAGGCAGTGCACCCCCTTGGGCGCTCCGTTGAGTACCGCACAAAGGGATTCCGTCCGCCGTGCGAGCATTCGCGCCAATCGTCTGATTAAACCGCGGTGCGGCGCGCACCGCCGAAGCTGGGTGTCAGCCCCTCAAACGGACGACATTGGTTTGCCTGTGGCGCGCGAGTGCCGGCGCGACCTTGTCCGCGAGATCGGCAAGGGTAAAGGGTTTGCCGAGGATTTCCGCCTGCTCGATGCCAGAGAGCGCGGCATGATCGACAAACCCGGTGATGAATAGGATCGGCAAACCCGGCCGCTTCTGTTTTGCCTGTTGCGCCACTTCAACGCCGTTCATTCCGGGCATTGCAAAGTCGACGATCGCCAGGTCGATGTCGCGGGTGCGCTCGATCAGGTCGAGAGCAGCGCCGCCGCTGCCGGCCTCAACTACCGAATAACCGAGTTCCCGCAGCATTGGGCGGTAACCTCACGCACTGCATTGTCATCATCGACGAGCAACAGATGGCCGCCAGCCGCGCTCGGGCTGCTGCGATGGCGGGGCGAGACAGCGGTCGATCGCTGGTGATCGGCCCGGGCGCGCGGCAGATAGATGTGAACCGCGGTGCCTCTGCCGGAACCCGATTCGATCCGCACGCCACCTTGTGATTGTTGCGCAAACCCAAGAACTTGGCTGAGACCCAGGCCAGAGCCCTTGCCGATTTCCTTGGTTGTAAAAAACGGTTCGAATGCCTTTCGTCGCACGTCATCGTTCATCCCGGTCCCGGTGTCGGCAACACAGACCTCGACATAATCGCCGGCGGCGGGTTCTTCCGGATGACGCGGCCGTCCGAGCGTGACATTGCCCGTCGAGACCGTCAGCCGCCCGCCGACCTCCATCGCGTCGCGGGCATTGATTGCCAGGTTTAAAACCGCGAGTTCGAGCTGTGCCGGATCAGCCAGTGCCGGCCACAACCCACCTTGCAGCTTTGTCTCGATCTCGATGCTGCCGCCGATGGTGCTTTGCATCAGATCGCGCATAGCGGTCAGCGCCTCATTAAGATCGAGCGAACGCGGCTGTAGCCGCTGTCGGCGCGAGAACGACAGCAATTGGTCGGTCAGCTTAGCGCCTCGCTCGGCGGCGGCGCGCATATAGGAAAGCCGCTGCGCGAGTTTGCCGTCGATCCGCGCCGCGTGAAGCCCCTCTTCAATCAGACCGATATTGCCGAGGACGACCGTCAGCAGATTGTTGAAATCGTGCGCCACCCCCGCGGTCAGCTGACCCACCGCCTCCAACCGCTGCAGCTGCCGCAATGTCGCTTCAACCCGCTCGCGCTCCTCAATTTGGCCAAGCAGCTGGCGGTTCGCGGCAGCAAGCTCTTGGGTACGCTCGGATACGCGTGATTCGAGTTCGTCGTTAAGCCGCCTGCACTCAAACTGCCGGCGGCGGCTCCGTAGACTGGTCTGCACGACGCTGACAAGCGTTGTCGGATGAAAGGGACGCTCCAAAAAGGTGAAATTCCCGAGCACCCTTGTCAGACGCGCCGCCCTCGGATTGCGCTCGAGGCCACCCCCATGCACCGTCAGCACGACAAATGGAAAATCCGACCAGGGCGGCTGCGCGGCGACCCAATCGGCGAGTGCGCGCATATGTCCGCCACGGGTCGCCTCCTCGGTAATGATCGCGGCATCGGCACCGCACTCGATTTGCTCGATCAGCTCGGGGAGATCGACGCAGATCGCCGATTGCAGCTCGGCCTCGCGCAGGATCGTTTTTGCCACCACCGCGTCGCGCCCACGCGGCGCTAGAATCAACGTGCGCTCGGAAGTTGCGGCGCTGGCACCCTGCCTCACGGCGTGCTCCGCAACAGCGGTGCGCCCGGGCCTACATAGGTCGGGACCCCACGCAGCACCCCTTGGAACTCCTCAAGTGGCGGCCCGATCGTGAGGCCATGCTCATCGATACCGAATTCACGGATCGTGCTTTCGTGATTACCGGTTCGTTTTTTGATAACCGACATTGCACGACGGACCCGCCCCTGCGCCTCGAAGTAGCGCAGCATGATCACGGTGTCCGCCACATAGGTGACGTCGATCGTCTGCTTCATGTCGCCGATCATTCCGTGCTGGGCGACGCTGAGGAATGTCGAGGCCCCCTGTCGGTTCAAATATTGCAGCAGCTCGTGCAGGTGCAGGATCAGAAACTGCTCCTCCGGCATCGATGATTGATAGCCGTTAAGGCTGTCAATCACGACGGTGCGGATCCGCTCGCGATCAACACAGCTGCACACGCGATGCGCGAATTCGCCGGGCGACAGCTCGGCCGCATCCATTTGCTGCAGGAACAGTGCTCCGGAGTCGCGCATGCGCTGAAGATCGAACCCCATTGCTTTCGCTCGCGACATCAGGAGGCCGAGCTCTTCATCAAACGCAAAAAAGGCGGCGCGCTCGCCGCGGGCAACAGCAGCCGCAATAAAATGCAGCATCAATAAGGATTTGCCGGTGCCCGCCGGACCGATCACCAGGGTGCTCGAACCTTGCGCCAAACCGCCGCCGAGCAGAGCATCTAGCTGCTCGATTCCACTGCGAACCAGAGCGCCGTCGAACGGGTTGCGGTGTTCGGCGGCAACCAGCCGCGGGAACACCTGCACCCCGCCGGGGACGATGACGAAATCATGGTAGCCGCCGCGAAAACTCTGGGCGCGGCACTTACCGACTCGCAACCGCCGGCGGTCGCCGCCATAGAGCAGCGCCAGCTGATCGAGATGGAGGACACTGTGCGCGATGCTGTGGACTGACCGGTCGAGGCCCTCCGCCGTCAGGTCGTCAAGCAGGATGACGGTCGACTGGTGTTGGACGAAATAATGCTTCAACGCTAGGATTTGCCGGCGATAGCGCAGCGAGCTTTGCGCCAACAGCCGGATCTCAGATAGGCTGTCGATCACGACACGCTTTGGTTTGAGCCGCGCGATGGCCTCGAAAATGCGTTCAGTCGTCTCGCCGAGTTCAAGATCGGAGGAATAAAGCAGACTCTGGTGCTGATCGGGGTCGAGCACGCTTTCAGGCGGCACCAGTTCAAAAATCTCGATATTGGGGCCCAGGGTCCAGCCATGCGAACGAGCGCCGTCGCGCAGTTCCGCCGCGGTTTCAGCCAGGCTGACATACATGCCGATTTCGCCCTCAGCCGCTCCGGCGAGCAGGAATTGCAGGGCGATCGTGGTTTTGCCGCTACCCGGGCTGCCTTCGAGCAGGTGCAGACGATTGCGGGCATAACCGCCGTCGAGCACCTCATCGAGGCCAGGGATGCCGGTAGAGGCTCTGGAGAGAGATTCTTTCTGCGTAATCATAAGACTTAGCCAGGCGGGTTTTATTTGGGCCGGTTCGCCGAGGCGTCCGCTTGCCGTTCCGCGCAACCCCCAGTCCGGCACTAATTCAACAAGCTGGCAGCGCTCGGGTTCCGCGGTTGCTAGACCGCTTTCTGCCACGCAGGAGCCTAGGATACCCACCCATGTCCGTCAGGCGGTGGCATTCGTCGATGGTGAAAGCTTCCTTGTTTTCTTACGGCTTTTCGCGGCTCCGGTGTGGTTCAGCTTTGACCAGAACGAACGCGGACCGGCGCAGTTTGCGCTGGGTGCTGCCGCCCTTGTCGGGCGATTATGATTGATCTTTTTGCCGCTACCAGGCGGCGTCCAAAAGGTTGCGAATGACCGCGGGTCCGTCAATCTTGCGCGGGTTGGTATGGATCCAGCGGTCATGCATCGAATTTTCGGCGATCAGGTCGAGCTGATCTTCCTTAACACCGACATCGCGCAACCGCGTCGGCAAGCCCAACCCCGAAATCAACGCTCCGACGGCATCGGCGGCAGGCTTGTTCGGATGGCCAAGGGCTTCGCTGACCCGGGCCTGTTTGTCAGCGTTGACCTCCACGTTAAAGCGCAGCACATGCGGCAGCATGATGCACGAAGTGTAGCCATGCGGCACATTGGCGGTGCCACCGAGGACATGGCCGATGCCGTGACTGGCACCCTTGCTGACCCCAGTTTGCGAGCCGACCATGGACATCCAAGCGCCGATCTGACAGTCAAGGCGAGCCTCGAGGTCGCCGGCATCGGCCTTTACCGCCGGCAATCCGCTCCCTAATAGTCGCAACGCGTGAAATGCCGCGCCTTCGGAAATCGGCTGGCCGTCAACCGAGCAAATGTCCTCGACCGCGTGGTCGACCGCGCGAATGCCGGTCGACAGAAACAGCCATTCGGGCGTCGGCGCACTTGCCGCCGGATCGAGAATGACCGTGCGCGGGATCATCTGCGGGTGACTGAAGCTCTCTTTGATCTGACGCGCCGTGTCGGTGCAACCGGCGCCTGCCGAGAACTCGCCCGCCGACAACGTCGTCGGGATCGCCACCATGCGCACGGCAGGCGGTTTGACGGGCGGGCGCCGGATCGTGCCATCCGGCATGGTCTGGGCGCGGAGATTGTCGAGTTGCTCGGGTAGGGTGACATCGTTACCGAGGCATAACCCCACCATCTTGGCGGCATCGGTCACCGAACCGCCACCGATCGTGACGATCAGGTCGGCGCCGGCCTCGCGCGCCATATTGGCTGCAGCAACGACATCGGTACGTGGCGTGTGCGCACCAATCTTGGCGCAGAGCCCGGCGAAGCGATTGCCAAGCATCTGCCGCAGCCGCTCGACAAGATCGGTCTCGCGCGCCAGCGTGCCGCTCGCCAATATGAAGACGGCGCGGGCGTCCAGGCGGTCGACATCCTGTGCCAGCGCCTCGGCAAAAGGCTTCCCGAAGACGACGCTCTCCATCTGCGGAAAGCGATAGGCGCCGCTCAGCATGACGGTCTCTCCTTAGGGGCGCCTTTCACCCCAACCCTCTCCCCGCAAGCGCCGCAAGCGGGGAGAAGAAAATACGATGTAGCCGGCTACATCGCGGCCATGCGAGCGGCGCGGCGGCGGGCCATCGGGGTGGCGGGCTCGGGCGCCGGCGTCGGCTGGATGCGCTTGGTCGAGCGCGGCAGGGTCCAATCCCACTCATCCGCACCCATCTGGTAGTGGCGATTGTTCTGCGACGGGTTGCGGTTGACCATGTGGCGGTTATAGAGCGGGTGGGTGCAGCTGCGCACCTCGTGCTCGATCGTGAACAGGTGCTTGCCGGTATCGAGGCAAACAATGTCCTGCCAGCGATACTGGTACTGATCGCTTTCCTCGGTGATCAATCCGCGCTTTTCGAGTTCGTCATGCGGACCCGAGAATTCCTGGGCATAGACCTGCAGATGATGGCCGTCGAAATCCGGGATTTTTTCATCGGTTTCGCGGAAGACCAGTTCCTGCTTATAGCCGGCGCAAACATGCGCGGCGCGGCCGTCGCCATTCTCTTTTACGCAGGCCGACGTATAGAAGATTTCGCGGTAGAAGCGGGCGATACCGTCAGCAGCGCCCTCCGGCACGGTGAACTCGACATAGCCCATGCCGAGATTGATCGCGCCAAACCGCTCTTCGTCGGGCTCGTATAGCCGGAACTTGTTGCCCCAGGGGCAGGTCGCCTCGACGTATTGGTTATGCTGCTTGCAGTCGAATTTGGTGTCGGCAAGCTTTGGCTTGACCTCGCTCAAGCGCTCGCACAGCTCCTCAAGCGACGGAACCACGAGCCCGATATGGCCGCGCAAGACGTTGGGCTCACCGGTTGGCAGGTGAAACTGGCTCTTGCCGACATTGACCCACATGTTGTTGGTGCCGGGGAACATAAACGGGTCGCGTGTCAGGCCGAGCCCGGAAAGATAAAATTCCTGCGCCAGCGCTTGATTGTTGATCCTTAGATTGACGTGTTCGAGGCCAACTAGATTGCCGAGATCCTCGGCGGTACGGTCGTAAAGTTGTTGCGCCATAAGATTCCTCCAATTTTGCCGGTCAGCGGCTTGCCGTCCGGCGCTCTTTAATCAGCGTTCGCGGTGCTGACTGCACGGGCTTGGGATCGCCGCGTCGCCGCCGCATGCGGCGACATCAAAACAACTTTTCGAACCTCTCGTCCACTGGCACGCGATAGCCATTGGCGAGGGTGTTGGTCTCGTTCGCCATGCCGACCACCGCCAGCAACTCGGCAAGCATCTGCGGCGTCATTCCTTGTTTCTTGGCAGCGGCGGCATGCGAGGCGGTGCAGTATGCGCAGCCATTGCTGGCGCTCACCGCCAAATACACAAGTTCCTTGGTCAGCGGGTCCAGTGCCCCGGGCATCATGACCTGTTTGATGCTCTCCCAGGTGCGGCGCAAGGTCGGCGGGTCGTTCGCCAGCGCTTTCCAGAAGTTGTTGATCCAATCAGTCCCGCGGGTCCGCATAATGTCATCGTAGACGGCGCGCACCTCGGCGCTGGCGGCATCGTATTCGACCAGCGGCACCAACATCATCGAATATCCCCTTTGCCCATGGCGCTGATTTCACGCCCGAGCCGCCCCGAGACAAACAGGCCGAGCATCCGCAAATCGCTGGCGAGCGACCAGAATGGGTGGGCGAAGGTTTCGGGACGGTTGTGTTCGAAGACTAAATGGCCAAGCCACGCGCAGGAATACCCGGCGATCGGGGCGGCGGCGAGCCAGCGCCAGTCGCGGGTTGCGGCGCCTGCCGCCAAGGCGCCCAACGCCAACGACGTACCGACATAATGCAATCCGCGGGTGCGCGGGTCGCGATGCGCGTCCAAATAGCGGTGCCAGAATTCCGGGTAGGTCATCGTCATACCGGCTCACCGTCGGTTGGTCGCCCTCCCACCATCGGCGGATCGAGCGCTCGGTTTGAGGGTTAAACACCGAGCCGCCGCTTGTAAACGGGTGGCGGTCGGCGTAAGTCAGCACCCATCCCCGATGGCTTTGGGCTGCGGAGTCTCCAATGGGTTTTAAGGTAGCGGTGGTTGGCGCCACCGGCAATGTCGGTCGCGAGATATTGACGACACTGGCGGAGCGTGATTTTCCCGCCGACCAGGTTGTCGCACTCGCCTCCTCGCGCTCGGTCGGGAGGGAAGTTTCGTTTGGCGAGGATGACATCCTCAGGGTTCAGGCACTCGACACCTTCGACTTCCGCGGGACCGATATCGTGCTGTCGTCGCCCGGCTCCAAGGTCTCGGCACAGTTTGCACCGCGCGCCGCTAAAGCTGGGGCGGTCGTCGTCGACAACACCTCGCAATTCCGCATGGAACCGGACGTGCCGTTGGTCGTGCCTGAGGTCAATCCCAAGGCAATCGCCGACTATCAGAAGCGCAACATCATCGCCAACCCGAACTGCTCGACCATCCAGATGGTTGTGGCGCTTAAGCCATTGCACGACCTAGCCCGCATCAAGCGCGTCGTGGTTGCGACCTACCAGTCGACCTCCGGCGCCGGGCGCGCCGCGATGGACGAATTGTTCAACCAGACGCGCGCTATTTACGTCAACGATCCAGTCAAACCCGAGCAGTTCACCAAGCAGATCGCCTTTAACGCGATCCCGCACATCGACATCTTTATGGATGACGGGTCTACCAAGGAAGAATGGAAAATGGCGGTCGAGACCCGCAAAATCCTCGATCCCGACATTGCCGTTACCGCGACCTGCGTCCGCGTTCCGGTGTTTATCGGCCACGGCGAGGCTGTCAATGTCGAATTCGAGCGGTCGCTCAGTGAGGACATGGCGCGGGCGGCGCTGCGCCGTGCACCGGGCATCAGCGTCGTCGATCATCGAGCCGACGAAGGTTATGTTACTCCCGCCGAGTTGGCGGGGGAGGACGAGGTATATGTCAGCCGCATCCGTCGCGACCCGACCGTCCCCTACGGCCTGAGCTTTTGGGTTGTCGCCGACAATCTGCGCAAGGGCGCCGCGCTAAACGCGGTGCAAATCGCCGAAATCCTCGCCAAGGACTATCTGGGAGGAAAGCGCAACGCACCACCGTCAAATGTCGAGCCGCTGCGCCGAAAAGCCGGGTAACTGACTGCGTTTGCGACCCTCACGCTCGTCATTCCGGAGCGGCGGGCGTGTGTCGGGTCCGGAACCGACAAATACGGACCCCGACAGTTAGAACAGAGATTTTCACCGGTCGGCTAAAGCCGGCCTGAATTCCGGGCTCACCGCGGCGCCTTGCCCCAAGATGACCAGACAAAAAGCTTTGTGGCGCGCATGACGGCTGAGGCGGTGCAGACTACGACAGGACGCGCGCGCGATCGTTTTCTCGGGCGGCCGATATCGCCGCTGACCCGGCGCCGGCTCGATGCGTTTCGCGCCAACAGACGCGGTTTCTGGTCGTTGTGGATCTTCCTGGCGCTGTTCACGGCATCGCTGTTTGCCGAGTTCATCGCCAACGATCGGCCGATCGTCGTCCACTTCGACGGCGGCTGGTATTTTCCGGTCTTCCAGAGCTATCCCGAGACGGCGTTTGGGGGCGTTTTCCCGACTGCGGCCGATTATCGCGATCCCGAAGTCGAGAAGCTGATCGACGCCAAGGGCTGGATGGTCTGGCCTTTGATCCCGTTCAGCTACAATACGATTAACTACAACCTGCCGAGCCCGGCGCCGTCCCCGCCATCCCGCGTCAATTGGCTGGGCACCGACGATCAGGGCCGCGATGTGCTCGCGCGGCTGATTTATGGCTTCCGGATATCGGTGTTGTTCGGGTTGACCCTGACCGCGGCCTCGTCCGTCATCGGGGTCGCCGCCGGTGCTGTTCAGGGTTATTTCGGAGGTGTCATCGACCTTGGATTCCAGCGATTTATGGAAATCTGGTCGGGCCTGCCGGTGTTATATCTGCTGATCATTATGGCCAGTTTTATCGAGCCGACTTTTTGGCTGCTGCTGGGACTGATGCTGTTGTTTTCGTGGATGGGTCTCGTCGACGTCGTCCGCGCCGAGTTTCTGCGCGCGCGCAATTTTGATTATGTCCGCGCAGCCCGCGCGCTCGGTGTCCCCGACCGCACAATCATATTGCGGCACGTCCTGCCGAACGCGACGGTGGCGACGATCACGTTTTTGCCGTTCATCTTGAACGGCTCGATTACCACTTTGACGTCACTCGACTTTTTGGGCTTTGGTTTGCCGCCGGGCTCGGCTTCACTCGGCGAATTGTTGGCCCAAGGAAAGGCGAATTTGCAGGCGCCATGGCTGGGCCTGACCGCTTTCTTTGTGCTGGCGCTGATGCTGAGCCTCCTAATCTTTGTCGGCGAGGCGGTGCGCGACGCGTTCGACCCGCGGAAGGTGACCGTGTGAGCGAACGCTCATTTTCGGGACCATTGCTCGAAATCCGCAATCTCTCGGTGACTTTTGCCGGCCGCGGCGGCGCCGCCCCGGTCGAAGCTCTCAAAGGCGTATCGTTTTCACTCGATCGCGGCGAAACGCTGGCGTTGGTCGGCGAGAGCGGCTCTGGCAAAAGCGTTACGGCGTTGTCGATCGTGCAATTGCTGCCCTATCCGGTGGCCGCTCACGGCCCTCGCAGCAGCATACGCTTTGCCGGCGCTGAGCTAGTCGGCGCTGCCCCCGAAACATTGCGGCAGGTGCGGGGCGACCGCATCGCAATGATCTTTCAAGAGCCAATGACCTCGCTCAATCCGCTCCACACGATCGAGCGGCAGATCGGCGAGATCCTGCTGGTCCATCGCCGGATGTCGCCCCGGGCGGCGCGCGAGCGCGTTCTCGAATTGCTTCAGTTAGTGCAGCTTCCAGAGGCTGAAAGCCGGCTCGGCGCCTATCCGCACCAGCTTTCGGGCGGGCAGCGGCAGCGAGTGATGATCGCAATGGCGATCGCCAACCAGCCCGACATTCTGATCGCCGACGAGCCGACCACCGCGCTTGACGTGACAATTCAGGCGAACATCCTCACGCTGCTGCGCGATCTGCGAGACCGGCTCGGCATGGCGCTGTTGCTGATCACGCACGACCTGACGATCGTTCGCAGGATGGCCGAGCGGGTCTGCGTGATGACTCGGGGCGAGATTGTTGAAGCCGGGCCGACTGGCGCGGTGTTCGATCGGCCGCAGCACATTTACACACGGCGATTGCTTGCCGCCGAGCCCAAGGGACGTGCTCCCCCGGCCGATCGCGAGGCGCCAGTGCTGGTCGAGGCGGCGGACACGCGCGTCTGGTTTCCGATCCGCGCCGGAGTGTTGCGCCGGGTCCGAGGCTACGTGAAGGCGGTCGACGGCGTCTCTCTGACACTGCGCGCCGGCGCCACGCTAGGCGTCGTCGGCGAAAGCGGCTCAGGCAAGACGACTTTAGGGTTGGCGCTGTTGCGGCTAACGGCGTCGCAGGGGCGAATCTGCTTCGCCGGGCAAAATATTACGGCTTTGTCCTCACGGCGCCTGCGGCCGCTGCGGCGCGAAATGCAGATCGTCTTTCAGGATCCGTTTTCGAGCCTATCGCCGCGGCTGTCGGTCGGGCAGATCGTCGAGGAAGGGCTTCGGGTCCATCAACTGGCGGCGAGCGCGCCCGAGCGCCGGCGATTGATCGAGACCGCGCTCGACGAGGTCGGGCTCGATCCGCAAGCGGCCGATCGATACCCGCACGAGTTTTCCGGCGGGCAGCGCCAGCGTATCGCGATTGCCCGCGCCTTGGTGCTGCAGCCGCGCCTCGTTGTGCTGGACGAGCCGACCTCGGCGTTGGACATGTCGGTGCAGGCGCAGATCGTCGATCTATTGCGCGAATTGCAGCAGCGTCGTGGGCTTGCCTATCTGTTCATCAGCCACGATTTGCGGGTGGTTCGCGCCCTGGCCCACGACATCCTCGTCATGAAGGACGGCCGGATTGTCGAGACCGGCCCCACCGAGCGCATTATGACCCGGCCGGAACACGCCTATACGCGCTCGCTGATGGCCGCCGCCTTCGACCTTGCCCCGGCATAAGGCAGGTATCGTACGATCTGCTAGAGTAGGTGGGTGGGGAGGAAAAGATGCGACGATGAGCCTGAATTTGAGACCGGCGGGCGTCAATGACGCCGAAGCTTGCGGCTCGATCTGCTTTGAAGCTTTCAAAGCAATTTCGAGCGAGCACAATTTTCCCTGGGATCTGCCCTCACCCGAAATCGCAATCGGGCTGATGCGCGTCCTGGTTGGTCATTCTGGTTTTTATGGGGTAGTCGCCGAGGAGAACGCAAAAATCCTCGGCAGCAACTTTCTCGACGAGCGCGGGCCGATCGCCGGGATAGGGCCGATCACAGTTGATCCGAATGTTCAGAATCAGGGCGTTGGGCATCGCTTGATGATGGCGGTGCTGGACCGCGCCGCTGAGCGCGGCTTCGCCGGCGTCAGGCTGGTGCAATCGGCCTATCACAACCGCTCCTTGTGTCTGTACACAAAGCTCGGCTTCGAGACCCGCGAACCTCTGTCGAAAATCGACGGGAAGCCGTTGGGGCTCAAATTCCCGGGTTATGAGGTGAGACCGGCCAGCGAGCTCGATATCACGAAATGCATTGCGCTGTGCCGGAATGTCCACGGGCATGACAGGGCCGGCGAACTGCGCGACGCGATTGCGCAAGGAACGGCGCGTGTCGTTGAGCATCTCGGGAAAATAACCGGCTATGCAACCGATATTGCGTTCTTCGGGCACGCGGTTGCCGAGACCGACCAGGGGCTAAAGGCGCTGATCGGCGCCGCGCCGGCTTTTCTCGCCGGCGGCTTTTTGCTGCCGACGCGCAATGGCGAGCTGTTTCGCTGGTGCCTGCAGCACGGGCTGCGGCTCGTTCACCAAATGACTCTAATGACGATCGGCCTCTACAACGAGCCCGCCGGCGTCTATCTGCCCTCTGTACTCTACTGATCTGGGCTTCCGGGCCCGGCGCTGAACCCAGGCATAGCAAACGTCGCGCGAGTTTAAAGCGAAGGTGCCGATAAAGGTGCGCTATCGGCTCTCATATCTGGAACTTAGCCGCTGACGCGCGAAAAATGCTATGCTATCGCCTAAGTTGGCCCGGGGAGCAGGTATCTTGAGGATCTCGTGGTAGACAACCCGGCGGTCGAACGAAAGCTCGCCGCCATCTTTGCCGCCGATGTCGCCGAATACAGCCGGCTGATGGGCGTCGACGAGGTCGGCACGCTGCGTCGGCTGCAGGCCTACCGGGCGATCCTCGACGAGCTCGTTGCGATCCACCATGGCCGCATCTTCAACACCGCAGGCGATAGCGTCGTCGCCGATTTTTCCAGCGCCACCGATGCCGTCGAATGCGCGGTTGCGGTGCAGCAGGCGCTCGCCCGCGAGAACGCCAATCGCCCGCCCGAAGAACAGATGCGGTTCCGAATAGGCGTCCACGTCGGGGATGTCATCGTCGAAGGATCCAACCTTTACGGCGACAGCGTCAACATCGCCGCCCGGCTCGAGGCGTTGGCCGAACCCGGCGGGGTCTGCTTGTCGGGGGCGGTGCGCGATCAAGTCGGCGCCCGTTTGCCGGTCACGTTTACGGCCTTGGGTGATCAACACGTCAAGAACATTGCCGAGCCGATCCGCGCTTTTATGCTTGAGGACCTGCCGCGCGCACCCGGGGTCGTGTCGCGCGGCCGGCGCCGACAAAGATTGACCTTTGGTGCTCTCGCGGGCGTGACGCTGGCGCTGATCGCAGCCGGAAGCGCGTGGTGGCTGAATATGAGGGCGCCACCCACGATCCCAACGGTGCAGACCTTTTCCGCGCCGCGCCTTTCGATGGTTGTCCTGCCGTTTGCCAATCTCAGCAACGATCCGCAGCAGGAGTATTTCGCCGACGGCATCACCGATGATTTGATCACGGATGTTTCGCGCATCGAAGGCAGCGTGGTAATCGCGCGCAACACCGCCTTTACCTACAAGGGCAAGCAGCTAGACGCTCGCAAAATCGGCCGCGAGCTCGGGGTGCGTTATGTCGTCGAAGGCAGCGTGCAGCGCTCGGAAAAGGCGGTGCGGATCAACGTCCAGCTGGTCGATGCCGAAACCGGCGCTCAGCTCTGGGCCGAACGCTTCGACCGCGATCTCGGTGATCTGTTTGCGTTGCAAAACGAGATCACAGCGCGGGTTGCCCGCGCGCTGCAATCCCAGCTGGCGATCGCCGAGGCGGCGCGCCCGACCACCCATCGCGACGCGCTCGATTATATTCTTCGCGGCCGTGCGGAAGTGACCAAGCCGATCTCGCGGGAGACCTATCAGGCCGCAATCCATGATTTCGAGACCGCCTTGCTGCTCGATCCCAATTCGCCCGATGCGCAGGCTTGGCTGGCGGGCGCGCTGTCGGTGCGGGCGCTCGACGAGCTCAGCGACACGCCGAGGGAGGACCTCCACCGCGCTGAGGAACTCGATGCCCGCGCATTGGCAGCGACGCCCAACAGTGCGCTCGCCCATTATGTCCGAGGCCAGCTGCTGCGCGCGCAAGGGCGTTGTAGCGAAGCCATTCCGGAATATGAGACCGCGATATCGCTCGACCGCAGCCGGGCGCCCGCCTATGCGCATGTCGGCTGGTGCAAGTTCCTCTCGGGATCGATGGACAGCGCGATCCCCTACCTCGAACAGGCCATCCATCTAAGCCCGCATGAGCCCGGCATCGCCGCATGGTATGGGCGCATCGGCGTGATGCAATTGCTGCAGGGGAATGTCGACGAGGCGCTGTTGTCGTTGGAGCGGGCGCGTAGCGAAAATGCCCGCCTTCCGTTCGTGCACGCCTATCTCGCGGCGGCCTATGCGACAATGGCCGATCACGACCGAGCCGCCAAGGAACTCGCCGACGCGCAGCGGCTCGGCATGGGCTATTCGAGCCTGGCGGCGGTCAAAAAATCGATCTGGTACGAGAACCCCAAAATCCGCGCATTAGCCGAAACACATTATTTCCCGGCATTGCGCCGCGCCGGCTTGCCGGAGGGCGGCTCCTCCTGAGCTCCCTGAGCGCCGAACTCGCGAGCCCTGTCCGGCGTTGTCGAGACAAACCGATCGGGAGAGTGCGGGCGATGGTACTGGCGCCAAAGCTGCATATGGCTTTCGAAGTTGCGGGGTTCGCGGCAGCGCTCGTGCTTGCCGGCTGCAGCGGATTGGAAAAGCCGGCCCCGCCGCCGCCACCCGTCGTGTTCGGCGGGTATCCGCCATGGACCTTGCATCAATCACCCGACCAAATTGCGCTGCGTTGGTATCCCGACGCGACGCCGACCTCGGCCGCAAATGAGGCCGCCGGGATCCATTGCCGGACATGGAACAAATCCGCCGAACTCGTCTCCGATACGCGCGACGGCAGCGCCGAAATAGCCGAATACCGTTGTCGCTGAAATCGCCGGGCGGTTCGGCTATGCTGCGACCGCAACCGCAGCGGAAGGCGGCGTGATGGCGTTTGAGCAAAGGCTAAAGGAACTGAACATCGATCTGCCCACCGTCGGCGCGCCGCTCGGCAATTACGTCCACGCCAAGCGCGTCGGCGATTTGCTCTACTTATCAGGGAAGGGGCCACCCGATGTCGATGGCAAGATGCCGCGCGGCAAGCTCGGCGCCGGCATGCCCATCGAAGAGGGCTATCGCCATGCGCGTGGCGTCGGGCTCGTATTGATCGCGGCGATGCGCGAGGCGCTGGGGGGCGATCTCGACCGCGTCGCGGAGATTGTCAAAGTCTTGGGCATGGTCAACGCCGCACCCGATTTCGAGGATCATCCCAAGGTCATCAACGGCTGCTCGGATTTGTTTGTCGAAGTGTTTGGCGAGCACGGCCGCCACGCGCGCTCGGCGGTCGGCATGGCCTCATTGCCGGGCGGCATTCCGGTCGAGATCGAAGTCATCGTCGCGGTCAATAAAGGTGACCGGCAAATAACCAGTGACCGCCGGCACTTTAGTGGGGACGGCGGCGTTGCTGAGCCGCGATGTGCTCAACCTGCCGCGGATCATAAGTCGGTTTCGTGCCGCTGTTGGGTTATCGGCAAGACTTATCTGATACTCATCCCAATGGGTCTTTCTCCGAGCTGCCAGGGGCGGGGTAAGGCCGCTAGGTTAGGAACACGCAGAAGATGAGTGATGGGCCGCGGATCCTGATTTTCGAGCCGGAAGCAACCGGCCATCAAATAGAATACCTCCGGCATATTCTCGCCTCTATCGACCAAAGCTTCGAGAATTCTCGCATAACATTGCTCACGACAACTTATGCTGCGAACCATCCGAATTATCTGAGGCTGGCCGATGAATTCCGTCATCTTGTCACCACACGCCTTGTCCCGGCGGTGCCCGGCCGCAACCGGCTCCTAGCGTTCTTAGAGCAGGACTATGAACGTCAGTGGCGAAGAGCGGAACAGTTGCATCGTGGACTGATCGAAATCGGCGTCGACAACGTGGATTTCGTCTTTGTACCGCATCTGGAATCGATTGGGTTATTGCAGCTCGCCCTGAGGCGTAGTTTGTTTAGCGGCAAGCCATGGGCGACGATTGCTATCGCGATCCGGTTCCACCACAGGAAATGCGGGATAGAAGGCCCGGCCCGGCCGATCGATGTGCTGCAGAACATATGCTTTCGATGGGTCATCCGCGACCCGGCACTGGCTTGTTTTGGCACCGTCAACCCGTATCTCTCCAGCTTCGCTGCGAGCGCGAAGGTCCGCTACTGCCCGGAGCCTTGTGCCCAGCCCATGTTGAGCAGTCCTGACAAATCACGAGCCGCTTATGGCATGCGTCCCGACACCTTTGTCGTTCTCGTCTATGGCATTCTGGACCGCCGCAAATGCATCGGGGTGTTGCTGGAAGCCGCAGCCCGCGTACGTGACGAACTGGACCTGACCGTGTTTCTAGCCGGGCCGCAGCAGGTAGAGCACCTCGCGCCGTTGCTGCGCGGGGAGGCTGCGCGTAAACTGCGTGAACGCGACAGCCTCGTGGAGGTGAATCGCTTTATCTTGAACGGCAAGGATGTCGACCCGTTTGGCGCGGCCGATGTCTCCTGGGTGTTTTATGAACGCAATTTTGTCTACAACAGCGGCGCGCTTGTCTATTCCGGATTGGCGCGCCGGCCGGTCATCGCCCGCCGGCAGGGGGTCGTTGGGCGACTGGTGGAAGGTCACAACCTCGGTCTCGCCCTGACATCCGAGGCGCCCGAAATTATCGCCTCTGCATTACAGCGCCTGGCCGAGAACCCCGCGCTTTGCCGCGAGATGGGCGAGAATGGCGCGCGCGCCTTCGGACAGAACACGCCCGAGAACTTTGCTCGCCCGATCCTTGACGGAATACGTCGAGCGTTGGGCCGCACCCACCAGCGCCATGAGCCATCACGGCGACAACTACCAGAAGTAACAGACGTCTGATCGCTACTCGTTATCAGACCCCACGATAATAATCAAGATCAAAGCTGCCATCACGAATGATCAATTCACCTCGATATTACCGAGTACTTTTCCCAGACATCCACAATGACATCGCAGCGGCGGGATTGTAGCTCATGTCTTTGATCGCTTGTTGGCTTTATCGCGCGCCAGTGGTTGTTCTTGCGCTGTTGTTCCCAACGCTTGCCCTTGCCCAAACATATGTCGGCCCCTGCGATGTCGCGGGTGTGACTTGCGCCGAGGCGTGGGGCGTCGATTACGCCATGACGCGGAACTATGCCGGGCCGTTGTTCCAAATCCTGCGTGCCTCGGACAAAGCTACGCTCGATATCGGCCAGGACCCGGCGACGCACAAAGCCGACATGACGACTTGGAGTGCCTTTTGCCAAGACGATCCAAACAATTGCCTTTACATCAAGCTCTACGCCCAGATCCACCGGCATGTAAACGATTTGGCTCCGGTAGGCTATGTCTCCCAGGGTCAAACTAAGCTATCGATCGACGGCACGACCAACTTGCCGATCTTAAACAGCAACCATGGTTGCTGCGGCGGGGCCTATGCAAGATTTGATGTCGGAGGGACCGACGCAGCCCTAACAGGAGTGCCCGGAGGCGAGAATCCGGCATCCATCATTTATCTGGGTGAGCCGTTTCAAGAGACTTCTTGCTGTGGTCAGTTCCTCCTGTCGCACACCTTGCCGCCAACACGGGATGTCAATGGAACTGATTTCGGCCTTGCTCTGGGGTATGGTTGCTGGAATGGCGGCTGCTCTGGGATTAACATCAACTGTGCGACAACCACGAGTTTCTGTCTAGCCTCAGACGAGGAGGGGAACGCCGACGGCCCTCCTTATGACGACGGCAATAATACTTCTTATAGCGACACACGGTGGCCTAATGCCTTCGCGGCAGTTACATTTGATCCTGCTACTAAGAGGGTTTCAGGGTTTATAAACGGCGGTATCACATGGAGCATTTCTCCCTCGATCGTTTATCATTGCTCAGGGTGCACTCTGAGCCCTGGCAATCACCTCCATCTTGGGATGGGCGGTGATGGGTCAAATCCTGCAAAAGTGGTCGCCCGCGAGATGATTATTACGAATGCGACGCTGACATTTTCGCAATATCAAGCGATGTTCGCAAATGTGAAGGCGCGCTATCCGACGCTGTTATTCCCTGGCCCGCCAGCTCCGTCGAAGTAACGCGGTCTTCGCCGGAGCTTCCCGTTGCACCAGCTGCACGGCGGGGCGAATAAGGACGGGCGCTGACATACCAACGTTTCAAATCCGCTCCGCGTGTGCAATGTTTCTCCGATTCGTTCCTAGACGGAGGAGGCTGTTCATTGGTTGTCGACCTCATAAGATCGTTTTTGGACTTGGCTAGGTCGGACTTGCCACCTCCCCTACGTCGGAAAATTGCACTAGCGGCAGCACGACTTGCCCTCACTAACCCGGATCATTCATGAGGGGCTGGCGGCTCCACAGTGATGGCGGGGATCGGGCGCGGCTTTTTGTGGCGTCGGGGGCGCGCTGGTCGGGGTTTGCGGTTGGGCCAAAGGGTTTGAACTGGGGCAACCGCCCCGTCGCTCACGGCGGCAGCTTGGCGATGCGGCCGGCGAGATCGGCAAAGCCGGCCTGATAGGGAAAGGCGCTCGGCAAGGCGATCTTGATGCGGGTGACCATCTCGGTGACGCGCCCGGCGACCTTGATCAGGCAGAGGCGGATCGTATCGAATTGGGCATCGCGCCAGAAGGATGTCTTTGGAGCCAGACCGCGCAGGCTCAGCATCAGCCAGTAGGCGGCGGTATGAAGCAGCAGCCGGAACTGGTTGGCGGTCGCCTTGGTGCAGGAGGTACGGTCGGAAGCCAGATGCAGTTTGTGCGCCTTGATCAGGTTTTCGGCCTGCCCGCGCGCGCAATAGACCTTCTCGTAGAGCGTCTTGGGCAGACCCCGCAGGTTGGTGACGATGAAGCGGCTGTCGGCCCCTTGAGGACCGGCCTCGACGCGGGCGATGACGCGGCGCTCGACATTCCAGCTTTTGGCGGCATAGCGGAAATCGCCATAGCGGCGGACCTTTTCCCCTTCGTCTGCGAGACGACCCAAGGCGGCGTCCTCGGTGAGCGGGCTGACCTGCCGCAGCAGCACCGGGTTACCAGAGAGGCCGAAGATGTAGCCGACCTGCTGACGCTCGCACCACGCCATGGCCTTGGGCCGGCCGTAATGGCTGTCGCCGCGCACGACGATCTCGACCGCCGGCCAGCGGGCGCGGATGCGGCCAATGACATGGCGCAGCACCAGCGCCACCTCGGTCCCGTCAGGCGTCTTGCCGGGGCGCAGGATGACAGCGACGGGTTTGCCGGTCGTCGCCTCGTAAATGTGGATCGGCAGAAAGCAGCGGCTGTCGTAGTGCGCATTGAAGAGCGCGAGCTGCTGGCCGCCGTGAACCCGGTCCTCGGTGTCGTCGATATCGAGCAGGATGCGCCGGGGTACCTGCTCGAAGCTGTCGCAGAACAACTCGATCATCGCCGCCATCATGCGCTTGAGCGCGGTCGCGCTCGGCAGGTTCTCGAGCCGGCTGATCGTCGGTTGCGAGCACAGATCTTCACCGCTTTCCGGCAATCGTCCGACGGCCATCTTGAAGGCGGGGTCGGCTTTCAGCGCGTCGCAGTCGTTGCCGTCGGGATAGCCCGCCGCAATCAGCAAGGCACGATAGCGGATCATCTCGGCCAGTTCGTGCCGCACCCGGTCCGGGTCGCGCGGATCTTCGAGGCACGCCGCTAAGCGTTCGGCAATCTTGAGCCGTTGTTCGATCGCCGCCACCAGCAATATCCCACCATCCGAGGTCAGCCGGCCGCCGTCAAACCCGACATGCACCGGCTTACCCGCCACCGCTGGCAAACCTGGCAAAATCCCCGTACCTTCCTCCATGGCGGGTGCGAACTCCGTTGCTTCGGTTTGATCCGGCCTTAGCAACCAAATCATACACGAAACCAACGGTTTATGCCGCTCCCGCCGTCCCTTCTGGCCAGTCCAATGAATTTTTCAGGCTAAAGCTGCCAACGAGATCGGATTGTTGCCTGGCGTGCTTCTGCCTAATCCGCTCGGTATTGCTGGATTTAGAATATCTTATTTTGATTTACGCCAACTTAACTATCTCTTCCGTGAGATAATCTTGGATACACAATATATGTTTGAAGCCGACAATGACTTTCCATTCATAATTGACTGCGGAAGTAATATCGGAGTGGGCATTTTATTTTTCAAAATACTTTATCCTCAAGCGCGGATAATTGCCTTCGAGCCAGATCCGGAAACATTTATTGTTTTAAGAAAAAACATAGAGCAAAATCATTTGTATGATGTGGACGCCTATCAATGCGCGCTAAATTCTCAAGAAGGCAATGTAGATTTTTTTCGAAGCGACCAAAAAGGCGCTTTAACAATGAGCATACACCAAGAACGGCAAGTAGGAAATGAAATAATAGTGCCATCGCGGCTTCTATCACCTTTTATCACTTGTGAGGTAGACCTCCTCAAAATGGACATCGAAGGTGCAGAGACCGCGGTGCTTCCGGAGATTGCGTTTAGTGGGAAACTGTCCATGGTGAAGCAGCTTCATCTTGAGTACCATCATCATATTAAGGAACAAAAAGATGAATTGTCGCTCATACTCAAGCTACTTGAGGATAATAATTTCGGATACCGTGTAGCAGCGAGTACTTGCCGTGGGAAATTGCCGACGCGCGGCGCAATGCAGGACGTAGCAATCTTTGGTTATCGAAAGGCGTAATATAGTACCGAACCGGTAGGCGTGCTGGCACAGTTGATGCCCGATCCCGATTTGGTCTACCAACACTTCATGCCTGCGAGCCGGCTGACCTGGTCGTATCTGAAACGGCTGGTCAACGGCGCGGGAAGAGGCGCGGTCGGTATCAAAAACTATGTCGTACGGCTGACGCTGGATTCTGGGAAGAGCAGCTTTCTGACCCGCACGCGCCAGGCTTGGCTTGTGGAAGTCATCATTACGCTCGGGGCCCTCATCTGGTTGCCGTTGAGCTATCTCCTGTCGGGCAATAGAGAGCGAGCTGTCGTTTCTTTCAATTACCGGTTGGGAAGACTGAACGAGCTTCTTTGCTCGCCTGCTCGTTTCTGGCGTGGCAGACGGCGCGTGTCGGATCTAGCGTACTCTATGCGCCGCTCGCCTTAGCCAAGGCGTCTTTAGACAGCCGCGTGGAAAGCTCGGGGGCAACACCGCGGGCGATGAAGCTCCCTGCCTGGGCCGCAGGGAGGTGCTCCGCGACGTCAAAGCACACGACAAGATCGAACCGACGATCGAGTGGAATTTTGGATGAATTCCGCGGCAACGGCTCGCTGTGCTATGGAGAACAGGATTGGGGATCCGAGGGGGATGGGGTTGATTTTGCGCCGGGCGAAAAGTGCCGGATTGCGTCACGCGTCGGTGTTGCTGATCTTTATGCTGACCACTATGCCGGCGGTCGCGGAAGACCCTTCGTCCGTCGTTATCCCGCCGCCTTCGCCGAGCGGATTGCAGCGGATGCCGCCGCCATCGGCGGATGCCGACGCCGAAACCTACGCCCGTTGCATGAAGCTCGCCCGCGAGAATCCGGCGGCGGCGCAAAGTCTCGCCGATACCTGGCGGCGGCGCGGCGGCGCTCATCCGGCCGAGCATTGTGCCGCGGTTGCGCTGGTATCGCTCGGCAAATACAAAGAGGCGGCAACCCGGTTGCAAGCCTTGGCCCGGGAGATGGCCAAGGCTCCGACCAGTCTGCGAGCCGATGTGCTCGACCAGGCAGGGCAAGCTTGGCTGCTCGCCGGCGACCCGGTGCGGGCTTATGCAGCGGCTGGCGAGGCCGTATCGCTGGCGCCGGGCGACCCTGAAATTATGATCGACCGCGCCGAAGCAGCGGCAGCGAACGGTTTTCTCGATCGCGCCGTGACCGATCTCGACCGTGTCCTGACGCGTGATCCAAATCGGATTGACGCACTCGTCTATCGCGCTTCCGCCAATCGTGGGCTCGATCGGCTCGACCCGGCCCGCGCCGATGTCGACAGGGCGTTGGCCTTGGCGCCGCGGTTGCCCGCAGCCCTGCTCGAGCGCGGCAATATCCGCCGGCTGCAAGGTGATCGCGACGGCGCTCGCCACGATTGGGACGAAATCGGCCGCCTCGCTCCGGGAAGCCCGGCCGATATGGCGGCTCGCGCTAATATCGAGCGAATGGCGCAGGGGCCGGGCAAGGCATCGGCTAGCGCGCCATCTGCCGACACGGCTGGCGAGGCGCCGGCGAAATGAGCGTCCAGGGTGTTCGCGGCCCGCGGCGGCGCGAGGTTATTGCCGGCGGAGCGGCGGCGCTCGGCAGCATCGCTGCGGCTCGGCTTACCCCACCATCGCACGCGGCCGAGACCGAAAGCTTGAGACGGCTCGCGGCGGCCAAGGGATTGATCTACGGCACGACGATCGCGGCTTGGCAGATCACCCACGATCCCGGCTTTGTCGGTCTCGTCGAGCGGCAGGCCGGCCTCGTCGTCCCTGAAAACGACATGAAATGGCGGGACATCAACAGCGGTGCACCGGGTCAGGACGATTACAGCCGGGCGGACACGGTCGCCGGATTTGCGGTCGAGAGCGGCATGGCGCTGCGCGGTCACAATTGCTTGTGGTATTTCCGCACGCCGTGGTGGTTTTTCGCGCTCCCCGATCGCAAGACCAAGGAGCGGGTGCTCGCCGAACACGTCAGGACGCTTGTCGGTCGTTATCGCGGGATTGTCCATAGCTGGGATGTGGTCAACGAGCCGCTCGGGCCAAATGATGGAAACTCCGACTGGCTGCGCGAGGCTCTTGGTCCCGGATACCTCGATATTGCGTATCATATTGCCCGTGAGACCGACCCCCGGGCCCGTTTGGTCGTGAATGAATACGACATCGAACTCAATGCTCCGGAGCACGAAACCCGCCGCGTGGCCTTGCTCGACCTGTTGCAGCGGATGCAGAAGGCGGGGACGCCGGTCGACGCGGTCGGGGTTCAGGCGCATTTGACCGCGGTCGGTGGCCCACCATTTTCGGCCGAGCGGCTGCGGCGATTTCTGGCCGATATCGCCGCCCTCGGCCTGACGATTCAGATCACTGAACTCGACGTGACCGACGAAAACGCACCCGCCGATATCGGGACGCGCGACCAACTCGTCGCCGATACTTATCGCCGCTTTCTCGATGCCGCCCTCGACGAACCGGCGGTCAAGATGGTGGTGACCTGGGGTCTTTCAGACCGGCACAGCTGGATTGTGCGGCATGAGACCAATGAGAAAAAGTGGCGCAAGGACGGCCTGCCGTCACGGCCATTGCCGTTCGACGCCGACCTCCGGCCCAAACCCGCTTTCGCCGCGATCGCCGAAGCGTTCAAACACGCGCCGGCGCGTTCCCCAGGCTAGCAACACGGGTTGTCAAAAGGTTGCGCGTAGCCCGACTGTGACGGCGATCGGCGCCGCCGGGCTGTAGCTGCGCGGGTTGGTGGCGCCCGGCGCCTGCACGATCGGGATCGATGCGGTCGGTGAGAATGTACCAAAGGTGTAATAGGTCGCGTTAAACGCATTCTGTAGCAGCGCATACAGCTGCAGGTTCTTGGTCACCTGATAGCTCGTATGCAGGTTGGCCACAAAATAGGGTGGTGTCGGCGGCGTCAGATTGGCCTCGTCGCCAAACAGGAATTGACCACTGGCATGGATCCCGCTACCGCCCACCGTCCACGCATCGGTCAGTTTGTAATCGACGCCAATCTTCACGAGATTGGCCGGGATCCCGGGCAGGCGGTCGCCGGGCTGGATTTGGATGTTGCCTTCGGAATCGGCGGCAGGGTTATTCTCGCTCAACTCGGTAAACCCGGTCTGAAACTGGGCGTCGGTGTAGGAATAGGCGAGCCACGCCAGTAGGCGGTCGGTCTTAAACTCGATATCGAGATCAATCCCTTGGCGCAATGTCGAGCCGACATTCTGAAAGAACGCGCGCCCCTGGATCGGGCTATTGACGAATTGGATGTCGTTGTCGAGGGTCGTGTGAAAATAAGCGAGGGTGGAGGACAGGGTCGCGCCGGCAAAAGGATGAGCCCTTGCGCGCAATCCGGCCTCGACCGTATGCCCCACGACTTGCTGTAAACTGGGGTCGCCGACAAAGAAATTGGCGAGGCTGCACGGACTGGCAGCACTGGCGCAGCTCAGTTCCGCCGGGGTCGGCGCCCGGTTGGCCACGGCATAGCTGGCATAGGCGCTGACCTCGGGCAGCAATTTCCAGGTCAGGCCGCCCGCGGGGTTGAAATGGCCAAAGCTGTGATCGCCGCTGAGCGCGGAGCCGAGTTGATCACTGAGGTTAATCTGCGCGAAATTGTACCGGCCGGCGAGATTGGCCGAGAGCTTTGGCGTGACATCGAAGGTGTCGGTGAAGAAGGCGCCGTAATAGGCGTTCGAGACGGCGAGGCGCACCGGCGCGATCGATCCGTCAGCCTGGTCGATGGTAACGCCGGGGCCGAAGAAAACACGGTCCTCAAGCGTCAGGCCTCCGATCTGCGTGCTGGCGCTGAACAATGTCTGGCCGCCGTCAAAACTGATGCCGGCGATAAAATGGTTTGGATGGCCAAACAGCGGCGTACGGTTTGTCGCCTGCAATGCCCCGCCATACCCGTAGGTATTCGTCGATTGCTGATCGAGATCGGAATAGGGTCCGCCGTTTAGAAAATCGGTGATTGGAGCGCCGTCGCGGCCGGTGGCAAAGACACCCGGGCTGACGCACAAAAAGCCGGTACCATCATCGCACGGGGTCGCATTCGGGACATTGCCGTTCGTCACTTTTTGCAGCAGGTATTCCGAATATAGATTGCCTTGCAGCGAAGTGTTGTTCGAGATCTGATAGCTGGACGTCAGATTTACTTGTGTGTAGCTGTTGGTAATCAGGTTAGGGGCGGTAAACTGCGCGGCGGGATCAACCGCCAGCAATTGAACGGGAGAAGTTCCGGGTCCGTTGAGCCGCGTGTTTGCCGCGATTACATTAACGTGAACTTCGCCGCGGTCGCCGCGCCAGCCGATATCGCCATATAGATTACCGAGGTTCGACGATTGCAGGTCGCGCCAGCCGCCCTCGTGCACCCCCGTCATAGCGAGATAAGCGGCGGTGTCGCCGACCTGGACGCCTGATTGCAGCTGTCCCTGATATTGGTCGAACGAGCCGCCGAGCGTATCGACCTCGGCGCCGTGATAGCCAAAGCCGTTCTTCATCTGCACCGCGAGCGCGCCACCCAACGCATTGAGGCCAAAAACGGGGTTCGATCCGACCAGATCCATGCGGTCGATTGCGATGCTCGGGATGAGGTCCCAATTGACGATGTCGCCAAACGGCTGATTAAAGCGCGCGCCGTTGACATAAACCGCGAGGCCTTGCGGATTGCCCTGCAGCGGGGAGGCCTGGAAGCCATGGTAGAACAGGCTTGGCTGGAACGGGTTGCCGGCGGCGGCGTCGAGCGTCACACCCGGGACTTGCTCGTTCAGCGCGCGCAATGCGTTGGCGTCGCCGTCACGGGTGATGTCCCGCGAGGTCAGGACATGAGTCTGGGCTGGTACCGTGTTGCGGTCGACTCCCGATCCGAGCAGCGGGGTGGCGGCAACAACCTCGACCGTGGGCAAGGTTATCGTTTGATCCGGGACAGTGTTCGAGGTCGACGGTGCTTGCTGTGCGATCGCCGCGGCGGAAAACGACATCAGCGCGACGACTGTTATCCCTCCCCGGCGCATCGGCCGCGCCATCTTCCCCCGCGAGAATCGCGCCACAGAACGTCTCATTAACGCTAGATTAAGCCCGAAGCCGATCGGAACCTAGCCGACCGATTCCGGTTCGATACACCTCCTTCTATTCTCCGGGCCGCTTCGTTACCATTTCGCCGAGTTCGTCTGGTGCGACGGCGTTTAAGCGGAAGGCAGGCGATGAAGCTTTATGGGTTTTTTCGGTCATCGGCCGCGTTCCGGGTCCGCATCGCCCTCAATCTCAAAGGGCTGTCTTACGATACGGTACCGATCCACCTGCGGCGCAACGATCAGGCCAAGCCGGAATATCGCCGCGTCAACCCTCAGGGTTTGGTGCCCGCGCTCGAAATCGACGGCCACACCCTAATCCAATCACTCGCCATCATCGAATATCTCGACGAGACGCATCCCGAACCACCGCTGTTGCCCGCCACCGCGGCCGACCGGGCGCGGGTGAGAGCCTTAGCCGATATCGTCGCCTGCGATATCCACCCGATCAATAATCTGCGGGTGCTGCGTTACCTAACCCACACCTATAGCCGCAGCGAGGACGACATCGGTAATTGGTATAATCATTGGATCGCCGCCGGCTTCGACGCCCTTGAGGCGTTGCTCGCTTCCGATCCGCGCACCGGCGTCTTTTGTCATGGCGACCGGCCCGGACTCGCCGACATTGCGCTCGTACCGCAGGTCGTCAACGCGGAGCGTTACAAGCTCGATATGTCATCTTATCCGACAATCGCCCGGATCTTTGATAGCTGCATGAATTTGCCTGCTTTTCAGGCCGCGCACCCGGACAATCAGCCCGACCGCGAGGCCTGAACCGCTTACTTTTTGCGTGCGTCGGCGACCATAGCCTTTAGCGCGTCGAGGTCGACGGCGCCCGGCACGACTTGATCACCGATGACAAACGCCGGGGTTCCATGGATGTCGAGTGCATCGGCAAGCTTTAGATTGTCCTTGATTGCCTGTGCAATCTCCGGCGAGGCCATGTCGTGTTTGAGCTTGTCGAGATCAAGCCCAACTGAGCCGGCAACTCGGTAGACTGTTTCATCGCTGATATTGCCGCGCGCCGCCATCATTGCCGCGTGGAAGGCCTCATATTTGCCCTGACGCTTCGCCGCGAGAGCGGCCTGAGCCGCGGTGATCGATACCGGCCCGAGTATCGGAAATTCCTTGTAAACAAGACGAAGTTTTCGATCCTGCTTCAGCATTGATTCGAGCGACGGTTCGACCTGCTTGCAGTACGGGCAGCGGTAATCGAAGAACTCCACCAACGCGACATCACCCTCGGGATTGCCCGCGACCGGCGTCGCCGGATCATCAAAGACTTCTTTTTTGTTTTCCGCGACGGCCTTCGAGGCCTTGGCCGCGTCTTCATGATGCAACTTGTCTTCGGCTTCGCGCAGCGCCGCGATCAGCACATCGGGATGCTGCATCAGGTAATCATGGATGATCGCCTCGATCTGCTGGCGTTGCGGCGGCGTAGTGGGATCGGCAGCCCTGGCCAGACCGCCGAAGCACGCCGCAACGACAAGCCCGCAAGCGAGCCCCTTGAGTATGGATCGCAAAGCAACCGGCATCGTCAACGACTCCTTGTAACGGGAAAGCGGCCTGCGCGTGGCGCGGCAAGGATAGCGGGCAACCGAAAAAGCGCGGGGTCCGTTATTCAATCCGAACCGCTGAGCTCCTTCGCCTGCAAATAAATCTGCTGTGCCCGGGCATAAGCAGTGCTCGCCTTTGGCAACAGATGCTGGGCGCGCAGCGATTGTTGCAGCGCGTTTGTTTTGTTATCGGCGGCGAGCCCTTCCTCGGCCAACGACAATGCCGCCATTCCGAGCTGGTGATCGCGGCCGTAAGCGGTTGCGAGCAGATGCCAGGCGTCGACGTCCTTGTCCTCGCTCCGCAGCGCGTCGCTTATGTAGGCGATAGCGCGTTTGTTCTGAATGGGATCATTGTTCTCGACATAGACCTGCGCCAATTCGATGCGCAGAAGCGGTGCCGCGGGATCGATCCGCATCGCCTCTTCATAAGGCTGTACTGCTTCCGCGATTCGCCCATTTTCGAACAGCATCTGCCCTTTGAGTTCGCGTAAATAGGGATCGCCGGGGTAATCCCGGATCAGTGAATCGGTCGCGGGCAACGCCTTGCTGAGATCGGGCGTCCGATAGTAAGCGATCGCGCGGGCGTAGCGTGCCAGCACCGATCGGTCTTGGTCCGAGTATTTCGCCAGTGTCGACGACGGCGGCTCGGAAAAGGCAGCGACTTTGACTTTCATGCGATTCAGCATGTCGACGTAGCTGACCGGGTCCGCGATCCTCGAATACGAAGAGCGTTCGACATGGTCACGGACATAGTCGATGCGTTCCTGCGTCAGCGGATGATCCATCAGGTAAGGGTCTTCATGCGCCCCGATTAGCAACTCTTGGCTCTGCAGCTTTTCAAAAAACTGCAGCAGACCACGCGCCGATTGATGGGTGGCGTCGAGGTAGTTCATCGCCGCATGGTCGGCAGTTGCCTCTTGGGTTACTGAAAACCCCAGATACGCTCGCTCCCCGACGCCAGCTGCTCCCAACAGCGCGCCACCGCCGCCGCTGCCGCGTCCTGCAACAGTCGCCGCGACGCCCGCCACCATCGCGATGATCTCCTCGATGCTGGCGTTGTGCATCGCTTCGGCACCCTTGTAGATGTGGCCGCCGGCGATGTGCCCGGTCTCATGCGCCAGGACCCCGATCAGCTGATTTGGCGTGTCGGCGTGCAACAACAGGCCAGCGTTGATAAAGATGTTCTGCCCGCCGGCGACAAACGAATTGATGCTGTCGTCCGACACCAGATAGACGTGGACGGCGTCGGGATCGAGCCCGGCCGCCTTCCAGATCGGCGTCATCATCGTGTGAATGTCGGTTTCGATCTCGGTGTCGCGCAACAAGCTGACGCCATTCCCCGACCCGCCCTCGTGAGCCGCCGCTGATTGACCCGCGAACGCTGCCGTCAGCGAGAGCATCGCGGCGATGACGAGAGCGCGGAGAGCCATGGATGTCGTTCTCGATAAACCGCAGCGTGCGTTTAAAACTCCGTGAAAGCCACGCGTTAGCGGCGAATTACGGCGCTGCGATGTCGGCGAGTCGACCGGATTGACGGCTAAGACTGGATCAAACGCTGCCACCAACCGCGGCGCGGGTTCTCCGGCTTTTTCGTTACCTCTTGAACAAGCACCGGTTCGCCTTGGGGCTCCGAAACCGTGTCTTCATCAGGAGAAGAGTGAGGTGCGACAGCCGTCTCGGAATCGCCAACCGGGCGAAGCGCTTCGAACGGATGCTGATCAGATGCCTCGGCTACCGGGACTTCGGCGATCGGCTCCGCGCTGGATGAAAACCCAAGCGGGCTCGCCCCGTTTCCGTATCCCGTCTCGGACGGTGAGGTGATCGCTTCCTCGCTGGACGCGGCGACGATTTCGATCGATGCCGTCTGGGGCTCGCCAAAGGGCGACCGGCTCGGTTCGCGGACCCGGCTCTTCTCATGGTCCGAGCCCTCGTAATGGACCGAACTCTCAGCGCGGATCGGGCTCTCGTGGGGGAACGGGCTCTCAGCGCGGACCGGGCTCTCGTGGGGGACCGGGCTCTCGAAGTGAACCGGGCTCTCGTCGGGAGGCGCGGCAGTTACCGGCGACATACTTGGAGCGTCGTGCATCGGCGCCGATGTTTCGGCGGGCGCATTCAGTTCGACCGATCCGGTTGCTTCTTCGGTGGAAGATATTGGCCCCATGGAGAGTGCGCCATCGCCGGCGAGGGCCGGCAGGCTCGCGGTTTCAATCTCGGTCGCGGCTGTGGCCGGCTCGGCAGAAACGGACTGCGACCAGGCGCTTTCGGCTGCCGCTGCCGGCTCCGATTCATCAACGAAACCGTCGTCGCCAGCCGCGCCATTGGCCGGAACGACTTCGACGGTATCCGCGGCGACACGACCGATCTCAATAGCTCCATTGTCTTCGCGGCGCCCGCGCCGCCTCCCGCCGCGCCGCCCGCGCCGCCGACGGCCGCGCCCGCCATCGCTGTCGTCATCGCTGTCCTGGTCGCCCTCTGCTTCAGGCATCGCGGAAACCGCCGCCTCTGCCACCAGCGGTTCTTCGGTTTGCTCCTCGCCGGCCGGGACCGGTGCGCGACCGCGCTCATCCTCATGGCGCCGCCGCCGGCGCCGGCGCCGGCGGGCGCGGCCTCTCTCGTCCTCGCCATCGCCTTCGGAGCGCTCAACCTCCTCGCCTTCAGTCGTTTCGTCGAGGTCCTCTTCGGCTTCGTCTTCGTCGATCTCCGGAGCCTGGGTAAGCGGAGCTGGTAGCAATGCGGGAGTTTCGCCGGGCTCTATCGAACGCAGTCGCTCAAGCCGAAAGGCCGGCGGGATCAGGGTATCGTCCCGCGCGATCAGCACATGGATCCCATACCGCGCTTCGAGCTGCGCCAACGAGTTCTCGTTTATAATTAAGAATGTAAAGCGCGACCGTGGTTGGCACATAGACGCAGACCTCGGCTGAACGCCGCCGGATCCCTTCCTCCTCGATCGAGCGCAATACGTATAGCGCCGTCGATTCGGTCGAACGGATCGTGCCGGTGCCGCCGCAATGCGGGCAAGGCTGGGTGGAGGCTTCGACCAGCGACGACCGCAAGCGCTGTCGCGACATCTCCAACAGGCCAAACGGGCTGATGCGTCCGACCTGGATGCGGGCGCGGTCATTCTTCAGCGCCTCCTTGAGGCGACGTTCGACCGCACCTTGGTTGCGGTATTCCTCCATGTCGATGAAATCGATCACGATAAGACCGGCGAGGTCGCGCAACCGTAATTGGCGGGCGATCTCCTCGGCCGCCTCGAGATTGGTGCGCAGCGCGGTCTCTTCGATGTTGCGCTCGCGGGTCGACCGGCCCGAATTGACGTCGATCGCAACCAAGGCCTCGGTTTGGTCGATCACGACATAGCCGCCCGAGCGCAACTGGACCACCGGAGAGTGGATTGCGTCGATCTGACTCTCGACCTGAAAGCGATGCAAAAGGCCGATCTGAGGATCGCGATAGGGTTGCACCCGCTTCGCATGGCTCGGCATCAGCATCTTCATAAACGCCTTTGCCGTCCGATACCCTTCCTCGCCTTCGACCAGTACTTCATCGATGTCGCGCGTGTAGAGGTCGCGGATCGAGCGCTTGATCAGGTCGCCTTCCTCGTAGATCAGAGCCGGCGCGGTCGACTGCAGGGTCAACTCGCGGATCTCGTTCCACAAGCGCAACAGGTATTCGTAATCGCGTTTGATTTCAGCTTTCGAGCGCTCGGCCCCAGCGGTCCGGACGATCACCCCCATGCCTTCGGGGATTTCGAGCTCCTCGAGAATATCTTTGAGCCGGCGGCGATCGGTCAAGTTGGTGATCTTGCGCGAAACCCCGCCGCCGCGCGCGGTATTGGGCATCAGCACGCAATAACGGCCGGCCAGCGATAGATAGGTGGTCAGCGCCGCCCCTTTGTTGCCGCGCTCCTCCTTGGTGACCTGGACCAGCATGATTTGCCGGCGCTTGATCACTTCCTGGATCTTGTAATGCCGATGGGCGCGCGAGCGCTGGGTCTCCACCTCCTCAAATTCGTCCCCGCCTAGGGTTTCGACGACCTCGCGCTCCCCGTCTTCGTCCTCGACCGGTTTGCGTGCTTCGAAAGCCCCGCTTTCGTGATCAACCGGCGCTTGCGGCTCGCCGTTTTCGATTTCGCTGTTTGCCGCCGAGCGCACCTGTGTGCCCTCGGACGCTTCATCTTCGGGCGCGTGCGCGTCGTCGATATCGCCTTCGTTGGTCGAGTAGGGGTGCGAATCGGCGAAGTCGCCTTCGCGATTCTCGGGCAGGCGCCGATCCCCAGAGTCGATCTCGCCATCTGCGGCAGAGCGCGCTTCGACAACCGTGTAACTGCGACTCTCGACGGCGCGCGTATTGCCGATATCGACATCATCGCTCACGCCGCTTGGCGTCTCGCGTGCTTCTGCCGGGGCGGTAACTTCGGCAGTTTCGGGGGACCGGGTGGTCATCAGCTCGTCCGGTGCGACCACGACCTCGTCCCCGGCCGCCGCCGCTGCCCAGCTGCGCGTCGGAGCATCCCCCCGAGAGTTCTCAGAGGTCGTTGTTTCGAATCGGGGCTCGGACGGCTCCTCGGCGGGGAACGCTTCCTCGTACGCCCGCTCGGTTTGCGGTAACGCCGTACCTATCGGTTCGGTCGTCGGCGGTTCGACCTCGCCGGGAACACCAAAGGGGCGCGCTCCCCAGCCAAAATCCCGCTGTGTGTCGGCTTGTGCGGACGGTGCGGGTAACTCGTCTCCGCGGCTAGGATCGATTGGATTCGAGAATGGCTCGTTGTCGGCGGTGTCGTCAGGGTTCACCTCGATGACCGCTACCGGCTCGGGTAATGTCTCCTCGAGTGGTATGCCGCCCTCATCCGCGACGTCGCCCCCGGTGTCCAAAGACACTGAGTCGCCAGATTGATAGCCGGCGCTATGCCGGCGGTCCGCAACCGGTATCCGATAGTAGTCCGGGTGGATTTCGCTGAATGCCAGGAAGCCGTGCCGATTTCCACCGTATTCTACAAAGGCGGCCTGCAGCGATGGCTCGACCCTCGTGACCTTTGCGAGATAAATATTCCCTTTTACTTGTTTCTTTGTGGATGCCTCGAAATCGAATTCCTCGAGACGATTACCGTTGAGCACCACCACCCGGGTCTCTTCGGGGTGGGTGGCGTCGATAAGCATGCGCTTTGCCATTCGGGTGTAGCTCCGAGGCGCGCTGCCGTGGCCGCGCGAAATTCGGCGGGCGGCGCGATCCCGTGTGCAAGGAAGCCGCTAACACCTGAACTCATGCCTTCTGGGTACGATTGCGTATCAGTCACGGCGAATCTCGTCAGGGCGGCTCCGGGTTCCTACAATCGACTGCGCCCTGCGCGTTAGTCCGGCGCGGCGGCGGCTTGCCACCGATCATGCGGGCTCAAAGCGCGGCATCCGTCCGGCGCGGCGCCCGACGGATGGGCGGCAGTTTTCGCAAATGTGAATGTATATAGTGTGCTGCGCCGCGACAATGCTTTCGTCAGGTTCGGCCACAATCGGCACGAATCAGCAGCCAATTTGAAAACTTGTTTGGACGAAGAGTGCGATCGTCACATATTAAGCGCTGCCGTGCGGAGCCCGGAAGATCGCGGCTGTCGCTTGCAACAGGGCTGCCCGCATCTCACCGCTGTCGTGTCGATGGTTAAGTTCATCCGATTTCTTTTTGTCTGCGCCGTTATCCTGGCGATTGCCGGCTGCGGTTTGGTCGGCATAACCATCTGGTATTTTGGCCGCGACCTACCTGACTATTCGCAGCTTGCACACTATCAGCCGCCGATCGTGACCCGCGTGCAGGCCGGCGACGGCCGGCTACTGGCTGAATATGCCACCGAGCGGCGCGTTTTTGTTCCAATCGCGGCAATCCCGAAACGCGTCGTCGACGCTTTCGTCTCGGCCGAAGACAAAAACTTCTACAGCCATCACGGCGTCGATCCGTTGTCGATTATCCGCGCCGCGATCACCGATGTCGGACGCTTGCGCGCAAGCCGGCGTCCGATCGGCGCGTCGACAATTACGCAGCAAGTGGCGAAAAACATGCTGCTCTCGAACGAAGTGTCGCTGACCCGGAAAATCAAAGAAGTTTTGCTCGCGACGCGGATCGAGGCGGCACTCCCGAAGGACCGCATCGCAGAGCTGTACCTGAACGAAATTTATCTCGGTTCGGGCGCTTATGGTGTAGCCGCCGCGGCGCTGACTTATTTCGACAAGTCGCTCGACGACCTGACCCTGGGTGAGGCAGCGTTTCTCGGCGGTTTGCCAAAGGCGCCAAACCGCTACAACCCGGCCCATTTCATTGACGCCGCGACGGCGCGCCGCGATTGGGTGCTCGATCGCATGGTCGAGGACGGGTATGTCACCCGCGCCGAGGCTGATGCGGCCCAGGCACAGCCGATCGTGCTTCGTCGCCGGCAAGAAGCCGATCAAGTCAAGGCGCCCTATTTTGCCGAGGAGGTGCGCCGGCAATTGCTCGCGCGCTTTGGCGAAAAGGCGGTTTACGGCGCTGGCCTGTCAGTCCGCACCAGCCTCGACCCGAGGCTGCAGGCGGCGGCCGACAAGGCTCTGCGTGACGGGCTGATCGCCTATGATCACGGCCACGAAGGATGGCGGGGTCCGATCGCCCATATCGATCCCAAGGGCGACTGGGGGGCGCATTTGGCGGCGGTGCCGGTTCCGGCGGTCGCTGTCGATGTCGGTTGGCGCCTGGCAATAGTCCTGCATACCGCGCCGGGTGAGGCGGCGATCGGCTTTGCTGACGGCGACACCGGGCATATTCCGTTTTCGCAGATGCGGTGGGCGCGCCCGCGCTACCACGCCGGCAGCCTCGGCGCATTTCCGCGCGGCGCCGGCGAGGTCGTCAAACCCGGCGATGTCGTCATGGTGACGCCGGTGTCCGCCTCGTCCGCCCCGCCTGAAACCACCGCCGACAAGAATGCGACGAGCGACAACAAAGCAGCGGCGGATGACAATCCGGCGAGCGATAGCACCCCGGCAACCGATCATAAGCACAGCAGGAGAGCCGCTGTAGCCGCCGCGTCGAACGCCTCGGTTTTCACCTTGTGCCAGGTGCCGGAAGTTTCGGGCGCGCTGATCGCGATGGATCCGCATACCGGACGGGTGCTGGCGATCAGCGGCGGCTTTAGCTTTGCGATCAGCCAGTTCGACCGGGCGACCCAGGCGTACCGCCAGACCGGGTCGGCGATCAAGCCGTTTGTGTTTCTGACGGCGCTCGACCACGGCTTTACCCCGTCGAGCCGGGTTAGCGATGCGCCGATCTCGCTGCCACAAGGGCCGGGGCTGCCGATGTGGACGCCGTCCAATTATGAGGGCGAGCGGTTCCGCGGCCCGACCCCGCTGCGGATCGGGCTCGAGCAGTCGATCGACACCTTGACGGTGCGGCTCGCGACGATGATCGGCATGGATTCAATCGCCGATACAATCCAGCGCTTTGGTATCCTTGACCACGTGCCGCACGAATACGCGATTACGCTTGGCGCGGGCGCCACCACGCCGCTGCGCCTGACAACCGCCTATGCCATGATCGTCAACGGCGGCAAGCGCGTCACGCCAACCGTGATCGACCGGGTACAGGATCGTAACGGCAAGACAATCTGGCGCGCTGACGATCGCCCTTGCGACGGCTGCACCGATGTCGAATGGCAGCATCAAGCGGTCCCGGCGCTTCCCGATAATCGCGAGCAGGTGGCTGATCCCGGCTCCGCTTATCAGCTGGTGACGATGATGCAGGGCGTTGTCGAGCGCGGCACCGGCGTCGCGGTCAAGGCCGTAGGTAAGCCGATCGCCGGCAAGACTGGCACGACCAACGAGTTTCGCGACGCCTGGTTCGAGGGCTTCAACCCTGATCTCGCCGCCGGTGTTTATGTCGGCTACGACGAGCCCGACAGCCTCGGCAAAGACGAGACCGGCGGCCATGTCGCCGCCCCGATCTTTCGCGATTTCATGATTGATGCGCTGAAAAACACGCCGGCGGTTGATTTCCGCATCCCGCCTGGCCTCCGGCTGTACCGCGTCAGCGCGGCGACCGGTCTGCCGGTATCGGGGAACGAGCCGGCAATCTATGAGGCCTATAAACCCGGCACCGAGCCAGGCAAGAGCTCGCGGCCTCCGACCCAGGCTAGCACCAGCGACGAAGGCGCTTCGCCCGATTCTTCGCCGAGTGATTCCTCCGCTAGCGACTCTCCTACCAGCAACTCGGCTACCAGCGACTCCGGTCCCAGCGACTCGGCTGTCAGCAACCCTGCGACGAACGATGCACAAATGAGTGATAGCGCGTCGGGCAATGCCGATGCCGGCCAGACCGGCAGTGCCGCGCCACCGCCTGCGGTAAATGACTTGGCTGGCTCGCAGGGCGCCCCCCCGGCCGCGACGCCCCGGGCGATGCTGCCACCGCGCGGCGCTCCCGCAAGCGGCACCGGCGGACTATATTAGCGAAACTCGAAACCAATCGACGGAGCGGATCATGCGCGCCGAAATCGAGGCGGCGGCTGGCGATATCAGAAAGTCGCTGGCGCTGCTGAGGAGGCATCTTTGACTGGGATGCAGCAACCCGGCGTCTCGCCGAGCTAAACAACGAGGTCGAGAACCCGCGCCTGTGGGACGACCCCGCTGCGGCGCAAAAGCTGTTGCGCGAACGCACCCGGCTCGACCACGCGATATCCGGCTACCGCCGGATCGAGAGCGAGGTCGACGAAGCGCTCGAATTGATCGAGTTGGGCGAGGCCGAGGGCGATGCGGGGATTGTCGCCGAAGCCGAGAGCGCGCTTGATAAGCTGCGCAACGAGGCAGCCCGGCGTGAGCTCGAAAGCTTGCTGTCGGGTGAAGCCGACGGCAACGACTGCTATCTCGAAGTCCATGCCGGAGCCGGCGGCACCGAAGCCCAGGACTGGGCCGAGATGCTGCTGCGCATGTATGTGCGCTGGGCTGACGCCCACGGCTACAAGGTCGAATGGATTGAAGAAAGCGGCGGCGAAGAGGCGGGCCTCAAATCGGCGACGATCCGAGTCAACGGCCCTGACGCTTATGGCTGGCTCAAGACCGAAAGTGGCGTCCACCGGCTGGTCCGCATCTCGCCCTTTGACTCGAACGACCGCCGTCACACGAGCTTCGCCTCGGTCTGGGTCTACCCGGTCGTGGACGAGAAGATCGAAGTCGAGATCAACGACAAAGATCTGCGCATCGACACCTACCGCTCATCGGGGGCTGGCGGTCAGCATGTCAATAAGACCGACAGTGCGGTTCGCATCACCCACATGCCAAGCGGTATCGTTGTGCAGTGCCAGAGCGAGCGCTCGCAGCACCAGAACCGCGCCCACGCTTTCGGGATGCTGCGCGCCCGGCTCTACGAAGCCGAGTTGCAGCGCCGCGAGGCGGTAACCGACGCAATCAACGCGACCAAGACCGATATCGGTTGGGGCCATCAGATCCGTTCCTACGTGCTGCAACCCTATCAGATGGTCAAGGATCTGCGTACCGGGGTAGAGACCGCGAACACCGGTGCGGTGCTCGATGGCGACATCGACCGGTTTCTCGCCGCCGCCCTTGCCTCGCGCATCGAAGGCTCCGACGCCCTCGCCGGCAAGACCTGACGCATCCGGCCTTTAGGTTTACCTTCCACCTTTCCCTTGACCGGACTTGACCCGGGCGTTCACGTCTTGCGCTCTAGGGGTCTCGTAGATACCCGGGTCAACCATGGGTTCACCGATCTGGGGAAGTTTGTTACGTGCCGCTCATCCAATCCGCGCGGCCTCTATGCCGCGGCGCTATGCGACGGCCGGATAAGTCTTTCCCCGGCCCGCCATAAATGCGTAATCTCCGCTGTGCACACCCCTTCGACAACCGGGCCCGGCGGCGTCTCGCACATCGGTCGGCGTCCGCCTCAACACACGGGAGAGAAACATGAGTGAGATCGACGGCGCCACCTTGATAGCAAGGAGCCTGAAGCAGCAGGGCATCAATCACCTTTTCGGGGTGGTCGGGTTTCCCGTCGGCCCGATCGCCGCCGCCGCGCAAAAGGAAGGTGTCGCCTATATCGGCATGCGCAACGAGCAAGCCGCCTCCTATGCTGCACGGGCGTATGGTTATCTGACCGGCCGGCCCGGCGCCTGCATCGTCGTGACCGGCCCCGGTGTCGTGCACGGCCTCGCCGGCCTCGCTGATGCGCAGCAGAATTGCTGGCCGATGATCCTAATCGGCGGCGCCTCTGAAACCTATCGCCGCGGCATGGGCGCTTTCCAGGAAGAGCGCCAGGTGCTCCTCGCCGCGCCGCTCTGCAAATTCGCGCACGCCATCGATAGCGTAGAGCGGATCCCGTATTATGTCGCGGAGGCGACCCGCAACGCGACCTATGGCCGGCCCGGCGCCGCCTATCTCGACATGCCCGACAACATCATCACCGGCAAGTGCGACGAGAAGGACGTGGCGCAGGTGCAAAAATGCCCGGAGCCGCCGCGCTTCCAGGCACCGCCGGAGAATATCGAGGCCGCGCTGAACATGCTGGAACGGGCCGAGCGGCCGCTTGTCCTCGTCGGCAAGGGAATGGCCTGGGCCAACGCCGAAAGCGAGGTGCGCTCGTTTATCGAGAAGACGCAAGTGCCGTTCCTGCGCTCACCGATGGGCAAGGGTGTCATGCCCGACGACCATCCGCTCTCGGTTGCGGCCGCCCGCACATTGGCATTGCAGAATGCCGATGTCGTGTTCCTGATGGGCGCCCGGTTCAACTGGATCTTCCATTTCGGGCTACCGCCACGCTATGCGCCGGACGTCAAGGTCATCCAGCTCGACATCGCGCCCGAGGAGATAGGCCACAACAAGGCAACCGACGTGGCCCTGGTCGGCGACGGCAAGGCGATCATGGCGCAGATGAACGCCGCACTCGCAGGCCGCCAGTGGTTCCATCCCAAGGAATCGCCATGGCGCCAGATGATCGGCAAAAAGTCGGCCGAGAATGCGGAGCAGATCAAGCCGCAGGTCAACGACGACAGTGCCCCCGCCGGCTACTACCGCGCCTTCAAGGACATCGCCGCCTGGATGCCGCGGAACTCGATCCTCTCGGCTGAGGGCGCTGGCACGATGGATATCGGCCTTACAATGCTGCCGGTGTTCAGTGCCAAAGCCTGCCTCAACGCCGGCACCTACGGCACGATGGGGCTCGGCCTCGGCCAGGCGATCGCCGCCGCCATCGTGCATCCCGACCGTCCGGTCATCCACCTGTCGGGAGACTCGGCGATCGGCTTCTCCGGTATGGAGATGGAGACGCTGGCGCGCTACAACCTGCCGGTCAAGATCGTCGTACTCAACAATGGCGGCATCGGGCCTGGAATGCCGGAAATTCCGGAAAATCCGATGTTCAACATGCGGCCCAACTCGCTGATCTACGGCGCGCGCTACGATAAGGTCATGGAAGCCTTTGGCGGGAAGGGCTTCTTTGTCGAGGATCCGAAGGACATCCGCGGCGCCCTCGACGAAGCGATGAACTTCCGCGGTCCGGCACTGGTCAATATCGTGCTCAGCCAAGGCTCGGCCCGCAAACCCCAGCAATTCCGCTGGCACTCGTAAATCCACTAATCCCTTGCCCGCTCCCTTCCCCGGACTCGACCGGGGATAGGGGGAGGACGGGGGTGCCGCCACAAATCATCTCCGGACATCATCCGGAAAATTTCCCTAAGCTCTCCCACCCTTCCTCGTCGGGAGAAGCGCAGCGTGCTCTCTTGCACTCGTGATGCCTCATTACTAATGTGACCATGTAATTGGTCAGGAGGCCCAGAGAGTGAGGCGGGTCAATCTCGCCGACGCGAAGGCGCATCTGAGCGAACTGGTCGAAGAGGCCGCGGCGGGAAACCCTGTCTGCATTATGCGTCGCGGCAAGCCTGTGGCCCGGATCATTGCCGCCGAGATGCCGCGCAAGCGCATCGATACCGACGCATTACGCGCTCTCACCGATCCAATGCCGATACAGCGGGAGAGTGCCCGTGAGTTCATCCGCCGCATGCGCGATGAGGATCGGTATTGATGCTCTACCTCGACACCTCGCTATTGATTGCGGCATTGACCAACGAGGCGGAAACCGGTCGTATGCAGAGCTGGCTCGCCCAACAACCGCCGGAGGACCTCGCGATCAGCGATTGGGTGGCGACCGAGTTTTCGTCCGCATTATCGATCAAGCTGCGAACCGGGCAAATCGGCGTCGGCGACCGAGCCGAGGCGCTCGCGATGTTGGCCCGGCTAGCCATCGACAGTTTTACCGTCGTACCCGTGTCGCGACTCCAGTTCCGCATGGCGGCTGGCTTCTCCGATCAGTATGCGCTGGGCTTGCGCGCTGGCGATGCCTTGCATCTCGCGATCTGCGCCGATCAGGGCATGACACTCTGCACACTAGACCGCCGACTGTGTGACGCCGGGTCGGCGCTGGGCATAACGACGACGCCGTTGTGAGCCGGCACACGCGTCCACAACATCGCGGCGACTGCCAAAGCCGCCCGTGACCGCTGCACCCGATATCCGGCTTAGGCCCGGCAAGGCGCTGACCTACGCGGCGATCGTCATCGTCGCGGGGGTGTTGGCCACGACCCTGGCGCAGACCCAGGTGCTGGCGCGCCTGCCATTGCAAAATCTGCTCAAGAATGAATTGCACGCCGACCGCACCGCCAATGCCGCATTCTTTTTCTGGGCCGGGCTGGCGTGGTACTTGAAGCCCCTGGCGGGCATCTTAACCGATGCTTTCCCGCTCTTTGGCAGTCGCCGCAAAAGCTATATCCTACTCAGCAGTATCTTGGCGGCATTGTCGTGGCTGGCATTGATCGTGACGCCGCACCGATACCGCGACTTGTTGCTCGTGGTGATTGTGATCAATACGTTTATGGTCGTCACGAGCACCGCAGTCGGCGGCTATATGGTCGAAACCGCGCAGGCCAGTTCGGGCTCGGGCCGTCTGACCGCAATCCGCCAGTTTATCCAGCAAGCTTGTTTCGTCATCAATGGCCCGGTCGCCGGCTATCTCGCCAGCATCGCCTTTGGTTGGACCGCCGCGGCGTGCGGCGGCATCATGCTTATGCTGGCGCCGGTAACAATGCTGTTTTTGCGCGAACCGCGCCAACGCGTCGATTTACGCGAGGTGCTGGCCAACGCCAAGGGCCAGCTCGTCAACATCGCGACTGCCCGCACAATGTGGGCCGCGGCGGGCCTGATGGCATTGTTTTATATCGCTCCGGGGTTTGCCACTGCGCTCTTTTACAAGCAGCAGAACGACCTGCACTTTACGACCCAGATTCAGGGTTTCCTGCAGCTGATATCAGGTATTTGCGGCATATTGGCCGCGATCGGCTACGGCTTTTTGTGCCGGCGGATCAATCTCCGCACATTGCTGATCGGCTCTATGCTGATCGCGACCGCCGCCAATCTCGGTTATTTGTTTTATTCGTCACTGGGCCACGCGCAAGCGGTCGAGGGACTGAACGGTTTCGGGTACACATTGGCGGAACTGGCATTGATGGACCTCGCGGTGCGCTCGACGCCCGCCGGCAGCGAGGGCCTCGGCTTTTCGATAATGATCAGCGTTCGCAATCTGGCATTATTCGGCACCGATTGGTTCGGCTCGGCCCTGCTCGACCACTATCATCTTTCTTTCAGTTCGCTAGTGATCGCCAATTCCGCCACAACCCTGATCGCCGTGCCATTCGTCTTTCTGCTCCCCCGCCTAGTCGTCGCCCACAAAGACGCCGAGCTCTCCGAAGACGCCCCCATCCCCAAAACCGCCTTCGAGTGACAGCGCGATGGAACTGTCGCGGTCCGCCCGCGTGTCGACGTCCGCATAAGCCAAGGCTCCGCGGAAAGCCCCAAAAGTTGCAGCGCAGCCAACCCTAACGCAAAAGGGCCGCGCTATCACCGTCGCGGCCTCTTCGTACCTGGTGCAACTGTACCTCAGTTTGCGCGGCTATATTATGACCTCGCTGCCCTTCATTTACTATCCTGTCATGAGGAGGTCAGCGGAGGATTGCACCGAGGAGCTCCACCAGGTGGAACGCGCAAAAGATGTCGTCTTCAATCTCTTTACGATACTATTTTTCGGCTCTGTTCTTTATTCGGCCTGGCTGCAGCCGTCGTGGAGCACCGTGGTGCCGGTTCTGGCAGGCGTGTTTTGTGCGCTGATCGGAAATCCCGATCGGTTTGCGAGCATCAAATTCTCGCTTTCCGGCATCGAAGCAAAAGCACGAGAGATAATCCAGAAAGTTGAGGTAAGTCAGCGCGAATTCCAGAATATAGCTACGATGGTGGGAGAACTTTTTGTAGAACTTAACGCTAGCGTCGGCCGATGGGACACCGGAAGCGGGGCAGAACGAGATAAACGGAAGTCCAGATTACTCGATGCGCTTCAATCGATAGGCCTCTCTGAACAAGAACTCGTCCGAATATCATCGATCGATAAACCATGGAACATTATTGACTATGTAAACGGAATAATTACCCGTGCTGCAAAGGCTGTGCCTAAGGATCTTAAAACCGAGTGGAACGAAATTGTAACACCAATCCTCATAAGCCGCGACAAAATCGCAGCCACCACTCCTGAAAGTCTTCGCGAAATATTTGCAAGATTTGATGTTTTGGACGCTCGTATCAACGATCTAATAGAAGATTACGCGCATTATCTACGGAGCGGCGAGCAACGGCGGCCGTCCGTATGGTCCGATCGGTATGCATGGTAGTAAAGCTCGTAATCAAGGTTCACCAAAGCTCGTAGGATGGGTTGAGCTCTGCGAAACCCATCACCTTTCATCGAACGCGGGCGCCTCGTCGCGGCCGTACCTCCATTGCATTCGCGCAACGTGTAAGACGAGACAATCGGTGGCCGCCCGATATTGGTAACGAAAGAATGGGTTAGAACGAGCACCGGCGACTACCCGATCGGGCGAACTGCGCGAGGAGCCGACCCCCGCAATCAAATCGTGGAGTGGCCGAGGCCGGATTTGAAGGGGTTCAGGACTTGTGCGCCGAGTTCGATGACATGGGCGTCATTTCGCGTGACCAGGATAAGTCCATGAACCTTGGCAGTTGCCGCCAGCAGGCCATCGATCACCGGGATCGGGCGCACCGCGCTCATCGTGCCCCACTCATCCGTGATCGCCCGGTCGATAGGTAATATGCGATCGCCAAAGGCGGCATCGACCTCTTTCAGCCAATGTTCCAGAGCCGTGGCCTTCACCGGGTCTCGTCGGCGCGCGAGTTCAATCCCTTTGCGAATCTCACCCGAGACGAGCACGCTCAAATACATCTCGTCGTCTTCGATCGACGCGTACCACGCCGCTACTGATCGATCACAGCGATGTTTTTTTCTGATTTCTGAAATAATGTTAGTGTCGATAAGATAATTCACAACTCGATTTCTCTGCCCCAATCATCGCTCCGATCGAGGTCGACCCCCTCAAGGGGTGCTTCGGCCAATAATTCCTTTAGACTTTTGGCTTGGGCTGGTGCGAAGCGCTCGCGAAGGAGGGCGCGTGCTTCGGAGGCCCGTGCCGGGTCCACAAGAGCGCCAGCTATACTCCGCAGCAACGGTGCATCCTGTTGCCTCACTTGCACTTCGACCCGGACGAAGCCCTGTCGCTTCCGGCGCTCCCGGTGAACAGTAACCGCCTTGTTGGTGTTCCTCATGATTGCACTCCAAATCCTGCTTACCGGATATCTTGCCGGAAAGGATATAAAGTGACAACCGGACGAAAAGGCTAGTCCTTCGATCACAGGTCCTCTTTTCAACGGATCGTGTCGGCATCGGCGCGGTCGCGATGATAGGGAGCGCCGTCGGCGACCGCCGGTTTGTCGGCTGTCACGGCCGGTCCCTTATTCGCTATTGAGGGTCTGAACCGGATAGAGCGAGGTGTAAATTGGATAAGACCGGCAGGCGCGGACGCCGCCAATTCAAGGCTTATGAGGACACCCGCTTCTTGCGAAGCAGGGATGCGCGCCCGCTGCGGATGCTGGCGGAGTATTTGGAGCCGCTCTATCGCTTCCAGCGCCACAACGTCCAGGACACGATCGTCTTTATGGGGTCGGCGCGGCTGCGCTCGGAGGAGGCGGCAAAGACCATGCTGGCCGAGGCGCAGAGCGCCGGCGAGGACATCGAGGCGGCGCAAATGGCCCTCTCGCTGTCGATCTATTACAAAGCCGCGCGAGAGCTTGCCCACCGGCTGACAGAATGGTCGAAGAAGCTCGGCCAAGAGCAGCAGCGCTTTGTTGTCTGCACCGGCGGCGGTCCCGGCATCATGGAGGCCGCCAATCGCGGCGCTGCCGAGGCGAAAGGGCTCAATGTCGGACTGACGATCTCGATCCCTGACGAAGAATTCGACAACCCCTATGTCAGCCGAGAACTGCACTTTTACTTCCACTACTTCTTTATGCGCAAGTTCTGGTTTGTCTACCTGGCCAAGGCGGTCGTGCTATTCCCAGGTGGTTTTGGCACGCTCGACGAGATGTTCGAGATCCTGACCTTGGTGCAGACGCGCAAAACCCGCAAACGCATGCCGATCGTTCTATTCGGCACCGACTACTGGGACGAGGTGATCAAATTCGACGCGCTCGTTAAATACGGCACGATCAGCCCAGGCGATCTCGACATTTTCCACCGCACCGATTTGGTGGACGAAGCCTACGACATCATCACAAAGGGGCTCACTGAAGACGCCCTGGCCATTCCCGGACCCGTGTTGTAGCCGGTCTTTCAATTGGATGGGATCGGCCCTTCAGCCCCCCTTACCCTCTCCTCTCCCTGAGGGACAGGGTTGAGACGAGTTGGCGAGCACCGCCGAGCCTTACCCGGAGCTGGGTGAGGGGGCATTCCCGATCGGAAATCGCACTAGCTCCGCCCGTCACCTTTGCGGCTGCGGAATCCCGGATTGCGGGCCCATGCGGCGGCGATTGTGTTCGATCGCAAAGATGTGGCTGTAGAGGGTCGCGGTCCACAGCTTCCCCTCCATCGTCATGTCGAGATAACGCAGCGCGTCGCCGATATAGCGCTCGACCTTGCTCCAGAAGAAGTGCGGGTAATGGTCGACCATATCGGCTGGAGTCCGATAACCGAGCTTGTCGTTGACACCGGTCTCCGAGAATTCGTGAAAAAGCGCATTCAATTTGCGCGGGTAGAGCGGGTCACCCAATTGCCCGATCAAATCCGCTGCTCGGACGAGGCCCGCCTCGGTATCGGTCGCGGCGTGGTCATCGTCGTCGGGTACCGGAAAGCGGGTCAGTTCGATCCCCGCGGCGATGCGGTCCTCGTCGATTAACGGCACGGGTGCGAAGCGATGGCGCACCACGATCTTGCCGCGCTCGACGTGGTAAGGGGTCAGAAACGCATCGGAGGCGCCGCGCGGCGGTGTCACCGTATGGCCGGCGACGTCGATAACAAATTCGTCCGCCGTATCGCCCGGGCAGATGCCGCGCACATACCCGATGTCATGGGTTAACGCCGCCAGAATGGCATGGCCCCAATCGACCGGCGTCACGATGCGCTCGAGCCGGCGGCCGCGCAAAATGTCCTGCATGCACAAGGTGACGAGAGCGGTGTGCTGGCAATCGTGATAAAGCGCGTCGCTGCTGGCGATGCGCTCGATGACGAGCCGGGCCGCTTCGTCAAGGGCGCCCGGAATGCTCGGTTCCTGGTCGCCGAAAATTCGCCGATAGGTCTCGGCCAGGTTGCGGCCCAAGGCGTCCGCCAAAAGGCTCGTCGGGTTCAGCATGATAGTTTCCTTAACCAGACCGATCGAACCGGCCCAGAATCATTCGGCCCACAATGATATAGTCTTCCATGACTTTCGCTGGAGTAGGTGGATGCTGGCGACCGTCGGTTTTGCTGTCCCGACTGACACCACCGGCTTAAACTGCCGGTGCAGGTCCACCAAGGGAGGGAATAATGGCCATCTTCACCCATGTCACGGTCGGCACCAATGATCTGGCAAAGGCGCGTGCGTTCTACGATAGCGTGCTAGCGCCGCTCGGCTATAAGCGGCTGAAGGATCTTGGCGACCGCGGGTCGTGCTGGGGTGCGACCAGCGAGGAATTCCTGGTGCTGACCCCGGCCGACGGCAAGCCCGCAAACCCTGCTAACGGCGGCACCGTCAGCTTCGCGGCGCCGAGCCGGGCCGCGGTGGCGGCCTTTCACAAAGCGGCTCTCGCGATGGGCGGCACGGATGAAGGTGCGGTGGGCCCGCGCGGCTTCTGGCCCAACGCGTATGCCGGTTATTGCCGCGATCCCGACGGCAACAAACTCGCTGCCTATTGCACCAAAGCGGAATAGCGCTGCCCGGCGGAGCCTCGCAAAAACCGATCGCGACGCAGCGGTGTCGGCCAACCCGGGCGCTGGATTTCGCCCCTCTCGACCCGTTCGCGCGCCTGAGCGGGGTTGATTGGGTTGCCTGCGGCGGGTTTCATGCACCGGGGTGGCGGCAACAATAAAACCGGGATCGCCGATTGAACCGAAGGGGAGAGATAGCGTTCTGCGCGGAAAGCCCGTGAGTTGCGGCATAAGAGCTGGCCGGGGATCGGAGATAGTGCAGCTGATCAAACGCGCCCGCTTCTCCGCCAAAGTTCTGATCCTCGGCTCCATCATCATCCCCGCCATCTTGTTCTTGGCGGTAGCGTGGATCGATTACCGTGCGACGACCGGGCGCGCACGCGAATATGTCGTCGTCGCCACTAACGCGCTCGCGGAACAGACCAAGGAAGCCCTGCAAACCGCGAGCCTGATCCTCGCCCGCACCCTCGATCGCGTCGACGGGATGGACTGGCCGGCAATCGACAACTCGCGCGAGGTGCACGAATTCTTGGCCAAGATCGCGCACCAAACGCCGCTGGTGCAGTCCGTCTTTCTCGTCGATCCGCAAGGCTTCAATTCAGCCAGCAGCCGCGCCTTCCCGATGCGGCCCTACGACAATCGCGACCGCGACTACTATGTCGAAGCCAAAAAAGGTGACGACCATCTTTATGTGACTGCCGCTTTTCTTGGCAAGATGACCGGGACGCCTGGTTTCACGGTGTCGCGGCCGCGCATGACTGACGGTCATTTTAACGGGGTCGTCGCGGTGACCCTGTCGCCGGCCTATTTCGAGAGCTTTTACGAGGGGATCGCGCTTTCAACGCAACATGCAAGCGCCGCGCTGGTGCGCACCGACGGCAAGCTACTGGTGCGCTACCCCGAGCAGCAAGCGGTGGCCCGGCTGCCGGACAGCAGCCCGCTGTTGCGCGCCGCCGCATCCGGCGCACCGGCGGGGGTGTTCTATGGGGCGTCGAGCCTGGACGGGAGGTTCAAATTGGCCGCCTTCCGACGGGTCGACGATCAACCCCTCCTCGCCACCTTCAGTCTTGCCCGTAATTATTATCTTGGCCCGTGGTACACCCATCTCGTTTGGATGGCCGCCTTCGCTTTGCTCACCGCAGTGGCGCTGGTATTGACGAATATCGTCGTGCTCCGCCAGGCATCGATCGAGAAAGCTCATCTGCAGCAACTGTTGCAGGAAAGCGAACGACGAAAGGAAGCAGAAGAAACCGTCCAGCACCTGCAAAAAATGGAAGCGCTCGGGCGATTGAGCGGTGGGGTCGCCCACGATTTTAACAATCTGCTGGCCGCGATCATGGGTGCCCTCGAACTGGCGATGCGGCGTCTCAATGATCCGGCTGGTCTTTCGCGGCTCCTCGCCACCGCGATGCGAGCAGCGGAGCGCGGAGCGCGCCTGACCGCGCAAATGCTGGCATTTTCGCGGGACAAGGAAATCTCACCGCATCCGCTCGACATCAACGCGATCATCCGCGAGTTCGACGGCCTGATCCAACGCACGGTCGAATCCCTCGTCGAGGTGAGCTACAGCCTTGACGAGCAGCTGTGGCCGGCAATCGGCGACCGGGTGCAATTCGAAGTCGCCCTCCTCAATCTTGCGGGCAATGCGCGCGATGCAATGCCGCTTGGCGGAAAACTCGTCTTTATGACGCGCAACACCGCAGCCGGTGCCAGCGCTGCGCCCGGTATTCCTCCGGGCGATTACGTACAGATTTCGGTGACCGACACCGGCGACGGGATGACCGCAGAGACGAAGGCGCGAGCCTTTGATCCGTTTTTCACCACCAAGGGGGTTGGCAAGGGCACCGGTCTCGGTTTGTCTCAGGTCTATGGGTTTGCTGATCAGGTCGGCGGTGTGGTCAGAATCGAGAGCGGTGTCGGGAAGGGTACGACGGTAACGATTTGGCTGCCGCGGGCTCAGTCGGCTGCGGCTGCGCACGACGCATCATCGACCGAGCAGGCATCCGCGCCGCCACTGAAAATCCTGGTCGTCGATGATGACGAGGCAGTGCGTTCCCTGACCGCGGAAATGCTTACCGAAATGGGCCACAGCGTTGGCACTGTAGAAAATGGTCCGGGGGCGCTGTCACTGCTGTCCACTGGCGCCGAATTTGATCTTCTGTTGGTAGATTTTGCGATGCCGGTAATGAACGGCGCCCAAGTCGCCGCAGAAGCGATCAAGCAAAGACCGCAACTTTCCATTCTGTTCATGACTGGTTACGCCGATGCGGCTGTCCTCGGTTCTTGGGCAGCATCGGGATATCGTATGATCAACAAGCCGTTTAGCGCCACTGAGCTGGGTGCAGCAATCAGCAATGTTGTTGCAGCGAGTTCACACAACGGCAACGTGGTCTCGTTGCGACGGAATTGGAGCTGATAATCGCAGCGTTCACCGAGGCGGGATACGGCGCGCGCCGCAAAGCGGTCTCCGCCGGGGAAAGGATAAATGAGCGGCAGTAAAGCCGACAAAGCAAGCCAGGCCGGCGATATCGCGGCGCCGGCCGAGGGTCGCAAACCAACGATGCGGCGGGACACGCGGGTGTCCGTCCACCCATTGGCGTTAGGGGCGGCGGCGCTCGGCGCTGCTGCGCTTGGGGCGGCAGCAATAGGTGCGTTGGCGGTGGGCGCGGTCGCGCTCGGCACCGTCGCAATCGGTAGGATCGCTCTCGGCCGAGCGAAGCTGCGCGCCGGTGAGATCGACGAACTCCGGATCACGAGATTGACGATCGAGGAATTGCGGGTAGAGCGGGTACAGATGCCCGAACCGGCCGCTCGACAAAGCACGGATATCAGCGGCAGCGGCTAAGGATCAAGCGAGGTCCCGAAAGCGCGGAGAGGCCGAAAGACCCAAGATCGAATTTCGAGCCGTGGCGTCTCGTACAGATTTCGGGTCGCCCACGGCGAGACCCCGCCTGTTCTCGGGAAACTAATGCGAGCTCATCGCCAGCGACAACGAAGTGGCGCTCTCTGTCTCTATGCGATCGGCGGCGTAATGGCAGGCAACCAAGTGCCCCGTCGCGACCTGGTGCAGCGGCGGCGCCAGGCTGCGGCACAGATCGGTTGCTCGCGTACAGCGGCCGTAGAGCGAACAGATTGCCGGGTCCGGGTCGATCGGGCTGCGCGGCTCGCCGGCAAGAGCAATGCGGGTGCTGCGGGCGCCCGGCTTTGGTATCGCCGACAGCAGAGCCTGCGTATAGGGATGGGCGGGTGCGGCGAAAACCTGTTCGGCCCGTCCACTTTCGATGATCCGGCCGAGATACATGACCAGCACCCGGTCGCACAGCAGCCGCACCACGTTGAGGTCGTGGCTGACGAACAGGTATGAAAGATCAAGCCGCTCTCTCAACTCCTGCAGCAACTTGAGGATCACGACCTGAACCGAAACATCGAGGGCGGAAGTAGGCTCGTCGAGGATCAACAGGCGCGGCTCGATCGCAATCGCGCGGGCGATGCCGACTCGCGCTTTCTGTCCGCCCGACAGCTGATGCGGAAAGCGGCCGAGCAGTTCCGGGGGCAGACCCGTCAGCCGTGCGGCCTCTTCGACGCGAGCCTGCAGCGCAGCGCCACCGAGCCGGCGCAAGCGAATCAGCGGGTCGGCAATAGCGCGGGCGGCGGTAAAGCGCGGGTTGAGGCTGTCGGTCGCATCCTGGAAGACGATCTGAACCTGTGCCCGCCACCGGCTGCTGCCAAAATTTCGGGCGGGCAGCGTGCCGATTTCCGCGCCGTCAAACCAAATTGCGCCACCAGTCGGATCAATCAGCCTGGCGATTAGCCGAACCACGGTCGACTTGCCGCAGCCTGACTCGCCAACCAGCCCGACGGTTTCGCCGCGGCCAATCGTGAAGCTGACGTCATCGACGGCGTGCAGCAACGCGCGGTGCGCGCCGCGCCGCCAAGGTGCTGCGGGCCGACCCACCGGGTAGAGCTTGCGCAAGCCTCTGACCGTCAACAACGGTCCCGGGCCGGAGCTGGGTGCGATATCGTTCACAGCGGATGCCGGCACGCGATCTGCCGCCCATCGCCGGAGGTAAGTCGCAACAAGGGCGCCTCACGGCAATCCGTCGCCACTCGCTCACACCGCTCTACATAGCGGCAGGCCGGTAGATCGGTGCGCCTGAGATCAGGCAGCGCGCCCGGAATTGAGGCCAGCTTATCGAGCCGGGTCGCATCGCCGGGGGTGGCGGCGATCAGCTTGGCGGTGTACGGGTGGCGCGGCGCCGCGAACAGCAGCGGGGTCGGCGCCAGTTCGACGAGGTGGCCGGCATGCATGACCGCGATGCGGCCGCAATACTCCGCGGCGAGGGCGAGATCGTGGGTGATCAGCAGGATCGCCATATCCTGCGAGGCGACGAGTTCGGCGATCAGGTCCATGATCACCGCCTGGGTGGTGATATCGAGGCCGGTGCTCGGCTCATCGGCGATCAGCAATGCCGGTTCGCAGGCTAACGCCATCGCGATCATGATCCGCTGGCACATGCCTCCCGACAATTCGAATGGGTAAGCGGCAGCGCGCCGCTCCGGGTCGGGAATGCGCACTTTTGCCAACATCTCGATGGCGCGGCGTGGCGCCTGTGCCGCGGTCACGTTGCCGTGTTGCAGCAGGATGTCGGCGATCTGCTTGCCGACCGGGCGGATCGGGTTGAGGGCGGTGCGCGGGTTCTGGAAAATGATCGCCAACTCGCGACCGCGGATTTCGCCCATCGCTTTGTCGCCAGCGGTCAGCAGATCGAGACCGCCGAACATAATGCGGCCGGAGGTGATCCGAGCGGCGGCGTCGAGAATGCCCATGATCGCGTAGGCGGTGACCGACTTCCCCGAACCGCTTTCGCCGACCAACGCCATCATCTCGCCGCGCCGCACCTCGAACCCGATGCCGTCGAGCGCCTGTACGGTGCCGCTGCGGGTATGGAATTCGACCCGCAAATCCTCCACCGCCAACAACGGCACGCTGCGATGCTCGGGTATTGCGCTTCGATTCATCGGCGCGCCGTCAGGTTCGCCGCAATGGGTCGACGATGTCGCGCAAGCCATCGCCCATCAGATTGAAGCAGAACACCGCGGCCATCAGCACGAGCCCCGGGAACAGCGCCACCCACCACTCGCCCGAGATGATATTGCTGGCGCCCTCGGCGACCATGATGCCCCATTCGGCAGTGGGCGGCCGCACGCCGAGACCGATGAACGAAAGCCCCGCGGCGTTCAGGATCGCATAGCCCAAGGTCAGCGACACTTGCACCATCATCAGCGGCAGGATATTCGGCAGCAGCTGCGTCAACACGATCCGCGCCTCGCCATTGCCGCACAGCCGCGCTGCCTCGATAAAACCGGCATTGCGCCGGATGTTGGCCTCAGCCCGGGTCAGCCGGGCATAAATCGGCAAATTTATGATCGCCGTGGCATAAACGATATTGGCGACACTATTCCCGAGTGCGGCAACGATGCCCATCGCCAGCACGAATAACGGGAACGCCATAATCGTATCGACGGCGCGGCCAATGATCCGGTCCGGCCATCCACCGCAATAGCCGGCAGTCAGACCGAGCAATGTGCCGCCGGAAAAGGCGAGCGCCACGGCGACGATCGCCATCCCGAGATCAAGCCGCGTCGCCACAACGACGCGCGAAAAGATGTCCCGGCCGAGTTGGTCGGTGCCAAACCAATGTGCCAGCGAGGGTGCGGTCAGCGCCTGCGCCGTGTCACTGGCCAGCGGGCTATAGGGAACGATGGCTGGGCCGAGTGCGGCGACCACCACAAAGACCGAAAACAATGCGAAGGCAAAGCCGGTGACCGGGTTCTCGCCAAGCACGTACCCGGCATGCCGCAATGTTCCATTGAGGGCTATAGCGGTCATGCTTCGAGCCGCACCCGCGGGTCGATCAGCCCGTAAGCCAGATCGATGCCAAGGTTCAGCAGCACGTAGAGTAACGCCATGACAAGCACAAAACCCTGGACCGGCGCGTAATCCGAAGCGATCAACGCCTCGACCGCGTAGGAACCGATGCCAGGCCAAGCGAATACCTTCTCGACCAGCACATTGGCGCCGAGCATGAACGAGAACACCATTCCAAGCGTGGTTACGACCGGGAGCAAGGCATTGCGCAAGGCATAGCCGTAAACGATCCGCCGATGCGCAAGGCCGCTGGCGCGAGCTGTGCGGATGAACTCGCTGCCCAGTGCGGCCAGCATCGAGGCCCGGGTGATCCTTGCCAACGGCGCCAGCGAAAAGATCGCCATCGTCGCCGCCGGCAAGATCAACTGGCCCAATGCTGCACGGAACGTCGCGAAATCGCCGGCGGCGAGGCTATCGATAAGATAAAAGCCGGTCCAATGCGGCGGTGGCGTCGAATAGACATCGAGTTCGACCAAGCGGCGCCGGCGCCAGCCCCGCTAAATAATAAAACACATAGACCAACAGCAGGCCGGTGAAGAAAGTCGGCAGCGACACGCCGGCGGTGGTGACGATGCGACAGGCATGATCGACCAGCGAGCCGGGGCGCAATGCCGCCATAATGCCGAGCGGCACGGCGATCCCGACTGCAAGAATCAACGCGGACAAGGTCAGTTCGGCCGATGCCGGAAGTCGCGTCGCCAATTCGCTGAGCACGGGCTGTCCGGTACTGAGCGACGTGCCGAGATCGCCGTGTGCCAGATGGTGCAGATAGTCGAAGAACTGCACCGGCAGACTGCGGTCGAAGCCCATCAGGTGGCGGATTTCGGCGATTGCTTGCTGGGTCGCCGCGGGGCCGGCAAAGTACACAGCGGGATCGCCCGGCAACGCGCGGGTTAACAGAAAGGTCACAATGATCACGCCGGCGACGCTCGGCAGCGCCGTGGCGAGGCGACGCAGCACAAGCATGTCAGTGCATCATCAGCATCCACAATACCGGATCATCCCAGATGCTGTCATACTGGGGCTGATGTTCCGGCGGTGTCTGCAGACCGCCGCCTCCGCCGGGCGGCTCGCGACGCGGGCCATTGAACGCCTCCAGCAAGCGGCGCGCCCGCAATAAGGCCGTTGCAGCCATTCCCGATAGCGCGGCGCTGATGCCGATCCCGCGCGCCCGATCCAGCGGCGGCGCTAATACGGGCCATCCATCGATTGCAGATGCCGTTTGATAATTCACGGTCATGTCGATTGCCTCCTGTTACGTTTTCGCCAGTTGGCGGTAGTCCAGCTGTCGGTGGAACCAATAGCGGTAACCGGTGACGTTCTTTTGCATTGCCACGTCGAGATAGGGCTGAAACAACAAGATGCGTGGTGTTTCCGTAAACGCGAGTTGAATGAAACCGAGGATTTCCTCTTTGTATTTCTTGGGATCGGTCTCGAACCGGGCGGCATCGATCAGCTTGTCCATTGCCGGGTTCTGGTAGGACATCGTATTGAAAATCGAGTTCTGGCCGTGGTAGTTCCAGAAAAAGAAATATTCGGGATAGTTGAGCCACCCGCCAAAAACATTGGCGCTAAACGGCAATGTCTTTTTCGAAAATTCGGCGCGCCAGTTGGCGCCGGGTATTTTGTTGAGAGTGACCTTGATGCCAATCTGGCCGAGGCTCTCCTGCACCAGTTCGCAGATCGGCTCATTGATCACGGCGGCGCCAAGGTCGAACGATAATGTCGTCTCAAAGCCGTTGGGCAGTCCAGCCTCGACCAGAAGCTGTTTTGCCTTGACGAGATCGGTGACATAGGGGCTCGGCTGCGGCCAGACCGCCTCTGTGACCTCGCTCGGGCCGCCAAACATCGGCTTGCCGCGTCCAAACATCGCCGCGTCCATAATCTTTTGGTAAGGGATCGCGTAAGCAACCGCCTGCCGCACCTTGACGTTGTCGAAGGGCTTCATCTTTACGTTCATGTCGAGATATTGGATCGCGTTCTCGATCGGCGTCCCGACGATGTGCAGCTTGTTTTCTTTCTCCATCTCGGAGACGTCTTTGGGCGGCAGATCGACCGAGATATCGGCATCGCCACGCTCCATCAACGCCCGCCGGGTGCCGGCCGAGGGCACTGTTCGCCAGATCACCCGCTCGACTTTTGGCAATTGGCCGGATTTCCAGCCATCGAACCGGCGAAAGATTATTTCCTGGCCGGGTGTCCACTTTTCGAGCTGAAATGCGCCGCCGCCGGCCTCGGCGTTTTTCAGCCATTCCATCGCCCACGGGTCTTTGTCGGTGGCGTGTTTTTTGGCGAGCCCGGAGTTGATGACGATCGGCGTCGGCACGGCCAAATCGGGAAAAGTCAGCCGGTCCTTGCGCAAAAAATCGATGCGGAAGGTGTGGTCGTCGACGACAACGAATTGATCCCGCTTTTCCAGCGAGCCGGCTTTGAACTGGAAGGTCGGGACACCGCCGACGGTTACCGCACGATCAAACGACCATTTGACGTCATTGGCGGTGATCGGCGTGCCGTCGTGAAAGGTCGCGTCTTTGCGCAGTTTGAAGGTTACCGACATGTCGCGGAGATCCCACGACTCGGCAAGTTCAGGCTCGAACTTGGTGTAGTCATAGTGATCGTTGCCGTTTTCGTCTTTTTTGACGCCGTAGGTCAGCAAACGATCGTAGGTGTTCCACGACGCCTCGTAGCCCGGCCGGTTCGTGCCGACCCCCATAATGTCGAGATTGTTGGGGCCGCTCTCGGACAGCGTCAGCAACGTTTCTTTGCGGCTTTGCGCGGCGGCCGGCCGAATGTATGCAGCGGCAATTGCTCCTGCCGCAGCCGTTGTCGCACCCTTTAGAAACGCGCGCCGCTTCATGCTGCCACCTACCCGTTTGGCGATAATCCCAGCAAATGCTGTGCCAGCGGCGATGCCGCGTTTCGTGTCCAACCGAGTTGCAGGGCTCGGCCGGCCACGGGCCGCTGATGGCGGCTAGGCGACGCTCAAAAATTGCTATCTCGATGCACGCGACTTGCGGCCGGCCCGAAACACCAGAAGTCGGTTATGGCCAGATTCCTGTTAAAGCCCGGTCATTCCGGGATGTCCCGAAGGGACTGGCCCGGACCCCAAGAAAACGAGGGTTCACCTTGATGTTTGAGTGCGGTTTTCATGGGTTCCGGGTTCGCGGGACGATGCCCGCGCCCCGGAATGACGCTCATCTGGTCTAGATCGTGACCTGCCCCACGCTCCAGCGTTTCGTGAGTGCGATAAACGCGGGGCGGCTTATTCTGCCGCCAAGAGCATTTCCGGATGGCCCGCCTGATGGAGGGTCTCTTCGTATGCCTCCAGCCAGGGCTGAGCTTCGGGGGCGATCAGATCTCCGGAGCGGATGGCGCTGCCGATTTCCGGGTTGTCCACCAGTGGCGGGATGGTGCCATGGTCGCGTAATGCCCGGGCCGCCTCGATCAGTCGCCGGCGCGTCACCACGATCATGCGGTCGCTGGGCGCCAGATGTTCAAAGGTCCGGTCGGAAATTTCGCCCATACTGACAGTGACTGCCGAGTCCTGCGGGAACACCCCGTCTATTCCGGTGTAGCTGATCGTGCGCTGCGCCTCGCGATCGATCAAATAATCGTTCGACGGATTGGCGACTGGACGCCAGCGCCCAAACCAGTCAGTGGTGTTCGGCAGGGTCTCGGTACTGCGGGCGAGAAGCGGCAGCGGCTTGCCGGTCTTGTCGAGGCTGAGGACCGGAGTCTTGCGCTTCCAGTTGAACTGGAACGACATCACGTGAGTGTCGTCCATCGGGACCCAGGCCTGCGCCAGGATGTTGTCGGTCAGCGGTCCGTTCGGGAACAAGGTCCAGAACGGCATCGCGTAATGCGCAAAGCGATAGTAGAGCTGACCCGGCCCTGACGGGCGATAGGCCGCGTACATCGCACCCCAATCGGTGGGTTTTACGTGGTAGCGTGGCGCGCGGTCGATCAGCTGAAACCGTTCGAGATGGTTCGGGTCGATATCGTCGAGCTCGACCTTACCGGTATGCAGAAAGCTGAAATGCGATGTGTCGATATCGCCTTCCAAGGCTTGCAGCCAATTGCATTCGCGCATCACGCAGGAGATGTTGATCTCCTCGGCGGGGCATAAGGTCGCCTCGATTGCCGGCAGCGGCGGTGCAATCGCGCGTTCGCCAATATAGACATAGACCACCCCGCTGCGCTCAGCGACCTGATACGATTTCGCTTTGACTTTCTGGCGGAAATCCTGATCGGCAGGCAGATTGGGCATATCGAGGCAATTGCCCGAGGTATCGAACTTCCAGCCGTGATAGACGCAGCGCAACCCGCCTTCCTCATTGCGCCCAAAGAACAGTGAGGCGCAGCGATGCGGACAGCGGTGATCGAGAACACCGATCCGGCCGTTGCTGTCGCGAAAGGCGATCAGCTTTTCACCCAATAGCATCAGGCGGAGCGGGTCGCCGTCTGTCTTCAGTTCCGAAGACAGACAGGCGGGCAACCAGTATTGGCGCATCAGATCGCCCATTGGTGTTCCCGGGCCGATCTGCGTCAGCAATTCGTTTTCGCTCCGAGTGGTCATGCGGGTTTTCCTCTGCGGGAGGGGGAATTCGGTCAGCGAGGATTTCGCCGACCCGCCATGGACGCCCGTCCCTGAGCGTCGCGCCGATTTCCCCGCTCAGGATGACCCAGCAATCGGCGTGCCAGAGCTGCGAGTCTGGTTAGGGCTGTTGATCGAGCCGTCTGCGCAGATCGCTGTTGCCCATCCGCGCATCACATGCACGAGCCGCGAGCGCCGCGCTCGATGACCCGCCGATGGCGGAGTACGGCCGACCCGGCAACTGATCCCCGTCGCTGGGTTTCGGGGCGATGCGGTAAGCGATATCCTGCGCCGGCAACAGCGATCGAGGAGTGTCGCGATGGCATCGTTTCCACTGGTCTCGGCGACGGGCATGCTGGGCTCAGGGTTTCGCGCGGAATCGCTCGATAAGGCGATTTCGCTCGGAGCCCGAATGATCGGCTGCGATGCCGGCAGCACCGACCCCGGCCCGGGTCCGCTCGCCACCGGCATCTGCATGTTCTCGGCGGCGGCGGTCAAGCGCGACACCGAGATCATGATGACCCGCGCCGTCAAAGCCGGGATCCCGCTGATCATTGGCTCAGCCGGAACATCGGGTTCGGATGCCGGGCTCGCCTGGATGGTCGAGATCGTGCGTGAGATTGCCCGCGAGCAAGACCTCCACTGCAAGCTCGCCGTTATTCACTCGGAATTGTCGCCGGAGGTGGTCCGCCGGCACCTGCGCGATGGCCGTGCCCGCGCCTTGCCGCCTTCGGCGCCGCTGACCGAGGCCGATATCGACGCGGCGACCCACATCGTCGGCATGATGGGCGTCGAGCCGATCCAACAGGCACTGAGATCGGGTGCGCAAATCGTCGTTGGCGGCCGCAGCAGCGACACTTCGATCTTTGCCGCATTGCCATTGCTCGAGGGCTACGACCCTACCGTGGTGTGGCACATGGCCAAGATCCTCGAATGCGGCGCCGCCGCGGTCGCGGTGCGGACCGCCCCCGACTGCATGATGGCGGTGTTGCACGAGGACAGCTTCGACGTCTTTCCGCTGCGCGAGGATTATCACTGCACCCCGCAGAGTGTGGCCTCGCACACACTCTACGAAAACGCGGACCCGTTCGAGCTGAAGGAGCCATCGGGCACTCTGCGGACCGATAAGGCCCGCTATGAGGCGATCTCCGATCGTGCGGTGCGGGTCTCCGGGTCTGAGTTCGTGCACGACCCGGAATACACGATCAAATTGGAAGGGGTGCGCCAGGTTGGTTATTCGACGATTGTGATGGGCGGGGTCCGCGACCCCTATATTCTGGCGCAGATCGATAGCTGGCTGGCACAGCTCAACGACAACATCAGGACCCGCATCAACAACACGGTCGGCGACCGGCCGTATGAGATCGTGACTCGGGTTTATGGCCGCGACGGTGTCATGGGCGCGCTTGAGCCGCAGCGCGGTAGTGGGGAGAACGGCTGGGTCGGCGGCCACGAGGCCTTTATCCTGTGGGACGTGATCAGCTCCTCGCAGGAACTGTCGCGCTCGATTGCGACCAGCCTCTCGCACATGGCCGTGCACAACCCGATCCCTAAATGGCACGGGCTGATCTCAGGTGTGGCCTTTCCCTACTCCCCACCAGAGATCGACCGTGGCCCGGTCTACGAGTTCCACCTGAACCATGTACTGGTGCCAGAGAGCCCGACCTCGCTGTTCCGCACCGAATACGAGGAGCTGTGATCATGGCGACGCTTGGAGATCTCGCAAAGCTGGTGCGGTCGAAAAACGCCGGCCCGTTCTGGCTGACGATCGACATCATGTTTGATGACGCGCAGGACTACCGGCGCGCCCGCGACGCCGAAATCGTCAACCGCGCTGCCATCGCCCGCCTCTACAACCGCGACCCAGCTGACATCATCGTCGTCAATCACGACACGGCATTGGCGATCAAGGTCAGCTTTCCACGCCCACAAAGCTCTGGCTCCAAGCTCGACAGCGACGTCTATGGCGGCCAGCAATACGCTCCACTGCTCGGACTCGAAATCCCTGGCTGACCGCCCGACCGGATGAGGAGCTTCGCGCCGATTTCGGCCGTGCGATCGACAGTGACGGAAACGCGCCATTCGAGGCTTGCTTGACGCGCCTATTCGCGGGCTGCAAGAAACCGCCATGACGCAGGATGCCCATGATGGAAGCTTGCCGCCGATCCTCGCCGGCAAGGATTACGACGCGGCATCCGTATTCGAGCCCGCCAATCTGCTGCGCGAGGCGCGCCGACAAAAAGTTGTCCCCGAGATCCCGGTGCCCGAGATCTGCGTGCTCGATCCCGACGGCGACATTCTGCGCGCGTTACAGCGCACCGGGCGCGCCGCGCGGTCTCCAGGCTGGGCCTGCTATCACACCGAGCTTTACGAATTCGACCACGAAGGCGAGCGTTTCGGGATAATCGGCTGCGCGGTCGGCGCCTCGTTTGCGGTGTTGCTCGCCGAAGAGCTGTTCGTCTCCGGTTGCCGCTTTCTGGTCAGCGTGACCTCGGCCGGGCAGATCCACCCGCGCGGAGAAAGTCCCTATTTCGTGCTGATCGACCGCGCCCTGCGTGACGAGGGCACGAGCTACCATTACCTGCCGCCGGCCGAATTCGCCGAGGCCGATCGCCTACTCGCCGCAGCCACGATGCAGGCCTTGCAAGACATCGGGGAGACAGTCTATCGCGGCGCCGCCTGGACCACAGACGCCCCCTTTCGCGAGACTGCAGCGGCGATCGAGCGGGCGCGCGATCACGGCATTCTCGCCGTCGAGATGGAGTCGGCGGCGCTTTATGCCTTTGCGACGGCGCGCGGCAGGCCGGTGCTGTGCTTCGCCCACGTAACGAACCAGATGGCGATAGCAGACGACGATTTCGAAAAGGGTGAGGACAACGGCAGCGCCGCCGCGCTTGCGGTCATCGCCGCCGCAGCTCGCAGCTGGCGGAGAATCGACAAGCCAATCTGAGCGCGGCATCCCGGCGGAATAATGCAGGCGTCCATCTAGGGCCGCTCGCCGTTCCCGCCAGCCTGATTTATTGTGCTGGCGCCGGCAACGACAGCCCATTACGTCGACTTTCCCGCCGGATGAAAGAACAGCGCCGATGACGCCGAACCCGTTGACCGACTTCGTCCATTTCATGCTGCGACCGGAATGGCCGACCTACGTCTTCTGGGTCCTTATGATCGCCAGCGTCGCAATCGCGGTTTATGCCCTCGCCACGATACCCGAGCAAAGGCGTGTTGTTCATCTTATCGATTGGGCCTGCCGAGTGGTCATCGGCGGGATGTGGTGGCAGCAGACGCTGTGGAAATTGCCGCCCTATTATACCGACGATGGCAAACCCTCCGGCACAAACGAGCTCGCCCACTATATGATGGTCGAGGGAAAATCGGCCGCGATCCCGTGGATGAAGGATTTCATTAACAACGTGGTCTTGCCGCATTTCTCCCTGTTTGCGCCGATCGTTTACATCGCCGAAGCGCTGACCGGCGTGTCTTTGATCCTCGGTCTGTTCGTCCGCCTGTGGGGCGTGATCGGCGCGCTACAGTTCCTCAATCTGTGGCTCGGCCTCTACAACGACTGGTACGAGTGGCCGTGGACCTACTTTTTCGCGTTCGTTCTTATGGTCATTTTTGCCACGCATCAGTACGGCCGCAGCCTCGGCCTCGATGCGGTCCTCATTGCGCAGCGGCCGCGCAGCCGGCTGCTCGATTGGGTAAGTTGAGCTGACGGGAATGCTTAGGGATGCGCGACCGCGACGTGGAAATCGTCAACCGCGCCGCTATCGCCCGCCTCTACAACCGCAACCCGCCGACATCATCGTCCTCAACAACTGATACAACAGTGGCGATTAAGGTGAGCTTGCCGCGCCCCCAATGCCCCGGCTCCAAGCACGACCGCGACATATACGGCGGCCGGCAATACGCCCCCACTGCTCGCACTGCAGGTGCCGGGCTGATCGGCAGATTCATCGGTCTGCAATCGGTTCTGTTCTGTCCTCTGTCGCGGAAACCCAAACAGCGCTCAACCAAACCGCGAGGGCAAGCGGTACGCCAAATCCCCATCTGCCTTCGGCGCCACGATACCCGACGCCGAGAACTGCAGGTAGTCGTCGCGGGCGAAGCTCGGGCTAAGCCAAAACGGAGTGCCATCCCCGCCGGAATACGCAAATGCTCAAGGACACCGTAAAAATCTCTATGGCTCTTTCATATCAGCCATGCTATTTCTGCAGAGCGCGCTAGACGGAGCAAATCCGCAGCAAGCGCACGAAGGGGAGAGCGCGCCGAGGGTGACGCGGGTTGCCGACGAGAGGCTCGCGTCTGGGAGGCGAGAATGACACGACAACCGATGGCAGCGGGTCCTAGGGCAGGGCAAAAGCGCAGAGAAGCCCGCGACATATGGCCAATCGCGATGGTTCGGTCAGGACGAACGGTCAGGCGCAGATTGCGGGCCCCGCGAGGCCCGCTTTGCGAGAAAGTCATGCCGATAAGCGATCCCGCAGGGACCGCGCCCAAAGAGGACAACGGCGACGATCACGAAACGGTCTTTTTGGGGTGGCCAAGGATCTTTCCTGGCATCTAGCTTAGGTCGCATGGCCTCAAAGGGCCAACGGGCGAGCGAAAAACCAATGCCGCCCAAATTTGGAACAGGAGCAACACGTCGATCCGGTGGCATCTCATGCGGGTGCAGAATACGCGGGGCGTAGACCCGACGGTCACGGAATTGAGCTGATTACTTTCTAAGGCGACGCGCCGGCCTCGCCCTTTTTGCGCTCCCGCATGGTCCACCGGATTCGACAATCTGGGAGGTCGATCATGGCAGAAATCCGCGCGGTCGGCCGGGCGCAAATAGCCGCCGGCTTCATGCTCGGGCGCAAGCTCGACAGCATCCCCTTCAGCCCCTACCACATGGCAATCATTGCGGTACTGGGGTTCGTCGGTTTTGTCGAAGGCTACGATCTGTCGATCACCGGCTCGCTGCTCGTCTTGGCGAAGCATCCGCTCCACCTGACCCCAGCCGACATCCGTTTTGTCGCCGTCGCTTCGACCCTGATGGCCGTCGTCGGCGGTTTCACCGCGTCGGCGATGTCAGACCACTGGAGCCGCAAGCTGGTCATGCAAATTGGCGTGATCGCGACGACCTTTTTCACATTGTTGATCCCGCTGGTGCAAACCGCCGAACAGCTGATCATCATCCGCTTGCTGACCGGGCTGGGCGGTGGCTTTGCGGTTTCGGCAGCGTTTCCGATCGCCGCCGAGCTGATGCCGGCGCAGCACCGCCGCACCTACGCCGGGGTCTACGAGATGTTGCTGGCGGCCTCGTTTACCGCGGTGTTGTTGGTCAGCTTTCTGCTCGCCGGCAATCCGAACGCGTTTCGGCTGATGGCCTTACCGGGCGGGCTGATGGTGTTCATCGCCCCGGCACTGATCCATTTCGTAATCCCCGAGAGCCCGCGCTGGCATCTGCGCCGCGGCCGGGTCGAGGCCGCAGTCGACACCGTTAATCGGATCATCTCGCGAGCCGGCAACCGCGTGCCGCCCTTGTCGGTCGAGGCGTTTGGTGATGACGGGGGGACGACCCGCGAAACACTGCCACCCTATTGGGCTTTGTTCCGTCCGGGCCAGCTGCGCTGGACCGTGGTCGGAATCCTCAGCAGCATGTTCGCCGGCATTGCCGCTCTTTTGATCCACATATTGCTGCCAAAGGCGCTGGTCGATCAGGGTGCGGCGGTGTCGCTGAGCTTCGGCCTGGCGACGATCATCTACGCGGCCAGCATTCCGGGTAAGGCCTTCACCGCCTACCTGATGGAGATCATCGGACGGCGCTGGACAATTTTCTATGCCCTCGCCGGATCGCTGCCTGGTGTGTTCCTGATGATGATGGCGCACCGTGCCGGCACCCATGCGAGCATCGTGATGCTGACGGGCGGGTTGATCACCGGTTTCACCGTGCTGTCTTCCTTTAGTGCCACCCGCGTTTATCTGTCCGAGCAGTTCCCGACCGCATTGCGTGGGCGGGGCCACATCTTTGGCGAGTTGTTCGGGCGTATCTTCGCCGGCGTGTTGGCGCCGTTCTTTATGGCCCCGCACACCGGCTCGCCAACCATATTCTTCGGCACGATCCTTGTGGTCGTGGCGGTCGGCGCCTTCATCCCGCTGATCTTCGGCCGCGAAACCGTCGGCCAGCTCGAAACCGTCACCGAAGGCGCCCCGGCACTCGCCTGATCAAATGGCGCTGATGCCAAGAAATATCGTCGGTTCCGGCGCTAGGTCTAGTTGTACGGCTCATAGTCCAGGGCCGTCTCATACCGCCGGCCGGCGGCGCGCGATGTGCCAGTCGGCGGCGCGGGGGATCGGCAGGCCGAGATTGGCGCGCAGCGTCGGGCCTTCGTATTCTTTGTGGAAGAGGCCGCGGCGCTGGAGTTCCGGCACCAGTAGCCGCACGACATCGTCATAGGCGCCGGGCATATTGGTCGCCGCCAATACGAAGCCGTCGCAGGCCGGCGCGGTGAACCATTCCTCCATCTGGTCCGCGACCTGCTTGGGATTGCCGCAGAACATCGGGTGCTCCTTGACCGTGCCGCGGCCGGAAATTGTGATGAAGTCGCGCACCGTCGGATTTCTTTTGCCGGAGTGCCGGATTACTCCGTCGCGAAAGCCTTGAAACGAGAACTCGCCGAGTTCCTCGTCGCTGAACGGCTCATCGATCGGCTTCTTGGCAAAATCGTAGTTCAGCACTTCGGAGAGCAGCACCAGGGCATCCACGTCGCGCGCCGTCGCTTCGATGATCGCGCGCTTTTCTTCCGCCGCCGCCTCGGTCTCGCCGACGCACACATAACAGGCGGGCGCCACACGCACCGTGGCGGGATCGCGGCCAATTGCGGCAACGGCGGCCTTTAATCCCGCATATTCGCGGATGCCGTCCTGCAGATTGTGGAAGATCACGAAGACGAGATCGGCCCATTTCGCGGCAAAAGACTGACCGCGGCCGGATTGTCCCGCTTGGATCAGCACCGGCTGCCCCTGCGGCGAGCGTGGCACGCTGAACGGGCCGCGTGATTGAAAATACCGGCCGACATGATCGAGCCGATGCACCTTGGCGGGATCGGCAAAGCGGTTACTCGACTTGTCCAGGATCAGTGCGTCGTCTTCCCAGGCGTTCCAGTGCCCGAGCACCACCTCCATGAACTCGTCGGCTCGGTCATAACGGTCGTCATGCGCCATGTGCTCGCCGCGGCCGAAATTCGCAGCCTCGGCTCTGTTCAGTGACGTCACGATGTTCCAGGCGGCGCGGCCCTTCAGCATCAGATCCATCGTCGCGAAAACGCGCGCGACGTGGTACGGCTCGTAATACGTTGTGGAGTAGGTGGCGCCCAGCCCCAACCGTTGCGTCGCCATTCCCATCGCCATGATGATTGTGCAGGGGTCGAGCTTTACCGCCCGCACGCCGGCAGCAATCGCCTCGGCATGATCGCCAGTATAGATATCGGGCAATGCCAGGCGGTCATCGAAGAACGCCATCTGGATTTTGCCGTCCTCCAAGGTGCGGGCGATACGCTGGTAGTACTCCGGTGTCAGAAAATCCGACATCGTCGCCGGGTGGCGCCACGACCCGGGCAAATTGGAGCAGTTCTGGGCTTGCAGAAAAGCGATCAGCGTCATCATGCGGTTCTGCGAAGCCATAGGATCAGTCTCCAATTATCGGCGTCGACGGGGATGCGTAATCCACTGGCGGCCCGCCAAATCATCATTGCAGGCGTCAAGCTCCAGTCTGATTTTCAAGTTAAATACGATCTTAATGCCGGATTAGGTGGAGGTATACGCTGTGACCTTCTCCCCCTAAGGGGAGGAAAAAGGGTGGGGAATGCACGGCGGAAGATTACTCTGCGGCATCCCTGGTCTCGGCGCCGAACACATTGTAGGTCTGCTTCTGATACCGGATCATGTACTCGGCGTAATAGGTCGTCGGGTACTTTGGCGGCCGGTCCGGCCCGACGCAGGTCGGCACAGCGGCGATCGGCCAATCGATATTGCTGTCGCAGAAAAAAGCGAGGGCGTAGCGCTCGCCGCCAGAATGGTTGACGGCGCGGTGCGGGGTGGCGAGGAAGTAGTCGTTGGTCCAGCGCTGCAATAACTGGCCGCCATTGACGACATAGGCATCCGGAATGGCCGGCGCGTTGATCCACTGGCCCTTTTGCGTACGGATAGAAAGACCCGGCACGTCATTGGGAGCCAACAATGTCAGAAAACTGGTATCGGTATGCGGCGCGATGCCGAATTCGTCGTTTGGTCGGCCGGCTTGCCGCGGGTAGTGGGTCATCCGCAATTTGTATTGCGGCTCCTTAAATGGCTGATCGAAATAATCCGCCGGCAGGTCCAGGGCGCGCGCGTATAGCCGGACCAACTTCTGCGCCAGCCGCTCCATCGTGTCGCAATACTCGACAATGACCTCGCGGAACTCCGGCAACCCGGACGGCCAACGGTTGGCGCTGCGAAAGCGTCGATCAGCCAGTACGTCGGGATGGTCGCTCGGCAGGTCGCGCGCTACAAACAGGGCTTCGTTAAGATTTGGCTTGGTGACGGTCTCGACGGTCGAGGTGCGTAATGTATCGCCCTTCATCGGCAGGTAGCCGACATTGTGTTTGTCGAGTTTGATCTCGAGCTTGGTTTCGAGCGGCTGCGCGTGGAACCGCGCGACTTGTTGATAGACTTCGCGGATCAGCCGTGAGGGGACGCCGTGATTGACAACGAAGTAGAAGCCGATTTCGGTTAGCGCATACCGAAGCTCGCCGGCGGTGCGATCGATCGCCGCGGGCGCGCCGGCCAGGTAAGGGCCCAGATCGATGACCGGAATGATCGCTTTGTCAGCCATGCCACACTCCCGCTTGCCCGCCGCACGATAACGCCGCGAAAGCGTTGCCGGCTAGCGCCGCGGCGGCGAGAGCCCGCATCGAGACACTGGAATAGTGGTTTTGGGCACGGGTCCCCCTTCCGGGCGCGGCGCGGACCGCCGCTAGAGGATGCTAGAATTGGCGCGCCGCAGCCCGCTTCGGCGCGAAGCCACTCCAGCGACCGATCCCGCCAAAACCCAAGGGCAACACAAGCGGGTGGTATCGTGCGTTAGGGCGGATCGTGGCAACGATATCGGTAATGCTCGAACGCAGGTCGGGTGACGCTGCCGCGCTCCGCAAGCACACTGAACGGCTACACCCAGCATGAGTGCTTCCCGCCCCCGGTCGCTGGCATCGCTGTACATCGCCGGGCCGTTCAGCATGGGTTACGTCGACTTTTATACCTTCCTGATGCCCCTTTACGGATTGTCGCTGGGGCTCGATGCCTCCAAGGTCGGCATCCTTGTCGGTGCCCGATCGCTCGTCGCGATGTTTCTGTCGATCCATATCGGCGTTCTGATGGACCGGTTCGGCACGCGCAAGGTCACGCTTGTCTTTGTCTGGACAGGCATGGCTTTGGCGCCGCTGTTTCCGTTGGTGCCGTGGTTCTGGGCCTTGTTGCTGCTGCAGCTGGTTAACGGCGCCGCTGTGTCTTTCGCTTGGTCGGGCGCACAGACCCTGATCGCCCAACTCACCGAGGGGGACACACGATATCTCGGGCGGTTCACGTTCTTTGCTCGGCTCGGTTAGACAACCGCGCCGCTCCTTGGCGGTGCGGTGTGGGATTTCGGCGGAGTCTGGCCGGCCTACCTGGTTGGCGCCGCATGGGGCGGGGAGCTGACTTTAGCGCTGCCGCGCACCCCGGAGGCGGAATTTTACGCGCCGCCACGTTACGCTGGAGCGAGCCGGACGAAATTCCGCGCCCGCGACGCCTGGCCGCGGCGATCGGATTACCTGAACTCGATCATGTTAATCGCGATCCCGGCTATTGCGCTGTCAATGGCGACCATGTCGATGCGCAACACGACATACAGCATTCAAACGTCGGTCTATGTCGTTTACCTCCACCGAGTGGGACTGGTTGGCACGACGATCGGCATTCTGTTTGCAGCCGCTGAGATTGCGAGCGGGTTGGGTGCGCTCTTCGCCGGGCGGGCGATGCGTCTTGGCGAAGCGCAGCGCACGATGCTAAGCGGCACCGCACTGTCGATCCTGCTGATCGCGACGACGCCGCTGTTGGGCGGCATCTCTGGGCTGCTATTGTTATTCCAGGTCATCCGCGGCTGGCTCGAAGGGGTGATCCAGCCAGTCGTCCTGTCGGTGCAAGCGCAGGCGGTTGGCCGCCATCAGCAGGGCATGGTCGTCGGTCTGCGTCAGACCGGCCAGCGCCTCACCTCGATCATGGTCCCCCCACTGATAGGCGGGATCGCCGATCGCTGGGGTGTGAGCGACAGCTTTTTCATCCTGGCGGGCTGATGTTGCGGCTTGCGCGCCGCTCGTGCTCGTCATTCGTCGCATCGGGCGAACTCGTTGTCCTCCGGGTCCGGATGCGGCGGGTATGGATCAGCCGGATGGCACAGTTCGGCTCGGCAAAGGCGTCGGAGAAATAGTCGGCCGGCAGCTCCAGCGCCATCGCGACGATCGGCACCGTCATCGCGCCGGTACTCGCGAAGTATAGATCGGCGCGACGGGTCAGCTGGCCGAGCCCTCGCCTGTCGAACGAAGCCGCCGGGAGCCCGTGTGGTATCAGGTCCGGTGCTGCTGACGGCGGATGAAGTCGATAAAGATCGCCGCGGGCAGGGCCTTCTTTTGCTCCCAGTCTTGGATGGTGACGTCCTGGTCGGGGCCGTTCGGTCAGGACCCGTGGTATTCGGCGTTTGGCAACGAGTTGCCAGAGAATTCCCGTGGCGGCCTAAACGGGAATTTGCCCGACAGCCGCTCGACCAATTAGCCAAAAAAGGCACTTTTCGAGCCACTCGGGATAACGGATTGGGAGTGGGAGCGCTTCCCAAATGGCCACCCGTACGCGTCCGGCGGGTTGCAGCTGCGACCACGAGATTTGGCGAAGCTCGACGATGGCGTATGGCAGGGACGGCAGATTGTCTCCGCCGGCTGGATCAAGCAGATGACCGCTCGGCACAATCCGGATGGGATGTGGTTCGGCTTCGCGCGCGGCTATGGCTACTTACGGTGGCTAGGCCGGTCATCGATCGACGGCCGGGACATCGATTGGCTTGGCAGCCTTGGCTGGGGCAGGCAGCGACTTTATGTGGTGCCGGAACTGAGCCTAGTCGTCGCCGTAACCGCCGGCGCCCATGGAAGCTCGCAAGGAGGCGCCCCCCTGCTCAGGAGAACCTCGCTGGCGACATGGGCCCTGAACTCATTTGTATTGCCCGCGGCGCTCGGCCCTCGAGGACAGCCGGCGGATAGACCAGGCTCGAACCACGGGCCCATCTCGCTCCTACGAATGGCCGGTCCGGGCGTTGAGGCGACGAGGTAACTTTGTCCTCAATAATAAATCCCGAGGAGAGGGGAGGCGGAGCTTCCTTTTTAAGGGTAGGTTACCGCTGTGAAAACGCTCCAAAGAGCGTGCTCGCAGCCAGCCGCCCGGAATTGAGGAGTTATCAGGTAATGACCGATGATATTGCAGCCATCGCACCAACCGCAAAGGCACAAGCTGCCCATCCCAGTCGCTTCGACGGCGGATAGAATTTCGCGGCACCTGCTGAGGACGATCCTCGTCGAGACGGAGCAACAAAATGGATCGATCGGCTTTCGACGAACTCGCCGACTGGGTAACGGAGGCCGGCCTAATCGGTCGAACTGACAGCGAACTGATGGCCGGTTTCTGCAGACGGATCGCCGATGCGGGCGTTCCTTTGGCCCGCGCCATGGTCATTCTCGACACGCTCCACCCGATATACGAGGGTCGCGTCCTCCGCTGGCGCCAGGATGTCGTCGAGGCAATCGATTATGGGCGCACCAACGAGGGCGAAGCAGCGGAAAATTGGCAACGCAGCCCATTTTTCCATCTGCTGCAGTCGGGCGAAAAGGTGATGCGCCGCCGTTTGGTCAACGGCGAAGCAGCCGATTTTTCAGCGATCGCACAGGCCCGCGGCGAGGGCATGACGGATTACCTGGCGCTTGTACATCGATTTGCCGCGGAAGGCGCAATCGGCGAGATGGATTGCGTTTATTCATCCTGGGCGACTGATTTACCGAAAGGGTTCGGCGACGGCGCAGTCATCGCATTGAAACGGCTCGCGCCTTTCCTCAATCTTGCCCTCAAGTCAGCCGCGCTCGCGCGCATGGCCGGGACGCTCGCCGAAACTTATCTCGGACGCGACGCGGGTCGGCGGGTGATGAGTGGCCGGATCGCCCGCGGCGTCGCTGACAAAATCAGCGCGGTGCTGTGGTACAGCGATCTTCACGGTTTTACCCAGATCACCGACAGCGCCCCGCCAGAGCAGATTATTCCGCTCCTCAACGACTATGCCGATGTCGTTGTTTCCGCCGTGCATGGTCATGGCGGCGATGTACTGAAGCTGATCGGCGACGGGACCCTCGCCATCTTCACTGGGGAGAACCGCGAACAAGCCTGCCTCGAGGCGCTCGCTGCCGCGGCACAGGCGCGCAACAGCGTCGTCCAGCTTAATCGAAGCCGTGCCGAAGCCGATTTGCCGACAGCCCAGGTTTATCTGGCACTACACGTCGGCGACGTGTTTTACGGCAACGTTGGCAGCAAGGACCGCCTCGATTTCACGGTCATCGGCCCGGCGGTAAACGAAGTCAGCCGGATCCTGGCGATGAGCCGCTCGGTCGAGCAAGATGTTCTCGTTTCAGCAGGATTTGCCGACGCCCTTGGCGCGCAGGTGCGAGGTCATTTGGTGTCGGTCGGGCGCTTCGCGTTGCGCGGCGTAGCACAACCGCAGGAGCTGTTTACCCCCGAGCCCGGTTTCGACGCGTTGCCGTTGTTGCGGTGACCCTAGGTCGGCCTCGCCCCGGCGCGTTCGTTGTGCTATTGGGCCGGAACTAACGAAACGCCCTCCCGATAAGAGGCCTGATCACTGGCGGGCAGCGTAAGGCAAACCTCTTCAACAAGATGGACCTGGCCGCCGTGCCGAGGCGGCGACGTGAACTTGATAAATCGGACGGAGCCATAAATGCGGGCATGTATATGCTTGATCAGGCTCGCGGGTTGAAAAGCAGGCAGTCATGGGTCCCTCTGTTAGCGTTTAAGGCATCGCACACTCGTTGCCGCCATTCCCGTGTGGTCGGACCCTGTGCGGCGCAACTCGATTATCGTTCGAACGAAAATTGAGGCGTAACCTCATCACCGCGATGGGCGTACGCCAAGTCGGGCCCGGCCGTGATCTCTAATTGGCGCCGATCTCGATCGGTCGCTCGACGGCGACCGAAAGGGCCGTTCCACAACTGATTGGTTGGCACAGTTCGTGCGTCACCGCCGGGCATTTATGTGAGGTCATGCGAATGAGCATCAGACCACGCTTATCGCCCGCAAATCTGTTGGATATCCGCAGTCGCTGTCAGCCTCGCATTTCGTCTCGCATCCTTCGATGCGTCCACAAAGACGGATGCAACCTTCTCCTAAATTAGGCGAGAGGAGCGGAGGGTGAACGAGCTTTACGTCCAAGAATTCTGTCCCAAGGCATTTTCACCCTTTGGCGAGTTAGGCGGACCGCTAGCCGATAGCGGTCACGGTGTCGGCGACGTGGCGCTCGACCGCCCTGGCCTGTCCGATATCCGGGCGTTTTGCATCCCTCCCGAGCGCTTTATCAAGCTCAGCCGCGGGACCTGGCATGCCGGCTCGTATCGCAGTGAACAGCGCGATTTTTATAATCTCGAACTGATCGATAGCAATACTGCCGACTACAAGGTTTGCCGGCTCGCCGAGGCAGCAGTGTTCGCTGCTAGTCGCTGATCCATTGACCAATACGGCCGATCCTCACCTGAAGTCGCGCCTGGAGCTTGCCGGCATCGTCGACGACATCGCCCTATGGGCCGATCGGTTTACGCCCGGCCCGCACGGGGCCCACGCGCATCCCGGCGAATTGCCCTATCTCGCCATGCATTACGAATTCCTCGGAAAGCGGCCCGGTTTGGCATGCTGGATCCCCCACATCTACGCCTTCAACTTTTCGGCAATGGCGAGCACGGGGCCGGTTTCGATCGTGATCGGCGGCCAGCGCTACGCCGTCCCGCGCATTGTTCGCGGCCTCACCGAGAGCCCCTTTCTCGGCAGGCCGATGCGTTGCTGCCGTCTCCAGCCCTTTTCGGAGCCTGAGCTCGATCCCGCAACCGCCATCTTCAACCCCGTGGCCCTCGCCGCCGATGGCGAGGGGTAGGAGGGTAAGAGTGCCAAAGCGCTTTCATCTGGGCTGGTTCACGAATTTCACACCGGGCGATTGGAACGCCCCGTTCAGCCATGGCGGCTCGCCGTGGGACGGCAAGTTTTTTGTCGAGATGGCGCAGGCGATGGAGCGCGCCTGCTTTGATTACATCATGCTCGAAGACACCTTGATGGTGTCGGAAGCCTATCGCGGCACGTCCGAAGCTACTTTGAAACACGTGCTGCAAGTGCCCAAGCACGACCCCCTGCCGCTCGCCGCGATGATCGCTGCCGCCACGAGCCGGCTTGGTGTCATCGCGACGATGTCAACGCTGGCCTACCCGCCATTTATGCTGGCGCGGCTCGCCGTGACCCTCGACCACATCGCCAATGGCCGATTCGGCTGGAACATCGTTACTTCGGGCGAGGATGCCGCAGCGCAGAATTTCGGTATGGAGAAACTGCCGCCGCGTGAAATCCGCTACGCGATGGCCGACGAGTATGTCGAACTGGTCTGTCGATTGTTCGAGACATGGGAGCCGGATGCAGTCGTGATGGACCGCGAGCGCGGCATCTACGCCGATCACCGCAAGGTCCATCCGATCAATTTCGAAGGCGAGTTTTTCAGATGCCGCGGACCGCTCAACACCGTCCGGGCTCCGCAGGGCCGGCCGGCTTTCGTCCAGGCCGGCGGCTCGCCGCGTGGCCGCGCATTCGCCGCGCGCCATGCCGACTCGATCATTGCGACGGCAAATCAGATCGACGGCATGAAGCAGTATCGCGACGAGGTGCGCGCTCACGCCGTCAGGTTTGGACGCGACCCCGACGACATCAAGGTGCTGTATTTGGTTTATCCGGTCCTGGGCGAAACCAGCGACGAGGCGCGCGCCAAATATCGGCGCATGGTTACAGCGCCCAGCTTTATCGAAGCGGCGCTCGCCTCGATCGGCTCGATCACCGATATCGATTTTTCGCAGTTCGATCTCGACGAGCCATTGCCCCGCATCACCACCAATGGCGAGCAGGGCTCACTCGACAAATTCGCCCAATGGGGCAGCGGCAAGACATTGCGCCAGCTGGCCTCGGAGCGCTACGACAGCGGGCTCGACCTGATCGGCACGCCCGATGAGGTCGCCGAGCGCATGGGCGCCGCGATTGAGGCGATCGGCGGCGACGGGTTTCTGATCAGCACCCCATTCCAACGCACCAGCCGGCGTATCATCAATGAGGTCTGCGAAGGGCTGGTGCCCGCATTGCAGCGCCGCGGACTGGTGCGCGAGGCCTATACCAAGCCGACCTTGCGCGAAACCCTCACCGAGTTCTGACCGCTCCGATATTGCCGGCCCCTAAAAAGGCCGCGCAAGGCGATGACAAGTTGCTTGAGCATCTGCGAGAGCGCTTGGTTCACCTTCCTTGGCCGTAACGGAGGACCCCAATGGAGTGCCTTGTCCATCGCCTGCCAATGAGCCATCCCGCCGATGTCGGCGGGGTCTTGCGGTTGATCGATGACGGCCAGTTGCTGCCCGCCGAGATTGTCGCGATCCTCGCCAAAACCGAAGGCAATGGCTGCGTCAATGATTTCACCCGCGCTCTCGCGATGCACGCGTTTTCGACGGCGTTGGCGCCGCTGCTCGGTATTGATGCTGCGGATGTACCGGACCGCGTCGCGATGGTCATGTCGGGCGGGACCGAGGGGGGACTCGCGCCGCATTGTCTCGTGTTCGCCGTGCGCGACAGTGGCACGCCACGGCTCGGGAGCAAGTCGCTGGCGATCGGCACCGCAAGGACACGTCGATTTAAGCCGGAGGAAATCGGCCGGACGCCGCAAGTCGAGACGACCGCTGCGGCAGTGCGAGAGGCAGTAACGAGCGCCCGGATCGAAGACCACGAGGATATTCACTGGGTCCAGGTCAAGTGTCCGATATTGACCAGCGAGCGCATTGCTGAAGCAGCGGGGCGCGGCCTTGCGACCGCAACCGAGGACGGCTATGCCTCGATGGGTCTGTCGCGCGGCGCCTCTGCGATTGGCGTCGCCCTTGCTTTGGGCGAGATCGAGCGGACGGCGCTCAGTGATCAGGCGATCGGCCGCAATTTCGATTTGTGGTCGACACGGGCCAGCGCCTCGGCCGGTATCGAATTGATGCACAACGAAGTCATCACCCTCGGCAATAGCACGTCGTGGGCCGGCGACAAAATCATCGCGCATGACGTGATGACCGACGCGATCGATCTGCCCGCGCTAGGCCGCGTGTTGCAAGCGGTCGGTCTTGGCAACGGCGAGCAGCTTGACCGCACCGCTGCCGATCGCGTCGTCGCGGTGCTCGCCAAGGCCGAAGCCGCCCGCAGCGGATCAATCCGCGGCAATCGCCATGTGATGAACGAGGACAGCGACATCCATGCCAGCCGCCATGCGCGGGCGTTGGTCGGCGGTGTTCTCGCCGGCAAACTCGGCCGCACCGATTTGTTCGTATCCGGCGGCGCCGAACATCAGGGACCGGACGGCGGTGGCCCGATCGCGGTCATCGCACGCCGCCCCGTCGGCTGATTCCAGAGCGACGCCTTTCTGTGTCGGCATCGGCGCGAATGGCACGCCACTTGCTCAGGCCAATTCGTGGCGGAGGTGAGGCCGCTGCGGCCGGGGAGGCACCGTCTTGTCGACGCTGTCATCTGAAGTTCGACTGGTAGCGCTGAAGAAAGTGTTCGGGCGCACGACTGCAGTTGATGCGATCGACGCGTTGATCTCGGGTGGGAGTTACTGCTGCCTGTTGGGGCCGTCGGGGTGTGGCAAGACCACCACCTTGCGGATGATCGCCGGCCACGAATTTCCGACCAGCGGCGAGATCGCTGTCGGCGGGGTTCTCGTCACCGACCTGCCGCCAGCGCGCCGGCGCACCGCGATGATGTTCCAAAACTACGCGTTGTTCCCGCACCTTAACTGCATCGACAATGTCGCGTTCAGCCTGAAGATGCGGGGCGTCCGTAGGGCTGAGCGTCGTGCCTTGGCGCTCGAAATGCTGCGCCTCGTCGAGATGGCCGCTCTTGCCGAAAGGCTGCCGGCGCACCTCTCGGGCGGGCAACAGCAACGCGTCGCACTCGCCCGCGCCTTGATCACCCACCCCCATGTTCTGCTGCTCGACGAGCCGCTTTCGGCTCTCGATCCATTTTTGCGCGTTCGGATGCGTGAAGAGCTAATGCGTCTCCAGCGCCAACTTGGGATCACCTTTATCCATGTCACCCACAGCCAGGACGAAGCCTTGGCATTGGCCGACCTCGTCATCGTCATGAATGACGGACGGATCGAACAGGCCGATACGCCGCGCGCAGTGTTCGACCGGCCGACCACCACCTTTGTCGCGCGCTTTATCGGCGGCCACAACATCCTGCGCTGCACCGTGGACGGCATTGACGGGATAGGGGCGCGGCTGCGCGGCCCACACGGAATACCAATCTCCACGACCAACACCGGGCTCTCGGTGGGCAGCGCCGTGGATGTAGCGGTCCGCAACGACCGCATGCGCATCGGCTCCACAAAGCAACTGTCTAATGGCAACGGCGCTGTCCAACCCATATCGCTCCCATCTCGCATTGCAGCCGTCGAGTACCAGGGCAGCCTCGTCCGGCTCCGCCTGGAGGCGGACGGTATTGACGAACTGACCGTAATTCTGTCTGACGATGCGTTCTACGCGGCCGATTTAGGCGCGGGCGACGCAGTCGCGGTCGGCTGGGATGATGTCGACGTTCATGTCGTGAATTGAAAATAGAGGGAGGGCAAAAGATGCAGCAGCGGCAGCACCTGACCCGGCGACGCATTCTCGCCGGCGCCGCATCGATGGCGGGGTTGGCGACCGGTAGTGGGGCTCTATGCGGCTTACCGGCCGTGCACGCGGCCGAGCCGGTGACGTTGCGTATCGCCGGTACCGGGGTCAATCAATTCAAGGAGCTGGCTGACAAGTGCAAGCAGGACCTCGGCTTTACCGTGCAATACACCTCGCTCGTCTCCGACGACGTGGTCAAGCGCGCAGTACTTCAGCCGAGCTCGTTCGACCTGCTCGACACCGAATATTGGATGCTGAAAAAGATCGTGCCCTCCGGCAATTTGCGCGGCATCGATACTTCCAAGATCAAATACTATGACCAGATCGTGCCAATCTTCACGAAAGGGGAACTGCCCGGCGGCAAGAAGATCGCGATGGAGGGCATCGCTCCTATTAAGGTCGCCTATCTCACCGCCGAACAGTCTAAGGATTTTGCCAAAGATCCGTCCAAATGGATGACGGTCATCCCGACCGTCTACAACGCCGACACGCTCGGCATCCGGCCCGATCTGATCAAGCGCCCGATCGCCTCCTGGGCCGATTTGCTCAATCCCGAATTCAAAGGCAAGTCCGCAATCCTCAACATTCCGTCGATCGGGATCATGGATGCGGCGATGGTGTGCGAGGCCCTGGGCCGCGTCAAATACGTCGATAAGGGTAATATGACCAAGCCCGAGATTGACCAGACGATTGCGGTCATGATCGACGCCAAAAAAGCTGGCCAATTTCGCGCCTTCTGGAAGGAATTCAACGAAAGCGTCAACCTGATGGCGTCCGGCGAGGTGGTCATCCAGTCGATGTGGTCGCCGGCCGTGACCAAGGTTCGCCAGATGGGCATAGCCTGCAAATACCAGCCTTTGAAGGAAGGATACCGTGGCTGGGCTGCAGGTCTCGGCGTCCCCGCTCACCTCGACGGCAAGATGCTCGATTCTGCTTATGAATTCATCAATTGGTATTTATCAGGCTGGACCGGCGCCTTTTTAAATCGTCAAGGCTACTACACCGCCGTGCTCGACACGGCGAAGAAATACATGACCCCCGACGAGTGGAATTACTGGATGGAGGGGAAGCCGGCCAAGGGCGACATCTTGAGCCCAACCGGAGAAAAGATCGAAAAAGCCGGCACGGTGCGCGACGGCGGCTCGTTTTGGGAGCGCATGGGCCATGTCACCGTGTGGAATACGGTAATGGACGAAGACCGCTACATGGTCTTCAAATGGAACGAGTTCATCGCCGCGTGACGACACCCGACGCCCTATCCGCCCCAGCATTGCGTGCGCGGGCCGTCGGGCCCGCGGCTCCGGACGCGATCAGGGGTCGCCTGTCCAGAGCTGCCGCCTATCTTCAGGTGCTGCCGCTCTCGGCCGTGTTTCTGCTATTTTTCGTGGTCCCGATCGCGCTCGTCGTCGCGGTCAGTTTCTTCAGCTACGAGACCTACCGGCTGCTGATCCCAGCCTTTACCCTCGACAACTACCAGGAGGTGTTCTCCGAGGGAGTCACTTACCGCACCTATTTGATCACGATCGAGTTCTGCGCGATCACTTGGGCGATCACGGTCACGCTCGGATTTCTAATCGCCTATTTTCTCGCCTTCTTGGTGCCGAGTTCGAACCTGGCAGCTGGTCCTTCTGTTGCTGTGCACGATCCCTTTCTGGACCTCGATCGTGATCCGGATGATCGCGTGGATCCCACTCCTCGGCCGGCATGGGCTGGTCAACCGGCTGCTGCTCGGGCTTGGAATTGTTCATGTGCCGCAGGAATGGCTGCTCTACTCGCAGTTCGCTGTGATCCTCGGTTACGTGCACCTTTATACGCTGACGATGATCGTTCCGATCTTCAATTCGATGATCCGGATCGACCGCTCTCTGATTGAGGCGGCCGTGGATGCCGGGGCCGGCACTTGGCAGGTCATGACAAACATCGTCCTGCCATTGTCGAAACCGGGGATCGCAATCGGCTCGATCTTTGTGATCGCGATGGTGATGGGCGATTTTGTCACCGTCGATGTGCTCGGCGGCGGCCAGGTGGCTTCGGTCGGCAAGCAGATCGCGACCCAACTCTCCTATCTCCAGTTCCCACCGGCGGCGGCAAACTCGATGGTGCTGCTGGTCGCAGTCGTGGTGATGATCGCGCTGCTGGTGCGGGTCATCGACATTCGCAAGGAGCTCTGAGAGTGGCCGGGATTGCGGCGCGCCGCCGTCCGCCGATCTTCTACGTGCTCGCGATCCTTTTCGGGGTTTTCGTGCTGTTCCTTTACGGCCCAATCGCGGCAATTGTGCTGTTGTCGTTTCAGGGGCCGGAAGGCGGGCTCGTTTTCCCGATGAACGGGGCCTCGTTGCACTGGTTCGCCCAGCTATTCGAGCCGCAGCCAATCGGCGACATCTGGGGCTCCTTCGAGCGGTCGATCAAGCTCGGGCTGATCGTGATGGTCTGCACCGTACTGTTCTCGTTTCTTGCGGGACTTGCCTATCGCCGGCGGTTCGCCGGGTCGACTGTCCTTCTTTATTTGGTCATCGCCAGTCTCGTGATGCCGTCGATCGTCGTCAGCCTCGGCATTGGTTCGTTGTTCGAGATGCTCGGGATTCCGCGGGCTTGGTACAGCTCGGCATTGGGTGCGCATCTGACCTGGACCCTGCCGTTCGGGCTCTTGATCATGTTCGCGGTGTTCAACCGCTTCAACCCGGCCTACGAGGAGGCGGCACGCGATCTCGGCGCCAGCGGATGGCAGACGGTGCGCCACGTCATCGTGCCGATCATTCTGCCGAGCCTCGTCGGCGTCGCGCTGTTCGGCTTCACGCTGTCCTACGACGAGATCGCCCGGACTTCGCAATCGGTCGGCGCCTCCAACACCCTGCCGCTCGAATTGGAGGCGATGCAGACCAATGCGACGACACCGGTTATATATGCGCTCGGCACGATGACGACGGCGCTGTCGCTTATCGTTATCGGTCTCTGCCTGTTAGGGGTCATCGCGGTTCGACGCCGGCGCGCCCGTTTCGGCTCCGACGCTGGGCGCGGCGTGTGAGGCCGCGATGTATCTGATTGGGGTCGATGTCGGCGGCACCTTCACCGACATCGTCCTCGCCGATACCGCAAGCGGGCGCAGCCTGATTCATAAGGTTCCGACCACTCCTGACGATCCGTCGCGCGGCGTGATCGCCGCCATCGTCGAGCTGTGCGTCCGCCACGATGTGCGACGCGATGCGGTCGATCATGTGCTGCACGGCACGACAATCGCCACCAACGCCGTGCTCGAGCATCGCGGCGCCGTCACCGGCATGATTACGACCTCGGGGTACCGCGATATCGTCCATATCGGCCGCCATCAGCGCCCGCAGCATTATTCGATCCGCCAAGAGGTGCCGTGGCAGGACCGGCCGTTGGTACGGCGGCGCCATCGAGTAACGGTGGCCGAACGCTTGGTGCCGCCAAACGGCGAGGTGCTGATACCGCTCGATGAACGGGCGGTGCGCAAGGCGGCGCGAGATTTGCGCGATGCCGGTGTCGAAGCGGTCGCGATCTGCTTTCTGTTCTCTTATCTGAACCCCGCGCATGAGGCGCGCGCCGAGGAACTGGTGCGGGAAGAATGGCCGGAATGCTTCGTGTGCACCTCGGCTGGAGTATCGCCGCAATTTCGCGAGTTCGAGCGATTCACGACGGCCTTGCTCAACGCTTTCGTCGGGCCGCGCCTCAAAGCCTATGTCGACCGGCTTGACCGCGAGCTTGGCGCAGCCGGTCTTGCCGCCGACCTCCATGTCATGTGCTCGAACGGCGGGGTGGCGACAGCGGCGACGGTGGCCAAGCGTCCGGTGCTGACGTTGTTGTCGGGCCCGGCCGCGGGGGTACTGGGCGGCGCTTGGTCAGGCGCGCTGTCGAGGCGGCCGCACCTGATCACTTTCGATGTCGGCGGGACCTCGGCGGATATCGGGCTCGCAATCGACGGTCGCTTCGCCGAAGCGACCGCGCGCGACACCTGGATCGGGGGTTATCCGGTATTGGCGCCGATGATCGACATCCATACGATCGGCGCCGGCGGCGGCTCGATTGCCTATGTCGACAATGGGGGTGCCTTCCGCGTCGGCCCGAAGAGTGCCGGCGCCGACCCCGGTCCCGCCGCCTATGGCAAAGGCGGCATCGAGCCGACCGTCACCGACGCCAATCTCGTGCTCGGGCGGCTCGATCCTGACAATTTCCTTGGCGGGGCGATGCCCCTCGATCTCGCCGCCGCACGCGAGGTAGTCGGCGGGCTGGCCGAGCGGCTCGGCCTATCGCTCGAAAAGGCCGCCGAAGGCATCCTGACCATCGTCAACGCCAATATGGCGAACGCGATCAGCTCGCGCACCGTGCAAAAGGGGCTGGATCCGCGCCAATTTACACTCGTCGCGTTTGGCGGCGCCGGACCATTGCACGGAGCGGAGGTGGCGCGCGTACTCGGTATTCCCGAGGTTATCGTTCCGGCCTATCCCGGGATCACCTCGGCCGTCGGGCTGTTGACCACCGACCTCAAATACGACTCGGTTCGCACCGAATTCCAGGTCGGTGACAGGGTAGACCTCGAACGTCTCAATGCGGACTTTGCCGCGATGCAGGATGAACTGAGGCATCAGTTTGTCGCCGACGGTGTCCGGCCCACGGATGCTGAGTTTCAGCGCGCGGGCGATCTGCGCTATGTCGGGCAAGGATACGAATTGCGTGTACCCTTCCCGGATGCGCCGCTCGACGCTGGCGCTCTCGAAACTGTGTTCACCCTTTTCGGCGAGCAGCATCTCGCTGAATACGGTCACATCTTTGCTGACAGCCCGATCGAAATCGTCAACATTCGTGTGACCGGCATCGGGCGGATGCCAAAAATCGCAGCGCCAAATCCGCGCGCGGGCGGGAGCCTCGCCGAAGCTTTGGTCAAGACCGCGCCCTGCGCCTTTTGCAACAGTGGCGAACTGCAGACACTCGCGACCCCCTTCTACCGGCGCGATGCGCTGCCGCTCGACGAGCCGATCGTCGGGCCGGCGATCATTCTGCAAACCAACTCGACAACCGTCGTGCCGCCCCGCGCCACGGCGACCGCGGACCGGAGCGGCAATCTGATAATGCGGCTCGAGGAGTAGCATATGGCCGAAGTCATCGACAGTATCACTGCGAGCGTCGTGCAGGGCGCTCTCGAAAACATCGCGGTCGAGATGGGCTACAAGCTGATGCGGATGTCCTACTCATCGATTATCCGAGAATCGGAGGATTTCGGCGCGGCACTGGTCGACGCCGAGGGTCGGGGCCTCGCCGAATCGGCGCAGTCGACGCCGCTGCAATCGGGTCCGATCCCGGGCTATGTCCGCGGCATCCTTAAGACGCTCGCGGCGCGCGGCGATATGGTGCGGCCGGGCGACGTGATCATGCACAACGACGCTTATGCCGGCGCCAGCCACGGCCCAGACGTCGCATTCGTGGTTCCGGTGTTCCACGACGGAGATCTTGTCGCGTTCGCTGCGACGACCGCGCACCATCTCGATATCGGCGCGCTTAGCCCGGGTAGCTGCGGCATCGTCGATGCGATCGACGCTTTTGCCGAGGGGCTGCAATTCAAGGCAATCAAGGTCTATGACCGCGGTATCCGCAACGAGCCGGTCTGGCAGCTGCTGCGCGACAACATTCGCGTCTCCGACCTCGTCGTCGGGGACATGCAAGCGCAGATCGCGGCGGCGCGGATCGGCGCCGAACGCTTCGAAGCGCTGATCGAGCGCCACGGCTATCCCCGCTTCAAAGCGGCGTGCGAAGCAGTAATGGATTATGCTGAGCGGCTGATGCGGCAAGCGATCGCGGCTGTGCCGGACGGCGACTATCGCGCCGAAACGATGATCGACGGCTTCGTCGACAGTCCGGACCCGGCAAAACGCCATCTGCCAATTATTGCGACTCTGCGCGTGCGCGGTGAGGAGATTGAGGTCGATCTGACTGGCACCGCAGCGCAGGTGCCCGACCGCCCAATCAACATGCCGTTCGAGGGGACCGTCGACGTAGCAGTGTGGCTGACGATCCGCTCGGTATTGCTCGACACTGCAGTGTGCGGCCACATCCCGGTCAATGACGGGTTGTTGCGGCCGATCCGCATTACCGCGCCATTGGGCTCACTCGCCAACCCGATATTTCCGGCGCCGACGATTGCGCGCTTCTGCCCCGGCAACCAGCTCGCCGACACGGTAATGAAGGCATTGGCCCAAGCCTTGCCCGGCCAGGTTTCGGCCGGTATTGGCAATCTGAAGGTAATCGCCTTCTCCGGCATGCGCGATCGGGGCCACTGGGTGCATATGGAGATTTTCGAGGGCAGTTATGGCGGGCGCTGCGGGATGGACGGCATGGATGCGGTCGATACGCTCTATGCCAATACCCGCAATAACCCGATCGAGGATATCGAGACCCATCTGCCATTGCGGGTCCGCCGCTATGAGCTGCGCGAGAATGCATGCGGCGCCGGAGAATGGCGTGGCGGGCTCGGCTCGGTGCGCGAGTTTGAATACGTTAGCGACGGTGGCGCTTCGGTTGAGGGCGAGGGGCATGAATTCGAGCCCTGGGCATTTGCCGGGGGCGCCATCGGTCAAACGGCCGAGTTGCATCTCGTTCGCCGCAATGGCGATTGCGAGTCACTGCCGTCAAAAGTGCCGCATATGCGGGTAATGGCCGGCGAGCGCTTCGCTTGCGTCGGGCCGGCGGGCGGCGGCTATGGTGATCCGCGGCGACGTGATCCAAAGCTGGTCTGCGATGATGTAGCGGATGGGTTTATCACAATCGATGCAGCGCGGCGTGACTACGGCGTTGCGATGAATTCTGCCGGTTTACTTGACGAGGTCGAGACAGCGCGGCTGCGTCACTCAATGAGTTCATAGCCGGAAACACCGGTCGGGATGATGGGGATACGGATGTCGGGCAAGCCATTTCATCTCGGATGGTTTCTGCAGGGGTCGAGCGCTCAGGCCTGGGGTGAGCCGTGGACCGGTCACATCGGCTCGACATGGATGTTCCCCGAGCTATTTATCGATGTGGCGCGCGCACTCGAGCGGGCCTGTTTCGATTATGTGCTGCTCGAAGATTTATCCTATGTGGGGGAGAGCTGGGCCGGATCGACCGAGATCTACCTGAAGCACGGCATCGCTGTGCCGCGCCAGGATCCGTCGGTGGTTGCGAGCTTGATGGTGACCGCGACCTCGCGCATCGGCATCGTTCCGACATTTGGAACCTATGCCTACCCGCCCTATCTGCTCGCGCGGTTGATGGCGACGCTCGATCAGGTGTCGGCGGGGCGGGCTGGATGGAACGTCGTGACCGGGAGTTCGGACTACGCGGCGATGAATTTCGGCATGCCCGGTATGCCCGAGCATGATCTGCGCTACGACATGGCCGACGAGTACATGGATGTCGTTGACCGGTTGTGGGGTACGTGGCAGCCCGGGGCGATCGTCGCCGATGCAGAGAGCGGCGTTCTGATCGACCACACGAAGGTCCATGCCGCTAATTTCGAGGGACGCTGGTACAATACCCGCGGTCCGCTCAATTCCGGGCCCTGCGTGCAAGAGCGGCCGGTCATTGCCCAGGCGGGCGGTTCCCGACGCGGACGCGAGTTTGCCGCCCGCCACGCCGACACGATTGTGGCCCACCCCAAGGGTGTGGTTGCAATGAAGTCCTACCGCGACGATGTACGCGCCCGCATGACAGCGCACGGGCGCGACCCCGATGGCTGCAAAGTGCTGTTTCTAGTGGCGCCAATCCTCGGCGAGACCGACGCCGAGGCGCGGGAGCACAAGCAAATGCGCGCAGTCCGCGCGGCCGAGCAAATCGAGCAGCGCCTCGCATTTTTTGGCAAGCTGACCAACATCGATTTTTCGGTCTTCGATCTCGATCAGCCACTATCAGGCGCGCGGCTGAGCACCAACGGTCATCAGCTTAACCTCGATCAGTTTCTGGAAATGGCGGGCAACCGCACGCTGCGTGAGGTCATGGCGGATTACAGCGCCACTGCGCTTTCGATTGAACTCGTCGGGAGCCCCGATACGGTCGCCGCGCGCATGGGCGAGGTTATGGAAGAAGTCGGAGGCGACGGATATTTATTTTCACTGTCAAATCTCAGCCGCCGCACGCTGGCCGAGATCGAGGACGGCCTCGTCCCTGCACTGCAGCGCCGCGGTTTATCGCGCAAGGCCTATAGCCACCCTCAGTTCCGGGACAATTTGCTCGAATTCTGACTTATCCCTTACTGCGCGGCGTCTTGACGCCGGTGAACACCCAGTCCGTTGACCCAAACCTGGCGGCCATCGCGTTGCGTCCGCATTGTCGCGCCGCGCAAGGCACGCCAACCAGCCAGTGTGAAGCAATCACACTGGCGCCGATCTTCGCGTTCCGAATTGGCATGACGGCCGCAGCTTAGAGCGGCATCCGGATCGTGCCTCGGCCGTATCTTAGAGCGGGATCCCGCCAAGCCGGACTGCTGTGCGGATCCACCATGGTGGGCAGTATCGCTGCATCGGGCATCGCGTCGAGATGGCAAGCGATGGTGTGCGACGCACTCAGAGCCTTCAACGGAGGCCGAACCTCATCGCAGACGGGCCCGATTTTGTATGGGCAGCGTGCCGCAAATGCACAGCCGGCATGCGCTGCGGTAACCATCCCGCTACCAGCCGGTTCAGCTGCGGCGTCGTCATCGGCAGCCGAGGCGAGCAACATCAGAGTATAGGGGTGATATGGCGGCTCCAGTACCTCGCCGGCGGCGCCGATCTCGCAGATCTGGCCTCGATACATGACTGCAATACGATCGGAGAGCTGGGCTACGACCGCAAGATCGTGCGAGATGAACAGGTAGGAGAGGCCGAAAGCATCACGCAGGTCAGCCAACAGATTGACGATTGTCGCCTGCACCGACACATCGAGTGCGGAGACCGGCTCGTCGCAGACGATAAAACGGGGCTCGGTGGCGAGTGCCCGAGCGATCGCCACGCGTTGTCGCTCTCCGCCGCTGAGCTGATGCGGAAAACGCTTCCGGTAGGCACCGGGTAACCGGACCATTTCCAAGAGCGCCTCGACGCGGCGCGTCCGTTCGCGCGGCTCTACCAGGCGGAACAAGGCGAGCGGCCGCTCGAGCGCCTCACCCACCGATAGCCGCGGATTGAGCGAAGAGCCGACGTTCTGGAACACGATCTGCGCCTGCCGACGAAACGGACCCAGCGCTTGGGTCGGCAAGCGGGCGAGATCGGCGCCGTCAAACTCGACGCAGCCGTCGCTCTGCCGCAAAAGCTGTAATAAGAGGCGGCCCAAAGTCGATTTGCCGCATCCGCTCTCGCCGACCAGTCCCAAAACTTCGCCAGCCGAGATCGAGAACGAGACGTCATTGACAGCCGGGACGCGCGGCGGCCGCTGCAAGACCGGCCTGCCACCCGTGACCGACAGCCTCCACGACGTCAAACCGGTGTGTGCGTTGAAGGTTTTTGAGAGCCCGGTCACATTCACGAGCGCATCGCCGCGGCGGAACACCGGCGCTTCGGCGGCGGTCGTCACTTGACGCGGCCAAAGCCCCAACTCACCGGCCTTCCAGCATCGCACTTGATGACCATCCGGATCGATCGTCAGCGGTTGCGCCGCTTCGCTGCAACGCGGCTCATGAAACGGGCAGCGCGGCGCGAACACGCAGCCGGCTTCCGGGATCGGTGCCGTGGGCATCTGCCCCGAAATCGCGGCAAGGCGGCTCGCGCGCGAGGCCGCCGCGAGCGGCGGGCGCGAGGCGAGCAGTCCTTTGCTGTAGGGGTGACCGGGGCGGTCGAGCACGCGGCTCACGCCGCCGAACTCCACCAGCTGGCTAGCATACATAACCGCGACATCGTCACAGAGCCGACGAACGACCCCGAGATTGTGGCTGATGAACAGGAGGCCGACGCCCTTCTCGCGTCTAAGGCGCGACAACAGGCGCAGAATTCTGCGCCTCGACGGTGACGTCGAGCGCGGTTGTCGGCTCATCGAGGATTAGCAGCGAGGGTCCGCAAGCCAGTGCGGCGGCAATTAGCGCGCGCTGCTTCATCCCGCCTGAGAGCTGATGGGGGAAGGCGCGGGCGATTTCTGCCGGGCGATCGATGCCCATCTCGCGCAGCGCGATTTCGGCGCGGCGAAGCGCCTCGCGCAATGGCAAGCCGAGGTGCTGCACCATCGGCTCAGCGATCTGCCGGCCGATGCGGATTGCCGGGTTAAGCGCCGTGAAAGGATCCTGAAACACCGCGCCGATCCGTCGCCCGAGGATCCGCCGGCGCTCCGTCGGGACGAGACTCGCGAGATTCTGGCCTTCGAATAGGATGGCCCCGGTAATTTCGGCCCCCGGATCCAGGGAGTCCAGGACGGCGCCGGCCACGCTGCTCTTGCCAGACCCGGACTCGCCAACGATGGCGAGCGACCCGCCGGCCTCGAGTGCGAAGCTGACGTTGCGCACAGCGGCGATCTGTCGGTCGTCCTCGCGGTAGCGGATCGTCAGATTGCGGATTTCGAGCAGCGGTCTCGCCAATGGCTGCGGCGACGCTCTCATCGCCGCCCGCCGAATTTCGGGTCCAACACTTCGCGTAAGCCGTCGCCCACGAGACTGACGGCAATGACGGTAATGCTGAGTGCAATGCCGGGCGCCAGAGAAATCCAGGGCGCCGTATCGACGAACGCGCGGCCGTTACTGATCATCAAGCCCCAGTCAGCGGCTGGGGGTTGCACGCCAAAGCCAAGAAAGCTCAGAACTGCGCCCAGCAGCACGGCGAACACGACGCGCAGGCTAGCCTCCACCATCAGGACGGGCCAGATATTGGGCAGCAGCTCGCGCATCAGCATATAATGCAACCGCTCACCGCGGGCGCGCGCCGCCTCGATAAACTCCCCGCTCATCAGGTCGAGGGCAACGCTGCGCGTGACGCGCGCAATCGGCGCCACCGCCAGCACGCCGATGGCGATTGCCGTTTTCATCAGACTGGGTGGAGTCAGCGCCAGAATCAGCAGCACCAGCAAAATCGGCGGAAACGCCATCGTCACGTCAAGCGTACGCATAATCAGTTCGTCGATCGCGCCGCAGCGGTAACCGGCAATAAGGCCCAGTGGCACGCCGACCCCCATGCTAATCAGAGTAGCACTGACGCCCAACGCCAGCGACAGTTGCGATCCATACAATAGACGGCTGAACACATCGCGACCGTATTCGTCGGTACCGGCAAGGTAATGCAGACTGGGCGGCGAGAAACGATCATGGATATGCATCTGGTCGTAGGGGTAGGGGGCGATCCATTGCGCCAATGCCGCGATCACGATCAGGGCGAGCACAAGGGTGCCGCCGACGATGAGCGCCAAGGGGAGCCGTCGCCGGCGACGGCGTACGACCGGCGCTATCGCAAGCTCAGTCAATCGAGCTGCCATAGCGGATGCGCGGGTTTACCACCGCATAGAGCAAGTCTGCCGTTAAATTGGCTAGGCAATAGACACCGGTCAGTACGAGGATCGCTGCCTGCATCAGTGGCAGATCCTGCCGCTGGAGCGCCTCGACCAATAATCGGCCAAGTCCCGGATAAGCAAAGACCGTCTCGACCGCGACGATGCCGCCGATCAGAAAGCCGAAATCCTGCGCCAGCACGGTGATCGACGGCATCAGCGCGTTGCGAAGGGCATGGCGGAAAATGACCAGCCGCTCCGGCAAACCACGCACGCGCGCCACCTTCACGTACATACTTTCCATCGCCTCGACCATGCTGGAGCGCGTCAGGCGGGCAACGTGAGCCAAGAAGGCGAGCGTCAGAGTCGCTACTGGCAGCACGAGATGAGCAGCGAAGGTACCGAAGCCATCCGAAAGACCGGCGTAGCCCGAAGACGGCAACAGGTGAAATGTGCTGCCAAACAAAAGAATGAGGACAAGACCCCAATAAAACTCGGGTAGCGACACGCCCAAATAGGTGAAGATCGAGGCGGCGTGGTCCGGCCATCGGCCACGCCACACCGCCGCGACCACCCCAAGAGTCAATCCCAGCGTCGCAACCACGGCCAGCGCGGAGACCGCCAGAATGGCTGACCGGCTGAAGGCGTCCCACAGTATCGGCGCCACCGGGCGTTCCAGCTCGAACGACTGTCCCATGTCGCCCTCGAGCATTCCCTTCGCCCAATGCCAATACTGCACCGGCAAGGGAAGATCGAAGCCCAATTTATGCTCGAGTGCCGCCAGGGTTTCCGGTGTCGAATATTGGCCGAGGATCAAACCGGCGGCATTGGATGGCAGCGCGTGCGTGGCGAGAAACACCAACATCGACATTGCCACCAGAATCAGCATCACTGTACCCAGTCGCTGCACGACGTAAGCGGCCATAGCAGCCGCTCCTCAAGCGGCCAGCGCCGTCTTGCTGAAATCCATCAACATCAGAGGCGAGATCACGACGTTCTTTGTCTTGTTGCTGACCCCACAGGCAAAGTTCTGCACGAATATGACGCTGCCGGGAGGGTCGTCCAACACCAGCTCCTGGAAACGCCCGTAAAGCTTTGCCTGCACGCCCTTGTCGGTCGTGGCGCGGGCGGCATCTAGGACCTTATCGACCTCGGGATTTTTGTAATGCCACAATGTGTTGTTCCATGATCCGGCACTGTCGTACCACGGGTACACCATCAAATCCGGGGTCGCGCGGCCGTAGAAACCGTCGGCGGAAAACCGCACCTTGCCTTCCATCTCAGCAAAAAACTTATCCGGCGGCACCGTGCGCAGCTGCACGTTGACGCCGGCTTGCTTGGCGGAGTCGCGGAACGCGGTTGCAATCCGTTCGCGCGGCGGGTTGGAGCCGGGGACATACATCTCAAGCGGGAACCCATCGGGGATACCAGCCTCAGCCAACAGCTTCTTCGCGCCGGGGATATCGGCGCCGCCGATTGCGATGTCCTTGCGGAAGTAAGGGTGAAACGGCGGGATTGGCGTCAATGTCGGGGTGGCGTGGCCGAACATCGCGATATCGGCGAGGGCAGGCTTGTCCACCATCTTGCTAAAGGCGCGCCGGACGCGGATGTCGTCGAACGGCTTCATCGTGTTGTTCCAGATGATGCCCTGCCAGCGTCCGGCCTGAACCTCCTCGACATGCGCCACCGCGCTGTGCTTCAGATTGTCCACCTGCTCCGGCGGCAGGTCAAAGACCGCGTCGACGGCGCCGCTTTCAAGAGCCGAGACGGCAGTGGTGAATTCCGGAATGATACGGATGATCACGCGATCGAGCGCCGGCACGCCGGGCCGGAAATAGTCGGGGTTACGTTCCATCACCAACTGGTCGCCCGGACGATATTCGACAAAGCGGAACGGCCCGGTGCCGATCGGATGCGTGGTCAATGTGTCGAGCGTGCCCTCGGTGACGATCGCCGCCTGGTAAGCCGCGGTGGCAGCAGGCAAATCGGCATAGGGGATCGACAGGTGGAACTTGACGGTCAGCGGATCGACCACTTCGATATTGGTGACAATGCCGAAATTGACCCGCAAGACCGAGCCGACATTCTTATCGAGGATGCGCTTGTAGGTGAAGACAACATCCGAGGCATCAAATGGCTTACCATTGTGGAACTTAACCCCCGGGCGCAGATGAAAGGTCCAGGCCTTGAGGTCGTCGCTCGCATCCCAACTGGTCGCCAAATCCGGCAGCACCCGCAGCTGCGGATCCTGTGTCGTCAGGCGGCTGAAGCAATTGTAGACATAATTGTAATCGACTCCGCCGACGCGCATCTTTTGCGGATCGAGCGTCGCCGGTTGGATCGCGAAAGCCGCGCGGAAGACCGAACCCTCGGCGGCTCGCGCCGGTATGATCAGCGCCGGTAAAGCGGCCGCCCCGGCCATCTTTAGCGCGCTGCGGCGAGTGATCCGCGGTTGCAACGACATTTCGCGCATCGGAAGCCCTCTGATCCTGGATTTATTGGTTATCGCTCAGCAATTTCCATGCCAGGCCTGGCGGGCGCCCGTCACTTCGCCTTGCGCTAAACATTCACCGCTATTCGAGGGTCGACCCCAGCGCTCAGAAGATGGCTGAGCAGTTGGACGGTTTATCGGCGAGTATTGATCGACAGGGGTGCGGAAGGCCCCACCTGGTAATGGCTTTGACACCATTGCGAGACACGGAGCCGAAGCATAGTTTGCTCTGGGCCTATCGGGAGTGCTTTGATGTGCGGCATCGTCGGGTTGTTTTTCAAGCGCGGTCAGGCAAGGCCAAGTCTTGGGCCTTTCTTGGCCGGCATGTTGGGGCAAATGGCCCAGCGTGGCCCCGATAGCACCGGCTTTGCCCTGTATGGCGATGCGGCGTCCTATGGCGCATTCAAGGCGACCCTGCACGCGCCCAGTGAAGGATACGATTGGTCTCTCTTGGAGACCGAGCTGCGCAAAGCATTTGCGATTGCCGAGCCAACACGGCACTACGGCAGTCACGCAGTCTTTACATTGGGCGGCGATCAGCAGCACTTTTTCGATTGGCTTACCGATAAGCACGCAGAGTTGGGCATGTTCAGCTTTGGCGAGCGCATCGAGGTATTTAAGGATATCGGTCTACCGGATGCCGTGGCGCAGCGCTTCGGCCTTGAACGCCGATCCGGCACGCACGCCCTCGGCCACACGCGGATGGCGACGGAAAGTGCGGTGACGACCGAACACTCCCACCCGTTCGCGACCGGCCTCGATCTCTGCCTCGTGCATAACGGGTCGCTGTCAAACCACAACCGGGTGCGGCAATTGCTGCGCCGCGAAGGTATCCATTTCCTGACCGACAACGATACCGAGGTCGCCGCGGGTTATCTGACTTGGCGTCTGCGCCAGGGAATGAGCCTAACCCAGGCGCTCGAAGCGGCGCTCAGCGATCTCGACGGCTTTTACACCTTTGCCGTCGGAACCAAGGATGGGTTTGCAATTCTGCGCGACCCGATCGCCTGCAAGCCCGCGGTCCTCGCCGAAACCGAGGACTGGGTCGCAATGGCGACCGAGTACCGCGCGATTGCGACCTTACCCAACGCACGCAACGCCAATATCTGGGAGCCACAGCCTGCAACCGTCTATTGCTGGCAGCGCCAGTGATTGAGATCGATCTGGCACAGAGCTCGGTCCGCGCCCTAAATGAGGGGCTGCACCGGCTCACTCCGAACACCAATGAGCTTTATTGGCGAATAGTAAACCCCAACGGTGCCCACGCGATTGCGGTGGGCGTGACCCAGCCGGTGCAGGTCGAGGTCAAGGGGCATGTCGGCTATTACTGCGCCGGAATGAACGCGGCGGCCACAGTAGTGGTAGATGGCCATGCCGGAACCGGGCTTGCTGAGAACATCATGAGCGGGCTTGTTCGGGTGCGCGGCAACGCATCGCAATCGACTGCCGCATCGGGTCGTGGCGGACTGGTCGTCATCGAAGGCAATGCGGGCGCGCGCTGCGGCATCTCGATGAAGGGGGTCAGCATCGTCGTCGGCGGTTCGGTAGGCCACATGAGCGCTTTCATGGGCCAGGCCGGCGCGTTGGTGGTTTGCGGGGAGGCCGGTCACGATCTCGGCGACTCGCTGTATGAAGCCGAGATCTTTGTCGCCGGTAGCGTCGCCAGCCTGGGTGCCGATTGCATCGAAAAGGACATGACCCGGGACGACACGGAGCGCGTCGCCCGATTACTGGAACGCGCTGGGGTTATGGCAGATGCGGCCCGTTTCCGGCATTATGGCTCGGCGCGGCGCCTCTACAATTTCCACATCAACCACGCCACCGAATATTGACGATGGCCGGATCTCCTCTGCGCCACTCAGCCACCTTTTCGCCCGAGATCATGGCTGAAATCGAACGCGCCGCCGACGACGGCCTCTATCAGATCAGAGGCTTCGGAACTTTGCGGCCATTGCCGAGCTTTGACGACCTCGTGTTGCTCGGCGCCTCAATGTCACGCTACCCGCTCGAAGGCTATCGCGAGCGCTGTGCCACCGATGTGACGCTGGGCACGCGATTTGCCGCGAAACCGATCGAGCTAAAGATCCCAATCACGATTGCAGGGATGAGCTTTGGTGCGATCGGGGCTAATGCCAAACGCGCACTCGGCCGTGGCGCCAGCGCGGTCGGGACCTGCACGACGACCGGCGACGGCGGCATGAGCGAGGAAGAGCGCAGCGAGTTCGACAATCCTGATCTATCAGGTGTTGCCATCTCGCTATGGCCTTGACCCTGATCATTTGCGCGCTTGCGAGGCTGTTGAAATCGTTGTCGGTCAGGGGGCTAAGCCGGGCGGTGGCGGCATGTTGTTGGGGCAGAAGATCACCCAGCGGGTGGCTGATATGCGGACCTTGCCGCAGGGCATCGATCAGCGCAGCGCCTGTCGTCACCCGGATTGGACCGGGCCCGACGATCTGGCGATCAAGATCGAGGAGTTGCGCGAGGCGACCGACTGGGAAAAGCCGGTCTTTGTCAAGATCGGTTCGGCGCGGCCGCGGTTTGACGTCCAGCTCGCGGTCAAGGCCGGTGCCGATGTCGTTGTGCTCGACGGCATGCAGGGTGGCACCGGTGCGACCCAGGAAGTATTTATCGAGCATGCTGGGATTCCGACTTTGCCGGCTCTGCGGCAAGCGGTCGAAGCGCTGCAGGAGCTCGGCCAACATCGCAAGGTACAGCTGATCATCTCCGGCGGTATCCGCAGCGGCGCCGATGTTGCGAAGGCGTTGGCAATGGGCGCCGATGCGGTCTCGATTGGTACTGCGGCATTGGTGGCGCTCGGCTGCAACCGGGCAATCCATATCGAGGATTATCGGGCACTCGGCACCGAGCCGGGCGCCTGCCACCATTGCCATACCGGGCGCTGCCCAGTCGGCATTGCGACGCAAGACCCGTCGCTCGAAAGCCGGCTTGACGTCGAGGAGGGTGCGCGACGGATCCGCAATTACCTGACCGTGCTGACGATGGAAGCGCAGACCTTGGCGCGGGCCTGCGGCAAGTCGCATCTCCACAATCTCGAACCGGAAGATCTCGCCGCATTAACGGTCGAAGCCGCCGCAATGGCGGGTGTTCCACTCGCCGGGACCGACTGGATACCGGGCCAGACGAGGTATTGAACACCAAAAAGGGGGACCTTGATGTCGCACGACCTTGCGAAGCTGGCGGCAGACACTGGGATCCAGTATTTCCTGATCAGCTTTGTTGATCTCTTCGGCGTATTGCGCGCAAAGCTGGTGCCGGCCGCAGCGATCGAGCAGATGCAGCGCGACGGCGCCGCATTTGCCGGTTTTGCAACCCATCTCGACCTTACTCCGGCCGACCCGGACATGTTTGCAATGCCTGATTTGGAGAGCCTGATCCAGATCCCCTGGAAGCCTGAGGTTGGATGGCTGGCCGCCGATCTTCACATGCGCGGCAAGCCGGTCGAGCATGCGCCGCGCCATGTCTTGAAGCGCCAGATCGCAGCAGCCGAGGCGGCAGGCTATCGGCTCAAATCGGGCGTTGAGGCCGAGTTTTTTGTACTGCGGCCAGACGGAAGGGCGGTTGGTGACGACGGTGACCGACAGGCCAAACCCTGCTACGACCAAACGGCGCTACTGCGGCATTATGAGCTCATTCGTGCGATCAGCGATGCCATGCTGGGGCTCGGCTGGGGGCCGTATCAAAGTGATCACGAGGATGCAAACGGCCAGTTCGAGATGAACTGGACGTATGATGACGCGCTGGTTACCGCCGATCGTCACGTGTTCTTTAAGTTTATGGTCAAGGAGCTAGCCCGGCAACACGGGCTGCGCGCTACGTTTATGCCCAAGCCATTTATGCATCTGACCGGCAATGGCTGCCACGCTCACATATCATTGTGGGATCCCCAGGGCAGGACCAACCTGTTCCTGGATCCGCTAGGTGAGCTCGGCCTCTCCCCTCTCGCCTATCATTTTCTTGGCGGCATCCTCGCCCACGCCGAGGCGCTGACCGCGTTGTTCACACCGACCGTTAACAGTTTTAAGCGGATTAACGCGGCGCCGACTACCTCCGGGGCGACCTGGTCGCCAAACGCTATCAGTTACGGTGCGAACAACCGCACGCATATGGTGCGTATCCCAGAACCCGGCCGCTTTGAATTGAGGCTAATGGACGGCGCTGCGAATCCCTATTTGCTGCAGGCCGGCATCCTGGCTGGTGGCCTCGATGGGGTCGCCCGCCGCCTCGATCCCGGCAAACGGCTCGACATTAACATGTACGAGCCTGGCACTGCACCCGCCGGGGTTCCGCGATTGCCGCTCAATCTCCTCGATTCACTACGGGCCTTCGAGGCATCGACGAGATTACGCGAGTCGCTCGGTGCGGGTTTTGTCGACTCGTATATCAAATTGCGGCTCGCCCAATGGGGCGATTACATGCGCCATCTCACCGAATGGGAGCGGGAGAACACGCTGGACGCGTAGCAACTGGCGCCTTTGAGCCGCCCCACAGTGGCAATGCGGTCGGCCTCCCTCACTCTGCCCGGCGGGGAGGCGACGGCGGCTGGGCCAGCGAATAGCAGGTAAGATGCCCGCCAACACTCGAGCAATTATTCCTTGAATTGGGCCGAGCGCCAGCGTACCGCGGCCGGGACACCCTCGGTGGCGGCAATTTCACGGAATCGCGCGCCCACCTCGGTCGTCGTCGCATAAAGGGGACCAACGACGTCAAGCCCGGCATAAAGCGCCGTGCGAAAACCCGCCGCATCACCGACCCGGTTGACCGCTCGCTTTGTCGCACAGAGCGCTTCCGGCGAGACCAGCGATAGGCGTTTGGCGTAGTTGAGGCTGGCGGTAGGCAGCTCGGCGAGCGGCACCACGCGGTTGATCATGCCGAAGTCGAGTGCGGTCCGCGCGTCGATCTGATCACCGAAATACAAAAGTTCCCGCGCCCTTTTGTAACCGATGATCAGCGGCATCACAATCGCCGGCCCGACCGAAGAAAACCGCACCTCCGGTTCTCCGAAGGTCGCGTTGTCGGCGGCGATCGTCAGGTCGCAAAGCATGACGAGTTCGCACCCGCCGCCGAGCACATGGCCCTGCACCGAGGCGATGACCGGCTTGCGCATCAGCCATGGCGTCATCTCGAATTCGAGCTGCGGATGGAGATGTGCATGCGCCTTGGTCGGGTCGCTCCGCCAGTCGTCGGCGCCAGGTTCTTTGGCGCCGATATCGTAGCCGGCGCAGAAGCTGCGCCCATTGGCGCGCAATAGCACAATACTGGTCGCCGGATCCGCCTCGGCCTTGGTGAAGGCGTCGGTCAGCGCAGATTGCAGCTCGCCGCTGATCGCATTCAGCTTGTCCGGCCGATTGAGCGTGATAATACTGACTTTTTCATCGACTTCGTAAAGGACGATCTCGTCCGCCATTTGCGTCCTCCCTAATTGGCGCCGACAGAAAGTCGGTCGATTGCGCTTAGCCCTTCGCCCAGGCCGCCAATGACCCCGACCCCGTGCTCGCGCAAATACGCGACCAGCCTGCGATCGATAATGCCCGGCCGCGTGGTAAGCAGGTAATGCGGCTTCCGGCTCTGTTCGGCGGCGCGCGCAAACATCTCAATGTAGCTCCGCGCGGTTTCAGGCTGATCGAACGGTTGTTCGTCTAAATTGTCGCGCAACAGGACGATCGCATCATGGTCTTGGCTCTCATTGAACAGTGCCAGCGCCTTTGGCAGGTTCGCGGCGAAGGCGCCGCTGCCCCAGGCGTCGCACGGATTGCCGTCGCCCGTGATAAAGCCGATGCCTTCCGTAATCTGCGCTTTCTGCGCAGCCGATAACGGTGGCAACACGAGGTCGCGGGCGGCGGCAATGTCGAGGATCAGTTCGGATAAGCCGCCCGATGAGGTTATGACCGCAATGCGTCGCCCTGCCGAGGATTTCGCCGCTTGCAGCGCGGCCAGCGTCTCGGTCAGTTCGACCAGGTCCTCCACCTCGATGACATGATGCGCCCGGAACAATTCGGCGGTCACTTCCGGATCTTCCGCCGGTCCACCGGTGTGAGAAACGATCGCTCCCCTCGCACGTTCGCTCCTGCCGACCCGGATCAGCACAACGGGTTTGCCCAGCCGATGGGCGCGGTCGAGCGCGGCCGCAAAGCGATCTTTGTGCCGGATTGTCTCAATGAAACCGCCGATGATTTTCGTGTCCGGGTCGGCAACGAGGTATTCGAGAAACTCCGCCACGGTCACGGCCGCTTCATTGCCTGGAGAGATAACGTGACTGAACCCGAAGCGCCTCGTATCGGCAACCAGGCTGACGCACAGCCCGCCACTATGCGAAATGATGCCGACATTGCCGGCGAGGCCAGTCGGGTCGCGCAGCTCCTGAAGATAGGTCGTGCTCCTCTGATGCGGGCTCAGGATGCCCATGCAGTTGGGGCCGCAGAGGGCGATGTCGTGATCTCGGCAAATCTCAGTGATCTGCGCCTGCCGCTCGCGCCCGGCCTCGCTGTGTTCGGCAAACCCGCCGTCGTAAATGACAGCGGCCTTCATGCCGCGCTTTGCCCCGGCGATAAAGGCGTCGACAACCCGCTCATGACCAAGGCAAAACACACCGACATCCGGGGCTTCGGGAAGATCAGCGAGGCTTGCATAACAGGGCCGGTTCAGCACCGCCGCGTAATTCGGATTGACCGGATAGATGCGCCCGGCAAAGCCTAGACGATCAAGCGAGGTGATAATACGCCGGCCGGGCGTCGGTTTGTCCGATGCACCGACGACGGCAATCGATTTCGGTTTGAACAGCGCGTCTATTTGCACGGTCGGCTACTCCACAGACCGCCGATTAACTGATCCGCAAACCCTCCCCGATCGTGTGGGAATTGCGTCAGCGCTTCGCCCTTCCCGACGCTGAATGCACCCGTCATCTCAGGCGCCCTCCCCTTATTGTCGTGAGCAAAGCCTAATCGTCATCAAACAGGTTTTCGCGCAGCGTAGTCCCCCTGTATCGCCTGCGGAACCGGCCGCGTCGCTGTAATTCCGGCACCAGCAGATCAGCGATCGCGGCAAGGTCACCCGGCATCGACACGACGTGTCCCAACATGAACCCGCCATGGCTGCCGGTCGCCTCGAACACGCGTTCGAGATGGTCTGCAACCTGGCCTGCAGTGCCGGCAATCGTTCTCGTATAGCTGGTCGCAAAGCCGCGTCCGTAATCGAAGAATTCCTTGCGGGTAATCTCGGTCTCCGCCCCGAGCTGCGTGACCAACTCGCGGACAAAGCCACCCGGCGAGGCTTGGCTGGCGATGATCTCGCGGTGCAATTCGCCGAGTGTGAAACGCTCTGGTAATGTCGAGAAATCATAGCCGGCGTTATGCGATAGATAAACACCGACGCCCTCCTCGGGGATCGCATTCAACAGCATCTCGCGGCGCGCCACGGCCTCGCGCTCTGTCTCGGCAACGACGCAAGGCTGCTGCCAGATGATACCAAGGCTCTGCGGGTCGCGGCCCATCGCAATTAGCGCGTCGTCGAGCATTTTGCGCTGCCTGACCTGCAATTCGAGCGGCATGTCGGCACCGAACACCATATCGGCGACATAGGCCGAGGCGCGCACGCCGCGCGGTGAGTTTCCCGCTTGCAATAATACCGGCCGTCCCTGCGGCGAAGGCGGCGTGTTGAGCGGCCCAGTGACCTTAAAGAACCTTCCGCGGTGATCGACGTCATGCACTTTCGCCGGATCGCCGACCTCGCCGGTCGCGTCATCCCAAATCATCGCGTCCGGCTCGACGGAATTCCACAACTCTCGGCAGACGTCGATGAATTCCTCCATCCGGTCGTAGCGCCCGTCGTGATCGACGATCTCGTCATAGCCGTAGTTCCCGTAATCGGAACGTCGCGTCGAGCTAATGACATTGAACGCAATGCGACCGCCAGTGACGTGATCGAGCGAGTTGAACAGGCGCGCCATATAATAGGGATGCATGAATGTCGTCGAATAGGTGACGCCAAAGCCCAGACGCTGGGTCACCCGCGACATCGCCACTGCCATGGGCGCCAAGTCCTGGCGCGGCCACGAGACCCCCCAGCGTATTGCTGCATTACGGCTTTTCTGCCAGGTGCTCGGGACGCCGGTGCCGTCGCCGGAGAATAGCATGTCGAGCAGGCCGCGCTCGGCGATCCGCGCGATTTCTTCGAATGCGCGCACATCGGGGTATGTGTATTGCCGCCAGGAACCCGGCATGCGCCAGCGCCCCTCCATGTGAATGTAGGAGAGGTCGAAGGCGAGGTGCATGCGCTTTGGCATAAAAGAACCGCCTAGACGCTAATGCGGCCAAGAAAGCGGGCCACCCGCTCCGGCACGCGGTCGGAGAAAAATTCGCCAGCAGCACCGCTGTGCGCAATCTTGCCGCCTTCGAGAAAGATCACCCGATCCGCCGCACGGCGAGCAAAGTTCATCTCGTGGGTGACGACGATGCTAGTCATACCGTCATCGGCCAGCTCTTGCATCACGTCCAGCACCTCGCCAACCGTTTCCGGGTCAAGGGCGCTGGTCGGCTCGTCGTAAAGCATCAGCGCCGGCTGCATTGCCAGCGCGCGAGCAATCGCCACCCGTTGCTGCTGCCCGCCTGACAGCTCGTCCGGATACATCTCCGCCTTGTCCGGTAAATGCACCTTGCGCAGCAAGTGGCGGGCCAATTCACGCGCCTGAGCTGGTTCATCTTTGAGCACCTTGACCCGCGCAAGCGCTATGTTTGCTTCGGCGGAGAGATGCCGAAACAGCTCAAAGCTCTGGAACACCATGCCAATACGCCGGCGCACCAGCGCTGCTTCCTTGCGGCGTAAACCGACGATATCTCTGGCCTGGAATCGGATATTGCCCGAGGAGATTGGCTCCAACAGATTCAGGCATTTGAGCAGGGTCGATTTGCCCGATCCCGATGGCCCAACCATCACCAGACATTCGCCCTGATGGACCTTAAGGTCCACGCCTTTCAACACATCGACTTCATCGTAGCTCTTCCATATCGCGATGGCTTCGAGCAATGGCGGCGCCGTGAAGGTCACCGCACCAGCCCGAGATTGGACGGCGATAGCAGCTTTAGCCGTGCGGCGCTCGGGCTTTGGCCGCGGCGTCGTTGGCACGCTCGTTCGACAAAGACCTGGATGACCATCAAAACGGTTGTCATCGCGAGGTAGTAGATACCCGCTGTCGTCAATGTCTCGAGAAACCGGAAGTTCATCGACGCCGTCTGATCGGCCACCAGCAGTAATTCGGGCACACCGATCACCGACACCAGCGCCGATAATTTCAACATACCATTGAACTGATTGCCGATCGGTGGGATTACGATGCGCAGCGCTTGCGGCAACACGACCCACAGCATCACCTGCCGATCCTCGAAGCCGAGCGCGCGGGCTGCCATGCGCTGCCCCGGACCGACCGCACGAATGCCCGAACGCATGATCTCAGTCATGTAGGCGCCCTCATTGAGGCCGAGCGCCAATACAGCGCAGGCCGACGCCGGCAACACGATATGGAAGACCGGCAATACATTGAATGCGAAGACGAGCTGCAATAACACCGGAGTGCCGCGGAACAGCCACAGATACATCGTGATAGCGCCGCGCACGATGCGCGAAGACACCTCCTGACCTGCCGCCAGTATTAAGCCGATCACGATGCCGACCAGCAGCGAGGCGAGGCTGATCCACACCGTCATAAGCGCCGCTTGCGCGAAGTTATAGCTGAACAGATAACTGAGCATCAGCTGGGGCGAGAAAATCGACATTCCGGCGCTCCCTGTCTGTCGCGGCTTTCGATCAAAACAGCGAGCTGGTGGCTGGCAAGCCGTATTTCTTGATCAGCTTGGAATAGGTCCCGTCTGCTACGATTGCCTTGAAGGCCGCGTCGATTGCCGACCTCAGCGCCGGCCTATCCTTGGGCAAACCAATACCGAGCAGAGTGTTGTTGTCGAAGGGTTCGCCGGCGGCATCGAACGCATCTGGCGTCGCTTTGATCAGGGCCACAGCGGTCGGGGTCGATGCGATGATTGCGTCGCACCTCCCCTCCTTCAGCGCCAGCGCGCCGGAGGCCGTCGAGGTCAGGCTAAGGATGCTCAGCGCCGGTTTTCCGTCCTTCTGGCAGTCGGCGGCGAGTTGCTGGGCGGCTTTTTCATAAACGGTTCCGACTGGAGCGGCGAGGCGATGACCGCAAAGTTGCTGCGTACCGGTCAGATGCTGCGGGTTGCCTTTTTGCACCAACATCTGATTGCCGACCTTCAAGTAAGGGATGAAGTCGACGACCTGCGAGCGCTCGGGATTGATGTACATGCCGCTGACAATCGCATCGATGCGGCCGCCGAGCAGTGCTGGAATCAGGCCTTTGAAATCCATCAGGCTCGGCGCCGATTGCACCTTCATCCTGGTGGTGATCGCGTCGACCATATCGACGTCAAAGCCCACCGGTTTGCCGCCGTCCATCGACTCGAAGGGCGGAAAGGTGGCCGCACTTCCCCAGATAAGCTTGCCGCTATCCGTCAGCGGCAGGCCCTGCGCTCGCGATACCGGCGCTGTCAGGGAAACGAATATCAGCGCCATGAGAAGCGCCACCGCACGAAGCAACATGCCGTTCTCCCGGTATGATCGAACCAACTGGCAATCGACGTGCCAGCTCCACGGGGCGTCGATTGCAAGGCGACTTCGAGGGAGAAAGGGCGGGTGATGATCCGAACCGGGGAGCAGTATCGCGCTCGATTACGCGAAGGCGCGAGTCTTGATTGACGGCGAACGCGTCGGCGACGTCACAAACCACCCGGCATTCAAGCGTATCGTCGTCGCGATCACCCAGGCGCAGTGCACTCCCGGCCGGTCTAGAGACGCCGCATCACTCGCTGCTTTACGCCGGCCGCGTCCATGTTTCCACCAACCTGCCCCAGATGATGCACATCGCCCGCGAATTATGCGGGCAAAGCTGCGCGACGCCGATCGCAGCTGCATTGCGGAATGGCGATTCCCGCTGATGGCTGGAGAAGTTCTTTACCTCGAGAAGTTCTATCCGTTGAGCCACAACTGGCAGGGCAAGAATCGCCGTAAAAAGCTCGCCTTTACCAGCGATTTGCTGAATTCCGATTTACCAAGGCATCGCTGACCTTTGTGCGGTTCGCGCCGGCGCCGCATTTCAACCACCTGAACGCCGTCCACAACACGTTCGTCCTCTCGGACCCGCTTGATTTTGCTCGACGCGCCCTCGGTCTCTTTGCCGCGTCAGAAGCGATTGATTTATGGTCTCGGCTTTGCACCGGCCGCCGTAACATCGCTGGAGGAGATCATGGATAACGACCGCCGCGGCGAAAAACTGCATCTCGGGGCCTTTTTTCACCCAACCGGCAACCATGTCGCCGCCTGGCTGCATCCCGATGCGCAAATCGATGCCGGCACCAATTTTCAACACTACGCCGAGATCACGCAAATCGCTGAGCGCGGTAAGTTCGATTTGATGTTCGTGGCGGATGCGGTTGCTGTGCGTGACGGCAAGCTCAGCGCGCTTAAGCGCTGGCCGCAATACATGGCCTATTTCGATCCGATGACCCTGCTGCCGGCGCTCGCCGCCGTGACGACGCATATCGGGCTCGTCGCGACTGCAACCACCAGCTATAATGAGCCCTATCATATCGCCCGCAAATTTGCCTCGCTTGACCATATCAGCAATGGCCGCGCCGGCTGGAATGTCGTAACCTCGTCAGCGGTCAACGAAGCCCATAATTTTGGACGCGAGCGCCATTACGAGCATGGTGAACGCTATGAGCGCGCCAACGAATTCGTCGAGGTTGTCAAAGGGCTATGGGACAGCTGGGACGACGACGCGTTTGTACGTGACCGTGCGACAGCGGTTTACTTCGACCCAACGAGGCTTCATGAGCTCAACCACAAGGGCCAACACTTCTCAGTCCGCGGGCCGCTAAACGTCCCCCGTTCGCCACAAGGTCATCCGGTATTGTTTCAGGCGGGCTCGTCCGAGGCCGGGCGCGAGTTGGCGGCGCGCTTTGCTGAAGGCGTGTTCACCCCGCAGCACACGCTCGCCGGCGCACAAGAGTTTTACCGCGACCTCAAAAGCCGGATGAGCAAATACGGGCGCAAGCCCGAGACGTTACAGATAATGCCAGGGCTCAACGCCATTGTCGGCCGCACGGCAAAGGAGGCGCACGAAAAGCATGAATTTTTAAAGTCGAAAATCCACCCGGATGTCGGGCTCGAACTGTTGTCGAACCAACTCGACAACATGGATCTGTCCGAATACGATCTCGACGGCCCGTTACCTGATATCCCGGATCACGTTGCAGCACTCGCCGGTCAGACCTCGATGCGCAACATTGTTCGCTGGTCCAAGGAAGAAGGCTTGACGATCCGCCAGATTTACCAACGGTTCGCCGGCGCGCGCGGGCAGCGGACGCTGATCGGGTCGCCGACCGAAGTTGCGGACGATATGGAGAAATGGTTCCGCAATTACGGCGTTGATGGCTTTCTCGTGCACCCGCCACACCTGCCTGGTGGGCTTTCCGATTTCGTCAATTTGGTCATTCCGGAATTGCAGAACCGTGGGCTGTTCCGCGAAGAATACGAGGGCCCGAGTTTGCGGGAAAACCTGCGGCTGCCTCGGCCGAAAAGCCGCTACTCAGGCCAAAAATGTTAGCAAAAACTCGGCGAGGAAAAGGGGTGCTGTCCGTTTTTGGCGCGTGGATTGCCGATACGAGCGTGCGCCGGAATGCGGTCGTCCTCCTCTCATCTAACGCCGACCGTGCTAAATGCGATATGGTCCGACCGCTCTCCCCAGCGTCTTGCTTCAGCTTCGCCTGCGGAGTCGGCGGCCACGACGGTGTGACTTGGCCGTCAATCGGGCAGCTGACGAAGTATCGCTCGCTTTTGGCGTACCCCGAACTTGTCGGGCTTGAATTCCCAACCGACAAATTCATGGCGTATGGATTTGTGCTGCCGCGGTCGGGCCGCGCGACCAAGCGGTGGGCCACCTGTTTCCATCCGCGGGGTCTTCCCCGACCCTTCCATCAGGCGCTGGCGCTGCGTCGCCCGGTCCGAGCCTAAATAGGTATACCCGGACTTGTGGCTAATTGGCGCGATCATATCAGCGCGGCGCGCAATTTCCCCCGCCGCCACTTTCTCACCGCATTCGAGACAGCAGTCGAGCCCTAGTCTTGCCCGTGCCTCAGAAAACTCGTTTCCGCAATGACAACAATACATCGATGCTCTAGCATTTACGACGGTTAATCCATCGATAAAGCTGGTTATTGTATCGCCATATTCAACAGTTCATCGCTGATGACGAAGACCACAGTGGCAGGGATCAACCGCGTGTGATTTTCGGCATCTTGTCCTATCTGCTTGATTAGATGCTCCCAGCCAACCGGTGGAGTGCTAAGATTTTCGAGGATTACGATAGCGGCACCGACAAGCGACGTATCAAACGCTTTACTGTTGGACCCTACGTTCGGAAACGCAAGAGCTCCGACTTAGGTCAACCGGCCGGCCTCCCGAACGGACGGAATCGGACGCGATGGCATGATCATTCCGAACTCGCGGTGGATTGTTTAGCCGAACTCATATGCCAGATTCGGGCGGGCGAGAGCGGCAGCTGGTTTGGCATCGCTCCGAACGAGGCTAAAGCATTGGCGACGGCGTTGGCCATCAGGCCGCCGATCGGGATGATCGGCCCCTCGCCGGCGCCCTTGACGCCGAGCGGGTTGCTTGGCGATCGGTGGTTTTCGAGCGCAATCGCCCGAATCTTCGGAAAATCGGTTGCCGTCGGGATCAGATAGTCGGCGAGGTTGCCGGCCAGCAACTGGCCGTTTGCGTCATAGACGAGGTGCTCCAGAAAGGCGCCACCCAGCCCCTGGACCATGCCGCCGATTGCCTGGCCGTGCAATGTCAACGGGTTGACGATGCGGCCGACATCCTCGACGACAAGACAGTCGAGTAATTCGACATCGCCCGTCCCCGGGTCGACCGCGACATGCGCCGCGGCTGCTCCATAGGTGTAGGTCAGTCGGTTACCGTTGCTAAACGCCGTCGTGACCTGCAGGCCGTCCGCCGCCAACTCGGCAAACGCGAGCGAGCGCCCGCCGGGAGCGCGGGCCCATCCGTCCACCAGTTCGACCTGCTCGGCGGCACAGCCTAGCCGTGCGCCGGCAGCGGCGCGGATCTTGTCGAGCAGCGCATTCCCCGCCTCGAACACCGCCGACCCGCCGAGTATTGTCGAACGCGACGCAAATGCGCCGTAACCCTCGTCAAGCAGTGGTGTCGAGCCGTGCAGGACGCGCACCTGCCCGAGCGGCAGGCCGAGCGTGTCCGCCGCGATCTGCGCCATGACCGTTTCGAGGCCCTGCCCGACCGCAGTCGAGCCGACATAGACCGACACCGTACCATCCGCCTCGAGCTCGAGCCGTGCGGTCTCCTTCGGACCGGCGCCGCCTCCCTCGATAAAGCAGGCAACGGCGATGCCGTGATAGCGCCCGTCGATCTCGCAACCTTGCAGCGCACGCTTCTCCTCCCAGCCGAACTCGGCGAGGCAGCGTTCGAGGGTTTCGTGATAGTCGCCGCTGTCGCACTCGGTATCGACGGCCGGGCCGCCCGGCTCCAACCGTGGCAGCCGATACGGCATCTCGCGGGCGCCGATCAGATTACGCCGCCGCATCTCGGCGCTGTCGATCCCGAGGTCACGCGCCGCCAGCTCGATCAGCCGCTCGCAAAAGAACGAGCCCTCGTAGCGGCCGGGCGCGCGATAGGTGCCGGACGGGGTCTTGTTGGTGACGAGCGCCGTCGAGGTCAGCCGCACATTCGGTATGCGATAGGAACCGGTCAAGCACTGCGCCAAAGTGCGCGGCTGGATCAACCCATTGGTGCGGACATAGGCGCCGAGGTCGACAAACACCTCGCCGCGCAAGCCGAGGATCGTGCCGTCGCTGCGGCAGGCGATCTCAACCTCGCAATCCGCCTCGCGGGCGTGATTCATCGCGGTCAGATGCTCGCGCCGGTCCTCGAGCCAGCGGACTGGGCGGCCGACACGCCGCGCGGCGAACGGGATCAGGAAGTCCTCGGGGTAGAACTCGCCGCGGGCGCCAAAGCCGCCGCCAACATCATTCTCGATCAGGTCGACCTGGGCCGGCGACAGATCCAGCATTGCCGCCAGGGTATCGCGGTTGAAGAACGGTACCTTTGCCGCTCCGAGCACCGTCATCCGGCTCTCTGCCATATCCCATTCGGCAAGCACGCCGCGCGGCTCCATCGGCAGTGCCGTATAGCGCTGGACTGCGAAGCGGTCGCGCCGGACGTAGTCAGCATCGCGAAACGCCGCGTCGGCGTCGCCCTTGAGCCCGGTAAAGACCATCGCGGCGTTTGTGCCGGCTTCTTCAAACAACAGAATTTCGCATCGCCCGGAAGCGTGCCGATCCGGGACGGGCGGCAATTCTTCGATGTCGAGGGTGATTGCGCCGACTCCGTCCTCAGCCAGCGCCGGGCTGTCAGCCAGTACGACGGCAACCGGCTCGCCGACATAGCGCACGCGGTCAGCCGCGATCACTGGCTGCAAGAACCGCTCGGTGCCGGGCAAGGGCAAAAGACGCAGCGGGATGCGCGGCACGGCCCCAATGTCTTTTGCCGTTATCACGGCGCGCACTCCCGCTATGGCAAGTGCGGCACTGCCGTCCACGGCGGCGATCAGCCCGTGCGCAACGGGGCTGCGCAGGATGGACGCATGCAGCATGGTCTCGCGCTGCAAATCGCCGACAAACTGACCCCGGCCGCGCAGAAAGCGTAAATCCTCGATTCGCTCGACCGGGCTGCCGATATACCGGTTCGTCCCGATCATGGTCGATCAGCCTTGCGGTAGGCGGCGCGCGCTTCGAGCACCGCTTCGACGATCGGGATATAGCCGGTGCAGCGGCATAAATTGCCAGACAAAGCCGAGCGGATGCGATCGGCGTCCGCATTGGGCTCCTCAGTCAGCAGCGCGTGCGCCGTTGTCAACATTCCCGGGGTGCAGAAGCCGCATTGCAAGGCGTGGTGCTTGCGGAAGGCGGTCTGCAGCGGGCTCAGGGCTTCGTCGCTCGACAGGCCCTCGACGGTGACGACGCTGGCACCTTCAGCCTGCACTGTCAGCATCAGACAGGCGCGAACCGCGACGCCGTCGACGATGACCGTGCACGCGCCGCAAGCGCCATGCTCGCAGCCGAGATGGGTTCCGGTCAGGCGCAGCACCTCGCGCAGGCAATCGGCGAGGTGGAGGCGCGGCTCGACATCGACCACGACGGGATCACCATTGATCCGGAAACCTACCTGCATCACGCATTCCCCTGGTGAGCCGCAGCCCGCAAGCCGCGCTCGATGAGCGTCGCCACGAGACCGCGACGGTAGGCGGCGTCGGCGTGCAAATCGTCCGGCGGGTCAACCTCTTCTGCGGCCGTTGCCGCCGCCTGGCGGATCAGACCGTCATCGAGGGGGTGGCCGTTCAGCAGCGTTTCCACCCCGGTCAGCCGATGCGGGCGGGCACACGCGCCGATCACGCCGACATGCGCATTGCTCAGCGCTCCTTGCCGGTCCTCGTCATAAAACAGCAGGATGCCAGCGAGGGCGAAATCGCCCTGACGCCGAGCATATTTTCGAAAGGCCCAGTGCCGGCGGGTTGGCCATTTCGGCAAGTGCAACTCGGTGATGATCTCGTCCGGCTGGCGGAGCGTTGACAACGCCCCGGTGAAAAAATCGCCGGCGCGCACTGTGCGCGATCCGGCCGGGCCGGAGAGGGTAATTTCACCCCCGCAGGTTACCGCGACGCCAGGCAATTCGGCCGCCGGGTCGGCATGGGCAAGACTGCCTCCGACCGTGCCACGGTTGCGGATCTGGTAATGCGCCACATGCGCGACAGCCGCGTGCAACAGCGGATGCGCCGTCGCCAACCGCTGAATTTCCTCGATGTCGCGCCAGCGTACCAGCGCGCCGAGCCGCAGGCCGTCATCGCCGATATCAATGTTGCCGAGCCCGCGCAGCCGCCGCAGATCGACCAGCAGGTTCGGGGTCGCCAAACGGAAGGCAAGAAGCGGCATCAGGCTTTGTCCCCCAGCGATGACAAACGCGTCGGGGTTCGATGCGAGCAGATCGATTGCTTCGTTAAGGGTGCCGGGAGCCTGGTAATCAAAGGGCGCGGGTTTCATTGCTATGACTCGCAAGGCAGGACCGAACCGGGAGCAATTTGCACGCGGCGGCGTTCGCGAAAGCGCCAAGCCCACGGCCTACCACGGTTGCACGAGCATCGCGAACTCGCAACCGCGCTGTCGGCCGCGCCAACACTGTTACCGCGGCATGACGCCATGCGGACCGCGCATCGCGCAGAGAGAAGCACTGCTCTCTGAGTCGTTCCCGCGAGCCGCCGGCATCGAGCACATCTTCGTCAACAGCTGCCCAATATGATCCGGCAGCGCTGTGATGCAGCGCCAGAACGTCCCCCCGCAACAGACACTGGTGGGCGGCGGTATTCCGCCTTGTCCCTTGTCTCGCCCAGCTCGCCCAGTCAACGCTCCGCATTACGCGCGCGCCGCGGCATATCGCATAATCCGACGCGACACCTGGGGCGGCGCCTCTGCCATCGCACGCAGCATATCGAGAGCGCTGGCTTTTCTGGCTAGCGGCCGAGATTTTCGTCGATTTGGCGCCATATATCGAGCTCCTGGATTTGCGGACGCTGCCCGATCATCGACCGGCTGGCGAGCTGGCGCCGCTCCGAGGCTTCGTCGACGATGATCCAACTTGTCCGCTCGTGGTGGCGGCGGCAGTGTAGGGTTTGAAGCCGTGGATCGCGTGCGATCCGGACGGCAGGGCGTGGATGTACTCGGTCGCCGTGCTACCTTGCGCCGTGTCCACGGTCATCGCATAGCCGTATGTCAGCCGCACCGGGGCTCCTTGGCGGGCTTGGATCTTACGCCACGCGACCAAGCCCTCGATACCGGCGTCGTTGCGGACGATCATGCCGGTTCCGGTCAGCCCTCTGATTTCGACGATCTCGCCGTTATTGGCGAGAACGGTCTTGCGGCCGGGGACCAGCACGTCATGCACACGATCATAGAGGCGCACGCGATCGCCGACGGCCAACGCCAGCTTGTAGATGTCCCGTTGCGGCCGGTCGCGTCCAAGACTCTGGCATCGTCGTCGAGTTCGCCGGTCCGGCGCCGCTCGGCCCGAATGGCGGCACCGATCTCACGCGCGTTGGCGTTTGTCGGCGCCGAGACTGTTAGACCCGCCGGCCAGCCGGTCGAGATCGATCGCGCCGATGTGCCCGCTATCGGTCAACACACTGTTGAACCCGTCCCATGGGTGTGAAGCTGCGGATCCGCGGTCTGCAACGGCACTTCGCGGATGTCGGCATAGGCTTGGCCTTCTCGGTTCCGCCGCTCGATGTCGACCGCCGGCCGCGCGGGTGTAGTGCTGAAAGCTGATCCACCCGAGTTGCCGGCCTCCGCGCCATCGCCGCCGCCCTGGCCTCGGCGAGCAACGCCGAGATGGGTCTCGGCACAGGCCATCGTGTCGGCCACGACATGGCGGTGATGTACAACACGGCGTCGCGCCTGGGTCGGCGCCAATGCCCCGGCAACCGACAATGATTTGTCGGCCGAAAACGTCATATCGACAAACCCGATCGGCAGCCGCGTGGCGTGGATTTGCCGGCGATAATCATCCTTATCGATCAGCCGCCCATTTGCCACGGCCGTTCTCCAGCTGGGCGATTTCGTCGGCGGTCGCTTCGCAGTGCGACGGGAACACCCGGTGCTGCCTTAAACCGCTTGCGGGCGCCCTCGACGACCTCCCTCGGCAAGGTCTTGCCGGCGGCGCTTTGGGGCATGCCCTCGTCGGCGCGCTTGCCGGCGAGCACGTTCGGGACCGCCTCAGCCGGTGCCGGCTGCTTCGGATCGAGACCGAACACCTCGGGGACTCAGACCCGTTTTTGCATTCCGTCAGGAGTGCCTTGGTCTGTGCCCCAAGAGGGGTGGACTTCCGCACCCAAACGTTGTTGCCCCGAAGGGCAATGAATTGGCGGATTTCCAGCAAACGAGGTGGCCAAGGCAGATCCAGGGTAGAGATATGGGGAATACGTGCAGGGATGGCGTGTGATGGAAGGAAGTACGGAGGAGGGCGTGAGGTGCGCAAGCGCGCGGAAGGGTATTAGGAAATTTCTGCACACCCTTCGAGGGTATCGCGAACAACCTGGGACAGTGCCAGCGATCAATAGGATCGCGATAGGAGCGGGTTCCGAGAACTTTGCACTGCAGCCAGGAGTTGATCACCTTGCGCGGCCTTATCGGTCAAACTCGGGACTGCGGTATATACGAGCCTCCAGGTCGGCCGGTCTTTGGCCTGTGGGCAGCCGAGAAGCGGCTTCCGTCGGACGTGCCGGCATTGATGAGGCGAAGGACAGATGTCGCCACCAGAAAGAGAGCCGGTATTTCGGCCGGATTGATGGGCGGCGTGGTGTCGGCAAATTCCGTCTCGGCAGATACTACGTGCAGAGGAACGCGCGACGGAGGCGGCGGCGAGGGTGATGGTTTTGGCGGCGGCGCGGCCTGTTTATTGGTTCTGTCCTGGTGCTCGGCGGCCCACGCCCGCCTTCATTAATCTGAGCTTGCCAGAAAGCGCGGGCGCGGTCCTCGCGGACTTCTCGCGATGGCCGGCTCTTAGCCATTGTGTCGTAAGGCATCATCGTCGTGAGTTCCTGGATTATGGTGTGTGGCGATGAGCGCGAGGCTTTTGTTCCGGGGTCTCGCCCGCCCTCATTTGATCGTCGGCGCGCCGTTGCATGCGTCCCTCGTTGATCTTAAGCTCTGTCCGCCTTGGCGGATAAGTCATGTGTTCACTCCGCTGCTGAATTGACGAAACGGTTCGTTGCGAGTTACGCAATCACTTCGGGTCCCCTGAAATCGCGCGGCCGATGCGGAGCGGGAGCCCGCTCGCCGGGGCGACGATGATTTCGTCCTCGCGCCGATCCTGCTGCATTTCAACGGCGGCGATCAGCGCGCGGCGGATGTCGTGCACGTTCACGTTGATGCCGCGCGAAATCGATCCGAAGTTGAGGCCAAAGGGCTTTTGGCGGCCTTGGTTGTCGCCTTCTGACCATGCCAGCACACCGTGAGCGCCGCGCTGGTCGCTCAGATCCCTGCCGGCTCCCCCCTGCACGGCTCGCGGCATAGCCGATCCAAGCGGCGGCATCTATCCAGGCACGGGTACCCTCGCGGCCCCAGCCCTCGGCCATCTGGCCGACCGACTGAAACAGCACGTGCAGCGGGACGCCATACTTGCGGCCGATGTCGCGGGCGGTTTCGAGCGTCTTCATGCGGCCAAGCTGCGCCGCTTCGTCGAGGAGGAAGAGTATTCGTCCTCTTGTCCAACCGTCCGCCATGTAGACGGTGTTCAACAGCGCTCCGACCAGGACGCGGGCGGTCGGCGGCGTGGTCTCGAGGGTGCGCAGGCTGATATTGAGAAACACGGTGGTGTTGCCGATCAGGAGCGCCCGCTGATCGAAGTCGCCTTCCGATACCAATTCGGCATAAGCTGACGTGAACAACCATCCGACGCCTTTGACGGTGTTCAGGAACACGCCGCTGAAGGTTTCCTCGGCTTTGCACTTCATCAGCGTCGCAGCAAGGCGCCGCGCCATTGGGTTGCGGCTCGAGCGGCGGATGTTTCCGAGGAGTGGAGTATTTCCTCTTCTGAGACGGCGATCGCCGCGGCAAAAGGGTTGCCAGGCTGATGTCGATCGCTTGCGGATCGCACCAGACTAAATGCGCGAGCAAACAGGTGATGAGCGATCTGCCCATCGGGGCGAAAAAGGGATCCTCGCCGCACCCTGGCCCGGCCGTCCGCGCCGCGGCGGCCTCGTCGTAAATCCACGACACCGCGCTGCGGAGATGCAATTCGGCCTCGGGATGGGTGATATCGATCCAGCCGAGGACATTGAAGCCGGTGACATCAGGCTTGCCGCTATCCTCGCTGGGAATGCAGATCGGGTGGGTCGGATCAAATGGTTTGGATAATAGCGAGCCGGCCAACAGGCCGATCGCGTCCAGCCGCTGAATATCAAATGCCTCGACAGTGCGCCAGGACCATTGCCCGTGCCGCTCGATCCCAACCTCACTCGGCCGCTGCACGACGATTTCGGTTGTCGCCGGGTCGTCGAGCACATCCTGGACTGGGGCCAGCAGGTGGCGCAGTGTTACTTCCCCGTTTCTTATTTCCGCACCTGCCGCAATTTGTAGCTGTCGGGAAAGTCGATCGGGGCGGTGAGCCAGACCGCGATCGTCTCACCCTAGTGCTTGGAAAAGGTCGGCGGAATGTTGACCCGCAATTGCAGGATCTGCTCGGCCAGATTGTTGGCGCTGCCGGTCGAGATGTAAGTGTTGCCGCCCTTGGCGACGGCCGCCTGCAGGATGCCAAGGCCGCTCTCCGTCAGGCTCAGGATCACGGCGCCGCCAAAGCGCTTGAGTTAGTGATTATCGACCGCTCCGGCAAACCCAGTGCGCCCGAGATCGTCGGCCAGCGGCACGTCTGCCAGGGGGACCCAAATGCCGTTTGGCGTGTGCGCATAGGTCGGATACCGCCAGCAGCCGGTTGCCGGCATTGGTCTTTAATAACTGATAGCGGCCGACCACATGCGTCTCCGCTTCCATCAGCAATACACCCTTGGGGCTGTAGACCGGCCGGCAGATGGCACGGCAGCGGACCGGACAGGTCGGCTTCGATCGCGGTGTCGAGCACGCAAGGCAGGAGACCGGACATCAACTTGGTAGGTGTCGTCGATCGCCGGCGACGCCTTGATCCCCGGCAGGCTCGCTGCCTTGAACGTCAACCCGGTCTGCGGCGGATCGGCGGGCGGCGGATCATCTGGTTTTGGGCCGTCGCTATGCGGCACCACGTAAGATAGCATCGCCGGCCGGATGGGTGGCGCACTCACCGCCGGCTGCTGGCCACGAAGGGCCGGCATCATTGGAGGCGCTGGCACCGCGACCGGCGCGGGCGTGATTGCCGGTGTCGGCGGCGATGACGGAACAGCCTCGGTCTTTGCCGCCTGATACGGAACGACCACGCCGATGTAGGATTCCGGAACCTTTGGGGCGTCCTGCGCGTAATACGGCTTGCCGGGGGTGAACAGGAAAACCAGCAGCACGACGACCCCGAGCCCGATCAGCAGGCATTTTCGCCGTTTCCAAAACAGCGGCGGTTCAGCCTCTTCATCCTCATCCCGTTCCTCGTTCGCGTGAAATTCGTTCGTCGGGCTTTTGCCTGGAGAATTCGCTCCGGACCGTTGCCGCCGTAGTGCCAGTGCCGGCAGGCTTGCCGGCCGGGTCGTAAGCGGTGTTGAGGCTATCGAGGACAGCCGGACCGAGCCGCAGCCTGAATTGTGGCGCTATCTCTTCGACCACGACAAAATCACCGACACCATGTTGCCGCGCCAGCCGTTCACCGCCGTCCTGGCCGACGACGTAGACCGCAGGCTTTTCGGACAGGCTCGGGAACCGCATCAACGTCCATTGCCTATTGTCGAGCGGGCAGCGAGGCTCAATCGCATTGGGCCCGCCTTCCCTTGGCAATGTAATGGCATAGGCCATTCGCGCCGTTGAAGGCGTCGGTCCGCAAATGCTGCTCGGCTGCGGCCTGTGCGATCTGGCTGGCCTTCTGCCTCGCCGCCGACACCCGAACCGCGACAGTCTTACGGGCCCCCGCCGGCGTTTCTGGGTCTGATGCCGCCCCGCCTTTGAAGATCAGATTCAGAACGACACGGGCATGTCGGCGGCGCCGTCGGCATCCGGCTTCGCCAGCAGGCGAAACGGATAGACTTTCTGCCCGCCCGCCGATGACATCGTGACGACAGTCATCGTGCTTTCGCCGGGCGTCACGGGCCACAAGGTCAGGTTATTGCCGAGCGGCGTGTCCTTGATCTCCGCCGGCGGCGCCCCTTGCCAGCCCGCGTCGGCTAACGCTCCGTCCTTATTGGGTTTGCCGGTTTGCACGACACGGTAGACGCTTCGCCCGGCGGAAACGTGATCGTGGTCGATTGGCCAATGACGCCGACGATTTCGGTGCTCAACAGCGGCGAGTACGGTACGACACGGATCTGTGCAGCACTCTGCGTGGTGTCGCGATCGCAGCCTGGCCGAGAGCGGCAAGCGAGACCGAGGCGAGCAGGATTGTTGCGGCGATGCGCATTACTGCCTCTTTGGTCCGGGCTATCGGAACTAGCGCTGTATCCCAGCACCTGAAACCCGCCTGGATTGTCGCTGCGGTCGTCCGGCCGCATCGGCAATTCGAGATGCCACTGGAAATCGACGGTCCCACTCCACGACTGCATCGGATCCTTGTTCCCGCCGCGCCATACGGTGCGGTCGAACTGCACCAGGTAGCGTCGCGTCTCGCCGTCCTTGGCGAGCTCCAGCAGGTGGAAGCCGAAGTTTTCGATACTGACATGACCGTCCTTGCCGAGTGCCTTCGCCGGGCTCAATGGCGCGTTGCGACCGGCCGCGTAGCGCGCCTGCTCATCCGGCGTCGACATCAGTTTGGTGATGCTGTCATCGCGCTGATCCATCTCGGGGACCCAGCCCTCGCGCGCCTCGATGTAGCGTTTGAGGTATTGCCGTTCGACCGAAGCACCGAACAGCTTGGGCGCATCCTGGAGCCGACCGGCTCCCCGATCGTCCCGGTGCTCTTGTCCACCAGATAAAATTTGACTTCGCTCGCCTTGAGCGGCAGCAAAGTAACCATCCAAAAATTGACGCAGCAAAGCACGCCGCGCCAACGCCGCCGATCACCCGGCCGGTAACGATTGCGGACCGGCCGAGGATCACGCGCTCCGCCGACAGATCCATGATTGCGCGGAATTTTGCATTTTTCGCCGCGTCGGTCAGTGGCTTCGCCGTCCACGGCAACATCTTGCTGATCGCGTTCACTGCGGCAATGCACCGAAATCGAGGTGGTCCGGGACCAGTCCCCAGTCGGATCGCCCGGGTGAATCATCGGCAGCGGTGCATCGCTGGTGCTGCCGCAAGACGCCAGAAAGCAGAGGATAAACGCGAGCCATGGAAACCGGATCATTTACGATCTCCTCTGCTGAGCGATCGGCCGACCGGCCCTTTATCGCGCCAGGGGTGGTCGTTGCCCGCTTGACCGCCGACCATCCGGGCCACACCGAAAGCCGCCGCGCCCACGCCCCGCATTGCGCCGGATGCGGCGCCACCAGCGATATTTTTCGCTGCACCGAATGTCGCGGCCTGAAGGCCAGCACTACTATGGTAGACGCCATGCCCGAGAGATCTCGGGGACTTGCTTTACAGCCGCTGCCGTAAGCCCGAGCAGCATTGCCGACTCGGTCAGGCCCCACAGAGATCACAATGCTATTGTCGCCACCGGCGGCCGGGGCCGCCGCAGTAATGAAACCCTGGATCATGGTCAATTCGGCGGTTGCCATAAGCTGGAGACTTCCAAAAACCTCGCAATTTTAGCGGGTTCGTGATTCGATGGCTCGGGTCGACGCTGGGGGGCGGAGATGCGGGGGCAGGCGGGATTTTTTGATGTTGAGGAACGGCTGAAGCAGCTCTCGGCCAAGGGCGCCAGCCTGGAACGGCTGGGTGCGGTGGTCGATTTTGAACGGTTTCGTGCTGATCTCGAGCGCGCCGTTGTGCGCTCGGATCGATTGCGGGGTGGCCGGCCACCGTTTGATCACGTGCTGATGTTTAAAGTGCTGATCCTGCAGTCGAGCCATAATCTGTCGGACGAGCGCACCGAATACCTGATCCGCGACCGGCTGTCGTTCATGCGCTTTCTCGGCCTCGAGCGGGCCGACACGGTGCCGGACGCCAATACGATCTGGGGCTTCCGCGAAGCGCTGACGCGCGCCCGGATCGCCGGCCGGCCGGCAATCGAGGTTGTGTTCGAGCGCTTTGACGCGGTGCTGGCAACCGCCGGGTTTCTGGCGATGAGCGGCCAAATCATCGACGCCTCGATCATCGCCGCGCCGAAGCAGCGCAACACTGACGGCGAGAAGCACGACATCAAGGAAGGCCGCATTCCGCCGGCATGGGCTGAAAAGCCGGCCAAACTGCGCCAGAAGGACCGCGATGCGCGCTGGACGGTCAAATACACCAAGGCCAAACCGAGCGCCGAGGGCGCACCGCGGGTTGATCTCGCAGTCCCAGCTTTTGGTTACAAAAATCACCTCGGCATCGATCGCCGGCATCGCCTGATCCGCCGCTGGACGGTCACCGATGCGGCGCGCCACGACGGCGCGCTGCTGCCCGAGCTGATCGACCCGAACAACACCGCCAGCGACGTCTGGGCCGACACCGCTTACCGCTCAGAGGCCAACGAGAAGTTCCTCGCCGGCCGCCTTGTGCGTTCACAGATCCATCGCAAAAAGCCCAAGAGCCTGCCCCGGCTTTCGTGTTGTGTCCCGTGAGTTTAGCGAGGAGTTCGGCGGGCGCTTGATAGTCAAGACAGCGCAAGCGGGTGCGATTGTAGTCGGCGACAAAGGTGTTGAGATACGCATCGCGTTCGGCATGGTCGAGAAAGCGGCGGTGGTGGGCGGCGCGGTTCTGCGGCCTGCGGCCGAGATGGTCGCCGAGGCGGCGATTGAAGCGCTCGACCATGCCGTTGGTTTGCGGGCGAAAGGGGCGGATGAGGCGGTGCGTGATCGAATGCCGGGTGCAGATGCGGTCAAAGGCGTGATCGCCGGACGGTTTGTCGTGCGGCTTGCCTTTCTTGTCGACGGCGAAGCGATCGGTGAACGCGGAGCCATTGTCGGTCAGGATGGTGTGGACGGAGAGCGGGAAGCGGTCGAGGAAGCGCGCCAGGAAACCAGCGGCGGTTTGGGCCCGGCGATCGGCGAGGATTTCGCGGTAGACAAAGCGGGTGGCACGGTCGATCGCGACATAAGCGTAACTGCGGTGGCGGTTAAGCGGCGGCAGGTACTTGACATCGATATGGATAAACCCCGCCGGGGTGTCGGTTTGGAAGGTGGCGGCCGGCGCTGTTTTCGGGGTAAGGCGGGCGGACGACCGTAGCGCTGCAGGCACCGGTGGATGGCGCTGCGCGACAGCTTTTGATTGATGCAGCGCCGCATCGCTTCGACGATGTCGTCGAGCGGCAGGGCAAGGCGGCGGCGCAGCTCGACGATCAGGCCTTCTTCCCACTCGGTCATCGTCGTGGCCAGCCGATGCGGACGGGTAGAGCGATCGACCACATCCTGACGGTTTTTCCAGCGGGCTACGGTTCGGCTATGGATGCCGAGCTCGCGGGCCAGCACGCTGGTCGCGGCGGCGCTTTTCTGAATATAGGCGCGGATGCGCGGCGTGGTGGTGGCGTTGGCGTGCAGTTTGAGGTGCATCAGCGAGCGCTCCCCTGGGGCGGCTTGCGGCACCGGCGTGGTCGCGTCGTCGGGACGCTCGCCTGGCCGCAACTCCGGCCTCAGCCATTCGATAGCTTGCCACAATCGCGTGCTGTCGCGCTAATCTTCCGAGACAAAACACTTTCGCCGGGGGCAAGCCGATGCCGCACCGCACGGCCCGAGCTAATGCCCGCAAATCGGCAGTACGCGCAGCGGTCGAGCACGTCTTTGCCCGCCAGAAGGGGCCAATGGGCCTGTTCATCCGGACCATTGGCCTGGCCCGTGCGACAACCAAAATCGGCCTCGCCAACCTATTGTACAATATGCAGCGAATGGTTTGGCTCACTCACCAGATCGCGCCAACCTGAGCAATACCGGCTGCTGCTCAACCCAGCCCGAGACCAACCCCGTCGCGATATCACCCAATCGCTGACGCAGCTAAATTCTCGGTCCTTTCCCTCAAAACGCCGTTTTCAGAGGCTTCCAGCTGGATCACACCAAGCGACGGAACTTGCGTGATGCAGCCGCCGACAAGAACGCTGAACCAGCCTGCAGTAAAGCGGCGGGTGATGGGTGTTATCCCAAAATCAGAAATACGGGGCCGATTAGCACGGCGACCACGTTGATGATTGTTGCCGTCATGTAAAAGGCAAAGCTGAAAAGTAGACACGTGATAGCCACAACCAAAATCGCAATAAGGCCGAGGCCGAGCGGGATCGACATCAATCCCCACGGCAATTGGTGATAGTCTTCAAAAGTCGCCTTGACGACGGTATTTAAAACAAGATGAAGAGAGAATGCTGGATTTGTGGTTGCTCCGAGGGCTTGTCCCAGCGTATTCGGCACGCCAATGAGAAACAGATTGCTGATATATTGTGTATAATACGTGCTCGTCGCGAGCACGACGACGATAGCTGCAATCGCCACATCCTTTTGAACCCTGAGAATGTCTTCTGCCCGTAAGCAGCCTCGGCACCGCTGACAGCTACCGCGATCACAGCCATCGGCGTAGCGACTGGTGCCATCGTCGAGATCCGTTCCGATCATCGCCTGGAGTTTTGCCAAGAGCGGCGTGATGAGCGCGCTAATTTCGAAGATTAGGATTGTGAACGCAATTCTCCCAAAATCGTCAATTCGTTGGCATATTGCTGGAGCTGCGTAGCGTATTGCTGCACCTGCTTGAGCCACTGCAAATTCTACGTCGCCCATTGTTGCAATTTAGTTCCATAGGAGTTAACGTCATTCGAAAGCTGCCGGGCCCATTCTCCAACGCGGTTGTGTCAATTACCGGTAAATCAGCATCGGCCCTGGTCGAGTAACCCAGCCCAAAGCCGAGCCTGATCACAGCCAACCCGGCGAGCAATAGATGCCGTCTCATTCCGCTGCCTCCTGCAATTCCCCAAAGATGTCGGCAGGAGCGTGATTGAGGGGGGCGCCCTGCAAGTCTTGCTCGCGCGCCGACAGCACGCGGATATATTCGTCAAACCCGCGCAGCGGCAATTGCGCGACGACGCTCTTCTCGCCCTGGACCAGCAGGAACAGGCACTCACCGCCCTGCAATCCGCGCAGCGCCTCGAATTGCCCTGACGTCAGCCTGAGTTCGTCGACATAGTCTTCGCGAGCCCCGCGCGGATTCGCGAGATGAAATTGCGACGGGCACTGTTCGACCAGTACGTTGACGATCCCGCTGTTGACGATGTCGCGCGGTGATTTGGTGATGAACACCACTGCACCATTACGACTGCGAATGGTGCGCAGCTGCTTTTCGATGATGCCGCGGAAGGTGGGATCAATCAGTGTCCGCCACCCCTCATCGCACGGGATCAGCAGCGGCGTCCCGTCCAGCAACAGCGATATCCGGTGATAGAGATACGCAAGGGCGGGCCTCCGCGCCCGTTCGTTTTCGAGCAGCGCCGTCGTGTCGAGTCCGGTCAAATGCGCGAACCGGACGGTGTCGACCGCGGCGTCGATGACCCAGCCGAGCTCATTCCCGTTGCACCACTTTTCGAGACGCGCCCCCGCCCCTTCCGGTTCGTTGTCGAAAAAAGCGCGCAGTTCGACGAGGCTACGGTCCCCGGGCGGCAATTCCATGGCCGTCGCAAGCCCGAGGGCGAGACGGCGGCGTTCTTCTTCGGTCATCTCGCCGGGACCGCGCCCGGGACACGACCGGCCGAGGAATACACTGTGCGGATCATCCCATCTCGTCCGGGTGTCCGTGTGCCGGCCGAGCTCCCGCTGATCCTTTGCCAGAAGTGACCCCATTCGACATGATGCGACGAGCAGGCGTTTACCCGTGTCAACGACGGCCCCGCGCCCATGCCCCAGAAAGATCTCTGGTGAAGCGAATAGGAGGGGCCGGCGATGACCAGCTTCACGTTCTCCTTGGAACAATTGCGATCGGCGCCGCCTGAAGTGCGCCGCTGGATCGAAACCGAAATCGCCGCCGCGGTGAGTGGTATGACGGGCCTGGAACACTGCCCTTCCGAGCCCCACAGCGCCGAGCTCGCGACTGCACCCCCGAGGAGGCGGTGAAGGTCTTCGAGCTGATCAAGGGCAATTTTCTGTTGTCGCAGGTCTTTTTTCGAATTGGCGCGGGAGATGCCGAACGCCCGCAGCTCGGCGCCGTTGTGCACCCTGAATATTGGTGAGCTATTGGCATACGCGGCTCGCGGACGGTGATCGTTTGCCCGATTGCTTTACCGCGATCAACAAGGCGTTTCAGAATGTCCGCAACCACGACGAGGCGGCGCTCTTTGGCTTTGCGAATAAGGCCGTGTTTACGAGGCCAGCGAAACTGAGGGGCGGACAGACGGGTGAGACTGACCCGCTGGGAACGAATTTAGCCGTAAGTTTGACTGCCGGGTTTTGCTGCGCACGCAGGTGCGTGCAGGCTCGGGCGTTCGCAGCCACAGGCCGCCGTACACAGATCAGATCGCGACCGTTCCTGAAGCGTTAGGGGACTTCAATGACGTCGACTCAAGCTGCCACGCTTGCGAGCGAAATGCCAATGCCGCGTCTCGATCGCTACCTCGCCGAGCGACGACCGGCGACGCCCTGCATTGTCGTCGACCTCGATGTCGTTCGCGCTCGGTATTCGGCTCCGCAGGGGGCGATGCCGATGGCGCAGATCTATTACGCCGTCAAAGCCAATCCGGCTCCTGAGATCGTTGCCGCCTTGGCTGCTCTTGGAGCCAATTTCGATTTGGCGGGCCCCGGCGAGATCAGCATCTGTCAGCGACTGCAAATTCCGGCTCAACGGCTTTCCTTTGGGAACACGATCAAGCACGAGACTGCGATTGCCAAGGCTGCCGCTGATGGAATTGGTTTGTTCGCGTTCGACAGCATTGCAGAACTCGAAAAGCTGGCGCGCAGTGCCCCCGGCGCGCGGGTATTCTGTCGCTTGATGATCGAGAACAGGGGGGCTGAATGGCCATTGACGCGCAAATCCCGGTGCGAAGTGCATATGGCCGCTGATCTCTTGGTCACCGCCAAACAACGCGGTTTGCATCCGATCGGGGTTTCCCTCCACGTCGGTTCCCAGCGGACGCGCTCGCGGCGCCGCCTCCCAGATCGGCGGCAATGAAGAAAAGGAACAAACCCTCAATCAGCTCCTTTCCGAGGTCGACGGTTTCGACCCGACGGTCGGCCTGGTATTGCTCGCGGCGACCAATCGGCCCGAGATCCTCGATCCCGCCTTGTTGCGCTCCGGCCGCTTCGATCGCCAGGTGCTGGTCGATCGCCCCGACAAGACCGGGCGCATTGAGATCCTCAACATCTATCTGAAAAAGGTCCGGCTCGGCTCCGATGTCTCGGCAGAAGAGGTGGCGGCAATGACCCCCGGCTTTACCGGTGCGGATCTCGCCACATTAGTCAACGAAGCCGCCCTGCTTGCGACCCGCCGCAATTCCCAGTCCGTCGTTGCGGCCGATTTTACCGCGGCAATCGAGCGCATCGTTGCCGGGCTCGAGAAAAAGAACCGGCTGCTCAGCCTCAATGAGCGCCGGATTGTTGCTTACCACGAGATGGGACACGCGCTCGCCTCATTGCTTTTGCCCGGCGTCGATCGGGCGCAGAAAGTCTCGATCATTCCGCGTGGGGTCGGCGCGCTCGGCTACACGATCCAACGCCCGACCGAGGATCGCTTTCTGCTCACCGAAGACGAGCTGCACAACAAGATCGCGGTTTTGCTCGCCGGCCGGGCCGCCGAGTGGCTGATCTTTGGCAAGTTATCGACCGGCGCCGCTGACGATCTCGCCAAAGCCTCGGACATCGCCCGCAGTGCTGCCGCGCAATACGGCATGGTGCCGGCATTGGGCGATGTCGCTTATGACCGGCGCCCCAGCCAATTTCTGCAAGGCACCCATTCGCCGACCTGGATCGAGCGCCGCTACGCCGAGGAGACGGCCCCGAGATCGATTGCGCGGTCCGCGACATCATCGCACGCGCGGCAGAACGCGCCGGGAGTCTACTCGCGACGCGTCGTGACCTCTTGGAGCGCGGGGCTGCGGCGCTGCTCGAAAAAGAAACTCTGACTGTCGCCGATCTTCAGGCGCTGCTCGCCATACCCAGGGTGGAGCCGCAATGGGCCCTGGCGGCTGGGGCCGGTGACTAACGCATCAGACGAGGGGATCATGGCGGCCAAAACGCAAATCGTCGAATTTTTTTGGGGACAAAGCGCTCGTCCTGCCAGGGATGTTGGACGATGCGATGGTCGCCAATGAGCAGGCGAAGTATGTGCTCGGTCTGCTGCAGATTGCGGCGAACAATGCGGATAACCCGTCAGAGGCGGCGCCGCCCACCCTGAAATCAGAACGTGAGGCCTGTGGGCTCGGTGATGCGAGCTTTGACCGCTGCGTGGCCGACAGCCTGAGCGATGGGCATCGCAATTACCACATCCCCGGCGCCCAGCATCTCATTGCTGTTCTTGATGAGGCGATGGCGGCGATGCTGGCTCCGTTGGCCCTGATCGCTAGCAGTTCGGACGCGGCGGCCGCGCTCCACGAACGTTATCGCCGACGTCTCGGGCAGCTTGTTCATGCCCGGCCAGCGATCGTTGACGATATGTTGAACCAAGAAACCATCACAGCGATGACCTCCGGCCGGACTGCGGCAGTCGATGGATTTCACCGGCTGATCATGGATTTGCATAAAGAACTGAACCAGCTGCAAGCCGACATATCGACTGAAGAGGTCGACGGCGCGTAGGCTTATGGCATTTCAGAAGCCGATCGCCCGTTGATTGCCGCTTTTATGCGAGGCGTCAAGAAAACCGCTCCGCTGAAATTCGACCATCCCGGTCTGGCGACGATAGCGGCGCGCTCCGGCGGCCCCCTGCTGATTCAGAACGATCTCGGCACGACCGCTGCCCACGTCTCGGTGATACGGGTTTCGCAGATGGAGGTCGTGTTCACCCATACCGACATCCACGCGCGGCGGCTCCGCTTTTTCCAAAGCCTGTTCGATGGGACCGGGACGCAATGGGACGAAGTGCAGTCGCACCAAGCGTCAGCGATCGCCAAGGGCGATCTGTTCTATGTCGCGCGCGCCCGCTTCACCGCGCAAGACGCCGCCGCCTTGTCCGGCTTTCTGGAGCGGCTCGCGTCCCGTCTGGTGTTTCTGATCGATTGGAACCGGGCCCGCAAGCGATTGCGATTGCTCGTGCCCAACGAAACCGCAGTAAAAATCCTGCGATGGGCCGCCGATCATGAGTTCGGCCATCGCGGTTTCTTGATCATGGGCGACGAGCGGCTCGTCTACGATGCGCTCGAGCAGGCCATCAAGACGCCATTGCGCTATGGCGAGCCGCTGCATGAAATGATCGGCGACGAGGTCGCGCGGGACTATCTGTGCTTTGTGTCGCAAACCACTGCGCGCGGCCTTCTCCAACATCAATCGGCAGAACTGATCCGCGATCAGGTGCGGGCCGAGCTGTTTAATCATTTTCGCTCCGCCGAGCAGCGCCTGCTCAGCGATATCGGGCGCCACGCGGCGATCATTCTTCAGCTTGCCGGCAGGCTGCGCGGAGTGTTGCGCCAGGGGCCGGCCGCAGCCGGCGACGCGCTGGCACAGAATGCCGCACAGGCCAAGCTGGCGGAGACCCGCGCCGATGAGATTGTCAGGCAGACGCGCTTGACGGTGCGCCGGATACCCGGCACCGATGTCTTTAGCCAGATCTTGCAGATTGCCGATGACGCGGCCGATGACCTCGAAGAGGCGGCGTTTCTCGCCGGCTTGCTATCGGGGTGCGCCGGATCCTCGCAACTGCCGGCCTCGCTGCTGGCCCTGTCCAATTGTCTGTCGAAGGCGCTCAAGTGTTCCAGCGCGGCATCGGCGCGGCGCAACACGTGCATCGCGGCGGCCTACGCGAGAACATGCAACAATTTCTCGAGGCGGTTGACCAGATGGTGATAATCGAGCATCAGACCGACGAGCAGGAGCGCGCGGTAACCGTGGCCTTGATCAAGTCGGACATCGATTGCCGGCATCTCCATCTCGTCAGCGGGATCGCCAGTCATTTCGAATCAGCCGCCGACGCGCTGTTGCGCGCCAGCTTGATATTGCGCGATCATGTTCTCGGCGAGGTCATGTTCGCGTAGCAGCGATGCAATGCGGCCGCGACGCAGCCTGTCGATAATGTCGGTGATGTACGAGCCCGTACCGCAAAAGCATTCCGCCGCCGATACCGACGTTCGGGCTGACACTGGAGCCGCGTCGTGTAGCGTCGGCAGCTTATTGCGCGCGTTGGCACGGCGCGAACACCATCCGGCCGTTATCGCGTTCAATGACAGCGGCCCGGAGACATGGGACAGCAGAACCCTCACGGATCATGCTCGTCGTTTGGCTCATGGACTGCGTCAGAGCGGGATTGGCCAGGGCAGCGCAGTGCTGCTTTGGGCGCCGAACTCGCCGGTCTGGATCATCTGCGCTTTGGCCGTGCTGGCCGCGGGTGGGATGTTGGTCCCGATCGATGAATTTGCCGAACCCGACTCACTCGCGGAGGCGCTCAAATCCAGCAATGCCAGGCTGGTTATTACCACATGGCGACACCTCGAGGCGAGCGGTGCTCTTTGGCGCGCGCAAGACATCAGCGCAATCCTGATCGATGAACATCAACAATTTTCGCCACACGCGACGCACTGGCGTTCGTTAGTACGTGCGTCGAATGAGGATCTGCCCAATGCCGCGGGCGATGAACCGGCTCTGCTCTCCTGGACCTCGGGAACAACCGGCACACCCAAAGCCTTTGTGCTAAGCCATCGCAATATCGCGACCAATGTCGACGCACTGCAGAGTCTGGCGGTTGTCGGGCCGCGGGATCGTGTGCTCCTGCCATTGCCATTGCATCACGCCTATCCTTTTGTTGTCGGCATGCTAACCCCACTGACCTGTGGAGCAGCCGTCGTGCTGCCTGCCAGCACTGCCGGGCGATCGCTGATGCAGGCGTTGCGCGTCGGAGACGTTACGGCGCTCGTCGGCGTTCCGCGGCTCTACGAAGCGCTGATGGCGACAATATCATTGCGAATGAGCACTCATCGGCGACTGGTGCGGGTCGGTTGGCGGGCTCTGCTGAAATCGACCATTCTATTCCAGCGATGGGCCGGGCTTCATGCAGGCCGGCTGGTCTTCACTCCCGTTCGACAGCGCGTCGCGCCAAAGCTACAGTTGTTGATTTCGGGTGGCGCGCCGCTCGAGCGAAAAACCGAGGAGGATCTCGAAGGCCTGGGTTGGACGGTGTTGACCGGCTATGGGCTTGCCGAAACCGCGTCGCTGTTCACCGGCAATCGGCCGAGCGAACGGTGCGCCGGCAGTGCCGGTCGACCGCTCGCCGACGGCAAGATTCGCATTGGTCAACCCGATGACGCCGGCATCGGCGAGATCGAGCTGCGCGGCAGCTCAGTCACAAATGGCTACTTGAACAACCCTGACGCCAATAGCGATGCATTCACCGCGGACGGGTGGTTCCGAACCGGGGATCTCGGCTTTGTCGATCGGGACGGGTTCTTATTCGTCACCGGAAGAGTTAAAGAAACATTGGTTCTGGGCGGCGGTAAGAAAGTCAGCCCCGACGAACTGGAGCGCATCTATGGCGATGCTCCGGAGATCGCCGAGATCGCAATGCTGGAGGAGAAGGGCGCGCTCGTTGCCCTGGTGCGGCCCGATCCGGTAAAGCTCTACAATCGGGGCGCCACAAATTTGCATGACGGCATTCGCGTCATTCTCGGGGAAAGGGCACAGCGCCTCCCCTCCTACCAACGCCTGTCCGGGTTTGCGCTGACCAGCCAGCAATTGCCGCTGACCCGGCTCGGCAAATACCGCCGCTTTCTGCTGCCTCAACTCTATGCCCAGGCGCTGGCCGGAGGTGCCGCCCGTGCGCCGCAACCGCCGACCCCCGAGGACCAGCTCCTACTCCAAAATCCGGTCGCCGCGTCGGTCTGGCATATTCTCCGGCAGCGCTTTCCGGACCAACCCCTCGACTTCGATACCGTTCTCAGTCTCGATCTGAACCTGGATTCGTTCGGCTGGATGGAGTTGGCAATTACGTTGCACGATGAAGCCGGCGTTTCATTGTCGGATTCAGATCTTGGGAACATCCAAACAATCCGCGATTTGTTGCGGCTCTCGATCGAACGCCAAAGCGGGGCGGATCAAGCTTCCCAAACCGGCGCAACGGCTAAAGCACCAGACAGTGAAGATTGGCTGGTGCCGACCGGCCGGTGGCTGACGGTGCTAGGGTTTGCTCTCTACTCGTTGAACCGGCTGCTGATGCGATGGCTGTTCCGCCTGCGCGTCAAAGGCGTCGAGCGACTACCCTCTGCCGGACCGCTTTGTGATCGCCCCCAACCATGTCAGCTATCTCGATGTCCTCGTCATCGCAGCGGCCCTGAGCTGGTCGCGTTTGCGGCAGGCCTATTGGGCTGGCGACGCGCAGCGGTTTTTCCCACATCGGCTCGGACGAATTTTTTGCCGCGCCGTCCATCTCTTCCCGGTAGACGCGATGCATCCTGGCGCCGCACTCGACACCGCGCGCCGGGTCCTGGTGGCCGGCGATATTCTCGTCTGGTTTCCCGAGGGATGGCGTTCACCCGACGGGACGCTGCGCTTCGCTGGGGCTCCGCGCCCCGGCCTCTTGCCACCCACGAAGCAGAAGGCTCAAATCGACCCCGGACTCTCGTCTCCACTGGATGAAAAACGGGGGTCACGTCCGGCGCGATAGCGATAGAGGACCGCTTCGACAAAGCGACAGTTGTCTTGGGCGATAGCGCCGATGTCTCCCGGCTTCCCCGGGAGCAAGTCCTTGATCCGCTCCCATTGCTCGTCGCGCAATCCATATCGGATCATGGGTCAGCCCTGTACAAAGCCAACTCTCCATGACTCACATAACTTCTCGCCGCGATAGACTCGTTTTACTGTCTATACTCATTCATCAGACTCGCTATACGTGCAGCCTTTCAATAATCGACGACACGTCCTAGCTTAACGAGGCCACTTTCAATGTCCGAATTTTACTCTCCCCGCAAACTCGAAGGTCGGCGAAGGCAAGCGTTGGCCGCTGCCAAAACCGGCCGAGCGCGTCAAGAGTTTCCGAATTTATCTCTGGGATCCCGCGAAAGGTGCCAACCCGGAGATGGATACGTTCGACATCGATCGCGATCACTGCGGGCCGATGGTGCTTGACGCATTGGTCAAGATCAATGATCAAATCGACCCGACCCTGTCGTTCCGGCGGTCCTGCCGTGAAGGCGTGTGCGGCTCCTGCGCGATGAACATCGACGGCAAGAACCGGCTCGCCTGTCTGACCCCGATCGATGATCTGAAGAAAGGGACGAGCCGGATCACGCCATTGCCGCATATGCACGTGCTGAAAGACCTCGTCCCTGATCTCACGGGATTGTATGCGCAGTACGAACTGATCGAGCCCTGGCTGCAAAGCGACCAGCCGCCGCCCGATCGCGAGCGCCATCAGTCGCAAGAAGAACGTGCCCAGCTCGATGGGTCCTGGGAATGCATCCTGTGCTTCTGCTGCTCGACGTCGTGCCCGAGCTATTGGTGGAACCAGGATAAGTATCTCAGTCCGTCGATCCTGCTGCAATCCTATCGTTGGCTTGCGGACAGCCGCGATCAGCGCACCGGCGAGCGCCTCGATCGGCTGGAGGATCCGTTCCGCCTTTACCGCTGCCACACGATCATGAACTGCACCAGCGCCTGCCCGAAAGGGCTCAACCCGCCGCGCGCGATCGCCAATACCAAGCGAATAATGGCCGAGCGCGGCTGAGGATCGCAGGCTGATTTGGAACCTTCGCTTCGCAAGGCGGATGACCGAGATAGGTTATTCTACGCTCGAATGGATCGATCGGCGGCATCCATGGTGGTGATTTGGCGGACGGCGGCAAGGAGTGCGTCGACATCGCCGCTTGTGTTGAATTGGCCAAAGCTGACGCGCACGGTTCCTTCGGGGAAAGTTCCGATGGCCCGGTGTGCTGCCGGGGAACAATGCAGCCCGGTGCGCACGGCAATCCCAAATGCTTCATCGAGTATCGTCCCGGTGACGGCGACGTCGGCGGCATCGAGCCGAAACGAGACGACCCCGGTACGGGGCGCCGGGTCGCAAAAGACGCTGACGCCGTCGATCTGCCGCAGCCCGTCGGCCAATACCCGGGCGAGGCTGGCCTCGTGCTCGGCGATGGCGTTTACGCCGATTGATTTGACAAAGCGAACTCCTGCGGCCAACCCGGCGATGCCCGGCAGGTTGAGGGTCCCCGCCTCGAGCCGCCAGGGGAATTCGTCGGGCTGTTCGGGACTTTCCGATTTGAAGCCGGTACCGCCCTCACGGAAGGGCCTTACGGGCAAAGGAGCGGACAAGACGAGGACGCCGGTCCCCATCGGTCCGAAGAGCCCTTTGTGTCCCGCAGCCGCCAGAATGTCGATCCCCAACCCTTGCATGTCGATTTCGAGGTCGCCGGCGCTCTGCGCAGTATCGAGAATGAGCAATCCACCCCGCTCGTGGGTAATCTCGGCAATTTCTTTCACCGGGGACACGCAGCCGGTGACATTCGAGGCGTGCGAGAGGACGACGTAATCGACACGTTCGCGGCAGACCTCGCGGAAATGATCGAGGTCGATGCCATATGTCTTGGTCGATTTCGCTACCGCGACCTGAGCTCCGCAGCGGCGCAACGCGTTAAGCGGGCGGGTGACGGAGTTGTGTTCATAGGGACCGGTCACCACCCGGTCCCCCGCTTTAATCAGCCCTTTCAACACAATGTTCAGTGCGTCAGTGCAGTTCAGTGTAAAAATGACGCGTTCGAGAGCCGGCGCATTGAATAGCCTGCAGACCTCTTGCCGGGTGTCGTCGACCATACGCTGCGCGTCGACTGACATCCGGTATGAGCCGCGGCCCGGATTAGCCCCGTGCTTGCGCATTGCCGTATCGACGGCGCGATAGACCTCTTCAGGCTTGGGCCAGGTCGTCGCGGCGTTGTCCAGGTAGATCGTGCCCTTGCTCATGGGCGTCAGCCTCCGATGTGTTGATGTAGAGCCTCACAGCCGTATTAGGATCGGAAGTACCGACTACCATTGAGCAGTCGTCATGGAACACCACCACGTCATGGTTGTCGGCGTGGAATTAGGGATCGAGGAGGTTGATGCAGCTTAGGCGAGGCTTGCCAGGCCTTCATCCGCTCCTCAGGGGCGGAGCGACTGAGAAATTCTGCTCGACAGGCCTCGGCGAAAACGCGTAGGGGGTCCAGGCGGTCCTTGTCCAACAGGTCCCGCAGTTCGGGAAAACTCACGTTTGGTCCCAAATATGCGTCCACGATCGCGAGGGCGACTTGATCAGCGCTTTCGACGACCTTCGACGAGGACAGAACGCGCATCCTGCTGATCTTTGTGTAAATCCCCACCAGGACAGAAACGTCTGCTTTGTCGTGCTGAAGCGCGTCGGCATAGGTTTTCGACGCGTCCTCGATGAATTCCTTGTAGAGGTCCTGCCGGCGAAGTTTGTCCTGGGCGAGCTCCTGCTCCGTCACCTGTGTCTGCTGGGTCCACCAGGCCCCGACGACAGATGTCAGTCCGCCTATGGTGGCTCCACCCAGTGCGGCGAGCGCGGAGACAATCGATGCGTCCATGTTCAAAACTCGGTCGACCACCCGCAGGGCCGCCCTGGTCGGCATCAGCCGCCGATGTACTTGCCGTAGAGGCTCAATGCCGCGTTGGGATCGGACGTGCCAAAGACCATTGCGCGGCCGTCAGGGAAGACAACCATGTCATGATCGTCGGCACGGAATTTGAGCAGATAGGGGTTCGGTTCGAGTGTGAAGATCCGACCGAGGGTCTGACGGACGAGATTGAAATCGAAGCCAGATGACGGCGGCGGCACGATCTGTACCGCGTCGCGTCCGCATAGCGATGCGGTCGCCAGGCGATTGCCGTGTTCGAGAAGGTCGAATTTGTGTTGCCCGCACACGGCACACCTGGCGACTCGCGTCATCGGCAAGGTCGAGAAGTCGTTCTCCCACAGATCGACGTGAACGAGGTGCGGCGATGCCGCATCCTTCTTGCCGACCATGATCTTGAGGGCTTCGGAGCTCTGCCACGCCGCGACCAATGCGGCAACTGGCCCGAGCACGCCGACCGTCTCGCAGGTGAGCGGCGGGGTCGTCGCCTGTCCGATTTGGGGCAGTAGGCAGTTCAAGCACGCCGAAGCCCCCGGGATGATCGTGGCGGCGCTACCATAGGTTCCGAGGCACGCGCCATAGGCCCATGGGATTCCATGTTTGACGCACGCTTCGTTGACGAGCGCCCGCGTATAAAAATTGTCCAGTCCGTCGACTACGACGGCCGCTCCGGTCACGATCCGCTCGATGTTTACGGGGTTGATGTCTTCAGTGATGGGCTCGTACCGGATCTCGGAGTTGACTCGTTTCAAATACCGCACCGCCGCTTCGGCCTTTGGCAGCGATTGTGCGGCGTCTTCTTCCTCGAATAGGCTCTGCCGCTGCAGGTTTGTCCGGTCGACAATGTCTCTATCCACCAGACGTAATGTGCCGACCCCGGCGCGTGCCAATAAATTCGCGCTATTGGAACCGAGCGCACCCAAACCGACGATCACCGCCGTCGCGCCGGCCAGCATTTGCTGTCCGGCTGGACCGATCTCCTTCAGCACCGTCTGGCGCGCATACCGTGTCTGCATGGGTTCTACTTTCATGATCGCTTGCTACCGATCGATGCATGCGATGCACGGATCGGTCGAAGCCTGGATCAACGACATGTCGCCAAACTGCTGGCCGATGGTGATGACCTCGAGGGGCGGAATATTGACAAACGAAGGGGTGCGGATCTTGACGCGCGCCGGTGTTGTGCCGCCATCGGAAGCGACATAATAGAAAGCTTCTCCGCGTGGCCCTTCGGTGACGGCAAAGCCCTCTCCCGGCGGGATCTTCGGCATCCCTTCAAAGGCGCGCAATGGGCCGGGCGGGATGCCGCGCAACGCTTCGGTGACGAGGCGAATGCTTTCGAGCATTTCGAGGGCGCGGACAACGACGCGGGCTTGGACGTCACCTTCTTGCCGAGTAACCATCTTAAACCCGAGCTCTTGATAGGCGTTGTAGGGACGGTCGGTGCGGATATCGATCTCCAAACCCGAGGCCCGCGCCATCGGGCCGACGACGCACCACTCGATCGCCTGGGCTTTTGTCAACGGACCGATGCCGGCCATCCGCCGCGTCGCGGTGGGATTGTTCATAAAAGCGGGCACGATATCCTTTTCGATCGGCGCGGCAATCGCCTGCACTGCAGCGATCAGTGATTGTGGGTCAGGGATGTCCCGGTTCACCCCGCCAATGCGGTTCATCCCGTAATTGACGCGGTTGCCGGATATGGTCTCGAGCAGATCCATGACCTGCTCACGCAGCGCGTAGATTTCCATAAAGAGCGTCTGAAACCCAATGCACTCCGCTGCGACGCCAGCCCACAAAAGATGCGAGTGCATGCGCTCCAGTTCGGCGATGATGGTTCTGATATACTGGGCGCGTGCAGGCACTTCGATGCCGGCAATCTGCTCCGCCGCACGGCAGAACGTCATCGCATGCACATTGGAGCAGATGCCGCAAACGCGCTCGATCAACGTGACGGCGGGGACCCACTCCCGGCTCTGCACCAATAGCTCGATGGCGCGGCAGGTCACCCCGATCTCGATGCTGGCTTCTTGAACGGTATCGGCGGAGCAGTGAACGCTAAGCTTGTAGGGCTCCTCGAGCGCCGGATGGTAGGGGCCGATTGGGATCGTATACGGCATGGCGCCTCGCCTATTGCTTATCTAGCTTCGCCGAACCCGGTTCCGCCGGACGAAAGAATCCTTCCTTCAGTCCCGGCGGGCGCAGCAGCGGTATCAGGTTCGGATGGCCGATGAACTGGACGGCAAAGAAATCGTGGATTTCGCGTTCGAACCACGACGCCATCCGCAATGTTGGGGTGATCGACGCGATCCCACCGGCGCGGGTAAACGTCGTGAAGCTGACATATTGGTCACGTTGCGCATAATGATAGATGATCGTGGTCTCGCCATCTTCGCGCGCCCGTCCAGTCATCGTGATCAGGCGGTAGCCCAGCGCCTTCATCTCGCGCGCCATGGTTTCGACATCGAGCTGTGGCGCCGATATCCACAGACTGCCGCCGTGTTCTACGATCCCCGCCCCGCCGGAGATTGCCGGCAGTCTCGCGGCGAGGTCAGCGCCGGAGAGATCGGTCTCGTTGCGCTCCAACTTTGCCATCAGGATCTCGCAAAAATATCGTGAAGGCGCTGGCTGGCAGTTCTGCGCCGGCACTCCTGGCACAGCATTTGTTGCGCGAGCTCCAGATCGGTCAGAGCAGCGCCATAGACCTGCTCCAACGCCTCCTCGGGGATCGGAATGATTGGCTTGCCGCAGCTCGCACAAGGGTGATAGCGGATCTCATTTGTGACTCTGAGCTGCGACTGGTCGCCGGTTACGGGCGGCAGCTTGCCCTGGTTGGTGATCGCGTGAGTTGGGCAGTATTGCACGCACAAGCCGCAGAACGAGCATTGGCCGGCGAAGAAGTTCCAGGTGATCCCAATTTCGCGCTGTTTGCCAAAAGAGATCGCTTTCGGAGAGCAGACATATTCACAGGTCCTGCAGCCGGTGCACAGGCCGGGATCTTGCTCGATCAGCCCGCGAAACGGCGGGGGACGCGGTGGCATGTCGTCGGGCCGCCGCGTTCGCCCGCGATGGCCGAAATTCCGCCAGACAATATCGAGAATGCCCATCTGGTACGTCCTTTAGCCGATGACGGCGATGACCATCGCCGCCCCGGCGGCCAGCCCACCCCAGAGCCAATAAAACCGAAACGCCCGCCTTACAGTGAAACGCGCGGTCAATGCCGCGGTCAATGTCGCCAGCGCCGTCAAGCCAAGGCTGACCGTGAGGTAGAGCGCTGCGTTGGCGATCGAATTGCCCAACCGCGGGACGAACAGCACAAAAAACACATCGAACAGCAGTACGATTTCGAGCGCGTGCGCCAATTCGAACGTCGCGAGCGGGGCGCTGTTATATTCGATGTGGGCGCCAGCGACGATCTCCTGTTCGGCATTGGGGATCGAGAACGGGTTGCTCTTGAGACGCGCGGGCACCGCCAGCAGAAACGCGATTGCGGCCAAACCGGTGACCACGCCGAAGGAAACACCTTGCAGATCGCCGAGACGGAAGCTCCCCGCCTTCTGCGCCATCGCGATAACCGCTGCGAGAAACGGCAGATTATAGCCGAGCGACATGACCGCCTCGCGCATCGCGCTGACTTGGCCGTATATCGACTGGCTCACATAACCTGCCATCACGTCGCACAGCACGGGGACTTCCAACAGGTAAAGCAGCAGCACGATATCGCCGGGAAACGAGGCAACGGCGCTCCCGGGGACTGGAACAATGACCAGCCCCAGAGCTGTCGCGGCAAGCGACATAAACGGCAGCGTGTAAAACAGCCTCCGGCTGACGCCTTTTGGCACCACCGTGTCCTTGCCCAAGAGCTTTACGAAATCGAAAAAGGGTTGGTAAAAAGGCGGGCCCCTTCGGCCCTGCAGCCGGGCCATCAGCTTGCGCGCGACCCACAAATAGAGAAACCCCAGCGCTCCTGCGCCGAGAATCCCAGGCCACACCAGAACGGCGAAGACGTATTGCCACAGATCGTTCAGCACGACTTCGCCTTCCTTTGCTGATCGGCGGTGCGGCCCTCAGCCAGCAGCTGCGCCGCCTGGGCGATGCCGGCAATGATCAGCTGCGGCCGCGGCGGACAGCCCGACACCCAAACATCGACCGGGACGTATTTGTCCACCGGGCCGTCGACCGTAGGGCTGCCGGCGAAGACATTGCCGCTCGCGGGGCACGAGCCGATCGCGACGACCGCCTTTGGGCTCGGGATCTGCGAATAAATGTCCAGGATCGCGTGGTGCGATCGCTTGGTCAAGGTTCCGGTGAGGAGCAGGATATCGGCGTGTTTGGGGCTGCCCTGACGCAGCACACCGATCTGCTCAGCGTCGTAGCGCGGGGTTATGCACGGCGCGATCTCAATATCGCAGCCGTTGCACCCACCACTGTTGAGCACGTAAATCCACGGCGATTTGCGACGTGAGACCGCCAGGAGCTTGGTAAAGGGATTCATGCCGCGTCCCTTCTTCTATTGGCTCATTGCCAGCAGGCCGGACCCGGCAGCCTGGGTCAATATGCTCGGATAGCATCCCAGCAGCACCGCAATGACCGCAAGGAAGGCCAATACGCCAGGCGCCAAATAAACCGGGTCGCCGGTCACTCGGATCTGCACCGGGCCGAGCCAGGTTCGGTGTATGGCGCGCGCATAGCACAATAGATCGAGCGCAGCGACGACGAGCAGTGCGGTAATTAGGGTCGGTCCACCAAATTGGGTAGCGGCAGTGTAAATCCGCCAGTAACCGACGAAACCGAAACCCGGAGGCACACCGATGAAGACCAATGCCCCGACTATAAACGCTGCTCCGGCTAGCGGCAGGCGCGCGGCAAGTCCGCTTGTGTCGAGGGTGACCGTCCGCCCGATTTGCCTCTCTGCGTAGCCCACCGCGCCAAACAGTATGACCTTTGACAGAGCATGATTTAGCGCGCCGAGGGAGGCGCCGGCTAGGCCCGCGGGGCCACCGATGGTCAGCCCTAAGAGAAGAAAGCCCATATCATTGATGGTCGAGAAGGCCAGCATCCGCTTGAGTTCGGTCTGGGCAAGGGCGAGCAATGCACCGCCGAACATCGATAAGAGAGCGATCGCCATCCAGACCGGCGCATATTGGCTGAATATCCATGGTGATGCCTCTCGCAGAGCCGCCAGCTCGCCAAAGGTCGCAATGTCTACAATCGATACGATCAGCGCGGTCGTCATCGGTGCGGCAGCCGAGGCGACGGCCGGAAGCCAGAAGTAGAACGGGATCAGCCCGAGCTTCAGCGCAAAGCCGACAAGAACCAGGGAGACGACGATCTTTTGGAGGACCGGTCCGGGCGCCGCCGAGCCCGTTCCAATCAGGGCTCCCGCAATGAGCGTGCACGCTATCGCCGGGACAATTGAGTATAGGTATCTGCGGCCGGCGGCCACCGCCTCCGGGGTCCCTTGCGACCAGACGAGTGCTACGGCGGCGAGTTCAGCCAAGTCGAGAAGGACCGTACTGGCCCGGGAGTCGCCGACCAGCTTGCCGGCGATGACCAGCACAAAGATCGGTGCGGCAAGCTGCCACCAAGTTGCACGGTTCTGTGGGATCGAGACGGCATATAGCCCGATCGCGAGCCCCAGCGCCGCGAAAAATCCGACAACGATCAAGTCCATCTACGCTCTTTCACGATCGATCGCGGACGCGACTGCTGACGGCGCTCACAATAACCACACGCCACTGAGCACGGCTGCGGCGCAGACGACGGCAGTAAGAAATGGCTGCCGCTCGAGCCCACTGGTCGCAAACCGTCGAGCGCCCTCGGCGACATTTTTTATCTCGCGCCAAATCAGCAAGTAGAGTGGGTCGGGGTCCAAGGAATAGACGGGCTCGAACGCAGCTTCCGCCATCTCGGCAAAATCGGCGGCGCCAAGCGTGTCACCCTCCGGCAACGGATCACCCCCGGTGAACACTGACACCGGATGCCCCACCGGGACCCGCACAAGGCGATATGCCCCGACCCCAAACAGTACTGCGACTAAGATCACCGCCGCCGCTCCGGCAGTCACGCCGATCGTCCCGGACCCGGTCAACACGCCCAACCAGGTCATCTGGACTTGCCAATCGAAGCCCAGTGAGCGCACTGCGGGTTCGATGACCGGCTGCATGATCAGCTGGGGCGCCACGCCGAAAGCGACGCACAGCACGCCGGTTATCCCCAACCCGATCTGCATCGGGGTCGCAACTTCATGGATTTTCTCGACTTGGAGGTCACGCGCCGGCATTCCATAGAAGACGCTCAGTGTCGCCTTGAAGAAGTAAAAGGTGGTGATGATGCTGACCGCCCAGGCGACAACAACGACAACTGCCTGATGGGCGTCGAGTGCTGCGTCGAACAGCAGCCATTTGGCAACGAACCCGTTTGTCAGCGGCACACCGACGATCGCGGCGGCGGCAATAAGCCAGACCCGCGTCGTTACCGGCATCAGCGTGCTGAGGCCGCCGAGCTTACGCATGTCGCGCGTGCCGGTGGCGTGCTGTACCGCGCCGGCGCACATAAACAGCGTCCCTTTGAACAGCGCATGGCTGGCCGCGTAAAATAGGCCGGCGGCGATGCCGAGATTGGTGCCGAGTGCCAGACCGGTGACTATGTAGCCGAGCTGACTGACAGTCGAAAACGCGAGTAATCGCTTCAGGTCGGTCTGGGCGACGGCAAAAATCGCACCGACCAGCATCGTCAGACAGCCAACCAATAACAACAGGTGGCCGAACACCCCCTGCCACGGCCCGATCGAATACATTCGGGCGACCAGAAACACACCAGCCTTGACATAGCAGGCCGAGTGCAGCAGCGCCGAGACCGGCGTCGGTGCGTTCATCGCTTCCGGTATCCAGGTGTGCAGTGGGTACATGACCGATTTGGCCATCGCGGCGACGATCATCAGCAGGATGATCGAGCCGGAAAAAGCAGCGCCGACCGCGGGATCCGTCCATAAAAAGGTCCCAGTTCGGACATAAAGCAGCATGATCGCTGCAAGCAGTCCGTAGCCGGCAAGGTGTGTCATGATCAGCACTTTGCGCGCGCCGTCTACGGCAGCCTGCTGCTTGTACCAGAAACCGACCAAAAAATAGGAGCACAAGCCGATCAGCTCCCAGGCGAAATACATCATCAGCAGATTGGCGGAACACACCAGGATCACAAAGCCGCCAATGAACACCAACATCAAAACATAAAAGCGGGTCGTTCCCTCCTCTTCTTCTGCCATGTATCCGATCGCATAGAGCAGGATCGCCGAGCCCATGCCGGCGCCGATCAGCATAAACAGAATGCTCAGGCCGTCGACGTGGTAGACGAGTGCAATGCCTGTATCCCAATGGAGTAATGTCGCTGACAGAACTTCGCCGTGAATGCTGCCCGGCATCACCGCCAGCACAGCTGTGAGGGCAATGGCGGCGGCGAGAAACGCCAGCCAGCCTTTTGCTGCCCGCGACAGGACCCCACCGAGGAGGGCTTCCAGAAGGGCGCCGCCGAACAGAATGCTGGTCGGTACGAAAACAGGATTTATCACGGGCTCTACCCTTATCCGCCGCCGAGCGGCGGGAAGATTACGACTGTGTCACTGGATGCCAACGGGGTTTTGAGATTTTGCATGCCGCGCACGTCGTTCCCATTGACGAGAATGATAACGAGGTTCCACAAATCGCCGTCCTTCAGTACCCAGCGGCCGAAATCGTGCCCGTACTGCGCCACCAAGTCCCGCAACAAGTCGCCGAGGGTCGCCTCCGGCTGGCGCCACTCTTCCTCTTTCTTGTGGGTGATGTCCCGGAGGAGGGCAAAATATTGAATTTTCATGGTCGCTATTGTCCCTCCGGCATCCCCGACAATGCTATGCACTGAGGCCCAACTCTTCGAGTTTTGCTGGGGTCGGGATCCCGTTCTCGTCCCAGCCGCGCAGCCGGTAATACTCGGGCAGCATCTCAGGCAGCAGGTTAACCTTGCCCTTTGACGGACCTGTCGTGATCGGCTCCTTCAGCAGCCGGGGGGAAGCGTATCGTCCTTCGCGGTAAAGCCGGCCTTGAGGTTAAACAACCGCTCGAGGTTCCAAATGCGGTCACCGCATTTGAGGAAATCGTCGGCCGTATATTCAATGCCGGTCAGCGGGCCCAGCATGGCCGCGAGTTCGGCAGAGGCAATGCCAAACGTAGTGAACTGGCATGCCCCGGTGGCGTCGAGCGCCGCGGTCAGATTCTGCCAATTAATGCAGATCTGCGGCTTCCCGTCGATCGTATGCTGATCCACCTTTGGCCCGAACACTGGGTTGCCCAGCACCTCGGTCTCGATCGTGTAGCCACGCATATGGCAGCCGCCGCGGTTACTTGTGGCGTAATTCAGGCCGACGCCCTGTATCGCGCGGCCGTCGTAGGCCGGCATTTCCTGCTTTTTGACGGTCATCGACAGTTCAGGATGCCCATAGGATTTGGCGAGCCGGTACGACCCCTGACCGAGCTTTTTGCCAAAGCCTTCGCCGACAGCGGTCAGTCGCACCATCTCGAGCATCGCGTCGCCGTCGCCCCAATCGAGGGCGATGCCGCCGGTGTCCTCAAGGGTGACGTAACCCTTCTCGTACAGCTCCATCGCGCAGGCGACCGTCGACCCCATTGAGATCGTGTCCATGCCATATTCGTTGCAATAGTAATTGGCCTTAATCCCGGCATCGAAATTGTCGACACCGCAATCGCCGCCAAAGCCCCATGCGGTCTCGTATTCGGGACCCTCGCCCTCGCCCTTGTATTTGGGGTTCGTCACCTTGGTGACGCGGCCGCAGGAGATGATGCAGGAGAAACAGCCTTTTGGCCGCTGCAGCTGGTTGGCGGCCAGCGTTTCGCCACTGACCTTGTCCGCGTTTGGGAAAAAGGCATCCTGCCAATTTCGCGTCGGACTGGCCCCGACTTGGTTGATGATGTTCATCAAAATCTGCGACCCATAGAGGCGAAACCCAGTGCCGCCGACCGGGTGCGCTTGGATCTTCTGACGCGCATTCATCACGGCGGCCAGAAAAGCCTCGTGGTCGGCGCAACTCACCGAACCGGTTCCCCTTACGACAACTGCTTTTAAATTCTTCGAGCCCATGACCGCGCCGACGCCGCTGCGCCCGGCCGCGCGGTGCATGTCATTCATGATCGCAGCGAACAAAACTTGGTTTTCGCCGGCCGGTCCAATGCAGGCGACCTTCGCGTCGGCATCGGTCTCGGCACAAATCGCGTCCTGCGTATCCGGGACAATTTTTCCCCACAGATGCGCGGCATCGCGGATTTCGACCGTACTGTCCTTGATCCAGAGATAGACCGGCTTTGACGCCTTGCCCTCTATAATCAACATGTCGTAGCCAGCGAATTTTAATTCCGGACCCCAGGTGCCGCCCGAATTAGAGGCGGCGATCGTGCCGTTGAGCGGCCCCTTGGTCACAACGTTGTAGCGGCCGCCCGATGGAGCGTAAGTGCCGGTGAGGGGACCGGGCGCGAAGATCAGCTTGTTTTCCGGCGACAGCGGATCGACCTTCGGATCGACCTCATTGCAGAAATATTTGGTGCCGAGGCCGCGCGCGCCGAGGTAATCCTTGGCGAGGTCGGAATCCAATGGTTCCGTCGACACCTTGCTCGTCGACAAATTCACGCGGAGCAGTTTTCCGATCCATCCGTGCATCGTCTTACTCCGAAAAGGCTGCTTTGAATTTCTCCGCGAATGCGCGCTTACGCGTGCGTGTCGCGACTATGTCGTCGGCCCATTCCAGCGCGTGGTTCGGGCAGAATTTCGCGCATGCGGGATCGCCGCCGCAGTAGTCGCATTTGAGGACCTTGTGCGATAGTTCGTCCCATACCGCATTGCCGAACGGACAGGCTTGCACGCACATTTTGCAGCCGATGCACTTGTCTTGATCGAGGTCGACCCAGCCGGTCACAGGGTCTCGGGTCAGCGCATGTGGGGTGCAAACCGTAATACACGGCGCGTCGCGACAATGCTGGCACATCATCGGGACGGAAAAGCCTTCCCGCTCCCAGCTGTAGACATGCACCCGGGTCGCATCGGGGCGGAAGACGCCCTCATGGTGCATCGAGCAGGCGAGTTCGCAACTATGGCACCCGGTGCATTTGTCGGCACTGATCATCAGCATCTTGGCCATTGGTTTTCCCTGCTCCTGCAATCGCGTTGTTAAGCGTCATTAGCGAATGCGTTTAAAGCTCGACGACCGCGCAGCCAGTCGTACCATTCATCGAGGTTATCGCCGCGCGTCGCCGACACCCGGATCACACGTGCATCCGGATTGACCTGGTGGGTTATCTGCTCAAAGCGGTCCGCATCGAACGGAACGTAAGGCAGCAGGTCGCATTTATTGAGAACGACCAGGCTCGCGGCCTGGAACATGTATGGGTATTTCTCCGGCTTGTCGTCGCCTTCTGCAACGCTGGCGATGACCACCTTGGCCGCTTCGCCGAGGTCGAACAAAGCCGGGCAGATCAAATTGCCGACATTCTCGATCATCATCACTGTGCCTGCAGGCGAGTTGAGCCTCCGGCAGGCGTCGAGAACCATCTGCGCGTCCAGGTGACATACAGCGCCGGTGTTAACCTGGACGACCGGGACGTCGCACGCCGCAATGCGGCGGGCATCATTATCGGTCTGCTGATCCCCTTCGATGACCGCCCACGGAGATTCGGCCGCCAGATCGCGCAATGTGCGCTCGAGCAATGTTGTTTTGCCTGCCCCAGGCGAGCTGACAAGATTCAGGGCCAGGATATTGCGGCCGTCGAACCAGCCGCGGTTATGCGCCGCGATCCGATCGTTCTTGGCAGTTAGGTCAGCGTCCACGTGCACAGAGCGCGAGGTGGAACCTTTGTCCTCGTGAGAGTGCGGCTCGCCAGGCGCATGGGGATGCGAGTGGACATGATCTCCGTGGCGATGGAATTGATCAGGCTCGCCGCAGCCGCAAGCATCACACATGGCCAGCCCCGTCCTCAGCGGTCAAAACGCTTGCATTCAGCCGGCAACAAACCTCCTGCCGTCCCAATTTAAAGCTGAAGAGCGAGTGCCGCTCATCTCCGCTTGCCGCTAGTTTCGCCCGATTGCTGTAGACCCTCGCCCGCTCGATAGGTCCGTTCAGAGGCAGAACCGGCGATTGTCGATACGATCGCAGCGCGAAAAGGAGAGTGAGAGTGCCGACAAGAGTTGAAGCGAGAGGCAGGGGTGGAATTTCGGTTGCGGCCCAGGCGACGGCTGAAAAAAAACTCACCGAGACCGCGAAAGAGACTAGAAAAGCAAAGAGACGGTGACCAGCCCGCCGCCACCTGTGTACCCGGAGTGCGGGGGTTACCTTGGAGAGCCTCACGTCGCTCGCGGACATAGCGGGTCGAGCACACCGTAGGCCCGTTGTCCACGCAGCGCGGCCTGAGCCGAGAACGCCTAGTGCCGTTTCCCATGCACCCGGCTCGAACAACCGTTCAATGCCATTGCTCTTAATCGGAGGGCCGATTGGAGGAAGCCCATTCGGGCCATCTCCGACTGCCGGACACGGTTGTAAATCCCGAACCGAGCACTCTCCGCTTACAAGCAAACGGGTATCGCGATTTACCTCCACCGCTTCGTCGACGCTTATCACGGCTTCTGTCATGAACCGATCCTCCGGGAGCGAGCGGCTCGCGTCTTTAACCGAGGTTAATTGGGATGCCACTGCCGCGCACGTGCCAGACGCGTAAACGATGGCAGCAAGGGATACGCATCCCCTCAACCTGCCTGCACCTGCTCCGTGAAGATCTGCGTCGGGGGAAGACCCCGCGCCTTGACCACCGCCTTAACCGACCCGCACCGAAATGCCGGTCTCCTTGGTGAATTCGGGCAGGATGTGGGCGAGGAGACCCGAATTCTCGACCGAAGTCGTCGAGGCGAGCGTGATCGGCTCGTCGGCGCGGCTCGTCCCGACAGTGAACACAGCAAAAGCGATTAGGATCGCTGCGGCTAGCATGCGTCTCACCACCATCTCCTCTTTCCTCGGTTGCCGGCGGTGAAGATCGTTGCGCTAACGGCGATGCTGATTCCGATGAGGACAGCTCCGAGGCCGAGGGCGAACGCAAGATTGCCCTCGCTGGTCTCGAGAACGATCGCCGTCGTCATTGTCCGCGTATACCCGGCGATATTGCCGCCGACGATCAAGATGGCCCCCACCTCCGAGATCGTCCGGCCGAACCCGGCGAGGACGGCCGTTATCAGCCGGGTCCGCGCGATCGCGATCAGGTGAGGGATCGACTGCAATCGCGTTGCGCCGTCAACTTGGAATGCAGCACCGTATTCTGCCCAAGAATCGGCAGTCGCGTCGTGAAACGAGCGCCGTCACGATCGGGACTGCAAGCACAGCTTGTGCGAGCACCATCGCGCCCGGCGTGAACAACAGGCCGAAGAGCCCGAGCGGACCCGACCGAGATAGGAGCAGATAGAGCGCCAGACCGACGACCACCGGCGGTAGGCCGAGCAAAGCATTGACCGCGATCACGAGTATCCGTCGTCCAGGCACTGCATAGACGGCGAGCGCTGCCCCTAGCGGCGTACCCAACAAGGTGGCCAGAGCGGTGGCAGAAAGGCTGACAGCGAGCGAGAGCGCGATAATGCGGCCGAGCGCATTGGGATTGAGAACCGCCCAGAGATCCGAGACGGACAATCAGCGGAGTCCTGCGCTGCGGTCACCACCAAGTCCGATACCGTCGATCACCACCAGAATTTCGTTCGACCCCGCCAACCCGTGCCGCGCGCACGAAAGGACGCTTTTCTGCAATGGCTGCAGATGTTAGCCCAATCGCGCCGGCGCCTAAATCGGAGAAATACGTTAGCTCACTTAGCGATCATCACGTCTGACGCCTTGATCACCGCAAACGCGTCATCGCCGACTTTGAGGGCGAGATCGTCGACCGCCTCGTTGGTAATCGACGAGGTAATGATCATGCCTCCGCCGATGTCGATGCGGATATGTGCTGTCGTCTGCCCCTTGGTGACAGAGACAATCTTCCCCTTGAGCTGATTACGGGCGCTTAGCTTCACTTTAATCTCCTTTTTAGTGGAACAACTTTTCCTGGCGGAGGATTTCTCGACCGCCGGTCGGCTAACAACTGGGTCATCACCCGTATCCAAATACTTTGCGGCCGAGGGTGAGCCAAACGATATAGCTGAAATCAGGCAAATATCGTTCGGAACGGGCGAAAGACGCAACCAATCTGCCAAGTCGCCGCCTTGACCCGGCGTACGGTCCTCAGCGAGCAGAAATTGTGGCGCCAGCCGCGTTTCGGTCGAACTGGGGCAGCGACGGGGGACGAAGAGTACCAAGCAGGGACGGGATTGCAGCGTCACGTCAGATTTGCGTCGATTGATTTAGATCAGTGAGTCCGATCCCGCCCTGAGATCCTCTGGTCAGAAGCAGAGCCGCGTAATTTCTCTGTCCTTTGGAGGCTAAGTCGTAAACCACGGGATTTAACCTAAATTAACGCGGTACGCGTGTGAATTGCACGAAGTTCATAAGGGACCGGATGGATTCACGATGTACGCAACACATTCTGACGGGGCCATGCCACCGCCCGACAACGAAGCCGCCACTTTCGTCTCTCGGCGCAGCCCGCGTGATGAAAGCAATTACCAGCCGAACAAACGCCAGGTGGAGGTGGTCCTCCCTGCTCCCAGGACGATATCAGCTGTGGTCGATTTCGGTCCTGCGGCCTTGGTCAGCCGTATCTCCGCGGCATGGCGCGGTATTAGTGGAGAGACCGTCCGGGTCAGCAAACCGGAGGCGTTCGAATTCGATTACTGCGGACCCTCGCACCTGTTGATCGCCTATCACCGCGGAGTAAGGTAGAAGGGCGACACCATGCTGGACGGTCAGCCACCATCGACGCTGCATAATCTAAGCTGCAAGCTGACTTTCGTGCCGGCGGGCAGCCGGCTTCAGGAGCGCTATCACCCGGGGGGACCGTTTCAGGCGACATTTCTTTACATTGATCCCGGCGGACCGCTGATGGATACGCAAGCTGGCTCCCCGACTCCGCGGCTGCCACCACGCGTCTTTTTTGAAAATCGCGCTTTGTGGGAAACTTCGCTAAAGCTCACGCAATTAATCGAGGCCGGACCATCAGCCTGCTGCTGCTACGCCGAAGCCCTCGGGGTCGTCCTGGCACACGAGCTGTTGCTTCTCGAGGATTGCAACGACCCGGCTGGACCAGCAATGCAAGGCGGTCTCGCCAGCTGGCAGCAGCGCGTCGTCGCCCAATATGTCGAGGACAATCTCGACAACCACATGCCCTTGACGGAACTTGCCAAGATCGCACGGTTGAGCCCCTATCACTTCTCCCGCGCATTTAAGAAGTCCTTCGGGATCCCGCCGCGCCAATATCACATAAATCGTCGTATCGAGTGGGCGAAGAGGCTACTGGCGGAACCGAGCCTCTCTATTACCGAGATTGCGCTGAGGGTGGGCTTCGCCGATACCAGTTCGTTCTCGGTTGCATTCCGGAAGCTGGTCCGGCGATCTCCTAGGAAATATCGGCGAGGCTTATTCTAATCGGAGCACCAGCTTCTGCCTGTCTTACAGCGTCGCCAAATAAGCGGTTACATCGCGAATCTGCTCAGGGGTTAGGTTCATCGAAACTGCGTGCATCGTCACGTTCTGCCGCGCCCATATCATAAACGCCTCCAGCTGACGGGCGAGATAGGCCTGGTATTGTCCGGCTAGCCGTGGGATCGAGTCATTGCCCTGCGCCCTCGGACCGTGACAGGTGATGCAGGCGGGCACGCCCTGGGAAGGAATGCCGGCAGTGTAGATCCTCTGGCCGGCGGCCGTTTCGGCCGAACGGATGGGTTCGCCGGGAACCGGGGGCTGGGAGGCATAGAAGGCGGCGATCGTATCGGTTGTCGGAGGGTCCAACTGTGCTGTCAACCCCCACATGACGAGGTAGTCGAGGTAGCTCTGAGCGTGCGGTGCGGTACGCGTGTCGTTCCGAAAGTCGTTGAGCTGCGCGACGATGTAATCCTTTTGCTGGCCGGCGAGGCGCGGGAAATTCGGCGAAGTGCTGCGGCCGTCCGGGCCATGACAGGACGAGCAGTAATATAAAATGCTGCCCACCTCCGCCGCTCTCACGGGCACCGAGCAGATAACGCCGAACGCGGCGATAGTTAGCGCTAGGACAGCGAAGGCGCCGCTGCCGCCGCACCCGGCTGGGCGATAGCGAGCCCCGGTATTGAACATCGGTCGACCCTCCGCGCGCGGTGACATCTAGAAGACCCTCGTCAGACGCAAGATCACCCCGATATTATCCTTGAATTGACCGGAGACCGAAACATCGTGATTTATCGACAGCAACATTTGCCACTTCGGCGCGACGAACTGCTCATACGTCCAACGGAGCTGCTGTTCATGGGTTTCGCTGCCGTTCCTAATTCCTTCGAGTTTCTGGACGCCGCCAAAAGTGCCGGCATAGCCCATTGACAATGATGCCGCGCCCAAAGCAGGCATCGCCCGACGCATGACATCTGTTATATCATAGCTGACCCATGAATATGCGTTGTATGAGGGAGTTTGGCTGAGCGTCAAATTAGCCGCACCGACATTCCGGTTCGGGCCGTAAGCGATCCAGTCGCCGGCAGCATCCCAGGTCCATTTGCCTAGAAACCCTTGCGTGTAGTCGATCTGGATATCGTTCTGCCAGCGGTTGGCGCCAAGGTTCAATGCCCTTGTATTGGAATAGCTCCCCGTCGGAACCGTAACCCAATCCGAAAACGATACCCAAGTCTTCTGTTGCGGCAGGCTGATCGGCCAAAGCGTGGGGGATAGAATCAAGTCGCTTGCACCCGATGCCGAGCCCAACGAAACGCCATTGAGCTTGGCATTGTATTCGGTGCCGAACGGCTGCAGCCATTCCAGCAGAAACGGCGTACCATTGAATTGATTATAATAGAGGTAACGGGCAAGTCCGATCTGACTGGTTAGGCCGGTGTCGTGTGTTATCGAGTTTCCGGTGGTAGTTGTGTACTCGTTTCGGTTTTCAAACTCATAGTAGCCCATCATCATCATCGTGCCGGGCGCCGCCGGGACGAAGTCGAATGGCTGGTAATCGATCGCCCAACAAGGCTCTGTCACTGCGGCAATCGCCAGTCCGGCACAGAAAGCCAGGGCTTGTTTTATCATTGTTTTCTTCAAAGATTTGACCACGGCTCGTCTCCCATCTGTAACGTTTTTTGAACGTCAGACACGGCCAGTTACCCGCGGTACTCGCCGTCGAACGATTTGACGCGAAGTTCTCGTCCCTTTAGCAGATGCGGGGCATAGGATCCGCAGCGCGGGCAGGATGAAACCAATCGCGCCGGCTCGAATTCGCAGGCGCAGTTTCGGCAGCGGGCTTGCAGACCGATCGTTTCGATCGCTAACTCCGCACCCTGTGCCGCGGAGGCGGCGGCAACGAGGTCAAAGCAAAATTTCAGCGCGTCCGGCTCGACCCCCGCCGCAACCCCGACTTCGACGACGACCCGGGTGACCGCGCGCACACCTTCCTTGCGAGCGCATTCGACTACGAGGTCGACAATGCTTTGGCTCAGCGCCAGCTCATGCATTGGCGCTTCTCAACCGACATAAGGTTGGGCCGGAAGCGAGCGCCGTGGCTGCGGCTAGCCTGCGACGCGCTTCGCACTTTTGGGCGGGTCAAATCCACATAGGTCGATGGCATGCTCTGCGGTTCCCCCGATGCTGTCGCTGCGCGTTCTGGTAAAATGCCAGCTGAGCTGCGCCACCGCTTGTCGGACTCTGCTGGTAGTTCGGTGGGGTTGCTTTAATCTGCGTTAAAGGCGCCGCCAGCGGCTTGTGTTTTAAGCGGGATTCACGTTAACGCGTGGAGACTTGAACCGCGGCGACCTTCGACAACAGACTCCGTTGGGCCGACAGACGAGATCCGCCAGTGGGTCAAACGGCATCGATGAGGTTAAGGACTGAGCCCGTCATGTCGGTACCCTCAAACACTGCCGCAGCGATCGAGAGAGTTCGTTCGCGCATCCTTGTGCGCGGCGCTGTGCAGGGCGTTGGGTTTCGGCCGTTTGTCCATCGCCAGGCGATGGCGCTCGGTCTCGCCGGCTGGGTGATCAACTCGAACGCGGGGGTCGTGGTCGAGGCCGAAGGCGATCCCGAGCGCATCGCTACGCTGGTGCGGCAAATCGGCGAAGCTCCGCCAATTAATTCTATTGTCGAGTCCATCGAGACATGCGCAATCCCGGCGCGCCGGGATCGTGGGTTCGAGATCCGGGCAAGCGAAGCGGCCGGCGCGTGCACCGCGCAAGTGCTGCCCGATTTCTCAACCTGTAGCGATTGCCTCGCCGAGTTGTTTGATCCGACAGACCGGCGCTACCGCTATCCTTTCATCAACTGCACTCATTGCGGGCCGCGCTACAGCATCATCGAAGAAATCCCATACGATCGGGCGCGGACCTCGATGCGGCGGTTTGCAATGTGTCCGACTTGCCAAGCGGAATACGATAATCCGGCCGACCGGCGCTTTCACGCCGAGCCCAATGCCTGTGCTGACTGCGGCCCGCGTATTGCGCTGTGGAACGCATATGGAGCGACGCTCTGCTTTGATAACGACGCGCTGATTGCGGCGGCAACGGCATTGCAGGCCGGATCGATTGTCGCTGTGAAAGGGATCGGCGGCTTTCATCTGCTGGTCGACGCACGTGATGCGGCGGCGGTGCGGCGTCTGCGGGAGCGCAAGCGGCGCGAGGAAAAGCCTTTCGCCGTGATGTTTCCCTCACTGACGGATGTCGCGGTAAGTTGCCGTATCAGCCCGGCTGAAGAAGCGTTGTTGACTGCTCCGGCACGGCCCATTGTCCTTTTGCGGCGGACGGGCGGGCCGATTGCAGCCGCAGTAGCCCCCGACAATCCTTGGCTCGGCGCCCTGTTACCCTACACGCCGCTGCATCATCTGCTGATACGGGACCTCGGTTTCCCGGTTGTCGCCACCAGCGGCAATATGACTGACGAGCCGATTGTGTTCCACGAAAGGGATGCGCTGGAACGACTGGACGGGATTGCGGATTTGTTCCTTGTCCACGATCGGCCGATTGTCCGGCCGGTCGATGATTTGGTCGCGCGCGTGGTGTGCGGGCGTGAGTTGCTGTTGCGGCGGGCGCGGGGTTACGCCCCAGCGCCGGTGGGGTTAAAAGGTGCGCGCTCGGGCATTCTCGCCTTTGGCGGTCACCTCAAGAGCACTGTCGCACTGACGCATGGAGGCAGTGCGGTTCTGAGCCAGCATATCGGCGATCTCGAAACAATCGGGGCACGCGCGGCCCGCACAAGGGTGGCCGAGGATTTGGTCCAGCTGCATGCGGAGCCCCCGGTTCTTGCGGTGTGTGATTTGCACCCCGATTACGCTTCCACGCGCGCGGCGCAGGCCGCTGGTCTCCCGGTGCTCGCGGTCCAGCATCACCTCGCCCATGTCGCTGGCTGCATCGCCGAGCACGGGTTGGAGCCGCCGGTGCTCGGTGTCGCCTGGGACGGTACCGGTTTTGGTCCGGACGGGACGATCTGGGGCGGCGAATTTTTATCGGTTGCGGCTGGAGGATGGAGCCGTTTTGCCAAACTCCGGCCATTCCGATTGCCCGGCGCTGATCGGGCAATCCGCGAACCCCGCCGTGCCGCCCTCGGCCTGCTTTACGAGGCTTACGGCGAGCGGGCTTTCGCTATGAGCAAGCTGGCCCCGATCGCGGCCTCCAACAGAACCGAACTCGGTATCATTAGGCAGATGCTTGTGCGGCGGGTCAATGCGCCGATTACCTCCAGCGCCGGCCGCCTGTTCGACGCGTTTGCCGCTCTCTTGGGCCTTCGCCAGATCTGCGGCTACGAAGGCCAGGCGGCGATCGAGCTGGAAGGAGTTGCTGACGAGCACGGCACCGGCAGGCGGTATCCTTTTACGCTTCGACCGGGCAAAGACCCAACCTTGGTTGTGGATTGGCAGCCGGCGCTGGGCGAGGCTCTTGCCGATTTGCGGGCCGGCGTTCCGACTAGGCAGATCTCCGCGGCGTTTCATGACGGTCTTGCGGTGGCGATCGCCGAGGTCGCGGTCCGCTCCGGCGAACGGATCGTCGCATTGACCGGAGGCTGCTTTCAGAACGCCCGGCTGACCGAGAGTACCGTCGCCGCATTGCGTGCGGCGGGTCTCGACCCCGTCTGGCACCGCCGCATTCCGCCCAATGACGGCGGGCTGGCGCTCGGTCAGGCCGCCTGGGCCGCGTGGATCGAGAAATCTGGAGAGTCGAGATGTGCCTAGCGGTTCCAGGACGGCTTCTGAGCGTGGTGGGAGAAGATCCGCTAACCCGGACCGGCCGCGTCGATTTCGGCGGCATCGTCAAGGAGATCAATCTCGCCTTTGTGCCAGAAGCGCGGGTCGACGACTACGTGTTGGTCCATGTCGGCTTCGCCCTCACGGTAATCGACGAGAGCGAAGCCGCACAAGTTTTCGAAGCTCTGCGAGAAATGGGCGAATTGCTGGAGGCTGACGCGCATCGTGAGCCGGGAGGGTTCGCATGAAATTTCGCGACGAATACCGCGATCCGGCAGCGGCGCACGCCTTTGCCGAGACCATTGCCCGCAATGTGACCCGTCCCTGGACATTGATGGAGGTGTGCGGCGGTCAGACCCACGCGATTGTAAAATTCGGCATTGATCGGCTGTTGCCGCCCGAGGTCAGTCTGGTGCATGGACCCGGTTGCCCGGTCTGCGTGACGCCCGTCGAGTATATCGACAAGGCGATCGAGATCACTTTGCGGCCTGAGGTGACGCTGTGCTCGTTTGGCGACATGCTGCGCGTGCCGGGTAGCGAGGGCGATCTTCTCGGGGCTCGGGCAAAGGGCGGCGATGTCCGGTTTGTCTATTCCCCGCTGGATGCGCTCGCGGTCGCGCAGGCCAATCCCGACCGCGAGGTGGTTTTCTTTGCGGTCGGCTTCGAGACCACCGCACCGGCCAACGCCATGGCGGTCTACCGCGCCCATCGGGAGGGAATACGAAATTTCTCGATGCTGGCCTCGCATGTACTGGTGCCGCCGGCGATGTGTGCATTGCTCGATGCGCCGACAAATCGGGTGCAGGGCTTTCTCGCCGCCGGCCACGTCTGCACGGTCATGGGCTACGAGGAATACGAGCCGATCGCAGCCCGCTACCGGGTGCCGATCGTCGTCACCGGTTTCGAGCCGCTAGATATCCTGGAAGGCGTCCATATGTGCGTCCTTCAGCTCGAGCAGGGTCGCGGCGAGGTCGAGAACCAATACAGCCGATCGGTGCGGCGGGAGGGAAATCGGCCTGCGCAAGAGGTCATCGGCGAGGTGTTTCAAATCGTCCCCCGCCGCTGGCGCGGCATCGGGGAGATCGCGCAAAGCGGTTTCGGCCTCTCTGACGCCTATCGCGACTACGATACGGAAATCAGGTTTGGGCGGGTCGAGGCGGCGGCTGAAGAGGAGGCAGAGTGCATCAGCGGCCTCATTCTGCGCGGCGAACGCAAGCCCTCGCAGTGCCCGGCCTTCGGCACGCGCTGTACACCCGAGCGGCCGCTGGGCGTGACGATGGTTTCCGGCGAAGGCGCCTGTGCCGCGTATTACCGTTATCGCCGAACGAACGACTTGGTAGGGGGCGACGCATGAGCGGGGTGAGCGATTTTGCGATGTCCTGCCCGGTGCCGGCCGAGGATGGAGAGATCATCCAGCTTGCTCATGGCGGCGGCGGCAGGGCGATGGGGCGGCTTCTCGATAACGTCATCCGTCCCGCCTTTGACGAGCCGATGCTCGAGCATCGTCACGATGGCGCCGTGCTCGACATTGCCGGACCGATCGCCTTTACCACCGATTCCTACGTGGTGAAGCCACTCGTCTTCCCCGGCGGCGACATCGGCACGCTCGCGGTCAACGGCACCGTGAACGACCTCGCGATGTGTGGCGCGCGTCCGCTTTATCTCAGCGTCGGCTTCATCCTGGAGGAGGGGCTGCCGATCGCGACATTGCGCGGGATCGCGATGTCCATGCGCAAGGCCGCGGTTACAGCGGGGGTTCGGCTTGTCACCGGCGATACCAAAGTCGTCGATCGCGGCAAGGCCGACGGGATGTTCATCAACACCGCCGGAGTGGGCCGGGTCGTTGCATCGGCTGCGATCGCGCCCAATAGCGTGCGCGCGGGCGATATTGTCATCCTGAGCGGGGATATCGGCCGCCACGGGATCTCAGTAATGGCGGCACGCGAGGGCCTCGCATTCGAAACCGCGATTGAAAGCGACTGTGCGCCGCTGGCAGCACCGGTGATCGCTCTAATCGAGGCGGGCATTGCCGTTCATTGCCTACGCGATCTGACCCGCGGCGGACTGGCAAGCGCGCTGGTCGAGGTTGCAGAGGCGGCTCGGCTCGCGCTCGCGCTCGAAGAAGAAGCGATCCCGGTATCCGCGGAGGTGACCGCGGCCTGCGAGCTACTCGGCCTCGATCCGCTGCATGTGGCGAATGAGGGACGCTTTATCGCCTTGGTCGCACCTGAGGACGCGGTTCGCGCCATCGCGATCCTGCGGCGGCACGCGGTGACCAATTCCGCTACAGCAATTGGCAAAGTCGCTGGCCGGCGAGCCGGCCAAGTCTCCTGCCGCGGTCCCTTTGGCGTCGAGCGCATCATCGACATGCTGAACGGCGAGCAGCTGCCAAGGATCTGCTGATACCAAATGGCATTACCAGCGGGCTAGAGGGCCGTGGCCTCTCTTTCTTATCGTCCAGCGCCAGCGCAAACGCGAGGGAAACTCGGTATTTTCCGCCGCATCTCGCCGGGTCTCTCCAATAGCTTAACGCGGCAACGAACACTGTTTGGGCAAGTGGGATTCGAACCATCGCTCTCCGAGCCCGAGAATTTAGGCGGGCCAATCTGAATCAATTAGCGCTTAGTCGAACGGGCTTCCCGCTCGGTTTTTGGGGGAATTTGGTCCAGCTCTTGGCAGAGAGGGCTGTCGGCGTTCTTGGCCGATCGCTCGACGATCCAGTCCGCAAAGGCCCGGAAAAGCGGTGCGTTCTGCCGCGCTTGCTCGGTTCTCGCAAACTCTCGAAAGCACCGGGATAGACTGGCTGGGCAAGCGGGATTCGAACCATAGCTCTTTGAGCCCGAGAATTTCGGGCGGGGCCAACCTGAACTAATCAGCGCTTGGTTGAACAGGCTTCGCGCTCGGTCTTGGGGGAATTGGTCCAACTCTTGGCAAAGGGCTAAGCGTCCCTAGCCGACAGCTCGATGATGCAGTCTGGTCCGATCATAAGGCGTCTTTGCAAGAGTGTCTGACGCGAACCGATCCCAATGCGCCCGCAATCGGTTGGATCAAAGGGTGCTGCGGACATCGGTTATCGGTTGGGGCCAGTGGTTTCTGTGAGAGAGAGTTTCACCGAAACTCCGATATAGGTTGAGTCGTGGACGACATAGCGCCTGCCAAGTTCGGCCAGGGCCGTCACTGTCAGCGGGCGGAGACCTTCGACCGCGGCCTCAAAGGCCGCCTCTGGCGCGGCTGCGACTCTAAGCGACTGTTTTCGCTTATGATTTTAGAAACCGGCCGAAGCTGCGGCCTGCCCGCGGGTCAACTTCGGCAGGACTTCCTCCCGAAATTCGAGGTCAGTGCGGCGGCGCCGCGCTGCCTTGATTTCGGCAGTTCGTGATCCTTAGCCTGCCGTGCGTAGGATGCCAGCGCCGCGGCTTTGTTCGCCCAGTCGCCGCACTCGTCGATTTGTGCGCACTCGCGCAATGATGTTTTTGCTCTGGCGTAGACCGCGGGCAACGGCGCCCGGTCAGTGTCGCTGAGGCTATTGCGAGTGCGCCGGCAAGGAGGTTTTCAATGGGCGGGCCATCTGGCCGCCTCGACTGTTTCTCGATTTGGGCAAATGCGTGATCAGCCTTGCATTCAGCAAAATCAGAGAGGTTGGTTACCGCGGCTGCAGCACCTGTGGTTTGGCGGTCGTCAGGTTGGTCGTCCAAAACCGATTCTCCGCGCTGGTCAAATAGATCCGGCTTAAGCCGACAGATCCGTCCTCCAGGGAGGATCGAGGCTTGAGTTTGCTGGCCGAGGTGGCGGCGGGAGGCTGGCCCCTTAATAAACAGGTTGCTCGGCTGTTAATGGGCGCTACAGCCGCGAAGACCGCGCTTTCGATCCCGCTCGGGTCTAGTCCTGAGGTGGTTGGTGTAAAGAGGGGCTGCGCCTAGCGGGTGCCTTTCACAGCCCACACCGCGCCCACGCGACCCTCGCCTGCGGCATCACTCACGGTGCTGGGAGCTGACGTTTCGCTGGCTTTGCCCTCAACCTTGGATAAGTTTGGTCCAGCCATTGGCGATCAGGCCGGCGGCCTCGTCGGCCGATAGCGCGACAATGCCATCCGGCGCGATCGTGACATGTCGGCCCGACAATGTCTGAACCGAGCCGATGCCCGATGGCGCCTTGAGGCGGAAGGACGGGTATCTGGCGGCTGTAATTGTTCAAACTGGCGACGATAGAATTCGAAAATGTTTTGCCCGGGAAACGGCATTTTGAACCAATCGAGGAACTGGGATGTCGAGTTGACCTGATCGTCGTGTTTGCCTTTGGGGAAGGTGGTGATCTCGTGGTGGTATTCGGCGAGCCACGCCGCGGTGTCGGGGAGATAAACAAAGCCATTCTCGATCATCGCGGCTTGCGCGTGCAGCCGTAGGACCTTTTCGATGGTCGGCTGATAACGGGTGACCCCGTGACAGCCCGCCGCAATCAGTTCTTGGATCAGCTGAGTGCCGGAAGCTTTGTCTTCGATCAACACGACACTGGCGTTGTAGAGGCGCTGCTGCTCCAGCACCGCTCGTTTTAATGCCGGGTATTCGAGCCGCCGACGCAACAGGCCCACGAGGTAAAGGTTTTTACCATTGATCCCCCAGGTCGTGCACACACTGTAATCGCTGAGCTCGGTCGCTTTGTTGGCGGTGTCCCAGCTTTGCACGATCCGCTCAAAGGGCCCGGGCAGATCCTTGGCATCATAGCGCTTGAACCAGTCGGCCTTGACCAGACCGCCACCAACCGGTGCCGGAGATTGCTGATATTGGCCGGCAAAATTGTATTCGCCGATCGTATAGCGGATATGGTCGAGGGTGGCGAGCGGCTCGCGCCCGGGATGCAAGGTGGACTTGCTTCGGAAAAGTGGAGAGTTCCCCTATGAGCGGTGAGGAACTCGAAGATGCAGCAGCGACGGTTTACGAAAGAATTTGAGGAGGAAGCGGTCCGCCTGGTGCAAACCAGCGGGCGAACGCAGCGCGAGATCGCCGGCGATCTGGGGATCGGGCTGTCGACGCTGGTCCGCTGGATGAGTTGGAGTTGGGATCGGCGTGCTGCCGACCCAACGACGGCGGCAGAGGGCGATGTCACGGCAGAGCTGAAACGGCTGCGCCGGGAGAACGAGATCCTCCGCCAGGAGCGGGACATCCTGAAGAAGGCGACGGCTTTTTTCGCCCGGGCGGGAAGTCGATGAGGTTCGCGCTCATCGATACGGCGAAAGCGGAATTCCCGATCCATCGTCTGTGCGGCGTACTCGGTGTCAGCCAAAGCGGCTATTTTGCCTGGCGCGGTCGGCCGGCGTGCCGCCGCCAACGCGATGACATGGTGCTGCTGGCGCATGTCCGGTCGGCCTTTACGCTGTCGAACGGCACCTATGGCAGCCCCCGGATGATGCGGGAATTGCGGGACAGCGGCCTCACCGTCGGTCGCCGCCGGACGGCGCGTCTGATGCGGGAGAACGGGCTCAGGGCTCGACAGAAGCGGCGGTTTAAGCGCACCACCGACAGCCAGCATCCGTGGCCGGTGGCGCCAAACCTGCTCGATCAGGACTTCGCGGCAACCGGGCCCGACGAGAAATGGGGTGCCGATATTTCCTATGTCTGGACCCGCGAGGGTTGGCTGTACCTCGCGGTTATCATCGACTTGTTTGCCCGCCGGGTCGTCGGCTGGGCGACCGGCGACCGGCTGCACCGCGATCTGGCTCTTGCCGCTCTGCGCAAAGCCCTGGCGGTGCGCCGCCCAGCAGCCGGGCTGATCCATCACTCAGACCGGGGCAGCCAATACTGTTCGGTCGATTATCAAGCCGAGCTCGGCAAGCACGGCATCCTGATCTCAATGTCGGCAAAGGGGAACTGCTACGACAACGCCATGGTGGAGACGTTCTTCAAGACGCTGAAATCTGAGCGGGTGTGGCGGACCATCTTCTATACCCGCCAACAAGCGACCCAGGCCATTGGCCGCTACATTGACGGCTTCTACAATCCCGTCCGGCGCCATTCCGCCCTCGACTTTACAAGCCCGGTACAGTTCGAAAAAACGGCCGCCAAATGACCTAATGCCTCTCCACTAAACCGACGCAACTCCAAGGCCTCGCCTGCTGGCGGGTGAAGCGCCTGGGACCCCAGAGCGTCTCGATGTGGTGCACCTCATCTTCTTCGGCGATCGCCGGAAAGCAGACCACTTTCCATGCCTCCTGGCTCAGCACATGACCGACCAGATCGTCTTCGTGCAAGCGCTGCATGACGATGACAATGGCCCCGTTTCGCTTGTCGTTCTGCCGGCTGTAGAGGGTGTGGTCGAACCAGTCATTGGCGGCTTACCGCTGGGTATCGGACAATGCCTCCTCCGGTTTGAGCGGATCATCGATCAGTATCAAGTCGGCGCCGCGCCCGGTCAGCCATTCGAGGTAGCGAGCCGATAGCCCTGGCGGGTGGTGACAACTCCTGCACCGCCTGGCGCTGGGCCGCCAGCCGGGTCGGGAAGATCCCTCAGTACCACGGGCTCGTCATGATGTTGCGGCAATCGCGCGCCAGCTTGTCGGCGACACAAGGTCGGTGTCTCGCTCCTACCAAGCTCGCGGCAAACCAACAACCGGCCAAGACCGGCGATCACCTTGTCTTCGACATCGATCAGCACCGGCACGTTAAAGCCAAAAGCCTTGATGCTCTGCGCGATCTGCCGGATTTTGTTTTTGCTGTGATACCGCGGGTTCGCCGGATCCGGCTTTAATGGCGGCGATATCGCGATAAACAACGCTCAGTTTTGTCGGTGCACTATGCCACAATCGGAATGTTTGAGTTCTTTTCTCGGCTTAGACATGGACGAGTTCTCCTCGTTAAAGGCGCCCAGCACGACAAGACGACGACCTTTGGTTTTTGGCAGGGATGGGTGATGCAGATTGGAGGATTGATGACGCAGGGGCTTGACCCTAGGGCGGCGCTGAGAACCCGCCGCCAGTCGATTCACTCTGCCCGAGGGAACGGGCGGGCTTTAAGGCAGTCTCCAATGCCGAGGCAGACGGGACGAACGGGCTCTAGGAGGAGCGCCTTTAAACAATTGGCATTACTCGCAAGCATGCGGAAACGCTGCCTTAGGCGGCTTCTCGGATGGCCGCCTCAGGCGAAAAGCTGAGGAGCCAGAGCCGGGCTTGCCCGCGCGAGGCCCAACGGGCCTCGGCTTCCCAATACGCTGGTCGGGCAAACAGAAGCCCGCCGCGGCGAGGCCGGGCGGGCACACTTCTAAGTATCGTGCGCAAGTTACCGCAGATAGCGTCCTGAATGAACACGTTACCGAACCTCAAACCCGCAATAGCACTGATAGGAAATAGCCCGGTAACGAGCCCCCGCTGCACTCCCAGGCCATCCCAGGCTGATGACGGCGGCAGCCAGGCAGCTTCACTGTTCCAGGCGGAACCGACCCTGATCGTCCCAGCTAACTCCCTGCAAGGCCGCAAAAATTCCCTCTGTTAGTTGCATAGGGAATTTGTCTCCCAAGACGCTGATTTCGCGGTGTTCTGGTAGCAGTGCGATGGTCACGTCAGCGGGCATTCCGGCCCTCAGCGACGAAAATCCCTGTATTTTCCCAGGGAAACTACGGCAGAGACGGGTTCGCTCGAGAGTGGCTGCTCAGCCAAAATTCGATCTATTATGCAAGTTAATTATGTGACCCGCCTACGCCAGGTCGAGAAAAATCAGGGTACATCGCCTGGTTGTCGAGTATCGGCTGATGGCGTCGTGCATCAATATATTGCTTGCGGAAGCGCTTGAAAGGCGCTCGGCGCAAATCGCGTGACCGGCGGCAGGTACATACTTTCTCACATATCCGATCACTAGCAGGAGCACATCGTGGAGCTGGATGGTGCCCGCCACCCGACTTCGACGAGATCGCTAGCACCTTTGGGTACTCTGCCCGATGCAGCCGGCCTGACCTGCAGCCGCTGAATTCGGCGTTTGGCCGAGATGCTAGACGTTTTGTGTCAGGCCATCTTTCGTAAGCGGAGCTTGATGGCCACCGCTACGGCGGGTTGACGGGCTGGTTTTGTTCGCGGGGCTGCGATCAGGGGTGATCGGCGGTCCAGGCCCAGGGGGTCAGTTCGGCCAGTCGGTTGTTGGGCCATCCGTTGACGAGTTTGGTGAGTAGGTCGGTCAGATAGGTTTCCGGATTGACGCCGTGCAGCTTGCAGGTCTCGATCAGCGAGGCCAGCATCGCCCAGTTTTCCGCGCCTTCGTCGCTGCCGGCGAACAGTGCATTTTTTCGATTCAGAGCGATCGGGCGCATGCTGCGTTCGACGGTGTTGGAGTTCATCTCGATGCGGCCGTCATCAAGAAAGCGCACCAGTCCATTCCAGTGGTTGAGGCCATAGCGCAGAGCCTGGGCGATCGTCGCGCCGCCGGCCAGCTGTGCCAGGGTTTTCTCGAGCCAAGCCTTTAGCGCCGCAACGAGCGGCTTTGTCTTCTCCTGTCGCGCCGCCCGGCGTTCGTCGGCGCTCTTGCCGCGGATCTCGGCTTCGATGTCATAGAGCTCGGCAATCCGCTTCAGGGCTTCGGCGGCGATCGGCGCCGGCGGTGATTTTGCCAGGTCGAAGAATTGCCGGCGCCAGTGTGCCCAACAGAAGGCGAGCGTCGCCGGTCCGCCGGCGCGCTTCGGATCGGCGAGGGCGCGATAGCCGGCATAGCCGTCGGTTTGCAGCACGCCGGTGTACCCCTTCAGCAGCGCCAAGGCGTAATCGCCGCTGCGCCCTGGTGCGTAGCTGTACACCACCGCCGGCGATGATCCGCCCTGCCACGGCCGATCGTCGCGAGCCAGCGCCCAGAAGTAACCCTTCTTTGTGCGCCCCCGGCCAGGGTCAAGGACCGGCGCCGTCGTCTCGTCGACGAACAGCTTGGTCGAGCCCAGCAGCTCCTCGAGCATCAGACGCCACACCGGTTTGATCTCGGCGGCGCCGTAGCCGGTCCAGAACGCCAGGGTGGCGCGATCGATCACGATGCCCTGCCGCGCCAGGATCTGGGCCTGGCGGTACAACGGGCAGTGGTCGGCATATTTTGCGACGATGACATGAGCGACCAACCGCTCGGTCGGCAGGCCGCCTTCGATCAACCGCGCCGGGGCCCGCGCCTGCACCACCGCTTCCTGGCATGCGCGGCAGGCGTATTTCGGCCGCCGCGTCACGATCACCTGGTATTGCGCCGGAACGACGTCGAGCCGCTGCGAGCGATCTTCGCCGATCACGTGCATCGCGCCGCCGCAGCATGGGCAGGCGGTATCTTCCGGTTCGATGACGATCTCGACCCGCGGCAGGTGCTCGGGCAGCGGGCCGCGGCCAGCGCGCCGCTTCTCCGAACGGGTTTTGCGCAGGGCCGGATCGGCCTTCTCCTGTTCGGCCTCGGCCTCGGCGATTGCCTGTTCCAGATCTTCCAAGGCCAGGTTGAACTGGTCTGGATCGAGCTTTTCCGAGCGCCGGCCGAACTGCATTCGCTGCAACTGGCGAAGCAGGTGGCGCAATCGGTCGTTCTGCCCAGCGAGCTGATCACGCTCTTCGGTCAGCCGCCCCTTCTCGGCCCGCTCCGCGTCACGCTCCGCCCATGCCGTCAGCACCAGGGCGTGCAGCGCGGCAACGTCGTCGGGAAGGCTGTCGGGTGTCGTCACGATCGGGATTATCTCATGTCGCCGGCGCCGTCCGATCCTCAACCTCAAGGTGAGTCAACATGACGCAGGCCTCCGACGGAGGTGGCACTCAGCCGGCCACCTGCGGCCGTTTGATCCTGGGGGCGTACACCCGCCTCCAATCCAGCCCCTCGAACAATGCCGCCAGTTGTGCCGCCGACAGCCGCATCACCCCGTCGCTGATCGCCGGCCATTTGAACTTGGCCCCCTCCAGCCGTTTCCAGATCAGCACCAGGCCGGTCCCGTCGTAGACCAGCATCTTCACGCGGTCCGCACAGCCCGTTTCATAATGCCTCCTTTGGTCAAATGCCCGGCAGGCGGATCAGCTTGTCATATTGATAATCCTCATAAATTTTTGGGCGCCGTGCGACCACTCGCTGCACCCCTAGGCGCACCGCCTCACTGGAGAGCGCGTCGAGCGGAACGAGCCAGGGAGAGCCCGGCACGACTTGTGTCGCGGGCAAGACCCCTCTGAGGACGAGACTCTTTGCAGATCCTACGCAGATGCCGAGCCGCTCCGCGGCTTTCATTAAACTGATCATTTTCTCTTCGGTTCGGCTGGAAGCACACTCGGCCAAACTTAGGCGTTCGCGCATCTCCTTGACGCGGACCGTTGTCCAGGTCTCGCCGTCGCCGGTCTTGCAGCGCATCCGATTGAGCGACACGGCGATTTCTCGATCCGGCCAGTGGCCAACAAGCTGGCGCAGGACATCGACGGCCGCGGGCACTCGATCGGCCGGATATCCACTGGTCCTGACGCGCTGAACCCGCACTTCGCTATGACGACCGCCGGTCCAGTGGATCAACAACACGGCCTCGTTGGACGTGTCGTCGAGGTCGCAGACAATCTCCTGGACCAAGATATGGATGAGCCGCTGCTTTGTACGGGTATCGGCTGACGGTGAGTTCCAAGCAGCCGGCAGGTCGTGAGCAAGCTGAAGAAGGCGTGTACGATCAATCTTTGGATGGGCCGCTGCCCGAGCCCGGAGATCCTCAATCCGGCGTTCGAGGTCGGCCACACGTTCCAAAGCGCCGTTCCACCGTGCTTCCAACTCGCGGGCGACATGGCGCTTGGCGGGGTCCACCAGCTCGTATCGCCGGCTGGCGAGAGAAGCCTCATATCGCGCACCTTCGAGTTCCCGCTCGACCGCCGCGATGACGTCCTGTTGCGAGCGCTCCATTTGATCGGAGGCGAGAATCGCAGCGTCGACGGCACGATCAGAAACGGCATCGAGGATCTGCAGTGCGACGGCACGATCGATCCGGATGCCGCCAATGCCGATGCACAGCCCCGCACCGACATGGCCATCATCGCCGCGGCATTGGTAACGATGGGCATTGCCTTTCCCCATGCCATAGAAGACGCGCATCATCCGTCCGCAGCGGCCGCACCGGATCAGGCCAGTGAGCAAGGCGCGACCGCCGCGGGCGGACTTGCGGGCGCAGTTCTTTTTCATATGTGCGTTTTCGAGCAGGAGCTTCTGGTTGTCCTCGTATTCCTGCCAGTCAATGTAGCCCGCATGGCTGTCGCGCAGCAGGACGTTCCATTGGTCGCGGGGCTTGTCGAAGCCGCTGACCTTGCGGGCGCGCCCATCGACAATCTTGGTTCGCTGCGCCCGCCGACCATAGGCATAGGCGCCGGCATAGAGCGGATTGTGCAGGATCTGGATGACGGTGTGATAGGCGGGCGCCTTCCAGGTCAGCTTGTAGACATCGAGATTGCGCAGGACGACCGGCAGGCTGACGCCGGCCGACCGCAGCCACAGAAACACTTGCCGTGCGCTGCCCAGTTCGCGGAACTTTGCGAACACAAGGCGGATCGCCTCGGCCACATGCTCGTCGGGGTCAATCTCGATCTTGCCCGCCTCGCCCCAGCAGAAGCCGGGCGGTAGCATAAAGCGGAATTCACCGCGTTGCGCCTTCGAATCTCGCGCCGCGAGGCCGCGCTGCCGCATCAAGCTCAGCTCGTATTCCGACATCGTCCCCTTCAGCCCGAGAAGCAAGCGGTCGTTGACGAGACGCGGATCGTAGGCGCCGTCCGGATCAATGACCAGCGCTCCGGCCAAGGCGCACAAATCGATCAGGTGGTGCCAGTCCCGTCCATTGCGCGCCAAGCGCGACGCCTCAATGCAGTAAACGGCACCGACATCGCCGGAGCAGACCAGCGCCACAAGACGTTCGAACCCCGGCCGCTCGATCCGGCCCGATCCGGAGCGGCCGAGGTCGTCGTCGATCACTGTCACGGAGGCGAACCCCGCCGCCTTTGCAGTCCCCGCCAGATCGTATTGTCGGCGTTGGCTTTCGAGATTGCCGACGACCTGAGCCATCGTCGATTGCCGCACATACACCACCGCGGCGCGAGCGAGATGATCAGCCGTGATCTTGCCGCTCATCGACCCCTCCCCCAGTCGCCGCTGTCGTTCCGACGTCCATTCCCAATGCCGCCAATAGGAGGTCGGCCAAAGCCTCGACCAGCCCCGTCGTGCTCGCTGTCGCCAGCGCTGGCTGATCGTGACGCTGAAGATCGAGAACGAGTTGCCCTCGACCCTGATACCGTCTGTTCCGCACCGCCCCTCTCCTTCGGCTGCGAAGGGTGGGATTGTGCGCCCCGATTTCGATCCCGGTCGAACAGGGCGAGAACGACGGCAAGCTCGTTGAGCCCCTCGATGCTGATCTCCGGCAACCCGAGCGTCATGCCGGCGCAATAGCCTTGATCAAACATCCAATTCGGCAGCTCGCGGCAGAGGTCAGGCCGTTCATCCGTATAGATGCACGTCAACTCCTTGCCGCGCCGAAACGGCGACACCCGGAAGGTCCGCCCATATAACGGATGCCAACGGTAGGCGATTGTCGCGAATTGAAAACCGTATGCAGAATGTCGATTGCTGGGCCCGTTTCGAGCGAAACACGAAGACCGTCCCATTGAACGGGTCCTGCCGCAGCACCGATTGCACCGTCGCCGCCAAGCCATCGGCGCCCCGGCGGAAGTCCACCGGCCGGGTTGCGATCAGCACCCGCACTCCCGATGGCGGCGCGCCGGAGAGAGCGGGGATCACTTCATTGCCTTCAACAGGCGCAGCACTTTGCCGAGCAAGGCCAGCTCGGCACCCGCCCTGACACGCACGACCGCGCTGCCGATCTCGATCTCGATCGCCGCCGCACCAGAACCGCCATCCGCCACCACCGGGACGAAGTCGAGTCCTCGCGTGCCGGCCTCGGCCATCGCATTGGCATCCGCCGCCGATCCGAACTCCCGCCGCCAGCCATAAAGTTGGTTGCGATGCAGCCCGTAGCGCAACGCGATCTCGCTCGCTTGCGCGCCCGGCGCTTGGCTCTCCGCGACGATCGCCACCTTTTCCTCATCGGTCCAGCGGCGCCGGCGCGGTGTGCCCGTCAACACCTCCACGCGACGGAAACTGTGCCCATCAATTGGCAAATTACTTGGCACACCATCCCCCTGCCTCGATCAGAACAGGCAGGTTCACCCCATCACCATCATCCGGCGCAAGGTGGGGGTCAGGCTTCGCTTACCATCTTTCTCCGGTCGAACAACGAGCGTGCCGCCGCGATCCGAGCACTCAGAGCGGTTTCGTTCTTTATCCGGCGGTTCCAGATGGGTCTAAATCTGCACGCGTCGTTGATGAGACTGGCGAGCGTTGCTGACGCTTAACGTCACCGTGCCGCACACTATGTGACGATATGTGACGATCACTGGTCGATAGCTATTGCAGAGGCTCCTCAACGCTTTCCCAACCCTGCCCGCTCGCGTACCAAGCGCCACGAGGTTGATGTAATCCAATCGCGGATACCCGGGTCAACCCCGGATGGCAGTCCGGGGCGTGAACCATGGAGGCGTATTTGAGCCGATCCGAGTTTGCCGTGCCGATCAACGAGCGCTGGTTCGAGGACTTTGTCCCCGGATCAGTCTATGAATTTGGCCAGATGAAAGTCACCGAGGCGGAAATTTTGGATTTTGCCCGCCGGTTCGATCCGCAGCCGATGCATGTCGACGCGCAGGTGGCAACTATCGGCCCGTTTGAGGGGCTGATCGCCAGCGGCTGGCACACCGCGGCGCTGATGATGCGAATGTTTGTCGAGCATTTCCTGCCGGGACATGCAAGCCTCGCCTCGCCCGGCATCGACGAATTGCGCTGGACCCGCCCGGTGCGGCCCGGCGATGTGCTGCATCTGCGGGTTACGGTGCTCGAGGCGACACGCTCGCGCAGCAAGCCTGATCGCGGCATGCTGCGCAGCTTTATCGAGGTGCTCAACCAAAATGGCGATGTGGTGATGACCCTAAAGCCGATGAACCTGCTGCGTTGCCGAAGCCCCCTCCCCCCTCCTCTGCCACACACAGGGGAGAGTTAGGGTGGGGACGACCGCCTGCGCGCTCGCCGGTCAGAATAAGGCGGGATCCGCCCTGTGAAGATCGGCATCGTTTCCGATGTGCACTGCAACCAGCATGGTCTGCTGCGCGCGCTCGACATCATGGCGGATTGCGACGAACTGATCTGCCTCGGCGACAGCATATACGAGTACCGTTTCTCAAACGAAGTTGTTCAAATACTCCGCGATCGTGGCGCGCATGTAATTCTCGGCAATCACGAAGAAGGCTTTCTCGGGCCGCACGGCGCCCGCGCCCGTATGGCGGGGTGGATCGACCGCTCTCTGCTCGGGTGGCTTGCCGAGCGCCCGCATCGGCTAGAGCTTGAGGCCGGCGGCAAAAAACTATTGCTTGTGCACTCGACGCCGTGGGAGCCGCGCGGCGCCTATGTGTTTCCCCACAGTTCGGAATTGGAGCGGTTCGCCGAGGCCGGGGCCGATTATGTGTTCTACGGCCACACGCATCATCAGCTCGTGCGCCGAGTCGGTCCCGTGCTGGTGATCAACCCGGGCTCGGCAGGCGACGCGCGCGACAACGCCAACGGCCGTCAGTTGAGCTGCGCGGTGCTGGACACCGCGAGCGATGAAGTTGTGGTCACCGATTACCCGGACAGCAGCCGCTGACTTCACCGCTTGTGACGCCAATAGCTACGGGCTGGACCACAGTAGCTGCTCGGTGGGCTTACCGGCGCTTCCAGGTCAGTACTGAGGAGACCGCGTAGTTCCACACGACGCCAATAGCAGCACCCGCGAGGCCCGACGCCCACCAGGTGTAGTGCTGCGCAAAAGCCGCCGAGGCGATGCCGACATTTGCGACTGCGCCGAGACTGCATACGGCATAAAATGACAGCAGCCCGGTGATAAAGCGCCGGCCGATAAGACGCCGGTCGCGATAGGTCAGCGTGTTGTTCAGGACAAAGTTGCTCGTCATCGCAACAAAGGTTGCGAGCGCTTGCGCCGCCGGAAACGAGACGAGCTTTAAGCCGAGATAGAGCGTCGTAAAGTGGACGACGACGCCCGAACCGCCGATCGCGGCAAACGAAACAAAGCGGGCGGGGACATAGCGACCGACCAGCTTGTCGGTCAGCAGCATCAAGTATTCCCAGACTACAAGGCTGTCGAGCTTGCTCTCGCCATGCTGGCGCTGCCCAAACACGTAGGGGATCTCCTTGAAGCGATAGGCGGTCGGGGTTGAGGCAAACAGATCGAGCAATATCTTGAACCCTTGCCCCGAAAGACGTCTGACCGCCTGTTCGAAAGCCGGCCGGGTCAGCACAAAGAACCCGCTCATCGGATCGGTCAGATGGGCGGCGACAACCATCCGCGCGAGGCGCGTCGCGACATCGCTGATCGTCGCTCGGCGGCGATCCCACCCGGCGATCCCGCCACCGAGGGTATTTCGGCTGCCGATCACCACATCGAGGTTCTCTGTCTTGAGCGCAGCAAGCATCCGGGGCAGCAGGGCCTCGTCGTGCTGCAGATCAGCGTCGATCACCGCCAGATAAGGGGCGCTACTCGCAAGCATTCCCTCAATGACCGCGGTCGACAGGCCGCGGCGGCCAATCCGCTGTAAACAGCGGATTCGCGCGTTCTCCGCGGCGAGGGCGCGCACGATCTCGGCGGTGCCGTCGGGCGAATCATCGTCGACAAAGACCACCTCCCAATCGATCCCGCACAAAGCCGCGTCGAGGCGGGCAAGCAGCGGCTCGATGTTGTCGCGCTCGTTAAAGGTCGGCACCACGACCGTGAGTTCGACTCCACGTCGCGACGGCGCCGGCCCGGGAGCCGCGGCCCCGGCCAGCGCCGCGGAATCACTGTCAAGTAAGGATTGCGACTGCATTAGATGTGTGAAGATGATCGGTGAGAATTGGCCAGTGATCTCCAATCAAACGGTGCCTCAACAAAATACCCCGTGGAACGGCTGCGCAGATCAGAATGATTAAAAACCGAATAATCTTTCAGACTTTACGCAATATCGTGAAGTGGTTAATCATGCGAAACTAGGATTATATATGGTGATTAATTTCTGACTAAGAATGAGCGCGAGCCGAAAGGTCGGGCTTCGGTAAACGCTGCGGGCTTTCTCCGTCGTCAGCCGGGTTTGCGGCTGAGAAACTCCCGGAAACCTTCGCGCGGGTGACCCGCAGCGAGCCAAGAGCCGCGAGCATCCTCTTCGGTCGCATAACGGTCGCGCCAACCCATCCCGATTCCATCGTGCAGCAGGCGCTTGATGCCCTGCACCATGCGCGAGTCATTTTTAGCAACCATATGAGCGATTTCGACCGCGGTCTCGATTAGCCGCGCCGCCGGAACCACCTGGTTCAGTAAACCGATGCGCTCGGCCTCCTCGTGGCCGACCACTCGGCCGGTGTAGAGCAATTCCTTGGCCTTGGGCAGCCCGACCAGCAACGGCAATGACCAGGTCGAATTGACCCGGCCATAGCTCGCGGCAAGAAAACGGAATTGGGTGCGCTCGCAGCCGATGCGCAGATCGAGCGTGGAGGACAGCAATGCGGCGCCGCCATAAGCCAGCCCGTTGATCGCACCGATCAGCGGCTTGGCAAAGCTTGCGATGTGCCAGGTCGCCTCGCCGCGGAAGGTCTGGCGTTGCGCTAGTTCCTCGCCCGACAACCCGGCCATTTCATGGATATCGGCGCCGGCCGAAAAGGCGCGCTCCCCGGCGCCGGTCAAAATAACCGCTTTGACCGCGTCATCTGACTCGTATTCGGTCAGCGCTTCGTCGAGTTCACGAACGAGCCCGAAACTCAGTGCATTGAGCTTTTCGGGCCGGTTCAGGGTGATCACCGCGATGTCATCGTGACGCTCGGTCAGTATGAACTCATGGGCCATCTTCTGCTCTCCTCACCGGACGTTGCCCGATTGTGGTTATCATTGAACCGGCGCAAACCGACAAGATACGTCACCACGCGACGGCTTGTGTTACAACACCCGCGGGCCGGTCCACGGCGCTATCCCTTCGCTAGCCCGCGATTAATAGCGGGGTCAGCACATCGGGGTCGGACAGCATCGGGTAATGGCCGGTGTCGATTTCGAGGTATTTGCCGCCGAGCTTTTCGGCGGTGCGGCGTTGATGCACCTCGCCCGGGTTGGGAGCTTGACGGCAGCGGATCACGGTCGCTTTCCACGGCCGCGACCAAAAGCTCTTCAATGATACCGGCTCTTCCATCGCCGCGATCGGGTGCGGGGTGTAGCGCGCCAGGGCAAACGCCCGCACCGCCGGCGCCAAGCCCGCGAAGCTGCGGTTCTCGGCGTCTTCACGCGACGGCGCAACCGTCAATTCACTTGTGACCCGCGGCGTCGGCCGGTTAACAATCTGGGAGACCCGCTCGCCATCCATCAAGGCCAGCGCGTCGACGAACACCAGCCGCTCGATGCGGTCGCGCGCCAGTTCGGCAGCCCGGCACAGCACCATCCCGCCGGAGCTGGTGCCGGTCAGCACGACATCGTTCAAATCCTCGTAAAACAGCAGGTCGGCGATCTCGGCCGCATGCGTCTCGACCGAAATCCCCGGGCGCAGAGAATGCCGCCGGTCACCGCAGCCATCGAGCGATGGCGTATAAACGAGGTGTCCCTCTTCGCGCAGGCGCGTTGCCGTGGGCTTCCAGATCCAGCCGCCCTGATACGCGCCGTGGATCATCACGTATGTCGCCATCTCGTTCTCCTATTCGAATATGTCGGCGGAACCCGGCACTCAGCTGTCAGCAAGAGCGGAATTCGATCCGCCAGGCTCAGTCCGGCTTGACCCAGGGCGGGTGCGAGCCGGGGTCCGGCTTTGGCACGACGATCGGGGCGGGCGCCGGCTTTGGCTTGGCGGCGCCATTTTTGACCGGTTTGATGGTGGCGCCGTCGAGCTCGACATTGATCTCCAACAGCGAAGTTTCGCCCGACCGGGCGACATTGACCCGCAGCATGTCGTCGCGAATGTCGATGTAACGGCCGACGACGTCGAGCAGCTCTTTTTGCAAATCCGGCAGGAAATCGGGCGCCCTGCTGCTCGCGCGCTCATGGGCGAGCACAATTTTCAAGCGATCGCGGGCGATCGCGGCGGTGTTTCGGCGCTCCGGAAACAGTAAATCGAGAAGCCGCATCATGCGCGTCCGAACAGGCTGCGGAAAAAGTTGCGCCGCTCGGGTCGCAAAAAGCGCAATTCACGATCTTCGCCGAGCAGGCGGGCGACAGCGTCGAGATAGGCCTGACCCGCCGGGCTGCCCTCGTCGAACACGACCGGGGTGCCGGTATTCGAGGCTTTCAACACCGATTCGGATTCGGGGACGACGCCAAGCAGCGGGATCGACAGGATCTCTTTGACATCCTCGATCGCCAGCATCTCGCCTTTTTCCACTCGCTCGGGCGAATAGCGCGTCAGCAACAAATGGACCTCGACCGGTTCCATGTTTTTTTCGGCGCGCCGCGATTTCGAAGAGAGGATGCCGATGATCCGGTCGCTGTCGCGCACCGAGGAGACCTCGGGGTTGGTCACGATGATCGCGGTGTCGGCAAAGTACAGCGCGGTGATCGCGCCATGCTCGATCCCCGCCGGGCTGTCGCAAATGATGTAGTCGAAGCTTTCTCTTAGCTCGTCGAGCACGCGCTCGACTCCCTCTCGCTTGAGCGCTTCCTTGTCGCGGGTTTGCGAGGTCGGAAAAACATAGAGGTTGTCGTTGCGCTTATCTTTGATCAGCGCCTGATTGAGCTTGGCGTCGCCGTTGATGACATTGATAAAGTCAAAGACGACGCGGCGCTCGCAGCCCATGACGAGATCGAGATTGCGCAGCCCGACATCGAAATCGATGACGACGGTGCGGTGGCCGCGCAATGCCAACCCCGAGGCGACCGCGGCGGCGCTGGTCGTCTTGCCGACCCCGCCCTTGCCCGAAGTGAGCACGATAACTTTAGCTGGCAAAAGACCTCCCCCTTCCCCCGGCCGGCGTCAAATGGATACCGGCCACGCGGCGAGCAGCACTCGGCATGTGCCGCGCGCCTCAGGATGATCGTCAATTACGGGTAATGGTCAACCGGTCATCGACGAGCGCTATCTGCACCGGTAATCCCCGCTCTTCCGCGGGCATTTGCTCGCTGACGAGGTAGTGGCCGGCGATACTGACGAGTTCGGCTTCGAAGCGGCTGCAAAAGATTCGCGCTTTGGCATCGCCGGCGGCTCCGGCGAGGGCGCGGCCGCGCAATGCTCCGTAAACATGAATGTTGCCGTCGGCCATTATCTCGGCGCCGGGGCTGACCGCCGCGGTCACGATCAGATCGGCGCCGCGGGCGTAGATCTGCGTTCCCGATCGCACCGGCTGACTGATCAGCCGGGTCCTTGGATCAGCCCCACGCTCGATCGAAGACGAAGGGGTCGGCGGCGGGTTGGACAAGGGTAGGCTCGGTTGGGCTGGGCCGGATTGGGGCGCGCTGGGTTGTGGCATGCTGGGCTGTGGCATGCTGGGCCGTGGCATGCTGGGCTGGGGGGAGCTCTGGGGCGGCGGGCTCGGCGCTGTGGCCGGTTCGGACGCGCGCGGCCGGCGCGGACCGGTCGAATTGGGGGCGAAGCTTGCGAGCCCGGCCGCGGCCGCGGCCTCGACTTGCGCCGGAAGCGCGTTCTGCACCCCGACCAGGGTCAGGGTATGACGGCGCAAGGTATTCCTGGCCGCAGCGAACTGCTCGGCATTTGCAAATTCGGCTTCGTTCCTGAGGTCGAGCACGACGGGCGCGTTTAGAAAAAAGCGTGGGCTGCGGCGGATCTGCTCGGCTAATTCCGCCTCAAAGGCGGGGTCGCGCAACATCCCCGCGCGCACCACCATGACGGTAAAGACCGCCCCCTGAACCAGACTACCCGCCATCCGAGATTTGCCGCCCCCGCACCTCAATCAAATCGGGTTAATCCCAAACCGCGCCCCCCGCAACGGTTTTGCTTTGCTGTGGCCCAGTTTGCATCGCCTGCATACGACCCGCAGTGGGGCGGGCGGTCCAGCGACAGCTACGACGGGTAATGACCCTCCACCCTCAAAACCGCAACTCGGTTGCGAACCCGGCTGCGCGCCGCAACCAGCGTCGCGACTGCAAAATGATCTCTTGAATTCATGTTGAATATGCAGCATATGCCGTATACCGACGATCATGAAAAAGAACAAAAGCCCCGTTGAGCGCGAGGATGTAATCACCGAAATAGGCAGGACCTGCATGCTTATGCGCGCGCGCTTGATTTCAAGGGTTATTACAGCCATTTACGACGAAGAGCTTCGGCCGCTTGGGATTATTTCGTCTCAGTTCGCATTGCTTGTTATCATTTCGGAGATAGAGCCGGCAACCCGCGCCGAAATCGGCCGCTATCACCACCAGGATCGATCGACCCTGACGCGAAATCTCAAGCTAATCCTTGCCGAAGGATGGGCCGAGGAAGTTCAAGACAAAGGCGGCGGCCGAGGCCGGCCGATTGTCCTGACGAAAGCAGGCAGGGACCTCATATGTAAAGGGGCACCCGCATGGCGGGTGGCGCAGGCGCGGGCCAAGGCGCTGCTCGGCGAGCACGGTGCGATCGCCATTGCGGACATCGCCGATGGCGTCATGAACTCCCAACCGCCGGCATAAGCATTTAAGTAGTGTTGCATATACATCTTACATCAGGAGGCCACGACATGAGCCAAGCCTCAGCAAAATCGCGAAGCGATTACCACATCGACAGCGAACCGTCCTTCGCTGAGCACCATGTTCCGCGGGACCAGGGACACGTCTACGCACGCGACTACAAGGGCGACGGCCCTGGCTTTGTGCTGATGCACGGCTTTCCCGATAATCTACGCATCTGGGACGATTTGATCCCTTACCTGGCAATGTCTGGGCGGCGGGTCGTTGCGTTCGACTTTTTGGGCTTTGGTGCTTCCGACAAGCCTGCCGGCGCCACCTACAGTTTCAAGCAGCAACTCGGTGACCTTGAAGCGGTGGTGGAGGCGCTGGATCTTGGCAAGATCGTCCCCGTCGCGCACGACGCCTCTGGGCCAGCGGCAATCAATTTCGCGATCGAACACCCCGACCGCACAGACACCGTGTGCATACTCAATTCCGCCTACGCCGAGGCGTCCGTCATCCAGTGGCCGGAAATGATCGAGCTGTTTGCGACCAAGAGCCTCAACGCGCTCTCAGGCGCTGTTGCGCGAAGTCCCGAGCAATTCGGTTGGTTGCTCAATTGGCAAAAGCAGCAATTCCAGGATGCTCTTACGGACAAACAGAAGGCGCATTACGAGGCGTTCCTCGGTCCTCTGATCGCCAATAATTTTATCCAACAGCCCAGTTCCGGCCCGGCTTTCGTGCAGATGACGGCGCAATTCTTCGAAGAACTCGCTCGCAATGCCAAGCGCCTGCCCGAGCTGGAAGCGCTTGATGTTCCATTCAAGCTGATCTGGGGCGAGGCCGATCCTTATCTCACGGTCGGCATGGCCGAGGAGCTCCGGTCTCACCTGAAGCATTGCTCGCTTCACATGGTGAAGGCCGGCCATTGGCTGCAACTCGATGAACCGGAGCAAGTGGCCAAGCTCATGCTGTCGTGAGGCGTCACAATCCGGGTAAGTCCACTCTCGGCGTGGCGATTATGATCCAGCACTTTCAGGGCGCCATGGATGGCTACCAACATGGCGTAATGTCAGGAATGAACAACACGCCGAAAGACTGACAGGTCTAGGGGGCGAACGTCACCATCGTCGAAACCGACGAATGCATTACGTATTGGAGTGATACAGCAATGAAAGTGATGGCAATTGGAACCCTGAAGCCCCTCACGCCTGAGCAGCGGCAAATGTATCTGCCGAAAGAAGTCCCAGCTACCCTGAAACTCTATGTCGACGGGAAGATGGAGCAGTTCTGGCTTCGCGATAACAATGCGGGCGTCATTTTTCTGATGAACGTCGATTCGGTCGAGGAAGCCAACGCGTTGCTCAAAGCATTGCCCCTAGGCCAGGCGAACCTTCTGACCTTCGACCTGATGCCCATCGGGCCGCTCACGCCACTCGGAATGCTCATCAAGTAGCATTCTCGATCTCCGAATAAACGACAGTACCCGCCACCAATCTGACGTGCTGCTGCGGTAGGTAGGGCACACATTAACGGTAGAGCTTCCGTTTCGGGTCGAACGCCACCTTTCGTTAGCGGTCCCGCGAACGGCCAGAATCCGCGCGAAAGCGTCATCTGACGTTATCCACTCACGCGTGCAGGCGTCATAGGTGTCGGGCGGCGGTGTGCTCTCGTCGCGGGCGATGGCGGCGACCTCCAGCAGCCGTGCTCGGCGGTCTAGGCCGCAGCCTTCCCGCACACCCGGCCCGCCGCGGCCTCGACTTGCATCGAAGCACATTCTACAGCCGAACCACGGTTCGGTCGCGGTCGATTTTGGCGTGACCCAAGTCGTCGACGGCAATTGGGGCATCCACGCAATCATCCGCAAGGAAATCTTCGCCGGGCACCGATGCGGTCTGGCCGCTCGCCCGCTCACCGGCCCTCGCATTTGGCGAACTCTTGTTGCTGGCCGAAACGTATCGCACGTGAAAGCCGCGCGAGAAACCTGATTGGCGACATCCCTTTAGGCCGGCCGGGCCCGCGGTAGGTCGTTTGACACGGCTTGAGACCGGGTGTTAGCTCGACCTCAGCGGCGGACGGATACAGAGGAGAGGGAAATGGGCGGGGCTCTTGATGGCATCAGGGTGCTCGAACTGGCGCGCTACCAGGCGGGGCCGCGCGGCGGCATGATCCTCTCCGATCTCGGAGCCGAGGTCATCAAGATCGAAAAATTGGGCGGCGAGGAGACCCGGCAGTCACCGCCATTGGTGCGTGGCCAGAGCGTCTATTTCTCGGTCTATAACCGCGGCAAAAAAAGCCTGTGCCTCGATCTGCGTCATCAGCGCGGCAAGGAGATTTTCGCCGAATTGGTCAAGACCGCCGACATTGTGCTGCAGAATTTCCGTCCCGGCGTCATGGACAAGATGGGCTTTGGCTATGATCGGCTGCGCGAACTAAAGCCCGACATCATTCTTGGCTCGGTATCGGGCTTTGGCCAATACGGCCCCTACCGCGACCGGCCGGCTTTTGACCCGCTCGGGCAGGCTATGAGCGGGTTGATGCACCTGACCGGAACGCCGATCGGGCGGCCGCTCGGCACCGCCTCGTCGATTGTCGACCGCTACACGTCATTGCACGCGACGATCGGCATGCTCGCCGCCCTGCATCATCGCGACCGCACCGGCGAGGGCCAGGTGGTCGATGTCTGCCTGATGGATTCAGCACTCACCATGGTCGAAATCCCGACCTCCTATTATCTCGCGACCGGCGAGGAAGGCGGCGAGGGCGGTCGCCCGCCCTATCAGGCCAAGGACGGCTATGTCGTGATCTCGGCCTCGGGAAAGGTGATGGGCTCAAAGCTGTTGCAGATCGCGACCGGCGATAGCGGTGCGGTCGCCAACACCGGCGCCTTTACCGGGCGCATGAGCCTCGACGATAGCCCGCGCAAAAAGGTCGAAGCGTGGTGTTTGGCGCACACCGTCGACGAGATCGTCTCGGCCTTGGTTGAAGTCGATATCCCGGTGGCGCCGGTCAAGACCATCCCGCAGGTCGCCGAAGACCCGCACCTCTGGGAGCGCGAGATGCTGGTCAAGATGGAAGACCCGGTCGCCGGCGAAATGTACCTGCCGGGTGCCACAATCAAGATGTCAAAGACCCCCGGGCGTCTCGGCCCAGTGCCGACGCCCGGCCAGCACACCGACGAACTCCTCGCCGGCATCCTCGGCTACGATCGCGCCACCCTGGACGACCTGCGCGGTGCAAAGGTCATCGCGTGAGCGAGGTTCTTCGCGCGACATTGACCCGAAAAATCCGGTGTCTCATCACTGAGTTACGCGGAGATGCCGGTGAGGGCCCTATAAAGCTCCAGAGCGTACCGGTCAGTCATTCCGGATATAAAATCGATAACGCAGAACAGTGCATCGTATTCACTGGTCACAGGCCTAAAAGATCTCCCCATCAACTGTGAAAGCTTTTGAGGCCTGCCTTTTAATTTTTGATTATCGTAGTTTACTTCACGTAGGGCCACAACGGCATCCAAGAAAATATCAAGAAGCCCTGAAATGGCTTCGCTGCCGGCAATCTCAAGCTTAACCCAAGTTCCGCAGTTTCGATTTGAACGACGTTGATCATCAATGGCTTGCGAGCCATTTACGGTTTTAGGCACCACAGTTTATTGGGGGTCAAGCGGCGGGCGGCACCTCCTGGAAGACCGGCGGCAGAGTGAGGCCGAGGGCGCGGCAAATTGGGTCGATGGTCGGCCCCGGAGCGGTGCGTAGCAGCGCCCGACGGCCATCCTGTTCGATCTCGATCTCACTGAGGTCGGCAAGATCGTCGACGATGCGCTGCCATTCGAGCCGGCTATGGCGGGCCGCGAGACGGTCGAAGAGCTCCTTGCGCAGGACCAGAGCGAGAAAGGTGCAGAAGACGTGGCCGCGGATGCCGGCGTCGGTCTTGTGAAAGATTGGGCGGGTGGCGAGTAGCGCCTTTGCGGTTTTGAAGGCGTCTTCCACGGCCAGCAGATTGCGGTATCGCAGAACGACCTGAAGAGCGGCGATCTTGGTGTTGGTGCGCAGCACGAAGAGGCCGTCGAAGCGGGCATCAGCCTCGACCTTGGCGCGGTCGATGACAAAGCCGTCGCCTTGGGGCGTCTTCAGAAAACGGCGGAAGCCCTTGTTGGCGACCAGCGCCTTGTCACCCTGGGCGAGCTTGCGCTCGAGCCCGGCGACAAGCTCGGCGCGCGCCGCGGCGTCCTTTTTGGCTTCCTCCTCGTTGCGGCAGATGACATAGCGCCGGCCAGCGATCGTCGTTTCCCGGATCGCCAGTTCGGTCTCGCCTTTTTGGCGCGGGATGAGGAGCGGCACGGCGAGGCCGTCATCCTCGATGATCTCGGCGCGCACCTCGCGGCTGGTGCGCTCGCGCACGCCGAGGATGTACTCGATCTTCTCGGCTTCGAGGGCCACGATGGTGTCGGCGCTGATCATGCCGCGATCGGCGACGATGCAGGCCTGCGCGATCCCGAAGCGCTCACGCAGCCGCTTGACCACCGGCAACAACAGCGTCACGTCGGCGGTATTGCCGGGCATCAGAAACGAAGCGATCGGCCGGTCGGCATCATCGAGCACGATGCCGAGCACGACCTGTTTCAAATGCCCGCGGTAGTCTTTGGAATGGCCGTGCTGGCCCAGGCTCTCACCGCCGGCACCTTCGAACCACAATGTCGTGGTGTCGAAAAACGCGATCGAGACGGCGCCGAAGAGCGGCTGGCGATGGCGATAGAGCGCCTCCTCGACCGTCTCAGCGGTGCTGCGGCCCGCCGCGTCGACCTCGCCAAGCCAGGCCATCGCCTTATAGGCGTGGTCGAGATCGAACCCTTCGGCGCCAGGCACGCGCACCCGGCTGCACCAGTCATTGGCATGGCGGTCGGAGCCCGAGATCATCAGCCGGTGCAGCACGGTGAGGTAGACCGCGCGCTCGACATCGAAGGAAAAGCGCCGGTTGGCGACAAGGCTCTTCAGCACATCGCGGCACCCCGTTTCCGCCCATAGCCGGCCGAACACCAAGTCGGGTCCAATGCTGAGGCGATGCAGCTCCGACAATTCGCCGCGATAGAAGCTCGACAACACGATCGAGCGGCGCGAATGGCGCGCCGCCGAGGCGATCAGCCCATCGATCAGACCCGAGACCTCGACCTCAGCGCGCCGGCCGAGCGCCTTGATAACGCGCTGTACATGGCGGCCGCCCTCGCGGGCGTTCTCGACGAGGTAGAGGTATTCGTAGGCTCCGATCTTCTTGACGCGGACGAACATGGTGCGGCACCCTGCTGCCGCACCAGCACCACGATTCTCTGCATGCCTGCAAGTAGAATCCTCAATCTCTATTGAAATATTCCGAGCGATTTAGCACCACTACTTGGCGCGCTCGGTTGTATCCCTAGCGTTTCCGCGACTTCCAGCGGCCGATTTACTCCAAACTACGGAAGTTGGGCTTAATTGTCCTTTCGGCGTTATAAACCTTTCGCCGACCTATTTCCTTTGCGTCATTGAATTCGCGCTCGTATCTCATTGACTTGACAAGACTCGATTGAAATGAACCGTTTAGAAGTTCATCCTCGTTATCGACGAATACGTTGACACACTCTTCGATTAAATTCCCTATAGCGACTGCTCTCAATTTTCCAATCTTCTCGCTGGGTGCCATGGACGAGGTAAGTAGCGCGTTCGGTGCTATTGGCCGAAGCACCTCCTTCGCCTCCTGGAATGTGAGATAACCGAGCTCGAATCCATCCTCGATATCAATTATGGCGTAGCATATATCATCAGCTGCTTCGACAAGGAACGCGAGCGGATGTCGACACCAATAAGGTATTCCCGCGTTACGTTGGATCAGCCCAATCTTATCCGCGATTTCGAAAAAATATAACTCTTCAGATTGAAAAAACCCGAATTTATGCTGTCCGATATATTTGTCTCTCGGGGCAACATTAGATGCAATTGGATATTTTGCTAAGGCTCCCAAAACACCGTATGTTAGGCGAAGACCGCCCTCCCACTTGCTGTCCTCCAATTGTGTAAATATTCGGAATCCTTGTGCATTTCCGTCAAAATTTCGGAAATCTTCGGGGCGTTCCCCACCAATAAGTTGAGTCGTCGTCATCTTTTTCCCAAAGTTCCTGTCAAACCAGGCTCGGATCGCGTCCTCGCCACTATTGCCGAATGGCGGATTTCCGATATCGTGCGCTAGGCACGCGGCTTGGACTGCATAGCCGACGTGATCCGGCAAGATGTTAGAATCCCATTTTTTCGCAATTTCATGACCAACCATAGTGCCCAACGATCTCCCCACACACGCTACTTCAACACTATGAGTTAGACGCGTATGTACGTGATCATTAGGCGAGATCGGGTGCACTTGAGTTTTGTGCGCCAAACGACGAAATGCCGCCGAAAACGTGATGCGATCAAGGTCTCGCTGAAACGGACTTCGACCGCGTTCCTCCCGGGCGTTTGGATCCCGCAAGCGATCAGTACATAATAAGCGATGCCAATCCATGGATGAGCCTGCCCCAATTCCGTTCGCCGATGCGCGATTGCTTCGGAAAAGATACCTGTCGAGACGTCAAGAGGTTGTCAGTCGGAAGTCTTTTGCGCGAAGAGCCGCGGCGATACTGAACTTTCCGGCTTTCTCGGTGTTTCCATCGGGTTGACCGGGAGTGTCGCGGAGGCAGTTTTTGGCGAAAATCAGGGTTGCGCTGATCGGGGTCGGGAATTGCGCCTCCTCGCTGGTGCAGGGCGTCGAATTTTACCGCGATGCCGTCGGTGAGCAGCCGATCCCCGGGATCATGCACCTCGATCTCGGGGGCTACCATGTCGGCGATATCGAATTCGTCGCGGCCTTTGACGTGGCACAGGGCAAAGTCGGCCGGGATTTGTCCGAGGCGATCGCGGCGCCGCCAAACAACACCGAACGCTTCGCAAAAGTCTGCGCAACGGGGATAGAAGTCCGGCGCGGCCCGACGCATGACGGGATCGGGCAATATCTGCGCGATGTCGTGATCGAGTTGCCGGAGCCGGTCGACGATGTCGCCGGCACATTGCGCCGAACAGGTGCGGAGATCGTCGTCTCATATCTCCCGGTGGGTTCGGAAGTGGCGGCGCGCTGGTATGCCGAGCAGGCGTTGCGCGCCGGTTGCGGCTACGTCAACTGCATCCCGGTATTTATTGCCAAGGATCCGCGATGGCGTCAGCGGTTCGAGGAGCGGGGGGTGCCGCTGATCGGCGACGATATCAAGAGCCAGGTCGGCGCCACTATCGTCCATCGCGTGCTCGCCAATTTGTTCCGCGAGCGCGGGGTTCGCGTCGACCGCACGTATCAGCTCAATTTTGGCGGCAACAGCGATTTTCAAAACATGCTAGAGCGCGACCGCCTGCAGTCGAAAAAACGGTCCAAGACCGACTCCGTTGTCAGCCAACTCGACGATAAATTATCCGACGAGGACGCTCATGTCGGCCCCAGTGATTACGTCCCGTGGCTGAGCGACCGGAAATGGTGCTACATCCGCATTGAGGGCACGACCTTTGGCAATCTGCCGCTCAATTGTGAACTCAAGCTCGAGGTCTGGGACTCGCCGAACTCGGCCGGGGTTGTCATCGATGCAATCCGCTGCGCCAAGCTCGCACTCGACCGCGGTATCGGCGGCGCCTTATTAGGACCCGCCAGCTATTTTATGAAGAGTCCGCCCGAGCAATGTACCGATTACGAGGCGCGCGCCCGGACCGAAGCCTTTATCCGCGGCTGATCTATAACACCGCTTTCAGTAGAAAACTCGTGCCGTCCCAGAGTGCCAGGTCCCGTGTTCCGTTACGCAGCACGACGAGGCCCGCGGCTTTAGCGTAGCTAGCGACATCGGCGCGGTCGGCGGCAATATCGCCGCGATACGAGTAGTTGAATATTGCGAAGCTTCCGCCCGGCCGTAATAGGCGTGCGGCGTCATGGATGTGCTGGCGGGCAATCTCAGGCGATGCTGCGACCATGCAAGGGAGACTGTCGATCGCCAGGACCAGATCAAAATAGCAATGGGCAAATTGTGAGAGGCCGCGGCCGCTAGTAATGTCAAAGGTTACATTGGCAATCCCGGCGCAGCGGCGCTTCGCCTCGGCGACCATGGCCGATGACAGATCGATCCCGGTTATGTGCCGCAAGCGGGACGCCAGCGCGCGTTCCATGCGGCCGATACCGCAGCCGATATCGAGCGCCTCCCGATCCGCCCCGAGCAATCCCCAACCCTCGAGTAATGCCGCGAGTTCCGCCGTGGCGCGGTCGAGGATCGCCGGGTCGCCGAGCGAATAAAGCGCTACCGCCGCCTCCGGCGCGGTGACTACAGCGCGATCGTATTGTTCCCTGATGGCGGCAAGGCGATCATCGCCGCGGGCCTCAGACAGTCCGGCTTCGACCAGGCGGGCCGCACTCTGCAGACCATCGCGGTGCTCGATGGCGAGCTGCGCCAGCCCCACGAGTGGAGCCCGCCCAGTGGCCCGCAGCCGTTCGAGGCATTCTCGCAGTGCCTCCAGAGCACCCGCCGCCAATAGCAGATGCATCAGCGCGATTTCGGCGGAAAGTTCGCCCGCGAGATATTGGGCCAGTATCGCATGGGCTGCCGGCGGACAGGCCGCCGTTTCGGCTTCGGTTAGTAAATTCAGCATTGACGGCTCAGAGATCGAGACATCTTCGGTCGGTCGACGGCACCCCAAGCGTATTTGTAGCTCTCCTCGCCGCGCAAGAAGTCAAAACTCGTCACGCCCTCGGCTATCGCCTGTTCGATGGCATAGGCGATGACCTGCATGCCCGGGCTGAGGCGCGGCTGCAGCGGATCGAAGCCGCCGAGATAGGCATAGCTCCGACCCTTAGCGGCAAAGCCGTAATAGACCGCAAGCACCGCGTCATTGAGCGACAGCCTATAGATGCGCAGCATTCCGGCGCCAAGCAGAGCGCTCGCCGCAGCGCGGTGAAAGTCCTGCACCCGAGGATCATTGCAAACCCCGCACTCGCCGCGACTACGCCAGCGCTGTTGGTGCAGCTGGAATAACTCATCCATTGCGGCGTCGAGCGTTTCCTCCGAAATCACCTCGATCACGACCGCGCCTGCAGTTGCGGCGCGCGTTCGCGCCTGCCGCAGATCGCGCAGTGTCTTGCGCGGGACGCTCTCGTGGAGCTTCGAGGGGTCGGAGGGCAACGCTAGGACCGGGCAGGGCGGGGCCGGCGTGGCGAGATCAGCCAAACCGCAATCCGCGACAGCGCGGGCAAGCGCGCCTTCCGGCGTCAAATCGGGCAGCCAGCACTCGTCCCATTCGGGCATTGCAGCGATCGCAGCCATGAACATTTGGCCGATTTCAGGAATATTCGGGCTACGCAATGCCTCGATGTAGTCCGATAGCCCGATGCCAATCGACAATAGCTTGCAGCAGCCATTCTCTCTCAGCAGGTACAGCGGCAGCAGCCCGACAAGTTGGTCAGCGGCGCGCGCGGTCAGGATACGCGGCTCCGGCGTACCGAAAAATCGCCACCATGCAAGAAGCCAAGCCGGCGACTGGAACGGCGTCGCAGCCGGGTCTCGCCGCCACAGCTCTTCCCATTCGGGACGCAGTCGGGCGAGCCCTGCCTCGTTGGTGATTGTCGCGATCTCGATCAAACCGGTTGCCCGGTGGAAGCGAGGCGGCGGTACAGCGCGAAATAGCTCGAAATCATTCGGTCGAGCGAAAAGCGCCGGCGCGCAACATCGCGGCAGTGCTCGCGGTCGATGCTCTCAACTATCCGGATTGCTTCCCCCATCTGAGCGGTATCTTCAACCAGAAAACCAGTCACCCCCGGTTCGACTATCTCGGCGAGCGCCCCGGCGGGAAACGCGACAACCGGGGTCCCGCAGGCGATGGCTTCCATTGCGACCAATGAGCTTGTTTCCGGCGCCAGGCTCGGCGCCAATAAGCAACATGCCGCATTCAGCAAGCGGCGCTTACGCGCCCAGCCAACCGGGCCGAGAAAGCGCGCTTTGCGGCCCAGACGCGGTTTGATCTCGGTCGCAAAATACTGCCGGTGCCACTCATAGGGAAACAACTCGCCGCCGATCAGCAAAGCCAGGTCGGCGAGGCGCGCGGCGTCGAGTGCGTGCTCAAACCCCTTTTCAGGGCAAATCCGGCCGAGGCACAGCGCAAAATTGCGGCGCGCGTGATGGGCTTGCAGGCGATCGACCGGGACGCCGTTTTCAATCTGCGGCAGCATCCCTGCCATTGGCGGAAAGCTGCGCCGCTGGCTTGCCGAAACGCAGTTATACCAGGTCTGCGGACGCTCCCGATCAAAGCTGCCCGGGGGATAAAAGTCGCGCGGCAAATGAAGCGTGACCAAGGCCGGGGTGTCGGTTTCGGGCGGATGCTCGGCGAAATTAACGGCATGACTGTGGACGAGATCGACAGGGAATTCCGCCAAGGCTTGTGCGATGGCGCAGCGATGGCGTTCGCGTGACCGCGCGCGCTCCTGATCGGTGATGTCGGCGGGGATGGGTCCGATCGGAATCAATGTTCCCGCCACCTGCGAGCCCGAATTGCTGACCACGATCGAATTGTGACCGGCCTCGACCAGCGCATGATCGAGCGCCGACAGCACCTGCTCGGCGCCGCCGACCGCGTCGGGGCCGACCGCTGCGAAGGGATAGCCGATGCTAAGCACCGTCAATGGCATCGATCGGTCAGGCTAGGCCCAGCGCGGCGAGCGCCTCAGCCGCCCGGTTCCGCCACTCGGTCCCGCTAATGCCCCAGCCAAACATTTCGTAGAGCAGCGGACCGGGATGCGGCGGCTGGCGGAAATCGTATGCCGGCGCCAGCCGCAAGCGCTCGGGACTGAGCGGGAATTGCAGCAGCATCTCGCGTTGGGTCGTGAAGCAATCGACCATCCGTTGCTTTCGCTGCAGGTCGCCTTCGGCAAGCGGGATAATCAGTTCTTCGCCTTGACACGGCAGAAATCGGCCGCAGACCATCCGGCCGTCGCAGGCGTGATAGAACGGCATCTCGATGATCGCCGGTCGATCCCCGGGGTCCAGGCATCGGCATGCGGCATAGACCGCGAAAGCGGCGGCGTCATGGTCAGGGTGTCCGCCTTCATAAGCATGGGTCAGCACCGCGAGCGGGCATTCGCGCTCTAGCAATTCGAGGAGTTGCCGGGCTAGTCCGGCGAGATCGCGATAAGTTTCCTTGTCGGGGATATCGAGTGCCGCCGACCGCACCCCGGCGGCCTCGCCCGCAATCAATGCCGCTGCAAGCTCGTTTCGCCTTGCCGCAGCATAGTCGGCTGGCGCGGTGAAGCCGTGATGCCGGGCATCCTCGCCGTCTCTTGGCGCGCCGTCGGTCAGGTGCACCAGTAACGCGTCGCGCAGCCGCGAAATTTGCCCGCCGAGAGCGAGGGTCTCGTCGTCGGGGTGGGCGACGACGATCATCAGCCGAGAGACGATCGGTCCGCTACTGGCCAATTGCGTCATTAGCTCGCGAGCCTGTTCGGCCCGCGCACCCGGCCTGACCGCGATCAACGCGGCGCCGCCGTCATCACAGCCGGGTTTGGCCCGTAACCGGCGCCCGCCTGATAGTAACGCCGGACCATCCGCACGCAGAATTCCGCGAATTCCTCGTCCACCTGCGGCGGGCTGGTATGATGCGGAGCGAGCCCGCGCTCCTCCGGCGTAAAGCAGAATGTCAAGGTGACGTCGAACGGCTCCAGAGCGCGCATCTGGCGGTCAAACCAAGCTTCGGCATTCGGACGCAAGCTATCGGCCCAGCTGAGCCCGGTGCGCAGGTAACGAACACCGAGCCGCTTAAGCCAATCCACCGCCAGGTCAAGTCGGTGATCTTCAAAATGAAGCCATTGGCAGATGCCGAGCTCCGGCGCGAAATCGGCGAAATGTGCAGCGGCGCGCTTTGGCGTGCCGTCCTCGCGCAACAGCCCCATGTAGAAATGGCGGTAGTAGGACGAGCCCTCCGCTTCTTTGTGGCGGGTTGTCGCCGGCCATGCCTGAGGCAGGTCAAACAGGCTGTACCAATGGATGCGCGGCGCGCGACCGATCAGCAACTCCGCAGTTCGGCGCAATCCGAATTCCTGTACCTCTTCGGCGCCAAAGCTCGACGCGCCACATTCGGAAACCCAAATCGGCAGGTCGGTAACTTCGGCGATTTCGCTTAGCTTGGTCGGCCAGTCATCGATCGGCCACAAATTCCAATCGAGCGGAAAGCCGTGCACTGCTATGACATCGAGCCGTTCGAGAACCCCTTGCCCGGCGAGGTTGCGGATAAAGGCCGGATCGATCGGCGAAATGCCGCCCAGTACTCGAGCCAGGCCCGGCGCCGCAATAGCGATTGCGTCCCCGGTCAGCCGCATCATGCGCGAAAATTTCGACCAATCGGGATCGAGTTCCAAATCCCAATGCGATTTATTGTTGGGTTCGTTCCACAGCATCACGGCTTCGATCATGCGCTGCTCCATTGTGCTGCCGCGATTTGCGCGCCGGGTACACAGCGTAGTCTGATTTGACTGGTCCCGGGCGGCAGACAAACACCTCCTCCTCGGGGTTGCCGGCGATCACGAAACCGGCGCTGCGCAGCATCGCCGCAGTGCAGGCGCGATTGGGGATCCACCAGTTGGTATTGTCGCCGGCGTAGCAGTGCTCGACAAAGGCAAGGCGTGGAAAACTCGGACGTTCAAAGATCGCTCTCTCTTCAAACGGGTAGTCTTCCGCCAGTTGTTCCACTGATGGATCACCGCGCTGCATCGACTGACAGACGAACAGGTCTCGCACGACATGCTCGCGGATCAAATCCAGCGCCAGCAATGGATGGCGCAGATGGTAGAGCACGCCGAGGAACAGTACGAGGTCGAAGCGCTCTTCCAAAGCCGCGACGTCATAGACCGAGAGGCATTTGAACTCGATGGTGACCCCAAGGATTTGCGCGGCAAAGCGTGCCTGGCGCAAATAGTCCTCGTCGAAATCAATGGCCACGACGCGTGCCGCGCCGCGCCGTTTCATCTCGATCGAGTAAAACCCGCCATTGCAGCCGATATCAAGCACTGTGCGGCCACTGAGGTCAGCCGGCAGCGCGTGCGCGAAGCGCCGCCATTTCACCGCCGGATAGTCGCCGAGGAAATGCTCGGGCGCCGTCGCGACTCCGCCCAAATCGATATTGTGGAACCACGGTCCTAATGCCGTCGCCTGACGCCTGATCTCGTCGAGGTCGCGTTCGGTCATAACCGCCGCTCCCGGCGCATTGCATTCCCGACATCGAGGATTGTTCCGGCGTGCGCCCGCTTACTGGTCAGCAGCCGCATTGCTTGACGATAGCCGCCCAATGTGCCGACGTCGACATAGTCTGTGCCGGCGCCCACTGCGACTGCTTCGCCGCCTTGTGCGAGATAGGCGTTGACCAAGGTCCCGATATATTCGTCGCGGCGCTCGCGCATTTCCCAAAGCCGATATAGCGCGTGTAAAACCGCACCGGGAAGCCGGAACGCGCCCCAAATCCACCGCGTCGACGCGCCCGGTGACTTGACTTGAATTTCCCGAACCCGACCGTCCTGGTCGGTTGCGACCGCATCAAAGAATTCCGGCCGCGCGACCGGAAAAGTCAAAAAGGCCAGTTTATCGTCTGGTAACGCAGCTAGAGCGTCCTCCGGCAGCCAAATGGTATCAGGTAACCCGACGAACACGGACTCGTCCGGCCGGATCAGCGGCAATGCGCGAAAGATCGCGTCGCACAGACCGAGCGCCTCCGGCTGGACGACATAGGCGATCGCCGCACCGTCAACGCGCGCGCCAAAGTATTGCAGAATGTCGGACTTCCACGGCGAGATCACAAAGCAGATACGGTCGGCGCCAGCACAGAGCATCCGCTCCACCAAATATTCGCTGACGGCGCGCGGCCGCTCGGTATCACCGTCAAACCGGCTGCCCACGGGCAGCAATTCCTTGGAAAAGGCGAGCGGCTGAATGCGTGTCCCGTTCCCAGCGGCCGGGATGATCCCCCACATCGCTCAAGCCTCCTGACACCGATCAGCCAATACCCGGTCGCGGACCGAGGACAGGAGCCGCGCCAGTTCCGTTGCCCGGCAGTCCGCAGTATGGTGGGCCAATGCGCGTTCGCGCGCGGCATCTCCGAATATCGACAACTCGCGATCGCTCAATTCGAGGGCGTTCAGTACGTCCTCGGCGGAGTCGACGACGAGAATTTCCTGACCGGGAATAAAAAACTCGTCGAGGCCTTCCCACCAGTCGCTAAGGATCGGGGTGGCGCACGCTGCCGCCTCAAACAGCCGCCCGGAAGGGCACCAGCCACAGGCCGCCATCGCCGCTCGCGTAATGTTCAACGTCGAACGCGCCGCCGCGTAAAACCGCGGATGCTGCGGCGGATAGACGTGACGCTCGAAAAAGATATTCGTGCGCCACGGGAAATCGGGAGGATAGAGGGCGCCTCCAATCACAAACCGCTGATCTGGCAGGCGTTTCGCGGGCTCGAGAAAAAGCCGGCGCAGCTGCGATTGCCGATCTTCGGCATAGGTCCCGAGATATGACAGCGCCGCCTGCGGCCCTTCCGGTTGCAGCGCCGGGCGATAGCAGTCCGGATCGACCGAGCCATAAAGCGGCGCGACCCGCGCCGCGCCGAGGCGCTCGCGCAAGGCCGTCAGCGCCATGCCCCCGGCATAGCTCAACACCAGATCGAACCCGGTAAGGCCGTCGCCGCCGATATAGCCCACCTGTTCGCCGGCGCTGAGCCGCGCCAAAGTGACCGGGCTGTCGAGATCATAAAAGACGCGCACGGACCGGCTATCTAAAACAAGTTCGGTAGCGGCCAGCGCGTCGGGGCAATAAGAGGTGACGATCGCGGCGTCGGCATCAGCAAGTTGCCGCCGGGCACAGGAGGCGATCTCGGCCCAGTCGCCGTATAAAACCAGCGAAGCGTCCTCGAGCTCGGTGAGATCGCGGTTTTCCGCGTAGTACGGCACGTCGCGCTCGAAGAACGTGACCCCGTGACCTTGGGCCGCGAGGCTGCGGATCAGCGCCCGCCATAGCACCGCGTGACCATTCCCCCAGGATGAGCTGACCGAGAGGCCAAAGATAACCAGCTTCATCGCGGCGTCTCCGCGGTCATTGGCTCTAACCGACTCAGCTTTTGGCCGCGCGCTGACCGGCCGCGGCGATCCTTTCGTTGCCGAGCCTCGGCAACATACGATTCGAGCGTTGCCGCGCGATGCTCGGCGGTGTGGCAGGCAAGAACCCGTTCGCGCGCGCGGTGCGCCAGCTCCAGGCGCTGCGTTTCGGTCAAATCGCGCAGATATCGCAGCACGTCGTCGGCGGTGTGGGCGATCAAGATTTCGCGGTCCGGGCAAAGGACTTCGTCGAGACCGGCCCACCAATCGCTGATAATCGGGGTGCCGCAGGCGGCAGCCTCGAACAGGCGAACGCTCGGCGAGTAGCCGCGGCAGATCATGTTTGCGCGGGTCACGTTTAGCGTGAAACGCTGGCGCGCATAAAACCTCGCGTGCCCGGCGGGATCGATATGTTCGATGCGGTCGAGGTTTCCCGGCCAGCGGATGTCGGACGGGTAGAGCGACCCCGCGACCGCAAAGCGGCCCTCCGGCCAGCGCCGTGCCGGGGCACACATCAACCGATCGAGCGCCGGCTGGCGATCCGCGCTGTAGGTGCCGAGATAACCGAGATCCCAGCTCGGGGCGACTGGCTGCGGGCGATGGCAGTCGGGATCGACCCCACAGTAGAGAACCCGTGCCGCCGGTGCCCCGAATTCGTGCTCGATTTGCCGCAACACCGGCCCGCCGGTAAATGAGAGGTAGAGGTCGAAACCGGGGATCAGATCAGCGGATAAGTAGTCGCAGCTGCCGTCAGCGAGTGCGGCCAGTGTGACTGGAGTGTCGATATCGTAAAAAGCGACCAGCCCACCGGCCTGACGCTCGACAAACTCACAGACCTCGATCCCATCGGGGACATACGAGCCGACAATCACGAGATCAGCATTGCGCAGCGCGCCGCCCCAGCGCTGGTGCAATTCGCCGACGCTGTCGTAGAGGCTGGTTATGCCAAAGGGCGGCTGCGGCAGGTCACGATGGTCGCGGTACCACGGTGTTTCGCGCTCCAGGAACAACACCTGATGGCCGCGATTGCACAGGGCTTTTATCAGAGCGCGATAGGTTGTCGCGTGGCCGTTTCCCCACGATGACGTGATCGACAGCCCGAGAATAACAATCCGCAATTTCTCCGGGCCAGCGGTCGCTGCGGTCATTGCTCTGACCCGTCCAATACGCGCTGCAGCAATGCGACGCGTTGAGGGTAGGTGTGGTCGGCGAGCGCGCGCGTCCGTGCGGCACCGCCGATGCGGTGCGCCTCCTCCCTCGTCAATCGCGCCAATATCTCGGCCACCGCCGGCCCGGTTTCGGCAACCAGAATTTCGTGGCCCGGTTCGAAGAACTGCGCCAATCCTTCCCAGGCGTCGGTAATGATGCAAGCGCCCGCCCCGGCCGCCTCAAACACTCGGGTCGCCGGGCTGAACCCATATGCCGCCATGCTGTCGCGGCTGACGTTCAGCACCGCCAGTGCCGAAGCATTGAACGCGTTATGGTCGCGGGTGAAGACATGTCCGAGATAACCGACATTGACCGGCAATGGCTTGTCGTCCCAGCCATTGCCGCCGAGCAGAAACTTTCGATCGGGCAAATCAGCCGCTACGGCAATGAAAAATTCGTCAATCCGCCGCTCGCGATCGGGCAAGCGGTTGGCAAGAAGCCCGAGATCGCACAGAAAACGGGGCTCAGGCGGGGCCGGATAGTGGGTCAGCGGGTCGAGCCCGTTGTAAATCGGCACACAGCGGCGGGCGCCAAAGTGCTCGTATCCAGAGACGACCGGCGGGCCGCCGCCGTAAGTCAAGATAAGGTCGTATTGCGGGATCAGCGCGCGGAACGGATCGTCTGGGTCGGCGGCGATGCGGTCGAGGGTCGCCGGGGCATCGACATCCCAAAAGGCGGCGATCGCCCCGGGGCGCTTGATTGCCGGCACACGGGCTTCGAGCAGCGCATCGAAAACGCCGACGCCGCTCGCTTTGACGATCAGATCGGCATCCCGCGCGTTTTCGAGCGCCCCCTCGACGCCACTTTGATCGTCGGCCGAATAGACGACGACATCCGCCCAGTGCGGATCGGGGATGTCGCGATGCTTTTGCCGGTCGTAAGCGTCGGGTTCGTAGAAAGTGGTGCGGTGTCCGTTGGCCGCGAGCGCTTTCAATATGCCGCGATAATAGGTGGCGGCGCCGTTCCAATAGGCCGAAACCAGGCTTGATCCGAAAAACGCTATGTTGAGCGGCGTCATTGCAAGATCGTCATTGCACGGCCGCCATCGCCGGCTCGGCCAAATCCCGCCCTAACGCCGAGCAGATCGCCAGCAGCTCCTCGACCCGGCGTGCGCAGCTATGACGCGCTACGACGGTCGCTCTTCCATGAGCAGCGAGATCGGCCCGCAACGCGGAGTTGGCATGTAGATCAGCGAGGTGGCGGCGCATTTCGGCGCCGTTTTGCGCGACCAGGTAATCGTCGCCCGCTGTGAACAACCCTTCGCAATCGTCCCAAGGCGCCGAGACCAGCGGGATTCCGCAGGCAAGCGCCTCGAACATCCGGATCGTCGGAATACCAGGGAGCAGCTGGGTATAGGGGCGCCGCGGCACGTGAACCGTCATCCGCGCTGCCGCAAAGGCGAGCGGCGCCGCGAAATTGGCTAGATAGCCGGCATAGTCAATTCCGGCTGCGGCCAGTGCGGCCCGGGCTTCGACCGGATAGCGCACGCCGTGCACTCGCGCCGACAATCCCAGTGCGCTAACCGGCTCGATCAGAAATTCGCGAAGCTCCGCGGCGCGCTCCCCGTCTCCCCAATTGCCGATCCACACCAGATCGCGGTCTTGCAACACGGCTGGGTAAGGCCGGAACACGCGGAGGTCGGCGCCTTCGTGCCAGGTATAGGCACGCCGACCCCAGCCATGCCGGCGATAGGCCTCGGCGAGCGCCGCGCCGAAAGCCAGCACCGCGTCGAACCCGTCGAGATCGAACCGCGACATCTCTTCGACGGCGCTGACCATGCGATGGTGCGTGTCGAGAAACAACAGCAGGAAGCGGGCTCCGGCCCGGCGGCGTGCCGCCAATCGGCCGACGAGAGCCGGATCGGTCCACTCGTGCACCAACACGAGATCGGCGCCGTCGAGAGCGCGGTCGAGGTCAATCTCCTCCGGTTCGTAGGTCGTCACCGGCAGATCGGAATAAACCGAGCGCCAAGCGGTCAGCGCCGACGGTCCCGCATCCTTTACGAGATTAACGGCGCTCCAGCCGTTTTCGGGCTCGAAGGTCTGAACGTCAAACCCGCGACGCTGCAATTCTGTGGCGATCCCGCGCAAGAAATGCGCATTGCCGTGGTTCCAGTCCGAGCGCAGCGAATGGCAGAACAGCACGATTTTCGCCATTACGCCGCCCGCCCTTTGGCTCGATCGCGGATCAGCTCGCAGCCGCACAGCTCGTAATACAGCGCGCGGTAACGGCGGCCGGTATTGGCAAGCGTGAAGCGCTTGGCGCGCCTACGGGCGGCGGCGGCAAGCCGCTGGCGTTCCTCACGATCGTCGATCAGGCGGGTGAGGGCGGCCTGCCACTCGCTCGGGCTCGCGGAGGGCAGGAAAATCGCCGCGCCCTCCCAATTCTCTCGCAACGAAGCAATATCGCCCAGCACCAATGCGCAGCCTACCGCAGCCGCTTCCAGCACAGTGAGACCGAACGGCTCGTAAAGTGCCGGCGCCGCAAAGATTGTGGCCTCAGCAAGATGTCGGCGCATTTCCTCCGGGTGAAGTACGCCAAGCAGCCGGGCATGGCGCAGACCGGCAACGCCCTGTTCGGGATGCGACGTCTCGCCGGCGATTTCGATAGGCCAGTCGAGATGCGGCGCAATATTGTCGAGCAGGCGTAAATTCTTTGCCTCATCCCAGATCCGGCCGGCGGCCATAATTACCGGCCGTTTGGGGCTCGGCATGAAGGCGCTCAAATCAATGCCATTGGGGATGATCCGAGCATTCCACAATGGTAATCCGTATTGCCGGCGCAGATCGTCCTGCACCGCGCGCGTCGGCACCACAACACAGTCGGCGGCGCGCAACCCGCCGACCACCTGTCGGCGATAGCCACGCCACTCTGCCGGCGGCGCTTCGCCGCGCACGGCCTTCCACCAGTTGAGCACGTCGGAATGGGCGACGGTCACGATCGGTCGATCGCTGCCGAGCCGCGCCTGGGCATAGCCGTTTACATGCACGAGATCGACCGCGTGTTGCATTGCGAGCGCCTCGAGCCAACGCGTGCTGGCTCTGATGTCGGTCTGGCCTCCTGTCATCCATTCGAGACGAAAGCCGCTCTGCGCCAGAATGACATTGTCGAGCTGGGAAACCGCGGTGTGCTGTGCCGGGCGAGGCCGCGGTCCCAGCGTGGCGAGAATAAAACGAATATCGGGAAGCGCGGCGCAGAGCCCGAGCGCGTACGACCACACACCGCCGACCGCATCGGCGGTCATCAGAACGGTCGGGGTCGATCCAGTCACTGCGGCAACGCCTCTAGTTCGCAAAGCCGCTGCGGCTGCGTGTTCTGGATGTCGCTAAAGACGGCGTGACGATCGAGGTAGTAGTCGAGAGCGCGTTCCCAGGCGAAATCGTCAGGGAGCCCCCACAGCCGGCGATAATCGGGCGAGCCGGGGTACGGAAAAAGCGGCACCGGCTCGTTAGCCCACACGCCCTCGGCACGCAATACGCTGCGCCAGTGCTGGACAGCACCGGGATTGTCGCTGTCGCTCGCAATCAAATTAGCCTGAACAAACGGGACCCGACGCTTGGCGTAAATCAGACGGCGGGTCAGTTCGTCGGTCGAGACGCGGCAATCCTTGTCGAGCCAATCACGGCCCTCCGCGGTGAGACTTTCGACCCCCGCCTCGATCGATACGCAACCCGCCGCACCCAGCAGATCGAGCATGTCGTCGCGCCACAGATCGATGCGGGTCTGCACGCCAAACACAATTGGACGCCGAGCAATCGCTTCGAGTAGTTCGCGCCACGGCAGGAAAATCTCGTCGATAAAATAAACATATCCGACGCCGGCCGCGAGTAGGCCGTCGAGCTCTGCGATAATCGTGGTAAGCGGGCGCCGGCGATAGCGGTCGCGGAAATTCTCCTTGGCGCAAAAGGTGCAGTGATACGGGCAGCCGCGCGATGTCTCCACCTCAGCACCGGGCCCGGCCGGGGCAATATCAAACCGATGGTGATGATGGGCGTGACGCTGCAAGCCCGCCGTGGGCCAATAGAGCGCCGGCAACTTTGCAATGTCTACTGCCTGCGGCCCACCCTGAACGACGATTTCCCCGGAGATACGATGGCACAACCCGGCAATGCCGCCCCAATCCTCGTGCGGCGTACTGGCAAGTCGCACCAGCACTTCTTCGCATTCGCCGAGCACGACCGCATCGACCGCGAGTTTCCGCAGCGCAGCGCGCGGCGTTGTCGAACCGTGGGGACCGACGACAACCCGAAGCGCGGCAATGCCGGTAAGCGCCCGCAGCACCGTCTGCGGAACGCGCAGCTCAGGCGGAGCACAGCGCCAGAACAGATAGCTCGGGGCAGTGGCGACCACAATCATGTCCGGCGCGAAATCCACAACCCGCGCCCGCAGCGCAGCATCATCGAGGTCTTCCGCCTGGGCATCCACAATAGCAGCAGTATGCCCGGCATTCGCCAACAGTGCCGCGGCATAGCCGAATTCCAGCGGCAGGTGCGGCTCGCGGCAGCCAAAATAAATGCTGCCGGTGAAATCCCAGTCGGGGTTTACCAGCGCCACCCTCATTGGATCGCCACCCGCAATGTCGGTCGGTCCCCGAGAAACGGCATGATCACACCGTGAGACCTCGCGAGGCGAGCGCGCTCAGCGCCTCGCCGACCCGGTCAACAGCAACCCGTCCATCGAGCCAGCCGACCAGCTTGCCAATGCCTTCTTCCAGGCTCGTTTGCGGCCGGTAGCCAAGGATCGACCGGGCTTGTGAGATGTCGGGGTAGCAGTGGCGGATGTCACCGACCCGACATTCCCCGGTAATCTCGGGTTCGATCGGCACCCCAAGCGCGTCGGAAAGCAGCCGTGCAACCTTATTGATTGTGACGGCCCGGCCGCTGCCGATGTTGAAGGCGCGCCCGACGGCAGCATCGCAGGTTAAGGCCAGCCGACAGGCCTCGGCCACGTCCTCGACATAAACAAAATCGCGGCGTTGCTGGCCGTCCTCAAAAATTAATGGCGGCCGGTCGTTCAGCAACCGCGCGGCAAAAATCGCGAGAACGCCGCTATAGGGGTTGGACAGCGCCTGGTTCGGCCCATAGACGTTGAAAAAGCGCAATGCGACGGTTGGAATGTTATAGGCGCCGCCGACCAACAGGCAGAGCCTCTCCTGGTCGTATTTCGACAGCGCGTAAACTGAACCCACTGAGACCGGTTTGGTTTCGGGTGTGGGCACCGGTTCGAGCGGCTTGCCTTTGCCGTCGGTCGGTTCCCATAGGCCGGCCTTGAGCTGATCGGGGGTGCGCTCGACCACCGGAAACATCGCACCATTGACGGCACGATAGAGGCCTTCGCCGTAAACGCTCATGCTCGAGGCGACGACGAGGCGATCGAAGGGATGGCGCTTAGAGCGCTCGACCATCGCCTCCAGCAGGACCGCAGTACCACCGGAGTTGACGTCAGTATAGTCCGCGACCTCGTACATGCTTTGGCCGACCCCGACCCGAGCCGCAAGGTGGATCACGGCATCGACGCCGGCGAGAGCACGCTTGACCATCCGCGGCGAGCGAACATCGCCGACGATCAGCTCGATCCGCTTGTCCAGATAGGACGGGGGCCGGCGCTCTGGGCCGTGGATCTGCGGGTCGAGATTATCGAGCGCACGGACCCGCCACCCCTGCTGCAGCAGCAGCGCGGCGCAATGCGAGGCAATAAAGCCGGCGCCGCCAGTGATCAGGATGGTTTTGCTCATTCCTGCCTTGCATTGCGAAACGTACTTTGCGGAAAACGCGGTACTTACAAGAAGGTTCAAACGTTTTGGCTGAAAGTCGCAGGACAGGCCCAATTTGAGCGAGCAGGGTTGACGGCGCCGGCGATTGCGACCTGTGGATCTCCGATAATTAGAGTTGCTGCACTTCGCCCGGGGGCTGGCGATTACCCGCGGTGATGGTGTCGCGAGGCGTGATTTTCGCCGTGCTGCCGCGCCTCGGCGGTGTCGCGACCGATCAGCTTGTTAAAGAAGCTCTTCTTGCCGCCTGCGGTTTTATCCTGGTGGAGCAAGGCAAGACCCGCCTCATCAAATTTCTGGAAGAACTCGTCCCAGGAGATTTCTTCGAGGCTGTCGTCATTCGCATTTGGTGCATCGGGAAAGATCAGCCGAATGATACCGGCGTCCTTACCGCGATGCGTCGCTTTGACGGCGGCGGGTTTGCCGCCGCGCGACTCCGCCCATTTACGGATCTCGTCGTGATCGGTCGAAATTTGCGCTTCGGCTGCGGTATGCGCCGCCATCACCAACTCCATCGTTGAAGGCAATCATCCTTTCAACAAGGCGGCACTGGTCTTGTTCCGCATCAGCCTCGAGCGCCGCTTCCGTAAGTGCCGCCGTCAGCCGATCGACAACCGATTCCCATTCACCGGGCCGCGTCTGCCGAAACAGCCGCATCGTCGGATACCATGGGCTATCCACGCGATGGCGCATCCAGCGCCAATCGGCATCGGCGTCGAGCAATGTCCAAACCGGCCGGCCGAGGGCACCGGCGAGATGAGCGACCATTGTGTCGACGGTAATGATCAGGTCGAGATCGCGGAGCAAGGCAGCTGTCTCGATGATCGTCGCGTCCTCCGGTACGGCTGACGCGAACACCCGAAGCAGAGCCGCCGCCGATCGATCGTGGCGCACCGGTCCGAGCTGCAGGCAGACGAGGTCGAGCGGCAATCGAGCAATCGGCATCAGTAGCGCTGGCGGCAGCGAGCGCTCATGACGCCAGTCGCCGGCCGCCCAAACGATCCCGACGCGCAGCCGTGTTGGCCTGCTCGGTGTTGTCACGGCCAGACCGGCGGCAACCGGCGGCAGCGTCAGATACGGGATTGGCCCCGGCAGATCGTCAAGGCGGATCCGCAATGCGCGGGGCAATTCCATCGATTCGATTGCCACTTCGGATGTCGGGATAGCCGCGCCGAGCCGATGGAGCGCCGAAATACCGCGGACCGACGACAACAACGGCAGCAACGCCGGCTGCGCTTCGACCACGACACTCGCGGCCATGGCCGCGAGCTTTGGCACAAAACGGATGAACTGCAGCGTGTCGCCGAGGCCGTGATAGCACCGCACCCGTACATTGCGGCCGCAGAACGCCGCGCCGTCCCACACCCAGCGGAGGTGATAGGGCAACTCAGCGCAGGATTGCCGTGCCCGCTGCCGCATCACAGCGTCGCTGATCGTCCAGGCCCGCTCGAAGTCGCCGTCGAGCATCGCCTCCTGCCATGGGTCGCGCATTGCTCAAGCGAGCGGATCGAAGTGGTAAGCCAATACCCGGCCTAGCCCGCCGCACGTCGGCGGCGCTTGGGCTCCTCGGCTTGGCTGGCGAGATTCGCAATTCGAACGCGTAGGAAGGCGACCACTGCCGCCTCCTCAGGGCTCATCCCCTCAACGTTTTTCTTTAACAGAGCCCGGGTGCGGACCTCCAATGTGTGCAGCAATGTTCCGTCGAGATAGCCTTCGAAAATCGCCGGGTGAATATAGCATTTACGGCAGACCGCCGCGGTATTGCCGAGATGCTTGGCGACGCGCTCTACCGCGCGGACGATCGTCGACTTGCCGGCAGTGCCGTCGCCGAGTGCATGCAATTCCTGCAAGGCCATGGCGGCGAGATGGGTTCCCGCCCAGGTACGGAAATCCTTGGCGGTAATGTCCTCGCCGCTGATCTCGCGCAGGTAGTTGTTGACGTCGTCGGAATCGACCGTGTGCGGATTGCCGTCATCATCGAGGTATTGGAACAGTTCGTAGCCCGGAAGCTCGCGGCAGTTTTTGATGATGCGGGCGAGACGGCGGTCGGTGATCCGCCCCTCATGCCGCACCCCGCTCTTGCCGCGAAAACTGAGGCGTATGTGATCGCCGGCAATCACGGCGTGCCGGTTGCGCAATGTCGTCAGTCCAAAGCTGTGATTGGTGCGCGAATATTCTTCGTTGCCGACGCGGAACAGCGTCAGCTCCATCAGGCGCACGATTGCCGCCAGGACGCGCTCGCGCGGCAGCCCGCGACGTTGCAGATCGGCCTCGACGCGCGCGCGAATCCGCGGCAAGGCACGACTGAAGATCAGCATGCGGTGGTATTTCGTCTCGTCGCGAGTCTCGCGCCAGCGCGGGTGATAGCGGTACTGCTTGCGGCCGCGGGCATCGCGTCCGGTTGCCTGGATATGCCCGTTCGGCCACGGGCAGATCCACACATCCGTCCACGCCGGAGGGATTGCCAGAGACTTGATGCGGCTCAGCGTGTCGACGTCGCTGATCAACTCGCCATGGATATCCCGGTAGTCGAAGCCATGGCGGGCTTGGTGCCGGGTGATGCCGGGGCGGTCGTCGCTAACATGCCGCAGGCGTGCTGCTTTGGCCGCGGCGACCGGATCGTCGAGCAGTGCCCGTGCGGGTAAACTCTCCAGCTGAGCCGCTGACATCTAACGCCTGTCGCGCCGGCCGGCGTTGCGCAGGTCGCTACCCGTAGCCTCTCCGACCGTTTTTTTACTGCTGCACATGATCTCGCTCGTTCCAGGTAATCGGCTAACCGTATTCAGATTATGCCGGTTCCGGGGAAGAGCGGGTTGCGTACGATATCTAAGCGATCGGCATCTAAGCGATGGGCCGGGAAGGCCCGAGCTTTTAAGAAACCGCCAGAGTCACAGTAAAGCACGCCAAACCGAGCGCGATCCACACCACGTAATCGCCGACGAGACCGCTGTGGAGCGGGTCGAGCACTCGGTACGGAAGGTCGGCGACGGCATCGACTGCCCCAGTGAGCGCCCGCGAAAGGCGATCGCGCGCCAAGTCAAAACTTGCTATGCCGACGGCAAGCGCGGTCGAGGCCCAGGCCAATGTCGTCGAAGATGAGCCAACCGCCGCTCCCTGCCCATGTTCGGATAATACGGGGGCGAACATACCGACAAATTGGGGAGCAATCGCCTCGGCGAGACTTCCCGGCAGCAGGCAGAGGGCGAGCAGCAAGATAATTGGCGCCATCATCAGCCAGAGCGGGCGGGAGCTCTGTTCCTGCTCGTCATCGCTCGGCGATGCGCTTTCTTCCGGGTTGGGGGCCGATCCCAAACCGAGAAAGATCCGGCCAGTAGCACGCAGCACAGTCGCGCCGGTCAGTGCGCTGCCGATCAGCAATACCGCCGCGAACCAGCCGCCATACGCCGATCTGCCGGCCTCGTGCACGAACCGCGTGCCGGCGTCGAGCAGCCCCCACGGCGCGCCGGCAAGCAGCAAGGCCGCAACGACCATTGCGATGCCCGCCGGTGCGAGACCGCGGCCCATGCCGAATAGATTGAGTTCATCCACCTTGGCGCGCTGGGCCATTAGGATCCCGACCAGCATAAACAGCGCGCCCTTCACCAATCCATGGCCTACGAAGTAGACCAAGAGGCCAGCGAGCCCGGTCGCGGAAAGTGCGGCGAGCCCGGTCAGCATAATCCCGAGATGGCTTATCGTGGAGAATGCCAGCATACGCTTCAGATGCCGCTGCGATCGGGTCATCAGCGCCCCGACGATTGCGGTGGCGGCGCCGAGCCCAAAGAACAGATCCTGCACCAGGAAACGAGCCTGTCCCGAATCGGCAAATACCTGCAGCGTCAGCTTGGCCAAACCAAACAGGCCGAGGCTCACCATCGCCCCGGAGAAGATCACCGAAACCGGGCTTGGCGCCACCGCGTGCGCGTCCGACAACCAGAAATGGAACGGCAGGATCGCCGCCTTGATCATTAGCGCCGCGGACAAAAGGCAGAATGCGCCGATCAAGACCGGGTCGGTGGCGGCGCGGCCGACTGCATGCCCGAGTGCTTCGAAATCGAGCACGCCCGCCCGGGCATAAATCAGCCCGACGCCACCTAGCATCATAAAGCTCGCAATACTGTTCGTGACCGTAAAGTTCAGCGCGCCGGTTAGGGACGGCATCTCCAGCCGGTAAGCTGTCAACGCGAATGCCGCCACGCTCATAACCTCGAACCAGACGAATAGATTGAACAGGTCCCGCGTCAGGCAGAACCCGACCATGGCAGCCAGGAACAGCAGCATCAGTACGTGAAAATGCGCATGCACCTCATCGAAATAGCCCCAGGCAAAGACTAAAGCGGCGGCGAACAACAGACCAATAAAGCTGGCAATCGAGGCGCTTGCCGGATCGACGCCAAAGCCAACCCCGAGAACCACGCCGGGCCGTGGGGTCCAGCCGCCGAACCAATAAGTCAGCACGCCATGGCGCTCGCTCTCGACCGCCAAGAAAGCGCAGATGCCTGCCACGGCGAGGGCAGTAAGTGTCGCCAGCACGTCGGGAACACGGGCCGGCAGCAAATGGGCGACCGCGAGCATCGCCGCCGCGAGCGCGAGCGGCAAGGCGACCGCTAATGGCACGAGATTGAGAGCGAGGCTCACCGGTGTGCTTTGGCGACCAGTGGACGCAACTTCTGCGGGTCGAGCTCGGCATATCTGCGGTCGACCTGCAACGCCATTGCCAATAGCAATGCGGTAATCGTGGCGCCGACGACGATGTCCGTCAGCACCAAAGCTTGTATCACCGGATCGACTGCCGGAGTGCCGGGTGGATGGTCATAGAAGATCGGCGCGCCGGCGCCCCAACGGTAGCCAACTGAGAGCAGCAGGACATAGGTAGATGACTGGCATACCGACAGACAGCCGATCAGGTGCACAAAATTCCGGCTTGAAACGATTCCGTAAAGCCCGATGCCGAATAGCCATGCCGCGACCAGCCACGGGAAAACGCTCATGCCGCGTCCTCGGACTTCAGCGCCCGAGTCTCCTCGAGGAATTCGAGGAACAGCATGGCGAAGCCGCCGGTCACAGCAAAGCCGACCCCGGCATTGACGACGACCATTAATCCGCCGGAAAAGACATCGCGGAAGGTGCCCAACGGCAGTACGTTCTGCATAAAAGCGGCGCCGGTTGCCATCGGCGCCAGACCGGCCAGTGCGAACAGCAATGCCCCACCGCCCTCGAAGGCAGCCATGACGTGCGAGCCGACGAGTTCGCGCCAGCCTCGATAGCCCTCGGCGAGATAAGTCAACAACAGACCCGAGGCGATGATCACACCGCCCTGAAAGCCGCCGCCGGGAGTGACCATCGCGTGCAGCGCCATATAGAGCCCGAACAACAGAACCACTGGGCCCAGCAGCCGACAAATCAGGATCGTCGACTCGGCGCGGCCGATGACGGCGCGACCCTCCAGCCTGCCGGCCTTGGCGCTCAGATCCTCACCGCGCGCCCCGCGCAACAGAACCACGGCGCCGGTAACGGCGCAGAGCAGCATAAATTCCTCGCCCAGTGTGTCGATCCCGCGGATGTCGAAATTGACGGCGCTGACCATGTTGGACACGTGGCGCAATGGCGGCCCCAAGCGATTGACGGCCGGCCCGTATTGCTCGGTTGGCTTGCCAAAAGCGGGGAGGGCAGTAGCCACCCGCCATACCGCCGGGGCGAGGCAAATTCCGGCGAGCCCGAGGAGCGCGCTGCGCCATCTTGGCGTCATTGCCGCTGGCGATTTATTCTGATGGCGGCGAGAGTTACCAGGAACAGCAGCGGGGTGGCCGCGGTTCCCACCGCCAATTCGGATAATGCGACGTCCGGCGCCTGCAGTGCAAAAAACAGCGTCGCCAGCACCGTGCCATTTACAGCTAGCGCGAAGACTTGACGACGCGGATCGCGTGACAGGACCACGCCGCTTCCCGAAACAATGGTGAGCAACAGGAGGCCGGCCAATAGGATCGTCATCGCCCGGCTCCGTCGCGCAAAACCAACGCGCGCCCGGCGGCGTGGGTCAATGCTGCGCCACCAAGCAGCAGGATCGCGAACACCGCGATCGTCTTCAGCGAGCGGTCGCTCATTCCGTCTTGCACAATTACGGCGATCGTCACGGTGAGCCCGCCTGCCGCGTTGACAAAGCTCGCACAGTGCAAGCGGTCGAGCGCGCTGTCCAACCGCAGGAATCCGACGCTCGCGAGCCAAGCGGACAGCACCGACAGCCCAAGCAGGATTGCGACCGCCGCCGTCACAGCCAGCGCTCGACAAACACGGCATAGAGCAATGTCGCGGGTAACGTCAGGATCGCCAATGTCAGCGCCAGATCGATCGACGAGGCCTGATCGAAGGCGAAGGACATCATGACCAACAGCAGCACAGCGATCGATCCGGCCAACTGCACCGCGCCGAACCGCTCTGCCAGATTGCCCCGAGCGCACATCAGCGCCGCTATCGCCAGAGGCGGGATAAGGGCAATCGTCGCGGCGAGCCAGATCGTCACGCTGGCCATCTGGCGTCGCTCTTCGCTGGCGGCCCGACCAAGCTGTGCAATTCGATCTCGTCCCGTCCGTGGGGCATCCGCAAGGCGAATTTATCCGGGGTCAATGACGATGCCAGCAGCACGACAGCCCGTCGGGCGGCATCAGCCGGATCGAGATCGCGCCCCCGAACAAAGGATTCCCGAGCCATGAGGCCGGGTCGGACGCGGACCAGGGCGGCGGCGACCTCCGCTACAGCGCGCGGCAGTTTGGCGAGGGACCCCGTCATGGCCGCGGCGGCAGTCGGCTCGAACCGGAAGCGAAGAACGGCCACTTTTCTGATGGCGACAGACCAAATCGCGGCGCCCAGCCCGCACACTACCGTCAGACCGAGTTCGTCGGCCGATGCCTGACCGACGAGCAGCAGGTAGGCCAGCGACAATAGCGCCCACGCACCGATGAACAGCAACATACCTTTCCTCCGCCCGGACGAAACGCCGGCGGACCGAATAGGTTTCGCCAGGGACAAAACTAACAGCGCGGGGCCGTCCTCTTTAATGCACTAATTCGCCCGAACCGCAAGCAGCGCTGCTCTTGATCTATTAAATTGATTCAAGACAAAAACATCGAGAGAGGCGTGAAACCGAATGTCTGATCGATGGTTAAAGAGTTATTCGAACTCTAACCATCGAAGGCGCTCCATGTTAGATTTCCCCAAACCGCCGTTCCCCAATCAACAGCAGCCGGTTCCCGGCTCGAGTTCTGCAATGAACCCGCGCCCCGATTACGGCGAAAACAGCTATCGGGGCTGTGGCCGATTAAAAGATAAGAGGGCGCTGATCACCGGCGGCGATTTCGGCATCGGGCGAGCAGTAGCGCTGGCCTTCGCCCGGGAAGGCGCTGATATTGCCGTGTCTTATTTGAACGAAGAGGACGACGCGCGCGAAACCAAGCGTCTGGTCGACGAAGCCGGCCGCCAATCCCTGCTGCTGCCCGGCGACATCGCCGACCCAAAACATTGCCGCAAGCTCGTCGAAAAAACCGTCGAGACGTTCGGTCGGATCGACATCCTGGTCAATAATGCGGCGCACCAGATGACGTTTAATTCGCCCGAGGAAATCTCGGACGAGGAATGGGACCGCACTTTCAGAGTGAATATTTTTGCAATGTTTTATTTGACCAAGGCGGCGCTCAAGCACATGCCGCGCGGCAGTGCGATCATCAATACCGCCTCGATCAACGCCGACAGCCCGAGTCCGCAACTGCTCGCCTATGCGACAACCAAAGGGGCGATCCAGAATTACACCGGCGGTCTGGCCCAGCTCTTGGCCGAGCGCGACATCCGCGTCAACGCAGTGGCCCCGGGCCCGGTTTGGACGCCGTTGATCCCGTCGACCATGCCCCCCGAAAAAGTCAGCCATTTCGGCGAGCAAGTGCCGATGAAACGGCCGGCGCAGCCCTGCGAACTGGCGCCGGTCTACGTTTTACTGGCGAGTGATGAGGCGAGCTACGTCTCGGGCACGATGGTCGGGGTGACCGGCGGCAAACCGATCCTTTGACCGCGGCACCCTGCAGCAAAACCAACCCAACTATTAGGAGATTTGCGATGGCATCAGCCACTCGCCCGCTTGCCGTGGTCACCGGCGCCTCGACCGGGATCGGATACGAATTGGCCAAACAATGCGCCGAAAACGGCTTTGACCTGATCGTCGCCGCTGACGAGCCCGAAATCGAAAACGCGGCGGCGGACTTCCGCAAACTGGGCAGCGAGGTCGAGCCGGTGCAGGCCGATCTGGCGACCCTCGACGGGGTCGACAAGCTTTATGCCGCGAGCCGCGGCCGTCGGGTCGAGGCGCTGTTGGCGAATGCTGGACGTGGATTGGGCAAGGCCTTCCTCGACCAGGATTTCGCCGCCGTGCGCCGCGTCGTCGATACCAACATCACCGGCACGATCTACCTGATCCAAAAGGTCGGGCGCGACATGCGCGGGGCCGGCAAGGGCCGCATCCTGATCACCGGCTCGATCGCCGGCTTTATGCCCGGCACACGACAACCGTTCGGAGCAGCCTTGCCCGCTTTTAGCGGTCGGGGGGCCGGCGAATTCCCGTGCAACCGGGAAAATGCTGGGAATTTTTGCGATCGCGGCCGACAAAACCGGCGATCGCCAAGCAATCACAAAGGCTTGACGAAGATCGCGTTGGCAACGCAACCGGGAATTTTTGACAGCCTCATCGGGAATTATAGTCGGATAACCGGGAATAACGGGAACGCCGCATCGGCAAGCCTTTGATCGTCGTGTTACGCCAAGGCTACCCCCGCATCGTGGCGAAATTGAAAGTGACGAGGGGGGCGCGTGGCGATGCCGGCATTTTGGCAAGACCGCGCGTACCTCAGGATGGCTCGAGCGGCCGAAAGCCGCTATTAACGCGGGTGGGCAGTCGCGGCCTTTCCGCTCGGAATACAGGCGTGGGGGCTGAAGCCGCATGGGGGGAGCCAAAACAGGCGGCATTAATCGAAGGGGGAAACGGAATGTAAAAATGGCAAGGACTGGCTCTGCTGCTCGCCGCGGCATTGGTCCAATCTCGGCTGGGCCCAAGGCGTGACTCGGTTTGACGGCCAGTATGTCGGCGAACTCAAGCTGCTGAAAACCGTTCGCGGCGACTGCACCGAGCCGCCTCCGGGGGCGGTCTATCCGATGACAATCTCAGGCGGCCAGGTGCAATTCAAATATGACCCGCGCTTTGATACAGTATTGCGCGGGCAGATTGCCGAAAACGGGTCGTTTCATGCCTCCCAGCGCCTGGCAAAGGGGGGGATCAGCATGAGCGGGTATATTCAAGGAAACACTGTCACCGCCCGCCTCAAATCGCCAAGCTGCCGCTACACCTTCCGCACCAGCAACTAGCGATACGATTTTACTTCGGTATTAACGCACTCCGATCATCAAGATTGATTACGCACCGAACCCAATTCCGTGAGGTAGTCACTCGCAACTTTGAAGAAGTTCGCATCGGGCTTCCATATTTCGGCGATATTGGTGCATCTGCGCCCCGAAGCGCGCGGAACGGTGCAAATCAAGAGCCCAGATCCGCTGGCGCCACCGGCGATCCGCTTCAACTTTCTGCGCTCACGAAGATGTCCGCGCCTTGACCGCGGACATGCGGCTCGCTCACAAGATCAGCCATCAACCGGCGCACTCGGGCTATGTCGCTGAAGAGGTGCTGCCGGGTGCCGAAGTCGAAACCGATGTCGAGTTCAAAGCCTCAATCCGCTAGAACGGATTGTCCAACCTGCAGCCGGTCGGCACCTGACGATGGGCGCCGACGCGGCGGCGGTGCTCGATCCGCGGCCGCGCGTGCGCGGTATCCGGCATTTGCGCGTCGACGCCTCGATCATGCCGTCGGTCCCGGCCGGCAGCACCAACGCGCCGACGATAATGATTGCCGAGAAAGCATCGGCGATGATCCTCGAGATCCGCACGTTGCGACTGAGCGAGGATGCGAGCGTGTCTAGGCTGGCTCAAACAGGCGCTGGCCGATAAATTCGCCTTTCGCAATTCCGCCGGGGCAGGCGAAAAGGCCGCCACCGGTGTGGGTGACGAACTGGTTCAACATATCGAACTTGGCCATCTTCTCGAAGATCTTGCCGAACCCGGTCCGCGGGTCGCGCTGATAACAGATAAAGAACAGCCCGGCATCGTACTCCATGCCCTGCCGCCATGGCGGCCAGCGCTCAGCCGTAAAGCTCACCCCGTCATTATAGGAATAGGGTCGGCGGAGGATCTGCGCGCCGTCATTGCTCGCCGCAGCGGCGAGCCGAACATGGGCGCTGTCGGGGATGACTGGATTGCCGTCCTTGTCATTGGCGTTTAGGTCTAACGGGTCTAACTCATGCTTACCGCCCAATGGTGCGCCCGAGTATTTGTGGCGTCCGATTGTCTGCTCCTGAAAGGCGACCTTCATCCGGTCCCAGTGTTCGAGCGCGACGCGGATGCGGCGGACCACGACATAACTGCCGCCGCGCATCCAGTCCGGCCCTTCGTCGCCAACCCAGACGAATTGCGCCATTGCCTTGGGATCGGTTACCGAAGGGTTGCTGGTGCCGTCCTTGAACCCCATCAAATTGCGCGGCGTGCTCTCTCCGTCCGGGCGGGTCATATAGCCGGTCTGCGCCCAGCGCATTTTCGCCCGACCGTAAGCCAGGCGCGCCAGTTGCCGCACCGCGTGAAACGCCACCTGCGGGTCGTCGGCGCAGGCTTGGATCGACAGATCACCGCGGGTGCTCGCCTCGACCAGCTGATCGCCGTTGAACCGCGGCAAATCAACCAGTGCCGGCGGGCGTTTGGCGCCCAAACCGAAGCGATCCTTTCCGTCCTTGACAAATAATCCGGCGCCAAACCCAAACGTCACGGTCAGCCGCGCCGGCGGCAGCCCGAGCGCCTCGCCGGTATCGGGCCCGGGGGTCGTCAAATCGATGCCGATCGGCGCCGCGGTTTGGCCGACCGCCATATGCGCCGCCGTCGCGGTCCAGGCCCGCAGCATCTTAATCACATCGTCGCGGTTAACAGTTTCCAGATCGAGAGCCGCGAAGTAGCTATGGCTTTGGACCGACGTTACGATCCCGCCTTGGTGATCTCCCCAGAACGGTTCGATCGCGATCGCGTCGCCGCGCGCAAGACCGTCATCGGTCTTTCCCTCGACCGTTGCCTCTGCGACGCGGCCGACCCCGAGCCCAGCACCCACTGCCGCGAGACCCGCCGCCGCCCGGACCAAGCCGCGCCGTGTTGGCTGTGGCCGCCCGTCATCCTGCGGTTTCACCGCGTCGCCTCTACCAAAGTGTTCATGTCATCTTCGACGTAATAAAAGCCCTTTCCATCCGGGGTCAGCGCCATGCCAAAAAGATCGCCATTGCCGGGCGGCGATTGTGCCTGGTTGATGTCGATCCATTGCGCGTAGAGCTGCTGGCCGCTCTTGATATCAATTTCGACGACCTGGCCGTTTTGTGCATTGCATGCCAACAGATGACCATCGGCGGTCAAGATCAAAGCCAGCGGGCGACGCAACAGCCCGCCTTCAGTGACGACGCGGCCCGTGCCGGCGCTGGTGGTGCGTGTAGTCGCATCCGGGATCGCAACGATCCGGTTACCGAGCGCATCCGACACGTAGAGCGTGTTGTCCGGACCGAGCGCCAGACCCGTCGGACCGACGAGGAAAACGTCTCGATCAGCCTTCTGCCCAAAACCATTGGCTACGACCGTCTGGCTGAGGATCTGGGGCGGCTGGCCGGGCGGGATCGCAAGCTGCAGGCGCAGCACCGTCGCCTTGTTGATGATCGGCTGATATCCGGTCTTCGGGTCGCGCACCTCCGGCCCCGGCACATCAAAGCCGGCCATGCTGATGAACAAAGTGGCGGTCGACCCATCGTCGATAGTCGCCATATTGCCCCACGGATCATTGATATTGGGACCGGCCCACACGGCGGCGAGCCGGCCGTTGGGATCGAGCACCAAGAGACAGCCATCACCCTTGGTGCGGGTCGTGCCATCCGTGCTCGGCGTGCTGCCGACGATGATCCAGCCGCTCTTCAGCATCGTCATCGCCGTGGTCAGACCGACTCCACCCGGACATTTGGCAAGTTTCTGCGGCAGATTGGCGACGAGGCTCGTCCGTTTCGTCGCGGGGCTGTAGTCGATGATTGTCGTGCCGGTGCCTTGCAGATTGCTGAGATTGTTAAAATTGTCGACGAGGACGTCGCCCTGCTGGATTTTGCCGGCGGACACCGGGGCGACGATCACCGCATAGGGATTGAGGTCGCCGTTGCTCGTAACTGTCGTGGTCACGGTGATGTGGCGATGGATGTTCGAAAGCAGCCCCGGCGCATCGGCAGCGCGCGACATGCACGGCGCCAACAGAAACGCGGCAAAGCTTGCACCGAGAAAAATTGCGGCTGTCGCCGGGCGGTCGCAGTTCCAGCGGGCCGGCTTTTTCGCGCTGCGCCGTAACCGACTCATAATCACGGAATTTCCTCCGAAGCTCTAAATGCGAATAATTCGCATTCCTACCCTCATCGTTGGATTTGTGTCAAGAAACCCGCAAGGCTCTCCGCGCATGACAGCCCCGCCGATCAAAATGTTAGGTTGACCCGCAGCCCGATTACCGCCTCATCCTTGATCTGCTGGTTCGGCGAATTTGGGTTGGCGAGCCCGGCGCCCGGGTTGAACACATACTGGAAATCCGGTTGCAGGATCACCGCCGGCGTCAGCTGATATTGATAGGTGAGCTCGATCACGGTCTCGCCGTTGCGCACCGGAGTAAATGTTCCAGTGTAATAGGCTGTCGCTTGGTTGAAGGCGGCCTCGGCGCCGCTGACGCGACCATATTCAATCGCCACGCCCAAAACGTCGTCGTCGCGATGCTCGATCGGCTCGTGAACGACGACCCCGGCGTTCATGCTGAACGCGATCAGGTTGCGGTCGCCCAGCGGCGTCCCCATGGCACGGAGAAAGACGCTCGCGGTCCTGTCGGCCTCCTCGAGTTCGGTCGAGCGCCAAATCATCTGGTCAATGACGCTATAGATGCTGTAGTTGCCCCTATGCGTCGCAGGAATCCCAGTGCTCGATGGATTGGCCAGCGACAAACCGGTGTTATCGAATTGCAGGTCGTCAAAGCTTTCAGTGTTGTACCAGAACCCGACCTTATAGGTCCCCGACAGGGAATTCGACGCGCCGGAATGGACCATCGAGCCGAGAGCCGGATAGGCGTATTGTAATTCGCCGATCAGCAACTGGCCATTGCGGACCGAAAAACTGGTGCCTGAGGCGTTTTGCTGTTGCGGATCGAGCGTGCTGGGATTGGTCAAGACCGGGCTGCCGTTGAAGACGCCAGCCAGCAGGGTCAAAGAGTTGTTGGGCCGGGCGCGCAGCCGCACCCCCAAAGTCGACAGCGGATAGGCGGGACCGCCGCCGGGCAGGTCTTCCGACGGCAGCAGCGGCCAGCCGAACATCGTGTTGACAAAGACCAGCGCGTTCTGGCTGACAATAAATTCCTGGTCGAGGCTCTGTTGGCCGATCTTCACGTCGGCGCGGTCCTCTTCAAGAAATTTCTGCTGGTACCATAATTCCCATAATCGGGCGCCGGAGTCGGCCTCGATCCCGCTCGCGGTCTGCAACGTCGATAAATTATTGGCGCTGAGATTGCGGCCATGAATTTGTAGGGCGCTCGCCCTGGCTGTACCGCCATACCAGCCAAAGGCTTGTTGCGTGTCGAGCTGCACCGCCATCTGCGTGAGCCCGTCATATTCGAAGCCCTGACGCACCCCGCCGGTTAGATTGCCGAGCACTTCGCTGGTCTCCGACAGCGCCAACGAAATGCCGTATTGGGCGAGCAGGCTGCGCAAGCCCCAAACATCGCCGAGCAAATAACCGCTGCGCGAGATGCCGGTCAGGAAACTGAACGGCCCGGGCGGAGGAGCGCCTTGCACCGGCAGAAAGTTTTCCGCTCCCGGGATCAGCAACGGAGGCGGCGCCGCCTCGGCGGCTGCTGCCCACAACCAAGCCGGAATGCAGACGACCGCGCCACGGGTGATACATTTGGCAATGTAGCTCGCAGTTTGTGCCATCGAAGCGGTAGAAGATGCTTGCACGGGCGCCTGGCTCTTTCGCTTTGGCGTGGGCTCTCTTGATAGTGCAACGCATTCTCATCTCTTAAGGCTAATGCGAATAATTCGCATCTCCTATGCGCCAAACGGTTTCTGGCGATCACTTGCCCTCGTGGAGGAAAACCTTCTTTGGCGACTGGACGCAACTCATGTGCCGGCGAGAACTCGCTTGCCGCGCGAAGCGACAATCGGGGGCGGGACTACCGAGAAGGGTCGCGGCCGTCCGCTGCGAAGGAAGGTCGCGGCCGTCCGCTGCGAAGGAAGAAGGTAGCCTTGCCGGCTGGCGTGGCACCGCGCTGCCTCAAATCCCAACCAGGCAGGCACGTGCCGCCCAGGCTGACGCCTTGACGAGATACGGTCGGTTCGCGATATTGCGGGGGTGAGCATGCGCTGCCGGATCTTCGCGACGACTACCACTACACCCCGCGGCGGGGTGTCGGGAGGTCGTGTACGCTGATCCAGTGCTTAGACTCGAACCTGACAGACCCCGCCGGAAAACGGACGGGGTTTTTTGCTGAATATTGAGCCCCGTCCAACGGCACTATTGACGGAGCACGTGGACGATGACTGAGACAATCGCTGAAATCATAAATTCTCCAGTTGGCCGACCCATTGTCGTGACGCTGCCCAATGGCGCGCGCCGCGAATTTCCCGGGCCGGTGACCGGCGCCGACATCGCTGCAGCGATCGGGCCAGGACTCGCCAAAGCGGCAATTGCCGTACGCGTCGACGGACGGCCGCGCGATCTGTCGACCCGCATCGATCACGACGCGGCGGTGGCGATCATCACCCGCGACACGCCTGAGGGGATCGAGATCCTGCGCCACGACGCAGCGCATGTCATGGCCGAAGCAGTCAAGGAGCTTTATCCCGAAACCGAGGTCACTTTCGGCCCGGCGACCGAGACCGGGTTTTATTACGATTTCGCCCGCGCCGAGCCGTTCACCCCGGACGATCTCGAAAAAATCGAAGCGCGCATGCACGACATTGTTCGTCGCGACGAGCCGATAAGCCGCGAGGTCTGGGACCGCGACGCCGCAATCGCGTTCTTTGCCGGGATCGGCGAGCGCTACAAGGCCGAATACATCTCCGAGATCCCTGCCAAAGAGGAAATCAGCCTCTATCGCCAGGGCGATTTTGTCGATCTGTGCGTTGGCCCGCATCTGCCGTCGACCGGGCATCTCGGGCAGGCTTTTAAGCTGATGAATGTGGCCGGCGCCTATTGGCGGGGCGATGCCAAGAATGCGCAACTGCAGCGCGTCTACGGCACCGCCTGGTCGACCCAGAAAGACCTCGATCAATATCTCTATCGTCTCGAAGAGGCTGAGCGCCGCGACCATCGCCGGCTCGGCCGCGAACTCGACCTGTTCCATCTTGGCGAGGAAGCCGTCGGCAGCGTCTTTTGGCACCCGAAGGGCTGGACGCTGTTTCGCATCATCGAGAATTATATGCGCGGCCGGCTGGAAGCCGCGGGATATCAGGAGGTCAAAGGCCCGCAGCTGCTCGACCGCAGTCTGTGGGAAGCGTCTGGTCATTGGGAGAACTTCCGCGAAAACATGTTTATCGCGGAAAGCCGGGATGAGCGCATCCTGGCGGTCAAGCCGATGAACTGCCCCGGTCATGTGCTGATCTTTCGCAACCGGTTGCGCAGCTACCGCGAATTGCCGCTGAGGCTGGCCGAGTTCGGCAGCTGCCATCGCAACGAGCCGTCGGGCGCATTGCACGGCATCATGCGAGTGCGTGCCTTCACCCAAGACGACGCGCATATTTTCTGCACCGAGGATCAGATCACCGATGAGTCGATCGCGTTTTGCCGGCTCCTGCTGTCGGTTTACCGCGATTTCGGGTTTGACGACGTCGCGATCAAATTCGCCGACCGGCCGGCGGTCCGCACTGGTAGCGACGCAACTTGGGACCACGCCGAGCAAAGTCTGCTCGCGGCAGTTGAAACTGCCGGGCTCAGCTATACCCTAAGCCCGGGCGAAGGGGCTTTTTATGGCCCCAAGCTTGAATTTCACCTGCGCGATGCGCTCGGCCGTGACTGGCAATGCGGCACTCTGCAACTCGACTTCAACATGCCGGAGCGGCTCGGCGCCACCTATGTCGGAGAAGATGGCGCGCGTCACATTCCGGTCATGTTGCATCGCGCGATCCTGGGATCGGTCGAGCGCTTTATCGGGATTCTGATCGAGCATTACGCCGGACGCTTTCCGCTGTGGCTGGCCCCGGTGCAGATCGTTGTCGCGTCGATCACTTCGGATGCCGCGGAATATGCCGCCGAGGTCGCCCGCCTGTGTGGCGCCGCGGGGCTGCGGGCGGTGCTCGACACCACCAACGAGAAAATCGCCTATAAGGTGCGCGAACACAGCTTAGCCAAGATACCGGTCATGCTGGTCGTCGGCCGCCGGGAGGCGGCGAACCGGTCGGTCGCGATGCGACGGCTCGGCGGTAATGATCAGGAAGGCCTTGCGCTCGACGACGCGGTTGCTAGATTGTCGCAGGAGGCACGAGTCCCTTCTGGGGGCTAACAGGGAACTACAAGAGTCGGGCGACGTAGCTAAACCAAAGAGAGGAGAATTTAGATACCCAGGCCATCAATGAATGTACCGCCTACCCGCGAGGGGCCCCGTATCAATGAGGAAATCGGCGTTCCGCGCGTCAGATTGATCGATGATCGAGGGAATATGCTGGGGGTGGTGACGCGTAACGAGGCACTCGCAGTGGCTGCCGATGCCGGCCTTGATCTGGTCGAGATCGCGCCAAATGCCGATCCCCCGGTTTGCAAAGTCCTCGACTTCGGCAAATTCAAGTACGAAGAACAAAAGAAAAAAAACGAAGCGCGCAAGAAGCAAAAGATTATCGAGGTCAAGGAGATCAAGCTGCGTCCCAGCATCGACGATCACGACTATGACGTGAAATTGCGCAGCATGGTTAAGTTCCTCGAAGAGGGTGACAAAGTCAAAGTCACGATGCGGTTCCGCGGGCGCGAACTGGCGCATCAAGAACTCGGAATGGATGTGTTGGTACGGGTGCGTGACAATTTGCAGGAACTTGCCAAAGTAGAACAAATGCCGCGCATGGAAGGCAGGCAGATGACGATGGTCGTGTCGCCGAAATAACGCCTCCCCGCCATGGCTGTCTCCGCTCGGCGCCGGCTTGCGTTATGGCAAGCGCGCCGCTATAACGCGCGGCTCGAAAACGGGCGGAGAACCGCGGCCCGGCGGTGCCGCTGAACTCCGACCAGGATTATGGCCGGCCAGGATTATGGAATGCCAAAGCTAAAAACCAAGAGCGGCGCCAAGAAACGGTTTGGCCGCACCGGCACCGGCAAGATCAAGCACAATTTTGCCTACAAGCGCCACCTGCTGATCAACAAGGACAAGCAGGGTAAGCGCAAGCGGCGCGGCACGACGACATTGGAAAAGGGCGACAGCAAGCTCGTCCTGACCTACATGCCGTATCTACGGGGCTGAGCCATGGCGCGCGTCAAACGTGGGGTGACGACCCACGCCCGTCACAAGAAGGTTCTCGAACTCGCCAAAGGCTATCGCGGGCGCGGTTCGACAGCTTACCGTATCGCGATCGAGAAGGTCGAGAAGGCGCTGCGTTACGCCTATCGCGACCGCCGTAACAAAAAGCGCGATTTCCGCGCTCTTTGGATCCAGCGGATCAACGCAGGCGCGCGCGAGCACGGATTGACCTATTCGCAGTTCATGCACGGGGTCAAGCTCGCCGGCCTCGATCTTGACCGCAAAGTGTTGTCCGACATCGCGATCCGCGAGCCCGAGGCATTCGCCGCGATTGTCTCGACCGTGCAAGCAGCGCTGGAGACAGCGCCTCCGGCGGCGCAGGCAGCCTGAGTGTCGGTGATAGAAAAGCCGATCCGAGCAGCCACCGCGCCTTGCCGGCGCAGGCCGGAAGCCACCGCGCGCGGGGTTGCCGGCGTGCGCCGATACGGGAAGTGCGCGCATTGGGGGCGATTTACCGACGGGTCTTTCCGCTAGGCCCCATCGAAATTGGTTTAGGCGTGAGGGGCCGCATTGTTCGGCCCCTTTTCATTTGCGTGCCTGGGAAGTCGGAAATGGATGATGATGCCCGGATTGGCGACGTAGACCAAATGATCGAAACGGCGACCGCCGAAATCGCGACGGCGACTTCGCCGCAGGCTCTGGAAGAGGTCCGCGTCAAGTGGCTCGGACGCCGCGGCAGCCTGACCCTGGCTATGCGCGAGCTCGGCGCGCTCGACCCTGAGGCGCGGCGCCGCGCCGGCGCCGAATTGAACATGGCAAAGGACCGGATCACCGCCGCTCTTGCCGCGGCGACCGCGCGCTTGGGCCGAGCGGCGCTTGAACAACGACTCGCTCTCGAGCGTGCCGACGTCACCTTGCCGGTGCCGTTCGCGGTTGAAGGCCGCATCCACCCGATCAGCCAGACGATTGACGAGATCATCGCGATTTTTGGCGAGATGGGCTTTGTCGTCGCCGAAGGGCCGCACATCGAGGAAGATTTTTACAACTTTACCGCGCTGAATATTCCGCCGGAACATCCGGCTCGCCAGGAACACGACACCTTTTACTTGCCCGAGCGCGCCGACGGTTCGCGGCTGGTGCTGCGCACCCACACTTCGCCGGTGCAGATCCGCACAATGCTGGCGCAACAGCCGCCGATCCGGATCATCGTCCCCGGCCGCACCTTCCGCTGCGACCACGACGCGACACATTCGCCGATGTTTCACCAGGTCGAGGGTCTGGTCATCGACCGTACGACCCATATGGGGCATCTGAAGGGCTGCCTGATCGAATTCTGCCGCGCCTTTTTTGGTGTCGACGATCTCCCGGTGCGGTTCCGGCCGAGCTATTTCCCGTTCACTGAGCCCTCAGCCGAGGTCGATATCGGCTGTTCCCGTCAGGGCGGCCGGCTCGAAATCGGCCCCGGCGGCGATTGGCTCGAGATCCTCGGGAGCGGCATGGTGCATCCTAAGGTATTGCAGAATTGCGGCATCGACCCCGCGCAATATCAAGGGTTTGCCTTCGGCATGGGGATCGAGCGGGTGGCGATGCTGAAATATGGCATTCCCGATCTGCGCACTTTTTACGATTCCGATCTGCGCTGGTTGCGCCATTTCGGCTTTTTGCCGCTCGACATTCCCTCGCTGGTGCGCGGTCCGCTGACCGGGGTCGGTGCGGCATGAAGACCACCCTCGATTGGCTTCGCACCCATCTCGACACCGATGCAGCGCTCTCGGCGATCGTTGAGCGGCTTGTCATGCTCGGCCACGATGTCGAGTCGGTCGAAAACCGTGCCGCAGCACTCGAACCGTTTAGGGTCGCCTTTGTCGTCTCGGCCGAGCGCCATCCGAATGCCGACCGGTTGAAGGTCTGCGTCGTCGACACCGGCAAAGAGCACGTTCAAGTCGTATGCGGCGCGCCCAACGCACACACCGGGATGAAGGGCGTTTTTGCTCCGGCCGGAACGATCATCCCGCGCACCGGCGCGATGTTGCGGGAGAGCACGATCCGCGGCGTCGCCTCGCGTGGCATGCTGTGCTCGGCCTATGAGCTCGGGCTTGGAGAGGATCACGACGGGATTATCGAGGTCGCAGCCGACGCGCCCGTCGGGTCCAAATACGCCGATCTGCTCGGCCTCGGCGACGCCGTGATCGACATCAAAGTCACGCCAAACCGCACCGATTGCCTGGGCGTGCGCGGCATCGCCCGCGATCTGGCAGCCTCCGGTCTCGGCCGGCTTAAGCCGCTCGATACCACGCCGGTGCCGGGCCGGTTCCGCTCGCCGATCGGTATTGAGATCGAGGATCGCAGGGCCTGCCCGCTGTTTCTCGGCCGCCATCTGCGCGGCGTGTGCAACGGACCCAGCCCCGACTGGCTGCGCCGCCGTCTCGAGGCGATCGGGCTGCGCCCGATCTCGGCTTTGGTCGACATCACCAATTTTCTGACATTCGATTTGAACCGGCCGTTGCATGTGTTCGACGCCGGCAAGCTATCCGGTGATCTGGTCGTGCGACTGGCGCGCGACGGCGAAACCCTGCTCGCGCTCAATGGCCAGGAATATGCGCTCGACCCGGAGGTAACCGTCATCGCCGACCGCAACGGGGTGCAAAGCCTCGGCGGTGTCATCGGCGGGGAAGCGACCAGCTGTACCGAGGCGACGACCGAAGTGTTTATTGAGGCGGCGTTGTTCGACCCGATCCGCACCGCTGCGACCGGCCGGCGCCTCAACATCTCAAGCGATGCGCGCTACCGTTTCGAGCGCGGCCTCGACCCGGCCTTTGTCGGCGACGGGCTCGAAATCGCGACCCGGCTGATGCTCGAATTGTGTGGCGGCGAGGCGTCCGAAATCGTCACCGCCGGTGCGGTTCCGGACTGGCGGCGCCGTTATGTATTGCGCGCCGAACGGCCAGCCAGCCTTGGCGGGCTTGATGTACCGGCAGAGGAAAGTGCGGCGATCCTGCGCGCGCTTGGCTGCACCGTCGAACCGTTGGAGGCGGGCGATCTAGCGGTCGAGCCGCCGTCCTGGCGCGGCGACATCGAAGGCGAGGCCGACTTCGTCGAAGAAGTGCTTCGGGTCAAAGGCTATGACCAGATCCCCGCCGTTCCGCTGCCGCGCGAAGCGCCATTGCCACGACCGGCACTGGTGCCGGTGCGGCGACGCTCCGAACTGGTGCGCCGCGCGCTTGCGTCGCGCGGACTGACCGAGGCCGTCGGTTTCTCGTTCATCTCGGAGCGCGAGGCGGAGTTGTTCGGGGGCGGGCAACCCCACCTCCGTCTCGTCAATCCGATCAGCGCCGACCTCGACATGATGCGCCCCTCATTACTGCCGGGACTGATCGCCGCCGCCAAGCGCAACGCCGATCGCGGCTACGCCGATGTCGCACTATTCGAGTTGGGGCCGCTTTATCGCAATGACACACCCGAGGGTCAGGTGCTGACCGCCGCCGGATTACGCGCCGGTCAGAACGGGCCAAAGCATTGGCGGGTTCCGTCGGGTCCGGTCGATCTCTACCAGGTCAAGTCGGATGCGCTGGCGGCGCTCGCCGCGATGGGTGCGTCGGCCGAGAACGTCCAAATTGCCGCCGAGCCGCCGGCTTGGTTTCACCCGGGACGCGGCGGCGTTATGCGGCTCGGTCCGACCGTGTTGGGCGCTTTTGGCGAATTGCATCCGGCGGTTATCGAAACGCTCGACGCACGCCCGCCAATAGCGGGCTTCGAGGTGTTTCTCGATGCGGTGCCCGAGCCGCGCGCTGGCCGCGCCAAGCCGGCGTTGCTACTATCGGTGTTCCAGCCGATCGAGCGCGATTTCGCCTTTGTCGTCGATCGCGCCCTGCCGGCCGAAACGCTGCTCCGCGCCGCACGCGGGGTCGACCGCAAACTCGTCACCGAGATCCGGCTGTTCGACCTCTATGAGGGGGCCGGTCTGCCAGAGGGCAAAAAATCGCTCGCAATCACGGTGCGGCTGCAGCCGGTCGAACATACCCTGACCGATGCCGAGATCGAGGGCTTTTCAAAGCGGCTCGTTACCCAGGTCGAAAAAGCCACCGGCGGGACATTGCGCGGTTAGATACGACGCGCGCCCGGTTGGCGGTCGCTGTTCAGTGACGGCGTTTCCGGGGCATCAGTCCAAATCTGCGGCCAGCCCGCGGTCTCAGCGCCCGTAGCCGTGGACGTCACGGATCGCGGTGGCGATGCGCTCGGGGCTGGGGATGTAAAGTTTTTCGAGCGATGGTGCGAACGGCACCGGGGTGTGCGGTGCTGTGACCCGTTTGACCGGCGCCTTCAGCGCATCGAATGCCTTATCGGCGACCAGCGCGGCGATATCGGTCGCCATGCTGCAACGCGGGGTCGCCTCGTCGACCACGACGAGCCGGCCGGTGCGCTCGACGCTTTCCAGGATCGTGTCCTCGTCGAGCGGGGACGTCGTGCGCGGGTCGATCAGCTCGCACTCGATGCCCTCGCCGGCCAGGGTTTCGATCGCCTCATTCGCGTAATGCACCATGCGGGCGAGGGCGACGACCGTGACATCATCGCCGTCGCGCACGATGTTGGCCTCGCCAAATGGGATCGTATAAGGCTCGTCCGGCACCTCGGCCCGCAGATCGTACATCAGCTTGTGTTCGCAGAAGATCACTGGATCGTCGTCGCGGATCGCTTGGATCAACAACCCCTTGGCGTCATACGCGTTCGACGGCACGACGCATTTCAGCCCCGGTACCGAGGTGAAGATGTGATAGGGGCTTTGCGAATGCTGGGCGGCGGCGCTGCGGCCGGCGCCGATCATTGTGCGGATCACCAGCGGTGTCTTGGCCTTGCCGCCAAACATGTAGCGAAACTTGGCCGCCTGGTTAAAGATCTGGTCAAAGCAGACGCCGAGGAAATCGGAGAACATCAGTTCGGCGACCGGTCTTAAGCCGGTGACCGCAGCGCCGGCTGCCGCACCCATGATCGCCGACTCGGTAATCGGGGTGTCGATCACGCGCGCCTCGCCAAACTCGGCAAAGAGGCCCTTGGTGACGCCAAGGACGCCGCCATAAGCATCGCGCTGACCCTCGGTGCCAGCACCGCCGGCGACATCCTCGCCGATCACGATGATGCGCGGGTCGCGGCGCATTTCTTGCGCCAAGGCCTCGTTCAATGCCTGGCGGATCGATTTCTGCGACATCGCGCGCCTCCTATCTCGGCAGACCTCGACAGCGGCTGTCGGCGGAGTCGCGCCAGCGTCCGCCTTGAACCGGCGATCGAGACGGTACGGCGAGCATCCGGCCCTGCCAAGCTCTCCAAAGACTATGGCTGAGGAGCAGAGCGATAGCCACAGCCATAGGCAACAGACAAATGCGAGGGGGGCTTACCCCGCTGCAACCCAGTCAACGACACGTTCGCCGATCATGATGACCGTGGCATGGGCGCCACCCGAGCGGGGAATGCGCGGCATCACTGACGCATCGGCCACCCACAAGCCTTGGATGCCCTTCACCCTGCAATATTGATCGACCACCGCCATCGGATCCGAATCCGGCCCCATCTTGCAGGTCCCGGACACGTGCCTGGCGCTTCCCACTGTTTGGCGTATCCACCGGTCCAAGGCGTCGTCATAGGCGAGGACGTCCTCGGTTGGGTAGATGCGATAATCGGCGATGTCTTTGTACGCGTCCGATTCGAGCAGTTTCACCGCCATCCGCACGCCGTCGCGCACCCGTCGAATGTCATTGGGGTGCTGCAGGTAACAATAGTTGAAGGATGGCTGGACGCTGGGGTCGGCCGAGGCCAGCTTGACGTAGCCCGTGCCGTCGGGCAACCCCAGCGTGCAGTGAATCCGCGCCGCCTGCTCGGGAGGAACGTCGCCGACCAGGTACTTTGTCCGCACACCGCGGACGCGTTCCTCTCGTTCGTCGATAACCGGGCTGGACCGCAGCACCATGTCGTTGACGGCGCTCGATCCCGGGGCAGTGTAGTGCAAGGCAAAGTGCACCGCGTCGCGATGATGACCGGCGAGGTGAATGCCGTCCTTGACCTTGAACGTCACCTGGGCACTGAGATGGTTCATCAAATTCTGGCCGACGCCAGGAAGATGATAAACCGTCGGTATTCCGAATTCTCGCAGATGGTCCGCGGGGCCAATACCCGAGAGCATCAGCAGTTGCGGCGATCGGATCGCCCCGGAACTCAGCACCACCCGGCCGGCTCCGATTTGGAAAACCTTGCCGCCGCTCTCGGCTTCGACGCCGACCGCCTTACCATTCTCGATCAGGATCTTCCGAACGAAGACTCCGCCCCGCACGGTCAGGTTCAGGTGGTGGCGCACCGGATTGAGGTGCCCCATTGCGGTGCTTACCCGGACGCCGTCGAGGTTATTCGACGGTGTCACGCCGAGACCAGCGGGGTGCAGGCCGTTTTTGTCGTTGGTGATGCCGAACCCCGCTTGCAGGCAGGCCGCGTGGAACGCCTGCTGGATGGCGGGCACCGGACCTGATTGACGGCGCCTGACAGGAATTGGTCCGTCCGAGCCATGGCAATAATTATCCTGGATGTCGAGATCGCGCTCCGATTTACGGAAATACGGCACGACCTTGTCATACGACCATTCGTCATTGCCGAGAGCCGCCCAAGACTCGAAATCCTCGGGGAAGCCGCGCTGCATCGCCTGACCGTTGATCGACGACCCGCCGCCGATTACCCTGCCTTGCGCGACGTGGATCGCGCCTTGTTCCTCGGTGATGGTGCCCCGCAAGGCCCAGTTGTGTCGCGAATCCGGGGCTTCGGCAAAGCGTGTGTGGCCGAACTTCACGTCATCCGGAAGAATCTCCGGATCGGGGTAATCCGGACCGGCTTCCAGCAACAACACGGAAGTCTCTTCGTCTGCAGCCAATCGGCTGGCCAACACACATCCGGCCGCTCCCCCGCCGACGATCACCACGTCATATTTCATGGGGCTTTCCTTCACCGACACTCCGCGGATTCTCGCGTCCGCAATGAACATCGTCGCGCCGTTTCGCCGCAGTCGCAACAATCGTACCTATGACGAATACTCTTGGTTGCCCCAACCAAAGCGCAGTTCTGGCGTTTGATCGACAGCTCTCCCCCTGAGCGCCATTCGCACCTTGGGCTGGGCGGGCGTCGGCGGGCGGCCGCAGGTTGCGCGGCCGTTTGGCATCTTCAAACTTAATTCTTCTCGATATTACATAGCATCTATTGGTTATTGCTGGTGTTTTTGAACGATGCTCTGCTCCTTATCGTATAAATCGTTTACAATGCCGGTGCTGCGGTAGCGAGCTGGTGGAGGCTGCGCCTTGAGTGTCGTGCTGGTGACGGGATCGGCCGGGTTGATCGGAGCCGAGTTTGTGCGCTTTTTTGCGGCGCAAGGGTTTGATGTCGTCGGCATTGACAACGACATGCGCCGGGTATTTTTTGGCGACGAGGCGAGCACCGCCTGGAGCCGGCAGCGTCTTGAGATCGAAATCAAGACCTACCGCCACGTCGATGGCGACATCCGCGATCAGGCGCTGCTCGATCAGGTGTTTTCCCGCTATGGCGGCGACATCACGGCGGTGATCCATACTGCCGCCCAGCCCTCGCATGACTGGGCGGCGAGCGACCCGCAAACCGATTTTACGGTCAACGCCAACGGAACGTTCAATCTGCTTGAAGCGACCCGCCGTCACTGCCCCAACGCCGCGTTCATCTTTACCAGCACCAACAAGGTCTATGGTGACGCACCCAATGCATTGCCATTGGTCGAGCAGGAGCTACGCTGGGAGATCAGCCCCGAGCATCCGTTTGCAGAACACGGCATCGACGAGAGCATGAGCGTCAACTCTTGTCTGCACAGCCTGTTCGGCGCCTCGAAACTCGCCGCTGATGTGGTCGTGCAAGAGTATGGCCGCTATTTCGGTATGCACACCGCCTGCTTTCGCGGCGGCTGCCTGACCGGTCCGGGTCACTCGGGCACCAAACTGCACGGCTTCCTCGCTTATCTCGCGAAATGCGCGGTCACCGGCGAGGCTTATACGGTTTTTGGCTACCGCGGCAAACAGGTGCGCGACAACATCCACTCCTATGATCTTGTCAACGCCTTCTGGCATGTCGTTCAACAGCCGCGGGCGGGTGCTGTGTACAATATCGGCGGCGGCCGGCACGCCAATTGCTCGATGCTCGAGGCGATTGCCGCCTGCGAGCGGTTGACCGGCAAAGCGATGAACTGGTCCTATTCGGATCAGAACCGGACTGGTGACCACATCTGGTGGATTTCCGATGTTCGCCGCTTCCAGGCCGATTATCCGGGCTGGCAGTACCGCTACGATATCGACGCGATCCTCGCCGAGATCATCGACGGCGCCGCCGGGAGACTGAAAGCGGCGGCGGGATGAGGATTGCCGTTCGAGGTCCGTACGCTAGCGGAGTGGGAGGCCGCTGGCTGCCCGGCCTCGTGGTACTATTTGATACTAAAACCCACTCTTTTCGGTCATTCCCGCGAAAGCGGGAACCCAGGATAGCGTTCACGTAGCGGCTCCCTGTTCAGGCGCGGGCAGGCCGGGGCGCCAAACGAGGATGGGTATCATCTGTTCGGATCGACGCTCGTCAGTGTTTTATCTGGGAGTAGGGTAGGATCGGGTCGCCCGCCTTGAACTGATCGGGCCACAATACGGTTTCCCCTTTGCCGTCGCGGAAATCGTTGACACTAGTGCTGGTGATGTTCTGGAACTGGATCGTCATGATCCGCGATTTGGCCCACTCGCCCTTTTTCCCAAACTGCACGTCGCCGACGACAGTTTTGAAGGTGTGTGAGCGGATGTAGTCGGCGATCTTGTCCTGATCCAGACCGCCCGAACCCTGCACTGCTTCGCCCAACACCTGCAGATCGGCATAGGCCCAAGGGGCGAGATAGTATCCGAGCGGATCGACCCCTTTGCCTTTGGCGCGCGCCTGGTATTCCTGCAGAAATTCCATGACGCCCGGAAAGCGCAGTGCGGGAGCCGGCAGCCACCAATCGAAGGTGATGATGCCGTTTAGCATCGGCCCAAGCGAGGTTTTGATTGAAGTGCTCTGCGGCCCGGTCAGGTTGCCGCCGAAAATCTTGGTGTCGAGCCCGAGCTCGTGGACGCTGCGGATAATGCCGACGCTGTCGGGTGGATAGGAAGATATGTAAACGATGTCGGGATGGGTCGCCTGGATCGCGCGAATGATCGGGGTGAAATCAGCCGTGTTCGGCGGATAATTGCGGTCGTAGACGATCTTCAACCCGGCCTTTTTCAGGTTTATGCGGGCGCCGTCGGCGGCATTGCGCGTGGCTTCGCCGTCATCGACCGCGAGGGCAATCGTCTTGAGCCCGAGCTTGTCCTGCTGAGCTTTGACGATGTTGAAGAACCCCTCGGAGATCGCCGGTCGCGGGTCCGGTCCCACCGGCAGCATCGAGAAGTATTTCGGGTATTGAAACTCTTCGTTTATGTCGAGCGCAAACAGCCCGATGAAATTCATGTTGTGGGCGATCACGACCGGCATTGCCGGCGCCGCAATATTAGTTGCATAGCCCGACACGACGAGGTCGACCTTGTCGACATCGAGCAGCTTTGTATAGATGCCGGGGACCAGAGACGGATTGCTCTGATCGTCATAGAAATCGAGCTTGACCGGGCGGCCGAGCAGCCCGCCTTTTTTGTTGGTGTCGTCGGCCCAAATCTGCATCGCCAGCAACGCCGAGGTGCCGTTGACCGCGAGGCCGCCGGTCAACGCCATGCTGAAGCCGATCACGATCGGCTTGCCGGTAGGCTCGGCGGCGGGTGCGGTGGCCGAGAGCACCAGCATCACGATCACGGCGACGATCGCCGCGATCGGTCCGCAAGCCACTCTCCCGCGGCGTGCGGGTGCTTTTCTGAACAACATGCGTTTCCCCTGACGAATGCTTGCGCTGCCGTCGCGACTGGACGGCGCGCGGATACGATCATTCGGGCGGCCGATGCGCAACCCCGAATTCGCCGGCGCGGGCTGCGAGGCGGTGTCCTCGCGAGGGGGGCGTTCAGCTGCCCCCCGGAGATTGCCGCTGGGCCGCGACCTCGGCGCGCACGCCAACCCCGGTCATTAGCATCTCGGCGGTGTAGGCGATAATCGCCCCGATTGTGCAGATGACAGCGAGAGCAAAGGTGACGAACAATGCCGAGGCGATTGCCTTGTCTCCGATCGCGCCGACAAACAAGGTCAGCACCGACGCACAGGTGGCCGCGGCGCCGAAAGCGGCGAGAACGACCGCAGCGTCGAGCGCCACCGAGCGTCGCCGCAAACGCGCCATTTGCACGGCGAGAACCGCGATCCGCTCGGGTTCGGCGGCCTCCATTTCCTTGGTGATTTGATCGACCCGATCCGCGACCCGCGCGAGCCGGGTCGCAAAGACATTCAGGAGTGCTCCGATTCCGGACAGCAGAAAGATTGGCGTCAGCGCCAGCTGAATGATGTGGGCGACGCTGTCGAGCGGCGAGATCGGCGAGGTAAGAAAGCTGGACATTCTCGGTGCTTCAGGATTAGCCGACCCCAAGGTGTTCCGCAATTGCGGGCCGGCAACGAGTATCCCCGGTCGCGCAGGCGCCGCTGGATCGAAGCACCTCCGCCGAAAAGTTGAACCGGCGTGATGGACGGAGCCTCGTAGCTACTGTCTCCCGCACCGCCGCGGGCATCCCAAATATAGCCGGTGATTTCTGCCATCCCCTTTACGAAGACTCCGTAAAACCGGGAAGTGATCGGCATCGCCCGTGCCGGTCACTAAAGCATCATATCTGGACGGCGACATGAATTCCCGATTGGCATCGCGTAAATTCCCGTCTCGGGAGACACGGGAATTCGGGAGTCAACCGCCTGCTACGCAATGAAATTTTGCGCCGGATTGGAGGCGAAAACGGCGAAGTTCGCGATTAATTCGCGTCGAACGGGAAATTCCGCCGGCGCCCTTCCATGTCATTGTTGGGGGTGAGCCGGCGACGGGACCCTACAGAAATGGCTGCTTCGGGTCGGGGTTTTGCTCATGGGCAGTTTCAGCCGAGTCTTGGGCCGTCACCTTCCCGACTCGGTCAACGGTTGCGGAAGGCGGGTTTGCGCTTTTCGATAAAAGCGGCCATCCCTTCTTTGCGGTCTTCGGTCGCGAAGGTCGCGTGGAACACGCGGCGCTCGAACCGCACGCCCTCGGCCAAGGTTGTTTCGTAGGCGCGATTGACCGATTCCTTGACCATCATCGCGATAGGCCGCGACATTTCACAAATCCGCTCGGCAATCTTGACGGCTTCGGCCAATAGATCGGCGGCGGGGACGATGCGGCTGACGAGACCGGCGCGCTCGGCTTCGGCAGCATTCATCATCCGCCCGGTCAGACATAAATCCATCGCCTTGGCCTTGCCGATAAAGCGGGTCAAGCGCTGCGTGCCGCCTGCGCCCGGCATCGTGCCGAGATTGATCTCGGGCTGGCCAAAGCGGGCGGTGTCGGCGGCGATAACGATGTCGCACATCATCGCGATCTCGCAGCCGCCACCCAGCGCAAATCCGGCGACAGCGGCGACGACCGGCTTGCGGCATTGCGCGACCCGCTCCCATCCCTGGGTGATGAAATCCTCGAGATAGGTTTCGGGGTAGGTCTTGCCGAGCATCTCTTTGACATCGGCGCCGGCGGCAAAAGCTTTGTCGTTGCCGGTCAAAACGAGCGCGCCGATCGCATCGTCTTGTTCGAGCGACTCGATCGCGGCGGCGAGCTCGCTGATCAAGGCCGCATTCAGTGCGTTGAGGGCTTGCGGCCGGTTTAGGGTGATGATGCCGACCGCGCCGCGGCGTTCGACAAGGATGTTTTGGTACTCGCGCTGTTCACTCATTTCCGGTCCTCCGGTCATGCTCTGATCGAGACAGACGATCCACTCGATCGTCGTGGCTGGGCCTGGCCCGGCCATCCACGAGAACCCCACACGCCCAGGCCTTTCTCTCGTGGATCCCCGGATCAAGCCCGGGCAAGACGATTAAGCTGACGTGAACTTCTGACCTCTAGCGCTGCCTTTTGGCGCAAAAAAAAGTCGAGCGGCCGGCCTGCACGATGCGGCGCACACCCTCGCTGCAAATGCAGCCGGGGCAAGGCTCGCCCTCCCGGCCATAAACTGCCCAACGATGTTGGAAATAGCCGAGTTCGCCATTGGTCTGCACGTAATCGCGCAATGACGATCCGCCGGCTTCGATTGCTTCCTCGAGCACTGCGCGGATCGCCGCCACCAGCCGTTCGGCGCGGCCGCGGCCAATCGTTCCGGCAAGCCGCCGCGGCGACAATCGGGCGCGATAGAGCGCCTCGCAAACGTAGATGTTACCGAGCCCGGCGACGATGCGTTGATCGAGCAACGCCGATTTGATCGGGGTCATCTTGCCGGCGAGCTTAGCGGCCAGATAGGCGCCGTCGAAATCCGGTCCGAGCGGCTCCGGACCGAGCCCCGCCAGCAGCGGGTGCTGCGCCGCCTCGCTGCGCCTGACGTAATCCAGCAGGCCAAAGCGGCGCGGGTCGTTAAAGGTCACGATCGTGCCGTCATCCAGCGTCAACACAACATGATCGTGCAACGCCGCCGGCGCGCCGCCATCGCCGGTGGTGATCCGACCCGACATGCCGAGATGCAGGAGCAGCAATCCGTCGCTGCCGAGCTCGATCAGGATGTACTTGCCGCGCCGGCCGAGTACCCCGATCTCGGCGCCGCCGAGCCGCTCGGCAAGTTCCGGTGGAAACGGGCGCCGCAGGTCAGGCCGGCGCAACTCGGCGCGCACGATCCGCCGGCCGGTCATCTTTAATGCCAGCCCCCGCCGCACGGTCTCGACCTCTGGCAGCTCGGGCATTCTCCCCGCCGTCATTCCTGCAAAAGCCGGAGGCAGGGAGCGCCCTCCCTCCGGGAGAGGCCCTGGACCTCCGCTCGCGCCGGGGGACGATATCCCACTCGCGCGTGGTTGTACCGGAATACCAGCGGCACGGCATGGCGCCTGCGAGCCGATCGGACTATCTTCGTGGTGCGATGAGCGAGGAGAAAACAAGCGGCACCGGGACGCGCGATTACCGCCAGCTGCCCGAAGACGAGAAGCCTTCGATTATCAGGGCGATCTTTGACAGCGTCGCATCGCGCTATGACTTGATGAACGATTTGATGAGCGGCGGCATCCACCGCCTGTGGAAAGCCGAAATGGTCGCCTCGCTAAAGCCACGCCCGGGCCAGCGATTGCTCGACGTCGCCGGCGGCACCGGCGATATTGCCTTGCGGGCGTTGCCGCGCTTGGTATCAGAACCGAGCATATCGGCCGAGGGCGGCGCCGTAATCTGCGATGTCAACGAGCGAATGCTCGAGATCGGCCGTGCGCGGGCGCTCGACCAGGGCATTCTCTTCGGTCTGCAATGGCTCGCCGCCGATGCCGAGCGGCTGCCTTTTCCCGACCGCAGTTTCGAGCTTTATACGATCGCCTTTGGGCTGCGCAACGTGACCCATTTCGCGGCGGCGCTGGCCGAGGCGCGGCGGGTGCTAAAGCCGGGCGGACGGTTTCTGTGTCTCGAATTCACCCCGGAGGTGATGCCGTTACTGCAACCGCTTTATGATCTCTATAGCTTTCAGATCGTCCCGCTGTTGGGGCAGATCGTCACCGGCGACCGCGATGCCTATAGATACCTTGTCGAAAGCATCCGCGGTTTTCCGCGCCAGAGCGAACTCGCCGAATTGATGTCCAGCGCCGGGCTGGAGCAGGTTCGATACCGCAACCTGACAGGGGGCATTGCTGCGCTCCACTCCGCTTGGCGCCTTTGAAGCCGCGCAGGCCAAACTCGGGCTGCTGCGCAGCCTGCGCAACCTTGCCCGCCTCGCCCAAATCGGTCTGACCTTAGCGCGTCACGACGCGCTGTTTCTGTTTACCGGCGTTCCGGTCGTCGGCTTCTATGTCCGGTTCGCGGGGTTATTCGCGCGCCGACGCGGACGGGTGCCAGCACGCCCCGGTCAGCGTCTTGCCGCGGCGCTCGACGAGTTGGGGCCGGGCTTTATCAAGCTCGGCCAATTACTGTCGACGCGGGCCGATTTATTTGGCGAAGAAGTCGCGGCCGATCTTGCGCGACTCCAGGATCGGCTACCGGCGCTGCCGGGTTCGGTGGCGCGCGCCGCGATCGAGGTGGAATTTGGCCAGCCGCTCGGGGCGTTGTTCGAAGCCTTCGATGAAACCGCGGTGGCCGCGGCGTCGATCGCGCAGGTCCATTTCGCCCGGACGTCGGACGGACAGGACGTCGCGGTCAAGGTCCTGCGCCCGGGAGTGGCGAACGCCTTTGCCCGCGATCTCGATCTCTTCGCGTGGCTCGCCAGCTTGATCGAGCGCGTCTATCCGCCGTCGCGACGGCTAAAGCCGGTCGAAATCGTCCGCACTCTGGCCGAAGTGGTGACGTTTGAGATGGATCTGCGCTTGGAAGCGGCCGCCGCTTCCGAGCTTGCCGAAAATTTCGCCGGCGATCTGAGCTTTCATGTGCCTGATATCGATTGGTCGCGCACCGGGCGCGGTGTCCTGACCTTGGAGCGGATCGAGGGCGTACGCATCGACGACAGGGCCGGGCTGATCGCCGCCGGGCACACCGTCCAGGATATCTTGGCCAAGGCGGCGTGCGCCTTTTTCAACCAAGTGTTCCGCGACGGCTTTTTCCACGCCGATTTGCATCCGGGGAACATGTTTGTCGATGCCTCGGGAGCGCTCGTCGTGATCGATTTCGGGATTATGGGGCGCCTCGACATCGCCACGAGAAAATACCTTGCCGACATGCTGATCGGGTTTTTGATCGGCGATTATCGCCGTGTCGCTCAGGTTCATTTCGATGCCGGGTATGTCCCGGCGACGAGGTCGATCGACTCCTTTACCCAAGCATGCCGCGCGATCGGCGAGCCGATATTGGGCCGGCCGTTGCAGGAAATCTCGGTCGCCCGGTTGCTGGCGCAACTGTTTCAGGTGACCGAGCAGTTCGATATGGAGACCCAGCCTCAGCTACTGCTGCTGCAAAAGACGATGGTCTTGGTGGAAGGGGTGGGCCGCCGTCTTGATCCCGAGATCAACATTTGGACAATGGCGCAACCGTTAATCGAAAGCTGGATGCGCGACAATCGCGGTCCCGAGGCGCAGTTACGTGAACGTCTCGACATAATCGTTGACATGCTCGACCGTCTGCCGCGGGTCATCGAAAAGGTCGAGAACTTTGTCGAGGATGTCGCCCGCGACGGTGTCCTGCTGCACGCCGAGTCGATCGCTTCGCATGCCCAGGAACAAGCCAAGCGCGCCTGGCTCTTGGTACTTCCGTTCTACGTCGCGGCGGCAGCACTGGTCGCGATCGCCGCCGATCTCATTTTTTGGCATTAGCGTGCTATCGTCGATCGACGCCGTTGAGGGAGGACAACGCCATCAAAATTTCGACGATTTGCTCGCGGATTTTCGGTACTGCCGGAGGCCGATCCATTGGCCGAGACGCCGGAAAATCCGAACGCGGCGCGGCCGATCGTGATCGTCAAAATCGGCACCGATGATTGCGTCCAGGCGGCGCCATAACCAATGCGCTGAAGCGCGCGATCGATGATCTCGGCGCCTTGACGGAATCGTCCTCCTTCATACCGGCGAAGGCCGGTACCCATGCAAAAGTGGATCCCGACCTTCGTCGGGAAGACGAAACAGGCGATATGGTCGGCCTAAGACTAAGACAGGATCTTCTTGCAACATTTTAGAGAAGACTTATGCATCTTGCGAGTTATACCTTGATGTAGCTGGTAATTGGAGCAATCCATCAATGAAGATTACCAAAGTCGAGACCGGCATCGTCGCCTTGCCGAATGACGAGCCGCTCGCCGGTTTTTCGGAAAACCCGAACGCCAAGAACCCGATCGTCTGGTTACAGCTTGGCACCGACGCCGGGGTCGAGGGGCTCGGCGTTACCTATTTCGGCGGCGCCCTGACCCGCACCTTGCGCCACGCGGTCGACGAGTTGGGGGCACTGGCGGTCGGCGAGGACCCGATGCGGGTCGAGGCGGTCGCCGCCAAATTGCGCGCCGCGGCGGTCAGCGCTGGCCCGGGCGGCGTCTTCACGATGGCGCTCTCGGCGATCGACGTGGCGCTGTGGGACATCAAGGGCAAAGCCCTCGGTCTGCCGTTGTGGAAATTGCTCGGTGGCGGGCGCGACCATATCGCGACCTATGCAAGCGGCGCCTTGCGTCGCGGCCTCAAGCTCGACGAGGCGCTGACCGCCGCCCAACGGCTGCGCGAGAAAGGCCATCGCCAAACCAAGATGCAACTTGGCCTACCGGGCGTCACTTCACCGGCCCGCGAGGTCGAGCAGGCTCGGCTGATCCGCGAGGCGGTCGGTCCCGACATGGATTTGATGTGCGACATCAACCAGCGCTGGCGCCCGGAACAGGCGATCGACATCGGCAAGCGGGTCGAGGATGCCGGGGTCGGTCTCTTCTGGCTCGAGGATGTCACGACCCATGACGACTACGCCGGATTGGCGCGAGTCAGCGCTGCGTTGGCGACTCCGGTCGCCGGCGGCGAGTATCTTTATGGCATCGTGCCGTTCCGCCACATGCTCGAAGCCCGCTCGGTCGACGTCGTGATGATCGATCAGGTGCGCTCGGGCGGGATCACGCCATGGCTAAAGATCGCCGGCATGGCCGAAGCATTCAATCTTCCGGTCGTTAGTCACGGCGTGCCCGAGATCCATGTGCATCTGGTGGGTGCGGCGCCAAACGGGCTCACCGTCGAATACATGCCCCGCCTGTTCCAACTGTGGGAGGAAGTCCCGGTCCCGCAGAGCGGCCTATTGACAATGCCATCCGCCCCCGGCCTCGGACTCAACTTTAGCCAAGATGCGATCCGCCGTTTCGCCGCATCCTGACCAGTCGCAATCGGGACATGATCCCGCGCTAGAGCACGATCCTAAGAATTTGAATCAAAAAGAGGTTTTCGCGGACTTGGTTTTGTGATTCAAGATGCTGGCTGGGGTTGGGGGCCAGCATCGAATGGCAAGACCGTATTCGCAGGACCTGCGGGAACGTGTGGTTGCGTCGGTGGCGAGCGGTCGCACCTGTCGGGCGACGGCGGTGCTGTTTGGGGTGAGCGTGGCCAGTGTGGTGAAGTGGTCGCAGCGTTGGCGAGCGAGTGGCAGTGCGGCGGCCAAGCCGATGGGTGGGCAGCGGCCGCTACAGCTGAAGGGCGAGCGCGCATGGTTATTGGCGCGGATCGCCGAGAAGCCGGACCTGACCCCGGCCTGCGCCGGGGCAGGCTCTTGCGGGCGGTGGTGGCCGAGTTGGCCGAGCGCGGCACGCCGGCAAGTTACGGCGCGGTGTGGCGCTTTTTCCAGCACGAGGGCATCACATTTAAAAAAAACGCGGCACGCCAGCGAACAAGATCGCGCCGACATCGCCCGCCGCCGGACCCGGTGGAAGACGCATCAGCGACGGCTTGACCCGCGGCGCCTGGTATTCATCGACGAGACCTGGGCCAAGACCAATATGACCCGCCGGCACGGGCACTGCCGCCGCGGCGCGCGCCTGGTCGCCAAGGTGCCGCACGGCCGCTGGCGAACACTGACCTTTTTGGCGGCGCTGCGCCATGACCGCATCACCGCGCCCTGCGTCATCGACGGGCCCATCAACGGCGCCAGCTTTCGCGCCTATATCGAGCAGTTCCTGGTGCCCACTCTCAGCCCCGGTGATGTCGTCGTCATGGACAATCTCGGCAGCCACAGAGGCCAAGCGGTGCGCCGCCTGATCCGCGCTGCCGGCGCCAAGCTGTTCTTCCTGCCCCGCTACTCGCCCGATCTCAATCCGATCGAGCAGGTCTTTGCCAAACTCAAGACCCTATTGCGCAAAACCGACCCGCGTACGATCGAGGCCACCTGGCGTGGCATCGGCAGCCTCCTCGACCACTTCACCCCACTCGAATGCGCCAATTACCTCGCCAATGCCGGCTATGCTTCAGCCTAACAGGATCACGCTCTAGAGCGACGGCCAAAGTCCGAAAATGACGCCTGTCCCGGCAATTACGGCGCCGCTCAGCACCTCGCCATAAATTTCGAAGGCGCCTAGCCGCAAACGCTGCAGACCGGCGGTCGAATAGACGCACAGAACGACGTAGGTCGCGATCGTGCTGAGCGCGAAAACCACCGCCATTACCGAGATGATGCCAACGCCGAATTTCGCTGCCGCGAAGAATGCCGGGATGCCCTCGACCATCGGCGAGGAGCCGAGGATCAGCAACAGCGAGGTTCGCGCTGTGGTCTTGTGCCGATGGCGATGCAATGGCGGCTCGCTCGCGAAAGCAGCGAGCACCGGATGGTCGGTCGCCGGCGGATGGTCGTGCCAATGCAGATGCGCCGGCCCGCGGCCGTGGCAGTGTAAATGCAGGTGGCGGGTGAGCACCGCGGTGTCGCCGCGGATCGGAGCGTAGAGCGGGTCATCCCCGATCGCCAGGGCATGGCCGGAGGCCGTCATGGTTGCAATACCGGGCCAGGCATGTTTCGCGCCATGGAAATGGGATGGCCCATGACTGTGCGCGTGTGGGTGTTCAGCGCCGTGAACGTGACTGTGCTCGTGCCGGCGCTCAGCGCCCTCGATGTGATGCAACTCGCCCCAGGCGGAGATCGCGATCCCGCCGCCGAAGCCGATCAACGCCAGGCTGGACGCGACATCGACCACATGGCCAAAGCGGTTGGCAAAGGCGAGACCCGCCACCCAGACCGCCAATGCGATCAGCAATGTCGAAAGGATGTGCCCGGTTCCGGCCTGCAACGCAGCGCGCGCGGTTTCGCGCTTAGACCAGCCGCGCTCGCGGGCGATCAGCGCGATCGGCAGCCAGTGATCGGGGACAATGGTGTGGAGCACCCCGACCGCAGCAACGGCGCCGATCAGCAACAGCGCCGCCCCGTTCATTTCGAATCTCCCCCCGGGTGCTGACGCTGGTGATCGGCGCCGAGATGACTGTGCGGATGCGAATGTCGCGTCCCATCGGCATGGCTGTGCTCGTGCTCGTGAAAAACAATTTCGAGCCGCCGGCCAAAGGCGTCGGCAATCCGGCACAAGGTCTTCAGGCTCGGCACGTGATCGCCGCGCTCAAGCCGCGAGATCATCGACTCGGTCATGCCGAGACGCTCGGCCAACTGACGCTGGGTTTCACCATTGCGCGCCCGCAATTCCAACAGCTTGCGCGCGCAATCGGCGGCAATCGCCGCGCTGTCATTCGCGGCTGACACAGTTAGGAGGTTCATACGCGCTACCTCGCAAACTTGCTAAGGGGGGGATGATTAGCAAATTCGCGAAGTGGCCGTCAAACGGGACGATTTTCGCCGGCGGGCTGCCGGCGGTGGGCGCTAGGCCTTGTTCGCCAGAAAGGCGGGCATGACCTCCTCGGCGACCCACTGGAACTGTTCGAGCATTGTCGCCTGCGGCGTGCCGAGCGGGCTCGACAGGCTGATGTGCTGCATGCCGGGATAGCGCTCCTCAAAACCTTTCAGCATTTCGACCAATTGTTGCGGCGTGCCGGCGAACCACGAGCCCAATTTCATAAAGTGCTCGACGGTCGGCACCCCGGCGGAATCCCAGCCACCGCGCCGGGCCACGGCCTCGACCTGGGCCGGGGTCAGCCCCGGGACAAAGCCGAGTGGCGCAAACATCTTTACGTGCTCCTCGTATATCGGCTTGATCTCGCGGATTGCCTGCTCGGGCGTGCGAGCAAGGTGGAAATGCAGGCCGATCTGCAGGTTTTCGCCGAGTGCCAAATTCTTGCCGGCACGCGCCGCCGCTTCTTGATAGGCGATGATCGGGCCGCCCTGCATTGTCGCAGCGCCCCCGCCGACCGCCCCCTTGATGCCGTGCTTGACCATAAAATCGAGACCGCGCGCGCTGGCGCTGACGATCGGCTGCCAGCATTCGATCGGGCGATGGATCGGCCGCGGCACCAGGGTCAGTTCCTTCAGCTCGTAGCCGCGATAGGGAACGCGCGGCGGCAGCGTGTAATGCGCGCCCTTGTGCGAAAACGACTCGTTGTCGAACGCCTTGAAAATGATCTCGACAGCTTCCTCGAATACTTCGCGGTTGGCGTTCTGGTCGAGCATCGGGCCGCCGAGGCTTTCGACTTCCCGAGTGTGATAGCCGCGCCCGACACCAAACACGGTGCGCCCGCCGGTCAGGATGTCGGCGGTCGCGAAATCCTCGGCAAGCCGCAATGGATGCCACATCGGGGCGATGTTAAAGCCGCAGCCAATTTTGAGCTGCTTGGTCACGTGCGCCAAATGGACCGCCACCATCAGGATGTTTGGCAGGCACTCGTAACCTTCGTGCTGGAAATGATGCTCGGCGAGCCACAACGTCTCGTAGCCGAGGCGGTCCATGGATTTCGCGATCGCCTCAGTCTTTTCATAGACGCTGGCGAGATGCTCGTTGGAATAGCGCCGCTCATTCGCCGGAGTGGCGTCTTGCCCGCGGTCGGGAAGATCGACATGGCCGGCATAAACGGTGGTAAATTTTGTGATCATAATAGGCCCTCCGGATCGGCTGCTCCGTCATCGCGGGATGCTGTATCCCGCACCGTCACGCAACCCTCTCATATTTTCGGCTGCCGCGCTATGCGGGCTCCGGCATTCACCGACACCTCCGCATTGCGATTTTATGGCGGTGGGTCAGCTGTCTGCATTAAAACGGAGGCAGGAAACACGGCGTTAGAGTAACCGATGGAGTACACGACACTCGGCAGAACCGGTCTCAAGGTCAGCGTTGCGGGGCTTGGCTGTGGCGGTTTCAGCCGTCTTGGGCTCGGCACCGGAAAGAGCGAGGCCGAAGCCATCAGTTTGGTGCACCAGGCGTTTTCGCTCGGCGTGAACCTGTTCGACACCGCCGCCGTCTACGGCACCGAGGAGGTCTTGGGCAAGGCGCTGAAGGCGCTGCGGCGCGACCAGGTCGTGATCACAAGCAAGGCCTGGGTCCCCCGCCGCAGCTATCGCTCAGGGAGCGAGCGGGTGATCGCCAGCCTCGACAATTCGCTCAAGCAGCTTGGCACCGATTACATCGATGTCTTTCAGCTGCATGGCGTCTCCCCGGAAGCTTATGATGATGCCCGAGAAGTAATTGCACCGGTGCTGCTGGATCAGCAGGCGAAGGGAAAGATCCGCTTTCTCGGCGTGACTGAAACCGGCTCCAGCGATGCCGCTCATGAAATGCTGCGGCAGGCGGTCGATGACGGCGTGTGGGATGTCGTCATGGTCGCCTTTCACATGATGCACCAGAACGCGCGGGACCTGGTGTTCCCTCACACAGCAGCGAACCGGGTCGGTACGTTAATCATGTTCGCGGTGCGCAACATCTTTTCGCAACCGCAACGGCTGAAGGCCGAATTGCGTCAGCTAGCGTCCGAAAACAAGGTCGCGCGGTGGCTCGGCCATGCGCCGAACCCGCTCGGTTTTCTGATCCATGCCGATGGCGGGGGCGCCCTGACCGTCCCCGAAGCTGCCTATCGGTTTGTCCGGCACGAGCCCGGTGTCGATGTCGTCCTCTTCGGCACCGGCAATGTCGAACATTTACAAACCAATATCGCCTCGATCCTGAAGCCGCCCTTGCCGGAGACGGATCGCCGAATGCTCGCGAAGTTCTTTGGGCACTTGGTCGGCGTCGGTCTCGACCCTCCCACTTATATGCCCGGTCTCAATTTGCATTAACCGCCGACGCTCACGCCCTTGGAACGGGGCTAGCATCACGAGCCCAACGCGCTCTCTTTGGCCCTTTACTGTCGCGTGCATAAAAAGAGGCGCAGCACCTAGAACTCGCACTCGTCACGCGGCAGAACGCCGATCGGCACCGGCGGTCTCAATCAAAGACCCACCAAATTCATTTGCGAACGCTTCAGCCTCATCCTCGAATTTAAATAAGACGCGGACCTTCATACCCGGATCGAGATAGAAATAGGTAAAGACTAATGGCTCAAATCGATTGCCATCTAGCCAAAGCCGCATATCCTTCAATCGCTTGCCGAAATCGTCGTCGGAAATCCGAACTTCCGCCGTCTGCAAGACGTCCTCCCAAATCGCTGCCATGCGAGGCTTTGAACGCGGAATTGCTCGCTTCAGTTCCCGAAACATAGCTTCGGCCCAAGCCGCGCTAACCTGCGCCGCTGGGCCATCTGTTATGAAGGTGCGCTGCAGTTATTGCGATATCCTTACCTACAGATCTCTACCTGCCAGATCTCGACCTGGCGCCGATCCTCGCCCCGGCCGATAGCTTGTGACAGCAAAAGACATCCGAGCAGGAGAATATGCCATGACCGATACTCGCCCGTTCGATCCCGCTTTGTTTGACGACGCCGCGATCGATCCCGAAACGGCGAAGCTCAATGCCCAGATGATCGAATTGCTGAGCGGCCAGCCGGAGTGGTGGATTGTCGGCGCCGCGGCAATGCGCGCCGCCCGGCGACGCGGCGAAGGACCGTTCCCGGCCCCGGTCATGTCGAGCCGTGCGCGAACAATCACCATCACCGGCAAAGATGGAGCTCAGATCCCGTTGCGCGTCATCGAGCCGGCGCATCCAGCGCGTGGAATTTATCTACATCTGCATGGCGGTGGCTGGGTGCTGGGCGGCGCCGATATGCAAGACCCAATGCTCGAACGGATCGCCGACAACACCGGACAGACGGTCGTCGCCCCCGAGTATCGGCTGGCGCCGGAACATCCATATCCGGCGGGACCGGATGATTGCGAGGCCGCCGCCATGTGGCTCGTGCAGCATGGCAAGCGGCAATTCGGCAGGGATACTTTGACGATCGGAGGCGAGTTGGCGGGCGGTCATCTTACCGCCGTAACGATACTGCGGATGCGCGACCGTCACGGCTACACCGGTTTTCGCGCGGCCAATATTGTTTATGGCGCTTTCGATCTGAGCATGACGCCGAGCCAGCGGCAATTCGGCAGCACGAGGCTGGTGCTGCGAACCATCGACATGCAGCAATTCTATAACGCGTTCCTGCCGACGATCACCGATCGGCGCGACCCCGACATCTCTCCGCTATACGCCGATCTGAAAAACTTGTGCCCGGCCTTGTTTACGGTCGGCACCAAGGACGCGCTCCTCGATGACAGCTTGTTCATGCATGCGCGCTGGGTCGCGGCGGGAAATCAGGCCGAGTTGGCGATCTACCCAGGTGGCGCGCATGGTTTTACGCTGTTCCCGAACGATCTCTCAAAATCAGCGACAGCGCGAATGGACGCGTTCCTGAACCAGGCTCTCGATTAGTCGATCGCGAGATGGCAGCGCGTCTCGCCGCGCTGCATATAGGGCTGCACGCCGGGCGAGTTCACCTGAAAGGCCTGAGATAAAGCGAATCGGAACACTCGCTCTTGCCGTGGATTAGGATATTAGTCGATCACGCCGCCAAGGAGTTTGCGAAAAGTGGCGGAATCCAAGCTCGCCCAATACCGCGCCAAACGCGATTTCGGCAAGACCAAGGAGCCTAGCGGAGAGGCCGCTACCGCTCCCTCGGAGCGGTTGCGGTTTGTTGTGCAAAAGCATGCCGCTCGCCGGCTTCACTATGATTTGCGACTCGAACTCGACGGGGTCTTTAAATCCTGGGCGGTGACGCGCGGCCCATCGGTCGATCCACATGATCGTCGCCTCGCGGTCGAGGTCGAGGACCATCCTCTCGACTACGGTAATTTTGAAGGCACGATCCCGCAGGGCGAATATGGCGGCGGCACGGTCCAGCTCTGGGATCGCGGCTATTGGGAGCCGGTCGGGAGTGAGACGCCGCAGCACGCCCTCGACCGCGGCGAACTCAAATTCAACCTTTTCGGTCAGCGTTTGCACGGCGGATGGGTCCTGGTTCGTCTCAAGCGTGACACAAGCCGCGGTAAGCGGACCAACTGGCTGTTGATCAAGCACCGCGACGATTTTGCCCGGGACGGCGAAGGCGAGGCATTGCTGGCACAAGACCGCTCGGTCGCTTCAGGCCGTACAATGGAAAAGATTGCGGCCGGCGAGGGCCGCGGGCCAAAGCCGTTTATCCTAGCGGCCCGGTCATCTGCGGCAGCTGACGCCGTCTGGCACAGCAACAACAGCAAGAATGGCGACACAACGCCGGGCTCGGCCCAAATCAAACCTCCCCGCCGTAAACAAGAGACGAAAAAAAGAGCCGCTCGGAGCGTGCCCATTCCCGAGTTTGTTCCACCGCAGCTGTGCACGCTGGTCGAGCGACCGCCGTCCGGCGGCGAGTGGGTTCACGAAATCAAATTCGACGGATACCGCGTCCAGCTTCGGGTTGAAGCCGGCAAGGTTGCTCTGCGAACCCGCAAGGGCCTCGACTGGACGGCGAAATTCCGGGCGATCGCAAGAGAAGCCGCCAACCTCGACAATTGTCTGATCGATGGCGAAATCGTCGCGCATGACGAAAACGGCGCGCCCGATTTTGCCGCACTGCAATCAGCACTGTCCGAGCAAAAAACCGACGACCTCGTTCTTTACGCGTTTGACCTGCTGTTTGACCAAAGCGGGGATTTGCAGCCGGAACCGTTGTCGGAGAGAAAGCGCCGCTTGCGCGAGCTCTTGCACAGGGACGGCGCCGGGCCGCTGATCCGCTATGTCGAGCATTTTGCGACCGGCGGCGATGCGGTGTTGAAGTCGGCCTGCCGGTTGTCGCTCGAGGGCATCGTCTCGAAACGTCTCGATGCACCCTACTACCAACCGGGTCGTAGCACCACCTGGACAAAGGCCAAATGCCGCGCCGGCCATGAGGTTGTTATTGGCGGGTGGACAACAACCAACGACAGGTTCCGCTCGCTTCTGGTCGGGGTCAATCGCGGCGCTCAATTTGTCTATATCGGCCGGGTCGGCACCGGGTTTGCTAAAGAAAAGCTCGACCAGCTCGTGCCATTACTGGAGGCGGCGGAAGCCGAGGTTTCCCCCTTTACCGGAACCGGTGCGCCGCGGCACCAGGCCAATATCCGTTGGACCCGGCCCGAACTCGTCGCCGAAATCGAATTTGCCGGTTGGACTGCCGACGGCATGGTGCGCCAAGCCGCCTTCAAGGGGTTGCGGCAGGATAAGCCCGCAACCGAAGTCGAGGCCGAGGCACCAGCCCCGGCGGAAGAGACCGCAATCCCGGCTCCGGTGTCGCCGTCACGATCGGCATCAACACCCGGACGATCCGCCTCGGGCAAGCCGATCGCCATGGGGGTCGTCATCTCCCATCCGGACAAGACCCTCTGGCCTGATGGCGGCGACGGTGAACCGGTCACCAAGCTCGATCTCGCACGTTATCTCGAAGCCGTCGGTCCGTGGATGATCGAGCATCTGCGGGGGCGGCCGTGCTCGATCATTCGCGCTCCGGACGGAATTGATGGTGAGCGTTTCTTTCAGCGCCACGCGATGCGCGGCACTTCCAACCTGTTGGAACAAGTAAGCGTGTTTGGCGACCACAAGCCCTACCTGCAGATCGATCGGATCGAAGGGCTGGCCGCCGTCGCTCAGGTGGCAGGGGTTGAGTTGCACCCCTGGAACTGCGAACCGCATCGCCCCGAGGTGCCCGGTCGCCTGGTTTTCGATCTTGATCCGGGCCCGGACGTCGCGTTTTCGACCGTTGTCGAGGCCGCCAAAGAGTTGCGCGAGCGTCTCGAGGACCTTGGCCTCGTGTGCTTTTGCAAGACCACCGGCGGCAAAGGCCTGCACGTTGTAACGCCATTGGCCGCGGCACAAAAAAACCCGCTGGGCTGGCCGGAGGCCAAAGCTTTTGCGCACGAGGTCTGTCTGCGGCTGGCGCATGACCATCCCGACCGATATGTCGTCAACATGGCAAAGCGGGTGCGCGGCGGCCGGATATTTCTCGATTACCTGCGGAATGACCGCATGTCGACCGCGGTAGCGCCGCTATCGCCGCGGGCTCGGCCGGGCGCCACGGTATCGATGCCGCTTACTTGGCCGCAGGTAAGGGTTAATCTCGATCCGACGCGCTTTACCCTTCGCTCCGTCCCGGATTTGCTCGCCAAGACGGATGCGTGGAAGGAATATTGCGACAGCGAGCGTCCGCTGGAGGAGTTGATCAGGTTGCTTTCGGCAAAGGCCGCCGCGTGACGACGGCTGACGCGGATGCGGCGGCAATCGGCGGGTCGGATTATGGTCTGCCGCTCGACACGCCCCCTATGGAGGCGCGGACGGCGGACGCGCTGCCGCTCGATGATGGCGAATGGCAATACGAACCCAAATGGGACGGGTTTCGCTGCCTTGCGTTCAAGGCGGGCGACGCGGTCGAGCTTAGGGCCAAATCCGGCAAGCCGCTCGGGCGCTATTTCCCGGAAATGGTTGCTCTGCTGGGCGGGGTCCGGGCGGCACGCTTTGTTGTCGACGGTGAACTCGTGATTGGAATTGATAGCGAGTTCTCGTTTGACGCTTTGCAGGCGCGTCTCCACCCGGCCGAGAGCAGGATCCGTAAGCTCGCCGCCGAGACTCCGGCGCGTCTGATTTTGTTGGATATTCTGATCGCACCCGATGGCGAAAGCCTGATGCGCTCGCCGCTGACCGCACGGCGGGCGGCGTTGGACGGATTTGTCGCGTCCCATGGCGTCGCCAACCGGCTGACCCTGTCGCCGATGACCCGCGACCGCCGCGTGGCCGAAAAGTGGTTGCGCGAAGCCGGTCAGGGCTCGCTCGACGGCGTTGTCGCCAAGCGGCTCGACGGCGCCTATGAGTCCGGCGAACGTGCAATGATCAAGGTCAAGCCGCATCGCACCGCGGATTGCGTCGTCGGCGGTTTCCGCTATCTGAGCAATCGACCGGAGGTCGGATCGCTGCTGCTAGGGCTTTACGATCGGGAGGGCCATTTAAACCATGTCGGGTTTACCTCGACGATCCCCAATCGCGACCGTCCGGCGCTGACCCGCCAGTTGGAAGCACTGTGCGAGCCGCCCGGCTTTACCGGAAATGCACCCGGAGGCCCGAGCCGCTGGAGCACGGAGCGTTCCGGCGAGTGGCAGCCCTTGCGCCCCGAACTGGTGGTTGAGGTCGAGTACAACCAGATCACGGCCGGTCGTTTCCGGCACGGGACAAAGCTCGTTCGTTGGCGGCCAGATAAGGCGGCCGCGCAGTGCACCGTCGATCAGATCGCTACTCCGGAGCGGGTTTGAGCGAACGGTCCAAACAAAATCAATAGACCGCAGCACGTCTTAAACTCACGCCACGCCACTTGCCGACCGTTCGTCGGGTGGTTCGCGGCCAATGCACCATCCGCCGATCGGCTCGTGCCCGGCGGAGAGCGCTGCGCCGCCATGTCTCGCTCTCGCTTGGCAGCCGCCCCGGATGACTCGCGCTTCCTGTCAGCCAAGCGAAATTACCTCCGAAGGGCTAGCCAATTCGCTGTAAATAAACGGGGCAGGAGCAAGCTGGCGGCAGAGCTTCTGGTGCTGGACGGAGGAGGTCGAGCTTGGACGACTGGACGCAAGGTTATGTGGCGGATATCGGCTATACCTCCGGTTATTACCGAGAGCTGAACCCGCTTCGCATTCCGCTGTTGCTACTGTGTGCCGGTGTTGCGCCACCTGAGATCGACGCGGCTTGCGAACTCGGATTTGGTCAAGGGTTAAGCCTCAATATTCATGCCGCAGCCTCGGAGACTCAGTGGTACGGCACCGATTTCAATCCGGCGCAAGCGGCCTACGCTCAATCGTTAGGCGTAACATCCGGTTCCGACGCGCGGCTGTTCGACGATTTGTTCGCCGAGTTTTGCGCTCGCACCGATCTGCCGGATTTCGCGTATATCGGTTTGCACGGGATCTGGAGTTGGATATCGGACGATAACCGGCGGATCATCGTCGACTTTGTCCGCCGTAAGCTCAAGGTCGCTGGGATACTTTACATCAGCTATAACACCCAGCCCGGCTGGGCGGCGATGATGCCGATGCGGCGTCTCCTGGCCGAGCACATCTCCTCGATGAGCGCTCGGGGTGGAGGTTGGCCCTCTCGGATCGACGCCGCCCTCGATTTCGCAGCCAATTTGATGGCAGTCGATCCTATATTTGCCCGCGTCAACCCAATAGTCGGCGAGCGCATCAAGGGGCTGAGAGATCAAGACCGCCGCTATCTCGCTCACGAATATTTCAATCGGGATTGGCTACCAATCTCCTTTAGCGAGATGTCGGAGTGGCTGAGTTCCGCAAAGCTGACTTACGTGTGCTCGGCCTCTTATCTCGACAACATCGACAGTCTTAATCTTACCCCGGCGCAGCAAGGCGTTCTGATGAACATTTCCGATCCGACGTTTCGCGAATCGGTACGCGATTTCATGGTCAACCAACAATTCCGCCGCGATTATTGGATCAAGGGAGCGCGCCGGCTGTCGACCTTCGAGCAGACCGAGGCGTTACGTCAGCAAAAAGTTGTCCTAACGAAGAGCCGAACTGCGATCACCCCTGATGTTGTCGGAGTCCTCGGCTCAGCGACGATAAGCGATGCGGTTTATGGACCGATCCTCGATGCGGTGTCCGACCAGCGGCCCAAGACTCTGGGTGAAATCGAACAACGGGTCCGCGGGGCGGAAATAAATGTCGCACAATTGCGCGAGGCAGTGCTGATTCTAACCGGAAAAGATGACCTTGCACCGGCCCGAGATGATGATATCCAGGATCGGGTCAACTCTAAGACCGACAATCTCAATCATTTTATGCTGGACCAAGCCCGCGGCAACGCCGAGGCAAGCTTTCTCGCCAGCCCGGTGACCGGCGGCGGTGTTCCGGTGCCGCGCTTCCATCAGCTTTTTCTTCTGGCCCGCCGACAGGGTTGCAGGACGCCGGAGGAATGGGCTCGGGCAGCTTGGCAGATCTTGCAGGCAAGTGGCGGGGTGCTGGTAAAAGACGGCCAGCCGTTACAGACCCTCGAGGAGAATCTGGCCGAGCTCGGCATTCAGGCGCGCGATTTCGCCGAGAAGCAGCTACCGACCTTGGAGGCCCTGCGGATCGCTTGATCGGATAAGCGCTGGTCCGAGTTCACCCTCTCCAATGTCGTCACTCCCGGCAGAGGCGCCACAGGTGAATGTCGGCGCGGCTGGCGCCCGATATCTGCCGTTTGACGGCGGGCATTTTCGTTTGTCGATGGGGCTGATACCACTCCAGCGCCGCGAGTGGATCGGGATCGACGATCATCTCGCGTCAGCATTGGCCGCGAAGCGCACGCTGCTCCGGACCCGGCATGACGAAGTATTTGCTGTTCTTCCCGAAGCGCTAGCGGCGGCGGACGAGTTATTGCAGATGCTTGCGGAACATTTGGTCGAGCATCATCCGTCCGTCTTTTGCCGCGATGGCGAGCGCTTGCTAAATTTGGCGACCGGTGAAAATTGGAGCCTAGCGCTGCCGCGGGGCTCCCCGTCTCAGCTTCATCCGCTGGATATTGCCGGTCGGTTGGTGGCCGAAGATTTCTGCCTGCTGATGCCCGCTACGACGGATCCCACGAGGGGTTATCGGCTGGTCGGCGCTTCTTTGTGCTCCCCTTCGGCTTGGCGGCTGGCCGACAAGATCGCGCGACCACTCGGGGCCATTCACCAGCCGGTGCCGGGATACGTGGAAAAGCTGGCGCGACCGGTCGATCGCCTCTTCGCGCAGCTAAAGCCGGATCGGCTGATGGGACGGTTAAACTGGATCGTAACCGACAGCCCGGCGGCGTTCCGGCCGTTTCGTCCGCCGATAGCCACACCTGGCCAGGGCTGGAATGCCGGGGCGGAGTTGTGGCTGCGGGTCGAACGCCAGACGATCCAGCGATTGCCGATGACGGGGGCGATCCTATTCACGATACGTACCCACATTACGCGTCTCGACGCCGCGATCCGCACCGCTGACAACGCGTCCGAACTAGCCGCCGCGATCCGCGAGATGCCGGCAGCAACGGAGCACTATCGAGACATCACGCCGGTTGTTCCCGCGCTACTGGATTGGCTTGATCGCCGCGCCGTCGAATATGCCAAGTTACCAGCCTCCGCCTAAGCGGTGGCGGTCGGTCAGCGCGCCGGCCGAGCGTCGACAGTGGTCAAGCCGAGGCTCGCGCCAAAGTCGGGTGCCGCTGTTTGGCTTGGAAATGCGGGATCACCTGCTCGCCAAAAAGACGCAGGGTGTTGAGCACCTCTTCGTGCCCCGCCGGCCCGATCGCGCACAGCAAGATAACTTCCTCTATTCCGAGGGCTTCGTAGAGCTCGAGAAAGCGGATGCAGCTTTCAGGCGTGCCGACGCAGAACTTTGTTCCCTGCTCGCGCACCTCCTGCGGCGTCGGCTCGCCCGGATGCGGCCCGCTGGCGAGGCGCTGATCACGCGCGTAGTAGCCCTGGTAGTCGGGCGGCACGGTTGTCGGATCGTAATCGCGCCACACCAGGCGAGCGCGCTCGCGCTGCTGCTCGATATACCAGGCGACGAGCTCGGTGCCGCGCTCAGCCACCACCCGCGGGTCCTCATGGCAAAAGCCGGCGGTCATCAATGCCGCGCGCGGCGCCGGCCCGGCGCGATTGCCTCCGCCTTGCAAGGCTTCGCGATAGATCGCCATCAGCTGCTCGACGCGGTCGGGACCGCCTTCGCTGCCAAACAGCCCGCCCATGCCGAGGCTGCCGGTCAATTGCGCGGTCTCGTCGCTGCCGCAGGCCGACCATAAGGGCGGATGCGGGCGCTGTATCGGCTTGGGCAGCACCTCGCGGCGCGGGATGTGGTAATACTGCCCGTCATAGGTGATCTCTTCCTGCGTCCAAATGCGCGGCAGCACGTCGGCGAATTCCAGCCACATGCCGCGCGTATCCTGCAGATCGCTGCCATAAGGGGTCAGCTGATAGGGATAACCGGTCCGGCCCAGCCCGACATCGACCCGACCCCGGCTTAAAATGTCGAGTGTCGCCATCCGCGCCGCGACATGCAGCGGGTGGTGGATCGGCGCCAGCACCACGCCGACCCCGAGCCGGATCGTGCTGGTCCGTTGACTGACGGCGGCAAGAGTGAGGTCGGGGGCGCTGTTATGCGACCATACGGGTCGAAAGTGATGCTCGGAGAACCACACACTTTCGAAACCCTGCCCTTCGGCATAGGGGATTTGCTCCAGGGCTTCGTAAATGCGCTGCGACTCGCTCGACGGGCTCCACGGTTTTGGTACTTGGATCTGGTAAAACAGGCCAATTCGCATGAGACCGTTCCCCTTTTCTTAGACCGTGCCAGGGTTGGGCCGCCCCGTCTGGACAGCGACCCACACCCTACCCGCTGCGAGCGAAGAGGGTGCGATCGAGCCCCGAAAATAGCGGCCATGCCCGAAATCACGGTAGCTGAAGTTCGCGACATCTACTGTGTTGCTTTCCCGAAAGGTCGGGACCCGTTGGCAATCGCTACCCCGCCTTCACAGTAAGACGGGATGAATTTCAGCAACACGGTGTCGAGTTCGAATGCGGGCTAGTTCTCCTCCCCCGCAAGCGTGTTTTGTCTCGGAAGATTGGCGGGACGGTGTACGGTTGTGGCAAGCTGTCGAGTGGCTGTGGCAGCAACGGCGGATGCGCGAGGCAGCGCAGCTCGTCCCGGTAGTCCATAGGAGGGACCCGCGCGCCCGCGCCGCGACCCCCGCGAGTCTGGCGGCGCGGCGCGTGGGAGGTCCCTGTGGACCCACCGGGACGAGCGTCTCTCGGACGCGCCGCCGCCGCCGCAGGCCGATCATGGGGAGCGCCGGCTGATGGATCTTAAGCTGCACGCCAATGCCACGACCACGCCGCGCACTCGTGCCTATATCCAGAAAAGCCAGGCCAGCAATGCCGCGCTGGCGCGCGAACTCGGCATCCACAGCCGCACCGTGGCGCGCTGGAAGGGCCGTCAGGACCTCGTCGATCGATCGACCCGCCCGCATCGGCTGAGCACCGCCTTGACTGATTGGGAAGAAGCCTTGGTGATCGAGCTGCGGCGCAGCCTCGCTCTGGCGCTCGACGACATCGTCGAGGCGATGCGGCGCTGCATCAACCCCGAACTGTCGCGCAGCGCCATTCACCGCTGTCTGCAGCGCTACGGCATCTCCACCCGCCTCACGCCGCAAAAAGCCCCGGCCGCCGCCTTTCACACCAACACCCCGGCCGGCTTCATCCACATCGATGTCAAATACCTGCCGCCGCTCGACCGCCGCCGCAGTTACGCCTATGTCGCCATCGACCGCGCTACCCGCTTTGTCTATCTCGAGATCCTGCCCAATCGCCGGGCCGCCACCGCGGCCGACTTCCTCAAACGCTTTCTCGCCACCTTCCCGCTCACCGTCCACACCATCCTCACCGACAACGGCTCCGAGTTCACCGACCGCTTCGCTGTCGACAAGAAAGACAAGCCGTACGACAAACCCTCGGGCGAGCATGCCTTCGATCGCATCTGTACCGAGCGTCGGATCACCCACCGTCTGATCCGTCCCTTCCGACCGCAAACCAACGGCATGGTCGAACGCTTCAACCGCCGCTTGGGCGAGCATCTCGATCGCCGACCCCAACTGCAGGCCCATCGCCGCTTTCGCGACCATGCCGAACGTGACGCCTACCTCCACACTTTCGTTGCCGACTACAATCGCACCCGCCTGCGATGTCTCGGCTATCAGGCGCCCGCCGAGCTCCTCGCCAATCTTGCGGGACACAACACAAGCGAGGGAGGGAACGTGCCGCGAAGCGGCAGTCAGCGCAGCGGCGAGAACGCGGCAGGGACGACCAGCATGTTCTCTTGCTTGATCATCATGTTCGGCCCACCACCCGACGGGGGCGGCCAGATGCCCTTGGCGCGGGCTTCTTCACGAATGCGGAAGCGATCGCCGGCATCCTTGTAGGCCCAGATGTGGCACCATTTGTTCAGCCCGCCAAGTTCGCTGTACCAGGCTCCGACGAGGGGCGACAATTCTTGTCGGCGAGCAATATGGGTGCTCCAGCGATCGATCACGCTGGGGATGCCGCCGGGCTTGAACGTGTAGATGCGGATCTCATAGAGACCGCCCAGCTGGCGCGGCTGGAGCGCCGGCGAGAAGGGCGCCGGCAGATAGATGTCGCTTTGCTGCTCGACGACGAATTCGCGGGTGTTGGGCGGCCAGCCGGGCTGCTTGGTCGCTTCCTCGCGCAGCCGAGTGCGGGCCGCCATATCCTCGTAGGGCCATACATGAATGACGCGATTGAGCGGCCCGACTTCGGTGTGCCAGAAGGCCGCCAGGGGTGAAACCTTGGCCCGCGCCGGCAGGGCTTGACCAAAGCGTTCTTCAAACGTCGCCACCGTGCCCGGTTGCAGGGTGTAAGTGCGCATCTCGATGATCATCGGATTTCCCGTTGCTGGAGGTGAGCGGGCTAAACGCTAGACCCTGGCTGCGGGGTGTCAAGCATGGTCTTTGCGGACGGGTCAGTGCGAGGCGAGGTTGCGCTCCACACTGCCGCCCATCAGATAGACGAGATATTCAATGGCGTCGCGCTGCCGCAGAAAAGGCACAGTCTCGACGGTGATGCTGTTGGCCACCCACGGATAGTCGGGCACGTTGGGATAGGCGACTTTTTCGGCGCATTGCGGCACTGAGAGCCGGCACCACAGTTTAACCTGATTGATGTAGCTGATGTTGTTTTCGACGGCTTCGACCCGGCTGACGGAAAGCGGGTTGATGCACCAATAATCCGGCGGGATGTATACGGGCACGGGCCCGGGGACGATCGCGCCCAAAAAGCACATAGCACCCAGGTTGGAGACAAAAAAGCTGGCGCCGGGCGAAACATAATGCATCCCATCGTTAATGTAGGCGATGGTTTCGAGAAAAGTCGGCTGTCCCGACAGTGGCGGCCGCTTTTCAAAGGCGACCGAGTTGACCGGCACCCCGATCCGCACGCAGCCCGCGAGCAGCATCACCGCCACTCCGATTGCCAGCACTACGGCTATCTTGCGCATTCTGCCGATCCCGTAATGATCGCATCCCGGTCTCCAATACCTAATAATAAACTGATTGGGCGAGCTGGGCCACTATTGCCACGGGGTTCTAGGGCCGGGCTAGTATCGGGAGATTGCCTTTGCTCACTTATTCAAGATAGTAAAACAAAATTTTAGTGGGACGCGGAGCCGTCAATGCCGATCCTAGCGGAGGTGCGCGACTATCTCGACGAACTGACGAGAATCCGGCATGACATCCATGCTCACCCCGAATTGGCTTTTGCCGAGCGCCGCACCGCGGATCTTGTCGCGGCAAAGCTCGTTGAATTTGGCTGCGAAATCCATCGTGGGCTCGCCGGCACCGGCGTCGTCGGGACAATCCGGCGCGGCAACTCGCCAGCGGCGATCGGACTGCGCGCCGATATGGACGCACTGCCGATCCAGGAGCTGAACGAATTCGCCCACCGTTCGACCGAAGACGGCAATATGCACGCCTGTGGTCATGACGGCCACACGACGATGCTGCTCGGCGCCGCCAAATACCTCGCCAAGAACAGGAATTTCCAGGGCACGGTGCATTTGATCTTTCAACCCGCCGAAGAGGGTGGCGGCGGCGGCCGGGTCATGGTCGAAGAGGGGCTGTTCGACAAATTCCCGTGCGACGCGGTTTTCGCGCTCCACAACAAGCCCGGCATCCCGGTCGGTCAGATAGCGGCGAAGTCGGGACCGTTGCTCGCCGCCTCCGACCGCTGGGACATCCGGATCAAAGGGCATGGCACCCACGCCGCGCACCCGCATCTCGGCATCGACCCATTTGTCGTCGGCGCCGAGATCGTGATGGCCCTGCAGACAATCGTCAGCCGCACCGTCGATCCGCTCGACTCGGCGGTCGTCAGTATCGGCTTTATGCGCGGCGGCTCGGCCTATAATGCGATCCCCGACGGACTGCATATTGGCGGCACTGCGCGCAGTTTCCGCCCTGAAGTGCAGGACGCGATCGAGCGCCGTATTGGCGATATCGCCCGCGGCGCTGCCCTCGTCCACGGCGCTGTCGCTGAAGTTAGCTATCGCCGTTCGTATCCGCCAACGATCAATCACCCCGCCGAGACCGAGTTCGCCGCCGATGTTGCCGCCGAGATCTGCGGAGAGGATGGCGTGCTGCGCAACATCGCGCCCTCGATGGGCGGGGAGGATTTCTCGTTTATGCTGAACCAGCGGCCTGGGGCGATGTTGTGGCTCGGCAATGGCCCCGGCGAGGGCGACTGCTTTCTGCACAACGCGCGTTACGACTTCAACGACGATGCGTTGCCGATCGGGATCAGTTTTCTGGCGCGCCTTGCCGAACGGTTTCTGGAGGAACGGGCGGCGCGCTGAGCCTTCAGCCCGCAAGCGGTCGCCCTAAAGCTTGACCGTATGGGCACGCGCTCACTGCTCCGGCATGCCGGCCTTGCGCAGGCCCGTGAAATAGGTTGCTTCGAATAAAGCCTGGACCTTTGGCACGCCCCACGGTCCGTGTTCCTTGAGGCGGGCAATGCTTGAATAGCGATCGTCAGGACTCAGCCTGCGCGCTTCGGCAAGGTCGGCGGCGGCGCGCTCGATGTTGCCGGTAAGGGCGTGAGCCGAGGCCAGGTGAGCCCACAGCCCTGGTACGGCAGCAATTGTACCCCGCGCCTTTTCAAACCAGAAGATCGCCTCGTCGGGCCGCGCTTGCAGCTGGTGAGCATAGCCTATCATCAGATAGCGAAAACCGATGCCAGGGTCGCGCGGGCCGATGCGGATGGCTTTCTCGGCAAGCGGGATCACCTCGTCCAGCGAGCCGGTAGAGAGCTTGCACCAGCCAAGGCCTTGCAACGGCCCGGTCATATTGCGGTTGAGGGCCAGCGCTGCTTCGAACTCGGGAACCGCATCGTCCCATTGCCCTTTGTTGCGCAGGACAGTGCCTTTGACATAGTGCGCCCAGGGTATCCTGGTTCCCCCTGCCAGGGCTCCATCGATAAGCTTTTCGGCGCGAGCAAGATCGACCGCTGGCGAAGGGGTAAATCCGAAGTTGACGAAGTTCACCAACGCGCCGGCGAGAAAGGTTTTCGCCTCGGCGGATCCTGGATCGAGCCGGAGCGCGTACTCATACAAGCTGATCGCGTTCTGTAAATTTTCGGGTGTGGGCGGCCTGCCAAAAAAGAATTCGCGGCCGCGAAAAATGTAGTCGAGCGCATCAGGATGCTCGACCGGCCGATTGGCCTCGGCGGCAATCAGCTCCAGGTTGAGCGTGAACGCGATACGGCCGGTGATCTCGCTCTGCAATTCGAATAGATCGGTGATTTCGCGGTCGAAGCGCTCGGCCCACAGATGCGTATCGGTCTCGGCGTCGATCAGCTGGGCATTGACGCGGACCCGGTTGCCGGAGCGTTCGAGGCTGCCTTCGACCACATAGCGCACCCCGAGCTCACGACCGATTTGCTTGGCGTCGACCGGCTTATTCCGATACGTCAGCGCGGTGTCGGCCGAGATTACGAGCATGCCCGCCATGCGCGACAGGTCAGTCGTCAGATCCTCGGTGACGCCGTCGGCAAAATACTGCTGGTCGCGTTCAGCGCTTAGATCGGCGAACGGCAATACGATGGTCGACAGCCGCGGTGCCGGGCGTGTCTCGCCGGACCCCGACAAGTGCAAATGCCATCCCACAACCCCGGCGGCGACAAGAAACAGAATGCCGATGACGCCGGCGATCATGCCGGGCCGAGACCGCCGCGATATCTGGGTGGGTGGCTCATCGGGGCGAGCCGGACCGCCAGGACGACCTTGAAATTGCTCGTCCGCGGTAATGTGATCATCCACTCCATTGCCCGATGGCAGGACAGCTAGCGGCGGTGCCGGGAAGTCGGTCCGCACCACCGGCGCAACAAAGCGGTAGCCGCGCCCGGCTACCGTCTGGATGCAGCTGCCTTCGGCGCGATTGCGGTCCAGGACGCGGCGCAACGCGGAAATCTGAACCGCGAGGTTGTTGTCTTCGACGACCGTCCCCGGCCAGGCGGCAGCCATGATCTCGTCTTTCGAGAGCAGCGCACCCTGCCGATCGGCGAGGATCGCTAAGACGTCAAAGGCGCGCGAGCCAAGCGTGACCGGGCGCCAAGCGTCGTCTTCGTCCTGTTTGAGCAGACAGCCGCGGCGCCGGTCGAGGTGAAAGCTCTCGAATAGGAGCATGTCGGCCGGGGCGAGCGCATCCATGCCTGCGATTCCGCCGCTACGGATCGGATAGCGCAGTTTAACACCGCCTCGCGCAACGCGTCACTGTCTTCCTTAAAAGTTGCTAGATAGACCGAGCTAAGGCACTGCAAGATATAACTTTAGAACATTTCAGACCGTTTCATCGGTTTTTATCCCGTCCCGCAGCGGAAGTTTTTCATTCTGCTTCCCGCCGGTTAGGCAACGAGCATCCGAGGTGTCGCCCAGCTCGCTTCGCACCGGAAAGTTAACAATCAAGTGGGGAAACGAGATGAAACGCTGGCTATGGCTTGGAGTAATGGCAACCGGGATTGCGGTTCCGGCGCTGAGCAGTGCCGCCTGGGCAGGAGGCACGGACGATTACGGGTGCTCGAACGCGACGCTCACGGGCGAATACGCCTTTGGCACCACGGTTTACACGCCTGCGCCTCCGCCGTCCCCGCCTCCGACGACGAAGGTTGTGAACGGTATCAAGGTGTTCGACGGCCGGGGCAACCTCACGCAGCGTGATTACCAAGGTGACAACCTCGCGGGACCTGACTTCGCGCCGCCAGGGCGGGAAACCGGCATCTATCAGGTCAATTCAAACTGCACCGGCAGCATGGTGATTAACCTGAACGTCCCGAACGTCCCTGCAGGCACCTCCTCCGGGGTCATAGACATCATGTTTGTGATCAGCGACGGCGGCCGTCATATCCACGAGGTCGTCTCACAGCTCACTCCGCCGGGCTCCTCCGGAGCTGTGCCTACCCAAACGAGCGCCGACGACTGGAAGGTCGCATCGGACAAGGATTAGGCAGGCTCGTGGCCGAGCAGCCGGCGCGCCAATGTCAGATGTGGCCGGTCGATCATCTTGCCATCAAGGGCGATTGTCCCGGCATCGGGGTTGTCGGCGAACAGCGCCACCACCTTGCGCGCCCAGGCGAGTTCGTCCTCGCTGGCGGAAAAAGCGCGATTGATGACCGCGATCTGCGCCGGATGGATCGCCATCTTGCCGGTGAAGCCCGACCGCCTGGCGGCGGCGGCTTCCTCGGCGAGCCCGGCCTCGTCGCGAAAATCGGTGTAGATCGTGTCGATCGGCTCGACCTCCGCGGCAGAAGCCGCCAGCAGGCACAACGCACGCGCCAGCTTATAGACGTCGTCGTAAGTCCCGTCGCTGCGGCGGTTGTTGCCACCGATGCACGCCGCCAAATCCTCGGCACCCCAGGTGATGCCAGCGAGCCGTGGCGACACGCCTGCGTAAGTGCCGATCGCGAACATTGCCGCCGGCGTTTCGGTTGCGATCGCGATCACCCAAATCTTGCCGATGGGTAAAGCCGCGGCTGTCTCAAATGCCGACAGGTAATGGTCAAGCGTGCGCAGATCGTCAGGGACGCATTTTGGCAGCAGGATGCCATCGGGCCGTCCGGGGACCACCGCGGCGAGATCGTCGAGAGCGATGCCCGAGGCCAGCGGGTTGACCCGCACCCAACGCTGATAGTCAACTGAACCGCTCGATTCGAGAAACCGGCGCGCCAGAACCCGCGCTGCCGGACGATTGGCCGGCGCCACCGAATCCTCGAGATCGAGGATCAGTGCATCGGCGCCCGATTGCGGGCCGCGGGCGAGCTTGCGCTCGCTGTCGGCCGGGACAAACAAAAAGGAGCGCATTTCAGCCTCCCGTTGACCCAGCCGGTCGGCACATCATCAGCCCTGCGCGACGGCAGATCGCGACCGTCTCGCCGCGCTGGTTGATCCCAAGGTGTTCGAATTCGACGATGCCGGCATCGGGGCGTGACTGACTCTTGCGCTTCGAACGCACGATCGTCCGCACCCGCAACGTATCGCCGTGAAACACCGGCTTGGGAAAGCGCACATCGCTCATGCCGAGATTGGCGATCGTCGTGCCGAGGGTCGTCTCGCCGACGCTAATGCCGATCACCAGGCCGAGGGTGAACAGGCTGTTGACGAGACGCTGGCCGAATTCGGTCTTTTTGGCGAACTCCTCGTCGAGGTGGAGCGGCTGCGGGTTCATCGTCAAGGTGCTGAACAAGACGTTGTCCATCTCGGTCACGGTTCGGCTCATCGCGTGCTCGAACACCTGACCTTCGGTGAACTCCTCGAAATACAAACCCGCCATCGCTCCTCCCGAACGCCCGCCGTTGCTGTTCTCGATCCTAGCAGGCGGACGGTGCGGTCGTCATTCGGCCTCGCCCGCTAACGAGCCGCAATCACAGGTTACGGGATGATGCTAACCGGTGAACCGATCTCGAGCCCGAGAACTTCATTGGCGCGTCCGCTATTGACCGCGATCTCGGCGAGGCCGTTGGCGTTCTCGTACCAAAACGCCGCGCCGGGCGGGACATCGGAAAAAGTACGCACCCGATCGAGGATATGACCGCCCGCGGCAAGTCGGGTCCCGACGGGCAGAACCGCCGCACGCATACCGGTCATCGTGTTGCCGAAATGGTCGATATAGGCGATCGCGGGCAGATCGTCCGGCCAGTCGGGCATACGGCTGATCTCGGCCTCCCGCAGGATCACCGGACCGGCGCCGCCAATAGCGAGCTTAGCCGCCACCGGGGCAAACAGGTCACGGCCGTGAAAGCTCGGCGACAGGAACTCCGGCCGCCACACGATCTCCCAGGCTCGCGCAGTAGCGGCGCGGCGCAATACTGGTTCGAATAGCCCATTCTCCGGGCCGACATAAAATCGACCATCGGCCTCGACAACGATAGCGCGTCGGGCGCTTCCGACGCCGGGATCGATGACGGCCAGCAGCACGATTGGGGGCGCGAACCACACGGCATAAGCCGCCAACAGATAAGCGGCAGATTTGGGATCCCCTGGCGGCAGGTCGGCAAATAGATCGACGACCGGCACCCCTGGCGCCTCGCGCGCCAGCACGGCCTTGACTTGGCCCGTATACGGCCCGGTCAGGCCGAAATCGGTGAACAACGCGATCATCGTCTTGTTTCCTGCCTCGCTCATTCGTCTGAGGAAAATTTGCAAATCGCCGGCTTTATACTTCCGATGATTTGTAATTGCAGCCAGGCCGACCGTGTTCCTCGCGTGCAATCAATCAATAGTTGGATTACGGTCGATTTTCGCGCGGGTCGATTACGGCTTTTTGTTGGCGAATTCCGCTCGGCGCATTCAGCAATGATGGTTTCTCTTGAAACTGCTTGGCGATTGCGTAAGCTGACCGGTGTCGCAGTTGTTTATTTTGGGGGAATGCGATGAGGAAAATTCTAGCCGCCGCGGCGGCTTGCCTTGTGGCCTCGCTGCAGGTTGCGGTCGCCGCCGATGGTAACTGCTACTCAGCCATGGATAAGGAGGCGGAACAGGCAATCGTCTTCCAGACCAACCTGATGGTAGTCAGCTCGGCTTGCCGCGATACCGTCTACGGGATGTTCCGGGCGCGCAACAAGGACGCCATCATCCGCTACCAGAAAATCATGATCAATCATTTCCGCCGCGAGGGCTACCGCGACGCTCAGGGCCGATTCGATTCCTGGAACACGAGCCTCGCCAACGAGATCGCTCTGAAGCAGGGTGCGACACCGACAACGGTGGTGTGCCAGCAGGCAGCCAACATGCTGAAAATGGCCAGTGCGCTCGACACCAAGGGGCTACATGATTACGCCGTGGCTCAAGCGACAAGCCTGACTGCCACCTATCCGCGCTGCGGCAGATAATCGGGTTTGCGGCACCTCATTTCGGCAAAGCCGAACGGCGGATGAGCGAACATCGGGGCGGCTGTCACTGCGGCAATCTTCGGCTCACCTTGCGGCTGTCACAGGCGCCCGCGGAAACGCGGGTCCGCGCCTGCGGCTGTTCGTTCTGCCGCGCCCATAATACGCGCACGACCAGCGATCCCGACGGTTCGGTCGATATCGACGCTGCCGACTGGTCCCTGGTCGAGCCCTATCGCTTTGGCACACGCACCGCCGAGTTCCTGATCTGCAAGCGCTGTGGTGTCTATGTCGGCGCTATCGGCGAGACCTCTGTGGGTACCCGCGCCGTGATCAATACGAATTGCCTCGACAGCCGCGCGGCCTTTACGCAGCAAGCCAATCCTGTCGATCACGACGGCGAGGCAGCTGGTGACCGGCTGGCCCGCCGCGCCGCCAACTGGACGCCGGCAACGATTCACCGCTCATGAGGTAAATGCGTGATCGTCCTCCGCCGCGTAAGATGGCGCGGGAACGCAACGACGCGCCGGCACGCAGGAGGAAGTCATGGAGCTTAGGGGCGCTACCGCGCTGGTGACCGGCGGCAATGGCGGACTCGGGCAGCGTATCTGTCACGCGCTGGCGAAAGAGGGCGTGAACATTGCCGTCATGTACGCCCAGAGCCGTGATCAGGCGGAGAGCGTGGCCGATGAGCTGACCTCGCGGCATCAGATCAACGCCGCAGCCTTCGCCTGCGACATCACCGATGATGCCGCCGTAGAGCGAGTGGTTGGCGAGGTGATCCAGCGGTTTGGTCGCCTCGACATCCTCGTCAACGACGCGGCCTACAACAAGGCGATCCCGTTCAACGACCTCGATAGTCTGACGATCGAGGTGTGGGACAAGATCATCGCCGTCAACCTGACCGGCCCGCTGCGCCTGATCAAGGCGGTGGCGCCGGTTATGAAGGCCCAAGGCCGTGGCCGCATCGTCAACATCTCATCGGTGTCGGGCGTCGGGCCGACCGGCTCGTCGATCGCCTACGCCGTATCGAAGGCGGGGCTGATCCATCTGACGCGCTGCATGGCGGTGGCCTTGGCGCCCGAGACATTGGTCAATTGCGTTGCGCCCGGATTATTGGAAGGCACGCGGGCGACCGCCAATCTTCGCCCCGAGCAGGTCCAGAATTCCGCCGCCACGTCGCTCTTGAAAAGAGCTGCCGACAAGGACGACTGCGCCGACATGGTGGTCACGATGTGCCGCACCGAAACCATGACCGGCCAGACCATGGTGATCGATTCCGGCCGCTATTTTCATTGATACAGCCGGCATTGATGCAGCCGACCGGTTTGGCTTAGAAAGCTCTGATGCGCAGGCGTCTGCTCAAGACGCACACCGACGCAGGTCATCACAACTGAGCAAGGAGAGAACGCCATGCCGTTTTACCAAAAGGGCGATGTCCGTATCCGCTACGAGGAGGCCGGTTCCGGCTTCCCATTGTTGGTCACCCCCGGAGGCGGACTGAATTCGCGGGTCAGCAATTGGCCGAACGCAGTGATCAACGCGATGGAGGAATTCAAAAACGACTTCCGCTGCATCACGATGGACCAGCGCAACGCCAATGGTGGCGAGTTCGACAGGCCCGGTGCCGACCGAGAACGCCTGGGACGCGTTCGCCGACGATCAGCTCGGACTGATGGACCATCTTGGCATCCGCGAGTTCTTCTACATGGGCTACTGCATCGGCGGCTGCTTCGCCGGCAAGCTCTTGCAGCGGGCGCCGCAGCGTGTCGTCGCCGCCGTCTTCTGCCAGAGCGTCGGGCATCGCCCGGAAGACCCCGAGGTCATGTACCGACACAGCCGCGATAATTGGCTTTCCGATTTCCGCGCCCGCCGGCCCGAAGTGTCGATGGACACCACCGAGAAGTACTTCAACAGCCTGTGGCGGCAGCAGCCTGATTTTCTCTACAGCGTGCCACGCGATTTCATCAAGAACTGCCGCACACCCATCCTGGTGCTACCAGACGACACCCCGTCGCACCCGCTGCAGACCTCGATAGACGTCGCCTCGCTGGCACCCAACGCCGAGATCACGGTGTTCCCGTGGCGCGAGCCGGAAGATTTGCGGCAGCGCACGATCACCCGCGTCCGCGACTTCCTAAAAGCGCACGTCCCAATGCGCGCCGCCGCCCAGTAAGCAATGTCGTGGGGCGGATGAGCGCAGCGTAATCCGTCGCCACGATGCGCAACGTGGTGGCGGAAGGCGCTTCGCTTTTCTGCCCCACGCTTGCTGATCCTCGGAGGACCTAGACCGCTTCACCGATCTGGAGACTGCGGGGTCTTACCGGGGCGCACCGGTTCCATGCCCGAGTTACGCCGTGACGGGCGTGATCTATGACGTGCGAACAGTCGAGCATCTTAATTAAAGCCGCGATCCTTGCCTCGAAGCTGCCGGAGTCGGCGAATATCGGGTAACATGCCTTCTCGGCCCGCTACGGTTTCGCTGAAGAGGTCAATCGATGAGCAGCCGCCGCGCGGTTCTCGCTGGCTCTCTCGCTTCACTCGCTCTCTCGCCCGTCGCCGGGCGGGCGCAACCGGCGACCGGCGACGCCACGATCGGGTTTCTGGTGCCGGCATCCGGGCCTTACATCGGAACGCCGACCGCGGTTTTTGACTCGTTCCGCCGGGGGCTCGCCGATCTCGGCTACGTCGAAGGACGAAACATACGTTACGAGTATCGTTCAGCGTCGGACCGAGCCGGCCTCCGCGAGATGGCAGCCGAACTGGTGCGATTGAAGGTTGCCGTTTTGGTCGCGGCGGGTGTTGCAGCTTTGATCGCAAAGCCGGTGTCCGCGAGTACTCCAGTAGTATTCGGATTCAGCGGCGACCCGGTACAGGCAGGGCTCGTCGGCGGTCTTGCCCGTCCCGGAGGCAACATGACGGGAGTGACCTTTCTCGCCACTGAACTCGTCGGCAAGCGTCTCGCCCTACTCAAGCAGGCGGCGCCTGCGATTTCGCGGGTGGCGGTCATGGGAGCATCCGGCCATCCCGGCGAGCGGAGCGAATGGCGCGCCTGGGAGGACACCGGCCGGGCCTTGGGCGTGAGCCTGCAACTCTTCGAATTGAAAAATACCGCCGATCTCGATGCCGCGCTGAGCGCGGTCGCGAATGCCAATATCAACGGGATTCATGCGTTTCCGGATGGCGTAACGGCAGCCAGCCGCGTCCGCATCGCTGAGTTTGCCCTTTCGCACCATCTGCCGAGCGTCTTCGGCTGGAAGGCGTATGTGGAAGCCGGCGGTCTGATGTCCTACGGGCCCAATCTGGAAGACTCGTGGCGCCAAATCGCCGGCCTGGTCGGCAAGATCCTGAAAGGATCAAAACCGGCGGACCTCCCGGTCGAGCTACCCTCGCGTTTCGAGCTCATCGTCAATCTAAAGACCGCACGCGCGCTCGGCCTCACCGTGCCGCCAATACTCCTCGCCGGCACCGACGAAGTCATCGAATGAGCAATGACGCCACAGAGCAAAACAGATCGAAGAAGAGAGATGAGAAAAACGACGCGGAGGAAAAAGCCCACGCCTTTCTCGCGGATCACCTTGTCAGGAGGACGCCGACGCCGAGACCATGATGACCTCCGCGAAAATCTGAGCAGCGGCCAGCGCCTGAGGCATGCTCGGTCCGGACCCACAACCCTTTATCGATCGAACGGGTCTGGGAGATGGTGTACGCGACGGCTATGGGGTGGGCAGCATTGGCGGGTCGGCGACTTCGATCAGCTGGGCGCCGCCAAAGCCGTTGAACCGGCTGGCGAGGCAACCGCCATAGGCGCCGAGCTGGCCCAGCTCGATCCAGTCGCCCTCGCGCATATCGGCGGGTAGCCGAAACGGCCCGTTCATCCGGTCGGCGCTGTCGCAGGTTGGGCCGAACAGGATGAAATCGGCGGGCTCACCCTTGCCGCGAACGGCTTCGCCGGCACGGATGCGCCGTGCCGGGAAGCGAAAGCCCAACGCCCCGGCATCGCTCAAATTGCCGTAGACGCCGTCATTGACGTAGAGGGCATTACCGCGGCGCAGTTGCACTTGCGCCACGACTGAGCCGCCGCCAGCAACCAAGGCGCGGCCGGGCTCGGCCCACAGCCGCACACCTGCGTGCAATGCCGAGGCACCACGCTCGATCGCAGCGATGAAATCGGCAAGCGGCGGCGGCGTCATGTCGGGATAGCTGACTGGAAAACCGCCGCCGACATCGACGATCTCGACCGGGACATCGGCTGCGGCGATCATCTGTGCGGCCAATGCCATTGCGCGCGCATAGGCGGCGGGATCAAGGCATTGCGAGCCGACATGAAAGGTCACGCCGAGGCGGGCGGCGTGCGGCCGGGCGGCGCGCAATAAAGCGGCGGCCTCTTCGGGCGATGCGCCGAATTTGCCGGAGAGATCGTAGACCGCGCCGCCCTTTGGCAAAGCCAACCGCACAAACAACCCCAAGGCCGGCGGGTCGCCGACCAGCCCAAGCTGCACCGTTTCCTGCACGATCTTTGCCAGTTCGTCGAGGCTATCGAGCGCAAAGTCGGTCACGCCCCAGCGGTCGAACGCCTCCGCGATCGCCGGGCGCGCCTTGACCGGGTGCATGAAGTGGATCTCGGGGGCCGGCAACAGCGCGCGCACCAGCTTCACTTCGGCGAGCGAGGCGCAGTCGAAATGACGAACACCGCCGGCCCACAATGCCCGCAGAACGCTCGGCTCCGGGTTACATTTGACCGCGTAGAGAACATCGCCCGGAAAGGCGCCGACAAAACGTCGCGCCGCCGTGGCGATCGTCGCCGGACGCAGGCACAGCAAAGGATCACTCGGCCGCAGCTCGGCGATCAACGCATCGACATCCGGCAGAGCCGGGTCCGCGAGCGGACGATTGAAGCCATGGCGGGTTCTTGCCATCGCACAGCCCTCCATCGGTAAGGAGGCGACATCTGCACCGACCGCGACAAGCGGTGACGGCGGGATGACCGATTTGGGTGAGGGGCCGCGGCGGACGCCGGTTTTGCCGGCTCAATCGTCCGCGGCGGCAGGCCTCCCGATTAAATGCGGGAGACCGTGCGAGGACTTCGCATTGCGTGCCGGACCATATCCGTTCCCTTAAGGACACCGGCCCACGGGTGACCGGCTCGACCGAAAGAGACGCGTTACGTCGTAGCAGCACCCCGACGCACGGGGTCCTAGGCACGTGCGATTTGCGTCAGGCCGCTAAAATGGCGTTTTTCGCCGTCGATGCAAGGAGTTATTTCAATTTTCTAGTAGCGTGTGGGATACCTCAACCGCGCGGCGCCAATAACGCGATGTAGTCCCAGACGATCGTCGCGGCGGCAAGCGCGGTGATCTCCGCGGTGTCGTAGGGCGGCGATACCTCGACGACATCCATGCCGACAAAATCGAGCCCAGAGAGGCGCCGCAGGATCGCCCGCACTTGCCAAGTGGCGAGCCCGCCGATTTCGGGCGTGCCGGTGCCGGGAGCAAAGGCCGGGTCAAGCGCGTCGACATCGAAGGTCAGATAGACCGGCATGTCACAGATCACCTCGCGGATGCGAGCGGCAGCGGCGGCGGGGCCGGTTTCATGAACGTCCTCGGCGAACAGGATCGTCACGCCCTTGCCAACGGTCCAGTCCCGCACCTCGCGGCTCATCGGCGAACGAATGCCGATCTGCACCATGTGGTGGGGATCGATCAGCCCCTCTTCGATCGCGTGGTAGAAGGGTGAGCCGTGTCCCCAGACCAAGCTAAAACTATCGGGCCAGGTGTCGACATGGGCGTCGAAATGCACGAGTCCCAATGGCCCGCGTCGCTTTGCCAATGCGCGCAGCAGTCCCAAGGTGACGGTGTGATCGCCGCCCAGCGCCGCCAGATGCTTTATTGGGGTGGCCTGTGCTTCGATCTTGGCGAGGCTGCCCAGAATGTCGCCATGGGCAAGTCGGAAATCGCCGATATCGGCGAGATCGAGCTTAGCCGGATCGACGCCATTGGCCGGGTGGTCGCCATCGACCAGCATTCGGCTCGCCTGACGGATCGCCGCTGGCCCAAAGCGCGCACCAGGCCGGTTCGAGGTGCCGAGGTCATACGGAATGCCGGCAATGCAAATCGCGGCGGTCGGATCGGTACGAGCAACGCCGAGAAATGTCGGCGGAATCGCGAAAGTGGGGACATCTGTCATGACCGCGATCTAAGCAAATCGCATTCGAGATCAATACGCTGGAAAAGTTCGGAAATTCTGCTCAAAGCCTGGTCGCGGCCCAAATGCCTCAATGAAAGAACGCCGGCGGCGCTTGCACGACTGGTGCGGCGGCATCGAAGATTTCGCGGCGGTCACCTGAACGCGGCGGGTAGATCCGCTCGCGGTTGATGATCATTTTGGTGCGCTTGGCGGACTCTGCGGTGGTCGCGACATGGCGGTCCCAGCCGGCGGTGCAAACCGCGCCCCACGGCCCAAGATCGAGAATCGTCGTATACCAGTCGATCGTTAGCGGCAGCATCGGCAAGCCGAGGAGGTCGCAGACAACGTTATGACCGGCGAACCGGCCCATCGGCCGGCCGTGCTGACACGACATCACGCAGGAGCGGTTGCCGTCTATCGGGAACCAGGCAACATCGCCGGCGGCAAATTCGGCCGGCATGCCCTTTACCTTGAGAAATTCGTCGACCGGCACGCGGCCGAACCGGTCGCGTTCGACCGGGAAGCACTGGGTCAGCGGATGGGCCTGCAGCCCAGCGCACCACACCACCGTCGCGGCGTCGATCCGCTCGCCGTTTGCGAGGGTAGCGCCGTCCTTATCAATTGCCGAGACCGAGACGCCGGGCCGCTGTTCAACGCCGAGCGCCGACAACGCCTCGTCGATCACGGCACGGGCTTCGTCACCCATATCGGAGCCGATCCAGCGCTGCCGGTCGGCGATGATGACGCGCGGTGTGCCCCGTGCTCCGCCCAGTGCGGTGCGCAATTTGCCAGGCATTTCGGTCGCGACCTCGATCCCGGTCAGCCCGCCGCCTATGACGAGTGCCGTCCATTGTCCGCGGGACGTCTCGCGCTCGGACAATCCCGCGATGTGCTGGTTCAGCCGCACCCCGGCGTCGTACGTGTCGACATCGAAGGCGTATTCCGCGAGCCCGGGGATCGGAGGGCGCACCAGTCGGCTGCCCAGTGCGAAGACCAGCCGATCATACGACACCGGCTCGGCGTCGGAAAACAGGACGCGGCGGTTTGTGAAGTCCAGTTCGGTTACGTCGGCTTCGACGCGGGAGACGCCGATCGCACGCAGGATGTCGTCGAGTGGAAGGCGGGTGTCGCCCAGCTCCGCCTCGTAATTGCGCACGCGGATCGAGTGAAACGCGCTGCGATCGACCAATGTCACCGCAACGCGATCCGGCTCGATGCCCAATTCGTCGAGCTTGCGCGCAGCACCAATCGCCGACCATAGCCCGGCAAACCCGGCGCCGAGGACGACAATCCGCTGCACCGGCTGAATGTCAGACGCGTTCGAGGACCGCGGCGATGCCTTGTCCGACGCCGACGCACATCGTGACAAGCGCGTAGCGGCCGCCGGTGCGTTCGAGCTGGCGTGCGGCGGTCAGAGCGATGCGCGGCCCGGAGGCCCCGAGTGGGTGGCCGACCGCGATGGCCCCGCCGTTCATATTGACCCGGCTATCGTCGAACGGCAGTTCAAGCCCGCGCAGGCAAGACAGCACCTGGGAGGCAAAGGCCTCGTTGATCTCGATCACGTCGATGTCGGAGAGGCTCAGCCCGGCGCGCGCTAGCGCCTTTTTCGACGCTTCGACCGGACCGATGCCCATTATCCGCGGCGGCACCCCGGCGACACCGCTCGCAACGACGCGGGCCAGCGGCTTGGCCCCGGCGGCATCGCCGGCCTTGCGGCTGGCGACGATCATCGCCACCGCCCCGTCATTGATTCCCGACGCATTGCCGGCGGTGGTGACCCCGCCGTCCTGCAGCGGCCGCAATTTCGCCAGAGCGGCGAGGTCGGTCTGGGGGCGGGGATGCTCGTCCTCGGCGACCTTGACCGGCCCGGCGCGGCCGCCTGGCACCTCGACCGGGAATATTTCGCCTTCAAAGAAGCCTGCAGCCTTTCCGGCGGCGTATTTGCGCTGTGAGGCTGCAGCGAAAACATCGCAGGCCTCGCGGGTGATCTGATAGTCGCGCGCCAGATTGTCGGCGGTCTCGGGCATCGTGTCGGCGCCGAACTGGCGCTCGATCTTTGGGTTCGGAAAGCGGGCGCCGATTGTCGAATCAAACACCCGGCCATCGCGGCTGAACGGGGTCTCCGCCTTGTTCATCACAAATGGCGCCCGGCTCATGCTCTCGACGCCGCCGGCGACAAACAAATCGCCTTCGCCACAGGTGACGGCCTGCGCCGCCATAACGATCGCGTTGAGGCCGCTGCCGCAATTGCGCTGCAATACAGACCCGGCGACTTCGATCGGCAATCCGGCGAGCAATCCAGCATGTCGCCCGACGCAACGGCTGTCTTCGCCCGCCTGATTGGCGCAGCCGACGACGACGTCCTCGATCTTAGCCGGATCAAACGGGCTCTGCTCGACAACGGCGGAAATCACCGACGCCAGCATGTCATCAGGCCGCATGCGGGCGAGCGCGCCGGCATGGCGACCGAAAGGGGTGCGCAGTCCGTTATAGATATAAGCGTCGAGCATCGGCTGATTCCTCCTGGACACCGCATCTCCGCGCGGCTACGCGACGCTGTCAAGACCCGCAGTCGAGCGCGATCCCGCGGCTCAACTTATCGTCAAACTGAGACTTTCGATTATACTAGCGGCTCGCATCCACCAAGAGACTTTCTATGGCGGTCAGTCATTCCGCTCACGATCGCTCCGGCCACCATGCTCACGCGGCGCATGGGCATGCCGGGCATAGTCATGGCCCGGCGGATTACGGGCGCGCGTTCGCGATCGGGATCGCGCTGAACCTCGCCTATGTTGCGGGCGAGGCAGTCGCCGGGGTGTTGTCGCATTCGCTGGCGTTGCTTGCAGATGCGGGACACAATTTGAGCGATGTGCTCGGCCTGGGCCTTTCCTGGGGGGCGGCGGTGTTGAGCCGGCGCGGCCCGAGCGGCCGGTTCACCTATGGGCTGAAGTCGAGTTCAATCCTCGCCGCCCTCACCAACGCCGTGATCCTACTCGTCGTCACCGGCGGCATCGCCTGGGAGGCGTTGTTGCGCTTTGCCGGGCCGGTGCCGGTCAACAGCACCGTCATGGTCTGGGTCGCCGCCGTTGGAATTGCCGTCAATGGCGGGACGGCGCTGCTGTTCGCTTCCGGCCGTGGCCGAGACCTCAACATCAAGAGCGCATTCCTGCATATGGCAGCCGACGCGCTGGTGACGGCGGGTGTCGTCGTCGCCGGGCTTATCATCGGTCTGACCGCGTGGCTGTGGCTCGACCCGGCGATCAGCCTGGTGGTTTCGGTGGTCATCGTGATCGGCACCTGGGATTTGCTGAAAAGTGCTATCGGCCTTGCTCTCGACGCCGTTCCCGAAGGCATCGACGCGTCCGCAGTGCGCGCGCATCTTGCCGCCCAGCCCGGGGTGGTAGCGCTGCACGATCTCCATATTTGGGGCATGAGCACAACCGAGACCGCGATGACCTGTCATCTCGTCATGCCGGCGGGCCATCCCGGCGATGCCGCGCTCAATGCCATGACGCAGGAACTTCACACGAGGTTTGGCATCGCCCATGCGACGATCCAGATCGAACTCGCCGACAGCAGTGAAATCTGCGCGCTGACCCCCGAACACATTGTGTGAGGTGGTGGGTCCGAGAAAGTTGCCCCGCTGGTGACGCGGGGCTAGCTTTCATGCGGAATTTATCGGGAGGTTAGTATGCGCGGACATGCTTTCGTGCGCGAAGTAGGCATGCGTGACGGGCTCCAGAGCATCGCGGAAGTGATGCCGACCGAGCAAAAGATCGCTTGGCTCGACGCCGAATATGCCGCCGGGGTGCACGAGATCGAGGTCAGCTCGTTTGTCCCGCCAAAGCTGTTGCCGCAACTCGCCGACGCCGAAGCCGTGGTGCGCCACGCACTGACCTTGCCCGAGTTGACCGTCTCTGCGTTGATCCCGAATCTCAAAGGTGCGGAGCGTGGTCTGGCGCTTGGCGTGCACGAGATGAACTTCGTGCTGTCGGTCAGCGAGGGACACAACCGCGCCAACGTGCGCCGCAGCACCGATGAGTTGATCGAGGATTTCCGCCGGGTCGTGGCGCTGTGCCAAACCGCCCCGGAAGGGCACCGCCCGCGCCTCACCTGTGGGCTCGCCACCGCTTTTGGCTGCACGATCGAAGGGGCAGTCGACGAAGAGCGCGTGCGCCGGATCGCGGTCGAGGTTGCCGAGGCCGGGGCGGACGAGATCATGCTCGCTGACACGGTCGGCTATGGCCAGCCGGCGGCGATCGAGCGTGTTTTCCGCCGCGTCATGGCGGATGTGGCGCCATTGCCGGTGAGCGGTCATTTCCATGACACCCGCGGGCTCGGGCTTGCCAACGTGCTGGCGGCCTTGAACGCCGGTGCGCGGTCATTCGACGCTTCGCTCGGCGGCCTCGGCGGTTGCCCCTATGCGCCCGGGGCTACCGGCAACATCGTGATCGAAGATTTGGTGTTTATGCTCGAGGCGATGGGTTTTGATACCGGCGTCGATCTTGACCGATTGGTTGAGGTGCGAAAGCTGGTCCACGGCGCATTGCCTGACATCGTCCAGTACGGCGCGATCGCCAAAGCCGGCCTGCCGAAGAATTTCCATTCGATGCCGGCTGCGCAAGCCGCCGAATAGATGCGGCGCGGGGCTTTGCCTCGCACTCCGGCGCTCTCGTCGGACCCGACGGGAATTGGGTGAGAGGCAGCCGACATCATTCTAATCGCAACCGGGAGCTGATCGTGGCTGCCCAGCCGATTTCATCCGAGCATTTTGCGATACTTGTCGACCAGGCGGGACTGAAGCTGACCGCTGAACAATTCGACGAATTGCACGACGGTTATCGCTTCATCCGACGCATGCAGCGGGTGGTGCGGCGACCCCGTGATCGCGCGGCCGAGCCGGCGCATATTTTTGTCCAGCCGCGAGCGGGGGCGAAGTGATGGACCCGACGCAGCTGACGATCGCCGAGGCGAGCCGTGCTATCGCGGCAGGAAGCCTGTCCCCGGTCGCCTTGACGGAGGCGTATCTCGACCGTATCGCGGCGCTCGATAGCGAATTGCATAGTTACGTATTAGTTTTGCGAGATCAGGCGTTCGAGGCTGCACGTGCCACTGCCGCCGGCCGCGCTCGCGGCGTGCTGCACGGCATCCCGATCGGGCTCAAGGACATCTACAAGACCAAGGGCATCCGCACGACGGCCGGCTCGCGCCGCTATCTCGACCATGTCCCCGACGAGGACGCCGAAACCTGGGTGCGGCTGCGCGATGCCGGCGCGATCCTGCTCGGCAAGCAAGAGACACACGAGTTCGCGATCGGCGGTCCCGATTTCACCTTGCCGTTCGAACCTGCCCGCAACCCGTGGAATACGGCGCATTACCCGGCCGGGTCATCGAGCGGCTCCGCGGCTGCGGTCGCCGCCGGTCTGTGCGCCGGTGCGATGGGTTCGGATACCGGTGGTTCGATCCGCGGGCCGGCCGCCTACTGCGGCATCGTCGGGCTAAAGCCGACCTATGGCAGGGTCAGCCGCCGCGGCGTCTTTCCGCTATCCTACACGCTCGACCACTGTGGGCCGCTGACCCGCACTGTCGAGGATTGCGCGATCATGATGCAGGCGCTTGCCGGCTATGATCCGCTCGATCCCGCTTCGGCCGATATGCCGGTGCCGGACTACTGCGCCGCGCTGACAGCGCGGCTCGACGGCCTCAGGATCGGCGTCGTCCGACATTTCCATGAGCATGATGCCGTCGCTGAATTCGGCCCCGAAAGTGCGCCGAGCAAAACCTACGTCGCCGCTTTCGATTCCGCGCTGCGGATCTTGGAAAGCCTCGGCGCTCGCTTGTCCGAGATCAAGCTGTCGCCATTGATCGATTACCTCGGCGCCAACCGGCTGATCATGCTGGCCGAGGCTTATGCATTACACGAAAAAGATTTTCGCGAGCGGCCGCAGGATTTCGGGCATCACATGTTCGCGCGGATCGCGCTCGGCGCGTTTCTGACCGCGGCCGATTATGTTGAAGCGATACGGCAGCGCCGTGAGCTCTGCGTGGAATTCGCCGACGCCCTCGATAGCGTCGATGTCGTGGTGTCGGCCAATTCAACCGGTCCTGCGCCGCGGATCGATTCGATCCCGACCTACTCGACCTTTGAGCGCGCTTCGTATACTGGCCCCTACAACCTGACGGGTTCTCCGGCATTATCCGTGCCGATTGGTTTTGAGGACGGCTTGCCGCTCGCGTTCCAAATTGCCGGTAAGCCATTCGACGAGGCCGGTGTCATGCGGGCTGGCCACGCCTTCGAGCAAGCGACCGAATTTCATCGCCAACGACCGTCGATCGCTGCCCCGCTCCCCGGGCGCGCATAAACGCCCGGCAAGCGCTCACCCAGCACCAACGGCGAGCATTACTGCCGCGCGGCGATACGTCGGTTGCGGGACGGTCCGTCAAGCATACATTGTCGCGGAGGTTGAGTTGCGGCGAAGGGAGTTGCGGGCATGGCCGAGACAAGCCGCGAACCCGAAGCGGCGGAAAGAGCATTTTGGTCGTGGCTCGGCTTTTGGGTTCTATTTCTAGTACTCGGAATGTGTGTGGTGCTTGGCGCCTTTGCCGCCAGCTACGCAGAGGAACCGGGTGATTACGCAGCAGGTCTGGTGCTGATCCTCGCCGCGTTGGCGCTGGCGTTTCTGCGCCTCAAGCAGAGTTTCGACGAAGGCTCTCAGAGGTTTGGCAATTTCCTCTTTGTCGACAGCATGGCGAGCTTGGTGGTCGTGATACCGATGTTTATCATTATGGGTTTGGCTGGTTTATTCATCGCCAGCGCATGGCCCTTTGGCAGCCTTCACGCCGGCGGTATCGCCCTGTTCGTCGCTAGCGGGGTCATTGTTTTTCTCGACATCAAACAGGTCTTCGACCGCCGCGAAACGCGTTGATGTTGAGTAACGAGCGACTATTTGGCGGCTTGGCTGGCTGTGCCTGCAACCGACTGACCAACAGGAGCGGTATTTAAAAGCGCAATAGTTGCTTGACGCTCGCCCTGCTGTCCGTCATGCGCTATCGCTCCTATGCATCCGCCGAGTGGCGGGAGACGTTTACCCATGTGTGAATTTCGGCCGGCACGGAGATGACCGCGGTAATTTCGGAGCCCAGCGCGCGCGGTGCGAGCAGTATCGAAACGCCCTCCGGGAAATGGCGGGACGGCGAGAATTTCCCCGTGGGATCGTGGCTGATCCGGCGCGACCTGCGGGTTCATGTCCATGCCTTCTATCGCTTTGCCCGCAACGCCGACGACATAGCCGATAATCCGGCCCTGACTCCGTCCGAAAAGATCTGCCGGCTCGATGCAATGGCGGCGGTGCTCGATGGCGCGGCAGCACATGATGCCCCGGCGGCTCTGGCGATGCGGTATAGCCTGCTTGCTACAGGCATGACGGCTGTGCACTGTCACGATGTATTGCGCGCATTCCGTCAAGATGCTGAACAGCGCCGCTATCGCGACTGGGACGAGCTGATGCATTACTGCCGTTATTCGGCGGCACCAGTCGGGCGGCAATTACTCGATCTGCATGGAGAGAGCCGCTCGACTTGGCCGGCCTCGGATGCGCTTTGCACCGCCTTGCAGGTGCTCAACCATATCCAGGATTGCGCCGCGGATTACCGCCGACTAGATCGCGTCTACCTGCCGCTCGGCGATCTTGCCGCTGCCGGGATCGGGGTTGAGGCGCTCGCTGCGCCCGCGGTCAGCCCAGCATTGCGCCGGGTGCTCGACGTACTTCTCGATCGCACCACCCTCCTCGTCGAGACAGCGCGCGGCTTGGCGCCGGGTGTTGCCGCTGCCGGGCTGCGCTGCGAATGCGCGGTGATTGTCGAGTTGGCGGCACGGTTGCTCAATCACCTGCGTCGTGGTGATCCATTGGCGGGGCGGGTCGGCCTCAGCAAACGCGATTTTCTCGCCGCCTTTGCCAAGGGCGTCATTTGCGGGTTGTACGGGCCCGGAGGCCGGGGATGAGCGAGGCCGCTTTTGGTGCGATCGCGGCATCGACCGATAATACGGCGGTGCGCGAAGCGATCCGCCGGCGGGTCGAGGCCTCAGGCACGTCCTTCTATTGGGCGATGCGTCTTTTGCCGCCGGAGCGGCGCTACGGCATGTACGCTGTCTACGCTTGGTGCCGTGAGGTCGATGATATCGCCGATGGCGACCAGCCGGTTGGGGTAAAGCTCGCCGCGCTCGATGCCTGGCGCGATGAAATTGCGGCACTTTATGCCGGGCATCCGCGCCAGCTCGTTGCTCGGGCTTTGCAAGAACCGATGCGGCAATACGATCTGCGCCGCCATGATTTTCTCGCCGTGATCGATGGCATGGAAATGGATGCGCGCGAGAACATCCGCGCCCCTGACGCCGCTACGCTTGATCTCTATTGCGCCAGAGTGGCGAGTGCCGTCGGTCACCTCTCCGTACATGTATTCGGCGACGCCAGTCCCGCGGCTCATCGGGTTGCGGAGTCACTCGGGCGGGCATTGCAGCTGACCAACATTCTGCGCGATCTCGACGAAGATGCGCAGCGCGGACGGCTGTATCTGCCTCGCGAGATCCTTGAACACCATGGGATTGGCGCCAGCGAGCCGAGGGCAGTGCTCCACCACCCCGCGCTGCCGGCGGTATGCCGCGAGGTGGCGGCAATCGCCGAACGGCATTTCCGCGAGGCCGACTTGGCGATGGGGCAGTGCCGACGTCGGGCGATGCGACCCGCTGCGCTGATGAGTGCGGTATACCGCGCGACCTTGCGTGAATTGTTGCGCCGAGACTGGCGCGACCCGACCATGCGCGTCAGTTTGTCGACCACCTCAAAGCTTTGGCTCGTCCTGCGTCACGGGTTGGCATGAACCACCCGGCGACGAGCGGCTTGACACACATCATCGGCGCCGGGCTCGCCGGGCTTGCTGCGGCCGTAGCGCTCGCTACCACCGGACGGCAGGTACGCCTTTATGAGGCCAGCAATCACGCCGGAGGGCGCTGCCGCTCCTACTTCGACACCGAACTCGGCTGTCGCGTCGACAACGGCAACCACCTTTTGCTCGCCGGAAATAGAAACGCCATGCGCTACCTCAACCGCATCGGCGCGCGAGCGACAGTCGAGGGACCGCGAGCGGCTGAATTCCCATTCGTCGACGTCCGTACCGGTCAGCGCTGGGTCTTGCGGCCAAACAGTGGCCGGCTGCCGTGGTGGATCTTTCGGCCAGCCCGACGTGTCTCGCAATCGCGCGCCGCCGATTATCTCGAGGCGCTTCAGCTGCGCCGCGCCGGTGCCTCGGCGACGGTCGGCGAAGTGCTCGATCCCGGCCGGGCGCTGTTTGACCGGCTTTGGGAGCCGTTGGCGGTCGCGGCGCTGAATACCGGTGTCAAACAGGCATCCGCGCAGCTGTTTTGGCGGATCCTCACCGAGACATTGGCGCGCGGCGGTGCAGCCTGCCGACCGTTGGTGCCCCGCGACGGGTTATCCGAAACCTTTATCGATCCGGCACTCGCAACTCTGCGCAAGCATGGCGCGCTGGTGCATTGCGGGATCAGGTTGCGGGCGCTCGACATGATGGGCGATCGTATCTCTCTGTTGCGGTTCGAAGACGGACAAGTCGAGCTTGCTTCCGAGGATCGGGTGATCCTAGCGACTTCCGCGCCGGTGGCCGCCCGGCTCTTACCAGGGATAAAAGTGCCTGAAGTCCACTCGCCGATCGTTAACGCGCACTTTCGCTGCGCCATTTCCCCCGAGGCGCCATTGTTCGTCGGGGTTATCGGTGGTACCGCAGAGTGGATTTTTCGCAAGCGGCAAGTGTTGTCAATCACAGTCAGCGCGGCCGAGAGAATTGTTGATCGTTCGGCCGAGGAGCTAGCTGAGGTTCTGTGGAATGATGCCGCGACAGCTTACGATATTCCTCCGACGCCGGTTCCGCCCCGACGAATTGTCAAAGAGCGGCGCGCCACGTTTCTTGCCAGCCCGGAGCAGTTACTGCGTCGACCTACCGCAGCAACACCGTGGCGCAATCTCCTACTCGCAGGCGATTACACGGATACCGGGCTGCCGGCGACGATCGAAGGCGCCATTTCCTCTGGGTTTACCGCGGCGCAGCACGCGGTGATCCCGAAAAATCGGAGGCTGCATCAGTTGAGTACGTTAAAAGCGCGAATTCCGTCCGCTGCCAACATCACGGATCGGCAGAAGGAACAGCTGAACTTTCCATGAATAACGATACTTTAGAAACAATCGCCGTTGGACGTGCTGCGCGTTCGAGCGGTCGAAATGGGCTGCTGAACGACGCGATCAGCCGTGCCGCGGAGCACTTGTTGTCTGTGCAGCATAATGATGGGCACTGGGTCTTCGAGCTCGAAGCGGATGCGACAATTCCGGCCGAGTATATTTTGTTGCAGCATTACCTCGGTCGTATCGAAACCGAGATTCAAGCGCGTATCGCTCAATTTTTACGCGCGAGCCAAGGTGAGGACGGCGGTTGGCCATTGTTCCACGGCGGCCCGCTCGATCTCAGCTGTTCGGTCAAGGCGTACTTCGCGCTGAAGGCGGCCGGCGATCCGATTGACGCGCCGCATATGGCGCGCGCCCGCGCCGCGATCCTCGCTCGAGGCGGGGCGCGCCGCTGCAATGTCTTTACCCGCATCCTGCTGGCGTTGTTTGGCGAGGTGCCGTGGCGCGCGGTGCCGATGATGCCGGTCGAAATTATGCTGCTGCCGCAGTGGTCGCCTTTTCACATTACCAAGGTTTCTTATTGGTCCCGCACCGTTCTGGTGCCGCTGCTGGTCTTGATGGCTCTCCGCCCCCGCGCTCGAAATCCCCGGGGCGTTACGATTCGCGAATTGTTTGTCGAAGACCCGGATTTGGTGCGTGATTGGATTACTGGGCCGACCCAGTCACCACTCGCCGCAGGGTTTGGCCTGATCGACCGTATATTGCGGGCAACCGAGCGAGCCTTCCCAAAGAATTCGCGGCAGCGGGCGATCAACGCGGCGGTCGTTTTTGTCACTGAGCGCCTCAACGGGGAGGACGGTCTCGGGGGTATTTTTCCAGCAATTGCCAACGCGCGGATGATGTTTGATTGCCTTGGCTATTCGCCGGATCACCCGGCCTGCCGGACAACCGAGTCGGCGCTGCGCAAGCTTCTCGTTCTCGATCCCGAACGCAGCTATTGCCAGCCATGTTTATCGCCGGTCTGGGATACCGCGCTTGCCTGCCACGCGCTTATGGAAATCAATGATCGGCGCGTCGGGCCGGCGATCGAGCAAGCGCTTGACTGGCTCGCGAGCAAGCAAGTGTTGGAGGTTGCGGGTGACTGGGCGGCTGTGCGGCCCGGCTTGCGGCCTGGTGGGTGGGCGTTTCAGTACGAAAACCCGTACTATCCCGACGTCGACGACACCGCGGTCGCCGCTATGGCGCTCGATCGCTTCGACCGGGAACGCTGGCGTCCCGCCCTCGACCGGGCGACAGAGTGGATTGTCGGGATGCAAAGCCGTAACGGGGGCTGGGGCTCGTTCGATGCCGATAATACCCATTACTACCTGAACCATATCCCGTTCGCCGATCATGGAGCGCTGCTAGACCCGCCGACTGCGGATGTCAGTGCTCGCTGCCTCGGGATGCTGGCCCAGCTCGGCGATGCGGCAAATAACCGCGGAATTGCCGCGGCGCTCGGGTATCTAAGGCGCGAGCAGGAGCCCGACGGGAGTTGGTTTGGGCGGTGGGGAACGAATTACATCTACGGCACTTGGTCGGTGCTTGCCGCGCTGAATGCGGCAGAAATGGATCCGATGGCGCCGGAAATTCGCCGCGCCGTCGCTTGGCTATGCGCTCATCAGCATGATGATGGGGGCTGGGGCGAGGGCGAGGAATCATACTGGCCTGATATGCCGCACGGCGAGGCGCCATACAGTACCGCTTCCCAGACAGCCTGGGCCTTGCTCGGGTTGATCGCGGCGGGAGAGGTGCAGAATTCGGCGGTCGCTCGCGGCATCGCTTATCTGATCGATAGCCAGAAAGAGGACGGCAGCTGGGACGAGCCGTGGTTCACAGCAGTCGGTTTTCCACGGGTCTTCTTTTTGCGCTATCACGGTTACCGCGCGTATTTCCCGTTATGGGCTCTCGCTCGCTATCGCCGATTCACGACGGCCAATTTGCAGCGCGTACCGTTCGGCCTTTGAGCCCGCGTTCCCTGCCAATGTTTTTAGGCGCTGGTAGCCGCAGTAAAAACCGAGTAGAAGCCTCCGCAGGCAGGGACGCGAACCGCTCTCTTTTGTCGAAAATTGGTTCGCGGTAGTAACGGTGGCCCCCGCCCACTCGTATGCGGGGAAATCCTCATGTTGAACTTTCCGACAACGGTGCTGTGCACCACAGGACTTGCGGCCGAAGCGCGGATTGCGCGCGCCGCCGGCTTTCTCGCGGTCGTCGGAGCCGGTGATCGCGACCGCACCGCAACCCTCGTGGAGAGGGCCGCGCGGGACACCAATTGTCTGGTCAGCTTCGGGATTGCGGGTGGTCTTGCGCCCCAGCTGCGCGCTGGAGATGTCGTGATTTCCACCGAGGTCTTGGCCGATGCCGGGCGCTGGCAGGCTGAGGAAACATTTCGTGCGCGTATCACTGATTTGGCAGCCGGACTTGGCGCCACCGAGGGTCTCGTGCTCGGTACTTCGCGAATCCTGGCCAGCACGGAAGAAAAACGCCGCACTTGGCAAGAGACCGGCGCGCTTGCGGTTGACCTCGAAAGCGACGTCGTGGCGCGGATCGCGGCCGCCTCGGGCATTCCGTTCCTCGTCGTTCGCACGATCGCCGACAGCGCTTATCGAGCATTGCCCCCGGCGGCGCTGATCCCACTCGCCAAAAACGGCACGCCAAAGCTAGCCCACGTTCTAGCTTCCGTGCTTCGCCGGCCGCGGCAATTCGGCGCCTTGTGCGGATTGGCGCGCGAAACGCAGGCCGCGCTTGCAGCGCTAGTCCTGCCCGCCCGCGCCCTGCACGGCCTTGTCGGTGCGGCCTAACCGAGCCAACGCTTCCTCGACATGTTTTGAGAGCACGTATTCGGCCGGCCGTTGCCGGTCGAGCGGGATCTCCGGCGCCATCTCGCCTTCGGTGCGCACCCCGCGCAACGCCACCTTGAGCGCCTTCATCGGGTTTCGCACGGAGTCGAGGACAGCGGTGGCTTCGTAACCGCTGTGAACCATGCAGTCAGCGCACTTTTCGTAGTTCCCTGTGCCGTACGCGTCCCAGTCGGTTTCTTCCATAAGTTCCCTGAAACTCTTGGTGTAACCCTCCCCCAGCAGATAACACGGTCGCTGCCATCCAAAGACATTGCGCGTCGGATTGCCCCAAGGGGTACAGTGATAAGCCTGATTACCGGCAAGGAAATCGAGAAAAAGGCTCGACTGGTTGAATGACCAGCGGCCACGGCGATGTGCGAAGATGCCGCGAAAGAGCTCTTTTGTGCGGCGCCGGTTTAGGAAATGCTCCTGATCCGGCGCACGCTCATAGGCGTAGCCTGGCGACACCGTGATGCCATCGATCCCGATCTCGGTCATTTCGTCGAAAAAGCGCGCAACGCGCTCGGGCTCGGCGGTATCGAATAAGGTCGCATTGATATTGACCCGGAACCCACGGCTTTTCGCTGCACCGATTGCCGCGACCGCGCGGTCATAGACCCCTTCTTGGCAGACCGATCGATCGTGCTCTTCGCGACCGCCGTCGAGATGCACAGTCCACGCAAAGTCCGGATGCGGTTCTATTTGATCGAGCCTTTTTTCAAGAAGCAGCGCGTTGCTGCACAGATAGACGAATTTTTTGCGGCCGAGAATCCCACGGACAATTTCCCCAATATCCCGGTGTAACAGCGGCTCGCCCCCGGCAAGAACAACGATCGGGGCGCCGCATTCGTCTACGGCGTGTAAGCAGTCGGCTGGACTGAGACGCTGATTCAGGATCGCATCAGGATAGTCGATTTTGCCGCACCCGGCGCAGGCGAGATTGCAGCGGAACAGCGGTTCGAGCATCAGCACCAGCGGATATCTTCGCACGCCGCGCAAATGCTGCCCGAGCACATAGGCCCCGACACGAATGGTTTGGCGCAGTGGAATGGCCACGGGAAAGCCTCGATGAAATTGAACTAGGGAGGTATCAGGCGGTTGCGTCCTCGGTCAGCTGGGCCGGCATGCGGAAGCGGACGTTCTCCAGCACCCCGGGTAATTCTTCGACCTCGATCTCCGTCACACTACGCAACCGGTCGATCAACGCCTCAACCAATTCGGCCGGGGCCGAAGCCCCGGCAGTGATGCCAACCGCCGCGGCGCCGTTGAGCCATCTTCGATCGAGCGCATCGGCATCTTCGATCAAATAGCTCGGGACCCCGCTTTCAGCGGCAATTTCGCGCAGCCGGTTGGAATTGGAGCTGTTTGGCGCGCCGACAACCAATACAACATCAACAACCCTGGCAAGTTCGCGCGCCGCCCTCTGGCGGTTTTGGGTTGCATAGCAGATATCTTTTGTGTCAGGCCCGACGATCGTCGGAAAGCGAAATTTGAGCGCCTCGATTACCGCGCGAGTATCGTCGACGCTGAGTGTTGTTTGAGTGATAAAGGCGAGCTTATCCGGGTCGGACACCTGAAGCCCGTCCACCTCTTCGGGGGTGGAAATCAGGTGCACGCGGCCAACAATTCGGCCCATCGTGCCGACGATCTCGGGATGGCCGGCGTGCCCGATCAGAACGATCTCACGACCCTGATTGGCGTACCTTTGACCCTCCATATGCACCTTTGAGACGAGAGGACAGGTGGCGTCGATAACCGGCAATCCCCGGCTACCGGCTCGTTCCTCGATCGTGCTCGCAACGCCGTGAGCGCTGAAGATGGTTACGCTGCCGGGCGGTATCTCATCGATCTCGTCGACGAAATGCGCGCCTTTGGCGCGTAGACGCTCGACAACATGGCGATTGTGCACAATCTCATGGCGGACGTAAATCGGGGGACCGAACTTTTCGAGCGCGCGCTCGACGATCTCGATCGCCCGTTCGACACCGGCGCAGAAACCTCGCGGCTGAGCTAATACAACCCGCATGATCTTGCCTCGCCACCTCAAAGCCGCAGGTCCAGCCTGCGAACGCAAAGGATTATATGTAAGCGCGGTTTGCTCGCTACAAATTGCGCGCGCCCGCACCGGCAACCCGATCGCGATCCTTCATTGGGAACGCTTTGAGCCGACATCCGTTACCGCGCATTGCTGCGGAGCGGACTAGATGAGCCTGATGCTGCTGATCGCTGCAGTCCTATTGGCGGGCTGGCTGTACCTCGCCGGCCAGACCTGGGCAGCCCTGCGGTTTGCTCGATGCCGATTGCCGGTGCCAGCGGAGCAAGCGCCGGTCTCGATACTGAAGCCACTGCACGGCGCCGAACCGGGGCTGTACGAGAATCTGCGCAGTTTTGTCGAGCAAGACTATCCCACGCTGCAGATTGTGCTCGGCGTCAACAACCGGGAAGACAGCGCGCTCGTCGATGCCCGCGCGCTCATCCGTGACTTTCCTCGCCAGGACATTGCGCTGATCGTTGACCGTCGCATCCGAGGCACCAATCAAAAGGTCTCCAACCTCGAAAACATGCTGCCGGCAGCACGACACGATATTCTGGTCCTGGCTGATAGCGACATGCGGGTCGATCCTCGTTACCTTTCCGCGGTAACAGCCCCGCTCCGCGGTCCGCGCACCGGCGTCGTCACCTGCCTCTATAAGGGTGCATCGGCGGGCGGCTTGTGGTCGGATTTGGGCGCGCTACAAATCAATTTTGGCTTTCTGCCAAACGCGATTTTTGCGGATGCGCTCAGGATCGGCGGCGGTTGCTTTGGTGCCACGATCGCGCTCCGCCGAGCAACCCTCGACCGCATCGGGGGTTTTTCGTCGCTGCGCGATGAGCTTGCCGATGACCGTCGAATTGGCGATGCCGTCCGGGCGCAGCGGCTGATGGTCGTGCTGTCGCCCTATCTTGTGGAAGCCCAGGTGCACGAACCGTCATTCCTGGCGCTTTGGCATCACGAGCTGCGCTGGGCGCGCACCGTACGAGGGCTCGCCCCCGCAGGGTTTGCCGGGACCTTCACAACGCACCCACTGGCACTCGCGCTGCTCGCCGCGGCCGCCACCGGGTTTAGGCTCACCCCTACAATATTCGTTGGGATTACCTGTCTGCTGAGGTGGGCCACCGCCGGCGTGATCGCGCGGACTCTCGGTTGTTCTATCAAGAAGCTTTGGGTCCTGCCGCTCCGCGACGTCTTGTCCTTTGCTGTTTTCGTCGCCAGCTTCTTTGGCCGGCGGGTACTGTGGCGAGATCAGAACTTTGATGTCGACCCGAGTGGCCGGATGACCGTGGTCGATGGGAAAAAGGCCGTATGATGAGAACCCTCTTTCTGCATCCGCCGTCCTTCGACGGCTTCGACGGCGGCGCCGGATCGCGTTATCAGGCCCGACGTGAGATCCGTTCGTTCTGGTTCCCGACATGGCTGGCCCAGCCGGCCGCTCTCGTTCCTGAGAGCCGGTTGGTCGATGCCCCGCCGGCCCGTCTAAAACTCGGGGACGTATTGCCGCTCGCCACCGAGTACGAAATGGTGGTGCTGCACACCTCGACCCCATCTTTCGCCTCCGATGTCAGGGTCGCCGAAGCGTTAAAGGATGCCAACCCTCGCCTCAAGATCGGAATGGTCGGGGCCAAGGTAGCGGTTGAGCCCGAAGCCAGCCTAAAAGCATCGTCCGCCCTCGATTTTGTAGCCCGCGAAGAATTCGATTTTACGATCAAGGAAGTGGCAGACGGCCAAGATTTTGATGCAATCGACGGCCTCAGCTATCGTACAGCGACCGGCTCGATCTCTCACAATAGGGACCGCGCGATCCTCGAAGACATGGATCAGCTGCCTTTTGTGAGCGAAGTCTATAAACGTGACTTGAAGGTCGAAGATTATTTTATAGGATACTTACTGCATCCTTATTTATCCCTCTACACAGGGCGCGGCTGCCGGTCGAAATGCACCTTTTGCCTGTGGCCGCAGACGGTCGGCGGCCATCGTTACCGAGTGCGCAGCGTCGACCACGTCATCGAAGAGATACGGCTGGCGAAGAGCTGGTTTCCGCAGGTGAAGGAGTTCTTTTTCGACGACGACACGTTTACCGATGACCGTCCGCGCGCCGAGGCGATTGCCCGCGAGCTAGGCAAGCTCGGCGTCACCTGGTCGTGCAATGCCAAGGCGAATGTACCGCGCGCCACTCTCGAGATTTTGCACGACAACGGTTTGCGCTTGCTGCTGGTGGGCTACGAAACGGGTAACCAGCAGATCCTCAACAATATTAAGAAAGGGATGCGCATCGACATAGCCCGCCGCTTTACCAAGGATTGCCACGAGCTCGGGATTACCATCCACGGTACGTTTATTCTTGGTCTGCCTGGCGAGACCAAAGAAACGATCGAGGAGACGATCCGGTTTGCCGGCGACATCAACCCGCACACAATCCAAGTGTCGCTCGCGGCACCCTATCCCGGGACTTATCTGCACCGCCAAGCGGTCGAGAATGGCTGGCTCGATACTTCTCATGCCGAACTGATCGACGATCGCGGGGTACAGATTGCGCCATTGCACTATCCGCATCTATCGCATACCGAGATCTTCGAATCGCTCGAAACCTTCTACAAACGTTTCTATTTTCGACGCAAAAAAATTGCATCACTCGTCGCTGAAATGGTCAGAAGTCCGCAAATGATGAAGCGACGTCTGCGCGAGGGTATCGAATTTTTTCACTTCCTCCACAGTCGCGAGATGACAGGCTGAGCGCAGCGGTCTGGTAGCCAAGGAGTCTTCACCCGCCGCGTTCCTGCGGCAAAAAAGTCATCTTGCTGCAGCGATAGGGATCGCCGATCGCCCGCCGTTTGTTCACGCAGGTCAGCAGCTTGCTGATTCAACACCAATAGGAATGGCGGATGAAAGTAGGAATTATCGGCGCTGGCGCGGTCGGCGCGGCGTGCCTGACGGCGCTTGTTTCGCGCGGTTGCGCGCGCGAAATCGTCGTCGTTAATCGTAATCGAAAGCGATCGCAGGGGCTTGTCGCCGACACCCAGTACGGCGCGGTTTTGTTCCCGCCGGTTGATCTTCGCGACGGCGACTACGACGATCTCGAAGGCTGCGAACTGGTGATGATCACCGCCGGCCTCAACGAAAAATCCGGCGGTGCCACCAACCGGGGCGACCCCGCCGGCCGACTGCGTTTGCTTGCGGCCAACATCGATGTCTACCGTGACATCGTTCCCCGAATTCATTCGGCCGCTCCGCAAGCAATTGTGCTGGTCGTCACCGACCCGCCGGATCCGCTGGCTGATGCGGTCCGAAAACTGGGCCACGCGCGTGTTCTCAGCACCGGGACATTCCTCGACAGCCTGCGATTTCGCTTTCACCTGGCGCGCAAGCTGGGGGTCGACGCGGCCAGCATCGACGCGCTGGTAATCGGCGAGCACGGCACGTCCGAGGTGTTCCTCTGGTCTGCGGCGCGAGCCGCTGGGGCGCCGGTGCTGGATTTGTTTGCGCGGTCTGACAAAAATCCGCCGGACCTTCGCCAGCAGATCGAGCAAGAAGTCCGTTATGCGAATATCTCGATTATCGAAGGGATCGGCGCCAGCCAGCATGGGATCGGCGTGGTGGCGGCGCGCATCGCGGAGATCATCTTGCGCGATGAGCGGGCGGTGGTCCCGATCGGGTCGCATAACCCGAATTACGGGGTGACGCTTTCACTACCGAGTATTCTTAGTCGGACCGGAGTGGTCGAAATTTTCGAGCCCCAAATGTCCGAGGACGAACGGCAGGCGCTGCACCGAAGCGCTGAGACGTTGAATTCGGCGGTCGCGCAGATCAAGGTTTAAGTTCATTTTCGATGCACCGAGCATAGCGGCCGTAAGCCCGAGCCGTCGGAACAGTCCGAGAAGCTATTTGTGAAACGCCTGATCGTTTGCGCCGACGATTTCGGCCTCGACCCCGCAGTTAACGAAGCGGTCGAGCAGGGGCACCGGCACGGCATTTTGTCGACGGCGAGCCTAATGGTTGGCGCGCCCGCGGCGGCAGATGCCGTGGTTCGGGCGCAGCTGCTTCCTGAGCTGCATGTCGGCTTGCACCTCGTGCTGGTCGACGGGCGCCCGGTGTCGCCGCTTGAGGAAGTTACCGGGCTGGTCGGAGCCGACGGAAACTTCCATCCCAATATGGCCGTTGCCGGTTTTCGCTTTTTCTTTCTGCCGGATATCAGGCGGCAGCTGGCGCAAGAGATACGCGCCCAATACGAGGCCTTTCGCGCGACCGGGCTCAAACTGGATCATGTCAACGCCCACAAGCACATGCATCTCCATCCAACCGTTGCCCGCCTGATCATCGAGATTGGCCGGGATTACGGCTTACGGGCGGCGCGGGTTCCTGCCGAACCGGCCAATGTCTTGCGCCATGCTTATCCGGAAGAGCGCGCACCCATACCGTTTTACCGCCCCTGGATCGAACGGCTGCGCCGGCAGCAGTGCCGCGCCGGGCTGGTCGTCAACGACTACGTCTTCGGCCTCGCTTGGAGCGGGAAGATGATCGAGCAACGGGTGTTACGCCTGCTGTCGTATCTTCCTGACGGCGTCAGCGAGATGTACTTCCATCCGGCGGCCGCGCGGAGCCCCAATTTGATCGTGGCGATGCCCAACTACCACCATGTCGAGGAGCTGGAGACGCTGACGAGCGCAACGGTTCAAGCGCGGATCGCGGCGCTCGGTATCGATCTATCAAGTTATAGCGCGCTTTCGCATTAGCTCATTTTACCTGGTCGCCCACGGCCGGATTTACGGTTTGTCAAACTCTGTGCGGCGCAATGAATAGCGCCGCGGTCAGACGCGGTGTGGGTGAACCGTTCTGGAGCGGCGCGATATCGCGAATTTCTCCACCTCACCACCGTTCTCCGTATTTCTCGCCGAGGTCTCTCTCCATTTGGACGGGAATAAGGCGGCTCCCGAGGACTAATGCCGCGAAATCTTCGAGCCGAGGACATAAAGCGGTCACGCTTTCCGTTGATGCTGCATAGAATAGAGGACATGGAGGACGAGATGGACCGGCGTTTTGACTGCTGCCGATATCAGCCGAGCCTCGACGACCTGCTCGCCGACGAGGTTATGGAGCCTGTTCTGCGCAGCGCGGGCATGGACCAGCAAGAATTACGGGAGATGATGGTCGAAACCGCGCGCCGGATCGAAGACCGCGACCGTGGAATCAGTGCTGGCGATATCGACGAGTAATCAATCTGCGAGAATCGGAAACTCGAGTCGAACTCGTAAACCAGGTTGATTGTCGAGAAGCGTTACGCTGCCGCGATGACGATGCACCACTGCGCGCACGAGGCTGAGCCCCAGCCCGTTGCCGGGTGTGCTACGGCTAGGTTCGAGTCGGACAAAGCGATCGAAGACAATCTCGCGGTCAGGTTCTGGAATACCTGGTCCGCGATCGGCGACTTCCAGCACAGCGTGCTCGCCACGACGAAAAAGTCGGATCTGCAGGTCGCCGCCATTCGCATATTTCAAGGAGTTGTCGAGAAGATTGGCGAGCGCCTGGGACAATAGGTGCCGGTCGCCGCGAATCTTCACGGCCGGCTCTACTGAGACAGATAAAGAAAACCCCTTTTCCTCGGCGACCGGTTCGTAAAATTCGGCGGCCTCGCGCGCGACCAATCCGAGGTCGAGAGGCTCGGCCTGTTCCCATGCGGCGCCCGCCTCGGCTTCGGCGATCCGCAGCAACGCATTGAAGGTGGCGAGCATGCGGTCGGCTTCATCGATCGCGGCACGAATCGCCTCACTCTGCACGCCGGTATCGGCCGGACCGATCAGCGCCAGTTCGAGTCTGGCGCGAAGCCGCGATAACGGCGTCTTCAAATCATGGGCGACATCATCGGTAACCTCGCGCATAGCCGTCATCAAGCGTTCGATTTGATCGAGCATGCGATTGAGATTGGCGGCGAGCAGATCGAACTCGTCGCTGGTGCCGTCGAGCGGAACGCGATCGGAAAGGTTTCCTGCCATGACCCGCTCGCTGGTGCGATTGACCAGTTCGACCCGGCGCAGCAGGTTCCGGCTCATCGCCGCGCCGCCAAGCAGGCCGATGCCAAGCGCCAACAGACCCGCCCACATCAGTGTCAGTTTGATCCGATCGCGAAATGCGGCCGCGTCGCTGATGTCACGCCCGACGAGCAAGCGGTAGCCGCCAGGGATGATGATCAAACTGCCACGCGCCGGGTGATTCAGCTCGCGGCCATCGATTTTGACGTTGACGAAGAATGAGAGCCAGCCGGTGCGCGCTGGAACCCCAAGCGGCCAACCCGAAATGTTCCCCGCCAGAGGCCGACCGTCCGGGTCGGTCACCAGGTAGAACATCGAGTCGCCGCGGTCGCCGGCGGCACTGCGTGCGGCCACAATCTGAACCAGGCCGCTCAAGCCCCGCTGCGCATACTGCTCGGCAAGCCCGGTTATTTCGGCATCGAGGGTCGCCTCTGTCTGCCGCTCGACAAAGTCGGCGCTGGTCCAATAGACAAAAAACAACACCCCCAGAACCGACGCGGCAAATACGAGAAAGTATAGCGCAGCCAGGCGAAAAGCGTGTGTTCGTACCAGCCGTCGCGGATGCTCAAAAAAGCGCGGCGACCATAAGGACGGCGCCCGGGCCGTGGGCAAAGAGAGCTTTTCTGCAGTCATCAAATGAAATTTGTTGTGATTACCGCGTTGCTAATCTGCCGCTCGCAGACAATACCCGGCGCCGCGGACCGTATGCAGCAGCGGCCGTTCAAAACTCTTATCGATCTTTTGGCGTAACCGGCTCACATGGACGTCGATCACATTGGTCTGCGGATCGAAATGGTAGTCCCAAACATGTTCGAGGAGCATCGTGCGGGTGACGACATGGCCGGCATTGCGCATCAAATATTCGAGGAGGCGAAATTCGCGCGGAAGCAAGTCTATCAGCTTGCCGGCCCGTTTGACCGTGCGGGTCAGGAGATCCAGTTCAAGGTCCGCCAGCCGCAACGTCGTGGTGGCCGGCGTTACCGTTCCCCGGCGTAACAGTGCCTCGATCCGCGCCAGCAACTCACTGAACGCAAAAGGCTTGACCAGATAGTCGTCACTCCCGGCGCGCAGCCCCTTGACCCGATCGTCGACGCTGCCGAGCGCGCTGAGAATCAATGCTGGGGTGCGAATGCCGGCGGCACGCAACGCGCCAAGAACCGCGAGCCCATCCATTCCGGGCAGCATGCGGTCAAGAACGATCGCGTCGTAGCCACCGGAACTTGCGAGAAACAATCCCTCGCGACCGTCGCCGGCGCGATCCACAACATACCCGCTCTCACTCAAGCCTTTGTGGAGGTAGGAAGCGGTTTCACGATCGTCTTCGACGACTAGAAGCTTCATCTCGGCCGTTCGACAAAACGCTGCGGTCGCTGGGAACCCGCGTGATCGCGAAAGTGGCCTTCGAAGGCGAAGACCGCAACAGGACAATTGAAGGCCGGGCGGCCGCGCCGGGTCGACTCGATTGTCGCCGGCGGATCGTAGGCGCCACAAACGAGACGGCGTCGCAGCCCACGCAACCAGAGCGCCTATCCCCTCGTTCGTTCAACGAAAGCTCTTTTGGGAACACGGCCCAAGATGAACGAATTGAATCGATTGCGGCTGAGGCCGTCGCATTTGATCCTGCATCACGCTCACGCCTATGCGATCAGCGATCTTGGCGGGATGATCACCGGCGAGATCGACGGCAGTGACGGTTATTATTACCGGCAGACCCGCTTTTTGTCGAAGATGCGGTTCACCGTCGAGGGCAAGCAGCCAATGCAGGTCTGCGCCGTCAACATCACCACCCGCTCGGCGAGCGCGTATTTTCTGGCGCCCGCACCCTCTGGCAGTCTCGCCGGTCCACAGCCCGATCAGCCGGACGATGACGGCGGCGAAATCGTCAGCCACGGGATCGAAATCCAGATTAATCGGTTCCTTGGCGAGGCGATGTATCACGATATTTACGTGACCAATCGCTCGCTGGCTCCAGCTCGGCTGCTGATCAGCTGGGAGATGGATGGCGATTTCGCGGACCACACCGAAGTCGAAGAGGGCGAGCGGCAGCAAACCGCTCCCATAGAACGATGCTGGCGATTGTGCGAGGGCGGCGGCGCACTCGAGTTACGCTACCGGCACCCGAAACTCGATCACGGGACCGAAATCCGCTTTTCGGCGGGTGGCGGGCTGATTGAGGAAAACGGCATCATTTCGTGGCTGTTGAACCTATTGCCGCAGCAATCGGAATGTCTGCGCATCGACGTCATCCCGGTGTTCTGCGGGACGGCGGTCGCGCAGGGTCGCGATGGCATCGCCTTTGAAGATGCGCCGACCGACCACGCTTTCGAGCGCGGCTTGCAGCTGACCGCGCATAGCGGCGTGGTCCAACGTGCGTGGAACCGCGCGCTCTCGGATCTTACGGGGCTCGCGCTGATGGAAGGGGACGGGGAGGAGCGGCTAATGCCAGCCGCGGGCGGTCCGAACTATCTCGCACTATTCGGCCGCGACACGCTGGTCACGGGTTTCCAGACTGGCTTGGTGAAACCGGCGATGCTGCGCGGCACGCTAAGTCTAATCGCGAAATGGAACGCCGACAAATACGACGAGGGCTTTGACGAGGAGCCCGGCCGCGTCATCCACCAACGCCAGCAATCACCGTTGTCGCTGCTCGAAAAGCGGCCGTTCCTCCACTATTACGGCGACTATTCGGCCCCGGGCTTGTTTTTAATCGACATGGCTTGGCATCTCGCAATCAGCGGCGACAAGGAATTTTTTCTTTCGCTGAGAGAAAAAATGCTGGCGACACTCGACTGGATGGACCGCGATGCTGATCGTGACCACGACGGATTCTACGAATACAAAACAAAGGCGGGGTCGTGGGGTGAAAATAATCAAGGCTGGAAAGATTTGAAAGACGCGATCTTGTATGAAGACGGACGAATTGTTAAAGATCCGATCGCTCTCGTCGAGATCCAGGCATGCTTCTATTGTGCGAAGCAGCTGATGGGGCTAGCCTTTGCTTCGCTTGGTGATCACCGTAGGGCAGAGGATCTGTTGACGCAGGCGACCGGGTTGAAACAGCGGTTCAACCAGACCTTCTGGCTACCCGAGGAGAAATACTTCGCGCTCTGTCTCGATCCGGAGAAGAAACCGGTCAAGACGATCGCTTCGGACCCCGGCCAATGTCTCGCCTATGGCATTGTCGACGATGATAAGGCGGTGGCCGTCGCCGATCGGCTAATGTCGCCCGAGTTGTTCAGCGGCTGGGGCGTGCGTACGTTATCGACGCGGCACCCGGCGTTCAATCCGTTTGCCTATCACATCGGGTCGGTTTGGCCTGTCTCCGGGGCGTTGATCGGGTTCGGGCTCAAACGCTACGGCTTGATCGAGCATTTTCATCGATTGGCAAAGGCGCTGTTCGACGCTACTCAGCTCTTTGATTATGATCGCCTGCCCGAACTCTTTGGCGGTCAGCCGCGCGATTTGCAACATCCATCGCCCGGGATCTATCCCGGCGCCAACTCACCGCAAGCGTGGTCGGCGGGTGCGATTATTCTTTTGGTGCAGTCGATGCTTGGGCTAATTCCGCTGGCGCCGCGCAACACCTTGATCATCGATCCCGACCTTCCGGAGTGGCTGCCGGAACTTAGCCTGACCAACGTCCAAATCGGCGGCGCGCAGGTTGCGCTGCGGTTTTGGCGCGACCGATCGGGCTACACCCACCACGAAATCACCAGCCAGCAAGGCCAGTTACGCCTTTATCGCTCGAGTACCGAGCCGAACAGCGGTTCCGACCGGTTCGAGCAGCTCTTTCGCGAAGCGCTTGTGGGGTAATGCCGCATGGTGATCATCAGACCACGGCGTTAAACCGATAGGGGGTAGCGCCATCTTAGCGCTTGACCGGTGGGCATTGAGCGCCAATTTATAGCGTACCAATTTGGTACGAATTGAGCCTTCGAGCCGCGCAAGCAAATGATCATCCTGAGCAAGTTGGCCGATTATGGCGTCATTGTCGCGACGCATCTTGCGGTTAATCCGGAACGGCAGCTAACCGCGGCCGCATTGGCTGACGAAGTCCAGCTGCCTCGCGCGACCGTCGCCAAGATCCTTAAATCCCTGGCGCATGCCGGGTTGGTGGCTGCGACGCGGGGTGCTATGGGCGGCTATCGCCTGGCCCGCGCCGCAAACTCGATCTCGGTTGCCGAGGTGGTCGCGGCGATCGATGGCGACATCGGACTGACCCAGTGCTCGGTCCATGTCGCCGATTGCACGCGAACCGATTATTGCCCGACCCGGCCGCATTGGACCGCAATCAACCGCGCGGTCGAGCAGGCTTTGGCGGCGGTGTCGCTCGACGCGATGCTGACGCCGGCAGCCTTTGTGCCGCGTCGCCCGGCCGTCATCGCCCAGCCCGCTGCGAACTGAAAGCCAAGAACAATCGCATGACTGCTTCAATCGATACACTCGATACCGTCCGCGCGCTCTCGCAGGAGGGCTATAAATACGGCTTCGTCACTGACATCGAAGTCGATGAAGCGCCACCCGGTCTGACCGAAGAGACCATCCGTTTCATCTCGGCCAAAAAGGACGAGCCTGAATGGCTGCTGGAATGGCGGTTGGCAGCGTTCCGCGCCTGGCAAAAGATGACGCCCCCCAACTGGGCAAAGCTGAACCTGGCGCCGATCGACTATCAGGCGGCGACCTACTACTCCGCGCCAAAGCAAAACGCTGGGCCGAAATCGCTCGACGAAGTCGATCCTGAACTGCTGCGTACTTACGAGAAGCTCGGCATTCCGCTGCGGGAACGCGAGGCCCTGGCGGGGGTCGCGGTCGATGCCGTCTTTGACAGCATCTCGGTCGCGACGACATTCAAGGAACAACTCGGCAAGCTCGGCATCATCTTCTGCTCGTTCGGCGAAGCGGTGCGCGAACATCCAGAACTCGTCCGAAAATATCTCGGCACCGTCGTGCCGCAGAACGACAATTTTTTCGCGGCGCTCAATTCGGCCGTGTTCAGCGACGGCTCGTTTGCCTATGTGCCGCCAGGCGTGCGCTGCCCGATGGAGCTGTCGACTTATTTCCGGATCAATGCGGCGAAAACCGGTCAGTTCGAGCGGACTCTGCTGATCGCCGACAAGGGCAGTTATGTCAGCTATCTCGAAGGCTGCACCGCGCCGCAGCGCGACGAAAACCAGCTGCATGCCGCTGTCGTCGAGCTGATCGCGCACGAAGAGGCGCAGATCAAATACTCGACGGTCCAAAACTGGTATCCAGGCGACGCCGAGGGCAAAGGCGGTATCTACAATTTCGTGACAAAGCGCGGAGCTTGCCGCGGCGCTCGCGCCAAGATTTCGTGGACGCAGGTCGAGACCGGCTCCGCGATCACCTGGAAATACCCGAGCTGCATTCTCGAAGGTGACCATTCGGTCGGCGAATTCTATTCGGTCGCGATTACCAACAATCGCCAACAGGCCGATACCGGTACCAAGATGATCCATATCGGCAAGGACACGCGATCAACAATCGTGTCCAAAGGCATTTCGGCGGGGCGCGGACAGAACACCTATCGCGGGTTGGTGCGGGTCCAACCGCGAGCGGTCGGCGCCCGCAATCACACGCAATGCGACTCGCTGCTGATCGGCGAGCGCTGTGGCGCACATACGGTGCCGTATATCGAAATCCGCAATCCGACGGCGCGGGTCGAGCATGAAGCGACGACCTCGAAAATCAGCGACGACCAGCTGTTTTATTGTCGGCAACGCGGCCTCTCCGCCGAGGATGCGGTGTCGCTGATCGTCAACGGCTTTTGCAAGGAAGTCCTCAAAGAACTGCCGATGGAGTTCGCGGTGGAGGCGCAAAAGCTGCTCGCCGTCAGTTTGGAAGGTAGTGTGGGATGACGGCTGGTTGGCTTGCTCCTTCGCCGGAAAGACAATAGGCATCGGTTCACGAAATGCTCGAAATTCATAATTTGCATGCGCGGCTCGAGGACGGCCGCGAAATCCTGAAAGGCATCGACCTTTCGGTCGGCGCCGGCGAGGTACACGCCATCATGGGGCCAAACGGCTCCGGCAAATCGACGTTGGCCGCGGTGCTGTCAGGACGCGAAGGCTATGAGGTCACCTCCGGAAGCGTCACCTATCTCGGCCGCGATTTGCTCGAGATGCCGGCTGATGAGCGGGCGCGCGAAGGGCTGTTTCTCGCCTTTCAGTACCCGGTCGAAATCCCGGGTGTAAATAACATGTACTTCCTGCGTACGGCATTAAACGCGCAGCGCCGCCATCGCGCCGAACCCGAACTCGATGCCGGGCAGTTTCTGCGCACCGTGCGCGCCAAGCTCAAAGAACTCGACATCGGCGAGGATCTGTTGCACCGCGCGGTCAATGTCGGGTTTTCCGGCGGCGAAAAAAAACGCAATGAAATTTTCCAAATGGTGATGTTGGAGCCGCGTCTCGCGATCCTCGACGAAACCGACAGCGGGCTCGACATCGATGCGTTGCGGGTTGTCGCGAACGGCGTCAATCGGCAGCGCGCGCCCGAACGCGCGATTGTGATGATCACCCATTATCAGCGCCTGCTCAATTACGTCGAGCCCAACCGCGTGCATGTCTTGCAGGGCGGAAGGATTGTGGAATCCGGCGACAAGACGCTAGCCGCGGAACTTGAGCGGCGCGGCTACGGCGCCCTCGGCGATGCGGCCTGAGCTGGCGAAATCTCAATGAGTGCCGTCGTTGACTTTCCGGTGAAGCCCGAGGCGAGGCCGTATCTCGACGCATTTGCTGAAAGAGGCGGGGAGCCGCAGTGGCTCCGCGAGTTGCGGCGCCGCCATCTTAAACGGTTCGCTGAGCTGGGCTTTCCTAGCCGCAAGAGCGAGAGCTGGAGATATCTCGACCTGCAACCTTTGCAGCGTCAGCCGCTGCCACCGGGTGAGGCGGGCTCGCTTTCGGCAGTGCCACTGGATCTAGGATTCGATCTTGCTTGGGTCCGGGTGATCATGCTCGACGGCAATTGCCAGTCGATCGTGCGGCGATCGCCCCTCCCAGAGGGCGTCTGGATAGCTTCGATGCGGCGGGCGATAGTTGAACGTCCCGATCTCGTTCAGGCGGTCATCACAAGCAACGAGGCCAGCGAAAATCCGTTCAACTCGCTGAACGCCGCGCTCTTTGCCGACGGTGTTGTAATCGACATCGCTCCCGAAACTGCACTCGATCAGCCGATCGAGATCATTCATTTCTCCTCGCCCGGCGGATCCAAGCACACCCGGAGCATTGTTAATCTTGCCGAAGGTGCCCGTGCCGGTATCGTCGAAACCTTTGCCGGTGAAGGACGCTACTGGCGTAACGACGTGCTCGCGCTGAGACTCGCCGCCGGCGCCGTCCTGAACCGCGTAGCGCTGGTCGAAGAGGCGGGCGAGGCATTGCATACCGCAGCAATGGATGTCGGGCTCGCTGCCGCGGCGCGGCTCACCAGTTTTGCGCTGCTGCTCGGCGGTGGCACGCTGCGCCAAGAGGTGGTTGTGCGCAGCGAGGGCGAAGGCGCTCATTGCGGGCTCTACGGTGGCTTTGTCGCCTCGCGGCGCCAACAAGCCAATATCGTCACGACGGTCGATCATCTCGCGGAGCGCGGCGAAACCCGTGAAATCTTTAAGGGCGTCGCAGCCGGCCGCGCCCATGGCGCATTCCAGGGGCGGATCACGGTCCGGCCGGGCGCGCAAAAGGTCGACGCGCATATGTTGAGCCGGAATCTGCTGCTCGGCGCGCACGCCGCGATCGACACCAAGCCTGAGCTCGAAATCTTTGCCGACGACGTCAAATGCAGCCACGGCGCTGCGGTCGGCGATCTCGACGAGACTGCGTTGTTTTACCTTTTGGCCCGCGGCATCCCGCGCGAGCAGGCGCGGCACATGCTGATCGAGGCGTTCATGCGCGAGGCGGTCGAAATTGTCGAGCCAGGTGCGCTGCGCGAGCATCTGCTGGCCCGGCTCGGCCAGCGCCTCGCGATGTTGGAGGAATAGACATGACGACGGCAAGCCCGAGGGCAGTCGACCTCGGCGGCGAGCAGCTGTCTGGCAGCTTTGACCCGAGCCGGCTGAAACAGCAATTTCCGATCTTCCAAACTCATCCGGATCTGGTTTTCCTCGATACCGGAGCCAGCGCGCAGAAGCCGGCATCAGTCATCGACCGGATTGGCGATTACTACCGCACTGATTACGCAAACGTGAACCGCGGTGTTTACCGCCTCAGCGCCCGTTCGACGGAATTGTTCGAGGAAGCGCGGGTCAAGGCGCAGCGGTTTTTGAATGCCGCCGATCCGAGAGAGATCGTATTTGTCCGTGGCGCTACCGAAGCCATCAATCTCGTCTCTCAGAGCTGGGGTGGGGCTTTTCTCGAATCGGGAGACGAAGTCGTCATCAGCGAGCTCGAGCATCACTCGAACATTGTCCCATGGCAGCTACTGCGCGACCGGATCGGCATCCGCATCGTTGTGACGCCGATTGATGCAACGGGCGGGCTCGATCTCGCTGCCCTTGCTACAAGGCTGTCGCCGCGCACCCGGCTTGTTGCGGTCACCCATATCGCCAATGCGACCGGAGCGCTGGTGCCGATCGAGACGATCGTCGAACTGGCACACCGTGTCGGTGCCCGAGTGCTGGTTGATGGCTGTCAAGCGGCGCCGCGGTTGCCCGTCGATGTGCAGGCGCTGGGCTGCGATTTTTACGCCTTCTCTGGGCACAAGACCTATGGCCCGACCGGGATCGGCGTTCTATGGGGCCGTCACGAATTGCTGGCCGCAATGCCGCCGTGGCAAGGAGGCGGCGATATGATCCTGAACGTCACCTTTGAAAAGACCGTTTTTCAGGATCCACCGCATCGCTTCGAGGCCGGCACGCCCGACATTTCGGGTGCGATCGGGCTCGCAACCGCGCTCGATTTCATCGAAGGGCTGGGCCGAGACAACATCCTCGAACATGAGGAAGCGCTGACCGGCTACGGAGTCGACCGCCTGTCGCGTATTGCCGGGCTTAACCTTATCGGCGCCGGCCAGCGGCGGCTTGGCATCTTGTCCTTTGATCTCGAAGGGGTGCACCCGCACGATTTGGCGACGGTGCTCGATCGTCATCATGTCGCGGTGCGCGCCGGGCATCATTGCGCCCAGCCGTTGCTCGACAAGCTCGGGCTCAGTGCGACGACCAGGGCCTCACTCGGCGTCTATAACGACGAGCGCGACATCGATGCGCTGGTTGAAGGGATCGAGGCCGCAAAGGAAATGTTTCGATGATGGATCTGCGCGAACTCTATCAGGACATCATCCTTGATCACGGGCGCCATCCGCGCAATTTCCGGACGATCGAGCACCCCACGCACACCGCGCAGGGCTACAACCCGCTGTGCGGCGATCGCGTTACGGTCTACCTGACCTTGGATGGCGACCGGATCACGGATGTCGCGTTCCAGGGACGCGGTTGCGCAATTTCGACGGCCGCCGCCTCGCTGATGACCGAAGTGCTCAAGGGAAAGTCTGTCGACGAAGCGCGCGAATTGTTCGGGCATTTCCATGCTCGAGTGACCGGTCATCAGGAGAGCCCACTGTCGGAGCCCTTGGCGGAGGAGATGGAACGGCTCGAACCGTTGACCGGGGTCAAGGCCTATCCGGCTCGGGTTAAATGCGCGACCTTGTCGTGGCATGCCCTCGAGGCAGCCCTCAAAGGTAATAGCGCGACGGTAAAGACGGAGTGACGGAATGACCGAGCGCGACCCGTTTGATTTCGATCAGGAAACGTCAACCTCGGACGCGGGCGACGACATCGAGCGGCCCGAGGGTGAGGACGACCCGGCGATGATGGGCCCGGTGCTCGAAGCCCTAAAGACGGTTCGCGACCCGGAAATCCCGATGGATCTGGTCGAACTGGGGCTGATTTACGAGCTGATGGTCAAAAAGGACGGGATCGTCTTTGTCGAGATGACACTGACCACGCCGGCCTGCCCGGTGGCCGCCAGCATGCCCGGCGAGGTCGAAACCGCGATCCGTGGTGTTCCCGGGATCAATGACGTGCGGGTCAAGCTGGTGTGGACCCCGCCCTGGACACCGGAAAAGATGAGCGAGGAGGCCCGGCTCGAGCTTGGGATGCTCTGAGCGGACACTGATCCTCACCGCTCCAGGTGGCGCGGTAGGCCCACAACACTGCAATTACTGAATTTACATTATACCTTGTTATGAAGCTGAGAGGGAGAACTCTACCCCTCAACGGCGGCTTCAAGATCGGCCATCAAATCGGCGGGGTCTTCGATCCCGACCGAAAGGCGCAGCAGGTCAGGCGGAATTGGGCTGTTGGCGCCCTCGATAGAGGCGCGGTGCTCGATTAGGCTTTCGACGCCACCGAGCGAGGTTGCGCGCTGCCAGACTTCGACTTTGGCGGCGACCGCAATCGCAGCGGCGGCGCCTCCCTTCACGCGGATACTGAGCATGCCGCCAAACCCGCCCGTCATCTGGCGCGCGGCAACCGCATGTCCAGGATGAGTGGCCAGGCCTGGATAGAGCACTTGCTCGATGCGCGGGTGCGCAGCTATCACCTCGGCGATTTGCTGCGCCGAGCGGCAGGCGCGCTCCACCCTCGGGAACAAGGTGCGCATACCGCGCAACAGCAAAAAAGCCTCAAAGCTCCCGAGAATAGCGCCACCGCCGCTGCGTACCTTGGAGATCCGTTCCCAAAACGAATCCTTGCGCGCCGTAGTGAGGCTGCCGGCGATCACGTCGCTGTGCCCGTTGAGATATTTGGTTGCCGAGTGCATGACGAGATCGGCGCCGAGCGCCAAGGGCCGGGTCAGGACTGGCGTCGCCGTCGTGCTGTCGACCGCTAACACGGCGCCCGCGGCATGGGCGATCTCGGCGGCACCCTCGATGTCGGTCACCGACCATAGCGGGTTGGCGGGTGTTTCGATCCAAACCAGCCGGGTGCGGCCCGGCATCACCGCCCCCTTCAGAGCGTCGAGCGAGGCCGCATCGACGAAATCGACCTCCAGCCCCCACGTTTCGGCAAAATCCATTAGCCAGCTACGCAGCCCCCAATACATGACCTTGGGGGCGACGACATGAGCACCGCGTGGCAGGCTTTGGAATACGGCGGCAGCAGCTGCCATTCCGGATGCAAACAGCAGGGTATCGACACCGCCTTCGAGTGCGGTCAGTAGGGCTTGCGGCTGATCGTAGGTCGGGTTGTTGTCGCGCGCATAACTGCGGCCGCGGCGATATTGATTGTCGGGATCACGCTGAAAGGTGGTTGCGACATGCACCGGCTGGACGACGGCGCCGGTCTGGGAATTGATCCAGCCGAGCGCCTGCGCTGCCAGAGTCGCCGGATGAAGCAATTTGCCGTTCATTGAACCCCTACCCACAAACCCACACGCGCTTGGCATAACGGCCGGATATGATGGGTTATTCATAGAGCCCACCGGCAACCGGAACATTTGTCATGTCTGCTGGAAAGCAATTAATCCGGAAAACACACCACGCGATTCCGCGCCCGCCGTTCGAACTGATCGCATTGATCTTGCAGGGCGGCGGCGCCCTTGGCGCCTATCAGGCTGGCGTCTATCAAGCTCTTGCCGAGGCTAATCTTCACCCCGACTGGGTCGCCGGCATCTCGATCGGGGCGATCAACGCGGCGTTGATCGGCGGCAACCCGCCCGAACGCCGGGTCGAGCGATTACGCGAATTCTGGGAAACGGTTACCGCTTCGCCGCTCGGCGCGCCGTACCTTCCCGGCATCAACGTCAGCGACGAAATGACCCATCGATTTGTCAATCAAGCTCGAGCGCTCGGCATTCTGGTCGGCGGTGCGCCGGGGTTTTTCAGCCCGCGGGTGCCGCCGCCCTACCTCTATCCACGCGGCGATCCACGCGCACTGAGCTGGTATGACACTGCTCCGCTGATCGCCACCCTTGGGCGCCTCGTCGACTTCTCTCGCATCAACGACGGCGAAACTCGCTTTAGTGTCGGCGCGGTCAACGTTCGCACCGGGAATTTTGTGTATTTCGACAATACCACTCATCAAATCGGACCCGAACATGTGTTGGCGAGCGGCTCATTGCCGCCGGGTTTTCCAGCGACGATCATTGACGGCCAGCATTACTGGGACGGCGGTCTTGTCTCGAACACGCCGCTGCAATGGGTGCTCGATAGCCATCGGCGCTATGACAGCCTGGTTTTTCAGATCGATCTGTGGAACGCACGCGGCGAGCTCCCCGGCGACATGATGGAGGTCGAACTCCGCCAGAAGGAAATTCGCTTTTCGAGCCGTACCCGGGCGGCAACCGACCAATTCAAACAGCAGCAACTATTGCGCCGCGCAACCGCCAAGCTGCTTAACCAATTGCCCGTCGAGTTGCGCCAAACGCCGGAAGCGCTGCGCCTTGCCGCCGAAGCCGACGAAAAGGTCTACAACATTATCCAGCTGATCTATCACGCCCGGAATTATGAGGGGTCGTCCAAGGATTTCGAATTCTCCCGTCGCACGATGGAGGAGCATTGGAGCGCCGGCCATAATGATGCGGTCCGCACCTTGCGTCACCCCGAGGTGTTACAGCGGCCTGAGGGAATGGACGGAGTTTTTACGTTTGATCTCGCCGTCGACGGCCGTGACTAGTTAAGACACAGGAGATTTTGATGAAGCGTAAGCGAAGCCTGACCCCCACCTTGCGCCGGATGATGGTGATGGGGTGAACCTGCCTGTTCTGATCGAGGCAGGGGGATGGTGTGCCAAGTAATTTGCCAATTGATGGGCACAGTTTCCGTCGCGTGGAGGTGTTGACGGGCACACCGCGCCGGCGCCGCTGGACCGATGACGGAAAAGGTGGCGATCGTCGCGGAGAGCCAAGCGCCGGGCGCGCAAGCGAGCGAGATCGCGTTGCGCTACGGGCTGCATCGCAACCAACTCTATGGCTGGCGGCGGGAGTTCGGATCGGCGGCGGATGCCAATGCGATGGCCGAGGCCGGCACGCGAGGACTCGACTTCGTCCCGGTGGTGGCGGATGGCGGTTCTGGTGCGGCGGCGATCGAGATCGAGATCGGCAGCGCGGTCGTGCGTGTCAGGGCGGGTGTCGATCTGGCCTTGCTCGGCAAAGTGCTGCGCCTGTTGAAGGCAATGAAGTGATCCCCGCTCTCTCCGGCGCGCCGCCATCGGGAGTGCGGGTGCTGATCGCAACCCGGCCGGTTGACTTCCGCCGCGGCGCCGATGGCCTGGCGGCGACGGTGCAATCGGTGCTGCGGCAGGACCCGTTCAATGGGACGGTCTTCGTGTTTCGCTCGAAGCGGGCGTGGACCGCGTGAAGATGCTGGTCTACGACGGGACCGGCCTGGTGCTGATCTGGAAGCGGCTGGAGGGGGCCAAGTTCAAATGGCCGGCGATCAGCGACGGGGTGATGCGGCTGTCGGCGGCGCAACTGGCGGCATTGTTCGAGGGGCTGGATTGGCGGCGGGTGTACGCCCCCAGGATCAAACGGCCGCAGGTGGCCGGCTGAGTGCCACCTCCGTCGGAGGCCTGCGTCATGTTGACTCACCTTGAGGTTGAGGATCGCACGGCGCCGGCGACATGAGATAATCCCGATCGTGACGACACCCGACAGCCTTCCCGACGACGTTGCCGCGCTGCACGCCCTGGTGCTGACGGCATGGGCGGAGCGTGACGCCGAGCGGGCCGAGAAGGGGCGGCTGACCGAAGAGCGTGATCAGCTCGCTGGGCAGAACGACCGATTGCGCCACCTGCTTCGCCAGTTGCAGCGAATGCAGTTCGGCCGGCGCTCGGAAAAGCTCGATCCAGACCAGTTCAACCTGGCCTTGGAAGATCTCGAACAGGCAATCGCCGAGGCCGAGGCCGAACAGGAGAAGGCCGATCCGGCGCTGCGCAAAACCCGTTCGGAGAAGCGGCGCGCTGGCCGCGGCCCGCTGCCCGAGCACCTGCCGCGGGTCGAGATCGTCATCGAACCGGAAGATACCGCCTGCCCATGCTGCGGCGGCGCGATGCACGTGATCGGCGAAGATCGCTCGCAGCGGCTCGACGTCGTCCCGGCGCAATACCAGGTGATCGTCACGCGCCGGCCGAAATACGCCTGCCGCGCATGCCAGGAAGCGGTGGTGCAGGCGCCGGCGCCGGCGCGGCTGATCGAAGGCGGCCTGCCGACCGAGCGGTTGGTCGCCCATGTCATCGTCGCAAAATATGCCGACCACTGCCCGCTGTACCGCCAGGCCCAGATCCTGGCGCGGCAGGGCATCGTGATCGATCGCGCCACCCTGGCGTTCTGGACCGGCTACGGCGCCGCCGAGATCAAACCGGTGTGGCGGCTGATGCTCGAGGAGCTGCTGGGCTCGACCAAGCTGTTCGTCGACGAGACGACGGCGCCGGTCCTTGACCCTGGCCGGGGGCGCACAAAGAAGGGTTACTTCTGGGCGCTCGCTCGCGACGATCGGCCGTGGCAGGGCGGATCATCGCCGGCGGTGGTGTACAGCTACGCACCAGGGCGCAGCGGCGATTACGCCTTGGCGCTGCTGAAGGGGTACACCGGCGTGCTGCAAACCGACGGCTATGCCGGCTATCGCGCCCTCGCCGATCCGAAGCGCGCCGGCGGACCGGCGACGCTCGCCTTCTGTTGGGCACACTGGCGCCGGCAATTCTTCGACCTGGCAAAATCACCGCCGGCGCCGATCGCCGCCGAAGCCCTGAAGCGGATTGCCGAGCTCTATGACATCGAAGCCGAGATCCGCGGCAAGAGCGCCGACGAACGCCGGGCGGCGCGACAGGAGAAGACAAAGCCGCTCGTTGCGGCGCTGAAGGCTTGGCTCGAGAAAACCCTGGCACAGCTGGCCGGCGGCGCGACGATCGCCCAGGCTCTGCGCTATGGCCTCAACCACTGGAATGGACTGGTGCGCTTTCTTGATGACGGCCGCATCGAGATCGACTCCAACACCGTCGAACGCAGCATGCGCCCGATCGCTCTGAATCGAAAAAATGCACTGTTCGCCGGCAGCGACGAAGGCGCGGAAAACTGGGCGATGCTGGCCTCGCTGATCGAGACCTGCAAGCTGCACGGCGTCAATCCGGAAACCTATCTGACCGACCTACTCACCAAACTCGTCAACGGATGGCCCAACAACCGACTGGCCGAACTGACCCCCTGGGCCTGGACCGCCGATCACCCCTGATCGCAGCCCCGCGAACAAAACCAGCCCGTCAACCCGCCGTAGCGGTGGCCATCAAGCTCCGCTTACCTCCAAACCTCAAACCCAATAGCTACTCTCGCGTGCGCCGATGCTATCGGCCTGCCGCTCGGGGCCTCCGCAAACATTAAACATAGCTTGAAAGTGATACTGCAGAGCAAACTGTATCTGCCTTTGTGACCCTGCGGGACGGCGGCGGGGACGCCTACGCTGCCACAATCTTTGAAGCGGAACTAGCTGAGCCCGCGCGCTGCTGACCGCCTGACCCGGCGATAACGAGGGCCCGGCTCGATCCAAGGGGCCGCGACGCAGAACAACTTCAAAAAGGATCTCAAGGTTTGAGTGAACCGCCGGAACCGGCTTATCGGCGCTCCGATAACCGCCCCCGGCAAACCGGCGGGAGGTCAGGCGAGCATCATGTCGGCGATCTTTTCGGCGGTCATCAGGGTTGGGAAGTTGGTGTTGGCGCAGGGTACGCACGGGAACAATGACGCGTCGACGACGCGCAGCCCGGCGACCCCGCGCACCCGGCCTTGATTATCGGTGACCGCCATCGGGTCGTCGTCCGCACCCATGCGGCAAGTGCAGGTTGCGTGCCATACGCCGATCGCCGCCTTGCGGATAAAGTCTTCGAGCGCCTCATCATCGTGCATCAGCTGGTCGAAGCGGTAACCCTCGACGATGACTTTCTCGATCACGTAACGGCGCAGCCAAGCGGGCCCATCGAGTAGTTTGGCGATGACATCGGTAATGCGCTTATTCTTGTTGTTGACGACGCCGATCTTGCGCACCTTTTCGGTATAGCTTGCCGGGAACGGGTCGCTGGTCGCCTCGCTCAATGCTGCGCTGATCTGCATTGCGCCCAGCCGGCGAAACGCGTCCATCAGCCGTTCGAGATCGCGCCGGTCGGAGAGCAGATTGAATTCGACAACCGGTTCGGCTCGCCAGTCGTGCGAGGCGAGCTTGACCTGTCCGGTCTCCGAAAACGTCTTGTAGACCGCCGCCAAAAGGGAGGCGATCTGCTCGCCGACCGCATGCCAGGCCGATTTGCTAACGCTTGCGACAAACATGTCGCCATCAGGGGCGTCGCCAATTCCCGACGAATAGCGCAATGCCAAGAGGATGTGCCGTCGCGTCATATTGTTGAGTTGGGCATCGGGCTTGATGAACGACGACACCGAGATCGACGGGTGGTCCATCAGCCGCTGACCGACACCCGGCACGTTCGCGACGACATCGATGCCGAGATCGCGCAGATGGCCGGCGGGCCCAATCCCTGATCGCAGCAGATGCGCCGGCGAATGGATTGCGCCCGAGGAGACGATCACTTCTCCATGGCCTGAGTTCACGCGGAATTCGGTTTCCTTGCCGTCGACCAGGGCCTTGACCCCGACGCAGCGCGTGCCCTCGAACAGCAACGCCGTCACTTGGGTCAAGGGCGAGATCGTCAAATTCGAGCGCATACGCGTGCCCGGATCGAGATAGCCGATCGCCGCCGACACCCGCCGATCATACAGATTGGAGATCGTGATCGGGAAATAGCCGTCCTCGTACTCGCCGTTCTGGTCGAGGATGAATTCGAACCCGGCCTGTTCGAACGCCTTTGCCACCGCCTTGGCGTGGCCGTTCCACATATCGGGAAAGATGCGCCGAACCGGGATGCGGCCGTCCTTGCCGTGCCATGGCCCGTCGAAATCCATGTCGCGCTCGACTTTTTTGAAATAGGGCAGCACCGCGTTCCAATTCCACCCGGCCGCCCCTCGCGCCTCCCACTCGTCGTAGTCGGTCGGCGCGCCGCGATTGGCGAGCTGGCCGTTGATCGACGAGCCGCCGCCCATGACCCGGGCCTGCTCGTATTTGCGCAGTGGCGGTCGGTCGATCTCGGGCCGGTTGTGCGAAATGACTTCGGTATGGACCTTCAACTCGATCCAGTGAAAGCGCGGGTCGAAATAGGCCGTGCCCGGGTAGCTGTCGAGGATTTCGGGCGGCACGTTGCCGTGCGGCGTGTCCTGGCCGGCCTCGCACAGCAAGACCTTATTGGTGCTTTTCGCCGACAGGCGGTTGGCCATGACCGAGCCGGCCGAGCCGCCGCCCACAATGATGTAATCGTATTCCATCTCCCTCCCTCGCGGGCATTTTCGCGACGCGCGCCCCGACCCTAAGCCGGCTTACCACGCATCGGCGACTTTTGTGTCGGGTTGATGTAATCCAATCGCGGATACCCGGGTCAACCCCGGATGGCAGTCCGGGGCGTGAACCATGGAGGCGTCTTTGAGCCGATCCGAGTTTGCCGTGCCGATCGAGGAGCGCTGGTTCGAGGACTTCGTCCCCGGCGCCGTTTATGAATTCGGGCATGTCGAAGTCACCGAGGCGGAAATCTTGGATTTTGCCCGCCGGTTCGATCCGCAGCCGATGCATGTTGATGCGCAGGCGGCAGCTCTCGGCCCGTTTGATGGGCTGATCGCCAGCGGCTGGCACACCGCTGGGATGATGATGCGGATGTTTGTCGAGGATTTTTTGCCGGGGCACGCGAGCCTCGCCTCGCCCGGCATCGATGAATTGCGCTGGACCCGCCCGGTGCGGCCCGGCGATGTGCTGCATCTGCGGGTTACGGTGCTCGAGGCGACACGCTCGCGCAGCAAGCCTGATCGCGGCATGCTGCGCAGCTTTATCGAGGCGCTGAACCAAAATGGCGATGTGGTGATGACCCTAAAGCCGATGAACCTGCTGCGTTGCCGAAGCCCCCTCCCCCCTCCTCTGCCACACACAGGGGAGAGTTAGGACGGGGACCTTGAACTCGTCCCTGAGGTGCCCGTCACAGGCCCTCAGCACGCCGGCGGAAGGCGGTCTGGCTGCCGCCGCTTGCACGTGCTGCTGCGGCGCGAAGGCCATGCTGTCAACAAGAAGCGGGTGCAGCGGCTTTACCGCGAGGAACGACTAACGGTGCGCCGGCGCGGCGGGCGCAAGCGGGCGATCGGGACGAGGCGGCCGATGGTGACGCCGCTGGCGGCCGACCAGCGCTGGAGCCTTGACTTCGTCTCCGACCAACTGACCGATGGGCGGCGCTTTCGCATCCTGGCGGTGGTCGACGACTGCACACGCGAATGTCTGGCGCTGATCGCCGACACCTCGATTTCCGGCCGGCGCGTAGCGCGGGAACTCGGCGATGTCACCCGCCGCCGCGGGCGACACCCGGAGACGATCGTCAGCGACAACGGCACCGAGTTGACCTCGAACGCCATCCTGAGCTGGGAAGGCGAGACCGGCGTCGGCTGGCATGACATCTCCCCCGGAAAGCCGCAGCAGAACGGCTTCATCGAGAGCTTCAACGGCCGGCTACGCGACGAGTTGCTCAACGAGACGCTGTTCCGCTCGCTGCCGCACGACCGCGCCGTACTGGAGGCATGGCGGCACGATTACAATAACGAGCGCCCGCACTCCAAGCTCGGCTGGATGACGCCTCGGGGCTACGCTAGCGCCCTCAGCGGCGAGGCCGGCCGGGACGCTGCGCTTCGCTGGGGCTCCGCGCCAAGGCCTCTTGCCACCCAGGAAATAGAAGGCTCAAATCAACCCCGGACTCTTGTCTCAACTGGATGAAAAACGGGGTTCACGTCATCCACATTGCCACAAAGAGTTTGATTAACTCATGTCAATGGCGATTTTTACGGTCCTATACGCGTTGATTTCTGAAATCACTAACCGGCGCTTGCGACCGCTCCTGTATTCAAGGGCGATCATTTGACTTGAAATACACCCAGCATGATTCCGGCCGGTATTGGTAGGACGCACCGTGAGATCGGCCGATCTTGGAAAGCTCCTGTCATTCCAAAAGTCTGGACTAGCCGGGTGCCGAGATGGGCGATCGGAGCGTCATATGGCACCGATCGAATCGCGACCAGTTCGAATCCATAGCGAGCGAGCAGGCTTTCGAGCGTCTTCGGCGAAAAATACCATAGATGTTCGAGCAGCAGCATGCTCCAATGCTGACCCATGACTTTAGCGATGAAACTTTCGCTGTTGGGAACGCTGACGAAGAAATTTCCCCCGGTCCTGAGCACCGTTCGGATCAGACTCAGATATTCACCGATCCGCGGTAAGTGCTCCAGCACGTCAAAGGCGACAACAAAGTCGAACGCAGCTGGCGGGAACATATGCGAGCCCGCGACCGTCTCCCAATCTCCGGTGATAATCTCGCAAGGTCCGACCATTTGCCGGCCCTCCGCGCCAATCTCGAAGCCGCGACCGCCAGGACTATTGAACTGATGAAGAAAACCCCCGTCACCGCAACCAAAATCGAGAAATGGTCCGTCGCGCGGTTGAAATTCACGAACAATTTTGGCGAGCCTGCGGAAGCGAGCAACCTTCGCTGTCTCGAACGACCGGCGAGGGTCCGCGGCTGATCGAACCTCGCGGTAAATCTTGTTGTAAGCAGAGTTCTGAAAAGCGCGGGCTCGTAAAGACGAAACCGCAGTCCCGGCACCGTACTATCCGCCCGTGCGCGGTCGCGGTTCGGTTCGCGAGGAAATAGATCCCCGCCTTCTCGATCGATCCGCTGTAGGTCGTCGGGTACAACGGCTCGTTAACGAGGCTTTGACAGATCACACAGGGGTCGGGCGCACAATTCGCGGTGCTCCACTCGCCCAACCTCTCGGCACTCATACCGTGCCATCCATATGATTTACCCGCCGATAGGTCCGGTAGGTAAAATACCGATGGCCGCAATAACTCGTCACCATCATCGATCCCGCACCCGCGAGAATGCCCCCTGGTTCTGCCGCTTGGAGGGGCGCGCCATGCGCGACAAGGAATGTTCTAACAAAGATTGCTAGCGCCCAATAGATTGAGCAGCCCCCTGCATAAACGATCAAGAATCTCGCCGCTTCCCCGATCGCGCGGTTCCACGGTCGCGAGCGGAACGCGAAAACTTTCGAAAGCACAAATGATATTGTGATGCCGGTAGCGAGTCCAACCAGTAGCGCCACCTCGAAAGGTAGACAACAGCGCGCCAGCCACACGGCTGCCATATTTCCAATAGTGGCGGTAACGCCGCTGAGGAAGAACCGGGTGAACTCGCGCATATCGATCGCCGCGGGCTTGACCGGCTTGCAGTTCAGGGAAGGCGCCAAAAGCTCATCATCGCCTTCCGCGGAGTGGGCGAACGCTCCGGCGGTTGAACTCGTCGGTTGACGCGAGCGATTCTCCCGTCCGTCGGCGGCATCACCGGCGTTATCCGGCAGCATGGCGTCGTCTTTTGAAAATCGCTGCGCCGGTCCGGTCGATAGCACTTCGCCCTTGGCCATCGACTTGTACGAGCCTTACCGATCTTACGAGCACCAGGCTCGCTCCGAGAGCTGGTCAGCGGGTCGTTGTAAAAGCGATGCCGGGGTCATCTGGAGCGATACCAGACCTTCGGCGAAGTGCTGCGTATGGCCCGGTCTTGAGGAAGCGCCACAGCCAGAGGCGCCAGAGAACGCGCCAGTACCCACCTCCAACCTTAAAGATTTTGAATGAGGATACACCCATATCGACGCCACGACCAATCCAAGAGATAGGCACCTCTTTAACGCGATAACCCATCATCAAAGGTTGTAATCCGGTTTCGACATTGATCGCAAAGCCGGGCTCCAGCAAAACAAGATTCTGTAGCACCTCCCGCCGCATCAGCTTCAAATTGTTCGTCAAATCTCGAAAACCCGCGATCAGTGCGATACGAGCAATCGCATGGAAAGCGCGATTGGCTATAACCTTGATCCAAGGATAGTTGAGTAAGACGCTATGGCGAGAGAATTTGCTTCCCACCGCAACATCATAGCCTTCGGCAATGCCATCGAATAGATCGCGAATTTCTGGAAGCAGATGTTGAAAGTCGCAGTCTAAGGAAAGCACGTATTTACCGGTGGCCGCTCGCAATCCATCGGCAATCGCGCGACCGACCCCATTAGGGGGGAGCTGATGTAAAGGTTTGACACGACCATTCTGACGCGCTAGCTCATCGATGACGGCGGCGGTCCGATCAGTACTGTTGTCGTTCACGAGTATAACTTCGTACACATAATCGCCAAACAGCTCGAATACTCGAGAAACCAACGGGTCGACGTTCATTTCCTCATTGTGGCAAGGCACAACCACAGAGACCCCGGCTCGAAAAATTTCGTCGATCTTCAGACTAATACTAGGGTAACTCGTCTGAGCTGGCGGCTTCTGAGCGTGCAACAGTATCGATCCTGCCAAGGTCCGCAACCCGGGCATATTCTCTAGGATGATCGAAAGGTTGCGAAGCAACCAGATCCCTTTCGGCGTCAATGGCGCATAGACGAAATCGTTGAAGACGGCAAATATTCGAACAAACCCTACTTCTGAAAGCAGCTCGTATAAAGCAGGCCGGCTGAATAGTAAGCGCGGGTCACGGTGCCCGACCAAGCGCCCTAAGCTTTGACGGCAGCGGCGAATGATGTTCCACGGGTTGCTCTCGTAAAACAGTACCCGCCCACCAGGGGTCAAGAGCGCGAGCAATTGCTGAAGTAACCAGGGCGCATTGCGCTTGTCGAGCATATCGTGCGCAATTATGAAGTCGAAGCTGCGTCCCGCCAGAACCCCAGGCAGTGAGGCGATAGCGAGAAATTCGATATTTGGTCCAAGCTCTAAAGGTCGCGTTGCATCAGCATCGAACGTGATTGCCGTTACCGGGCACTCGCCCCGCGTCACCTTTGCCAATTGTCGGGTGAACGCCCCGTCGCCACAGCCGATTTCGAGAATATTCTGCCCTGGTAAAATGTGAGTGACGTGTCGAAAGGTCTGGGCGCGCCACAGCATGCGGTCTCTAATAATTGGATCCCGCCGTCGCCAATACTCCTCCCGCACCCGTTCTCGCAGCGCCAGCGTGACGCTTAAGAGCTCTGCGGTCGATGTCGCGAGAGGCAGCGAGCGCACCTCATTCGGCATTTCTCATCCTCCGGGGGATGTGGGCCTCGACAGCTGGTTGTCGGCGAAATCGGTCAAGATTGCATCAATGTTATGCCGGTACCGTAAGCGCCCAGATTGCAATTGAACTGGAGCAACACCGAACATCGCCGATATGATCGCCGCCTGAGCATGTAGGGGGCAGGTGGTGAGGTCGCTGTGATCGGGAATGGGGATATTATCCTCAATTGCTGAGCCATGCCGACCATCGTAAAGAGAGATAAGCTAAATGGTACAGAAGAACATGCTGCGCTGTCTTGTACCGCTGCTGGGATTGACACTGCTGGGGGTTCTCGCCGCGCTGTATGTAGTGGATTTCAAGGACTACCACCGAGTGCTCGCCACGTTATTCGGGTTTAACACCAACCCGAACCCGTTTTTTGATTGGGATTATATCCGCGCTGGTATCAAATGTTGGAACGAGGGCATCAACGTCTATGTCACAAATCCCTGCGACCTTATGAACCGGCCGCACAATTACTCGCCGCTCTGGCTGCGAGCGGTCTTTATTCCGACCGGCAAAGCCTGGACGATGCCGATCGGCCTCGGCATCGTTCTGGCATATCTGCTGTCGTTGTTCTGGCTCATCAAACCAGCAAATTGGCGCGAACTGATTGTCCTTGCTTTAGCCTGCATATCGCCGATGGCGGTTTACTGCCTTGAGCGCGGCAATGCTGATGCGGTCATTTTCATAATGCTGGTCATCGCCGGCGTGCTCGGTGCCGGTCCGCCGGCAAATAGAATTTTATCCTATTCGCTGATCCTGCTCGCCGGTCTGCTGAAATTCTACCCGCTGGTCGCATTGTCAACGGTACTGCGTGAACGTCCGCGCGGCTTTTTTGTGATCACCGCGATAGCCGCCCTCATCATTGTGGGGTTCTTCTATCGATTTCGTGAAGAAGTCAGGGCAGCTTTGAAAAACATCCCGCGCGTGGGATGGGGAGCCGTGGGCCTACCGTTTGACGGTCCTGTGTCGGCGCTGCACCTGTTCCCCGGGCTCGAGCATTTCGGCTGGTTCTCGACTCTTCCTTACGCGCTGATGGGGGCTCTCTTGATCATCACCGCAATCCAGGTGATGTACCTAGCGCGCAACGCCAAGATGGCTTCTGCATATGCGAAGATGCCGGAACAGGATGCAATTTTCCTGCTTATCGGCGCCGCGGTCATAGCGGGGTGTTTTTTTGCTGGCTATAGCAAAGCCCACCGGGGCATTCACCTGATCTTTGTTGTGGCTGGCCTCGTTACGATGCGCCGCGCCGCCGGTGATCCCGCCACGCGCGCGATGCTCGGCCGGGCCGTGATGCTCGTGCTGTTCTTGATGTGGGAGCGGTTCTTCCGCACGGCACTCGGAAATCCGGATGAGGTTCCGGATTCGGGGATTGCCCTCTCCGCTTACGTGCTCTTAATGCTGTTCGTTCAGGTTCTTTGGTGGCGTCTGGCTGCGATACTGCTCGGTGTGCTCACGATCTTTGCGATAAACTCGGAGTTCTTCACTTCGCTTCAGCGGTGGCGGGGGCTTCGCCGAGCGGCGCAAATCTAATCTTTAGCGACTTAACGATTGCCGCGCTGCTCAGCCGGTCTCGTTTCATTGAGCGCGCCCCCGACAACCGGCTAATCCCGAAACACTCGGTCCGCCATTGGGCGATCCGGTGCTGCGAGGTTGCTGGACCGGCAGCGCCGCTCCGGTGGAACGGCTTTCGGGGACGACGCTGCCTTAGCTCCAGTTGCTATTCCGCGGCGGCCTTTAACGGCGAGTGCGGCTCGGCGAGAACCGCGGCGGCTTCCTTGGCGATGCGCGTGCCTTCGAAAAAGCGCGGGTTCTGCGTGCCCCACAACCGCACCGCATTCGCGAAGGTGAAGTCGCGGAAGTCGTGCTCGCTCAACAGCCCATCCTCGACCAGCTCATAGGCTTCGGGCACCGGCATCAGCATGTCAGGCACATCAAAATGGCCGATATCCGAACTGAAGATCGCGTTGATCCGCGCGCCGAACGGGTTGACCTTGCTAAACGCGACCGCGTTCATGCGATCGTCGGATTCGCAGCCGAAGTAATACGGGGTGGCGTATAGGTCGATCCAGTCCTGCTTCTTGGTGATGTCGCAGGCTACGTAATCATCATGGGCCGCGACCCCGCCGTCGAGCGAGTCTTCTTCGCGGGCGGGCCAGCCGTCACGCTTGTCGAGTTCGGCGGCGATATCGCCGTACCCATACTTCTCGACATATTGGCGCAGCAGCGGGCGGTCGAGCTTGTCGGGATGCATAAAGGCCAGCCCCTTGGCGCCGCGCCGCTCCCAATGTTCGATCAAATCAGCGAACAGCTGGCAGGCCCAGCCAACCCCGCCTTCAAGAAAACCAAACCGCAAATCGGGGAAACGCCGGGTTACGCCGCCAAGGAACAGCGCCTTGGCGACGGCATGTCCGGCCGCCGCGAAGTGGCCGATGTGGTTGAACGTGAAGTTCGATGGTGAGTTGCGTAGCCCGAAGCTACGTCCGCCGGTATGAAAGGTCGGCGCGATCTTCAATTCGCGGCATTTCTGCCAGACCGCGTCGTAATCGTATTGGCTGTCGATCCCGAGCTGATCGAAATTGACCGTAAAGCGGGCGAGCGCGGGGTCGACGTTCTCGGCGATCTTGAGCCGGCGCGCGATGCCGCTGCCAAACATGCCGACTTTCGAACCCAATTCCCTGGTTACGAATTCGAGTTCGGCAATCGCCTCGTCGGGCGTGTGCATCGGGATGACTGCGGCAGGGGTCAGCCGGTCGCCGAGATCGCTAAAATACTCGGCGGTCACGATATTAAAGCCGCGGATCACGGCGCGCCGGGTTTCGTCATCGGCGACGCGCGGCAGCCCGAGGCCCGCGGTCGGATAGACGATGCCGAAGTCAATTCCCAGCTCGTCGAGGCGCTCGTACAGCATGCGCGGCAGCATCGCGGTGGCGCGGTCACGGGTATTGGTCGACTGGCGTCCCCAATAACCCTCCATCGCAATACCGCGCTGCTGGCGCTCGGCCATCGACAGCGAGAGCGCGTCGGGGATGCGGCGCTGCAATGCGAGAAAGCCGTCCGCCGATTTGTCGCCGGCGACCTTGCGCATCCGCTCGGCGAAAACCGGGCCGTATTCGATCCAGTGGCCGTCGCCATCGATGATCGGATGATTCAGCCGGGACCGAACCTGTTCGGGGGTCGCATGCGCGCTCATTTCTGTCCTCCTGAAAGCCGGCGGTGGTACCGTCCCAAAATGCCGGAAAAACCGTAAGCGCGCGGGCCAGTCAAGTCAAACGGGGGCGGTCGGCCCTCGCTTGAGCCGGCGGGGGTTGAGCTGCCTGTCGCAGCGCGTGCCGTTATGAGGCGAGGGCGGCGATCGCCGATTTCCAAGCTTCGGTCGTGTGGCGGATATCGTCGGCGGTGTGGGCCAGCGACACGTAGTATTTCTGCTCGCCCTTGAGGATGCCGCGCTCGCGCAACAGCGCGTTGAACCGGCGCATCAGCTCGGCATCGCCACGTATTACACCGCGATAGTCGCGCACCGGCTCGGGCACGAATACGACATCGAACAACGGCGGCTCGCCGATCACCTGGGCCGGGATCCCGGCATCCTTCAGCAAGCCATCGAGGTTGCGCATCAGCTCGCGTCCGGTCGCGAACAGACTGTCATAAGCTCTGGGACGGCGCAGGATCTCGAGCGTGGCAAGCCCAGCGGCTGCGGCGACCGGATTGCCCGAAAGCGTGCCGATCTGCATCAGAAAACCCTCGCCGCCGACAGCGCCCCGGTCGAAATGAGCCATGATCTCGGCCCGGCCGGCGATCGCTGCAAGCGGGAAGCCGCCGCCGATCACCTTGCCCAAGGTGCACAAATCGGGGACGACGCCGTAATATTCCTGCGCGCCGCCATAAGCGAGGCGAAAACCGGTCACCACCTCGTCAAAGATCAGTGGGATGCTGTTATCGGCGGTGATCCGACGCAGCCCTTGAAGGAAACCGGGCTGCGGCGGAATGATGCGCTGCAACGGCTCGACAATGACCCCGGCCAGTTCGTCGCGGTGCTCGCGCACCAGGCTTTCTACACTGTCGAGATCGTTGAACGGCGCCACCAGGATTTCGTCGCGCAGGCTCTTCGGGATGCCCGCCGAATCCGGCACCGGACGGGGAAAATTGCCGGGCTGCCTTGGGGCCAGGCTCATCAGCGCATAATCGCTCATGCCGTGATAGCCGCCCTCGAATTTCAGAATCTTGTCACGCTTGCGATAGGCGCGGGCGGCGCGCATCGCATAAAGATCGGCCTCCGACCCACTCGACACGAAACGCACCTGTTCGGCGCACGGCACTGCCGAGACGATTTCCGCGGCCAGTTCGATGCCCCAGCGATTATTGGCGAAAAACGTCGTTCCCTGGGCGACGCGGGCCTGAGCCGCCGCCGTCACTTCGGGATGGGCGTGGCCGACCAGCATCGGCCCCGAGCCGAGCAGGAAGTCGACATATTCCTTGCCGTCTTCATCCGAGACGCGGCCGCCGCGGCCCTCTCGGATCACGACCTCGCCCGGGAAATTGCCGAAGGTACCGCCCGGTAATACCCGCCTTGCCGTTTCGACGAGCCCGTTTGCACCGACTTGATCCACGCTGTGTCTCTCCGATCGCCCAACAAAAAGGCGCAAGCAGCCTACTGCCTGCGCCTTTGCCGGAGAAAGGGTGTTATTCGAGGAATGCTGGCTATTCGGCCGCCGCGCGTTGCGGTTCGATAAACCGCGACACCCACTTGTTGCGGCGGCGCAGACCTTCGCGATACATCGCCTCAAACTCGGCCGACGGGAAGGAGTGAGTCGACGGCCGCTTCATCAGCGCCTCGCCCCACGCCTTCAGCCTTGGATAATTCTCGATATGGCCGAGCTTCCTGACCCGGTCGAGAAAGAAGTAGCGCTGCAGAAACGGCGCATACGCGGCGTCGACCAGCGAATACTTATCGCCGTTGAAGAATGGGCCGTTGCCCTGTTTTTCGAGCGCCTTTTCGAGGCGCTCAAACGGCACCGGGATCCCCGCGGCAGCCTTGTTGTAGTCGTCCTCGGTATCGGCATAAGCGGTGGCCGTCACGGTGCTGGCGAAGGTCGGGACATAATCGGTCCAAGCGCGATTGATCGCCCGCTCATACGGGTCGGCCGGATGCAGCCGGGGTTCGATCGTTTCGTCGAGATATTCATTAATCGCGTTCGACTCGAACAACGACACCCGGTCGTCGATGCGCAACACCGGAACCTTCTTATGCGGCGAGATCGCCAGAAACCACTCGGGGCGATTGTCGGGCTCGATATGGCGCAGCTCGAATTCGGTATTTTTTTCGCGCAGGACAATCGCCGAACGCTGCACCCATGGGCAGGTTTTGAAGCTGACGAGCATGTATTTTGTCATGACAACCTCCGATCGCTTGGTGGATCGAGGCAGTATGACACTCACATTGGGACGGCTTAAGCGCTAAATGACTCAAGCCCGCAACGCGCCCCCCTGGCTACCAGCGGGTGGACGACCAGTGACCGCGGTTTCGGATTACCCCTATTTGATTTTTGCTTCTTTGAACAAAACGTGCTTACGCGCCACCGGGTCGAATTTTTTCAGCTCGAGCTTGGCCGTCTTGTTCCGCGGGTTTTTCTTCGTCACATAATAAAAGCCGGTGTCAGCACTGCTGACGAGTTTGATAAGAACTGTGCTGGTCTTGGCCATGACAACGCGTTCCCGCGATTACGGAGAGTGGTCTGTCGAAGATAGCGATCCGTCTAGCCCTGTCAAGGCGCGCTCGGAGGCCGCCGGCGTGCTGCCGACCGGCCTTGCTGCGAGGCTCGGCGTGGCGCCGATCATGTGCAATGCCTGGCTGTAGAGGATCGGATCGCCGAGCAAACGCTCAGCCACTGCCACATCGATGCCCCGGTCGCCCGACCGCGGCGGGCAAGAGCGCCGCAATTCGGCCCAGCCGCGCTCGTCGAGCGAGGCGCGCGGGGTCAGTGCGATCGCTGACGCCGCCGCGACCTGGCCGGCGCGCTGCAAGCCCGTCTCGATAGATTGCGCGTCACTGCCGAGATCGCTGGTGCAAACAGTCGGGACAACGCCGTGCCCATTCAGCGAATAACCGGCGGGCGCCACAAGCTCCGCCCAGGTCAAGATCAGCTCGCCGTCATTGGGCAGCCGCAGCACCGTCTGCACCGTACCTTTTCCATATGAAGCGGTACCGACTACGACCGCTCGCCCGGCATCCTGCAATGCCGCCGCCACGATCTCCGACGCCGATGCCGAGCCGCCATTGATCAGTACGACGATCGGAACCCGAGGGGCCACAGCATCGCCCCCGGCCTCGAAATATTGACGGCTCGCCGGGGAGCGCCCGACCGTCGCAACGATTGGTCCCTTATCGACAAAAACATCCGCAAGGCTGACCGCCTGGTCGAGAAGACCGCCGGGATCGCCTCGCAGATCGAGGACGATGCCGCGCAGATTGGGGCCCATCTCGCGTTGGACCGCTTCCAGTTCCGTGACCAGCTGCTGGGTCGTGTTTTGATTGAACCCCGAGATGTGAAAGACTGCCACGCCGTTGTTGCGGGTCACGGTCACCGTCGGCAGGACGATCAGCTTGCGCTGCAGCTCGTAGCTTCGCCGACCACCTTGTCCTGGATGATCGATCGTGACTGTGACGCTGCTCGAAATCGATCCGCGCAGCTGGCGGACCACTTCGTTTTGCGAACGGTTGGCGGTCGTCTGACCGTCGACCGAAACGAGGCGGTCGCCGACGCGGATGCCGGCAATATCGGCCGGGCTCTCGGGGAGCACCTTGGTAATCCGATAAGGTTGAGTATCGTCCTCGAGCAGAATGCCAATCCCGCCAAAGCCGTCGCGGGCGGCGCGCTGATCGCGGGCGACCTGTGGGGTCGAATAGCGCGAAAAGCGGTCGAGGCCGCTGGTAATCCCGTCGAACATGGTCTTGTCGATGTTATCTTGCGGAGCGGAAGCGATGGTTGGCGAGGTGCGTTTAGCGTCGGCCTCGAGCCGGCTCAACAAACTGGCCCAGGTGTGCGGATCGTCGGTCGACGGGCTTGAATAGGTCGCGATCTCACGACTTCCATAGTTAAGTACGAGTTCAGTTCGATCTTGCGCCGCGGGTGTCTCGATCAGCCGCAATTTGGGGTCGAGCGCGGACAGCCGGTCGGCGGCGCCGAGCGCCAATATGCGGTTAGATACTCGCGCGATATACAGCTCGTCGATCTGGTCGAGCGCGCGGGCAAACAACCGGCCGGCCGGGTCGACCGGCATCGGCTGCAGCTCAGCGCAGCCGGCGAGAACGAGGGTGAACGCGACGAGGCTCGCCGGTACGAGCGCAGCGGCCAAGCGCAACGACATCGTCATTGAGCATACCCCAGAGGCCCACGGAAGAAAATCGGGGACCCGCCAGTCTCGGCCCAAATCCAAGAACTGGAACTGACGATGGTAAAGTGCGGCGGCCTAGTGATCAACCTTGCGACTGCCGCGGAAGCCGCGCATTGGCCGCCCCTCCTGCTCCACGCGCAGCAGCAGCCGCCCGCCGATCGCATCCGCCTCCAACAGGCGCACGGTAACCGGAGCTCCGAGCTGGAAAATGCGGCCATAGCGCCGGCCGACAAGGCGCGGCGGCTTCTCTCGCCGATCGTAGTAATCGGCGGGAAGCGTCGAGATCGGGACAAGCCCGTTGGCTCCGCTCTCTGAGAGGGTAACGAACAACCCGAAATCCGCGACACCGCTGATCTGCCCGGAAAAGACGCCGCCGACGGCATCGGCGAGCAGTGCTGCGCGGTAGCGCTCGATTGCTGCGCGCTCGGCCGCTATAGCGCGCCGTTCGGCCGCTGAGATCTGCTCGCCGATCGCAACCATTTGCTCGCGATCGATGCCCTGAGGCAGGCCGCCAGCGCCAAAATCGTTGCCGGCCGCATTGCCGCCCGCGATCAAGGCGCGATGAACCAAAAGATCGGCATAGCGCCGAATCGGCGAGGTGAAATGTGCGTAGCGCCGCAACGCGAGCCCGAAATGGCCGATATTGTTTGGGCTGTAGGCTGCCTGCGCCTGACAGCGCAAGACCAACTCGTTGACGAGCGGGGCGACCGGAGTGCCTTGGGCGCGACGCAGGAGCCGGTTGAACAGCTCGGGCTTCAACGCCTGTCCCTTGGCGAATGCCAGGCCGGGAATGCCGCTTTCTTCGAGAAAATCGCGGAGGACCTCGATCTTCGCCGGGTCCGGCGCGTCGTGGATCCGGTACATACAGGGTTGATGACGGGCTTCGAGCTCTTCCGCCGCCGCTACATTGGCGAGGATCATAAATTCTTCGATCAGCCGATGACTGTCGAGGCGCAGTGCCGGAATGACTGCAACAGGCCGCCGATCGGCGTCGAGAACAACCCGGTCTTCGCGCAGGTCGAGTTCCAGCGCCCCCCGCGTCGCGCGCGCCCTCGCCAGTGCTGCGAATGCCCCGTAAAGCGCCTCGATCGCTGCGGGCGGTACAGATACCGGCGGCTCGCGCTGCCCATCTCGGACCGCCTGGACCTCCTCGTAAGTCAGCCGGGCGGCGGAGCGCATCAGCGCCCGCGTAAAACGATGGCCGCGCTTATGCCCGGCGGCATCGATCGACAGATGAACCGCCATGCAGGCGCGATCGACCCCGGGCTTTAACGAGCATAGATCGTTCGACAATGCTTCAGGCAGCATCGGGACGACGCGGTCGGGGAAGTAGACGGAGTTGCCGCGCCGCTCCGCCTCTTGATCGAGAGCGCTGCCGGGCCGGACATACCAGGCGACATCCGCGATCGCCACAACGAGATGCCAACCGCCCGGGTTTGACGTGTCGGGATCCGGCTCGGCCCACACTGCGTCATCGAAATCACGCGCGTCACTGCCATCGATCGTTATCAGCGGCAAATCACGCAAATCGGTCCGTCCGGCGAGGCCGACAGGGGCGGCGGCTTCGGCTTCGGCGATCGCAGCGGCCGAGAACTCGGTCGGAATATCAAAGGAAGCGATCGCCAGCAGGCTGATTGCCCCGGGATCGGTCGAGCGCCCAAGCCGTTCGACGATCCGTGCGCGCGGCAAACCAAAGCGGGCCTTCGTCAGCACCTCGGCGACAACCAGCTCGCCGTCCATAGCGTCGGCGCCGTCGCGTTCGGCTACCCGGTACTCGGCCTTGTTGCGGCGATCGGCCGGCACCACCCGTCCGCCCTCGCGATCCCTTTGATAAACACCGACCACGCGTTCCCCACCGGGATCGAGCCGCCGGATGATGCGCGCTTCGATCTCGCCATTATCGAGCGTCACCAGCCGCGCCGCAGCACGAGTCCCGATCGGGAGCGTTTCACCGCCCGCTTCGGCAAGCCGCAGCAGCGGCGCCGAATCCGGTCCAGGCCAAGCGACGGGGCTGACGAGGGGAACGCCGTCAGAGTCGGCGCCAACCCCCTCGACGACGGTCAGCTCGGGGAGCTGCATCCCACCCCTAAGCCGGCGGTTGGCGGCGCGCGAGACGGCTCCCGAGCGCTCGATCTGGCGCAGCATGTCGCGGAGCGCCGGCCGCTCACTGGGATTGAGATTAAAGGCACGCGCGATCTCGCGTTTGCCGACGGCCGACGGGCTTTCGCGGATGAAAGCGATGATCTCGCTTGCCGAAGGCAGGGCTCCGCTCGCACGCTTTTGTCGCTCTGGAGAGGGCCGCGGCGACCGCGCCATTCAACCCCGCTGAGTGCCCGCGCGGGGCCGCGGCTTTGTTGCGGAACGGCCACTGGCAGCCTTCTTTTTCGCTGGAGCCGCCTTTGCAGATGCCGGCCGCTTTGCCTTTGCCTTTGCCTTTGCCTTTGCAGGCCGCTTTGACTTCGTGGCAGAGGACTGCTCTATAGATGCCGCGGCCGGCGCTTTCGCCGACTTGCGCGCCGAGGCCTTCGCCGCGGCTTTTGGTTTTGACGTGCCGCGATTTGCAGATTTGCGCTGGCGAGGGCTAGGCTTGCGACGCTCCTCAAGCAGCGGGATCGCCTGTTCCAGCGAAAAGGAATTGGGATTCGCCTCGCGCGGCAGAGATGCGAACACGCCATTGTGGCTGACATAGGGGCCGTAGCGGCCCTGGAACAGCGCCACGGTGCCGCCTTCGGGATGGGTTCCGAGTTCGCGCAACGGCTGCGGAGCGCCGCGCCGCCGCTCCGCAGCAGGCTCGGCCAACAGCACGACCGCCCGATTGGCCCCGATCGTCAGGACGTCATCTTCGGCGGTCAGCGATTTATAGGTCGAGCCATGCTTGATATAGGGGCCGAAGCGACCGATGCCGGCTGTGATCACCTCGCCGGTTTCCGGGTGGCGGCCAAGCTCGCGAGGCAGCGCCAACAGTCGCAACGCCGTCTCTAGATCGACATCGACAGGCTTTAGTGAGCGGGGCAGCGCTACCCGTTTTGGCTTCGTTTCACCGTTTGCAGCGCCGAGCTGTACGTAATGCCCGAACGGGCCTTTTTTCAACGTTACCTCAAATCCGCTCTCCGGATCGGTGCCGAGCGCCGTCTCCGCAACCTCTTCGCCCTCGCCCTCGACCCCAAGCGGTCGGGTGTGGCGGCAATTCGGATAATTCGAGCAGCCGATAAATGCGCCGAACTTGCCCAGCTTCAGGCTAAGCCGACCGGCACTGCAGACCGGGCACAGCCGCGGGTCGCGGCCGGAGCCGTCGTTCGGGAAGAAATGTCGGCCAAGGTCGTCATCAAGCGCCTGCAAAACCTGCGTAATCGTTAGGTCCTTGGTACCGTCAACTGCGGTCGAAAAATCGCGCCAGAAGTTGCGCAGCAATTCCTTCCAGTCGATCCGGCCTCCGGAAACATCGTCGAGCTGGTTTTCGAGATCGGCGGTGAAATTGTACTCGACATAGCGCTCGAAAAAGCTGGTCAGAAACGCGGTGACCAGGCGCCCGCGGTCCTCCGGAAAAAATCGCTTTTTATCGAGGCGGACATAGTCGCGGTCCTGCAAGACCTGCAAAATTGCCGCGTATGTCGACGGCCGGCCGATGCCCAGCTCTTCGAGTTTTTTGACAAGGCTCGCCTCGGTATAGCGCGGGGGCGGCTGAGTGAAATGCTGGTTGGGCGCGACCGCACCGCGCAACAGGCTCTCGCTCTTGCGCATCTGCGGCAGCCGAGCGCCCTCTCGCTCGTCGTCGCCGGCACCCGTAGGGGCGGCCGAGACGGACGGCTCGTCGTCGCGGTCTTCCTGGTAGAGCGCCAGAAAACCGTCGAACAGAATGACCGAGCCAGTAGCTCGTAGCCGCAACTTTCCACTCGGATCCGCGATATCGACCGTGACTTGCTCAAGCAACGCCGACGCCATCTGGCTTGCCAGGGTGCGCTTCCAAATCAGTTCGTAAAGGCGGCGCTGGTCGTGGTCCAAATAAGAAGCTACGTCGGGGGGCTTGCGCGCGACATCGGTGGGACGGATCGCCTCGTGGGCTTCCTGCGCGTTTTTTGCCGGGCTGCGATAGACGCGCGGCGTATCAGGGACGTAGTTCGCGCCGAACTCGGCGCCGATCAGTGCACGCGCGGCGGCAATTGCCTCGGCCGAAATGGCAACCCCATCGGTGCGCATATAGGTGATCAGTCCGACCGTATCGCCGCTAAGATCGATGCCCTCGTAAAGCCGCTGCGCGATCTGCATCGTGCGCGTCGCGCCAAGGCCAAGCTTGCGCGATGCTTCCTGCTGCAACGTGGAGGTCGTAAACGGCGGAAAAGGATTGCGCCGGACCTGCCGGCTGTCGATCTCGGCAACCGCAAATCCAGCCGCACTCAGGATCGCGTCGGCTGCGGCACGCGCTTTGGCCTCGCTGTCGAGTTCGAAGCGATCAAGCCGCTTGCCGTCGAGATGGGTCAGTCTCGCGGTGAAATTCTGTCCGCGCTCGGTCGTGAAGGTGACTTCGACGGTCCAATATTCGCGCGGCTTGAAGGCCTCGATCTCGGCTTCGCGCTCGCAGATCAGTCGCAATGCGACGGATTGCACGCGGCCCGCCGAGCGGCTACCGGGCAATTTGCGCCACAGCACCGGCGACAAGGTGAAACCGACCAGATAATCGAGCGCCCGGCGCGCCAGATAAGCTTCGACCAGTTCGCGGTCTATTTCGCGCGGCCGCCGGAAGGCGTCGACGACGGCATTACGGGTGACTTCATTGAACACCACCCGCTTGACGTCGACATCCTTCAATGCGCGGCGCGCTTTCAGCACTTCCTGGACATGCCAGGAGATCGCCTCGCCTTCGCGGTCCGGGTCGGTCGCAAGGAACAGGCCATCGGCGCCCCGCATCGCCTGGACAATCGCCTTCATGTGCTTTTCGGATTTGCCGTCGACCTCCCAGGACATCGCGAAATCAGAATCCGGTTGGACGGAACCGTCCTTTGCCGGCAAATCGCGGACATGGCCGTAGCTCGCGATGACTTTGTAGTCGTCACCGAGATATTTATTGATGGTTTTCGCTTTTGCCGGCGATTCGACGACGACGACTTTCATCAACCGTTTCGTTCTGAGGCTATAAGGCAGGACAAGCGAAGCTTATGCACGCCGTACCGTCGCGACCGAAGGTAAGCCGCGCCGCGCGATCAAGCATCGTTCTTGGTGTTATCGGTAGCAGGAGCAAGAAGCACAATCAGGTTCTCGGAACCCCATAAAATCGCCTCAGCGCAGCGACACCAGGTTGCCCGGGTGACGCTCCACCCGGCCCGACAGTTCCAGTTCGAGAAGGAGTGTCGCAACAGCGGAGGCTGTCAATTGGCACTGCCGCACCAATTCGTCAACCGCGACGGGCGTTGGTCCCAATCGTTCAAGGATCATATCGAACGCATCCTCATCAGCGGCGGGTTCACCGGCGCCGCCCCTCGGCATATCCAACGACCATCTCTCGTCGATCGGCAGTGGCGGCGATGTTGAACTTGGCCGCGGCGGCGGCCCGCTTTGCATCAGTGGCCCGAGTTGGGTCAAGACGTCGTCAACGGTCTCGGTCAACGTGGCGCCGCGGCGCAGCAGATCATTGGCGCCCCGGCAACGCGGGTCGAGTGGCGAGCCGGGCACGGCGAAAACTTCGCGACCCTGCTCTAGCGCATAGCGGGCGGTGATCAACGAGCCCGACCGGGCTGCCGCCTCGACCACCAGCACCCCCATCGCCATCCCCGAGATGATTCGATTGCGGCGCGGGAAGTGCCGCGCCTGCGGCTCGCTTGAGAGCGGCAGCTCGGCGACGATCGCCCCATGCTGGCGCAAAGCATCGTAGAGACCGCGGTTCTCTTCGGGGTAGACAATGTCGACGCCGCCGGCAACGACTGCCGCCGAGCCGGTATCAAGCGCTCCCATGTGCGCCGCGGCGTCGATCCCCCGAGCGAGACCGGATACCACGACCAGCCCGGCTTGCCCGAGCCCGGCGGCAAGCTCGCGGCCAAGACGGCGGCCATTTGCCGAAGCATTGCGCGCGCCGACGATTGCCATAATCGGCCGATCGAGCAGTTCGGCGCTGCCGAGCACGGTTATGATCGGCGGCGCATCCTCGATCTGGGTGAGGGCCGCGGGATAACCGGGTTCGCCCCAACAAACCAGCCTACCGCCGATGCGGTGCACCGCTTTCAGTTCGGCTTCGGCGACAGCCCGGGATGTCGCGGCAACGGTAGGGTTTCGTTCCCCGCGACGGGCCAGCCGGGGCAAGGCCTCGAGCGCGGCGCGAGCCGAACCAAAGCGGCGCAACATCGCGAAAAAGCTGACCGGCCCAATCGTCTCAGTGCGGCTGAGCCGCAGCCAATCGAGCCGCTCTTCGGGGTCGAGTTCGCGCCGGCCCAGGGCTCGCCTCAGCTTTTCCGGAACGAGATGCGGTGTTCCCGCCCGGCGATCAGGCGGCGAATATTTGCCCGATGGCCCAGAATTACCAGCAATGCGACAAGCGCGATGACGACGGCTGTCGCGCGGTCGGCGACGAACGGGGCGATCACCGCACTCACCGCGGCCCCGAAAAGAGCCGCCAGCGAGGAGTACCGGAACACGAGGGCGATGATGATCCAAGTCAGCACTGCAATCCCCGCCACCGGCCAAGCGAGGGGAATCAATATGCCGAGCGCGGTCGCCACACCTTTACCGCCGTGAAAGCCGAGCCAGATCGGGAACATGTGGCCAAGTACCGCGCACAACCCCGCTACCAACGCAGCGTGCTCGCCCCAACGCCGCGCGATCATTACCGCGGCGCAACCTTTGGCGACATCGAGCAGTAGGGTGAGCGCCGCCAAACCGTTGTTGCCGGTGCGCAAGACATTGGTGGCGCCGATATTGCCCGAGCCGATTTCGCGAATGTCGCCGTAGCCCGCAACACGGCTCAGCACCAACCCAAACGGAATGGACCCTAATAGATAGCCGATAATCGCCGCCGACAAAATGCTTGTCATCTTGGCTTCGCCCGCCTCGGTACTCTCTCGCCCAAGGCTTTTGTTCTCCGCTCGTGCAGATACGTCGTTGCTACTATCGTCTCCGTAATATCGAAAAGAGTGGCAATATCTTGATCATTGGGGCTCCACGCGCGGTGCGTCGCAGCATGTCCGGCTTCAAATATGGACTCGAGACTGCCGGCCTGGCGCACGGATAAATATCCCGCCTTCTGAAACTCATGTAGTAGCGCCTTAAAAGTAGGTTGGTCTCCGACTTTGCCCTTCATGACGTTTTCAAGAACAGCTCGAATCCCCATTGCGGCGAGACAGCGTAAACCGTTCTGAGCGGCTTTATAAATTTCATCCAGCAACGGAAACAAATTCCCTGGCAGTTCAAGGAAATCGAATCCGTCCAGCCAGGCGGGGGCACGGCGGGCAATCGCAGGAGGATAATAGGTGACACGCGAGGCACGATCTTCGATATGTTTGCTTGTTATGCGCAATATAACAAGATCGCAACCACGACATTTTAGCATTTCGTAAATATCAAAGCAATCGACATATTCGACATCACTAATCCAATCTTGATACTCTTGCCGATCGCTCCTCAAAACGTCGTGATTAGTAGGATGACCACATCGATTACAATGTGCCTGCGTCGCGCCTCCCATTACCCGCTTCTCCATGAACTCAGCAAAAGATTTCTACTCACCGTTGCTTCAGTTCAAAGATCGTGCGGCCGTCGACGATCGTGCGCTTGACCTGCCCCTCCACGGGGCGGCCATCGAACGGGGCATTCTTCGATTTCGAGCGGAAATCGTCTGTGCAGATGCGCCACGGCAAATCCGGGTCGAACAGCACCAGATCAGCGGGTGCCCCCTCGGCCAAACATCCGACCGGGAGCCGCAAGATCTGCGCCGGTTTTATGGTTAGCCGGGCGATCACATCGAGCAAGCTCAAATGCCGGTTATGGTAGAGCTCGAGAGACAATGGCAACAAAGTTTCCAGCCCGACAATGCCATAGGCGGCCGAACTAAACGGCAGCCGCTTCGAATCCTGGTCCCATGGCGAATGGTCGCTGGCAATGGCGTCGATCGTGCCGTCGCGCAGCCCCTCCACAACGGCTCGGCGGTCCCACTCGCTGCGCAATGGCGGCGACAGTTTCGCAAAAGTGCGATAGTCGCCGATTGCGGTTTCGTTCAGCGCAAAATAGGGCGGAGCCGTGTCGCATGTCACCGGCAGCCCTTGCGCTTTGGCTCGCCGGATCGCGTCGATCGCGTCCGCCGTCGAGAGATGGGCGGCGTGATAGCGCGCGCCGGTGATCGCGACAAGGCGCAGATCGCGCTCGATCATAATCACTTCAGCCGCCGGCGGGATCGCGGCAAGGCCGAGCCGGGTGGCGATCTCGCCCTCGTTGACCTCGCCGGCGCCGGCGAGGCTCGGCTCCGCCGGATGCTGGACCACCAGCAGATCGAATGTGCGGGCATAGGACAATACGCGGCGCATCACCAGTGCATCGGCGATCGCCTTTGTGCCGTCGGTAAAGCCGACAGCGCCGTTTGCCGCCAACAGGCCCATTTCGGTCAGGTGCCGGCCGGCAAGCCCTTTTGTCGCAGCGGCGTAGGTGTGGACCTTGGCGAGCCTGACCTCGCGCGCCCGCCGCGCCAGGAACTCGACGACCGAGACATCGTCGACCGGCGGCTCGGTGTTGGGCAGCGCGACCATCGTGGTGACCCCGCCCGCCGCCGCTGCCTGACCGCCGCTCTCGATCGACTCCATGTGTTCGGCGCCCGGCTCGCGCAATTGCACGCGCATATCTACAAGACCGGGTGCGAGACACAGCCCATCGGCCCGCAACACCTGCGCGTCGAAGTTGGAGATCACCCCGCCCACACGAGTGATCTTTGTCCCCTCGACCAGCAAATCGCCGATCGCATCGAGACCGCTCGCGGGATCGAGCAGCCGCGCGCCTCGGATCAGCAGTCGCGAACCATCAGTGTCGGAGGATCGGCCGCTCACGTTTCTCCCCGCTCGCGGGGAGGGGAATGCGGCGGGCCGTTACCGAGATCGCCCGCCAGGATCTCGAGGCAGGCCATGCGCACCGCGACCCCCATCTCGACCTGATGTCGGATCAGGCTGCGGTCGATATCGTCGGCGACCTCGCTGCCGATTTCGACACCGCGATTCATTGGCCCGGGATGCATAATCAGGGCGTCCGGCTTGGCCAGCCGCAACTTGCCGTAATCGAGGCCAAAGAAATGAAAATATTCGCGGGTCGAGGGCACGAACGAGCCGTGCATCCGCTCGCTCTGCAATCGCAGCATCATGACGATATCGACATCGGCCAGCCCGGCGGCCATGTCGTGGAACACCTCGACCCCGAGCCGCTCGATTTCGGCCGGCAACAGGGTGCGCGGCGCCACGACCCGGACGCGGGCGCCCATCGTGTTCAGCAGCTCAATGTTGGAGCGCGCCACCCGGCTGTGAAGGATATCGCCGCAGATCGCCACGGTGAGCCCGCCGAGCCGACCCTTGCGCCGCCGGATCGTCAGAGCGTCGAGCAAGGCCTGCGTCGGGTGCTCGTGACTGCCGTCGCCGGCGTTGATGACGGCGCAATCGACCTTTTCCGACAGCAATTGCACCGCACCCGATTCGGGATGACGCACGACCAGAACATCGGGGTGCATCGCGTTCAACGTCATCGCGGTGTCGATCAGGGTTTCGCCCTTGACCATCGAGCTAACCGCCACGGCCATGTTGATGACATCGGCGCTGAGCCTTTTGCCGGCAACCTCAAACGAGGTGCGGGTGCGGGTCGAGTTCTCGAAAAAGCAGTTGATCAGCGTGCGCCCGCGCAACAGCGAGCGCTTTTTTTCGGCCTGACGATTTAGCTCGACATAGCCATCGGCGAGATCGAGAAAATGTTCAATCTCCGCCGGCGATAAACCCTCGATGCCGAGGAGATGGCGGTGCCGGAACGCACTTTCGCAATCGGCTCCCTGCATATCGATTCACTATAGCTGGAGTGGCGGTCCGCAACAAGTTCGGACACGCCGGATCGGATCACGCGACCTCCCGGCAACCTCCTTCCGAACCGCCACGGCTATGAGCCCAAACCCGATTTCGCATGGGATTGTGTTTGTCTTCGTCGGGCTGGGCGTATCGGCCATCCTTTGGCGGAATGACCTAGATCAATGGGTTTCTTGGCCCGCTGCTGTTCAATACCGAAATCGGCCAGGATTTCAGAAATAGCTGAGATTTCGCCGACGGCTCAGTCGTAGGAGACCACGCTATGCCCTTGCATCCGATTGCCGATAAAGCCGAAGTCTCGGTCGAATTTCCCGATAAGGCCTATATCGGCAGTTTCGGACGAAATTCGCAGTTCGACGCCTATGCCGACGCCGATAGCGTTGCGATCAAGCTGGTGCGGCCAGGCGACGATCGCCGCGAAGCTGTCATGCATTTGCATTACGGCCTATTGGCCGAAATCCTCGCCGAACTGGCCCGGTCATTAGCATTGCGCCACACCCTCGACGAGCCGCATCGCGCCGAGCTGTACGCTGCGGCAAAAGAGCTGTGCGCCGCCTTGGAAGGCCCGGCGATAGCGCGATCGGATCAGCTCAGAGCTAGCGGATAAAATCTAACGCTTAGTTCCGCACCATAGGGCCTCTCGGAAGGATTCCGGTCCTTCCCCGACACCACGGCCAACTCGCGCCGTTACCGGCCGTTCGCCTGTCACAGGTCGAACGAGTCAAACCGACCCAAAGCCGACCCCGGCGGCGCCCTCAGCGGTTTCGGCTCATGCCCCATACCGGACCCTCGTCCCCTGGTCTGACTACAGGGACAGCGATCGATGCTGTTCGCAGCTTGAGGCTCGCGTTGCAAGCGTATCCCCTCCGGCATGTCAGCGGCAAAAGTGTGGAGGCGGCCGAGCCGCTCTTCAGGCGAGTTGGACCGCGGGCTCAGCTGCGATCACCTCGATCTGGCCGACAGTCTCCTTGCCGAACAGGATCGGAACGAAAGCGCCGATTGCGGCAAAGAGCATCATCGTGCCGAAGAAGATCGCCGGGGAGCCGGTATAGGGCACCATAAGAGCCGGTAACAGGCCGGCGAAGACAATCCGGCCGCTCAATTCGCCGAAGATGTGGCCGCGGCCGCGCAATGCCGTCGGGAACTGCTCGGACATATAGACCCGGGTCGCGCTGAATGCCGACACCACGGTGAAGCCGACGATCAAGCCGCCCGCGATCATCACCACGTGGGCGTTTGATCCCGCCGAGTGCGCGAGCATCATCAGGCTGTACCCGGGCACCGCCCCGAACATCACAAAGAAGATCGTCCAGCGCCGGCCGATGATCTCCATCAGCCAGGCAGAGAAGCCTTTCCCGAAAAAGCTCACCATGTAGATGACCGAGGTGAGCCCCAGGCTCACGGCGACGGGATAACCCTGGTTGTGCAGCGCCTTCGGCAGCAGTGTCGCGGTCATAAAAGCAGCGGAGGCGGCGCACGTGCCGGTCACCACGCCGACCACGGTCCACCGCAGCTGGCCCTTGGCGAACAAGTGCCAGTAAGGCGGCAGTTTTTCGCGGGCGGTCTCGCGAACGTTGCCCAAGGCCGCCAATGTCAGCGGCGGCACGCGATTGCCCGATCGCCTGATGATCTGGTTGACGATGTCGACCGCGATCCGCGCCTCGCCGCGCCGCAGATGCCAGCGCGGGCTCTCAGGCAACAGGAAATAGATCGCCAGCGCGACCAAGATCCCCAACCCGCCTGGTAACGCCAGGAGCCGAAACGCGGCGGGATTGCCGGCGAGCTGGCTGGCGAAGAGCGATGGGAAGGTGATCCCCAACGCCAGCGCCATCTCGTAGATCCCGCCATAGGTGCGGCGATGCTGCGCCGGCATCAATTCGGCCGCGATCGGGAACGCCGCCGAGACGACGCCGCCGGCGCCGAGGCCAGTCAACGCCCGCACGATGATCAGCTGCTCGGCATTCTGTACCAGCGGGATCAGGAGGGTAAAGAACGCTGTCGCAATCACGCCGATCAGCAGCATGGCCCTGCGGCTCAAGCGGTCGCCGACCAGCGAGAAGCCGAGGCCGCTGACCGTCAGCATGATGGCCGGGCCGAGGATCAACCAGCGGATGTCAGTCTCGGTCAGATGCAGCGGTGCCTTGGCCAGCAGGATGAACGAGCCGGTCAGAAAGATATCGTAGGCCTCGATCAGGGCGACGAGGGCGAGGACAAAAATGATCAAGATCTGGTAGAGGCTGAATGGGACGCTGTCCATCTTGCGGCCGAGCACGCGGCTGGCCGAAGAGCCCGACATCTCCGTCGGTGATTGAGCGGTCATGGTGGCTCCCAGAGTTGCGGCAACCCGGACACCATGCGACGACCCAAACAAACGAGGCTGGGGCCGCCACTCGCTGCGCGCGGGCTGACGCGTTGCACCTGTTCATCTGCGAGGTCGGTTTATCCGATCCTCATCGATTCACACCTAGCGCATTGAGGTCGATGTGTCATCGGCAAAGTGCGACATCGCCGTTCAAAGAACGCCCTACCCTTGTGTCCGCTGGCTGCCGCCGGGAACGGCCGGTTTCGGTTAGGGTTTCGGATGCCGGCGCAGCGCGAGCAGTCGACCCGGGCAAGGGCCGAGGGCCGGCGTCCGAAAGCCTCCGAAAAACGAACCCGCGGGACAGCGGCGAGCAGTTGGCCGTCTATGGGGAATTGGTCGGGCAGCGGCGTTGGTGGGGGATGATTTTGCGCGGGTTGGTGAGAGCTGAGAGCAGCTGATGGTTGCGGCCCGGGCCCTGCCAACGTGGTCGAGGGCCTGATTGGGGACTGATCAATAATGTCGTGCCGGCGCTTGCCGGTGCCGGGACAAAACCGGCGCGGCGCCGGGAACGAGATGTTCCGGCGAACGGGTTCTGCCGGGCGAGGACCAGGATAATCATCGCGTCACATTCTGATCCGTGGATCGGAGGACGGTGGCCCGCGCGGTGCGCCGCCGCGCCCAAAGACCTCGACGATAATCATGCGGCCGCCGCAGCACGGGCATGGCGGGCGATGATCGGTGGTGGCGTCCGGTTCGGCTGTGTCGTGCGTCTGCGGTGGATTGGCGGGCGGCAGAGCAGCGGCGATCAGCTCCCTGGCGCGCGCAATGTTGGCTTTGCTGCCGGGGCTGGCGAGCAGCCCGTAGTGGCGGATGCGGTGAAATCTCTTTGGCAGAACGTGGAGCAGGAAGCGCCGGATGAACTCGCCGGCGGCGAGCGTCATGGTGCGGTACCTCGCCTGGCCGTTGCGGCGGTAATCCTTGTACCCGAAGGTCACGCCGCGCTCGTCGAGCGTCATGAGCCGGCTGTTGGCGATGGCGGCGCGATGGGTGTAGCGGGCGAGATAGGCGAGCACCGCTTGCGGCCCGGCGAAGGGCGGCTTGGCGTAGACGAACCAGTTCTTTCGCCGCAGCGGCGCGAGACACGCGGCGAAGGCCTCGTGACGACAGAGGTCCGCGATCGCGCCGAAGAACCGCAGCCGGCCCGCCGCGTGGGCGTCGGCCAGCGCGGTCAGGAAGAGCCGCCGGAACAGGCGGGACAACACCCGCACCGGCAGCAGAAAGCCGGGCTTGCAGCGCACCCAGCGCACACCGTCGAGCGATATCCCGCCGCCTGGTACAATCATGTGGACGTGCGGGTGGTGTGTCATCGCCGAGCCCCAGCTGTGGAGCACGGCGGTGGCGCCGATGCGCGCGCCGAGGTGCTTGGGATCAGCGGCGATCGTCAGCAATGTCTCGGCGGCGGTGCGGAACAAGAGGTCGTAGACGACCGCCTTGTTCTGGTAGGCGATCGGGGCGATCTCGGCCGGCAGGGTGAAGACGACATGGAAATAGCCGACCGGCAGCAGATCAGCCTCGCGGGCTGCGAGCCAATCCTGCGCCGCCGCCCCCTGACACTTGGGGCAGTGGCGATTGCGGCACGAGTTGTAGGCGATGCGGCTGTGGCCGCAATCTTCGCAACGCTCGACATGCCCGCCGAGCGCGGCCGAACGGCACTGCTCGATCGCCGCCATGACCTGGAGCTGCTCCAGGCTTACATGTCCGGCATTGGCCCGACGCCAGTCGTCCCCATGGCGATGAAAGATATCTGCGAGCTCCAGCCTCGGGCGGCGCACGGCCGCCGGCTAGCTAGGCCTCGGGTCGCGGCCTCTCGTCGATCAAGGGGGCGAGCCGGTCGAGCGGGCTGGTGACGGCCCGGATCGTCGTACTGGCAACGCGGGTGTAAAGCGCCGTGGTGTCGAGCTTGGCGTGGCCGAGGAGCGTCTGGATCACGCGGACATCGACGCCTTGCTCGAGCAGGTGGGTGGCAAAGCTGTGCCGCAGCGTGTGCGGCGACACGCGCTTGTTGATCCCTGCCGCCTGGGCGGCGGCGCGGACAACGCGGCCAAGCTGGCGCGCCGACAGCGGCTCGACCGGGTTGCGGCCGGGAAACAGCCAGCCTCCCGGCAGCAGCAGGCTGCGCCGTCGCCCTTCGCGCCACCAGCCACGCAACAGTTCGAGCAGCTGCGGCGACAGCATCGCGTGGCGGTCCTTGCCTCCCTTGCCGCGCTCGACGCGCAGCAGCATGCGCTCGGAATTGACGTCGCCGACCTTCAACGCGACGACTTCCGAGACGCGCAGCCCGGCGCCATAGGCGGTGGCGAACGCCGCCTTGTACTTCGGCGCCGATGCCGCCTGCAGCAGCAGCGTCACCTCCTCGACGCTGAGCACCACCGGGATGCGTCGCGGCTGCGGCACGACGGTGAGCCGCCGCGCCAGATCCGGCCGGTCGAGCGTCACCGTGAAGAAAAAGCGCAGGGCCGAGACCGCGCTGTTGATGCTCGGCGGCTGCATGCCGCTCTGCGTCTGGTGCAGTTGGTAGAGACGCAGATCCTCCCCTGTCGCCGTGTCGGGCGACCGGCTAATAAAGGCCGCGAATGCTCGGACGTTTCGCACATAGTCGCGGCGGGTGTCCTCCTTGAAGCCGCGCACGGTCATGTCTTCGATCATGCGCGCCCGCAATGGGCTGATGGGCAGAGGTACAGTATCGGAGCTCATCGGGCTCTCCCGAGCTGAAGGTTGCTGGCCCTTCAATGCTCGGGATCGGATGCCCCGACCGTAACGCCTTACTGCTTACCTCGCCCAAAACGCACGGACCGTCACGCGCGCCTTCCCGCGCGAGCGGGTTCGTTCTACGGCGCCAACTCGCCGTTCGGCCTGGGCCCGACAAGGACTGCTTTCCACCCAACTGAGCCGATCCTGATGAGGATTGCGAACGGCAGCTTTTGGGGCATGGGCCGCCGTCGCCGTTGACTGAAACAATGGTCGGGCAATGGATCGAAATCGGTACTCGGGACCCTGTACTAAACGCCCGATTACTACCGCCGGTCGAACGAACCGAACAGATGATTCATCTTTCCTTGCTCGTCGCCCGCGCGAAAGCTGGGGTCCAGAGGTTTCGGTGAAGGCTCGCCACAAGAGATTAACGCGCGCAAACGCGATGGGATGCGCGCTTACCATTACCCAATGAGGGGCAGTGCGAACAATATTGCCAATGGAGATGGCGCATTTGCACGAGCAGGGCTAGACGGATAGTTCGGGCTTGAAATGCTCGGTTCGGAACAGGCTGCGTTCGAAAGCAAGGTAACTGTCTTTGGTCATCACCGGTTTGAACTCGGCGAGAATCTCCCTCGCCGGCGCGGCGTCGGCGTACAACAAATCGACCGCGGTCATCGCCAGCAGCTTCGCCGGGGTCAGATAGGCATGCTCCGGCTCGCTGATGCGGAAATCGGCGCCGTGGGTCTTGCCAAGGGCCGAGGCGAGATAGGGATGTATCACCGGCATCATATGGGCAATATCGCCCATATCGGTTGAGCCGGTGCGGTGGCCGCCAATGTCGAAGGAGTCGGGGCCAAACAGCGCCTCGACATTGGCACCGAAAACTTTGGCCATCTGGCGGTTATTGCGCTGTGGCAGATAGCCGGGGATCGTATTGATCTCGACCTCGGCGCCCATTGCCATGGCACCGGCGCGCAGGCAGCGATCGACCTTCATATTGGCATCCAGGATCGCCTCGCGCGAGCCGCCGCGGACAAAGGTTTCCATATGCACCTCAGCCGGTACGACGCTGACCGCGTCGCCGCCTTTGGTAATGATCGGGTGGATGCGGATCGTGTCGCGGTCGTAGAAGGTTTCGCGCTGAGCATTGATCGCGTTTAGCGCAATCATTGCCGCGGAGAGCGCGTTGATGCCGAGCTGCGGCGCCCCGCCGGCATGCGAGGCTCGTCCCAAAAAGCGGATCTGCTTTACCACTGCGCCATTCGAGCTGTCGGCGATAAAGGAGCGCTTTGCCATTTGGTCGTGTGAACCGACATGGATCATCATCGCCATGTCGATATCGTCGAAATGGCCTTTGGCAACGAGTTCGGGTTTGCCGAGCAGAAATTCGATCTCGCCACGCTCTTTTCGGCGCAACCGCTCCTCGACATCGATGAATTCCTCGGCGGGGACAGCGAAAAATATCAGTTCGCCGGCGAGGTGTTCGCTAACACCGATCGCCGACAGTCCCACTGCGACGCCGAGCATCCCGGCGATCTGGGCATTGTGGCCGCAGCTATGCGCCGCCCCGGTGTGGGGATCGGCGAGCGGATGATCCGAGGTGCGCAGGCTGTCGAGTTCGCCGATAAAGGCGAGACGCGGACCGGGCGCCTTGCCCTTGAGCCGACCCTTGACGCCCGTCAATGCGAGGCCGGTTTGCGGCTCGAGGCCGAGGCTGCGCATCCGCTCGGCGACGAGTGCCGCGGTCTTGCCCTCGTTGAAACCGGTTTCCGGATGATGGAGAATCCTTTCGCCGAGCTCGATGATCTCGTTTCCATTGCGGTCGATCGCCTCGCAGACCGCGCGCTTTAATTCGTCCTTGCTCTTCATCACCGTCCCCTTGGATCCGCAATCCCGCGCGGTCATAACATGCGAGCTTGTGATACCGGCGGAACTTTTGCCCCAGCTCGCGGCGCTGCAGGAAGGGATGATCCGGGGCGCGCGTTTCAACAGATCGGTTGTACCCCAGCCGGAAGGTCGGAAAAGAACTATTGGCCGAGCCGAATCTCGCCGAACGAGCGCGGGAACGTCAGAAGTTTCGGTAGACACCCATTGCCCAGCCAAAGGCATAGAAGAAGCTGGCAATAAAGATGCCCCATTGGCGATGACGGAAGGAGGTATAAAACCAAAAAGGCTGGGTTGCCAAAGCGATAACGAACCCCCACCTGCTTCCGCCGCCGAGAAACATGGCTCCGATAGGTCCCATGAATATCGCGGATTGGGAGACAAACTCCAGCCACGCTCCTTTTGCACGAGACGATGTCTTCGCTGTGGCTACGTAGTTCGGCCCCCGTATGAACAACCGACAAAACTTCAGGACGCCTCCCCCAATAGGCCCCGTCGGGCTAGCGGCCGCTGACCGGAGGGTCGCGGCTGTTTTTGCATTTTGGCGGAGCAGCGATTTTCCAAGTGTGACCCAGGTCACACTGGTACGGACCCAGTCGTGTGTACGGACCCAGTCGTGGCCGCTCACAGCGCATTTCGGGCCGACGGAGCCGTCAATGCCGAAATGACGAGCTCCCGCCACCCGGAACGGACCTTCAGAGTGGGCACCAAGCGTCAGATTTGGACCATTAGGTCAGGCGGCGTATATCAGCGCCGCAACCTGAGTAATTGTGCACGACTTTAGGTGGGCTGTTGCACCCCGTGCGCCCTGGAGCTGACGCGTTGCGGAAGAGTTCGGCGGGCCTCGTCGAGCTTGTCGTCGAGCGGGTAGGGGCGCGCGGCGACGGGATCGCTTATCACGAAGGCAAGCCGATCTTTCTGCCCTTTACCGCCCCGGGTGATCGCGTCCGAGCCCGGCTCGGCATGCGCCGCGGCGGCGGGCGGGAGGGGGAAGTCGTCTCGGTCTTGGCCGCCGGGCCGGGGCGCGCAACCCCGGCTTGCCGGCATTTCACCATTTGTGGCGGCTGCGCCCTGCAGCAGCTCGACCGCACTACTTATGACCGGGTCAAACTCGAAGCCCTTCGAACCGCGGTCGGGCGGGCCGGGATCGACCCCTCTGTAATCCGGCCGATGCGAATGCCAGCGCCGGCGCGGCGGCGAGCGCGGCTCGGTATCGAATTTCCGCACAAACTCGATATGCCGGTGCGCGTGGGGTATCGCGAGCGCTTCCGCCACACGCTCGTCGATCTCAAAGAATGTCCAATCATGGAGCCGACGCTTCTCGCTCTGGTCGCTCCATTGCGTGAGCTGGCGCGCGTCCTGTTAGCGCCCGGAGAGAAGGGGGAGGCGAGCCTGACGCGCACCGACAGCGGCGTCGATCTCGTCTTCATCAGCTCCAAGATGCCGGGGTTGTCGGCATTGCAAGCGCTGGGCGACTTTGCCGAGGCGCACGATCTCGCTCGGATCACCTGGGAATGGGGTGGCCGCGAAATCCCCGTTGTCGAGCGCCGGCCGGTTCGAATCGTCTTTAGCGGTGTTGCCGTCCCGTTCCCACCCGGTGCTTTTCTGCAGGCAAGCGAGATGGCGCAAGAGATGCTCGTTGAAGAAGTCGTCTCGGGCGTCGGCGAACGCCGACCGACACTCGACCTCTTTGCCGGGCTAGGCGCGTTTGCTCTGGCGCTGGCGCAAGGCGGGCCGGTCCATGCCGTCGAGGGCGACCAGCGGATGAGCGCGGCACTGCGGCAAGCCGGCGCAAGCCATCCGAAATTCACGGTCGAAACCCGTGACCTGGAGCGCGATCCGCTGCCGGTCGAGGCGCTCGCGCGCTATCAGGCTGCGGTCTTTGATCCGCCGCGAGCCGGTGCTGCTGCACAGGCTGCGGTGCTCGCGCATTCGAGGGTCGAGCGGGTCATCGCGGTATCCTGCAATCCTGCGACTTTGGCCCGCGACGCAGCGCTGCTGATTGCCGGCGGCTTTCGCGCGCTCCGGATCGTACCGATCGACCAGTTCGCCTGGACGCCGCATCTCGAACTTGTCGCCGTGTTCGAGCGTTGAGCCGAGGGCCGCGGCTTCGCCACAATGCTCCGGTATGTCGTACGGCCGGTCTTCTCGGTGAGCGGCGTCGGTGGAGGACAGATCGATCTGGGGAACGAATCCGGTGTCGCTGGGGCAATTCCCGTCAATTCCCGGTTCGGCAGCAACAATTCCCGATTAGGTCGCGAAAACTTCCCGATTAACTTGCCACAAGGTAAACAGGCAACACATTGATAATACAGGCCTTTATTCGCTAAAAAGCGGGTTCTGCGGGACAAATTCCCGGCTCTTTCCCGGTTGTACGGGAATTTGGCCGCGGCGGTGTTCCGGATAACCGGCCGGGTCAGGCGGCGCGGGCGGTGGGCGCGGCGGTCTCGCGGGCGGCGCGGCGGATCAGTTCGGCACCACGCTCAGCGATCATGATCGTCGGCGCATTGGTGTTGGTCGAGGTCACGGTCGGCATCACCGAGGCGTCGATGACCCGCAACCGCTCCAGCCCATGGACGCGCAGCTGGTCGTCGACTACCGCCATGTGATCGCTACCCATCTTGCAGCTGCAGGTCGCGTGGTAGACCGTCGAGCCCTTTTGCCGGGCATAGTCGAGGAGCTCGTCGTCGCTCGCGACCTGGGCGCCGGGCAAGAGCTCGGGGCCGAGATACTTGGCGAGCGCCGGGGCCGCGAATAGGCGGCGGATGAATTTGAGGCCGGCGACGATCGCGCGGCGGTCGGTCTCCTCCGACAGATAGCGGGGGTTGATCGCCGGAGCTATGTTCGGGAACGGCGACTTGGCCTCGACATAGCCGCGCGACTGGGGCCGCATCTGCCAAGCCCCGGCGGTGATCCCGGGAAACTCGTCGAGCGCACCGATTTGGCCGTCCTTGAAGCTGCCCGGGGCGATGCTGCACTGCACGTCGGGGGTTGCCAATTCCTCCAGCACCTTGACCGAGGCGGCGGCCAACGAGGCGCTGTAGGTCAAGATTCCCTTGCCAGTGACCATGTAGCGCAGGATCTCGCCCGCCAACGCCACGCCGCGCGAGCGCTCGTTGACCGTGGGTGTGCCCGAGACCGGATAGCTGATCCGCGCGATATAGTGGTCCTGCAGATTGCGCCCGACCCCCGGCAATTCGTGGTGGATGGGGATGCCGACGCGGCTCAAATGCTCGGGCGCGCCGACCCCGGACAATTGCAGGATGTGCGGCGAGTTGATCGCCCCGGCCGACAGGATCACCTCGCGCGCCGCCTCGGCTTGTTCGACGACCCCGCCGCGGGCGAACTCGACGCCGGTCGCACGCTTGCCGTCAAACAGAATGCGATGCACCTGCGCCTGAGTGATGACCTGCAGATTGGGCCGCTTCATCGCCGGGCGCAAATAGGTCCGCGCGGCACTCGCCCGGCGGCGGCCGCCGCGGGTCTGCTGGCACCAGCCGATGCTGTCGCCGGCGCCGGCGGGCAGATTGTTGACGTCCTCGCGGTATTCGAGGCCGATCTGGCGGCCGGCCTCGATGACTGCTTCACACAGCGGCGAGCGGTCCATCTTTGAGGTAAAGAGCGGGCCGCCGACGCCGCGAACGTCGCTCTCGCCGCCTTCCCAATTCTCCGCCTTTTTGAAAAAGGGCAGGACGTCGTCCCACGACCAGCCGCGATTGCCGAGCTGCGCCCAATGATCGAAATCCTCGGGCTGGCCGCGCACGTAAATCAGGCCGTTGATCGAACTCGAACCGCCGAGCACCCTGCCGCGTGGATAGAGGATCGCGCGCCCGGCGGTGCCGGGGTCGGGCTCAGCGTAATAACGCCAGGTCAGGGTCGGGTGGTCGAGCAATTTCATAAACCCGGCCGGGACGTGGATGTAGGGGCTCCAATCGCGTCCGCCGGCCTCGATCAGCAGGACGCGCGAGGCCGGGTCCTCGGTCAGGCGGTTGGCGAGCACGCAGCCGGCCGAGCCGGCGCCGATGATCACATAATCGGCCTTCATCAATTCCCTCCCACGAGATCGCACCAGCCGAGGGCGTCAGAGCCGGCAAGGCACCCTCGGTCCGGATGCGAGTGTCTCACTTGCTCAGGCTAGCGGGAGCCGCGGCGGACGGCAATCTCGCGGTCGTGCGGTTTGGCGCTGGTTGCTGCTGCCCGCCGGGGCAAACGTAGGGAGATCGAGGAACCCGGCTGATATCGGCTCCCGGCACCGTGCTTAGGTCGGCAAGGCCTTCAGAACATGGTCCAGACGCAGGCGATAAGCTTGAAAGGCCGCCCAAGCGTTCAATACACTTAAATTCGCGATCACTGCGAGGTGCAGTGAATGCCTGTCCTGAAATATCTTGAGACGCGAACAGCCGCCAACTGACGAACACAAAAATCCGCGCGGAGGACGTTCATGAAGACCGCTTCAACCATCATGACAACAAAGGTTGTAACCGTGACCCCCGAGACGAGCGTCGCGGAGATCGCCAGCCTATTGCTGGAGCACAAGATCAGCGCAGTGCCCGTCATTGACGACGAGCAACGCGTCGTCGACATTGTCAGTGAAGGGGATCTGCTTGGACGGCCACCCTGCGGCAGCCCACGAGGCTGGTGGCTTCGGCTCTTCGACGAGAGCGCTGCGTGCCTCGAGGAGATCGCCACTGCCCGACATCTGAAAGCGCGACGTTATGACCAGCCCGGCCGTCAAAGTTGGAGAAGAGACGCCGATCGACATCCTGGCAACGCTGATGCGCCGCCGCAGAGCGAAACGCGTGCCGATTTTGCTCGACGGCAGACTGGTTGGCATCGTCAGTCGCGCCGATGTGCTCGACGCCCTGGCGCGGTACGGTCAGGAGGCCGCTAGCCGTTGATCCATGTCAGGGCTTCGCATCGTCGGTTGGGCGTTACTGATCGAAAATGGTCGGAGGGAGGCCGCGATATGTGCCGTTTCGGGATCGGTTTGCTGTGCCTTGCGCTGATGATCTTGCCGGCAATGGCGTCTAATGATGTGCCAGATGCCGCTGGCGAGTTTTCTGGCGGATCGGTGGCCGCCGGCATCGGCTATACCTGGGGCACGGGCATGCTGATTTACCAGGGCCGGCTGTTTCGTTTACAGGTCCGCGGTCTCTCGATCGCCGATGTCGGCATCACGAGCTACACTGCCTCAGGCGACGTGTACAATCTGAAAAAGCCGTCGGATTCCTCGGAACCTATGGAGCCGTTACTGCCGGGGCGACACGAGGCAGCGGGCTCAGCGGCACTTCGATGCAGAATGAGCATGGCGTCATGATCCGCATGACGTCGACCCGCGTTGGTCGCAGCTTGTCGATGGCGCCGGGCGGAATGACGATCAGCGGCCTCAGAGAAGAAGAGTAGTCAGGCTGTCCTGCCGCGTCAGCCTGCCACCAATGACGGCCTTCAGATCTGGGTCAACGCCGAACGCCCGGCGACGGACGCGTTTTACGGGGCGCGAGAGGATCGAAGGTCGGCAAGTTCTTATGGGACTTCCGAGTTAGTGATGTACCGAGATTGTGGCGCTTTGCCGCGCCCGCACTCTGCTAAAATTGCCTCCGCCCTGGTCATGCAGGTGAGGGTAGCAACGTAGGTGATGGCAAGAAGTTCGACCGCGCGAGCCAGAACGCATGGCGTGCTGAATGCCGCCGCGACGCCGACCGCATAAACGCCGTGCTCGCCGCTGCCGGCTAGAACTTCAGTCTGCTCCTGCGCTGGCTGGGGCGGCTTTTGCGCGCCTTGATGCGGGGTCCTTGCAGTCTCAGTGCCAGCCCGAAACGTCTAAAGAACGCTCCTCAGCGATTCTTCACGGACGACGACTTCCTTTAGTGTCAAAACGCAATTAGCTGGTCCGCTCCCGATACAAGGTTCTGTGGAGTCGGTCCTCACTCAATCCGCGCTTTCACAGCGGTATTGCGCCGATTAGTTTCATGTAGAGACCGCGGACCTCGATCGTATTTTTGCCTCCCTCATATTTAGTTGGATCGATGCGACTTTGGAGAATCTACCACATTCACCAAAAGTTTCCGGCCACAATAGGTCCGCTAGACTGCAAAACCCGGCTGGAGTCCAACTCGCAACGAACGGGCGCAAATCGGGTCGAAACGAGGTCAACTAGTATCGAGCTTTTTGCTAGTCGCCCGGCGAAGGCTGGCTGTGCGGGGAACAGCCGTTCTCGGCGCGCGACGAGAACGGCTGGTATCAGCTGTAAGCAGCCGCAGAATAATTCCTTATGCCGGCACTATCACAAACATCCCAACCGTGCCGTTATTACGGAGAGTTGCGCTGACCTCGCCATCCGATTGTACTGCCGGCTCGTTCAGCCAATTTACGGCGTCGGTCGGGCTATTGAAGCTCTCGAAGGCCCAGCGTTGCGGCGACTGTAGGGGAGCAGTCGGCGGGTAGATAGTGAGCATGCCGACGGTCCCGTCACTTCGCGCAGTCGCACTGACTTCGCCGGCTGACTGTACCAGGGGCGTATTCAAATAATTTAGCGCTGCCTGAACACTCGCAAAATTCAGGTAATACCAGTGCTGTCCGGGGGGCAATGCCCTGTCGGTGACAGGACGATGGTCTACCTTCTTGAGTTCGACCGCATCTTTTTCCGAAATTAACTTATTCATTTGGTTCTCCTCCGTTTGCGCTTGCCTTCTCGACGGATACCTCCATCCATCGACACTAGATTATTCCAAACGGGAGTTGAGTTGTGCGAGGCAGCTCACATCTGCATAAGTTGCTCAACCGCTTGGTCAAGCCGTCGCTACTCGGTGCATTTGATTTTTCGCCGCCAACGCTGGCGATAAAGCCGTGGACGCACTGAAGCCAGTGCCCTCGTCTCTTTGGGACGCCCGCGCAGATGCGTGGGGCACCTGAGCAACGCCATCAGGTCAGTGCCAGTTGCCCGGCTGCTAAGACAATATCGTCATTCGGAATGTATCTGCTCGCGTTAGGATCACGGGGCCTGCTTCTTTGGTTGTTGCGAGGGTCAGCTACGCCTGCCGCCGGGTCCGCGGCGCTGTGTGGATCGAACTACATAAGCTGGTGCCAGCCGGATCGATTTGCCGGTTCCGCGCTAGCCAGATGCTGGGGATGAGCTTGAGCAAGCCGCTCGCGTTTTGCGCTAGCTCGCCAGAGGATGGGGTTGCGGGTTCGAACCGTCGGTGAAACGGGTGAGCCGGAACGGCGCCGGATCGACTAGGGTCGGATCGCCGGCAACCATATCGGCGACAAGCTTGCCGGCGCCGGGCCCGATCCCGAAACCGTGACCCGAAAAGCCGGTCGCGATAAAAAATCCGGGGACATTGTCGACCGGCGAGATGACCGGGATGGCGTCCGGCATCACGTCGATCATGCCGCCCCAGCGCTCGGCGATGGCCACGCCCCGAAACAGCGGAAACGCCTTGATCACCGCGTTCTGGGCGCGATTGAGAACATAGGGATCTGGGTCAGGGTCGAGCGTTCGCACTGCTTCGAAGGGCGTGGACTTGTCGAGGCTCCAGCGTCGCTTGGTTCGCCATTCCTCGATAAAGCGCTGCCCGATCCGAAACCGCAGCCTTCTCCAATGCAGCCGCGCCGCCGGCAGATATGGCACAAACAAGCGGAAATTGTCGGGGACGAGATCGATCGTGCGCACCCCGAGGGTCGCGACGGTGTAGCCACCATCCATCCGCTTGCGGATGCCGAACAATCCGCCCGATGCCGAGATTTCCGGGCCGCCGGATAACGGCTCGGTGCGCATGACCGATGCCAGCACTTTCAGCTGCGGCAAGTCGATGCCGAGATTGCCGCAAAACAGGCGCGACCAGGCGCCGGCGGCAAGCACGACCTGGCTGCAGGCGATGCGCCCTTTTTCGGTAACCACAGCGGCGATCCGCCCGCCGGCGGTCTCGATGCCGCGCACCGCACATTGGGTGAAAATCGCGGCGCCCTTGCGACGCGCCGCCTCGGCAATGGCCGGGGCCGCCTGTTGCGGCTCGGCCTTGCCGTCGCTCGCGGTGTAGAGGCCCCCGACCCAGTTCCCGGTCAGCCCCGGCATCAGCTCGGCCGCTTCGGCGCGGGTTAGGAGCCGGGTGTCGAGCTGATATTGTCGGGCGTGCTCGAACCAGGTTTCAAGTTCGCCCAATTCGGCCTGGGTTTCCGCGAGATACATGATCCCGGCTTGGCGAAAGCCGGTTTCGGCTTCGACGCGTTCGTTCATCCCCTGCCACAGCCGTAGGCTCTCGATGATTAGCGGCAGTTCGCGCGGATCGCGCCCCATCTTGCGGCACCAGCCCCAATTGCGGCTCGACTGCTCGCCAGCGATGTGGCCCTTTTCGCACAACGCGACCGAGATGCCCTTTTCCGCCAAAAACAGCGCGGTGCTGGCGCCGATGATGCCGCCGCCGATCACGACCACGTCAGCCCGCGCCGGCAGCGCCTCGTCCGAGCTGACAGGATCGACCCGCGGCGCCATGGCTACTCCACGCCTTTAATCAATTGCGGCGTGGGCGAGGTTGGCAATCCGGTCGAGGCGGGCGGAATGCCACGGATCGGGCTGCACGAAGTTAGAGACATAGGTGAACGATGCGCCGCTTGTCGGATCAGCCCACGAGTACGAGGTGCCGGCGCCGCCATGACCAAAGGTCTGCGGTGCGGCGATCGTGCCGAGCCCACGGATCCGGTCGCTGTCGCCGCGGACGTGCGGCCCGAGCCCGCGATGCATCGGGATGCCGGCCATCGCATCGTCACCGCGCTCCCCGGTATGACTGCGGCTGACATAGCCGACGAGTCGCGGCGACAACAGCCGGACATCGCCGAGCCTGCCGCCTCCAAGCAGCATCTGATAGAACGCGGCCATCCCGCGCGCCGTCGCATAGCCGCCGCCGCTCGGCATTCCCGCCGCCTTGAACTCGGGCGAGTTGTCGCGCGCCTGGGCCGCGTAGGTGTCGGCGCAGCGGCCTTGCTCGGCCTGTGGCACGCCGACAAAGATGTCGTGGGCAAGCCCGAGCGGCGCCAGAACCTTGTCGCGGATGACGTCGCGGTAATCCTGGCCGGTGACCGCCTCGATCACCATCGCCTGGGTCAGATGGGCGGCGCGCGGGTGGTATTGCAGCCGCGTCCCCGGTGTCCAGTCGAGCGAGAAGTCGCAAACTTCGGCCCGCATCCTTTTGTGGTCGGTCCAGGTTTCGCGGGTGACATCGCCCGACGGAAAGCCGCCCTGATGCGTCATCACCTGGTGCAGCGTGATCTCGCCCTTGCCGCGTTGGGCAAACTCGGGAAGATGATCGGCGATCCTGTCCATGAACGAGAGCTTGCCTTCCTCGATCAAGGTCCACACCGCCGCACTGGTCAGCACCTTGGTCTGGCTGAACAGCAGGAACAACGTATCGCCGGTCGCCGGCTGGCGGCTTGGCTCGGTCCGGGCATCGCCATAGCTGCGAAACAACGCCAATTGCCCGTGGCGCGCGAGCGCGATCTGGGCCCCCGGATAGCGGCCCTCCTCGATGTGCTGCCGGATTAGCGCGTCGAGATGTTGCAACGGCTTTGAAGCAAAGCCGAGCTTGGCCGGATCGGCTTCGGTCAGCGGAAAGGCGTCGGACATGGCGGTCTCCTCGCAGGCGTGCTCGCCATGATGCTACATGACCTCTGCCGCTTGCGAGAAGGGAATCGAACGCCCGCGTGCTTAAGAACCCGGGGCGATCCGCCTCAGCAGGCGATTTCGTCGATCGCTCGCTCGACGAGGGCGAGGCGCTCACGCGCTGTCGAGCTCGACTGGGCGCGCACCAATCGCTCTTCGCGCCATTTCCACCCCTCGATCGTTCGGTCGAGCGGGTCGCCGCGAAACGTCACCGCGACGCCCTCGGGCCCGGCATCGATCCGCTGCAATCCAAGCCGGCGCGCGCGGCGCCGCAGCCAGGCAAGCTCGAGCAAATTGCGCGTCGGCTCCGGCGGCGGACCAAAGCGGTCTTCGATCTCGTCCTCAAGCCCATCGAGTGCTCGCCGGGTATGCGCGTCGGCTATCCGCCGATACAAGCGGACCCGCAGCTCGTCTTCGGGGATGTAGTCCGCCGGAATAATCGCCGGCACACCGAGGCGCAGCTCGGGCTGCCACTCCTCGTCGACTGTGTGGCCTTGGGCTGTCGCGATCGCGCGCTCGAGCAATTGTTGATAGAGGTCGAGCCCGATCAGCTTGACATGCCCGGCCTGCGTCGGACCGAGAATATCGCCGGCGCCGCGCAAATCGAGATCGCGCACGCTGATTTCGAGACCGGCTCCGGGTCGTTCTAGCGCCGCCAGCATCTGCAGCCTCTTCTCGGCGGCGCGGGTCGGTGGCGCTTCGGGGTCGAGCAGCAGATAGCACGATGCGCGCGCCCGGCCGCGGCCCACCCGCCCGCGCAGCTGGTGCTATTGCGCCAGACCAAGGCGGTCCGGCCTGAACACGATCATCGTATTGGCCGCGGGCAGATCGAGGCCGCTCTCAATGATGCTGGTCGACAGCAAGACATCGCCGGCGCCATCAGCGAATTCGACCATGATGCGGTCGAGCTCAGCGGGCGGCAATTTTGCGTGCGCTATGGCGATGTCGAGCTCCGGGACGAACTCAGCGAGCCGATGCGCGAGACCGTCGATCTCTTCGATCCGCGGCGTCACGACAAAGCTCTGCCCGCCACGACGATTCTCCCACAGCAGCGCCTCACGCAGACTGACGGGGTCGAATGGCTGGACCACGGTTCGCACTGGCTGGCGCCGTGCCGGAGGGGTCGCGATCACGTGATCTCGGCGATGCCGACGAGCGCGATCTCGAGGGTGCGCGGGATCGGCGTCGCAGTCATCGTCAACACGTGCAGATCGCGGCCGAGCTGCCGCATTGCTTGCTTGTGCCGGGTCCCGAAGCGCTGCTCCTCATCTATCACCAATAGGCCAAGATCGCGGAAGCGCACGCTTTTCGACAGCAAGGCGTGAGTGCCGATTGCGATCTTGGCCGTGCCGTCGCGCAGCTTTTGCTTGGCTGCCTTTGCCTCGGCCGTCGAAACCAGTCGAGATAGCTGCACGATCTCGATCCCGAACGGGGCAAAGCGCTTGCCGAAGGTTTCGAAATGCTGGCGCGCGAGAACCGTGGTCGGCGCGATCACCGCAACCTGTTTACCGCAGAGCACCGCAGCGGCGGTCGCGCGCAACGCAATTTCGGTCTTGCCAAAACCGACCTCGCCGCAGATCAGCCGGTCCATCGGCCGGCCCGACCGCAAATCGCTCAGCACCGCTGCAATCGCGCGGGTCTGCTAGGGAGTCTCGGGATAGGGGAAGCGGCTCGCGAAACGCTCATAGGCGCGGCGTGGCGGGTCGAGGACGGGCGCGGTGCGCCGCCCACGCTCTGCCGCAAGTGCGATCAGCCCCTCGGCGGCGGCCGCGAGTTCGCTCTCGATTTCAGCGCGGCGTTGACGCCAACGCTCGCCATCCGGCCGATCGAGCGAGACCTCGGCATCGGCCGACCCGTAGCGGCTGATCCTGTCGATCTCGTGCATCGGCGCGAGAACCGCGGTCGGACCGGCGTAGCCGAGACGAAGGAAGTCCTCCGGGAATTCCCCGCTGCCGACGGTCTCGATGCCTTCCAGGCGGCCGAGCCCATGCTCGGGATGGATTACGATGTCGCAGATGCCAAGTTCGGTTTCCGGCAATAGGTTGCGCGACGCCGGCGCCTTCCCACCTTGGGACGCCCACAAATAGACGGGTCCCCACAAATCGGCAGCGGATAACACTGTCGTGCCGTCGTAGCGAAAACCCGCATCGAGCGGCGCGATCAGTGAGGCGACCGGGGCCTGCCGCCCCTGATCCCAGGACTTTACTGGGCTCACCGCGGCCGGAGAGATTTGCCTCAGCCTTCGCAGCTGCCGCTCGGAGCGGGCGACAAGCACGATGCGGTCTCCGGCATTATGCTGGCGGCGGAGATAGCGCCGCGCCATGTCCACGGGATCAGGCGCCTCGGCGAAACTCGGCCCGGTTTGGGCTTTACCGGCAGGCAGATCCGGGCGCTGCCACGAGTTTTTTGACAGCCGCCATTCGTCCTTGCCGACATAGAGCTGTTCCGGCGGGATCGCCGCCTCGGCGGCGCCGCTGCGGCCGAGAAGGAGCCGATGGCGGTAGGCATCGACGATTTGCTCGGCCCATGATTCCACCCGGTCATCGGTTTCGGGATCGGTGGCGAGCGCGGCCTCGGGCAGGTAGTCAAAAATCGTTTCGAGGTGCGGGTAGAAACCGGGCAGCTGCTGCTCTATCCCGACCGCTTGCGAGTCTTCTCGCGAATCTCCCGGTTGCAGCAGAATCTCGGAAGCAGGGTCGAGCACGACCTCGGACATCTCGGCGATCGTCCGCTGCGATGCCGGATCATAGGACCGGATCGCGTCGATCTTGCCTTCGGTGTGGGACAGCCGCGACGGAAAATCCGCGGCCGGGGAATAGACATCGATAACTTCACCGCGCAGCGCCGCCTGTCCCGGGCTTTCGACCTCGTCGACAAGCGTGTAGCCGGTGCGCGCGAGATAATCTTCGAGCGCGGCTAAATCGATGCTGCCGCCGACCTGCATTTGAAAGGGGCTGGCCGCGAGTGCCTCCGCCGGAGGCAAACGCTGCAAAGCGGCTTCAGGGCTGGTCAGCAGAATCAGGGGAGATCTATGCGGCGTGTGGCGATTCCGGCGGTCGACCAAGCGGTTGAGCACCGCCATGCGTCGTCCCATCGCCTCGGCCGCGGGTGATGCGCGCTCGTAAGGCAGACTATCCCACGGCGGCAGATGGAGAACCGCTATTTTCGGCGCGAGCCCCCGAAGAGCTGCCGCGATCCGGGCGGCTCTGGTGTCGCCGCGCGCAAGATGGATCAGATAGCCGCCGGTGCGCCCGGCCCAATCCGCGAGCGACAGCGCGACGGCGCCATCGGGCTCGGCTTCCGGTCCGGACGCTTCCGGGGGCGGAGACGCGGCACATGGACTGGCGCTCATCGCAGAATGCGCCAGCCGGGCGCCACGGCTGCGGCTCGTATCAGGCGCTACTTCTTGCCGTGATCTTCCTTTCCGTGATCTTCCATATAGGTCCGGGTGTGGTGGTGCACGTTGCCCTGATCGTCGCGATACTCGCGCTCTTTAAGGTTCCGCTCCTCCTCGCGGTCCTGGTTGTCCTGCCCGGCGCGCCCCTGGTCCCGCGAGTGGCTCTGACCGTGGCTTTCCGAGCGGCTCTCGTCACGGCTGTGGCTTTGCCCGTGGCTTTGGGAATGCCCTTGATCGTGGCTTCCACGACCGCGTGAGTGGCTTCCCGATGCTGGCTGATGACCATGCTCCTCAGCGCGCTCGCGCGAGCCCGGGGTCGTGCCCTTGGTGCGCCCAGCCTCGCGATTCTCTTTGAGCCGGCCGTCATGCTCCGGATCGCGGACCGAACCGCGGTGGTCACCGCTGTGGCTCTCGTTCGACGCCATCTTGCTACTCCGTCTGTTGCTTTGCAGCGGCCGATTGATCTAAGCCGTCTTGTCTCTGAACACCACGCATTGGCATAAACTCCCAGCCAAGCGCTCAATGACAGCTAATTTTGAATTCGGATTGAGCAAGTCTTCAGGAGGGAACAACACACGGCAACTAGACTCGGCCAGCACCGTCGGGGGCCCAATCCTTTTCGTGGGAAGGGCTCCGCTTCGTCCAGTCGATTTCGCTTTCGACTTTACAGAGCCGATGGGACCCAGCTAATCAACAATGAGTTAACTTCCGGGCAGGACACTCACGCCAAGAGCCCGGCTGCAGCCGGGTGTTCTCGCTGTCCAACGGCCCGAAGGACCTCTTTATTTTGGCAAGTGGACTCGGGCGCGCAGACCGCCGTAGGGGGAGGTTTCCAGCCACACATCGCCGCCATGGCCGCGAGCGACATCGCGCGCGATCGTCAGCCCCAGCCCGACCCCGCCTGTCGCCGGATTGCGCGAAGGATCGAGTTGCACGAACGGCCGGAAGACGCGGTCGCGGTCTATTGGCGCGATCCCGGGACCATCATCGTCGACAAGAATGTCGATCCCGTCGTCATGCGCTGACGCCGTCAGCCAAACGTGGCTGCCATAGCGGCGGGCGTTGCCGACGAGATTGAAAAGACCTCGCCTTAGCGCGTTTGGCTTGATCGAGGTCAAATACTCCGGCGGCACATCAACCGAGACCTCGGCTCCCTCACGACGCATTGCCGCCGCGACATCCTCCAATAGCAAGGTCAGATCGGTCTCGACCGGCGTCTCACTCCCTTCCCCCCGGGCGAAATCGAGATAGCCATGGACCATGTGCTCCATCTCGACCACATCTGACTTAAGCTCGTCCACCACCGGATCGTCGCCGAGAATCTCCAATGCCAGCTTCATTCGGGTGAGCGGTGTGCGCAGATCGTGCGACACCCCGGCCAGCATTTGCGTGCGCTGACGGATCTGGCGCTGGATGCGGTCGCGCATCGTCATAAAGGCGACTGCCGCCTGCCGGACTTCGAGGGCGCCCTCGACTTTGAAAAACGGCACATAGCGGCCCTTGCCAAAACTGTCCGCCGCTGCCGCCAGCCGTCGCAGCGATTTGACCTGATTGCGCAGAAAGACCGTGGCGATCGCCAGCAATACGACCGACGACCCAACCATCCACATGACAAATATGTAGGTCGTGTAACTGTAGAGCCGTCCCCAAGGCACCTCGGCAAGCAACACTCCGCGATGCAGCTGCACCGCGACTTTGAGGCCGTTTGGATCATCCAGGCCTTCGATTCGCCATGGCAGATCGATCCTTCCCTGCGTCGCCTGCGTCAGCTGGCTTTCGAGCAATGTCCCACTGGGCGGGGTCTCGGCCGGCAGGTGTGCGCCTCGCGTCAGGGTGAAGTGAATGCTTGTCAGCGCTTCGGCGCGTGCGAACAGTCGGACGACAGCGGCATCCGGTCCGCCGTGATCGAGGGCATCGATGACCAGGGCGATGTCGCCGATAACGCCGGACGAGAGCCGCCACGAAATCGCCGCCCAGTGCCGATCGTAAAAGATCCAGGCGGCGATCGCCTGGAGCAGCAGCAGCGGCATCACGACAATCAGCAGCGAGCGGCCGAACATTGTTCGCGGCAGCAGCTGCTTGATCCAGCCGCGGGGGTAGATCTCGCGCCGCCGCCATGCCTCGGCGTCGGCCTCGTCTGGCGGCTCTATGGTCGCCGTGACCGGTGGTTCGTCAATCCGGCTTGAGGACATAACCGGTGCCGCGCACGGTTTGCAGATAACGCGGAAAACGCGGATCGCGCTCGATCTTGCGGCGCAATCGCGTCATCTGGACATCGACATTGCGAACATTACCGCTGAACTGCGCCGACAGCGACAATTCCTCACGCGAGACCGGCTCATCCGGCCGCTGCGCCAAACCGGCGAGCAAGGCGGTTTCCGCCGCGGTCAGATGGATCGGTTCACTGCCGCGGAACAGCTCGCCGCGGATCAGATCAAAGCGACAGCCGCCAAACCGGACTTCTTGCCGTATCGCGTCGTCTGCCGGCCGCCGCTGCAGCAGATTACGGATGCGCAACACCAATTCGCGCGGCTCGAACGGCTTTGACAGGTAATCGTCGGCGCCTTGTTCAAGCCCGTTTACGCGATCCTCGGGCTCTGCCATCGCGGTCAGCAGCAACACCGGAAGCTGATTTTCGCGGTGCAGATCGCGGGTCAGATCGAGTCCGCTCTCGCCCGGCAACATTACATCGAGCACCACAAGATCAAAGGCAAAGCTGGCGAGCTGGCGGCGCGCCTCGGCGGTATCGCCAGCCGTTGTGATGCGGAACCCACTTTCCGACAAATACCGACGCAGCAATTCTCGAAGACGTGCATCGTCATCGACGACAAGAAGATGGGGTTCGAGACTGCTCATCTCGCCGGAATCATCTGTTGGCCATCGTCATCGCTTTCCGGTCGGGGCGTCGTCGAAGCGGCGGCGATCGCCGGGATCCGCGATTATCGCCATCACCACCCTGCGAAAGCCGTCGACCGCAACAGCGCCGGCTTGTCGATAGGCTTCTGTGATGCGCGCGCGCTGCGGCGCCGAAACTTCGCGCTCGAGTCGGCGTCCTTCCGACGTCAGTTCGAGCAGACGCTGGCGCCGATCGCGGGAACCCGGGCGCTGAGTGATAAATCCCTGGTCTACCAATTCGCTCAGCACCCGGCTCAGGCTCTGTTTCGTGATGTGCAGGATATCCAACAGCTCGCTGACAGTCATGTGCGGGTGGCGCCCGACAAAGTGGATTACGCGATGATGCGCCCGCCCAAATCCGTAGCGGGCCAGAATGGCATCGGGCTCAGCGATAAAGTCGCGATAGGCGAAAAACAGCAGTTCGATCCCTTCCCTGACCTCGTCCTCGCCGGCAAAAAATGGCTCGGGCCGCAATTTTATGTCAGCCATATTGACTTATCTCGCAACCTTGCTTACCGTCCGAGCGTCCTCTGGAATATAAAGTTCTAGGCCAGTCGGCCGGCTTTGTCCCGATCGGGCCGGCCCTTGATCCATCGGGTGCGAGGAAACGCTGATGTCCATGGTCCCGTTTGATGATCGCGACGGCTTCATCTGGTACGACGGCAAGCTGATCCCGTGGCGCGACGCCCGCTTGCACGTGTTGAGCCACGGGCTGCATTATGCAAGCTGCGTCTTCGAAGGCGAGCGCGTCTACAATGGCACGGTCTTTCGTCTCGACGATCATAATCATCGCCTGATCAACTCGGCCAGAATTCTCGGTTTCGAGGTTCCAGCTAATATGGACGAGTTGGCTGAGGCGACGCAGCAAGTCATGACCTCGAACAAGATCGTCGACGGTTATGTCAGGCCGATCGCCTGGCGCGGTGCCGAGCAGATGGGGGTGTCAGCCCAGGCCACCAAAATCCACCTCGCGATCGCTGCCTGGGACTGGCCGGCCTATTTCTCGCCCGAAGCCCGGGCCAAGGGCATCCGCATGAAATGGGCGCCGTGGGCGCGCCCGGCGCCGCATACCGCCCCGACCCAGGCCAAGGCGGTCGGACTCTACATGATCTGCACGATGTCGAAGCATGACGCCGAGGCCGCGGGCTGCGACGACGCGCTGATGCTCGACTGGCGCGGCCAGCTCGCCGAGGGCACCGGCGCCAACATCTTCCTCGCGATCAACAGCGAATTACACACCCCGACACCGGACTGCTTCCTCAACGGCATCACCCGCCAGACCGTGATCGCGCTTGCCAAAAAGCGCGGCATCAAAGTCGTTGAGCGGGCGATCATGCCGGAAGAGCTGGCCGAGGCCGACGAAGTATTCTTGACCGGCTCGGCAGCCGAGGTGACGCCGGTCGGCGAAATCATCGGCGAGCGCGGCCATTATCGCTTCACGCCGGGCACGATCTGCCGCCTGATGTGGGAAGACTATGACCGCACCGTTGGTAAGAAAGTCGCGGCGACCGCCGCTTGATAAATTCCCTGGATGCTCTATGAGGTTGCAGGAGACGCGGTCCTCGCGAGGAAAATTGTGAGCGACGAGCGAGCCGACCTTATCCTGAACATGCTTCGGGCAATCCGGTCTGAGCAAGCAGCTCAGCGCGAGAAACTCGACGAAATAATAGTTCGGCTCGGTCGATTGGAACGCGAAGTTGCCGCGATACACGGCGATTACGCCGGGCTATCGGTGCGGCTTGACAATCTCGACCGCCGTGTCGGACGCATCGAACAGCGGCTTGAGTTGGTCGACGTCCCGACAGGCTGACACGTTACCGGGAAGCACGTAGAAGAGCGGGTGTATTCTCGTACCCATTCGCCCGCCCGCGGGTGCCTTCCGAATAGTGAAGAAGATTCACCACCAATCATGCCGTCTGTCGCGCTGCGGAAAAAAAAGAGATATTTGCTGGCGTCACTTGGCGCTGTGATCCCTGCCCCAGCTCTCTTTAGCGGCGTTGTCTTCCTTGCGGGTTTCGACCCAGCGCTCGCCCTCGGGGGTTTCTTCGCTCTTCCAAAATGGCGCGTCGGTTTTGAGCCAGTCGATCAGAAAGTGGCAGGCGGCCAGCGCTGCTTCGCGATGCGGCGAGGCCGTCGCGACGAGCACGATACGGTCACCCGGTTCGAGCCGGCCATAGCGGTGGATAATTAGCGACGCGTCGAGCGGCCAGCGACGATGCGCTTCGAGCTCGATCTCGGCGAGCTTCCTTTCGGTCATGCCCGGATAATGTTCGAGGCTCAGCGCCGACACCCGGTCGCCGCCGCCCATGTCCCGCACCAACCCGATAAAGCTCGCGATGCCGCCGATGCGGTGATTGCCGTCCGCGAGCCGCTGAAGCTCGACGCCGATGTCGAAATCCTCACGCTGCACTCGGATCATCGTCTCAGCCTCCGGTGACAGGCGGAAAGATTGCGACCTCGTCACCCTCGTGCAGCGGATGTTCGCTGCTGACGTAATCTTGGTTGACCGCAACGCGCACGACCGACAAATCGCGCAGAGCCTCGGCGTAGCGCGGGCCCCGCGTCTGCAGCCAAGCAAGCAAGCCCGCCACGTCACGAATTTCCGATGGCAACGCCAACTCTTCCTCGGCGCAACCAATGCGCGCTCGCAGCCAGGCGAAATAGAGGATCTTCACCGGAGGACCTCGGAAAACGGCAAAAAATCGACCATCGAGCCGGCTTGTAGATCACCGGTGGTCTCGTCGAGCACGACCAGGCCTTCCGAATGGACGATCGACGACAGGATGCCGGCGCCGTCGCGCGAATATTTGACGGCTATTAACGCACCATCTTCGCGCTCGAGCCGCACGCGCAAATATTCTCGCCGACCCGGCTTTTTGCGATAGCCGAAGTCGGCGCGGACCGGAAACACCCGCGGCGGCGGCGCCACTGCACCAGCGAGCTTTAAAATTAAAGATCGCGCGAGAACCGCAAAAGTCACTACGACGGCGACCGGATTTCCCGGCAACCCGATGACCGGCACGCCGGTAATCTGGCCGAGCGCTACCGGCCGTCCCGGTTTGATCGCCAGCCGCCAAAAATGCAAGGCACCGAGGCGCTCGACCGCTGCTTTGACATGATCCTCATCGCCGGTCGAAACACCGCCCGAGGTCACGATCAGATCGTGACCGGTGCAGGCCGAGCTTAGCGTGTCGACGAGCGCGCCTTCACGGTCGGGAACGATGCCGAAATCGGTGACCGCGCAACCGAACCGTTCCAACAAGCCCGCCAGCATGAAACGGTTCGCGTCATAGATGGCGCCGGGAGGCAGTTCGGTCCCGGGTTCGCGCACTTCGTCGCCGGTCGACAACAATGCAACCCGCAACGGCCGGTATACACGCAACTCGCGATGTCCAAGCGCCGCCGCTAGACCGATCTCCGCCGGACTTAGCCGTACGCCGGAGGCCAGCGCCGTCTCACCGAGCGCCACATCTTCGCCGGCTTGGCGGCAATTGGCTCCCTTCCGAATTCCCGGTTTGAGCCGCACCCTACCATCGACCGCGACGCAATCCTCTTGCATCATCACGGTGTCGGCGTCGTCCGGCATTGGTGCGCCGGTAAAGATGCGCACCGCCTCGCCGGGCCGGATCGCGCGACCAAGCGGATGGCCGGCCGCCGCCCGGCCGCTAACCGGCAATTCGGTCTCGCGGTCTTCAGACAGATCGGTATGCCTGACCGCGTAGCCATCGACGGCGCTATTGGCGTGCGGCGGCAAATTCATTCCCGCGACCAGATCGTCGGCCAAAACGCGACCGACAGCAGCACGCAGCGACATGGTCTCGGCACTGACGACCGGGACGACGCGTTCATCAATGCGGCACAGCGCCTCGTCCACGCGCAACAGCGCGCCACCAAAGGCGAAGCAGTCATCGCTCAGTTGTGCCATCGCGCACACCCGTCATAGCACAGAATAAAATCGGCTATCACCGCTGGGTCTCCAAGCGGCAGCAACGGCAATGGCAGCCCAGGCAGATCAACGTCGGACGCGACGGCTACAACAAAGGGATCGTCGGAATGCAGCGGCGGCTTGCCAATCGAGGGACGGTGAACCTCAATTTTTGGATGCGCATGCCGCTTAAACCCTTCAACCAGCAACAGATCGACCGGAGTAATCCGCGGCAGCAGATTGTCAAGATTAGGCTCGGGCTCCTCGCGCAGTTCGTGCATCAACGCCCAACGCTGATCCGATACGACCATGACTTCGCGGGCGCCGGCCTGACGGTGGCGCCAGGAATCCTTGCCGGGCTGATCGACGTCAAAGCCATGATGCGCGTGTTTAATGGTCGAGACGGTAATGCCGCGCGCGACGAATTCAGGGATCAACGCTGTCATCAGCGTCGTCTTACCGCTGCCGCTCCACCCGGCAAGCCCAAAAACGCGCACGCTGTTCGTCCTAGGCGCTCACTTGGGAATTCGCCACCGCAGCGGCAATGCCGCTAAGCCGGACGACCGGATTTGCCGCGAGCAATTGCACCCGCTCGGGGCGGTCGCGTGATATGCGGCAACCCTGCCCGAAGATAATCATAGCCGGTCACCAAGGTCAGCAGCGCGGCAATCCACAACAACGTCTCGCCGATCCCGGCAACCGGAATAATGCTCGGCCCAGCGTCGCCAACGAGCAGGAAGCCGATCGCCACCATCTGGATCGTGGTTTTCCACTTGGCAAGCCGCGAGACCGGCATGCCGACGCGCAAGCCGGCGAGATATTCGCGCAAACCGGAGACCAGAATTTCGCGGCACAGGATCACCAATGCGGGAAATACCGCCCCGGCGGACAGCCGGCCGAATGTCGTCAGCATAAACAGCGTAGCGGCGACCAGCAGCTTGTCGGCGATCGGATCAAGGAACCGGCCGAGTTCGGATTGTTGCTGCCACCTGCGGGCCATGTGTCCGTCGAGCCAATCGGTGACACCCGCAGCAGAAAACAACGCACAGGCAAACCAGCGCGCGTACTCGCCATGCACGTAAAAGCTCGCGACTACCACCGGGATCACCAGAATGCGCGATAGCGTGAGCAGATTAGGCAAGCTGGTCAACGGCACGCGCCATCCCCGATTATTGGACAATCGCTAGGGCTAACGACGCATCTTAGCCATCGGCGTGAAAATGATCATAAATCTTTTTTGCTACGGTTTTGCTGATGCCGCCGACGCGTTCGAGTTCGCCGAGCCCGGCGCGGGCGACAGCGCGGGCGGAGCCGAAATGAAGCAACAGCGCCCGCTTCCGGCGCGACCCGATGCCGGCGATTTCGTCGAGCGGCGATCGGCCGATCGCCTTCGCTCGCCGCGCTCGGTGGGTGCCAATCGCAAAGCGGTGAGCCTCGTCGCGCAGCCGCTGTAGGAAATACAGAACCGGATCGCGCGGATCGAGCGAGAATGGCGCGCGGCCCGGCACGAAAAAGCGCTCCCGGCCGGCATTGCGGTCCGGCCCCTTGGCGATGCCGACGATCGCGACATCGGCAATGCCGAGTTCGTCAAGCACGCCTTGCGCGATACTGAGCTGGCCCCGTCCGCCGTCGATCAGCACAAGATCGGGCCAGCCGCCCTGCTCACGCTCCGGGTCTTCCTTGAGCGCTCGACTAAAGCGGCGCAGCAGCACCTCACGCATCATCGCATAGTCGTCACCGCCGGCCGCCACACCGTCCGCCTCACCCGCTTCGCTAAGCTCAGCACCTTCCCCCGCACTGGGGGAGAGGGGGGGCCCGGCCCGAAGGATCGGGTGGGTGAGGGCCGCACCACGGATGTTGAACTTGCGGTAGGCTCCCTTTATCAGCCCCTCCGGACCGGCGACGATCATCGCGCCGACCGCGTTTGTTCCCTGAATGTGGCTGTTATCGTAAACCTCTATGCGGTTGGGCGCGGCGTCGAGACCGAGAGCTGCAGCAACCCCATCGAGCAAGCGGCGCTGCGAGGCGCTTTCGGCGAGGCGGCGACCAAGCCCCTCGCGGGCGGCGGCCAACACCCGGTCCACCAGCTTGCGTTTGTCGCCGCGCTGCGGCACCGCCAGAGTCACCCGTCCGCCACCGAGCGACAGGGCTTCCTCCACCAGCTGATGTTCCGGAAGCCGGTGACTCAGCAGCACCAATGGCGGCTTTGGTCGGTTGTCATAGAATTGACCGACAAACGAGCCCAGCACTTCCTCGGCCGCGAGCTGGCGGTCGTGGCTCGGGAAATAGGCACGGTTGCCCCAATTCTGGCCGCCTCGGAAAAAGAACACTTGGACGCAGGTCTGCCCCCCGGCCTGGTGGGCGGCGATCACATCGGCATCGATGACGCCGGGGACGTGGATGTCCTGATGTCCCTGGACCAAGGTCAAAGCCCGGATCCGATCACGGATCAGCCCCGCGGCCTCAAAGTCGAGCGCCGCCGCCGCTTCCTGCATTTCCACCGCGAGGCGCTGCTGCACCGCGTCACTGCCGCCACTCAGAAACGCCCTGGCCTCTTCGATCAATTCGGCGTAGCGCCCCGGGCTGATCCTTCCGACACAGGGCGCGCTGCACCGTTTGATCTGGTGCAGCAGACACGGGCGGGTGCGATTGGCGAAGATGCTGTTGCTGCACGAACGCAACAGGAATGCTTTCTGCAACGTGATCAGGGTGCGGTTGACGGCCCCCGCCGAGGCGAACGGCCCGAAATAATCGCCGCCTTTGTTTTGCGCGCCGCGAAACTTGGTCAGCTGCGGAAACGCGTGATCCGCGGTCAGATGGATCAACGGGAATGATTTGTCGTCGCGCAGCAGAACATTGAAGCGCGGCATCAGCCGCTTGATCAAATTGCATTCGAGCAGCAGCGCTTCCGCCTCGGTATGGGTCGAGACGATCTCCATCGCCGTCGTCTCGGCTACCATCCGCCGCAGCCGGTTCGACAAGGTCGCAACGTGCGCGTAGTTCTGCACCCGGGCCCGCAGGTTTCGTGCCTTGCCGACGTACATTGCGTCGCCCTTGCGATCGAGCATGCGATAGACGCCCGGCGTCGCCGGCATCGTTCTGAGCGCGGCGCGAATAGCCGCGACCCCGCGCGCGATCCCGCTCGCTCCGTCCGCGAAGCCAATTTCAGAGCTCGCGTCGGGTTTGGTCTCGACATCGGATGCCGGCACATCCGGCGCGACGGAGTCGTGGGCGTCGGTGCTCACCCCTTCCGGTGCGCGCCGCGGATCCATCGGCAGCGGTCGGCGTCGGCGTGTCGAGCGCTGTTGCGGGGCCGGCTGCGAGACGACTTCCGTCATTCCCTCGTCAACTGGTTGTGAACTCACGATATTTCAAATCATTGCATCGATATCCACGGAAGCTGTGGATAACCTTGTTGAAAACCCGGCTCGATAAAGCCGAAAAATCGGCTTTCAGTTGCATTGCTCGTGTTTGCCTGAATTTTAGGCAATTTGTCTAAGCTTTTGTTTTTTTTGACGGGATTTTGCGGACATGGCTGTGCCCCAACACATCGGATCGCGCAGTCGTTAACTAAACCGCTGTCTCTGATAGGTCACACTTGCTGTGAACAATTCACAACCACTGACCCCACATAGGAGGCAACTATTCCGTTTCTGAGGCAGTTACAAAAGTTAAACGATTGTCTCATTTCTCGCTTGACGCGAATCCTATTCGGTTGACGGTATCCTTTGCGGCTGCGCCCAACCAAGATGTTGGCCGCCGTCGAGAGCAATCATTTGCCCGGTCAGCGCTGGCGCCGATATAATAAAACGCAACGCGGCGGTGACCTCCCGAGGGCTCGTGCCGCGTCGCAAAGGCATAAGCGAACATTGATGCAGAAACTGCTCCGCGGTCTGGCGCGGACTGGGCAAGGTTGGCCCCGGCCCTATGCCATTTACGCGAATACGCGGCGCCAGCGCTAGCGCCATCGTCTGCGTCAAAGTCCACAGACCGGCTTTGGACAGCGTATACGAGACAAAATACGGGGTCAGCGACCACACTCGTTCGTCGAGGATATTGACGATCACCCCACCGGCATCGGCCGGCAGCCGCGCCGCCATCTGCTGCATCAGCACGAACGGCGCGCGCAGGTTAACCGCCAAGTGCAGATCCCAGCTCTCGCGACTCACCGTTTCGACGGTATCGTTCTCAAAGACGCCGGCGTTGTTGACCAGACAGCCGACCGGGCCAAGTTCGCGCTCGGTCTGCGCCAGCAAGCCGCTCACCGCCTCTTCATCCGCGAGATCAGCCGCAACCGCCAGCGCAGTCCCGCCCTTGGCGCGGATCGCCTCCGCGACCCCTTCGGCGTCGTTGCCTGAGCGATGGTAATGTATGGCAACGGCAAAACCGTCTTCGGCCAAAGCCATGGCCAATGCCCGTCCGATGCGCCGCCCGCCGCCGGTGACCAGCGCCGCGCGCGGCATTGGCAATGCCGGCGACGCCCCGGTCAGCTCTTCTTCTGGGTTGAGATCGGCGCCGCCGAAATCAGCGTCGGCCGGCACGGCGTTCCTTGCGGGCGCGCATTTTGGCGCGCGCCACATCGCGTGCCGACACGCCGGCGCGTCCCCCGGTCGAGCGGCCTCGCGTCCCCTCACCGCGACGCGCGGAACCGTTGCCGGCGCCATTCCCATTCGCTGCGACCGGCAGACCGAGATCGGCCTGTTCAAGGCGGCGGATTTCATCGCGCAACCGGGCCGCCTCCTCGAATTCGAGATCGGCGGCGGCATCACGCATCCGCTTTTCGAGATCTGCGATCACCGCCTGGAGACTGGCCCCCTGGTAGTGCGCCGCCTCGCCTTCCGACAAGCCGTAGGTCACGTGGTCGCGCTCGTACACGCTCTGCAGAATATCGGCGATACCGCGGCGCACGCTCTCCGGCGTGATGCCGTGCGCGGTGTTGTAGGCCTGTTGTTTCTCGCGCCGGCGGTTGGTCTCGTCGATCGCCGCTTTCAGGCTGTCGGTCATGCGGTCGGCATACAGAATTGCGCGGCCGTCGATGTGCCGCGCCGCCCGCCCGATCGTCTGAATCAGAGAGGTGCGCGAACGCAGATAGCCCTCCTTGTCGGCGTCGAGCACCGCCATCAGCGCGCATTCAGGGATGTCGAGCCCCTCGCGCAGAAGATTGATGCCGATCAGCACATCGAACACGCCGAGCCGCAGGTCGCGGATGATCTCGATGCGCTCCAAAGTGTCGACATCCGAGTGCATGTAGCGCACCCGCAGCCCGGCCTCGTGCAGGTACTCGGTCAGTGCCTCGGCCATTTTCTTGGTCAAGGTCGTGACCATAACGCGGTGGCCCTTGGCGGCCTCTTCGCGACACTCTGCCATCAAATCGTCGACCTGGGTCTCGACCGGCCGGATGATGCAAGGCGGGTCGACGAGCCCGGTCGGGCGCACGATCTGCTCGACAAAGACGCCGCCGGTGCGATCCATCTCCCACGGCCCCGGTGTCGCCGAGACAAACACCGTCTGGCCGCGCATCGCGTCCCATTCTTCGAATTTGAGCGGGCGGTTGTCGGTGCAGGAGGGCAGCCGAAAGCCGTATTCGGCGAGCGTCGATTTGCGCATCCAGTCGCCGCGGAACATGCCGCCCAATTGCGGCACCGTGACGTGGCTCTCGTCGACAAACACCAGCGCGTCGCGCGGCATGTATTCGAAAAAGGTCGGCGGCGGCTCGCCCGGCCGGCGTCCCGTCAGATAGCGTGAATAATTCTCGATGCCGGCGCAGCTGCCGGTCGCCTCGATCATTTCGAGATCGTAGTTTGTGCGCTGTTCGAGCCGTTGCGCCTCGAGCAATTTGCCGTCGGCGAATAATTGGTCCAACCGGATCTTGAGGTCGCGCTTGATCTGCTCGATCGCCTGCAACAAGGTCGGGCGCGGCGTCACATAGTGGCTGTTGGCATAGACTTTGACCGATTGCAACGCCGCGGTCTTTTCGCCGGTCAGCGGATCGATCTCGTGGATCGCCTCGATCTCGTCGCCAAATAAAGACAGACGCCAGGCGCGATCCTCGTAATGCGCCGGGAAGATTTCGATCGTGTCGCCGCGCACTCGAAAGGCGCCGCGCACAAAATTGTGGTCGTTTCGGCGATATTGCAATTCGACGAACTGTGCCAGCAACCGGGTGCGGTTGATCCGGTCGCCCTTGGCGAGCGACAGCGTCATCTGCGAATAGGTCTCGACCGAACCGATGCCGTAGATGCACGATACGCTCGCGACAACGACGACATCGCGGCGTTCGAGGATCGCGCGCGTCGCCGAATGGCGCATCCGGTCGATTTCTTCGTTTAGCGACGATTCTTTTTCGACATAAGTGTCGGTACGTGGGACATATGCTTCCGGCTGGTAATAATCGTAATACGAGACAAAATATTCGACTGCGTTGTCCGGAAAAAAGCTCTTCATCTCGCCGTAGAGCTGCGCTGCGAGCGTCTTGTTGGGCGCCAAGATGATCGCCGGCCGACCGGTATTGGCGATGACATGCGCCATCGTAAAGGTCTTGCCCGAGCCGGTGACGCCGAGCAGCACCTGCTCGCGCTCGCCCCGAGCAATCCCCTCGCTCAACTCGATGATCGCCTGCGGCTGGTCGCCGGCCGGCTGGAATTCGGACGAGATCGCAAACGGTTTGCCGACATCGCTCTGCGGGCGTTCGGCGACAAGAACTGGGAGCATCGTAATCAAATCTAGGGCGTCAGCCGACTTCATGCCACCCTCCGACCATCAGGACGTGAGGAGCTCGGGACGATCCGCTGTAATGTGCCGCCCATCGGAGGCCCTACAAATCGACTTCGCCTACAGCGACGAGCGGCGGCTCGACCCGCCACCGTCGATCGTGATGATCGAGCCGGTGGTGTAGCCGGATTTGTCGGAGGCGAGGAACGCCGCCATCCAGGCGATCTCTTCGGGTTTGGCGGCACGCCCAAAGGCGTGGCCTTGCATCAGCTCCTGCCAGCGTTCGGGATCGCCGAGCCTGAGTTGCGCGCGCTGCCGCGTCAGGGTGATCAGTCGCTCGGTCAGTACCGGCCCCGGGTTGATGCCGACGACCCGGATCCCGTCGCGCGGTGAGGTTCCGCCCATCGCCAGAGTGAACGCCATCAACGATGCGTTGCCCGAGGAGCCCGCGATATAGTCGAAATCAGGGTTCTGGCCGGCGGCGCCGAGTATATTGATGATCACTCCGTTCTTGCGTTCGCGCATCAGGCCATAAAATCGACGGGTCATGTTGATATAGCCGAAGACTTTGAGATCCCAGGCCTCGCGCCAGCGCGCTTCGTCGATCGTGTCGATATTGCCGCCGGGGATAGCCCCAGCGTTGTTGACCAGGATCTCGGTGTCCGCACATTCGGCGGCAAGCGTATCGACGTTACGGCTGTCCGACAGATCGAGCGGAAAGATCCGCACCGCGACATTATGCTTGGCGATGATCGCCGCCCGCGCCATTTCGAGATCGGCGGCGGTGCGCGATACCAGCACGACATCGCAGCCTTCCTCGGCCAAAGCTTCGGCGCAGGCCCGTCCGATCCCTTTCGAGGCCCCGGTAACCAGCGCTTTTTTCCCGCGCAATCCGAGCTCCATGGCTCCCCCGAAGCATCGTATTTTGGCGCGTCAATCTAGGCCGCCTTGGTCATTCGGTCAAACTCACCCTCCGGAATAGCCGCGGGCTGAGGACGCTCTCGCTATGGCGGTATAGCCTGATCGAACGCCCCCTGAACGGCTCGCCGCGCGGGTGGGCGACGCAATGCCCAGAAGGCGATGCAGCCGCAAGCGTAGGAGATGATCGACAAAATAAAGGCGAGCTCGTAACTGCCGGACAAATCGAAGATCCAGCCCGCTGCCCAGGACCCGACAGCCGAGCCGATCCCTGATCCGATCGCAATCACCCCCAGGATAGTGCCGAGCTGGCGACCGGGAAACAGATCGGCGGTCTTGGCGGTGATCGCCGGCCCGCGCGCACCCCAAGTCAACCCGAAAAAGCAGGCGAACAGCCACAGCAGCCAGCCCTGATGCGCGTTGGTTATAAACAGCGCGCAGACGACCCCGAGGATCGACACGCCGTAGGCGAGAATCGCTGCCCTCTCGCGACCGATATAGTCGGACAGCGATCCGGTGGCGATCGTGCCGGCGATGGCGAGAAGGCTCCCCATGCCCAGCACCCAGGCGGCATAGAGCTTGTCAAAGCCGCGGTCGACGGCGAAAGCCAGCTGGTGCAATGACACCAGAAAACTGCCGAGCCCGGTGAAAAGATAGACCGCAAACAACAGCCAGAAATGCGGTGTGCGCACGGCCTCGCTCAGAGTCCAGCCGGGTGAAGGCGGCATCATCGGCTCGTTGCCGGCGGCTGGCAGCGCGCCAGGCGGGCTCGGGCGGCGCGGCGGGGCGTGCTGGCCGCGGCGAAACATTGCCGCCAACGGCACGACCATCACGCCCATAAAACCGGCCTGGAGCAAAAACGTCTCGCGCCAGCCAAAGGATGAGATCAACAGCTGCACAACAGGCGCCGATACGGCGCGGGCAAAGCCATTGGCCGACTGCACCACCGAGATCGCCATCCCGCGCCGCCGCACAAAGCGCCGCGACAGGATCGGCACAAACACGACAAGTCCGAGGCAGTTGGCGCCAAACGTCATGACGACGCCATAGAGCAGGATGATCTGCCACAGCGACATTACGTGAGCGCAGCCAATCAGCCCGGCGATCAAGAGAACGCTGCCGATCAGCAACAGCCGCAATGGCCCGAGGCGATCGACCATGGCGCCGACCAAGGGCGAGCTGGCGCCGGCGACGAGTTGTGAGACCGAATAGGCGATCGAGGTCTCGGCGCGGCTCCAGGCGAATGCCTGGATGAATGCGACCAGAAACACCGCGTAGGAATGCATCAGCCCGGCGCTGACCGTGAACGCGGCAAAGGCGCCGGCCAGCAGCAGCCACGCCGAACTGCCCGAACGCGACGACGCGACGGGTGTGCCTATCGCCGGCATGTCGCCGCGCGGCGCGGCTCTGCGCAGCGTTTTCATCTCAATATTTCATCGTCGGGGGGCCGGGCGGGTCTTGACCGGGGCGATCGGCATGCGCACTGATCGCCGGACGTTAGCGCGAAATCAAGGAGCGCCGTTTGATGCTGGATGCGGAGCAGGTAGAACGATATCGCTGGGATGGCTACTTGTTCCCGTTGCCCGCATTGTCGGACGACGAATTGCGGGCGTGCGACGCCGGTCTCGACCGCTTTGAGACTTGGCTCGGCATGCCGCTCACCGAGGCCGACAAGAAATGGCGTTCAGCGGGCTATGTGTTTTTGCCGTGGGTCGCGGCGCTGGTGCGCCATCCGCGCATCCTCGACGCGGTCGAAAGCGTCATCGGCCCCGACATTCTCGTCTACACCAGCACATTCTTCATCAAGGAGGCGCAGTCGCCGACCTTTGCCGCCTGGCATCAGGACGCGGCCTATTTCGGGCTCGACCCGCACGAGCATGTCACTGCCTGGATAGCGCTGAGCGAGGCAGGCACCGAGGCCGGGTGCATGGAGGTTGTTTCGTCCCAAGGCAAGCCGCGCCAGCTGCATCATGCCGCGCTCGGCCTCGAACACAGCATCAATGGCGGCGGACAGGCGATTGTCGAGCCGTTCGACGAGGATCACACCGTCGCAATGGACCTCCAGGCCGGCGAATTCTCATTACACCACACGCTCGCCCGTCATCGCTCGGCGCCCAACCGCGCCGCGCATCGGCGCATCGGGCTCGGCATCAGCTATATCCCGGCGCAGGTGCGCACAACAGGCTCGCATCGGCTGTTCGCGATGCTGGTCCGCGGACAAGATCGCGGCGGTCATTTCGACCTGTTGCCCGCGCCACAGGCCGAGTTCGACTCCGCTGCGCTAGCCCTCCACGAACAGGTCTATCAACGCTACCGCCAAAACTACGCCGAACAGATCGAAATGCACGAGCGCCAGTTCGCCGCCGACTGAATGGAGTCTCGGTCAGGCGCCGCCTGATAGATCGGCGTCGCGGATCCGCCATTGCCCACCGGATCCGGGAGAACCAGGACGTGTTCGGTTCTTAGACACCAACGGCCGGCGGCGCCCAATTTGCAAATTTTCCGCGCGGAATAATCCCGGCTATCTTGGCTTCGGTTGTCCCGTCAGGGGTTCCGAGCGGCTACCGAATTGGCTTGAACTCGGTGTCGCTCTATCGCTTTTGTGCGGTGCACACGTTCGCTGGCCGGCGACCTTTGCTTTGATGTAGATCAAAGACCAAGCTCGTTACCCCCGGTAGCCTTTCAAGATGTCACGGGGCAGCGCATTCACAAAACTGTAAACAGCTTAAAAACACAGCTATCCGTTTCCCTTAGCTACGAGGCTGTCATGCAAGGTAATTCAGAACCGAAAGTGCCCGAGAAGACCGCATATCCATCACCGTTGTGGCCGATACCCGAAGCCAGCGATTTGGTTGACTACTGGGTCGACGCCTGGCAGCGCTCTATTCTGTTCCTGGATGTATTGCGGCAGCGCGGCAATAACTGTCTCGAGCACAACGCCCGCAAGGTCCCCAACGTTCTGAGTTTTGAAGCCGAACTGGTTCTCGATGGCAGGACACTGCCGCGCCCGGTGAATTACGGGTTGGTGCGGATCATCCCGCCATCAGGCACCGTAATCGACCAAAACAAACGGCCGTTTATCGTCTTTGACCCGCGCGCCGGGCATGGCCCGGGTATTGGCGGTATGAAGCACGACAGTGAAATCGGAGTGGCGCTCGCAGCCGGGCATCCTTGCTATTTTGTCGGATTTTTGCCCGAACCGATGCCCGGTCAGACGATCGCGGATGTGTGCGAAGCAGAAGCGCTATTTGTCGAGGAGGTTGTTAAGCGGCACCCGAACGCCCAAGGTAAGCCGTGCCTGATCGGCAACTGCCAGGCCGGTTGGCAAATCATGATGATGAGCGCGATCCATCCGGACCATGTCGGACCGATCATGCTCGCAGGTTCGCCATTATCTTATTGGGCCGGCGTGCACGGCAAAAATCCGATGCGCTATCTTGGCGGCTTGCTGGGCGGCACGTGGCTGACCTCGCTTGCCGGTGACCTCGGTAACGGAATATTCGATGGCGCCAATCTTGTCGCCAACTTCGAGTTGATGCACCCCGACAACACCTATTGGAAGAAGATCTATAACGTTTATTCGAAGATCGATACCGAACCGCCGCGCTTTCTCGAATTCGAGAAATGGTGGGGCAGTCCGGTATTGCTCAATGCCGGGGAAATGCAGTCGATTGCCGATCAATTGTTCGTTGGTAACAAGCTCGCTTCCGGCGAGCTGCGCAGCTCCAGCGGATTGCGGATCGACCTGCGCAACATCAAATCGCCGATCATCGTATTCTGCTCGTGGGGCGACGATATTACGCCGCCACAGCAGGCATTGGACTGGATTCTCGATCTCTATAACCATGAGGACGAAATCGTCGCGGCCGGCCAAACGATCGTCTATTGCTTGCACCACAGCGTTGGCCACCTCGGAATCTTTGTCTCCGGCAAAGTAGCAACCAAGGAGCACGAGGAATTCGCGCACGTCGATGGACATGATCGATTTGATGCCGCCTGGTTTATACGAGGCGGTGATTACCGGCATCGATGGAAATGTCGAAAACCCGGATTTGGTACAGGGCGACTACCTGTTCACCCTGGAAACCCGCAGGCTCGACGATATCCGCGCGCTGGGCGGCAACAGCTCCGAGGACGACCTTGCATTTGCGACCGCCGCCAGAGTTTCCGAAGTCACTCAGGGCGTCTACAGCACGCTGATGCGGCCGGCAGTGCGTGCGACCGTAACCGAGAGCGGCGCCGAAACGATGCGGCACGCCCACCCGAATCGCCTCCGTTTCGAGCTTTTTGCTGACCAAAACCCATTAATGCGGCCGGTCGCCAGTTGGGCTGAGACGGTGCGCGAAAACCGCCGCCCGGTGAACCCGGACAATCCCTTCCTGGCGTGGCAGCATACGATTTCGGAAATGATCGGCGACGGGCTGAAGCTCTGGGGAGAGGCGCGCGACGCGGCGACGGAGGCGTTTTTCTTTAATACCTACGGTTCTCCGATCCTGCAGGCGATGGTGGGATTGCGCGCCGACGGAACCTCAGTCAACCGCCGCATTGCGCGTGATGTGGCGCGCGAGGCCGCCGTCACCCAAGCCGCCGCTCATCTCGAAGAATGCATCGATAAAGGCGGCCTGCCCGAAGCGGTCCTACGGGCGCTGATCTACATCCGTCTGCCGGAAGGCAAGGTCGATGAGCGCGGGCTTGCCGCGATGAAGCAGATCGGCGCCGAGCTGCCGCCGGCCGAGCGCATCGGCCTCGAGCGGTTTAAAGAGATTGTGAAAGACCAGTATCTGATCGTTCTGCAGGATGGAGAGCGGGCGATCACGGCATTGCCGAAACTAATGAAAGGCGATCGTCGGAAATGCGAGCAGGCGTTAGCATTACTCCATCGCGTCCTGGAGGCGCGCGGCGCATTGTCGCCCGAAGCCCACAGGCGGTTGGCATACGTAGAAAAGCTGCTCGACCTACCCGTTGAAATTGCCGACCCGCCGCGGCGCCAGACGGCTGCGGAGTAGCCACTATGAGCATCGACTCGGGCGGACGCGAACGCTACGACCGGCTCGTGCAAGCGGCGCAGCGACTGCCGCCGGTAAAGACCGCAGTCGTTCATCCCTGCGACCAGATCTCGATCGAGGGCGCTGTCGAGGCGGCGCAGCTTGGGCTGATCGATCCCATCCTGGTGGGCCCGCCAGCGCGCATTCGCGACGCGGCCGGGCTTGCCAAGGCCGACATATCACGGTTTCCGCTCGTTGAATTGGCGCACAGTCACGATTCGGCGGCGAAGGCGGTCGAGCTTGTTCGCGAAGGCAAGGCCGAAGCGCTGATGAAAGGCAGCCTGCACACCGACGAACTGATGGGCGCCGTGGTCGCGCGGGAGACCGGCATTCGCACCGCGCGCCGTATTAGCCATTGCTTTGTGATGGATGTGCCCGGCCATCCGGACCCGCTGATCATCACCGATGCCGCGGTTAATATCGCGCCAAGCCTCGCCGACAAGGTCGATATCGTGCAAAACGCGATCGATCTCGGCCACGCGCTCGGGTTTCCCGAAGTGCGGGTAGCGATCATGTCGGCGATGGAAACCGTCAACCCGGCGGTTCCCTCGACGATCGAAGCCGCGGCATTGTGCAAAATGGCAGAGCGCGGACAGATCACCGGCGGCACCCTCGATGGGCCGCTCGCGCTCGATAACGCGATCAACCCGGAAGCGGCGGCGATCAAGAACATTGTCTCGCCGGTGGCGGGACATGCCAATGTGCTGGTGGTGCCTGATCTCGAAGCCGGCAACATGCTGGCCAAGAGCCTGCTCATTTCTCGCCGGAGCCGCCGCCGCCGGCATCGTGCTCGGCGCGCGGGTGCCGATCATCCTGACAAGCCGCGCCGACAGCGTCATCACCCGACTGGCCTCGTGCGCCGTCGCGAGCCTCGTCGCCGACTGCCGCCGCCGCAGCGCCGCTGCAGCGATCCGATAGAGAGACGCCCTATGCCGGAGCAAGCCTCGGATATGGCGCATCCCGCCATCTTGAGCGGAAAAAAGGCGCTGATCGTCGGCGTCGCCAACGATCGGTCGATCGCCTGGGGGTGCGCCGAGGCCATGCATCGCTTTGGCGCCGAAATCGCGATGACCTACCTCAACGAGCGGGCGCGGCCCTATGTCGAGCCATTGGCCTCGGCGGTCGGGGCACCCTTGTTGCTGCCGTTGGAGGTGCGCGACGCCGCGCAGGTCGATGCGCTGTTCGAGGCGATCGAATCGCGATGGGGACGGCTCGACATTCTCGTCCACTCGATTGCTTTTGCCCCGCGCCAGGCGCTCGAAGGCCGCGTGACCGATTGCCCGCGAGATGGCTTTCTGACCGCGATGGACGTGTCGTGCTGGTCGCTTCTCGACCTGACGAGACGCGCCGAAAAGCTGATGACATCGGGCGGCGCGATCTTCGCGATGAGCTATCACGGCGCCAACCAGGTCATTGAAAATTACGGGATCATGGGCCCGGTCAAGGCGGCGCTCGAATCGACGGTGCGCTATCTGGCAGCCGAACTCGGCCCCAGGGGCATCCGGGTGCATGCGATCAGCCCGGGCCCGCTGGCGACCCGCGCCGCCTCGGGAATCCCCGATTTCGACGCACTAATGGAGCGGGTCGCGGAACGTGCCCCGGCCCGGCGCCTGGTGACGATCGAAGAGGTCGGCGCCGCCTGTGTCTTCCTCGCGAGCCAATACGCGGGTGCGATGACCGGCAACACGATCTATATCGACGGCGGCTATAATATCCTCGGCTAAGGAAGGGGAGCTCGCACACGATGAGCGCAGCAAATGCCGAGCCGCTGATCGGCGTTATCAACGCCGGTTCCTCCTCGCTCAAATTCAGCTTTTACGAGGGCGAGCAGCGCATCCTGAGCGGGCAAGTCGACGGGATCGGCGCGCATCCCTCAGCGAGCGCCACCGGGCAAAATGGCGAAAAACTCGATCCGCCGGATTTGGGCCCAAAGCCGCCAACTGTCCCGAGCGAAGTGCTGCCGACGATCTTACCCTGGGCGAGGGAGAGGCTCGGCAACCGGCGATTGGCGGCGCTCGGCCATCGCGTCGTTCATGGCGGAATGCGCTACTCGCGGCCAGCCCGGGTCACACCGGAATTGTTGGCCGAGCTGGAGACGCTGGTACCGCTGGCACCGCTGCACGAGCCGTTTAACCTGGCGCCGATCAAGATGGCGCAGCAGCTCAACCCCGGACTGCCGCAGGTCGCGTGTTTCGACACCGCGTTTCACCGGACAGCGCCCGAGGTCGAGCAGGCCTTTGCCCTACCCTATTCGTTTTTCGAGGAGGGTATTCGGCGCTACGGCTTTCATGGGCTATCCTACGAGTACATCGCCTCGGTCCTGCCCGAGCGGGCGCCCGAGATTGCCAACGGCCGCGTCGTGGTGGCGCATCTCGGGAACGGCTGCTCGGCTTGCGCGCTGCGCGAGCGCACCTCGATCGCGTCGACAATGGGCTTCACCGCGCTCGACGGCTTGCCAATGGGGACCCGCTGCGGCGCACTCGACGCCGGCGTCATCTTGCACCTGATCCAGCAAAAAAACATGCAGCCGGACGCACTTGTCGATCTGCTGTATCGCCGCTCCGGCATGCTCGGACTGTCCGGGATTTCGTCGGATTTTCGCGAATTGCTAGCCAGCGACCAGCCACGGGCGCGTTTCGCGATCGAGGTGTTCTGCTATCGGGTGGCGGGTCACATCGCCTCGCTGGCGTCGGCCCTCGGCGGGCTAGACGGCGTCGTGTTCACCGCCGGGGTCGGCGAGAATGCGGCATCGGTTCGCGCCGCCATCTGCCGGGCCTGCAGCTGGCTCGGGCTGGAGTTGGACGACACGGCCAACCGCGAGCACAAGGCACGCATCAGCACACCCGCGAGCCGCGTCGCGGCTTTTGTCATCAAGACCGACGAGAATATGATGATTGCGCGCCACGCCCGCGCGCTGCTGCAAAGTTGAGTTCGGAGGAATAGCCATGTCTGGAGATCGGGGCACGACGCAACCGTCCGCCGCCGGGATCTTTTCCGCCACCGATATCAAGCGCCGCATGGCTGAGCGCGAAGCGGCGAAAGCAGCCGAAGAGGCGCGCCGCATGCAGGTGCAGGAAGAGCAGCAAAAAGCGGTGATGGCGGAGTTTCACAAACCGCCGGATCGCACCCCTGAACAAGTGCTGCAACAGGTGATGCAGCTGGTCAGCCAAGCGGCCGAACGCGGCCAAAGCGAGGTCCAGGTCTACCGTTTTCCCAATACGATGTGCACCGATCGCGGCCGCCGCATCAACAATTCCGAGGCCGGTTGGGAATCCACCTTGGAAGGTCGACCCAAGGCGGGATACGAATTCTGGCGCAGCCAGCTGCAGCCGCTTGGCTTTGGGCTCAAGGCGGAGGTGGTCGAATATCCCGGAGGCATGCCCGGCGACATCGGCTTTTTCCTGACCTGGAAGTAGCCGAAAAACCGGCCGGTAAGCACGTCTAGGGAAGGATGCCAATGTTTTTTCGGTCTTGTCGCCGACTGGCGGCCCGCTGGATTTACCGCGGAACATTGGCAGCGCTACTCGTAAGCGCACTAGCGGTCTCAGCGATGGCGCGGAGCGCGGCCCCCGCGCGCCCGTCGGGAAGCGTCAACATCCATCAGGTGCAAGTTGCATTTATCGGCAGCGGCGCCATGGGCGGCGGGACATTGTATTTCCGCGGCCGCGCCTACCCGTTCAAGTTGGGCGGCCTGGGCATTGGTGGGATCGGGATATCGACGATCGACGCCGTCGGTACGGTTTACAATCTTCGCCGCCTTGACGACTTCAACGGCGTCTACGGTCAGGCGCGCACTGGCTGGGCCATCGGCGAGCAAGGCAAAGGCCAGATGTGGCTGCAGAACTCGAACGGGGTCTATTTGCAATTGCGTGCGAGACGCCAGGGACTGTCGTTGAGCCTCGGGGCTGACGGCATGGTGGTCCGCCTGGGTGCGTAACGAGGTTTAGCGCCTCACGCCGTCTCGACGGGCGAGGGTTGCTCGGCCGACCGGCGGGAAAAGGCACAAGATCGCAGTCGGCCGGTCCCGCTCGCTGCCGAAGCGGCTGACCCGAGTGCCAAGACGGCGGTCAATATGAGGCAGATGCGCAATTGTCACTCCTAGTGTTGAAGCACCGCCGATCCTCGTAGCCATCCTGTGCATGATTGAAAGGAACGAAGCTAGCTGGCTGATCGCGAGTTTCCTCTTGGTGTCATCTCCTTCCTGAACCCATAGCCGGAACCCGACTCGTCGGCGGAACCGCCCTTCATGCCCCAAAGCGGAGCGCTAGCGCCGAACGCCTAGCCGTTACAGACGGATCACACTCGGCGATAGAGTGGGACAGATTTTGGTCTTATGCCGATCGTCGGCTCGTTATACTGTTTCGCCCGCCGACCGCTTTCCGCGCGCGGCGGAGACGCGGGAGCGCGTAATTCTCAATAAAGGACAAAATGAATGTTTAGCCACATCATGATCGGGAGCAACGATATTGCCCGATCAAAGAAATTCTACGATGCCCTCTTTGCCGCAATGGGTGCTCAACCTGGTGTTGAAGACGCTAGAGGCCGCCTGGCTTACTCGCACAATGGCGGCCGTTTCATGGTCAGCAAACCCATCGATGGCAAGCCGGCGACGACCCTTAACGGCGGCACAATCGGCTTTTTGATGAGTGACGCCAAACAGGCCGAAGCGTGGCACAACGCCGGCGTTGCGAATGGCGGAACATCAATCGAGGATCCGCCTGGCGTGCGCCCAAATGGCGCTTATCTCGCTTATCTTCGTGACCCTGATGGCCACAAGCTCGTTGGGGTTGCTCGATAAGCTGTTCGGCTTATTGCAGAGGCAAAACTGAGGAGGGCCGTCCTTTCGGGGAGGTTCTTCCGCTCTGGTGGACGCCGGCGACCACCGGTGTCCCCAGAGCGAACAGTATACGGGCCTTGGATCGACCAAAATGGCGCCGTGGTCGCAACGGTTCGGCATCTCGGCAGCCCCCTCCCGCTGCATTTCGATACGTGAGAGCCGAAGATTTAATGCCACCTCGCGCTGCAGATGCGGCGCCAGCGCGCTCAGCAGCCGCTTTTCTCCCCGCTCAAATCGCCCGGCCCCCCGGAAAGCCATACGCGTTCGCGCACGACATTCGACATCGACCAGCGCTCGTCGTAGCGACGCAGCCACTCCGGATCGGTATGGGGCGCGATGACAAACGGCGCTTGTTTCCATCAGGATCCGCCATATCGATGATGCTGAGGCTCATTGTGCCGCCCCCGGGGCTCTGGCGATGGCGATCACTGTTAACGCGCTCTGCAGTTTCGGTTCAGCTTGCAGCTGTCTTACGTTCAATATTCAACCAAATTCCTCGATTTGGCGCTTATCGCGGCCGTTACTTCTTGGCTACTCTCGTCAATTGAGGATTTGGTGCTGTGCCGCCGATCGGCTGGCTTGCCGCGACGCCGGGGGTGCGGTTATCGCTCGCCCTGGTCGACGGAGCGATCGAACCTCTAAAATAATCGGTTTGATTGACGGTCTACGCGAGCGATATTGGCTGCTGGAATTGGCGCTTATTAGCAAGGAGGTCGGTAATGCCGTCGCGCTTTCACCCACAGCTTTCGCATTGCGGCGTTTATGCTCGCGATTTGTCGAGGATGGTCGATTTCTACACCGATGTTGTCGGGCTGGTGGTATCGGACCGCGGCATCAGCAGCCGCGGCGGCGAACTCGCCTTTATGACCGCGTCGCCCGAGCATCACCATCAATTCGTCGTGGTCTCCGGCCGGGCGCCCGAGGGTGTGTCCACGGTCAACCAGGTCTCGTTCAAGGTCCCCGATCTCGATGCGCTAAAGACGGTTTTTGGTCGCGCCCGCGCCGCCGGGATCGAGAACATCCGGCAGACCAGCCACGGCAACGCGCTGTCCTGCTATTTCCCCGATCCCGAGGGGAATATGATCGAGATCTACATGGATACGCCCTGGTATGTGCCGCAACCGCATGGCGTGCCGATCGACCTGTCATTGCCAAACCACGAGATCGTCGCGCAAAACGACCAGCATTGCCGCGAGACCCCGGGCTTTATGCCGCTCGACCAATGGAAGGCTGAGGTCGAGAGCCGGCTCAGCAGGGCCTGACGCGAGCACCCGCGGTTCGGCTGAGCCGAGCCGCGGTCTGGCGAGCGCGAGTCCCGCAAAACCGCACGGCGTCGCGGCGAAGACCCGACCGATCAGAGAAATTTTGTCGGGCGGATCAGGGTGCGCCACATATGCGCAACCGGGCTGTTGTCAAAACCGAGCCCTTCCTTCGGTTGCTTGAAATTGCGGCCGATCACATCGGCGAATTCGTCAAGCTCGACCACCACGTCGGGGTCGAATGAATAAATGTCGTGCACCGTGATCATCCGGGCCGTCATGTACCATTTGTGATTGCGGGCACGCTGGTACTCTTCTTCGATGTAGGGGTCGGGCCGGTAGTCGGCGCCGAAATTCTTGACATAGGATTCGGGGTAGGCATAGCCCACCGACTCGTCGGCGTAAAACCGCAATGCTTGATGCGCGCGGATGGCCCACGAGGTTTCCTCGTCGACATAGGGTTCGACCAGTTGCGCGCCCCAATAGCCGTGATCGGCGCGGATAAACCCGATGACGCCGATATCGTGGAGTAGGCAGGCGAGCACGACTTTGTCGTCCATGCCGGCCTTGACCGCATGCCGCGCGCTTTGCAGCAGATGGTTGGCCGGGCCAAAACGGTATTTGAAGAAATCGATCAGGGTTGGCCGTTCCGGCATTTTCGGCAGCCGCGCATCGTCACCCATGCAGAATTTCTTGCCCGGGTTTTGCGCCACCAATGCTGCCGTATTGGGGATGCTCGCGTCGCCGTCCGCAAGCATAAAGAGGCGCGATCTGACATAGATCTGATCGTCCAATTCGCGCATCATTTTGGCTTCGAGCGCGTCGGCGCGTTCGGCCAAACTCATCGCATCATTCATTTCTGAAACCTTTTCGCTGGGCTATCTCGCATAACGATAGCAGAGCGCCGGTCGAGGGTCGACAACGCCGCGGTGTAATCACTAGGATTGCCGGTCAAATTTGAGGGAAGGGTCGCAAATGATCCGCCATTTCGGCGTCTTGATACCTTCGACCAACACAACCGTGGAAATGGAATGTCGGCTGTTGCCGCCGACCTGCCAGGCGCATATCGGCCGGCTGATGACCAGCCGCCCCGGCCAGACCTTCGCTTCGCCGCGCGATGAGGACCTCGATTACCAGTCGAAATTGCTCGGCACCGCCAAGGTCGAGCTGGTGATCCTGGCGCAGACTTCGGCGAGCGTGTTCGTCGACGATTACGATGAGGTCGTCACCCGCCGAATGAGCGAGGGCGCCAAGGCGCCGGCGATTACCTCGGCGCAGGCGATCGGTCGCGCGGTGCGAGCCCTGGGGGCGCGGCATATCGGGCTGGTCTCGCCCTATTCGGAAGCCGTCAACCAGCGCGCCGCCGATCTCTTCGCTCGCAACCACGGTCTCGAGACCGTGGCGCTCGAAGGCTTTGGCGCGACCGATTCCTACGCGATCGGCAATCTCGGGCCGGAGAACGCGCGCGACGCGTTCCGCCGCATCGACCGGCCTGAAGTCGAGGTTCTCGTCGTCCCCGGCGGCAATTTTCCGACGATGGCCTCGATCGCGGCGTGGGAGCGCGAGTTCAAGAAGCCGGTGGTAACCACCAACCAGGCGTCGTTCTGGGCAATGCTGACGATGCTGAAAACCGGCGACAAGGTGCCGGGTTATGGCCGCCTGTTGGAAGAAGCGCCAGCCGGGTAAGCCGGCCGGGCAAGCGGCGCCGTCGCGCCGTCTCTAAGCGTGGCCGGCGTCGCTCGACAGCATCGACAGGCTGACACCGAGCTTGTCTAACGCCCGTTGCCATTTGGTGTCGTGGTCGGGGTCAAAGACGATGCCCTCATCGGCCGCGACGCAAAGCCAGCCATTGGCCTGAAGTTCGGCATCGAGCTGGCCTGGGGCCCAACCGGCATAGCCGAGCGCAAACAGGCTCTGGCGCGGACCCTGCCCTTTGGCGATCGCGCGCATGATGTCGAGCGTCGCGGTGATCGCGATATTGCCGGCCACCGGCAGGGTCCCTTCCTCGCGATACTCGGCGGTATGAAGCACAAAACCGCGGCCCGGCTCGACCGGACCGCCAAAATAGACCGGGCGCTTCTTCGCAAAGTCGACGGGCTCGATTTCCAACTGCGCGAACAATTCGGCCAAGGTCAGCGATCCTAACGCCTTGTTGATCACCAGACCCATCGCACCGTCCTCACCGCTATGCGTGCACAGATAGACCACGGACCGCGCAAAGCGCGGGTCCCCCATCTGCGGCATCGCGACGAGCAATTGACCGGCGAGCGAACTCGCTGTGCTCTCGGCTGTCATCCTTTCGCTACCATCCCAACCTGCGTTCCACGAGCCAGCCTACCACAATAAACTCGCTGCCGGTCAGCGCTCAAAAAGCGTGCAGGGATACCTGACCCCGCCGCGGTTTGCCCCGCGGTTCGGGCTGTGCTATCGCTCCGCCAGCGCCCGCTCCCCTGCCGGGGACGGCGGGATTGGCGATATCGAACACTTCGGAGGATTCACTATGACGATCAATGTCGGCGACAGGCTGCCCTCGGTCACTTTACGACAGGTAACACCCGAGGGCCCAAAAGAGGTCACCACCGACGAATTCTTCCGCGGCAAGAAGGTGGCGCTATTCGCCGTGCCGGGCGCGTTTACGCCGGCGTGCTCGCAGCGTCATCTGCCGGGCTTTGTCGAGAAATCGGCCGAGATCAAGGCGAAAGGGATCGATGAAATCGCCTGCGTCGCGGTCAACGATGCCGCGGTCATGGGCGCCTGGGGCAAAGACCAGAAATGCGACGGCAAGGTCACGATGCTGTCCGATGGCAGCGGCGACTTCGCCAAGGCGCTCGGGCTCGAACTCGATCTCTCGAAGGGCGGTCTCGGCATCCGCTCAAAGCGCTATTCGATGCTGGTCGACAACGGCGTCGTCAAATCGCTCAATGTCGAACAGCAACCCGGCCAAGTCGAAGCCTCCAGCGCCGAAGCGATTTTGAAGGCCCTGGTGTAAGCAATACGATCGCTCCGACTCTACCCATCCCCGTGGCCGGGCTTGACCCGGCCACCCACGTCTCCTTTTTTTCAGGCATGTCGTAGCGTGCCCCGTAGTAGGCGCAGCGCATTCCGCCTTGAGCGGTGCTCGGCGCGCTCCGCTGATAGACCGCTGCTGTGTCCCTCGGCCTTTTGCGCGGCATCAAATCAGAGGCGTTCGCCCGTCTGTCGCGACTCATCGCTACCGCCTCTCCAGTCGGTGGGATAAATCCCGCTGGCGTTGCACCGGTGAAATGACGAATGCGCCCAATCCGCCGGGTGGGTTACGAGGCTATGCTTAAATGGGTTGAAGTGCGTATAATCCATGCGTGCGGCAAAGTCGCTGTCGTCGCGGATCGTGTGCTCCCAGTACCGCCGCTGCCAAGGCCATACCTCTAGCGAGATAAAGCTCCTCCCTATGAATCCAGAGCTGATTGCTATCACGAATAGTATGCTGTTAACGACAGTAGCCATTGCAGGGTTGATGCTTGGCTATCGATATTTGCGATTGCAAGAACGACGTACTAATAGGGATAATTATCCGGTCGTTAGTGGTAGTCCAAATATCACGATCCACAATACAGCCGAAACGGAACTCAATAGGGAAGGGGGACTCAAAAAAGACTTTTACCATCATCCGGTCTTAGAGGCAGCGAAGCCCGATTGGACAGTCTTTGCATTTGGGGATGTGCGTTAGAACCGGACTTTTCAGATGCATCGCGCTTTGGCCCAAAGCGCATCCGCAGTAAAAACCGCGCTATTGCCATGATCCATTGGGCTGAATTGCTGTCCAGAACACCGATTATTCGGCAATTTTCCAGAACCTCACGTTATTGCGGCAATGGGCGGGGATCGCTCGGGGGTTGTCGGCCTAGGGTCAGCCGCGCCCGGTAATGGGAGTGGCTCACACAGAGGGGGCGCGGAGCGGGCGGAGGTCGGGGGCGGGGCGCAGGGCGGCTTCGGTTTTGGACTGCAGGCCGGCGAAATCGATGTCTTCCGCGATTTCGCGCACGACCAGTCCGTCCGAGGTCACATCGATGACCGCGAGATCGGTGTAGATCCGTCGCACCGCGGCGGCGGCGGTCAGCGGGTATTCGCAGCGCCTGCGGATCCGCGGAGCGCCCGATTTGGTCGTGTGTTCGACCAGGACCCGGATCTCTTTCGCGCCGACTGCGAGGTCCATCGCACCCCCGACGCCGGGCGGAAAACTGGGGTCGTCGGTCGTCCAATTGGCGAGATCGCCATTCTCCGCGACCTCAAAGGCGCCGAGCAGGGCCAAGTCGAGATGACCGCCGCGGATCATCAGAAACGAGTTGGTGTGGTGAACATAGCTGCCGCCGGTCACCAAGGTGATCGGCTGCTTGCCGGCGTTGATCAAATCGGGATCGGCTTCGTTGGCGCCGGGTGCGGGGCCGACGCCCAAAATGCCGTTCTCGCTATGCAGCACAATCTCGCGGTCGTCCGGGATGAAGTCCGAGACCAGGGTCGGCAGCCCGATCCCGAGGTTCACATAGGCGCCGTCGACGAGATCCTGGGCGGCCCGCCAAGCGATTTGGCGACGTTTTAGCGGCATATTTCCTCCACACTCTATTTCACAATGACGCAGTGGGGCATTGAGAACGGGCGATTTTCAAAGTGATCTAATTCCGCGAAGCGAAAATTTTGCTTCGCGCGTATTGGACCAAATCCGGTCCCGCTTCTTCACGGCCACGGTTCTCACTGCCTCATTGTCTCATCGTGAATATCAAAACGCGACCTGGACGATGCGGTCTACAAAAATGCCGGGGGTGATGATCATCTCCGGATCGAGCTCGCCCAATTCGACGATATCGCGAACTTGCGCGACCGCGAGATCGGCAGCCATCGCCATCGTCGGGTTGAAATTGCGCTGCGATTTGCGATAGGTCAGGTTGCCCCAGCGGTCGGCCCGTTCGGCGGCGAGCAGGGCGACATCGCCCCTGAGCGGTTTTTCCAACACATACATCCTGCCGTCGATCTCGCGGTGCTCCTTGCCTTCGGCGAGCCGCGTGCCGACCGACACCGGCGAGTAGAAGCCGCCGAGCCCGGCGGCGGCGCAGCGCATGCGCTCGCTTAAGGTCCCCTGCGGCAATAGTTCAAGCTCGATTTTACCGGCGGCGTACAACTCCTCAAAGACAACGCTGCCCGAACTACGCGGAAACGAGCACATGATCTTGCGCACCCGGCCGGCCGCCATCAATGCCGCGAGCCCGCTGCGCCCGGTCCCGGCGTTGTTGGCGACCACGGTCAGATCGCGCGCACCCTGCTCGATCACCGCTTCGCATAACGCATCGGGAAGTCCGGCGCCGCCAAACCCGGCGCATAGGACAACGGCGCCATCCTTGATGCCGGCCACCCCCTCGGCAAGATTTTTGACCCGCTTGTCGATCATATTTACCGCCCCCGGTCAAAACCCGACGTCGTCGCCGCCTTTGAGCGCCAGCATCGCGCGCGCCTCATCCGGGCTGGCGATCTCGAGCGATAGATTCTCGACGATGGCGCGAATGCGACTGACTTGGTCGGCGTTGCTGGTAGCGAGCTTGCCGCGGCCGATCCACAACGAATCCTCGAGGCCGACGCGCACATTGCCGCCCATGATCGCGCCCATCGTTACCAACGGCATTTGATGACGGCCGGCGGCGAGGATCGACCAGGCGTATTTGTCACCGAATAATTTGTCGGCGATGTGCTTCATGTGGACGAGATTGTCGGGATCGGCGCCGATGCCGCCCAGAATGCCGAAAATCGTCTGCACGAACAGCGGCGGCTTGACCAGCCCGCGCTCGAGAAAATGCGCCAGATTGTAAAGATGGCCGACATCATAGCACTCGAACTCGAACCGGGTGCCGCAGCCTTCTCCCAGATCCTTTAGGATCCGCTCGATATCGGCATAGGTATTCCGGAAAATAAAGTCCCGCGTCATTTCGAGATGCTGCGTCTCCCAAGGATGTTTCCAATCCTTGTAGCGGCTGAGCATCGGGTAGAGCCCGAAATTCATCGAGCCCATGTTTAAGGAGCACATCTCCGGCCGGGCGCGCAGCGGTGCGGCGAGCCGTTCCTCCAGAGACATGCCGTGGCCGCCGCCGGTCGTGATGTTGACGACCGCGTTGGTCGCCTGCTTGATGCGCGGCAGGAATTGCATGAAGACGTTGGGATCGGGGGTCGGCCGCCCGTCCTTTGGGTCACGGGCGTGCAGATGCAGGATCGACGCCCCTGCTTCCGCCGCGGCAATCGCATCGCGCGCGATCTCGTCCGGGGTCAGCGGCAGATAAGGGCTCATCGTCGGGGTATGGATCGACCCGGTGACGGCGCAAGTGATGACGACCTTGCCGCCTATGGCCATCAGCTCCTCCCTCAGCCCGCGTTGTAGCGGGAACGAGCACGCCGCCGTGGACCAGCCCGCCTCGACCTCGCCGCACGCCGCGGAATATGAGAAACGACGGCTAGTCCTGCGCCCGGATGAACAACTTGACCTTGGGATAGGTCTCGGTCTGCCACCGGCGGCCATGGAACACGCCATAATGGCCGACTTTGAGCTGAAGGTGGTGGGTCTTTTTTGCCGGCGGGATGCTCGTGCATAGATTATGCGCGGCGACGGTTTGGCCCGGGCCGCAGACATCGTCGCGCTCGCCCTCAACCGTCATCAGGGCCGTGTTGCCGATCGCCTCCGGTTCGACCAGGCGGCCGCGAACCCGAAACTGGCCGAGCGGAAGATCGTAGCGGTGAAAAACACGCTCAATCGTCTGCAAATAGAAATCGGCAGGCAGATCCATCACCGAGGTGTATTCGTCGTAAAAGGCGCGGGTGGCGGCCGCACTTTCACCACTGCCGCGGGCGAAGTCGCGGAACATCGTCCAATGCGCCGAGACGTGGCGATCGAAATTCATGCTGAGGAAACCCGCGAGCTGCAGGAATCCCGGATAGACACGGCGAAACGCCCCGGGATAGCGCGCCGGTACCGTGGTGATCACCGTCCGCTCAAACCAATCGAGTGCGTGCGCCTGCGCAAATTGATTGACCGCCGTCGGGTTTGCCCTGGTGTCGATCGGGCCGCCCATCAGAACCATCGAGGACGGCTGGCACGGATCCTCATCGGCGGCCAGCAGCGACACCGCCGCCAACACCGGAACCGAGGGCTGACACACTGCGACGACATGCGTGCGAGGCCCGAGCACCCGGATAAAACGAATGACCAACTCGACAAAGTCATCGAGATCGAAGCGGCCGAACAACAGCGGTACGTCGCGCGCGTTGACCCAGTCGGTCAAATAGACGTTGTGGTCGGCGAGCAAGGTCTCGACCGTGCCGCGCAACAGCGTGGCGAAATGGCCGGACAGCGGAGCGACGACCAAGACCGTCGGCTCCTCGCGCGCCAAATCCTTGCGAAAATGCACCAAGTTGCAGAACGGGTGGGAAGCCGCGATTTCCTCGTGAACGGCAATCTCTTGGCCGTCGATCGTCACCTTTTCGATGCGGAAGTCGGGTCGCTGATGTGACATGCCGGCATGCGACAGCAACTCCATCGCCGCGGCGGCACCGCGCATAAACGGCATTTCCCCGATCGGCAGCCAGGGATAGCCGAGCCACTGGCTGGCAGTCCCGGCAATCAGCCGAATCGGACCGAATATGTCGTTTTGCGCCTGGTAGGCATCGTAAAGCATATACCCTCGTTATTGTTGCCGACACAGAGTGTCGGGGAATGTCCTAATAATCCAAACAGCTCCGCTGTTCGATCGATCCCCAGGCGAATGCATCCCATCGCAAAACCCTTTCTAATTCAATCGTATATTTGGCTTGACAAAAGCTTAGGCAAGGCTTTGGAGGCCAGCCTTGCGCGATTTGGCGAAGTGCTGATTCGTTCCCTGGTTTTTTCTGGTAGGGCAGACGAAAATGCCGCTTTCAGCAGCAATCCGCCCGGTGCGCCTAAATCGCGGGCAGCAACTCAGCGTTGAGGCGCGACAACGCCGCCGCGAACCTCGTGGATGACCACCCCGGACAGCCGTGGCGGTGGTGCGAGCCAACTCGGGTGGGCGAGGCTTTCCGCAACATCGCCTTCGCCAGCATTCCAGCGATCCGAAAGCGAGCTGAGTGAAAAATCGGCCATCTTGGCCGCGAGTTCGACCGCACTCCCTTCATGCACCAAATGCAGGATGGTCATCGTGACATCGCTTGCCTCGGCAAGGCAGCGGCGGATCTCGACATCACCCCGCACCGCCGGCGGCACCCGCTCGCCAAGCAATGCGATCATCCGGCGCAGATCATGGGTGCGGCGCATCGCGGCGATTTCGCGGGCCGAGCGGCTGATCCCGCCGGCGCCACCGGGTACCGGGTCATAGCCATCGATCGCAAAGCATAGGGTGTCGGCGGGGCGCGCATCATCCAATGCCGACACCGAGACCGCGCTGCCGGCAAAACGCTGGTGATCCACGGCTACCGGCGGCAGGCCAGGAAATGGGGTTCCCGCCATGACATGGTCGAGGTTCAACACATGCCGGTCATTGTCGAAGAACGTTTCGGCGCCGGTTGCGAGATTAACCGCACCAAGCACGAGCCGGACGGCGCCCGAATTCACCCGTTCAAAGTCGACGGCCTCATTGATCAATTCCCGCAGCGTCGCTGCCGACACTGCTGGCACGGCCGATTTCGGGACCCACCGGCCGTGCCGACCGGAAACATTCGGGCCGCGGGGGATCGCCCGCCGCAGCCATCGACCAAGAGGCCGGGATCGGTTGGGAGCCGCGTGCTGACTGACCTGTTGCCAAAAACGCCGCAAGTGCAGGACACGCTCATGCGGTAAATTTCCGGCGATAATGGCGGCGTTAACCGCCCCGATCCCGCTTCCCGCGATCCAGTTCGGCCTTACCCCGCTTTTTTCGAGAGCGGCGTACGCGCCGGCTTGATAGGCCCCGAGCGCTTCGCCGCCTGATAACACCAGTGCGATCCGCTCGAAACGGGACAAGCTCTTTTCCGGTCGCCCTCGCGCCAATATCCGCTCCCGCCGCCCGCTGCCAATCGCGCCAGCCGAAGACGGTGGCGGAGTCGGACCTGCCATATCCTTCGCATCACGGGAATCGCGGCGCCGGGCGCCTTCCGCAACACGTGAGTCATCATATGAGGTCTCGATCGACGGCAAAAGTGCCGAGCGGCAAACAGGTCAGCCTTTTTCCCGGGGGTGCTGCGATTCCGAAGGCAGCGGCGGCAAGGATTTGAGGTAGACGGCGATGGCGTGGCGATCGTCGTCTGTCAGCTTGGCGGTATTGTCGATGATCTCCCCCATCGAGCCGCCGACAAAATCAAAATCCGGCTTCTGCCCGGTCTTCAACAAGGTGACCACATCGTCGATGCTCCATGATCCGATCCCGGTCTTCGGGTCGGGCGTGATGTTCGGTGCTCCTTTGCTGCCGTGCCCGGCGGGTGCGCCGGCGAGAAAGCGGTTCCGATCGGGTACTCCAAGCCAATTGAGGGGCGTGTGACAATCGCCGCAGCGCCCAACCGTGGCGACCAGATAGGAGCCGCGATTCCAGGCCGGGCCGCGCGTCGGATCGGGTTGCCAAGGTCCGGGAAAGACCATCGCCGCGACGGCGGCAGCATTTGCGGCAGCTGCGAAAGGCGCTCTGCGATTGGCGCGGTTGGCTTGTCTCACCCGCGCCACGGTGTCGAGAAACGCCTCGATATCGGCGAGGTCGCGCTGCGACAGCCGGTTGTAGTACGGGAACGGAAAACTCGTCAGAAAATGTGAATTGTCGGGGGCGATGCCCCAGCGCAATGCCGCGGTGAGATCGCCTCTTCGCGATCTACCGATGCCGGTCTCCCGATCTGGCGTGATGTTCGGCGAGAAGATAGTCCCGAACGCGGTCTCGAAAGCGCGGCCCCCGGCAAAGGGTTGGCCGCCGTGCTTGGAGTCAAGTGTGGCACGCGCCGCACCCGGCGGCGTCAGCGAGATAGGCGCCGCGGCGCGCCGCTGTCTCGGGACCAGGTGCGGTGCCGGCCGGTGAGCCTTGCTCGGCGCCAACCGCCACTGACGAAACGGCGCTACTCAGCAGCAGCGCCGCTAGAACCAGCTTTACGGCTTGAGTTTTTCGCGGAAGTTTGTGTGGCAGTTGCCGCAGCCATTCTTGCCCAAATCGTTAAACGCGGTTTGGATTGCCGCCTTATCACCGCCCTTGACTGCTGCAGCCAATGCGTCGGCTTTGGCCGCCGCCGCCTTTTGCGCGTCGATAAATTTGCTCCACTCGGTCCAGATCACGGGTTTAGGAGCATAATCGCCGCTCGGGCTCGGCTTGTCGGTGCCGGGCGGAAAAAGATCAGGGATCTTTTGCGTTGTCCGCGTCAAATCGGTAGCCGCGGTCAATGCCGCGGTCTGGTCGTTCTTGCCTTCGAGAAACCCCTTTACGGCGCCCAAATCCTTTCCCTGCTGCTTCATCGTCGCCTGTCGCTCCTTGACGACAGCATCGACATCCACCGCCATTGCCGCGACATTGGCTCCGACGAGGGCGATCACCAGGGCGGTACCGAATAGTTGCAGCTTGATCGAAGACGTCATCAGATCTCCCCCGTAAAAGTGCGTATTGGTCGAAGATAGCCTTCCGACAGAGCCGTCAAAATACAGTAGAAACGCGCCAGGGCAAAGAGGACAGAGCGCTCACGATTATGTGATCGGGATCTCGATGTAAGTTTTGAAGGCCGGGCGCTCGCGCATGCGGTCATACCATGATTTCAGCTTCCGCAAGGGCGGGCGTTCGATCGGAAAAGCGTGCCAGCGATAGACCAAAGTTCCCATGACGATTTCTGCCAAAGTCAATTCGGCACCCGCGAGGAACGGCGAGCCATCGAGCGCGTCCTCGACGATTGTCCAGGCAGTATCTGCCTTGCGGCGGGCGCCTTCGATCGCGGCGTGATCGCGCTGCTCCGGTTTGGAACGAATCAAACCATAGAGGAGCGCGCCCATTGGCGGCCCGATCGTCGATAGCTGCCAGTCCATCCACCGTTCGACATAGGCGCGTTCAGCGGGGGCGGACGGATAGAGCCGCTCCCCATTATGCGTCGATGCGAGATACCGGCAAATCGTATTCGATTCCCATAATACCAAATCCCCGTCTTGGATGGTTGGCACCAAGCCGTTCGGATTGATCGCGAGATATTCCGCGTCCTGATTGCCGCCAAATGGTCCACCGATGTCGACCCGCTCAAATGGGATGTCGAGTTCGCCGCAGCACCACAGGACTTTTTGCACATTCGACGATGTATTTCGGCCCCAAATCTTCAGCATCGCTGCGACTCCGCCCGTTGGTTCCCGCCGCGCCTATGGAGCCCCAGATTAAGGGTGGACGCAACCGCCGGCGCGGCGAAAATCGGGTATACCAGCGAGATTGGGCGATTGCTTCTGATCGCACGATGTGTCGGCAGGAGTTAGGGCGAATGTCTTGGCGGGCTTATCTATGGGCGGCGGTGCTGATCCTTGTCGCCGGTTCGGCGCAGGCTACGGGTCAAGGCACGATGGCGCTTCAGAAATGGAAGACCATGGATGTTTGCGCCAAGCAGGCACAGACGGCCTTCCCCGATTTTTCGCCTGAAGCCAACGCAAAGCGCGAGGCCAAACTCAAAGATTGCCTCAATGCCAACAATCTACCGCCGCGTGAGCCGGAGGCGCCTCCGCATTGATTGTGGCGCGACGCCGCTGGTCAACCGGCGTGGCCCTCGCCCCAGCCGTCAGTCATCCGCAGCAACCTCGCCGAGCGGTTCGCGGAGCCAGCGTCAAACCCGGCTTGAAGTTGGTCGAGAAAGCTGAATTGGGCATCGAGATCGATATCGAAACTTGAGGTCACCTCGAGCCGAATGTCTTCGAAGACATTCCTACGCCGGCGCTGGCGCCAGCCGATTACCGTCTCATCCCTCTGGCGCAGCAACCAGGCTATCTGCGGGCGAAACAATGTGACGATGGCAGCGATCCAGTCGTTGAGCAAAGCCGGCCCGCCCACCGCAGAAAACCTGAAGCAATCCAGCATTTTGATGACGTCGTCGGCGCGATACCAGGTCTCACCGGTGACCCAGCGATTGGTCGTGAACACCCGGATGGGCTCTCCCACGGGGTCCAGGGCGATGGCAACGAGATGGCTGACCTCGTCACCACGGCCATGGTTCAGTGGCGGCGCCTGCGGTGATATGCGCGCGGCTTCGGCGACCGCTGTCTCGGGCAGGATCAGCGGGGCAACGCCGGCGGGCATTCCCTCGGCGCGCAAAAAGCTATGAAAATGCCCGTGCTCGTCGGGCGAGCGCTGCGCCGGCGGGTGGGCGTGGTAGAAATACTGCGCATGGGTTTGCGGGTCGTAGACTTCGCCTGGCGGATAATGCCGCCACTCCGCCATTGGCGCGGGCTCCGGGGCGACGGCACTCAGGATGCCGCCTGCACGCCCTGCTAAAACGCTACGGATAGACTTGATCGTAGCGGCCGCCGCTTGCATCCTGGCAACTTCCGCCGGGCTCACTTGCAGCTTAGGAATGTTCCTTTTTGCCGGCACTCGGCGGCCCCCGATGCGAACGAAACGTGCTCACCTTAGCTGGCGTCGCGCGCGCGATAAAGCGGGATTGCCGAGGGTCCAGACGACGATGTCTCGCAAGACCGCGTCGGTTGCCGCGTCAAAGGCGGCGACGATAGATGGGATGTCGTTTGCGGCGGCCGGCGAGTGCTGCTCAAAGCGATTTTCCGCCACGATTGTGCGCCCGGGCACCGTGACGAGACGCGCAATGATATCAACCGAGACCTGAGGCGGGCCGTTGGCGGTCGCATAAACCGCCTCGAAATGGCGGATTTCGGTTCGGAGAATGACATCAGCGCGCAGGCCGCCCGAGGCGCGATCGACACCGATGATCGCACCACTATTCTCAAATGACGCGAGCAACAGGTTTTGGATCAGATCGGGCACTCGGTCGGCCCACTCCGAATCGGCGAAATAGTCGAGCGAAAATGGGGATTTGCTTAAGGCGATCCGACTTGTGTCGATACCGGCGGGTGCTTGGGGTACATCGATCGCCAGCTGCGTGCTGATACGCGGTAGATTGGCTGGAAAATTGCCCGCGGGGGTCAGCCGGTAGAGTTTGCCCGGCGGTGTCGAGACAAAAAGGCTCGAGCAACCTGCCAGCGCTATCACGACGACTCCCGCGAAGGATCGGCGCCCGATCCGCGCCGGCGGACCGATCATCGCGGCTGGTATCCCTGCCGCCGGTCTCCGAACAGCAGGCGAGTTGGGTCGCGTTGCAGCTGCAGGACAAACTGGTTCAGATTTTGAGCCAAACGCTGCGCATCATTGACAAAATCGTCGACTCCGGGGAGCGTCGTCTGAACAAAATTTCGCAACCCAGAGCGGTTTTCGCCGAGTATCTGCTGCAATTGATGGGCGGTGTCGGTCAGATTTGTTGCGACGCGGTCATAATCTTTAAGCGTCTGCGACACTTGGTCCTTTAGTCCGCCGCGCGCGGTATAACTTTGGTCGACGTTGTGAAGCAGCGACTTCAACTCAACCATGCTGGCGTTTGCGTTGCCGAGTACAAGGCCGACATCTTGGCTGTGATCGGCGAATGCCGCGGTGACAGTTCGCAGATTTTGCAAAGTGTCGGCGACCGCTTGGCGGTTGCGATCGTCGAGCAACGAGTTCAAGCTTTGCGATGCTCGTTTTAACTCGCCTAGAAGCGCAGGAAGAGAGGCCTTCACCTCTTCCAACTCGTTCTGTCTCGCCTTGATAATCGGGTATTTGTGACCCTTCTCGGCTTCCAGAACGCTGGCATTTTGTGTGCCGCCGCGGATCTGAATCGTCGAAACCCCGCTCAATATGTTTGTCTCCAGGAAGGCCCGCGCATCGGTCTTGATTTCGACAAGATTGCTGTCGACCTCGATGGTGACCTGGATTTGTCCGACGTTATCCTTGTCAACCCGAATATCGGTGACGCGCCCAACCGGTATTCCGTTGTATTGGACCGCCGAGCCACGGCTGAGGCCGGCCACCGACCCCTGGAAAAAGACGTGGTAGGGCTGCAGTTCCCGGCGAAATTCAATCCGGCCGAGCCACAACAGTGTGGCAAACCCGCAAAAGACGACGATAAGTACAAACGCTCCCACCGCGGCGTAGTGCGCCCGCGTTTCCATCCATCCTCTCCGACTGTACCGGCTTTCCTTCAGGCCGAATTTGGGGCCGCGACACGGGTCGGTCGATGCGGCAAACGCTCAGCAGCGAGCTTTGCGGAGCGACCGCGCGGCCCATGAAAATAGGAATGTATCCACGGGTGATCGTCTTGCAACAGCTGGTCCAAGGTCCCGATCCGGATCTTTTTGTCGACCAATACCGCGACGCGATCGCAGATTGCGAAAAGAGTGTCGAGGTCGTGCGTGACCATAAAAACGGTCAAACCGAGACTGCTTTTCAGATCACGAATAAGGTCGTCGAACTCGCCGGCGGCAATCGGGTCGAGCCCCGCGGTGGGCTCGTCGAGAAACACGATCTCGGGATCGAGAGCCAGAGCGCGCGCCAAACCGGCTCGCTTGCGCATGCCGCCCGAGAGCTGCGCTGGGAATTTGGCTCCGGCATCCTCCGGTAAACCGGCAAGGCCGACCTTCAGCGCCGCGATCTCGTCCATCAAAGCCTGAGGCATGCGATAGAATTCCCTGAGCGGCACCTCGATGTTCTGCGCCACGGTCAGTGAGGTAAACAAAGCACCGTCCTGAAACAGGACGCCCCAGCGCTGTTCTAGTTCGTGCTGCTCGCTTTCGCTCATTCTTAGAATATCGGTCCCGAAAACCTCTATGTTGCCCTCGACTGGTTGATTGAGCCCGATGATCGTCCGCAGCAAAACCGATTTCCCGCTGCCGGACCCCCCGACAATGCCGAGGACTTCGCCGCTGAATACATCGAGATCGAGTCCGTCATGTACGGTTTCGCTTCCAAAACGGTTTACCAGGCCGCGCACGCTGATGATCGGCTGACGATTTCCCACGGTCAGATTTTCAAAGTGGAGAAGACGACGGAGAAGATGGCGTCGGTCACGATCACGAGAAAGATCGCTTCGACGACCGACAATGTGGTCAATCGGCCGACGCTTTCAGCGCTTCCCGATACCTGCAGGCCCTCGTAGCAGCCAATCATCGCGATAATGCCCGCAAAAAACGGCGCTTTGGACAGCCCAACCCAGAACGTTCGAGCACTGACCGCATACTGCAGCTCGCGGAGAAATTGAGGTATCGTAATCCCGAGCACACCCCAGGCCATCAGACATCCGCCCAGCAATCCTATCAGATTGGCGTACAGGGTCAGCATCGGCAGGGTCAGCAGGAGCCCGAAAAGGCGCGGGATCACCAACACCTCGATGGGGTCGAGGCCGAGCGTGCGCAGCGCGTCGATCTCTTGACTGACCCGCATCGTGCCGATCTGGGCGGTAAACGCGCTGCCCGAGCGGCCGGCAATGATGATGGCGGTCATCAACACCCCAAGCTCGCGCAGAATACCGACCGCCAGCAGATCGACCGTGTAGATCTCCGCGCCGAAGCGACGCAGTTGATCGGCACCCTGATAGGCGAGAACCACTCCGATCAGAAACGACAACAAGCCGACGATCGGCAGCGCGTTGACGCCGGTCTGCTCCATCTGAGCGACCATAGCGGTCAGTCTCAGCCGGCTTGGGTGGCGAACCAGGCGACCCGTCGTCATACAGACGAGACCGAAGAAGCCGAGAATGCTGTAGGCGCGTCGAAAGAGGGCGAACGTGATTTCCCCGATATGGACGGAAAAGTCGATCAAAGAGGCGATAAGTCGAAGCGGCGCGTGATGAACCGGGCGGGGATGGGTAACCACGGTCGACTGGCTGCCGGCACGGACTTGCTCGAATAGCGGCGCAAACATTGGCGCCAGATTGCGCATCTCGACCGAGTTGCCGCGGGCCGACAGATCGTGCTCGGTACGCAGCAATAGCCAAGCCCCGGCGCTGTCGATGCGCTTTATGCCAGCGAGATCGATCGTCACTGGCCGATGCGACGGCAAATCTAGAGCCCGCAGCCTGCGGTCGAGGTCGGCTGCCGTGGCTACCAGCCATTCTCCCGCAGCGCTCAGCACCGTATGGTCGGCGTCTTCGGTTTTGACGAGAGTCGGTGCTGCTAATGCCATGGCCGCGGTGAAGATACGCATTCACGAATGCCGGGCGAGACCTTTCCAACCACGCAAAAAACCGCTATGCGGCGTGGCACCGCAATTCGATCGCCCGCAATCGGTCGCCGAGGACGGCTCTATGGATCTCAAGCAACATATCCGGTCGATACCCGATTTTCCCAAGCCCGGGATATTGTTCTACGACATCTCGACATTGCTTGCGCATCCCGATGCGTGGCGAACAACGGTCACCCAACTCGCCGAATTGCTGCGCCCGCATCAGCCGGAGCTTCTCGTTGGGATCGAATCACGGGGGTTTCTGGTGGCGGCGCCGGTCGCTTATGCGCTCGGGTGCGGATTTGCGATGATCCGCAAACAAGGCAAGCTTCCCGGCAAGACTGTGCGGTTTACCTACGACCTCGAATACGGCAGCGACACGATAGAGATGCAAGCTGATGCGGTCGCCCGCGGTCAGCGGGTTGCGGTCCTCGACGATCTCCTCGCGACCGGTGGCACAATGCAGGCGGCGATCGATCTTGTCCGCCGGCAAGGCGGCGTCGTCGCCGCCGCCGGATGCATCATCGAGCTTAGCTTCTTACAAGGCCGGGATCGGCTCGATGTCCCGTTTAGCGCGATGGTCGCCTACGACGACTGACGCTGGTGTGGGTCAATCGTCGCTGCCGGGACGGCTCGCCCCGAGACTGCGGCCGATCACCGCGTAAAGCGGGTCGCCCCCGCCCGGCGGGGTACGATCGAGGCATCGGATGTCGGCCCAATTGCCGGCCTCGGTAAAATGGTGGGCGACGAGGCACAAATGCCCGGTATCGTCATGGAGGCACCAGCAGCCGATCGGCCGGGTTGGCCGGCAGCGCTTGGAGAATGTAACGACAAGCGGCGCCCCCGGTTTAAGCACCCGTCCAATTTCGCGGATCACATCGCGCGGCCGCGTCAACTGGTGCACTGCGACACATAATGTGGCGCCGTCGAACTCGCCGCCGCCAAACGGCAGCCGCGGATCACAGTTCAAATCCAGTATCCGCCACTCGTCCAGGAAAGGGTTCTCCGCCAACTCGCAAGCGTTTCCGCCGATCCCGACAACGCGCGAATAAGATATTTCGGGCGGCAAGTGACTGACCCAACCCGACATCACATCGAGGATCGAGCCACCCTCCGGCAAGATTTCGCGGTAGAGATCGGTGATAGCCGCAATCGCGGCGTCGTCAATGTCGGTTAGACGTGGCGGTTCAATTCCGAAAAGCGAGTCCGCCAACTCATCGAAGCGCGGTAGAGGAAGGATCGGAAGCAGCGTCATATCCCCCGTCTCTGTGCTTGCCCCTACGAGAGCTTGTGCCGACAGATAGGAAGAAATCGCCCGCGCTTCCATAGAAGAAAAACCGCACAAGGTGAAAAGATCGAAGATTCGTATCGCCCACGACCGGTTTAATCGGACAGCGCGGCCTCGGCCCCCGTCAACGGCAGACCGAGAGCATTCGCGACCGCCGGGTGAGTCACCCGCCCGCGGCAGGTATTGAGGCCTCGCCGCAAATGCGGGTCCTCCGACAGCGCGCGTCGCCAGCCATGGTCGGCAATCGCCAAGACAAAGGGTAAGGTGGCGTTGTTGAGAGCGACCGTCGAGGTTCGCGCGACAGCCCCCGGCATGTTGGTCACACAGTAATGTACGACGCCCTCATCGATATAGGTCGGTGCCCCATGCGTCGTCGGGCGGCTGGTCTCAAAGCAGCCGCCCTGGTCGATCGAAATATCGACGATCACGGTGCCCGGCCGCATCGCGCGCACCAATTTGCGGCTGACGAGCTTAGGGGCGGCTGCGCCTGGAACCAGCACCGCGCCAATCACCAGATCGGCCGCGGCCACTTCGTGCTCGATGTTTTCCATCGTCGCGAACAGCGTATGGAGCTGAGCGCCGAATTGCAGGTCGAGCTCGTATAGCCGTGGCAGCGAGCGGTCGATAACGGTGACGTAAGCCTCCATGCCCATCGCCATGCGTGCGGCATTGGTACCGGCGACCCCGCCGCCCAAAATGACGACCTTGGCCGCGGAAACGCCGGGAACCCCGCCGAGCAGAACGCCAATCCCGCCCTGTTCCTTTTCGAGGCAGTGAGCGCCGACCTGCACCGCCATGCGGCCGGCAACTTCGCTCATCGGCGCCAGCAATGGTAGGCCACCGCGCGCATCGGTGACGGTCTCATAAGCAATTGCAATCGCGCCCGAGCCGATCAACGCCTCGGTCAGCGCACGATCGGCGGCGAGGTGGAGATAGGTGAACAGGATTTGGTCGCGCCGGAGCAGTTCGGTCTCCTGAGGCTGCGGCTCCTTGACCTTGACGATGAGCTCCGCCGCGGCGAACACCTTGGCCGCATCCGAAAGAATGCGGGCGCCGGCGCTCTCATAAGCGTGATCGTCAAAGCCGATGCCGATGCCGGCGCCAGTTTCGACGACGACCTGATGCCCGTGATGGACCAGTTCGCGGATGCTGCCGGGAACAAGCCCGACGCGGTATTCTTGTGTTTTTATCTCTTTTGGAACACCGATCAGCACATTCGCCTCCAGCGACCGCCTCTCCTCGGAGAACTCCAAGCCGGGCTTGCTCCGAGGTCTAGCAGCCGAACAAAATCTGGGGAGGGGCGGATCGAATATAAGGCGTTGGAGCTTCGGCTAGATCTGGAACAGGCGCGCGGCGACTTCATCGGCAAGGGCCAATGACGCGGTCAGCCCCGGCGACTCGATGCCGTACAAATTGACAAGACCGGGCACGCCGTGAGTTGAGGGTCCCTGCACGACAAAATCGGCTGCGGGCTCAGTGGGGCCGCTGATCTTGGGACGAATCCCGGCGTACCCCGGCTGAAGCGCGCCGTCGCGCAAACCCGGCCAATAGCGGCGAACCGCGGCGTAGAACGCCTCACCGCGGCTCCGATTGACCGTGTAGTCGACGGACGGGATCCACTCGACATCGGGACCAAAGCGGGCCTGGCCGGCAAGGTCGAGGGTGATATGGACACCGAGCCCGCCGGGCGGCGGCACTGGGTAAACGAGATGGCGAAACGGCGTCTTACCGCTCAGCGTAAAGTAGACCCCGCGGCAGAAATAGGCGGGCGGGATGGTCTCAGGCGGAACGTCTTGGATCGCATGAGCGAGCGCGGGGGCATAGAGGCCCGCAGCATTGACCAAGTACCGGCACCGGATGATATCAGGCTCATCGCCGCCGGCCGACAGCTCGAAACCGTTGGCGCGGACCTTTCCGGCAAGGATCGGGGTGCGCAACACGATCATCGCACCGGCGGCTTCGGCCTCGCCCAGATAAGCAAGCATTAAGCCATGGCTGTCGATGATACCGGTCGATGGCGAAAACAGTGCTGCGACGCAGTGCAATTCCGGTTCGAGCCGCCGCGCCTCGGCGGCATCGAGGCGTTCGACATCGTCGACGCCATTGGCGAGTGCTGCGGCGGCGATCTTCTCGAGCGCCGGGATTTCCGCCTCATCGGAGGCGACGATGATCTTGCCGAGCCGCGCATGGGCGACGCCGTGCTCGCGGCAATAGGCGTAAAGCCGCCGCCGGCCCTCGACGCAGGTCGTCGCTTTCAAACTGTCTTTTGGGTAGTAGATGCCGCTGTGGATGACCTCGCTGTTGCGCGACGAGGTCTCGAAACCGATGGTCCAAGCGCGGTCGAGCACCAGAACCTCATGCCCGGCGAGCGCCAGAGCCCGGGCCACCGCGAGCCCGATCACCCCGGCGCCGACCACGATGCACTCGATTTCGTCCATACGTCGCTCCGTCGCCTTCAACGCGCACCGCTTTGCGCCCGGTTCTGGACTGTGCCCTTGTTCGCCTGTCAAAATGACAGCGTCAAGCCCTACTCGGCGCCGCGCCTACGGCCGCCCACCCGACGCGGGCAGCGCGAGGCTGCTGGACGGCTTGCTCGAAATCCTCCACACTTCAATTTCGTGACAGGCAGCGAAGGGCAACGATGAGCCGGAAGACTGCGATGGTGCTGAAGCTCGGCGACTACCGGGCGCGGCAAGGCACCTTGTACTTTACGCGCGGCGAATTAAACCAACTCCTCGGCCTTTACAGCCTTCACGTGATCCGCGGGGTATGGCGCGATTACGCGATCGACCATTCCCCGGGTCTCGCCCGTTTCTCGGTGTTCCGTCACACTCAGGAATCGCCGCTGTACACGATCGTCAAAACCGCTCCGTCTTCGGGCCGGCCGACCGAATTCATCGTGCAGAGCGGCAGGCAGAAATTGCGCATATCGCGCAGCCTCGCCGAGGCGCTGGAGTTCTTCCGCACCCATTTGAGCCTGGTTGCTTCCGCTCCCGGCTAGCGAGGGGACCGGGCGCCGCGGCGGCGTGGCAGCATCCGGTCAAGCACATCGTCGCGCCTGATCACACCGTGATAAAGCCCGCCTGCGACGTGCAGCGCGACCAGCAAGTAAACCAAATACTGACCGGCGAGATGAACCGCGATCGCCCATTGCGACACGCGTTCATTTGGCGGGAGTAAAGGCGGGATTGAGAACAGACCGAAAAAGCTGACAACATGACCCGCGGCTGCAGCATTGACGTATCCGGCAATCGGCATTGCGAAAAAGACGAAATAGAGACCGATATGCGTAAGGTGGGCCAACCGGGCCTCGATATGTCCGAGCGAGGAGGGCAGAGGGGGAGGGGAATGCCGCGCGCGCCACATCGCCCGGAATGCCATCAACGCAAAGATCGTCAGCCCGACCGAGCGATGTAGAAGCAGGAGATCAGCGCGCGCCGGTGTGTTGTGCGCCACCGACCCAGCAGCCCAGCCGAGCGAGACGACGATCACCGCGAGCGCGGCTACGAGCCAATGTACGCCTCGCGCCACCCGGCCGTAGTGTCGAGCGATGCCGGGGCCTCCGGCACCGCTAACCGGCGGGCGGCCGATGACGCGATTAGCGGTGTCCATCCGAACACACTCCCCCGATTGCCGCGGTGCGCGTATAGCCGAGGGCTGTGGCACAATGAAGCAAATAAGATACGCGGAGCGTGGTTATGATGCTTGTTCCCCAACGCGTGCAGCGCCTGGGAGTGGCGCTTGCAATGGCTTGGCTGCTGGTTGCGCCCGCGGCTGCCCAGCAGGCCAGCGAAGCTCAGCGAGACACCATCCGGCAAGCTTGCCCCGCCGACTATCAGACACATTGCGCCAATGTGCCGGCTGCCGGCCAGGCCGCATTTGCCTGTCTGCAGCGCAATTTGGGCAGCCTATCGCCGGCTTGTCGGAAGGCGGTCAGCGCGGTGAGCGCCGGTGCCGCCCACCAGGCCACCTCTTCAAGCACTTCCGCCGCGTCTCCCGGATCGCGATATCCGCAAGCCGTACAATCCCAATCCACAGCGCCGATGTCGCCACGCGAAGAGCTGATGGTGCTGCGGCAAGCCTGCGGCAGCGATTTCCGTGCCTTGTGCAGTGGTGTGCCACTTGGCGGCGGACGCGCCATCGCCTGCTTGCGCGCTCACGCCGGATCGTTGTCGTCGTGGTGCGGCGAGGCGCTGCGTACGGCCCGCAGCAGCCGCTAGATCTCGGCCGGCGGTTGGGCTGGCCCTTGATCGCCGCCCGGCCTAGGATCGCCGATATCGGCAGCTCGTAGGAGACGCGGCGAGATGATTGACCTCGCGTCACACGGCGCGGCGGCGGTGCGCGACCCGCTGGTCATCACTCTCCTTGTGTTTTCGTTTGGCGGGTTGCTGACGCATTTCCTGTTCCGGCGGCATCCGCTCGGCCGCGCAATGGTGCGCGTGATCTTTCTTGCGATCCTGACGATCGTCCTGTTGCGCGCCGGGATCGTCCCCTATCAGCCACTGACCCTCACCGGTGTGCCGCTTAAGGATGCGGTCCACGCCATACTTAAGATTGCCTGGTGGCTGTGGACCGCATGGTTCGTGGTCGGGTTTTTGCGCGTTTTCGTCGTCACCGAGCATCGTCCGCGCGAAGGCAAACTGATCCAGGACCTGCTCGCCGGTCTTGTCTACCTCAGCGCCATTCTCGCGATCACCGCTTACGTCTTTGACTTGCCGATCAAAGGCCTGCTCGCAACTTCGGGCATCATCGCGATCGTTCTGGGGTTGGCGTTGCAAAGCACCCTGAGCGATCTCTTCTCTGGGGTTGTGCTAAACTTTAGCCGTCCTTATCGCCCAGGTGACTGGATCAGCATCGATGGCGCGACCGATGGCCGGGTAATTGAGATTAACTGGCGTGCCACGCATGTGCTGACCGCAAAGCGCGATCTGGCGATTGTCCCAAACAGCACGATCGCCAAGGCAAAAATCGTCAATGCCAGTTCGCCCTCGGGCATCCACGGCATGACCGTGGCCGTTCAGCTCGACGCGAACACGCCGCCGGCAAGCGCCGTCGAAGTCTTGAAACAGGCAATTCTGAACACTCAGCTGATCCTGGCGACCCCAGCGCCGCTGGTGGCAATTAAAGCGATAAGCGCCGATTCGATCGATTTTGAGATTAGTTTCTTTGTCGAAGAGCTGGCGCATTCAAGCCGTGCCCAGAACGAGCTGTTTGATCGGCTTTCACGGCACCTGGCGGCGGCTGGCATCAAATTGGCGTCGACCCAGAGCCAGCCTTCTTCTTGGCAATCGTTGTCGGCCACTCGGGAGAGCGCTCAGACCGCCGCCGAACGCGCCGTCGATCTTGTCGATATTTTTGCCGGCCTGGCCGAGCAGGATCGCAAGAGCTTGGCCGCAAAGACCAAACCCAAGCACCATGAACCCGGGGAAGCGCTGGTCGATGTCGGAGACGTTCCGCGTTCCTTGTTCATCATCGGAGCTGGTGTCGTCTCGATTACGCGTGCCGAATCCGAGGGCGAAATCGAGGTGATGCGCATCGGCCCCGGTGATCATTTTGGCGAGATCGGAATGCTGACCGGAGCCCCCGCAGAGGTGACGCTAAAGGCGCTGGTGCCGGTCATCACCTATGAATTGGGAAAGGAGGATCTCGGGCCCGTGCTCGAGGCGAGGCCCGATGTTTCGCAGGAGTTGTGTCGTGCACTCGCCCGGCGTCAGGCGGCGGGCCAGCTGATCGCGGAGGCTAATATCGACAAGAGTGTCCCTCCAAGCCGAGTAGCGGCCTGGTTCTCCGACCGGCTGCACCGGCTATACGATCTCGCCCAAGCCGACTGAACAAGCCGCCGACGGCTCGGATGCGCTCTTTGCGCCGGCTGGGAGCGTGAAACCAGTGCGGCTCAGCCTTCAACCGTTCGCATTCGCCCGGGCCGGGGATTATCGTTCTTTCGGTGCGGAAGCGATCGGCTATTGGACCGGCAACTCGTGAGCCACGGGCGCTATGCAATCGTCAGGTCACCTACGCGCTGAGGCTGTAGGAACCTGTCCGGGCGGGCTTGATGTACCAGAATGCCGCGATCCTGGCCGCTTTTCTGCTGATTTACGGGGCAGTTGCCGGTCGCGTCGAACGGTCTTGGCTGAGTGGGCCGATGGTATTTATCGCCGTCGGACTTGTGCTCGGGCCGTTTGGGCTCGGATTTGTTCGGCTCAATCTCGGCGCCCAAGGGTTGCGGACCTTGGCCGAGTTAACCTGGTGCTGTTTACCGACGCAGCGAACGCCGATTTCGACATCGTCAGGCGCAACATCGGGATTCCTGAAAGACTGCTCCTGATCGGGCTGCCGTTGACGATCGTCTTCGGGTTTCTGGTTGCGATGGTCATGTTTCCCGGCATTGCCCCGCTTGAATTGGCGCTGCTCGCGGCCTTGCTAGCGCCCACCGACGCGGCGCTCGGCAAACCCGTGGTGACCAACCCGACCGTGCCCTCGGTGATGCGCGAGGCGCTCAACATCGAAAGCGGACTCAACGACGGAATTTGTGTCCCGATCGTGGTGTTGCTGCTTGGCCTCGCAGTTGGCACCCGGCGGATAGCTGATATGGGACCAACTCGGGGCATGGTTGCCGTGCAACTGCATCTCGCGGCCGTTCACCACCCCGCGAGACATCGGCCGCCCGTGACCCAAAGCGAACACCTTCGCATGGGGTACGCGTGGTTGACATGCAAGGCGATCAGGTAGAGTAGCGCCGGGCTGAGAAGGCCGGCAGTTATCAAACGGGGCCTCGGGGTTACCACGCAGCAAGCTCGGATGGGGACGCGATCATGACGCGAAGTGTTCCGACGGGACACGAGTCCAATGAAGCGCGGCAATGATGGTGCCGTCTGGGAACGGGACCTTCCCTTCTTTAAAGGCTTTGATGGCTATATCGTTGCCAAGTTGAGCGCGCAACTGGTCGGCCATGCCTGGTACTAGCAGCTGCTTCACCGCGATCAATTCCCAATCGCGGTATCCGGTGGGGATTTTGATTCCAAAGATCGGCGCCGCCTTGCCATCGGCCTGCCCGAATGCGAGCGACATGTAGGTCTCCACGCCGGCCAGCGCTGTAACTATAACCAGCACGAAACCAACCAATCCATTTCATGCGAGCCTCCTTAACTCCTTAATCTCCCCGGCTGCACCTTGTTAAGCGTAGGCGGAGGCGGCGGGAGGATGCCTGAGAAATTGTGCGCAGGCTCGATTACTCCAAACCTGCTTCCAATCGCAGCGCCAAGCCTTTGTCCGCTCCACAAAAGCCCCGAAAGCCGCTGGCGCACCCGGTCAAGTCTAAGTCAATACGGCGACCAAGGTCTACCACGCCCCCAGCGATCGTTGGTACGGCAAGACCAAGCAAGGCGCCTGCATGGTGTCCGAGGCTCAGGCCAAAGGCTGAGGAAGACGGCCCTGATCACGGGAAGGGCTTCGCTTCATAGGTTACGCTCGATCCTCTTGGCCTACGTGGCCGTCGTGGGCTCTTCTATTTTGTACCGGCCGCGACAAGCAACAGAAGTCAAGTTAGTCAGCGACGGTCACAGATGGACGGAGTGTTTACTTTCGACATCCGCGGCAGCGCGCTGGTACCGCTCGGCGAGCTCCAACAACTCATTCCGTATATCCTCAGACGCCATGCGCCATGCGGTTTGCCTGACAACTTCGGCGTCGGTGCGATATTGGACGGCAGTAGGCTCTATCTTGTCTTCTACCATGTTGTATTGCCCTAGAATAAATAAACCTCCTTTAGGCGCAACAATCCCCTGATAACGGTGGTTCCATAAGATCACGACCGCAGCGAGCCGGACAGAAGTGCCCTGCACGAAAGAGTAGAGTTCGGGAGAGGCCTCGCGCCGATACGGCTCCAAGCCGATCCCGCCAATTTGGCGTATCGCTGTTCGGCTCACTCGCGGTTTTGCCGGCGGGGTTGAACTTCGCTCAAGTTTCGGCCGAAGGTCGACTGACCCCGGAACGGGTCACTTTGCATGATAACTCAATCGCGCAACGGGATCAGCATCACAAAGGCAACCGCGCTAGCGAGAACCGTCGCGCCCACCGTGAGCGCCACCATGATGGTCTCCCACCGCCGCGAAGAAAGCCCGCAATTCATTTTGATCGCGCGCTCGCTCATCGGTCATAGGTTGGCGCGCCTATCATTAGATTGCCCGAACCAACCAGGCTTAAGCCGGGGCTTCGACACTTCTCCCGCGAGACCCGGCCTGACACCCGTAACGGACGTAACACAAAATGTCCCAAGTTTGTCACACCCCTTCAACGAATGGGCAATCCGACCCATTCACGGTTTACCCAATGCCCGATAGCGAGGGTGAGGCGTTTACGCTGCTAACGACTGAGCCCGGCCCAATGTGGCCCCTATTCACGACCGGCAGATGTTTGGTTGTTCTCGATCGTGCCGTCTGGCTCGCCTGGCTCGACCTCACCCGACCCGAAGCCGATCTGCTCCGCCCGCTAAAGGCCGGCTCGCTCGTTGTCGAACAGGTCCGATAATTGTTGTGCGCCCGCCGCCGCTTTGGCGACTGGGCGTCGGAGTTCGCCGGACCGTTCCAGCTCGGCGATCTTTTCCGGGACTTCGCTGCGGGATCGGCAGAGGAAATAAGCCATATCCTCGATTGGCTGCTTCAGCCTGATGCAGTTTTGCGAGGTTGAAATTGCCATCTCTGTGGATGGTTTTAAGCAGTGGAGGCAAGGTCAAGAGAAAGCGATGAGCGAGACGGACGAATATCAGCGTCGGGCCTTCGAACGATCCAGTGAAAAATATGATTGGCAGAATCGACCTGAGAATGAATGCGCACCGGTTAAGGAAGGCATGTATGTGGTTGGCTGCCCAAGCGAACATTGGGTGAGTATTGAAAACATGGGAAGCCAATGATGTTGCGGCTCGCCGGCCTGGCTGGTCGCCCGTAGCGGGGTTTTCGACCGTTTTCGCGGCGTCAGCGTAGTTTCGGTTATAATATGTCGAGTAGCCGTCAGCGTGCCGCAGCGGCGTTGCCGGGGGTTATCACACGCATGGACCGCCAAAGCAGCTCGATCGAGGCAGGAATTTCGGCCCGGCATCAGGTCCGGCAAGATCGCTGTATCGATCGTAGATTGTGAGAAGGTTGCGCGTCGGCCAAGAAGATAAACCCGAGCAACAAAATAACTGCCCTAGCGATGTTGGTCATTTATCACCCCCCGCTCACCAGAGACGCACGATGTTAGTCGAGCAGCTGGTACACCGCCGACCGACCCCGATGCTCGGCCCCATGCCGGGCCGCGGTGCCAGCGGGCAGCTGACCTCGTCGATCGCATGCCGCAGGTTGCTTGGCCAGGGCGGCTTGCCTCGTCGTCGGTGAGGTTGAGGGTCAGTAGTCTCCTAATGCGAGCGGATCATCCCGAAATGCCGCAGTGCGGCCAGGATGGGTGGCCGTTTATCTGGCGGGCACGGACTTTGACGCTCATCGGTGTCATACGGTTCGGCGCGGCTCGCATGGGCAGCCCTTCGTCCGCCATGACGTGAGCAATCCAACAGGTCTTTGGCACGCGGTTGGTTTGGCTGCGAACTCGCTCTTGGATTTTCTTGTAGGTGGCCATAGCCCTTGTCCTATGCTGAAGTCCAGTAAGATGACGACAATTACGATCATCTTTCTGCGTCTCGATGGCGAGATGGGAAGTGCCGCCGGCGTGGGAAAGATCGGTCGACGCACCGCGTGATGGCATAGCGGTGCCGTTTCCGCCAATCGCGGGTCACATTCGGCTCGAACGAATTGTTAGCTCGATCGTTAGCTTATTGGTGATAACCCGTCATAAGCTGTGATTTATATATCGTAAACTATTTCAGCGAGAAATAGGCGATGCGATCACCGCGGAAAGTGCCGACGAACATCTCGTTACCGATCTGTAGCCCGACCGTCGCGTCTCCGAATTCGGGATTGCCGGGCTCCGTCGTCACAGGCTTAAGGCTCATTGCTGCCGTGTCCCATCGGTCGATGCGCCAGGGCTGGGTGCAGCGCGGCGCGTTGCTCTGAAAGCAGCCAAATACGTCTTTTGCCGAAACGTTCTGTCCGGCGACGATCAGTTGGCCGTCGGGCGCCCAGCGCAGATTGTCCGCGAGAAAGCCTACCGGCAGCATCTCCCGTTTCTCGGTTGTGCCGCTGCCGCGCGGCAGCCGGACAACTGCCTTGTTGCCCCAGGCAGCGACGTAAATCCATTTGCCGTCGGGCGAGACCTCAATCCCGTTATTGCCCGACATTTTACTGTCGGGAACGAGGGTGAAGCCCTTGTGCGGGTGCCATTCGTACACCGCGCCGGTATTTTCGCCCGCATTCATTTTGTCGGCAGCCCTGGGGTCCTGGGGATCGAACATGTCGGTCACCACCATGCCGCCATCGGGCAGCGGCGCCACCGAGTTCGGCCAAGTATGTGCCGGCATTACCGCGCAACCGACCCACACCACACTCGGCTCGGCTCCTTTGGGGTCGAGCGCAAAAATCTCGATCGAACTCGCGGCCGCCATGATTGACCACGTAGAGCGTATCTGCGCCGTTGTCGCCCGATCGCAGATTGAGGCCGTGCGCCGAAAACTTCGCGAGATCGGGCGGGCTGGGGCAGTCGCCGTAGGTTGCCTTGTCCCACCGCACCTGCGGCTGTTCTCCCGGAAACAATGTTTTCCACGACTTGTCTCGGCTATCCACCAGGTGGAGACCGCCATGCGATCCGGCCGCCCCACCATCCATGCCGCTGGCGACGATCCACGCCGTTCCCGGCACACTGACGAGGTCCTCCGAGTTTAGCGGTCCGCAGACAAAGCCGAGATTGCCGGCGGGATTGCACGGTTCGGCGGCTGCTGATGGACGCCCGCCAGCGATGGCGAAGGCCGCCATGACAAATAGGGCTGCACCAAGGATTGCCTTCATTCACATCCTCCCTTGGTGGCGCTCTTTAAGGTCGAGCACCAGATTGCAGACCATACTACGCCGACCCGGTTTTTTCACTGACTTGCGGCGCCGCGTTGACGGCGCCCGACCGGACGCATAGGGTCGGCATCGGGGTCAACCGCTTGCGTTGCGAGCGTTGTCGAATCGATTGTGTCGCTCAGTTGGCACGCCTTGCTGCATCGAAGCATTATGCGCCGCCGCAGCATAGACGTTGCGCGGATAGGTTTGATTATCGACCCCAGCCCCCTCATCATCTCCAATCAACGACCAGGAGGAACGTCATGCCCGAGGCGTCGCGGATGGATCGCAACTTGGCGCTAGAAGCCGTACGGGTAACCGAAGCGGCTGCACTTTCTGCCTCGCGGCTGATGGGACGCGGCGACGAAAAGGCCGCCGACCAGGCGGCTGTCGATGCGATGCGCGAGGCCCTCAACAGCCTATCCATAGCCGGCACTGTGGTGATCGGCGAGGGCGAGCGCGACGAGGCGCCAATGCTCTATATCGGTGAAAAGGTCGGAACCGGAAACGGCCCGCCACTCGACATCGCGCTTGATCCTCTCGAAGGCACCACGATCACCGCCAAGGGCGGCGCCAACGCGCTGGCGGTCGTCGCCATGGCCGACGCCGGGCATTTTCTCAATGCACCAGACGTCTACATGGATAAAATTGCGGTCGGCGGCGGGTTGCCCGACGACCTCGTCGATATCGATGAGGAACCGGCGGTCAATCTGAGGAATCTCGCCCGCGCGAAAAAGGCCGAGATCGCCGATCTCGTCGTCTGCATCCTCGATCGCCCGCGCCATGCCGAACTGATCGCCAAGGTGCGGGCCGCCGGGGCGCGCATCGCCCTGATTTCCGATGGCGACGTCAGCGGCGTCATCGCCACCTCGAGCCCCGAAACCGGCATCGATATGTATGTCGGTTCGGGAGGCGCTCCCGAGGGCGTCTTGGCGGCGGCGGCTCTGCGCTGCATTGGCGGCCAGATGCAAGGCCGTCTGCTGTTCCGCAATGACGACGAGCGCGCCCGCGCCAGCCGCATCGGCATCACCGATTTCGACCGGAAGTACAAATTGCTGGATCTGGCATCGGGCGACGTGATGTTCGCCGCGACCGGGGTCACCAACGGCACGATGCTGCGTGGTGTCCGCCGGTTCCCGGGCGGCGCCTTCACCCATTCGGTGGTGATGCGTTCAAAGACCGGGACCGTGCGCTACGTCGAAGCGCATCACGACTTCACCCGAAAGCAAGCCTTTGCTGCGCTCGCGCGGTAGCGACAAGGACATGGAATGAACGTTGCGTCAGATTTTGTCACAGTAGAGCCGACCCGCCCCGGCTGGTTGCGAGCAACGCTGCTTCGTTGCGAATTTGAGCGCTAGACCCGGATAATGGACGGCGCGGGGGGCGCCGGCTCTTTTCCGGGAGTTTGGGGGGTCGAGCGATCGGCCTGCGGTCGCCGCTGGCGTTTGCGCTCCGGAAATAGCGAGGGGCAGATCATCGCCGAGCGGCTCGGCCTGCCCGAGATTATCGGCCGGGTCTTGGCGCAGCGCGGTATCGATCTCGATCATGCGCCTTGGTTCTTGGCGCCCCGCCTGCGCGACCAATTGCCCGATCCATCGCAACTGCTGGATATGGATGTGGCGGCGGGGCGGCTCACCCGAGCGGTCCGCGAAGGGGAAACCATCGCGATTTATGGCGATTACGACGTCGACGGGGCTACCTCCGCCGCGCTGCTGACGCGATTTTTCGACGCGGTCGGCGCGCGCAGCCGGATCTATGTGCCGGATCGCCTGCGCGAGGGTTACGGGCCGAACGCCCCAGCACTCAGACTTTTGCGTGAGGAAGGCGCGAGCGTCGTCGTCACCGTCGATTGCGGCACAACCGCTCACCAGCCGCTCGCCGAAGCCGCGCAATGCGGACTCGACGTAATCGTCATCGATCATCATGTCGCCGAGCCGCTGCTGCCGGTTGCGACGGCGCTCGTCAATCCAAACCGCCTCGACGAGGCGAGCCCATATGGCTACCTTGCGGCGGTCGGCGTCGCTTTTCTGCTCGTGATCGCGGTCAACCGCGCATTGCGCGCCACCGGATGGTATGCCGGCGCGCGCGGCGAGCCCGATCTGCTGGGATGGCTCGACCTCGTGGCCTTGGGAACGGTGTGCGATGTCGTGCCGCTGACCGGGCTCAACCGGGCGTTCGTCGCGCAAGGGATCAAGGTGGCGCAGCAACGGCGCAACTGCGGTCTCGACGCTCTCGCAACGATCGCTAGCGTCAACGAGCCGATCGACGCTTATCACCTGGGGTTTGTGCTGGGGCCGCGGGTCAATGCCGGCGGACGGGTCGGCGCCGCCGATCTCGGCGCGCGGCTCCTGTCAACCGACGACCCGGCATCGGCCGCCGAGCTGGCACGGCGCCTGGACGCGCTAAACGCCGAGCGCCGCGACATCGAGGCATCCACTCTGGCGGCCGCAATCCCTGCGGTCGAAGCTGAGCCGCAATCGCCGGTGCTGAGCTTTGCGGTTGGCGCCGATTGGCACCCCGGAGTGATCGGCATTGTCGCCGCCCGGCTGCGCGAACGCTACGAGCGGCCGGCCTGTGTCGTCGCGGTTGCGGATGGGATCGGGAGAGGGTCCGGCCGTTCCGTCCCCGGGCTGCCGCTCGGCCCCGCGGTGATTGCGGCCCGCCAGGCCGGGCTGTTGGTCAATGGCGGCGGTCACGCAATGGCCGCTGGCTTTACGGTCGCTTCGGATAAGCTCGCCGCACTGCGGGAATTTCTGGTCGAGCGGCTGGGCGACGGTCTCGACCGCGAGACGCTGGTTCCTGAGCTCGCGATCGACGGCGCATTGTCGGTCGCGGCGGTGCAGCCGGCATTAATCGCGCAGCTCGAACAGCTGGCCCCGTTCGGCGCCGCCAATCCGGAGCCGCGGTTTGTTTTTCCGACCGTCCGCATCGCGCATTGGGAGCCGGTCGGCAGCGGTCATTTGCGCTGCCTCCTGGCCGATCCGCTCGACCGCGCTCGACTATCGGCGATCGCCTTCCGCGCCGCGGAGACGCCGCTCGGCCATTTTCTCGCCGAGACCCGCGGTGTGGCGATCCATATCGCCGGTCACCTTCGCCGCGACACATGGCGCGGCAGCGACGCGGTGCAGCTCGTGATCGATGACGCCGCCCCGAGCATTGCGGCAGCGTAGCTCCGCGAACCAATCTTCGTTGCTCGAACACGCGCGTGTCCTCGGAACCTGTTCCACCTGTTTTATCAGGTGCGAGATCAGGTCTCGCCGGTCGGTTCGACCGACATTGCGCCGGCGCCGGGAATAACCGATGGGTTCTGCTCGGCCGTCCGCGCGAATGACCAGGCGAGCAGTTGGGCGAACGAAGCATCCGCAAAATCGAGCGGCGCCGTTGCTGACCATCAATGAGCCGCTGGTGACACTGCCGAGGGTGATGCTGGTGACGGCGAGCGCCGTGGCATGCGCCGCATTATCGTACCGGTCGCGCGCGGTCGCGCGATCACTCTCGGCAAAGCTGTGGTGGTCGTGGCGGACGATGCCGCCATTGGCATCGTAATAGACATCGTCCTCGACGACAAAGGCGACAACCGGCCCCGAACCGTTGGGTGCTGTGGCGCGATACTCAGGCGGCTGGGCAGCGGGCCAGCCCGGGATCGGCGGATGCGCTGGTGGCGGGGCCGTCGGCAGCGGGCGACTCGCAAGAACGCCGAGCCCGGTCACAGCGGTGATTGCGACCGTGGTCGGCGTCGATCACCGATGTGACGATTTGCGCCCCGGCGACGACTTGGCCAGCGATCCCGATCGAGGCTGGGAAATAGACCAATTGCCCGGTCACGAGATTAGATTGCGGCGCATAGATAACGAGGCTTGTACCAGAGGCGGCGACGACAAACGCCGGGTCGGGCGGCGCTGATTCGAGCGGATTGCCATCGCTGTCGGTCAGGTAATGATGGATCAGTGGCGCAAAATTGTTGGCGTGCCCGGCTGATAGGTGCGGACAAAGGCATCGAGCAGCGCGATGTCCGATTTGGGTAGCGTATAGCTGCGCTGGCCCGGCACTAGCGGGATGATGATCTCCTCGCACTTCCACAATAGCGGCATGCCGATATTGGAGAATTCGACAAACACCAGATTGGCGCTCATCCGCGCCTGCACCCGATGATCCGCCGCCAAGGCCGAGGGCCGCACCTGGATGCGGCTATAGGCTTCGATGACAAAATCGCCGAGCCCCGGGTCAAACGCCGTCGAATTGCTCGACGGGGCCAACGCCTGCGGCATCATCACGGCTTGCGCGGGGGCCATTTCAGTTACCGCATATCATCACCGGCTGGGCAAGCCAGCCTGCAAAAAGTTGACGATGATCGTGCCGGTGCCGCTATTGACCGTGGCACGGCATGCGGTCAGCGGAAAGTCGACGATCGAGCCAAACGCCGCCCCGCTCTGGCTGGTCAACCCGGCGACCGGGTTTGACCACACCGGGGTTGTCGGGTTGTTGCCGAGCGGTCCGGTGATCGTATTGGCGTTGTCGTTGATCGTCGAATTGGTCACATCGATCGACCAATTGACCGTGCCGGTCACCGACACCTGCAAGTGCCCTCGACCGGGGCGATAAAATAATCGACGATCTTGATCGGGCTGCTGCCGACACCCGTGACGCTGACCGTAATCGGGAGCACGGATTCCTCACTTGAGGACGGCACTCACGTGGCGCTAAACACGAGACACGCGGCGCGGGTCGCCCTCACTATAGCCGAACCCACGCTGGGATGCCACCGCTTGACGGATGGGGCAGTCGATCCGCGCAAATGGCGCGGCGGCGGAGTAATGCTGTGGTACTGGCTGTAGACTCACTCTGCATCGCTAGGCGGAGCGAGCGCATCTACGTCAGTCGTCGCACGACCCGTTCGGGCCGATATTCGCGCGAGCAGCACTGCCGCTAACCTCCATGATTGTTCCGACCACGACGCCATCGACTGCGCTAGACGCGTTCGTGATCGTCCCGCCAGCCGCCAATTTACCCCAGTGCAGTGCCGTAGCGGTTCCCGATGTGGGGATGGTTATCCCATCAAACTGGTTCGAGCACATCTTGGTGGCGACCACGATCAATCCTCCCCCTGTACCGGTCGCACCCATGCTGACCCCTGCGAATGGCGCGGAGCCGCCGGCCACTTGGGCCGAGAGGTCGGCACCATACTCTCCAGAGGAATACTCCAAAAGAGTACCCGCTGGATAATTGCTGCCGTTCGAGTAGATTTCCGTATGGCCGCACCATGAGTTCGGCTCGCAGACCCTGATCTGGTACTGCTCCTGCGAGAACGGGATGGAGTTATACCCAAAGAAGCCGCTTCCCCAGGACGACAGTAATGACGTGAACGACCCCTCGAAGAGATCGCCGCCATCACCATTGTTGGCGTTGTCGAGCCAGACGGCATTCACCGCGCCCGTCACAACCGCAGGCACCCCCTTCGTAAACAATACACGCGTCTTCGTCATGTTGCCGCCGTCGATCCAGTAGTTAAAGTGCGCCCCGCTGGGGAGATATGTGTTGTCCTGGAGCAAGGTGGCGTTGAGCAATCGCCACCCAGTGATCCTCCACTCCGTGGTGGCGCCGACCGTGGCGGTCCCCAAAGGGCCGTGATTGTCATTCACCAGGAACCCCTCGCCTATGTTCTCAGCGAGGGTGCTGTTGAACGATGAGCTGATGAGGAGGACGCTCCCGCCACCAGGTTGACTATAACTGTCGGTAACGCCCTGTTCCAACTCCATGCAGTCTGGGCTGAATGAACAGTAAAGAGTGTCGATGTCCGACTGCGCCCACACTGCGTCCTTGTCGAACGACATGCCGGCCAAAGAATTCTGGTATAACTCGATATGATCAATCAGGTTATTGCCAACGAGGAAGGTATGGACTGGCCCCATTCGGAGGCCGATCGCGTTGTACTCCGACCACACGTTATCCCAAGTCGTGTGATCTATCGTCTCGCCGGTCAACCCCACGTAGAAGTCGAAGATCGAGACGTTCTGCAAGCGGTTGCGCGTCCCCGACAGCATCCCCCAGGTGCGCGTGCCGATCGTCCCAAGCGTGCTTGTACTCGGCCCGATCATCGTGAAGTCCTGGGTCAATCCGGTATATAGCACCTGCTGATAGCGACCAGCGCCGTTATCCCAAGTGGCGTAGGGCACACCGTTTGAGATGGCTGCTCGACCCGCCCCCATCTCGGCTGGCCACTCCATGTAGGTATTGGAAACGCCGTTGCCCGCAAAGTCTACGCCAGCGGTGTTCTGCACCCCGCGGACGGCCTCGTGGATGATCAAGCCCCCGACGGCGTTACCGCTGACGGTGGTATTGTCCATGATGCATGTTCCGGTAGGTAGCCGAACCCGACCACCAGTCGTGCTTGCCGTGGCAGCCTCGATCGCAGCCTGAGTCCCGAGCCAGTCCATCTCGCCGGCCGCGATCATCGTGTCGGTCATCGGCCACGTGAAATAGACCCAGTAGTTGGACCCCGTGGTGGACGCTGCAGACGTGACGGACGGCTTACTCCCCGTCAGGCCAGCGCTGATAACAACGCTTGAAGGCGGTTGGAAGGTCAGCGTGGTTCCATTGGTTATCGCCGCCGTAGCACCATACTTCATCGTGAGCGTGTTCGACGCTACCGAGACGACTACGTCCTTATAGCTGAGGCCAGCTTGCGGGACGGGGTGCGAACCGGCGATGATCCCGGCGGCGCTGGTCAGCGGGATCGACGTTGAGCCCTTGGTGATCGTGCCGCCCGTAACGGTGCTCGCGACCGTCGATGGGTTCGATACCGATGAGACGGTCGGCGACGGTCCAGTCGGTAACTGCGTACCGGTAACGGTCGCCCCAACAGGCACTTGCAGCGCCGAATCCAGGTAGAGCGTGGTCGCACTTGACGCGGCTGCCACAGAGAGCCGCAACGGCACCGTGATCGACGACCAGGTGCCGTTCGTGATCCACGAGTATGGCGTTGCGCCGAAGGCGTTGGTGTAGGCTGCGACCGAGGATATGGTAGTGAGGCCGAGCGTGCTCTGTATCGAGTGATGCGACCCGTCGCAGACGGCACCGTAAGCCTTTGTATTAAATTGCGGAGCTGGAACGCCCGAGTTTATCAACTGGGTCGAGCCTGGACCTATGGTTGGCGCATTCCCGACCACGCCGCCGATGCCCTTGCCAGCTGTATTGAGGACTACTGGTGGTGGCGAGACGGTGATTTGTTGTGCGATTGCTGGCCAAGAAAGTATTAGGGCAACGATTATGGTACTGATTAGACCTTTGATTGTCACTGTACCGCTCCCCTAAAGAAAGCAGTAGCACTCGCCGTCTTGGTAAAGCATCCGGTCGAGGAGAATACAACTGTAATTCCTATCGAGAAGGCGGTCGGTGGCGCGCCATTTGATGCTAGCGAGGCGGTCGAGTTGGCCGCCACCGGAATGCAATCCACCGGTGTCACCGCCCCATCTGCCGGGGCACTCGTAGCATTGAACGCCATCAAGTAACCGAGGGTCGCACCGGTCGTCACATAGACCGAGTAAAGGTTGCCAGCGCTACCTTTTAGGATATGGCTTGACTCCGCAGTGGTCGAGCTGACCGGAGTTATCGCAACAGCCGCGCTGGATGAGGGTGGCGCGGCGATGTACAGCGGTGACGCTACGATCCCGATCTCGCTTCCCGATGAGTTCATTAAATTAGCGAACACCCCACGGTAGTTGTTGCACCCGACCGTACCCTGGTGTCCTGTACCGATAGGGTTACTGGTAAATGTACTCTGGTACTCGCAGTTGATCAGACTGCCAGGGCTTGTCCCTGGTGTAAACGTCGCCTGATCGACCGGGAAGCCATTTGGACTGATCGCCACTACGGTGGCCGGATCGGTGGCTAACGGCGCGGTCGCCGGCGCCTTTACGGCCGCGCAGTTCGCCAACGCCGAGCCGTCGCACACCGCGATCTTGGAACCGAGATTGCCGCTGCCATCGGTCACCGCATCAAAATTTGTCACCGATCCGACCGTAACCGGATAGGTCGTACTGCCCGCCATCGCCGACGCGCTCGTCAACGCCACCAATGCCGCGCTTGCGAGGATACGGTTGATGATCATCATATCGTCACCGCCGGCACAGAGATGGCATCGCATGCATTCCCCAGGTTAAGGGTCAAACTGCCGCACGACGGCGGGGCGGGGCCGCCGCCGCCAGCACCAAAAGGCAAAAAGGCGTATGCCTGTGGGCTTAGCAGCAAAGCCCCAAGCAGCGCCGCAAGGATCAGAATGCGCATCGTCTGCGCACTCCTCTTCCCCCCAACAACCCTTACGGCCAAGCCGGGACGTAAACCGTCGACCCGTTGATCGAGACCTGCAGCCACAACCGTCGGGTTGCCCGCCGAATGCGCGTTGGTCAATGTGCCGGCACCACTGCCCGGTGACGACGTTTGCCCGGTCAATACCAACAGCGCATCGCCAACATCGACCGCCGCACCATTGAATGTCAGATTGGCCCCAAGGCTGATTTCCGCCGGGGCGGCAGGTGCGCCGGTCGCATTGCCCAGCAACCGGCTAGCGGTGACATTCTGCACCTTGGCATAGGTGACAGCACCGCGGACAAAGCGCTCGGTCATCGCGATTATCGGCCCGATCTCCGGCATCTCCACCTCGTCAATTACGGCCAAAGGCGCCCCCAGGCGCTCAATGCCGAAACCCTACGATGCAACTATGGCAATTATTCGGTTGCTATTGTCGCACGGCTAGGTCGGGAGAGGGGCCGGATTGGTCTTGCCCATAGCGTGCACCAAGCGTAAGGCGGAAATGCCTTGCACTCGCTGCTCGCGCTTTGCCTTTATTGCGTAATACCCAAACCTTCGACCACCCGGCCACCGATGAAGCCCTGGCCGACGCGCCGACTTTGGCGCCTGATTTCGGCCATATCTTGCGCAAATTCTAACCCACTGATGGAGCAGGCTCGAGGATATCTCCCGGAAGTCTTGAATTCTGCAACGCCAGAGACGCCGCCTACCTGGGGAACCTATTCGTTCGTTCCGAGAATAATTCGACAACTTGACTTGGCCGCCATTTCGAAAGCAGGGTTCCATAATCAAAACGGGAGGCGAAAGCGATGGCCATACCAGCAGTCGATGAAGGCAAATTGCATCAGGCAATAGGTCAGATGCTGAACGACCTGGGGGGCGCAGCAAGTGTCGCAATGGTGCGGATGGGCGATGCCTTAGGTCTCTACAAGACCTTGCACGAGAAGGGCAGCATGACATGCGAAGAGCTTGCGTCAGCAGCGGGTGTTCATCAACGGTATTTGAGGGAATGGCTCGCACAGCAGACTGCTTCGCATTACCTGACCTATGACTCCGCCACCCAAAAATTCACGCTGCCGCCTGAACAGGCGATGATGCTCGCGATCGAGGATGGTCCCGTGGCGATGATGGGGGCTTTCGATGGCGTGGTCGCATGGTCGGATGCCCAGCCACGGGTTCAGGAGGCATTCAAGAAGGGCGGGGGTGTCGCGTGGGGTGACTATGGACCTTGCCTGTTTTGTTCAACTGCGCGTTTTTTCAGGCCGGGATACCTCCACAACCTCGTTCAGAACTGGCTGCCGGCACTCGACGGGGTCGTGGCCAAGCTGACTGCAGGCGCGAAGGTTGGCGATGTGGGCTGCGGCCATGGCTGGTCAACCGTGATCATGGCGCAGGCCTTTCCCAAGTCGCAATTCGTTGGCTACGACTTCCATCCAGGCTCAATCGACGCAGCTCGTACCCATGCGCGCGAGCACAATGTTTCTAACGCTACTTTTGAGGTCGGCACCGCCAAGGACTATCCGGCAACCGGTCTGGACATTGTGACATTCTTCGATTGTCTGCATGACATGGGCGATCCGGCAGGTGCCGCTGCCCATGTGAGGGAGACCCTGAAGCCGGATGGCACCTGGATGATCGTCGAGCAAATGGCTGGCGACAAGATGGAAGACAACATGAACCCCATCGGCCGCATCTATTATGCAGCATCGACGCTAGTGTGCGTTCCCACATCCCTGTCACAGGAGGTTGGTACGGCATTGGGTGCGCAGGCTGGCGAAGCGAGACTGCGCGAGGTCATCACGGCGGGGGGCTTCGGTAGTGTTCGGCGGGCGACAGCCACGCCGTTCAACATGGTGCTAGAAGCTCGCTTGTAAGTCCCGAGGGCGGCGTCAGGCGGCCCTCACTCAATCATTAGCGATGGGCCACTCACGCGGTGAGCGAGGTGTGCTGCGCCTCCTCAGCAAGCGTAGGGCGTGTGTGGACGGCCCCGTTGACGCAAGGGGTGAGATAAGAGAATCCTGATCTGGTGCGGTTGCGGTCGTGTGTCCGGCCTGTTTGTGCGGTCGGTGCCGCTGGCCCAGATGGGTTTCGCGACCCACTCCCAAACGGAACAGAGACCTTGAAGGCCACCACCCTACACGGGTTTTGTGGATCGTCGGACCGACCGATCAGCATCTTCGCTCGAGCCCTGCGGTTAGGTGCCGACGCGCGATCAGGCCGCCGTCGGCGCGGTCTGGTAATCCCGCCCGCTGATCATCATGGCCCACATGATGCGGGCCATCTTGTTGGCCAAAGCCACCGCGGCAAGTTTGCGGGGCTTGCGGCCGAGTAGGTTAAGCAGCCATGGCGAGGTCGCTGGCCGGCCAGGTTTGGCATGTTGGATGACCGCGGTCGCTCCCAGCACCAGCAACTGGCGCAGCCGCTCGTCGCCGGCCCGGCTGATGCCGCCCAGGCGCTGTCTGCCGGCGGTCGAGCATTGCCGCGGCACTAACCCAAGCCAGGCCGCGAAATGCCGCGCCGATTTGAACTGCGCCGCGTCGACCCGCAGCGCCAAATTCAGCGCCGCAATCGGTCCAATCCCCGGAACCGCAGCGAGCCGCCGGCTGACCGGGTTGCCCTTGTGCTGTCGCAGCAGCGTGGTGTCGATCGCCCGCAGCCGCATCTCGATGCGCTCGGCTTCCCCACCGAGGAGCGCGATCGCCTGCTTGGCTGCTGCCGGCACCGCTGCGTCATCCGCCGCGGCGATCTCGGCCCGCAGCTCGTGCACGCCCTTCGCGCCGAGTGGCGCGACGACGCCCATCTCGGCGGCATGGCCGCGCATCGCATTGACCAGCTGGGTGCGCTGCCGCACCAATAGCTCGCGCACCGACAACAGCATCGCCGCCGCCTGCTGCTCGACCGACTTGATCGGGACGCTGGCGATCGACGGCTGGGTCGCGGCCACGCTGATCGCCTCGGCATCGTTGCGGTCATTCTTGTTGCGCTTGACAAACGGTTTGACGTATTGCGGCGGGATCAGCCGCACGCGGTGGCCGAGCGCCAGCAGAACTCGTGCCCAGTGATGCGAACCGCCGCACGCTTCCAGCGCCACCTCGACTGGCGCCAGCCCGTCAAAGTACTGCAGCAACTCGCGCCGCCGCAGGTTGCGCCGCAATACCACCCGGCCCATGCCGTCTACTCCATGCAGCATGAACACCGACTTGGACGTGTCGATCGCAATCCGTTTAATATCGCTCATGGACGGTCTCCAGTTCGTGTCTTGACAGCCGAACTTTGGCACCAGATGCCGCGGGGCCGTCCACCCCAACGGAACAGCGCAGCGCATTCCGCCGCTTTTGTTCGATTGCCGCTTGGCGATTGTCACCAACTCATCCGCCGCCGACCGCAGCCACGATTTGTTGCGGTTGTGCCCGTGAAAATCATCAATCCGCGGCAGCTGATGGCGGAAGACGCTGCGCTTTTCCGCCCTACTTATGACGTCAGGCGGCGCGGCGGTGGCGGCTCTTGACGCGGGTGCCGTCGCCGCGGTCCTCGTCGAAGAGTTCGGCGAGTTTTTCGAGCATGACGCCGCCCAATTGCTCGGCGTCTACGATTGTCACGGCGCGGCGGTAATACCGGGTCACGTCGTGGCCGATGCCAATCGCGATCAGCTCGACCTCTTTCAAGCGCTCGATGTCGCGGATGACCTCGCGCAGATGCTTTTCGAGATAGTTGCCGGGGTTGACCGACAGGGTTGAATCGTCGACCGGGGCGCCATCGGAAATTACCATCAGGATGCGGCGCTGCTCGGGGCGCTCGCGCAACCGGTTGTGGGCCCAGGCGAGCGCCTCGCCATCGATGTTCTCCTTGAGGATGCCCTCGCGCAGCATTAGCCCGAGATTGCGCCGGGCGCGGCGCCACGGCATGTCGGCATCCTTGTAGACGATGTGCCTGAGATCGTTGAGCCGGCCGGGGTTGGCGGGTTTGCCGGCGGTAATCCAGCGCTCGCGCGACTGGCCGCCTTTCCACGCGCGCGTCGTAAAGCCGAGGATTTCGACCTTGACGGCACAGCGTTCGAGGGTGCGCGCCAGGATGTCGGCGCTCATTGCGGCAACGGTGATCGGGCGGCCGCGCATCGAGCCCGAATTATCGATCAGCAAGGTAACGACAGTGTCGCGGAAATCGGTTTCCTGCTCCTGCTTGTAGGCGAGCGGCAGGATCGGGTTGGCGACGACACGCGACAGGCGGGCGGCGTCGAGCAGCCCCTCTTCGAGATCGAATTCCCAGGACCGGGTCTGCTTGGCCAATAGCCGGCGCTGCAGCCGGTTGGCGAGCCGGGCGATGACGCTCTGCAGATGCGAGAGCTGCTGGTCGAGCAATTGGCGCAGGCGCGACAACTCGTCGGGATCGCACAGCTCGTGCGCCTCGATGATTTCGTCGGCGGCGGTGCTGAAGGCGCGATAGATCGCGGTATCGTCATTGCGGCCGCGCGGCATGGTGCCGGGGCGGCCCGGCCGGCCGGGATCATCATCGCTCGACCCCGGCATCATCTCGCCATCGCCGGCTTCGGCCTCGTCCTGGGCGTCTTCGGCGGCGCCGTCGGCAGGCGAGCCATCGGGTGAGGGCTGCGCGCCGGTGGTCGACCCGTCGCCCTCGTTCTGGTTTTCGCCGTCGGCTTCCTCGCCCTCCTGCTGCTCGTCGTTTTCCGAGGACTCGTCCATCTCGCCGAGATCGATGTCGAGATCCTGCAGCATGCGCCGGGTCACCCGCGCATAATCATCCTGGTCGGTTATCGAGCGGTCGAGTTCGCCGAGATCGCGGGCGATCCGCGGCTCGAGCCATGGCCGCCACAGATCGACGACCTTGCGTGCCGCGGGCGGCGGCGGTTCGCGGGTCAAGGCTTCGCGGGTTAGGAGCCGCACCGCCTCCGCCATGGTGCTTTCGGTGCGCTCGGTAATGCGCTCAAAGCCCTGACGGCGGTATTGCTCATCGAGCATCGCCGCGAGATTGGAGGCAACGCCGGTCATCCGCCGCGCACCCAATGCCTCGACCCGTGCCTGCTCGACCGCCTCGAACACTGCGCGCGCCAGCGGGCCGCCCGGAGCGCGGCGGCTGTGCACGGTGTCGTCGTGGTATCGCATGCGCAAGGCGAGGCTATCGGCGGCGCCGCGCAATTGCGCGGTCTCCTCGGCCGGCAAATCGCGCGGCGGATTTGGCAAGCGAATGCGCGTGCCACTGGCGCCGGCGGCTTCCGGGCCAAAGCCGACAGTCACGTCGTCGCGTTCGGCGATCGCTCGCAAGGTCGCCGCTGTCGCACGCTTGAATATTTCGGCCGGGGAGAATTCCTGCGCCATCGGATCACACAGCCGCTCTGCACGATCTCCCTTGCCCGGACTTGATCCCGGCATCCACGTCTCGACCCACCACGGAGATCAGGCCGCGGAAAGGCGTTGATGGCCGGGTCGAGCCCGGCCACGGGGACCGGGGTTGGTATAGTTGAGAAATGCGCATCGCTTGATGGCGCGAGGCCTACATCAGGGTCGCGTTGACGCCGGTTTCGGCGAGTTCGGTGCCAAAACAGCGCTGGTAGTATTCGGCGACCGTCGGGCGCTCCATCTCGTCGCATTTGTTGAGGAAAGTCAGCCGGAAGCCAAACGACAGATCGCCAAAGATCCGGGCATTTTCGGCCCAAGTCATAACCGTGCGCGGCGACATCACAGTCGAGATGTCGCCATTGATAAACCCGGCGCGGGTCAGATCGGCGAGCGCCACCATCGCGCTGATCGTGCGCCGGCCTTCTTCGTTGTCATAGGCCGGAACCTTGGCGAGCACGATCTCGACCTCGGCATCGTGCGGCAGATAGTTCAAGGTCGCGACGATGTTCCAGCGGTCCATCTGGCCCTGGTTGATCTGCTGGGTTCCGTGATAGAGCCCGGTGGTGTCGCCAAGACCGACGGTATTCGCGGTCGAGAACAGGCGGAAGCCCGAATGCGGCCGAATGACGCGGTTTTGGTCGAGCAGGGTCAGCTTGCCCTCGACCTCGAGCACCCGCTGGATCACGAACATCACATCCGGGCGGCCGGCGTCGTATTCGTCAAAGCACAGCCCGACCGGGTGCTGCAACGCCCACGGCAACAGACCCTCGCGGAACTCGGTCACCTGCTTGTTGTCGCGTAACACGATCGCATCCTTGCCGACGAGATCGATGCGGCTGATGTGGCTGTCGAGATTGACGCGGATCAGCGGCCAGTTGAGCCGGGCCGCGACCTGCTCGACATGGGTCGATTTGCCGGTGCCGTGATAGCCCTGGATCATGACCCGGCGGTTGAAGGCGAAACCGGCGAGGATCGCCAATGTCGTGTCGTGATCAAAGCGATAGGCGTCGTCGTAATCGGGGACGTATTCGCATGCTTGGCTGAACGCCGGGACCTGCAGATCGCTATTGATGCCAAAGGTCTGGCGGACCGAAATCGTAATGTCAGGCTTATCCAGCGGGAACCCGCCGGCGGCTGCCGTTGGCTGTGCGGAGGGCATTCTTTTCTTGCGTCCTGATGGTGGAACGGAGGGCAATTTGCGTGGCGCGGCGGGTTTATTCAACTGAAATAGCTGGCCTTCAACGTGGCATAGGCCTGGTTGATGATCTTCAGCTTCTCCTCGGCCGCCTTGTCGCCGCCATGCGCATCGGGATGATGCAGTTTGACCAACGTTTTATAGCGCGCCTTGAGCCGGGTCGGGGTAAAGGGCGGCTCGATTTCGAATACCGCGAGCGCCTGCTCCTGGGCTGACAGGACGCGGTGCTCGGCCTCGCGGTGATGCCGGCCGCGCTCATGTTGCCCGTTAGCGCCGGAAAACACCCCCAGCGGATCGCGCATCCGCCCGGCGCCGCTGGGCCCGTGGCGGTCGCCGAGCTTCCAGGTCGGCCGTTGCCAGACCGTGTCGCAGCGGATTTCGGCCTCAATCTCGCTGTCGCTCATGCCGGCGTAGTAATTCCACGCGGCGTTGTAGGCGCGTACATGATCGAGGCAGAACCAATAGTAATCGCGCAGGTTGAGGCGCGATTTTGGCGCACGAAAATCGCCGCCCGCCACGCAATCCGGGTGGTCGCACACCCGTGCCGGGGCGTTGGCCGCAGCCTCGAAAACCGGGTCCAGAGAGAGACGCCGCATGCAACCAGTATGGGTGGCATGCCGCTTGGTGGCAAGGCCGCCCGCCGCCGATCGCCCCCTCCCGTTCGTCACCCGCAAGCGCTGCCGAGCAGACCAGCCTTGCGCCCGACGCAACCGCAAAGCCGAACGGCCGTTGTCGATCGCGGTTGTCGATTGCCGTTGCTGATTGATTGACCGGCGCGGGGCTAACGCGGTTCACTTGGGAGAGGCGGGTAACGCTTCGATCAATGCGCAAAGGCAATGTGCAAAGGTTTGAACGGGACAGGAGGGCCGTTGGTGAGCAAAGCGTTTGTCAAGGAAGCGGATGACGATAGCGAGCTGCCGGATGACGAGCCGCCGGCGTTTCCGACGGGCTTTAAGAATTACATGACCCCTGAAGGCCATCAGCTGATGCAGGACGAATTACACCAGCTGCTGCGGGTCGAGCGCCCCAAGGTCGTCGAGACCGTCGCCTGGGCCGCCGGCAATGGCGATCGCTCCGAAAATGGCGATTACATCTACGGCAAGCGCCGGCTGCGCGAGATCGACCGCCGCATCCGCTTTCTGACCAAGCGGCTGGAAAGTGCCGAGGTGGTCGACCCACAACGGCAGAGGCGGCATGACCAGGTGTTTTTTGGGGCCACCGTCACTTATGCCAATGAGGACGGGGTCGAAACCACGGTCACGATCGTCGGCGTCGACGAAGCCGATTTCGCCCGCGGCCAGGTCAGCTGGATCTCCCCGATCGCCCGCGCTCTGATCAAAGCGCGCGAGGGCGATGTCGTCGAATTGCGCGCCCCCGCCGGCATCGAACAACTCGAGGTGCTCAGCATCCGATATTCCGCCACGAAACACTGAGAAGACTCAGCTCGGCCTATCGAGCCTGCAATCGGCCAAGAGAAGCGGCACGGTTGCGCCCTAGCGGCACGACCGAAAAGATGATTCACATCCTCTTTCGTTGCCCCCGCGAAGGGGTCCAGGCCTGCCCCTGGTCTGAACAGAGGGCCGCTATGTGAGCGCTTATCCTGGGTTCTTGCTTTCGCGGGAATGACGGAAAGAATGGCTAAATCGTACCGTGAACCCGGTCCGGAACCGAGCTTAAGGATACATTCAGGATAATCTCAAGGAAATATCAAGCGTACGGCAAAGTCTTTCGGCCAAGCTTCTAGCATCCTCCGACCTTGTTCGATCGCGCCGCGGTCGCAGCATATCGGAGGAAATCATGACCCAGATCCAACAGTTCGGCCCAACACCCCGCCGCCTCGGGGTAAAGCCAAGCGGGCTTGCGGCGTTGCTCTATGGGCTCGTGTGCTACGCCGTATTTGCCGTAACGTTCCTCTACGCCGTCGGCTTTGTCGCGGGACTGGTCGTGCCAAAGACCATCGACAGCGGCGCGGTCCAACCGATCGCAGAGGCCGTGATCGTCAACCTGCTGCTATTGTCGCTATTCGCGGTTCAACACAGCGTCATGGCGCGCCGCGGGTTCAAGCAATGGTGGACCCAGTTCGTGCCAAAAGCGATCGAGCGCAGCACCTATGTGCTGCTGGCGAGCCTCGCGCTGATCCTGGTGTTCTGGCAATGGCGTCCGATGCCCGCCATCGTCTGGCAGGTCACTGATCCCCCGCTTGCAATCGCGCTGACCGGGCTGTCATTCGCCGGCTGGTTCATCGTCCTGTCCAGCTCATTCCTGATCAACCATTTCGAGCTGTTCGGTGTGCACCATGTTGTCGCCAATATGACCGGTCAGCCGATGCCGGCGCAGCAGTTCCGTACCCCGCTTTACTACCGCTTTGTGCGCCACCCGCTCTATCTCGGCTTTATCATCGCGTTCTGGGCGGCGCCGACAATGACGGTCGGACACCTGCTCTTTGCCGCCGTCACCACGGCCTACATCTTTGTCGGCATCGCATTGGAGGAGCGCGACCTGATCGCGCTCTTTGGCGACGAATACCGGCGATACCGCGACCGGGTGTCGATGTTGGTGCCCTGGCGCAAGCAGCCCTGATCCATTCCCGATTGCTGACCCAATTCGAAATCAAGGATTTATTCGATGATCGAAGATATGCGCGGACCCATCGATTACGATGAGTGCGGAACCGGAACCGGCCCGACCCTCGTACTGGTCCCGGTATCATGCAGCACCGGCGCCGCCTGGCGATCGGTGATGGCCGAATGGAACAACCAGTTTCGTTGCATCACGACGAGCCTTCTCGGCTATGGCAGAACCGCCGAGCGCCGCGCCATCGGCAATGCCGACATCGCGCAGGAGGCCGAGATGCTCGAAACCGTCATTCGCCAGGCCGGCGGCCATGCGCATCTCGTCGGCCATTCATTTGGCGGCTTGGTGGCATTGGCAGTGGCGCTGCGCAATCGGGTCCAGCTGGCAAGCCTCGCCATTCTGGAGGCGCCCGCCCCCGAGATATTGCGCATCAAAGGCGAGCACCAGCACTATCGCGCGTTTCGCCAAATGACCGAGGCCTACTTCGCCGCCTATTACCACGGCAACCCGGAAGCCATCGCGGCAATGATCGATTTTTACGGGGGTGCGGGGACCTATGCTTCATGGCCGCTGCGTACCCGCTCCTACGCGCTGCTGACGACACCAGTCAATATTCTCGATTGGGAGAGCGCCTATAATTTCGCTCCGAGCGAGGCCGCATTGGCCGAATTGCAGATCCCGACACTGGTGATCCGAGGCGGCGCCAGTCACTCAGCTGCGCAACGCGCCAATGCACTGCTCAGTGAGTGCATGGGCAAGGCCGAGCTCGCCACGATCGACACCGCCGCGCATTTCATGATCACCACCCACCCAACCGACGTCGCCCGCCTAATCGCCCAGCACGTCTACCGCGCCGAACCCAGCCAGATCAGTGCAATGCTGCAATCCGCCAATGACCGGCTAATGACAAAATCCGAACTGTTCGCATTTCGAAGTGACGGGAATAGGTCAAACCCGCCAGCTTAATCCCGAAAGCGAAGGGCGGCGATCCATTCAGCACGGGCAGCCCTGTCAATAATCTGGGAGCAGCGTAAATCCGTTCCAGCACCCTCACCGGTCCTCCGCGATAGCTCCGACGATCGACCGGGTTCGGGCCGATCTCCGGGAACAGACCGGCGAGCCGGTACCCGGGGACCATCTCACCGCATTCGCGTGTGGAGGAGCGGGAGAGCCGCGGAGCGGGAGAGCTCGGCCAGAGACCGACCACACAGTGACCGCCGCGACCCGAGCACGTGCGCTCGTGCGATTCTGTCGAACCATCCCGACTGGCTGATCATTTCGACTAGCCACGGCAGGTGTAGGTCGATACATTTTTTACAACTCAGCTCCTCTGAGGAGAAGGCGTTGCACCTTGCAGGAATGAGGGCTCGGTCGGGACGAGCCTTTTCGCATCTTGTTACTTGTCTCGTCGTGATGGGAGCCGTGCTCGCTCCTGCCCCGGCCGCCACCTCGCAGCAGCGGGCGGCGAAGATCGCCGTCACCATGTCTGTCACGGGTGCAAACGCGTCAATCGGGAGCCCTGAGCTCAATGGTGCCCGCCTCGCGGTCGACGAGGCCAACGCGGCTGGCGGCGAACCGACCATCGAGCTCTCCGTTTACGACGACACCAGCAACATCGACCTCGGTAAGAAGCTTGCGCACGACATCGGAGTCAGTGATGCGCTCGTCGTGTTAGGGCCGGCCACGACGATCATGGCTTTGCAAACCGGTCCTATCTATTCGGATGCCGGCATCGTCAACATCGGCGCGACCACCACCGCAGACGAGGTTACCAAACCGCCCAACTTCTTCCGAGCGGTGGCCAGCACGGGTGATAATGGCGAGATGCTCGCCAGCTACCTTCGCTACATTCTCGGTGGCACACGCGCGATCGTCCTCTACAAGGATGATGGATACGGCCGAGCGGGAGCGGACGGGTTCCGGCGAGCTGCCGAGGGTCTCGGGATCAACGCCGACTATCACGCCTTCAGGACCCCCGCGGAGGCGGTGGAAGTGGCGCGTCTGGCCGCTGCCGATCCGGCGAATCCAGCGATCTTTATCTTCGGGTACGACAAGGACACGGTGCCGGTCGTGACGACCCTCCGGCGCCAGGGTACGCGAGGGCCTGTCCTCGGTACGGTAACGATGGCCGGTGAGGCTTACAGCGCGTTATTCGCCGACCAGCCGGAGGAACGCCAAAAACCGGGATTTTTCACCGACGGGGTCTACGCCTCGACGCCCGTGATCTTTGACAGCAGCAACGCCGAGACCCTCGCCTTCGCCGACCGCTATCGTTCCCGCTTCGGTCGCGAACCGACGCTCTGGTCGGCGCAGGGTTACGAGGGGGCACGCCTTGCCGTGGCCGCGGTCCGGGCCACCGCCGCCGGTCCCGCTGTGGATCTGCACGCCCGCCGGGCTGCGATCCGGGCTTGGCTCCTGTCCCTCGATGGGCCGTCGCACGCCCTTCCTGGTCTCAACGGGCCGCTGTGGTTTACGCCGCAGCGCGGGCGAGAGCAGGCGCTCAGGATAGGGCGCTTCCAAAAGAGGGTATTTGCGTCGGCTCCCGGTCAACTCGTTCCGGTGCGCAATGCCGATGGCGCGGATATTGCCTCCGGGGCCGTGATTGCGGTCGGCCCGGGCCGCTTCATGCGCCGTCAACAGGTCGTGTACACCGGCGTATACCTGAACGAGATCTCGCGGATGGATGTTGCTCAGTCGACGTTCACAGCGGATTTTTACCTGTGGATGCGCTTCGCAAAGGGTGCAGGCGTCGTGGATGCGGATCCAACCGACATCAAGTTCCCAACGCTCGTGCGCGGCAATTTCGACCCAAAGCGGCCGTCAGCTCAAGGCGACCTCGACGACGGCACGACATATCGGCTATGGCAGGTGACAGGCGACTTCAAGAATGATTTCGATCTGCATCACTATCCTGCCGATCGTCAGACGTTGGTCATGCGGTTCTTCAATGCCCGCGCCGCCTCAGACCGCATCGTTTACGTTCAGGACAAGCGATCGTCCGGCACGTCGTCCTGGGTGGCGCCCGGGACCGCGACCGCCACCAGAATGGGCGGCATAGCCACGCCTGTCGCGGCGGCGTCAGCCGCGAATGTTGTGGGGTCCGCTGCTGTCGACGCGTTCAACAGTCCCGTCGCGGTAAAGGCGTTTCGCAATCTGACCCAGTGGGAGCCCATACAAGCGGACGAAGGCCGGGATAACCTGGTCACCCAATCCGCGCTCGGCGACCCCCGGCTGGTCGGCCTCGAAAGGGTCCGCGAACTGTCCGGTTTCAATTTCACAGTCGAGATGCGCCGTCGCATCCTTGCTACCCTCGCGAAGACGCTTTTGCCGCTCGGGCTTATGGCGCTGATCATGTATGCCTCACTGTATTTCCCGGTAGCCCTTGTCAAGGAAAAGGTCACCGTCGCCATTACCGGTGCACTCTCCGGTGCGGTGCTGCTCTCCTCGATCAATTCGCGGCTCGGCAATGTCGGCTACGTGATGGCCGTCGAATACGGTTTCTACGCGTTCTTCACTTTGTGCCTAACGTGCATCATCGCGGTTCTGCTGGCCGAGCGATTGCGCGTCGCGGGACGCCAACAAACAGCTGCTACCGTGGAGCGGTCGGGACGCTACGTCTTCCTCTTGGGCCTTTCCAGCACGGTCGTAGCCGGGTTTGTAGCCTACACGCAGTGGTAGCTTAGTTGTATCATCGCGCGATTGCTGGCGCGGAATGCATGTTTTTGCATCGCGGCGACCGACGCTCGTGCCGATGCAGTGAGTCGCTCCCCCTAAGTCTCTATACTCGCTACATCTTGATGAACGGACAGCCGCCCTCGTTCATTGGGCGGAAAGCCTGACCCGCCGGGGTCGTGGCCAACAGCTTGTAGTAATCCCACGGCTGCTTACTCTCAGCCGGCGTTTTCACCTGATAAAGATACGCCGGGTGCAGGACGCGGCCGTCCTCGCGGATCTTGCCGGGTCCGAACGCGTCGTCGTCAGTGGGGATCGCCTTCATACGCGCCACTGCTGCCGCGCCGCTCTTCTTGGCCTCTGGAATACCCATCTGTGCCACGGCCTTCAGGTAATGGAACGTCCCGGCATAGCAGCCCGCCTGCGCCATGCCGGGATAAACGTTGTTGGTCTTGGCGATGAGCCGTTTTGTGAACGCACGCGTGCGTTCGTCATGGTCCCAGTAGAAGGTATTCGACACCACCAGCCCGTGGGCGACCTGCAGTCCAAGGGCGTGCACGTCGCTGATGAACATCAACAGGCCCGCAAGCTTCATGCCTTTCGAAGCGAAGCCTAACTCGCCCGCCTGTTCGACCGCGTTAACTGCGTCGGCACCAGCGTTGCACAATCCTATCACCTTGGCCCCACTCGACTGCGCCTGGCGCAAATACGACGAGAAGTCGCGAGTGCCGAGCGGATGAACCACGCTGCCCAACACCTTGCCGCCGGCATGGGTGACGAAGTTGGTGGTGTCGCGCTCGAGTGCATGCCCGAAAGCGTAGTCGGCGGTGATGAAAAACCAGCTGTCGCCGCCCTGCTTCACCAGCGCGGCCCCGGTGGAGTGCGCGAGCATCCACGTGTCAAACGTCCAATGCACGGTGGTCGGAGCGCATTCCCGTCCGGTCAGGTCGGCGACCGCCGCCGCGGAGTTGATGTAGACTTTGTCCCGCTGCTTGCAGAGGGTCGCCACCGCCAGCGCCACGGCGCTGTTGGGAACGTCGGTAATCATGTCGACCCCTTCGCGATCGATCCACTGCTGGGCGATGCCAGCCCCCATATCCTCTCTGTTCTGGTGGTCACCGATCACGATCTCCACCGGAATATCTCGCCCAGCCGCTTTCGACTCCGCGATTGCCTGACGTACGGCGGCAACGGCGACTGGACCGCTGAAGTTGCGATACACCCCGAATTGGTCTCCGAGAATGCCGATCTTGACCCCCGGTCCTTGGGCGCGGGCCCGCAGGGATGGCAGGGTAGCGGCGATGGCCGCAGTCGCCAGGAATTTGCGTCGCGAAACCGACATGGCATTCTCCTTGACGTGACCCCGACTTTTATTCAGCGGATCGCCTTTCCTTGTATCAGTTCAAAGACGAGATTATCGGCGCTCACGGCAATGCTCTCCGAGGGGTGGGCGGTGCAGTACTTGTCGATCCACGCGAGCATTCCGCGACCATCCGTTGACTTACTTGCGTTGTCGTCAGTCAGCACGCCGTAGCGGTTGAACGCCGAAACAAAACCAAAAACCCATGCTTCATATTCAACGCGATCGCGGGTTCCTACGCTTGTTGTCCATGCTCGACAAGATCGTATGCCGGCGCCGAAATTGGTCCAGGTTTCCGCGGCTCTACCAGGAACTATCAACATGCTGGTCATGATGACCCCGACGAGGCAAACGGCCAGCTTCATGATTAACGACCCCCAATAACAATAGCGGCCCGAACTGCAGCATAGGGGCTGTCGACGCGCGGCTGACGCAATGCCGCGAAACAGCGTCGTCTGCCCTCCTGGGATGGGCAAGACGAGATTGCTTCGTCGCTCCGCTGGTAGCAACGACGGCCATTTGCGGTATCAGTGTGCGCCCAAGGGTGCGTGCAGGCCGGCCGAGGATAAACTCCGCGAAGCAATCTTGATGATCGGAGTGCGTTGATACCGACGTAAAATTCGTGTCGCTAGTTGCTGGTGCGGAAGGTATAGCGGCAGCTTGGTGATTTGAGGCGAGCGGTGACCGTGTTGCCTTGAATATACCCGCTCATGCTGATCCGCCCCTTTGGCAGGCGCTGGGAGGCGTGAAACGACCCGTTCTCGGCAACTTGCCCGCGCAATACCGTATCAAAGCGCGGGTCATATTTGAATTGCACCTGGCCGCCCGATATCGTCATTGGATAGACCGCACCCGGAGGCGGCTCGGTGCAGTCGCCGCGGACGGTTTTCAGCAGCTTGAGTTCGCCGACATACTGGCCGTCAAACCGGGTCGCGCTTTGGGCCCAGCCGAGATTGGCTGCTGAGACCAATGCCGCGGCGAGCAGCAGAGCCAGTCCTTGCCATTTCAACATTCCGTTTCCCCCTTCGGACAATGCCGTCGGTCTTCGCTTCCCGCTGCAGCGTCAGCCCACGAACTTATCCTATGAGGAAAGGCCGCGGCCGATCGCCCGCATCAATAGCGGCTTTCGGCTGTTCGAGCCATGCTGAGGTATCGCCCGCCTGCCAAAATGCTAGGCATCGCCGGGCGCGCCCCTCTCGTCACTTTCAATTTCGCCACGATGTGAGGGTAGCCTTGGTGTAACACGACGATCAATTTCCGCCAAGCCGAAGCCGCCCCAACCACCGACGGGAATCTCTTCGAACCGGCCAAAGATGGCGCCACGTCACACGGCGGCTGGCAGAGGCAAAACCGCACGCTGATCACCGGTGCAGTGCCGCGTCTGGGATAGCTCTGGCTGCCGCAGGGGCGGTCTGGGTCGCCAACCGGAGCACTCACAGCCCAGCCGAGCCCTGACATACGATACTCCCCGCCGGCGGGGAGTATCCAGCCGCCGGCGTCGATGTTGGGTTAGATCGAGGCCGCAGGCGATGTGGCGGCAATGTCAGAATCGTGCTGCGAATCCCGCTGCCGGTCACCGAGCTCACGCTGGACACCCCAAGGCTGGAGCGCTTCGGGTGCACGCATGTCGTTCGGCCGCTGAAAATCGCGAGCGGCTCCCTTTGCCGCCGAGACACCCTTTGGAAACCCGCTACGGTTGCTGTAATCGGTGCGCGCGGTCTTTACTCCGCCTTTCTCCCCGGAAAGACGACTCGCACAAAAAATATCGAATGCAGTCACGCCGGCCAGCATGCCGAGCGATATCAGGGTGTTTGTTTTTGTGAGCTTTTTCGCGCCGGCGGCAACAGTTGCGAGATCGATCGCATCGCCGGCGACGCGGCCCCATACCCAGGGGGTGGCGTCATGGCTGGCCAAAATCGCGAGACCTGTAGCGATCTCCCGCACCCCATACGCACGCACCAGGCCGCGATATCCTTCCAGTCCGGCGGCCCGACTAATGGCGCTTGGCGCGATCAGTTCGGCGGCGCCGAGCGCAATTGAAAAATAGCCGAGCCCGGTTGCCATCTGGTCGAAGGCGGAGCGGGACCAGCCGGGCAATGCAGTTCGTGGCACACTGGACATGGTCAAGTTCCTTTACGGCTTGAGCATCACTTTGACACAGCCGTCCTGCTTGTCGCGGAACGTCTTGTACATTTCAGGTCCTTGATCGAGATCGACCTTGTGGGTGATGACAAAGGACGGGTCGATCTGATCGTCGAGGATCCGATGCAAGAGGTCGTCGGTCCAACGGTTGACGTGGGTTTGGCCGGTGCGAACCGTGAGGCCCTTGTTCATCAGGGCGCCAAACGGAATCTTGTCGAGAAGCCCGCCGTAAACCCCCGGGATTGACAGCGTGCCGGCGCCGCGGCAGACGTAAATCATCTCGCGCAGAACATGCGGCCGGTCGGTTTCGAGCATCATCGCTTGTTTGGCCCGGTCGTACATCGCATCGAGCGAACTCGCCGCGTGCGCCTCCAGCCCAACCGCATCGATGCACTTTTCCGGACCCTTGCCGTTAGTCAGCTCGTTGAGGCGCTCGACCGTGCTTTCCTCCTCAAAGTTGATCGTGGTGGCGCCTGCCGCTTCGGCCATCGACAACCGTTCGGGTAAGCGGTCGATCGCGATCACTTGCTCGGCGCCGAGAAGAATGGCGCTGCGGATCGCCATCTGCCCGACCGGGCCGCACCCCCAGATCGCGACCGTGTCGGTGGGCTCGATGTCGCACTGCACCGCGGCCTGCCAGCCCGTCGGAAAGATGTCGCTCAGAAACAGGAGCTTTTCGTCGGGTATGCCGTCCGGCACCTTGATGTGGGTGGCATCGGCAAAGGGCACGCGCAGATATTCGGCCTGCCCCCCCGGATAGCCGCCGGTCAGGTGGGTGTAGCCAAAAAGCCCGGCAGTAGTGTGACCAAATACTGTGTCGGCGAGCTTTTTGTTTCGATTGGTGCGCTCGCAAACCGAAAAATTACCGCGGCGGCATTGCTCGCATTCGCCGCAGATAATCGTGAAGGGCACGACGATGCGATCGCCGACCTTTAACTTGCCCTTTACACCGGAGCCAACCTCGACGACTTCGCCCATCGTCTCGTGGCCCATGATGTCGCCTTCCTTCATGCCGGGCATGAAGTGGTCGAACAGGTGCAGATCGGAGCCGCAGATCGCGCAACTCGTCACTTTGATAATTGCGTCGCGATCATCTTCGATTTTCGGATCGGGCACCCTGTCGCATCTGATATCGGTGGTGCCGTGCCAGACGAGAGCTCTCATCGGAGCCTTCCATACTGAGTTGTGTCACGCCGTCGCGACCCGCCAGACAATCGCGAATACTTGTGATTGGTCTGACTTCGCTCGCAGATGACATTTCCAACGGAATCTGAGAAGCCCGGTTCCGATGTGTGAAATCAAAACGGCTGCTCTTGAAGCGATCGGTGCGATGCCAATCGTGTCCTCCTGATGCTCAGCGGTGCGCTCGCAGAAATCGGCGGTTGCGGTGGCGGCGAATTCCCGTGCAACCGGGAATAAGCCGGGAATTTTTGCGATCGCGCCCGGCAAAATCGGCGATTTCCAAATGAATACAAAGGTTTGGTAAAGATCGCGTTGGCAAACGCAATCGGGAACTTTTTGCAGCCTTATCGGGAATTATAGTCGGATAACCGGGAATAACGGGAAGGCCGCATCGGCAAACCTTTGATAAATTGAGCAATCCTGCGGCGATGCGGCCCGACAGACCGGGCGCTAATGCATGGCCGAGTTTCGTGCCTAAAAGACAATTTCAAAAATTACTGGCGCAATAGACGGAGCAAAGCTCTGCTCCGCTCCGTCCGGGATAGTGGTTCCTAACGCGATTTGTCGGCGGCCTCAGCGCGATTTGCGGTGCGATCCGCGTCTGCTTCTGGAAGATCCGTTTCCTTGTTCTTCCTCGCCTTCTTCGTCCTCCTCGCCTTCCTCTTCATCTTCGATCATGCGAGGATTGATCTCGTCCTCCGCTAGCTTGGTCATCTCTTCGTCAAACTGTTTACCCTCGTCGAGCACCTGCTCCATCGTCCGGACCACTTTTTCCTGACCCAGCATCCGGCCCATCGCTGCCGCGGTTCCCCAGGCGGCGATGCAGTAATGTTCGATCTTTTGCACCGAAGCCAGTAACAGCGGGTCACGAAACCGTTCATCGTCCACATCTTCGAGATGATGGCCCATGTCTTCGATCAGGCCCTCCGCGGCGACGTTTTTCTGGCGGCCTTTTGAGACATTCAGTTCTTCCAGCGCGTCGTCGAGTTGTTCGATCAGCGCGGCGCCTTGCTCGCGTCTTTGGTCGAGCATTTCGCGAAGACGTTCTGAGCTGACCTTCTTTGCGACCCGCGGCAGCACCCGCGACAGCTGGCGCTCGGCGCTGTAAATGTCCTTGAGCTCGGTCGCAAGCAGGTCTTGTGGTGAACGGAGAGACGGCATTCAAATCCTCATCGGTTTGAGTGAGACACGCATGCCGAAACGCCGTGCTCTATTGCCGGTTCCACTCGACTTCGGACGCCTTAGCTAAATTTGATCTTTACAACTGTTCGGGTATAGTGATCGAAGCCAATATTTTGTTTCAGTTAACCCGGAACCGCTCACGAATAGCAATTCACTCAATCGGTACTTGCTAAGCTGATTTGATCTCTAGTGTGGCCGGGGCGGTGCCGAACTCGGCGAGGAGGGCGTCGCGCACTGTGTCGAGGTCGAGCGCGTGTTCGGCGATCAGCGGGTTGGTCTCGACGATAATGTCGTCGATGTCACCCATCAATTTGAGGCGCTTGTATAGGTCCTCGGCATGGAGGCCAAGACCGGCGCCGAGGATCTCCATGAAATTAACGATCTCGAAACTGCGGCCGTCGCCGGCGTCGCACAATTCGCGGTGGCAGGCATGGTAGACCGTGGCGAGGGTGGTGACCCCGGCATCGGCCACCGCGGCTAGCTCGCGCTGCACCAGTTCGCGCTTGAATGCCGGCAATACCACGAGGCTGTTGGCTTGGGTCCCGACCCGCGGCACGTCGATATCGACCAACTCGACGCCGGGCACGATCGACAGCAGCTTTTTGACCGCCATCATGACATCAGGCAATACCGGGCGCTCGTGCAGCGCGACGCGCTTCTCGACCCGGTGTTTCATCAGCGTCGCCAACTCGTCGGCTCGGCCGGCCAGGTAAACCAGGAACGGGTTCAGATCGAACGGCTTGTCGCCGAATTGCCGCTCGTAGCTCGGTAACGCTACCTCGCCGATCTGCAATTGGCAGCTCGGGCACCACGACAGCACGGTCGAGGTGCCGGCCGCGGCGAGCCCATCGATTGTCGCGAACCCGACTTTGGCGGTGCTGGCGAAATCGCCCTCGCGAAACTGGTAGACGCCGCAGCATTGGCCGGGGCCGCCCATGACCTCGTAATCGACGCCAAGCAGGTCGAGGATGTCGAGACAAAGCAGCGCGATGTGCGGGGTCTTGATGATGTTGCAGCCAGTGTAGAAAACAATTTCCGGCGGGCTCTGCCGCGGCGGCTGGCCAAGGCCGCGCAGACGCGCCAGAGTTTCGGGCGGCATTTGCAGCCGCGATAGGACCCGCACCCCGCGGCTCATCGTCTGAAACGGTGCGCGCCAGCGGGTGGCTAGCGGCGCGCCCTCCTTTTGCGCGCGGGCGAAACCGCGGGCGAGCTGCACCATAAAGCGCGGGTTGACGCCATAGTTGCAGGCCGGGATGCAATTGCCGCTGCCGCTGCACACCGAGGCCCATCGCGCGGCGTCTTCATTGCCGGGGCCGCTGGTGACGAGGTCGACGATCGCCGCGGTCGTCTCGACCGGGTCGGCCGCGCCGATCCCGGCCGGCTCGACCATCGGGCAGGCACGAAAACAGTCGCCGCAGCGGGTGCAGGCATCAGCAATCGCCTCGCCGCGCGCGCGAAACTCGTTGAGATACTCTGCCGCCGCATCAGGCATGCTGCCACTGCTCCGGTTTGGCAATCTTCCGCTACAGCCTAACGCAAAGCGTTGCTGAGGCAAGCTCACGCTCGCCTATTGCCCGCGGCGTCAGCTCTCGGCGCCGAGCCAGTCGAGGCTGGGTTCGTTTTCGAGATGCTGCAAGCGCTCGAACAATGCCATGGCCCGCTGCTCGCCGAGGGCAGCGCGGGTCAGCCGCAGGAATTTGTCCCCGAGATCGTCGGGATCGAGCGTGCCGTCGGCAACGCTCGCCGAAAACTGCGGGCCTCCTTTAAGCGAGACCGACACCGTCGTCGCCGGCTGGTTGTGGCCGGGGCCGTGCGACGCCGCGGTAACCGTCACCCGGCGGCATAGCGCGCGGATGTCGGGGTCGTCAAGCGCACCTTCGGCAAAAGATTCAGGGTTGCGCGGATCGCGATAGAGGGCCAGTGCGGCGCAAAACGGCACGCTGTACTGCGCCATCATCAAATCCGCGGGTTCGGGGATGTTGTGTAATCCGGCCATGCGCTCGCTGCCGGCGATCGCGATCGACTCGACTTCGCTCCCGGCAAAGCCGTGCTCGGCCTGCAATTGGCTGAGCGCTTTGACCGCGGCGTGGGCGTTGATGTGGCACGGGTAGCGCTTTAGCGCGATGCTGGTCGTCTCCCAGCGCTCGCCGAGCCCCTTGGTCAGTTCGCCGACATCCCATTCGCGGCAGAACACCGCCAAGAACCCAAACGGGCCTTCGAGCACCGTATCGGGGGCGGTGAAGCCGTCATGCGCGAGGCTCGCCGCCATTACGCCGCCTTCCGAGGCGCGGCCCAGATGCAGCCGTTTGACCATGCCGCCCTTGCCGGCGCGGGCGAATTCGAGCAATCCCGAGGCGAGCGATCCGGCAATGCCGAGGGCGTTCGCCATCCGCTCGGGGTCGAGCCGCAACAAATGCCCGCCGGCGACCGCGCCGCCAAATGGTCCGGTATTGCCGGGCGCGTGAAAGCCGCGTTGTTCGTTGGTATGGCCGGTGGCGCGGCCGATCCGCACCATGACCTCGCAGCCGGCGACAAAGGCAGCGATCAGATCCCGGCCGCCGAGACCCTGCTGCTGGGCGATCGCCAGTGCCGGCGGCAACAGGGTCGCGCCGGGATGGACCCCGGCGCCGGGCCGGGTCAGGCTGTCGAGCTCGAAGGCGTGGGCCAGCGCACCGTTGGCGAGCGCCGCTGCGGGGGCGGTTACCGGCGGCCCTGATGTCCCGAGGATACGGCATTTGCCGCCGGGGCCGGTGCGCTCGGCATAGGCGATGACGATGCGGCTCCACGGCAGCGCTGCGCCGCAGATAATCGCCGCGACGGTATCGGCGATGCACTCCTTGGCGCGCCCGATGATCTCCGCCGGGATATCTTCGTAGCGCAGCGCCGCCGCATACTGTGCCAGCCGAACCGTCTCGTTTGCCATAACTCACCACCTCCGATCGAAGGGAGGCAGTGATTAAGGCATGAAAACCGGCGGGCGCGAAGCTCTCGCCGCGTCTAAAGGTCAGCCGGCGGCGAGGGCGCGGATCCCCGGGACCATAAAGTTGCTGGCGATCAGCTTTAGCCGCTCATCGGCCGCGTCCAGATTGGCCCGGCGCAGCGCGAACAACACCTTGCCGGCAGCGGTCTCGTTGTAAAACCAGTCGCCGAGCTGGCGGCTCGACGGCTTGTTGCCGGGGGTCAGGCCCGCCTCAAGGAAATACGCCTTGATGTCGTCGATCGCGAACCGGAGCGCGAGCGGCGCCGACATGTCGGCGACCGGACTCTCCGGCATTTCGGCGCGCAGCCAGGCCGCGACATAACGACCGGCCTCGCCGATCGGCAAACCTGACAGCCCGACTGTCGTGCGCCCGCGCGCCCTAACCGAACGGTCGTAGGGTTCGGCGAGCCGAGCGATCTCGGTCTCGAACGCGTCGGCCAATGCTGTCGGCGAGCCATCGGTGATGGCAGCCGCCGGGAGCGGCGCGCTCCAGCCCGGATCAGGCTTTTCGCGCGGATCGTTGTGCGGGAAATCCTCGATCCGCACCGGGCCGCCGCCTTCTTCGAGCATCCGCAATGCGGCTCGGATCACGCTTTTCTGAAATATCGGGTCGCTCGGCGGCCCAAACGAGCGCCCCAATTCAAACGGCACCCATAGGGCGCGCGGCGGTTTGGTGTTCTCGGTCTGCGGCCGGATCAGGCTGATCGCGACCGTCGCAATACCCTCTTCCTCGATGTAATGCCCCAGCGCGCTCACGGCGCGCGTGCAGAGCGGTCAAACCGGGGAGAGGATGACGGCGTCGACCTTGTCTTGCTTCAGATGACCGGCGACGTCGCGAGCGTAACCTTCCATCTGCACTGGATCGGTCGCGCCCATAAACGAGTAATGGGTCGCGGCGACCGAGCCGATCTCGCCATCGTCGGACATTTCGTTAAGCCGGTCCAATGGAAAGACTACGTTCCAGTCTTCCTGGAAGCCATTGCGATCGTAATTGATCGAAATATGGCTCATCAGTAGCTGGTCGGGTCGGGTCGTGGACGGGATCGCGCGGTAATCCGGATCGCGGCCGCGAAACACCTTTTCGCCACGCACGACGAGCCCGGCCGAGGAGACGACAGCCACCCGACGCTGCGACAGCGGCGGACCGTCGACCCAAGGTCGGGTTTTGAAATCGGGACACTCTAATTCGGCGAGGCGCTTGGCGTTCGCCGCAGGAAGGTCGGTCAACCGCACCGGCTCATCTCCCTTAATCGATGTATATGCACCTACGATGCCCGCGGGCAATGCCGGGGTCAATCGGTTTCAGCCGACGCTGCCTGCATTGGACCTGATGATTGACCACCCATCCGAATCTTCGTCATTTAGCGCCGCCAACAAAGGGGACCGGTTATGAGCGGCAAAAGCGGTGGGGCGGGGAAGCCGTTCCGGCTCGAAGAGGCGACGATCGACGATTTGCATCGGGCGATCCGCGCCGGCGAAACCACGCTCGTTGCCGTCGTCCAGCATTATATCGACCGCGCCCGCGCGCTTAACGGCGTTGCCAGCCTGCTGGTGACCGAGGACGGTGCGCCGATCCCCGCCGCAGAAGGCGCGGTACGCTCCGGCTCGGCACTGGATTTTCCGACGGCGACGGTCAAAGCCGCGACGATCCTGCCCGATCTCGACAAATATCGCGGCCCGCCGCTCGAATTCGGCCGCATGGAAGCGACCGCCTCCGATCCGTCGGTGCAGCAGCAATACGGCATGATATCGGGGATCCCGAACGGCACTCAGCTGAATGCGCTGGCCACATTGAACATCCGCGGCGAGCGCTCGGTGGCCTGTCGCGGCGATTTCGACCGCCACCCGTCACAAGGCCCGCTTCCGCCGGGTGCGCCGCCGGTCTGCGAGCATTTCCGGCAGCTGCCCGATGCGCTCGAACATGCCGCCGCACTCGACGCGCGCTATGGTCGCAACCCACCGATCGACGAGATGCCGATGTACGGCGTGGTCTTTTCGTTCAAAGACCCGTTCGACACCAAGGACATGCGCACGACCGCGGGCGGCGACGCGGCCTATGACATCGATTTTCCGGCGCGCGACCATGTCCTGGTCGAGCAGTTGCGCAATAAGGGGGCGATCATCTTCGCCAAGGCGGTGTGCACCGAATATAATGGGCGCGCCGGCAACCCTGGCGGCCGGCACGAGCCGGAAAAGGTGTTGCCGTCCACCCTCGGCTATCAGCGTTCGAGCTGGGCCGGTAACCCGGCCAATCCCTACGACACAACGCGGGCGGCGTCGCTCGGTTCGTCATCGGGGTCAGGCGTGTCGGTCAGCGCCAATCTCGTCATGGCAAGTCTTGGCGAGGAAACCCGCGCCTCGACCCGCGGCCCCGCCAATCACAACGCGGTGGCGTTGATCCTGCCGCACAAAGCGATGCTCGGCTTTAATGGCGGAGCAATCGGCGCCGATATTTATTGCGACCGCAGCGGCATCCTGGCGCGCACGATCGCCGATTGCGCCAAGATTTTGGACGCGCTGAAGGATCCTGAGCGCGGTTATTACGACCCGCGCGACCCCTATACGACCGTGCCGCGCTCCTCGGTGGTGGCGGGCGGTTATGCCCCGCATGCGCGCGGTTTGGGGGTGCCCGGTGCGCTAAAGCGCCGACGGATCGGAGTCATCCGCGAGTCGATGCTGGTCCGCCCCGGCGAAAAGGCGACCGTGCCGATCACAACCGCCGCCGCGGCCGAGATCAAATCGGTGCTCGGCGACAAATTGGGGGCAACCTTGGTCGAGTCGGGCGATCCGTTATGGGAGCGCGACCCCGATCTCGAACAGATGAACCCCGACTTCCGACGCGCCCTGGCAAAGCTGGTGCCGGTCTTCATGCCCGATCTGTTGTTCCGACTCGGCGCCGACGGTATGCCGGTGTTCAAGGAATTTGCCGCGGCGATTCGACCGACCGAGTTCACCCCCACCCATCCGGCAAGCGGGGGAGGGTCGGGGAGGGGGCCTATTTTCGGGTCGGGTAAGATTGCGCCGATCGATTACTTGGTCGAACTCGCCGAGGGCCGGATCGATCCGCCGGTCAATCTCGACATCGCCACAATCCAGAACCAGGAGTTGGCGATGTCGTTCCGTTTTCACATCCCGCAATATCTGTCGCGGCGGGCGGCGGATTGGCGCGCGCTCGGCTTTACCGAGACATTGACCGATTTCGCCGCGCTCAACGCCCGCTCGAAATTCTGGGGCGATGACGGCCGCGCCGCGTTCAAGAACTGGGAGGAGGTGGCCGATCCACGCAATCCTTTAGGCGGGCGCCAGGGTGTCGACGAGCGCATCATGCTGCGCGAGTTGCTGCGCCGCGTAGACATGATGGTGATCCTCGAAAACCGGCTCGACGCGCTGGTGCGGCTGCACACGCCGTTGCCGCCGGGCAAGATCGGCGGCGCCCACGACCCGCTCGGCGGCCCGTCCAATCTGCGCGCCGAAACCTTTTACGGGCCCAACGCCGGTTTGACGGAAGTGTTGATCCCGGCGGGTTATGTGACGACGGTTTACGACCCGGTCTTTGCGCTGAGCCCCGACCGTACCCGCTTCGTCCCGGCCGCCGCTGCTGCGCCGACCGAATTGCCGCCGCCGGGGCTACCGTTCTCGCTGGTGTTCCGCGCCGAGCCCGGCAAGGAGGACATTCTCCTCGAAATCGCCTCGGTCTACGAAGCCGCCTCGAAGCGCCGCGTCCCGCCTCCGGCTTTCGGTCCGTTGCCGCAAAGTTGAATGAAGGCGCTGGTGCAGACCCTCTGCCAACCTAACCCCTCGACTATCGGATGAGCCGCCGATATGGGGTAAGCGAATATCAATCGAAATTGGGGGTGGACCGTGCTGAGACGGCAAGCGTTTGCGACCTGGAAGGCCATCGGCTTTTGCGTCTTATCGGCCGCCGGCCTGCTCCTCTCGTCTCCCAGTTCAGCGACGACGCCGGGACCCACCGAGGTCGTGCAGCGTTTTTACGCCCAGTTGCTCGATACGATGCAGCATGCCGCAGCGTTGGGACCGAAAGGCCGCTATCAGAAACTTGAGGCGGCTGTGCTTGGCACGTTCGACATACCGTTTATGGCGCGACTGTCGATTGGGCCGACCTGGCACACCTTGACGCTAGAGCAGAAACGAAACGCCGCGGCCGCCTATGGCCGCTACATCGGCGCTGTCTATGCCGCCCGGTTCGACGGCTATTCCGGGCAAAAGTTCGAGGTTCTCGGGGAACAGAAGATAAAGCACGGGGTTTTGGTCAGAACCCAAATCGTCAAAGCGAACGGCGAGCCGGTGTTGATCAATTATGTCCTCCACGACAATGATATCGCGTGGCAGATCCGCGACATCTATGTCGGGGAAGCGATCAGCGAGCTGGCGACGCGGCGCTCGGAGTTCGCGGGGATACTGCGCAGCGGCGGTATCGACGGCCTGATCACTTCGCTGAACAAGAAGGCCGACGAACTCCAGATTTGAGCGCCCAGCCGAACTGCTCGCTCTATCCTAACAACTACGCGCCGGCGACGGTCAGGTCGTCGATCCGCAGGGTGGGGGCATCCACGCCGGCTGTGAATTCGAGGTCGTTGGCGGCGACGAGCCGCAGGAACATGTCCTTGAGATTGCCGGCGACGGTCATCTCGCTGACCGGAAACGCGATCTCGCCCTTGTCGATCCAAAATCCGGCGGCACCGCGGCTGTAGTCGCCGGTGACGCCGTTGACCCCCATTCCCATCATTTCGGTTACGTAGAACCCGCTCTCGATGTCGGACATCAGTTCTTGCGGGCTGATGGAGCCGGGCTCGATCCACACATTGGTCGGCGCCGGACCCGGCGGCGAAGACGTGCCGCGCGCGGCATGACCGGTCGATTTCAAGTGCAATTGGCGGGCCGAGCGCAGATCAAGCAGCCAAGTCGTCAAGACGCCCTTGTCGATGATCGCGCGGCGGTGATTGGCCAGGCCCTCGCCATCAAACGGCTTCGAGCGCAGCCCGCGATGCCGGTGCGGGTCGTCAATGATCGTGATCGCCTCGGGAAAGATGCGCTCGCCGAGCTTGTCCTTTAAAAAGCTGGTGCCGCGCGCGATCGCCGGACCGGAAATCGAGCCGAGCAAGGCCGAGATAAAACCGCGGGCAACCCGGGGATCGAACACCACCGGGCAGCGGCAGGTCGGCATCTTCTTGGCGCCCAATCTTCTGACCGCGCGTTCGCCGGCTGATTTGCCAATTTCTACCGGGTCCCGCAGATCGGCCGCGTAAACGGCGCTGGCGTAATCGTAGTCGCGTTCCATGCCGGTGCCCTGGCCGCTGATGACCGAGGCGCTGATTCCCTGGCTAGTGCCTGAAAACCCGCCGGCAAATCCGTTCGAGGCGACCAGCGCCACCTGCGAGCGCCCCCAGCCGGCTTCGGCACCTTCGGAATTGGTCACCCCCGACACCGCGAGAGCGGCCTCTTCGGCAGCGCGGGCGCGTTCGATCAGGGTTTCGGCACTCGGCTCCTCGGGATCGGACATATCGAGCGCTGGCCAATCGTGGGTGATTTCGTCCGGATCGGCGATGCCGCAAAACGGGTCTTCGGGAACGGCATGGGCCATTGCGACCGCGCGCTGGACAAGCTCGTCCAGCGCCTTTGGCGAGCGGTCGCTCGATGACACCACCGCCTGCTGGCGGCCGACAAACACCCGCAGCCCGAGATCGTGACCCTCGGAGCGTTCGAGCTTTTCGGTCTTGCCGAGGCGACGGCCATGCGACAGCGACACGCCCTCAAAGAACACGGCATCGGCGGCATCGGCGCCGGCGCGGCGCGCGCGGCCGATCAGATCCTGCAACAGGTCGATCGCGTCAATTGTTTTGATCTCAGCCATCAGTGCTCCAAATCTCATTTACCGGAAGGGTCAACACGGTACACCGGTGTTTTTGTGTCGACCGGCCGGACCGAAAATGATCGCTTCCCTAACAAGTAGGGAGGCGAGTCCGCACCGTCGAACGTAAGTTCTTCGCCGACCAGGATTGAAAAATAAAATAGCGCGCTGGCATCGCTGACGCGTAGCGCAGTGTATGTCTTCTGGTCGTTTACTCGCCTTGATTGTAATACGGCATCCAACGCCTCCTTTAGGGACGTACTTGGAGATCGATAGCGGCAGGCGATCGCGGCTGTTGGAAAACCCTCATCGCCAGATCGGCTTTCCCGATCCGGGAAGACCGTAATCCGCCCATTTTTGGGTAACCTCGGCGACGATTGCTTCGGTCATGCGGATCGGCCGGCCCCAGTCGCGGCGCGTCTCGGGCGGTATTTTGCCGGTCGCATCGAGCCCGATCTTGCCGCCGAGCCCCGATTCCGGCGAGGCAAAGTCGAGATAATCGATCGGCGTATGGTCAACGAGGGTGATGTCGCGTACTGGATCCATTCGTGTCGAAATCGCCCACATGACTGATTTCCAGTCGCGCGCGTCGATATCGTCGTCAACGACGATCACAAACTTTGTGTACATGAACTGGCGCAGAAACGACCAGATCCCCATCATCACGCGCTTGGCATGGCCGGGGTAGGCTTTGCGGATCGAAACGACCGCGATGCGATAGGAGCAGCCCTCGGGCGGCAGCCAGAAATCGATGATTTCGGGGAATTGCTGCTGCAGCAGCGGAATGAAGACCTCGTTCAACGCCTCACCGAGGATCGACGGCTCGTCCGGCGGGCGGCCGGTAAAGGTCGACAGGTAGATCGGCCGCTGCCGCATCGTGATCGCCGACAGCCGAAACACCGGAAACCGTTCGACGGCGTTGTAATAGCCGGTGTGGTCGCCATACGGACCCTCCTCGCCAAATTCGTCGAGCGAGACATGGCCTTCGAGCACAATTTCGGCTTGCGCGGGTACTTTGAGCGGCACCGTCTTGCAGTCGACCAATTCGACCCGGCGGCCGCGCAGCAACCCGGCGAACTGGTACTCAGCCAAAGTGTCCGGAACCGGGGTGACTGCGGCGAGGATGGTACCAGGATCGGCGCCGATGACCGCCGCCGCCGGTAATGGCTCCTGCCGCTCCGCGCTCCAGCGGCGGTGATGCTGTGCGCCCCCGCGGTGCGCCAGCCAGCGCATCAAGGTGGTGTCGCGGCCGGTCACCTGCATGCGGTAAATGCCGAGGTTGAACCCGTCCTCGCGGCGCTCGCCCGGCCCTTTGGTCACGACCAGCGGCCAGGTGATTAGCGGCGCCGGCTCGCCCGGCCAGCAGGTTTGCACCGGCAGTGCGGCGAGGTCGATCTCGGCGCCGCGCAAGACGATCTCCTGACATGGAGCCGAGCCGATTGTGCGCGGCCGCATCGCCATCACGGTGCGCAACAGCGGCAGCATGTCGAGCGCCTCGCGCCAGCCGCCGGGCGGCTCCGGCTGCTTTAGAAAGGCAAGGGTTTCGCCGACCTCGCGCAGCTGGTGCGGCTCGCGGTCCATCCCCCACGCGACACGCTCGACCGTGCCGAACAGGTTAACGAGAACCGGCATCGAATAATTGCGGACGTCGCCCTCGACGACATTCTCGAACAGAACCGCGGGCCCGGCTTCAGCTAAAAGCCGGGTCTGGATCTCGGTCATCTCAAGATACGGCGAGACAGGCACCCCTACTCGCGCCATGCGCCCGCTTGCTTCAAGCCGATCGAGAAATTCGCGCAGGCTGGCGTAGGGCATGCCGGCTTATATGGGGCGGCGGCCGGTCTTAGCGAACGGAGCCAAGCGGGTCCAAAGGAGCTTTCGTTTTCGCGGACCTTGCCTCGATTATACCAGCGGGCGGTGGTTGTCCGGCACCACCGCCCTTGCTCAGGCTTTGTAATTACTTCCTTTCTTCAAAGCGCTGTTCAGCGTTGGGGCACTGGTTCAGCGTTGGGTCGAACTTCCCGATCGCTCCGTCGCGTTCGAGCGCTCACCCGCGGCGGTCGCGGCTCCGCCCGCAAGCGCTCTCGCCTCCGCGAGGTGTTGCTGCAGAACGGGAACCATGCTCTGCGCAAAATTTTTCAGCATCGGATTCTGCCCTTGATTGGCCTCGGCCTCAAATTTCGGGATCGTCTTTTCATGGACGGTGACCTGGGCCTCGATGTACTCCCGGTCAAACTGACGACCGCTTAGACCTTCGAGTTTTTGACGCATTTGCTTTTGCTCGGCAGTCAAGGACGGCTCAAATGTCTCCCCCTGAGCGCTCATGATCGCTTTCAGCCAATTGTTCGCAACCAATCCATGATCGGTATACATCCAGCGGCCAAATTCCCTGACCGCCGGTGTGGCGCCCTTCTTCACGGCGAGGTCGCCGAGATCGGCTTCTCCAAGGTTGCCGGCGCCCGCCTGTTCGACAAAGGTTTTGTCCTGCGGGCTCAGCGCCTGGACTCCACTCGTGCTCCGAGCGCCGGTGGCGCTTTGGGTCGTCGTGGTGGTCTCGTTTCCGGTTGTCGTCTGAGTGCCGGAAGTCTGAGCCCAGGCCGGGGCGGCGACCATCAGCGCGCAGACCGAGGCGGCGGCGAGTAATTGTTTCATGCGGCGGCTCCGATAAGTGGAAGGATGCCCGGCCAACGCTCGCACCCGGTTGGCGTTCCACTTGTCGCAAGCCTCGGATTGCATGGCTCAGCCTGGCAGCACCTCCCAAACGATCGTTTCGCGGCTGTCATGATCTTCGAGTTCTCGGCTCGTCGGAACCCGATAGTGCGCGCGCTCGATCAAGCCGCTGGCCGGGAGATAGGTCCGGCCGGGGTCGCCGAGCAACACGAGCGCTCCGCGGTCGGCAATCCCCCGCAACCAAGGGACGACCCGCTCAGCCATTTCGCGCTCGTAACATATATCGCCCCCGGTGATCACCTCCCAGCGCGGCTCCACTCTGCCGACAATATCGACAGGCGCGAACTCCAGATTGACCCGGTTCAGGGCGGCGTTCATGGCGATCGCGGCAGCGGCGAAATGATCGATTTCGGCGGCGAGCACCTGCCGCGCGCCGGCTTTGGCGGCGGCGATCGCGACCAGTCCCGAGCCCGATCCGAAATCGAGGACGGCGCGGCCTCGTACAATTTCGGGCCGGTCAAGCAGGTAGCGGGCGAGCGCCTGCCCGCCGGCCCAGGCGAATGCCCAGAACGGTGGCGGCACCCCGCGGCGCGCCAGGCTCTCCTCGGTCGCCTGCCAGATCGGGGTCACTTCGGTCGCGAGGTATAGTCGGATCTCAGGCACCAGCGGTGGTGCGGTGACCGCAGTGTTGCGCCGGACAAATTCCACTGGGTCCATGGCCGGTCAGGTCAGGTGTCCGCCGAGAATTCCGGCGAGAAGGAGCCACCCCACAATCCGATTGGACCGGAATTTGGCGAGGCAATCCGGCGGATTTTCGACGTCGACGACCGCTGCTTGCCAAGCGAGCTGAACCACTACGAGCGCTAGTCCAACCCAAAACAGCGCGGTCAGCCCTGCTTCCCGACCAGCCGCCGCCCACAGGACGACGGCAGCCGCGTAAAATACGAAGAGCCAAGGACAGGTTTTGGTCCCAAGCGCTAAAGCCGAGGATTTGACCCCGATCAGGGCATCATCCGCCTTGTCCTGATGCGCGTAGATCGTGTCGTAGCCGACCGTCCAGAATACGCCCCCCGCGTACAAGAGAAGTGAGGGCCAGGCGAGCATGCCGGTGACGGCGGTCCAGCCAACGAGCGCACCCCAATTGAAATTGAGACCGAGAAAAACCTGTGGCCAATAGGTGACCCGCTTCATAAACGGATAGGTTGCGATCAGGACGAGTACCGCCAATCCCAACAAAATGCTGGTGCGGTTCAGGCTGAATAATACTGCTGCGCCGACCGCCAATTGCGCGATCAGAAAAGCGAGAGCCTGCGGCACGCTGACCGCACCGCTCGCCAGCGGGCGCAGCCGAGTGCGCGCGACTTGGCGGTCGTAATCGCGATCGGCGATATCGTTTAGCGTACAGCCGGCGCCGCGCATGACCACAGCCCCCACGGCGAACAACGCCAAAAGGACCGGATCGGGCCAGTGCCGGCTGGCCAGGGCGATCCCCCACCACCCAGGAAACAACAATAGCCAGGTGCCGATCGGCCGGTCCAGTCGTGCCAGCCGGGCGTAGGGTCGGATGCCGGCCGGCATCCAGCGCTCGACCCAGCCGCCGGCGCGAATATCGCTGGGATCGGCGAAGCTCTCGGATCGGCGTGGGCTATCGTCACTTGGCGTTGGTGTCCTCCCGCGAACGGTTTGAGCGTCCTCGGCTCCGATCATTTGAGAAGAGGCTCAGCTGACCGAATCTGCCGCGTCGCTATCCGGCAACGGTCACGATACGCTTTACCGCTGCATCCAATTGCTTAATCGCGGTCGAGGACGGCCCCATGCGCGAGTTCGGCGTAGAACTGGAATGAATCCTTTGGGCGGCGCTGCTGCGTTTCGTAATCGACATGTACAAGGCCGAACCGCTTGCTGTAGCCCAAAGTCCATTCGAAATTGTCAAGCAATGACCAGACGAAATAACCCCGCACCGGTACGCCGGCCGCGATTGCGTCCTGCACCGCACCGAGATAGGCGCGCAAATAGCTGATGCGGTCTTCGTCGTGGATGCGTCCGTCAGGGTCGACCCGGTCCGGAAAAGCCGCTCCGTTTTCCAGAATGTAGATCGGCAGGTCGCCGGAATAGCGTTCCTTGGCCTCGATCATCACCGAGCGGAACGCGTCGGGCGCGATTTCCCAACCCATATCGGTCACCCGCGCACCGGATGGCGGCGGCAAGGTACCGACCTCAAACGGGTGGTTGGGGTCGCGGCGCACCCGGCTGCGGGTGTAGTGGTTGAAGGCGAAATAATCGAGTGGTTGGCGGATGCGGTCGAGATCGCCCGGCTCGATCAGAGCATCGATCTCGCCGGTCAGCGGCTCGGGATAATGCCCCAGCATCTGCGGGTCGGGGAACGAGCGGTTCCATAAGGCGTCGAACATTACCGTCGCGATTTCGTCTTCCTCGCGGTCATCGCCCGGCTCGTAGGGGTGGAAATTAAAGATGTTGCCGAGCGATAGATCTGCGCGGGCCGAGCGCATCGCCTCGATCCCAAGACCGTGCGCCAAGTTCATCACGTGGATCGCCTTGAGCGCACTGAGCCGGCCGCGGATTCCGGGCGCGTGCTCGCCATCGCCATAGCCTTTGACGCAGGCGCAATTCGGCTCGTTGAAGGTCGCCCAATGTTTGACGCGGTCCCCGAGCCGACGCGCTGTTAAGAGCGCGTATTCGGCGTACCAGTTGGCGGTATCCCGGTTCTGCCAACCGCCGCGGTATTGGAGCGCCTGCGGCAGGTCCCAATGATAAAGGCAGAGCCACGGTTCGATCCCCGCCTCGAGAATGCCGTCGATCAGACGATCGTAGAATTCGAGGCCTTTGAGGTTCGCCTCGCCGCGCCCCTCCGGCAGGATTCGTGACCAACTGGTCGAAAGGCGATAAGCGCCAAGGCCAAGTTCGCGCATCAGCGCTACGTCTTCGGGCCAGCGATGATAGTGATCGCAGGCAACATCGCCGGTGTCGCCGTTCACGATCTTGCCGGGCAGATGGCAAAAAGTGTCCCAGATCGACGGACCGCGGCCGTCTTCTCGGACAGCCCCCTCGATTTGGTAGGCCGCGGTCGAGGCCCCCCACAAAAAACCGTCCGGAAAGCTGGTTGCCATGCTGCTGCCTTGCTGCTTCGCTCGGCCCATCATGCCGGCAAGCGCGTCTTAATCATAGCCAAAGCCGGACTGAGTTTGGCGCCAGCGAGGATCAGCCGTGAATTCGGAAGGGAAGTGGCGGCGCGCCCTCGATGATCCGTACACCGTCGCCGAGCCGCATGCGATGCCAGCTTCCGGGATGCCGCATCGCGACGTCGGGGGGCCGACCCGACAATGACATCCAGCGATCCCGCTCCCACGCCGTGACGGCAGTCTCGACCCGGACCGCTGTGCCAGCAGCGGGTGGGTCGACGCCCAATGCCGACCACGGGATCAAGGCCTCGGCGGTGATGCGCGGCTGATCAGCACCGAAATAAACCGCCTCGGAACCGGTAACCGGGGTGCAACCGTGCTCGATTGCCTGTTGCGCCTGACCGGCGCACAGCTTTGCTGCCATTTCTGGGTAGTCGTGGATCTTGGTGCGCGGCGGGATGAAGAACAGGGTGAAGCGACGCGGGCCATTGCCAAGGTCGACCCCCAATTCAACCCGGTAGGAGTCGACGAGCGGGAAGGGTCCATCATAGGCCAGCAGATCGATGTCGAAATAATCCTGCCCGATCGTCGCGAATTGCAGGCCGCGTTCGCTCCAAGATAGATACACCTCGCCGAATTCGACGGCGCCGGGCGAAGCGGTCAGCCGCGGCAACAGGCTCGCCGGCTTTGGCCAGTCCGCCAGTGAGCGATCGCTGGGCTCGATTTCGGCATAGGGGATGACATTCCTGCCGGAGCGCGGCGGCACCGTGGCCTCGTCATGGATCTCGTAGGCCCGGCGGTTGGCGATCGCGAGCGCCGAAGTCAGCCGCCGATAGGGTTGGTCGTTGATGTCGACCAGCCCAAAATCATAATCCTCTCCGTCGGGGCGGCCGCCTTTCGGGTGATCGTAATATTGGAACCAGTGCGCGCCGATGACTTCCGGGATGGCCGCGAAATTTTCCGTCGCTGCCGCTGCGCCCGCCGCCCGCTCGGCCTGGGTATCGACGGTCATCAGGTGGCCGTTGTTGCGGTTGCCGGTACGATTTTGCCGGGATGCAAAAAACCATTCGGAGATCAGCACCGGCTTGCCGCCCGACAATTTTCGCAGACCGTCGAAATAATAATCGGCGATCCAGCCGTCGCTGGCGTCAGCATTATAGTTCGTCGCGATCGCGTCGACGTAGGGCGCCATCGCGCGCACCGCGGCCGAGTCGTAGTAGATCGGGAGACGATCGCCAAAATAAAGCGCGTTAGGGTCGGCCGCTCGGATCGCGCGAGCCGCCAGCGCGTAATAGCGGTGGGCGACAATCCCGCACCACTCGCGCACAACGTGGATGCCGGCGCTGCCGGGGCGCATCCGCGTCATCTCGGTCGCCGCAAGAAGCCCGGTCCACGAATTGGCACCCCGGGGCGGGATAAAATCGGCGACGAACTTGGTCCAATCGTCGGCGTAATGTCGGCGCAAGGTCTCGACCCAGCGCTGCTTGGTCATCGAATCCGCCGGCTTCATCGAGTAAAAGACAAATAATGCGCCGGCCCACCACCCGACTTCATTGTCGGAGAAATAGCCGATTCGGTAGGGAGAATCCCGGTATGGCGCGACCAGTTTTCGCGCCAGGGTCATCATCCGCTGCTCGGTCTCGGGTGCAAACGGGTCGAACCAATGAAAGCGTGCGTTGCGGCCGAGTTCAAGGTTGACGATGGTCGGCACCCGCAATTCCTGCGGCGCCAGAGACCAGCCGCCGGCGCTATTAAAGCCCCAACTGGCGAGCCGGTCTCGGGTAGTATCCACCCACGCACCTTCGGTCGGGGCGAACGCCGTCCAGCTGTAATAGATTTTGCCGTCCTTGTCGCGATACGGGTAGCCGCCGTCGACAGCATTAACCCCGAGGCTGAGAAAGCGCTGCCCGCAAGGCGTAACCAGCCAGGAAGCGCCGCCAACTTTCTCGAGCGACCACCGCGTCGTTGGCGCCTGTCCGAGATCGGTGCACGCGACAGCGCGATCCACCTGCAGCGTGGCAGCGGCGACGATAGCAGCCAGAACCAAGCCGCGCGCGCCGCGGTACAGCCTCATTGATGCCCGGATACGACCCTTGGTGATCAACTCACGCGTTGGTGCCGCCGACAGTCAGCCCGTCCATCCGCAGGGTTGGCTGACCAACCCCAACCGGCACGCTTTGACCGTCTTTGCCGCAGGTGCCGATGCCGTGATCCAGCGCGAGGTCGGTGCCGATCATCGTGACCTTGGTCATCGCGTCGGGGCCATTGCCGATCAATGTAGCGCCCTTGACGGCGGAGCCGACTTTGCCACCCTCGATCAGATACGCTTCGGAGGCCGAGAACACGAACTTACCGGAGGTGATATCGACCTGGCCGCCGCCGAAATTGACCGCGTAAAGGCCGCGATCGACCGACGCGATGATCTCCTGCGGGTCGCGGTCGCCGGCCAGCATGTAGGTGTTGGTCATGCGCGGCATCGGCGCGTGCCCAAAACTCTGCCGCCGCCCATTTCCTGTCGGCGTCGCGCCGAGCAGGCGAGCGTTCATGCGGTCTTGCATGTAGCCCTTGAGGATGCCGTCTTCGATCAAGACGGTGTAGTTGGTCGGCGTCCCCTCGTCGTCGACCGTCAGCGAGCCGCGCCGGTCGGGCAAGGTGCCGTCGTCGACAACCGTGACACCCTTGCTCGCCACTCGCTCGCCAATCATTCCGGAGAATGCGGAGGTCTTCTTTCGGTTGAAATCACCTTCCAGCCCATGTCCTACCGCTTCGTGCAGCATGACGCCGGGCCAACCGGGTCCGAGCACGACAATCATCTCACCGGCCGGGGCCGGCACCGCGCCGAGATTGACTAAGGCCTGCCGCAGCGCTTCGTCGACCTGTTCCTTCCAATGCACGGGATCGAGATAGCGGTCGTAGGCCATGCGCCCGCCTGAACCCGAGGAGCCTGTCTCCATACGGTCACCCTCGCCGACCACGACTGAAACACCGAGCCGCACGAGCGGCCGGATGTCCGCGACACGGCGGCCGTCGGCGCGGATGATCTGCACCGCTTGCCACACACCGCTCAACGACGCCATGACCTGTTTGACCCGCGGATCGCGGCTGCGGGCATAGGCGTCGATCTCCGCGAGGAGCCGGGTCTTGGCGCCGAGATCAACGAGACCGAGCGGGTTCACATCGGTGTAAAGGCTGCGATTGGTGCCGGGCGGCGGTCCCGCCATCACGCCGGCATAACCACTGGCGACCGCACGAACCGTGGCTGCGGCGCGTCGGATCGCCGCTTCCGAAAGATCGGAGGCGTGGGCATACCCGGCTGCTTCGCCCGCCACCGCCCGCAAACCGAAACCCTGCGTCGTGTCGAAGCTGGCGCTTTTGATTCGCCCGTCGTCGAGCGTCAGGCTCTCGGATTGGCTATATTCGAGGAACAGTTCGCCGTCATCCATTCCCGCCAATGTCTCGGCAACAATCGCCTCGACCCGGCTCGCCTCCATCCCGGTGCGCTCGAAAAACAATTCATCGGTGACGGCGAGATCGGTCATCCACAACTCCATTGCTGACCTCGTCAATATGGTCGCGCAAAACCGCAAGCAAAAGCCGTGATTACGGTTTGCTGCGGCGGACCGGATCGATCGGTAAACGGATGCGGCGGCTTGACGCAATAGGTTCAGCCGGTTGTGGCTTACATCGCCGATGGTGTAGGTTCACCGCCGCTTTGCTGGGCAGAGGCGGGGTTGAGGCAGCCGCATTTGCGAGGCAGGTCGAGTGGGCGAGGCAAGTCGAGTGGCTCTAGGGCCGATGACGCGCCGTCAGCCGGTTGCGAGAAAGCTGCGGGAAGGGGCCGATCGATCGGCTGTGACTGTCGGGTCAGAGGCGGCCGGAAGATCCGGGAAATGATGCGGTTGACGGAATTGCAGACAAAGAAATCATTTGCGCGCGCCGCGCTCGTGCTGAGCCTGGCGATGATTGTCATCGTGTCACTGGCGGCGGTGGCGTGGGCCGAAGCGCCGCGGCCTTGGGAAATCGGCATGCAGCCGCCGGCGACCCCGGTCAAGGATCGGCTGAATGCATTTCATAACGAACTGCTGGTGATCATCTTTTTGATCGCGGCCTTTGTCATGGGGCTGTTGCTCTATGTCATCATCCGGTTCAATCACCGCCGCAATCCGGTCCCCGCACACACTTCGCACAATCCGGTCATCGAGATCCTCTGGACCGTCGTTCCGGTATTGATCCTGGTCATCATCGCGATCCCGTCGTTCAAGTTGATGTATTACATGGACCGGGTGCCAAACCCGGACATGACGATCAAGGTGACCGCTCATCAGTGGTACTGGTCGTATGCCTATCCCGACCAGAAGAACTTGGCGTTCGACAGCAACGTCATTCAGGATGCCGACTTGAAGCCGGGCCAAAAGCGGCTTCTCGACGTCGATAATCCGCTGGTCGTGCCGACGCACACGAATATTCGCGTGTTGGTTACCAGCACTGATGTCATTCACAGCTGGTTCATCCCGCCTTTTGGTGTTCAGGAATACGCGGTTATTGGCCGGCTCAACGAGAGTTGGTTCAATGTTGAGCGTGAAGGAACTTACTACGGTGAGTGTAACCAGATTTGCGGCATCAATCATGCCTTCATGCCGATAAAGATCGTGGCTGTATCAAAGGAAGAGTTCCAGCGCTGGTTGGTCGGCGCCGGCAAGAAATTCGCGCGCAATCAAACCGACGACGCCGCGCTGCATGTCGCAGCCGCTGCGCCCGCCGGCAACTGAAGTTAAAGAGGATCCTGATGACTTACGAGCGGGAAGCGCACGCGGTCGAGGTCCATGGGTACGGCGGCGATGGTCACGCGGGTCACCATCCGGGTTTCTTCACCCGCTGGCTGTTCTCGACCAATCATAAGGACATCGGCACTCTTTACTTGATATTCGCGATCTGCGCCGGGGTGATCGGCGGGGCATTTTCCGTGTTGATGCGCATCCAATTGATGCATCCCGACAATCACTTCATATCCGACCATCAGTTCTACAACGTGCTGATTACCGCGCACGGCCTGATCATGATCTTTTTCACGGTCATGCCGGCGATGATCGGCGGCTTTGGCAATTGGTTTGTCCCGCTGATGATCGGCTCGCCCGACATGGCGTTTCCGCGCATGAACAACATCAGCTTTTGGTTGCTCGTCCCGTCCTTTGCGCTGCTGATCGGATCGGCCTTTGTCGGCGAGGGACCGGGTGTCGGGTGGACAATGTATCCTCCGTTGTCGGGACCGGTCGGCACTCCTGGTCCGGCGGTCGACATGGCGATCTTCTCGCTGCATCTCGCTGGCGCGTCCTCAATCATGGGAGCGATCAACTTCATTACGACGATCTTCAACATGCGCGCCCCGGGCATGACCCTGCACAAGATGCCGCTGTTTGTTTGGTCGATCCTGGTGACCGCGTTCCTGCTGCTGTTGTCTCTGCCGGTGCTGGCGGGCGCCATCACGATGCTATTGACCGACCGCAATTTTGGCACATCGTTCTTCAACCCGGCCGGTGGCGGTGACCCGATCCTGTTCTTGAACCTGTTCTGGTTCTTTGGGCACCCGGAAGTCTACATCCTGATCCTGCCCGGCTTTGGCATGATCTCGCAGATCGTCTCGACTTTTTCGAAAAAGCCGATTTTTGGCTATCTCGGCATGGTTTACGCGATGGTGGCGATCGGAGTCGTCGGGTTTGTCGTGTGGGCCCATCACATGTTTACGACCGGCATTTCGATCGACGCGCGCGCTTATTTCACCGCGGCGACGATGGTGATCGCGGTACCGACGGGCGTGAAAATCTTTTCGTGGATCGCGACCACCTGGGGCGGGTCGATCGAATTCAAGACGCCAATGCTGTTCGCGATGGGCTTTATCTTCCTATTCACCATCGGCGGCGTCACCGGCGTGGTCTTAGCCAACGCCGGCGTCGATTTCGCACTGCACAACACGTATTACGTGGTTGCTCATTTCCACTATGTGCTGTCGCTGGGTGCGGTATTTTCGATCTTCGCCGGCTTCTATTACTGGATCGGCAAGATGTCAGGCCGCCAATACAACGAGACCCTGGGAAAAATCCATTTCTGGACGACCTTTATCGGCGTCAACCTGACCTTTTTCCCGATGCATTTCCTCGGGCTTGCCGGCATGCCGCGGCGCCTGGCCGACTATCCCGACGCATTTGCCGGCTGGAACTTTGTCGCGTCGATCGGCGCTTTCATTTCATACGCCTCGACCCTGCTGTTTGTGTTCATCGTGCTGCAGACCTTGATCGCAGGTAAGCGCGTCGGGGCAAATTACTGGGGCGAGGGTGCCACAACGCTCGAGTGGAAGCTGCCGTCGCCGCCGCCGTTTCACAGCTATGATGAGCTGCCGGTCATCGCCTAGTCGGTAGACCCGTTCTGGAGATTGCGTCTTCGTGTCCGATTTGTCCGAAACCTCGCCCTCGCTCCTGTACCCACTGACCGGGGGATCGACGGCAGCGGTGGGCGACTACATCGAGATTCTGAAGCCTCGGGTAATGTCGCTGGTGGTGTTCACCGGTTTTGTCGGGCTCGCTGTGGCGCCGGGACATCTCCATCCGGTGCTCGCCCTGGTTGCCGTGCTGTGCATCGCGGTCGGCTCTGGTGCTGCGGGCGCGATCAATATGTGGTACGAGCGGGATATCGACGCGGTCATGCGCCGCACGGCGGCGCGCCCGCTCCCGGCGGGCAGAATGATGCCAGGCGAAGCGCTGGGGTTCGGTCTGGTTCTTGCTGTCGGCTCGGTGCTGGTCATGGCGTTGGCGGCCAACCTGGTCGCCGCAGGACTGCTGGCGCTCACGATCGCGTTCTACGTCTTTGTCTACACGATATGGCTCAAGCGGCGGACGCCGCACAACATCGTCATCGGTGGCGCTGCCGGCGCCTTCCCGCCGGTAATTGGCTGGGCGGCGGTCAGCGGTGACATCGCCTGGGGCGGAATCGCGCTCTTCGCGATCATTTTTTTCTGGACCCCGCCACATTTTTGGGCGCTCGCACTAAACCGCGCGGATGATTACACCAGGGCGGGCGTACCGATGCTGCCGGTCGTGGCCGGACCGCGCGAAACCAAGCGACAGATGTTGCTCTATACGCTGGTGCTGTGGCCGGTCAGCCTGGCGCCGTGGTTCCTCGGGATTGCCGGGTCGGTTTACGGAATGGGCTCGCTCGCGCTGAGCGCCTTGTTCACGGCTTGCGCGGTTCGCGTCTGGCGGGAGAATGGCGACAACGCCGCGCGGCAGATGTTTGGCTTTTCTCTGCTCTATCTGACGCTGATCTTCAGCCTGCTGCTGGTCGATCACGCTGCCACCGGTTTGGCTTGGAAGGCGTGGCTGTGACATCGATGATCGAGCCGCAACAGGAACGGCAGCGGCTGATCCGCTCGCGCAATCGTGCTCTTCTTATTGTACTGGTTGGGCTGGTGGCGTTGTTTTACGCCATTGCGATGGTCCGGGTTGGGGTATAGCGGTGCCAGACCGGATCGCGGCGTCAAAGGGGCGCCAGAGAACGACCGTTCTAATCCTGCTGGCGGTGCTGGCCGGGATGACCGGTCTAACCTTAGCGTCGCCGCCGCTTTATCGAGCTTTTTGCGGGGCCACGGGCCTGGGCGGGACAACGCAACGGGCGCAAGCGGCTCCGGACAAGGTTGCCAGCGCCGTTATCAGGGTCAATTTCGACGCGCAGACCGCACCCGGCTTGGACTGGGGGTTCCAGCCCTTAACTCCGGCAGTAACCGTCCACCCGGGCGCGCGAACCAAGGTCGTCTTTCGTGCTGTCAATTATAGTTCGGCCCCGGTAACCGCCCGTGCGGTGTACAACGTGACCCCGGCCAAGATCGGCATCTACTTCGACAAGCTGCAGTGTTTCTGCTTCAACAGCCAGACCCTGAAGCCGGGCGAAAAGGCTGATATGGGCGTCGTGTTTTTTGTCGATCCGGACATGCTGAAGGACCCGGACACGCGCGAAGTTCGAGCGATTACACTCTCCTACACGATGTTTCGAGCGGCCGCCGCGCCGCCGGCCAGTGCCGCAGTCGTGCCGGCGCGGCCGCCGGCTTCTGCCGGTTCGGTGAACTGAGGATTCGAGGCCCCCGCCCATGACCGATACCCACGCGGCACATGCCGCGCCTCCCTTGACTGTAGGTGCGCACGCCGTCGATGCCGCGCACGCGCCGAAGCATCCGTATCATCTTGTCGATCCCAGCCCGTGGCCGATTGTCGGCGCTATCGCTGCGGGGTTGCTGACGGGCGGCGGCGTCCTTTTCATGCATGGTCATGGCTGGGCGCTGTTGATCATCGGTGTTCTTGCGGTGCTTGGGGTCATGGCGGTGTGGTGGCGCGATGTAATCCGCGAAGCCACGTTCCAGGGCTATCACACGCCGATCGTGCAACTCGGCATGCGGTACGGCATGGCGCTGTTCATCGCCTCCGAGGTGATGTTCTTTGTCGCCTTTTTCTGGGCGTTCTTTTCTTCGAGCCTGTTTCCGGTCGGCGGGGTATGGCCGCCCAAAGGGATCCACCCCTTCGATCCGTTCGAGTTCCCGTTTTTGAACACGCTGATCCTGCTGTTGTCGGGAACGACGGTCACCTGGGCGCATCATTCGCTGCTCGAGGGTGATCGCAGCGGCATGTTGCGCGGGCTGGCGGTGACAGTCTTTCTCGGCTTGTGCTTTACCTCGGTCCAAGCCTACGAGTACAGCCACGCCGCCTTCCCGTTTACCGGCGGGATTTTCCCGTCGACCTTCTTTATGGCCACCGGCTTTCACGGCTTTCACGTCATTATCGGCACCACGTTTCTGATCGTCTGCCTGGTCCGAGCCTGGCTCGGACACTTTAAGCCGGACCATCATTTCGGCTTTGAGGCGGCGGCGTGGTACTGGCATTTTGTCGATGTCGTCTGGTTGTTCCTGTTCGTCTGCATCTATTGGTGGGGTGGTGCAGGGGCCTCCGCGCTGGAGGGTCCAGCGGGCGGTTGACAGGGAATGCCCCCAGCTTTGATCGCAGAGCGCGACAGCGTCGCCGGTTATCCTGCAGTTCCGTGGCTGCGTGCGGCGATTGCCTGCCGCTGTCCGCGCTGTGGGCGCGGGCGTCTCTTCGACGGCCTGCTGAGCGTGCGGGCGGCTTGTGAAGTATGCGGGCTCGACCTGTCGGCACAGGATGCCGGCGACGGCCCGGCGGTGTTCGTGATCCTGTTTCTGGGGCTGATTGTCGTAGCCTTAGCGGCGATCGTCGAAATCGAGTTTTCGCCGCCGATTTGGGTGCATCTGGTTCTGTGGACGCCGTTCATTCTCGGCGGCTCGATCGCGATGCTGCGACCCTTTAAAGCGGGTTTGATTGCGCTTCAATATCGCCATCGGCTGTTAGGCCTGTCATCCCCACCCTGAGCGCTTTGCCGGCAATGACCGGGTTTCGTCCGCAATTCTGGCCGACGGTTTTTGCCGTTCCGATCGTGCTGTTGTGCCTCGGGCTCGGCGCCTGGCAAATCCAGCGGCTGCACTGGAAGGAAGGTCTGATCGCCGAGCGGGTCGCTGCGGTCGCGGCTCCCGCGATCCCGGTGCCACAGGACGACGCCGTGGCCCCGGGGATGGAATTCCGTCGCGTCACCGACAATGGCGTTTTCCTCAATGATGAGGAAATCTTCTTGGGTGCGACCTCCGAGGGCGGGGTCAACGGCTATCATATCCTGACGCCGCTGCGCGAAGCCGACGGTCGCATCGTTTTTGTCAACCGCGGCTTTATTCCCGCCGAGCTTAGGGACCGCGCCAAACGGCAGGCGAGTGAGCCGACGGGATCCGTGCGGATCGAGGGTCTGCTGCGGCTGCCGCCCAACGGCCGGCCGAACTGGTTTCTGCCCGACAACCGGCCCGATCTCAATTACTGGTTTTGGGTCGATCTGCCGGCGATGGCGGCCGCCGACAAGCTGGATCATGTCGCGCCGTTTTACATCGATGCGGATGCCACCCCCAATCCCGGCGGCTGGCCGAGAGGGGGGGTCACGCGGCTGGCGCTGCCCAACAACCATCTGCAATACGCCATCACGTGGTTTTCCCTGGCAGTTGCAATGATCGTCATCTATGTCGTGTTTCATCGCCGCAGCGCGGAGCCTCAATGACCGCCTATCAAGAATTGGAAAGTCGATTTCGCCGGGTCGGCGCGCTCGAGGAGGCGATCGGGGTGCTGAATTGGGACAGCGCCACGATGATGCCGGCGGGCGGCGCCGCTACCCGCGCCGAACAGCTGGCGACATTGAGCCTGCTGGCACACCAGCAGCTGACCGCTGCTGAAATCGATGATCTTCTTGACTCGGCCGAGGGCGCAAACACGGCTCTTGGCTCGTGGGAGCAGGCCAATCTCTGCGAGATGCGGCGGCGTCATAGCCATGCCATTGCGGTGCCCGGCGATCTTGTCGAGGCTGTCGCGCGCATTTCCGCCGAATGCGAAGCGGTATGGCGCAAGGCCCGCCCGGCAAACGATTTTTCTGCGGTGCGGCCGCTGCTTGAGAAAATGCTGCGTCTGCAGCGAGAGGTTGCGCAGGCCAAGGCCGAGCGCCTCGGGGTCACGCCTTTCGAAGCGCTCCTCGACCGCTACGAGCCGGGTGGCTCGGTGGCGATGATCGACCGCCTGTTTGGTGAACTCGCGGCCTTTTTACCCGATCTGATCGAAGCGATCATCGAACGCCAGGGCGCGGTGCCGCCGCCACCCGATCCCTCGGGGCCATTTCTGGTAACCGCGCAACGGCGCGCCGCGGAGCGGCTGATGACAGCGGTCGGGTTCGACTTCGCGCACGGGCGACTCGATATCAGCGCGCACCCGTTTTGCAGCGGCGCGCCTGACGACGTCCGGATCACGACGCGCTATGACGAGCACGACTTTTCAAAGGCGCTGATGGGTGTCCTGCACGAGACCGGACACGCGCTTTACAAACGTAACCTGCCGGCGCATTGGCGCTTGCAGCCTGTCGGCGCCGCCCGCGGCATGGCGATCCATGAGAGCCAATCCTTGCTGCTCGAGATGCAGGTCTGCCGCAGCCTGGCTTTTGCCAAGTTTGCCGCGCCGATCTTGCGTGAGGTGTTCGACGGCGAGGGCCCGGCTTGGATGCCGGAAGCGTTATACCGTCGTCAAATTCGCGTTCGCCGCAGCCTGATCCGCGTGGATGCCGACGAAGTTACTTATCCCGCCCATGTAATCCTGCGCTACCGCCTCGAACAGGCGATGTTGGCCGAGGATCTTAATGTGCGGGATCTGCCGGGGGCCTGGGCAGAAGAAATGCGCAAACTGCTCGGCATCGCCCCGGACACCGACCGCGACGGCTGCCTGCAGGATATCCACTGGTTTGACGGCTCCTGGGGTTACTTTCCGACCTATACGCTGGGCGCGATGATCGCCGCACAGATGTTCGAAGCCATCCTCGAGACAATCCCCGATTTGCCCGATTTGATTGCCGGAGGCGAGTTCCAGCCGCTCTTCGCGTGGCTGCGCGAGCGGGTCCATGGCCAAGGATCGCTGATGTCGACCGCCCAATTGGTCGAGAGTGCGACCGGTCGGCCGCTGGGCGTTGCGAGCTTTGAGCGCCACTTGCGGCGCCGCTATCTCGACGGTCGAAACGAACCCGGATAGGGAGCGTTCACAGCAACAAGATTGCCCTGGGGGACCCAGTGTCTGACGGTAGCGTGCTCCAACAAAAAATCAGTGCGGATCGCGGCATTGCGCTCGAACGTTTTGAAGCCGTCCGGCGCGACAGCGAAGCGCTGGCCGCAAACTTGACGGCCGAGGACCAGTCGATCCAGTCGATGCCCGACGTCAGCCCGACAAAATGGCATCTGGCGCACACGACGTGGTTCTTTGAGACTTTTATCCTGAACCGGTTTGATCCCGGCTATCGGGGATTCGATCCGGCATTCGCTTACTTATTCAATTCCTACTATGAGGCGGCCGGTCCGCGTCATCCGCGGCCAGAGCGCGGCTTGTTGTCACGGCCGACCGTCGATGTTATCGGCGCCTATCGCGACCATGTCGGCGCGGCAATGGCGCGCTTTGCCGAGCACAGTTCCGAACAGGTGTGGGAAGACGCCGCACCGCTGATCGAACTCGGGCTGCACCACGAACAGCAGCACCAAGAGCTGATCTTGATGGACATCAAACACGTCTTTTCGATCAATCCCCTGCTCCCGGCCTATCAGGCGCCGCAGCCGCAGATCGCCGCACCCGCGGCGCCGCTCGATTGGATCGATTTCGCCGGCGGGCTCATTGAGATCGGCCATCGCGGCAATGGTTTTGCCTTCGACAACGAGACTCCGCGGCATAAAGTCTGGCTAGAGCCCTTCCGCTTGGCAAGCCGCCCTGTCACCTGCGGCGAGTATCTCGATTTCATCGAAGCTGGCGGGTATCAGCGTCCCGAATTCTGGCTGTCGGACGGATCGGCGACCGTACGGGCCGAAGGATGGGACGCGCCGCTCTACTGGCGGAATGAGGAGAGTATTTGGTCGATTTTTACGCTCAACGGCTTGCGCCGCCTGAATCCCGCTGAACCCGTCTGCCATGTCAGCTACTTCGAGGCCGACGCCTATGCCAAATGGGCCGGCAAGCGATTGCCCACTGAGGCGGAATGGGAACTTGCGGCCGAGGGCATTTCGGTATCCGGCAATTTTGCCGACCGTGGATATTTCCATCCGGCGGCAGAGCTCGCGGCAAATGCCGAGGCGGGCGCAACGGCGCGGCCGCGGCAGATGTTCGGCGACGTTTGGGAATGGACAGCGAGCCCCTATATGCCCTATCCGCGATTTCGCGCGGCCGCGGGTGCAATCGGCGAATACAACGGAAAGTTTATGTGCAGTCAGATGGTCCTGCGTGGCGGCGCTGCCGCCACCCCGGCCGGGCATGCGCGAGCGACTTATCGAAATTTCTTTCCGCCCTCGGCGCGCTGGGCCTTCGCCGGGTTGCGGCTTGCGGAGGACAGTTGATGAGGGATGAAGCGCGTTTTGCCTTTCATGATTTGGCGCCGGGTGAGGAGAGTTTCCGGGACGCCGTAGTGAAAGGTCTCGCCCGGTCACGGAAAGCCGTCCCCTGTAAATTTTTTTACGATGAGCGTGGCTCGTCGCTGTTTGAAGAAATCTGCCGCCTACCTGAATACTACCCTACCCGTACCGAAATCGCTATTCTCGAGGAAAACGCTGAAGATATCGCGGCCCAAATGGGCGTATATTCGCGGATTATTGAATTCGGCAGCGGTGCCAGTCATAAGGCTCGTATTCTGTTACAGGCCCTAGACCGACCGGTCGCCTATGTTCCAGTCGACATCTCGCGCGAACACTTACGAGAGGCTGCGGCGTCTTTGGCCGAGGACTTCCCGGAACTGGCGATCACTGCAGTGTGTGCCGATTACACCGGTCCTTTTTCGCTGCCGCCCTTGCCCGGTCCCGTTGGCAAGCGCGTCGGGTTTTTCCCGGGTTCGACAATAGGGAATTTCGAACCCGAAGCTGCCGCGCGGTTCCTGGCAAACTGCGCCCAAATCCTTGGTGCCGGCGGCGAGATGCTGATTGGCGTCGACCTTAAAAAGGATACAGCGATACTTGACGCTGCCTATAATGACCGCAGTGGCGTCACCGCTGCGTTTAATCTGAATCTGTTTGAGCGTATCAATCGTGAGCTCAATGGAAATCTCGACCTCGACCTGTTTGAACATTACGCATTCTACAGCGAAACAAACGGCAGGGTTGAGATATACATTCGCAGCCTTGCCGACCAGCAGGCGACAATTGCCGGTCAGCGGTTTGATTTTGCCGCAGGCGAGCTGATCCATACGGAATATTCCTATAAATATTCGGTCGGCGAGTTCCGGAGCCTGGCCGCCCGCGCCGGGTTTCGCCCAGTCGACACCTGGACCGACCCCGCGGAATTGTTCAGCGTGCATTATTTTCGGCTGCGCTGAGCCCGGCGGTCACAGCTAGCCAGATAATTCCCGGTCTCGCGGCGAGATTTGCTTCGTCGCCGTGGTCCTCGCAAGGACCTACGTGGTGATTGCGAGCGTAGCGAAGCGATCTCGGCGAAATATGTCGTACCTTGGCTGAGGTTCCTGCCCACCAGCCCGTTAAGGCAGCGCTTGCATCTTGCGGACATAGGCAGCTATGTCGGTTTTTCGTTCGAGGCCGGCCGCGGTCATCGACCGCACCTTGCCAAAGATCGGCCGTTCGGGCCACGGCCGGTCGTGTAATCCGAAGATCCAGCCGACATTCGCATAGGAATTCGCGTCGCGGCCGTCGACGAAGAAGGTGTTGTTGAGGCGAAGCAATGCCGCGTAGCCGTCTTCGGGCGACGACGACCACTCCAGCACCTTCTTGCCCCAATACATACGCATGTAGTTTTGCATATATCCGGTGACCAGCATTTCGCGCATCGCCGCGTTCCAGTAAGGATCGTGGGTGTCCGCCGCGGCGAGTTGTTCGTAGCGATAGACGTGAACGCGGCGATCGCGGCGGTGCTCGGCGAGGGTCTGCCGGGCCCATTGTGGTAGGCACTCATATTGATCGTAGTTGGGCGTTGCGTTGACAAAGTTCATGGCCAGCTCACGCCGGATGATCAACTCCTCCACATAGGAGAGCCGGTCTTCGCTTGCCGCCATCGCGTCGCGCACCCTCAGAGCGATTTCGACCGGAGAGATCTGCCCGAAATGCAGATAAGGCGACAGGCCCGAAGCCATTGCCGCGGCGGGATGCGCCCGCTCGGCGACATAACGCCCGAGCCGGTGGGCAATGAATTCATCGAGACGCCGTCTTGCCTCGGAGTAGCCGCCGCGGAAATGCCGAACCGGCGCAACGCCCTGGTCGATGCGTAAATCGGTCAGGAGAGCGGGGATATCTGCGACATTGAAATCGCTGACGATACCGAACTGGTTGGCGAGTACATGCGGCCGATTGTGGGGCAGTGGGCGCAGGAATTCGTCGCGCAGCCGCAGCAGCTTGGGACGCAAGGTTCGCGCGGCGACCTCCGGTTTGGTCGAGACCAGCTCGACCGGAACAACGACATCGCCCTCGACCTGTAGAACGCGGCGCCCCGCTGCTGCGGCAACCTCATCGCGCCATTGCTGCTGCGGCCGCAGATAGCCGCGATCGCAAACCACGACCGCCGCCCGCTGTGCAAGTTCGATAGCGGCTTTAGCAGGACTGCCTCGGCGTATCACAAAGCCCAACCCCCGCGCTTGCAATGCCTGTTGGGTCTCCGCGAGACCCTCGAGCATGAAGGCGTAGTGACGCGCATTTGCCTCGGGGTAGTCCTCAGTCAGTCCAAAGCCCACCAGAACCGGGAGCCGCAGCCGGTTCGCCTCATCGATCGCGATTTCAAGCGCCGGGTTGAACTGCGCGCGCTGCGAATTCTGCATCCAATAGAGAACGTAGTCGCCCGGCTGCTCCGGCTTGTCGTTGAGCAGCACGACCCGTTGCGACTCGATCACAGAAAAGTCTCGGCGGGAAAGCGGGTGTTCAACAACACCACAACAAGCGGCTTGGTCAGGGAAACTCCGGCGCAGGCCTAACCCTCGGACCCGCGATCCTCGCTCGACGCCGCTGAAAGATAGGCCGGCAGATCCGGCCAGCCATAACCGAGCGCCTCGACGCGGGTGCCGCCGACCGGTATCGGCTTGTGGCTGACTAGCCGCCCGCCCAACCGCTCGTAAAAGAAACGCGACGGGTTGTCCCGCAACACCCACACGATCGCGGCGTCAAGACCCGAAGCTGCAAGACGCCGAAACAACGCGATCAGCAGACGCCGGCCGACGCCCTGGTTTTGGAAATCGGGAGCAACATACAATGTGAACACTTCCCCCGGAAAGTGCCGCGCGCTGCGGCTCGGCCCGCAGCTGCCAAAACCCCGGAGCACCCCGTCCGGGTCGATCGCTACACGCACGTCCCGGGGCTCACGTAGGATTGCCATCCGCCAACCGAATTCCCGGCGCGGCGCCGACAGACCAACCAGATAGTCCGTGGACAGCACGCCAGCATAGGTCGCGCGCCATGTTTCGACGTCGAGCTGTGCGATCGAGCGCGAGTCGGCCGGTCTCGCCGGGCGTATCGTGAACGCGTCCATCAACCCTATTCTGCCCGGTTTCGCCCGCCGAGGGGAGGGCCATGCGCCGAACCGGGCAATCTGCTAATATAATCACGTCCACATTGCGCCGGAGCGCTCCGATGCCCAGCGACTATTTCGCGGTTCTCGCGCAGCACAGCGCCTGGGCCAACCGGCGCCTTTACCAGTCTTGTGAGGCGCTTGCCCCGGCGGAATATCTGCGCGAGCGTGGATCGGTCTACGGCTCGCTGCATGCGGCCTTGAACCATATTCTGGCAACCGATCGCCTGTGGATTGGTCGTATCGAGGGTCGCAGCCAGCCAGCAATTGATGAGCATCAGATCCTATATGCCGATTTGGTCGCCCTCAAAGTTGCACGCCTTGCCGAAGACGAACGTCTGCGGCTGGTGATCAGCGGTTTGACAACGGGAGCGCTCGATGTCCCGGTCTACTATACCAATCGTCATGGTGACCGTTTCGAGACCCCGTTGCGTTTTGTATTGGGACATTTGTTTGATAATCAGTCCCGGTGCCGCGGTGAGGCGCTGGCACTCTTGGCGCAAGCCGGGGCGACAGCTCCCGCACTCGACCTGATTGCTTTCTTGCGCGAAACCCAAGCCGTTGCTGGCCGGTAACGCGATCGGATTTTAGCTGCAGTTTCACGGGAAGGTCATGAAGAAATTTGGGTCGAGGGAGCTCAGCACTTTGTTAATGCTGGCGGTCGCGGCACTGTCGCCGGTCCAGGCGGCGGAAAAGCCGGCGCAAAACGAAATCAAGCACACGAATGCCAAGCATGCCGCGGCAGCCCCCAATGTACAGCGGCTGGGCGGCACCGGACCATGGAGCGCCTATATCTACAAGGAGAGATCAGGGCGCGTTTGTTATATGGCCGCCGGCCCGCAAAAGTCCGAGCCGGCAAAATTCAAACGCAAATTGCCGGCCGCGATGGTTACACACCGGCCCGAAGAAGGTGTCTCCAATGTCGTCAGCTTCGACGTCGGTGCTCCGCTGAAGGACGGCAGCGATGTCGCGCTGGATGTTAGTGGGACGCATTTCGACTTGTTTACCAAGGGCGATACAGCGTGGTCACGGACGTCCGATCTCGACCGGACAATTGTCGAAGCGATGGCCAAGGGTAGGCAGGCGGTGGTGAAAGCAACGCCGCAGAAAGGCCCACCGACGACCGATACGTATTCCTTGTCCGGGTTCATGCCGACATTGGCCCTGATCGACAAGGCATGCGGGATCAAACGCTAGCCCCGGTGATGGCGCCGGTGACCGTTCGGGTCCATATCTCGGTATGATGTCGATCGAGACTCCCGCCTCCGATACACGCCGCAATCTCGTCGGGCTCAGTCGCGACGCGCTTGCCGGCGAAATGGCTGCGATTGGCGCCGAGCCGTTTCGCGCCCGTCAGCTGTGGCATTGGATATATCATCGAGGTGCGACCGATTTCGCGCAGATGAGCTCGCTGTCGAGGCCATTCCGCGAGCGTCTTGCCGAACATTACGAGCTTCGCCGTCCGGCCGTCGCGCGCAGTCTTTGCTCGCTTGATGGGACGCGAAAATGGCTGCTGCGCTTCGCCGATGGACAGGAGGCAGAGACCGTCCACATCCCCGAAGAAGATCGCGGCACCTTGTGCATATCTTCACAGGTCGGATGCACACTGAACTGCACCTTCTGCCACACCGGCACGCAGTTGCTGGTGCGGAACCTCGGGCCTAGTGAAATCGTTGGGCAACTCATGGTGGTGCGTGACGCGCTCGGAAAATGGCCGTCGCCGCAAGACGACCGCCAATTGACGAACATTGTGCTGATGGGAATGGGCGAGCCGCTTTACAATTTTGACAATGTTGCGGCAGCGATAAAGATCGTCATGGACCCCGAGGGGCTGTCGATTTCGCGACGCAAGATCACGCTGTCGACCGCCGGCGTGGTGCCTGTCATCCGGCGTTGCGGTGCCGAGCTGGCCGTAAACTTGGCGATTTCGTTGCACGCAGTGCGCGACGATATCCGCGATCGGCTCGTGCCATTAAATCGTAAATACCCGATCGCCGAGCTGCTCGACGCCTGCCGCAACTACCCCGGGGCGAGCAATGCGCGCCGGATCACATTCGAATACGTCATGTTGAAGGGCGTCAATGACAGCCCCGCCGACGCGCGCGAACTGGTGCGGCTGATCGCCGGCATTCCCGCCAAGGTAAACCTGATCCCGTTCAATCCGTGGCCCGGCGCGCCCTATGAATGCTCGACGGACACCGCAATCGAGGCTTTTTCGGACATCGTCTTTTCCGCGGGCTATTCAGCGCCGGTGCGCACGCCGCGTGGTCGCGACATTTTCGCCGCCTGCGGCCAGCTTAAATCGGAAAGCGTCAAAGCGCGCCGCAGCGAGCGCGAACGAACCTCCGCCTCCACTTTATAATCGGCGCAATGTTTGATCCGCTGCTCGGCTCGGTGTTCATATTCTATGGCGGCATCGTCGGCGGCCTCTACGCGTTTCAGCGCCGGCTGCTTTATCATCCGCGCTCGACCCGGCCGGTGCTCGATGATCTTGCCACATTGGGCGTGCGGGAAGTCGAGCTGACGACCTGCGATGGTCTGAGGCTATTCTCGTGGTACCTGCCGCCCCGCGCTGGGCGGCCGGTCGTCGTCTATTTCCATGGCAATGGCGGGCATATTGGTTATCGCGCCGAGCGCCTCCGCCGTTTTGCGCGCGAGGGTTATGGTGTTTTGCTTGCGGAATACCGCGGCTATGGCGGCAACCCCGGCGCGCCGTGCGAACGCGGGTTGCTTGCCGATGGTGAGGCGGCGCTCGATTTCCTTGCTCGCCGCGCCATTGGGCCGGCCCAGATTGTGCTCTGGGGCGAGTCGCTGGGCTCGGGCGTGGCCGTTTATCTTGCCGCCATGCATCATATTGCGGCGTTAATCCTCGAAGCGCCGTTCACCAGCATTGCCGCTGCGGCCCAGCGCCGTTATCCGTTCGTCCCCGCGGCGTGGCTGGTGCATGACCGTTTTGACTCGCTGTCGCGTATCGGCGAGGTCACGGCGCCTTTGCTGATTTTGCACGGGGAACGCGACAGAGTTGTGCCGGTCCGCCACGGCCGCAAACTGCTTGCGGCAGCGACCGCCCCGAAAGAAGCCTGGTTTTCGCCCGCGGGCAGCCACGAAAATCTTGCCCAGTTCGGCGCGATCGATGCCGCCATTTCGTTTATCGAGCGCCGAGTGTGCCGGCATGTCCCCGAACCCGTTGCCGCGGCGGTCGATTTCGACTAGCCACCTCATTCGCACGGGCGAGGGACGGTCATGGCGGATGCGGTAAAAAAAGTAGTGCTTGCCTATTCGGGCGGGCTCGATACCTCGATCATCTTGCGTTGGCTGCAGGAAACCTACCGCTGCGAGGTCGTCACCTTCACCGCCGATCTCGGTCAAGGCGAGGAACTGGAGCCGGCGCGGCGGAAGGCCGAACTGCTTGGCGCCGCGCAAATCTTTGTCGACGATCTGCGCGAAGAATTCGTCAGCGACTTCGTCTTTCCGATGTTTCGCGCCAACGCGCTCTACGAAGGCGCTTACCTGCTCGGTACATCGATCGCCCGGCCGCTGATCGCCAAACGCCAGATCGAGATCGCGCGCCAAGTCGGTGCCGACGCGGTCGCTCATGGCGCCACCGGCAAGGGCAACGACCAGGTCCGTTTCGAACTCGGTTATTACGCGCTCGCCCCCGATATCAAAGTCATCGCCCCGTGGCGCGAGTGGGATCTGACATCACGCACTCGGCTCCTCGATTATGCTGACCGGCACCAAATCCCGATCGCGCGCGACAAGCGGGGCGAAGCGCCGTTTTCGGTCGATGCCAATCTGTTGCATATCTCAGCGGAAGGGAAAGTCCTCGAGGACCCGTGGACCGAACCCGAAGAATTTGTGTTCAGCCGCACCATTGCTCCCGAGGCAGCCCCCGACACGCCCGAATATGTTGAAATCGGGTTTGAACGCGGCGACGCCGTCGCGATCGATGGTAGCCGGTTGTCTCCGGCTGCATTGCTGACGCGATTGAACGAACTCGGCGCTAAGCACGGTATCGGCCGGCTCGATCTTGTCGAGAACCGGTTTGTCGGAATGAAATCGCGCGGTGTCTATGAGAACTCCTGGGGGTACGGTCCTGTTGGCGGCGCATCGCGGTATCGAAAGCCTGACGCTCGACCGTGGTGCGGCACACCTCAAGGACGAGCTGATGCCGCGCTATGCCGAGCTGATCTACAACGGGTTTTGGTTCTCGCCCGAGCGCCGCATGCTGCAGGCGTTGATCGACCAGAGCCAGGAAAACGTTCAAGGGACCGTGCGGCTCAAGCTGTACAAAGGGTCCGCCAGCGTCGTCGGCCGCAAATCGCCAAACAGCCTCTACAGCCAAGCCCACGTCACCTTTGAAGAAGACGCGGTCTACGACCAGCGCGACGCGGAAGGCTTTATCAAATTGAACGCGCTGCGCCTCCGCCTCACCGCCCAAAGATATAGAACATAATTACACTATCAAGCGTCCGCTAGCTTCCTCCAGCGCCGAAACCAATTGCTCTGCCAGTAAGTTTCCGAGTACCTCTTCAAGTTGAATCAATTCCACTTCATTGCTAGAGGCCCAGCGTTGATCCGCCGCTTCCAGCCCTTCATAATATTGTTGTTTATTTTCTGAGATGAGGTCTGGGATGGTTCTGGTACCCGGGATACGGCCGCCCATCTTCATGCACAGCACGAGGTAAGAGACCGCCCGCGCCGTACGTCCGTTCCCGTCCGCGAATGGATGGATCCAATTCAGCCGCCACATCACGTACGCGGCAAGGTGCAACGCCGTGGAATTCTCCCAGTTGTCGTTTACGTAATCGCACGGCTCCTCTACGAGTTGTGGCACCTGCCAAGCATCAGGCGGTATATGCCGGCTACCTTTAATCTCCACCGTGGATGGTCGAAAGTTCCCCGCTAAAGCATGGATACCGTGCAAGGCATCCCTGTGCAGTCCCAGGATTATTGATATCCTCAAGGCGAACCGCCAGCGCTCGGCGAGATAGCGCTGAACCAAACCGACAACTGAATCAAATTGCCGTAACCCGTTCTCGGCCTCGCGTCGAGCCCGCTCATCAGCATCTGATATCAGAAAGGCTGATGCAGCCTCACTGTAGCGGCTGCTTTCTTTCGGGTCACTCACCTGAGCTTCTTAACGCCTCCGCACGCTCATTAACCATCTCGCGGGTGATGCGATCGTTTTCGATCTTAGTGTTGCCGTAGGCGAAGCTCCGCCGTTGCTCCTCCGATTGGCGTGGGGACATGCGCACCAACCGTGCCTTTTCAATAAGAGCCCACAACTTTTCGGTCACGACCCTCTCCCACCTGCGTACATCAGCGATGCCAACAATGGCCGCTCATCTTGTAACTCGATCCCTGTACGGCTGTCACCGTGTGCGATCGTCATCCACCAATATGTGGATTAAAATCCCCGCGGTTAACTCTTTCGAGCATCAAGCCGAGTTCGCTGGCAGAATTTTCCCTACTCACGTGTATGGCGGTGGGCGTCGAGCCGGCCGAACATGATGCGGTTGAACGCGCCGGGTGCTTCGACAAGAAATGGCGCATATGCGGGATTTCCTCATAGCGCACGCCCAGACGGGCCGGCAGGGCGATCGGTTCCAACTGACCGGAATGCCGCCGTGCCCTCGCCCCACAGACCAGCACCGGTAGTTTCAGTGATGGCGAACGTGAGACGAAATTGAAACCGAGGATCGCCGCGGCGCAGCCGAGATAAGCTTAAGTCGTTCCGATAACGGTTTCGCGCAACTGCTTCCAACGGCGCGATTTTTCGCCCATAAAGCCGGGCTTACATAAGATCCGTGCTGGTCTCGGCTATCGAACCGTAGCGGGCCGAACCCGGTTCCTAAACCGCCAGGGTGCGCTCCGCCCCCCGACAGGGCTGCGAAGGCCTTTATGTGATTGCCGCCTCCGACAGTTCGCAATCACTCAAGTAGAAGGTACCGGGCATACATCTGACGCCCGCTCGAGGAGTGAGAGAGCGGTGCACCGCTCTCTCTATTGCGCTGAGCAAGGAGACGAGCCGATTTTGCCGACACAGCTAGATCACGCCATGTTTTCTGAGTTCGGCGATTTCGGCTATTGAGAGGCCGAGCCAGTCGCCATAGATCTCATCATTGTGCTGGCCGATTGTTGGGCTTGGAGCAGCCGGCGCCTTGTCTGTGCCGTGCAGCCGCAATGGCGTCGTCGGCACGACGATCTCGCCCAATTCGGGGTGATTGATGCGTTCCAGCATGCCGCGTTCGTGCATGTGCGGGTCGTTGATGACCTCGGGTGCGGTGCGCACTGGCGCGCACGGAATGCGGTATTGCTTAGTGATCGCGAACACCTCCATCTTGCCGAGCGTGCGAGTCCAGTCGGCGACCAGCGCGTCGGTTTCATCCATATGCGCGACGCGACCGGCATTGGTTGCAAAGCGCGGATCCTCGGCGAGATCCTCGCGGCCCATCGCCTTTAACAGGTTTTGGAAATGCGCCTCGGTCACGACATGGATCGCGACATGCCCGTCCTTGGTCGAAAACACATTATAGGGAGCGCTGTTAAGCCCGGCTTGGCGGTTACCGGTGCGCGGCGGAATTTGCCCGGTGCGGTAATAGTAATCGAAGCTGCCAGCCAAACTCGGCCACACCGTCTCCTGCATCGACACTTCGACGAGCCGGCCAACCCCGCTGCGGTCGCGGTCGTAGAGTGCCGTCACGATCCCGGCATAAAGGTGGATCCCGCCCATAAAATCGACCAGGGTCGGGCCGGCCTTGACCGGCGGGCCGTCGGGAAAGCCGGTCACACTCATGATCCCCGAGGCTGCCTGGATCGTCATATCCATGGCCAGATTGTCGCGGTCGGGGCCGCTCAGCCCATAACCGGTGCCTGAGGCGTAGATTAGTCGCGGGTTCAATTCGCGCAATCGGCTCCAACCGACGCCGAGATTATCCATCGTGCCGGGCGAGAAATTTTCGAGCAGCACATCGGCACGCCGGACCATTTCGAACAACAACTCGCGTCCGCGCGGCTCTTTCAGGTTCAAGGTCACGGCGTGTTTATTCTGGTTCAGCATTGCAAACGGCAAGGTGGTGCTTTTGCCGGGATCGGCACGACGGCGTCCCGGTTCGCCTGTTGGCGGCTCGATCTTGATGACGAAGGCGCCGGCCTTGGCCATCAACAAGCTCGCATAAGGACCTTGAAAGATCTGGCCGAAATCGATGACGGTGACCCCCGCCAGAGGCATGTTCGCCCGCGTCTCAACCATGCTTTTTCGCACCCCGCCAAAGTAGAAATTTCAATTCGCGCCCGTCGCTTGCGAGAGTCATGCTAACCTCTGACGGAAGAGGAGGATATGCCGATGAAGTACGATGTGATCTCAGCCGACAGCCATATCGATCTGATCTGGTTGCCGCCCGATCTCTTCACCGAAAACGCGAGCGCGGCGATGAAAGAGCGCATGCCGTATGTGACAGACGGGCCGCGCGGCAAGGAATGGGTCACCAAATCGGGTGCCTCGTTTGGGCTAATGAACGGTATGGGCTCGGCCGGCCGCCTCTATGAGCCGGGCAAGATCCATCGCTCCGATCGGATGGCCTCGGAGGGAATCTACGAGGACGGCAAAAAGGGCATCCGCCGCATGACCGAGCCCGAGTTGCGGGTCAAGGACCAGGACCGCGACGGGGTTCAAGCCGAAGTGTTGTACGGCATTCTCGGGGCCTCAATGCGGATCAGTGACGACGAAGCCGCGAACGAGATGCTGCACATTTACAATGATTGGCTCGGCGGTTTTTGCAACACCTATCCGGACCGCTTTGCCGGGCTCGCCTGCATCCCGAACCACGACATCGATGCGGCGGTGGGCGAGATCGAGCGGGTGGCGCGCCAGGGTGCGGTGCGCGGTGTCGAGATCTCCCGGCGGCACGACATGGCGCGGCTGTGGGACCCGTGGTGGGAACCGGTGTGGAGTGCGATTGCCGCCACCGGGCTGCCATTGCATTTCCATACGATCGGCGGCGGCAACCGGCCCGATCTGTCAAAGCTGGCGCCCAAAACCGCGCTCGCGGCTCGCGCCGCCAATATCACCAATTTCCAGATGGTGATGTCGGATGTGCTGCTGTCGATGATTTTCTCGGGTGTGCTCGAGCGGCACCCGAACCTGAAGGTCGTGATCGGCGAGGCCGGCATCGGCTGGATCCCCTATGTGTTGAACCGCATGGATGCCGAATGGGAAGACCAGTTTAAGGAACTCGATCTAAAGATGCGGCCCAGCGAATATTGGCGCCGCCAGTGCTATGCCACTTATCAGACCGACCCGATCGGCACCAAGCTCGTCGACGATATCGGCGAGGAAAACATAATGTGGGCCTCGGACTTCCCGCATCCGGATGGCATCTGGCCGGATTCTCAGGAATACATCGAACGCGAACTCGGCCATCTTCCGGCGGCAACCCGCAAAAAGATCGTCTGCGACAACGCCGCCAAGCTCTACCGCTTTGTGAACTGATTAGAGCGTTAACACAACGCTTGCTGACCCTGCTGCCCCCGCAAAGAGCGGGGGCGAAGCCCTAGATCACCAGAGTAGGCATAAAGGCTCAATCGTCGGGTAGGCGCCAAGTAAGCTCGTCTGCGCCGTGTGATCTAATGGCGCTTCGGGATCACCAATCTCGCCTCGCGATCCGCGGCGGCCTCGCGCTACGCAATTTGGCGTTTAAAGCCCGCTTATCCTTCACAAGCATAGCCACCCTAGATTAACCGGCGGTAGCAATAGAGTATTCCGGCGCGCGCAAATCGCGATCGTGCAACGGTTCAATTGTAAACAGAAAACCCGCCTTTAACGACAGTTTGGTAACGCCACCGGGAGATTGGCGTCAAGCATAAAGTAGGTCGAGCGGCTTGGCGGAGGCGGTCATGGCGGAAACGGTTTGCGATCATATCGTCGCGATTTTAATCGATTGGGGTGTTGATACCGTTTTCGGGCTGCCTGGCGACGGGATCAATGGGTTTGTTGAATCGCTGCGCCGAGCCAAGGATCGCATCAGATTTATCCATTGCCGGCACGAGGAGGCCGCCGCACTCGCCGCTTGCGGTTATGCGAAATTTACCGGCCGGCTCGGTGTCGTCTTTTCAACCGCGGCGCCGGGTGCCGTACACCTTCTGAACGGCCTTTACGACGCCAAGATCGACGGCGCCCCGGTATTGGCGATCACCGGGATGACCTATCACGATCTGATCGGCACGCATTACCTGCAGGACATAAACCAGGATTACCTCTTTCAAGATGTCGCTGCTTACAATCAGCGGCTAATGGCGCCGGAGCATGTCGAGAACGTTGTCAATCTCGCCTGCCGCAATGCACTGGCGCATCGCGCAGTCGGTCATGTCGCGATCCCAATCGACATTCAGGCGTTGGGGGCGGCCGACTGGAAGCGGTTCAAGCGCAACGTCAAGGGACATATCTCGCGCGCCTTTCAGACACCGCGCACGGTGCCGGAGCGGCCATTATTGGAAGGGGCGGCAAAGCTCCTCGCCGGCAAGAAAAAAGTCGCGATCCTTGCGGGCGCCGGCGCCCGGGGCGCCCGCTCGGAGCTCGAGCAGGTCGCCGAACGCCTTGGTGCGCCGATCGTCAAGGCCTTGCTCGGCAAGGAATGCGTGCCGGATGACAGCCCCTACACCACAGGCGGGATCGGGGTGGTCGGGACCCGGCCATCGGTCGAAGCCTTTCGCAACTGCGACGCCTTGCTGATCGTCGGCAGCTGTTTCCCTTACATTGAATTCCTACCCAAGCCGGGCCAAGCCGTCGGCGTGCAAATCGACGACAAGCCCGAGCGGATCGGACTGCGCTATCCGGTCGAAGTCGGCCTTGTCGGAGACGCCCAGGCGACCTTGCGCGAACTGCTGTCGTTATTGCCGCGCAATGAGGACCGCAGTTTCCTGACACAAGCGCAACACCAGATGCGTGAATGGTGGGCATTGCTCGAAGAGCGCGCCAATTACCGCAGCACGCCAATGCGTCCGCAAACCGTAGCGTGGCACCTGCCGGAGCTAATGGCGCCGGACGCTATACTGTGCGGCGATTCCGGCACTGTAACGGTGTGGCAAGCGCGCATGAAGCTGCGCGAGCGCCAGCGATTTTCGTTCAGTGGCACGATGTGCAGCATGGCCGCGGCATTGCCCTATGCGATCGGCGCGCAGACCGCCTATCCCAACCGGCAAGTCGTTGCATTCACCGGCGATGGCTCGATGACGATGATGATGGGGGATTTTGCGACTCTGGTGCAGCACAAGCTGCCGGTGAAGGTCGTCGTCATTAAGAACAATACGCTGGGGCTCATCAAATGGGAGCAGATGCTCTATCTCGGCAATCCGGAATATGGTGTCGATCTTGCGCCGATCGATTTTGTCAAATTCGCCGAGGCGTGCGGTGCGCGCGGCTTGCGCATCGAGGACCCGACACGGTGCCGCGAACAATTGCGGGAAGGACTGGCGCTCGATGGTCCGGCACTGATCGAATGCGTCGTCGACCCATTGGAGCCGCCTTGGCCGCCCGAGATAACCCGCGACGAGGCGGAAAAGCTGTTGTCCGCGATGCGGCGCGGCGAGCGCAATACGCGCCCGATCGGATTGACGATCGGCCGCCACGCAATACAGGAATTCAGCTTTAGCCAGAGCCCGTTTGGCATTGCCGGGCGGGTGATCGACCGCCTGACCGGGCGTAAGGACGAAGCGGGGCCGGACCAAGTAAAGCAAGACAAAAAAGAAAAAGAGAAGGCCGAATAAGATGACGCTCGCCCTCGAGACATTCACGGCGCGGGCGCGTCAGATCTCGCCTGCGTCAAACGCCCCGGTGCAACGCCGGCAGCGTGAGGCGGCTGCCGACCTCGCCGATGCTCTCGCTGCAGAGATTGCCGGCGAGGTGCGCTTTGACCGCGCCAGCCGTGCGCTCTATGCGACGGATCTGTCGATCTATCGCCAGGTGCCGATCGGGGTGGTGATCCCAAAGGATGTGGCCGATGTTGAGGCTACTGTCGCCGTGTGCCGCGCGCGCCAAGTGCCGATACTCGGGCGCGGCTGCGGCACCAGCCTCTCCGGCCAGACTTGCAATGTCGCGGTTGTCATTGATTTTTCAAAATACATGAACCGGATCTTAGCGCTCGACCCGGACGGCCGCCGCGCCAAGGTGCAGCCCGGCGCCATCAATGATCAGGTCCGTCATGCCGCGCAAAAGCACGGCCTGACCTACGCCCCCGATCCCGCGACCCATGCTTATTGCACGCTTGGCGGCAATATCGGCAACAACTCCTGCGGCGCCCACACCGTTATGGGCGGCAAAACCGTCGATAATATCGAGGAGCTCGATATCCTGACCTATGACGGCCTGCGCATGCGGGTGGGGGCTACTGACGACGAAACTTTGGATCTGATCCGCAGCGGCGGCGGTCGGCGCGCCGAAATTTATTCACGGCTCAAAGAATTGGTGGATCGCTATGCCGACGAGATCCGCCGCCGCTATCCGAATATTCCGCGCCGCGTCTCCGGCTACAATTTAGACGACCTTCTCCCCGAAAAAGGCTTTCATGTTGCCCGTTCTCTGGTCGGGTCGGAAGGGACCTGCGCCCTGACATTGGCCGCGACACTGCGTCTGCTACCGTGGCCGGCCAAGCGGGCATTGTTAGTGCTGGGCTATCCCGATATCGCGCGCGCGGCGGATGATGTCGGCGAATTGCGCGGCCTCGGCCCCGATGCGCTCGAAGCCTTTGACGGCCACGTCGTCGAAAACATGAAGCGCAAAGGCAAACCTGTCCCCGGCGAGCGGTTATTACCGCAAGGCAGGGCCTGGTTGCTGGTTGAGTTCGGCGGCGATGAACAAAAGGAAGCGAATGACAAGGCGGAAAAGGCCTACGCCAGCTTGAAAAAAATCGGTACCCACGCCTCCGGTATGCGCCTGATCGAACCCGCCGAGGAGCAGGCAAAGATCTGGAATATTCGCGAAAATGGGGTCGGCTCGAGCCACATTCCGGGCGTCGAGGATGCTTGGCCGTCGTGGGAGGATGCCGCGGTCCCGCCCGAGCGGCTCGGCGATTATCTTCGCGAGTTTAACAAGCTCAACGAGCGTTTCGGCTATACCGCGACGCTGTTTGGCCATTTTGGCGATGGCTGTGTCCACGCGCGCATGACCTTTGGGCTCAAAACCAAAGAAGGCGTTGCCCGCTTTCGCGAGTACATGCAGGAGGCTTCGGATCTGTGCCTCAAATATGGCGGTTCGCTCTCCGGTGAGCATGGCGACGGCCAGGCCAAGGGCGAGCTGTTGCCTAAGATGTTCGGGCCCGAGCTGATCCAGGCGTTCCGTGAGTTCAAGACAATCTGGGACCCGCATTGGCGGATGAACCCGGGCAAGGTCATCGACGCTAATCCGCTCGACGCCAATCTGCGCCTGGGTCCGGATTACGCGCCGCGGCAGGTCGAGACCTATTTCCGCTATCCCGACGACCACAGCAGCTTCGCGCAGGCCGCCGAGCGCTGTTTTGGCGTCGGGAAGTGCCGCAGCCTCGAAGGCCAGACAATGTGTCCGAGCTTTCAGGGCACACGCGAAGAGATGCATTCGACGCGCGGCCGGGCGCATCTTTTGTTTGAGATGATGCGGGGCGACCCGTTGGACAGAGGCTGGCAGGAAGAAGGAGTGCGTGAAGCGCTCGACCTCTGCCTGCAATGCAAAGGTTGCAAGCACGACTGTCCGGTTTCGGTCGATATGGCGACCTATAAGGCCGAGTTCCTGGCGCATTATTACCGGGGGCGGATGCGTCCCCGGTCGGCCTACAGTATGGGTCTTGTCATGTGGTGGGCGCGGCTGGCCATGCTGGCGCCGGGATGGGTCAATCTGCTGCTGCGCATGCCGGGGCTTGGCGACGCACTAAAGGCCGCAGCCGGTTTCACCACCGAGCGTGAGGCTCCGGCCTTTGCCGAGGAGAGCTTTCAGACTTGGTTCCAACGGCAGCCAAAGATGGTCGACGGCTCGCGCCGCCAGGTCATCCTGTGGCCCGATACATTCAACAATTACTTTTTTACGAACACAGCAAAAAGCGCCGTCCGCGTGCTCGAAGCCGCCGGATACGCCGTCAGCGTGCCGCAACAACCGTTGTGCTGCGGCCGCCCGCTTTACGATTACGGCATGCTCGATCTCGCAAAGCGGCATCTGAGGCAGATCATCGAGGCGCTGCGTCCCGAGATCCGCGCCGGGGTACCGCTTGTCGGCCTCGAGCCCAGCTGTCTGTCGGTATTTCGCGACGAACTGAGAAACATGCTGCCCGATGACGAGGATGCCCAGCGCCTCGCCTGCCAAAGCAAGACCTTGAGCGAGTTGCTGCTCGCGACCCCGGGCTGGAAGCCGCCAAAGCTCGCCGCCAAGGCATTGGTCCAGGCCCACTGCCACCACAAGGCCGTGCTTGATGCTGAGACGCAACAGCGCATGTTTGAACAGATGGGCCTGAGATTGCAGCCCAACCCGACCGGCTGCTGCGGCCACGCCGGCTCGTTCGGCTACGAGGCCGATCACTATCCGGTTTCGATGACCATTGCCGAGCAGGCCTTATTGCCGGCGGTGCGCAATGCAGGCTACGATACATTGATCGTCGCCGACGGCTTCAGCTGCCGCGATCAGATCCAACATGGCGCCGGACGTCATGCGCTCCACCCGGCACAAATCCTGGAGATCGCGCTAAAAAACGAGCGTGTCACCACAGCGCGCGAGATTGAGGAACGAACTCGCCAGCTGCCAGCGAAGGTGGATCCCGCATCTGCGGCAGGCGCGCTGACAGCGACGGCGGCGGTGGCGGGTTTAGTATTCTGGCTCGGACGCCGCCGTTCAGCTCGGGTATTTCGCGCGGCCGGCGCCGCCCAGTCGATCTGAATGAGCCAAAAAGGACTGCAGTGGCAGCCTCAGCGCCCGCTCCTGGACACTTTAGAGGGGCAGCGCCTCTGCGGCCTGCGCTGCCCCGATGCTCCTAGTCTAGTCTAAGAGCGGCTACGGAAGTTGGGGAGTACCTGTTCGGCGTAGAAGGCGATGACCCTTCTCTGGTCCGGCTGGCCCGAGTGGATATTGACGATCGTAGCGCCGCTGTCGAACAGCTCGTTGATTTTGTCGATGTGTACTGACGGATTGGTGCCGATCGCCCAATCGGCAAACACCTGATCCAGCGGTAGCTGCTGGTCTGCTTGCTGCTCGATCGCCACTGGGCTCGGGATGTTGTAGTATGCTTTGAAGGCTTTCGGAATGAAGCGCCACAGCTCGGCGGCCTGGCGCGCATCGTTTTGGTCACCCACAACCACAAACTGCTCGACCAGTACCGGCATCCGACCGGGATCCTTGCCGGCCTTGCTGGCGGCGTCTTGCCATTCCGATTTGTGCTCTTTCCAGGTCTTGGGATCGGTAATCAGGCCATCGCCGAATTGGCCGGCAAGGCGGATCGATTTCCTGCCGTTTGCCGCTGTTAGCAGCGGGATCGGTTGCGCAGGCGGATCGTAGAGCCTGGCATTCACCGTGTAGTATTTGCCCTGATGTCTAACCTCCTGTCCCGACCAAAGTGCGCGGATCACATCGATCGCCTCCACCAGCCGTTCCCAGCGTTCGGGCCATTTCGGCCAGCCACCGGTCGCCGCCTCCTCGTTCAGGGCTTCGCCCGAGCCGATGCCGAGGAATACCCGGCCTGGATACAACAGCGAGAGCGAGGCAAACCCCTCGGCGACGATGGCCGGATTATATCGCATCGTCGGACAGGTCACGGTCGTGCCGATCCAGGAAGACGGCGCACGCGAGCCGACCGAACTCAGCGTCACCCAAGCCTGTCCCGAATGGCCTTCATTGGCTTGCCACGGCTGCAGATGATCGCTGGTCGCCAGGGCGCCAAACCCGGCTTGTGCCGCGTCCGCGCCGATCTGGACCAATTCCGGGACCGGGAATTGCTCGTGCGCCAACATGTATCCGACAATATTGCTGTTCCGCAGATCGGCAACCGGAGTTGGCGCATTCTGCGGCTGGGTTGAGCCATACATCGGCTGGGCCAGAGCTGGACTTGTCATAGCCCCAGCTGCGGCAAGCACGGCAGGCGTTGATTTGAGCAGCTGACGGCGGCTCGGCGAGATACCCGTGGAAATTGAGGAATGGCTTTCGGCTATCATAATTGGCTCCAGTCAACTTATTCGCTGGACGGAACCGCCGTTCGGCAGAGAGAACGAACAGAAGTGGCCACCCAGATTCCCCGGTCGAACGCACTGCCTCGGCATCCGTTCCGCAGTGCTTCTGGACCATGCCCAGCGTGCTTGGCGTAACCGAATAGGTTTCGCGTCTGTTGAGCACCCTTCTGGTTGCGGGAAACGGCCGGCTAATCCCGGCTGATCCGGCGAACAAACAGCCGCGCTAATCCGCATCGTTTCCATCGACTTGGTCGCAGATTTGTTTGATGCGAGGCGTTTTGCTCCAATCTATGCTTCCGCAAAAATAGTGCGTTGCGAATGACGTGACTAATTATTATGGATACTCAAGAGTTCTTAGTCTCTGTTTCGCTACGTCTGCCAAAGGAACGGAAACACCTTTTACGTGTTGCTCTGAGAGGGATGAGGATCCTTTCCTTCTCTTCAAGGAGTCAGAAATGATTGCAAAAGTCGTCCGGAACGCTCTTAAAATCGCTGCGGTTTGCGCGATGGCAGCACCCTTTGCCTCGTACGCGCAAATGGGCAATCAGCCGTATAACTATAACTCAAATAATTACAACTACAGCTACGATAACGGCTACCGCGGGGCGTCTCCGTATGCCAGCGGTGAGGGCCACTATCAGAACGTGCCAGGAGCATCCTATTCCGCGGCCAATGGCGGCCCACCGGTGCGTGGCAATAACCTGCCGTCAGGTGGGTTGTACAACGGTCCCGGTTACGGGCATGCCTATCCGGAAGGACCGCGTTAGCAGCGCCGCTACGCGGCTTGACGCGTTGAGATTTACGTGACGTCTCACGAGCGGTGAGCCTTCAAGCCGGTGCACCAGTAGATTGAAACTGCCGGCCATTATTGGTCATGTCCGGGATACGTCATTGCGCGACCGCCAGGCGAGAGCAAGCACCGTTGTGCGGAGTTCTCGCCGGCAGGCTGAGCCGAGAACCTCACGTCGAATACTGATCGGATGCGGCCCGTTCTCGCAGACCACGGTGCCCTGCAGACCGCAGGCTGCCCAGCCGCCACAGCATGGGTTAGGCTGCGTGCGTAATACGCGCAGGTGCGGGGAGGGACGTCATGAGCGAACGCAAGATCGATATCTACAATCATGTGATGCCGCGCGGCGTCGCCGACCGCATTCGCGAGCTGGCGCCCGGCAAAGGCGACATGATCAAGCGCGTCACCAGCATTCCGATGCTGCACGATATCGAGGCGCGCATTCGCATGATGGATCAGTGGCCGGGCTATCAGCAGGTGCTGACCCTCTCTAACCCGCCGATCGAAACGATTGCGGGCCCCGCCGAGACGCCCGAACTGGCGAGAGTCGCCAATGATGAACTCAATCGAATTTGCGAGACGCGGCCCGACAAGTTTCCGGCATGGGTCGCTTCGCTGCCGCTCAACAATGTCGAGGCTTCGCTAGAGGAGATCGACCGCGCCATTGCTCTCGGCGCACGCGGAATTCAGATCTTTACCAATGTCAACGGCCGGGCGCTAGACGATCCCGAGTTCTTGCCGGTCTTCGAGCATGCGACATCCCATCACAAGGTACCGATCTGGATGCATCCGGCGCGCGACGCCCGGGCGGCCGATTACCCCGGCGAGGCGAAGTCAAAATACGAGATCTGGCAGGTCCTGGGCTGGCCCTATGAGACCAGTGTCGCGATGGCGCGGCTGGTCTTCTCGGGCATGTTCGACCGGCTGCCCGAAGTGAAGATCATCACCCACCATTTGGGGGCGATGATTCCGTACTTTGAAGGCCGCGTCGGACCCTTGTGGGACCAGCTCGGCACGCGCACCTCGGATGAGGATTACAGCGGCATCCTTGCTGCGATGAACGCCAAAGGCCGCCGACCGATCGATTATTTCCGTTTGTTCTTTAACGACACCGCGGTTGGCGGGGCGCGCTCCGCAATCCGCTGCGGGCTCGACTTTTTTGGCGCGGAACGCGTGCTGTTCGCGACCGATTGCCCGTTTGACCCGGAAGGCGGTCCGATGTTTATCCGTGACACCATCGCTGCGATCGATGGGCTCGCGCTCGCCGAGGAGGAGCGGGCCGCAATCTATTTCCGTAACGCCGTGCACATGCTCAAAATGGCAGCCGACTAACGCTTCGAGGTCGGAGTATAGGAGGAGCGCCGCGATGAAATTTGGGCTTTTCTACGAGCATCAGCTGCCGCAGCCGTGGGACGAGGGATCGGAGCTGAGGCTTTATCAGGACGCGCTCGAACAGGTCGAACTCGCCGATCGGCTCGGGATCGATTACGTGTGGGAGGTCGAGCATCACTTTCTCGAGGAGTATTCCCACTCCTCCGCGCCCGAGGTTTTTCTCGCCGCGTGCTCGCAGCGCACCAAGCAGATCCGGCTCGGCCACGGCATCGCGCTGATGGCGCCCAAATACAATCACCCGGCCCGTGTCGCCGAACGGGTCGCAACCCTCGATCTCGTGTCAAACGGCCGCGTCGAATGGGGTACCGGCGAGTCGGCAACCGCGGTCGAGATGGGCGGGTTCAACATCGATCCCGACGATAAGCGCTCGATGTGGGAGGAAGCCACCGAGCAAGCCGCCAATATGCTGGCGATGCGGCCCTATCCCGGATTTCACGGCCGCTGGTTTGACATGCCGTGCCGCAATTTGGTGCCAAAGCCGGTGCAAAAGCCGCATCCGCCGATGTGGGTCGCATGCTCGCGCCGCGAAACGATCCACCTCGCCGCGCGAAGAGGCTTAGGCGCACTGGCCTTTGCGTTTCTCGAGCCCGAGCAGGCGGCAAAATGGGTCGAGGAATATTATGCGATCATCAAATCCGAGGAATGCGTGCCGATCGGGCATCGGGTCAACCCGAATATCGCGATCGTCACCGGCATGTCGTGTCACCGGGACGAGGCCGAAGCGATCCGCCGCGGTCTCGACGGATTCAAGTTTTTTGGCTATTCGCTCGGCTATTACGCGCTGTTTGGTGAGCATAAGCCCGGTCGCACCGATCTGTGGCAGCGCTTTTTGCAGGCCAAAGGCCAGCTGCCGGATAATGCTGGGCGGGGCGGCATCGGCACGCCGGCGCAGCTCCGCGAACATCTCGCGCGCTACGAAAAGGCTGGGATCGACCAGGTCATGTTCGTCCAGCAGAGCGGCGGCAACCGCCACGAACATATCTGCGAATCGCTCGAAACCTTCACCGCGCAAGTCATGCCCGAATTCAAGGAACGCGAGCGCCTGCGCGCGGCCGAGAAGGAGCGCGAACTGTTGCCCTTTATCGAAGCGGCATTAGCGCGCAAGCCGCGTATGGCGCCGATCGCGGAAGCCGAGATCCCTGCTGTCGAAGCCTTTGGCCGCAAGGCGGCCTCCCCGATCGTTGTCGGCGGCGACCGTGGCGGCGCGATCTCGATCCCGACCGCTGACCCGCTGGCCGCCGGCTGAGGTCAACAGCGCTTAGCGACCGCAAGCCTGGGCAGCTGGGCTGTTCAGTAGACGACGACGCTACGGATCGACTCGCCGCGCTCCATCAGGTCGAAACCGTCGTTAATCCGATCGAGCGGCAAGGTGTGGGTGATCAAATCGTCGATATTGATTTTACCATCCATGTACCAATCGACGATTTTGGGGACATCGGTACGTCCTTTGGCGCCGCCAAAGGCAGTCCCTTTCCACACCCGCCCAGTCACCAGCTGGAATGGTCGAGTGCTGATCTCCTGACCCGCTCCGGCAACCCCGATGATCGTGCTGACGCCCCAGCCGCGATGACAGCATTCGAGTGCCTGCCGCATCGTGTTGACATTGCCAATGCATTCGAAGCTGTAATCGGCGCCGCCCTTTGTCAAATCCACGAGATACGAAACAAGATCGCCGGCAACCTCCTTCGGGTTGACAAAATGCGTCATGCCGAACTTTTCGGCGAGCGCGCGGCGGGCCGGATTGAGGTCGACGCCGACGATCATATCGGCGCTGACTAGCCGGCAACCCTGCACGACATTGAGGCCGATCCCGCCGAGCCCGAAAACCACGACCCGGGCGCCGGGTTCGACCTTGGCGGTGTTGAGCACCGCACCGACACCGGTGGTAACACCACAGCCGATGTAGCAGACCTTGTCGAATGGGGCATCCTCGCGGATTTTTGCGACCGCGATCTCCGGCAGCACGGTGAAATTGGCAAAGGTCGAGGTGCCCATGTAGTGGTGGATCATCTCACCGCCGCGCGCGAAGCGGCTGGTGCCGTCGGGCATCACGCCCCGGCCTTGCGTGGCGCGGATCGCGGTGCACAAATTGGTTTTGCCCGACAGGCACGATTCGCATTGCCGACATTCGGGCGTGTAGAGCGGGATCACGTGATCGCCGGGCTTAACCGACGCGACCCCCGGGCCGGTGTCGACGACAATGCCGGCGCCTTCATGGCCGAGGATTGCCGGGAACAGCCCCTCCGGGTCGGCTCCGGAGAGCGTGTACTTATCGGTATGGCATATGCCGGTCGCCTTGATCTCGACCAAAACTTCGCCGACGCGGGGGCCGTCGAGGTCAACGGTTTCGAGGGTCAGCGGCTTTCCGGCCTGATAGGCGACAGCGGCGCGCACCTGCATCCGGCTTCTCCTCGGATCGCATCGACGGGTGTCCGATCATTAAGCCGAAGGCGAGGACGGCGACAAGCCTCGCGCGCCCACCGGCGCTTCGTATCGGTTCAGCCGGAAGCGTGGCGATTGAACACGGCAAGGCCGCGCAGTACGTCGAGAGCTTGGGTCAGCTGCTCGTCATTGGCGCCGCCCATATCTTCGTTCGCCACCGATGGCGCGGTCTTGTTGCTGACCGATGGAGCAGGTTTGGGAGCGCCGCTGGTGGCCGGCCCGGTTTTGGCCGGAGGAGCCGCGGTGGCGCCCGGAGCGGAGGGAGCGGCACCGGCTGCGGGCTGGTCGGGGTTCTTCAAGGCCCCCGGCAAATCGGCTTCGTGCAGACCCTCATCCTTCGCCAGCTTTTCGATCTTGAACGGCGTCACGACCAGGTCGGGGGCAAGGCCTTTGCCGTCGATTTCTTTTCCGTCAGGAGTCGCGAACCGGGCCGTGGTCAGACGGATGGCGCCGCCGCTGGCAAGCGGGATCAGGCTTTCGATCGCGCTTTCGCCAAAGGTCTTGGTGCCGATCAACAGAGCGCGGTGGTTATCCTGCAGCGCTGCCGCGACCAATTCGGCTTCGTTGGCGGTTCCGCCATTGACCAAAACGACGATCGGCAGGCCCTTGACCAGATCATTCGGCGTAGCAGCGATGTGTTTGACCTTGTTGGGATCGCGGCTCTTGACAGTGGCAACGTCGCCCCTGTCGAGAAAGCCGTTGGCGGCAGCGACAGCGTCGTCAAAATTCCCGCCCGGGTTGTTCCGCAGGTCGACCACGAGTTCGAGCAACCGCCCGGTGGTTTCCTGTCGCAAGTTCTGCGCCGCGGCGGCGAGCGCCGATGCCGTTCCGTTATCGAACCCGGCCAGCCGCACATAGCCGACATCGCCATCCTCGACCCGAGCCGTGACCGTCTGCAGCCGTTCCGGCGCCCGCTTGACGGTGAGCTTAAGGGGGACGCCCTGACCGCTGCGTTGCAAGGTTAGCTTTACACTGCTGCCGGTAGGGCCGCGCAGTTTCTGCTCGACCTCTGGCAGGGTCATCTCGTAGGTCGGTTCCTTGTCGATCGCCAGGATCAAATCGCCGGGTTTGATCCCGGCCTCGGCCGCTGGCGAACCGTCTCGCGGAGAGATCACCTTGACCTCGCCCTTGACTGAGGTCAGGGCCGCGCCGATACCGACCTCGCCGGCTGCGGTGGGACCGTTCAGCGCCTTTAAAGTCGCTGGGTCGACATAGGAGGCGTGCGGGTCAAGGCCCGTCAACATGCCGGTAATGGCCGCGCCGACGAGCTTGCCGTCTGCGACCGGATCGACCGAATCCTGCCGAATCCGCTCGAACGCCTCGTCGAACAGGTTCAGCTCTTCGTAAACGGCGTCCTTTCCGCCCGTTTGCTGCGGTTGCTCGGCCAAAACCGCGACCGGAGAAACCGACGCCATCACCAGGACCGCCATCACTAGTTTACGCACGCGTGCTATCCCTCCACAGCAACCACCGCCCGCGGAAATGCCGCCGCCGGCATTTCTTTTCTCGGAGCGGGCAGGGCCTAATCACCAAATCCGCAGCCTACTCGACCAATGATGGGATTACCATGGTGGTGATCGGCTGCCTCCGCCGATCGTCATCGCGAGAGGGCATTAGATGGAAATTTTCGAGCGGATCGCCCGGCAGCCATTGCCCTTTGCCGAGTTACTCGGGATCGAGGTCGTCAGCGCCGCAGCCGATCGGATCGTCGGACGCATGATCGTCCGCGACGACCTCTGCACGCGCCCGGCGGTGCTGCATGGCGGCGCGATCATGGCCTTTGCCGACACCCTCGGGGCGGTCGGCACAATCGCCAATTTGCCGGAAGGCGCCGGTACGACGACGATCGAAAGCAAGACCAATTTTGTTGCCCCGGCGCCTGTCGGCACGCAAATCATCGGCGAGGCAACCCCGATTCATCGCGGCAGACGGACAATGATCTGGCAGACCCGGATTACCAACACCGAGGGTCGGCTGGTCGCGCTCGTTACTCAGACCCAACTCGTCCTCTAGGGTTCCTCACAGATAATCGCGGACCCGCTCGATCTCGTCGAGTGCACCGGAGGGCGAGATTGCCAGGACCTCGTCAAAGCCGATCTGCTCGATCCGCTTCAATCGCTGGCGGGCCTCGTCGGGGCCACAGACCAGCGAGACCTTGGCGCGCTCGGCCAGACTGCCGGGCTCCGGCCGGTTGCTGAGGTCGACGACGACATTGGCAAGAACCGCGTTGACACCGCCCGCCTCGCGGTAGATCCGCATGCCGTTTTCGAGATCCTCCCAGCTACTGTAGAGACCGGAGGCGATCCAACCCTGGCACTGCCGGGCAGCGTAAGTAATCCAGCGGGGATTGCGCCATGCGCCGAGCAAAACCGGCGGGCCGCCCTCGCTGCCCGGCCAGGGCGTCAATGTTCCGCCATTCACCGGCTCGCCGCGCCAGGTGTGCCGCATGACATCGAGCGAACTCATCAAAGTCCGAAAGCGTTGGGCATAGTCGGCGCCGAACAGATCGAAATCCGCCTGAGTCGAGCCGCTGCCGACACCGAGCCGCAGCCGGTTGCCCGACAGTGCCTGCACTGATTGCACCCGATGAGCGAGGTCGACCGGATGGCGAAGCGATACCTGCAGAACGGCGGTGCCCAGCTCGACCCGTTTGACGACCGAGGCGAGCGCGGCCAGCGCCACGAGCGGGTCCAGCGTCGGCCGGCCGCGCCCAAGCGAGTCGGTCACCCAGATTCCGGGGAACCCAGCGGCTTCGATCCGCCGAGCATAGTTTGCAATCCGCTCGAGCGACTGACCGCGCGGCTCCGCGCCGGGATGCATAAACGTCACGACGCTCAATCTCATGCCTAATTGTCTCCCGTTTTCTCAGCAACGCCGAGCCGTGCGACTACAATAACCGCACCGCCAAGACCCGGCATCAGAAAGCGCGTCAATGCGCGAGTGAGCTCAGTCGGCTCGGGCTCGGAATATGATGGTTCCGCCGATCGAAGCCGGAAGGGTGATCGCGATGGCTTGGGCTAGTCGTCGCACCCTTATGCCTGCCGCTCGCGCGACGCTGTCGACGCGATCGAGAGCGGCGACTTCGATTTCATAGGCCGCCAGATACGGGAGTGGCGGGCCTGGAACAATGCCGAATTCGTGCTCGAGGTAGCGCGGCGAAGCAAACCGCAGGGAGCCGCGGTCGAGCCTGATGGCCAGGACTGCGCCATCGCGCGCTGCCGCGCGGCCGGTAAACCGGGCAAAGCGCTGTGCCGGCTCGTCGGGATCGTCAGCGGCAATCCACAACGCGGTCAGCGCCTGTGCCCCATTCGGGTGATCGAGATAAGGCTCGCGCCAGACTAGGTGCTCAGTGTGATGGGTCAGAAACTGAATTCGGCCTTCGGGCATTGCACCGGGCATAATCCGAGCGATCGTAAAGCGGGCATCCTCTTCGCCGTTTTCGGTCGCGACCGGTCGCCGCATGTCGACCAGCGGCACGATCGGAAAACCAGCGTCGGCCAACCGGCGATGTTCACCGGCCGCGTCGGCACTGCTGAAGGCAGCGAGATGAATGCCAATGTGTCTTGCAAGACGTTCCTCAAGTTGGCGGGCAAGCGGCGTGTCCTCGGTGGCGGCGAGGATCTCGACATAGCCGCGCCGGAGCATGGCGCAGCGATTCCCGGTGCCGGCTGGTGCCGTCGCGCCGTCGCTTCGGTTGGTCTGGGCGGTGAATGGCGTAAGGCGAAATCCGCAACGCTCCAGCGCCTCGGCGGCGGCGGGCATTGCCGGTACGAAATGCGCGACATGATCAAGAAAGATTTCGGCTTCTGCGGGGAGTTGCGCGGACATGGCTCTACTCGGCCGATTTGAACGGCATCAAAAATATCGGCTCAGGCGTTGCTTCAGAAGGTACTAAGATCGAAAAGTCGCCGGCCGGCCCAAGATACCACCGGGCCGATCGACAATTTCCGGATCGAGACGCCCTAGAACAATACCTCCGCCCGATTTTGGCCTGCTGATGAAACTCCTCGATTTCAGCCAAATATCGATTTCGACCCGCCGGAAATTGCTCTCCATCCTGCTGGCGGTCGTAATTTTTGCCCTGCTTGCCGGGCTGACGACGCTGGCTCAGGGCCGGCCTCCCGCCCTCGGCGTGATGAACGCGATTCTGGTCGGCACCGGAGTGGGGCTGTTCGAGCAATTCTATGTCCAAAGCCTGCGCGGCCGTTGGCTCCGCAACATGCATCCGCTCTTGTCGATCGCGATTTACACTGCAGTCGTCGCGATCCTGTTCGTGATCGCCCTCAATATTTCGCATGCAATCCTACACCCGATATATCCGACTCCCGTCCCCTATGGTCGGCTGCCCTTTATTCTGCCCGTCGTGATTGCGTTTTCGGTCATCGGGATCGTGGTCATGCGGGCGGTGCATTTTATCGGTATCGAGACCCTGTTTCATTTGATGATCGGTACCTATCACCGCCCGGTCGTCCAACAAAAGGTGCTAGTATTCATCGACATTAATGATTCGACGGCGCTTGCCGAACATCTTGGCGCGCTCAAAATAAAATCTTTAGTTGGCAAATTTCTGTTCGACATTTCGAAACCGATCACCGATTACGGCGGCGAGATTTATCTTTACAAGGGCGACGGGCTGATTGCGATCTGGGATTGGCGCGAAGCGGTGCGCAACGACAAGATATTAAGAGCGCTCGACGCGGTTTTCGCTGCCGTCAAGCGAGAACAGGGCAGCTATACCGCGCAATTCGGCGTGGTCCCGACGTTTCGCATCGGTGTCCACGGTGGCGATGTCGTGGTCAGCGAGCAGGGTGACACCAAGCGATCGATCGGGATCTACGGCAGCACGATCAACATCGCCTCGCGTATGGAGGAGGCGGCAAAGGCGCATGGCGTCGCTTGTGCGATTTCCGGTGACGTGGCCCAGGTGCTGGCGGGCGCCGCCGGCCATCTCCGCCCGATCGGCTCCGAAAAGGTCAAGGGTATCACCAGCGAAATCCCGATCTTCGAGTATCGCGACTCCGGTACGGTCAAGACTTCGGTTCGGAGCCGCTGGCTTTCACGAGATCGCCGCAACGCGCAGCCAGCGGCCTAGAAACATCGTAACGTCAAAGCGCCTTGCGGAACGTCAGATTGATCCGGCTATGCCCGGTCAGCGGATGCTCGCCCTCGGCGAGGGGTGTTACGCCGTGATAGACGAGACGCGAGGGCCCGCCCCACACGACGACATCGCCGCTCTCCAGCCTTATGCGCGACGCCCGATCTTTGCGGCTGAGGCCACCCCACAAAAAGATCGCCGGTAATCCAAGCGATACCGACACGACCGGGGCTGCGAGGTCGCGCTCGTCCTCGTCGCGGTGCAGCGAAAGCTTGGTTTCCGGTTCGTAACGGTTGATTAGACAAGCGTCGGGCGCAAAGCCGCCAAAACCGGCCGTCGCGGCGGCGCGCACCGCCAGCGCCCGAAACATCGCCGGCATTGGTGGCCATGGTTGTCCCGTCACCGGATCTTGCCGCGAATAGCGATAGCCGCTGCGATCGGTGATCCAGCCGACATCGCCACAACTCGTCATCGCCACCGACATACGGAACCCGCCCGGCGTGACCATGTGGCGAAACGGTGAAATAGCGGCGACCTGATCAACGGCGGCAACCACGTCTGCTGTTTGGTCGTGCGCAAACCCGCGCAGCAGCAAGGCCCCGTCGCCCAACCGCTCGCGACCGTCGCTCAGGCGGGCAGCCTCGAACAGGTCACCAATCGCCGCCGAGCCACCCATCGTTACCCGAGCGGTATCGCACGCAACGCCGTGGTATCCTGGCGCGCACCCGCGAGCACGTAATTTACGTCGGTCCCGGCGATCACAAAGCGCGCGCCGAGCCGAACCAACTCGCCTTGCAATTGGACATTGTGGCGGATGCCGCCGACCCCCAGCACCTTGCCGTGATTATGGCAGGCCTGCGCCACACGCTCATAGGCCTCGCGCAGCCGCGGGTGATCAACCTGGCCCGGGATGCCGTAATCGCTCGTCAGATCGCCCGAGCCGATCAGCAGCACGTCGATCCCCGGCACCGCGGCGATCGCCTCGGCATTGTCGATGCCTCGGGCGGTCTCGAGCATCACGATCAGCACGGTGTCGGCGTTGAGCCGCTCACTAAGCTCGCCCAATGGCACAGCGCGATAGCCGAGCGCTGGTCCCAGCCCCATGACCGAGCGCCGGCCCACCGGCGGAAACCGGCAATGGCGCACCACCGCCTCGGCCTGCGCGCGGTCCTCGACGTCCGGAACGATCACCCCTTGCGCCCCGCCGTCGAGCACTCGGCTCATCCAGTGTCCGTCATGGCTGGGGACCCGCACCAGCGGCGTGATGCCGATGCCGAGCGCGGCGGCGCAGATCGTCGCGGTGGTGTCGATCGAATAAGGGGCGTGCTGCATGTCGACATAGAGCGCGTCGTAGCCGCCGGCCTTGGCGACCATCGCGATATCGACACTGCGCGCCAGCCGCAAATTCATGCAGAGCACAAGCTCGCTAGCCGCGAGTTTTTGCTTTGTCAGATTGCGAGCTTCTTCGGGCATAGGCACCTCCGTTGCCCCTAACCCCGGCCCTCTCCCCGCTTGCGGCGAGAGGGAATGGGCGAGGGGTCTTCTTTAACCTCGCCGAAGCGGGAGTGAGGGAGAGACCTTTGATCGCTCCTTACCCGCAGGCCACGGCGTAAACATCGCGGACACCTTCGGGCAGCCGCGTCTCGCTCCAGCTCTTGCCGCCATCCTGGGTGCCGAATACTTGGCCAAAGCGTGAGACGCCGTATACCTGGTTTGGGTCGTTGGGATGGACCGTCACCCCCATCATCGTCGCCTCGGCCTTGATGCCGTGGTCAAAGCGCCTCCAGGTCTGGCCGACATCGTCACTGCGATAAATCGCGCCATCGGTGCTGCGCGCCGCGGGCGAAAGCGCGGCATAAAGCACCTTTGGATCGTGCGGCGAGACCCGCACGTCGCGGCCATAGGTCAACGGCGAAAACCGATTGATCTCCATATCCTGCCAGCTCTGGCCGCGGTCGTTGCTGCGGAACAAGCCCATGCGGTTGGCAAGGAACACGGTGCCGGGGGCGGCAGCACTGCACGCCAGCGCATGGCCGTCGAGCATGCCCTCGATTTCGGTCTGGCTGCCGATGCGGCTGCGATATTTCGGCTGCTCGCAAAACCTGATCAGATCGGCGGTGCAATCCTCCCAGCTCTCGCCGCGGTTGCGGCTGCGCATCGCCCCGTTGGCTTCGAGCGTCGCATAGACATCGTCGGGCGAGTTCGGGTCGACATCGAGCCGCATGACGCGGCAGGCGAAAGCCATAATGACGCGGTCCGGCAGGCCTGGATCGGCGGTTTTGCGCCAGGTGGTCCCGCCATCGTCGCTGCGATAGACCGCGGGCGGGGTGGCGCCGGCATAGACGACGTTCGGGTTTGTCGGGTGAATGCAGATCGACCAGATGTCGGCCTCGCCGGGCAGGTTCAGCCGTTGCCAGGTGTCGCCGCGATTGGTGCTGCGAAAGGCGCCCTTGGTGGTGCCGATATAGACTGTATCGGGATGGTCGGGGTGAACGGTGATCGCGTGCGCCTCAGCGCCCTCGGGTAGTCCATTGGTCAGGCGCTGCCAGCCGCCGTTTCCTACGGTCTGGCGGAAGACACCGCCCATCGTCCCGCCCATCGTCGCCGCTGCACCGGCATAAACATTGGTTGCCGCCATAATCTCCTCCCTCGGATGAGTCCCGCGTGGATCATACGCTGCCGCTGCGGGCTACGGGAAAAACTTTAGCTGTCCCTTGTTTTGGCACCCGAGAAGAGTTCCACGGCAGCAGCGCGCTGGCCATTTCGTGCTTGGTCCTGCTTCCGTCCCGCCCCGCGAGATACGGGAACCTCTAGAGCGTTTGCCGCCAAACAAAGGAACGATCAGCAATCAGCTCAGTTGATTGCGTGACGCTCGCCTTCGCTCGAAGCGAACCGGGCAACCAGAATAGGGAGGTGCAAGATGGAAAGATTGAGCAGGCGTTCGCTGTTGCGCGCCTCAGCGGGAGTGCTGGCGGCCGGAGCATTGGTGCGGCCCTATATCGCCAACGCCGCAGCGACGACTATTACCGCATGGTGGACGCAAGGGTTCATCCCGGAGGAGGACGCGGGCTTCAAGAAAATGGTGGCGGATTACGAGAAGACGAGCGGCAACACGGTCGAATACACCATTGTGCCGTTTGGCCCGCTTGGCCAAAAAGTCATCTCGGCATTGACGACCGGAGACGTTCCGGACGTCATCTCCTACGATGCCGCCGATGCTACGATCCTGCCGCAAAATTCTTGGGAGGACAAAATCGTCGAGGTCAGCGACGTCGTTGATACACAAAAGTCGTCATATCTTCCCAACGCATTACTTGCATCCCGATTTTACAACAACGTCAAAAAAGAGCGTGGATTTTACCAGGTTCCATACAAGACCACCGTGGTGCCGTTCCATGTCTGGGCAAACCTGGTCGAGGAGGCGGGTTACAAGATTTCAGACGCGCCTAAAACCTGGGATGCCTATTTCGATTTCTTCAAGCCGGTGCAGAAGGCTCTGCGAACGAAAGGCCACCGCAGCGTCTACGCCTGCGGGCTGCAACTGACAACGACCGGACCCGCCGACGGTAACAATTTATTCTACGCCTTCTTGATCGCCAACGGCGGCAAAAACATGGTGAGCGCCGATGGCAAAGGACACCTCGACGATCCGCAGGTCAAGGATGCAGTCACCAAGGCGCTGACCTTTATGACCAATTACTATAAGGCTGGCGACGCGCCGCCGGGTGTTCTGGACTGGAACGACGCCGACGACAACAACGCCTTCCACGCTAAAGAAATCGTCATGGATTTCGACGGCACGATCTCGACCGAAGTGGCGCTGTATCACGACAAAGAAGCCTATAACGAAATCGTCACGGAGGGTCTGCCGCAGGACAACGCCGGCAAGCCAGTTCCAGCGGTGCTCGCCGCACTCGGCGGCTTCATCCCGAAAGGGGCGAAGAACGTCAAAGCTGCTAAGGAGTTTTTGACCTACGTCATTCAGCCGAAGGTCACCGACGCCTATCTGAAAGAGGGATTAGGCCGGTGGTTGCCGGCGATGCCGGAACTCGTCAAAAACGATCCGTTCTGGCTCGACCCGAAGGACCCGCATCGGCCGGTTTACGTGCGGGAGGGGTTGATGGAGCCGACAATTCCGGCATTCCACGTTTTCAACCCGGGGTTTGGCGTCGTCAATGCCGAGCAGATCTGGGGCCAGGCCGAGGCCGACGTGATCCGCAACGGAATGACCCCACAGGCCGCGACCGAGAAGGCTTTCAAGCGGATCGACACGATCCTCGCCAATTATCCGATCGCCCAGGCCTGACCGAAACCGGCCCGGCTCTTGGCTGGCAAGGCCGGAGCCGGGGCGAGCTTCGCCAATCCGGAGACCATAACCGATCGGCAGATTGCACCGCATTCGGCTCCTCTCGGTTTGCGCTGTGCTTGCGACCGGGCTAAGCTCGGCCTAGCCTTCCCTGCGCCAGCAAAGGCCGATGAGGAAGGCAGCGATGGATTTCGCCGACACCCCGGAGCATGCCGCTTTCCGCGCCGAGTTCCGGCAGTGGCTTGACGACAATCTCCCCGAGAAAATCAAGGTCGATGACGCCGCCGACCAGCGCGTCGCCCCCGACCGCGACACCCTGGAAAAGCGCATCGCCTGGCAGAAAAAGATGCACGCCGCCGGCTGGGTCGGGATTTCCTGGCCGAAAGAATATGGCGGGCGCGGCGCCAGCTTTATGCAGCAGGTGATTTTCGACGAGGAGTATTTCCGCGCCCGCGCCCCGATCCTGCCGGGGGCTAGCGCCATCAACCTCTTGGGTCCGACGCTGATCCAATGCGGCACCGAGGCGCAGAAAAAGCGCCATCTGCCGCGCATCCTCGCCGGCGAGGAGCGCTGGTGTCAGGGCTTTTCCGAACCCGGCGCCGGCGGCGACCTTGCTAGCCTCAGGACGCGCGCCGTCGATCGCGGCGACCATTTCCTTGTCAACGGGCAGAAGGTGTGGACCTCGGGCGCGCACTTCGCCGATTGGTGCTTTTTGCTGGTGCGCACCGATCCCGACGCCCCCAAACATCACGGCATCAGCTATCTGCTCGTCGATATGAAAACGCCGGGCATCACCGTGCGGCCGCTGGTGCTGCTGAACGGTCACCGGCATTTCAACGAGGTGTTTTTTGAAGACGTCGTGGTGCCGAAGGAGAATTTGGTCGGCGAGCTCAACGAAGGCTGGAAAGTCACGATCACGACCTTGATGTTCGAGCGCAGCGGGGCCGGCGGGCGCGACCACTTGGCGCAAATCGCCCGCCTCGCCGAGTTGGCCAGACAGTTCCCGAGCCGGCAGGAGCCGGCCTGGAACGAAAGCCACATTCGCCAGCAGCTGGCCCAGCTGATGATCGACGTCAAGGCGCTGCAAGTGACGCGATTACGCGGGTTGACCCGTCGGCTGCGCGGCGAGCCGCCGGGTCCCGAAGGCTCGATCCTCAAATTGTTTGGTTCGGAACTGGCCTTGCGCATCGCCGATTTCTCATCGACCTTGCTCGGCCCTTACGCCACCGTCGACGCACCGACCGAGGCCGTGCCCGACGCCGCGCGTTGGCACCACCGGGTACTCGGTGCCCGCCAATACACGATCGCCGGCGGCACCAGCGAGATTCAGCGCAACATCATCGGCGAACGCGTCCTCGGCCTGCCAAAGGGCTGAGCGATGGACATCGGATTTAGCGAAGAGCAGGAACTGCTGCGCGAGACCGCGCGCAAATTCCTCGAGGGCCAATGCGACAGCCGCTTTGTCCGCGAGCGGATGGTCACCGCAGAGGCGGTGACGGATGCATTCTGGCGTCAGCTGGGCGAGCAAGGCTGGCTCGGGATCGTCTATTCCGAGGAAGATGGCGGCAGCGGGCTTGGCCTCGTCGATCTGGTCGTCTTGATGGAGGAAATGGGGCGGCGGGTCATGCCGGGCCCGTTTCTGTCGAGCGTGTTGCTCGGCGGCGGCGCGATTGCCGAGGCCGGGGCGCCGGCGCAGCGCCGCGAATGGCTGCCGCGGATCGCTGCCGGCGAGGCGAAAGCGGCGCTCGCCTGGACCGAACCGACGTTGCGCTGGGACGCCGCTGGGATCGCGATGCCGGCGCGGGAAACGAGCGGCGGCTTCGTCCTCTTCGGCAGCAAGCTGTTTGTCGGCGACGCCCATCTCGCGGACGTCTTAGTGGTCGCCGCGCGCACCGGCGACGGCAGCACGATGGAGGACGGCGTAAGTTTGTTCCTGATGCCGAAGGACACCCCTGGCCTCAGCGTGGCACTGATGCCGACGATCGACGAGACCCGCAAATTGTGCGAGGTGCAGTTCGATAACGTCGCATTGCCCCTTGCGGCGTTGCTCGGCGAAAAGCACGAGGGCTGGTCGCCGTTGTCGCGGGTCGTCGCGCGAGCGACCGTGGCGCTCTGCGCCGAAATGTGCGGCGGCGCCCAACAGGTGCTCGACATGACCGTCGATTATGCCAAGTTGCGCGTCGCCTTTGGCAAGCCGATTGGCAGCTATCAGGGGGTCAAGCACCAGGCCGCCGATATGCTGGTGGCAATCGAAAACGCCAAGTCGCTGACCTATTACGCGGCCTGGGCGGTCGATCAAGGCGAAATCGACGCGCCGCTCGCAGTGGCGATGGCCAAGGCCGCCGCCTCCGACATGGCGCGCAAGGTCGCCGGGACCGGCATCCAATTGCATGGCGGCATCGGCATGACCTGGGAGCACGATCTGCAGCTTTATTTCAAGCGCGCCAAGGCGTCGGAAGTCGCGTTTGGCGACGCCACCTGGCACCGCGAGCGTGTCGCCCGCCTCTTCAGCTCCTAGGCTGCACGGGGCCAGGGCATCGGCATGATGGTATGAACGCGCTTCTCGGTTTCGCTCCTTACATCGGGTTCTACGTCGCGATGCGGCTCGTCACGGTCGAGACTGCTCTGTGGATCGCGGCTGCATTTGCGGTGCTGGTGGCCGGATTGGGCTGGGCGAGGGCGGGTTCGCCCAAAATTCTCGAAATTGGCAGCGTCGTTGTATTTATCGCAGTGGCCGGCTTTACCGCCGTGGCGCATTGGTCGTGGACTCTGATTGCGGTGCGTCTTGCGGTCGATTGCGGGTTGCTGATGATTGTCCTGTTTTCGTTGGCGATCGACCGGCCGTTCACTTTGCAATATGCGCGCGAGCGAACACCACCGGAAGTGTGGACCACGCCGCTGTTTCTGTCGGTGAACCGGCGGGTCACCTGGGTGTGGGCGGCGGCATTCGCGGCGTTGGTGGTGTCGCACGCGGCGGTCGTCTTTTTGCCGGGTACGCCTAACTGGGTCGACGCTGCCGTCACGATCGCTGCTTTGTTCGGAGCCTTCCGGTTCACCGCCCGGTATCCCGAGGCGGTGCGCCGAAGGGCCGTCGCTGCTGCCGCCGGCTGAATTTTGGCGGACCCAGCACCGAGGCATAACAACTTCGACGCGCTGCGGCTGGTTGCCGCGGCGTCGGTGATGTTTTCGCACGCTTTCCTGATCGCCGATGGCACCCAGAAAAACGAGTGGCTGATCCGGCTGACCGGCAACCAGTCGATACTTGGGCTGACCGGCGTGTTCGTATTTTTTGCGGTTAGCGGCTTTCTCGTGACGCAGAGTTACGAGCAGACGCGCGATCCGCTGCGCTTTGTCGCGAAGCGCGCATTGCGAATTTTCCCCGGCCTGTTTGTCGCGACCGTCATCTCCGCCTTTGTTCTGGCGCCACTCGTGACGACCCTGCGGCCCAATGCCTATTTCAGCCAGCCGGCTCCTTATCTTTATGTTCTCGGCAACACATTGCTCGATCAGACCGTGCATGAGCTGCCGGGCGTCATGTTCGTCAACAACCCGGTCGGGCTCGAAATCAACGGCTCGCTGTGGACGTTGCGCTTCGAGGTCATGATGTACGCCATGGTCCTCGGCCTTGGCCTGCTGCGGCTGTTGCGGCTGCGGGTGCTGGTCGGGTTGCTGGTGCTGGGCATGGCCTGCCTGCAATTCGACCATGCTCTTGATTTTCTCGGCGGCTGGGGCTGGTTGCTCGCTTTTTTTGCCGCCGGGATGATCCTATACAAACTGCGCGGCACCCGGATCTTCGATGGGCGCATCGCGGCGTTAGCCTTTGCCGGGCTAGTGCTCAGCGTACTGTTGCGCCAGTTCATTCCGTTATTTCCCGTATTTGGCTGCTACCTGGCCCTTTGGCTGGCGCTGAACCCGTCTCTGCCGGTCATTCCGGCGTCGCGCTTCGGGGATTTGTCTTATGGGCTTTACATCTATGGCTGGCCAGTTGAGGAGGGGGTGATCTGGGCGCTTGGCGGCCACGCCCTGTGGTGGCAGGTGCTGGCGATAGCACTGCCCGCCACCGCTGCGATCGCCTTTCTATCGTGGCATCTGGTCGAAAGCCCGGCTTTGCGGCTGAAACCCGGCACCCGGCGTGCAGTCACACGCGATACCGCGATCTCTGCGGCGGCACAACGCGCCTGAGTTCCAGCAAAAGCGTTGTCGAGGGGCTGGCGCCGGGATCGGCTCCGCCATTAGTATGCGCGCCACCAAGCAATCGCGAGGGGAGGAGTGCTGTGCGAATCCACAATCTTTATGCCGACTCTAACGGCCAGTCGCATTGGCGCAACATCGAGGTCGAGTGGGTCGAGGAGACTCGCTCCGGGAAATTGTCTAAGCGGCTCCCGGCGAACGGCATCATCTTTCGCGAGGTGCCGCCGACCTATGATCTTGATTGGCATCCGGCACCACGCCGGCAGTACATCATCAATCTCGATGCTGGCGTTGAGATCACCGCGAGCGACGGCGAGGCCCGCAAGATCGGCGCCGGCGAGGTGGTCCTCGTCGAAGACACCACCGGCAAAGGGCATTTGTCAAAGGCGCTCGACGGCAAGATCCGCAACTGCATCTTTGTCCCGGTCGAATAAACGGAGGATCAAATGAAGCTGGCTTATTTTGACGACTACAAGCTCGGGGTGGTGAAGGGCGATAACATCGTCGATGTTTCGTCAGTTGTCCGCGACATCCCGCATACCGGCCCCGGCGATCTGATGAACGGGCTGATCGCCCATTTCGACCAATACAAAGGCAAGCTTGAAGACGCCGCGGCGAGCGGCCGGAGCGTGCCGTTGTCGTCGGTCAAACTTCGCGCGCCACTGCCAAAGCCGGACAATATCGACTGCATGGCAGTCAATTACATGGAAGACGGCACCCGCAGCGCACCTGCGCCGATCAACGCATTCCAAAAGACCGCAAACGCGATCTGCGGACCAGGCGATACGATGGTGTTGCCTGACGCGCCGGCGACGATCTTCGAGGGCGAAGCCGAATTGGCGCTGGTGATCGGCAAAAGGGCGAGCAACGTCAAAGCCGCCGACGCGATGGACTATATTTTCGGCTATACCTGCTTTATCGACGGCTCCGCGCGCGGCCTGCCGGCTCCCGGCTTTTTCGCGATGAAATCGCGCGACACTTTTGCGCCGATCGGGCCGTGGATCGTGACCAAAGACGAAATCCCGGACCCGCAGAAATTGCAAATCCGGCTCTACAACAACGGCACCTTGATGCAGAACTTCAACACCAGCGACATGGCGCACAAAATCCCGCGCTGCATCGAATGGTTGTCCTCGATCCACGCCTTGGAGCCGGGTGACATCGTCGCCACCGGCACCAATCACCGCGGGCTCAACCCGTTTATGGATGGCGATAAGATCGAGCTCGACATCGAGGGCGTCGGCAAGCTCGCCTTTAATGTCAAAGACGAACACGGGCGGAAATGGGAGCGAGTGACGCGGCTGCAGATGCACGAACGCGCGGCGCAAAAGACGCCAGGCGCCTACCCGGACATTACGCCGCAAATCTCCGGCAAGCACGCGCCCGCGCGATAACGCGAAGAGGATCGTCTCGGTAATCGTCATGGCCGGACTTCGTCCGGCCATCCACGCCTGCCAGCACCGTAAAAGGAAAAGTGGGTCACCGGGACAAGCCCGGTGATGACGGTTTAGAGCGCCAGATAAAAGGGAAAACGCCATGGCCGCCACCGGTTTCGCCTACAGTCATTTGTTCTCGGAGGGCCTGCCGGCCGCGGCGCCACGCTGGACCGGCTTTCCGAAGTACAATTTTATCGGCGGGCATAACGATCCGGAGCATGTGCCGGCAGCGGAATTGGCGTCAGCGGCCGAGGCCGTGCTGCGCCGCGACGGCGCCGATCTGGCGCTCTACAACCCGCATGGCCCGCAAGGCTTCCGTGGCATCCGCGAGTTTGTTGTGGCCAAGGTCAAGGGCCGCGGCATCGCCTGCACTCCCGAAGACGTGCTGATCACTTCGGGGTCGGGGCAGGGGCTCGATCTCGTCAACCGCGTTATGCTCAATCGCGGCGACACGGTAATCCTCGAGGAATTCACCTATGGCGGTGCGCTGACCAAATTGCAGCGGCTCGGGGTCAATGTCGTCGGCGCGCCGCTTGACGATGACGGGTTGCGCATCGACGCCCTCGACCGAATCCTCAGCGATCTCAAGCGCAAAGGTGTTACGCCCAAATTTATTTACACGATCCCGACGGTGCAGAATCCGACGGGATCGATCCTGCCGGTCGATCGGCGAGAAGCGTTGCTCGGCCTCGCCAAAAAACGTGACGTCGCGATCTTTGAGGATGAATGTTACGCCGATTTGACGTGGAGCCCGGACGCGCCGCCGGCGATCTATTCGATGGATCCGACCCGGGTGATCCATGTCGGCTCGTTCTCAAAGACTTTGTCGCCGGCTTTGCGCTTGGGCTATGTCGTTGCCGACTGGACCGTCATGAGCCGGCTGGTCGGTTTAAAGCGGGAGACCGACAGCGGCACCGGCGCGCTCGAACAAATGGTCGTCGCCGAATATTTCTCGCGCAGCTTTAACCAACACGTCGGCGAGCTGACCGGTGTCCTAAAGGAAAAACTCGACACGATGATCGATGCGCTGGAGCGCGATTTCGGCACCGCGGTCGAAAAGATGTGGCGACCCCAAGGCGGCATCTTTTTGTGGATCAAATTGCCCGACAAGGTCGATGTGACAACGCTCGTAGCACCGGCGGCCAAAGAGGGGCTGGTCTTTAATCCTGGCCCCGAATGGTCATGCAATCCGGCCGAGACCAAATCGATGATGCGGCTCTGCTTCGCGCTGCCGTCGAAGGATGTGATCCGCGAGGGTGTGGCGACCCTGGCGCGGGTTTGTTATGAAGTGACCGGCATCCCCGAATTGAGCGCCAACGTTCGCCGGTCTTCCGCCAACGCGGGCTAAAGCACTGCTCTGGCCTGTTCATTTTTGGACTGAGCTGCTGGGTCCGTAGCACGTAAGTTACCCCCGCCTCGACCCGGCGCTGCCTTCGGATGTACTGTCCCGCCCGATCATGACGGCGAGGAGCAGTATGCGTTTTGGTATTGGACAACCCGTCACCCGCAAGGAAGATCCGCGCCTTCTGACCGGCCGCGGCCGCTATGTCGCGGACATCGATCTCCCGCGCCAGGCATACGCCGTCGTCGTCTACTCGCCGCATGCCCATGCGCACATCCGTTCGATTGACAAGAGCGCCGCCGAGCAACTGCCGGGGGTCGAGGCTGTGCTGACCGGCGAGGATTGGGCGGCTGACGGGCTCGGGACGCTTGATCCCGAGGGAATGCCCGAAGACATGGGTGGGCCGACGGCGTTTCGCAGCAAGCGTCCGCCCTTGGCACGGGACCGCGTCCGTCATGTCGGCGAGCGGGTCGCCGTCGTGATCGCTACCACCGAGGCATTGGCACGCGACGCGGCCGAGCTGATCTCGGTCGATTACGAAATGCTCCCCGCCGTGACCACGATCGAGGACGCGCAACAGCCAAACGCACCGCTGCTCCACGACGGCGCTGCGAATAACATCTCGTTCACGATGCAGCTGGGCAATGCGGGCGCAATCGATGCCGCCTTTGCCCGAGCATACCATGTGACGAAGCTGTCGCTGTATAATAACCGGATCACCGCGGTTACGATGGAGCCGCGCGGCTGTATCGCCGATTACGACCCCGGCACCCGGCGCTACACGCTCTATTCAAGCACGCAGAATGTTCATGGCGTGCGGCAAACGTTGGCGCACCACATCCTGCATCTCCCCGAAAGCCGCATCCGCGTCGTCGCCCGCGATGTCGGCGGCGGGTTTGGCATGAAGGGCAATGTCTACCCCGAAGAGGCGATCATGGTTTGGGCGGCGCGCCGCGTTGGCCGGCCGGTCAAGTGGATCCCGTCGCGCTCCGAGGCCCTGCTCGGTGATTATGACGGCCGCGACCAGAAAGTCAGCGGCGAGCTGGCGCTTGACGCAGAGGGCCGGTTCCTGGGCTTGCGCTGGACCGGCGCGCACAATGTCGGCGCCTATATCGAGGGCGCCGGCGCCATTCCGATCATCTTTTCGCTAAAGCTCGCCCCGACCGTCTACGACATCCCGGCGGTGTCGGTGACAAGTAGCCTGGTCTTTACCAACACCGCGCCGACCGTACCCTATCGCGGCGCCGGCCGGCCCGAGGCCGTCTATATCATGGAACGTCTCGTCGATCGGGCGGCGCGCGAGACGGGGATCGACCCGGCCGAATTGCGCCGCAACAACTTCATCCGCCCTGACAGTTTTCCCTATCAGACGCGGACCGGCTGGACCTACGACACCGGGAACTACGCCGCCGCACTGGCCAAATGCCAGGCTATGGCCGATTGGGACGGCTATGCCGCACGCCAGGCGCAAAGTCAGGCCGCCGGCAAATGTCGCGGGCATAGCGTCGTCTACTACGTCGACAATACCGGCGTGTTCAATGAGCGCATGGAATTGCGTTTCGACCCGTCCGGCGAGGTGACGATCCTGGCCGGCACTCTGTCGCACGGACAAGGGCACGAGACTACCTACGCCCAGATGGCCGCCGACTGGCTCGGCGTGCCTGAAGACAAAATTCACTTGGCTCAGGCCGATACCGATGAAATTGCGATCGGCCGCGGCACCTATGCCTCGCGCAGCATGATGATCGGCGGCAGTGCCTTGCGCGCCGCGGCTGACGATTTGATCGATCGCGGCAAGCGTTTTGCCGCGCATTTTATGGAGGCCGATGCCGCCGACATCGCCTTTGCCGATGGCGCCTATACGATTTCAGGCACCGACCGCTCGATGCCGATTGAGCAAGTAGCGCAGATGTCGTTTATCCCGGTCGGCCTGCCTTCGGAACTCGGCGTTGGTCTGCAGGGTGCGGGCGCGTTCAACTCGGATCTGCCGAGCTTCCCCAATGGCTGCCACATCTGCGAGGTTGAGATCGACCCCGAAACCGGCCTGGTCGAAATCGACCGCTACACGGTGGTCGACGATTGCGGCACGGTCATCAATCCGCTGCTGGCAAAGGGTCAGATCCAGGGCGGCGTCGCCCAGGGCGCCGGCCAGGCGTTGCTTGAAGACGTCATCTATGACAGCGACGGCCAGCTACTGACCGGCACGCTACAGGACTACGCCATCCCCCGTGCCGACACCTTGCCGACGATTACGATCGATTTCAGCCCGGTCCCGAGCACGACCAATCCGCTCGGCGCCAAAGGGGTTGGCGAAGGCGGCACCGTCGCCTCGACCCCGACGGTGATGAACGCGATCCTCGACGCGCTCGCCCCGCTCGGTGTTACGGATGTGCCGATGCCCGCCACCCCCGAACGCATCTGGCGCGCGATCCGCGCGGGAGCGCATGTATAGAAATTCACTTTCGCCGGTGAGAGGTCGGAGGGTTCGAAATCTTTGTCACCACCGCTGAGTTCTCGGATTTGCGATAGGAAGGATTGCATGTGCCGTAACATCAAAACTCTGCACAACTTCAAACCGCCCGCCACAGAGGACGAGATCCGCGCGTCTTCCGTGCAGTTCGTTCGAAAGTTGAGCGGCTTTACGCGGCCGTCCAAGGCCAACCAGCTCGCATTCGATCGGGCGGTGGAACAGGTAGCGGATACGGCGCGCGAGCTGCTCGCTTCTCTCGTAACCAACGCGCCACCACGGGATCGCGAAGTCGAAGCCTCAAGGGCTAAGTCAAGGTCGACCGCCCGGTTCCAGTCACCCGACGCAAGCCGCGCAACCTAATCGGTATCCGAGCCGGCCCGAGGACTACCTCTTAGAGGCCACGAGCGTACGCCAAGACTCAGTAGCGCCGTTACCCGATCGTGATCGGGTAGCCGACGATGGCGCTGAAGTTTTTGCGCATATTGTTGTAGCGCGGCTCATGCGACTGGACGCGGCCGATCTCGTCGGTGGCCCGCGACATCAGCGTGTAGTTGCCCTTATGGCGCGCATCCCAGCGGTATGACCAGCGCACCCACATAAAGCGCTCGCGCGGCGGTTCGATGTGGGCGGCATGCCAAGTTTCGCCACCATCGACGCTGACCTCGACCTGGGCAATAGCGCCAGCGCCGCTCCAGGCATAGCCCCGGATCATATGGACGCCAGGAGGCATTTCCTCGGTATCGTCGTTGGGCTGGGTGATCAGCGATTTCACCCCGATTGTGGTGATTAATTCCTTGTGCGGGTCGTCGGGCGAATTACCGTAATAATAGAATTGATAGTGGTACCAGCAGTCCGGCTCGTGCTCCATCAGCTCGAGCTTGGTCAGCCACTTGACCGACCAATTGCCTGACCAGCCGGGGACCAGCAGACGCACCGGCGCGCCGTGCAGATGCTCCAGGATCTGGCCGTTCTGCGCCCAGGCGAGGATTGTGTCCGGATGGAGCGCCTTTTCGATCGGCAGACCCTTGTCGTAATAGAACGGCTTTGTGCCGGCGGCGGCGGTCGGTGGGATTCCCTGATCGTTGCCTTCGGCGCGAACATACAGCGACTTGGCGGTGAGCCCGGCCTCATGCAGCACTGCGGCCAGCGGCACCCCGGTCCACTCGCTGGCGCTGAGGATCATCCCTTCCTTGGTGCGCGAAGGTCTGGGCCCCTCGCCTTTGAAATACTCGAAGTAGGTGGCGTCGCTGCCCGAACATTCCATCACGGTGCGCACATTGCGGGCTGGAAACCGCCGCAGCTGGTCGAAGTTGAGCGTCAGCGGCGACTTGACCTCGCCCGTGACCCGCAATGCCCAGGACTCGGTTTCGACGACCGGCGGGACAGCAAAATGCTGCACCGTGTAGTGCAGGTGGGTGGGCGTAATCAGCCCTTCCAAATCCATCACCGGAGTCCGGATCCGAACCGTGCGGCCTTCATTGTCGGTCAAGGTGACGGGCGTAATGTCCTTGGTCGGCCATCCGTGCCAATTGCCGGTCTTTTTGGCATTGGCCGGATCGGAACTGACCGGCTGATCCATCCGTAGAAAATCAGGTACGGCACCTTCGTCTTTCGGCATCGCCACGTTCCTTCATTGGCGCGTTTAAGCCGCGCGACAATGCCGCGGGGCTGCGTCGCGCAACATGTACCCTCGTCCCGCTGGCCGTTCTTTAACGGGCGTTCACTAGATCAGTTCGGGCTGCTGGCTGAATTCAGGTCAGCGGCGGCTAGGCATTGGCCGGTTCCGCCGCCTTGCCAAAGGTCGGATATTGCGTGTCGTCAACGAGCGCCTCGCCGCCCTCGGTCGGCAATGCCTCGGCGTAGTCAAGCGCCCCCTGGATGTTGTCTTCCCAGACCTCGCGCGGCAATTCGTAGAGGATCTCGACGCCATAGCCGTTCGGGTCGCTGATATAGAGGCTGTGGGTCATGCCGTGATTGACGCGGCGATGAAATTTGACGCCTTTTTCCTGCAAGTGGGCCAATTGCTGCAGCCACGCCTCGCGGGTCGGCATCGCGATCGCGATGTGGTTGATGGCCACCGGCATGCCGAACATGTCCCAGTCTTTGGGCGGCGCCGGCAGGTTGGGGTTCTCGACCAGGGCGATGTCGTGATGGTTCATCCGGCCACCGTGATCGCCGCTGTAAAAGCGCATCTTGCGCCCGGGCCGGCGCGACACGCCGACCTGTTTGAACCCGAGCATCTCGGTCCAGAACCGGTGCAACTCCTCGATGTCGCGCACATTTATCACCAGGTGATTGAGGCCCGCTGGGGTCCGCGCCGCGCTCGGCGCTGCTGGCAAGATTTCCGATGTCCCGTCTGCCATATCTATGCTCCGCAATCCCGGGCACGCAGCCCGTACTGAATATTAGGCCTGCAACTGCCGATATGCTACGGCCGTCGGCAAGTGCGTCGTCAGGCAGCGAGCCTCCCTTCCGGGACGATGTGACGATCGCGGGGCAGGAACATCGTTGTCCGCTTCATCAAGCGGCGCGCCGCCGGATCGAACGGCTCGCGGCGATGCATGGTAAAGCCGTTATCCCACAACAGCGCATCGCCAACCCGCCAATGGTGGTGATAAACAAACGGTGGCTGCGTTGCGGATTCATAGATTTCCGCGAGCAGCGCCGCGCCCGATGCCTCATCCATGCCGTCAATCCCGACGGTGGTCGTCGAGTCGAGATAGAGCGCCTTTTTGCTGGTCACCGGATGAATGTGGACCAGCGGATGGGTGATCGGCGGCGTCTTGGTTTTTGCTTCTGCCGAGATCACTCGGTCGACACCCTGATAACCGGCGAGCCGCTTGACGTAGTCAAAGATCGCATGCCTGCCCTCGATGGCGCGCTTCAGCCGATCGGGAAGCCCGGTATAGGCGGCGCACAGATCGACCCATGAGGTAGTTCCACCGTCAGGCGGCAGTTCGAGCGCGTACAGCATTGCGCCGGTCGCTGGCTGAAGCATGTAGGATTGGTCCGAATGCCACTGCAACTCGCCGTCGCCCAGGCCACCGATCGGGCGGGCTTGGCCATCCTTCAAATTTGAGATCAGTGTGACTTCCGGCCGCACCGGCGACGCCCAATCGGTACGCACGGTGCGTTCGAGCGGGCCAAAGCACGCGCTGAAATCGGCCAACTCGTCCTCCGACAGCGCTTGCCGGCGAAACACCAGCACCGGGTGCTCGGCCCATACCGCCCGCAATTCGGCGATCGTGAGCTCGTTCAGAGGCTCCCACAGATGCAGCCCAAGGACCTCACAAGCAAAACTATCACCGAGCAGACGAGTTTCCAGCGGCAAGATCGGTTCTCCCAGCGGACGGCAGGTGGGTTATTGTAGCACCCCGCTAGCCACAGCCCGCTACCCGAACCACGGGTTCAGGAGGAGATTCCATGCCTGTGGAGATAATCGGGTGGATCGCACCGCGCATCTCGTCGGAGCTTATTCCGCCTTCAGGACCCCCGTTTGATGCGAATGTGATCGCCGAAACCGCGCGACTTCACGAGCGCGCCGGCTTTGACCGGGTGCTGATCGGCTATTTTTCCGAGGCGCCCGACGGGTTCCTGGTGGGGGCGCACGCCGCCGCGGTGACCGAGCGGCTCGGTTTTCTGTTAGCGCATCGGCCGGGTTTCGTCGCGCCGCCGGTGGCCGCCCGCAAGCTCGCCACTCTGGACCAGCTCAGCAATGGCCGTCTGGCGGTGCACATGATCGCCGGCGGCAGCGACGCCGACCAGGCCAAGGACGGTGACTGGACCGACCACGAGACCCGCTATCGCCGCTCTAACGAATACATCTCGCTGCTGCGCCGGACCTGGACCGCGCCGGCGCCATTCGATCATGAGGGCGAATTCTACCGCACGTCAGGCACCTTCTCGCAAATCCGCTGCCGGCAACAGCCGCACATCCCGATCTATGGCGGCGGCGGCTCTGACGCAGCGATCGCTGCATTGGCGCCGCATGTCGACGTCTTCATGCTGTGGGGCGAACCGCTGAAGGCCACGGCGCAGTTTATGGACCGGGTGCGGCGGCAAGCGGAACTGTGCGGCCGCAACCCGAAATTCAGCCTGTCAACGCGCCCGATCCTGGCGGCCACCGAGGGCGAAGCCTGGGACCGCGCCAAGCGCATCCTCGACCGAGTGCTGGCTAATCGCGGTAGCGCGGCGCCGGCCCAGCGCCAAAATGTCGGCTCAAGGCGGCTGTTGCAGGCGGCAGCCGAAGCCGAGGTGCACGACACCTGCCTGTGGATGGCACTCGCTGCCGCGACCGGCGCCCAGGGAAACTCGACAGCACTCGTCGGCACGCCCGAAACCGTCGCCAAGGCACTGCTCGAATATTATAAACTCGGCGCGAGCAGCCTCTTGATCCGCGGCTACGATCCCCGCCCCGACGCTGTTCAATATGGCGAAGAACTGATCCCACGGATCCGCGAACTAGTGGCCGATTACGACACTAGGAAGGGCGCCGCTAGTGCCAATAGCCAGTCTAGCTCACTTGGCACCGGCGAGCTTGGCTAACTCGGTAACTGCCGGCGGCGTTGGGCGTCGTCCTATTTGTCACTCAGCCTTCGCGCGCGTAATGGCTCGTCCTGCCCCTTTGCGGTCATCGCGCTCGGGCACCGTGTTAACCGACAGACACTTGGTTTGTTTCATAACAGCTGACAGAGAGGCGCTTCCTCGCCCGGTGGTCGCCCTTCCGCTTTCGGCTGCGCGGTCTCCAATTCTCGATTTTCGCAGGTAAATGCCGCCGACCTGATAAATTGACGGCATGATCGCGTGTGAAGCACCTAAATTTCCCGGCCGGCACGGTATGCCATGAGATTGCTCCCATCTGACCCGGACCTCCAGACAATCGTCCGTCGTATCGAGGACGGCGTAATCGACCTTCAACCTGATTTCCAGCGGGGCGAGGTGTGGTCAATAGCTAAGAAAAAACGCCTGATCGATAGCGTCCTGCGGAACTGGCACGTACCCCCTATTCATGTTGTGATTACAGATGGAGGCATCCAGGAAGTCCTTGATGGTCAGCAACGCCTGGTATCTATCCGCGACTTCGTCCGAGGGTTGTTCCCCGTTGACGGAAACATCGAACCGTTTGATGAGTCCATCAAACACTTGGATGGCAAGCGATACGGCACTCTGCCAACTGACGTTCGGAATGAATTCGATCAATTTACAATCCGGGTATTCCGTTTGGTGGATTACAGGCCCGAAGAACCTGGTGAGCTTTTCTATCGTCTCAATCAACTGACCAATCTCACCGCCGCTGAACAGCGCAATGCCTTCTTTGGCCCGGTACGAAAACAGATCAAGGATTTGGTCCAACTAATAGAGGCACGCCCCGACTTTGAACGCCGCATCGGCTTCTCTAATGCCAGAATGTCCTATGACGATGTCCTAGCTTCGTCTCCTTTGTACTCTGGAAAATGGAACGCTCGCACGCAAGATAACCGCCGGCAGCATATCGGATCGCTTCCGCTCCTCAACTCCGTTCTCGGAAGCTGTCGTAGACCGAACAGCCGCCGCTATCGAGCTCCTACTTGCGGCGCGCACAGACAATGAGATTTCGGGCCGGTTGAATAAAGCTACCTTGTTCACGTGGTTGTGTTTCTGTTCTCAGCTTACTCAGACGGCGAATTTGGACAAACTCTCGGAAGTTGTTCGGGCGTTCATGGCTGAATTTCAGGAACCCCGCACCGGAACGATATTAGCGAAAATCACAGGGAACACAAACGAAGCGGCTTCGGAGCGAGCGTTGGAGCTGATCGATATATTTCATGATCGAGCCACGTCTCGAGTAGCGGACGTATCCTCGGTCGTGCTCCGTGATTTCGTTCTATGGTATTTCTTCCACCTTCTAAAGGATAGGTGGCCGCTCGACGTTTTCTCTCGTTTCCGCGAGCGCGAGAGCACAATTAAACAGTTCGAGGACTTATTTCGGCAACATCGCCTTGATGGTCGTCCAGACGACATGGTTTCGACCGATACTTTGCTGACCTCGCTTAAATACGAACAGTGGGGTCGCTTGCAGTGAGGAGTGCTGCACGGGACGATCTTTGGCGTCGCGTACACCGCGATACCGCTCGTCTGCTGGCTCTCATTTCGTTGCGTTACGAAAATCTGCCCGGTTTCCCCAACGACACTCTATCGTTCACTAGGCCGATAACAGCGATATGTGGAGCGAACGGCACAGGGAAAACTACCTTGCTAAAAAGTGTTTGGGCGGCGTTGGATTTGCAAGCGACGGGGTTCGGAGCCACTCTTCTTCGCTTGGGTCAGGCGCGGCTGAACGCAACGCTGTTACGAGAGGACAAGGAGGAGCAGTACGAGACTGATTTGGGCACAGGAGTTGGAAATGATCTTGGTGTGGTGACCTATATAGACAGCGCCGTAGCCTCTATGGGAATACAGAAAAATTTTGCGTTAAAGGAAGACATAGAAGCTGTTCTCAATGGTGTGGACCCTATTCCGCTTGATGCGGAGCAGATCAGAAACATTTCTTTTTTGATGGGAAAGGAATACGACAAGGTTGAGATATTTGAGGTCGAAGAAGCTGGCGACATTCAACCTTTTTTTCGTGCGGTCGAACAGGGAATATCGTATGATTGTAGAACCATGGGGCTAGGAGAGCTTTGCATACTATTTATTTTTTGGAAGCTTCTGACCGTGAACCCTAATTCTATTTGTCTTGTTGAGAAGCCTGAGACATTCGTCTCACCGGCTACACAGGCTTCTTTAATGGATTTGGTAGCCTCAATAAGCACTTCAAAAAGGTTGTGGATTATTCTTACAACGCACTCCCCCGCTATTATTGAGCGATTACAGGATGAAAACATCCGATTTTTATATCGTCACACCGGACAATCGCGGCTAATGCCCCAAGCTAGCCGAAACGCAGCTCTGAAAGGGTTGGGGCTGCGACCAGCCGCGAAAATCATTGTAGCGGTTGAGGACCGGGTCTCGCGCGAGTTTTGCCGCCTTTGGATAGGCGCGCACGATATTGATCTGCTCGACAGGCTTGAGATAATAGATGTAGGAAGCGCTAGTAAGGTTACTACGGCAAGGAATGCGTTTCCGAAATCAAAACTTACTCGGCTTATCGGTGTGTATGATGGAGATCAGTCTTCGGTAATTACAGACGCGCCGATCAAGCACTGCTTTTTACCGGGATCGATATCAGTTGAGGCGATGTTCCGGCAGACGGCTAGAGATTGTACGCTCCAAGCAGCAGAAGTTTTTGGACGGCCATTCGATTTAGTGGCAGCCACGTTTGCAGAGCTAGCGGGCGTAGATGATCATGATTGGTTGCTTGAATTCGGCAGAAGGCTCGGCCTGACGCTGGAGCAGACACTCCAAGGTTTGTTCCGGTGCTGGTACAGCCGAGCGGAAAACGAAGCGTTATCACTGCGGGCGTTTCAGAGGTTGGCGGAGCTCGACTTGTAAACTTCCCGCGGGCTCGAGTAGAGCTATATTCGCGCTTATGTCAATGTTTTCAGTGTTTCGAACCCCTCAGCCGATGAGCTTCCGGCAGCAATGCGAAACGCCGAAACCGGAAGATTCTAAGCCCCCAACCGAAAATGGCATTGTAGAGGTTTCTCGGCGACCGCTGTCGGGCGCTACTTCGGCGTTGCGTGGGTAATGATCGCATAGCCGGATTGGCATAAATGGCGGAGGGGCGATCGGTCGCCGAGAGGCGGTGATTCGCGTTTGGCCAGACGCCGAGGAGGGCGGTAGAAACCGGAATCCCACAAAATTAACGCAAACCACTTAATCCCGAGCGATTTTGGTTGCGGCAACCGCCGCGGTAGCGAAAAATCGCGCGTTAGGGGACCGACCACATTTTTTTGACACGGGGGGCAAGCACGTTGCGGCTTACTAAACTGGTAGCGATTGTCGCGGCGCTGATATTGACGGCATGCCAGCCGCCGCCGCTCCCGACCTTGTACCAGGTAGTCGAGCCGCCAAAACCCGTTCGAGCCGGGCGCGGGATCGATATGGCGACCGACTCCACCGCGGTGGCGTACCAGCTGCAGCCGGGCCTGGTCGACTTTGTCGCCCGCTATTACCGCAACCCGGAATCGCGCTGGCCGGCGCTTTCGGCGAGCGAGGCGCAGCGGCTGTCGTCGCAGGGCTTGAACATTGTCGCGGTATGGGAATCGCATTCCCGGTATCCGGGGTATTTTTCCTATGCATCCGGTTTTAGCGATGCAACCACCGCACACTGGCAGGCGAGAGCGATCGGCCAACCGCCCGGCACCGCCATTTACTTTGCTGTCGACTTTGATGCGCGGAACCGATCGCTGGATCGTGTTACCGAATATTTCGAAGGGGTTGCAGCGGGTTTAGTCTCGGCCGGCAGAGGCATCGCAAATTACCAGATCGGGGTATACGGATCCGGAGCTGTTTGCGATGCGATAAAGCGAATGGGCCTTGCCCGCTACGCGTGGCTATCGAACTCGATCGCGTGGACCGGTTCGCTCGGTTATCAAGACTGGAACATCAGGCAGTCGGGGCGCTGGCCCGAGCTGTCGTTCAACCATGATGCTGACGAAGCCAGAGACGATTACGGCGGGTTCCGGGTTATCGGCTATGAGGTCGCTAATGCCAATGGCGGTGGCGCTTCCCGTGATCTTGTCGCGGTTCGAATGCCGCAGAATGGACCACCCCCTGCCGCCGCGATGATCCATTAGCGCTGCCACCAGGAGTGTCTCAGAACGGTGGTCCCGCAGCAGCGGCATTGCCGGCGATGTAGCCTTGACACACTGCCCGCGCGAGGCCGTGTTGACTGAAGCCGCCGGCTGATTCGCCGCCGCAATAAAGCCCGGGGATAACCTCGCCGTTCATGCCGATAACCTGGCATTCGGCATTGATGCGCAATCCAGCGCGAGTGTCGTGCACCACCGGTGTCGCCCAGGCGGCATAAAAGGGCGGCTTGGCGATCTTGTACATGGGCTTCGGTTTGCCGAAATCCGCGTCGATACCGGTATCGACAAAGGCGTTATAGCGGGCAACGGTTTCTTCCAAGGCTGCCGGCGGCATCGCCACGCGCTGATATTTCATGACGATCTTTTCGGCGAGATCAGCCAGTCGATTGGCGCTGAAGAAAAAGCCGGCGGCGATATCGACATGCGGCGGTGTCGGCCGCCATTGCTCGCGCTCGATGGCCTCGCTATCGAAGATCGCCCAAATCGGACCGCCACCATTGTGGCCGTCGTTAATGCCAGCGAGTGCGGCATTCAAGAAGTTATTGGGGTCGTATTTGATATTCTTGGCATTAAGCCAGCTGCCCTTAACGTAGGGATCGACGGAATTGTAATTGTTGGCAATGTATTGCCCGCCGGTCTCGTCATAAAAGCGCTTGCCCAGCATATTGACCAGAATGACATCCTGCCAATTGGCTACTCGGAGGCCGCTTGCACGGGCGCGATCAAATACCCGGCTGCCCGGCATCCATTGCAGATTTCGATAATTGTATTGGCAGCCGATCGAGCCCGGCTTGGTCACATTGGCGCCGAATTCGCCGGTTTGATTGTACAGTCCCCACAGTGAGGCGCCGATTGCCATCGCCGCCAACTCGCCGCTGGCATCCTGGTCCGACCACGGCATGCCGGCAAGCCCGCAATATTCCTCGGTCAGACGCGGATCAAACATCCGCCGGAAATTGACGTTACCGGTCGAGCCGCCGGTGCCGATGATAACCGCCTTGCGGGCGCGGATGTGAACCCTGGTCCCCTTGTGATCGACTGAAATACCGAGCACGGGTCCTGCATTCGACGCCTGTCGATGAATTGCCGTCATTCGGTGTTCGAGCAGGATTTCGACGCCGGCTTTTTTGGCGGCGACTTCGAGCGACCGCATCAGGCCATTGCCCGAGGAACGGGTCATTTGCACCGCCGCATCAGCCGGCATGCCGGTCTGGACCGTCGGCCAGTCCATTACGGCGCAGTGCATTTCGCGCGGAAGCGAATTTCCGACCGAGTTTCCGCCGATCGCATCGGGTGCTTTGTCGATAAAGATGACGCCATGGCCAACCAGCCATTCGAAGCATGGGACACTGTTGTCGGCAAAGGCGCGGATGATTTCGCGATCGTTGTAGCGGTAATCCGGGAACCCGTTCGGCCCGACTACCGACCAGTCCGTCAGGTCGCGGAACAACAAATCCGGGGTGTCCTCGATGCCGTATTTCTTTTGCACGCTGGTTCCGCCGCCGAGCGGAACGTTGCCGCCGCTGGTAATGGCGTGGCCGCCGATATCCGCTTCCGCCTCAACCAGGATCACCTCGCAGCCGGCTTCGCGCGCGACGATTGCGGTGGGCATTCCGGTAGCGCCGGCGCCGATCACGACGACATCGACTTCGCGATCCCATTCGGCCGGGAGATGCGATGCCGGCGCGGCGGCTGATGTCAGCCTACCCTTCGAATCCATTCTGCCCACTCCCCGTCACCCCCGACATGCCTCGCTCGTCGCAACCAAGCGTATGTCAGTTTCGTCAAGCGCCTCAAGCTACTTACCCGCGAAAAAACCGCATCGGGGAGATCACGCAACGCATGCCGGTGAGAGGCTCCGGTTGGTGGGAATGCTGCGCCCTTCTCGGGTCCGTCGTCCTCTCCCACATAGGAGTGCGGTGACACTGCTCCGCAAAAGAATGAAATCCAGCCTTAACCACTCCGATCTCAAGCAACCCGATCTCTTTGACCGGCCATCACTCGCCGGGCTGTCACGGGCCGAAGACATCGTGACGCCACGGGAAGAGCAGAGCTTGATCGCGTCAATTGACGCGGCGGAGCTTTCGCCGTTTCGCTTTCATCAATGGTCAGGCAAGCGGCTGACCGCTTCCTATGGCTGGCGCTACGACTTTGATGATGCGAGCTTAACGCAGACCAAACCGTTTCCTGATTGGCTGCTCCCGTCGCGTGCAAAGGCGGCCGAATTCGCTGGGCTGGCTGCCGAAGAACTCGTCCAGGCTCTGGTGATCCGCTACGATCCCGGCGCCGGAATCGGCTGGCATCGAGACCGTCCGGTGTTCGAGCATGTCCTCGGCGTGTCGCTCGGCGCGCCGGCAACGATGCGGTTCCGGAGGCGCCAGCCCGGCGGTTTCGATCGGGCATCGGTGCTGCTGACGCCGCGCTCGATCTATCATCTTACCGGCGAGGCGCGTCACCAATGGGAGCACAGCATCGCCCCGATGGAAGTGACGCGTTGGTCAGTCACCTTCCGCAGCCTGTCGCAGAAGGGTCGTTCGGCGGCAAAAGTATAATCGACGACCCGCTCGACTGGCCCTGCGGCTATCCCTCCGCAGCCGGCGAGGCCAGACCATCGGGTGGACCGTGAGACGGGCCGCCCCGCGCTCAGGCGGACATCTGGTCCAGGGCCACTCATCTGAGCCATGACCGGAAGAGGCGCGCGAACCAGTACGGTTTGCGGCCAAATCCGTTCTCCTTTCGACCTTAGGCTGCGCAATAATTTCACTTGGCGTGGGCCAGAAGCCCCGGGGTTTGCGCGCGGACCTGGATCGGTGCAAGCCGCTGCAGATTACGGTCAAATTTCGATGGCCCAGCATCCCGGCGAGGCGCAAATTATGCCGGTGCATGCCGGTAAAAAGGAAGAGGGGGGATCTCGATGGGCATTGATAGGATGGTACGGCTGCGTTTCGCGCCGGTATTGTTGGCGGCTTTGTCGGCTCTGACACCTATTCGGGCAACCGCCGCAGAAGCTCAGATCAATATCCTCTTTATCGGCAACAGCTTTACGCATGGGCGATACGAGCCGGTGCGCACCTACAATGGCGGGTTCGGCGCAAACGACGTGCACGATCTGCTGTGCTCGACGCCAGCCACTTGCAGCAGCGCCGAACAAGGTGCGCAGGTCGATCCGGCCAAAACTCCGCCGCCCGGCGCCACCCTGGCGGCACAACTCGTCGATCTGCAGGCCAATCCTTCTCTGCAGTATAACGAGCCGGGTCCTTATGGCGGGATAGCCGGGATTTTCCTGCAGTTTACCCGGGAGGCGCACCTTAACTATTCGGTCTCGTTGATCGCGGTAAGCAGCGCCACCCTTACCGGCTATCTCAACGATACCGGCAATGAGAAAGATGACCTGCCGTTAATCGAGGGCACCGCCTGGGACAAGGTAGTGATGCAGGACCAGAGCTTCCGGCCGCTGCCGGCGACGATCAACGTGAATGGTCAAACCGTGGCGACGCGCGGCGATTTTGCCGGCTTTGAAAGCGGCGTGGCTGGGCTGATCAAGGCTATCGACGCCGTGTACGAGACGCAGCCGCTCGCGTCGTATGGCTATATCAGCACTAACCCCAATGCGCCGATCTTTGGCAGCAGCACCAGCCCGCCCGGTGGCCTAAATGCGCCCTATGTCGGCGACCAGGACCCGATCGGCGCCATGGCCGCCGACCTGCACAACGCCTATCAGCAGGCAGCCAGCGACTACATGGCGAGCAACCCGACAGGGAGCAAAGTGAATGTCGCGCTGGCGGGCGACGCCTGGATCAGCGCCATCAACGCCCAACTCGCGGTGCGCGACCCGTATCTGGCCGCCAACCCGCCTTATGAGGTCGATCTCTGGGACAGCAGCCCGCTCGATGCGTGCTGCACGACGCCGATCGGCTATCATCCTAGTATCTATGGCGCCTATCTCAGCGCGCTGGTGCTGTTTTATGAGATTACGCATGTGGATCCCGAGTTGCTTCTCGTCGAGTTTGACCCGGCCGATCCGCGTCATCGCGCCTCGGCTGCCACGGCACTCGGCATCTCGCCCGATATCGCGTGGAAACTCGCGGTCGCCGCGAAGAAAACGGTGCAGTTCGGCCAGCCGATCCTGAGCCAGAACAACCGCCAACGCTGAGATCCCGCTCCTGTCCGGACCTGCGAGCCGCCGAGCAGGTGCCCGTCGCGGCTTGCCGATGCGAGCCCTGGAAGTACCTCGTTTTCTGACCAAACCGCGCCGCCGATCCGTCTCGCGTAGCGCGAACCGCCGTCTCGGAAGATCGCCGCAACGACCCGGTCGCGGTCCGTGCACACCCAACCGCGCCGGACGCATTGTCTGGATTGGCGCAAGAGGGCGCTACGCTGCTGCTGTCGTTAGTGCCGCGACTAAGTGGTAAAACTCACAAACGCGCCGGCCAACCTCATCTCACGTATTTTTCCTCAGCCTCGAACCAAAACGGTTGTTCGACGACTTTAGTCGACGCTGCGAAGCGGAATGTTCGATCTGCTACCTGGTGCGTCATTTCGCGCGGTTTCTGCTGACGGTCGATAGCCTCTTCCGCACAAATTCGAGACGTATAATAGTCGCCGGCCCCCTGAGGGGTGATGATGGTTTAAACACGCCCGATATCGCGGGAGGGCGGCTCAAATACGGTGGCGGACGCCATGCCCGTTGAGATGACCGATAAGACGGGACGAGCAGGGGCGAATCCAATTTGCTCCACGCGCCCCCCGCAAGTGAAAGGGTGTCGAGCGAGCACAAGGCGGAACAATCGGTGAGCCCACCGCCGGATCAACGGCCCTCGCGGCGGCGACGGCTGCTGATTGGTGCGCTCGGCGCCCTAGTTCTGGTGGTCCTCTGCACATTGGTATCCGTCCGATTCTCTGTATCTCTCAACACCGTTTCGACGGACGACGCCTACGTCAACGGCTATGTGACCTTCGTCGCTCCCCGGGTCGCCGGCCAGATCTCCCGGGTACTGGTGGACAGACAAAACCCGTGTGCACAAAGGCGAGCCTCTCGCCGAACTCGACAAGGAGCCGTTTCAGGACGCGGTCGCTGTGAAAAGAGCGGCGGTCGATACCGCAGAGGCAAACCTGCGCGCGGCTAAAGCCACGGTACGGGATATCGAAGCACAAGCACGGGCCCGCCGCTGGGAATTGCAGAACGCTGTGCAGGATGTCGACAACAAAGTCGCGCTTTTGCATGCTCGGGTAGCCGCTCTCGACAAGAGCAAGGCCGACTTGACGCTCTCACAAGCCGACTTCTATCGGGCGCAGCGGTTGCTGGGGACCCCGGCCGAGAGCCGTCAGGAATTCGATCGGGCTCAAAAGGCCTGATCTGCTGCCAGCGCGCAAGTCACTGATCTGCTGGCCGAAGTTTTCCAGGTTCGAGCCTCTTTGGGACTGCCAGCGCAATCCAATGGCGGTAAGGAAGTTCTCACCAAGTCCCGCCGGATCTGGATCAGACCTTTTCTTCTGTTCTCGTGGCCCAGGCGGACTTGATTTAAAGTGCGGCTCAGCTTGGTGTGATCCATTCCTTTGATCAGACCCCAAAGCAGATGCTCGAGCAATTCGAAAAACAGGGCGACATAGACCGCACATTTGCTCGGCTGGAGACCGAGGCTCCGGCCGTCAAGCAGGCCGAGGCCAAGCTCGAAGCCGCCAAACGCGATCTTGCTCAGGCCGAACTGGATCTTCGTTATTGTGACATCATTGCAGAGATTGACGGCGTCGTTACGCGTCGGAACGTGAATCCGGGCGATTACGTTCAAGTCGGGCAGAATTTGATGGCGATCCGCTCCCTCCGTGAGATTTGGGTCGATGCCAATTTCAAAGAGACGGAGCTACGGGACCTGCGCATCGGCCAGACTGCCGATCTCTTTGTCGACATGTATGGTGGCCGGCACGTATTCAAGGGCAGGGTCTCCGGCTTTACGATGGGCACCGGATCGACCCTGGCATTGCTGCCGGCCGAGAACGCGACCGGCAACTTTGTCAAAGTGGTCCAGCGGCTGCCGGTCTGGATCGACCTCGAAGGATACGACCCGGACAAGGACCCCCTGTTCATCGGCACGTCCGTTGTCCCCTATGTGTACATCAACAAGCCGCCCACCGGGCCAGATGCCGGGAAGTTTTTGGAAACCTATGCGCCTCGATCGCAAGCTGCCGGTTCGCCTGCGAGTTCGCCGTCGGGCGCCAACAAGTGACGGTCGCGGCACTTTCGCCTTCTAGATTTATTACGGCGAGAAATCCCTGGTTGGTGGCCGCCGTCGTGGTGGTGCCTACGTTCATGGAGGTGCTCGACACCACGATCGCGCTGGTCGCGTTGCGCTATATCGCGGGCGGACTGTCGGCAACGGTCGATGACGGCGAGTGGGTTATCACCAGTTACCTTGCCGCCAATGCCGTCATCGTGCCCATTACCGGTTGGCTGAGCGCGCATCTCGGTCGCCGCAACGACTTTTTGGCGTCGATCGCGATATTCACCTTGAGTTCGCTGCTGTGTGGCTTCGCCGGCAGTCTCGGTCAGCTGATCCTGTTCCGGGTGATCCAGGGGCTGGCGGGCGGCGGTCTACAGCCGAGCAGTCAGGGCATATTGCTTGATGCCTTTCCGCCGGAAAAGCAGGGTGCTGCGATGACCTTGTTTGGCTTCGCTGCCTTGATTGCGCCGATCGTCGGCCCAACCCTGGGCGGGTGGATAACCGACTCCTACTCGTGGCGCTGGATCTTTTGGATCAACGTGCCGGTCGGTCTCCTGGCACTCGCCGGGTGTTATGCTCTGCTTCGCGACCCGGACTATCTCGTCGCCCAGCGTACGGAGTTGCGAAAGCAGCCGTTCCATTTTGACTCGATCCAGTTGTCACTGCTGGTCATCGTCATGGTCTCTTGGGAAGTGATGCTCAGCAAGGGTCAGGAGTGGGACTCGTGGGCTATCGTTCTTGGCGCATCCAGACGCTCGCCCTTTTGTGTGCCGTAGGTTTGATCGGGCTCGTCTTTTGGGAGATGCGTCACCGCAACCCCAGTCGTCAATTTCCGACCGCTGGGCGAGCGCAACTTCGCGAGCTGCTGCATCATCATCTTTTGCGCTTACCTTGCGCTCTTTGCGGCCACCAAGTCATTGCTTGGTCTGCTGCAATCCCTGTTTGGTTATGACGCGCTGAGCACCGGACTGGTCATGTCGCCGAGTGGCATCTTTGCGGTGATAGCGATGCCGATTGTCGGGCGTCTGATCGGCCTGAGAATGGATACCCGCTGGCTGATCGGCGCCGGGTTGCTGCTCATGACCGCCGGGAATTATTGGATGTCCCAACTTAACCTCGACATCAGCCCGGGCCAGGCCGTCTGGCCTCGCGTTCTGGTGGTGTTGGGCTTGTCGGTATGTTTTGCGCCTGCAAACGTCGCAGCTTATCTCTATACGCCGTTGGAATTGCGTGGTGCTGCTGTCGGCTTATTGAGCCTACTGCGCAATGAGGGAGGCAGCGTCGGAGTGTCGTTGGCTCAAACCTTCCAAGAGCGGCGCGATCAATTCCACACGCTGCGGCTTGGCGAGTATCTCGATCCTTTCAACGCGGCCGCCAGATCCTTCCTCGCGCAGGCTCAGTCGCTCTTCCTACGGCAAACCGCCGATCCGGCCGCCTTGCACCAACTTGCCTGGCAGCAACTAGAAAACCTGCGCCAGCAGCAGGCATTCTCGTCGCCTATTTCGACTGCTTTTGGATGGCCGCCGTGTTGACCTTTGCGGTCGCATTCTTGGTCTTGCTGATGAAACGTTCGGTGGCTGAGAAACGTGCTGGCCTTCCTGGCGAATGATCGGGCTTTGTGGGGAACCACTGCACCACGTCCACGGCCAGGGCGGAAGGTACGGGAATCCAACTAAAACCATCATGCGGCGACCAGCGGCACAAAGTCCGCTTCCAGCCGATCCACATCTACTTCCTGCCTGTTCTCTTATTTTCACTCGGGTCTACGTGACAACTGCAGATCACCGCGGCCGTTCGATCATGCACGCGTCGCCGTAGGAGAAGAAGCGGTAGTGGTTGGCGACGGCGTGGGCGTAGGCGGATTTGATGCGGTCGAGGCCGGCTAGGGCGGCGACGAGCATGAACAGGGTCGAGCGCGGCAGGTGGAAATTGGTCAGCAGCACATCGATCGCGCAGCGCCGCTAGCTCGGCCCTGCCGGTCCGTGCCGCGGTCGGAGCGCCAAATTCCGAGATGGATCCCCAACGCCGTATCAGTACGCTCGTTGCGTTATGTACATAAAACGCCTACATTGTCATGTGTTTGAATGGGATGAGGCAAAACGGCTCACGAACCTGAACCGGCGCGGCCTTGATTTCGCAGATGCCGATCTCTTGTTCGATGGCCGCCCGGTCGCGACTTCGTCCTCGCTGCGCAACGACGAACACCGTTTTGTTTCGACCGCCAAGATTGACGATAAGCCTTATACGGTCGTCTGGACGTGGCGTGGCGACAATCAAAGGATTATTTCATTCAGGAGAGCGAGCAATGCCGAAGAAAGAGCGTATCGTCAGGTAT